>CAWGJS010000008.1:0-975796 GCA_963822955.1 uncultured Actinomycetota bacterium | reverse complement strand
GGCTTCGCAGCAGTCCCGGCCGTGCCCCGGGCGCCGTCCCGCGCCGGAACTAACAAGCGAGGGTCACCAGGTATACAAGCAGCTGCTGGGCTATTGGCCTGCTCGGCGGATAGTCATCGGACGTGCGGCAATGGCTCGCTGGAGCACGGCAGCCTCAGCGGAATCGCCCTCCTGCCGGCCAACGCAGTCGGCGAGCATCTCGGGTGCGACGAAGACTGGAGCCTGTGTCAGGACCGCGAGGTTCAGCGCATCGCTGGACCGGGCATCCACCAGCCCCACGCCCTGCGGGCCTTCGACTTCGACGGTGGCCGCATAAGCGCCCTCCACGATCCGGTCCAGCCGGACTTCGCGCACGCGGCCGCCAAGGCTGCGCATCAGCGCCGCGGTGAACTGGTAGGTCATTGGACGATCCCAGTGCAGGCCCTGGAGGCTGGCGGCGAGGGAGAAGGCCTCGGCATCGCCGACACCGATCACCAGGTGGCGACTCCCGTCCAGCTCATCCAGCACCAGGAATTGGGAAAGGTCGTCGCCGTCCTTAAGCGCAACAGCCTTACTGACGCGCATCGGCACCAGGCCGGTACCAGTTGCCGCGATCATGGCATTCTCCTCCGGCGGACTTCGGCCCAGGCTGAGCAACGATGCCGCATATGACCTCATCATGAAGGTTGCCAGCGGCGATCTCGACTCGGCCGACTACATCGCCGCCGTCCTGGCCACGGCTACACAGCCTCGCTCGTGACGGGCTGCTCGGGTGTGCCCGGCTGCGCTGCGTCCCCGCCGCGTCGGGCGCCATGGCGTGGCGGAATCGTCCGGGCGGCGTCGGAGTCGCGGATCGACAGTGCGCACGGCACGGCGAGCAGGGCGACTGCTGCCGCGACCAGGAACGCGACCCGGTAGGCAGTCAGGTTCGCGACCAGGTGACCGGCTACTTGGTGGACTGGCCCGACCAGGACGATCGCCGTGGTCAGCACAGCCACGCCGACGGCACCGCCGAACTGACGGACCGCATTGAACAGTGTCGACGCCCTGCCGGTCGCGGCCGGGGTGATCGTCGCGAACGCGGCCGCCTGGACCGGCACGAAGACCTGACCCATCGACAGGCCAAGGGCGAACATGAGCAACCGCGCCCACCACAGGCTCGTCGTGGGCCCGAGGACGGCGAGCAGCGCGATCGAGGCGGCGACGCCCACAAGCCCGATCGTGATGTGCCGCCGCGGCCCGAGCCTCGGGTAGAGGAACCGGCTGGCCAGCTGGGCTCCGGCCATCACTCCGAACGCCTCGGGGAAGATGCTGAGGCCCGCGGCGAGCGCACTCAGGCCGCGGCCGTCCTGGTAGTACAGCGAGATCGCATACAGCGTGCCGAGGAACGCGACCGACGCGAGGACCATGACGCCGTTGCTGGACCGGAACAGCCGGTTTGCCAGCAGCCGCAGGTCCACGATCGGCGCCGAGTGACGCATTTCGACAATCACCATCGCTACCAGCAACACGACGCCGACTGCGATGGTGGCCAGCACATCGGCCGTGTGCCAGCCCTTCACCGGGCCCTCGGAAACGCCGTACATCGCCAGCCCGAGACCGAATCCGGCCAGCAGGAAGCCGGGCAGGTCGAACTTGCCGGGATCGGCCTGCGGGACGCTGCGCAGGAACATGAGGCCGAACAACAAGGCCGCGGCGCCGAGCGGAACGTTGACGTAGAAGACCCAGCGCCAGGACAGGTCGGTGACCAGCAGGCCGCCCAGCACTGGGCCCAGAGCGGGCGCCAGGGTCGTCGGCACGGTCAGGATCGCCGAGGCCCGGATGCGCTCCTCGGGAGGGAAAACCCGGAACAGCATGGCCATGCCGACCGGGGCGAGCATGCCGCCGCCGGCGCCCTGCAGGATCCGGAATATCACTAGTTCGCCCAGGCTGGTCGCCAGCCCGCACAGCGCGGAAGCGACCGTGAACACGACGACCGCGGTCAGCAGGACCCGCTTCCCGCCGAACCGGTCCCCGAGCCAGCCGGACGCCGGGATGAACACGGCCAGGCTCACCAGGAAGGCGATCGAGATGCTGCTGACATCAGTGGGGCTGACCGCAAAGTCCCGGCCGATCGTCGGCAGGGCGACGTTAACGATGGTCGCGTCCATGATCGACATGAACATGGCCGCGACGAAGACGACGCTGACCGCTACCTTCTGGCTGATCCGTGCCTGCACCGCGCTCCTGCCCTGGCTGTCGTCTCCTGCCTACAAGGCGAGGTGCCCGGCGGAAAATTCCGCACATCACCTGAACAGCCAGCGTCACGAGGGGCAGGAGACAGGCTCGATGTCGGACTGGTTCGCTACGATTCCTGCCGCGCCAGGTCAGCCGCTGCCCTAGGGTTTCGGGCCAGGCGGAACACCCGCACGTACGACGATCGAGGCTCGCGATTTGAAGATCCTGCACACTAGTGACTGGCACGTCGGCAAGGTGCTCAAGGGCCGCGACAGGTACGACGAGCACGAGGCCGTGCTGGCCAGCATCATCCAGACGGCCAGGCACGAGGATGTCGACCTCGTGCTGATCGCCGGGGACCTGTTCGAGACATCCGTCCCGACCCCCAAAGCGCAGGGGCTGGTCATGCGCGCCCTGCTCGCCCTGCGGGCGGACGGCCGCCAGGTGGTGGCGATCGCCGGCAACCACGACAACTCCAGCCTGCTCGACAGCGTGTACCGGCCGGTCCTGGGCGAGCTCGGCCTGCACGTTCTCGGCACGCCCAAGGCGCCCGAATCGGGCGGCACGCTTCGCCTGACGACCCGCAGCGGCGAGCAGGCAACGGTCGCGGCGATGCCGTTCCTGTCGCAGCGCTACGCGGTCCGCGCTGCCGAGCTGCTGCTGCACGAGTCCGCCGAGCACTCGCTCGATTACGCGCGCCGGGTCGCCGCGATCGTCGGCGCGCTGACCGCGCAGTTCACTCCCCATACCGTCAACATCGTCATGGCCCATGCCACGCTTCTCGGCGGCCGGCGTGGCGGCGGCGAGCGGGACGTTCAGACCACATTCGAGTACGAGGTGCCCTCGAGCATCTTCCCCTCGTCGGCGCATTACGCCGCGCTCGGCCACCTGCACCGCCAGCAGGAGATCCCGGCTCCGTGCCCGGCCTTCTACTCAGGCTCTCCGCTAGCGGTGGACTTCGGCGAGGAGGCCAACGAACCCGGTGCCCTGGTCGTGACGGCCGCGCCGGGCATGCGGGCCGATGCTCGCCGCGTCGACATCGCCGGCAGCCGCCGGCTGCGAACCCTCAGGGGCTCGCTCGACCAGGTCATCGCCGAGGGCGAGCAGGCAGGCGATGCTTACCTGCGGGTGATCCTGGCCGAATCGGCGCGTGCCGGGCTCGGCGACCTGGTCCGCGAGAAGCTTCCGAACGCACTTGAGGTCCAGCTCGACGAGGCGCATCGGCCCCGGCCCGGCGCCAGCGGCGGAGAACGGCCCAGCCGGGCTGGCCGGACGCCGCTCCAGCTATTCAGCGACTTCCTGAAGGAGCAGGACGTGGCCGACGAACGGGTCGAGCGCATGTTTGCCGCGCTGCTCGAGCAGATGACCGACGGCCAGCAGGCTTCCTAGCCGGATCAGCAGGTGGCCACGGGACTGTATCCGGTCATGGGCCGGCTGCAGGGTGCTGACTCCCGTCCGGCGTCAGGCGTCAGCTGCGCGCCTGCCGAGCCAGTCCAGCGCGTACTGTGCGACCTCGGCCCAGCCGCTGTCGATCGTGAGCGAATGGCCGCGATCACCAAACTCCTTGAAGTCCGTGATGGCCGGGGACTTGTGGTAGAGCTTGCGCGTCGAGGTGGTGATCGCTGGCGGAACCGTGCGGTCCCTCCCGCCAGCGATCAGCAGCAGCGGCCCGCGGGTCTTGTTGTGAGTATTGACTTTGGCCGGCGAGCGCAGCATGAAGTTCGCGAGCGCAGCCTCGAACAGCGGCCTGCCCGGCGATGGCACCGTCCAGCGTTCGAAGAGCTCAGCTGACTCGGGCTCGGGCAACGCGTTCCCGAAGCCGTAGCGGAACTGCTCAGGCGTGAGCGAAATGGCCTGGTTGCGGTTGGCAGGCGAGCGCAACGCGATCGACGCGACGCGCAGTGCTGAGATGGGCAGGTTGAGCACGCCCTTGACGGGCGCTGCGTCGATGGCCACGGCGGTGCTGGCGAGGTCCTGGCCCAGCAGGCGCTCGGCGATGAGTCCGCCGAATGAGTGGCCCACGACGACCGGCGGCGCGCTGAGCCCGCGGATGACCTGGGCATAGTGCTCGACCACGTCGTCGATTCCGTAGCCGGCCACCTTTGCCGGATCGCTGCGGGTCTCCGCAACCGTGGCTGATGTCCCTGGCCAGCCAGGCGCCACCGGCTCGTAGCCTGCCTTCCGGAACTGCTCCTCCCAGGGCTGCCATGAGGTGCTGTGCAGCCAGAGACCGTGAACGAAGACAACGGGAGTTCCGGCAGACGTCATATCGCTGCTCTCCTCGCAATCTCACGCAAGGCGTGCGTGAACCGCTATTGACCTACCCTGGCACGGATCCGCGGTAACGAGCGGCCGGCAGCGTTTCAGCCCGCGGTCACGGCTTTAAGTTCGGCGAGCGACTGACGGATAACGTGCGGCAGGTCGCCCCGGGCCGGCTCGCTGATCCAGCGCTCGAACGCGATCCGGAACACTGCGATTCCCGCCTCGGCGGCCAGGCCGGCGGCCGGATCCGGGACGCCGCGCTCGCGCAGGGCGCTTGCGATCGCCGATGCGAGCGTCGCCATCTTGATCAGTTCGCGTTCCTGAAGCTCCGTGTTCGCGGCGATGACATCCTGGCGCTTCCGGGGCCAGTCGCCGCCCTCCTGGATGGCCGTGCCGGCGGCCTCGAGTGCAGTGGCGACCGCATCGATCGGCGCCACCGAATCGGGAATGCTGGCCAGGGTCTTCACGATGAGCTCCTGCAGGGCGCCCGCACCCCAGAACAGAACCTCGCGCTTGTCGGCGTAGTGCCGGAAGAACGTCCGCTCCGTCAGCCCGGCCCGCCTGGCGATCTCCGCCACGGTGGTCTGCTCGAACCCGCGCTCGAGGTAAAGCTCCATGGCCGCCTGCTCAAGCCGGCCGCGCGCATTCGGCTCCCATCGACTCATGCCCATGATCGTACTCGATGACATCCACTGACATCACGTGGTAATGTGATGTCAGCACCTGACATCAGGGTACCCATCAGGAGCCATGCGCCAAGGACAGTCGATCATTCTGGAGGTAGTTCTCATGAAGGTATTCGTTACCGGTGCATCCGGCTGGATCGGCTCCGCAGTCGTCCCGGAACTCATCGCCGCAGGTCACGAGGTTACCGGCCTCGCTCGCTCGGACGACTCGGTCGCCGCACTCACCGCCGCCGGGGTCCAGGTACAGCGCGGTGATCTCGATGACCTGGACATTCTGCGGTCCGCCGCAGCCCACTCTGACGGGGTCATTCATCTGGCGTTCAAGCACGACATCGCTTTCACGGGCGATTTCCAGGGCGCCGCCGATG
The DNA here is from genome assembly GCA_963822955.1 of uncultured Actinomycetota bacterium. Lineage (GTDB taxonomy): Bacteria > Actinomycetota > Actinomycetes > Streptosporangiales > Streptosporangiaceae > JAJYUU01. The sequence goes on along the minus strand of CAWGJS010000008.1, from coordinate 970,284 downwards.
CCGATCGTCGGGCCGTCGAGACCTTCGGGGCGGCGCTTGCGGGTTCTGACCGGCCGTTCGTGATCGCCTCCGGAACCCTCGGCGTTGCGCCGGGGCGCCTCGCCACCGAACGCGACGGGCACGAGGCTGCTGCAATGGCCGCCCACGGCCCCGGTCCGCAGACCCGCCTGGAGACTGCCGAGCTAGTGCTCTCACTTGCCGGCCGAGGCGTCCGCTCATCCGTCATGCGGCTCCCCCCGACGAACCACGGGGAGGGTGACAACGGCTTCATGGCGGCCCTGATTGCCATGGCGCGCGCTCACGGCAACTCTGCCTACATCGGCGACGGATCCAACCGCTGGCCCGCCGTGCACCGCCTGGACTCCGCGCGCTTGTTCTGCCTGGCGCTGGAGAAGGCCCCGGCAGGGTCGACGCTGCACGCGGTCGCCGACGAGGGTGTGCCCATCCGCGAGATCGCCGAAGTAATAGGCCGTCACCTGGACGTGCCGGTCGTCTCGATCCCGGCCGAGCAGGCCGGCGGGCGCTTCGGCTTCCTGGCCGGCTTCATCGGGCTCGACGCCCCTGCATCGAGCGCGCTGACCCGCGAGCTGCTGGGCTGGCACCCCACCCAGCCCGGCCTCATCGAGGATCTCGACAAGGGCCACTACTTCGAGACCCCGTCCGCATAACCTGCGGCATCTCATGACCGGAGACCCCTCGGTGCAAAAGACCGAGGGGTCTCCGGCATTGGCGGCCGCCGGCGCCAGACTCGTCAAGCGCGCACCGAAGCCCAACAGCCCGGCGAATGTCCCTGGCTTCAGCCAGACTGGTGCAGTTGCCAGGAGGAGGACTGAGTGCGACCACTACGCCTGGTGCTCGACGGTTTCGGAACGTACCGGAACCAGACCGAGATCGACTTCACCGATGTCGAGTTCTTCGCCCTGGTAGGGCCGACCGGTTCCGGCAAGAGCACCGTCATCGACGCGCTCTGCTTCGCGCTGTATGGCACGGTCCCCCGCTGGGACAACGAGCGCGAAGTCCGGAACGCGCTCGCGCCCTCCGCGAACGCCTGCACCGTCAGCCTGATCTTCGAGCTGGCCGGCGAGCGCTACGTCGCGGTCCGGTCGCTGCAGCGCGGTGCCAGGGGCCAGGTCACCACGAAAGCGGCCCGGCTCGAGCGCCTCGACCCCGCCATCCCGCCGGACGCGCCGCTGACCGAGATCCTGGAGGCTAGCGTCGAGCAGCTGGCCGAGGGACCCGATCAGGTCAAGACACGGGTGCAAGAGCTGCTCGGCCTCAGCTACGAGCACTTCACACAGTCGGTGCTCCTCCCGCAAGGCGGCTTCTCGGACTTCCTGCGCGCGACACCCGCCAATCGCCAGCGCCTGCTCGTAGAGCTGCTCGCCTTCGGCGTCTACAAGGAGATCGGCCAGCGCGCCCGCGAGCGCGCCGACACGGCGAAGAACCGCTGTGACCTCGCACAGCAAGCCCGCGACGAGCTCCGCGACGCGACGCCGGAAGCCGAGTCCGCGACGGCCGCGCGCCTCGCCGATCTGACCGCACTGGCCGACAAGGTCGAGTCCAGCCTTGCGACGCTGACCGGGCTGCATCAGCAATCCGAGGAAGCCGCGCAGCTGGTTAAGGCGGAGGGGAACGCAGTTGCCCAGCTCGCCGCCGTCCGCACCCCTGCGGAAGTACCGGGGCTGGCCCAGCAGATCGGGGCGGCAGACGGACTCGTCGCTAGCAGTCGCGCGCGCCGGGACCAGACAGCCAGTGCTGCGGCCGAAGCGGATGCAGCACGGTCCGCGCTGCCGGACAAGGCCAGCACGCAGCGCCAGCTGGAGATGTACGCGCTGCGCCGGGACCTGATCGCCGACGCTGACAAGCAGGCGACAGCGCTGGCAGGCTGCCAGCAGACGGAGACCACGCTCGCCGCCCGGCTGCAGGAAACTGACCTGGCAGTGGCCGCGGCTCAGGCCGCGGTCGACGCCGCCCGGCGGGCGCACGCCGCCGCAGGACTCGCCGAGACGCTGCATGTCGGCGACGACTGCCCGGTCTGCCAGCAGAGAGTCGGAACTCTGCCGGCACACCTGGCCCCAGCCGACGTGAGCTCGGCCCAGGCCGCGCTCGAGACTGCTTTGACCGCGCAACGTGCGGCGAGGGCCGCGCACCAGGAGGCGGCCAGGGCAACGGCGTCGGCGCAGTCCGCACTGGACAGCACCCGGAGCCGACTCGATAAGGCCGCCGACGTCATGGCAGCCGCACTGCCGGAAGCAGAGCTGACCGCGCAACTCGAAACGATCGCTGCGGCTGACGACGCGGTTGCCAGGACCCGCGCGGCGGCACTGGCATGCCAGACCGAGCTAGCGGCCGCGGAGAAGTCGCGGGAAGCGCTGAAGGCTGATGAGCAGCGCGCCTGGGCGGCGCTCGCCGCCGCCAGAGACAAGCTCGTCGCACTAGGAGCGCCCGCCGTCGCGGCGGGCACCGGGCAGGATCTGGCAGCAGGCTGGGCAACCCTGGCCGGCTGGGCCGCGGCCGAAGGGGCTACCCGTGCAGGCAGACTGCCGCAGCTCGAGACCACGTCGGCTCAGCGCAAGCAGCAGTTCGACAGCGCCGCGGTCGCGCTGGCGGAGCTGCTGGCCGGGCACGACGTGGCCGCTGATCCGCTCACCAGAGCGCCAGCCGCCGTCGCCGACCAGCGCGCACGGGCCGAGGGCCAGCTGCAGCGGATCCGCGACGACCGGAAGAAAGCAGCGCAGCTGGATCAGCAGATCGCCGCGCTGCGCGAGGAGAATCAGGTCGCCGCCATGCTGGGGAACCTGCTCCGGGCCACCTCGTTCGAGCGCTGGCTGTGCAGCGAGGCACTGGACTCGCTGGTGCGCGAGGCGTCCGCAACGCTGATGGAGCTGTCCGGCGGGCAGTACGAGCTCGACCGCGACGAGCGGAATGACCTGGTCGTCATCGACTACGAGGACGCAGGCGCACGGCGGCCCGTCCACACGCTGTCCGGCGGCGAGACGTTCCAGGCATCGCTCGCGCTGGCCCTGGCGCTGTCCCGGCAGGTCATCGGACTGTCGGCGGGCATGCGCGAGCTGAACTCCATGTTCCTCGACGAAGGATTCGGCACGCTGGACAGCGACACGCTGGAGACGGTTGCCAGCACGCTGGAGCGGCTCGCGGCAGACTCTGATCGCATGGTGGGAGTCATCACGCACGTCGCCGAGCTGGCCGACCGCGTGCCAGTCAGGTTCGTCGTTAACCGGACCGGCACGACGTCGACGATCGTCAAGGAGCGCACATGACAGTCGGGGGGGAGCCCCCCGACCGCCCCCCGAACACCACAGTCGGGGGGACACCCCCCGACGACCCCCCGAAAACCAACGTCGGCGCCGGTGACACCCACATTCCTAGCAACCGCGGAGCGGTTGCGTTCTCCGTCGATCCGTGGGATCCCAGCTACGGCGTGGCCTACGGCGAGGAGATGACGGGCGATCCGCTCGGCGAGTCGAGTGCAGAGCTCGTTCTCGACCTGGAGCTGCCCGCTGATCGGTGGCGGCCGCTGACTGCCGATGCGAACTTGCCCGTTCCCGGCACGATTCTCTTCCTGGACGGCGTGCGCCGCATTGATGCGCGGATCTGGGTACACGGCCCGGATCCGCAGCCCTCGCCGGGCATAGCCGCGTCCTACGCAGCCGGCCTGGTATGCCTGAACGGCTCCGCGCGCATCAGCGACGTGGTCGTCGAGCGCGGCTTGTTCACTGCGGCCGATGCCATCGGGCTGGAGAGCAGGCACGCCAGTTACCCGGCGTGGAAAGCGCCCGGACTGGGGATGGACCAGCTGTCGCTCGCCTTGCAGCGGCGGCTCGCCGACGCAGAGGTCCAGCTCGCGCTGCTGTTCAGGAAGGAGCACCCGGACGCCGGCGATCTGCTATTCGTCGACGGCCCGCTCCGCGGGCGCACTCATCTCGACCGCACCGTCGGTTACATCAAGACGCACCACACGACGTACCTGCCGCCGGAGCAGGCCGCGGTCGTCGGGGCGCTCGGGCCGGGCCAGCGCACGCCGGCCTTCACGATGGGCACGTCCTGGCGGCGGAACTCCTGGTACCTGCGCCTCCCCGGCTCTTCCGGCGCCCCGTGGTCCGGGGTTGTGCGGCTGGAGTGCTCAGCCGAGCTGCCCGTTCCCGAGGTCAGGCGGCTAGCCGACCTGAGCGCAGTGCTGCTGCCGCCGCTCGCCAGCTCGCCGCACAAGGACCCGCGCGCCCCGCAGAACCTCGTCCCGATCGGCGGTCTCGAGCGCGAGCTCCGGCGCCGGCTCGGCGACCAGCAGCTGCTCTACCGTTCCCTGCGAGCCGCCGTCGGCTGATTGTACGTCGATGTACAACGACGTACAATTGTGCTTATGGTACTGACAGTATCGCAAGCCCGTGCCGCTCTCCCTGAGCTGCTGACCAGGGTCGAGGAGGGCGAGGAAGTGACGATCACCCGGCATGGCCGGGCGGTCGCGGTCCTGGTGCGGCCGGACGTGCTTCGCGCGCGCGCGCATGTGGTGATTGACGATGCGGCGCGCGTTCACGAACTGCTCGCCGGGGCCGCGGCGACGACGCTGCCGAGCGGACATGGGCTCAGCGAGCAGCGCGCAGAGCAGCTGATCGCGGAGATCAGGGCCGGACGAGACCGCCAGTGACAGACGCGTTCGACGCCGACGCCATCATTTACGCTGCCGTGCCCGACCATCCGCTCGGCCGCCGCGTTCTTGCGCTGTTCTTGGCGGCGGGCCCTCAGCCGGCCGGCGCCGGGTCAGTTCTGTTGCTGCCGGAGATTCTCAGCCGACCGCTACGTAACGGCGATACCAGCGAAGTCCGCATACTGGCGGGCCTGCTGTCCCGCCTCGACCTGCGCCCGGTCGACCGCGCAACTGCTGAGCTGGCGACTGCGCTAGGGAGCAAGTACGGACTGCGAGCCACAGATGCGACTCACCTGGGGACCGCGATCGCGATGGGCGCCGACAGATTCATTACGAACAACCGGCGCGATTTCGGCCGGGCGATCACCGAGCTCCAGGTGACCTATCCGGCAGACCTGCCTGAGGCTCGCTCGGAGTAGGCGGCCGGGCCGCCGCACCACTGCGTCAGCGCTGCCCGCAGCTGGCGGTCACGCTCGCGATCGTCGGGCTCCTCGCTGGCCCAGGCAATGTAGCCATCCGGCCGGACCAGCATCAGGCGCGGGTGCGGGCGGACCCGCTCCCCCAGCGTGAGCCTGTCGGCCCAGCCATCGGCCGCCGGAAGCGCCTGCTCAGCACCGGCGAGAAGGACGAACTTGCAGCTCCGCAGCAGCTCGTAGAGCCGGCCGCCGCCTGCGATCGGCACATCTGGCATCCGCTTGCCCTCGAGCGGATGGGCGCCGGGTCCAGGCGGGTAGCTGATGCCGATGCCGGAGACTGCGAACTCCGCGTGCCTGGACAGCGCGGGGACCCGGGCGGCGGCGGCGGTGAGCTCGGTGACCGCGGTCCGCAGCCAGTCGGACCGGATCCGGACGACGCGAATGAGACTGCCCGAGAGCCGGATGACAAACTTCCCGACCGGATAGCGCTCGGCGTGATAGCTGTCCAGCAGGCTGTCGCTGGCCCGGCCGCGGCACGCGGCGGCAAGCTTCCAGCTGAGGTTGGCGGCGTCCTGGAGCCCGGTGTTCATGCCCTGGCCGCCAGCCGGGGAGTGCACGTGCGCGGCGTCGCCGGCCAGGAACACCCGCCCTGACCGGTACTGGGGCACCTGTCGCTCGTCGTTGTGGAACCGGGACATCCAGCGCGGGTCATGCATGCCATAGTCCGAGCCGAGCACCAGGTGGGCGATCAGGCGTATCTCGTCCAGCTCGACAGGCTCGGTGTCGGACGCCTGCCGGTTCCGGTTCCAGGCGATGATGCGGTACCAGCCGTCGCCATAGGGGGCAAGGAATGCGAAGCCCGCGCGGTTTGCGCTGATCTGCAGGACCTGTCCGGGCGGATCGGTCAGCTGCACGTCAGCCAGCATGACCGAGCGGAGCACGGACTGGCCGGGGAACGGCATGCCCAGCTTCTGCCGTACGGTGCTGCGAACTCCGTCGGCGCCCACCAGATATGCAGCCCGCCTCGTCCCGGTCTGCCCGGACTCGGTGCGAAAGTCTGCCTCGGCGTGCTCGGCGTCCTGGCGCACGCCGGTGACGGTTGCCCCCATCACGAGTTCGGCGCCCAGCGCTCGTGCGCGCTGCTCGAGCAGGCGCTCCACGTTGTACTGGCCCGTCATCAGCGAGAACCTGAACCGCGACGGCAGGCGGGACAGGTCCAGGCGTGTCCGGCCGAGCACTGCCAGCCTGCTGACCTTCTGGCCCTTGCTCATGAGCTCGTCGGCGACGCCGCGCGCATCCAGCATCTCTAGCGTCCTGGAGTGCACCGCGAGCGCCCGCGACAGCGGCGACGGCTCCGTCCGGCGTTCCAGCACCGTCACCGGCACGCCGGTGGCGGCAAGGTCTCCAGCCAGCAGCAGGCCGGTGGGACCCGCGCCCGCGATCAGGACTCCCCCGCTGTCTGCTTTCACCACGCTCTCCGTCCGCACCCACGGGGGCTCCGCCCCCCGTGTATCCCCCGAAGGCACTACCTCACGGAAGGGCTCCGCCCCCCGTGTACCCCCCGAAGGCACTACCTCACGGGAAGGCTCCGCCCCCCCGCGTACCCCCCGAAAGGCACTACCTAGCGGAAGGCTCCGCGCCCCGGCCTCCCGGTGGCCCTGCCCCTGGTGCGACCCCCGAAAACCCGGGCCCGGTCTAGCGGCGGATACGGGCCGCGAACAAGTCCCGCAGCGTGACGATGCCGCAGACCGTCCGCCCGTCGACCACCGGCAGATGCCGGAATCCGTTGAGCAGCATGATCTGCGCGGCATCCTCAGCCGAGGCGTCCGGAGCGGCCGCCTGCGGGTCGGGAGTCATCCACTCCGACACCGCCGAGTTCCCGAGGTCCTCGCCGGATGCAGCAGCCCGGAGCACGTCGCGCTCGGTGAGAATTCCGGCCAGGAACGAGCCCTGCATCACCACGGCCGACCCGACGCTCGCGGCGACCATGGCCGCCGAGGCTGCTGCGACCGACGCATCCGGCGTGGTGGTCACAACGTTGGTGTTCATCAAGTCCCGGATGTCAGCCATACCTCAGCCGCTTCCGCCGGTCTCGTCGAGCTCGTCGGCCTGCTGAGACGGTCCGGCCAGCTCCGCGCTGAGCATCGACCATAGCCGCCCGGCCCAGGACGACAATTGCGGCCATTTCCGCCAGAAGACCTGAAGTGTGGTTTCGTCGAACTCGGCCAGCGCCCGCTGCGCGGTCACGCTGTTTGCAACGTCTTCTAGCTCGTGAATAAGCTCCAGGAACTTGTCGCTCGCGTCATCCATCGGCACCTCCGCCGCAGCCGCGATTCCGTATGCCAACGACGTTAAACGAGATGAGCGCTGCGGTCACGGCCCAGCCGGCGGTTAAGTCGCGGACTAACCCGGACAGGGAGGACATACGTGCCGGAGAACGGGCTGAATATCGAGACCATGCTGTCCGGACGGCCCGAGCTTCTGCACGATGCTCTTGACCGCTCGCTCGCCTATCTGGGCGGGATCGCGGACCGGCCCGTTGCGCCCGCCGCCGATGCCATCGCCCGCCTGGACGAGCTGGACTTCGACCTGCCAGCAGCCGGCATGGCACCAATGGACATGCTGGCCAGGCTTGACGGCATCGGATCGCCGGCAACGGTAGCGAGCAACGGCCCGCGTTATTTCGGGTTCGTCATCGGCGGCGTGCTGCCGTCAGCGCAGGCGGCGGCCTGGCTGACCACAGCCTGGGACCAGAACGCCGCGATGACGGTGATGTCCCCTGTCGCGGCGCGGCTTTCGGCTGTGGCGCTCGGCTGGATCACTGATCTGCTGGGCCTGCCGCACGGCGCCGGCGGCGGCTTCGTCACCGGTGCCACCATGGCCAACGCGACCTGCCTGGCCGCCGCTCGCGATGCGGTCCTTGCCAAGCACGGCTGGGACGCCGCTGGCCAGGGGCTGACTGGCGCTCCGCCGGTGACTGTCGTCGTAGGTGCCGAGGTCCACACGACCGTGCGCAAGGCGCTCGGCATCGTCGGGCTCGGCCGCGACCGGGCCGTCGTCGTGCCCGCTGACGGCCAGGGCCGGATCGACCCGCGCAGCCTGCCGGCGCTCAGCGGCCCGGCGATCGTGTGCCTTCAGGCCGGGAACGTGAACACCGGCGCCAGTGATCCGCTCGGGCCGCTGATCGAGTGGGCCCATGGGCACGCCGCATGGGTGCATGTGGACGGGGCGTTCGGGCTGTGGGCGGCGGCATCGCGCGAGAAGCGCGCGGAGGTTGCGGGCATCGCCGAGGCCGACTCCTGGGCGACGGACTGCCACAAGTGGCTGAACACCTCATATGACTGCGGAGTCGCGCTGGTCCGCGACCCAGCCACGCTGCGCGCGGCCATGTCGGCGTCAGCGGACTACCTGCCTGGTGCTGCAGCTGAGGCCATGGGCATCTCGCCGGAGTCGTCGCAGCGTGCCCGCGGCATCGAGGTGTGGGCAACGCTCGCCACGCTCGGACGCGACGGCGTCGCGGCGCTTGTGCACAACAGCTGCCTGCTGGCCCGGCGCTTCGCCGACGGCATGCAGGCGGCCGGGTTCGACGTGCTGAATGACGTCGTGCTCAACCAGGTGCTCGTGTCATTCGGGTCGGCGGAGCAGACGGACGCGGTGATCGCCGCGGTTCAGCAGGACGGCACGTGCTGGTGCGGGCCGACGACGTGGCACGGCATCCGCGCCATGCGGGTCAGCGTGAGCGGCTGGAGCACCACCGCGGACGACATCGACCACAGCGTCGCTGCCGTGGTCGCGTGTGCGCGCATCATCCGAGTGTGATCTGCGCCAGGCCGTCGACGATCCGGTCGAGCAGAGTCTCAATGTCGGGCCAGGGGAACGACTGCAGCCGGTCGTGCAGCGTGGCGTAGCCGTGCAGGGCGACCCAGATTGCTGTCGCGTCGCCAGCCGGATCGGTGCTCGTCGAGATCCCGGCGTCGATGCATTCCTGCAGACCGTGTACCAGCAGCTGGAAGCTCACGAGCTGAATGGGCGGGACCTGGCCGCCGCCGCGATACTGGCGCTCGAATAGCAGCTTGTACCGGTTCGGCCGCTCGGCAGCGAACCGCAGGTACGCAGCACACCCGGCGCGCACCCGCCCGCGCGGACCAGCCCCCGCCTCGGTGGCCGCAGTTGTCGCTTCGTCGAGAGCGGCGTTGAAGTCGGCGAAGGCTCCCGCCACGATCTCGTCGACGATGGCCTCCCGGTCGGGAAAGTGCGAGTAAATCGACGGCGCCGAGATGCCGACCTCGCGGGCGACTGCCCTGAGCGTGACGGACTCCTCGCTGCCCGTCCGCTCGAGCAGCGAAGTCGCACCAGCGATGATGTCGGCGCGCAGCTTGCCGCCTTCGCCTCTCCGGTTCCGCTCCCTCGTAAGTTCCTGCATGCCAATGACTTTACAACCGTTAGCTCATGCTGTAAAACTTACATGTGTAAGCCAACGAGCGTTAGGTCATAAGAGGAGACCGGAGCCATGGACCTCATCAACAGCCCAGCGGGGCAGCCAGGCCAGCAGGGCCACGAGCGGCGCCGCGCGATCCTCGCCGTGATGTGCCTGTCCCTGCTTGTCGTGGTCATCGACAACACGATCCTGAACACGGCGCTGCCGACCCTGGCACGGGTGCTGCACGCATCGACGTCTGACCTGCAGTGGATCACCGACGGCTACACGCTCACGTTCGCGGCACTGCTGGTGATGGCCGGCGCGCTCGGCGATCGCTTCGGCCGCCGGAACGCGCTGCTGCTCGGCCTGGCCGTCTTTGCGGCGGGCTCGGCCTGGGCCGCGCTCTCTGGCGACTCCTCGATCCTGATAGCAGCCCGCGCGCTGATGGGCGTTGGCGCGGCCTTCGTCATGCCCGCCACGCTGTCGATCCTGACCGCGGTGTTCCCGGCCAGGGAGCGAGCCGGAGCGATCAGTGCCTGGTCGGCTATCGCAGGCGTCGGCATCGTGGTCGGCCCGACGCTGGGCGGCCTGCTGCTGGCCCACTTCTACTGGGGCTCGGTCTTCTGGGTCAATGTGCCGCTCGTCGCCGTTGCCATCGTCGCGGTCATCGCGGTGGTGCCCGACCTTTCCGGCCGCCGCGAGGCCGGCACCCGGCTGGACATCATCGGCGCCGTGCTATCGGCCGCTGCCATGCTCGCGATCGTCGACGCGGTGATCGAGGGTCCGAACCGCGGCTGGACCTCGGCGACGACGCTCGGCGAACTGGCGGCCGGCGCTGTTCTGATCGCCGCGTTCATCTACCGCGAACTGCACGTCGCCACCCCGCTGATCGACGTCCGCGTCTTCCGCTACCGGGCCTTCTCTGCCGCGAGCTCCGCCATCGGCCTGACCTTCCTGGCGCTGTTCGGCTCGCTGTTCGCGCTCACTCAGTACCTCCAGCTGGTGCACGGCTACAGCCCGCTCTCCGCGGGAGTGCGGGCACTGCCGTTCGCAGCTGCCGTCATGGCCACCGCACCACTAAGCAGCAGGCTCGTCGCACGCCTCGGCATCCGCGCCGTCGTCCCGGCCGGACTGACCGCGATGGGTGGCGGGCTGCTGCTGCTGACGCAGGTGACGCCGACGACCAGCTACAGCTTCCTCGCGCTGGCCGTGGCCATCATGGGCGCAGGCATGGGCCTGGTCATGGCGCCAGCGGGTGAGTCGATCATGTCCGTCCTCCCGGCCGAGCAGTACGGTGCGGGCAGCGCGGTCAACGACACCGTGCAGGAGCTCGGCGGCAGCCTGGGCATCGCCGTCATCGGCAGCGTCGTCGCCTCCTCGTTCCGGCACAGCCTCGCGACCAGCGGTCTGCCAGCGCCAGTCGTCAAGGCGGCGCAGCCGTCGATCGCACAGGCGGACGCCGTCGCCGCGCATGCAGGCCGGTTCGCGCCGCAGGTGCTCGAGGTCGCACACCAGAGCTTCACCACCGCGATGACGACGGGATTCACTGTGGCCGGAGCGATCGCCGTCGGCGCGGCCGTCCTGGTTGCGATTGCCCTTCCGAGTCGCTCAGCTCGCGCGTCCGCTCCCGCCGCGGCCGGGGACGTCGCTCCGACCAGCATGGCGGCGACCGAGCAGCAGCCGGCCCTGGCAACCGTCTACGCGGACTAGCGCTCACTGCGATCGTCGCCCGTTACGCCCCAGGTTCGCCTGGGGCGTCGGCGTAGGTGCGGAGCAAATTCTTGGCAACGAGCAGCCAAACCATTCGACGCGGCTCAGCTACGAAAGGCGCCAGTCCCCGCGTTACGCAAAGCCAAACCCTGGAGAATTTAACGATCTCATTACGGCCGCGCGCAGCATTCATAATGGTGCGCGCAGTCCATGATCGTCCGCCGTAGGGTGAGACCCGTCATTTTATGGGAAGTGGTCTGCCTGGAGCGGGCGCGAGGTCCCGCCAAGGTAGCAGCTGCCCGGCGTGACGCGGATCCACAGATCGCGCCTCTGGTGCGCCTGTGATGCCTTAATAGCCAGACTGCAGGCAAATACGGGCCGCAGTCCTGATACATCCCGGAGCCGAAGTTGCCAGATGGGACTTCAGGGTCGGCACGACTAAGACAGGGCATCGGCGAGGCCGCCGGCGTCACGGATCCTGACGGCCATACCTGGCGGCGCAGCTCTCGCTGCGGGCAACACGGCTCATGTGTCGAGACGTCGGATCTAGGTGGCGGGACGGTAGGAGTCCGGGACGGCAAGACACCCGAGACGAGCCCCGTTCTCGTGTTCGACAGTGGGGCTTGGCTCGCGTTCATCTCGGGCATCAAGGCCGGCGAGTTCGGATAACCGCTGAGGCAGGTCTTCATGGGCGCTCAACGCAAGCGGCCCATGCATGGTCGGCACTCCAAGCATGGGTCTCGTAAGTGGCTAATACGGACAGCGATCGCGGCTTTACTGGCCGCTAGCGCCAATGGGTTGGTGAGTTACGTCCCGCAACCCGAGCACCCTGGCGCTGCTCTGCCCCGGGTTCCGGCAGCGACTGCGAAACCAACCGCCTCACAGAGGTCGACACACACCCGAAATCAGCCCGGCCGACCGCAGAGCTACGGGCACCAACCGCCACAACCGGTGACGGACCCGCTCGCAATACGATCAGAGGATCCGCTCGATCCTGTCGTGGAGTGGGCGTACTTCAAGAGGCTCACGTTCCATGCATTGCGAGCCCAGTTGACATTTGAGATCGACGGCGGTCAGGTCGCCGCACTCAATGACCTGTTCTTCGAGCTAGGCGGGTACGCGCCAGCAGTACACACCCGGCTTGTGCTCGCAAATGACGGCGCAGCCAGTATCGAGATCGACAACATCGAGGTACAGAGCAGCTGTCGAGGACCCGCCAAGTCGACCTTTGTCGACATCACGGGCCTGGCCGCCGGTCCGTCATCCGCCAGCGCGTCTGACATCATGCTGAGCTATGTGCTGAATAAGCGTTCGAAGGACACGCAAGGAAGCACCGCCCTGGCCGCGAATCCGGCCACATGGCGGTCCGGGTACTTCGCTTCACATTCGGCCACGATTGGACCGTACGGCACTCAGGCTTTCGAGATCTGGGTCATTCCGTCAGACGCAAGCTGCAGTTTCTGGTTTCAGATCACGATCGTCGACGGTACAGCGAAGTTCCTGAAGACCGTCGGAGATGATGACCAGCCATTCCGAGTCAGCGCCGTGTCAGCACAGGGAGCGCGGGCAAACCCTGCCGGTGCCGTTCCGTTTGGTTATGGCAACGTCTATTTGGGCGGTGCGGCCAGCCCCTTGCCTAACGGCGCCCTCTACCGTGAGCCGCGCAGGCAGATGTCTGTAGCGGCTCTCTATCGAGCTGCCTGACGCCGCCCGAGAAGGCCATTCGGCATCTCACGCGCTCCCAGCCGGATTCTGCTCGGCTGGGAGCGCCAATGCTAGCGAGCTGCGTTTGGCCCGGTCGGCACTTCGCCAGCGATACCCTGCTGGGCCGCCAGCAGCAGCGGCATCATGGCGATGAGGTCTTCGCGACCGTTCTGCCGTCCGCGAGACCACACGACGGCCTCCTGTCTCAGCTGGGCCGCCATCCGCCTCGCGCGCATCGCCTCGGCTTGCCAGCGATCGATTTCCTCTTGCATGGCTGCTCGGCTTCTGGCCATCGCCATGCACGCCCAGGACAAGGTCAGCCCCCAGGCTAGGGTGGCAGATGTCACCGACCATTCGATGATTTCAGCCACCATGATCGCCACCGCCTTGGCGCAGTCGGCTAGTGCCGTCCGAGACTAGCCCGGTGACCTGGGACGTTGGACTCTTGCGGATATTGGAACCGTGGGTAGTGTTGTTAATTGCCATGAGCTATTCCGTTCCTGACTGATGGTGGAATGGGTCTTGGTCAACGACTGGGCGGGCGGCCATGCCCGCCCAGTGCCATGTCGGCGTCACGAGACGCGGCACGTAGGTTCGCTTGCGCCAGTCGGGGGAGATCGGGCCGACGCACGCTGCGCCGAGCGCAGATTAACGGCACCGCTGCGGCAGTGCGACAAGACTGCTGAACCGGCTGATGGCCGACGTGGGAGAGCCTCTTGGCAATTGCACCTGGCGACCATCGTCGGCCTCCCGCCCCGCGAGGGATGAGCCCTCTGCTTTGAATTGTGAGTCAGCCGCCTGTTCGCTGCAAGATGCACTGCAACAAGTCATGAATGTTTCCCGAACTCTTCATCTGGGAACGACCGCGGCGCTACCCTTCCACTGAGTTTGCTGCGTCAGCTGCGACTGGCCTGACAGGAAGTGGCAGGTGCCCGATCTCAGGAGCTCGGCCGCTAACCGCGCCCTAGCCTCGGAGCTTCGCCGGCTGACGGGAGCGTGCTGTCATGTCTGGGGACGAGGTGGCAAGTGCGCTGCGGTGGTCAGCCTCGAAGGTCAGCCGGATCGAGACGAACCGCATCGGCATCAAGGCCGCGGATCTGAACAAGCTAATCGACCTGTATAACCAGCGGAGTGACTCGCCTCTCGTCGACGACACGCGACGTGGCCAGCTGATCGCGCTCGCGTCCGAACCGGAGCCGCGCGGCTGGTGGAATGGCTACGCCGATTCCATCGGTCCTGAGTACGGAGCCTTCATCAGCCTGGAGGCAGGCGCCGTCGAGGAGCGGTGCTGGTGCCCTGAGCTGATCCATGGGCTGTTGCAGACCGAGGATTATGCGAACGCGATCATGGAGATTCCCACGCTGACGGGGTCCCTCGCTCCTGGCACGAAGCAACGCCGTATCGAGGTTCGAATGCGGCGTCAGGAGCTGCTCAAGAACGCCGACAAGCAGTTCATCTTCATCCTTGACGAAGCCGCCTTGCTGCACCGGTACGGAAACGCCGAGGTGATGCGGCATCAGATGGTCGAGCTCGACAAGGTCTCACGGCTACCTAATGTCACGGTCCGCGTGCTCGCCCTGGCAGGTCCCCACCCGGTGTTCGGCCCGGGGCCGTTCACACTGCTGAAATTCGCAGACGTGCATGGCACGGCGATGAGCGATGTCGTCTACATCGAGCAACTGACCAGGAGTGACTTCATCGAAGATGAAGATTCCACTTACCAGTACCGGCTCGCCTTCGACCACATCATTGACAAAGCGCTTGACGACGAAGCATCCCGTCAGCTCATCGCTGATATCGCCGCTAAGCGGTGGGCTTGATGGCGGCATGGTGCCATCAGCCGGTCGATAAGGCACACTGGAAGTTACCAGGCGGTTAAGGTTGGCCGCCCGGATGCTGAGGAGTGGGTGTGCCGGCGAACACTGGAGATGCATTCGGGCCTAACAGTGGCGCAGAGCCGGCCAACGGAATTGACGAGCTGGCCTGGCGGCATAGCTTCTTCTGCGGCTCCCATGGCTCGTGCGTCCAGATCGCATCGCTGCCCGACGGAGGCGCTGCGATCAGGGATGGCAAAGCCGGAGAGGCCAGTCCCGTTCTCACCTTCACGCAGGACGAATGGAGCGCGTTCGTCGCCGGCGTGAAGGCCGGGGAGTTCGGCTAGCCCCGGTCACGCGCCAGGGCGGCGAACGGGCACCCGGCCGAGCTCGAGAATGCGGGCCGCGCCACGGATGACGCAGCGCAGCGGATCATCGACCACCATGACCGCGATATCGGTGGCTGCCTCGATCCGGTAGGCAAGGCCAGGCAGCAGAGCGCCCCCGCCGGCTATGCGGATCTTGCCGCGAACGACTTCCTCCGCAAGGTTCGGCGGGATGTCCGACAGCATTTCCTGCACCTCGCCGGTGATGGCGGCCACGGTCGGCTCGATCGCGGCAGCGACGAGCTTGGCCGAGATGCGTTCTACCCGAGGGATCCGGCGTGCCGCGTCCACGCCTACCGTCTCGGCCTCCGTGATCGAGCCGTCGGCCATGCCCAGCGTCATCTTCAGGTTCCGGGCCGCGTTGCGGCCGATGAGCAGGCCGTGCTCCTGTTTCACGGCGCGGATGATCGCCTCGTCCATGACGTTGCCGCCCAGGCGGAGCGAGCGCCCGCGAACGACGTGGCCGCCCGCGAGTCCGCGACCTCGGTCGTGCCGCCGCCGATGTCGACGATGAATGCGCCGGATCCCGCCGATAGCTCATATCCCGCTCCGGCCGCTGCGGCGACTGGCTCGTCGACCAGCTGCACGACGCACCTCGGCCTGAGCGCTTCGGCCGCGGCCGCCACCGAGCGGCGCTCGATGTAAGTTGCCTCGACCGGAAGGCAGATCACGGCCCAGGTCTTGCCGATCCGGCGGCGCAGGCGCGCCTGCCGCAAGAACGCCTGCAGCATGGCGACCGTCGCGTCGAGTTCAGCGATCACGCCATCGCGGAGCGGATGGATGACCTCAACGTCATTGGGCTCCTTGCCGCTCAGGGCATCCGCGGCAGCGCCGATGGCGACGACCTCGCCGGTGACCCGGCTGATCGCGATCGCTGACGGCTCCTCGATAACGATCCCGCGCCCGGCCACGTAGACCAGCGTGTTGACCGTGCCCAGGTCGATCGCAACGCCCGACCTCAACCGCATCGCTCGCTCGCCCTTTGCCCGATTTGATGATCCAGTAACAAGTATGGAGTGACGCACGGAAGCGTGCGCAGCTTCCCGCCGCCTGATGCTTCAAACGTGACCACGCGAGGATCAGGCCCTTGCGGCCAGGGGAAGCGTCACTAGCCCTGCAGCCCCCAGGCGGCGACGCCATCGCCGCTTGCCGTGAACAGCCGGTTGCGCGCAAACACCGCCTGGCCGAAGGCCATGCCGGTCGCGAGCTCGGTGATCACGCTGCCGGTAGCTGCGTTGATGAGGAAGACACCGGCCGTGGAGCCGAGGTAGGTACCTGCAGTCAGCACGCCGCCGCCATCCAGCGCCGGGCTTCCGAGCACGATCCCGGCCAGGCCGGTATTCCAGACCAGCTTGCCGGTGCTCGCCAGGCGCTCCTGGGCCGAGCCCCCGTACTGGGTGCCGCCGATCGTGGTCTGGCCGCCGCCGAAGAACAGGTCAGTGCCGTTGTAGGCCGGAGTAGCAAGGCACTCACCCGTACCCGATGCGGTCGCGATCCGCTTCCGCCAGGCAAGCTTCATGGAGGCCTGCCTGAGCGCGTAGAACACGCCGTTCTTGTTGCAGGCGCCGACGTACTTGCCGAAAAAGACCGGCGAGCCGCCGAAGTCGCCGTCCGAAGTTACCTGGCTCAGCGGCACCTTGAACGAGCCAAGCAGCTTGAGCCGGACCGCGGAGAGCTTAATGATCGATTCGGAATTCTGCAGCTGCGGCTTGCTGTCCGGACCGTTGCCAGTGGTGGCGTACACGTCGCCGTCAGGTGCCACGCCGATGCTGGACCAGACCGAGCCACCCGCATTGGCCGCGCCCCGCGGGACCGTGAAGAACTCGCCGAGCTTCTTGCCGGTGCGCTCGGCGAACGCGAGCACTCCGCCGCGGATCAGCGGCGTGTCGCAGCTGGACGAGATACCGGTATAGACAACGCCGTGGGACACCGTCGGGGAGGACCAGTCGTAGTAGTCGTTGACCTTCGTAGACGGGATGCCGATCACCGAGCGCCACTCGCGCCGCAGGTTCGATGCCCGCAGGGCGTAGAGATAGCCGTCGCCGCCAGCCACGTAGACGGTCAGCACCTTGCTGGCCGGGTTGACCGCGACCGTGGCAGTCGCGGTGATGCCGTCGGCCGGGCAGGTCAGGTCGGGCGGGGCGCCAAGGAAGACCTTGTGGATAACCGCGCCGGTGTGCTGGTTCAGCTTGTAGAACCAGCCGTTCTCAGCTCCGATGAAGACGGCTCCGTCGGCGACCGTCGGGCTGGCGTCGAACACGGCGCCGACACTGAATTGCCACTTCTGCTTCAGCGAGGTCGCCGTCGCCGGCGTGATCGCCTTCTGCCCGGCGCTGTAGGAGGCGTGCTGTGGGCCGCCGAGATATGCAGGCCAGTCGGCGGCCGTCGGAGCGCTGCTGGCCGCGCCTCTTGCGGCCGCCGACGCCGCTGGCGCCATAGCCAGGGCGCTGCACGCTGCCGCAGCACCGACGAGTCCCGCAATCCGCAGGCAAGCAAGCCCGCGCCTAGCCCGATTCCGATCATGACAAACTGACTGGCCCGCCGTCATCCCTGCCGCCCGCCCTGATGTGTAGCCGCGCCTTAGTGCGAGACATCATCGCAACGCGAGCGCAGCCTCGGGGCGTTTCGCCTCAAGCAAGTATTTATCTAGACCGACCCGTGACCACAGCGGCTTAGATCATGTCGAACTTATCCGGGTCGGGACCGGTCCGCTCGTTCCGGTTCAGCGCGCTGATCGCCTCGACATCGTCGCCGCTCAGCTCGAAGTCGAAGATGTCGATGTTCTCCTTGATCCTGGACGGCGTCACGGACTTGGGGAACACGATGTCGCCGCGCTCGATGTGCCAGCGCAGTATGACCTGGGCCGGCGTCTTGCCGGCCTTCCGGGCGATGTCATCGATCGTCGGATCGCCAAGCGCATGGCCGCGCGCCAGCGGAGACCAGGCCTCGACCGCGATCTGGTGCTCCGCGCAGAACGCACGCACCTCGTCCTGGGTCAGGTGCGGGTGGACCTCGATCTGGTTGACCGCGGGCCTGATCTCGCATTCCTGGTGCAGCCGCCGCAGGTGGTGCGGCTGGAAGTTGGAAACGCCGATCGACCGCGCGCGGCCGTCGCGGTAGAACTCCTCCAGCGTGTTCCAGGTCGACACGTAGTCGCCGTCGTACCTGGTCGGCAGCGCCCAGTGAATCAGGAACAGGTCCACGTAGTCAGAGCCGATCGCCTTCAGCGACTGATCGAACGCCGCCCGCGCGTCGTCAGGGCGGTGCTCGCCATTGTTCAGCTTCGTCGTGACGAATATCTCGCCGCGGCTGAGCCCGGACTTGCTGATGGCCGCGCCGACTTGCGCCTCGTTCCCGTACCCCTCGGCCGTGTCGATATGGCGGTAGCCGGCCTGCAGCGCGTCCGCCACCGCCGACTCCGTCTCCGCGGGCTTCACCAGGAAGACGCCGAACCCGAACTGCGGGATCTTCTGGCCGTTATTCAGCAGGATCTGTGGGATGTCAGTCACGTCTGTTCTCCTCGGAACTGGCTGACTACCGGCGTGCCCAGCCGCGCACCGGCTATTCACGGCCCCGGACGCCAGCAGAACCGACGCCAGCAGAAACCTCAGGCAGCAGTCTGATCATGGGCTCCGCCGCTAGCATGGTGCGCCATGCGATCCTTGGGCGATTTCGGAATATTGGTGACGGTTCTCGGCGCAGGGCTGGCGCTCACGGCATGTGGCTCCACAGCGGCCCAGGCCTCCGCCCAGTTGCACGAGACAGCCGCCTCCGCCACCTCGACGGCCACCGCAGCCGGCCCGGCTGCGGCGCGGCCAGCCAGCTACGGCAACCCCAGCGGCCACGTGCCCGTGCCCGCAGCCGCCGGGGCGGTCAGCACCGCCCGCCCCAGCACGGTCATCGGCAGCGGCAGCCCGGCGAGCTGCACCTCGGCCGCGGTCGTCCGTGCCGTCGCCAAGGGCGGCGTCATCAACTTCAACTGCGGCCCGAATCCGGTCACGATCATGATGAAGGCCACCGCCAAGGTCGTGAACACCCACCGCAGGACCGTGATCGACGGCGGTGGCAAGGTCACCCTGGACGGCGGCGGCAAGATCCGCATCCTGTACATGAACACTTGCGACCCGAAGCAGATCTATACCACGAGCGACTGCTGGCAGCAGAAGCTGCCACAGCTCGTCGTGCAGAACCTGACGTTCAGGGACGCGTACTCGGCGGTCCGGCAGACCAAGAACTCGAATTACGGCGGCGGCGCGATCTTCGCCGAGGGCGGCCAGCTGAAGGTGGTCAACACCGGCTTCTTCAGCAACCGCTGCTACAAGTACGGGCCCGACCTGGGCGGCGCCGCGATCCGCGCACTGGGCATGTATCCGCACCGGCCGGTGTACATCACCAAAGACACCTTCCGCGGCGGCCGCTGCTCCAACGGCGGCGCGCTGAGTAGCATCGACGCCAGCTGGGACGTGCTCGACAGCCTGATGGTGAACAACAAGACTACCGGGCGCGGCGAGAACCCGCAGGCCAAGGGCACGCCGGGCGGTGGCAGCGGCGGCGCCATCTACACCGACGGCGACAGCTACAACGTGACCATCAACGGCTCGGCGATCCGCTTCAACGCCGCCAAGGGCGGCGAAGGCGGCGCCGTGTTCTTCGTGGTCGACAACGGTCCCGGCGTGCTCACGATCGAGCACTCGACGCTGCACCACAATCCGGCGGGCGGGTACGACAATGCGCCCGGAATCTTCGATGACGTCGATCAGAAAGTCACCTATCCGACCGTGATTGACTCGAAGATTAACTGAGTTCATCGGGCCGGGCCAGGCCGGTTGCCCTATAATTGATTGACTATTCAAACAGTCAATTAACGGGCGCTGAACAGTGGATGTCGGCGCCCTTTGGCGGCCGGAGGAATCTGGCAATGACCCGACCCGATCGGCCTGCGCGACTCACGTTCTTCCGCGCCAGGCGCGCCGGAACGCCACGGACACCGAACCGCATCGGTGGCCTGCCGACCGTGCTCGCGTGCGCCGTCTCGCTGCTTGCCGCATGGCCGGCAGCGGCCGCGCAGGCGGCAGCGAGCCATGACGCCATCGCGAACCGCCCGGCCGTCGCTGTACCTCGGGCCCGCGCGGCGGACGCCCGGCGCGGCGCGAACCTCCTGCTGAATCCGGGGGCTCAGGCCGGCGCGTACTCAGCCCGCGGCTGGGACGCCGTCACCATTCCCGGCTGGCAGGTGGTCAGCGGCCTGCCGACGGTGGTGCGCTACGGGACCAGCAAGTTCCCGGCCGTTACCGGCCGTCACCCGGCCGTGCGGGGCGGCCTGCTGTTCGCCGGGGGCGCGGGCGGTACCGCCAGGCTGAGGCAGATCGTCCCATTGCGTTCCAGCACGGGAACGAGGCCGCCCGCCGGAACCGCCTTCCGCCTGTCCGCCGACTTCGGCGCCAATCAGAGCAGTTCGGCCTCTCTCAGCGTGACGTTCCGGTCCGCGGCCGGCCGGGCCGTCGGCCACGCCAGCATCGGCCCGCTCCGCCGACGCACCCCCTCGGACACCAGCGTGTCCTACCGGTCCGCATCCGGAAAACTCCCGGCCGGCGCCGCCAGCGCCAGTGTCGTGCTCACCCTCGCGACGTCGCTGCCGCATATCGACGGGGCCTACTCGCCCTATGCCGGCTTCGACCGCGCGGTAGCCGACAACATGCGGTTCAGCGTCTCCGCCCCGGTGCGGCGCAGGGTGCTGACGGCACCGGCCGCGAAAGTGCCACGTTTCCAGCATGTATTCCTGTTTTATTTTGAGAACGAGGACTTCGGCTCGGTCATCGGGAATACCAGACAGGCGCCATTCCTCAATAGCCTGCTGCCGCATGCCAGCCTGCTGAGCAACTTCTTCGCCGAGGAGCACCCGAGCGACGGCAACTACCTGGCGCTGGCCGGCGGCAGCACGTTCGGCGTCCCGCTGACTGACCCGCTCGAGGAGAATTCCCAGTACACCATCCGGGCCCCGGACATCGGCGACCTGGTCGACACCGCGCACGAGAACTGGAAGGCGTATCTGCAGAGCGCGGACGGGCCGTGTGACGACACCGTGCACGGCTACTACTGGGACGACGACATGCCGATGACGTATTTCGCCGACGTACGGGACCGGCCGCAGTACTGCTCGGCGCACCTGCTGCCGCTGCAGGCGATGCAGCCAGACCTGGCCAGCGCGGCCACCACCCCGAACTTCGCCTGGGTGAGCCCGGATGACTGCGCCGACATGGAAGGCTGCGGCATCCGCGCGGGCGATGACTTCCTCAGGACGGAGCTCGGCGCGATCATGCGGTCGCCGGCCTGGCGAACCCAGCGCTCGCTGGCCATCATCACCTTCGACGAGGACGCCACGGATCACCAGCGTCCCGCGCAGCGCGTGGCGACGATCATGATCGGGTCCGCAGGGGTGCGGCGGGGCTACGTGTCGCACGTCCGGTACACGCATTACAGCCTGCTGCGGACGATCGAGGGCGCACTCGGCCTCGGCACTCTCACGGCGAACGACCGCTACGCCGAGCCGGTCAACGACGTGTTCCTGCCAGGGCAGCGGGGACCGGGACACACAGCGCCGGGAACCGCCGCGCCGGCGCCAGCCCCTCGCGTGGCGGCGGGGCCCCGCCGTAACAGGACCGCGGCCCAGCCGGCGGCCGGGGGTGGGGAGGCCGCCGTTCCCCGCGGTAAAGCGCCGAGGCAGCAGACCGCGTTCGTGGTGAATTCGGCGTCCGGCACCGTGACGCCCGTCAACCTGGTCACCCGCAAGGCCGCCAAGCCGATTCGCGTCGGCTCGGATCCCGTTGCCATCGCGATCACGCCCGGTGGCCGCATGGCGTACGTGGTCAACTCTGGCTCGGGCACCGTCACGCCGATCGCGACCGGCACGCGGCGGGCCGGGCACCCGATCCGGGTGGGCAGCGATCCGCAGGCCATCGCGATCGCACCTGACGGCGCCACGGCGTACGTGACGAACGCGGGCTCGGATTCGGTGACGCCGATCAGCCTGGCGAGCAGGAAAGCAGGGACTCCGATCCCGGTTGGCAGCCAGCCGCATGCCCTCGCGATCACGCCCGACGGGAGCACCGCCTTCGTGCTCAACTGGGGCGGGAGCTCGGTGACGCCGATCGGCCTGCGCTCGGGCCGGGCAGGCTGGCCGATCGGGGTGGGCAGCTACCCGTTCGCGATCGCGCTGCCGCCGGACGGAGCGACGGCCTACGTCGCGAGCTACGGCTCGGACACCGTGACGCCGATCAGCGTCAGGGGGCTGCGGGCCGGGCGACCGGTTCTAGCTGGGCAGGCACCTGATGCGCTCGCAGTCACCCCGGACAGCAAGACGGTCTTCGCGGTGGGCGGCGACTCTGACTCGGTGACGCCGATCTCGGCCGACTCCGGACGGGGAGCCGGCCGCGGCCATGGCGGCGGCGCGCAGGCCCGCGCGGCGGTGCCGGTTGGCTACTCGCCGGCTGCTGTCGCCGTCGGTCCGTCCGGCGCGACGGCGTTTGTGGTGAACACGATCTCCGGCACTCTCACGCCGGTCAGCGTGACATCCGGCAAGCCGGGGAA
Organism: uncultured Actinomycetota bacterium; assembly: GCA_963822955.1. Taxonomy (GTDB): domain Bacteria; phylum Actinomycetota; class Actinomycetes; order Streptosporangiales; family Streptosporangiaceae; genus JAJYUU01. Next base: position 947,581 of record CAWGJS010000008.1, on the reverse strand, counting down.
GCCCATTTCAGTCGGCCTGTACTCCTACCCCACCGCGATCGAGCTGGCCCCGTCCGGCGCCGCGGCCGTCGTGGTGGACACCTACGGAGATCAGGTCACGCTGGTCAACCTTCGTACCGGCCGCGCGCTGAAGAGCATCAACGTCGGCAGCTACCCGGTGGCGGCGGCCATCGCGCCCTAGACGGCGGACTCAGTCCATGATCGATTCGTCCCTACTTGCGCCCGGCCAGCAACTCGGCGATGGCGCGAGCCGCGTCCGTGGTCACACGGATCTTCGGACTCAGCGCGGTCGGCCAGGTGGAGAACTTCGCGACGACAGTCTGGCTGGGCACGTGTACGAACACGTTCTGGCCGTTGATGCCCGAGGCGTGGAAGAACGGCACAGCCGGCTCGCGGACCCACCAGCAGTTGCGGTAGTGCGCTCCGGCCGGGAAGCCGGGCGCGTCGCCTGCCGCGACAAACGCCTGCGCCCCGTCCGGCGCGCCGCCGATCGTGTCGCGGATCCAGTCGGCCGGCACGACCGGACGACCCCGCGCCGAGCCAGCTTGGCCGCCTCCGGCGAACAGCAGCCCGAACCTGCCCAGATCACGCAGCGTCGCGCAGACTCCTCCGTCGGCCATCGCGTTGCCGTGCGCGTCAACGGTGATCTCGGCGTCGAATTCGGCTCCCATCGGCTGCCAGACCAGTTCTGTGATCAGGTCGTGCAGCCGTGCGCCGCCCGCCTTCTCGAGCACCCACCCCAGCACGTCAGTCAGGATCGAGCGGTACCGGAACGGGCCGCCATGCTCGCCGTCGTTGTACAGGGTGGCGTAGTACGCGAGCGCATCGGCCGGCCGAGCCTCGACGGCATCGGGCCGCCACAGGTACACGCGCTCATAGGTCCGCACGTCGGACTCTAGGTTGTCGTAGGACTCGTCGAAGTGCGTGCCTGTCCGCATGTCGAGCAGGTCCTGGACGGTCGCGCCCTCGAACGACGTGCCTGCGAGCTCGGGCACGACCGTCTCTACCCGCGCCGACACATCCAGCCGGCCCCGGTGCGCCAGGACGCCGGCTACCGAGGAGACCACCGATTTCGAGACGGACATCAGCAGGTGCGGAGTGTCGGGTTCCATCCCGTTGAAGTACTGCTCGGTCACGATCTGGCCGCGGTGCAGGACCAGGAAGCCGTCGGTGTAGGTCTCGGCCAGCATGTCCCCGACCGTCAGCTCTCGGCCGTCGGAGCGGAATGTGAGGCTGTTCAGGTCGCGCTCCGCCCGCGGCAGCCGCAACGGCCGACCGTGACCGCGACTGATCCTGGCAGTCGGGATGAGCTCCCGGATGTGCTGGAACGCCCAGCGGTTAAACGGGGGGTCCTGCCAGTTCGCCAGCGTTGCCAGGGATCCAGGCGGGAACGGCGGCACTCCGGCCATCAGCTGATGGGCACTACTCGGCGAACCTGGGGGCACAGACATTGGCCCAATTTAGTGGACGGGCTGGCGGGCGGCGTGGGGACCGCGGAGTCCCGGAGCGTCGAGGCCCTGGGACTCCGCAGCTTGCCGGCAACGCGTGGTCAGTACCAGATGTTTATGACATACCGTTCGCGGATTCTGGATGTTGCGGCGTTCGCCGTCAGGACCACCGTCCGCGCTGAGACGCTCTTCACCCTGAGCCATGCGATCACGCAGCTGCTGCCGCAGACCATATTGGTGATGTCCTTACTTGCGATGGTGCTGTTCGCAGACTGGGAACCGTCGCTATTCGTCCCGATCCAGCTCATCCCGGCGTGGTTCGAGTCGACGTTGATCAGCGCGCTGAACACCTCGCTCGGGGTCTGCACCCCTCCGTTCGTCGAAGGCTTCGCGATGTCAACGCTGATCGGATCGTTGGCCGCGGGAAGCCTGAACACAAAGCTCGCGCCGGGCGATAGCGTGACGCTCAGACGCTGGTGGTCTGGTCCGGTCACGATGACCGAGTGGCTCCTGGTAGCACCGTAAGCTGCTCCGCCAGCTGCCGCGAGCGCGACGACCGTTGCGCCAACCGTGATGACCCGTAAGATGCGTGTCCTGTTCATCTCTGCTCCGATCTCTGCAGGAAAGCCTGAACCGAACTGTAAAGCGTTGGTATAGAGACTGCATGCCATTCGCCCGGACCGCTTGGAGACGGCGGAATACCCTCGGTGCAGTGCATGACCTACCGGCAGGGCGAGGCGGTGACCACAGGGGATCCCGGCCCGGCCCTGCGCAGCTAGCCGCGGGTTCATACCCCGAACGGCAGAATGCCATCACTGCTCGCAAAAGTGCGATTACCGCCAAATTGCGCCTGGGATCAGGTCCACTAGCTCCGGCAGAGATGAAATAGACTCAGATGATCTTGACGACGGGTTTGGCGACGCCCATGATAGTGCGACATCTTCACCGAATGGGGGAATGAAAATGACGCATCCGAATGAAGAGCTGTTGCGCGAGGCCTTCGCGGCGTTCATGCGTGGCGACATGGAGGCGCTGCAGACCAAGTACTTCGCCGAGGACATTCGGTATCACGTCGCCGGCCGGAGCCAGATCGCGGGTGACTACGAGGGCATCGCTCAGGTTCTTGGCCTGTTCGGCCGTCTCTTCGAGCTATCGGGGGGCACGCTACGTCTCGAACTGCACGATGTCGTCGCCAATGACGAGCACGGAGTGGCGCTCTTCAAGGTCCTCGCCGAGCGGGAGGGCAAGCAGCTGGCTGACAACGAGATCCTGATCTCCCACCCAACCCCTGACGGCAAGGCGGCCGAAATCTGGACTCAAAGCACCGACCTCTACGCCTCAGACGAGTTCTGGTCGTAGCGAGTAGTCCGAGTCAGCGCTGACGCTTCCGTCGGCAGCCGGATCACCTGAAACGTGGCCCAGCTCAGGGCCACACCACCCCTTTATCGGTCCACGTGACCCCTTCGTGGCGGCACAGGCAGAAGGGATGCCCGACCGGGTCGGTGTAGACCTGCCAGCCGTAGCCCTCGGGTCCGATGAAGTCCTTCTGCAGTGTCGCGCCGAGCTTGACGACGCGGCGCTGTTCGGGCTCGATTTCGTCCACTTCGAAGTCGAGGTGGTACTGCTTGGGGTGTTCGTCGTCGGGCCAGCGCGGAGGGCGGTAGTCCTCCACCCGCTGGAAGGCCAGATCGACCTCGCCGAAGGTGATGCCGGCAAAGCTGTCGGAACTGCCCTCCATGATGGCGCGGCCTGTCACCTGGGAGTAGAAGGTCGCCAGCTTCATCGGGTCCGGGCAGTCGACGATGAAACCCAAGAGTTGCAGCATCAGGCGATCGTGCCACAGAGCAGGGCGTAGCCGATATCGCCCTGCGCAGTGCAGCGTCCAGACCTAACCGCGAAGATCGCCGCATTAGGGCTACGACTCACGCGCCACCTGGCCCTGCCATGTCTCATCATAGCGCCCTAAAATGGGCTTTCAATATCTTTATTTTTTCATCAAAATGTCTGATGTTACCGGCGCATTCACAGAACCTTAGCTAATAAGTTAATGGCAAGGCGCATACTGCTCAGTTAGGCGAGAATTAAATTAATCATCCACAGCCAGTGAGGACAAAGCAGGGCAGAAAGGTCATAGCAATGGCATTGAATTGGCCTCTCGAGCAAGAGGGCTCCAAAGGCGAGAACGTCCGCAGTATCCAGTATCTGCTCAACGAGCATCTGTCCGAATCGCACGGCACTGAGCCGGCGAGCAGACGGAGGCTCTTCGGCGGAAGATCTGAAGCGCAAGCGTCCAGTACAGCCACTGCAGCCAGCCCGGCGTTAGCCGTTGATGGCGACTTCGGCCCGAAGACCGCCGGAGCCGTGCGTGCCTTCCAGGCCGCGCATGGCCTCACAGTCGACGGCAAGGTCGGCAACCAGACCTGGCCTGCCCTCATCATCGAGGTGTCCACTGACAGCACCGGAGATGCAGTTCGCGCGGTGCAAAGTCAGATCCGATCGCGCAGCGGCTGGCTGAACGTCGACGGGATATTCGGCCCGGAGACTGAGAGCGTAGTGCGCAGCTTCCGGTCTTTCTGCGAGCTCAGCGTCGATGGGATCGTGGGCCCGTTCACCTGGAATGCGCTGGTGCTGGCGTACCTGCGTGCCGCCAGCGGGCAGGCTGCGGCGGACCTCGTTTACCAGGCGTGGACACAAAACGACCGCGCAGCTGCTGCTTACGAAGCCATCCCCCTGGCTGTCGAAGCGCTCTTCGCCCGGAGTTGGACAGCCACTGATGGGTGGACCGCCGCGGGATGTCAAGGCGCCGCGGGAACGTTCGCGTGCACGTGGCAGCGGACCGGCGAGAAGCTAATCCTCGAGGGCAATGACAGCACCGGAGCGCCCTTTTACTACGTCAACAACGTGACCTTCCAGTCCTGAGCCGGACTGCTATTCATCGTCGACTGTGGCCCGGTATTCATCGTCGACCGTGACCCGGCAATCGATCTGCATCAGGGCCACCTCGTAGTAGCTGATCCGCGGTTACCCACAAGCCGGACTGCCTGCCGCGGGTGCCGCTCGGGCGAGGTCCGGCCGAACTGCCCAACTCTTGAGCAGCTCGAGAAGACGGTGCAACATTGGCGCGCCGCTCTCGTCCGCCACTTGCCGGAGTCCAAGGCCGTCAAGAACCGGCTGCACCTGGACCTGCGGCCCGCGGATCAGGACGCCGAGGTGGCCCGGCTCGAGGCCCTCGGTGCGCGCCGTGTCGATGCCGGGCAAGGCCAGGACGTTACCTGGGTGGTGCTGGCCGACCCGGACGGCAACGAGTTCTGAGTGCCGCGGGCGCTGCAGCTTAGCTAGCGCGCAAGAATCTTGCTGCGGGCTGTCGATACAGGGCAGCCGGGCCCGTTGGATTACCGGAAGAGTCTGCGGGCCCGAGCCTCGAATCGCACCGGAGGACAGAGATGAAGTACGCGCTGCTGATCTACGCCACGCCTGGGTCGGCCGGAACCGCCGAGCCCGAGCCGGGCGACGGCGTCATCGACAGCTGGCTCGATTACACCATCGCGCTCCGCGAGTCAGGCACGCTGATCGGTGCCGAGCAACTGGATCAGGCGGACACGGCGACGAGCGTCTGCGCGCGCGGCGGGCAGCGGCTCTTGACCGACGGCCCGTTCATGGAGACGAAGGAGCATCTGGGCGGGTTCTATCTGATCGACGTGCCTGACCTGGATACCGCGCTCGACTGGGCCGCCAAGATGCCGATCATGCGCTACGGGACCGTGGAGGTCAGGCCGGTCAAGGAAGGCCAGGCGTGGCAGGCGGGCCTGAGGTAACAGCGGAGCCTGGGCCAGCAGCCGACGCTGAGGTCACGGCCGCCGCACTCGAGCGCGCCCACCGCGATGAGTGGTCGGCTGTCGTGGCGAGCGTTGCACGGCGTCTCGGCGATCTGCAGGCGGCCGAGGACGCGGCGGCAGAAGCCTTCGTCGCTGCCGCGAGGACGTGGCCGCGTGATGGCATCCCGCCAAATCCGGGTGCCTGGCTCACGGTCACGGCCTGGCGCAAGGCCGTTGATCAGCTGCGCGCGCGGCAGCACGTCTCCCATGGCGGGCTCTCGCCGCAGGCCGATGCCGCGGCCGTCGAGGAGGCCCTCGCCTACCCGGACGAGGCGACAATCATGGATGATCGCCTGAGCCTGATCTTCGCGTGCTGCCACCCAGCGCTCGCCCCTGAGGTACGGGTGGCCCTCACGCTGCGATACGTGGCCGGGCTGAGCACGCGCGAGATCGCCGCCGCGTTCCTGACGCCGGAGCCCACGCTCGCGCAACGGCTCGTGCGCGCCAAGCGCAAGATCCGTGCGTCCGGGATCAGATTCGACGTGCCGCCGACCGCCGCACTGGCCGACCGGCTAGCCGCCGTACAGGCTGTCATCTACCTGGTGTTCAACGAGGGTTACGCAGCCACCGGCGGCGAGGAACTTATCCGGGTCGACCTGTGCGCCGAGGCGATCTGGCTCGGGCGCGTGCTGCATCGCCTGGTCCCGGCCGACAGCGAGAGCGCCGGGCTGCTCGCGCTGATGCTGCTGACGCACTCGCATGCAGGCGCGCGCCTTGACGCCGCCGGACGGCCCGTGCTGCTGGCCGACCAGGACCGGTCAGCCTGGGACCAGGCAATGATCGCCGAGGGAACGGCCATCCTCGACACGGCGATGACGCTGCGGGCGCCGGGCCCGTATCAGCTCCAGGCCGCCATCGCCGCGCTGCACGCGGCCGCCCCGTCGGTGGACCGGACCGACTGGCCGCAGATTGCCGCGCTGTACGCCGAACTGGCCCGGCACGCCCCGTCCCCCGTGGTGACGGTCAACAGGGCGGTTGCAGTAGGCATGGCGGACGGCCCCCTCGCCGGGCTGGCCGTGCTCGACCCGGTGCTGAACTCGGGTCAGCTCGACGGCTACGGGCCGATGCACGCCGCGCATGCCGACCTGCTGGAGCGGGCGGGCCGGCCCGGCCATGCCGCAGCGGCCTGGGCGCGCGCCGCGGAGATGACGGAGAACGGCCCACTGCACGACGAGCTGACCCGGAGGGCCGCTGCCGCGGGGTCCAGCCAGGGATCTTCAGAATCATGACGGCCGCTGTCGATTCCCGCCCTCTCGCGCCGTAGGAGGGGTGAATGCGGGCAGTCGACGGCACCGAACGGCGCCGCTGCCCGCCGCACCGGAGGTGCGAACATGCAGCTCACCAGGCCAGTAGCAGCCCCTGGCGCCGGTCATCAGCGAACCTGGGCGCTGGCGCTGACGTCGGTAGCCTTCTTCATGACAGCGCTCGACGCGCTCGTGGTCGTCACCGCGCTTCCGGCGATCCACGCCGGGCTCGGCGGCAGCGTCTCGACCCTGGAGTGGACGGTCAACGCTTACACGCTCCCGTTCGCCGCAGGCATTATCACGGCGGCCGCGCTCGGCGACCGCCTGGGCCGCCGCCGCATGTACGTGACCGGCCTGCTGATCTTCGCCGTGGCGTCGGCGGCGTGCGCGCTCGCGCCTGACGCCGGAGCGCTCATCGCCGCCCGTGTGGTGCAGGGCCTCGGCGCGGCCCTGGTAACCCCGCTGAGCCTGACCATCCTGGCGGGCGTGTTCCCGCCAGAACGGCGCGGCTCCATCGTCGGCGTCTGGGGCGCGATCGGCGGCCTTGCGGTGGCTGGCGGCCCGCTGGTGGGCGGCGCGGTCGTCCAGGGACTGGACTGGCACTGGATCTTCTGGATCAACGTGCCGATCGGGCTGGCGGCCGCGATCCTGTCAGCCCGGCAGCTGCCGGAAAGCCGCGGACCTGCGGCCCGGCTTGACATCGGCGGCGCGGCCCTGGTCGCGACGGGCGCCGTCGCGCTGGCGTGGGGCCTGGTCCGGGCGGCCAGCATCGGCTGGGGCAGCGGGCAGGTAATCGTGGCCCTGTGCCTGGGGGCACTGCTGACAGCAGGCTTCATTAGCTGGGAACGCCGCGTTCCCGCCCCGATGTTGCCCTTGCGGTTGCTGCGCATCCGTGCGTTTACCGCAGCCAACGCGACCGGGTTCCTGAGCATGGCGGCCATCACGTCGTCAGCGTTCCTGATGTCGCAGTTCTTCCAGCTCGGCCTCGGCTACTCACCGCTGGGCACCGGCCTGCGGTTCCTGCCGTGGACCGCGACGCCGCTGCTCGTCGCGCCCGTCACCGGGCGGCTGGCCGACCGGCTCGGAGCCCGGCCGCTGATGTCGGCCGGCATGGCGATGCAGGCTGCGGGACTGGGCTGGATCTCGCTGGACATCACGACGCACGCGAGCTACGTCGAGCTGGTCCTGCCGCTCGTGATCGCCGGCGTCGGCATCTCGATGGTCATCCCGACCACGCCGACAGCGGCCCTCGGTGCGGTTCCGCCGGCTGACCTTGGCACCGCGTCAGGCGTGCAGACCACGCTGCAGCGGTTCGGCGCGGTATTCGGCGTTGCGATCATCACCGCGGTCTTCTCGGCCAGCGGGCACCTCGGCTCAGCAGCTGGCGTGATCTCCGGCGTCAGGCCGGCGCTGACCGCGGCTGCGGGGCTGTCACTGGCAGGCGCTCTTGCCGCACTCGCCGTCGGTCGCCGCCGCAGCCGCACCGCTAGCCCCAGCGTCAGCGAGCCCGCGCTCGCCACTCTCAGCGAGGTGAGGTAACGATGAGCCCTTCGCAGGTTCCGCAGGCTGCGGGTGTCCCGGGGACTCCCGAGGAGCACCGGGCGGCCCGGCTTGAGCTCCTGGTCCGGGAGAAGGAACTGAACCGCCTGCGGGACGAGCTAGCCGCCGAGCGCCGGCGGCTGCCGTGGGTGCCGGTGAGCGAGGACTACGAGTTCGACGGTCCGGCCGGCCGAGTCTCGCTGCGCGACTTGTTCGCGGGACGGAGCCAGCTCATCGTGTACCACTTCATGTTCGGGCCGGGCTGGGAGGAGGGCTGCCCGATCTGCTCGTTCTGGGCCGACAACTACAACGGCATGCCGGTCCACCTTGCTCATCGGGACACATCCCTGATCGCCGTGTCCCGCGCCCCGTTCGCCGAGATCGACGCTTACCGGCGACGGATGGGCTGGTCGTTCCCCTGGTATTCATCGGCGCCAGGCGACTTCAACTACGAGTTCGGTGTCTCGTTCACGCCGGAGCAGCGGGCCGCTGGCGCGGAGTACAACTTCCGGCACGTCGACGAGCCGAACGAGGAAGTCCCCGGCATCAGCGTGTTCGCGATCGATGACAGCCGGCAGGTCTTCCACACCTACTCCGCCTACAGCCGCGGCCTCGACCCGCTCAACAGCGGCTATCAGCTGCTCGACCTGACTCCGAAGGGTCGCGATGAGCACGAACTGCCGTGGACGATGGCCTGGCTCCGCCGGCACGACCAGTACTGAACCGCAGTTAGCCGAGGGCGGCGTCCAGCGCGGCTGTCAGTACCTGGGCCATCTCGTGCAGCTCGGCGGCGGAGATCACGAACGGCGGCGAGACCTGCAGCGCTACCCCGCGCAGCAGCCTGGTGATGACGCCGCGCTCGCGTGCAGCCGTCACGATCCGGCCGCCGAGCGTGGGGTCAGCTTCCCTCGCCGCCGTGTCCAGCTCAATCCCGGCGAGCAGCCCCGCCCCTGTCCGCACCTCGCTGACCAGCTCATGCTCGGCCAGCGGGGCCAGCGCGGCAGCGAGAGCGGGCTCGAGCTCCCGGACGCGGGCGACGAGCTGCTCTTGCTCGATGATGTCCAGGTTCGCCAGGCCGACGGCGCACGCGGCCGGGTGGCCGGAGTAGGTGTAACCGTGACGGAAGACCTCGGCTGACCCCGAACGCCAGAAGGGCTCAGCCACCCTGGGGCTGGTGATCACGGCACCCAGGGGCAGGTAGCCCGAGGTAAGCCCTTTGGCCACGGTCATCATGTCGGGCTCGATCCCGAAGCGGTGGCTGCCGAACCAGGCGCCGGTCCGGCCGAACCCGGTGATGACTTCGTCGGCGATGAACAAGACATCGGCGTCCCGGCAGATCTGCTGCACGTCTGCCAGGTAGCCCTCGGGCGGGAAGTAGACCCCGCCGGCGCCCACGACTGGCTCGCAGATGAACGCGCCCACCCGGTCCTGGCCGACGTGGTCGATCATCTTGGCCAGCGCGGCCGCGTCGTCCCACGGGACGTGCTCCACCAGCGTGACGAGCGGCCCGAACGGCTCGGCGTTCATCTTGATGCCGCCGAGCGACGTGCCGTAGGCGTTGACGCCGTGGTAGGCGTGCGAGCGGCCGATGATCACCTGCTTCCCGGGCTGCCCGGCCGCACGCCAGTAAGCGCGGCTGAGCTTCGCCGCCGTGTCGACCGCGTCGGAGCCGCCGCCCGGGGTGAAGAACACTTTCGCGCCCGCAATGGGCGCTAGCGCCGCGATGCGCTCGGCTAGCTGCTCAGCGGGCGGGTTGGAGAAGACCTCGTACGTCTGGTACGCAGCGAGCTTGTGCATCTGGGCGGCCGCAGCGTCGCCGATCTCGACGCGGCCGTGCCCGACGTTGCAGTACCAGAGGCTGGCGATCGCGTCGAGGTAGGCGCGGCCAGCGGCGTCGTAGACAGTCGCGCCTTCGCCACGGACGATCTGCACTTCATGGCCGGCGATGGCAGCCATGTTGGCGAACGGATTCCACATCGCCTGCGCGGAGCCCTCGGTGTCGGCTGATGGCATCTGGGCGGTCCCTTCAGATGAGTCGGACGGGCCCCAATGTATCGGCGGCCCTGATTCAGCTGTCGAGCCACCGCGTCGCGAGGCTGTCGACCCAGTCCGCGGCGTCGTCCGGCTCAGCAGGCGGCCCGGCCACGATGACGAACTCGGTGACGCCGAGCTCGGCAAGCTCGGCGAGCATCTCCGGCTCGCCATCGCTAACCGAGACCGCGATGCTGAGATCGCGCGGATTCCGGCCATGCTGGCGGCATTGCTCCGCCAGGACCTCGAGCCGTTGGGGTATGGCGGCGGACCAGAGATTGAAGCCATACCAGCCATCACCGATCGCAGCTACCCGGCTGAGCGATGCGTCCGTGGTGCCGCCGACGATCACCGGGAGCTTCCGGTCGCGCACCGGCTTCGGGTTGACTCTTACCCGCTCGAAATGTGTGAACTCGCCGCGAAACGTCGCCGCATCCTCGGTCCAGGCTTCCCGGATGGCCGCGACATACTCGGCGGTGCGTGCACCACGCCGGGCGAATGGCACGCCGAGCGCAGCGAACTCCTCGGCTGACCAGCCGACGCCGATGCCGAGTGCGAACCTGCCGCCGGACAGCGCGTCCAGCGTGGCTGCCTGCTTGGCCACGACGAGAGGATTGTGCTCAGGCAGCAGCAGGATGCCAGTCGCCAGGGTGATCCGGCGGGTGCACGCAGCGGCGAAGCTCAGCGCCAGGAGGGGATCAAGCCAGTCCGCGTCAGGCGGTACGGCGATCTTGCCGTCATCGGAGTACGGGTAGCGGGAGCGCGGCTCGTCGACCATGACGACGTGCTCGCCGCACCAGAGCGTGGCAAAGCCGACTTCCTCCGCCCGGCGCGCAACGGCGGCAAGCACCTCCGGGTGGCTCCCATTGCCGATGCCGAGCGCGTGCAGGCCGACGGCGATGCCGGACCTCGCCGGGCTGATCGCGGTCATGCCCAGTCATTACCCCTGGGGGGCCCGGCGCACTGCCACAACCGGTGAGCGGCCCAACGGAGTGCGTAACCGGGCACATGCCGGGCATCTCATACTCGTGTGGAGGCGACTGGCCGCCTGCTGCGCCGCCGTGCTTGTGATCGGCGCTGCTGTCGTGGCTGGCTGGAGCGTTGGACCGGCGGCGCGGCCGCCGGCCGGGCCCACGTCCGCAGCGGCACACACCGCGCGCCTGGCCTCAACCGGCCAGCGTCAGGCCACGCTTGCCCTGGTCAGCGGCGCGGCGACAGTTACGGTCAGTACCGCGGCGCTGCCCGGCACGCTTGCGCGCGCCTGGACTCCGACTGACGCCAACGTTCGCCCTGAGTTCCAGCTGGCGGCCGACCGGGCCCAGCTGTACCTCGACGCCACCGGCCAGAGCGGCGCCGGCGCCATATCCATTGAGCTAAGTCCGTCCGTGACCTGGCGGCTCGAGTTCACCGGCGGATCCAGCCAGACGATTCTCAGCCTGGCTAACAGCAAGATCACCAGTATTGACTTCACCGCAGGCGCGAGCTTGATCCAGATGACGCTGCCGCGGCCAAGCGGCACCGTTACGATCACGCTGGCCGGCGGAGCCGGCCAGGTCAGCCTCACGGTGCCGCAGGGAGTGCCGGCGAGGCTTCGGCTCTATGGCGGCGCCTCGGCGGCGACGCTGGGCGGGCAGACGCACGCCGGGGTCCAGCGCGGCACCGTGCTCTCGTCGCCCGGCTGGGCGCAGGCTGCTAACCGGTATGACATCGACGCGCCCGCGGGAGTCAGCGACATCTCAGTGACTAGCCAGGGGTAGCCTGGGCGACCTCGGACGGCCGTCGCTAGAACTGCGCCTTGAGCTCCTCGATTTCCCTGGCCCGCTCGCGCAGCCGCTCGTAGGCCGGCCGTTCCCTGATGCGGGCGAGGGTCCACCGCACGGCGTCTGCGCGGTTACTGGCGATCCCGGCAGTAATGAGCGTGTCCAGCGTCTCGAGGTCCATCGGGCCGAGCCGGGCCATCACCGGGGTCAGATCACCGCCCGCCAGCACGCGAGCCTCAAGAGACCCAGGGCCCCTGTTGAGCTTGATGTGCGGCCCGTGCTTGTTGTCGCCGACGCCGAACTCGAGGCTGCGGGCCTCGGGCAGCCGCTGGGACAGCTCTTCCCTGAAGCGATGCAGTTCCTTGTCGAATGAACGATGGAAGTCATCCAGGACCTGCTTGCGTTCTTCCTCACCTTCTCCCTCGGCGGCGGTAAGGAACACCCGGACGGCCAGCTCGCCTGGCTCCACGACCGGGTCATCTCCGTACTGCAAGACCCTGACCCGCTCGACAGGCGCGCCCGGGAATCTCGACTTGACCTCGTCTTCGATCAGCTGCTGCAGGTGATCGACGGCTGCTTGCTCCATCTATAGCTCCCTAGCTACGCTTGTAATCAGCGTAACTCGCGTAACTATAAAGTTGTCAATTGAGTCTTGGCGCAGAGCCGCGAGCCAGCACGTCCGGCTAACGGACCGGTACCCGTCGCGAGGTCGTGAGCTTCCGATACAGAGCCACCGTGTCGGCATGCGGCTCACCGTCCGGAGCGATGTCCTCGATCGCGTCCAGGCAGCGCCGCCAGGCCTCGGTCACGCCGGCCAGACTGCCGGCCGCGTGCTCGGCCTGCATGACGGCGCGCCACAACTGTTCGGCCGAGGGCTCGGCCAGCAGGCCCGCCCTGGCTGCGCGCCCCGACGCACGAGGCGAGCCGGCGGCGAGCTCGAACTCGGCGAGCGCGTCGGCAGCGTCGATGAGCTCCGCGCGCACCGTCTCGATCAGCGGGACATCGATCCACCAGAAGTAGCTGCCGATGAACGGCTGCCCGCCGATCAGCGAGACCGCCGCGCGCAGATCGTCGGCGCGCCCGGACGCCGAAAGCTCGCGGAATCGAGACCAGTCCAGCTCGGCGTCAGGATGCAGCACATAGTGCCCGTTGCCGGCGTGCACGATGTACTCCTGCCCATCGCGGGCGGGCCCGAGGCGCCGCCTGGTCCTGGTGATGATCTGGCGTACCGCGTCAGCGGGCTTGGGATGATCCGGATCGGAGCCCAGCATGGCGCACAGCGCTGAGTTGGACAGGCCGGCGGGCGCCGCCAGCGCCAGGGCCAGCACGAGCTCGGCCTGCTTGGGCTGAAGCTGCTCACGCGCGCCCGTGATAGCGAACGGCCCCAGAATCCTGATCTGCAATCCACGCTCCGCCTCCGGCCACGGCCGGGACGCATGCTGGCCGACATACGCGGCCGGCGATACGGCCGCCTGCGGGATCCACGGCTGTGCCACAGGAGGCGGCGCAGCGAGAACGGCATACGGCTCCGCATCCGGGCCGACATCGTCCAGATCGCTGGCGGCGCTGAACAGCGTGGTGATCGCCGCGTAGTCCGCCATCGAGAGCGCGTGGGGGCGCACGGTGATCTGGAGCGGAATGACGTTGGCGACGATCCCCTCGGGTGCCTGCGGATCGGGGGCCACCTGAAGTACGGCTGGCGCCATCCGGCCGTCCGGCGCTTCGGCGTCGCCCGCGATCAGCGCTGCGATTCCGCCGCCCCCGTCCTCGGCAAGCGCAAGCAGGCGCATCATCTCGCCTGGGTCCGGTTCAAGCCGACTGATGAGGATCGTCAGTCCCCAGTCCTCGTTGTCCGGCTCAGCCAGTCGTAGGTCGCGGACATCTGCCGGAACCCGCTCGGCGATCCGCATGCTCGCTGCGGTACGCCGCGCCTCGATCAGCGACAGCGCCTCGGCTAGCGTCGCGCAGTGCCCGGCGCGGCCGAGAACCTCAAGCTCCTGACAGCCGACCAGGATCAGGTCATACCAGCCGCTCCAGTGCGCGGCCGCTAACTCGGTGGCGGCTGTCACGATGACCTGGTCGACCAGGCCCGGCGGGCCGTCGCAGCCGGTCACCTGCAGCGACTCCAGATCGAGCAGCAGGTAGCCATCGCCAGTGGCACCTGCAGTGAACAGTCCCGGCAGCAGGTGGCATCCGAGACTCGCGAGCCTGCGGTCGCTCGTTGCGCGGTCCTGGGTCTCGCCCGGTGCCGCGGTGACTGCCGGCAGCTCAAGCTGCCAGCACATCCCTTGCCGGCCGGGGCTGATGGCGAACGGCACCGGCGGCCCGTCGGCGGCTGGCGCCGCCAGCAGTACTTCCAGCACCTCTGGCGTGAGGTGCAGGCCGACGATGTCGGGCAGCTGCTGGCCCGCGCCGATGATGCCGCCCTCCAGGCAGGCGAGCGCTTCATGGAGGGTCTGCACCGGTCGCGTCGCCAGCGGCGCGGCCGCTCGCAGCCGTTGCTCGTCCGCGAGCACGTCCTGGTCGGCCGGCAGCGTGATCCGGCGGCCGCGGCGGCGTTCCTGTTGCTGCCGCCAGCGCATCCGCGCCAGGCTCGTCAGCACCGCGCCAGCCAGCGCGCCCGCCGCGAACGCTGCCGCTTCCGGCAGCTGGTCACCAGGCGTATCGGCGCCTGCCAGTGTCCGGAAGCCAGCTCCACCGGCTGCGGGGCCTTCCGGTTCGCCAAGCTGGCCGCGTCCGGCCGAGCCAGCACCGGCGGTGTCGGCCTCGTTCCCGGCCGGAGAAGTTGCAGCGTGCTCCTCGGCCGCGCGCTGCCGGGCGGCTGGGTGCCGGCGCCGGTAATGCGGATCTTTAGCGCCGTGGCCAGCATGATGAGCGCGGCTCACGAGCTCGCCGCGCTCGCCTCCGGCCGGAGGCGGGCCGTCCGAGCCGGGCAGGAACAGCCGCCAGCCAGGCTCGATCAGCGCGGGGTTCGTGAAGACCTGGCCATCGCCCATGTCGTGGCCATAGTTGAGGCTCGCAATCTCCGGATATCGGTCGCCTGCCCCGAGGTAACGCTGCGCGATCGACCACAGGCAGTCACCGCTGCGGACTGTGACGAGCCTGGTGGCATTGGCCCGGGTTGCATCGAGTGCTTCCGCCCCTATTCGCTGTAGTCCGGCCGGGTGGCTGCTCACGGCGACGGCTGAAGCGGACAGCGTGATCGTCAGCGGCGCGGCGAACGCAAGCGCGGCGAGGGCAACAAGATGCGCCGCCACGCCCTGCAGGCCGCCGAGGCGAAGGTAGGGCGAGCGGCGGCCCCGGAGCGCAGCCTGCGCCTCATCCAGTACGCACACGGTGAAGAGCAGCCAGGCCAGCCACGAGCCGGCGCGGGTGATCGCCAGCAGCAGGCCGCCGTTGTCCTGGCTGGACAGCACAGCCATCACGCCATGCCAGCTCGCGACGTGGGGCGGCAGCGGGGAACCGCCGAACCGGTACAGCACGACCGGCAGGCCGATGACGGCAGCTGTCAGCACTGCCAGCGCGGCCAGTCCGGTACCGAAGCTCCGCGCCCGACTCATCTGGTCGCTCCGGTCACGCCGGTTACCAGCGATGCCGTCGCGGTACCCATACAGGTAAATGAGTCCACCCCAATCAGAGACAAGAACCTGGTTGGCTCCGTGACAGTCACAGTGACGCTGATGCTCCGGGCGCCGTCCGCGACAACCGAGTACCGGTGGTAACCGGCATCAGTCAGGTAGCTCCGCGCTGCCGCAAGGGCCTGCTCCTGGCTGACGACAAATGAGCCGGACGAATACGCGACGGACTCGTCGACGGTCATGGCGCCCGCCCTGGCGGCCTCCTGCGCCACCGCTACTGCGTTCTCGTCCGCGGTGAGCTTGGCGCCGCCGTCGACCACGATCCCGGCGAGCCCGGCGAGGGCGGCGAACAGCACCACGAGCATCAGCGAGAGGCCGCCACGCTCGCGATCTCCGGTGCGACATCTACGTGACAGGCACATGGGCGGTTAGCGCGACCGGTAGGTATCGAGCGGGCTGGTGAACGTTCCATGCAGTCGCGCCGTGCCCGGCAGCCCCGGCAGTGCGAGGTTCGCCAGCGCGACCGTGCAGCTCACGGTCGCCGTCACTGCGGCTGGCTGGCCAGGCGGGATCGCGAACTGGCCCGTGTCGACGACGACCACAGGACTGCAGTCGACGCCGTCCCGATGCAGGGCGGCCCGTGCGCTGACGATCCCGGCCCGCCGGGCTGCGGCTGGCGTCAGCGCGAGCGACGCCTGGCGGGCCGCGTCACGCGCGGCGGCGTCCACCGAACCCTGCGCGATCGACGTGCGCCCGGCTGCGATGACCAGGCCAACCAGAGCGAGCAGTACCGGGGCGAGTACCACCAGCTCGAGCGCGGCATTGCCGTCCTCGCCAAGCCTCCCCCAGCGCACGCCGCGAGTCACGGCCGGAACTCCTCGGCTGGTGCCTGCACTGTCTCGCTCACATTCACGATCAGTCCGGGCACAAAGCTGGGAACGTGGCCCCTGACGGTGACGGATATCGTCCGGCCGCTGCCGCCGGTGACACTCGCGGCCGGGCCTTCGAGGTAGCCCCGGCCCGCCTGCCGGGCGAACGCCAGGGCTGCTGCCGGGCCAGCGGCGCGCCGCGCATCCATGACGCGTGCTGCGTCGGCTCCCTGGCGGGCGGCCGCCAGCGCTGCCTCCCTTGCGAGGAACCAGAGCGACGCCTGGATGAGCAGCATAATGAGCAGGAAGACGAATGGCATGACGGCGACATAGCTCAGCGTGAGCGCGCCGCGGTCGTCCTCCCGCAGCCGGCCAGGCTCCCGCAGCCGGGCAACATCCCGTTGCCGACTGACTCCCCGCGCGCGGCACCACAGCTGGACTGGGCTCACCGGTTGTCTCATCGCGCTCAGTTCGGGATCAGCTTCTCGAGGTCGGCGAGCTTGCCAGTCAGGAACGTGGCCAGCGCGAGCGCAGCCGTCACTAGGACGATCGCGATGGCGACCCACTCCAGGCTGAGCGCACCTAGCTCGAGATCGCCGGACCGGATGGCGGCAACGCGGACGCGAAGCTGCGTGATCAGGTAGCGCAGCGCCGCCAGTCTCAGATCGGTGTGCATGAGCTCCGCCTTTCTCGCGGTGCGGTACGGCCTGGTCCTTAACCGAACAGGCGATAGAAGTCGGGGAAGATCAGCAGCACCAGGAAGCCGCCAGCTAACAGCGCAATCGGCAGCACCATCGTGGTGCTGCGCGCGCCCGCGCGTGCTCTCGTCGCGGCCAGCGCCTCGGCTCGCATCGATTCCGCCCGCGCACTCAGCGAGTCCAGGATCCGGGCGCCCTCCTGGCCGGCCACGCCCGCGATCTCGGCCAGGTCAGCCAGTTCGCCAATCCCGATCTCGTCAGCCAGGCTGGCCAGGCCATCCCACGGCGGCGCACTTGCCTTCCTGGCCCGGCTGAGCGCGGCGCTAATGCGCTCGAATGCCCAGCCCTGGCCAACCTCGGCGGCCGCTTCCAGCGCCTCCGTGGGCGCCGCGCCGGCTCCGCGCTCCAGCGCCACCAGATCCAGGTAGCTCGTCAGCGCATGCCGGAAGTCGGCCCGCTTCTGCCTGGCGTTGACTCGGGTAACGAGGTCGGGAGCGAAGAACAAGGCTGCGCCGAGCGCGAGCGCGCCGCCCGCCGGGATCGTCCAGGGCAGCTGCCGTCCGCTCAGCCACATCATCGCGGACACGACTGGCACGAGCGCGAGGCCGGCGAAGCCGTAGCTGACTTTGCTGGCAAGCCAGCCCACGGGGTCCTGGCCGAGTAGCCGGAGATCCCTGACGGGAAAGGGCAGCCACGGCATCGCGGCCGCCAGCCGGCGGCCGAGCCGGCCAGACAGTGAGCCAGTGCCCGGCGATCCGCCACCCTGAGCGAGCCCGCCCCGCGGGTGGCCGCCCCTTTGCGCAACTCCAGCTTCTGTCAAGCCGCTGGAATCCAGACGGTCAATAGCCGCGCGCAAGCTGGGCCCGGCCGGGATCAGCTCGCTGATGGCAAGCCAGCAGCCGAGTCCCGCGAGCACGCCAGCGGTGCTCAGCCATAGGCTCATGTATGCCGCCCTGTTCCGGCGGCCGCCAGGAACCTGCCTGGTACCGGAAGCGAGCCAAGGTGATGGAGCCAGAGCAGGCCGCCGGCGTACAGGGCCGTGACGAGTCCCATCACCAGCTGCCCCGGTACTGTGCCGTACGGCTGCGAGTACGACCGGTTCAGCACGGCGAACACGGTGAACCCGAGGACGAAAAACGTCAGCCACTTCACGGTCGTCCGGTGCTGCGCCCGGTCAGCCTCGATCTCGCGGCGGGCCGCCACGTCGCGGGCCAGCGTGATCGCCAGTGCGTTGAGCACATCCCGGACCGCGCCACCCCGATGGCCGGTAGCGATGATGAGCGCGGCCGCTATCCGGTCACCGGAAGGATCATCGAGGTCGGCGGCAAACGCCCGTAGCGCTGCCTCGGTCCCGCTGCGCGCTGCGATCCTGCGGCCAAGTGCCGTGACGGCAGGCTCGATAGCCGCGGGTGCCTGATGTGCCGACGCTTCAAGCGCCTCTTCCAGCCCGCGGCTCGCCGTGAGCATGTCGGATCAGCCGGCGGGTCCACTGCTCGAGGCCCTCCAGTACCGCGGCCCGCTGGTGCGCTGCCCGGCTGGAGACGATCGCAGGCAGGAATAGCACGGCGAGCGCGGCCGCGATCATGGCCGCCGGCCACCGCGTTAGGGCCAGGGTCGCGACACCGGTGCCAGCCGCGATCAGCAGGCGCTTGCGGAACCGCGGAGTTAGCCTGATGCCGCTCCGCGGCGGAGTGCCTAGCTCCGGAACTGGGCGCGTGCACTCCAGGAGGAGTAAGGCCAGTCCCGCTATCACCAGTCCCCCGGCCACGCCAGCCAGCCCAATCACCGGGACCACCACTCCCCGGGCGATCTGTGCGTCATAGACCCCAACGGCAGCGACCCAAACTGCTGCGAACGGTGCTGGTCGAGCATGGCCGGGTCGAATCCGGCGGCCGCGAGCCTACCGAGCAGGACGGCCGATGGCGTGTGCGCTGCCGTTGCCCGGCTGGTGTGCGGGTCGGGAAGGAAGAGGCGGTTGACCGCTGGCCGGTCCGTATCGCCGGGCGGCATCACCTCGAGGATCTCCGAGACGTACCGGACCGTCCGTGTCCCGTCATGCCCGCGGCGGACATGGATGATCAGGTCCACAGCCATGCCGACCAGGATGTGAATGGCCCGCTCGGCCAGGGCAAGCCCGCCACGCAGGCCCAGAATCAGGATGCGGTCGAAGGCCTCCGCCGGCGAGTTGGCATGCATCGTGCACATCGACCCTTCCTGACCTGAGTTCATCGCCTCGAGCATGGGCATGATCTCGCCGCGCCTCACCTCACCGACCAGAATCCGGCGCGGATTGTGCCGCAGCGCGTGCGCGATCAGGTCATGCAGGCTGACGCCGCCAGCCCCCTCGGAGTTCGGCTCACGCGCCTCGAACGCGATCACATCCGGGTGCGTCGCCAGCTCATGCAGATGGAGTTCGTATTCGGACTCCAGCGTGGCGACCCGTTCACCCGGCGGGATCTCGCCAGCCAGCGCCCGCAGTAGTGTCGTCTTTCCGCAGTTGACGCCGCCGGTGACGATGATGTTGCACCGGCTCCGCACGGCCGCCCGTAGGAACGCGGCCAGGGTGGCATCGATCGTGCCGAACTCGGTAAGGCGGTCCAGGGTCACGTCGATCTGACCGTGCCGCCGCAGCGACGCACAGGGCCGCGGCGTTACCGACATCGTTGCCGTCAGCCGCCCGCTGCCGGTAAGCGCGACATTGACCAGCGGGGTCGCGGCCGAGAAGTCGCGCGCGGTCTGACCTCCGCGGGCTGCCCAGGTCCTGATCATCGAGACCAGCGCATCGTCGCTCGCCGCGACCGGAGGTCCGGCGACGCGCTCGCCGCTGGCGTAAGTAACCCAGACCTGATCGCAGCCGTTGATATCCACGTTCTCCACCTGCGGATCCCGCAGATAGGCCGTCACCGGGCCGAGCTCGTAGCGCTGATCGTGCACGGCCCTGGCGAGATCGTCGAGCGCGCCGCCAGCGGAAGCCGGCAGCAAGCCACTGCGGACCTGCTGCTCCAGCCAGCGCTGCGCAGTCTCCCGGATGACGGGCATGACCTCGCCGGCGCTCGCGCCGTCGTCCAGCTGCGCCGCGATCATAGTCGTGATCTCGGTGACGCCGCGGATCAGCCGGGGGTCGCTCAGCCCCGCCGTCCCGGGCGGATCAGGCAGGCCGCGATCGACGTTACCGGCGTGCTCGTCGCAGTGTTCCAGGTCCGGCGGCAGCCACTGCTGACATCCGCCAAGGTGCTCCGGCGAGGCCGGCGGCCACTGCAGCATCACCGCCGGCCCCAGTCCTGCTGCCGGACACGCCACGTCATCCTGCTCCTCCACCCTCCGCCAGCCCAGCGCGCGGCCACCAGAGGCCGCGAGAATCCGAACCGGCGTTCCGCACCCTACGAGCGAGATGTGAGCGCCGCGTTAGCGCACCGTAAGCGCCCACCCGCCGCCCGCCCAGTCAGGCCACGCAGGCGCCGCCGCCCTGCAAGTCACCAGCTCGCACGCACATGCCCGTGAGCGCGCTCATCAGGGTTATGCCGGTGATTCGGATCTGCCGAACACGGTGAGCTGAGCCCGACCAAGGATCTGAACCGGCCCTGCCAGGGTCGCGGTTGTCACGCCGGGGCGTCGAACCAGTCTCGCTATCACGACCGAGCTGGCTGCTGCCAGCTGGCGGCCATACCGTGGCAGCAGGTTCTCGTGGCTGGCGCCGTGGCGGAGGTGTGCCGTGCGTTCTTCCAGCTGGCTTCTTTCCGGGTACGCGCTTTCGGTCTGCGTTGTTGTGGCGCAGTTATTGACTGGGCATACCGAAGTCGCTCGGGCCTGGGCTCTGGTGCCGTTCGCCGTCCTGCTGGCCGCTGTAGTGGCGGGCCGTTACCGTCCCGGACGCGTGTGCGTGGTCACCGGCCTGATCAGCACCGCGGTCATGGTACTGGCCTTCGCTTCATCGGCGGCCGACTTGGTCGCCGATGCAGGACTGGCGGTTGGCACCCTCATGCTCACGGCCGCCGTGCTGCGGGCCGGAGGATCAACGGCAATGCGCCGGCACCGATGGGCGCTGATCATCTTCGCGCCTGTCGGCGCTCTCGTATTCGCCTGGGCGGCCATAGCCCTGGCAGCGGAGCTGCCGCAAGCTCTGCACCCGCCACCTCATTGCGTCGATACCTGCTTCGGGCCTGGCATCGGTGTGCTGCTGGCCAGCATCATTCTTGCCGAGCTCCTGCTGCTGGCCATGACCGTCGTAGCGCTGGTGACCAGTCCGATCATCGGGCCGGGTGCTGTGATCTTGACCCTCAGCGAGAACGCGCTGTTCTTCATGGCGCCGCCCAGCGCGGCAGTGACCTACTCGATTGCCATCGCAGCGTGGTACACGGGCCTGGTGCTCTTTGCCTGGCCGTGGATCGGGCGCGCCGAGTCCGGCATTCCGTTAACCGCAGATGGACGCTAGGACCGCGTCCTGCTCGGTGGTTCGGTCGGCTGCGGGTCCGGGTGCGTCGATGACGGCCACCGTGAGACCGCGGCCGGTCGCGGAGCGGCTGGCGCGGGCTACCAGCCGTTCGTCACGATGGTGGACCGCGGCGGCGCCTCGACCCCAGGACGCAGCTGACAAGGCAGGCGGCGCCAAGCTGAACTGAAGCAGCTGGCTGAGCCTGGCACGGGATGAGGGCTGGCGTCCCACGGGCGTTAGCTTGCGTCGAGTATCCGCTTCTGGCTCTCCGAGCGCCCAGATCGATGGCGAATATGCACGGGAACCGAACTCGCTGCGCGATCGTGGTCGGGCATGCAGATCAACCAGTTATGGCGGGTTGGTGTGTCGGTTAGGAGACGGAAGCCGGGTGCCTGCCGAGGTCTCGATTGAAGGCGAGGGAGAACCACGGCGCGTGACGTCTGCGGCCACAGTGAAGCGGCCTTGCCGCCCCTGCAGATCGGCTAATTCCCCACCCTCCCAGCCGGCCGGCTGTGCCCCGGCTGCACCGGATCTCGAATGGGCAGCATGGGAGTCCGTCAGGGAGTACACGCCCGACAACTTCCGCTACCTCCGGTCGACCCATCAAGCGGGACATGCTCAACGAGGCCGAGCATTTGCTCCGCGAGGCCGGATCGCTCCACAAGGATGGCAAGTGGACTCGCAAGCAGGTGACCCCGCGAGGACGCTCCTTGGCTCTTCGGTGGGCATGTCCGAGTGCCCGAGGACGCCCTCGCAGTCGCTGGTTGGCCAGGTCTAGCGTGGTCGGCTGGCACCGTACGGCCATCGGCTCAAGAAGAATCGGTTGCACAATCTGTTCTAGTCCGCCGAGCCGCTCGTTATTGCACTTCCTGCACACGCCGCCGTTAAGCGTGAACTGGAAGTGCCTCAGCGCCCCGATCTGCTGCTTGTCGCCAGCTTCCTCGGCCACGCTGACGGTCGTCGAACCCTCCTGCACACCGAAGGCGCGCAGCAGCCACTTCGGGATCACGTCCTCGTCGGTCGGATCGTCCTCGGAAGCGCAGAGCACACAGGCCATGTCCACCAGTCTGGCCCGCTGCCAGAGCTGAAAGCACCTGGTTTGCGAGCCCGCGCGCCTGCAGGCTACACCGAGCCGTCGACAGCGTCGTTAGCTCGTCTCAAACGTGACGACCGGGCCTCAGTCCCCTACATTCGTCTGGTGGAGGCCTTAAGGGAGGAAAAGTCATGAAACGGCTGATCGCGGTAGCGCTGGCTGCGTTAGCTGCGCTCGCGCTGACGGCTTGCGGCAACGGCGTTACGTACCAACGCCACGCACGGCCGGTACCAGCCAGCAGCGTAGACGTGGATACTGTGCCGTGCCAGTCTGAGTACATCGTGAGCGTTTCCTCCGGCTCGGGCAGCGCGGGGAATGCGGACATGCCGTGGCCGAATGCGGACGAGGAGGTGGGCGCATGCAGGCAGCCGTCGGGGATCGGCTCCGCGTGCGCGCCAACGTCGTGGGCCATCCGGGGCGGACTGGCGAGATCGTCGAGGTCCGGGGAGCGGGCGGGGAGCCGCCCTACCTGGTGCGCTTCGACGACGGTCACACCGCGCTGGTGTTCCCCGGCCCGGACGCGATCATCGAGCATCCGCGTAAGAAGGGCAAGAAAGGGTCGGCGAAAGGCTAGCCCGGGGTGCCCCGGCGGCCTTGCTCGGGCGGCCCCCCGCGGGCGTGCCCAGCTTCGGCCTAGCGCCCGGCAACTAGCTCGCGCTGGGGACCGGTCACGTGATCAGTTGCGGGAGGAGTCTGTACGCCTGGCGGGGTTCGTGCAGCTGCGGGGCCAGCGAACCACTCTGCGGCCCGCGGGAACGCGGATCGGGCGGAGGCGCGGGATTCTAGGCCCGCACGCGCGAGGAAGCCCGGACTACCTGTACCTCCGGGGGTCTACTGCTTTCTGGGCTCAACGACTGGGCGACTGTCATCAGCGCCGAGATGGACTCTGCGGGAGCGGTCGGGTAGGAGGGGGTTCGGCAGACCGCGCGACGTTCAGCCGCTTGATGCGCTCGCGGCGCACGCGCCATCTGTCAAGTAACCGGCGGGTCGCAGACTTCCGCTGCACCGGCCACTCAGGTCCAGTTGGTGGTGTGAGCATCGCTGGCCTCCCACGAAGGAGTAGACCGATGCTACGCCCGTCGCTGGCGCATGCCTAGGCGGCGAGCGGGATCCGATGCTGCCACAATGCCCTAGTTGTCGCGCCGCGCAAGCACCCTTCCACCCTTGGCCGCGTTTCTGTAGGTCAATCTGACTACCTCTGATCGCAGCCGATGATGTCGATCTTTTCGACCTGCGGATTCGCGCAAGTACGCCGTCACGGGGCCGGGGTTGGTCACGGTTGGCTGGATGCCGTGCGAGTGCCCCGAAGCGCAAGCGGAGAACATGGGTCATCTCTGGGTCAGGTGCCACGCCGAGCCCGGTTGTACCTCGATCTGGTATCGCCCGGCGCACTCTCCTAGGTCCGCGTTAGGGCAGTCATTTGCGTAGGGCGCTGCGGTGCTCGCTGTACCAGCGTCGTGGCCGGGCCAAGCCATCGCGAGAATGACCCAGACCACAATGATCCACCATGCTGTGCTTCTGCCATGGTTGTGAGCCAAAATGGCCCAGACGCCGGTGATGCCCGCGCCGATTCCGGTGCCGGTCCAGAATGCCTGGTGCTTACCTGACTGCGCGATCGCTGCTGGCGAGTGATCGTCGCGGCCTAGCGCCGAGCCTGGCGTCTATCCGCTTGTCGATCTCCGCGCCGATGCGATCGACCAGACCCTCTGCAACCGCGCCGTCAAAGTCGCGCCCAAGTTCCTGATGCGCCGCCGCTGCGGCGGCGATGTCGTCCCGCGTAGCCTGGTCCACGGCCATCACGATACGTCCCAAGTACCAGATAACAACCGGAACGGTGTCGAGGAGATTCGATCTGGCATCGCCCGTCGCACAGTCCAAAGCCCACCTAGTTAACAAGTCTCCCGGCACCGTTGCCGCTGCACAGGCTGCTGGCTGAGACTAGAGGCTGCCCGGCCAGTTGCCGCCGGTGCCTGATCCGTGTCGTGACTATCGCGGCCCCGGACATGCCACATAGTGACGCTCCTAAGTGCTCCACGAGCAGGCACGCGCAGCCACCCAGCGGCCGGGCGATCCGAACCCGCGTCCCGCACCCTACGAGCGGACTGTGAGCACCGCGTTAGCTCGCCGTTAGCGCGCTCAGATCATCCGGGCGCCGGTGCCAGCACCCCGCGAGCTCGATCGTTCTGCGATCAGGAGCAGCCCGAACCGGGGAACCGGGCTTGCGGGTAGACCCGTGGCCGCTGCTGCCAGCGCGGCCGCAGCTAATGGATGGACATGCCTGAATAGCACGCGTTGGCTATGAGCATGACCATGAGGTCATTCGCATGACTACTCGCGCCGCCGCGGAAAGCTGAAGGCCGGGGCCTCACGAGGAGAGCACCGGCCTCAGGCAGCTCGGTCGAGTGGTGGTTTAGCTGCCGACCGTCACCTAGGGGCATTCGCCTTGTGGCTATGGCCGACGAGATGACCGGAGCAGGGACACAACTGCCCGTCTGATGTGTGCTCTAACCTGTACGGCGTCACGCTCCACGCCGGGAAGCCGGGCCTGGATCGAAGCGAATCAGGCTGGCCCCGGCGTCACGGCGGTGGCGGACCGGCGTCGGCGACGTAGGCCGTCCTCCCGTCCGGCGTGATGGCGATGGACATGGGCGATGTCCCGACCGTGATCGGCTTGAGGGCCCTGTTCGTGGCGGTCCGGATCGGGCTCACCGTGCCAGAAGCCTCGTTGGTGACATAGGCCGTCCTGCCGTCCGGGGTGATCGCGATGGCGACCGGGCCACCGCCGACCTTGATCGGCCGCAGGGCCCTGTTCGTGGCGGTCCGGATCGGGATCACCGTGCCGGAGGAAAGGCTGGCGACGTAGGCGGTCCTGCCGTTCGGGGTGATCGCGATGGCTCTCGAGCCATCGCCGACCTTGATCGGCCGCAGGGTCCTGTTTGTGGCGGTCCGGATCGGGATCACCGTGCCGGAGGAAAGGCTGGCGACGTAGGCGGTCCTGCCGTTCGGGGTGATCGCGATGTAGTCCGGCCCCTTCCCGACCTTGATCGGCCGCAGGGCACTGTTCGTGGCGGTCCGGATCGGGGTCACCGTGCCGGACTCAATGTTGGCGACGTAGGCGGTCCTGCTGTTCGGGGTGATCGCGATGGCGGGCGGCCCCTTCCCGACCTTGATCGGCCGGAGGGCCCTGTTCGTGGCTGTCACGATGGGAATCACCTTGTCACCTGCAATGACATAGGCGGTCTTGCCGTTCGGGGTGATCGCAATGGCCGTGGGTTCACCGCCCACCCTGATCGGCCGGAGCGCTTTGTTCGTGGCGGTCCGGATCGGGATGACCGTTCCCGAGACGTTGGCAACGTAGAGCATCTTGGAGTTCGGGGTCACTGCGATGCTGTAGGTCCCGCCGGCTACCTGGATCAGCCGGAGGGCCTTGTTCGTGGCGGTCCGGATCGGAGTGACGGTGTTGTAATTGACGACATAGGCATACCTGCCGTTCGGCGTAATCACAACGGAATACGCGACGAGGCCGGGCCTGATCGGCCGCAGGGGGGTGTTGGTAGCGAGCCGTATCGGGGTCACCCCTGCGCCACTAATACCTACCAAGCTAGCGGCCTGATGAGCCTGTCCCGCTCCGCCGACAGCGCCGAGGGCGCCAGCGGTCCCGGCTAAGTCGGCCGACCCGACCCCCGCCATCGCCGTAACGGCGCATACAACTCGCATGACAGATGCGCGCATGACGAAGACCCCTTCGCTGGCCCCAGGGCCGAAACCTGCACCGTCCTTCGCCGGGCGGGCAGCAGGCGCGATCGGGCCCCGGGGCCTGCCAACCCGCGTCCCGCCTGTCCTGCCGTGCGCGGTCGGCGCACCCGCCTGCCGGGGCGCACCGCCTTTATCTCAGTATCTGCCCCGGAGAGATCTCGGTATCTGCCCCGGAAAGGCCCCTAGATTCAGGGCCGAAGGTCAGGTATGCAGGGACTAACGACACTGGGCCACGGCTTGGGCCGACCCGGTCGTCATCGCGGCTGCCTAGCGGGCCCGACAGCCGCGCCAGCAGGTCGCTGGTGACATAGCTAGCTGGCCCGGCCCTAGCGCCTAGGCCGCCCCACGATGGTGGTCATCGCGGGGCGGCGGCAGCTGAGGGATTCGTGCGAATGTGGGCCTACGCCGGAGCAGAGCGAGCGTTTGTCGACGATCGAATTAGCTGATCTTGCGCGGCAACTGGTCGAGCACCCGCACCTCCTTGACGACCGTCTTAGGATTCACGGTTGATCTCCTTCATCGACGTGGAACCAGATTCATCTGGCTGGCGCGCACTGTGGTGCGCGGCGGGCCCGGCCGTGTGGGCGACGGTTGCGCAGTGGACCCCGCTCGGTTGTGCCGGGCTGCACTCGGTTACGAACTGCCGTCGCCCTGGCCGGCCTGACAGCCGCTGCTAAATTGGGGCGGTCGTCGGTGGCCGCGCATGGTCACGGCAGGCGGGCTGGGATCGGCTGAATGCGCGGACTGCGCCCGGCTACCGCGACCGTGCGTTTGTAGGACGCGCGCAGGGCCGCTGCATCAGCGTGATCGGTGCGCCAGGCGAAGCCGGCCGGGAGCACCACGAAGTCCGGGTGGCGAACCCAGATCGGCACGTAGCGAACGAAGGTGACGCGGGCTCCCTGGCTGCTCACTGTGATCGTGAGCAACACGATCATCCCGTCTTGGGTGGCGGCCGGGCAGCAGGCGCCCGTCTGATTGGAGATCAGATTACCTTCGCCGAAGACGACAGCCTTGCCGTGGATGAAGCGGATGGGCTGGACGACATGCACATGCTGGCCCACGATCGCGGTAATGTCGGGCGATCGGGTGAGCCTGCTGGCGAGGCTGAGCTGGAACCTGCTTGGTTGTGCGACGTACTCATCGCCCCAGTGAAGATTGACGATGACCACCTGCGCGCCGTCTAGTCGCGCACGGCGCGCATCGGACAGGATCCGTGCTGCGCTGGCCAGGTTGACCGACCATGGGTGAGGCAGCGGGATGCCGTTGGTGAACTCGGTATAGGCCAGGAACGCCACGCGGACACCCTTGACTGTGATGATCAGCGGCTTCCGCTGCGCCGCCGCCGACGAATAGGAGCCGGTGTGGAGCACACCGGCGCGACTCAGCGCGCGGATGGTGTCGTCGACTCCGCGCTGCCCTTGGTCGAGGGTGTGATTCGACGCTGTCGAGCAGGCCCGCCACCCGGTCTGATGGATAGCGGTTGCCAGCTCAGGCGGCGTGTTGAACACCGGGTAGCTCGTTGGGGGAGCCGACGTCATCGGCGTCTCTGCATGGCACAACGCAAGGTCTGCGCCGCGGACATAGGGCTTGATCCGGGCGAAGAGCGGAGCGAAGTTGTAGTGGCGGCCGCCACCCAGGACCAGCGCCCGCTCCCAGACCGGGGTGTGGATCAGCAAATCCCCGCTCGCCTCGACAACGAGTTGGACGACATGGTGCTCGCTGTGAGGACGTGCCGCGCCCGCAACCGCCTGGGCATGGCTGGAACGGACTGCCTGGCCGCCCGTACGTCCTGGCGAAGCGCAGCCGGCCGCGACCACGCCCGCCAGCAGCAGCGCGGTGACGGCAGGCCACGCAAGGCGCGCAGCAAGCTGATTGCGCATCTGCACCTCCGTATCAGACGGGCTGCCGTTACGGCGTCAGCAGCGCTGCCCGGTGGCACGATCACGGCCTCCAGTACAGCCAGTGCAGAAGCAAAGGTCCCGCATGCACAGGACTAAAGGCACGCACCTGGCTCTAAATTGCCGAGTCGCCCCAATGCCAGTGATCACTTCCCCGGCAGCACGATGCTCTCGTGTACGCAGCGTTGTCTTTAATCGTCCAGCCCGCCACATGCGAGCCCCGGGGTGCCCTTCACTGACTAGGCCCTCCAGGCCAGGTTTGCATGAATATTCGCGCTCACCGTCAAGCGAGAACATCCGGGACTGCCCCGGACCGATCTGCTTCGCCAGGTCACGCTAGGCCGTGCCGCCGGTTCGGCCGTTGCCGCGGTTGCCGTCCGACCGCCTGAAAGCACGAAGTTGACTCGCCGCGGCGCCCAGCAGGAGAACCAGGCACGGAACATACGCCCAGCGACTGTGCTCAACGGTGGCACATAGTCCCAGGTACACGCCCGCGATGCCACTAAAGGTGATCAGCGGAGTGGCTGGCGGATGTCTGATGCGCTCCAGCCAGGTGACGACGGTTCCGAACGCGAGCATGAAGACGGCGGCACTGATCAGCAGAGACTCGTTGGTCACGCTCAGCTGCTCCTCCTCGCTGGGCACAGCTACGCCGAATGCGGAACGCGCGCATCTGCCGCCAGTCGGGTGGCTCAGAGTTGGCGCGGGCGGTAGACGTCGGAGCGGTGTTCGATGGCCATGACTGTGACGACGCGTTGGTCATCGTCGATGCGGTAGATCACTCTGTAGTCGCCCCGCCCGGCGCTGTGCATTCCCTCCAGGCCGAGCCTGAGCGGCTTGCCGACCCGGTGCGGGCTTCTGGCCAGGGAGCCATAGACGAACTCGACAGCCGCGGTCGCGAACTTCTCCGGTAGCCTGCTCAGCGCCCTGAGGGACACGCCGGTCCAGGCGACAGCGTATGGGTCCTCCGTCACTGGCCGGAGATGATCCGCAGGGCCTGGTCCTTGGTCAGCACTTCCGCGCTGCCGTCGCTGATCTCGGCCAGACTGTCACGGATATCTGCCAGCACGCCCGCGCTGTCCATGATGTCCAGCGTCTCCTCCAGAGACTCCAGGTCGTCGACGCTGATAACAACGGCGGCAGGATGCCCGTGCTTGGTAATCACGACCCGGCCGTGCTCGCGCTCAAGGCGGTCCACAACCTCCGAGAGCCGGTTCTTGACGTCGGCGAGAGGCATCTGCTCCGAGACTGACATGGCTATAAGTATAGCTACTTTGGCGTCCTCTGTCTAATGTTGGCGAGGCACTCATCTAATGGCTGCCGCCTCCAGGCGACCAGCCTCGCCGATCTGCGCTGTCCTGCGGACAGTTACCTGCGGTTCTCAGCTGTCCGCGCGGTCGGCCGGAAGATATTCGCGGGGCCTCCGCCAATAAGGCCGTGAGGGCCTCGATGGGCCTGGGTGACATACGGCTCGCCGTACAGGTCGACTTGCAACTTGGCGTCCGGCCAGAGTAACGGGGCGCTAGCGGAGGTGCGGGTAGACCTCGCGGGCGACGTACCGCTTCAGGCAGCGGATGATCTCTTTCTTCGACAGACCTTCCGCGGTGCGCCGCGTGACGTAGGCGCGGGTGCGCGGGTGCGAGCTCATCCGGGTGACACGATCCGGCAGAGGGCGTGGTTGGCCTGGCGGTCGCCGCCTGGGTTGAGGGGTCGGCGCGGGCGCTGCGTCTGGCGGCCATCAGCGCGCGGATCGCCTCCACCGACCGGTCCCGGCCCGTCGGCGTACCACGGGCCTTCCCCGACTGGGCGGCTCGTGCGGCGCTGACCGCATCGATTGGGTCGAACTTGCCCTGCCGGCGCCGGTCCTGCCGGTCGGAGCGGTCTACCTAGACGACCCGGATGCCGGCCGCTGTGACGTGCCGAGCCAGGCCGGCCCGTAACTGCCGGTGCCCTCGATGCCGACTAGGCAGACCGTCCCGAACCCGCCCAGCCACTCCAGCAAACGGGCGTAGCCAGCCGCGGAAGCCGGGAACTGCCGGACACCCAGTAACCCGCCGATCGGGTCGAGCGCGGCGGCGACATGAGTATCGGCGTGAGTGTCCACGCCGCCCGTAATGGCGCGCGTCTCTACGATGGTCAATGCCATCTCTTTCCATGGTTGAAGGGATGGCACGCACCCGCTGGCCGTCGGACCCTGTGAACCCCGGCCTCTTGCACAGGCCAGGCAGATCAGACCGGCACGCCGGTGGGTGCCAGAAAACTGGGACCCGGCCGACAGGTCGTCTCGCAGGACAGCCCGAGCGGCGTCAGCCGATTCGGAGGTCAGGCCGGGACCCAGGCTCCCGACCCTAAGCCCGTACCACGCCAAAACCGCGGAAGCAGGGCCGAGGCCGGAAGCACTATCCACCTACTCCCTGCCGAGTAGGTGCGAGGCGGCAGTCAGGTGGTCGTCGGCGGTGACAGCGACCAGATCCGCTTCTTCTGTGCGCGTTGCAAGGCGCGTATTAAGTCGCGGTCAGCCGTGCCGTGCCGGCGCGCCCAGCTGACGCTTACCAGGCTCGATCTGGACGTGGTAGCAATTCATTAGCTGGTGAGAGGAACTCGCGCGCCAAGTCCCCGCCGTCCGCAGAGGCCGCCAAGGCGGTGCCTGCTGGCTATCGGAGCTCGGGTGACCGTACCGGGCCCTCTTTCTCGGCGAGCCATGGTCGGGGCCACACGGCCCGCCCGCAGACACCGGGAACCACAGGACCGGGCACGAACGCGCGCAGAGTGCTGATGGCCACACCCAGTCATCTGGGGCCCACTATGGGTTCGCGTTGTTGTGGGTTGGAGGCACGCCCAGGACCCAACGACAGCTCCGGAGCGGCATTGCGCTGATCACAACCACCAGAGCAAACCTGCCGCGCAGAACGACTACAACAGCGATGCGGCGGCCTATCTCACGGGATGGCAACTCCCTGGATGACGACCGGTCCGAGGGTCGGGTCGAGTTCGGTGGCCTGGGAAACGCCCGGGGGCGTGATGATGTCCATCGCCTTCGGCACCGTGTTCGGGTCAACCGAGCAGATCGGGCTGGTTCCGCCTACCGCGCATACGCCGAACTCGTACGGCTGGGGTGTCGCGGCGAAGGCGCGCGCCTGATCGGGGCTGAACCCGTCCTGGCCGGTCAGCACGACCGCAAAAGCCCAGCCTGATGCTGGGGTGCCAAACGCGGCCTGCGGCAGCCCGATCGTGATCGTCTTGCTGATCTGGGAAGCGGCCACGAAGGCCGTGCCGAGCGAATTTCCGGAGGCGTCCTGCCAGACCGGCGGGGCGAATCCCTGCACCTCTACCATCTCGCTCCACGCGTCCGCGGGGGCGATGGTGTAGTTCCGGGACGTGTAGGCGGCCGCCGTCGACGTGGTCGTCGCGCCCGGGGTGTGCACGTATACATCGAGGAGTTGCGCGCCCAGCGGCGAGCCGAACGTCGGGTCCAGGTTGGCGAGCGTGGCCCGCAGGTACACCGTCGTTCCGTCGCTGATCACCTGGAACCTGGTCAGCTTGAAAGCGCCAGCGTGGAAGTCGGACGCGGTCGGGTACTGGTAAGTTCCCGGCCCGTTGTCGTCGCCGACCCCGTCTCCGAGTGAGTTGGGCACGTCGAGCGCCGTCGTCCCGTTGAGTACTTCGCTGGTCACAGAAGTCTGCGCGTACCCGGTCCGGTTGCCCGGCGCGGTGGCCGACGCGGTCAGGACGCTGTCGCCGAAGCCGACGGGCACCATGACTGAGAACGAGCCGTCCGCCGCCGCCACCGTGGTGCCCGTCGTGGACGGGGCGCCCGTCGTGGTGTCGACGGACTCTACCACCACCTTCGCGCCAGGCACCGTGGTCCCGGTCACCGCCGTGGTCGCGGTCGTGATCGCGGTGCCGGGGGCCGGAGCGGTGAGCGTCACCCCGAGCGCGCCGGGTGGCGTGTGCGCGACGTACCGCTGCGTGGTCACGAACGGGGTCTCCAGCGCGCGGCCGGCCCCGACGGACAGGATGAGCCGGAGTTCCTGGGCCTGGGCCCAGGTTAGCGGGGACGCCGAGCCCGCGGCCTTGCCGTCGGTGAAGCCAATCGACGCGGTGGTCGGGTCGCTCCCGTACGGTGAGGCGGCCAGGTCCGCGTCCTCCCACGCCTGTTCGGGCACCAGGCCCACACCGGAGGAGAACTGCGCCATCGCCTCAAGCAGCGAGGACGCGCCTGTCAGGTTCCCGGCGGCGATGTCGGACTCGGCGCGCTCCCCGGACAGCACCGGCCACAGGTGCCCGGTGCCCGTGTCGGTGGTCGGCCACGGCTCGCCTTCGGTAGTGCAGGATGTCTGGCTCGGCTGGTAGCAGTCGCCATACCCGTCGGCGCTGCCGGCCGCGGCCGAGGTGCCGTACCGGTAATAGCCGGTCCCGCTCGGCGTCGACACCGAGATCTGCTTGTCCAGCACGTCCAGCGATGCCTGAATGTCCGGGTCGCTGACCGGCAGTTCGCCGAGGCGCACCAGTTCCTGGAACCCGCCGTCGATCACCGCGCGCTGGTCCACTGTCGGGCCGCCGTTGCCCAGGCCGTAGCTGATGGCGGCGTTCGGGTCGCCGGTCTTGGACAGCCGGATGAAGTACCGCGCGCCGTCCGGGCCGGTGGTGGTCACGTCCCAGTTCTTGATGTTGCGCTGGAAGTAGTCCGCGGTCGCCTGATACAACCGCGCCCGCGCCTGGTCGCCGTGCAGCGCGGCGATGGCAGACGCGGCGGTCAGCCCGGCGATCTCCGCCGCGATCGTCGACGGTGAGTAGCCCGACTGCTCCTCCCAGCGCTCATTGCCGAGCGACGGCCCCATCGCGACAAGGAAGTCGGCGGCCGGCCGGATGTGCTGCTGCCACAGCGAGGTGTTCCAGGCGAGCCCGGACTGCAGGGCCATCAGGATCGGGTAGGCCGTCTCGTCAAGCTGGGTTCCGCCGGTATCCGGGGCGGCCGCGCCGTTGACGAGGGAGTTGCGGGGGAACTGGCCGTTCGGTAGCTGCTGGTGGTTGAAAAGGAACAGGGTGGCAGCGCGCGCGGTGGCAATGTCGCCATCCGTTAGCAGGCCGGTGAACGCTTCGTACAGGTCACGCGCGAACACCTCGCGGTAGGAGCCGAAATAGACCGGCTTGCCGTTCACCGCGATTCCGGCGGCGACCGCCTGGCCCCACGGGCTGGCCAGCGAGGCGACGATCGCGCCGGGATACGTCTTGTCCTCGCTCGCCTTGATCACGTTCGCGGACAGGTAGTAGCGGCGCCGCAGGTCAGCCGCCTGCCGGGCGGACAGGCCCGGGAAGCTCGACGGCGGCCTGCGCAAGGTGCGGTCGTAACCGGCCCAGCCACTCAGGTAGTCCCGCTCGACCTGGCCGAACGGCGTGGCCAGGGACGCGCCCGCGGTGGCCACCGCCTGGGCCTGGGACCGGCCGAAGCCGAGCGCCAGCGTCACCTCGTCACCGCGGCGGGGGGTGACGTCCTCGGTCGCCGTGATGTGCCCGTCGGGGGCCGAGTCGTAGGTAGTCAGCGTGTGCGTGCCGTCGAGCTGGGTGAGACCATCGCTCGCGGTCCCCGCGTAGCCGACGCTGGCCGCGGCGGACGGGCTGCTCGACATTAGGGCCAGGTAGGTGGGCACGGCGTAGCTGCGGTTGGCGGCCTGGGTCACGGTGTTCGTGCTGTAGACCACGGGAACAGGGGATCCGGTGGAGGTGTCGATGACCCCGGTGTTGCCGCCCGCGTTCTGGCCGCCGCCGCCGCCGTCGCCGTTAACATGCGCGTCCAGCCGCGCGTACAGGCGCAGCTTGCCGACGGCAGCGTGCGAGCCGGGCGTGGCCTCGAGCCGTGTGTGCATCACCACCGAGTCCCGCCCCGGGTCGGTGAGGTAGGTGGTGACCAGCCGGTAGCCGTGGCTGGCGCTGGTGGCGGTCACCGTGCAGGCCATGCCGGAGGGGTCGGCCGCAACCGCGTAGGTCATGTCGCGGGTCTGCAGATCAGTGAACGTGGCGCCGTCAGTGACGATGTACTGGAGCGTCTGCACGTTCGTGTTGTCGATCGTCGGCTCGTACACGTCGGAGAGCACGCCGCCCGCGACCGTGTACCAGACCTTGGAGGTCGTGTTCCGCGCAGTGCCGACGCAGTCCTTGCGGGCGAGATCGAAATAGGACAACGTGCCCGGGGCGCCGGGCGCGGTCACTGCGGGCAGCGCCGCAGCGGTGCCGATGGCGCCTGCCGGGCCGGCCGCAGCCACCGTCAAGGAGAGCGTGCACAAAGCGATCGCTAGCGGCGCCAGTCTTGGCAGCCGACGCCTGCTTGCCCGTCCCAATCCCGTCACTGGAACCTCCGGCCGAGCGAGAACGAGCGACCCATGCAGAGCGCCTGTCCGGACCCGCCATTTCCTGAAGTGGTCACTGCGCCCAGAAGCGTCCCGCTGCCAGGCGCGCTTGTCAACGGCCAATTCCGGGGCTGCGCAAGGCTGGCCCTTCGTTCCGGTGCCCCGGTCAGCCACGCGGCAGTGCAGCTCCACGTTCTTGTCGTCCAGCACGCGGGCGCGGAGCCAGGGCGAAGCCTGCCGGCCGAGTCATCGACGGCCGCAGGCTTTGACGCTTGCGGTCCTTGCGCGTGCGGCCGACGGAATAGGCGCGGATCAGTACTTGCCGCCGCCGCTGGTGACCGACCATCTGCGCCAGCACTCGGGGGTCGCTCCGATGTGGTCGGCAGCGGTATTCGATCCGGCATTCTCTGGGAGCCGCGCGGTTCTAGCGTGCTGGGCGCCTGGCTGCCGCTGGGCCCAACACCCGTACCCCGCCCGCTGCCGTGGCGCGGCACGGGAATGAGACGGGCGTGACACTGGTTGCTGGCGGGCATGAGGATAGCGGTGATCGGCAGGGGCAACATCGGCGGAACACTCGGGAGCAAGTGGCGCGCGGCCGGGCACGACGTGGTCTACGGAGCCCGGGACGGCTCCGGCGATGGCCCAGGCGGAGCGCCGGTACGAAGCATCGGCGACGCGCTGAAGGACGCGGACGCGGTGCTGCTGGCCGTCCCCGGCCAGGCTGTGCCAGACGTCGTGAACGAGCACGGCGCGGCGCTCGCGGGCAAGGTGGTGATCGACGCGGTCAACCGGATGGGCGCGCCGGAGTTCGACAGCCGGGCGCTGATCGCAGACGCCGCGCCATCGGCCCGGTATGTGCGCGCGTTCAACTCACTGGGCTGGGAGAACTTCGCCGACCCGGTGCCCGGCGCGAACCTCTTCTTCGCCGCCGATCCCGAGGCGCGGGCGGCGGCTGAGGAACTCATCGGCGCCGTCGGGCTCGAGCCGGCCTTCGTCGGCGACACGACCGCAACGGCGACCGTCGACGCCCTGCTGCCGCTGTGGTTCGCGCTGGTCGGGCAGAACGCCGGCAACCGCAAGCTCGCGCTGCGCATCGTCCGCTAACGCTAGCCGCCGCACCCAGGCCGCCGTCAGGCCAGGGCACGAACGTTCTTTGAAGCACTCGCTGGCCGGATCCCTGGCGCGTCGTACGACGGATGGGCGGCGAGTGCCTAGGTCGACCATCCCAGTAACGCGTCCTAATAGCCAGTTCTGTTCCGCTAATACACAATGCCGCAGTTCGCTGCGCGCGTGCAGGCGCATCTCGCGCTTCGGCCACGGACCAAGGTCAGGCACCGAGCGCACCGCGATCCTCGACCACAGCCAGCGGGCTAGCTGATGGGAATAGGCCAGGATGTTATGCACTCGGGTTCGAACTTGTGAGCTCTCGCTTGTAAGGAAGCTTGGCTACGCTAGCGGGTATGCGCCGAATTCTTTTGGGGGGCATAGCAGGGATCCTCCTGCTAGCCGTTGGTACCCGGGCCGCCGACGCACTGCGAATCGGCGGTCCTCGACTCCGCTGCGGTTGCACCGAGGCGTGCTGGTGCAAACGTCCGGGCCTCACTTTCTTCCGCTGGGTAACTCCCGGGCGTTGGCACCACATCGGCCTCACCGCCGAGGAGAAGCGGTCCCTGCACTCCTGAGTCCAGCTGTGCTCGGCCCCCTGGCCGCATCAGGCCAGCCCGAACTCGACGGCTGCCGCAACCGGGCCAGTCTTCGCGAAGCCATGAAGCGATGTGGGCATTCCAGCCCGCGCCGGTCGAGCAGCCGCTGGGCACCTGGCCCGATGTGGCGCGGGACTTGCCCGGTTCAGGTAGCGGCCTGGTTGGCCAGAACACAGAATTACTCGCATTCTGCCCGGCTAAGGCGCAGCGCGCGGGCCAGCGAGTCGATCACTGCGGCCGACGGGCGCGCTCGGCCCTGCTCGAGGCGCTTGGTGTAACCGGCGATATGGACGCCAGGGACGCAACTTCCTCCCGGCGCAGGCCGGGGGAGCGCCGCTGACCGCCGGTCTCTGAAAGGAAGACGAAGAGCAGTGATGGCGGGACCCTAGCAGGCTCGCAGGTCATACAAGGCACATCTAGGGCCATCGTTCCGCTTGGCCTACCGCCAAGTGACAATCACTCTCGGTCAACAGCGGCCGTCGGAGAGCCCAGCTCAGCCGCCCCCCGACCCGCCCTGACCCATTGGGTGCGATCGCCCCGCCTCTGCGGCACGTTTTGCGTGACGCGCCGCCGAGGTTTGCCGTGTCTGATCACGAACGACGCGGCGCTCACGCCAGCGGCCAACCCACCGGGCGATCCTAGTCTTCACGACTCCACCTCTTTGGCTTCCAAGGACGAACCATGCCAACCCTAAGCCGCCCCGCCCCATCGGGCGGCCGCCTCACTCTGCGATGCTCGCCACGTCAGCGTATGGGCAGGCAGGTATCGGTAGCGTACGCTTCACAAAACGGCGCTGACCAGACGCCGGCTTCGGGTGAGAACTGGCGCAGACGGGGCAGGCGGTAGCCAGCGGAGCGGAACCCGGGCGATCCGGGACCGGCGGGCTCGATCCTCTCGCCGGGAACCACGCGCCCCGCCCCTCCCAGGCCCGGGTATGACCGCCTGCCGCCAAGCCATGCGGCACCCTTGATAAGCGAACGAAACGGACGCCGTCCCAGAACGAAAAACGGCACGGACAGAGTCGGCCGGAAGGATGTTTCATGCGTCGCGGAGCCGGAGCAGCAGTCCGCCGGCGAGCAGCGCTGCGGCGGCCCGCGCGGCGAGGCCGCCGAGGCCTGCCCACGGGATGATGGGCAGGGTGCGCAGGCTGGTGGTGGACTGGACGGCGAGCCCGGCGGTATCGGCGCGATCTGGCGGAGGTGCCGTGCCAGGTGTGAGTTGCCGAGCACGGCAGCGACGATCGGGACGACGTACAGCAGGCCGAGGACGGCCCCGTGGCGGCAGCAGCGTCCCGCACGGCGGCGGACGCGCACAGAACTTCTCACTCTGCGCTCAAGGCGGTCGCGTCGAGATTCATGCAACATTCCGGAACGGTGCGTTCTCCCCCAAGGGCGGCTCCGCCACTCTCGGTGCTCAGCTCGCGAGGGAGTGCCGGCATCTATGGCCGCGTGTTACCGAAGGGTGCGCGATAGATGCTCTGGTGGGATCCTGTCGTCAGGCCCTAGGGTCGCGTCTTGTCGAGCGTGCTGTTGACCGGCATGGTGGGTTCAGGGGGCGAGTGCGTTCGCTAGGTAGTACGAGGGCAGGGCCCGCGGGACGGCTGTCGAGTATCGGTGACCGGGCCGCGGCGAGATGGCAAGAGGCGGGACTCTATGAAGGCTATCGTCCAGGACAGGTTCGGCCCGCCGGACGTCCTGCGGCTGGCGGACACCGGCTTGCCGGAGGTCAGGGCCGGTGACGTGCTGGTTCGGGTGCACGCTGCCTCGCTCAACCCGGCCGACTGGCACATCCTGCGGGGAGACCCGCTCGTGTCCCGGCTCATGGGGGTGGGACTGACCAAGCCAAAGGCCCGGGTGGCCGGGATCGATGCGGCGGGGGTGGTGGAGGCGGTCGGCGTGAACGTGCGCGGGCTGGCGAACGGTGACGAGGTGCTCGGCTTCTGCCGGGGCGCGTTCGCGGAGTACGCGTGCGCCGCGGCGGACATGGTGGTGCCGAAGCCAACGGGCCTGACCTTCGAGCAGGCGGCCGCGGTCCCCATCGCCGCGACAACGGCACTGCGCGGGATCCGCGACGTGGGCGGGGTGAGGGCCGGGCAGCGGGTGCTGGTCAACGGGGCCGGCGGCGGGGTGGGCACCTACGCCGTCCAGATCGCGGCGGCGCTCGGCGCCGAGGTCACCGGGGTGTGCAGCACCCGCAACGTCGAGCTGGTGCGCTCCATCGGCGCCGTGCACGTCATCGACTACACCACGCAGGACTTCACCGACGGGCGGACGCTGTACGACGTGATCCTCGACAACGTGAGCAGCCTCCCGCTCACCCGGCTGCGGGCGGCGCTGGCCCCGAAGGGGACCCTCGTGCTCAACGGCGGCGGTTCGCCCGGCCACGTGTTCGGGCCCGTCGCTGGCATCTTGCGGGCAGTGGTGGCCAACGGGTTCGTCTCGCAGCGGCTGCGCCCGCTCCCGCCCCGGCAGAACCGGCAGGAGCTGCTCGCCGTGACCGGGCTCATCGAGGACCGGAAGCTCATGCCGGTCGTTGACCGGACTTACCCCCTGGCCGACACGGCCGATGGTCTGCGCCACGTGGAGCGGGGGCACGCGCGCGGCAAAATCGTCGTAACAATCGCGTCAGACCAGTAGGTGCCCAGGCCAGCATCACCGCGCCCGGGCCGCGTGCAAGCGAAACACCCCAC
Organism: uncultured Actinomycetota bacterium; assembly: GCA_963822955.1. Taxonomy (GTDB): domain Bacteria; phylum Actinomycetota; class Actinomycetes; order Streptosporangiales; family Streptosporangiaceae; genus JAJYUU01. Next base: position 908,621 of record CAWGJS010000008.1, on the reverse strand, counting down.
CTCGAAGATCCACGGCCGGGGCGGCGCGTACCGCTGCAGGCCAGGCTGGGATATGCGCGAGCGGGCGTAGCGCCGCGAACATGCTTGCCAGGGCGAGTTACCGGCAAGGCAGAGCACGGCGCGCCGGAAGGTGCCCGGGTGGTGATTTTCGCGGTGCTGCCCGATGGGTCCAGGATGGGGGGTGGTAAGCGATCGGGCGGTCAAGGTCTGGGCGTGGATCGCAGCCGCTCATAAGGGAGACGGGCCGGTGTCGATGGCAGCGGTGTGCAACGCGGCCGTGCTGAGGCTCGGGGTCGATGGCGCCAGCGTGACAGCAATGAGCGGGCCGGACCTGGGTGAGCCGTTGTTCGCCTCGGACGAGCTGAGCGCCCGGCTGGAGGAACTGCAGTTCACGACCGGGGAAGGTCCGGGTGCCGGTGAGTTCGGGCTGGGGTCGCCGGTGCTGATCGCGGACCTGGACTCGGCGGCGGCGCGGTGGCCCGGGTTCGCGCCCGAGGCGGTGGCGGCCGGCGCGCGGGCAGCCCGCGCCCTGGTCGATATAGCTACCATCGGGATCCTGCAGGAACGCGCGAGTCGCGAGCACGGGATCGTGGCCGGGCAGCTGCAGGTGGCCCTGAACAGCCGGGTGATCATCGAGCAGGCCAATGGGATCCTCGCCGAGCGGATGCGGGTTACCCCCCGATCAGGCATTCATCGTGCGGCGGGCCTACTCGCGCAACCACAACTACCCGCTTACCCAGCTGGCCGCCGATGTCATCAGCGGCACCGCGGACATGCTCGCAGGGAGCCCGGCTAGAACCCAGCCCGCTCGTCACAGCCCGACACGAGCGTGAGCATCCCGTAGCGTGACGCCGCACTTGGCCCGTGGTGCTCACCGCTCGCTGCCGGGTCCCGGTTGGTGCCAGCGAAGAGGTGCCATTTGCTCAGGCGGAGGCCTTGCACGAGACTTTCGGGTTCACGCCGACAAAGTTGAGCGGGCCCGCGGCTATGGTCACGGCGATCGTGCTCGCCTTGGCGCAGCCTGTGCCCGAACTGTCGTAGTAGTGGCGCTGGCCGGCGGCGACCGCGCCGATGATGAGCCAGATGACCAGAACGATGGCTCCGATGCGCATTGCGTCCTCCGATGGCGTTAGGGCTAGTGGCCGTGGGCTGGCGGCTAACGCTTGGGCCTGCTGCCAGATGGCGCCGTGCTCGCCAAGATCACAGCGGTGACTACTGGTGTAGTGAAAGCCGCAAGCGACCCGTCGCCGGCTTTGCGGGCCAGGTCAGCGTCTGAAGGCGTCCTTGATTTTGTCCGCGGCCTGCTTGGCGTTTCCTCCGGCCTTTTCGGCGCGTCCTTTGCTCCTGAGCCGGCGGTTTCCGGTCACGCGGCCGGTGCCTTGTCTGACCGCTCCCCTCGCCGTCTGGGCTTTATGCCTGATCCTCTTGAGAATGCTCACGGTGCTTTCCCCTCCAGGGGGATTCGGTCTGCCACGGTTTTATGCAGGCGATGGATGCACCACGACGGGTCTATGTCATCGCAGGAACATGACGGCCAACCCGACGAGGTCGGGCTCAGGCTGGTGCAGGGAGATCTTCGAGACTGGTCCAGAAGCTGCGATAGTGCTGCAGGGCGACGCGCAGTTCCTCGGTTCCTGCATCATCGGCCTGCCACGCTGACTGCATGGAATGCTGCCGTTCCCTGACGGACTGGATGAGTTTCTCGATCCGGTCATCCACCAGACCAGCGGCCCTCTCGATGGAGGCGTGCGGGTTGTCGACGAACATCGCCTGGACCTCGTTCCAGGGCCCGGCTGCGCGTGCGGTGTTACCGGCGGGGTGTGAGTCAGTAACGGACTCGGGCACGGTGAAGGCCGCAGAGACCAGCGCCGGGCTGCCGGGGCTGCTGTCGACCATCTCCGGTTCCGCTGCGCGGTCGTCGCCGTCAGGGATGAAGCCCGGATAGCCAGACAACATGGAGGTTGCTAGTTCGTTTTCCGCGAGCGCTACCGCGCCGGCCGGACGCGATGTGAGATCCTCGTGCGCTGCCTGGTCGGCGTCCGGCGCCACCGGATCAGCGTCTGGCTCGGCTAGGTCGGCCAGGTCGGAGTCCGGCGCCATCGGGTCAGCCTCCGGCTCGGCCAGGTGAGGCTCAGCTGTGGCCAGATCAGGCTCAGGCATGGCCAGGTCAGCGTCTGGCTCGGCCAGGTCAGGCTCAGGGGCGGCCAGGCTAGCTTCAGGCTCGATCAGGTTGTCTTCCGGAACCGCCTGGTCATGGTCTGGCGCCATCTGACCGCCGTCTGCATGGTAGGTCTGTGAAGTCGTCATTTCGCTAGCTCCTCTTCGTTGGTTCGGTTGAGCTGCTGACCGGGGCCGTCAGCTACCGGATCGACAGCAGCCATTTCGGGCTGGGTGTCGGCAACGCGCACGTCGCCCGCTTCCGCGAGTGGCGCCGGCTCAGTGGCAGATGGTCCGTTCCCTGCGGCAGGCTCTCCGACGAGGTCACGGAACAGGGCCCGGTAGTCGATCATGGCCAGGCGCAGATCCTCGGTCGATGCAGTGCCAGCAGCCGCGTTCCGGCTGGTCTGCTCCGCCGCCCGGAAATGGCCAAGGGTCGCTGCGTGCTCGACCGACAGGTCGGCAAGCACCTGATCAGGATCCCCGGCCGGGTATCCCAGCTCGGTCATCACCGCTACCACGAGCAGTTGCGAGGACGCGACGGCGTCCTCCGGGGTGTCGACGAAGTGCTCCTGAATGCCTGCCCACTGCAGCGCGTAGCCGGCGCGCGCTGACTCGGTGAGCGGGTGTATGTCAAGGCCGTGCACTCGCCGTTCGCGTCCGGCCAGCTCGGACTCTGCCTTGCGCTTGCTGTCGTGCTCGCCTACCAGCCGGTCGTATTCCGGGCCGAAGCGCTGCCGCAGCCGGCGGCGGCGCCGTGCCGCCGTCACGCCGATCGCCAGGACGGCAACCGCGATGACGGCCGCCACGATGACCGCGATGGTCACGGTTGACATGAGAATCATCTGCTTTCTTCTGGGGAAATGCGGGCCGTCAGCCTGGCCAGACCGGAGACGCCGTTCGAACGTGGCACTCCGATGCCGGGCGTGTCAGCCGGGCCGGGTGCTGTGCCCCGGAGGCGGTTGCCGCGCGATTCTGCAGCGGTGCGCGAACCAGTCCCGGCCGGATCGCCGTCACGTACCCGACTGCGCGGTGATCAGGTGACAGGCAGGCGGCAGGACAGCCGCTCCCGCCGGGGCCTGGGGCCGGTTGCTGAGATGGACGAGGCCGTTCAGCGCATGATGAGACTGGGACAGTCCGGGGGCAGCGCGGCGGCCGGGCAGCGTCCCGGCTCCGCCGGTCACGCGGGTCAGGACAAGGCCAGGTCGTCTTCCGCCGGGGATTGCCACGGCAGCACGTAATCTTGAGTGCTGGCGGTGCAATGACGCCCACACCGACTCCTCAGTTATTCCGTTAGATAGAGGTCCGCGGTAAAGGGGTCACGCTGAATAGAGCGCGATGACAGACGAGCCCGCCCGTGCTGTAGCGCGTAACTGGCAACTGGTCCGTGTGGAAGAAAAGGAAAACCGGGCCCTTGCTGATGCGATCGCTGAATTACGCGGGCACACTTGCCTGGGTCCGGAGCTTTGCTTTTACAATACCCTGTCCAGGCCTTTGTGCAAAGCCCAAGGCGGAGCGCGCAACAGCTTTAGTGATCCCTGCCATGGGACAACGGGACGGTTTTGCCCGCCCAGGAATCACTATCGCCGGCCGCTCATGATCGCGAAGTGCAGGCAGTCCTGCTTGCGCGCAAGCAGTGCACCCTCCGCGGGTGGCAACGGCACGCATGACCGATCGACCTGAGCGTGGTGACGATCCGGGCGGCGCACCATCCTTGGCGGCGCACGGGCTCTTCTTTTCGCCGCGACAGGCGCCCGCCTAGGTTCAGGACGCGGAGTGCACCATCTGGCCGACGCATCGATGCTCTCCGCTTGCGCTGGGCCGATATCGGGCCGACTTGCGTCGAAGTCACCACACCTGCAACGCCACAACCGTCTATAACTGGCCGCAGGCCCTTGCGCCGCCGGCCTTGCCGGATCGGCGTATGCTCAGTGGAACACCTGCTCGGGCAGCCTGAACGTGTTCCCGGTCGGTCTGGACCGTACGCCAGTCCTGGTATCGCATCGCTGCATTCTCCTTCCTTCTGCGAGGCGGTACCGATGGCTGCAGCCACGGTCAGGGCACGTGACGATGGGACTGGGTGTTGCGAGACGGCCGGGGACTTGGAGCTGCCCAGGCCGCTGAAGCTGTTCAGGGTAGCGGGCTGGAGCCTGGCCGAGTCTGTGGGTTTGCCGGTCGCTGCCTACCTGGTCGCCGCCCGGATCGATGGCCGTAATGCGGGCCTGGTGGCCGGGCTGGCAGTGATCTGGCTGACTGCGGTCATCCGGAAGGTCGCAACCGGGTCCGTGCCGGGCCTCCTGACGATCTCGGCGTTGGTGCTGACCGTGCAGACCGGGCTGGTGATTGTCACCGGCGAGCTCTGGCTGTTCCTGCTGCAGTTCCCGCTGGCGAACCTGTGCATGTGCGTCCTGTTCGCCCGGACCGCGGGCGGCCCGGATCCGCTTGTCGCCCGGCTAGCCGCCGAAGTGGTCGCGCTGCGGCAGCCCGCTGCCCGTCACCCGGGCCTGCATCGGTTCTTCCAGTGCGCGACCTGGCTGTGGGCTGGCATCTTTCTGCTGCTCACTGTCGCCCTGGCGGTCCTGATGGTGACCGAGCCGACGGGTCTATTCCTGTTGCTCTCGACTATTGCCACCGCCGCGCTGGTCGTCGCCGGGACCGGCGCATCGACGTGGTGGTTCCTGGCAGTGCTGCGCAGGCTCGGGCTCAGGCTCCGTTTTGCTCCCGCCTGAGACCCGCCGCCGTCAAATGGCGTCCCTGGATACGAGCATCGGCGCCCGCTTCCGGGCGGCCGCGCGATCGGGCCGGCCAGCGCGTACCCCGTTAATCCAGCGCACCGCCTGCTGGAGCGCCTGCCACAGGAAGACAGCGGTGCTCGGCTGGTGCGGCCTGGTCGGCGCCGCATTCCTGGCGGGCCAGCTGCTGGGAACGCAGAGCCTGCCACAGTATGACCCAGGCCAGGCCGGGCGGGCCGAGCAGATCCTGCACCAGCTGAATGTGGTCACCCCGCCGTCCGAAAGCGTCCTCGTCCAGCCGCGCGGGCCCGCCGGCGGGCTCACCTTTGCCACCGACCCGCAGATGCAGCAGGCGGCACGGCAGGTAGCAGCCGCGCTGCGCGCCCTGCCAGGAGCGGCGGAGGACATCAGCTCTCCCGGTCCGGTAGCAGTCAGCTCGAAGACAGCAGGCGATCCCCCCGGCGGCGCTGCGAGCGGAGCGGGTGGCAGTGCCGCCGGCCTGGTCTCCCCCCGTGGCGGCAGCGCGCTTGTGACGTTCAGGGTAGCCGGGCCGCATGCCAACGCGGACGCCACCGTCGCCGCCGACCAGGCGGCTGTCGCCAGGGTGCAGGCCGCCCACCCCGACCTGCTTGTCGCTGAGGCGGGCGGTGCCAGCACCGACGCGGCGGCAAACGCCCTGCTGGCCTCCGACTTCCACATCGCAGAACTGACATCGGTGCCGATCACCCTGATCCTCCTGCTTGTGGTGTTCGGGGCGCTGATCGCCGCGGGCATCCCGGTCTTGCTGGCGGGCAGCGCGGTCACCGGCACGATCTCGCTGCTCGCCATCGCCAGCAGGTGGCTGCCGGCGGCTCCGGCACCGCCGAGGTCGTGCTCATACTCGGGATGGCGGTTGGCGTCGACTACTCGCTGTTCTACCTGCGCCGCGAACGCGAGGAGCGGGCGGGCGGACGCTCGGCGGCCGATGCGCTGCAGATTGCGGCGGCTACCTCAGGTCGGGCGATCGTGATCTCCGGCCTAACGGTGCTCATCTCGCTGGCCGGGCTGCTGCTCAGCGGCATCGACCTATTCACCGGCATGGCAGCCGGCACGATGATCGTGGTAGCCGTGGCCGTTGCCGGCTCAGTGACCGTGCTGCCAGCGCTGCTCGCGCTGCTCGGAGACTGGGCGGACCGCGGCCGGATCCCGTTCCTGCACCGCCGCACGGCGGCGCGGCCCTCGCGGGTGTGGGCGGCGCTGATCCGCCGGGTAGTGCGCCATCCGCTGGCCTGGGGAGGTACTGCGGCCATCGCGATGCTCGCGCTCGCCGCGCCCGCACTCGGGATGCGGGTCGGCAACCCGGTCATCGACCTGCCCAGCGGCCTGCCCGTGGTGCAGACCCTGGACAGGATCTCCCATGCGTTTCCCGGGCGGCCGGCGCCCGCCGAAGTGGTGGTGACCGGACAGGACCTGACCAGCCCCAGTGTGCAGAGGGCCGTCGCCGCGCTGGAGCAGCGAGCTTCAGCCAGCGGGCCGGTACGCCGCCCGGTCACCGCGACCGCGGTTGCGGTGGACCGCGCGCTGATCATCGATGTGCCGCTGGCCGGTAGCGGGTCGGACTCGGCTTCCGACAATGCGCTGGTCACGTTGCGCAGCCAGGTCCTGCCGGAGACGCTCGGCAAGGTCGCCGGCGTCAGCTTTGCCGTCACCGGGAACACGGCGGTCAACCATGACTGGAGCGAGGTGCTGCACTCGCGCACGCCGGTCGTGCTCGGCGTGGTGGCCGGGCTGGCGTTCCTCGTGCTGCTGTTCTCATTCCGCTCGGTCTTACTGCCGCTGATCTCGATCGGGCTTAACCTGCTGTCGGCCGGTGCCGCCTACGGCCTGATCACGCTGATCTTCCAAGACGGCCGGCTGCAGGGACTGCTCGGCTTCACTAGTTACGGCGCGATCGCCCAGTGGGTGCCGTTATTCATGTTCGTGTTCCTGTTCGGGTTGAGTATGGACTACCACGTCTTCATTCTGAGCCGGATCCGCGAGCGCCGCGCGCGCGGCATGAGCACCCCGGACGCTGTAACTTCCGGCATCGCCGCCAGCGCCGGAGTCGTGACCAGCGCAGCCGTCATCATGGTGGCCGTGTTCTCGATCTTCGCCACGCTGTCGTTCGTCGATGTCAAGACACTCGGGGTCGGCCTGGCCTTCGCCGTGCTGGTCGACGCGACCGTGGTGCGCGGGATCCTGCTGCCCGCGGCGATGACGCTGCTCGGCGAGCGCAGCTGGTACCTGCCCGGGTGGCTCGGCTGGCTGCCGGGGCGGCAGCTTGACGGGCCGGGATGACGGCAGTCGCGGCCCGTCAAGCCAGGCCCAGGCTGGGCTGCGATGACAACTCCCGGTCAGCGCCAACCGGCCGGGCGCAGCGCAGCGCGCCCGCCCCACGCTTTGGCCCTGAGCGGAGAGTCGCCAAGGAGCGCCTGTCTGCCGGCCGGGAGTCACCTGGCCTGGCGCCGGCCGGGCCGGCGCCGCATCCGCAGGGCAGCCAGGACGAGCGCGGCAATGAACACGACGATGCCGATGAACAGCAGGTACAGCAGGCCCTTGACGACCACGCCGAAGATGCCCAGCACGATCGCCGCGATCACCAGCAGCAGGAACAGGGCAATCATGGGATTCCTCCAGTCCGCTCGGACGGTCAGCGGCGGGCCAGCAGCCGCGCGCCGCCAGCGCCCGGCTGATAGGTCAGGCCGTAGTGCGTGAAGATCGCCGCTTCATCGCTTGCCGGGAGCTCGCCGTCGGTGCTGATCGAAGGGGCGTCCCTGACCTGCTTCTTGTCGTAACTGACCTTCAGGTATCCCGGTCCCACGGTTGCCTGGTTCAGCGGGACGAACACCAGCCGGCGGCGGGTAGGCAGTCCGACCCTGACGGTGGCGAACGACGGAAGGTCGGTGCCGGTGTCGACGTAGACAGCCTCCAGTTCCCCGATCTTGTGCCGTCCGGGTCGGTCACGTCGTGGCCGCGCCATTCCCGGATATCGGCAGCCTCGAACATGCTGATCTCATTCCCTCCCGCATGTGCCTGTGCGCGGGTGTGATGTCCGGCCGGGTGCTGTCCGCGAAACCGGTCAGTGCACGGGCATCATGTCCAGCCTAATGGCCGGGCCGGGCTGGCAGCCCGCGTGATGGCTGAGCGACGACAAGTTATGCGCGGCCGCGTTCGGGCCGGCGGGGCAGGCCTGCCGGCTGGGCGTCAGCCAGCTGGCTGCCAGCAGAACCGCCAGGCTGATCGCGATGAGCGGAAGTAGTGCCGCGCGGCGCAGGAACCGCTGCCGGCGGTCCGGCACCTGCTCGGTCGCTGGCATTGCCTCGTGCCGGGTCAGCATGGTGAAGAACGCGAACCGCATTCCGAGGCCGGGATCCTCCGCCGCTAGCCTGTGCCCGATCTGGTCCAGGGCGCGCTGCCGGCTGCGAGGCAAGCTCGTCATGGCTCTCCTGTGCGCCCAGCGCGCGTGCCGCATGCCGTTGCCACCGCGCCGGTGATGCTCGTCCTTGGTATGCTGCCGGCCCGAACGCTGTCCATCGGCGCGCATTGTCACTGCCCGCCCGGATTGCCGCGATGGCGTGTCGCTGTGCCCAGGGAGCCCGGGCTGGCGCTGTGCTCACGGGCCGGAACCCCAGACGACCGCCGCATGGCCTGGCGTTCCTCCTGGGTGGTTCCGCCCCAGATGCCGGCCTGCCCGGTGGCCAGGGCATAGGACAGGCACGCGGCGCGTACCGCGCACCGGAAGCAGACGGCCTTGGCGGCCAGGACCTGCGCCAGGGCCGGCCCGGCCGCGGTGACGGGAAAGAAGAGCTCGGGATCTTCACCCCGGCAGGCACCCCGCGGCATCCAGCCAGGGGAGCCGACGGCGAACTCTGATGTCGTCATGACAACTCTCTCGGGAAGCTTGGGGGCGCGAGAACAGGAGCCGCGGCAGGCGGCGCCGCCGCGTTCGAGATCAGCACCGGCCATGGGTAGGCGTGCTGGCCGGGAACCGGACGGGCCGCCGTAATAGACACCATCCGCGGGGCGCACATGGGCGTCGTACCGCCGGTAAGTCCGAGCACTGGTGCGAGGTGGTAGCAGGGCAGGAGCATCGGGCTGCGAGCCGTTCACTCCGCGGGCGCGGGCTCGTTGGCGTGCGCGTCGAGGCCGGCGGAGATGGCAGGCACGCCGGCGTCGGACGCGCTTGCGGGAACCTCGGTGGCCGCCTGGCCGGCGAGCGCATCTGACTGACCGGCGGCCTCGGCGGGCGCGAGCCTGTTCCTAAGATCGCCGAGTCTGCGCCGGCGAACGCCTGGCCTGGGGCGGCGCGTCCGGTGCGCCTATGCCGTTGCCCATCTGGCTGGCGGTGGAGGCGCGGGCGGTGTCGCGCTGGTCGATCAGGTCGTCGCGTTCCTGGCTGACCGCCGCGGTTTCGCGGCGGGACTGCCGGAGGCCGCGGCGCGCGGCGCTGCCGCGCCGGGAGGTGCGCCGCGCGCCAGCCAGCAGGAGGCTCAGCCCGAGCAGGCCAGCCGCCCCGATCACGATGCCGGACAGGAACAGCGTGCCGGCCGAGCCGGTCAGGTGGTAGCCGAGCACCGAGAAATGGCTGACCGCGTGCGCGCTGCCGGCGTTACCCAGCACGCCGGCCACCCCCACGACCAGCGCGGCGATAAGGATGATGAGCCCGAGAATGATGATCATGACAGCTCCGAACGACGTTGCACGGTGACGATCCGCGGAGGACGCCGCCGGGGCGGCCCGAGAGCCGGAGCGCCCCCCTGGCGGCTGTCAGCGGTGCGCGAGCCAGCTGCGGCGGCTGGACGACTTGCCGCTGACGAGGTGATAGGCGAGCAGCAGGACGGCCGCGCCGGCGATGGCGGTGAGCCAGGTGGACAGGTTGAAGAATCCGTGCAGGCTGTGGATGTGGAACAGCTTGGTGGCGAGCCAGCCGCCGAGCAGTGCGCCGACGATACCGATGACGCAGGTCAGGATGAGGCCCTGCTGTCTGCGTCCGGGGATCAGCATGTTGGCGATCAAGCCCGCGACTAGGCCTAAGACGATCCAGGCAATGATGCTCATAACTGACTCCCAAGTCAGCTGGTCAGATGAAGGTAGGCGGAAAGTCAGTCATGCGAGCGGGTCGCGGTGAGCAAGAAGTCGCCCGCGATCTCTCGTAGTCGGTCGGCCGGAGCGTCGTGCCCGGCGCGGTCCGGGGGCGAAGACAGAAAAACTCCGGGCCCCAAATGCACGTCCGCCAATTTCGCGGATGCGGCTACCGAGGTCCGGAGCAACACCTCGATATTACGCGCCTTTTGCCTCCCGCGTAAAGAGCGACCCGCGGCCAATGGCCCGGCTGTCTCGCCGTGATCAGCCATGCGCGGATAGCTTTCAGCTGGTCCCGCAGTCACTCGCGGACAAAGCCATCCTGAGCCGTATGACATTGCTCAGTAGTAGTGCCTCCGGCCGCCGACCGAATGGCCGGCCATCCCGAGCAATGCCAGAATCGCACCGGCGATCACGACGATGATGCCGATCGTCCAGATAATGGCGGCCCCTGTGACGAAGCCGATGATGAGCAGTATCACGCCGAAAAAATCATCTGGTGCTCCTGGCTGTTCGGTGCCGTCGTCCTGGACGGCGGCACGGGGCATGTTCCGGCTGCTGTTCAGGCGGCGTTGCCTGCGGCGAGCAGCTTGCAAGGTACTGCTGATGTCATGGCCAGCAGCGCGGGGTTACCGGCCTCCGGTGTGATCGCCACGGGGATGCGTCCGGCGCTGCCGGCTGCCTCGTCGACACGAGCATGGACCGCGAACACATCGATCAGGCGGGTGACGGCCAGCATCCGCAGCACCTGCTGCTGCGGCGCGGCCAGCAGCAGGTCACACCCGGCGCGCCGGGCGTGATGCCGCGCGCGTACCAGCGCTGCCAGGCCGCTGGAGTCGATGAACTCCAGGCCTTCCAGGTCGAGAATTATAGTGCGGCCGCTGGCCGCTACCACGGCCAGCGATGCCGCGACCTTTCGCCGCTTCTGCTACGTCAAGCTCTCGTTCAGCGACGGCTGCGACGAGCAGGCCGCGAAGGCAGACTGCCCTGACTCGCGCGAAATAACGGTCGGAACTTCTGCGGGCTTTGACGCGCAGGACTCTGCGGCAGATGTCTGACTGGGTGTCAACCGCGATCGCGGCGGGCTGTTGCCAGATGGTGGAATCTGCGGGCCAGCTGTATCTAGCGCGCCGCAGGTGGCTCCGCGGTGCGGAGGGCGAGCCACGCCATCGGACCTGCTCGCGTTCCTAACGCTTCGGAGGCACATCATGATCAAGCACTCGCGTATTGCGGCGCTGGCCGGCGCAGCCGCCCTCGCCCTGATCGGCGGAACGGCTGCCGTGGCGAGCCAGGCAGCGAGCGCCGGCACCCCGGGACCTGCGGGACCCATCCGCACGCCGCGCTGTACCGCCAAGGAGATGGCGGCTGGACTGCACGGGTCCCAGGCGCTAGTGGCCAACCGCGGGTTCATCCTGACGCTGACCAACACCAGCAACAAGTCATGCTCGGTGGACGGCTATGCGGGCCTGAAGCTGAAGAATGCGGCGCATCACCTGGTGCACTCGAGCGCGCATCGCGGTGACACCTACTTCGCCACCGACCCGGGCCCGCACTTGATCGTGCTGTCGCCGGGTGAGACCGCTAGCGCCGACTTCGCCTTCGGCGCCGGCACTGGTGGTTCCACCGACTCGGTCGCGACCTATCTGCTGGTCGCGCCGCCGGGCACCAGCCGGTACCTGACAGTCCAGTTCCCCGGCGCGCCGGTTCGCATCAACCTGGGCAAGCTGTTCGTGACCGCGATGGCGCGGCACACGCCCTACAACACCTAGACGGCCCGGCTGAGCAGGGCTCCGGTGCCTGCCATCGGCAATCAATCAAAAGGATTGACGCAATGAATGCACTATCGAGCGCCTGGCCCGCCGGGTGGCTGCCGGCATCGCGATCGCCGCCGCGGCAGTGCTGCTGCCCGCCATGGCGCTCGCCGCGGCACCGGGCACCGCAGCCGGCGCCGCCAGCACCCCACCCCGGTGCGGCACTGCCCATCCGGCGCTGCCGGGCGGGGCATTCGTCTGGTCAGGCAACCCCGGTGATGGCTTCGCCGGCGGCATCGGCTACGAAGTAGAGATCTCCAACGTCGGAGGGCACGCCTGCACGCTGCGCGGCGTTCCCGGCCTCACGGCAGTGCTCGGCAACGGACACCAGGTCGGCGGCAAGGTGCCGGCGTCCGGCAAGGGCCCGCTGGTGACGCTAAAGCCGCGCGCGACCGCGCATTTCGGCCTGACGATCCATGACGGCGGGGCGATATGCACTCATCCGCTGACAGTGCACGTCGTCGTGTACCTGCCCAGCCAGAAGCACGGCCAGCCGGCGTACCTGACCGGCGAGGGCTGTCCAGGCCTTCCGGGCGCCGGAATCCTTTCTGCGACCGCGATCAACGCCGGCACCGGAGTTCCCGCCTACGACAACTGACCGCACGGCACCCAGGTCGGCCGCCGGTCAGTGACGTCATGACGCAGCGATGCCAGTCCCGATGTCGGGTCGGCCAGCGGGTCCGCAACAGGCATCCCGGTTACTGCGGGGAGTTACCGCCCGGAGGGACACGACCGCAAGGAGTAACGTCGTGAGTACCCGTATGCTGGCGGGCTTGCCGACGTTCCGATTAGAACTCTCTAGGCTCCAGCGCTCTGGTCTCGGCGCCAAATCAGGATCTGCTCCGCTGCGGACTGGTCCGGTGGCGCCGGGCGGGTGGGCACGGTCGGCGCCCTGGCGCTAGGCGAATGCTCGCCCAGACGCGGCACGTTTGCCTGGCCTTGCGATGCTAGTGGTCACGGACAGGGGCTCACCAGAACTTTGGTGCCCTATGCCGGGAGGCTGCTCGCTATCGGGCTGCCGCCCGCGCAGGGCCGAGCGACGTCTCCTGGCTCGGCGAGCGCACCTCGGTTCAAGAACGCCGACCAGTCATCCGTGATCGTGACAACGAGCGGACGTTGGGCCGACCGCTGTTACCGGGGACTGCCCAGCCGTTACGGCCCCCAAGCGCTGAGAGCCACGGAGACGGCCTGCGACTCCTGAGCGTCCAGGACCCCAAGCTCGGACTGGCGCGAAACGCGCTGTGTGAACCGTACGCCCTCGCCGGGCCACCGTCTGACGGCGTTGCCGCCTCATGGGTGTACTCCACCGCAGCCTGGCCTAGCCGTGTGATCGGTTAGCTACTTAGCAACTGCGAGGGTTCCGCAGAGGAACAGGGCTTCGCCGATGAATTCCGCTGTGACTCTCATTCCAGTTTCGTGTGCCAGTAGCGCCTACCCCGCGCTTTCTGGTGCGGCCCGATTGCTGCCGAGATCGACTCCAGCAGCCCGCATGCCTTCTCGGAGATACGGTGCCGCGGCAGCCTCAAAATCCAAGGCTTCCGACGGCTCTTGAAGAGCGGCGATTAAGTGGGGGGCCCCCTCCATCAGCTCTGAGGTGAGGAGATTGATCCGGATCCTGATCTTGCGCTCGAGCGCCCAGACGAACTGATACTTGACGCCTGGCCGATAGACAACGCCATAGACCTCGACACCATGAACAGCCAGCCGGCCAGCTTTTGTTGGTATGACCGCTGAATCTGGTTCGAAGGTAAACGCCCATTCTCGGCCGTCTTCCCAGAAGTACTGGGGGATTTCAGCCACCCCGACGAGGCATACTCTCTTTCGGGACTCAGCCTCATCGAGCAAAGCGGGAAGGTCTAGTGTTGCCTCTGCGATCAGCTTGGCTCCAAGTCGGTCGAGAAGTTCGGCCGGACTGGGGCCCCGAACAATGGCCACGCAGTAGCCACGGTTCTCGACTCCGGCCCAGAGGATCATGCGGTGTTCTTACGCGTGCTCGCTGCACCTAGGGCCACGCCTGCCAACGGCAGGACGGTCGAAGAGATTGATGCCCAGCTCATGTCACAAGGATTCCGCAATACGCAGGGCGCCGCCGCAACTGAGGAAGAATAGCCCCGCAAGGCGGTCCTTCGATAGGCGATCATCGTGCCGCCGAAGGTCACGGTCCACAGTCTCACGTAGTGCCATCGGGAGGACGCGAGAGCAGCGAGCACTCTCGACGGTGATCTTTGTCGGAAGCGCTTGCGACGGCCGTCGATAGCCTTGAGACATCGCCTCTCGAGATCAGTGGCCTACGGACATAACCTGACGAGCAGCTCGTCCGCCGGGCAATGACTCAGGAGCCAGATTCTTAACTCCGGGATTGGTTGCGCCAGACAAGGCTTAGGCCATGTCGGCAACGAACAGGCCCCCCGCGTGCTTTTACGGAACCGCGCGACTGTGGAGAGCCCTGGTAACAGAGTTGTGTTACCTGCGTTGACGCCGCCGGTGACGATGATGTTGCACGGGCTCCGCACGGCCGCCCTTAGGAACGCGGCCAGGGTGGCATCGATCGTGCCGAACTCGGTAAGGCGGTCCAGGGTCACGTCGATCTGACCGTGCCGCCGCAGCGACGCACAGGGCCGCGGCGTTACCGACATCGTTGCCGTCAGCCGCCCGCTGCCGGTAAGCGCGACATTGACCAGCGGGGTCGCGGCCGAGAAGTCGCGCGCGGTCTGACCTCCGCGGGCTGCCCAGGTCCTGATCATCGAGATCAGCGCGTCGTCGCTCGCCGCGACCGGAGGTCCGGCGACGCGCTCGCCGCTGCCGTAAGTGATCCAGACCTGATCGCAGCCGTTTGCTAGATTCACCTACACTCTGAGCCGAACGCTCGACCGCAGCGAAGGGTACCGGGGATGACGACCGCCTTGGTACGCCCATTTCTGCGCGGCGGTCCTGGGCGGAACGGCGGGGCGTCTGCCCAGGGCGCGTCGTATGGCCTGCGCGGCAGCTACCGCGTCCAATGATTCGCGATGTCCAGAACGATCCGGCTGTGGGTGCCTGGGCCTTCCAGCACGAAGACGCGGAATGGCAGCCGTGCACGGACGCCGACCCCGAAGGTTGTGTATCCCTCGAAGCTGCCGCCGTACATGACGTCGCGCAGGGTGCGGTAGCGAAGGACGTTGGCTACGTGGTCGCCGGACCTGTGCGCGTAGGTGATAGCGCCGGTCTGGATGTTGTTCGCCGGATCCAGCAGCACGACGGTCAGCAACGCGCCGCCCGCCATGTACGGCGCCATTTTAGTGCCCACGGCCTGGGTCACGGGGTCGCCGTACTGGACGCGGTAGCCGTTGGCGCGGCCGTTGAACTCGAACACCACCTGGTCGTAGCAGCCGTGCCGGCTGGTGCGCGCGGCGATGAGCGGCGCCGTGCGCAGCGAGCCGCCGGACTTGGGCAGGCTGCTCCAGTGGATTTGTTTGCACGGCGCCGCTGGCGGGGCCGCAGTCCCCGCGGACGCGGCGGTGGCCAGCGTCGCCGTCGCGACGACTGCTCCGGCAATTACCGCGATGATCCTTTTCATCGCTTCCTCCCATGACCTTCCACGGCCGGATCCTCCGGCCACCACAGACCTGTGGTGAGCCAATAGTGGGTTTCGCGTCGGCCAGCAGCAAGGGGAGACCTCCCCCAAGCGACCCTGTAGGTGAACCTGTCAACTTCTGATCCCAGCGCTACCTTGCGACAGGCTGTACTCAGTTCGTCAGGACGTGGCCGATACCGAAGGCACCATACAGAAGCAGAGGCACCCCGCACAGAGCGAACATCGCGCCTATTACCCGGACCAGAAAAGCTTGGCGTCTGACTCGGTTTTCCATCGGCTGCTGCAGGCCTGTCTTCCACGGCTGGATGCGCCGAAGTGGCCGCTCGGCCCATGACATCGAGTCAATGGGCGTTTGGCGTGCCAGGTGCTGAAGCCACCGAAGTCAGCCGCCAGGACGATGCCACCCACGATCAACGCAACGCCAAACAGGGCTGTCGAGAGCCTGGGTGCAGAGTGCATGCGTCAGCCCCTTCTCGCTCGAAGCGGTGCTCTAGGCGGAATGCAACAGACGCGCCATGACTGCGGAAGCCTCGTTTCCTCCGGCGTCCGCGTGGGTGGAATCTGCCCAGACTGATCGGCAATCTTGTTATCGCCCCGTCGCACAGTCGAAGGCCCACCTGGCCTACAAGTTTCCCGGCACCATTGCCGCTGCACGGGCTGCTGGCTGAGACTGAGGCATGCTGACGGCCTTCTTGCAGATCACCGGGTGGTGCTGCATCGCGATAGGCACCTTGGCCACGTCCACCGAAATCCGCACCTTGCGGCGGCTCATCCGTCTCGGAAAGAGCGAGGTGACCGACCGGGAGCAACGGCGACAGGCATTGCTCAATGCATGGTCCGGGCCGCTGACCTTGACGTGGGGCGTCTTCGCGGTGTCCTACAGGTGGTTGCATGGCGCTCTCATCTGGCTGCCGGCCACTTACTCGGCCATCTTCATGATCTGGATCGTTGGCTCGTGGTTCTGGCTTCGCAGCAAGGTCCGCAGTGCCTGAGCCGGTGTAGGAGAATCTGTCAACTTCTGATCGCAGCCGTTGATATCCACGTTCTCCACCTGCGGATCCCGCAGGTAGGCCGTCACCGGGCCGAGCTCGTAGCGCTGGTCGTGCACGGCCCTGGCGAGATCGTCGAGCGCGCCGCCAGCGGAAGCCGGCAGCAAGCCACTGCGGACCTGCTGCTCCAGCCAGCGCTGCGCAGTCTCCCGGATGACGGGCATGACCTCGCCGGCGCTCGCGCCGTCGTCCAGCTGAGCGGCGATCTTTGTCGTGATCTCGGTGACGCCGCCGATCAGCCGGGGTCGCTCAGGCTTGCGCACGCCGGGGCCGGTGGCAGATGCTCGGTCACCGGACCGGCGTCTGCGCCGTCCCGGCGGCTGCTGCGGGCCAGGGAATCCCGTCGAGCTGCTCCAGCGCCGCGGGCGGCCACTGCAGCTTCATCATGCCCGCCCCGACGCGGCTGGTGCGACACTCTGGCCGGCTGCGCTCGCCACGCGACCGCAGGCACAGATGATCACCCGCGCCTGTGGCGGCTGGCCACGTCGCTCGACATTCGGCTTTATCTGGCTCCTTTGTGCCGGCCAACACCGGCTCGCGCACGCGCCGGGGCAGGTGTTCGGAACTGTCAGAGGTGGCCGTAAGCATCGTGTTAGCTGTCCGTTAGCTACTACAACGGCACCTGTCGGCCCGGACAACATTGGGCGCCGGCTGAGCCCTGCCTGACAGCGGAGGCGCCACCGTCAGCGGGACATGGAGTCGAGCCGCTGTGGCTGCAGGCTCGGAGCTGCGCGCCAGTTGCGCAGCGCCTGGCCGACAGCGCCACCCGCCCTGATCAGCCGGCCGCGAGCCAGCTGGCGCCGGTCGCCGAGCCCGTCGGACAGCACGCCCGCCGTCCGTGAGTCGGCTGGCAGCGCCGCCAGTACCGGCAGGCTCAGCGCATGTGCTACCTCCCGCGCCTGGTGCGTGCCAGGACCGGTGAGGAGCAGCGCAAGCCGCGTGCTGCCGCCAGGAAGTTGCCCGAGCAGCTCGACCCGCGGCCGCGCCAGCCAGACCTGGCGCAAGGTCGGCCGCAGCACGATCACCACCGTGCGGGCAGCGGACAGGACGGCGAGCGGCTGGCCGGCACCAGCGTCAAGCCGCCCGCAGTCGGCGATGACATCGGCAGGCTGCGCAGTCAGCGCGGCCGCGACCGCGGGCCAGGCCGTGCCGAGCCCGGTGGCCTGGCGGGGATCGGTCAGGCCGGGCAGCAGCATCCTGGTCCGGTCCTCGTCTAGCGGTACCAGCTGCGGCACCAGGCTGGCATTCGCTGCCAGGCCTCGGCCTGCCTCCATGGCGCATTCCATCAGTCCTCGTCCGGCTGGCACATGGCCGGCAAGCAGGCCGGCGAGTATGTCGCCGCCGCTCGGGTCACACTCGGCAAGGATGACCGGCGACGGCCAGGTCAGCGCTAGCGCCAGTGCCGCGGTCGTGACGCCCGGCGAACCGCCCGCAGATACCAGCGCGTAGAGCTCGCCCACTCAGGACCCTCGCTTCGTCACGATGAGTGCGAACTGACCCGTCGATACCTGTTCCGCCACATCCGTGCCGGCGGCGTCGCTGACCAGCAAGTCGACGACATCGAGGCCGTCGGGGCCGGGAACGGCGCTCACGTCCTCAACGAGGCCCGGCACCGGTGCGGTCAGGGTCGGCGACCCGCCCGGTGAATCGGCCTCCCCCTGATCGCCCGGCGTAGCGACCACGAGGACGTGATCGCCGGGGAACAGGCCGCTGGCCGGCAGCAACGACGGCTTGATGGGTGCGGGAACGAGCACACGGCCGGGTCCCGGTGGCTGCGCCGTGGTCAGGTCTGCGGGCGCGAGCAGCGTGGCCGGCCGCAGCGCAACAGCGGCGATCTCGCCACCGACCTGCGCGAGCTGCGCCGCCGGGATGACCCGGATCCCGGTGCCAACGCTGACGCTGGTGGTACCCAGGTCGCCGGGGGTGATCACGGCTCCTGCGGGCACAGGCTGCGTCACCATCACGACGGCGACCCGGTGGTCGGCGCTGCTGTACACGGCGGCGCTGACGAGGACGCCCGCGCCCGCCATGGCGACTGCCAGAGCGATCATGGCAGGCCGGCGACGTCGTGGCAGCCCGCGCAGCCGGGCGGGCGCCGGGCCGGGACGCATGCTGTGCCTGCTCCCGTTCGGCGCGATGTCCGGCTCGGGAAAGTAAGCGGTTCCGACCGCGTGCGGATGGCTGCTCACGGGCTTGTCACCAGTGCCTCCGCTTGAGCCACCGGAATCGTGAAGCCGACCGGAACGCCGAGGGCGGCATCAAGGACGCCCCCGGCACCACCCGAGCCGTGCCAGCTGACCCGCCAGGTCACGGTGAGCGAAGCGTGATAGACGCTCCCCGGCTGACCGGCTGAGGGCTCCTGGTAGGTATAGGCGCAGTCAGTGTGCTGCTGGATCGACGGCTTCCGGCTGTCGTACGCCGCTCCGGGACCGGCGCAGCTCACCGCCGCCAGCCCGGCGCCGGGCTTGAAGGCCAGGCTGATCGGTGCCGCGATGGCGGTTGCCCAGACCGGCCCCGCCGTGACGGTGACGCTGCGCGGGCGCCACTCGCCCGCGGGGACCCAGAACCACTCGGGAAGCCCGACGAGTCCGGCGGTGCCTCGCGGGGGCGCAGTGGCAGGCCGCAGGTACGGCACGCTGAGCTCGCCAAGTGCCTGTACGAGCAGTTGCTGTGGGGTGACCTGTGGCGCGCCAGTGGCATTGCTGATCAGGACGGCCTTCGTACCGGTGCTGATGGCCCCGCCGATACAGTCCATCAGCGCCCAGTGGAATCCCTTCGGCGGCGGCCACGCCAGGCCGAGGTTCCGCGCCTGGGCTTCGTCCAGCGGGACGAACGTGCAGGTGTTTAGCACGGACTTCCCGCCGCCCGCGCCGCCGCTCCCTCCGCCTGTGCCGCCACTGCCGCCGCCTGATGAGCACGGGACCGGGACGATCGTGCCGTCGATGTAGGGATCACAGCTGCCGGTACCTCCGCCGCCGGCAGCGGCGGGCCAGGACACGGCGAACACGAAGCCGGTCACTGCGATCAGCGCCGCGAGAACGCCCGCTACGACACGCATGGCACGTCCTCGGGGAGCTGGGACTCCACCTGCCAGCGTCCTCGTACTATCTCTAGCCGCGTCACGACATTGTCATGAGCGGCGCCCGCTGAGCCGGCAATGGCATGCCCCGAGGCCGCGTACTCCAGGCCCATGCCGCTGGTGTCATCGCAATCGTGCACGTACGCGCGCCGGCCGTCGATTTGCACGGTCAGGATATGCAGGACATCCGCACCATAGAAGGCGTCGCCCCTGGCCCAGATGGCACTGAGGGCCTGAACAAGGCCGCCGATCCGGTCCGCGGCCAGATAGGGGCGGAGGATCCGCCGTGCGGCGGCCCTGCTCCTGGATCGCTCGGCCTGACCGAGCGCGGTCACGTAGCCGGCCAGCGCGACGATCACACGCTGCCGCGATGTCGGCACGGCAGGCGTGGCTAGCGGGGCAGGCGCCGCGGCAGCGGGCTTGGCCGGTAGCTGCACGTGGGCAGCCACACCCGAGCATGCGGCGAGCGAGGGCACCAGGCACGCCACCAGCAGAGCGGGAACGCGCCGCGTCCAGAGCGCGGCCTGCCGCGAGCGAGGTAACAACACGTCCGGCACATTAGGACCGTCTTGTAAGCATGTGGTTAGCGCAGTGTTAGCGCGCGCACCGCCGGGTCGCGGCTGACCCGGCCACGAGCCGGGGCCGGAACGACAGGTCCGGGCTGTCGGCCAGGATCTGCCGGAGCAGCGCCCGCGCCTCCGGACCGGGATCCTGACCGAGCTCCCGCACGGTCACCTCCCGCAGCCGGGTGTAGGCAGCAAGGGCACCCGCCTTCTGACCGCATCGGTAGAGCGCGAGCATCAGCTGCACATGCGGATGCTCGCGGAGCGGGTCAGCGGCGACTAGCTCGCGCGCGCGGGCGAGTGCCTCGTGGTCCTGGCCGAGCGCCAGCCGCGCATCGATCAGCAGTTCTCCGGCGTCGCAGCGCTGCTCGAGCAGGGACGTGGCCAGCAGGTCCATCAGCGGCGTATCCGGCAGGTCGGCCAGCGGCGGATCCCGCCACAAGCCGCACGCCCGCTCTAGAAGGCGAGCCGCGTCTTCGGCGCGGCCGCTGTCCAGGGCAGCCCGGCCGTGCGCGGCCAGGTCCCGAAAGCTGGCCGCGTCGAGCTCGCCTGGCTGAATCATCATCTGGTAGCCCGAGTGACGCGTCACCAGGCGGTCTGGTGCTGCGAGGGCGCGCCGGACTTCCCTGATGCGCACCCGCAGGGCCGTCTCGGCGTCAGCGGGAGGGTGATCGCCCCACAGCATGTCGATCAGCTGAGCTCTGGCTGGCGGGTGTGCGGCATGCAACAGCAGCACAGCGAGCGTGCTGCGCTGCGACGGCTGCGCGAGCACCAGCGGCGTGCCGTCGTCACCTTCGGCCGATAACGGCCCGAGGACCCTGAATCGCATAGCGCATCGCACGCTATGCGAGTCCAGCCCTTGAGCATCATGCGTTTCATCAGGGAACGACAGCTTCAGGACTTGCAGTAATACTCAGGCAACGCAGCGGTAACTCAGGCTGACCGGGAAGCCTGAGCGCCAGGTAGTTCCGTCACGCAGGCAGGGTGATCGCGAACAGGTCGCCGGACTCCGCGACGCGCCCGGCAACGTCCACGGCGGTGAAGACCAGGTCAGCCGCACGGCGGCAGTGTCCGACCTCATCCCAGCTCACTGGCGTCGAGACAGTCGGCTGCGAACGGGCGCGGAGTGAGTAAGGCGCGACCGTCGTCTTTGCCGCGTTGTTCTGGCTCCAGTCGATCAGCACCTTGCCGGGCCGCAGCGCCTTCGTCATCTTCGACACGACCAGTTCGGGGTGCGCTGACTCCAGCTCTTCCGCCAGTTCCTTTGCCAGGTCGCTGGTCTGCTGCGAGGTCATCGCCGACACGGCTGCATACAGCTGCAAGCCTTTCCCGCCTGATGTCTTGGCAGCTGGCTCGAGGCCGAGGTCGGTCAGCAGCGGGCGGAGCAGCAGCGCGACCTCACAGCACTCGACTACCGTCGCCGGCGCACCTGGGTCTAGGTCGAAGACCAGCAGGTCTGGCTCGCCGATAGCGGGATGGCGCCACATCGGGGTGTGCAGTTCGAGCGCCGCCAGGTTGGCAGCCCAGATCAGCGTCGGCAGATCACCGCCGAGGATGTACTCGATCGTCTCCCGTGACTTCGTCGAGCCGGGCGAGGCGATCCGGGCGGTTGGCACCCACGCCGGCCGGTGCGCTGGCGCGTTCTTCTGGTAGAAGAACTCGCGATCGACTCCTTCGGGGTAACGCTTGATCGTCACCGGACGGGCGGCGATGTGCGGCAGCAGCGCTGGCGCAATGCGCAGGTAATAGTCGATCACCTGAGCCTTCGTGAACCCAGCCGCCGGATACAGCACCTTGTCCAGGTTCGACAGCGTCAGAGTGCGTCCCTCGACCTGCACTGACACTTTCTGTGCCGCAGAGCCCGTGTGCGGATCAGAGGACTGCTGATCCGAGGACTGGGGCCGGTCAGGGCTCACGGACGACCTCCGCCGCAGGCTTATCGTCGCGCAGCCCCTTATAGGAAGGCGCGCGCAGCCGGCCAGACTTTGTCCAGCGCGCAAACTCCACTTCGGCCACGAGCACCGGCTCAACCCACTGCGCGTAACGCGCATCTTCTGGCGGGACTGTCTTCCCGAAGGGCGAGGTGTCCCGGCGCAGCGGTGCCAGCTTGTCGCGCAGCAGCCGCAACGTCTGCTGGCTGAAGCCGGTACCAACATGCCCGCTGTAGATAAGGTCGCTGCCGTCGTAGACCCCGACAAGCAGGGAGCCAATCCATCCGGCCCGGCCGCCCTCGCCGGGCTTCCACCCTCCGATGACGACCTCCTGACCGCTGACGTTCTTGATCTTCCGCCAGGATGTGGTCCGGCGGCCAGGCTCGTACCGCGACTGCAGCCGCTTTGCCATAACGCCTTCCAGGTGATGCTCGCGAGACACCGCCTGCACATCGGCGCCAGATTCGGTCGTGAACGACGGGGGCACCTGCCAGTTTGCTCCGTTCAGGCCGAGACTTTCCAGCAGCGCCCGCCGCCGCGAGTACGGCAGGTCCAGCAGAGCGCGGCCGTTGAGCCAGAGCAGGTCGAAGGCCAGAAAGGTAACCGGCACCTCGCCAGCGAGCTGTCTGGCTGGGGCGGCCCCGCTGATGTTCATCCGCTGCTGAAGTGCCTCGAAGTCCGGCCAGCCGTCGCTTCCGAGCGCGACAATCTCGCCGTCGAGAACGGCCTGGCTCGCACCGGAAGCTGCGGCAAGTCCAGTCAGCTCCGGATAGGCATGGGTGATGTCGCGATTTGTCCGCGAGGTGAGCCGCACGCTATCTGCGGAGATGAGCGCCAGCGCCCGCAAGCCGTCCCACTTCATCTCGTAGGCCCACCCGGAGTCGCCAGACGGCAGCGATCCGGAGGTCGCGAGCATCGGCCGGAGGTCAGGAGGCGGCTGGCGGGGCGAAAGGTCCTCGAGCCTCTCGCCCTCGCGACGCCGGGGCTCGCCGCCCTCCGGATCATCGGGCGGGCCGCGCTGCGCATCGCCCGGCCGGGCCGGCGCCCGATCAGGTCCCATGGCGGGGAGATTCGACCTTATGTAGGCGTGTACCGATCACACTCCGATACTGCCCCGGCCGGCGGCCCGGAAGCCGGCGATCAGCCCATGGTCTTCTGGCCGTCGATGGCTTCCCTGATGATGTCGGCGTGCCCGGCATGCTGGGACGTCTCCGCGATCACGTGCAGCAGGACCCGGCGTGCCGACCAGCTAGCACCCTTCTCGTGCCACGGGGCTTGGGGCAGTGGCTGCAGCGCATCCAGATCAGGAAACGTCGCAATCAACGCGTCCGTCTCGCTAGCTACCTGATCGTAAGCGGCCAGCAGCCCAGCGAGCGTCTCGCCGGGAAGCATCCGGAACCCGTTCAGCCAGTCCTCGATGACTTCTTCGTCCTCCCAGCTGGCGCCCATGACCGACGGGCCCTCAACAATGAACCTGGCCCAGTTCCGTTCCACCGCCGTGACGTGCTTGACGATGCCGCCCAGGCAGAGCTCGCTCACTGTGGTCCGCTCCGCTGCCTGCTCGTCGGACATGCCGCGAGTGGTGTACCGGAGGAAGTTGCGCTGCTTGTCGAGCGTCGCAGCCAGGTCTGCTCGCTCACCGGTCAGCTTCGGTGTTGCGGTGCTCATCAATGGACCTCCGGGCCTATCACCGGCGGCCTAGTGCCGCCGCTGAACTGCACGTTACCGGCCGGGTATGACACTTCGGCTGGCCCGTCGGCGGCCCGGCATCAGGCGTTCCGGACTATCTCGTAGGTAACGAACAGGAGGCCGTCACCGACAGTCCGGCTGTCGGCGAGGCGGAACGGCTTCGTGCCGGTCGTCTCACCGAACAAGCGCTCACCGCCCCCGATCACGACCGGGAAAACGAACAGCCGCAGCTCATCCACGAGGTCATCCTCGATCAGGGCGCGCCCCAGCTGATAACTGGCGTAGACGACGATGTCCCCGTCCAGTTCCTGCTTCAGCCGCGTGACCTCGTCGATCACGTTGCCGTTCAGGACCGTGACGTTGGTCCACTTGGGGTCTTCGAGGGTGTCGGACACAACGTACTTGGGCAGCCTGTTCAGCTGCTCCGCGAACTCGCCTGGCTTGGATGCCCACCGCGCCGCGAACCAATCGTCGCTGTTGCGGCCCAGCAGCAGGGCAGCGGTGCCCATGGCTTCGGCGTACTCGACCTTGCCCCACTCTTCGAGGTCCGGGCCCCCGTACTGCAAGAACCAGCCGCCCCGGCTGAAGCCCTCCTTCCCGTCGGGGTCCTGGATCACTCCATCGAGCGATACGTTCGTGGTGATGATGATCTTTCCCATCTTCGGTTCTCCGTTCTCGTCGCCGTTGTCTGAGCGGCTACGCCCGGCTGGCTCGCGCCGTCGATGATGGGTACACCGCGGTGCCGGGAAACTGGGCGCCCGCGGACCGCCCAGTTCGCGCCTCCAGCGGTGTACATACAGAAAGGCATGCGCGGCCCGGGAAGAAGGTGAAGTTGTGGAGTCGGCGCTATCGGACCTGATCACGCGGGCGCGGACCGGGGACGGGGAAGCGTTTACCGAGCTGATTGCGCCGTACCGGCGTGAGCTGCAGGTGCACTGCTACCGGATGCTCGGATCATTCCAGGACGCTGAGGACGCCGCGCAGGAGACGCTGCTGGCCGCCTGGCAGGGCCTCGGCGGGTTCACCGAGGAACGCGCCTCGTTGCGCACCTGGCTGTACAAGATCGCCACCAACCGCTGCCTCAACGCGCTGCGTTCAGCGCGTCGGCGCCCGGCAAAGGAGTGGGACGTGCCCAGGGTTGAACCGCCCGAGCCGACCCGCCTCGGCGAGGTCGTCTGGCTGCAGCCGTACCCCGAAGCCCTGCTGGAGGGTGCAGCCGACCCGCCGCCCGGCCCGGAGGCCCGCTACGAGCAGGCCGAAGCCATCTCGCTGGCGTTCATCACCGCCTTGCAGGCGCTACCACCCCGCCAGGTCGCGGTGCTCATCTTGCGCGACGCCCTCGGATTCCACGCCAGCGAGGTCGCCGACATGCTGGAGGTGACAGTCGAATCGGTCACCAGCGCCCTCAAACGAGCTCGCGCCAGCCTGGAACGCCGCCTGCCGCCAGGCGATGGCCACCAGCCGCCTCCCGCGGCCTCCTCACCTGTGGAGGAGGCCATCGTGGGCAGGTTCATCAGCGCGTGGGAGTCGGCTGACATGGAGGGGCTGGTAGCCCTGCTGACCGATGACGTATTCATGTCGATGCCGCCGATGCCCTTCGAATATCAGGGCCGGGACATCGTGGCCCGGTTCTGCGCCAGCCTGTTCGGCGCGGGCCGCAGGTTCGACCTCGTTCCGGCGCGAGCCAACGGCCAGCCGGCCTTCGGCGCCTACCTGCGCGCCGCCGACGGCATCCGCCACGGGACCGGCCTGTACGTCCTGACCCTGACCGGCGACCGTATCTGCGCCATGACCCGATTCGAGGCCAGCGTGCTGCCATGGTTCGGGCTGCCGCGATCGCTCTCGGACCGGTAGCCCGAGCCCAGGCAGTCCGGCCAGCTCGCCGGCGTGGAAGAGCTCGGCGGACCTCCAGGCAGCACCGCATCACGGAGAACGGCGCGGACGCGGATAGCCTGGCCTCATCGCCAGGGTGGTGGTTAACCCCACCGCTGACCGGGTAGCGGGCAGACCGCCAAGCATTTAGCCTATTCAGCATATAGGTGAAGTAGGTTTTTGCGGAGGAACCCAGTGGCGCTGCCAGACTTCTTCGTGGCGGGCGCGCCGAAAGCAGGCACGACGGCCCTGCATGCAGCGCTTGCCCGGCACCCCGCGCTGTATATGTCGGCGGTCAAGGAGCCGAAATTCTTCCTGACTGACGGGCCACCGCCGACTGCAGGGTGGACCTGGCGATGTCAAGACATACCGGGAGCACGTCTGGCGCCGGGCCGACTACGAGTCGCTGTTCGATCCGGCCCCGGCCGGCACGCTGCGCGGCGAGTCGACGCCGTTCTACCTGTACAGCCACGATGCGCAGCGGCGCATCAAGGCCCTCGTCCCGCGCGCCAGGCTCATCGTCGTGGTGCGCGACCCGGTCGAGCGGGCGCACTCCAACTGGACCCACCTGTGGTCGGCCGGGCTCGACCCGATCGACGACTTCGTCCGCGCATGCGCCGCCGAAGAGCAGCGGATCGCGGCGGGCTGGGCCGACTTCTGGCACTACAAGCGGATCGGCCTGTACGGGCAGCAGGTCCAGCAGCTGTACTCGATCTTCCCCCGCAGCCAGGTCCTGCTGTTCCGGTACCGCGACCTCATCGACGACCCGGCGGGCACGCTGGACCAGATCTGCGCCTTCCTCGGCATCGAGCCGGGCCTGATCGCGGAGGTGCCGCGGGAGAACGTCACAGCGCACCCCGAGCTGACGCAGGAGGCACCAGAATCTGTCCAGGGTGCTGCGCGCCTGCTCAGCGGCGACTGCAAGGCTGCCGGTCCATCCCGGCAAGCTGATGATCGACAAGCTGGAGCGCCGCCTCCAGCAGGGCGCGGCGCCGCGGCGGCCGCTCACCTGGGCGGAGCGCCAGGCCCTGATCCCCTATTTCGAGGCCGACATCAGGCTGCTCGGCGAGCTCACCGGCGAGGACTTCAGCCACTGGATGGCGCCTCGCGAGAACTCCGGCGGCCTGGTCGGCGCCCGGCCGCCGGGCCAGTCGCAGGCGCGCAACGGGCGCCCGCGAGAGTTCTAGGCCGTCGCCGGGATCTATCAGCGCAGCTCGGTGCGCAGCTCGTGCAGGCCGTCCAGCCTGGTCAGCTCGTAGTACAGCCGCTGACGGCCGTCACCGAGATCGACAATGTCCAGGTAACGCAAGCCACGCATGCCGTCTGGCGCCTCAGCCACTGGCTCAGATCCGATCGCTGACAGGCTGTCGGGCGAGGCGCCGGACGCCAGGCCAGTCCGCTCCTCATAGTTCTCGGCCGCACTCGCCCGGCCATCGTAGTAAGCAACCACGCCGTCCGGGTTGAACCTGGCTGCGGAGACCCGGACACCGCGCGCGTCCCATTCGCCGGGCCGTGGAGTGAGGGCATGACCATGCCAGGTCCAGGCCACGCCGTCCGAGCTCGTCGCGTAGTCCGTGGTCATCCGGTCAGTGTTTGCCGGGTCAGCTAGCGGGTGGACAGATGCCCACAAGTGCCACGTTCCCTCATGGTGGACGATAACCGGGTCCTTGACAGCTGACTCCGAATCGCCCGGCAGTACTACTGTCCGCTGGCCGGGATCGAAGGCGTCCGGCGCCGCGGCCTCGATCAGTTCCACGCGCCAGTGCTTGGTCCCCCAGGTTGCGCAGCTCAGGTACAGCCGCCAGCGCCCGTCAGTGGTCCGCACCAGGGCGGGCCGCTCCAGCGACTCGGTGTCCATCTGCTCCCTGGTGATCAGGCCGATCGTCTCGAACTGGACGCCGTCTGCCGACCGAGCCACCGCGATCGCGTAGCCCCGGCCCTGGCCGATCGGCCTGCGCAGCCGGTAGGCCAGCACGATCTCGCCACCGTCGGCGACCGCACTCGGCGCGCCGGCCCAGGTCCCTGGCTCGGATCCCGGCGGTTCGATCGCGACCTTCGAGAGGTCGGGGAGCGGCGTCAGGTCAGCGAGCTGGGGGCTCGGGTCGTCAGTGATCACAATGCGAAGAATAGGCGGTCTGCCCGGCTGCAGCGGCCGAACGCGCCTGCCTCCAGCTGCGCCGGACAGATCCGCCTCCTGCCGTACCCTCAGGTCGCCCGTTGGGGGCTACTGGATCCGACATCCATGCTGTTTCCGGCCCGCAAAAGGTGTAAAACGGTCCGCTAGGCGCAGGAAACAGCAGGGATGTACATCGCCCGGCGTTCGGCACCAGCCGTAACCGCCCGCGACCGGCCCGGAACACCTCAACCGGAACACCACAGCCGGTCGCGACCGGCCCGGAACACCACAGCCGACCGGGGCGGCCCGGAAATCAGCCGACCTGCGCCGTCCGGCCTGCCCAGTACGGGGCACGCAGCTGCCGCTTGAGGATCTTGCCGGAGCCGGTCCGGGGCAGCTCGTCGAGGAAGTCGACCGAGCGCGGAACCTTGTAGCTGGCCAGGTGCTCCTTGCCGAACGCCTTGATCTCATCAGGGGTCAGCGAGGTCCCCGGCGCGAGCACGACGGTAGCGTGCACGGTCTCACCCCACTCCTCCGACGGGATGCCGAATACGGCAACGTCGTAGATCGCCGGGTGCTGCTCCAGAGCTGCCTCGATCTCGGCCGGATAGATGTTCATGCCGCCCGAGATGATCATGTCGGACTTGCGGTCGCAGATGTACAGGAAGCCCTCGTCGTCCCAGTAGGCGATGTCACCGACGGTGTGGAATTCGCCCCGGCTGGCCGCGCTGTAGCTGTCCTGCTGCTTGTAGTACTCGTTGAACACGCCCTTGGACCGGACGTAGAGCTCGCCGGAATGGTCGGGGCCGGTGCCGGTCACGACATTGCCGCCGGCGTCGAAGAGCACGATCTCGATGCCGGGCGCGGGCTGGCCGCAGGAGCCGGGCTTGCGCATCTGGTCCTCGGGCCGGAGCACGCAGTCCACCCCGAGCTCGGTCGAGCCGTAGACCTCCCACAGCGACTCCGGCGGGAAGTCCGCCACGTACTGCTGCTTGAGCGCGTAGCTCCACGGGGCCGCGTTGGCGATCATCACCCGCATGGAAGAGCGGTCGTACTTCGCCTTCACCTCGTCCGGCAGCGCGCAGACCATCCGGATCAGCGCGGGCGCGGAGAAGGTCGACGTGACCTTGTACTTCTCCACGATCCTGAGCCAGTCCTCGGGGTCGAACTTCCGCTGCACCACGATGGTCTGGCCGAAGAGGAGGCCGATGTACATGAACGCGCCCGGGCCGCTGTGGTACAGCGGCCCCGACGTGATGTAGATGTCATCCGGCCGGTACCCGAGCAAGGTAACGAGGCCTAGCCCGGTCTCCGGGTCCGCGGCGTAGCGGACCGCGCCCTTCGGCTTGCCGGTGGTGCCGGAGGTGTAGATCATCGTTCCGCCGGTGCCCACCGCGTCACCGACCTCGGGAGGATCGGCCGACGCGTCCGCGGTGAGCTCCTCGCTGCTGAGCATGCCGGCCGAAGCCGGCCCGCCGAACACGATCACGTGCCGGAGCTTCTCGAGCTGGCCGACGAGGCCCGCGAACAGGTGCGCGTACTCGGCGTCGACATAGGCGATCTGCGCATCGGAGTGCCCGATGACATACCGGGCCTCCTCAGCCGTCAGCCGGTAGTTGAGCGGGACGGCGACCACGCCAACCTTGCGCGCGGCGTTGATGACCGCCACGACGGGCAGCGAGTTAGGACCGCACCAGATGACCTTCTGCCCGGGCGCGGCACCCAGCGAGAGCAGCGCGTTCCCGAGCCGGTTGGCCTCTGCCTCGAGCTCGGCATACGTCCAGCTGACGATGTCGCCCTCGCCCTTGTCGTCGACCACGGCAAGCTTGTCCGGCTGGCTCTCGGCATAGACCGTCAGGATGTCTGGCATTGCACCTGCTCTCGTTGTCTCGCGGGCGTCCGGCAGCCCGAAAACCCTCAGGTACACCCTGTACCGAATGACGCTCGGTTGTCACCATCTGAGGGCGGGGATTCAGCCGCCGACACGCGCGAGGGTACGCGATCAGGCCCTAGCTAAGCCGCGGAACCACGTGCGACCAGGTCCGACCGCCGTTGAAGGTACGGAACAGGTCGACGTTTTCGCTGGTGGCCCCGCCCTGGCCAAGGACCGCGCCGAACGAGCGGCTCAGGAACGTCACCTGGTAGGTTCCGCCGCTGGAGTCACCGACGAGCGCCCGCACTGCCCGCCAGTGCCGTCCGCCATCAGTGGTAACGAGCAGTGACGACCGCTCACCTACGAGGTAGGCCGTCTTGGCCGAGACCGCGGCGATCTGGCCGAGGTACCCGTCATAGAGCGGATCCCGGCAACGCGGGCTGCTGAACAGGCATCCCTTGCGCAGCGTCCAGGTCCGTGCGTTGTTGCCGGAAATGACAGTGGTCTTGGGCTGAGAACCCGCGGTCGGCTGAGACGCGCAGACTCCGACGAGTGCTCCGCCGGGCGAGCGGGCCACCGAGACTGACAGGGCATCGATGCCACAGGGAATGCGCCGCTTCGACCACGAGGCGCCGGCGTTGGCGGTGTACCAGAGCTCGGCTGAGCCCGGCTTGCCGCGGTTGCTGACCGCCGGGCTAGCGAGCACGTAGGCCGCCGACGTGCCGGTGCGCAACAGCCACGTCTGGCCCGCCGCTGGCTCATACGCCGGGCCGTGTGCGCTGCCGGTGGTCACCGCGCCCGGCGGCTGCGACCTGACTGCGCGCCAGCTCCGGCCACCGTCGACCGACTCGACCAGGTGCAGGACGCAACCGTGCGGCGTCATGGCTGCGCCCCGGCACCGGGCGAGCAGCATCCACACCGAGCGGCCGACCGCGGAGACCGACAGCACAGTGCCCGCCTGCGGGCTCTTGCGCCACGGACCGGCCGCGCTGCTGGCGATGAAGAGCGAGGGGCCGTAGGCGAATGCCTGGCCAGCGCTATCGGCCGCGATCCGCGCGACGGGCGCGGCGTCGTCGTTGCAGTTCCACCTCGTGATTACCGACGCCGAGCGGAACCTGGCGCCACCGTCGGTAGTCACGCCCGACAGCGCGGCGCATTGTGCGCCGGCCTGGCTGACGAACAACCCGTCGCCGCGCCGCGGGCTGGCCAGGGCGAGGCTCGTCAGGCGGGCGGCGCCCAGCACGGCTGATGTGAGCGCGGGCGAGGTCGCGGCGGACGCGCCAGCCGCGGAGGAAATGGGGGAAGCGGAGGCAGCTGGCGGCGACGCGGGCTGGCTCGCGCAGGCAGCGGTCCCGAATCCGAGCAGCAGTGCGGCCACCGGGGGGCCAATCAGTACTGAACGCCTCATGCACTTGAAGACCGCCGGCTGAGACGAACGGTTGGGACGAGCAGTTGGGCTGACTATCCGGCGCGGGCAATCCGCAACGCAGCGTCAACGAGCCGGTCCGCGCGCAGCGCCGCCTGAGGCTCCTCGGCCTCGCTCTGCGCGACCATCTTGTCCGGGTCCTGGCCAGCCTGCTCCGCCTCCTCGCGGCCCCCGTCGACCAGCCAGCGGCTCACCTGCGCGCCGTCGACCTCCGGGTGGAACTGGACGGCCAGATGCGGGCCGATGCTGAACGCCTGCACGCACAGCTCATTCACGGCGAGCACGCGCGCCTCCGGCGGCGGCAGGCAGCGGTCATGGTGGAACTCCAGCCACGGGCCGGCTTCGATCAGATCCGGGGCGAGCGTCTCGATGGTCGTCCAGCCGACCTCACTGCGCGGCGCCCTCTCAACCTGGCCGCCAAACGCGGCAGTCAGCGCCTGGGCGCCGAAGCAGATGCCGAGCACCGGGATGCCGGCCGCATCAGCCGCTCGCAGCCAGTCCAGCTCCTCGCCGATCCAGCTGCTAATCCGGTCCTCGTACACCGACCAGACTGCGCCCAGCACGATGATGTGGTCGACACCCTCAAGCGGCGGCAGCGGGCCTTCCCTGGGGAACTGGTGCACCGTCAGCTCCGCCCCCCGCGCCCGGAACGCGTCCGCGATGAAACCGGCCTCGTCGACCGCGTGATGCCGCACCACGATGACCCGCACCGCCGCCTCCCCAGAAATCCGCTTCAGAACCAATCTTCCGGGAACGGGCTTTGTTTCGCACGCCGCAGCCCGCTGGCTCGCGGCCGCGCGATGACTCACACCCACAAAACCTGTCGCGCCGCACCGCCTGGAGCGGCGAGCATATGACATGGCCTGGATGCTCACCCGCAGCCTCGACACATTCGCCGCGATGGCGGGCGGTCTGCTCCGCGCGGACCCGGTGCGGCACACGGTACCTCTCACCCTGCTCGCCACCCTGCGCGCCGCCGGCCCGTCGGCCTTCGGTGATGATCCGGAACGCTATGGCTGGCACGCCAGCGACGGCGGCGGGGTGGACGGAGCGTTCCTGCAGACACCGCCGTTCCCGGTCCTGGTGCCTGTGCTGCCGAGCGGATCGGCACCGGACCTGATCAGGCTGCTCGCCGAAGACGGCGGCCTGCCGGACGCCGCGAACGTGTCCAGCGACGACGAAGCAGCCTTCAGCGCTGCCTGCGCGGAGGCAACCGGCGGCGGCGCGACCGTCGCGCAGCGCCAGCGACTGCACCGGCTCGACCGGCTGATGGCGCCGGATCCGGCACCGCCCGGCGCGGCCCGAGTAGCCGGCCCCGTTGACCGCGAGCTACTGATCGAGTGGTCGGTGGCGTTCGACTTGGAGGCCCACACCCAGGCCCGGGATAACGAGCGCACCGTGGACGACCGGCTCAGTCACGCGGGCCTGACGCTGTGGGAAGCCGGCGGAGAGCCGGTCGCGATGGCAGGGCGCACCCGCGAGGCTTCCGGAGTCGTCCGGGTCGCGGGCGTCTACACCGCGCCGGCGTCACCGCCAGCGTGGTTACGGTGCCGGCGTCACCGCAGCCGTCACCCAGGCCGCCCTCGAGGCCGGAGCCTCCGCGGTCGTGCTCTTCACTGACCTAGCCAACCCGACCAGCAACGCGCTGTACCAGCGGCTGGGATACCGGGCGGTCGAGGATCGAGTACTGCTGGACCTACATCGGGCTGGCTGAGGCCGAGAAGCGAACACGTATTTGGAACCTGGCGTACGATCGAACGTATGGACGGAACACTCCAGGCATCCTTGCTGGATCTGGCCGCTCCGCCGGGGCCCGGCCCGCTCGACCAGCTGCGCCGCACCGAGCTTGCCAGCGGAGCCTGGATCGACGTGCTGCCGGGCTGGCTGGGTGGCGCTGACGAGCTGTTCAGCTGCCTGCTTGAGACTGTGCCCTGGCGTGCGGAACGCCGCCGGATGTACGACCGGGTCGTCGATGTGCCCCGCCTGCTGTGCCACTACGACGAGGGCGAGGAGCTGCCCGATCCGCTGCTGACGGAGGCCAGGGACGCGCTGAACCAGCACTATGCGGCTGAGCTCGGCGAGTCATTCGTCACCGCGGGCTTGTGCCTGTACCGGGACGGCCAGGACAGCGTGGCCTGGCACGGTGACACGATCGGCCGCGGTAGCTCGGAGGACACCATGGTGGCCATCGTGTCCCTCGGCACTCCGCGACCGCTCCTGCTCCGTCCGCTCGGCGGCGGCCAGCCGCTGCGGCACGATGTCGGCCACGGTGACCTGCTGGTGATGGGCGGCAGCTGCCAGCGGACCTGGCAGCACGCGATCCCCAAGTCGGTCCGCCCCACGGGGCCGCGGATCAGCGTGCAGTTCCGCCCGAGCGGCGTCCGGTAAGCCCCGCTGCCCGGCTGGCCCGCAGGGTTGGGCTTCGCGGGGCAGGGGCAAAGTAGCGGATATGACCGGCCAGGGCGGGGAGACATTCGCGGCGCAGCCTCGAGCCGCAGCACCAGCCGAGGCCACTGAGATCCCTATCTCGCTCGCACCTGAGGGCAGTCCGGAATACCCACCCGGCCGGCCGAAGTGGGATCATGTCGGACCGGCGGCGTCGCCGTTCCCGCCGATCGCGGACTATGCGTTCCTGTCCGATTGCGAGGTCACCGCACTCGTCGCGCCGAGCGGGGCAGTCGAATGGATGTGCCTGCCCCGGATGGACAGTCCAAGTGTGTTCGGCGCGATCCTTGACCGCGACGCGGGACGCTTCCGGTTCGGGCCGGACAACATTTCCGAGCCCGCCGACCGCCGCTACCTGCCGGGAACGATGGTGGTGGAGACCAGCTGGGATTGCGACGAGGGCTGGATTATCGTTCGCGACTGCCTGCTGATGGGGCCGTGGCGGCATGAGCACCCCGGCCGCAGTTCGCACGTCAGGCCCCCCACCGACTACGACGCCGAGCACACCCTGCTGCGGACGGTCCGGTGCGTGCACGGCACCGCGCAGCTGGTGATGGACTGCGAGCCGGTCTTCGACTACGGCCGCGTCCGCGGCCAGTGGCACCACACCGAGCGCGGTTATTATCAGGCCGAGATCGCTCCGCCGGACAGCGACCTGACGCTGACGCTGACGTCCGACATCAGGATCGGGGTCGAGGGGGCTAGCGCCCGTTCCCGCACCTTGCTGCACGAGGGCGAGACCAGGTTCTGCGCACTTTCCTGGGGGAGGCTCGCACCGCCGACGGACTATGACGAGGCCTACCGCCGGCTGGTCTGGACCGCGCACCACTGGCAGCACTGGCTGGCGCGCGGCGACTTCCCCGACCACCGCTGGCGCAACTACCTGGCGCGGAGCGCGCTGACGCTGAAAGGCCTGACGTTCGCCCCGACTGGGGCGATCGCCGCGGCACCGACCACGTCGCTGCCGGAGACGCCCGGCGGGGAGCGGAACTGGGACTACCGCTACAGCTGGATCCGGGACGCCACGTTCGCGCTGTGGGGGCTGTACACCCTCGGCTTCGACTGGGACGCGAGCGATTACTTCGCCTTCCTCACCGACGTGGTCGAGCGCGACCGCGGTGACTTGCACATCGTCTACGGCATCGACGGCCGCTGCGACCTGACCGAGCACACGCTGAAGGATCTGCATGGCTACCAGGGCGCGCAGCCGGTGCGGACCGGCAATGACGCCTTCGCGCAGCAGCAGAATGACGTCTGGGGCGTCGTCCTGGACTCGCTCTACTTGCACACCCGGTCGCGAGACCGGCTTGACGAGCGGGTCTGGCAGATGGCCAGGCATCAGGTCGAGCGCGCGCTCGAGCACTGGCGTGAGCCTGACCACGGCATCTGGGAAGTCCGCGGCAGCCCGAGGCACTTCACGTCGTCGAAGATGATGTGCTGGGTCGCGGCCGACCGGGGCGCCCGGCTCGCCCGCATCAGGGAGGACCTGGACGCGGCGCGGCGCTGGCAGCAGGCCGCCGACGAGATCCACGCGGACATCTGCGCGAACGCCGTCGATGACCGCGGCGTGTTCTGCCAGCACTACGAGACGACGGCGCTCGATGCGTCCCTCCTGCTGATGCCGCTGCTGCGGTTCCTGCCGCCGGACGATCCGCGGATCCGCGCTACCGTGCTGGCTATCGCCGACGAGCTCAGCGACGACGGCCTGGTCCTCCGCTACAAGGTCTCGCAGACCGACGACGGCCTGTCCGGCAAGGAAGGCACCTTCACGATCTGCTCGTTCTGGCTGGTATCTGCGCTGGCCGAGATCGGCGAGCACCACCGCGCCAGGGACCTGTGCGAGAAGGTGCTCTCCTATGCCAGCCCGCTGCTGCTGTACGCGGAGGAGATCGAGGCCAGCTCGGGCCGGCACCTGGGTAACTTCCCGCAGGCATTCACGCACCTGGCGCTGATCAACGCGGTGATGCACGTCATCGAGCACGACGAAGAGGAAGCCCGGCTGGCGCTGGCCGGTGCCTCGGAAGGACCGGGGCACCGCACCCTCGAAAGGACCCTGCGGCGCAGCGAGCGGCTCGGCTTCCGCGACGACGCCGACTTCTAGGCGGAACGCAGGATCGGCGCGGTCAGGCATGTCGGGCCGCCGTCGCCCTTGAGCGAGATTTCCGAGCCGTCATACACGTGGACTTCGCAGCCGGCCCGGGTGAGCGCGGCGCGCGTCTGCGGGTTGCCGTCCAGCATCACGACCACTCCCGGCCGCACCGCAAGCACGTTGCACGCCATCGTCTCGTACTCCGCTGCCGGTACCTCGATGACGCGCACGTTTCGCGCGGCCAGCTCTTCCATGAGCGGGACCGGTGCGAGCGGCGGGTACACCACGGCCACGTCATCGGCTACCGGCGAGATGACCGACATCAGGTGTAGCACGTGCTCCGGACCGCGGTCATGCGGCATGTCGGCAGAAGCTACGACAACATCCTCAGCCGCGAGGATCTCCCGCAGCTGATGCACGCCAGCGGCGTTGGTGCGGTAACTGCGGCCGACCAGAAGCGTGCGCTCGTCCAGCCAGATGATGTCACCGCCATCGGCCCTGGCCAGACCGGACAACTCCGCGACGACCGGGACCCCGGCCGCCTCGAGCGCTGTGCCGAGCAACGGCGGCTCGGCCGCCCTGGCTGGCTTGACCATCTGGAACAGCACAGCGCCGCGGCCCGTGACCATGCCCGGATCGCGGACGTAGGTGGCGTCGACCATCTCGTCAGCCGCAGCGGCCACCTCGACGTCACTGCCGAGGTCAGCCAGCAGCTGGCAAAACTGATCATGTTGCCGGCCGAGCAGGTCAGGATCCGGCGCGCGCCAGTCCGCACCGGCGAAGTCACCCATCGTCGCCGGACGGCGCACCAGCACCCGCCGCAGCGGCGCCACCATCGACCGGACGCCGAACCGCGGTTGCGGCTCCATCAGTTCTCCGGGTCCGGCAGCCCGGGATCGCCTGCCGAGACGGCGATGCCGACCAGGCCAGCCCTTCGCTTCTGCTCACCGAGCCGCCAGAACGCCAGTCCTAGCGCCACCATGACCAGCAGCGAACCCAGGGTCACGACCTCGAAGAATGTCCTGGAGACGCCCCAGCTCGCTTCGACCGAGTAGCTCTGCCCGAACATCGCGTTGATCCCGCCCGGCCACACCAGGGTGATCACCGTGACGATGACGAACAGCTCGGTGATGATGACTGCCGCCCATGCGCCGAGCGCTCCGCCCGGTACCCGGTACGGCCGATCGGCGTTCGGGTACTTCCGGCGCAGGATGGTCAGCGCCGGGAAGATGAAGATGTAGCTCAGCGTGGTGCTGGAGATCGTCAGCGCCAGCATCACGGCGAAGAAACTCGCCAGGCTGCCCTTGGTCACCAGCAGCACGAGCACGCACATCACCGACGCGACGACGCCCGACGACAGGTTCACCGCGATCGGAGTGCCGAAGCTGGTGAACCTGCCCATCCACGAGGGCGCGGCGCCGTCCAGCGCGGCGATCGCCTGCGTCCGGTCAGCGCCCTCGAGCCAGACCGAGCCGCTGCCGACCAGGGTCAGGATCACCAGCACGGCGAACAACACGTTCAGCGGGTGCGAATGCAGCACGCCACTGGATACCGCGGTGTAGGCGTCGACGAAGCCGCTCACCCCTGACAGCTTCGCGCTCGGGATCACCAGGATGATGCCGATAATCACCAGTCCGTAGAGGACCGCCGCGATGACGCCTGACTGCACGATCATCCTCGGGACGTCCCGCTTCGGGTTGCGCATCTCCTCAGACGCGCCGTTGGAGAGCTCGAAGCCGACCCACAGGAACACCAGGATCCCGATCGCGGTGAGGAACCCGTCCAGCGACGGCTTCAGATCGCCCATCGTCGAGGCGCCGGCCGGCCTGCCGTGCTTGACCAGGTAGGAGATGAACAGCATGGTGAAGATCACCACCACGGCCATCTTCACGAACGTGCCGATGTTCGGGCCCCACTTGCCGATCCGGAACGCGATGATCGCGATGGCGACGGTCACCCAGATGAACGCGAGGCCGACCACTATCTCCCATGCGGTGCTCATCGGCTTAGTCAGCACGAAGGCGTTCAGCGAGGCGATGGTGGCCGCGCTCAGCGTGCCGCCCACCCACAGCGGGTTCGACAGCCAGTACAGGATTGCGGTGACCGCTCCGGCCGGACGGCCGAATGCCATTCTCGCCCATTCGTACGGCCCGCCCTCGACCGGGAAGGCCGAGCCGAGCTCCGCGGTGAGCATGCCGTACGGGATCAGGAACACCACCAGCGATATCACCAGCCAGGTGATCGCCTGCGCGCCCGCCTCGGCGGCGTACGCCACACTGTCCAGGCCGACGATCGCACATGCCGTGAACAACACCAGGTCGAGCCGGCCGAGGACGCGGCGCAGCTTGGCCTTCTCCTGGATGGCGAGCGATCCGTCGTATGTGACATCGGCAGCGGCCATCGCGTGCTCCTCGCTGACGGGGCTAGGCGGGCACAAGCACTTTCATGTGACTGTAGAGCGCAGCGCAGACGCGGGCCAGACCGTTCCGGGCAGAATCGTGACGGTTTAATCGTGACGGGCGTCAGTCGCGCGCGATCGGCGCGGTGCTCGCACCTGCGGCCGCGACCAGGTCAGCCGGCGCCAGCTCGATTTCCATTCCACGCTGGCCCGCGCTGCAGAAGACGGTCGGATAGCCCAGCGCGGTCTCATCGACCACCACCGGCAGCTGCCTGCGGAGCCCGAGTGGCGCGATGCCGCCCGTTACGTAGCCTGATGCCTTTTCTGCATGAGCCGGGTCCGCCATGGCTGCCTTCTTGCCGCCCACCGCGGCCGCAAGCGCCTTGAGGTCGAGGCTGCCCGACACCGGCACGACGGCCACCGTCAGCTGCCCGTCGACATCAGCGATCAGCGTCTTGAACACCCTGGCAGCCGGCACGCCGAGCGCCTCACTCGCCTCCTGCCCGAAGGACGGGTGGCGCGGGTCATGCTGATAGCGGTGGATGGAGTGCGCGATGCCGAGCCTGGCCAGCGCGTCGGTCGCTCGCGTTCCGCCTCGGGCCGCCACATCCGCGAGCTTAGTGTCCGGCCCGGCCAGCCAGCCGTAAGACTAGAGCCGTGACCGCCTGGGTACTGCATGCCGACCTGGACCAGTTCATCGCCGCTGTCGAGGTGCTGCGGCGGCCGGAACTGCGCGGCCTCCCCG
The DNA here is from genome assembly GCA_963822955.1 of uncultured Actinomycetota bacterium. Lineage (GTDB taxonomy): Bacteria > Actinomycetota > Actinomycetes > Streptosporangiales > Streptosporangiaceae > JAJYUU01. Next base: position 869,972 of record CAWGJS010000008.1, on the reverse strand, counting down.
TCGTCGTCGGCGGCGACGGTGACCCGGCCAAGCGGGGCGTGGTGGCGACCGCGTCGTATGAGGCACGCGCGTTCGGCGTGCATTCGGGCCTGCCGCTGCGGACCGCGGCGCGGCGCTGCCCGGACTGCGTGTTCCTCGCGGTGGACCGTGCTTCGTACGAGGCAGTGTCGGATGAGGTCATGACGGCGCTGCGCAGCCTCGGCGCGGTGACCGAGGTGATGGGCTGGGACGAGGCGTTCCTCGCCGTGGACACCGCCGATCCAGAGGGCTTCGCGCGCCAGGTGCAGGAGCGCATCAAGGCGGCCACGCAGCTGGACAGCACCGTCGGCATCGGCGAGAACAAGCTGCAAGCCAAGCTGGCCACCGGTTTCGGCAAGCCGGCCGGCGTCTTCCGGCTGACCCACCAGACCTGGTTCGAGGTGCTCGGCGGTGAGCCCGTCAGTGCGCTGTGGGGCGTCGGCGCCAAGACCGCCAGCAAGCTGGCGGAGCTGGGCGTCCATACGGTCTCCGACCTGGCCACGGCCGATGTCGCTCTGGTGGCCGGGCGGTTCGGCCCGACGATCGGGCCGTGGCTAGTGCAGACCGCTCGCGGCCTTGACCCGTCGCAGGTGTCCGCCGAGCCGTACCTGCCGCGCTCGCGCGGGCGTGAGGTCACCTTTCAGCGGGACATCGAGGACTGGGAACAGGTCCGCGCCGAGGTCGCTGCGCTCGCCCGGCGGGTCGCCCAGGACGTCGCGGCAGAGGGCCGTCCGGCCGTGCGAGTCGTCGTGAAGGTCCGCTATCAGCCGTTCTTCACGAGCACGCACGGTGTGCCGCTTGCGGCGCCGGTCACGGCAGCGCAGGAAGGAGAGCTGGCGGCCGCAGTGATCGAGGCGGCGGCGCTGGCCGCGCTCGAGCTATTCACGGGCAGGAGGCCGGTGCGGCTGCTCGGGGTGCGCGCCGAGTTCGCCGCCGACTGATCTTGCCCGGCGCCGGAATCTGAAGTGCCAGGCCAGGCGTTGCAAGCTGACCCGCGCTGCTGCGCTAGTCTGCCGCCGCGCCGTGGGTACTGACCAGCGTTATCCGGCACGAGGAGAAATATGGTCGTTCCGCTGGCCGCACGTTATCTGGCCGCGGCCGTCGGGGTGCTGCTTGTCGCCACGGCGGCAGGAAGCGTCATCGGCACGCTGATCGTGCCGCGGTCGGTGGCCAGCTGGCTGACCAGGCGCGTCGATCAGGTCGTCAATGCTGTGTACGTACTGATCACCCGCCCCATCCGCAGTTACCGCAGGCGCGACCGCATCCTGGCTACCCACGCCGCCGCCCTGCTCCTGGCCCAGATCGCCGCCTGGCTGGGGATTCTCTTCATCGGCTTCTCGCTGATCTTCTGGCCGCTCGTTCACGGCGGTATTACCAGCGCCTTCCGGCTCGCCGGGCCCGGCCTCTGGGAGATCGGCTCGTATGGGGCGAAGGGCGGGCTGCAGGAGGCCATCCTGGACATCGCATCGCTGACCGGGATCATCACCGTCACGCTCCAGATCGCCTACCTGCCTACCCTGTACTCGGCTTTCAGCAGGCGGGAGAACGGGGTCGCGCTGCTGAACGCCAGGGCGGGCTTTCCGAGCTGGGGACCCGAGCTGCTCGCGCGCACCCACTACGCGCTCGGCTCCGGCGTCTCCACCGTGAACACGCTGCCTGACCTGTATGCAAGCTGGGAGACCTGGGCTGCTGACGTCGGCGAGAGCCACACTACGTACCTGCCGCTGGTCTGGTTCCGGTCACCCAAGCCGCTGTCGTCCTGGGTGACCTCGCTGCTGTGCGTGCTCGACTCGGCGGCGCTGATGCTCGCGCTGAATCCATCGACGGCACCGGTGGTGCCAGCCCGGCTCTGCCTGCGCGCCGGGTTCTCCTGCTTCCAGGACGTCGCGCGGGCGATGGGATTTGACGTCCCGGCGGAGCCCGACCCAGCTATGGGCATCAGCATCACCTACGAGCAGTTCCTCGACGCGATTGCTCGCCTGAAGGAGGTCGGCTTCCCGTCCGAGCGCGAGCCGGAGGAAGCCTGGCCGGAATTTGTCGGCTGGCGGGTGAACTACGAGCAGCCTGCGTTCGCAATCGCCCGCGCGGTGGACGCCGTGCCGGCCCTGTGGTCGGGGCCCCGCAGGCACAAAGACCTCCAGCCGATACCGCCGTTCCGGCCGCCGCTTGGACGCGTACCGAATGGCGGCAAGACGAAGCCAGCCTCAGACCACAAGCCATCCGCGAATGAGAAGCCGTCCGCCGACTAGACGGCGCTCGCTGCGTCTCGCCGGGCCTGCACCAGGTCGAGATCGGTGTCGGCCTCGGCAGGATCAGCGGCCGGCTCTGGCGGCTCCAGCTGCGGCGCTGTCTTGTCTGCCCGCACGCTGGCCGCCGCGGCCGGAGCGCGCCACTGGGGGCGGAGCAGCTCAGGGAGCTCCGGGAGCTGAACCAGGCTCGGGACGTCATCGACGGGCTTATCCGCGGGCTCCGGCACTGGCATGCCGAGCTCCGGCTGCGGCACTCCGCCGAAGGCCGGCGACAGCACGTGGGCGGCCGCCCGCACGGTGGCATCCCTGAGGGTGTCGCCGACCAGCCGGGCCGCATAGGTCAGCAGCCCATGGCGCTGCGGGTCGGACTCATCCTGCGCGGCTGCCGACAGCTCCTCGGCCAGCCGTCCGGCCAGCGCCTCCGCCGTTGGCCACTGACCCACAGCACGCCGGGCCTCGGGCGTGACCTTGAACACGTACCAGAACCGCGGATCCCCGCCCGTGGTGGTCTTGCGGAAGTCGACGTAGACCGGATCAAGAGCTTCCAGCGCCGTGGCTACCGCCGCCAGCTCCAGCCCCGTGCTGGTAGCGATGTCGGTGACGGTGACCATATAACTGTGCTCGAGGAGGGCGATGGTCGCGTCCAGGACCGGCAGATCTCTGGCTGCCCAGGTGTCATGCACGAACTTCTGCCTTACCGGGACCTGGCCGGAGCTGATCGGGATCGACCGGGTTCCTAATTCGTCGGGTTCGCCCTGGCGCGGGCGTCCAGGGCTGATGTATCCGGCAGTTACGAGACTAGCGAGAATGAGGCGAACAAGCGCGCTGATGTGCCCTTCGTCCCCTCCGGCCCGGTGCTGCTGACCTGGGCGCGGCCAGAAACGCGCTGTCCGCAGCCTGGCCGCGGCTAGTCAGCTAGCCCTAGTCCCCCGGTCGGCCATAGAGGCATGCTCCGCGCGCCGCTAAGCTGTGCGCGCCTGCAATGCGGCGGGCCAGACCAGACTTGAGAGGGAACAGCATGAGTAACGACACCGGAGTTGAGCGGACGCTAGTGCTGCTCAAGCCCGACGCCGTAGCTCGGGGGCTCATTGGCCGCGTGGTCTCGCGCTTCGAAGATCAGATGCTCAAGGTGGTCGCCAGCAAGATGGTCTGGATGGATGCCGACCTCACCCGGCGGCACTACTTCGACCTCGAAGAACGGTTCGGGCCCGCCGTCTACTACGCGATGGAGACATTCATGCAGAGCGGCCCCGTGCTCGCCCTGGTTCTCGAGGGCGTTGAGGCGGTTGCATGCACGCGCAAGCTTGTCGGCTCGACCTATCCCGACCAGGCATCCCCCGGCACCATCCGTGGCGATTTCGCCCACATGAGCCAGGCTTATGCCAACGAGCGCGGCATCGCCGTGGCCAACCTCGTGCATGCCTCCGGCAACCGCGAGGAAGCCGCGAAGGAAATCGATGTGTGGTTCACCAAGGATGAGATCTTCGACTACTCCTCGGCCTTCGAGCGGTACCACCGCTAACTGGACCTGAACCGCCCGGCCATACCGCACGTTCCTGGGGCGGTGGGCCGGCTATTTGCTGCGCCACCGCGCGCAATACGGCAAGGCCGTGCTTCGGGGTCGGCCGACGGGGGTCGGACTCGGCCGCCACGGGATCCTGTACGTCGCGTCGACGCTGACCAGCCGGATCTTCGCGGTCCCGAACGCACTCACCAGGCCTGGCAGCTCAGGCCCGGGCATCCTGGTGACCATGGGCGGCTTCCTGACGATGCCGCTCGGCATGGCGATCGCCCCGAACGGTGACATACTCACCGTCAATGGCGGCAACGGCAAGATCGTGACTCCGGTAGGCCTCCAGGTCTTCTCGCGATTCCTGAACCCGACTGGCAGCCCGAAAGGCTCCGGCGCGCTGTTCGGGCTGGCAGTGCGGTCGCTGCGCGGCGGCGTCTATTTCGTGGACGACGACATGAACGCACTCCGCCTGCTCCGCTAAGCGGCCAGCTCACCGTCGTGGGTGCCTCGTAGCTGGTGCTGTGCGAGCCCAGCTACGAGGCGCCCATCAGCCCGAGCGGCAGTCGCTACTCCCAGGCCTCGTCCTCGTCGGCCCCGTTCCCTGCCTGTTCCATCGTCGTTTGGTTACCGTCGAGCCAGCGATCCAGCCAGCTGAACTCCTCTGCCAGCACGTGCAGCACCGACTCGCGGGCGATATAGCCGTGACTCTCGTGCGGCAGGATCACCAGCCGGGCCGTCCCGCCGGTGCCCTGGATGGCCTGGAAGAGCCGCTGCGACTGAATCGGGAACGTGCCGGAGTTGGCGTCCCGCTCGCCGTGCACGAGCAGCAGCGGCGCGGAGATCTTGTCGGCGTACCTGAACGGCGAGACCCGGTCGTAGACGTCCGTCGCCTCCCAGAAATTGCGCCGCTCAGTCTGGAAGCCGAAGGGCGTCAGGCTGCGGTTGTAGGCACCGCTGCGGGCGATGCCCGCCGCGAACAGCTCCGAGTGGGCCAGCAGGTTCGCCGTCATGAACGCGCCGTAGCTGTGCCCGCCGACAGCGACCCGGCCCGGATCGGCGATGCCCATGGCGGCGAGTGCCCCGATGTGCGCGGCAGCAGCCCGGGTGATCTGCTCGACATAGGTGTCGTTCATGGTCTCGGGGTCGCCGATGACGGGCATCGTGGCGTTCTGCAGCACCGCGTACCCGCGCAGCACGAACCACACCGGGTCGGACGCCATCAGCCGCGTGAACCGCTCGGTCGTCCCCCGGACCTGGCCGGCCGTTGCGGCATTGCCATAGTCGAGCGGATATGCCCAGATGACCAGCGGCAGCCGGCCGTCGCGTCCCGGATCGTAGCCAGGCGGCAGGTGCAGCATGGCCGTCAACTGCACCCCGTCGCCGCGGTCGTAGCTGAGCAGGCGCTTGTCCATGCCAGTCAGCTGCGGATGCGGATCCGGCCAGGACGTGAGCTGAGTGCGGTCCGTGCTGTCCAGCCGGGTCACTGCCAGGTTCGGCGGCTCCGTCCGGCTCTCGTGCCAGATCAGCACGGTCTCCCTGTCGTCGCCCGCGAAGCCCAGGACCTGTTCATACCCATCGGCCGGGCTGCGCCACAGGCGCGTCGTAGTCAGGTCGGCCAGGTCGAGGCGGTCCAGGAAGGGCCGGTCACCGTCCGGGCTCGCGCCTTCCCCGCGCAGGTAGATGTGGTTGCCATCCTGGAGCACCGTGCGCGTCCCGTCCGGGTGGACGGTCATCATCGGCGTACCGGGATCGAGGTACGCCTCGTCGGCCGAGTGATCGAAGATCACGCGGCTCTCGTCCGGGGCGGCGAGATCGCGTAGCCGCGTGGTCAGCCAGCGACGATCCCTGTCGTGCTCGGTGACCAGCAAGTTGCCGGGGGCAGTCATGTCGAACCAGCCCAGGCAGCGGTGCTGGACCAGCCCGCTGGGCAGCGGGGAGTCTGCGAATGGAGCCTGCAGCCTGAACAGCTGATCCCGATGGTCAGCCTGCGCCAGCGGATCGCCGCCGTCCTGCGCCTCGGTCCAGACCAGGCTGGCCGGCACCGACTCCTCCCACGACACCATCCGCGGGCCAGTGGGCACGCCCTGCCGCGGCACCTCGTCGCTGACCGGCAGATCGGAGATGACCCGCTCGAGCTCGCCGCCGGCCGACCATACCTCGACCCGCCGGGCGAAGTACGGGAACGGGACGCGGAACGAGAACGGCCGCTGCAACTGGTAGGCCAGCAGATGCTCGCCGTCGGGCGATTCGCTCAGGTGATAGTAGAGGCCAGGCGGGCCGAGTTCGGTGACGGCGCCTGACTCCGGATCCACCCGGAGCGGGATCGTCGTGGCCAGCGACTCGAAGATGTCAGCGTCCGCGTCAGTCCGCAGCAGATCGGTGAACGTCGCCATCTGCGACCGCTTGCCAGCCACCTCCTCGACCTGCGGCTCGATGGGCTCCGGTCCTGCCGCGGCCGGCGGAGCCGGGGAACCGAGGACGAGCAGTGCGCTGCCATCCCTGGACCAGCGCACGGTCGAATTCGGCGACGTCGGGTCTCCGCCGAGTACGTCGCGCACCCGCAGGCCCGGCACCTGGGCGGCGGTGGCGGCCTGCGCGTCCGCCACCCAGACCGCGATCCCGTCCGGCTCGTCGACCGTGAATGCGAACTGGCGGCCGTCCGGCGCCCAGGACGGCACGCTGACCGACTTGCCCTCGGGCAGTTCGATCCGGCGCAGCGGGCCGGCCGGCAGCGATATCACCGACAGCCCGGTGAGCCTGCGGGTCCGTTGCCGGCCGCCGAGTGCCGGGTCGAGCCGCACGCCTGCCAGGGCCACGTACGGCCTGGCCAGATGAGCGACTGGCGGGTGCGACTCGTAGTGCACGAGCGCGACGAACCGGCGGCCCGGAGCGAGCGATGCTGCCGGGGTGGGCGGCGCATCGATGATCGAGACAATGTCCCTGGCCGGTGTCTGGTACGCCACGCGTGACTTCCTCTCGTCGCTGCGCCCGGAATGCCGGCGCGCTGACATAGGCTCACCCGGCAGGCCGCGCTGGCGCAAATCGAACCGGTCAGGCTAGCGGCTGGGGCGAGAGGGAGCCTTCCGCCGGACAGGCGCGGGCGGGAGATATTCCGGCAGCAGATGGGCGTGCACCGGACCTCTAAGCGCCGGCACCACCTGGGGACGGTGGCTGATCGAGCCCGTTGATCCCCCTGACACGGCCAGGCCAATCCCCGCGACCGTCAGCGCTCCGGCGCACACTCCGATCACCACGCCCTTGAGCAGCGCGAGGCGGCTTTCACGCGCGGCTGGCGGGGCCTGGGCGGTGCTGGCCAGCCGCGCCTCGACGCGGGCGGCCACCTGCCTGTCGACTTCTGCGATGAACGCAGCCACTACCGCGTCGCTGTACTCCGGCCCCAGCTCGGCACGCACTTCAGCCGCGGCCCGGATGTCCTCTGGGGACACCGGCGACGTACTCATGCCGGCAGGATAACTCGCGACGAGCTGGCCCACTGCCGCACCGCCCGGAACTTTGCCTGTCGGTGGCTTCGGCAAGGCACCAGCAGGCCCGGGATGCGACCGGGTCCGGACATGGACTAGGGCCGGAGCGCTGCATCCGGCCCTAGATTTCCCGCTCAGTCTCGCACGGATTGCGCGTGGCCGCCATGCCGCAACCGAGCGATTTGGTACGACTTGATGACCACTGACAACTGCCGTCCGGCTAGTGACTCTGGCCACGAGACTTTGCGCCCCGAAGCTGCCGAGGTCGCGTGGTCACTGCGTGGCGGGGTTACCTCGTTCCCGCCGTTGTCAGGGACGCGTCCGCAGCCGGTACCGGCTCGACACGCAGCAACCTGGCCGCCCACCCTGGCAGCCACCAGTTCCACCGGCCGAGCAGTGACACGATTGCCGGCACGAGCAGCGACCTGACCACTGTGGCGTCCAGCAGGATTCCGGCTCCGACACCGGTCGCGAAGATCTTGAGGAAGGTGAACGGTGCGCTCGCGAGTGCCGCCATCGCCAAGAAGAGGATGAGCGCTGCCGAAGTGACCAGCCGGCCGGTGCGGGCAAGCCCGGTGATTACTGCCTGGTCGGTGGACCCGGTGGCGTCGTACTCCTCGCGCATCCGGGTGAGGATGAACACCTCGTAGTCCATGGACAGCCCGTAGACGAACGCGAAGACGAACAGCGGTATCCAGCCGGTGATCGCGCCAGTAGCCGGCAGGCCCCAGATCGGCTTCGAGCCATAGCCGTCCTGCCAGACCAGAACGAGCACGCCATAGACCGCGCCCACGGACAGCAGGTTCGCCGCGATGGCCTTCAGCGGCAGCAGCAGCGACCGGAACGCCCGCGCCAGCAGGATGAACGTGATCAGCGCCAGGCCCGCGAGCACCCAGGGAAAGTCGCCGTAGAGCGAATGGATCTGATCGACCAGGCCCGGCGAGTAGCCGCCGACCAGAGCGGCCGGCGCATCCCGCGACAGTGTGTCCCGGACGGCTGAGGCAGTCGTCAGGCCAGCCGGGCTCGCGCCGTCAGCCTCCGGCAGAACCTCAGCCAGGGCGGTGCCGCCGCGCTGCCAGGTCGGGCCGGGCGGGGCAACCACCGCCCGGATGCCGGGCACGCGAGTCAGCGCGGTGAGGACGGCTTGTGCCGGCGGCCCGGCGGGTGCCAGCACCTCGATCGGGGCGAGCACACCCACCGGGATGCCCGCCTGCTCGAGCATGACGACCCCGTCGCGAGCAGGACCGCGCTGCGACAGCGAGTTCGTGCTGGCGTCACCGACGTGCATGCTGAGAGCCGCGCTGCACAGCGCTACCAGCACGGCGAGACCGGCGGCCGCCGCCAGCCAGCGCCTGCGCACGACCAGGCGCGCCCAGCCCGTCCAGCCCCGGCTGGCGCTGCGCTCGTGCCGCAGCCGCGGCCACTCCAGCCGCGGCCCGATTCCCGCCAGCACGGCGGGCACCAGGGTTAGCGTCACGGCAACGCTGATCAGCGGAATCAGCATGCCTCCGATGCCGATGCTGCGGATGAACGGGATCGGCAGCGCGATCAGGGCGAGCAAGCCCAGCGCGACAGTGACTCCGCTGAACACGATCGCGCGCCCGGCTGTCTCCATCGCGCGGCCGATCGCCGCCTGGTTCTCCGCGCCGTGCGCCAGCTCCTCGCGCCAGCGGGTGATGAGCAAGAGCGAGTAGTCGATGGCGACGCCCAGGCCGATGAGCCCGACGAGGAACTGGACGACGAAGTTGACGTCCATCAGGTACGTCAGGCCGAGAATGGCGAGGAACGCAGTCGTCACCGACGCGGCCGCGATCAGCAGCGGCACGATGGCCAGCAACGAGGCGAACACGAAGGCCAGGATGGCCAGAGCACCCAGGCCGCCGATGAGGATCTCGTCAAGTACGCCCGGGCCTGCGCTCGAGCCGCCAGCAGCGGTCAGCGGGGACAGGCCGGTCACCTCGACCTGCGAGCCCGGTGGCAGGTGGTGCAGCAGCACAGCCCGGACCTGGGCCGTCGGGATCACCGGATCCTGCTGCTGGTTGCCGTTGGTTGGGGTGAAGACCAGGCCGAAGGTTGTCCGGCCATCGGCAGAGACAAAGCCGCGATTGCCGGTGCTCGCGAACGAGACCACTCTGCTAGGACCGGCGGCGGGCCAGCCGATCAGCGCGACGGCGGCGAAGCCAGCCTGCAGGTCAGCCCGTGCCCGCGGCTCCGCGGCCGTCATGCCCGCGGGCAGCCTGATCACCGGTACCAGCGGTACCTCGGGACCGCCGCTGCGGTAGTGCGCCACGATCGCAGTGTCGGCGATGTCGCTGGGCGTGCCGGGGATCTCGAAGCTCATGCTGAGATGCCCGCTCAGCACCGACGACGCATACCCGCCGATCATGAACGCGACCAGCCAGAACACCCCGACGAGGCGGCGGTGGCGCAGCACGAACTGAGTGAGCTTGGGCATGCGGCATCGGGCTTTCTGGACCGTGGAGCGGAGGTGTACACGGGGAGCCGGAGTCCCGGCCGCTCACTGTATCTCAGCTCACTGCCAGGCAAAGATCTGTCTGGCCGTTCCCGGCCGCGGACCGGCTCGCCGACGGAACATCGCCGCGGGCGGGCAGGGCCGGTGCCGCGAGCACGTGACGCCCGCCGCACCGGCCCGTAACCGGATCAGGTTTCGCTAGTACCAGCCGGTGGCCATCTCGTGTTCCCAGGCAGCCCTCGGGGAGCCGTACCGGTCCTTGATGTACCTCAGGCCCCACCGGATCTGAGTCGCGGCGCTCGTGCGCCAGTGCCGTCCGGCCGAGGCCATCTTGGAGCCGGGGACCGCCTGCGGAATGCCGTACGCGCCTGAGTACAGGTTGTAGGCGCGGATGTTCCAGCTGCTCTCGCGATTCCAGAGCGGGTCCAGGTACCGGAACTGCCGCCTGCCCCAGTGGAAGTGGCGCAGCAGCCTCCTGGCGATCTGGCGGGGGGTCAGCGCTGCCTTGCTCTTCCCTCGTGGGTCTTGCCTGACCAGGGCGCTGGCCGAGCTCACTGCGGTCGCGCTGAACGCATCGAGTTCACCAGCCTGCTGTCCGGCGGACGGTCTTCCGGCGGACTGCGCGGAGGGGAGCTGCGCTGGCCCGGAAGTGACCGGGCTGACCTCGCGGACGAGGCCGGCGGGCCTGGCAATCGCGGCGGGGTGAGCCGCCGCGCCTGCTGACCAGGCACCGAGGGTGCCGGCGACCACGGCCGCTATGGCCACGGCCGAGCCGGTTAGAGCGCGATGGATCTTGACTGACGTAACGGGGCTAGATGTCCTGAAGGGGGACAAGATGAGCCTTCTGTCGGGCGCGCACGTGCGCGCTCGGCTTCCACCCTGTGCTCTCGGTACCCGCGGTTGGGAACGGCGGATTGGCATCGTGCGGACTTGTCGCAAGTACAGGGCGACCGGGCCGCCGCAGGGGCGGCCGTCACGCACGCAGAGTGCTGTCGAACGGACACTCTGCCCTAAGTTCCCACTCGATTGCAGCCTAAATTGCCATTAGAACGGTATGAGGAAAATCACATTTACCGATTCGTGATTCAGTGAATTGCGCGGATAATGCGAAAGAGGTCAATTCAAGATAGTTCGCGTGCCGTCAGAACCGAGGCTGGTGTGATCATCGTGCTCAAAGTGGTGTGCGGGACGACTGTGGTCGTCAGGAGGATGAGCCCTGGCGTCGCCAGCCGGCCAGGCTGACGCGGCACCAGCCCCTACCTACCGGATCAAGGTGGGTCGCCGGCATCGGAACCGATGCGAGTCCGCACCGGATCTTCAGCCCGCTGCGACAGAGCCAGCGCTTTCGACCCGACGGCCGGTACCTCAGCCGCTACCTGCCGGAGCTGGCAGGGCTGCCAGCCGACCGCATCCATGACCCGGAACCCCGTAACGCGCTCGGCCTGCGGTTACCCCGAGCCCATCGTCGACCACCGGGCCGCTGTCGCCGAGTTCTGCGCCCGGACTGCCCGCCGGGCCAGTCACTGAGCGCCAGCACGGGAGCGCTCAGTTGCCCATCCTTATAGGCCGCATTAACGCCCTTTCGCGATGTAAAGCCACCCACGGCATGTGGCCATTCGCGACGACGTGACCGGATATTAGCTATTTCGGGCCGAAGGAAGATGCCGCTGTCTCCAGTTCTGGCAAAATTTCTGAGCTACCCTGACACCCTGCAGCGGCCGCTTGCCCTGCCGGCTAAGGAAAGCCGCACCAAAACGCAGCTACCTGCACTCCGCCCGGAACGCTAACTAGCCCGGACCCTGATACCAGCGCTCGCGGGATGGTGTTTGATAGACGTGGTTGCATTCGTATTTTGCGTACGCGACGCTGGCCGCCGATGGCTGGCCGGGCAGATACGCCTGGGCCAGTCAGCGGGCCTGACGTCGTGGCGACCCAGGATCCTCGTCCGTGGATCCCGGAGATCACCCAGTAGGAGAAGGCACATGCCTCAGGGCACCGTGAAGTGGTTCAACGCCGACAAGGGCTACGGGTTCATCGCCCCCGACGACGGCAGCGCCGACGTCTTCGTGCACCACTCCGCGATTCAGGTAGACGGCTTTCGCAGCCTTCAGGAGAACCAGCGGGTCGAGTTCACCGCCGGTCAGGGGGCCAAGGGCCCGCAGGCCGAGCAGGTCCGTCCGCTCTAACCAGATCCGGCTGAATCGGCCGGACAACGCACGCAAAGCTGCAAGCTCTGCATAACGGCAAAGGGGCGGTTCCGGCAGATGCCGGGGCCGCCCTTCTGCATTCCGGCGAGCGCTGCACTGCATGGCCACCGCCTCCGGCTGACTGGACCACCCGCTCGGGTCATGCCGGCCCACGAGCCGGGCGTCACGACCGGAAGAACGAGTATCGTCGCCGCGTCGGGCCGTCACGGCCGCCGCCCGGCCGGTACCTGCGCCGGCCTGATCGCGGAAGGCATCTCCATGACTCGTGCTCTGCTCAACAGCGCGCTGGCCGGGATGGGCACGACGATCTTTGCCGAGATGTCCGCGCTCGCAGTCGAGACCGGCGCGATCAACCTCGGCCAGGGCTTCCCCGACACCGACGGCCCGGCCGAGGTCGCCCGGGCGGCCGCCGACGCCGTGCTCGGCGGGCTGGGCAACCAGTACCCGCCCGGACCGGGGATTCCCGAACTGCGTAACGCCATCTCGCAGCATCAGAAGCGGTTCTACGAGCTGGATGTCGACCCCGACACCGAGGTCCTGGTGACGGCCGGGGCGACCGAGGCCATCGCGGCGGCCATGCTGGCGCTGCTCGAGCCCGGAGACGAGGTCATCGCGCTCGAGCCGTACTACGACTCCTACGCCGCGTGCATCGCCATGGCGGGCGCCATCCGGGTGCCGGTCACCTTGCGGGCACCGGAGTTCCGGCCCGACCTGGACAGGATGCGGGACGCGATCACCAGCCGCACCCGGCTGATCCTGCTCGAACTCGCCGCACAACCCGACCGGGATGGTGGCCACCCGCGACGAACTGGCCGCGATCGCCGACCTGGCTGTCAAGCATGACCTGCTGGTCGTCACCGACGAGGTCTACGAGCACCTGGTATTCGACGGCGAGCACATCCCGATCGCGACCCTCCCCGGCATGCGCGAGCGCACCGTGACGATCAGCTCGGGCGGCAAGACGTTCTCCTTCACCGGCTGGAAGATCGGCTGGGTGACCGGAACGCCGGAACTCGTGACCGCGGTCCGTACCGCCAAGCAGTTCCTTACGTACGTCAGTGGCGGCCCGTTCCAGTACGCCATCGCCGCCGGTCTCGCGCTTCCGGACGCCTTCTACGCTGACCTGGCCGGCAGCCTGCGCCGCAAGCGGGACCTGCTGGCAGCTGGGCTGCGCACGGCCGGTTTCGAGGTGTTTGTCCCGCAGGGTACGTACTTCATCACGACCGACATCGCCGCGCTCGGCGAATCCGACGGGCTGGCGTTCTGCCGCGGGCTGCCGCAGCGCTGCGGTGTCGTGGCCGTTCCGAATGTGGTGTTCTACGACGACGAGGCGGCCGGGCGCACGCAGGTCCGCTTCGCCTTCTGCAAGCGCGAAGAGGTGCTGGCCGACGCCGCGTCGCGGCTCGCCACTCTCGGCGCGCGCTGACGGGATACGCCGGGCCAGGCGGGCGGCCGCAGGCGGGGCCGCGGGCGGGCGGCCGCAGGCGGGCGGCCCGGGGCGTGCTAACCGGGCCTAACTAGGATGGTCGTCACACCACGCGATGACAGGGAGGCACAGTGACGCCCGCGCAGAACAGCACCCGTCAGCGCCGAGCCTGTTGCTGAGGTCTACCAGGCTCCCCGGCAGGACAAGCCCTGGGGGCACGAGGTGATCTTCGCCGGCCTCGACGGCAAGTACGTAGGCAAGATCATTCACGTAACGGCCGGGCACGCGCTGAGCCTGCAGTACCACCGGCAGAAGGAAGAGACCATCACCGTGCTCTCCGGGGCGGCCCTGATCGAGCACGGGCCGAGCGCAGAGGCTCTCGCCAGTCAGCACTTCGGGCCGGGCGACACCATCCACCTGCCGCCAGGCGCCGTCCATCGCATCACCGCGATCACCGACCTGACCTTCGCCGAGGCCTCCACGGCCGATCCAGGCTGGCGAGAGGACGTCGTCAGGCTCGAGGACAAGTACGGACGGAGCGGCACTACGGCGCCGTGACCCGTCGCGGAAACACCGCTCGTCACCCAGACGGCGGATTTGCCTTAGGGCGCGACGGCGTCCTGGCCGGGCGTCCGGCCTCCAGGGCCAGGAAGATCTGCACCCACTGATCGGGGCTGACATACGCGACAACAGTCCGCCGGTCTACCCCCGCCAGCGCGAAGGCGGCCGCAACCTTCTCGGCCGGGTACGAGCGCCGCAGCGACGCCTGAAGCGACCCCCCGACCCCCGAGAAGCCTGCCTGCACCAGCCGCCGGTAGGCCGCCATCCGAGCCGGGCTGATGAGCGGCTCTGCCCGTCGCTCGAGGCGCAGGATGCCCGCGTCCACGCGGGGCACCGGGCGGAATTCGGTCCTGGCGATCGTCCCCCGCAGCTCCCACCGGATCTGCGGCCAGGTGCTCACCGTCAGCTGGCTCCAGCGGCCGTACCCGCCGGTCCGCTTTCGCGCGTACTCAAGCTGCGTGATGAGCGTCGCCGTCGTCATCCGCGAGCGCACGCAGGCACCAGTCGACGATCGGCGACGTCAGCGAGAACGGCGCGTTCCCCACGACCTGAAACGGGCGGGATGGCGGCCGCGAGGCGAGGAAGTCACCCAGCACGACACGGACGTTCGACCGCCCTGCGACACGGGCCGTCAGCCGATCGGCCAGCGCCTGATCGATCTCGTACGCGATGACCTCACCGGCCATTGCCGCCAGCCGCGTGGTGAGGATGCCCTCCCCGGCGCCGACCTCGATGCACAGGCCTGCCCGATCGAGACGGACTGCCCGCAGGAACTGCCGCGCGGTCTCGGGGCTGCGCAGGTAATTCTGGGACAGCTCGCGGCGGCGCTGGTCTGCCTCGGAGCGCCCGCTTGATCCGCGAGTCGCGCCCCGCCGCTGCGATGGCTGCGGCCTGGGGCCGCCTGACGCCCGGCGCCGGGACGGCCTGCCTGCCTGACCGCTGCGATCGCCGCCGCGCGCCGTATCCATCGGACAAGGTTAGCGAGCACCCCTACAACCGGGAACGCGGCCGAACGGCTCACTCATTCGTCGAGCCTGCGCTGCCTCTTCAGCTGAGAACGGCGCTGCTTGTCGGCCAGCCGTCGCTCGACCGAGCCGCGGGTTGGCCGGGTAGGCCGCCGCGGTGGCCGCGGTGGTGCCGTCGCCTCGGTCAGCAGCGCGCTAAGCCGAGCCGCTGCCGCCTCCCGGTTGCGCAGCTGCGACTTGAACTCGCTGGCGGCGACCGTGATGACGCCGCCTGACAGCCGTCCGCTCAGCGCGGCCAGCGCACGGTCCCTGAGCACCGGCGGCAGTGCGGTCGTGCTGGCCAGGTCATAAGACAGCTCGGCCTGGCTGTCGGTGGTATTGACCGACTGCCCGCCCGGCCCGGACGACCGGGAGAACCGCCACGACAGCTCCTCTGGCGGAATGGTGATGCCGCGCACCGTCACCTCAATAGTCACAGTGCGCCCCGATTCGCGGTGTGAGCTGCGTACGCGGGCCGCGGCTTGGTAACTTCGCGGTCTGCCGGTGGCGGACGCCGGCCGGCGCGACGCAGCCTGGAGAGAGCAGACATGAGCGGCTTCCGGAAGTTCCTGATGCAAAGCAACATCCTCGATCTGGCAGTGGCGGTCGTCATGGCCCTGGCGTTCAACGCGATCGTCCAGGCTCTGGTCACGGACATGATCACGCCGCTGATCACCGCCATCATCGGCAACCGCATCAAGTTCAGCGCTCTCCACTTCAACCTGGGCAAAGCCGTTTTCACCTACGGCGCGGTCCTGAACGCGGCAATCTCCTTCCTGATTATCGCGACGGTGGTCTACTGGCTCATCGTCGCGCCTGCGGCCAAGGTGACGGCGCTCGCCACACGCAACAAGGCCGCCACCGACCGGCAGTGCCCCGAGTGCCTCAGCACGATTCCGGTCGGTGCGCGGCGCTGCATGTACTGCACCGCTGAGGTACCGCCGGTGCCTGCGCCAACCGACAACCGGCCGCCGAGGCGGCCCCGGCATGGATTCCTGGCTCCTGAGTAGCAGCCCCCACGTACAAGCGGCGTATCTCGCGCTACTTGGCGTCGGCATAACAGCCGACGATGGCGGTCGTCATCGGGAAGCTGACGGCGGTCGCACCGAATACCAGCCTGCTCGCGGCAGCCGCAGCCAGCTCGATAGCGTTCGCTACCTCCGGCGCCAGGCTGGCCGGGCAGTGCACGATGACCTCGTCATGCTGGAAGAGGACAAGCTCCGGTCGGGCGTCAAGCTCCAGCCCTGGCTCAAGCTCCGCCAGGCGCGCGCGCAGCACGGCCAGCAGCACCAGCGCCCAGTCCGCGGCGCTCGCCTGCACGACGAAGTTGCGGGTGAACCGGCCGCGAGCGCGAGCGGCCGCGCCCGCGCCGGGGTCGCGCTGTTGCTCCGGATCGCCGGATTCGCTGGTCAGCGACCGCCAGGCTGCCGATGGCGGCGGGCAGGTGCGGCCCAGGACGGACCTCACCACTCGGCCTTCCTCGCCCGCCCGCGCCGCGCTTTCGACAAACGCGGACGCTTGCGGGAAACGTCGTCGCAGCAAAGCCAGGGACCGGCCACCATCCCCGCCGGTGCCGCCGTACATCGCAGACAGCAGGGCAACCTTCGCCGTCGCGCGGTCGCCGCCGATCGCGGCCGCGACTGCGGCGTACAGGTCGCCAGTACCAGCGGCCTGGGCGAATGCCTGGTCGCCCGCGAGCGCTGCGAGGATCCGGGGCTCGAGCTGCGCAGCGTCGGCGACCACCAGGGTCCAGCCAGGGTCAGCGACCACCGCCTGCCGCAGCAGCTTGGGTATCTGCAGGGCTCCGCCGCCTCGTGACGCCCAGCGGCCGGACACCACGCCGCCTACGACGTACTCGGTCCTGAAGCGGCCGCCGCAGACCCAGGTCTCAAGCCAGGACCAGCCATTCGCCGTATACAGCCGAGCCAGCTCCTTGTACTCCAGGAGCAGCCCAATCGCGGGGTGGTCAACCTTCCGCAGCTCGGCGGATCTTGTCGATTGCACCCGGATGCCACTGGCCGCAAGTGCGCGCAGCAGCTGGGCGGGCGAGTCCGGGTTGACCGGCCGGACCGCACCAAGTGCAGCCGAGATCTCAGCTGCCAGCTCGGCCAGTCTCGCGGGGCGCAGCTGCAGGCCCGCGGTTGCAGGCGGCCGCGGACCGAGCAACTCGGCGAGCAGCCGCTCATGGATGTCGGCTCGCCAGGGCAGGCCAGCCGCCGTCATCTCGGCTGCGACCAGGCCCCCGGCCGACTCGGCGGCCGCGAGCAGCCCAAACCTGGCCGGGTCGGCATCTGCTGCGATCTGGCGCAGTTGCTCGGCGTACTGGGCTATCAGTACTGCGACAGCACGCTGCGGATCACGCTCCCCGTCCGCGGCCGGGCCGAAGTCCAGCTCCAGCACCTCCCCGGTCACGGCTGGCCGTCCAGCGAGCAGATCGGGCGACGGCTGAGCTGCTAGGCCGTCACGTGCTGCGAGCAGGCCGCTCATGAGTTCGACGTCGTGACAGCGAGCGACCCGGACGCCCGACCGGAGTAGGACCGGATACAGCCGCTGCGTCGAGGGCCACACCCACCGGGGCTCGCCCGCCTGCTCTTCGGCGGCGACCGCAGCCGCGAGGTCAGGCACCTGCTGCGGAAGACCGTCGGCTGCGCCGTCAGTGCCAAGCTGGACCAGCAGTCCGGTCGTGCCCGTGCCGGGCACCAGCGCTATCCGCACACCCAGATTGTGCTGCATGGTGCCGACAGCAGCCGGCGGCTGCACCAGTAGGCCTGTCGGTGGCAAGTGCTGAGCTCTCGACGGGAGGAAGGGTGTCCGATCTGAAACGGAAGCTGCACGGCGCGCTCACAGCCAGCAGGAGCGCGCTGGTATCCAGGCTCGACGGCCTCAGCGAGTATGACCTTCGTCGCCCGATGACACCAACGGGCACCAACCTGCTCGGTCTAGTGAAGCATCTGGCAGGTCTGGAGTACGGCTACCTCGGCACGTCATTCGGCCGGCCGCCGCCAGAGTCGCTGCCCTGGGTCGACGACGGCTCGGTGTGGCAGAACGCCGACATGTGGGCCAGGCCTGAGGAGTCCAGTGAGTACATCATCGGCCTGTACGAGCGCGCGTGCGCGCACGCCGACCGGACTGTTGGCGCTCTCAGCCTGGACGCACCGGGGTCTGTTGCGCACTGGCCGCAGGACGATCGCGACACCACGCTGGGCGAGGTGCTGGTCCTGATGGTCCGGGAAACCGCTCAGCACGCGGGCCACGCGGACATCGTCAGGGAACTCATCGACGGGACGGCGGGCGCCGGTCATGACGAGGTCTTCACCGAATCCGACTGGCAGTCCTACGTCGCCGGGATCGAGGCGGCAGCGAGCAGCTTCAGCGCAGGGGCTGGCCAGGCAGCAGACCAGGCCAGCCCCGCGGCGGAGCCCAGCTAGACCGCGGCGTCCGCAGGTGCGGCGTCCGCAGGTGCGAGGTCCGCAGGTGCGGCGTCCGTGGGCACCTGAGCGCCCTGCGGCCACTCCCCCGCGTCATGTGCGCCCGGCCGTCGCTGGCGACTGCGCTTAGATCGCTTTCTGCGCCCGGCCGCCACAGGCTGCTCGAAAACGGCCGCGGCGTCTTCCGGCTCGGCAGCGTCCTCCGGCCCGGCAGCGTCCTCCGGCCCGACAACGTTGCTGGACTCGGCGGCATTAACCGGCTCCGCGGCGTCGTGCGCGGCAGCGTCCTTGGACGCGGCTGCCTTTCCCGGCTCAGCAGCGTTCTCCGCCTCAGCTGCGTTCTCGGCCTCAGCAGCGTTCTCCGGCTCAGTACCGTTCTCCGGCTGAGCAGCATTGCTGATCTCGGCCGCAGCATCGTGCTCGGCGGTGGTTTGCTCGGCGGTGGTCTGCTCGGCAGCGTTCTCGGCCCTCGCAGCGTTCTCCGGCTCGGCGCCGCTCTCGGCCTCAGCTGCTTCGTCGGGTTCAGGAGTGTCGTCGTTCTCACTCACTCGGCCCAACCTGAACGATCGCCGCTTCGGATCCGGGCCGGGCTGGTATCGAGGCGGGAACCCCTGATAGCGCCGGCCCCGGTTGCCGGAGACCTGGCTCGGCCTCGCGTCCTCCGCCCCGATCGCGAACTGCACGGCCCCGTACGGATCCTCGTACTGCCCTGGTTCCTCGTACAGGCGTGGCTCGGCAGCAGGATTGGCCTGGTCGGCAAGGCGGGTTCCGTCAGCCAAGCGAACTCCACCGGGCAAGCGAACTCCGCCGGGCAAGCGAGCTCGGTCGGCCGCGTGCATCTCGCCAGCCGCGTCGGCCTCGCCAGCCGGGGCCGCTTTCCGCAGCCGGGCGGCCGCAGGCTCGTCGCCAGCGTTGCCAGTCCCGGGCGCTCTGGACTCGCGCTGCCCGGTTCTGGCACGGTCATGGGTGGGGACCGCGAGGATGGGGACCGCTGGCAGCATCCCGGATCGCTGCGGCCGGGAGTCGAGCGGGTTCGCGGGCTGCGAGCTGTCCGGCTCGCGGCCCGGCGGCAAGAGGTCGGACGCGGGCTGCTGTCGCGGCGCGGGAATGCCGAAGGAGTCGCGCGGGTGCTCGTCATGACCGGTTGCCTCGCCACCTGGCGCGTTCCGCCGCCAGTCCGGCCGGCTGGTCAGCTCGGCGTGCACGGGCCCGACGCAGTCATGGCCGTTCAGCAGAGCTGCGAGCCGCTCCGCCTCCTCGGCCGCTACGCCGAACACCACCCGGGGCTGGCCCCACGGCTCCTCTAATGAATAGCCGACATAGCTCGTCATCGGCGGCATCGGACCTGTGTCCAGGCCGTGCATGGCGCGCCAGTGACTCCATGCCTGTTCCAATGCCATGGCTGCTCGATCGGCGCGCATCACCAAATCCGGATCACGCACTGTGCGTACCTCCCCCCAAAGCGCTGCGCACTCCCGCCGCTAGGCGCATCCCCCGGAGACGCTGCGCACCCACTGGACGCACGGCCTGCTGGTCACAGCGGCGTGCTACGTCAGTTCTGCCGCCGGGCGCCGGGCTCGCAGCGGCTGGTTCCCTCAGTATCGCGGTGGTCGGCCGCTCGCAGAGCCAATTACGAAAAGTCAGCGCGTGACTACAACTAGTTAGTAGTTGCTTGCGCTCAACAACCGTGGCTAAGCCGTGGTGACCGATACCGATGGGCCGCAGCTGCTCTGAACACCCCGTTACCTGCGGCAGAAGATTTTGGTGGTCCTGCTGTGGCTCCTCGCAGCTTGCGCGAGGAGGCCGGATCGACCCCGGCTTCCGTTGACCGATGCTGTCATCGCATCGAACGCGAAGCGCGCCCCCCGATGCGGTGTGCTGGCCGCCGGGGTCGACCCCCCCAACTGCTTAGGCAAATGGCCGCCGGCTGGTTGCGCGGCTCTGCGCCCCAGCCTTTCCGGTGTGGTACCGGAAAGCGGCCATGCCTCATTCCGAGCGCTGCTGCGGGATACCCGCCAGAAGGGCGCGAACTTCGGTCTCCCGGTACCGGCGGTGGCCGCCGAGCGTCCGGATCGACGTGAGCTTTCCAGCCTTTGCCCATCTGGTAACTGTCTTCGGGTCAACCCTGAACATTGTCGCGACTTCCGCTGGCGTAAGCAGCGGTTCAGCCTCTGGTGTACGTGCTGACATGTTGACGGCCTCTCCTCCTGGACCGGTACTGCGATCCCTACCTACTACCTACTTCAACTTGCTGTTCGTGGCTTCTGATGAAGCCTGCCTCGGATGTCCCATATAGTCCACTCAGACCATATTGCCATCACCAGCGGTAACGAGTCGACAACCGGGAGCAAAGATTCTTCGCGAGTCGCCTTCAGACGCCCCCGCTGCGACCTGTCACGCAGCGTGATTCTAGCGACACGCACCGTCGCAACGGGCGGATTCGGAAAAGTCATCCGCGCCTCCCATCGGTTACTTAGCTTCGATTGCCGCCACGTCCTGTGCACACCCCCGTCTAGCTGCCGATCTCCTCCAGGTCGGCACCTTTGCGGGGAGCTCAGATCAGGCCATGGGCCGACACTGGCCCATAGGCTGCGAGCGCTCAGATCCTCCCTCCCGCCGCCGTCACCTAACGGCGACCTTGCCGCTGGCAGCGAGCTGCCCCGACCCGATGGGTCGGGATAGCCGAATGCGAGACAACTGCGCTGTTTCGGTGTAACCGGCCCGACTCTTGTATTAATCCCCGAACTACGGCCAGATAATCGGCTTCGATTACTTTTGACCCGCAGAGTAGCGCACTGTCCCCACGCTCTGTAGGCAATCAGATACTTACCGACGGTTCGGTCGCGGCGAAACCAGGAAACTGCATCACTTGTCGCGCAACGCGCGGCATGACTAATCGTGACATGCCATACCCCGTCGGGGCAAAGGGTTACGCGCCGGTAGGATCCGCGCGAGTCTCATCCGCCTGCGTGGGCCGCTATAGGCTGGAGGCCGATCCCGCGTCAACGGGGACGCGGGCGTATCGCGGGAGCCCACGAAGTGACCAACGTCTTTGGGGCCGGACGCGAGGCCCCGGCCGGACACGAGCAAGTTGTCTTCTGCCAGGACCCACAGTCCGGCCTGCGCGCCATCATGGCGATCTACTCCACTGCGCTTGGTCCCGCCCTTGGCGGGACCCGGTTCTATCCCTATGCCAGCGAGGACGCAGCCCTCGCCGACGTGCTGAACCTTTCCAAGGCCATGGCGTATAAGAACGCCCTGGCCGGCCTGGACCTTGGCGGCGGCAAGGCGGTGATCATCGGCGACCCGGAGCAGCTCAAGTCCGAGGCCCTCCTGCGCGCCTACGGCCGGTTCGTGCAGTCACTGAACGGCCGGTATATCACCGCATGTGACATCGGAACCTACAGCGAGGACATGGACGTCATCGCGCGGGAAAGCTCGTTTGTCACAGGACGGACGGTCCCGAACGGCGGGGCCGGTGACTCATCGGTGCTGACCGCATTCGGCGTGTTCCAGGGCATGCGAGCGGCCGCCGAGCACGTCTGGGGCAGCACCAGCCTGGACGGCCGGACCGTCGGCATCGAGGGCGTCGGCAAAGTCGGGCACCGGCTGGCTGACCACCTGATCTCCGACGGCGCCCGGGTGGTGATCTTCGACACTAGCCGCGCGGCCATCGAGCGGGTGCGGCGCGCAGCATCCCTGAGGTGACCATTGCGGACAGCCGGGCCGGGCTGTTCAGCAGCTCGCTGGACGTGTACTCCCCGTGCGCGCTCGGCGGCGCGGTCGACGACGAGACCGTCACGGCGCTGAGCGCGGCTGGGACCAAGATCATCTGCGGCGGCGCGAACAACCAGCTGGCGCACCCTGGCGTCGAGAAGATGCTGGCCGACCTGGGGATCGTGTATGCGCCTGATTACCTGGTGAACGCCGGGGGCGTCATCCAAGTCGCCGACGAGCTGCACGGCTTCAGCTTCGACCGGGCGCGCGCTAGGGCGGAGCAGATCCTCGGCACCACCCGGCAGATCCTGGCCGCAGCCGAGGCCGATGGCGTACCGCCGGCCGTAGCTGCGGACCGGCTCGCGGAGCGGCGGATCGCCGAAGTGGGCAGGCTCCGGGGCATTTACCTCGGCCGCTAATGGCTTCTCTCGCGGTTCGCCGGAATCATCGGAGGCGCCGGGCGCCCAAAGCAGGTACGGTTGTACCTGTACGTCAGGGCGAGCGCGTCGCACTCCGGCCGGCGGAGCGGCGGCGGGTGAGCCTTGTGCGCACGAAATCGCGAGCACGGGCGTGGTAACGGGCAACTGAGAGTGCGGTGACCAGGGACCCGTCGGGTTCCGTACGTTAGAGGGGGTCGAGCCAATGGGGCGCGGCCGAGCCAAGGCCAAGCAGGTCAAGGTGGCACGCCAGCTGAAGTACAGCGGCGGCGGGACCGACCTTGACCGGCTGCGGGCTGAGCTGGGCGTCGACTCGGGCGAGCATGGCGCCAACGGGGAGTCCGCGTATGCGGACCTGGGCGACCGCTACTCCGCGGACGACGACTCTGATCACGCACCAGATGACGACGACGAGGACGGGAAGACGACGAGGACGACGAGGACTACGGGGGCTACGGCTCCGATGGTCTCGTCCGTCAGTCCGGATCGCCCGGCGCGTAGCGGGTTGTAACGAGCAGCTCTAGCGGCGGGTCAGAGACGGCCCCGTCGCTCAGCTGTGCGCGCGTTCGCTGGATCCCGTAGCCGGATCAGGCTGGATGCTGGCCGACTAGATGCGCGCGGCCAGCCCGCGCCGGCAATCTGCCCCGTCGATCCAGGACGGGACGCGCGCGCTCGGCCAGCAGCCCGAGCGCCCGTTCGCTGTCGTGACTGGCCACGATCGCGACCATGCCGACGCCCATGTTGAAGACGCGCTCCATCTCGTCGCGGCCGCGACGTCTCCGTGCCCGGCTAGCAGCCCGAACACTGGCGCGGGCCGCCAGGTGGCGCGATCCAGCACGGCGTCGACGTCCGGCGGCAGCACCCGCGCAAGGTTCGCGGCCAGCCCGCCGCCGGTGATGTGGGCGAATGCCCGGACCTCGCAGCAATCGGCCAGCGCAAGGCAGTCCCTGGCGTAGATCCGCGTCGGCGTCAGCAGCTCTGCGCCGAGAGTCTGGCCGAGCCCGGCGGGCTGGCTGTCCAGGTTCAAGCCCGTTCCTGGGCGGTCGATGATGTTCCGGACCAGGGAGAAGCCATTGGAATGCAAGCCGGACGACGCCATCGCGATCACCGCATCTCCGGCGATCACGCGGTCCGGGCCTAGCAGGCGGTCAGCGTCAACGACGCCGGTGGCGGCGCCGGCGATGTCGAAGTCGTCGGCCTCGAAGTGGCCGGGATGCTCAGCCGTCTCGCCGCCGACCAGAGCGCAGCCTGCCTGGACGCAGCCGTCGGCAATTCCGGCGACGATGCTGGCGACGCGCTCCGGCTGAACCCGGCCGAACACGATGTAATCGGTCATGAACAGCGGCTCGGCGCCGCACACGACGAGATCGTCGACCACCATGCCCGACCAGGTCACGGCCAATGGTGTCGTAGGTACCCAGCCGCCGGGCGATGACGACCTTGGTGCCCACGCCGTCCGTGGAGGTCGCCAGCAGCGGACGCCGCATCCGGGTAAGCCTGGAGGCGTCGAACAGGCCCGCGAAGCCGCCGATACCGCCGACTACCTCCGGGCCTGCGGTCCTGGCCACCGAAGCCTTCATCAGCTCGACCGCCCGGTCGCCCGCGCCGATGTCGACGCCGGCCGAGGCGTAGCTGGCGGGCTGGCGCCCGCGGGTCACCCCGGCCCCTCGCCCCTCGAGCCGGCCAGCTCCAGCACGTGCTTGCCCTTCTCGTCCTCGGCCACCGCAATGGGGTACTCGCCGTCGAAGCACGCCCGGCAGAGCCGGTTGGCCGGGATGGTGGTCGCCTCGATCAGGCCGTCCAGCGAGACGAAGCCCAGTGAGTCGGCGCCGATCGAGTCGCGGATCTCGTCGATGCTCAGGTTGCCGGCCATCAGCTCGGCCCGGCTGGCAAAGTCAATGCCGAAGAAGCACGGCCAGGCGACCGGCGGGCTTGAGATGCGCACGTGGACCTCGGCCGCCCCGGCCTCGCGGAGCATGGCCACAATCGCGCGCTGGGTGTTGCCGCGCACGATCGAGTCGTCCACCACGACCAGCCGCTTCCCGGCGATGGCCTCGCGGAGCGGGTTGTACTTCAGCCGGATGCCGCGTTCCCTGATCGTCTGGCTCGGCTGGATGAACGTCCGGCCGACGTAGGAGTTCTTCACCAGCCCCTGGCCATAGGGGATGCCGCTCCCCTGGGCGTACCCGATCGCGGCCGGAGTGCTGGACTCTGGCACCGGGATGACCAGGTCAGCGTCGGCCGGGTACTCGGCTGCGAGCCGCCGGCCGACCTCCACCCGAGCAGCCTGGACGCTGCGCCCCGCGATGGCCGTGTCCGGCCGGGCCAGGTACACGTACTCGAACAGGCAGCCTCTGGGCGCGGGCGGCGCGAACGTATGCGACCTGACGCCCTCGTGGTCGATGGCCACCAGCTCGCCAGGCTCGATCTCACGGACGAACGCAGCGCCGACGATATCCAGGGCGGCGGTCTCGCTGGCCACCACCCAGCCGCGCGCCACCCGTCCGAGTACCAGCGGCCGGAAACCCTGCGGGTCACGTGCCGCGTACAGGGTGTGCTCGTCCATGAACACCAGCGAGAAGGCACCCTTGACGCGGGGTAGTACCGCCAGGGCCGCCGCCTCCACGCCCGGATGCTCAGCGTCGCCTGGAGCGGTGCGGCTCGCTGCGAACAGCGCGGTCAGCACATCGGTATCGGAGGTGGCGTTGCGGCCAAGCCCAGCTGCATCGCGGTCCAGCAGGCTAGCTAGCTCCAGCGTGTTGATCAGGTTGCCGTTGTGGCCAAGCGCGAGGCTCGCGGAGCGGGTGGCCCGGAACGTGGGCTGCGCGTTCTCCCAGACCGATGAGCCGCTGGTGGAGTACCGGCAGTGCCCGACGGCGATGTGTCCCTGCAGGGTATGGAGCACCGACTCGTTGAAGACCTGCGCGACCAGGCCCATGTCCTTATAGACGACGATCCGGGTGCCATCGCTGACCGCGATGCCCGCAGATTCCTGGCCGCGGTGCTGCAGCGAGTACAAGCCGTAGTACGCGAGCTTGGCTACGTCCTCACCCGGTGCCCATGCGCCGAATACCCCGCAGGCGTCCCGCGGAGGCCGGTCGGCTGGATCTGGATCATGTGACAACACGCCGTCGGGTTTGACCACTGTTTGAGTCTAGTAACCCAGCCGACCGATCAGGGCCGTCGTCGCTTCAGCGAAGCTTCGCGTCGCACCGCCCGCCTGACTCCGGCTAGCGGTCAGTCGCCGGGAATAGCGGCAGATATCTTGACAGATCCGCTCGCTGGCCGCTGGCTCGCAGCCGGCCGCTAGACAGCGCGCCCGCCCAGCTCAGCCGCCCGGCGGCGAGGTCAAGCCAGGTCAGCGGATCGGTTTCGACGACGTTCGGCGGCGTGCCACGAGTGTGACGAGGACCCTCGACGCACTGGACGGCGGCAAACGGCGGGACCCGCACTTCCACCGTCCGGCCCGGCGCTTGCTCGGCGAGCAACCCCAGGCTGTAGCGGACGGCGGCGCGCAGCGCCGCGCGCAGTGGCTCGGCACCGGCCGCCCTGGCAGTCTCAACGCCAGCCAGGCTGGCCGCGCCGAGCACGCGCTCGGTCATCAGCCCGGTCCAGGGCGGCTCGCCGAGAGCGGCGCGCTGCTCGTTCACTGCGGCGAGCATGCGGCCGAGATCGGGACGACGCGGTGGCACGGCTAAGCAGGCTAGCCGAAGCCGCCGACAGCCGTCGCCGCACCATTTGCGAGAAATGGCACTTGCGGCCGGATCCGACGACAGATTTGCGAGATCATGGTCGGGCAACGCCAGGCTGGCGGCGTTCCGGGCAAAATTCTTCCGGATTTTCGACACATCTGGTCGCATCGCCATCTGGATAACGGTAATCGTTCGGTATGCCCGGTCAGCGCCATTCGGCAGGCCCGCGGTCCAGGGGATCGCGGCGTGCCAGGCTGGCCGGGATCAGCGTCGTCGTGCTGCTGGCCGCAGGAGGGGTAGCGGCCTACCTGGCAGAGCTGCATCCCGCCGTTGCGCAGCGGGCGGCACCGCTGCCGACCCACGTGCTGAGCCGGCAGACTGTTGGCCTGATCGCACAGGGCGCCCAGCAGGCAGCCTCCGGCGACCAGCTGCTGCAGCTGCTCGGCCCCCGGGGAGCACTGCAGTTCAGCCCGGTCCCGCGGGCCGAGGAGCAGGCCGGCGCTCCGCAGTGGACGGCCGATCTGATGACCGGCAACAGTTACATCTTCATCTTCCTGCCCAGCGGGCACTGCCTCGCTGCTGCCGGATCCAAGAGCCAGCCCAGGCTGGCCCTCGAGCACTGCGACCTCAAGGCGGCCCAGCGCTGGCGGCGAACGCAGTCAGCAGTGACGAGCCAGGGGCACGACTACTACCAGTACGCCAACCTCGCTGACGGAGCCTGCCTGACGCAGACCAGCCAGCAGTCCGGGCCGGACTATGGCGCGGCGCTGGCCGCATGCTCGCCGTCCGCGCCAGCCGGCCAGCTCATCGCGTTCTGGTGGTCGTCGGTCTAGCCGCGCCGCGCCGGCTTTAGCCGGTCAGCGTTAGCCGAACAGCGCGGGCAGGGCGCTGGCGTGCGCCTGAGCGAGCTCGGCCAGCGACAGCGAGAACTGGCCCGCGATCTCCAGGGCCGATCCGCCGGTCTCGCCGATCACGGCAGCCGGCACCCCGGCTTGCTCACACAGGGCGGCGAGCTCCGCCTCGGCCCCCGCCTGCACCGCAAGGATTGCCCTGGCAGCTGATTCACTGAAGAGGAACGAGGCCGCGTCGGCTGTCGGCCTGATCACGCAGCCGGTGCCGCCTGCCAGGCAGGACTCAGCCAGGGCCATCGCCAGCCCGCCATCTGACAGGTCGTGGGCAGCCACGACCAGGCCGCGCGCGATTGCGGTCACCAGCACCTCTGCCAGCGCACGCTCGGCTTCCAGGTCAGCCACGGGCGGCACGCCGCCGACGTGACCGTGCCGGAGCCAGGCCCACAGTGAGCCGCCGAACTCTGGCCTGGTCTCGCCGAGTAGCACGATGCTGCACCCTGGCTGGCTGAACCCGGACCGGACCCGGCGGCGCACATCCTGGTGCACTCCGAGTACGCCGACAACGGGCGTCGGCTTGATCGGGGTGCCGCCGGTCTGGTTGTAGAAACTGACGTTACCGCCGGTCACCGGGACGCCGAGCTGCAGGCAGCCGTCAGCAAGGCCGCGGACCGCCTCGGTGAACTGCCACATCACCGCCGGGTCCTCGGGCGAGCCGAAGTTGAGGCAGTTGGTCACCGCCAGCGGCCGCGCCCCGGTAACCGCGACGTTCCGGTAGGCCTCGGCCAGTGCGAGCTGCGTGCCCGTGTACGGGTCGAGCTGGCAGTACCGCCCGTTGCCGTCCGTCGCCAGCGCGACGCCGAGCCCGGTCTCCTCGTCGATCCGCAGCAGGCCAGCATCATGCGGCGTCGCAAGCACCGTGTCACCCCGGACGTAACGGTCATACTGCTCGGTGACCCAGCCCTTGTCACCGCCGTCCGGCGAGCCGAGCAGGAGCATCAGGTCGTCCCGCAGTGCCGCGCCGTCCGCAGGCCTGGCCAGCTGCGCAGCATCGGCGGCAATCAGCTCGTCCTGGCTGGCCGGCCGGCTAACCGGACGGTCGTAAACAGGCCCGGAGTTGGCGGCGCTGCCCGGCGGGATGTCGACGACCGGCTCGCCGTGCCAGCTCATCTCCAGCCGGCCGGTGTCGGTCACCTCGCCGATCACTGTGGCGGGAACGTCCCATCTGGCGCAGACGGCCAGGAACTCGGCAACATCCTCCGGCGTGACGACGGCCATCATCCGCTCTTGGGACTCGCTCATCAGGATCTCGGCCGGCCCGAGCGAGGCGTCGCGAAGCGGTACCGAATCGAGCACGATGCGCATGCCGGTGCCGCCGCCGGCCGAGAGCTCGGTCGTCGCGCACGCAACGCCGGCCGCCCCCAGATCCTGGATGCCGACGACCAGGCCGGCCTGGTACAGCTCCAGGCAGCACTCGACTAGCAGCTTCTCCATGAACGGGTCGCCTACCTGCACGCTCGGCCGCTTGGCGCCCTCTCCGGCCCCGCCGAACGAGGCGCTGGCCAGCACCGACGCCCCGCCGATCCCGTCGGGCCCGGTCCGCGAGCCGAACAGGATCACCTTGTTGCCCGGTCCGGTAGCGGCCGCAAGCTTCAGGTCATCGTGCCGCAGTATCCCCACGCAGAGCGCGTTGACCAGCGGGTTACCGGCGTAGCAGGGGTCAAAGGCAAGCTCACCGCCGATGTTCGGCAGGCCCAGGCAGTTGCCGTAGAACGAGATCCCGCGTGCGACTCCCGGCAGTACCCGGTGAGTGTCCGGTGCGTCGGCGGGGCCGAATCGCAGCGCGTCCATCACCGCCGCCGGTCGCGCGCCCATGGCCAGGATGTCCCGCACGATGCCGCCGACGCCGGTGGCAGCGCCCTGGAATGGCTCGACGTAGGACGGGTGATTATGCGACTCGATCTTGAAAGTCACGGCGTAGCCCTGGCCGATGTCGACGACGCCCGCGTTCTGGCCGATGCCGGCCAGCAGGACATCGGTAGCCGGAGCCTTTTCCGCGAACTGCCGCAGATGCTTGCGGGAGGACTTATATGAGCAGTGCTCGCTCCACATCACCGAGTAGATGGCCAGCTCGGCGTCGGTCGGGCGGCGGCTGAGAATGCCGCCAATCCGGGCGTACTCATCGTTGGTGAGGCCCAGCGCGGCGAAGGGCTGGGCGCGATCCGGCGTGGCGGCGGCGACCGGCACCGTGTCCTGAGTCCCCGCGTTCTCAGCCGCTATATCCCTAGCCACCGTGTTCCTGACCACTGTGTTCCTAACCACGGGCGACTGCCTGCAGGACTGAGGTGAAGAAGCCAAGGCCGTCAGCGGACGGCCCGGTCAGCTCCTCGATAGCGTGCTCGGGATGTGGCATGAGGCCGGCCACGTTTCCCGCCTCGCTGACGACACCGGCGATGTCGCCGACTGAGCCGTTCGGGTTGCCGCTCGCATAGCGCCCGAGGATCTGGCCGTTGGCTGCCAGCTTGGCGACGGTGTCCGGATCGGCCATGTAGGCACCTTCGCCGCTCTTGAGCACGACCCTGACCTCCTGGCCGGTCCGGTACTGCCTGGTCCATGCTGACGTCTGGTTCTCGATCATGATCGTGATGTCCCTGTTGACAAACCGCAGGCCCGCGTTACGGGTGAGCGCCCCCGGCAGCAGGTGCGCCTCGCACAGGATCTGGAAGCCGTTGCAGATGCCGAGCACCGGCAGGCCCTTGGCCGCTGCCGGGATGAGCTGGCCCATCACCGGGGCGAACCGGGCGATCGCACCACAGCGCAGGTAGTCGCCGTAGGAGAAGCCGCCAGGCAGGACGACCGCATCGACCGCGTGCAGGCTGGCCTCATCGTGCCAGAGCTCGACCGGCTGGGCGCCCGCTCGCTCCACTGCGCGGCGTGCGTCGCGATCGTCGAGGGAACCCGGGAAGGTAACGACTCCGATCCGGGCCGTCATGGGCGTCTGGTTGAGCGGCGCATGTTCGCAGGCTACCCGCTGAGCAACCGTCGCCCGGCCGGCTGGCGGCCTAGCCCGCGTCCCTGAGCTGCGAGGCCGCACGCTGCGCCAGCGGGGCGTCGGTGCGCCACTCGATGCGCTTCTGCAGCGAGACCACGGTGCCCTGGCCCGGCCTGCTGCGCATCGTCACGTCGTCGACGCAGGCTCGCATGATCGCCATACCGCGCCCTGACTCGGGAAGGTCAGCGATGGCCCGTTCCCTGGCCTGCCGGCGTGATGCCGTGATGCGGCTGCGTAGTGTGCTCGGCGACCCCGGCGCCGTGGACGCCGGCGGGGTCGGCTGACGGCGCAGCCTGGCCACCGGCCGGACCGAGTAACGCGGTCCCGGCCGACGGCGGCCGACCTTGGCCGGGTCAAAGCCGCGGCCGGTATCGACTACTTCCAGCAGGCACCGCTTACTGCCAACGTGGACGACCAGCTCGTACCGCCGACCCTGGCCGGCATGCCGCAGCACGTTCGTGCACGCCTCGGTCACCGCCAGCAGCAGGTCGTTGATGCAGCTCTGATCAATCCCCAGGCGGCTGAGAGTGTCGCCCAGAACCCGGCGCATAACCGGAACGCTTAGCGATTCCCTGGGGAAGACCAGGCAGAACTCCACGTCTGCGGCTGGTTCCCCAGAATGGAACACCCGAGATCGCATCCGCTCCTCAGCCCCGTCGGCGTCAAAGTCAGTTCACATTGTGAAGGCTTCCCCGGACGACGCCCGGTAATCCTGAACTTAGGCGATCTCTGGACGAACAGTGCGCTACCGTCAGACGGCTACTCAACGACCACGCACGCCTCTGACCTGCGGAAACGCAGGCTGCGATAGATCGCAGCGGGCCCCCTGCGGGCGCTGGCGCGGGGCCAGCGGAAGATAACAATCTTGTATGCACGCCCGCGCGGGCGGCCGAACGGACCATCCGCAGGCCCCGGTAGCGTCGGCCCAGGATCGCGCGGGCCACCGACAATTTGTGACGCTTAACGTGGCAGGCGAGCAGACTGTGACGCTTAGCGCCAAAATCGCGCACCGAATTGCCCTTATTTGCTCCACCTAAGTGTCACAGTAGGGCCGGAAGAGTCACCATCGCGCAAGAACGTAGCCATCGATGCCTAGTTGCCGGGGTTATATAGCCCCGATAACTCGGCACCCGCCAGCACAGCCCCGTCCGCTGCGGGCTTTAAGTCAGGCGGGATGTACTGAGAACTCCTCGATGACCGGATTGGCGAGCAGTTCGGCGGCCAGCTCCGCGATCCGCTCCTCGGCGGCCGGCTCGCTCAGCTCGATCTCGAACCGCTTGCCCTGCCGGACCCCGGCCACCTGACCGAAGCCGAGCCGCCGGCAGGCGCTGGCAATGGCCTCGCCCTGGGGATCGTGGATCTCGGGCTTCAGCATCACGTCGACGACGAATCTGCGCACACCCGAACAGTACCGAGCCTGATCTCAGAGTTCGCGAATAGGGAACCAGCCTGCAGGGCAGTAGCCTTGAGCTAGGTTCCCGTGTCCCGATTTCGTGACATCTGTCACAAGGTCACGCCGGGGCCCGCAGCGCTTGACGGTCCCGGGCGCGGCGATAGTACTGTTCGCACCGTCATGGACGGGACGACAGACCGGTCCGGGCTCGTTCCGGACCGGACATAAGCATCCAAGGAGTGGCACGTGGCCGTCAAAGACGCCGGACGCGCCGCCCGCTCTGCCGGACGGGCACCAGCCCGCGAGCCAGAACGACAGGCGGATCCTGCTGAGCTGATTCAGCTGCTAACCCCTGAGGGGGAGCGGGTCGAGCACCCCGATTACCCGCTGGAAATCTCCGCCGACGAGATCAAGGCGCTCTACCGCGACCTGGTCATCGTCCGCCGGATCGACTTCGAGGCGATCGCGCTTCAGCGCCAGGGCGAGCTCGGGATCTGGGCCTCGCTGCTTGGCCAGGAAGCCGCCCAGGTCGGCTCCGGGCGCGCGCTCAATCCGCGGGACATGGCATTCCCGACCTACCGCGAGCATGGCGTCGCGTGGTGCCGCGGCCTGGACCCGATGAAGCTGCTCGAACTGTTCCGCGGAGTCAGCCACGGCGGCTGGGATCCCACTGAGCACAACTTCCACCTGTACACGATCGTCATCGGGAGCCAGGCCCTGCATGCGACCGGCTACGCCATGGGGATCCAGCGCGACGGCGCCGTCGGCGAGGACGGCGAGGCCGTCATCGCTTACTTCGGCGACGGCGCGACCAGCCAGGGCGACGTGAACGAGGCATTCATCTGGGCCTCGGTGAACAACGCGCCGATCGTGTTCTTCTGCCAGAACAACCAGTGGGCCATCTCCGAGCCGCTGGAGCGGCAGAGCCGCACGCCGCTGTACCGGCGCGCCCACGGTTTCGGCTTCCCCGGCATGCGGGTTGACGGGAACGACGTACTGGCCTGCCTGGCGGTCACCCGCAAGGCCATGCGGGCAGCGCGCGACGGGCAGGGCCCGACGCTGATCGAGGCCTTCACCTACCGGATGGGTGCGCACACGACGACTGACGACCCGACCCGGTACCGGCTGTCGGCTGAGCTGGAGGCCTGGAAGCTCAAGGACCCGATCGAGCGCGTCAAGCAGTACCTGATCCGTACCGAGCAGGCGGAGATGAGCTTCTTCGACGAGATCGAGGCAGAGGCGGCCGCGGTGGGAGCCAGGGTGCGGGCTGCCTGCCTGCAGATGCCGGACCCCGAGCCTCTCTCGATGTTCGATGACGTGCTGACGAGTGAGACCTCGCAGCTCGCCGCGGAGCGCGCCGGATTCGCCGCCTACCTTGACTCGTTCGTCGGTGAGGGGGCCGCGCGATGACGACACCCGCGATGCCGAAGCTCACGCTCTCCAAGGCACTCAACGAGGGTCTGCGCAAGGCACTTGAGGACAACCCGAAGGCCCTGATCATGGGCGAGGACGTCGGCAAGCTGGGCGGCGTCTTCCGGGTCACCGACGGCCTGCAGAAGGACTTCGGCGAGGCGCGCGTGATGGACACCCCGCTAGCTGAGTCGGGCATCATCGGCACGGCCATTGGTCTGGCGCTGCGCGGCTACCGGCCGATCTGCGAGATCCAGTTCGACGGCTTCGTCTTCCCGGCGTTCGACCAGATAGTCAGCCAGCTGGCCAAGATGCGCTACCGCTCGCTCGGCACCATCCGGCTGCCGATCGTGGTGCGGATCCCGTTCGGCGGCGGCATCGGCGCCGTGGAGCACCACAGCGAGTCGCCCGAAGCGCTGTTCGCGCACACCCCC
The DNA here is from genome assembly GCA_963822955.1 of uncultured Actinomycetota bacterium. Classification (GTDB taxonomy): domain Bacteria; phylum Actinomycetota; class Actinomycetes; order Streptosporangiales; family Streptosporangiaceae; genus JAJYUU01. The sequence goes on along the minus strand of CAWGJS010000008.1, from coordinate 836,628 downwards.
GGCCTCCGGGTCGTCGCGTGCGGTGACCCCGCCGACGCCTACACGATGATCCAGCAGGCCGCGACCAGCGACGACCCGGTGATCTTCTTCGAGCCCAAGCGGCGCTACTGGGACAGGGCCGAGGTGGACATCGAGGGCGGCCTCGGTGCCGCGCTGCCCATGGACAAGGCCAGGGTGCTCCTTCCTGGCGCTGACGTGACCGTGCTGTGCTACGGCCCGATGGTGCGCACCTGCGCCGAGGCGGCCGTCGCGGCAAACGCCGACGGCAGGTCGATGGAAGTCGTCGACCTGCGATCGCTCGCGCCGCTGGACACTGAGACCATCTTCGCCTCGGTCCGCAAGACCGGCAGGTGCATCGTCGTGCACGAGGCCGTCGTCACTGGCGGCATCGGCGCCGAGATCGCGGCGCAGGTCACGCAGGAGTGCTTCTACAACCTCGAGGCACCGGTGCTGCGCGTCGGCGCATACACCACCCCGTATCCGCCGTCCAGGCTCGAGGAGCATTACCTGCCCGACCTGGACCGGATCCTGGATGCTGTCGACCGCACCTTCGGTTACTGAGAGGCCCGGATGTCAGTTCTCAAGGAGTTCAAGCTCCCTGACGTCGGCGAAGGCCTGACCGAGGCCGACATCGTCAGGTGGCACGTCAAGCCGGGTGACACCGTCGCCATTAACCAGATCATCGTCGAGATCGAGACCGCCAAGGCGATTGTCGAGCTGCCGAGCCCGTACGAGGGCACTGTCGCCAGCCTGCTGGTCCCCGAAGGCCAGACCGCCGACGTCGGCACGCCGATCATCGCGGTCAATGTCGGTTCTGACGCAGGCGGCGGGGCCGAGCCAACCGTGGCAGTCGATGTGCCGGCCGAGACGGCTGCGCAGCACGCGATCAGCACGGCCGGCGACCTGGTCCCGGCTCCTCCGGTGGAAGGCGCGGTCGAGCCAGGCATGATCGGCAGCCCGGCTCCGAAGGCAGAGCGCCAGGCGGTCCTGGTCGGCTATGGCGTCAAGCTCGGCACCACCGCCCGCCGCGCCCGCAAGACAGCCCCCCGGCAGAGCGGGAACGGCAGCACTAGCACAGCCCCGGCCTCCAGCCCGTCCCCGGGAGGCGCCGGCACAGCCGCATCGGCAGACGGTTCAGGTCGCAGTGCGGCGCTGGCCAAGCCGCCGGTGCGCAAGATGGCCAGGGATCTCGGCGTCGATCTCGCCGGGATGACCGGCACCGGGCCGAACGGCTCCATTACCCGGGACGACGTCCAGCGGGCGGCGGCAGGCCAGGCCCAGCCCGTTCCCTTCCAAGGTGCGCGGACCCCAGCTCGTGCGCTCGAGGAACGGATCGCCGTCAGGGGCGTGCGCAAGCACACCGCGGCGGCAGTTGCGGCGAGCGCGTTCACTGCGCCGCACGTCACCGAGTTCCTGCAGATCGACATCACCGAGACGACGACCGCGACGGCGCGGCTGCGCACGCTGCCGGAATTCGCCGACGTCAGGGTGTCGCCGTTGCTGCTGGTCGCGCGGGCGCTCCTCGTGGCCGCCGCCCGGCACCCGATGATCAACTCCAGCTGGGACGAGGCGGCGCAGGAGATCGTGGTCAAGCACTACGTGAACCTGGGCATCGCCGCCGCAACCGACCGCGGGCTCGTCGTGCCGAACGTGAAGGACGCGCACGCGCTGACCCTGCCGCAGCTGGCGGCGGCACTGGCGCAGCTCGCGGAGACCGCACGGGCCGGGAAGGCCACGCCGGCCGACCTCTCCGGCGGCACGATCTCGATCACCAACGTCGGCATCTTCGGAGTCGACACCGGCACGCCGATCCTGCCGCAGGGCGAAGCCGCGATCCTGGCATTCGGCCAGGTCAAGGACGCTCCGTGGGTGGTCGACGGCGAGCTTGCCGTGCGCAAGGTGTGCACGCTGGCGCTGTCGTTCGATCATCGCATCGTCGATGGCGACCTCGGCTCCGCGGTGCTGCGGGACGTCGGCGCCATGCTCACCGACCCGCTGCGGATGCTGGCCTGGTCCTGAAAGGAAGCCGATGATTCGCCACGTGGTCCTGTTCACCTGGGACGACGAGATGACCGAGGAGCTGGAGCAGCAGTTCGCGACCGAGCTGACCGCGCTTGCGCCGAAGCTGCGCGGATTGCGCTCGTACCACGCCGGGCCGGACGCCGGGATCATCGAGGGGAACTACGACTTCGCCGTTGTCGCCGACTTCGACGACGCCGAGTCGTACCTCGCCTACCGCACCAACGCCGAGCACCAGGAGATCATCGGCCGGATCAGCAGTCCGCACGCCAAGGACCGTGCATCGGTTCAGTACGAGATCTGAAGCGCCCGGCTCAGAAAGCCTCTTCTGGTAGCTCCATCGGGTCCAGCGAGGTCGTCTCGGCGATCTCGCGCTCGCCGGCCAGCCGCGGCAGCACTGTGGCGGCGAAGAATCCGGCTGCCGCGATCTTGCCGCGGTAGAAGGCTTCGTCAGCGGCGCTGAGACCGCCCTGGTCGAGACGGGCAATCGCCACCTCGGCCTGGCGTCCGAGCAGCCAGCCGACAACGAGGTCGCCGAGCGCGAGCAGGAGCCGCGTGGTGTTGAGCCCGGCCCGGTAGGTCTCCGGCGCCTGCTCGAGGCTGTCGACGAGGAAGCCGTTCATGGCGGTCACGATTGCCTCGACGTCGCCGGCTGCCCTGGCCAGCGCAGCCCGCTCCCGCTTCAGCCGGCCGTTGCCGTTGTCCGCCGCGGCGAACTCCCGGATCTGAGCGAGCACTAGGCCCAGCGAGGCGCCCTGGTTGCGGACGATCTTGCGGAAGTACAGGTCCAGGCCCTGGATCGCGGTCGTGCCCTCATACAGGCTGTCGATCTTGGCGTCCCTGATGTACTGCTCGATCGGGTAATCCTGCAGGTAGCCCGAGCCGCCGAAGGTCTGCAGGGACTGAGCCAGCAGCTCGTAACCGCGCTCGGAGCCGACGCCCTTGACGATCGGCAGCAGCAGGTCGTTGAGTGCCGCGGCGGCCTCGTCCCGCTCGCCCCTGGCCGCCGCGATCTGCATGGCGTCCTGCTGTGTCGCGGTGTAGAGGACGAGCGCCCGCATGCCCTCGGCGTATGCCTTCTGCAGCAGCAGGCTGCGCCGGACGTCAGGGTGATTCATGATCGTGACGCGCGGTGCAGCCTTGTCCGTCAGCTGGGTCAGGTCCGCGCCCTGAACCCTGGTCTTGGCGTACTCCAGCGCGTTCAGGTAGCCGGTCGACAGGGCAGCGATGGCCTTGGTCCCGACCATCATCCGGGCGAACTCGATGATCATGAACATCTGGCGGATGCCATCGTGCACATCGCCGATCAGGGTGCCGACCGCCGGGTGCTCGGCCCCGAATGTCAGCTCGCACGTCGTGGACGCCTTCAGTCCCATCTTGTGCTCGACGTTGGTGACATACACGCCGTTCCGCTCGCCGAGCGACCCGTCGGGGTTCACCTGGAACTTGGGGACCAGGAACATGGACAGGCCCTTGGTGCCGGGACCAGCGCCCTCCGGGCGGGCAAGCACGATGTGCAGGATGTTGTCGGCCATGTCGTGCTCGGCGCTGGTGATGAACCTCTTCACGCCCTCGATGTGCCAGGTGCCATCGGGCTGCTGCACGGCCTTGGTCCGGCCGGCCCCCACGTCCGAGCCTGCGTCCGGCTCGGTCAGCACCATGGTGTAGCCCCAGCGGCCCTCGATCGACTGCTCCGCGATCCGCTTCTGGGCCGGAGTGCCGAGCTGCCAGAGCGTGTTCGAGAACGAGCCGAGGCTCGAGTACATCCAGACCGCCGGGTTCGCGCCGAGGATCAGCTCGGCCACCGACCAGCTAAGCGTGCGCGGTACGCGCGTGCCACCCAGCTCAGGCGGCAGCTCCAGGCGGAACCACTCGGCGTCGATGAAGGCCTGGTAGGAGCGCTTGAAGTCGTCCGGCATCCGGACTGAGTGCGTCGCAGGGTCGAAGACCGGCGGATTGCGGTCGGCGGAGGCGTAGGACTCGGCGACCGGGCCGAGCGCGAGCCTGTTCACCTCGTCGAGGATGCCGCGGGCTGTCTCCTCGTCGATGTCGGCGAACGGCTCTGCGCCGAGCAGGTCCTGGCGCCTGAGCACCTCGAAGAGGTTGAACTCGATATCCCTGAGGTTGCTCTTGAAGTGCGTCATCCTGCACCCTCCGTGCGCGTCCGCGAGGACCCTACTCGCCAGTAACTTACTCGATAGTACAGACGAGTCAGCGCATCGACAAGCACGCAATGCGGGTGGCAAGGACGCCGTCGTCCCGCCACCCGCATCGGCAGCCGGGCGTCCCCCGAACGGACGGCCCGGCTCGTCCCTAGCTGCTTCCGCCCGTGTAGTGCATGATCAGCGTCCGCATGCCGCCCTTGCCGTCGTACTCGCCGACAGCCCAGACATTGGTGCTGCTGACGGCGAGGATGCCGTCCAGGATGTTGTTGCCGCTGGCTGACGGATCGGGGCTGGCGACCACGGTCCAGCCCCCGGTCGCCGTTCCGTACTCGATCAGCGAGTCCGCGTTGCCAGTCGAGGGCGGCACGCTATCGCCGACCGCCCATGCATCCATGCCGGCGTTGACCGGCACGATCGCCTGCAGGTAGTTGTCCTGCACAGTCGGGTCCGGCGTGCTGAGCTCGCCGAGGCTACTGCCGCCCGCCGGGGCCTCGACCAGTGTGCTGAAGCCGGAGTGCCCGGCCCGGTAGTCGCCAGCCAGCCACAGGCCAGGCCGGCGAGCTCGCGATCGCCTGCGGGTACGCGTCAGCGGCCGCGTCCCCTGATGTCCGCACTGCGCCCTCGTGGACGACTACCCAGGTCCGGCCGGCCAGGTGCAGGACGACCTGGCGATCAGAGCCGTTGCCGGAGAGCTGGCCGGTCGCCCACACTCCGCCCGGGCCCGCCGCGGTGATGGAGTTCAGGATGCCGTCCGCGGAGCCCAGCCCGGGGATGTGGCTGGCGGTCCAGTGATGACCATTCCAGTGCTCGATCAGCGGATGGAAGAACCCGCTCGAGTCGCCGAACGTGCCGCCGGCCCAGACGTCGGAGTCGCTCACCGCCGCGACGCTGTACAGCATGTCGTCGGCCGAGCCGGGGTTGGCAGCCCGCACGATCGTCCACTTGCCTTTCTTCCAGTGCATGGTGAGCGCACGCCCGGTATGACCCGACGCCTGCGTGTAGATGCCGGTCGCCCATGCCGTCCCGTCCGGCAGCGCGGTGACGCCGTAGAGCGAGTTGGCTTCCGGTCCGAAGTCCGGCGTCCTGACCCGCGTCCAGGTCGTGCCGTTGTAGTGCAGCGCCAGGGTCTGCACGATCGTCGCGGACGAGTTCGGCAGCAGCGAGCCGACCGCCCAGATATCTGACGGCGAGCGGCCTGCGATCGACCAGAGGTCATTGTCATTGCTGCCGGTGTCGGGGCTTCGCACCACCGTCCAGCCGGATGCTGCAGTCGTGGCGCGATCTGGCGGGCTGGCCGGAGCCGGAGCGCTGGCCGCAGCTGGCGGGGCACCGGCGCCAGCCGCAGCGGTCGCGGCGGGGAAGCTCTCCCGACCGTCCGACCTGGCGCCGAACAGCCTGGCCATCGGGATGACCTTCTTGATGTCACATGCGTGCTGCAGGCAGCCGAGCCCGAACGCGTGCTCGATGGTGGCGAGCAGCGAGTAGTGGTTGAACTTCGTGCCGTCGGTCAGGTGGCGAGGCCCGTGGCTGGTCACCACGACCGTGAAGACCCGCCCCGTGCCCGGCTTAGCGGCACAGCATCCGGCAGTGCTGATGCCCTCGGTCCAGGTGATGACGACCGCGTTGTTGCCGTGCCGCCACTGCGGCCCGGACATGATCTCGCTGGTGACCTGGCGAAGGTAGCTGTCGCCGCCGGCGATGAGCTTGTTGTCGTTCGGCTGACCGAGGTTGTTCGAGCTGTCCTCGCACCACGGCGGCCCGCCGTGCATGTTGGTGCACTCGTTCGCGTCGATGAAGCTGAAGTCGGGCAGCCGCCCGGCTCGGGCGTCAGCGGCCAGCTCGCTTGCGGGCACCATCTTGCGCGCCTCGGCTGGATTGTCGGCGACGCTGGTGAGATCTGGCACCGGATTGAACTTAGGCTGCTTGTACAGCGAGTCGCTCTCCTGGCACTGCGTCGGGTAGCAGTCGCCCAGGTAGCCGGCGTAGGGAATGTCCTGGACGTACTCCTTCCAGGACTTGTGCGCCGTGTCCAGCTGGCTGAGCAGGCTCGGTTTGCTGACCTGCTGATCCCAGTACGGCGACCCGTCGTCCACGCCGAAGGAGTTGCCGGCCAGGAAGGCCATGATGCCGGCGGTGTCCGGGTCAGAGGTCGTGTAGTAATGGCTGGCGAGGCCATACTCCCTGGCCAGCCGGTTGAAGGTCGGGGCATGCTTGTTGTGCAGGATGTTGGTGAAGCCGTGGTCGGTGAACATGATCACGGCGATGTGGTTGTAACGCGGCACCCGGTCGCTCGCACTGGCCGCTGAAGCGGCGCTGGTACCGGTGGCGGCGCTGGCAGGCACGGAGCCGGCCGTGGCTATCGCAGCAGGTATCGCCATTCCGGCCAGCAGCGCGGCAGCACACAGCACCGCGCGGGCACGGATCATGAGCACGGTTCGCATCGGAGCGTCCTTTCCGGTTATTCGGCCCAGCGCGATGCCGGCCACGTCGGCGGCCGCGCGCAGCCCACGGGTAGCGCCCGGCGGGACCGGGGGCAGGATCAGGCAGTAGCAGCCGACGCAGATCGACCCGGAATCAGCGAGCCGGTTGTTGCCGACCATGAGGGTTCGGTCTGGCGCGACGCCCAGCCGCTCGCAGGCGAGCAGGAATGGCTCTGGATCCGGCTTGGCGATGCCGATGTCGCAGGAGAGCACGAAGGTCTGGATGAAGGCGTCGAGGCCAGTCGCCACGTAGCCCTCGTTGATCGACCAGCCGGTGTTGCTGACGATGCCGATCGGGATGCCTGCCCCGGCGAACGACTTGAGCACGGCTGGGGCGTCCGGGTACGGCACCATCGTCAGCGGGTTGGTCTTCCACTCGTCGTACATGAGGTCGGCCAGGCCCGGCGCGATCTCCTCGAACGGCGAGTAGCCGGTGACGTAAGCGGCACGGTGGTCTGTCCTCGACAGGTTGCGGCGCTGGCGCTTCTCGGCCATCAGCGTCCGGCTGTGCTCCTTGGACCGGCGCCAGAAGCGGGCCGCATCTTCCTCGGAAATGTCGACGCCGAGCCGCGCGGCGAGACTGCACACCGCCGCCACCGGCGATGTGCGGTGGGTCAGCGTTCCTCCGTTGTCGAACAGGACTGCGTCGTAACGCATCGGGTCTCCTCGGTTAGCTGGGATCCGGCGATGCGGGCCGGGCAGCCTGTCGGCTGTCCCGGACGACCGCGTGGACATCCGCGGGCCGCTGGTCAGTAGGGGCGGGCACCGATGTGGAAATGGTTGAGAACGATGGCCGTCCCGACGAGGGCGACCAGGATGACGTAACCCGCGACGTCGACCGCGGTCGTGCGGTGCACGCGCAGCGAGCCGCGCCGGCGGTTGGCACCGAACCCTCGCGCGTCGGCGACCATGGCCATGGTTGTCGTGCCGCGCAGGCTGCCGACAAGCAGCGGCACGGTGATGAGCACCACGCAGCGGCTGACCCGCCGTACATAGTCCGGCCACTTGTTTACCTGGAACCAGCGCGGCCGAGACAGGTCGTAGCCGCGCAGTTCGACGGCTCGGAACACCAGCATGGTCCGGGAGATCATGTCGGGCAGGAAGCGCAGTGCCGCCGTCAGCGCGAAGCCCACCTGCGGCGGCATCCGGAACCGCTCGAACGCCCAGGTGAAGTCGCCGACGTCGGTGCTGACGAGCACCAGCATGGACGTCGAGACAGTGACGAGCACGCGGGCCGACTGCTGCAGGCCGAATACCATCCCGTACGCGGTGATCCCGGGCGAGCCTAGCCAGCTGATAGTCCACGGGAACTGGTAGATGAAGTGGATTGGCGGGTTCGGCAGGTAGTACAGGCCCTGTGACCAGAACCCGGTCAGCGCCGGACCGATCACCATGATCAGCAGCACCCGCACCTTGGCCCGTGACGGCCGCAGCCAGAACCAGGGGATGATGGTGAGGCCGAACACGATGAGCATGAAGTCCCAGTTCAAGATGATGCTGAGCACGCCCATCGCGATCGGGTACAGCACCTTCAGCCGCGGGTCCAGCTTGTGCAGCGGGGTGTCGCGCGCCTCGTAGGTAACGAGCTCGCGCAGCCCGCCGAGTCCCGACGAGCTTGATGAACAGCACCGGCAGGATCATCGGCACCGCGAACACGATCAGGTAGGCGATGAGCGTCCGGACGAGCAGCGACGACATCATGACGCGCCTGCCGTTCTCGCTGGCACGCCGCGGTAGGCAGTCGCAGCGGCCGCTACCTCCTCGACGGAGAGCAGCACGTCCGCGGTATCCGGCCCCAGCAGCTCTACCTGGAGCCTCGCCACCGGCGGCGCCAGCACGCCCCATCGCTGAAGTTCCTGGGCGCGGGCGAATATCTCGTTCGCTGGGCCGTCCAGCTGTACCTGGCCGGCGCCGAGCAGCACGATCCGCGCCGCCCGGCTCGCCAGACCGCGGATGTCGTGGGTGACGGTCAGCACCGTGAGCCCGGTTCGGGCCCGGACAGCCTCGAGCAGGTGCAGGAATGATCGCATCCGCTCGGCGTCCTGACCCGTTGTCGGCTCGTCCAGCACCAGCACGCCCGGCGCGCCGACAAGCAGCGCGCCAAGGGCCAGCCGCTGCCTGCCGCCCTGGCTTAGCTCCCACGGGCTGGTGTCCTCCAGCCCGCGGAAGCCGAAGAAGTCGATGGCCTCCTCGACAGTCAGCACCGGGTCGGGCGGCAGCGCGCGGAACTTGCTGCCGAATTTCAGCTCGCCGATCACCGTCTCCTCGAACAGCATCTCGTCGGCCGCCTGCAACAGCAGCGCGACACGTGCGGCGTGCTCGAAGACCTTTCCGGGCTTGATCGGGTGACCGCGGAAGGACACCACGCCAGCGCTCGGCTTGCCCATGCCTACCGTGAGCGCGGTGAGCGTGCTCTTGCCGGACCCGTTGGCCCCGATCATGGCGACCCACTCGCCGTCGGCGATCGCTAGGCTCACGTCGTCCACGGCCCGGTTGCTGTCGAAATCGACAGTGACGTGATCCCAGTTCAGCACTGGAGGGGCGGCAGGCGGCTGACTACTTGCCGCGCCGTTCCCAGCCTGGAGCAGACGGTCATGAAGGCGTGCGGTGGCGGCCTGCGCTAGCGCAGGGACCACCCAGGTGTCCCGCAGTTGCTCGGCCGCGTCCTCGACCGACAGCGGCAGCGGGCCGGTGAAGACGTCGGGCAGCGCGTGCGCGAGCCGGACCACATCAGGGATGCCTACGCCGATGCCCGCCCAGCGGGCCTGGTCGGCCCACGCCTGCCGGGGCGGCTCGTCGAGCACGATGCGGCCGGCGTCCATCAGCACTACCCGGTCCGCCCACGGCGCGACCTCGTCCACCCGGTGCTCGATGATCAGTACGCCGGTGCCCTCGTCGCGGGCAAGCCGGCGCAGCGTGCCGAGCACCTCCTGAGCCCCGACCGGGTCCAGGTCGGACAGCGGCTCGTCCAGCACCAGGATGCGGGGGCGCATGGCCAGCGTCGCCGCAATCGCGGTGCGCTGCTTCTGGCCGCCGGAGAGGGTAACCGTGGAGGCCATCCGCATCCCGGCCATGCCGGTAACTTCCAGGCACCAGTCCACCCGCCGGGCGATCTCCGGCTGCGGCAGCGCCAGGTTCTCCGGTCCGAACGCGACCTCCGACTGCACTGTGTGGTTGATGAGCTGCAGGTTGGGGTTCTGGAAGACCATGCCGACCAGCTGCGACGCCTCGTGCGGTGGCAGCCCGGACAGCGGCTGCCCGCCGAACGTCACCCGGCCGCGCAGCTCGCCGTGGACCCGTGACGGGATCAGCCCCGTCAGCGCCAGCGCAAGAGTCGACTTACCGCAGCCGGACAGGCCGGTAACCAGCAGCACCTCGCCAGCGCTCACAGCAAGCTCGATGTGCCGCAGCGCCGCTGTGGTCGCTCCTAGGTAAGCGAACGAGACATCCTCGGCGACGAGCTCACGATTGCCGCTGATGACCCTGCCCCTTCCGGATCTGGCCTTGCCCTGCGCCAGCCTGGGTCGGTGCCTCGCCAGCCGGAGGCTGGCTGAGGTCATCGCGTCCGCCTGAAAACCGGCTTTCCCGCCGGATCGCCACGGCCCACATCAGGGCCGCGCCCAGGAGCAGGAACCCGCCGCTGATCAGCACGACAGTCCCGGCCGACAGCGCGAAGTTCGGATTGCCGAACAGGACGCCGGTGTCACCGCCGACCTGGTTATTGCTCAGCTGCAGGTATGTGCCGTCGGCCAGCAGGAGCAGGGCCACGATGGCGAACACGAGTGCGCCGCGCTTCATGCCAGCTCTCCTTCTGATGGCAGCCCGTCAGCGACATTGACCGGCGCGCCGTTGCCCGCATCCTCTTCGGCGAACGGGTCTACGTCTCCGGCTGACCTGGTCTGACGGGCCCCGATCGACGGGATGACCGAGCGCGCCACCCTCAGCGCGAGCACGGCGCTGATGGCCGCCTCTACCCCGTTCCCGAGCGCGTTCGACCAGGTGTCGGTCCACATCTGGTACAAGGTGTAATACGTCGAGTTCAGGTACGGGTCGAAGGTCCAGTCGCCCAGGAACGCGTTCGGCCCGCCGCGCAGCACGCCGATGACGAACCCGTCGACGACCATCGCCCACGCGGCCGAGCCTGGTGCGTAAAGCTTGCCCCGCCCGGCCACGATGTACAGGTCGCAGAAGATGCCCTGGGTGAGGCCGTCGGTCCAGTCCAGCGCGCCGTGACCGCTGCCGAAGAGTAGCTGGGCGAGCAGGTAGTTGATGAAGACCATGGCGGTGACGCAGCCGGGCTTGCGCACCAGCGCGACGCCGACCATCAGCAGGAACATGTAGGGCAGGTCGTGCAGTTGCAGCAGGTCCGCGCCGGGGATCACGTCCACCAGTGGCTTGATGAACTGGTCGCCGATGATGTTGTCGTAGACCTCGAGCAGCACGCCGAGCGCTGCGACGATGAGGATGTCCTGAGTGGTCCAGCGCTGCCACCGCTTGGACCGCAGCGCGGCCCACAGCACGATAAGCAGGCCGATGATGCAGACGGCCCAGACGCCCCAGTAGTAGAAGGTGTTCCAGGCGTAGGACAGCTTGATAGTGGTATTGCCCAGCGCGACGGCGCCCATCTCTCGTGCCTCCCAGACACTCGCAAGCGTCAGCGATTTGGTTGGCACGGACGACATGGTGTTCCCATGGCCGCGGTTCTATTCAAGGACCTGGCTCTGGCCTCGGGCAATAGTCCGCCAGCCGACTTCATTCGATGTTCACCCGGACGCTAGTCGGGCGCGCGGACGAGGAACACTGGCCGCAAAACCGAACGGCATTCTAGAATGCCAGCAAACAGGCCGACTGTGGCAGACGAGGTGGACCGATGGCACTTGCCCTCACCGACGACCATGCACAGCTCGCCGACTCGGTCCGATCGTGGTCGCAGCGCTTCAGCCCGCCGTCGGTCGCCAGGGCTGCCGCCGACGGCCTGACGACCGCGGCGCTGCCGTCTACCGCGATACCATCCGCCCTGGCCTCGCCGAGCTCGGCGTGCTCGGCCTGCACGTGCCCGAGGCCGACGGCGGCCAGGGCGCCGGGCTGACCGAGCTTGCCGTCGCGCTCGAGGAACTCGGCCGCGCGCTGGTCCCCGGCGGATTGGTGCCGACCGTGCTGGCAAGCGCCGTCGCTGGTCTCGGCCGGGCTTGTCCGGCAAGGTTGTCGCGTCTCTGGCTCAAGGGAGCGGGAACGGGGCCGTCGCACTGACTGCCGAGATCCGGGCCACCGCGAATCCAGGGCGGCGACCTCGTCATCAACGGCAGTGCTGACTGCGTGCTCGGCGCTCCCGGTGCGGACCTGATCATCTTGCCGACCAGGACCGGAGCTGACACGGTCTGGGTGGCTGTAGACGCCGACAGCCTGGACATCGCTCCCGTCGCGAGCCTCGATCTGACTCGCCAGCTCGGCCGGGTGACCGCCGCCGAGGTTGTCGTGCCCGCAGACCGGCAGCTGACCAAGCTGGCTGCCGGGGCCGTGGCGAACCTGGCGGCTGTCATCTTCAGCGCTGAAGCTGTCGGCATCGCAGGCTGGGCCGTCACCGCCGCTGCCGGACTACGCCAAGCTCCGCCACCAGTTCGGCCGCCCGATCGGCCAGTTCCAGGCCGTCAAGCACCGCTGCGCCCGCATGCTGGTCGCTGCCGAGCAGGCGGCCGCCGTGGTCTGGGACGCGGCCCGTGCGCTCGATGACGAACGCTGCCGATGCCGGACACGAGCTTCGCCGCGGCGGCCGCCGCGTCGCTGGCTACCGACGCGGCGGTGTCCTGCGCGCACGAGTGCATCCAGGTGCTCGGCGGCATCGGCTACACCTGGGAGCACGAGGCGCATCTGTACTACCGCCGGGCGATGACGCTGCGCGCGCTGCTCGGCACCGCGTGCCCGGACGCGCACGGCTGGCGGCAGCGGACGGCAGCTCTCGCGCTGGACGGCCAGCGCCGCAAGGCCGGCCTGGACCTGCCTGGCGGTGATGCGGACCTGCGGGCGTCGATCAGATCGGAGCTCGCCGAGATCGCCAGGCTGACGGGTACCGAGCGGAACGCCGCACTCGGCGCTGGCGGCTGGGTCATGCCGCACATGCCCGGGCCATGGGGACGCGATGCTGGCGCACTCGAGCAGCTGATCATCGACGAGGAACTGCGGGCCGCGGGCATCGACGTTCCCGGCCTGGCGATCGGTGCCTGGGTGGTGCCCGCGCTCATCCAGTACGGCACGCCGGAGCAGCAGCAGCGGTTCCTCCCGGCCACGCTGCGGGCGGACTACCTGTGGTGTCAGCTGTTCAGCGAGCCAGGCGCCGGGTCCGACCTGGCTGGACTGAGCACGCGGGCAGAACGTGTCGAGGGCGGCTGGAAGATCTCCGGCCAGAAGATCTGGACCTCGCTGGCGAAGCAGGCCGCCTGGGCGATCTGCATCGCGCGGACTGACCCGGCGCAGCCGCGGCACGATGGCATCAGTTACTTCCTGGTCGACATGCACTCACCCGGGATCGAGGTCCGGCCGCTGCGCGAGATCGGCGGCGACGCGTTCTTCAACCAGGTGTTCCTGGACGAGGTATTCGTCCCTGACGACTGCCTGGTCGGCGAGGTCAACAAGGGCTGGCGCATCGCCCGGACGACGCTGGCGAACGAGCGGGTGTCGCTTGTCGCGGTCGTGGACGTTCGGCTGCGGCGTGCCCGAGCTGCTGCAGGTCGGCGAGGGCGGCCGGGCCGGAGCGGAGGGCCGAGCGTGGGCGAGCTGGCCGCCGTCGGCCAGGCGATCGAGCTGCTCGCGCTGCAGGCGACGCTGAAGCAGCTGTCCGGCACCGAGCCGGGCGCCACCGGCAGCGTGCGCAAGCTGCTGAGCATGCGGCACGCGCAGCAGGTGGCCGAGCTGTGCTGGGAGATGTCGGGTACCTCCGGCGCCCTGGGCCGCACGCAAGGCGGCGGCCCGGTGACCGCAGGCGGCGTCCCGGATGGCGCGCACTGGGCGCACCAGGTCCTGATTACCAGGGCACTGACCATCGGCGGCGGTACCACCGATATCCAGCTGAACATCATCGCTGAGCGCATACTCGGCCTGCCTCGCGACCCCGAGCCGCCGGAGCCGGCTGGCGGATAAGTACCGGTAAAGTTCCCGGATCGCCGGCGTTGCTGGCGGTTGCGGCCCGGCTTGCCTGGTTAGGTCTAGCCAGGAGGGCTCGTGAGAGACGACCGTGGCGGCGCACCTGGCGCGGGCGCGCGCAGCGGCACGGGCCGCGCCGCCCCGGACCCGGCGGCTGCGTCCCGTCGGGTGATGCAGCAGATCGCGGCGGCGCGCAAGCTGCGCCGGCAGCGCCTTGCGCTCACGATGGCCGGCGTCATGTCCGCGCTCACCCTGCTGGTGTCGGGCAGCGCCTGGATGCTCACCAGCTATGTCAGCGACGGTCTTGGCCGGGTCAACGCGGGCACATCGGGAACGCCGTCGAGCGGGCCGGTCAACATCCTGGTCGCCGGCGTCGACACCCGCGGCGGCCTGTCCCGGAGGCAGGAAGTCAGGCTGCACGTCGGAGACGCGATCAGCTCCAACTCTGACACGCTGATGCTGGTGCACATCCCGGCCGACCACGCCAGCGCGCAGGTGGTCAGCCTGCCGCGCGACTCCTGGGTCAACATTCCCGGCCACGGCATGAACAAGATCAATGCCGCCTACGGGCTCGGCGGCCCGCGGCTGATGGTCGCCACCGTTGAGCAAGCCACCGGCACCGTGGTCAACGACTACGTCGAGGTGGACTTCCTCGGCTTCGTCAAGGTGATCAACGCGCTGGGCGGCGTCAATATCTGCCTGCCGTACGCCGTCGATGATCCCTACAGCGGCCTGCGCATGTCCGCCGGAAGGCACCACGTGGACGGCGCCACCGCGCTCAAGTTCGTCCGCGACCGGCACTCATTCGCGCTCTCTGATCTGGCCCGGATCAGCGACCAGCAGCAGTTGCTGTCGTCGCTGTTCACCGAGGCGACCAGGGCAGGGGTGATCGCTGACCCGGTCCGCCTTCAGCAGTTCCTGTCGTCCGTCACCGCGGCAGTGACCGTGGACCGCGGCTTCGACCTTGTCCGGCTGGCTCAGGAGCTGCGCGGGATCAGGACGTCAGATGTCACGTTCACGACCGTGCCGCTGTCCTCGATGAACTACCTCACGCCCACCGGCCAGTCGGCAGTGCTGTGGAACACGACGCAGGCAGCGGCGCTGTTCCACTGGCTGAAGACGGACGCCGGGAGCGCGCGGCCGCGGTCGAGCCACCGGCCCCGGAGGCGAGCGAGGGCCAGGACGCAGGCGCAAGGGCCCGGCGTGCAGCGGACCGCAGCGCAGGACGCCTGCCGGTAGGGCGCGGGCTCCGGCCGTCAGCCGGGCTGATCGTCGCCAGGCGCCGGGAAGAAGCTCGTCGTCGTGTCGATCGTCGGCGCACCGCCAGTGCCTCCCGGCGGCGGCCCTGCAGGGCCGGGGAATGCCGCGCCGCCTGGATCAGGGAAGGAGCTGCCGGCCGTATCCGGGAACGGGGCGCCCCCTCCGCCCGGAGCTGCGCCAGGCTGCGCGCCGCCGAACGGGCCGGGCGCGCCGGCCGGGACGCCCGGCTGCTGAAAGCCCTGCGGAGACGGGCTGGTCAGGTTCAGTCCGCTCTCGCGCTCGTACGCGGTGATGTCATTGATCAGCTGATCGATCCTGGCCTGGCTGTCCGCCGCGCCACGACCGGTCCGCTCAGCCAAGACGGCCGCGCCGAGCTGACGCAGCATGACGTCGCCCCGCCGGCTGGCCTGGACCTGGTCGATCCGGGCGCGGCCCTCCTGCGCTGCTTCCTGGGCCTGCTGCGCGATCTGAGCCGCCTGCGCCTTGACCCTGTCCATAAGTCCCATGTGCCGCCTCCTGTGGGCTGACCGGCCGGCCGCGACGGCCGCGCCCGGCCGACGCGCCGCACGGCCCTGCTTGCAGCATAGGACGGCCTGACCGCGTCGCGTAGCAGCTTGATCTTACGGCGCTCGCTAGCCGCGCGCGATCGCCAGTTCGGAGACGACGGCCCTGGATATCGCGGCGACGTCGGCAACGACCGTCACCAGGCGGCAGGCGTTCTCTCGGTAGAGGCGCGCGGTCGTGCCATCGGCTGCATGCACGCCGACGGGCTTCCCCGCCGCTGCGCAGTCCGCCCAGATCTTCTCCAGCGCCGGACGCAGGACGGGATCGGCCGGGTCGAGCGGGCAGCCGAGCGAGTAGGACAGGTCGCGCGGCCCGACGTAGATCCCGTCGACGCCAGGCAGCGTCAGAGTAGCCGCCAGCGCGGCCATAGCTTGCCGCGACTCCACCATGACGATGCACAGCGGATCGGGCAGGCGGGCCATGGCGCCCCCGGCCGACCGGTACCCATCCCGCGGATAGCGGCACGCGCCCGCCACCGCGGCGGCCTGCTCGGCAGACTCGACGTTCGGCACGATCACGCCGTCGCACCCGAGGTCGAGGGCTCGCCCGATGTCAGCAGGATGAGCATGCCTGACCCGCCCGAGCGGAGTGGCGCCCGCGAGCCGGATCGCGTTCGTGAGGGGTGGCAGGTCGTGCTCAGTCGCGGTGCCGTGCTGCAGGTCGACGACGACGTAATCCAGGCCGCTGGCCAGGATCCCGGCGCTCACCGGGCTCGGGGCCACCGCCCACCCGCCGAAGACAGTCTCGCCGCCGCGAACGCGCTCGCTGAAAGGGCTTTCGGTCACGCCGCAAGCCAAGCACATGCCCTCCCGGCGAACTCGGCCGCGGGGTGCTCACGATCCGCCGGTGACGGTCAGCGCCGCGACTGCGACAGCGATCGAGATCGGGACAGCGACCACTCCGAGCATGCTCGCCCTCGCCAGCGACGGCCGGGCGCCGGCGTCGCGGGCCGAGCGATGCCAGAGCAGCCAGGCCAGCGAGCCGGTGACACACAGGTTTGGTCCCAGGTTCAGGCCTATCAGCAGCTCGAACGGGTGGCTCGGCGTTCGCGCAGCCAGCATGCTCGCGGCCGGCAGGTTGTTCACCACCACTGTCGTCACGGCGGCAAACGCAGCCGTCGCCCAGCCGGACAGGTGCGAGAGCAGCACCGCCGGGCCGGACCACGCCCGGCCGAGCGTGCCGAGCGCCACCGCCGCGCCGAACAGGCCGGCCAGGACTGGTACTGCGAGCACCTGCCAGACCCGCGCGAGGCTCGGCCTGCTGCTGGTCAGCACCCGCACGCCCGCGGCGACCACGCCGGTGACGAACACCGGCAAGGCGGATGAGCGGATCGCGACCACCAGCACAGTTGCCGCGACGACCGCCACCATGCCGAGGCCGAGGACCGGGCGGGGCGACGGCTCGGGGTCACCCTGCGCCTGGCGCAATGACTGGCGCTCCCCGACGGCCACGACCGCAGCGGTGACGACCAGTGCGCCGAGCCATGGCAGCCACATCCGGGCCGCGAACTGGCCACCGGTCAGCTGCAGGTGCCCGAGCACGATCAGGTTCGTCAGGTTCGAGCCGGGCAGCAGCAGCGAGCCGGCGTTGGATAGCAGCAGGCACCCGTACAGCAAGGCCGGCTCCCCCTCGCCCCGGCTGCGGGCAGTGTGCACGAGCACCGGGGTGAGGAAGGCGACCGACGTATCCAGGTTCAGTGTTGCGGTCACGAGACTGACGAGCAGCATCGAGCCGGCGAACAGCAACCGTGCGTTCCCGGTCGCTATCGCGAGCCGAGCACCAGCCGCGGCGAACAGGCCATCGCCATCGGCCACGAGCCCGATCAGCAGCAGCCCCGCGACGAGGACGAACGGCGACCAGTCCTGGGCGGCTGCCGACGCCGCGTCCGCGGGCCTGGCGGCAACGGCCGCGGCCAGCCCGGCCAGGCCAGCCCCGGCCAGCAGCCAGCTCGGCCACGGCACGGACCTGCTTGCGGACCGCAGCGGTTACGCCAGCCCGGTCACTCGCTCGCGGGCTGACTCGATCCGCCGCAGGGTCTCGGTCCGGCCAAGCACCACCAGTGACTCGAACAACGGAAGCCCGACGGTGCGGCCAGTGACCGCGACGCGGATCGGCGCCTGAGCCTTGCCGAGCGACAATCCGTAGGACGCTCCGACCGCTTCCAGCCGCTCGCGCAGCGCCTCGGCCTGCCAGGGCACATCGGCGTAGGCAGCAGCCACTGATGCCAGCACATCAGCGGCAGGCTCTTGCATGGCCTTCGCCCAGGATGCCTCGTCATGCACCGGCTCCGGCAGGAACGCGAAGTCCACCATCGTCGTGATCTCCGCCAGCAGGCTCACCCTGGTCTGCGCCAGCGGTGCCAGCTCGGCGAACACCGACGGGTCAAACCGCTCGGACGGCCACGGCGCGGCCGGTGGCTCAAGCCAGGGCTGGCTGGCCGCGATGAACTCGTCCACCGACAGCGCACGGATGTAGTCGCCGTTGAACGCGCGCAGCTTCTTCACGTCGAAGAAGGCGGGCGACGGGTTCACGTCTTCAAGCCGGAACTCCGCCACCATCTCGTCCCACGGCACGATCTCGCGGTCATTCTTCGGCGCCCAGCCAAGCAGCATGAGGTAGTTGCGCATGGCAGCGGAGAGGTAGCCCTCGTCGCGGAAATCCTCGAGCGCCACCTTGTCCCGGCGCTTCGACAGCTTCTGCCGCTTCTCGTTGACCACGATCGGCAGGTGCCCCCAGGCGGGCGGTTCATGCCCGAGCGCTTCCCAGAGCAGCTGCTGCTTGGGGGTGTTCGGCAGGTGCTCCTCACTGCGGATGACATGAGTAATGCGCTGCTCCATGTCGTCCACGACGTTGGCCAGCAGGAAGAGAATCGAGCCGTCGCCGCGCGCGAGCACGAAGTCCTCGATCGTGGAGTTCTCGAATCTCGTCTCGCCGCGCACGAGGTCATCGATGACGGTGGCACCCTCGTCTGGGGAGCGGAACCGGAGCGCCCGGCCTTCCCCCGGGCCGAGTCCCCGGTCCCGGCAGTAGCCGTCATAACCGCGGTGCTGGTCGCCAGTACGGGCGATCACATCGGCCCTGGTGCAGTCACAGTAATAAGCCCGGCCCTGCGCGTAGAGCCGCTGGCCTGCCGCGGAATGCTTGTCCAGATTGCTCGACTGGTAGTACGGACCCTCATACTGGCTGCCGTCGATGCCCAGCCAGGACAGAGCGCTGATGATGCCGTCGATCCATTCGGGCTTGTTCCGCGCGGCATCGGTGTCCTCGATGCGGAGCACCATCGTGCCGCCGGTGTGCAGCGCAATTGCCCAGTTGAACAGGACAGATCGCGCGCCGCCGACATGGAACATGCCGGTCGGCGACGGTGCGAACCGCACCCGGACCTCAGGACCCCAGCTAGTCACGGCAAGCGAGTCTAGTCCAGACAAGATCGCCGCCCGCGAGCCGATTACCGGCCAGGTCGGCTGCCGGCTCGAGCTGCCGGGACAGCGAGCATGACCACCGGCACCGGGCACAGCGCGGCCATTGCCCAGCTCAGGCCGAAACTCTGGGCGAGCAGGCCGATGGCCAGCGGGCCGAGGCCGCCGGCCAGGCCAGCCGCGCTGGACAGCGTGACGGCCAGGCCGCTTCGGCCGGGCAGGCTCCCGTAGAGCTCGGCTGCCAGCACCGGGTACCACGGCGTGGTCGCGAGTGTCAGCGCCGCCAGGGCAGCCAGTTTCAGCCCGAGGCCAGGAACCAGCAAGAATGCCGGGAACAGCAGGAGTGCCAGCCAGGCGCTCGCCCGCAGTACGCGGCGGCTGTCCCGTCGCTCAAGCAGCCGGATCAGCAGGACGTCGCCGACCAGGCCGGCCCGAGGCGGATCGCGACGCCGAGGGCAGCGACGGATGGCGCAGCCCTGCCCGCCGTCACCAGGTAGATGGCCAGGAACGCGGTGAGCACGTCTAGCAGCAGGTCCGCCACCTGGAGCAAGAGGAGCCAGCGGAGTGCCCCAGAGCGGCGAACGATCGGGACCACTGCGCGCCAGCCCGGCCAGCCGCTGTCCTGGTCAGGCTCGGGCCCGCTGAAGCCGCGGGCTTCCGGCTGCCCGGCTGCCGCGACGGCCAGCCACACCAGGAAGGACACTGCCGCGACAGCGACGACAGCCTGCCGCCAGCTGCCGCCGCCTGCCAGCACCGCTGCGACCAGGAGGGGCCCCGTGACCGCTCCGGCGGAGCCTGCCAGCGTCCAGCGTGCCATGTGCTGCGCCTGCCGGGCCGGAGCCGAGTCCATCAGCGCCGACTGCGTCAGGCTGACGAATGCGCCCGAAGCGGGGAAGAAGACTGTCAGCGCGATCAGCAGCACCGCAAAGGAGCCGGCGAGCCCGACCGCCAGCACCGAACCGCCGAAGACCAGGCCGCCGGCCAGGATGAACCGGCGCCGTCGCGCTCCCGTCCCGCTGACGATGCCGACCGGCAGCTCCAGCAGGCCGCCGACAATCAGCGGGATGGCCGCGAGCAGCCCGATCTGGGCGTAACTCAGCGAGAGGTCATGCCGGATGAGAGGCAGGACCGCGCTCTTCGTGCCGTCGAATAGCTCATCCGTCAGCTCGACGGCCAGCGCGACGAGCAGCGCACCCCGGCCGGGTCGCAGCCGGGATCTCAGCGGGGCGAACTCCATGCAGCGGGCCTTCCTCGTCGTCGGTGCTTCCGGGGCCGACGAGGAAGGTGGAGCTCGAGCCGCTAGCTCAGGTCACAGTCAAGGAACGCCCATGCCGCCTAGGGTAGCCCGGCTAGCTGCCGGCGGGCAGTTCCGGTGCCGGCGGCGCGCTGGCGATCTGAGCCTTCAGCGCGGCGAGCTCCTTATCAACCCCTGCACTGGCGCTTGCCTGGTCCAGCTCGTGCTGGATGTCGTCGGTGTCGCCGCCGACGTCCTCCAGGACGCCGGACTGCAGCAGCTCATCGGTGGCGGCAGCCCTGGCCTGCATGTTGGCGATCTTGTCCTGGGCGCGCTGCAGCGCGGCGCCGGAGTCGCTGAAGCTCTTGGAGATGCCTGCGGCTTCCTCGTTCACCGACGTCATCGCGGAGGCGGCGGTGTACTGGGCCTTCATGACTTCCTTCTTCGAGCGGAAGTCGTTGACCCGCTGCTGGAGCGTGCTGAGCGTCTGCTCCATCTTCTGCTCTTCGTCGTTCAGCTGCTGGTGCTGCGGCTCCATCTCGTTGATCTGCTGCTGGGCTGCGGCCTTGCGGGACAGCGCCTCACGAGCCAGATCCTCCCGGCCAGCTGCCAGCGCCGCCTTCGCCTGATCGTCCAGGTGGTCGACGGAGTGCTGGAACTGCTGCTCCTGCAGCTCGAGCTGCTTCTTTGAGGCAGTGATGTCGACCAGTGCCCGGCGCACCTGGGTGATGTGGTCCAGCATCTGCTCGTAGGAGTAGTCGAGCATCTCGTTCGGATTCTCGGCCGCGTCCAGCGCCTTGTTCGCCTTCGCGGCGACGATGTCGTGGGCCCGTTGGAAGAGACTCATGGCAGTTGCTCCCTGCGACGGTGGAACGGAGCCTGGGCTTACCCTGCCGAGGGTAGCGCTGCCGAGGCGCCAGGGCGGCCGCCGGTGCTTCCCGTCTCAGCGGATCGTCCCGAACTTCACGTTCCATGCGTCGAGGCTCGGGGCGGTAAAGCTGAGCCAGAGCTGGTGGCCATGCCCGCGCAGGTCCGCCGCGGGCACTGACAGCTCGTGCGTGTGCGAGTCGCAGGTGACGGACCCGACCGGTTGCTGGTTGATCTCGACCTGCACCGGAGCCGGACCGTAGCAGATGCCGAAAACGGCGTGGCGAAGGCGCCCGGCGTGGAAGCTTCCGTCGAGGCTCGTTGTTCGGCCCTGACCAGTGAAACCCACAAGCCAGGAGAAGGTGCGCGGCAGGCTGAGTGGAGGCGTTTCCGCGAGGTGCGGCACCTGGACCTTGTTGCCGACAGCTACTGGTACGTGGTCGAGCGGGATTGTGCCATGACTAGTCGTCAGTCCCGTCAGCTCGATGTCGCCCGTGACCTGACCCGTGTCCGCGATCGCGAGCCCTGCCGAGGTCGGCATGCTCAGCAGGCGCGGCCCGTCAGGGGTGGTCTCGTACCAGCTGACCCGCCGAACGTCGGGCGCGGTCAGGAGCACCATCCAGTTGTCCGGATGCTGGCTGCTGCCGGCGATGTAATCGCCGATAGCAGGCGGAGCCTTCGCAGGGTCAGGTGCCGGGACCTGGGTGAACGACCATGGGCTGGAAGCATCGGACCACGCGGGCTGATCTCGCATGACTTCCGATGCGGTGGCCTGACCCACCACCAGCTGGCGCCCGTTCGGCCCATCCGTCTCGAACATCACTTCCACGACGTGTCCATCATCGACGGTCTGGCCCACATACCAGATCACCGGATAGACGTTGGCCTGCCTCGAGACTGAGCTGGCGGACGCGCCGACTGCCGGGACTGTGCCGCGCCCGCCGTCTGGGGGCTGCAGGGCAGAACCGTAGAGCGCAGCGATCACCGCACGGTCCAGGACCTGCTGAGGCACGCTGCCGTTGCGGTGGTCTGGCCAGTCCAGCGCCCATCGGGGCACGCTACGAGACTGCGGCGTCTGGTGCGTGCCCGGCAGCTGCGTGAGGCTGACAGCCAGGACCACTGCAACCGCGACCGCGAGCGCGCCGCCGGCCAGCTGGCGGCGGCGGTGCATGACAGCCCTGTGCTTCACAGCGGCAAGCCGACCGGCCGGGAACGGCGGCTGCCCGGCGGTCAGATCGGCGAGCGCCGCACGCAGGGCGAGGTCGTCATCGGTCACCGGGGTCGTCATGTTCACTCGCCTCCCACGGCGGCCGCGCCGCCAGACATCATGGCCTGGACCGAGCCAGACCGGTAAGGCTCGAGCGCGGCCTGCGCCCGCAGCGCGGCAAGCGCCTTAGCGGCCTGGCTCTTCACAGTGCCGACGGAAATACCGAGCAGCGCCGCGACCTGCGCTTCCGGCAGGTCCTGGTGGTAACGGAGCACGACGACAGCACGCTGTCGCGGCGGCAACTGCGCGAGCGCCGCCCGGAGCGCCTGACGGTTGTCCACGCCGGCCGCCTCGTCAGGGCCGGCAGCCTCAGGCAGCTGCGCGGCCGGAACCTCTCCGCGCCACCGCCGACGCCACCAGGACGACCAGGTGTTCACCATGATCTTGCGGACGTACGCCTCGGGATCGTCGCGCCGGATCCGCGGCCACCGCGGATACGCCCTCGCGAGCGCGGTCTGCAGCAGATCTTCCGCGAGCCCCCAGTCTCCGGTCAGCGCGTAGCCGAACCGTTGCAACGCCTGGCCGCGGCCCGCGACGAACTCCTCGAACATCCTTGCTCCGCCCTGGCCAGTCCGGATGGGTGGCTCGCTTCAATCCCATGACTGCCTGGGCTCTGGGAAAAGTTGCCGCGAGAACCAGAATCATGACGGGAACGTCACGTCGGCGCCAGCCACTGAGGCGAGAGCCGTTGACGTCGGCCGAATCCGGGATGAGCCAGGGGGCCACGGTTCCTGGTTCGGCGCGTTCCTGGATCAGACTCTTCTGCCGACGGGCCGGAGAGATGTGACCGCGATCACGCCGGCCGGCCGCAGTAGCCAGGCGCGTCATACCTGTGGCAGCGCATAGGCTCCAGCACGCAGCAGGCTCTCGCAAGCCTCCGGACGGCCGTCATGACACCGAGAGCAGCGGAAGGTTATTCCGATTTTACACCTTAAACGCTTTTTATGGGTGTGATCTTTCCGACCCCGTGAGTTATATTTCCCTTTTATCTTGAGCATTTGGGCCACACCACAGGAGTAACGGGTGCATCCTGGTGACCCGATAGCACCGAGCGTGCGCGACGGCTACGAACCGTGACTCGGTCGCCCTGAACCCGCATGGCGTCCGCACGCCGCTGGTCGACACGCCAGCATCCACGGTGACAGCAGAGTGCGAGAATGCGCTCCGACTGAAGGCTTGTCGTGTCCCATTCCGCTCCCCGTCACCGGAAGCAACCCCACTCTGCCCGCGCAAACTTCGTCGAACCGCCGCGGCACCGCCGGCAGCTGGCGGCAACTGGCCGGCCGAGACGGGTGTCCGGCCGGCTCGCGGCCATCACCGGAACGCTCGCGATTGTCGGCGCAGCCGCCGCGGCGACTGCCGTTTATCTGCCCGGGCACACCGGCCACACTGCAGCGAGCACGGCCATGATCGGCAGCACTCCTGCTGTGGCTGATGGCCTCGGCCGCACGGTCGCTAACGGCGCCGGGCTCGCCTTCGGGAAGGCGGTCCCTAGCATCAATCCCTCGAGCCCGGCCAGTTCCATAGCCAGCCATCCGAGCAGTCATGCCAGCACTCATGCATCCAAGCCGGCTTTCCCGCGCTGCGGCAGTTAGCAAGCCTGCGCCCGCGAAGCCGCAGCTTGCCAACACGGTCTACCTCAATCCGCTCCGCTCGATCACTGGCCTGCTGGCCGAGCGGATCGACATGGGTGCCGATTATGGCGGCTCGGGCCCGATCTACGCGCTCGGCAAGGCTGTCATAACCGGCGCGACGGGGGACTCTCCCGGCTGGCCAGGTGGCGGCTGGATCACCTACCAGCTGACCAACGGCCCTGCCAGGGGCCTGGTTGTCTATGTCGCCGAGGACGTGACGCCAACAGTCCAGGTCGGACAGCACGTCACGTCGACCACGGAGATTGCCAAGATGTACAACGGCAGCGCCGGCATCGAGACAGGGTGGGCGACGGCAGACAGCTCCACCGCGGAATCGCAGATGCCGGCAGCTGGCGGCATCAGCGGGCAGGGCCCGTTCCCCTCCGCGGTCGGCATGAACTTCGAGAATCTGCTCGTGACTCTCGGAGTCCCCCGGAGTCCGTTCAACGGGAGCGCCTCGACATTCGGCATGGTTCCGTCGAACTACCCGACCAACTGGTCGAAGGCGCTGACCGGCAAGTAGTCACTGACCGCCTGCGCGCAGGCCCGGCCCCCTGGATTCGTCAACCCTGGCCGGGGGTGCTTGCCGCAATAATTCGCGCCGGGATTCCTTCGAGATTTCGCTGTTATGCATCCGAGATTCGCTTAACGCTGTTAGCGTATCCCTGCACAACAGGACCCCCATACGACATAAGAGATCCGGCTCATCGGCTGACAGGCCCCTATGCGGCGTGATGACCCATTGCCCCCAGGCGAATTATGCCGGGCGGTCAGCGAGGATCCCGACTTTCGAAAGAGGCCCTTAAATGTCCTCGCATGCAAAGCCGCGCCGACGCCTGACGACGGTCACGGCTGCCGCGTTCGCAAAGCCGAGCCGCAGGCTGGCGATCCTGGCAGTGACGGTGGTCGTCGCACCAGGACTCGCAGTGCTCGCGTCGTCGATTCCCGCCAACGCATCCATTCCGGCAAATCCCCGATGGGAATCGAGCGCTCCGTTCGGAACCTGGAACACCGGCAAATTCGACCTTTACAACAATGAATGGAATACGTCGGCTGCTGGTCCCCAGACAATATGGGGCGACTCCTACAAGCACTGGGGTGCGCAGTCCACTCAGCCGGACAGCACGAGCGTGAAGACATATCCATCAGTTCAAGAGAATTACAGCAACACCACCCTCGGCTCACTGCACGGGCTCTGGAGCAGCTACGCCGAGCGGATGCCGTCAGTGTCCGACTTCGATGCTGAGGCCGCCTACGACATCTGGCTGAACAACTACAGCATCGAAATCATGGTATGGGTCGACAACCACGGCCAGCGACCAGCCGGGAGCATCGTCGCCAGGGCGAACATCTACGGGAAGAAGTTCGCGGTCTGGCAGAGCGGCAACTCGATGTTCACCTTCGCGCTGCAGGGCAAGCAGAAGCAGCGGGGCAAGATCCACCTGCTCAAGACCATGAACTGGCTAGTGAGTCACGGGTACCTCAGCTCATCTGACTCGCTCACGCAAGTGAACTTCGGCTGGGAGATCTGCTCCACAGGCGGGACCCCGATGAACTTCACAGTCACGAACTACAGCCTGACGACCAGGCGGTAGGTGCCAGGACTGCGCGCGGCCGGCACCTAGCGCCGGCCGCGCGCGGCCTTCCTCAGCCCTTGCGCTGCAGGGTGTAGTTCACCGTCTGCACGCGGATCATGCCGTCCTGAACCACCAGCGTGTCGACGCCATCATCTGCACGCGATCCGGCAGTCTCCGCAGTCCATGCCAGCAGGACCACGCCGTCCGCGTCGACATGCCTCTTCACGTCCCACGCTGCGTCTGGCAGTTCGGCAAGCAGCTCCGTGAAGGCTTCCCTGACGCCCTGCTTGCCGCGCTTCACCCCAGCGGGCGTGATCACTACGGCGTCGTCAGCGAAGTCGGCGACGATCTCATCGAGATCCGCGGCACCAAGTGCCTGGCTGTGATGGGCGAGCACTTCTTGCGGTGTGCGCGTCATCGCATCCTCCCTGGGCGTTGCCGGCTCCGGCTGGTCAGATGCCCCCTGAGACAGTGATGTCCGTACCGGTGACGAACGATGCCTCCGCCGAGAGGAGCCACGACACTATGGCCGCGATCTCCTCAGGGCGGCCCAGTCGCCCCAGCGGACCTTGCCGTCCCATGTCTCTCACCTCGTCAAACGCCATCTCCGTATCGATAACGCCCGGCGAGACGCTGTTGGACCGGATTCCCTCTGCAGCGACCTCGTTGGACAGGCCGCGCGCGAATGTCACCATGGCGCCCTTCGTTGCCTCATAGGGAACAAGGCCTGTCGCGCCGGGCGGAGCCTTCGCCGCGATGGAGGCCAGCGTCACGATCGATCCGCCGTTCCCGCCGTGCGCCGTCGACATTGCCCGGACGGCATGCTTCGCGCACACCATCGGCCCCACGACGTTCACCTGCATGAGCCGGGTCAGGTCGTCTGCCGCCTGGTCGTCGATGCGCCCCCGTTCGCCCGCTGATCCGGCATTATTGACCAGCGCCGTGATCGGGCCCAGCTGCTTGGCCCGCTCGAACATCGCCTCGACGTCATCCTCGGACGCGACGTCGGCTTGTGCGGTCAGGGCGCGGCCGCCGTTGGCGCTGATGCCGGAAGCCACCGACTCGGCCCCGTCGGCGTCGGCCGCATAGTTGACGACCACGCTGTAGCCATCATCAGCCAGCCGATTAGCGATCGCGGCACCTATGCCCCGGCTGGCCCCGGTGACGATTACCGTGCCCCTGTCCTGTACAGCCGTCGTCATCTGATCGCCCCCTGTCGGTTGTCCATCCCCCAGCAAGCCGGGCAAAGTACCCGATTCAAGCAGGCTGAGCACGCCCGGCGACCAGTCAACATCGTAATTGGCCGGTCGCGCCCGGTCCCGGCAGGGTGCTGGCCGACGTGAAGATCAGCCTCTCCCCTGGGACCCTGCTGTTACACGGGCGCTAGCGGCACGCAAAAGCACTGCTCTCGATCTAGCTGGGATCGGTGATTGACACCGACGCGCCCGCCGCTTCGAGGACGGACATGGCTGCCAGGGCCATCTGCCTGTCCGGGACCCGCAGCACAGGTACCGGGGCGCCATCGACGAGATCCTTGGCGTCCTTCAGCGGGAGCTGGGTCAGCTTACTGATCCGCTGGGTTACCTGAATCTTCCGGTCGCCGGCTGAGTCAAGCACGACGTCGTAACCGCCGGCAAAGTACGCCGGAGCATCCGGGGCCGGACTAATCAGTACGCCTGGCTGGCCGGCGGGACTCAGCTGGGTGTCCTTCAGCCACGGTAGCGCTGCCGCATCCTCGCGAGCGCGCCGACGCATGGCTGCCCTGTGCTGACGCTCGCTCCGGGCAGCCGCGAGAGCTTCGGGAACGGTCTGCCCGCGCCGATGAATCTGTCGCATCCGGATGAGCGCGACAACGAGCAGCAGCATCAGATAGAGGACCGTGGTGACGAACGCTCCAAGATGCCGCCCGAGCTCGCCCGGCGCCCACAGCACCGCGGGCCAGCTGAGGTGATACGCCAGGCACCCGGCGGCATCGCTCCAGCCGGGCCGCCCAGAGCGGCGGCCGCTAGCCGGCTGGGCTGGGGGCGACATGCTCAAACGTTAGCCGGTCTATCGCCGAACTGTCGCTGGCCCAGGGCTTCCCCGGACGGTGAATGTCGCGGTCCCTGACACCACGAGGCCGAGGACCGCAGTTCATGTCGTCCCGGGGGGAACAGTGCACCGCGCACCGCGCACCGCGCATCGTGCGCGGCTCGGTGCGTCGTCCAATCACGCGGAACCTATCTCCACTTACCGCGCGTTCGCCTTGGTCTGGGCTTGACCGAAATCTTCGTTCGTGAGAACTTACGGTTCGTGGAAACTTACGAAGCGGTCCTTGAGGCACTGGGGGACCGCACCCGCCGTCAGATCGTGTACCTTCTCCGGGCGGGCCCATCCTCGGTAAGCGAACTGGCGGCGGCGATGCCCGTTAGCCGCCCGGCAGTCTCTCAGCACCTGACCGTGCTGCGGCGCAGCGGCCTGGTCAGCTACTCCGAACTTGGCACTCGCAATGTGTACCGGCTCGACCCGGCCGGGCTGAGCGAGCTGCGCGCCTGGCTGGACGACTTCTGGGAGACAGCTCTCGACCGCTACGCCCAGCGGGTCCGCGAAGACAACGCCGGCAGCAGTACGTAGTTGGATCACGAATAAGAGGAGCTTTCTCATGCCTGGCAACCTGACCTCGGTCGAGCCGGTTCGTAAGTCTGTCACCGTCCCTGCAGCCCCGCAGCGCGCATTCGAGCTGTTCACCGCACACATCCAGGAGTGGTGGCCGCTGAAGACTCACTCGGTCGGCCTTCAGCATGCCGTGGTCGTCGCCTTCGGCCACGGCGTCGGCGGCGAGATCATCGAGACGCTGGCGGATGGCACCACCTCGGTGTGGGGGACTGTCACCGAATGGGAGCCGCCTCACCGGGTTGCCTTCACCTGGCACGCCGGCACTCCTGAGGCTGAGGCGACGCGCGTCGAGGTGACGTTCACCCAGAACGGGCCCGGCAGCACCGTGGTACGTCTCGTTCACTCAGGCTGGGAACGTCGCCCCGACGGCGCTTCCGCACGCGAGGGCTACGACTCCGGCTGGGAACCGGTGATCGGCCGCTTCGCCGAAACAGTTGCGAGAGTGCACGAACGACCCATGCCTGTCTGGTGGAGCTAGCAGAGCTGTCGCCTTAAGGCCGCTAATGGCTGCGGGGGTCTTGCCGCGCATGCCGGCCCTGGGCGGCCAGAGCATCCTGGGTGCGCTTGGAGTATCCGGCCGCGCGGAAAGTGACCACCAGGATGACGAACCCCACTGCGAGCGGCACGAACTGAAGGATCAGGATCCATCCAGCCGGGACGAACTGCGAGCCCTTCGGGATCTCGCTGGCGACAGCGGCCAGGGATACGCCGACCAAGACCCACGCGATGATCCTCACGACATGAGCCGCCGTCTTGCCAACGCGGCGCCTGATAGCGGCGAGCTCCCATGAGCATCCGGCCACCAGGCCAAGGGCAGCACCGCCGCAGTGATACAGCAAGCTCAGGCTCACATGTGATCTCGCTTTCTGCGTGCCCTGGCTTCGTTCCCTGGTCACGCAAGCCGGGCTCGACGCCTGCCTTCGGCGATCGGGCTGACCCACAGCCCGAGCCCGACCGCTGCGCCCACTACGAGCGTCAGGAGGACTGCCGATACCCAGTAGTGCGAGTCGTGCGGCGGGAACACCGCATCCTGACCGCCGGGGAAGATGGCCGGGATCCGGTCACCGGGCTGCGCGCCGGTGGGCAGGCTTCCGTCGTAGGGGACGCCCGGCCTGACCTGTCCGCTGCGGGACACAAAGGTGCCGAACCAGGTACAGCCCACCCTCCGCGGGCACTGCTCGTATCCGATGGTGAAAGTGCCGGCCGCGCCTTCGCCCCTGGCAGCAGCGATAGCCGGCCCGACAGCGAACGCGACGGCGATGATGGCCATCGCGGCCAGCGCTCCTGCCAGCGCCACTACGTCATGGCTCAGCTCAAGCCGCCGTCGCTGCCGCGCCTCGGCCTGCTCACGGCCGATGCGCCGCTGACGCCGCAGCTCGGCCTTGGTGAGCCCGTCTGAGGGAGCCACACGTTTCTCCTCGAGCAAACTGAGACCAGGTTAACCTGCTCATGGCCAGGACCCTGCCTGGTTTTAGGGCCCGCCAATGGTAGTGCCGCCCAAGGCGCAGCGATCCGGCCACGCCGAGCGTCTCTCCAATGTGGATGTCACGATGGATATGTCCCCGGGGCCGGACGACACCGCGCCACGGAAGGGCACGATCCAGCGCAGCCAGGGTGACGCCGACGTAGCGTTGTCGGTCGCTAACCTGTACCGCGACCATCACCTGGAACTCGTGCGCCTGGCGGTAGTGATGGTGGGTGACTTGGCTACCGCCGAGGACGTCGTGCAGGACTGCTTTGAACGGCTGCACCGTCGCTGGCGCGTCCTTCGGGAGCCGAGTCGGGCGCTGGCCTATGCCCGCTCCTCGGTCCTTAACGGCTGCCGATCGGTGCACCGCCGGTCTGCGGTTTCCCGCAGGTACGGGCCGCGGGTCGCGCAATCGGCCGACGCGACCGTCCCGGACGCCACTGCGGCCACTGCTGACCGGGGCCAGCTAATGGCCGCTCTTGGGCAGTTGCCACGCCGTCAGCGCGAGGTTCTGGTGCTCCGGTATTACGCCGACCTGAGCGTGGCCGAGATCGCCGAGACGCTCGGGATCAGCGCAAGTAACGCCCGCGCGTGCATGAGCCGTGGACTGGCCGCGCTCGCCGCCGCGATAGGCGAGGAGAAGTGATGACGGAACTGGAGGACCGGCTCAGGCACGAGCTGAGTCAGCTGGCGGCACTGGCTCAGCCGGAGACCGTTCGCCCGCTGCGCGACCCGCCGTCGCGCCGCCGTGCCCCGGCCGCCCGGTTCCTGGCGCCCGTCGCAGCCATGGCCGCCGTGGCCGCGGTGGCGATCGCAGTTGCCGTGATCGCGCCGTGGCTGAGCAATCTCGGCGCTGCGCCGGTGCCTGCAGCCCCCGCGCTGGTGCGCAGCCATACGGTCCCCCGCTTCTACGTGCTGACGTACCAGAGGTACGTCGACGGGGGCCACAAGATCGTGACCTATGCAGCTGTGCATAGCTCGGCGACAGGCGCCACGCTGGCCCGGGTGACCCTGCCGACGCTGTGGTACCAGGGCGGCGCTTATTCCCCGAGCATCACGGCTGCTGCCAACGACCGGACCTTCGTCATGATGGAGTCGAATGACACCAGCATCAACGACATTGTCTGGCTGTTCCGGTTGCAAGTCAGTGCCAGCGGTAGGTCCATCCGGCTCAGCCGGCTGCCGGTGCACGTGCCACCAACAGTGGCCGTCGATGACGTCGCGCTGTCGCCGGATGGCACCCGGCTCGAGATGACGGCCCAGTGGAACTGCGGGCACCAGGCCTGCCAGTACGCCGGTATCCGCGTGGTAAACCTGGCCACCGATGCCACCACGATCTGGTCCACCCGCGTCAGCGGCGGGCCATTCAACGGCTCCTGGGTCGGCGGCAATGCCGTGGCGTTCGAATGGGAGCCGAGTGCCGCCGGCCAGGCCGCGGGCTATCGCGTGCTGCCGCTATCCAGCAAGCCTGCCGATCTGCTGACCGCAAGCAAATCCATCGCGTCACCGCGCCCCACGCCTGATGGCTCCGTTCCTAACGCCGTGGTGACCCCAGACGGCAGGACCGTCGTCACCTCCGAGCTGGTCCGATACACGGACCTGCTCAGCCACGGCGACGTGGCCCGGATAGTGGAGCTCAACGCACACACAGGTCACTTGGAGCGCACGCTCTACACCGCCAGAGCGGCCGGTCAGGCCGACAACCTCTACTGCAACGTCCTGTCGCTCGGGCCAGGGGGTCGGCATCCGCTGGTGGACTGCTTCTCCAAGCTGGGAGCGCTGGTCAACGGGCAGATCGTCAGCCTGCCGGGCTTCCCCAGCCCATCTAGCAGCGGCATTTCCGGCCAGCAGGCCATCGCCTGGTAAGCAGATGCGAGAGCCTGAGCGCGCCGGCCACCTTCCGCGCTGACGCTGACAACTAGCGCCCCTGATCAGTCACCTGGAGCACGCTGCAGGTCAGCGGGCCAGAGCCGGGCGGGTAGGACTTTGCCGGAACAAATCCGATCCACAGGCCGAACGGACCGCCGGGCACGCGTTGCCGGACGCTGGCGGTTCCGAACTGCCTGCCGCCCTGGTCGAAACCGATCACCACGTAGAATGTCCTGGGCGCGTTGGTCTGGTTCTGAATACTGACCATGGCGGAAGGAGTAAGAGTACTGCCGTAGGAGCGGCAGCCTCCAATCGTCACCTGTGCCCCCGTCGCAGTATCCGGCCTGGTGAGCAGAACAATGATGGCCGCGCCGATCCCGCAGGAGGCGAGCACGGCGCCGACGAACCCCAGCATGCGGCTGCTGGCGCGCCGCCGGGATCCGTTCAGCACATCACTCGTCATGTCATCCGCTCCATCGCCTACGGGCGTTACAGCCCGGATTATCTACGATTATCGGATACTTCCCCGAGCCTCAGGGCCGTGGGTGCATCGGCCGACCAGATTGGAAGATCGGTGATGGCGGGCGGCAAGGAACCCTATGCGAGGTCAAAACGCAAGGAACTGGCCGCACGGGGCGGCTGGTTACTATCGGGGGTTGTGAATCAGCGTTTTCTTAGAGTTCGCGGGCAGGTCCGGCTGCTCGTCGCGGCGGGGCTCGGCCTGGTAGCGATCGGCGGCAGCGTTGCGCTTGTGGCTGCTGATGGCATTGGTGGGGGTATCCGGTGGACTCACCACCCAGGCGTGTCGGCGGCCCCGTTGCTTGTTGTCGCCGGTGCCATAGCGGCGGTGAGCGTTGCTCATCCGGTCGGGGGACGGCGCGAGCTCATGCGTTTCGTCGCGGCGCTCGCGTTCACCGCTTGGGGCCTGGCCCAGCTGTTTCCTGATGCGGGCGCCGCCGGCGTGCTGAACGATCTGGCCATCCTGCTATTCGTGGTAGATGCTGGCTGTGCTGTCGCCGGCGATACCGGGGTCCTGCGCTGGCCTCGCGGTCCTGGCACCGGTTCTCGCGCTAGCCGCGAAGTTGCGCAGACTGACTCGCCGGCTCGGCGGCCGAGCCGGTAATGGCCCGAAGGCGGGGCCGGCGAGCTAGGGAGTCAATCCGGTCACGAGTCCGGCTCCGGCGGCGTGCCAGTGACCTTTGCCTTAAGGTCGCAATTATACGTACAAACACGGGCAAGATGAGGTGCAGAGAGTGACCACCGGTGGTTTCTCGGCAAAACGGCTGGCCCGTGTGCGAGACGTGCTCGCTCGTCACCTCGATGCCGGCTACGTCCCCGGTGCGGTCGCCGTCGTCGCCCGTCATGGCGAGGTCCATATCGAGGCTATGGGCAATCTGGCCTTCGAAGGCCCGGGCTCGAGGACACCGATGGCAGCCGACACGATCTGCCGCGTCGGGTCGATGACGAAGCCGATCGTCGCCGCCTGTGCGATGACGCTCGTCGAGGACTGCACGCTGCGCCTCGACGATCCGGTCGACGAGTTCCTGCCAGAACTGGCGGACATGACCGTGCTCGCCGACCCGAACGGGCCGCTTGAAGAGACCGTTGCGGCGGAGCGCCCGATAACGCTACGGGATCTGCTCACCTTCACCCTCGGCACCGGCATGGTCCCCGCCGAACCGGGCACGGTGCCGATCGCCGACGCGCTGAACGCGCTCCAGGGCGACGAGCCCGAGCACCCGCCGGATGAGTGGATTCGCCGGCTCGGCTCGCTTCCGCTCGTCTGCCAGCCGGGTGAGCGCTGGATGTACCACACCGCCGCCAACGTGACGGGCGTGCTCATCGCTCGCGCCACGGGCATGTCCTTCGGGGATGCCCTGCGCGAGCGGATCTGCGAGCCGCTCGGGATGAAGGACACCGCCTTCAGCGTGGGCGGGGCGAGCATCGGCCGGCTGGCGACCGCCTACCAGCGCGATGACGCCACCGGCGAGGTCGTCGTCGAAGACGGCCCTGACGGTTACTGGAGCCGGCCGCCGGCGTTCGAAGACGGTGGCGGCGGGCTCGTCTCGACCGCCGCCGATTACCTCGCCTTCGCCTCGGCCCTGCTCGCTGGCGGTACCTACCACGGCGAGCGGGTGCTGTCGCGGCCGACGGTGACGCTGATGACCAGCGACCACCTGACGCCGGCGCAGAAGACGGTTTCCGGGTTCCGGCCAGGGTACTTTGACGACATCGGTTGGGGTTTCGGTATGTCGGTCCGCACCCGGCGAGCGCACCTCGGACCCTGGCCAGTCTCGTACCCCCCGCTGGCATCGGTCGGCAGCTACGGATGGCCCGGCATATACGGCACCGGCTGGTACAACGACCCTGCCGAGGACATGAGGACAATACTCATGATCCAGCGGGCGCCGGCGCCGCCCGGGCTGCCGATTCTCTTCGACTTCTGGACGGCTGCCTACCAGGCGATCGACGACTGACACCGGCACTGCCGTACGCCGAGGGAGGCTGCGCGAGCCGTGTCCACCCACGAGTCGTGGGCCAGGAGCAACGCCTCTTAGTCACCGCCGGTGACCCACCCCGCCCCACCGCATGCGTCGCAGCTCCTCGCAAATTCCTGAGCCTGCCACGGGACCGCGTGCGACGATCGTTGCCGTACGAAGCTGGAGGAGTCAAGGGCCGTCGAGTGAGACCCGGTGCTCTTGCCGGCAAGGCACCTGACCTGGCAATTGAAGCACTGGAGCGCGTGGGCTGAGTGGAAATCCGGTTGGCAGCCCGTCTGGCACCTGTTTACGATCAGCGTCCGTGATCTATCAAGACCCGCTTGCCTATCTGCTCGGCCTCGAAGGCATCGCGCTGCTGGACGCGTGGGCTGGGGACCACGAGCGCGCATTCACCGCAGCCCGGCTGGCCGAGGTCCGGCAGCTGCTGAAGGACGAGAAGCTGCGGGACCGCGGCGTATTCGCCGAGCGGGTCAGCACCGTCCTCGCCTACCTGCAACAGGCGGCCGGCTATGACGCAGAGGCGGGTGGCGGGCTGTTCGCCGACGACGAGCCAGTCGTGGCCCAGTTACCTGAGCGGCCGGGCGCCGGGCGTCGCGCTGGACGCCGCATGCGGGACCGGACGGTTCGCCGAGTTCCTCTCCCGGTGCGGGCATCGGGTCATTGGCGTCGACAACTCAGCGGACATGCTCGCTTACGCGCGGCGGCGCGTCCCGGACGGCGAGTTCCGCCTCGGTGAGCTTGACCGGCTGCCGCTGCCGGATGACTCGGTGGATGTCATCGCCTGCGCGCTGGCCCTCGTCCAGGTTCCCCGCCTCGAGCCGGTACTGGCCGAGTTCACCCGGCTGCTGCGCCCGGGCGGGGACCTGGTCATCTCCGACATGCACCACGAACTCGTCACCCGCGGCTCAGTGATCACAGCGCGCGGCCCGGCGGGCGAACCGTGCATCACGTCCACCTACCGGCATCCGCTCGGCGACTGCCTGCGGGCGGCACTGAGCCTTGGCCTTCAGGTACGGGGGTGCGAGGAGCCAGGAGGCAGGCAGCCCGGGGAGCAGCCGGACGAGCCGCTACCCGAGCCCGCCACCGGGATCGGTGACTGGCAGAACTGGCCCTGGTCGTTGATGGATTACCTGCCAGCGGCGGCGCGGGCTGCTGGCGGGCGCCCGGCACTGGTCATCTGGCACTTCCAGCGGCCCGCTGCCTGCTCGTCCAGCCAAGCGGCATGACCTGTACGTTCGATTCACCGCGACTACTTGCAAGCATCCGCAACATACCGCTGCTCACGCGGCGCAGAGCCGGTAGCTAGTACCACTGCTGCCTTGAACCCAGCTGTCCGGTAGAGCGCTGGCCAGCGCGTGCTGCGCCCGCCAGCCGGTACAGTGTCCAGGCACGAGCAGGTCGGGTGCCAGCTCGATGAGCGCCTCCACGGTGGGGCCGATGCTCGGCGCGAAGAAGCCTCCGCTCAGGTGCAGGCCGCCCAGCAGGGCATGCAATCGCGAGACTCCCGTCAACCGCACTGCGTGTCTGACGATGTTGACGGCACCAGCGTGCGCGCAGCCGGTCACGACGACGAGGCCCTTTCCGCGCACGTGCACCACGAGCGCCTGGTCGTCCAGTACGAGCGGGTCGTGCTCCCATGCCGAGTCGGCCCAGCGCTGGTGCGCCGGGGGCATGCCGTGCTCAAAATCGGTTGTCCGGTCGACCTCGCCGGTGATCAGGACCGAGCCGTCGATCAGAAGCGACGGCTGGCGACGCTCGATAACCTCGAAGCCCTCGCCGGTCAGGGCGCGTTTGCTCAGCGTCGGCATGTCATTGGCCCCACCGCCCGGCAACACCAGCCGACGGCGCGTCCAGACCAGTGGATGCAGCACCATCGGCAGTGATCGCGCTCCGCGACGACGGGTCAAGCCGGCTAGTCCGCCGGTGTGATCGAAGTGGCCGTGGCTGAGTACGACCGCGTGTATGCCGGCTAGGTCAACG
The DNA here is from genome assembly GCA_963822955.1 of uncultured Actinomycetota bacterium. Classification (GTDB taxonomy): domain Bacteria; phylum Actinomycetota; class Actinomycetes; order Streptosporangiales; family Streptosporangiaceae; genus JAJYUU01. The sequence goes on along the minus strand of CAWGJS010000008.1, from coordinate 800,532 downwards.
CCAAGCCGGTCGGCGTTCGTGACCATTGCGTCCGGGGATAGGCCGGTGTCAAACAGCAGTGAAGTAGTAGTGGCGCCCCGGCGCACGGTGAGCAGGGCGGAGAAGCCGTGTTCGGCCATCAGCCCAACCGTGGTCGCTCCCGATTCAAACTGCGGAGCCTGGGCAGCTCCAGCCGTGAACGGCGCCCGCGTGACAGTCTCGTCTCCGTCGAGGAGCGCGTCGTAGACGTTATCGACCAGCGTGGTGATCACGACCTCGTCCACCTGCGCCAGCGCGATCGGGTCAACTGCGCCATCAGGCACCGGACCTGGCACCGCCGTCCGAATGTCGGCCGTCGTGCCCGACTCTACGCACACAGCGTTACTCCGTCGTGGGAGGGACAGCGACCTCGATCAACCCGGTATTCACGTCGTACACCAGGCCGGATACCAGGATGCTCGGCGGGAACGTCCGCCGGGCGATGTCCACGTCGATCCGCACAGCTGCACGGGGATCGCCGACGGCCTTCGTGTCGAGATCGCCCACCGGGATCTCGAAGAACTCGGCCAGCTGCTCGGGATACTCCGCGAGGCGCCTGATCCCGCATTCGGTGTGGTGCAGGATCACCAGGAGGCCGGCTGGGGGCCGCCCCTGGCCGAGCCGGCCCAGCAGAGCCCACGAGCGCAGCGTTGCTGGCGTAATCCGGCCGCCGATGTTACGCATCACAACCGCTTCGCCAAGCGCGAGGTCCAAGACGTCACTCGGGTCGACCCGGGAATCGACACAGCCCAGGACCCGTAGTGTCTGGTTGGTCGGGAAAGACAGACCGGCGAACGCCCCGCCTGCGGCGAACCGTGAGTTCCGCTGGAGTAGCTCATCGGTAGAGATGCTCATGATCACAAAGCATATTGCCACGCTCGACGGTCGCGGCGGGCCGCCGGGCGATAGCCCATGATGCCAGCGATTCGCACGAGTTGACATGATTCGACAGGAGCCAAGCCAGCGTCTTGCTTAAGTACCGTCACTCCAGCCGCTGTAGTTCGGCCCTCCAGTTGCGATGAGCCTGAGAGTGGGCAACCAAAAAGCGGCCCGCTACTGGATCGGGCACGCCTCGTGGATCCACTCGCCATCGACCCGGCGCCGCGCCTCTTGATTTGCGCTGATAACTGCCCCGCACAGTTCGCAGATCTTGCCGGGAGCGGTCGCCGCGTTGGTGTCCGGCAGCCCGTTCTCATTCTGCTCACGCGAATGCTCGGATCCTTGTGAGGGAAGCACCCGACCAGGATTGAAATTCAGCGGGAACGTCACCTGGACCACCGTCTCCCATGGCCGAGCGGCTACGAGCCATCGGCCGTCTCGCCGGTCAGCGCCCCGGTCGCTGCTCATCTGCTTTGTCCCGATCCGGCGCAGCGGTGAGGTCCATATCCCCAGGTAAGCAGTGTAGGCACAGTTCCAAGATCCTTGCGACTCCGTCCCCGATAGCTGCCTAGGGGCCGGCGACTATCGGCCGGGTTCAGTCGAATGTGGCCGCCAGGCCATCGCCGAAGGCGGCGCGAAGCCCTCTCGACGGGTTCCGGCCGACGCCGGACAATCGGAAGCGGGGTTGAGCCACCTGACCAATCGGGCTTTGCGACATGACAGGCGCGCCCGCGCGAGCGGGGCCTCAAGCCAGAGCGCAGCGCTTACAAGTTCGGGAATCAAGCCGCTGAGCTGCAGTTCTGTAGCGGAGCGGGCGACCTGGAGCGGGTGACGAGAATCGAACTCGCACTATCAGATTGGGAATTCTGTAGCGCTGCTGGTGTGCTACCTGCAGATTGGCTGACTTGCAGGCTCTCGGACGCATTGCCCGATAGTGACCGTGGCTACCCGCGACGGCTCGTCCTGTCGGGCACGCAACGGGCATGCGGGGCGGCGCTCTCCGACAGGTCAGCTTGCGCGCGCGGTGAGCTGGGAGACGCGCTGTGGGCTGATGCCGAGCAGGGCAGCGACATCGCGCACCGACATTCCCCGTGCAACCAGTTCAGCGGCAGCCTCGCTGGTGCGGGCGGTAGCCGCGGCAGCGATCTCGTCAGCCTGCCGTCGCAACTGGCGGACCTCCCGGGTGGTCGCGTCCAGGCTGGTATCGCCGGTGTGATACTCGAACTCCAGCACAAGGCCCGGCATCGCCTCATCCGGCAGGTCGGCTGCCAGGACCACGACCTCCCGTACGGCCTGATCCAGCGCCGCCAGGCTGCGAGCGTAGGTATGGGCACCGTGCAGAGACGGCACGTCAGCGAGCCAGTGACCGTCATCGCGGGTGATGATCACGCGGTACGTATCGCCGTTCATCGCAGCCATCCCTTCCCAAGTGCCGCCTCCAGGTCCCGCTCGATCGCACGTAACGTCCCAGCTGGGATATCCCCGGCGTGCTGCGGAACCGTCGTCGCCGCTTTCGCCTCAGCCCCGGTGTCATCACTGAAGGCAACCACATATCGTCGGTGCGAGCCGACCTGGCGGATCATGACACCGCCCAGCCGCTCGATCCGCCGGTTCACCTCCCGCGCCTTCATCATGATACGTCTAGCAGCTAGACATCACAACTGTCAAGTCGCTAGACACTTGTCATCCTATAGCGCGGTCGCGCGCTCGTGTCGGTCTCCCTTGACCAGACCGACCTGGCCGACGCCAGATGCCGCCTTGCCATACGCCGCAGCCAGGGACATTCGTGAAGTCGCCTACAGCTGGCCTCGGGCGCCCTTCTCGTCCTGCTGCGATAGCTCCGACCTCGGATGAACAGTTCGAGGTTCGTACCGCGATGTGCCGCCGTTGACACTGTCTCATGGCACGTTAATGGCACGACGACCTCGTACTTGCGAATGGCGAGTCCATGCTGAGCGCTGGCGTAGACAGTATTCGGTTAACCCAGGCTCCGAGTGCCAGCCACGCAGCGAAGATCAGAGCTTCTGGCGCGCCCCAGATTACGCTGGGAGTTTCGCTACCGAGCCCTGCCACGACCGCGACCGCGACAATGAGCGCGATGCCCGCGACCCATGCGCCCGCCCACGCAGCCGTGCGCCGCCAGTTGCGCGGCCGCCAGCCACGCAGCCGGACAAACCCCGCCACCAGCACCAGCACAGCCAGCAGCGGCCAGACTGTCTCTGCCAGATTGCCCAGGTAAGCGACTAGCCCCGGCTCCCCGTTCCACAGCACAAACCAGAACTCGTCGTTGATGCACTGGCTGGAGGTGCAGCCCAGCAGGGTGCAGACAAAGGCGTAAACAACCCCGCCAGCACCTGTCACCACCCACAGCATCGACAGCCACCAGACCCAGCCGCGCCCCCGCAGCCCTCCGAGGATCCGTGCCCGCGCATCGCGGAAGGATGGCCGTCGCCTGCCAGGCGCGTCGGCCCTGCCGCTAACCGAACTGGCGCGAGGCATAGGCCAAGGCAATCACAAGATCAGCTCTGCGCGAGCAGCGATGTCAGCCAGCCAGCTCGCAGGTCCAGCTCAGGCGGCAGTTGATCGCCCGGCATACACAGAGTCCCAGACCTGGCAGTCCTAGCCGGACCGTCGGCATTCCCCTGGCGATCATCCCGGTACTGACTGAGCATCTGGCCACTTTTGCCGCCCCCGAGCCCACTGCTCTGGCCTTCCCCGGAGCGAAAGGCGGCCCGCTGCGGCACGGCAACTTCAACAAGATGTCGGCCTGGCTGCGCGCCGTGCGAGCCATCGGAGCCGAGGGCCTGCACTTCCACGATCTCCGCCATACCGGCAACAGCTTCGCGGCGGCGAGCGGGGCCAAGCTCCGTGACCTGATGGCGCGTATGGGTCATGACAGCGAGCGGGCTGCACTCATCTACCAGCACGAGTCACGCGGGGCAGACCATGCCATTGCCGACGCCATCGACCGCCAGCTGCGTTCTGAGCACAGCACCGACGAGGACAACGACGATGGCAGCTCCGGTGCCCTGGTCCCGGCCAGCTAATGGCAGGTTAATGGCGCAGACGTTGGCCATAGCGCTACTGCCGAGTGGGCCGAAGAGGTCGGCCTTGCCGCTGAGCTGCGGCTGAGGTACGGAGCGGGTGACGAGAATCGAACTCGCACTATCAGCTTGGGAAGCTGACGTTCTGCCATTGAACTACACCCGCGAGTGGCAGACCGCCCGCGGCGCTGACATGCCGCCCGCGGACGCGACCTGCCCGGACATCGTACCGGATGCCCTGGACTGCCGTGGGTTGGCCCGCAGACCGCCTGCTGCGGGGGGAGAATCCCGACAGCGGCCATGTTGCTGAGCGGAAACGGTAAGTTGCCAAGGTGCTGCTCTCTGACCGCGATATCAAGGCCGAGGTGGAATCGGGCCGTGTAAAGCTCGACCCCTTCCTGCCCGAGCTGATCCAGCCGTCGAGCATCGACGTCCGGATGGACCGCTATTTCCGAGTTTTCGAAAACCACCGATATCCCCACATTGACCCGGCGGTGGAACAGCCTGACCTGACGAGGCTGGTCGAACCCGAAGGCGACGAGCCGTTCGTGCTGCACCCTGGCGAATTCGTGCTCGCCTCGACGTACGAGGTGATCACGCTGCCAGACGATGTGGCGGGACGGCTCGAAGGCAAGAGCTCGCTGGGCCGCCTCGGGCTGCTGACCCACTCGACAGCCGGGTGGATCGATCCCGGCTTCTCCGGCCACGTCACGCTGGAGCTGTCGAATGTGGCCACCCTGCCGATCAAGCTCTGGCCCGGAATGAAGATTGGCCAGCTATGCCTTTTCCGGTGCAGCTCACCCGCCGAGCATCCGTACGGATCGCAGGTTTATGGCTCCCGGTATCAGAATCAGCGGGGTCCGACGCCGTCGAAGTCTTATCTGAATTTTTTCCGATCCAAAGTCTGATCGGGCCCGCCGCGCTAACGTAAACGATCTACGATCGAACGCCGCGGCTCGGCCGATGTGGCACTCGCAGAGGGCCCGCACGCCCTCGCCAGAAGCGGCGCACCAGGTGGCGCTGCCGCTCCCCGGAATGGCCCGCCCGGCACGGCAGTTAGTTCACGTCGCCGTTACGAGCCCGAATCACGTCAGCAACGGGCAGGCGGCACCTTGGTGAATGTGCGCGACTCAGACTTGGAGGTCCAGCCCATGGCCATGTGGAGAATCCGGATCAACCTCGCCGACGATCCGCGGAGCCGAGCGCGGCTCGACGAAGTGCTCGCGCGACAGCAGGTCAGCGCGATCCGGCTCACTCCCCGCGCCGGGGCCGAGGCGGAACTGTCCGGTGACGTGGTCCTGGAACTGCCGCGCGACGACGAGCTCGGCGACATGCTCACCGCCCTGCACATGATCAGCCGGCAAGTGTTCGTCAGCCGGGCAGGCGAGAATGACATGGAGGCTAGCGCCGCCCGCTAGCCCTGCCTCTCCCGCCTGACCAGCGCCGCCCGGAGGGCGTCTCGCTCCGCCTCCAGCGCCCGAACTCGGGCCTCAAGCTCCAGCACGCGCCGCACCGCCGACAGCGTCAGTCCGTCATCCATGAGCTCGACGACGTACTGGACGACGATCATCTCGCTCCTGGAGTACCTGCGCTGGCCTCCCGCCGACCGTGATGGCCGGACAACCCGGAACTCGTCAAGGCGCCGCAAGAAGGCCTGCTGGACCTCCAGCATCTCGGCAACCTGGCCGACCGTGAACAGCGGCATGTTCTCGTCGTCCAGGGGCAACGGAGCCACGGTTACCTCCCAGGTGGGCGAAGGGCCCGCGCGTACCAAGACGCAGGGGCCCTTCGCAGGTTATCGCGAGATCAGGCGGCGACTGCGGGCCTCGCCTCGGTGCTGACCTCGATCTTCCGCGGCTGCGGCTGCTCGACCAGCGGAACGCGGACGCTCAGCACGCCGCCGTCATAGGCAGCGCTGATGTTCTCGGCGTCCACCCGCTCGGACAGCTGGACACGGCGCGTGAACGAGCCCATGACCCGCTCCCGGATGAACGGCTTCTCGCTCTCGGCGTACTCCTCAGTGCGCTTCGCGCTCACCGTCAGGACACCACGGTCGACCGTCACGTCGATGCTGTCAGTGTCGATGCCGGGCAGGTCGAACCGAAGCTCGACGGCGTCGTCGCGGCGGATAGCGTCCATCCGCATGGCCCCGTGGCCACCGTCCGCTGTGCGCAGCGCCCGGTGGAACTCCGCGAACGGGTCGAAAGTAGTAAGCAGCATGTCCCTGTCATCCTCCTTGCATCCTCAGCCAGTTGGCGGAAGATTCCTAAGTCTCTTGCTAGATGAAACCTACAAGATGAACTATATATTTCATGGGAACGGGCTGGCAAGACCTGCTCACGTCAGAGGAGCCGCGGCCGTCGCCACGACATGGCACCCGTTCGAGTGGTCTCGGTGACCGTTCACAACTGATTTATCGGATTTACCGGGGACCGAACGCGTGCAAATGTGGCGCACGCAAAGCTGACTCCGGCTGGCGCTGGGCCAGCCGGAGTCGGGGATCCTGGCGGTGCTAGGCGAGCCGCTCGATGATCGTGGCGTTGGCCTGGCCGCCGCCCTCGCACATTGTCTGCAGCCCGAACCGGCCGCCCGTGCGCTCTAGCTCATGCAGCAGCTTGGTCATCAGGATTGCGCCCGTCGCGCCCAGCGGGTGGCCGAGCGCAATCGCGCCACCGTTGGGGTTGGTCCGCTCCAGCGATGCGCCGGTGTCCCCTGACCAGGCGATCAGCACGGGAGCAAACGCCTCGTTGACCTCGAACACGTCGATGTCATCGACGCACAGGTGCCCCTTCGACAGGGCCATCTCGGTCGCCGGGATCGGACCGGTCAGCATGTAGACCGGATCCGAGCCGGTCACCGCGAGGGTGTGGATCCGGGCGCGCGGGGTGAAGCCGTGCTTGCGGATGGCAGCCGGAGACGCGATCAGGAGGGCCGCCGAGCCATCGGAAATCTGGGAGGCCGTCGCTGCCGTCAGCTCCCAGCCAGGGCGCAGCGGCTTCAGCTCTGCCATCTTCTCCAGCGTTGAGTCCCGCCGCGGGCCTTCGTCGGTGGTGACGCCGCCGACAGGCGTGATCTCGCGATCGAACCGGCCCTCGTCGATAGCCCTGATGGCTCTCGCGTGGCTCTCCAGCGAGAACTCCTCGAGCTCAGCCCGCTTGATGCCCCACTTCTCGCACATCAGCTGCGCACCGCGGAACTGGGAAATCTCCTGGTCGCCATACCGGTCGCGCCAGCCCTGCCCGAACGGCAGCGCCATGCCTTCCTTATGCGGCAGCGCAACCGTGCTTCCCATCGGGACCATGCTCATGCTCTCGACGCCGGCTGCGACGACCAGGTCCTGAGTACCAGACAGCACGCCCTGCGCGGCGAAGTGAACTGCCTGCTGAGACGAGCCACACTGGCGGTCGATCGTCACTCCGGGCACGTTCTCCGGCAGCCCCGCAGAGAGCCAGGCGTTCCTGGCGATGTCGATCGCCTGCGGGCCCACCTGCGACACGCATCCCATGATCACGTCCTCGACCGCGGACGGGTCAACACCCGTCCTCGCAATGAGCTCTCGCAGGACGTGCGCTGCCAGGTCGACCGGGTGGACTGACGAGAGGCCACCGTTCCGCTTTCCGATGGGACTCCGTACCGCCCCGACGATGTATGCCTCAGACACCACGACCTCCATGACCCGGCGACGCAGCGGCCCGCCTCCGCGCGCAGACCGGGGGATGCGCCGCAGACGTTGGCCGTCACACCGAGGCTACCCTGACGGTGAGCTGGCGCCATAGTCCCAACTGCCCCCGAACCGGGCGCGGACGACCGAGGGTGACGTCAAGCATCGGCCCGTCTCCCGAATACGGCCCGTGAACTGTAGTCAGACAGCTACTATCCGTAAATGGCCTAGCATCCAGACGGGGGATACCGCCGCTCATGACGAAGATCAGCGATGATTCCGCGAGCCTTGTCAGCATCGGCCAGCTGGCCAGGGCAGCCGGCGTCACCAGCCGGACCATTCGTTATTACGAGGAGCTCGGCATCCTGCCGGAGCCCAAGCGGTCACCGGGCGGCACGCGAAAGTACCCGCGGGAGTACGGCGGCTACATAGCGGCAGCACTCGCACTGAAGGATCTGGGCTTCCGCCTGGAAGAGGTCAAGCCGCTGGCGCGGCTGGCCGCCGGGCGCTCGGTCAGCCAGGGGCAGCGGGAAACCGCGGCCCGCCTGGTCGAGGAGAAGATCGAGGCGCTGGCACGCCAGGTCACGGTGCTGCGCAGGCTTCATGCGTCGGTTCGCGTTCCCGACAGTGACCTGCCGGTATCCGCGGTCCTCGGCACGGCCGCAGCCAGCCGGGCGGACCTCACCGTGGTCCCGCCGCTGACCGGAAACGGCGCCGCCTGACCGCACCTCCGCTGGCCGGCCGGATGCCGCATTCTGCCCGCCCCGGCGTAGACCGCAGCTGGCTCTATGCTGGGATGGCGGACACCGGAAGGCGGCGAGCGGCGATGAGTCAGGGCATCATCCTGCTGGTACTGATCGCGCTCATCGTCGCCTACGTCGTCGCCAGGACACGCCGCCGGATGGGACTGCTCGTCACGGGCAAGACCTGGCTGGTGGTCATGGTCGCCGTCATCATCGGCGCGCTCGCGCTGTGGGCCAGTCAGACGCACTGAGCGCTCGGCCCGGCACTACCACCCCGGCTATGTCAGCGTGCCGGAGCTGTGAGATCCCTTGATCGGCATCTCGAACCAGACGGCCTTGCCGTCCTTAGTCGGGCGCGATCCCCACCGGCTGGCGAGCTGGTCGACCAGGTACAGGCCGCGGCCGCCCTCGTCGCTCTCGCCCGCGCTGCGTATGCGCGGCAGCCGCAGGTCGGAGTCGAATACCTCGACCCAGATGGCCTCGTGTCCGCGGCGGAGCCGGAGAGTGAAGTCCTTGCCGGTCGGGCCGGGGAAATTCTCGTCGAACGGCGGGATCTCCCAGTCGCCGAGTATGCCCAGCGGGCCGGGTCCGGCGCCCTCGAGCACGAGCTCGTGCCGTGGCGTCGGCGAGACCGCGGCGTGGAGCACCACGTTCGTGACGACCTCCGAGACCAGCAGGCAGGACAGGTCGGCCTGCTCGACCTCCATACCCCACGACACGAACGTCTCATGCGCGAGCCGCCGGGCCTCTGACACCCGGATCGGCTCAGCCGGGAACTGTCCTTCCCACGATGCCAGGTCGATCTCCGACGTCCGCACCACGACAACCGCCATGTCGTCGTCAATCTCGCCCGGAACGGCGTACTCGGCGGCCTCGGCAATCTGCTCGACGCTGCCATCAGCCGCAGTCCGCACAGCCTGCCGCAGCATCTGCATGACTTCGGTGTCGGTGTAGTGCCCGCTCCCGTCAGCTCGCTGCCGCCGGTCGACGAGGCCGTCGGTATAGAAGATCAGAGTCGAGCCCGGCGCGAGGTAGCGCATCTCCTCGCGGTACGTCGGCAGGCCGGGCACGCCCTTGCCGCGGACGCCCAGTAGCACGCCGCGGTCCCTGATCTCGAGGTGACTGACATCGTGGCCGCGCACGATCAGCGGCGGCACGTGCCCGGCGTTGGAGAACGACAGCGTGCGCGCCCAGGCGTCGTAGACCAGGTACGTGCAGCTCACTGTCGGCGGGTCGGATTCCGTCAGGCCGTGCCCGTCGGTGGCCGCCGGCCGAGCGCCCGGACCCAGTCATCCAGCCGGCGCAGGATCTCGGCTGGCGACTTGTCGTCTTGAGCGAACGCGCGCAGCGCGGCGCGGAGCTGGCCCATTACGGCCGCTGCCCGCGCACCGCGTCCCTCCACGTCGCCTATGACGATGCCGACCCGGCCCGCTGACAGCGGGATGATGTCGTACCAGTCGCCGCCAACTTGCGTCTGGATGCCCTGGCCGTGCGTCTCAAGCGGCTTAGCCGGAACGTACTTGTAGGCGACCTCCAGCCCGTCGACAAACGGCGGGTCCTTCGGCAGCAGGCTGGTCTGGAAGGCGAGCGCGGTGCGGCGCTCCTCCTCGAACAGCAGCGAGTTGTCAATGGCGATCGCCACCCGGCTGGCGATCGCGGACAGGAAGTCGCGGTCATCCGCGCCGTAATGCCGCTCCTCGCGCTCGGTGAGCCAGGACAGCGCCAGGCTCATCACGCCGAGCAGCTGGCCGCGGGCAACGAGCGGGGCGGCCATCACCGACGTAAGGTTGACGCTTCTCGATGCCTTCAGGCTCTCCGGCGTGGGTGCCGGGAATTTCTGCTCGCCGAGGTCCGCCACCACGATCGTGTCCTGGCGGGACATGGCCAGGTCGCAGAAGTGCCCCTTCGGATAGGTGATCGGCTCCCCGACCAGCGCCCAGGTGCCGGGCTCTGGCATCCAGCTGCGCGAGTGCAGCTGCGCGCGCCGGATGAGCGTGTCACCGTGCAGCAGGTCGATGAAACAGTGATCGGCGAACTGCGGAACCAGGGTCTCGGCCACCTGGCGGAGAGTGACGTCCAGTTCCAGGGAGCTGGACAGCCGCTCGCCGATGCGCTCGAGCAGGCCAATGCGGTCACTGGCCCGCTGGCCGCCGCGCCTCGTCGCCTCCCTGGCCATGATCACGATGCCAGTAATCTCGCCATTCGGCGCGCGCAGCGGGGCTGCGTGCGCCCGGACGAATACCCGCGAGCCATCGATCCGCTGGCTCGCGAAGGTCCCTTCCCACGGCCACCCGCGCAGCACATTCTCGGCCATGTGCTGCACGGTCGCCGCGTCCGACTGCTCGATCCCGAGCGACAGCAGCGGCCGGCCAGCCAGGTGCGCCGAGTCATCGGGGAAGCCGAACAGGGTCACGGCAAAGGCGTTGGCATACAGGAGCGTGCAGTCCCGGTCGATCACGACCACGCCGGTGGACACCTGGTCGAGTACATCGCTGGCGGTGAGCAGCGACTGGGGCAGGTCCCCTGGCGGCCTCATTGCGGGCTCACCTGGACTCGTCACAGCCGCGTGACGAAGACGTGTGTGGCGATCTCAGCGGGCAACTCCGCCCCGATGTCGCCGACCGTGTCTGCACCTGTCACCCGCACACCGTGATCGCTGGCCGCAAGCGTAACCTCGCGTCCGGGTTGTATCCCAATGTTCTTGAGTCTAAGCATCAGGTCCGAATCGCTTTGAACCTGCTCGCTGATCCGGCTGACCATGACCTGCTCCCCGCCGGGAACCGCCACAGCCGTCATCGCGATGTCAGGCTCATTCGTGGCGGCGTCGGCGCGCTTGGTGGCGTCATCAGGAACGCCAAGCTCGGCTAGGCCGGGGATGACATTCCCGTGCGGGCACCGGACTGGGTAGTCGAGCAGTTCGACCAGGCGCCGCTCCACATTGTCGGAAATGACGTGCTCCCATCGGCACGCCTCGATGTGGACCTCTTCCCAGGGCATGCCAATGACGCTGACCAGCAGGCATTCGGCCAGCCTGTGCTTGCGCATTACCCGCACGGCCTGGCCCCGGCCACTCTCGGTGAGCGCCAGCTGCCGGTCCCCCTCGACGCGCACCAGCCCGTCTCGCTCCATCCGGGCGACCGTCTGGCTGACCGTCGGCCCGCTCTGCGAAAGCCTCTCCGCGATCCGCGCCCGCAGCGGGACGATCCCTTCCTCTTCGAGTTCGAAGACCGTGCGAAGGTACATCTCGGTGGTGTCGATCAGGCCGTGCGCAGTCACAGAACGATGCTATGCCGATGGACCAGCGCAGCGAACCCATCAGCTAGAGGATCGCAACTGGCTGGAAACCGGTCGTCCGGGATAAACCGGGCTATCGGGTTCGCGGCCTCGGCGCGCCGCAGGTCAGGGGGCCAGGCGCCGCGCGATCCAGGAAGGTCCCTGCCGGGTGTACCGGAAACGGTCATGCAGGCGGCTCGGCCTGCCCTGCCAGAACTCCATCCGCTCCGGCGTGAGCCGGTATCCGCCCCAGAACTCTGGCATGGGCACCTGCGTCCCCTCCGGCCAGCGCCGCTCCAGCTCGGCGTAGCGCTCCTCGAGCTCTGCGCGCGACGACAGCTCCGTCGACTGCCTGCTCGCCCACGCGCCGAGCTGCGAGCCGCGCGGCCGGCTGTGGAAGTACGGCTCGCTCTCGGCAGTCGACAGCGGCATTACCGGACCCTCGACGATCACCTGCCGGTGCAGCGCGTGCCACGGGAACAGCAGCGACGCCAGCGGCACCTCGGCCATGTCGCTTGCCTTGCGGGAGGTCCGGTTCGTATAGAAGGTGAATCCGGTCACATCGGCCGCCTTCAGCAGCACCATCCGGCCACGCGGCCGCAGATCGGCTGAGACGGTGGACAGCACCATGGCAGTCGGCTCGGGCAGGCCAGCCCGGATCACGTCGCCCATCCACGCCTCGAATAGCTCGATCGGCTCGGCGGGCAACATCGCCTCATCCAGGGTCGCTAGCAGGCCCTGGGCTTCCGGTGGGGTCGGCTCCACGAGTAGTGATCCTCTCGCATCGCCGCCAGCTCCCGCCACCGGACGGCTGTTCCGGTAGCCGGCACCGGATCCCGCGGGTCGGGTTACCGGTCCGTAGCCGGGGCGAGGTTGAATAGGGGCGCAGGCCATAAAATGCCCGCTGGTCCCCGCCGCCCGACACGCGGCCTGATCTCCCCGGCCAGCCCGCGGCCTGCCGCTGACTAGGAGACGGAGGAAGCACGGATGTCCGACTTTGTGCCTGGGCTGGAGGGCATCGTCGCATTCGAGACGGAGATCGCCGAGCCAGATAGGGAGGGCGGCTCACTCCGCTACCGGGGTGTCGATATCGAGGAACTCGTCGGCCACGTTTCCTACGGCCACGTCTGGGGCCTGCTGGTGGACAACAAGTTCGCGCCAGGGCTGCCCCCGGCTGAGCCTTATCCGATTCCGGTGCACTCCGGTGACATCCGGGTCGACGTTCAGAGTGCGCTGGCCATGCTGGCGCCGGCCTGGGGCATGAAGCAGCTGCTGGACATCAGTGACGAGCAGGCCCGCGACGATCTGGCGAGGGCCTCGGTGATGGCGCTGTCGTTTGTCGCCCAGGCAGCCCGCGGGCTGGGCCAGCCGATGGTGCCGCAGAAGCAGGTTGACGCGGCCAGGACGATCACCGAGCGGTTCATGATCCGGTGGCGCGGAGAGCCCGATCCCAAGCACGTCAAGGCGATCGACGCGTACTGGGTGTCCGCTGCCGAGCATGGCATGAATGCCTCGACCTTCACCGCAAGGGTCATCGCGTCAACCGGCGCCGACGTGGCCGCTGCCCTGTCGGGCGCTGTCGGGGCCATGTCAGGCCCGCTGCACGGCGGCGCTCCCGCGCGGGTGCTGGGGATGATCGAGGAAGTCGAGAAGACCGGGGATGCCACCGCCTACGTCAAGCAGGCACTGGACAGGGGCGACCGGCTGATGGGCTTCGGGCACCGGGTCTACCGGGCGGAGGACCCGCGCGCGCGAGTGCTCAGGCGGACGGCCAGGGAGCTCGGTGCACCGCGATACGAGGTAGCCGAGGCGCTGGAGAAGGCGGCGCTCGACGAGCTGCACGCCCGGCGGCCCGACCGCGTGCTGGCCACCAACGTGGAGTTCTGGGCGGCCATCATCCTGGACTTCGCCGAGGTGCCGTCGCACATGTTCACCTCGATGTTCACCTGCGCGCGGACGGCCGGCTGGGCGGCGCACATCCTCGAGCAGAAGCAGACCGGGAGACTGGTCCGGCCGAGTGCCAGGTACGTGGGGCCGAAGGCCCGCGCCGTCCGCGACGTTCCCGGTGCTGATGAGGTGTTTGACAGGCATGTCTGAGCCGGCCGGGATCGTCATCCCTGCTGGCCTGCTGCCCTCGGACGGCAGGTTCGGCAGCGGGCCGACCAGGATCCGCGACGGCCAGATCGAGGCGCTGACCGCCGCCGGCCGCACGCTGCTCGGGACTTCGCACCGGCAGGCGCCGGTGCGGAGCCTGGTGCAGCGAGTACGCGAAGGCCTGGCGGCGCTGTTCGGCCTTCCGGACGACTACCTGGTGGTACTCGGTAATGGCGGCACGACGGCATTCTGGGAGATTGCTGCCTTCGGGCTGATCTCGCGGCGAGCTCAGCATCTGAGCTTCGGCGAGTTCTCGGCCAAGTTCGCCAAGGTCACGCAGGCCGCGCCGTGGCTGGCAGACCCGTCGCTGCGGAAGTCCGAGCCGGGCACGCACCCGGCGCCGCAGGCTGAAGGCGGCATCGATGCGTATGCGCTCACGCACAACGAGACCTCTACCGGGGTCGCGATGCCGATCCGCCGGGTCCCCGGCGCTGACGACGGCGCGCTGATCCTTGTCGACGCGACCAGTGCCGCTGGCGGGATCGCAGTGGACCCGGGCGAGTTCGACGCGTACTACTTCGCGCCGCAGAAGTCGTTCGGCTCGGACGGCGGCCTCTGGGTTGCGCTGATGTCCCCGGCCGCAGTCGAGCGCGCGTCCCGGATCGCGGCGAGCGGCCGCTACATCCCGGAGTTCCTGTCGCTCCAGGTCGCCATCGACAACTCCAGGCTGCAGCAGACCTATAACACCCCCGCGCTCGCCACGCTCGTGCTGCTGGCCGAGCAGGTTGACTGGATGCTGGGCGAGGGTGGCATGACCTGGACGGATGAGCGCACCGCGACGTCTTCCGGGATCCTGTACAGCTGGGCGGAGAAGTCACCGGTGGCGGCACCGTTCGTCGCTGACCCGGCCGAGCGGTCCCAGGTCGTGGTGACGATCGACTTCGCCGACTCGATCCAGGCAACGGCGCTGTCCGCGGCACTGCGCGCGAACGGGATCCTGGACACCGACTCTTACCGCAAACTCGGCCGCAACCAGCTGCGAATCGGCACCTTCCCGGCGGTCGAGCCGGCCGATGTTGAGGCGCTAACAGCCTGCATCGACTACGTACTCGATCTCCTGTAGCCGGCGAGCGGCCACGAGCCGACGTCCTCGTAGCTCGGCGGACCGCCGGTCAGGTAACTGCGGACGAGGTGAATCGAATCCGCGACCCACGGGCTGCCGCTGAAGCCCGACAGTGCCCGGGCGAGTCCGGAGAGGTCGGTCGGCTTCTTGCACCGGGCTAGCGTGAGGTGCGGCCGGTACTTCCGGTGCTCATCCGGCGGTGGCGCCCCGGCGCGGCGCGCTCCGGCTGCGACCGAGACGGCCAGCGCGGCCAGGGCCCGGTCATCGGCCGAGAAGCCGGCCCACAGCACCTGCGCCCTGGCCGCGGCAGGAAACGCTCCGCCGCCAGCGATCGCGAGCTGCTGCGGCGGGTGCCGCCTGGCAGCACGTTCCAGCCGGACGCTGAGCTCGGGCACGCTTGGCTCCTGAACCTCGCCGAGGAAGGCCAGCGTCAGATGCCACGCCCCCCTGGTGGTCCAGCGCAGGTCGGGTGCCTGCAGCCGCAGCGGATCGACTGCCGCCGTCAGCTCGGCCAGGACCGCGGCCGGCGGCAGGATCGCCACGAACAGTCTCATGCAGCCATTGGTACCAGCCGGGCGCTGCGGTGACGCGCCAGCAGGGTTGTCACCGCCACCGTGGCGACCACGGAGATCACCCCGCCCGCGATGATGCTCATCCGCGCTCCGTAGGCCTCCGCGACCCAGCCGGCCAGCGGCGAGCCGATCGGCGTGCCGCCGAGGAAGACCAGCATGTACAGCCCCATGACTCGGCCCCGCATTTCCGGCGCCGTGTTCAGCTGAGTGCCTGAGTTGGCCGCCGTGGTGAACAGCAGCAGCGCCAGGCCCGTGGGCACCAGCGCGAGCAGGAACGTCAGGTAACTGGGCACGGCGCCGGTGATGATCTCCAGCACGCTGAATATCAGCGAGGTAGTCAGCAGCAGGCGCAGCGTCGGACGGCTGCGCCGCGCGGCCACCAGTGCTCCGCCGAGCGCTCCGAACGCGAACAGCGCGGAGGCCAGCCCGAATGCGCCAGCCCCGGTGTGGAAAACCGTTCGCGACATCAGCGCGGTTGTCACCTGGAAGTTCATGCCGAAGGTGGAGACGAAGAAGATCAGGACAAGCGGCATCCACAAGGTCGGCCTGGCGCGTACGTACAACATGGCCTCGCGAAGCTGACCCGGGCCTCGCGGCGGGCGGGGCACCGCATACAGCTCGTCCGGCCGCATCAGCTTCAGCCCGATCAGCACCGCACCATAGGAAGCCGCGTTCAGGATGAACGCGGCGGGCGTGCCCACGGCCGCGATGACAAGCCCCGCGATGGCAGGTCCGGCGATCCTCGCCAGGTTGAATACGGCGCTGTTCAGCGCGATGGCGTTAGCCATCCCGTCCTTGCCCACCATCTCGACGGCAAAGGCCTGGCGGGTCGGGTTGTCCACGACCGTGACCATGCCGAGCGCGAATGCCAGCAGGTAAACCTGCCAGATGCGGACAGACCCGGTCAGGGCCAGTGTGCCGAGGATCAGCGCCAGCCCGCCCATCGCCGCCTGAGTCGCCATCAGGATGCTGCGCTTGGCATAGCGGTCGGCGATGACGCCGCCCCAGAGGCTGAACAGCAGCAGCGGCAGGAACTGCAGGCCAGTGGTAATGCCGAGCGCAGTCCCGCTGTCGTGCGTGAGCTCGAGCACCAGCCAGTCCTGCGCGACGCGCTGCATCCAGCTGCCGGTGTTCGACACCACCTGCCCGGCCGCGAAGAGGCGATAGTTCCTCGTCCGCAGGGAGCTGAACGTCCTGCCACCCCGCCGGGGCTTGCTGATCAGGACTGGCTGAGCTTCTCCAGTACCGGTGCCGCCGCGCGCAGCGCCGCCCGCTCCTCTGGAGTCAGCTCGCGCAGCCGCTTGGCCAGCCACTCCTCGCGCAGCCTGCGAGACTGCTGGACCACTTCCCTGCCGCGATCTGTGACTGTCAGCACGACCTGGCGGCGGTCTGTGGCGTGCGGCGCCCGCATGACCAGGCCGAGCTCCTCCAGAGCTGCGATCACTCTGGTCATGGACGGCGGCTGCACCTTCTCGTGGTCTGCCAGCTCGCCGGGGCTCATCGCCGAGTGCCGTTCCAGCGCCGCCAGGGCGGCCAGCTGAGTGTCCGACAGTCCGGGCTCCAGGCCCTTGGTCTGCCGCTCGGCCCGGAGCCTTCGAGCGAGCCTGCTCACCGATATCCGGAGGGCAGTCGCGAGGCCCGGGTCGGACCTGGTCTGCTGGGGCGTGGTCATCTTCGTTAACCTGAGTCATTACTCTTGCTAACCATATGCGATTCTTGCGCATTCCGCATAACAGTTAGCGCTTCGGGATGGGGCAGGACCGTCCGGTCCCGGCAGCATCGTTGCACGTGTCGGCTAGCCTGGCCAGGTGAGCCGAGCCGACAGGCCGGTCCCGCCGCCGCTGGAGGGCGATGACCGGCTGATTACCGCCGTCATCACGGCCGGCTTCGCGATTGCGCTGGTCGTCCTGCTGATCGTGCGCGACACGCTGCCCTCTGCTGACCGGTGGTGGATCTGGGTGGCCGCGTCCGGAATGGTGCTTGGCCTTTTCGGACTGGTCTATGTGCCGTACCTGAAGCGCTCCCGGCTGCGGGCGGCCGAGCGGCGCAGGGTCAGGACAGATCAGGAGTCGTGATCGAGCGACTCGAAGACCGTGTCGGCGAGCGCGACTCCCGGCATGTCCACAAGGTCGTAGCCGACCTCGTCGATCACCGGCGCGATCGCGCCCGAGCCCGACCTCGCCGAGACGGCTTCGGAGTGCGCGCCGCAGCCATGATCGAGCGACACGACCCGCCCGTCGTCCGGCGCGTACTCATTGGCGCAGACGCCGAAGACACGGCCGAGCGGTCCGGCCAGCGGCGTCAGGAAACCACAGGTGACGCACGGCCCCGGTGCGGCACGGGCAAGTGGCGTGCCGGGGCCGTGCTCACTGGAGTACCACCTGATCGCGGTGGTGTCCCGGCCGATGGCTGATAGCACGCGGCCCCGCCCGCCGGGCATTGCAGTGTCCGCGGTCAGGCCCAGCGGCGCGGCAAGCTCCATGCCCTCGTCCCAGGTCCCGCTGTCATCCCAGTCGAGGACGCCATCGTCACCCTCGAGCATGCTGGCGGGGACGAGTCGCTCGTCGTCGTCGGCGGCGGGCATCAGGTCGCCTACGCCAAGGTCACCCGGGCGGACACGCTCGCTCCACGGCACCCAGTCCGGGGCGAGCAGGGAGTCGGGGCCGGGCAGGAGGACAACCTCGCTGACTGTCACGGCCTTCGCCCGGGACGCGCGGCTGACCGTGACCGCCCAGCGCCAGCCGGTGTAAGCCCGGTCCAGATTGCTGAACAGGTGGGTAACGACCCGCTCATCGTCAGCCGTAACGCCGACGTGCTCGCCGACGTTGCCGGCGCCAGCCAGCTCATCAGCAGCCGCGCGGGCCAGGTCAGTCGCCTCGACGCAGGCCGCGTCGAGTACGGCGGAACGGGCACGAATAGCGCTCACGTTGGGTAATTGTTCCTCATCCGAAAGTATGCACACCTGGCCAGGCCCGTATTCTGCCGACTCGTGACGACGCGGCTGTGTTGTGTGGGCTCGCTGAGGAAGAATACTTGAGGCATGGGAGATACCGGCACCCGGTCGCGGGCCAGGCAGGCCGGACGTTCGGTGTACGACGCCTCACACCGAGCGGGCCGGGCGAGCTGCCGCGGTGGCGGGCGGCGCCGGCCGGATCGTGCACCGCATAACTGGCGCATCGGGCGCGAGTCGCACCGGCTTCTCCACCCTGCTGGAACTGACCGCAGCCGGCGGCATCGGGGACGCCTTTGTCACCATCGCCCTGGCCGGCACCTTGTTCTTCAGTGCCTCCGTCGGAGAAGCCCGCAGCCGGACGGCATTCGCACTTTTGATCACTATTGCGCCATATGCCATCCTAGCGCCACTGATCGGCCCCCTGCTTGACCGGGTGAAGCAGGGCAACAAGTTCATCCTGAGCGGCACTCTGCTCGCCCGCGGGCTGCTGTGCTGGGGCATGTCGGGTGCCGTCGAGTACGGCGACACACTGACGCTGCTCCCGGCCGCGTTCGGCATCCTTGTCCTGCAGAAGGTCTACGTCGTGACCAGGGCGGCCGTCACGCCGCGCCTGCTGCCGCCGGAGATCACGCTGGTCACTGCGAATGCCAGGTCCAACCTCGCCTCGCTCATCGCGACCTCGAGCGGGGCTGCCGTCGCGCTAGGCGTGGACAAGATGATGGGCGGCGGCGGACACGGGGCGGCTTGGGTGCTGCGCGTCGGCACCGTGATCTATCTCGCCGCCATTGCGCTGGCCGTCCGGCTGCCCGACACCGTCGACCTCCAGGCGCACGGCGCCGCGGAGAAGACTCCGGCCAGCCCCGGAGCGGCGCAGGCCAACGGGCATTCCGCCGCGGGCGCTGGCGCCGCCAGTGCGAGTACTGAAGGTACCGGGCGGTGGACAGTCCCCGGGTCCGGCGGTTCAGGCACCCGCCCGCTGCCAGCCCGGCGCGGGCCATTCGCCATGCCCCAGGTCGGACCGACGGTGGCCGAGGCGATGAAGGCAAACGCCGCAATCCGTATTTTTTATGGATTTCTGCTGTTCTTTCTGGCGTTCATCCTGCGCATCGAGCAGTTCGGTCACGTGTCCTACACGGTCAAGCTGGGCGGCCTGGCCCTGGCGGTCGCGGCCGGCGGCATTCTGGGCACGACGATCGGCTCCGCACTTAAGGCGCGGGCGCCGCACGCCCTGATCTTCGTCGTGCTCGCGCTCGCGACGGCGGCCAGCACCGTGTGCGCGATCCTGTTCGGCCTCTGGTCAGTCCTCGCGGTCGCGCTAGCGGCCGCCATCGCCCAGACGCTCGTGAAGGTCGGGCTCGACTCGATCCTGCAGCGCGAGATGCCGGAGGAAACGAGGTCGTCCACATTCGCGTTCTCCGAGACGCTGCACCAGCTTGCGCTCGTCGGGGGCGGCCTGCTGGGCTTGCTGCTGTCGCTGACCGGCAGTGGCTTTGCCGGGCTCACTGTCGCGGCAGCCGGACTGCTCATCGCCCTGTGCTGGCTGCTGGTCGGCCGCCGCCGCCGGATTGTGCGCACCAGGCAGCCGGCACCCAGCCCGGCTGCCCTGAGCGCCGTCAGCTCTCCAGGTCGGCCGCCACCGCCCGGAGCACGGCGGCGATCTTCTTCGCGTCCCGGCTGTCCGGATGCTTGGCCCGGCGGTAGGTGTTCGACACCCCGTCCAGCAGCTTGATCAGGTCCTCGATGATCAGGATCATCTCGTCCGGGCTCTTTCGCGCGACCTTGGCGACGGTCGGCGGCGGCTCGAGCACGCGGACCTGCAGCGCCTGAGTCCCGCGCCTGCCCTCGGCAACGCCGAACTCGACTCGCTGGCCAGGCTTCAGTGGCGTCGCGGCAGGCATCAAGCGCAGTTGAGTGCACAAAGACCTCACCGCCGTCATCGCGGGTGAGAAAGCCGAAGCCCTTATCGGCGTCATACCACTTGACCTTGCCAGTAGGCACGAGCGAGACCTTACGCGAGGAGGGATGATATGAGCGCATGCGCTACAGCGCCTGCGTAGCCAAGGCTATCGGTTTGGGGCCGCCTCCCGCGCTGCCGGGCGCTCTGCTGAGTGCCGGACGGTCACGGCGGCCAGCCAGGCGCATAGACGTGGTCCCAGTTGGTACCAGGACCACGTCCTCCGCGGCTTCACACGTCAGATGGTGCTGGGACGGGATCGCGTGCGAAGCCGGGAAATCGGCTGCAAGGCCAACGGTAGCGAGTACCTCCACGCATACCCGGCAGCGCCTGCCGCCAATCAGCGAGGCTGTGCCCCGGCTCGCCTGGACTGGCGTTCGGGCGTCGTCGACTTGCCGGACGGCGAGGCAATCTTGTGCGGCTTGCTCCAGGGCGGGGTGGCGGGCGGGCGCCGGCCGTGCGCAGACCGCCAGGCCAGGTAACAGGCGCCCAGCGACGCCGTCGAGCCGGCTGATCACGTCCGCGAACACCCAGCCCTCGTGGAGGCCTGGCCCAGCGTTCCGTGACTGCCCGCGGCCGCGATGCCGCCAGCTAGCCCGATCACTGTGAGCAGGACCGGGACGGCCAGGGCCAGCCATTTATCCCGCATGTCCCACAGGCGCGACGCCAGCGCCACGGCTGCACCCGCCAGCCACACCGGCGGCACGATCGCGCCGCCGATGCCGAGCAGGACGACCGCGACGGCTTCGATCTTGTTGCGGCGTGCCCAGCCCGCGAGCCGTCCGAGCGCAGTGGCCGCACGCGCCCGACGCGACTCGTCGGGCGCGGCAGGCTGCCACGTCCCGCGACCCTTGTCTCGATCCGGCGCCGTCTCGAGCTGGCACGGCTGGCGGAAATGTCGGTGACATCGGCAGTCGGAGTGACATCGGCCGATCGTGCTCGCGGCTAATGCGGCGCAGCCCGTCGACGTCGCTGCCACGGCGAGGCCGGCAACCTTGCGGCCGCCGTTGCGCGGCGCGTGTGGCTGCGCACGTGCCTGCTGATGGGTATCGTGCCCGCGCCATTCGGAGGTCCTGCTTCCGTTCGCGGGGGCCGCCGCACCTGTCGCCGTCGAGCAGCGTGAGCTGAAAGTCCGCACGGCTGCCCGCCTGCACGGGCCAGTGCCAGCTCGCGCCCCTGACGCTGTCCGGATCGCCGCGCAGTATCCGGACCAGGCGGCCGCGGCTGGCCGGCTTGCAGCTCCTCACCGCGCAGCGCCGCAAGACGCTGCTGCTCCTGGTTGACGAGCCCGGCCGGATCCCCGAGGCCGGAGAGCAGCTTGGCAACCTCCACGGTGGTAGGTGGCCTGCCGAGGCTGGTCTTGCGCTCGATGAAATCACGGGTCCGGCTGACGAGCGCACGCCGGTCATCGGGCCTGAGCTGGCCGCGGGCAGCAGCCGACAAACGGCTGAGGTAGTCGCGGACGAGCTGCTCGGCGGGGCTCATGGGCTGATGATCCCTCTTCAGGCTCGCGTTGTGGAGCCGGCGCGCAGGAGAAATACGCAAAGCCACCGTGACGCGTGATAGTCATGTGGCGCACGTGAACAGGAGGCGGTCCCGGTGACCCGGAACCGCCTCCTGCTGTGCTCAGCCTTACCGACTGGGCTGACTTCGCACCAGTGGCCGGGCCTGCCGGCCAGACCGGATCAGAAGTCCATGTCACCGCCGCCCGGAGCGGCCGGAGCCTTCTCCTTCTCCGGCTTCTCCGCGATCACTGCCTCGGTCGTCAGGAACAGCCCGGCGATCGACGCGGCGTTCTGCAGGGCAGAGCGCGTCACCTTCGCGGGGTCGATGATGCCGGCCTTGAACATGTCGACGTACTCGCCGTCGGCAGCGTTCAGGCCGTGACCCGCCTCCAGCGAGCGCACCTTCTCGACCACCACGCCGCCCTCAAGGCCGGCGTTGAAGGCGATCTGCTTCAGCGGCTCTTCCAGCGCCCGGCGCACGATCTGCGCGCCAGTCGCCTCGTCGCCGCGCAGCTCGAGCTTCTCGAACGCGTTCTTGCCGGCCTGGATCAGGGCTACGCCGCCACCGGCGACGATGCCCTCCTCCACCGCAGCCTTGGCGTTGCGCACCGCGTCCTCGATGCGGTGCTTGCGCTCCTTCAGCTCGACCTCCGTCGCCGCGCCGGCCTTGATGACGGCCACGCCGCCGGCCAGCTTGGCGAGCCGCTCCTGCAGCTTCTCGCGGTCGTAGTCGGAGTCGGTGTTCTCGATCTCGGCCCGGATCTGGTTCACCCGGCCGGAGATCTGCTCGGCGTCGCCGGCGCCATCGACGATGCGTCGTCTCGTCCTTGGTCACGACGACCTTGCGGGCCCGCCCGAGCAGGTCCAGGTCGGCGTTCTCCAGCTTGAGGCCGACTTCCTCGCTGATGACCTGACCGCCGGCCAGGATCGCGATGTCACCGAGCATGGCCTTGCGGCGGTCACCGAAACCGGGGGCCTTCACCGCAACGGACTTGAACAGGCCGCGGATCTTGTTCACGACCAGGGTCGCCAGGGCCTCGCCCTCGACGTCCTCGGCGATGATGACCAGCGGCTTGCCCGACTGCACGACCTTGTCGAGCAGCGGCAGCAGGTCCTTGTTGGCCGAGACCTTCGAGTTGACGATGAGGATGTAGGGGTCCTCGAGGACGGCCTCCATCCGCTCAGGGTCAGTCACGAAGTAGTGCGAGATGTAACCCTTGTCGAAGCGCATCCCCTCGGTCAGCTCAAGCTCGAGCCCGAAGGTGTTGCTCTCCTCGACGGTGATGACGCCTTCCTTGCCGACCTTGTCCATCGCCTCGGCGATCATCTCGCCGATCGCGGGGTCACCAGCGGAGATGGAGGCGGTCGAAGCGATCTGCTCCTTGGTCTCCACGTCCTTGGCCAGCTTGGAGAGCTCCTCGCTCACGCGCTCGACGGCTGCCTCGATGCCGCGCTTGAGCGACATCGGGTTGGCACCCGCTGCGACGTTGCGCAGGCCCTCGCGGACCAGCGCCTGGGCGAGCACCGTCGCCGTAGTAGTTCCGTCGCCAGCGACGTCATCGGTCTTCTTGGCGACTTCCTTGACGAGCTCGGCGCCGATCTTCTCCCACGGGTCCTCGAGCTCGATCTCCTTGGCGATGGACACGCCATCGTTGGTGATCGTGGGGGCTCCCCACTTCTTCTCGAGCACCACGTTGCGGCCCTTGGGGCCGAGGGTTACCTTCACGGCGTCGGCGAGCTGGTTCATGCCGCGTTCGAGGCCGCGCCGGGCGTCCTCATTGAACGCGATCATCTTCGCTGCCATAGGCTTCCAGTCCTCCCGGAACTTTGTGCCTGCGTGCCGACCGGGCCGATGCCCGCGACGGACGACTCGGCTGGCAGTCAGTCCCTGCCCGCCGCCAGCGGAGTCTCATCGTCCCGATCACGTCACTGCGTTGTCACTCTCACCCCGAGAGTGCCAACGACATGTTTAGCACTCTCCTACCGAGAGTGCAAGCTCGAGTCACCGTCCCGGTCGTGTATCCGCAGGTCAGGAATGGGGTGTCCGGAATGGCAGTGAATTGCGCAGACCGCTGACGCGCTCTCCGGACATGCTAAAGCACAGAGCCCGGCACCCTGTCGTCCAGGGTGCCGGGCTCGTCCGGCAGGTTGTCCTGCAGAAGGACCTAGACGGCCCGCACGGCCTCCGCCTGCGGTCCCCGGTCGCTCTGCGTGATGTCGAACTCCACCCGCTGGCCCTCTTCGAGGGTGCGGTAGCCATCCGATTGAATAGCTGAGAAGTGAACGAAGACGTCCCTACCACCGTCGACCGCGATGAAGCCGTAGCCCTTGTCCGCGTTGAACCATTTGACGGTGCCCTGAGCCATTACCAACAACTCCCTAACTCTGCTCGGGCTGCGGGTCCCGCCCTTGCTACGCGGGGCCCGTTGATCGCGGCGCAGTCCTTGGCTTCTGCGGCAAGCTCAGCCCGCCGATCTTCCACGTACCAACAGCGACCGGACCCGACTTTACATCGTGCGCCGTGGCGCCGCGGCAACTTGTGCACGTCTCTGTAGCAATGTGCAATGCTTTTGTGCCGTAAGTGACAGCTGTGCAAGGCTTCAGCGGTCCCGCGGGGCAAGATCAACCACCGGCCACCGCGGGGATCACTGAGACCTGGCCACCGGCCGGAACCGGCGTGTCGAGCCCCTGCGCGAGCCGGATGTCCTCCTCGCCGACATACACGTTGACGAACCTGCGCAGCTTCCCGGCATCATCGAGCAAGCGTCCCGCGATGCCCGGATAGTCGGCGTCGAGGCCGGCGATGACCTCGCGCACGGTGCCGGGCGCCCCGCTCACCACGGCGGTCCCGCCCGTGTAGCTGCGCAAGATCGTCGGGATGCGAACGGACACGGACATCCTCAGCCTGCCTTCCTGGCGGATTCTGACTGCTGCGGCTCGAGCGCCGCGAACGCCTCGAGCGTGGGCGGAATGGGGGCAATGGCGCTGATCCGGGGCGCGACCGCATCCGGGGTCTTCAGCCCGTCGCCAGAGTTGATGATCACCGTGCGAGCCTCCGGGTCGATCAGCCCTGCCTCGAGCAGGCTGCGCAGGACCGCAAGCGTGACGCCGCCCGCGGTCTCGGCGAAGACGCCTTCCGTCGACGCGAGCAGGCTGATGGCGTCGACCAGCTCGTCGTCGCTGACATCGGCCACGCAGCCGCCGGTGCGCCGCACCACGTCCAGCACGTACGGGCCGTCGGCCGGATTGCCGATCGCCAGCGACTTGGCGATCGTTGCCGGCCGCACCGGCTGGACAACGTCATGACCCGCGCGGAACGCTGCCGCAACCGGCGAGCAGCCGGTCGCCTGCGCGCCGAACACCCGGTACGGCGCCTCGTCCACCAGGCCGGTGGAGATCAGCTCACGGAACGCCTTGTCGATCTTCACCAGCTGCGCCCCGGACGCGACCGGCACCACGATCTGCTCCGGAAGCCGCCAGCCAAGCTGCTCTGCGATCTCGAAGCCGATGGTCTTGGATCCCTCCGCGTAGTACGGCCGGACGTTCACGTTGACGAAGGCCCAGTCCTCGCGCTCGTCGGCCAGTTCCGACGCCAGCCGGTTCACGTCGTCATAGCTGCCCTGCACCGCCACCAGCGACCCGCCGTACACGGCGGAGCCGACGATCTTCTGCGGTTCGAGGTCTGCGGGGATGAGCACGACGGAGCGGATGCCGGCACGCGCAGCCGCGGCCGCCACCGCGTTGGCGAGGTTGCCGGTCGACGGGCAGGCGAGCACCTTGAGACCGAGCTCGATGGCAGCCGCGAGCGCCACGCCGACGACGCGGTCCTTGAACGAATGCGTCGGGTTCCCGCGCTCGTCCTTAATCCACAGCTCGCGCATGCCAAGCACATTCGCGAGCCGGTCGGCGCGGATAAGCCTGGTCCAGCCGGGGTCCAGGTTCGGCCTGGTGGCGACGTCCGGCGGCACCGGCAGGAGGCTGGCGTACCGCCACATGCTCAGCGGGCCTGACGCGATCGAGGACCGCGTCAGCGGCGGCAGGTCGTAGGCCACCTCCATCGGCCCGAAGCACTCCTCGCAGGCGTGCGTCGAGCCAAGCGCGCAGGTGTGGCCGCATTCACGGCAGGCGAGATGGGTGGCGAATCCGAACGCCGATGGCGCCCGTGCGGCATCGGTCGTTCCAGCGACTGGGGTGGTCAGCGTAGTACTCACGGCGAGGCCTCTCTCCTCATCTGTCCCGGCGGCTTGTGCCGCGGGCCGGAGTTGGCACCTGTCACGTGACGACCTCGCCGTTAAGCGGACACGCAATCACGTGATGGTTGCCGGGGCTTCATCGGGCCGTTCCCTCCACCCCTCTGGATGAGCAATATGAAGTTGTGCTCCGAATCTTAACAGGACCGCGGATTCCGGGCATCCGCACAGGCCGGCCCTAGCATCTGCGGCAGGCCGCACTAGGGTCGTAGTACATGGGCGGAGCGCAGGCCGGCGGGCCAGTACTTATCGCGTCCAACAGGGGGCCAGTCACCTTTAGCAAGGGGGACGACGGCACTCTGTCGGCCAAGCGCGGCGGGGGCGGCATGGTGTCCGGGCTCTCGGCGGTAGCAGACGAATCCGACATGCTGTGGGTCTGCGCGGCCCTGAGCGACGGCGATCGGATCGCAGCTCGCGCTGCTCCTGGCGGCATGCTCGATAAGAATCAGACCGGCCCCGGAGCAGCGGTGCGCATGCTTGACATTCCCCCGGCCGTGTTCCAGCGCGCCTATAACGCAGTTGCCAACTCCACGCTGTGGTTCGTGCACCACATGCTGTACGACACGCCCAGCCGGCCAAGTTTCGGGCCGAGCTTCACGCGCGAGTGGGAAGCGTTCCGCCGTTACAACCAGATGTTCGCGAGCGCTCTCGCGGAGGCTGCCCATGCCGTGGCTGGCGGCCCGCCCGCGCGCGCAGTGATTCAGGACTACCACCTCTGCCTCGCGCCGCGGATGCTCGCCGACGAGACGTCAGGCATCCCGATCGCGCATTTCTCGCACACGCCGTGGGCGCCCCCCGACTACTACCGGCTGCTTCCCGATGACGTCGGCCGCGAGGTCCTGCTGGGAATCCTCGGCGCCGACCACGCCGGCTTCCTCTGCCAGCGGTGGGCCGACGCATTCGTCGACTGCTGCGAGTCGTTCCTGGGTGCCACGGTCGGCTCGGGCGGGGGCCAGGTTAGCTACGGCGGCCACACCACCAGCATCGGAGTCCATCCGCTCGGCGTCGACGCGGATCAGCTGCGCGGGCGTGCCGCCGAGCGGGACGTCCTGGCCAGGATGACAGCGCTCGCGGCGGCCACAGAGGGCAAGCAGCTGATCGTCCGCGTCGACCGGACCGAGCTGTCCAAGAACATCGTTCGCGGGCTGGAGGCATACCGGGAACTGCTGCGCACCCGGCCTGAATGGCGCGGCAAGGTGATGCACGTCGCGTTCGCCTACCCGTCCCGGCACGACCTGCCCGAGTACCGCGAGTACACCGCGGCCGTGCAGCGAATGGCCCGCCAGATCGAGGACGAGTTCGCAGAGCCCGGCTGGGACCCGCTGCTGCTGGAGGTCGATGACGACTACCCGCGCTCGCTGGCCGCCTGCAGGCTCGCCGACGTCATGCTGGTCAATCCCATCAGGGATGGCATGAACCTGGTTGCCAAGGAAGGGCCGATCCTCTCTGATCGTGGCTGCGCACTTGTCCTGTCGACCGAGGCCGGCGCTGCCGCCGAGCTCGGTGACCATGCGCTGATGGTCAATCCCTTCGACACCTCCCAGACGGCGCGGGCGCTACACGAGGCGCTCGCTATGGGCGCGGACGAGCGGAAGCGGCGGAGCACGGCACTGGCCGCGGCAGCCGCTGCGATGCCGCCGAGCCGGTGGTTCGCCGACCAGCTGGCCGCACTGGACCGTCTCGCGACCAGCCGGGCTGGGGTCAGCTAGCCCCAGCGAGGGCGTCTGCCAGGCCGCCTAGCAGCTCGGCGATCCCGTCGGGTCCGTCAACCACCAGGTCGGCCTCGGCAGCGAGATCGGGTACCTCGGCAGACCCGCTGCACACCAGGAGGCCTGGCGTGCCTTCTTCGCGCAGTTGCCGCACGGCCGCGAACGCGGCCCGGTCGCCAAGGTCATCACCACAGAACAAGATCGCACCGGGCGCGTGCTCGGCGGCGAGATCGGCGATGGCACGTCCTTTGTCGGCGCCCGGCGGCCTCAGTTCAAGCACGAACCTGCCCGGCTCCAGCGCCAGGCTCGTGCGCTGCGCCAACCCGGCAAGCGGCGCGCGCAGTCGCTCGAGCTCCGCCTGGGGCTCCGCCGCGCGGCGGGTATGGACCGCCAGCGCCTCCCCCTTGTCCTCGACGAAAGTGCCCTGCGCTGCGGCTGCGGCCGACAGCACGGCCGGCAGCTCAGCCCGCGCCGTCGACAGCCCCGCCGGTACTGCCGGGCTGGACAGCGTGCCTCGTTCCCAGCGTTGCAGGCCGTAATGGCCGAGGACGATGATGCCGGGAACGTCTGCAACCCCCGCGAATGCCGCGGCATCCGCCGCCGGGCGGCCGGTAATAATGGCAACCGTTCCGGCCAGCCGGGCCAGCCGGGAAAGGGCGGCCGTCGCAGCCGGAGTGGCCCGTGCGGCCGCAGGATCCTCGACGATCGGCGCGAGCGTTCCGTCGAAGTCGACGGCGATAAGCGCCCGGTGCGGCTGCGAGATCAGCGCGGCGAGCCCGCTCCGGCCCTCAGCCGTGCGCGGCACGGGGAAGCGGCCCGCCGCCGGCTGCTCCTGCTCCTGGGGCCGCACCGGTCAGTCCGGCCGGGCCGAGCGCATCCGCTGGCGCCTGCTGCGCTGCCGCCGCAGCCTGGCGACAAGCACCGGGTCAAACTCGGCTGCTTCCGCCCGGTCGATCAGCTCGTTCAGGAGCTGGTAGTACCTCGTGACCGGCATGCCGAAGACCTCCAGAATCTCCCGCTCCTTGGCACCTGCCACTCGCCACCAGCTGCGCTCGAACGCCAGGATCCGCGTGTCACGCTCGGACAGTGCAGCCACCTGGCCTCCCGGCAACCCGCGCCTGCCCCAGTCTAGGCAGCGGGCTTGGGGCGCCGCGATGCCCCCGGTCACTATGCGCGGAGCGACAGGCGACGTACGCTGACCAGTCGTGGCTGTCTATACCAACATGAGCTTCCTGACCGACTACGGTCTGGAGGACGGGTTCGTTGCGGCCTGCCATGGTGTGGCCGCCAGGATCGCGCCGGCGGCCCAGATCATCGACATTACACATCTCGTGCAGCCGGGCGACGTCCGCCGCGGCGCCGCCGTACTCGCGCAGACGGTTGCGTACCTGCCTCCTGCCGTGCACGTTGCCGTGGTGGATCCCGGCGTCGGCACCGCTCGCCGGGCCATCGCTGTGGCGGCAGGGGACAGCATCCTGGTTGGCCCGGACAACGGGCTGCTGTCCTGGGCTATCGCGGCGCTCGGCGGCAAGGAGGCTGTCCAGCTGACCAACGGCGAGCTGTGGCTGCACCCGGTGTCAGCCACGTTCCACGGACGGGACATCTTCATGCCGGTGGCGGCGCACCTGGCCGCCGGCCTGGAGCTGACGGCCGCGGGCGAGCAGATCAGCCTCGATGACCTGGTAGCACTGCCTGCTCCCACCAGCAGGCTGCACGGCGGCGCCGCCGAGGGCGAGGTGATGTCGGTCGACCGGTTCGGGAACGTGCAGTTGTCGATCCCGGCAGCCGACGCCGGGCGCCTGGGCATCGGGATCGGCTCCCCGGTCATCGTGCGCTGCGGCCGCCGCCAGTTCACCGTGCCCTACCTGGACACGTTCGCAGCAGGGGCGCCCGGCGAGATCGTCGCGTTCACGGATAGCGCCGGCCTCATCTCCCTGGCCATCAATGCCGGCGACGCCGCGCAGCAGCTCGGGCTGCCACCAGGAGCGCATGTCCGGATCGCCCAGGCCCACGGCGCCTGACCTCGGGCCGGGCCAGGCTCTCCCGCCGGTCCGGCTCCGCGGCCGGCGGCCGCTGAGCTTTGCTCAGATACCACGCAAATAGCTAGAACGTGTCACAATGTCCCGTACCAATAGCGGAAGGCAAGGACGGCGTGCCACTGAGGTTCCCCCGCCCCGTCATGGCACTGATCGCCGCTGGCACTGCGGTCGTCTCCATCGGCGTCGCCGCAGGGCCTGTCCATGCTGACCAGGTGCGGCAGCGGGAGTGGTGGCTGAGCGCGCTCGGCGTCACGGGTGCGTGGTCAGCGTCCCAGGGCTCCGGCGTTACCGTCGCGGTCCTCAGTGATGGTGTCGACTGGCAGCCAGCCGACCTGGCCGGCGCTGTGATCACCGCCCCTGCTCCCTCCGGCGCACCAGTCGCATCCGGCCAGTACTTCGGCGAGCAGGGCACCGCGATCGCGAGCCTGATCGCCGGCCGCGGCCATGGCTCACATGGCAGCTCGGGCATCGTCGGCGTGGCGCCCGAGGCGCAAATCCTGTCGGTTCCGGTTACGCTCCCTGCTCGACGACCCTGACCTCAGCACGGCCGCGATCGCGGCCGCTATCCCGGACTCGATCGCGGCCGGGATCAGGTATGCCGTCCAGCACGGCGCCACCGTTATCGACCTGCCCATCGATCCCGGCCAGGCAGGCAGCTCCGGGACGGGCGGCGTTTCGGCCGCAGCCGGCGGCAGCACTGCCGAGCAGCTGGCGATCAAATACGCGATCGCGCGCGACGTGGTCCTGGTAGCGCCAGCGGGCGACGACGGAACGGCATCCGACGCGCCGAACTACCCGGCGGCGTATCACGGCGTGATCGCGGTCGGCGCTTTCAACTCGACCTTCGTCAAGGCGCCCTGGTCCAGCCACCAGAGCTACGTGACGCTGACGGCCGCCGGAGTCGGGATGCTGGCCTCCGCCAACACCGGCGGCTACCAGACCGTCAGCGGCACGAGCGCCGCCAGCGCGGTGGTCTCCGGCATCGCAGCGCTGATCAGGTCCCGGTACCCGCGCCTGACCGCGCAGCAGGTCCGCGCCTCGCTGACGAGCAGCACCGTCTACCGCCCGGCGGACGGCCTGGCTCACGGATCGGGGTACGGCTCGGTCAACGCCGCGAACGCGATGACGGCCGCGGCCATGCTGGGCACGCCGCCATCCGCACGTGCAGGTGCGGGCGCCCAGCCGCCGCTGGCCCCCGCTGCCATTGCCGCACCTTCGGCGACCCAGGGCATCGAGTCACAGCTGCGGCGGGCCGGTGAGATATCTGGCGGGCTGCTCGTGGTGCTGCTCTTGCTGATCGCGCTCTACGCGGCGACCGGACGGCGGCGGCGCTCCGGCCAGCCTGCCGTGACGGCTCAGTGGACTCCTCGCCCGGCGCAATCCCGTTACCCGCATGCCGGGGACTTGGTGCAGGCGGGCGACTTTACCCGCGGCGGCAGTATCGCCCGCACTGGCGATATCGGCCGTGGCGGCGAGTTCGGGCACGCGGGTGACTTTGCCCAGGCAGGCGCCTTCGCGGATGCCGACAGCTTTGCGCGCCGTACCGGAGCCGACCCGGATCGGATGGTGGAGGTCTATACCGCTCCCGTCGGCCACTACGACCAAGGCGTACTCGGCCAGCCAGCCAGCCGCGCCGCATTCGGTAGCCCAGTCGGCGGGAGTCTGTTCGCTCCCGCAGCGCGCCCGGTCAGCGGGCTGCCCGACGGCGAGTCCGGAGCAGGAGCAGCGGGCGACGCATCGGCCGACTCAGGCCGCTGGCCCACCCACAGTCCTGCCTCGCGCGCTGTCGGCCACCGGCCCGCGGTATCCGGGACGCCCCCCTGGGAGCCGGCCGCGGCACCACATGCGGAGCCCCAGTGGCCGGGCGCCCCCGGCCGGCATGCCATCACCGGCAGGCCTGCGGCAGCCGCCCTGCCGGGACCGGCGCCGTCAGCTCCGCCCTCCTGGCAGGATGAGCCAGCCGGGCAGTCGCTCTTCCAGCCGGCACACCGCTACGGATCAGATCCGGCAGCCTCAGAAGACCCGGCAGCGCGGCGGTCTGGAACCCGGTCGGCGACGGAGACGCGACTGGCAGCGGATGGCACGGCCAGGCTTACCAGAGCGATGCTGGCTGGGACGACAGGGGCTGGGGCCCCAACCAGGAAGCCAGTCCCGCCGTTGGCACCGGCGGCGACCTGTGGAACAGCGGACAGCACCGGAGCGGCGCACAGGACTGGCAGGGTGCACAGGACTGGCAGGGTGCACAGGACTGGCAGGGTGCACAGGACTGGCAGGGTGCACAGGACTGGCAGGGTGCACAGGACTGGCAGGGTGCACAGGACTGGCAGGGTGCACAGGACTGGCAAGGTAGCCCGAGCCAGGCCGGCGCGATCCCTGATGTCCAGCCCAGCTGGCAAGCCGAGAACCAGTGGCCAGACGAGCCGCGCACGGCCGCGTCCGGGTTGCCGATCCGGCGACCCGGCTCGGCGATGCCAGCGCCGATGTCGCCGAGCGGATCATTGTGGGAGCCGGTTGAGCGCGATTCCGATGACGACGGTCAGCGCGAGAGCCATGACACCGGCAGCCGCCCGATCTACGTGTGGGATCCGGCGACCCGCCCCCCATCAGCCCCGAGGTACCGGCTGCCGCCTGCGGAGTGAGGCTGAGGAAGCCGTCAGCCCAACGCCTTACCCGGTTCCCGCAGCGGCCAGCTCCTCCTTCCGGGCGGAAGCGTACATTGGCACGTACTCCTGCCCGGACAGCTTCTGGATGGCCTGCACGACCTGGTCGGTAACCGCGCGCCGCTGCCGCGCACCAGCTGGCTGACCGCGGAACTCCGCAAAATCCAGCGGCTCGCCAATCCTGATCTCGATCTTGCCTGGCCTGGGTATCTGCCTGCCGGGCGGCAGGATGCGGTCGGTGCCGATCATGGCCACCGGGATGACGGGCGCGCCAGAATGGAGCGTCAGATATCCCACGCCCGTGCGGCCCCGGTACAACCGTCCGTCGGGCGACCTCGTTCCCTCGGGATAGATGCCGAAGAGCTGCCCCGCCTGCAGGTGGCTGAGCGCGGCCTCCAGCATCGCCACGGCCGCCTGGCCGCCTGCCCGGTCGGTGGGCAGCTGGTTGGTCGACCGCAGATAGGCACCGACCACCCTGTCGCGCAGCCGGGTACCGGTGAAGTACTCCGACTTCGCCGCGAAGCTAACCGGCCGTTCGAGCATCAGCGGCAGGTAAACCGAGTCGATCACGGACAGGTGATTTGACGCCAATATCGCGGGCCCGCTGGACGGGATGTGCTCGGCACCGCTAACCGACGGCCAGGCGAGCAACCGCAGGAACGGGCCGGCGACCAGCCTGGACACCTGATACTGCACGCGGCCTCCTGCCGGATCGGGCGCGGGCGGCTCCCTTCATCCCGCGCGGCACGTCACACACTAGCCGGGCCGAAAACAAAGTGCTCAAGAGCCAGCCGGCCAGCAAGAATGACCCGCATGGACAAACGGTGGCCACTGACTGGACTCCGGTTGCGTACGCCCAGGCTCGAGCTGCGGCCGGCGTCTGACCGCGATCTCATGGCGCTCGCCGACCTGGCAGCCGCAGGCGTCCATGATCCGGAAGTGCAGCCGTTCACGGTCGCCTGGACAGACGTCTCGCCGGACGAGCGTGGGCGCAGCGTCCTGCAGTATCACTGGTCCCAGCGAGCAGCCTGGAAGCCGGAGTCGTGGTCACTTGATCTAGTCGTCGTGTGCGACGGCACGGTCGTCGGCACTCAGGCAGTGTCCGCGCGCGACTTTGCCATCCTGCGGGAAGTGAGCACCGGGTCGTGGCTCGGCCGTGAGTATCAGGGCCAGGGAATCGGCAGCGAGATGCGCGCTGCCGTGCTCGACCTGGCGTTCGCCGGGCTCGGAGCGGAATATGCGATCTCGGGCGCGTTCTCGGACAACGCAGCCTCGCAGCGGATCTCGCGCAAGCTCGGCTATGCCGACAACGGGGTCGACCGCCATGTCAGCCGCGGGCGAGCCGCCACAGTGCGGCGGTTCCGGCTCGACCGGCAGACCTGGGAGGCCAGCCATGCCATCCCGGTCACGATTGACGGACTTGAGCCGTGCCTGCAGCTGTTCGGCCTGCCCGCCGCACCCGCCCAGGCCACTTGATGGCGGCGCACCATCCGGTGACGGCGGGCAGTTCGCCAGTGTTGGTCCCCGCGGCAGGCGAGGGCGTCTGGCTGATCACTGGCGTTCAGGCGGCAGGCAAATCCACCGTGGCTGACCTCCTGGCACGGCAGTTCAAGCGGGGCGTCCACATTCGCGGCGGCCAGTTCTACCGGTGGGCGGTACGCGGATGGGTGCACGCCGGCGATGCTCGAACGGCTGAGGCGCGCCGGCTGCTGGACTTGCGGTACCGCCTGGCCGCCATTACTGCCGATGAGTACTGCCGGGCCGGATTTGCCACGGTGGTTCAGGACAACATTTTCGGAGCTGACGTGACACGCTGGCTGCAGTCCGTGACTGCCAGGCGGAGGCATCTGGTGGTGCTGCGGCCCTCGGTCGCAGTAGTCCGTCAGCGCGAGCAGCAGCGACGCCTAGCGACCGGCAAGGTTGCCTACCGGCCTGGCGAATTCACCCCCGAGGACCTCGACGGGTTCCTCGCCGAGACGCCACGCATCGGCCTGTGGCTCGATACCTCCGACCTAACCGCCGAGGAGACGGTCTATCAGATCCTGACCCGGCAGGCATCAGCCGAGGTTGACGGCGTGCTGGCCGGCTGAGCAGCCGTCAGGCGTGCACCAGCGGTGTATCGACCAGGTGCTCGGCAAGGAACCAGGCCTGCAGCTCACCGGTGCGGATCACATCAGAGACGAGTAGGTCGTTCGTGCCGTCGTCGCCCATTTCCGCAGAGCGCGCCGCGGCGTCATGGGCGCTCGTGAGGATGATCTCGTGGGCTTCCAGGAGGCGCGACAGCATGGCCGGGACTTCCTCGGCTCCGTTCGGTGGCCGCGGAACCGCGGTGATCTCCGCGACGTGGCGAGGATCGCCGATGGCGACGCCACCCAGCGTCTGGACTCGCTCGGCGATCATGTCGATCAGTTCGAGCTGCTCGCCCGCGTGCTTGTCCAGGAGCAAGTGCAGCTGGTAGAAGGTCGCGCCGCGCATCAGCCAGTGATGCTTCTTGTACAGCGCAAAGAGAATTTGAGTGTCGGCCAGGGTCTGATTCAGCAGCTGGCAGGAGAACATCCGGGTGTCGTGCGACAGCGCGATCGGGAACTGCCGGACGGTGCCGAACTCCTGGAGCTGGATACCTCTCTGGTGCAGCCATGGTTGGCTGCTCATTCCCTTGGCGCGACCGTTCCCGCTGGGTGCGGCACGTGGCACGCGCGTGCTTGTCGCGGCTGGCCGCCGGGCACTGGTCGCAGGACGCCGGGACGTAGTCGACGTGCGCCGTGTGGTGGTTGTGGCGGAACGCTTGGCGGGCAAGATATCTCCTCAGTTACAGCGGCGGCGCACCTGAAAGTGTGACCGGCTTGCCAGTAAGCGCCGAGGATCACTCACTCGGTTATCGGCGACAGGCATGCCCCAGGCCGCCGCAGCGAAACCACTGGCGCCGCGGCCACGGGCTACGTCATGGCGGCGTGCTCTAGCGGACCGGGAGTCCTTGCGATGTCTGCGGATTCAGCGGCATGCTCGTCGCGTGCGGCATGCAACAGAGGCGGATCTTGATCAGCTAGAGCCGCTGCTTACGCGGTTGCGCAAGCTGTCTCAGCTTCGAGAGCGTAAGCGCGGCTCTTTCTCGCGAGGCAGCCGCGCCTTCCTGCACTTCCACGAGGATGCTGGTGCCCTGTACGTCGACGTCAGGCTCGATAGCGAGTTCGAGCGCCTGAAGGTCACCAGCGACGCCGACCAGGCCAGCTTCCTTGCCCTGGTAAAAGCCGCGCTCGGCGAGCACCAATGACCACCTACCCTGTGACCGTCACGCGCGACAGCGCCTACGGTCGCCGAGGTCAGCGCCAGCGTGGCCCTACTTCCGGCAGGCCCTGCCTGCTCGTCTTTGGTCGTAGGAGGGCCCAGCGAGCACGTGTCGCATCGTGCA
The DNA here is from genome assembly GCA_963822955.1 of uncultured Actinomycetota bacterium. Classification (GTDB taxonomy): domain Bacteria; phylum Actinomycetota; class Actinomycetes; order Streptosporangiales; family Streptosporangiaceae; genus JAJYUU01. The sequence continues at coordinate 764,646 of CAWGJS010000008.1, read as the reverse complement.
CTCCTCGTCAGTCGTCTCACGGATCAAACCGGCCACCTCGGCGCAGCAGGCAGCGACCATGCGCATCGTCGTGACGATCTCCGGGTCAAGCTCCTGGGCGGCGAGTACGGCTAACCGGTCCGCGATGCGGATGAGCACGTCGGGCGCCGCGGGGTCGTTCGTATCGACGCGGGCCAGGCCGTCAGCGAGCGCCCTGAGCGTGCCCGCGAGCTCGGCGCGGGTCATAGTGATGGTCATATGGGCGGCACCTTGCTGCTGGGAGGTTGATTGATTGACGTTTGTGTGGGACTTCTGGCTTACAGGCGGTAGCGAATTGGTTTGTGCTGTTAGGTGAGCAACGCACGGAGCACGGCGGCCGCCAGGCCGATGACCACCATCAGGCAGCCCGAACAGCCGACCAACGGTCTGAAGCAGCCAACCCAATGTCACGTGAGATCTCGACCCGTGCGCGACGGCTGGGTCGCGCCGCTATGGTGGACCGATGCCGTCGGTCAAGCAGATCCAAGTCACCTTCGACTGCGCAGAACCCGAGCGCGTCGCTCGGTTCTGGTGCGAGGTGCTGGGGTACGTCGTACCGCCGCCACCGGAAGGGTTTGCTACTTGGGGCGATTTCGATCGTGCGCTGCCGCCTGAGCATCAGGGTTCAGCGTTCGCATGCGTTGATCCCTCGGGTATAGGCCCGCGACTGTTCTTCCAGCGCGTTCCCGAAGGCAAGGTCGTCAAGAATCGGCTGCATCTTGACGTGCGGGTGGGCACCGGGCTCGTGGGTCAGGAGCGCCTGGCCGTACTTGAGGCCGAATGCGCACGACTGGTTGCGCTTGGCGCCGTACGCGTGCGACTGTTGCCTGCCGATGGCGAAAACGAGTCGTGCATCGTGATGCAAGACATCGAGGGCAACGAGTTCTGTCTCGACTGAGTGGCCGCGAAGTCGAGTGGACGAGCGGATTGACTGTGGGGGCATCACTCCAGATCAGGGGCGTCAACCTGAAGACCAGCTTCGGCACCACCGCCCACACCGGCTACGACGCCAACGCCCTCATGTACTTCCAATTCGGCCACAGTACGTTTCTGTGCGGCACTGACGACTTTGAATCTGAGGTTGCGATCCTGGAAGCGCGAGCACACCCGTAGGGCTAGTCACGGCACCCCTTCCCGCTCCCGTTAGCTGAAATCTGCATCGCGAAGTAGTTTGGCGCCTCATAGCTGCCGACAGCGTCGTGGTAGTAGACCAGCATGCCCTGCGAGGTCGCAAAGCCCGGGCCAGCGGCCTTCACGCCGAGGACCGGGGCGAACGTCTTGCCCGGCGCCACCCGGTACCCGTGCACGGGCTGGCGGTGATCCCATGCGCGCCCCGCCGGCGGCCACGGTATGACGCCAATCTGCGGTGGTCCAGCTATGGCATAGGCGGCGATCAGGCGTTCGTTGCGCGGATGCAGCAGGACGATGCGGTCCAGCACTACGGCGGCGTGTCCGTAGTTGGTGAACGACTGATCGGCGAACGTCTGGTTAATGCGGCGGTTGAGGCAGTTCCCGCCGCGGGGAATAGGGCCATGCGCCGATGCCGCGCTGCTCAGCGGGCCGTCAGTAGCCGGGCCGCTAGGGCTGCTGCTGCTACAGGCATCCAGGCCCGCCGCCAGTCCCGCTAGCGCCACCACCAGAGCCACGGCCGCCAACGGCAGCCGCTTCACGCGCATCCTCAGCGCTGGCATGCCAAAGAGTAAACCGGCCAGAGCACAGCAGGTCACAATCAACAGCGGGAAACGCACTGGGCTGGCCCGGCCGGACTCGAACCGGCGCGATGCGGTTTAGGAAACCGTTGCTCTCTCCGTCTGAGCTACGAGCCATGGAGGCCTGGGCCGGATTCGAACCGGCGTGACCAGGGCTGCAGCCTGGCACCTAGCCGATCGGTCACGAGACCTCGGCGTCCTCGGAGGGATTCGAACCCCCGTCTGACCAGCTCCGGAAGCTGGCGCCCATCCTCTAGGCCACGAGGACTTGCGTGGCGGAACCAGGTGCCGACCCTGGCATGCCCGAAAGCGACGGTTTTACAGACAGCTGAGCGCGCCGGCGCTCACTTCCGCCGGGGAGGACGACGGGATTTGAACCCGCGAATGACTGGCTCACAACCAGCCCCCTAATGCCTTCCGGTTCGTCCTCAGTGGAAGGTGCAGGGGTCGAACCTGCGGCCTCCGTGGCGTGGGCACGGCACTCTCCCAACCTGAGCTAACAGTCAGCGCGCTTGCTCGCACTGCGTTAACGAAACCGGGCTTCTCCGTGTCAGCCGGGGTACTTCGATGGCCAGTTACCCGGGCAGGACTTCTGACCAACGAGAAACACGAACCGATAGTGGGTCTGCATCTCGTAGTGGATGCCGTCTGCCTGATAGAAGACGTCGATGGCCTGCGCCTCGGCGACTGGTCCGCCACTCGGCTTGAGCACCGTTACCAGGTCAGCGTGATCCTGGCCGTGAGCTGGCGGGAGGTGCGTCCCGGCTGCGAGCGTGTGCCGCGGCCAGTCGACTCCCGGCTGATACGGAGCCGGCGGGTACCCGAAATTGTCGCCGTACTCCCGGTAGCCGGTGATCGGCACAACGTAAGACGCGACCAGCCGGAGGTTGCGGGGCTTCACCAGGGCGATCTTCTCTATGACAGCGTCAGAGCTGCCGGTGTTGCCGAGGTAGGTGATGCCCCAGCTGTCGACCTGACCGGGAGCGATCGGCGAGCAGATGCCCCCGGCCGTGCCGCCATTGCCGAGCGGCCCGGTGTTCACCGCCGGGTCCAGCCGCGAAACCAGCAGGAACGTGACGAGCGCAGCCAGCAGGACCGCCGCCGCGAGGACGGCGATCCTGACACGCATACGGCTGGTCATCCTCGGAAGCCTAATTCATAACGAGCCATCCTGGGTTGTCCCCAGGCGGCCTGCTGTGGACACATACGTTGTGTTTTGTTCGGACAAAGCGCGGCGGTGAACTGCCATCCGCGGACGAGGTGCGCCGCTTTGCCCTCGGCCGCGACCTTGCCAGCCCGGACGAGAACTTCGGCGAGGCGTGGCATGCGTGCCTCTTTAACACCTGCGAGATCTCGGGCGAGATCGGGACCATGCCGTATGCAGTGGACGGCGGCACCAAGTGGGTCAACAGCACGCCGCCGAAAGCGACCCACTGCGTTCTCCAGATCGCCGGCTCAGGAATCCACATGGACAAGACTGAGTCGTTCACTTTCTCCGACGGCATCAACCTGCAGGTCATATTCGGCATCAGCCTGGCCGCCACGACGGGATATACGACGGAGGCCTCGATCAGGTACAACTACGACGCTAGGGGCTACGCCTGCGGCACTCATAGTTCCCGCTGCGCGGCCGCGACACTGCCCGTGGCGTCGTCGCCGACCATACAGTTCACGGCCACCGGTGAACCGTCTCAGCTTGATGGGAGGGCTGGCCGCCGGGCTGGCCCTCCTGACCCCCCTGGTCGCCGGATGCTCCAGCAAGCCGCCGCCGCCGCTCGGCAACAAGAACGTGAGCACTGGCGTGGAATGCGCGCCAGGCAAGACCCTCGCTGACGGCTTCTACACCGAGCAGAACACAAGCAATGAGACGGTCACCGTAACCCGCGTGCGGCTGATCGGCGGGGTCGGGCAGAAGACGACGTCACCGGCTTACCTGATGCCGATATACAAGACCGATCTCCCTGGGCTGGAGTACTGGCCCCTGCACTGGCCGACGTGGAAGTACCGCAAGCGCGTACCCGCGACCATCGCGCCCCACACGACGACCAACGTCGTGTTCGCCCAGACCCGCACCAGCGACCACCCGAAATCGGCCACGATCCAGGTCGACTACACCGCAGGCGGCTATAGCTATAAGAGGACCGAGCTTGTGCGTGTCTTGGTCGCGGTCAAGTGCTTCTAACCGCCTCCAGTGCATACACCGGGATCAGTGACCGGTCACCAGCAATACGAGTTTGGCCACGGGCAGAGCACGACTGTTCGGCCTGGGTGCTCCGGAGCCGCGGACCAGCCGCACTAGGCGAAACGCAGGTAGGCGCTCATTCGCTCGCGTGTTCTACTTAGTGCATGGACGTGCAGCGACCTGGCTGGTGGTGTTATCCGCTGCAGTGCCGGAACGGGCACGTCTGGGCGCCGGGAACCATAACGGTCGGCTGGCTGCCGTGCATGTGCGCTGGCAACGGCGGCAACGGCCATCTTGAGAGTGTCCTGCGGGCTGAGCACTGTACTTCGGCATGGCACGAGCCGCCCCACGTCACAGGAGCCGAGATCACCAGCAGGCCCGGCTAGGGCGCGGGAGTCGGCGACGGTGCCGATGCGCCGACGGCGGATGAGCTTCGGCTGCTGATCCGCGCTGATTATGCGGCGCAGCCTGCGCAACGTTCCCAGGGTGGGGGCCACCACTCTGAGGGGAGTTACGTTGAATCGTCGCTTACTGGCCGTCGCGATGGCCATCGTGCTGGCCGTGCTCGGCATCGTCGGCGGTGCTCGAGTATGTCCACAAGTCCAACGACCGCTACATCGCCGGGCTGCAGCCCAGAGAGGCGTACATCGCCGTCAAGACCATCCCGGCTGATACGCCGCTGAGCGCGGCACTGGACGGCCGGATGATGTCCCTGCAGGCGCTGCCGGGACGGACGGTGCCGTCTGATGCGCTCACCACCACTGCCGGGCACGCCGGGCAGGTATTCGTTGCGACGGTGCCGGCCGGGAAGGAGTTGCTGGGGCCGATGCTCGCGGCGAAGACGGCGGCCGGGGCGGCGGGCGGCAGCTCTGTCTTCGTCATCCCGCAGGCTGATCAGGCGGTGAGCATCGGGGTCTGCGTCCCGGAGGAGGTGGCGGGCTACATCACGGCCGGGTCACTGGTCGACGTGTACGCCACCGTGCCGGCGTCCCCCCAGGTGAAGCTGGAACAGTCGTGCACCCCCGACCATGATGCCCTGACGCCTGATGAAGTGCGCGTCGTGCAGGTGCTCAGCAGCCCCGTCCGGGTGCTGTCCGTGAGGCTGGCGCCGGGTGCCGCGTCACCGGGAAGCAGTTCGGTGCTGTCTCTGGGGGAGGTGGTGGTGACGTTCGCCGCAAACACGTCTCAGGCTGAGCAGCTCTTCAAGTACTCGCAGATCGCGCTGCCCGGCCTGACGCTGCTGCCGCCCTCCTGATAAGCAGGAAGCCCTGGCGGCGGTTGCGACCGGTGTAGGTACGGAGAGCCGCGTCGCGATTAAGGGCGCCGGTGTCTCATCCGCGGTTGCCATACGCGACACTTCCTCACAGGCCCGCTGCCGTGTATGACGACGATCTGGCTCGACGCCGAGCCCGAAGACCTGTGCTGCTGGGCTAGAGAGAAGGCGGAGAAGGCGCCAGCGGCGCGCAGTGCGCGGCCGCGTACGTCCCGGCACAGACCTGGGGGCCAGGGAACACGATGTACAGAGCGACAGCGAGGATCGCCAGCGTGACCATGACTAGGAAAGCACGCAGCGCCCAGTCAGCGAACCGGCCCATAGAGGCATTGTGCGCCTGTCCTCGGTCTCGGCGGGTCACTCTTTGCAGTTTGTGTCCTACGCGGAATCCTCCGGGCAGCTGGCGGCCTACCGTCGGCGTGCGGAAGTGACAGGTGAAACATCCGTGCCACTGTCGTCGTGTTCTTGCAGTTCAAATGCCCTCGAGTCATCTTCGTCTGGCACATATGTTCCGGGTTCAGGCGAGCCGGAAACCGGGCGCCGGGCATCTGCGGGTGTCGTGCCGGGCAGATCGGTGCGGATCGGTCTGGTACCGGCCAGCGCACGAGCCTGCGGGCTAGCGTTGTCTGCTCCACGGGCTGTACAGGTGGCGTTTGCTCAGCTCTGGTGCCATCGTTTGCGTTTTGCTTGCTCGGGAGGTGGCCCGACGTGTGGCCCTTTTCAGCCCTGGGCATTACCGGCGTGTGAGCCTGTCGCCAGTGTCGGCCATTGCGGACATGGTCGCTCCCGTGGTGATCATCACCCTGGCCGCGTTCTTGGGCAACGGGCTGCTGACCGCCGCTATTACCCTCGGCGGTTGGATGCTGCCGCTGGACCGGGAGCGTCACGGCATCCTGCGCGGACCGCACGGGGAGATGCTTGACGAGGGCAGCGTGCCGCCCGCCGACCGCGAGCGGCTGACGCAGATCAGGAACGACACGCTGCAGATCACCAGGCGCATCCAGCACCTCCGCACGGCGGTCCTTCTGATCTGGATGGCCATCGGCCTGCTCGTGCTCGGCGTGGCCGCCATCGCGGCCGCTGTCACGGCGCGCTCGGAAGCTCTCGGCTTCACGGCTTTGGCGCTGGTTCTGGCCGGGGTGGCCGTGGTGTTCATTAGCATGGCCATGGCGGTTGTCCGGGGGGCGAGGCGGGGTGAGGCTCTCATAGGTCGGACCAGGCATGGCGTGTTAGATCTGTGGTACCGGCCAGCGCATCAGGCTCATCCGCGAGAGTGACCATGCTGCGCGAGGCCGTCAGGGGTTACCGGCGCGTTGCCCAGGTGCTACAGCAGCGGAGCCGCTGTGCGCTCGGCGACGGCCTGGCGGACGCGATCGACAGCGATACGTAGGCCCTGCGCCTGCAACCGCAACTGGTGGAGCGTCACAAAGGTCCGCCGGTCGGTGCGCGGGTGCCAGATGACGAGCAGCTCGTCGTCGTCGTAGAACGGCGCGCCCTCCCCGCCTGGGAGGAACACGAAGTCCTCGTCGGCCTGCCTGCTTACGAGGTACGCCACCGAGTGAGCCAGGATGCCTCGCTCACCCAGTGCTCCTTTCACGTCGCGCAGCAGCGGGCCCAGCCGGTGATCAGACTCGGCGCGGCTACGGAGCAGACTGACGGCCTGGCCCGTCTTGCCGGCGATCTCGCGGGCACGGTTGTGAGCAGCCTCACCGCTGCTGCCCTCGGTCAGCGCGGCCAGGACAGCGACCTCCGATTCCAGTACCGAGGCGTTCACAACGATCTGGCCGATCGCAGCGAGAATCTCCTGGTCGTCCATGACGACATCCTTCCGGGCTTATGTGAGTGCCCGCATCCCGATTACGTGCGAGAGCGCCCGGCCAGCCGTAGCCAGCCGGGCGCTAGATGGTGGTTGCTACTGCTCGGCCTCGAGCAGCTCGATGAGCGCGTCGGTGAGGGCGAGGCCAGCGCGGGCCTGCGCGATCGCGGCCTGGCGTCGCCCGCGGCTGGTGCCGCCTGACGGGCCTCACCCCGCTCACCCTGTGGATCGCCTGCCTGATCGTCGTCCGCAACCAGCGCATCATCGCAGCCTGGGACAACCGGCAAGCCGACAATGCCCGCCGCGCCGCCGCCGGGCTCCCGCCCAGGACCCGCCGCCGCAGGCGCACCACCCTCACCCAGCTCGCAACCGGCCCGCCCTGACCCCGCAGACCACACAGCGGCGCTCGCAGCGCCACAACCTCACCCCAGCCAGACACGGCCCTGGCCCGCCCGCGACCGCATCCCGGCCGACCGCAAACCCACCAGCACAAGCCGGCAAACAACCCCAGCCCCCCAAAGCCAAGACCGCGCCCGCTCACGCGGACGCGGTCTTTCTGTCAGACCCAAATGTGAACATGAAACTGGTGAAGTGTGAACACCTCTGGGAGCCGGTGAGCGGGATCGAACCGCTGACCTGCCGTTTACAAGACGGCCGCTCTGCCAACTGAGCTACACCGGCGGGGACTTGCTGATGGTAGCCGACCGGCAAGGCCGGATGCGCGAGCAGCAATGCTGCACTGCGTTTAACTCGCAAACATCCGGTTACATGCCGACATCGGATCCCGTGTTCTCCTGTGGCTACAAGCTGTGATGTGGTGAACTGGCTCAGTTAGGGCCGCGGCGCGTCATAAGTGACGCGTCATAAGTGCGGTCTTGGGGGTGGCTTGGGTGAGCAGAGACAGCCGTCCGCCGCCGCCGCCGTCATGGCTGACGGTGATCGCGACGACGCTGCGGCTATGGATGCAGCGCCACGTCCTGCGTGCGCGCTCCGACAATCTGCCGCCCGCCCGGAGTCATCGCCGCATGGCGCTCGCGGCGGTGCTGGCGATCATTGTCGCCGGAGCGGCGGTCGCCGCATTCGCAGGCACCCGCAATGCGAACAACGGAACCCCGCAGTCTTCGCCACCGCGGTCGGCCACTGACCCGCTAGCTAGCGCATCAAACGCCAGTCAGACAGGGACGAGCCAGTCCTCTGTCAGTTCGGCGGCGCTGATGGAGGCGGCGGCCACCAGGCGGCAAGCGGCCGCCTGGGTGGCTGCGCAGGTGAGCCACAGCGTCATCGTGGCCTGCGATCAGCTGATGTGCAGTGCGCTTCAGCAGCGCGGCTTCCCTGCTGCTGACCTCTCTGTGATCACCGCGTCCTCCAGCGATCCGCTCGGATCGGACATCGTCGTGTCCACGACCGCTGTGCGCAGCCAGCTAGGCCCGCGGCTGGCAGCGGTCTACGCGCCTTCCGTCATTGCCAGCTTCGGCAGCGGCAGTAGCCTGGTCCAGGTCCGCGCCGCTGCCGTCGGTGGCGCTGCCGCCTTCCATTCGGCGCTGCAGGCTGATCTGGCCGCGCGAAAGCGAGCTGGCGGCGAGCTGACCAGGAACAAGAGCATCAGGATCCCGTCATCGGCCCGGGCAGAGCTGACCGCGGGCCGGGTCGATTCCCGGCTCCTGATCACGCTCGCCGCCGTTGCCCACCGGTTCGCCGTGAGGGTCGTCAGCTTCAGTGACAGCGGACCGGGAGCGGGCCCCGGCGTGCCGCTGCGGACGCTGACGGTCACCGCTCCGACTGCGCGCTACCTCAGCGAGCTGCTTGCATTCCTCCGCGCGCAGCGTGCTCCTCTGCGCGCCCTCATCTCACCCCACGGTCACGGCACCAAGACCACCGTTCAAATCGAGTTCACCGCCCCTAGCCCAACTGGACTGCTCAGCGCCGGAGCGTCAGCGTGACGCCCAGTCAGTTAGCTGGCCCCCGGCCCGGATCCATGCCCTGGAAGGGACATCACATGAGAACACCACGCCCCCTAGCGCGGCTGGCTACCGCAGCGGCAGCCGTCGCGGTCGCTACCGCCTGCCTCACCCTGGGCCAGCTCGCGGTCGCGGTTCCATTCGCGTCAGCATCGACCGGAGTAGGCTGGATCAGGCTCGCCCACCTGTCGCCGAACACTCCAGCTGTAGACGTCTACCTGTACTCCTTCCGCGATCCCAACGCCAAGATCGTGCTTCGTCACGTGACCTATGGCACCGTCTCGCCGTTCGAGCAGGTGGCCGCCGGCGACTACACAGTCGCCATGCGGGCCGCAGGCGCCCCGTCGGGCTCGAAGCCGGTTCTCTCGACGGCCGTGGACGTGCATGCAGGTCACGCTTACACCGTGGCTGGCATGGGCCCGGCGTCCGGCTTGAGGCTCCAGATCATCCCCGACCGGCTCACGACGCCACCCGGTAAGGCCCTGGTCCGGGTCATTCAGGCGTCCCTCAGCCAGGACGTCGTGCGCGTGACCGTGGGCGGGACCAAGCTCGCACGGCAGCTGAAGTTCGCCAGCGTCACCGCCTACCGTGCCGTGAAGCCTGGCGCCTTGTCGATCCGCGTCGCCGGGAGCACCGAGAGTGCAACGGATACGGTCCAGCTGACGGCCGGCTCCCTCTACACCCTGGTTGTCCTGGACGAGCAGGGAAAGCTGGCCATTGACTGCCTCACGGATGCCCAGGGCAGCAAGGTCGATCCGGTGGGCGCGCCGTCGACCGGATTTGGCGGAACGGCGGCACATCCCGGTGCAGCCCTGCTGCCGTGGGCCGCGGCCGGCCTGGCTGGCCTGCTGGTTGCGGGCACTGGCCTGATCCTGGTGAGCCGGCGCCGCCGACCCGCCTTGCATGCCCGCTGACCGCGTTGGCTAACGCCCGCGCAGCACGGCGTCGCAGGAGCAGCGGCCGCCACGCGTCGCCCGCCCGGCTTACCCGCCGGCCGTGGGCAGCGGCGGCCGCGCTCCTCGGCGTGCTCGTGCTGTGCGGTGCGGCGGCCGGGCTGGCCTGGGCCAGCCACACGGGGCGGCCTGCTGCACCCCCGAGGGGAACGCCGCCGCTCGTGCCGGTGCCGAAGGGCAAGTGGGCGGCCGCCCCGCAGCCTGTGGCCGCGTCGGTACCGAGGCCGACAGCGCTCGACATCCCGGCGATCGGCGTCAAGACACGTCTCATCCGGCTTGGCCTGACGGCAGCCGGGTCACTCCAGGTGCCATCGAGCACGGCGGTCGCGGGGTGGTACACCGGCAGCCCGCGACCGGGCGAGCTGGGCGCGGCGGTGATCGCCGGCCACATCGATTCCTTCCTCGGCCCCGGAGTCTTCTACCGGCTCAGCAACCTGAAGCCAGGCAACCTTGTCTACGTGCAGCGCGGCCACCGCTCGCTAGCCGTCTTCAAGGTCACCGCGGTGCGCGCGTTCCTCAAGTCGAAGTTCCCGACTGCCGCTGTTTACGGCCCCGTTCCTGACGCGCAGCTCCGGCTCATCACCTGCGGCGGGACTTTCGATCCCGCCACCGGTCACTACCTCAGCAACGTCATCGTTTTCGCATCGCTCCAGCCCTGACTGTGCTGGCTGCCCAGCTCGCGACCGCGCAGCCCTGGCGAGATCCGGCAAGGCGCCGAGGATCTCGAGCGCTTCGGCGGCATCGCGGTCCTGAATCCGGGCGCTGACGTGCCTGCCCGCGGCGTCCAGATGCACCGTCGCCAGGTTCAGCCGGCGCTGAACCGGGCCCTGCGCCCAGCGGATGCTCTGCACTTTCTCCAGTGGCACCCAGGTGGTCTGACGGCAGATCCTGCCCCCGGATGCCACCACGTACCGGTCGTCTGCCTCCCATCCGAGGAAGTGGTAGCTGAACGGCGCCTTGCGGCGCGCTCGCGATGGCGGGCGCCGGACGGGCAGCGGATGGCGTGGCATCAGCTCGGCGAGCATGTCGTCAGCATCCGCCAGGGACCCGACCGGTACGAGCGCTCGATGCCGGCGCCCCTCAGCCTGGTTCTCTGTGCGCTCCTTCGAGCCGGCGAGGTCAACCTCCAGTCGGCACCACCCGAATGCGCGCCAGATCAGCGGCTCAACCAGGCGCACTGCCTGGATCCGGCCGGGCCTGATCGTCTCGGCCGTGGTCTGGATCAGGCCAGACCGCAACCGGATCCCGTCCTGCGCCGCGGTGACGGTGGTTCCGTACTCGCCGTTGAACTGGCGCCACAGCGCCGCGACGACGCCCAGCACGACGGGCAGGAACGGCGCCACCGTCTTAGCTGAGCCGCTGAGCTGCACGGTCAGGCCAGTCGCCACCGCGACCACCAGTGCGGCGGCACCCGACCGCGTCAGCACGACAGCGCCGAGCAGCCGGCGTGCGCGCACCCGGAAGAGCGGGCGCGATGGTGCGCCCGTCGGGGTGGCGATCGTGCTCGCCGAGGCCAGGGCGAGCAGGTGCCTGCGCAGCTCCTCTGCATCGGCGCGCCGAAGGCAGGCCAGCCGGCCGCTTCGCGACGACCCTCCGCCTGCCACCCGCAGCTGCAGCTCGGCCAGCCCGAGTACCCTGGCCAGCCCGCTCTGCACGATGTCCACGGCCTGAACCTGCGAGAGCGGGATCCGCCGTGAGTCCCGTCGGATCAGGCCGGTGTCGACGCGGAGCACGCCATCGGCAATCTGCCATCGGGTGACCAGCCAGCTGACGAAGCCGCCCGCCAGGGCCAGGCCGAGGATGGCGATGTCGGCGACGAAGTCGCCACGGGCCGGGTGCTCGTTCAGCGCCGAGATGCCGATCAGCACAATGGCCAGGCTCATGAACTGGCGGCCCGCCCGGACGAACGGCGAGAGCGGATGCAGCCGGTGCCAGCTCTCATCAACCGGGAACGGGGTAGTCACAGGCCGGCTGCTTGGGCCTCGCCCAGTGCCGCGAGCTGGTCCCGAAGTGCCGCGGCGGAAGCCGACTCCAGTCCGGGGATGCGAGCGTCACTCGCCGCAGCCGCGGTGTGCATCCGCAGCGTGGCCAGGCCGAGGCTGCGTTCCAGCGGGCCAGCGGTCACGTCGATGAATTGCATCCGGCCGTACGGGATGACCGACAGCCGCCGGATCAGCACCCCGCGCCGGACCATCAGGTCGTCCTTGCGCTCGGCATATCCCCATGCGGCCACCCGGCGTGCCAGGAAGCGCTCCGCGAGCAGGCCCGCCAGCACAACCGCCGCGGCGATGGCGATGCCCGCGGGGGTCGAGACAGCCCGGCCAGCCAGCGCTCCAGCGATCGCCAGCGGCACCGTCACGCTCGCGACTTCAATGCGCCTGACCCGCAGCAGCAACGGTGATGGCCGCCGCCAGCTGACCTCTGACGGATCGATCATGAAACCTTCCACTCATATGCGCGGAAACCGGCTTCCCCACAGGCTACTTGCCTGAAGCTTCACCGCCGCCTGATGCAATCATTGCCGGATGCCATTGTTCGCGTTTGAAGGCCAGGAACCTCGGGTCAGCTCGGCAGCCTGGATCGCGCCTACCGCCACGCTCATCGGCGACGTCTGGGTCGAGGAGGAAGCGTCCATCTGGTACGGCGCCGTCCTGCGAGCGGACTTCGGACCGATCATCATCCGGCGTGGTGCGAACATTCAGGACGGCTCGATCCTGCACGGCGGCGAGGACCCGGTGACGGAGATCGGTCCAGGCGTGACCATTGGCCACCTGTGCGTCGTGCACGGCGCGGTCATCGAGTCCGAGGCGCTCATCGGCAATGGCGCGACGGTGCTGGACGGCGCAGTAATCGGCAGCCGCGCTCTGGTCGCCGCCGGGAGCACGGTGCCGCCAGGGATGATCATCCCGGCCGGAATGCTTGCCGTCGGCACTCCGGCACGGGTCACTCGCGAGATCAGCGGCAGCGCCAAGGAATGGGTTGACAGCAACCCGGAGGTCTACCGGGACCTCGCACGGCGGCACGCGGCGGGCATCCGCCCGGTCTGAGACTGCCGTGGGAGTTAGCGGCCGCGGAAGGTCCTGGCCACCTCGCTGAGCCGAGCGTGCGTGCCGCGCATAATCGCCGCGTCGGCATCTGAACCGCCAGGACCGCTTGGCAGCCAGTCCTTGCGCAGCTTGGCGAGCGACGTGTAATTAGTGTCGACCACATTGGCCAGCGGCGCTTCGACGGCCTGGCTGAGGAACTGGTACGCATCGAGATGCGAGAGCCCGCAGTGGCCGGCCACCCACTGGACGAGGTCGAGCTGAGCCACCCGGAACGCGTCCTCGAGCGGCCGGGCCGATCCGGTCGACATGATGTGGGTGTCCGATTCCAGCCGCGGCCAGGGCGTCCCGACGCCCTTCAGCAGATCGACCACCACGACCGTGTTCATTGCGCACTCGACCGCGACGCCGCACGTCTCGCCCTCGCCCTGTCGTGCGTGCCCGTCGCCGATCGACAGCAGCCCGCCCGGCACGTTGACGCCGAGGTAGCAAGTCACGCCTGCCTGCATCTCGGGGGTGTCCATGTTGCCGCCGAACGCATCGGGAACGAGCGCAGAGCGCACCTCGAGGTTCGCCGGGGCCACGCCGACCGTGCCGTGCATCGGGTTCATCGGCAGGTCCGCGGTGAAATCGCTGTCCCGCGCGGTAAACCGGCACAACCGGGCCGAGCGGTCGAGCTCCCAGATCCAGACCACCTCGGGCAGCGGGTCCTGCAGCGTGGCAGTCAGGTGCGTTGAGGTGAGCGCGCCGAACAGCGGGACAGTCGTCGACGCCGCCCAGTCCCTGGCGGGCTCGATCGAGACGAAGTGCACGGCGATCGTGTCACCTGGCTCGGCGCCCTCCACGTAGAACGGCCCGGTCTGCGGATTGAGGAAAGGGAATTCGCACACCACGGATACCAGGTCGGCAGGGCCGCGGACGCGGCCGGCGAAGCAATCTTCAGTCCATAGCTCAAGCACCGTGCCGGGTTTGATCCGCGCGAGCGGCGGCGCTCCGCCGAAGGTCCACGCGAACTGATCAGCAGTCGGCCGGAACGACAGAACTTCTGGATCACTCATAATTGGTAACCCTAGCCAAAATGTGGCTTGCCGGTGATCTACCAATAATTGCTGTGGCGCAGATATGATCACCAAGCGGCCACAACCGACTTTCCCAACAAGACCCGCGCCAGGGTGAAGAACGGGCGATACTTTCGTCTGCGGTGCGAGAGGAGAACCTGATGACGGATCAATCCGCAACCCTGGCGGGGGCCTCCACCGCCCCGCGGCCGCGCCTCGAGCCGGACGCCATCGGCGTCGCGCAGGACACTGTTATCGGCATGGCATCGTCCGCGCCGGCGGCGACGATCGGTCTCTCGCTGGCGCTGCTGGCGGGAAACACTGCTTACGGCAGCGGTCCGATCCTCATCCTGACCGCGATACCGATGCTGATCATCGCTAACGCCTACCGCCGCTGCAACCTGTGGAACGCGAACTGCGGCGCATCGTTCGAGTGGGTCGGCCGCGCGATCAACCCGTATCTGGGCTTCCTGACCGGGTGGCTGATGGTCGTCGCGTACATCATCGGTACTGTCGCCGAGATCTTGCTGCTCGGTCCCTCTGTGCTCGCGGTCTTCGGCTCTACTTCCACCAATACCTGGGCCTGGATCGGGATCGGCACAGCGGTCGGCGCGGTCATGCTCGTGATCGCTGTGATCGGCATCCGCATCACCGCCGGCGTCCAGGTCGGCATGGCCGTGGTCGAGTACGTGATCCTGATCGGGATGGCGATCTGGGGCCTCGTGTTCGTCCTCAGTCACCACGCCGGCACCGTTCACATCACCAGGGACTGGTTCAGCGTCACCGGCATTGACGGCAAGGGCGTCGCCCTATCTGGCTTCCTGGTCGCGGTCTTCGTCTACGGCGGCTGGGACGGCACGCTGTATGTCAACGAGGAAGTGAAGCATCGCCGCGTCAACCCCGGCCGCGCCGCCATCATCGCCGTCGCGCTGCTCGCGGTCATCTACACCCTCGCGCAGGTCGGCCTGCAGGGCGTCGTCTCGCCGGGCAAGCTGCAGGCGAACTCGGCGAACGCGCTGGTCTACGTGGCGCAAGCACTCGGCGGGGGGAACTGGGCGAAGGTGATGGCGGTGTCCATCGCGCTGTCGGTGATCGCCACCACCGGCACCGGCATCGTGCTCAGCGCCCGGATCGCCTACGGCATGGGCAGTTACCGGGCCTTGCCCGGGGTCCTCAGCAACGTGTCGCGCCGGTTCTCGACGCCGGCGGTCGCGAGCGTCGTCGTCGGCGTGCTGCTGATCGGGATCTTCTGGGTCTACATGCTGGCGACATCGGTGCAGAACGCGTTCTATGACGTCATCGACACGACGGGCCTGCTCTTCGCGATCTTCTACATCTTCACCGCGCTCGCCATGATCGTCTACTATCGCCGGCGCGTGATCAGCGGGGTCTGGGACTTCATCAGCCTGGGCGTGCTTCCGCTCGGAGCGGCCGGCTTCCTGGGCTGGATGTTCGAGCAGACACTGCAGACAGGGGCAACGTGGGCAACGCGATGGTCGCTCATCGGCATTGTCGCGCTCGGCCTAGTCCTGATGCTGGTAGCCCGATTCGTGCTGCGCTCGCAGTTCTTCCAGATTCCGCGGGAGAGCGAGCCGGAAATGGCGCGCGGCGCGCACCGCCATTAGTGTCAGGCGCCGCGGAACGCGGGCTTATTCGCCCACAATGGCGGCCAGGCTCTCCCGTGCGCTCTGGGTGATCGGATCGGCCGGGGCGAGCGCGCGCTCGCCCCGCGTCACGGCGTCCTCCAGGACCCGGCGGGCGTCGCTCAGGCGGCCGACCGCGTAGTACACCCGCCCCAGGCTCAGGGCGGCGGAGAGCGCTTCGGGGTGATCGCTGCCCCTGACGCGCTGGAATCCGGCGTGCACCTGCTCGGACAGCTGTACGGCCAGCGCCATCCGCCCGGCATTGTGGTAGGCGACCGCCAGCTGGCCGCGGGCGCGGAGCGTATCCGGGTGATCGGCGCCCTGGCTGCGCTGGCGGTCCGCCACCGCCTTCTTGTACTGGGAGAAGGCATCCTTGACCCGGCCATCGGCCAGGTATGCCTCGGCGAGCAGCTGCCGGGTAGTCATCGTGTCCGGGTGCTGGGGGCCCAGGCTGCGCTCCCGGTCGCCGAGAATGAGCCGGTAGAGCCTGATGGCCTCGCTTAGCTCGCCAGCCGCCCGGTAGCCTGCGGCGACCTCATCACGGATGATGGCGCACTCGGGATGGCCAGGACCGTAAGCTCGCTCGGCATCATTGAGCGCAGCGGTCAGAACGCTGATCGCCTCGTCAAACAGCCCGGCAGTGACAAGCACCCGTCCCAGCCTGACTCGCGCCGCCAGCGTCCGCGGATGGTCGGGCCCGTAGGCCTTGCCCCACTCCGCCATCACGCGCTGGTACCACGCGACAGCCTCGGAGACCCGGCCTGCCGCCACGAAGGCACTGGCGAGCCGCTCGACCGTCACCATTGACTCCGGGTGACCGGGCCCGAATACCTGGTCGCCGATCGCGGTGAGCTCCGCCCAGTAGTCCACGGCCGGGCCGGTGAGGGACGCCTCGTCGAGGCTCTGCCCGGCGCGCAGCAGCAGCGGATGACAACCGCCCGACCACAGCAGCCCGCCCGTGGCCCGACGCATGCACGCGGCGCTCGCTCGCAGGCTCTGGCTGAGCCACCCCCCTGGCTCGGGCGACGGCCAGGCCTCCAGCAGCGCCGCAGCGGCTGCGGTTGCTGCCTGCTCGACCATCTCCGCCGACATCGCGGCTCGGACCGCCCGCTGAAGAATAGGGTTCATCCGTACGATGGCCGGCTCGCTGGTCCGGTCGACGCCGATAAGGCCCGCCTGGTCCAGCACGTTCAGGGCAGTCTGGGCGCGTTCCATCGCGAGCGGCGTGGCCGTCGTGCTGCCGGTGATGTAGCTGCACGCCGCCGGGGCAGCGAACACCGTTGCCGGAACTCCGTGTCCGTCGAGCAGCGCGGCGATGGCGAGACACGACTGCGCAGAGCCGCCCGGCAGCAGCTGGTCGCTGTGGTCGACGCAGAGTGTCCACGTGATGCCAGCGGCCGGGAGCGGGGCCGCGTCCGGTGAGTTGAAGACCGAGGACCGCAGGTAGAACTGGTCGCGATAGTCGCCGCAAGTCATCCAGGAGCTGCCGACTGTCGCGGTCGCCTGGGCCAGCGCCATGGGCTGGCAGTCGAGATCATCGATCAGGTCGATCGCGCCGCGGCGCTGGTCGGGATCGGACGACAGGCGGCCGACCAGGTAACTCATCGCCTCACGCTTGCTGAACTGGCCGAGCTCAAGCGCCAGCACGTTCGGCAGGCCCACCAGTGCCTGCGCGCTGGGCGTGGTCAGGACCACCCGGCCGGCCGGCCCGGCAGGCCACAGGCCCTGCAGGACCGAGCCATCAGGCACATCATCGAGGACGATGAGCCAGCGCCGGTCAGTTTCCCGGAGCCAGCTGAGGAAACTCGCGGCAACAGACTCCGCGATGCCGGGCACTCGGGTCCCGGTCAAGGCCTGCGCCGCCGCCACGTAGCCCGACAGGATCGAGGCCGTGCTGCTGGCATCGATCCAGATCATCAGGTCGAGTGCATGCGTCCGCCATTGCGATTCTGCGTAGAACGCGGCTAGCTGCGTCTTGCCGCTGCACCGGAGCCAGTCGTGCGATGACCCCGCCCCGAGCCGGCGGGACCGCGCCGTCAGCGCGACGGCACCACCGCGCTGAAGGGCCATGCCGAGATCCGGGGCGGTCTCAGGACGCGTGCTGAACCGGTCCGCGAGCGGCGGGACCGCGCCGCACCGTACCGGCCACTCCGCCGTGACCAGCAGGGGACCCGCCGGTGGCAGTGCGGGGCCATCTACGCCCGTCTCCGCGTTAGCTTGCACCACGAAACCGCCCTGCACCCGTTAGCAGCCAGAGGGGACAACATTAAGGCCAACGAACCGGCACTGACCGGGGAATGGTTGGCTAATTCGCTGTGCCCGGGCAGTCATTGTCCAGGTTAAGCCGTCCGGCCTAACTACCGAAAGGAACGTTGGCACCGCTCACGCGCCCGACGACACCGGCCGGGCTTACCCGCACGCTGTCTATGGTCAGCCCGAGCGGCAGCTTCGGGATCTGCAGAGTGATGTCCTGGATAGAGCTGAGCAAGGAGGACGGCAGTCCGCTGCTGCTCACGAGCTTGATGTTCAGCCGGTCACCGCTGAGCCTGCTGACCCGCCAGGTCGCTGAGCCCGACACGACCAGCACATTCAGGGACGCCTTCACCTCATGGGGCCCGGCAGCAGTCAGGTCCAGCCCGGCGCCGTTCAGCAGCGAGCCGAGCGGGCCAACCTGCTGGGTGAGCGTGTTACCGAGCGACGAGAAGCTGATCACGGCGGTTCCGGACAGCGAGCCGATCGTCCCGCTGGAGAACGCATAGGAATTCACCCTGATGTGGCGCGCCGTTGCGTGGATGCTGGTGATGGTGACGGGACCCTCGGTCTGGTTGACGGCAGTCAGGTTGACTTGCTGGAAGTCCCGGCTGGCGACCTGAGTCAGGAACGGGAAGCCGTCAATGCTCACCGCGGGCTTGTGCTGCAGGCCCTGCTGCTGGATCTTGCTCGCCATCACGTTCTCCGCCGCCAGCCTGGCCGCGAAGTCCAGAACCACCAGCAGGACGACCACGATCACGAACCCGATCACGTACCGCCGGACGCGGCGGCCGCGCGGCGATGGCGTGCGCATGCGGCGCGTAGCCGTGCGGGTCATCGCTGGTCCCCCATTCGCCTGATGCTACGGCACCCGCCTGTGTCCCAGGCCCGTCTGGTGGCGGGCCGGGCCGATGCAGTTGCGCGGCCAGGGCAGAGAGTCATCGCAGGCTCCCGACGCTGACGGCCTCCAGCTCGTGCCCTCCGTCGACAGTGACCAGGACCGTCGTGCCGCCGGGCTCGACGGCGAGTTCGCGGGGAACCTGGCCGACCGGGACATAGCCGAGCAGGGCAGGCCTGCCGCTCAGCGCACTGGCGGTGTTGATGACTGCCAGGTTCGACGGCACGCCGACCAGGTTGTGAAGGTTGGCGTCAGCGACGATGAGCCGGGATCCGTGATCAACCAGGGCCTCGCCAAGCGGTGTCTCGCCGACCATGACCTTGGCGATCAGCGCATGCTTCGCGTCCGTCCGGAGCCGCGCGGTGCTGAACGCGAGCAACGCGTCACTCTGCCTGGCGCTCACCCAGACGACCTTGCCGTCACTGGTCAGCAGCGCGCGGGCCGCACCGCACCCGGCGTGGACCGTCGCCGTGACCGCATGCGGCCGATTCGCCTCGGCCGCCCTCATGTTCACCACCGCGAGTGTCCCGGCCAGGCTGACCACATAGAGCCAGGTGCCATCGCTAGCCATGCCCACCGGCTGGGCGGCGAGCGGCACGGAGCCGACGAAGTCGGCCGGGACGAATCCCGAAGCCAGCGCGGCGCCGAGGTTGAAGACCGCCATCCGTGCGCTGTTCTGCAGCGTCACGAACGCGAACTTGCCATCGGCAGAGATCAGCACCTCGACTGCACCCTTGCCGGCGGGGCTGGTCAGCGGGCCCACGACCGGCTCGGCCGCGCCATCTTCCGCATTCGCGACATTGATGACGACCGCACCGCTGCCATCGGCCACGACCAGGAACCGGCCGTCCGGTGTCAGAGCGAGACCCTTGTTCGCGCCGGGCACGCTGATCGTGCGGACCAGACTCGGAGCCAGGCCTGAGCCAAGGCGCAGCACGGCAACCGCGTTGCCGGTCGCGACAAACGAGTACTGGCCATTGGCCGTCACTGCGACGCCGAACGGCCCGCCCTGCAGCAGTGTCGTCGCGCTGACAACGCCGGTCAGGTTGGCCGCCTTTGCCGTCGCGGTGCTACATCCGGGCGGTGCCAGCACCGCCGCGGACGCAGTGCGCGGCTTGCCTGGCTCGCCGTGACCATGCCCGCGCGCGGCGAGGAACCCGCCTCCGGCCAGCAGAACAGCAAGTACGCAGATTCCGGCGACTCCGGCGGGCGAACGCCACCATGGGCGACGGGACCCGGGCTCCAGCCGCGCCCACGGGCCCGTAGGCGCGGCTGGAACTGGTCTTGTCTCCTCGTGCCGGACTGGAGCGGCGCTCGTGGGGGATGAGTCCGCCGCCGCGCTACCGGATCCTACGGCCGCGACGACCTCGGTCGCCGGATGGCCGGCCAGGCGGGTCTCGGGCCCGGTAGTAGCCCCAGCCCCGAGCGCCCGGCGCAGCGCGGCCGCGAAATCGCGGCAGGTGGCGTACCGATCGGCAGGCGCTTTGGCCATCCCTTTCGCCAGCACCTCGTCGATCGGAGCGGGAAGTTCCGGCCTGCGCGCGCGGATCGAAGGAGGCGGCTCAGACAGGTGCGCGTACATGACGGACACGCCTTGCTCGCGCAGGAACGGGGGCTCGGCGCACAGCATCTCGAAGGCCGAGCAGGCCAGGGCGTACTCATCAGCCCTGCCGTCAATGGCCCGTCCCTCGATCTGCTCAGGCGACACGTAGTCCAGCGTGCCGAGAAACTGGCCGGTCGCGGTCAGTCCGGTGGCCGCCAGCGTGCCCTTGCTCAGCCCGAAGTCCGACAGGTACACGTGGTCGGGCCGGCTCGCGACCGTGCTGGCCTCAAGCAGCATGTTGGCCGGCTTGACGTCCCGGTGTACCAAGCCGATCGCGTGGGCAGCGTCCAGCGCGTCGGCCACCTGCGCCACGATCTCCGCGGCGCGGCTGGGGCGCAGCGGGCCAGCCTGACCGATGATCGACCGGACATCGCCGCCGCGGACATAGCGCATGGCGATGAAGAGCACACCATCGGACTCGCCTGCCTCGAAGACGGGGATGATGTGCGGGTCGTCGACCGCGGCGGCCGCGCGCGACTCCCGGATGAACCGCTGCCGGAATGCCTCGTCCAGCGCCAAGCCGGGCGCCATGATCTTGAGCGCCACCCGCCGGTCGAGCCTCGGGTCGTAGGCACGAAAGACCACGGCCATGCCGCCCTGGCCAATCCGCTCCTCGAGCCGGTAACCGGCAACCAGCGAGCCGGCGCGGAAATCCCGGGGGTCCTGATCGCTCAACGCACCTCCAGCCTGAGCCGGCATAATCCGCCAAATGGCGCGAAAAGGGTCTGTCTATACGCGGGCGATCCAAGTATCCAGTTTGCCGGATGGCAACTGTCAACAAGCCATTTTGGCTGACTTCCACGAATACTTGACTGACGTATCCTCTCCGCCCTGCTGTCGCTTTACAGTTGGCAGATGACCGACGATTCCCAGAGGTGCTGGGAAAATGACCGCTGAGCCGCCCGGCGCACCGACGGCGGCTGCCTCGCCGCTAGTTCAGCGGCTGCATGTTCAGGGCCATGGCGCCGACCGGCTGCTAACGGTCGGCGTCAGCTACCGCATCGGCCGGGACCCGCAGGCTGACATCGTGCTGACCGATCCGCGGGTCTCGTGGCAGCACGCCGTCGTCGAGGAGCACGGCGGCACGTGGCTGCTGCAGGACTCAGGCAGCACGAACGGGACTTTCGTGAACGGCCAGCGCGTCCGCCAGGTGACGATCACCGGCAGTTGCGCCGTCCGGCTCGGGCATGCCGATGATGGGCCGCTACTCAGCTGCTCGCTCGCGGACAGCCCGGACGGCGCGCCGGGCGCGCCGGTTCGGGTGCAGGCGGCGACTGCCGTCTGGCAGCCAGACGAGCCACCGGATCCGGGTCCGCTTGCGCGGCCGGCCGCACCGCCCGTTCCTGCTGCGCAGCCGCGGCTGGCGAGCCTGGACCGGAGCCCGAGCGCGGTCCTCAAGCTGCCCACCAGGCAGCTGCGAATCGGCCGGGCGTCAGACAACGACGTGGTCGTATCCGATCTGAGCGTGTCCCGCTACCACGCCGAACTGCGCAGGGCCACCCGCGGTTACGAGATCGTCGACCTGGACAGCCACAACGGGACCTACCTGAACGGGCAGCGCATCATCTCGGCACCGGTGACCGAGACGGATCTCATCGGTATCGGACCGGCAACATTCCGCCTGGTCGACGGTCAGCTGCAGGAGTTCATCGACACCGGCGACATCTCCCTGGCCGCCAGGGACCTGACGGTCCGGCTGCCAAGCGGCAAGGTACTGCTCGACCAGGTCACCTTCTCGCTCGGCGAGCGCTGCCTGCTCGGCGTGATCGGCCCCAGCGGAGCCGGCAAATCCACCCTGCTCGGCGCCCTGACTGGCATGCGGCCGGCGACCGAGGGAACCATGCTGTACGACGGCCGCGACCTGTACCAGCACTACGCCGAGCTCCGTCACCGCATCGGGCTGGTGCCGCAGGAAAACATCCTGCACACCCAGCTGTCTGCTCGGCGAGCCCTCGGCTACGCGGCCGAGCTGCGATTCCCGCCCGACACCAGCAAGGGTGAGCGCAGGCGGCGGATCGACGAGGTGCTGACCGAGCTCTCGCTCGCTGCGCACGCGGACACCAGGACCTCCGCGCTGTCCGGCGGCCAGCAGAAGCGCGTCAACGTCGCCCTGGAGCTGCTGACTAAGCCATCGCTGCTGTTCCTGGACGAGCCGACGTCCGGCCTGGACCCGGGCCTGGATAAGTCGGTGATGGAGATGATGTCCGAGCTGGCGCACGATGGCCGTACGGTCATCGTGGTCACGCACAGCGTCGCCAACCTGAACCTCTGCGACCGCCTGCTGGTACTCGTGCCTGGCGGCAAGATCGCCTTCTTCGGTCCGCCCGCCGACGGACTGCGGCATTTCGGCAAGCCGGGCTGGGCCGAGGTGTTCCAGGCCTTCGACGCCGAGCCGGGACGTGACTGGGCCGGGGAGTTCCGCCGGTCGCCGTACTACCAGCGTTACATCGCCGCCGAGATAAGCGGGCCGGCCGGGACGCCGCGGCCAGCCGCCAGCCCGCCGGCGCCACCCCGGTCGAGGAACCGGTTTGCTCAGCTCAGCACGCTGTCCCGGCGGTACCTGTCGGTCATCGCATCGGACCGGGTGTTCCTCGGCATGCTGGCGGCGACACCGATACTGCTCGGGTTGCTGATCAAGGTGGTTCCGTCTCCCCAGGGACTGGCCGGGACCGACAACGCCGATGCGATCTCCCTCTTGCTGGTGCTCACGGTGGGCGCCTGCCTGGCTGGCGCCGCGAACTCAGTCAGGGAACTGATCAAGGAAAAGGCCATTTACACCAGGGAACGGGCGGCTGGGCTCTCAGCCGGCGCCTATTTCCTGTCCAAGCTGCTGATCCTGGGCGCGATCAGCATCGTCCAGGCCGTGGTGATGCTCGCCATCGGCCTGACTGGCCGGCCGCTACCTACCAACGGCGCGTTCCTGACTCATCTCCCGCTGGCCGAGCTGCTGATCGCCGTGGCCGGGCTGAGCATCGCGACGATGACGCTGGGCCTGCTGATCTCGGCCGTGGTCAACTCCTCTGATAAGACGCTGCCGATGCTGGTAGTGCTGGTGATGGCCCAGGTGGTGCTCAGCGGCGGAATCTTCGCCCTGAACGGCAAGGCCGGGCTCGATCAGGTGTCCTGGCTGGCGCCATCCCGCTGGGGCTTCGCGGCGACGGCAAGCACGGCCAACCTCAACGTCATCGGGCAGGTAGCAGGCGCCAGCGCGGCCAGCGGGGCCGCGGTACAGCCCGACCCGCTGTGGAACCACACCGCGTCCGCCTGGCTCACCGACATGGGCGCGCTGCTGGCGCTTGCCGTGGCGTACGCGCTGCTGACCTGGCGGCGGCTTGCCAAGATGGGCCCGGCTAAGCGGCGCTAGCGGCAACGGCCGTTTCGCTGAAGAGCTGGCGTCCTGTGCGGACGCCAACTTTACATTCGGCCAGCATCGACGATCCGGCGGAGGAACCGGCGCGTGCGCTCGTCCGTGGGCTCGGTGAACAGCTCGGCTGGCGGGGCTTGCTCGATGATCCGGCCCTCCTCCAGGAAGCAGACCCGGTTCGCGATATCCCTGGCGAAGCCCATCTCATGCGTGGCGATCAGCATCGTCATCCCGGCTCCGGCAAGCTCCCTGATGACGTCGAGCACCTCGGCCACGAGCTCGGGGTCGAGCGCGCTCGTCACCTCGTCCAGGAGCATGACCTGAGGCTGCATGGCCAGCGCCCGGACGATTGCGACGCGCTGCTGCTGGCCGCCGGACAGCCGGTCCGGGTACTCCGACTGCTTGTCCGCCAGGCCGAACCGGTCCAGCAGCTCGGTGGCTGCGTTCTCAGCCTGGGCCTTCGGCACGCCGAGCGCCTTGATCGGCGCGAGCGTGACATTCCGCAGCACCGTCATGTGCGGGAACAGGTTGAAGGACTGGAAGACGATGCCGACGTGGCGGCGGACCGCGTTAGCGTCCACGCCCGGCACCGTGACGTCCTGGCCGAGCAGGCGGATCCGCCCGGCGCTGATGGGCTCGAGCAGGTTGATGCACCGCAGCAGCGTGGACTTCCCCGAACCGGAGGCCCCGATCAGGCAGACGACCTCGTGCGGGGCTACCGACAGGCTGATGCCGCTGAGGACCTGGTTCGGGCCGAACGACTTGTACAGATCCTCGACCTCGATGGCCGTGGCGGCTGACCCTGGATCCGCGGGCCCGGTTCCCGCCAGTCCGGTCGCCGCGGTCATGTGAGCGCTCCGGCGAGCCGCCGCCGCCGGTCCCGGTCGATCAGCCGGTCGGTGAACCTGGCCAGCGGGATCGTCAGGATCAGGAACAAGATGGCGGCGACGGTCAGGCTCGAGTAATTGAAGACCGTGCTGCCGTAGATCTGGGCCGCCTGATTAGCCTCGATCGCCCCGAGCACGCCGACGAGCGCAGTGTCCTTCTGCAGGCTGATGAAGTCGTTCAGCAGCGGCGGGACGATGTTGCGGATGGCCTGGGGCAAGATCACGTAGCGGAGCGCCGTGGCGTGCGACAGTCCCAGCGACCGCGCTGCCGCTACCTGGCTCTGGTGCACCGAGTTCAGCCCGGCCCGGTAGACCTCGGATACGTAGGCCGAGTAGGACAGGGTGAGGGCGACAACTCCGTAGACCGCATAGGACTGCCTCGACACGAAGGACAGTCCGAGCGCCGGCACCCCGAACCCGATCGCGTAGACCACTAGCAGCAGCGGCACGCCGCGGAAGAAGTCAACGTAGATCATGGCGAGCACGCGCAGCGGAAAGAGTACAGCCGAGGTGGACTGCCTGATCAGCGCGATCACGAGCGCCAGGATCAGGATCAGCACCTCGGCGGCCAGGAACATCCGGATGTTCAGCCAGATCGCCTCGCCGACCGAGTAATAGCCGCTCTTCGGATCGCCGATGAACGACTGCCACATGTCATGCGGGTCGAAGAAGGTGTGCCGGACCTGGCCGCTGCCCGGCGCCGCGAGGAAGATCGCCACCAGGGCGGCGAGCACGACCAGCGTGCTCGCCGTGGAGATCACGGTCGCCCGGCGACCGCCACCGGACAGTAGCTTCGGACCGCGGCCGGCCGTCCCGAACGCGCCAGCCATAGGCGCGCCCGAGCCCAGGGCAGCCGCTAGCGGGCCGGGCGGCCCGAGCGGGTCCTGGCTGATGAATCCCGGTTCGCGCGAGGTGCCGGCCGGCTTCGTTCTCGGTCATCGCTGAGCTGCGATGCGCGGCCCAGTTACGGCTGGATAGTCGGGACGCTGAGGTAGATCTGCAAGTACTGCTTTTGCAGCGCAGCCAGCGTCCCGTTGGCCTTGAGGGTGGCGATCGCCTTGTTGACGCAGCCGACCAGCTTGTTTCCCTTGCTGAACAGCAGGCCGTAGTGCTCGCCTGTGCTCGGGAACTGGGCCACCATCGTCGATCCGGGGATCTCGCTGGATGAGATGTACTGGGCCGTCGGGGTGTCGGTCACGAAGGCCGCGATCTGGTGCGTCTGCAGGGCTTCCTTGACGTCATTGAGCGTGGAGAACACCTTCGGCTGCGATGTCGGCTGGATGCTGCCGGTAATGAAGGCCAGGCTGGTCGTGCCGATCTGGTCACCGAAGATATAGGTCTTGAGCTGGGCCGGCGAGTGCTTGGTCACGATGGGCGCGCCCTTGAGCGCGACGAGCGCCTGCTGGACGTCGTAGTAGCTGGCAGAGAACGACGCGGCGGTGGCTCGCTGCGAAGTGTAGGAGATCTCGTTGATGTCGAAGTCGAACTTCTTCGGGCCGGGCGCGTAGGAGGCATCGAACGGCTCGTACGCCCAGCGGACCTGCGAGGACTTGAAGCCGAGTTGCTTGGCGATCGCATAGGCCACGGCGCTCTCGTAGCCCTTGCCGTTCGCTGGGTTGTTGTGCTCGAACCACGGCGGGTAGGCGGGCTTGTCGGTGGCGACCGTCAGCGCGCCCTTCTGGTACAGCTCCGGCTGGATGGACGCGTAGCTGCAGCTAGCCGGGGTCGTCCCGCCGCTCGCAGCCGGAGCAGTGGTGCTTCCGCAGGCCGCCAGCCCGGCGGCGGCAGTCGCGGCCAGCGCGACCATGGCTACCCGACGCATCATTGCTCTCTCCGATCCCTGAGGGGTATCTCCCGCTAAGAGAATTTCCTGCTGCGGCGTAGCTTATATGGCCCGAACAGCAAATCTACCCGTCCCGGCCTAGCCGGGACGGGCAGATTGGAGTGGACCGCAGGCTAGAGGTAATAAGGCGCAGTACCGCGGACGTAGATGGGGGTTGCGTGCGCCCCGCCGATCGTCAGTTCCTTGTGGAACCAGTTGGCCGCGTTCATCCAGATCCTGACGCAGCCGTGTGAGGCCGGGTACCACGGCACCGGGATGTCACCGTGAATCGCGTAGGCGCGGCCGATGAAGAACACCGGGTTGTACATGGTTCCGAGCGGCACCTGGACCCAGCCTGGTGCGAACGACAGCGCCGAGTAGTTCCCATCCGGGGTGATGGCCGGACCACACGTTCCGCCTGTGCCGGGGCAGGTGTAGTAGTAACCGCCGCCAGTGGAGACGTGCAGGATGAGGCTCACCTTGTTGTGCCGGTAGAAGACCAGCACCTCGTCGTTCTGGTTGATCTCGACCCGGGTGCTGCCGCCCTTGGGCACCAGCGCCTTGGGCGCCCGCGGGTGGACGAGCGCCCGCCGGAATGCCCGCGTGACCAAGGTGTTCGTGGCCGCGTTCATCGGCAGGCCCTGCACCTCCTTGAACGCCCAGACGGCCTCCGCCATGTCCTGGCCGTACTGCCCATCAACCGGTCCGGCATCGTAATGCAATTGGTTTAGTCGTCTCTGCACGCTCTTAACCGCCGGGCCCGAAGCGCCAAAGTTGAAGTTATGCCTCGGGGGAACGTACGCGGCGGGGCTAGCTGACCGGGCCGTCGTCGCCGTGTGGTCCACCCTGACGACCTTGGCGGCGCTGGCCGTGCCGAGCTGGCCGCATACCGACACCCCGACCGCCGCCACCGCCCCTGCGCTGAACAGCAGTCGGCGCACTGATTGCCTCATAATCACCCCTCGTAACTGTCCACCGCTGTTTCACCGAATGACGCCGCTAACGCCCAGCAGGCATGCCAAATAAACACTTGCCCGGATTTCTAGACGTTTGAGCCTCACTCTCGGTTGCCGGCGAATGATCTCGGCTTGGTATCGATCCCGGCGGGGGCTGCCGCCCCGCAGCCGGTCACGCTGGCGCCGAAGGTGTGCAGGCCCATGGCGAGGGTATCTAGGTCGGGACGTTCGCAGCGGTAGCCGCGCGGCGACTGCAATCGCAGGAACGGTGGTGGCGGTGAGTCTGGTAGCGAAGGTCAGGAATACGGCAGGCGTGCTATACGGGCAGGCCAAGGCTCGGTACGCCGCGAGTGACACCATGCGCAAGGCGGGTGAGCAGGCCAGCCAGGCCGCAAACCGGATGACGAGCCGCGTCCGCGACCTCTCCGGCAAGGCCGCCTCCGGGCCGATGGCCGGCAAGATCCGCGACCTCTCCGGCAAGGCGGGCTCCGGGCCGATGGCCGGCAAGATCCGCGACCTGTCCGGCAAGGCCGCCGCCGCGGTGAAAGACGCCCAGGCGCGCAGGCCCGACCACAGGTGACGGCGCTGGTCAGTCGGCACGCCGGACACCTCGCCGTGCAGGCTAAGCACGCCGATCCGCACACCGCCGAGCTCCTCGCTGACCTCGCAGCACAGCTCGGGTTCCGGATCAGGCAAGGCAAGAACGGCCCGGTACTCGTCCAGCGGGACGGCAAGCTGGCCGAGACCTGGCGCGAGGACTTTCCCTACGGACAGCACCTGAGCCAGCGCAAGTACGAGCGCCAGAAGCGCGGCTTGCAAATCGAGCTGCTCAAGATGCAGCGCCACATCAAGGCTGCCGGCAGTCGGCTGGTCATCGTTTTCGAGGGACGAGACGCGGCCGGCAAGGGCGGCACGATCAGGCGCTTCACCGAGAACATGAATCCGCGCGGCGCCAGGATCGTCGCCCTGGAGAAGCCGACCGAGCGTGAGCAGACGGAGTGGTACCTGCAGCGCTATATCGCGCACCTGCCTGCCGCCGGCGAGATCGTCATGTTCGACCGGTCCTGGTATAACCGGGCGGGCGTGGAGCGGGTGATGGGCTTCTGCCGCCTGGACGAGTGCATGGAGTTCCTGCGCGAGGCCCCGGAGTTCGAGCGCATGCTCGCCAGGGATGGCATCAAGCTGATCAAGTTCTGGTTCTCGGTGTCGAGGTCGGAGCAGCTGAGAAGATTCGTGCGGCGCCAGCTTGACCCGGTCAAGCGGTGGAAGCTCAGCCCCATCGACCTGGCGTCGCTCGACAAGTGGGCCGAATACACCGAAGCCAAGGAAGCCATGTTCTTCTTCACCGACCTGGCCGACGCGCCGTGGACCGTGGTGAAGAGCAATGACAAGCGGCGCGCCCGGATCGAGGCGATGCGGTACGTGCTGCGGCAGGTCGACTATGACGGCCGCGACGACGCCGTGGTCGGCGCGCCCGACCCGCTGATTCTGGGCCCGCCGCCGCTGCTGAACGAACTCGGCGAGCAGCCCGCCATCCGGGCTAGCTAGCGGTGTCAGCTAACTGGGGTTACCTAGCCGGGCCAGCCAACCTCGATTGAGACATGGGGCCGCTGCAGCATCAGCATGCCGGACCCGGGCGCTGCTGACCGCTCAGCGTCCGGCGGCCGCACCACAATCCGCAGATCCTGGGTTCCTGGCCGGCCGAGCTCGACCCAGCTGGCGGCCAGCTCGGCCAGGTACTCCGCGAGCTCTGCTCCGCCCGGCCCGAACCCGCGGATCAGCGCTCCGGCTGTGGCACGCCCGGATCCGGTCTGCCCGGATCCGGCCAACACAGCCTCCGGATCGGGACCGACATCGGCGGGCAGCAGCAACGCGACGCCGAGGCGGCTCGCGTCGGTGGCATGGCTGACCAAGCCGCCGAATGGCAGCAGCGCGCCCAGCGGCAGCCAGCCGCCCGGTGCGGCCAGCACGGTGACGCGGTCCAGCCCGGCCGCGGTCACTGTCAGCCACAGATCGAGCTCGGCCAGGTCGGCCTGGCCGCGCGGGGGCGGGAGCAACTGCTCGCCAGCCGGCGCGGTGAGCAGCGCCTGCTGGAGGCCGAATCCGTCTACCTGGCTGCCGTCAGACATCTGGGCGACCAGGCCGTCTGGCTCATCGAGCCGGAATACAGCCTCCGGTCCGGCGAACGCTCCCGAGCATGCGCACGAAGCCGCACCGGCATGCCGACATTCCCAGCCACTCATCACCGTCCCCGGCAGTGTGCCGGCCCTGGCCAGAATCTGGCCGCTGACGGACCCGCTGCAATGCCACCGACAGCTGTATCCCGCGGATCGACAGCGGCAGGGCCAGCAGTCCTCCGGGCACGACCTGCTCCAGCCAGGCCGGTGCGATGTCCCACGCCCCGGCAGTCACGATGATCCGGTCGAACGGCGCACCGGCCGGGTAACCGAAGCCGCCGTCCGCGCACAGCAGCGTGACGCGGTCGTAGCCGGCCGTGGCCAGGCTCGCCCGCGATCGCTCGATGAGCTCAGGGTCGATGTCAATGCTGACCACCTGGCCCTGCGGGCCGACCACCGCAGACATCACCGCCGCGTTGTATCCGCTGCCGGTACCGATCTCGAGCACCCGGTGACCGGGCTCAAGGCCGAGCTGATCCAGCATGATCGCCATCATCGCTGGCTGCGAAGACGAGCTCACCGGCAGTCCGTCTGGCCCGCATTTGATGACGAAGGCCTCGTCGCGGTAGGCCACGGCAGGGCCCACCTCGGGTACAAACAGGTGCCGCGGTACCCGGGCGAACGCCTCGGCCACCGACTGGCTCAGGGGACGGCCGCGGTGCCGCAGGTCGCGGGCGAGCCGGGCGCGGGCGGCATCGGAGTCTGCCCGGCGAGTCGCCCACTCGTGCTCGCGAGACTGCATGATGCACCACCCCCGCAGTCCACGATAGGCGCGCGAGGGTCAGGTGCGCGTGATGCGGAGCCGGGACACCGCGTAGAGCGCGATGCTGGCCGCGATGCCCGCGTTCAGCGACTCCGCTGGCCCGGTCGTCGGGATCCTGGCCACCACGTCGCACCGCTCTGCCACCAGCCGGGACAGGCCCTTGCCTTCCGACCCGACGACTAGCACAAGAGGCGAGTCAGCCAGGTCGAGCTCGCCGATATCGGCTGTGCCGCTGCCATCGAGGCCAACGGCAAACAGGCCTTCCTGCTGGTAGGCGGTCAGCGCGCGAGCCAGGTTAGGGGTCTGGGCTACCCGGACGCTGGCCAGTGTCCCTGCCGATGCTTTCCAGGCCCCCGCAGTCACGCCTACCGACCGTCGCGCCGGAACCACGACGCCGTGCCCGCTGAACGCGGCCACCGACCTGGCCACCGCACCTAGATTGCGCGGATCGGTCACGCCGTCGAGCGCGACGATCAGCGGCTGCTCGCCAGCGTCCCGCGCGGCATCGACAAGGTCGGCCGGATCGGCATACGAGTACCGCTTGATCCGCAGTGCGATGCCCTGGTGGATCGCTCCGCTGGTAATCCGGTCCAGCTCGCTGCGCCCGGTTTCCACGACGGCGATGCCTGAGTCCGCGGCGAGCATGACGGCCTGGCCGATTCGCTCGTCGTCGTCCAGCCGCGGGCCGACATGCAGCGCGGTAGCCGGAACACGCGCCCGCAGCGCTTCGAGCACTGGATTGCGGCCGGCCACCAGCTCGGGCGCCGAGCCGCCGGCACCACGCGTGCGCGGCTCAGTACCACGGCCCGGCTCGGCGCCGCGCTCGGCCGCCCGGCTCCTGGCCGAGCCGGTCGCCTTTTGCGGTACTGCTCTCTGCGGCACTGCTTTTTGCGGCACTGCTTTTTGCGGCACTGCTTTTTGCGGCACTGCCTTTTGCTGCGCCGCCTTCTTCGCCTGCGCGGCCGCCCGGCGCTGCGCCGGATGCCCTGGCCGCATGTCAGCCGGCGGTGTCGGGCCCTTTCCGGCTAGCTTCCGCTTGCCGTAACCGCCGGTGCCCGGTCGCGGCTTGCCGGACTTAGTCCGGCCGCCGCCTCCTGCCCGCCCGGTCACTTGCGAAGCTCCCAGCGAGGGCCACGCGGGGTGTCCTCGACCACCACGCCAGCCTGCCGGAGCTGATCCCTGACCGCGTCGGCAGCACCAAAGTCCTTGCGCGCCCTGGCCGCCTCCCGCTGGTCAAGGGCGACGCTCACCAGCGCGTCCACGACAGCCCGCAGGTCGCCGCCGGACGTGGCTGCCCACGTCTCGGCGAGCGGATCGAGTCCGAGCACTGACAGCATCGCCCTAGTCTCGGCAAGGTACTTGGCGGTGCCGGCGACGTCTCCGGCGGATAGCGCCTCGTTCCCGTCCCGGAGGCTGTCGTGAACGATCGCCAGCGCCTGCGGCACGCCAAGGTCGTCGTCCATCGCGGCGATGAACGCGGCGGGCAGCGCCGAGGTGTCAGCCGGAGCAGCACCGGTGCCAGCCAATTCAGTGCTATCCAGCCCAGTGCGAGCCACCTCTGCCGCCCTGATGATGAAGCCCTCGATGCGCCGGTAGGCGGTAGCGGACTCGGCCAGCGACTCCGGCGAGTAGTCGATTGGCGAGCGGTAATGTGCCTGGCCCAGGAAGTAGCGCAGCTCGACCGGCCGTGCCTGCCTGACCATCTCATCCACGAGCAGCGAATTGCCGAGCGACTTGCTCATCTTCTCGCCGCCGATCCGGACGAGGCCATTGTGCAGCCAGTACCTGGCGAAGCCGTCGCCTGCAGCATGCGACTGGGCCTGCTCGTTCTCGTGATGCGGGAAGAGGAGGTCAAGGCCGCCGCCATGGATATCAAAGGTGGCACCGAGGTACTTAGTGGACATGGCGGAGCACTCCAGGTGCCAGCCAGGCCGACCAGGCCCCCACGGCGTCTGCCAGGCTGGCTCGCCGGGCTTCGCGCCCTTCCACAGCGCGAAGTCGCGGGGGTCGTGCTTGGCCCCGCCGTCATCAGTGTCGGCCGCTGGCCGCATGTGCTCGAGGCGCTGACCGGACAGCGCTCCGTAACTCGGCAGCGAGTGCACGTCAAAGTAGACGTCTCCGCCGGAGGCGTAGGCATGCCCGGCATCGATCAGCCGCTGCATGAGCACGATCATTTCGGGAACGTGGCCCGTCGCCCGTGGCTCCACGCTCGGCGGCAGGCAGCCGAGCGCGTCATAAGCCCGGCTGAAGGCACGCTGATTCCGCTCGGCGACTGCCCACCACGGCACCTCTTCATGCATCGCGACCTGCAGGATCTTGTCGTCGATGTCGGTGACGTTGCGGCAGTAGACGACCTCGTAGTGGGAGGCGCGCAGCCAGCGGACGAGGATGTCGAAATTGACACCTGACCGGATATGCCCGATATGCGGAGGAGCCTGCACGGTGGCGCCGCACAAGTACAGCGAGACCCGTCCCGGCTGGAGCGGCGTGAACTCACGCACCGAGCGCGCAGCTGTGTCATAGAGGCGAAGCGTCACGGCCCAAGGCTACGGGATGCGCGCGCCCGCATGCGGCCCGTGCCCGGCCAGGCGGCCGCCGCCGTGGCCGGCACGACGGGGACAGGCCAGGCTTGGTCCCGTACGGTGGAGCTCATGGGCGGGCCAGTCGACCGGCAGCGGCGCGGCCGGCTGGGGTCGCGGTTTTCCGGTTTGCCCCGTCGTCGCCGCATCCTCGCGATCGCGGTCGCTGCGATCGTCCTGGCTAGCGCCGCCGCCGTGGCCGTCGCCGTCTCGCACCGCAGGCAGAGCAACTCAGGTCAGGTACCCCAGCAGGCCGCTCCGGCACAGAACCGGCCGGGCCCGGTGCTGCTGGTGCCCGGCTACGGCGGCAGTACCGCAGCGCTCGACGTCCTGGCGAGCCGTATCCGGGCCACCGGCCGCACGGCAACCGTGCTCACCATGCCCGGCAACGGGACGGGGAGCCTTGTCGCCGACGCCGCGGTGCTCAACGCTGCCGTCAACGACGCACTGGCACATGGCGCTCCGTCGGTCGACGTGATCGGCTATTCGGCCGGCGGCGTGGTGGCCCTGATCTGGGCCCGCCGGGACGACGGGTTCGAGCGGGCCCGCCGGATCATTACGCTCGGCGCGCCGTTCCACGGCACGTCGCTTGCCGCCGCTGCGCAGGCATTCGTGCCGGGCGCCTGCCCCGTCGCCTGCCAGCAGCTCATTCCCGGCAGCTCTCTGCTCGACGGCCTGGACACCGCGAGCGCGTCCGGGCTGCCGCGCTGGATGTCGCTGTGGACAACCGACGATCAGGTCGTCACCCCGCCGACCTCGGCGCGGCTGCCGGGTGCGGTCGATGTTCCGGTCCAGTCGGTCTGCCCGGCCGCCAGCATCAGCCATTCGCAGCTGCC
This sequence comes from uncultured Actinomycetota bacterium, assembly GCA_963822955.1. Taxonomy (GTDB): domain Bacteria; phylum Actinomycetota; class Actinomycetes; order Streptosporangiales; family Streptosporangiaceae; genus JAJYUU01. Next base: position 730,857 of record CAWGJS010000008.1, on the reverse strand, counting down.
CACCAACGCCGATGTCACCGCCATGGTGCTGCAGGCTCTCGGCACTGGTCCGCTGCGGAAGCCAACCGCGGCCGACTGCGGCTGACCCGCCTGGTCAGCTGGTGACGTCCTTGCTGGCGAAGTTGGCCCAGGCGGCGCCGAGGAACACGACCACGTAGACGGCCTGGATCGCGAAGCCGTGGTCGATGTCCCGCCAGAGAATCGGCTGGCGGAAGAAGTCCACCCAGGACAGCCAGTACTCAGTCGGCAGGTACGGGCTGACGGCGGCGGCGGCGTTGAGCGTCACGAGCACCTCGCTACCAACCAGCACGGCCAGCGCGCCGAGAGCCGCGGCGAGCGAGGAGTCGGTCAGCGTCGACAGGAACAGCGCGATTGCGCCGACCCCGAGCATCGACACGGCGATGAAGGCCACTGCTCCGGCCGTCCGCATCGCTACGTCGAACGGCGTCATCGCGGTGCCGGACAGCGTGTTCGCAACGATGTTCGTCGTGGCGATGCCGCCGGGCGTCAGCGCGACTGGCTTGTCGCCGAAGAGCAGCAGGCCGGCGGCGTAGGACGTGAGCGCGACGGCGACGACCGCGAGCAGCACGTAGGCGACGACCGCGATCAGCTTGGCGAACAGCAGCCTGGTCCGGCCCACCGGTCGTGCCAGCAGGTAGCGCAGCATCCCGGCGCTGGCCTCGCCCGCGATCGCGTCGCCGGCCACCACCGCGACGGCAACTGGCAGGAAGATCGGCAGCACGATCGCCAGCGCCGCGGCCGGGAAGAGCTCTCCGTTGGACAGGACGGTCGACAGCAGGGTCGGCCCCTGACCCGGTGGCGGCACCACGTGCGTGACCGCGACGAAGACTGCCACCAGCACCGGGAGCAGACATAGCAGACCGATGGCCACCCAGCATCTGGGGCGCCGGGCCAGCTTCACCAGCTCGACCCGGATCACCGGCTGCTCCCGCCGTACCGGTCCGACCCTGAGCTCGTCACCGACAGCACCAGCTCCTCAAGCGAGCGTCGCTCAGGGCCTATCTCCGTGACCCGGAGCCCAGCGCCGACCAGCTGGGCGTTCACGGCCGCCGCGTCGGCGTCAGCGATGACGAGCCGGTCACCATCCCTGGCAATGACCTGGCCGTCGAGAAGGGATGCGGCTTGCCCGACGTCGGGGCTGCGTAGCATGACGCGCCCGGTCGGTCCGCGGAGCACCGACAAGTCGTCCTGCAACACCAGCTTGCCCCGGTTGAGCACGCCAATGCGGCTGCACAGTTGCTCGACCTCAGCGAGCTGATGGCTGGACAGGAAGACGGTCGTCCCGGCCGAGTTGAGTTCGGCCAGCAGGTCGCGGATCTCGCGGATGCCCTGCGGGTCCAGGCCGTTCGTCGGCTCGTCGAGCACGAGCAGCCGGGGCGACCGCAACAGCGCCGCGGCGAGCCCGAGGCGCTGGCGCATGCCAAGCGAGTATTTCCGCACCGGGCGCTCGTCGATGCTGCCGAGGCCAACCCGTTCCAGCGCGTCGCTGATCCGCCGCCGCCGCTTCCGGCGCGGCCCGTGCGGGCCGGGCCCGGACGCGTCGATCAGAGCGAGGTTGGCCCGGCCGGAGAGGTGCCCGTACGCAGCCGGAGCCTCGATCAGCGCGCCGATCTGAGGCAGTACTGCTGAGATGCGCCGCGGCACAGGCGCGCCGAGCACTTCTATCGTGCCGCTGGTGGCATAGACCAGGCCGAGGAGCATTCGCACGACGGTCGTCTTGCCTGAGCCATTCGGACCCAGGAAGCCGTACCGGTCCCCCTCGCGGACGTCCAGGTCCACGTGATCGACGGCGAGCACCGCGCCGAAGCGCTTGGTGAGGCCGCTGGTGGCGATCATTGCGACTCCAGCAGGTTGACAGCGGCGTACTCCAGCCGGGGTACGGTCACGGCTCCCGTCAGCAAGTACACCGGGCCGAGCGGCGAGCGAACCAGCAGCATGTTGATGAGCGGTGTCTCCACCGCGACCGCCGTGCCCTGGGCGATCGTGATGGTGACGCCAGCCGCGCTCGCGGCCGACAGGACGGCGGACCCAGTGCGGCTGGGCAGCGGCACGACGGCGAACCTGGAGAATCCCGAGCCGTAAGCGGCCAGATCGGCGAGGCCGGTGGGATTGGCCACGCGCTGGATCCATCCCAGGCTGCCAGGCAGCGCCGGCCCGAAGCCATTCAGCACGCCTGCCGCGTCCGGCAGCGCGGTCCTGGCAAAGTCGATCCCGGGGCCAGGCCGCGGCCTGAGCGTCGCCTCGGCCGGCGTCTTCAGGCTGAGGCTAAGGAACCGGCTCACCAGCACTGGACCTGGCTCACCGTGCGCCAGCACCTCGACCGCGACCGGCAGCCCGGATATCGGGTCGGCCCAGATATCGACCGCGCTGATGGTCGACGCCGGATCCGCGGGAACGATCCGCAAGCCGGCTGCATCGATGCCGGCCACCCGCTGTGCGGGCAGCAGCGAGAACCTGGCCGCCCGGCTGGCGAAGCCGAGCAGGCGCAGCCCTAGTTGCGGCGGAAGCAGATCTGCCGCCCGCGGAAGCCGGACGGGCTGACTGCCGACGACCTTCGTCAGCTGGTTAAGTGTGTAGTTCCACAGGTACATGCCGTGGCGCGTCTGGTAGGTGTCGCCCTCGCCGGCCGCCGTCAGCTCATCGGCACGCCACTGCCGGGGCGAGCGGTACCACACGTACTGCTCGGTAGTGCCGTCGAGCAGTGCGACGACGTTGCTCAGGTTCGGCAGGTTGGGGAGGTCAAGGTTCACGTAGCTATCGGCGTACCCCTGGTACGGCACGGCCACGGACGCCGCGATGCGAGACCGCAGCTGCGCCGCCGACAACGCCGGAGTGTGAACGGGCAGTGCGCCGACAACCGCAGGCAGCGCGCAGAGCACTGCCACCCCTGCCGCCACCGTCGCCCACTGGCGAGCCTTCTGGCGGCCTATCACGCGCATAGGTAGGTGCGCAGGTCAGCTGCCCTCACTCCACACACACTACGTCCGCACCTTGCGGCCGGTCAGCGGCCCTAGGTTCCAGCTGGCCGGCTCGAGCAGTACTGACGTCATGGTAACTTTGACATCTAAGACTTTGCCATCTAATGTTGTGGCACGGCTGATGCCGGGTGACCGGTCCGAGACGAAGCGTGCGGAGATGATTGCGATGACGATGCCCGCCCCGGTGGCCGCGGCAGGCTATGGCAGGTACGCCGACCTGGCTGGGAAGGTCGCCATCGTGACAGGCGGATCGCGCGGCATTGGTGCGGCCACGGCGGCGGCGCTCGCCGCGAACGGCGCCCTGGTCGCTGTTGTCGGCCGGGATGAGGGGGCCATGGAGAGAGTCACGGCGGGCATCACAGAACGCGGCGGACGCGCCATCTGGCTGGCAGCCGACTGCACGGCGCCGGCTGACCTGGAGCGGATGACAGCGACGGTGACCAGGCGGCTCGGGCCGGTCGGGATCGTCGCCGCGTTCGCGGGCGGCAACGGCATGCCCGTGCCAACCGCAGCCGAGACTCCGGAGCACTGGCGGGAGGTCATCGAGAGCGACCTCAGCTCTGTCTTCTACACGGTGCGGGCTGTCCTGCCGGCGATGAGCGGACGGAGCGGCGCCATCGTCACGATGTCATCGGCGGCTGCTCGCCAGGCCGCGAAGTCCGCCGCCGCGTATGCGGCCGCGAAGGCGGGCGTCATCGCGTTCACCCGGCACCTCGCTGCCGAGCTTGCGCCGCAGCGGATCCGGGTCAACTGCGTGGCCCCGTCCGCGACGGAGAACGACCGGATGCGCGCCTGGATGTCCGCCGATCAGCGCGCCGCGCTGGGCGCGAGCTTTCCGCTCGGCCGGCTTGGCCAGCCTGACGACGTCGCCGCGGCCGCACTCTTCCTCGCCTCGGACGCTTCCGCCTGGATCACCGGCGCGACGCTGGATGTCGCCGGCGGCAAGGTCATGCTCTAGCACAGTCGGGGGGACACCCCCCGGCAACCCCCGGAAGTGCTGCTGCCGCCCCCGTCGGCCCGGAACGGGCCTCAGAAACCAGGGCCCTCATCGGCCCGCTGCGGCGCGGCCTTACCGCGTGCGGCCGTGGCCCAGCTCCATGCATACTCCGGGTCCTCGGCCACGCTTGCGGGCTCGGCCAGCAGCAGCGGCCGGAAGGTGTCGATCATCACCGCGGTCTCGTCAGTCGTCGTCTTGCCCTCGGCCACGCCCTTGATGACGGCCTCGACCGCACCCGGCTGGGGCCCGTGAGTGAAGCCGGACGGATGCAGGGTGATCGAGCCGAGCCCGACGCCCGAGCCCTTGCGCGCCGAGTAGTCACCGGCCACGTAATACATCATCTCGTCGGAGTCGACGTTGTGATGGTTGTACGGGATCGGCACGGCCTCGGGGTCGAAGTCCAGCGGCCGGGGGCAGAACGAGCAGATCACGAAGTTCGGCCCCTCGAACGTCTGGTGCACCGGCGGCGGCGCGTGCGTGCGCTTCACGATCGGCTCGAAGTCGGCGATGTTGAACGCATACGGGTAGAGGTAGCCATCCCAGCCAACGACGTCGAACGGGTGGTAGGCATAGGTCAGCCTGGTCAGGCCGGCTGAGTTGCGTACGACGACCGGCACGTCCTCGCCATCGGCAAGCAGCGGGCCGGCAGGCCCGCGCAGGTCCCGCTCGCAGTACGGCGCGTGCTCCAGGAACTGCCCGTACTGTGACAGGTACCTTCGCGGCGGCCGGATGTGCCCTCGCGCCTCAACGACAAGCGCATGCACGCCACCTGGTGCCGGCCGCCAGCGGTGGATGGTGCCGCGGGGCACGATGACATAGTCGCCAGCGCCGGCCTCGATGCTGCCGTAGACGGACTCGAACGTGGCGGAGCCGGACCGCAGGTAGACCGCCTCGTCCCCGGCGGAGTTGCGATAGAGGTCAGACACAGAGTCAGCGGCCGCGAAGCTGATGCGCACGTCGTCGTTGGCCATCATCAGCTGGCGGCCAAGGACGAGGTCGCCGCCGGACGGCAGATCCTGAGTGCGGTAATGGCGCGGCAGCAGCGGATGGTTGGGGCTCAGCGCGGCCTCCGCCGCCGCGTCTCGCAAGCCCTCGCTCTTGACGATCGCCGTCGGCGGATGCACGTGGTAGAGCAGCGAGGAGTCAGACACGAAGCCTTCTTCGCCCATCAGCTCCTCGGCGTACAGGTTGCCGGCCGCATCTCGGAACCGGAGGTGACGCTTGCGCGGGACCTCGCCGATCATCCGGTAGTACGGCATTTCGTCTCCTTTGACGTTTTGCGGCTACCGCCGTCAGCCAGGCATGCGCGGCCCGGACAGCCAGTCCCGGTTGTCGCGCAGCGCCTTGCTCACGCCGCGCCGCACCGCGCCTTCGATCACCCAGCTCAGGAACGCATACCCGACAACAGCGAACACCAGCAAGAGAATCACGGGCAGTCTCCCTGTCCGGCATCTGGGGGCACTCCACTATCGCACGGCCCGGACGCTCAGTGCTAAGCGCCGGATACCGGCCCGGCCTGGCTCGCATCCGGCGATCGTGATCTCCGGCGTGGTTTCTTCTGGGCCGGGAAACAAGGTGCTACGGTTGACAGCTGCCATCTAAAGCCCCAGGTCAGAGCGCCTGCAGGCGCCATTTACTGACCATAAAGGTAACGGCGGTGACCCGATATCGCGGAGGAAGGGCGGCTAGCTGATGACCGTGCATACCCCCGCCAGCGAGCGGCGCAGTCAGGCCACTATCCAGCCGGAGGTGGCGCCGGGCGCCCTGCGCATACTCGGCGTGGCAAGTGTTGGCATCGGCGTGGCCGCACTTGCGGCGGCGACGTTCGTGCTGTCGTACCCGGCCGTCCACGCCATCGCGCTGCAAGCTGGCGTAACGCCGCGACTGGCCAGGGGCTATCCGCTGCTCATCGACGCGATGCTGGTGATCGTGCTGGCAGCGGTTCTCGCCCTGCGCGGTGCGGGCCTGCCCAGCAGGCTGCTCGCCTGGGTGACGCTGCTCGCCGTGCTCGCGACGGCAGCGGGCGCGGACGCGCTGCACGCCGCCGGACGAAAGCTCCCTGAGCGCACCGCCGCGATTACTGCGGCGGTGCTCCCGTGGGTGCTGGTGTTCCTGGCATTCGCGCTACTGCTCGCCATGCTGCGGTACGCAAGGCTCCGGCGGGCGGCCACCGCCGAGCTGCTCGCGGAACACCCGGACATGCTGATCGATACTGATGACACGCTGATCGGGACCGAAGGCGGCGGCCCGGACATGGCCGTGTTCAGCCCAGTGCCTGCCGAGGACGACGAGCAAGCAGAGCCGGACATGCCGGTGTTCCACCGGATACTGAGCTCGCCAACGCCGCCCGCCAGTAGTCGAGTAGCTAGGCGACCGGTGCGACGATTGCCGTCGCGATCGCTGCGATGCCCTCACCGCGGCCCGTCAGGCCGAGGCCGTCCGTGGTGGTGGCGGAGAGGCTGACCGCCGCTCCGCCGAGGGCTGCTGACAGCGCCTTCTCGGCCTCAGCCCGGCGGGCCGAGATTCGCGGCCTGTTGCAGATGACCTGGACGGCTACGTTCCCGATCTGAAATCCCGCGGCAGTGGTCAGCCTGGCCGTCTCTTGCAGCAGCGCTTCGCCTGACGCCCCTGCCCACTCTGGCCGGTCCGTCCCGAACTGGCTGCCCAGGTCGCCGAGGCCCGCGGCAGATAGCAACGCGCTGCACGCAGCATGGGCTGCCACATCTCCGTCTGAGTGGCCGGTAAGGCCACGCTCGCCCGGCCAGAGCAGTGCCGCCAGGTACAGCGGCCTGCCCTCGCCGATCGGGTGAACGTCAACCCCAAGGCCGACTCGCGGCAGCGCACTGGCCACGGGGTTAGTCAACCACGTTGTCAGTCAACGACGAGTGTCAGGTTGGGACGGACGATCAAGCCAGCACGGGTTATTAAGCCAGCACGGCTCAGGACGCGAGAATCTCGTCGAGCAGGGCCTCGGCCTTGTCCTCGTTGGTCTTCTCCGCCAGCGCGAGCTCGCTCACCAGGATCTGCCGGGCCTTCGCCAGCATGCGCTTCTCGCCTGCCGAAAGGCCACGCTCGCGGTCCCGGCGCCACAGGTCGCGCACGACCTCGGCGACCTTGTTGACGTCGCCGGACGCGAGCTTCTCCAGATTCGCCTTGTAGCGCCTGGACCAGTTGGTCGGCTCTTCGGTGTAGGGAGCGCGCAGTACTTCGAATACGCGCTCAAGCCCTTCCTGACCGACGACGTCGCGAACGCCGACTAGCTCGGCATTGTCCGCGGGAACACGCACAGTCAGGTCACCCTTGTCGACCTTCAGCACGAGGTAAGTTCTATCCTCACCCTTGATCACACGGATTTCGATTTCCTCGATCCGAGCAGCCCCATGGTGGGGGTAGACGACGGTGTCGCCGACCTTGAATGACATGTGGCATGTACCCCTTCCGCTGAAGCCATCCTACCACGTTCAGGGCGGGCGATTAGCCGTCGTTAGCGGCAAAGGTGCAGGTCAATGGCGCAGTTGCCCGGTCGCAAATTTAATGGGCCTGCCTCGCGCCGCCGGGCCGCCGAGTTCGGGCCGCCGGGCCGAGGAGGACCTGCGGCCGGGCTGTGCCGTGACGGCCGTCACTGGCTCATACTGGAACTAGACGTTCGCTCCTGTCGAGAGGTCAGCGTGAACCCAGGCGGCGAACCGGAACGGGACGATACTGGCCTGCCACCGGTCGACATCGAGATTCCCGACGACGCGCGGGAGCTCGACCGCGACATGCAGGCGTACTACCGGGAGCTGCGAGCGGAACGGCGCCGTGAGCGCCGTCGCTGGCTGCACGGCGGCCTGGCCAGGGACGGTGTCGTGCTGCCGCTGCTCGCCTGCTGCCTGATCCTCGCCCTCATCACCGGGACGCTGCTGACGGTCTTCACCGCGACCTCCGACCAGAACGTGATCACGCCAGGTAATGGCCCGAACACCAGCCCTGCCCGCGCCGGGAGCTCGGGACCGGCGGCTGGCCACTCCGCTCCGCCCGCGCGATCCAGCCCTTCAGCATCGAGCTGGCCGGCCGGCGGGTCATCGCCGGCGACCACCACGCCCTCAACCGCGCCATCATCCTCGGCAGGCCCCAAGCTGAGACGGGCTCCCGTGCAGCTGCCGACGGGCGAACTGACGGTCAGGGGTGAGCAGATACCACTGCAGAGCATGATCGGGGCGATGCTGGTGCTGATCCCGGCTCATTGCAACTGCTCCGCTGCGATCAGCACGCTGGCAGAGATCAGCTCCGACGAGGGCACCGTCCTGGTGGGCACACAGCGCACGTTCACCGAAGCGCAGGACCTGGAGCTGCAGCTGAATCCCCGGACTGCGGCGAACGTGTCGGTAGCTCTCGACTGGCAGAAGGTGCTCCCCAGGGTCGTACGGCCACATGGCCTGACCGCGGTCGTAATCACAGGGGCCACCGCCCGGAGCGGCCGGCAGTGGGTGGCATATGCCAGCCAGCTGACCGCGCGTGACCTGTCAGCGAACGGCGGGTCGCTTTCTCTGGCGCTGATCAAAGCTGTCCGCGGCTGAGCCAGGCATCAGCGCAATCAGCGCCGCGCCGTAAAGTCCGGGCCGGCGCCCCTTGCAGCATGCGGACTGGCTACGCTGCGGGTTGTTTCAGGGATCCACAAGACGATGGGAGCATGCCGTGATCCGGAGCGGCTGGGGAAGCGCACTGCCGCGTCGGCTGGTGCTCGTGGCGGTAGCCTTGCTGATCCCGATCCTGGCCGGCTGCGAGGCCGACAACGACGCGCCGTCGCTGCAGTTCCACTACCCGACAGACACCGCCGGCTACCCGGCAGACTCCGCCGGATCCAGCGCGATGGGGAATCTGGCGATCAGGAACGTGTTCGTCCTCGGCGCGCCGCTCGGTCGGAGCCTGCAGAAGGGCCAGTCGGCCAGCTTGTTCCTCGCGGTGATCAACGACGGTGCACCAGACAGGCTGATCAGCATCTCCGCGCCCGGTAGCGCCACCTCTGTCTCGCTGCCAGCTGGCGGCGTGCCTGTGCTAGCCGGGCACCCAGTGTTCCTGAGCGGGCCGCAGCCGCAGCTGGTGCTCCTTGGCCTGACGCGGCCTCTCACCAGCGGATCCTCACTCCGGCTGAACCTGACGTTCCAGAAGGCCGGGACCATCACGCTGCTGGTGCCGGTGATGCCGCGGGCCGTCCAGTACCAGTCTTTCGCGCCCCCGCAGCCGACCCAGACGGCCGTGGTCTCGCCGTCGCCGAGCACCGTGACGCCGACGCCGGCTACTAGCCACGCACAGACGTCGCCGTCGCCGACGCCGACGGCCTGACGATCGGCACGCGTAGCCGCAGGTCGCAGCATAAAGCGCTGGCACCCGGCCTCCGGTGCCAGCGCTCTGCCTTGCCTGCGCCGTGACGGCGCGCCTCAGCCGACTGGCTCGAACTTATAGCCGAGCCCGCGGACCGTCACGATGTGCCGGGGGTTAGTGGGCTCCGTCTCGATCTTGGCCCGGAGCCGCTTCACGTGCACGTCCAGTGTCTTGGTGTCGCCGACGTAGTCAGCGCCCCAGACGCGGTCGATCAGCTGCATCCGGGTCAGCACCCGGCCGGCGTTGCGCAGCAGCACCTCCAGGAGCTCGAACTCCTTCAGCGGCAGCTGGACCTGCTCGCTGCGCACGGTGACAACGTGGCGATCCACGTCCATGCGCACGGGGCCGGATTCCATGATGGAGCTGATGGGCTCGTCCACATCGCCGCGGCGGCGGAGGACCGCGCGCATCCTGGCAACTAGCTCACGAGAGGAGAACGGCTTCGTGACGTAGTCATCAGCGCCCAGTTCCAGCCCGACAACCTTGTCGATCTCGCTGTCCTTGGCGGTCAGCATGATCACCGGCACATTGGACCGCTCGCGCAGCGTCCGGCACACCTCGCTACCCGGCAGGCCGGGGAGCATGAGGTCGAGCAGGACCAGGTCGGCGCCAGTGCGATCGAACGTCTCGATTGCGTCCGGGCCAGTCGGGCAGACGGCAACCTCGAAGCCCTCCTTGCGCAGCATGTACGACAGCGCGTCGCTGAAGGATTCCTCGTCCTCGACAACGAGCACCCGAGTCACTTAACTGCCTCCCTGACAGATCGCACGGCCCCATGGTCCGTTCGCGCTGGTGGTTGTTCTGTGCCCCCGACCGGCAGCCCGCGCCGCGGACGGAGCGGGAGCCGGAGCGTGAAGGTGGAGCCGGCGCCTTCGCGGCTCCAGACGGTGACGTTGCCTCCGTGCGCTGCCGTGACATGCTTGACGATGGCCAGGCCGAGGCCGGTTCCGCCGGTCGCACGCGACCGGGCAGGATCGACCCGGTAGAAGCGCTCAAAGATCCGCTCGCGATCCCGTTCCGGGATGCCGATGCCCTGGTCTGTGACGCTGACCTCAGCCATCCAGCTCGTGGCGGTCCTGGTCGTGATGACCACCCGCGTCTTATCCGGGCTGTAGGCAACCGCGTTCTCCAGCAGGTTCCGCAGCGCGGTGACCAGCAGGTCCTCGTCGCCCAGGATGGCGATGCCGCGGTCGCCGGTGACCTCGAGGGAGATGCCGCGGGCCGACGCCCGCATGCGGCACCGGTCCACGGCCTCGGCGACGACATCGTCCAGCACCACCGGGCTCGGGTCGGGCACCGGCTCAGCGGCCTGGATCCGGGACAGCATGATCAGGTCCTGTACCAGGTCGGTCAGCCGGGACGCCTCCTGGCGCATCCGCCCGGCGAAGCGGAGTACGGCCTCGGGGTCGTCGGCAGCTTCCTCGACGGTCTCGGCCAGCAGCGCCAGCGCACCGACGGGCGTCTTCAGCTCGTGGCTGATGTTGGCCACGAAGTCGCGACGAACCTCGTCCACCCGGCGGCTCTCGGTCTGGTCCTCGGCGAGCAGCAGGATCAGGCCGCCATCTCCGACTTCGGGCCCTAGCGGCGCCACCCGCACTGCGAAGCTTGTCGCCCGGCCGTTAAAGCGGCTGGTCATGATGTCGATCTCGCCTTCGCAGGGCCTGCCCTCGCGGCGTACCTGGCGGGTCAGCGCGAGCAACTCGCCCACCACCAGGCGATCGTCATCGATCAGGCCGAACTCGCGCGCTGCGGCGCTGGAGCTGAGGACGCGGTCGTCACTGTCCAGGACAACGGCGGAGGACAGCAGCACCGCCAGAACCGAACTGACGCCCGGTGGCAGCTTGCTCTCCTGGAGTAGGCCCGAGTCTGGCATGTCCGAAGACATGACTGCTTGCACCCCCATCTCCACGGCTTGATGTTATGCGCGCGGGTTCGCTGCGCCCAACTGCTGTGTGCTCCTGCCTGCGGCTATTAGCGAAGTGTTCACGTTCCTGATTCCTGGCATTCATGTCGATTGTGCCCGCTAGGCACCACAAAGTGAACACGCGACGAACTCAGCGCCCTTGCGACCTGACGGCCTCGGCGGCGGCGGCCGCCGCCTCCGGATCTAGATACTGACCACCAGGCTGGACGGGCCGGAATCCGTCGCCCAGCTCGTACACGAGCGGCATGCCGGTCGGAATGTTGAGATCAGCGATTTCGGCAGCGCCGATGTCGTCTAGGTGCTTGACCAGCGCCCGGAGCGAATTCCCGTGCGCGACGACCAGAGTCGTCCGGCCGGCCGCCAGGTCCGGGATGATCGCGTCGTACCAGTACGGCAGCATCCGGACCAAGACGTCGCGCAGGCACTCGGTCCGCGGCAGGAGCTCGGGAGGCAGCTGCGCGTAGCGAGGATCAGCGACCTGCGATAGCGGGTCGTCGTCTGGCAGTGGCGGCGGCGGCACGTCGTAGGAGCGGCGCCAGATCGTGAACTGCTCGTTCCCGTATTCCTGCCTGGTCTGTGCCTTGTCCTTGCCTTGCAGCGCTCCGTAATGCCGCTCGTTCAGCCGCCAGGACCGGCGAACCGGCAGCCAGCCAAGATCGGCCACTGCCAGCGCGATGTTGGCCGTCTCGATCGCGCGGCTGAGCACTGAGGTATGCACCACCTCGGGCCGCAGCCCCGCGTCCGAGAGCTGCTGGCCTGCCCGGACCGCCTCGGTCCGGCCGCGATCCGACAGGCGGGCATCGACCCAGCCGGTGAACAGCCCCTTGTCGTTCCACTCGCTCTCGCCGTGCCTGATCATGATGAGCGTGCTCATGGCCGAAATCCTAGCCTGGCAAGGGACGTAATCCGGCGCCCGCGAGAAGAAAGTCTATAAAACAAGCCGGAATTATGGTTAGAATGCCCTGGGGTGACCTGTGCAGCCAGCCCCGCTCGGGCGGGAATCTGGCGGCTGACTCCGGAGTTGGTCTGTTCCGGAGGTGAGGGCCTGTGCCGCGACGCTATCCACGGCGGATCGCGACCGTCAGCGTTCACACGTCGCCGCTTGAGCAGCCAGGAACTGGCGATGCAGGCGGCCTCAACGTGTACGTCGTGGAAGTGGCCAGGCGCCTCGCTGAGCGGGGCGTCGAGGTAGACATCTTCACCAGGGCGGTATCCCGCGACCAGCCGCAGGTCGCCGAGCTGGCTCCTGGCGTCCTGGTCCGGCACCTGGCGGCAGGCCCGTTCGAGGACCTTGACAAATCGGATCTTCCGGGTCAGCTGTGCCAGTTCACCTTTGAGCTACTGCGCACCGAGGCGGCCCATGCGCCCGGCAGGTACGACCTGGTGCACGGCCACTACTGGCTGTCCGGCCAGGTCGGTGCCGTGGCGAAGGAGCGCTGGGGGGTGCCGCTCGTGCAGTCCATGCACACCCTTGGCAAGGTCAAGAATGCCGCGCTGGCAGCCGGGCGACGCCCCGGAGCCGGAGATCAGGCTCCGCGGCGAGGCGGAAGTCGTCGCCTCCGCCGACCGTCTGGTGGCCAATACCGCACGACGAGGCCAGGCAGCTCATCGGCCACTACGATGCCGACCCGGCGCGGGTCACCACCATCAACCCCGGCGTTGACCTGTCAGTGTTCACGCCCGGCTCACAGCTGCAGGCACGTCAGCACCTCGGGCTTCCCGCCGACGGGATCGTGCTGGTGTTCGCTGGCCGGGTACAGCCGCTGAAGGCGCCCGATGTCGTGCTGCACGCCGCCGCCCAGCTCATCGCTGAGGATCCGGGCCTGACAGGGCGGCTCACGATCGCCTTCGTCGGCGGCCCGAGCGGGGCCGGCCGGCGGGACCCGGACGGACTGGTGGAGCTGGCTGGACAGCTTGGCCTCACCGGACTGGTGCGGCTCGAGCCGCCCTGCCCGCAGCCGGAGCTGGCCCAGTGGTACCGAGCCGCCACGCTCGTCATGGTGCCCTCGTACTCGGAGTCATTCGGTCTGGTGGCGATGGAAGCGCAGGCCTGTGGCACCCCGGTGGTCGCAGCTGCCGTCGGCGGCCTGCGCACGGCAGTCCGGCACGGCTTTTCCGGCATCCTGGTCGACTCCCGCGACCCGCGGCACTACTCCGCGGCCGTACGGGACCTGATCTCCGCTCCAGCTAGCCTGGCCAGGCTGGCGCACGGTGCCCGCGAGCACGCCTCGAGGTTCGGCTGGTCAGCCACGGTTGACGCGCTGATGCAGCTGTACGCCACCGTCACCGCGGAGGCCGCCGCGGCGGTTGACGCGTGACAGCAGATCCCGGAGCCGCACTGGCCGCGGCGCTTGACGGCCTCGGCGTCAGTTATGAGTCTCCGCAGCCCGGCAGCTACCTGGTCAAGCTGCCAGGTCAGCACAAGCTGCAGACGATGGCCTGGCTGATCGCGGGCGCGCACAGCCTGCAGGTCGAAGCGTTCTTCTGCCGCCAGCCAGACGAGAACCACGCTGTGTTCTATCGCTTCCTGCTCGAGCACAACGCCAGGATGTACGGAGTACATTTCGCCGCTCGATCAGACCGGCGACGTCTATCTGGCGGGCCGCCTCCCGCTAACGGCGATCAGCGCGGCCGAGGTCGACCGGCTGCTCGGCTGCGTGCTCAGCTACGCCGATGACACCTTCGACCAGGCCCTGATGATCGGCTTCGCGTCCGCCATCAAGAAGGAGTACGACTGGCGGGTTAAGCGCGGCGAGAGCCTCGCCAACCTGCAGGCATTCGGCCGGATAACCGGCGCCGACGACGCGGCATCCGGACCGCGGCTCCGCGAGCAGCCCGGCTGACAGCCCGGCCGTGATGATCAGGATCGGACGAGCCTGGACACGGCCTCGGCGGCTTCCTTCACCTTGGCCTCTGCTTCCGGCCCGCCCTGTTCGATTGCCTGCGTGACGCAGTGACCGAGGTGGTCCTCGAGCAGCCCGACCGCAACCGCCTGCAGGGCGCGCGTGGCCGCCGAGATCTGGGTCAGCACGTCAATGCAGTAGGTGTCGTCCTCGACCATCCGCTGCAGGCCGCGGATCTGACCCTCGATGCGGCGCAGTCGCTTGAGGTAGGCATCCTTATCCTGCGTATATCCGTGCATGCTCTGACGGTACACGGAGCGTACAAAGGAAGTAACCAGACCTCCAGCAAGCTCAGCGTGAACCTGGAGCGGGCAGTCAGCGATTCCTAGGGCAGGCGCGCGAGACTGGACAGGTAGGGAGGCCGCATGTCCGAGCACGATGCGCGAGCAGCCGCGCGGGACCGAGAGCTGGCCTGGCCAAGATCACCTCGATCACATGGCGAGCCGGCGCGGCGGGAGTTGCCGTGCCGGGCTGCTCACCGTCGCGCTTGGCCATCATGCTCACGCCCCGCAGGCCAGCCACGGCCGGTCAGCTATCGTGATCCCGGCCCAGCCGCCGCAGCCCGCGACCGGTGCCGGCCAGGTGACCTCGGGCGCATCATGACGGCTGGCGAGATCACCAGGGACACGTTCGAGGTGTTCGGCACCACCGCCGTGCTGCTCGTCACCGAGCCCCGACGCAGCTGCCCCGGCCCGCGCCATCGCCGACCGCGTGCTGGCCGACGTAGACCTCGCGTGCAGCCGGTTCCGGCCCGACTCCGAGCTCTCCCGGCTCAACGCGGCCGGCGGCGAGCCGCGCGCGATCAGTCGCTACCTTCGCCGACCTGCTGGCCGCGGCACTGCGGGCCGCGAGGCTGACCGGCGGCGACGTCGATCCGACCTGCGGGCGCGCCCTGGCCGGGCCTCGGCTATGACCGCGACTTCGCCGAGGTGCGCGCAGCCGGGTGACGCTGCCGCCGCAGCCTGACCGGCGTCCGGTCGGCCCGGTGCCCGGCTGGCGCCGGGTACGCCTGGACCACGGTGCCCGGCGCGTCCGCCTGAGCGGCGGCGCTCAGCTCGACCTGGGCGCGACGGCCAAGGCGTGGGCAGCGGACAAGTGCGCCGAGCAGATCGCCGGCAGTGCTCGGCTGCGGTGTCCTGGTCAGCCTGGGCGGTGACGTCGCGGTCGCCGGCGAGCCGCCGCCGGACGGGCTGGCGGGTCAGGGTCACCGACGACCACGCAGCACCAGCTCTCGGCCGCCGGACAGACCGTGACGATCAGCGCGGGCGGCCTGGCGACATCCAGCACCACGGTCCGCACCTGGACGCTCGGCGGCCGGCCTGTTCACCACATCATCGACCCGGCAACCGGCGAGCCGGCCAGGTCGTGCTGGCGCACGGTCAGCGTGGCTGCGGGCACCTGCACCGACGCGAACACGGCAAGCACGGCGGCCATCATCCGCGAGCGCCGCCGCGCTCGACTGGCTGCACGACGTCGGGCTGCCAGCTCGGCTGGTCCGCCATGACGGCACCGTGGAGACCACGGCAGGCTGGCCGCGAGACGACGACCCCAGGGAAGCGGCGTGACCGGCGCCGGGCAGGTCAGCGCGATCGTCGTCACGTCCTCCACGCCGCTGTGGTACGCGACCAGGGCAACCGGCCTTGTCGCGCTCGTGCTGCTGACGATCAGCATGATGCTCGGACTGCTGTCCTCAGTCCGCTTCCAGCGACCTGAGTGGCCGCGGTTCGTGACGCTCGGGCTGCACCGCAATGTCACTCTGCTCGCGCTCGGCATTCACCGTCGTGCACGTCCTGACCACGGTGCTCGACAGCTTCGTGTCCATCCCGCTGCCCGACGCCGTCGTCCCGTTCATCTCCTCCTACCGGCCGATCTGGCTCGGCCTCGGCGCGATCGCCTTCGACCTGATGCTCGCGCTCGTCGTCACGAGCCTGCTGCGCACCAGGCTCGGCCTGCGCAGCTGGCGGCTGGTGCACTGGAGCGCATACCTGTGCTGGCCGGTAGCTGTGCTGCACGGCCTCGGCACCGGCACCGATACCCCGGTCCGGTGGGTGCTCGCGCTGACCGCCTGCTGCGTGCTCGCCGTCGCCGGCTGACGCTCTGGCGGCTCGCGCTGGCCTGGCCCGACCGGCCGCTGGCCGCGGTCTGCGGGCGTCGTCGTGCTGGTGCTGGTCCTGATCGCCGGCGGCGCATGGCTGCGGACCGGTCCGCTTGCGCCCGGCTGGAGCCACCGATCTGGCACCCACAGCTCCCAGCCGCGTGCCGCAGGCCGGCCATGACTGCCCAGGGCTCGGCCCCCATCTGGACCGGGCAGCCGCCCGCGCCGGGCGAGCTGCGGCTGATCACGAGTGACCTCCCGCTTTCCCTGGCCGAGCACATCGAGCGACATGGCCCGGCGCCGCTGACCGGCCTGAGCTCTGCAGCGCTGATTACCGAGGTGGAACGAGCCGGACTGACCGGCCGGGGCGGCGGCGCATTCCCGGCCGCACGCAAGATGCGAGCAGTCGCGGATGCCAGCCTGCGGCACGGGAAGGTGCGCAGCGGGACCGGCAGCGTGGTAGTCGCCAATGGCTCGGAATCCGAGCCTGCGAGTCGGCAAGGACGAGGTACTGCTCAGCCACGCGCCGCACCTCGTGCTGGATGGCATCGCGCTGAGCGCGGCTGCCGTGGGCGCCGACCGGGCCTACCTGTGCCTCAGCCGGCGCAATCCGGCCGTGGCGCGGGCAGTGGCGGCGGCTGTCGCCGAGCGCGACCGTGCTGGCGTCAGCAAGCTGCCGGTCAGCGTGATCAGCACGCCGGACGGCTACCTGTCGGGTCAGGAGACTGCGCTGATCAGCGCACTGAATGGCAGCTACCCGCTGCCGACTTTCATTCCGCCCTGGCCGGCCGAGCGTGGCGTGCACCGGCGCCCGACGCTGGTGCAGAACGTCGAGACGCTCGCCCACGTCGCGCTGATCGCGCGCTTCGGCGCACAGTGGTTCCGCGAAGTCGGCACAGCCGGAGCGCCCGGCTCCGCCCTGGTGACCGTCACCGGCTCAGTGACCCGGCCGGGTGTGCGCGAGATACCGCTCGGCACCCCGCTCGGCGAGGTCCTGCGGCGATCCGGCTGGCCTCCCCGGTGCGCAGGCGGTGCTGACTGGCGGCTACTTCGGCACCTGGCTCCCGCTGCCGGCCGCCGAGCACGTGCCGGTGAGCGAGGAGGGCATGCGCGCGGCTGGCGCTGCCCTGGGCCCCGGCGTCCTCGCAGTCCTGCCTGACTCCGCCTGCGGGCTCGCAGAAACGGCACGGGTACTCGGCTTCCTGGCCGACAACAGTGCACGCCAGTGCGGCCCGTGCCGGAACGGGATGCCCGCGCTCGCCGACGCGATGAAGCTGATCGCCTTCGGGCGGCCAGGGCGCGATGTCATCGGCTGGATCGAGCAGCTGTCCGGGCTCATCACGAGCCGCGGTGCCTGCCATCTGCCTGACGGCGGCGCGGCGCTGGCGCGGACCGCGCTCGGCGTTTTCGCTGCCGATCTGCGTGCCCACCTGGCGTCAGGTCCCTGCGATCGGGCCCGCCGCCCAGCCGCCCTGCCGATCCCGACCGGACGGGCGTGATGGCTTTCGAGGCGCCGCGCCAGGTCGAATTGCGCGTCAACCCCATCGCGTGTGATGCGCACGGCCTGTGCATGGAACTGCTGCCGGAGCTGATCTCCGCCGATCCGTGGGGCTACCCGATCGTCCGCGGTGGGCCCGTACCGCTGCGGCTGCAGGCCTTCGCCCGCCGGGCAGTTGCCGACTGCCCGACGCTTGCGCTGCTCCTGACCGAACGGCAGTAGCTGACAGACCACCTAGCAAGCACAGCCGCGGCGCGGCGCCTCGCGGCGCCGCGCGCTCAGCTGGCTTGCCGGTCAGCTAACGAACACCTTCGGGCTGTGCTTCACGCTGGAGTCAACGCACTGGCCCATACGAGGCCGAGAAGGTAGCCGTGGCACGCTGCCGACGTACACAGTGAGCCGACGACCCTGTTGTGTCGAGGGTGAACTTCTGCTTGGTAAAGGACACCTTGTTGCCCTTGTTCGAGGCGTGTCCGGATACCGATTTGCGCAGTGTAGATGCACGTCAGCGGAGTGGTTCCCACGGCGATGGATGCCTCGAAGGTCAGTGGCGCGGACTTCTTTGACCCGGTGATAGTGACAGGGTTGCCCTTGGCGTTGCTGATGGTCCCGGCGTAGGCAGATGGAGTGCCGTGATGCCCTTCAGCGTGACGCCGCTTACGGGCGGATCGAGCGCGCACTTACCGAACGTCTGCGTGGTGACGGAGAGTGTTGCCTTGCCCGGCTTCGACGGGTTGGCGGTGACCTTCGCCTTAAACGTGCTCGTCTTGCAGGTGGCCGAGAACGTGGTACCGAGCGCGAAGCTGACGCTGGTCTTCTTCACCAGGCCCGCCTTCAGCACCGCACCCTTCTTGACCGCGGGCCCGCCTGTCTTCCCTACCGTCAGCACGGGCTTGGACGCTGCCGGGTGTGCGCTGGCCGCGTACGCCGCGCTGGCTGGCAGGGCCAGCACCATGACACCCGCTGTGGCTAGGATCAAGTGACGGTACTTTGGCATTGAGCCTCCTCCTTCGGTCTTTACGCCGAAATGCTAGTTGTGTCCGCTTGCCAGGCCAAGACCTCTGGTGCGGACGATTACTATCGCGCTAGACCGGGCGCCGCGGCCAGACCATCCGCAATTCGTGCCCGGAACCTGTGAGGAAGGCGGCCATGGGCCCATTGCACGGCGTGAGCGTGATCGAGATTGCCAGCCTGGCCCCGGCCCCGTTCGGCTGCATGATCCTGGCCGATCTCGGTGCTGACGTACTCCGCGTGGACCGTGCCGAACGGTCCGGACCACACGCACCGCAGCCCAGCGATCCGCTCAGCCGTGGCCGTCGGTCGATTGGCCTGAATCTCAAGGACCCGGCCGCTATCGACGTCCTGCTGGAGCTGACCGAGAACGCCGACGTGCTCGTCGAGGGGTTCCGTCCGGGCGTCGCCGAGCGGCTCGGCTTCGGCCCGCAGGCCTGCGCGGAGCGCAACCCGGGTCTCATCTTCGCCCGGATGACGGGGTGGGGACAGGATGGCCCGCTGGCCCTCACGGCCGGGCATGACATCGACTACATCGCGATCTCAGGCGCGCTCAGCACGGTCGGCCGGCCGGGCCAGTCGCCAGTGCCGCCGGTCAACCTGCTCGGCGACTTCGGCGGCGGTGGCATGCTGCTGGCCCTGGGGATCCTGGCCGCGCTGGTGGAGCGCGCGAGTAGCGGCCGCGGCCAGGTCGTGGACGCGGCGATGGTGGACGGCTCAGCGCTGCTGACGTCCTTCATCTACGGCATGCGCGCCTCCGGCTCCTGGCACGACCAGCGCGGCAGCAACCTGCTGGACGGCGGCGCGCCGTTCTACGACACTTATGCCACCTCCGACGGCGGCTACGTCGCCGTCGGAGCGCTGGAGCCGCAGTTTTACGCAGCTCTGCTGCATGGGCTCGGGCTTACCGACGCCGGCCTGCCCGACCAGCACGATCGGGCCAGCTGGCCGGTGCTTCGGCAGCGGTTCACGGAGGTATTTGCTAGTCGCACGAGGCCCGAGTGGGAGCAGGTATTCACCGGAACGGACGCGTGCGTTTCCCCGGTGCTGAACCTGGCCGAAGCGCCCGAGCATCCGCATGCGCTGGCGCGGAACGCCTTCGTCGAGGTAAGCGGTATTAGGCAACCCGCGCCCGCACCGCGGTTCGGGCGGACGGCCGCAGTGCAGCCTGCCGCACCACCGCGGCCGGGCGCTGACACCGACGCGGTACTGGCCGGGCTGGGCCTATCCCCCGGCGACGTCGCAGACCTGCGCGCCAGAGGCGCGGTTGGCTGAGCGCAGCCCGCACGACGCCGAGATCCTCCGGCTGGCCGTTCCAGCCTTCGGTGCGCTCGTTGCCGAGCCGCTGTTCCTGCTCGCAGACTCCGCCATCGTCGGCCGCCTCGGCACGGTGCCGCTCGGCGGTCTTGGCGTCGCAAGCCAGGTGCTGACCACTCTGGTCGGGCTGTCGATTTTCCTTGCTTACGGCACCACGGCCGCAGTCTCCCGGCAGCTCGGGGCCGGCCGTCGCGAAGCGGCGATCCGGCACGGCATCGACGGGCTCTGGCTCGCGGCCGCGATCGGTCTGGTCGTGCTCGCGGCGGGCTGGCCATTCGCACGGCAGATCGTGGCGGCCTTCGGCGGCACTGCCGCGGTCAGCCAGCAGGCTGTCATCTACCTGCGGATCAGCTTGCTCGGGACGCCGGCGATGCTTGTCGTGCTGGCCGGTACCGGCGTGCTACGCGGGCTGCAGGACACGCGTACGCCGCTGATAGTCGCGGTCGGATCGAACGCCATCAACATCGCGCTGAATGCGACGCTCGTGCTCGGGCTGCACTGGGGCATCGCCGGATCCGCGTGGGGCACGTTCCTGGCCCAGACTGTCGCTGGCGCCACCTACCTCCTCGTCGTCGCGCGTGGCGCTCGGCGGGCGGGGATCAGCCTGCGGCCGGATCGGCGCGGCATTACGAGCGCGGCCTTTGCCGGCGCCTCGCTGGTGCTGCGGACCCTCGCCCTGCAGGCGGTCCTGGTCCTCATGACCGCGATCGCGGCCAGGCAGTCGGATGCCGCGATCGCGGCAAGTCAGGTTGCCATGCGCATCTGGAGTCTGTTCGTCTTCGCCCTTGACGCGATCGCGATCGCCGCTCAGGCCATTACCGGTCGCTGCCTCGGCGCGGGCGACGTGGCCGGGGCGCGCGCCCTGACCCGCCGCACGGTCGGTTGGGGCGCGGCCTACGGCGCGCTGTTCTCCGTGCTGCTGCTGGCCACCTTGCCCGCGCTGCCAGCGCTGTTCGGCGTCACTCCCGTCGTCCGCCACCTGCTGATCGCCGTGCTGGTCGTCATCGCGGCTCAGCAGCCGGTCGCGGGCGTCGTCTTCGTGCTCGACGGAGTACTGATCGGAGCCGGGGACCAGGACTACCTGGCGGTGGCCGGGCTAGCTGCGCTTGCCGTCTTCGGCGCCGCCGCCGCCATCGTGGTCACGACGGGGGCCGGCCTCGTCGCGCTCTACCTTGCCTACAGCGCGTGGATGCTGGCCAGGTTCGTCACCCTGACGCTGCGTGCGCGCGGTGAGCACTGGCTCGTCACCGGGGCAGTCCGCGGCTGACAAGTCCAACAGGCCGGGAAACGAAAGTTGCCCGTGAGGCCTGGCTGCCGGTAATATCACAGTAGTTCAACCACGCACCTCGTTCGGTGAGGCGTCGACATGAACACAGGCCACTGATCCGACGACGTCGAGAGACGCCCAGGGTCAGGACAGGTCTCCCCGGCATAAGGGGTGACCCGAAGTGGCTGCGCCAGGAGGCGCTACGTCGTGTCGTGCCAAAGCTCTGACGAGAAGGGGTGCATCTGGCCGTGTGAGGCCAGGGATCTCCCTTTGTGCCGTGTTAACGGCATCGTGCTGGTTGACCTGGCGGAGTTCTGCTCGTTCGACACCCGCGCGTGTCCCAGCCAGAGGAGGCGAGAGATGGATAGCAGTAAACCGGGCCATGAACAGCCCCGCATCCAGGTGCTCTCGTTTTCTACTGGCACGCGGTAACCGCCCGCTCTGCGCCATCCGGTATAACCCGATCTGACGCGCTGTGCAGATGCGCAGCGCGGACGGATGCTGCGTGCCTCCCATAACGCCCCTGATCCGGGGAGAGGGAGGGAATTGACCGTGACCACGACAGCGGATCTCCGCAGCGCTGTACTGGACACCGAGCACGTCGGTGACATCCGCGGCGCGCTCGGCACGATCCGGCTCGACGACACCGCGCCCCGTCGCGGCCGGTCGGCTGCGCTCAAGACTCTGCTGGCGATCATCGGCCCAGGGCTGATCGTGATGGTCGGCGACAACGACGCCGGGGCATTCGCCACCTACGGCCAGGCTGGCCAGAACTACGGCACGCACCTGGTGTGGACGCTCCTGCTGCTTGTCCCGGTGCTGTACGTGAACCAGGAGATGGTGCTGCGGCTCGGCGCGGTGACGGGCGTCGGGCACGCGCGGCTGATCCTGGAGCGCTTCGGGAAGTTCTGGGGTGCGTTCAGCGTCGTCGACCTGTTCATCCTGAATGCGCTGACGATCATCACCGAGTTCATCGGGATTACGCTGGCCGCCGGCTCCTTGGGCCTGCCCAAACTCGGCGCCGTCGCCCTGGCAGCCGCAGTCATCGTCGGCGCGGCCTTCACTGGCAGCTTCCGCCGGTTCGAGCGGATCGCGGTGGCGTTCTGCGCTGGCAGCCTGCTGCTGATCCCGATCTACTTCTTCGCGCACCCGCGCATGTCGCAGCTGGCGCACGATTTCGTGATCCCGCAGCTGCCGGGTGGCGCCGGGCAGCTGTCCACCGTGATGCTCCTGATCATCGGGATCGTCGGCACCACGGTCGCGCCGTGGCAGCTCTTCTTCCAGCAGAGTTACGTCATCGACAAGCGGATCACGCCGCGGTTCATGAAGTACGAGAAGGCCGACCTCTGCATCGGCATCGTCATCGTGGTAGTCGGCGGAGCGGCGCTGATGGGCGCCTGCGCAGCGGCGTTCGGCCACAGCGGCGGCTTCGGGCACTTCACCGACGCAGCCGGGCTCGCAGCCGGCCTGCAGGCATATGGCGGCCGGACGGTTGGAGTCCTGTTCGCGATCGCGCTCCTGGACGCCTCGATCATCGGTGCGTTCGCAGTCTCGCTGTCGACCGCGTACGCGATCAGTGACGTCTTCGGCCTGAAGCACTCGCTGCACCGGGGCGTGCAGGGCGCTAAGGGCTTCTACGCCATCTACGCGGCCCTGATCGGCCTGGCCGCCGCCGTCGTGCTCATCCCCGGCTCGCCGCTCGGCTTGCTGACCGAGGGCGTCCAGGTCCTGGCCGGGGTGTTGCTCCCGTCAGCCACCGTGTTCCTGCTGCTGCTGTGCAACGACCGCGAGGTGCTTGGCCCGTGGATCAATGGCCGCAAGACCAACATCTTCACTGCGACGGTCGTCGCGATCCTGGTCACTCTCTCGGTCATCTTGACCGCGTCGGTGCTCTTCCCGGCTATCAGCGCGCGGCAGATCATCGGCATCGTGGCGTGCTGCGGTGCTGCCGGGGCACTTGCCGCCGGTTACGCGCTGACCCGGCGGTGGTCCGGCGCACTCAGCGCCGCGTCGGTGGAAAGGACCGGCCAGGAGACCTGGCGGATGCCGCCGCTCGCCCTCCTGCAGCGGCCGGTCATGTCCGGCGGCCGCAAGGTCGGTATGTCCGCGCTGCGGCTGTACCTGGCCGTCGCGATGGTCCTAGTCATCATCAAGATCGTTCAGCTCGCCATCGGGCACTGACTGAAGCCGGGCGCTCCCGCTATCAGGGACCGCCCCGGTGGGCGTCGGGCGGCTCGGCAGCCTCCCGGCGCCGCCAGTACTCCGGCAGTGTCGCCTCCAGCACGTCATCGACCGTGATCAGTCCGATCATCTGGCGCTGCTCGTCCACCACCGGAATGGTGATCAGGTTGTAGTCGCTCATCAGCACCGCGACGTCGACGACATCGGTGTCCGGGCCTACCCGGACCGGATCGTCGTCATACACCCGCGCGATCGGCACGTCCGGGTCAGCCTGGACCAGCGTGACCAGCCTGGCCACGCCGCGCAGCTTCCCGTCGTCGTCTACCGCATGCACGCTGGTCATGGCCTCCGGCTCCAGGTTGCCGGCGGCAGCCACAGCGGCAATCGCCGCTGCCACAGCCGCTCCCGCCGGGACCGTCACGAAGTCGACGCCCATCAGGCCGCCCGCGCTGGCCGGGTTGAACCCCATGAGGGTCAGGATCTTCGTGCGGGCGGCCTGCGGCAGCAGGTCGAGCACCGGCTGCCGCCTTGGCTGCGGCAGCTCGCTGATCGCGTCCGCCGCGTCATCCGCGCGCATCCTGGCCAGCACCGACGCGACCTCGGCGTTGGTCCGGGCACCGAGAAGCCGAGCAGCCAGATCCTCGTCCAGCTCTTCGAAGACGTCGGCCTCGAGCTCGGGATCCGCGTGCACATGGCCGAGGATCTCGTCCTCCTCATCCCTGGACGCGTCTTCGAGCAGGTCGGCGATCTGGGCAGGCTTCAGCCTGCGGATCCGGCCGACCGGATACCTGGACCGCGCGCTTCCGGCGTGCCCGATCAGCGGCTCGAACCTGCTCCACGCGCGGAAGGCGCGTTGCCGCGGCGCTGCGTGCCGGTGGCCAAACAGCCGGTGAGCCGACCGTCGGCTGTCCACTCCGGTGACCACCCACTTGCCGTCCTGCTGACGCAGCTCCAGGTCACCTGCCTTGATCAGGTGCGCGCTCTGGACATCGATCAGCCGGTGGCCGAGTACGTCAGTCCGCAGCAGCACCTCTCCCTCGCGGCGCTCGAACCGGCGCAGGTCCAGCGTGGCGCTGATGAGCCGCAGCTCGCCGCCATCGAGGGCACTGACCTGCTCGATCGGCACGAAGACAGAACGGCTGCCGATGGAGGCGACCAGGCCCGTGACCACCGGGAGGTCGGCACCGCGCAGCCGCACGATGATGTCTGACAGCCGGCCAATGTGCTCGCCGCCCCGGTCGGTAACCGGGATCCGGAGCAGCTCGGATAGGTGCAGCGCGCGGGAACCGCTGGCCCCGTCGGCCGGCCCTGCTGGTGTCGTGCTCATCTGGACGGCCTCTCCGCAGAGCGCACTATCTGCTGCCCATTATCTGACGCGCGCCGTCCGGCCGGGGGGTGAGCTGATAAGTCCCAAGTCGCCGCAAGTCGGGCAGCGCGCTACTCTGGGCTGCCGCACCCGAGGGTGACGCCGGGCTACCTGCTCGGGGAGCCCGGTGAGGCGCTGCAGGGCCGCTGCCCGACCCGGCCCATGCCCAGTCTCCCCTCAGCGGCCAGGGCAATGGTATGAAAGCCACGTCGGGTGCTGTCGATTGGGGAGGGCGCTGCAGCGTGGCCATGCGACGAGCTTTCGGCACGCTGGCGCCGGGAGATGACCTAGCCGAAGGGCTTGGCTACACCCTGAAGCGCAGGCTGCTCGGCAAGCCGCTGATCAACGAGCAGCTCAGCGAGCAGCGGTTGTCCCGGCCACTGGCCCTCGGCGTGTTGTCCTGCGACGGCATCTCCTCTGCTGCTTACGGCACCGAGGAAATGCTCATCGAGCTGCTGCCAGCCTTCGGGCTAGCAGGCTTCGTGCTGATCTTGCCGATGACTGGCATTGTGCTGCTCGGGATCGCGCTGGTGGTCCTGCTCTACCGCGAGGTGGTGTCGGTCTATACCAGGGCAGGCGGCTCCTACGTGGTCGCTCGGGAGAACTTCGGGCCGCGCGTAGCTCAGGTCGCAGCGGTCGCCCTGCTCATCGACTACATCGTGACGGTCGCGGTGCAGACGGCCGCCGGCAGTGCCGCTATTGTGTCCGCCTTTCCCGCGCTGGCCAGGCCCTTGGGGCCCCGGACAAGTCTGCTGATCATCTCGGTCGTCGCAATCCTGATCATGTGTTACGGCAACCTACGGGGAATCCGCGAGGCTGGCCGTACCTTTGCCGTGCCGACTTACTTGTTCTCCGGCTCGGTCGGGCTCATGATCGTCCTCGGGGTGTTCCGCGAGATAGCTGGCGGCGGGCTGCCGCTCGCGCACCCTGCCCCGCCCGGTCCGAACGGCACGGTGGCAATCGGCCACAACACCTCCAGCCTGCTAGCCGTTGGCGCGATCTTCGTACTGGCGCGCGCCTTTGCCAACGGCGGCTCTTCGCTGACCGGCATCGAAGCTGTTTCCAACGCCGTCAGCGCGCTGAGACCGCCGGAGGGCCGCAACGCGCGGCGGATCCTGGTAATTCAGGGCTCCATCGTTGCATTCCTGATCGCCGGCATCTCCTGGCTGGCGCACGTCACTCATGCAACGCCCTATACCAACGGCTACCCGACCG
This sequence comes from uncultured Actinomycetota bacterium, assembly GCA_963822955.1. GTDB lineage: Bacteria > Actinomycetota > Actinomycetes > Streptosporangiales > Streptosporangiaceae > JAJYUU01. The sequence continues at coordinate 704,720 of CAWGJS010000008.1, read as the reverse complement.
TGCTGGCGCAGGAAGCCAGCCTGATCTTCGGACCTGGCGCGCTTGGGCACATCCTGTTCTACGCCGTCCAGGCTGGAACCGCGACCATCCTGTTCACCGGCGGCAATACGAGCTTCAGCGGCTTCCCGTTCCTTGCCAGCTTTGTGGCCGAGGACTCGTTCCTGCCGCGCTGGCTCACCAAACGCGGGCACCGGCTTGTCTTCTCCAGCGGCATCATCGTGCTCACCGTCGTCTCGCTGACGCTGCTGGTGGTGGTCGGCGCTAACGTCAACAAGCTGATCCCGTTCTACGCGATCGGCGTGTTCACCGGGTTCACCATGGCGGGGTTCGGCATGGCGAAATACCACCGGATGCATAGGCACCCCGGCTGGCGACGCCATTTCGCAATCAGCATGATCGGTGCCGTCTACACGGGCCTGGTCGTGATGATCTTCGCGATTGTCAAGTTCACCGAGGGCGCATGGCTTGTCGTGGTTGTGTTCCCCGTACTGGTGTTCGCATTCATCAGGCTGAACCGGCAGTACCGGATGGAAGCAACAGTCCTGGAAGGAATAGGCAGCCGGGGTAAGCCACCGGAGCCCCCGACGTACTCGCGCCGCAGCGTGATCGTGTTCGTCGACGACTTCGACCTGGCGACCGTCGCGGGGTTGAGGTATGCGCGCAGCCTGCGGCCCACGGCGCTGCGCGCCGTGCACTTCGTCATCGACAATGTCCAGGCCGACAAGCTGCGCCAGGACTGGGTGCGAGCGAACCCCGGCATCCCGCTCGACTTCGTCGACTGCCCGGACCGGCGGCTCGCCCGGGCCGCGGCGAACCTGGTGAGCGCCGAGGCCGTTCTGCCGGGCGTTGGCGTGACCGCCATCCTGCCGCGGAGGAGCTACGCTCCGATCATCAGCCGCCTGCTCCATGACCGCACGGCGGACAGGATGGCAGCGGTGATCAGCAGGATCCCGCATGCGGCAGCCACGATCGTGCCGTTCGACGTGCGCAGCAGGGTCGAGAGCCTGACCGGGCGCGGCCCGCTGTCCCGCCCCGGTGCGGGCGAGCAGCCCGCCGCGAACGAGCCCGGCCCGGAGCAGCCCAGCGCGGCGAAGCAGGAGGCCGCGGCCGAGAAACCGATATCCGCGGAACTGACCACGCCCGCGGGCAGCGGCGGGTACGACCGTCCGGAGCCGCGTCGCGGTGTGACTCCCATCGGGTCGCTGACCAGGCCCGGGAGGGCGGTAGCCGAGGGCCGGGTGCACACGGTCGAGATCCGGCCGGTCGAGCAAAACACGGTGCTGGCCTGCGACATAGAGGATTCCACCGGGCAGCTCACCGCGCTGTTCTACGGCCGGTCGAACATTCCGGGGCTGCGACCCGGCTCCCGGGTCCGGCTGCGCGGCCAGGTTGGCATCAGGAACGGCCGGCCAGTCATGATCAACCCGGCCTATGAACTGCTCGCCCACGGCGAGCCAACGTCCGACGATCTCGACCCGGACACCGATATCAGGCGCCGCCGAGACCGCGGGGACGACCAGGACCGATGACCGCTCCGCAGCCGCCCGGCCAAGAGGACGGATCGGATCACGGCGAGAACGGCTCGGCACCCGGCTGCGGCGGTGAGCTGAGCAGCAGTGGCCATGGGGTTAGCCACCACAGTGCTCGCAGCCACGGGGGCCACCACGGGCGCTGGCAGACGGCCACCGGAAGCTATCGGCAGGCGCTCACCATCGCGCTGCTGATCAGCGTCGGGATCGCTGTGGCAGAAGTAATCGGGGCCATCGTCACCGGCGCGCTGGTCCTGTTTGCGGACGCGGCGCACATGGCCGCGGATGCGGCCGGTCTCGGTCTCTCGCTGCTCGCAGCTTGGTTCGCGGGGCGCCCGGCGACAGACCGGCGCACCTTCGGCTACGCCAGGGCCGAGATTCTCGCGGCAATGGCGAACTCGCTGCTGCTGCTGGCCATGGCCGCCGTGATATTCACCGAGGCCATCCGGCGCCTGGTGGCGCCCCCCGCAGTGAGCTCAGGGCTGCTGATCGTATTCGGGCTGGTAGCGCTGGCCGGCAATGCGTGCTCCCTGCTGGTCCTGCGGCACGGCCAGGCGAGCAGCCTGAACGTCCGCAGCGCGTTCCTGGAAGTCGCCGCGGACACCCTCGGGGCGGCGGCAGTGATCGTGACCGGGATCATCATCAGCGCGACCGGCGCCACGCTGGCAGACCCGATCGCGTCGCTCGTCGTCGGAGCGCTCATCCTGCCCCGGACCTGGCGGCTGCTGCGCGAGGCCATCGACATTTTGCTCGAGGCCAGCCCGGAAGGCATCGACCTGGACGAGATCCGCGAGCACATGGCTGCGGTCGCGGGCGTCCGCGAAGTGCACGAACTGCACGTCTGGACCATCACGTCCGGACTGCCGGTGTTCTCGGCGCACGTCGTGGTCGATCCGGCGATCATCGAGCGAGGTCAGAGCGCGATCATGCTCGACAAGCTCCAGGCCTGCCTGCGCGGGCACTTCGATCTTGAGCACTCGACGTTCCAGCTTGAGCCGGCCGGGCATGCCGACCACGAACGGCCCATGCACGAGTAACGGTTGCGTCCTATCCGGACTGCGACGTCTCGAAGTACTTCGGGTTGGCGACTGCCAGGCGGGCGGCTACCGCGTCGGCGATCCCTGCATTGGCGGGAAACGCGCCGAGCTCCAGCTCCCGTGCCACGATGGCCAGCGCATTGGCGGCAACTCGGGCGTGGAACGCGACCTGGCCGGACGTGGCCGGCATCACGCTGCCGAGCAGGTACTCACGGACCGCCTCCAGCAGCTCGCTCGCAGTAGGACGGCCGTGCGGAGCCGGGGCGGCCGTAGCGGCTCCGCTCGGCAGCGGCCTGCGCGCAGCCGCTCGCGCGGCCGCCTCGGGCTGCAGCAGCAGGAGCAGGTCCCACTCCTGCTCGCAGACCCGGCGTCCGATCGCGGCCAGCTCGACCGAGCGGTGCGCCCCGGACAGGTGCGCCCATGACTGGGTCAGGCAGATCACGCCCCAGCGGAGCGTGCCCGCGATCTCCCACCAGCGCAGCTCGTCCAGGCTGATGTCAGCGCCGCCAGCCGCCCGGTAAGCAGCCAGCAGTTCCTCGCGGCTCCCCAGGCCCGCAACCGGGGGGCCGGCGCCGAACCGCCAGGCTTTGACGCACAGCCACCCGAGATCTTCGGCGGGGTTACCCGCGTGCGTCAGCTCCCAGTCGAGCACCGCCCGCAACCCTTCCGGTCCGACGATCAGGTTGCCCAGCCGGAAGTCGCCATGCACCAGCACGTGGTCGCGGCCAGGCGGGCGGCTGGCCGCTAGTTCCGTCATCGCTAGCTCGAAGACCTCGCTCGGCCGGCCGAAGGAGTCCAGCTGCTCGCGCAGGCTCCCGAGCGGATCGGGCTCCGGAAAGGACGCCGGGGCCTGCAGCTCATGCAGCCCCGCCGCGAACCGGCCCAGTTGCCCTACCAGCACCCGTCGGGCCTGCGCGTACTCATCCTCGCGCAAGATCCGGCGCGCGATCGTCTCACCGTCAACGCGGCGCATCACCATGCCAGCCCCGCCAAGACCGGCACTGCCAAAGCCGGGTCCGCCGGAGCGCAGCAGTATCTCGGGGACTGGCAGGCCAGCCGCGTGCGCGAGGCCGATAGCTGCCGCTTCCCGGTCGGGCACGCCGGGTTCGCTGGGCCGGCCGGCCGGATCGCGGCGCAGGATCAGTCCCGTCCGCGTGCCGTCATCGGCCACTGCGTCGAAGGACCACGTTTCCTTCGATGCACCACCTGACAGCCTGGTCAGGCACTCGACACGGACCGGCCCAACCAACGGCCGCAGTGCGCGGGCTAGCCCGTTCCCGTCCGGAAGCATCAGCTCTGCACCACTCCCTTCGGTGCACGCTGGTGCATGAAGCCGAACATGTACCCCGCGACCCGTCGCATCTGGATCTCCTCGGCCCCCTCAGTGATCCGGTACCGCCGGTGGTGACGGTAGATGTGCTCGAACGGCCGGTGCCGCGAGTACCCGAGCCCGCCGTGCACCTGCATGGCGCGGTCGGCGGCCTCGCAGCACAGCCTGTTCGCCCAGTAGTTGCACATCGAGACCTTGTCGGAGGCAGAGAACGGGCCGTCGCGGTCCATCAGCCATGCCGTCTTGTGGATGAGCCCGCGCAACATCTCGCATTGTGTCTGGAGCTCGACCAGCGGGAACTGGATCGCCTGATTGCTGGCCAGCGGCTTGCCGAACGGCCGTCGCTGCAGTGCATAGGCAACCGACTCGTTGATGCAGTACTGCGCCGCGCCGAGGCTTGAGGCAGCCTGGCGGATCCGGTTCTCGTTGAAGAAATGCTGCACGACTCCGAGGCCCCTGCCCTCACCGCCGAAGATCGCGCTGTCGGGCACCCGGACATCTGTCAGGGTGATGTGGGCGTGATCAGTCGGCATGTTGAACGTCCACAGGTACTCCTCGACGCGGAGGCCGGGCGAGGCGACCGGCGTCAGGAACGCGGTGATGCCGTCAGCGTCACCGGGCTTGCCGCCGGTCCGCGCGAAGATCAGGTCGTGCGTGGCGGCGTGCACGCCGGTGTTCCAGGTCTTCTCGCCGCTGATGACCCAGTCGCTGCCGTCACGCACCGCCGTGGTGTCCATGAAGGTAGCGTCCGACCCATGCGCGGGCTCGGTGATCCCGAACGCGAACCCCCTGCGTCCGGCGGCCAGCTCGTCGATCCACTCCGCCTGCTGACCGGGGCTCCCGTACTCGAGCATCAGCAGCAATCCGACGTTGTTCCCGACGATCATGTGCTCGTTCTGCAGGTCGCAGTGCAGTCCGAGGCCCTTGCTGGCCAGGTGCTCGCGGATCACCGCCATGCCGAGATTGGTGCCGTCGCGGCCGCCGTGCCTGGCGGGGAACGCGTACCGGTAATGCCCGGCCGCGTCGGCCCGGCGCCTGGCCTCGGCCAGCAGCTCCTCCCACTGGCGGTTCGGCAGACCACCGCGGTCCCAGTCCGTCCTGGCGTCCTCGCGCCGGTGGTCGAAGAACCGGATGTTGTCGTCCTGGCGTTCCAGGGGCCGGATCTCGGCCTCGATGAACTCATCCAGCTCGGCCAGGTAGGCGATCAGGTCCGCGGGGATGTCGAAATCCATGTTCGCTCCCTACCTTCTGCCGGGGTGCCGCAATCACACCGAATCATGCCGTACGGTTACGCAGCTAGCGAGGGCTGCAAAGTCGCCGACCGCCGGCGGGAACATACAGCCGTAGCGCGGCAAGGACAGGTGTCCAGCCTGGTTATCCCGAAAGGCCGCCTATGACAGCTAGCAATATCCAGAGCGTCGGCCCTGGCGCCAATGGCGTCGGCGCGGACGACGACAGCGCGATTATCGGGCGCTCGGTTGGTGATCCCGAGCAGTTCGCCGTCCTGTTCCGCCGACATGCACCTGTCATCCAGCGGTACGTCACCCGGCGTATCGGGCACGCTGCCGCCGATGACGTGGTAGCAGAGACTTTCCTGGCCGCCTTCCGCCAGCGAGCGTCGTATCGGGCTGACTGCCCGGACGCGCTTCCATGGCTCTATGGGATCGCGACCAACCTCGTCCGGCGGCACTGGCGGATCGAGGTTCGCCAGTTGAGATTGCTCGCGAGGACGGGCCTCGACCCGGTCGTCGAGTCCTTCGCCGATCGCATCGACGCGGAGGTCAGCGCCGACAGCCTGAACGCGCGGCTCGGTGCGGCCCTTGCCGGACTGCCCGCCGAGCAGCGCGATGCGCTCCTGCTTGTCGCCTGGGCCGGGCTGTCCTACGACCAGGTCGCGATCGCCACCGGGAAGCCGCTTGGCACTGTCCAGTCGCGGGTCAGCCGGGCCCGCAAACGCCTGCGGCAGTCGCTTCGCGAACTAGACCGCCAAGCCGATGGCCCGACACCCGTGCAGCAGCCGGACGGCCGGCTGCCAGCCGGCCGTAGCACCCGAGGAGATCTGCGATGAACGAGCTTGACCTGCTGATGCGGATGAGAGCCGAAGTCCCGCTGGGCGACCCCAGTCCTGCCGCGCAGAGCGCGGTCCTGGCGGCAGTGGGAGCAGGCGCCGCAAAGCATTCCGTCCGTGGGCGCCTAGCAATTCCGATCCGCAGGAAACCGCTCCTGCTGGCAGCCACCGCCGTCACCGCCGCGGCCGTCGCCGCCGCGTCATTTGGGTTTGCGGCGTCGGGCAATGCGCCTGTCGCCTATGTTTTTTCCTGGTCTGGCCGCCCGACAGCATCCGGGCCGGTGGCAGCCGGCAGCGTCGGCCGTGCGCACACGGAGGCGCAGCTCGTCGAGTTTGCCAGCCGTAGCGCGGCCGCCTCGCCCGGCAAGCCACCCGCGCCAGCCGACTGGATCTACATCAAGACCGAGGTGGCGTCCTCCTCGGCGGGGAGCGGCGGATTCTTGTTCGGGCCGCCTAACGAGCGGCAGATCAACCTGCAGTGGATCAGGGCAGACTGGCGTGAGTACGCGGCGTACCAAGGCTCCGTCCCAGCCGACCTGCCACCTTGGACGGTCGTACATGGCCACATCAGCGTCAGCCCAGGTGGCGGAGGGGGCCTCGGCGGCTGGAAGAGCGTCAGCTACTCCTACCTCGTGTCGCTGCCCACCGATCCGGCGAGGCTCGAGACGGTCATCCTGGCCGATAACAATCCGCGGATGCCCTGGTACGCCAAGCCGGACAATGTCGCGATCTTCGGAGCAATCGCCACCCTGCTGACAGGCCAGGAAGTCGGCGTCCGGATCCCACCGAGGCTCGCCGTGACCATGTACCGGGTCCTGCAGATCCTGCCCGGAGTGCACTTCGATGCAGCCACCGATCTGGCCGGGCGATCAGGACTCGGCCTGTACATGGTGATCGACGGCTGGTACAAGCACGAGCTCGTGATCAATCCGACTACCTACACCTTCATGGGCGACAAGGAGGTCGCCGTCGCCGCGCACAAGAACGTGGCAACCGACGGCACGCGGTACATCAAGAAGGGCCAGGTGCTGGGGTGGGAGGCGTTGCTTGATTCGGCAGTCGTCTCTCGCGTCGGCCAGGTCCCGTAGCCCTCGTGCGCGGCTGGCTGCCAGTTCTGAGTGCTGGCAAGCCGGCCAGCTTCGCACTAGAGCAAACCCGTACTGGCGAGTAATGTCGGAGTTACTGCCGTTAACTCCGGGAGGCCGCCGTGAGCACCTACGAGCACTACACCACCCCGGTCGAGCCGGGAACCTGGGATGTCCCGGCCGCTGGATCGGCCCGGTTCAGCTGGGAGTACGACGAGGGCCGCAGCCGGCTGCTGGACCTCTACCAGCGCGGCAAGGACAAGCAGTGGGACGCGACGAAGCGGATTGACTGGTCGATACCGGTCAACCCGTGCAATGTGATGGAGCAGACCGAGGAGCTCAACCCGATCTACGGCTCCCGCCAGTGGAACCTGCTCAACCAGAAGGAGCGGGACGAGCTCGATCATCATCTGTCGGCCTGGCTGTTCAGCCAGTTCCTGCACGGCGAGCAAGGCGCGCTGACGGTCGCCGCCCGCATCGTGGAGTCCGTCCCGGACATGGACTCCAAGTTCTACGCCGCCACCCAGACGATGGACGAGGCGCGCCACGTCGAGCTGTACGCACGGTTCATGCGGGAGAAGATCGGGCTGTATTACCCGATCAACCCGGACCTGGCCCAGTTGCTGGCCGATGCGCTGTCCGATTCCCGCTGGGACCTGCCCTACCTCGGCATGCAGGTGCTGATCGAGGGGCTCGCGCTGGCGGCGTTCGGCGTGCACCGCGACCTGTCCAACAACGACCTGGTCACCCAGTTGCTGGCCTACGTGATGCAGGACGAGGCGCGGCACGTCGCGTTCGGCCGGCTCGCGCTGCGTGACTACTACAAGGAGCTGACTGCGGCTGAGCGCGCCGACCGCGAGGAGTTCGTGGTCGAGGGCTGCTATCTGATGCGCAACAGGTTCACCGCTCGCGAGGTCTGGGAGCGGATGGGCTTCGACGTCGAGGAGTGCGTGGCGTTCACCGAGCAATCGCCCGTGCAGCAGGCCTTCAGGTCCCTGCTGTTCTCCCGGATCGTGCCGTGCGTGCGGGACATCGGGCTGTGGGGGCCGAAGGTTCAGCATGCCTACGCCGACCTCGGCGTGATCGAGGCCGCGGACTCGGATCTCGAGGCACTGATGCGCGCCGACGAGGAACTCGCCGAGAAGATCGACAACGAGAAGTACGCTGCCGAGCTCGCGGCCCGGCAGGGCGAGGTTGACGAGGCGATCGCGATGGCATCGGTGCCTGCAGGCGACTAGGCACTACCGTAAAGGCGCTGCCAGCCGGCCTCGTCCGGCGCCTGCGGCACGCCTAGTGCTCCGTCACCACAGATCGCCGCCGGTCAGCACGTACAGGAACGGGACGAGCGGCACGATGGCGCAGATAGCCCAGGCCAGTTTCGCCACGGTGCCGATGTCCCGCCGCGTGACCAGGTCGATCCAGATCAGCACGACGGCAATCGGGTGCAGGAAGCAGATCAGCAGCTCAATAAGCTTCTTCATGCCACGACGGTACGTCACGCCGGCTGAGGTCGGCCGACGGCGGCCCGTGAATTCTCCGGGCAGCGCTCCCTCAGCGCCACCCGGGCTGCCGACAGGCCGATCATCACGCCGCAGCCCCCCGCTACGATCTCAGCGTGAGCGATCTTGCCTTCCCGCGGTTCCCGGCCGGCTTCGCCTGGGGCGTGGCCACAGCGGCCTACCAGATCGAGGGAGCAGTTGCCGAGGACGGTCGCGGTCCCTCGATCTGGGATAGCTTCTGCCGCCAGCCCGGCGCGATTCGCGACGGCCAGACCGGCGACGTCGCGGCCGATCACTACCACCGGTGGCCGGCAGACGTTGCGCTGATGGGTGAGCTGGGCGCCCGCGCGTACCGGTTCTCGCTCGCCTGGCCGCGGATCCAGCCCGCCGGGTCTGGCGCGATCAACCCGGCTGGGCTTGATTTCTACGACCGGCTGACCGACGCGCTGCTGGCTGAGGGCATCACACCAATGCCCACTCTGTATCACTGGGACCTGCCCCAGCCCCTTGAGGATGCGGGCGGCTGGATGGCGCGGGACACCGCCTACCGGTTCGCCGAGTATGCCAGCGTCGCCGCCGAGCGGCTGGATGACCGCATCCCTATGTGGATCACGCTGAACGAGCCGTTTGTCGTGACCGCGTTCGGGTACGCGCTCGGGATCCACGCGCCCGGCAGGTCGCTGATGGTCGACGCGCTGGCAACGGCGCACTATCAGCTGCTCGGGCACGGGCTGGCGAACTCGGCACTCCGGGCCTCCGGCGCCGCTCAGGTGGCGATCACCAACAACTACTCGCCAGCTTGGCCCGCGTCAGACAGCCCGGCTGACCTCAGCGCGACCGCCGCTTACGATGCCCTGCACAACCGGATGTTCACCGATCCCGTGCTGCTCGGCAGCTATCCGGACCTGTCTGCATTCGGCATCGGCGCAGGTGGCCCTGACTGCGTGCAAGACGGAGACCTGGCCATCATCGCCGCTGGAATCGATGCGCTCGGGGTCAACTACTACGCCCCGACCCGGCTGTCCGCGCTGCCTGACGCGCCGCTGCCGTTCCAGATCGAGCCGATTCCCGGCTACCCGGTCACCAACTTCGGCTGGCCTGTCATCCCGGCAGGGCTTACTGAACTGCTGACAACGCTCGCGAGCCGCTACGGCGACCGGCTCCCGCCGGTGTACATCACCGAGAACGGCTGCTCAGTCGCCGATCAGCCCGATCCGGACGGCGCTGTCGACGATCAGCCGCGGATCAGCTACCTGGACGGCCACATCCGGGCAGTGGCGGACGCCATCACGGCCGGCGTCGACGTCCGCGGCTACCTGGTGTGGACGCTGATGGACAACTTCGAGTGGGCCGAGGGCTACCACCAGCGCTTCGGCCTCGTGCACGTCGACTTCGACACCCAGCAGCGCACGCCGAAGGCATCGTTTGCCTGGTACCGGGACCTCATCGCCGCGCAGCAGGATTAACAGCTCAGTAGGCAAGCGCACACCACGATTCCGCCCGCCGACCGGTGTAAGTTCTGTTTGTGCCCCCTCAAGGCGTTCTGGCGACCAAGGTCGCAAACGCGTTCATCCAGGACGCTGCATCGCCGCTCGAGAAGGGAAGCGTCGGAGGATCAGTCCGCCGGTACCGGGAAAGGCATGGCGGGCTCTGGGTCGGGGGCCGCGTCACGCTGACCCCAGCCGAGCTGGGGTTTTCCCCGAACGCTGCTAACCGCCTCGTGCACTACGGTGATCCGTCGTTCACGATCCCGCTGGCCGCCATCAGGCAGATCGATGTCGAGCCTGGGTTCTTTACCAAGATCGTCGCTGTGAAGTGGGCGGGCGGGGTGACACGCTTCCGTTGTTACGGGGCCGCCAAGTTCGCTGACCAGATCCGCGCTGCCGTGGGCTGAGCCGGCCTACCCCATCGCTGCCGTGATCGCGGCGGCAATGTCGCGGTCGTGGCGCTCAGTGACATCTAGGTAGATCAGCACATTTAGTGGGGCAGAATTGTGAACCCGCGAACGTGGTCACGCGTCGACATTTAGTTCGGACAACGAAAGGCCCGTCATTGTCGCGGGCCGGACGCCAATGTCGACGGTAAGGAGTCCACGTTGAGATCAGCCATCAGTCATTCGCGGCTACGGCTCGCGGCTACGTCCGGGGTCGCGACGATTTCCGCCGTGCTACTGGCAGTCGGGATGAGCGGTGGCACGTCCACTGCGGCGACCGCGCCGGGCCACGCCCGTCCGGCCGCATCGGCCGATCGCACGTCGGCGGCCGCAGCTCACTACCCGGTGCAGCCACTCGTGCAGGAGTTCGGCGCTAACGCGACGCCGTTCTGCCCGGCTCACAGCGGCAATGCGCCGTGTGACGGCGCGCCGGACCACTACGGCACCATCGACCGCGTCCCGTCGCACTTCTCCAATGGCGGGCACGGCAACTACGCTCCGGGCACGGGGGCGCTGACCGGAGACTGGATGGCCATCGCGTCCGGTACCGGGGACGGGAATCAGGGCGCCGGGTGTCCGGGCACCACCGCTACGTCCAATCCGGGCGAGGCGTGCACCGGCCCTTACGCGCTGTTCGGCACCGGCAAGGCCAGGGGCAAGGAAAACGTGTTCCCGGCGGCGGGCTTCACAGTTACCGACGACCTCTACCTCTCGCCCGCGACCGGCGGGCCCGGCTCGCTGGTGGACGACGACGTCGAGATCAACAACAGAGCCGGCGCGTACGGCATCGACAACATCATCACCGCCTGCGCGGAGGACACCGCCGCTGCCACGCTGGGCTACGTGATCAACTTCGGGCACAACTCGGCCGGCTCGTGTGAAGGGACGCCGGTGATCACGCAGGATGGCTGGTACCGGTTCGTCTTCGTCTTCAGCGACACCGACGGCTACGCCTATCTCACCGAGTCCGTGCGCAGTGAGGCAACAGGCAAGCAGATTGCCACGTCCGGACCCCAGCCCGTTGGCGGCGGCAGCCCGGAGCGGATATCCCGGTGGGGCGGTCCCGGCTACTTCTGGCTCCCGACCGAGGATTACAGCGGCCTCCCGCTGGCCAACTTCGCCCTTCAGCTCGGGCAGGTCGGCCGAGGACACCGCCCGTAGCCTGCCCGCGGTGAGACCCTGGTGGGCATGACTGACTCCCCGCTTGCGATGCCGCATCCGCTCGACCCGCTCACGGCGAACGAGATCAGGGCCGTCGCCGCCGCGTTACGTGAGCATGAGGGCGTCAGTGACAGCTGGCGCTTCGCCTCGATCGACCTGGCCGAGCCGGCCAAGGGTGACGTCGCGTCCGGGCCGTCCGGCATCGTCCGGGCGGCCCACGCGATCTGCTGGGACACCGCGGACGGGCAGGCCTACCGCGCCATGGTGACGCTGCCTGGCGGCCAGATCACGCACTGGGACCACCTACCCGGCGTCCAGCCGAACATGACGGTCGACGAGTGGCATGAATGCGACGAGATGCTGCGTCAGCATCCGGCAGTCGTCGGTGCGCTGGCGAGCCGCGGCATCGCCGACATGAGCCTGGTGCTCACCGACGTCTGGGCCTACGGCGCCGCGCTGGTTCCGCCGCACTACCGCGGGCGCCGGATCGGCTGGTCCGACGTGTGGATGCGCGGCAGCGCGGACGGCAATCCGTATGCGCACCACGTCACCGGGCTGCATCCGATCGTGGACCTGAACCGGATGGAACTGCTCGAGCTGGAAGACCGCCGCGAGGACGAAGGCCATGACCTGCCTGAGGTCATGGGCGAGTACCTGCCCGGGCTGATCCCGATGCCGCTCCGCCAGATCAGCCCGCTAGAGGTGAGCCAGCCGCAGGGCACCTCGTTCACCGTCGAGGGCCGGCTCCTGCGGTGGCAGAACTGGCAGCTGCGGATCGGCTTCAACACCCGCGAGGGCCTGGTGCTGCACACGGTCAGCTTCAGCGACGGCGGGCGGGTCCGGCCGATCGCGCACCGCATGTCGTTCGCCGAGATGATCGTGCCGTACCGGGATGTCACTCCCGATCATTACCGGCGGACCGCGTTCGACATCGGCGAGTGGGGGCTGGGGTTCATGACGACCTCGCTCGAACTCGGCTGCGACTGCCTTGGCGAGATCCGCTACCTGGACGCGGTGGTCCACAACTCCCGCGGTGAGCCGCGGACCATCCCGAACGCGATCTGCATCCACGAGGAAGACGACGGAGTGCTGTGGAAGCACGTCGACGAGCGGACCGGTGCCGAGGTCCGGCGGGCCCGCCGGCTGGTCATCTCCTTCCACGTCACCGTCGCCAACTACGAGTACCTGGTGTACTGGCGCTTCTATCAGGACGGGAACATCGAGTGCGAGGTGCGCGCGACCGGCATCATGGTCACCTCGTCATTCCCGCCAGGCCGGCAGCCGCCAACCGGGAAGATGGTCGACCAGCGTACCTACGCGCCCTACCACCAGCACTTCATCGTGGCCAGGCTGGACCTGGACATCGACGGGGAGCCCAACACGATCTCTGCCGTAGAGTCGCGGGCACTGCCCGTCGGCGATGCCAACCCGTATGGCCTCGCGCTCGTCACGCAGGAGACGCTGCTGCGGACCGAGTCCGACGGGCGGCAGGATTACGACTGGCAGACCCAGCGGAGCTGGCTGGTGGCGAGCACCCGCTCAGTGAACGGCCTCGGCGGCCGGCGGCGTACAAGCTGACCCCCGGCGGGAGCTTCCCGCCGATGATGGACGAGTCATCGCCGGCATTCCAGCGGGCGCAAGTCATCGGCCACACGCTGTGGGTGACGCCCTACGAGCCGGGCGAGCGCTGGCCATGCGGGGAGTTCCCGAACCTCAGCGCGGCCGACTACGGGCTGCCCGCCTGGACCGCACGGAACCGGTCGATCGAGAATACCGACCTCGTGCTGTGGTACGTGTTCGGACTCCATCACCTGACCAGGCCGGAGGACTGGCCAGTCATGCCAGCGGACCGGACCGCGTTCTGGCTCAAGCCATGGGGCTTCTTCGACCGGAACGCGGCACTTGACGTTCCGCCGATCCACCACGACCTCGGCGGTCAGGCGTGACCGCGATCGTCGGCCCGGCTCAGGCTGCTCGGACGCGCTAGGTTTTCGTCCCATGACAACAGAGCCGGCCCGAGGCCTCGTCGAGATTTACACCGACGGTGCGTGCAGCGGCAATCCCGGCCCTGGCGGCTGGGGCGCCGTGCTCAGCTACGGCGGCCGCACCAGGGAACTGTCCGGCGGCGAAGCCGCGCCGACGACGAACAACCGGATGGAGCTGATGGCGGCGATCCAGGCGCTGGAGAGCCTGACCAGGCCGTCGCGGGTACGCCTGCACACCGACAGCAGCTACCTGCGCAACGGCATCACCGGCTGGCTCACAAGCTGGAAGCGAAACGGCTGGAAGACCGCGAGCAAGCAGCCGGTCAAGAACGAGGACCTGTGGCGCCGCCTCGACGCTGCGGCCGCGAAGCACGACGTGCGGTGGCTGTGGGTCAGGGGACACGCGGGCGATCCCGGCAATGAGCGAGCCGACGCGCTGGCTAATCGCGGGATGACGGCAGCGATAGCGGCCGCACGGCATTAGCCGGACAAGGAAACTCGCCCTGGCGAGCTGAGGCCGCCAGGGCGAGCCCGATGACCGGTCCCCCCGGATTCATCTGAACGGGTCCCCCGCTACACAGGATGACATCTCGGTTACTGCCAGCCTTAACCGGGGCCTCTTCCAGGGTTCTGGAACCTTTCGGTGGCCATTGCTGTCCCTGTTGTTATCCGAAATTAACACTCATTGATTGATACTTACCGCTATGACGGGGAGCGGGGCAGGTCCTGAGGGCGGACCGCCGGAGGGCAGTGACTTCGACAAGCGCCTAGCCGAGATAGCCGCAGGACTGGCCAAGGAAGCCAAGTTCAAGGAGCCAAGTGCCGCGGAACGGGCCAGGCAGGCGAAAGTGGCGCAGGCACGGTCGCGATGGCGCAAGTCCCGGCCGGATGGCACGCCGCCGATGCCTGGCAGCCGCGGGCGGCGCGGCCGCGCCGCCTCCCTGGCGGTCACGCTCGCCATCATCGTGGTGCTGATCGCCGCTGCGACCGGAGTGTCCAAGCTGCATACCTTCGGCAATCCGGCGGCCAGCCCGGATAACACGCCGGTCACCAACGGCGCCACGCCCTCCGCGCCGGCGACGGTTGCGCCGGTCTTGTTCAGCCGCGCCGACCCGTTCGCCGGGAGCCCGGCTGAGTACTACGGCGACGGCGCGGCCGGCATCGTCATCCCGGCCGCGCACGCAGTCGGCGCCTACTCAGCCGCCCAGGTCCGGGCCGCCTATGCAACGGTGCGGAAACTCCTGATCGCGGGCCACCTGAACCATAAGGTGCTGACCGGCGGGAGCCCGGCCGAGTTCGCCAGGCTGCTCATCCCGGCGCAGCGCTCGTGGTTCGACCGGAATCTCGACAAGCAGGGGCTGGCCAAGAAGGGCTACGCGCGGTCGAGCCGGACCTGGCTCACCGCCTTCGCCCCGCGCAGCACCGACCTGATCGGTCCTGTCATCAAGGTGCACGGCCGGATGACGGCCGCCGCGCGCGGGTCCGGGAACAGCCGGGTGCTGAGCATTCACGCTGACTACCTCTTCGTGTACCCGGTCCAGCAGGCTGGCGGAGACGCAGACACCCGAATCCGGGTCGTGGTGCGGACGGTTCTCACTGTCCACTTCGCCACCTGGAACGATCCCGGCGGCTCCCTGGGGCCATGGGTTTACAACACCAGCGGCAGCCAGGCCGGCGCGCTCTGCGGGATCAACGACGGCTTCGTGCACCCTGCCTTCCCCGGCGGCCCGAAGGGCCCGGTCCAGCCATCCGGCCCGCCGGTTAACCCGTATGATCAGTCCACTCCGCCCACCACACGTAGCTGCCAGCCCACGACCGGGACCTGAGCCGCGACTGGCAATGTCGGCCAGGTCTGGAGTGACTCTTGGGATCAGCCGAGCGCCGCGCCCTCGGCACGGTCTTTTTCGTCAACGGCGTGATCGTCGGGACGTTCACGGCCCGGCTCCCGTGGATTGCCGACCGGCTGCATCTGAGTAGCGGCATGCTCGGCGCGGTCGGCCTGGCGGCCAGCATCGGCACCATTGTCACCATGCCCTTCGCGGCCCGTTTCGTCCACCGCTACGGCCCGAAGGCGGCCACCAGGGTGCTGATCGCCGCCTCCAGCGCGGCCCTGGCCCCTTCTGCGTTCGCGCCGAACCTGATCTCGCTGGCGGCAGCCATGCTGCTGTACGGCGCCCTGATGGGCACGGTCGACAACGCGATGAATGCCCAGGCGGTCGAGGCGGAGCACCGGATCGGCAAGCCGATCATGTCAGGCCTGCACGGGCTATGGAGCGTGGGCGTGCTGGCCGGCGCGCTCGTCGGGTCGCTGTCTGCGCATGCGCACATCGACCCCAGGCTTCAGTTCGCGTCAGTAGGCGCTCTGGCTGCTGCGGCAGGCGTCCTCGCATCCGGCTGGCTCGTCGGCCAGCCGCCGACGGGAGCGGCGGCCGAAGTTAAGGTGCCCCGGTTCGCGTGGCCACATGGCGCGCTCCTGCTCATCGGCCTCGTCGGGTTCGCCGCCATCTTCGTGGAGTACGCCGCCAACAGCTGGTCCTCCGTCTTCATGCACTGGGAACTGCACTCGAGTCAGGCGGAGGCGGCGATCGGCACGGGCGTGTTCGCGGCCTCGATGGCGGCCGGGAGGCTCTGCGGCGATGTCCTCGTCCGGCGGGTCGGACCTCGAGTGAGCGTTCGTGCCTGCGGCATCCTTGGCACGGCGGGCTGCGCGCTGGTCGCAGTCAGTCCGGACCCGGCCGCAGCCCTGGCCGGGTTCGTCCTGATCGGCCTCGGCGTCTCGGTCGTTGTCCCACTCGTCTTCGCAACCGCTGGCCGGTTCGGACCGAGCCCCGCGATCAGCGTCGCCGGGGTTGCCACCGTGAGCTACGGCGCCGGCATGGCAGCTCCGAGCGTCATCGGCGGGGTCGCTGACCTCTCCTCGCTTCGCGTCGCCTTCGCAGTTACCGGGCTGCTCGCAGTCGCGGTCGCAGCTGGCGCGGGCCTGCTTGAGCGGCCGCTCAAGCCGGAGCCGGGCGTGGCCGATGCTCACGGGCTCAGAAGAAGAGCAGCTTAACCGCGGAAATGACGCCGATCAGTACCACGAAGATCCGCAGGGCCAGCGGTGGCAGCTTCCGCCCGAACTTCGCGCCCAGCACCGCGCCGAGGCTGGAGGACACGGCGATCAGCAGCACAACGAGCCAGGCGACATGCGCGAAGATGATGTATATGACGGCTGCAGCGCCGTTCACCATCGCGACGAGCACGTTCTTGGCACCGTTCACCCGCTGCAGGCTCTCGTCCAGGAATGTGCCCAGCAAGCCGATGACCAGCACTCCCTGCGCGGCCCCGAAGTAGCCGCCATAGGCGGCTGAGGCGAAAACGCCCGCCGCCAGTGCCGGGCTGGTTCGCTCGCTCCCGCCCGTGCCAGCCTGCTCGGCCAGCCGCCTGCGCCGGGCGATCACCTGGCTGCTCAGCCACGGCTGGATGAGCACGAGCACGCACGCGCTCAGGATCAGGGCGGGGACGATGAGCTCAAAGGAGCCCGGAGGCAAGGTGAGGAGCGCGGCAGCGCCGCCGACCGAGCCAGCGATCGCGAAGGTACCGAGCCGGATCAGCCGACCGCGCTGGCCCGCCAGCTCGCGCCGGTAGCCTACGGCGCCGCTGACATTCCCCGGCACTAGGCCGACGTTGTTCGAGACGTTAGCCACGATGGCCGGGAAGCCGAAGGCAAGCAGGGTGGGGAAGGTGATCAGCGACCCGGACCCCACAACCGCGTTGACCGCACCCGCTGCTGTGCCAGCTCCGAGAATCCCTAGTACCTCACCAGGTCCCACGGAGTCCTCGCATGACGACGATCATACGATGGTGCATAGCGGGCGAGTCAGGCACGGGTGGGTCGGCACGGCTGAGCCGGGCGGCGGGGCCTCATCATGCAAGGGGTACTGCCCGCGCCGACCAGCGGGCGGCGCGGCGCTCGACCTCCAGCGGCACGCCGAAGCACCGGGACAGGTTCCGCTCGGTAAACACCTCATGCAGGGGCCCAGCCGCGAGGACGGATCCCTTGCGCATCAGCATCGCATGCGTGAAGCCCTCCGGCACCTCCTCCACATGATGGGTGACCAGCACCATCATCGGTGACCTGGGATCCCTGAGCAGCGCGGCGATGCGCCGTAGCAGGTCCTCCCGGCCGCCGAGGTCGAGCCCGGCGGCCGGCTCGTCCAGCAGCAGCAGTTCCGGGTCGGCCATCAGCGACCTGGCGATCTGAACGCGCTTGCGCTCGCCCTCGGACAGCGAGCTGAAGCGGCGCCGGATCAGGTGCGCACATCCGAGGGCGTCAAGCAGCTCAACCGCCCTGGTCACGTCGAAGGAGTCGTAATCCTCTGCGTCCCGGCCGAGTATGCCGTAGGACGCGGTCAGAACGAGGTCGATCACCTTCTCCTGCAGCGGCACCTGATCGGCGATGGCCGAGCTCGACATGCCGATCCTCGTACGCAGATCCGCGATATCGGCAGCGGGCAACGGCTCGCCGAGCACTTCGACGGTGCCGTGCGTCGGCATCAGCAGCGTGGCAGCGACCTGCAGCAGTGTTGTCTTGCCCGCCCCGTTCGGCCCGATGATCACCCAGCTTTCGTCACTGCGCGCGGTCCAGTTCACATCGCGCAGGAGCATCGACCTGTCGTGTCGGACCCCAACTCCGCGCAGCCTGAGCACCTCAGCCGCCATCCGGTTCCCTCCGAGCGCCACCATCTCAGCTTGAACTTACGGCATGGCGGTGTTGACCTACGCCATAGCGGAGCGTTGAACTTACGGCATCGCACGCCGCAATGTGACATGCCGGCGTACTCGACCGTCAGCGGTCAGCGTGCCGGACTGCCAGCAGGGCTGCCTGGGTTCGGTCGGCCACGCCGAGCTTGGCGAGTACCGAGCTCACGTGCGTCTTCACTGTCTTCTCCGCCACTCCGAGTGACCGCGCGATCGCACGGTTGGACTGACCATCCGCCAGCAGCGCCAGCACCTGGCGTTCCCGTCCAGTCAGAGCCCCGATCCCGCGCTCGTCGCTCCCTGGCCTGCTGGCGACGAGCCCAGCCGCCTGCGGCGCCAGCACCGTGTGACCGTCGTGTACCGAGCGGATCGCGCGCACCAGCGCGTCCGGATCCACGTCCTTGTAGAGGAAACCGGCAGCTCCCGCCTGCAGCGCCTCCGCCGGGCTGCCGGGCCCGGCAGCGCTCGTCAGTATGACGATCCTGGCGCGCGGCCGTACCCTGCAGTTGCGCCAGCACCCCGATCCCGTCGAGCACTGGCAGCTTGAGATCCAGCAGGAGTACGTCGGGCTGGAGCTCCAGGGTCAGCCGGACGGCTTCGGGTCCGTCACTGGCCTGGCCAACCAGCGTGATGTCGTCCTGCACCTCGAGAAGGACGGCCAGG
Source organism: uncultured Actinomycetota bacterium (assembly GCA_963822955.1). Taxonomy (GTDB): domain Bacteria; phylum Actinomycetota; class Actinomycetes; order Streptosporangiales; family Streptosporangiaceae; genus JAJYUU01. Next base: position 685,690 of record CAWGJS010000008.1, on the reverse strand, counting down.
CCCTGCCGGACCACCGGGTGATCGTCGGCTATCAGCACCCTGATGGGCGCGGCTCCCTTCATGCCGGCACTGGTCATGCCAGCACCGCCGGTCCTGCCGGAACCGTGAGGCGGACTGTGGTTCCCTTGCCCGGAGCTGCCGAGATAATCAGCCGACCGCCTGCCGAGGCTGCCCGTTCCCGCATGGAGGTCAGGCCAAGGCCGGCCCGCGGCGCTGCGGTGTCGAAGCCTGCGCCGGAGTCACTCACCTGCAGCGCGACGCTTCGCTTGCGCGCGATCAGGCTGACCAGAATCTGCCTGGCACCGGAATGGCGCAGCGCGTTGCTGATCGCCTCCTGGGCGATCCGGTAGACCGCGGTCTCGCGAGCCGGATCGAGCGCTGGCAGCTCGCCGGTCCGGACGATGACCTCGGCACCGTAGGTGCGGCTGGCCAGCAGCGCGTAATCACGGACTGAGCCAGCCAGGCCGCCGACCGCGAGCTCAGGCGGCGCCAGGCCGTCGATCACCGCGCGCAGCTCCGCATGCGCCTCGCCCGCCAGTTCGGCGACGCTGTCGATCTCCCTGATCGCGCGCGCCGGATCCCGGCTGACGAGCACGGCCGCCGCCCTGGCCTTAGCGCGCACGCTGAAGAGCTTCTGGGACACCGCATCGTGCAGGTCCTGGGCCAGCCTGGCGCGCTCCTGCAGCACCGAGAGCTCGCGGCCATGCTCGTACAGCCTGGCATTGGTGAGCGCGATAGCGGCATGCGCGGCGAACAGGCTGAGCAGGCGCTCATCCCGCTCGGTGAAGCCGCCGGGCTCGTCCTTGCAGGCGGCAAAGATGAAGCCGAGGATCTGGTCACGGTCCTTGATCGGCACGCCCAGGACATTGGTGAGCTCCGGATGCGCGGCTGGCCAGCCCCAGAACCGGGGATCGGCGCTGATGTCCGCCAGCCGCAGTGGCTTGCCCTCGCGGAGGATGACGGCCAGCATGCCGTGCTGACGCGGCAGCGGGCCGATAGCTGCCTGCTCCTGTGCAGTGAGCCCGTCGACGACGAACTCGGCGAATGAGCCGGTCTCATCCGGTACACCGAGCGCGGCGTACCGGGCGCGGACCAGGGACCGGGCCGAGCGCACGATCATCTGCAGCACGTCCCGCACCGAGAGCTGGCTCGCGACCGCCAGCACCACCTGGCTGACGCGCTGGAGGATCTCGTCCTGGGCGGCGTCGGACTGCGTGCTGCTGCCAGCCGGACGGGGAGCGTGGCCCATACCCACGACGGTACCGGCGCGGGCGGCGGCGCGGATCGGGCCGCAGTCCTAGGACCAAGGGACCAGGCCTCGCCCGGCTCGCGGCCGATGCGCCGCGAGGCCTGGCCGCCTAGCGTCGATGCCATGAATTCGCCCCTAGTAGCGGTCGTCACCGGTGCCTCCCGCGGCCTGGGCCTTGCGCTGGCCGGCGATCTTGCCGCGGCCGGATATCAGCTCATCATTGATGCCCGTGATGGCCTGGCCCTGCAGGCTGCCGCCGCGGCGCTGCGCGCCCAGCACGACCTTCCGCAGCTCAGCGTGCTGGCCCTGCCAGGCAGCATCGCCGACCCTGCCCACCGCGCCGATCTCGCCGCGGCAGCGGCCGACGCGGGAGGGGCCAGCCTGCTGATCAACAACGCCGGAACGCTGGGCTCCAGCCCGCTGCCTGCCCTGGCGGACTACCAGGTCGCAGACTTGCGTGCCTGCTTCGAGATCAATGTCGTGGCTCCGATCGCCCTCACCCAGCTGCTGCTGCCCGGACTCCGCAGCCGAGGCGGGGCTGTGCTCAGCATCACCTCTGACGCTGCGGTCGAGGCCTATGCGGGCTGGGGCGGATACGGCGCCGCCAAGGCTGCACTTGAGCAGGCCTGCCACGTGCTGGCAGCGGAGGAGGCTGCGCTGCGCGTCTGGTGGGTTGATCCCGGTGACATGCGCACGCACATGCACCAGCAGGCGTTCCCCGGCGAGGACATCTCTGACCGGCCACTGCCCGAGACCGTGACGCCGGCGTTCATGCGGCTCATCAGCGAGCGGATGCCAAGCGGGCGGTACCGGGCCGCGGAGCTGGTGCCAGCAGGACCGGTATCAGCAGCGTCGGGACAGTCATGACCGCATCGCTGCGGGATGTGCCCGGGTCCCCGGATCTCGTGACCGCGCTGACCGAGCTGCGACCACAACTGCAGGCCCACGAGCCACCCGAGGTCCGCGGCCGCGGCCGTGATGACGTGCAGCTCATGGTCAGCAGGACAGCGAGCGGTGAGCTGAGCCACCATTCTTTTGCTGCCCTGCCGGGCCTGCTCCTGCCCGGCGACCTGCTCGTGGTGAACAACTCAGCGACGCTGCCGGCCGAAGTTTCGCCTGGCAGACACGGGCGAGTCGCCGCTGACCGTGCACTTCTCCACCGCAATGCCGGAGGGAGACTGGCTAGTCGAGCTGCGGTCCGGGCGCAGCCCGGCCACCGTGCCGTTCGGCGGCGGCACCGCGGGCCAGCGACTGCCACTGCCCGACGGTGCCATGGTCACGCTCACCGCCCGTTTCAGCGCGCGGCTCTGGCGGGCCAGGCTGTCGACGGCGGTGATGCCGTACCTGCTCCGCCACGGCGAGCCGATCAGATACTCGTATGTGCGACGGCCCTGGCCGATCGAGGCCTACCAGACGGTGTTCGCGATCTATCCGGGCAGCGCCGAGATGCCGAGCGCAGCCAGGCCATTCACGCCGGAGATCGTGACCAGGCTGGTGAGCCGCGGAATCGCGATCGCTCCGGTCACGCTGCACACCGGAGTCTCGTCGCTAGAAGGCGGCGAGCAGCCGTACCCGGAGTCCTACGACGTCCCGGCGCCCACGGCCCGGCTGGTGAACCTGACCAGGCGTGCCGGCGGCCGGGTCATCGCGGCCGGCACAACCGTGGTCCGGGCGCTCGAGAGCGCGGCAGCCGCCAGCGACGGCGGGGGTACGGGCTCGATCACGGCCTCGGCCGGCTGGACGTCGCATGTCGTCACCCGGCTCAGTGGGGTCACTGCCGTGGACGGGCTGCTCACCGGCCTGCACGAGCCCCGGTCGACGCACCTGTGGATGCTGGCCGCCTTCGCCGACGAGGGCCTGCTCGGCCGCTCCTACCGCGCAGCTGCTGACCGGGGCTACCGCTGGCACGAATTCGGTGACGTGCACCTGTTGCTGCCCTGAGGACTGCCAGCACCGCGCTACCCGGCTGCCCGGCCGTGGCACGCGTCTCGATAGCGTTGAAGCACTATGTCCGGTCCGCCGACCACGCTGCTGGTCACCCTGACAGGCCGGGACCGGCCAGGCGTTACCTCCCGGCTGTTCTCCGCCCTGGCCGCTCATCACCTCACGGTGATCGACGTCGAGCAGGTCGTTATCCGCGGCCGGCTGGTGCTCGGCGCGCTGCTGGCCAGCGACGGCTCCCCCGACCTGACCGCCATCCACCGGCAGATCACGTCGCTCGCCGACGACTTGGGCATGGACGTCGAGATCACTATGGGCTCCGGCGAGCCAGCGGCGCGGCTGCGCGGTAGGCTGCACGTCACCTTGCTGGGGCGGCCGCTGCTGCCGTCGGCAGTCGCCGCGATCGCCGGCCGCATTGCCGCCCACGGCGCGAATATCGACCGGATCGGCCGCCTGGCAAGCCGCCCCGTTACCTGCATCGAATTCGAGGTCTCCGGCGCCGACCCCGCCAGCTTGCGTGCGGCGCTCGGACGCGAGTCAGTTGAGCTTGGCGTCGATGTCGCCGTCCAGCGCGCTGGCCTGCACCGGCGGGCGATGCGGCTGGTGCTGATGGACGTCGACTCCACGCTGCTCCGGGACGAGGCCATCGAGCTGCTCGCGGCCAGGGCGGGCTGTGAGGCTGAGGTGAGCAAGGTGACCGCCGCTGCCATGCGCGGCGAGCTCGACTTCGCTGAGGCCCTGCACCAGCGGGTCGCGCTGCTGGCCGGCCTCGACGCGTCCGTCATCGACGAGGTGCGGGCCGCAGCGCGGCTGATGCCGGGAGCGCGGACGCTGATCAGGACGCTGAAGCGGCTTGGCTACCGATGCGGTGTCGTGAGCGGCGGATTCACCCAGTTCACCGGCTGGCTGACTGCTGAGCTCGGCCTCGACTTCGCCGAGGCCAACACGCTGGAGATAGCAGCCGGGAAGCTCACCGGCCGCGTCATCGGTCCGGTGGTCGACCGCGCTGGGAAGGAACGCGCGCTTCGGCACTTCGCCGCGGCCGCGGGGGTCCCCCTCAGCCAGACCGTGGCAGTCGGCGATGGTGCTAACGACCTCGACATGATTTCCGCGGCGGGACTTGGCATCGCCTTCAATGCCAAGCCGGCCGTCAGGGACGCTGCCGATACCTCGCTCAGCGTGCCGCACCTCGACGCGATCTTGTACCTGCTGGGGATTTCCAGGGACGACGTCGAAGCGGCAGACGCGGAGGATCCGCTGCTGGCGGCCGACAGCGAGTTGCTTCACCCGGCGCGCGACTAGGTACCGGTACCGCCAGCCCGAGGTCCCCAGGAGGCTAGGAGCTCACCGCCGGCGGCGGCCAGGTCAGCCCAGCCACCGGCGAGGGCAATGACCGCGATCGCGGCCGTGGGAAGGTCGGCGTCGGTCTGGGTGAGCAGCCCGACCAGTTCGGCGGCCGCGGGGTTATGGCCGATGTACATCAGTGTCCCGACATCGGATGCGGTCTCCCGGATGATCTCCACCAGCTCATCGCTGTCGGCCTGGTAAAGCCGTTGCTCCGCAGTGAACGCGGGCTGACCGCCGAGCGTCGATGCCACCTGCTGCCAGGTCTGCCTGGTGCGCCTGGCCGCGGAGCAGATCACCACGTCGGGCCGGAATCCGTGCTCGGCCAGCCAGCTGCCCGCCGCCGCGCTATCGCGCAGCCCCCGCGGCCGCAGCGCCCGCTCGAAGTCCGGGCCGCCTGGCAGCTCCCCTGCCTTGGCGTGCCGCATGACGATCAGCCTGTGCCTGTCCTGCATGACATCCATGGTCGGGCACTACGTTCGGTGACGCGCAGCCGCCACGCGGTCAAGTCGTTCATGGTTGCGTGCCTGGCTGAGCACGTCCTGGTCGATCCGTGCCGCAACGGACAAAGCAAACGGGCGGCGGACCTGTCGGCCCGCCGCCCGCATCGCCTGCCGGTTCGCTGCCTGCACCAGCTCCGATCAGGCAGTCGCCTGGCCCGCTGGGGCCTTCGCGTCGCTGTCGGAGGAGATGCTGGTCGACCGGCGCTTGGAGATCACGATCGCGCTCACGATGATGCCGAACGCGACGACCGCCACCCCGACTCGCAGGCCGTCGTTGTGGTCGTACCGCACGACACTGGTCGCGATCAGCAGCGACACCAGGTTCATCACCTTGATCAGCGGGTTGATGGCAGGCCCCGCAGTGTCCTTGAACGGGTCGCCGACAGTGTCGCCGATGATCGTGGCCTCGTGGGCTGGTGATCCCTTGCCGCCGTGGTGCCCGTCCTCAACCAGCTTCTTGGCGTTGTCCCAGGCGCCGCCGGAGTTGGCCAGGAAGACGGCCATCAGCGCTCCGGCGGCGATCGCTCCCGCCAGGTACGAGCCGAGCGGGCCGTAGCCGAAGGCGAAGCCGACGGTGATGGGCATCAGCACCGCGAGCAGGCCCGGCGTTGCCAGCTCCCGCAGCGAGTCCCTGGTGCAGATGTCCACGACCCGGCCGTACTCCGGCTTCTCGGTGTAGTCCATGATTCCGGGGTGGTCGCGGAACTGATTCCGGACTTCCATGACGACCCGGCCGGCCGCCCGGCCGACCGCCATGATCAGCAGCCCGGCGAAGAAGAACACCACCGAGGCGCCGATGATGAGCCCGAACAGGTCGTTTGGCTTGTCGATCGACAGGGTGAAGCTGCCGGACGCCGCCCCAAGTGCGCCCTCCACCTGCGTACGGAACGCGCCGAACAGCGCCGTCGCGGCGAGGACCGCGGTAGCGATAGCAATGCCCTTGGTAATTGCCTTGGTGGTGTTGCCCACCGCGTCCAGCCGGGTCAGAACCTGCGCTGCCTCCCCCTCGACCTCGCCCGACATCTCTGCGATGCCCTGGGCATTATCCGATACCGGACCGAAGGTGTCCATCGACACGATCACGCCCACCGTCGTCAGCAGGCCGGTACCAGCCATGGCGACGGCGAACAGGGCGATGGTCGGGTTACCGGTGCCGAGCAGGAAGGCGAGGTAGACCGCACCGCCGATCAGCAGGGCCGAGTACACGGCCGACTCGAGCCCCACGGAGATGCCGGACAAGATCACGGTGGCGGCCCCGGTGACCGAGCTCTCGCCGATGTCCTTCACTGGCTTGCGGTTGGTCTCGGTGAAGTAGCCAGTCAGCAGCTGGATCGCGCTGGCTAGGACCAGGCCGATGATCACCGCGCCGATGGCGATCAGGCGCGGGTCCCCCTTGGTGCCATGAATCGCGGCGCTGACACCGTGCAGGCCGCTGAAGCTGGAGGGCAGGTAGACGAAAGCCGCGATGATCACGAGGACCAGCGAGATGACAGCGGATGCGAAGAAACCGCGGTTGATGGCCGTCATGCCGCTGCGGTCGTTCTTCCGCGGTGCCACCAGGAAGATGCCGAACATCGCGGTGATCACGCCGATCATCGGCACGATCAGCGGGAAGACAAGCCCCTCGGAGCCGAACGCGACCTTTCCGAGTATGAGCGCCGCGACCAGCATCACTGAGTAAGACTCGAACAGGTCCGCGGCCATGCCGGCGCAGTCGCCCACGTTGTCGCCGACGTTGTCAGCGATGGTGGCGGCGTTGCGGGGGTCGTCCTCGGGGATGCCCTGCTCTACCTTGCCCACCAGGTCAGCGCCCACATCCGCGGCCTTGGTGAAGATGCCGCCGCCCACGCGCATGAACATGGCCAGCAGGGCGGCGCCCAGGCCGAAGCCCTCGAGCACGTCTGACGCGTTCTGCTTGTAGATGAGGACCACGACCGCCGCGCCGAGCAGGCCAAGCCCGACCGTGAACATGCCGGCCACGCCGCCTGTGCGGAACGCGATCCGCATAGCGGAGCGCTCGCCCGACTCCTTGGCCGCGGCCGCCACCCGGACGTTCCCGCGGACCGCCAGCGACATGCCAGTGAACCCCGTCGTAGCCGAGAACAAGGCCCCGACAAGGAAGAAGATCGAGCGTCCCAACCGGATCGACTCGCCGGTCGCCGGGAGGAGCAGCAGCACGAAGAAGATAAGGACGACGAAGACGCTCAGCGTCCTGAACTGCCGGCGCAGGTAAGCAGCAGCGCCCTCCTGGACCGCCCGGGCGATCTCCTGCATCTTCGGTGTGCCCTGGCTGGCCGCCAGCACGTCCCTGACCAGCCAGCCCGCGACCGCGAGCGCCATCAGGGCTATAGCGGCCACCACGACTACCCAGGTCAGGTTCGCCCCCGATACCGTGGGCGAGCCACCTCCTTGGGCGAGGTTCAACATCCGTCCTCCTTGACAGGGCCTTACAACTCGGTCTGGGCCCGTGCGCGCGGGCACCGTCCCGGTGGCTTTATTAGTACGCGACAGCCCGGCCGGACTGCCAAGTGCAGGCAGGTCAAATCCGACCCGCGGTGTGCGGGGAGTCTACGCATCGAAGTAAGCGCATGGTAAATCGGGTGCGGTTAGCTGCACTCTCGCGACAATTTTGTGACGTAACAGTGCTCACTCAGAAACTGTAGCCGCCCGCCGGATGGCGGCTCGTCACACTCAGCTACCGGACCGTCTCGGCCAGCGGCCAGCTCATCCTGATGCTGGTCCCAGCCGGAGTCTCGCTGATCTGAACTTCATCGGCGAGACCCTCGATGACCGCGATTCCCAGGCCTGCCCCGATTCTGGGGTCATCCTCAGCACGGCTGCCCTCACCACGGGCGGCCCCGCTACGGGCCTCCTCGGCGCGGCCCGGATTGCCGGGCCAGCGCGCGCCAGGCGCGCACGTATCGGTGACCTCGACCTCGAACCGGCCGGCCTGGTCGGTGAGCGCGAGCCGAACCGGCTCGGCCGGGCAGTACAGCTGATGGCCCTCGACGGCCCGTGAGCACGCCTCCCCGACCGCCAGCCGGACCTCGTCGAGCAGCGACTCGTCCACGCCGCTGCGCCTGGCGACAGCGGTCGCGACCAGTCGCGCCGTCCGCACGTGCGCGGGCAGCGCGGTGAAGCTCAGCTCGACGGTTGCCATCTCAGCGTCCGGTCCGGTGGTTGCCTGGCCCGCTGCGGGTGTCAGCGGGCGGCCCGGCTACTTCTCCGCCCGCCGGGCGGAGATGGCCTCGTCCACGGTGTCGTGGATGCCGAAGACCTTGGTCAGCCCGGTGATACGGAAGATCTTCAGAATCCGCTCCTGGGTGCAGACCAGGTCCAGGGACCCGTCGTGGGCGCGGACCCGCTTCAGGCCGCCGACCAGCACGCCAAGGCCGGTGGAGTCGAGGAACTCGACCTTCTCCATGTTGACGACTAGCTGATAGAAGCGGTTGTTGACCAGCTCGATGAGGAGTTCACGCAAGCGCGGAGCGGTGTAGACGTCGATCTCGCCCTCAACATCGACGATCTCGATTCCATCCTTGCTGTGGTGGTCCAGCTTCAGGTCCACATATCCTCCAGCGCCTTACAGCGATTAATGTCCAGCAGTGGCCGTGCCTGTCCGGATACGCCCTGAAAGCCTGGCCGGAAAAGCGGAGCGCACATAAACCAGGCGGCAGACACCCTGTCGCCCATCAAACCACGCCCCACCGTCATTCCTATACCAGATCTCCGTCGCTGGCACCCCGCGGCGTGGGAGACACTGGGATCCGATGGATCTGGTACCTCTGGCCGACGCTGTTGCCAGCCCGGTCGCCAGCCCGCAGGGCGGCACCTGGCTGGCTCAGGAGTCCGGATCGGAGGCTCCCCGCTCAGCTGCCGCCACCGCGGGCGCGGCCGGCGTACTGGCGGCTGGCGCACTGGCGGGACGGCTTACGTTCCTGACTCATATTCCTGGCCGGTCCGGCGAGCCGGCCGACTGGCCGCAGTGGCTGCCTGCGGAGCTGACGAGCGCTCTGGCGGCGGTCGGCGTCGCGACGCCGTGGCGGCACCAGGCTGAGGCCGCGGAGCTGGCCGCCAGCGGCCAGAGCGTCATCATTGCCACTGGCACGGCATCGGGGAAATCGCTCGGCTACCTGCTGCCGGCGCTGACCGCGATCCTGGCCGGAGGCACCGCGCTGTATATCGCCCCGACGAGGGCGCTGGCGGCTGATCAGCTCAAGTTCGTGCGCTCGCTCGGCCTGAGCCGGGTGCGGCCAGCCGTGATCGACGGTGACACAGCCTGGGCAGAGCGGACCAGGGCCAGGTCCCAGGCCAGCTACCTGCTGACAACGCCGGACATGCTGCATCAGTCACTGCTGCCGGGTCACGCGAGGTGGAACGGGTTCTTCCGGCGGCTGCGGTACGTCATCGTCGACGAGTGCCATACCTACAGCGGCGTGTTCGGTTCCCATGTCGCGCACGTACTGCGACGGCTGCGGCGAGTCGCCTACCACCACAGCGCGGGCGATCCGGTGTTCATCCTCGCCTCCGCCACGGTCAGCGAGCCGGCCAGGTGCGGCGAGCTGCTCACCGGGCGCAGCGTGCAGGCGATCAGTACCGACAGCGCGCCGCACGCCCCGCTCACCTTCGCGCTCTGGGAGCCCCCGCTGACCGGCGCACGGGGCGAGGCTGGCGCCCCGGTCCGCCGGGCGGCGACGTCCGAGGCTGCCCAGATGCTGGCCGAGCTGGTGCGCTGCGATGTCCCGGCACTGGCCTTCGTCAGATCCCGGCGCGGCGCGGAGTCGGTGGCGCAGGCCGCCAGGCACCACCTGACTGAGGGGGGTGCCGCTGACCTGGCCGACCGGGTCGCCGCCTACCGGTCCGGCTACCTGCCGGAGGAGCGCCGGGCCGTGGAAGATGCGCTGCGATCCGGCCAGATCACGGGGCTGGCCGCGACCACCGCACTCGAGCTCGGCGTCAACGTGCCTGGCCTGGATGCGGTCCTGATGGCGGGCTGGCCTGGCACGAGGGCCGCGCTCTGGCAGCAGGCGGGCCGCGCTGGCCGCGGCAACAGGGACGCCGTCGCGGTGCTGATCGCGCGCGATGACCCCCTCGATACGTATCTCGTCCATCACCCGCAGGCGCTGATCGGCGCTCCGGTCGAGGCCACGGTGCTGGATCCGGATAACTCCTACGTGCTCGCGCCGCACCTGTGCGCTGCCGCGGCCGAGCTCCCGCTCACGTCGCATGACCTGGCGGGCTTCAGTCGCATCGCTGCCAGCCTTGCCGACGAGATGACGGCAGACGGGCTGCTGCGCTCGCGCGGCGGCCGCTGGTTCTGCACGCGAGATGGCCTGAGCACGCGCACCGGTCTTCGCGGCACCGGCAGCTGGCCAGTGCGCATCGTCGAGGTTCCCACCGGCCGGCTGGTCGGCACGGTGGACGAGCCGTCCGCCCATTTCCTGACTCATTCAGGCGCCGTCTACAGCCATCAGGGCGAGACCTATCTGGTGACCAAACTCGACCTGGAGGAGCGTATTGCGCTGGTGGAATTGCGTGACCCCGGCTATACGACGACGGCCAGGGAGATCACGAGCATTGACGTAACGGCAGAGTTGCAGCGAACTGCCTGGGGTCCGGCCGCCGTTTCATTCGGCGAGGTCCTGGTTACCCGGCAGGTGGTCTCCTATGCGCGGCGCAGCACGGAGACCGGGCTGGGGCTGGGCGAGGAGGTGCTTGACCTGCCCGAACGCCGACTGCCGACCAGGGCAGTCTGGTGGACCATCAGCGCTGGTCAGCGCGCCGACCTCGCAGCTGCTGGGGTCGACCTGCCGGGTGCCGCGCATGCTGCCGAGCATGCCGCGATCGGGCTGCTCCCGCTGGTCGCTGCCTGTGACAGGTGGGATGTCGGCGGCGTGTCTGCCGACCTGCACGCAGCGACCGGAAAGCTCACCGTCTTCGTCTACGACGGGCACGCGGGCGGGGCTGGTTTCGCAGAGCGCGGCTTCGCGGCGGCCAGGGCCTGGCTGTCGGCGACAGCCGACGCTATTGCCGATTGTGAATGCACGGCCGGCTGCCCGGCCTGCATTCAGTCACCGAAATGCGGAAATGGAAACCACCCGCTCGCTAAGCACGATGCGGTCGTGCTACTTCGCAGTCTTCTTGCTGGGCCTGATGAGCCCAATCCGGAACGGGCCGACACGCAGGACACGGATATGGGGCGACCCCCGTCGGGGGGGAGAACGGGGGTCGCCAGACGGTCCGGCTCCGGGGGGGCAGAGCCGGGTCCGTTACCCAAGAAAGCCTAGTTGCAATCGGGGCAAGTTACCAGCCGGTCATGCCGAACCGCAACGCGCAGCGGCTCTGCGGCTCTTATGTATCGGCATCGCTGCCGCCGCAATCGGAACCGGCCGCAGGGCCCCTGACCTGGGCCGCAGCTGAGCTGCCATGCCGAGCATACGAACCATGCGATCGATTGAGATAACGAATCGATCTCGCTTCGGGCTTTCCAAAAACATCGCGCGCTAGTAGAACTAAATACACGGACCTCTGGTCCGTACACGGCAGCCGGGTACCCACGCGCGACCAGCCGCGGGAGGCGTGCCATGGCAGGCGAATAGGTGGCCGCAGGAGCGCAGGAGTAAGGCGCAGACCGTCATCCGCCTACCACGGCAGTGAGGGTGCACGCTTGGTAGCCCGTGCTGACGTGTCCAGCGACGGCGCCCCGGACCGGGGCGCCGTTTTGCTGCGTTCGCAGGCGCTCGCCGCCGCTGCCCGCGCGCCAGGAAAACCGCTACTTTGGGAGCCTCGCCCGCGCGGAGTATTCGTAAATTACCGATGCCGGCGCATGTTGCCATTGGGCATAAGCAAGACTTTGAGATGACAGCGTGGAGAGAGGAAGGTACCCATGGCCGATCCCGCGGTCAGGCGCACGTCATCCAGCGTGACTGACCAGTCCATCGGCGATCTCGTCTCCGTGGCGGCCAGGGATATCTCGCAACTGGTCAGGTACGAGCTAGATCTCGCCAAGCTCGAGCTGAAGCAAGACGCCAAGCGCCTCGCCATCGGCGCCGGGCTGCTCGTCGTCGCCCTCTTCGCAGCCTGCCTGGTCCTGATGCTGCTCTGCTTCGCCTTCGCGTACGGGCTGGTCGCGCTCGGAATCTGGGAGTGGGCCGCGTTCCTGATCGTGGCCGGGACCTGCCTGCTGGTGATCGGCATCGCCGCCCTGATTGCGCTGCGGATGGTGCGCAGGCTGGGCGGGATGAGCAAGACAAGGCGCAGCCTGGCGGACGGGATGTCGCTGCTGCACCGCGGCAAGTCTGATGCTGCCGCCAAAGCCCCGGCCAAGCCGGCTAGCCATGGCTCCGCGCGGCAACGCTGCCATCTATCTCAGCGGACCCTGGTCGCACCGGTCGGTCAGCGCCAACGGCGTGCGATTCCATGTCGCTGAGAGTGGCGACGGGCCGCTCGTGCTGCTCCTGCACGGGTTCCCTGAGTTCTGGTGGACGTGGCGGCGGCAGCTTGAGTCACTGAGCCAGGCCGGATTCCGCGTGGCCGCGCCCGACCTGCGTGGCTACGGCGGCAGCGATAAGCCGCCCCGAGGGTACGACCTGGTCACGGCAGCCTCCGATGCAGCGGGGCTGATCCGCTCGCTGGGCGAGGCTAATGCCGTGGTGCTCGGGCATGACTGGGGCGGGCTGATCGCCTGGACGATGGCTACCTACCATCCGAAAGTGGTGCGACGGCTCGCGGTCGTCTCGATGCCGCACCCGCTGCGGCTCCGGCCCGCCGTGCTGTCCGCTCCGTTCGCCCAGGCCCGCAGTATGAGCTACGCGCTGGGCTTCCAGCTGCCCATGCTGCCCGAGCGCCGGCTCGTCAGGGACGGGGCGAGCCGTGTCGGGCGGCTGCTGTCAGCCTGGTCCGGCCCTGGCTGGCCGGACCCGGAGACCAAGCGCACGTATGAGGCCGCGATGTCCGTGCCCTCAGTGGCCCATTCCGCCCTTGAATACCATCGCTGGTACCTGCGATCCAGGTTCCGGCCGGACGGGATCGCCTACACCCGGATGATGCGGTCGCCTATCCAGGTGCCGACGCTGCACCTGCACGGCGCCCTGGACCAGTGCGTCCTACCGAGCGCGGCCCGCGGCTCAGGCGTGCACGTCGAGGCGCCGTACCGCTGGCGCCTGCTCGACGAGGCCGGCCACTTCCCGCATGAGGAAGTGCCCGACCGCTTCGACATGGAGCTGCGCGCCTGGCTGGCGGATCCCGAGCCCGAGCGTTAGCCGGTGCGCGACCCAGCCACGAACTCTGCCGTCAGCCGGGACCGGGACGGCGCGGGCCGTGCGAGGAACGCCAGACCTCGTGATGAGCTCGGGCGTCCGCTGCCCAGGACTGCCAGCGGTCTGCCCGGCGCGGGCGACGAGGCGCTGCCGCCTGCCGAGGCTCTGGCCGTAGCCCAGCGACTACTGGCCGAGGGGCGCCCGTTCCATGCGCACGAAGTGCTCGAGGCGTCCTGGAAGGCTGCCCCAGCGGCCGAGCGCGACCTGTGGCAGGGCCTTGCTCAGGTGGCTGTCGGACTGACGCACGCACTCCGCGGAAACTCCCGCGGTGCAGTAGCGCTGCTGCGCCGTGGCGCGGACAGGCTGGCCGGGTATCCGGCGCCCGGGCCGCACGGCGTCGACGTCGCAGGCCTGCGGCGGTCGTGTGCCGAACTGGCCGCGCGCATCGAGGAGTCCGGAACCGGGCCACTCCGGCCGGAGGACACCGTCATCAGCCTGCAGGTCGGCGGGTGAAACCAGCGCCGCTATCCGCCCTGGCAGCCCTCGGTCGGGACAGGGGTGTCAAGATGGCTGCCCGCGGCAACGTCACTGTCCACCTCACTGGCTGTCAGCGCATAGCCCCGATCGTTGATCACGGTCGAAGCGGCGAAGACGACACCGTAGACGCGGCCGTCGGTAGCTAGCAGTGGCCCGCCGGAATTACCGGGTTCGATCTGAGCCCGGATCGGGTAGATGCGCCGGTACACGAGCTCGGTCCCGTAGATGTTCGGCCCCCTGGCCATCACGCCGAGCCCGACCCTGGCGGCCACCAGGGTGAGCGGATGGTCGAACGGGTAGCCGCCCACGATCGCCGACGCACCGGCAGGCGCCTGCGCGGCGAACTTCAGCGGCCGCTCGCGCAGGCGCGGAACATCGAGCACAGCCAGGTCCCGGTCAGGGTCGTACAGCACCACTCTGGCGTTGTAGCTCTGGCCGGCTGCGAAGACGACCGGACCATCGTTGACGCCAGCCACAACATGCGCATTCGTCAGGACGTGCTGCGGCGAGATGACGAAGCCCGACCCTTCGATTTGCAGTGAGCACGAGTTGGCGACGCCCTCGATCTTGACAATGCTCGGCTTTTCCCGGCTCAGGGCAGCCGATGTCAGCACGGCCTTGTCGGGAGCAGCAACGCTCAGGCTGGCCTCTTCGCCGATCGCGCTGAATACCTGGGAGTACACGCCGTTTGACAGCAGGCTGTGCAACTGCGGGAACACCGGCAGGTACAGCACGCTAGGCGGCATGACGTGGTTCATCGTGCGCATCACGATCGAGCTGTTGACCTGGCGGGCGATCGCCGGGAACTGACCGCTCACCATGAAAGACCCGATGAGCCAGGCCACGATGAGGACGGCGGCGACGTTGACCGCCGCGCCGCCGAGTGAATCGACCACAGTGGCCGGGCGGCCCGTGAGCCTGGAGCGGACCGCGACGCCGAGGCCTGACGCGAGGAGCATGCCGACCACGGCGCCCGCGAACACCACGAGGATGGCGATGAACGACTGCCAGGCCAGGCTTTTGGCCAGGGCATGCGCGACGTCAGGAGCGATCAGCGCCCCTCCGGCGACGCCCAGCACGAAGCCGGTCAGGCTGAGGACGCCGATGATGAAGCCCTGCCGGTATCCGGCCACGGCGAAAGCAGCGATCAGTATGATCAAGATCACGTCGAGCAGGTCGCCGGGCACCTGAACAACCTATAGCGCCGCTCGGCAAGGTGTGGCCGCTGTGTCCCCCGGCGATGTCACCGGCCGAGCGGGGGCCATCCAGCAGGCCGGTCGTCGGCCGGGAGATCTGTCAGCCGGCCGGAGTCCCACGGTTCCTCCCAGCCGCCGAGCGCGAGCACCCGATCCAGCAGCATGGCGGTGAAGCCCCAGACGAGCAGGCCCGACACACGGAACGCATAGCCGCTCTGGCCACCCGGATACCTGATCGTCATCCGGTTCGCCGGGCTGGCGAGCCGGGCCAATGGCACCCGGAGTACGTCGGCGATCTCGGCGGGATCGCCAGGCGCGACCGGTCCGGGGGTATGCCACCAGCCGATCACCGGCGTCACCCGGAAGTCGCTGCGCCAGATGTAGAACTCGGGCATGACGGCGACCACCTTCACGGCGTCCGGGTCGACGCCCGTCTCCTCGGCCGCCTCGCGCAGCGCGGCTGCTACCGGGCCGCCATCTTCCGCGTCGATCGAGCCACCGGGAAAGGCCGGCTGGCCAGGGTGCTTGCGCATGTCAGCTGCCCGCTCGATCAGCAGCAGATCAGGGCCGTCCGGACCTTCGCCGAACAGGATCAGCACCGCGGCAGGTCGCCCGCGCCCGTTCGGGCGCATGACCGGGGACACATCCATGTGCGGGGCAGCCGCGGCCAGCCTTGACAGCCAGGCAGGCGCCGCGTCGAAGTCGGAACGACAGTCGCGGTCAGCGGTCAAGAGAACGGCCCGGTCTTGACGAGCTTGCTCGCCGTGGCCACATCGGTCGGCCCGGTGCCGAACGACGGGCACAGCGCGGCGACGGGGCACGCGCCGCAGGCAGGCTTGCGGGCGTGGCAGATGCGGCGGCCGTGCCAGATCAGCCGGTGCGAGAGGATCGTCCACTCTGACTTCGGGAAGAGTTCCCCGACCTCCTGCTCGATCTTGACTGGGTCATCCTGAGTGGTCCAGCCGAACCTGCGAGACAGCCGCGCGAAGTGCGTGTCCACGGTGATCCCGGGTATCCCGAATGCGTTCCCCAGCACCACGTTGGCCGTCTTGCGGCCCACTCCCGGCAGTGTTACCAGGTCGTCGAGGCGGGCCGGCACCTCGCCGCCGAACCGGTCACGGATGGCGGCGGACAGGCCGATCGCAGACTTTGTCTTCGCCCGGAAGAATCCCGTCGGCTTCAGGATCTGCTCTATGTCCGCCGGGTCGGCGGCAGCAAGGTCTTCCGGGGCCGGATACTTAGCGAAAAGCGCGGGCGTCGTCAGATTGACTCGCACATCGGTGGTTTGCGCGGATAGCACGGTGGCGATCAGCAGCTGGAACGGGTTGGTGAAATCCAGCTCGCAGTGCGCATCCGGATAGGTATCGGCCAGGATCCGGTTCATCTGCCGCGCCCTGCGGACCAGGCCGAGCCGGGTCTCGGGCTTGCGCCACCGGGCCGCGGGGGCGGCCGTATTCGTCACCATGCCGCCAGCGTAGGGCCTCGCCATGCGCGAAGAGACCGGGAGCACCTGACGGGGAAGGCCTAGCTCCCGGAGGCGAGCCAGCCCCGGCGCCGGAACAGCCAGTACAACAGGCCCACGGCCAGCAACTCGGAACCGATCCCGAAGATCACGAACGTCGGCCAGCCGCCGAGATGCGCGACCAGCCAGGCGAAGTTCTGCCCGAAGAAGCCGGTCAGGAATGACAGCGGCAGGAAGATCGTGGCGATGATCGCCAGCTGCTTCATCACCACGTTGAGATTGTTCGACACCATCGACAGGTAGGCGTCCATGGCACTGCTCAGCAGGTCCCGGTAGCTGTCGATGAGATCGCTGACCCGGATCGTGTGGTCGTACAGATCGCGCAGATACGGGTCGCTGTCCGGCGTTACGCCCGGCAGTTCCACCATTCCGCCCACCAGCGCCGCCATCACGTCCCGCTGGGGCGAGACCAGCTTGCGCACGCTCACCAGCCAGCGCTGCATGCCGAACAGCTCGGCCAGCTGGTCATTGCTCGGCTTGGCGAAGATCTTCTCCTGAAGCGCGTCGATCTGATCATCAAAGTCAGACAGTCGCGGAAAGAAGCTGTCGACCAGGGCGTCCGCGATGTGGTGCAGCAGGATGAGCCGCACCGGCCTGCCTGTCCCGGTGGGCAGGCCGCCAGGCTGGCCCAGCCGCTCCCAGAGGGTGTCCAGCGCGTGGCAGTGATCCTTCCTGATGGTGATCAGGAAGTCCTTGGCGACGAAGATGTGGACCTCGGCGAGATCGTCCCTGCCCTCCCCAGTGACGCCGTAGCTCACCAGGTAGACGACATTCCCGAAGTCCTCCACCTTCGGTCGCTGGCCGAACTCAGCTGACCGCCTCGATGGCCAGCGGGTGGAACTCGAAGACGTCGCGCAGCAGCGCGATGCCGTCCGGATCGGCCGGCTTGAAGTCAAGCCAGAGGATCGTGCCGGCAGCCAGCGCGCGCTTGACGTTCGGCTCGTCGACCGGAACCGACGAGCCGTCGATGAGAATGAGCTTTCCGTCCACGGCGGCATCGTCCCAAATCCTGTACCGGATATAAGGGCGTAGCTTAACCGGCCACCTGGCATGCTCGCGCCGGGCCGGGCAAATCAGCATCAGGCGCCGCATCGTCACCGGACGGCCCGGGCTAGCCTTCCGGCCAGTCTTCGGCGAGAGTCAGGCCGCCCTGGAGCCCTTGCCGATCGCCGAGCCGCGGTGCACCAGCATGTCGGTGACGCTTCCGACCGTTCCGGACAAGTTGCCCAGGCTTCGCCCGGACACAGCCCTGCTCACCAGCACCCCGGCGACGCTCATCGCCTCGGCCGCGAGCCGCTTGACCTCATCCGACTTCATGATGTCCGCAGCCGTGGCGCGTAGCCGCTTGACGCCGTCTGGTCCGTCCTGGCAGCCGGCGATATAGCCGGCCACGAAACCGATGATTGTTTCCATGTCCTGCCCTGCCTCGAGGGGTAATTACATTTCTCTTAGTTCCAGGTACCGCTTGATATCCGGTACCGACTGCACGATCGCGGCGATAACCGCCGCGAGAAGCGCCGCCTTGACCAGCCTGATGATCATCGTTCCCCTCCTTCCTGCTGCCAGCTTGCTTCCCCGCCTCCGAGCGGCACTACCTCATCCGGCGCGAAGTAAAGGAACCTGCCGTGATTGCGGTTCAGCTCGGCGACGGGATCGTCAGCAGGCGTCACCGCCAGGTGCACCTGGCCGTCGACGTCGAACAGAACGGCCTCGACGATCGCTTCCCGCCCGGTCAGGAACAGGTCCTGCGCGTCCGCCCGGCGGGTGCCAGGGCCACCGGGGCGCATCAGCACGCGTGAGCTCCTGCTGACGCGAACGCCGTCGATGATGACGTGATCGGTCTCCGGCGATACCGACGCATCAGATCCCGGATCCCACCACGGGACCTGCGGCCGGTCGATCGACCTGCGGCATCGTCTGTTGTGACACCATTCCGGCCGCCGTCGCGCCGGCGGGCGCCGAGCGCAGGTACCTGATCGCGCCGTGCATCCGCTCCAGCATCTCCGGCGGCATGTCATCGAGGCGGTTGAGCAGCTCGGCGGCGCGGCAGTCGGTGGCACGGGCCTGGCGCTTCTCGTCGTCCGTCAGCGTCAGCGTGCGCAGTGTCAGGATCTCGTCGATCTCGGTCGCGTCGAACAGGTCGCCGGCGCTCTCGGCCGCCACCTCCGGGTGGTCGTACAGGATGACCGGTGCGGACAGCATCAGGCCGGTGCAGTCGGCCGGCCCGGCCAGTACCGGCCAGGTGCCGGTGTTCTGGCAGGCTGCTACCTCGGCGGCCGCCCACTCGGGCGGGTCGGTCATGGACAGGAACTTCCCGCCGGGAACGCCGATCAGCGAGTGCACGGCGATCAGCGCGTGCCGCGAGCCCGTCGTCGCGATTGCGCAGCCCGGCCAGCGGTGTCGTGGCGTTCTCCACCTGCACGCGCAGCCGAAGTGCCTGATACGGCCCGGCCACCCGCTCGGCATGCAGGCTGATCACCCCGTCCAGCGCGGTCCACTGCCGGAGCAGGCGGCCAGCCAGGCGGCCGCTCGCGTCGGTCAGCTCCTCCGTGGCCTCGCCCGGCGGGATGCGGAAGCTCGACGCGCTTGTCCGCTGCCAGCAGTTCGGACACCACGGCAACAGCCTGCTGCTCGCGCTCGGCCGCCTCGTCGAAGGTGGTGTACTCGCGTGCCGTCCACCTCCAGCGAGTCGCGCAGGTCACGCGGCGTCCGCGGCCCTCCACTACCCGGTGCCGTAGGTGCAGGAAGCGGACCAGCACGCTGCACCTCGGCGTCGTCGGGGCACTCGAGCAGGCACTCGGTCTGGCAGGAGCTGGCCTCGTTCGGGTCGAGAGCGGCGTAGCCGCTCGGCATCAGCACGCCGAACTGGAAGCGGACCTGGTTCTTCTGCGCGGCCTGGTGATACGGGTACAGCAGGTAGCCCTCGTACAGGATGGCGTCGGCCACCCGGCGGGCGTGGTCGAGATGATCGGGAGCCAGGCTCATGCCAGGTCACCCCCGTCCGTCTCCGCCCGGTCGGCGGCTTCGGACAGCAGGTAGAGGATCGTCGCTTCCCAGGTCGGCAGCCCTCTGGCGGTCTTGTACCTGAGCAGCTCATCGAAGGTGAGGTTGCTGAACTTGATCCAGGCAGTGTTCGGGAAGTGCGCGTCGATCGCCTCCCGCCAGACGCTGACCGGCAGCCGGTAGCTCGCCTCCTTGCTCCACGGCACCTGGGTCACCGACATCCTGCCGTCAGCGACGGCGAAGATCAGTGCCGCTGAACAGCAGCAGCAGCGGCACCTCGCCGCTCGTCCAGCCCGGCAAAGTACCGGGTGGCCCCGATCTCCATGTCATAGGTGAGCGGGACTGGCAGGTCGATCTCGGTGCTGCCGGTGAAGCCGGGCACCATCATGGCCACGTTGATGAACTGGAGGGGCTTCAGCGTGTCGGCCCACCGCTGCGTGTCGCCGAACAAGTCGTTCAGCCGCTCGGCCTCCTCGTCGGAGTAGCGCCGCCTGGCTGGCTCGATCCGGATCTGGCAGCGCAGCGCGATCGCCTCGACCCGCTGACCGCGTCGTCTCGCTGATCCGCAGCGTGAAGAACATCGACGGCACCACGGCGAACTTGTCCGCGCGGGCGCCGGTGCAGTCGAAAGACCAGTTCAGCCATCTGGCCGGCCAGGCTGAACGGGCCGGGCGCGGGCCCGGCACCCCGGCAAGGAACGCGGCGATGCTCTCCCGCGCCTGCGTGCCGCCGTCGAACCCGCGCCAGTGCAGGCGCATCCGGCCGGCCAGCTCGTAACAGGCATCGATCGGGACCAGGAAGTACTCCACTCCGTCGATTCTGACCGGCTGATCAGGGCCGCCTCAACGTCCGGTGCAGGAGCGCCGAGCAGCGGATAGCTGGCCACAAGCTGCGCCCACCGCTGCAGGTCCAGCTGGCATTCGGTGACTCCCGCCGGACTTGGATAGAAGCCGGTTAGCGCTGCGATCTCTCGTGAGCTGCGCAGGAAGAACGCCAGGCCTACCGGGATCTCGAGCTGGTCCCACTCAGTCGGGTGACATCACCCGGCCCGGATCGGTGAGGTAGCGATCAGGTACCGCGACGTACTTGCTTCGCGCCCGCTGACCGGCCCGGTGAAGAGCAGGTAGCAGGCTCGGCAGGCGCACAGCAGCGAAGCTGCTTCGGTGTCCGCGATGTGGCCGTGCTCGTCGGCAATCTCTGTCGCGCACAGCTCGCACTTCCTCTGCCGGCCGGCGCTGATCGACCTGCCAGCGCGGGCGGAGTCGCCGGCCCGCGCACGCCGGGCAGCGTTACCTGCGGCGGCGGCACCAGATCCGACCGTGCTGCTGGCGCCGGAATCGGCTGTGCTGCTCCGGCTGGCCGCACGAACCGCCTGAGGCCGGTGTCGCGGACGGCCACGAGCGCACCGCTTCCGGAACGGCGACCCGGACGCCCTGGCTGTCGGCGAGCAGAGGCAGCGGGTCGAGATGGAGTACCGGGTCGTCCACGCCCTTGCCCGCGAGCCGGACGTTGTAGCGGGCGCCACACGCGGCGCAGGTCAGCTCCTCGCGGTCGAGCTGACCGTCCGCCAGCGATGACGAGCACCGTGCGCACGAATCGCGGTAGGCATACAGCGTGCCGCGAACCGCGCACACTACAACGGAGGTGCCGTCGGCTGACGCGATGACCGGCCGCGAGCTCGGCGGCCCGATGTCCGGCAGCACCGCCCAGACACTGCCGTTCCCGCCCTCGTCATGCTCTCCACCTTGAGCCGACGCATCGTCAGGCCGCTTGCCGATCTGCAGCAGTTTCTGACGCGGCGGCGCCGTCACGCCCTCGACGACGACCTCGGTGACCTCGGGAGCGGCGTCCTGAACGGCGCTGGTGATAGCCAGCTGAACCGTGACCGTCGATGACGGGCAGCCGTGGCAGCTGCCCTCCAGCTTGAGCCTGGCGATCCCGTCGGTGACGCCGAGGTACTCAACGCCGCCGGCGTGCGAGCCAAGGTAGGGCCGGACCCGGTCGAGCGCGCGCTGGATCCGGGCGTCCACGTCGAGCGGATGCAGGTCGTGCAGCAGCAGCAGGCTTTCGACCAGCGGGTCGTCGGCGAGCCTGGCAATCATCGCCTCGCCTTGCGGTCCCTGACTCGGCCAGCACGGTCATCGACCCGGGCGAGGCCGTCGCCGTACAGGCCGACAAGCAGCGTGACGAGCTCCTCGGCAGCCGAGGCGGCGCGCCGAAGCCGCCTGCCTTGAGTGCGTCCGAGCAATTCCTCAACCCGCGCGCTGACTTTCTGCACGCCGGTCATGCGCCTCGCCTCCATGCTCCGGAACGGCTACTGCCTGCTGGCGGTACGGTCAGGTGGCCAGGATTGCCGCCATCGGCGAGTGCACCTTCTCCAGGGCCTTGCCGTTGCCAAGGTACATGTGCACGCCGCACGGCAGGCAGGGGTCGAAGCTTCGCACCGCGCGCATGATGTCGATGCCCTTGAACTGATCCGGCGGGTTCTCCTCGAAGATCGGCGTGTTCTGGACGGCGTCCTCGTAGGGACCCGGCGTGCCGAAGCTGTCTCGGACGCTGGCATTCCACGGTGTGGGCGGATACGGATGGTAGTTGGCGATCTTGCCGCCGCGGATCACCATATGGTGCGACAGCACGCCGCGGACGGCCTCGGTGAAGCCGCAGCTGTTCGCTTCGTCCGGTACGTTGAACGGCTCCCAGGTCTTGGTGTGACCGGCCCGCAACTCAGCCAGCGCCTTCTCCATGAAGTGCAGCGCGCAGGCCGCGGCGTACGCCTGGAAGTACGTCCTGGCCCGGTCCCGCTCGATCGCGTTGGACAGCGGCGCGCCACTGGAGTCGGTCGGGATCTTCCACTCGTAGGTCACTTCCGGCCTGGTGACGGTGCGCGGCAGGTTGATCAGCACGCTGTGGCCGGTCGACTTGACGTAACCGAAGTCCACCAGGCCGCCCTGGGCAGTCGCCCATAGCCGTGCGATCGGGCCGCCGCCGGTGTCAGCGGCGAGGTGGTCCGTCGCCGTCGAACCAGCGCGGCGACATGACCCAGCTGTACTTGTCGTCGAAGTTGCGCTTGGCCGGGCGCGGAATGGTGTGCTGATTCCACGGGTGCCTGCGGTCCACCGGGTTGCCCAGCGGGTCGCGGGTGACGAACATCTCCTGGTCTTCCCAGTCCTCGTAATAGGAGCTGCCGAGCAGGATGCGGATGCCCAGGTTGATCTCGACCAGGTCGTTGGTGAGCAGCTGGCCGTCCCTGATGACGCCGGGGTGACACGAACATCTTCCGGCCCCAGTTCGTCATGTGGTCGTACCGGAAGTCACAGTGCTCGGGATCGTTCAGGCTCCCCCAGCAGACCATGTCGGCCCGGCGGCGGCCGACTTCCTCATAACCCGGCAGGGCCTGGTAGAAGAAGTCGAAGAGATCGTCATGCATCGGAACGACGCGCTTCATGAACTCCACGTAGCGCATCAGGCGGGTCAGGTAGTCGGTGAACAACTGCACTGTCGGGGTCGTTCCGACACCGCCCGGATACAGCGTGGAGGGGTGCACGTGGCGGCCCTCCATCAGGCAGAACATCTCCCTGGTTGACCGGGATACCTGGAGTGCCTCGCGGTAGAACTCGCCTTCCAGCGGGTTCAGCGAGCGCATGATGTCGCCGATGTACTTGTAGCCGTGGTCGGCCGCGTGCGGCGCTTCTGTCCGGTTGGCCAGTTCCAGCACGCCGGGGTTAGTCTCGGCGACCATCCGCTCGCAGAAGTCAACGCCGACCAGGTTCTCCTGGAAGATGTTGTGGTCGAACATGTACTCGGCCGCCTCGCCGAGGTTGATGATCCACTCGCCGAGGTGCGGCGGCCGTACCCCGTAGGCCATGTTCTGGTTGTAGACCGAGCAGGTGGCGTGATTGTCACCGCAGATGCCGCAGATGCGGCTCGTGATGAAATGCGCGTCCCGCGGGTCCTTGCCCTTCATGAAGATGCTGTAGCCGCGGAAGATGGACGAGGTGCTGTGGCACTCCACCACTCTCTTCTGCTTGAAATCGATCTTGGTGTAGATGCCGAGGCTGCCCACAATCCTGGTGATCGGGTCCCAGGCCATCTCCACGAGGCCGGTGCTGTCCTCAACCGCTGTCATGTCCAGTTCCTTCGTCGTCGTGGCGCGTCAGGCGGCCGGGCCGGGCCGGTCGCCAGGCGGAGCCGATCACCAGGTCTGCTTGTAGCCGGTCAGGAGCTCGTCGCTCTTCTTCCGCCACTTCGGCTCTTCGTCTGCCGTCCTCGCAGTGAACCCGCGCAGCGCGCGGATCACGGTTCCGTACAGGCTGCTCGCAGCGGTCGAGACGCGGGCGCCGGGCGGCTCGTCCATGAACGGCATGAACTTGTCGGGGAAGCCCGGCATCGTGCAGGCGATGCAGATGCCGCCGACGTTCGGGCAGCCGCCCACGCCGTTGATCCAGCCGCGCTTGGGCACATTGCACTTGACGACCGGGCCCCAGCAGCCGAGCTTGACCAGGCACTTGGGCGAGCCGTACTCGCTGGCGAAGTCGCCCTGCTCGTAATAGCCGGCCCGGTCGCATCCCTCGTGCACCGTGGCGCCGAACAGCCAGGTCGGACGCAGCGCCTCGTCGAGCGGGATCATCGGCGCCGATCCGGCCAGCTGGTACAGCAGGTAGAGAATTGTCTCGGACAGGTTGTCGGGATGGATCGGGCAGCCCGGGACGCAGACGATCGGCAGCCCCGCCTTCGAGCGCCAGTCCCAGCCGAGATAGTCGGGCACGCCCATCGCGCCCGTCGGGTTACCGGCCATGGCGTGGATCCCGCCGTAGGTGGCGCACGTGCCGACGGCGAGGATGCAGGTCGCCTTCGGTGCCAGCCGGTCGAGCCACTCGTTCGTCGTCATCGGCTGTCCGGTCGCCGGGTTGTTGCCGAAGCCCGCCCAGTAGCCTTCAGACTTGATGGCCTCGTTGGGGATCGAGCCCTCCACGACCAGCACGAACGGGTCAAGCTCGCCGCGGTCCGCCTTGTGCCACCACTCGATGAAGTTGTCGGCGCCCTGTCTCCGGCCCGCACTCGAAGTCGATCAGCGGCCAGTGCACGGCGATCTTGGGCAGCCCCGGCAGTGCGCCGAGCGCGATCTCCTCGATGCTGGGCTGCGTAGCTGCGGTCAGCGCGACGGAGTCTCCGTCGCAGCCGAGGCCGCCGTTCATCCACAGGATGTGAACGACGGGCTCGGCAGTCTCGGCTTGCCTGCTGAGGATGAGCCGGTCTGTGTATCAGTGGCCATCGCGAGGCCACCTCCTCGCTTCTGGGACGGCGTGAAGCTGGCCGGGCTCAGCCCGGTCGGTACGGTCGCGATCAGCGGCGACGTGGCGATTGCTGGCGGCGCGGTGCGACGGCCATCTGCCGAATAACGGCCCCTCGGCAACCGCGCGTTCGCTGAATGCCGGTGCGTCATTGCAAGGGCTCATGAGCGCCCCTCGCTTTCGGGTTACCCGCAGACGCTGGCAATGCTAGACCCGTCACCCCCGGCCGACAAGACGGAACAGTCAGTTCACCGGACAGAAATGTCCTTTGGTGCAGCGCGGGATAGCCGAAACCAGTGAATAAAGTCGCGCCGCTCTGACCGTTCCTGACCGGACCAGAGTGGCGCTGGGCAGCTACAAGCACGCGAGTCAGATGTGCCCGCGGGGTTCCCTGCTCGAGCCCGCAGAACGTAGATTGGCTATCAGCCCCGAGGGGCTGACGGCCAGAGGGAGACAACAGCGTTGGCGGAGCCCAGTATATTCGCGGGCAACCCGATCGAGGTCGTGCCGGTCGTCGTACTCTCTCAGGTGTTTCCGGCCCGGCCGTCCTCCATCCCCGACATCAGGGACTTCGTGCGGCGCTGCCTGGCCGAGTCGCCGCTGACCGAGGAGGGCACGCGCGAGGTCGGCGAGACCGTGTTCCGCGCGCTGCTCGACGCAGCCGGTCCGACGGGCTCGATCCAGGTCGCCTTCCGCATCTTCCCCGAGCACGTCGAGGTGGACGTCCTGCACTCCGACACTGCGATCCAGTCGCCTGTGTCGCCAGGACCGCCGGTCACGTACCTGCTTCCGGGTGCACCCGCCCCGGTCCGGCCACTCAGCTCGAGCCAGTCAGCCGCGGCGCAATACCTGGCGTCAAGCCAGGCTGCCGCCCCGGCGCCCGCCAGCGCAGTGACTGCGCCGGCTGATGGCAGCACGGGCGGCGGCGCCGGCGGCCTGCACGCGGGCACCTTCGCGGAGTGGATGTCCAGCGCCTTGCGGCGGGAAGGGCTCACCCAGGAAGCCGCAGCGCGCCAGCTCGGCGTTTCGGTAAAGACGGTCAGCCGCTGGGTAGGCGGCGCAACCGAGCCGAGGATGCGCGATCTCCGGCGTATTCAGGAATTGTTCGGCGAGGTTCCGCTGCCCCTGAGCCAATTGCGGAATGGTCATAGCTGTCTAACCGGATCACTAGACGTCCCCCCACATGTGTCCTACGGTTCTGCTATGGCGATCGCCGCTGGACGCCACCAGATCGGCACGGAGAATGGCCGGATCACATTAAGGACCTTCCGTGACGGGCTGGCCGCGCAAGCTGGCCACGACCTGACCATCGAAGCGGCCAGGTGGTCCGGCGAGCTTGTTGTCGGGCCGGACCTGACGCCGCAGAGCCTGAGCATCACCGTCGATCTCGGCGCACTGGTCGTGCGCGCCGGTACTGGCGGCATCAAGCCGCTGACCGACCGGGACAAGCGCGAGATAGCGGTCAGCGCCCGCAAGGTCCTGTCGGCCGACCGGTATCCGGAAGCCACGTTCACCGCGACAAGCTTTCGAGCCAGGGCCCGATAACGCTGGCGGCACCATCGTCGGCACGCTCGCCCTCGCCGGGCAATCGCAGCCGCAGCGGCTGCAGGTCAGCCAGACTGGGTCTGGTCAGTACCGTGCCACCACCACCATCCGTCAGACAAGCTTCGGCATTAAGCCCTACTCGGCGTTCCTCGGCTCGCTGAAGGTCGCGGACGCCGTCGAGCTCGAGGCAGAGATCGACCTCTCACAGGCCGCTGAGAAGGAGCCGGCCGCATGACTTCGCCGCAACCGGCCACCGACCTAGCGGCCGCCGACCCGGGGACCGCCAGCCCAGGGACCGCGGACCCTGAGGTCAGCCGCCTCTTTGATCGCCGCGAGCCACCAGTGCTCCAGTTCGCTGAGCAGGCAGCCGCTGTTGCGACAGCGTGCCATCAGATGGCGGTCAGGTTCCACCGGGGCGGCAAGCTCGTGGTCTTCGGCACCGGCGGGCCGAGCACCGATGCGCAGCACGTCGCCGTCGAGTTCGTGCACCCGGTCATCGTGGGGAAGCGCGCGCTGCCCGCTATCTCGCTCACGTCCGACGTGGCGACGGTCACCGGCGTCGCGGCCGGCAGCGGTATGGCCGCGATTTTCAGCCACCAGCTCCGCTATCTGGCAGCGCCGGCCGACATTGCGCTTGGCATCTCCACTGACGGCAATTGCGCCAGCGTCCTGTCCGGCCTGCTCACCGCCCATGAGCTCGGCATGCTCACGATCGCCCTGGTGGGCGGTGACGGGGGCGCCGTCGCCGCGTGCCCGGCCGTCGACCACGTGCTCATCGTCGCTTCCGCCGACCCGCGCATCGTCAAGGAACTGCAGGTGACCACCTACCACGTGCTGTGGGAGCTGGTCCACGTGTTCTTCGAGCAGCCGGGCGTGCTAGCACCGGGGGTGGTCGCGTGACCGTCCCGGAGTGCCACGGCGAGGTATGCATCACCTGCTCGGACACGGCTGTGCAGGTCACCGTCGTCCGGCTGCTCGGCGACGGGCTGGCGCTGGTGGACACCGGCCAGGGCACCGAGGAAGTCAGCGTGGCCCTGGTCACCGCCACGGTCGGCGACACCATCCTGGTGCACGCCAAGGAAGCGATAGCGGTGGTACCGGCATGACGCACCCAGCCGGGAACGGCAGCGCCCCGCCCACCGAGACCGCCTCATCCCGGCCTGCCGGGTCGATCGAATCGCTTTACCCGTTCCTGTACTCGGGCACGACAGACGTGTCCGAAGTACTGGAGCAGGTGCGCCAGTCCACCGTTGCCAAGGCCAGCGAGATTCTGCAGCTGCGTCGCACTGTTCGCGACGCGGACGGCGCTC
The DNA here is from genome assembly GCA_963822955.1 of uncultured Actinomycetota bacterium. GTDB lineage: Bacteria > Actinomycetota > Actinomycetes > Streptosporangiales > Streptosporangiaceae > JAJYUU01. The sequence goes on along the minus strand of CAWGJS010000008.1, from coordinate 657,991 downwards.
GCCTGCTGGCGTGCGCGCAGGAGATGGCCAGCCGGTTCGCCGCGGGAGGCAGGCTGCTGTCCTTCGGCAACGGCGGCAGCGCGACCGACGCTCAGCAGCTGGCCACCCTGTTCCTGGCGCCGGGCGGAAGCGCCAGGCCGCTGCCCGCGCTCAGCCTGGCCAGCGATGCGGCCGTGCTGACTGCGCTCAGCAATGACATCGGCGTGGATGTTGTCTTCGCCCGCCAGATAGCGGCGTTCGCTGGCAAGGCCGACATCGCACTCGGTCTATCCACCAGCGGCAATTCTCCCAACCTGCTGCGCGCCTTTGACGAAGCGAGCAGGCGGGGCATGCTGACCATCGGCATCGCCGGCGACACCGGCGGCAAGATGGCCGAGCTGGACAGCATCGACTACCTGTTCGTTGCGCCGTCGACCTCGGTGCACCGCATCCAGGAAGCCCAGACGACGATGTACAACATCCTCTGGGAACTCTGCCAGGACCAGCTGGGCGCCGAGCCGAGGGCCATCCGGGAGGCGCCGCGGTGACGGCCGGCCGGGGAGTGTCCTCAAGCGGCAGCGAGACGCGCGGCGGCGGCAAGCTGCTGATCGCGGGCGTGGGCAATATCTTCCTCGGCGATGACGGGTTCGGCGTCGAGGTGGCGAGCCGGCTGGCGGCCGCCGATCTGCCGGACTGGGTGCATGTGGTCGACTATGGCATCAGGGGCATGCACCTGGCCTACGACCTCGCAGACAGTTATAGCTCGGCCATCCTGGTCGATGCGATGGCACGCGGCGGCGAGCCAGGCACGGTCTATGTCGTCGAGCCAGACCGGCCGTCCGTCCCGGCCGAGTCTGACGGCGGGCTGGCCGGAAATCCGCTGTTCAACGCGCACGGCATGCAGCCCGACGTCGTACTCGGCATGCTCGGCTTGCTCGGCGCGGCAGACCGGCAGGTGCTCGTCGTCGGCTGCGAGCCCGCCAGCGTCGACCCCGGAATCGGCCTGAGCGAGCCAGTCGCCGCCGCTGTCGACAAGGCGGCGCTGGCCGTACTTGACCTTGTGGCCGGCGCAGCCGGATCCGACGAGCACCTACTAGCCACTAAGGAGTGGGCCCATGTGCCTCGGGATCCCCGGTGAGGTAATCGAGTTCCTGCCCGACCAGCCCGACCTGGCGCGGGTGGATGTCAGCGGCGTCCGGCGAGTCATCAACGTCGGCCTGCTGCAAGAGGAGAAGGTCGAGCCGGGCGACTGGGTGCTCATCCACGTGGGGTTTGCGCTGTCCAAGATCGACGAGGCCGAGGCGGCCGCAGCGCTCCAGTTCCTCGAGGGCATCGGGCAGGCCTACGAGGACGAGCTGGCCGCACTGGCAGAGTCGCGGATCGAGTAGGCAGGAGCCGAAGCGATGAAATTCGTGGACGAGTTCCGCGACGCCGACAAGGCGCATGCCCTCGCCGCCAGGATCGCCGCGCTATGCGAGCCAGGCAGGCAGTACAAGCTGATGGAGGTCTGCGGCGGTCACACGCACACCATCTACAAGCACGGGCTCGAGGACTACCTGCCCGAGCAGGTGACGTTGGTGCACGGTCCCGGCTGCCCCGTGTGCGTGATCCCGATGGGCCGGGTCGACGACGCGATGGCCCTGGCCAGCGATCCCGACGTGATCATGACCTCGTTCGGCGACATGATGCGCGTGCCCGGCAGCAACGGCTCGTTCTTCGACGCGAAGGCGCGCGGCACGGACATCCGGATGGTCTACTCGCCGCTGGACTCGCTGAAGATCGCCCGCCAGAACCCCGGCAATCGCGTGGTGTTCATGGCCATCGGCTTCGAGACCACCGCGCCGTCCACGGCGATGACCGTGTTGCGTGCGGCGTCCGAGGGCCTGACGAACTTCTCGATCTTCTGCAACCACGTCACGATCATCCCGGCCATCAAGGCCATCCTGGACTCACCGGACCTGCGCCTGGACGGGTTCATCGGACCGGGTCACGTGTCCACCGTGATCGGATGCCGGCCATACGAGTTCATCGCGCGCGACTACGGCAAGCCCGTTGTGGTGGCCGGTTTCGAGCCGCTGGATATCCTCCAGTCGATCTACATGCTGATGCTGCAGCTCGCGAACGGGCAGGCAACCGTCGAGAACCAGTACTCGCGCGTCGTGCCGTGGGACGGGAACCCGGTCGCCCTGCGCGCGATCGGGCAGACGATGGAGCTGCGGCCCTATTTCGAGTGGCGTGGCCTCGGCTTCATCTCGCACTCGGCGCTGAGGGTCCGGGACGACTACGCCCGCTTCGACGCCGAGAGCCTGTTTTCCGTGCCCGGCGTCCGCGTCGCCGATCCCAAGGCCTGCCAGTGCGGCGAGGTGCTCAAGGGCGTGCTCAAGCCCTGGGAGTGCAAGGTCTTCGGCACCGCGTGCACACCCGAGACGCCGATCGGCACCTGCATGGTCTCGCCCGAAGGCGCCTGCGCCGCGTACTACAACTACGGCCGGCTGACCCGGCACCGCGTCAGGGAGGCGACGACGTCATGACGGCTCCGGACGTGGACGCATCCGGTGTAGCCGCGCAGCTTGACGCCGGCAATCCTGCTCCAGGACATGACGGGCCGGCCAGCGCAGGGTGGGTACAAGAGGCGCTGCGTGAGCACGATGCGCAGACGGCCATGGAGGCAAGCCGGTTCGAGCATCGCGGGTCACCGCAGCCGCTGCCGGGCACCGTTCGGGAAGAGCTCGTGCTGGAGCGGATCGACCGCGCCCGCCGCGCTCGTCCGCGGGTCAAGGAAGACCGGATCACGATGTCGCACGGCGCTGGCGGAAAGGCCACGCAGACGCTGATCGAGGCGGTGTTCCTCGACGCATTCCGCAATCCGGTGCTTGAGGCGCTGGAGGACGCCGCCCAGCTGCAAGTCAACGGGTCGAGGATCGCGCTGACAACCGACTCCTACGTGGTCTCGCCGCTGTTCTTCCCCGGCGGCGACATCGGCGACCTCGCGGTCAACGGCACGGTGAATGACCTGTCGATGGCGGGCGCGACGCCGCTCTACCTGTCAGCCGGCTTCATCCTCGAAGAGGGGTTCGCGGTCGCGGACCTGGCCCGGATCGCTGCTTCCATGCAGGCCGCGGCCCAGCGGGCCGGCGTGCAGGTGGTCACTGGCGACACCAAGGTTGTCCAGAAGGGCAAGGCCGACGGGTGCTACATCAACACGGCCGGGGTGGGCGTGATCGAGCACGGCACTAACCTCGGCGTGGCGCAGGCCAGGCCAGGTGACGTCATCATGGTGTCCGGTCCCATCGGCGACCACGGGATCACGATCATGCTGGCTCGCGGTGAGCTCGACATCGAAGCCGACATCAGGTCGGATACCGCGCCGCTGAACGGCCTGGTCGCCGGTCTGCTGGCGGCGGCGCCCGGAGTGCGGGCGCTGCGCGATGCGACCAGGGGCGGCGTGGCCACCATCCTCAACGAGATTGCCACCGCGGCCGGCGTGGGGGTGCTGGTGAGCGAGGACGACATCCCGGTCCGGGCCGAGGTGCGCGGAGCTTCCGAGCTGCTCGGCATCGACCCGATGTACGTTGCCTGCGAAGGCCGGCTGGTGGCCGTCGTCAGCCCGCAGGATGCGGACAGCGCGCTGGCGGCACTTCGGGCTCATCCGCTGGGCGAGCAGGCGGCCATCATCGGCGCCGTCACGGCCGGGCCGCCCGGCATCGTCCAGCTCAAGACGGCATTCGGCGGCACCAGGATCGTCGACCTGCTGGTCGGCGACCCGCTGCCCCGGATCTGCTAGCCGCAAAGGCGGAGCAGTGCACGAGCTTTCGATTACCGAGAGCCTGGTGGATGCGGTGATCACGCGTCTGCCCGGGAAGCGGATTACGTGTGTGCGGCTCGAGATCGGCGCGCTGTCTGGCGTCGTAGCAGACTCGGTCCGGTTCTGCTTTGACATCGTCACCGAGGGAACCGACCTCGAGGGGGCGACGCTGGAGATCGTCCAGCCGCCGGCCTCGTGTCACTGCCGGATCTGCGATGTGGACTTCGAGCCGGACGGCCCGTTCGCCCTCTGCCCGTGCGGGAGCGCTGAGGTGGCTGTGCTCGCGGGGCACGACCTCAAGATCACGTCCGTCCAGGTGGCCTAGGCATGTGCGGAACCTGCGGCTGCTCCGCTGATGCCATCGTCACCTTGCACAACCCGGACGAGCAGGACCACGAGCGGCACGACCACGATCACCAGCATGACCACAGCCACGAACCGCACCACCACGATCACCCTCGCCCGGACCGGACGATCGAGCTGCAGCAGAAGGTGCTGGCGAAGAATGACGAGCTAGCCGATGCCAACCGCCGCTGGCTGCGCGACCGCGGAATTCTCGCGGTCAACCTGATGAGCTCGCCAGGCTCCGGGAAGACGACCCTGCTCGAGCGAACCGCCAGGGACCTGGCCGGCCAGGTACTGATCTCGGTGATCGAGGGTGATCAGGAGACCGAGCTGGACGCCAGGCGCATCCTGGCGGCCGGCAGCCGCGTCGTCCAGATCAACACCGGCGCCGGGTGCCACCTGGATGCGGCAATGGTGGCGCGTGGCCTGCACGCCCTGGACCTGCCAGGCGGATCGATCGTGATGATCGAGAACGTGGGCAACCTGGTCTGCCCGGCCTTGTTCGACCTCGGCGAGGCGGCCAGGGTCGTGCTCGCGTCGGTGACTGAGGGGGCGGACAAGCCACTGAAGTACCCGCACATGTTCCGCCAGGCGGACCTGGTGCTGCTCAACAAGACCGACTTGCTCCCGTACGTCGACTTCGACGTAGCTCAGTACTGCTCGGATCTCCGCCGGGTCGCATCGGACGCAGTACTGCTGCAGCTTTCAGCTACCAGCGGCGAAGGCGCCGCAGCCTGGTACGACTGGCTGCGCCGGCAAACCCCGCCGCCCGGGTAAGCGGCTATCGGCCAGCCAGCCGGTCCCTGGCACCGGCCACGGCCGCCTGCCCCAGGCTGATCCCGCCATCGTTGCAAGGCACCCGGCTGTGCCGGAGCACGCGGAAGCCCGACTCAGTCAGCGCGGTCGCGACCCGGCTGGTGAGCAGCAGGTTCTGGAACACACCGCCCGACAACGCGACGACGCCGAGCCCGGTCCGGTCCCGCAGCTGGGCGCAGACGGTAGCGATCGCAGCGGCGACGGCATTGTGGAAGCGCCCCGCGATGACGGGTGCGGCCACGCCCGCCACGAGATCCTCGGTCGCCGCCCGGACCAGGTCAGGGCCGCTGACTATGAGCGGCACGTGGCCACTGTCTTCGGCGACCGGCAGGGCGGTGACCAACGCTGGGTAGCTACCCAGCTCGCCCGGATCCGCCAGCTGCTCGAGCTCGATCGCCGCCTGGCCCTCGTAGTGCACCGCGTCCCGTACTCCGAGCAGCGCCGCGACCGCGTCGAACAGCCGCCCTGCGCTCGATGTGACCGGCGAGTTAATGCCGCGCCCGGCCATGGCGAGCACCGGCGCCCAGTGCTGCTCGTTGCGCTGCCGGACGGCCATCTCGCCTGGCAGCCCGCCGGGGAAGCTCTCGGCCAGGTAAGCGGCAGCCATCCGCCAAGGCTGACGGATAGCGGCAGCGCCGCCCGGCATCGGCACCGGATGCAGGTAACCGGCCCGCTCGAACCCTGCCAGATCCGCGACGAGGAACTCCCCGCCCCAGATAGTCCCGTCGCTCCCGTAGCCAGTGCCGTCGAATGCCACCCCGATGACCGGTCCGGTCTCGCCGTTGTCGGCGAGGCAGGAGGCGACGTGCGCGTGGTGATGCTGTACGGCGAGCAGGTCGACGCCATCCAGGTCGGCCGCGTACTTGCTCGACAGGTAGTCCGGATGCAGGTCATGGGCAACTAGCTCTGGCTCGATGTCGAACACTCGCCTGAAATGCGAGATGCCCTCAGTGAACGACCGCAGCGTCTCGGCATTCTCCAGGTCGCCGATGTGATGCGAGACGAACGCGCGGTCGGCCGCGGCGAGGCAGAAGGTGTTCTTCAGCTCGGCACCGCAGGCCAGGACCGGCCTCCGGAACGCCGCGCTTACGGTCAGCGGCTCCGGTACATAACCACGGGAACGGCGGAGCACCGACTCGCGGCCGCCGCCCGCGCGCACCACCGAGTCGTCGGTCCTGATGTGGATAGGCCGGTCGTGCATCAGGAACGCATCGGCGATCCCGGCTAGCCGGCTGAGTGCGTCGGCGTCCCGGAAGGCGATCGGCTCGTCGGAGACGTTGCCGCTGGTCGCCACCACGGGCCTGGCCACCGCATCGAGTAGGAGGTGATGCAGCGGCGTGTAGGGCAGCATGAGCCCGAGCTGGCGATTGCCGGGCGCCACCGCTGCCGCGATGAGCCGGTCAGCGCCCGGCTGCCGCGGCAGCAGCACGATCGGTCGCCTGGCACTGGTCAGCAGCCGCGCCGCCGTGTCGTCGACCGCGCACAGCGCACGGCCAGTTGCCAGATCCGGCACCATCAGCGCAAATGGCTTATCCTCCCGGTGCTTGCGAGCGCGAAGCGCCGCCGTAGCTGCCTCGTTCCCTGCATCGACGATCAGGTGGTAACCCCCGAGCCCCTTGACGGCCAGGACCTTTCCCGCACGTATCAGCCCGGCCGCCCCGGTGACCGGATCACCGGCCGGCAGGGGCAATTCCGTGCTGGCGGCCACCAGCGACAGGTGCGGCCCGCAGTCTGGGCAGCAGGTCGGCTGCGCATGGAACCGGCGGTTCGCGGGATCGTGGTACTCCGCCGCGCAGCGCTCGCACATGGCGAAAGCGCTCATCGTGGTCAGCGGCCGGTCGTACGGTACATCGCGCACGATAGTGAATCGCGGCCCGCAGTTGGTGCAGTTGATGAACGGGTACCGGTACCGCCGGTCGGCTGGGTCGGCTAGTTCGCGCAGGCAGTCCGCGCAGGTGGCGCTGTCGGCAGATACCAGCGTCCGGCGCTGGCCGCCCGCCTGGCTGGGCACGATGCTGAACGAGCGGTCACCGGTCAGCCCGAGGCTGCGAGTGCTGACCCGCTCGATCCGGGCCAGCGGCGGCGCCTCCTGTTCCAGCAGCAGCAGGAACTTCGCCACCACCTCGGGGCGGCCCTCGACCTCCGCGAAGACGCCGTCGAAGTCGTTGCCCACCAGGCCGGCCAGGCCCAGGCTGGTCGCGAGCGAGTAGACGAAGGGCCGGAAGCCGACGCCCTGGACGACGCCCTCGACCCGGACGCCGATCCTGACCCGATCGCTCACCAGTCCAGTGTGACCGCGGCACGGTGAGCGCGCATGGTCTGCCGCTAATGACGGCCCGCGGGCCCTTGACGCCTGGGGCCCGAGATCGCACGCTCCTGCTCGGCGATCACCAGGCGATCGCCGGCCTGCACGACCGGGTCCTCGCCCAGCCCGAGGGTGAATGTGCCATCGTGTACCAGGCCGAGCACGAGCCCGTCCCGCTCGTCCCTGATGGCGCTGAGCGGCCGGCCTGCGGCACCAGCGTCAGCCTCGATCTCGGTGAGCCGGTGCTCGTTGGACCCGACGAGCTGGGCGAGCATGTCCCAGGCATGCGGTGCTTCGAGGCTCTTGGCCAGCGTCGAGGCGATCATGGCGTGGGCCGAGATGGTCTGATGGATGCCGAGGTCGGTGAGAGCCTCGCGCACTGACGGCGAGCTCACCAGGGCGGCGGTCTCCAGATCGGGTGCCAGCTTGCGGATCAGCACCGCACTGACGAGCACGTCACCGTCTGACTGCCCGGTGATCAGTGCCTGCTCGGCACCCTCCGGCTTGGCGGACTTCAGCACCTTCTCGTCGGTGGGATCGCCACGGACAACGTGGACCTCTGGCGGGACTGTGACCGGATCCACATCGGCGACGAGTACTACCGCTATCCCGGCCCTGATCAGTTCGTCCAGGATCGCGGGTACCGTGTCGTTCATGCCGATCACTAGGCGGTAGCGGCCCTCCGGGATATGGCTGCGCATGGACAGGATCCTCCGTACTCCGGCCGCCGCTGCCTCTCCGGTCGCGAGCGCGAACACCGAGGCCAGCAGCGGAATCGTTGTCAGCATGACGAGCACGGCAATCACCCGGCCCGCCCCGTTCTGCGGGGACACGTCGCCGTAGCCGACGGTCGTGGCGGTCGTGATCGCCCAGTAGAGCCCGGTGGTAAACGGCCGCTGTTGGGTTGCGGCGAACGCGGCGGCGCCGATCAGGACGCAGCCGACGGCGGAGGCGAGCAGCACCGCGATGTGCTTCCGGTGGTGCGGGCCGATCAAGCGGACCAGTAGCGCGATCACGGATCAATCGTGCCGTATGGCCTGTCATGATGCCGCCTCTTGCAACATGGGAGGTGTCATCGGGCTGACAGCGGTCGCGCGTGGCGGCGAATTGATGAAGATGCGATACTACTCGTTACGGCGCTCTAGCGGGAGAGTCGTTATCGATCAGAGTCGGCAGCTCTGTGGGACGCGATATGAAGGTGCCGTTCGGCAGGACCAGATCGCCGCGCACTCTGAAGGATCTAGATGACGCATACCAGCAGCAGCTCGCGGCGCTGACCCGGGTGCGACGCGCGGTGGCAGCAGCAGCGACAGCCCGGAAGCAGCTGGAGCTGCAACTCGGCCAGGTAACGGAGCAAGAGGCGGGCGGCCTCGGCGAGATGCCTCGACCAGCCGGCGACCCGCAGCTTGAAACGCTGCGCCGCCGGTACGCCGAGGCGCAGCAGAAGGAACAGCGGTTCTTTGCCGCCAGCCAGCGCCTCCAGGCCAGGATCGAGGCGTTCCGGCTGGCGAAGGAAGCTGCCGAAGCGGCGTACGCCGCAGCACAGGACGCCCTGGTTGCCACCAGGACCGAGATAAGTACCGGGCGTAGCATGCAGCTGTGAGCAGGCGCACCTACGGTGTTCACGCGGTTTCGCCGGCCGGCCTGATCCCGGTGGCCCAGACCGGCTTGCCGGTGGACGGGATCGTGCTTTTTGCCGTAGCCAGCCTCGGAGCAATCTTCGCTCACGGCGCTTGGTAACGACCCCAGACGGCACTCAACCAGGGACGCCCGGATGAGTGATCGCGCCAAGCGGCTGACTGCCGTGGGTGCCGCACGCGACAACCAGAGCAGCTGTCACCGGTATGAGGAACACGCCTATCGACAGCATGGCCAATACGTTGAAGACGACGAGCAGCGCCGTAACGACCCAGGCAACGAGACCGGCGCCCTGCCGTCCGCGCCGCCTCCGGAGCGCATTCCAGATCACCAAAGCCGCTGCCAATGGCGCTCCGGCCACCAGCAGGACACCCCACCCGTTCACTTCCACCAGGGTTGCCGAGCTATTGGTCACAGTTCCCGAACTGGAGACGCCTGATGACTGGTAGGCCGGCAGCAACACTGCCGCTATGACCAGCCCGGCGGCCCATACGAGCGCAGTCGCTAGTGCTATCCGCTGAAGGCGCCCGAACCGGCGGTCCAGCGGTCCGGCAGCACTCTCCATGATCCCTCCTGGGCCATCGTAGGCCTGCGAGCAGGCTGGAGCTCGTTGCGGTCTCGCGCGGTTCATCACGGTGGCGCCGTCAGCGGATCTCGCCCACATCGCGGGCCGCTGTGGTGAACCGCCACCTAAGCGAGGCCATGGCAGCAACAGTGCCTTAGCTGAAGGTGACGGTGAGCTCGGCGATCAGGTCACCGCTCCAGCGCAAGATCATCGTGCCTGCGTTGCTGCTGCTGTCCCAGGCGAACCAGAGCTTGTCAACGTCACCGGAGGACACAACCTTGGTCACTGTGAGCGTGTCCGAGGGTGGCTGGGACGCATAGCCTGCAGCGATCGCTTCGCGTCCGGTAAAGGGGCCGACCGGTAGGCCGACGAAGCGCATCGTCGCGTCGGGCGTGAAGCGTCCGGCGAAGTCAGCCCATTGGCCTGATCGGACGCTGCTATTGAAGGCCGCTACGTGCCTGGCTGCGCGGTCGCCAATTGGTTCGCCGCTCATGTCATCTACGGGCACTCGTCCTGATGTCCTGCACTGGCAGTCAGCCGCCGCTCGCTGCGCTCCAGCCAGGCAGCGGCACGACCGGTGTCGATGGCGCGGAAGAGCCCTCGCACCACCTCCCTGTGGATCGCGGTAGCAGCCAGGGCCCCGCACAATGCGGGGCCGATACCCGTCCGCACGGCCGCCACGGGACCCAAGTTGCGGTTCCGCCAGCCACGGATTACCCCGCGAATGACGGCAACGACAACCACGCCGTCAAGAGTGACCACCAGCAGCGCATTGCCCAGCAGGATGGAGATAACCACGCCTTGCTGCATCGGCGGTAGCGCCTGATAGAACTCCTGCAGCCGGGCTTGTCGATCCTGGCCACTCCCCCGATGCATCCTCAAAGCATGGCACGCGCCGGGCGTTGCATGCTGTCGTGGACGCGGTGCCTCCCTGCCCATGCTGGTCCCCAACTGTCGGCTATTTGGGTGAGCCGAGCTTCATCCCGCCCCGGCGGAGGCGCTCACGAGCTTCATTTACAGTGAGGGAGACGACTGCCTGGCCAGCAGCGTGCTGGTACTTGGCGTCAACGGCCCGCGTCCAGAATCCAGCCGCCCAAGACCGCTGCAGCTCGTCTGCGCTGAGCGCATCACCACGTGCGTCGCAATACGCGTCGAGGAACTTCTCGGTTTCCTCTACGGTGGCAAGCTCGTCGGGGCTGACGGTCGAATACAAGGCGGCGGCAAAGCCCGCGAGGACATCCTCGCTGTCGGCGGCCGTGCTGTCCCAGTCGTGCACCACCAGCAGCTCGTCGCCGCTCCAGCGCAGGTTGTCGACCAGCCAGTCGCTGCGGCCGATCACGGCCTCGGACGCTCCTGCTCGCAGCCGGTCACGGGCACAACGCCCGGCCTGATCGATCCAGTCCGGACCGGCGACCGAGTTGAGGTCGAGGTCACTGTCCTCGGCACGAGGCCACAACCCCGCCTCGGCGTGGTTCCACGCCGTCCACGACGGTGCCGGGTCCAGGGGAGGGACCTCGGCCGGACGGGGGGCCAGCCTGATCAGTCGCGCAAATGCCTCAGCGAATAGCAGGGGAGCGTGGTCGGTAGCGGGGAGCACGGCACCGCCGGCGACGTAGACTTCGGCGGTTGCCGTGCTGTCGCCGAGAGGGGCAGGACCAGATAGCGGCTCGGGACACGGATAGCCGGACTCGAACATCCGGCGCTGGACTTCGAAGCATGCCACCAACCGAGGCGAGTGAGGCCGCACCTTCACCACGACCTGGCGGTCATCAGCTAGGCGCAGCCCGATCACTGCAGAGAGATGCCCGGACCTGAACAGCTCCGAAGCGGGCTGACTGCCTAGATGTTCCGCACACCACAGAGCAAGGCGGCCAGGATCGATACCTGGCACGCGAGGTGGCATCTGACTATCCTCACATGGGTTTGCGCCGAGCCGACGACGGCCACGCAGCGACGAGGTGCCCGGGGCGGGATGGCCACGGCCCAGTGGGAGGTCCCTTCGCGCCACGCAGCTGCCATTGCGGCGAAGCTTGCCTTGCGCCGCCATCGGGAGCATGTCGAGCCGCCACACTCACCCCTTCGCCACAGCGGGCGGGGTTTGGCTGTGCAGGCCCGGACTGCTCTTCTAGGTCCTCACCGAGCGGGAAGCACGCTCCGCGATCGGCATCGCCAGCAACGAGCCCTTCTCTGGCCAGCTACCGGCTCGCCCACGCTCGACGGCACAAGGTCAGCCGGATTAGCGCCGCCGGGCCCGAGCAGACTCGCTGGCCACACCGAGATGATCAAGTGCCAGGCGCACGTTGTCACCTGGGGACGTCATCGAATCAAGCACAAGCCGGTCATCTGGCCAGTTCTCCATGCCAGCACGACGTGCCTGCACCTGTTCCCAGGTCGGCTCTGGGAACCCATCGATACCTCGCTGCCGCCTCTCTAGCCGGCGCCGGTGCTCGCATTCGTCGGAGCACCGCACCTCGATGAACCGCAGCACTGAGCCAGTCCGTCCGGCCAGCCCACGCCACTGCTCCCGCGCAGGCTCGACCGCATTTACCGCATCGACGACCACGTCGTGTCCCAGCGCGAGCTGCTCGGCAGCAAGGACCTCGACGACCACGTACGCCGCCAGGCCGGTCGGCTGATCCCGGCCAACTCCCGCGCGCCACATCGCCGCCTCGACAGGATCCACCGACAACACTGCGCAGCCCAGAACCTTGGCCAGGCCCTCCGCCACCGAGCTCTTACCCGCTGCGGGCAGACCCGCCATCACGACAAGCACGCCAACACCATGGCAGCACCAGCGCCGCAGGCCGCCCATCGGGGCCAGATCAAACCGTCAAGGCGGGGTCACCGCGGGTTGACACAGTCATGCCTGGCCAAACACTCGAGCAGGCACGCCGGGAACTGTCAGGCGGCTCGGACGGGTGGCGGGTGGGAGTGCAGGGTCTTGGTGCCGTCGGGACTGACGGCGGTTGTTGTGCCAACTGGCGGCTATTTAGTCCCGTGCCTCGCCCTTAGGCCGGCATATCTGTGTGCAGCGGTGCGCTATCGGCGCGTCTCTCACCTTCGACAGTCAACCCAGATGACTTGTCGCCACGAGCTGCCGTCTGGCGCTGTCACCGGCACGGCGCCAAAGGTGATCGGCACGCGCCTACCTACATTGCGCAAGCAGCTCGGCCAGCCGCCGACATGTGCTGTGCCCTGGCTGTCGAACCAGGTCACGTCGCCGGAGACCCCGTACGACCATCCGGCAACCGTAACGGTCGCCTCGTTTATTCCGGTGTAGGCCATCCCGGTCAAAACCGTGGCACGGTTGCCTTGGCGCTCGGCGGCTAGGAACGTCCAAGCAGCGATCAGGCACAGCACCACGAATGCGACAACAACTCGCGTGGCCTTCGAGTTCAGCCCGATTACCGGGATGTGCCGTGCTGTCCGCACTGCGTACGCAGACATGTGGCCTCCTGAACTGTGCCTGTCAGTGACCGAAGTCTGAAGACGGTGTTGATCGCTTGTCAAGCCAACCGGAACTCAGCGGACCGAACAACTTCGACCACGCGAGAGCGTCAGGCAGCCTCGATGGGTGGCGGGTGGGAATGCAGGATCTTGGTCCCGTCGGGGCTGACGGCGGTGGTGGTGCCGTCGGGGTGCAGGGTGAACACCCAGCCCCACCGGTGGATGGCGATGAGGTGATGGAACCGGCACTGCAGGGTCAGGTTGACCAGGGCGTGCCGGCCGCCGTCTTGCCGCGGCTGGATGTGATGGACTTCGCAGGCGGCGGCGGGGACGTCGCAGCCGGGGAACCGGCAGTGCTGATCCCGCCGGCGGACGGCCCGGCGCAGGTGCACCGGGATGGTGTCGACCGCGGCGGGGATGTCCAGCGGCAGGCTGACGGCCGAGACCGGGATGCCGGTGACGTGGCGGCGCAGCCACGCGGCCCGGCCGGACGGCCCGGACAGCAGCGCGACCGCCTGGGCCAGCACGTCGCCGTACCGGGCCGCCGTCGCATCGGCGGCCTGACCGGCCAGGGCCTGCTGCAGGTCGCGCCGTGGCGGGGGGCTGCCGGGGTCGGTCAGCTCAGCCAGCAGCCCGTAGTCAGCCGTCCCGGTGATCACCGGGGCGATGACCGCGTCGCACCCAGCGCCCGGCCCGGCCGGGCCGCCGGTGTTGTTCAGCAGTTCGTCGAGGGTGATGCCGAGTTCGAGGCGGACCGGCTGCCCGGCCCGCTGCGGCAGCAGCCCGTCGGCGGCCAGCAGCCGCAGCAGCGCTTCCTCCAGCGCGTCGTGGCGGCGCTGCGCGGCGGTGCGGGTGTCCTCCGGCCCGGCCCGCTTCGACAGGGCGCCGAGGACGGCTTCGGCGGCGGCGGCGCACCGGGCGGTCAGGTCCCCCTCGAGACGGCCGGCGCCGCCGAACGTGGTCGCCAGCCGCAGCCTGCGGTCCTCGAACCCGCCGTCATCGGTGTCAGGCTGGGCGTGCGCGCGGAACAGCTCTCCCGCGATCACCGACAGGTCCGCCAGCCCGGCGCCGTCCGCCGCCGCCGACAGCAGTTCCTCATCCGCGGCGTCACGCACGGCGGCGGGCAGCCGGTCAGTCCAGTCCGCGACCTGCCGGCCCACGACACCGAGACAGCGCCCGAGGCCAGCGCGGCGGCAATGACCCGATGAGCCTGCAGGCAGCGCATCCAGGCGACCTTCGCCCCCGCCGCCGGGCGGGTCGACTGAGTCTGCCAGGTCAGCCACACCCGCGGCGACCGGTGACCATCGCCGGCCAGCCCCCCGCCCGGCACGCTGAACGCCGCCAGCACCCGCGCATGGGCCGCCGCCTGCCGCGACTCCGCCACCGCCAGCACGCGCAGGCAATCGGCCTGCAGGCCCTCCGGCCAGGCGGCGGGATCGGAATGCGCCAGGACGTCCAGAGCGGCCGACAGCGACCGCAGCGCCGCCGCGGCCTCATCCGGCCCGAGGTCGGTGCCCGCGGACTCCGAAACACGAGACTCACCGCACAGCGTGTGAGTAGCAGACAGTGAGGGCGTCGCAGAAGGCGAGCTCGCCGGCCCCGAGCAATCTGCGAATGGCCCATCGTCGACCACGGGCCGGGTCGCGAACGCGCCCGCAGACGAACCCCCGAGCACCGACGCGCTCATGGTCCAGCGGACCCTGCCGCCCCGCTTGCGCTTGGAGCGCGACTCGCCCGCTAAGCCTGAGCCAGCACCCAGGCGCGCGTCGGCGGCACCACTCGGCGCGGCCGCTGCGCCAGAACTGCTATCCGCGAACAGGCCGTCCGCGCCGGGCGGCTCGTCCCGTGGAACACCGGGAATGTCCCAGGCGATATCCGTCATCGCGAGCCTCCCTCCGCTGCCAGAGCCTGTTAATCGATCACAAGTTCGATAATACAGGTGCCCACTGACAGTTCGGCCGCAGTCATCAGGGGGATCGGCCGTGGAGGCACCAGCCGCCAGAAAGATCAGCGGGCGACGCGAGCTCAAGCCGCACTAGCGCAGGCCGGCGAACAGATCATCCTCAGGCAACGGCGCGCCGGTCGTATCGGTCAGTCGCACGAAGCTCTCCCGGCCGAACGTGGACTCGGCAATCTCCGGGGGAAGCTTGCTGAACCACGAGTCCTGAATCTGGCTGGCGTGCGCGAACAAGGCCTCGCGCTTGCGGCTCAGGACCGGGCGGATGTCAACAGTAGTAGTGATGCGCTGCTCGGCCTCTTCCATCTGCTGTCGCTGCTCGGGTGTGAACTCGCGCTGGTCCGGCACGTCGGCACCAAGCTCGCGCAGGGCCTCCCAGACCTTGCGCCAGTCACTGCCCCGCATCGCGGACTGGTAGTACTTAGCCGGGATACCGGTCTGAGCCGCAGCTGCGGCCGCAGCCTGAGCGGCATGCACATGGTCGGGGTGCTGATACATGCCCTTGTCGTCGTAGGAGATCACGACCTGGGGTCGGTAGGTCTCGATCAGCTCGCCGATACGCCCCGCGACGACGTCCAGCGGCACATTGCAGAAGGCATCCGGCCGGTTCCTGTACTCCCAGTCCGGCATGCCGGAGTCGTGGTAACCGAGCAACTCCAGATTGCTGACCCCGAGAATCTTGGCCGACTGCCGGAGCTCCGCGAGTCGCAACTGGGCGACGGACTGCTCGTCATGCCCGTCCGCACCCGGCTTGACCTGGCCGGGCGCATCGCCGAATTCGCCGTTCGTACAGGTCACGACCACGGTCCGGATGCCCTGGTCGGCGTAAAGCGCCAGCACGCCGCCGGTGCTCGATGCCTCATCGTCGGGGTGCGCGTGGACGGCCATCAGGGTGAGGATGTCAGCTGTCATGCGTCAAGCCTGCCGTATCGGGCCGGACTGCGCACATCGGGCCTGCTGGCCCGCCCAGCCAGGCGGCAGCGAGTGGTAGGCAGGAGGGATGACGGCTGACACGGATCCCCGGGCTCTTCTCGAGGCCGAGCGCAAGGCCGCGCTCGAGCGCCTCGCTGCGCTCGAGCGCGACTTCAACGACATCGTCGAGGCCGCTGGGCAGGCGAATTCCGACGACGAGCACGATCCTGAGGGAGCCACGATCGCTTTCGAGCGACAGCACATCGCCGCGCTGCTCAACCAGGCTCGCGGTCAGCTAAGCCAGGTTGAGGAGTCCGTAGCCCGCCTGGACGCTGGCCGCTATGGGGTATGCGAGATATGCGGCCAGCCCGTCGGGGCTGAGCGGCTCGCCGCCCGGCCGACAGCGACGACCTGCATCGACTGCGCAAGCCGGTCCGCCCGCTAGCTCGCCGAGCCGGAGGAAGGACCGCCGGGATCCGGGCCACCGCCTGATGACGGGCCGCCACCCGACACTGGACCGCCGCCCGAAGACGCGTCACCACCGGGCGCCGAGCCGCCACCATGCCCAGGACCGTCTGGCGCCGGCCGGTCGGGCGCAGGCAGCGGCCGGCCGATCCTCGCCGGCAGCCAGAGCGTGCCAAGCGTCCCCTGTGCGGCCTGGGTGCCGGCCGCCCCGCCACCTGGTCCGCGCAGGATGTAGGCGATGCCGACGGCGATGATCGCGCCGATCAGCGGCCCGGCCAGGTAGACCCACCAGGCCGTCCAGTTGCCGAGCACGAGCGCCGGACCCAGCGACCTTGCCGGGTTCATCGAAGCGCCGCTGACGGGTGCCCCGAACAGCCCGGCCAGAGCGATGTAGCTGCCGACGCCAAGAGCGGCGAGCGTGCCGAGCTGCTGAGCGCCGGAGGCCGTGCCAAGCACGACGCTGACAAGCCCAGTTGTCAGCAGCGCCTCCCAGGCGAGCGCAACAGGCGTCGAGATCCCCGGTCCTGGCAGCGTGAGCCCGGCACTGCCCTGCTTGCCGATCAGGCCGATCAACAGCAGTGATGCCAGCACCGCGCCGACCAGTTGCGCCACGACGTACCGCGGTACGCGGCGCCACGGGAAGTTGCCGCGCAACGCGAAGGCCACACTGACTGCCGGATTGAGGTGCGCTCCCGACACGCCGCCCATAAACAAGATGACGGCCATCACCATCAGCGCCGGTGCGACGGCGCGGACCGGGCCGGGGACCGCGTCGCCGCCGAACCTGGCGTTCACAATGCTGCCGCCGACAGCGACTATGACGAGCAGGAAGGTCCCGAACAGCTCGCTGAACAAGCGCCGCCATTCGTAGCTGTTATCCCAGAAGTCAAACGCCCGAACCACGGCGTTTGGCTGGCCGAACGAACGGAGCGCGACGTCGACATGCTCGGGCACGCCGATCACGGTGCCCTGATGCTGACTCGTCATTCTGGGCTCCTTCCGTTGCGGGTCGCGTGCAGGCGAGCCTACGACGTGACGTCCGAAACAATCAGCCGGCGGGCTGAACCGGCTAGGCGCAGCGAGCGTTCTGCTGTCGGGGCCAGTTGCCTGGGCCGACCCCTGACGCGACCCGGATTGAGCACTAAGGCGGTTTCAGCATGCGCAGTATCTCCCGCACAAGGCCCGGCCGTCTGATCATGACGGCCTGCGCCACGCTCGCGCTGACGGGTGCGAGCCTCTCGGTGGTAGCGCTCTCCAGCACCACAGCCGCAACTGCCGCGCCGACGAGCGCGGCGGCCAAGTCGGCCGTCGTGGTCAAGGAGCGCGTTCGCCCTCATTTCGGCAAGATCCTGGTGACAGTGCACGGTGCTGCGCTCTACACCCTGCCGCACGGCTCCTGCACCGGCGGATGCCTGGCGGTCTGGCCGCGGCTTGTCATGCCGGCCGGCAAGACCAAGCCGAAGGGCGCGAACTGCCTCGGCACGAAGACATTCGGCCACCACAAGCTCCAGGTCACCTACCGCGGGCAGCGCCTCTACACCTTCGCCGACGACAGCGGCACCAGCGTCAACGGCAACGGCGACGCAGGCTTCAAGGTCGCCAAGGTCGCCCGATCGTGCTAGCCCAGCGCGGCTGACGTACGTTCCTGGCTAGCGGCGCTGGTGACCATTTCACGGCTCCGCTAGCCCGGCTCGGCCATCCGATCCAGGATCTCGCGCACCAGCTCCATCGGCGTATGCGGGTGCAAGAACGCGAACCTGGCCACGGTCTCGCCTTCCCAGCTCGTCGGCGGCAGGAACGCCACCTGCTCCTCGAGCAGCTGGTCCGCCCACGCCATGTAGTCCGCACGCTGCCAGCCGGTCCGGCGGAACAGGACGACTGACAGCTGCGGTTCGCAAACAAGCTCGAGATAATCGCGCGACGAGATCTCGGCAGCTGCCTCCTTGGCCAGCACGATGGCCGACTCGATCGCGGCGCTGTAGGCGCGCGTCCCGTGCACGCACAAGGAGAACCACAGCGGCAGGCCCCTGGCCCGCCGGGTGAGGTGGTAGGCGTAGTCCGTGGGGTTCCATTCGCCAGGCTGCTCGTGGATAACGTCCAGGTAGCTCGCATCCTGCGTATGGACGGAACGGGCTATGGCCGGATCGCGGTACACCAGCGCCGCGCAGTCGAACGGGGCGAACAGCCACTTGTGCGGATCGACCACGAACGAGTCCGCGTGCTCGATCCCGTCGTAGGCGTCCCTGATGCTCGGCACGAACAGGCCGGCCCCGCCGTAAGCGCCATCCACGTGGAACCACAGCTTGTGCTCGGCCGCGACCGATGCCAGGCCCGCCAGGTCATCGATGATGCCCGCGTTGGTCGTGCCTGCCGTCCCGACGATCGCCGCCAGCGACTCCGGATGACCGTCGGCCACGATAGCGGCGCGTACCGCGTCGCCGGTCAGCCGGTGGTCCGGCGTCGACACGACAAGAGCGTCCATCTCCAGCAGCCGGAGCGTGTTGCTAACCGAGGAGTGCGCGTCCGAGCCAACGATGACGCGCCAGCGGCTGGCCGCCGGCGCCTTCCGCTTGGCAACCTCCCTGGCGACGGCGAGCGCAGACAGGTTGGCCGCCGATCCACCGGAGACGAAACAGCCGCCAGACCCGGCCGGCAGCCCAGCTCGGTCCGCGATCAGTCCCAGGACCTGGTTCTCAGCGTGAATCGCACCTGCCGCCTCCAGCCAGGAGATGCCCTGAATCGACGCGCACGAGATCAGCATGTCGAATAGCAGCGATGCCTTCGTCGGGGCTGCCGGGATGAAGCCGAGGAAGCGCGGGCTGTCGGCCGAGATGACTGCGGGCGCCAGCATCGAGGCATAGACGCCGAGAACCTGGTCTGGCGGATGCCCGTCTTCGTCCAGCAAGCCCGTGAGCGCGATGTCCAGCTCGGCGGGATCGCGTGAGCCCTTGTCCAGCGGAACCGGATCCAGGCGCAGCCGGTTCTCCGCGAACGCGAGCACCGACCTGATCATCTGCTCTGTCGTGCTATCCACGCTGTGCATGGCAGCAAACTAGCGCTGGATCTCCACCAGCAGCACCCAGACATTGCTCAGCCCGAAGATGATCGCCGACAGCACACTTGTCACCAGCCAGTACAGGCCCCCGCCCGCCTGGGCAGCCAGGGTCGCCCCGGCGATCAGCAGGGAGCCGCAGCTCAAGGGCGCCGGAATCAGGACGCTGACGAGCCGGCGGTACAGCGTGTCCTCGTCCCCGCGGACCACTCGCTCGCCAGGTACGCGGCCGTCAACGCGGCGCTCCGGCGGAGGAGCTGCTGTCGTCGGTAGCGTCTTCGGGCTCGCTGACCCACGCGGAGAAGACCGGCAGCCCTCGCCACGGGCCACCGCCGTTCGCCGTGCCAGTGGTGGCTGCAGCGCCGCGGGGCGCTGTCGCGAAAGCGACCACGGCGTACGGGTGCCCGAATCGCAGCACGACGTCACGGCGCCTCGCGGGCAACCGCGCCGCTGCCATCACGGCCACAGCGCTGACGGCGGCGGCCTCGAATCCCGTCCGGGAGTACCGCGCCATCGCCGCCTGCCTGGCTGCCCAGGGATCGTCGTTCTGGACGAGCGCGTGCTTGGCGGCCGCGAAGCCGAGGCCAGGAGCGGTGAGGTCGTTATCCGAATCCGCCGACCACGCGGGCAGCACCGCCGCTAGCGAGTCTGCTGCCGCGGTCACCTCGCGTACGCTCCACAGGTCGTGCTCGCCGAGGGACAAGCTGCCCAGGTCGCGCCCGGCGATCTGGCCGCCCGCCGCGTGCCTGCAGCCGAGGTCGTAGGCAGCGGCCAGCACCCGGGCGGACGGTACGTCCGGCATCCCTGCGACCGAGATGACTTCGAGGCCGCCTGCCGCAATTGCGATGTGCACGATGACGTCGCCCGCCTGCGGGGTGGTCGTGATGAGCTTGACATGGCCGCCAGGCCGGGCCGGAGTTCGCAGGACGCGGTTGAGCGTGCCCGCCCACGGGCTGCCTGAGCCAAGGCTGCCGGCGGGCTCGAGGTCGAATGGGACCTGCCAGGAGACCTTGGTCGCTAGCGCGGTGGCCAGCAGCAGGTAGACGTTGTCGGTCGAGATCGGGAACCGGTCGATCAGCCCGAATGTGTGCTCTCGCGCCCAGGCGTCCAGCTCGGGTCGCCCCGGCAGGTCGCCGGTCGTGACGACGCTAGGCAGCGCCTCCCGCCAGCGCAGGAACGTCTCTGGCAGCCGCGCCGCCGGATCGGTCCACACCGCGGCGGCACTGGCAACTAGCGGATGAGGCTCGGTCAGCAGGTCGGCCGCGGCGCGCGCGGCATCCGCAGCGTCGCAGCCGAGTACCTCCGTCAGGGTGTCGCGATCGGCACCGGTGCTGGCGGGGGCGGCAAGGGCCAGCAGCAGCCAGGCGCCCAGCGGCGAGGCGACATGGTGCTTGGTCCCGATCGCGGCGTGCAGCCGCGCCGCGTATGCCGATATGCAGCCAGCAAGCTGGCTCGTGCTGACGGTCATGCTGTCCAGTCTGCCGCTGATGCAGTCCGTCAGTGCGCCCGGTCTGGTTCCGGCACGACATCACGGCGAGCAGCCGAGAGCGCCGATTCGCGCTGGGCTAGCGCGACGAAGCTGAAGATGCCAGCGGCGAAGACCAGCCCGGCCGAAAGATAGAGCGCGATATGCAGGCCGGCCTGGAACGCGCTGTACGCCGCGTTGACGACTTCCTCGCCGAGCTTCCCGTACGCCTGCTCGATGCTGCCGAGTTTCCCGCTGGAAGGCTCCGCGCCGGTCTCCACCCCCTGGATGACGACGTGCTGCAAGCCCTTCGGAAGACCCAGGCGCTGCATGCTGCTAGTGATGTCAGCCGTCAGCCGCGAGTTGACGATTGCCCCGAGCACCGCAACGCCGGCCACGGCGCCGATCTCGCGGGCGGTGTTCGTGGTCGACGCGGCCATCCCGGACCGCTCCGGCGGGATCGCCGACAGCGACGCCGATGTCGCTGGCACCACCGTTGCGCCGATCCCGATGCCGGCCAGCGCCAGCGAAGCCGCCAGTGGCAGGTAGGACGGGTGCGGGCTGATCGCGAGGGCGGTCAGCAGCAGGCCGGCCGCGAACAGCAGGCAGCCGATAAACATGGACCAGCGCAGCCCGGCTGCGACAGTCCAGATGCCCGCCAGGACCGACGACAGCACCATCACGCCGGTCATCGGCAGGAAGATCAGCGCGATCTGGAAGCCGGAGTAGCCGACCACCTCCGCCAGGTACAGCGCTGTGAAAAAGAACAGCGCGAAAGTGGCAAAGTACGCGCTGAAGGCGAGCACGTTCGCGGTCAGGAACTGCGGCACCCGCAGGAACCGGACGTCCAGCAATGGGTGCGCGGCGTGGTGCTCCCACCACAGGAACGCGACCGCGCCAGCGACGCTGACGCACAGGAGCGCGACGACCTGCGTCGAGCCGAAGCCCGAGCTCTCGGCGATGATCACCGCGAAGGCCAGGGCGGAGATCGCAGCGGCGCCGAGGCAGAAGCCCGTGATGTCCACCCGGTGGGCATCCGGGTCAGAGTTCTCGGGCAGCACGGTCGCCACGCCAATAAACGCGATCACACCGACGATCAGGTTGAACCAGAAGATCGAACGCCAGTGAAACTCGCCGACCAGCGCGCCGCCGAGTACCGGCCCCATTGCCAGCGCCAGACCTGACACAGCGGTCCAGACCCCCAGCGCGCGCGCACGGGTCCGCTCGGTGGTGTAGAGGTGCCGGATCATCGAGAGCGTGCCAGGCTCGCTCGCTGCGGCGCCGAAGCCCATCACGGCCCGGCCGCCGATCAGCAGGGCAATGGCGTGGCTGCCGCTCGCCAGAGCGGACAGGATTGACCCGGCACAGAAGATCACGATGCCGATCAGCATGACCCGCTTGCGGCCGAACTCGTCCCCCACCATACCGAATGCCAGCATCGTGCCGGCAAATGTCAGCGCGTAAGCGCCGACGACCCACTGCAGCGCCGACACCCCCGCGTGCAGCTCCGTCTGTATGTTGCCCAGCCCGACGCTGACGATGGTGTTGTCCAGGAAGGTCAGGAACAGGACGACGCACAGTACGGCGAGGCCAATGCCGCGGGTGCCATACCGAACGGCCGCGGCCTTGCCTTCGGGGATGTCGGCAGCGCTGACCACGCTAGGTCGCCGATGAGCAGACAGCTGGCATTGACTTCAGTCCCTCCAGGTGCAGCAGGCCGCAGAAGGTCGCTACGCCGACTTTCCAGGTCCCGTCTTCATACACCGCGACGCCGGTCATCGGTACCTTCGAGCCGCCGACGACGAGGTCGTACTTCACGTCTGCCTGCGTATTCGTGGCATTGCTGATTGACAGGACCTTGGCAGTCAGGCCTGCCGCCAGCGGTGAATGCTGCTGCGCGGTAATGATCGAAGTGAACTGAGAACCGTCCTGCAGCAAGCTCACCCGCTTCGCGACGGATGTCTTGCTGTTGAAGAACGTCGCCCAGTTGGTCTTGATCGCGGCGGCGGAACCCGCCGGGGCGGAGGACGCTGAGCCGGTCGCGGCCGGCGAGGTCGCGGGAGCCGACGAGGAAGAAGTGGCCGAGGTAGCAGGCGTCGTGCTCGAGCCGCTCGGGCTGCTACCGCCGCAGGCCGCAGCGGTCGCGGCCAGCGCGACGAGCGCGCAAGCCCCGACCACACGCATGAGCTGCCGTTGAGAGTTCATACAGCAATCCTCCAACTGTCCCTCAGCCGGTGGCATTCCACCCCGAAGGGATCATCTCGCACTTGTCGGCCGGCTAGTTAGCCCGGAGGTGACGGCCGTGTCATGCTGGCGAGGTGTCCGACCTCGAGCTGCTGCGGGATCGCGTGCGCCAGTTCACCGCCGAGCGGGACTGGAGCCGTTTCCATGATCCGAAGTCAGTCCTCCTTGCCCTGGTGGGCGAGGTAGGCGAGCTAGCCGAGTTGTTCCAGTGGCTGCCCGCCGGCACCGCGGCCAAACTTGCCAGCGGCGAACCGCTCCGGACCAGGGCCGGCGAGGAAATGGCGGATGTGCTGCTTTATCTGATCCTGCTCGCCGACGTGCTCGGCATCGACCTGGCCGCGGCGGCCGGGGCGAAGCTCGACGATAACGCCCGCCGGTACCCTGCGGGCGCCCCGCCGGCTTAATTTCGCAAGGACCCCATCGAGCTCGTCCACCTGGCCAGCTCGCTGAGCAGGGCAGTCGCGGCGTCCTCCATGATCTGGTTCGGCTGGAGTACCCGGTCGGAATCGAGGAACTGGGCCACGAACGGGATATGCACGGCATCGGTCATCGGCACCATCTTCAGGGCGGAGACAACCTGCTTGAGCATCTGGACGGCCCTGGTCCCGGCAGCAACGCCGCCGTAGCTGACGAACCCTAGCGGCTTGTACTGCCATTCCCGGTTGAGGTAATCGATGGCGTTCTTGATGGCGGCGTTGAATCCGTAGTTGTATTCGGGGACCACGAACACGTAGGCGTCGCCACGGCTGATGGTGGCACTCCAGTCCTTGGTGTGCTGATGCGCGTACTGGCCAAACCGCGGGTGCTTGGGCTCGTCATACATCGGCAGGTTGACCTCCGCCAGGTCGATCAGCTCGACCTCGAAGCTGCCAGCCTTCACCGCGCGATCATGAAACCAGGCCGCCACCGACGGGCCGACCCGCCCAGGGCGCGTGCTGGCAATGATGATCTGCAAGGTGGGGTTGGCCACCGCTAGCCTCCGGTGCTGGGCGAAGATCGGACGATTGACCTTATCCAGGCCTGCTAGCTCGCTCCCCACAGGGACTGGAGCTCCGCGTCCACGCGCACTGCGAGCGGCGCGATCGGCGTCAGCGCCAGCCTGCTCGGGCTTGCCTGGATGACCTCGCAGTGCGCGATCGCAGCGGCATCCAGGAACCTGGTGAGCTGGGCGTAACTGTGCCGGTCGTCCCGCGCCATCCGATGGTGGTGCATCCGCAGCGGCGCATACAGGTAGAGCCGGTCGCGCGCCCTGGTCACGGCCACGTAGAACAGCCGCTGCTCCTCCTCTAGCCCGGCCGGCGTTGTCAGGGCCATGTCACTGGGCACTGCGCCGTCAACCAGCTGCGGCAGGTGAACGACCGGCCACTCCAGCCCCTTGGCCGAGTGGACGGTTGAGATCACCAGGTAGTCCTCGTCCAGCCGCGGCCTGCCTGCCAGGTCCGAGGCGGACACCGGCGGGTCAAGTGCCAGCTGCACCAGCGCATCGTGCAGTGACGGGCTAGCCGCGGCGGCATCGGCGAGCCGCTCAAGGTCGGCGAACCGCACGCCGGCATCGGGATACCGGGCGGCCAGCGGGCCGCGCAGCGCGGCCAGGACCGACGCGGCCCGGTCTGCGGTGCGCTCCAGCTCCGCGGCCCGGGCCAGGAACCCGACGGTCTCTCCCACGGCGCAAGCCGAGCGCTGCGACAGGAGCGGCGCCGCCTCCGGCCAGCGACCGAACGGCGCCGGCTCGCCTATCTCCAGCGCCTCGATCACTCGCCTGGCCAGCACCGGGCCAACGCCATCGTGGAGCCTGAGCAACCGGAACCAGGCCAGGTCATCGGCCGGATTAGCGACGATCCTGGCGGCCGCCAGGAAGTCCTTGACATGCGCGGCCTCGGTGAAGCGCAAGCCTCCGTACTTGACATACGGGATGCCGCGGGCAGCCAGCTCGACCTCCAGCAGGTCGCTGTGATGCGCCGACCGCACCAGGACCGCCTGCTCACAGAACTGGACGCCGGCCTCCTGGTCGGCGAGGACGCGGGAGCAGATCTCGCGTGCCTGGGTCGCCTCGTCGTGGCAGCGGATCAGCAGCGGCCGGTGGCCCTGGCCGCGCTCTGCCGACAGCGCCAGCTCCAGCCCGTCGTACTGCGGCCGGATGACGTTCGCCAGCCTCAGCACCTCGTGCCGGGACCGGTAGTTCCGTGACAGCCTGATGATGGCCAGATTGGCGTAGGTGCCGGCCAGCGCACGCAGGTGCGCGGGATCGGCCCCGCGGAACGCGTAGATGGCCTGCGCATCATCGCCCACGCAGGTCAGGCCGGCACCGTCGGGCCGCAGCAGGCGCACGATCTCGGCCTGGACCGAGTTCACGTCCTGATACTCGTCGACCAGGACCGCGTCGAAGAGGGCGCGCAGGACCGGGCCGGCGACATCATCCGCGAGGGCGGCACGCCACAGCAGCAGCAGGTCATCGAAGTCGACCAGGCCGTGCCGGCGCTTGTAGCCGACGAAGTCGGTGAACAGCGCAGCGAGCTGACTAGTGAACGGAACGCACCACGGGTATCCCTCGGTGAGCACGTCGGCGAGCTGCGTGCTGGTGCTGACGCAGCGTGCGTAGATCTCGGCGCAGGTCGCCGCGCGCGGAGTACGGCGGCCGGCCGTCGTGCCGACCAGGCCGTTGGCGTCTCGCAGCGTGTCCATCACGTCGCTGGCATCGGCCGGGTCGATCACCGAGAACTCCGGCGGCAGCGCGAAGGCCTCGGCGTGCGCCCGGATAACGCGGTGCGCGACCGCGTGGAAGGTTCCGCCGGTCATGCGGTCGGCCGGGCTGGCATCAGGCGGCTGCGCCCTGGCGAGCATGTCGTCGGCAGCCCGCCGGGTGAACGTGAGCAGCAGGATCCTGGCTGGCTGGATGCCCTGATCGCGCAGCCAGGCGGCACGGGCTACCAGCGTGCCGGTCTTGCCGGTGCCAGCCCCGGCGAGTATGAGCAGCGGGCCGCCCTGATGCGTCGCCGCACGGCGCTGATCGTCGTTGAGCAGATCCAGAACACCGGGCAGCCCTGTCATGGACACTGACAGTAGCCAGCACCACTGACAGAGCTAGTGCCGTAACCAGCGGTGCCGCAACAGCGCTGCCACGGGAAGGGACCAGGATCGAGATGACAGGCACGCAGCCGGTGGCCCTCGTCACAGGAGCGTCGGCCGGCATCGGCAAGGCATGCGCCGACCGCCTCGCCGCGGCAGGCTGGGCAGTTACGGGAGCAAGCCGTCGCGGTACCGGCGGCACTGGCTGGACGGGCCTGGTGATGGACGTCGACGAGGACGCGGCGGTTCAGGCTGGCGTGGCCGGCCTCGTCGCCCGCGAGGGCCGGATCGACGCGCTGATCGCGGCGGCGGGCTGGGGAGTCGCCGGAGCGGCCGAGTACACCAGCATCTCCGAGGCGAAGGCGCAGTTCGAGACCAACTTCTGGGGCTGCGTCCGGGTCGTGCAGGCCGCCCTGCCGCACATGCGGAAGCAGCAGCGCGGACGCATCGTGCTGATCAGCTCGATCGGCGGAGTGATCGGGATCCCGTTCCAGGCGTATTACAGCGCCAGCAAGTTCGCGCTCGAGGGCTTCGCTGAAGCACTCGCCTACGAGATCGCGCCGTTTGGCGTGCAGGTAACGCTGGTGCAGCCGGGCAACATCGCCACCGACTTCACCGCAAGCCGGAAGTTTGCCAGCGCATCGCAGGCCGGCACAGCATACGCAGTGGCCATGAGCCATGCGGTCGGCATGATGGAGCGCGACGAGGCCAACGGCGCGCCGGCGACGCAGGTCGCTGCGATCGTCCAGCGCGTACTTGACGCCGGCCGGGCGCCGCGCCGGGTCTCGGTCGGCAAGGCCGGGGAGCGAGCCGGGCTGATCGCCAAGCGGCTGCTGCCATTCCGTGTCTTCGAGGCCGCGGCCAAGGGAAGCCTCGGAGTTGGCTAAGTAGCTCGTTCCCGGTCGGATCGGGGTTTTTCTTCCGCAACCGCCTAGCTTTCGCGCATGCTAATGCCGTGACGGCATCGGAGCTAGTGGCGTCGCTGGAGCGCATCGGCCAGGTCCAGGCGCACCCGTCGGTCCTGGTCTCGGGCGTGCTCGCGCTCATGGCAGCAACGGCCACGCTCGTCCGGTGGCTGTGGCCGATGACGAGGCACCTGACGGTGATGGCTCATGAGGGCGCGCACGCTACCGTCGGATCGGCGCTCGGCCACAAGATCGTGAGCATGGAGTTCAACCTCGACGCGACCGGGCTCACTCGCGATATCGGCCCCAGTCGTACTCTGGGCAACTCGGTGATCTCTTTCGTCGGTTACCTCGGGCCGAGCGGGTTCGGTCTCGGAGCCGCTGGCCTCATCTGGGCCGGCCACATCGTTGCCGTCCTCTGGATTGGCTTGGTGTTGCTGATCGGGATCCTGCTGACCTTGCGCTGGAGCTTCGGGGTCGTGTCGGTGACCGTCGCCGCGCTGTTCCTGTTCCTGATCGCTGGCTTTGCGCCACTCGGTGCGCAGGTACTGACCGCTTACGCGATTGCCTGGTTCCTGCTGGTGTCGGGTATTCAGGGCATCAGAGTCCGCCGCAAGGGCTCAGGGGACTCCGATGGGCTTCGGAAGCTAACCCGCATCCCGCATGGATTCTGGTACCGGGTGTGGCTGGTCGCCGCGGTCAGCGCGCTGGTGTTCGGCACGACGCTCCTGGTATGAGGACAGATCACCAGCCCAGCTCCCGCAGGCGTTCGTCAGAGATGCCGAAGTAGTGGCCGACCTCGTGGATCACCGTGCGGCGCACCTGCTCGACGACCTCGTCCTCGGTGTCGCAGATCGCGCAGATCGCCTGCTGGTAGATCGTGATCCGGTCCGGTAGCACCCCCGCGTAGTTCGTCGTCCGGCTGGTCAGCGGGATGCCCTGGTACAGGCCGAGCAGGCCGCGCGGTCCGGGCCCGTGCTCGACGAGGACGGCCACGTTCTTCACGAGGTCGGCGAACTCCGCTGGCAGGGAGTCGAGCGCCTTGGCGACCATCTGCTCGAACGCCTCAGGATCAACCGTGATCACCAGTCCATTGTCCGACAGCCGCCCGTAGCCTGGGACCCGTGACCTCCGTTGCATCCACGCCCGCCGCTTCATCAAAGGCCGCAGCCAGCCCGGTGAGTGAAGCTGGCCGGCCGTACCGGCCCTCCCGGGCCGACCTGGCGGCCGCCCGCAACCGGACCATCCCCGACCTGGTCGCGCCGGGGCTGCGCGTGCTGTTCGCCGGGATCAACCCGAGCCTGTACTCGGCCGCTACCGGTTACCACTTCGCCCGGCCTGGTAACCGGTTCTGGCCCGCGCTGCACCAGTCCGGGTTCACTGCGCGTCAGCTTGCGCCAGCAGAGCAGTACGTGCTGCCCGCCGACGGCCTGGGCATTACCAACGTTGTCGCCCGCGCCACCGCGCGGGCCGACGAGCTGGCTGCCGCTGAGCTGGAGGCCGGCGGAGCAGCACTTGCGGTGCTGGCCGGCGAGATCGGTGTCCGCTGGCTCGCCGTGCTCGGGGTCACCGCGTTCCGGACAGCCTTCTCGCAGCCGCGCGCGACCGTCGGGCCGCAGGACGAGCTGCTCGGCGGGGCACGAGTGTGGATCCTGCCCAACCCGAGTGGTCTCAACGCGTCGTGGAGTATGCCGCGGCTCGCGGCGGCGTTCCGGGAGCTGCGGGAGGCTGCGACCGCCTAGGCGAGCCGCAAATGGCTTGACCTGGGCGCACCAGGTGGTGGCACGATGCGTTGCATGCCTGCCGTCCGCCCGTTCGCTGCCGAGGATGCCCCTGCCGCCGCCCTGATCATCGAGGGTCTGCCTGACTACTTCACCGAAGATGTGCCGGAAAGGTGCAGCACGACGCCGGCAAGCACGACGCCTGGGTTCTCACCGATTCCGGTTCCGTAGCCGGCATAGCTGTGGCCGCGCGGAAATCTCCTGGCGGAGCGGAGATCCTGTGGATCGCCGTCGAGGCGAGCCACCGCGGCCGGGGGTACGGAACCCAGCTTCTCCGCCACGTCCTGGGCTGCCTGGCGACGGCGGGGATCAGCGTTGTGGAGGCGAAGACGCTCGACCCCTCGGCCGATTACCAGCCGTACGAGGCCACGCGCGCCTTCTGGGAGCGCAACGGCTTCGTCCACATTGACACCATCGATCCGCTCCCGGACTGGCCTGCGGGCAATCCGGCGGCAATCTACGCGGCGGCGATTCGTGCGACCGTTGCTGACCTGGGTTGAGCGCCAGGCGCAGGTTAGCTGCTCGCCGTGCCCGTCACGACCGTCGCGTCCAGCTCGTCGTCGCAGATGACGGTAGTGGTCAGGCCAGCCGAGGTGATCGCGGCCACGGTCAGCGGCGCCTGCCGCTCGCTCGTCTCGATCAGCAGGCGTCCGCCGGGGGCGAGCCAGCCGGGCGCTTGCGCAGCGACCCGGCGGTGAATCGCAACGCCATCCGGGCCGCCATCAAGCGCGACCCGCGGCTCATGAAGCCTGGCCTCCGCTGGCATCAGCCCGATCTCGCTGCTCGGCACGTAGGGCGCATTGACCACTACCAGGTCGACGCGACCGCGCAGGGCGGCCGGCAGTGGGTCGTACAGATCACCCTCGTAGACAGCTCCGCCTACGGCCGCGACGTTGGCGCGAGCGCACGCCACTGCCATGGGCTCGATGTCGCAGGCATGCAGCTCGGCCTGCCCGAGCGCGGTCGCAACGGCCCGACGGCGCCCGACCCGCAGCACAGATCCACGACGACACACGCTCTCCCGTGCGGCGCAGCCGCAATGGCCTGCGCGACAAGAAACTCACTGCGAAGGCGGGGAACGAACACGCCCGGGCCGACGGAGATCCGAAGGCCGCAGAACTCCGCCCAGCCGAGAACGTGCTCGAGCGGCAGGCCGGCCGCCCGGCGGTCGACCATGTCAGCGAGGTCGGCCGACGTCGCTGCGGCCGCGAGTAGCAGCTCAGCCTCGGCCTCGGCGTAGACGCATCCGGCTGCCCGGAGCCTGCCGACGATCTCGGCCTCGTTCGCCTGCGTCACCAGGGCAGCGACTTGCTCGTGAAGTGCGTCAGCGTGTCGATGTCGCTCATCTTATGCACGTGCCGGGGCGGGGTCTCGAACGTCGCATACGGCTGAACCCGGATGACGACCCGCCGCTCGTCGCGCGCCATCTCGGCAAGCTGCGGCCGGCGGCTGGCGGGAACCTCTTCGCCCGCCATCAGCCCGACCACCCTGGTCAGCACGTCGACGGCCAGCTCGGGGTCGGTGTCGACGACGCCGTTGCCATAGACCTGCAGGTAGCTCAGCGGCCAGTTCTCGTCCAGGACGCAGAGGCTGACCCGCCCGTCGCGGACGACCGCTTTGGCCTTGCCCCGTTCGGCCATGGTGGAGACGAGCAGTTCATCCTCGTCCATGACGTAGTAGACGATCGTCATCGCCGGCCCATCCGCCTTGCGTGCATAGCCGAAGACGCAGGTACGGTGCTCCCGGACGAACCGGCGCCGCTCTTCCCGATTCACCGTTCTCCCCGATTGAGCGTCGTCCTTGCTCTGCTCATGCGCGCACGGTACATGGCTCGTCTCACGTCGCGCCAGTGGTGGTAACGGCGGCCTCGATGCGCGGGAATGCGGCCCGCCGCCCGGGTGTTGCGCGTCGACATGTCATCAGCCGTGGTAGCTGCCGCATATGGCGGGCCCGAGGCCCTGACCGTCGTTGACAAGACCGTGGCCGAGCCCGGACCAGGCCAGGCACGCGTCGAGATCAGGGCAAGCGGCGTCAACCCGGTCGACTACAAGCTCTACAGCGGGGCGATGGGCCGTGATCCGGCCAGGCTGCCACTGCCGCTCGGCTTCGAGGCAGCCGGAGTCGTGACGGCTGTAGGGCCCGATGCTGTCGGCCCGGCGGGCCCGGTGGCCGTCGGCGACGAGGTCATCGCGTACCGCGTGTCTGGCGGCTACGCGGCCGAGCTAGCGGCTCCGGCGCAGGCACTGGTTCCCAAGCCCGCTGCGCTGGGCTGGCCCGAAGCCAGCGGGCTGATGCTCGCCGGGGCCACGGCCTGGCACGCGCTGGCCGCGACTGCTGTTGCTGGCGGCGACACGGTTCTCGTCCACGGCGCTTCCGGCGGAGTAGGCCTGATGGTTGTCCAGCTGGCCGTCGCCCGCGGTGCCACCGTCGTGGGCACCGCTAGCCCAGCCCGCCACGTCCTGCTGCGCGAGCTCGGCGTCATCCCGGTCGCGTACGGTGAAGGCCTCGCGGACCGCGTCCGGGCTGCAGCACCCCAGGGCGTCGATGCGGCGCTCGACCTTGTCGGAACCGACGACGCCATCGACGTCTCGGCTGAGCTGGTCGGGGACCGGAAGCGGATCGCCACGATCGCAGCGGCCCGGCGCGGGCTTGAACTTGGCATGCAGGCACTTGGCGGCGGCCCGGGCGCGGATCCCGGCACCGAGCTGCGGAACGCGGCCCGGCTAGAGCTGGCCCGGCTCGCCGGGGAGGGCACGCTCCGCGTTCTGGTGACCCAGACGTTCCCGCTGGTAAACGCTGCCGCCGCGCACCGCGCCATGATGGACGGTCACACCCTGGGCAAGATCGCCCTGATCCCGTAACGCCGGCTGATCGCGCATTCATTGCGAGCGCCCGGGGGTACGTACCGAGGGTCAGGGAAGCGATCCGGCAGCGCCAGGGCTCCGACGCGGGCGCCAGCGGGCCGTGCAAAGGAGAATCCGTCGTGACGGTCATCAGTGGTCGTGCAATGCAGGTCGCCGAGCGCGATGGGGCTTTCGCCCCGGTGCGGCACGAGGTCCCCGACCCGGGGCCCGGGCAGGTCCGGGTCACGATCGAAGCGTGCGGGGTCTGCCACTCCGACGCGGACATCATCGGCGCCCATCTGCCGGGTGTCAGCTTCCCGGTGATTCCCGGCCACGAGATCGGCGGCCGGATCGAGTCGATCGGTCCTGGCGTGGCTGGCTGGCGACCCGGTGACCGGGTCGCGGTCGGGTGGTACGGCGGCAGCGACGGATACTGCGACGCATGCCGCGAGGGAGACGGCATCAACTGCCCTCACCTGCAGATCCCTGGAGTCGCGTATCCGGGTGGCTACGCCGACGCCATCGTCGTGCCGGCCATGGCCCTGGCCCACATCCCGGACGGGCTGAAGACCGCGCAGGCGGCGCCGCTGGCCTGCGCGGGGGTGACGGTGTTCAATGCCCTGCGCCGCAGCGACGCCCGGCCAGGTGACCTGGTGGCGATCCTTGGCGTGGGCGGCCTTGGCCACCTTGCAGTGCAGTTCTCCGCCCATATGGGGTTCAGGACGGCGGCGATCGCTCGCGGCGGTGACAAGGCCGGGCTGGCGCACGAGCTGGGTGCGGATCACTACATCGACTCCGCCGCCACCGATCCGGCCAAGGCACTGCAGGAGCTCGGCGGCGCCAAGGTCGTGCTTGCCACGATCCCGAGCGCGCCGGCCATGTCCGCCACCGTCGACGGCCTCGGCAGGCGGGGCGAACTGATCGTCGTCGGCGCCACCCCGGACCAGGTCGGAGCTACCGGCCCCCAGCTGATCTTCGGCATGCGGCGCATCGTCGGGCATGCAGCCGGCACCTCCATGGATACCGAGTACACGCTCCGCTTCGCTGAACAGACAGGCGTCCGTCCCTGGATCGAGGAAACGCCGCTCGAGCAGGCCCAGGTTGCCTTCGACAAGATGATGTCGGGGGCGGCTCGGTTCCGGATGGTCCTCATCACCGGCAATTAGCGCCGCCGGGGTCGTTGCGGCCTGCGGAATCACTCTGGCCGGGTGGTGACGGGAGCGGTGTGCGCCGCCAACCCTGGGAGGGTCTGCTCATCAACAGCCGCAGTGCGAGAGGGGACCTTCAGTGGCTCACGCCGACAGCACCTTCATCTACCTCGCCACGTATCCCAACGAGGCCGAAGCCCAGGAGGACTACCAGGTCGTCAAGGACCTGCATGCCCAGGGGCTGGTCGGCTCCTACGATGCCGCCGTCGTTACCAAGGACTCCCAGGGCAAGGTGCATGAGAACAAGGACGAGACGGCCACTCGCCACGGCGCCTGGTGGGGCATCGCCGCTGGGGCCGCAGTTGGCGTGCTGTTCCCGCCGTCAATACTGGGCGCGGCCGCCGTCGGCGGGCTGATCGGCGCGGTCGGCGGCCACCTGTCCAAGGGCATGTCGCGGTCCAGTGTCAAGGGCCTCGGGGACTTCATTGATCCCGGCCAGGCAGGGCTCGTCGTCGTGGGCGAGAGCAAGGTGGAAGAGGCGATCGAGAAAGCGGTAACCAAGGCCGAGAAGAGGACGGCGGCGGAACTCGACGTCGACCCGAAGGACATCGATCGCGTGCTCCAGGATGCGGTCAGGCAGATGTAGCGCGCGTGCCGGGACCTCTCGATTCCGGGCGTTCTACTACCGGAATTGCTAGGATCCCCTGATTGTGCAACCGGATGAGACCAGCCCCACGGCACGCGCGCTGCGTGCACTTGAGCTGGTCCAGGGCAGCCCGGGGATCACCGCGGAGCGGCTCGCGGACAAGCTTGGCGTCTCAGAGCGGGCCGCCCGGCGGTACGTGGGCATCCTTCGTGAGGCCGGGCATCCCGATCGAGTCCGTCCGCGGGCCCTACGGCGGCTACCGCATTGGCCGTGGCCTTAAGCTGCCGCCGCTGATGTTCACCGCCGCCGAGGCCCTCGGCCTGGTCATGGCCGTGCTGGATGGCCACCACAACGCGAGCGATCCCGCCGACCCCGTGGGTGCCGCGCTAGGCAAGATCATGCGTGCCCTACCCGAGGCTGTGGCCGCCCAGGCCGAGGCCGTCCGTCAGACGACGGCACCCGCCCCCGACCGCGCCGCCGCCCGGCCCGACCCCGCGACCACGGCCGCCCTCGTGCAGGCGTGCTCCGGCCACCGGCGGGTGCGGCTCGGCTACCGGTCCGAGGCAGGGTCACAGTGGGTCGTCGAGGTGGATCCGTGGGCGATCGTCGTCCGCCATGGCCGGTGGTACCTGCTATGTCAGTCGCACAGCACAGGCTCGATGCGGGCATACCGGATCGACCGGGTCCTCGGAGTCGAAGTGCTCGGCGATACTTTCAGCCCGCCCGCCGACCTCGACCCGGTCGCCGCGCTTGATGAACATCTGGCCGCGGGATGGGAGTACGAGGTCGAGGTCATTATCGACGCGCCCCTCGACGCCGTCGCTCATCACGTTCCGCGCGCGGTCGGACAGCTCGAGCCGCTCGATTCGGGCGTTACTCGCCTGGTCGGCAGCACGAGCAACCCCGTCTGGTATGCCGAGCGGCTCGCGGCGATCCCGGCTTCGTTCGAGATCGTGACGTGCCCAGAGCTCCGGGCGGCTGCGCGCCTCATCGGTCAGCGGCTGCTGGCCGCGAGCGACAGTCCGCTTCTCGGGGAGCTTGAGGAGGCCAACGGTGGCATTGACGCCGGGTAGCCCTCCGACGGTAGCTGGGGACGGGGCGAGCGACCAGCGCGACTCTTCGGTCGCTGACCGCTATCGACCTGCCAGGTGGTGGATCCCAGTTGTCCTGGCGGCCTTGTCGCTAGCTGGGGCCCTGGCGCTGGCCGTTGCCCCGGCTACCGGGCGTCAGGTCGACTTCGAGGTGTACCGGATGGGTGGCGCCCAGCTTTTCGGGCAGCGCCTGTATGACGTCTACCTGGCTGGGCTGGACCTGCATTTCACCTACCCGCCCTTTGCCGCGCTGCTGTTCTGGCCGTTCGCGCAGGTATCCGTACGGCTCGGACAGCTGGCATGGCTGGTTATCAACCTGCTGGCTCTTGTGGCGATGACCGCGGTGAGCATCAGGGCCGTCCGTCCCGATTGGTCACGCCGCCGGATCTGGGGCATCGCGCTGATCGCGCTCTTCCCTGTCCTTCGGCTGAGCCCGGACATCCTGACGCTGGACTACGGGCAAGTGAATTTCGTCGTCGCGCTGCTGATCCTGGTGGACCTGACTGGCGTCGTGCGGTTCCGCTCACGCGCTTTGCCGCGCGGCATCCTGCTCGGCATCGCAGCTGCCGTCAAGCTCACGCCGCTCATATTCATCCCGTTCCTCGTGCTGACCCGTCAGTTCCGTGCGGCGGCGGCGGCCCTCGGCTCTTTCCTGCTGTGCTCGGCGGCGGCATTCGCGATCGCGCCGCATTCCTCGCGCTTTTACTGGTCTCACAAGATATTTGAGCGAGCCGCCACGCTGATCTATATCAGCGACCAGAACCTGCACAGCGCTCTGCAGCGCATCCTCGGCTCGCCGCCCGCGCCGTTGCTGCTTGATGTTCTGAGCCTGCTAGTCGCCGGCGGCGGCCTAGCCGTGGCGGCGTGGGCTTACCGCGCCTCCTCGCCGATCCTCGGGATCCTGCTGTGCGCGGCAACGGGCCTGATCGTCTCACCGGTGTCGTGGGCGCACCACTACGTGTGGGTCGTGCCCGTCCTCGCCTGGCTGATCCTGGGACGTGACCGGCCGCGCGGCGGGTGGTGGTGGGCGCTGGTCGTGGCCGTCCTGTTCTGGATCGCCCCGATCTGGTGGGTTCCTGACGTCCAGGAAGGGTATGGCGGGCCGCTGGTGATCCTGGCCGGTAATTCCTTCTTCCTGGCGGCCGTGGCCTTCCTGCTGCTCGCAGGCCTGCTGCTGTGGTCCCGCCGCCGAGGTGGTGCTCCGCTGTGGCCAGCGTCACGTGACCGATGAGGAAGTCTGCCGCGACCGCAGAAGTTGCTTACGTGCATGCTCAACAAGCTCACGTTCGCGGCGCACATCTTCGGCATGATCCTCTGGTGCGGCGCCGCGACCTCGGGTCACACGGCCGATGTGCCAGCGCCCGTTCCCGTATCGGTTAGCCAGCCGGTCCGGCGTCCAGCGTAGGGACATCTCTCTCACTCCGGCGCGGCGGCACGAGACGCTGGCAGCGCTGGCACCGCGACGAGGTGGCCGCTGACGGTTGTGCTGAAGGTGTTGAATCTGGCCGGGTCAGCCCGTTCCGTCGTCGGTGATGAGCCAGCGCCTGCCCACCTGTTCTAGGTAGTACCCCCAGTAGTGCGCTCCGTCCTGGAAGCTCGGGTCCTCTGGATGCGTTGCCAGATGGAAGCACGCTGTAGCCGTATTCGGCGGTTAAGCCGCCAAACGGTCCGCATATTCTCTTGGCTTTACCTGGCCTTTCCGTTGACTTTACTCTGCCACTTCTGCGTCGCGCACTTGGCCTCGATCAATTCCGTTCACTGCCACGGTTTGTCGCCTGCCTAGGTCGCGCTTTTCTTCCGATATTCCACTGGTACGTCACGCCCGGCCAGTAGACTTCTGCCGCGTTTAGGCCGAGATTGGCCGCGCGATTTTAAACGCCCCTGGGGGCCATCCCGAGCGGGTGACATAGCGCGGCTCGGACGATGCCAGCGAAAGGGGAGGATTTGCCATGGTGGGTTCTCGCGCATTGATGCTAGCTCGCGGCGCGGCCGTGGCAGCATTCGCAGCGCTCGTGGCCGGCAGCGCTGCGGTGGCTCCGGTGTCCGTCGCCGCGGTGGCCCGGGCGCCCGGCGCCGCGGTCCATGTGGTCCCGTTTGCGACCGGGCACATCGTGGCAGCGGGCCATATGAAGCAGCCGCCGACTACCGCGGAATGTGAGTCGGACTTCGGCATCGCCTGCTACCAGGCCTCCCAGCTCCAGCGGGCCTACGACCTGGCGCCGCTGTTCTCCAGGAACATCGAGGGCCAGGGCGAGACGATCGTTATCGTCGATGCCTTCGGCTCGCCGTCCATCGCCTCCGACCTGCAGACCTTCGACTCGGAGATGAGCCTGCCCAACCCGCCCTCTTTCCGGGTGATCACGCCCGAGGGCCCGATCACCACTACTCCCACGACCTGCACGTCGGCGTACAGCCCGACTGGCCCTGATCTGTGCTCCGACTACTACGGCTGGACCGATGAGACCAGCCTGGATGTCGAGTGGTCGCACGTGATGGCCCCGGAGGCCAACATCCTGCTGGTCGAGACCCCGATGACGGAGACCGAGGGCATCTATGGGTTCCCGCAGATCGTGGAGGCCGAGAACTACGTCGTCGACCACCATCTCGGTGACGTGATCTCCCAGAGCTTTGGTGCCACCGAGCAGACCTTCACCAGCCCGAGCCAGATCTACTCGCTGCGCTCCGCGTACGTTAACGCGGCGAAGCACGGCGTGACCGTCCTTGCCGCCAGCGGTGACCAGGGCTCGAGCGACTACTACTGCGACCCGAGCACTGGCTGCGCGGACCCGGACAACGTGAACTGCTGTTACTCGACCAGGGCAGTCGACTGGCCTTCGTCGGACCCGCTGGTCACGGGCGTCGGCGGCACCGAGCTACACCTCAACAGTGACGGCCAGCGGACTGCTCCGGACAGCGTCTGGAATGACCTCAGCACCACGTTCGGGATACCTGGGCCCGTCTACACAGCGGGCGGTTCGGGTGGCGGAGGCCACTCCTTGGTCTTCTCGCGCCCGCAGTTCCAGGACGGCGTCGCAGGCATCGTCGGCGACAGCCGGGGCACGCCTGACATCGCGATGAGCGCCGCAGTTAACGGTGCGGTCGACTTCTACGACTCCACCGACCCGTCAGTGGCCGGGTGGGGGATCGTGGGCGGGACCAGCGAAGCCTCCCCGCTCTTCTCTGGCATCGTGGCCCTGGCCGATCAGGTGGCCGGGCACAGCCTCGGCGACCTCAACCCGGCCCTGTACGCCATGGCGCAGAGCCGAGTGCGCGACGGCATCGTGCCGATCTTCCAGGGCAACAACACCTACACATTCTGCATTGGCGCTGACGTGCAGAGCGACGGTTCCTGCGCCTCGAGCTCCGACCTCGTGACAATCCCCGGCTTCCACGCCAATGGCTACTACAACGACGCGACCGGGTGGGGCACCGTCGACGCTGCCTCATTCGTTCCGGCCCTGGCCCGCTTCGCGGGATGGACGGAACTGAGCCGCCACTGACGGTAACCGGCCAGAGGGAGGGGGCGGCCAGGCGCTGCCCTCTCCCTCCCAGCCAGCACTAGCGATCTCGCGGAGATCAATCCGGCATTACGGCGCAGTCCTTACGCCTGATGGGCGTGCTTGTGTGCAGCGCCTTCCCTCATCTCGCGGGCCCAAGAAATCCAAGCCACGCGGGCAACCTCTGCATGGCTCGCGCGTGCGTAGAGTGTGAGGCCGTCCAGCAACTCGAACCGCGCATCCATGAAGTCGAACCAGCCGGCCAGCTCGGGCGATTCCCGGCGGGCCCGCGCGAGCTCGGCTGACTGGACATAGAAAGCGGCGTGCTTGAACACGGCGTTCTGCCCGCAGTGGTCGAAATGCAGGTGGGTGTTGATGACTAGGCCGATGTCACCGGGCGTCATGCCGTGCTCGTCGAGCGCATCGGCGACCGAGCGGTTGACGACGCGGTGGTCAGCCACACCCGCTGGGGACCGCCGACGCCGGTATCGACTAGGACAGCGCCACCGGGGTAGGTCACGAGAAATCCGTGTACCGGCCATTCATCGAGCATTGTTGCCAGGTGCAGCCGCCTCACCTGCAGGGACATCCGTCCTCCCCGATCACCAAGCGCGAGCTTACAGCCGACCGGCAAGAGTGGTCGGACATTCTCTCGGAGGCAGGGATCCCGCATTCAGGCACGCACACGATGCGACGGCCAGGCTGGGCTGGGCTCTGTTCGGAGAAACTGCTACCAGTAGCCATGATCCATAAGGCTTCCAGGCCGGCCGGGCAACGAGACCGGCTCATCACGATGGACGACCTCAGGGCATCGCCGAGCCGCCAGCCGCGCTTCCTGCTCGAGCTGCCGCAGCGCGACATCGGCGGCCAGCAGCCCGAGTGGGACGACCTGGCCGCGCAGGCTGACGCCGCGCAGGCTGACTGGGCGCGCGAGCGCGGCGCGGCGGCGCACATGGGCGGGGCGCGGCTGTGGGAGTCGTCGGCCGGGTACGGACGGTCGCCGGCCGAGATCTCAGCCCTGTTCGACACGGTCTACGTGTCCTTCTACAAGGGGATCGGAGCCCTCCCCGGCTGCTGCGTTGCCGGGCCTCTGGACGTCATCGAGCAGGTGCGGGAATGGCGGCGCCGGATGGGCGGCACGCTGTACGGGCTACGGTCGAATGCGGCCTCCGCGCTGACCCTGCTCGCCGAGCGGCTGCCGAAATTCCCCCCGTTACCTCGACCACGCGGGCGATCGCGGCCGCGCTGTCCGCTGTTCCTGGCATCACGGTGATCCCAGATCCGCCTCAGGTGCCGATGATGTACCTGCTGCTGCGTGAAACCCAAGACGACTACTCCAGGGCCCGCCCGGCGGCTTGCGGAGGACCAGGGGGATCTGGGTCTCGCCGTTTTGCACGCCGACCGCGGATCCAGCCGTGCAGCGGCTGGAGCTCTCAGTGGGCGACGCGACGCTGGAGTTCACCGGAGCGGCGGTAGCTGAGATCTTCGCCGGGTTTTACCGAGGTGTCGCGTGCTGGCGACGTCACTGCGGCGGGGCGCCGTACGGGGTGAACACCCACAGGGTCCCCCCTTGGCCCGCAGCGTAGAAGGTGCCGTCCACGAGTGCCGGCGGTCGCAGAAGCCTGCCGTCGGTGGCATAGCCCCAGACGATGCTCCCGTAGGTTCGCACGCCCTCCACAAGCCCGGACCAGGTGGTGACGAGGATCGCGTCGCCGGCGATGGCCACGCCAGTCACGCTTGCCCCTAGGGGATAGGCAGCGAACTTTGCCCCGGTTGCGGCGTTGAGTGAGTAGAGATGGTCATCGGCCGAGCCGATGTAGAGCCGTGTCACTCTGGGTTTCCCGGAAGTGAGGAGCGCTCCGGAGTTCTGGATAGCGCCACCGGTGGCAAAGGTCCAGATCTGCTTGCCAGTGGCCTCGGATACCGCATACACGTGGTGGTCGGTGGAGCCGACGTACACGGTGCCGGCCTTAACTAGCGGGGATGTCGGCCTGGTAACGCGATACCGCCAGAGTGAAGCGCCGGAGGAGGCCCTGAGTTCGGTCAGGTTGCGTTTGGTGGGGATCACGATGACGAGCCGAGACGAGCCGAACGCCGGCGCAGCTGAGATACCCGCGATGGTGGTGGACCAGACCTTGGATCCGGCGGCCTTGGACAGACAGGCCACCCGGCCTCCGGTCGAGGCGGCGTACACGTGGTTCCCGGCAAGCAGCGGCGATTCCACGTCGCCGCTGCCAATCGTGGCGGACCAGGACAGCTTGCCCGAGCTGGAGACGGCATAAAGCTTGCCGTCGGCGGCGCCGACGAACACCAGGTGCCCCACGGGGTCGACCGACGGCGAGCCGGTGATCGCCGTGCCGTCCGGTGTATGCCAGCTCCACAGCTGGCTCCCGTCGTAGGCCTGTACCGCGTGCAGGGTCCCGCCCTGGTCGCCCACGTAAACCACCTGGTCCGCGACCGCGGGCGAGGTCAGCGCGGCACCGGCGGAAAGATGCCATGCGGGGTAGAGAAGGACGTTCTGGCCTGGGTCGACCGTTTTCGAAATCACCGGGTCGTTGGCCTCGAACCCCGCGTGGCCTGGCCCGTCCCCGAGCTGCGGCCACCCGTTGGTGATAAAGATGCTTGCTGCGGCTGACTCGTTACTGGCGGCACCGGTGGCTACCAGCGCCGTCGGCCCGAACTCGCCAGCGGGGATGGTCACCTTGTACGGGGGCATGGACCCGTCGGCTCGCGACGTGGCGTGGCCCACCACAGTCCTGGCCAGCGCGACGGTGATCTTCTCGCTCGGGCCGAACCCGGCACCCCAGACCGACACCGTCCCGCCCGGAGCAGAAAAGTCCTGCGAGAGGTTGAGATTTGGCCCGCTCGGCTCGGGTCTGACGAAGAACTCGTCCTCCGCGGCGGGCACCGAGGCGGGGCCGGACACTGACACGGCATAGGCGTCGACCCGATAGGCGTCGCCCGACTGGGGCACCGGGAAGGACAGGCTCCACCCGGTTGAGGTGGCCCTGGGCGCGGCAAGAGTGGCGCTCTCTGTGACCGGAGTCGAGGACCAGCTCGAAGTACCAGCGTCCCACCACAGACCGTCGCTGCCGCCCTGGCGGACCGCGGTCACCACCGCCGCCACTCCGGCGCTATCGGACGCTGTTCCGACAACGGTGATCTCACCTCCGGGGTTCGCCACCGACGACCGGAAGGCTGGCGAGGTGACGGCTATGACCGGCCTGTTGCTGCCCGAGCCTGCCGAGAAGTCATAAAGAAAGCCGTCGGAGGAGCCGACCAGGATGTCCCCGCCAGATACGGCCGGCCCGCCTGAGATCCAGCTTCCCGACCGGTACTGATAAACCTGCGCGCCGGTAGCGAGCGACAGCACGCGGAAGGCCCCGCCGAGGTCACCGAAAGCCACCACTTCCTGACCGGCCGGCCCCGAAATGGCCGGAGATGAGATCACCTCCGAAGGGCCGGGCGGCACGATTTCGGAGGTGGACGGGGTTCGATAGCGCCAGACCGGCGCGCCGGTCTTTGCGTTCAGGTCTTCCACACCAACGGCGTCACCGACGACCAGGTTTGTGCCATCGAGCGCGGCGGTGGACAGGCTCTCGTTCGGCACGCCGCCGAAGGAGCCGAGGCTGGCAGACCAGTGCAGCTTGCCCGTCGCGAGATTCAGGGCGTACACGTAGCCGTCCTTGCCGGGAACGTAGGCGGCCCCATCAGCGAAGCCGTTGACGCCGGGGGCAGAGATGGTAAGCCCGGAGCCGATGTCGTAATCGCCAGCGTTGGCCGTCTTGAAGTGCCAGACTTCCGCGCCGGTGACAGCATCGGCGGCGTAGGCGGTGTCAGCGGGATCGGCCGAACCGAACAGCACAAGCGGCTTCCCGGCGGCATCGACCGTATAAGCAAGGGGATCCCATGTGCCGGTGTTACCGGAAGAGGACGACCACTGGACGGCGCAGGTGGCCGCTGAGACAGAGAGCACAGGGCCGGTAGCGAAATAGACCGACCTGGTCCCGCCAGGTGGGGTAGCCGCCACCGGGCTAGACAACAGCTGAGCAACCACTTTCCTTGAGCACTCGATAGCGCCCGTCGAAGCGTTCAGCTTATAGATCGTCCGGCCCGCCGTAGTGCCTACCCAGACGGCTCCATCACTGACCAGCGGTGAGCTTCGAACCGCGCCGTTCAGGTTAACCGCCCAGACGATCGCACCGGTCGCCATGTTGATGGCGTAGAAATTTCCCCGGTCAGTGCCGGCGTAGGCAAGCGTCTCGTCGAGGGCTGAGTCATAAGCGACCGCCGGGGAATCGAGGATTGCCGCATACAGGTCGGTGGCCCAGCGGACGCCAAGCCCGCCAGCGTTCGCTTTCGAGATAGTCCCGTTGGCGGCATACCCTTGCAACTGAGGGTCACCATGCAGCTCGGGCCAATCGTAAGCAGCAGAACCGGTCGCAAGTCGCGACGTCGTCCTCGCCGTAAGAGTCTGGCCTTCGAGGACCAGCCCTGATGGCTGCCCGGTGCGAGAGACGGCCGGGAGGCTGGCGGTCGCGCCTGCGGCGGTCCCCCCGGCGGCCAGAACAAGCGCCGTAGCTCCGACTAAGACCAGCCTATTAATCCTCATTTATAGAAACCCTCCCGAATATGCGCAGGTCGTGGTTTCTTCCTCTCCTGTCTGCGCGCGGTCGTGGCGGGCTTCACTGTCGCCAGCGCGACCGGCCAGTCTCCATACGTAGCCGGGCACAGGACAGGCACAGGTTGAGGCACCGTTCCCAGCAGCCGATTAGCGGCCGATCAGCGACCTGGATCGGGGTCAACCGCACCGCCCGCAAGGGACACCGCGCTCAGACGGCCAAAGCGAGCCTGCAGAGGGGCGCCAGCGATTAGGCGCGAACTGGCCTGATGGTACCAGCGCTGACAGCGTTGACGGTGATGATGGCTGTGATCGAGAGCCACTCAGCAAGCTGCAATTCCTGGTGCAGTACGACCAGGCCAGTCAATGCCGCGAAGACCGGGTTCACGCTCATGAACACGGCGAAGAACCGGGCCGGAACGCGCCGCAGCGCAAGCAGGTCGGTCACCATCGGCACCGCGGAGGAGGGCACCCGACAGCGGGCCGAGGAACTCCAGCGTTACCGCCAGACCGAGCCCGATCGTGTCGATCGCCGCGTACAGCGACGGGTTCATAACCGCGAAGATGACCGCCAGCGCCAGGACCGGCCGCGACTGCTGCCCGGTGAACGAGGCGTACCGCGGCCTGATGGTCGCTAGCAGGACAGCACCCGCGACCCACTGCCGGATCGCGACGACGCCAGGCGACCCGAGCACGCGGAGGGCCAGTGCCGCAGTCGCGGCGCCCACCTGGTTGGACGCGGCGCTCGCCGTCATCAGCGCCATCCCGGTCAGCTGATCGCTGCCGGCCGCAGTACCTGCCCAGTACCGAGGGCACCGCGCAGGTCCTGCTCGCATCCGACGTTCGCCATGCGCAGCAGCACGCACTGATGCCAGGCATACGCGCGGCACCTTCGCTGCCTGGTCGGGATTGTGGATGCCGGGACGTTCACCGACGCCGCTGTAGACTTCGGCATCTCGCAGGCCGCGGTCTCGCGGAACATCATCGCCCTCGAGCAACTACTCGGCGTTCGTCTCTTGCACCGGACCAGCCGGAGCGTGACCCTGAGCGTCACCGGCTCGCGCGTGCTGGCCGAGGTTCGCCAGATTCTGGCGGCCGCAGACAACCTCGTCGCCGAGGCCACGACCGGTCATAGCGTGCTCCGCATCGGGCATGCCTGGTCGGCCATGGGCCGCCATACCAGGTAGTTCCAGCGCCAGTGGGCAGCCAGCCATCCCGACGTCGAGCTTGCGCTGATCCGCACCAACTCTGCTACCGGCGGCCTCGCCGAGGGACTGTGCGACGCCGCCGTCATGCGGACCGCGGTCGACAGCAGGCGGTATGCGCCACCAGCCGGCCAGTCGAGCGGTAGACCGCATGCCCGGTGGCATGCGTCCCCTCGCTGCAGTCGGCACCTCGGAGGCACCACGTGCGTGCCGTTTCGATTCCACCATCGCCGGAGCCGGGTTCCACCGGATGACCTCGGAATCATGCAGCAGGGCCAGGCCGTCGGCAGCGTCCTCCTTCCGCGGCAGACGCAGCAGG
Source organism: uncultured Actinomycetota bacterium (assembly GCA_963822955.1). Classification (GTDB taxonomy): domain Bacteria; phylum Actinomycetota; class Actinomycetes; order Streptosporangiales; family Streptosporangiaceae; genus JAJYUU01. The sequence goes on along the minus strand of CAWGJS010000008.1, from coordinate 613,874 downwards.
AGACCGCCGATTAACAGTCCATGGCAGGCACGCTATCTAACAGCCAGGGCCAGCGCCGCGCGAACCGGACCGGGAGCTTACCGGCGAACGTCGTGCGGCAACTGGCCGCAAATCAAGCTCGCGCCTGCCGGCCAGCGTCGGAAGCAGGCGTATCGCTCGAGGTCGCGTAGATGTTCTGCAAGAAGTCCACGCCGGACTGCGCGTTGCCGGTGGGGCACCTGTTCCAGTGCGGAACGTTGAGCCAGTAGCCGTCGACGCCGGTCTCCTCGTAATCGGCGAGCAGCATGCTGGCCTGCTGCTTCGCGACTTGCTCGGCCGGGACGTTCGTCGGGACGCCCTGAGCGCAAGTGGACAGCCCGGCCAGCACGAGCACGTCTGGGTTCGCGTGGCGGGCCTGGGAGGCGGCCCTGTTGACCAGCCAGCCGTAGTGCAGGGTGCCGGTTCCGACTATCCGATCCCAGCGCTGGGCCTGGATATCCACCGCATCCCCGTATCTCGCGGCCCCGGCCGCCAGGCCCTTCACGTGATCACTTTCGACGTCCAGGTAGTTGCCCATCGTCTGCTTGTCGCCCAAGCCGGGGAGCAGGTCCACACCAGGCATGTTGATCAGCTTGAGGCCGTAAGCGTGGACGACCGTATCGGCGAGGCGCTCAGTGTAAGTCGGCCGCTTCTGCTGCCAGCGCGGGGTTCCGGGCCAGGCTTCCAGGTCAAGCCCGACCCAGGTGGTCCCTGCAGGCAGCGCGTTGTCAGCCAGCGCCGTCTTCAGCGTGCCGTAGGAGCGGAAGATCACCATGTTGGCCGGGATCGCAAGGCCGCTAACGGGGTAACCGTCGTAGGGCCCCAGCAGTCCCGGTGCCCCGAACGCCTCCTGTTCCAGCGAAGAGCCCTGAAATCCCGTGACGGCCTCCAGGTTCTGAAGGTCATGGTCCCCGGCCATGCCGACCGGGGTGGTGCGCGGCATGGTGCTTGCGCTAGCCGCCCGGGCCAGCGCTGGACCGGCCAGATCGAGCGCCACAGCCGCCAGTACGCCAATGGTGACGACGAGCCCGAGCCTCATCGGGCCACCCACCCAAGGGCAGCGGGCCGACGGATACTGGGTTCGGGCGTGGGCGAGCCGCTGGCGGCGCCGGTCGCCGGGGACTGGATGATCCGGCTCATGATGGCTAGGTCCTTTCTCGGTGGCTGGGTTTTGGTGGGCATCACTGTCCCCAGCGGGACCGGCCGGTCTCCATACGTAGCTGGCCACAGGACGGGCACAGGTTTAGGCTTCGGTTCCGGAGCACTCCCGAGCCCAGGGCCCTGGGGCGGGGGTGGCGGGAGGGACGGCAGGCCGGTGGCGGGGCAGGATGGGCTTGGTTTCGGCGAGTTGCTGCGGCGGCTGCGCGATGAGGCCAGGCTGACCCAGGACGAGCTGGCCGATGCCGCGAGGGTGAGCCAGCGGGCGATCAGCGACCTGGAGCGGGGGATCAACCGCACCGCCCGCAAGGACACCGCGCTGCTGCTGGCCGGCGCGCTGCGATTAGACGGCTCGGCGCGCGATCTGTTCGTCGCGGCGGCGCGCGGGCGCCGACCAGCCGACGAGGTTCTGGCGGCATTGCGGCCTACATCCAGTGCGGCAACGTCCGACGGTGTGCCGCTACCGCCTGCCGGAGAGCTGATGTGGCCGGGCTGCCCTTATCTGGGACTGATGTCTTTTCAGGAGAGGGACGCGCGGGTCTTTTACGGACGCAGCGAGCTGGCAGCTCAGCTGGCACGGCGTCTGCTGGAGCAGCTGACCGGGACCGGGATCCTGCTGCTGGCAGGCGAGTCAGGGGCGGGCAAGTCATCGCTGCTGAGGGCGGGATTGATGCCGCTGCTGGACGCCGGTGTCCTGGGGCCAGGGTCGGAGACATGGCCGCGGCGGGTGATCCAGCTTTCGAGCAACCCGCTGCGAGAGCTGGCGATGCATCTGGCCGATGTCTCGGGCGCGGACCCGGTTTCCGTGTACCGGTCGCTGTCGGCGGCGCCTGCTGAGGCGCCGTTGCTGGTCGAGCACGCGGTGAGAGCTGCAACCGGCCGAGGCGCGGATATCCGATTAGGCACGCCGGCCGATGGCTGCGCCGCGGTGCCGGCGCGCCTGGTGCTGGTTGTCGACCAGTTAGAGGAGTTGTTCACGGCCGCCGGGGATGCTGACGCGGACCGCGCGGAACGGGAGGCGCTTATCACGGCGCTGCACGCGGCGACCACCCTCCCGGTCGGATCTAACAAGCTCCCTCCGGCGCTGGTGGTCGCGGCGGTGCGCGCCGATTTCCTCGGCCGCCTGATCGCCTATCGACCGTTGAAGGCCGCGGTAGAGGCCGGGCCGTTCACGGTCGGGCCGATGACCGAGGCTGAACTGCGGCTGGCCGTGACCGGGCCGGCGGCCGAGGCAGGCCTCGCGGTGGAGTCTGCCGTCGTCGAGGCGGTGATCGCAGAGCTCGGCGAAGGGCCTGACGGCCGAACGGGCAGCGGGGTGCTGCCGTTGATGTCGCAGGCAATGGCGGCTACCTGGGAACATCGCGAGGGCAGCGAGCTGACCTTGCGCGCCTACCGGCGTGCGGGCGGAGTCGCCAACGCGGTCAACCGCAGCGCCCAGGCCGTCTACGACGCGCTGACCAGCAGTCAGAAGGACGCGGCGCGCCAGATATTCACTCAGCTCACCATCATCACCATGGACGGCCGATTCGCCAGGCGCCGCTGCCGCATGACCGATCTGCACCCCCTGGGCGCACAGGGGATGGCAGACATCGACGCGGTCATTGACCTCTTCAGCGCTGAGCGCTTGCTCGTCCTCGGGGAAGACAGCGTCGAGATTGCCCACGACGTGTTGCTGCAATCCTGGAAGCAACTCCGGGACTGGCTAGCAGACGACCAGCTCGACCGGGCCCTGTACGGCCAGGTCGTCGCCGACGCGCAGACCTGGGATATCAACAGCCGGGATTCCTCCTACTTGTATCGGCCGGGGCGGCTCGCGACCATCGACACTGCCGCCAGCCGCTGGCAGGATGCGGCCACCCGCTACCCGCCGCTTCCTGCCGTCGCGAACGCGTTCCTGGCCGCCGCTCGCCACGCCGCTAACCGTGGCACTAGCCGTCAGCGCGCGGTTCTGGCTGGCCTGCTGGCCCTGACGCTTCTCGCCGTCAGCGCCGCAGCTGTCGCCACGCGCTACGGCCGGATTGCCTCACGGCAACATGCCATCGCCTTGTCCCGCGAGCTCGCGGCGGAAAGCCTCGTCGTCGATCCCAGCGACCCTCTGACCGCGCGGCGGCTGGCTGTTGCCGCCTGGCGCGTCTTCCCCACTGAGCAGGCTCAGTCCGTTATGACGGCGCTGCTGACCAGGCAGCAGCAAGGCGGCATCCTCGTCGGCGACCCGGCCATCGTCGGTGTGAACGCAGTCGCGTTCAGCCCGAACGGCAGGCTGCTGGCCGCCGCCGACGCCCACACCGTCCGGCTGTGGAATACCGTCACTGACCAAGCTGTCGGCGCCCCCATCCTGGCCGATTCCCGAACCGGCACAGGCGTGTCCAGTGTGGCGTTCAGCCCGAACGGGAAGCTGCTGGCCAGCGCCTCCGGCGGCACGGTTCGGCTGTGGAACCCGGCCACTGGCCAGCCGGCCGGCGCTCCCCTCCTGGCTGCGCGCGGCCTCGTGAACGCGCTGGCGTTCAGCCCGAACGGCAAGCTGCTGGCCAGCGCCGACTCCGACGGAACCGTGCGGCTGTGGAACCCGGGCACCGGTCGGCCGGTCCGCTCTCCCCTGCAGGCTGTCAGCGGCACTATTTACGGAGTGAACGGGGTGGCGTTCAGCCCGAACGGCAGGCTGCTGGCCAGCGCCGACGCCGGCGGAGACGTGCGGCTGTGGAACCCGGGCACCGGTCGGCCGGTCCGCTCTCCCCTCCGGACCCTGGCCGGTACCGGCCAGGGTCCCTTTCGGGAGCTAGGCGTGCTGGGGGTAGCGTTCAGCCCCAACGGCAAGCTGCTGGCCAGCGCCGACGCCAGCGGAAACGTGCGGCTGTGGAACCCGGCCACCGGCCGGCAGGTCGTCAGGCCGCTCGCGGCCGACACTGGCCGCGGGGGCGGCGTGTACGGGGTGGCGTTCAGCCCCAACGGCAAGCACCTGGCCAGCGCCGACATCGACGGTACCGTGCGGCTGTGGAACCCGGCCACCGGCCGACAGGTCCATGCCCCCCTCACGGCCGACACCGGTCCCAGGGGCGCTGTGCACGGGGTGGCGTTCAGCCCCAACGGCAAGCTACTGGCCGCCGCTGACGACGACGGGACCGTGCGGCTGTGGATCTCTGCCACCCACAGAGCTCCCCGCGCTCCCTTCCCGGCGGACACTGGCGCGGGCAGTACGGTGGGTGCGGGCGTGCTAGGGGTGGCGTTCAGCCCCAACGGCAAGCTGCTGGCCAGCGCGGACGCCAACAAGACGGTGCGGCTGTGGAACCCGGTTACGGGCCGGCAGGACGGCTCCGCTCCCGTTGCCAACACCGGCCCGGTAGGAGGGATGAACGGGGTGGCGTTCAGCTCTGACGGCAAGCTGCTGGCCGCTGTCGACGCCGGCGGGACCGTGCGGCTGTGGAATCCGGCAACCGGCCAGCGGGGCGTCCTCGGCTCCTTCGTCTCAGCTTCTGGCGGACCGGGTACCCCGTTCGGAGGCCGAGTGCTTGGGGTGGCGTTCAGCCCGGACGGCAAACAGCTGGCTGCTGTTCAGCCGGACGGCGCGGTGTACCTGTGGGACCTTCCCGCCAAGTCGTTTATCAGCGCTCTGTCTCTCGCTGATCTCGCTGATCTCGGCAGTGGCGGTGTGCGGTCGCTGGCGTTCAGCCCGGACGGCAAGCTGCTGGCCATCGTCGGCGTCAACGGGGCCGTGCGGCTGTGGAACCCCGCCACCGGTCAGCCGACCAGCATTCCCTTCCCGGCGTCGATCCGCTCGGGAGGCGGGGTGAACGGGGTGGCCTTCAGCCCCGACAGCAAGCTGCTGGCCACCGCCGACATCGACGGCACCGTGCGGCTGTGGAACCCGGCCACCGGTCAGCCGGCCAGCGCTCCCATCTCGGCTGACACCGGCCCGGGGGGAGGGGTGAACGGGGTGGCGTTCAGCCCCGACGGCAAAAACCTCGCCACCGCCGACGCCGACGGCACCGTCCAGACGTGGCAGATCTCGCTGTTTGCTAATCCGTATGCGGCGCTCTGCGCCGATGTCGGGCCGCCGACGAAGGCAAGCTGGTCACAGTACGCCCAAGGAGAGCCGCAACCCAGCATCTGCGGGTGAGCACTGGTCGCCGTCAGGCCTTTCCTGCCGCCACGGTCCAGCGCAAGACTCTCGCGCGAATTCGCAAGCGCCTCCGGGAGCTGGAGCGCGAGCGTGAGCCCGGCCTGGTCCGAAAGCCTGGCCGGGCACCGACGGTGCAGCAGATGCTGACGCGGCACCTAGACGTCGTGCTGCCGCAGCGCGGCCGAGATCCTGGACGCCGCTGGCCTCCCGCACGGCGGCGTGCACGCGATGCGCCAATCGGCTCCCACCATCGGCCTAGGCGAAGGCGTTGCCCAGGCGGTCATGCAGGAGGTGCTCGGGCACTCCGATATCCGCGGGGCGCTTGATCTGGCACGGATCTGGCACGACTGGCGGCTCTGTGGCGTGGCTGCGCAATCTGCCTCCGGAAGTTGCCGAACCGCATCCAGAGCACGCATTCTCGTCCTGAGTCGAGCTAGTCAACTCCCGCCAGCGGGCTGGCGTCTTAGATGCCGCTCGTCGCCGCATCGGTTCGGTGCGATGATCACCTAGTGCCCGTTGGCGACGTCCGGGTTGTGCTTCGCGCCCTTGCTGAGGTCCGGAATGGCGAGTTCTACAGACTGTGGGTGACCCTAACCCGATGCTGGCCAAAGCCCCTCCCTCGGATCGAATTCCGGATCTACCCGGTTGCTGAAAGCGCCGACGGTCATGTTGTCGTGGTTGTCGACGGCACGCGCCCAGATGGCGCGGAGTTTAACTGGGGTCTCACCGTCACCACACGGCAGCACAGTCTGATCATCGAAGGATCCATCGGCATGCTGCCCGCGGACGGTGACGGATCCGAGCTGTTCAGTACCTCCAGCGAGACTGCGGATCCTCAGCAAGCGGCTGACATCATCCACGCGGTCGCGGCCGAGGTGTGCGCTCACCGCGGGTGGCTGCCTCAGAATGAAGTCCGGTCGTGACCGTCGATGGTGTCTGCGCTAGCCTGCGGCGCCATGACTTAAGAGTGTTCCGAGCTCCTGGGCAGCCGCCGTCCGCCATATGTCCGTGCGCGGGAGCCGCGTGTGGCGGAACCCGCGTACGGGTACGGACGGCGTCCGCAATCCCTGGTCGGGGCCGTCTTTCTAGGCCAGGAGGCGCGGGACTCCCGGCGCTGACGCGGCCCATCCCGCCAGCACGCGCCGCGCGTCCTCAGAAGATAAGGGGGATCAGCATTTTCGTGGACTGCTGGTACTCCGGATAGGCACTGGGGAAGAGCCTGGTCATATTGCGCTCCTCCACGATGGCGCTGTAGATGAAGTACCCGCCGATCAGTGCCACGGCGATCAGCCACCAGACGCTGACGGCGATCGCCGAGCCGATAGTCGCCAGCAGGATGCCGGTGTAAATCGGGTGCCGGATCGTCCGGTACGGGCCGGATGTGACCAGCTCGGGGTCTTCCTTCGTGGACGTTGGCATTCCCCAGTTCCGGCCGAGGTAGATCCGCGCCCAGACGGCCAGTCCCAGGCCGAGGACCCAGATGGCGAGGCCAACCCCCCACAGGACCGGGTCTCTGACGTATCCGACGCCATGCCCGGTCAGCACCCGCAGCCGGACCAGGAGCACGACGACCAGGATGAGGACCACCCGGACGCCCGCGAAGCGCGCCCAGTTGCCCCGTCCCCGCTTGGCCCCGGCGGATGCAGCAAACCAGCCCACCCAGAAGATGACCCAGCCCACGCCGATCACGATGTCAACCACTCGCATCGAAGTACTCCTCCGTCGCTACTGGGCCCGCAGCGTGATCAGGCCGGTCCCGTACACGGTCCCCGCGTCATGGATCAGGCCTCTGGTCTTCATGCGGCGCCGGGGCGATCGCGCAGCGGGAGGGCGAAGTCGCTGCCGCCGCGCCTGCTGGCGTCGGTCACTGGCGCGGCGGTAGTCAGGAGCGTAACGCGCAGGCCCAGGTCACTGGGCTGCCGCTGCTGCTCGGCCGCCCAGGCCAGGGCCGAGTCCGAGGCGGCTTGCCACTGCGCCTCCGTCGCGTCCTGGTCCAGGTGAACGCACGCCTCCTGGTGCGCCGGCTCGGTGCGCAGGGTGAGCCCGGGGAAACTGGCGGTCAGGTCCTGCGGCACCGGCCAGCAGAACTCCACCGGGCCGTCGCTGTCCTGGTTCACCTCCCCGTAGTAGATCAGGAACGCGGCCCCAGCGACGCCGTCTACCCGCGGCGGCGGCTGGGCCTTGAGCATGCCGATGACCTCCTTGCCCAGGTCCCAGACTTCCTGCTGATTGCTGGCGTGCCGCAGCAGGCAGAGCAAGCTGCGGGCAGGGATATCGCGGACCTTGACCTCGTACATGACGTTCCTCTTTCCAGTCAGGCGGTCAACGAGGTAGCCGGCCAGGTCCCGGCGGGCAGCATGATCGGCTTCAGCCCCTGACCAGTAAGCGCCGACTTGCGCCGCAGCGGCCTCCGGCTCCAGGCTGAGGATCAGCTGGATCTCCGCCAGCGGCACTCCGATCTGGCGCAGCGACACGACCAGCCGAGCGTTGTCCAGCTGACCGGCGGCATACCAGCGGTAACCAGAGTCCGGATCGACATGGGCGGGCGGCAGCAGTCCCAGCTCGTCATACAGGCGCAGCGCCTTCGCCGACAGGCGGGACAGCCTGCCGAACTCACCGATGCTCATCAGGTCCACGGACGGCTCCCTCGTGCCGGGCCGACGCCCGGCTCCCCAGACTGTGCGGCTTCCCCCAGGGTCAAGGTCAAATTAGCGGTCTGTCCCGATCCAGGAGCTGGATCGGGATGCTGACCGCCGCGGTGCGCCAGGACCACGCCATCGCCTGGGCGATTGTGGTCGCATTCACCGCCTGGCTGGCGCACAACGTAGTCGTTGCCTGGCTCAAGAGCAGGAACGGACGGCGAATCTGACCCGAATCCAAGGCGGCCCGAACAGCCGCGAGGTTGAACGGACGCTTAGCTGATCTCAACGCGACCGGTGAGCCAGGCACCGTCTCAACCCGTCCCGAGGTGTCTCGTGCACAACCCTGCAGCACCTGGCCTTGCCTGAGGCGGATGTGGCATGCCTCCGCCCGCGGCCGCGCATGCCGGTCCCGGCTGGTCATCCCGGATGCTCCCTCAGCCACCTGAAGCACGTGAGGGTTTCCGTCGCCCATCCTGGAGCCCGAGGTCCCGCTGGAGGCAGATCTAGCCGACCTCCTCTGCCGTAGCCGGGGTACGTGCTGCCAGGCGGGGTGAGCGCTCGTTCCGGCAGTTGATCTTGCCCGGTGTGAGCACTTGACCCTGCCCTAAGGGCGGGCTGGATCCTGGGCGGGTCGGCGGACACGAGTCACGAGAGGGTGTGTCATGGACGTTCGGATGCGAGAGGTACCAGGACAGGTTGTTGTCACCGAGCAGCGCATGGTCGACCAGGAAGCCTTGGAGCGATGGCTTCCCGAAGCGATGGCACGGGTGCACAAGACTGCGGGAGACATGGCGGCCGGGACGGCGGAGCAGCCTTATCTGCTGCGGGGTCATGCGGCTGACGAGCCGGTGTTCATCGTGATTTACGAGGGCAACCCGAACGAGGGCGAGACGGCAGTCGAGTGCTGTACTCCCTTGCGTGCGGACAGCGCTACGCCGGATGGTGCGGCTACGCGCACGATCCCGGCCCACCGGGAAGCTTATGTGCGCGTCCAGAAGCGAACGGTCCAGTCCGGCGGCCTCGGTGACGTCTACGGGGGGATCGGGAAATGGATCGAGGACCAGGGCCTGCAGGTCGCCGCCGCGCCCCGGGAAACGTACTGGACCGACTTCTATACCGCCGCGGCAGATGACGAGGTATTCGACGTGGCGTTCCCCGTGGGGTAGACATCGTGTGTGGCGAGCCCGGCAGCGCAGATGACGATCGGAGAGTTCTCCCGCCGGTCCCAGCTGTCGCTCAAGGCTCTCCGGTTGTATGAGCGCCTGGGGTTGCTGCGGCCCGTAGCTGTCGATCCGGGGAACGGCTACCGCAGGTATCACGAAAGTCAGCTCTACACCGCGCGGTTGATCATCATGCTACGCCTGCTGGACATGCCGCTGTCAGAGGTGGGCAGGGTGGTGTCCGCGTCCGGAGCCGAAGCCGCTGACCTCATCGACGCGTACTGGGGCTCGGTGGAAAGGCGGTTCACCGCCCAGCGGCAGGTTATGGCCAGCCTCAGGCCGGGCGTAGCCGTGTCGGAGATGTCCGCGCCGGAACTGCTAGTCCGGGAACGGGACGTCGCGGAGCAGACGGTGCTGACCGAGCAGCGGCACGTCTACGTCGGTCAGCTGGCCTGGATCCGGGAAGCCGCGGCCCGGCTCACCGCAACCGCCGCGCGGTGCGGCGGTGTAGCGGGCGAACGTTTCGTCATCTTCCACGGCATCGTCACCGCCGACAGCGATGGCCCGGTCGAAGTGTGCGTTCCTGTCAGGCACCCGCCCGAAGACCCGGCTGAGCTGGCCTGGCGAGTTGAAGCCGCACACCGGGAAGCCTTCATCCCGGTAGCCAGGGCGCATTTCGAGATCCCCGCGATCCTCTCGATCTACGACCAGCTGGCGCGCTGGGTATCCGCCCCCGGCCGCAGGCAAGCCGGAGCCCCCAGAGAGGTCTACCGGCCAGATGCCGAGCCGCTCTTCGCAGCGGCCGACCAGCAGATCTGCGATGTCGCCATGCCTTTCGCTGTCATGCCGCCAGCCGTGGCCTGGTCGGCGACGCGGGACACGAACCATTGAGGCCCAATCCGGGGCGATCGTCGCATCCGGGTCACCCGCGCTACACCCACGTGTCGTCACTGCTTGCGCAGGACGCGGCGGCCAGGGTCGGGCGGGCACTGTTCGGAGAAACTGCTACGAAAGACCATGATCCATAAGGCTTCGCGGGGATTCCCGCTGGTCAGGTGGAGCCGCCTATCGGAATCGAACCGATGACCTATTCATTACGAGTGAATCGCTCTGCCGACTGAGCTAAGGCGGCGCTCGTCCGGCGAGCCGGGCGGCGACAGGAGTCTACCGGTCCGCCGCAGGGTCTCGCGCACCGCCGTGCATGGCCTCGTAGGCCTTCCTCGAGCCGCAGACACTGGCCTTCGGGCAGGCTGTTCGCCGGCCGTCTTCGGCGAGCTTGACGATGACCTGATCCGCCGGGACATTGTGCCCGACGACGGTGCCGGGGCCATCCGGAGTCTCCACGAGCTCACCCTGCCGTGGAGCCGCGGCGTGGAAGTCCTGGTAGAGCGGGTGCTCGTACTTCAGGCAGCACATCAGCCGACCGCAAGCCCCGGCGATCCGCAACGGGTTCACCGGCAGGTCCTGGTCCTTGGCCATGCGCACCGAGACGGGCTCGAAATCCTTCAGGAACGTGGCACAGCACAGATCGCGGCCACACGGCCCGATCCCGCCCTGGAGTCTCGCCTCGTCACGCGGCCCGATCTGGCGCAGGTCGACCCTGGCGCGCAGCTGGGAGGCCAGGTCCTTGACTAGCCCGCGGAAGTCAACCCGGTGCGGTGCACTGAAGTAGATGGTGAAGACGTTGGACTGGTCCAGGTAGTCCACACCGATGATCTTCATCGGCAGCACGTGCTCTCTGACGAGCCTCCGGGTTGCGAGCCGGGCCTCCGCGCGGCGCGCCCGGTTGGCCTCGTCCCGGCTCAGGTCCGCATCGTCGGCTAGCCCCGCACAGACCGGCAGGCCGGTGATCTCGTCGTCGACCCACTGCGGGCCCCAGATGCACTCTGCCACCTCGGGCCCGGAGTCGGTCGGGACGAGAACCTTCGTCCCGACAGTGGGCTGATACGGACCAGGGTCCAGGTAATACAGCCGTCCGCTCCGCTGAAAGCTCACCGCCATCATCATGCCCACGGGCCAACATTACGGCCTGGTAACACCGCCCGTCACCCGCCGAAGATCCGTGCGCTTACCAGGTCCCGTCGCTCTCGGTCCAACGCACCAGCTGATCAGGCCTGGCAACTCCCGAATTCCAGGTGATGCAGGTCGGTTACCGGCTTGGTCGAAGCGGTGAGCAACAGCGCCGGGTAGTCGCAGGCGGATCTTGGCCGCGTGCCGATAAAGAACGTGCCGCCGTCGATCCGGTAGGTCGCAGGCGACGGCAGGCCAGGTGGACCGGAGAGCGTCACCTTGTAGTCGCCCAGGTTGGCGACGTAGCCGAAAACGATGCCGTCCTGACCAGTACTGAGCAGCTCGACCTCGGCCGGGTTTGGCGGGCCGGGACACATGCCATACCAGCGGCCGTCGAATACCAGGCCGCCATTCTCGATGCCGTCGACCCCGTCGGCAGCAGGCTCGACGGACGCTGCAGACGCCCCAGCCCAGCCCACACTCTCGGCTGCTGGCACTTGGTTCATCACGCCTCTTGCACGCGCACGGTGCCCTGCGGGTTGCTCGGACCCTAGTGACCATTTCCTGGCGTTGACAGGGTCCGACGGCCGGAAATCAAGGCCCCTCGACGGCCTCACGCGGCGACCAGTTTTACATCCATGCTGTTTCCTGCGCGCAGAGCGGGCAAATCGGTCGCCACAATGCAGGAAATCGCAGGGATGTACGTCGGCTGCAGTTCCGCTAGCGGCGAGAGTCCGCTACCGGCCTGCGAGCGCGAGCGTCAGCTCCTCAACCGCGAGCAGCGGTGCGGCGTTCACTTCGAGGCGCTGCCGGCAGCGCATGATCGCCTCGATCCGGCGCACCGTGTCGGCTGGAGCCGAGGCAGCGGCCAGCTGCCGCAGCTCGGCGTCGCGAGTCTCGTTGGACAACTCGACTGATGCGCCGAGCTGAATCGCGAGCACATCGCGGTAATAGCCGGCCAGGTCCAGCAGCGCCCGGTCGAGCGAATCACGCGTCAGCCTGGTCGCCCTGGACTTCTGCCGCTCCTCCAAGTCCCGCAGCGCCCCGGCGCCGCTCCGCAGCGCAGTTGCCACGCCTTTGCCGGTTGAGCCCTCGCCGAACGCGCGCCGGAGTGCTTCCCGCTCTGGTCCGTCCAGTTCATCGGTCGTCGCGTCCGATTCCGCCTTCGCCGCCTTGACCAGAGCGGCCGCCGCCTTCAGCGCTTCGCCAAGGCCGCCGACCCGTTCTGGCACCCTCAGCACCTCAGCGCGCCGACGTGCAGCCTCCTCGTCGGTGGCGAGGCGCCGGGCGCGCCCGATGTGCCCCTGGGCGGCCAGTGCCGCGGCCCTGGCGCGTCCGGCCGGCACGCCCTCGCGCTCGAGCACTTCAGTAACCGCAGCAGTGCGCGGCGTCACCAGGGTCACGAGCCGGCATCTCGACCTGATGGTCGTCGGGAGGTCATCGGCGTACGGGGCGCACAGTAGCCAGACGGTGCGTGGCGACGGTTCCTCGATAGCCTTCAGCAGCGCGTTCGCGGCCTGCTCAGTACACCGGTCGGCGTCCTCGAACAGAACGATGCGCCAGTGCCCGTTAACCGGCGCCGCGGCCGCCTTCAGCACGAGGTCCCTGGTCTGCCGAACTCCGTAAGACAGCCCGTCAGGCCGGACTAGCAGCAGGTCGGCGTGCGTGCCCGCAGTGATCTGATGGCATGACGGGCATTCACCGCAGCCTCCCCGCTCGCACAGCAGCGCGGCCGCGAACGCTCGCGCGGCCAGTGACCGGCCCGATCCCGGCGGTCCGGTGAACAGCCACGCGTGCGTCATTCCGGCGCCGCCGCGACCCGCCGCAGCACGAGGGCCGCCGGCGCTCGCGTTCACCGCCCGCTGCAGCTGCTCGACCACGATCTCCTGGCCGGTCAGCTGGCTGAAGACTGGTGCCGCGCCAGCCGGGTTCGAAAGACCAGCCGGGTTCGAAGGGCCAGCCGGGTCAGCCGGGCTCATAGTGCCGCCGTAAGTATCAATCTCGTACCGCCGGGAATGACCCGGTGTTCTCCTCCGCCGCGAACGGGATCGGGTCGGGCAGCAGCTCACGCACGCGCCGCTGGATGTCCCGGCTGATCTCGGCCTCGGGCCTGGCCGCATCCAGCACGAGGTACCGGCCCGGATCAGCCGACGCCCGAGCGAGGAACCCTGAGCGAACCCGCTGGTGGAACTCGACCGGCTCCGACTCGAGCCGGTCAGCCGAGCTCAGCCGGCGACTCAGGCCAGTCGCCGGAGGCAGGTCCAGCAGGACCGTCAGATCTGGCACCAGGCCGCCGGTGGCCCACTCGTTCAGCTCCGCGATCTCGCTGACTGGCAGCTGCCTGCCGGCGCCCTGGTAGGCCAGCGACGAGTCGACGTACCTGTCCGTCACCACGATTGCGCCGCGCTCGAGCGCCGGGATGATCACGGACTCGACATGCTCAGCCCGGTCCGCGGCATACATCAGCGCCTCCGCTCGCGGCGAGAGGCCAGCGTGTGCGGTGTCCAGCAGCAGCGCCCGCAGCCGCAGCCCGATCTTGGTCGCGCCCGGCTCATGCGTCGTCACCACGTCAAAGCCCTGCTCACGCAGCCAGATCGCGAGCAGCCGCGCCTGGGTCGACTTGCCGGCGCCCTCGCCGCCCTCCAGCGCCAGGAGGACACCGGAATGGCGCTGTCGCTCCGGGGCCGGCTCACGCAGGCTGTTGCTGCCCTGACCATTCACGCGCTGCCCCCCGTCACCGTTGTGCCGGACGCTGTCGTGCCGCAGTATCGAGCCGAGGTCGGCCAGCAGCGGCACACCCTTGCGGTCGTCCATCTGCCGGTAGGCCATCCGGCCGAGCACGACCGCGGTGACCGCAGCTAGCAGCAATACCAGGTTATTGCCGACGCTGTGATAGACGAGATCACCCACATGCAGGCTGGTCCCGTCCACCGAGCCGACGAGCGAGTTGAAGCCGCCAGCCAGCGTGGGGGCGATCGCGATGACCGCGAACAAGATGACTCGGATCGCGGACTGCAGGAAGGCGAAGGTGCGCCCGCGGGTGTAGTCGTCTACCTCCAGGCCGATGACCGTGTATCCGGTCACGTACGCGACCCCCGCGCAGGCGCCGAGCACCACAGTCAGCACCACCGTCAGGATGAGATTGGGGATCAGGGCGATGGCCGCCAGCGGGAGCGCCGCCATGATGATGGACAGGCCGAACAACCGCCGCCGGGAGAGACCGCGCAGAACCCGCAGCCCGACGAACATGCCGAGCGCCAGGCCGATGAAGATGGCCGCGAAGACGGCGCCAAAGTCGGCGTTGCCCCCGGCCATCGATTTGACGTAGGACGGCCCAAGGCCGACGACCACCCCGCCTGCCGCGAAGGCGCCGATCAGGCCGAGCATGATGCCGCGCACCACCGGCGTCTGGCCGAGGAACCGCCAGCCCTCCCAGATCGACTTGAGCACCGACGGCGACGAGATGGCCTCGCGAGGGCGGCTACGCAGCTCAGTCAGCATCGAGACGGTGACCGCTGACACGAGGAACGTCGCCGCGTTGAAGTACAGGGCAAGATCAAATGGGCTCGTCGACAGCGAGGTGCTGATCACTGCGAGGAGTGCGAACAGCAGGCCAGCGACGGGCGCGGTTCCGTAGGTGGTGAACAGGCTGAGCTGATTGGCCTGCTCGAGCTTGTTCGGCGGCACCAGGTTCGGTACCGATGCGTCTTTCGCGGGCGTCCAGAACAGCGACGCACACGAGGCCAGGAACTGGACGATGTAGACCCAGGTCAGCTGGTTGGAGAAGTGGAACGTCAGGTCGAGCGGGATGGTGATGTAGAGCACCGCCCGGACGACATCACCGATGATCAAGTTGAGGCGCCGGTCGAACCTGTCCGCCACGGCGCCCGCGAGCGGTCCGAATAGTAGCGCAGGCAGAAGCGACGTCAGCCAGACACCGCTGACCGCGAAGGCGCCGTGCTTGACCGCTAGCGTCGACAGCGCGACAAGGCTGAGCCAATCCCCGAGGCTGGACAGCGACAGCGCGATCCAGAGGCGCCGGAAGGGCGTGATCGACATCACGCCGGTGCCATGGTCAGCCAAAGGGGATCTAAAGTTCACTGCGCCAGGGTATAGGTCGGGCCGGGAGACGGTTGCCGACAGCGTGAAGCTGCTGCGGTCTGAGGATCATAATTCGGACGGGAACGAGGCAGGTCCAGTTCACAGCCATCCGCCCGGCTAAGCAAGCCGGGCCTGACTGTGCTGTCAGCCGTCCTGGCCATTCTCAGCCGGAGTTTTCTTCGCTGACCGGGTAGCCCGCGGCTTGGCGGCGGCCTTTCTGGCCGTGCTCTTCGCCGTCGTGGCCTTGACTGTGCCCGCCTTCGCGGCAGTTCCTGCTGAGCGCCTGGCCGGCTTCCGCTTGGCCGCCGGAGCGGCAGCCCTCCGCTCGGCCAGCAGCTCGACCGCGCGCTGCGGGGTGATCGACTCGATTGTGTCGCCCTTGCGCAGGGAGGCGTTGGTCTCGCCGTCGGTGACGTACGGCCCGAACCGGCCCTCCCGCAGCACGATCTGCTTCCCGCTCGCGGAGTCCGCGCCCAGCTCCTTCAGTGGCGGAGCGGCCGCCGCCCGCGCGGCCCGGCCGCGCGGCTTGGGCTGAGCCAGCAGTGCCTGAGCCTCCTCAAGGGTGACGGTGAACATCTGCTCTTCGGACTCCAGTGACCGGCTCTCGCCGCCGCGCTTCACATACGGGCCATACCGGCCGTTCTGCACCGTGACTTGCTCGCCGTCCAGCTCACCCAGGGTTCGCGGCAGTGTCAGCAGGCGGAGCGCGTCGTCCAGGGTGACGCTGTCCAGGTCCATGGACTTCAGGAGCGAGGCCGTGCGGGGCTTAGCTGACCGGGCCCGCGCCGAGCCATCCTCCTCCTCGTCCAGCACCTCGGTAACATACGGGCCGAACCGCCCGGCCTTCGCGACGATGGTCAGGCCCGTCTCCGGGTCCGAGCCGAGTATTTTGTCCCCGCTCGGGCGGTTCAGTAGCTCAGCGGCAAACTCCGGCGTCAGCTCGTCCGGCGCGGTGTCCTCGGGCACGTTCACCCGCTGGCCGTCACGCTCCAGGTACGGGCCGTACCGGCCAACCCGGACCACGATGTCGGTGCCAGGCAGCGGGAACGAGCTGACGTCGCGCGCATCGATCTCGCTGAGGTCGCTGACCATCTCCTTGAGGCCCTCTTCGCCGTCAGCGCCGAAGTAGAACCGCCGCAGCCACGGCACCCGCTCGGCCTCGCCGTTGGCGATGTCGTCGAGCGCGTCCTCCATCTTGGCCGTGAACTCGTAGTCGACCAGATGGGCGAAATGCCGCTCAAGCAACGTGACCACCGCGAACGCGACGAACGACGGCACCAGCGCCGTGCCCTTCTTGAACACGTAGCCGCGGTCGAGGATCGTCCCGATGATCGACGCATACGTCGACGGCCTGCCGATAGCCCGGTCCTCAAGATCCTTGATGAGCGTCGCCTCGGTAAACCTGGCCGGCGGCCGGGTCGCGTGCTCGGCGGGCCGAAGGCTCTCGTCGACCACGCGCAGCGGCTCGTGCTCTGCCAGCTGCGGTAGCCGCCGCTGGTTATCGTCGAGGTCGGCTTCCGGATCGTCGGAACCCTCGACATAGGCCTTGAGGAAGCCGTGGAAGCTGATCACCTTGCCGGAGGCACTGAACTCGGCCTCCCGGCCAGGAACACTGTCAGCGGCGGCCAGACCTGGCTGAGCCGACGCGCCCACCAGGATCGGCTCGAGTGCGTCGGCCTGGCCGAGCACCCGCACGGAGATCGACTCGCCGGTCGCGTCCTTCATCTGCGAAGCGACGGTGCGCTTCCAGACCAGCTCATAGAGGCGGAACTCATCGCCGGACAGGCCAGACTGCGCCGGGGTCTTGAACGAGTCTCCGGCGGGCCGGATCGCCTCATGCGCCTCCTGGGCGCTCTTGACCTTGCTGTCATACAGCCGCGGCGCGTCCGGCACGTACTCGTCGCCGTACAGCTGCCGGGCCTGGGCCCGCGCCGCGTTGAGCGCAGTCTGGGACAGCGTGACCGAGTCAGTCCGCATATAAGTAATGTGGCCGTTCTCGTACAGCCGCTGCGCCATCTGCATCGTGTACTTGGCCGAGAAGCCAAGCTTGCGTGACGCCTCCTGCTGCAGCGTCGTCGTGCGGAACGGCGCGTATGGTGACCGCCGGTAGGGCTTGCGCTCGACCGACTTCACGCTGAACGACGCCGTCTGGAGGCGCTCGGCGAGTGCGGCGGCCGCGCCGCCGTCCAGGTGCAGGATCCGGCCGCGGTCCCCGTCAGCCGAGGCGTCGCTGCGCAGGTCTCCGACCGAGGTGAAGTCGCGGCCCTGCGCCACCCGCCGGCCGTCGACCGAGAGGAGGGCAGCTGTGAACGAGCTGATATCGGTGGCATCCTGCCCGGCCGCCGCGATCTTGGCGAACTCGGCCTCAAGGTCCCAGTACTGAGCGGGCCGGAACGCTATCCGCTCTCGTTCCCGGTCCACCACAAGCCGGACCGCCACCGACTGGACTCGGCCAGCCGACAACTGCGGCATGACTTTCTTCCAGAGCACCGGCGACAGCTCGTAGCCGTACAGCCGGTCCAGCACCCGGCGGGTCTGGTAAGCCTCGACCAGGCCCTGGTCAACGTCTCGCGGCGAGGCGACGGCCTGCGCGATGGCCTCAGGCGTGATCTCGTGAAACACCATCCGCTTCGCCGGCACCCGTGGCTTGAGCTCCTCCATCAGGTGCCAGGCGATTGCCTCGCCTTCGCGGTCCTCGTCAGTGGCGAGCAGGAGTTCGTCGGCGTTCTTCAGCAGCTGCTTGAGCTTGGTGACCTGCTGCTTCTTGTCTGAGTTGACGACGTAGAGGGGCTCGAAGTCGTGATCCACATCGACGCCGAGCCGGGCCCATGCCTCGCCTCGGTACTTGGTCGGGATCTCGGCAGCTTTATCCGGCATATCGCGTATGTGACCGATACTGGACTCGACGGTGTAACCCTTGCCGA
Source organism: uncultured Actinomycetota bacterium (assembly GCA_963822955.1). Classification (GTDB taxonomy): domain Bacteria; phylum Actinomycetota; class Actinomycetes; order Streptosporangiales; family Streptosporangiaceae; genus JAJYUU01. Next base: position 595,744 of record CAWGJS010000008.1, on the reverse strand, counting down.
GAAAGCCGGCAATCGTCCGCGCCTTCCTTGGCGACTCGACGATAACCAGCTTGTTGCCACCGTTGGCCCCAGCCTTCGGGCCCCCGGTGGTTTCCTCGGTCCCTGCTGCCACTTGTCCCACCTCTATATCCAGCAAACGCCCAGGAGGCTACCGCAGGTAAGCCTGCAGCCATCCGGCGCTCTGGCCTTTCTCATTAAACGGATTACGACATCCGCCAGGCGAGCTGCCTGACCTAGTACAACCCCGTTCCCCTCTCAACGACGTTAACCTGCGGCTGGCGTCAGCGTGTTCCCTGCGCTACCGGTGCAGATTCCCGCAAGGTGATTGAACCATCCCGCCGAGCGCGCACAATGTGTTGATGGCGGAGTACTCGTACCTGGTCCTCTATCTGCCGCGCGGCACGTCGCGGGACGCGGCACGTCGGATACTGACCGATCACGCCGAGTATGGCAGCTGGGAGCTATCCCGGTTGCGCATGTATCCGGACGGAAGCCGCAAGGCAACACTGCGGCGGATGATCATCCGCCAAGCGAGAGCGCAGTTTGGGATACGCCCCGCTATGGGCGAGCCTGGCATGGGAACGGCGCAGCGCGGCCTGGGGATGGGCCGGCGCGGCCCAGGACCAGGGCCCGACAGCTAACCGAGCTCGGCCGGCGGTCAGCAAAGATCAAGGAAGCGATCGAGGACGCGGACTCCGAATTGAAGCGCGCTGACCGGCACACGCTCGTCCACGCCATGGAACATTCCGGCGAAGTCGAGTTCTGGCGGCAGCCGCAGCGGCGTGAATCCGAAGCAGCGGATGCCCAGCCGTGAGAACGACTTCGCGTCCGTGCCGCCGGACAGACAATATGGCACCATCTTTCCGTCGGGATCCTCGGCTGCCAGCGCTCCGCCCATCGCCGCCACCAGGTCTCCATCGAAGCTGGTCTCCACTGCGATGTCGTGATGCACGTGCTCGCGCTTGACGCCGGGGCCGATCAGCGCGTCGATCTCTCGGAAGAACTCGTCTTCGTAGCCGGGCAGGAACCGCCCGTCCACCTGGGCCGATGCGACCTGTGGTACCACGTTCACCTTGTAGCCGGCCGCGAGCATTGTCGGATTAGCGGTGTTGCTCATGGTCGCGCCGACCATCTTGGCGATCGGGCCGAGCTTGCCCATTACTGCTGCTGGGTCGCGCCGGTCGAAGTCGACGCCAAGCGCCGCGCAGGCCTGCTCCGCGAAGGCAAACGCAGCCTCAGTTTCCCGCACCGGCCATTCGTACCGGCCCACTCGCGCAATGGCGTCAGCCAATTCGGTGACCGCGTTATCGGTATTAATCATCGAGCCATGGCCAGCGGTCCCCTGAGCGGTCATGCGCATCCAGGCCATGCCCTTCTCCGCGGTCTGGAGCAGGTAAAGGCGCTTACCACCGATCGTGACGCTGAATCCGCCGACCTCGCCGATCGCTTCGCTTACGCCCTCGAACTCGCCCGGGTGATTGTCGACGAGCCAGCGGGCGCCCCACTTGCCGCCGGCTTCCTCATCGGCCAGGAAGGTGAGGACGACATCCCTGGCGGGGCGCCTGCCCTCGGCCAGGCGCTGGCGCAGCACGGCCAGGATCATGGCGTTCATGTCCTTCATGTCGACCGCGCCGCGGCCCCAGACGCAATCTGCAGTGATCTCGCCCGAGAACGGGTGAACCCGCCAGTCGGCCGCGTCAGCCGGGACGACGTCCAGGTGACCGTGAATCAGCAGGGCAGGCCGGGACGAGTCGGCACCCTCGATCCTGACCACCAGGCTGGCCCGCTTCTCATGCGATTCGAAGATCTTGGGCTCGAGCCCGGCTTCCGCGAGGAGCTCGGCCGCGTACTCGGCGGCAGCCCGTTCGCCGGGTCCGGAGTGGTCTCCCGGATTGCTCGTGTCGATCCTGATCAAGTTGCTGGCCAGGGTGGCGACTTCGTCCTGGGCGGCCGTTCCGGGGGCGCCTGCGGCGGAGACATTATCGGTCATCTCGCCATAGTCGCACCTTCTGACCGTGGCCGCAGGCGGGGGCCGCCTGAGCCGCTGGCCCGGCCTCCCAGCAGCCCGGCTGCGACAGCGACGTCGCCGGAAGCCCCCGCAATTTGCTATCGTGAGGCCGGCTAGCTTCTGGGCAGAGTCACGTCCGGGTGGCGGAATAGGCAGACGCGCTAGCTTGAGGTGCTAGTGCCCCAAAAGGGCATGGGGGTTCAAGTCCCCCCTCGGACACGACATATACGCAGGTCAGCCCCTTGTAATTCAGCCCCACGGGCCGCTGTGGCACTCTCCGGGCACTTGACGTCATGACGAGTGCCCCACTTCGAGGTCCTCGATGTCCTTGCCGTTACGGCCGAACCGCATCCGCACCATGTCGCCCTTGCGGAGATCCAGGATTTTCTGAGGCGCGCCGTCCGGCGTGGTGATGTTCATCGAGCGGCCATCGCGGTAGACGGTGAACGACACGGCGCCGCGCTCGTAGACCGTGTGGGCTGTCACCCGGCCACTGAACTGGCGGGTGCGCTTGAAATCCAGTTCCGCCGCCCGCTGCCGCTGAGCAGTGGCCTGGCGCTCCCGTTCCGCGGCGGTCATGCGCGCCGGCGCGTGGGACGGCCGGCGCCTGCGCCTGCGGCCGCCCGCATAGACCCTGAACGGCCCGAAGCCGAAGGACCATCTCACGCCGACGCCTCCCTTATCAGCCTGGCGAACAGGTCGGCGGCCTCACGCTGGCTGCCGGGCAGCACATGCGCGTAAACCATCATCGTCACTACCGCGCTGGCGTGGCCGAGCCGCTGGCTGACAACGTGCACCGGCTCGCGTGCGGTGAGCAGCAGCGTGGCGTGCGTGTGCCTCAGATCATGCAGCCGGATCACTGGCACTGTCTGGCAGCGAGCCAGGTCGCGCGTGAATTGCCGGCTGGTGTGCTCAGGGTTGGGGTGCTGCCCCTCGATGTCGCCGAATACGAGCGCATCGTCGCGGGCCAGCTGCAGTGCCACCCCGCCGCGGTCCTTCCGGTGCGCGCGCAGGATGGCGACAGTCGCTGCGTCCAGGTCGATCACCCGCGGCTTGCCTGACTTGGTGTCGCCCTCCACGACCTCTGCGGACTCGCCAGCGTTGCGGACCATTCCGGCCGAGCGGCGGATGCTGAGCGTTGCCGCGTCCAGGTCGACGTCACGCCAGCGCAGCGCGAGCAGCTCGCCGCGGCGCACGCCGGTGTGAGCGAGCACATGCCACTGCGGGTCACGCTGGCTGTTCTCGCGCGCCCAGGCCAGGAACGTGGCCAGTTGCCCGGCGTTCCAGCACTTCATCTCCGGTGGCTTCGCCTCACGTGCCGTCGGCGGCGTGGCCGCATCAGCCGGGTTGCGCAGCAGGATCCCGTCGCGGACCGCCTGGGCGAGCACGCCGTGAATGATCGTGTGCACGTACCTGACCGTGCGGGCCGACAGGCCCTCGCCCTCGCGGTAGTCCTTCCGCCCCGACTTCTCCAGTATCCGGTAGTGAGTGGTCAGCCGGGTGCCCGTGATCTTCGGCAGCTGAAGCCTGGCGATCGGATAAGGCTCAACATGATTGCGCCAGTTCTTCCGGTACGAGGCGCGCGTCTGCGGAGAGATCCGCATGCCGTCGATGATCTCGGCGCCGAGCGGGCCGAGGGTCTGCTTGCTCGGCTCGATGTACTCGCCCTTGCGGCCGGCGCCCTGGGCATCCTGCAGCCATTCCCGGCCGGCCTGGCCGTCACCGCTGCGAGCAATGCGGCGAGACCGCAGATAGCTACCTGCATGCCGTTTCCTGCCTTGGTGAGGGGCAACCACGATGAGGCACGAGACCTGCCTGAACTGCTTGCACGGTGGCGCCAGCGACCCGAACGTCCAGGCCGCGATCCTGGTCACCGAGTCCCTCGGCGGCCTGACGCATCACCATCACACGGTCAAGTGCGGGGTCTGCCAGAGGTGGTGGTTCGACGACGTCGCGCTGAACGGCCTGGGCATCCCCGTCCCGCACCGCCGCGACACCGATCTGTGCGGCTGTCCGGACGGCCTGCCGCAGTACACCGTCGCCGCGGTGATAGTGCCCATGCCCGAGACCAAGTGCGAGTGCACCAAGGCCAAGACGGAGGAGTTCGCGCTCCCGGTCCGGATGAGGTCGCCGCGATGACCACCACCACTGAGACCAAGGAGCAGAAGGCTGAGCGGCTGGCGAAGCTGGGCTTCATCCCGGCACGAGGTCCCGGTCGGTGCTGCCTGTGCAGCGGCAAGATCGCGCCGGGTCAGTTCATAGGCCGCATGCCGTCGTCCTGGCGCCCTGAAGCAAAGCGCCGGCACGCTCACTACAAGTGCATCGAGCAACGGAAGGCCGCGGTCGAGGCTAAGGCCGAGCGGCTCGGCGTTGTGGCACCCGCCGGGAGTGTAACCGGTGGGTAAGAGGACCAGCGTCTACCTGAGCGACGACCTGGCCGCCGCGGTCGGCGAGACCGGCTTGCCGCTCGCCGAGCTGGTGCGCCGAGGTGTCTGCGCGTCACTCGTTGTGGTACCTGCGTCCGCCGACGTCCAGGACGTACCACAGCCGGATGTGGTAACCGCTGACGCGCCATCGCATCGTCGGTGCGAGCAGTGCGGGTGGCTGCAGCGGGGCGCCGTGTCGCACTGCGAGCAGTGCGGCGCTCAGGTCGGCCGGGTGCTGCGGTGACCGCGCGCCGCGCACCGGCAGATGCGCGCACCCTGCCGCTCGCCGAGTGGGACAGGTTGCTGCGCGACAAGTCCTACATCCGCCCGCTGGCCGCCGTGCCAGCACTGCACCAGATGGCGCGGCGCCGCATGGTAACCGTCGGCACTGACAGTCCGGCGGACGTCACTCACCCGAAGGAGAGCGCATGACCAAGACGCAAGCTCGCAAGCTCGGCGCTGAACTGAGAGAACTCCAGAGGCGTGGCAAGCGAATCCTGTCCGGAAGCGAACTGCCGTGGGGAGTGCCCTGGTGCGCCGGGGCAGGCTTGCCCTACGTCGACCCGGACTGGATGGTGCGCGGGCTGAGCTTGGCCCATGCCGAATCGCGGCGGCACTCGCCAGGCTGCTCCCGGCCTCGCGCCAGCCGCCGGGTGTGACAGCTCCGGCGGACTTTCGTCCGCCGGAGCTGTGCGTTCTCTAGCTGCTAGCTGATCAGGTGACCCCCACCTTCAGGAAGAAGTGACCGAGCTTGAGATTCAGCGCGCCGCCGCCGGCCCAGTGGACGATGAAGGCGAGCAGGATGATGGCCAGGATGACCACCACAACCCAAATGCAGAACATCACGATGCCGGGAATTGCCCACCGGGCTACGGTTCTGGATCTAGCCACAGCTCGCAGCTTCCCGCATCCGCCTGATTTATTCAATCAGCAGCCGCAAGCGGACCATTGTCCAAAGATGCGTAATCACTCCACTGCGCAGCGTAGGCAGAGGAGCGGCCAGTGCTGTCCGAATATCCGATTTTGTGACGGCCGAACAGACGGCGAGGTCACTCGGCAAACCGCTCGGCAAACCGCTCTGAATCGACGGCAGGACTACTCGCCAGAAGATCGTCGGACCTGACAACCTGACCGCCACCGCTAACCGCGGCCTGGCCGACCAGGCCCAGGCCATTGCCCGCAAGTCCGAGGGCCTGCGGAGGACAGCCGCGAACTGCGTCAGCGTCGCGCTCGCTTACTCGCCATCGGTCGACGTTGGCAGGTTGGCGCTCGAGGAGCTTGAGAGGCCGGACGTCAGGCGCGCCGCGCTCGAGTTGCTTGATGAGCTGACCATCCGGGAAGGCATGTCTACCCCGTTAGACGTTTGACTGTCTAGCGCGGTAGGCTTACTCTCATGGAGCGCCGAGGAGGCCGTCCGGCTGCTCCGCAAGGCCGCCAGGAAGGCTAACCGGGCCTGGAACGTCAGGCCGGTGACGGGCCAAGGCGGCCGCGCCAGGGGCAAGGGCTCGCACGTGATCTGGGGAGTGTACGACGGGGACAGGATGCTAGCCCAGGGGTCGGTGACGACTCACCCGGGCGACATGTCGTGGACTGTGACTAAGGGGTTTGAAGCGGACTTCGAGGACCTGCTCGGCAAGGGATGGACGGGATAGCGTGTGCGCCTACCGAGTCGTAGTCTCCCGCGAGGAACCCTGGTGGGTGGCTGTCACCCACGGTGAAGGCCTGCCCGCCCACGGCGCGGCAACCGAGACCCGCACCATCGGTGACCTTGAGGACAAGGTCCGGGACCTGATCGTCCTGCGGACTGGCGCTGACCTGCGCATGCCCTACGAGGATGCGGCACGGGGCGTCGACCTGGAATGGTCCTACGATCTGCCGCCCGAGGCCGAGGCCGCGCTCCGCGACTACCAGGAGTCCAAGCGCGAGCTGGTCGCTGCGCAGGCCCGCTACGCGGAGAACGAGCGGCAGGCTGCGTCGGTGCTCAGGGCGGAGACCAGAGCGTCGGTACGGGACGTCGCCGCGCTTATGGGCATCTCCCACCAGCGTGTTCAGCAGCTGCTCGCGGGACTCGGCCATGCGCTGCCGCGTGGAAGCCGCGCGGGTCATGCCGGGAGGAGGTGAGACCAGGGATGGATCCGTTCGTCAAGACGATCGTCATCGAGTCGGGCCTGATCGCACTCGGTTTCCTCGCAGTCGGCGCTGTCGTGGCACTGCGTCACTTAATAGGTGCGCTGCCGCGGCAATTCCGATGTAAACCTTGGCGGGGTGTAGCGGGCATGCAGGCGGGGTGTCTGGCTGCGGCAGCGAGCCTGCCAGTGCCGTGCCGCGGCCTGACTGGCGGAGCGCTCGTTAGCCGCTTGAGTGCGGCCATGGTTACCCGTCGGTGCCGGGCATTACTGCGCCCCATGATCAATTGGTCCTAGCCGAAGCTGGCTTGTGCCGATCTACGGCCCCAGCCATGAGCCAGGGCGGGGCTGCCTGTGCCCGGTGCCCGCCTGCCCGCGCCGGGGTGTGGCTGGGGTCAGGGCCGGGATGGGCACTGAACCGTTCACGAAAGCCTCGGCCACATCGGACAGGCGCAGGTTGCGGTTCCTGGAAAAGTCGCGCAGCAGGCTGAACGCCTGCTCCATGTTCAGGCCGAGGCGCTCGGCCAGAATGCCCTTGGCCTGCTCGATGATGACCCGGCTATTCAGCGCGGCCTGCAGCTGCTCGGCGAGCATGTCGCTGTGGCGCAGGTTGCGCTCGTGCAGAAGGCTGATGGTGGCCACGTCCGCGAGCGCCTGGCCGACGTCGACCGCCTCGGGGCCGAACGCTCCCGGTTCGGCGCGGAACAGGTTGAGCGCGCCGATGACCTGATCGCGCAGCCGCATCGGCAGGGCCTGCACGGCGGCGAAGCCTGCTTGCCGCGCGGAGGCGGCGAACCGGGGCCAGCGGTCCGCCTCGGCGGTCAGGTCGGCTGCAGAGACGGGCTGGCCAGACCGGAAGCAGTCCAGGCACGGGCCCTGGTCGTTCTGCAGCTGGAACAGCTCCAGCAGCCGTGCTGCCTCGCTTGAGGCGGCCACCACCTGCAGCTCACCGCGGGGGTCGGCCAGCAGCAGCCCGGCGGCCGAAGCGTCCAGAAGCTGCACGCTCCGATTAGTTAGCACGTGTAGGAAGTCGATCATGTCGAACCCGGCGACCATGGTGTCGGTCAACTCAACGAACGTCGCGTTCAGCAGCTGTCCGTCCATCCGCGCTCACCTCTCACGAAATTCAGCAGGCAGCGGTGCCGCCCGGCGAGAGCTTCACGCCTCACCATCGAAGGGGCGGCTGCAGTTAGGCAGAAGCCGTCAGCGGACGACGATGTCATGGGCAACGTCAGTCAGCCGTAGGTCATGGCAGAAGCATAGGGCCCGCAATCGGAGGAATGAACACATCCACGAAGACGTTCAGGCGCTGGCCGTAGCGTGGGCAGCCAACATGGGGCGCCACTATCCGGCAGAATCGCCGCGCTCATCGACACGGTAGTAGGGATGCCAAAGCCGCAGGGTTGGCCGACCTTCCGAGCCGCCCGCTCACGTGTTCTAGTTATCTGGTGAAAGTGCAGCGTCCTGACTAGTGGTACTACCCGCTTCAGTGCAAAGAGGCCACGACTGGCGACCGGGCACCGTCACCGTCAGCTGGCTGCCGTGCCTGTGCGCGGGAAAAGGGAGCACCGGCCATCTCCGGGTGTCCTGCCGGGCGAACAGTTGCACGTCCCCGGCCTGGTACCGGCCCCGGCACTGTGAGGGCGCCGAGATCGGCAGCAGGCCCGGCGGCTGAACCGCCTGCGGCGTAACTTGGGCGCTATGGGCAGCAACGACGCCGCACGCGGGACTGAGCGGCGCTACTACCGGGTCGTCATCTCGCGCCAGAAGTGGCGGTGGCTCCCCGAAGTGTTCGTGACGGCACCTACTGCGTTACTCGGACTCCGGACGGCGTGTCTTAGCCCAGGCGGAGGAGGAGGCCAGGAGGTTCAGCCACCACTACGTCGGCACTGAGCACGTCCTGCTGGGCGTCCTGCTGGGCGGCGACAGCGCAGCGACCAGGGGGCTGGAGTCACTCGGAATCAGCGTCGAGGCGGTGTGGCAGCAGGTCGAGGAAATCATCGGCATGGGTTATCGCGACCCGCCCGCTGACATCCCGTTCACGCCACGGGCCATGCGGGCTCTGGACTTGGCGCACCGAGAAGCGGCGCGGCTTGGTGACGGGCGTGTCGGCCCGCATCACATCCTCCTGGGGCTGATCGCGGAAGGCGAGGGCGTTGCCGCCCAGGTCCTGGTCCGGCTGGGCGCGGATCTGGCGCTGGTCCGGCAGGCCGCAGGCTGACCCATAAGTCGGCTGTATCGTGCTGGTCATGGGGAAGGACCTCGCCGCGCTGTCTGACCGGCAGCTGCTCCACCGGTTTGACATCCTGTCCGCCGGGCGGACGGGAATCGACGGCGACGTGCCGATGATCGACGCTTACCGGGAGGCTCATAAGCGGGGCCTGACCGATCTTAGGCTGCACGAGTTCCGCGGCGGCCTGCGGGGGCGCTGCCTGTGGTGCAGGATCCCGGGTGTGCGGGTATGGCACTGGGACCGCAGGAGCGCGGCAACCCGCCGGCCGGCTACACCTGGGTAACTGTGAGCTAGCCGGGCCGGGCATACCGTGCCTGGCATGGCGACGATCTGGCTGGACGCTGAAGACCTAATAGCCGAGATCGCTGAGCGCCGCCGCATAGCCGGCGTAGAACATGTCGACTGCGAGCACCCTGATGTCGGCGATGCTAACCAAGACCAGGTCCGCGCCGGTCACCTTGCCGCCAGCAATGTGCCAGTGCTGCGCGAAGGCCGCAATTAAGGCGGCATCAATGTCGACGGGCGGAAGCTCACTGGGGTCGCCGTCGCCCGTCGACGGCGAACTGGCGCACTGCGCAGTCTCACTCGCTAAGGCTAGGCCGCCAGCGGCCTGCTCGCCTGCCGCATCATCAGCGTGATCCATGACCTCTCCCGCTCCGACCGGAGAATGGCTGCGGCCCGGCAAGCATCGCCCAAGCTGCCGGGCCGCTACGTCATTGATGACGTTTCGGAAGTGTTTGTGGTTTACCTCCGGAGCGGCCGTGACTGCGTGAGAGCCGTGATGCCCGCGGTCCTGGCCGGCCTCGCGTGTCTGCATGGCCCGTACGGGCGCACAATCGCGGCGGGGCCGCCTATCTCACGTGTCACATTCCGGAGATCGCGGCCCAGCCGCAGATGACCCGCCCGGACTGGAGCAGCTCCATGAGGCGGCGCGTGGCAAGCTCGGGTGCCGCGTACAACTCGGCCGGGTCGAGTGCGTGCGTCACCATGAACATGATGCCTCGTAGCTTCTTCGCGCGATCGGCGATCTCCTTCTGGGCGCTTGCTTCGTAGATCGCCTCCGGGGGCGTCTTGACTGTCACGCAGATCAGGTCATTCGCGGCCCATGCCGAGAGGCCGGGCAGCGGCCTGTCGAGCTTCAGGTCGGGACCGGGAGGCACCATGCCGAGGTTGAGGAACTGCTGCGAGTATGCAGGCCGCCAGCTGCCGTCGGCGGGTCGCAGGAACACCATCTCGAGCCCAGGGTTGACGAGCAGCACTGGTCTCGGATCGGCCTTCCGCCCCGTGCGTGCGGGCAGCATGAACGAGACCGACGTCCAGCTGGTGTCGCGGCCACGCTCGCGTTGTGGCTAGCGGCAACGGTTCGGCACGCGCTGATCCGGCCCGCCGTGCCTGGCGGAGGCCGTGACACACACGAGGTCATCCATCCGGTGAAGACCAGGCATTGACCGGGCGGGAATCACTGCCCATCCGGATGATTGCCAGACCGCCGGGCCGCGATGGGGGCTCTCATCGACTGTATGCACGGAAGGGCACCGAACTGGTCCGCGCGGTCGAGGCTTATCTCGCTTCAGGCAGCAACATCGCAAGGACCTGTGGATGTCTTGATCTCGATCACCGGTCAGGCGGCGCTTCGGGCCTCGGCACGAAGCTGAGCCGCCAGCGTGCGCGCCCAATCCCGCACCTGCACCGGGTCACGCCAGTCGCCCGCCTGCTCCGTGGCGATGACGCCGGCCAGCAGGCCCCTGGTATGGGGTTCGAGACGGCCGCCGAACGTCACATGACCGCGAGCACCGACGTGGTCCATCAGGGCTTTGACGCTCGGCAGCGGGGGTACTTCCTTGCGTGCTGCCGAGTCGTCTAGCGGGCCGCTGGAGAAGAAGTATGTCGGCCGCTGACGCAGCGCCGCCGCGTGCTTCCGGACGAACCGGCGTGCCGCCCGGTGCCACCGCATGGCGTAGATGGCCCCGCCTACCACGACGGCGTCGCAGCCTCCCAGCCCTCTCGCCCGTCCGGCCGGCAGCACTTCTGCGGTAAGGCCTTCGTCGCGAAGGCCGTTGGCCACCATCTGGGCCAGGCCCATCGTGCCTCCGCGCGTCGAGCCGAAGACCACCAAGACTCGCATTGGGCACCTCCTTTAAAAAGCTCAGGCTGGGCCGCATCGCAGGCCGCGCTCCAGGGCCGATGGTCCCGTCACGGAGGGAGATCAGTCCTTGGTGCCAGCCGGGCATTAGCGCATCGGGGGGAGGCCAGCCGGGCGAGAAGTCGAGGTGCTGCAGATACGCCAGCTAGGGTCGGCCTCGAACCGGCGAAGCACGAGGCGGTATGCAATGTCGATCACGCTCATCCAGATCCGGGCCTTCCTGGCCGTGAGCCACACTGGCAGTGTCCGCGCCGCAGCAGGCCAGTTGCTCGTCAGCCAGCCTTCGGTGTCGGCCGCGGTCGCATCGCTGGCCAAGGAACTGGATACTGCGCTCTTCGAGCGCCACGGCCGTGGCGTTCGGCTGACCCCAGCGGGCGAGGCGTTCGCCCCGTATGCAGCCGAGCTTGTCGGTCTGCTCGAACAGGGCAAGAACGCCGCCCGGGAGGCGGCCCACCCGGAGCGGTCGAAAATCCGGCTGGTGGCGGTGAATACGGCCGGAGAGTACCTCGCGCCGACGCTGATCCAGGCCTACCGGCAGCAACATCCGGAGGTCAGCATTCTGCTCGAAGTGGGCAACAGGGCCACGGTGTTCGAGCGGCTGGAGTCGCGGCAAGCCGATGTCGGCATCGGCGGCAGCCCGCCGGGCAGCAGGCTGGCCGGTTACCCGCTCGTAGGGAACGACCTGCTGGTCGTGGCCAAAGAGCCGCCAGCCGACCTCGCCACTGTGCCCTGGCTCTTGCGAGAGGAGGGATCGGGCACCCGGCTGGCGACCGAGCGACTGCTCGCCGACCTCGGCCTCGGCGCGGCCGGGAACGGCACGCCAGAACTGCTCACCCTTGGCTCGAACGGTGCGATCAAGCAGGGCCTGGCAGTCGGGCTCGGTGTAACGCTCATATCGCGGTTCGCGGTGGCACGCGAGTTGCGCGAGGGAACGCTCACTGAGGTCAGTGTTCTCGGTACGCCGCTCAACCGCCCCTGGCATGTGCTGTTCCCGCAGGCCAGCTTGCACCGGCCTGCGGTGCGAGCATTCGCCGAGTTCCTGCGGTCGGCGCGGTGCCGGAAAATCATAGAAAAACTTCTATGATTCATCGAACGTCTCGTCCTTATCCTGATGACATTTGCCGCCTACGCTCAAAGGCATGTTCCAAGCAGGAGTGCGCGAGTACCGCGAGATTTACTGGACTCCCGACTATCAGCCACGCGAAACCGACGTCCTCGCCGCCTTTCGGATCATCCCGCAGCCGGAAGTCAGCCCGGAGGAGGCCGCCGCCGCGGTAGCAGCCGAGTCATCCACCGCGACGTGGACATCGGTCTGGACGGATTGGCTCACGACGCTTGAGCGCTACCAGGCGCGCGCCTACAGCCTGGAGCCGGTGCCGGGTCGGCCAGATCAGTACCTGGCTTACGTCGCCTATCCCCTCGAGTTGTTCGAGGAGGGCTCGGTGACGAGCATGATGGCCTCGATCACCGGCAACGTGTTCGGCTTCAAGGCCATCCGCGCGCTTCGCCTGGAAGACCTCCGTATCCCGGTGGCGCTGGTCAAGACGTTTCAGGGGCCGCCGACTGGCATCCAGGTGGAGCGGGACAGGCTCAACAAGTACGGCCGCCCGCTGCTCGGCGCGACCCTGAAGCCCAAGCTCGGCCTGTCCCCGCGGAACTACGGCCGCGCCTGCTTCGAACTGCTGGCCGGCGGTCTCGACTTCACCAAGGACGACGAGAACATCACGTCACAGCCGTTCATGCGCTGGGGCGACCGCTATGAGTTCGTCATGGAGGCGGTGCACAAGGCCGAGGAGCAGACCGGCGAGCGTAAGGGGCACTATCTCAACGTGACCGCACCGGACTGCGAGCAGATGCTCGAGCGGGCGGAGTTCGCGCGTCAGCTCGGATCGCCGATCATCATGCACGACTTCCTCGTCGGCGGCTTCTCCGCCCACACCACGCTGGCGCGCTGGTGCCGCCGCAACGGCATGCTCTTGCACGTGCACCGAGCTTTGCACGCCGTCGTGGACCGGCAGAAGGACCACGGCATCCACTTCCGCGTGCTCGCCAAATGGCTGCGCCTGGCCGGCGGTGATCACCTGCATACCGGCACGGTAGTCGGCAAGCTGGAAGGAGACCGCGCGACCACGCTGGGCGTCGTCGACCTCCTGCGCGAAGACTCCGTCGCCGCCGACCGCAGCCGCGGCATCTACTTCGACCAGGACTGGGCGGCGCTGCCGGCCGTGCTGCCCGCGGCCTCGGGGGGCATCCACGTCTGGCATATGCCGGCGCTCGTCGACATCTTCGGTGATGATGCCGTCTTCCAGTTCGGTGGCGGCTCGGCCGGTCACCCGCAGGGCAGCCGGGCCGGCGCTACCGCCAACCGGGTCGCCCTCGAAGCGTGCGTGCAAGCGCGGAACGAAGGCCGGAACCTGGCCGCGGACGGCCCGCAGATCCTCAAAGAGGCCGCCCGGCGCTCGCCCGAGCTGGCGACCGCTCTCGATACGTGGCGCGAGATCAGGTTTGACTTCGAGACCATCGACACGCTGGATGTGGTGCAGTCATGAAGCTCGAGACTTTCTCCTACCTGCCGGACATGTCTCCGGGGCAGCTCGCCGGGCAGATCAGCTCGATCCTGTCGCGGCGCCTGGTGGTCGGCATCGAGTACTCGGACGCACCCGATCCTTATGACCATTACTGGACGATGTGGAAGCTGCCGCTATTCGGCACCGTCGACGCCGACACCGTGCTGGCCGAGCTGGACTCGTGCCGCCGGGAGCATCCGGAGGCGTACATCAAGATCAACGGCTACGACCGGGGCCGCCAGGGCCAGGTCGTGTCGTTTGTCGCTGCTAAACCAGAACGGGGCACGTGATGCCGCGGCCCATCATGCTCAGCATCGCCGGCGATTCCGGTTCGGGAAAGACGACCATCACCCGCGGCGTCGTGCGCGTACTCGGCGACGATAAGGTCACCCACTTCTGCGCCGATGACTATCACCGTTATGACCGGCGGCAGCGAGCCGAGCGCGGGATTACGCCGCTGGATCCCGAGTGCAACTACCTGGACGTGCTGACCCATGACCTGAGGCACCTGCGGCAGAACGAGGCGGTGCTCAAGCCTGTCTACCAGCACGCCGACGGCACGTTCGGGCCGCCTGTCTACCTTGTCCCGGCGCGGTTCGTGGTGGCCGAGGGACTGCTTGTCAACCACACGCCCGCGCTGCGGGAAATGTTCGACATCCGTGTCTACCTGAACCCGCCGGAGGATCTCAGGCGCCGGTGGAAGGTCTCGCGTGACTGCTCCCGCCGGGGATACTCGACCGACCAGGTACTCAGGGAGCTTGACCGGCGCGAGCGCGACTCCGAGGCCTACATCCGCCCGCAGCGTCACCATGCCGACATCGTGGTGTCGTTCATGCCCGGCTCGTCTGCCGACCCTGACCAGCTCGACGCTCACCTCTTCCTGCGGAACACGCTCCCGCACCCCGACCTGACCGGCGTGGCGGGCAGCGGAGACGACGACCTGTCCCTGACCGAGCATGAGGGCGAGCTAGGGCTCAGGATCTCCGGCACCATCGCTTCCGAGCGGGCAGTGGAGCTGGACGAAGCGATTTGGGACCGCATGCACTTTGCCAGCCACTTGCGGACACAGCGCCTCGGCGAGTTCACCGTCGGATCCGATTTGCACCGCTCAGACGCTCTCGCGCTCACCCAGCTCCTGTTGCTCTATCACCTGGTCACCGCGCGGGCCGTCGTTGCGCTTGGCGGCCAGAGCGCCCGCGCCAGCAGCCTGGCTTCCGCGCAGGCCTCCGTCCCCGACGCGCTGCCGGCGGCGAGCGGCTAGCGCGGTCGCGGGCACGGCTGCTCGTGGCAAGATCGTGGTCGACGGCGGGCTGCCGCGTTGGCTACCGAACCCGGCGATCAGCGCCAGCATCCCGACGCATCCGATCGTGGTCCGCCGGATCCACCGGTCGGCCGGCGCAGTCACGGCCGACCCCCTATCGCGAACTCACCCGTCAGCACGCATTCGCTTATCGGTCCGCTCCCCCTCGGACACAGCGTTTTCCCAGGTAGACGGCCCAGAGACAAGATCCGGAAGGCCGATTCCTACTTCATTCCTACTTCGCATGGCTCAGCTCCCCGTCCTGCGTCAGCAGCGCGGTGAACTGGTCGGACAGCTCCTCGGGGAGCTGATCACGACCATAGCGGCCGGTCTCGCGGTAGCGCATCTCCTCAAAGTGCTCGCTCTTTCCAGCGTTCCTGTTCAGCTTGTAGAGCAGGTCGTGGATCTCCAGGAGCGTGTCGCGCTGGAAGGTGCGCGCGTCCTCGGCCTGGCGTGCCTGCAGAGCCCGCTTGTCTTTCTTGCGCTCGTTCCGGTCGCCGAGCGCGAATCCGATCACGCTGGTGATGCCGCCTGCGCCGATGATGCCGACCACGAGTGCGACGATGGCTGTTGCGTCCAAACTTGCCCTCCTCCGGGCCGGAGCCTAGCGGCTGCGCACGGTCCTTGGCCGCGGTACCTTCGTGAGGTGAGCAACGAGGTTACGGACTCGACCACCGGCAACGTGACCACCTTCGAGGTCCCGGCTGGCGGAGTGATCGTCATGACCCCGCAGGACTTGCAGATCACGATCACCGGACTGGCGGAGGGCTGCCGGGTCGAGGTCACCCCCAGGAAGCGCGAGCACACCGACTGCCCTGGCTGTCCGCAGTGCCTGACTTGATCTGAGCATCCGACCCGGCTCGCGGCCTTGGCCTGCGGATTCTCGCCGATTCCGTGATCGGTCGGCGCTGCGACAAGCCACTTGCCCGGCTCTCGAATCTGGGTTCTACTTATGCGGTGGACGTGCAACGACCTGCCTGGTGGAAATACCCGCTGACGTGCCGGAACGGGCACCTCTGGGCACCGGGCACGATCACCGTTGGTTGGGTATAGCCGGTCACTGACCGGCGTCTGCTTGCCATAAAACACCTGGCGAGAGCCAGCAAGCGTGATTTACCCTCTTCGTCATGCCGAGCCCCGGCTCCCAGAGCGGCCTGATCATCGAGGTTCCAGAGGCCGAACCAGCCGTGCGCCAGCACCGCGAACACCTAGACGCCAGCGCACCGCTCGGCGTCCCCGCTCACATCACAATTCTCTTCCCGTTCATGCCACCTGAGACGGTCGACCCGGCGGCGCTCACCAGGCTCGGGGAGCTATTCGCGGAAGTCAGCGGGTTCCGATTCGTGCTGGACCACACGGACTGGTTCGGCGACGAAGTGCTATGGCTCGGCCCAGGCGACCCTGACCCCTTCCGTGTCTTGACCCAGCGCGTCTTCCGCGCTTACCCGGCCTACCCCCCATTTGAAGCCCAGTTTGACGACGTCGTTCCCCACCTGACTATCGGCCACGGGCACCCTCTGAACGTCCTGCGCAACGTCGAGGACTCCGTCCAGGACCGCCTGCCCATCGAGGCCCGCGCCAACGCCGTCACCCTGATGACTCAGCAGTCCGCCGGAGGACGCTGGGCCAAGACCGCCACTTTCAAGCTCGGATGACAGACCCTGGCCCACTTGCTGCGGTGTTTTGTGAAGCTTCGGGTTGCGGTCAAACGGTCAACTTCAAACCCTCGCTCCAAGGTGTCATGGATGCAGAGTGCCCGACCGCGCAAGCCAACCACTGGGACCATCTGCGGGTGAGCTGCCGGACGGCTAGCTGCGGGTCGGTCTGGTGCCGGCCCAGGCACGACAAGCCGTCAGCGGACCTCGAAGCCGCCAGCCGATTTCCGCTCTGAGTACAGCTGGATCAAGAAATCGCGTTCCGCGGGCGAGGGGGCTCTGCTCAGCTGCCCGTCTGTCACCACGCGCTGACGCAAGTTCTGCGGTGCTGAGGTGAAGACGTCGAGACGTAGAAGGGGTGCAGCGCGGCGTGCCCGTGCCATGCGGCCAACTTCGGGAGTACCTCAGCCCGAGCCATCATCGGGTACACTCCTAGGCACAGAGGAATATAGGTAACTAACTATACGTATGGCTTGGATGACACGATGACTGCCCCGGTGACCGAATTCGATCCCGCCGAGGTCTTTAGTGCGCTCGCCAGCCCACGGCGGCTGCAGATCCTGGAATGGTTGCGCGACCCGGTCGCGCACTTCCCGCCGCAGCGCGATGGCGACCTGGTCGAGGACGGCGTCTGCGTGATCTTCATCGCGGACAAGCTTGGCGTTGCCCAGCCCACTGCCACCACGCACCTCAAGGCGCTCGCCCGTGCCGGCCTGGTGCGGTCCAAGCGCATGGGCCAGTGGACGTTCTACCAGCGAGACGAGGCGGCGATCAGCGCCTTCAAGCGCCAGGTCAACTCTGAGCTCTAGCCGTACGGGCGGTCGTGTCGAAGTGCTGCGACCGGTTCCGCGGTCCCGCCTGCCACCCCATGCTTGGCTACGACGGCTGACCGTGCTCTCCGCACTTCCGCGTCCTCCCAGGTAGTTGTAGTTATAGCTAACTAGCTATATCTTTATACAACCTCGCCCTTTGGCGCAATAGGAGGAACCCCAGCATGAGCGAGCTCATCATCGCGCCCGACGCACCCGCGGCCGGGCCGTACTCTCCTGGCCTCGTGGTCGGCGACTGGATCTTCCTCTCTGGTCAGGGCGGGTTCGACCCGGTCACCGGCGAGCTGGTCAGCGACACCATTGCCGACCAGACCACTCAGGCGTTCCGCAACGTTGAGGTTCTGCTGCGCGCGGCGGGCGCGTCGCTCGATGACGTCGTCTCCTGCCTGGTGCATCTCCGCGATCTCGCGCAGTTCGACGAGTTCAACGCCAGCTACGAGCAGCAGTTCTCGAGCCGGGTGAAGCCGGTGCGCACCACGGTTGGCTGTGACCTGGTGGCAGGAATGCGCGTAGAGGTGACAGTCGTCGCTCGCAGGCCAGGCCGGGCGGCGAGCGCTGTCACCCCCGCGAGCAGGTGAGCGAAGCGGTGCCCGGGATGATGACAGAGTTCGGCGGCCTTTCGACGCCGCTGGTGGCCGATGCCTGTATCCGCGCGGGAGTGCCGCTGCGGGTCGCGCCGCCAGGAATCGGCGCGGTCATCCCTGGACAGCGGATCGCCGGACGGGCGCTCCCGACCCGCCACTACGGCAGCGTTGATGTGTTCTTGGAAGCGTTCAGCGGCGCCGCCCATGGTGACGTCCTGGTCGTCGACAACGGCGGGCGGCAAGATGAGGCCTGCGTCGGCGACCTGGTCGTGCTGGAGGCACAAGCGGCAGGGGTCGGCGGGATGATGGTGTGGGGACTGCACCGCGATACGGCGGAACTGACCCAGATCGCCCTGCCGGTATTCAGCTACGGCCACTGCCCGGCCGGCCCTGTTCGCCTGGATGAGCAGGAACCATTCGCGCTGGCCAGCGCACGGTTCGGGGCATGCCTGGTCACCCGCGACGACATCGTATTCGGCGACAACGACGGCGTGTTGTTCGTCGCGGCGAGCCAGGCTGGGGAGGTCCTGGCCGCAGCCCGGCAGATCGGCGAGGTCGAGCGGGATCAGGCCCGTAAGATCCAGGCGGGTCAGACCCTGCGCCAGCAGACAGCCTTCAGCGAATACCTGGCGCGTCGGGCAGCCGAACCGTCCTACACCTTCCGGCGGCACCTGCGGCGGATCGGCGGTGCCATCGAGGAGTAGGCGGCCATGACGGCCAGCCGCCACCGGCGACTCGCCCGGACTTGTGGTCACCGACCACGTCGCGCGCCGGCCAGCAAATGTGCACCGTGCTAAAGGTCCCCAGCGCTGCGCGTGAACGCGCGGCGCTGCCGCGGTGAGACTGCACACCGAGCGGCCGAACTGGATGTTCTGCGAGTCCAATTCGCCTGCCAGTCCTGACCGTTTGACCAGCTGGCCCCATCCGTCGTGCCGGCCATGCTGGCGGCCCTGGCGCATCAGCACCTCGTAGGAGGCGATCAGCGCGAAGGACGGCCACCCCGCGGTCACACCCCGGTCACCGTCGGCTCGGCGACCGCCGCGACACAAGGTCAGCTACGTGCCGCAGGTCTATTACGACGCGGAGGGCACGCGGGTGTCGCTGGCCGGGCGGGCATACCTGCGGGTCGTGTTCAACGATGGCAGCGAGTTCCTGCTCAGCGGGAAGCGGTCTTACCACGGTCCGGACACGCTGAGCCCTGATTTCCCGGCCCTGCGGCAGGTCAAGCTGGCCGGTGACTTCGAGGGTTACCTGAGCTTCGGCACCGGCCTGAGCAAGCGCACCGGATTCAGGGTTTTCACGCTGACCCATCCCAACCGTGTGGTCATCGACGTGGCGCACTAGGTGTATCCGGGCCCCGGATGACAGCACGGATCCAGCGGGCACAGCCGCGTCAGGCAGCGGGCCCGCACGTCCATATGAAAACCTGTATCTCCGCTCCGGAAAACCTGGCCTGGGTTATCAACCCTGCGTGAGGATTTACCGACGCGCTCAGCGCAGGACTCTCATCTGCCGCCCAGGCTGGCAGCAGCCCGGGCGGAGTGTTGTTGTGGCACACACGCCGGGTCTCTATCGCAAGCATCAGCGTCGTAGGGGCTGCCAGTCGGGGAACCCTTCGCTGAAGGGCAGATGCCGGACCCGGTGAAGGCTGGTGCCGTTAGCCTTCATAGCCCAGAGGTCGTCAAGGGCCACGCCGCCGCGGTCGCTGCCGAAGGCTATGTACCGGCCATCGGGTGAGAACGCCGGGCCGACGTCGAAGAACGGTCCTCTGGTCAGCCGCGTCAGGTGGGACCCGTCGGCGTTCACTGCGAAGATCGAGGACGAGGCGCTGAAGTCACGCTCGAAGACGAGCCGCTTTCCAGAAGGCGCCCAGGCAACCTGGTGGTCGTAGGCAGGCCCTCGGGTCACATGAGTCAGTTGGCCGGACTTCAGGTTCAGGACGTAGATATCGCCGGTGTCGCCCTGCTGGAACCCGCGCGTGAAGGCGACCCGGGTGCCATCTGGCGACCAGGCCGGCTCGAAGTCCAGGGCAGGACCCGAGGTGAGTCGCCGCAGGCCGCCTCCGTCAGAGGCCCGCATCGTCCACAGGCTGGAGTTCCCCCTTCCGGACCGGGAGAAGACGATCCGGGTGCCGGCGGGATTCCACGCCGGATCCCTGGCGTCAAAGCCGTGGGTGAGCTGCTTCTGATGGTGGCCATGGGCGTCCATCACCCAGATCGAGCCCGTACCGAACGGAGCGCGGGTACGCCAGAACGCAATGCGGGTACCGGCCGCGTTCCACGCCGGGCCGAACTCGTTCAGGTTCGGTGTCGTGGTCAACCGGGTCAGGCCCGAACCTCCAGGCCTGATCGTGTAGATATCGGTCTGGGTGTGGTCACCGGCAGGCGCCTCGAGCTGAAAGACCAGGCGACCGTTCGAACCGGGAAACGCGGCCTGCGCCGGCAACGACACGCCAAGGGCGACCAGCAGTCCAGCCCCTAGCGATCCGGAGACAAGCCGACCAAGACGCATTTTGACCACCCCATGCGCACTCACACGCAACCTTAGGCCGTGATCATACGGTCTTGCTGCGGCAGAGAGTCAATGGTCCTGCGCTCGTGATCAACAGCAAGTGCACGCTGGGTTCACCGGAACGCGTAGGCACCACCGAGGCAGCGCAGGTCAGCAGGTCTCCTCCGCCGCTCGACCGGACCTGAGGTCGGGTGCTACAGGTGGCTGACGAATGCTGAGAGCGAACTGGCGGCGTGCTGCAGCCCGTCGAGGATGCCGTGCACTAGCCCGGCGGCACCGTCTGGGTCGGTGAGCAGGTACCAGACGGCGAATATGAGTAACGCCCAGCCGATGATGCGGGTCACTGGTGGTCACCTGTGCTTTCTGTTCTCCCGGTAGCTGACACTGCCCAGGACCGCGCGATGTACTGCCCGGGAGCCGATGACCTGCCGGCTGCCCGTGCCGCCACAGCGTCCGCATAGCCCGTAGCGCCGCCGGGTGCTGCCCTTGTTGGTCTTGCGGCTGGCGGGCGAGCGCCCGGCCGGCTGGTCAGCTGGCGATCAGCTCTCGTCCCGCAGGTAGCTGAGCACGGCGAGTACCCGCCGGTGGCTGCGGTCGTCGGGGGGGAAGCTCCAGCTTCCCGAGGATGCTCGCAACGTGCTTCTCGACGGCGCCGGTCGAGACGACCAGGGTCTCGGCGATGCTGCTGTTGGAGTGACCTTCTGCCATCAGCGACAGTACTTTCCGCTCGCGGCGGTGAGCCGGGTCACCGGCCCCCCGGCCCGCCCGCGGGCCAGCAGTCGTTCAGTCTTCGCTGCGGGTGTGCTCGAGCGCGGCCAGGAGCGGTTCGACGGTCGTGACGGCCTGGTCGGCCAGGGTCCTGAACGGGACGGTACCCTGGCCAGGCTGCCCAGCGGCGGGACGCGGTGAACAGGACCGCCATGACCGCGGCTGCAGTGAGCTGGACTTCATAATCATCCGCGGTTCGCGCGGTGCGATCGGCGAGCAGGCGGGCGATCAGGGCCACGCTTCTGCGTTCCTCGCCGGCGTGGCGGGCGTCGAGGACCGGGGAGGTGCCGATGAGACTCAGCCGGGCCAGGTTGTTCTCTTGGTCGGCCTCGGTGGCCGCGGCGACGGCGGCGGCGGCGGCCCGGACGGTGTCGGCCAGTGCCTCGCCGGCTGGCTGGCTGGCGATGGTGGCCTCGACGATGGCGTCGTAATCGTCGTCGATGACGACGTCTTCCTTGGTGGGGAAGTACCGGTAGAACGTGGTCGTGGACGTCTCGGCCGCCTCGGCGATCTGCTCGACGGTGGTCTGCTCGTAGCCCTGGGCCTCGAACAGGCGCAGCGCCTCGGCCTGAATGGTCCGGCGCAGCTTAATCTTCTTGCGCTCCCGCAGCCCCGCTGGCGGGTCAGTTCGTGCGGTCATCGGCTCGGTCCTTGTTCATCAGCCTGGGCCCTGGCGGCAGGCAGGCCACCGGTGCAGGTCAGCGCTGGACGATTGCTTCGCGGACAGAGGGCACGACCTCATGTGCCCAGAGGTTCAGTGTCGTATCGCTGATGGTGTCGCCTGGAGGGAGCAAGTAGATGAAAGCGGCGGCGGCGCGCTCCAGCACGGCGAACGTCAGTTCCTCGACCCACTGCGCCACTCCGCCTCCGATCCAGCGGCCGTCGTCATCCCGGGTCGCTGGCAGCGGACTCTGGGTAATCCTCCCTGACACGTTATAGATGGTCTCGATGTCAGCAGGATTTCTCCCGGCCGAGGCAGCCGCTTCGTCAACGATGGGCCGCGAATCGGCAAACAGCGTGCTGCGCCAGTCGGCGAGATGACCTGGTATCCATCCGTCCGCGTGCCGACCGGTTACGGCCAGCGTCTTCGGGCCGAGCGCTCCGATCCAGATCGGCGGCGTTGGCGCGGCTGCAGGTGTCAGTCCGGTGACGTGGTAGAACTCGCCGTCGAACGTGACCGGATCGCCGCCACCGGAGAGCGCTCGCACGACCATGATTGCTTCTTCCAACGCCCGGACTCGCGCTGCGGGCGACAGGCGGGGAACACCGAGGGCGACGATTTCGTCCCACATCCCGCCCGCTCCAATTCCGAGCACGACGCGACCGCGAGAGATCGCGGAAAGTCCTGCGACGGTCCGGGCCAGAATGGGAGCAGGTCTGCTCAGCAGGTTCGTCATGATCACCGCGCCAGTGATGCTCCTGGTTGCGCCAAGAACGAACCCCAGCGCGGCGTAGGCGTCGAGGCGCTCCGCGAAGTAGGGATGGTCGGAGAAGCTAAAGACGTCGAGTCCTGCCTCGTCGGCGAGGCGAGCGTGCGCGAGCATCTCGCTCACCTGGTGGACACCGTTCTCCGGCCCGAAGCCGAAGAGGACTCTGCGGTCGGAGGTAAATTCGGGGCCTTGTACTCTTTGGGGCATAGTCATATATGGAAGTGTAGCCCAGATCCGATCCGCATTCTGTCGCCGGCGAGACCAGGGCTCCGGACACGGGTAAGTGCACGCGACCTGGGTTTTCGAGAGGCAGTAGAAGGCTTCGATCGCCTGTACCCCGCAGGCCTTTCACCCGCCTGCAAGCCCGCCGCACCCGGTCCAGCCCACCACAAGGCCAGGCTGGTGATGAGCGTGCGGCCAAGCCGTCACAGTCGGCCGCGTCGGCATTCACGCGCTCAGCACCGGCAGCCAAGGGCGGTCCGCTATGTCAGCGGTCCTTTGTGCCGTCCTGCGTCCGGCCGGCACTGCCCTGAGCACGACAGGGCGGTTACCGGATGCTGATCGTCAAGGGCGTGCCGTCGGCCGGCGCGCAGGAACCGACCTGCGACCCTGGTTACCAGCAGCGAATATCAGGCTCCGGGCGGTGTGCCGGCAGACATGATCTGAGCCGCCTGGCGGATCACAACCAGGTCAGCGGAGATGCCGCGCAAAGTCTCCACCAGCGCGAGCGTGGCGTGCACCTGCGCCTTCGCGACCTCCCTGCCAGACATGGTCCCAGCGCCCTGAACTGACTCTCCGACCAGTTGCTCGGCTATCCAGTAGTGGTCTACCTCGGCCATGATCACTCCTCGAGGGCGAGATGTTCGTCAATTGTTCCGTACACCCGGCCGGCAGGCTTCCTGGCGGGCGAGAACTGCAGCAATCCGCAGCCGCGGACGCGACTAACCCGCACCGCGGAAACCACACCGGCTAAGACGTTCTCTCACCGCATGGCGTGCGGTCCTCAGGACCGGTGACAAGTGGATCAGGCGGAGCACCGTGGCCGACGTGGTCGTCGTCGCAACCGTGGCGATCACTGGGAGCTGGCCATATGTCCTGGTGATCGCCACCGCGAACCGCTTGCCGGGCGAGCGCGCCCAGGCTGTTAGGACTCGATCTTGAGGTACCGCCAGGCACTGTCGCTGTCGGCATTGCTGCGATCGCCCTTCTTGTGGACGAAATCGGCGCGGATCCGGTACGGATAACCCTTGTCCGCTTGGCTGAGGCCGATTTTTGCCACGAGGGTGCTGGCACTGCCGAGGTGCACGCAGCTGAAGGTCTGAAGCTCCTGCCACGCACCCTGCACGTATTCCTGAACCTCGAATACGATGCACTGGCCGTGCTTGTTCGGTGCGACCTTCGCGTGCGCATACAGGATGTCGCTGCTATGGAAGAGATCGTATTTACCGCTCTTTCCATAGTTGCCCGACAAGTACTCCGA
Source organism: uncultured Actinomycetota bacterium (assembly GCA_963822955.1). Classification (GTDB taxonomy): domain Bacteria; phylum Actinomycetota; class Actinomycetes; order Streptosporangiales; family Streptosporangiaceae; genus JAJYUU01. The sequence goes on along the minus strand of CAWGJS010000008.1, from coordinate 571,683 downwards.
GACATCAGCCAGGACATTGATGGTCAGTTTGACAGTCTTTGCGGCGTAATGTGCGTCTCCTGGGAAGGTTACTGAGAATACAGTCGTGTGCTGAGCCTTGTAGCTGATGCTGAGGGACCCGCTATGGCCGACCGACGCCTTACGCAAGAGGCTGGCGCGCCGTTTCGAGAGGTCATGGGCGTAAACCAGCACGGTTCTCGAGCGGTACGTTGATCCAAGGTGGACCGCGAGATGAACAGTGCTGTCGTACGCGACTCGCGTATGTTTTGATGACACGCGCAGCGAGACAGCGAGCTTCGAGACAGTGACAGCATGCTTTGCTGTCGCCGGCGCGATTGCGGCACTGCCCGCATACGACGCGCTGTAGGTGTACCGCCCAGGCTCGGGCGGGGTATCCGTCAGGTTATAACTGCCGCCCCCGGTCGTGGTGACCTTGAAAGTCTTGGTCCCGGAACTGCCGGCCTCAGTTCGCGTGACCGTGATCGTGGTGCCCGCTGGCACCGAGCCAGCGGTCAGGCTCAAGTCCCCGGTGAGCTTGACCGCGCGAGTGACGGACGCGGACGACGGTCCTGACAATGTCAGCGCCGACCTCGTGAGCGTCGGCTGACTCACGGTCTCCAGCGTGTAAGTCGTCGGACCGGTGTATGTCGCGGTTACGACAGCAAAAAGCTCGGAGCCATCCGGAGACCACGCAAGGCCGCGGGCGAGCAGTTCTCCGTTGTACGGGATGTTCACGCCAAGTTCGTTGAGCGGTGTTGAGCCGCCCTGGTGGTAGATGTAGACGTCCGGGGCGTAAGGTCCGCCATTGTTAGGTGCGCTGCCGCCCACGGCAACGTCGCCGCTGCTGTCGATGGCGACGGAGTCCGGGTAGAGGCTTGCGGGGTATGACCCTTGCGCGCTCAGGTCCGCGGTGCTGTACACACCGTCGGCACCCTGAGATCCGCAGGCAAGAATGAAGTCCGAGCCGCCCGGTACAACTGCAAGGTCACCCGCGTTCTCGCAACTAGACGGCACATTCGATTGGCTGAAGACTGCCGCGGGGCTGACTGCCGTGTTGTAGCTGGCAAGCGCGCTCGTATCCGTGCCGGTGTCAACGGCTACGAGCGTTCCGCTATTACCAGGATCTGCGGCGAGAGCCGGAGCCGATGCCCAGCCCCCCATTGCGGCTTGTGCTTCAAACGCCGGGGAGGACGCCGTCAGGTCTATGTCCCCGATCGCCGCGGCTCCCGACACTCCCGTGTTGTAACTGACCCAAATCTTGCCGCTCTGAGTCGCCACGTCCTGCGGGCTGTCGCCCGACGCCAGCGGGTATGTAGCGACCTGCTGGAGCGTTGCCGTGTTGATTGCGCTCACCGCGTCACTCGATGACAACGCCGCGTAAAGCGTGCCTCCATCAGGCGAGAGCGCAATGCCCATGACCCCGTCCTGGCCGGTGATGGTCGCAACCTCCTGGCCCGACAGGTTGGTAACGAGGATCGAGTTCTGCGCGGCGTTGCCCTGGCTGATGAATAGGTGGCCATGGGCCACGTCAACAGCCATCTGGTAGAAGCTGGAGATCGGCAATTGGGCGCTACTGTCGGCCTGCGAGGCGACCGTAGGCAAGAGCAGGACGTTAAGGCACAGACCAGCTGAAAGCGCCGTTGCAGCTTTACCGATAAATCTCATCAAGACCCCCGTTTTCAGCGGAAACACTGATGGCCGATAACTTATACCTGGCTCCCAGGCCGCGTCACTAGCTCGGGATCGGAAGCGAATGCTCACGCGCCGCCGCAAGGACCCGGCCGATACTGGCGCCATGACTGAGACTGGCTGATCAACTTCCCGCTGATCTGCTGCCTGTTCTTCTTCACTCCCGCGCTGTGGGTCAAGCTCGGCATCTTCATCACGCTGATCTACTCGATCTACGCCAACCTTGCGACCGACTACGGCGCAATGTCGGCGGCCGAGGCAGCATTCGGTGAGCCGCAGCCGCCGCCGATCCCACTTGAGCCGCCGCCTGCGCTGTCGCAGGCCTCATGAGCAACTGGGCTCCGGGCCGACTCGATCACTGAGACCAGGCCGGTCCCAAGCCCGACGGCTACCGGCGATTACAGCAGCTGGCCCGGTACGAATTTTGAACTTCTGCCGGACGATGAAGCTGACGCGGCACGTCCTCCGGCTGACGGTCTGGCTCTGGGGCCTGCTTGCCACTCCGGCCAGCGCGTCAGCAGCGCGTTCGTTGACGCCAGTAAAACCAAGTGCCCTGGTTGTCGTCGCACACTACGCTGTCGTGGTGACTTCAGCTGGATATTTGCGCTTTCCTCACATTCAGTCCGATCTCGTTACTTTTGTGGCTGCCGATGATGTCTGGCTGGCCCCGGCATCTGGCGGCCGCGCGTGGCGGTTCACCGCTGATCAGGGAGCCGCGCGCTGGCCGCGCTTGTCGCCCGGCGGCGGCCACCTGGCATATGTGAGCAGCAAAGACGGCGGCCCCGAGGTCTACGTCGCGGGCATCGCCGATGGCGGCACTCAGCGGCTGAGTCACTGGGGCGCGCCGATGGCCAAGGTCTGCGGCTGGACCGCTGATGGTGAGGTGCTGGCCATCAGCCCGGCGGGCCAGCCGTTCCTCGATCACATGCGGGCGCGAGTGCTGGGCACTGGCCTGTCGGGCGGGCTGGGCACCGAGTGGACTGTACCGTTCGGCCCGGTCAGTGACATCTCCGCTCGTGACGGACGGACCGCGCTGCTCACCGGCACCTGGGGCCAGGATATGGCGCACTGGAAGCGGTACCGGGGTGGCACGGCCGGACGGCTGTGGGTCGGCGACGGCCTGGACGCCGCTGCTGCCGGCACCTTCCGGCGAGTGCTGGCAGACATCGGCGGCCAACTCGGCAGCCCGATGATCGTCGGAGACCGGCTGACGTTCCTGTCCGACTTCGAGGGCACCGGCAATGTCTACTCCGTCGCCGCCGACGGGACCGGCCTGCGACGGCATACCGATCATGACGGCTGGTATGCACGCCAGGCCAGTACCGATGGGCGGCGGATCATCTATTCCTGCGGCGGCGAGCTGTGGCTGCTGGACGGTCTCGACGCGGATGCGGTGCGGCTGGACATCGTGCTGGGCACGCCCACCAGCGGCCGGGCACCACGGCTGATCACGGCGGCCGATCACGTGGGCAGCTTGTCGGTGGACAAATCAGGCCGGGCGAGCGCGGTCGAAGTGCGCGGCACGGTGCACTGGCTTACCCACCGGGACGGCCCGGCCCGCTCGCTCGCCGCCGTTCCAGGCGCGCGGGCCCGGTTCCCGCAGGTGCTCGGGACTGACGGCGACGTCGTCTGGGCCACCGATGAGGACGGTACCGACGCGCTGGCTATCGGCGGCGCACTTGGCTCTGGCTTCGCGACTGCCCGGCGGCTGGCCGCCGGGCAGGTAGGCCGGGTACAGAGCCTGGCAGCCGCGCCTGATGGCTCGGCGGTTGCAGTTGCGGCCCAGGACGGGCACCTGTGGCTGGTTGACGTCGCCTCAGGGCAGGTCCGCGAGCTCAGCGCATCCGGCAATGGCGCTATCAAGGGGCTTGCCTGGTCGCCTGACTCCGCATGGCTGGCCTGGTCGGAGCCGACCGATCACCCAGCCGATCCTGGCGGCCTAGCGCTGCGCAAGCTCCGGCTCGCCAGAGTCTCCGACGGCGAGGTGACCGACGCGACCGACGGCCGGTTCATTGACACCGACCCGGTCTTCAGTCTGGACGGCAAGTATCTGGCCTTTCTATCCCGGCGCAGCTTCGACCCGATTTACGACGCGCACTTTTTCGACCTGTCGTTCCCGTATGGCGCCAGGCCGTACCTGCTGCCGCTGCAGGCAGCGGCGCCGTCACCGTTCGGCCCAGAGCTGGCGGGCCGGCTGGCCAGCGGCGAGGACGGGGGCAAGGCTGGCGACGAGGCAGCCGGCAGCTCGTCGGGTAAGAACAGCGCGGGCCACGATGAGGGCGGCAAGGACAAGGGCATGGCGGGCCCCCCGCCGGTCGTCCTCGATACTGACGGCCTGGCCGCGCGGGTTGTGACCCTGCCGGTTCAGGAGTCGCGGTATTCCCGGCTGCGCGCGGTGAAGGGCGGACTGGCCTGGCTTCGCGAGCCGGTGAAGGGCGAATTGGGGCTCGGCGGGGCGGCGCCTGATGATGACGCGCCTCGACCGTCGCTGGAGCGCTTCGATTTCGCCAAGCGGGCGTTGACCGAGCTGGCCAGCGAAGCTGACTGGTTCGAGGCAAGCGGCGACGGAACCAAGCTGGTGATCAGCGACCGGGGCAAGCTGACCGTCGTGCCAGGCCGACCGGAAAGCCGATGCGGATAACGACGACGACAAGATCGTAATCGACCGGGGCCGGGCCAGGTTCTCCGCGGATCCGCCCGCGCTGTGGCAGCAGGCCTACGACGAGGCGTTCCGGATCATGCGGCACGATTATTGGGTCGCCGACATGGCCGACGTCGACTGGGACGCGGTGCGGGAGGAGTACCGGCCGCTGCTGGACCGCATCGCCAGCCAGGACGACTTCTCCGACCTGCTCTGGGAGGTCTTCGGTGAGCTCGGCACCTCGCACGCCTACGCCAGAGCTCCCGGCGGTGATCACCATAACGCCGGCAACGTGCCCGGCGTCCTCGGCGCCGACCTGGAACGGGACGGTGACACCTGGCGGGTGACCAGGACAGTCCAGGGCGACGCGTCGGACCCGCGGGCGAGGGCCCCGCTGGCGGCGCCGGGCGCGGGCGTCGCCGCCGGCGATGCGATCCTGGCGGTGGACGGTCGGCCAGTCGGTCCGCAGGGACCCGGGCCGCTGCTGCTCGGGACGGCGGGCAAGCCGGTTGCTCTGACTATCGGCCGGCCGGCGGCGGCGAGCCGCGCCAGGTCGCCGTTGTACCACTGCGGTCGGACTTGCGGTTGCGTTACCTGGACTGGGTCCGGCACAAGCGGGCCGAAGTACGTGAGCTGTCCGGAGGCCGGGCCGGATACGTGCACGTGCCGGACATGGTCAGCGAAGGCTGGGCCGACTTCTTGCGCGACCTGCGCAGCGAGATGCTCCGGGATGCCGTGATCGTGGACATCCGGAGCAACGGCGGCGGGCACACCTCAGAGCTGGTGATCGAGAAACTCAACCGCCACGTCATCGGCTGGGACAACAGGCGCGGGATGCGGCCAGGTACCTATCCGGACGGCGCAGCGCGGGGCCCGATTGTCGCGCTGGCCGACGAGTTCGCAGGCTCGGACGGTGACATTGTTACCGGGGCGATCCAGGCACTCCGGCTCGGGCCGGTAGTCGGCACGAGGACCTGGGGCGGCGTGATCGGCTATGACGAGGATCACGAGCTAGTCGACGGGACGAAGATGACGGTGCCCCGGCTGTCCTTCTGGTTTGAGTCCAGCGGCTGGGGAGTGGAGAACTACGGCATCGATCCCGACGTCGAGGTGCTGATGAGCCCGGCGGACTGGGCCGAGGACCGCGACACTCAGCTGCAGACCGCCGTCCGGCTCGCGCTAACCGCGCTTGAGGAGCGACCAGCGGCCCGCCCGCCGGACGTCAGCACCCGGCCCTCCCGGCGCCGTCCCCCGCTGCCGCCACGCGCCCAGTATCCAGGTACATAGTTGCGGAACAGCTTCTACCGATGCCACAGCCGTACGACTAGCACGATTACCAACGCGATGACGACTACGGCCACGAGGGCCAAGCCCCCTGGAAAAACTCCCGTTTCCTTCACGGCCTGAGTATCCCGGGGCACGGAGCGAGAAGGCCAGACGGCGGCGGCAGACGATCCCTGCCTGCGGACGCGCTGGCGGCGGCATCTGCGACCTCTCGATCACGCTCCCCCGCACTGCCACCGTGCCTCCACCACACGGCAGCGCGGCGCGACACCGCAGATGCCGCCTCAGCGTTGCCCGGTCGCGACGGGGCCATCAGCGACTGAAGCCACCCGAGCAGACCACGCCGGCGTGCGGGGCACTGCAACCCGCATGGAGACCGCGTGAAGACGGCCTGAACGCTTGCGCGCGGGCCTCAGGCCCGAGACGCGGACTCCCGGTTGGGTGATGTCTCGGTCGGTATACCGAGTGCGCGGACAACCTCCCCGATGGTGCGGAACCGGTGCTCGGCCGGGAGGCTGCCGATGGCATCCTGAATGTCGTCGGGGGCATTTCCCCGGACGAGGTGACCGAGGAGCATGTCACGATCGGCGGGGAACGCTCGCGGCGGGAGATAACGGGCTATGTCGCTGCGGCGATCAGCATCGGCGGCGGTCATGCCATGCGGCGCTCCCGGCTCATGGTCGGGAGGAACGTCAAGGTGCAGGTAGCCACCGTCGACGGGCTCTGGCTCGCGCCACTCCTGAGCACGTGACGGCCAGCCACTCCGGGTCAGGTCCTCCGTCTCGCGTTCGAGCTCGTCGTCCAGCCGAGGACCGTGCTTCGAGTTTGCCCGTTGCTCCATGTGATACCTCCCTTACGGGTGGACCAGGCCTGCCCCCGGATGGCCGGGGCGAGCTGCCGTGCTGTCACGACCGGAGGGTGGCGGATACGGCGCTGACGGACTCTGCGATGGCTCGCGGATCCGGCCGGACCTGTTCGCCGGAGATTACGACCGTCGGAGTCGCCTCGACCCCAAGCGCAAGAGCGCGGGCGGTCACGTAGGCCGGCCATTCGACGTAGGGGGCCTGCGCCACGCAGCCGGTGAAAGGCGGCCCGTCAAGTCCCGCCAGCCGCCCAAGGTCGGCCAGCTCCTTGTCAGTGAGCCCAGCTCCGCCCTCGGGTGGCTGGTGCACGAACAACGCGTGCGCATACTCCGCGAACTTGCCCGCGTCCGCGGCACAGCCCGATGCCGCCGCGGCGCGCGTTGAGTAGTTCGTGGTCGAAGCCTCATCGAGGAAGTTCATGGGGTGATACGCGATAGCCGCCTGCGCGCTCGACGCCAGCTCCGCCAGGGTATCTGCAGCGGACAGCTCAAATTTGCGGCAATACGGGCACAGGAAATCGATGAACACGTCGATACGAACCGGGCCATCACCGACGAGGACGCCGTCGCCATCAGATGTCGCATTTGCTGGGGTACGGGAGGGCCTGCTGGAATCGGTCATGGTTCCTCCGGTGAGGTGACGCATCGCGTTCGAGCCCTACCCCCGGCGCGTCGGGCTGACACCACTCCCCAAGGAACGGTCAAGACTTGGCGACGCCTGACAGGAAACACCTGAGCAATTCCGGGGTAACAGGCGCCCGAATAACGTCTGGGTGCATGCCGACACAAGGCGACCGAACGGGACAAGAGAGTCTTTCCATACCAGGCAGGGTGACTCATGACGACTGACGTGAGCTTGTACGACCTTCTCAGCGGCGACCGCCATGCGATGCACTCCGTGACAACCGCGTTCTACCAGAAGATCCTGGCGGACGAGCTGCTGGCGCCCTACTTCCGCGGTGTCGACATGGACCGGCAGGCCAGCATGCTGGCCGAGTTCCTGGCGATGGCGTTCGGTGGTCCGCACGCGTACTCCGGGCGCGACCTCCGGGCGGCGCACGCTCACCTTCCAGCGCTGGCAGATATGCATTTCGACCTCGTCGTCGCTTACCTGGCCAACACCCTCAGGGAATGCGGGGTCAGCGACGGCGACATCGCCACCGCGGCCGCCGTTGCCGAAACCGTCCGCGACGACGTCCTGAATCGCTAGGCCCGGGCCGAGGAAGGCCGTTCGTTGGATATCGCACGGCTCAAGAGCAGCTTTGCCCGCATTGCGATGCACGGGGACGAGGTGCCGCTGCACTTCTACTCGGACCTGTTCCTCAAGCATCCGGAGACCCGGCAGATGTTCCCCATCTCCATGCAGGCGCAGCGCGGCCACCTGGTGGAGGCGCTGGCACATATCGTCGCCAGCGTCGAGGACGCAGCGGGTCTCACCGCGTTCCTGCAGGATCTCGGCCGCGATCACCGCAAGTTCGGCACGCTGGCTCCGCACTATGACGCGGTGGGTGAGAGCTTGCTGGCGACATTCGCCTATTTCTGCGGCGACTCCTGGGATGCCGAACTGGCGGCTGACTGGAAGGCCGCATACGGGCTGGTTGCGAATGTCATGACCGCTGCCGCGCAGGAAGACGAGCAACACCATCCTGCGTACTGGGTGGGCACGGTCGTGGCCCACGAACGCAGGGCATTCGACATCGGTTCGCTGACGGTGCGCACTGAACCCCGGCTCGAGTACTTGCCCGGGCAGTCCGTCGCTATTGAGTCACCAGCCAGACCGCGCCTCTGGCGCTACTACTCCATGGCGAACGCGCCGCGCATCGACGGCACCGTTGATTTCCATGTCCGGCTGATTGACGGCGGGGCCGTCAGCATGGCGCTCACTGCCAGGGCCGCGGTCGGGACCCAGCTCAGGCTCGGGCCGCCGATCGGCGCGCTGCGCCTCGACACTGCCTCCGGCCGGGACATCCTGATGGTTGCCGGAAGCACTGGCCTTGCCCCGCTCAAGGCGATTGTCGAGCAGCTAACTGGCCTGCGGCGCCCGCCCGCCGTTCACCTGTTCTTCGGGGCACGAACTGCCGATGGCCTGTACGACCTGCCTAGCCTGGAGAAAGTCGCAGCCGAGCATCCGTGGCTGACCGTAGTGCCTGTGGTGTCAGCCGGCCAGTCGTCAGCTCGGACAGGCGTGCTTCTCGATGTGGTCAGCGGCTATGGGAACTGGTCGGCCCACGATGCCTACATTGCCGGCCCGACCGAGATGGTGCAGGACTGCGCGGCCCGCGTTGCCGCTGCGGGGACGCCGGCCATGCAGATACATGTCGAAGACTTCGGCTGGAGTGAGCCATGACATCGGACGCCTGGTACGACGAGCAGGACCGGCTGAGCCCAGACCTGCTGCAGACGGTCGCATTCCCGCTGACGCGATGGGGCCGGCATGGTTACGAAGAAGAGCCCGTGCGCGCGTTCCTCGACGAGGTACACGCTGAGATGATCCGCCTCATCAACGAGCGCGCCTCGCTGTGGCAGGAGGTGCAGCGGCTGCGCCGCCGAATCCTCGGCGCCGGCAACGGCAACGACGGAGTCCTGTTCGGCAAGGATGACGCGCACATTCACGCGGTGCGCATACTGTCGAGCGCCCAGCGCACCGCCGATCGGTACGTCGCTGACGCCCAGGCATACAGCGGGCGGCTGACCGAGGAGGCAAGGGTCCGGCGCGACGAGATCATGAGTCAGGCCCAGCAGCATGCCGACATGCTCCTGGAGGAAGCTCGCACCCGGGCACGCGCGGCAGCGGTCGCGGCCATGGACCACGACGGCCTGCCGCCGCAGACCGACCAGGAACGGCGCGCGGTACTGGCGGAGCTCGCCTACCTCCGCACCTTCAGCGAGGTATACCGGCAGCACCTGAAGATCTACACGGAGGACGTGCTGCGCACGATCGAGGACTGGGCGGGTAAGGAACGCGCTGCTGCCGGCGACGGCTCGCTGGGCGGCATCAGCCGCCCTGGCATCGCTTAGGCCACGCTGCCTTCCACCGGACGGCGCATGAAATAGCACATCATGCTGTCGCCTTTGATTGCTCCCTCAATGGGGCTGACCAGGTCGTTGATCCATGGCGGGCACGCCAGCTTCTCGCCGTGCCCACTGACGACCCAACCGACCGCGCCCAGAACGTTCGCGGCGCGGAGCAACCCGTGGCAGCCCTCCATTACCCGGGGCCTGGAGCTATCGCTGACGACGCAGACGGCCGGGGCAGGCCCCACCGTATGCACGACGTAGATGTATCCGTACTCCCACGCTGTCATCAGCCGTAGCTCCTCGGGCAGCACCGCGCGCGGCGGCCTGGTAGAGCGGTTAGATACCGGACGCCCGCCGGGCATCCGGCCGAGCGCTGGGCGAGGGCCCACGCCTCGGGAACTGGATAACGTCAGCGAGCCGAACTGGCTCCTGCGCGACCGGGGTGCGCCCGACCACATGCAGCGGCGGGCGGATCCGAGCTGGGTCAGCATCTACCAGGAAAAGAAGACTGGCGAGCTTTGCAGCCATTCCGATGGCATTAGTGAGGTCGTGATGGACTTCCTTCGCGTGCCTGCAGCATTCGCTACAGGCGCTACAGTCGCTCACGGATGAGCCCCCTGGAAACTTGGGCCGGGCGGGTCCGGCTTAAGCTGACAACGCCATTGTTATCGATGAACGCGCCTTTTCCAGTCCGTAGCTCAGGTTCCCCGTCCGCATGTCCCGATAATGGCCTCGGTACACCGTTCACGCCTCGCCTGGCCGCGTCCTCTGGGCTGAACTCGGCGCCGCGCCGCTCCGCGCGTCTGTCGGCACCCGCTGGTAGCCTCTCGCTCCTGTGACGATCCCCGCAGCCGCCCCCAGCGATCACGCACCCAGGCGCCGTCAGCCCATCCGGCCGGAGCTGCTGCTGGCATTGCGCAGCTGGCAGCAGGATGCCTATCAGGCGTACTTCACTGGTGATCAGCGCGACTTCCTGCTCGTGGCGACGCCCGGTGCGGGCAAGACGACGTTCGCGCTGACGATCGCTGCCGAACTGCTCGCCCGCCGCGAGGTTGCCGCGATCACCGTCGTCACTCCGACCGAGCACCTCAAGCACCAGTGGTCCCGCGCTGCGCACCGGCTCGGAATCGCCATTGATCCGGAGTTCAGCAACTCAGCGGGCCGGGAGTCGGCAGATTTCGCCGGCGTCGCGGTGACCTACGCGCAGGTCGCCGCGCAGCCTGCGCTCCACCGGCGGCGCACGCTCAGCCGCCGCACGCTGGTGGTGTTTGACGAGATCCACCACGCGGGCGATGCGCTCTCGTGGGGCGAGGCGGTCCGGGTGGCCTTTGAGCCGGCCCGCCGGAGGCTGGGGCTGACCGGTACTCCCTTTCGCAGCGACACCAACCCGATCCCGTTCGTCACCTACCTGCGCAGCACTGGCGGCGGCCTGCGCAGCTCCGCGGACTATGTGTACGGGTATGGCCCCGGACTGGCCGATGGCGTCGTACGGCCGGTCATCTTCCTCGCGTATTCCGGCGAGATGCGCTGGCGCACCAGGGCCGGAAACGAGCTGGCCGGCACACTGGGCGCGCCGATGACCCCTGAGCAGCTGGCACATGCCTGGCGTACCGCCCTGGACCCGGACGGCGCCTGGGTCATGCGCGTCCTGGAAGCCGCCGACCGCCGGCTGACGGAGGTACGCCGCGGAATGCCGGACGCTGCCGGCCTGGTGATCGCGAGCGATCACGCCGACGCGCGCGCTTATGCGACCCTGCTGCGCAATATCAGCGGCAGCCGGCCCGTCGTCGTGCTGTCTGACGATCCGGCCGCGAGCAAGAAGATCGCACGTTTCGCCGCCTCGGCTGATCGCTGGATGGTCGCGGTGCGGATGGTGTCCGAGGGCGTGGACATCCCGCGGCTGGCAGTGGGCGTTTATGCGACAAGCGTCGGAACGGCGCTGTTCTTCGCCCAGGCCGTCGGGCGGTTCGTGCGCGCCCGCCGCCGCGGTGAGACCGCGTCGGTGTTCCTGCCGTCCATCCCCTCGCTGCTTGGCTACGCCGCCGAGCTGGAAGCCGAGCGCGACCACGTGCTGAGCGGGCCCGGCGGCCCCGATGACGATGAGCGTGAGCTCGACGCGGCACTCCGCCAGCGAGACACGCCAGACCAGCTGGAGCAGGGGCCATTCCAGGCACTGGAGGCCTCAGCGCATTTCGACCGCGTGCTCTATGACGGGAACGAGTTCGGCGTGACGGCGGAGGAGGAGGACTTCCTCGGCTTGCCCGGCTTGCTCGAGCCCGAGCAGGTCGCACTGCTGCTGCGCGGCAGGAAGTCCGCAAAGCTCGCACGCAGGTCCGGCAGACCGGTCGCATCGGCGGCCAGCACCGCGCCGGCACCGCCTGGTCCGGCACTGCCCGGTCCCGCACTGCCCGACCCGACCACCGGGGAGATTCTGGCCGCCCTGCGTAAGGAACTCAACGGGCTGATCGCCGCCTGGCATCACCGGACCGGGCAGCCGCATGCCCCGATCCACGCAGAGCTCAGGCGCACCTGCGGCGGCCCGCCGCTGGCGCAGGCGACCGCGGACCAGATCCGGGCCAGGATTGCGGTTATGCACCGGATGGCCCGGTCCGGCAGGTAGCAACGTCAGTCGCCGCTGAAGACAGGCGGCCGCTTCGCCGCGAACGCGGCAATGCCCTCGGCGACGTCGGCGGATGCTGACCGTTCCCGCTGGATCTGCGCCTCGAGCTCGAGCTGCTCGTCCATCCCGCGGTACAGCCAGGCGTTCAGCTGGCGCTTCGTGCCGGCGTAGGAACCTGTCGGGCCGCTCGCCAGCCGGCTGGTCAGTTCCTCGGCCTGCGGCATGAGCTCCTCATCGGGCGACACCCGGTTAATCAGGCCCCAGTCGAGCGCCTGGGTGGCCGGCAGGCGCTCGCCGAGCATTGCCAGCTCGGCGGCTCTCGCGAAGCCGATCCGGCTAGGCACGAGCAGGGACGACCCGCCGTCGGGCACCAGCCCGACGTTGACAAAGGCGAGCACGAAATAGGCCGACCTGGCGCTCACCACGAGGTCGCAGGACAGGGCGAGGGACAGGCCGATGCCAGCCGCGACGCCGTTGACGGCCGCCACCACGGGCTTGGGCATCGTGCGGATCGCCGTGATGATCGGGTGATACCGCTCAGTGAGCACCTTGTAGACGTCACGATGGCCGTCGGGTGTCTGGGCACCGCGGTCGCGCAGGTCGGCGCCGCTGGAGAAAGCGCGCCCGGCGCCTGTCACCAGCACCGCGCGGACGGAGCTGTCGGCGGCGACATCGAGCACGGTGTCGCGCAGCGCGATGCCAAGCTCGTCATTCCAGGCGTTCAGCCGCTCGGGCCGGTTGAGCTCCACCTTGGCGGCTGCGCCACGGCGGTAAAGCCGGAGTGTCCCGAGATCACGGACCAGGCCGAAGTCAGCATCAGATGTCACGATTGACAGGCTAGTGGCGTACCGTCGTCTTCATGTGCCGCAGCATTAAGACACTCCGCGAGCCGTATACCGAGCAGGTCACCGAGGCAGACGTCCGGGCCGCCGCCCTCCAGTACGTCCGCAAGGTCAGCGGCTTCCGGGCACCTGCCAGCCATAACGCGCCGGCGTTCGACCATGCCGTCGCCACTATCGCCGCAGCTACTCAGGAGCTGCTCGACCACCTTGAGGTGCGGGGACAGCGGGTGGCGTCCTGATGGCCGAGGTCAACGACTGGAATTCAAAGATCATCGAGGAGTTCCGCGCGAACGGCGGCAGGGTAGGCGGGCCCTTCGCGGGCGCGCCGATCCTGCTGCTCCACACGATCGGCAGGAAGACCGGCCGGGAGCGCGTGAACCCGATGATGTACCGGAAAGTCGACGGAGGGTATGCCGTCTTCGCCTCCAAAGCTGGAGCTCCGACCCACCCTGACTGGTACCACAACCTGGTCGCCAATCCGCGCGTGCAGGCCGAGATCGGCACGACCACCGTGCCGCTGACCGCGCGAGTAACCGGCGATGCGGAGCGCGAGCCGATCTGGGCTGCGCAGAAGGCGGAGTACACCGGTTTCGCGGAGTACGAGCGGCAGACGACCAGGCAGATCCCGGTCGTTATTCTGGAGCCGGCAAGCTAGCCCGCCGGGACTGCCCGCACCGATTCCGCGGCAACGACGGCGTCGGGGAGGTCCAGCAGGCAGCAGCCAACGCGGATCTCGAACCGCGCCTGCGCGGGTGACGAGACGCCCGCAAGCCAGCGCCGCGTGGCAGCGCCGAAGATTGCCCGCACAACGGGCAGCAGTTGCCGCTGCTCGGTACTGATCGGCTGGCCGGCCCCGGCTACGTGTTCGAGCATCTGCAAGTGCAGGTGCTCAACTCGCTCGATGATCTCGCTGTAGCTGCGGCTGGTCTCGCTGATCACGCGGCTCAGCGCTGCCGTCAGCCTCGGCTCCCGCTGCTCGGCCCGGAACTCGCGCAGCAGGTGACTGGTCACCCGGTCACGAGCCGTCACGCCGGCCGGGAGCTCTCCGGTCACCCGCGCCAGCGCTGTGGTGTAGCGGCTCAGCAGGATGGCCAGCAGCACGTGGTCCTTGGCCGGAAAGTACCGGTACAGCGTCGCCAGCGAGACCCCTGCGCGGTGGGACAGGTCCTTCATCTGCAAAGCGTCCTCGCCGCCGGCCGCCAGCATCGCGGTGGCCGCAGCCAGGATCCGGTCGTGCCTGCCGTGCTGCGCAGCAGTCGACGGAATGGCCGGTCCTGCCTGTGGCACCGCTGCTAAACCCGCTTTCTGAAATCCGTTCTGATTTTGCGGCGCTTCCGCCGCCGGCGCTAGATGCCGAGTGAGTCCGCGAGCTGATCCAGCTGATCGCCGGGCCCGCCCAGCAGCACCTTGTTCGACAGGCCGTTCTTGTAGTACAGGTGAGCGTCGTGCTCCCAGGTAAAGCCGATGCCGCCGTGCAGCTGCACGGTGTCAACCGCCGCCTCCGCGTAAGAGCTAGCCAGCAGCACCCTTGCCACCGAAGCCGCCACCGAGAACCGCACGGGCTCTGCATCGCCGGCACGAGCTGCATCCCTGACGGCAGCGTTGCCGAGCTCCCAGGACTTAGCCATGTCGGCGAGCCGGTGCTTGACGGCCTGGAAGGCGCCGATCGGCTGCCCGAAGGCGACCCTGATCCGTGCGTAGCTGCTGGTCATGTCGAGGCACGCTTTCATCGCCCCGGCTGACTCTGACGCCAGCGCAAGGTTGGCCAGGTCGCGCCCGGCCGCCAGCGCAGCCGAGCCGTCTCCGGCGAGCATCCGGGCCGGCGTGCTGGACAGGGTGATGCGGGCCAGGGAACGGCTGTGGTCTACCGCTGTCAGCCGCGTGCGCGTCAGCCCGCTTGCCGCACTGTCGACCAGGTAGACACCTAGGCAGGCGTCGGTCTCACCCGGAACTAGCAGCACACCCGCCTCGGCGCCGTTGAGCACCGGGGACACGCTGCCGGACAGCGTGACTCCGTCGCCGGATCCGATCGCGGTGACGTGGCCGCCCGCCTCGCTGGCCAGCGCCAGCGTCGCGATCAGCTCGCCTCCGGCGATCCTGGGCAGCAGGTCGGTCCTGGCCCTCTCGTCGTCCAGTCGCCGCAGCACTTCGGCGGCGAGCACGCATGCCAGCAACGGGGAGGCGACCAGGCCCGCGCCGAGCTCAGTCAACGCCACCGACAGCGCGGAGTATCCCGCGCCTATTCCGCCGTAGGACTCCGGGATGGTGAGCCCGGCCAGCCCGAGCTGGGCGGTCATCTGCTTCCACACATCCGGGTCGTACGGCTCGCCGGAGGCGATCAGCTGCCGCAGGGAGGTCAGCGGACTCCGGTCCGCGACGAACCTCCGCACCGAGTCGGCGAGCGCCTGCTCTTCCTCGGTCAGTATCAGTGCCATCTAAGTTCCTCACTGCTGGCGCTGCGTGCCGACGCGCAGCTGATTGAACGGAGTGGACCGGTCGACACCAGGGTCCTTCGCCAGGCCGAGTACGCGCTCGCCGATGATGTTGCGCTGGATCTCGCTGGTGCCGCCGGCAATGGCACTGCCCGGCGCGGCGATGATCGAGGTCGTCACGGCGTGCAGTGCCTCCGAGTCGAAGCCCGCTAGCTGGTCCCCGAGCACGTCGGCGGCTACGTTGCCGGCGAATCGGCCAAGCTCGGACCCGGCCAGCTTGGCCACCGAGCCGCGTGCGCCCGGCAGCCGGCCGGCCTGGGTCTCCTCGCGCAGCAGGAGCGCGAACAGCTGAACTGCGCGACCCCTGGCGTACAGTTCGGCCAGCTCACGGCGGACACCCTGGTCACTCGTCCGGCCCAGGCCCGCGGCCAGGTCGCGCAGCGAGTCGTAGGCCAGCGGGTTGGTGCGGGACGAGCCCATGGTGCCGATTGCGATCCGCTCGTGGCGCAGCATCACGACGGCTGCATCCCAGCCCTTGTTCTCCTCTCCGATCAGCGCGTCGGCCGGGATGCGCACGTTGTCGAAGAACACCTCGTTGAACGGCGAGTGGCCGGTTGCGACCTTCAGCGGCCGCACCGTAACGCCCGGCGCGTGCATGTCGACGATGAACATGCTGATGCCGTTGTGCTTAGGCCTGGTCGCGTCAGTCCTGGCAAGGATCGCGCCGAAATCGCTGTACTGGGCACCCGAGGTCCAGACCTTCTGCCCGTTGAGCAGCCATTCATCGCCATCGCGTACCGCGCTCGTCTGAAGGCTCGCCACGTCCGATCCGGCGCCGGGCTCGGAGAACAGCTGGCACCAGATCTCCTCGCCGCGCAGCATCGCCGGCAGGTAGCGCTTCTTCTGCTCCTCGGTCCCGAGCTCGACCAGCGTGTTACCCGGCATGCTGATGCCAATGAAGAACACCCCGGTCGGCAGGTCGTAGTCGCGGGATTCCTGGCTCCAGATGATCTGCTCGGCACTCGTCAGGCCCTGGCCGCCGTATTCCTTCGGCCAGGTGATCCCGGCGAACCCGGCGTCGTACAGCTTCGCCTGGAACGCCTTCTGCTCGGCAAGCACCGCGGCCTGGCCCCTGGTCTCTGCCTCGGCCTCGTCGTCGCCCGACGCCCGGCGCGGCGCATTGGCTGCCAGCCAGGCCCGTGCCCTGGCGCGGAAGTCGTCGCTCATCAGCACACCTCTCATCGGCCGGGGCCCGAGCTCGCGAGCTGCCGCCGGGGCCGAAAAACTGAAATCAGTTATACTTTCTCATCTGGGTCCGAGCGAAGCACGGTGCCAGATCTCATGTCAACCAGAGCGAGCTATCCGGCCGCATTTCCCTCGGAGCGGAACCCCCGATGCAGGTAACCGGCACGCGGCAACGTGAGGCATGGCAGCGGGCCGAGTTCCCGCCGGTCGAGAAGGTCGCGGGCGGCGTGTGGTCCGTTCCGGTGCCGATCATCGGCAATCCGCTGCGGTACGTGCTTACCTACCTGATCGAGCACGACGCCGGCTTCGTCATGGTCGACCCGGGCTGGAACCACCCGGATAGCTGGCAGGCGCTCACCGCCGGGATAGGCGAGTGCGGGATCCCGATGGACGCGGTGACCGCTGTCGTCATCACCCACATGCATCCGGACCACCACGGGCAGTCGGGCCAGGTGCGCGAGGCGTCCGGAGCCTGGATCGGCATGCACCCGGCTGAAGACGCGTTCCTTGAGATGCAGGGTGATCGCGGCCTGATGCGTGACGGCATGGCCGCTTATCTGCGCTGGTGCGGGGCTCCGGCCAGCCACCTTGAGGAACTCATCGCCGGCCGCCAGCAGGACGGCCCGATCACTCAGATGGTGCGCGCCGACCGCCTGCTCAACGACGGGGACATGATCGATGCACCGGGTCTGCGGCTCCGTGCCGTCTGGACACCAGGCCACACGCCCGGCCATCTGTGCTACTACGACGAGACGCACGACTTGCTGCTCACCGGCGACCACATCCTGCCGCGGATCACGCCGAACGTGTCGTCTTATGACCTCGCGGATAATCCGCTCAATGACTACCTCGCGTCGCTGGAGAAGGTGCGCGGCATCCAGCCAGGTGAAGTGCTGCCGGCACACGAGTACCGGTTCGCCAACCTCGACTCCCGCCTCGATGACCTGGCTGAGCATCACAAGGAGAGGCTGGCCGAGGCCGCACTCATCCTTGGCGGGGCCGGCCCGGCAGGCCTGAGTGCCTGGCAGGCTGCCACCGGAGTGACCTGGTCGCGCCCATGGTCGGAGCTGGTCTCGTTCCAGCGTCAGGCGGCCGTGGGCGAGGTGCTTTCGCACCTGCGCTACCTGCAGGCGCGCGGCCTGGCTGCCGAAGCCGACATCGATGGCGTCGGCTCCTGGACGTCCACAGGGCCGTCGCCGGAGACGCGGCCTTGATAGACAGGCACGCCTGGACCGAGGAGGGCGCGCATGTGGTCGCGCCGGGTGTTCACCGGATTCCGCTGCCCTTGCCGACAGATGGCCTGCGCGCAGTCAACGTGTACGCGATCGAGGCAGCCAACGGGCTGGTACTGATCGACTCAGGCTGGGCCCTGGCCAATGCCCGTGACCAGCTCGAGCGGTCGCTCGCGGTGATCGGGGCCGGCCTGCCCGACGTCCGGCGGTTCCTGGTCACGCACATGCACCGCGACCACTACACCCAGGCAGTGGAGATCCGGCGGCTGTTCGGGACGCCGGTCGCTCTCGGCGCCGGTGAGAGACCGTCGATCGACGGGCTGCTGTCGGGCGAGTTTCAGCCGTTCCGGGCCCAGCTGGCGATTCTCCGTGCGGCCGGGGCGAGGCTTCTCGCTGACCAGCTCGCCGCGATGATGTCGTTCACGCCATCAGATCGCGACGGGGAGCTTGTCGGGGCGCCGTCGATGGCGCCCGGGCATCCGCCGCTGCGGCCAGGCGCGACAATCGGGGCCGCGCTGGGCTACGAGCAACCGGATGAGTGGATCGCCGCGGAGCAGGTCTTCGACCTCGGGACGCGCGAGCTGACGGCGGTGGCAACCCCAGGGCATACTCGCGGCCACGTGGTATTCGCCGATGCCCAGGCGGGCCTGTTGTTCGCCGGGGACCATGTGCTGCCGCACATCACCCCGTCGATTGGCTTCCAGGAGGCTCCGTCGGCTCAGCCGCTCCGCGAGTACCTGCAGTCCCTGAACGTCGTACGACGACTGCCTGACATGCGCCTTCTCCCGGCGCACGGGCCGGTCTCGCCTAGTACGCACGGCCGCATTGACGAGCTGACTGATCACCACGCGCAGCGTCTGCACGTCATGGCCAACGTGGTCGCCGCGGGGCCGTGCACCGCCTACGACGTGGCACTCGCCATCGGCTGGACGCGCCGGCAGACCAGGCTCACCGACCTGGACCTGATGAACCAGATGCTCGCCGTCTGCGAGACCGTCTATCACCTTGACCTGCTGGTAGCCCGCGAAACCGCCGTCAGCCAGTGTGGCGAGGATGGCATCCGGCGGTACTGGCTGGCCGACCAGCCGCGCGACGAGCTCGCCACTCCCCGCCGCGGCGGCTAGGCGACTGCTACCGGATATCTCCGGGGTTGCCCTGGCCCATGCTGGGCTGACCGATGCTGGTCTGGCCCATGCCCGGCTGACCCGTGCCAGCCTGGCCCATGCCGGACTGGCCAGTTCCGGTCCCGACGTCCTCGGCTCGCATGCTCGGCGGACTGGCGAACTGGGGCGGACGGTAGGCGGCCGGCCTGGTCGAGATCACCAGGGTCCGGGCGAGGTGGTCGCCGATCCGCTGGCGGTAGCGCGAGCAGAGCATGACAACGAGTCCGACCAGCCCCGTAATCGGCCACATCCACGGCGCGGCGTCGAACAGCAGCGAGATCCAGCGGACGAACAGCTGGGTCGCGTTTGCCGGACCACCGTCCTTGCTGATGACGCGCAGGTCCAGCCACTTCATGGCGAACGTCTGCCCGCTGTGGTGGTGCGGCCAGATCACCCAGTACCAGATTCCGATGAGTACGAAGAGGACCACGTAGACCAGTCCGCCAAGGATGTTCATCAGGGTGCTGCTACTGCGGTCGAACGGTATTGACGCCAGGTAGGGGACGATCGAGACGAGGAAGGCGTCGATCCAGAACTGGAAGATACGGCGCCAGGTCACCCGCGTCTCTGCCTCGCTCACCGGGCTCCCTGATCCCGGCTGACTTCCCCAGTGACCGCCAGGCACGTCGCCCGCTGGCTGCCCGGGGTCGCCGCCGGATGGCACGCCGCCGAACTGCTGATGCCCGGGCATGGTGCCCTGGGATGGTGTGCCCCACTCGCCAGGACGAGCGCTCTGCTGGCCTCTGCCCACATGTCCAGGCGCGTCCCGCTCAGGCATGCTGCTCATCTGACCCCCCGATCCACGCCCGCCATGAAGACGTTTCGCGGCAGCTTCCTAACGGGCTGCCGCTAGGCGCATCTCAGTTCGTACCCGGAGCAACTCCTAGAACACATCTGGTCACAGACAGTTAAGACCCGCTGATATCCGGCCGCGGCTGCCCACCACCTTGTCGGCGAGTCAACATCGTGCCCCGGTTCGTTCTCAGCCCGGCCCCGAGATATCGCTGCGGCGGCTGCCTGGGGCGCCGTCATAGTCCGCAAACCGGGGTCAAGGCGGGCAGGGTCGGTATGCGGCATGGCGAATCTCGGTGAAATTCTCGTCGCGATCAGGTCCCGTCGTGCGCGCGCAGCACTGACGCCGTGCCGGGCGGAGCAGGCGCGGGCGGATCTGCTCGTGGCCGGCCCGGCGTCACGGGAGGGTAAGGACAACCCCGCTGCCTGGGGTGCGTTCGCGACTGCGTGGTGGGATAGCGCAATGCATTCTCATGAGTGCGCTAGGTAATCAGAGCTGGAGATGATCTGCATGAAACCTAGGCTTATCGGGGTGGCCACCGCGGCGCTTGGCGTCTGCCTGGCGGCTGCTGCCTGCAGTTCTAGCAGCACGACGACGTCGGCCGCTGCGCAAACCCACACGGCGATGCCCAGCCATAGCGCCATGCCGAGTGATACATCTATGGCGCCTAGCCATAACCCGGTGTCCGGCTCTCCGGCAGCGGCGCCCAACGGAACCGGAACCGTCGGAGCGAGCTGTGCCAAGCTGCCGGCCAAGGGAACCGGCAGCGTCAGCGGCATGGCCGCAGAGCCGGTGGCGACGGCGGTGTCGCACAACCCGCAGCTGACTGACTTCTCCCACGCCATCACCGCAGCGGGCCTGACGAACGCGCTCAACTCGGCGAAGACGATCACCGTGTTCGCGCCCGACAATGCCGCGCTCGCGGCGCTCGGCGCCGGCAACGTCAAGACGCTGATGGGCAACAAGGCTGACTTGATCAAGGTCATCCAGTACCACATCGTGAACGCTCACGTCACACCGGCCAACCTGGAAGCCGGCAAGCCGCTGCCGACGCAGCTCGGACTTCCAGTCCACCCGGCCAAGTCAGGCGACAAGTACAAGGTCAACAACGCCGAGGTTGCCTGCGGCAACATCGCGACCTCAAACGCGACGCTCTACATCGTCAACAAGGTGCTGATTCCAACGACCTGATCTCCGTTCAGGCGCGCGGGTAACTCCAGCGCCCTCAGCGGGCCCTCGCAGCGGGTAGCGTGGAAAAACGCATCCGGAGACGCCCGTGACACTTAAGCTCGACCTGCATGACGTCTACAACCGCGGCCACGACATCGATCGTGCGCTGCGGGCTGTCATCGACGAGGCCGTCCGGACGAAGGCCCCGCTGGTCGAGATCATTCCGGGCAAGGGCTCGGGCCAGCTGAAGAAGCACGTCCTCAGGTTCCTAGAGCAAAAGGAGATCAAGGCCCTCTACCACCGGGTAGAGAAAGACTCCAAGAACTTTGGCCGGGTTTTCGTGCATTTCCGCTGGTAACGGGGGGCTTGCCGACGCCGAGCACGGCTGGCTGTCGGCGCGAGGCGGCAGCTGGCAACTAGCGCGGAGGGGCGGCTGGCCAGCTGGCCGCGTGGGCACCGCGCCCGGCGGTACGCCGGTCGGGGTGATGCCGCCGCCCGGTCTCGCCCGGAGGCGCATCACTGGTGCCGCGCCGGCCGCGTGCCCGGCTCAGCGACGGGAGCCTGGCTACCGCAAAGCGGGCGAGAGCCGCTCGGCGGCCCTTGCTCTGGGCGTGGCGGCCGGCCCGGAGGCCGACTGACGCCGAACCAGCGCCTGAAAGGCTGCCCCGCCGAGACGGGGAGCGCTGCTGCGGGCTGACCGCATGGCTATGGTCGCCGCTCCGACGATCAGGCCAGCCTGGGCCGTCCTCCAGACCCACATTGCCGGACACATGACGGCTGTCCTCCGGCATCCACGCGAAGCCCATCTCCGCTCCCCCGAGCACCGCGCTACGGCGGCATCACACAATCCCCGGATGAGATGGTGGCAGCGGAGAACGCGGATGTCCACTCCATCAGTCGCAGCTGAACCAGGTGCCGCAGCTATATCCGAACATATTGCCTATTGATCGGGCAGACTCGCCTGGCGGTCGCGACGAGGTCGCAGCGCCGTGCCGCCGGCGAAGCCTCCTGCAACAGATCATGACCATTTGGCCCTACATGGCAATATGGCGGCATGAGGCTCCTGCTCAGCATCCTGATCCCGGCCGCCGCGCTTGGCGTCGCTCACCTGGTAGTTCCCGGCATCGAGCTCACTGGCGGCAGCGGCGCGTCAAAGGCGGGCACGCTCGTCGTCGTCGCCCTCATCTTCGGAGTAGTGAACGCCGTCATCAAGCCGATCGTGAAGGCCGTCGGCTGCCTGTTCTACGTGCTGACGCTCGGCCTCATCGGGCTCGTCGTCAACGGGCTGCTGCTGTGGCTATGCAGCTGGGTGGCAGGCGAGCTGACCGTGCCGTTCCACATCACCGGCTTCTGGCCAGCCTTCTGGGGCGCCATCATCGTCGGAATCGTCGCCTGGCTGCTGAACCTTGCCTTCGACGAGCGCGCCCCGGCGCGCTAGCGCTGCCGGCCAGCAACGCGCTGGCGTCGGCCGGCCCGGCATCGGGCAACTGGCGGCCAAACCTCCTAATGTTCCCCCTGGAGGTAGCCGTTGTCGCAACCATGGCCCGTGATCGACCTGTTCTCCGGTGCCGGAGGCATGAGCTGCGGCTTTGCCCGCCAGGCTGGCTTCAGGCTGATCGGGGCGGCCGATGCGCAACTCGGCAAGCCCAGCGCGGCTCCCGGTTCGCTCGGCTGCAACGCCAGTTACGAAGCCAGCATCGGGCTGCCGCCGGTCGCGGCTGACCTCGCCCGCGCCGACCCGGCCGAGATTTGCCTGGCGATGGGAATCGGCGAGCAGCAGCCTGCGGTGCTCGCCGCGTGCCCGCCGTGCACCGGATTCTCGCGCGCCGTGGCCGCCAACCATCTCCGCGACGATCACCGCAACAGCCTCGTCGGCCGGGTCGGTGACTACGCGGGACTGCTCCGTCCCGACATCGTGCTGATCGAGAACGCCAGAGAACTGGTCACCGGGCGCTTCAGCCGTCATCTGGCAAGCCTCACCGGGCAGTTGTCTGCACTCGGCTACCAGGTCTCGGCCGGCACCCACTTCCTGACCGAATTCGGACTGCCGCAGCGCCGGGAACGCGCCATCGTCATCGCCGCGCGCCGGCCGCTGCGGCTCCGCAGCCTGGCGGACTTGTGGAGCGGCTGGCAGGTCGATCCCAAGGCGACGCACGTCCGGCGGGCGATCTGGGACCTGCCGCCGGTAGCCGCCGGTGTCGCCCACCCGGCCGATCCGCTCCATATGGCCCCGGCCTTCCGGTCGGAACTGAACCGGCGCAGGCTCGCGGCCGTACCGCGAGACGGCGGCAGCTGGGCTGACCTCCGCGTCGACCTAGATCAGGCGGCGCTGCTGACTCCGGCAATGGCGCGGCGCGCCGCCGCCGGGGATCTCGGCAGTCACCCCGACATCTACGGCCGACTGTGGTGGGACCGGCCAGCTGTCACGATCAAGCGGGAGTGCAGCCACGTGGGTAACGGCCGTTACGCCCACCCGGAGCAGGATCGGCTGTGCACTGTTCGGGAGATGTCCCTGCTCCAGGGCTTCCCGCGGGACTATCAGTTCACCGGGACGCTGGCGAACATGTACCGGCATATCGGCGACGCCGTTCCCCCGCTGATCAGCTACCAGCTGGCCGCCCTGTGCAGGTGGATCCTGACCGGTGCCAGGCCGGACGCCGAGGAGCTGATCCTGCCTGGCTGCCAGCTCACCTCGGCCGATCTCGTTCGCGCCTAGCGAGGCTCCCTGCCGAGAGGCCATCCGCCATTCGCGCGATGGCACCGGCCAGCCTTGTCCGGCTACAGTGGAAGCGTGCAACGACTGCAGCGCTCTTGCTGGTGGTGGCCGCTCTAGCGGCCGCCAGTACTTGCATGTTCAGACGGCGCGCCCGCTGGGTGGCGCCGTCTCGCATGTCGCGAGCGTGATCTCCTGGCGGGCAACTTTCCCAGGAGGTCACTGCAATGCCAGCGCTCACCACGACTACCCGAGCCACAACCCCGACCGTTCAGGCGATCAAGGACCGTACCTCAGTCCTGGAACAGGCAATCGCGCGGGATCCGCGCTCGTTCCGGATTCTGACCGGCGACCGCCCGACCGGCGCCCTGCATCTGGGTCACTACTTCGGTTCCCAGCAGAACAGGGTCCGGCTCCAGGACGCTGGAGTCGAACTGTTCGTCCTTATCGCCGACTACCAGGCCATCACGGACCGGTACGCACCGGCCGACCTGTCAGATATTGTCATCGGCCTGGTTGCTGACTACCTGGCCCTCGGGGTCGACGCCGACCGCTCGACGATCTTCGCGCACAGTCAGGTCGAATCGCTGAACCAGCTCCTGCTGCCGTTCCTGAGCCTGGTCAGCGTCGCCGAGATCGGCCGGAATCCAACTGTCAAGGACGAGATCACGGCGACCGGCTCGGCGACCGTGTCAGGTCTGATGTTCACCTACCCGGTCCACCAGGCGGCCGACATCCTGTTCTGCCATGCGAACCTAGTGCCGGTCGGTAGCGACCAATTGCCGCACATCGAGCTCACCAGGACCATCGCTCGCCGGTTCAACGAGCGCTACTGCCCGGACGCCCCGTACTTCCCTGAGCCCGACGGGCTGCTCAGCACGACCCCGCTGCTGCTCGGAACAGACGGCCAGAAGATGAGCAAGAGCCGGAACAACTCGGTCCCGCTCCGGGCCACGCCGGACGAGACCGCGCGACTGATATCACGGGCGAAGACGGATTCGGAGCGCTCCATCAGCTACGAGCCGGAACGCCGGCCCGAGGTGTCTAACCTGCTCCTGCTGACCGCGCTGTGCCTGGACACCACGCCACAGTCGCTCGCGGATGAGATCGGCGGCGGCGGTGCCGCCGCGCTCAAGGCGGCAGCCATCGAGGCAATCAACGAGAGGTTCGCCGGCCTGCGGGCCCGGAGGGCTGACCTGGCCCGCGATCCCGGTTACCTCCGCAGTGTGCTGTCGGCCGGGAACGAGAGGGCGTCCGCGATCGCAACCGGAACGCTGCACCGAGTCCGCGAGGTGATGCATCAGCGTTACTAGCTCCGCCGTTCCCGCCCTGGAACGGTCTGGCCGCCCAGGCACGCATGACGCTCCGGATGTATATGTGTCTAGCCTTATATGCGGGTCGGGGCATCTCCGGGTGTCGCGCGAGGCAGGCCTGGTCAGCTCGCATACGGAGTCGGCACACCTGGACGCGATGGACGACCCGGACCCGGCGTGACGACCAGCTGGGAATGCGACCGGACGCTGGAGGGAGACCACGATGACGGGTACTGACGGCCGCGACGACGGGGGCTTTGGCACACTCGAGCACTGCGACGGCGAGGTGACACTGCGCTTCACCCGACTGCTGCCGCATTCGCCTGCGAAGGTGTGGCGCGCGCTTACCGAGCCGCAGCATCTGGAGGCCTGGTTCCCCACGACGGTCGAGGGTGACCTCATGCCCGCCGCACCGCTCCGGTTCGGCTTCCGCGAGAGGCAGCTACCGGATTTCGACGGAACGATGCTGGCCTTCGATCCGCCGAAACTGCTGGATCTGATCTGGGGCGACGAGCGCCTGCGGTTCGAGCTGACTCCCGATGGCGCAGGCACACAGCTGATTTTTACCGCGTCGTTTGCCGAGCTCGGCCGGGCAGCCAGGGACGCCGCTGGCTGGCACGTATGCCTAGATCTGCTGCGCTGCGAGCTGGGCGGCGGGCCGGCACCGTGGACGGAGGACGATCGGTGGCGGGCGGTGCACCGCGAGTACGTGGCGAGGTTCGGCCCCGAGGCTGCGACCGTCGGCCCGCCAGGCTGACGGCCCCCGCGCAGAAACAAGGCCGGCGGGCCGCTGGAGGCGGCCCGCCGGTTTGATTGCGCTATGAACCGAGAATCAGGCCGAGGCGCTTTGTAGCTTGGCCAGCTCTGCCTGCACCATCGCTTCGTGCTCTTCCTCATCCCGCTTGGCGTCACGCGGCAGCCAGCGACCGCGCAACAGCGGAATGGACAGCAGGAAGACGATGATCCCGCCGAAGCAGATCCAGTACCACGTCCGCCACTGGCCGGGGGACTTGGCCGCGGCCGACGAGACATCCGCGGCGTGCGCCGCCATGAACTTGTCCACCGCCGGCGGCACCTTCTGCAGCGCTGCCAGCTCGGCCGAGACTCCAGGCGCCGTCACTTCCGCGATGACCGACGCCGGCACCGCGGCCAGTGCTGTCAGCTGAGCCGTGTACGGCTTCAGCGTCTCAAGCTGCGACGACACCGCGATGACACCCTGGATCGCGGCCTGGTTGGCCTGGATGTTCTGCAGGACCGCGATGCCCTTCGCGCCACCGCCGGCCGCGGCAACGAGTTTGGCCCCCAGCGCCGCCGGGACCTTGTTCGCGGGGTACTTGGCAGCCTGGGCGAACAGCGCCGGGTTCGCCTCGATCACAGCGAGATCCGAGGCGAACTTCTGTGCGTTGGCGGCCTGCGTCGCGTCTGCCTTGGCGGTTGCGACGATAGTCGGGTGCGTCGCCGCGAAGGTCAGCGGCACTGCGTACTTCGTAGCATCGGCGACGACCTTGGCGTGCGACCCGGCCCACACCAGCGAGGGGTACGTAGCCGCGTCCGTCGCCACGGTGCCGCCGTAGTTGACCAGCGGGGTCACCGAGTTGATCACCAGGAGGAGCAGCAGAGACGAGGCAAACACGACGACCCGGATGATCCAGCCCCAGATCGCCAGCCCGGTTGCCACGGCCGCAGGGTTGTGGTGCTCGACCGTCTCGGTGAAGCTGGCCATCCATGGGGTGTAGGCGACGCCCAGGAAGAACAGCATGATCGCCAGGATCGTGGCGATCGTGCCGAAGCTCGGGTGCGCGCCAGCCTTCGACTGCAGCAGGAAGAGCACGAGCATGACGGCAGCTCCGACGCCGCCGATCACCATGAAGGGCTTTCTGACACGGAATCGGTCGGACAGCATGCCCACCAGGATCACCGCGCCAGCATTGAAGGCCCAGCAGTAGTAACCGAGGTTGTTGGCCGTCTTGAGCGGGTAGCTGAAGATCGTGACCGCGAAGATGACCAGGAAGCCGACCAGGGCGTAGTAGATCAGCAGCATGATCGAGACAGCGATGGCCGAGATGATGACGTCGGCCTTGAGCAGCTGCCGCCAGTGGTGCTTGATCAGGGCCTCGACGTCGAGACCCTTGGCCCGTGCCTCGATCAGGGCACGGTCCCGCATCGTGACCATGAGCTGGTCGCGCAGCTGAGGTGACAGTTCGCGCAGCCCGATCAAGGCGATCACGAATACCACTAGGCCCACAGCGCCGCAGATGTAGTACTCGTGCGTCCAGAACCGCAGCGAAGGGGCGAGCGGGATGGTGATCGAGCCGACGATCGCGACGATCAGGCTCCCTAGGACAGGGCCGCTAGTCCAGAAACCCATTGCGGTGGCCCGGCCGACCTGCGGAGAGAAGTCCCGGATCAGCGCTGGAGTGGCGACGAGGCAGATGCCCTCGACCACGCCGACCACGAAACTCTCGATCGTGAACGTCCACTTGTTCGTCGCATGTGGCAGCACGAACTCTACGAAGACGCCCGAAAACAACAGTCCGAAGACGACCATATTCGCCCGGCCGTACCGGTCGGTCAGTCCCGCGAACAGTGAGCCGAACGCGCCGAGCAGGTTTCCGAAGGCCACGGTCACCACGTAGAACGTGAAGCTCATGGCGAGGTTGCTCAAGATGAGCGTGGAGACTGATCCCGCCACATACAGCTCGTAGTACAGCGTGATCGTGGCGATGACCGTGATCGCCAGGTACATAACCCTGGGACCGGTTTCTGGATAAGAATCCAGCTGCCGGTGAATCAGCCAGGAGAGCCCTCCCCGTTGTCCGGAGACTGGTTCCGCGGTGGTAGCTGTCATACGGCCCTCCTTGCTGTGACCGGATGTTGCGTGTGGGTTAACTACATGCCGACTAGACGGTATCCCTAGCCAGAGTCACAAATCAACGGTCTGTTTTGCGGTATCCCGTTGCCGAGTGGGCGGACGGCGTGCGCCTCATGGTTACCGGTCGGTTACTGAGCGGCGGCGGCGGAGCGAGTGGCCCGGACACAGATCAGGGCCTTGCCCACTCCCTGTGGCAAGGCCCTTGACTGGATGGCGCGCTCGGAGGGACTCGAACCCCCAACCTTCTGATCCGTAGTCAGATGCTCTATCCGTTGAGCTACGAGCGCAGAC
This sequence comes from uncultured Actinomycetota bacterium, assembly GCA_963822955.1. Classification (GTDB taxonomy): domain Bacteria; phylum Actinomycetota; class Actinomycetes; order Streptosporangiales; family Streptosporangiaceae; genus JAJYUU01. Next base: position 543,503 of record CAWGJS010000008.1, on the reverse strand, counting down.
GGAACCCCGGATAGTGTACGGCACTTTGGCCTGCAGCGGCCCGTGGAGGCCGCGCGGGCGACCGGCCGGAGGGCCCACCACCCGGAAACCATTGTCGTCCCCGATTCCGTCACCGTCGCCAAGGAGCGCCATGTCTGACAGCATGGATGCGTTGGAGGTTGCAATTCTTCCGCTATGCCTCATATCGGGGGTCGATTGCCGTGAGCGACGGCGGTTCCGACCAGGCCGCGCCTGCCAGCGCGGGTGTTCCGGTCTCGACTCCGGCGAAGCCCAGAGTGCCGTCGGAAACGCTCTATCGCGGCTCGCCCCATCTGGTGGTGAACTCCGACGTTCGCCACAGCATCGGCTGGCAGATTGATCGCAAAGCCGGTCCCAGCTTCGTCGTAGTACGCCTGACTTGGTCTACGTCGGCCAAGGTCACGGCGCGGTTCCCGCTGACCGAGCAGGGCTGGGAGAGCGCCTGGCGGGCACTGACCAGCGTTGACCCGGGCGCGGCTGCGGTTATCGCGCCTATCCTCGCTGCCCAGGCGGCTCGCGACTGCGCAGCGGCCGCGCTGGACGCGCTGGACGCGCAGTCGCTGTGCGACTTGCGGCGCGTGACCTTCAAGAGTGGTTCCAGCGGCGTGCCGCTGGCCCAGGATCGGCCCTACGAGCTGCGGTTCTTCACTGACCGAGTCACCGCTAGCCTGCCCCGCGGGCTAGATCCGGTCCTCACGATCCCGTACCGGGATGTTGACGCTGTGGAAGTCAGCGGGCCGGGGAGAGTCAGCAAGCCGCTCGGCGAGCTGATGGCGCTGATTCTGGGCCTCGCGTTGCTCGGCGCAGTGCTGGGGGTCGTCTTTCTCGGCCTGCTAGGTCTGCTGCTAGGAGCCCTGCTCTTCGGCTTGATCGGCGCCGCGGCAGGGTCGGCCTCGACCAAAGTCGAAACGATCGCCCGAATCCGCGCCGCGGACGCGGATCTCTACTTCCTGACTGCCGAGAAGGAGCCCGAGGCGCTTCGGATGGCGCTTTTGCCGGCCCTTACTGCCATCGAGAGCCTGCGGGGCGCGGCGCGCCACGATGCTGAGGATCCCGGAGAGCAGCCGTCGGCCTCGATCCCGGACCAACTCGGCAAGCTGGCATCCCTACTGGAACACGGCACGATAACTCGCGATGAGTTCGAGCATCTGAAGGCGAAGCTGATTGCCAGCTTGTAGGAAGCCGGGCCCTCTCCCTTAGACCGGGTCTATGTCCTGCGCTGCCTGCGAATGAGCCAGATGAACCAGCCGAATGCCGCGACAGCGACGAGGCATGCGAGGACGATCGCGCCGATCATGCGAACGTCGGTAGCTGATCCAGGCGAGTTGTAGCGGTTCTCCCAAGCCGTCGAGCTTGTAGCCGAAGTTCGGAAGGCGATCACATTCTGGGCGCTAGCGACGAGCATGAGGCCGGCGCTGATGCCGGGCGTGGGGAAGTGATTGGCAGGCTCTCCGATGGTTGCCTGCTGCCGCACCTTGCCAGTGGACGGGTCGAGCCCATACAGCTTGCCGTTCTGCCCGATCGTCCAGACCAGGCCTCCGGCCACGATCGGTGGCCCGCCCCCGACGCTGGAGCTCCACAGCACATGCAGCGCGGGCGGGGACCGAGTCGCCTTGACTGCGATCGGACCGCTGAGGCATGGCAGGTATGCGGTCATCCCGAGATGGGCGCTGCCGCCGTCGATGTTGGTGCTGCAGATCGGGCTGATCTGGGCCTGCTGCGCGCCGATGCCGCCCAGGTGGCTGCCGTTGAGCAGGTACACAACCTGGCTCTTCCCGGCCAGGATGACCTGGCCGTCGGGCAGGAGCACCGGCTCGGTAGACATGTCCAGGTCATCAGCGTTGTTGACCGCCCAGTTAGCGGGAGCGAAAAACTGCACCAGGCGCAGAGCCGGCGAAATCTCGAGGACTCCGTCGCTGTCGTCGTACGCATGCTTGGCTGATAGCACCGATCCGTTGCCCGTGGCCACCCACAGGTCACCGTTCGCGCCGACCGCGGGCGCCGCGCCGCCCATCCAGATGGCTCCCTGGTTCTCGCCGCGAGCTGCATCGACGGTGAAGAAACGCGGTGTCCCGCCCGCCTCGGGGACCGACACGAGTCGGCCGCGGTAGGTCGCGCAGTCCTCGGCGTTCCCGCCGAACCCGAAGTACACGTGGCCGTCGTCGAGGGTCAGCCCTGTGCGCTGGAGGATGTTCACCGGTACCTGGCCGGCTGGGTCCACGTCCTCGGAGTGCTCAATCCGACCGGAGGCGGTATTCAGCCCCACCAGCATGTGGGCCGGCTTGCCGTGCTCCATCTCATCGGCAACGGCGAAGATCTCGTGACGGACCGGGTCAATGACCGGCGTTCCGGTAATGCCCAGGACCGGATTGATGTTCGAGCACGGCAGTAGCTTCGACGGTACCGGGGCACCCAGGCGTGCCGACCAGGCTATTGCCCCGGTGGCTGCGGACAGGGCGTAGACCATGTCGTTCTCGGTCGCGACGTATACCCGGCCGCCGAGCACCAGAGGCTCGCCGTACAGTTGCCCGTCCAGCGTCGGTGAGGTCCAGGCCCTGGTTGCGGTGTCCACTGAACCCACCCCGACCGCGACTCCTCTGCCCGCCGGATCATCGTGATACACGGTCCAGGCAGGATTCCTCGCCGGTCCAGGCGAGTGCGTCGAAGCCAGCGTCGGTGCTGCGACGACAATGCTGACTGCCGCGCAGCTCAGGAAGCACGCTGCGCGACGCAAGCTCCGACCCCGGCCCATCACCAGTCCCCCCTCGGCCTCGGAGCGACGTCGGCGTGAGCTGCCGCCCCCGGTGTTCGCACCGGGTTTACCCAGACCAAGGTGCTATCGACCATCTCGCCGCGTGCGAGCCGCGCTTTGACGCCACTCTCCCCGCGTGGGCCCAGGTGTGTCATTCCTCGGCGAGTAGGTGGGCCGCAGGGAGGCGGCGGACGGCCTGGGCGGGCAGCATGGCGGCGGCAGTGGTCACGAGCAGGCCGCCGCCAACGGCTCAGGCCGCGATGAGGTAGACGATGGCGGGGATCTGGCCGGCGAGCTGGGCGGCAACGGCCAGGCCGAGCGCGGCTCCGGTGAGCGAGCCGACCAGGCCGATGATGGCGCCTTCGGTAATGACCAGGCGGCTGAGCGCGGCTTCGCGCCAGCCGAAGGCGCGTATCGTGGCGAGCTCGGGGGGGCGTTCACGGACGCTGAGGAACACCACGTCAGCTACGGCAAGCACGCCGAGGGCGACGGTGGCAGTGACGGCAACGTAGTCGACGTCGCGGACCTGAACGGCGACGGCGTTGCCGAGCAGGGAGCCGATAACGACGCCACGGAACGCGAAGGTAACCGCGGCCAGGATGGTCAGCGCGGTGACGCCGACGGCCAGGCTGACCGCACCGACAGCCGCCCGGCCCGGGGTGCGCAGCACGTTCGCCGCCGCCAGGGCCGTGATGCCACCCGGCTGGCGGGCCCGGCGGACGCCGAGCACGGGCGGGCGCACTGAGGCGACCGGCTCAGCCCGGGCGGCCAGCCAGGCCGGGATCAGCCCGGCAATCACCGCGACCGCAACCGCGATCGGCACGGCCAGCGCCGCCCGCTCCGGTGACGCGTGCAGGCCCAGTGCCGAAGACATCGGGAGCGCCGCGGCCGCGCCGAGCAGCCCGGCGGACAGCCCGGTCGTGGCGAGCTCGCCCAGCACCGCGGTGAATATCCGCGGCCGGGTCCAGCCCAGGCAGGCCAGCACGCCCAGCTCGCGGCGGTGGCCACGGCTCGCTGCGGATGCGGAATTTGCGACGAAAAGCACGCACACGATCAGGATCAGCGCGAACAGGACCAGGCTGTTCTTGTCGAGCGCGGTCAGAATCGTCTCCGCGACGCCTTCCTTCACCCAGTTCTCCGATACCGTCAGCGGCGGCTGGCCGAACTTCCCTGGGGGTGGGTCGATCGTGGTGGGCGACGGTGACGACCCCGCGACGATGTCCACATCCAGTCCGGTGCGCAGCTCGATCTGCTGTGCCACCTCCCGGATCCGCTCGAGGGATACAGGATTTGGCCCCGTGACCCCCGCCACCCGAACCCGCACCACGCTGATCGGATCGTCAACTGGCACATGCGTGCCGTAGTAGCCCGAGTTCTCCAGTGCTGGCAGCGCCGACAGCGTCGTGACGAGGTCGACCGGCTGGCTTACCTACCCACCCAGATTCTGATTCGGCAGCAGGTCGCTGCCGTGCAGCGCCCGGCTTGTCGCTGAGTTCGCCGGAACTGCGACGACCGGCTCATACGCGCCGAGCGGTACGCGCGACTAGGGGTCGAATTCGTTGATCTTCGCCGGGTTGAAGATGCCGGCGAGCTGCGGGCTGGCAGGAAAGCCGCTGAAGATCGCGGTAGCCGGCGAGTGCACGGCGACCTTGCGGTACTGGTTGTCCTTGTTATCCATGCTGGCGACCTGGGCGCCGCCCGAGTACCAGGTCGACGGCGGATTGTGGATCAACTCCGGAACGAGCGAGCCGGAGCTTGAGTGGCGGTAAGAGGTCGGACCCACACTCCAGTAGGCCTCGATGCTGACAGGCTGCCCGGTCGACGGCTGCACCTTGCCGACGTAGGTGATGCTCTGGCCGGGCGCGCTGCCGACCGAACGGCCCCATTTGACTGCTAGCGCGGCGAGCAACTGCAAGATGAGACGGCTTTGTTACGAGTCCCCCTGGCCGTGCTGAACTCGAGCTTGCGCGGGTTGCTGCGCTAGCCGCCCGAGTCGACCTCGCCTTCCAGCACCCGGTGAATCGGACCAACTGGACGGGGGGCGGGAAGTCCGCAGAAGAAGTTCGCGTAGGGGACCGGGCGGCGGTGCGGGGGCGAGGGCGGCCTGATGCAGTGCGACTCGAGCCACCGGACCCGCGGGTCCGGGCCTGGCGGTGACACCGGCAGCACGAATGCGCTCACGTAGCCGCGTCTTATGTCCGCCTGCAGCGTGGCCAGCGTCGGGGACGGCACGTTACCGAGGTAGCCGCCGATCGGAAGCACCTCTCTGCCGCTGTAGAGGATCCACTGTGCCGCAAGCCCCGCAGTGTCGGTGCCGAACAGGGCATCACCTGGTGGCGTGTGGTGTTCTAGCCGCTCGATGGCGCGGGTGATGGCGGGCGCTGCGGCGGCCAGCGCCTGGTTGTTGTGGGCGGTCTTCGACGACTCGAAAGGGGTGTCAAACGGGCCTAGCTCGCGGATGACGCAGCTCACGGACGCCGCCGCGGGCAGCAGGAGGACGGCGGCACCGGCGAACGCTGCCGCGGTCAGATGCCCGGCCATGCCTGATGCACGCATCAGCAGTTGACCGACGGCCCCTGCGGCGACGACCAGTGCCACCGCGATGAGCAGGACCGGGCCGGTTGCCGTCCCGGACACCAAGTAGGCGCCGTAGCCGACGCAGGCGAGCACCGCGGCGGCGACGATCAGCCGCACCCTGGCGGGCCAAGGGCCTGGCCCGCATGCAGCGAAGCCGGCGCCGCACACTGCGGCCACCGCGGGAATGAGCGCCGCGACGTAGTACGAGTTGATGTATGTCCCGACGCTGAAGAAAACCGCGAGGATCAGCCACCAGCCGCCCCACAGCACGACGGCGGCGCGCAGCGGGTCGCGCCTGCCGTGCCTGCGCCGGGTGATGAGCACGCCCAGCCCGCCGACGACAGCAGCCGGCAGCAGCCAGCCGCTGTCGGCCGCGAACGCGCCGGTCAGCAGACGATGCCAGCTCGCCCTGATGACAAAGGTCTCGGCGGTCAGCAAATCCCCGCTCTCTTTGGCCGCTATCACGATCGGGGAAGGCGGCCCGGCGGTGCTGGCCCAGGTACCGGTGAGCCTGCCCAATCCGTTGTAGTCGAATACCTGCGTGTACACCGAATCGTTCGCGCTGCCGTCCACGTAGGGCCGGTCATGAGACGGGACCAGCGAGACCGCGGTCATCCAGAAAACGGAGACCACGACGGTGACCAGCCCTGCCAGCGCGACGTGCGCACACCGGGTGCGCAGTTTCGCCGCCGGAGCGGCAAGCAGGTAGGCGGCGGCCAGCGCTGGCAGGGCCAGCCATGCCTGGATCATCTTCGCCTGGAAGGCAAGCCCAACCCAGACGCCGGCGATCAGCAGCTGCTGCAGCGACCCGGACAGCAGGGCGGCGGACGTGGCGTCGGCCGCGAGTACAAGCAGCAGGATCAGCAGTGAGTCCGACACGTTGCCGCGGTTCAGCAGCACTGTGATGGGTGTAGCGGCGAGCATGCCCGCACCGATCAGACCGGCTACCGGCCCGGCCAGCCGGCGCACCGCCCGGTACAGCACCAGGACGGTGAGCACGCCCTCGACCACTTGCGGCAGGACCAGGGCCCAGATGTGAAAGCCGAAGGCCCGCAGGGACAGGGCCTGCAACCAGAGCGCGCCAGGCAGCTTGTCGACGCTCACGGTGCCGGCCGGATCGAACGCGCCGAAGATGAGGTCGTGCCAGCTTTCCGACATGCTGCGTGCCGCGGCGCCGTAGAGCGGCTCGACGCTGGCGCCAGCCATTCCCCAGGTGTATGCGACCGCCGCGACGACGGCGATGGCCAGGAGCGTCGGCCGGGCCCAGGCAGGCTGATCCGCAGGCGAGCGCCATGGCGTTAGGAAACGGCGCCACCGGGGTGACTCCGATGCGAGCGATGGTGCTGTTTCCGGAATAACTGCTATTTTCCGCCCCACTTGCTCAGTATGACGAAGGCCCGATCGTGTGCGCCTAGCACCGGGAGGCGTGGCGCGGCGTGAGCCCTGATCTGAGATGGTGGGCAGTGTCTGAGCGTTTAGTCCCGGCGTTTGGTCTCACCGTTCCGGCGATTTTAGGGAACCGTTGGAAGACCGCGCGACAGTAACGTGGATTGGACATGCGGCGGCGCCTCAGCCGGAGGTGGAATGATCAGCGACCTGCCATGGGAGGAGGGCCACTTCGGCCCTGGTTCCCGGATCGGCAAGTACGTGCTGGAGCAGCAGATCGGCCACGGCGGTATGGCGGTGGTGTTCACGGCGCGTGACGGCCGGCTCGGCCGGCTGGTGGCACTGAAGATCATGGCCCCCTCCGTCGCCTCGGACCCGGAATTCCGGGAGCGGTTCGTCCGCGAGTCGAGGGCCGCGGCGGTTGTGGACGACGCGCACATCATCCCGGTCTTCGAGGCCGGTGAATCGGCCGGCGTGCTGTTTATCGCCATGCGGTACGTCGCTGGGGGCGACGTGCGGTCGCTGCTGGCTCGCGAGGGCCCGCTGAGCGTTGATCGAGCCTCCGCGATCCTGGTATCGGTGGCGTCCGCACTCGACGCGGCGCACGCCGCCGGGCTGGTGCACCGCGACGTCAAGCCAGGGAACATGCTGATGGATGTCCGCAAGGGCCGGCCGGATCACGTTTACCTGGCGGACTTCGGGCTGACGAAGGCCACATCGGGGGCGGTCACGCTGACCGGCACCGGGAGATTCCTGGGAACGGCCGACTATGCCGCACCAGAGCAGATCAGGGGACGGCGCGTCGACGGCAGGACGGACCAGTACGCGCTGGCGTGCTCCGCCGTCGAGATGCTCACCGGGCAGACGCCGTTCCCCCTCGAGAAGGTCATGGCTGTCCTTGCCGCGCACATGTCCGCGCCTCCGCCGCCACTGTCAGCTCGCCGGGACGGGCTGCCTGCGGAGCTGGACGCGGTCCTCGGCCGGGCGCTGGCCAAGTCGCCCAGTGACCGATACCGCAGCTGCGGCGACTTCACCGAGGCGTTCCAGCACGCAGCCGGCCTCGGCCGGTACGAGGTTCCTGTCGCAGCCGGAGCATCGCACCGCACAACGGAAGGGGGCGCAGTTACCCTCGCCCCCATCGAACCTGGCGGTGTTCGCGCGGCACCTGCCTCCACCAAGCCCTTGGCGCTGACGCACCCGATGGAACCGCCCGGCCGGATCGACGTCGTCCGCGGCCGCAGGCGCGGCGGGCGCCTGGTGATTGCCGCAACTGCGGCTGTTGCCGTTGCCGCGGCCGTCGTCTCGTTCCGCACTCTCGTGCAGCCCAGCCGCGCACCCGGCGCACATGCGGCGGGCACCGGTCATACGGCGGCCGGGCGAGCGGTGTCGGCAGCTGGCTGGCACACTTACCACGACCCCAGCGGGTTTGCTATCGGCCTGCCGCCTGGCTGGGCGGTCGCCTCGACGGCGCCCGGCGAGGTTCAGTTCACTGGGACGCCCCGCGGGTTTGTCCTGGTGGTCGCGTGGAACAGGCACCCGCAGGCCGATGCCCTGACCGACTGGCAGCAGCAGGCAGCTGGGAAGGCGGCAGCCGACTCGTCGTATCAGCAGATATCGATCCGCCGGGTGAGCTACCGCGGCTACAACGCCGCTGACTGGCAGTTCAGCAACATCTACCAGGGCGTCCGGGTCCGCGTCATCGACCGAGGCTTCATCGTCCGGCCCGGCCAGCTCAGCTACGCCATTGAGCTGTACGGGCCGGACAAGCAGTGGCCTGCGGTGTACGCGAGCATCTGGCAGGCTCTGGTGGTCAGCTTCGGGCCCGCATCCTGAGCCCACCGGCCGCGCGACGTTCCGGCGACCGGAGAACCATGAGGACGCGGCCGTCATTTCCGGTGACTAAGGCGCCAATTGCTCATCGTGAGTTGGCTGCGCCGCTACGACGCAGCGGGCGGGTACGCCGGCGGACGCGGAGATGGACAGGCTGACGTGCCACCGAGCGCTGCTTCCCAGTGCAGGGGACTCGCTCACACCTGACACCCCGAGCTGCATGCCCCCCGGATAGCCAGGCGAACGGGCACCAAGCACATACAGCACGATGATGTCGCCGTAGCGGTCGTACACCTCGGGAACTGATCCGCCGTTTGCGTACGAGCCCTCGGCCGTTACGGTCGTGCCCGTCAGCCTGCACTTGGCCGGGAGAAGGATCGAAGAGGACGGGCCGCCGTTGCCTTCGGCCTTCATCTGACCGTCGGATTCAACCGAAATCGGGAGTCGCCGAGTTGACGCGGCGGCAACAGCCCCCGAAGTTCCCGTTGCTGGGCCGGTCCCGGTGGTAGCCGGAATCGGCGTAGTGGCCGCAGACAGAGATGCCTGTCGGCTAGCGGGGCCGCATCCAGCGACCAGCAGGGTGCCAATGGCGGTGGCCGCGGCGACCGCGGCGAGACTTATCGAGCGCATGCTCGCAATATTCGGCAGGCGCAGCGAGATTGTCATGGGGCGGGCTTCCCAGATGGGGAGGGCTTCCCGCTGAAAATTCGCCCGCTCGCGGTCGGCCGCGAGGGCATCAGCCATCAGATCGCCTACTTGCGCGAACCGCGACAGAGCGAAGCAACAATTCCAGCCGGCAGCGGGCAACCGGGCACCGTGCGGGATGTATTTACGGAGCATGATGCATGCGCACGGGTCGAGCGCCCCGTGAGGAACACGCGCCGCGACGACGAGTACACCGACTTCGTGGCTGCTCGGCTGCAGGCGCTCCGCAGGATCGCTTTCCTGCTCTGCCACGACTGGCATCACGCCGATGACCTGGTACAGGTGACCATCACCCGGCTTTACGTGCACTGGCACCGGGTCGGCGTCATGGACAATCCCGAGGCCTACACCAGGACGATCCTGGTCAGGCAGTTCCTGCGCGAGCGCGGCTCCGGCTGGGCTCGCAAGGTCAGTCTGCCGGGCGAGATACCGGACTGGCTAGGAGTCGGCAACGACCATGACGATGCGATCGACCTCAACGCGGCGCTCGCGGACCTGCCGCCGCGGCAGCGTGCCACGCTCGTCCTCCGCTTCTACTGCGACCAGACCGTCGATCAGGTCGCCGAGGTGCTGGGCTGCTCGGCCGGCACGGTCAAGAGCCAGACCTCCAAGGGCCTGGCCTCACTCCGGCTGGCCCTGGGTGCCGGCCGACCCGATCGGAGCTTCTTGCGCGAAGCCAGCGAGGTCTGGGCGGACGCAGGGGAAGTAGGTGACCATGGATGAGAAGGCCCTGCGTGCTCACTTCGAACGCGTTGCGAGGGCGAACGTCCCGGCGAGCTTGGTGGACGTGGCCCGTGCCCGCAAGGCAGGCCGCCGCCGCCTGAGGATCCGCCGCGCGGGCGTTCCAGCGGCATCGTTCGGCGTCGTCATCGCCGTTGGAGCCCTGTTCGCCGGTGGCGTTCTGCCGACGAACGCGACCAACCGGGGAGCGGCGGCCGCTCATGCACACAAGCCGAATCATGCCAGCGGTCCGATGGCCCCGGCCAGCTTCGACCCGCTGGCGATCTACGCTACTTTTGGCTGGCTGCCCCCCGGCTTCTCCGTGGTCAACCCTCCCACCGCGCAGACGACGACTCAGTCCTTCGCGAACGTCAGCGGTCCGAACGGCCAGTCCATCGCTCTCACGGTCTTCGCGGCGCACCAGTGCTCCTTTACCGGACCGTTCTGGTCGCCGCCGAAGGGTACGTTCCAGTTCACTGACGGCGGCAAGCACAAGCGGTACCTGCGATCGCGGTCGTATCCGCGCGGCCTGCTCTGCAACAGTGGCGGCCAATCTCTTCCTAGTCCGATCATTCCTGCAGGTCAGCTCGCAGGCGGTCACCCGGCATACCTGATGCTGGACGACAACGGTCACCCGACCGCGCTCGCGTGGCAGTACGCCCAGGATGGCTGGGCCGTCGCCCAGTGGTCAGGCCCGAGGCCTGCCCATCTCAGGGAGGTGGCGGCTCGTGTTCGCTACCGCTCGAATCTGCACCTGCGGTTCCCGTTCAGTGTGACGGGCATCCCGGCTGGCTGGATGGTGGCTGGGACCGGGTCCCAGCTCGAGGGAGGCAAGCTCAGGGGGTACCTGCTGTACATGGGACCCAGCCAGGATCCAGCGGGCATAACCGTGCTCATCGAGCCTCCGTACCCGAACGGCTGCGTGAACATCGGCGGAAAGACACGGAGCGTGTCGTTCGACGGCGCTGCCGGTGTTCTCCGCTCGGCCGGGCAGGAAGCTTGCTTCGGGAGCTTGCATGGCATGTATGTGTATGTCTCGTCCGACCAGGTGGGCGGAGCGCTGGGCCTGCTGCGTCACGTGCATGTACTCGGGCCGGACCCATCCGACTGGACGAAGAAGCCGCTGGGCTAACTTAGGCGACCCGAGCGTCGCCTGCGGGCGTTCCAGAGCCAGCGCGCACCCGGCGACGGCACTTGCCTGGCCGACGTACACGGCACCGGTCCGGCGCGCTCTCGTGTCCTGGCCCAGGTTCCTGCTCGTGGCGCGAGGCTGACCGACACGTTGGCAGTCGGGGACCTGCGCATGACGGTACGGTTCGCGTCCCCGAGGAAGTAGCGGCAGACGGGTCGTCGCGTTAGCGTGCCGCAAGTGACATTGCGGTCTCTCGTTCCGGGAAATCCTGCCCGTACGTATGCGTGTCGGCGAGCTAGCGAGTTAAAGGATCGTGAGTAACGAGCGGGCCGAGTTCGCGGACTTCTTCCGGGCCAGCTGGGAGCCGTGCCTGCGGGTGGTGGCCGTCGTCGACAGCCCGCAGCTAGCCGAAGACCAGGTGGCAGAGGCGTTCGCCAGGGCCTGGGCGTCGTGGCGGAAGGCCCGCGGGCATCCGGCCCCGAAGGCATGGGTGGTGCGCACCGCGCTCAACACGGGGGCGTCGTGGTGGCGGCGGCGCAATCGCGAACTACTGCTGGCTGATCACGACCTGACGGCTCCCGACGACCTCGGCAAGGGACTCGACGACTCGTTGCTGACAGCGCTGCGGTGCCTGTCACCCCGCAGCGCGAGGTGATCGCACTGCGGATCTTCCTAGATCTGGACGCCGACACCATCGCCAGGCAGATGGGCATCGAGGCCGGGACAGTCCGGATGCACGTGTCCCGCGGCATCGCGGCGCTACGCCGAGAGCTCACTGCCACGAAAAGCCACGGAGGCTGATCAATGAATGCCCTTGACGACATGAGCGAGGCTGAGGTTCTGACCGCCGTATGCGACTCGCTGTCCAGGACGCCAATCGCCGACCCCCCGGATGTGGAAGCAATCATGGCCAGCGGCAGCGCTCGCCGGCGCCGCCGTCTGGTTCCCGCCGCGACCGCAACAATCGCCGCGGTGGCTGGAGCGGCTATCGCCGTGGCCGCTCTCACTCCGGCCGGCCACCAACCCGGCAATGCGGCCGGACGTCATCCGACCATCCGGCTGGCCGCTTGGACAGTGAACAGGCTTGCCGATGGCAACATCTCCGTGACGATCCGCGAGCTGAAAGGCCCAGCCGGGCTGCAAGGCACGCTGCGCGCGGACGGTGTTCCGGCCAGCGTCACGTTCGCCAGACAGCCCAACGCCGCGTGCCGGGCCTACCCCGAAGGAACGCCAGGTCGTCCCACGCACCCCGGCACGGCCCTGCTGAGGCGAGTCTTCCCAAAGCCGTACGGGCAACTCGCCTCGCTTCCGCTGCCCCCACCAGGCGGCGGCATCACTCACATACGGCGAGCCGGGCACGTCCACTTCCGCCCGCCGATACCACGGCCTTCCCCGAACCAGACGGTAATAGTGATCGACCCATCGGCCCTTCCCAGCAACGCCGGCGTGCAACTCGGCGCCAGCTCTGGTGGCAACGCCGTCCTTATAACAGGGGTGGTGTACGCCGGCGCGCAGTGCACCGGTAGCTGAGCCGCCACGGCCCTCACGGGCCAGCCCACTCCCGCGAGCGCTACTGACAGCATGCCGCCAGCGGGCAACCAGCCACCCTTACAGTGACGCAACGATGCCACCACGCTACCCAACTCCGGCCTGGGCGCTAAAGCGCCAGGCGACTGACTCAGCGGAATCTGATATGCACGGGGTTGGCGGACCCTCGGACTGCGGGCGCCGCGACAGTGATCTTGCCGACTTTCTCGCTGGCAGTCACGGTGTATGCCAAACGTCCGGTCCTGATGTGCGCGGGCACGGGGATGGCACAGGTGAAGTAGCCGGCCGGTGATTTCCAGTCGCAGCGGGCGACCTCAGGGTGGATACCTGGGCCGGCAAGCGTGGCCACGATCAGGCCTGCTCGCGCTAGGGCCGCTGCAGTCTTGCCGGCCAGCGGCTTGCCGTTGCTGCCCGCGAGGCGGAACTCCGCCCGAAGGGTGCGCTTGGTGCGGCTGATTAGTGCCTTCGCCTTCGGCGTGACGAAGCCGTACAGGCCGTAGGCGACCGTATAACTCACCGCGACGGGACGCGACTGCGGCATGCCGGCGCCCGTGACGGCACCGCTGCAGGTGGCCTTGAACTTCCCTGGACCTGCCGTCACAGCGGGCGTGATCTTAACGGCAGCCTGCTTGCTGATCCCGGACAGCTTGTCGGTACTCGCGCAGCCAGCCTTCGGCAGGCGACCGAGCGGGTAGATCCGGCCGTCCCGGACGCCGGTTACTGCGACCTTCGGCTGGGTGGGGTCGATTTTCAGGGTCACTGTCTGGGACCCGACCCCGCCTTCGGCATTCCGGCACTTCGCCGTGACCTTCACTGCAGCGCCCTCGCCCGAGCTGGTCGACGTCGCCGGGCAGGCGCCGTTGCTGAGACCGCCAGTAAGGTCGGTCCAGTTCCAGGTCACCAGCTGCCCCTTGTCCATGTACCAGCCTGGTGCACCGAATGTGACGTTGGCGCCGGCGATAGTGGGGAACGCCACGGGTACCGATGTCAGATGGTTCGTGCACGAGTCGCCATCTGCATTGGAGTTGGTTCCGTCCGGGCAGATGGTGTCGGACCCGCCCACGACGGTGGTGAACCCGGCTCCGTATAGGTCTGCACCGTTGAGATTGGTTCCGGTCAGGTCCGCGTTTTCGAGGTCAGCTGCCCACAGGTCCGAGCCGGTCAGGTTGAGGTTGGCCAGCTCGGCGCCATAGGCATTGACGGTGGGTCCGAAAAAGTAGTTCCCGGCCTGCGACCAGTCCGTCGGGAGGGAGGCCGCCTGTCCGCTGACGGCGGTTATGCCATCGAGGCTGTAGGTATACATCCGCAGCTGAAAGAAGTCAGCGCCGGCGAACTGGGCTCCTGATACGTTGACGCTCTCCAGCGTCGACCCCGCGAAGTCTGCGCCGGTGAGATTAGCGTCCGTCAGGTTGGTGCCGTCGAGCACGTTTCGGTCGAAGTCGGCACCGGCGAGGTTGGCTCCCTGGAGATCAGCCGCTCCGATTGGGGTGTCCATCATCAGAACGACCGCGCCGGCGAGGTTGGCGTCCGGGCCCATCAGGTATCCGTCGATGAGCGACCAGTCTGCCGGGAGGGTTACCGGGCCGCCGAGAAGCGTCGAGATCCCGCCGGAACTGACGCCGGCCAGAGTCGCGCCGGTAAAGTCCGTGCTCGACATCGACGCTCCGCTGAGATCTGCGGAGCTAAGATTCGCGTTCGTCAGGGTCGCGTTGACCAGGTTCGTGGATTCGAGGTCTGCCCCGGACAGGTCAGCGCCCGTGAGGTCGGCGCCGGTCAGATTGCAGCCGAGCCAGTCCACGTCAGGAGTCGGTGCTGGCGAGACTGCTCCTGTAGAGGAGTTGACAACGGGGCATGAGACGGCAGCCTCGCTGGCTGTGCCTCCAACCGAGACCAGCCCTGCTCCCAGGGCAAGCACGGCGAGCGCGCCAAGGGTCCGGATCCGAGCCGTCACGGCAACTCCCGCAAGTGTCAGGCGCAAGAATGCGCGTCCACGATGACTGTCATCCAGCCCCGAGCCGCGGACGCTTGCCGGTTATCGGTGGCTATCTCTCCCGAGGTTAGCGAGACATAATTGTATTTGAAAGTAAAAGTACTACTAAAGTGAGTACAAGTCATTCGCTAGACCCGGTGGGGGTACACGACAAGCTTTCGAAGGCCTCGCGCAGCCGACCTGTCGAACATCGACGACCGTGCAGCTGCGCTCTGGGGGCCGCCAGCACCGCCAGGCCAGCTCGCTGCCCACGGTCAGGTTCATCGCGGCCTGGCCCTAGACCAGGCTGTCGTCGCGCCAGCGTGGGACAACCCTCCGCAGATAGCTGCGGCCCACCCCTCGACAGCGACCGACCCTGTCCCGCTGCTCAGATATCCCGCTCGCGGCTCATGTTTGTGCTCAACTACGAACCCTAATGCTCATCTAAAACGGCTCCCTACAGCTTCTGGGGTCTCAAATCCGATGATATGTTGATCTTGCATGACCTGGGCTTTCTTAGTGCTCTCACCACGTTGTCACTATGATCAGTCTCAAGCTCGTGGCATTTCCTCAGCGTCGGCTACGGACTTACTGGCCCGTGCGCTGCCATGGAAAGGAAGCGAGGTCAGGCTCGACCCGTCCCACCCTGGCCTCTGAGCTGGCCAGTGTCGCAGGCCGGTAGAAGCGGGTGAGCAGCCTCTTGTCGAGCAGCGCGGAATTCTGGTCGGCGAATGTGTCGAAGCCGGCTGCGTTGACTGCGGTTGCATGGTGGCCTACGAGTTCCACCCAGGCTCGGCTGACGGTCGCGTTGTATTTCTGTGGCGCCCCGTGGTAGCGGCGGTGGCCGGGATGCCGTCGCCGACCAGGCCGACGGCTGCGGCGGTGCCGTATCGGCGGACAGCCAACCAGGCGGATCCTGATCCGGCTCACGGCGAAGTTGTCGCCGGGCGCAGGGAGGACATGACAGCGCGCGTGACCTGGGTTGATGCGGGGAGTCGGAAGCCAGGCACCCAGGTTTAGGTGACGCGCACTCCGGAGGAGGTAGGCGCCTAACGGGCCGAGGAGCGCTCCAGTAGGCGTATGCCTCGGGGCATAGGCGGCTGGGCAAAGGGTGGCCTCGATGCAGATGCCTGGAGGTGGCGGGGCCCGTAGCGTTCTGACTGTCGGTAACTACTGGCGGACGTCGCGAAATCCGCCTCGGTAGTGCGATGCGGACGCGGACGGCAGGGAATTCCTCGCCGTCCCGCCTGCCTGAGGCCGCGAGGGTGCCGCTCCATCTGAGCGATTGCAAGCGGCCTGAACCGGCCGAGATGATCGGCTCCTACCTGGCTGGAGAAGTCAATGGATAGCGCTGCCCGGATACGTCAGCGAGTGCTGGCCCTGTTCCTGCCCCTCGCCGCCGTGCTGTACGTCAGCGCGGAGGCCCTTAACCCCAAAGGCACCGACCAGATCCTTTCAACCATGTCCGACGCGCTGAAGGTACTGCCCATCGCGGCAATGCACCCGGGTCAGCTTTACGTCTCGGGCTCGCTGTCGCTACTCGCGCTGGGTGCGCTGGCGGTCTCGTATGCGGCGATCGCCACGCTGGTCAGAGGACGCGGATCAATCGTCGCCACCGTCGCTGCGTTGCTCGGAGGGCTCGGTGCTTTCTGCGGCGCTCTGGTCAACGTCCTGGTCGGTGTCAACCTCGCCGCTGCCGCGACAGCGCACATGAGCAGGGATGCGGCTGCGCGCTTCCTGGTGACGTCGTTCAATTCCGGCTTCGAGCACGTGTTCTCTGGCATTTACGTCGTCGGCATCTTCGCTGCGCCGCTTCTGATGGGGTTTGCTCTGTGGCGAAGCCGAAGTGTGCCGCGCTGGCTTACGGTCCTGTTCGTGATCGGCCTGGAGGTAGCCCAGCAGGTCCCGTCGGCCGGGCCCGTGCTCGTGGTGCTGCTCATGCTCCCGTTTGCGGTGGCGATGTTCCTGCTGGCGGTCCGCACGTGGCAGACGGCCACCGAGCCGGCCAGCTACCTCATTGCACCGGCAGAGCCAACGATGCCGGAACGCCTGGTTAAGAACGCAGCGGCTCATGGCCAGTGACTGGCCACCTTCTCCGCGGGCTGACGTCTCCGTTCAGGAGAGGCCAGCCTGCGGGCGCGCGAACTGGGAGGAAGATGGAGGAGTGTCCTTCTGGAGGGCTGCCGAGAACCCTAAGACCCGGCCGCTGCGATCGTGGGCCTTCGACGGCGGATGCGCCGTCGCGGCGGGCGCGGTGTCACTGGCGCACTTCTCGTTCGGCCAGGCGGGGCATGCCAGTCATCTGTCGGTGGCCGCCGGGGCGATCGTCGCGGTCGTGACGGCCGCAGCGCTGCCGCTGCGCAGGGTGTGGCCCGGTCCGGTGTTCGTGTGGACGCTGCTGGCAGCTGCCGTGATGGCGCAGTGGCCGGACCGGGGCGCGCTGTTCCCGGTGGCGCTGGCGATCAGCCTGTATACCGTCGCCGCCATGATGCGCCGGGCTGAGGCGCTGGCCGCGGCGGTGCTCGTGGCTGGTGTAACGCTTCTGGTGGTCGCCCAGGACGGCACCCGTCACTGGGCGGTTGCGGTCTCCGACGCTGCCGGCTTCGCGGCCGGCGTCACGATCGTGGGACTGTACGTGGGCACCCGCCGGGCTTACCTCGCCGCGCTGCGCGACCGGGCCGGGCGGCTCGAGCGCGAGCGTGCCCAGAGCAGCGCGCTGGCCGCGGCGGAGGAGCGGGCCCGGATCGCCCGGGAGATGCATGACAGCGTCGCCCACCACCTCACGGTGATCGTGGCGCTTTCCGACGGCGCTCTCCGCGCCATCTGCCGCGCGCCCGGTGAGGCAGCTGATGCGATCCGTGATGTGTCGGGCACTGCCCGGCAGGCGCTCGCCGAGACCCGCCGCCTGCTCGGCGTGCTCAGAACTGATGCCGGCCAGGAACTGCTGCAGCCGCTGCCCGGCCTGGCCGACCTGGACGACCTGTTCGGCCGGGTCCGGCTGGCCGGCCTGCCCGTGGACTATGAGCGCAGCGGCACAAGCTCGGACCCGCCGCCCGCTATCCAGCTTGCGGTCTTCCGGCTCGTGCAGGAGGCCCTGACGAACACGATGAAGCACGCCGGCGCGGGCGCAAGCGCAGCCGTCCGGCTGCAGCTCACACCCGGCGAGGTATACGTAGAGGTCGAGGACGATGGCGCCGGACGCGGTGCTGCCCCCGGCGCCGCGGGAGCCGGCCTGACGGGGATGCGAGAACGGATCAGCGCGTTCGGCGGCGACCTCGATTTCGGCCCGCGCGATTCCCGCGGCTGGCGGGTCACCGCCAGGCTGGGCCTCGACCCGGCGGCGACATCATGATTACGGTGCTGCTGGCCGACGACCACGCCCTGATCAGGAAAGGCTTCCGCCTGATCCTTGACGCCGAGTGTGACATCGAAGTGACCGGCGAGGCCAGCGACGGGACTGCCGCGGTATCCATGGCGTCCGAGCTGCGGCCCGATGTCGTGCTCATGGACGTCCGGATGCCCGGACGCGACGGCATCGAGGCGACCCGTGATATCGTCGCCGCGGGGCTGCCGTCCAAAGTGCTGATCCTGACCACGTTCGACCTGGATGACTACGTTTACGCGGGACTGCGTGCGGGTGCCAGCGGCTTCCTGCTCAAAGACACCCAGCCCGACGACCTAGTCGGCGCAATCCGCACTATCGCCTCCGGCGACTCCGTACTCGCGCCGGGCGCCACCAAGCGCCTCATCCGACAGTTCACTGCACAGCAGCCCGGACGGCCAGACGGTAGGCGCGCCGACCACATCCGCCACGCGCTCACCGGTCGCGAACTTGACGTCTTCTCCCTCATCGCCACCGGCATGTCCAACAACGAAATCGCCGCGAGCCTGCACCTGTCCGAAGGCACCGTGAAGGTTCACGTCGGCCGGATACTCGCCAAACTCGGACTTCGCGACCGTGTCCAGACCGTGGTTCTCGCCTACGAATCCGCCCTGATAACTCCGGGGACTCTCCCGCAAAGCCAGCACCGGCACCTGCAATGACCAGGTCGGTCTCGTCATTCCGTGCAATTGGACATCGGGTGGACAGGACGACGAGAAATGGGTCAGGTCTTTGAGAACCTACATATAAGCCTGTAGGGTCTCACGCCGCACGACATCTTGATCTTGTGCGACCTGCGAGTTCTCGACTGTCTCACGACGATGTCACCAAGATCAGTCTCAGGTCCGTGACATTTCCCTCGGCAGGCGTGCGATTCCGCAGCGGGTGGAATTCCGACTACTCTGCCGCGGGCCAAGCCCGCGCCAACCGGCCGTCCTGCCGCGATCAGGCAACGACGGCCGCCGTCAGCTGCGATCGGCTGCGCCGCAGACTGCCGGGCCCGGGCTGATGCTGCCCGGGCCCTTCCCCTGTCGGCGTCTAGCCGCCGTACGCGACCAACTGGTCACCCGCCGGGACGACCAGCAGCCCTTGGCCCGCCCCGAGCCCGGTCAGCGGCTGCGAGACGTTCTGCTCATCTGGACCGTCGATGGATGATCCTGTGTTCGCGCTCCAGACGACGTGGCCCTTGGTGAGGCTTAGCCCGTAGATCATCCCGCTCGACGACCCGACGTATACCGTAGAGCCGACGACGATGGGAGCCGTGTCCAGACCGCCGTCCCCGGTGAACGTCCATACCGTGTGATTGCCGTTGACTGCCGACAAAGTGCCAGCGCTCAGGAACAGCCCGGTCTTTCCAGCGAACGCCGGCGCCGGGCCGGCGCTGAACGTGCCGGTCTCCTTCCCAGTAGAGGCGTTCAGGATCAGGTTCCCCAGAATCGGGTCCCGCATGTAGAGCAGGCCATTGTGATAGACGGGTGTCCTGCCTCCGCCTCCCTCGCACGACGGGCTAGTGACCCACTGAAGCGTGCCGGTGGGGCGAGCGAAGGAATAGGTCACGCCGCACGCATAGGAGACGAACACACTGGTGCTGCTCAGCGCCGGCGAACTGTTGTCGCCGTTCTCCACCGCCTGAGTCCACAGAACCGAGCCGTTGGTCTCGTTCACGGCATACAGCGTCCCGCCAGAGCCAGCGCCACCCACGTAGACCACTCCGCCATGTGCAGTGGGAGGACTGGAGAATGAATACTGCCCAGGTAGCTGAACCGACCAGTTCAGGGTTCCGGTAGTCGCCGCGAATGCCTGCAGCAAGCCATCGTAGTTCACAACGAAGATCTGCCCGTTGTCGTACGCGGCGTTGCTCCAGTAGTACGTGCCACTGATGAACTGCGACCACACTACGGAACCATCGGACCGGCGGAGAGCATACAGGTCAGTACCGTAGCCGCCGCCGCTAACGTCAGCCACGGTGACGAAAACCATGCCGTCGGCGATCAGCGGGTAGGACACCAGCCCGGTAAAGGAGTGGGTCCAGCGAGACGCAAGCGGCGGCACGATAGTCGTGTCGCCGGAGAATCCATCGTGGCTGATGCTGATCTGGTACGCCGTGTCCGTGGTCGGCCCAGGCGGCGGAGCAGTGGCGGCGCCGGCTGAGGTGCTTGCCGCGAGTCCAGGCACCGCGACCGCGGCTGCCAGCGTCAGCGCCGCAATCGCTCGCGACAGTACGGGTGATCTGTGCATCGATAGTCCCTTCATTCGAATATCGCGTGGCGAGACTAGTCAGCCTGCCCTGCGGAGATGCGCTCTACGTGCGATGTGTTGCCGGTAGCGCCAATGACGCTGGGAGTGCCACTGGTCCCGAAGGCTGCCGCACCGAGCAGTAAGTGGAGCAGCCGATCGGCTTGAGGATGGAGCTGTTGCGGGCCTTGATGAGATTGCCGTTCGTGTGGCCCACGGCAGGCGGGTGGTGATCGCGTACGAGGTCGTCCCGGCGGGAGTGCCGGAGCTAAGGCAGGAGCGCACCCCGGGGGTGCCAGCTCCGCTACCGAGAGTGCCAATAAAATCGGCGCGGCTCGGCGGCCCTTCAGAACACCCGTCGGGAGCTTCTCCCTCGCTCCGACTTTCGGGCTTTGAGGTGGCCTGCCTGGGAACGCGACACCTGGCACAGCGCGGCTGCCCGCTACTTGCGCGGGCCGACAGGTTAGCGGCCTCTTCGACAATGCGCCCCCGACTCTGCAGGCCGCAGAAGCTGGCCCGGCCAGCGCTCGTTACGCGGCTCCGCTCACCTGAGCCATATCGTGCCCGACCGGTGCCTACCGCCGCAATAGCGACTTTGCGGGTCGGTCATCGACATTGGCCCGGCAATGCCGGAGACGCCAGAACGAACGTCCCCATATCGACGCAACGCGGCAACCTGGGGCCCGCAGTTAGATCGGCGCCATGTCCACGAAGCGGCTGTAGTGACCCTGGAATGCGACCGTCACCGTCGCGGTGGGACCGTTCCTGTGCTTGGCCACGATCAGGTCGGCCTCCCCCGCCCGCGGCGACTCTGGCTCATACGCGTCCTCACGGTGGAGCAAGATCACAACATCTGAGTCCTGCTCGATGCTGTTATGAACTGCTATGCCATCCGCAATGAAGTTGTGCAGTCCAGCAACGGTGGCGTCGTAGACGTCTTGAATGCCTCGAGGTTCGATCGCCACGATTTCATCCCAGAGGACATCGTTCGTCGCGAGCATTTCAAAGTCGGCGTCGTGGAGCAGTTCAGCGACCGTGGCTAGCCGACCCCTGCTGGGAGCGTGCTTCCAGCGCGTGCTGCCGCAGAACTGCATGCCAATTGCTGCAGAGAATCGGCGATGGGTCATTCCCTGGTCAACAAGGACGTGACGGACGCGATTCCACACCTCAACTGGAATGGTATCTACATTCGTGTTTCCAGCGACACCAACGAGAATCTGCTTTAGCTTGTCGCATGACGCCGCGCGGGCACCATAAGCACCGATCTGCTGGAGGAAGATCATCTGGTCGTCACGACCCGAGACATCGAGCGTGTACTGAGGCCGATGCGGACCTAGGGTCACTTCGCGATTCTGCGCATTGATGCAGAACCGGCGGAGAAGATCCGCGACGTCATCTATGAGGCGGCGGCTCGTTGAACCGTAGTAAATACGGCCAGCGCGACCGTCGCGGTTGACAGTCACTGAACCGTCTGTAGCCCAGAGATGGCGAAGGAACAGAGCAACCTGGCTATCTGACAACCCGAAGACGCCCGGCGGCACGAACTTCTCATGCGAACGCAGGCCATACAGATCCAGCTCATCGAGCCAGCTCACGATGGGGTTGCGTCGTCCGCGGGCCAGCTTGAACGGCGCTGGCAGGCGCAGCGTCACTACCCTGGCAGCCGGGTAGTCGTCGCGAACCGCGGTTACCCCGAAGTGACTCGCTGCCGTCGCCACGGCGGTCAGGTTGGCTTCGTCCACGCTGGCGTAGCGCAATGGCTGGTTACGCACGAACGAGCCATCGCCCAGCAGATGCGCCAGCAGTATTACTTGGGAGTCAGCCCAGGACCGTGTCTCCAATGGAGCCGGTACAGACCTCGGCACCGCGATCCTGGAGCCTGTCGGCAATTCAGCCAGCGGAATCCATCCGTCAAGTGTGAGGAATCTGTGGTTGCCAGTGGCCTCGATCCGCCTGCCCGAGGCTAGGCGCAACAGGAACGTCTCCTTGCGCCCGGTCGGGAAGACATGAGTCATCGTTGCCTTGACGTACTTGAGCCGCTCATCCAGCGCCCAGACCGGAATGTCGCGCCCTCCACTCGAAAGCAGGTCGCCAAGCGACGCCTGCTCGTTCGTATCGGCCCGTACTATGCGCGTCCCGGCCGTCAGGCATCCACTTTCGCGTAGATCAGCCAGAAGAGGGCGTTTGTCCGTTCTTAGTTCCGGGCCGCGGTTGAGCTGTGCCAGCGCGACGACCGGCACGCTGAGTTCCTTAGCCAACAACTTCAGCGAGCGGGACAAGTCCGAGACCTCCTGCTGCCGGTTCTCGACTCGCTTCGGCGAGCTCATCAGCTGGAGGTAGTCGACAATGACCAGCTTCAGGTCGTGCCGCTGCTTCAGCCGCCGGCATTTGGAGCGGATCTCCATCATGGACATGTTCGGCGAGTCGTCGATGTACAGCGGCGCATCGACGACCTCGCTCATCCGGCGCGCGAGTCTGGTCCAGTCATCCTCGCTGAGCTGGCCGGTCCGCATTGCGTGCAGCGGCACCCGCGCCTCAGCCGACAGCAGGCGCATCGTGATCTCGTTCCGGCTCATCTCCAGGCTGAACAGCACCGAGGTGAGCCCGGCTTTGACCGACGCAGCCCTGGCGATGTCGAGCGCGAGGGCGGAGTTATGCGTCGGGATCATCGACCGGCTGGCTAGATAGAGGCTGTCCGGAGCGTCCACCTGGACGCACCTGACCGGGACGCTAGCTATCGCGCGCACGTCGACGATCATCCGCTGCGTCGCGCTCACGCTGATCCTGGCCGGCCGGCACTGCCGATGGGCGTCCCGCTTCCGCGAGAGACGGAACACATCGTCGGTCGTCGTGAACGTGATGGTGAAAGCAGCGGACGATCCCCGGGCCAGCCTGGGAACGCGAGCGGCCGTGAACGCGCATCGATAGCCCAGGCCGACGACCAGCTCCCGCACGTCTGCAGCCAGCCGGAGCGACGTGGAACTGAACTCGACAGAGCCGGTCGGACCCACGGTCCCGGCCGTATCTAGCAGCCCCGCCAGCAGCGCCATCCGCTGAGCCCGGCCGGCTCGCAGGTACTGCATGGGAATGCGCGGGTCTGCTGACTGCCTGCAGCGGGCCAGCTGCGTCCCCAGTACATATGCGGCCATCGGGAGCTCACGCTCGGGCAGCTCGAGCGGATGGGTTACTGGCACTGCGTGGTTCGGACTGCGGCGATCGCCAGCCGCGAGCGTCCCGGCGATCTCGCGCGTGGTGTGAACTGCCAGCGGGCAGACGGCAAGACCCCGGATCAGATGGTCAGGGAAGCCGCTCCGGGAGCGGCCACTCGCCACCGCTGCCACCAGCACCCGGTCGGCGGCCGTGGTCGTGACCCACTGATGCTCAGCGTCCGCCACGATGCTGGTCTGATCATCGAAGACCACCTCGTAGCACGGGCGGTCCAGCATGACATCGGTCGCTGCGATGACGGTCACCGGCCGACCGTCGGAACCGAGTAGCCCGTCGCCGACCCGCACCTCGCCCATGGTCGTCCAGCCCGTCGGCGTCGGCAGCAGAGTGTCGAGCGCCAGCGCCTTGCCCATGGCGGGACGAGCCGCGATCACCACCATCTGCCCCGGATGCAGGCCATTGGTCAGCGCATCGAGATTGCTGAACCCGGTCGGTACGCCGGCCAGGGATCCGCCCCGGCTGCCGATGGCCTCGATCTCGTCCAGGGCCCCTGGCATGATCTCCGCCAGCGGGAGGTAGTCCTCGCTAATCCGGCGGTCTGTCACGCCGTATATCTCGGCCTCGGCGCGATCGACGAGCTCGTCAGCGTCACCGTCTCCGGCATAGCCAAGCTGCACGATCCGGGTGCCCACCTCGACCAGGCGCCGGAGAATGGCGCGCTCGCGCACGATCCGCGCGTAGTAGCCGGCGTTGGCTGCTGTCGGTACGGACGCGATCAGCGTGTGCAGGTATACCGCGCCGCCCACCCGGCCGATATCGCCGTTACGGGTCAGCTCGGCGGCGACCGTCACGGCATCAGCGGGCTCCCCCCTGCCGTACAGGTCGAGAATGACGTCGTGCACGATCTGGTGAGCTGGCCGGTAGTAGTCGTGGGCCTTGATCACGTCGAGAACGTCAGAGATCGCGTCCTTCGACAGCATCATGCCGCCCAGCACGCACTGCTCCGCCGCGAGGTCGTGCGGCGGCGTCCGCTCGAACTCCTCGCCCCGGGGCATGATCTCTGCGACGCTCACCCGCCGGCCCTTCCCTGTCGTAGTCAGCCGTTTATGTGCCTGCCCTGCCACAGCAGTCAGTTCCGAACCGCCGCTGGCCGTGTGCCACGCTCATCGAGTCCCGTAACGGCCGCCAATCCCGTATCGGCCGCCACCGGATCCATGCATGTTCTATCGAACGGCTCGGACAGTCTTCAGCGACTCGCGCAAAGCGTCGAGTCATGCTGTGCACAGGCCTGGGGACAGGCTGTGCAGACACGCCGGCACTGCTGTGCGCAGCCTGGGGACACGGTTGTGGAAAGCTCTTGCCTAAACCGGGAAAGTGGCCTCCTGGCTGGGAGAACGTTCTACCCAGGCTGTGCAAAGAAGATTTTTTGACCTTGGAAGAACGCATCTGGCGGCCATTAGTTATCCACACCAGGAATTTGACGTCCAACGTCACACCAGAACTCTGCCGGGCCCGGGCGAAGCGGCCATCAGATCCCCCGATTTGCCAGGCGCGCGAGTCCGCCGGCAGTTACAGTTCGAGTATGTGTTCGAACGCCAGCATGCCCGAGCCGGCGCTTCCCGCAGTGGCCGCCGTCCTGACCCGGGCAATTGACGCATTAGCCGCTGTCGCTGACGCGGGGGACGACGCCGAACTAGCCGCGCGGCTGGCGGGCACGTGGGCGATGATCACCGCGGCCGATCCCGAGCTTGCCGCGCGGACGGAGAAGTACTCACGCTCGTGAGGACCGAGGAGGGGCCCACCTCAGCGGTGGCCCCTCCTCGGCTGAAGGTTTCCGAGCTCAGCCCGGCAGGCGGGCTAGCTCTCCGCGACCTCGACGTCGAGCGTTGCGCTGACTTCCGGATGCAGCCGGACCGCAACCTGGTGCGAGCCGATGGTCTTGATCGGGTTCTTCACCTCGATCTTGCGCTTGTCGAGCTCGGGCCCGCCCGCGTTCAGGACGGCGGCGGCGATGTCGGCGGTCGAGATCGAGCCGAACAGCCGGCCGCCACTGCCTGCCCTCGTCTGCAGCCGGATCCGCAGGGCGGACAGCCTCGCGGCGGCCTCCCGTGCATCATCCAGGCTGCGGATCTGGCGCGCTGACCTGGCCTTCTTGATCAGCTCAATCTGCTTCTCCGAGCCGCGAGTCCACAGCATGGCGAGTCGGCGCGGCACGAGGTAGTTGCGGCCGTAACCGGCCTTGACCTCCACGACGTCACCAGGCGCGCCCAGGCCAGTGACTTCCTGCGTCAGGATGAGCTTCATCGGCTTGCCGCTCATGGCTGAGTTACCTTCCTCGGCCTAGCGGGCCGTGCTCGTGTAGGGCAGCAGCGCCATCTCGCGCGCATTCTTGATCGCCGTGGCGACGTCGCGCTGGTGCTGGGTGCAATTACCTGAAACTCGCCGCGCGCGGATCTTGCCGCGGTCAGAGATGAACTTCCGCAGCAGCCCGGTGTCCTTGTAGTCCACCCTGGTCACCTTCTCCTGGCAGAAAAGGCAGACCTTCTTCTTGGGCTTGCGGATCGGTGGCTTGGCCATCGTGGTGCTCCTTCACAATCCCGGCTTACTCAGCCGGGATAGGTGAGCCCCGCCTGCGGCGGGGATGGTCGGTTTCTTCTGTTTGTTCGTGAATCATTAGGACGGGAACGGCGGTGCGCACTAGAACGGGGGCTCGTCCGAGAAGCCGCTGTCGGCCGGGTCTGCAGCCCAGGGGTCGTCACTGGCGCGCGCCCCGGCGCCCCCACCATACCCGCCCTGGCTGGCCTGCCCGGACTGGCCGCCACCGAAGCCGCCGCCGCCTGATCGAGTCGATCGGCTGACCTTGGCGGACGCGTTCCGCAGGCTTGGGCCGACCTCGTCGACCTCGACCTCATAGACGGTCCGCTTCTCGCCTTCCTTGGTCTCGTACGACCGCTGCCGGAGGCGCCCGGAGACTATGACGCGCATGCCGCGCTGAAGGCTCTCCGCTACATTTTCGGCGGCCTGCCGCCAGACGTTGCAGGACAGGAACAGCGAGTCGCCGTCCTTCCACTCGTTGGTCGTCCGGTCCATGAACCGGGGCGTCGAGGCGACGCGGAAGGTGGCGACCGCCTGGCCGGTCGGGGTATAGCGAAGCTCCGGATCATTGACGAGGTTGCCGATGATCGTGATCGTGGTGTCTCCTGCTGCCATCGGGTTCTCCCGCTCGGGTCGGGTTGAGATCGAGCTCGTGCTTTGTGGCTGGGCGTGACCAGGCTCAGTGCTGGTCGAGGCTCAACTGACTCAGGTTCAGTGCTGGTCGGGTCGGATGATCTTCGTCCGCAGAACCGCCTCGTTCAGGTTCAGCTGTCGGTCGAGCTCCTTGACGGTGTCCGGCTCGGCGTTCAGCTCGATGACGGTGTAGATGCCCTCGGACTTCTTGTCGATCTCGTAGGCCAGCCGGCGGCGGCCCCAGACGTCGACCTTGTCCACGGTGCCGCCGGCCGATGTCACGACCGTAAGGAACTGGTCAAGAGAGGGCTGCACGGTACGCTCTTCAAGCGAGGAATCGAGGATGATCATCATCTCGTACTGGCGCATGGCGCTTACCTGCCTCCTTCGGACTCTGGCGGTCACGGTATTTCCGTGACAGGAGGAGCTGCGTGCCGTTATCCACCGGCCGATCACAGCTGCGCCAGCTTACCAGCAGGGCCTGACAGTTCCGGCCGGTCCGCCCGGGACGCCCGACGGCAGGGGCTGACGCGTCGGATGTTCCTTTCTGGCGCCCGTGGGAACACACTGGTAGCCAACACGCCCTGCAATCGATCCTGAACCCGTCGTTGGGGGTAGCGATGCCCGAAGCCATTGGCACGCCGACGCAAGCTCGCGCGCCTCGGCTCACCCTGAACAGCGATGGCGAGCGACACACGCTGCTGAACGTAGCCACGGTTCTGACCTTCTTCGGCGGCATTGCCGCCTTTGCGCTCGGCCTCGTCGTCGACGCCCACCTGCTGGCGACCATCATCGGACTTGTCGTATTCGGCGGCGGCATGACAGCCCAGCTGCTCTCGGCGACCAGGGAGCAGCGCATCTTCATCGTGGCCGGCATCATTGCCGCCGCAGTCGGCGCAGGCCTCGGCATCGCGCACGGCGGATTCGGATAGTCGGCCAGCTGAGGCCGGAATGATGACCGCGCTCGCCGGGCCCACCGTTGGCAGCGCCGCTGTCGGCGGCTCCCGATAGTCTCGTCAGATGACTCGGATTGGTGCGCATCTGCACGATGGTGACCCCCTTGCACGGGCCCAGGCAATCGGTGCTGACGCCGTCCAGTTCTTCCTGGGCGACCCGCAGGGCTGGAAGGCTCCGACATTCCCCGGTGAGCCTGCCGAGGTCCGGGCGGCGTTCGCAAGCTCCGGCATTGACCCCTACGTGCACGCTCCGTACGTGATCAACGTGGCGTCACCGAATAACCGCATCAGGATCCCCAGCCGCAAGCTGCTCGAGCAGCAGCTGAACGCGGCCGCGTCGGTCGGCGCCAAGGGACTGATCGTGCACGGCGGGCATGTCACGGCGGGCGCGGACGCCGGAGAAGGTTATGACAGCTGGCGCAAGGCCATCGAGCGGGTTGAACGGCCAGTGCCGATGCTGATCGAGAACACCGCTGGCGGCGATGGAGCCATGGCGCGTGGCCTGGACGGGATCGCGCGCCTCTGGGACGCCATCGGTTCCGTGGACGACGGTGGTGAGATCGGGTTCTGCCTGGACACCTGTCACGCATTCGCCTCCGGCGAGGACCTGGCAACCATCGTGGCGCGGGTCAAGGCGATCACTGGCCGGATCGACCTGGTGCACTGCAACAACTCACGCGACGAGTTCGGCTCCGGCCGGGACCGGCACGCCGGCCTGGAGACAGGCGAGATTGAGCCTGCGCTGCTCGTCGAGGTCGTGCGCGGCGCCGGGGCCACCGCAATCTGCGAGACCCCTGATCCGGCAGCCGATGTCCACTGGCTCCGGGCGAAGCTCAGCTAGGTAACTTTCGCGAGGCCCTCGTCGAATTCGCGCTGGCGCCGCACGGCGGCTGGCCCGGCGTCGGCGTACACGTGGTCGTCGGAGTCGGCGTAGGAGTCGGCGTAGGAGTCGGCGTCGTGCACTGGCCGAAGAACTGGCAGGTAGGCGACGGCGACGGCGACGTTCCGTTGCACGGCTGACCGAAGTGACACGACGGGTTCGGGTTCGGATGCGCGCAGAACGGCGCACCATTCGGGCAGGTGCAGTTCCGGGAGTGGCCGATCTTGCAGGCCGGCTTGGCCTGCTTGGTCACCTGGATCCACGGCACGAACGGCGGGCCGTTATAGGGGGTGAACAACGGAACGGCGGTCGTGTTGCCGAACACGGTAGTCATGAAGTTGTTCCAGATGGTGGCCGGCCACGCGCCACCATAGGAACCCGTGGTTCCGCCCGTGCCTGGCAAGTTGTCGAGATTCTCGGTTTGCAGGTTGGTGAACAGCGCCACCGACATCGCGTACTGGTCCGGCGTCGCGCCGATAAACCAGGCCTCGGATGCGTTGTCGCCGTTGCCCAGGGTTCCGGTCTTGCCGATCACGTCCCCGCGACGGAAGGTCACACTGTCCTCAGCCGTGCCCCCCGGATAGTTGTTGTCGAACGACAGTGCATAGTCCACGTCGGCTGCCTGTGGTTTGCTCAGTACCTGCACAGGGGTCGGGAGCGGCGATGCGATGGCGATCCCGTCTCGCTGCAGCGACGATATGACGTGCGGCATGTGGTACAGGCCGTCGTCTGCCAGCGCGGCGAACGTCGACGCCTGCTCGACCGGTGTCAGCGGATTCTCACCCAGCGCCATCTGCAGCGAGCTTCGGGTCGCGGCGCTGATCGCGCCCTTGTCCATACTGTTCGGGCTGAAGTTGGTGTAGAGGCCATGGCCCGGGTACCAGCTCTTCCCGACCCGATAGCCGGGACCCGTCATGTCGTTACACGCGGCGATCGTCTGAGGCACCAGCGCACCCTGCGGAGCTGCCGGGCACGGGTTGACGAAGGCGGTCTGCCCGACACCGAGCGCCTTGGCCATGTTGATCACCGCGCTGACACCGTCCCGGTGCAGCAGGTCCTCGAATGCCGGGTCAGAGGAGATCGCCGTGGCCTCGTTGACCGGCAGCGGGCCGGTACTCTCGGTGCCCTCGGCGAACTTATACCAGTAGATACCGTTCCAGGAGCCGCCGACCGCTGATGCCGGGACGCCGGGCGGCGGATGGTTCCTGGAGTGCTGAAGCTCGGTGCTGAGCGTGTCGGACGGCAGCTGCGGGATCCAGATCGGCGCATAGCCATCGAGCTTGCTGCTGAAGACGCTCATGCCCTCCTTGACCGCGGTAGCCAGGACATAAGGCTTGAACGAGGAGCCGACCTGCTCGGCATCCTCAGCCGCGTTGAGGTAGCAATCCGCCTCTTTGCATTGCTTCGTCGCCCGGTTACTCGAGGAGCTAGGCCAGCCGGGGCCGCCGTAGATGGCGACGATGCCTCCGGTCTTGACGTTCTCGAGCACAGCGCCGATCCGGTCGTACTTCTGGAACGGCGACCTGCCCTGCGCCAGCGCCGCCTGCCGCATCTGCGCCTTCTCCACGCGGATGGAGCGAGCGAGTGCCTTCATCTTGGCCGCGCTGAAGGTTGTGGTGATCCGGTACCCGCGGGTGTCGACGTCGAGCTGAGTCAGGCCGTAGCCGCCGTCGGCTCGCGGCGCCTCCAGTTGCTGCTCGACCATGTTCATCAGGTACGCCGTCGTTCCCGCCTCCCCGTTGCCTGCCGCTGGCGGCTTGTAGGCAGGGAACTTCTGGGCGCTGGCCTGGGCGGCGGTGATGTTGCCATCCCTGACCATGTTGGCGAGCACGGTTTTCCAGCGGCCGACCAGAGCCTGGTAAGCAGCGCCATCCGACGGATCAGGGCTGAAGGCGCCCGGTGCGTTGGGCATCGCGGCAAGCATCGCGGCCTGCGAGATGGTCAGGGTTGCGCCAGGCTTGGTCAGGTCCACGCTGAAGTAGCTATCGGCGGCGGCACCGAGGCCGTCGACGGTTGGGCCGAACGGCACGGTGTTGAGGTAGTTCGTCATGACCCATGACTTGGACTTCTCGTGGCCGAGCTTCATCGCGATGAAGATTTCCTTCATCTTGGTGCTGAAGTTCCGCCCAGTGTTCACGCCGGCGTAGTAGTTCTTGGCGTACTGCATCGTGATGGTCGAACCACCCTGCAGGTTGCCGTTCCCGAGAACGTCTTGATACGCCGCCCGCAGCAGGCCGGTCAGGGATACGCCGCCTTCGGTGTAGAAATGGCGGTCCTCGGCCGCGGTCATGGCATCCCGCATGACCTTGGGTATCTGGTTCGGCGCCAGCAGCACCCGATCGATGACCGTCCCGTTGATGTTGTCGCTGAAAGTGCCCATCGGCTTGCCGTTGGCGTAATACACGGTCGAGGACTGATAGCCGGCGGTCACCTCGGCCGCGGTCGGGATCGGGGTCTTCTCGTACAGCACAAAGAATCCCGCGATGGCCAGCAGGAACACGGCGGCGATCCCGGCGCCGACGACCGCCAGCGCCTTCTTCCACGTCCAGTGCCGCCACCAGCTGCCATGCAGCAGCCAGTCCTTGAATCGCTCGCCGGGGCTGCGCGGGTCGGGCTGGCCCGGGCCGCCACCACCGGGCCCGCCGCCCCGTCCGCCACGGCCGCCACCCGGCCCGCCGCGCCGGACACCGGGCCGCTCGGCAATCCTGGAGCGCAGTCCGCGGGCCGGCGGGGCGTCATCTGCCCAGAAGTCATCGGCTGGATCTCGGAGCGCCGTGCGGCCGCCCGGCAGCCCGGCGCCAGCCGCACCGCGGCCTGTCATGGTGCCGCCTGCCATGGCGCCCCTGGCCCGTCGCCCGCTTGGCCTGTCACCCGAGCGCCGCGGAGCGGGCTCGTCCCAGAGGCCGTCGTCCGGGCCGGCTTCAGGGCGTCCATTGCCGCCGGCCGCCTGGCGGCGGAAGCCGCCCTGCTCGCCTCGCTGCGGCCGCCCCGCCTCGCGGCCCCGGTTCACCGCCGATCCGCCCAGGCCCAGCCGGTTCCTGAGATCGTCGGCGGTCTGGCTGAACCGCCCCGTCCTGTCACTGCCGCGATCAGCGTCCGCCGGCCGTGGTGAGCCTGGCGCGCTCCGGCGGCCAGCGGATCGAGCGGAGCCCCAGTCGTCCTCGGTGGGCACAGCGCGGCGCGAGCGGCTGCCAGGCGCACGGGGCTGGTCCGCCCGCGAATGGCCGCCCGGCCGGGCTCGATGGCCGTGACCGCCCTCATCGCGGCTGCGGCTGCCGCGATCATCGCGCCAGAAACCAGCCGCATCATCCCAGGGCGATTCCGCTGGCGCTCGCCCAGGCGGGCCTGAGGGCCACCCCGAGCCGTAGTCGGCGTCCTGTTCCTGCCAGTACGGCCCGGCCGAGTCTGGGTTACTCACACGTCCTCGCTGGTCGGGGTCAGGAGCTGTCTAAAGCGAGCAATGTCCGCCAGGAAGACACGTTACCTGGCGATACCTACCATCCCGGCATGTATTGCGTCGCGCTCGCAGCCGACCATGTCCGCAGCTGGCGGACCCAGAGACGGAACCTGGGCCGCTTACTCGCTGGCCCTGGCCCGCCGACTGCGCCGGGGAGTTGGCTCGCCAGTGCCGAGAACATAGGACGACGCGAGGTGGTTCCACGCACAACTCTGGCAGACCTCGACGACGTAGACCTGGAACTCGGCATATTCGGCAGCCATTTCGTCCAGCTCTGGGCCCCGTTTCACGCGGCCTTCGTAGCGGCCGAGCTCGTCGCCGTACACATACGTAACGTGCGTGAGCTTTGCCTTACGGCAGATCGGACAGGTGACGTCGGTTGCCTCGCCATGGAACTTAGCGGCCCGAAGTAGGTACGGATGCGCGTCGCAGACATCGGTGATGGTCGTGCGTCCGGAATGCACCGACGCGAGCGTTGCCCGCCGGGCCAGTCCGTAGTCGACGACCGATCGCCTCATGCCCGACAGGTTACGACGGAACTGCTCTGCGCAGGAGACCCGGCAGGTCATCGCTTTGCCGCGGTCCGGACCAGGGTGCCATGTGCCGGGCAAACGTCGCGAGCAGCAGCCAATGCCGAGGGGCCGGACTTGCGCCGAATCAGCACAGCGCATATCGTTGCGATGTATCAACTCGATACATCGAGCTGAGCGTAGGCCGAGCTTGCTGACAAAAATAGTAACGGTGCGGGGAATGCGAGGTGCGACCGAGTATGAGTAACCAGCGATCTGGTGTGCTTGAGCTCGCCGTCCTCGGCATCCTGCATGAGACGCCAATGCACGGGTACGAACTGCGCAAGCGGCTGAATTCGCTGCTCGGCGCCTTCCGCGCTTTTGGCTACGGTTCGCTGTACCCCGCGCTGAAGGACATGCTCGCCAAGGGACTGATCGCGGACGACCCCGTGGCTGATACCGGCAGGCCACTTGACCGTCCGCGACGCTCCAAGATCGTGTACCGGCTTACTGCCGACGGCAAGGAGCGGCTCAACACTCTGCTCGGCCAGTCAGGCCCGGCGGCCTGGGAGGACGACGGGTTCGGCGTTCACTTTGCCTTCTTCGGCCTGACGCAGGCCGAAGTCAGGATGCGGATACTCGAGGGCCGCCGCAGCAGGCTCGAAGAGCGGCTTGAGGGCGTCCGCGCCGCAGCGACCAGGACCCGCGAGCGGGTCGACAGTTACACGCTGGAGCTGCAGCGACATGGCTTGGAGTCAGTGGAGCGCGAGGTCCGCTGGCTGAATGAGCTGATCGCCTCGGAGCGGCAGTCGGGTATTCAGCCCGGTGGCGCTGCCGGGGGAACCACTGAGAGCGGCGGAGCGACCACCGCCTTCTAGGACCGGCGAGCGATTTCGCTGCGGCACAAGAATAAGGAGCAGTACTCATGGGTTCGGTACGGGTAGCCATCGTCGGCGTCGGGAACTGCGCCAGTTCCCTCGTTCAGGGCGTTGAGTACTACAAGGACGCCGACCCGGCGGGCCGGGTACCGGGCCTGATGCACGTCCAGTTCGGCCCCTATCACGTCCGCGACATCGAGTTCGTCGCCGCGTTTGACGTGGACGCGAAGAAGGTCGGCCGGGATATCGCCGAGGCCATCGTCGCGAGCGAGAACAACACCATCAAGATCTGCGACGTGCCGCCGACCGGCATCACTGTCCAGCGCGGACCGACGATGGACGGCCTCGGCGAGTACTACACCGAGATCATCACCGAGTCGGACGAGCAGCCGGTAGACGTCGCGCAGGCGCTCCGTGACGCCGGGGCGGACGTGCTGGTGTCTTACCTGCCGGTGGGATCTGATCAGGCCGACCGCTATTATGCCCAGTGCGCGATCGACGCTGGCGTGGCCTTCGTCAACGCGCTCCCGGTCTTCATCGCGTCCGACCCGGTCTGGGCGGCCAAGTTCACCGAGGCTGGCCTGCCGATCGTGGGCGACGACATCAAGTCGCAGGTCGGCGCCACCATCACGCACCGGGTACTGGCCAAGCTGTTCGAGGACCGCGGGGTCGAGCTGCTGCGCACCTACCAGCTCAACTTCGGCGGGAACATGGACTTCATGAACATGCTGGAGCGCAAGCGCCTGCAGTCCAAGAAGATCTCCAAGACTCAGTCCGTCACCTCGCAGATCCCGCACGAGATGGCCAAGGCCGACGTGCACATCGGGCCGTCCGACCACGTGCCGTGGCTGGACGACCGCAAGTGGGCTTACGTCCGCCTGGAAGGCCGCTCATTCGGCGACACGCCGCTGAACCTGGAGTACAAGCTCGAGGTCTGGGACTCGCCGAACTCGGCCGGCGTCATCATTGACGCCGTCCGGGCCGCGAAGATCGCCAAGGACCGCGGCATCGGCGGGCCGCTCCTGTCGGTTTCCTCGTACTTCATGAAGTCCCCGCCGGAGCAGTACAGCGATGACGTCGCCCGCGAGGCCGTGGACAAGTTCATCCGCGGCGAGGTAGACCGCTAGCCGTCTGCAGCACTACAGCGGAGTCCCGGCCCGTCCGGGGCTCCGCTGCTGCTTGGCCGCCAGGTCCGGCTATCCAGGCACGGGCAGGCGCCATAGGCTGTGCCAGTGTCCAGGCAGGAGCCCGTACGACCGGTGTCGGCCACGGCGCAGACGCCGGGCCGCGCCGATGCGCCCGCGCCCGTACCGCGCAGCTCCTTCCTGAGCGACCTGCGGGTTGTCTGGGCCGTCCGGGACTTCCGGCGGCTGCTGTCGATCAGGCTGATCTCGCAGACCGGGGACGGCATCTTCACGGCCGGCCTCGGCACATACGTGTTCTTCAATGCAGCGACGTTCCCGAACCCGGCAAAGGGAGCGGCGGCCTTCGCGGTCCTGTACGCGCCCTACTCGCTGATCGGGCCATTCGCAGGCGTGTTCATCGACCGGTGGTCGCGACGGCAGATCCTGGTCTACTCGGCCCTGCTCCGCTCGGTCTTCGTCGCACTGACCGCAGGCCTGATGGCGTCAGGCAACCTCGGTCCGCCACTCTACGTCGCCGTGCTCCTGGTGCTCGGCGTGAACAGGTTCTTCCTGTCCTCGCTGTCGGCTGCCCTGCCGCACGTTGTGGCAGGCGACAAGCTGGTAATGGCCAACTCGGTGAGTCCGACGGCCGGCGGGACGCTGGCCGCGATCGGCGGGCTCGTCGGGCTCGGCGTCAACGCCGCCACCGGCGACACCGAGGCTGGAGCAGCGATAACGCTGCTGGTCGCCGGCGCCTGCTATGTGTCCGCCAGCCTGGTCGCCAGGAGCATGCCCCGGGACCTGCTGGGCCCCGTCCGCGCGCCAAGCCGGTCGCAGCCCGGCCGCATCCTGGACGAACTCCGCGCGGTCGCCGCCGGGCTGGTGGCCGGCGTGCGCTACATCAGCACGCGCCGCGGCCCCGCTGCTGCGCTCGGCGCCACCGGCGGCAACCGGTTCTTCTACGGGATCTTGTTCCTGATGTCGATCCTGCTCTACCGGAACCACTTCTACCGCGGAGCCTCACCTGCCACGGCCGAGGCGCACTACGGGTACCTGGTCGCCCTGGTCGCCCTCGGCTACTTCTGCGCGGCGCTGGTCACTCCGCCGGTGACCAGGCGGCTGACCAAGCCCGCCTTCATTACCGTGCTCCTTGCCCTGTGCGCGGTCGTGATCGCCATACTCGGCGAGACCTTCAGCCAGCTCGCCTACCTCGGCATGGGGTTCTGCCTGGGCCTGGCCGGCCAGGGCGTCGCGATCTGCGCGACCACGATCCTGCAGGAGCAGCTGGCCGATGATTACCGCGGCCGGGCTTTCTCGCTGTACGACATGATGTTCAACATCACATTCGCCGTCGGGGCACTCCTGAGCGTGCCGTTCATGCCGCTCACCGGGAAGTCGCACGGGCTGATCGCCGTGATCGCCGCCGGTTATGCCGTGGTCGCCGCCGCGTACTGGCTGGCGGCGCGTCAGCCAGCCGGGCCAGTCGCGGGCGGCGGTACGTCCAGCCCCGCGGACTCGGCCCAGCGCCGCAGCTCCTGAACCGCCGCCTCGTGGCCGAGCGGGCCCTCGTCGATCCGCAGCTCCAGCAGGTGCCGGTAGGCACAGCCAACCAGCGGTCCTTGCGGGATGCCGAGGATGGCCATGATCTCGTTGCCGTCCAGGTCGGGCCGGAGGCTATCCAGCTCCTCCTGGGCGGCCAGCTCGGCTATTCGGGCCTCCAGGTGGTCATAGGCCTGCGCGAGCCGCTGCGCCTTCGCCTTGTTCCTGGTCGTGCTGTCGGCCCTGGTAAGAGCGTGCAGGCGAGTCAGCAGCGGTCCGGCGTCAGTCACGTAGCGACGCACCGCCGAGTCGGTCCACTCGCCCTCGCCATAGCCGTGGAAGCGCAGATGCAGCTCGACCAGGCGGCTGACGTCCTCCACGATCTCCCTGCGGTAGCGCAGGGCTGCCAGCCGCTTGCGCGCCATCTTGGCCCCCACGACCTCGTGGTGGTGGAACGCGACCCGACCGCCGGGCAGCATAGACCGGGTCCGCGGCTTGCCGATGTCGTGCAGCAGCGCAGCCAGCCGCAGCACGATGTCCGGCTGCAGGCCGTAGCGGGATTCCAGCTCGATGGCCTGCCTCAGTACCGTCAGCGAGTGCTGGTACACGTCCTTGTGCCTGAAGTGCTCATCCGACTCCAGTCGCAGGGCCGGGACTTCGGGCAGGATCTCCTCGGCCACCCCGGTTTCCACCAGGAGCGCGATCCCGGCTGCCGGACCGCCCGGCAGCGGCGAGAGCAGCAGCTTGGTCAGTTCGCCCTCGATCCGCTCGGCCGAAACCCGCGGCGGAGCCAGCAGGCCGGCCAGCTCCGCCATCGCTGCCCGCACCTCGGGCGCCACGGTCAGGCCAAGCTGCGCGGTGAACCGGGCCGCCCGCAGGATCCGCAGCGGATCGTCGCTGAACGAGACTTCCGGCGCGCCCGGCGTCCGCAGCAGGCCGCGCCGCAGGTCCGCCAGGCCGCCGAACGGGTCGACGAGCTCATAATCCGGCAGCCGAGCGGCCATCGCGTTCACCGTGAAGTCGCGCCGGGCCAGGTCCTCCTCCAGCGACCGGCCATACGTGACATCCGGCTTGCGCGAGATCCGGTCGTAGCTATCCATCCGGTAGGTGGTGATCTCAAATGTTCTGCTGCCCTTGCGCAGGCCCACCGTGCCGAAGTCGATCCCGATGGTCCAGGTCTGGTCTGCCCAGCCGCCGACGATCTCCAGGATTCGCTGCGGCGGCGCGTCCGTCGTGAGGTCAAGGTCCTGCGACATCCGACGCAGGAAGACATCCCGGACCGGGCCGCCCACCAGGGCAAGCTGCTGGCCTGCCGCGGCAAACAATGCGCCCAGCTCCGAGACGAGCGGCGATATCGCAGCGAGCAGCTCGGCGGCAGCCTTCAGCTGACGTTCACTGAGCGAATCTGGATCTGGCACGGCCATCGAGATTAAGTCCTACGCGTAGCCTGTGGGAAATGAGAAAGCCGGGAAGCCCGAAGGATGAGTCGCAGGATACTGCCCCGAGCAGCGGCGCCGCGGCGATCTTCAGCGGCCTGCCCCGGGCACTCAGCCAGCGGCAATAGCATGCTCGGCATGTCAACCCACGGGCTGCGCCGACCCGGGAGGACTGTCCGACGGGCGCGCAGGGCCCTGGCCGCCGTGCTCGCGGTATCCGCGATGTCAGCGCCAGCAGCGCTGCTCACTAGCCGGGCCGCGAGTGCCGCACCCGCTACCGCCAGCCGGACGGCCCAGCCTCAGGCCACTGTCGCGATCACCATCACCGGCATGACACCGCGGCAGGCTGCGCCCGGCTCGACCATCACGGTGAGAGGCACGCTGAAGAACGCATCCCGGCAGCAGCTGAGCAACGTGGCCGTCAGGCTGCTCAGTTCCAGTACGGCGCTGACCAGCGCGGCCCAGCTACAGGCCAGCGCGAGCGATCCGGTCGGGCTTGCCAACATGGCCGTGCCTGCGGCGTCCTGGCTGAGCCCGGGCCTGGCGCCCGGCGCAACGGTCAGCTGGTCGATTCGCCTCAAGGCCAAGGCAATCGGCATGACGGCCTTCGGGGTCTACCCGCTGGAGGCAGAGGCCCGGTCAACGGTCGACGACGCGCCTCTGGCCACCAGCACGACGTACCTGCCTTACGTCCCGGCGAAGAAGGGCCAGTACGGGTCGACGATTCCGGCCCGCACGAAGATCTCCTGGGTCTGGCCGCTGATCGACAAGCCGCTACTCACCCTGCCGGGCCTGACAGCCTGCCAGGACAGGCAGGCACAGGCGCTGGCCGCCAGCCTTGGCAGCAGCGGCCGGCTCGGGCAGCTGGTCGGAGCCGGCGCGAACGGCAAGCGCACCGCGATAACATGGGCAATTGACCCCGCCCTGCTGGCCAATGTGGACCGACTTGCCGCGTGTGGCAGCTCGCAGCCGAAATGGGCGGCGGCCGCGCGCGACTGGCTGGCCAGGCTCCGGCACATCAGCTCAGCCCAGCCGTTGTTCCTCGCTCCCTACGGCGACCCGAATGTGTCCGCGCTGATCGGCGCCCGGCACGCCCGCGATGTGCAGCAGTCTCTGCACTACGGTGGCCTGATCGGCGGCCAGATCCTGAATCGGACCACCAGCCCGGCTGGCACCGCGTCCGTCTCGGCCGCATATGGCCAGACAGCCAGCATCGCCTGGCCGTCCGGCGGGATTCCCGGCGATCCCGCCGGTGACAGCGCCGCCCGGCTTGCCGGCTACACGGTGCTGGAGGACCTGGCCGCCGACGGCATCCGCACGTTGCTGCTGGGGAGCTCCTATCTGCCGGATGAGCGTGCCACCGTTGTGCGGACGCCCAACGGGCTCGGCGCCCGAACACCTAACGGGCCCGGCGCCTACATGAACATCGTGCTGGCGAACGAGTCCCTCACCCAGCTGCTCGGCACTGCCGGCAGTTCCAGGGACTCCGCGTTCGCCACGGTCCAGGAGTTCCTGGCCGAGACCGCGCTGCTGGCCAAGCAAGGTGAGCCGATCGTGGTAGCCCCGCCGCACCGCTGGGCGCCGGCTCCGGGCGTGGCCGCCGGCCTCCTGGCCGCGACCGGCTCGGCTTCCTGGCTGAGTCCGGTCAGCCTCGCCTCACTCACAAGCCCTAAGAACCTCCCGGTGATACAGCTACCCAGCGGGCCCAGCCAGCGGATGCTGAACCGCAGAGAGATCCGGGTACTGCGCCGGGTCGACGCCAAGATCGCGCAATTGCAGTTCCTGAAGGCGACGCCGGGCTCCGCCGTTTTCCTGTCGCTGGCGGCCGCCGAGTCCTCGGCCTGGCAGGGTAAGTCGAAGGCTCATGCGCTAGCGGCGCTCAACGCGCTGGGGCAACGCATCGCCCAGCAGCTGAGGCAGGGCGTGCAGATCGAAGCCGAGCCGCGGATCACCCTCGGCGGCCTCAAGGGCAGCGTGCCGGTGTCGATCGACAACACGCTCAGTTACACGGTCGCGGTCCGGCTCGACGTGGATTACGACCAGTCCACCGGTATCAAGATCGCAGTGAGTCCGGGCGGCGTGGTGAGCCGGAGCGGCCTGGTGACAATCCCGGCCCGCAATGTCGTCACCGTCCGGCTCCGGGTGCAAGCCACCGAGGTTGGGGCGACGGCCGTCACGCTGAGCCTGCTGGACCGGAAGTGGCAGCCGCTACCCGGCAGCCCGAGCCAGCGAATGACGATTCAGGCGACACAGGTCGGCGTGCTCGGTGTGATCATCTTCGCCGTCGCCCTCGGCATCTTCCTCATTGCGACGGCGGCGCGCGCGGCGCGGCGCGGCCGTCCGGCACCCGCCGCTGACGAGGGAACAGGACCCGGTCTGGCCGCCTCGCAGGCAGATGATCGGCCCGCTGCGCCGCCGGAACCGGATACCGTCGTGCCTGAGCGTACTGAGCTGGGAGCGGCCAGCACGCCCGGACGTGACTGAGGAGATCGATGACCACCGGACGGCCCGAGTCTGACCCGTACGGGGACTCCGGCGACCGCGACTGGAATCCCCGGCCCGCGGTGCCCGGCTGGACCGCTGGTCAGGATTACACCGGGCCGCTCTTCGACGACACCGGGTGGCACATCGATCTGTCGGACGTCGACTGGGGTGATAACGCCGGGCGGGACTGGGCCGATGATCGCACCGCCGGCGCCGACGCTGCGTTCCGGTTCGAAGATCAGGATCCTTACGGCGGGAACGTTGCAGGTCCCGCAACAGCCGACTATAACCGCCCGGTCGAGCCCCCGGACACCGGACCGTCAGGCGGGCGGCACGCCCGGCGCATTCGGCGTCCGCACGAGCGGGCCGGGTCTGGTTCGCGGCAGCCACCAGTCGCTCCCCGGCGAATCTCCGGCCAGCCGCCGCCACGCACCCAGCCGCGGCGGGTCGTGCCATCGGCCTATCAGCAGCCACCTGCTGCTGAACCGCGGACGTATGACGCACCGCCGTATGACGCACCGCCGTATGACGCACCGCCGTATGACGCACCACCGCTGGAGCCGGGGCCTTACGAGCCGCGCGCATACGAGCCGCCGACAGGATTTCCGGCCCCGCCCTACCCGCTTCGCGGCTACCAGCCGCCAGGCAGCCGACCTCCCTCAGCTCAGCCGCCGGTCTACGAAGAGCCCGGTTACGAAGGGCAGGGACCGCCAGCTGGTCGCCCGCAGTCCGGCGGTCCTGGCGTTCGCCCGTCAGCACCAGGTGCAGGCGGGCGGGTGGCCGGACCGCGCAGGGCTGCCGATGGCGGGCCGACCTCGCTTGTCCGGTCCAGCGGTGTGATGGCGGCCGGGACACTAGGCTCCCGGCTGACCGGCTTCCTGCGCACGCTGGTGCAGAACTTTGCCCTTGGCGCCATCGGCATCGCCTCCGCGTACAACCTGTCCAACACGCTGCCCAACGTCGTCTACAACCTGGCACTCGGCGGCATCCTGACGAGCGTCATCGTGCCGTTGATTGTGACTGCATCCAGGCGCGGCCCCGACCGCGGGCAGGGCTACGACCAGCGGATGTTCACGCTGATCACGGTCGCACTGCTTGGCATCACGGTCGTCGCGACACTGATTGCCGTTCCGATCGTGCACCTGTACAGCGGCAGCAAGATCACCGGTCACACAGAGCACCTCGCGGTAATCTTCGCCTTCTTCTTCATCCCGCAGATCTTCTTCTACGGGGTGAGCTCGCTGATCGGCGCGATACTCAACTCACGCGGCAGCTTTGCCGCGCCGATGTGGACGCCGATCGTCAACAATTTCGTGGTCATCGGAGTGCTCGGGCTGTACATCGCAATGGGCGGCCTGCACAGGAACCCGCACACGATCACCGGTACCGAGGTTGCGCTACTCGGTCTCGGCACCACGCTCGGCATCGTCGTGCAGACCGCGGCACTGGTGCCGGCTCTGCGGCGAGTCGGCTTCCACTGGCATCCCCGGCTGGATTTCCGCCGAGCCGAGGTCTCCGAGATCGGCCGGATGGGCGGCTGGATGTTCGGCTATGTCGCTGCGACCCAGGTGGCATTCC
Organism: uncultured Actinomycetota bacterium; assembly: GCA_963822955.1. Lineage (GTDB taxonomy): Bacteria > Actinomycetota > Actinomycetes > Streptosporangiales > Streptosporangiaceae > JAJYUU01. Next base: position 502,012 of record CAWGJS010000008.1, on the reverse strand, counting down.
TGGTCACGACCAAGGTTGCCGGGGACACTGACAACGGCATCACCGTGTACAACTACGCCTGGCTGCTGTTCCAGCTGCCCTACGCAGTCGTCGGGATCTCGGTCATCACCGCGCTGCTGCCGCGAATGAGCGCGCACGCGACCGAGCGCCGGTTCGGACTGGTCCGGCAGGACTTCTCAACCGGCGTCCGGCTCGCGGCGACCATAGTGGTGCCATGCTCGCTCGTGCTAGCCGTGCTTGGTCCTAAGCTCGGGGAGATCTTCTTTGCCCATGGCCGGACGCACCTGAATCAGGCTCACTACATGGGCGTGGTGTTCGCCGTCTTCTGCCTGGGACTGCTGCCTTACATGATCTTCCAGCTGCAACTGCGGGTGTTCTACTCCGTGCACGACAGCAAGACCCCGGCGCTGATCGGCCTGGCCACGATGAGCGTGAATATCGTGGCTAACCTGCTGGCGCTCAGCCTGCTGCCCAAGTCGGAGCTGGTGGCGGGCCTCGGCGCCGGGTTCGGCGTGGCCAACCTCGTCGGGCTGCTCATCACCTGGCGCATCCTCAGCACGAGGCTCCGCGGGCTTGACGGCTACCGCATCGGCCGGACGCTGGTCCGGATGTACGCCGCGACGCTCCCAGCCGCGCTGCTGGCTATGCTGGTGGGGCTCGTGACCGGAAACGCGTACATCGTCGTGATCATCGGCGGCGGCCTGGCGGCGGGCATGTACCTGCTGTTTGCCCGGCTGCTGCGGATCGAGGAGCTCAGCAGCCTCGGCCGGACCATGCTGGCCAGGATGGGCCGGTGACGTCTCTCGCGGGTAACGGTTTGCTGCCGGCTCGGGACACACCCGGCCACGAGCGCAGATGCGCCCTAGCATGGTGTGCAGCAGCATCGCATTATTCGAGACCGCTGATCCGTACGGCCCGTGAGGGGAGGTTCGAAGGTTCGGGCGCCTTTGGACCGCGACCATGAGCACGTACACGTCAGAACCGGGCGTCCGGCTCGGCGGCCGCTACCGCCTAGAAGATCGGCTGGCCGCAGCCGGTGGCTGGTCTGCCTGGAAGGCGATCGATGAGATCCTGGCGCGGCCTGTCAGCGTCATTACCTTCGTCTCCGGATTTCCGCGGCTGGAGCAGGCAGTCACCGCCGCGCGGGCCGCTCGCCGGCTGACTGATACCAGGCTCACCCAGGTATTCGACGTCGAGGACAGCTGGGATCACGCCTACATCGTGCTGGAGTGGCCCGTCGGCGACACGCTGGCTGACCTGGTCGCTGCCGGTGCCGTGGAGCCGGCCGCCGGGGCCCGTATCGTGGCCGAAGCCGCGGCAGCGCTGACGGGCGCGCACGCGGCCGGCCTCGCACATCTGTGCCTGCGGCCGGACACCGTGCGCTGGACGACGGGCGGCGGCGTGAAGGTCACCGGCGTCGGCATCGACGCAGCCCTGTCTGGCGTCACCGCTGACGACCCGGAACTGACCGACACCCGTGGCCTGGGTCAGCTGCTGTACGCGGCGCTGACGGGCCTGTGGCCGGGCCCGGACTACCCGGAGCTGCCGCCGGCGCCGGAGGCCGACGGTCAGCCCCGACGGCCCCGTCAGGTTCGCGCTGGCGTGCCGACGGCTCTCGATGAGGTGGCCGCACGCGCGCTGGCGCTGCCCGGCCGTGACGGCCACCCGGCGTATACGGCACCAGCGGAGCTGGCGGCCGCGCTGATGGCCGCGATCCCGCCCGTGCAGGTGCCTCCGGCTGCTGTGCCGCGGACGGCGCGCCGGGACGGGGCTTACTGGCCCGGCGAGCAGCGAGCCGACCGCCAGCTGACGCAGACCCGGTCAGCGCCGGGCGAGCACAGGACGCAGCCTGCCCCCGGCTCAGACGAGCCCTTCCGGCCCGGCCGTCGCCGAGCGGGCCGTGTCATCGCCATCAGCCTGCTGCTCGCTGTCGCTGTCGCTGGGGCCAGCGCCGCTGCACTGCACCTGCTGAACAGGTCGCCCTCTCCCTCCTCGTCGACGCCGCCGGGCAAGTCCGCCAGCCCGGGCACGAGCTCGCCGGCGCAAGGCCCGGTTATCACGCCTGTGCGGGTGGCGGGCTTCGACGCGCTCAACCGGGGCGATCATGGCGACGAGAACAGCAACCAGGCCGAGAACGTGCTGGACGGCAACTCAGCTGGCTGGAGCACGCAGTGGTACGGCAGCGCTCATTTCGGCGACCTGAAGGCGGGCACCGGCTTCATCCTTGACCTCGGCACGGCAGCAAAGGTGAGCTCGGTGACGGTGACGTTCGGCAGCGTGCCGGGCGCCGATGTTCAGATCAAGGAGGGCAACTCCGACGTCAGGAGCGCGGCAAACCTCGCCTCAATGACGACCGTGGCCAGTCGCACCGACGTCTACGGAATGCGGACATTCACCGTGGCAAACCCGGTGACGGCCAAGTACCTGGTGATCTGGTTTACCGAACTGCCCCGGCTGGCTGGCAGCTCAGGCAAATTCGAGGCTCAGATCTTCGATGTCGTCATTCACGGCACCAGCTGATCCTGGCTGGTCAGGCCGGCTACTGGCTACTCCGGCCGGCGGGGTGCCGCTTCTGCAAGCTAATCGCGTGCACCACCGCCTCCGGAGGTTCACTATCATCAGGATTGGTCCGCGTGGGGCTGGCTCAAGCCAGTTCACTCCCCCGAGGCGTGGGCCGCGTTAGGTGAGCGCCGACGGCGCGGTGTGCGCCGCGGAGCGGCCAGCGCCGTGATCATCACTGGCTGCGGCTGTCGTCCTAGCGGACGGCCCGGCGGCGGGGGGGAGGACCGACGGAACACGACCAGGCAGCTAGCCCGCATCCGTTGCCCGGCCCGCGCGAGCCCGCTGACATGCGGAGTTCCCGGCTGCGCAGCGATGAGCCCACCGATGCTGAGCTGCTGCAGCGGCACGTGGAGGGCGACCCGGACACCTTCGGCATTCTCTTCCAGCGCCACCGCGACCGGCTCTGGGCAGTCGCGATTCGCACTCTCGGTGACCCGGAGGAAGCGGCCGATGCCCTCCAGGACGCGATGATCGCGGCCTTCCGTCGCGCTTCTAGCTTCCGTGGCGACTCGGCAGTGACCACCTGGCTGCACAGGATTGTGGTGAATGCGGCGCTTGACCGGATGCGGCGGCGGGCTGCCCGGCCGACTACGAGCGGCCAGGATGACGAAGCGCTGGACGCGCTGGCTGCGGTTGCAGGCAGCCGCCCGTTGTCGGATCCGTCAGGCACGACTGACACCTCGATGGACGTGATGGCCGCGCTCCGCCGTCTGGTCCCTGACCAGCAGGCTGCCCTCGTGCTTGTCGATATGCTCGGCTACTCGATCGCTGACGCTGCCGAGGTCCTCGGCGTGTCTGAGGGCACGGTCAAGAGCCGCGCCGCCCGCGGGCGTGCCCGGCTCGTGCCTCAGCTCGCCCACCTTCGGCCGACGGCGGCCGCAGATCAGGAAACCGGGAACCGGCCCGCGACGCCACGCGTCCAACCTGCGCAGGAGGGGGGTGATGACGCGCTGTGAAACGGCACGCCAGCCTAGACGAGCTCGCCCGGCTCGCTGCGGACGATCTGAAGCCGCGCAAAGCCGCAAGAATTCGCCGCCACCTTGCCACCTGCGCAGAGTGCACTGGGCTCAATGCCCAGCTATCCCACGTGCCCACCGTCCTGTCGGCCGTTGACTTCGGGCCGATCCCGGAGAATCTGTCGGCCAGGATCGAGACCACTCTGGCCATCGAGGCGCGGCAGCGGCTGGCTACTGAGCCCGCTACCGAGGCTGGCCGCCGGGACCTGCCGACAGCCAGGTCAGGTAGGCGTCGCAGCCTCGATCGGCCCGGCTGGCGGCTGCCCGGCCTGTCCGTGGCTGCTACCAGAGCCCTGGCCACCGCCGGCGCAATTGCCCTGATCGGCGGAGGCGGCTACGAGATAGCGAGTCACGCCGGCGCTCCCACGACCAACACCGCTTCTGCCCCCAGCTCGCGTAACGCGGCCGTGCCAGGCGCGGAGAGCTCTCAGGCCATCGGAGCGCCGATCAATTACGGTCACGGCAGCGATGCCCGGAGTATCCCGACTGTGACCTCGGGCACTGATTTCGAGCCCTCGATGCTCGCAGCCCAGGCGGTTGCCGCCCTGGAAGCGGCCAGGCTTGAGGGCGTGCACACTGGTCCGCCTGTTAACACCAAGTTCGGGTTGCCATCGGCGTCCAGCAGCAGCTCGGGACTGCATACCATGACGACCAATCACGCCCTGACCGGGATGCGCCTGGCTGGCTGCGTCGGGCGGTTCGCTCCGGGCCGCGTGGTACAGCTCGTGGAAGATGCCCGATTCAAGGGCAAGCCTGCCACAATCATCATCACAACAGCGCCCGCAGGCCGGGCAGCTGAAGTGTGGGTAGTCGGCAACTCCTGCTCGGCTCGCAACAACGATCTGCTTGATCACCTGAGGATAGCCCACATTTAGGCATCTACTGCCGGGGAATCTCCACGCACAGATGGTGGTTATGCCGGTGCACTCAAGAGGGGCAGGCAGAAGTGACCGACGTTCGGGACGTGATCGTCATCGGCTCCGGGCCGGCTGGCTACACGGCGGCGCTGTACGCGGCCAGGGCGAGGCTCAGCCCGCTGGTCTTCGAAGGGTCGGTGACTTCGGGCGGCGCGCTCATGAACACCACCGAAGTCGAGAACTTTCCCGGCTTCCCGGATGGCGTGCTCGGGCCGGACCTGATGGACCAGGTGCGCAAGCAGGCCGAGCGGTTCGGTGCCGAGTTGCTTGCCGAGGACGTGACCGAAGTGGACCTGACGGCCGCGCCGAAAGTGGTCAGGGCTGGCGAGGACACCTACCTGGCGCGCACGGTGATCATCGCGACTGGGTCCGGCTACCGTGAGCTTGACGTGCCGGGCGAGAAGCGGCTGTCCGGCCACGGCGTGTCCTGGTGCGCGACCTGTGACGGGTTCTTCTTCCGCGAGCAGAACATTGCCGTGATTGGCGGCGGTGATACTGCGATGGAGGAGGCGATGTTCCTGACAAGGTTCGCCCGCAGTGTCAAGGTCGTCCACCGCCGGGACACACTGCGCGCCTCGAAGATCATGCAAGACCGCGCGAGGAGCAATCCGAAAATCGAGTTCGTCTGGGACAGCGAGGTCGCCGAAGTCATCGGCGAGGACCGAGTGACCGGCCTGCGCCTCCGGAACGTTAAAACGGGCCAGGAAAGCGTGCTCGAGGTCGGCGGCATGTTCGTGGCCATCGGTCACGACCCCCGGAGCGAGCTTTTCAAGGGCCAGCTGGCAACTGACCAGGACGGCTACCTGCTCGTCGAGCAGCCCTACACGCGCACTGCTATCGAAGGGGTGTTCGCGGCCGGTGATGTCGTCGACCGGACCTACCGGCAGGCCGTTACCGCGGCGGGCACCGGCTGTTCGGCGGCCATCGACGCGGAGCGCTGGCTGGCGGACCACGAAGGCTGATGCCGCCCAGCCCGAGCTACTCAACTACAAGCCATCAGGGCCTGAGCTACTCATGGAAGGAAGTCCTGGAAGTGGGCACAACCAAGGCAGTGACCGACGCGACCTTCGAGACCGAGGTGCTGAACGCCACCAAGCCGGTCATCGTTGACTACTGGGCAGAATGGTGCGGGCCGTGCCGTCAGGTCGCCCCGGTGCTGGAAGAGATCGCCAGCGAGCACGGCGAGAAGATCGACATCGTCAAGCTGAACGTGGACGAGAACCCAGTCATCACGCAGCGCTACGGCATCATGAACATCCCGACGATGAGCGTCTTCAAGGACGGTCAGGTCGTCAAGGAGATCGTCGGCGCCAAGCCGAAGTCCGCGCTGCTGCGCGACCTAGCCGACTTCATCTGACCCGGCTTCCCATCGCGGCCGGATCACGCCCGCTGCGTGATCCGGCCGTTCGAGCGTCGCGCTAAGGAAGCGGCTGAGGCGGCCACCCGGCGTCCGCGCCGCCGTCGCGGTCAGGTTGCCTCGTCTGGCCGCCCGGCCTGCTGGCGTAGCTTTAGCAGCCAGGATCGAGCAGCCTGAACCCGGTGACAGCCGCCACGCGCTTGCGGAGCTCGTAGCCGTGTGCTGGCCGCCTCGACAGATGCCGCGGAATGAGCAGCTCGATGTAGGACACATCGTCCAGTCTTGCCTAGGTCATGCTGGACGAGGTTCGCACCCCTGACTGGCCGGGCCCCTACGCGCCATCGTCATCGTGCTGCCAGGACCGGTACAGGGCGATGAAGTCAGCCCGCATCTCCACGGTCAGGTCATCCGGCGTGATCTGGCCAGCAACCGCGATCGTTTCGCGGATCTGCGCGAGGTACTCGGTGCAGTGCGGGCAGCCGGTCAGGTGCTTCTCGAAGCTGCGCCGGTCCGCGCGAGACAAGGCGTCCTCGAGATAATCGGTCACCAGCTCCACGGCCTGCTGGCAGACGAGGTCACGGCGGGCTGACATGCGCATGCGCATCATGCCCTCCCGAACTCGGACTCGAGCATCTGCCGGAGGCGGCTCCGGCCGCGGTGCAGCAGGACCCGCTGGTTAGCTTCCGTGAGTTCCAGCACGCCGCACACCTCCCCACTGCTCAGGCCTTCAACATCTCGCAGCGTTACTACCTCACGCTGACGGACCGGGAGGTCCGCTAGGGCAGCCCGGACGGCCTTTGCCATTGTCTCGGCAGCAAGACGATCATCCACTAGGTCGGTCCAGGGCTGCGGCGGCGCTAGCCAGCTTCCTGCGGCGTCGAATCGTGAAGCGTCGACCGTGGCAGTCAGATCACCGACAGCTGTCGTCCGGCGTTCCCTGACCCCCGCTGTCCTCGCTCGGTTAATCAGGATGCGGAAAAGCCACGTTCGCACGGAGGACCGCCCCTCGAATCGGCTGAGTCCGCTCAGGAATCCGAGCCAGGCCTCCTGCGCGACCTCTTCGGCGATGGCCTGACTGGGCACATAACCGGCGGCGAGCCGGACCATCGATGGCCGATAGCGCTGCACGAGCGTCATGAAGGCCTGCTCGTCGCCGGACCGGAGGCGCTCCAGTAGCTGAGCGTCGGGATCAGGCTCCGCTGCCTGCAGCACGGGGCGCCTCGCCGTCATCATCTCAGGAGGCAGCCGCTTCCGCTCACGCCTCGGTCTCATCGCTACGGATCCCGGTGACCTGGCGCATCACGTCCCCTGCGCCCGCGGTCGGTCCGGGCCCGCAGTGATTAGTCTTCGCAGGAGGAGCCGCGTTACACCGCGAACGACGCCAAGCGGTGCGGGCGCGCTGAGGTGGCCGGCGGTGCGTTGCCGAGGGGCCGGGTCAGGCAAGTCGCAGGGAGCGCTCGGGCGACATCGATCCGAGCAGCCGTTCGAGCGCAACCTCGACGTCTTCGCGCCAGGACAGTGCGGTCTTCAGCTCTAGTCGCAGCCGCGGGTAGCGGACGTGCGGGCGCACTGTCTTGAAGCCAACCGACAGCAGGAAGTCAACCGGCACGACGCATGACGGCTGCGTCCACTTATTGTCGCCGAATGCCTCGATAGCCTTGATCCCCCGCCGGGTCAAGTCCTTGGCCAGGCCCTGGACCAGCATCCGACCGAGCCCACCGCCGGCGAACTCGGACATCACGTGGGCGGTCATCAGCAGGACCGCATCAGCGCTGACCGGACTGGTCGGAAAGGCGACAGACCTCGGCGCGTAGCTTGGCGGTGCGTACGTAAGGTAGCCAGCCGGCACGCCGTCTACGTAGATGATCTTCCCGCAGCTGCCCCATTCGAGCAGGACCGATGACAGCCAGGCCTCTTTCTCGAGGGCGGGATCACCGACCTCGATGGCGCGAGCCTGACTGACCGGGTCAAGCTCCCAGAAAACGCAGCGGCGGCACCTGGGCGGCAAGTCATCAAGATTGTCCAGCGTGATGCTCGCTAGTCGGCGCGACACAGCCACCCCTGCGGTCGGTAAGCCATTGGCCAGGCTCACTGCTGCTGGCCCTGCAACCGAACAGCTGCCTCAGCCGTAGCAGAGTGCCCGGTCGTCGCAGCTAATGGTACCCACCCGACCCGGCCCGGGACCCAGCCGTTTGGTCCCTTGTTGGCCATGATTTGGGCTCGCCGTACCAGCTGCTTGTCCAGGCCATCAGGTTTCACGTGAAACAGCGGTCGCCTTGACTGCCGCGGCCAGCCGGTCGACATCGGCCACCGAGGTATCGAACGCCGTCATCCAGCGGACGACGCAGCGCTCGTCGGCGCTATCCGACCACACATGGAAGTTCCAGTACTCGCAGAGCCGGAGCGCGTGCTGCCGGCTGACCTCGGCAAAGACCCCGTTCGACTGAACCGGGTAGGCCACTCCGACTCCGGGCAGCCCTGCGACAGCATCGGCCAGCCGGGCGGCCATGGCATTGGCATGCCGGGCATTTGCCAGCCACAAGTCGCCATGCAGGAGTGCGGTCGCTTGAGCGGCGAGGAAGCGCATCTTCGACGCCAGCTGCATCTGCTGCTTCCGGTGGTACCGGGCACCGTCTGCCAGGTCGTCTGACATCACCAGGACAGCCTCGAAGCCGAGCGCCCCGTTCTTTGTCCCGCCGAAGCTCAGCACGTCGGCGCAGGCGGCGATGTCGGCCAGTGAGCAGCCGAGGTACGCCGCCGCATTCGCGATCCGGGCTCCGTCCAGGTAGATCAGGAGCCCGTGCGCCATGCTGAACTCGCGGAGCTCGCGCAGTTCTGCCAGCGAGTAGCAGGTCCCGAGCTCGGTCACCTGTGCGATCTCGATCACACGTGGCTGGACCCGGTGCTCGTCCCCTCGGCCTGTCAGCATGCCCGCTATCAGGCTGGGAGCGAGCTTGCCGTCTGCCGTCGGCACAGTTAGCAGCTTGCAGCCAAGTACGCGCTCGGCGGCGCCGCACTCATCGACGTGCAGATGCGAGGTATCGGCACAGATGACCGCCTCGTAGGGGCGGATCAGCAGGCTCAGGCCGAGGACGTTCGCCGCGGTGCCGTTAAAGACCAGGTAGGCGCTTCGCGCCCCGGACGCCGCGCACAGGCTGGCCGTCGCAGCCCGGGTGATGTCATCGTCGCCATAGGCCACGGCGTCGCCTTCGTTCGCGGTCACAAGCGCAGCCAGGACCGCCGGGTGCACGCCTGCGTGGTTATCGCTGCCGAAGCTCTTGCCCGATATGTTCGCCACGGCACCGTAGCCTAACGGCAGCGGACCAGCCGCTCGCTGTGGCGGCGGCCCTCCAGCGCGCCCCTCACGCCCCTGGCTGGCGTTGTAGCGCAGGCGCCTAGGTGATACTAGGCCGCCGGGCCGGCGCCAGCTCGGGCGAGATGCTCCGCACGATGCGCTCCAGATCCTCCAGCGAGGCGAACTCGACGACGATCTTGCCCTTCCGCTGGCCCAGCTCAACCTTGACGCGGGTCTCGAGCACATCCGACAGGCGGTCGGCCAGATCCTTCAGGCCGGGCGCGACCGGCACCCTCGCACTGGGTGTCCGGGGGCCCTTCGCCGGGTGGACGCCGAGCGCCACGATCTCCTCAGTTGCGCGGACGGAGAGGCCCTCGGCCACGATCCGGTGTGCCAGCTGCTCCTGACTGACCGGGTCGTCGACCCCTAGGAGCGCACGGGCGTGCCCCGCACTCAGTACCCCGGCGGCCACCCGCTTCTGCACCGCTGGCGGCAAGTGCAGAAGCCTCATGGTGTTCGAGATGTGCGGCCTAGAGCGCCCGACCCGGCGGGCGATCTCTTCGTGAGTCGCCGCGAAATCATCGAGCAGCTGCTGGTAAGCGGCTGCTTCCTCCAGCGGGTTCAGCTGCTCTCGATGAAGATTCTCAATCAGCGCCTCACGCAGCATGTCGTCATCGGACGTCTCCCTGACGATCGCCGGGATGACCTCAATGCCGGCAAGCTCGCAGGCGCGCCAGCGTCGCTCGCCCATAATCAGCTCGTACCGCCCCGGTCCGGCCCGGCGGACAACCACCGGCTGCAGCAGCCCAACCGCCTCAATCGAAGCGGCCAGCTCAGCCAGCGCGTCTGAGTCGAATGCCTGCCTCGGCTGCCGCGGGTTCGCCGTAATCGCGCCGAGAGCAATCTCCTCGAAGTAAGCGCCAGAGATGCTGACATCAGCCTCACCGCCCACGCGAGGAGAGCTAGCCGCTGACGCGTGGTCCCCCGGCAGTGAGACGGAGGCAGGCGGACCAGTCGGGATCAGCGCCCCGAGTCCCTTGCCGAGCCCGCGCTTTGGTTGCGGCATGCTGACACTCCTCGCCGTCCGGCCGCTCTAGGCAGAGAAGCGGCGCACTCCCGATAGCGATGGTGGCCTGACATCGCCCGCTGAACCATACTGCCAGCATCCGACTTTCCCGCCCACACGATCACGGTCCCGCCGAGGGGCAGGACTCCTAAGCGCCGAGTGACCGGATAAGCGCCGAGTGACCGGACTCGGGTCAGCTTGCGGGCTGCTGGGCGTTCCGGCGGGCAAACTCCCTCGCGGCTTCCAGGTAAGCCTGAGCGCCGCTTGAGCCGGGATCGTAAGTCATCACCGACTGCCCGTAGCTAGGAGCCTCAGACACCCTGACGCTGCGCGGAATCACCGCACCTAGGACGACGGCCCCGAAGTGATCCCGCACCTCGTCCGCCACCTGGGAGGCTAGCCGCGTCCGCCCGTCGTACATAGTCAGCAAGATCGTCGTTACCGAGAGAGCCGGATTCAGGTGACTCCGCACGAGCTCCACCGTCCGCAAGAGCTGTTCCAGGCCCTCCAGCGCGTAATACTCGCACTGAATCGGGATCAGTACCTCCGGAGCTGCGACCAGCGCGTTCACCGTCAGCAAGCCCAGCGACGGCGGGCAGTCGATGAAAATGTAGTCCAGCCCTGACGCGTCGTAGGCTGCCAGCGCCCGCGCCAGCCGCGACTCCCTCGCGACCAGCGGAACTAGCTCGATCTCGGCGCCCGCCAGGTCGATCGCTGCTGGCGCACAGTAAAGGTGCGAGTAACCAGATACCGGGCGGACAACCGAGCTCAGCGGCCGGCCTTCCACAAGCACGTCGTAGACAGACGGGACGCCGGAATGATGATCCACATCCAGTGCGGTCGACGCATTGCCCTGAGGGTCCAGGTCGATCACGAGGACCCTGGCGCCGTGCATCGCCAGGCTCGCCGCAAGGTTGACGGCTGTGGTGGTCTTGCCGACGCCGCCCTTCTGGTTGGCAATCGTGATCACCCGGCAGGCGGACGGCCGCGGCCAGCTCTCCCCGCCCGAGCGCGCCACGATGGCCGCCTGGGCCGCCCTGGCGATCGGCGTGTCGGCCGCAGCCTCCGGTATCGACACGAGATCCTCACTCTCACCTGTCCGGTTGCTCGCGCCTGCCAGCTCACCCTTATCAGCGGCACCGCGCGCAACTCCAGCGCCGCTCACCACCGCGTCGCCAACCCTGGTTTCACGTGAAACGGCCGCCAGCGCCTGCCGGACTCGGATGGGAGGCGGCTCTGCCGCCTCGCCACCTCGGTCCGCGGACCCTGAGCCTAGGCCACTGAGCGCCACCACATCACCGTCATCGGGGTTATCGCCGCGCCCGCTTTCCTCGCCTACCCGGCCAGGCGCCGCAGTGCCCTCAGGACCTGCTGCTACCTCAGGCGGCCAGCCAATGCCAACCCGTGCTGCCCGGCGTGCATATCTGTCAGGCAGACCGCTACCGGCTGACGAGAAATCGGCCTTGCCCGCAAACGGCTGCAAAATCGGCTCGTCGCTAGCAGGCGAAGCGGCGGCCTCCGTCGGATCATCCCGCCTCGCCTTCGTTTCGCCAGGCTCATGTTCCTGTAGCTCTGCCCACGCATCCCCAGGCCAGCCCAAGCCCGGCACCGAGCCCGTCATCGCGCAGCCTTCTCCTCATCGGGCATTGCCCGCCGACCACAGACGGCTAGCCGCCGCCACGCCTGCTGTTCGGCCGCGCCCTCCGCCCGCCCGCAGCGGCTGCTCCCGGCACGGAACGGCCGCCTGGAGCGGAGGGCCCGCGGCCGCCATGCCCGGCCCGGCGCCGCCCGCCAGCACCCGGGCCCCGGTGCTCGGGTGCGGTGAACGTCACCACTGTGGCAGTCGCGCGCCCGGCTCCGCCAGTTGCCTGCACCACGCGAGCATCTGTCACGCCTAGTCGCGCCAGCACGGGGCGCGCCTTAGCGAGCTCAGCTTCAGCGGTAGCGCCCTTGATCGCGAGCACACGTCCGCCCGGCCGGGCCAAGCCCACAGCAAGTCCGGCTAGCTTGTCCAGCGGCGCCACCGCACGGGCCGTGACGATGTCGCCAGCCAGGTGCCCGGCCAGATCCTCGGCCCGGCCGCGCACCACATCAACATTGGCCAGCTCCAGGCCGGCAACGCATTCCTCCAGGAACTCGACGCGCCGCGCCAGCGGCTCCACGAGCGTCACTGCCGCGCCCGGCAGCAGTATCGCCAGCACGATCCCGGGCAGCCCAGCACCCGAGCCGAGATCGATCAGGGAGCACCTCGCGGGCACGAGCCGGGCCACCGCTCCGCAATTCAGCAGATGCCGATCCCAGATCCGATCCGCCTCGCCCGGGCCCACGATGCCGCGCTCAACACCGGCGCCCGTCAGCAGCTCGGCGTATCTCTCCGCCGTCGGCAGCACGCTGCCGAACATCTCGCCAGCGGCAATCCCGGCAACTGCGACATCATCCACCGGAGCGCCCGAACCGGTCGCCGCACTCTCCATCACATCCGCCATCCGAGCACGCCTCCGCTGCCGACCCCAGAATTACTGCCAGCCCGAACCCTGCCGGGACTAGCCAACCGGCAGCACAACCACGCGCCGCTCCGGCTCCTCGCCTTCCGACTCAGACCGAAGCCCCGCCGCCGCGACGGCGTCGTGAACGACCTTCCGCTCGAACGGATTCATCGGCCACAGCCGCTTCGGCTGACCCGTCCGGCGAACCTCCTCAGCCGCATCCTGACCAGCCTCCGCAAGCTCGGCACGGCGTCGCTGCCGGTAGCCGCCGACGTCCAGCATCATCCTGGTCCGGCTGCCTGTGTGCTGGTGCACTGCCAGCCGCGTGAGCTCCTGCAGCGCCTCCAGGACCTCGCCGCGCCGGCCGACCAGCTCGTCCAGTGTCGCGCCCACGACCGAGACGACCGCGCGATCGCCCTCCACGTCCATGTCGATGTCCCCATCGAGATCTGCCACGTCAAGCAGGGCCTCGATGTAGTCAGCCGCGATCTCGCCTTCAAGCTCCAGATCCGCAACCGACCGCGGCCGCCGCTGCGAGCCATCTCCCTCGGCCGATTCCGCCTCATCCTGGTCAGCGTCCTCGGCGTCGAACTCAGCGCTCTCCGCCTCGAGGCCGTCCTCCGGCGCGACGTCCTCCTCGGCAGCGGGACTCACGGCCTGCAGCGAGCCGGCCTGGTCATCCTGACCAGCACCATGTGACACCACGTCCTCCTGCTGGCTCATGCCAGGCTCCTCCTCGATCCCCTTTACTGACCGCATCCGTGCACGCTGTCAGCACGAGCCCAGCCCGCCCGGCCCGCGAGACCGGATCAGCGCTTGCCCGACCGCTTGCTGCGCGACTGCCGTTGCGTCTGGTGCCTCACGAGCTTAACGTCGGGCAGCTCAGGCTCGGCTTCCGGCTCGGATCGGCCCCTCGAGAGGCGCTTCAGCATGCTCCCTGGCGTCGCTCCACCAGGTCCAGCCTTGCCGTTGGCGCCGGCGCCATTGGCGGCTGCCCGGCCGGTCCGCGAGCCGCCCGCCTGCGCCTGCCCTGCAGGCAGCGCTCGCTTCGCCGGCGTGCCCTTCACTGCGGTGCCCTTCGTTCCGCCTGTCCCGCCAGCCGTCAGCGACCTCGCCCCAGCGGTGCTCGGAGCCGCCGCACCATCGGCAGCCGCCGGCGGGGTGTACGGGTAGCGCTGGCCCAGGATGAACTGCTGGCCCAGGGTCCACACGTTCGTCGTCACCCAGTACAGGACCAGGCCGAAGGGCCAGTACAGACCGGTCAGCGCGAAGAACGGCATGATGTAGGTCATGTACTTCTGCGACGACGCCATCGGATTATCGGGCGTGGCGGCGGGCATCATGCCGCGCTTCTGACTCTGCCTGATCGTCAGGAAAGTCGTGGCCATGCTGACGAGCACGGCGCAGAAGATAACTATCTTCGAGTGGAGTGGTACACCACCGGGAATGCTGCTGGTAAACAGCACCTTGTCGTACAGATGCGCGCCGAAGATCTTCGCCGTCTGGGCGCTCTTCACCATCTCCAGCGGCAGCCCGTACTTCGGCGTCGTGCCCGACTTCCAGTCCGCAATCGCGCGCAGCACGCTGAACAGCGAGAAGAACAGCGGCAGCTGAAGCACCATCGGCAGACAGCCCATCAGCGGGTTGACGCCCGCCTCCTGGTAGAGCTTCATCGTCTCTTGGTTGAGCGTCTGCTTGTCGTTCTTGTACTTCTTGCGCAGCGCTGCCATCTGCGGCTGCAGGGATGACATTGCCCTGGTCGTGTGCATCTGCTTGATGAACAGCGGCACCATCACCAGCCGCATCAGGACGACCAGGATCACAATGGAGAAAGCCCAGGTCCATCCGCTGGTCGGGCCGAAAGCCGGCTTCAGCAGATCATAGATATGCGTGAAGACCCAGCCCACCGCCTCGTAGAGGTAGTTCAGTGGATTCACCTGGTTAGCTCCCTTGTGCTCTGCTCATGACGGTCGGGGTCCTGACCTGCGAGCTGGTAACTTCCTGACGCGCTCTCGGCTGACGCTTGTGCTTCCTCAGAGCCGGGAACGGGGTCAATGCCCCCGGCGTGGAACGGATGACAGCGGCTCAGCCGGCGCGCCGCCAGCCAAGATCCCCGCAGCGCACCATGTAGCTGCACCGCCTCAAGCGCGTATGCGCTGCAGGACGGGTAGAACCTGCACGTCGGTCCCAGCAGCGGGCTGATGAATCGCCGGTAGCCGGTCAGCAGCACCACGAGGAACCGGCCGGCCACGGACAGCTTGCGGACGTCTTGCCCTGATCGGCCGCTCACTGGCTCATCACCCCACCCTGCCGCCGAAGCAAAGCTCCGATTACCAGGTCGAGGTCGGCGGCTAGATCCGCCTGGCAAGCCGTGGCCGCGCGCGGCGCAGCGCGCACTATAAGCAGGCTACCTCCCGGCAGGCAGCCCAGGTACCCACGGGCGAGGTGCCTTAGGCGCCGTCGCACGGTGTTGCGTACCACCGCCGAGCCGACAGCCTTGCTCACCACGAACCCGACGCGCGCAGGCTCCGCGCTGTCTCGCCGCACCAGCAGATGACCGGACACCAGCGGCCGCCCGGCCCTGCTACCGCAGCGGGTCGCGGTCGCGAAATCGGAGCTCCGCCGCATCCGCGCGGACGCCGGAAGCATGGCGCTGCCACCGATGACCCGGGCGTCAGACGCTGACGCGCTCGCGCCCCTTCCGGCGCCGGGCTGCAAGGATCGCGCGCCCGGCCCGGGTGCGCATGCGCAGACGGAAACCATGCGTCTTCGCCCGGCGGCGGTTGTTCGGCTGAAAAGTACGCTTGCTCACTGGAACTCCAGGTGCGGCAGGTATGTCGTCACAACGGTTACGGGCACAGGCGGCAGCCCTGAGCTCTGCAGCCACCGACCGTCGTCGTTACCAACAACCGCCGTGCCAGAACCCATCCAAGCCACAGGCCCTACCTGCATCGGGCCGCGATCAAGCTGCACCGGGGTGAGCCGGACCTCTACAAGTTACGCGCACGCCAGGTAGCGGTCAAACCGGCCGGCCCGGTACGATGCTCAGCCCAGCTGACTGCGCACCCGGCCAGCGCGCTGACAGCGACCCGAGGCCACCGCACCCCGGACGGGAACCGTCCGGCACACGTTCACCAGCGACGATCCGGGTTTCCCGAACGGAGCGCGAATCGCCGGCCTAGGCTGTGGATAGCGCAGTCCGCGGTGTGTGGCGCTCCCGCCGCCAGCGTCGCTCTGGGCCGGTTGAGCGGCCGGGAAGCTGTCAGAAACCGGCGACATCGAAACGTGCACATGCTGTGGAAAAACCTGTTGATCACATCTGGGGGGCTCGGGTGACCGGCCAATGAGCGACGACGACCTCTCGGACGTGTGGGCCCGCTCGCTGGCCGACCTGGCCGACATGCACATCGAGCCGCACCAGCGTGCCTGGCTGCAGCTGACCCGGCCGCTCGGGCTGGTCGAGAACACTGCGCTGATCGCTGCGCCCAATGAGTTCGTCAAGGAGCAGCTGGAGACCCGGCTGCGCGCGCTCATTACCAACGCGCTCTCGAGGGAGCTCGCCCGGAGCATCCAGCTCGCGGTCACCATCGACCCCGGCGCCACCTCCGACCTCGGAGCTCCGTCCTCGCGCCCGGTTGAACGCGCCCCGGACGTTGACGACGACATCACCGGCCCGCTCCCGGTCACCCTTGCCGACGGGCCCGATCCGCGGGCTTACGCCGACAGACGCGACATCGGCCCGGCTGAGCGGCTCGACCGGACGTCCGGCAGCCCGCTCGGCGGCGCACTCCTGGACGGCGGCCACTATGGCAACGGAGCCTCGGGCCACTCGGGGCTCGATCAGGCCGGAGCAGGACTGCAGGGCGGGCCTACCCCGTTCCCGTCCCAGCTTGGCCCTCCGCCAGCCGGGATGCCTGAGGGCGGCGGCCTGCGGCAGGGACAGCCGCCCCTGCCGCTGCACCGCCAGGGCGGCCCGCAGCGGGCTGGTGCCCAGCCGCCTGCTCCGGGCCAGGCGAGGCTCAACCCCAAGTACACGTTCGAGACCTTCGTCATCGGGTCTAGCAACAGGTTCGCGCACGCGGCCGCGGTCGCCGTGGCTGAGGCGCCTGCCAAGGCCTACAACCCGCTGTTCGTCTACGGCGATTCCGGCCTTGGCAAGACCCATCTGCTCCACGCCATCGGCCACTACGCCCAGAGCCTGTACCAGGGCCTGAAAGTCAGGTACGTGAGCTCGGAGGAGTTCACGAACGACTTCATCAACATGATCCGGGACGGCAAGCAAGACGGATTCCGCCGCCGGTACCGGGACGTCGACGTGCTGCTGGTGGACGACATTCAGTTCCTCGAGAACAAGGAAGGAACTCAGGAAGAGTTCTTCCACACCTTCAACACCCTGCACAACGCCAGCAAGCAGATCGTCATCTCATCCGACCGGGCCCCGAAGCGCCTGGTCACACTGGAGGACCGGCTGCGCAGCCGCTTCGAGTGGGGCCTGCAGACTGACGTCCAGCCGCCCGAGCTCGAGACCCGGATCGCGATCCTGCGCAAGAAGGCCGTCCAGGACCGGCTCAACGCGCCGCCAGAGGCGCTGGAGTACATCGCATCGCGCATCACCACCAACATCCGCGAGCTCGAGGGCGCGCTGATCCGGGTCACCGCGTTCGCCAGCCTCAACCGGCAGTCCGTCGACCTGCAGCTCGCCGAGTTCGTGCTCAAGGACCTCATCGTCGAGACCCACGGCCCGGACATCACGGCTGCCACGATCATGGGCCAGACGGCGTCCTACTTCGGGCTGTCCATCGATGACCTGTGCGGCACGTCCCGGTCGCGCGTACTCGTGACCGCGCGGCAGATCGCGATGTACCTCTGCCGCGAGCTCACCGACATGTCCCTGCCCAAGATCGGCCAGCAGTTCGGCGGCCGCGACCACACCACCGTGATGCACGCCGAGCGCAAGATCCGCTCGCTGATGGCAGAGCGCCGCGCGATCTACAACCAGGTGACCGAGCTGACCAACCGGATCAAGCAGCAGGCCCTGTCCGGATGACCGCAAACAGAGTCCGGGTGAGCGCAAAATTCGCGCCCCACGCAATGTACGCACACAGGTTGTGGATAAGTCTGTGGACGTCCTTGGGACATCCGGAGGAAAACCCAACTCATCCGGGGGGTAACGCCGGGGTTACGCCACGGCAGCCGCGCGCCACGCACAGCCCGGCTGGCCGCTGTACCCGGGCCGGTCACAGCAGCTGTGCACGGCAGCAGCCCCGCCTAGCTGGGCGGATCTGCGTTATCCCCGGGATCCACCGTCCCTACGACGACTACCACCCTTGTTATTGCCGACAGATCCAACCCCAAGTAGGCGAGCGCCCCGCTGGGTTGCAGGCCTGCCTCGGGGTTCCGGCCAGCCTCACCCGGCCACAGATCGCCCGCACCGAGTTCAACGAACTCCCGACCAGATAAGGAGGGCGACAGGTGAAGATCGTTCTTGACCGCGATGTGCTGGCCGAGGCAGTCGCCTGGACGGCCCGTACCCTGCCAGCCCGGCCCACGGTTCCGGTGCTGGCGGGCATCCGCCTCCAGGCGGGCGAGGAACTCGTTCTCTCCAGCTTCGACTACGACGTCTCCGCCCAGGCAACGGTGCCGGTCGCGACGCACGAGGCAGGCACCGCCCTGGTTTCTGGCCGCCTGCTCGCGGAGATCAGCCGCAGCCTGCCCGCCAAGCCGGTCCATATCAATGCCGAGGATGGCCGCGCAGTCCTGACCTGCGGGAGTGCCACGTTCACCCTGCTCACCATGCCGGACGAGGAGTACCCGGCCCTGCCGGAGATGCCGCCGGCCGCGGGCACCATCGGCAGCGATGCGTTCGCAACTGCCGTGAGCCAGTCCGCGACAGCCGCCGGCCGCGACGACACGCTGCCAGCCCTGACCGGCATCCGGATCGAGATCGAGGGCGACACCCTGACGCTCGTGTCCACCGACCGCTACCGGCTCGCCGTCCGCGAGCTGCGCTGGTCCCCGGCGCGCCCGGACCTGACGGCGGCGATGCTGGTGCCGGCCAGGGCACTGGCAGACACCGCCCGCTCGCTGACCAGCAGCGCTCAGGTCTCCATCGCGCTGGCATTGCCGGACAGCAGCAGCGGGACGGGCGACGGCATGATCGGCTTCGAGGGCGCCGGACGGCGGACGACGACCCGGCTGCTGAGTGGGGAGTTCCCGCGTTATCAGTCGCTGCTTCCGAAGTCCGTGAGCTCGGTCGCGGAACTCCCCGTCAGCCTGCTGTCCGAGTCAGTCAAGCGGGTGGCCCTCGTGGCCGAGCGCAACACTCCCGTGCGCCTGTCGTTCAGTTCCGGCCAGCTGATCCTCGAGGCCGGAACCGGCGACGAGGCCCAGGCCGAGGAAATCCTCGAAGCCGACTTCTCCGGCGATGACCTGTCAATCGCGTTCAACCCGCAGTACCTTCTCGACGGGCTGGCCGCCATCGACTCCGACACCGTGCGCATCTCGTTCACCGAGCCGGGCAAGCCGGCCCTGCTGACCGGGAAGCCCGAGCCAGACGGCAACCCAGAGTTCCGGTACTTGCTGATGCCGATCAGGCTCGGCAGCTGAGCCTATAGTCCGGTTGTGCACCTGAGCCGGCTCTCGCTCACCGACTTCCGCAGTTACGCCGAAGCCGACGTGCCGCTGGGGCCCGGCATCACGACGTTCACCGGCTTCAACGGCCAGGGCAAGACCAACCTGGTGGAGGCCGCGGCGTATCTGGCCACCTTCGGCAGCCACCGGGTGGCGACGGATGCTCCGCTGATCCGGCAGGGGGCGGAACGGGCCATCCTGCGCGCGGTGGTCGTCTCTGCCGGACGCGACAGCCTGCTGGAGATCGAGATCAACGCGGGCCGGGCCAACAGGGTCCGGCTCAACCGGGCGCCGGTGCCGCGGCCGCGCGAAGTGCTCGGCGTCCTGAGGTGCGTGCTGTTCGCCCCAGAGGACATCGCCGTCGTGAAGGGCGATCCGGATCAGCGGAGGCGCTACCTCGATGACCTGCTCGTGGCGATGCGGCCCCGGTATGCGGGCATCCGTTCTGACTACGACCGCGTGCTCAGGCAGCGGACTGCCCTGCTCAAGTCGGCGAAGGCCAGGGGCGCGGTGCCGCCCGGCGCGCTGGAGGTCTGGGACGATCACCTGGTTACGGCCGGGTCTCAGCTGACGGCCGGCCGGCTGCGGCTGGTCCGGGAGCTGAGGAGCCTGGTCGCGAGCAGCTACAGCGCGGTCTCGGGCACTGAGCGCGACACCGACCTGCGCTACCGGATGTCGGCACACAGTCCGGGGGGCAGCCCCAGCCCTCGACAGCCCGCCGGAGATTTCGCGCGCCAGCGGCTGGCAGACATCGAGACGTGGCCGGAACCGGAACCGGACGCTGAGAAGCTGGCCGGGACGCTGCGTGAGGCACTGGCCCTGCGCCGCCGGGCCGAGCTGGAACGGGCCGCCTGCCTCGTGGGGCCGCACCGGGACGAGCTGGAGCTGGGGATTGGCGGCCTGCCGGCTCGTGGTTACGCCAGCCACGGTGAATCGTGGTCGCTGGCACTTGCCCTGCGGCTGGCGGCCTACCAGCTGCTCCGTGCGGCAGGCGATGACCCCGTGCTGATGCTGGACGACGTGTTTGCCGAGCTCGACACCGCGCGCAGGGAACGGCTCGCCGAGCTCGTGGCCAGTGCCGAGCAGGTCCTGGTCACGGCGGCCGTCCCGGAGGACGTCCCGGCCGGGCTGACAGGCGCCAGGTTCCAGGTGGCGGACGGGATGATCACCAGTGGCTGAGCACGGCGGTCCGCAGGACGCCGTCAGCCGGGCGCGGGCGGCCCTCGCCGCTGCTCGGGCGAATGCCAGGGCTAAGGGCTTGCGCCCGACCCCAGCTCCAGGCCCGCGGCCGGCAGAGTCGCCGGAAGCGGAGGCAGCACCGCGCGCAGACAGCAGGCGTGGCCCAGCAGGCCAGTCGCGGCCCGGGTTCGCGGCGCGGCCGCAGCGCCATGACCCGCAGCCGCTGTCGTCGGCCATCTCCGGCCTGGTTGACGCCGAAGGCTGGGCCCTGGCGGCCGCCACAGGCTCGGTCTTCGGCCGGTGGGCCGAGATTGTGGGAGCGGACCTGGCCGCCCATACGACGCCTGACACGCTCACCGACGGGGAGCTGACCGTCTCGGCGGATTCCACCGCCTGGGCGACGCAGCTCCGCCTCTTGTCGTCCCAGCTGGTCAAGCGGCTGAACGCGGAGCTGGGCGACGGAACCGTGCTCCGGGTGCGGGTCCGCGGCCCGGTCAGCGGCAGTCAGAGGCCAGGTGAGTGGCGGGTCCGCGGCGGCCGCGGCCCGCGTGACACGTACGGCTGACACCGTACGGCTGAGTCGGGCGGTTCCCCCAGGTAAAATGAACAAGCGCACTAGGGCTGGCGCCCGCGCGGGGGTTTGATGCGCCAGGCTGTGTGTTTGCCCTGTTCTAGAGGAGCTTCAGCTTTGTCCTACGATGCATACTCGATTACGGTCCTGGAAGGCCTGGAGGCTGTCCGCAAGCGTCCCGGAATGTACATCGGCTCGACTGGTGAGCGTGGTTTGCACCACTTGGTCCAGGAGCTTGTGGACAATGCTGTGGACGAGGCGCTGGCCGGCTACGCGGACTGGATCGAGGTTACGCTGCTGTCCGACGGCGGCGTCCGGTGCGCCGACAACGGCCGCGGCATCCCGGTCGACATGCACCCGGTCGAACAGCGCCCGGCCCTGGAAGTGGTTCTCACCACACTGCACGCGGGCGGCAAGTTCGACAGCCAGTCTTATGCGGTCTCCGGCGGCCTGCACGGCGTCGGCGTCTCGGTCGTCAACGCACTGGCCCGCAGGCTCGAGATCGAGGTCAGGAAGGACGGCTACGTCTGGCGCCAGTCCTACGAGCGGGGCGCGCCGATCGCGCCGCTGCAGAAGGGCGAGCGCACCGACGAGACCGGCACGATCATTACGTTCTGGCCGGACGATGAGATCTTCGAGACCACCGAGTGGTCGTTCGAGACCCTGTCCCGGCGGCTGCAGGAGATGGCCTTCCTCAACCGCCGTCTGTCGATCACGCTGACTGACCTGCGGCCCGATCACATCAACGGCGAGCCGCATGTCGCCACGTTCTGCTACGACGGCGGTATCGCGGACTTCGTCCGGTACCTGAACGCGACGAAGGAGCCCGTCCAGGAGTCCGTGATCGAGTTCGGCGAGGAGGGCGAGGGGATCTCGGCCGAGATCGCCATGCAGTGGACGGGGGCCTACGCCGAGTCTGTGCACACCTTCGCCAACACGATCAACACGGCCGAGGGCGGGACACACGAGGAGGGCTTCCGGGCCGCGCTGACCACGATCGTGAACCGGTATGCGCGCGAGCAGAACCAGCTGCGCGAGAAGGAACCCAACCTGCTCGGTGAGGACATCCGTGAAGGCCTCACGGCGATCATCCACGTGAAGCTGTCGGAGCCGCAGTTCGAGGGCCAGACCAAGCAGAAGCTGGGCAACACCGAGGCGAGGTCGTTCGTCCAGCGGGTCTGTAACGACCACCTGCGGGACTGGTTCGAGCGCAACCCTGGCGAGGCCAAGGCGATCGTGATCAAGGCCAGCCAGGCCGCGCGCGCCCGCATCGCCGCGCGCCAGGCCCGGGATCTGACCCGCAAGAGCGCGATGGGCGGATCCGGCCTGCCGGGCAAGCTGGCCGACTGCCAGTCCGGCGACCCGACCATCTGCGAGATCTACATCGTGGAAGGCGATTCGGCCGGCGGCTCGGCGAAGGGTGGCCGCGACTCCAAGTTCCAGGCCATCCTGCCGATCCGGGGCAAGATCCTGAATGTGGAGAAGGCCCGGATCGACCGGGTGCTGAAGAACAACGAGGTCCAGTCGATGATCACGGCGCTCGGCACCGGGGTCCACGATGAGTTCGACATCACCAAGCTCCGCTACAACCACATCATCCTGATGGCAGATGCCGACGTCGACGGCCAGCACATCACGACATTGCTCCTGACGTTGCTGTTCCGGTTCATGAAGCCCTTGCTCGAGGCTGGCCACGTCTACCTGGCGCAGCCGCCGCTCTACAAGATCAAGTGGGATGGCCGGGGCGTTGCTGCCAGCTATGCCTACTCCGACCGGGAGCGGGACGCGGTCATCGAAGCCGCTGCCGGCGAGGGCCGGAAGGTCCAGCGCGACGGTGTCCAGCGCTACAAGGGCCTCGGCGAGATGAACGCGACCGAGCTGTGGGACACCACGATGGACCCGGCGCGGCGGCTGCTGAAGCAGGTCACCGTGGACGACGCGGCGCAAGCCGACGAGATGTTCAGCGTGCTGATGGGCGAGGACGTCGAGGCGCGGCGCTCGTTCATCCAGCGCAACGCCAAGGACGTCAAGTTCCTCGACATCTAGCGCGGGAACGGGCAGTCCAGGGTGAGGCGGCAGCGTCGCAGCGCGCCGAATGACGGAAGGAAGAAGGAACCAGTAAGTGCCTGATGTGACCACTCCCGAGGCACCGTCGGAGGGCCAGGGCCGCACCGAGCCCGTTGACATCCAGGTCGAGATGCAGCGCAGCTTCCTCGACTATGCGATGTCGGTCATCGTCGGCCGGGCGCTGCCGGACGTCAGGGACGGCCTCAAGCCGGTCCATATCCGCATCCTGTACGCGATGTATGACGGCGGCTACCGCCCGGAGCGCGGCTATAACAAGTGCGCCCGCGTGGTCGGCGATGTGATGGGCAACTACCACCCGCACGGCGACTCGGCGATCTACGACGCCCTGGTACGCATGGCCCAGGACTGGGCCATGCGCATGCCGCTGGTGGACGGCCAGGGCAATTTCGGCTCGCCCGGCAACGACCCGGCCGCGGCGATGCGGTACACCGAGTGCCGACTGAGCCCGCTGGCCATGGAAATGCTGCGGGACATCGACAAGGAGACCGTCGATTTCCGGCCGAACTACGACGGCAAGTCAGCTGAGCCCGTGGTGCTGCCGGCCCGGTTCCCGAACCTGCTGGTAAATGGCTCCGAGGGCATCGCGGTGGCGATGGCCACTAAGATCCCGCCGCACAACCTGCGCGAGGTTGCAGCCGGAGCGCAGTGGTGCCTGCAGAACTTCGATGCGAGCGACGAGGAACTGCTGGACGCGCTGCTGGAGCGGGTCAAGGGTCCGGACTTCCCGACCGCGGCGCAGATCGCGGGGCGGCGCGGCATCCTCGACGCCTACCGCACCGGCCGCGGCTCGATCACGATGCGCGCGGTGGTCGAGGCAGAGGAGGACAGCAGGGGCCGGACCACTCTGGTCGTCACCGAGCTGCCGTTCCAGGTGAACCCGGACAGCCTGATCGAGAAAATCGCCGAGCTGGCCACTGACGGCCGGATCCCCGGCATCGCTAACGTGCAGGATGAGAGCAGCGCCCGGGTGGGCCGCCGGATCGTGATCCTGCTCAAGCGCGACGCCGTCGCCAAGGTCGTGCTGAACAACCTCTACAAGCACACGCAACTGCAGGACACCTTCGGCGCCAACATGGTCGCGCTGGTTGACGGTGTCCCGCGGACGCTGCGGCTGGACCAGATGATCCGGTACTGGGTGCTGCACCAGATCGAGGTCGTCGTCCGGCGCACCAGGTACCTCCTGCGCGAGGCACGGCGCCGAGCGCACATCGTGGGCGCTCTGGTCAAGGCGCTCGACCGGATCGACGCAGTGATCGCGCTGATCCGGGCCAGCGAGTCGGCGGCCGCAGCTCAGCAGGGCCTGATGGACCTGCTGGAGATCGACGAGATCCAGGCCCGCGCCATCCTCGACATGCAGCTACGCAAGCTCGCCGCGCTGGAGCGCCAGGCGCTCATCGACGAGTACGAAGAGCTGATGACCCAGATTGCCGATTACGAGGCCATTCTGGCCTCGCCCGAGCGGCAGCGCCAGATCGTCAGCGACGAGCTCGCGGAGATCACTGAGCGGTTCGGCGACGACCGGCGGACCGAGATCGTGGCCTACGACGGCGACATGTCCATGGAGGACCTGATCGCCGAAGAGGACGTCGTCGTCACGATCACTCACGGCGGGTACGCCAAGCGGACGAAGACCGACCTGTACCGGGCGCAGCGCCGCGGCGGCAAGGGCGTCCGCGGTGCGCAGCTGCGCACCGACGACATCGTGGACCACTTCTTCGTCACGACCACGCACCACTGGATCCTGTTCTTCACGAACAAGGGCCGGGTTTACCGGGCGAAGGCCTACGAGCTGCCCGAGGCAGGGCGGGACGCCCGCGGCCAGCACGTGGCGAACCTGCTGGCCTTCCAGCCGGACGAGCACATCGCTGAGGTGCTGGCGCTGCGTGACTACAACGTGGCCCCGTACCTGGTGCTGGCCACGTCCTCCGGGTTGGTGAAGAAGTCCCGGCTGACCGACTTCGACTCCTCTAGGTCTGGCGGGATCATCGCCATCAACCTGCGCGAGGACGATGAGGTGATCGCCGCCCGGCTAGTGTCGCAGGAGCAGGACCTGCTGCTGGTCAGCAAGCACGCTCAGGCCATCAGGTTCCGGGCTTCGGACGAGGCACTGCGGCCGATGGGCCGGGCCACCTCGGGCGTCATCGGCATGCGGTTCACCGGCGGTGACCAGATGCTCGGGATGCACGTGGTGACGGAGGGCGCCGACGTCCTGGTCGCCACCGGAGGCGGCTACGCCAAGCGGACGCCCGCCGACCAGTACCCGGTCCAGGGCAGGGGCGGGCTCGGGGTGATCACCGCCCGGATCGTGGATGCCAGGGGCGAGCTGATCGGCGCGCTCATGGTTCAGCCCGAGGACGAGGTCTTCGCGATCACCTCCGCCGGCGACATCATCAGGACTGCTGCCGCTGAGATCAAGATCTCTGGGCGTCAGACTATGGGCGTCCGGCTGGTCAATCTGGCCGAGGGCCAGAGCCTGGTAGCGATCGCGCGGAACGCGGAAGCCACCGCGGCGGAGGCGGCCATCGACACGGAAGCGGAGGCAGGAGCCGCCGAGGGCGCTCTGGCTGACCTCGCCGAAGCGGGCCCGGCCGACAGCGCGGCCGGTGACGGGCCCGCCGATGAGGGCGATCAGTGATCAGGCTGGGCGCCTGCGGGCTGCCGGATCTGAGCGGGCTGACGTCGACGCTGGTAGCGGGGCTGATTGACCATGTATCGTGCCGGAAAGTAGCGTAAAAATGTGGGTAGGTCCGGGGGACGTGGCCCACCACGGGGACAGTTGTCCGCGAGGTCGTCTGCGGGCTGCAACGATCCGGTCGCCCTGGGCGTCATAAAAGAAGCCGCAGCTGCGGTTCTGGTTCGAACGAATCACACTCAGCTGACTTGGGGATAACCTCGTGTCAGTGAACTGTGCGGAGGAGGACGGGGTGGACAACCGGGTGGAGACGCCATCTCGGGCGTCTGGCGATGGTTCTGAGAGCACGACGCCAGCAGAAAGCTCAGATAGCGATGCAACACCGGCTTCCACGTCGTCCACCGATGCGGCAGCTACGGCGCCAAGCGGGGCCAGTCAGACGGTGAGCGCGCCGGCCCCAGCGTGGCAGGCTGGCACGAGCCAGCCGCCCAGCTCGTTGATGGCGCCCGCCCAGGCCAGGCCTGCAGGGGGCTCGGTTACGACGTCGCCGATGGCGGCAGTGACTGGCGCAGCCAGCAGCGCCCGCGGCCTGGCCGCGAAGGTCGGTGCATCGTTCTCGGGTGTGACCAAGAACGCGTCCAGGCCCCGGCCGAAGGCACCGCCACGAGTTCCGTCAGCCTCGATCAGGCGGCCGTCGGCCGGCCCCGGCGCGGGCCTGCCGCCACGGGCGTCGCAGGCGGCCCGGCCGCAGCAGGGCGGCGCCCAGACTCGGCGCGCGCTGCTCAGCCTGGAGCGGATCGAGCCGGTGTCGGTCATGAAGTTCAGCTTCCTGATCTCGCTGGTCGGCTGGGTCGTCATGTTCGTCGCCGTGGCGGTGGTCTACTTCGCGCTTTCCAAGCTCGGCGTCTTCGCCAAGATCGAGGACACCGTCGGCCTGGTCACCTACAACAAGAACCATCCGGGGAACAACGCGACCAGCTGGTTCAAGGCGTCCCGGGTGCTGGAGTACACCGCGCTGGTGTGCACCATCAACGCGATCCTGTTCACGGCTCTGGCGACCGTCGGCGCGGCGCTGTACAACGTGGTGACGACACTGACCGGCGGTATTGAGGTCACGCTCAAGGAATCCGACTGAGCAGCTAGTCCCGGCTTGCGGTAACCTATCCGGCGTGCCGGGCGCAGGCGGCGTCGGCACAAGTTCGGGCCTGTAGCTCAGACGGTTAGAGCGCTTCCCTGATAAGGAAGAGGCCGGAGGTTCAAGTCCTCCCAGGCCCACCGAGCATTACCGCAGGTCAGAAAGCCGTTTCTCATGACGTTGAGGTTCATGAGGGGTGGCCTTCCTCGCGCTCGTGCGGCGTGATTTCGTTACGGCGCCTCGCCCACGATTCAGGCACGCGGCTGTGCGCCGACACCTGCCCTGTTAGGTGCACAAGGCGGGAGTACCAGACTGAATTAAGGGGGGGTGAAGTGATGACCGGATCGCAAGTCGACTACATGGCGGTGTACCGGCAGCTCCCGGTCCTGGTGGCGCTGCTGACGCCGGAGTTCGTGATCGCCGACGCGAATCAGGCCTACCTTCAGGCGGCTGGCCGCACCCAGGAAGACGTGCTGGGCCGCAACATCTTTGACGCCTTCCCGGACAATCCCTGGGATCCAGGTGGCGGGGGCTCGCGCAACCTCCGGTCGGCGCTGCACCGGGTCCTGGCCACGGGTGACCCTGAGCCCATGGAGTTCCAGCGGCATGACCTTGAGGTGCCGGGCAGTCCGGGCGTGTTCGCCAGGCGGTACTGGAGTGCGACGATCGCGCCGGTCTTCGGCCCGGACGGCCGCGTGGCGCTGATCGCGTTCTGCGTTCAGGAGGTCACTGAGCGCCTGAACAGGTTCATGGCCGTGCTGGAGGCGGACCCTGCGGCCGACGGGCCCGGCTAACAGGCCGGCGCACTTAGTTAGCAATATCCCATATTGGTAATTAATGGACGAAGTATATTGACTCTGCGGTGCGGCCGGGTGAGCATCCAGGTGCGGGACCTTGACGTGGTTCCTTCCGGCTATGAACTGCTCCGCCTGGACGGCACGTCGCAGTGCGCGGAGTACTCCGGCCCGGCAGGAGGCAGCCCGAGCGGTGACGTAATCCTTGCAGACTGCGACAGCGGCAGGACGGCGCAGCTCTGGAAGGCAGTCGGCACAGCGCCCGAGATCGTCTACAACGACGACGTCGGCGGCGGGTCATGCCTGTCGTCGGACAAGGGCACCGACGAGAAGGCGTTCATCGTGGCCCAAAGCGGCGGCTGCACCGGTAACGGCGGGCAGGGCTGGAACGACTTCCCTCAGCCCTAGCCCGGAGCACAATCAGCGCATCCGCAGAGCCGGAGACACGCCCTCCGGGCTCCGTGACGCCCGTGCGCGCCGGTCACGCCGTGACTGATCGCCGTGATGGTGTTCCGGGGTTCTGCGGGCGCGGAGGGTAAATGTGGATCAGACTCGGACTGTACGTGGACAGGGCGCCGGGCGCACCCAACTTTCCGGTCGGAAGTTGCAGGATACGAGGGGCCAGCCGGCAGTGCAGGAAGCGTGGTGTATCGCGCAGTTGTCGCCATCGGCACGTCTTTCAGGGCGACGCGTGTGCTCTGGCACAAGTGAGGATCAATGATCGCGCGCGGTGCCGATGTCGGCGTGCCAGCGCCCGACGTCTTCCCCAGCAGGCGTCACGTCAGCATGCGGCGCGCCGCCATCGTGACTGCTACCTTGCTCTGCTGCCTGCTGGCTGTCGCGGTGTTGGCTTGGCGTTGCGTCAGTGCCGTGCGGGGGCCGATGCTGGACCTCCAGGTGTATGCCGCCGGGGGAAATGCCCTGCGGCACGGCCTGGACGTGTATGCGATCCGCACGCCGGACGGGCTGTGGTTCACCTATCCGCCGGTCGCCGCGATCTTTGCCGTGCCGCTGACCCTGGTACCGTTCGCGGCGGCCAAGGCGGCGTGGGCCGTGGTCATGGTCTGCGTGCCGCTCGCGGTGGCGGTGTGGTTCAGCTTCCGGCCCCTGCTGGCCAGGGCCGGCCCGCTGAGACTGGCCGCGTTCGCCGCCGCCTTGGCCTGCTGCGCGCTGCTATACCCGCTGGCTCGGGAGTTCGCCTTCGGCCAGGTTGACATCTTCCTGGTCGCGCTGTGTTTGCTCGACCTTGCCTCTGATCGTCCGCGCTGGCCGCGGGGGCTGCTGATCGGCGTGGCCACCGCGATCAAGCTGGAGCCCGGCGTGTTCGTGGTGTACCTGCTGATCACCCGGCGCCGCCGGGAGGCGGCGGTCGCCGCCGCTTCGTTTGCCGCGTGCACGGCGCTTGCCTGGCTAGTCAGCCCTCGCGACTCAGTCAGCTACTGGACGACCGCGATGTTCGACACCAGGCGGGTTGGTGGCAGCGGCTCGGCTCAGAACCAGTCACTGCGCGGAATCGTCCTGCGTGCACTCGAGCCGTACCGCACGCTGCTGGCCCCAACCGCGGTCTGGCTCGCGGTCGCGCTTGTGGTGGCGGCCGTCGGCCTCGCCGCCGCCAGGTCATGCTGGACCTCGGGCGACGACATGGCCGGAATCGCAATCACGGGGCTGCTCGCGGCATTGCTGTCGCCGGTCGCCTGGATCCAGCACTATTGCTGGCTAGTGGCAGTGCTCGGGGTGCTGATCGGTGACGGCCGCACCTGGCGCCGCGTCTTCGCGGCGGCGGCGGCAGGCAGTCTGTTTGCGACGACCGCGCTGCCGACCTGGGCTCAGGGCTGGCTCAAGCACGGCTTCCCAGTGTTGCCCGGTCGGCTACTGGAGGACATCCTCGGGCTTGCGGCCCTGGCCCTCATACTAATGATCTACCTGAGCCACCGCCGCCTTCGATCGGACGTAGCCGGCGCATCCGCTCGCGTGGCCAAGCTCGATGAACCCGCATGCGCACTGGACAGATCCGGTGGCGGACCGCGCGGCGGGAGCGGGTGTCGCCTTCGCACATAGGCCGCAGACGGTCCGGACCATAACAGACAGCCACGACGGTGAACCTTTTGCCTGTTAGGGTCGATTTATGAGTGGCCGCAAAGCTCCCTGGCCGGCGACGATCCTGACAGATCGGCTCCTGCTGCGTCCCATTGAGCAGGCGGATGTTCCGGTGATATCTCGGCTGATGACCGACCTGAGGGTGCGCAAGTACCTGGGCGGACCGGTTGCGCCGGACGAGCTTGCGCCTCGCCTGGCGAGATGCGTGGGCGCTACCACACTGTTCAGCGTGGTCCGCAGGTCGCACGACGCTGTCTTCGGCCTGGTGGTCATCGATCCAGAGACCGAGCCCGACGGCCATGCGGGCGGCGATGCCGAGGTTTCTTACCAGCTGCTCCCCGAGTCCTGGGGCGATGGATACGGACGCGAGTGCGTCAGCGCAGCAGTGAGCTGGGCGTTCCAGAACATCACTCCGGCGCCGCCGGTGGTCATCGCGATTACGCAGGAAGCCAACCTCGAATCTCGTCGGCTCCTCGAGGCCATCGGGATGTCTCAGGTCGCCAGGTTCATGGCGTTCAATGCGTGGCAAGTGAAGTACAGCATTGACGCCACGACGGTGCGGGCGGCCACCTCATAGGATGGCGGGCCGAGTGAGCGCGGCGATCGCGGAGTTGTTCAGGCAGGCCGGATGCGCTGGCCAGCTGTGCGTGCAGTCGCTCGACGGCGGGCAGGAAGCAGCGGTCGATGCCGAGCGTCCGGTGGTAGCCGCGTCGGTGTTCAAGGTCTGCGTCGCGCTCGAAGCTGAGACCCAGCTCGCCGACGGACGGCTCGATCCGCGAGAGCGGGCAACCCTGGCCGCATCGCGGCGGACCCCAGGCCCCGTCGGATTCTCGCTGTTCCGCGACGACGACGTCGCCGTCTCACTGCGGGACCTCGTGGTGGCCATGCTGGCCATCAGCGACAATGACGCGACCGATGCCGCTGGCTTCAGCGGCTGGAATGCCCTATCCGCCGGAGCGTCACAGCCGCACTCGGAGGCAGCGGAGCGGCGGCTGATGGAGCGCATCATGGCAGCCGACGCGCTGACGGCAGACCGCGCCACTCGCACCACAGCGCGCGACACGGTGACGTTGCTGCGGCTGATATGGACCGGGCAGGCCGGACCTTCGCAGGCATGCCAGCGGGTTCGTCAGCTCATGAGCCAGCAGCTGACAAGGCACCGGCTAGCGGCGGCATTCCCGCCGCCGGTACGCGTGTCGGCCAAGAGCGGTGGCCTCGTCGGCGTCATCCGGAACGAGATCGGCGTCATTGAGTACCCCGACGGCTCCGGCTATGCTGCCGCGGTCTTCACTCAGTCTGCCGAGACCCCGCATGGCGCTGCCGCCATCGACCGCGCCATCGGAGCGGCGGCAGCCGCGGCCATCAGCACGCTCCGCGATCGCTGACCTAGAGGGGCGAGCTTACGGGCAGACGCGGCCGTTCCGCTGGAAGGCGGCGTGCGTGATCGGCATCAGCCCAGCCCACAGCGTCTCCATCTGCTCGGCTACCATCTCGATCTCGCGCTGCGGGAACGAGGGGAACGTGGCGTCATCGTGCTTCACCCGGAGCGACAGGAAGTTCATAAGGGCCCGTGCGTTGCAGGTGGCGTACATGGATGAGTACAGACCCACGGGCAGCACGGTCCTGGCGACCTCGCGGGCCACGCCGGCTTCCAGCATCTCCAGGTATGCCTCGTACGACTGGCGGCACGCGGCCTCGACTGTCGCGGTCACGAGATCTTGCTGCTCAGCAGAGCCGGCCGTGAACAGGTACGCACCCGGCTTGCCGGATTGCACGAGCATGCGGTCGCGTCCCGGCACGTAGAAAACCGGCTCGAGCGTCCGGTACCGGCCGCTCTCCTCGTTATAGCTGAAGGTCCGGTGCCGCATGAACTCGCGGAACACGAAGATCGGCGCGCTGACGTAGAAGGTCATCGTCGAGTGCTCGAACGGCGTCCCGTGGCGGTCGCGCATCAGGTAGTTGATCAGCCCTGCCGACCGTTCGGGATCACCGTCGATCTCAGCCAGCGACTGTTCGCCCTTGGTGGAGACTCGCGCTGCCCAGATCACGTCGGCGTCCGAGGCCGAGTGCTTGACGAGGTCGACAGTCATATCGCTGCGGAAAGTGATAGTCGGCACGGTCGTCATTGTGCTCGCAGCCACCGACAGTTCCATAGTCGCCATCATGCCGAACGGCTGCGGGGCCGGGCCGCCGTGACGCGCCCCCGCGGCGATTAAGAGATCACTTAATCCCGACTCGCGAGTGCTCTCGCACCAGAGTTACAGTCGATGCATTGCGCCGGGCGGAAGGATGTCCGATATGAGTGCAGAGCCTGCCGAAGCCCTGGAAGTGCTGCGCGAGGTATGGCGCGGTCAGGGGCAGACCGCAACGGACCTCGACAACGCTGCCGGTGAGAAGGGTTCCTGCAAGCGGATGACCGACGCCGGAGTCGGCTTTGACGACTTCGCGGCGGGCGAGAGCGACCTGGCGTCCGCCTGGCGGGCCAGGCTTGAGCGCGAGGGCAAACTGAACCGCGCTGGTGACAGCGTCCGTGATCTTGTCCTGGGCTCGGGCTGAAGTTCGCTGACTCAGGCAGCAGACGGCGAGGAGATTCGCTCGGTGGAGTATCCCGGAACCGTCGGTGAGCTGACCGATCGCCTGCGGATGGGCGGATACCTCGCCGACCGGGGGCTCGCCACGTCACTGCTCGTAGCGCTGTCGCTGCACCGGCCTGTCCTGCTCGAAGGCGAGGTGGGCGTCGGCAAAACCGAGGTCGCCAAGGTCCTGGCCAGCATCTTCGGCCGCAAGCTCATCCGGCTGCAGTGCTACGAGGGTATCGACACCAATCAGGCTCTCTATGAATGGGACTACGCGCGGCAGATGCTGCAGATCCGCGCGCTATCTGAGCGCCAGGCGGCAGACGAGCAGTCGGTGGACCGGCTGTTCGGACCCAAATTCCTCCTGGAACGTCCGTTGCTCGAGGCCGTGCGGGCGGGAGATCAGGCGGTGCTGCTCATTGACGAGGTCGACCGGGCCGACGACGAGTTCGAGGCGTTCCTGCTGGAGGTGCTGTCGGACTTCCAGATCAGCATCCCGGAGATCGGGACCATCAAGGCGGAATCACCGCCGACGGTGATCCTGACCTCCAACAGGACCAGGGAGCTGCACGACGCGCTGCGGCGCCGCTGCCTGTATCACTGGATCGGCTACCCGTCGGCCGAGCGCGAGGTAGAGATCGTGCTCGTCCGGGAGCCTGGCGCGGCGCAGGACCTGACGCGCAAGGTCGTTGCTGCAGTGCACCGGCTTCGGGAACTGGACCTGGCCAAACCGCCCGGCGTGGCAGAGACCATCGACTGGGTACGGACGCTAGGTTTCCTCGGTGAGACCGACCTGACCCGTCAGGCTGCGGAAGACACGCTGGGCGCTGTCGTCAAGGACCGGGATGACCTCGACCTCGTTCGCCAGAACCTGGCGGAGATAGCCTCCGGTGGCTGAGCAGGCGGGGTCGCTGGAGCAGGCGCCTCTCGCTCCAGTCCTAGTGGGCTTCGCGCGAGAGCTGCGAGCGGCTGGCATCACAGTAGGAACCGGCGATGTGCTGACCTATTTCTCAGCGATGGCGCCGCTCGATCCGTCTGACCTGCTCGACCTGTACTGGGCCGGCCGGACCACGCTGGTCACCAGACGCGACGACATCCCTACCTATGACCAGGCATTCCGCCGTTACTTCCTGGCGGAGGACGGCCCGGCGGCGCCGCTGCTGCTCAGGGCCAATGCGGTGGCTGAGGCTGAGGCAGCGCTAGTCAGGTCCGGCACCGAGCCGGGACCGGAGCAGAAAGACGAACAGCCCGCGCTCGGCTGGATGGCATCCGATGTCGACGCCCTGAAGCACAGGTCCTTCGCGGCGTGCACGCCAGCCGAACTGGCGGCGCTGCGCCGGATCATGGCCCGGATCCGGCTGACCCCGCCTCGCCGCAGGACTCGCCGGACTGGCGCAGCAACCACGGGGCGTTCGCCGGACCTGCGCAAGACGATCAGGGATTCCATGCGCATGCACGGCGAACCGGCGGAACTGTTCTTCCGGCAGCGCAAGACGCGGCTGCGCCCGCTGATCCTGATCCTGGACGTCTCTGGGTCGATGGCCGATTACTCACGCCATCTGCTGCAGTTCGCGCATTCCGCGAAACGCGCAGCGGCTCGGGTCGAGGTCTTCTGCTTCGGCACCAGGCTCACCCGGATCACCAGGGCGCTTCAGCATCGCCAGCCCGACGCGGCGCTGGAGCAAGCCGCCCGTGCGGTTGTCGACTGGGATGGCGGAACCAGGATCGGCCAGTCCCTGGACACCTTCGTCCGGCGCTTCGGGCGCAACGGACTGTGCCGCGGCGGGGTCGTCGTCATCTGCTCCGATGGGCTGGACCGTGGCGATCCGGAGCAGCTGGCAGCGGCCATGGAGCGGCTGTCCCGGCTATGTTACCGAATAGTGTGGCTGAACCCGCACAAGGGCAACGACCCGGACTTCCGGCCGAGCACGCTGGGCATGATGGTGGCAGCGCCGCACATCGACTTGCTGCTGTCGGGCCACGACCTGGCAAGCCTGGAGCAGCTGGCCGAGATGCTGCCGGTGCTGAACTGAGCGCAACCACGCTGAGCGCAATCGCAAGGAGCCGGTCGTGAGGTGGAGTGTCGGCATCGAGGCCGAGGGCGACAGGATTCTCACCCGTGAGGAGGTCGTCGAGCTTGCCGACGCCATCGCGGCCAGTCATGGCATCGCTACCGGGATCGGGACCAGCAGATACGGGGCGCAACTCGTAGTCGAGGCCGACAGCCGGGACGATGCGGTGAGCAGGGCCACCGCGCGGTTCCTCTCAGCAGCGGCAGCAGCCGGGCTGCCCCCGGCGCCGGTCGTCCGCACCGAGGCCATCAGCGAGGCCGAGGAAGAGGTGCCGTGATCCGGCTCGGCTCGCTGGCGGGCTACCCGTTCGAGGGGCCGCGGCTGCTCGGCGGCTGGTCTCCGCCGCCGACGGCAGCGGTGTACGCGATCCTGTACAAGCCCGACCCGGACACCAAGCCCGAGCGTTACGCGGTCAGCTACGTCGGCCATTCCGACGATCTGTCGGCCGAGCACTTCCCGTTCCATCATCCGCGTGCTGCCTGCTGGGTGCACCGCGCGGGCTCGAAGTGGAAGGTCTACATCTGCACCTACGAGGTACCCGGCGGGAGCCGGGCGCACCGAGAGCAGATCACCCGTGAGCTGACAGCGATTTACCATCCGAGCTGCAACGAGCAGCAGTACGACAACGCCTGGGAAGAGCACTGGATCGGCGAATACTCCGCACCGACCACGGGTCCGGTCGCGCGCCGCGGCCCGGACCAGTCCGGCCACCAGTAGGCGGACTCGGGCCAGTACATACCCGCCACTGAGCCCCAGAGCGGGCTGACGGGGCGGTGGTCGCCAGGGTCCCGCGGCGGCTAGCGCGGGGCGTATCCCACCGCGTCGTGCAGGCGGGAACGGCGGGTGCCGGACGCCGGCCGCGCGACCTCGGGGACCTCCGGCTCGGCGGCCCTGGGCGTCACGTCAGCGACGATCTCCTCCGCCATTCCGTACAGCAGCGGCAGCGCGCCGGCCACCACGCCGCCCGTCTGGTTGATGTGCTCGACGCCGGGCCCGATCAGCTTGGCGTTGCCGACGATGGTGTGCACCAGGTCGGCGCACTCTTCCAGGTTCCCGGCGATCCTAGTCAGCAGCGAGCCGACCCAGTACAGGTAGAACGCCAGGCCAGCGATCAGCAGCAGGATGTCGACGACGGTCAGGACGACCAGGGTGGTCATGACTTCACCTTCCCGAGCACTCGGCCGAGGAACAGGTGGTGCTGGAGGCCCTCGGCCAGGACCGCCTCCACCCCGTCGGCTACCTGCGGGATGAGGACCGTGTCGGAGGTGTTCGCCGCCGCGGCCTTGAGGGTGTCGCGCACCTCGACCACCCGCCGGTCAATGATCTTGACCAGGTAGATGAGCAGGCTCAGCAGCGCCGCGACCGCGAGCACGACGACGAAGCCGATGATGATGGCCCACACCCAGAGCGCGTGCTCCTGCGCGGACATCGCAAGTACGTGATCAACACGCATCGGTCAGCCTCCCAGCCTGGCGCGGCCGCGCTGCAGACCGCCGATGATGATCGTCGCGTGCTCGATAGTCGTGCGGAGCGCAGCAAGTGGTGCGGTGTTGTGGACGGCGTCGGTCAGCGCGGCGTTGATCTTAGGCGTTTCGGTCCCGATCGACCGTGCCAGCAGCAGGATCGGCACGACGAGCGCGACCACCACGAGCACGATGACACCGCCGATCGTGAAGCCGAGTATCCAGCCGAAATTGCTCGTTCCGCCCCCGGCTGCCAGAGCGGCGATCTGATAGTTCATGTGTCTCCAGCTCCCTTTAGCCCGCTCAGACCGTCTCGCAGAAGTCCCGGACGGGCTTCAGGCTCGCGTTGACGGATGTCAGCCGCTCCGGCACGGTGCTCGTCAGTTGCGCGACCGCCTGAACCCCGCCGGTGGTCGTAACGAGAGTCGCCCGGATCGCCCGGAGGTGAAAGATCACCCGCAGCAGGCCGACGGCGGTGATCGCGATGATGAGCGCAGCGATGATCAGAGTCACCCATGCAGCTGCCGGCATGACCGTTCTCCTTTCTGCTAGCCGAGAGGGCCAGCTAGCCCAGAAGCTTGGCGACCGAGCCCGCGTAGCGGACAGCGCCGACTGCGATTTCCCCGACCGTGGCATCCGTCCTGGCCAGCGCCTCTGGCACGCCGTTCAGCTCGCCGATCAGGGCCACCCCGCCGGACAGGACGTCGTCAGTCGCATGCCGGATGCGCTCGACCGCAGCGAGCACGCGGTTCAGCAGGAAGATGACGACGGGCAGTACCACCAGCAGCAGGACCGCGTTACCGATCCACCACAAGACCATGGATGTCCTCCTAATTGAGGCCGGCTAGCGCGGCGCGGGCTGATAAGGCAGGAAGAACCGGCGGAACACCCGCATGAGCGCCATCCGGGCCGCCCGCAGGCCGAGCGTGAGGCCACCGGCTGGGGTAGCCGCCGTCGCGGCGATCTGCTCGGCGGACTCGCCGTGCTCGATCCGGCTGATCCGGTCCTGCATGTTGACCGAGAAGTCATGCATGAGCACCGAGCTCACGTCAGTGATCATGCCGCGGCCGTACTGCGCGGCTGCCCCGGACAGCTGCAGGTCCTGAGTGACGTCGACCCGGGTGCCGCGGCCTGCCTTCGTCATCGTCGCGGTCACGATCATGCTGGCCTGGCCGCGACCCTTCTCGTCCGCGCCGGCCGCATGCACGACCACGCGCCTGGCGGCCTCGTCCCGCTCGGTAATGTCAGCCGTCCCGGCGAACTGCAGTCGGACCGGGCCCATCCGGATCGCCACCCGGCCCTTGTACTTCTCACCGCCAAGATCCTCGGTCAGCTCGGCCCCCGGCAGGCACGTCGCCACCTGCGGGATGTTCTCGAAGAACCGCCATACCCTTTCGACCGGCTCAGCGACCTCGAAGTCGTTCTTGATCAGCATCGGGCCTCGCTCGTGTAGTCAGGAGCCGCTTGGATGAGCGGCGGGCTCGTTCTCGAACGCCTGCCGGCACCCGGCACAGCAGAAGTAGTAGGTCACGCCATCGCGCTCCAGCGGCAGGCCCTCCGGCCCGGCCGTCACCGTCATGCCGCAGACCGGGTCGATGCGCTCTTTGCCTGGAACGGCCGGGTCCGTGGCCAGTGCGCCGGCCGCGCGCAGCTGTACCAGCTCAGCCAGGATCGCGACGGCGATCTCCGGATGCGTCGTGCTGCCCAGATCGAGTCCGGCCGGGACCCGGACACGTTCCAGGTCGGCCGCCGGCACGCCGCGGTCGGCGAGGTAACCGAGCACCGCTGCGCCGCGCTTGGCCGAGCCGACCAGGCCGAGGTAGGCGGGCCGGGCCGCGATCGCCCGCTCCAGCACCGCCTCGTCGTTGTGTCCCTGGGTCGCGACGACTACCAGCGACCGTTCGCCCGCGTCCGCCGACGTGAAGTCCGGCCCGTCGAACAGGCTGGCACGCCAGCCCATCGCCCGCGCCAGCTCGGCGAGTGTCTGCGCCATCGGGGACCGGCCGATCACTATCAGTTGCGGAACGGGCAGCACCGGCTCGATGTAGACCTCGAGTGCGCCCTCGCTCTGGCAGGAGATCGGCACGACGGTCACGCCGCCCGGCACTGTGCTGGCGAACTGTTCCGGACTGCCGAGCAGGAGCAGCCGGGCAGTGCCCGAGGCAATGACGCCCTGAGCCTCCCGGATCACCGTCGGCTCCGCGCAGGCACCGCCGATCCAGCCGCGCAGCTCGCCGTCGGCGGTGATGATCGCCCGCGAGCCCTGCTGACTGGACGACGGCCCCTGCCGCCACACGACAGTCGCCAGGGCGAATGCCGTCCCGCGGCGGGACAGCTCCGCCGCCTGCTCCATGATCTGCCAGCCGTCCATCGTCATCCCCGCTAGTCGTCTGACCGGACTGGCGGGGCGCCAGAGATGTCCCGGCGGTACGTGATGGCCTCCCAGACCCTGTCTGGCAACAGCGGCATGTCGATGTTGCGCACGCCGGTGCCCGACAGCGCGTCCATCACCGCATTGACGAACGCGGCCGGGCCGCCCACGGCCGCGCACTCGCCGATGCCCTTGGCGCCAATCGGGTGGTGCGGACAGGGCGTGACGACCTCGCTGTGCAGCTCGAAGCCGGGTGTTTCCCAAGCTGTCGGCAGCAGGTAGTCCATGTAGTTCGCGCCCACGCAGTTGCCGTCGGCGTCGAAGGTGATGAACTGCATGTTGGACATCGCGTAGGCCTCGGTCAGCCCGCCCATGATCTGTCCTTCGACGATCATCGGGTTGATCCGGACGCCGCAGTCATCGACGGCGACCATGTTGAGCACGTCCCAGACCCCCGTCTCCGGGTCCACCTCGACGGTGACGATATAGACCGCGAACGGCCAGGTCAGGTTCGGCGGGTCGTAGTAGGCCGTCGCATCCAGGCCGGGCTCCATGCCATCGGGCATGTTGGCGTACGCGGCTACCGCGCACTCCTGGATCGTGACCCCTTGATCCGGAGCGCTGCGGACGTAAAACCGGCCGAGCTCCCACTCGATGTCCTCCTCCGAAACCTCGAGGAGGTGCGCGGCCAGTTTCCGGGCCTTGGCCCGGATCTTGCGGGACACCATCGCGACTGCGGCGCCAGCTACCGGCGTGCTGCGGGACGCGTACGTGCCCATGCCGAACGGGGCGGTGTCGGTGTCGCCCTCCTCCACCACGATGTCGTCGGCGGGAATGCCGAGTTCGTGCGCGACGATCTGCGCCCAGGTGGTCTCGTGCCCCTGACCCTGGCCGCGGGCACCGGTGCGGACGATTGCCTTGCCCGTCATGTGGACCTTGAGCTCGGCAGAGTCGAACATCTTGATGCCGAGGATGTCGTACTCGCGGCTGTTGCCAGCGCCGAGCGGCTCGGTCATGGTGGAGATGCCGAGGCCGAGCAGCCGTCCGCGGGAGCGCGCCTCGGCCTGCTGGTGCCGGAAGTTCTCGTAGTCAATCGCCTTGAGCCCGACGTCAAGGCACTTGGCGTACTGGCCGGAGTCGGTCAGGAAACCAAACGGGGTCCGGTGCGGGAACGCATCGTCGGCCACGAAGTTCATCCGGCGGAACGCCGCCTGGTCCAGGCCTAGGTCGTCAGCCGCGGCCTGCATCATGCGCTCCTGGAAGAACATCGCCTCGGTTACCCGGAACGAGCACCGGTAGGCAACGCCGCCGGGCGCCTTGTTGCTATAAGTACCGCGGGCGGTCAGGTGCGCGACCGGGATGTCGTAGGCCGCGAACGCCGAGTGCATCAGTCCGATCTTGAACTTGCTCGGCTGGGCGTCGGAGAAGAACGCGCCGTGGTCGGCATCGGTGTGCATCCGGACCGCGAGGATCTTGCCGTCCCGGCGCAGCGCCATCTCGCCCTTGAGGTAAACGTCCCGTGCGAATCCGGTGGAGATCAGGTTGCCGGACTTGTCCTCGATCCACTTGACCGGTCGCTCCAGCAGGATCGAAGCCAGGATGGAGCACACGTAACCGGGGTAGACGGGCACCTTGTTGCCGAATCCGCCGCCGATGTCCGGCGAGATGATCCGGATCATGTGCTCGGGCAGCTCGGCGACCATCGCGACCGCTGCCCGGATGATATGCGGCGCCTGGGTTGTCATGTAGACGGTGAGCTTGGATGTAGCGCGGTTGAAGTCCGCGATCGAACCGCAGCACTCGATCGGTGAGGGATGCGAGCGCGGATAATGCAACTCCAGCTTCGACACCAGGTCTGCGGCCGCGAAGGCCCGGTCCGTGCCGTCGCGGTCGCCGACCTCCCAGTCGTAGATGACGTTGTCCGGCTGGTTCTCCTTGTCATCCCGGATCACCGGGGCACCATCGGCGACCGCCTGCATCGGGCTCACGATCGCTGGCAGCGGCTCGTAGTCGACGACGATCGCCTCGCACGCGTCCTTGGCAATGTAGGGGTCGTCGGCGATGACGCAGGCAACCTCCTGGCCCTGGAACCTGACCTTGTCGGTGGCGAGCACGGCCTGCGTGTCATACGACAGGGTCGGCATCCAGGCCAGGTTCCTGGTGGCCATCATCTCTCCGGTCAGCACGAGGTGCACGCCGGGGATTTCCCAGGCCTTGCTGGCGTCGATGAACTTGATCCTGGCGTGCGCGAGCGGGCTGCGCAGGATCTCCATGTGCAGCATGCCGGGCAGCACGATGTCGTCGGTGTAGTTGCCCTTGCCGCGGATGAACCGGTTGTCCTCGACCCGCTTGCGGCTCGCGCCGATGCCGCCGATCTTGATCTCGTCTACAGCCTGCGACATGTCCGTCGTTTCCCGTCTTACTCGGCCGGTGCCTGCGAGCGGAGCTTCTCGGCAGCCCACAGCACCGACTTCACGATGTTCTGGTAGCCGGTGCAGCGGCACAGGTTCCCCGACAGCGCCCAGCGGACGTCTTCCTCGCTCGGGTTGAGATCGCGGTCGAGCAGCGCCTTGGCCGCCATCATCATGCCCGGTGTGCAGAAGCCGCACTGCAGGCCGTGCTCCTCCTTGAAGCCCTCCTGCAGCGGGTGCAACTCGCTGGGGGTCGCCAGGCCCTCGACGGTCTGGATCTCATGCCCGTCGGCCTGGACGGCGAGCATCGTGCACGACTTCACCGCCTGGCCGTCGACCAGCACGGTGCAGGCGCCGCAGTTGGTGGTGTCGCAGCCGGTATGCGTGCCGGTCAGCCTCAGCCCGTACCGGATCAGGTGAGCGAGCAGCAGTCGCGGCTCGACTTCGGCGATCTTCTTCTCGCCGTTGATGGTGAACTTGATCCGGCGTACCGGTACGTCCTGCGCGGTATCGTCGCCGCGATCCTCGTAGACCATGGTCATGATCAGGCCGCCCTTTCCGCCGGCTCGCCGCCGTGCCCCTGGCCGGCTCTGCCCAGGATGCGCTCGACGAACGTTGCCACCATGTGCCGCTTGTACTCGGCGCTGCCGCGGTGATCTGTCCGCGGCCGGGCCGCCGCGGCCGCGAGCTGCGCGGCCTCGCTGATCGAGTCGGCCGTCAGGGGCCGCCCGGTCAGTGCCGCCGCAGCCTCGGTGGCCGCGATCGTCGAGCCGCCGACGCCCGTGAGCGCGATGCCAGCCCTTGTCACGACCGAGTCAGAAATCTCGATCGCGACCGCGACTCCGACCGTGGCGAAGTCACCCACCCGCCGCTCGAGCTTCAGGTAGCCGCCGGCCCGCGTGGCCTGGGCAGCTGGGATGACCGCCTCGACGGCGATCTCGTCGGGCCCGAGCGCGCTCTCGAACGGGCCGGTGACGAACTCGGTCATCGGAATCGACCGGCGGCCGGCCGGGCCCTGGGCAACGACCGATCCGCCGAGCGCCGTGACAACCGAGGCCCAGTCGCCCTGCGGGTCTGCGTGACAGAGGGAGCCGACCAGGGTGCCCCGGTTGCGCACGACCGGGTCAGCAATGAGCGGCGCAGCAGCCGCCATCGTTGGCTGCGTGGTGGCCAGCAGCGCGGAGCGCTCCAGGTCCGCATGGCGGCAGAGCGCGCCGATCCGGAGCGTGCCGTCGGGATCGCTGCGGTGGTAGCTGAGGCCGGGCACGTTGTTGATGTCGACGACCAGCTCGGGCGCGGCGAAGCGGAGCTTCATCAGCGGCACCAGGCTCTGGCCGCCGGCCAGCACCTTGGCGTAGTCGCCGCCATCGTGCAGCAGCCCGATTGCTTCTGCCAGCGACTGCGGTGCCTCGTAACGGAACCGCGACGGGTACATACGTTCCCTCCGGTCTTAGCGGGAGTAGCGCATGGCGCTGATCAGCCGGGCGTCCGGCTGAGGGGGTGCGTCCGGCTCGCGGCGGGCGCGGGGCTGCGATGCCGGGTCGGAGACAGCCACGGGCCCGGACTCGTAATCGGGGTCAGGCCGTGGCTCCTGATGGGGCGGCCACGGCCCGGATACTGGCTGCCCGGCGATCTTGAGATAGTCGATCAGCTCGGGCCAGGCCCAGACCGTCGGGCTCTTCCCGGTCTTGGGTGCGTGCTCGATGAGCTCGTACAACCGCGGATTGCCCCTGCTCTTGCCGTCGGACTCGATCCGCATATTCATGCTCCTAGCACGGCCGGCGGCTGCTGCCAGTTCACAGCGGATGCCAGCTGACAGCCCAGCCTGGTGACGTGGAATTGCATCGTGCACCCTTGGTTGCGCTGAGGCAACTAGTCAATAAGCTGTCGCTTAACTAAGCAGCTCGCCAGGCAGAAAAGGTATTCAAATACAGGATTTTCAGCTCCATATCGTGACGTACACCGGTGGCCGGAACCTGGACGGCGGCACCCCGGCCGATGGCGAGCGCATCAGCTGCATGGCCTCGGGAGTCGTCAGGAACCGGCGGAGCGAGCTGGCTGCGGCGCTGCGGTGCTCGCGCTCCAGCAGCGTCGCATACCAGCAGGCCTCGACCGGCACGCCAGGCAGCTCGACCAGCGACAGCTCGCCGCGCCGGAGCTGGTGCGACACCAGGTGCTCGATCGCAGGAGCGACGCCCGCCCCGTCCGCCGCCGCCGCCCAGGCCGCGGTCTGGCTGGGGAACATCCGGATGTTGCTCTCCGGCACCCCGATCTGGGCGAGCAGCTGGCCCGTCGCGCTGCCCGGATCGGCGCCGGACGGGTTCACCAGCCAGCGCCAGCTGCGCGCCGCGCCGCGCGGCCGCGACTGGCGAGCCGTGACCACGACCATGCGGTACTTGAAAATGGGCTCGCTGACAATCGGCATGGACGGCTCGACGGTCACGCCCGGCCCGAAGCCGAC
The DNA here is from genome assembly GCA_963822955.1 of uncultured Actinomycetota bacterium. Taxonomy (GTDB): domain Bacteria; phylum Actinomycetota; class Actinomycetes; order Streptosporangiales; family Streptosporangiaceae; genus JAJYUU01. The sequence continues at coordinate 458,833 of CAWGJS010000008.1, read as the reverse complement.
GTCGGCCAGCCGGTTGGCGACGAGCACTGCCTGCTCGCCCGAGACCGCGACGCCGGTTGACACCTCCACCGAACCTGGAAAACGCCGGGTGAACGCCTCCAGCAGCGGGCCTGCGACAAACTCGGCGAAGGTCGAGGTCGCCACCACTCGCAGCTGCTCCGGCGCGCCCTGCGCGGCTCGCACCGCGGCATGCGCCTCGGCGCCGAGAACGACGATCTGCGAGGCGGTGGCGAGCAGCCGCGAGCCGCCCGGCGTCAGCGTCATCCCGGCCGGGCCGCGCGTGATCAGCTGGTCGCCGAGGTGCTGCCGCAGCGCCGTCAGCGCTTGCGACACGGCAGGCTCGCTGACCCCGAGCGCGCTGGCCGCGGCCGTGACCGAGCCGAGCCGGGCGACCAGGACGAACGCGTTGAGCTGGGTCAGCGTCATGGCCGTATCCCGGCAGACCGGGCGCGGCGCTTCACACCCAGGCGGACGGAGGGCGGTTCGGTGCAGGTACCCGCGCAGGTCGAATACGAGAAGGCCACGAGCGTCGAGCATGCGCTCACCCTGCTGGCGCGGTACGGCTCGGCGGCGCGGATCCTGGCCGGCGGGCACAGCCTGATACCGATGATGAAGCTGCGGCTGGCCCAGCCAGAAGTGCTGGTTGATATCAACGGCATCACCGACCTCTGCTATATCAACCTAACTGGTGCTGAACTGCGGATTGGCACTTTGGCCCGGCATGCGCAGCTGCTGGACTCGCAGATCGCGGGCGAGCACTTCGCGATCTTGCACGACGCGGAGCGCGTGATCGCCGACCCGGTCGTCAGAAACTGGGGCACCGTGGGCGGCTCGCTGTGCCAGGCCGACCCTTCGGAAGACCTGTCAGCCGCATTCGCCGCGATGAAGGGAACGATGGTCATCCGCGGCCGGGACGGCACCCGTGAGGTGTCGGCGCGCGAGTTCCACACCGGGCCGTACGAGACCGTGATCGGACCGTCGGAACTGCTCACGGAGATCAGGCTCCCGATCCGGCCGGGGGGCGGCAGCGGATATCAGAAGGTGTCACGGCGGGCCGGTGACTGGCCCGTCGGTGCCGCCGGGGCCGCGGTCTGGCTTAACGGCGACGTGATTGCCGACGCGGGGATCGGCCTGGCAGCGGTCGGGGCTGCGCACTTCGTGGCTGCCGAGGCCGAGGAGTACCTGCGCGGTCAGCGAGCCAGCGCGCAGACCCTGGCCAGGGCGGGCGAGATTGCCGCGGAGCACTGCCGGCCAGTGTCCGACCAGCGCGGTCCGGCCGATTACAAGCGGCACCTGGCCCGCGAGCTCACGACCAGGGTGCTGCATACGGCGGTGGCCCGCGCCCGGGGCGCGACGGCATGAGGCTCACCCTGACCGTCAACGGCACCGAGCACACGCGCGACGTAGAGCCGCGACTGCTGCTGATCCACTTCCTGCGCGACGAGCTCGGCCTCACCGGCTCGCACTGGGGCTGCGACACCTCGAACTGCGGCGCCTGCGTGGTCTGGCTCGACCAGATCCCGGTGAAGTCGTGCACGGTGCTGGCCGTGATGGCCGACGGCCGCAGTGTCCTGACCGTCGAGGGCCTGGGCAGCGGAACCCGGCTAGATCCCGTCCAGGAGGGCTTCGCGGAGTGCCACGGCCTGCAGTGCGGCTTCTGCACGCCCGGCATGATGCTGACCGCGCGCTGGCTGCTCGACCGAAACCCCGACCCATCCGAGGCAGAGGTGCGCGAGGCGATCTCCGGGCAGATCTGCCGCTGCACCGGCTACGAGAACATCGTGCGGGCCGTGCTGTGGGCCGCCGCGACTGAGGGACGGGCATGAGCTCGGCGTACGGGCCGCTCGGCCGCAAGGAAGACGCCCGGTTCGTCCGGGGCCAGGGCACGTTCGTGGACGACGTCAGTCTGCCCGGCATGCTGCACGGCGCGATCCTGCGCAGCCCGGTCGCTCACGCCCGGATCGTCTCGGTGGACGCCACCGCGGCCCTTGCCCATCCGAAAGTCGAGGCCGTCCTGACCGGCGCGGACCTGGCCGAGCGCGGCCTGGCCTGGATGCCTACCCTGGCGGCCGACGTGCAGGCGGTGCTGGCCACCGACAAGGTCCGGTTCCAGGGCCAGGAGATTGCCTTCGTCATCGCCCGGGACCGGTACGCAGCCAGGGACGCGCTCGAGCTGATCACGGTTGAGTACGAGTCCCTGCCGCCGGTCGTCGACGCACTGACCGCCCTGACGCCGGAAGCTCCCGTAGTCCGCGATGACCTGCCCGGGCGCACGGACAACCACATCTTCGACTGGACCGCAGGAGACAGGGCCGCCGCCGATGCGGTGTTCGCGGCCGCGGACGTGATCGTCGGCGGCGACATGATCTACCCTCGTTCCCATCCTGCTCCCCTGGAGACCTGCGGCATCGTCGCTGATTTCAATGCGGTGAGCGAGCGCCTGACGCTGTGGTCGACGACTCAGGCACCGCACGCCCACCGGACCCTGCTCGCGATGGTGACCGGGCTGCCCGAGCACAAGATCCGGATCGTGTCGCCTGACATCGGCGGCGCGTTCGGCAACAAGGCGCCGGTCTATCCCGGCTACCTGTGCGCCATCGTCGGGTCGATGGTCACCGGCCGGCCGGTGAAGTGGGTGGAGGACCGGTCGGAGAACCTGATGTCGACTTGCTTCGCCCGCGACTATCACATGCACGGGGAGATCGCGGCCAGCCGCGACGGCAAGATCCTCGGCCTGCGAGCCAGGGTGCTGGCCGACCATGGCGCCTTCAATGCGACCGCCCAGCCGACGAAGTTCCCGGCCGGCTTCTTCCACATCTTCACCGGCTCCTACGACCTGCAGGCGGCCTTCTGTGAGGTGACTGGCATCTACACGAACAAGGCGCCAGGCGGTGTCGCGTACTCCTGCTCGTTCCGCATCACTGAGGCGGTGTACCTGGTCGAGCGGCTGACCGACATGCTCGCCCGCGAGCTCGGCATGGATCCCGCGGAACTGCGGATGCGGAACCTGCTGCGGCCCGAGCAGTTTCCCTACACCTGCCCGACGGGCTGGCAGTACGACTCCGGCGATTACCCGCGGGCGCTGGCACTGGCGATGGAGATCGCCGGCTACGACGAACTGCGGCGCGAGCAGGCCGAACGGCGGGCGCGCGGCGAGTACATGGGCATCGGGCTCAGCTTCTTCACCGAAGGCGTCGGCGCTGGGCCGCGCGAGCACATGGACATCCTCGGGCTCGGCATGGCCGACGGTGCCGACCTGCGGGTGCACCCGACAGGCAAGGCGGTGCTGTCGATCTCGGCGCAGACCCAGGGGCAGGGCCACGAGACAACGTTCGCGCAGATCGTCGCCCAGGAACTCGGGCTGGCGCCGGATGACGTGGAGGTGGTGCACGGCGATACCGACCGCACCCCGTTCGGCCTCGGGACGTACGGCTCGCGGTCCACTCCGGTCTCGGGGGCGGCCGCAGTGATGGCCTCCCGCAAGGTCCGCGATCGGGCCCGGCTGGTGGCGGCGGCGATGCTCGAGGTATCCGCAGACGACCTCGAATGGCTGGACGGAAAGTGGCGGGTCCGGGGGGACCCGGAGCAGGGCGCGGGAATCGCCGAGATCGCGATGGCCGCGCACTCCTCGCTGGCGCTGCCCGACGGCATCGAGGGTCACCTGGACGCCGCAGCGGTATATAACCCGCCGAATCTCACGTTCCCCTTCGGGGCCTACATCTGCGTGACCGACGTCGACCCGGCCACCGGCGTGGTGAAGGTGCGCCGGTTCATCGCCGTTGACGACTGCGGCGTCCGGATCAACCCGATGATCGTGGCCGGTCAGGTGCACCGCGGGCTGGCGGACGGCATCGGGATGGCGCTCATGCAGCAGATCGTCTTCGACGAGCTCGGAAACTGCCTGGCCGGGTCGTTCATGGATTACCTGCTCCCGACGTCGATGGAGTGCCCCTCGCCTGAGCTCGGCGCGACCGTCACGCCGTCGCCGCACCACCCGATCGGGGCCAAGGGAATAGGCGAATCAGCCACGGTCGGGTCGCCGGCCGCCGTGGTCAACTCGGTCATCGACGCGCTGGCCCCGTTCGGCGTCGTGCACGCCGACATGCCGCTGACCCCCGCCAACGTGTGGTGTGCCATCCAGGGTCGGCCCGTCCGCTCCGACCTGGCCCTGAGCTGACGCTCAGGTCACCCGGATCCGGACGGTCGCGGCGCCCGTTACTGCGTGCGTGCTGTTGCCGTTGTAGTCAGCCGACCAGGTCGCAGTGCCGAACTTGTCGGCAAACGTCTTGCTGAAGTGGCCGCTGCGATTCGCCTTGACCCGGTAAGCGACGTACCAGTGAGAGCTGCCCGCTGGCCTGAGGATGATCTCCACGACCTGATCGCCGTAGCCCCGCCAGGACTTGCCGAGAGCTTGCAGGACGCCACTCACCGTGATCTTCGCACCGCGCTTCACCCTGTGCGGCGTGGCCGCGAACGAGACGAACCTGGTCACGATGATCGAGGCGGGCACGGCGCTGCTGGTCGCCGTGGGTGCGAAGTAGGTCTGGTCAGACGTCACAGCCGCGCGGTAGTACGCCGAAGCGAGCTGGCCGGGCAGGGAACCGCTGAAGTGCCCGCCGACGGCGTTCGTCCCGCAGGCGGCGCTGGTCGTGTCGATGCTCCCGAGCGTCCGCCAGGGCCCGCTCGGCTTGGCCGCGTACTGAACGTCCACTCTCGTGGCTGCCGGGACTCCGACGGCCGCCATGGTGGTGTTCTCTGCGCAGCCGGTCACGCTGACGTTCCCGTACTTATCGATCGTGGCAGTGAATCCGGTCAGCGCCCCCTGGTAATACGGCCCTTGCGCTGGTACCGAGACCGTCGCCGACCCCGCGTACGGGTCAGAGGCGCCACCGCTGGCCTGGACCTGCCACGGCCCGACCTCGTAGGACTCAAGAGCCGTGGTGAACTGACCACTTGAGCTGACCGTCGCCGGGATCGGACCCTGGCTGTTCGAGATGGTGACGTAGGGATCGGGGAGCGGCACCCAGCTGCCGTCGACCTCAACGGTCACCGACCCGGTCATCGTGACAGGCTGATCCCAGATCGGGTATTGCGGCGTCACCGTCGCAGTGACTCGGACTGGAGCCTTTATCGGCTCGATGGTCACTGTCGGTGAGATTGCCTGCGCCATCGTGCTCGTCTGTGCCACCTCGGCGGCGAATGTGTCGGTCTCGGTGGTCGAGCTCATGCCGGTCTGCGTGGTGACGCTGAAACTGCCGTTCTTGGCGGTCGTGACGGACCAACTGGAAACACCGCCGAATATCTCGCCTTGCGTGCTGACCTCGACCGCCTGCCCGGCCAGGGGCTGCGACGTCGGTGCCGTGCTGTCCGGGTAGACACCGGTGGCGGTACCGGAGATGGTGACTGTCTGGCCGTCGGCCGAGACCTGATCGGGGGTCGCGCTCAGCGTGAGAGCCGGCTGGATATTGAAGTTCCACTGGCTGACCTGCACGTCGGTGATCGAGTCGCCGCCCGAGTCGGCCGCAGTGACGTAGACGTAGTAATCGCCCAGCGGCAGCTCTGCACTCGTGATCGGCGCCGGGACTGTCCAGGTGCCGTTGGTGGTCGTGCCGCCAGTGAGGTGCAGCGCGGGCGGGGCATAGCTGGTGCTGCCGAAGGCGATCTGCACCTGCACGCTGGTGATCGCCGAGCTCGCTTCCAGCCCGATCGAGAGCAGCCCCGGGTTGTCAGGCGGGCTGGTTGCGTTGCCGACCACGGTGATGTAGCCGGATCCGGCCATGGCCGCCGGCTCGGCCGCGAGCGCGCCCCCGAGCAGGATCGCGGTCGCGGCCAGGACGACCTTGATGGTTCTGACAGTCGAGCGGCGCATACGCACGGAGGCTCCCAGGCGGCTTTATCGCGCCGGACCGGCGTCGAAATCGGGCTGATCATAGCGAATCCACCTGAACCGCAAAAGGCATCCAGTGCCGTGACTTGCGGGCCGCGGAATCTTTGCCGCGTCGGGAGAGCTAGAACCGAGGTCAGACCCAGGCGCCAGCGTGCGGTCCATGATCGTTGTTGAATGAGGGGTGCTATGGGCCCGCTAGATTCACAACGATCATGCTGGGAGACCGCGGAGACTCCTCCGCCGCGGCTAACGGTCACGAACCTTCTTGTAGATGATGGGGATATGAGCGATCTCGCCGAGCAATTGCCGGATGTACCTACCTTGGTGGCCGAGTTGGATGGCGTCAGCTACCTGGCGGACGAGGCGCTCGGCACCGCGCTGTTCCTGGCTGCCCGGATGGGGCAGCCGATCCTGCTGGAGGGGGAGCCCGGCGTCGGCAAGACCGAAGCGGCCAAGGCCCTGGCTGCCGTGCTCGACACCCCGCTGATCCGGCTGCAGTGCTACGAGGGACTGACCTCGGCTGAGGCGCTCTACGAGTGGAATTATCCGCGTCAGCTGCTCGCCATCCGGCTGGCCGAGGCCAGGGGCGAGATGCCTCGCGAGGCTGACCTGTTCAGCGACGACTACCTGCTGGAACGGCCGCTCCTTGCGGCGCTTGATCACCCAGGGCCGCGGCCGGCGGTGCTGCTGATCGACGAGGTCGACCGCGGCGACGATGAGTTCGAGGCGTTCCTGTTCGAGCTGCTGGCCGAGTCGGCGGTGACCATTCCGGAGCTCGGCACCCGCAGGGCCGCCTACCCGCCGGTGGTCGTCCTGACCTCGAACCGGACCAGGGACCTGCACGACGCCCTGAAGCGGCGGTGCCTGTACCACTGGATCGACTACCCCGACACTGCGAGGGTCGCCGCGATTATCCGGCGGCGCGTGCCCGCGGCCAGCGAGCGGCTGGCGTCCCAGGTCGCGGCGGGCGTGCGCCGCCTTCGCGGGCTTGACCTGGCCAAGCCGCCTGGCGTCGCGGAAGCGATCAGCTGGACGAACGCACTGCACGTTCTCGGTGCGGCGGAGCTCGACGCTAACGCGGCACGGCAGACCATGGGGACGGTCCTGAAGTACGCCGAGGACCTGCAGGCCGCCACGGCCGCCGATTTCGCGGCTGTGGTCGGCCACGGCAGCGGCGATGGGTGACCGGTACGACGTCGCAGCCGGTGACCTGGCTGAGCCGGGTGACCTGGCCGAGGTAGCAGCGCGGTTCGGTGCAGCGCTGCGGCGGGCTGGGCTACCTGTCGGCCCGGGCCGCACCGAGCGTTTCGCGGCTGCCGTGACGCTGGTCCACCCGTCGACCAGGCGCGAGCTGTTCGACTGCGCGCTCGCGACACTGGTGTCGAGCAAGGACCAGGCGGAGACGCTGCGGGTGGTATTTGCCGGGGTCTTCGGCTCGCCGGACGCTCCCGACCAGCAGTCCAGCCTGGCCGCGATCCTCCCCGGGCTTGGCAGCCAGCCACCGGCGGCCCATATCTCGGATCTTGCGACTGCCGCACGGCGGCACGCGGGCACCATCTTGTCCATCCAGGACACCACCGACGGCGATCCTGGCGACACCGACCGCGAGATATCGCAGCGCTACGTTGGCAGCCCGGCCGAGCGCCTCTCCGGCACCGATTTCGCTGAGCTGTCCCCGGCCGAGCTCTCCGAGCTGGCGGCGGCAATGCGCCAGATGACGCTGGCAGTGCCCAGCCGCCGGTCCCGGCGTCGCAAGCCGCGGCCCGGCGGCACGCGGACGGACGTTCGATCGACGCTCCGGCAGGCCCGGCGCACCGGCGGTCATGCGTTCCGGCTGATCGGCGAGGTGCCGGTGAAGCAGCCCCGGCGGCTCGTGGTGCTGTGCGACATCTCGGGGTCGATGGAGCCCTATGCCAGGGCGATGATCCAGCTGCTGTACTGCGCGGCCGGCGGCGCGGGCGCGGAGGTCTTCAGCTTCGCGACCAGGCTCACCCGGCTGACAACGGCGCTAGCCCGCTCGTCACCGGCGGTTGCGCTGGCGCGGGCGGGCCGGGCAGCGCCCGACTGGCATGGCGGCACCAGACTCGGCGCGGCGCTGAAGGAGTTCAACGATCGCTACGGCCGGCGTGGTATGGCCAGGGGCGCGGTTGTCCTGATCATCTCCGATGGGTGGGACACCGGAGATCCGGAGGTCGTCCGGCGCGAGATGCAGCGGCTGTCGCTCGTGGCGTTCCGCATTGTCTGGATGAATCCGCGCACTAAGAGCGCGGGCTACCAGCCGCTGGCCGGCGGCATGGCGGCGGCCTGGCCGTACTGCGACGCCGTGGTCAGCGGCCACTCCCTGCGCGCGATTAGCGAACTGTCCGCTGCTCTCGCCGACCCGATCCGCCGCCGACCCCAGATTCCCGCCGCAGGGCAGGCGCCGGCAGTTAGTGCGAGCCCTGCCTAATCCTCGTGGTCGCCTGGCCGGATCCGGACGACTGGAAACCCGCCCGACTCGATGCTCACGTTCATGCCCTTGCCGCGATTGAGAGCTTTCGGCGGTTTCCGGGACTTGCGCTTGACTTCGATGCCGCCCAGCACGCACGTGCCCTCGACTCGTAGCACGGGGGCGTCGGGGCCGGCGGCCTCGCCGGGGTTCCCGGTGATCTGCCTGCCGCCGAGTATGGCGATGCCGTTATCGACCACGCGCATCTCGGGCGGCACGATTATCTCCACGCCGCCCAGGACCGTGGTGGACTTCAGGATGATCTCCTTACCGGGCAGGATCGCGTCGCGGAAGTCCAGTTCCGTGCCGCCGAAGACGGTCAGCACGCTGATCACAGGCTCGGCGTGCCAGGCGCCCTTGCGCGTGGCGCCCCCGAAGATCGCGGCAATGCGGCCGCCATAGCCAGGCCTGGCTAGCTCGGCGGACGGTCCGGGGCCCTGGAGCGCCACGGCATGCTGGCCGGGCAGGTCATCGAGCAGCGGCACCAGCTCGGCGTGCGTCTTGGCGGCATAGACGGAATCCAGCCGCTCGGAGTGCTCCTCGGGGGTGAGCCGACCCTCGGCCAGCGCGTTGTTCAGCACCGCGGCGGCGCTATCGCGGTCGGCATCCGAGGCCCGGAGCCGGGAATTCGCGTTGAAACCCAGGGGGTCCATGCAGTTATTGTCAGGCATACCTGCCGCTCGATGGAACTGGAGACGTAATGGGCCACGTGGAAGCGGCGCACGTGAGCCATACCCTGCCCGACGGGCGGGTGCTGCTAGATGACGTCTCCTTCCGGGTTGGTGACGGCGTGGTCGCCGCTCTCGTCGGCCCGAACGGGGCGGGCAAGACCACGCTCATGCGCCTCGTTTCCGGTGATCTCGTGCCGCAATCCGGGAGCGTGAGCTCAAGCGGGGGACTTGGAGTGATGCGGCAGTTCGTGGGCGGCATCCGGGACGACAGCACGGTGCGGGACCTGCTGTTGTCGATCTCGCCGCCACGAGTGCAGACGGCGGCCGAGCGGCTGGATGCCGCGGAGCTGGCAATGATGGAGCGGGATGACGAGCCGACGCAGATGCGGTATGCGACCGCGCTTGCAGAGTGGGGCGATGCTGGCGGCTACGAGGCCGAGGTCCACTTCGACGCCTGCTGTGTGGCGGCACTCGGCATCGGCTATGACGCCTGCCGGTGGCGCGAGGTGGCGACGCTCTCCGGCGGCGAGCAGAAGCGGCTGGTTCTGGAGTCCATGCTCCGCGGCAACGACGAGGTCCTGCTGCTGGATGAGCCAGACAACTACCTCGACGTACCGGGCAAGGTGTGGCTGGAGGAGCAGCTAGCTGCGACGCCTAAGACCGTGCTTCTGGTTAGCCACGATCGCGAGCTGCTTGCCGCCTGTGCACAGCGGATCATTACGGTGGAGGACGGGCATTGCTGGGTGCACGGCGGCGGCTTCGCCACGTACGCGCAGGCCAGGCGAGAGCGCAACGAGCGGCTCGATGAGCTGCGCAGGCGCTGGGACGAGGAGCACGAGAAGCTCCGCCAGCTCATGCTGATGTACAAGCAGAAGGCGTCCTATAACGACGCCATGGCGTCGAGGTACCAGGCGGCAGTGACCCGGCTGCGCAAGTTCGAGGAAGCGGGGCCGCCGGAGGTTGCGCCCAGGGAGCAGAACGTAAAGATGCGGCTGCGCGGCGCCCGGACGGGGAAGCGCGCGGTGATCTGCGAGCAGCTGGAGCTGACGGGGCTGATGCGGCCGTTTGACATGGAGGTCTGGTACGGCGAGCGAGTCGCCGTCCTTGGCTCGAACGGCTCCGGTAAGTCGCACTTCCTCCGCTTGCTCGGCGGCGACGAGAGCGTCGCGCATCAGGGCGTGGCCAGGCTCGGAGCGCGGGTGGTGCCGGGAATGTTCGCCCAGACGCATACCCGCCCTGACCTGGCAGGCCGCACGCCGCTCGAGGTCCTGATGACCGAGCATGCGCTGCTGATCAACGAGGCGATGTCCGCATTGTCGCGCTATGAGCTCACAAGCTGCTCGCGGCAGCCGTTCGTGACGCTCTCCGGCGGGCAGCAGGCCCGGCTGCAGATCCTGCTGCTCGAGCTGGCAGGGTCGACGCTCCTCCTGCTCGACGAGCCGACGGATAACCTCGACCTGGCCAGCGCCGACGCGCTTCAGGACGGCCTGGAGCTCTACCTGGGTACGGTTCTCGCCGTCACCCATGATCGCTGGTTTGCCAAGTCTTTTGACCGGTTCATGGTATTCGGCGCCGACGGGACGGTATATGAGTCACCAGAGCCGGTGTGGGACGAGACGCGCGTGGCCCGGCCACGCTGAGGACCGGCTTGCTAGGCTGCAATGGTGTCGTGGGGGGTCGCGGGCACACCAGCGGCCTTCCGCAGTCCGGAGCCGGAGGGATCAAGCATCGTGAAGAAGCTGCTCGTGGTCGTTGTCCTCGGACTCAGCGCATTCGCCGTGTGGCGGAAGGTCCAGGCGGACCGGGCTGAGCTTGACCTGTGGACCGAGGCGACGACGGCCGACGACTGACCCGCGCGTCCGCCGTGCGAATGAACGGCGCGCCTGATAAGCCGGGCATAACGCTCGCCTGCTGCGGCCTGATCGGGACCGTGGTACCTGATGAAGGCCTCATTGAGCGCTGCTTTGCCGAGGCCATCGCGACCCAGGGCGTGGTCAGCGGGACCAGTGCATTTGCCCGGCGCATGACTCAGGTTCATCAGGCGCGCGGGCAGGCGCCCGGCGACGTGCTCCGGATGCTGTTCCCCGACAACGAGGCGCGTGCCCAGGCCGCTCATCTGGCGTTTGACCGCGCACTGGTCGACGCCATCCGCCGCGTCGTTATTCAGCCGGTGCCCGGAGCGGTGCAGGTGCTGGATCAGCTCCGGGAGACGGGCTGCCAGATTGCCGTGCTGACGAGCCTGCCGCGCAGGATCGCGGATGTCATCCTCGACGTCGCCGGGTTGCGGCGGTCCGTTGACATCGTGCTGAGCGCGCAGGATGTACCGAGAGGCTTTCCTGCGCCAGACCTCGTGCTGACAGCGGTGCTGCAGTCGGGCACCGAAGCTGTCGCGGAGGTTGCAGTTATCCACGGCACCGGCGCCGGAGTCGATAGCGGCCGGCGGGCAGGCGCCAGCATCGTGGCCGGCGTCCTGACGGGGCCGCACTCGGCGGCCCGGCTGCGAGCCGCCGGGGCAACTCACATTCTCGGCAGCATCGCTGACGTCCCCGCGCTGCTGCCATCGGGCGATGGTGCCGGGCCGCACGCGCACCCGGCCGAGGTCAACGTGCCTGCCCAGACCCGGTCCGAGCACCGGACCACCGGGCTGTAGGACCGCGCCTTATCTTCGGTATCGCCAGGCCCGCTCAGTGACCACCAGGCCAGCCGGCATGGTCGGCCGGAAGTCGCCGACGCGGGTGGTAACGTCACGCAGCTCATAACGCTGGACTGGCTTGTCGCCGATGTAGTCGGTCAGGCGCAGGATGATGCCAGCGTGCATTGCAGGAGACAGGATGGGTCTACGACGTTGCCGATGTCGTGTGGTGGTCCCTGGGCAGGTCCGCTGGTGATCTTGTCGGAATAGACCTCCCAGTGGCGCTGCCCATCGCACGCGATCGTCGTGGGCCGGCGACGCAGCTCTGAGCGGTGGTCGATCTGGTACGTCCCCGGTCGTGCGAAGCGGATCTCCGAGGCAACATGCCCGGCGCGCGTCTTCTCGCTGACTGCGTCTATGAGCAGGCCCAGTCCGCCCAGCCCGGCCCGGCGCGCTGATCCCAGCACGGACGCTGCTAGCGCCCCGATGTCGAGCCACTGGTGCAGCGTCGCCGCCAGCCTTGTCGGCCCGGCCGTGTGCAGCAGGTCGAGCAGATCGTCACTGATCGGCGCTCCGGCCTGGCCACGATCCGGTGCCGGCTCGTCACGCGGGATCTCATCAGCGTCGACGCCGCTAGCGGCAGACGTAGAAGTATTGCGGAACGGCGAGTACCTGATCCATGCGCCGAGGGCTGACGCCGAGATGGACATGATCGGGCCGACCCGATCAGGCTGGCCCGGTCGAGGGTGCCAGCAGCTCGGCGACGGCCTCCCGGCCATGCTCGCGGGCGCTTTCCAGCGGCGTCGCGCCCCATTCGCTCCTGATGTTCGGGTCGGCGCCCAGCCCCAGCAGCAGCTGGGCCATCTCCACGTCGCCAGTCTGGGCTGCCTCGTGCAGCGGAGTGAACCACTGCTGCTCGAGTGGGATGTCGAGCCGGCCGCGGGCGTTCACGTCGAAACCGAGCTCGGCCAGCAGCACAATCGCATCGAGCTTGCGGCCGGATGCCGCCCAGGCCATCAGGCCGGGTCGCCGCGCGCGCGCCTCGCGGGCGTGGGCCCGCAGCCGCGTCGCGGTATCCCGGTCGCCGGCCAGGACGGCGGCGATCAGCGAGTTGACCTCGTCGAGCGTCGGCGGGTCGGCGCCGTGGGCGACCAGCCACTCGGCCAGCTCCGGGTACCCGCTCAGCTTCGCCAGCTCGGCCGGGGTGAGCCCGTCGGAGTTCCGCAGCGCCGTCGGTCGCCCGCCCGGTGCCGCGTACGGCGTGCGGAAGTCGACGCCGTGCCGCACCAGCAACCGGACCCGGTCGCCCATGTCGTGCACGATCGCCCACCACAGCTGCGCGCGCAGCATCTCCCGCGGCGAGTCGGCCATGTCCCCGAACCGCGCCGCCCACGGCCCGCCGTCCCCGCGGCCGAGACCGTGCTCGAACAGCAGCACCAGGTGCCGGTCGTCGCTGCCGAACTGGCGGTCATACAGCAACTGGCCGTCGTTCGCGTCGGCGCCCGCGGCCAGCAGCAGCCCGGCCAGCGCGAACGCGTGCGGGTGCTCGTCCTCGTCGTGGCTGCCCAGCACGCAGGTCGCAGCTGTGTACGGCGGGTACAGGCCGTGCCACAGGTACCCGGCGTTCGGGTCGGCGCCGTGCTCCAGGAGCGCACGCGCGGTACCGAGCGTGGCTTCCTGGCTGATCCGGGGGTTGTGCCGTGCGCTCGCGAGGTAGAGCAGCGGCTCCCAGCCGTACGGGCCGCCCTCGCGGCTGGCTAGCGCCGGGTCGGCCGCGAGCTGCGCCCGAACCGACGCCTCGTCCGCCGCGGCGGCCGCGACGTGGATGCTGGAGCGGGTCAGCTCCGGGCAGGCGGCCAGCACCTGGGCCGCCCGTTCCCAGCGCGAAGGCTCATCGTCGCCGCCGAAGCGCAGGCACGCGAACGCGAGGAACTCGCCCGCCGCGCCGGAGGTCTGGTCGACGTCGTCGGGTGACCGGCGGTACCGCTCGATCATCTCCAGGTACTGCCGGACGCGCGCCCAGGAGGCGAAGCCGTAGTGCCGGGCGACCACGAGCTGCGCGCCGGTCAGCGTGACCGGGTGCGCGCCCTTCGGGTGATGCTCGGCGATGAGATCCAGGGCTCCGCGCACGCCCGCGCGCGCGAGGTCACGCACGTCCTTGGCCTGCTTGCGGAGCTGTTCCAGGCTGGCGTCGTTGGGCAGAGATACGGATGGCATGTGCCAACCCCCTTTCACCGCCTGTGGTCCGCATCGTCAGGCCGAAAGGAGGCTGAGTAGCCAATGCCATTCGTTACAACTTGTTCGGGTGGGCTCGGCCCTGTCCGCGGACCCGGCGGCGCCCCGCGCGCCGCGTCCGAGACTACACTCGCCCGGCGTCGCGCGAAGCCCGACCTCCTGCGAAAGGAGCTACCGATGAGCCGCAGCCTGACCGAGGAGATCACCGTCCCCTGCCGGCCAGAGGTGCAGGAGGTCCAGACCGACTCAGCCGAACCCGGCGAGCGCTAACGTCCCTGCCCAGGTACCCTTGGAGCGCCGTAATTCGGGGCTATAGCTCAGCTGGAAGAGCACCTGCTTTGCAAGCAGGGGGTCAGGGGTTCGAGTCCCCTTAGCTCCACCCCCATCTAGCTGGGAGTATGCGGAACACGCGATGTGCAGATCTAGTAGGTGGTCCCCAATAGTGGTCCCCCTCAGTTAAAGTGGTGCCCTGACCAGCGGGAAAGGGACCACGAGATGGCAGGGCGCAGGGGACAAGGGTCGCTCAGTTTCGAGCACCGGGGCGAGTGCCGGGACCCGAAGTGGCACCGGGCATGCGCCGGGCTCTGGCGCGGCGTCACGTCCGAGGTGATCGACGGTCAGCGGGTCCGGGTCAAGGTGTCGGCCAAGACAAAGGCCGAGGCTCAGACGAAGCTGAAGGCGAAGCTAGACGAACAGCGTCAAGGCGTCCGCTCCTCGGGTACCTACTCCGTGCGGGATTGTGTGGAGGACTGGATTTGCCACGGGCTCGACGGACGCAGTGACAAGACGAGGCACACCTACCGCGAAGCGGTCGCGCCCCTACTCGCGATCCTCGGCAGCCGGACGCTTCGCGATCTGACCGCCACTGACGTACGCCGCGCGCTCGTCAGCATCGCCAAGACCCGCTCCAGCCGCTCTGTGCAGATCGCTCACAGCACGCTCACCCGCGCCGTGCAGCGCGCCGCAGCCCACGATCTAGTTGCGCGGAACGTGGCAGCCCTGGCCGAGCGGCCCCAGGGCCAGACAGCAGGACGCCCGTCGAAGGCGATGACCCGCGACGTGGCGATCAGGCTCGTCCAGGCAGCCGAAGCCGACTCGATCATCGGCTCCTACCTGATCCTCTCGGTTATGACGGGCATCCGCCCTGAAGAAGCTCGGGCGCTTCGTTGGGACCACGTAGACCTTGACGATGCCACGATCCACGTCTGGCGCTCGACACGGGCTCACGGGGACGTGAAGACCGTCAAGTCCCGGAGGACGTTGGAGATCGCGGGCCAGGCCGTCGAGGCGCTACGGCGTCTCCAGACGCAGCAGGAGCGCGACCGCGTGCAGGCGCGTGAACTCTGGCACGAGACCGGCCTCGTGTTCACCACGTCTATCGGCACCGAACTGGACTCGCATAACATCAGGCGCTCCATGCGGCGACTCACCAAGGCAGCCGGATTGGGCGAATCGTGGACGCCACGCGAACTGCGTCACACCTTCGTCAGCATCGCCAGTGAGGCAGGCGTCCCCATCGAGGAGATCGCCGCGCTGGCCGGGCACTCGACCACGCGTACCACCGAACTCGTCTACCGGAAGGAACTGAGGCCAGTGCTGCGCACGGGCGCGACCGTCATGGGCGAGCTACTCGCGGCCGGACAATAGCCCTCAGACGCCGGATCTGCCGATGACCGTGCAGTGGGGGATCGCGGGCGTGGACATTGCGGCCGGTGTCAACGACGGCCCAAGCTTGAGCAGTTCGACGTTCTGACCTCAGGAGGGGCATTGCGCCTATCGAGCCGCTTCGTGGGGTGGGCCACGCTGACTGGGTGCGCCTCAGCTTGAGCCGAGGATGATGTCCTTCAGCTCCGCCAAGATCCGGACCCGGTAGTGCGCCTGCGAGAAGTCGTGTGACTTCGTGAACTCGTTGTAGACGATGGCGCAGTCGATGCCGGCTGCTACTGCGGAGCGCAGCCCCCTGGACGAGTCCTCGACGACCAGGGCCTCTTCCTTCGGGGCTCCGAACCGGTTCAGGGCCGTCAGGTAGGGCTCCGGGTCTGGCTTGGCATGCGTGTAGTCGTCGCGGACGAGGACGAAGTCCATGTACTGCCTGATGCGACGGCCCTGGTGGATCAGCTCGAAGTCCTCGCGCTTGGAGCTGGTCACGATCGCCATGCGCACGTGGTGCGACAGTTCGGCGAGGGCCTCGACGACGCCGTCGATCTCGATTGCCTCGATCCGCAGGTACTCCTGGTAGTAGGCGTTCCGGACCTCACGCAGCCTGTCGGTGGTGCGGTCATCAACTCCAGCCGCCTTGGCTTGGGCCCAGGTGCCTGCGCCTTGGCTCATGTCCAGGAGGTACCGGTCCGGGTCCAACAGCAGGCCGATCTCGGCTAGCGCACGTTCGCCGGCCTTGTAGTACCAGTGCTCGGTATCGACCAGCACGCCGTCGTGATCGAACAAGATGTACTTCTTCACCTAAGCCATCCTTCCCAACGGCTTGGAATGGCGCCGGCAAGACCACCATGCAGCGCACGATGCGAGCCATGAGGCGACCGTCTCCGGCGGAACGAACGCTGTTGCCGCGTATCCACGGCCTGGGTGGCAGGAGGCAGACCTTCGCCCTCCCTGCTCAGGGTCAACCAGACGACCCGACCTTGGAACGGAAGGGGAATGCTCGCGACCCACAGCCTCATCCTGCCGGACCAACATCCGCATCTGCCGCGGAGCAAGACTCGTGACACGACCGTCGCGCGGCTTCCGGCCGCGCCCAAAAAGGCGTTCGGAAACGAGATTGTGCGTGCGTGGCGACCGGGGTCGGGCAGAGTCCGCGAGGCCCAGCACTTTCGACCTGGCGGTCAGGACCTGGCGCATCCTGTGAACGTTTCGCGGTGACTGCTTCGCGGCCGGCTGAGCGTTGAGGAAGCTTTGTACGCGGACTACCGAGAGCTGGCGCAGCCGGTAGAGACCCAGGCCCGGCTTGAGGTAGAGCCGCGAGCCTCGATCATCGGTTCCCCCCTGACTTCGATGAAGCCCACACCGCTATCGCTCCTGAATACACGAGCGGACGAAAGGTCAGTCGTCAGAACGCGGTGCTTGCCAGCCAGCCATCCAGCACGGCGTTGTCCCCGTAAACGGTCACTGCCGGATCGGAAACCGGCCTTCGCCGCATCAGCACGAGCAGCAAACTGGCGGCCGGGCCGGTAAGGGCGGCATCGCCCTTGCCATGGCCTGGCTCAATGGTCAGACCGCCCGCGCCGTGCCGGATCATCCACTCGCCGCGGCCGCCAAGTCCGTCATCGGTTGCGTGTATGTGCAGGCCAGCACCGGCGGGCAGCGCGTTGGTCCGCTCGTCGGAGTTGCCGAGAATCCCGCCGGTTAGCAGCGTCAGCCATTCGTCGATGGCATCGGCAGCTACGTCCGCGTCAATGACTGGCTCGGGCTCGGCGCCGACAGCGAGCTGGGCGTCGCCTCGGTGCACCAGCGTCTCGTGCGCCATCCGGCGTATCCAGAAACCGGCAGGCGCCGGCCCGGTGAACGACCAGACGAGATCGCTGCCCGCCTCCCGCACAGCGTCGACGATCCGCGCCGCGCCGGCGCGCAGCCACGCGGGCTGCTCGGCGCGATCATCCGGCAGCTTGCCGTCCGGTACCTCACGGAACGGAATGAACACGTCAGACCTCGTACGCGTGATCTCCGCCGCCCACCGGTGCGCCCTGCCAACGTGCGTGACAAGCTGACGCAGTGTCCATTCCGGGCAGGTAGGGATCGGCAGGCCCTGATCATACTGAGCCAAGATCTCCGCCAGCCCCGCTGTGCAAGCCTCGATCTCCGCGAAATACCGGTCGGCAGTGAGCTGCGGCATGGCGTTCCTTCCTGGTGGCCTGCGGCCGCTAGCCTAGCCACGCCCTGACTGTAAGCCTGTCCAGGCTCCACAGGTGCCCCGCGCTGACTGGGGCCAGTTCAGGTTGACACGGCCCACAGGACCGCTGGGCTCATGACACCAAGGACCTGGCAGCAGACTTGCGAGCGGCCCTGGGCACTCAAGCCGAGCTCGTCCTGAACCTGTGGCCGTTGGGAGAATGAAAACTGGGCATAACGCGCATGATCAGCATCATGCGGTGTAGCCGTGTGCTATCGCGCTGGCGCATGAGTGCGGCGTGCCTCGTCGCGGGCCTCAGCGTATGGGTAGTGGCAACGCTGCTGATCACCGCAGTCGCGTGGCGGTCAATTGGCCCGTACCACCCTGTCATTGCCTACTTCATCTACTCCGCGGCCAGGGTCTTCATCCCGTGCATCGCGATCGGCATCCCGGCAACGGCGAGCGCTCTGTGGCTGCGCTCCCGACGCTCCGGGCGTCAGGCCGTTGCGGGCGGGCTAGCGGTCGCCGCGATCGGCTTCGCGACCCTCGCCGTAGCGTTCGGAGCAGGCACGGCTGCTGTCAGTGGTATGGCGCCGATGCTGCTCATCCTCGCGGCCGAACTCTGGCTGGCCTTCAAACTCCGCGTTTCCAGGTTCGGGCCTAGGACGGCCTAGCAGCAGTACGCCGGACCGGCACGTTCCGCCCCAGCGCCTGACCACGCGACTTCGCGATCACTCCAGTGACCAGAGCACGGTTACCTCGAAGTCACCGGTCGATGGATCGGGATCGCCGTAGATCTCCCACCATCGGCCGGCCAGGCGGTACCCGTTGGCCTGGCTCCACTCGCGCACCGCCCGGTGGGTGTCGCCGATCTTCGCGATCGGGCCGGTGTGGGTCGCGGTGGCGACGAGTCCGCCCGGCAGCGTTGAGGCGACAACGTCACCGGCGGGCTCGAACGAGCCGCTGACCTGGACGCCAACTTCAACATTAGGGACATCGTCCTTGTAGAGCATGACGTTGTGCCCGTGCCGATAGAGGCCTTCCGGGGCGTCGCCCCGCAGAAAGCCCCACACCTTGTCCAGCATCGGTCGCCAGATGTTGGGGAACTCCGCCCATGTGGTCGCCGCCGCGACCACCGCTGTCGGCGTCGGCTCGGCGGTCTTCACGGTCACCGCAACAGTCATGACGCGGAGCGTACGCCGCATTAGTGACGAGCAACTGCCGGCCGCCGGGCTTCTGCAATCGCGACTTGCGATATAACGCGACGCGGCATATCGTACCGATGTATCAATTCGATATATCAGGTCGCGGTTCGCCGTTGGCCACCTGAGGCGGGAACTGCGATGAGGCGGATCGACTACGACACGGAGCAGTACCGGGACTACGCGCGTGGCCGTGCGCTCACCGAGCAGCAGCTGCGGGCATGGATCGCCGCCTTCGGAGCGGTCTTGCCCCCGCAGCGTCCGCTGGCGGGGCTGGACGTCGGCTCAGGGACAGGCAGGTTCACCCCCGCGCTGGCACGTGCGTTCGGGCCAGTCACCGGCGTCGAGCCGTCTGTCCGCATGCGCGAGATAGCGCAGGCGCAGTCCCAGCATCCTGCTGTGCGGTATCTGGCAGGCTCCGCCGAGAACATGCCCGTGGCGTCCGGCAGCGCTGACTACGTGCTGATGTTCTTGTCCTGGCACCACGTCCAGGACAAGCGCCGGGCAGCTCTGGAGCTAGCCAGGGTGCTTCGGCCCGCCGGGCGCCTGCTACTGCGCGCGAACTTCAGCGACCACCATCCCAGGCCGTGGTGGCTGGAGCATTTTCCCCGCGGCTTTGAGGTGGACGCCTCGCTTTTCCAGCCGCTGCACGAGGTCATCGCCACCTTCACGGCAGCCGGATGGCGCGTTGCCAGCTTCGGCATGGTCACCCAGCCGTCTTCCGGCACCCGCCGTGACATGCTCGAGCAGCTGCGCCTGCGCACCTTCTCGTTTTGCGCTCAGCTCACTCCCGACGAGCTGGAGGCCGGCTTCCGCCGCCTTGAGCAGGTCGTTGCCGAAGATCCCGGCTCACCAGCGCCTGTATTTCCTGAGGCCCTGCTCACGCTCGAGCGAGGCTAGTAATTCGCCGACCGATCTGTACATTTAGCGTGAGCCAACAAGGCAGCCTTGGGCTGCACATCTCCGGTGGACAACCCGAGGAGTCCGCGTGTGGGGGCGGCGTGAACGAGCATGGTCACCCCGCAGTGACCAGATTCCACCCGAGCTTCAGGCCTGGGCGTCAGTTGTCGACATCTCACGCTTGTCGGACCGGACGGCCCGGCGGGCCGACAAGTACCTGCGCACCTACCGTCACACCAACTCGTTTGCGCGGCGCGAGGAAGCCGCGCGCCTCATGCAGGTGATTGCCGACGAGGTGGAACCGCCTCCGCCCCTGTCGCTAAATCCTCTCGACGTCTTCGCGACCGTGCTGACGATGCGCCGTGGCGGCTAGGACGAGCAAGCCACTTTCCAGAGGTGGCCGTCAGGATCACTGAAGTATCCGAAGTAGCCGCCCCACTGCGCCGCTAGCGGTTGCCGGACGACCGCGCCGCCGGCCGCCTCGGCAGCGCTGATCACCTCGTCCACTTCGTCCGGCGACGTGACGATGTAGTGGAACGAAACTCCACGGAACCCCGAGCCTTCCGCCGGAACGCCTGCGTCCTGCGCTGCGGCCTCCCGCTGATAGAGAGCCAGAGTGGAAGAGCCGTCACCCAGGCTGAGCTCCACAAAGCCAGGGAAGTCCTTGGCTATCTCGCAGCCAAGGCCGACGCTGTAGAACTCCTTGGCGCGGTCGACGTCTTCGACGCCGATCATGATCGTCGTCACCTGCACAGGCATAGTTAGCTCCTCGTTGCCCTGGGACGGACCGCCGGTCGGCTCGGTAACCTGATGAT
This sequence comes from uncultured Actinomycetota bacterium, assembly GCA_963822955.1. Taxonomy (GTDB): domain Bacteria; phylum Actinomycetota; class Actinomycetes; order Streptosporangiales; family Streptosporangiaceae; genus JAJYUU01. Next base: position 438,159 of record CAWGJS010000008.1, on the reverse strand, counting down.
CATGGCACGCGACGAGCGCAGCGTTACCCCGCAGAGCGAGGATTTCCCGGCCTGGTACAACGACGTGGTCTTCCGCGCCGAGCTGGTGGACCGCGGACCGGTCCGCGGCAGCATGGTGATCCGGCCGTACGGGTACCGGATCTGGGAGCTGCTGCAGGCGGATCTGGACATGCGGATCAAGGCCACCGGCCACCAGAACGCGTACTTTCCGCTGCTCATCCCGCAGAGCTACATGCAGCGGGAAGCCGAGCACGTCGAGGGTTTTGCGCCCGAGCTCTTCACGGTCACCCGTGCGGGCGGCAAGGAACTGGACGAGCCGCTGATCATCCGGCCAACCTCAGAGACGATCATCGGGGAGATGATGGCCAAATGGATCAGCTCACACCGTGACCTGCCGGTGCTGCTGAACCAGTGGGCCAACGTGCTGCGCTGGGAGATGCGACCCCGGATGTTTCTCCGTACCACCGAGTTCCTCTGGCAGGAAGGCCACACCGCGCACGCAACCGCAGCCGACGCAACCGCCGAGACGATGCTGGCGCTGGACTTCTACCAGAACGTCTCCGTGGAGACCGCGGCGCTGGCCACTGTGCCGGGCGAGAAAACACCGAGAGAGCGCTTCGCCGGGGCCGAGCGCACGTTCACCGTCGAGGCGATGATGCGCGACGGCCGCGCTCTGCAGGCAGGGACGTCGCATTTTATGGGAACGAACTTCGCGGCGGCATTCGGGATCACCTTCACTGACGAGAACGGCACAGCCGAGCTGTGCCATACCACCTCCTGGGGCATGAGCACCAGGATGGTCGGCGGTGTGGTCATGGCCCACGGTGACGACAAGGGCCTCGTTCTGCCGCCCGCACTGGCGCCCTACCAGGTGGTGATCGTTCCTATCGGGCGCGGGGAGCAGGCCAGGGCGACGCTATCCGCAGCTTCCGAACTTGCAGCGGCACTGAAGCGCGCGGGCATCAGAACGCACGTGGACGACCGGCCGCAGTTGTCGCCTGGCTTCAAGTTCAACGACTGGGAGATGCGGGGCGTGCCGATCCGGCTCGAGCTCGGCCAGCGGGAGCTGGCGGCAGGCACCACGGTGATGTCGCGCCGTCTCAATTACCCGCAACTGGAGGCCGCCAAGGAGGCCATCCCTATGGACGCGGCGCCAGATCTGCTGGCCTCCGAGCTTGCTGCCTTCCAGACGATGCTGGCGCAGCGGGCCGCCGATTTCCGCGACGACCACACGGCCGCTGTCAGCTCGTGGCCTGAGTTCGTGGCCGGCGTGGCGGTCGGCTGGGCGCTGGCGCTGCACTGTGGCGAGGAAGCCTGCGAAGACGAGATCAAGGCGGAGACCGCGGCCACTCCCCGCTGCATCCCGCTGGCAGGCGAATCCGAGCAGGGCACGTGCGTCCGCTGCGGCAAGGCGTCCGCCTACGGCAAGCGGGTGATCTTCGCGCGAGCCTACTAAGGCTGCCCGCACGATCCGGCGCCAGTCGCCAGAAATGGTCCGGCTGCCTAGCCGATCTGCTCTGCTCGGCGGTCAGCGGCTTCCTGGAGAGTCCAGCTGATCCGGTACAGCTCATCGAGGTGCCGGGCCGAAGGAATACGCGAGTACGCGCGCGTTGACATCAGATCGATGGTCGATCCGTGATGCGAGACAGCCGTCACGCAGAACCCGCCCCACAATGAGCTCGGGCGGTTGATCTCGAACCGGGCGATCTGCTCCCACGGGATGCGCACAACCCTGAAGACCCGGTGATCAGCTAGCCCCTCAGCGGTGATGACCAGACGTGTCCGCATGATCAGACAGGCAACGCCGAGCCCGATAGCCGCTGCCCCGCAGATCACGACGACTCTCGCCACCAACGGCAGACCTGGAGAGGCGCCGGGGCGCAGCCCCAGGTGAACAGACTCGGCCACGAGCCATCCGAGGACAGCTGCTATCAGCGGCGCTGTGGCCGCCCGCCAGCGCCGCTCAGGCGAGGCAATGCTGGTCGGCAGTTCCGGCTTCATCTAAGGAGATCCTGCCACCTCGGGAGCTGCTCGAGTCCGCGAGTCAGGCCATGCCGCCATCGCCGGGTATCGGCTGTGTCGCGATGCGCGTTCCGGAACAGCCGTACCGCGCCGGCAACATCATCCAGGTACCAGCGCAGCCGGTAGAGGTCGATGACCTCTGAGCTGAGCTCGCGACCGGTCGCTTGCTGGTATCGGTCGATTCCCTCGTTGCTGGCAGTCACGATCTGGGATACGTCGCGCTCAGGCGGGGCAAGAGCGACTGTATCCCAGTCGATCAGGAACAGGCGGCCGTCCACAGTCATGACGTTGGCGGGGTGCGGCTCGCCGTGGGTGATGACCAGGTGCGCTCGGGCCCGGCTAGTGGCCTGCACCAGGTGGTCGAAGCCCAGGACAAGCTGCCGTAGATCCGCGGTGTGCGGCAGCAGCCGGCGGCGTGCCGCTTCTGCGAAGGGGCCGCTGTCCCACGGGTCAGCGGGGTTGCGAAGGAAGGCATTCAGGTCTGCCCGGCCGCCGAACCCGATCACATGGCGAGGCGCGTACTCACGCACCGTGGGCGTGGACTGATGCAGTGCGGCGATCATGTCCAGCACCTGGCTCCGCAGGCGCGGATCGGGGTAGCTGCCGAACCCGTGAGAGCGGCCCGCCAGGAACCGGAACACCGACGCGGCATACCGGCCGTCGACCCGGCGCAGCGGCTGGCCGTCAGAGCTCGCGATGGATGCCATGACGAAGTCGAGGCGCGCTTCGTCCCGAAGCGCCACAGCTGTGCTCAGCGCACTCCGGAGTCCGTCGAGCGCTGCCTCTCTGCTGTGGCCAAGCCAGTCCTTGTCGTCGAGGTCGTCGACCGTGACAAAGTACGGCTGGCGATCATCGGCTACGAGCTTCCAGTGGTGGCTGCCCCCGCCCTCAGGCACGTATTCGAGCGATACCGCGCGAAGCCCCCAGCCGTCGGCCAGGACATCTGCGAGCCGCTGGAGTACCAGGTCGGGCGGAGGGCTTCGCATGCCTGGAGAACCTAGAGCCACGCGACAGCAACGGCCATGGATTTTTCCGCGCTGCGTGCGGAGGCAGGGCCGGCCGCGGTCAGCACTCCACGCGCCCGGCTGGTTTAGTACCGTCTGCCTTGTGCATGACGACGGTTCCCCTGCGTTCGTTGTGGTGGGCGAGGCGCTGATCGACCTGTCGCCGCCCGCCGGGGACGGGTCCTGCGTCGCCCGGCCCGGCGGCAGCCCGATGAATGTCGCCATCGGCCTGGCCAGGCTCGGTCAGCCCACGGAGTTCGCTGGCAGGCTATCGGCGGATCCTTTCGGAACGGTGCTGCGACGGCACCTCGAGCGCTCGGCCGTCGGCCTCCAGCACGTCGTGGCAGCCGAAGACCCGAGCACGATCGCGCTGGTGGAGCTCGCCGACGGGCAGGCCAGGTACCAGTTCTCGCTAGGGGCCGACTTTCAGTGGCTAGCCGCGGAACTCGCGTTCCTGCCAGGTGGATCGCAGGCGGTGCACTTCGGGTCGCTGGCGTCCTGGCTGCCGCCTGGCGGCGCCGCCGTGGCCGTAGCGGTCGGCGCGCTCCGCCGGGCGGGCTCGGTCCTCATCAGCTATGACCCCAACGTCAGGCCAGCGCTTCAGCCCGACTCGGTCGCCGCCCGGCGGCAAGTCGAGCAGTCCGTCTCGCTCGCCCACGTTGTCAAGGCCAGCCGAGAAGATCTCGCCTGGCTGTACGGCGAGGACACCGCAGACACTGTCGCCAGGCGCTGGCTGGACCTCGGTGCGAACCTGGTCGTGATCACCGCGGGCGCCGACGGCGCCACCGGGTGGATGCTAGGTCAGCCGCCGGTGAGCCGTCCATCATTCCAGGTCGAGGTCGTCGACACCGTCGGCGCCGGCGACGCATTCACCAGCGGGCTGCTCGACGCGCTCGCCCGCAACGACCTGCTCGCTCCGGCAAGGCTGGCTGCCCTCGGCGATGCCGCGACCCTGGCAGCGGTACTCGACGACGCCAGCCGGATTGCCGGCGTCACGTGCGGCCGCGCGGGCGCCAACCCGCCGACCAGGGCGGAGGCAAACGCGCTGGGGCGCGCGACGCCCTGCTCGCCGGAGACCTAGCGTCCGGAATCGGGCCGGGTCATCAGGCCGGGCAGCTCAGCGGCCGTGATCACGCTGGCCTGCCTGGGGAAGATCCTGCTGGTCAGGAAGTCGTGTATCTCCTGATCGGGGTCGGCAGTCAGGTCGGCCAGGACGAACACACGGTAGTCGCGATCATGGGCGTCGCGGACGGTTGACAGGATGACGCCGCTGGTGCTCAGCCCGGCGAGGATGAGCGTGTCAATGCCGCGGTCGCGCAGCTGCTGGTCAAGGTCGGTGGTGGAGAAAGCGCCGACCCGGATCTTGCGCACCAGGATGTCGCCGGCTTGCGGAGCCACCTGATCCGGGATCGCAGTCGCGGGTGAGTCAGCGTGGAGTGCTCGACCCAGCGACGCGACGCGCGCGCCCATCATGCCGGTCGGCGGAATGGCGTCGTAGTCCGCGTCCTCAAACGCAATACGGACATAGCCGATCTGCCCGCCGTAGCCGCGGATCAGGGCGATGACGTCCGCGGCGCGGGCGAGCAGCTCGGCAGCGCCCGGGAGGCGGTCCAGGATCCCGGCCTGGTAGTCCATGACGAGCAAGGCCGTGCGGCCAGGATCGATGGCGGGAGTGGCGGCAGTCACGGGTTGCTTCGGAATGGGACTAGCCACTCGACTTTGGGTCGTCTTCGTCGTCTGGTGCATACGGACCGAGGCGACGTCTCAACGTCCGGCGCTTGTACGCCCTGATGGGATGGATGAGTGACCGGAGCCGGAGCCCCTCGACGGGGCCATACCAGCCCACCGGGACGCCGAGGACGTGCTGCGGTTCTTCGTCTTCTCCGGCACGCGGACCTATGTCGGCGCGAACCATTCCTAGGACTTTGTTCGGTTCCTCGTCGTCACGTGACACTGGGCATCCTCCTGCTTATCCACGGTCGAGACCGTTATCGACCATGCTAGAGCCGCGGTCGCGGCGAGGCGCCAGTATCCTCTCCGGGGTAACCGAGGGAGAGAACTCATGAGGCTGCTCGTCACCGGCGGCGCGGGGTACATCGGCAGCGTCGTCGCGGCGCAGCTCATCGCCGCTGGCCACGACGTGACCGTGCTGGACGACCTGTCGACCGGGCACGCCGACGCGGTGCCGTCCGGCGCCCGGTTCGTTCGGGGCGACCTGCGCGGCGAAGCCCCTTCGGTGCTGGCTGGCGGCATCGATGCGGTGCTGCACTTCGCCGCCAAGTCCCTGGTCGGCGAGTCCGTCGTTCAGCCGGGCATGTACTGGAGCCACAACCTTGGCGGCTCCCTCGCGCTGCTCGAAGCGATGCGGGTGACCGGGGTCAGGACGATCGTGTTCTCCTCGACGGCGGCTACCTATGGCGAGCCGGAGAGCATGCCCGTCGAGGAGAGCGCACCTCCGAGGCCGACCAGCCCGTACGGCGCGTCCAAGCTCGCTGTCGACACGGCGCTCGCCGAATACGCCCGCATGCACGGGTTCGGTGCCGTCAGCCTGCGCTACTTCAACGTGGCCGGGGCGTTTCGTGATCAGGCCGGCGCCTGGCTCGGCGAGCGGCACACGGTTGAAACGCACCTGATCCCGAACGTGCTGAGGATCGCCCGCGATCACTCGGGGCCGGTCAGCATCTTCGGAGACGACTACCCCACCCCTGACGGAACTTGCATCAGGGATTACATCCACGTCACTGACCTGGCGGCCGCGCACCTGCTGGCTCTGGCGGGCTGTCGTCCCGCTGAGCACCGGATCTTCAACCTGGGCTGCGGGACGGGCTACTCCAACCTCGAGGTTCTCTCGGCATGCCGCGAGGTAACGTGCCTCGCGATCCCGGCGAAGGTGACGGCGCGCCGGGCGGGAGATCCGGCCGCCCTGATCGCCTCATCAGAGCGCATCAGCCGCGAGCTCGGCTGGCGGCCGGAGCGGGGCCTGCGCGAGATGGTCGCTGACGCCTGGGCCTGCGGCTACCGGTAGCGCCGTTAGCTCCGGCTTGGGGGCAGGTAGACGCTCATCTCCAGCAACTGCGACTGAATGCCGGGCAGTTCGTGCTGCGTCCAGTTCCTGGCGTAAGCAGGCGGCGGCTGGCCGGTCGCTACCAGGACCGCGACTGGCTCGCCGGCGCCGACGGCCTTTCCTAGCGCGGTCACTCCCGGCGCAGACGCGCATCCGGCGTAGAACGCAATCGGGATGTCCTGGTCGCCCTTGATCAGACACGGCGGCCGGACGCCCAGCGCACGCAGATCGGCGGCGATGCGGGTGTAATCACCCAGGAAGCTGACTTTCTCCACGACCTGGTGCTGGAGAACGGCCGCCTGAATCAGCAGCTGGACGAGGATGACAACGCCTACCAGCGTGATCACAGGCGGTCTCAGATCGCGCCGGACGCTGGTGACCAGCCAGCCGATGGCGTCGGCCACCGGAATCACCGCCAGGGCATAGGCGGGAAGCAGGAAGCGGGGCGCCGCGTAGTTGATGAGGAACAGGTACTGGAATGCCAGGCCGAGTGCGCATGCGGCGGCCAGCGCCGAGGACCCGACCCGCCCAGCGCGACGCGCGGCAATGACACCGAGGACCACCAGAACGGGCAGCGCGAGCCACCACAGGCTGAGCACCGGATAGCGCAAGCCCACCGTGCAGGGCCGGCATAGCGTCGGGCCGTTGACTGCCCGTAGCTCATCCCAGAACGCGAGATGGAATCCGAAGCCGCCCTGCTCGGCGCCGGCTTCATGCAGCCGGTTCAGCGGCCCCCCGAAGCTCACGTAGGCCTCGACGATCCATTCGACGGCTCCGGCCGCGAACCCGATGACGACGGCGGCCAGCAGGTCCCAGCGCCGCCACCGCCTGACCGCCAGCACGGCGATACCGAGGACGGCGGCCAGGTACAGTGCGTCGCCCGGCCGGACCAGTGCCGCGATCGCCCCGCTAACCGTCAGTCCGGCCAGCGCTCCCCAGTTACGCCGAGGCGTGGTTACGTTGGCTGGCGCCGGCTGGACCCCGGCTGCGTCGCTCGCGGGCGTATCGGCGCGCGCAGCCCGCAGGAAGAATCCGACCGTGGCCAGCGAGCTCAACGCTACCCACAGGTCGGGCATGGCCTGCGGACCGTAATACAGCGTCGTCCAGAGCCCGCCGAAGAGCACGCCGGCCAGGGCAAGCTGCCACGCTGGCCGCAGGCGCCGCCAGGTCAGCAAGGCCAGGAACAGGCCGAGTCCGGAGGCCACCGACAAGTAGATGCGCAGCGCCAGCACCGAGGATGTGAGCATGGTGAGCGGCGCCACCAGCAGCGGGATACCGCGCGCTCGTGCCGGATCGAAGAAGGAGGCAGGCGCATGGGCGCTTACCTGGCTGATGTAGACGGTCTCGTCCCAGCTCAGGCCGAGCTTGGGTGCCACAAGAGCCAGCTGGGCGACAGTGAAGCCAGCGGCCACGATGGCCAGCCACCAGATGCTGTCAGCCTGCCCGACCCGGCCGACCGCAGCGGCCACTGATCGCGGTGGCCGGAGGCCGGCCTCGGCAGGCGAAGACACGGAGCTAAGGGTAGCCGGGTAGCTCACCGCTCGGGCCAGCGCCAGGGCGGCTGGTCAAGCGGCTCGCGGCCGACGACCATGGTCGCGCCGAATTGCTTGGCCAGCTCGATTGCGGTCAGTTCCGTCCCCGCCTGAGGCGCGGCGCGGCCGAGTGCGTCGATCAGCGATGCCGAGTGGGTGACCACGATCACCTGCGTCCGGGCTGCCGCCGCGCTGATCAGCCCACCTAGCGGCGGCAGCAGATCCGGGTGAAGGCTGGTCTCCGGCTCATTGAGCACCAGCAGGCCGGCCGGTCTCGGGCTCAACAGGGCCGCGGTCCACAGCAGGTAACGGAGTGTGCCGTCTGACACCTCAGCTGGGCCGAGCGGGCGTAGCAGGCCGAGTTGGTGCAGCTCAACGGACAGACGGCCGTCGTCGGCTCGCGCGACGGCGAGTCGGCTGCCGGGAAATGCTGCGGAGATCGCGGCCGCCAGGCCAGTGTCGTCCCCGTTCTCAGCGATGGTCTGGAGTGCTGCGGCGACATCAGCTCCGTCAGGGCTCAGCACAGGCGTGCGGGTACCCACATGACTGCCACGGGCCGGGGCCATCGCATCGGTCCGGAACTGATCGTAGAAGCGCCAGGACCGGATTCGGTCGCGGAGGCTGAGAAGCTCTGGAGCGCGCTGCGGGTCGGCGAACTCGCTCAGCATGCTGTCGTACTCGCGAATGGGATACGGATCTGACCAGCCTCCAGCGTCCCCCCTGATCCGCACGAGGCCGCCGGTCCGGTCGCAGAGCACCGAGGATGGCCGCAGCACCGGCCCCGACCAGACGCTCTCCCGCTTGATCACCGGGTCCAGGACGAACGCCGTCGTCGTGTGTTGCGGCAGGCCGAGGTCAATGGCGTAGCCGAAGTCATCCGCGCCGAAGCCGAGCCGCAAGGCGACTGGCTTTCCGCCCCGAACGGTCCCCTGCACCGGGTACCGGCCTTCACGGACTCCCCGGCCGATCTGCGCAGGCCCGGCCCACAGAGTCGACGGCAACCCGCCCTCGCGCGCCAGCGCGGCCACCATCCCGTTACGCGCACCGTCAGCCAGCAGCCGCAGCGCGCGGTAGAGACTGGACTTGCCGGTCCCGTTCGCCCCCGTCACCACGTTCAGGCTGGTGAGCGGGAGCACCAGATGACGCAGGGAGCGGTAGTTCTCGATGGCGAGCGTCCGCAGCACGCGCCTGACACTACTCACCTGGGCTCGCAGCGGCAGAGGCATACGCGCGTGCCCACCGCGGCCCTGGATGAGGCCGAGACTGGAGAAAGCCTCGTTCCCGTCCTGAAAAGTTCTCGTAAAGGCGGTCAGGAGCAGTGCGGGTCGTATGCGATCCTGTGGGCCATGAGAAGTGCTGACATGGCCGTGAACCGTCGCCAGGCATGGGTGATCGCGACCAAGGTGCCTGAGATCACCGTCTGGTTCTGGATCGCCAAGGTGGCCTCCACCGGCATGGGCGAGGCCCTGGCTGACTTTGTGTACTTCCGGTACGGCACCCTCATCACCGGCGCGTTCGGCGCGATCCTGCTGATCGGCGCGCTCGCGCTGCAGTTCCGCACCCGCCGGTACAACACCTGGATCTACTGGCTCGCCGTGGCTGCGGTGAGCGTGACCGGAACGATGGCTGCCGACGGCCTGCATATCGTCGTCGGCCTGCCGTATACGGTGACGACGGCCCTGTACGCGGCAATCCTGGCCGCAATCTTCGTGACCTGGTACCTGACCGAGGGGACGCTGTCGATTCACAGCATCACGACGGTCCGGCGCGAGGCCTTCTACTGGGCGACCGTCATGGCCACGTTCGCGCTCGGCACGGCGCTCGGCGACCTGACCGCGTACACGCTCAAGATCGGCTTCTTCTCCTCGGCCGTGCTGTTCCTCGTCGTGATCGCGATCCCGGCGGTCGCGCACTGGAAGCTGGGCATGGGATCGGTCCTCGCCTTCTGGTTCGCCTACACCGTGACGCGCCCCCTTGGCGCATCGGTGGCTGACTGGCTTGGCATCCAGCACCGGTACGGCGGGCTCGACTGGGGCCGCGGCACTGTGGCGATGCTGCTGACCGTGCCCATCCTCCTAGCCGTCGCTTACATGGCGATCACGCACGTTGATATGGCCCGCCCCGGCTCCGGGGACACAGCGGCGCCGCTGCCCCCGGTCAGGGCGCGGCACCGGGCGGTCTAACTAAAGCGCTAATTAGCGCACAATCATTGTCAGCGCGCCTGCAATGATTCGATAGCACGTTTAATTTTCCGGTGACGTGAGCCGCTGGTGATTAATTTCCGTGGTCTGATATCGTGGGGCCGTCAATAGCATTGAAATACTGGGGAAATTAAGCGATTAACCTCTGTCGGTGCGCTTATTGCTAAAGCCAGCTAATAGCGGCAAACGTGGCAGTGCGCGAGGGGCACCTGCGGCGGGTCAGGCGGGCAAGCGGGGGAAGCTGTGCTCCGGAGATTGCGGTGAAGCGGGCGCCTGCGCACGCCGGGGGGCTGCGCACATCGGAACGGCTGGCGTTCGTGCTTGTGTTCTCGTTCATGGCGGCGTTCGTCGTGGGGCTAACGGTGCTCGCCGCCAAATCGGGTGCCAGCCCGTTAGTCGGACATACCACTCCGTCCGGCTCTCAGGCGCTACCGGTCGGAGCAATCGGGCAGTCCGGCGCGGATGACCAGACGGACCCGGGCGGGTCCGGCAGCACCGTGGAGATCCGCTCCGCCTCGGCGACACTGAGCGCGCGGCTGGCCGCGTCGCTGCGCGCCGCAATCCCCCGCCACCCAGGCCGGCTATCGGTCGGGGTCATCGACATGACCACCGGGGCAATGGCGGCGTACCACGCGAGCACGCACTATGTCGCAGCCAGCATCGTGAAGACCGACATTCTCGCTGCGCTGCTCTACCTGGATCAGCAAGCACGGAAGCCGGTCACAGCCACGGACGCGGGCCTGGCCGCCGAGATGATTCAGGACGGCAGTGACACTGCAGCCGCCCGGCTCTGGCAGGCGGTCGGTGGCATGCGGGGCATGGCAGCTGCGAACAAGGCGCTGATGCTACGGCACACCGTGGCCGGACGGGTCGGCTCGCGAGAGCTAACCAGGACGACGGTCGCCGATCAGCTGCGGCTCCTGATGGACCTGACCGCTGCGCACTCCGCGCTGCATTCCGCCGCTCGCGACTACGCACTGGGGCTTCTCGCGGACGGGTTCGCGGCCGCGAGGTGGGGCGTGGCAGCCGCAGCCAGTCCGCCGACCGCCTACGCAGTGAGCGACGGCGTGCGGCCAGGCCCGCGGCTCTGGCTCGCCGACAGCATCGGCGTGATCCAGCGTCACGGCCATGTGCTCCTCATTGCCGTGCTGTCCAAGGGCAATCCGACCGAGACGGCGGCGGCAACGGCCGTCCGCACGGCGGCGATGGCGGCGGCCACGGTGATCATGACGGCAGCGCCCTGACCGAAGCGGGGCATTAATCTCGAGCTCACCGCGCGGTGGCCGGCTAGCCTGTCGGCCGAACTGCTGCCTGCCGGGGCGGCGGATGGCATGCGGACCGGGGTGACGCGTTGCTCCTCACGATCGCCACGTCCCACGTGCCCGCAACCGACCTCGGTTACCTGCTGCACAAGAACCCGGCCGGCCATCACACCGCCGAGCTGAGCTTCGGTACAGCTCATGTGGTGTACCCGGTCGCGGACACCGACAGGTGCGAGGCGGCTGTCATCCTGGAGATCGACCCGGTAGGCCTCGTCCGGCGCGGCCGGTCCTCGGTCGCGCAGGCCAGCCTTGCCGGGTACGTCAACGACCGTCCGTACGTGGCTTCCTCTTTCATGTCCGTGGCGCTTGGCCGGCTGTTCGCCACTGCCTTGTCCGGCCGGAGCAAGGAACGGCCAGAGCTGGCAGCGCTGCCGCTGCCGCTTGAGGTCGGCCTTCCGGCGGTGCCCTGCCGCGGCGGAGAGCCACTGCTTCGCCGGCTGTTCGAGCCGCTCGGCTATCAGGTCGCCGCTGAGCCGATCGCCCTGGACCCGCACTTCCCCGACTGGGGCGACAGCCAGTACCTCGCGGTCAGGCTGAACGGCACGATGAGGTTGCAGGCGGTCCTTGAGCACCTGGTCGTTCTCCTGCCGGTGCTCGATGACGAGAAGCACTACTGGGTTGGTGCCGATGAGGTCGACAAGCTGATCCGGCGGGGCGGGCAGTGGCTCGGCTCGCATCCGGACCGTGAGTTGATCACGCGGCGCTATCTCCGGCATGACCGGCACCTGACCAGCGACGCGCTTCGTCGGCTGATGGCCGATGAGGCAGCTGACCCGGAGACTGACGACGCGGCGAGCGACGCGGCGGAGCTAGCTGCCGAGCGCAAGGTCGGCTTGCATGATCAGCGGATCGCCGCCGTGGTCTCGGCCATCGCCGATGCCGGTGCCGTCAGGGTGCTGGATCTCGGCTGCGGGTCCGGGAAGTTGATCCGCGCATTGCTCAAGCTCGGCCAGGTCCGGCAGGTAACGGGCATGGACGTGTCGCACCGCGCCCTTCAGGCCGCGGCCAGACGGCTGCACCTGGACGAGCTATCACCTCGGGCGCGGAGCCGGGTCGAGCTCTTGCATGGCTCGCTCACCTACACCGATCACCGGCTGCGAGGCTTCGACGCGGCAGCGGTTGTCGAGGTCATCGAGCACCTTGATCCGCCCCGGCTCAGTGCCTTCGAGCTGTCACTTTTCGGAGACGCCCGGCCTGCGGTAGTGGTCCTCACCACGCCGAACGCGGAGTACAACGCCTTGTTCGAAGGCCTGCCAGCCGGTGCCTTCCGGCATGCCGATCACCGATTCGAGTGGACCAGAGCGCAATTCGGTGCATGGACGACGGCGGTGGCGGCCCGGCATGGTTACCAGGCCTCCGTCTCCGGCGTCGGGCCGGAAGATCCGGCTCTGGGCTACCCGACGCAGCTGGCGGTGTTTCGCCGGTGACGACCCGGGATAGTGCGCTGAGGATTCCCGACCTCTGCCTGGTGGCCCTGATCGGCATATCGGGATCCGGCAAGTCGATGTTCGCCGCCAGGCACTTCGCGCCGACGGAGGTCATCTCCTCGGATTCCTGCCGCGCGCTGGTCAGCGACGACGAGAACGACCAGTCGGCTACCCGTGATGCCTTCGACGTGCTGCACTTCATCGCTGCCAAGCGGCTGGCGGCCTGGCGCTGACCGTCATTGATGCCACCAGCGTTCAGCCGGAGGCACGGCGGTCGCTGGTGGCGCTCGCCCGCGAGCACCACGTACTGGCCGTGGCCATCGTGCTGGATGTGCCGGAGCGGGTGTGCGCGGCACGTAACGCAGCCAGATCGGACCGCGCATTCGGCGCGCATGTGCTGCGCCAGCAGCACAGCCAGCTGCGCCGGAGCCTGGGGAGCCTGCGACGGGAGGGCTTCCACCGGGTCTACGTGCTCTCGGGTGAAGCCGACGTGGCCTCGGCTACGGTCCAGCGCGAGCCGCTATGGAACGACAAGCGGTCCTGGCACGGGCCGTTCGACGTCATCGGCGATGTTCATGGCTGCTATGCCGAGCTTGTCCAGCTTCTCGGCAGGCTGGGTTACCAGGTGGCCGAGGACGGGTCAACGGCACAGCACCCGGACGGGCGCACCGCGATCTTCGTCGGTGACCTGGTGGATCGCGGGCCCGACACTCCGGCCGTGCTCAGGCTGGTGATGGGCATGATGGCGGACGGCTGCTGCCTGTCCGTAGCCGGCAACCACGAGGCCAAGCTCGTGCGCGCGCTGCGCGGCCGCGACGTGACGGTCGGGCACGGGCTGGCTGAGAGCCTGGCCCAGCTACAGGACGCCCCGGAGGGGTTCGCAGCGCAGGCGGCAGCCTTCATGGACGGGCTGCTCGGGCATGTTGTCCTTGATGACGGCAGGCTGGTCGTCGCGCACGCCGGCCTGCCGGAGGCCATGCACGGGCGAGCATCGGCCGCGGTGCGCGCGTTCGCGCTCTACGGCGACACGACCGGCGAGACCGATGAGTACGGGCTGCCGGTCCGCTATCCATGGGCCGAGGACTACCGCGGCCGGGCGGTGGTGGTCTACGGGCACACGCCGGTGCCGGAAGCAGCCTGGCTGAACAACACGATCTGCGTCGATACCGGATGCGTATTCGGCGGCAAGCTGACAGCACTCAGGTATCCCGAGCGCGAGCTGGTCAGCGTTCCGGCCGCCCGCGTTTACTACGAGCCGGCGAGGTCGCTTGCTACCGCCGTTCCCGGTGCTGGGGCCGTTCCCGGTGCAGGCGCCCCGCTCGTGGAGCCGGCACCCGTCCGCGCTCCGGCGGAGCTGAGCATCGACGATGTGCTCGGGAAGCGGATCATTCAGACGCGCCTGACCCAGGGCTCGGTAACGATCCGCGAGGAGAACTCCGTCGCGGCACTGGAGGTCATGAGCAGGTTCGCGATTGACCCGCGCTGGCTGATCTACCTGCCGCCGACCATGTCGCCGACAGCCACGACAAGCCAGCCTGGCCTGCTCGAGCACCCGGCCGAAGCGCTGGCTGCCTACCGGTCGGCCGGAGTCGCCGAGGTGGTCTGCGAGGAGAAGCACATGGGCTCGCGCGCGGTCGTCATCGCCTGCAGGGACGACGCGGCTGCGGCGCGGAGATTTGGTCTGGCCGGGCAGGGCGCGATCTTTACCCGCACGGGGCGGGCCTTCTTCAGCGACGATCCCGCCACGGAGGCTGAACTGCTCGGCCGGGTCACCGGAACGATCAGCAGCGCCGGCCTCTGGGATGAATTGCAGACAGACTGGCTGGCACTTGACTGCGAGCTGCTGCCCTGGTCGGCCAAGGCCGGAGAGCTCCTGCGCACCCAGTACGCGCCCGTCGCCGCTGCCGCTGACGCGACGCTGTCGGCAGCCAGCCTGCTGACTTCCGCTGCCGTAGCCCGCGGGGTGGATGCAGGTGACCTGCTCGGCCGCCTCGAAGAGCGCCGGTCGCAGACGGCCCTGTTCGGCGACGCGTACCGGAGGTACTGCTGGCCGGTGAATTCGGTTGACGACTTGCGCCTGGCCCCATTTCAGATCCTGGCCGGAGAACGCGCAGTGCACGCGCTCCGGCCCCATGCCTGGCATCTGGAGATCCTCGGCAGGCTCTGCGACCGCGATCCGGCCACGTTCCGCAGGACCGCGACGGTCACCGTCGAGCTCGGCGACGCCGCGAGCGAGACGGCAGCGGTGGCGTGGTGGCTGGAGCTGACTGCGGGCGGCGGCGAGGGCATGGTGGTCAAGCCCGCCACGGTTGTGCACCGCGGCCCGCGCGGCCTCGTGCAGCCCGGAATCAAGTGCCGCGGGCCTGAGTACCTGCGGATCATCTACGGACCCGAATACAGCTCAGAGTCACATCTGTCCCGGCTCCGCACTCGCAGCGTCGGTCACAAGCGCTCCCTGGCGCTGCGTGAGTTCGCCCTGGGGATCGAGGCGCTCGAGCGCTTCACCGCTGGCGAACCGCTGTACCGGGTGCACGAATGCGTTTTCGGCGTGCTTGCGCTGGAGAGCGAGCCCGTCGACCCGCGCCTCTAGGGCCTGGAGGATCCGGAGCACATCGCCTAGTCGTTGCCGGCTCTCCCGCGCAGTGCGTGCGCGGCCGCGTTGATGGCATCCACCAGGCCGTCGGCCGCCGTGAGCAGCCCTGCCGCTGCGCCGCCTGATGGCGTCCGCAAACCCTGGAGCATGGGCCTGAGCTGCGGCATCGGCGGCTGTGATCGCCCGGGCTCCGCTGCAGTAGCGCCGAGCTGCCGTAGCGTGCTCGCGATGTGAGCAGTCGCCTTGCTCACCCCATCTGCCAGGACATCGAGGCCCGGCTGCAGATCAGCATCAGGATCCAGCTTGCTGGCTGCGCCGCGGTCGTTGCGCCGGACCGACGGCGAGGCGAGGGCGGCATGATGTGCCGCAGCCGCAGCGCCCAGGCTCAGGCCTGCCTGTGCAATCCGGTGTGCCGCCGATATCAGCGCGCGGGCCAGGCCCGCGCTGACCGGCCCGTGGCTAGGCTCGCCTGCCAGCCGGTCTGCTGAGGCCTCGGCGTCGATCCTGGCCCGCCGCGCCGCAACCCTCAGGCGGCCGATCCGGGCGGCGTCCTTCCCCGCAGGCCTGGTGTAGGTGTGCAGCTCGGCACTTGCGTATGCGCCCTGCGCGGCGAACAGCCGGGCCAGCTTCTCGGCCGCTGACGTGCCCTCCCAGGTGGGCCACAGCACGTACGCGAGGATGGCCAGGCCGGTGCCGATACCGGTGCCGATCAGCCGCTCAATCGCGGTCGGAAGCGGCGGCAGTCCGAGCAGCGCCAGGAGCACCACCACGAAATCTGTCAGGAACACCGCGAACAGCAGGTAATTCACAGCAAAGACGGCGTAGGCGGCGACCAGGGAGACCGCGATGCCAATGAGCAAGGCGGTCATGCCGACCTTGGCTAGCTGCACGGTGGCCACGCCTAGGCCGGCGCCGACGATAGTGCCGGCGGCCCGCTGGAGACCTCGGTACAGGGTGGAGCTGTAGTCCGGCCGAAGCACGATGAAGATCGTCAGCACCGCCCAGTAGCCGTGGCTGAGGCCGGACCCCTGCACGATCACCTCGGCGACTGCGCTGACCACCGCGAGCCTCAGCGCGTGCCGGCCGGATTCCGAGGACATGCCGAGGCTGGCTCGCAGGGTCAGCCGGGCATCTCGAGACCAGTCGGCCTGGATGGGCCGCGGACGGCTGCGGGCGGCGGAGCCCGGCTCGGCCTCGTTGAGTCGTTCGGCGGTCCGGCGCGCGTTGCGCAGCTGGCCGAGCAGCGCCTCGTCGGCCCACTGCCAGCTCGCGCCAGTGCGAGGGCTGATCCGGTCGAGCTCGTGCCTGGCCGCCTCGAGATGATCAGCTCGCTGCCCGGGCCGCGTGCCGATGGATGCCGCTAGCTCAGTCAGCACTGCGGCGGCGCCTCCGAGCATGCCTCGGCCGGCCGGGCCTGGATCTTCCCCAGTCCGGCTGACGGCAAGCGCTGCGAGCGTAGACCTGATCCGCTCGGCCTCCTCGGCGAGATCGAGCAGGTCCTGGCGGGCCCCGGTGCGCATCAGGGGGTTGGGGTCGGCCAGGACATAGCTAGCCGAGAGCTGGCTGGCCGGGGGCGGCCCCACCTGACCGCCGGCAAGGCCCACGGCATAGTCGGCCAGCACGCGGTAGGAGCTGGCCACAGCGGCGCGTTCCGCGCTGCCACGGCTGACGGTCCAGGAGGTGATCACCAGCAGGCACTGCCAGAGTCCGCCGGCCAGCACCAGCGCGGCGCGGACCGCGGCCGAGCCGGGCGGCAGCGGGAGCGCGCTCGCAATCAGCAGCGCGACCGGCCACTGCAGCACCACCGCTATGACAGTCGGGCCGAGGGCGGCGAGCAGTCCGCTGACATAGGCCCAGACGAAAACGATGGGAACGAGGAGCCATGGCTGACTCCACGCCGCCGTGGCGCCGGCGAACGTGGAGACCGCCATTCCCGCCGTAGCAGCCAGCACGGCCAGCACCCTCGTCCAGCTGACGCCGCGTAGGGAAACGAATCCCGCTGGCAGCGCGCCGAGGGCCGCATAGCTGCCATATTCGATCTTGCCGGTCGCCATGCCGATGATCAGCGGAGTTATGACGCCAAGTGCGGCCCGCAGGCCCTGACCGACCGAGATGTCCTTCCATCTGAATGCGCCGAAGTCCAGCCATCCGGACTGGCTGAGCTCAGCGGCCAGGAATGCGCGACCGCCGCGCAGGTCGGACAGCAGCCGGCGGCCTGCACGCCGGGCGGCGGGACCGGGTCGTGCCAGCGGGTTGCCGGGCAGCGCAGCGGCCTTGGGTCAGGCCGGCCGGACCGGCCGGTAAACGGGCCGCCACATCAGCGCGCGCACGTGGGCTGCCAGGTCGGCGGCCAGCTCGCCCTTAGCGACGCCGTCCGCGGCGGCCGCCGCGGCGACGGCCATCGCAACCGCGTGCGAGGTGTCGCGCAGCGCCGACACTTCTGGCAGCAACGGGGTGCCGGGCGCGCTGGCATCCACCACCGCGGCTACTGCATGCGCTGCGGCGCTGAGCATGTTGTCAGTAATCCTGGCGGCGCGCGCTGCAATGGCGCCGAGGCCGAGGCCAGGGAACACCAGTGCGTTGTTCGCCTGGCCGATGACATAGCGCGTGCCGCGATAGCTGACCGGAGGGAACGGGCTGCCGGCAGCCACCAGCGCGCGGCCGCCGGTCCACTCGATCAGGTCAGAAGGCCGGGCCTCGGCTAGCTCGGTCGGATTGGACATCGGCATGATCACCGGCCGGTCGGCATGTGCTGCCATGTCCTTGACGATGTCCTCGGTGAATGCACCGCCGCGAGCCGAGGTGCCGATGAGCACGGTCGGGTGCACCCGGCGCACGACTTCAGCGAGCGGGATACCGCCGAGGACCTCATCGCGCTGCCAGTCCGCTACCTCTGCTCGGTCGCGGCCGTATCTCTGCTGGTCAGGCGAGAACCGTTCATCGCCGGTCACCACCAGGCCGTACCGGTCGACGGCCCAGAACCTGGACCTGGCCTGCTCCGGAGCGAGGCCGTCGGCGGTCAGGGCCGCGGCGAGCTGGTCGGCGATCCCGGTGCCTGCGGAGCCAGCGCCGAAGATCACGATGCGATGGTCGCACAGGTCGATGCCGGTGGCCTTCACGGCGGCGAGCACCGCCGCCAGGTTGACCGCCCCGGTCCCCTGGATGTCGTCGTTGAAGCTGGGCAGCACATCCCGGTAGTGGGTGAGCAGCCGTCGCGCATTGGCCGTGCCGATGTCCTCCCAGTGCAGCAGCGCACCGGGAAAGACCCTGCGGACGGCCGCGACGAACGCTTCCATGAACGCGTCGTACTCGTCCGCCGCCACACGCGGGTGGCGGTTGCCGATGTACATCGGGTCGTCCAGGAGGCTCTGCCGGTCCGTACCGACATCCAGCATGACCGGCAGTACCCGGCCAGGGTCGATGCCGGCGGCCGCGCTGTAGACGGCCAGCTTGCCCACCGCGATGCTCATCCCGCCGACGCCCCAGTCGCCGATCCCCAGGATCGCGCCCGCATCCGTGGCCACGATCAGGTCCACGTCGTCGCGGTCCAGGCCAAATGCGCGCAGCGACGTCTCGATCAGCTCAGGCTGGTCGACGGACAGGTACACCCCGCGCGGGCGCCGGTACTCGTGGCTGTAGTGCTCGATCGCCTGGCCGACCGTCGGCGTGTAAATCACTGGCAGCATCTCGGTGAGGTGGTCGGCCAGCACCCGGTAGTAGAGCACCTCGTTGCGGTCATGCAGCTCGTTGAGCAGGACGTTGCGGGCCAGATCGGACGACTGGCGGAGGTACTGTGCGTACACGCGTCCGGCTTGCTGCTCGAGCGTCATGTGCCCGGCGGGGATGAGTCCGATGAGGCCAAGTGCGGCCCGCTCGGAGTCGCTGAACGCGGTGCCCTTGTTGATTCTCGGATCGGCGAGCACCTGGCGCCCGCGCAGCCTCGTGCGCCATGCGCCATCCTCATCCAGCCAGATCATTCGCACGGGGAGCAGTCCCTTCAGCCGTGCCTGCCTACCATGATCGGTCAGGCGCCCGCATAGCAGCCATAGTTTCCCGTAGCGGCCGCGTGGCCTCGCAGCGGGATCAGTCCCGGCTGGCCGCTTCCAGGTCGTCGCCGGGCCACAGCGCGCGCACGGCGTCGATGGTGTCAGCCTCGGCGGCGCTCTTGTCCGGCCGGTATCGCAGGACACGGGCAAACCTGAGCGTCACGCCGCCGGGATAACGGCTGCTGGCCTGGACGCCGTCGAACGCGATCTCCACGACGAGCTCCGGCTTGACCGTCACGACGCCATACCTGACCTGGCCGCTGTGGTACAGCGGCGGATCGGCCAGTTCGAGCAGCCGTTCCGTCTGCCAGGTCAGCAGCGCATCGGTCAGTCCCTTGAACGTCTTGCCGAGCATCACGGTCCCGCCGGTCACCGGATCGCGCGCTCCCAGGTGCAGATTGGACAGCCAGCCCTGCCGCCTGCCGTGCCCCCACTCAGCCGCCAGCACGACAAGGTCCAGGGTGTGCCTGGGCTTGACCTTGATCCACTCGCTGCCGCGTCGCCCGGCCCCGTAGGGGGCCTCGAGTGACTTGATCACCACGCCCTCGTGCCCGCGGCCGATGGCGTCTGCGAAGAACTGCTCGGCGGCGGTCACGTCGCTGGTCACCAGCCGGGGGATGACAATCTCTGCCGGCGCTACTGCGGCGAGCCGGTCATAACGCTCGGCGGCCGGCTGGTCGAGCAGGTCGGCGCCGTCCACGTGGAGCAGGTCGAACAGGAACAACGAGAGCGGTGTCCGGCCGGCCTGGTCTGCAGGTTCGCTCGGATCGCTACGGCCGGACTGACTCGCTGCACGGGCCGAGGTGACCTGGAACGGTAGCGGTCGCCCGTCCGGGCGCAGCGCGACTGCCTCGCCATCGAGCACGGCAGCGGTGACATTCAGCGACATCGCGGCCGCCACAAGCTCGGGGACCCGGCCGGTGATGTCGTCCAGGGTCCGGGTGAATACGGCGACGTCCGCTCCCTGCCGGTGCACCTGGACCCGGATGCCGTCCACCTTCCACTCGACTGCCGCCGGGCTGATCCGCTCCAGCGCGGCGGCAACCGCAGGAGCTGATGCGGCGAGCATCGGCCGGATCGGGCGCCCGACCTGCAAGCCGACGGCATGAAGGGCCTCGGTCGCAGCGGCAGTACCTGCCGCCGTCAGGGCGGCAGCGGCGGCCGCCGGGAGGGACCCGCTGAGCTGGTGCGCCCGGCGCACTTCGGCGCCGGGCACGTCTGCTGCCCGCGCGATCGCATCGATCATCACCCCGTCCAGCGCGCCCTGGCGCAGGTCGCCAGCCAGCAGCCGCACCAGAAACTGCCGCTCCGCCTCGGTAGCCCGGCTCAGCAGGCCAGCCAGCAGGCGCCGCCGCTCAGCCTGGGAGCCCTGGCCAGCAAGGGCGCCAATGCGGCCTAGCGCCTGGTCAGTCTCGGTCAGCGTCAGCTCCGGGGCCGCAGGCGCGTCGGCCAGGTCCGCGGCCGCCCGTCCAGCCTGGCCGTAGCCGCCGAGCAGGTCGGTCAGGGCCGCGTAGCCAACTCCGATCTGCCGCTGCGTCAGATCACCGGCCAGGAACGAGACGGCCACCGCGATCTCCTGCGGCGGGACCTGTCTCAGCAGCGCAGCGATCTGGTCGATCTTGGCCAGGCGGCTTCGCGTCGCGGCAACAGCCGCCGAGGTCCGGACCACGCTTTCCAGCAGCATCGCGGCTACAGCCAGCCCTTCTGCTGCGCTATCTGCACGGCCTCCGCCCGGTTCCGGGCGCCGAGCTTCTGGATTGCGCCGGACAGGTGGTTGCGCACTGTCCCCGGCGACAGGTGCAGGCGGGCGGCGATATCGGCGATGGCGTCGTGGCTGGCCGATGCGGTCAGAACCTCGGTCTCCCGGTCGGTCAGCGGACTGTCACCCTGCGCGAGAGCCGCGGCGGCCAGGGACGGATCGACGACGCGCTCGCCGGCCGCCACTCGCCGGATCGCGGCCGCTAGGTCGGCAGCCGGAGCGTCCTTGAGCAGGAAGCCGCTGGCGCCCGCCGTCATGGCGGCGCGCAGGTATCCGGGCCGGTCGAACGTGGTGACGATTACCACCTTGCCGGCGAACCCGGCCCGGCTGAGCTGGCTGGCCACCTCGATCCCGGTCGGGCCTGGCATCTCGATATCCAGCACGGCGACATCCGGCTGGTGCTTGGCGGCCATGGCGAGAGCCTCATCCCCGGTAGCAGCCTGCGCCACCACGTCGATGTCGGGCTCAAGCTCGAGCAGCGCCACTAGTGCCTGCCGGACCATCGTCTGGTCCTCGGCAATCATGATCCGCACTGGCACCTGCTCATTGTCATGCCTGCGGGCCGAGCGGGACGACTACCCGGAGCAGGAAACCCTGCGCGCCTACCGCGCCAGCAGCAAGCTCTCCGCCGAGGCCGCGGACTCGCTCGGCCAGCCCCGAGCCAGCGAAGGCCGGCCTGGCCCGGATCGCGGCCGCAGGGGTGGCTGGCCCTCCCGCCGGGACGGGCAGCGCCTGATTCGCCAGCCGCGCGGCCTCGCCAGGAGCAGCCGGCCCGTTGTCGCTGATCTCGGCGACCACCGTCGCAGGGCTGGCCGAGACGAGGATGCAGACGTGCGTGGCCCGCGTATGGCGGACCACATTAGTGGCGCCCTCCCGGACGGCCCAGGCAAGCGCGGCATCTACGTCCTGAGGAAGGCTTGCGGTATCGATCGATCTGATCTCGGACGTGATCCCGGCTGCATCGAGCAGCTGCCGGGCGGCTGCCAGCTCGCCGGCCAGATCGGGCTGGCGGTAGCCGGCCACCGCTTCGCGGACGTCGGACAGCGACTGCCTGGCCACGGCTTCAAGCTCGGCGATCTCCCGCGCGGCGCGGTCGGGGTCACTGCCAATAACCCGCCCGGCCAGCTCGGCCTTGAGCGTGATCAGCGACAGGGAGTGCCCGAGCAGGTCATGCAGGTCACGCGCGATCCGCAGCCGCTCCTCGGCCACTGCCGCCCTGGCCAGCTCCGCCCTGGTCCGCCGCAGCGCGCTTACCATGTCGAGGCGCCTGCCCGCGCTGTAGGCGAAGAAGGCGCTGAGCGGTCCGATCACGATGGCCGCCAGCGAGCCACCGAATCCGAGGTCCGCGCGGACGGCGACGACCAGCCCTGCCAGGGCGCACGCGATGGCGCCGAACATAGCCGGGCGTGCCGTGCCGCTGTAGCGTCCGCAGGCGGCTGCGGTCACCGCGAGAACTGCCAGCCAGTTCTCCTTGCCGACGATGAAGAGGGCTATCCCCAGCCCGACGATCACTATCAGGGGAATCCAGGGGACAGGCTTGTCTCCGGGCGGGCCGGTGCCCACGACGAAGACCCACGTGAGCGCCGCGAAGACAACGCTTCCGCCGAACAGGAACCACTTCCACCCCGGCGCCACACCGTGATGGCCAAGCTGGCCGATAGCCGGCGCCAGGATGGCGAAGCCGATGATCGCACGCATGGCCAGGTTTCGGAACTGGCTGAGATGGCGGTCTTCAGCGTCGTCCGGGCTAATCGCTGACGGGCGGGTCATCTCTCCAGGTTAGGCAGCAGATACCGCCTTGTGGGCTATGACCTGTACCGCGCTGGCCATGACATGTGTCATGGCCAGCGCACCCCAGCCCCGCTAGCGAGCTTGTTGCCGGGCGGAGACCCTGGCGTCAGACGATCCGGGGATGACCGTTGACGTCCGTGTCCGCCGGTCCGCCGTTGGCCTCGTAGCCGCCCTCGGCGCCCGGCTGAGCTTCGCCTGCAGAGCCGGTCCGGACGCGTCGCCTGGCGTCAGGTAACCGTCCGCACCGTGCCAGCGTCGCGTCGCGAGCACGCCCGCAGCACCGGCCGCTGCGGTCAGCAGCATGACACCGGCCACGATCGCCTGGCGTCGTCCCTTCGACTTCTTCGGCTTGACGTCGATCTTGTTCGCCGCGGTGACGAGCGCGCTGGAGATCATGGGTGCAAGGTTCTCGCTGATGGCGTGCGCGACCTCCTCGAGCTGCGGTGCCGCCCAGTGCCTGGCGGCGTCTACCTTCGGCGTGGCCCACGACACGGCGCCGTCCGTGCCCTGCCGGATGGAGTCGCCGGCACTCCGGGCCAGCGGCATGGCCTGCTGCACCGCCTGCTGGGCGGCATGCTGCGCCAGCGGCCCGACCTGCCGCGCGGCGTTAACGGCCTGTCCGCGAAGCCCGCTGGCGTCGCTGACAGGGTGCTTTCTGGTCAAAACAGACACAAAGACCTCCTGGATGTTCTCCCCAGGCTGGACACCTTCCCTGCGAATGAGGGGTCAACCACGGCGCCGGCAGCGCCGCGGTGACCGGAGCACAGCCGGAGCGTGGCAGGATTCCTGGTATGACGAACACGCTGACCGCGACGCTGCGGACCAATCGGGGCCCCGTAGTCGTCCGGCTCTATCCCGACCACGCCCCGAAGACCGTGCGCAACTTCGTCGAGCTTGCCGAGGGAACGCGGGAGTGGACGGACCCGGCTACCCGCAAGGCCAGCCAGGAGCCGCTGTACAACGGCACCATCTTCCACCGGGTCATCCCTGATTTCATGATCCAGGGCGGCGACCCCCTCGGCACCGGAACCGGCGGCCCGGGCTATAAGTTCGCCGACGAATTCCACCCCGACCTGGCGTTCGACCGGCCGTATCTGCTGGCCATGGCGAACGCGGGACCGGGCACCAACGGCTCGCAGTTCTTCATCACCACGGTCCCGACCCCGTGGCTAACCGGCAAGCACACGATCTTCGGCGAGGTCATCGACGGCAGCGGTGTCGTCGACGAGATCAGTCACGTGCAGACGAGCCGCGGCGACCGCCCGGTCAGCGATGTCGTGATTGAGTCCGTCGAGATCGGGCGCGGCGAAGGCGAGTAGGCGGGTCGTTCCCCATGGCCATCCCCCCGGACCAGGGTCAAACTCCGCAGGACCAGACGCAGGCCGCGCCGCCGGTGTGCTACCGGCATCCCGGCCGGCCCACCTACGTGTCGTGCGTGCGGTGCGGCAAGCCAGCCTGCCCGGATTGCCTGCGGCCGGCGGCGGTCGGGCACCAGTGCGTCGACTGCATCAAGTCTGGCAACCGGGGGGTGCGCCAGGCCACCGGCCGGTTCGGCGGCGCGCTCACTGCTGATGCCCGGGTCACCCGGGCGCTCCTCGTTATCAACGTGCTGCTGTTCATCATCGAGCTGGCCCACTCCCAGCTCGGCTACGACTGGGCCATGATCGGGGCATTTCCACGGCATGCCCCCGTTTTCGGCGTTGCGGCCGGGCAGTGGTACCGGCTGATCACCAGCGCCTTCCTCCCGCCACCGGGAGTTGGCTACCTCGGCTTCCTGGACATCGCGTTCAACATGTGGGCGCTGTTCGTGGTCGGCCCGGCAGTAGAACGGGCGCTTGGCCATGCCCGTTTCCTGAGCGTTTATCTGATTGGTGCCGTGGGCGGCTCGATGCTTGTCTACTACCTGGTGCCGTACGAGCTTGCCGCGGGCGCCTCGGGCGCAATCTTCGGGCTGTTCGGCGCCTGGTTCGTGCTCGCCAGGCGCCTGCAGGCAGACGTCCGCCCGGTGGTCCTGCTGATCGTGCTCAACCTCGTGCTGAGCTTCTCTGTCGCGCAGATCGCCTGGCAGGCACATGTCGGAGGCCTGATCGCGGGGGGCTTGCTGACGGCGGCCTATGCTTATGCGCCCCGGAAGAACCGCACCGCCATCCAGGTCGCCGCGACCCTTGCCATGATCGCGATCTTCGTGGTCGCCGTCCTGATCAGGAACCACGAGCTGCTCGGGACGTACGGCTTCTACGGCGGGCGGCTGTTGTAGCGGCCGGTAATCAGGCGGCTCGTCAGTGCCACTTCGTCGAGAGCACGACGCCGAAGACGAGGAAGCCGAAGCCGATCACGAGGTTCCCCGGGCCAAAGGCGCTGACCGGCCACTTCTCCTGGCTCACGTAGAAGACCACGATCCACACCAGGCCCACGATCAGGCTGGCCAGCATCGTGGGCACCAGCCAGGGCGGGCTCACCTTTGCCTTCGCGGACCGCGGCGGAGGGGTGTAGACCGCCTTGCTTCTGACGCGGGACTTCGGCACGGTCGTCTCCTGTGGTAACTCTGGCTGCCCGCGGCTCAACCTCGCGGGCATGGGCGCGCCTCAGGGCGCGCCTATTCCGGCAAGCCTAGTCGGTCTGCGGGGATTCGCGCACCCGCAGGCGCCCGCCGAGGTCCTGTCCCGCCGCTCTCACCGGCGCGCGCGGCGGTCTCCCGCCTGGAGACTGAGCCCTGGCTGGCCCTGGCCTCCTCCAGGTGAGGGCGAGGACGTACTTGGCGTGGGCGACGGTGACGAAGTGCTGGGCGTGGGTGACGGTGACGCCGACTGCACCACGTAGATCGTGATCGGCGATCCGGGCGCTAGCTTCGTCCCGGGCCCCGGACTCGTGGTGTATACCTGTCCGGCGGTGTAGGCGCCTGGCCCGGGGCCCTGCTGCACCGACACATTGTAGAAGTACGGAGATCCCGACAGTTTCTGCTGAGCTTCCGCTTGCTGCATGCCGATGACGCTGCTTGGCACCGTCAGCGCCCTGGCCGTGACCGTGATCGTCACCTGGCTGCCCTTGGCCGCGAGCACATTAGCCTTCGGGGACTGACTGATCACGGTATTGGGCGGCGTTCCGGCCGGCCCGGTACCACTGACCACCTGCCACGTGAAGCCCTTGGCCTTGAGCGCAGCGATGGCCTGGGCGCGAGTGTCGTTGACAACGGACGGCACCGCGACCTTCGCTGGCCCCTGCGGGCCCCTGGAGGCCACGATGCCGACGGTGGCGCCTTTTGCCTCCTTGTTGCCGTAGGGGGGGACGGTGCGGATCACCCGGTTCTTGGGAACGGAGGTGGAGTATTGATACGCCGGAGTGCCTGGCGTCAGGCCCACGGCTCGGATCTCCGCCTCTGCCGACGCCACGGTGTGGCCGTACACGTCCGGCACTCCGATGCCGCTGGAATTGTCGTTGATGAACTTGATGAGCCCGATCGCGGCGATCAGCAGCACGACCACCGTGCCGAGGACCACCCACGGCCAGACGCGGCGCTGCCGCTGCGGCGGGCCGCCAGGCCCGCCATCCTCCGGGCCATACCGGTATGGCGGGATCGCGGCAGTCCGGCCGGCAACCTGCGTCGCGGCGCCGCCCATCCGGCGGGTGCCGGCGTAGGCATCTCCCAGCATCGGTGCGGCCACCGGAGCGCCGGAGAGCGCGCGCTGGATGTCGTTGCGCATCTCGCCGGCCGACTGATACCGGTCGGCCGGGTCCTTCTGCATGGCCTTGAGCACGATCGCGTCTGCCCAGGGTGGCACCTCAGGGTCGACCTGCGACGGCGGAACCGGCGCTTCCCTGACGTGCTGGTAGGCGATGGCCACTGGCGAGTCGCCGGTGAACGGCGGGCGCCCGGTCAGCAGCTCGTATAGCAGGCAGCCGGTCGAGTACAGGTCGCTGCGGGCGTCCACCCGCTCGCCTCGTGCCTGCTCCGGCGACAGGTACTGCGCGGTGCCGATGACCTGGGCGGTCTGTGTCATCGTCAGCTGCGAATCGGAAACCGCCCTGGCGATGCCGAAGTCCATCACCTTGACATCGCCGGACCGCGTCAGCATCACGTTCCCTGGCTTGATGTCCCGGTGCACGATGCCGTTTCGGTGGCTGTAGTCGAGCGCTCGCAGCACGCCGTCGGTGATCTCCGCCGCACGCTCCGGCAGCAGCCGCCGATCGTCCCTGAGCAGGTCGCGCAGCGTCCTGCCGTCCACGAACTCCATCACGATGTACGGCACCGGGAGGCTGCCGACCATGTCCTCGCCGGTGTCGTACACCGCGACGATCGACGGATGGTTCAGTGAGGCGGCGGACTGTGCCTCACGGCGGAACCGGGCCTGGAACGTCTGGTCACGGGCCAGGTCATCACGAAGAGTCTTAACCCCGACGATACGGTCGAGACGGATGTCGCGGGCCCGGAACACCTCGGCCATGCCGCCACGGCCGACGATTCCGTCGAGTTCGTAGCGGCCGCCGAGCAGCCGGGGCTGAGTCATGTCTCGCACTTATTTTACCGTCCTGCTAATCGGGGGCTCTGACCAGCATCGCAGGCTGGGGCGCCAGCCAGGCGACTGGCCTGCTGGCTCTCTTCGCGGTGCGGCGGCAAGCCTGGCCTGGCCGCCGCCAGTTCGGGTGGTCATCATGAATGCGCCCCAAGGTAGGCCTTGATCACCTTAACGGCGATCGGCGCCGCTGCGTCCGCGCCGAACCCGCCGCCCTGCACGATGACGCCGACAGCGATCGGCGACGGCTGCCCGTTGCCGGCCGGCACAAGGCAGGTGAAGACCGCATCGTTGGGGTTGCCGTTATGGATGCCGTTCTCTGCGGTTCCGGTCTTGCCGTCGATGGTGATGTCCCCGGTTGCCTGCGGACCAGCGGTCAGGTAGGCGGTCCCGCCCGGGTTGTGGGTTACCGCATTCATCATGGACTGCAGGTAGCCTGCGACGGTTGGCGTCACTGCCTGGCTGAGCACGGAGGTCTTGGCCCGCTCGATCGTCGAGAGGCCAGGGCCGACCACCTGCTGAACCAGGTAGGGGTGCATGAGCGTGCCGCCGTTGGCCACGGCCGCCGAGAACAGCGCCTCCTGCAGCGGCGTCACCTCATCGCTGAACTGGCCGACGGCTGACAGGGCCGTCAGCGACGGGTCAGTCCAGCCGCTTACCTCGGGCATCACGCTCGGCACCACCGGCAGCGGGATGGAGAGCGGCTTGTTCATCCCGAACTGGCTCGAGTACTTGCGCAGCACGGGAGCCGTGAGCTTGATGCCGAGCTTGCCGAACGCAGTGTTACAGGACATCCAGAAGGCCTGGATGATGGCCGGATGGCCGTCCCCGCAGATCTCACCGCCGTCGTTGACCAGCTGATTGCCGTTGGGCAGGATGAGCGGCGACGGGGCAGGCACCAGCGTGTTCGTGCTGGCCACCAGGTGCTGAGAGAACGCCGCTGAGCTCGTGACGATCTTGAAAGACGAGCCGGGCGGGTAGGTTTCCTGGATCGCCCGGTTGAGCAGCGGCTGGGACCGCTCCCGCAGCAGCTGCCCGTCGATCTTGTCCAGCTTGCCGCCATCCAGGGTCGTGAGCTCGTTCGGGTTGAACGTGGGGTAGGACGCCAGCGCGAGGATAGCCCCGGTGCCCGGCTGGATCGCCACCACCGCGGCCGCGTGGCCGCCGTCAGTAGCCAGCGCGTTGTAAGCGGCATTCTGGGCTGCCGGGCTGATCGTCAGCTCGACGGTGGCTCCCTGCTTCTGCTTGCCGGTCAGCAGGGCAGTCAGGTTGTGGACCGCAAGCTGCGGGTCGGTGCCCGCGAGCAGGCTGTTCTCGGTCTGCTCGATGCCTGACTGGCCATATATGGTGTCGTACCCGGTGACCGCGGCATAGACCTTGCCGTACGGGTAGTAGCGCCGGTAGTTGTCAGTGCCCTTGATCAGCCGCGACTCGGCGATCTTCAAGCCGGTCCCGTCTCCGTCGGCGATAATCGAGCCGCGCTGGTAGGAGAACTGCTGATCGAAGATGCGGATATTACCCGGCTCCCCGGCCAGCTTGGTGGTCTCGAACGCCTGCACGTAGTTCATGTTGATCATGAGCAGCACGAACAAGGCCAGGCATGCCACAGACAGACGGCGAAGGGCGCGGTTCATGCGGCACGCACCACTTGCGTCATACCCTCGTCCTGGATCGGCTGGGGGGCCGGCTTGCGGGCGGAATCACTGACCCGGATCAGCAGCGCAATCAGAATCCAGCTTGCGACGAGCGAAGAACCCCCCTGCGAGAGGAACGGGGTTGTTATCCCTGTCAGTGGTATCAGCCCGCTCACCCCTCCGACGATCACGAAGACCTGGAGGGCGAGCACGAATGACAGGCCGCCGATCAGCAGCTTGGAGAACGGGTCCTTAACCGCGATGGCAGCTCGCAGCCCTCGCTGCACCAGCAGGCCGAAGATCAGCAGCAGGGCCATGACGCCGACCAGGCCGAGCTCCTCGCCGAAGGCAGTGAAGATGAAGTCGCTCTGCACGAGCGGCGTGTGGTACGGCTGACCCTGGCCGAGGCCGGTGCCGAACAGGCCGCCGAACGCCATGCCCTCCAGCCCCTGAACCGTCTGGAACGACGCACCCGTGGGGTTCTGGAAAGGGTGCAGCCAGATGGTGAAGCGCTGCATCACGTGATGGAACATCAGCGCTGTCAGCCAGGAGCCGCCGAGGAACAGCAGAACGCCGATGAGCAGCCACGATGTGCGCTGGGTCGCGATGTAGAGCATCACGATGAACATGCCGAAGAACAGCGCCGAGGCGCCGATGTCGGTCTCGAAGATCAGGATCAGCAGGCTGGCGGCCCAGGCGATGAGCACCGGTCCGAGGTCGCGGGCGCGCGGCAGGTCGATGCCCATCACCCGGCGCCCGGCTAGCGCGAGCACGTCCCGCTTGGCGACGAGATAGCCGGCGAAGAAGACCGCCAGCGCCAGGCGCGCGAACTCGCCCGGCTCGACGGAGAAGCCGCCGCTAATGATGATCCAAACCTTGGCCCCGTTAACCACGCTGTGGCTGGCTGGCAGGAACGCCGGTATGGCCAGCAGCAGCAGGCCGAGGGCGCCAAGGGTATAGGTGTAGCGCTGCAGTAGCCGTGGCTCGGAGATCAGCACCAGGACAACGACGAGCACGACGATGCCGACGACGCTGTACAGCAGCTGAGTCGTGCTCGCGGAGCTCGGCATGTCCGTGACCTGCAGGCCGGGATTGCCGTTTCGCCCCGACTCCTGGAGCCGGTAGATCATCACGATGCCGAGGCCGTTCAGCGCCGCGGCCAGCGGCAGCAGCAGCGGGTCGGCGTACGGCGCGAAGCGCCGGATCGCCAGGTGCGCCCCTAGCACGACGACGCCGAAGACGAGAATGTCGACCGGCAGGCCTGGCGGCAGCTTTCCCTTCAGGCCCAGGCCGACAGCCGCGTAGGCGAAGAGCATCAGTGCCAGCGCGAATAGGACCATGACCAGCTCGGTCCGCCGCCGGCCGCGCGGCATCGGGACTGGCTGGTCGAGGTCGGCTGCCAGGCTCACCCAGCCCCCGACGGGCAGAAGGACGGCAGCTTCGGCTCGGGCGTTGGCATGCTTACCTTGACCACCGGCGGCTTCGACTTCTTGTTCTTGCTCTTGGCCGCCTTCGCCTCAGCCGCGCGGCGCTTGCTGGCGTACTCGGCCTGCCAGTGAGAGATGCTCGCGCTTGCTGCGCTGCACTGGTTGTACTGCACGATCTGGGTGAGGGTCGCTCTGGTCTTGGCCAGCGTCGTCGGCGTCGTGGGCAGGTCCACCAGGTCGCCCGGTACCTCGCTGACGAGCACCGACGTCCTCTGATAGACGCTCGACAAGCTCACGAAGGCGATCTTCTGGCTGACCCCGCGGTAGATGCTGACGTGCGCGCCGTCGGCGGCCAGGTAATAGTTGCCCTGGATGGCCCGGTAACCGGCGTAAAGTCCGCCGGCTATCAGCAGCACGAGGATGACCAGCACCGATGTCACCACCGGCCAGCGCCGCTTCGGCTCGCTGAACTCGT
The DNA here is from genome assembly GCA_963822955.1 of uncultured Actinomycetota bacterium. Classification (GTDB taxonomy): domain Bacteria; phylum Actinomycetota; class Actinomycetes; order Streptosporangiales; family Streptosporangiaceae; genus JAJYUU01. The sequence continues at coordinate 407,351 of CAWGJS010000008.1, read as the reverse complement.
CGTCTTCCTCGTCGGCTACCGCGGCTGCGGCCCGGCTGCGGTGCCCGTTCAGGCTGAGCCCGCCGTGCCCGGCCTCGGTGTCGGGGCCGCCTGCTGGCGCCGCGCTCGTCGCGGCGCGGAGCAACGTGCTGATATCCCCGCCCGCTGCGGCGCCGGCCATCCTGATGTCCGTGGTCGGCAGTTCGAGACCGGAGCTGCCGTCCACGACGTCCGCGACGATGCAGGTGATGTTGTCCGGGCCGCCGTTGCGGATGGCGAGCTCGATCAGCTGGTCTACTGCCTGGTCGGCGTCCGCCACCGTGCTCAGCACGTGGTGCACGGCCTCGTCTGAGACAACGTCGGTCAGGCCATCCGAGCACAGCAGGTACCGGTCGCCCAGCAGCGCGTCGTGCATGGCCAGGTCGGGGTCGGCGTCGGTGCTGCCCTGCAGCGCCCGGATGATCAGCGATCGCTGCGGGTGATTGGCAGCGGCCGCCGGGCTGAGACGGCCCTCATCGACCAGCGACTGGATCAGGGTGTGGTCGCGGGTGATCTGGTACAGGTCGCCGCTGCGGAGCAGGTAGGCGCGGGAGTCACCGATATGGCAGACCGCGACCTGTGCGCCCGCCCACAGCAGCGCGGTGAGCGTGGTACCCATGCCCTCGACTGCCGGGTCGGCCATGCTCATGTCGTGCAGCGTGTTGCGGGCCGAGGCGACAGCGGCCGCCAGCGCGTCGAGCATGTCATCACTCAGGGTGAGACCCTGCCGGTCAAGTGGTGCGATAGCGGAGATCGCCACAGCGCTGGCTACCTCGCCGGCTGCGTGGCCTCCCATGCCGTCGGCGATGGCCAGCAGCTGCGGACCGGCGTAGGCGCTGTCCTCGTTGCCCTCGCGGAGTAGGCCGACGTCGGACCGGAGCGCGTAGTGCAGTGCCAGGGTCATCTGCGCAGCTCCAGAACCGTCTTGCCGATGCGAATAGGAACTCCGATGGGCACCGGGGTCGGCTGGGTTACCTTCTGCCGGTCCAGGTACGTCCCATTGGTCGAGCCGAGATCCTCCACCAGCCACTGACCATCTTGCGGGAACAGTCGGGCATGTCGCGTCGAAGCGTAGTCGTCGCTGAGTACCAGCGTGGCGTCATCGGCCCGACCGATCGTGATCTGCTGGTCGGTCAGGCCTAGTGAGGTGCCCGCTAGCGCTCCTCCTGTCACCAGCAGCTGCTGCGGCGCCGACCGAGGCGGCCGGGCTAGCTTCGCCCGCGGCTTCGTCGGCCGGGGCGGGGCAGCCTGCGCACGGACAGCCGGGCGCCGCCGGCGCTGGCTGATCGGTCCGAACAGGTCGGTCCTGACGACGCCGACTGCGGCGATGACGAACAGCCACAGCACAGCAAGGAACCCGATCCTGACTAGGGTGAGCTCGAGCGCATTCATCGGGTCATGTGTCCTTGGCTGGCACGGCGGCGGGCTGCCGGTCAGTAAATGCCGTCCCGGCGGAATACCAGGGTGGTCCGGCCCAGGGTGACCCTGGTGCCGTCGGTGAGCGTGATCCGCCGCACAGGTTGCCCGTTAACGAAGGTGCCGTTGGTCGAGCCGAGGTCCACCAGGACGACCTCGTCGTCCTCAACCCGGATCTCGGCGTGGTGCCGGGAGACTCCGGGGTCGACCAGGCGCAGGTCGCAGTCGGTGCCGCGGCCCAGGATGATCAGCGGGGTGACGATCTCGAAGGTTCGCTGGGTGCTGCCATCGGGCCCTGGCTCAGGTCCGGACACCAGGAGCCTCGGATTGCCGCGGAAGCCGCCCGCGCGCTGGGGCAGGTCACTGGCCGGGCGGCGGATCTCGCCATCCTCGACGGTCGTGCCCCTGATCACCCCGGACAGGATCCGGAACGTGCCCGTGGCCAGGTCCCTGACCCCCTCGAACCGCATCCGGACGGGGCCGACGAACGAGTATCCCTGCTCCTTGGCGTATTCGCGCGCCAGCGTGGCGAGCTCGATGCCGAGGCTGTCGGCGTACACGTCGAGCCGGGCGTAGTCGTCTTCGGCCACCTCCACGACGAAGTCGTTCGGCACGAGTGTGCGGCCCTGGGCTACTATCGCCGCCCGGTCGTCCATCTCCCGCTGAATTGCACTGGCTACCTCGACGGGCTGCAGCTCAGACTTGAACGCGCGCGCAAAGGCACCCTCGACCATCCCCTCGAGCCTGTGCTCAAATCGCTGCAGGACTCCCACTGTGGTGCCCTCCTCTCCGTGCCGTATCCGATCGTATCGGCGATGTGGGATAGCTTGCGGACGTGCTAACCTGACTGCTGCTCCCGGGGCGGGTGGCGGAACGGCAGACGCGCACGGTTCAGGTCCGTGTGTCCGAAAGGACGTGAGGGTTCAAATCCCTCCTCGCCCACCCTCGCGTTCCCGGCTTCGCACGGTCGTTAGCTGGCCCGAAGCTTAGGCTGTCCTGGGCGTCCTTGTCACCGGGATGCTGGCGGTATCAGCCCTCCTGGCAGCATGAGCGGCATGGCCGCTGCGCAGGTGCTGAACCGGGCCCGGCAGATTGCGGATGAGGTTTTGTTCTCAGCTGCGATGAACGTAGATGCTGCGGACCGAGTGCCGCCGGGGCACTTTGACGCGCTAGCCGCGGCCGGCCTGTTCGGCCTAGCAGGCCCGGCTCAGGCGGGCGGGGTCGATGCGGACCTGGCGACGTTCTGCAATGTGATCGAGATCATGGCCGGCGGCTGCCTGGCCACCACCTTCGTCTGGCTCCAGCACCACAGCGCTGTCCGGGCGCTGGCCGCGTCGGCGAATTCCGCGCTGGCGGGCGAGTGGCTGGCCCCATTGTGCGCCGGTGCCCGCCGGGCCGGGGTGGCGCTCGGTGGCGCGCGGCCCGGACCGCCTCCGCTGCATGCTCGGCCTGCCCCCGGCGGCTATCTCTTCGACGGCACCGCGCCGTGGGTGACCGGCTGGGACATGATCCACGTCGTGTACACGCTGGCTCGCGACGAGGCCGGCAACGTGGTGGCCGCGTTGCTGCCGGCCACAGCCTCCGCCTCCCTGGCCGCAGACCGGCTGGAGCTGGCCGCCGTCAATGCAAGCCGTACCGCCGAGCTCCGCTTCACCGCACACTTCGTGCCCGCGGAGCTGGTCAGCGGCGTCATGCCGCTCTCCGAGTGGCAGGCCAGGGACGCCGCCGGGCTGCGCGCGAACGGTTCCCTGTCGCTCGGCCTTACCGGTCGATGCGCCCAGCTGATGAGTCAGCTCCGAGCGGCGGCGCCCGCCGCGCCGATGCAACTCGAGCTGACGGCGGCCCGTGCCCGGCTAGATGCCGCCGACCCAGATTCGATGCCCGCAGCTCGAGCCGCAGCAGCCGAGCTCGCGTTCCGTGCTGCGGGCGCCCTGGCCGTCGCCGCAGGCAGCCGGTCAATCATGGCTGGTCAGCACCCGCAACGGCTGGCCAGGGAGGCATTGTTCCTGCTGGTGTTCGGCTCCCGGCCGGCGATCAAAGAGCGCCTGACCAGCATGCTGACCTCGCCCCGCGGCTGAGCACGGTCCTACAGGCTGCCGGATCAGGCACAATCGATGTCGTGCCAGAACTGCCAGAGGTGGAAGCACTCGCCGCCGACCTGCGCGAGCGCGCGATCGGCCGCGAGATCGACCGCGCCGAGGTGGCCGAGTTCTCGGTGCTGAAGACGTATGACCCGCCGCTCAGCGCGCTGCACGGCGCGACGGTCAGCGGCACATCGCGGCGCGGCAAGTTCCTCGACCTGGCCTGCGCGCAGCCTGCTGGCGGCCAGCCGCTGCACCTGGTCACGCACCTGGCCAGAGCGGGCTGGCTCCGCTGGCGAGACGAGCTGCCAGCTGGCCCGACGAAGCCAGGCAAGGGGCCGCTGGCGTTCCGAGTCCGCTTCACGGACGGCTCCGGCTTCGACCTGACCGAAGCCGGTACCCGGAAACGGCTGGCCGTCTACCTGGTCACCGATATCGACCAGATACCTGGCGTCGCATCGCTCGGGCCCGAGCCGCTCGATCCCGAGTTCACCGTCAACGTCCTGGCAGGGATCCTGGCAGGCCGCAGGACGCAGATCAAGGGTGTGCTCCGCGACCAGAAGCTCATCGCCGGCATCGGCAACGCCTACTCGGACGAGGTGCTGCATGCGGCAAGGATGTCGCCGTTCCGCCTCGCGTCCAGCCTCGCCCCGGACGAAGTCGCAGACCTTCATGCCGTGATCATCAGCACGCTGCGTGAGGCGATCCAGCGGTCGGATGGCCTGGCTGCCAGCGACCTGAAGAAGGAGAAGAAGGCTGGGCTCAGGGTGCACGGCAGGGCCGGCGAGCCGTGCCTGGCGTGTGGTGACACCGTGCGCGAGGTTTCATTCGCCGATTCAGCCCTGCAGTACTGCGCTACGTGCCAGACCGGCGGGAAGCCGCTCGCCGACCGCCGGCTTTCCCGGCTGCTGAAGTAGCCAGCTCGAGCCGGACCGGCAGGCCCCGTCAGTTCACAGGGGCACGGTCACCCAGCTGCCCTGACGATCTGCCCGAGCTCCGCCCAGCGACTCAACTCGCAGCCGCCGTTGACAATCAGCTCGTGCACGTGCCGGCCCAGATAGGTGCCAGTTACCGTGGCGCGCCCGGCGCTAGCCAAGATCATCGGGCACTCTATATGCGCAGGCAGCGGCCGGAGCAGGCTCGCGGCGTGCTTCATCAGCATCGTGCATGCTGCGGCGGCATCGCGGACATTGCCCCCGGCCGGATCGCAGCGCAGCGTGTAATGCCGCGGTGCGGCGCTGGCTGAGCCGCTGAAGCTGACGGTCAGGGAGATCTTCGCCGCTGAAGTAGCGCCTGCGCTCGACGTCCCGCCAGGGACTGAAGTTGCGCCTGCGCTCCCGTTCGCCCCGGCCCCGTGCGTCCCGGCTCCGGCCGGGCTCGGTGCCGCCGCGCTGCCGCAGCCCGCTATCAGGAGCGCGCACGCACCGAAGGCCGCGCAGCCGGACGCAATGCGGCGTCGCCGGTGCCGCCGGCCGATGGCGGATCGAGGCAGCGGCGGCACATCGCTGGACGTCATACTCATTGGACGCGTCAGGTCCTTCGCTGGTTCCAGGCAGGTTTGCGCAGTTCACCGACCTGAGGGCGGCACTGATGGCACCATGAGGCGGTGGGCTGGAAGCGTACCGTGCCGCGGCTGGATCGCGACAGGATCGACGGTACCGCCCGGGCCGTGATCGAATTCGCAGCCGATGCCATCGTTGCCGTCGGCGCCGACCGCCGCGTGACGATCTGGAATCCGGCCGCCGAGAGGCTGTTCGGCTGGACTGCCGCCGAGGTGGTCGGGCTGGAGCCGCCGTTCGTCCCGGAGGAGCTGCGCGCGGAGCACAACGCGGTGCTCGAGCGGGTGGCCAGCGGCGGCCAGGTCTCCTTTGCCACCCGCCGGACCCGCAAGGACGGCTCGACAGTCGATCTGCGCGTCGACGCGAGCCGGATGCTGGACGCAGGTGGTGAGCTGGCGGGCTGGGTCTGCGTATGTCACCAGAACGCGGATGATGAGGCAGTCAGGCACTACATGGCCGAGCGCGCACGGGTCGTCCGCCGCCTCGGCGACGTCGTCGCCGATATGAACGCGCAGCTCGATCTCGAGGCCGTCCTCGACCGGATCGCCGCCAGCCTGCGCGAGCTCACCAGGGCTGACGCCGGCGGGTTCGTGCTGATCGAGAAGGACCGCCTCCGGCTGGTCAGCCTGGACGGGCTGCCTGCCGAGCTGCGCGGCCGGACGGCTGACCTGCCGAGCAGCATGGTCGACCAGCTGATGCGCTCAGGCAAGACGGTGCTGATGGCCACCAGCGAGTCAGGTGGCTTCGACGACCTGATCTGGGCAGCGCTGCCCGGCCTGCACACGATCACGCTGAGCCTGTCGCATGTGGCCGGACGGCCGTATGGCGCGCTCTACGCGCTCTACAGCGGACGCAAGGTCGGCCACGTGGAGCTTGAGCTGCTCGAACTGCTGGCCGGCCATGCCAGCGTCGCCCTGTCCAACGTGACGGCGTTCGAGGAGGTGGTCCGCCAGCGAGCACACGAACGCGCCGTCATCGACGCCAGCGCCGACGGCATCGCGGTGCTGGACGCTGACGGCCTCGTCCGGCAGTGGAATCCGGCCGCCCACCGGCTGACCGGCTTGTCGCCGGAGCTGGCCACTGGCAGGCGCCCGCCATTCCCGCTGCCCGAGCCCGGCGAGAAGCTGACGCATAAGCTCGCCAGCGGCCGCTGGATCGACCTGCTCTGCACCGGGCTGAGCGGCCGGGGCGAGAAAGTAGTCGACTTCCGGGATGTCACGGCCGCCAAGGAGCTCGAAGAGGCCAAGGACCTGTTCCTCGCCACGACCAGTCACGAGCTCCGGACGCCGATCACGGTCGTCCAGGGGTTCGCGAGCACGCTGGCCAGCCGCTGGGACAAGCTGGCTGACGCCGACCGCCGATCTGCCGTGCAGACGATCGCCGAGCGCGCCGGCGCGCTGGCTCGCCTGGTAGAGCAGCTGCTGCTCGGCTCCCGGGCCGGAGCTGATCAGCTTCAGGTCAGCAACCGACCGTTCGACCTCGGCGGGCTGCTGCGCGGCACCGTTGAGGCGTTCCGGCCGCTCTCGGACCGGCACACCCTGGAGGTCGACATCGCCGAGGACCTGCCGCAAGCAGACGGCGACCCGATGGCCACCGACATCATCATCGGGCAGCTGCTGGAGAACGCGTTCAAGTACTCGCCCGATGGCGGGCCCGTCGTCGTCCGGGCCCGCCGTGCTGGCACTACGGGAGGCGGGGAAGGGATCGAGATCGAGGTCGCGGACGAGGGCATCGGCATCCGCCCGGAGGACCGCGAGCGGGTCTTCGAGCGCTTCGTGCAGGGAGATGCAGGTGACCGCCGGCGGTTCGGCGGGATCGGGCTCGGCCTTTACATCGTCCGGCAGCTGGCCAGGGCCCAGGACGGCGAGATCCTCGCGGAGGGGCGTGACGGCGGCGGGACTGTGATGCGCCTGCGGCTGCGTTGCGCTGCCCCCGTGCCAGCCAGCACCGTGCCAGCCAGCACCGTGCCGGCCAGCACCGTGCCCGTGATCGCCCAGCAGGCAGAGGTGAGCTAGCTCTCGCCGCCGATGGCCCGGTGCAGGCGCCGCCGGGTGACCGGGTCACGCTCGACCGGTATTCCACCAGACGCGTCGATGTACTTGTCGACGATGCCGATCACGTCGTCGCCCTGCATCACGATCTTGCCGCGGTCCATCCAGACGACGCGGTTGCAGGTCAGCTCGACCTCTTCCAGGTTGTGCGCGACCAGGAACACCGTCCCGGCGGCTTCGCGCAGCTCGTTGATGCGGTTGTGGCTGCGCACTCGGAACTCGGCGTCACCGGTCGCCAGCGCCTCGTCGATGAGCAGGACCTCATGGTGCTTGGCCGCCGCAATCGCGAACCGCAGGCGCGAGCCCATGCCAGATGAATAGGTCTTCATTGGCAGGTTGATGAAATCGCCGACGCCGGAGAAGTCGACGACGCTCTGGTACTTCTCCTTGGCTTCCTGCTTGGCCATGCCCATCGCGAGGCAGCCGAGTACCACGTTCCGCTCACCGGTGAGATCGTCGAGCAGCGCGGCATTCACCCCGAGCAGCGAGGCACCGCCGGTGGTGTAAACGTTGCCGGTCTCCGGCGGCAGCAGGCCCGCAATCGCCCGGAGGAGGGTGGACTTGCCCGAGCCGTTACGGCCGATGACGCCGATAGCGTCGCCGCGGTAGGCGATGAACGAGATCCCCCGGATCGCGTGCACTTCCCTGATGCTGGCCCGGGTCTGGCGGCCCAGCGCGCGCAGCAGCACAGTGGCAGCGCTCCCCCGGTCACCGCCGGCGCCATAGACCTTGTACACGATGTTCAGGTCATCGACGACGACCATCGGCTCAGCCACGGCCGTACCTCGTCTCCGCGCGCCAGAAGAAGAAGAAGCCGACCACCAGGGCAAGCGCCGCCCAGCCAATGCCGAAGTACCAGAAATGCAGGACCGCGATGTGGGCCGGGCAGTAGGCGCTGTCGTACTGCAGCTTGACCGGCACGCTGGAATTGCGCACGGCGTTCGTCCACTCCGAGCAGATGGCCGCGTTGGATGGCTTGCTGCCCGGAGCACTCAGCCGCTGGCTCCGCAGCAGCGAGTTGCGGACCAGGGTGATGTACACCGCGGCCGGATTGCTCTCCAGCAGCGGCACCGCCCACCCCGGTACCGAGCTGCTCTTCGACAGGTCGAGGTTCTGGATGCTGAACAGGACCCCGGACAGATAGAGCCAGGTGCGCATCAGGAACGGCAGTAGCTGGCTGAAGTCATTGACTTGAGCACCGAGCCGTGCCGCGAAGAGCCCGATGCCGATATTGAAGATCGTCTGCAGCAGCAGCGCCGGGATGACCAGCAGCCAGTACCAGGTGATCGGCTCTCCGCTGGCAAGCACGATGACGATCAGGACGGCCATCGCCAGAACCATCTGCTCGAGCTCGATGACCACGTATGCGAGCGGAAGGGCGGCGCGCGGGAACTGCAGCGCCCTGATCAGCGGCAGGCTCTCGGTGACGACCGAGGACGTGGTGATGAAGGCCCGCTGCGTGAAGTTGAACACGAACACGCCGGTGACCAGGAAGGCTAGGTAATTCGGGATGCCGCGGTTGATGTGCAGCAGCAGGCCGAAGATCAGGAAGTAGACGCCGGCATTCAGCAGCGGGGTGAGCACCTGCCAGAGCTGGCCGAGCTTGGCCTCGGTGTACATGGCGATGTTGCGGGCCGTGGCGAAGGCCAGGATGAAATGCCGCCGGCGCCACAGCTCGGTGATGTAGGCGACGACCTTCGGCCTGGCGGCGCTGGGCCGCAGGCCGTGCCGTAGCGCGTAGGTACCTAGCGACTCACCCGCGACGTCGGGCGAGATGACGGTCAGCTCGTTAGCCTGCAGGTCGAGGCCAGCGCCGAAGCCACCAGTCCCTGCGTCGTCCGCGGACAGCCGGGTGCGCAGCGGCACCTTCTGGTCGCTCACGCTGCACTCCCGCAGGACTTCGAGTTGCGTGGGGCTGCTGTCACGCCGCGACTGTACCATTTCCACAGTTGTGCGATACAACTGTTGCATGGCCAACGACGCGCCCGGCGCTGCCGAGCTCGAGCATCTGCTGACTCAGCTGTTCCGGATGCTATCGCCCGCATTGAGTGCCGGCGACGCAGGCGCACCGGCCCGCGGCCTGCCTGCGATGTCTACCTCGGAGGCTCGCGCGCTCATCGAGCTGGTGGCTGCGCGCGGCATCGCCCAGGGCGACCTGGCGGGATTGCTCGGGCTAGACAAGAGCACTGTCAGCCGGCTGGCCGCAGGCCTGGAGCGCAAGGGATGGATCCGGCGCGGCCGGGACGAGGGAAATCAGCGATACGTAAGGCTGTACCTGACGCCCGAGGGCGGCGAGGTAGCAGGCCTGGTCTGGCAGGCGTGGCAATCACGTCAGGCTCAGATCCTGGACAAGCTATCCGCCGACGAGCGGGCCGGGCTGATAGCGGGTCTGGGCGGACTTGTCCGGAGTCTCGCCGAGGCGGGCACGGCGTAGGCGGGCACGGCGTAGCAGCCGGTTTCCGGTCAGCCGGGGCAGGGCACGCCCCATGCGAGCGGCTCTTTCGCAACGGATCTTGCATGTGAGCCGCGCATTGGAGGCGCGCCTGTGCAGGGAGGTGAGAACAGCGGGCATAGTGCTCCTGCCGTGCGCACCGGCAAGCGTCGCCGTGGCCCGTCAGCGCCTGTCCGCTGAGCTGGTGGCGGCGGGGATCTTCGATGGTGCCGTCCGCGACACCATTCTCGTCGTCAGCGAGCTGGTCAGTAATGCCATCCGCCATGCCAGGCCACTGCCCGGAGCCAATGTGCAGCTGGCCTGGGCCCTGGACAACGGCGTGATCGAGGTAGCTGTCAGCGACGGGGGAGCTGCTACAACGCCCATCCCGACCCACGCGAGCCTGTCCTCGCTGGGCGGCCGGGGCCTCGACATTGTCGACTACCTGGCCAGGACCTGGGGGACCAGGACCGACGACGCCGGGCTGACGGTCTGGGCCGTGCTTGCGGCGCCGCCCGCTCGCGCCTGACGGCGAGCTGGCGAGCCGCTGACCTGCGTGCAGGCGTAATGGTCCGGCTAACTGGTAATACCTGCCGGTGCGGATGCGATCCTCGGGGGCCGTCGGGGGCCAAGGCCTGACGGGTAGGTCATCGCAGCAGGTAAGCGGGGGGATAGGCGTGAGTCAGATCCGGGGCGCGGACAGTGAGATCGGTCAGCTCAGGACAGTGCTCGTGCATAGACCGGGACTGGAGCTCCAGCGGCTGACGCCTCGGCAGTCCGGTGGCCTGCTGCTCCGCACGATGCCCTGGGTGAGCAAGGCCAGGCAAGAGCACGACATCCTGTGCCAGGAGCTGCGGAATCACGGCGCCGAGGTCCTGTACTTTGCCGAGCTGCTGCAAGACGTCCTGGAGTACCAGGCAGCAAGGGACGAGGCCGTCCGGCTGGCGGTGACTGATGCTGGCCTCGGTGACGAGCTACGCGGCCAGCTGCGAGCCCACCTGGAGGAACTAGATCCCGAGCGGCTGGCCCAGGTGCTCATCGCCGGGCTCACGCCAGAGGAACTCAAGATCGGCCATGGCGTGGTGTTCGAGCTGCTTGACCGGCACGACTTCGCGCTCGACCCGCTGCCAAACCTGGTCTTCACCAGGGATTCCAGCTTCTGGATCGGTGAGCAGGTTGCGGTGGCAAGCCTGGCTGCCGAGCGCCGCCGCCGGGAGACCGATCTGGCCACGGTCGTCTACCGGCATCATCCCCGGTTCGCGGGCACCAGGTGGATCTATCACTCCGCGCTCGAGCACGTAGACGGCGGCGACGTGCTGCAGCTGGCCCCTGGCGTTGTGGCCATCGGCGTCGGCGATCGAACCACTCCGGCGGGAACTGAGCGGCTCGCCCGCCTGCTGTTCGATGCGGCCCTCGCTCATACGGTGCTGGCAGTGCCCATCCGCCAGGATGGTGGTGACGGTCACCTTGACACCCTTTGTGCTGTCATCGACGTTGACCTGGTCCTCATGCACCCTGGCATCGCCTACACGATGACCGCCCACACCATTTCGCCGCGTGGCGACGGGATGCGCGTGTCACGGCCGCGGCCGTTCCTGGAGGCGGCAGCACAGGCCATCAACATCAACCGGCTTCGCGTGCTCGACCTGGGGCTGGATCCGGTCTGGGGGCAGCCGGGCGCAGCATACGACGGAAGCAACGTGCTGGCCATCGGGCCTCGCCTGGTCGTCAGCCACGAGCGGAGCCATGAGGCCAATGCCCGGCTGGAGGGCGCCGGGGTGCGCGTGATCCGGGTACCCAGCAGCGAGCTGAGCAGCCTGCGCGGCGGTCCGCGGTGCATGACCTGTCCGGTCGGCCGTGATCCGGCTGTCCGGGCAGCCGGGAGCGCCACCGTGAGCACGCCGGACCTCGATACCGGGCGGGGCATCCGCACTGCCGGGATATCGGTACCTAGCTCTCGCGGGGCAGATCAGCCCAGCCTGGTGCCCGCCGGCCTCAGTGCCGCAGCGATGATCACCAGCGCCAGGTGGCCATCGGCGGCGGCGGAGCGACTGGCCCCTGCCTACCTGAGGGTGGACCGGCTAGCACAGGACCAGAACGCAGCCCAGCCTGCCTAATACCGCCGGCGAGGGCGGTGCCCCGAGCGGCGCCCGGCCCGGAAGAGACCCAGCGACATGCCGACAGCGGCGATGATCAGCGCGAACAGGGCCAGCCAGAACAGCGTGTGGACGACCTGCGCGGCCACGAAGACGATCACGATGAAGGCGGCGATCATCAGCAGGATGCGAAGCATGTTTCCACCGTACGTCGCTGGTTTCGGGTGCTGCGAGGCAGGGACTGCGAGCGAGGCCTGGCACTGAGGGGCCATCTAGCGGGCCTTCGCACCCACCCGGTAGTCTGCGGCAGGTGGAGCTAAAGGTCACGAGCAGGTCGCAAGGCGATCACACCGTCGTCTCCGTGGCGGGCGAGATCGACCTGTACACGGCGCCCAGACTGCAATCGGAGCTGACGACGGCCCTGAGCAGGAATCCGGCCCGGCTGATCGTGGACATGTCAGCCGTGGAGTTCTGCGACTCGACGGGCATCAACGTGCTGCTTGCCGCGCACCGGCAGGCGAGGGAGCGCGGTGGGGAGCTCCAGCTCGCCGGGCCGGGATCGGCCACCAGAAAGGTCCTCCAGGTGACCGGGCTGGAGACGGTATTCACCGTCCTCGACAATCCGGTTCAGGTCACCGGTCAGTAGCCCGAACCGGATCCTGGCCGAATCTCCGCGCGGCTTCGAAATTCGAGTCCGGCACTAAGATCACAGCCATGCCGCTGCCTGACCTAGCTGTCGTGATTCCGGCCAGGAATGAGGCCGACCGGATAGCCGCGACTGTCCGGGCAGCCAGCAAGCTCGCTGGCGCCGACATTGTCGTAGTTGTCGACGACGGATCGGCCGACGATAGTGCAGCGCTCGCAGCATCAGCCGGCGCGCATGTCATCCGGCACGCGCGAAATCGCGGCAAGGCAGCGGCCATGGAAACCGGCGCCGAGGCCGTCCGGCTGATCGAGGCGAGCTGTGGCGATTCCGGTCCGCGGCACCTGCTCTTTCTTGATGCCGACCTGGCGGACAGCGCCGCCGATGCCGGACCGCTCGTCGATCCCGTGCGGGCCGGGACGGCGGACATGACCATCGCGGTCTTCGCGACCAGAGTCCGCAACGGCGGCTTCGGCTTCGTCACGACGACGGCTGGCGCCGGGATTGAGCGGGCTACCGGCTGGCGCCCGGCCCAGCCGCTCAACGGGCAGCGGTGCCTGACGCGGGCCGCTTTCACCGCAGCACTGCCGCTGGCGCCGGGCTGGGGCGTCGAGACCGGGATGACGATCGACCTGCTGCGCAAGGGGATGCGCATCACCGAGGTCGAAGTACCGCTGTCGCACCGGGCGACCGGCAGGGACTGGCGCAGTCAGCTGCACCGGGTCCATCAGCTCGCCGATGTCAGCAGGGCGCTGGCGGTTAGGATCATGAAACCGTGAGCTACCGCTATTCCTATCTCGGCCCGCGCGGCACGTTCACTGAGGCCGCGGTCCGGGCGCTCGACGGCAGCGCGGAGGCCGATGCGCTGTCCTGCCCGTCGATCCAGGCAGCGCTGGACGCCGTCCGCAGCGGCGAGGCGCAGCTCGGTGTGGTGCCCATCGAGAGCTCAGTGGAGGGCGCGGTCACCGCGACGCTCGACGAGCTGGCTGTCGGCACCGAGCTGGTCATCTGTGCTGAAGTCCTGGTCCCGGTCGAGTTCGCGCTGCTGGCCAGGCCGGGTACGCGGCTAGCGGACGTGCACAGGGTCGGGGGTCATCCGGTCGCGCAACCGCAGTGCCGCAGCTGGCTGGCCGCGAATCTGCCGCACGCGGATTGGCTTCCTGCTGCCTCTAACTCCGATGCCGCCCGGCAGGTGCAGGAGGGCGACCTAGACGCGGCCCTGGCCGGGGTGTTCGCGGCCGAGCTCTATGGCCTGGTGGCGCTGGCCACGGGCGTGCATGACCGGGACGACGCCGTCACCAGGTTCGTGGCGGTCCGGTTGCCCGGTGAGCTTCCTGAGCGCAGCGGCACCGACAAGACCTCGGTCGTGGCGTTCCTGATGGACGACCACCCGGGCGCGCTGATGGACATACTCGGCCAGTTCGCCATCCGCGGTGTCAACCTCACCAGGATCGAGTCCCGGCCGACCGGAGACGGCATCGGAAGGTACTGCTTCTTCATCGACTGCGAGGGACACATAGGGCAGGCGCGAGTCGGCGAGGCACTGATGGGCCTGCGCCGGGTCTGCAGCGCAGTCCGGTTCCTCGGCAGTTACCCCCAGGCCGACCCGGCTGGCGCCAGCGGAATTGCCACCGGCCCGGCGGCTGCCGCGAGGCCGGCCGTGCGACAGGAGGATAAATCGGACGCAGAGTTCATCGACGCGGCCGAATGGCTGGCCGGGATCCGGTCGGGGCTCGCCTAGAGGTATGGCCCGGAGGTCCGCAGCTGATGGGCCGGATCGTCGGCGTCAGCGCCCTGCTGGGGCGTCAGCCCCGCAGGCAGCGCCCGGCGCATCTGCTCAAGCTGGGCCCTGGCCGCCATCTGCTGGGCAAACAGCGTGGTCTGGATGCCGTGGAACAGCCCCTCGAGCCAGCCGACGAGCTGAGCCTGCGCGATCCGCAGCTCCGGCTCGCTCGGGATCTCGTCGTCGGCGAACGGCAGCGATAGTCGCTCCAGCTCGTCGATCAGCTCGGGCGCTAGCCCATCCTCGAGCTCCTTGATCGAGCTGGCGTGGATCTCCTTCAGCCTGGCCCGGCTCTTCTCGTCCAGGGGGGCTGCCCGGACCTCCTCGAGCAACTGGCGGATCATGTTGCCGACCCGCATGACCTTGGCGGGCTGCTCGATCATCTCGGTTACGGGCCGCTCGCGCGAGGCCTCCTCCATGCTGGATTCCGTCGCCACGCCGTCGGGACCGACGACGACGATCCGCGGACTGTCATGGACTTCACCGCTGGTCTGCTCGCTCATGCTCCCTAGTCTGCCGGCGATAGGCAGCCAGCGCACATTTGGGGCCTGCCCGAGGAACGGCACGAGCACCTCAGGCAGCGAGCAGGGACCGGATCGGGCACGTCCCTGAGGCTGAGCACTTCCGGCCGGCCTGGCTCGTCGATAACTACCGCGTGCATCCTGACATCCGGCAGGGAATCGGCGGAGCGGGCATTTCGCGGAGGGTGTGGTGTCCAGCTTCAGGACATCGAGGACAGGTGTCTCAAGACATCCAGGACAGCCAGTCTTGTAAGTGAGCGGCGGGCCGGGCGGCGTGTCTCAAGACATCCAGGACAGGCAGGCCCGACCGTGCGGGCATGTCGAAAGCCAGGCTTGTCATCACCGCTGTCACCGTCGAGAAGCGCCCGGTCGCCGAGGTCGCCCGCACCTACGGGGTGGCCCGGTCGTGGGTGTATGCGCTGCTGGCCCGCCACCGTGCCGAGGGCGAGGCGGCGTTCGAGCCGCGGTCACGGCGGCCGGAAACCTCCCCGAATACGCTGGCAGATACGGCCGCCGACCTGATCATCACGCTGCGGAAGGACCTGGCCGGGCAGGGCCTGGACGCCGGCCCGCACACCATCTGCTGGCACCTGGAACACCACCACCAGATCCGGGTCTCGCCCGCCACCATCAGCCGCTACCTGTCCCGGGCCGGCCTGGTCACCCCCGAGCCGCGCAAACGGCCGAAGTCCTCCTACCTGCGGTTCGCCGCCGAGCAGCCCAACGAGTGCTGGCAGTCCGACTTCACCCACTGCCGGCTCGGCGGCGATCAGGACAGCGAGGTCCTGACCTGGCTGGACGACCACTCCCGGTACGCCCTGTCGGTGACGGCACACCACCGCGTGACCGGGCCCATCGTCCTCGCCGCGTTCCGCGCCGCCATCACCGAGCACGGAATACCCGCCGCAACGCTCACTGACAACGGCATGGTCTACACGACCCGCCTGTCCGGCGGCAAGGGCGGCCGCAACGGCCTGGAGCACGAGCTGCGCCGCCTCGGCGTGACCCAGAAGAACGGCAAGCCCGGCCACCCCCAGACCCAGGGCAAGGTCGAGCGGTTTCAGCAGACCATGAAGAAATGGCTCGCCGCCCAGTCACCCGCGCCCGCCACACTCATCCAGCTGCAGGCGCAGCTCGACGCGTTCACCGCCTACTACAACCACCAGCGGCCGCACCGCTCCCTGCCCCACCACGCCACCCCCGCCACCGCATACGCCGCCCGGCCCAAGCCACCCCTGGCAACCGCGCCGCCCACACCCACGACCGCGTCCGCGCCGCACTATCGACACCAACGGCACCGTCACCCTGCGCCACGGCGGACGGCTCTACCACATCGGCGTCGGCCGCACCCACGCCCGAACCCGCGTCCTGATCCTCGTTCAGGACCTGCACGTCCGCGTCATCGACGCCGCCACCGGCGAGCTGCTCCGCGACCTGACCCTCAACCCAGACCGCAGCTACCAGCCCACCGGACACTCACACGCACCCACGCCCCGCAAACGATCAAACCCCGAACCCTGACGTGGGTTCGGGGTGTCCTCCATGTCTTGAGAGATCACATCGCGGAGGGTGTGGGATTCGAACCCACGGTGACGCTTGCACGCCACAACGATTTTCAAGACCGTCGCCCTCGGCCACTAGGCGAACCCTCCGCGGACAACGATAGCGGTGCCCGACCTGCGGGGGCGCCAGGCAGCCTCGCGAGTAAGCTCGCCCGTGGAAGGAGGGAGCATGCTCCCGCAGTTCAGCCTGTCCGCGGTGGCGACGCAGTGGCAGTTCGCGCCGATTGTGACCGCCGTGGTGGCTGTAGCAGTCGGCTTGTACGGCTGGGGAGTCTTCCGCGTAGCGCGGCGGCACCCGGCGCGGCCGTGGCCGATCTGGCGGACCTGCATTTTCCTCGCTGGGATGCTCGTTCTGGTGCTGGCCACCCAGAGCGGCATCGGGGTCTATGACGACCTGCTGTTCTACGACCACATGATCCAGCACCTGATGCTGCTCATGGTCGCACCGCCGCTCCTCATCGCTGGCCAGCCGCTGACGCTGCTGCTGCACGCCAGCCGCAACCCGCTGCACAGCTGGACAAAGCGCGTGCTGAGGTCGCGCCTGGCCACTTTCCTGACCTGGCCCGTCTTTGGCGCGGTCTTGTACGCCGTGGCCGTGATGGCCGCGCACCTGACGAGCATCGCGAACTACGTCGAGCGCAACCAGACGGCCCACAATGCCGAGCACGGGCTCTTCGTGATCGTGGGTTACCTGTTCTTCCTGCCGATCCTCGGTAAGGAGCCGATCCGCTGGCGGCTGTCCTACCCGGTGCGGTTCGTCGCGCTGATCCTGCTGATGCCAATCGACACCTTCACTGGCCTGGAGCTCGGCTATGGCAGTGCATCCTCGCCCGGGGTACCAGCCGGCCCCAGGCCTGCCTGGGCGCCGTCGCCTGTCTCCGACCTGCACCTGGGCGGCGCGGTCATGTGGATCGGCGGCGACGCGATCATGTTCGGCCTGATGATGCTCGTGTTCCTGATGTGGAGCCGGGACGACCGGGCCGCCATTAGCGGCCATGGCTTCTTCGAGCGAGCCAGGCAGGCCAATCTGGCGACGCTGACCGGCTCGGGCCGGCCCCTCCCGGCCGCGGCCGGACGAACGGCCGGGATCGACGACGACGAGCACCTCGCCGCTTACAACGCTTACCTCGCCCGGCTGAATCAGCAGCCCCCTGCCGAGTCCGGCTGACCCGGCGCGGCTCCTGCGGCGTAGCTGCGGGCGGCACTGGCGCTGGCGGCCCCGTTTCCGGAAAGAATTTGCTTGCGATGTTGAACCGGAGGCCTGTGGAGTCCGTGGCTAGGGGCAAGCACCGTGCCGTGGCCGCACCCGTAGGCGCGGGGCACCGTCCGCCGGGCGATGACAGCGAACTAATGGCCCCGTTCGCTGTCTCGTCCGGTGGCATCAACTCCCGGTAGCGTCGCTCGGCCCGGTCGCAGCGCGACACGCCGGCAGCGGTTTCTACGCGAATCTAAGGAATGCGCTAGATCGGCTCATACTCTCCTGCGTATGGACCCTGTGCGGAATCCGTACGCGCCCGGCGCCGGGCAGCGGCCGCCCGAGCTGGCCGGGCGTGACCGGGAGATCGCCCAGTTCGAGGTGGTGCTGGAGCGCGTGGCGCGCGGCCGGCCGGAGCGCAGCATGGTGCTGACCGGGCTGCGCGGAGTCGGCAAGACCGTACTGCTCAACTCGTTCCGCTCGATGGCCATGCAGCGCTTGTGGGGCACCGGCAAGCTTGAGGCCAGGCCGGACCAGTCGATCCGGCGCCCGGTCGCGAGCGCGCTGCACATAGCGGTGCGGGAACTTGCGCCGCGGCACCGCGCGCCCGATCGGATCGACCACTTCCTGGGCGTTCTCAAGGCGTTCGCCGCACGGGATGCCAGGGCCCCGAAGGGCTCGATCGTGACCCAGCTGGGCATCGACGCCCCGGCCGTGCGAGGCCGCGCGGACTCGGGCGACCTTGAGGTGGACCTCACCGAACTGTTCGCCGACGCTGCCTCGGTTGCCGCTGACCTTGGCGTGGGGATCGCGCTGTTCGTAGACGAGATGCAGGACATCCCGGCGCTCGACATCTCGGCGCTGTGCGCGGCCTGCCATGAACTGTCGCAGAGCAACGGGCCGCTGATTGTCGTCGGCGCGGGCCTGCCGCACCTGCCGTCTGTTCTGTCGGCGAGCAAGAGCTACTCGGAGCGGCTGTTCCGGTATGTGGCGATCGACCGACTGGACCGTGAGTCTGCTGACGTTGCCCTGCTGGCGCCGGCCCGGCGCGAGGGTGCCGACTTCGAGGCGGCCGCCCTGGACGCGCTGTATGCGGCGGCTGACGGCTACCCCTACTTCGTTCAGGCTTACGGCAAAGTGACCTGGGACGTCGCGGCGTCGAGCCCGGTGACGGCACGTGATGTCAGCGTCGCCGGGCCAGTCGCCGCCAGTGAGCTGGCCATCGGCTTCTTCGGCAGCCGGTACGAGCGGGCGACTCCGGCCGAGCGCGAGTACATGCGTGCGATGGCGATGCTCGGCGATGACCCTGTCCAGACGGCGCAGGTCGCCGAGGAGCTTGGCCGCAAGCCGTCAAGCGTGTCCCCGGCCCGGGACAACCTCATCAAGAAGGGCCTGATCTACAGCTCTGAACGCGGGCTGATCGCATTCACGGTTCCGCATTTCGGGCGGTTCCTTCGCACTCAGCCCGCTTAGGGCCGCTGGGAGCGCTTTCGGCATCCCATCAGCCTAGGCAGGCCCGCCATGTGACCCGACCAACTGGCCGGAGGCGGGGCTGGTTATGACGAATTCTTGGGCTGTCTAGGAATGAGGCTAGAGATCGCTAGACACCGGCAGATCCGCCTGCGCCGCTCGCACGCCGTTCGCCTGGATCGCGGACGGGAGGCGAAGGGCGGGCCGCCGGGAGCCCAGGAGCGACCGTTTTGATCCTCTAGCAGCCGCTGGCCAGGGCACCGGCAGGCCGCTAGCGCCGTCGACGAGCGCTGCGCGCACCGCCGGGCGCCGCTGCTGCAGGAATACCGCGAAGACGATCTCGGCTGGCTGTCCGAGATAACTGGCCGGATAGACCACGTACCGCCAGCACAGCTCCCGCCAGACGTCGACAGGTGCGTCCACGGTGATCATGACACCGTACCGGCGCCAGGGCCTGCTCCGGCGCAACACCGCGAGCGTCCGCGCGGCCGGCACGTTGCGGACCTCGCATGGCTCGGAGTAGCCGAGCCGGACGAGGGCCTCGCCGACCTCCGGCGAGAGCGCACCGATCACCAGCAGCTCGGCGCAGAAGACGCCGAGCATTCCGAGCGCGGCCGGCGCAGTCGGCAGGCCGGTGATCGGCGGCAGCAAGATGGTGGCCAGGGCCGCTGCCGTGAGCAGCGCGGACCGGGCCAGCGTCCGGCCGCTGACCGGTGCGGTACTGAAGTCGCCGAAGCAGCCGCAGCCAACATCCGGGTGGCTCTGCCTGAGCTCGATCAGAGCGGTCGTCGCTACCGCGAACAGCAGGCCCGTGCCGACCCGGACCATTGTCGCCAGCGCTTCCGGCCAGAGGCAGTGCCCGGCAGTGAGAATGAGGCCAAGCCCGAGCCCGCCCTCGATCGCGCACACGGTGATCGCCATCGGCGTGCGCAGGCGCATCGGGAACAGCGCTGTGGGGCCAAGGCCCTCGTCGACTGAGCCGGTACGAAGCGCCCGCCTGAGCTTCGTGCCGCACCCGCCAAGCAGCAGCACCGCCAGCAGCGGTATCTGGACCTCGCGAATGGCATCCAGCACTTTCACTCGCCAATCGTGATGGTGGCATTGAAGCAGCCACGTTCGAGTTCGCCGCCAAGGGCGATGAAGCTGGCCATCGTGAGGTCAGCGATCCGCCCGCGCGGCGAGGTGCCGCAGGTCACGCACCGGTCATTGAACATGCGTGCAATCGTTGCGCAGCCGGTGACCGGCACCAGGCTGTCGGCCCCGGTGCAGTTGTTGCTGATCCGCAGCATGCTGCCGATCGCCAGGTACGGCATGCGCGCATACGCCTGGCGCGCGGCTCCTGCGAGCTCCTCGGCGCAGCCGGCCTCAGGGTCAAGGGAGGGATAAGCGACGCCCAGGGCGACGGGGGGCTCGTCCCGCGGCTCGTGCCAGGTCGCGGATCCGCTGACGAAGCCGGTCACGTGGCCGCTGACGAAGTCCGTTACCTGGCCGCTGACGGCCGAGGGCGGCGGCAGCCGGTGGGCGGGGTAAGCGGGCTGGGAGGTGGCCGGGATCATCCCGACCAGCTCGCTGTCCCGGCGCACCCCGATGATGTCCACCAGGTAACCAGGATCGAGATTGGGAAACCGGACCTGGATACGGCCGACCGTGCGCCGCTGGAACGTGATGACCTGCGGCCCGCGGGTCGCGCCTTCGTCAACGACCAGCTGGTTGCCCGACCGCTCAGTGATGACTCCTGTGACGCGGCCGATATTGGCCCAGATCCGGTCAGCGACGTTGCGGCCGGAGGGATGCAGCCGGACGACCGCGCGGTCATTCTGGCGGAGAGCGGCCGGCTCTAACTGGGTGCCACGCCAGGCGACGGCATCAGCAGTGATCGTGAAGCGATGCTCGCGCCCGGCGGTGCCCAGGACCAGCACGTGCGGGCTGACGTCCAGAACGGTGCCGACCACGGTGCGGGGCAACTCGGACGCATCGTCGGCGCCATCTCCGTCGCTCGCGGCGTCGGCCGCCTGATGGCCGGCGGCTTCAGCCGGGCGCCGAGCGGGGTGGCCGGCCATTCCGCGCCCGCGCGGCGCAGGATCGGCCTGTGGTGAGAAGACAGCGGCCTTGAGAAGCCGTCGCCGGGCTATCGGTGCCCGGTCCATCGCGACGCTTGCGCCGTCGGGGGCTGCCACGTATGCGCCATGCCAGCTGTGACCCGTCCGGCCGGCGCACCGATCGCAGCATGCGACGCCAACGGGCCCGCTGGGCATCTGCATCTCCTCCAGGCTGTAGAACTAACCTGACGACCATGCGTACCGCTCGCCGCTGCCGTCAAGCGGTTTGGCTAGCTTTCCCGCCGTCGGTCACAGATAAAGCATCAGAAGTCCAGATCGGCTTCGCGTCCCGTTCTGCCAGCATCCGAGACCCATGGACTCGCCGTCACCAGGGGTAATTGAATGTGCTCGGGGTGTAGTGGGTACGGTTGGTGTGTGGACGTCGGGGGCGATCGCTGCATTACCAGCACATACGCGAGCGCATCAGGCGTGGGACTGCGCGCCGCGGCAAGCGACGCTGACGAGGACTGCAGACCCGGGAGCGAGGACGACGCCGACCCCGGCGGCGCCGATCCGCTCTTGCCGGTCGATGACCGTGACTTCCGTGAGTTCGTGCGGGCGCGCCGCCGGGCCCTGCTGCGGTCCGCCTACGGGCTGACCGGGAACCGCGCCGATGCCGAGGACCTCGTTCAGTCGGCACTCGCCAAGACCTATCTGGCCTGGAACCGCATCGAGGACCGCGCCGCGGTCGACGGCTATGTCCGCCGGGCGATGGTGAACACGCACATCTCGTCCTGGCGCAGGCGCCGGGTGGAGGAGTTCCCGACCGACGAGATCCCGGATCAGGCGGTGGCTGATCACTCGGCCGCCAGCGAGATGCAGGAGTCGCTGCGGCGAGCCATTGGCCGGCTGCCGCAGCGCATGCGGGACGCGGTCGTGCTGCGGTACTACGAGGACATGACCGAAGCGGAGGTCGCCGAAGTCCTGGGCGTCAGCCTCGGCACCGTGAAGAGCACCGTGTCGCGGGCCGTCGCCAAGCTCCGCATCGATACTGAGCTCCAGCCTCACTGAGCGCACCGAGGCAGCCCGCGTGAACCTCGTGCAGCGGCCTGGATGAACTGACCTTTTGCCGCTACCGTGAGGTAATTACACGCCAGGCGGACATGTCGGCCTCGGCGATGTCGGGCCTACATATCTCGCAGGGGGTCGGCCGTGCGCAGCACGATGATGGACGTTCCGCTGACCGTGACGGCGATCATGCGCCACGGCACGACTGCCTATGGCGACGCCGAGGTCGTCAGCGCCACCAGCACGGGCAGCCGACGGCAGACATTCGCCGAGACCGGCGCGCGCGCGGCAAGGCTCGCCAATGCCCTGACGTCACTCGGGGTCGACGGGGATCAGCGAGTAGCCACGCTGATGTGGAACAACGCCGAGCACCTCGAGGCCTACCTTGCCATCCCGTGCATGGGCGCGGTCCTGCACACGCTGAACCTCCGGCTGGACCCGCAGGTCATCGGCTACATCGCCGATCATGCCGGAGACGACGTGGTAATCGTCGATCCGACCCTCGTGCCCTTGCTCGCGCAGGTACTGCCGCATGCCCCAGCGATCAGGCATGTGATCGTCGCCCAGGGCGAGGACCATGCCGAGTTCGTCCCGCCCGCTGAGCTGGTCGCGGCAGGGCGCCCCGTCCACTCGTACGAGGCCCTGCTGGCTGCGCAGCCTGCGACATTCGACTGGCCCGAGGTGGACGAGCGGTCAGCCGCTGCGATGTGCTACACCAGCGGCACAACGGGCCACCCGAAGGGAGTGGTGTACAGCCACCGCTCCATGCACCTGCACTCGATGGCCGTCTGCATGAACGGCGTGTTCGGCCTGTCGGACGCCGACCGCGTGCTGCCGGTGGTACCGATGTTCCACGCCAACGCCTGGGGACTGCCGTATGCGGCTGTGCTTGCTGGCGCATCCCTGATCATGCCGGACCGCTTCCTCCAGCCTGAGCCCCTCGTCCGGATAATCGAGGCAGAGCGCCCGACCATCGCTGGCGCTGTTCCGACGATCTGGAACGGCCTGCTGCAGCACGTCCGCTCGCACGGTGGCGACCTAACGTCGCTCCGGCTGGTGCCGTGCGGCGGCTCGGCCGTGCCGCACGCACTTCAGGAGGCCTACGAGAAGGAGCTCGGAGTGCGGATCCTGCAGGCGTGGGGAATGACCGAGACCTCGCCGCTCGGCAGCGTCGCGCATCCGCCTGCTGGCCTGCCCGAGGACGAGGCGTGGCGGTACCGGGACACCCAGGGCCGCCTCCTGTGCCAGGTCGAGTACCGGCTGATCGGGGAGGGCGGCATCGAGCTGCCGTGCGACGGCGAGGCTGTCGGCGAGATCGAGGTGCGCGGGCCGTGGATCACCGGCTCGTACTACAAGGACGACGACCCGGCCAAGTTCCGGGACGGATGGCTGCGGACCGGCGATGTCGGCACGATCGACCCGCTTGGCTACGTGACGCTGACCGACAGGGCGAAGGACGTCATCAAGTCCGGCGGCGAGTGGATCTCCTCTATGGAGCTGGAGAACATCCTCATGGGCCATCCGGCGGTGGCCGAGGCGGCTGTCATCGGAGTGCAGGACGAGAAGTGGGGCGAGCGGCCGCTGGCGGCGGTTGTACTGGCCTCGGGAGCGACAGCGACGGTCGCCGAGCTCCGGGCTTTTTTGAGCGAGCGGGTCCCTCGCTGGCAGTTGCCGGAGCGCTGGTCCTTCATTACCGAGGTCCCGAAGACCAGCGTCGGAAAGTTCGCCAAGACCCGGATGCGGGATGCGTACGCACGAGGTGACTACGAGATCATCGAGGTAGGCTGATCTGACCGCCGGCTAGCTTGCCCTACCGTCCTTTGCTCACCGGCGGGCGGTCCCGGTACCCTAGGGGCCGGCCCGGTAGGGCTACCAGGAGGCTTCGCCTAGTCCGGTCTATGGCGCCGCACTGCTAATGCGGTTTGGGTTCGCGCCCATCCGGGGTTCAAATCCCCGAGCCTCCGCCACCTGAGCAGGGACTTCTCCGGCAGCGAGCTGCCGGGCATCCCTGCTCTCGGCATCCGTGACCGCGGAGGCCCTCACGAGCCCGCACATCATGGGCAATCACAGGTCCGGGAGCGGTTCTGCAGAGGGCCACTTCTTTGCCAGCCTCATCGCTGGCTGGGCCTGTTTGTGCCGGTTCCGGGTGGTGCTTCAGTCGGGGAGCAGGAGACGGCACCAGGTTTCAGCGAGCCAGGTCTCGTAGTGGTCAGCCGTCCACTTCCGCTCGGCGGTGAGCAGCAGGTAGAGTTCCGGGCTGTTCGTCGCCCAGATCATGTCTGCCGCGTCTGCGATCGACAGACCCGGCCGGAGCCCGCCGGCCTGGCGGAGATCGCGGACCAGCTTGCGCATGTTGGCCGCCCGCCGGTCGCTGATCTGCCGCCAGACCTCGTATGCGTCGGGCTCGGTGGTAGCGGCGTCGCGGAGGGCGACGAACAGCGGCGCCATCCGGGCCTGCACCTCCCGGATGGCGTGAGCGTAGAGCTGCAGCTTCCGCGCCGGGTCCGGTTCGGCCTGCACGGCGCGGACGTACTCGCGTTCCTCGGCGGCCACGGCCTGGTCGGTGCCGGAGATCGAACGTCCCGGCATCAGGAAGCAGATCGAGCAATCGGGCTGCCACTCCACGCCGCCAGCCCCTGGTCTGGACCGCGCACAGCTCCTTCAGCTGCTCACCAGATGAGTCTCATAAGTAACCAGACGTCAATCCCGCCATTTGATCACTGCGCCGCGAACGGCAGGTCGCTCAGGTCGTCGGCTACGTCCTGCCGGACGGCCGCTGCCCTGACCACAGGCCAGCCGGGCAGACCCGCGTCGGCCGCCAGGGTTGTCACCAGCCGGACAGCCTCGGCCACTGCCTCACTAGCGCCGGCGGCCTCAATGCTGACCCTTGCAGTCCAGCGCGGTGGCTCGGCGCCGACGGCAATGCTGCCGTCATAGGGCTGAGTCAGATCTGCGAACGCTCCAAGAGCTGAGTCGGCTGGCTGCCCGTTCCCGTCCGTCTCGCCGGTCCCGTCTGCGCGGGCCTCGATTCTGACGCTCCACCAGTCCACCTCTGGTGTGTCTCCAGGTTTCCCGGCCGCCACACCTGGCCACCGCTCTCGGCTAGCCGGCCTCCTGCCGTGACATGCGCAGTCGCCCGAGCTGTTGCTGCAGCCGGGCGAGGATGGCGCGCAGGTCGCCGTCGTCGAGAAGGAAGGCGACAAGTGCGAAAGCGATGATGGCGCAGATGGCTGCGGCGGTGCCGACGCCCGCGTCCAGCAGCTTGTGGCTGACGGGGAGCGCGTTGCTGACGGCCGCGCCGGCCATGGCGCCCGCCGCGGCGGCGGCCAGGCCTGCCAGGCTCGCCCGGCCTACTCCGCGCACGGCAGCGGCGCCGCGGATGCGACGCGTGATGATGACAAAGGGGATGGCAGCGGCGGTCTGGCCGATCGTTGTGCCGAGAGCCAGCGCGGCCACAACCAGGCGGGCCGGTGCGAGCTCGGCCAGTATCGCCATCGCCGCCATGCTGAGCAGCCAGCTGGCGGTCACCGCGAGGGCAGCGACCTTGAGCCGTCCCATGGCCAGCATCACCCGGGACAGGTTGGCTATGACGGCAATGCCGACCAGGCCGGGAGCGAACATGACGAAGGCCAGGATCAGCTGCGACACCTGGCCGGGCTCTTTGGCAAGCACATGCGCGGCCGGTACCGCGACGGCGGCGGTCAGGGCCGTGCCCAGCCAGGACGCCAGCACGACCGCCCGGGTCGAGCCGGCACTTGTCTGGTCGAATACCGCCCCGTCGCGGGCCGCCAGCACCGGGAAGGCGCTCAGCACGATCGACAGGCCCAGCACCGCGTTGAGCGTGTTGAAGACCTGATTCGCGTAGTTGAACAGGACCAGCGCGCCGGTCGACCCGCGACCGTTAGCCAGGGTGATCACCACAAGCTGCGCCAGGTCGGCGGCCACAAGCTCGATGACGCCGACAAGGGCCAGGCCGCCCGCGCGGCGCGCTACGCCGGGCGGGAACCGCAGTTGCGGCCGCAGGCGCAGCCGCAGCCTCCAGGTCGGCACCGCGGGCACGAAGGCCAGGGCAGCGATCCCGAGCGTGGTCCCAACCGACAAGACCAGCTGAGCGGTAACGGGCAGCTTGGCTAGCGGCAGCCCCTTACCAAGCGGCGCGAACGCCAGGTAAGAGGCGATCAGCACGAGGCTGGAGACGAGCGGTGCGAGAGCGTATCCGGCGAACCGGCGATAAGCCTGCAGGAGGCCGAACAGCACCACGGACAGGCCGTACAGGACGACCTGCGGCGCGAAGACGCGCAGCATGTCCGCGGTGGTCGCGACCACGTCCGCGCGTACGCAGTGCGCGTTGGGGTTGACCGGGTTGAGGAAGGAGGCGACCGGCCCGGCGACCGCGATGATGATGAGGGTCAGCGGCACTAGGATCAGCACTGACCAGGTCAGTAGCGCTGAGGTGATCTGGCTGACCAGTGCCTTCTGTTCCGGGTCGGTAGCCGACCGCTCGGCGGAACGGGCCAGCACCGGAACCATGGCGCTGGTCAGCGCGCCCCCGAGCACGAGCTCGTAAACCAGGTTGGGCACCTGGTTTGCCGTCGCATAGGCAGTGCCCAGGCACGTCGCGCCGACGGTCTGAGCGAAGACCACGGTCCGGACTAGGCCGAAGATCCGCGAGAACACGGTCAGCCCGGCGATGACGGCGGCACCGCGGGCGATACCTGGCGCGTCCGGCAGCCGGCGCCTGGTCCGCCCCCTGGCGGCTGAAGCCAGGCCGGTCACGTGCTACCACCTGAGCTCGTCCGCACGCCCATTCCTGACCTCTGCTGCTCGCGGGTTGCTGCGGCTGCTGGCCGGCAGGCTTAGGGATCGGCACGAGCCGAAATGGTGTGCAAGCTAGACGCGCCAACCGTGCAATGAGATTACACGGCGAAGTGAGCCGACAAGTGGACAAGTAGTTACGGCGGAGGGTCCCTGCCAGGCATGACGTACCGATCGCAGCTGTACCCAGTCTCGGTTAAGGGAGTTGTCGTCCGGGCTGGTCTTGTCCTCCTGCTGCGCAACGAGCGCGACGAATGGGAGCTTCCCGGCGGCAAGCTGGAGCTTGGCGAAGACCCGGCCCGCTGCGCTGAGCGCGAGGTCGCCGAGGAGACTGGCTGGACGGTGTCAGCTGGCGCGCTGATTGACGCCTGGCAATACCACATTGCCGACGGCGCCGATGTGCTCGTGCTGACCTATGGCTGCCACCCGGCGACGGGGACCGGGGAGGCGGCTCTCAGCCACGAGCACAGGGAAGCGGGACTGTTCACTCAGGCAGCCGCGGCTGAGCTGCGCATGCCAGCGGGCTACAAGCGGTCGATCGCCGCGTGGTACCGCCAGTTGCCGTCCGAGCGCTGAGCAGAAGGTCCGGCCCGGCGAGGGCAGACAAGCTCGTGCGGCCGGATGCTTGATGCGGGTGTCATCCGGCCGCACGAACCCCGGGGAAGGGGCAGAGCGCTTGGATCAGAGTTCGTCCGCCGGGACTGGAGGCCGGGGCTTCCTCCCCATAACGTCAGCGTCGGGGCCTGGCGGCAGAGGGTCACCGTCGTCCGGATCGTCCCAGAGGTCTGGGGGCTGATCCGAGGGATCCCCGTCTTCCATGTCGTCTGCGCTCGACGGAAAGAGCATCCCACAAATGAGCAGGTAAAGCTGCTCGGGGTAAGGAATAAATTCGACGTTTCGCAGAGCCTGGTCCTGGCCGGCCGACTCCACGATGAACTCGCCGTAGCCAAAGAGCCGCCCTGCGAACGAGCGCTTGAAGCTCATGTCCGTGACCTTGGTCAGCGGCATCATGTTGACCTGGCGCGTCAGGAATCCTGTCGCCAGGAGTAGGCGTTCGCTGGTGACCACGAAATAGTCAACTGACCAGTTCATGACCTTCCAGACGAGCCGGAGCAGCAGCACCAGCCAGAGGATCCAGAGCACGAGGCCTGCGGTGCCGTGCAGGACCGTGGCGCTGACTACGCCTGCGATCAGCAGGCCGATTAGGGTCTGCGCACTCGCCGGTATCAGTACCGCGGGATGCTGGCGGACCGTTGCCACCTGAACTTCGCGTGGCAGCAAGTACTTGTTGATCGCGACGGGCGAGCCAGAGCCTGAGTGCGGCTGACGCATGTCTACAGCTTGTCTACGAAGCGCGACATGGAGTTGCCCGCGGACTTGAGCCCGTTAAAGGCGCTGTGGAGGGCATGAGCGGCGCCGGTCGGGTTAGTGGCCAGGTAATACACGATAAAAATCACTATTGCCCATGTGATGACCTTCCGCAACACTCGTTCACCTCCCCGAAGCTGCCTCAGCAGGTCGTTACTGCGAGTGAGCAATGCGTTCGGCTAAGTCAGTGCCATCAGCATAGCTCAGTGCATTTTGACAACCAATGACCGCTAACCCAAGTAACCATACGGGATCGCCCGCGTGGTCGAGTGCCGGCGCGCGGGCGCCTCGCTGTAAGCGAAGTCGAACCGGCCTGAGTGAGCCAGGAGCCCGATCCGTGCACGCGCGGCCGGAGAGTCTGACACCATTTCCCTTCTAAGATCCCAGCCAGCGGGGTGCAGATGACTGATGTGAGCCCGAGCGACTTCGCGGTCGTCATCTACCGGGAAGATGACGTCTGGGAGGCCGAGGTCCTGCCAACGGCGCTGACCGAGAACTTGGATGGGCTAATACTGGCATTGCGCCAGCAGCCGGGCATCGGCGGAGCAATTGGCCTAGCGGCCGTTGGCGATGACTTTTTCGTCGCATTGCGAGTGCTTGGCAATCACGTCTCTGTCTTCCTCTCTGACGTCACGGCCTCGGTCGACTGGCCCCTGGCGCGGCAAGTGCTCGAGCACCTGGACATCCCCATTCCCGAAGACGAAGACCTCGATCAGGTCTTGCCGGTCGGCGACATGTCGATCTTCGCGGACATGGGCATTGACGAGATGGAACTTGGCGCGCTCTCCGGGGACCTCGACCTGTTCCCCGACGAGGTGCTGGCCAGCCTGGCAAGGCGGATCGGGTTCGGGCAGGCACTGGAGCGTGCGCTGGACTCGGCCATCGGCGCCTCATAACCTGGGCCGCGTTGACCGGCTATCTGGCTAGTTTCGAGCCCGCCATGCGGCAGGCGATTGCCGAGGCTCGGGCTGTCGATACCGACGTGCCAGTAGGCGCCGTCGTCCTGGACGCCGAGGGCCTTGTGATCGGCCGGGGCGGGAACGAGCGCGAGTCGGCTGCCGATCCCACCGCCCACGCGGAAATAGTGGCGTTGCGGGCGGCCGGCCTTGCGCTTGGCAGCTGGCGGCTGGACAACTGCACGCTGGTCGTGACGCTCGAGCCCTGCACGATGTGCGCCGGCGCGCTGCTCTCGGGTCGGCTGTCGCGCCTGGTGTACGGGGCGCACGATCCGCGGGCGGGCGCAGCCGGCTCGGTCTGGGACGTGCTGCACGATCCGCGGCTCGGGCCGCCGGTCGAGGTGCTGACCGGTGTGCTCGCTGACGAGTGCGCCGAGCTGCTACGCGGGTTCTTCGGCGAGCGGCGGTAGCAGACCTGCGGGCCGTCACGGCGGCGGCTCAGGTAGGCTCTGCTGCGGTGGAGTCGCCTAGTGGCCGAGGGCGCACGCCTCGAAAGCGTGTGAAGGGGCAACCCTTCCGTGGGTTCAAATCCCACCTCCACCGCCACTGACCAGGCACGATGTCGAGCTGGTTTTCGTCGCTTATGATTCCGCTGGCCTCCTTGGCTCAGTTTTTGGCTCATTTGCTCTCTCGGCGGGGCCCGCTGACGGTGGCAGCGCGGCGCGAAGATCGGCGATCGCATCCTGCAGCTCGGCACTCGAGCCGCAGCGGTCGGCGTGGCCCGCGATGCACGCCTCGGCGGCCGCCAGGACCACGGCGAGCGAGTCGCGGCGGACGGTCGGCGTCGGCTGTTGCAGAACTAGCAGGACGGTCGCGGCTGTGTGCCTGGCGTCGTGCAGCCGCGCCTCGCGCAGCCTGGCTTCTCTGAGCAGCCGCTTCCACTCGGCGGTGTCGGTGCGCGGGTTGACTGGTTGGCCGGCCGGTGTTGCGAAAACCCAGCCTTCGTCATGCCAGAGCTGGTCGACCGTCGCCCGTTCTAGCTCCTGCTCGGCCCTGTGGGTGTGGAGCAGTGCGACCAGCTGGGGCGGCAAGCCGATCGTGCGGCGGCCCGCCTTGGACTTGACCCTGCCCGCGGGCGGCCGGATGCTCTCGCGCTGGGGGCAGAGGCCGGGCGTTTTGCCGCAGGTGCCGTCGCAGCCGTGCGCGTACCGGGGGCGCAGCCGGGAGCGGCGGATGCGGATCGTGCCTTTCTCCAGGTTCACGTCGTCCCACTGGAGTCCGAGCGCCCCGCCCTGGCGCAGGCCGAGGGCTAGCGCCAGAGCCCACCGGGCTCCGTTGCGCTGCTTGGCTGCGGCTTCGAGCAGCCGCTGGATCTCGGCGACGTCGTACGGCTCGACCTCCTCCTCGTCGAGCTTCGGCGCTTTGGCTAGCAGCACCGGGTTGCGGGCCAGGTGGGACCGGCGGACTGCCTCGTTGAGCGCGGCCCGGAGCGTGCGGTGCACGTGGTGGGCGCCGCCCGGGGAGCCCGCCGCGCTGGAGCTTGGCGTACAGGGCGCTCCACATGGCCGGGCGTAAGCCTCTCCAACCGGTGGCGCCAAGGCCCGGGATCAGGTGCTTGGTCACGTCGACCCTGTAGCCGAGGTGGGTGTTCTCGGCGACGTGGGGCGGTGCGGCGATGTTGTCGACCCAGTAGGTCAGCCAGCTCGCGACCGTCCACCGCTGGCCTGACTTGCGTACCGTGCGCTGGTCGCGCTCCCGTTCAAGCGCCCGGACCTTTTCGGCGACTTCGGCCCTGGTCTTGCCGCCGACGTGCCGGCGGTCGGGCCGCCCGTTGTCCCGGACGCCGACCGTCACGCGCCCATTCCAGTAGCCACGGTGGTCCTGGTAGATCGTGGAGCGCAGGCTCGGGTTCCGGCGCCGCTTCGGCGCATCCGGTTCAGGCGGCATTGCTGCCCTTGCCGGTGACCGCCTTGCCGGCACCGCGAAGCGCATTGACGTACTCGGCAAGGCACTCGGCGGGTACCCGGCGCAGCCGTCCCACGGTGACCGACTCCAGCTCGCCGGACAAGATCAGCCGGTAGACCAACGTGCGGCCGAGCCGGAGTCGTTTGGCGGCCTCCTCGACGGTCAGCAGGAGCCCATCCGGCTGGCTGTCGCCAATATCCTCTGGCTCGGGGCCGTTTGTCACGGTGATCACCCCCGGCCTTCTGTTCCTGGGGGCCGGTCCTGCCGTTCCGTCTCGGCGATGATCGCGGTGTACTGGTCGCTGGGCCACAGTTCGGCGAGCCGGGCCGCGAGCTCACCCGCACCATCGTGCGGGAGCGCGCCGGCCAAGTGGCGTCGCCGCGGGCCGCCCGTCAGCACCGCAACCTGCTGCTGGAGCCGGCTTCCGCGACGTGACGGTGGAGGTGCACACGGGAGTGTTCACCGACGCCTCGTTCCTGCCGGTACTCACCCGCCTCGCCGAGGCATGCTGCGAGCACCATGGCGGCGGCGACCAATCCCTGAGGGGCTCGCCCGGCCCGAGCGCCCCCGACCTTCCGGGCTATTAGTAGCCGATGCTCACGGATGGACCACGGGGACGGCGCACACCATGCCGTCGCTGAAACCGGCAGGACCGATGCCGAGTGCCAGATTGAAGCGGCCGCGCATGTTCTCCAAGGCGATGTGGTGCGTTAGTTCCACGATCTGGCCGTTATCAAGATGCTGCCGCAGCTTGTCGAACAGTGCGTCGGAGACGTCGACTGGGGTTCGGCTCATGCCCACGGCGTAGTCGAGTACGAGCTTGTCCAGTTCACAGAACAGTGGGCTTGTCTGATAGCCGGGGAGCGCCAGAAGCTCCTCGTCGGTCAGGCCCCACCGACGGGAGATGGCCGAACCCATATCGATGCAATATTCACAGTGAGTGAGGGTAGCCGCCTTCAGCTCGGCGAGTGCCTGGAGCCTTTTGTCCAGATGGTGCAGCCTGGCTGTGGCCT
Organism: uncultured Actinomycetota bacterium; assembly: GCA_963822955.1. Lineage (GTDB taxonomy): Bacteria > Actinomycetota > Actinomycetes > Streptosporangiales > Streptosporangiaceae > JAJYUU01. The sequence continues at coordinate 375,361 of CAWGJS010000008.1, read as the reverse complement.
GTTCAAGCTTAGCGTAGCCCTTGAAAAGCACAGGGACATGCGCGTATATCTCCAGGGGCTCGATCATCCGCTCCGTCTGCCGCCCAGTCAGCTTGCCGACGCTGCGCCGGGTGAAGTGGTAGGCGATCTTTACGTACAGCCCAGCTTGCGCAGGAGAGACCCCTTTGATGCGGGCCATATGGCTCTCCCTTTCACCGATGATCGATTAGCGGGTTTGGGTCTCATGATGTGCTCCCGGTGCGGTTGGTTCACCGGGGGTCCATGGATGTAGCCGGGGAATCCAGGCATGCACAGCGCGCCGATAAGCTGCGTACTCGGTTCCGAACTTACGGGCCAGCTTGGGTTCTTCGTAGAAACTCACACCTGCTGCCCCGACAAGCCACGCCGCCACGGTGTACTTCAGCAGGCCCGGCGAGCCGAACAGCAACGTCTGGCCCACCAGGGTGATCAGGAAGCCGACGTATATGGGATTGCGCACGTACCGGTAGAACCCGCGGACCACCAGACTCGGCGGCGACGCCAGCGGCACAGGAGTCCCGTCAGCCTTGAAGAACTCGATGAACGATTGAACCACCGGAACGAGGCCCGCGCAGATAAGCACCACGCCCACGGCCCGCGCTATTCCCCAGTAAGGCAGCGGCCGGTGGAAATGCCAGTCATCCAGCAGGTACGGAAGCAGGCAGCCGAACACCCCGCCGATGGCCGCGAACCACCCAACGCTTACGACCGCAGTTACTGACCGGCGCATGGCCCTGCCCGCGTTCTATTGCTCGGTTACGGGTATCACGTTTGAACCGCAGCGGGCCGCGCAGGCTTGCTTTCGGCTGCAGGAGAGTCTGGCATCGGGCGCGGGATCCGGCGGCTCGGGGGCCGTAGCGCCCACGACAGTACGGTTAGTGCAGCGAAGACGGCCAGCAGACCGACCTCGGCAAGATCGTAGCCAGTGACCAGGTGGGAGACGATCGCCCCGGTATAGGCGAAAAAGGCGCCCGCATAGGCCCACTCCTTGAGCAGCGCATAACGCGGGATGAGCAGGGCGACGGCGCCCAGGACCTTCCAGCTGCCCAGCAGCACCAGGAAGTAAGACGGGTAGCCGAGGTGCGTCACCAGATTGGCGACGAAGGGCAGCCGGGCGATGTCCCAGATTCCGCCGAGCAACAGTTCGCCTGCCACCACCGCGGTGGCCAGCCAATAGCCGACCGATCGCCAGCGAACATACCGGTTGCGGCTGGCGGTGACCGGCGGTTCGACCTCAGTGCTCATGATGGTGCCCTTCTTCTCGGTTTGGTGTCCGGCGGTGCAGCGTGTTGCCGGGTCAGGCTCACACGCGCCGCCTGGCCTATGCCTGTGCTGGTGGGCTTGATCGTGCGGGCCGCTCTGACCTCCGGGTGTGTCCGTCTCCGGGGGCCGGCGCGGGAAGCAGCTGGTCGATGAGGATGTCCTTGAGCCATTGTTCGTACCGCGCGGCTGGCCAGCCCCGGTCACCCGTGAGCAACCGGTAGACCTCGGGAGACATGAGTGCATGGATAATGTCCGCAGCATCACGCTCGCGCAGCTTCGGCCGTAGGGCGCCCGCGCGGGCAAGAGACTGCGCGATCGCCGCCTGGCCCCGTTGCCTGTGCCGGATCTGCTCGGCGAGCAGCGCGGTGGCGTCAGGATCGGAGCCCGCCGCGCTCACGAGAATCCGGTACACGGGCTCGGTCCTCGACATGATGCCGGAGGTGATGCCAGCAAACCCGGCCAGTTGGTTCCGAGGGTCCGGGTCGTCAAGAAGCGCGCGCACGTGGGGCCGGTCCTTTAGCGCGACAGCCTCGTCATCACCGGCTATGGAGACGTCCAGCAGTGCCTTGAGGATCCCAAGCTTGGAGGAGAACAGCCGGTACACAGTCGCCATCGGGACATCTGACAGGTCACTGACGGCCTCGATCGTCGTTGCAGCGTAACCGCGTTCAAGGAAAAGGGTCCGCGCGGCCTCGACAACCGCACCGCGAGCCAGGCGGGTCCGTGCCTGGCCTTCCGAGCCGCCGGACGAGCGGCGACGCCTTACACCGGTGGCCATAGCTGTGAAAGTAGCACTCTCAAAACGACAGTTCAAGTCTCAATAATAAAATCCTGGCGGGGCCCGAATCCGGGGTGGCCCGCTGAGTGTACGTGTCCGCCCCTCAGCCTCAAGCGTGACTGTGACCATGGGGCTGCGGCTCGATTCAGATTTGGCGCGTTGGTCATCGAAGGACTGCTTTCCCGGTCGCCGATCACCTACCCCCGTAGGGCCGGCTGCAGGGCCCCGAAGCGCCGATTGCGCCGGGCGGTCAGGGCCAGAATGACTGGCGGATGTGCTCGACGACGAGCGTGTCCCCGGATTCGCGGGCGGGCTGCGCCGGGACTCGTGGATTCCTGGCGCTGGAGCGAGATGCCGTTACGGCTAGGCGGCAGGGCGGGGCGGTGTCAGCTGATGTTCATGTGCGTGGCGAGGCCGTCGAGCAGGGCCTGGAGCCCGCGTTCGAACTGGCCGGTCAGGGCGGCTTCTGTCATCGGGGGGCCGGGAGGTTCGGCGGTCTGGGCGCTCGCGGCTGCGATCGCGCTCAGCTGCGGGAAGTCGCCGGTCTGGAGCCGGGCCATGCCGTATGCGACCGCGGCGGCGACCATCTCCGGGTCTTCCTCGGCGATCTTGGCGCGGGCCAGGGACTCCACGGCGTGCAGGGAGTTGCCCGAGACGTAGTCGTCGATGGCGGCGATGAGCTCGAACCTGGCAGGCAGGGCGAGCCCGGTGCCGGCCACCGCGGCGAGGGACTGCTCGAAGTGGCGCATGGCGTTGGGCCCGAACTGGGCCTCGTTCAGCGACGCCAGCGACCAGGGGTGGGCCATGTGCACGTCCCTGGTACGCCTCGCGATCGCGGTGATGGCGTCCCGCCAGCCGCCGCGCAGGCACGCGTCCGGGACGAGGATGTCGGCAAGGATCGCGTCCTGCATCAGCGCGACGATGTCGCTCTTGTTGCGCACGTAGTAGTAGAGCGTCATTGCCGCTGCCCCGAGCTCGGCGGCGATCCGCTTCATCGTGACCGCGTCGAATCCCTCCTGGTCTGCGATCCGCAGCGCTGCGTCAGTGATCTGCTCGCGGGTGTAGCGCGGCTTGCGGCTGGCCGGCTCAGGCAGGGCCCAGACGGGGCGGCGGTCGCGCTCATTTGCCACGAGTACAGCATACGAGTACGCTATTCGTACTACGTACGAATAGCGCTAGGCGACGGGACGGCGTAGATGAGAGCCAGTAAGGCACCGGCCGCGAGCGGGCATGACGAGCTGCTCGGGCCGGCGACAGCGATGACCGGCGGGAGCGAGCTGGCGATCGCCGCGTCCGGCCTGACCAAGCGCTACGGCAAGACCGCTGCCCTGCGCGACGTCAGCCTCCATGCCAGGGCCGGGACGGTGACCGCGCTGCTCGGGCCGAACGGCGCGGGCAAGACCACCATGGTCCGTATCCTGTCGACGCTGCTGCGGTCCGACGCGGGCACGGCATGGGTGGGAGGCTATGACGTTGCGGGTGATCCGGAGCGTGTCCGGGCGTGCATCGGGCTGACCGGCCAGTCGCTGTCAGTCGACGGCAAGCTGTCCGGCCCGGAGAACCTGGCGATGTTCGGCCGGCTGCACCGGCTGGCCTGGCCGGTCGTGCGCGAGCGGCCGGCGCGGCTGCTGGAGGTCTTCGACCTCGGCGGCGCCGGGAAGAAGGCCGTCAAGGCCTACTCCAGCGGGATGCGGCGCAAGCTCGACCTCGCGCTGAGCCTGATGGCCGAGCCCCCGATCCTGTTCCTCGACGAGCCCACCGCCGGGCTGGACCCGGCCAGCCGTCACGCCCTGTGGGAGATCATCCGCGGCCTCGTGGGACGCGGGACTACCGTGCTGCTGACGACGCAGTACCTGGACGAGGCAGACGCACTGGCCGGCTCGGTCGTGTTCATCGACGCCGGCCGGGTCGTCGCCGCCGGGACACCAGCCGAACTCAAGGCACGAGCCGGGCAGGCGCAGTTCGACCTGATCGCGGCCACGGACGCCGACGTCATCCGGCTGACCGCCGCCCTCGGCGGCCTCGCCGTCGTGACCGACCAGGCTCGCCGCGCCGTGAGGGTAGCCGTCCAGGGCACCGGCCTGGACGGAGTGCGGGAGCTGAACGCCATCACCGGGACGGCCCTGCGGGCGGGCGCCGGCATCGAGCGGTTCTCCCTCAGCGAGCCGGACCTCGACGACGTGTACTTCCTGCTCACCGGTCACGCGCGGACCGCCGGCGCAGCCGGGGACGCGGCATGACCGCCGTGCCTGCCCGGACCAGCCGCCAGTCCGCTGCCTGGGTGGCCAGCGACTACTGGGAAATGGCCAAGCGCAGCCTCCGGCACATCCGCCACGACCCCGAGCAGCTAACCAACGTCACACTGCAGCCAGTCCTGATCGTGCTGGTCGCCGACGTCCTGCTCGGCGGCGCCATCAACACCGGCACCCACGGCAGCTACATCAACTTCGTGATGCCCGGCATCCTCGTCGTCGCCGCGGCATTCGCCGCAGTCACCACCACGGTCAGCGTCGCCGCCGACATGCTGGACGGGGTCATGGACCGGTTCCGCACCCTGCCCATGGCCAAGTCCGCTGTCATCACCGGCCACCTCATCGCCGATCTCGCACGCAGCCTGATCGGCCTCGCCGTGACCATCGCGGCCGGCTACGCCGTCGGCTTCCGCCCCGCCGCCGGCATCAGCGGATGGGCCACGGCCGTCGCCGTCTTCCTCCTCGTCACGCTCGCCCTGTCCCTGCTCGCCGCGCTGATCGGCCTGCTCGGCAAGAGCGTGGAAGTCGCCCAGCAACTCGGCGCGATCATCATCATCCCGATCTTCTTCAGCAGCGCCCTCGTCCCGACTGGCACGATGCCGTCCTGGCTGCGCGTCGTCACCGGCAACCAGCCCGTCACCCAGGCCGTCGACACCATCCGGGCCCTGCTCCTGAACCAGCCGCCCGGCAGCCACCTGTGGCTAACGCTGACCGAGTTCAGCGGCATCATCTTCGTCGCCTTCACCCTCGCCACAATCTTGTTCAAGCGGACCGCGAGCACCTGAGCCCGGCAGCTGCGTTCCGTGCGAGCAGCACTGCATGCCTGCTCACGACCGGACCGCCGCACTATTAACCGGAGAAAATGCCGCCACGACAAGACAACCCGATGCGGCGAACCTTAGCCAGAGGAGCGCGTCGCGGCGGCCACCGCAGGACACATGCGCCGGGAGCCTGGAGTCGTGCAGAACATTCGCTCGCGTGCGCCTGCGACCGTTGTGGATCGAACGGCCAGACGCTGTGAATGCCGGGCAACGGGCGTGCTTGTCAGCGTGTCTACGCCGATGAAGTGCGCCTTACAAGCGCCGTATCGCCATGAGCGGTGACAGCTGCAACGGCGGCAGGCAGTTAGCCGCTGAGGACCCGGACGGACAGCCCGTCGGCAAGGTGCTCGGCTGCGGCCCGGTCAGGCAGCTCGCCTCGCGCGCCGTACCCGGTTGTGGAGAGCGCGGCCGCGGCGACAGACAGCCGGGCGGCGTCAGTCAGGTCCATGCCGTCCGCGAGGGAGGCAGCGAGGGTGCCGCAGAAGCAGTCGCCCGCCCCCGTGGTGTCTACGGTCGCGACTGGTGGTGCGACAATGTGCACCGACGTTGCGGCCGACCGGCAAACAACCAGCGCGCCGCGGCTGCCCAGGGTGACCACGACATCCGCAGCGCCGTCCAGGCGGCGCGCCAGCTGGGCCACTGCGGTCAGGTCGGCCCCCGGCGGCAGGCCAGGCGGCACAGCGTCGCCCGCCAGCCTGGCTAGCTCGGCCAGATTCGGTACCAGCACGCCGGCGACGCCGAGCAGCGCCGGGGGTAGCGCAGTCGCGGGCGCTGGCGCCGGATTCAGCAGCCGGATCGCGCCGCCCGCGGCGCTCAGCGCCGCTGCCACCGCGGGCACCGGAATCTCCAGCTGCACAATCACTGCGTCGGCGGCGCCCAGCTCCGCGGCCTCGACCTCATCAGGGCTGAGCAAGCTGTTGGCGCCGGGATCGACCAGGATGAGATTCTCGCCATCGCCGTCAACGGCGATGGTGGCGCCGCCGGTACGAGCGCCGGATGCGACGATGACGCCGCTCGCATCCACACCGCGAGCGGCGAGGTCGGCAAGCAACTGCCTGCCTTGCTGATCGTCGCCGACCTTGCCCACCATCGTGACCGCTGCGCCAAAGGCCGCTGCTGCAGCGGCCTGGTTACCGCCCTTCCCGCCGCAGCTGACCAGGGCCGGGCTGGTGGCGACCACCGTTTCCCCTGGCCCCGGCAGGTGATCAACCAGGAGCGTGAGGTCGGCGTTCAGGCTGCCGACGACAGCGAGCCGGGTCACCCGACTGCAATGGAACGTATGCGGTCAAAGATGACGGGAGTGTCGTATCTGCCCGTTTCCAGCTTCGCCGCGGCTGGCATTCCTGAGGTCATCGCCGTAGGCCCTTCAGAAAGGAGCTTGCCCTGACAACTATGCATGGCGGCCCGGCTGACCCGCCAATGACTTGGGATGTCGCTCAAGCGGGTAGTGAGTGCTCATCCGGCAAGCGGAGGGGACGATGGACAGCCTGCCGATCGGCGATTACGCGCTGCTCTCGGACTGCCGCTCCGCAGCGCTGGTGAGCCGTGAGGGCTCGGTCGACTGGCTGTGCTTCCCGCGGTTCGACGCGCCGGCGGTGTTCTGCCGCCTGCTTGACCCGGCCGGCGGGCATTTCACCATCAAGCCCGCAGGCGAATTCCAGGCGAGCCGCCAGTACGTCGACCAGACGATGGTCTTGGAGACCACCTTCACCACTGCGGGCGGCACGGCGGTGCTGACAGACGCCCTCACGGTCGGCCGCAACGAGCGCGGCCACGACCTGGGCGACAACTCCCCGAGCATGCTCGCCCGCCGGCTTGCCTGCACTGAAGGTGAGATCGAGGCAGAGGTCGTCTACGCGCCCCGGCCGGAATACGGGACCGCCCGCCCGCTCCTGGCTCCGGTTGACGGCGGGGTCGTTGCATCGGGCGGCGCCGAACCGCTGCTCCTGGTTACCTCGGTCGCCGTCGACGTCGACGTCGCTGGCGGCATCGCGGCCGCCCGGATCCGGCTGGCCGCCGGGGATGACGCCGTCTTCGTGGTCGCCCACGGGATGGACGTTCCGCCGCAGCCCACGTGGACCGCGGAGCACGTCGCTGCACGGCTGGACGACACGGTGGCGGGCTGGCGGTCCTGGTCCGCGATACACCAGAGCTACGAGGGCCCCTGGCGGCATCTTGTCCTGCACTCTGGGCGAGTGCTGCGCGCGCTAACGTTCGCACCCACGGGCGCCATCGTGGCAGCGCCGACAACGTCGCTGCCGGAAACCGTAGGCGGTCAGCGGAACTGGGACTACCGCTACACGTGGGTGCGCGACGCCAGTTTTACGATGCACGCCCTGTGGGTAGCGGCCTGCCCGGACGAGGCTCAGCAGTTCTTCGCATTCCTCGCCGATGCCGCGGCATCCCAGCTGGAGCGCGGCGATGACCTGCAGATCATGTTCGGCGTCGGCGGCGAACTCGACCTGTCCGAGCGGGAACTGCCACATCTGGCGGGCTGGCGTGACAGCCGACCCGTCCGAGTCGGCAACGGCGCATGGCTCCAGCGGCAGCTTGATGTCTACGGTGAGCTGCTCAGCGCCGCCCTGCGGCTGGTCGACCAGCTCGGCGAGATGAACCCGGCGACCCGGCAGTTTCTGGCGGCGGCCGCGGACACAGCAGCAAGTCGCTGGCGCGCGAAGGACCAGGGAATCTGGGAGATCCGCGGCGAGCCGCGCGACTTCCTGTACTCCAAGCTCATGTGCTGGGTGGCGCTGGACTGCGCGATTTCGCTTGCCCGCATCCTCAGCGCGGAAGATCGGGTGCCCGGCTGGGAGACCGCCCGTGATGAGATCCGCACGGCCATTCTGGAGCGCGGCTGGAACGAGCAGGTCGGCGCCTTCACTCAGGCTTTCGGCAGCCAGGACCTCGACGCCTCGAGCCTGATGCTGGCCATTACCGGGTTCCTGCCTGCAGAGGACCCGCGGATGCTGGCGACCATCCAAGCCACCGCGCAGCGGCTCACCGACAAGCGCGGTCTGGTGTACAGGTACCTGAGCCACGACGGACTGCCCGGTGATGAGGGCACCTTCCTGCTCTGCACGTTCTGGCTGGCGCAGGCGCAGGCCATGGCCGGCGACGTCGAAGCAGCTACCGCAACCTTCGAGCGGGCCGTCGCGGCGATCAATGATGTCGGGCTGCTCGCAGAAGAAGTCGATCCGCGCACCGGCGAGATGATCGGCAATTTCCCCCAGGCATTCAGCCACATCGGCCTGGTCAACGCCGCCTGGGCTATCAGTCAGGCCCGGCAGCGCACCGGGCGTACCTAGGTTCGGCGAACACATCGCGATGAGGAGGGCACGATGACCAGCGCAACCTCTGCGGTTGCTACCAGGCGCGAGCCGGAACTGACCGGACAGACCGTCGTCCTCATCGGCGGAAGTGCGGGCATCGGGCTCGAGACAGCTCGGCGGGCCAGAGCTGAGGGAGCAGATGTGATCCTCACGGGCCGTAATCCCGAGCGGCTCAGGCAAGCGGCGGCGGAGGTCGGCGCACACCGCACGGCGGCCTTCGACGCTACCGACGCTGCTTCCCTGGCGAGGTTCTTCCAGGACCTGCCGGCGCAAATTGACCATGTGATGGTCACGGCCGGCGGCCCGACGTACGGACCCCTGCTCGAGATGGACTCAGAGCAGGTACGCCAGGGGCTGTGCGATCACATCGTGCAGGCGCTGGAGGTGGCACGGAATGCCGCCGGCAAGATCAGGCCCGGTGGCTCGCTGCTGATCATGGGCGGTACCGGCGGCCGGCGCATCGGCCACGGCCTCGGGATTGCCTCGGCTGCTACGGCCGCGCTGCCTCCGTTCGCAGCGACGCTCGCGCTGGAGCTCGCGCCCGTTCGCGTCAACCTCATCGCTGCCGGCTTCGTCGACACTTCGTTGTCGGCATCCCTACTGGGAGATCGACTCGAGGAGCGCCGAGCAGAGCTGCGAGCAACACTGCCGATCGGCCGCGTCGTCGGCCCTGCCGACGTTGCCGCGCTTGCCGTCCACATCATGACGAACACGGCGCTCACCGGCGCGACCTACGACATCGACGGTGGACAGCAGTTCGTGTCCTGACGGGCGTGGGGCGGTTAGTCCAGCTCCAGCACGCGCACATGCAGCACTGATCGCTGCTGCAGCGCGGCGCGCAGCGCCCGGTGCAGGCCGTCTTCCAGGTAGAGCTCGCCGCGCCAGCTGATGACGTGCGGGAACAGGTCGCCATAAAAGGTCGAGTCATTCGCGAGCACTGAGTGCAGATCGAGCACGTTCTTTGTGGTGATGAGCTGGTCGAGCCGGACCGGACGGGGCGGGATATCTGCCCATTCGCGCCCAGTCCGGTAATGCTCGGGGTAGGGCCGCCCTTCCCCTACCTGCTTGAAGATCACACCTTGAGTTTAGGGGAGCAGCGCGGGTGCGGCCCGGTCCTGAGATATGCCCTACTCCTAGCTACAGCAACAACACGCAACGCGCACTGATCGCGGCACGCAAGGGTCCGGGGCTGCGATTTCGGCTCTCCCCGAGGTTGCTGGCGTGGACAAGGCGGATTGCTCGATAAGCTTGCCGGCGGAGGATTCGCCTAGTGGCCTAGGGCGCACGCTTGGAAAGCGTGTTGGGGGCAACCCCTCAAGAGTTCGAATCTCTTATCCTCCGCCGAGTCTGACCTGCCGAAACGCACCTGCCGGTCGCTGCCAGAATTGTCTCGACGTCGAGATTGTTCACACGGGCACCCGGCGCTGTGCCACCCACTGCGCAGCGGTCTGCACGTGTCCACCCGGCTGCGTCGGACCGGAGTCGGCAGAGCCGTGTCTCGTCAGAACCAGGCTGGCCCATGGTGGGTGTATGGCTCTTCGAGCGACCGGGTTTCGTCGTCGGTAAGGTGCAGGTCCAATGCCGCCACGGCTTCGGGCAGGTGATGGGGCTTGGTTGCGCCGACGATTGGTGCGGAGACGAAGGGACTACTCAGCACCCACGCCAGCGCGACCTGGGCCATGGTTCTGCCGCGGTTCTCCGCCACACGCTGGACTGCATTGACGACGGGTTCGTCCAGGGGCGAGTCGAACGACTGGACGACCTTGTCCACGGAAGAGCGGTGTGATTGTTCCCCCCAGGGACGGGCCAGGCGTCCCTTGCCCTGGGGCGAGTACGGGACCGCACCGACACCCATGTCGGCGCACATCGGCAGCAGCTCGCGTTCATCATGGCGCCGAAGCAGGTTGTACTGATTCTGCATCGCGACGAACTGGGTCCAGCCGTTCATCGCGGCAGCGTGCTGGAGCTTGGCGAATTGCCATGCGTACATCGAGGAGGCCCCGATATAGCGGACCTTCCCGGCCTTGACGATGTCATGGAGCGCTTCCATCGTCTCTTCGACCGGAGCATCGGGATCGAACCGGTGAATCTGGTAAAGGTCGATGTAATCGGTGCCGAGCCGCGCCAGTGAAGCGTCGACCTGCTCAAGGATGGCCTTGCGGGACAGCCCCTGGCCACCTGGGCCGTCATGCATCCATCCGAACACCTTGGTCGCCAGGACAATGTCCTCTCGCCGCGCGTAACGCCTGATCGCCCGGCCCACAACCGCCTCGGACGTCCCGAGCTGATAGACGTTCGCCGTATCCCAGAACGTCACCCCGGCCTCGACGGCCTGGCGGAAGAACGGCTGAGCATCGTCGTCATCAAGTGCCCAGGTATGGGCTCCAGGGGTGGATGGATCTCCGTAGCTCATGCAGCCCAGCGCGATCCGGCTGACCTTGAGCCCGGTCTTGCCCAGGCGAACGTTCTCCATCGGAGCCTTTCCCGTAAGTGCGCCGGCGACCGGGTGGCGGATGCGCTTGTGGCCGGTGCGGTGGAACCGGACATTGTGGGCGGCCCACCGGGCGCGGAATACCTCGCTGCTGGTGGAGAGCTCACCGATCAGCTCGATCAGCTGCTTGTCGTGCGGGTTGCTGCCCGCCTCGGAGCGGAGCATGGCGGCGATGTCGTCGGCGGCACGGTCCCAGTCGGCGAAGAACTCGCGAGCAGCCGGGTCGAGGTAGACGAAGCGGGCATTGTTGGCCGGCCTGCGGGCGTCCGCCAGCACGGGAGCGTAGAGCGCGCGGGCAAGCCGGTTGGCGGCGAGCATGTCGTGGCGGGCATTCCGGACCCAGGCGGGCGCGTCGGTGATGGCGTCGAGGATCTGCTGGATGCCGTCGGTGATGCCCAGGTTCTTTGCCCGCCGCTGCCGGGGGCGGGCTGGCTGGGCGGCGCGGGCGAGGTCGAACAGGTGGGCGCGCTCGGCCTCGTCGAGCTGAAGCGCGCTGGCCACGCCGTCGAGGACGGCGTCGGAGGCGCCGGTTAGGTTTCCTCGCTCCATGCGGATGTAGTAGTCGATGCTGACGCCGGCCAGGAGCGCCACTTCCTCGCGCCGCAGGCCCTTCACCCGGCGGTTGCCGCCGCCGTAAGCGGGCAGTCCGGCCTGGGCGGGCGAGATCCGCGCGCGGCGCGAGATCAGAAACTCGCGGACCTGGACTCGGTTATCCATGACTTCCACGGTAAGCGCGTGACTGTGTAAGTGGGAGGTACTGGCGTTACCCGGAAGAGCAGGCACTCCCAAAGCGGCAGGTCAGAGCCTTAACTGGCTGCGCTGGTCCAGCTAGGACAAGCACAGAACACCGGAAGGAAGAGCCGTGACTGATCAGACTCCGGCGCAGCGCCTGATCGGCGAGTTCGCGCCGAAACTCGTGGAGCTCACCGACGACGTATTGTTCGGTGACGTGTGGGCCCGGCCCGAGCTCAGCTCTCGCGACCGCAGCCTCATCACCTGCGCTGCCCTGCTCACGAACGGCAGCACTGAGCAGCTCCGCAGCCATCTTGCGCGGGCCAGGGACAACGGCCTGACCGAGACCGAGCTGAAGGAAATGATCATCCATCTCGCGTTCTACGCCGGATGGCCGCGCGCCATGTCCGCGATCACCCTGGCCCGCGAACTATTCGCGACTGGCGCCCACTAGTGAGCGGCACCTGGACCGAGGAGGAACTCCGCCGCATCGGCGACGCCACCGCAACCCGTGACCCAGGGCTTCGACCCCGACACGACCGCCTGACCACGCCACGACCACTGAAGGAGTGCCCATGGAATACACCACGCTAGGCGGCTCCGGCCTGAAGATCAGCCGCATAGCGCTCGGATGCATGAGCTTCGGCGACACTACGCGGGGCTTCAATCATTGGGCACTCGGCGACGACACGGCTGAGCCGGTTTTCCGCCAGGCCGTCGAACTCGGCATCACCTTCTGGGATACCGCCAACGCCTACGGCTACGGAACCTCCGAGGAAATCGTCGGGCGGGCCATCCGGAACTACACCCGCCGCGACAACGTCGTCCTCGCGACCAAGGTGTTCTTCAGGATGCACGACGGACCCGGCGGGTCCGGGTTGTCCCGCCGTGCAATTGTCGAGCAGCTCGATGATTCCCTCCGCAGGCTCGGCACCGACTACGTCGACCTCTATCAGATCCACCGCTTCGACCCCGCCACCCCGGTCGAGGAGACCATGGAAGCCCTCCATGACATGGTCAAGGCAGGCAAGGTCCGGTATCTCGGCGCCTCCTCAATGTGGGCCTGGCAGTTCTCCAAGATGCAGTACACCGCCGAACTGAACGGCTGGACCAGGTTCATCTCGATGCAGAACCAGTACAGCCTCATGCAGCGCGAGGAGGAGCGGGAGATGTTCGGCCTGCTCGCCGATCGGGGGGTCGGATCGACCCCGTGGAGCCCGCTCGCAAAAGGCCGCCTCGCGCGCCCGTGGGGCGAGCAGACCGCGCGCAGCGGCACCGATGACGTCGCTCGCTGGGTGCTGCCGAGTGACGACAAGCCCATCGCCGACGCCGTCCAGCATGTTGCCGGGCAGTATGGCGTGACCATGGCTCAGATCGCCCTGGCCTGGGTCCTCCGCAACCCGGTCGTCAGCGCCCCGGTCGTCGGCGCCACCAAGCAACATCACCTCGCCGACGCGGTGGCCGCCCTCGACGTCGCCCTCTCCGACGAGGACGTCCGCGCCCTGGAAGAGCACTACACACCGCGCCAGCCCACCGGCTACTGAGCTATCAACCCGAAGGACTCTGCCATGCGAGCCACCTACATCTACGGCGCCGGCGACGTCCGCGTTATCAACATTCCTGACCCCGTCATCCAGCGGCCAACCGATGCCATCGTCCGCGTCGTCCGCGCGTGCATCTGCGGATCGGACCTGCACCCTTACCACAACAGGCCAGCCACTACCGAGGACACCTCGATCGGCCATGAGTGCATCGGGATCGTCGAGGACATCGGCGCAGACGTCACCTCCGTCAGCAAAGGTGACCTCGTCCTCGTGCCCTTCGCCTGGTCCGACGGCACCTGCGACTACTGCCGCGCGGGCCTGCAGACGTCCTGCCGGCATGGCGGGTTCTGGAACGCGAACGGCGTCGGCGGCGGGCAAGCCGAAGCCATCCGGGTACCGCTCGCCGACGGCACCCTGGTCACCGCGCCGGTCGGAGAAGACTCCCCGCTCATTCCCTCCCTGCTCACGCTCTCCGACGTCTACGGCACCGGCTACCACGCAGCCATCAGGGCCAACGTCACCGCCGGCACAACGGTGACTGTCATCGGCGATGGCGCCGTCGGTCTCATGGCCGTCCTGTCCGCCCGCCAGCTCGGAGCCGAGCAGATCATCCTCATGGGACGGCACGCAAGCCGCACCGGCCTCGGCCGCGAATTTCGCGCCTCCGACGTCGTCGCCGAACGCGGCGAGGACGGCATCGACAGTGTCCGCGACCTGACCGGCGGCGACGGCACCCATGTCGTCATCGAGGCCGTCGGGCACATGTCCGCCTACGAGCAGGCCATCGGCGTCGTCCGCCCCGGCGGCGTCATCAGCAGAGTCGGCGTACCCCAGTACGAGAACGCACCGGTAGGGTTCGGCAGCCTCTTCGGCTCCAACATCACCCTCACCGGCGGACCCGCACCCGCCCGCGCCTACATCCACGCCCTCATGCCTGGCATCCTCGCCGGTACTGTCAACCCCGGCCGCGTCTTCGACCGCGAGGTCACTCTCGATCAGACACCCGGGGGATACCAGGACATGGAGTCGCGGCGCGCCCTCAAAGTTCTCATCCGCGCCTAAGGAGAAGGCACCGTGCAACTCAAACCGATCACGCCAACTGGCAAAGGCCCGGCAGACCGCTTCACCGGGGATGCCTACATAACCCCGATATCGTCACCGAGCACGCCGCCCTACCTGTCCGCCGCCATCGTCCACTTCACACCGGGGGCGCGCACCAACTGGCACGTCCACCCCAACGGCCAGACACTCCACGTCCTCGAGGGGATAGCTCAGGTTGGCGCGCGTGATGGCACCGTTATCCGGGCGCGAGCAGGCGATACCGTCGCCTGCCCGCCCGGAGTAGACCATTGGCACGGCGCGGCCGCTGACACCCTCGCCGTACACATCGCCATAGTCGTGGCCAGCGGCGACCATGACGGAACTGACTGGCTCGAGCCCGTCCCTGATCCGACCTACCTGGCGATGGGCTGACCTGGCGCGCCAATTAGCGGAGGACCCGCGGTGACGGTCGCTGTCCGCCGACGGCGTCGTGGCTCAGTTCGCGGACCCATGGCCGCTTGCCGGGGCATCTGCAGCTGCCCCGGCAGAGCTGTGTGTCGCCGAGGGGCCATACGTCAGGCGGACTGGCTCGTGGCCTGAGCGGCCTGGGCGATGATGGTCGCCACCGCTTCTGGGTGGGATACGTAGATGGAGTGGCTGCCTGCGTGCTCGGTAACGGTCGATCCGGCCCGCTCGGACATGGCACGCTGCGCCGGCGGGGGGATCATCCGGTCGTCGGTGGCGACCAGGTACCAGCTCGGCTTCACGCGCCAGGCAGGCTCGGTGACCGCGCCGGCGAGCGCGCTGACACCCCATGGAACCTGAGAATCGGCCATGAACTGGGCCTGCTCCTGAGGAAGATCGCCGGCGAAGGACTCGTGGAACTTCTCACGGTCCAGGAACAGGAACCCCTCCTTGGGCGGCAGGATCGGCGGGACCGGCGCTCCGGGCGGCGGGTCGGCAATCAGCGTGTTAACCGACTCGCCCTTGTCGGGCGCGAATGCTGCGATGTACACCAGGCCCGCGACGTTGTCGTGCCTGCCCGCCTCCGTGACGACCACGCCGCCGTAGGAGTGACCGACGAGAATGACCGGGCCGTCCTGCTCATCCAGGATGCGCCGGGTGACAGCTACATCGTCCTCTAGTGACAGGGTCGGGTTCTGCACCACTGTGACGTGATAGCCGTCCTTGGCCAGCAGCTCATACGCGCCCTGCCAGCCAGATCCGTCGACGAACCCGCCGTGCACCAGGACGACGCTCTTCGTGCTCAATATGATCTCCCTTCGAACGTTGCGGAACTCTGCCAGCCACCGTAGGGAGACAGGAGTGCGCATCGATTCGGTCAAATGACGTAGATGCTGTGCCGGCCAGCTAGCGCCCATCCGCCTGCTGGTCGGCGAGGGCGTCGCGGAGGGCGGCGCGGGTAGTTATTCCCAGCTTGGGAAACAACTGATGCAGGTGAGTAGCGACGGTTCGCGGCGAGAGGTAGAGGCGCTCGCCGATCTGCTTGTTCGTGAGCCCGGTCGCGGCGAGCTCGGCGATCTGCCGTTGCTGGGGCGTCAGTGCCGCGGGCCCTTCGGCGGCTGGCTGCCCGATGCTCAGGCCTGTGGCGCGCATCTCGCTGCTGGCCCGGGCGGCCCAAGGGCGGGCGCTGAGCCGGGTGAAGGTCTCATGGGCAGTGGCCAGATGGGTTCGAGCATCGGCGGTGGCCTTGATCCGACGCAGTCGCTCTCCGTAGGAGAGATGGATCCTGGCCAGGTCGAAGGGCCACCGTTCGGCACCACGGACAGCAAGCGCGGTATCGAACAGATCGCGGCATGCCCGGTTGCTGGCCGCCATGGCAGCAGCCCCACCTGCGATCATCTCCAGGCGCGGCGAGAGCTCTGCTATACCCGCAGCGGAGACCGCGGAGACGTGCGCGCTCGCTTCGGCCTTGCGGCCAGAACGTGACGCCGCCTCGACCAGGTCCATGATCAGCCACAGGGCATGCGGGACGTAGGGCGCCAGCGTTCCCGCTGGGCTGACAGAAGATGCGTTCTGGAAGGCGGCCTCAAAATCTGCCCGGCCGAGGGCCGCAAGTGTCCGGGAGTGCGCGGCATACATGTGGACGAGGCGAACTCCGCGTGGCGCCGCCCAGGCGGCCATCTGGTCCGCCAGAGAGCAGGCGATCTCGTGGTCGCCGCGGGCCGCAGCAAGTAGCGCGCGCAGGAAGACACCTGGCCAGGCGAGCAGCCGGTAGTCATGGGTTTCGCAGAGCATCAGGCCTTCTTCGATCACGTCGTCGGCCTGCTCCCACTGACCGGTGAAATACGCGTCGTTGGCCAGCAGGAACAAGGCCTCGATGGCCGAGGTGATCGCGCCTCCCTGGCGGCCGTCGGCGACAACCCGCCACAAGGCGGCACGGCAGCCCGCCAGCCTGTCGAGATAGGAACCCGCGATGCCGGTCCGGACGATGCGGGCCGGTATGGTCTCTGTGCCTAGCGCTGCGATGGCCGCATCGAGCCTGCCCAGCACCGGCTGCGCGCGGCGAGCCGGGTCTGAGAAGGTCTGACCGAGGATGTCCAGGAGCTCGGGGGTTCGGGGCTTCAGTCTGCTCACCGCCACGTCGAATGCCTCCCACATGTCGGCACGGCCGCTGAAGAAGCACACGAGCAGCAGGGTGTAGAACCCCTCGATCAGCGGCTTGATGTGGGCATCCTGGTTGTCGGTGAGGTTCTCGATGGCCCCGGCCATGAGGCGGTGGGCGGCATCAACGTCGCCGTCACCGTTCAGCAAGTGATACGAGCCCGCTACTGCGGCGGCCAGTGATCCGCCTGTCTCCGGATCGGCCTGCCGGGCGGCCGCGAGGAGCCGCGGGGCATCACGCAGATCGCCGGTCACGATGGAGCCGAGATATGCGGCCTCCGCAAGCCTGCTAGCACGGTCACTACCGGCAGGGCTCAGCTCGGCCGCGCGGAGCAACTCGATGACCGCGCCGACTCCGCTGCCGCGGCGCAGGTTGGTATGTGCCACGCTCTGCAACAATGCTGCCAGCTGCTCGTCTGGCTCGACGGCCGCCTCGGCCAGATGCCAGGCGCGGCGTTCCGGTTGGTCCGCCAGGCGGTCGGCCAGGACGCGGTGGGCTCGCCTGCGCTGATCGTTAGTTGCCATGTCGGCCACGGCCGAGCGGATCAGCGGATGGCGGAACACGACCCTGCCAGCGGCCGGGTCTATGCGGACCAGGCCCGCATTCTCAGCCGGGGCCAGGGCCGAGATTTCGGGTGGCGACCCCGGAGCCCGCAGCAAGCGCAGATCTCCAGTACCGCCGAGAACTGCCATCAGGAGAAGATCAAAGGTCGCTGCGGGGAGGTTCCTGATTCGCGAGGCGAACATGTCCTGGAGACGTCGGCTCAGCGGTAGCACGGCTGGCATCACGCCAGCAGCCCCCTGCGTGACATCGACCAGGGCAACTGGCAGTTCGAGCAACGCCAGCGGGTTTCCCTGTGCCTCAGCCAGCAAGCGCTGGCGGACGCGGGGAGCCAGCGCCGGGAACCGTTCCTGGAGCAGGGCTAGCGACGCAGCGTAGTCCAGCGGCCGCAGGTCGTACCGGGGCAGGCCGCCGCCCTCGAAGAAGCTCCCTTCGCCAGGTCTCGACGCGGCGAGCAGCCCGATGCGGCTGCCGGCGACCCGGCGTGCGACGAAGCCGAGTACCACCGCGCTCGCCCGGTCCAGCCAGGGCACATCGTCAACGATCAGGAGCACAGGGGTCGCAGCCGAAGCGTTGCGAATGAGGGCCAGGGCTGCATTCGCCAGCAGAAGCTGGCCGGGCAGCGAGCCGTCGCCAAGGCCCAGGGCAACGGTCAGCGCCATCGAGTGAGCAGCGTCGAGTTCACTCAGCGAGCCAAGAAGCGGCTGAAGGAGCTGATGCAGTCCGGCGAAGCTGACATCGGCCTCGAATTCCGCGCCCACCCCCGGCAAGACCCGGATGCCTGCAGCGCGAGCATGAGCGGCCGCGACTCCAAGCAGCGCTGTCTTTCCGACCCCGGCCTCTCCCTCGACCAGGAGGGCAGCGCCCCCGACAGCAGCCCGGTCCACGAACGTGCCGATGAACTCGGCGTCATGGTCACGACCGACCAGCAGTCCGCCGGATCCTTCAGCGCGGAAAGAGGCAGGATCACTCACGTGACTCATCCCCCTCGCGCGCGGCAAACGACCACCACGTTACGCTCCGGGCGCCGATGCCACGCGCGGCCGCCGCCGTCGTGATCCTCGCGGCATGAGGCAGCGAGGATCACCTCACGTGCTGCGTAGCGGCTCAATCGACTGGGTAGGCCGCCATTAGTAGTTCAAGCACGTCCCGGCGCCGCGACGCCAGGTGCGCGAGCTGAGCGTGACCTCAGCGCCGTTGCCCTGATGGATTACGGGATGTTATGCCATGGAAAGTCCTGCCGACATGGGGGGCACCCAGGGATGGGGCCCTGTTCCTCAGCCGAGAGCAGATGAACCGGTCTTCGCAGAGCCCTGGCAGGGCCGGGCGTTCGCGCTGGCGGTGCTGTCCGTCCGCGTATCCGGGCAGAACCTGCATGCCTTCCGGCACGCGCAAGAGCGCCTGAGCCGGGCCGCCTACCTCGATGACGGCTACTTCGCCCGCTGGCTCAACGCAGCGGAGCTCTTGCTCACCGACAGTGCGATCCTGGCGCCGGGCGCAATCGACGCCCGCGCCCGCAACCTGTGCGGTCAAGACGTCGCGGAGCCGCCGATCCCCGCACCTGCCCTGCCGGACTACGCGCCGGCCGCCGAGGGCTCGCTCCGCACCATCGACAGCGCGCCCGCCTTCGCGGTCGGCGAGCGGGTACGTACTAAAGACATGTCACCGCCCGGGCATACCCGGCTGCCGGGCTATGTGCGGGGCCATGAGGGAGTTATCGACGTCATCCAGCCGGCTGCGGTGCTGCCGGACACCGTGGCCCACTTCCAGGGTGAGAACCCGCAGTACGTCTACTCGGTGCGGTACGACTCGCGCGAACTCTGGGGCGCCGACGCCGAGGCCTTCGCGCTCACCGCAGATCTGTTCGAGAGCTACCTGGAGACAGCCTCATGACGACTGCGAGCCGATCGGGCGGCCACGTTCCGCCGGCACTGCGCACCGAGGCGCTCGAGCAGCTCCTCACCGAGCGCGGACTGATCGACCCGACGGCGATGGACAGGATCATCACCGAATACGAGACCAACGTGGGCCCGCTCAACGGGGCCAAGGTGGTGGCCAGGGCATGGACCGATCCGGCGTACCGGCAGCGGCTGCTTGAGGACGGCACCGCCGCCATCAAGGAGCTGGGCTTCTCCGGGAGGCAGGGCGAGCACATCGTGGTCGTGGCGAACACCGCGACTACCCACAACGTGGTGGTGTGCACCCTGTGCTCGTGCTACCCGTGGCCGGTGCTCGGCCTGCCGCCAAGCTGGTACAAGGATCCCGCGTACCGTGCGCGAGTGGTCAGGGAGCCGCGCACGGTGCTGGCCGAGATGGGACTCGAGCTCGCTGACAGCGTGCAGATCATCGTCCGTGACTCGACCAGCGAGGTTCGCTGGCTCGTGCTGCCCGAGCGTCCGGCTGGCACTGAGCACCTGACCGAGGAGGAGCTTGTGCCGCTGGTGACCCGGGACGCGATGGTCGGCGTCGCGAAAGCCGAGGCGCGATGACCGCGCCGTTTGATGTCGAAGGCCCGGCGGCACCGCCTCGCTCGAACGGCGAGCTGGTGTTCTCCGAGCCATGGGAGAGCCGCGCCTTCGGCATGGCCGTCAGCCTGTGCGAGGCAGGCGCATTCACCTGGGCGGAGTTCCAGGTCACACTGATCGCGAGGATCAGGACGTGGGAGACATCGCCGGCCCAGGTCGGGCCGTGGAACTATTACCAGCTCTGGCTGGCTGCGCTGGAAGACGTGCTATCCAGGCTGCGCGCAGTGTCCGCGGACGAGGTCAGCGCACGCGCGCAAGCCCTAGCACAGCGCCCCGCGGGCCATGACCACTAGTCAGCCGGCCAGGAATGACCGGCGCCACAGGTAGTTGCCGGGCCGTCCGATCAGCCCTGATTTATCAAGGAACGACACAAGCTTCTCGCCGCCGTACCTCAGCGTCTCCCGGTGATACGGGTTCGCGAGCGCGGCCCGCTTAGCCATCTGGGGATCAAGTCCGACTGCCCGGTAGACCCGCGGGTTGATCATGATCCTGGACAGGATGAACGCGGTCCTGGCCAGGGTCAGCCGATGATAGGGCATTTCGTACCGCGGCATCCGCGCCACGCTGGCGATTAGCTCGGCGCGGGCGAAGCCGACGTGCCGCGCCTCCTCGGTGATGTGGATCCGGCAGATCATCCTGATCAGCGGCTGGATCGACTCGTCATCGACGATCTCGCGCTGCAGCCGGTCGATGACCTCTTCGCCGATCAGGATCGCGCCCCACAGCGACGGACCGTGCGCGACCGCCGACAGCACGCCGCCCAGCCACCGGATCGGCGACGGGGGCAGATAGCACGGCGTTCCGAGCCGGTCGATCATCTTGGCGAACATGATCGTGTGCCTGGTCTCCTCGCCGAGTTCGGCGAGTGCGTACTGCACGTGCTGGCTGAGCGGGTCGCGGGTGTACGCCACCCGTGCCAGCATCCGCATCAGGACGGCCTCGAGGAAGATCCCCGTCGATGCGACGCTGACCGCCTCATGCTTGCCGAGCTCGATCCGCTGCTCGGGGCTGAGCTGGTCATACAGGCTCGTTCCGTACAGCGAGCACCGGTGCGGCAGCACGTATGCCTTGCCCGGGGCCAGGGGAGCAGACCAGTCGATATCGACGTCGGGGTCGTAGGCTCTCGCGGCCGTTGAGCGGAGCAGGCGGTCGGCGATTCCTTCGGTATCGGTCGTCGTCACGGTTGGCCTCCCCAGGTGTGCCAGGGATCGTTAGCTATGACTTCCAGTAACAGTTACTTCTGGTAGCATCATCCTCTGTGACCGCGTCTGTCAAGCCCAGTCATACCCGCGATGCGCGGAAGGACCGGTGGACGTCGCACCGGGATGAGCGCCGCAGGCAATTTGTCGATGCCGCGCTTCGCGTGCTTGACACTTATGGACCTGAACTGCCGATGGATGCCGTTGCTGCGGAGGCCGGCGTGTCCAAGCCGGTGCTCTACCGGTACTTCAGCGACAAGGCTGCCCTGGTCGAGGCGCTGGCCGAGCGCGGTTCCCAGCTCTTGCTTGCCAGGCTGCTGCCCGCCATCAACTCGGGCGGCCCGGTGCTGGACCGGATCTCAGGCGCGGTGGGCGGGTATTTCGCGGTGATCGACGAGCATCCGAACCTGTACTGGCTGGTCGCGCGGCGGGCCCTGGCCAGGCCGGGCCAGGACCGGGCAGTGGTTCACCCCGACAAGGAGTCGATTGCGAACGCGCTGACCGTCGTCTTCGGCGACTATCTGCGGCAGTTTGGCCTCGACTCGGGCGGCGCCGAGCCATGGGCACACGGAATTACCGGACTCGTGCAGTCGACCGGTGAATGGTGGCTGCAGCGGCGTTCGATGAGCCGCGCTCACGTGGTCGGCTATGTCACGCAGCTGATCTGGGCGGCGGTCGCGGGGATACTGCGCGAGGCCGATGTCGACCTCGATCCCGACAAGCCGCTGCCGGCCATCAGGCCGAGCCTTAGCCTCCGCCGGGCGGACCAGGCATGAGCGATCACGCACACGACGGCTACGCGGGCCCGGCGCGTCTCACCATCGGCCAGGCGGAGTTCGACGTCCAGGTGGAGTTGCGAGGCCACTTCGAGCCAATTGACGGCCGGTATCACTGGTACGGGCGGGTCGCCAGGAGCGAGCCGCTGGCCGCGGCGCTCCGCGGGCTGAAGACCGCCGGAGTCATCCACACGCCGCACGGCAACGGCACCTGCGAGGTCGCCGAGCCCGACACGTGGGACAGGTACCGCATCACCGGGTACTCGACGCCGCCATTTCCACGGTTCGGGCCTCCGCAGGAAGGCTGAGCTCGTTCGGTCGCTTGCCCTACGCCTCAGGCGGCGGGTTGGCGTCCAGGTCGGCCTCGGCCAGGAGGCGGTGACCGGCAGCGGGGTCGCGGAGCAGCGCGCCGAGCAGATGGCGGGCCGACCACCGGCCGCAGGCCCACGCCAGCCCGCAGGCGAGCCCGTCCGGGCCAGCCGCGTGCACGGCGCCCGCCGCATAACGCCACGACACCTCGACGCCGCCGGCGACGAGGCGGTCATGCGCGTAGTACGTCTCCGGCGCATCCGGCAGCACCCCGCGCACGGCCGACGGTACGGCAGCGAGCTGCGGCATCGATTCGACCCGGCCGCGAAGTTCCTCCGATGCGAGCGGGATGTCGAGCAGGTCAGCGAGCTGCGGCGCCAGGTAATACGGTGCCAGCACGAGCGGCTGATCAGCGGCGAGCTGCCACAGGTCGGGCGCATCGAGAACCAGGACCTCGCTTGCATCAGCGAGGACGACGTCGTTCCCGCGCACCGCGCGCACCCGGTCTGGCGGCTCCGCGTCTGTGACACCTGCCAGTGCAATCCAGAGTGCACGCAGCTGCGGCCGTGTGACTGGCCGCGCCGGGTCGGCAAGCCGCCTCAGCAGTTCGTCCGCGCCGCCAGGCTCAGCCAGCAGTTCGGCAAGCGAGGTGCGCACGCCGAGCGCACGAGCGAACCCAGCATCCGCGGGCAGCTGGGCCTCGTCGTACAGGCCCGCCAGCAGCGGATCCGTGGCAGCCGCCCGCACGTCGCCCGGCTTGCGGCCGCCGAGAACCGGATGACTGCGCAGCCACCAGCTCGTGTACGACGGCACGTCGGTGTAGCGTCCGTCGGCGAGCAGCACCCTGGTGGGCTCGATGACCGCCGCCCGCAACGACGGTGCTGCCAGCAGCTCCAGCGCCCGCGGCCAGCGTGTACCGTCGACAAGCTCAAGGTCGCGTACGGCCACCAGTTCCTGCGCTACCAGCGGCGCGCTGTCGCCGGGCGGCCGCGCGCGTATCTCGGCCGCCCACTCCGCGGCGCCGTCGAGGTCGAGGTCAGGCGCATCGAGGACGACGTCCTCGGCAGTCAGCAAGCTGAACGAGGACAGCACGCCCACGGCCTCAAGCGTCTCGCCGCCGTAGCGCTCGAGCATGGCGTGGCTGACGGTGCCGAACGGGGTGTCAGAGCTGACCACCTCGGCTAGTGGGCCGTCAGGCAGCAGAAGCTCACCCGCGGGGTACCACTCGCCGTCGGCTCCTGGCAGGGCAAGGTCCGCGAGCCAGGGGTGATCGCCTGGCCGCAGGTGCGCCGCCGACGCGAGACCTAGTACAGCGTCCGCGATCGGCCCTGGATCCTCCTCGTCATACGACGCGGCGACGACGGCACGCACCGCCGGGTCGGCAAGTATGCCCTGCGGCGTCGCCTCGACTGCCCCGAGCCGGGCGAGCAGCCGGTGTGCCGCACCCGAGTGAACGACCCGGAATCCGAGCACCGTCAGCGCCTCGGCGTGCTCCAGGCCCGGGCCGGGCAGCAGGAGCCCGCGCGGGCCGCGCACCAGCCGTCCGTCCGCCAGCGGTACTGGCAGCGCGCCGAGCTCGCCGAGCTGCGCTGGCTCCACGGCTGCCAGCGCGTCATACAGGTGCCGCCACCACGCGGGGTCGCGATCGAGCGATGCCAGCAGGTCGGCGAGCTCGGCCAGCGCTATCCGCCGCACTCCGAGTACCGCGTAGCCGGGATGCCGGGCGGGACCGGCCACCAGGTCTGGCAATACCGGCGCGATGATGTCGGTCAGGCCGGGCAGGCTCGCGTCCAGCACGACGGCATCAGCCGGCCTGACGCGATGGCGGCTCTGCTCGGCTGCGGGCAGGAACGCGGTGTCAGCCAGCAGCCGCAGGATCCTGCCGCGCAGCTGTGCGTCCAGCTCGCCATGCCCGATCGCAGATGGCACCAGGTCGAGCAAGCCAGCGCCGGGCGCGAGGGCGGGCAGCAGCCTCGCATAGACGTCGGCAGCCTGGTCGAGCAGGAAGTCAGTGAGCGGACCCGGCGCTACGTGACGCCGGTCAGGACTCAGCGGGAACGAGGCAAGCAGCAGCGCCGGAAGCCCCAGTGGCTCATCGGTGGGCGTTGGCGCGTGCACGACGGCGCTGACTCCAGCGGGCAGCCGTCCGGCGGCCAGGTCGCCACCTTCACTGTCGGCCGTGACCGGCACGGCCCAGCGCACCGACCAGGACGGACGTGCCCTCTCCTCGGCCGGGCGATCGGCGAGGAGCCGTTGGTCCGTCTCGCCGGCCGCTCCCGCAGTCAGCCATCTGCCGACAGCACCATCGACAGTAATGGTGGCGCCCGCGCCGTCATGGGCAGCGGTGAGCGCCCGGGTCACGCCGTCGATCGCGATCTCGATGCTGGCGAGAGCAGGCAGTGCGAGCAGGAGGGCAGGCCCGGTCTCCGCGAGCAGCCGCTCAACCAGCAGGACGGCGGTCTCATCCCGCAGCGGCAGTGTCACCGCCGTGGCGAAGCCCTCAGGTGGAGCGCCCGCCGCGGCAAACGGCAGCCTGAGCACGGGGAGCTGACCTGACCGGCGGGCGAGCTCGGCGGCCACGCCTGGGATCTCCCGGATGAGGCCGGCTGCCGCCGTGCGCGACCATGTCACTGCACCGGTCAGCGAGGCGATGTGCGGCTCATCGCTGACAGCAGCCGCGGCCGCGAAGCCTACGCCGAACCTGCCGACCGTGGTCTCTGCTGTGCGCCGGACTGCGCCTGGCGCGAGGTCTCGCTTGCTGGACGCGCGCAGCGTCGACAGCGCCGCGACGCCCGCCGCGTCCAGCGGCGCACCAGTATTGGCCGCAACCAGCGTGCTGTCGTGCAGTGTCAGCCAGAGCCGTCCTGGTACGCCCGCGCGGGCCGCCGCGTCGGCCGCGTTCTGAGCGAGCTCGACGATGACGCGGTCCCGGTAACCGCCTAGCGCGTAGTCCTCTTCCGCGTTGGCGTCCTCCCGGAAGCGGGCGGGTGAGGCCGACCACGCCTCCAGTACCGTACGGCGCAGTCCCGCGGTGCCAAACGGGTCCGCCTGGCTGTCCTGCACGGCGTCGATCGCCCCTCGTTCTCTTGGCAGCCGTCAGTCGAGCGCGCGGACCTCTTCGGCTGGAGTTATGCCTGCGGCAACAATCTTCAGGAACGAGGCCGCACACCGGAATGTTGTCACGACTGATCTCCCGGCAAGCCGGGACTGATAGGCCTTGTACCGGGTCATCTCCCACGCCAGGCCGCGCGGTGACATCGACTCACCGGTCGGCTCCGGCACCGATGTCCAGGTCCAGTCCCGCGAGTGCGGCGCACCAGCGGCGCTCGGGGCGGTCCGGATGAAGTCAGCGCGGTCGATGTCGTGGCCGATCTGGTTGCGGACGAAGCGAAAGCCAGCCAGGGTCTCCTCGACCTGTCTCCGGCTGGCGTTGTCGCGGCTCGCCAGCTCGTTGTCGTAGGTCTCCGGGTAGTACCGGACGAGATTAGCGTCCACGATCGTGACCCACCACACGGCCTCGCTGATCACCGCGAAGGCCCGCCGGCGGTCTAGTCCGGTGATCCTGGGCAGTCGTTCGGTCGCCTCGATCATCGCGGTTACTGCCCACGCGAGCGCGCTCGTGCCGGCCGACGGAGTCGCACGATCGGCGCGATTCCAGGCGACGCGGCAGCGCGCCGAGCAGAACCGTGCGTGCTCCCGGCGCGGGGTGAACGGGGTACCGCACTGGTCGCAGTCCCGGATGTCGGTCACCTGACCATGTTACGCGTAACGCGCCAGGCATGAGGCGGAGGTCCCTGCCGGGTGGCCGGGGATCCCGGCTGGAACGGACGTGGGTCTCGGGCGGTTGTACCCGGGGCCACGGCTAGACTGGCTGCCAGACCCCTCGCACGGCGCTCAACCCGCCAACCCCCCCAGGGCCGGAAGGCAGCAAGGGTACGCGGGCTCTGTCGGGTGTGCGGGGGGTCCTTTATCGCCCCGGCGATTGGGAATCCCGGCCAGAATGAGGTCATGACAGGCGACGCCCGGAAGCCAGGTGACACCGCCGGCGAAGCGCAGCCAGACAGCCCGCCACCGGGCCTCCCCGCCGCTCCGCTCGCGCTCTACCGCAGGTACCGCCCGGCCAGCTTTGCCGAGGTCAAGGGTCAGGATCATGTCACCGAGCCGCTGCGGCAGGCGCTTCGCAGCGGACGGGTGCACCATGCCTACCTGTTCAGCGGGCCGCGCGGCTGCGGCAAGACCTCCAGCGCCCGGATCCTGGCCCGATCCCTGAACTGTGAGCAGGGCCCGACCCCCGACCCGTGCGGCAAATGCGCCTCCTGTGTCGCGCTGGCCCCGGCCGGCCCCGGCAGCATCGACGTGATCGAGATCGACGCGGCGTCGCACGGCGGCGTCGATGATGCCAGGGACCTGCGTGAGCGGGCCTTCTATGCGCCGGTCTCGGGCCGCTACAAGATCTACATCATCGACGAGGCGCACATGGTGACCGGCGGGGGCTTCAATGCCCTGCTCAAGCTCGTGGAGGAGCCGCCGCCGCACCTGAAGTTCGTGTTCGCCACTACCGAGCCGGACAAGGTCATCCCCACCATCAGGTCGCGGACGCACCACTACCCGTTCCGGCTGGTCCCTCCGGCCGTGCTGCGCGAGCACCTTGAGCAGATCCTGGCCGCCGAGGGGGTGCCGTACGACCCCGCCGTCCTGCCGGTTGTCATCCGCGCCGGAGCAGGCTCGGTACGGGATGCGCTCTCCGTCCTCGACCAGCTGATGGCAGGCTCGGACGAGTCAGGCCTGCGCTACGACCGGGCTCTCGCCTTGCTCGGCTACACCGACGACAGGCTGCTCGACGAGGTCATCGAGGCCTTCACGGCCGGTGACGGCGCGGCCGTCTTCCATGCCATTGATCACGTCGTTGAGGCAGGTCACGACGCCCGCCGGTTCGCGGCCGACCTGCTCGACCGGCTGCGTGACCTGATCGTCCTGTCGGTGGTGCCAGATGCGGCAACGACCGGCCTGATCGACGCACCAGCGGACCGGGTCGAGCAGCTGACCGTCCAGGCAGCCGCGTACGGTCAGGCCGCGCTGACGAGGGCCGCCGAGATTATCAGCGCCGGACTCGTTGAGATGCGCGGCGCGACGTCGCCCCGGCTGCTGCTGGAGCTGATGTGCGCCCAGGTGCTGCTGCCCGCCGGCAGTGATACCGCCAGCCTGGCCGAGCGTCTCGACCGGCTGGAGCGCGAGCTCGGTGCCCAGCCGCGGACCGACCATGTCCGGCCAGCCACTGGCGGAGCCGAGCCGGCCCGGCCATCCGAGCCGGTCCGGTCGCCACGGCGGGCCGCGGACGCCGGACCGGACCGCGAGAAGCCGCCGGCACCCCCTCCCGCTGCTCCGCGATCCCCGGAGAGCCGGGCCACAGCAGTGGCACTGCCTGCCGATGCGGACGCCATTCGCGCCCGGTGGCCCGACATCCTGGCTGCGGTCCAGAGCAAGAAAAAAGTCGCCTGGATCCAGCTCAGCAACGCCAGCGTCGAGTCCTACGCCGACGGCGTCCTGACGCTCGCGTTCGCTCAGGCGGGCTTTGCGCGCGGCTTCCAGACTGGCGGATACGACCAGGACCTGGGTGAGGTACTGGCGGCGATGTTCGGGAAAGCCCCGCAGATCAAGACCACTGTGCTGACCGGCGGTGCCCCGACGGCCGGATCACGCGCAGAGATCAGGCCCGACGACGGGCCGTCCTCCCCGCCGCCTCGCGAGCGCCACGCTACGGAACCGCCTGACGATCGTGCGAGCCGGGCTGCGCCCGGCGAACCGGCCGCCGCAGGCAGCCGTTACCCGAGCACAAGACCGCGCCCGGTCGGCTGCGGCTGACGGGGCGGCCGAGCACTCGGATATCGCCGCACCCGACAGTCTGACCGGGACCGATCTGATCGAGCGTGAGCTGGGCGGGCGGATCATCCAGGAGCTGGACGGGTCCTGACGTCCGCGCCACTCCGGCTCGCCGTAGTGCCGGCGTGCTGCGGCCAGGTGCAGGCCGTAGGCTCGGTTCTTGGGGCAGTCTGGATTGAGGAGGTCGCGTGGAGCCGGGTGGTCAGCTCGATATGCAGCAACTGCTCGCAGCGGCCGCTGCCATGCAGAGCCAGCTGATGAACGCGCAGCAGGAGCTCGCTGATGCTGAGGTGGAGGGAACGGCCGGAGGCGGCCTGGTTCGCGCCACCGTCAACGGGCAGGGCGAGCTGGTCGATCTCTCGATCGACGCGGCAGCTATCGATCCCGCTGAGCCGCAGGAGACCGCAGAGACCATTTCTGATCTCGTGCTGGCGGCCTACCGCGACGCCTGCCGGGCTGCTGACGACCTCCAGCAGCAGGCCATGGCGCCGTTCGCGGCGGGCTTCGGCGGGGCCGGCGAGGCGGCTTGCCCGGAATGCCAGATCTCGGCGGCTTTCCGGGCCTTCCAGGTGCTGCTGAGCCGCCCGGCGAGCCGCATAGCGGGGAGCGCCCTCCGGCCGGCGAGAGCTGAGGCGGACCGCGTGTATGAGGGCGTGGTCCAGGATCTGATCGAGGAGCTAGGCCAGCTTCCGGGAGTTGGGCCGAAGGGCGCGCAGCGAATTGCCTTTTTCCTCCTCTCCGCTGACCCAGCCGACGTCAAGCGGCTGGCCGCCGTCCTGGTGGAGGTTACCGAGCGCGTCAAGTTCTGCCGGGTGTGCTTCAACGTGGCCGAGGACGACGAGTGCCGCATCTGCAAGGACGCGCGCCGTGACCCGTCGGTGATCTGCGTCGTAGAGGAACCCAAAGATGTCGCGGCGATCGAGAAGATCCGCGAGTTCCGGGGCCGGTACCACGTGCTCGGCGGCGCGATCAGCCCGATCGACGGCGTCGGGCCCGATGACCTGCGGATCAAGGAACTGATGACCAGGCTCGCTGACAGCTCGGTGACAGAGATCATCCTGGCCACCGACCCGAACCTCGAGGGCGAGGCAACTGCGACCTACCTGGCGCGAATGATCAAGCCGATGGGGCTGCTGGTGACCAGGCCTGCGAGCGGCCTGCCAGTCGGGGGTGAGCTTGAATACGCCGATGAGGTCACGCTGGGCAGGGCATTCGAGGGACGGAGGCTGCTGGATGTCTGACTCGCCGGCCGAGGAATGGCGGCCGCTCGCCGATCAGGTCGCCGGGAACGCCCGCGATTTCCTCGACGGCCTGACGGCTGTGGCCCGTGGTGAGGGCGCGGATGAGGTCGTGCCGCTGCTGCTGCTTGAGGTGGCGCAGATGATGCTCGCCGGTGCCCAGCTGGGCGCCAGCAAGGACGTGATCCTTCCGAGCAACTGGGAGCCGGACGTGGGGGCCGATCCGGACGTCGACTTGGATGCCCTGCGCACGGGACTGGCCGTGAGGCTGGCCGGAGTCGATGAATATGCCGAGATCTTCGACCCATTTGCCGATACGCAGGCCACCCCGTTCCGGCTCTCTGATGATTTGGCAGCCGTGGCAGCGGACCTCGTGCACGGGCTCAAGCATTACGAGGCGGGACGAGTAGCCGAGGCGCTGTGGTGGTGGCAGTACTCCTACGTCAACCACTGGGGCACGCACGGTGGCGCAGCGCTGCGCGCCCTGCACTCGGTAGTAGCCCACGCCCGGCTGGACGTGGCCGAGGAGCCGGCGGCGCGCTAGCAGGAGGGTGCCTTGCGTAGACTCGGGATCCGGCCAGTTACGAGCCGGCACTAGGCGGCAGGCCGGATCGGACCTGGCGGTCAGCCAGCCTTACGGAGGAGCGGTCGCAGCCGTGGCTTTGGTCGTGCAGAAGTATGGTGGGTCATCCGTCGCTGATGCCGAGGGCATCAAGCGAGTCGCACAGCGGATCGTCGCGACACGAAAAGCCGGCAATAGCGTGGTCGTCGTCGTATCGGCGATGGGCGACACGACCGACGAGCTGAGGGACCTGGCAAATCAGGTCAGCCCGGCGCCCCCTGGTCGCGAGCTGGACATGCTGCTGACCGCGGGCGAGCGGATCTCGATGGCGCTGCTGGCGATGGCTATCGCCAACCTCGGCCTGGAAGGGCGTTCCTTCACCGGATCGCAGGCAGGCGTCATCACCGACTCCACGCATGGCAAGGCCAGGATCATCGATATCACGCCGGGACGGATCGAGGCGGCGCTCGAGGATGGCGCCATCCCGATCGTGGCTGGGTTCCAGGGCGTGTCGCAGACCACCAAGGACATCACCACGCTCGGCCGCGGGGCATCCGACACCACCGCGGTCGCGCTGGCCGCAGCGCTTCATGCGGACTACTGCGAGATCTTCACCGACGTGGATGGCATCTTCACCGCCGATCCGAGAATCGTGCCCACCGCGCAGCGGATCCCGCGGATCTCCTACGAGGAGATGCTGGAGATGGCGGCCTGCGGGGCCAAGGTGCTCATGCTCCGGTGCGTGGAGTACGCGCGGCGGTATCAGATCCCGATCCACGTCCGGTCTTCCTTCAGCAACAGGGAAGGCACCTGGGTTCTTGACGCGGGCGAGCTAGCGGCGGCAACGGAAGGCGAGGCTATGGAGCAGGCGATCATTTCCGGCGTGGCGCAGGACCGCGGCGAGGCGAAGATCACGGTCGTCGGCGTGCCCGACAAGGTTGGCGAGGCCGCGAGGATCTTCCGCGCCATTGCCGACTCCGGCATCAACATCGACATGATCGTTCAGAACATCTCCGCGGCAGCGACCGGCCGGACGGATATTTCCTTCACGCTGCCGAGGGAGGACGGTCATACCGCGATGTCCACGCTCGGCCAGCTGCAGGCGGAAGTCGGGTTCGACTCGCTGCTGTACGACGACCGGATCGGCAAGATATCGGTCATCGGGGCGGGCATGCGATCGCATCCGGGCGTCAGCGCAACGTTCTTCGGCGCGCTGGCCGAGGCAGGCGTGAACATCGAGATGATCTCTACGTCGGAGATCAGGATCTCGGTGGTCGTCGACCAGAACGATGTGGATATGGCAGTGGCCGCCGCGCACGAAGCATTTGATCTCGGTGACGGCGACGAGAGCGCCGTGGTCTACGCCGGTACCGGCCGGTGAGCACCGCCGGTTCGCGGCCAGTGCTGGCCATCGTCGGCGCGACCGGCGCCGTCGGCACCGTCATGCGCAGTGTCGTCTCTGAGCGCGCCGACCTCTGGAGCGAGGTCCGGCTGGTGGCCTCGGCCAGGTCCGCAGGGCGCAGGCTGCCGGTCCGCGGTCAGGACGTCGAGGTGCAGGCGCTGTCAGCGGACGTGTTCGACGGAGTCGACCTCGCGATGTTCGACGTGCCGGATGAGGTATCGGCCGATTGGGCCCCGGTGGCGGCGGCGCGCGGTGTCGTCGTGATCGACAAGTCCGGTGCGTTCCGGATGGATCCTGAGGTTCCGCTCGTCGTGCCGGAGGTCAATCCCGGCGCAGCTTTCGACCGGCCGAAGGGCATCATCTCGGTGCCCAACTGCACGACGCTCTCGCTGATCGTGCCGCTGGCCGCGCTGCATCACGTGTTCGGCCTGCGCGAGCTTGTCGCTGCCTCGTACCAGGCCGCATCCGGGGCTGGCCAGGCCGGTATCGACGCGCTGTATGACCAGCTGACCAAGGTGGGCGGGAACCGGATGCTCGGGCAGCGGCCCGGTGATGTGCGAGCGGTGATCGGCGCTGACGGCCCGTTCGGGGCGCCGCTGGCGATGAACGTGGTGCCGTGGGCGGGCTCCCTTCGTGACGAGGGGTGGTCGTCGGAGGAACTGAAGATCCGGAATGAGACTCGC
Organism: uncultured Actinomycetota bacterium; assembly: GCA_963822955.1. GTDB lineage: Bacteria > Actinomycetota > Actinomycetes > Streptosporangiales > Streptosporangiaceae > JAJYUU01. The sequence goes on along the minus strand of CAWGJS010000008.1, from coordinate 343,331 downwards.
AAGATCCTCGGCATGCCGGACCTCAAGGTGGCCGCGACCTGCGCCCGGGTTCCGGTCATCGTCGGGCACTCGCTCGCCCTGCACGCGGTCTTCGACCGCGATGTCAGCCGCGAAGCTGCTCAGCAGGTGCTGCGTGAGTCGCCTGGCGTCACGCTCGTGGACGATCCCGCCCGCGGGGAGTACCCGACGCCGGTAGACGTGGCGGGCCTGGACCCGACCCTGGTTGGCCGGGTGCGGCAGAGCATGGATGACCCGTGCGCGATCGACTTCTTCGTCTCCGGTGACAACCTGCGCAAGGGGGCGGCGCTGAACGCGGCGCAGATCGCCGAGCTGCTCGCGCCGACCCTAGCTGGCTAGCGTCAGGCGGGCCCGGCGGTTGGACGCGGCCATGGTGCTTCCGGCAGGCTTGCGCGCATGGATCGGTCGTTCACGCTCGCAGAGGCACGCGCGCTCCTTCCGGACGTGCTGGCGCGCGTCGATGAGCTCATCGAGGTCCGGGCGAGCCTGATCGAGATTGAAGCCGCGCTGGCCGCTGGCGAGCGGTCAAAGCTCGGCGGCCTCCCGGAGGCGAAGGGATACCAGGCCCGCCTGGGCGAGCTCGTCAGCTGGTTCGGTACGGAGGGCCTCGAGCTGAAGGGGATCGCGCCGCTCCTGCTCGACTTCCGATCTGAGATTGCCGGCGAGCCGGTGCTGCTGTGCTTGCTGGAGGGCGAGCGCGAGCTTGGCTGGTACCACAAGCTTGCGCACGGCTTCGCCTGCCGCCGCAGGCTCGACTAGGCGGGAGCAGCCACTACGTGGCCGGCGGTCCGCCTGCGAGCTGTTCCGCGTAGATCTGCCGCATGACCCGCCTGCGCTCGTCGTCGTCGAGCCCGTCGATGAACAGCTCGCCTTTCAGGTGGTCCGTCTCGTGCAGAAGGCACCTGGCTAGCTCGCCAGTGCCAGAGACGACGACCTGCTGCTGATTGAGGTCCAGTCCGACAGCGGCGGCAGCTGCCGCCCGGCGCCGCACGGCAGTGACGCCCGGAATCGACAGGCAGCCCTCAGCCCCGGCGGCGTCCCCGCTGACCTCGACGATCCGCGGGTTGATGAGGTAGCCGAGCTGCCCGTCCACGTTGTAGGAGAACGCGGCGAGGCTGACTCCGATCTGATTAGCCGCAAGCCCGGCACGGCCGGGCTCCTGCACGGTCTCGAGCAGGTCCTCGATGAGCCTGGCCAGGCCGGCGTCGAAGCGGGTCACCTGGTCGCACGGGGTTCTCAGGATCGGGTCACCCAGGTAGCGCAACGGCCGGGCGCTCATCAGCGCACCTGCGAGAGCGCGGTCGCCAGTGGTTCAAGCACTGCCGGCGTATGCGGCGGCGACAGGTACACGATGACGAGCCCGGCGCCTGCATCGCCGAGCGCTGCCGTGGTCGCGGCGGTCTCCGCCGGGTCCCCGGTGTACCGCACCTCGCTGGAGAGCAGGATGTCCGCCGGGTCCCGGCCGATATCTGCGCAGTGCCGGTACAGCACTTCCCTGGCCCGGCTGAAGTCAGCGGCCGGTCCGCCAGTGAAGTTCCAGTGCTGGGCAAACCGGGCGGCTGTGCGGAGCGTGCGTTTCTCGCCGCTGCCGCCAATGCAGATCGGCGGGTGCGGCTGCTGCACCGGCTTGGGGTTGCATCGCGCGTCGGTCAGCTCGTAGTACTTGCCGATGAACGTCGTCGCCTGCCGCGGCGATAGCAGCCCGGTGAGGATCTCACAGGCCTCCTCGAACCGGTCGCTGCGCTCCGCGGGCGTACCCAGCGAGATGCCATACGCCTGGGATTCCTGCTCGTTCCAGCCAGTCCCGATGCCAAGCTCGAGCCGCCCGCCCGAGACGATGTCGAGCGTGGCCGCCATGTTGGCCAGCACTGCCGGATGGCGGTAATGAATGCCGGTGACCAGCGTGCCCAGCCGTAGCCGCCGCGTCGCCTGAGCGAGCGCGGTCAGCGTTGTCCAGCCTTCCAGCCGCGGGTCAGCAGGGCTGGCACCGTGGAGCGCGTAGAAGTGGTCGGACGTCCATCCCGACTCGAACACGTCGATATCGTCGGCTGCCCGCCACACCGCGAGCATGGCGTCCCAGGTGGTGTTCTGCGGCGTGGTCTTGAAGGCGAAGCGCATGACCTCACGCTAGCCGCATAGATCGCATCCTCATCCAGGCAGCCAGGCGATGTAGAAGATGCTGAGACCGAGCGCGACGAACAGCGCGGAGACTAGCCAGAACCGCATCACGATTGTCGCCTCGGCCCAGCCGAGCACCTCGAAATGGTGCTGGAGCGGTGCCATGCGGAAGACGCGGCGGCCGGTTCGCTTGAAGACTCCGACCTGGATGACCACCGACAGCGTGATGATCACGAACAGGCCGCCGAGTATGACCAGGAGCAGCTGAGTCTCCGTGCAGACTGCCAGTCCTGCCAGCACTCCGCCCAGCGCCAGCGAGCCGGTGTCACCCATGAAGATCCTGGCCGGCGGGGCGTTCCACCACAGGAATCCGATGCACGACCCGAGTGCCGCTGCCGCCACCACCGCCAGGTCGAGCGGGTCGCGCACAGCGAAGCAATGCGCGGAGACCGGCACGCCCGCGCACGGGTTGCGCAGTTGCCAGTTCGCGATCAGCACGTAGGCGGCCAGCACCAGGATCATCGCGCCGGTTGCGAGCCCGTCGAGGCCATCAGTCAGGTTCACCGCGTTAGACCAGGCCCCGATCATGAAAACGACCCACAGGGCGAACGGCACGATGCCGATGGCCGGGCCGATGTCGCGCAGGAATGAGACGTACGCGCTGGCAGGCGTGAGGTCATAGCCGTTCGGGTAGCGCAGCACCTCGAGCGCGAATACCACGCCGACCAGGGACTGGCCCGCCAGCTTGGCCCGGCTGCGCAGCCCCACGCTGGTCTGGCGGTGGATCTTCAGGAAGTCGTCGATGAAGCCCACTGCCCCGAGCCCGGCCATCAGCCCCAGAACCAGGAAGCCAGAGGCGGACATCGCGAACGCGGTGGCGGTGTGACCGATCAGGTAGCCGCCGATGGTCGCAATGACGATGACCGCGCCGCCCATCGTCGGAGTGCCCTTCTTCGTGGCGTGCGCCGCCGGGCCGTCCTCCCTGATTAGCTGGCCGTAACCGCGCCGGGAGAAGACCCTGATCGCGAGCGGCGTGCCGAAGAGGGCAAGCAGCAGGGACACGCTGGCCGAGACAAGGATCGTCCGCACCCGTTACCCCCAATGGCTGCTCGATCTGGCGGAAGGCTACAACACTCCGTGCGGCTGATTAAGGCACCCGCTGCTAGCGTCGCGCGAACAGCCCCTCGTTGGATGTCCTGGGCGGCCGGGGCCAGCCGGCCCAGTCACCAGCCGGCCGAGTCACAGGCCGCCGAGCAGATCGCGCAGCGCTTGGGTGTAGGCGTCGAGCGCCGCGCGGCCGTCCTTGGTCAGGGCCACTGTTGTTCTGGACGCAGACCCGTTCCCGGTCTTCTCGCTGCTGAGGTAGCCGGCTTCTTCGAGCTTGCGCAGGTGGATGATCAGGTTGCCGGGGGTCAGCCCGATCATGTCCTGCAGGCGGGTGAAGGACAGGGCGTCGCCATCGGGTAGCGGCGCAAGCGTCGCGACGATCTTCAGCCGGGTGGGCACGTGGATCAGCGGGTCGAGTTCGTCGGTGGTCATGGCCGCACGAGGCTGCGGCGCTGCTGCCAGACGGTGAATGCTGCGGCGCCCACCATCGCGGCACACATGCCGATGCCCATGATCAGCCACGCGCCGGCCGGGCCGCCGAACCCGGCTGCCGCGGCGACGATGGCGACGGCGAGGCAGATGCCGGCCATGGGCCAGTCGTGCCGTGCTGCCGCGGTAGCCGCGGCGAGCAGCCCGATGATCAGCAGCGGAGCGCTGGCCGGGTACAGTCCCCAGACCGGGTAGCTTGCGGCGGCGTGGTACAGCGGCGCCGTGAACGCGTACGCGGCGATCCAGGCCACTAGCATGGCGCCAAGCCAGGCCCGCTTCCTCCGCTGAGCCGGCCCGCTGACGCCGGCGCCCGCGCGCTTGATCGCCACCGCGCTCCAGGCGGCATTGATGGCCACCAGCACGGATACGACGGCCAGGACCCAGCCGCTTGGCGCAGAGTAGGGGTCCCGATGGCCGCGGACGGACAGCCAGATGCCGCCGAACGCGACGAGGACGACTACCGCCCGGAAGGCCCACAGCAGCGGCGGGCCGGACGCGAATGTGCGGCGGGCCTGCTGGGTGGTCTGTTCTAGCAAGGCGGCGGCCTGCTCAGCGCCGAAGCTCCCGCCGTTGTCGGCGGTGGTGTCGGGCGTGTGGTTCATGGTGCCTCCCTCGATCAACTCTACGCCACAAAGTAGACACGGCTTTATGGCGCAAAGTCAAGAGGTTCAGCTGAAAACTTTATGACGTAAAGCCAAGCCAGCGGTCGCCGTCCTTGACCGCGATCCCCAGCCCATCAGCCGGAAGGCGAGGCGAGCTGATAGCTGTCCGACGTGCCGTCAGGCGCGGTGATGACCAGCTGGTCGCCGGCATCGGCCGGCACGTCGGGCTCGATCCGGATCGAGCACGTGGTTAGGCCCGTCGCTCCCGAGGCCGCGCCACCGGCTGCCGGCACGACGGTGCCGCCCTGCTCAAGACATGGAGTGGTGCCGGCGCCAGAACCCGCCCTCATGCCCGTCCTGGTGCGCCACCTCGTGACCGTCCTGACAGTGACCTGATGCTCGACACGGGCCACGGTGCGGGTCACGATCCGCGGATGCGACCGGCCGGCCAGGTACCCGGTGCCACCAGCGAGCACCAGGACGATAGCCAGCACAGCTATCAGAAGCGTGCGCCGGCGCCGGGTGACGCCGAGATCGGCGCGCAGCTCGTCCATCTGCGCGGGCGTACGCCTGAAGGGCTCGGTGCTCAAGACGCGTCTCCTTCGCCGGGCGTTGTGCGTAGGACGCGCAGGCTGGCCGTCCGGCTCACACGCTAGACGGCCGACCAGGTCGAGCGCAGCCGGGTAGCTGGCTTCGGCGGCCGGGCGGTTCGCTGGAGTCCCGGAACGCGGCGAGAGCAAGTGGTACGTGAAGGCCGGCCGCGGTCGTCTGACTTCGGTGCTGAAGCATCTCGAGCTGCATCTGACGGTCGATCCATGGGCCGCCGACTACGGGACTCCAGTCCGCTGCGAGTTCAGCTCACCGTCCCATGAGAGCAACGCTGACCAGCGGGCCGAGATCGACCACTTGCGTCGCGAGAACGCCGCGCTGCGTGGCGAGATCATGCGACTCCGGAGGAGGTGAGCGCGCCAGCGTCATCTCGAGCACGGGCAAGCCGTGAGCCCATATCCTGCGTCTGGGATGGGATGGTTTGTGGCATCCACAAACTCTTGGGCATCTCTTGACTGTCCGCCGGGAGGAACAGTGTCTGGTCCTAAGGGGGAACTGCACCGCAGTCTTCAGGCCACAAGGCAGGCGCTGTTGTCCCGGCTGGAGGACCTGGACGAGTACGACCTCCGCCGTCCGATGACACCCACCGGCACTAATCTCCTCGGGCTCGTCAAGCACCTGGCCGACCTGGAGTACATCTACCTAGGCGCCTCATTCGGCCGCCCGCTGCCACCCTGGGACGAGTCCGAGTCCTATCCCAACGCCGACATGTGGGCCACGCCCGAGGAATCCAGCGAGTCAATCCTCAGCCTCTACCAGCGGGCCTGCGCGCACGCCGACCTGACCATCACCAAACTGGACTTGGGCGCGCCAGGGTCGGTGGCCCACTGGGATGAAACCGACCGCCAGACGACGCTGGGCGCAATGGACATCATGATGGTCTGGGAGACCGCCCAGCACGCCGGCCACGCCGACATCATCAGGGAACTCATCGACGGCACAGCCGGGTCCGACCACGACGAGGTCTTCACCGAGGCTGGCTGGCAGGACTACCTTGCCCAGGTCCAGGCCGCAGCGGACACCTTCAAAGCCGGTCGCCGCGGCTAGGCCCCGAAGAGCCCAGAACGCGAGTGCCCTCGGCACCGTAGCGGATACGGCCGGGATCGGCGAGCGCGGCTACCGCCTTATCCCGCGCGATCTCGAGTTCCGCCATGGGCGGCTGCCTGCGCTGACGGCGTCCTTGGCAGCGCGGAGGCCTGGCGGCCGCTGCGATGTGCTCTGCCTGGTAGCGGGACAGGGCCCTGGTTTCTGGTGCCCGGCCACTCCTGAATCGAAATTGGTCCTGCAGGTGCCGTTCAAGGAGTCTCCTGCAGAGCCACGGGCCACCGTTAAGCCTCTGGTAGTCCCCGAGATCGTGACGCTGCCCTGCGAGGCTGACATCGGCAACGCGCGTCGCCTCGGCCGCGAACTGCTCGGCGCGTTCGGCCCGCGCGCGACGGTGGTCATAGCGGACATGTCGCTGACAGAGTTCTGCGATTCCTCCGGCACACGCCACTTGCTGATCGCCAATGACGCTGCCATGTCCTGGGGCGGTGAGCTTTGGGTCGTCATCCCGTCCCCGGCGGTGCTGCGAGTCATGCAGATAACGGGAGTCGATCAGGAGCTGCGCATCTATGGCAGCCTGGGAGCAGCTCTCACCGGGAAGCCGGGCTTCGAGGCGTGACCTGAGAGCAGGCGTCAGCGTTCTCCTGCGCCAGAGCGGACGCTCCACTGGGCGCGAAATGGCCGAGATACGTGGGGCCTAGTACTACAGCCGGTGCGTCCAGAGATCATGGAGGTGATTGTCCAGCGATCATGACCTGATCAGAAGCTCGTCGTCGCCTGCCGGTGTGAGTCCGGTCCGGGTAGTCGCCAGGGAGCCCGGTAGCAGGCTGGCGGTTCGGCCTGGAAACGGGCCGGGCTGAAGCCCAGCGTCGAAAGCCCGTGTGGGGGAGCAACTGAGCGGTCCGTAGCGGAAGCGAAGCCTGCCGCGTCGTTAGACACCGAGGAGAGGGCCGAGCCGGGCGGTTCACGGCGAAGGCCATGGAAGCGGTGAAGATCCTGGATGGCAGCCGCGAGGGACTCTCCGGCGTAAGAGGGCGCGGAACGTTCAGAGGGTGGCGGCGGGAACTGGAGAGGCCCCCCGGCCGAAGCGTGCTGCGGGCTGGCGCGGAGAGCGCCGTCTTATAACCGGTGTGGAGCCGGGAAGTGGGCGGCGGCCGAAAGGGAGTCGGAGGCGGCCGTAGTACTGATCGAGCCGCAGGACAGCACAACCTGCGGGTAGGGAAGGGCCGCTGCTTCGTTCACGCGCGAGCTGGGAGCTGCTGACTGGTGAGTGCCGGAGTTACGGCTAGGTCCACCCTGACGGCTGTCGGAGGCGACAGAGTCAGAGCCTTGCAGCATGCGCTGTACCGGGCGGCCAAGGCCGATCCGGACCGACGGTTCCATGCGCTGTTCGACAAGGTCCACCGCAGGGATGTGCTGGACAGGGCGTGGGAGGACGTGCGCCGCAACCGCGGCGCTGCTGGCATTGACCGTGACAGCCTGGCGGACGCCGAGGAGTACGGGGTATCCCGGCTGCTCGGTGAGCTGGCCGCGGAGCTGAGGGAGAAACGGTACCGGCCGCTGCCGGCCCGGCGGGTGTTCATCCCCAAGCCGGGAACAGCCGAGAAGAGGCCGTTGTCGATCCCCGCTGTCCGCGACCGGGTCGTGCAGGCCGCGCTGAAGATCGTGCTCGAGCCGGTCTTCGAAGCGGACTTCCTGCCGGTCAGCTTCGGGTTCCGCCCGAGGCGGTCGGCGCACGACGCCCTGCAGGTGCTCATCGATGAGTCCTGGCGTGGCCGCCGCTGGGTGGTGGAAACCGATATCGCGAGCTGTTTCGAGTCGATTCCGCATGACCGGCTGATGCAGGCGATCGAGGAACGCGTCTTCGACCAGGCTGTCCTGGCCCTGATCCGCGCGCTGCTGCGGGCCGGGGTGATGGAGGACGGGTCGCTGCGGCGCAGCGTGTCCGGCACGCCGCAAGGCCGTCCGTTATCGCCGTTGCTCTGCAACGTCGACCTGCACCGGCTGGACCGGGCATGGCAGGCGGGCGAGCACGGCGTGCTGGTGCGCTATGCCGAGGACGCTGTGACGATGTGCCAGACAAGGGAGCAGGCCGAGGCCGCGCTCGCGCGGCTTACCGATCTGCTGGCCGGGCTCGCTTGCAGCCGAAGATGGCCAAGACCCGCATCGTGCACCTGGCGGAGGGAAACCCCGGGTTTGACTTCCTCGGGTTTCACCACCGGCTGGTGCGCGGGCGGACCCCCAAGTCGGCGCACCTGACCTTCCTCGCCCGCTGGCCCTCACGCAAGCCGCCCAGCATGCCCGCGACCGGATCCGGGAAATCACCGGCCGGGACCGGCTCTGGGTGCCGGTCGAGGATGTCGTCGCGGAACTCAACATGTTCTTGCGCGGCTGGGCCGGGTACTTCCGCTACGGAAACTCGGCTCGGGTCCTCGGCCAGGTCGGGAATTACGCCCTCTGGCGGCTCGGGCTGTGGTTGTCCAAGAAGGGCAACCGCCGCCGGGCCTGGCGGTGGGGCGTAACTCAGGTGCTGCTATCTCCAGATCACCTGAGCCTGACCAGCCTCCATCGAATCGTCATCCCGCCCAGGCCCTTCCAGGACTGGCGCGGGCAGGCCGAACGCCGACGGTGAAGAACGTCGGTAAGCCGTGTGCGGGAGAACCGCATGCACGGTTTGACGGGCGGGGACTGGAAACGGGCCGCGACAGCGGAAACCGCACCAGTCCCCGACCCTCCCAGCCCGAGATCTTGTCCGGTGTGGGCACGTGATGCCATCTAGACGAGTGCTTCCCTGCGGTCCGTGGCCTGCCGGCGTGCATGTCGTTAGCCTGGCGGAATGAAGGTCAACCGCTCGGTCCCAGCGGCCACGGTCATCCCGGTTCTGATCTATCCGGACGTCCGCGAGGCGGTTGCCTGGCTGACTGCGGCATTCGGGTTTGTCGAGCGGCTACGGATCGGCGAGAACCACCGGTCTCAGCTGAGGGTCGGCGACGGGGCCGTGATCGTGGCCGAGCCAGGCGGCTACCACCGCCCGCCGGGTCGCGAGGCGGTGGCCCAGTACGTGATGGTGCGGGTCCCGGACGCGCGGTCTCACTGCGAGCGCGCCCGGGCACATGGCGCGGTCATCCTGGCGAAGCCGGCGGACTACATGTATGGCGAGCGGCAGTATGGCGCCGAGGACTTCGCCGGTCATCGGTGGACGTTCACCGAGACGCTAGCGGACACAGACCCGCAGACGTGGGGCGGTCAGTACCTGAACCCGGACTGACTGCCTCTGCCAGCCTGGCGCTGACGCCTGATGAGGCGCAGCCGGTTAGCACCTCATCGGCAGCGGCTGGTTCGTGAGCCTGCGCTGGTAGTGGGACTGCCGGGCCTGGGCTTGGTGGTGGCGTCGCCATCGTGACCAGTGCTGGTAGTGCTCGCCCGGATGTTGCGGATGCGTGAAGGCTGTCAGCAGGCGGCGGATCTCGGCGGCGGTCATCTTTGCATTTCGGCTTGCCGGGGCGCGCGGACGGGGCCACGATCCTCAGCCCGATCTCGCGGCCTGTATGGGACAGCTGGGAAGGCTGTTGCGCGGGCTCTTGGGCAATGTTCGCGCGGGTGTTCCCAAATCCGCATGCTGAGGCGGACAGGCAGACGCGGCTTACCCCAGTTGGCTCTCCCGGTCATGCGTCAGGGGCGGGACGGCTTGCTGCGGTCAGCCCGCGTCAACTGCCTGACGTTGCTTCGCGTACAGCCGTTGCGCGCGCTATGCCTGCTCGGCCTGGTTCGCTGCCGGGGTGGCGTGGTGCGGCCGCTTCCAGAAGAACGTGTGGAAGCCAGTCTCGCCTCTGACGGCGAAGTTGACCGTCAGGAGCTCCCAGCCGTCGCGGGCCATCTTGTTCATATGAACGGTCAGGGACTCGGGGTCGTGGGCGCTGTGGGTGCTGAAGTACTCGATCTCCTCGGGCATGCCAGCATCGTAGGACTGTCTTCGCGGAGCGCTTGCCGGGGCACCAGGGGCAGGCCGAACCCGCCAGGAAGCGCTATCTACTAGACGTCTTGCCCGCATGCCACGCACCGGCCGTCGTGAACAGCCGCGGCCGGATGCTGGCAGGCGAGTCCGGCGAGGCGCTCGATCTCCTTGTTTGCTGCGGCGAGTGCTGTCTCGGCCGACTCGGCACGGCCACGCGGTACATTGCGCCCAGGCCAGACCAGCCCTCTTGTTTCTAGTCCGCTTGCAGCTTGCGCGTCTAGCTCACTAGAATTACTATTCGTGGTGAACCGGAGGATGAATCCAGCCGAGGCGCTCAGCCTGGTCCGCAGGCATGCGCGCAGGGAGGGCCTGAGGGTGCTCCAGCTGGCGAAGCGCGGCAAGGGCTCGCACCAGATATATGCGCTGCCTGACTCATCCGGTGAGGAAGTAGTGCGATTCGGCCTGACTCGTCACGCCAGGGACCTGTCGTGGGAAGTACTGCGCGCACTAGAGGAGCGGCTCGCGCCATGGTTCGGGGAGAAGTGGACAGAGCGATGACCTACGACGTGACGGTTACCCGTGAAGACGGCCTGTGGATCGCCAGCATTGCCGGCGAGAACCTCGGCCCGGCCGCGACTGATGCCTCACGGTTTGCCGACCTGGACGTCGAGGTGCGCGACCTGATCGCCGGGCTGACTGACGCAGATCCCGAAGAGCTGGACCTGGCCTGGAAGTACGTGATCGGCGGCCGGGACGTCACCAGCACGCTGACCACCCTGATGCTGGCCGAGAGGGACCTGCGGAAGACCGAAGAGCTGTACGAAGCGGTCCGGCGGCTGGCACTTATGGAACTGCATGACACCGGCCTGTCCCAGTCGGCTATCGGAGACGTCCTCGGTGTGTCCCACCAGCGGGTGCACCAGCTGCTGAAGGCGTCCTAGGCGAGTCGCGTCGCGGGCGCCGCAGGCAATCGGCAGGCAGTCCGGGTGGCGCTCAAACGCGCTTCCGGACCTGCTGACCCTGGCCGGCCGCGGTGCGCTCAGCGCAGCTGGCACCGGGCGGACGGGGCGGCCGTAATCGCCGCCTGCGATGCCAGGATGGCCATATCGTCGGCCGCCGGGCGGGCTCGGCAATGACGGGGTTCTCCAGGATGCCGATCTTGTCGATCTCCACCCTACACGTGTTGACCTGCGACGAGCTGGCGCGCGCACGGGTGTCCCCGGCCGGCATTCCCGCATGGCTCGGTCATGCTGACGCCGGGTTCACCATGAAGACCTACGTGCACGCCAGGTCTGAGGATCTGGCCGCAGCGCGCGACGCTATGGCCGCCGGCAAGACAGCGGAGGAGCAGGACTGTGCAATCAGTGCGCAATCGCGCGCCCTACGGGTATCCGCGCGAAAGCCAGTTACAACTGAATCGTGGCTCCGACCTTGGTCGGGGTGGCCGGATTTGAACCGGCGGCCTCTTCGTCCCGAACGAAGCGCGCTGCCAAGCTGCGCCACACCCCGCTGACCGCCCGAGAAGTCTAGCCCATCCCGGCTACCAGCGTGAGCAGCGTGGCTTCCGGCCGGCAACTGAAGCGAACCGGAGCGGTCGAGGCAGTGCCGAGGCCCGCCGAGACGTGCAGCCAGGCCTGCCGCTCCGCGCGCCCGTCCGGGTATCGGTGCAGGCCCTTGACCATGCCGCGAGGGATGCCGCAGTTGGTCACCAGTGCCCCGTAACCAGGCACGCACAGCTGCCCGCCGTGGGTGTGGCCCGCGAGCAGCAGGTTGAAGCCGTCAGCGGCGAACCGGTCGAGTACGGCAGGCTCGGGCGAGTGCATGACGCCCAGCCGCAGGTCTGCAGTCGGCGTCGGCCAGGCCGGCGATGTCCTCGTACCGGTCGCGGTGGACATGCGAGTCGTGGACCCCGCCCACCTCGATGTCATGGTCACCGACCTTGACCCGGCCTCGCCGGTTGTTGGCGTTAAACCAGCCAGCGCTCTCCATCGCGTCCCCGAGGTCCTGCCATGGCAGGTCAGGTGCCTCGTGATCGTGATCACCGGTGCTGGGCCCCCACAGGTAGCGCAGCGGGTTCCTGAGGGTGGGCGAGTACAGGTCGTTGGAGCCGTACACAAAAATCCCTGGCCGGTCGAGCAGCGGGCCCAGCGAGGTCAGGAGCGGCTGCAGGGCCTGCGGGTGCCCCAGCGAGTCGCCAGTGTTCACCACTAGGTCGGGCTCCAGCGCATCGAGTGACCGCAGCCAGGACATCAGCCGGTGACGGCCTGGCGTCAGGTGAACGTCCGAAATATGAAGGATGCGCAACGGAGCTGAGCCAGCCGGCAGCACCGGGACGTCGTACTCACGCAGGGCGAACCAGTTCCGCTCGATGACCGACGCGTAGCCGATGCCCGCAGCGCCGACGATGGCAGTGGCCCTCAGCAGGGTGCGCGCTCGCATGCACACATGGTGCCATGCCGGCGGGAGTGGACTGGCCCTGGACCCGCGACCTCCGCCCGCACGCGGACGGAGCGGACGGCAGGATAGGCGTCATGCCGACACTGAAAGAGCAACTGAGGGCCGATCTCACGACGGCCATGAAGGCGCGCGACGAGACGCGTATGCGGACGCTCCGGATGGCCCTTACTTCTATTAGTAACGAGGAAGTCGCCGGAACTGTGGCTCACGATCTGACTGATGACCAGGTCATCAAGATCCTGAGGCGGGAGGCGAAGCGCCGCAGGGAAGCCGCCGCCGCATTCGCCGACGCGGGCCGCGACGAGCAGGCGGCCGCGGAGCGGGCCGAAGAGGACGTCCTGGCCGGTTACCTGCCCGCGCAGCTGTCCGACGACGAGCTTGCCGCCATCGTGGCGGCGGCGATCGCCGAGACGGGGGCATCTGGCCAGGGCGGCATCGGTCAGGTCATGAAGGCGGTGACGCCCAAGGTGGCGGGCCGGGCCGAGGGCAGCCGCGTCGCGGCCCTCGTCCGCAGCCAGCTCAGCAGCTGAACAGCTTCGTCATGCCGTGCTTAGTGGGCCGGAGGCGGGCTGGTGGTGGGCGGCGGGTTGCCGGTACCTGGCCCCTTGCCCGGCGGGCTACCCTTGCCTGGCGGGCCGCCCTTCTTGTGACCGCCGATCACCTTCGGGGCGCCCCAGCCGCTCCCCTCGTTGAAGAACGAGCCGGGCGGGGAGACGAAGGGGACGTCTGGCCCCAGTGCCGCGTGCATGAACGTCTCTTCCCAGGTGGCGCCAGGCGCGTTGTCACCGTACATCTGGCCTGGGCACTGGAAACCGCCGAGTTGGGGCACGTCACGGTAGCACGCGTCGTATGGACCCAGCATCGGATGCTTTTGCGGACTCACCGGGTTGAACACCGAGGTGTACGAGACCAGCCGCGGGGTGTAGCCGGCGAACGCAGCGTACCAGCCGCCATTCGCTGTCCCGGTCTTGGCTGCGACGTGGACATAACCGGGGATGGACCGGTTCGCGGCGGTCGCACCGGCCTGGGTCAGTGTGCCCTGCAGGATGTAGTTGGCCGCGTCGGCGACTCCCGTGGACATGTCCCGGCGGCAGGCGGGCTTCCGGACGGCAAGCTGCTGGTGCGTTGTCATGACCTCGATCCCGGTGATGGCATCCGGGCTGCAGTACATGCCGCGCGCCGCCACTGACGCATAGGCGGCGGCCATGCTCATCGGCGAGACCCCAACCGCACCCAGCGTGAAGCTGGCGACGTCGTAGGCCGGAATGCCGTTCTTGCCCAGCGGATGGTCATATTTCATGAGCGACGTGCCGTCGGCCCTGGTCATGCCCATGGAGACTGCGGTCCTGACGACGTTGCAGAGGCCGACCTCGTTCTCGAGGTTGACGAAGTACAAGTTGATCGACAAGGCCGTCGCCTCGGCCATCTGCCAGACCTCGGTCCCGTTGCTCGGGCCCTCCGCGTTGTTGAACGGGGCGGCGGGGACCGTCTGTCCGTAGCAGGTGGCGAACGGCCCGACGGACGCGGGCGCCTTCACCTTGAGCGTGTGGCCGAACGGCAGGCCCTGCTTCAGGGCCGTGATCAGGGTGAAGATCTTCGACGACGAGCCAGTCTGGACGCCGATCGGGTCACCGCCGTACTGCGAGTTGACCGCGTAGTCGATGAACGTTCCCGTCGCGCCGTAGGTCCGGTTCTCGGCGATGGCCCGCACGTAGCCGGTGCCCGGCTGCAGGAGTACCTCGGCATCGGCGTTGTGGTTCGGGTTCAGTGACGATCTTCTGGGCGACTCCACGTAGTTCACCGCGTTGTTCGCCGCCCGCTGATCCTTCATGTTGAGCGTGGTGTGGATCGCCAGCCCGCCGGAACTCTGGATCTGATTCCAGATCGCGGGGTAGTCGCGCTTCAGGGCATGTTCCACGTAGTCACAGAAGAATCCCGTGTTGGCGTGTGACGGGGTGGCGCAGCCAGCGGTCACCGGGGCGTAGGAGCGCTTCAGCCCGAGCGGCAGCTTCTCTGTCGCGAGCGCGGTGGCGGTCGAGATGTAGTGCAGCTGCGCCATCCTGTTGAGCACTTCAGTTCGCCGCTGGATGGCGGCGGCCGGATGAGTGAACGGGTTGTACTGCGTCGGCGACTGCACGATGCCCGCGAGCAGCGCCGCTTCCGGCAGTGTCAGCTCGGAGGCGCTCTTGCTGAAGTAGACCCGCGCCGCGACCTGGACTCCGTTTGCGTTGTTGTCGAAGTACGCGACATTGAGATAGGAAGCCAGCAGCTGCTGCGGCGTCAGCTCGTGCTCGACGTCGATGGCAAGACGCAGCTGCTGGATCTTGCGCCGGAGGTCGGGATAGACGGCCGCCTCCCGTGCGGTGACATTGTTGCCAGCCTGCAGCACCTTCACGTTCTTGACATACTGCTGGGCGATCGTCGAGGCACCCTGCCGCTGGGCGCCGCTGCCGGTGCTGACGATGGCACGCAGCGTGCCGCGCGGGTCGAGCGCGCCCTGGCTATAGAAGCTGTCGTCCTCGATGGCGATGATCGCGTTACGCATAACCGGCGCGATCTTGTTGAAGGCGACCGGGACCCGGTACACGTCGTACGGGTAGAAGTAGGCGACGGGCTTGTCCTCGGCGTCGAGCAACACGGACCTGAGTGGTGCCGCACCCAGCTTGCCGACCTGCAGGGTGATGAACGTGTTGGCTGCATCACGAATGGCGATGCCGGTGATGCCGAGAACCGGGAAGATTGTCGCCGCGAGCAGGAGCGCGGCCGCGATCGTTATCAGCGTCAGGCGGGCCGCGGTGCCCGCGTACACTGCGCCGGCGCGGCGCCAGAGGGTTCGCACCCGAACAGGCTACGCTGCATGAGCAACTACCAGCCACCAGGCGAACCGATCGGGCCGACAGAAAGTTGCCACGAGTCACCAAGCCATTGCTGTCAGTAGCCGGATCCATTCCGGTCACGCTGAGCGGCCGCAGTGTAGCTACTAGTCGCTTACGTGTGCATAGCTCATCTGGGCTATTGAGGAAATGGGCCGGCTGGGGTCTAGCGCTGTGCGCCGGACTTCCGTAAGTTACTCTTCCGCGACCATCACTCGCCGGAGTCGGTCGCCCCGAGTCGGCTCCGGTCCGCAACTGAACGCCACCCGGGCGTGATGACCCCCCGCGGGCGTGACGATCAGAGGAGCTGGACCACATGTGGATCACGGACTGGACTGCGCGTGCCGCGTGCAAGGGAACTGACCCGGACGAGCTCTTCGTCCAGGGCGCGGCGCAGAACCGGGCCAAGCTGATCTGCCGCGGCTGCCCGGTCAGGACGGAGTGCCTGGCCGATGCGCTGGACAACCGGATCGAGTTCGGCGTCTGGGGCGGAATGACCGAACGTGAGCGCCGCGCGCTCCTGCGCCGGCGGCCGGACGTCACGTCCTGGCGCGACCTGCTGGAGAATGCGCGTAACCAGTACGAGCGCACCGGGGACGACGAGCTCGTAGCTAGTTAGCAATCACGGCGCGGACGGCTACCGCCCGTGCTCGAACGCCAGCCCGATACGGCGCAGGCCTTCGAGGTCATGGACGTCTTCAGGCTGCGCCGGAACCTCGGCAACTGGTACCAGCGGGTGTGCCGCAGTGAAGTGGCCTGCCGTCCGCCGCTGGGCTGCCGTCAGTTCCATCCGCTCCGCATGAAGCCGCAATGCGGCGATCGTCAGCAGCTTCGCCTCGGCGTCCTGATCGCCGGCCCGCCCACCGGTGCGGGCGGCGGCCGTTGCCCGGCCTGAGGTCGCGCCGGGCACCGAGCCCTGCAGCACCTCGGCTGCAGCGAGGCTCCTGGCGGCAGAAAGGTGCGCGGCGGGCACTTGCTGCACTCGGTTCAGGATCAGTCCGGCGAGCGGCATCCGTTCCTGGTCGAGCCGCTCGACGAAGTACGAGGCCTCGCGCAGCGCGTCATCCTCGGGGGCAGCGACCACCAGGAACGACGTGCCCGGTGCGCGCAAGAGCTGGTAGGTGTAATCGGCCCGCTCGCGGAAGCCGCCGAACATCGTGTCAAGCGCGCTCACGAACGTCTGCACGTCCCTGAGCACCTGGGTGCCGAGTATCTTCGTCAGCACGCCCGTGACCATGCCGAATCCGGCGTTCAGCAGCTTCAGGTAGGCTCGGCCGCCGATCTTGGCCGGCGCGGTCAGCAGCCGCAGCAGCCTGCCGTCAAGAAACCGCGCGAGCCGCTGCGGAGCGTCCAGGAAATCGAGCGCGGACCGGCTCGGCGGAGTGTCAACCACGATCAGGTCCCACTCGTCGGCGCGTCGCAACTGTCCGAGCTTTTCCATCGCCATGTACTCCTGCGTGCCGGCGAAGCTGGAGGACAGCGACTGGTAGAAGGGGTTCGCCAGGATCTGGGCGGCGCGATCGGGATCGGCGTGCTGCTCGACGATCTCGTCGAAGGTTCGCTTCATGTCGAGCATCATGGCGTGCAGGCTGCCAGCCGATCCGGCCTCGTTCCCGGCATGACGACGGCCTGCTCCGACGCCACGCACCAGCCTCGGGGTGTTGTCGAGCGAGGTCAGCCCCATGGACTGCGCTAGCCGGCGGGCCGGGTCAACGGTCAGTACCACGACGTGACGACCGCGCTCGGCCGCACGCAGCCCGATCGCTGCGGCGATGGTCGTCTTCCCGACGCCCCCGGAGCCGCAGCAGACGATGATCCTTGTCCTGCGGTCGTCGATGAGCCGGTCGGTGTCAAGCTCGGGGGGATGCGAGCGCCCGGTCATCAGGCTGCCTTCTGCTCGCGCAGCGCCCACGCCAGCCGGTAGAGCGCGGCCAGGTCGATGCCATCGCTGATCCATGGCAGCTGATAGCACGGCTGCCCGGTCGCGCTCAGCCTTTGCTCCTGGGCGTCCTGGGCCAGCGCGGTCCTGGCCTGCTCCGACAGCTCTGCCGTCAGCGCGGCCACCAGGCCGGGACCGTCTTCCAGCCCAGCGGACTTCAGGCCGAAGGCGAGCTGCGCCTGATCGAGGTCGCCGTCCGCGGCTGCCCGCAGCTGTGCCGGCGGTAGGGCGAGCGGCCTGGTCATGTTCACGATGATGCCGCCGGCCCTGATCCCGCCGAGCTCGCGCAGTTCGGCGATGCCGTCGAGCGTCTCCTGCACGGGCATCTCCTCGAGCACCGTGACGAAGTGCACGACGGTCTCGGGTGAGCGGATCACCTTCTGCACGGTGTCGGCGTGGCCGCGGATGGGCCCGACCCGCGCCAGGTCGGAGACTTCGCTGGTGACGTTGAGGAACCGGCCGATCCGGCCGGTAGGCGGTGCGTCCATGACAACGGCGTCGTAGTGCCTGCGCCGGCCGTCCTTGCGCCGCACGGCCTCGGCCGCCTTGCCGGTGAGCAGCACGTCCCGCAGGCCGGGCGCGATTGTCGTGGCAAAGTCCATGATGCCGAACTTGGCCAGCGCGGTGCCCGCGTGCCGGAGGCTGTAGAACATCTCGAGGTACTCGAGCAGGGCCGACTCCGGGTCGGCCACCAGGGCGAATACGTCGCCACCCTGGTGCGCCTCGGTGCCGGGGCCGACCGCGATCCGCCGTTCCGCATACGGCAGCGGCGGTACGTCAAACAGCTGGGCGATGCCCTGGCGGCCTTCGACCTCCATCAGCAGGACTCGCCGTCCGTCGGCGGCAAGGGCCAGCGCGAGCGCGCCGGCCACGGTGGTCTTGCCCGTGCCGCCCTTGCCGGTGACGACATGCAGGTGCACGCCGTCCCAGTCGCTGTCACGAGAAGCCACGATTGGAGGTTATCTGGACCGGCCGAGCACCGAGCGCGGGTGCCCCGGCGAGGCGATGCACCTGGGGCTCGCGTGACATGTCCGTTATCTCCGGCCGCTTGGCCACGGCGGGAATGTCACTAGGCTGGGTAGCAACAGTCCGCCGGAACTGCGGACGCAGGGGAAGAAGGTGTTCGGCTCATGGACGCCGTGTACGCCGTTATCGCGCTTATCGTTGTCATCGGAGTCATCACCGCTAGCCGGGCTGTCAAGACGGTGCAGCAATACGAGGACGGGATCATCTTCCGCTTCGGCAGGGTGCTGCCCGGCGTGCGGGGCCCGGGCCTGACGATCATCCGGCCAATCGGCGACAAGCTCGTGAAGGTCAACAAGCAGATCATCGCCATGGGCGTGCCTGCCCAGGAGGGCATCACCAGGGACAACGTGAGCGTCCGGGTGGACGCGGTGGTCTACTTCAGGGTGGTCGACCCGATCAAGGCATCGATCAACGTCTTCAACTACCAGAACGCGATCTCGCAGCGGGCGCAGACCTCGCTGCGGTCGATCATCGGCCAGTCCGAGATGGACGAGCTGCTTGCTGAGCGGGATACCGTCAACCGGCGGCTGGCCACGATCATCGACGAGGGGACCGAGATCCCCTGGGGCGTGAAGGTGGAGAGCGTCGAGATCAAGGACGTGTCGCTTCCGGAGGGCATGAAGCGCTCGATGTCACGCCAGGCGGAGGCCGAGCGGGAACGGCGCGCACGGATCATCACGGCCGACGGCGAGTTCCAGGCGTCCAAGCGGCTCGCTGCTGCCGCCAACGTCATGGCCCGTGACCCGGCCGCGCTTCAGCTGCGCCTGCTGCAGACCGTGGTAGAGGTGGCCGGCGAGCGCAACAGCACGCTGGTCATGCCGATTCCGGTGGAGTTGCTCAGATTCTTCGACAAGTTCACCCCGAGCACCGGCGGGAAGCCCCAGGACGAAGCCGATTCGGCCTCACTGGGCGACTTCAGTGACGCGCAGATCGCAGGGGAGGAGCGGCCGGCGGCGATCGACCGCAGTCCGGACCTGGCGCTGGGCAGTGCCGCAGATGTACCGCTGGATATACCGGATGTGCCGGAGATTCCGGAGCTGTCCCCTGCGGAGAAGGGCGAGATCGGCACGCACGACAAGCCGGGTGGCCCTGCCGCCGCGGCCGATGGCGCCAAGCTCCCTGTTGACGACCCGAAGGAGTAGCCGCCGGGGCTGACATCGACAGGGCCGGACTGCGCGGCTGTAGGGTTCGGCTATGTCCAAGTGGGAGTACGCAACTGTGCCACTGCTGGTGCACGCAACCAAGCAGATCCTGGATGGCTGGGGCGACGACGGCTGGGAGCTCGTCACGGTCGTGCCGGGTCCGAACCCGGAGCAGCTCGTTGCCTATCTCAAGCGGGTCAAGGAATGACTGCAGCGGACGCGTCCGCGCAGTCTGGCCCGGCGGAGCGGCTGGCAGCGCTTGGCCTGACGCTGCCGCCAGTCGTGACGCCGCTGGCGGCCTATGTGCCGGCCGTCCGCGTTGGCGCGATGGTCTATACCGCCGGTCAGCTGCCTGTCGTCGAGGGCCACTTGCTGTCCACGGGGAAAGTCGGGGCGGAAGTCGGCGCCGCTGAGGCGGCCGCGCTCGCCCGGACGTGTGCGCTCAACGCGCTCGCCGCGGCCGCGTCGGTCAGCCGGCGGCCTGTCGTCGATCGTCCGCGTCGTCAAGCTGACCGGTTTCGTCGCCAGCGCGCCTGACTTCACCGGGCAGCCGCAGGTCGTGAACGGCGCCAGCGAGCTACTGCTGGAGGTGTTCGGCGAGGCAGGCCGCCACGCGCGCAGTGCGGTCGGCACCGCGGTGCTGCCGCTCGACGCCCCGGTCGAGGTCGAGCTGATCGTCGAAGTCCGGGACTAGGCGCCAGGCAGGAGATACGTGGCAGAAGATGCGGCTAACGCCGCCTCATTCCGGCTGCCGGGCGAGCTGGCCGGCGCTGCACGCGACATCCTGGCGGGGCATCAGGCTCCGGCCGTGCCGCGGGATGCGGCGACGGTGATGCTGCTCCGGTCGCGCCCGGCCGGCCTTGAGGTCTACATGCTCCGGCGCAAGCCCACCATGGCATTCGCGCCGGGGGCCTACGTGTTTCCCGGCGGGTCGGTCGATGCCAGGGATGCCGACGAGCAGGTGGCCTGGGCCGGGCCAGACGCAGCGGAGTGGGGCCGGATCTTCGACGCACCTTCGTCACTGGCCAGAGCGCTGGTCTGCGCCGCGGTGCGGGAGACCTTCGAGGAGTCCGGCGTGCTGCTGGCCGGCGAGTCGGCTGATTCCGTGGTGGCTGACACCACCAGCGATCAGTGGGAGGCGGACCGCCACGCTCTGCTTGACCGCTCGGTGTCGCTGGCCGAGTTGCTCGGCCGCCGCCGGCTCGTGCTGCGGGCCGATCTGCTCCGCCCGTGGTCGCGGTGGATCACCCCGGTGGTCGAGCCGCGCCGGTTTGACACCAGGTTCTTTGCCGCGGCGCTGCCAGCCGGACAGCGGACCAGGGATGTCGGCGGCGAGGCATCAGAGGTCGCCTGGGTGCGGCCAGCCGAGGCACTTCAGGCGGGGGAACGCGGCGAGATCAGGCTGTTCCCGCCGACCGCGGTGACGCTGTCGGAGCTGGCTCATTGCGGAACGGTGGAGACTGCGCTGGCCGGCCCGCGGCAGGTCGCGCCGATCATCCCGGAAGTCCAGCTGCGGGAGGGTGCCGTCTGGCTGACGGTGCCGGGCCTGACCGGCCATGCGTCCTTGCCAGGCGGCCCGGCATGACCGCCGACACTCCGATCCGGGCCGGGGAGGGAATCGACGGATCTGGCACCAGCCGGACCCTCTGCGTGCTCGCCCCCAACCCCTCGCTGATGACGCTGGACGGGACGAATACCTGGCTGGTGGCCGAGCCAGGCTCCGCTACCGTCGTCGTGATCGATCCCGGCCCGGACGACGAAGGTCACCTGCAGCGCATCTGCGCGGTCGCGGCAGATCGCGGCCAGCGGGTAGCTGACATCGTCCTGACCCACCGACACCCCGACCACTCTGCCGGGGCGCCGCGGCTGGCGGAGCTGACCGGCGCGCCCGTGCGCGCGGTGGATCCCGAGCACCGGCTTGGCAGCGAGGGCCTGATCGCGGGCGATGTCCTGACCTCCGGTGGCTGCGAGCTGCGGGTCATTGCTACTCCCGGGCACACTTCGGATTCGGTGAGCTTGCAGATTCCCGCTGACGACGTCGTCCTGACCGGGGACACCGTCCTGGGCCGCGGCACTGCCGTGATCTCCGACGACGGCAGCCTCGGCGACTACCTCGACTCGTTGCGGCGGCTTCGCGCGCTGGCCGAGGAGACCGGGCTGTCAGCTTTGCTGCCCGGCCACGGACCGCTGCTGACCGACGCGCCGGGCGTACTGGACTTCTACCTGACTCACCGGGCGGAGCGGCTGGATGAAGTACGGGCCGCGCTGGCGGCGGGTGACCGCAGCCCGGCTGAGATTGTCGCCCGAGTGTACGCGGCGGTGGACCGGGCACTGTGGCCGTTCGCGGAGTCATCGGTGCGCGCGCAGCTAAGGTACCTGCGCGAGCAGGGCGAGGTGCCAGGCGCGGCGGTGTTACCTGGCCCGCTTGCGTAGCCGGTCGGTGTCGGTCACCAGGACGGACTTTGCGGCTAGCTGGATCCAGCCGCGGGCGGTGAAATCCGCGAGCGCTTTGTTCACGGTCTCCCGTGACGCTCCGACGAGCTGCGCCAGCTCTTCCTGGGTGAGGTCGTGGTTGACCTGGACGCCTTCGGGTGTCATCACGCCGAATCGGTCGGCCAGGTCAAGCAGGGCCTTGGCGACCCGGCCGGGCACGTCGGTGAAGACCAGGTCAGCCTTGACGTCGTTGATCCGGCGGAGCCGCTGGGCCAGCGCCTGCAGCAGATGCATGGCCACTTCGGGCCGGGTGCTCAGCCAGGTACGCAGGTCGTCATGGGCCAGCCCGGCCAGCCGTGCGCTCGTGACCGCGGTCGCGCTCGAGGTGCGGGGAATCGGGTCGAACAGCGAGAGCTCGCCGAACATCTCACCCGGCCCGTGCACGCTGAGCAGGTTCTCCCGCCCGTCCGGCGCCGCCTTCGTCAGCTTGATCTTGCCCTCAAGGATGATGTAGAGCTTGTCCCCGCCGTCCCCCTCGGCGAAGAGCCGCTCGCCGCGGTCCAGGTGCACGTTGCTGATGCCCCCTCGGAGCGCGCTGGCATCTTCGTCACTAAGGGCCTCGAATAGCGGTGTCTCCTTGAGCACGTCATCAGTCTGATTCATGACACCTCCATGAGCGTGTTGCCCATTCGAGCACCTGGTCACCCGGAGTGATCGACCGCACCGCTGGTCAGCCGCTCCCGGCAGGCAACGATCTGTGCTTCGGCCGCCTCCACGCCCACCCAGGTTGCGGCTTCCACCTCCTTGCCGGGCTCCAGCGCCTTGTACACCTCGAAGAAGTGCTGGATCTCAAGCAGATCAAACTCCGGGACGTCCGTGATATCGCGCAAGTGGGCCATCCGCGGGTCGGTCGCGACAACGCACAGCACCTTGTCGTCAGCGCCCTTCTCGTCGCGCATCCGGAACATCCCGATGGCGCGGCAGAGTACCTGGCAGCCAGGAAACGTTGGCTCTTCCAGCAGGACGAGGGCGTCAAGCGGGTCGCCGTCATCAGCAAGAGTGTCCTCGATGAATCCGTAATCTGCCGGATAGCGGGTGGATGTGAAAAGCATCCGGTCTAGCCTGATACGACCCGTCTTATGATCCATCTCGTACTTGTTGCGCTGTCCTTTGGGGATCTCGATGATTACTTCGAACTCCACGTTTGCACCCCCGGCCCTTTGGTGACGAACTCCGAACGCATGGCTGATGTCTACCCGGTAGTCCTCAGCTTGTCGCTCTCGGGGTAGCGGATCCAGGGCCGGAACGCTCCGTAGGCAGCGCACGTGGCGAAAGGGAACCTACCGTTGCGTCGGCATAGCGGCCTGGCATCGGCATCCATCGCGGTGCTGTGCGCCTTCACCATTGCCGCCGGCGTTACCGTCAGCCGGCTCTTGCCGGTGCGCCTGGCGCTATGGCAGATGCCGGGGATCGCTGCCGGCCGGCTGTCCGCATCCAGCGAAGCCCTGACGGCGGCGACCGGCTCGGCGAGCGGCCGGGCCGCGACGGCTGCCGGAGTGGCTGCCGCTGTCGCCCCGATCGGGGGCTCGCCGGTGTTCGGGGCGCACCTCGGCGTGCTCGTCACTGACCTGGCGACCGGTCAGGTGCTGTACGCCCGGAACACGTCCGCCGGTTTCGCGCCAGCCTCCACCAACAAGCTGGCGACTGCCATCGCCGCTCTCCAGGTGCTCGGGCCGTCAGCCAGGTTCCGCACCACTGTTGCCGCCGCCCCAGGTGCGTCAGCCATCGTGCTGGCCGGGGGCGGTGACCCGACCCTGGCCGCCGGCCGCCCGCCGGCCTCGGATTACCCGCAGCCCGCCACTCTGCTGGAGCTGGCCAGGCAGACGGCGGCAGCACTGCGGGCTCGCGGCCGCCACAGCGTCAGGCTCAGCTACGACACGTCGCTCTACACCGGGCCGGCGCTCGGGCCGGGCTGGCCGATGAGCTACGTAACGACCGGCAACGTCTCGGTCATCACGTCGCTCGAGGCCGATCAGGGCCGGGTGACGCGCAGCGGAGCGCCGGCCGACAACGAGGCTTCAGGCGGACCGAGGTCGGCGAGCCCGGCCGCGCTAGCCGCGGCGTCGTTTGCCCGTTTCCTGGCGGCCGACGGGATCCGCGTCACCGGCACCCCGGCGGGGGCCTCGGCTCCCCAGCGCGACAGCATCCTGGCCAGCGTCCAGTCGCCGCGCCTGTCGGAAATCGTTCAGTGGATGTTGGAGGAGAGCAACAACGTCATCGCCGAGAACCTGGCCCGTCACGTTGCGATAGCAACCGGACGGCCCGCCTCCTTCAGCGGGGCAGCAAGCGCGGTTACTGCGACGTTGCGGAGCCTGGGCGTGCGAGGCGAGATCAGCCTGGTCGACGGCAGCGGGCTGTCGCCGCAGGACCGGCTGTCCCCGGCAGTGCTCATTCAGCTGATCAGCCTGGCAGCCGGCCGCGGGCGGCTGCGCTCAGTCCTCACCGGCCTGCCGGTCGAGGGCTTTTCCGGCACGCTGATGCGCGGCGGCAGCGTGTTCGGGCTGGGCCGGCCGGACGGCTTCGGGCTGGTCCGGGCCAAGACCGGAAACCTGAGCACCGTCGCGGCCCTCGCCGGGACGGTCTATGCCAAGGACGGCCAGCTGCTCGCATTTGCCGTCATGGCCGACAGGATCCCGATGTCGGGCCTGGGCAACGCGGCAACGGCCATGGTCGACCTCGCGAGCCGACTCGCCGGGTGTGGCTGCCGGTAGCCAGCCGGTTGTCACGGCCCGACGGGGCGGAATGGCCCAGCTCCACGTACGGTGGAGGGGTGAGCAGCACTCAGATGATCGACTGGCAGGTCGCTACTTCAACCGGGGTCCGCTGGGTCAGGCCAGGCCCGCAGGTGAGCATTGCCGAAGCCAGGAAGGTCGTGGCCGAGCTGAGGCAGCTCGCGGCCGCAGTATCCGACCCGGTTCGCGAGCTGACCGGCATGCCCGGCGCACCGGACGACGGCGTGGTGGCAGTCGTCGACCGGCCGGGCTGGATCCGTGCGAACGTGGACGGATTCCGGGTGGTTCTGGACCCGTTGGTGCAGCGGATGGCGGAGAGCGGGAACGCGCCGCAGGCGGGATCGATGATCACAGCGGTCGGCTCGCGGGTCACCGGGATGCAGGCCGGCCTGATCCTTGCCTACCTGGCGAGCCGCGTCCTCGGGCAGTATGAGCTGTTCCTGCCGCCAGACCCCGACGCAGGCGACGACGATGCGCCCGCGGGCCGGCTGACCCTGGTGGCGCCGAACATCGTCATGGTCGAGCGAGAGCTTGACGTGGACCCGCACGACTTCCGGCGGTGGGTGTGCCTGCACGAGGAGACGCACCGGACTCAGTTCACCTCTGTCCCGTGGCTGCGTCCCTACGTGCAGGAGCAGATGTCCGACTTCCTGCTCGCATCCGACCTCGACCCGGCCTCCATCCTTGACCGGCTGCGGGCCGCGGCCGATGCCGTCGCAGGGGCGGTGCGCGGCGGCGAGGGCGAGAGCCTGATCGAGGCCATCCAGAGCCCGCGGCAGCGCCAGATCCTGGACCGGATGACGAGCGTGATGACGCTCGTCGAAGGCCACGGCGATTACGTGATGGACGCCGTCGGGCCCGCCGTTGTCCCGTCGGTCGCCGAGATCCGGGCGAAGTTCAGCGCACGGCGAGGCTCAGCGGGACGGATCGAGCAGGCCATCCGGCGCGTCCTCGGGATCGACCTGAAGATGAAGCAGTATGAGCAGGGATCTCAGTTCGTCCGAACTGTCGTCGACAAGGCTGGGATGTCGGACTTCAACAAGGTCTGGACATCCCCGGAGACTCTGCCCACGAAGGACGAGCTGGCGGATCCGGAATTGTGGCTGGCCCGGGTGGACCGGGGCAGCCTGCCCCCGGTGAGCGCCGCGGACTGAGCGGCCAGTGGGCCCGCACCCGGCCGTTGCGGAGATACGGCACGCCGTCCGGGCCAGCCTGGCAGCGCTGTCACCCGGAGATGTGGTACTCGCCGCCTGCTCGGGCGGCCCTGATTCGCTGGCCCTTGCCGCGGCAGTCGCGTTCGAGGCACCCAGGGCCGGGCTGCTGGCAGGCGGGATCACCATCGACCATGGTCTGCAGCCGGGCTCGGCGGAGCAGGCGGCGCAGGTGACTGCTGTCCTGCACCGCCTCGGACTCAGCCCGGTGCTGTCGGTAGCGGTCGAAGTGGCCCGGCCCGGCGGCGCCGACGGCTACCCAGGGCCCGAGGCGGCGGCCCGATCGGCCCGCTATGCGGCGCTGGACGAGGCTGCCGGGCGGACCGGAGCCCGAATCCTTCTCGGCCACACCCTTGATGACCAGGCCGAGACAGTGCTGCTGCGGCTGAGCCGCGGCTCTGGCGCGCGCTCACTAGCCGCGATGGCTCCGGTATCAGGCCGCTACCTGCGTCCCTTGCTCGGCATCCGCCGCACCCAGACCGTGGCGGCCTGCGCTGCCGAGGGCCTCCAGCCCTGGGCTGACCCGCACAACTCCGATCCGGCCTACGCCAGGACCCGAGTCAGGCGCCTGATGCCTGCCCTGGAGGAGGCACTAGGGCCGGGCGTGGCGCTCGCACTGGCCAGGACCGCAGACCTGCTCCGGGCGGACGCCGACGTACTGGACGCGCTGGCGGTGGCGGAGGCGGCGCAGCTCGGTGGCACCGCGGCCGCTCAGGCGGACGGGTGGCCAGCGGCGGCGCTTGCCAAACTGCCGGAAGCGATCCGGCATCGGCTGCTGCGCACTGCCGCTGTCGCCGCCGGCTGTCCGGCCGGGGCCATGTCGCAGCGTCATGTCGCCCGCCTGGATGAGCTGGTCACTGGCTGGCATGGCCAGCGCTGGGCTGACCTGCCGGGCGGCATCCGGTGCCTGCGCAGGTATGGCAGGCTGCTCTTCACCAAGCCGGGGGTTCCGGGGGTCGCCCTTCGAGCTAACACCGCGGCGGGATCGGAGGACCTGGGTGGACGCGAATGACATGGGAGCAGACCTCAAAGAGATACTGATCACGCCAGAGCAGCTGCAGCAGCGCGTCTGTGAGCTCGCTGCGCAGATCGAGGCGGATTACGCCGAACGCGAAATCCTGCTCGTCGGCGTGCTCAAGGGCGCCGTCATGGTGATGGCAGACCTGGCCCGGGCCATGCACATGCCTGTAGAGATGGACTGGATGGCCATCTCCTCTTACGGCTCGGGCACCAAGTCGTCCGGCGTGGTGCGGATTCTCAAGGACCTGGATACCGATATCAGCGGCCGCCACGTACTGGTCGTCGAGGACATCGTCGACTCCGGCCTCACCCTGTCCTGGCTGATCGGCAACCTTCGCTCCCGCGGCCCCGCATCGGTGCAGGTCTGCGTGCTGCTGCGCAAGCCGACCGCCCTGCGCATGGACGTGGACGTGGCCTATACCGGCTTTGAGATCGATGACTCGTTCGTTGTCGGATACGGCCTTGACTACGCCGAGAAGTACCGCAATCTGCCGTTCATCGGCACCCTGGCCGAGCACGTCTACCGGCGGCCAGGGGACTGAGCGGGCACCGATCTTCCGCGGGAACCGAGTCGGCGATGAATTTCGTTAACCGGGGTAAGAGGCGTAGGACGGCCGCCATTGCCCCTGTGCGGCCAGCCGCGTACCGGCCACGGTAGATGCGGTGTACCGTCGAGTATTCCCGTGCCTACGGACGGGAAGAATTAGCCGCGCATTCGCGCTGGATAGCAAGGTAGCCCCGCCGGTTCGGCGGGCACGAGGCTCGTCAGGAGGGACCGGCCGGACCTGTGGGCCGTTCATCGATGGATCTGAAGCGAATTTTCCGCGGCTGGGTGCTCGCCATCATCTTTGTCGCCATCATCCTTGTGATCCTGTACAAGCTGGTCAACACCGGCCCCGAGTACAAGCTCGTGCCACACCTCGCAGGCCGTCGCAGCGATCCAGCAGGGCAACGTCAAGTCGGTTACCCTGACTGACGTCGACCAGACTATCCAGCTGACGACGAAGAGCGGAGCGAACTGGGAGTCCTCCTGGGTCGGCTCGCAGGGGAACTCGCTCGCGGTCGACCTTCAGAAGCAGGTAGATGCCAAGACCCTGCCGCAAGGCGTTTATACGGTCAAGGTGCCCAAGAGCAGCTCGTTCTGGACTGTGATCTTCAGCTACCTGCCGTTCCTGATCATCTTCCTGCTGTTCATGGTGTTCCTGAATCAGATGCAGGGCGGCGGCTCTCGCGTCATGAACTTCGGCAAGTCCAAGGCCAAGCTCATCACCAAGGACACGCCGAAGACCACCTTCGCCGATGTGGCTGGTGCTGACGAGGCGATCGAGGAGCTGCAGGAGATCAAGGAATTCCTGCAGAGCCCCGGCAAGTTCCAGGCGATTGGCGCCAAGATCCCTAAGGGCGTGCTGCTGTACGGGCCGCCAGGAACCGGCAAGACCCTGCTGGCCAGGGCGGTGGCGGGCGAGGCCGGCGTGCCGTTCTACTCCATCTCCGGCTCTGACTTCGTCGAGATGTTCGTCGGCGTCGGCGCCTCCCGGGTGCGCGACCTGTTCGAGCAGGCCAAGGCTAACGCGCCGGCGATCGTATTCGTGGACGAGATCGACGCGGTCGGCCGGCACCGCGGCGCGGGCTTCGGAGGCGGGCACGACGAGCGCGAGCAGACGCTGAACCAGCTGCTGGTCGAGCTCGACGGCTTCGACACCAAGGGCGGCGTGATCGTGATCGCGGCGACCAACCGCCCCGACATCCTGGACCCGGCGCTGCTGCGCCCTGGCCGGTTTGACCGTCAGATCGTGGTCGCCCAGCCGGACCTGGCCGGCCGTAAGGGCATCCTGCGGGTGCACGCCCGCGGCAAGCCATTCGCGCCGGACGTCGACCTCGACATCATCGCGCGCCGCACGCCCGGCTTCACCGGTGCCGACCTGGCAAACGTGATCAACGAGGGCGCGCTGCTGACGGCGCGGGCCAACCAGACGCAGATCCAGATGGCAGCGCTGGAAGAGGCGATCGACCGGGTCACGGCAGGCCCGAAGCGCAAGAGCGTGCTGCTGTCCGAGAAGGAGCGCAAGATCATCGCTTACCACGAGGGCGGCCATGCCCTGGTGGGGCACGCGCTGCCGAACGCCGACCCCGTGCACAAGATCACGATCATCCCTCGTGGCCGTGCGCTCGGGTATACCGCGGCGGCGCCCGCCGAGGACAAGTTCCTGGTCAGCCGCGCCGAGATGATGGACCAGCTAGCGATGCTGCTAGGTGGCCGCACCGCCGAGGAGCTGGTCTTCCACGAGCCGACGACTGGGGCGGCCAACGACATCGAGAAGGCGTCGTCGATCGCGCGCGCCATGATCGTCGAGTACGGCATGAGCGAGCGCCTCGGTGCCCGCAAGTTCGGCACCGGCGACGGCGAGCCGTTCCTCGGCCGGGAGATGTCGCACGCGCGCGACTACTCGGAGGAGATCGCATCCGCGATCGACGACGAAGTCCGCAGGCTGATCGAGTCCTCGCACGACGAGGCCTGGGACATCCTGGTTCAGTACCGCGACGTCCTCGACAACCTGGTGCTGCAGCTGCTGGAGCACGAGACCCTGTCCCGCGATCAGGTGCTGGAGATCTTCTCCCCGGTGCACAAGCGGCCGACCCGCGGCTCCTACACCGGCTACGGCAAGCGGGTGCCGTCGGAGAAGCCACCGGTGCTGACGCCCAAGGAGCTGGCACTGACCGCGGCAACAGACGGGAATCTCGCTCAGTCGCTGGGCAATGGCCAGGCCTCGGCAGCTGGGCTGCCCGCTGCGCCGCCTCCGCCTCCGCCGCCGTCGGCTGGCAGCTTCGGCTCGGCGCTGGGCGGAGGTAACCCGCTGGGCGGAGGTAACCCCCTGGGCGGAGGTAACCCCCTGGGTGGCAATCCGCTGGGCGGCGGACAGCCTGGGCAGGGCCGGTCGGGCGAGGACGGCGCGGGCGACGCCGACGGCCGTTGACTGACGGCGAGTTCGATCTCCCGCGGATCGAGCGCGCGGTCAGGGAGATCCTTCTCGCAGTTGGCGAGGACCCGGCTCGTGATGGGCTCCGCGATACTCCCGGCCGGGTGGCGCGGGCGCTGAACGAGCAGTTCGCCGGCCTGCGCATGCGGCCGGAGGACGTGCTGACAACGGTTTTCGACGCCGACCACGAGGAGATGGTCCTCGTACGAGATATCGAGCTCTATTCCACCTGCGAGCATCACCTTGTGCCATTCTTCGGTCGCGCTCACGTTGGTTACATACCGAACGAGAAGGGTCAGATCACCGGCCTGTCAAAACTAGCCAGGCTCGTGGATCTGTACGCCAGGCGACCGCAGGTGCAAGAGCGGATGACCAGTCAGATTGCCGACGCGATGATGAACACGCTCGAGCCGCGCGGAGTTATCGTGATAATTGAGGCCGAGCACCTGTGCATGTCCATGCGCGGCGTGCGCAAGCCCGGCGCCAAGACAGTCACATCTGCGGTCCGGGGTAGCTTCCTTGTCTCGGAGAGCACAAGGGCAGAGGCCATGAGCCTGCTAACGGACCGCCGCTAGGCGGCTCCACGTTGCAATGACCGGGTTTGCCCCCGGCTTGAGAAGGCGAAGACTACGCTGATGCCCCGTGAGCCGGGGCCTGACCGACATGTCCGAGATGACAGAGCCCAGCGGGCCAGGGCCGGCAGAGCCCACAACCGGCGATGAGCGGCAACGCGAACCGTCAGTTGTCCGCGGCACCGACCTGCGCCAGCAGTTGCGCTGGGTGCCGCTGGCCGCTGGCCTGATGGCGTTTGTCATCGGCCTGGGCTACATCATCGAGGGCGTGCTCCCTGGTCTGTATCACCGGCGGCTGCGCGGCCTGTCTGACCTGGCGCCGGGCACCCTGGCCCCGCTGACCCGGACCACTGACATCATCATCGGGCTGCTGCTGCTGATGCTCTCGCACGGGCTGCGCCGCCGGAAGCGCCGCGCGTGGGCGGCCGTGATGGCACTGCTGGCGGTGGGGCTCGTCATTCATGCCGGCCTCGGAATCGTAATTCATGCCGTCCGGCCCCAGCTACCGCTGCCGCAGACGCATCCGGTGCAGGCGGCGTTCACGGCCGCGCTGCTGATTGTGCTGTTCTGCTACCGGCGCCAGTTCTACGCGGTCGGTGGCCTGCGCTCCAGATGGCGCGCGCTCTGGGCGCTCTGCGGCCTGGTGGTGGCAGACCTCATCATCGGGATGAGCTACATCTCACTGATGGGCCGCCTGGCAGGCAACTATACGTTTTCGCAGCGCATCTACTCCGTCCTGATGAATCTGACGGGATTTTCGGGACCCGTGCAGTTCACCAGCGAAACCCGGGCAGACCACTTCGGCTTCGTTACAGGTGGGCTCGGCTTGTTCACCTTGCTGGCGGCATTGTTCATGTTCCTGCAGCCGGCCGAGCCCACGAGCCGCTTGCGTCCCGCGGATGCGCTGCGGATCCGCCAGCTCCTGGACCGGCACGGCGATCAGGACTCACTCGGCTACTTCGCGCTGCGCAACGACAAGAGCATCATCTGGTCGCCGACCGGGAAGTCATGCATCGGCTACCGGGTCCTGTCAGGGGTGATGCTCGCCAGCGGCGATCCGATCGGCGATCCCGAAGCCTGGCCCGGAGCTATGCATACATT
Source organism: uncultured Actinomycetota bacterium (assembly GCA_963822955.1). Classification (GTDB taxonomy): domain Bacteria; phylum Actinomycetota; class Actinomycetes; order Streptosporangiales; family Streptosporangiaceae; genus JAJYUU01. The sequence continues at coordinate 311,845 of CAWGJS010000008.1, read as the reverse complement.
TCTGGACGAGGCGGCCAGGCACGCCTGGGTGCCGGCCGTCATCGGGTGCGGCGAGCTCGGCGCGGAGGTCTGGTGCCGTGAGGGCAACATGACCGCGCTGGAACTCGGTGATGAGGCCGTGGTCAGCGTGGCGGACTTCACGCTGCAGGGCCGGGCCATGCGCAACGTGCGCCAGATGGTCAGCCGGGTCTGCCGCCAGGGATACGTAGCGGAGGTCCGCCGCGTCGAAGACATCCCGGAGGCCGAGATCCGCCGGCTGGTGCGGCAGGCCGACAGCTGGCGCGGCAGCCCGACCGAGCGCGGGTTCTCGATGGCGCTCGGCCGGGTCGGCGGTCGCGACGACGGTCGCTGCGTTCTCGCGACCGCAATGCAGGACGGCGTCCTGCGTGGCATCTTGCATTTCGTTCCCTGGGGCAGCGACAGCTTGTCGCTGGACCTGATGCGGCGTGACCGGTCTGCCGCGCCGGGCCTGAACGACTTCCTGATCGTCGAGGCGATAAAGGCCGCAAACGACCTTGGTGTCAAACGCATCTCGCTGAATTTCGCGGTATTCCGGGCGGCGCTCGAGCGTGGCGAGCGGATCGGCGCGGGGCCGGTGACAAAAGCCTGGCGTGGGTTCCTGCTGTTCCTGTCCAGATGGTTCCAGATCGAGTCGCTGTATAAGTTCAACGCGAAATTCAGCCCGGAGTGGGTGCCGCGCTTTGTGGTTTTTCCCGGCACCAGGGACGCGCCGCGCATCGGGTTCGCCGCGCTCGAAGCTGAGGCTTTCCTGGTCTGGCCAACGATTGAGATTCGCAGGATCGGCAGGAAGCTCGGCCTAGGACAGCTCCGGCGTCGGCTGCAGGGCATGTTCCAGCGGAGCACGGCCATCCGCTAGCGGTTCGCGCCGCTGGGCTCGACCGGTGTCACGATGCGGGCCAGTAGATTGGCAGGCATGACCGGCGACGCCGACCGGCACGACGCTGCTGACGAGCCTGGCAGGCGCCTGGCCGGGCTGCCAGCTGAGCAGCGCTGCTTGGTGATGGGCGTCGTCAACGTCACGCCGGATTCGTTCTCCGACGGCGGAGCCTGGCTGGACCCGGACAAGGCGATCGCGCACGGGCTTGAGCTTGCCAGCCAGGGCGGCGACATCATTGACGTGGGCGGCGAATCGACTCGGCCAGGCGCCCTGCGCATACCAGTGGATGACGAGCTGCGTCGCGTGCTGCCGGTCGTCGAGGGGCTGGTCAGCGCTGGCGTCTACGTCAGCATCGACACCATGCGGGCTGAAGTGGCCCGGCAGGCCCTGGCGGCGGGCGCCCAGATGGTCAACGACGTGAGCGGCGGCCTGGCGGATCCGGATATGGCTAGGGTCGTCGCCGCTGCCGGAGTGCCGTACGTTGTGATGCACTGGCGCGGGCACAGTTCGGACATGTACGGACCCGCGGTGTACTCCGACGTCGTGACGGAGGTGCACAGCGAGCTCGGCCGCAGGCTGGCGGCCGTTACGGCCGCCGGAGTGCGCCCGGAACAGGTGATTCTGGATCCGGGCCTGGGCTTCGCCAAGCTGCCCGAGCACAACTGGAAGCTGCTGGCTCACCTCGATCGCATCGCACGGCAGCCGGGCTACGCTGACCCGTTCCCGGTGCTGGTGGCCGCCTCCAGGAAGGGATTCCTGGGCAAGCTGCTGGCTGGCTCGGACGGCCAGCCACGGCCGTTCTCCCGCAGCGACGACGCGACCATAGCCCTGACAGCCCTGGCGGTCGCGGCTGGCGCCTGGTGCGTCCGGGTGCATGCCGTGCCTGGCAACGTAGATGCCGTGCAGGTGGCGACCCGGTGGCGGCAGGAGACGATGGCAGGCGGGACTGATGCTGGACCGCATCTCGATCGTCGGCCTGAAGGTCCGCGGCCGCCACGGTGTATTCGAGCACGAGCGCCTGGCCGGCCAGGATTTCGTGGTCGATGCCATGCTCTGGGTCGACACCGCCGCGGCGGCGGCTGCCGACGACCTGAGCCTGACCGCCGACTACGGCAGCATCGCAGACCGGCTGGCGGCAATCATCGGCGGCGAGCCGGTCGCGCTGATCGAGACGCTCGCGGACCGGCTCGTTATGGCCTGCCTGGCCGACCCGCTGGTCCGGGAGGCCGAGGTGACCGTGCACAAGCCGCAGGCACCCGTCAGCCAGGAGGTGGCCGACATCGCCGTCACCGTCCGCCGGCGGGCGGGCGCGGCCGGACCGGCCGGCGAGCGCCCGGTCGTGCTCGCGCTTGGCAGCAACCTGGGCGACCGGATGACGAACTTGCAGCTTGGCCTCGACGTTCTGGCAGGCGGTGAGGTGACCATCAGAGCGATCTCCAGCGTCTACGAGACCGACCCGGTAGGCGTCGAAGCCCAGGGTGACTACCTCAACGCCGTGCTGCTGGCTGCCAGTGCGCTGCCGGCCCGTGACATCCTGGCACGGTGCGCGGCGGCTGAAGGCGCCGCCGGACGCGTGCGGACGGTGCGCTGGGGGCCCAGGACGCTGGACGTGGACATCATCATGTGCGGTTCGGAGACGAGTGCCGACCCTACGCTGACGCTGCCGCACCCGCTGGCACATGAGCGCGCATTCGTGCTCGCGCCCTGGCTGGAAGTGGACCCGGAGGCCGTGCTGCCCGGCTGGGGGCCGGTCGCCCGGCTGCTTGCCGCGAGCGGTGCATCCGGCATCAGACGGCGTCCCGAACTGCGGCTCAGGCTTCCGGACGCAGCCGGGGGCATTGCCACCGCCGCGAAGCCGGACTCCGAGGCGGACGCGCCGTGCAGATGACGCGTCCCGCGACGCTCGCGGGGATCTTCGTGGTCTGCGCTATCGTCGGCCTGGCTGGCGGTCCGCGCGACTTTCGCTAACCTGCCGCTCCTGCCGATCACGGCCGTGCCGGCGCTCGGCGCGCTGGCAATCGCCGAGGCGGCAGTCGGCCGCCACGTCCGCAACCGCGTGACACGGCGCCGGGGTGCGGATACCAAGCCGCTGGCCCCTATCGCCGTTGCCCGCCTGGTTGCCCTCGCGAAGGCAAGCTCGGCTGGCGCGGCGGCGCTGGGCGGGCTGGCCGGCGGATACCTGGCCTACCTGCTCGGCTCGCTGGACAAGACGATTCCCGCGCGAGACGCCAGGGTCGCCGGGGCGACCGTGGCAGCGGCCGTCGCGCTGATTGCCGCTGCGCTGTACCTGGAGCACTGCTGCCGCGCACCGCGGCCGCCTGACGACTCCGACGACGAATCCGGACGGCCGCAGGACACCTGGCAATGGCACTCCTAATCCAGGCAGCCACGGCCCCCGGCTGCGCTCTGGCGCGCCGCATCAGGAAGGATGCTCCGTCAAGGGAACGACGGAGGGTGGTCATGAGCCGATGATCCCTGGAACGGGCGGACCCGGCAGGCCCGCTGACGCGGGTCCGGAGCATCCGGCCCGGCTTGACGTCGGTGTGGTCGGAGCAGGCAGGGTCGGCACTGCCCTGGCAGTGGCGCTCCGCCGGGCTGGGCACCGGATCACCGCCGCGTCGGCCGTCTCGCAGGCGTCCAGGGATCGGGTCGAGAATTTCCTGCCGGGCACTGTGCTGCTCCAGCCCGGCGACGTAGTCGCCGCAGCAGATCTGGTACTGCTGACCGTGCCTGATGACGCCCTGGGCGGGCTGGTGCGGGGCCTGGCCGCGACCGGAGCCCCGCTAGCTGGCCGCATGCTGGCCCACGCCAGCGGCCGGCACGGCTTGGCCGTACTGCAGCCGGCCGCGGACCTCGGCGCTCTCCCGCTGGCGCTCCACCCGGTCATGACGTTTACCGGCCGGCCCGACGACGCCGATCGGCTGGCGGGAATCTCCTTCGGCGTGACCGCGCCTGACGTGCTGCGGCCGGCGGCGGAAGTGCTGGTGATGGAGATGGGCGGCGAGCCGGTCTTCATTGCCGAGGCCGATCGCGATCTTTATCACGCCGCGCTCGCCGGCGCGGCCAATCACCTGGTGACACAGGTCGTCCAGGCGACGGACCTGCTGGCCAGGGCAGGGGTGAAACACCCCGCCAGGATGCTCGGCCCGCTGCTGTCGGCGGCGCTTGACAATGCCCTGCGGCTCGGCGACGCGGCCCTGACCGGACCGGTGGCCCGAGGTGACGCCGAGACAGTGGCGGGTCACCTCGACGCGCTTCGCGCAGCCGCACCCGAGGCGCTGCCGGCCTATCTCGCGCTGGCCAGGCTGACCGCCACCAGGGCGATGGCCAGCGGGATGCTCAGCACGCCGGACGCACAGCGGCTGCTTGACGTGCTCGCCGAGGCCCGCCGGTGACCGCGCTGCGTCAGGCGGAGGCGCCGGGCAGGACCGGGCCGCCAGTCCCGATGCTCATCCGCACGCGGAAGGGCCTCAGCGCGGCGAGGGCTGCGCTGCCCGGACCTGTCGTCCTCGTCCCGACGATGGGGGCGCTGCACGACGGGCACCGCTCGCTGCTGCGGCTGGCGCGAGAGCTGGCGGGCCCGGGCGGCAGCGTCCTGGTGTCGATCTTCGTCAACCCGCTGCAGTTCGGCCCCGGCGAGGACTTCAGCCGGTACCCGCGGCCGCTGGAGCAGGATCTGGCGGTCTGCGCCGACGAAGGCGTCAGCGCCGTCTTCTGCCCGGAGCGGCTGCAGATATACCCCGCCGAGCCGACGGTGACGGTGAATCCGGGACCGATGGGGCGGCGGCTCGAGGGCGCGTCCAGGCCGGGCTTCTTCGACGGCGTGCTGACCGTAGTGCTCAAGCTCTTCCAGCTCACCAGCCCGGACGCGGCCGTATTCGGGGCCAAGGACGCGCAGCAGCTGGCACTTATCCGGCAGATGGTGACCGATCTGGATGTCGGCGTGCGGATCGAGGCCGCGCCGCTGCACCGCGATCCCGACGGGCTTGCCACCTCAAGCCGCAACGTCTACCTGTCAGCGGCGGAGCGAGCCTCGGCGCTGGCGTTGTCCCGGTCCCTCCGGGCCGCTGCGGCCGCGGCAGCCCGAGGGCCGACGGCTGCCCTGACGGCGGCGCGCGCGGTGCTCGAGGCCGCTGCCGACACGAGTCCGCGGGTGCAGCTTGACTACCTTGCGCTCGTCGATCCAGCGTCATTCGCCGAGGTTGCCGCCGATTACCGCGGCCCTGCGACGCTGCTGCTAGCCGCGAAGGTCGGCACGACCCGGCTGATCGACAATGTCGGCCTGCAGTTTGGCAGCGGCCCGGCATGATCCCCCGCCGTCTGCTCGCGCCGCCGCCCGGCTGGCACAAGGACACCGACGTGATCGTCGTGGGCTCCGGCGTGGCTGGTGTAACGACGGTGCTGGCGATCCGCCGCGCGCTGCCGGATGCGCGCATTCTGCTCGTGAGCAAGTCGGTGCTCGATGATGGCTCCACTCGGTGGGCTCAGGGCGGCGTCGCCGCCGCGCTCGGCCCTGGCGACTCACCTGAGGACCACCTCAGGGATACCCTGACAGCCGGCGCAGGTCTCTGCGATCAGCGGGCGGTCCGCGCTCTGGTGACCGACGGCCCGGGGGCAGTGCGCCGGCTGATCGCGCTCGGAGCGGAGTTCGACCGCGAGCCGTCCGGACCGCTAGCCCTCACCAGGGAAGGCGGCCACCTGCGCCGCCGCATCGCGCACGCGGGCGGAGACGCCACCGGTGCCGAGATCTCCCGTGCGCTGCTGGCGGCTCTGGCGGCAGCTGGCGACGATGCCGAGCTCGAAGTCATCGAGCACGCCCTTGCCCTCGATCTGCTGCAGACGGCTGACGGCCGGGCGGCCGGTCTCACGCTGCATGTACTCGGAGAGGGTCAGACCGACGGAGTCGGCGCCGTCTATGCCCGCGCGGTGGTACTCGCGACCGGCGGCTTTGGCCAGATCTACTCGGCGACCACCAACCCGCCAGTCTCGACCGGCGACGGCGTCGCGCTCGCGCTGCGCGCTGGCGCCCAGGTGGCCGACCTGGAATTCGTGCAGTTCCATCCGACGGTACTGTGGCTCGGCCAGCAGGCGCGCGGCCGCCAGCCGCTGATCTCCGAAGCGGTGCGTGGCGAGGGCGCCGTCCTGGTCGATCAGGCGGGCCGCCGGTTCATGGCCGGGCAGCATCCGCTGGCCGACCTGGCGCCCCGCGACGTGGTCGCTAAGGCGATCATGCGCGAGATGATCGCGGCCGGGGCCGATCACGTGTACCTGGACGGGCGGGAGCTGGGCGCACAGACCTGGCAGCACCGGTTCCCGACCATCCTCGCCAGCTGCCTGGAGCACGGGATCGACCCAGTGACTGAGCTGATCCCGGTCGTGCCGGCCGCCCACTATGCCAGCGGCGGCGTGAGCACCGACCTGCACGGCCGGACTAACGTGCCGGGCCTCTACGCGTGCGGCGAGGTCGCCTGCACGGGCGTGCACGGCGCCAACCGCCTGGCCTCCAACTCACTGCTGGAGGGCCTGGTCTTCGCCGAGCGCATTGCCGCCATCCTGGCTGGCAGCTTGCCGCCTGCCGCGCCCCCGGCCATCGATGACCGTCCGGCGGGCTTGATCGATGCGTCGACGGTCCCGTCGCTGCAGCAGCTGATGTCGGCAAACGCCGGAGTGCTCAGGTCGGGAACGGGCCTCGCCGAGGCAGCTGCTGGCTTGTCCGGCCTCGGCGGCGCTGGGTGCGACAAGCCTGCCGCTGATGCGTGGCAGGCGACGAACCTGCAGCTGGTGGCAGCTGCCCTGGTCCAGGCCGCGCTGGCACGCGAGGAGACGCGCGGCAGCCACTGGCGTGAGGACTTCGGCGAGCCGCGGGCGGCGTGGCGGGGGCACCTGGTCACCTCACTCGATGTCACCTCGCTCGACGAGTCCGGGCTGCGCACCGTCTTCGAGCCAGTGCACGATGACTGACGCGCCGAATGCCCGGATCGCCGGCAACCTGAGCAACGCCGGACTGGACCCGGCACTGGTGGCCGACATCGCGTCCGCCGCGCTGGCCGAGGACCTGGCTGGCGGCATCGACGTGACGACCGCAGCTACCGTTCCGGCCGCCGCCCGCGGCCGCGCCGACCTGGTCGCCCGAGCACCTGGCGTGGTGGCCGGCCTGCCGGTGGCAGCGGCGGTGTTCGCGCTGACGTCCGCAGATCTGGACTGCGCCGAACTGGCTGCCGACGGCGACCGGGTGGCCGCCGGCCAGCCGGTGCTGAGCGTTACCGGGCCGGTCCGCGCAATCCTGACCGCCGAGCGCACCGCCTTGAACCTGGTGTGTCACCTGTCCGGCGTCGCCACGCTGACTCGCCAGTGGGCAGACGCCGTAGCCGGGACCCGGGCGGCAATCCGCGATACCCGCAAGACGACGCCCGGCTTGCGGGCGCTGGAGAAGTATGCCGTGCGCTGCGGCGGCGGAGTGAACCATCGGATGTCACTGTCGGATGCTGCGCTGATCAAGGACAACCACGTGGCAGCGGCCGGATCGGTGGCCGGCGCATTCGCTGCGGTGCGCGCCCAGGCCGCTGGCCTGCCGCTAGAGGTCGAGTGCGACACTCTCGAGCAGGTGGCCGAAGCTCTTTCAGCCGGAGCCGACCTGATCTTGCTCGATAACTTCACCGTGACCGACACGGCTGCCGCGGTGCGCCTCGCAGCCGGCCGGGCGCTACTGGAGGCCAGCGGCGGCCTCACGCTGGCCAGCGCCCGCGCGGTCGCCGAGACTGGCGTGGACTACCTTGCAGTAGGGGCGCTGACTCATTCGGCGCCCGCCCTCGATATCGGCCTCGACCTGGTTCCGGCCGGCTAGCGATCGGGAGCGAGATGCTACTGACCATTGACGTCGGCAACACGAACACCGTGCTGGGCCTCTTCGACGGTCCCGATGTTGTCGAGCACTGGCGTATCTCCACCGACCCGGTGCGCACCGCCGATGAGCTGGCCGTGCTGCTCCAGGGCCTGCTGCGGCAGAGCACCCTGCTGCGCGAGCCGGATGTCAGCGGCATCGCGCTGTGCTCCACGGTCCCGTCCGTGCTGCACGAGCTGAGGGAGATGTGCCGCCGCTATTACGGAGACGTGCCTGCGGTGATCGTGGAGCCGGGCGTGAAGACCGGGGTACCGCTGCGGTACGACAACCCCAAGGAAGTCGGGAGCGACCGCATCATGAACGCCGTCGCTGCGGTGCACCTGTATGGCGGCCCGGCCATCGTGGTCGACTTCGGCACCTCGACTAACTTCGACGCGGTCAGCGAACGAGGCGAGTTCGTCGGCGGCGCGCTAGCGCCCGGCATCGAGATCTCGGTCGACGCGCTGTCCCGGCGGGCGGCACAGCTACTGAAAGTCGAGCTGGCCAGGCCGGCCAGGGTCATCGGCAAGAGCACCGTCGAAGCACTTCAGTCCGGGATCATCTTCGGGTTCGCCGGGCAGGTCGAGGGCATCGCCACCCGGATGGCGGCCGAGCTAGCTCCATCCGATCCGGACTCTGTCACCATCATCGCGACCGGCGGCCTGGCGCCGCTGGTCATCGACGAGGTGGCAGTGATCGACGCCTACGAGCCGTGGCTGACCCTGATCGGGCTACGCCTCACCTACGAGCGGAACACCGCCGACCGCGGCGCCGACCGGGCCAGCCCGGACCGCGGTACTGGCGCCGTGCGCGCCGGCAGCGATGCTGCGGTCACCGGCTGACCCGTCCACCGGTAACCTCAGCCAGGTGACCGATGAGGAGCGGGCCGGGTCAGACCTGCCCGAGCAGATGCAGGTGCGGGCAGCCAAGGCTGACCGGCTGAGGGCGGCTGGCATTGACCCGTATCCGGTGGGTTACCCGCGCACGCACACGATCGCCGAAGTCCGCGGCAAGTTCGGCGACCTGCCCGTTGACTCGGCCACCGGGCAGAAGGTCGGCGTTGCCGGCCGGGTCGTGCTGTACCGAAACGGCGGCAAGCTCTGCTTCGCCACGCTGCGCGACGGCACGGGCGACATACAGGTGATGCTGTCGCTGGACCGGGTCGGCGAGGAGGCGCTGGCCGCCTGGAAGGCGGACATCGACCTGGGTGATCATATCGGGGTCACTGGCGAGGTGATCTCCTCCCGGCGCGGCGAGCTGTCGGTCCTGGCCGACTCGTTCGCGATCACGGCCAAGGCGCTCCGGCCGCTGCCGGACAAACACAAGGGCCTCACCGATCCTGAAGCCCGGGTGCGTCAGCGCTACCTTGACCTGCTCATCAACCCGGCGGCGCGGCAGATGGCGGAGACACGGGCTGCCGTCATCCGGTCGGTGCGCGAGGAACTGCACGCGCGTGGCTACCTGGAGGCCGAGACTCCGGTACTGCAGACGCTCCACGGCGGCGCCAATGCGCGGCCGTTCATGACTCACATCAACGCCTTCAACCTGGATCTGTACCTGCGCATCGCGCTGGAGCTGTACCTGAAGCGGCTGGTGGTCGGCGGCATCGAGCGGGTCTACGAGATCGGCCGGATCTTCCGGAACGAGGGTGCCGACGCCACTCACAACCCCGAGTTCACGATGCTCGAGGCCTACCAGGCCTACGCCGACTACTCCACCATGCAGACACTGACCAGGGAGCTGCTGCAGGCAGCAGCGATGACCGCGTTCGGCCGCCAGGTCGCACGCAGGCCGGATGGCACCGAGGTCGATATCAGCGGCACCTGGCGCGAGGCGACCGTGCACGGTGCATTGTCCGAAGCCGCCGGGGAGCAGATCACTCCCGATACGCCGGCGACGGAACTCAGGGCGATCGCCGACAGGCATCAGATCGAGCTGCAGCCGAACTGGGGGCCTGCGCATGTGCTGCTCGAGCTGTACGAGCACCTGGTGGAGGCGCGCACGATCGAGCCAACCTTCTACCGGGATTTCCCGGTTGAGGTCTCGCCGCTGACCCGCCAGCACCGGTCTGACCCGAGGCTGGCGGAGCGGTGGGACCTGGTGGCGTTCGGCACGGAGATCGCCACCGCCTATTCAGAGCTCGTCGACCCGGCCGAGGAGCGCGCCCGGCTGACGGCGCAGTCGCTGCTGGCGGCTGGCGGTGATCCGGAGGCTATGCAGCTCGATGAGGACTTCCTGCTCGCTCTTGAGTACGGCATGCCGCCGAGCGGCGGAATGGGGATGGGCATCGACCGCATGCTCATGATGCTCACCGGAGCGTCGGCCCGTGAGACGGTGCTGTTCCCGCTCGTGAAGCCAGCCTGACAGGCGCCGGAAAAGCTGCCCGGCCAGAGGGGGGATCTGGCCGGGCAGCGTCAGGGGGATCCGGCAAGGACGGCTGGATCGTGGGCTAGGCGAGGATGCGGACTGCTCCCACATACGCGCTCCAGAAGACCGGCTGCACCTGGACATTCTGGCCGAAGGTGGGCGCGTCGACCATGAGTCCGTTGCCGACGTAGATGCCGACGTGGCTGATGTCCGCGAAGAAGAAGACCAAGTCGCCGGGCTTAAGCTCGCTGCGCGAGACGTGCTCGCCCTCGTTCCACAGATCCCCGGTGAAGTGCATCAGGGTGATGCCAACCTGCGCGTAGGCCCAGACGACCAGGCCGGAGCAGTCGAACGCATAGGGACCGGCAGCAGCCCAGACGTACGGATAGCCGATCCTGGTCAGCGCGGCCTTGAGCGCCTGCACGCCGACGGAGTCGCCCGGAATCTGCGAAGCGCTGATGGGGTACTTGCCGGTCCGCTGGAAGATGGCCTCAGCCTGCTGGTAGGCCTTACTGTTGAAGAAGTTTTCCTTCTTCTGGATGACCGCCACCTTGGCCGCCATCTTGATGCCAGCGTCTTGGCATGCAGCTGCTGCTGCGCAGCCGCAGCAATGGCGCGCTGCGCGGCTGCTTCAGCCGCGGCCACGATGCTGACCTTGGCGCCGTTCTCGTGCTCGATCTGGGCCATGATCGAGGCCCGGTTCAGCAGGCTCTGCGGCGAGGAGGCCTGCAGCAGCTGGAGGGCGGGGTTGATCCCGCCGGTCATGTAGTTCTCGACGGCGATGGCGCCGATCGAGGCCTGGTCCTGCCCGAAAATCTGCTCGTCCCGCTTGGCGTTCTCCTTCGCGATCGCCGCCTCTGCCCGGGCCTGGGCGAGCTGGATCTTCAGCCCGTCGTACTGCTCGCTCAGCGCGTTGATCTGCTCTGAGAACACGTTCGCCTTGGCCAGGGTGGCTTGCAGGCCCGGATGACCGGCAGCAGCCGTCGGCGCGGCTGCCGCAGTCGCGGCGGGGAAAGCTGCGGCACAGGCCGCAAGAATCCCAGCCAGCGTCGCCGCCCGCCGCCCGCGCCTGGTTGGGGATGCCCATGAAGAACGCCGTGGTACATGCCTGCTACGGGGCATGCGCTTCACGCAGTGTCTCCTCTCCTCAGCCGCCTGCCGGGTTAGCTGACGGGTTCGGGCTGGAGGAGCCCTACGGCTGGCTGCGGGCCGACGTGCACCCTCAGCCTGCCGATTCACCCCGGGGATGCGCATGGGTCCCCGGCTCCCCGATCACCGGAAGTGCGATCGGGAACTCGGCGGGCCGCTGCAGCGTCACCCGGCCTCGGGCGGTCTGCAACGGCTATCAGCGATGGACATTAATCGAGACCGTCGTTCGCACGTGGCGAAACGCGAAAGATTTTGACTGGTGGCCGATCTTGCCTCCCGTCTTGGCTAATGGCAACCACAACTCACGTGGTCACTCTCAGATAGTCCTCCTGCCGCCCGCAGGCGTCGGCATAGACGCGTCATTGCAGCTCAGACGGCGTGTCATGGTTCCCGCCGCAGCGGCGTGATCTGCATGTGATCTGCACCCGATAACCCGCTGGACCGCGATTCGCAGCAACACGTACTGATGCGGTGACGCTCAGTTCGCGCTCGTTTTGCCAGGCGGGGACTTCTTTTGCCATGCTGACGTGCGGAGGGACAACTCTCCGATTCCCCCAGAACACACACCACAGCGCCTGGCGGCAACGGAGGCGGCACCCAGATGGACTTTACGGTCAGGCGCGCCCGGACGGCCGATGTGCGGGCGATCCGGTCCCTGGTCGACGCGAACGCGCTATCCGGACGGCTTCTGGATAAGCCGACGGTGGCCCTGTTCGAGGACGTCCAGGAGTTCTGGGTCGCCTGTTCTGCTGACAGCGAAATTGTCGGCTGTGGCGCACTCCATGTGATGTGGGAAGACCTGGCCGAGATCCGGACACTGGCGGTCGTCGACGGTCATCAAGGCCGAGGCGTCGGAAACCAGATCGTCATCGCGCTGCTGGACACGGCGCGCGAACTCGGTGTCACGCGGGTATTCGTGCTGACTTTCGCGGTGGAGTTCTTCCGCCGGCACGGCTTTGCCGAGATCGACGGTCAGGCGACGACTCCCGAGGTCTATGCCGAGCTGCTCCGGTCGTATGACGAGGGCATCGCCGAGTTCCTTGACCTTGACCGGGTGAAGCCCAACACCCTCGGCAACGCTCGGATGCTCTTGCGAATGTGAGCCTGGCGGCAGCCGGGCGCCGCTGCGCCGCATCCATGGCACTAGCTTTATTGCGGCACAATCGATAACGGTGTCGCTGGCGGCGCCGCGGCTGGCACTACCGCCGGAAAGGGGGCAGCAGCCTGATGAATGACCTGGCTGTGCTGACGCCGCCCTTCCTTGTGGCCGCCGCAGTGATCTTCGCTATCGTCGCGTTCTTGCGGCACGAGATGGGCCGCAGGCGCGCTGATCGCGCCGATGAGCAAGGCGATATTCCCGCGCCGCTGGCCGACGACGAGCGGGACAGCAAGGCCGCCGAAGACACCAGCGCAGCAACGACCTCGGCTGGCGACGCGTAACTCTGATGCGCCCGGCGATTACGCTGAGTTACTGCACGGCGGCATTGTTCACGCAATGCGATGGCGTGCCGATCCTCAAAGGGCTAAACGGCAATCTTGAATTGTGACTGCTGAAGTCGTGGTATATCTTTAGGTGCCTAAAAGACGTCAGTGAAAGGTAGCCACATGGTGCAGAAGACCGTGGTGACGGTGGTTTGTGATCTGCCACACGATAGCGAGACCGAAGGGAGCGAGACGGTTTCGTTCTCCGTTGACAGCAGCGCCTACGAGATCGATGTCTGCGCAGCCCACGCTAAGGAACTGCACGACATCTTCAGCGGATTCATCGCACACGCGCGCCGCGTCAGCGGCGGGTCGCGGCGCCGTAAGTCGCGCACCGGACCTGGTCGGGAGCGCAGTTCAGAAATTAGGCAGTGGGCCCGCGAGCGCGGCGAGAAGGTCAGTGAGCGAGGCCGCATTCCGGCGTCGATCATTCAGGAATACGAAGCCACTCACTAAGGGCCCGGCGCTGCTTTAGTGGCCGATGCCGACGCCGTTTGACTCACGCGCTTGACCCGGCTGGTTGGCGATTCAGGATGCCGAGACGGGCACTGGATGGTTAATCGACCCGATTGCCGCTTCCCAGACAATGAGTAGCTATGCGGAGTGCAAATTGCAGCGGTATCGTCGGCCAAGCGGTACTTCCCCGTTCTCGCGAATACTCGCGCCTGTAGGACACGCCAAGAGCCCTCGTGTTGGACCGCTGCACCGGCGGGATTCATGTCGTCGACTGCCCGGTCGGCCTGGGGCCGGCCGGGCTGTTGCCTGCCGTGGCAGGATCTCGCCGCGGTGCCCGTGACTCGGGGGCTTGACAGTGATCCTGAGGTGGCTGGGGGTTTCATGGGCACTGACATCCACGGCGCGATCGAGTGCAGGCCGCAGTTCGGCCTGCCGAAGCCTCCGGCCTGGGCGTGCGCGATGGACCTGGAACTGATCTACGCGACGCGGAACTACGACGCGTTCGGCTGCCTGTTCGGCATCACGAACTTTGCGGGCTTCGACCCGGTCGCCGCCGGGCGCGGACTCGCTGGCCCGCGCCAACGGCGCTGGCAGCGTCCGGCTCGTAGTCTGGTTCGACAGCTAGCACCAGACATGGCAGCTTCTACCTGTACATGGGCGTTAAGGCGACACGTTCCGCTGGCGGCGTGACGTTACCGGCCGCGATCGCCGGGCGGACGAGGCAGGATATCCTAAAGCGAGAGTACGGGCCAGGTAACTCGGGCAGGTTCGGCCCGGCAAGAGGCGCACGTCACGGCGGACCATGAGGGGTTGCGGTCTGATGCCGCAGAGCTTCGGCGCGGGTGCCAAGTCAGGCAAGCCGGGTATGTGCGGGTCGATAACGAGTTGCGGGGGAATGGCCGGGTCCTCGTAAGGCGAGTCGGAGGCCTGGGGCTGCGTTCGCTGCAGGCGTAGCACCGGATGTGGGCTTTTCGCTGCCGGCGTAGCCGGGAACACCACCTCTTCAGCCTAGGTTTGAATGGGATGAACGCCTATCTGGCTGGGAACGTTTTGACTAGTGCGGCATTGCCGTGTCATGGCGTCGCCCGGCACACGGGCTAACATGCGGAAGGGACGGGCAGTACCGCCACCGACCGCGCTGTGAGGAGCGACGAGATGTTCGAGAGGTTCACCGACCGGGCGCGGCGGGTTGTGGTCCTGGCACAGGAAGAGGCCAGGATGCTCAACCACAACTACATCGGTACCGAGCACATTCTGCTTGGCCTCATTCATGAGGGCGAGGGTGTCGCCGCCAAGGCGCTCGAGTCGCTTGGGATAAGCCTCGAGGCCGTGCGGCAGCAGGTTGAGGAGATCATTGGCCAGGGCCAGCAGGCGCCATCGGGGCACATCCCGTTCACGCCGCGGGCCAAGAAGGTCCTTGAGCTCTCCCTGCGCGAGGCGCTGCAGCTTGGTCATAACTACATCGGCACTGAGCACATCCTGCTCGGGCTGATCAGGGAGGGCGAGGGCGTCGCTGCCCAGGTTCTGGTCCGGCTTGGCGCCGACCTGAATCGCGTCCGCCAGCAGGTGATCCAGCTGCTTCACGGTTACCAGGGCAAGGAGCCCGCGGCTGCCGGCGCCCCCTCCGAGAGCGCGCCGTCGACGTCGCTGGTGCTTGACCAGTTCGGCCGGAACCTGACGGCCGCCGCCCGCGAGGGCAAACTTGACCCGGTTATCGGCCGGGACAAGGAGATCGAGCGCGTTATGCAGGTGCTGTCGCGCCGTACCAAGAACAATCCGGTCCTGGTGGGCGAGCCGGGCGTTGGGAAGACCGCGGTCGTGGAAGGCCTGGCGCAGAAGATCGTCAAGGGTGAGGTGCCGGAGACCCTCAAGGAGAAGCAGCTCTACACCCTGGACCTCGGGGCGCTAGTGGCGGGTTCCCGGTACCGCGGCGACTTCGAGGAGCGCCTGAAGAAGGTCCTGAAGGAGATCCGGACGCGCGGCGACATCATCCTGTTCATCGACGAGATCCACACGCTCGTCGGTGCCGGCGCGGCCGAGGGCGCGATCGACGCTGCCTCGATCCTGAAGCCGATGCTGGCCCGCGGCGAGCTGCAGACGATCGGCGCTAGCACGCTGGATGAGTACCGCAAGCACCTGGAGAAGGACGCGGCGCTGGAGCGCCGGTTCCAGCCTATCCAGGTGGCGGAGCCGACGATCTCGCACACCATCGAGATCCTGAAGGGGCTGCGCGACCGCTACGAAGCGCACCACCGGGTCACCATCACCGACGATGCCCTGGTCGCCGCCGCGCAGCTAGCAGACCGGTACATCAGCGACCGGTTCCTGCCGGACAAGGCCATCGACCTGATCGACGAGGCTGGCTCGCGGATGCGCATCAGGCGGATGACGGCGCCGCCAGACCTGCGTGACTTCGATGAGCGCATCGCCGATGTCAGGCGCGAGAAGGAGTCGGCGATCGACTCCCAGGACTTCGAGAAGGCCGCCTCGCTGCGTGACACCGAGAAGCAGCTGATCGATAAGAAGGACGCACGGGAGAAGGAGTGGAAGGCCGGGGACATGGACACGCCGGCCGAGGTGAACGAGGAGCTCATCGCGGAGGTCCTCGCCACCGCCACCGGCATCCCGGTCTTCAAGCTCACCGAGGAAGAGTCGCAGCGACTGCTCCGGATGGAGGATGAGCTGCACCGCCGGGTCATCGGCCAGAACGACGCCATCAAGGCGCTGTCGCAGGCCATCAGGCGGACCAGGGCCGGGCTGAAGGACCCCAAGCGCCCCGGCGGCTCGTTCATCTTCGCCGGGCCTTCTGGCGTCGGCAAGACGGAGCTGTCGAGGACGCTCGCGGAGTTCCTGTTCGGCGACGAGGACTCGCTGATCCAGCTGGATATGAGCGAGTACATGGAGAAGCACACGGTCTCGCGACTATTCGGCTCTCCGCCCGGCTACGTCGGCTACGAGGAGGGCGGCCAGCTGACCGAGAAGGTCCGCCGCAAGCCGTTCTCGGTGGTGCTGTTCGACGAGATCGAGAAGGCGCACGGCGACATCTTCAACTCGCTGCTGCAGATCCTGGAGGACGGCCGCCTGACCGACGCCCAGGGCCGCGTTGTCGACTTCAAGAACACCGTCATCATCATGACGACCAACCTCGGCACCCGGGATATCTCCAAGGGCGTCACCGTCGGCTTCGGCGCGGCGAGCGAGTCGAAGGGCTCCTATGACCGGATGAAGAACAAGGTTGGCGAGGAGCTTAAGCAGCACTTCCGCCCCGAGTTCCTCAACCGCGTCGACGACATCATCGTGTTCCACCAGCTGAGTCAGGAAGAGATCTTCGAGATCGTCGACCTGATGATCAGCAAGGTGGACGAGCGCCTGCGCGACCGTGACATGGGCATCGAGCTCCGTCCCGCGGCCAAGCGGCTGCTGTCGGAGAAGGGCTACGACCCGGTTCTCGGCGCCCGGCCGCTGCGGCGGACGATCCAGCGGGAGATCGAGGATCATCTGTCAGAGAAGATCCTGTTCGGCGAGCTGAAGGCCGGCCAGATCGTCGTCGTGGACGCCGAGGGCAGTGGCGAGGATGCCAAGTTCAGCTTCAACGGCGTCAACAAGCCGGCTGAGGTGCCCGAAGCTCCGCCCGTTGAGGTGGAGAGCAAGGCCGGCGCTAGCGGGGCGACCGCTACGGCTTCGGACTAGGTCAGGGGCCTGGTGCCGCCGGCGGCTCGTCACCCGGCAGGGCGAGCGAACCGTCGGCGCACCGGGTTATCAGGCCGTCGTTGATCAGCGCAGCGAGCGCACGCGCTCGCTGCGCTGAGTCACTCCAGGCCGTATCCACCACGCGGGGCGGTACGGGCCCGCTGGCCGCCCGCAGGATCGCCATTATCTGGCCGCGACACTGGCGGTCGCTGCCCTCGTAAGCAGGCTGTCCCCGGCGCGCGGGCGGAGCGGGGCGACCCCGCCCGAGCCACGCGCAGTTGCCGGCGAGCGGGCACTCATCACAGCGGGGCCGCGCCGCAGTGCAAATGAGGGCGCCCAGTTCCATCACCCCGACTGACCAGCTCGCTGCCGCCCTTCCGTCCTCTGGCAGCAGGGACTCGGCAAGCCGCACTTCGGCGGCCGTCAGGGCAGGCCGTGGCAGGCTCTCGCCGCTCACCAGCCTCGCTAGCACCCGGCGGACATTGGTGTCCAGGACAGCGTGGCGGCGCCCGAATGCGAAGCTGGCAATGGCGGCCGCCGTGTAGGGTCCGACTCCCGGCAGCGCCCGCAGCTCCTCTGCCGTCGCCGGCACGCTGCCCCCGTGACGGCTGGTGATCATCTCTGCAGACGCGTGCAACCGCACCGCACGGCGAGGGTAGCCCAGCCGGTCCCACTGGCGGACGGCGTCAGCCGGGCTGGCGGCGGCGAGCGCTGCGGGCTCGGGCCAGCGGTCGAGCCACGCCGCGTGGGCCGGGAGTACCCGGCTCACCGGGGTCTGCTGCAGCATGAACTCGCTGACCATGATCGACCAGGGCGAGGCGCCGGGCTGGCGCCACGGGAGATTCCGGGCGTATCGGGCGTACCAGCCCTCGACTGCCCCGAAGTACGGCGACGTCATCAGCACCTGATCCTGGCCTGGCCTGCCACTGAGCGCCGGATGCCGAGCGCTCAGGAGTACCGCTCCAGCAGTGCGGACTCGGCGATCCTGGACAGCGCTTCCCGCACGCTCCTGGCCTGCGCAGGGTCCAGGCCGCCGGCCCGCTGCAAGTCCTGAGCGGTGGCCGACAGCAGCTTCTGGAGTCCGCCGAACTCCGCGACCAGGCTGTCGGCCGCTGCCTGCGGCAGCCGGGGCAGCTGCCCGAGAAGCCGGTAGCCGAGCCCGCTGACCTGCTGATCCGGGTCGTCGGCGGCACCGAGGCCGATGGCAGTAGCCACGGCAGGCAGGTCAAGCAGCTCGTCAGCGCCGAGCTCGCTCAGGGCACGGTCGCTGTCCGCGGCCCGGCCCTCGCTGTAATCGCGGAAAAGGAGCTCACGCTCTCGCCGGATCCCAGCCGTGAGCTCTTCCAGCTGCAGGCCGAGCAGGCGACCGTCGGTTCCGAGCTCGACCAGGTGTCCCGCGATCTCATCGGTGACCCGGTCGGCCATCTCCAGCCGCTGTGCCACCAGGGCGACGTCGGCGGCGGCGGCGCGATCCTCGATCTCCAGGACCGTCAGGGCAGCGGCGGCATCTTCGAGGCGCCGCTTGTACCGCTCCAGCATCCCGAGTGCCTGGTGGGCGCGTGCCAGGAGGGCTGCCGAATCCTCAAGCACGTAGCGCTCAGAGCCCGTGAACACGGCAATGGTCCGCATCGACTTGCTGACCGTGATGACCGGAAACCCGGTCTGCCTGGCTACTCGTTCTGCGGTGCGGTGCCGGGTGCCAGACTCCTGGGTCGGCAGCCGGGGATCGGGTACGAGCTGGACGGCGGCCCGCAGGATCCGGTGGCCGGCCTGGTCCAGGATGATAGCGCCATCCATCTTCGCCAGCTCGCGCAGCCGAGTCGCCGAGAACTCCGTGTCCAGCTCGAATCCGCCCGAGCACATTTCGGCGACGACCGGGCCTGCGCCCAGCACGATGAGCGCGCCGGTATTGCCGCGCACGATCCGCTCCAGGCCGTCCCGGAGTGCGGTCCCCGGAGCCACTACTGCGAGCGCACCGCGACGGTGCTCGTCTCGCGCGATGCTCACCCCAGCACCTGCCTAACGACCTCGCTTATCAGTGGCAGTCTAGCCGCGACGGTCGCTGCGATCACGCCATGCGGCGCTAGCGGTGCCCGAGCGCGGCAGAGATCGCCGATCTCATGTCGCCAGCCTCGGTTACCTCGAGCTGGGACACTGGCGGAGTGATCGCCTGACCGGCCGGGATGATCGCGCGGCGGAAGCCAAGCCGCTCTGCCTCAGCGAGCCGCCGCTGCACGCCGGCCACGCGGCGGATCTCACCGGCCAGCCCGACCTCACCGATCGCGACCAGGTCGGGCGGCACGCTCAGGTTGCCCAGCGCACTCGCGACCGCCAGCCCGACCGCAAGGTCCACCGACGGCTCGGTGAGCCGCACGCCGCCGACGGTAGCGGCGAATACGTCGCGCCTGCCGATCGGCAGCCGCGCCCGGCGCTGCAGAACCGCGAGCATCATCCCGACCCTGGCCGAGTCGAGCCCGGACACCACCCGTCGCGGCGGCACGTCGCCAGGCGTCTCGCACACCAGTGTCTGCACCTCAGCGACCAGCGGCCGCCTGCCGTCAAGCGTCACCGTGACGCACGTGCCCGGTACCGGATCGTGTCGCTGCGACAGGAACAGGCCGCTCGGATCAGCCAGGCCTACCAGCCCGTTTTCGCCGAGCTCGAAGCACCCGAACTCGTCCGTCGGGCCGAAGCGGTTCTTCAGTGCGCGGACCATCCGCAGCTGGCCCCGCGCGTCGCCCTCGAACTGCAGGACGACGTCGACCAGGTGCTCAAGCGTCCGCGGTCCGGCGACGGACCCGTCCTTGGTGACATGCCCGACAAGCACAATGGTCAGGGTCCGCTGCTTGGCCAGGGCCGTCAGCGCAGCAGTGATCTCGCGCACCTGAGTGACGCCGCCGGGCACGCCGTCGACGTCCGCCGCGCTGACGGTCTGCACCGAGTCGACGATCAGCAGCGAAGGATCAACGGCCTGCACGTGCCCGAGTACCGCCGCGAAGTCGGTCTCCGCGGCCAGGTACAGCGAGTCGCTGAGGGCACCGATCCGGTCGGCCCGAAGTCGTACCTGGGCCGCCGACTCCTCGCCAGTCACGTAGAGCACCCGGCCGGACGACGCGGCAAGTGCCCCGGCCTCCAGCAGCAGTGTGGATTTCCCGACTCCGGGCTCGCCGGCCAGCAACACGACCGCGCCCGGTACAAGGCCGCCGCCGAGCACCCGGTCCAGCTCGTCCATGCCAGTCGGCTGCGACCTGGCCGCGGCTGCGTCGACGCGCCCGATCGGCACTGCTGGCGAGGCCGGCTGGCACCGCGCGAAGCTGTGCCCGCGATGCCGCGCGGCCCAGCTCTTCCGCCCGGCCTGTGGCCACCGTGCCCCACTCGCCGCACTCGCCGCACCGCCCGGCCCACTTGGCGCTCCGCCAGCCGCAGGCCGAGCACTCGAACAGCGCTGCGGTTGCTGATCTTGCCATGCTGGGAAGCTACCTGGTGGTGCTGACAGTCACCGGCTGCCGGCGCACCGCGCCAGCCAGCATAAGCTGGAGGGGCGGGCCGCACCATGTCACGCGGGCACGAAGGAGCAGCGATTTGCGCAGGTCACGCACGTGACAGCGATCAAGGTCGCGCTGTCGACTGCATCAGTGTTCCCCGAGCGGACGCCAGACGCGTTCGAAACCGCAGCCCGGCTCGGCTACGACGGGATCGAGGTCATGGTGACCGCCGATCCGGTCAGTCAGGATGCCGCCGTGCTGCGCAAGCTGTCGGATTACCACGAGGTCCCGGTTGTTGCCATCCATGCGCCGAACCTGTTCATCACCCAGCGGGTGTGGGGCAGGGACCCGTGGATGAAGCTAGAGCGGTCCCGCGATCTCGCCCGCGACCTCGGCGCCCGAGTTGTCGTCGTGCACCCGCCGTTCCGGTGGCAGCGCGATTACGCCAAGGACTTCCTTGACGGAATTGCTGCGATGTCGGACGAGAGCGGCGTGGCATTCGCGGTGGAGAACCTCTACCCGCTGCTGCGCGGGGAGACCGAGATCGCCGCCTATGCGCCGCACTGGAATCCGGTTGAGATGGACTGCAGGGCCGCGACGCTGGACGTCTCGCATGCGGCGGTTTCCGGCTCGGACGTGCTGGCCATGGCCGAAGCGCTCGGCGACCGGCTCGCGCATGTGCACCTGGGTGATGGCACAAAACCCGGCCTGCCCGACGAGCACCTGGTGCCCGGCCGCGGCACGCAGCCGTGCGCGGAGCTGCTCCGCTGGCTCAGCCAGTCGGGATACTCCGGCTACGTGATACTCGAGGTCAGCACCCACCGGGTCGCCACGCTCGGCGACCGTCAGGCTGACCTCGCAGAGTCACTGGACTTCGCCCGGCGGCACCTCGCTGACGTCGAGCCGGCCGATGCGGGCAGCCGCAGCTAGCCCGTCCCGCCCTCGGCCGGTCTCGGGCTCCAGGGTGAGCTAGGCCTCCAGGATCAGCGTGATCGGGCCGTCGTTGACGAGTTCGACCTGCATGTCCGCGCCGAACACGCCAGTTTCGACAGTCGCGCCAAGATCGCGGAGCGCGTCCGCGAACGCAGTTACCAGCGGCTCGGCGACCGGACGTGGTGCAGCCGCGCTCCAGCTCGGCCGCCGCCCCCTGCCGGTATCGGCGTACAGCGTGAACTGGCTGATCACCAGCAGCGGCGCGGCTACATCGGCGCACGATTTCTCGCCGGCCAGGATCCGCAGGTAGTAGATCTTGCTGGCCAGCGTTGCGGCGGTGGCCCGGGTGTCGCTATGCGTGACCCCGACGAGGACGACCAGGCCGGGTTCGGGCAGCCGCCCGGTCACGGTGCCGGTCACCGTCACGCTCGCGCTGCTGGCACGCTGAACAACTGCTCGCACGGTTGGTGATTCTGGCATGCCAGCCGCCGGCGATTAGACTGCGGTAGCCCGCAGCGCGGCGGCACAGGAGGGTGCAAACCAGCCATGACTGACATCGCAACCAGGGGGGACGGCAGCACGGCGGCAAAGCGCGGCCCGGCCACCCTCATTACCGTGGCCCCGACGGGCGCAGAGTCGCAGAAGGCCGCCGTTCCCGCCCTTCCGGTCACCCTGGAAGAGCTAGTCACGACGGCCAAGGAATGCCGCGAGGCCGGCGCCGCGGTGATCCATGTGCACATCAGGGACGCCGATGCGCGGCCCACGCTCGACCTCGGCCGGCTGCGCGACACGGTGCAGGGGCTGCGCGAGTCCACCGACCTGATCGTGCAGCTGTCCACGGGCGGCGCGGTGACCGATAGCTTCGAGCGGCGGCTGGCCGTGCTGGACGCTGGCCCGGACGCGTGCTCGCTGACCTGCGGCACCGTCAATTTCGGCGACGACGTGTTCATGAACCCGTGGGGCTTCATGACAGAGCTGTACGCCAAGACGCAGGCGCTCGGCGTCGTCCCGGAGTTCGAGCTGTTCGATTTCGGGCACATCGCGTCGCTGCACCGGCTGCTGGCCGCGTGCGGCCCGCCGGCCGGCGGTCACGTGCACTGCGACCTGGTAATGGGCGTTCCCGGCGGCATGCCAGGCGACGCGGCCACGCTGGTCAACGCCGTCGCTGCGCTGCCGGCCGGAGCGACCTGGTCGGCCACCGGTATTGGCCGCACGTCGCTGCCCGTGCTGTTCGCCGCACTCGCGGCCGGCGGTCACCTGCGCGTCGGCATGGAGGACACGATTACCTTTGCCCGCGGACGCCCCGTCAAGAGCAACGCTGAACTCGTGGAGCGGGCCGCTGCAGCGGCCGAGCTGACGCAGCGACCGGCAATGACGCCGGCGAGCGCGCGCGAGATGCTGGGGGTGCCCGATCACCGCTGACGGCCGGCTGGCCGACGACAGGCTCGCTGACGCGCCTGTGCTGGCCGAAGTCGTCCGTTCCGGTTTTACCGAGTCGCGGCACCGCGGCGCGATCGCGGTCATCGCGGCCAACGGCAGCGTCCTGCTGGCAACCGGGACGGCGGACGTTCCGATGTTCCCCCGCTCGTCGAACAAGCCATTCCAGGCCGTGGCCATGCTGCGCTGCGGGCTCAAACTCGATGGCGAGCTGCTGGCGCTTGCCGCGGCCAGCCACTCTGGGGAGGACTTCCACGTGGCCGGCGTTCGCGCGATCCTGGCGTCGGCCGGGCTGACCAAGGAGGACCTGCTGTGCCCGCCCGACTATCCGCTGGACGAGCAGGAGCAGCGGGCCATGATCGCGGCGGGCGCGCCGCCCGACCGCATCCACATGAACTGCAGCGGGAAGCACGCAGCCATGCTCGCGACATGCATGGCGGCCGGCTGGCCGACCGCCGCCTACACCGACCCCGGGCACCCGCTGCAGCAGCACATCAGGGACACGATCGCCGGGCTGGCGGGTGAGCCGGTCGCCGCCATCGGCGTCGACGGCTGCGGCGCACCGCTCATGGCGATCTCGCTGACCGGGCTGGCGCGAGCGTTCCGCGCGGTGGTGCTCGCCGAGCCTGGCACGGCGGAACGGGCCGTCGCGGATGCGATGCGCGCCCATCCGGAGTGGACGTCGGGGACCGCCCGGCCCGAGCGCGCATTGATGGCGGCGATTCCGGGCCTGCTGCTGAAGTCAGGTGCCGAGGGCGTCGAAGGGTTCGCGCTGGCCGACGGCCGGGCGGCGGCTGTCAAGATCGAGGACGGCGCTGCCCGCGGCCGCGTTCCGGTCACGGTTGGCGTGCTGCGCGAGCTCGGCGCCGAGGCCGAGCCTGGTGCTGACCGCGTCGCGCTGGCAGCGCTCGCGACCAGCCCGGTGTACGGCGGCGGCCAGGTTGTGGGCGAGATCAGGGCGACGAGCGGGCTGCTCGGGTAGCTGGCGATGAGGCGCTCGGCGCGGGGCTGGCGCTGCCAGCAGGCGTGCTGCTTGGCGACGGGCTCGGCGTCGGCGACGTCACTGAGCTGGGCAGGCTGACCAGGCAGCCAGGGCTGGTGCCGCCCGCCGGGAATGCCATGGCCAGGCCGTCGGCGATGTAGAGCGCCCGTTTTTCGTACCCTGCCGAGGTGTAGTGGATGCCGTCGTTGATGAACCAGCGGCGCTGGGCCAGCGCGGCCCAGTTGAACACTCGCATGTTCGGGTAACGCGCGCACGCCTGCATGAGGGCACTGTTCCACTTCTCCATGTTGTTCTCGGCGTACGGACCCGACCGCAGCAGCGAGACAGCGTTGATCCACATCACCGGCTCGCCGCGGGTGGCACGCATCATCAGGCCGACCCTGGCCGCGAGCCCGACGTTAGAGCCGACCGCCACGTCCGCGGTGTCGTTGGTGCCGAGCGCGAGTACCCAGCAGCCGTTGAAGCCCTGCCTGATCAGGGAACGCGCGGCCTGCTGGGCGTTGGTGGTGCCGGGCAGCACCTCGACGACCGAGCGGGCGCCGGTGATGTCGGTGTACACGGTTTGCACGCCCACGTCTTCGTACCTGGCGGGGATCCGCTGGCGCCGCTTCGGCAGGTAGTCGGGTGAGACCAAGCCGTCAGAAGTGGAGTCCCCGATGTGCGCGACCGAAGTGCACGAGGTGTGAAGCTGCCCGGCCTGCTCCAGTTCGGCGGCCTGCGGGCTAGCGGACGGGCTCTTCCCCGGCGAGTGCCCGCTTGCATGGCTGACGGAGTTAATCGAGTCCGAGAGCGCGCCGCTGCCGGCCCCGAGGTCTGCAGCACTCGAGGCGGCCGGGACGGCGACCATTCCGGCGAGCCCGGCACAGGCCACCAGGAGCACCCCGGCTCCGGCAGCGGCGGCCGCCAGCTTCGATGGCCCCAGCCCGGCTAGCCTGCGGCTGCGGATCCGCCGCCAGGCCCGTTCGATGGCGCCGTGGCGCACGGGCTCCTCTATGTACTTCCAGGACAGTGCCGCAAGCGCGATGCTCGCTGCTGTCTGCCAGACAGCCCGCGGCAGGTCTTCAGTGCTGTTCGCCGGGGTGGTCAGCACGATGACCGGATAGTGCCACAGGTAGATGCCGTAGGACCGGACGCCGATCCAGCGCAGCGGACGCCAGCTCAGCGCGGCACCGACCAGGGTGGCCGGGCAGGCCGCAGCGGCCACGACCGCAGCGGTCGCCGCACTGAGTACGACCAGGCCGCCGTGATAGAGGAACGAGTCGTACTGGCCGACCCGCCAGATCAGCACGCCGATCACGGCCAGCCCGGCAAATCCAGGCACGTCGAGAGCGCGCTGTATGCCCTTGGCTGATCTGGCGGCCCGGCCGCTCGACCACACCATCGCCAGCGCCGCGCCGATCAGCAGCCCGCACGCCCTGGTATCGGTGCCCTCGTAGACCCTGGTCGGGTCAACCGCAGGATGGTAGAGCACCCACATCAGCACAGCGGACCCTGCGGCCAGTACCAGCGTCGGCAGGGCGAGCCAGCTGATGGCGCGAGCGCTGCGGCGGCGCCGGATGAGGTACAGGCCGGCCAGCAGCATCCACGGCCAGATCAGGTAGAACTGCTCCTCGACAGCGAGCGACCAGAGATGGTCAAGCGGCTGCGGCGGTGCGAATCTCGAGAAGTACGACTGATCCTTCACAATCAGGTACCAGTTGCTCCAGTAGGTCGCTGCAGCTGCGACCGGCCCGCGCAGGCTGTACAGCCGCGCCCGGTCGAGCAGGGTCACCCACGCGGTCACCACAGCCAGCATGACGAACAGCGCAGGCAGCAGGCGGCGCGCGCGCCGGAGCCAGAAGTCTGCCAGGCGTACGCGGCCGGTCGCCAGCCAGCTGCTGAGCAGCAAGTCGGTGATGAGGTAGCCGCTCAGGGTAAAGAACACACCGACGCCGAGCAGGCCGCCCGGCGCCCAGCTGAACTGCTCATGGAATGCGATGACAGCCAGCACCGCGATGGCGCGCAGTCCATCCAGCCCAGGCATATAGCGCTGGTCCGAGCCAACTGGCTTCGGCATGTTCCCCCCTCGACGCTCAAGTGCCGGGGGAACTACCCAAAGTAGTTTCTTGATTACGTATTGGGATCGATAAATGATGTAACGGAAGGAGGCTGCGAACCGGCACCGCCATAGGGCATGAATGGCCGGCCGCAGCTCGTGCCGCGACTTGGAGCAGCTATTTCACGACGCAGTGGCTGCTGCGGCCGCCGTCCGGGAATGCTCGGGCGAGCCCCGCGGCAATGGCGTGCGCGCGAATCACGTAGCCCTGTGACGTGTAGTGAATGCCATCGGCAAGGTGCCAGCTCGGACGGACCATCGCCGCCCAGTTGAAGATCCGCATGTTCGGATACGACTTGCAGGCGGCGGCGAGCGCGTTGTTCCACGACTGCATGTTGGCCTCGGACCAGGGACCGCTGGTGAGGTCCGTCTGCGTGTTCACCCACATGACCGGCTCGCCGTGCGCGGTGGACATCATTTCCCCGATGCGGGCCGCGAGGCCGGTGTTCGAGCCCGCGGCGACATTGGCGGTGTCGTTAGTCCCGAGTGCGAAGACCCAGCAGCCGCGGAAGCCGTGCTGGAACCAGGCCGTGGCGACCCGGTAGCCGTTGACCTGGCCGGGCATCTCCTCGACGATCGAGCGCCCGCCCGATGCGTCGATCAGGGCGTGCCGCACGCCGACGTCGTGGTACTGAGCACGTAGCCGCTGGGCGGGGCTTGCAATCCACTGCGGCGACACCATGCCAACGGACGTCGAGTCACCGATATGCGCGACCGAGGTACACGACGTGAGGCCGGCGTGACTGGGCGCCCTGACGGCTGCAGGGGAGCCGGCGCCCTGCAGCGGCGTGCGCGGCGTGGTCGCCGCGCGGCGACCGGGCGTGCGAGCGGCAGCGGCCGCCGCGCGGGTGTCGCTGAAGGCGCCGGCCAGCGTGGCGCTCACCACGGACACGATGAGGGCGGCGACGATGCAGGCCACGACAGCCAGCCGGCGCGTGCCGTCCGACCTGCGGGACGGCCGCGCTGCCCGCGGCGAAGATCCCGAGTCGAGGCCAGGGCGCCAGCGCATAATCGGTCTCCGTTCCGGATGTTTCAGGTGATAAACCGGCAGACAATGACTTAGCAGTTCAGGCGCCGTCGCCTCACCGGAGAAGAACGCCCGGTCCGCCCGGCCCGATTCCCCTCGCCGGCTTCGGCGCCGCACGGAGCGGGACCACGTTCTCGCAGGTCAGGCCGGGGTTCTGAGCGCTGCGAGCTGGCTGCCGATGTGACCGGCCTCACCAGGCCGACGATTCCGGCGCCGCCGCTGGCGCGGGCTGGTTGCTCTCGTACAGTGGCGTCCCGGCTACTGTTTGCAGTTGCAAGCACCATGGTGGGAGACTGGGCACATGAGCCCCGTGAACGTGGGCGCCATCGGCGCGTACATCAGGGAACAGCGCGAGCAGGCCAAGATCTCGCTGCGCCAGCTGGCCCAGTCGGCCGGCATCTCCAACCCCTACCTCAGCCAGATCGAGCGCGGCCTGCGACGGCCGAGCGCCGACATCCTGCAGCAGATCGCGAAGGGGCTGCGGATCTCGGCCGAGGCGCTGTACGTGCAGGCCGGATTTCTCGAGGACAAGGCACCCGGATCTGTCGTCCGCGAAGCCGTGCTCACCGACCCCGAGCTGACCGAGCGGCAGAAGCAGATGCTGATCGAGATCTACGAGTCGTTCCGCAAGGAAACAGCCATAGCACGGGCCGATGCTGCGGCGGTCGAGGACGACTCGGATGACCTGGTGCCGGACGAGGCGGCGCTGACGTGGCCCGAGGACCCGACTCCGGCCGCTGTGTCAGGGCGGCCGCGCAGGCTTTCTATCGCCCGCTCAGCCGAGGACGCGGCCGGCGATGACGACGATGACGACGACGACGATGACGACGATGATGGCCGCGACCAACGCGAGAGCGCAGATCCGGGCCAGCCGGAGCCCGGCCACCGGGGAGGCACCATCCACCAGTTCCCTCCGCCGAGCGGGACCAGGTAGCGTATTTCCGTGAACTTTGACCCGTCGACCCTTGGGGTAGTCAATCTGTTCTTCTGGGTGCTGCTGCTCGGCGCGTTCGTCGTCGAGGGCTGGGCGTTCGTGGATGTGCTCCGGCGCCCGTCAGCTGCTTTCCCGGCAGCCGGCAAGCAGACAAAGCCGATCTGGCTCATCATTCTGGGAGTCGCCTTCGTGATCGGCATCGGCGGCGCGGTCGGTTACCTGTCGCTGCTGAGCCTCTTCCCGATCGCCGCCTTCGTCGCTGCCGCGATCTACCTGGCAGACGTCCGGCCGAAGGTCAAGTCGATCGGCCCGGGCACCCGGCAGGGACCATACGGTCCCTGGTAAGCGGACTCCTGCCATGACGGAATCTCACTGGCGCACGCACCGGCTTGAACTTGCCGACCAGACGCTGCGCGAGTGGGATGCCGTCGTGCTCCACGCGGGCGAGGACGGCATCGTCCTGGACCGGTCAGCTTTCTACCCTGGCGGAGGCGGCCAGCCCCCGGATGAGGGCGTGCTGCTGTGGGGTGGCGTACAGACCCGGATCGCCGGGGCCAGGAAGGGCGATGATCTCTTCCTGATCCCCGCGGAGGACGACCCGGTGCCGCCCGCCGGAACGACAGTGCGCGGAGCGGTGGCTGACGAACGCCGGACCGCCCTGATGCGTACCCATTCGGGGCTGCACGTGCTCTGCGGCGTGGTGTTCCGTGACTACGGTGCACTTGTCACTGGCGGCAACATGGAGCCCCTCGCCGCCCGCATGGACTTCGACCTGCCTGAGCTTCCCGACGGATTCCGCGACGCGGTCGAGGCGGCCTGTAACGCCGAGATCAGCGCAAACCGCCGGATCGACGTCCGGGTGCTGCCGCGCGCCGAGGCCTTCCAGTTGCCTGACATCATCAGGACCGCGACGAATCTGGTGCCCGAAGACGTGGCGGATATTCGCATCATCGACATCGTCGGACTCGATCAGCAGGCCGACGGCGGCACCCATGTGGCAAGCACCAAGCACATCGGGAAGATCGCGGTCGCCAAGATCGAGAACAAGGGCCGCGGGTTCCGCCGGCTGCGCATCAGGATTGCCGACTGACTGATCAGCCCTGGTCAGACCGGATCGAGACCGAAGCTGATCACGCGCCCGGGATAGACCCGGATGATCTCCGCGGAGAATCCCGGTAGCTGGCCTGCCTGGTCACGAATCGCCTCGGCCCGGCCGCGGATCTCGACGCACCGTACCCGCCACGGCTGGACAGAGGCGATGTCGTCCACGACGAATGCCACGTTCGGGTTCCCGGCCAGATTTCGGAACTTCCTGCTGGCGCCCATATTGCGGCCGCCGATGTCGATGGTGCCGCGCTCGGCGTTATAGCGGAACCCGACCGGGTTGTTCTGCGGCGCGCCGTTGCGATCAACGGTGGCGAGCCGGCCAAGCCGCTGAGACTGCAGGTACGCGATCACCTCAGCACTGAGTGAGTCGTGAACATCAGCCATGAGCTGGCTCCTTGGGCTCGGCCCCGCGCCGACGGAAGTCCGCGCGGGCGCATGCGAGTTAGCCTTCCACCACAGCAACCGCGTGCGCACGCAACTGCTTCCGAAATGCCGGCCGCCGCCCCGGACATGTAAGCAGTGTCGAAGGGACCAGCCTTGCTATCTCCGCCTGACGTCGCCGCCAGCGAGCGACGACGCCGGTTCGAGGAACTGTACGCGGCGCACCGTGTGTCCTTGCTCGGGTATGCCCTGCGCCGCACCGATAACACTGATGACGCGGCCGATGTCATAGCCGAGACGTTCCTGACCGCATGGCGGCGGCTCGACGACGTGCCACCAGGCCCGCACGCCAGACTCTGGCTCTACGGCACCGCCCGCCGGGTACTCGCGAATCAGCGCCGCGGCGAGCGGCGCAGGCTAGCGCTCGCCGACCGGCTCAGAGCTGACCTCGCCGCCAGTTACCGCCCGCCAGACTTCTCCAGCGACCTGGACGGGGCTATCGCCGCATTCCGCCGGATGCCGGAGGCCGACCGGGAACTGCTCGCGTTGGCCTGCTGGGAAGGGCTCGATGCCGGTCAGGTCGCCGCCGTGTTCGGCTGCTCGCGGAATGCCGCGCGCATCAGGCTGCACCGAGCCAGGCGCAGGTTCGCCGCCGAGCTCGGCCAGCATTCCGCCAGCGAGGCGCGCGCTCACGTACACGTTGCGAACGGAGATCACCAATGAATCCCCTCTGCCAGATTTCGCCGGTCACCGATGAAGAGGCGGCAGACCTGATCCGCCCTGGCACCCTCGCCGCGCTGGCGAACGAGATCATGGAGACCCATCCTGCGCCCGCATCCCGGCACGCACCTGGCCACAAGGTCGGCCGCGCGGGCCTGCGCACGCGGCTGCTCATCGGCGTGCCGGCGGCTGCGGCGCTCGCCATCGGCGGCCTGGTCGCCACCTCAGCAGGCGCGCCCGGCCAGCGAGTTGGCCCGATCACCGTCGGACCGCCGAAGGCGCAGGCAGCCGCACTGTCTTTCACCCGGCACGGCCGGTACCTTGACGTAATCGTCAAGAACCCGGTCGCCGACCCGAAGCGGTACCGGGCCGAATTCGCCCGCTACCACTTGAACATCAGCATCCAGCTGGTACCTGCCTCGCCATCGGCCGCTGGCAGCCTGGTCGCCGAGACCGAGTCGGCCGGGACCGGCTCGCAGCTCAAGGCGATCGCTGCCCTCGGCAGATGTTTCAGCCCCGGTGGGGCTTGCCCGGTCGGGGTCCGGGTGCCCGTCGACTACCGGGGGACAGCGACCCTGGTTTTCGGCAGGGCAGCCCGGACGGGCGAGCAGTATGAGGTCTCAGGAGCGGCTACCGCTCCCGGCGAGGCGATGCACGGGCTGCACTACGTCGGGAAGACCGTGGCGGCGGTGCTTAGCATGCTGGCGGCGCGGGGTGTGACGGTCCCGCAATGGCGGGTGGCGAACCTTCGGTGCTACACCGAGAGCCGCCGCAGCGTGCCCGGGAGCTGGTACGTGTACGACGCGGTTCCGTGGGCTCCCGGTCAGGTGCTGCTCTGGGCCAGCAGCACATGGCCACTTCCCGCCTGCCAGGCACCAGCAGGCTCGCCGGTAGCGACACCGTCGCCCGCCAATAGCTCCCCGGCGGCGGGGTAGGGGGCTGGCGAGGGAAACAGGACGGCGCGCGCGGGCTCCTATACCGGAGTCCGGCCGCTCGCCATCTCAGCAGTTCGCCGTCTCTGACGTCTGAAGCTCAGCGCAGCGGCAGCACCAGGAGCGCGGCCGGCACGGTCACGATCGCAGCGGACACCGTGACAATGAGGGCAACGACAGCATTGCTCAGGCCGGGCGCGGGCCGCAGCAGCCTGATGACCCTGGCTGCTACCTCGCACTCCTCGGAGCGGTGAGCGACGCCGAGCGCGCCAGACGGCACGCTCCCGCCGCCAGCCGCTCCGACCCGCAGCAGCGCGGTCGCGAGCTCCCGCGCCGGCTGGTGGCGCAGTGCCCGGTCGTCCGCGTGCATCTCGACAAGCAGACCCACGGCGCGGTAGGCGCGTCTGGTCACGCCGGCCCAGCGGAATGCCCGGAGCAGGGCGAGGAACGGCAGCAGCACCAGATCGTGGCGCTCGCGCAGGTGCGCCCGCTCATGGGCGAGGACGGCAGCGAGCTCGTCAGCGTCGAGCAGGTCCAGCGCGCCGGCGCTGATCACGATCGCGGACCGCAGGCCGGGCAGGCAGTACGCGGCGGCCGCCGGGTGATCCACGACAAGCGCACCAGGCACCTTGGGGTCACCATGGGCCAGCAGGCTGAGCAGGACGCGCTGCCGCTGGCGGGCCCGCAGCACCGACGCCGTGGCAGCTACGAGTATCCATAGGAGCACGGCGAGCAGGACAATTCCGGCCGCCAGGCACACCAGGCGTACCGTCCCGATCACATCGATGGCTGCTGCCGGGCTGTCGGCCCTGAAGAGGCTGGCTAGCCGCTCGAGGGCTCCGCTGGCGACCGTCGCCTGCGCAGTTGCGCCGAAGGCGATCAAGGCACCGACAGCCGCGAGCCCCCAGCCGAGACCGAGCGCCTGCCACAGGACGATTGCCGGAGCCGGCGCCCGGCGCGGCCAGGAAGCGGCGGCTAGCGCGCTGGCGGCGGGGATGCAGCCGATGGCGATCGCGGCGAGGATAACGACAGCAGGGAACACAAGCTCACCGTCGGGGAGCCCCGCCGAGCGCTTCCAGGGCCCGCAACAGCGCCTGGGCCTCGGTACCGGACACGCTGCGAGCGAATCGCGCCAGCGCAGCCTGCCGGTCGCCGGTCTGGTCCAGCGCACTCAGCATGAGCTCGGTCACGTATGCTTCCCGGCTTTCTGCGGCACGATAGTGCCACGCACGTCCATTACGCTCCCGCCGGGCGAAGCCCTTCTTGGCAAGCCGGTCGAGCACCGTCATCACAGTTGTGTGCGCCAGGTCGCGATCAGTGAGCAGGCCGCTCACCTCGCGAACGCTCAGCGGGTCGGCCGCCTCCCAGAGCACGTCCATTATGGCGCGCTCAAGCTCCCCAAGTCGGTTCACCCGCCGATTCTAACCCGGAAGAATCAGCCTAGGGGCGGAGGGCAACGCTGGGTCCGGCTAACGTGCCGTCTGTGACCGTGCCCAGGATCGGCGTCAGCGTGGACCTCGTCATCCTGACGGTCCGCGGTGGCCAGCTGGCCGCGCTGGCCTGGCGACGGGACTCCGATCCCTACGCGGGGATGCAGGCCCTTCCCGGCGGCTTTATCCGGCTGGACGAGGACTTGCCGGCGGCCGCGGCGCGGGTGCTGGCTGAGCGCGCCGGCCTGCCCAGCGCCCAGGTGCACCTGGAGCAGCTGCAGAGCTATGGCTACCCCGACCGTGACCCGACTCGGCGGGCCGTCTCGGTCGCCTACCTGGCCCTGGCGCCTGACCTGCCGGCTCCGGACACGCCGCAGATGAGCTGGGAGCCGGTCAGCGCCCTGACCCAGATGGCATTCGACCACGAACGCATACTTCAAGACGGGGTGGAACGAGCCCGATCCAAGCTCGAGTACACCTCACTGGGCGCGGCCTTCGGCCGGGATGAGTTCACCGTTGCCGAGCTCCGCCGCGTGTACGAGATCGTCTGGGGAGTCCCGCTCGACCCTCGTAACTTCCACCGGAAGGTCACCGGCGCGCGGAATTTCCTGGTCGAGACCGGTGAGGTGACGGCCTCAGGCGGCGGCAGGCCGGCGCAGCTGTACCGTCGCGGCAGCGCCGTGCTGCTGCACCCGCCTATGCTGCGCCCGTCGGTAGTCCGACCGGCGCCGTTCCACCCAGCCGGCCCGGATGACGATCGGCCTCTACCCTGAGAGGATCAGGCAGGCCGGCGCTCCGGGCGGCCAGCGGCGAGCAGCTCAGGAGGACGACGGTGTCCGAGCAGTCACCACGATTCCGGCACGTGCTGGACCAGTTCGCGGGGTACAAGCCGGGCAAGGCGCCGACGCCGTCGGGCGGCAAGACCTTCAAGCTGTCCTCTAACGAGTCGCCCTACGACCCGCTGCCGTCAGTCGCGGCCGTTATCGCCGATGCCGCGAGGCACGTGAACCGGTACCCCGACAGCGGCGCCGTGGCGCTCACCGAGGCGATCGCGGGCCGGTTCGGGGTTCCCGCCGAGCACGTCGCCGTCGGCTGCGGGTCGGTCGGCATCGCCCAGCAGCTGCTGGAGGCGGTCGGCGAGCCCGGGACCGAGGTCGTCTATGCCTGGCGGTCATTCGAGGCCTATCCCTACCTGTCCGAACTGGCGGGCGCCACCTCCGTGCAGGTGCCGCTCAAAGACTTCGGCCATGACCTGCCGGCGATGGCCGAGGCGATCACCGACCGGACCCGGCTGATTTTCGTCTGCACGCCCAACAACCCGACGGGGACGGCGGTACGGCGCGGCGGGCTGACCGCGTTCCTGGACCAGGTTCCTGCTGATTGCCTGGTGGTACTCGACGAGGCGTACGTGCAGTACGTCCGCGACCCGGATGTTCCGGACGGGCTGAGCCTGTACGCCGACCGGCCGAACGTTGCCGTGCTGCGGACGTTCTCCAAGGCCTACGGGCTGGCCGGGCTGCGAGTCGGCTTCCTGATCGGGCATGCGCCGGTCGCGGAGGCGGTGCGCAAGACCATGCTCCCGTTCACGGTCAACTCGCTCGCCCAGGCCGCCGCGGTCGCGTCGCTTGCGGCAGAGTCGGAGCTGCTCGATCGGGTCGAGCTCGTGGTCAAGGAGCGTGACCGCGTCAGGCACGAGCTGCTCGGCCAGGGCTGGACCGTGCCGCCGACCGAGGCAAACTTCGTCTGGCTCCCGCTCGGCGGCCAGTCGGCCGAGTTCGCCGAGGCGTGCGACGAGGCCGGGGTCAGCGTGCGGCCGTACCTGCCGGACGGCGTCCGGGTTACCATCGCCGACCCGGAGGGGAACGACGCGTTCCTCGCCGCGGCCGCCGCCTTCCCGCACCGGGCTTGAGCAGGCGACCTCTCAGGGCAGGACAGCGTTCGAGGCCATCGACGCGGACCCGGCCCACATCCTGGTTGTTGGCGGGTCGGCAGGCCAGCCATGATGGCCTGGGCGATCGACGAGGCCCGGCGCCGCAGCTGCGGTCTGGTGCAGCTCAACAGTGACAAATCGCAGACGGACGCGCACCGGTTCTACCAGCGGCTCGGCTTCGTTCCGTCCCACGAGGGGATGAAGCGCTCCCTGTAAGCCGGGACCCCGCAGCGGGCAGGCCCTACTCGACGACCTCGCACCTGATGTCGGCGCCGAGCGTGGCGAGCCTGGAGGCAACTGAGGCGTGGCCGCGATCGATCAGGTAGCCGGGGGCCACTACGGTCTCGCCGTCGGCCGCGAGCCCGGCCAGGATCAGTGCCACGCCCGACCGCAGGTCGTGCGCGATGACCTCGGACCCATGCAGCGGCGTGGGCCCGTGCACCAGCACGGCGGTCCCGGCCACCTCGATCTTCGCGCCCATCTTGGCGAGCTCCTCGGCCAGCATGTACCGGCCGTCGAAGATGGTCTCCCGGATGTAGCTGGTGCCATCGGCCAGGCAGCTGAGCGCCATGATCGGCGACTGCAGATCGGTCGCGAAGCCGGGGTAGGTGTCGGTGATCACGTTGATCGGGCGCAGCTGACGCTCGCGCCGCACCTGCACGATCGCGCCGTGGGTGGCGAACTCCACGCCCATCTGCTCCAGCTTCCAGCGCGCGACGCCGAAGTGCTCGAGCGAGGCGCCGACTAGGCTGAGCTCGCCGCCGGTAATCGCGCCGGCCATGGCGAACACGCCGGCGTCGATGCGGTCGGCCATCACCGTGTACTCGACGGCGGTCAGCTCGTCGACGCCCTCGACAGTGACGAAGCCTGTCCCGCCGCCGGTGATCCGAGCGCCCATCTTGGTGAGGAACGCGATCACGTCGAGTACCTCGGGCTCGAGCGCGGTGTTGTCGATGATGGTGGTTCCCGGCGCCAGCGACGCCGCCATGATCAGGTTCTCGGTGCCGGTGTGTGACGGCGTGTCTAGGTAGAGGTGCGCCCCGCGCATCCGGTCGGCCTTGATGTGGATGACCGTCTCGCCCTCTTCGACGATCGCGCCGAGGCGGGCGAAGCCGCGGTAGTGGAAGTCGAGGTTACGGCTGCCGAGGTTGCAGCCCCCGATGCCCTCGATGGTGGCCTCGCCGAGCCGGTGCAGCAGGGCCGGCACGAACAGCACCGAGGCGCGGAACCGACGGGCGATCTCGGCTGGCAGCACCGAGCTGCTCAGCTCCGATGCATCAACGACAAGGGTGCGCTCAGCCTCGTGGAACTTCACCACGGCACCAACGGCCTGCGCGAGTTCGACCGCTCGCCGCACGTCCTCGATCACCGGGACATTGCGCAGGACCGTGCGGCCCTTCTCCGCCAGCAGAGACGCGGCGATCATCTTCAGTGCGGCGTTCTTAGCACCTTGCACGAAGACAGTTCCTTGAAGCGGGTTGCCGCCGCGGACGATATAGCGGGTCTCTGGGCCGCTCGTCATCGTGATGGAACTCCCGTCGGTTAGCTGCATCGTGCCGGAGTCCAGGCGCATGCCCGGGCCCTCTGCCCATGCAGTCGGCAGGCAACCATCGTCAAGGCCACCCGCTTGTCGTGACGTCAAGTATTCCACCGCTACAGAGCCCCCCGTGCCATGACGACAGTGTTACGTAACGTACCTAAAGGACTTCATTAAGTGACCGCGGGGGGTTGCTGCTCTCAGCGCCAGCGCAGGCCGGTGATACGCTCAAACGCCGTCACGTACGTCTGCCTGGTCTGCTCGACAACATCATCAGGCAACGGTGGGGGCGGCTCGCCGCTGCCGCGGTCCCAGCGGGCGGCAGGAGACGTCAGCCAATCCCGGACGAACTGCTTGTCAAACGAGACCTGGCTGCGGCCAGGCTGCCAGGATTCGGCCGGCCAGAATCGGGACGAGTCCGGTGTCAGTACCTCGTCGCCCAGGCGCAGCGCGCCATTCTCGTCGAAGCCGAGCTCGATCTTGGTGTCGGCGACGATGATGCCGCGCTCGGCCGCCAGGTCAGCGCCCCGCTGGTAGACGGCCAGCGTGATCCGCTCCAGCTCCGCGGCGGTCTGCTCGCCGACGAGCGCGACGAGGCCGGTCC
Source organism: uncultured Actinomycetota bacterium (assembly GCA_963822955.1). Lineage (GTDB taxonomy): Bacteria > Actinomycetota > Actinomycetes > Streptosporangiales > Streptosporangiaceae > JAJYUU01. Next base: position 275,368 of record CAWGJS010000008.1, on the reverse strand, counting down.
TGGTGAGATTCTCGTCATGCTGGCCGCGGGGAGCCTTGGTGTCCGGGTCGAAGACCGCTGCGGGCAGCCTGGCCCCGTCGGTCAGCCCGGCCGGCAGTGTGATCCCGGCGACGGCCCCGTCCCGGCGGTAGTCCGCCAGTCCGGTTCCGGACAGGTAGCCGCGCGCCACGCACTCCACCGGCACCATCGATAGCGGCAGGCAGGCCAGTGTCCGGCCGGCGAACTCGGCCGGAATTGGCGCGTCAACGAGGTGATTCGGGACGATGTCAGTAAGCCGGTCGAACCACCAGGCGGAAAGTTGGGTGAGAATTTTGCCCTTCTCCGGGATGGGCGTGGCCAGCACATAGTCAAAGGCAGATATGCGGTCCGTGGCGACGAGCAGCAGCACGCCGCTTGCGGTCTGGTACAGCTCACGGACCTTGCCTGAGTACAGGTGCCGCAAGCCCGCAGTATCGGCCGGGTCGGCGCTGCCGGCAGCCGTCACGCGAGCTTCTCCAGCCGGTCGAAGACGCCGCTGAGCCGGCGGACGTAGCGCTCCGGCGTGGACACATCGTCGAGCCTGGCCTCGTCGAGTTCCTGGCCGCGGACCGCCGCGTGCTTGCGCAGGGTCTCGCGGAACGGCACACCAGACTGCCAGGTCTCCATCGCCGCGCCCTGAACCAGAGCGTACGCCTCCTCCCGCGACATCCCGGCCGCCACTAGCTCAAGCAGCACGGCCGAGGTGTAAATGAGCCCGTGGCTTGACTCCAGGTTGGCCAGCATGCGGGCCGGGTCGACGATGAGGCCGTCCATCACTGCGGTGGTCTGCTCCAGCACGAAATCCGTCGCGATCGCGGCATCCGGCAGCGCGATCCGCTCGGTCGAGGAGTGAGAGATATCACGCTCGTGCCACAGCGCGATGCCCTCCATGACCGGGACGACCTGTGCCCGCACGATGCGGGCCAGGCCGCTGATCCGCTCAGCCCGGACCGGGTTCTTCTTGTGCGGCATCGCCGACGAGCCCTTCTGGCCCGTGCTGAACGGCTCGGCCAGTTCCGCCACTTCCGTTCGCTGGCCGTGCCGGATCTCGAGCGCGATGGCGTCGCACACACTGGCGATCAGGGCGAGGACGCTCACCCACTCGGCGATCCCGTCCCGCAGCACAACCTGGGTGGAGACGTCGGCCGGGCGGAGCCCGAGTTCGGTGAGCACCTCGGCCTCGATGTCCGGGTCGATGTTGGAGTACGTCCCGACTGGCCCGGACAGCTTGCCGACCGCCACCGACAGGCGGGCGCGCAGCAGCCGGTCGCGGCACCGGTGAACGGCAAAGGCGAAGTCGGCGACCCGGTGCCCCCACACGTCTGGCTCGGCGTGAATGCCATGCGTGCGGCCGACCCGCAGCGTGGTCCGGTGCGCGAGCGCGTGCTCGCGGAGCACGTGCAGCAGCTTGTCGCACCTGGCGGTCAGCAAGTCTGTGGACTCGGCCAGCTGCAGGGCCAGTGCGGTGTCCAGCAGGTCTGAGGAGGTCATGCCGTAATGGACCCAGGCGGCGGCGTCGCGGGGCGTGGTGTTGTTGGCCCACGCCGACAGGAATGCGATCACGTCATGCCCGGTGACCAGCTCCAGGGCGGCCACCGCCTCAGGCGTCGGCGGCGGGGCAGCGGCTACCGGAGCGACTGCTTCCTCCGGCACGGTGCCGGCTCGGGCGTGCGCGGCGAGCACGAGCGTCTCCACCTGGCACCAGAGCTCGTACTTGTGCGCCTCGCTCCAGACGTGGCCCATCTCCGGCAGCGTGTAGCGGTCTATCACCTCAACTATCCTGCCGCATCTGCGCCGGCCAGCTTGCCCCGCCCGCCGGTCACCGGGCCAGGCGGGGGACCAGGGCTGGCCGCCGGTAGCCAGCCCGCCGCGCGGCAGGTTCGGTCGCGGCCGCTCCGCCGGTCACGTACTCGGGCGGATGCCGGGCGCAAGCCCGGCAGCGATGTCCGTGCGATACCAGCCGCCGCGCATCCGGATCCGGCTGGCGGCCTGGTAGGCGTTCGCCCGAGCGGCCGCCAGGTCCGGACCGGTCCCGACGATGTTGAGGACGCGCCCGCCGCTGGCGGTGAGCCGCCCCGAGCTGTCGCTCGAGGTTCCGGCCTGAAGGACATAACTGCCGGGAACGAGGCCTGCCTCGTCAATGCCGTCGATCGCATCCCCGCCGACCGGGGCAGCTGGGTATCCCTCGGCAGCGAGGACCACTGTCATAGCGGCGCCTGGCGCCCAGGTCAGCTTGCCCGCGGCCGCCAGGTCGCTGGAGGCCGCGGCGGCCAGCAGGCCACCGAGCGGGATCTCGAGCCGGTCCAGCACGACCTGCGCCTCAGGGTCGCCGAACCGGGCGTTGAACTCCACCACCCTGATGCCGTGCGAGGTCAGGCTCAGCCCGGCATAGAGCAGGCCGGTGAACGGCGTGCCACGGCGTGCCAGCTCGGCCAGGGTCGGCTGCACCACGGTGGCGAGAGTCTGCTCGGCGAGGTCCGCGGGTGCCCAGGGCAGCGGCGTATAGGCGCCCATGCCGCCGGTGTTGGGGCCGGCGTTCCCGTCGTATGCCCGCTTGTAATCCTGGGCCGGCAGCAGCGCGACGGCGCCCTGGCCGTCGGCCAGGGCGAAGACCGATACCTCTGGGCCGTCGAGGAATTCCTCGATCACGACGGCGCCGCAGTCCGTGGCGTGGCGGACGGCCTCGGCGCGGTCGCTGGTGACGACCACGCCCTTGCCCGCGGCCAGGCCGTCCGCCTTCACCACGTAGGGCGGGCCGAACGCGTCCAGCGCAGCGTCCGCCTCCGCCCCGGTGCGGCAGGTGCGGGCGGCGGCCGTCGGCACACCAGCCGCGATCATCACCTGCTTGGCGAATGACTTCGAGCCCTCGATCATCGCCGCGCGCTGGTCCGGCCCGAAGCACCGGACGCCCGCCGCCCGCAGCGCGTCGGCCACGCCCGCGACCAGGGGGGCCTCCGGGCCGATCACCACCAGGTCCGCGGCCGTCCTGGCAGCCAGCGCCGTCACCTGAGCGGGGTCAGCCGGATTGACCCTGTGCAGCTCGGCGAGCTGGCCGATGCCCGGGTTGCCGGGCGCGGCGTGCAGCTCGCTGACCGCAGGGTCGAGCGACAGGGACCGGGCGAGCGCGTGCTCGCGGCCGCCCGAGCCGAGGACGAGTACCCGCACGGCGCCGAGCCTACCGGCGGCTACAGGACCTCGCGCAGCTGCACGGTCTGGTCGCGCCGCGGTCCGACGCCGATGGCGCTGACCGGCGCGCCGATCATGTCCTCGACGGCCCGGACGTAGGCCTGCGCGTTCTTCGGCAGGTCGGCGAGCTCCCTGGCCGCGGAGATGTCCTCCCACCAGCCGTCCAGGTACTCGTAGACCGGCACCGCGTGATGGAAGTCGGTCTGCGTCATCGGCATTTCGTCGTAGCGCTTGCCATGTACGTCGTAGGCGACGCAGACGGGCACCTTGTCCAGCCCCGACAGGATGTCGAGCTTGGTGATGAAGTAGTCGGTCAGGCCGTTCACCCTCGTGGCGTACCGGGCGATGACCGCGTCCAGCCATCCGGTCCGGCGGGGCCTGCCGGTGGTCGTCCCGTACTCCCCGCCCGCCTTCCGGAGCCACTCGCCGCGGTCGTCGGTCAGCTCGGTGGGGAACGGGCCGGACCCGACCCTCGTGGTGTAGGCCTTGAGGATGCCCATCACCTTCGTGATCCGGGTCGGGCCGACGCCGGAGCCCGCGCAGGCGCCGCCGGCGGTCGGAGAGGATGAGGTCACGAATGGGTAGGTGCCGTGATCGACGTCCAGCAGCGTCGCCTGCGCGCCCTCCAGGAGCACGACCCGGCCCTCGTCCAGCGCCTTGTTGAGCACGAGCCCGGTGTCGGCGACATAGCGGCCGAGACGGCCGGCGTAGCCCAGATACTGCTCGGTGACCGCCTCGGCGTCGATGCCGCGCCGGTTATATACCTTTGTCAGCAACTGGTTCTTTTCCCGGAGCGCGAGGTCGAGCTTCTGCCGCAGGATGCCGGGGTCGAACAGGTCCTGCACCCGGATCCCCACCCTGGCTGCTTTGTCGGCGTACGCGGGCCCGATCCCGCGCCCGGTGGTGCCGATCCGCGCATCGCCGAGGTAGCGCTCGGTGACCTTATCCAGCGCTACATGGTGCGGCATGATCAGGTGCGCGTCGGCCGAGATCAGCAGCTGGTCGTTCCAGACGCCGCGTTGGGTCAGGCCGTCGATCTCGGCAAGCAGCACCTCGGGATTGATGACGACGCCATTGCCGATGACCGAGATCGCATGGTCGGAGAGTGCGCCCGATGGCAGCAGGTGCAGGGCGTAGCTTTCGTCGCCGATGACAACGGTATGCCCGGCGTTGTTACCGCCCTGGTAGCGGACGACGTAGTCGACGCGGTCGCCAAGCAGGTCAGTGGCCTTGCCCTTGCCCTCATCGCCCCATTGCGCGCCGACGATCACGATGGCAGGCATGTGATCGGTCCTTCCGTAACAGAACGAAAGCCCCAGGCCAACGTCATTGCGGGGAAATGCAAGCGCGGCAAGGGGCTCTTGCAACTGGAGCCTACCGGAGCCAGCTTCACGGCCAGGCGCGAGTAAGCCCAGAACTAGGCCCCGAGTGCGGCGACGGCGGCCGGGCTGGAGTCAGCCAGGAACTCCCGGCAGCGGGCAGCCTCGTCGTCCTCGCCGATTGCTGCCGCCGCCACGCCGAGGGCGTGCAGCGACCGCAGGAACCCCTGGTTGGGCTCGTGTTCCCAGGGAACCGGCCCGTGGCCGTGCCAGCCTGCCCGGCGCAGCTGGTCGAGGCCGCGGTGGTAGCCGGTCCGGGCGAAGGCGTAGGCCGTGACCGGCTCGCCTGCCGCCATCGCCCGCTCCGCGAGTGCCGCCCAGGCGGCGCAGTAGGCCGGGAACCGCGCCGCGACGTCCACCGGGTCATTGCTCGCCAGGGCAGCGGAAGCCTCAGGGTTCATCGGGAGGAGCGTCTCGGGCGGGCCGCCCAGCAGATTCTCGTGCGTCATGCGATCATCCTGCCGCCAGCAGGCTGGCTGCCGTTCAGCCGGCCACCGTTAGCCGGCCACCGGATGCGCTGGCTCAGCCCATCTGCTTGCCGGCCGACATCAGGTCGTCGCACGCGTGCACGACCCTGGCGGCCATGCCCTCCTCGGCGGCCTTGCCCCAGGAGCGCGGGTCGTAAGCCTTCTTGTCGCCGACCTCGCCGTCGATCTTGAGCACGCCGTCATAGTGGGCGAACATGTACCCGGCAACCGGCCTGGTGAATGCGTACTGGGTGTCGGTGTCCACGTTCATCTTGACCACGCCGTAGCCGATCGCGTCCCTGATGTCGGCCAGATCGGACCCGGAGCCGCCGTGGAAGACCAGGTTGAACGGCTTCTGCACGCCATACCTCGCGCCGACCGCCTCCTGGATCTCCTTCAGGATCGCCGGCCTCAGCTTGACGTGGCCCGGCTTGTAGACGCCGTGCACGTTGCCGAAGGTGGCGGCCAGCATGTAGCGGCCCTGCTCGCCCAGGCCAAGCACCTCCGCGGTCGCGAGTGCGTCCTCCGGCGTGCTGTAGAGCTTCTCGTTCAGCGCACCGACGACGCCGTCTTCCTCGCCGCCGACAACGCCGATCTCCAGCTCCAGCACCACGTGCGCGGCCGCGCACTCGCGGAGCAGCTCGGCGGCTATCTGCAGGTTCTCCGGAAGCGGTATGGCCGAGCCATCCCACATGTGCGACTGGAACAGCGGATCCACGCCCCTGGCTACACGCTCCTTCGAGATCTGCAGCAGCGGGCGCACATAGCTGTCGAGCTTGTCCTTCGGGCAGTGGTCGGTGTGCAGGGCGATGTTGACCGGGTACTTTGCCGCCACCGTGCGGGCGAACTCCGCCAGCGCCACCGCGCCGGTCACCATGTCCTTGACCTTGGCGCCGGACAGGTACTCCGCGCCGCCGGTGGACACCTGGACGATGCCGTCACTCCCGGCATCAGCGAAGCCGCGAAGGGCGGCGTTCAGCGTCTGGCTGGAGGTCACGTTGATAGCCGGGTAGGCGAAGCCCTGCTCCTTAGCCCGGTCCAGCATCTGCGCGTAGACCTCGGGCGTCGCGATCGGCATGGCGCGGAATCCTCTCCTGCTAAGTCAGGCTTCATCACTGGTTTCAGTATTGCGGAGGCGGCCGGCGCGCCCAAGTCCGCCAGGCCGAGTTGCACTGCATTACCGAGCAGGAGACGGTGACAGGTCTAGTGTGCTGGCATGGGACACCATGACGCGGACCCAGCCAGTCGTCGGCATTATGTCGGCTTTGCGGTGCTGTCGGTCACGGTTTTAATGCTGCTGTTCGTCGGGGCCTTCGCACTGAACATGTTTTCGCAGCACTGACGGGCCGCTGGCGCGGCATGCCACGCCTATTCAGGCCACAGTCGTCAGCGCAGGCGGAGATCGGCTAGCTCGAACGCAGGCAGGTACGGCAGTCCTCGCTCGGTTATCTTCGGCCGGGCGCCCCGCTCGACGACAACAGCGACCCCGACGACCTCGGCGCCTGCTTCCTGGAGCGCATCAACGGCAGTCAGCACCGAGCCGCCAGTGGTCGAGGTGTCCTCCACAGCGAGGACGCGCCGGCCCGCGACGTCGGGACCCTCGATCCTGCGCTGCAGGCCGTGAGCCTTCTCCGTCTTGCGGACGACGAAGGCGTCCAGCTTCCGGCCGCGCGCGGCAGCGGCGTGCAGCATAGCCGTGGCGACCGGATCCGCGCCGAGGGTCAGGCCGCCAACAGCGTCATAAGACAAAGACGCGGTGATGTCGAGCATGACGCGGCCAGCCAGCGGAGCCGCCCGGCCGTCGAGCAGGACCCGCCGGAGGTCGATGTACCAGTCGGCGGGCTGCCCGGAGGACAAGATCACTTCGCCGTGGACGACGGCGAGCTCCCTGATCATGGCCAGCAGGTCGTCTCGATCGGTCACGGCAGCCGAGCCTACCCCGGCCGGCCCGGGCGGAGCACTGGCCGGCGCCTGGTACGTTCTGCGGGCTGGCGGCTCCCCCGGCAAAGGCGGGCGCGACCGTCGCGGTCTAACTAAATTCCGGTATCGGGTGAACTAGCGTCAGGAGCCCGGCCTGGCGGATACGTCCGCGATCCGCACTATGCGTCACGGCCGATGCCATGCGCTGGTAACGTCACGCGCAAGGGGAAGGACGGTGTCGCGTGGATCGCTGCGCGCTGTTCGTGGATGCGAGTTACGCGCTGGCTGACAGCGCGCTCGCCGTCCATGGCACTCGCAATCGTGACTCGGTGTCCTGGGACTATGCGGGCCTTCTGAAGCTACTCGGTGGCCTGTCCAGGGACCGTACTGGCCTGCCGCTGCTGCGGTGCTACTGGTACGACACCTCGACGGACGGCAACCGCGCGGCTGAGCACGACATGCTTGCCGACCTTCCCGGAGTCAAGCTCCGGCTCAGCAAGATCCGCCCGAGCCGCAAAGAGGGCGTCGAGGCCGAGATCCGCAAGGACCTCACCGCCCTGGCCAGGAACCACGCGATCAGCGATGCCATCATCGTGAGCGCCGAGGAGGACCTAGGGCCTGTCATCGCCGAGGTCCAGGATCTCGGCGTCCGGGCAATCCTGCTCTACGTCACAGCGGACGGGGACCGGGCTGTGTCGCGGACCCTTCGGCAGGAGTGCGACGACCTTATCGAGATCTCGCCAAGTCATCTGCGCCCGTACGTCGACCTCATCTCCGGTGCAGAGCCGCAGCTAGCCCAGGCGGACTTCCGTGAGCTGGCGGTTAACGCCGCTCAGGTCAGCAGACCGCACCCCGCGATCGAGGCCCCGGCCCAGCCGCTGTATGCCTCGCCGCTGGCCGCCGACTACGAGCCGATCGGTCAGCCGCAGCTAGCAGGCCTGCGGGCCAGCGGCCCTGCTGACGTCATGAGCGCTAGCCCCGGGCAGGGCGAGCTGGCCAGTCAGGCGCACCTCGATGCGCAGCGGTATCAGCGCCCCGACGATGGCCGCGGGCTGCTACCGCCGGGCGCCGACCCAGGATTTGCCTCGCCCGCCCCTGGCCAGGTCGCCTCGATGCCGGGCCAGGGTGGCGTGCCGGGCGTCGTCGCGCCGGCCATGGCCAGTCCGCAGGCGCAAGCTGGAGACGGACTGGCTGGCGGTGCCGCCGCAGCCGGAGGGCCTGGCGTCGCCGTCGGCCGCCACCAGGACAACGGCATGCACCTGGGCAACGGAGTGCCGCAGAACGGAGTGCCGCCAGGCGGACTGCAGCCGATGGGCCAGCAGTCGGGCGGACACCAGTCGGGTGGACAGCAGATGGCGCAGCAGCCGGCTGGCCTGCAGCCCATGGCCCAGCAGCCCATGGCCCAGCAGCCCATGGCCCAGCAGCCCATGGCCCAGCAGCCCATGGCCCAGCAGCCCATGGCCCAGCTGCCGAACGGTGTGCAGCCACATGGCGGCCAGCACGGAGGCGCCCAGCGCGGTAGTGCTCAGTACGGCGGCCAGCCCGGCGGCGGCAGTGGCGCACCCGGCGCCCCGCAGGCGGGCCGTCACCAGGAAGCCCCCCGGCAGTTCGGCGGTAGCGTCTCACCGCAGAGCCAGGCGATGCCGATGCAGCCTGGTCAGCCCTACGGCGTGGGCCCGCAGGGGATGGGCCAGCCCGTGCCCCAGGCGCCGGTGCCGTCATCGCACGGCCAGAGTCTTCCCGGCCAGAGTCTTCCCGGCCAGGGCCTGCCCGGTCACGTTATGCCTGCCGCTAGCCAGCCCGGCCAGCAGCCGCAGGGCAACACCGGACCTGTGCAGCACCAGAACGGCCAGGGACCCCCGGAGGCGCAGCGGCCGCCGCTCGGGCAGCGCCCGCTTCCGGTCGGCAACGGCGTCCAGTACTCGCCGGACATGCCTGCTCCCTACGGGGGCCAGCTCGAGCCCGCACAGTTTGCCGGGCCGCCGGGCAATCCGTACCTGCCCAGTCCGTACGGCGCACAGCCTGCCGCAGCCCCGGCTGCGACGATGTCGGTGGGCGACGCGGTCCAGTCGGCGCACGCGGAGGGCTTCGGCTTCGGCGAAGCCGTGGCGAGGGATGCGCCTGCTCTATGGCTTGAGGCCGTGCTCGCCCGCAAGCCACGGATGCCATCAGACCTGGAAGCCAGGCTGCTCCAGGGTTCGGCGCTGCCTATTGACTCGCTGCTGCACGACGAGGTTCGGCACGCGCTCAGGCGCGGGTTCTGGGATGCTCTCGAGCGTTCCCGCCACTGAACTGCGCTTCAGCGCAGGTAGACGTAGGCAGCACCCTGAGGTGGCGGGTTTTCGAGGGATGTCGGGGGTGTCCCCCCGACGGCAATGGTCACGAAGCCATTACTGGCGCCTTTTGCTGCGGCCAAAAGCGCCATTTCCCGGATACCTTGTCTGAGTGGCACCGCTGAGCCGTGAGCAATTCGACTCGATCGAGTTCAACGCAGCAGCAAGCGGTGATCACCTGGCAGCCGCTCGCGAGATGACTGCGCTGGCCAGGACTGGCACGGGGACTGACGCGATGCCGCGGGCCGAGGCGTTCCTGCGCGCCGGAGAGCAGTGGCTCCTCGCGGATGACCCCGGCGAGGCGGTTGCCGACCTCCGCCGTGCCATGGCCGACGGCGGCGCGGTCTCTGCCGACCCGCGGGTGCCGTTGGCCCGGGCACTGTTCCAGCTCGGCAGGCAGCCCGAGGCGCGCGCACTGATCAGGCGCGTTCAGATCGAGGGCCGGCTCGATCCGCGGACCTGCGACTTCGTCGCGGAACTGCTGGTCGAGCAGTCGGACCTGCCGGCCGCCCTGGACTGGGCGACCCAAGGCGTAGAGCTGAGCCTCGCTGCCGCCGAGCAGGGGCAGCCAGGCGATGGTGATGATTCCGAGCTCCGGCTGCTGCTCAGGCTCCGCTACCGCATCCGCAACGACCTCGGCTTGCCTGAGGACGATTTCGACGCCCTGCTCGACGAGGCCTAGCATTGATCTTTCGCGATCTTCGTGCGCCGTCCTGAGCGTCTGGCGTCGCACCGGGTGGGCGGGGTTCCACTGGCGGATGGCTCAGCCTTTGCTTTGGACCTGCATGCTCCAGTCGCTGCGGGTTAGCTCGTAGACCACGTCACCGTGTTCGCCACCGGGCATCAGGCGGGCGTCCGGGTAGTAGAACGTCCTGACCCGGCGCAGCCTGCACTTTTCCATTACCCGCCAGGAGCCGGTGTTGTCAGCCATTGTGGTCGCGACAACCCGGTCGAGGTGCAGTTGCTCGAATGCCAGCCCTATCAGGGCATGTGCTCCCTCGGTGGCAAGCCCTCGCCCCCAGAATGGCGGGTACAGCCGGTAGCCAAGCTCCGTGCCGCCAGTCAGGCCGTAACTGTTGGCGGGCTTGAGGGAGAATCCCCCGGCCATCTGCCCGGTTTCCCTCTCGATGGCCGCAAAGGAGCCAAGGCCGTCGGCGAGTTCGCGGTACTCCTGCAGGTACTCGGGCAGGATCGTTGCCTGCACCTCCGCGAGGGAGTGCGGCTCCGGCGTGATGAACCGCATGACGCGTGGATCGCTGTACAGTGCGGCCAGCGGTCCTGCATCTGCCTCGGTGAATCGCCGCAGCAGCATCCGGTCAGTTTCCAGGACGATGTGCACGGGCTGATCCAACTGCTGCAGGGCCGGTCAGCGCCAGCGAGTTTTGCGCCGTGGCAGGCTCTGGATGGCCGCCCTGGGTTTCCTCCTTCCCTGACGAGCGATGCGGGTGCCGGGCTCAGCCAGGCGCCAGTGCCTGGAGCTTGCTGACGCGGCTTAGCGACTGTCAGCCGCGAAAGGCCAAGGCTAGGCCGACTCGCCGGCCGCTGCTGGGGCGCGCTCGGCGTCAGCCCTCAGCGGCGCCACGGTGAGCGAGTACGTGCCCTCGTCCAGGTCGACGAGCACCGTGTCGCCGTCGGTGATTTCGCCGGCGATGAGCTCGCGCGCGAGCTTGTCGCCGATCGCCGACTGGATCAGCCGCCGCAGCGGGCGTGCGCCATACACCGGGTCGAAGCCGGTGACCGCCAGCCACTCTTGTGCCGCCGGGGTCACGTCCAGCGTCAGGCGCCGGCCGGCTAGCCGGCTAGCAAGCCGCTGGATCTGGAGGTCCACGATCTCGGTCAGCTCGGCCGTGGTCAGCGCGTCGAACACGATGACGTCGTCCAGCCTGTTCAGGAACTCTGGCTTGAAGGTGGACTGCACCACCGACATGACCTTGTCCCTGGTGGCCGCATCGTCCAGGCTCGGGTCGGCGATGTACTGCGAGCCGAGGTTGGAGGTCAGGATGAGGATCGTGTTGCGGAAGTCCACGGTCCGGCCCTGGCCATCGGTCAGCCTGCCGTCGTCGAGAACCTGGAGCAGGATGTCGAAGACCTCTGGATGCGCCTTCTCCACCTCATCGAGCAGCACTACGCAGTAGGGTCGGCGGCGCACAGCCTCGGTGAGCTGGCCGCCCTCCTCGTAGCCGACATAGCCAGGCGGTGCGCCGACCAGCCGGGCGACCGAATGACGCTCGGAGTACTCGCTCATGTCGATGCGGATGATCGCCCGCTCATCGTCGAACAGGAACTCCGCCAGCGCCTTGGCCAGCTCGGTCTTCCCGACTCCGGTTGGGCCCAGGAACAAGAACGAGCCAGAAGGCCGGTCGGGGTCGGAGATCCCGGCCCGCGACCTGCGGACTGCGTCGGACACAGCCTGTACGGCTGCATGCTGGCCGACGATGCGGTGACCGAGCTCAGATTCCATCCGCAGGAGCTTGCCGGTCTCGCCTTCCATGAGCAGGCCCGCCGGGATACCAGTCCAGGACGACACCACGTCCGCGACGTCGTCCGGGCCGACCTCTTCCTTGACCATCGGCGGCCCGTCAGCGCCCAGGCCCGCGGCCTCCTCTTCGCCCGCAGTCGCCGACGCGTCGGCTATCTGCCGCTCCAGCTCGGGAATCTCGCCGTACATGAGCCTGGACGCGGTCGCGAAGTCAGCGTCCCGCTGCGCACGCTCTGCCTGGCCCTTGAGGTCGTCGAGCTGCTTCTTCAGCTCGCCGACCTTGTTGAGGCTGGCCTTCTCCCGGTCCCAGCGAGCCACCAGGGCGGTCAGCTGCTCCTGCTTATCGGCGAGGTCAGCGCGCAGGCGCTCCAGCCGGTCGCGGCTGGCCGGATCGTTCTCCTTGGCCAGCGCCATCTCTTCCATCTTCATCCGGTCGACAGTTCGCTGCAGCTCGTCGATCTCGACCGGCCGGGAGTCAATCTCCATGCGCAGCCTGGATGCGGCCTCGTCGACCAGGTCGATCGCCTTGTCCGGCAAGAACCTGGCAGTGATGTACCGGTCCGATAGCGTGGCCGCGGCCACGAGGGCGGCGTCGGAGATCTGGACCTGGTGGTGGGCCTCGTAGCGGCCCTTCAGCCCGCGCAGGATGGCAATGGTGTCCTCGACCGACGGCTCGCCGACGAGCACCTGCTGGAACCGCCGCTCCAGGGCCGCGTCCTTCTCGATCCGCTGCCGGTACTCATCCAGCGTCGTCGCCCCGACCATCCGCAGCTCGCCGCGGGCGAGCATGGGCTTCAGCATGTTGCCCGCGTCCATGGCGCCCTCGGCAGCCCCGGCGCCGACCACCGTATGGAGCTCGTCGATGAAGGTGATGACCTGGCCGTCGCTTTGCTTGATCTCGTTCAGGACAGCCTTCAGGCGCTCCTCGAACTCACCGCGGTACTTGGCGCCGGCCACCATCGCGCCGAGGTCGAGTGCCACGACGCTCTTGCCGCGCAGGGACTCGGGCACGTCGCCGGCGACCACGCGCTGGGCAAGGCCCTCGACGACCGCGGTCTTGCCGACGCCGGGCTCGCCGATGAGCACCGGGTTGTTCTTGGTCCGCCGCGACAGCACCTGGATCACGCGCCGGATCTCCGCGTCCCGGCCAATCACCGGGTCGAGCTTGCCGTCGCGGGCGGCCTGGGTCAGGTCGATGCCGTACTTCTCCAGCGCCTGATACGTCCCTTCCGGGTCTTGCGAGGTCACCCGGGCGTGCCCGCGGACCTGCTCGAACGCATCAGTGAGCTGCTTGGGCCCGGCGCCGGCGTCACGCAGTGCCGTGGCCGCCTGGCCGCCGTCGGTCGCCAGCCCGACCAGCAGATGCTCGGTCGAGATGAACTCGTCTGACATGCCGCGCGCCAGCTTGCCCGCTGTTGCCAGCGTGGCGAGCAGCTGACGCGAGGTCTCCGGGGCGCTGACCGTGGCCCCGGCGGCCCGCGGCAGGCGGCCGACCAGGTCGCGCACATTCTTCAGCACGTCCGCGGGGTCGGCACCGACAGCACGCAGCAACGGCGCCGCAGTGCCCCCGGTCTGCTGGAGCAAGGCGGCCAGCAGGTGCAGGCCGTCCACGCTCGGGTTGCCCGCAGCGGCCGCTGCCTGCACGGCCTCGCTCAGAGCCTCCTGGCTCTTCCTGGTCAGCTTCTCGTCCACTGTTGTCTTCTTCTTTTTCTGTTTCGTTTCTTAACTGTGCGTTCAGGTGCCGCAGATGAGTGGCGGGCGGCAGCCGCCGGCCTGGACGGCTAGGTGCGGTCGGGATGGTTCCCTGCCGTCCTGGTGGGCATCTCGGTTGCCGCTGCGACGGCCTGGCCCGGATCCGCAACGCGACCATGGGCCGGCTCCCCCTGGGGCGGGCCCACATGGTGAACCGGGACGAGCGCGGCCGCATCGGCTCGGTTGCGCACGAGCGTCGCGAGCCTTGCTGCGACCGCACGGGTGGACTCAAGCTCGGCCCGCAGCTGGCTGACCTCGGCGTGCATCTCGGCGAGCAGCTGCCTGCTGCGCCGTTCGGCAAGCTCGAGCTCGAGAATGCGCTTGATCCCGGACAGGTTGATGCCCTCTTCCTGGGACAGCCGCTGCACCTCGCGCAGGATCAGGATGTCTCGCAGCGAATACCGCCGGCCTCGCCCGGCCGCCCTGCCCGGTGATACCAGGCCGAGCCGGTCGTAGGCGCGCAGCGTCTGAGGATGCAGGCCCGACAGCTGAGCTGCTACCGAGATGACATACACAGGCGAGTCATCGGTGAGCTCGAACTGGCTGGTCATGTCATCTCCTTCCGGGCGTTGGCATGATTAGCCGTTCGCGTTCTTCAGCAGCTCGGCCCGAGGATCGGGACCTGCGGTCGCGTCGCGGAACGACTCCAGCGCGTCCCGTGCCTTGCCCGTCAGGTCCTGCGGGACCACGACGTTCACGGTTACGAGCATGTCGCCGGCCGTCCCGTCCTTGCGCCGGACGCCCTTACCGCGGACCCGGAAGGTCCGGCCATTGGGCGTCCCGGCCGGGATGCGGAGGCTGACCGGCAGCCCGCCGTGCGAGGGCACCTTGATCTCCGCGCCGAGCGTGGCCTCGGTGAACGTGATCGGCACGGTGATCGTCAGGTTGGCGCCGGACCGGCCGAACGTTCCATGCGGGTGCGGCTCCACGTGCACGCGCACGTAGAGGTCGCCGGGCGGGCCGCCGCGCTCTCCGGACGCGCCCTTGCCGGGAAGCTTGATGCGCTGGCCGTCGGCCACGCCCGCCGGGATCCTCGCCTGGATAGTCCGGGTGCTCATCGCCCGCCCGCTACCCGAGCATTCGGTGCAGGGATCGTCGACGACGAGCCCGCGGCCACGGCAGGTCTTGCACGGCTCGGAGAACGCGAAGCTGCCGAGGTTCCGGCTTCCCTGGCCGGTGCCCTCGCAGGTCGGGCAGACCCTGGGTACAGTGCCCGCCTTAGCCCCGGTGCCACGGCACACCTTGCACGGGCCCTCGCCGGTGAGCCGGAGGGAGACCGTCGCCCCGTCGATGGCATCGCTGAACGGCAGCGTCGTCTCCGTCTCGACGTCCGCGCCGCGCCGCGGCCTCGCCTGGCCAGTTCCCGTCGGGCCGCCGCCGCGGTTGCCGAACACGCCGCCCAGCAGGTCGCCGAGGCGCCCGCCCGCGCTACCGGAGCTGCCGAAAATGTCGCCGAGGTCGAAGTTGTAGTTACCGCCCGCGGATCCGGATCCTGGCATCCGGACGCCGCCGCCGTACAGCGTGCGCGCCTCGTCATACTCCTTGCGACGCTTGTCATCGGACAGGACGCTGTAAGCCTCGGAGATCTCCTTGAAGCGCCCCTCGGCCTTCGGGTCGCCCTCGTTGGCGTCGGGGTGATACTTGCGGGCAAGCTTCCGGTACGACTTCTTGATCTCGTCGGCGGTAGCGCCCTTGGCTACGCCGAGAGTCTTGTAGTAGTCCTTCTCCAGGTAATCCTTGGTGCTCAACGGGCCTCTCTCGCGAGCTATCTAGATGTCGGCGCCGGCGGCCCCGCTAGGGCGGGCCGCCGGCCCCGAACTCACTCTTCGCCGGCCTCGTCGCCTGCGCCGGCGTCATCACCTGCGCCGGCGTCCGGCCCGGCTTCGTCGTCCCCGCTGTCGGGACTCTCAGGCGCCTCGTCAGCGGGCTCGGCCACTGCTACCCTCGCCGGCCGGATGATCCGGTCGCCGACCCGGTACCCGGGCTGCAGGATCTGCACTGCCGTTGGCTCGGTCACGTCCGCCGAGTAGGAGTGCAGCAGCGCCTCATGCTGGGTCGGGTCGAACGGATCACCGCTCTCACCGAATGACGTCAGGCCCAGCTTGGCCACCAGGCTCTCGAGCGACTCGCCGACCGACTTGAAACCGCCGGTCAGCTCGCCGTGCTCCCGTGCCCGGCCGATGTCGTCAAGCACCGGCAGCAATTCGTGCAGCACGTTGGCCAGCGCTTGCTCCCGCATGGCCATCCGGTCCCGCTCAACCCGCTTGCGGTAGTTGGCGTACTCCGCCTGCAGCCGCTGCAGGTCAGCTGTCCGCTCGGCAAGCTTTGTGACGGCGTCGGCAGTCGCCGCACTCGCGGCAGCGCCAGCCGCTTCGCCGTTCCCCGCGCCAGCGCCGGCGGCCTCGGACTCTGCGTCCGCAGCCGTAGCGCTCCCCGCAGCCGCGGGGTGCGGGGTGTCCCCGCCCGCCCGGCCGGAGCTAGCGGACGTGGCGCCCGGCCTGGACACGGAATGCCTGCCTGGCCGCTGCTGCCCGCCGGCGGAGCCGGCCCGCGCGGCGGGCCGGCGTCGCCGGGATCTCGTACCTGGCCAGTGACTGGGTCAATCCGCCTGCGATCGCGGATGACCGGGCCCTGGCGCTCCTCGTCGGGCCTCATCAGGCGGCGCCGCCCTCCTCATGGGCCGGCTTGTCGTCATCGACGATCTCGGCCTCGACGACGTCGTCGTCCTGGCCGCCGGCCTCGCCACCCGCCTCGCCGTCCTGCGCGCTGGCAGCCTGCGACTGGGCGTAGATGGCTGTCCCCATCTTCTGGCTCACCTGAGCAGCGTGCTCGCTGGCCGTCTTGATCGCGTCGGTGTCCGTGCCCTCAAGGGACTTCTTGAGGTCGGCGATCGCCGACTCGACCTCGGACTTGACGTCGTCAGGAACCTTGTCGGCGTTCTCGGAGAGGAACTTCTCCGTGGTGTAGACCAGGGACTCCGCGCGGTTGCGGACCTCAGCCTCCTCACGGCGCTGGCGGTCCTCCTCGGCGTACTTCTCCGCGTCGCCCATCATCCGCTCGATGTCGTCCTTGCTCAGTGCGGAGCCGCCCGAGATCGTCACGGACTGCTGCTTGCCGGTGCCGAGGTCCTTGGCCGACACGTTCACGATGCCGTTGGCGTCGATGTCGAAGGTGACCTCGATCTGCGGGATGCCGCGCGGCGCGGGCGCAAGCCCGGCCAGCTCGAACATGCCGAGCTTCTTGTTGTACGCGGCGATCTCGCGCTCGCCCTGGAAGACCTGGATCTGCACCGACGGCTGGTTGTCATCAGCGGTGGTGAAGATCTCCGAGCGCTTGGTCGGGATGGTGGTATTGCGCTCGATCAGCTTGGTGAAGATGCCGCCCTTGGTCTCGATGCCCAGCGACAGCGGCGTGACGTCCAGCAGCAGGACGTCCTTGACCTCACCCTTAAGCACGCCGGCCTGCAGGCACGCGCCAACAGCCACGACCTCGTCCGGGTTGACGCCCTTGTTGGGCTCCTTGCCGCCGGTCAGATCCTTCACCAGGTCCACGACGGCCGGCATCCGGGTGGAACCGCCGACCAGGACGACGTGGTCAATCGCGCTGAGCTTGATCCCGGCGTCCTTGATCACCTGCTGGAACGGAGCCTTGCACCGGTCGAGCAGGTCAGAGGTCATCTTCTGGAACTCCGCCCTGGTCAGCTTGGTGTCCAGGTGCAGCGGGCCCTGCTCCGAGTGAGTGATGTAGGGCAGGTTGATCTGCGACTCTGCCGAGCTGGACAGCTCGATCTTGGCCTTCTCCGCAGTCTCCCGCAGCCGCTGCAGCGCCATCTTGTCCTTGGACAGGTCGACGCCGTAGCTGTTCTTGAAGTCCTTGACCAGCCAGTCCACGACCCGCTGGTCCCAGTCGTCACCACCGAGGTGGTTGTCGCCGCTGGTCGCCTTGACCTCGACGACGCCCTCGCCGACCTCGAGCAGCGAGACGTCGAACGTGCCGCCACCAAGGTCGAACACGAGGATCGTGGCCTCGTTGTCCTTCTCCAGGTGGTAGGCGAGCGCTGCCGACGTCGGCTCGTTGATGATGCGCAGCACGTTCAGGCCGGCGATCTGGCCGGCCTCCTTGGTGGCCTGCCGCTGCGCGTCGCTGAAGTACGCCGGCACCGTGATCACCGCGTCCGTGATGGTCTCACCGAGGTAGGACTCGGCGTCCCTCTTCAGCTTCTGCAGGATGAAGGCGCTGATCTGCTGCGCCGTGAACTTCTTGCCGTCGATCGACACCGTCCAGTCGGTGCCCATCTGGCGCTTGACCGACCGGATGGTCCGGTCCACGTTGGTCACAGCCTGCCGCTTCGCGACCTCGCCGACGAGCACCTCGCCGTTCTTGGCGAAGGCGACGACGGACGGCGTGGTCCGCGAGCCTTCCGCGTTGGCGATGACCGAGGGCTCTCCGCCCTCGAGGACGGCGACGACGGAGTTGGTCGTCCCCAGGTCGATGCCTACCGCACGTGCCATGTGTTCTGTCCTTGGGTTGATTTAGTACCGAAAGATTGAGTCCCGACGGCTCAAGTTTGCCACTTGGCCGGCAGTTAGGCAACTGAGTTGAGCCGAATACGCTCAACTTTGCTGGCCTCAGACGAGTGAACTAGCTCCACAGCCAGGATATTCCGCACTGCGGATGCGCAGGATGGTCCGCCTAGCCTGCCGCGGATGGCGGCGATCGACGTCCGTGGTCCTGCGGCTATAACAGTAGTAACCGCGCACAGTCGGGGAATGCGGGGCAGTTCGCGGCCGAACTTGGCGCTGTTCTGCTGACGCTCTGTTACTCAGCGCTTAATCTTGCGTCCAGAACGGCTGTCAGGGGGACGGATGCTGCAGCACGACGCCGGCTCTGCGGCCACTGGGGACCACATTCGCCTCCCGGCGCAACGGCCGCCCAGCCGGCAAACGGGAGTCAGTCGCTGGCTTGCCCGTCTCAGCCCCGACGACCGTGCCGCGCTCGGCATCTGGGCCGCCGCGCATGCGGCCCTGCTGGTCCTTGCCTGGGCGGCAGCCTGGGCCTTCCGCAGCACGCTCGCGCATGCGCCGCTGACCGGCGGCTTCGAGCGGTGGGATGCCGTGCTTCTGCGCGATATCGCACAGTATGGCTACTTCGGCCCCCATGCGATCCCCAACAACGCGGCCTTCTTTCCTGGCTATCCGATGGTGCTCAGCGCCGCGCACCTGCTGCTGCGCAACTGGGTACTGTCCGAGCTCGCTGTCTCCGCTGTGGCCGGCTGCTTCGCGGTCGTCTCGCTGGCCCGGCTGGCGGGCCACCGGCGCGCGGTCATCTACCTGGTCACCGCGCCCGCCGCCATCTTCCTGATGGTCGGCTACTCCGAAGCGCTGTTCCTGGCCTTCGCGGTCCCGGCCTGGCGGGCCGCAAACAGCGGCCGGTGGTGGCGGGCGGCGCTGCTAGCGGGCCTGGCCGGGCTCGTGCGCCCGGACGCGCTCTTCCTGATCCCGGCGCTGGCGCTGATGGCACTGCTACGGGAGACGGGACGCCGGCGGCTGGCAAACGCGGCCATCGCATGTGCCGCGCTGGCCGGCCCGGCCGCCTACGAGATCTACCTGCGGACGCAGACGGGCAGCTGGATGACGTGGTCGCGGGCGCTGCGAGCTGGCTGGGACCTGCACCTGTCCACGCCTGCGCAAGCGCTCAGGACGACCTGGTGGGCCGCCTTCAGGCACGCCTTCAGCGCGAGCACGGCCTTCGAGTTCCAGGTAGAGCTTGGCGCGATGGCCGCCATGCTCATCGCCGCACTCGCCTTCGCCTGCTGGCGGCAGTGGCCCGAGGCGGTGTACTGCGGGCTGGCCGTCCTCGCCTTCGGCACGTCGACCTGGTACGAGACGTGCCCGCGCACCCTGCTCGTGCTGTTCCCGGTCTGGGTCGGGCTGGCCAGGCTTGCTGCCCGGAGGACCTGGATCACCAGCGCCTACCTCGCCATCAGCGGACCGGTCGCCGTCGTGCTCGGAATGCTGTACCTGTCGGGTCAGTGGGCCGGCTGAACCGGAGCCGCTCGCTGCCGCAGGCCAGCCCGCAGGGCCACCCGGTCCGGGGCCCCGGCCAGCACCCCACCGGCCGGGTCGTCGACGCCCGCTGACCGCACCACGTCCCGCTCAGGGCGCAGCGCTTCCAGGACGACCAGCCCGCAGAGCAGCAGCACGGTAAGGAAGCGGGCCAGCACGGCCGTGAAGTACAGGCCGCCGCCGATCGCGCCGGGTGTGCTCGCGCCCTGAAGCTCCGTGATCAGGTACGCCCAGATGGCGTAGAAGTACCCGACTTCAGCGACCTGCCAGATCAGGTATCCGACGATCTTGGGGCGGGCCAGCACGACTAGCGGGACCAGCCAGACGACGTACTGCGGGGACCATACCTTGTTGGTGAGAAGGAACGCGGCCGTGGTGAGGAAGATCAGTTGCGCCAGGCGCGGACGCTGCGGGGCGGCCAGGGCCAGGACGGCGATCGCCGCGCATGCCACTGCGAAGGTCCCGAGCGACAGCAGGTTCAGCGCCGGGACGGACGAGGTATCGATGCCCGGCCACTGCATGTGCTGGAAGAAGAACCAGATGCTGCCCCAGTCGGCCCCGCGCTGGCTGTTAAAGACGTAGAACCTGGCCCAGCCCTGCGGCGCGACGATGGCGACCGGCACGTTGACGGCCAGCCAGGCCGCCGCCGCCGATCCGACCGTGATCCAGAAGGCCCGCAGCCTGCCCGCTCGCAGGCAGAGCAGGAACAGCGGCCACAGCACCACGACCGGATAGAACTTGGTTGCTACCGCCAGGCCCAGCAGCACCCCGGCCAGCACCGGCCGCCTGGCAGCCCAGGCGGCAAGGGCCATCATCATCAGGCCCATCGCGATGAGGTCCCAGTTGATGAACGCCGACAAGACGAGGGCCGGCGAGAACGCGACAAGCAGCGCCGTCCAGCGGCGCGCGGGACCGGCGCAGTAGGCCGTGGCGAGCACTCCGGCGATCAGGAAGATGGCCAGCAGGGCCACCGTCACATCGAAATACGCCAGGCCTCTGGTAAAAGGGTTGGCGGTGGACCGGACGACCCACGCCGCGGCCTGCATGACGGCGCCGATGATCACCGGATACTCGACGTGGTGGTCCAGGTAGGGAACCTTGCCGGAGGACAGGCCCTCGGCGAAGTACAGCGGGTAGATGTCGGTGTAGCAGTGCGCCTGGTACTGCTCGACGCCGTAGTTCCAGGCGCCGGCCCGGCAGGCCTCCTTAGCGGCGAACGCCAGGCCGTCGGCTATCAGGCTGGCGAGCACGAGCAGAGTGGCTGAGCCGCCCAGTGCCGCCCAGCGGCCAGGGCCTGACCAGGGCCGGCCCGTCCCGGCAATCTGAGTGCCAGGCGCGGAAGGTCCCTGCCTGGCCTGCTCGTCCATGATCCTCGCTCACTCCGCACGGCGGACCCCGACCCGAGCGCCCGCTGACCGCATCCAGTGACTAGCGAATCAGGCTAGCGGCAGTTCGGACGCACTGGACACGGGTGCCCAGGTCTGTGAGCGTTACGCTGTCTCCCATTGCCCTACCTGGAGGTCGCCTTGGCGCTTCGGATCATCATCGGACTGGCCCTGACGGTCGTCGCGGGCGCCATCGCCGGCCGTCGCCTGTTCTGGCTCTACCGGCTCGGCCGGAGCGGTCAGCCCGCCCCTGAGCGGCTAGCGGCGCTGCGCGAGCACCCCGCAGAGCAGGGCGAGACCCAGGTGACCGAGGTGATCGGCCAGCGCAAGCTGCTCAAGTGGACGGTGCCGGGCGCCGCGCATGCGCTGACGTTCTGGGGCTTCATCGTGCTGATCCTGACCATCATCGAGGCGTACGGCGCCCTGTTCAGCAAGCATTTCGCGATCGTCTTGTTTGGGACGTGGGCCTGGGTTGGCTTCATTGAGGACCTGTTCGCCGTCGCGGTGCTGGCCGGGATCATTACGTTCGCGATCATCAGGCTCAGCTCCGATCCCAGGCGAGAGGGGCGCAAGTCCCGCTTCGCCGGGTCGCATACCGGGGCGGCCTGGCTGGTGCTCCTCGGCATCTTCCTGGTGATCGCGACCCTGCTGATCTACCGGGGCGCGCAGATCAACACCGGCGACTTCCCCTATCCGCACGGCGCGTTCGCGTCCGAGATCGTGGCTAGCTGGCTGCGCCCGCTCGGTGCGGCTAACCAGGGCATCGAGACCACCTTTATCCTGCTGCAGCTCGCCGTGATCCTGGCCTTCGGCGTGTTCGTCACCTACTCCAAGCATCTGCACATCGCGATCGCGCCGATCAACGTGCTGTTCTCGCGGCGGCCGGACGCGCTCGGCCCGCTGCAGCCGATGCGGTCGAACGGCAAGGTGCTCGACTTCGAGGAGGCTGACCCGGACGAGGACGTGTTCGGCGTTGGCAAGATCGAGGATCTGAACTGGAAGGCCATGCTCGACCTGGCCACCTGCACCGAGTGCGGCCGGTGCCAGTCGCAGTGCCCGGCCTGGGCGACGGGCAAGCCGCTGTCGCCCAAGATGATCATCCTGGAGCTGCGCGACCACGCGTTCGCCAAGGCGCCGTACCTGCTGGCGGAGTCGGACGAGGCCCGCGAGGCGCTTCCGGACGCAGTCAAGGCCGAGGCGGCCCGCCCGATCATCGGTGATGAGGAGTCGCACGGCGTCATCCATCCCGACGAGCTCTGGTCGTGCACGAACTGCGGCGCGTGCGTCGAGGAGTGCCCGGTCGACATCGAGCACATCGACCACATCACCGGGATGCGCCGGCATCAGGTGCTGGTGGAATCGGCATTCCCGACCGAAGCCGGCACGATGCTGCGGAACCTGGAGAACAAGGGTGACCCGTGGGGCATGGGCGGCAGCAAGAGAACGGAGTGGATCTCCGAGCTTAACTTCGAGGTCCCGGTCGTCGACGGCCCGATCGGGGACGACGTCGAGTACCTGTTCTGGGTCGGGTGCGCCGGCGCCCTCGAGGACCGGGCGAAGAAGACCACCAAGGCGATCGCGCAGCTGCTGCACGCCGCCGGGGTCAGCTTCGCCGTACTAGGACCGGCCGAGTCCTGCACCGGCGACCCGGCCCGGCGGATGGGCAACGAGTTCGTCTTCAGCATGCTCGCCCAGCAGAACATCGAGACGCTGAACGAGGCGGGCGCCCGCAAGATCGTGGCCAGCTGCCCGCACTGCTTCAACACCATCTCCCGCGAGTACCCCCAGCTCGGCGGCAACTACGAGGTCATCCACCACACCCAGCTGCTGGCGCAGCTCGTCGCCGACGGCAAGATCCGGCCGGTGACGCCGATCGAGGAGAAGGTGACCTACCACGACCCGTGCTTCCTCGGCCGCCACAACCGGGTGTTCACCCCGCCGCGGGAGATCATGGAGCACGTGCCGGGAGTGCAGGCGCAGGAGATGCACCGGTGCAAGGAGCGCGGCTTCTGCTGCGGCGCCGGCGGCGCCCGGATGTGGATGGAAGAGCGGATCGGCAAGCGGATCAACACCGAGCGCATCGACGAGGCGCTCGGCACCAACCCCGATACCATCTCAACCGGCTGCCCGTTCTGCCTGGTGATGCTCGGCGATGCGGTCGCCGCGAAGAAGGGCGCCGGGGAGGCGAAGGAGTCGCTCGAGGTGGTCGACGTGGCGCAGCTGCTGGTCCGGTCCCTGGCCGTGCCGGCTGCCGTCGGGCCACCCGGCCCCGCAGCCGGAGCCGAAGACCAGGCGTGAGTGGACTCGCGGCGGGCTGAGTCATTCAGTGACGGGGTCTTCGCGGTAGCGATCACCGTCCTGGTGTTCAACCTGCTGCCGATCGCCAGCCAGACCTCAGGCGCCGGGCATCCGGCGCTCACTGCTGCGTACCTCGGGCGCTCGTGGCCCGGGTACCTGGCCTACGTGGTCAGCTTCATGACGATCGGGATCATGTGGCTGAACCACCACACCCTCCTCGCCAGGGTCAGCAAGGTCGACCGGCCGGTGCTGATCCTGAACCTCCTGCTGCTCATGGGCATCGTGGCGATCCCGTTCCCGACTGCGCTGGTAGCCGACCACCTGGCCGACCACGGTGGCTCTGGCAGTCCGGCCAGCGTGGCGGCGGTGACCTATGGCCTCGTGATGATCGTGATCTCGATCGGCTACGCCTCGATGTGGATCTATCTTGCCGCCCACCAGGAAGAGCTGGGAGCGCGGCAGAGGGTCCGGACGCCGCGGCTGACGACGTTCCGCTTCACTGCCGGGAACGGCGGTTACCTGGCCGGGACGCTCATCGCCTTCTTCAGGCCTCTGGCGGCACTGATTATCTTTGGCTTGCTGGCGGTCTATTACATGTTCGAGCACTTGCCGGAGCCGTCCGTTCCGGCCGATGAACCCGAACAGGCCGATGACGACTGGCTTAAGGAACGATCCTGACTGGCAGCCAGACGCGCACCTTGGTGCCCTGACCGGGGAACGACTCGAGGGTCGCCCGGCCACCGTGCGCATTCGCGATCGCCTGCACGATCGACAGGCCGAGGCCGCTGCCACTGGTCCGTTCCGGCTCGGCCCGGCCGGAGTCGCCGGACGCACCGCCGACGGCCGACCCGTTCGCGTCTGATCCGCTGACCGCTGTGCCGTTGACCGCAGCTCCGTTGACCGCGGACCCGTTGACGGCAGCTCCGTTGACCGCGGACCCGTTGACGGCAGCTCCGTTGACCGCGGACCCGTTGACGGCAGCTCCGTTGACGGCAGTTCCA
Source organism: uncultured Actinomycetota bacterium (assembly GCA_963822955.1). Classification (GTDB taxonomy): domain Bacteria; phylum Actinomycetota; class Actinomycetes; order Streptosporangiales; family Streptosporangiaceae; genus JAJYUU01. Next base: position 251,085 of record CAWGJS010000008.1, on the reverse strand, counting down.
TTGACCGGGGCCCCATTGACGGGGGCTGGCCTGAACCCGCCAGCGTGCATGCCGCGGAAAGCGCGGCCGTTCTGTCTCGCCACCATCGGTCCCCCGGCGGGCGCACTGGCCCTGGCGGCCCCGTTCCCGCCCTGATTGTGGGCTTTCTCGGCGGCCTCCCCGTCATCGGCGGCCTCCCCGTCCGGCCGCTCAGCCGCCCGGTGGAACCGGTCGAAGGCCCGGATCGCGTCCTGGGTGGACATGCCCGGCCCGGCGTCGGCGACCTCGATCAGCACACCGCCGCTGATCGGGCCAAGCCGCACGGCCACCGGCGTGGTCATCGGGGTATGCGCGCGCACGTTGCCCAGGAGGTTGGCCAGCACCTGGCGGATGCGCGCCTCGTCGACGATCGCGACGAGCCGCGGCGGCGCTTCGGCGCGCACCGGGCGGCGCGGCTCCACCGCGATGGCGTCCGCCACCGCGTCCCTGACGATGCCGGCCAGGTCGGTCTCGGTGAGATCCAGCGAGGAGGTGCGGTCCAGGCGCGCGAGCTCCAGCAGCTCGGCGACGAGCATGCTCATCCGCTCGGCTTCCTGCTCAATCCGGCGCATCGCGTTCGGCAGCTGATCCGGACCAAGGGCGCCCTGCCGGTACAGCTCGGCATAACCGCGGATCGTGGTCAGCGGCGTGCGCAGTTCATGTGAGGCGTCGGCGGCGAATTCGCGCACCTTCTGCTCCGACCGCAGCCGCGAGCCGAACGCATGCTGGATCCCGTCGAGCATGGTGTTGATCGAGGAGCCGAGCCTGCCGACCTCGGTCTGCTCGTCGGCTTCGGGCATCCGTGCCGTCAGGTCGCCGCGCAGGGTGATGTCCTTGGCGGTCCTGGTCATGTCGTCGAGCGGGATGAGACCACGGCCGATCAGCCATTCGCCGGCGACTGCGAGCAGGGTGATCAGCGCGGCGCCGGTGATCAGCTCGGCGAAGATGAATCCGCGGACCTGCGCGCTGCCGGCGCTGACCGGCTCGCCGACGAACAAGATGGCCGGACCGCCGCGGGCCGCCACGCCGGGTGCGGAGGCCGGAACTGGCCTGGCCACCGCCTGGATCTTCGGGGCTATCGCGAGCGGCCTGCAGCCCTTCCCCGGGAACCGCTGGCAGCCGCCGGCCGCAAGCGCGGCGGCGGCCGCGCTGGGGTGGCCCTCGCGGGCGAGAACCCGGGCCTGCGCGATGTTCTGGCCGGCCAGCCACGTCCTGACCGCGTCCGAAAGCGCCGCGGTCGCCGGCCCGGTGGTCAGCGACTCCAGGCTGACCCCCGGTCGCAGCGAGATCTTCACGACCGAGGCGGTCTGCGCATTTGCCTCGGCGGCCTGGGGATACTGCACCAGGAAGGTCGCTAGCTGGTTCAGCCGCCTGGCGGCGGCAGCCGTCTGACCGTCCACGCGCCGGACGAACAGGTACGTGCTCACGGTGCCCATGATCAGCAGCAGGATGGTCGTGACGCCGACGATGATCACGAGCATCCGCGCCCGCAGCGACAGCCTCCGCGCGGGGCTCATCGGCGGCCGCCCGTCATGGCTGCGGGCCGGCCATCTAGGGTCGTCCGTCCGGGTGGTCCTGGCGCTCTGGCCGCAGGCTGTAGCCGACACCGCGCTGAGTATGGATGAGCGGCGGCCCGAGCGGGTCGAGCTTGCGACGCAGGTAGCTGACGTAGGTCTCCACGATCTGGGACTCCCCGGCGTAGTCCCAGCCCCAGACTCGCTCCAGCAGCTGCGCCCTGGTCAGGACCCGGCCCTGATGCCGCATGAGATAGGCCAGCAGCCGGAATTCGGTCGGGGACAGCTCGACCGGCACTCCGCCCCGGTGCACCGTCCAGCGGTCCTCGTCGAGTTCCAGGTCAGCTACCCGGAGCGGGCCGCTGGCCGGGGCGGCCTGGTCGCCGGCCGTGGTCCTGGAGGACCGGCGGAGCACCGCGCGTACCCGCGCGACGAGTGCCTCGACCGAGAAGGGCTTGGTCACATAGTCGTCACCGCCGATGGCGAGGCCGGTGACGGTGTCGGACGAGGTGTCGCGCGCGGTGAGGAAGATAACCGGCACTTCGTTCCCGGCCGAGCGCAGCCGACGGCAGACCTCGAAGCCATCCATGTCCGGCAGCATGACGTCCAGCACGATCAGGTCTGGCCTGAACGCCTCGGCCTGCCGGAGCCCTTCCTTGCCGCTGGCGGCCGTGGTCACCGAGCAGCCGTGGAACTTCAGTGCCACTTGCACGAGCTCACGGATGTTCGGCTCGTCATCCACGACGAGCACCTGCGGAATGCGATCGTTGTCTGTCATTACGTTCCCGGCGTCGTTCGCGGCCGTCGTTTCGCGGCCGCGCTGCGCTGCAATCTGCCGCGCTGCACCTTGCTGCGCTGCACCTTACCGCCGCGCGGTCGCGGCTGCCGTGGGCTCGCGAGGTGCGGCTAGCTGGCCTGTCGGATCCCTACCAGCCGGGCGTCCTTGCCGCTGGACGTCACCAATCCGATGACGACGACCTGGTCGCCGGTAGTGAGCTGGGCCTTAGCCTGCGGATGGCCGATCTCTCGCATCTTGGTACTGGCGATGACGGTCCAGGTCTCTTTCGTGCCGTCCGGGGCCTGGACGACGAACGAGGACCCGGTGACGGAGTCAATGGTGCCGCGCTCGAACGTGGCCGTCTTCGGGCCGCTCTTGGTCTGGAACGTCACCTGGCCGTACTCGCCGCCGACGGCCACCAGACGCAGCAGCGGGTTCCTGCAGTATGCGCGCACCCGCGTAACCAGGGCGGGGTGGCTCCTGGCGAAGGCGGGATGGCTACGAAGATCCTGAACGATCTTGGCGCACTTGCCGACCCCGGGTCCCGCAGCGCGGGCCACAGTGGGCGTGGTCGCTGCCGTGGCGCCAGAGGTGACCGCCAGGCCGATAGCCACACCGCTGCCGAGCAGGATCGCGCCGGCCGCGACGGTTGTCACGACTCGCTTGACCCGGCCGGATCGCGCTGCCAGAGCGGAGTCGCCAGCCGGGCTAACCGGGCCGAGTTGAGAATTGTCCATAGGAGCCAGCCTGACCGCGGAGTTTGTGCAAACGGGTGGTCCCGCCCGGGATGTTCCCGGGAAGACCAGTAAAGCATTTCGCAACACGAAATAGCGGTTGTTACATGCGATCTGGCACCGGGATTCCCAGTAGTCCGAGGCCCGTAACCAGCACGCGCAAGCTGAGCGCGCACAGCGCGAGGCGGCTGCGCCGCGTCTCGCCCTCGGCGCTCAGCACAGGGCACTGCTCGTAGAACGTCGTGAACGCACTGGCCAGCTCGAACAGGAAGCCCGCCAGCTTGTGCGGCTCAGCGGCCGCGGCCACGTCGTCAACCGCCCGGCCCAGCCCGAGCAAGCGCAGGGCGAGCGCCCGTTCCGCCTGGTTGCCGAGGCGGATGGGCCCGGTTGCGTCGGCCGGATCCAGGCCCGCCCTGGCGAAGATCGAGCGGATCCGCGCGGCCGCGTACTGAAGGTAGGGGCCGGTGTTTCCGGATAGCGCGAGCAGCCGGTCGAAGTCGAGCGAGTAGCCAGAGTCCCTCGCGACTGACAGGTCGCCGTACTTGAGCGCACCGATTCCGACGGCCTCGGCGATCTGGCTGCGCTGCGCGGGGTCGCCGTAGCGGTCCTTGATGACCTCGCCGGCGCGCTCGACGGCCTCGTCGATCAGCGCGATGAGCTTGACGGAGCCACCGGACCTGGTGCGGAACCGCTTGCCGTCCGCGCCGGACACCAGCCCGATCGCAGCGTGCTCGGCGCGGACCTTGTCAGTGAGCCAGCCCGCCTGCCGGGCCACGGCGAAGATCATGGCGAAGTGCAGGGCCTGCTCCGAGCCGACCACGTAGATCAGCCGGTCGGCGCCAAGGTCGCGCAGCCGGTACCTGATGGCGGCCATGTCCGTGGTGTCGTAACCGTAGCCGCCGTCGCTCTTGCGCAAGATGATCGGCAGCGGGCTCCCGTCCCGCGCGGTGAAGCCGGGCGGGAATGCGCACAAGGCACCCTCGCTGATCACGGCCACGCCGAGCGACTCCAGCTCATCGCAGACGTCGGCCAGCATGTCGTTGTAGAAGCTCTCCGGGGCCAGGTCCGCGTCCGTCAGCGTGACGACGAGCCGCCCGTAGATGGCGTTGTAGTACTGCTCGCTGTCGCCCACGAGAAGCTGCCAGAGCCGAACCGACTCGGGATCACCTGACTGCAGCGCCACCACCCGGCCGCGGGCCCGGTCGGCAAACGCTGGGTCGTCGTCGAATTTCTGCTTCGCGGCCTGGTAGAAGTCGTTGATTTCACCAGCCGCGAGCTGGTCGTAGGCGGCCTGTTCGCCAATGTCGAGCAGATGCTCGAGCAGGAGGCCGAACTGCGTGCCCCAGTCGCCGATGTGGTTTCCCCGGATGACGTCGTGCCCAAGGTACTCAAGGACGCGGACGACGGCGTCCCCGACGATAGTGGTTCTCAGATGCCCGACGTGCATTTCTTTGGCTACGTTGGGCGCCGAGTAGTCCACGACGACCCGCTGCGCGGGCTCGGCGCGCTCTACGCCGAGCCGGGGATCAGCCAGCTGAGCGCTTGACTGATCGGCGATCCACTGGTCGGTGAGGGTGATGTTGATGAAGCCGGGGCCGCTCACCTCGGCGCTGGCCACAGCCGGCGCCGCGGCCAGCCGACTAGCCAGCGGCCCGGCGACGTCGCGCGACGGCTGGCCGAGCCGCTTGGCGAGCGAGAGCGCAATGTTGGACTGGAAGTCGGCAAAAGAAGACGGCCGGATCAGCGGATCGGCGCCGGAGAACTGGGGGCCGAACTCGTCCGCCAGTGCCTGCTGCACGAGCGCGCCGAGCGCTGCTTCCGGGTCTGTCATCTGATTAGCCTACCGGGCCGTCTGCCGGTTTATCGGGATCAGGGCCGCCGCAGGAAGTGGCCGCCCCGGCTGGGTCCGAGGCGCTCTCTGATCCGCTCGGTGATGTGCCGCTCGGTGAGCTCGGCTGCCAGCCGGCACGCCGCCGCGGCGCCGCGAGCCGTCACGGCGCCATGCGCGATGACGATGGTGGCCTCCAGCCCGAGTAGCGCGCCGCCGCCATATGTCTCGGGGTCAAACCGATCGGATAGCTCGCGGAGCGCCCGGCGCTGGAACATGGCGCCGAATCGCGCCGACCGTGAGCCGCCGATCAGCCCGCGAACCTGACCTGCCGCGTAGCGGGCGGTACCCTCCAGTGCCTTGAGCGCGACATTCCCGGTAAATCCGTCCGCCACGATCACGTCGACCTTGCCGGCTAGCAGGTCGCCGCCTTCGACGTTCCCGGCGAAGTTGATCGGCAGGCCGCCGTGGGGCGGATCGGAGCTCAGCAGTTCGTGTCCCCTGCGGACGAGCTTGTTTCCCTTGCCCGGCTCTGACCCGATCGTCAGCAGGCCAACTCTCGGCTGGGAGATGCCGAAGGCGATCTCCGCGTACGCGACGCCGAGCTGCGCGAACACGCCGAGCATCTCGGGCTTGGGGTCCGCGATGGCGCCGGCGTCGATCAGCACGGTCGGCTTGGGCCGCGTCGGCAGGGCGACGGCGAGCGCTGGGCGGCCGACTCCTGGCAGCGGCCGCAGCCGCATCTGCGCCGTCGCCACGACGGCGCCGGTGGATCCGGCTGACATCACCGCGCCCGCCTGGCCGCGACGGACGAGCTGGCACGCCACCGCGATGCTCGACCGGGGGCGGCGCCAGCTGGCCAGCGCGCCCTCGTCCATGGCAAGGGAATCCTCGGCCGCCTCGATGTAGACGTTCGCGGCGGGCCCGCCCTTGGCGAGCAACGGCCGGAGCTGGCCTGGCCGGCCAGTCAGGGCGATCCGGATCCCGAGTTCGCGCGAGGCCGCAACAGCGCCGGCCACGATCTCGTCCGGAGCGTGATCGCCGCCCATGGCGTCGACAGCGATCATCCTGGGCGGCCTGGCAGATGGGCTCAGCTCCGTGCCGGCCGCCATCTCGCCGCCAGTCTCGGGGAATGGCTGAGCCGCTGCCGCAGTGGGCGGGTCCGCTGGCCGGCTCAGCGCGCTACCTGCCTGGTATCCCCCATGCCGCCTAGCTTCTCACTGACCAGCCTCCTCTTGGCCGGCGACGGCCAACAGCTGATCCGTTTGGGGCTAATGTCACTAGGTAGATGCGCATCCCGGCGTGGGACCCGCCGGGAAAGCGGTGGCAAAGGTGGTGACACGAAAGTTTGAGATGCCGCAGGCAACACTGAGCGGCTCCCGAGCGTTTTCTAATCGTTACCTCTTTGACCGGCCGAACGGAAACGTCGCCAGGGTCAAGGGCGTCTGATGTGGCGGGACCGGGAACATAAAGAGCTAGCACGCCTGACGGCGACATGACACGGGGAGATCATGCCAACAGCCAGGGCGCCGCTCCGCGGCGGCCGGAGGGAGTTGCATGAGCGTTCAAGACATTTCACCGTTTGTTCCCGCGCAGGGCCGCAGGTTCCGGGCGTACAGCGCCAAGCACCTCGATCAGCTGACGGCTAGGGCAGGACTGGGCGAGGCGGACCGGCTTGCGGTCCGGGCCGTTGCCACGGTGCTGCCGTTTCGCACCAATGATTACGTGCTCGAGTCGCTGATCGACTGGTCAGCAGCCCCCGACGATCCGATCTACCGGCTCGTCTTCCCGCAGGCGGACATGCTTCCGTTTGAAGACCTCGCGCCGATCGCCGACATTGCTCTCGCGCGGAGCGCCCGAGCAGGAGATCCAGGCGATGGCGCACTCCGTCCGGATGCGCCTCAATCCCCACCCGGCCGGTCAGCTCGCGCTGAACGTGCCGGAGCTCGCAGACGAGCCGCTGCCGGGCATGCAACACAAATACCCCGAGACCGTCCTGGTCTTTCCTAAGCAGGGCCAGACCTGCCACGCCTACTGCACCTACTGCTTCCGCTGGGCGCAGTTCGTGGGCGAGCCTGACCTGAAGATGGCGACCGACGACGTCGACCGGATGACGAGCTACCTGCGAGCTCACCCCGAGGTCACGAGCGTCCTCATCACCGGCGGCGATCCGATGATCATGGGCGCAGCTGTGCTGCGCAGGTACGTCGAACCGCTGCTCGGCCCGGGGCTTGAGCACATCGAGTCCATCCGCATCGGAACCAAGTCGCTGGTCGTACTGGCCACAGCGGTTCGTCACCGATCCGGACGCCGACGACACGCTACGGCTGTTCGAGGAGGTGTGCGCGGCCGGGAAGACGCTGGCGCTGATGGCGCACTTCTCGCACCCGCGTGAGCTCGAGCCGCGGCTGGTTGCCACCGCGATCAGCCGGATCCGTGCGGCTGGCGCGCGTGATCCGCACCCAGGCACCGCTGATCCGCACCATCAACGACGATCCCGCCACCTGGTCGAAGATGTGGCGGACGCAGCTGCGGCAAGGCCTTGTGCCCTATTACATGTTCGTGGAGCGGGACACCGGACCGCAGGGCTACTTTGCTGTGCCGCTTGCCCGCGCGGTACGAGATCTTCCGCGATGCCTACAGCAGCGTCTCCGGGCTGTGCCGCACGGTTCGCGGCCCCTCGATGTCCGCCACTCCGGGCAAGGTGTGCGTCGACGGCGTGACGGAGATTGCCGGGCAGCGGGTCTTCGTGCTGCACATGATCCAGTCGCGCGACCCGTCACTGGTGGGCAGGCCGTTCTTCGCCGGGTACGATCCCGACGCCGTCTGGCTGTCGGACCTGCGTCCGGCGTTCGCTGACCGGTTCCCCTTCGAAGACGGCCCGACCATGTGCGGAGTCGCGCGCAGGGACTGGGACGCCGAGCTCCTGGTCGCCCGGCTGACCGAATCGCTCAGCCGGCCGCGGTGGCGCTCGGCTCGCTGACCTCGGCCGGCCGGGTGTCATCGGCCTGACCGGTCGCCCTCTGCTTGATGAACAGGCAGCTGACCGCCGCCGCGAGCAGGAAGGCGATCGGCACTGCAATCGTCGGCCGCATGGCCTGGACGAAGCCGTGAGTGAAGATCTCACCGGGCAGTCCGGCGGCGCGCTTGCCGGAGCCCACCTCCAGGCCGCCCCTGGCCGCCGACTGGAAGCCTGCCTGCAGCTTGTCGCGGGCCGCGGCCGGCAGGGCCGCGCCGAGCCGTGTCACCTGATCGGTGAACCCGGCGATGAGGCGGTTCTGCAGTAGGGCACCCACGCCCGCGGTGCCGATCACGGTGCCGACCTGGCGCGTAGTGTTGAAGACGCCGGAGGCGGCGCCGGCCATCATCGGGCTGACATTGCGCATCGCCACCGTGGTCATCGGCGCGAACGTGCAGCCGATGCCGATGCCGGCCACGAACTGCGGGGCGAGGAAGTCATACCAGGCGGAGTTGGGCTGAGCGATCAGCGCGATGGCCCCCATCCCGCCCCCGAACAGCAGCAGTCCGACCATCAGGATGTACTTGCCGCCGATGCGGTCGGACATGCGCCCGGCGACGGGCGCGACGAACATCGAGACCAGCGATGCTGGCGCCATGGTCAGGCCAGCCTTCAGGGCCGAGAACCCGAGTACCGACTGCAGGTATATCGAGAACGGCAGGAAGATCCCGAGCATGCCGATGGCGATGAAGCCAGCGACAATGTTCATGAGGGTGTAGTTCCGGTCCTTGAACAGGGAGAACGGCACGAGCGGCTCCCCGTCCTGGCGACTGGACTGCAAGTACAGGAAGACGCCCAGCAGCACGATGCCGACGCCGAGCAGCAGCGGGATCGAGATGAACGAGGTGATCGTGCCCCAGTTGTACTTCTGGCCCTCGACGAGCGCATAGCAGATCGCCAGCAGCGCGAGACTCGCCACCACGATGCCGCTGACGTCGAAGCTGTGCCTGCGCCCGGTACGCAGGTCCGGGATGAGGAACACCGTCAGCACGAGCACGACGATGCCGATCGGCACGTTGATGAAGAAGATGTACCGCCAGTCGAACGCCGTGACCAGCAGGCCGCCCAGCGTCGGGCCCGCGATCGTGGCCACGCCAGCCACCGCTCCCCAGACGCCGAATGCCGCGCCGCGCCGTTCAGGCGGGAACACCATGGTCAGGATGGCCAGAGTCTGGGGCATCAGCATGGCGGCCCCGAGGCCCTGGACCGCGCGGAAGGCAATAAGGTAGCCAGGCGACGGCGCGAAGCCGCAGGCCGCCGACGCGAGCGTGAACACGGCGATGCCGGCGAAGAACACCGTGCGCTGTCCGACCAGGTCGCCCAGGCGGCCAGCGGTGATGAGAAGTACTGCCAGCACCAGCGCGTAGGCATTGATCACCCACAGGATGTCATCGAGCGAGGCATGCAGCTTGGTGATCATGTTGGGGATCGCGATGTTGACGATCGTCAGATCGAGCAACGTCATGAAGAACCCGATCGAGACGACCACCAGGATCACCCACGGGTTCGCGCGCTGCCTCGGCTGCGCTGCGACTGCGGCCACTGCCGTCCTCCCCTGCCTGCGAGCGGGCACGGCCTCTGCCGGGAGGGCGCTGGCCCACGTGCCACCTGGCGCAACGCTACGGCACGGCACCGACATTCCGTCGCGCCGGTGATAGCCGAACCCCGTTCGGTGCCGGTCCGCCGACGCCAAGTATGCTCCGGCCATGAAACTCAACGGAACCGCTGCAATCGTCTCCGGAGGGGCCAGCGGCCTCGGCGAAGCGACTGTCCGCGAGCTGGCTTCAGGCGGCAGTAAGGTCGTCGTCGCCGACCTCAACTCCGAGCGCGGGAAGGCGCTGGCCGACGAGGTCGGCGGCATCTTCGCGCGGACCGACGTCAGTGACGCTGAGTCGGTGCGGGCCGCAGTGGAAGTCGCGGCGTCGCTCGGCGCGCCGCTGCGGTACGTGGTGAGCTGTGCGGGCATCGGCTGGGCCCAGCGGACCGTGGGCAGGGACGGTGAGCCGCATGACCGGGCAGCCTTCGGCAAGGTGATCGACATCAACCTCATCGGCACCTTCAACCTGATGAGCATCGGCGCCGCGGCCGTGGCAAAGACGGAGCCGACCGATGCGGACGGCGCCCGCGGCGTGGTGATCAATACCGCGTCGATCGCCGGGATTGAAGGGCAGACCGGCCAGCTGGCCTACTCGGCATCCAAGGGCGGCATCATCGGCATGACCGTTCCGGCGGCTCGTGACCTAGCTGCGATCGGCGTCCGGGTGAACACGATCTGCCCGGGGATCATCGATACCCCGATCTACGGCACCGGGCCGGGCAGCGAGGAGTTCAAGGCCAAGCTCGCCGCCCCGGTGGTGTTCCCGAAGCGGATGGGCACGGCCGCGGAGTTTGCTCACCTGGTCCGGATGCTGATCGAGAACGACTACATGAATGCCGAGACCATCCGCTTCGACGGCGGCATCCGATTCCAGCCGAAGTAAGGATCCGCAGGCATGTCCGATGAAGTCCTGACCGAGGTAAGCGACGGCGTTGCCGTCATCACCATCAACCGGCCCGAGGCCAGGAACGCCGTCAACGGCGCCGTCGCTCGTGGCATCGCCGCGGCCGTCGAGGAACTCGACGCCAGCAAGGACGCTCAGGTCCTGATCCTGACCGGAGCGGGCGGCACGTTCAGCGCCGGCATGGACCTCAAGGGCTTCCTGGCGGGCGATTCGCCAAGCTTCGCCGACCGCGGGTTCGGCGGCATCGTGGAGCGGCCGCCGGCCAAGCCGATCATCGCGGCGGTGGAGGGATATGCGCTGGCGGGCGGCTTCGAGCTGGTGCTGGCCTGCGACCTGGTGGTGGCGAGCGAGGCAGCCAAGTTCGGCCTGCCCGAGGTCAGGCGCAGCCTGGTCGCGGGGGCCGGCGGGCTGCTCCGGCTGCCGAAGCGGATCCCCTACCACCTCGCCATGGAGATCGCGCTGACCGGCGAGCACTACCCGGCCGCCCGGCTTCACCAGGCGGGCCTGGTCAACCAGCTAGTCGCGGCGGGCGAGGCGCTCGCCGCGGCACGGGATCTTGCGGCACGGATCGCCCTCGGCGGCCCGCTGGCGCTGACCGCGACCAAGCGGGTGGTTGCCGAGTCGGGAGACTGGAACAGCGCGGAGGCGTTCCGGCGCCAGGCCGAGATCATCACGCCGGTGTTCACCTCGGCGGATGCCAGGGAAGGCGCGCTCGCATTTGCGGAGAAGCGCGAGCCGGTCTGGCGCGGCGAGTAACTGCGGCAGAAAATACGGCGATGCCCCGCAGCTGCCGTTAAGGGGGGAGCAGCGACGGGGCATCGCCTGGGGGCGAGACTGCCGTTATGCGCGCAGCAGCAGCTCGTCAAGCTCGCCGTCGATGTCGATGTGGTCGGCCTCGTGGCCCGGCGCGATGACCTCATAAGTCCGCCGCAGGAACGCAGCGGCCGAGCTGCGCGGCGCCTCGAAGTGGGCCTCGCCGCACGGCGAGGACAGCACGATGTTCAGCACCTCGCGGCCGTCCTGATCGGCGGGCCAGAGCTGGACGTCGCCCTCGCCGACGGCACCTTCGATACCGACGGCCAGCAGGTCACGCGCGAAAGTCCACTCGACAAGCTCGTCGGTGCCGACGTGGAACGCCATCCGGATCGCGAACGGGTCCTCAGCGCCGTAGGAGAGGGTGGCCACCAGGGGGGCCGTCTCCTGGTCGGGGAGCACAAGCGCCATAGCGAGTTCGGCGGAGACGGTCGCACTGCTGTTTATCATTCGTTAGACCTTTGCCTCGTCGTGTCCCGGCTTGCCGGGCCTTACTCTTCTGTGGGGTTGCTGATCAGCGCGGACATCGTCCGCAGCTGGGGCCAGGCGGTGGCCCTTCGGATTACGAAGCCCTCGCCAGGCCTTCCGGCGCGCGGCCGATCAGTCGCTGCTTGAGCTTGGCCCGGCCGCGGTGCAGTCGCGACATCACCGTTCCGATGGGGATGCCCATCATGTCGGCGATCTGCCGGTACGGGTAGCCCTCGATATCCGCGAGGTAGATCGCAACCCGGAACTCGGCAGGCAGCTCGCGCAGCGCCCTCAGGATCTCGGAGTCAGCTAGCCGCTCCAGTGCCTGCGCCTCGGCCGAGGCGACTGGCGGGGTCAGCGGGTCGTTGCCGGTCTGCCAGTCTTCCTGGAAGTCGAAGCCAAGATCCTGAACTGGCTCGCGGCGCTTCTTCCGGTAGCTGTTGATGAAGGTGTTCGACAGGATCCGGTGCAGCCAGGCTCGCAGGTTGGTGTCCGGCTTGAACTGGTGGAAGCCTGCGAACGCCTTGGCGAACGTCTCCTGGATGAGGTCCTCGGCGTCACTGGGGTTCCTGGTCATGCGGAGTGCGGCCGGGTAAAGCTGGCCCATGAACGGGACCACGTCGCGCTCAAAGCGCGCGCGGTCGGCCGTCTGCGCCTCCCGCTTTACGTCAACCGTCGCCATCCGCTGCCTCCCCCTCGGTGAACTGACACCCCTATGACGCAGCCGGGCCGGAGCCGGATGCGTGATCTAAGTAACAATCCCGCTACGGAGAGTCATAAGCGCAGCGTTGGAGCAGCTAGACGGCTGAATCCGAAGGCCAGTCGGGCGGGCAACTCATGAATCCGCACGACGGAACCTGCCCAAGTTTGGCAGGACTTAGGGGTTTCGCGCCGCGCCCGGTCGCCGGGTGGCCCGGACCTCAGAGTGCCCGCGTGGGATCAGATCCAGCGGCCGAACCACATCCGCGACAGCCAGGAGGAGTAAGGGATGATCTCGGCCGTCAGGACGGGATACATGTACGCCAGGTTGACCAGCACCGCGACCAGGTACCCCCCGGCCGCGACTGCGCCTATCGCACGGCGTCCAGGTGCCGCCCTGGACGGCCCGATAATCAAGCCCAGGCACAGCGTGATGGCGATGACCAGGAACGGATCGAAGGCCACCGCGTAGTAGTAGAACTCGGTCCGGTGGTCGTGCCAGGCGTACCAAATCCAGGGCAGCCAGCCCGCCGCGACGCCGAGCAGGACCGCCCCGGCCCGCCAGTCACGCCGCGGCGTCCGGCCGAACGTGATGTCGCCAATGAGGCCGGTGAGCCACCAGCCGAGGCAGAACAACAGCGCGAGCGTGCCGCCCCACCAGATCAGCGGCGTGCCGATGGCCAGCACTTCCTGCGCGTACCCGGTACCGACCCCGCATTTCGGCACAGAGTTCCCTGCGCACCAGTAGAACGAGATGGGCCGGGCGAGCACCAGCCAGCCGACTGGGTTGGACTTGTAGGACTGGAAGCTAGTCAGGCCGGTCCCGAACTGCAGCATCCAGTGGTTGTACTGGTACCAGGAGTCGATGGTGGACCAGATCGGCGTGTGGTTGCCGTGCGAGGCTGCCCAGTTCCGGTACTCACCGTCGCTGGTGGCGAACCAGCCGGTCCACGATGCGATGTAGACAACTGCCGGAGCCGCGAGGAACCAGGCCGGCAGCCACTTGACGTCGCTGCGCAGGCCGCCGGACAGCCAGTTCGTATAGCCGGCGGCCCGGCGGGCGCCCATATCCCAGGCCACCGCCAGCCCGGCGAAGGCGAAGAGGAACCAGACTCCGTTCCACTTGCTCGCGCAGGCCGCCCCCAGGCACAGCCCGGCGGCCACCCGCAGCCAGCGAATGCCCAGCTTTGGTCCGGCGATGTCGTTCGGCCCGGCCGCCGCGGCTTCTTGCAGGCGGGCAATCGTGTGATCCCGGTCGATCACGAGCAGCCCGAACGCGGCCAGTACCCAGAACATCACGAAGATGTCCAGGATCGCGGTCCGGCTCAGCACCAGTTCCAGGCCATCCAGGGCCAGCAGCAGCCCGGCGACGCAGCCGAGCATGGTGGACCTGGTCATCCGCCTGGCAATCCGGGCGACCATCAGGATGGAGATCGTGCCGACCAGCGCAACGGTGAACCGCCAGCCGAATGGCGTCAGGCCGAACAGCCACTGCCCGAAGGCCATCATGATCTTGCCGAGGGCAGGGTGCGCGACGAGCTCCGGCTGCAGCACCCCGTTCTTCTTGAGGAAGATGTCCGGATTGCCGTGCACGAGCTGAGAGTTGACGTAGCGAAAGTGCTGGAGTTCGACGCCATGGTGCAGGATTGAGTTCGCGTCCGGCACGTAGTACGTCTCGTCGAACACGACAGCATCGGGCTTGCTCAGCCGGTAGAACCGCAGGAAGCCGCCGAAGATCATGATGAGCACCGGGCCAGCCCAGCCCCAGAAGGTGCTGCCGAGCACGAGCGCGGAGCCGCGGCGGCCAGCCCTGGCCAGCCGGGTACCGTCGTCCGTGTCGTTCGCCGACACCGTCTGGTAGGCGTTCATCGTGAGCCATGTTAGAGGCCGGCAAGGTTAGCCTGGGCCGGGAGATGGGACTGAGCGGTAGCCAGCAGCCGGTCTATCCCGCTACAGCAGGCGAGAGTGCCGGCGGCGGGACAGGCCAGGGCACCCTGACGCTAGCGGCTGCGCCAATTGGGCAGCCGGCCGATGCCTCGGCAGGCTGGCGGCGGCCCTCGATTCGGCCGGCCTGATCGCGGCCGAGGACACCAGGCGCGTCCGCAGGCTGGCGGCCGCACTCGGCGTCCGGCTCACCGGCCGTGTCGTGTCCTACTACGACGACGTAGAAAGTCGCCGCGTACCGGACTTGCTGGCTGAGCTGGCCGGCGGTCAGGACATCCTGCTCATTACCGACGCCGGCATGCCGGGCGTGAGCGATCCCGGCTACCGGCTGGTCGCCGCAGCAGCACAGGCCGGAATGCGCGTCACAGTGCTGCCCGGGCCGTCGGCCGTCACCGCGGCCCTGGCTATTTCCGGGCTGCCGTCGGACCGGTTCGCCTTCGAGGGCTTCCCGCCGCGCAAGGCAGGCGAGCGCGCCCGGCGTTTCGCCGATCTCGCGGCCGAATCCCGGACCCTGGTCTTCTTCGAGTCGCCCCGCCGCATCGGCGCGACGCTGGCCGGCCTGGCTGCCGCGTTCGGCCCGGACCGGCGAGCCGTGGTGTGCCGCGAGCTGACGAAGACGCACGAGGAGGTGCTGAGGGGGTCGCTGGGCGAGCTGGCGGATCGGCTGGCCGATGGCGTCCTCGGCGAGGTGACACTCGTGGTGGCCGGCGCTTCGCAGCTGCCGGGGGCAGTCGCGCAGTCGGACGCCGTAGCTGAGGTGCGCGCACGGGTCCGGGAGGGAGCAACCCGGCGAGACGCGGTCGCCGCGGTGGCGGCCGAGCTTGGCCTGCGCAAGCGCGATCTCTACGGCGCCGTTGTTACTGAGGCGGCGGAACTGCCCGATTCGCCAAAGCAGAGCTAGGCGCTGGGGCCTGCCGGCCGACATTGCACCCGTTCCGTGCGCCGCAATTAGCTCATAATAGAATAAAAGTCCGGCACAGATCGCTGAACCGGGTGCAATGTCGTGTGCGGCTGGCACGATGCCCGTCATGGAGATCGAGGAGCACGTCGCCGCCCTGGTCCGCCACGGGACGCTGCTGGCGGACGCGGCAGACCGCGCGGGACCCGACGCAGTTGTGCCGACGTGCCCGGGCTGGCGGGTGCGTGACGTAGTCCGGCACCTTGGTTACGTGCACCGGTGGGCGACCGGCTACGTGGCCGGCCAGTTCACCGAGACGGTGCCGGAGCTGAGTGAAGCCGAGCAGTTCGCCGCCGGTCCGCCCGACGTCATGCTGGCCGACTGGTACATCAGCGGGCTGACCGGGCTCATAACCGCACTCAGCCAGGCAGATCCGGCCATGGCGGCCTGGACGTTCCTGCCCGCCCCATCGCCGCGGGCGTTCTGGGCCCGCCGGCAGGCGCACGAGACAGCTATCCACCGGGCCGACGTCGAATTGGCGGCGGCCGGCCGGCCGGATTACTCCGCCGAGTTCGCCGCAGATGGCATCGATGAGCTGCTGATCGGGTTCTTCGGCCGCGACGGCACCAAAGCTGGCGCGGGGACTGCACCTGCCGGTGACAGCCGCGTGCTCGAAGCCCGTGCGATCGATACCGGGCAGGCCTGGCATGTCCGGCTGAGCCGGGACGCAAGCCGGATCCTGGCGACCGGCAGCGGTAGCCGTCAGGACGGCCCACCAGCAGACTGCACGGTCAGCGGGCCCGCATCGGGGCTGTACCTGCTGCTGTGGAACCGCGCCGATCCGGTAAGGGCCGATGTCGTGGTCAGCGGCGAGGCGAACCTGCTGAACGGCTGGACGTCGAACATGCACGTGACCTGGGCCTAAGCAGGCCAGCCGTTCGGGTGGCCGATGCCAGCCGCCCACTAGGCTGGAGCTCATGACCAGCCGCCACATTCTCAGCGCACCGGCGTGGCCGTATGCGAACGGCCCGCGGCACATCGGCCACGTATCAGGCTTCGGCCTGCCCTGCGACATGTTCTCGCGGTACCAGCGAATGCGCGGCAACCGGGTGCTGATGGTCAGCGGGACCGACGAGCACGGAACTCCGATCCAGGTCCAGGCCGACGCCGAAGGCGTCACCGCGCGCGAGCTCGCCGACCGGTACAACCTGGTGATCGCCGAGGACCTGGCCGGCCTGGACATGTCCTACGACCTGTTCACCCGGACCACGACGCGCAACCACTACTCGGTCGTGCAGGAGATCTTCCTCGGCCTCTACAACAACGGCTATATCTTCCCGCGCAAGACACTCGGGGCGGTCTCGCCGTCGACGGGCCGGACGCTGCCCGACCGCTATATCGAGGGCACGTGCCCGATCTGCGGTTACGACGGCGCGCGTGGCGACCAGTGCGACAACTGCGGCAACCAGCTCGACCCCGCGGACCTGATCAACCCGCGTTCGAGGATCAACGGCGAGACCCCGATCTTCGCCGAGACCGAGCAGTTCTTCCTTGACCTGCCTGCCTTCGCGGACGTGCTGGGCACCTGGCTGCAGAGCAAGAGCGGTCAGTGGCGCCCCAACGTGCTGAAGTTCTCCCTGAACCTGCTCAGCGAACTGCAGCCGCGCGCTATCACCAGGGACCTGGACTGGGGTGTGCCGATACCGCTCGACGGCTGGCATGACCTGAACGACAAGCGCATCTACGTCTGGTTCGACGCCGTCATCGGCTACCTGTCGGCGTCAGTCGAGTGGGCCAGGCGCACCGGCGACCCGGACGCCTGGCGGGCCTGGTGGCAGGCGCCGGATGCCGACGCGTACTACTTCATGGGCAAGGACAACATCGTCTTCCATGCCGAGATCTGGCCGGCCATGCTTCTCGGCTACGACGGCATGGGCGCCAGGGGCGGCACGCCTGGTGCGCTCGGCGCTCTCAACCTGCCCTCTGAGGTCGTCTCCAGCGAGTTCCTCACGATGGAGGGCAAGAAGTTCTCCTCGTCGCGCTCGGTCGTCATCTACGTCCGCGACTTCCTTGCCCGTTATGACGTCGACGCTCTCCGCTACTACGTGGCGATCGCCGGCCCGGAGACGCACGACACCGACTTCACCTGGAGCGAGTTCGTCCGCCGGAACAATGACGAGCTCGTGGCGAACTGGGGCAACCTGGTGAACCGATCGATCTCGTTCGCCGCCCGCAACATCGGCGAGATCCCTGCCCCAGGCGA
Source organism: uncultured Actinomycetota bacterium (assembly GCA_963822955.1). Taxonomy (GTDB): domain Bacteria; phylum Actinomycetota; class Actinomycetes; order Streptosporangiales; family Streptosporangiaceae; genus JAJYUU01. Next base: position 233,608 of record CAWGJS010000008.1, on the reverse strand, counting down.
GCTGACCGAGACAGACCGGGCACTGCTTGAGAGGTCCGCAGCCGCCTTCACGACGGTCGGCGACCTGCTGGAGCGCTGCCGCTTCAAGGCGGCCTGCACCGAGGCCATGCGCACGATCGGCGAGGCCAACAAGTACCTGTCCGACCACGCGCCATGGAAGCTGCGCGAGTCCGACCCGGACCGGATGCGCACGATCCTGCACGTGGCGCTGCAACTCGTGGACGACGGCAAGACGCTGCTCACGCCGTTCCTGCCGCGGTCGTCGCAGAAGGTATTCGAGATGCTCGGCGGAGCAGGGGAATGGTCCGGCATGCCACGGATCGAGGAGGTGGCCGAGGAGGACGGGCCGAACTACCCGGTGATCACCGGGGACTACCGGACGGCCGCGCGGTGGGAGTCGGCGCCCGTCAAGCCGGGCACGGCACTCAGCCCGCCCGTCCCGCTGTTCACCAAGCTGGACCCGTCAGTCGTGGACGAGGAGCTGGCCCGGCTGGAGAACAAGTGACGGACCGGCCTGCTCCCGGCGGCGGGTTCGGGCCCGGAAGCGGGATCGGTCGGCCGCAAGCACCGGCGCCCGAGCCGCTGCCGGGCACTGTCTTCGACAGCCACTGCCACCTCGACATGATCGATATGGCGGTGGCGGTCGCGCTCGCCCGGGCGGCAGCCGCTGGTGTCAGCCGGGTCGTCACAGTTGGCTGTGACGTGCCGTCGTCACGGTGGGCGGCGGACTGCGCGGCCGCGTTCCCCTCCGTATCGGCGGCAGTAGCCATCCACCCGAACGAGACGGCAGCCGCTGCCGACACGGCCGCCGATCGGGATGTCGTCCTGGCCGAGATCGCGCGGCTCGCGGCGCTGCCACAGGTGCGGGCCGTCGGGGAGACCGGGCTGGACTACTACCGGGACAACGCGTCGCCGCAGGTGCAGCGAGACTGGTTCCGGGCGCATATCGAGATCGCAAAGCAGGCCGGCAAGCCGCTGATGATCCACGACCGGGACGCGCACGAGGACGTGCTTGCGATCCTCGCCGCTGACGGGGCGCCGGAGCAGGTGATCTTTCACTGCTACTCCGGCGATGCGGAGCTGGCCGAGCGCTGCGTGGCGGCCGGGTATGTGCTCAGCTTCGCCGGGACGGTTACGTTCGGGAACGCAGCCGCCCTGCGCGAGTCCGCTGCCGTCACGCCGGCCGAGCTGATCCTGGCCGAGACCGATGCGCCGTTCCTCGCTCCGTCGCCGGTCCGCGGCAGGTCCAACGCTCCGGCCCAGGTCGCGCACACGGTGCGCGCCCTCGCCGCGGCTAAGCAGATGGACGTCGCTAAGCTGTGCGCGGTGATCGAGGCCACCGGCGAACGGGTCTTCGGGCCTTGGCCAACCTGACCCCGCTGCCAGCGGCCCGCCTGCTCGGGCCGACCGAGATCAGGGAGCTAGCGGCCCGGCTCGGCATCCAGCCATCGAAGCGGCTGGGCCAGAACTTCGTCCTCGACGCTGGCACCGTCAGCCGGATCACGGCCATGGCGGCCCTGCAGCCGGACGACGTGGTGCTGGAGGTCGGTCCGGGGTTCGGCTCACTGACGCTGCCGCTGCTGGCGGCGGCGCGCCGGGTCATCGCGGTGGAGGTCGACCCGACGCTGGCGGCAGAGCTGCCGGCGACAGTCGCGGCGCGGGCTCCGCAGCTGGCTGGCCGGCTCGAGGTCGTGACGGCGGATGCCGCGCGGCTCGGTCCGCTAACGGGCGAGCCGCCGACGGTGCTGGTCGCGAATCTTCCCTACAACGTCTCCGTGCCCGTGGTGCTGCATCTGCTGGCGACCGTTCCCTCGCTCGCACGCGGTCTGGTGATGGTGCAGGCGGAGGTAGCGGACCGGATGAGCGCGCCGCCCGGCAGCCGGACATACGGGGTGCCATCGGCGAAGCTGGCCTGGTACGCCGCGGTCCGCCGAGCCGGGTCGGTCGGCCGCGCGGTCTTCTGGCCCGTTCCGCGGGTGGACTCGGGGCTGGTGTCGCTGGTGCGGCACTCGCCGGCGGAGGCCGCGGCCGTGCGCGGCACGGCGAGTCGCGAGGAGACTTTCGCAGTGATCGACGCCGCGTTCTCCCAGCGGCGCAAGACGCTGCGCTCGGCGCTGGCGGCATGGGCGGGCTCGGCCGCGGCCGCGGAGGTCATCTTGCGTGCGGCCGGCGTGGATCCGTCGCTGCGCGGTGAAGCACTCGCCGTCACTGACTTCGCCCGGATAGCGGCGGCGAGCACGCGCGGCGGCGATCCGGATACGATCAACATGTCGTGATCTCAACCACCAGGCCGACTCGAGCGGCCGTCACCGTCCGGGTGCCGGCGAAGGTCAACCTTCAGCTCGCCGTCGGTCCACCCCGCGCCGACGGCTACCACTCGCTGGTGACCGTATTCCACGCGGTGTCGTTGTTCGACGAGGTGATGGTCTTGTCAGCGGACAAGACGTCGCTGACCGTCACTGGCGAGGACGCCGCGGCTGTCCCGCTCGACCGGTCCAACCTTGCCTGGAAGGCGGCCAGCGCGCTGGTTAAGGCGGCCGGCCTGCGCGGCTCCGCCGTGGAGATCCGCATCCGCAAGCGCATCCCCGTCGCGGCCGGCCTGGCCGGCGGCAGCGCAGATGCGGCGGCAACGCTGCTCGCCTGCAACGAGCTGTGGCAGACGGGCCTGTCAATGCGCCAGCTCAGCGAGCTCGCCGCCGAGCTGGGCAGCGACGTCCCGTTCGCGCTGATCGGCGGCACGGCTGTGGGACGCGGCCGCGGCGAGGAGCTGACCCCTGCGCTTGCGGCCGGCAGCTACCACTGGGCGCTCGCCTTCGGCCATCGAAGGGCTGTCGACCGCGCAGGTCTACGCCACGTGCGACCGGCTCAGGGCTGCCCGCGCTGCCGCTGGCGATCAGCCGGAGCCGGGCGAGCCCGAGCTCAGCCATCCGCTGATGACCGCGCTCCGCTCCGGTGACCCGGCCAGGGTGGGTCCGCTGCTGTCCAACGACCTGCAGCCGGCCGCGCTGTCGCTGCAGCCGGAGCTGCGGCGGACGCTGACGGCCGGGCGCGAGCACGGCGCGCTCGGCGCCCTCGTCTCTGGTTCGGGTCCGACGTGCGCGTTCCTGGCCAGCGACGCCGCGCATGCGCGCGAGCTCGCCGTCGCGCTGACCGGCGCCGGGGTCTGCCGCTCGGCGGTGCGGGCCAGCGGCCCGGTGCCTGGCGCAGCAGTCGATGCCCGACGGGCTCAGGACATCGTGAACCTGGTCAACCTCGAGCTGGCCGCCAAAGCCTTCCACGAGCGCGTGCTGCTCGACAGGGTCTCGCTCGGGGTCTCCGCCGGACAGCGCATCGGCGTCGTCGGCCGTAACGGCGCCGGGAAGACGACGCTGCTGGCCGCGCTCGCCGGTGTCGGTGAGCTGGACTCAGGCCGGGCGACGAGAGCCGGCGGCGTGACCGTCGGCTACCTTCCGCAGGCGGAGGACCTGGCTGGCTCGGTCAGCGCCGCGGTCTTCGGCACCCTGGCCGAGCACGAATGGGCCGCCGACCCGCGGGCCCGCACCGTGGTTGGGGCGCTGCTCGGCGACATCGACGTCAGCGCCGACATCCGCGATCTGTCCGGCGGCGAGCGCCGCCGCACCGCGCTGGCCGCGCTGCTGCTCGGCAGTTACGATCTGCTGCTGCTCGACGAGCCGACCAACCACCTGGACATCGAGGCGATCAACTGGCTGGCGGGCTACCTGCGCGAGCACGCCACCAGCTATGTGATCGTCACGCACGACCGGTGGTTCCTCGACGCGGTGACCGAGGAGACCTGGGAGCTGGCCGACGGCCAGGTGCACGCCTACGACGGCGGTTACTCGGCCTACGTGCTGGCCAGGGCCGAACGGGCCAGAGTCGCCGCGGCAGCCGACCAGCGGCGCCGCAACCTGCTGACCAAGGAGCTCGCCTGGCTGCGCCGCGGGCCGCCCGCGCGGACGAGCAAGCCGAAGTTCCGGATCGAGGCGGCCACCGCGCTGATCGCGAGCGAGCCGCCGGCCAGGGACGGCGTCGAGCTGGCCCGGATAGCCGCGACCCGGCTCGGCAAGACCGTGCTCGAGCTCGAGGATGTCTCGGTCACCGCAGGCAGCCGGCCACTGCTCAGCCACGTCACCTGGCAGCTCGGCCCTGGCGACCGGGTGGGCATCGTCGGCGCCAACGGCACCGGCAAGACCACGCTGCTGAGGCTGCTGTCCGGCGCCCTGCCAGTGCCGACGGACGGGCCCGTCTCCAGCACCGGTCACGTGGTCACCGGCAGCACGGTCCAGCTCGGCTACCTGACCCAGGAACCGCCGCCGGTCGATCCTGACCTGCGTGTGCTGGAGGCTGCCGAGCAGGTGCGCAGCTCCGTCGTCATCGGCAAGCGGGAGCTGTCAGCGAGCCAGCTGCTGGAGCGGCTCGGGCTGCGGCGGTGACCGGCAGTGGACGCGGGTCGGCGAGCTGTCCGGCGGCGAGCGGCGCCGGCTTCAGCTGCTGCTGATGCTGCTGGCCGAGCCGAACGTGCTGCTGCTCGACGAGCCCACCAACGACCTGGATATCGAGACGCTGACCGAGCTCGAGGACCTGATGGATGGCTCGCCGGGATCGATCGTCGTGGTCAGTCACGACCGGTACTTCCTGGAGCGGGTCACCGATCACGTGCTTGCCATCATCGACGGCCAGCTCGCGTACCTGCCGGGCGGCGTCGAGGAGTACCTGTCACTGCGGGAACGGGCGGCGGCGGCGCCCGGTCGTCGAGAGACCGGCCGCTGCTGCAGGGGCTGACTGCTCCAGGCAAGGCCCGGCGTCAGCGGCGCGGCAGCGCGCCGGGCAGAAGGAGCTGGCCAGGCTGGAGCGGCAGATCGCCAGGCTGACCGACACCGAGGCGCGCCTGTCGGCGGCCCTCGCCGAGAACGCCACCGACTACGAGCAGCTCGTCGAGCTCGGCGCGGAACTGCGGGCCGCACAGGCGGAGCGCGCCGAGCTGGAAGAGCGCTGGCTGACGATAGCCGAGGAAAGCGGCGTTTAGCCTCACTGTGGCGGGCCAGGTACTCCCGGTACCCTGCGGAGTTGCAGGCTGCTAGCGCTCGTGAGGTAGACCCGGACTTGCGACGCGGGGGCGTAGCCAGAAGGGCGGCGGCAGCGTGAGCTCAATCTCTCGGCCAGCCAGTCGGTGGGTCGCGGCTCTTGTCGTGATCGTGATTGCTGGGCTCGGGCTTCTCGCGCTGCGCAAGCAGCCAGTTGCTGCCCCGTATGTGGGGCAGTACGACAATATGCGTCTTGCTGCGCCGGCCGGGTCGGCCTGGTCGTCGTCGGCCAAGTTCGGCTCCTGGAACAATGGCCGCTTCGACGTCTACAACAACGAATGGAACACCGCGCAAGCCGGACCGCAGCTGGTCTGGGCGGACTCCTATCATCACTGGGGCGTTCAGTCGGTTCAGCCGGGCTCGACGAGTGTGAAGACCTACCCCTGCGTTCAGCAGAACTTCCCGAACCCGGCACTGAGCTCGGTGAAATCGCTGACCAGTACGTTCGCCCAGGCAATGCCGCCGGCGAAGCTGAGCTACGACGCCGAGGCTGCCTACGACCTGTGGCTGAACAACTACAAGATCGAAGTCATGGTGTGGGTGGACAATCATGGCCAGACCCCGCTGGGCGGAGTGATCAATCACGTGGTGGCCGCGGGCCGGAGGTACGCCGTCTACCAGGGCAGCTCGGATTGTTCAGCTTCGTCGCCGCCGGCAAGCCGGAGACGACCGGCCAGGTCGATCTCCTGGGCCTGCTGAACTGGCTGATCAGGCACCATTACCTGAGCGGTTCCGACCAGCTCACCCAGGTGAACTTCGGCTGGGAGATTGCGTCCACCGACGGTGTCCCGCTGGACTTCGCGGTGACCGGCTATCTCGCTGACCGCCACGTGTAGCTGCGGGTCAGTCCGCGGCCTGCGGGGCTGGCGCGGCCTCGGCGTCGAACGGGACGAGCAGGATTCGCAGCAGAGCCGCCAGCTTCGGCTGCTGCTCGGACGTCGAGCCCGGTCAGCAGGTCACGCTCCCGGGCGAGCAGGTCGGACATGGCCGCGTCCACCGCGTCGCAGGCCCGCCGCTGTTAGCTGGACCAGTACGCCGCGCTTGTCCTCCTGGTCGCGGCTACGGCTGACGAGCCCGGCGGCCGCGAGCCGGTCGATCCTGTTGGTCATCGTGCCCGAGGTGACCAGCGTCGCCCGCAGCAGCGCGCCGGGGCTGAGCTGATAGGGCGGTCCCTGCCTGCGCAGCGCCGAGAGCACGTCGAACTCCCAGATCTCCAGGCCGTGCGCGGCGAAGGCGGCTCGCCTCGCGCGGTCCAGATGCCGGGCCAGCCTGGAGATCCGGCTCAGTACCTGCAGCGGCGTGACGTCGAGGTCGGGTCGCTCGGACTGCCAGCGCGCGACGATCTCGTCGACCTCGTCGCGAACTGGCCGCGTGCCAGGAGACATGACGCGAGCATATCTCTTGACATCGAGACTTCCAGGGCGGTAGACAGTAAACAGATATCTCGACGTCGAGAGAATGAGGTGAGCCGCATGTGGGATCCCGCTCAGTACCTGCACTTCGCGGACGAGCGCTCGCGGCCGTTCTATGACCTGGCCGCTCGGATCGGGGCGTCCGCACCCGGCTATGTCGTCGACCTCGGCTGCGGGCCTGGCCAGCTGACGGCGTCGCTGGCCGTCCGCTGGCCGGAGGCGCAGGTGCTCGGCATCGACTCGTCGGCCGAGATGATCGCGGCCGCGCAGCAGGCTGACTTCGGTGGAGGCCGCGCGCGGTCAGCTCAGCTTCGTCGTCGGAGACGTCAACGACTGGAAGCCCGAGCGGCCGCCCGACGTGATCATCTCGAACGCTGTGCTGCAGTGGGTGCCGAAGCACATGGAGCTGCTGCCGCGCTGGGCCGACTACCTAGCGCCTGGCGGCTGGCTCGCGTTCCAGCTGCCGGGCAACTTTGACCAGCCAAACCATGCCGTGCTCCGCGAGCTGGCCGGCTCGGCCCGGTGGCGAGACCAGCTGGCCGGCGTTCAGCTCAACCGCCAGTCCGGGGATCCGGGGCAGTATCTCGACCTGCTCGCCCGGCATGGGCCTGGCCGTCGATGCCTGGGAGACCACCTACCTGCACGTGCTGCAAGGCCCGGACCCGGTGACCGACTGGTACAAGGGCACCGGGCTGCGCCCGGTCCTGGCCGCGCTCGATCCGGCGGCGGCGCAGGAGTTCGTCGCGCGAGTACTGCGACGCCAGGTGCAGCGGCACTACCCAGCCGCGCCGTACGGGACTGTGCTGCCGTTCCGGCGGGTTTTCGTGGTCGCGCACGAGGCCTGAGTCGGCCGGCGCGTGGCGTAACTGCCCGTTCCGGTTCCCAGTCACTTGCCCTCCGCAGCAGCTCGATGGCCTCGGGGGACAGCCGCGGCTTGGGATCGAGCTCGCGCATTCCGTTCCACGCCAGGTTCACCAGGTGCGCGGCCATCTCCTCTAGCTTGGGCTTGCGCGCGTCCAGCCACCACTGGCCGGCCGACGCGACCATGCCGACCAGCATCTGGCCGTAGACGGGCGCGAGCTTCGGGTCGTAGCCCCTGGCCTTGAGCACGTCGCCGAGCATGTACTCGACCTGGCTGGCGATGTCGCTGATCAGGCTGGCGAACGTGCCGGAACCTGAGGTGGGGTTGGAGTCGCGGACCAGGATGCGGAAGCCGTCGGAGTTCTCCTGGATGTAGCGGAGCAGGTGCACCGCGGCCACCTCGAACTTGGCCATGGTGTCCTCGCCCTCGAGCAGCCTGGTGGCCATGGTGAGAAACCGCTCGACCTCGCGGTCAACGACGACCGCGTACAGGCCCTCCTTGCCGCCGAAGTGCTCGTAGACCACTGGCTTCGAGACGCCGGCCTGGGCGGCGATCTCCTCGATGGAGGTGCCGTCCAGGCCGCGCTCGGCGAACAGCCGCCGACCGATGTCGAGGAGCTGCTCGCGTCGCTCCTTGCCGGTCATGCGCTTGCGGCTATTCGGAGCGGACTGGTTTGTCACCACTCCATCATGGTCGGTCAGGCCACCGTGCGGCTAACTGGTTCCGGCGCGGCCCGCTGGGTCATCGAGCCAAGCTCGCGCGTTCCGGTCTTCTTGCCGCTCAGCCTGGCCTCGTCCGGCCACCGGACGTCATAGGCCCAGCCGAGCTTCTCGCAGAACCAGATCAGCCGCGCGGCGGTGTCAATCTGGCCGCGCAGCGCGCCGTGCCGGGCGCAGGTCGGGTCGGAGTGGTGCAGGTTGTGCCAGGACTCGCCGAAGGACAGGATGGCGAGCCAGTTGACGTTCCGCGACTTGTCCCTGACCTCGAACTCCTCCTTGCCGAAGGTGTGGCAGATCGAGTTGATCGACCACGTCACGTGGTGCAGGAACGCGACCCGGACCAGGCTCGCCCAGAAGAACGCGGTGACCGCGCCCTGCCAGGACCACGACCAGAGACCGCCGATGAGGGCCGGCGCGAGCAGGGTGACGGCGACCAGAGCCGGGAACAAGGCGGAGATCCGCGACGATCTTCTTGTCGGCGAGCAGGTCGGGACAGAACTTCTCGCGCGAGGTGTGATTGCCGTCGAACAGCCAGCCGATGTGGGCCCATGCCAGGCCCTTGGTCAGGGCCTTCCAGTCGTCGCCGAACCGCCACGGCGAGTGCGGGTCGCCCTCGCGGTCGCTGTACTTGTGGTGCCGCCGGTGGTCGGCCACCCAGGTCAGGACCGGGCCCTCGATCGCGAGCGACCCGGCGATGGCGAGCGCCACCCGCAGGCCGGTATTGGCCTTGAACGAGCTGTGCGTGAAGTAGCGATGGAAGCCCATGCTGATGCCGAGGCCGGAGATGTAGTAGAAGGCGACGGCGAGGACACGTCGTGCCAGCCGAGGCCCCAGCCCCAGGCCAGCGGTATCGCCGCCAGCAGCGCGAGCATCGGGACGGCGACGAAGACCCCTACGAGGATCTTCTCGCCGCGGCCTTTGGGCTCGTCCTCGAGGTCGCTCAGTGGTGCCCTGGTGAGTCGGTGGTGCTTGCAGCTTGCGCGGCGCCCGCGCTGTGTGGTCTCAAAGACAGTGGTCATCGGATCCTCGCCTGGCACTCGTAGCCGGGTGTTGTGGAGATGAGACGATCCGCGCAGGCCGTGGGCAGGGGCCCATGCAGGATTACGCTTACGTAACCGTAACCTACGTGACCGTAGGTTGTACAACAAGCCGAGCAAACTTTTCTAGACGACGCTGATGAATATGTCACGCCCGCTGCTCGGGCATCCCACAGCCCGTCACCAGCCCAGTCACCGCCGCCCGGCGCCACCGGGCCAGGCACGCCGACCCCGTGGGACCCTAGGCGAACCCACCTCTCGGCTTGCCGCGAAGGCGAGCCTCAGCGACGTAGCCCAACTGGCCTGTGCTACGTCGCGCCCGATCCGTTGCGATCTTGACGGCGAGATTGTCGGCAGCTTCGATCTAATATTCGAGTATGAGGAATGAACTGGAGCTTCAGGAATTGCGCGAGCAGGCCATCACGCTTCGCCGCGCGGGCAAGTCCCGACGCGAGATCAAGGAGATTCTCGGCGTCGGGAACTCGACGCTGGACCCGGCGCTGCGTGGCGAGCCGCCGCCGCTGTGGACATTACGGCCGCGAGCCAAGGACGAGCTGCACGCTAAGGCACGCCAGCTGCGCGCTGGTGGCGCAACCTACGACGAGATCGCCGCCGAGCTCGGCGTCTCGAAGGGCTCGGTCTCGCTCTGGGTCCGTGACATGCCGCGCGAAGGCCGGGTGAGCCCTGATGAGATTGGCGAGCGCAAAGCCGAGCGGCTCGCCAGGTACTGGGAGACGCAGAAGGTCCGCCTGGAGCAAGAGCGCCGAGATGCCCGGCAGGGCGCGGCGGCTCAGATTGGGGGGCTCAGCGACCGGGAGATCATCATCGCCGGTGCCATCGCCTACTGGTGCGAGGGCTGCAAGAGCAAGCCTTATCGGCGCAGCGAACAGATCAGCTTCGTTAACAGTGACCCGCAGCTGATCAGCTTCTTCCTCCGTTTCCTCGCGGCTATCGGGGTGACGCCTGACCGGCTGATCTGTCGCTTGCTGATCCACGAGAGCGCCGACATTGCGGGCGCGCTGCAGTTTTGGCTGGATCTGACCGGGCTGCCTGGCCGAACAATTCCGGCGGCCGACTCTCAAGCGGAACAATCCGAAGACGGTCCGGCGGAACACTGGCGATGATTACCGCGGCTGCTTGGTCATCAATGTCCGCCGTAGTACACAGCTGTACCGGCAAGTAGAAGGATGGGCGCGAGCCGCCATGGGCACCGCGCAGCCGACCGGAGGTATCGCGGCTGCGACATCAGCGACATCGACCGGGGTGGGAACTGAACGTCAATAGGGGTGCTCAGCTCCCGGGGAAGGATTTGAACCTTCGTTGCGAGAACCAAAATCTCGAGTCCTGCCAGGCTAGACGACCCGGGAAGGTCAGATCCTGCCCCAGGATAAAGGATTCGGGGGCAGCGGCCTGTGATTAGTTTGGACGGCCGGGCACCGAGCGCGCCAGCCCGGCTGGGGGGATGCACGCCCAGGCGCACATTGGAGGCGCCGCGGGCTCGGCGCCCGCGGCAAGCCACGCGGCTGGGGAAGGCGGGACAAAGTGGCGCCAGCGGTCCCGTTCCCGGTTTGAAGCTTTTGCGTGATCTGCCCGACTAGCAGCCTGCTTGCGAGCTACTGCAGATAACTACTGGTCTGCGCCGGATCATCTGGGGGCCGGCTGGGGGCTTGCGGCCGGGTATCGGGGTATAGCTGACGTGCGGCCCGGCGGTGCATTTGAGTTTGTGGCACGATCATAGGCAAGTGCCGCACGAGGTGCGATGAGGCACCCAGGCTGGCGGAACGTAGGTAAGCGGCCGGTATCCTGCGCATGTCGGGAGAGTGACATCTTGGCTGCGCTGCTGCGGGTGACAGCAGCGCCATCCGCGGCGAGAGCTGGTGCACCGCACGTCCGAGAGCGACCAGTCCGAGAGCGATACAGAGGAGCCGAGCCGAGTGACTGCACACGGTCCGGCCGCCGTCATCGTCCTGGCGGCAGGCGAGGGCACCCGGATGCGAACGGCCACACCGAAGATGCTTCACGAGGTGTGCGGCCGCCCGATGCTCGGCCACGTACTGACCGCCGCCCGCGAGCTCGGGCCGGAGCAGCTGATCCTCGTGGTCAGCGACCTGCGGGGCCAGGTCGCCCGGTATGCCCGTGAGCACTATCCCGAGGCCGCCCTGGTCGTGCAGGAGCGCCGCGGCTCGTGGGGCACCGGGCACGCGGTCCGGACCGCGATCGAGACGCTCGGCGTGATCCACGGCACCGTCCTCGTCCTCTTCTCTGACACCCCGATGCTGCGCGCCGAGACGCTGGCCAGCCTGGCAGCTGAGCATGAGGCCGCGGGCGCCGCCGTCACCGTGCTGACGGCCCAGGCGCCGGACCCGACCGGTTACGGCCGGATCCAGCGGGATAGCGCCGGCCACATTGCCGGCATCGTCGAGGAGGCCGACGCCTCGCCGGAGCAGCGTGCCGTCACGGAGATCAGTTCCGGCATGTTCGCATTCGACGGCGATCTGCTGGCGGACGCGGTGAAGCGGGTGCCTGCGGCGAAGGCCACGGGCGAGGAATACCTGACCGAGGTGCCGGCGATCCTGCGCGGCGACGGGCACCTGGTGGCGAGCGCATTCTGCCCGGATTTCGATGAGATCCAGGGCGTCAACAATCAGGCGCAGCTGGCCCGGGCCAGGCGCGTCCTGAACGAGCGCCTGCTTGAGCACTGGATGGCCGCCGGCGTGACGATCGTGGATCCGGCCAGCACCTGGATCGACGTCGACGTCCGGATCGAGCCGGGGGCGGTGATCTCGCAGGCTACCCAGCTAGAGGGCGGCACCGTCGTGGGTGCCGGAGCGTGCGTCGGGCCGGGCTGCCTGCTGCGCGACACGACCGTGGGGGCTGGCGCAACGGTGCTGCAGGCGGTGTGCGAGGGCACCGTCATCGAGCCGGGAACGACGGTAGGCCCGTTCGCGCACCTGAAGCCAGGCGCTGCTGAGCATCAGGGCAGGGAACGTGGCGCATCGGCGGAACTGCGTGCGCCAGGTATCTCGAGTATGTGGCAGAACAAGGAGAGTTGAAGCAGTGACCGGCATGACCGCTACCCCCGAGCGGAAGATGATGCTGTTCTCCGGTCGTGGCTACCCCGAGCTCGGCCTGGAGATCGCAGGCTGCCTTGGCATCGAGCCAACCCCCACCACGGCCTACGACTTCGCGAATGGCGAGATCTTCGTCCGGTTCCTTGAGTCAGTTCGCGGCAGCGACGCGTTCGTCTTGCAAAGCCACACTGCGCCGATCAACCAGTGGATCATGGAGCAGCTGATCATGGTGGACGCGCTGAAGCGCGCGTCGGCGAAGCGGATTACGGTTGTCGCCCCGTTCTTCGGCTACGCGCGGCAGGACAAGAAGAGCCGCGGCCGCGAGCCGATCTCGGCCCGGCTGATGGCCGACTTGTTCCAGACGGCTGGCGCCGACCGGATCATGGCCGTCGACTTGCACACAGCGCAGATCCAGGGTTTCTTCGACGGGCCTGTCGACCACCTGTTCGCGCTGCCGATCCTGGCGTCCTACCTGGAAGACAAGCTTGACGTCTCGCAGGTCACCGTGGTGGCTCCGGACGCTGGCCGGGTGCGGGTGTGTGAGCGATGGACCGACCGGCTTGGCTGCCCGCTGGCCATCATCCACAAGCGGCGCGACCCCGACGTGGCTAACCAGGCCAGGGTGCTCGAGGTCGTCGGGCAGGTCGCGGGGCGCACGTGCATCGTCGTGGACGACATGATCGACACTGGCCAGACGATCGTCAAGGCGGCGGACACGCTGTTCGAGCAGGGCGCGGCACAAGTGATCGTGACCGCTACGCACGGCGTGCTGTCCGGCAACGCAGTGGACATGCTGAAGAACTCGCGCGTCAGCGAGGTAATCGTTACCAATACGCTGCCGATCCTGGCCGAGAAGCGGTTCGACAAGCTGACTGTGCTGTCGATCGCGCCGCTGATCGCGAGGGCCATCAACGAAGTGTTCAGCGATGGCTCGGTGACGAGCCTGTTCGACGGGCAGAGCTGACCCACGGGGGGCTCCGCCCCCCGTGCACCCCCCAAAATCAGCGGCCCCGGACCTTAGAACCGTGCCGCCAGCGCTTGGCGAACCCCTTCCTGACCGGCAAGCCGGCCAGCAAGGGTAGACTTCGCAGGGATTTTTCTGATCTCAAGGAGCGCAACAGTGCCCGAGGTACGTATCGACGCCAAGCCGCGGACGGAGTTCGGCAAGGGACCATCCCGCCGGACCAGGGCCGCCGGCCGGGTCCCGGCCGTGCTCTACGGGCACCACGCCGAGCCCACGCATCTCACCTTGCCCGGCCACGAGGTGCTGCTCGCGCTGCGCACCGCGAACGTGCTGATCAGGCTCGAGGGCCTGCCGGGCGGTGCCAAGCTGGCGCTGCCCAAGGCGGTCCAGCGGGACCCGATCAAAGGTTACGTCGAGCACGTCGACCTGCTGCTCGTCCGGCGCGGCGAGAAGGTGACAGTCGACATCCCGGTGACCGTCGTGGGTGAGGTCGGTGCCGACGGCATGCTCGACCAGCAGCTCGTGCAGATATCGGTCGAAGCCGAGGCCACCAACATCCCGCAGGGCATCGAGGTCAACGTCGAGGACATGGCGGTCGGCGCGGCTGTCTACGGACGCGATCTGCAGTTGCCGGCCGGCGTGACGCTGGCCGACGAGCCAGACGTGCTCGTGCTGCACGTGCTGGCGGCACCGACCGCCGCGCAGATCGACGCTGAGCTTGGCGTGCCGGCAGCCGAGGAAGCCGCGCCTGCGGCTGCGCCCGAGGCCCCAGGTGCCCAGGCGCCCGCACCGGCTGGCTCCGAATCTGGAGCTTCTGCCGAGGGCTCCGGCTGAGCAGCTTCCCGACAGCGTCCGCCGGGCACCGGCGTGACGTGCATTCTGGACGGCACGCATGGCCGACGACCGCTGGCTGATTATCGGCCTGGGTAACCCGGGACCCAGCTACGCCGGGAACCGGCACAACGTCGGGTTCATGTGCTGCGACGAGATCGCAGCAGGCATCGGCGCGAAATTCAAGCGAGATCGCTCCCGGTCGGTGGCGGTCAGCCTGCTGCTGGCCGGACGGCCGGTCACGATAGCCAAGCCGACGACGTTCATGAATCTCTCAGGTGGTCCGGTAGCTGCGCTGAGCCGCTTTCTCAAGGTTCCGGCCGAGCGCATTGTCGTCATCCATGACGAGCTGGATCTGCCGTTCGGCAGTATCCGGATGAAGCTCGGGGGCGGCGACAACGGCCACAACGGGCTGCGCTCGGTGACCGCTTCCCTGGGGACCAGGGACTACTACCGCGTTCGGATCGGGATTGGCCGTCCGCCCGGGCGGATGGACCCGGCCGATTATGTCCTGCGCAACTTCGGCGCCGAGGAACGAGCCGAACTGCCCGTAGTGCTCGGAAGAGCAGCCGACGCCGTCGACGCGCTGCTCACTCATGGGCTAGCTGCCGCGCAGAACGGCTTCCACTAGCAAGATCTGCCGCATACCCGCGAACTCGCCGCTAGCGCTTATGGAACCGGGGGCTGACGTCGATCTGGCACTTGGTCAGGTGAGCCCCATGGCTGATTGAAAGCCGAATCAAGATGTGGGAAACCGTCGATGACAGCAGCACACAGGCCGACTTTGTGTGTATCAGGGCCATAGCTCGCCGGGTCATATGCAAGCGCGACCAGTGCGGCTTCTCGCTGGCAGAAGCAGCGGGCGGTGGGACGCCGGAGCAGATGGTTCCGGCCTTCAGAATTTCCTGGCAAGCGGAGGTGCCGTTATGGCCATCGGAGACGACAGCAGAGTGATTGTCCGGTCGGAGCTCAGTGGAAGCCAGGCCAGGGGCTTGGTGGTGGACGCGCTGACGGCCGTCATCTTGGGCCTGAAGGCCGAGGCGGTGGACGACCGGCAAGAACTGTACGCCGATCTGGGGATGGACTCATTGCGCTTCGCTCAGTTGCTCGTCGATCTGGAGGGCAGGCTTAACGTCGAGCTTGTAGACGAGGATCTGATGATGATCGAGCTTGTGACCGTGGCGGACCTGATTGACCTGGCTGAGCGGATCTCGCTGTCGTCTGAAAAGTGAGACCGGGCCCATCACGATGGAGGTTTGCCGCATACGGGCGTCCGAGACAACGAGGTCGCCGAGGGTGAGCGATATGCAGGCAGAGGGCATGGACGACTGGCGCTGGTGGCCGCAGGTTCTGGTGCGGGGTGCGGGGTTTCCGGCCAGCGGTGTGCTGCGCCTGGCTGATGAGGCGCTGGCACTTAAGGCTGATGCCCTGGCGGACGCGGGCGCTGACCGGGGGTCGGCGGCGTGGCGGGCGTTCGGCGAGGAGTTTCGTGAGGCGAGCGTCCGGCTGGCGATCGAGTTGCAGTCGATTGCCTCGCGGGATGACTTCCTGCGGGCGGTGACGTGGCAGAACCACCCGCTGATGGAGAGCGCGATCCGGCCGTTCCTGCGGTGGGATCCGGCGACGGAGAACAGGTCCAAACCGCAGCGGCAGAAGGAACTTTTGATCGCCGGCTACTGGCAGCGGTACTGCGTCAAGAACGACACGATCGGCTTTTTCGGGCCTTCTGGGTGGGGCAGGCTGGGCGACTGCGCGCGGACCCGGTTCGCGCCGGGGGATCAGGTGATCCGCAGCAGTGAGGTCTTCTTCGAGGCTTGGACGATCGACCGGCTGGCCGAGGTGATCGAGGAGATTCCCGGCATGCGGGAGTGGCTGATGCCGCGCCGCCTGTCGTTCATCAAGCTCGACGACAACGTTCTGGTGGAACCGGTCGGGCGGCGGGTGATGCTGTCCCCGGAGCAGGCTGGCGTGCTGCGGTGGTGTGACGGAACGACGCGAACTCATGACATCGCGCTGCGCGCGGACCTGGACCTGCCGGTGGTGCTGGAGATCCTGCAGGTCCTGCAAGCTCGGCGGTGGATCTGCTGGAAGCTGGAGCTGCCGATCAGCCCGTGGCCGGAGCGGGACCTGCGCCGGTTCCTGGCTGGCGTGGGCGAGGACAAACCGCGCCGCCTGGCACTGGAGTGGCTGGACTCGCTGGAGGCCGCGCGTGACCAGGTGCGCGACGCCGCCAGCGCGGGCGCGCTGGCAGGTGCGCTGACGTCGATGGACGAGCTGTTCGGGCGCATCACCGGTGCTGCGCCGACCCGTAACCAAGGGCGCACCTACGGCGGCCGGACCCTGGCCTACCACGACAGCGCACGCGACATCGATCTGGTGGTCGGCGATGACCTGGCTGCTGCCGCCCGGCCGCTGCGGCTGCTCAGCCGGGCAGCACGCTGGTACTGCTGGCGGCTCGGTTCGGAGGCACGCGAGGCGCTGCGCGAGGTATACGCCAGGACGGCCGCTAAGTACGGCCAGCCGGTCGACCTTTCCACGATCTGGTTCGCGTCGCTGCGGGCGCTGTACCGGTCGATCGAAGCGTCGGTGACGCAGATCGACCAGGAGTTCACGGAAAAGTGGGCCGCGATCCTCCCCGTTCCCCCCGGAACGCGCGAGGTGTCCTACCACTACGATGATCTGCTGCCGCTGGTTGACGAGGCTTTCGCGGCGCCAGGGCCGGGCTGGGCCGGGGCCCGGTACTTCTGCCCTGATGTGATGGTGTCAGCCGCTGACCTCAATGCCCTGCACGACGGAGACTTCACCCTCGTGCTGGGCGAGGCGCATATGGCGATCAACACGATGGGAAGCTACGCCCTCGTGACCCAGCATCCCGACCAGGCAGACCTTCTGTCCTGCGTGGACGAGGACTTCCCCGAGCCCCGCCTGCTCCTGGTGCTGCCGAAAGAGGGCCCGCTCGGGCTGACGGTGCGCACGCACCCCGCGCTGATCCGCGACCGCGACATCCTGGTCGAGGTCAACCACCACACCATCGCCGCCGACCGTCCCGGGCTCGTCCTCAGCCGCGATGTCGAGGTCGTGCAGGCCGGCGCCACCGTGCTGGCCAGGCTTCCCGGCGGCCAGGAGTTCGAGCTCCTCGACCTGTTCGCGGAAATGCTCACAGCTACGGTCGTTAACCGGTTCCAGCTGTTCGCCGGCCAGCCGCACACGCCGCGCGTCACGATCGACCACCTGGTCCTGTGCCGGGAGAGCTGGCGATTCAGCCCGGCCGGCCTGGACTTCGCCGCCGAGAAGGACGAGGCGGCCAGGTTCGTGCGGACCCGCGCATGGGCTGCGGCGCTAGGCATACCGCGGTATGTGTTCGTGAAGTCCAGCGCCGAAGTGAAGCCGGTCTACGTCGACTTCACCAGCCCCATCTACGTCAACACCCTGGCCAAGATGATCCGGCAGGCCAACGCCGGCGAGCGGCTGCCGGACAAGACGATCACCATCACCGAGATGCTGCCCGCGCACGACGACCTGTGGCTGGCTGACCACGAGGGAAACAAGTACACCTCCGAGCTCCGGTTCACCTGGGTAGATGACCGACGCTTGCAGCCGTGCTGAACACCTTAGTGATCCAAGGCTGAGCGGCTGTCCTCGAGGAGCGCCGCGGGCTCGCCGATAGCGGGCTGCTGGCTGACGTCGATCTGGCACTTGGTCAGGTGAGCCCCATGGCTGATTGAAAGCCGAATCAAGATGTGGGAAACCGTCGATGACAGCAGCACACAGGCCGACTTTGTGTGTATCAGGGCCATAGCTCGCCGGGTCATATGCAAGCGCGACCAGTGCGGCTTCTCGCTGGCAGAAGCAGCGGGCGGTGGGACGCCGGAGCAGATGGTTCCGGCCTTCAGAATTTCCTGGCAAGCGGAGGTGCCGTTATGGCCATCGGAGACGACAGCAGAGTGATTGTCCGGTCGGAGCTCAGTGGAAGCCAGGCCAGGGGCTTGGTGGTGGACGCGCTGACGGCCGTCATCTTGGGCCTGAAGGCCGAGGCGGTGGACGACCGGCAAGAACTGTACGCCGATCTGGGGATGGACTCATTGCGCTTCGCTCAGTTGCTCGTCGATCTGGAGGGCAGGCTTAACGTCGAGCTTGTAGACGAGGATCTGATGATGATCGAGCTTGTGACCGTGGCGGACCTGATTGACCTGGCTGAGCGGATCTCGCTGTCGTCTGAAAAGTGAGACCGGGCCCATCACGATGGAGGTTTGCCGCATGGCTGGCACGGCGCGAGATCCGCTCCTCCCTACTCACTGGTTCAACATCCTGCACGACCGGCCCCAGTACGTGGCCACCGCCTTGTCGAGGTCACAATTGGCGGGCATGGATGACGCGGCGGGGCACGGCCTACAGCTCCAGCAACCGTTGTCACTCGCGCGGCAGTCCCTCAACACGGCCGATAGGTTCGTCCCGATCCCCGACGAGGTTCTCGACCTGTACGCGCAGTACCGCCCGACGCCGCTACGCAGGGCAGCGCGCCTCGAGGAGCGCCTCGGCGCCAACGCTCGGATCTATTACAAGTACGAGGGTGCGAACCTGACCGGGAGCCACAAGCTCAACACGGCCTTGGCGCAGGCCTATTACTATTCGCGCGCAGGCGTGAAACACATCATCACGGGCACGGCAGCGGGCCAGTGGGGGACCGCTCTCGCCTATGCATGTCAGGTCATGAACCTGAGCTGCACGGTGTTCATGGTCAGAGCCACCTTGCGTCAGAAGCCCATGCGCGGCGACATGATGCGGCTGTTCGGCGCAGTCGTCCATGAGAGCCCCAGCGACCTGACCGACGTCGGGCGGAGGGTGCTCAAGGAAGATCCGGCGGCGACCGGTACCCAGGCCGTGGCCAACGCGGAAGCCCTTGCGCTCGCAGCCGAGGATCGCGAATCTCGGTTCGCTGTCGGGAGTGGCGAGAACTCGGTGTTGCTCCACCAGACCGTCATCGGCCAGGAGGCCGTCTCGCAGCTGGACCAGCTGGGCGAGTTCCCCGACTGCGTCATCGCATGCATGGGCGCGGGATCGAACTTCGGCGGGATAGCGCTGCCAGTGCTAGGTGCGGCGAAGGACCGTGGGAGGTCGATTCGGCTCGTCGCCATCGAGTCCGCGGCCTGTCCGAAGCTGACACGAGGTCGTTACCGCTATGACCTGAGCGACGCACTGGGCACAACCCCGATCACCAAGGTCTACTCGCTCGGCAGCAGCTACGTGCCGCCGCCGGTGTACGCGGGCGGGCTGCGGCACCATAGCGCAGGGCCGCTGTGCAGCGCTATGTACGCGGATGGCTCCCTGGAGGCGATGGCCATCGACCAGCAGACCTCGTTCCGGGCAGGCCTGCTCTTCTGCGAGACCGAGGGCATTTTGCCCGCTCCGGAATCCGCCCACGCGGTGGCCGGGATGATCGATCTCGTGTCGCGGCACCCGCGCCAGGAGGCTCCGCTGGTCGTCCTCGTCAATATCAGCGGGAACGGCCTGCTGGACCTAGCGGCCTATCACAGGTTCGCGGCCGGAGAGATCGAGCCCGTGGCGGTGGACGAGGCCAGCCTGTCGAGGAGCCTGGCTGCCCTCGAAGAGTTCAACCAGCGCATCGCGCAGCCTGCGGAGGTGACGTGACGCCTCAGCACGTGGTGCGGTCGCTGCTGCCGCAGCCGGGCGCGGATCACGTAGCGGCGAGGGATCTGGCGCGACAGCACGCGCCTAGCGCATTCGCCGATGACGATGACGTGGAGTTCCGGGAAGCCTGGAAGCATTTTGCCGACTTCGGGGTGTTCAGCCTCACGATTCCTGGCACTGGCCTCGACGTCGATACCGTTCTGGCTACCCTCGAGGGGCTTGGTGAGGGAACCCGAAATGCTGGCTTCCTGCTCAGCGTCGGGGCCCACAGCTTTGCGGCAGGCGCTGCCATCTCGGGATTCGGCAACGAGGGGCAACGTAAGGTTCTTGACCTCATGCGGGACGGGAGCGTGATCGCCGCGTTTGCGGCAACGGAGCCAGAGGCCGGCTCTGATGTCATGTCGCTCAGGACGCGCTGCGTCGCCCTCGATGACGACTACGTGCTCGACGGGACAAAGCACTTCATAACCAACGCCGGGGTCGCCGACTACTTCGTGATATTTGCCACCAAGGACCGCAGGCTGAACTGGAGGGGCATCACTGCTTTCCTCGTGCCACGGGATGCGCCAGGCCTATCCGTCGGACCGTCGCAGCGACTGATCGGCCTCACCGGCTGCTCAATGTGCACCGTGCACCTTGACTCAGTGCGGGTTCCCAGTTCTGCCATGCTGGGACGCCTCGGACAGGGATCGGCGATCTTCCGGCACGCGATGCTCTGGGAACGAAGCCTGCTTGCGGCGCTGGCTCTCGGAGCGATGCGTCGCCAGCTGACCGAGATGATCGACACCGCTCGGGCCCGGGACCAGCGGACAGAGACAAGTGCCGGCAACGTGGACGATGTGCGCCAGGTCGTCGACATCGCGGGCCGCTACCTCGTCGGGCGGCTACTCGTGTGCGACACTGCGACGAAACTGGCGTCAGACATGCTCACGCCCGGACAAGCCAGCCTCACGAAGCTGTGGATAAGCGAGGCTGAGCTTGCGACCAGCCGCGACCTAACAGAGATCGCCGCGACTGCAGAGCTTATTTCGGGTTTGCCGCGCACGGGTGAGTTGGTCGACGCCATCGGCGGCACGATCTACTCGGGCACGTCCGACATCCAACGGAAGATCATCGCTGCGGAGCTCGGGATATTCTAATGACGTCGACGCTGTCACAGCTGCTTCTCCAGGCCGCCGATGCGTACCCTGAGCGGCCTGCCGTCTGGTCCTCGACCGGCGAGCTGACGTATGCCGATCTGCGCGATCGTTCGATGCGCCTTGCCCGCGCCCTCGTGGAGCAAGGGATCGAGCCGGGCGACCGGGTGGTCATCGCTCTGCCCAAGGACATCGCGCTCCCCGTCGCCATCTTCGGCACGCTGCTGGCAGGCGGCGCCTACGTACCGATCGACTACCTCACTCCGGCGGCGCGGGCCCACGTCATCGCGGCCGATGCCGAGCCGGTCGCCGTGATCTCCGGCCCGCGGAGCTTGCAGGCGATACTGCTCGGTGACGTTTCCTCAGGCGACGCCAGCCTCAGTGACAAACCTCCCGAGCTGCACTGGCTCGGCAGGGGCTGGTTCGATCCGGAAAGGCCGCCCGAACGCCAGCCGACGAGCGTGAGCTTTTCTCAGCTCCACCAGCTTGACCAATTGCGCTCGCCAGTTGAGGTACCGGCCTCGGCGCTCGCCTACATCCTGTACACGTCGGGATCCACAGGCCGGCCGAAGGGCGTGGCGCACACAAACGCTAGTGCGCTGGCATTCGTCCAGTGGGCGGCCGGTGCAGTGGGACTCACGGAGACCGATGTTGTTTCCCAGCATGCGTCTGCATCGTTCGACCTGAGCGTCTTCGACTTCTTCGGGGCCGCGATGGCCGCGGCCCGGCTTGCGCTCGTACCCGCCTCGACGTTCGGCCGCGTTGGCGCGCTCTGCCGCTTTATTGTTTCGGCTGGCGTTACCGTCTGGTACTCCGTGCCGTCGGCTCTGCTGCGCGCCAGCGCGGCGGAGTCGCTTGCGGTCATGTCGGGCAGCGCCTTGCGTCAGGTGATCTTTGCCGGTGAAGAGATACCGGTGGGACCGCTGCGCGTCCTCTGGCAGAACCTGCCGCCGTCTTGCCGAGTCGCGAACTGGTATGGCCCGACTGAGACCAACGTCTGCACGTTCCACGACCTGACGGCACTCGACGTGGACGGCGGCGGGCCAATCCCGATCGGCAGGCCTTGCCCTTATGCCACCATGTCGCTGGTGGCCGACGATTGCGCAATCCTGTCCAACGGCATGACCGGCCAGCTGCTTGTCGCTGCGGACACGCTCATGTCGGGATACTGGAAACTTCCTGCTGCGACATCCCGGGTATTTTCCACCGGGTCCGACGGGCGCCCGTACTACGCGACGGGCGATCTGGTATCACGAGACGACGCCCGCGGGCTCACCTTCCGTGGCCGGGTCGACCGGCTACTCAAGGTGCGTGGGTATCGCGTGCAGCCCGAAGAGGTCGAGCACGTGCTCGAGCGGCGGGCCGAGATCGATGAAGCCGCAGTCGTCAAACACCGTCGGGGCGAAGTCGAGGTGCTGACCGCTGTGGTGCGCCTCGCCGACGGGGAAGGGCTGAAACTGGATGCGGTGATCGACCATTGCGCCAGGTTCCTGCCCCCTTACATGGTTCCCGATGTGATCCTGCCCATCGCCGAGCTGCCGCGTGGCTCACGAGGGAAGGCCGATTACAACGCAGTGCTCGAACTGGTGGAGTCGGAGAGCGACGACATCGGCCGGCTAGAGCACTCGGGGAGCGGAGCAGGTTGATCCAGGCAGCCCGCGCCAGTGCAGCGGCAGCGGGCGTCCGACACGACCAGGTCGCCGAGGGTGAGCGATATGCAGGCAGAGGGCATGGACGACTGGCGCTGGTGGCCGCAGGTTCTGGTGCGGGGTGCGGGGTTTCCGGCCAGCGGTGTGCTGCGCCTGGCTGATGAGGCGCTGGCGGGTAAGGCTGACGCCCTGGCTGACGCGTTGTCGGGCGCTGACCGGGGGTCGGAGGCGTGGCGGGCGTTCGGCGAGGAGTTTGGTGAGGCGAGCGTCCGGCTGGCGATCGAGTTGCAGTCGATTGCCTCGCGGGATGACTTCCTGCGGGCGGTGACGTGGCAGAACCACCCGCTGATGGACCGCGCGATCCGGCCGTTCCTGCGGTGGGATCCGGCGACGGAGAACAGGTCGAAAACTCCCCGGCGGCAGGAGCAGCTGATCGCCAGCTACTGGCAGCGGTACTGCGTCAAGAACGACACGATCGGCTTTTTCGGGCCTTCTGGGTGGGGCAGGCTGGGCGACTGCGCGCGGACCCGGTTCGCGCCGGGGAATCAGGTGATCCGCAGCAGTGAGGTCTTCTTCGAGGCTTGGACGATCGACCGGCTGGCCGAGGTGATCGAGGAGATTCCCGGCATGCGGGAGTGGCTGATGCCGCGCCGCCTGTCGTTCATCAAGCTCGACGACAACGTTCTGGTGGAACCGGTCGGGCGGCGGGTGATGCTGTCCCCGGAGCAGGCTGGCGTGCTGCGGTGGTGTGACGGAACGACGCGAACTCATGACATCGCGCTGCGCGCGGACCTGGACCTGCCGGTGGTGCTGGAGATCCTGCAGGTCCTGCAAGCTCGGCGGTGGATCTGCTGGAAGCTGGAGCTGCCGATCAGCCCGTGGCCGGAGCGGGACCTGCGCCGGTTCCTGGCTGGCGTGGGCGAGGACAAACCGCGCCGCCTGGCACTGGAGTGGCTGGACTCGCTGGAGGCCGCGCGTGACCAGGTGCGCGACGCCGCCAGCGCGGGCGCGCTGGCAGGTGCGCTGACGTCGATGGACGAGCTGTTCGGGCGCATCACCGGTGCTGCGCCGACCCGTAACCAAGGGCGCACCTACGGCGGCCGGACCCTGGCCTACCACGACAGCGCACGCGACATCGATCTGGTGGTCGGCGATGACCTGGCTGCTGCCGCCCGGCCGCTGCGGCTGCTCAGCCGGGCAGCACGCTGGTACTGCTGGCGGCTCGGTTCGGAGGCACGCGAGGCGCTGCGCGAGGTATACGCCAGGACGGCCGCTAAGTACGGCCAGCCGGTCGACCTTTCCACGATCTGGTTCGCGTCGCTGCGGGCGCTGTACCGGTCGATCGAAGCGTCGGTGACGCAGATCGACCAGGAGTTCACGGAAAAGTGGGCCGCGATCCTCCCCGTTCCCCCCGGAACGCGCGAGGTGTCCTACCACTACGATGATCTGCTGCCGCTGGTTGACGAGGCTTTCGCGGCGCCAGGGCCGGGCTGGGCCGGGGCCCGGTACTTCTGCCCTGATGTGATGGTGTCAGCCGCTGACCTCAATGCCCTGCACGACGGAGACTTCACCCTCGTGCTGGGCGAGGCGCATATAGCGATCAACACAATGCGCACCAACTGCTTCGTGACCCAGCATCCCGACCAGGCAGACCTTCTGTCCTGCGTGGACGAGGACTTCCCCGAGCCCCGCCTGCTCCTGGTGCTGCCGAAAGAGAACCCTCCCAGGCTGACGGTGCGCACGCACCCCGCGCTGATCCGCGACCGCGACATCCTGGTCGAGGTCAACCACCACACCATCGCCGCCAACCGTCCCGGGCTCGTCCTCAGCCGCGATGTCGAGGTCGTGCAGGCCGGCGCCACCGTGCTGGCCAGGCTTCCCGGCGGCCAGGAGTTCGAGCTCCTCGACCTGTTCGCGGAAATGCTCATGACCATGCTCGTTAACCGGTTCCAGCTGTTCGCCGGCCAGCCGCACACGCCGCGCGTCACGATCGACCACCTGGTCCTGTGCCGGGAGAGCTGGCGATTCAGCCCGGCCGGCCTGGACTTCGCCGCCGAGAAGGACGAGGCGGCCAGGTTCGTGCGGACCCGCGCATGGGCTGCGGCGCTAGGCATACCGCGGTATGTGTTCGTGAAGTCCAGCGCCGAAGTGAAGCCGGTCTACGTCGACTTCACCAGCCCCATCTACGTCAACACCCTGGCCAAGATGATCCGGCAGGCCAACGCCGGCGAGCGGCTGCCGGACAAGACGATCACCATCACCGAGATGCTGCCCGCCCACGATGACCTGTGGCTAACAGACCACGAAGGAAACAAGTACACCTCCGAGCTCCGGTTCACCTGGGTGGACGACCGGCGGCCGGAGGCACAGCTGCCGATAGCGACGGCAACATTGGGCTAAGAACCAGCTCAGCTAGGGGCTGACGGAGGCCGTCGCGTTCGGCGAAGCCGCCGGAAGCAGACCCAGGCTGCATAGGTCGTCCGTGTCGGCCCAGTACCACCAATCGGCGGGGCTTCTCCTCACGGCGGCATCCATTGGGGCGACGCAGCGCCCGAACGCCGTCGCCGTCTCGCCTTCCAGTGGTACCGGCGGCGAGATTTCCAGCACCTGGTGGTAATAGTCGGCCGAGCGGTACATGAACATCATGAGGACCGGGGCGCCCGTCAGCTGCGCGAGGCCCACGACGCCAGGCAATAGTCCTACCCGTCGTCCGAGGAAGGGCATTTCGACAGCGCGAGCCCGGTCAGCGCCGAGTGGCGGGGCGTCGCTCGAGATTGTCACAACCTCATTGGCGCGAAGCGCGACCGCGGCCCGCGCCGCGACCTGAATCCGGCCCGGGAGAGGCTCGATGCTCGGCCGCTGCCGGTGGCGCCGGAGGCGCCTGGTGTAAACGAAATCCCAGAGCCACCGCTCAGCGGACGACTTATCAGTTGAGTAGTTCCACCAACTGCGGCCGATGGAGTTTACTGGGTACCCGGTGGCATTGAGCAGGGCAAAGGCGCAGCGGTATGAACCGAAGTGCGCGGTGCAAAGTATGGCACCCTTGCCCTCAGCCAGCGCAGCGTCCAAGTGCTCGCAGCCGCGAATCTCGACCAGTTTGCCGAGCGATCGCGCCTGGCCCCGGAGCCGAATCACGTCGATGAGCTCACAGGAGATCATCCGGAAGAACTCCCGGGCCAGGCGCACGGGCTCTTCAGGACCGAGCTCGTCACCGAGCACGCCGCGCAGGTTGCGCACGACGTCGGCACGCTTCCTGGCCCGAAACCGGAAGCACAAGTCTCCCCGCCAGCAGGCGATTCGGTAGGCGAGGCTGGCAGGCAGGCGCGCCACGAGTGGCGCTACTACCAGGGAAAAGGCAACGGACTCGGCACTACGCAGCAGTCGCCCCATCGGGATCGCAGCCGGTCGGCCAGACCTAGTCAGCCGCAGTCCGCGCGCGGGGCGTTCCGCCCTAGTCGTGGCCTCACCCACCGTCGCTGCCCAGGCTCAACGATTCGAGGATGCTTACCTCCAGGAGCAGCGGCGCCGGGTTCGCGAGCGGCAGGTGGGCCGCTTCCTGGCGGATTTCCCGGCTGATGGAGCGGCTGATGACTGCCTCCAATTGAATGACCTCCAGCATGTCCTGCATGTCCCCATGCCTATCCTTAGCATGCCTTGCCAAGCCAGGCATGCTCGACCTCCGCGGCGCCGCCGCGGGTCGGGCTCGATGCCAGCTCCCTTGGCCCTAGCCTCGCGCTTTCGCGCGGAATGATCGCTGAGCCGCGCCGGTGACGCAAAAAGTGCCTCTGGCCTGGGAGGATAGGGCTTGCTGAGAGTCTTATCCGAGCCGAGCCGAAGGCACTTTTCACGTGCAGAATACAGTCCGCCGCGCGAGGTTCGCGGTGTCTGACGACGGCAAGGGCGTCGTGTCCCACGGCGGCGCGCTGCTGCTGACTGAGACGGCGAGAGTGACCGGGCTGCAGGACGGCCTGTCGCGGGCGCTGGACCGGTGGCGGTTACCGCGAGGGGTGCACGATCCGGGCAAGATCGTGGCCGACCTGGCCGTGGCGGTGGCGCTGGGCGGCGACTGCCTGGCCGATGCCGGGGTGCTGAGGGCCGAGCCGGCGCTGTTCGGCCCGGTGGCCTCCGACCCCGTTGTCTCCCGGCTGATCGCCCGGCTGGCAGCTGACGCGCCGTCCGCGCCCGGCGGCGACGGCGAGCTGATCGTGATGGACATCGACGCGACGCTGGTGACCGCGCATTCCGATAAGGAACAGGCCGCCCCCACCTGGAAGAAGGGCTGGGGCTTCCACCCGCTGACGGTGTTCGCCGACCACGGCGCCGAGGGAAACGGCGAGCCGCTGGCCATCATGCTGCGCCCCGGCAACGCCGGATCAAACACCGCCGACGACCACATCGAGGCGGTGAAGCTGGCGCTCGCCCAGCTGCCACCCGACCAGCGGAAGCGGGTGCTGGTCCGCGCTGACTCCGCCGGCGGCACCCATGACTTCCTGACCTGGCTGACCCGGCGCGGCCGGCGCCTGCAGTACTCGGTGGGGTTCACCATCACCGGCGACGTCCAGGACGCGATCGCGAAGGTGCCGGCCCGCGCGTGGACACCGGCTTATGACAGTGACGGGCAGGTCCGCGACGGCGCATGGGTGGCCGAGCTGACCGGCCTGCTGGACCTGTCGTCGTGGCCGGAGGGGATTCGGGTCATCGCCCGCAAGGAACGCCCCCACCCCGGCGCGCAGCTGCGCATCACCGACATCGACGGCCACCGCGTCACCTGCTTCGCCACCTCCACCCGCACCGGGCAGCTGGCCGACCTGGAACTGCGGCACCGGCGCCGGGCACGGTGCGAAGACCGGATCCGCAACGCTAAGGACACCGGGCTGCGTAACCTGCCGCTGCACGGCTTCGCGCAGAACCAGATCTGGTGCCAGATCGTCGCCCTGGCCTGCGAGCTCACCGCCTGGACCCAGCTGCTCGCCCTCACCGGCAGCGCCCGCCGCTGGGAACCCAGACGGCTGCGGCTACGGCTGTTCTCCGCCGCCGGGCGCATCGTCCGCGGCGGACGGCGTCTCCGCCTCAAGCTCGCAGCCCGATGGCCATGGGCATCCCAGATCACCGCGGCCATGCACCGGCTGCACGCCCTCGCACCCGGCTGACACAGCACCGGCATCCCTGCGTCAAGGAAGGAGGCAGCCCCAGGGCCCGTGGAACCCCGCTCACCCGGCGCGACAGCCGGGCCGGCCCGCTCGCGTAACGCTGAAAAACGGCGGCCAGCTACAAGCTCAGGTCAGCGACCCAAGATCACGAAAGGTTGAGGCTAGCGCCTGGCGTTCCGAATCCGCGCCTTTAACGCCTGGTCAGTAAATACTCTGGCCGTGCCGGTGAACCACCTGATTGCGGTAGGCGTCTTTGTTATGCGCCGGGCCCGGATATGTGCCTGACGCCGATGCGGGGATCGGCAGAGCCGATCTTCATCGACATGATTCATCAATGTGAGCAAGGAGCTGCGTGGGGGGAAGTATAGGTCAGGCAGCCTGGCTGTTCGGGGGGCTTTCCTCGCGCAGATCCGGGATGCGGCACACAGCCCGAGGTATCCGAAGTGGTCGGCTCGCTCGCCTGGTGGGCGATCTGCCATCCGATGCGGCTGACGGTCGCAGGCAGCCTGCCAAGGCATCCCAGCGATGGCTGAATTCTGAATGACAGCACCGGCCGGTGCCGAGCGAGCGTGCAGTTATCTGCAAAAGAAGGGACCGTTACATGCGAGCAACCGAAGTTCTCATCGTCGGTGCTGGCCCCTACGGCCTGTCGATTTCGACGCACCTTCGCGGGCGAGGGGTCGACCATCTGATTGTTGGCCGCCCCATGAATACCTGGCGTGCTCACATGCCTGCCGCCATGTACCTGAAGTCGGAGCCATACGGCTCGGATATGTCATGTCCTCAGACCGGGTACGACCTCGACGGCTACTGCCGCTCGGAGCGCATTGACGGTATCGGGCGTGGCATACCGCTCCCGCTAGACCAGTTCCTCGACTACTCCGACTGGTACATCAAGCAGCTGGTGCCGGACGTCAGCGATGTGACAGTCACCGAGGTCAAGTCCGTGAATGGCGGCTTCCAGGTCGCGTTCGCTGATGCCGAGCCGGTGACCGCCAGGAGCGTCGTGATCGCGACGGGTGTCCTGCCGTATCGGCACATTGCGGCCGAGCTCTCGGCTCTGCCATCTGACCTTGTCTCCCACACGTCCGATCACCGGCTGTTCGACGACTTCCGCGGGCGCCGTGTCGCCGTCGTAGGTGCTGGCTCATCTGCGCTGGAGACGGCTGCTCTTGCGCACGAAGCAGGTGCCGAGGTGACGCTCGTGGTGCGGAATCCGGACTTGCCCGTCTGGGGTACCAGGGCCGTGCCGCTGAATGCAATAACGCGCCTCCGGGATAACAAGCTCTGCGAGGGCTGGAAGTGCCCGTTCTGGAATTCTCCGAGTGCCTTCCGCCTGTTGCCGCAGAACGTGCGCGCCGACAGGGCCCGGACAGTGCTCGGGCCGCTCGGGGCATGGTGGCTCAAGGACCGGGTTGAGGGCGTTGTCAAGATGCACCGTACGACGCACATGCGCGGAGCTGAGGCCAACGGAAGCGGAGTGCGGCTGCTGCTCGAAGGCCCCCAGTCCAGCCTCGACGTCGATCACGTGATAGCCGGCACGGGCTTCAGGGTCGATCTGGCCCGGCTCTCTTACCTGCCGGATGAGCTTCAGGCCCGGATCGACAAGTTCGCCGGATACCCGGTGCTGACGCGGGCGGCTGAATCCACAGTTCCCGGCTTGTATTTCGTCGGAGCCCCGGCAGCCTTCAGCCTTGGCCCGTCGATGCGGTTCATCGCCGGCACGCACAATGTGGCGCGCCAGCTCGTCCGCTCTGCGGCCCAGCGCGTGAACGGTCAGGTGCAGTCCGTTCCGGGTGATGAGGTCGTGCAGCCGAGCGATAGCGCCGAATCCCGTCAGACGGCATGACGGTCGCCCGCTGGCATGACTGAGAGGACCACGATGGAACAGGATCGGCCGGCGAGCGCCCCATCCGCCATGCAATTCCCGTACCCAGCAGAGCAGGATGGGTCGACGATGGGGATCTTCGAGCGCCGTGAATCCGAGGTGCGCAGCTACTGCCGGACCTGGCCGAAGGTATTTGACCGGGCAGCCGGCAGCTGGCTGTACGACGAAGACGGCCGCGCCTACCTGGACTTCTTCACCGGTGCCAGCGCGCTCAACTATGGTCACAACAATCCTGCGCTGAAGCGGGCGCTGCTCGACTATCTGGCCGGCGACCGGGTGATCCATTCACTGGACATGCACACCGCGGCCAAGGCGGAGTTCCTGACCGCCTTTGACGAGATCATCCTGCAGCCCAGGCGGCTGGACTACCGGGTGCAGTTCCCCGGCCCCGGCGGCGCGAACGCGGTTGAGGCGGCGCTTAAGCTTGCCCGCAAGGTCACAGGCCGCACCGAGGTGATCAGCTTTACCGGCGCGTTCCACGGCATGACGCTCGGCGCCCTGTCGGTCACCAGCAGCAGGTTCCACCGGGGCGGAGCAGGAGTGCCGCTGCCCCATGCGATCCAGGTCCCGTTCGGCTGCCGCCTGGAGACGGGCGACCCTGGCTCGCCGGGGATCGAGCACCTGGCCCAGGACCGCGGCACCGCGCTGGGCGACGTGGCCGCGGTGATCGTGGAAACGGTGCAGGGAGAGGGCGGGATCAACGTAGCTGCGCTGGATTGGCTGCTGGAGCTGGCTCAGCTATGCCAGCGGCACGACATCCTGCTCATCGTCGACGACGTGCAGATGGGCTGTGGCCGCACCGGACCGTTCTTCAGCTTCGAGGCCGCCGGCATCACGCCGGACATTGTGTGCCTGTCGAAGTCCATCGGCGGCTACGGCCTGCCGCTGGCGCTCACGCTGATCCGCCCGGACCTGGATATCTGGAAGCCGGGTGAGCACAATGGCACCTTCCGCGGTGTCAACCCGGCGTTTGTCACCGGCACGGCGGCGCTGCGTGTCTACTGGGAGGACCGGGAGCTAGAGCACAGCACCCTGGCCAAGGGGCAGCGCGTCGCTGCCGCGCTCACCGAGCTCGCCGCGTCAGTGCCGGGTACCGAGATGCAGTCTCGTGGCCGTGGCCTGGCGCACGGCCTGGCCTTCGAGCACGGAGAGCTGGCGAAGAAGGTGTCCTCGGCCGCGTTCGAGCGCGGTCTGCTGGTCGAGACCGCAGGTCCTGATGACCAGGTGATCAAGCTGCTGCCGCCGCTGACCGCCACCGACTTCGAGATCGACCAGGGACTGGCCGTACTCGCCGACGCTGTGCAGACCGTCTGCTGACCGCGGCGCAGCATGCCGTGACGCGATCATGATCGATGCGTAACCTGCTAGGAACGGGGATTACTGCTACCCGGTCGCATCCACACGCAGGCGGTCCACGAAGTACTTTCGCTTGCCGCTCGGGCTTCGTTCGATGGCCGAGACATACTCGAACTCGAGACTGGCCATGGTGAAACGCCGCTCGAAGGTCTTCTGGATCTGGTCCCTGTCTGCTCCGGGGTTGGTGACTATCCGTACCAGCAGCCAGCCCGCTCGATCCTGGACGAACTGGATGTCCCGGATCTGGTCGTAGAACGCGTCGTGGTCAAGGTCCCCGAAGGCATAGCCGAAGAGCGACCTTCTTCGTCCGGAGTTGTCGACGAAGGTCTCCTGTGACCGCCCGACGATCGTGCTAGCGCGGGCGAAGTTGTCGGCGGCACAGATCCCATCCGGATCGACCGCTAGGTCGCCGGTGTCATACCGGACGAACTGTGTACCCATCCGGTTGAAGGACGACCCGACAATGCGGCGGCATCCCTCGATCTCGGAGGAGAGTAGCTCCGCGTAGCCATACGTCGGGTAGAAGTGGAAGCCGCGGCACTGCCGGCAGCAATATGCCAGCACCGCGTACTCGCTGTGACCGTACCAGTGGGCGATCTTGATGCCGAACTCCTGCTCGAACCGCAGCTGCTCGCCCGCGGGGTACATCTCCGAGGCCGCGATGACGCCCCGGATCGGGAGAACGCGGAAAAGGTCTTCGCCTACCAGGTCGATGAACGTGTAGAGGGAACTCGGATACACGTGCAGGAAGAAGGGCGGTAGCGTGCCCAGCCACTGCCGCAACGTGCCAAGCTCCTGCTCGACCGTCGCTCCAGGGGAGACGATCCATACGTTCTCAAGGCGGCTGTAGCGGAGCATCCCGCCGCGGATATCGCCCGCGTAACGAACTCTGAGGTCGTAGGGCGAGTACCCGACCTGGGACCAGATGTCAAAGAGGTAAGCGCGCTCTTTCTGCCGGCGCGCAAGCGTGTCGGCCGTGAAGCGGAGCGGTTGACCTGATGTCCCGCCAGTACGTACGGTGTGGGTGACCAGCGGCAGGTTCCAGCGGGAGTATCTGCCCGGGTCCCGGTCGTAGTCCTCCTTCTGGGTGATCCCATCGCCGTATCTGCGGATCAGTCGCTGGAACCGGGTGTCCTGATACTCGCGGATCTCGGCGGGCGACCAGCGCTTGGACTTCTCAATCAAGCTGCGGTGGTAGAAGTAGCTGGGGCCGAGCAGCGCTTCCCTGGCTCCGCTCATGACCCGTCACCAGACCAGACGCCACCGACTCGCTTGTGCGCAGTGACGACCATATGCACCTCACGCTCTGAACCGGCATCGAGGAAGCTTTGCTGGCTTCGTTCCCAGGTCGCCGTCATTCCACCACCTGTGTGCTTGCCGGCGGGATGGCCGTACACGGCGCCGAGTCATGTATGCCCGCAGCCGCCAGCGACCCGCCGACGTCCGCCTTCCATGACGCAGATGCCGCTACTGCCGACTCGTAGCGGAACCTCGGTGTATGGGAGCAGCAAGCGGGTAGTCCTGATACCGAAATTCCGGCCGAACGTGGCCCATTAGTCGTTGCGTGCACTGGGCGTGCGGACGTGCCGGCGGGGGTGGCGCGTGTCCCTATTCGTTGCCCGGTCGGGCGACGACGGCGCTAGATTGCCAGGGTGCCCGCGGGGCTGCGCGCCTGAATCATGAATCTCCCGGGGTGCACTGGTCAACCTCCTCGCCGCGGTAGGCGTCTTTGTTGTGTGCTCAGGCGTCACTTGTGCGTCTCGTGGAGTGCCGGCGCCGCCGTGCGGCCTAACGGCATCATTGTGGAGTTTCGATAACAAGGGGGGCTGGAGTGACTGGCCGCGTCGTCGCTGTCCGTCCAGGCACGGACGCCGTTGTTGTGTTGTTCTCCGCGCATCACGGGCGCGCCAGCCAAGGCTGTTCGCGCCTGGTGGCCCTGGCGGCTGACGTTGGCTAGGTATGAGGCTGCGGACCCAGCTACCTACCTGGGAAGCGGCAGCGCTGCCGGTGTGGCTGTGAGTGTCGATGTCGCCGATCCTGTCGATGCGGGAGGCCTCCTTGATGCCGGCGGCCCGGTCGATGTCGCGGCGCTGGTGCGCCGCGCGGCCGAGGGCGACAAGTGGGCGTGGGAACGGCTGGTTGATCAGTTCGGAAGGCTTATCTGGTCGATAACCCGCGACTTCAGGCTGCCGGAAAGCGATGCTTCTGACGTCTTCCAGGCGACGTGGCTGCGGCTGCTCGAACATATCGATCGCCTGGAGTATCCCGCCAGGGTGGGCTCGTGGATCGCGACAACCGCACGGCACGAGTGCCTGCGCTGTGTCGCGGGCCGCAAGAGGATTCTGCTCGTTCAGGACCACAGCGCGCTGAGCGACGCGCTCGTGCATGCCCCGGAGGCGGACGAGGGCCTGCTGGCCGCGGAGCGCGCGGTCGCAGTCCGAGACGCCATGTCGCTGCTGCCGTCGCGGTGGCAGCGCATGCTCGAGCTGCTGATGGCTGATCCGCCCGCTTCATATGCGGAGATCTCGGACCAGCTGGGGCTACCGGTCGGCAGCATCGGACCGACCCGCGGTCGCTGTATGGAACGGCTGCGGGTGCTGCTCGACACGACCTGAGCTGCGGAGATGCCGGCTAGCTGCTAGCAATGGCAGTGCCGATCGCCTCAGCGTCCACCCATCGGCCGCCGGATTTCTCAACTCCGGGGAAGGCCAGCCGTACCTCTGCGCGCAGGTCCGAGAGCATCAGCAAGACCGAGTCGGGCTGGCGAGCGGCAAGCTCAGCCGGACTGACGATCGGGATGCCGGTGCCGGGCATTCGCAGTCCGTGCTTGGCGGCCGAGGCGTCCACGACCGCCGGCAACAGGGAGTCATCAACTCGTGCTTGCCGCAGCAGCGATACTGCGCGGGAGGCGGCGCCGTACCCGAGAACCCGCCTGCCGGCCGAGCGCTCCGCGGCGAGCCAGTCATGCAGCGCCGCGGCACGCGCCTGGACGCTGTGCTGCAGGGTGCGAATGGCATCCGGGTCGCGAACCCCGGCGCTAGCTTCGTCAGCGAGCACTGCCTGAACCGCTTGGGCGTCGGCTTGCCCGAGGTCGGCGCTCCTCGCGGCCAGCAGCACTGTCCCGCCGTACAGCGGGAATCGCCAGGCCAGCTGCGGCCTGAAGCCATGGTCAGCCAGCATGTTGACGAGCGCGGCCGTCGAGTAGTACGCGTAATGGCCGTGCCGGAGCGCGTTCCACTGCTCGCGCCGGACAATGGTGGCCAGCGAGTGGTACTGCAGCAGCAGCACGCCTCCGGCAGCAACCCGCGCTACCCGTCCCGCCAGCGCCGCCGCCTGGTCGGCGCTGTGCATCAGTCCGAAGCAATCCAGCACCACATGGGCCGGCGCGCCGTCGAGTGCCGCCGACAGTCCATGTGCCGCCAGATGCCCGAGCCAAGATCCGCTGTGCGGACTGCCGTACTCGGCGACCTGGGCACCGGCCGGAAGCAGGCCGGCCGCTGCGACCAGGCTGACGGCATCCGCGGCCTGGCTGACCAGCGCGGCAGGTTCGGCACCTCTGGGCTCGTCGGGCACTGTGGGGTCGGCCACGAGCTGCGCGAGGCCGCACGATGAGCACAGCCACATCTGCAGCGGGTACATCGGGTCGGGACCGGGGTCATCGCACCGGGGGAAGAAGTCACTCGCCGGCTGCTCACCAAGATCAAGCACCAGGTCCCCGGCTCGCCGCCGGCATGCCCGGCAGACCATCTCGGCCACAAGCGATCTCCCTTACGTGCGGCCAGGGGGTAAGTGCCACCCGGCGAGCGCAGCGTAGCGGATGGCGGCGGCGCACAGCACCTCGTGCCGAACAGGTGTGAATTCGCGCTACGTGCGGCGGCCCTGGCCCGCGTCGCGCGCGGTGGTCCGCATTCGCGGCACGTATGTTTCACAGTGCGGTGATTCTGGGAATCGCCCCAGCTAAACACGCTTTTGGTGTAGCGTACCGGGTTCAGCGAGGAATCTAGGGGTGTGGATGTCGCAGGCTCGTCTGTGCAGGCTGTGCGGTGCGATTCTCACCCGGACCTTTGTAGATCTGGGCATGTCACCGCTATGTGAGAGTTACGTGCCCGCGGAAGCACTTGACGCGCCCGAGATTTTCTATCCGCTGCATGTGCTGCTATGTGATTCCTGCCTGCTCGTGCAGTTGCCGGCTTATGTGACGGGCGAGGAAATCTTTTCGCATTACGCGTATTTCTCATCTTATTCTGATTCCTGGGTTCTGCATGCAAAGGGCTATGCCCGCGCGATGATCGAACGGCTCCACCTCACTCCGGACAGCCTGGTTACCGAAGTTGCCAGCAACGACGGATATCTCCTGCAGCACTTTGTCGCCGAGGGTATTGGCGTCCTTGGCGTAGAGCCAGCTGCAAACGTCGCCGAGGCCGCCCGCTCCCGTGGCATCAGGACCGAGGTGAAGTTCCTCGGAGCCGCGACCGGACGAGAGCTTGCCGATCAATTCGGGCAGGCGGACCTAGTCGTCGCTAACAATGTCTTCGCCCATGTCCCGGATATCCGGGGATTCGCTGCAGGCCTGCGTGCGCTCGTCAGCGACTCAGGCCTGGTCACATTGGAGTTCCCGCACCTTTTGCGCCTGATCGAGAGACGGCAGTACGACACGATCTACCACGAGCATTTCTCATATCTTTCCCTGCTGACGTCGTCCCGCGCGCTCGCCACGGCGGGCCTCCAGGTCGTGGATGTCGAAGAGCTCGGCACGCATGGCGGCTCGCTCCGTGTCCACGCACAACCGCAGCAGGCGGCGGGAGAGCCAAGCAGCAGGGTCAAGGCTGTTCTAGATGCCGAGGACGCAGCCGGCCTGCACAGCGTGGCGGGCCACGACGGCTTCCAGCGGGAAGTCCTGAAGATTAAGAGCGACCTGGCTAGCTTCCTCTTCGGTGCCGCCGAGCGGGGCAAGTCCGTTGCCGGCTACGGCGCGCCCGGCAAGGGCAATACGCTGCTGAATCACTGCGGCGTCCGGACCGATCTGCTCGCCTACACGGTCGACAGGAATCCGGTAAAGCAAGGTCGGTACCTGCCCGGTACGCGTATCCCGATTTACGCGCCTGAGCGGCTTGCCGAGACCAAGCCCGACTACGTTCTCGTCCTGCCGTGGAACCTCCGGGACGAGATCAGCAGGCAGCTGGAGTACATCCGGTCGTGGGGCGGCCAGCTGGTATTCCCGATCCCAGCGCTCGAGATTGTCTGAATGGGGACATGCCGTGAAAGTCGTACTGTTCTGCGGCGGCCTTGGAATGCGCATGCGCGATGGGGTTAGCAGTGGCCCCAAGCCGATGGCCCTGATTGGCGAACGGCCGCTGCTCTGGCACGTCATGCGCTACTACGCTCATTTCGGTCACACGGAGTTCGTGCTCTGCCTGGGGTACGGAGCGTCCTACGTCAAGGACTTCTTCCTGACTTATGACGAGACCAGATCCAATGACTTCGTCCTGGAGAACGGCGCGCGCGAAGTCAAGCTGTTCAGCGCTGATATCTCGGACTGGCGCATCACGTTCGTTGACACTGGTCTGCATTCCCCGATCGGCGAGCGGCTGCGGCGGGTCCGGCGGTTCGTCCAGGACGAGCCAATATTTATGGCGAACTATGCGGACGTCCTGACGAACGCCCCGCTGCCCGACATGATCAGCAGCTTCACGGCCAGCGGCGCCGTGGCCAGCCTGCTCGCCGTGCCGCTGCAGTCGTCCCACCATGTTGTTGACATCGGCGATGACGGCCTGATTACCCAGGTGACCCCGATGCGGGAACTGCGCCAGTGGGAGAACGGCGGCTACTTCCTGCTTCGCCAGGAGATTTTCGATCACCTGAATGAAGGCGAGGACCTGGTCGAAGATGCGCTCGGACGCCTCGTGACGCAGCACCGGGTGCTCGCCTACCCCTACAAGGGCTACTGGTCCCCCGCCGACACAGTGAAAGAGCGTGCGCTACTCGAGGAGATGTACAACAGCGGGAACTGCCCGTGGATGATATGGGACCCGGAGAGGTCAGGCGCCGAGACGTCAGCCCCGCAGCTGGCCAGGTGATTTCCCGATGCTGCCGCTGCAACTGCCGTCAGCGCCGACCGAGAAGCTGTCCGTCCTGGCAGTCGGGGCGCATCCAGACGACATTGAGATAGGCAGTGGCGGGACACTGCTCAGCCTCGCTGCGAGCCATCAGGATCTGCAGCTTCGCTACGTAGTGCTGACCGGATCGGCGCCCCGTCAGCTTGAGGCCCGTACCGCTGCCCATGCCTTCTCCGCCGGTGCAAACCTCACTATCGACCTGCTTGACCTGCCCGAAGGGCGGCTCCCGTCGGCCTTCGAGGCGGTGAAGGACGCCCTTGAATCGGTGCGGCAGTCGTGCTCGCCAGACCTAATCCTGGCGCCCTCGGCAGCGGACGCACACCAGGATCACCGCACGATCGGCGAGATCATCCCGACGGTGTTCCGCGATCACCTCTGCCTCAGCTACGAGATCCCGAAATGGGACGGTGACATCGCCCGGCCGTCCGTCTACATCCCGATGTCCGCCGACGTCGCGCAGCGCAAGATAGAGCTACTGCACAAGTGCTTCCCTTCGCAGCAGGGCCGGCACTGGTGGGACGATGAGGTCTTCCTGGGCTTGGCCCGGCTTCGAGGGATGGAATGTCGCGCCCCCTACGCCGAGGCCTTCACCTGCACGAAGCTGGTAGTAGGTACCCCGGAACTGAGCCGATAGGGGCACTGGTGTATCAGAACGGGGGCGCCCTGCGTCTTGTGGACTGCGAGAGTTGGGGCCGCCGCCGACATTCCGGATGCACCGGGAGATCTTGTCGCCAAGGAGCTTAGGAGAATCAGTGTCCGCAGATCTACCTGGCGGAGTCGGGCCGGGTACCTCGCGGGAGCACCGATGAGCGCCGCGATCAGGCGAGGCGCGCCCGGATGACCGAACATCGCCCGCGCGAGGAGCAACTGGCATCTCAGGCGGCCCAGCGCACCGATGGCGACGAGGCCCGATTCTCGTCGGCCGACGGATGGCAGCTTCCTCAGCCGGCAACGAAGGACGCGACGAACGGCGACGCGCCCCCGCCGCAGGTCACTGATGAACCTGCACCGGGAGAAGATACCGAGGCCTGGTGGCCGGCGTACCCATCGCGATGGAATACCGCGTCGGACACCGTCGAGCTCGACCTGGCGAAGGGCTGGGCTGCGCTCGGCTTCGATAACCCCGACCATGGGATGCAGCCCATCGGCTTGCGTGAGCCGACCGAGCCGCGGACGAGGGGCGTCGGCCGATTTGCTGGGATCAAGCGCCGCCTGGGCTGGGGCCTGGCCGACCAGGCAGTGTCGAGCCTTACCAATTTCGCCGTCAGCCTGTATGTGGCTCATTCGCTGGGGCCAACGCAGTTCGGTGCGTTCAGCCTCGCTTACGTGACGTACTCGTTCGTCCTCAATGCCTCCCGCGGCCTGGCTACCGATCCGTTGCTGGTCAGGTTCAGCGGTGTCGAAGTCTCCGCCTGGCGGCGGGCCGTGACCAGTTGCACCGGGACCGCTCTGGCCGTCGGACTGGTCGCTGGCCTCGGCATGCTGGGCGCGGCGGCGCTCCTGCATGGCACCTCAAGGGTGGCGTTCCTGGCGATCGGACTGACGATGCCTGGGCTGATGCTGCAGGACAGCTGGCGGTACGCGTTCTTCGCGCTGGGCCGTGGCGGCCAGGCGTTCCTCAACGACACGATCTGGGCCGTGGTCATGGTGCCTGGC
Organism: uncultured Actinomycetota bacterium; assembly: GCA_963822955.1. GTDB lineage: Bacteria > Actinomycetota > Actinomycetes > Streptosporangiales > Streptosporangiaceae > JAJYUU01. The sequence goes on along the minus strand of CAWGJS010000008.1, from coordinate 195,028 downwards.
CTGATCTGCCTGCGTTTCACGCACAACGAGAACGTGTTCTGGTTCATTCTGGTGTGGGGGTCGGCCGCGACCGTGGCATCAGTGGTCGGGCCGCTGCAGGCACGGGTTATCCCGAGGCTTTCCGATGCCTGGAGATGGGTCTCGCAGCATCGCGATCTGGCGTTCCGCTACCTGACCGTGAACGCCACCAACAGTGGCTCGTCCCAGCTTCGCGCCTACGGCCTGGGCGCGCTGGCCGGCCTGGCTGCCGTCGGCTACGTTCAGGCCGCGAACCTCCTCATGGGGCCGTTCCTGGTTGTCCTGATGGGCATCTCGCTTGTCACCGTTCCGGAGGCCGCCCGGGCGCTGCGCAACTCACCGCGGCACCTCCGGCTGTACTGCCTGCTGCTAAGCTGCGGGGTCGCCGTGGCGGCGCTGTGCTGGAGCGCGGCCATCCTCGTGCTGCTACCGCGAGGACTCGGCGACCTGGTCCTGCGGTCGCTGTGGCGGCAGACATATCCGCTGGTGGTGCCGTTGACCATCGCGATCATGGCGCAGTGCTTCGTCGATGGCGCATCGGCCGGCCTGCGCGCGCTGGGCTCGGCCCAGCGGAATGTCCGCGCCCAGCTCATTCAGTCAGGCACATTCGTCGCCCTTGCGCTTATCGGGGCTGCCAGATATGGCGCCATCGGGGCGGTCGCGGGCAGCGCCGCCGCGACGGTCTTTGCCGCTGTGCTGTGGTGGTGGCATCTGCGGGCGGCGTTGCACGAAGTCGGCCTGAGCTCGGCGGCTGCTGCCGGACGCCACCGAGTGCCCGGAGCCGGAAGCGCCGGTGGCCCTGCGGGCGCCGACCCCCGCCAACGACCCAAGGGCAGCCATGTCTAGTAGCCGGTTCGACCGACCAGGCGTAGGTAATGCCGACGCTCCGTGTAGCCGCAGGTTGCGGTTACCGTGATGGAGGGAGACAAGGAGTTGAGGACAGTACCACGACTGACAGTCGGACTTCCGGTTTATAACGGTGAGAAGTTTCTCGCCCAGTCCCTCGACGCACTGCTTGGCCAGACTTACGAAGACTTTGAGCTGCTCATATCCGACAACGCATCGACTGACGACACCGCCAAGATCTGCTCCCGATACCAGGCACAGGACCCCAGGATTCGCTACTTCCGCCAGCCTCAGAACATCGGCTGCGCGCCCAACCACAATTTGCTTGTCGGCCTGGCCAGGGGTGAGTTCTTCAAGTGGGCGTCGGACGACGATTTGTACGCCTGCGATCTACTGGAGCGCTGCGTCGACGCCCTCGACACCTACCCCAACGCGGTGCTGGCGCACTCCTTTACCGCGGTCATCGACGACTCAGGCACGGTCACCAAGACCGTCAGGTACTCACTGGACTCGGCCGCCTCATCCGCGCCGCAGCGCTTCAGAAGCGTGCTATTTGACCCTGGCGGAGACGATGACGGAGCGGTCATCCGCACGGGGGTTCTTCGGCAGACCTCTCTGAACGGCAGTTACTACCGGGCCGACCGAACATTTGTCGCCGAACTCGCCTTGCAAGGGCCGTTCTACCAGGTGCCCGATTGGCTGTATTTCCGACGCGACCATCCCGATCGCGCGGCGCGGGCGTTCTCGAGTGTCCGAGGCTGGTGCGCTAACCTGGACCCGCGCCGGGCGGACCGGCTGCGAAATCCGGTCCTGCGGCTGTACGGCGAGTACATCTGGGGGTTCATCACCGCTATCCAGCGTACCCCGCTTACTCCGGCCGAGCGGCGTGCGTGCTATCGCAACCTCATCGACTGGGGGGCGAGCAGGGCCTTTTCCGAGCACGGCAGGTTCGCGACCGAGCAGAATGCTGCTGATGTCCAAGGCATCTCGGTCGGCGCCGTCGTGGCGGGCCAGGGAAGGATCTGACGATGACTGGTGGCCGTAACAGGGTTGGCCTGTTCGGGCTGCTCGGGTCTGGCAACATCGGCAACGACACGTCGATGGAGTCGGTGCTGCAGTACCTCAGGACCGACCATCGCGACGCGATCGTGGATGCGATGTGCAGCGGACCAGAGCAGGTGCAGGCCCGATACGGCATCCCGGCGCGGGAGTTGTCCTGGTATTGCAGGCATGAGCACAACACGTCGAGGCTCACGGCACTCCTGCTTAAGGCCATGGGCAAGGGACTGGACGCCTTCCGGATCGCGTCTTGGGTCCGCCGCCACGACGTGGTGATCGTGCCGGGCATGGGAGTACTTGAGACGACTCTGCCGCTTCGGGCTCTCGGTACCCCCTACGCGATATTCGTCGTCTGCCTGTCAGGCCGCCTATTCCGAACGAAAGTAGCGCTGGTGAGCATCGGCGCGAACTTCACTAGGCAGCGCCTGATGCGCTGGCTGTACAGGGCGGCTTCCCGCCTTGCCTACTATTGCTCTTACCGGGATATCGATTCGCGCGAGGCCATGCGGCCACGACACGGCGGCAAAACGTCGGTCCAGGTCTTTCCGGATCTGGCCTTTGCCATTCCGGTAACAGCCGATTCGCCCGGCGACGCGGATCTTGTCGGGGTTGGGGTGATGGATTTCCACGGCTCCAACGACGAGCGCCAGGAGGCCAACGAGATTTATGACTCGTACGTGCAGAACATGAAGACGTTCATCCTTTGGCTTGTCGACACCGGGCGTACCGTTCGGCTGTTTGTCGGAGATACCAAGGGGTGCGATGACGTCGTTGTCGACTGGCTGCTGGCCGACCTGCGGGCCGCCCGGCCTGCGCTGCCGGCTAGCCAAGTGAGCGCGGCCAAGGCGACGTCATTTGCCGACCTCCTGGACGGGCTGAGGCCCGTCGGTATGGTCGTTGCGACGCGCTACCACAACGTCATTAGCGCGATCAGGCTCTGCAAGCCAACGATCTCCGTGGGCTACGCCGCCAAGCACGATGCCGTGATGGCTGACGTGGGGCTGGCTGAGTTCTGCCAGCGCGCAGGATCGCTCGACGTTGGTCAGCTCATCGAGCAGTTCACCGAGCTGCAGGTCCGCGCACCGGAGCTGCGGGCGAAGCTCGCGCAGCGGAACGAGGCGCTAGCCCTCCAGGCGAAGGCGCAGTTCGAGATGCTGACGTCGCTGCTCTTCCCGCTCCAGGCACAGCCTGGCCAACTGCCTACGATGCGCAGTCCCGGTACCAAAGTTACTTCGAGGGGCTAACAGGTGAGGGGCTTCGCCGCTTCTGGGGCCCATGTGGCAGCTGTGCACGCACTGATTCCTGGCGGCGCTCATACCTACGCTAAAGGCGCCGATCAGTATCCGGCCGGGATGGCTCCCATTCTCGAGCGTGGCGCCGGTTGCCGCGTATGGGATATCGACGGAAATGAATACGTTGAATTCGGAAGCGGCCTTCGCTCCACCACGCTCGGCCACGGATTCGAGCCTGTGCTCAGCGCGGTGAAAAACAACCTGGACTGCGGAGTGAATTTCGCCCGGCCGCACCGGATCGAGCGCGAGGCCGCCGAGCGACTCATCGACCTTATCCCGAGCGCCGAGATGGTCAAGTTTGGCCTGAATGGCTCCGATGCGACGACGGCAGCGATACGGCTTGCGCGCGCCTACACTAACCGGGACATGGTGGCGGTATGTCGTCAGCACCCGTTCTTCTCGACAGACGACTGGTTCATCGTGACCACATCCATGTCGGCAGGGATACCGAAGTCGGTCGAATCGCTGACAGTTCAGTTCTCCTATAACGACCTCACTGATCTGACCCGCGTCTTCGAGGAGTATCCCGGCCAGATCGCCGCGGTGATACTCGAGGCCGAGACGGTAGAGCCGCCCGCCGGCGGCTACTTCGCTGGCCTCCGACGTCTGTGTGACGCCTATGGTGCAGTGCTCGTACTCGACGAGATGATCACCGGATTCCGGTGGCATGAGCGAGGAGCTCAGTTCCTCTATGACATCCAGCCTGACCTGTGCACATTCGGGAAGGGTCTGGCCAACGGATTCCCGCTGTCGGCGCTGGCCGGCCGGCGCGAGTTGATGCGTCTGGGCGGCTTCGTGGATGACGTGGATCGCGTCTTCCTCCTGTCGCAGACCGGGGGCGCGCAGCCGTGGGCCCTCGCGGCGATGCTCGCCGTGATCGACACCTATCAGCGCGAGCAGATAGCCGCGCGCCTTCATCGGATAGGCGCCGAATTGCGCCACGCCGTCACGAAGGTGGTTGACGCCGCCGGGCTTAGCCCGTACTTCCAGCTCCGGGGCCGTGACTGCAACCTGGTTTACACGGCCAGGGATGAACGTGGGGAGCCAAGCCAGGCGTTCCGGACGCTGGTGCTACAGGAATTCCTGGAGTCCGGGATCCTGGCGCCGTCGTTCGTGGTGTCAGCCGCTCATGATCCGGCAGCCATCAGTCAAACGGTGGATTCCGTCGCCCGGCTAATGCCGGTCTACCAGCGCGCGCTTGATCAAGGCGTCGACTCGGTGCTCCGCGGCAGGCCGGTCAGGCCAGCTCTGCGGGCGCGCGGATAACTCGGATAGCTCCCGAACCCGCGCCCGCAGGCCAGATACGACTGAAGGCGATTAACCCGGCGCAGACTTGGTTGACCCGCGCCGGATCGGTCGTGAAGGTGTATCAGGGTAGCTTCCCGGCCGCTCATATGCGTGCGGGTGCCTGGATGTGGTAGGTGGCGGGCGGGATGCGCAGTGAGGTGATGTGATGGACCTGAGGATGCTGCTGCGCGCTGTGCGGCGGCACAAGGCGGCATGTGGGTGTCGCGGTGGGTGATTATCCGATGGCTGGCGGGCTGTCGGTTGGCGGGCTGACGGTCGTGATGGCGGTGGCGGACAGCCGTAATACGCGGCTGGAGGCAGTGCCGCCGACCGCGACGGTGCTGGGGGTGTCGGCTGATGCCGCGACTGCAGAGCCACTCGCCTGGGTGGGACTGAGCGCGAGTAGTGCGGGGGTGGACTTCGGCGAGATCCTGGTGGCTGACCCTGATCCTGGCGACCGGACGACGGGGCGGCTGCTCCAGCTCAGCCCGTCGGCGGGGCCGCGCCCGTCGGCTCAGCACCGGCATGTCGCGCGGCTGGCCGCGGGTACGCAGGAGAACCGGAGGTGACCCCGGCCCCGCCCGGCACCACCAACGACCCCCCCGCTGATGATCGCGGCCGGTGGCTCCGGGTGATGGTGGTGCATAACCGGTACCGGTCGTCGGCGCCGAGTGGTGAGAACCGGGTGGTGGACCGGGAACGGGCTGCGCTGGCGGGGCTGGGGCATGAGGTGGTGCGGTTTGAGCGGGACAGCGATGTGATTGAGGGCTGGTCGCTGGCGCGGAAGGCGGCGCTGCCGGGGCGGGCGGTGTGGAGTCCGGGGACGTTCCGTGAGCTGCGGGGGGTGCTGGCGGAGCAGCGGCCGGATGTGGTGCATGTGCATAACACGTTCCCGCTGCTGAGCCCGGCGGTGCTGTATGCGTGCCGGGATGCGGGTGTGCCGGTGGTGCTGACGTTGCATAACTACCGGCTTGCGTGCGCCAGTCGCAATTTCCTGCGGGACGGGCAGGTGTGTCACGACTGCGTGGACGGGTCGTCGGTCCAGGCGGTCGTGCATGGGTGTTATAAGGGGTCGCGGCTGGCGTCGGCGGCGGTGGTGGCGGCGAACGGGATGCACCGGCAGGCGTGGCGGTCGATGGTGTCGGCGTATGTGTTTATCTCGGCGTCGCAGCGGGATCTGCTGGCGGGGCTGGACCTGGATGCCGGGCGGGTGTTCGTGCGCCATAACCTGATTCCGGCCCGGGCGGTGCCGGTCGTGCCCCGCGAGGACGCGGTGCTGTATGCGGGGCGGCTGGACGCGGCGAAGGGCGTCCGGCTGCTGATGGCGGGCTGGGATTGTTACCTGCGGGGGCGGGGTGACGCTGCGGGTGCGGGGCTGCGCCTGGTTATTGCCGGTGCGGGGGTGCTTGAGGCGGAAGTGGCGGCGTGGGCGGCGGGGCGGCCGTCGGTGGAGCTGGCCGGGCATGTGGATGAGGCGGGGTGCGCGGCGCTGATGGCGCGGGCGCGGGCGGTGCTGCTGCCCTCGACGTGGGAGGAGCCGTTCGGGCTGGTGGCGATCGAGGCGATGGCGGCGGGGGCGCCGCCGGTCGCGGCGGGACACGGGGCGTTCACCGAGCTGATCACGCACGGGGTGGACGGGGTGCTGTTCGCGCCGGGTGATGCGCAGGCGCTGGGCGCGGCGGTCGCGGATGTGGAGGCTGATCCGGACCGGTACCTGGCCTACGGGGCGCAGGCGCGTGAGACCTACGCCAAGCACTTCGACCCGGATCGCAACATCGAGCAGCTGGTCGAGATCTACCGGTACGCCATCGCCAACCCCGCATGGCATGACTCGCGGCCGCCGCATGAATGAATTTCTCACGAATGGCACCGCGGCACATTGGCTTTACGATCTATCGTCGTCTGGCGGCGAAGTCGTGGGCGGATAGCTTGCTGGCGCGAAGGCGCATATTTAATCGCTACCTAAATGACGATAACGGCCGGGTTGGGAGGTGGATGATTTGGATGAGCTTACTGTCCAGAGGTTCTGGCAGGATCACGCGTGCGGAGACAGCCAGGTCGGGGGGCTGCACCGGCACTTCCAGGGTGACTACGAGAAGTTCTTCACCGATTACGACGCTTTTCGCTACCAGACTGAGCGCCACCTCCCGGCATGCATCAAAGCCTTGAACGTCGCCGGGAAGCAGCTGCTGGAGATCGGCCTGGGGGAGGGATCTGATTCCGAGCTCCTGATCCGGCAGGGAGCCCGCTGGTCGGGCGTTGACCTGACAGCCGAGTCGGTCGAGCGTGTCAGGACCCGGCTTATGCTGCGCGATCTTCCTTACGAGGAGCTGCGCCAGGGCAGCGTGCTCCAGCTGCCGTTTGCCGACAATTCGTTCGACGTGGTCTTCAGCCATGGTGTCCTGCACCATGTGCCGGATATCGAGCAAGCTCAGCGCGAGATCCACCGGGTGCTGCGCCCTGGCGGGGAGCTCGTCATCATGATGTACGCCCGGTGGTCGCTGAACTACCTTGTCTCGATCGGATTCCTCCGCCGCGCTGCGCTGCTCGCCGCCTTCCCGCTTGTCGAGATGGGGATCTTGAAGCCGGAGACGCGGCGGGGAATGCTGGCAGCGCATCTGGGCAACGCGAAGGAGATGGGGCTCTTTCGTTATCTGCGGCTCAGAACCTTTAGCCACCACAACACCGACGGTCCGTATAATCCGTACGCTTTGGTGTACGACCGCAGGCGGGTCGAGCAATCCTTTCCGTCATTCGCCGTTACCCGGACCTATAAGCGCTTCATGCACGCCCCGCCGCTGCCGGTGCACGGCCTGCCCGGCGAGTCGCTAATGGGCTGGCATTTGTGGGCGCACCTGGTGTCGCGATAGGCAGCGTGACGCTGGCGTCATTTGCGAGTAAAATCCGCCCCCTTGGTGTATCAGGGGTGGTTGCGGCGGGCTCCTATGCGGCAGGGTGGGAGTGTTTGTGCTGGGTGGGGGCGGCTGGCTGGTGGACTGTGAGGTGGTGTGGTGGACCTGAGGATGCTGCTGCGGGCGGTGCGGCGGCACAAGGTCGTGTTTGCTGTTGTGGTGGTGCTGGGCGTGCTGGCGGGGGCGGGTTTTGCTGTGCTGCGGCCGCCGCTGTTGTCGAGTCATGTGCTGGTGGTGGTGCCGGCGCCGAAGACGATTGCGACCCAGGCGCTGATCGCGGACAGTGACTCGGCGGTGCTGGGCCCGGTGAGCCACGCTGAATCGGCGTTGTCGTATGGGCAGCTGCTGCGTCAGGTGAAGGTGACGGTGTCGTCGTCGACGTCGCTGACGATCACGGTGTCGGCGAAGACGGCGGAGGACGCGGAGAGTGTCGCTGATGCGGTGGCGAATCAGTATGTGAGCCTGGTCAGGTCGCCGGGCGCGCCGGGGGGCCAGGTGCTGGCGAAGGTGGTGGCGTCGGCGTCACCGGCGATGGGGACGACGGCGGCGGCGTGGGTGGCGGCGCTGGCGGGTGTGGGGGCGCTGGCGGGTGTGCTGCTGGGCCTGATCGTGGTGGTGGCGATGGGGCAGACGGACCGGCGGTTGCGGGAGCGCGATGAGATAGCTGGCGCGGTGGGGGCTCCGGTGCTGGCGTCGGTTCCGGTGGTGCGCCCGTCGGGTGCGGCGGGCTGGGCGCGGCTGCTGGAGTCGTATGAGCCGGGTGTTGTGCATGCGTGGAGCTTGCTGAAGGCGCTGCGGCATGTGGGTGTGCGGGATGGCCGGCGGGGCGGCGGGCCGGTTGTGTGCCTGTGGGTGGTGTCGTTGTCGTCGGACCGGCGGGCTCTGGCGGTGGGGCCGCAGCTGGCGGTGTATGCCGCGTCGCTGGGGGTGCCGGTGCGGCTGGTGATCGGCCCGCAGCAGGATCCGGATGCGATGGCGGCGTTGTCGGCGGCGTGCACGACGGTGGCGGCGGGGTCGCGTCAGGCTGGGTCGCTGCAGTTCGCGGTGGGTGATTTCGCGGAGGCTGGCTGGCCGGCTGGTGGCGGGCTGACGGTGGTGGTCGCGGTGGTGGACAGCCGTAATCCGCGGCTGGCTGCGGGTGTGCCGGCGACGGCGACGGTGCTGGCGGTGTCGGCGGGGGCGGCGACTGCCGAGCAGCTGGCCCGGGTGGCGCTGAGTATCACCAGTGCCGGGGTGGATATCAGCGGGATCGTGGTCGCTGATCCTGATCCGGCCGACCGGACGACCGGGCGGCTGCTGCAGCTTGGCCAGCCGGGCGGGCCGCAGCCGCCTGCCCAGCACAAGCGGGTTACCCGGCTGACCGGCACCTCGCCGGAGAGCCGCCGGTGACCCCAGCCTGCTGATCCGGACCGGTACGCCATCGCCAACCCCGCATGACATGACTCGGAGCCGCCGTATAAATGAATTTCTAGCCAATGCCGCTGCGGCCCATTGAGTTTGCGATTTATCCTCATCTCGCTGCCGTTTCGGGGAGCCGGATGCGCGTGATAGTGCAATTGGGAAGTTTTAGTCAGTACCTAAATTACGGAATGACCGGTGTTGGGGGAGGTGGATGATTTGGATGAGCTTACTGTCCAGAGGTTCTGGCAGGATCACGCGTGCGGAGACAGCCAGGTCGGGGGGCTGCACCGGCACTTCCAGGGTGACTACGAGAAGTTCTTCACCGATTACGACGCTTTTCGCTACCAGACTGAGCGCCACCTCCCGGCATGCATCAAAGCCTTGAACGTCGCCGGGAAGCAGCTGCTGGAGATCGGCCTGGGGGAGGGATCTGATTCCGAGCTCCTGATCCGGCAGGGAGCCCGCTGGTCGGGCGTTGACCTGACAGCCGAGTCGGTCGAGCGTGTCAGGACCCGGCTTATGCTGCGCGATCTTCCTTACGAGGAGCTGCGCCAGGGCAGCGTGCTCCAGCTGCCGTTTGCCGACAATTCGTTCGACGTGGTCTTCAGCCATGGTGTCCTGCACCATGTGCCGGATATCGAGCAAGCCCAGCGCGAGATCCACCGGGTGCTGCGCCCTGGCGGGGAGCTCGTCATCATGATGTACGCCCGGTGGTCGCTGAACTACCTTGTCTCGATCGGATTCCTCCGCCGCGCTGCGCTGCTCGCCGCCTTCCCGCTTGTCGAGATGGGGATCTTGAAGCCGGAGACGCGGCGGGGAATGCTGGCAGCGCATCTGGGCAACGCGAAGGAGATGGGGCTCTTTCGTTATCTGCGGCTCAGAACCTTTATCCACCACAACACCGACGGTCCGTATAATCCGTACGCTTTGGTGTACGACCGCAGGCGGGTCGAGCAATCCTTTCCGTCATTCGCCGTTACCCGGACCTATAAGCGCTTCATGCACGCCCCGCCGCTGCCGGTGCACGGCCTGCCCGGCGAGTCGCTAATGGGCTGGCATTTGTGGGCGCACCTGGTGTCGCGATAGGCAGCGTGACGCTGGCGTCATTTGCGGGTAAAATCCGCCCCCTTGGTGTATCAGGGGTGGTTGCGGCGGGCTCCTATGCGGCAGGGTGGGAGTGTTTGTGCTGGGTGGGGGCGGCTGGCTGGTGGACTGTGAGGTGGTGTGGTGGACCTGAGGATGCTGCTGCGGGCGGTGCGGCGGCACAAGGTCGTGTTTGCTGTTGTGGTGGTGCTGGGCGTGCTGGCGGGGGCGGGTTTTGCTGTGCTGCGGCCGCCGCTGTTGTCGAGTCATGTGCTGGTGGTGGTGCCGGCGCCGAAGCAGATTGCGACCCAGGCGCTGATCGCGGACAGTGACTCGGCGGTGCTGGGCCCGGTGAGCCACGCTGAATCGGCGTTGTCGTATGGGCAGCTGCTGCGTCAGGTGAAGGTGACGGTGTCGTCGTCGACGTCGCTGACGATCACGGTGTCGGCGAAGACGGCGGAGGACGCGGAGAGTGTTGCTGATGCGGTGGCGAACCAGTATGTGAGCCTGGTCAGGTCGCCGGATGCCCTGCGCCCGGGCGGGCCGGTGCTGGCGAAGGTGGTGGCGTCGGCGTCACCGGCGATGGGGACGACGGCGGCGGCGTGGGTGGCGGCGCTGGCGGGTGTGGGGGCGCTGGCGGGTGTGCTGCTGGGCCTGATCGTGGTGGTGGCGATGGGGCAGACGGACCGGCGGTTGCGGGAGCGCGATGAGATAGCTGGCGCGGTGGGGGCTCCGGTGCTGGCGTCGGTTCCGGTGGTGCGCCCGTCGGGTGCGGCGGGCTGGGCGCGGCTGCTGGAGTCGTATGAGCCGGGTGTTGTGCATGCGTGGAGCTTGCTGAAGGCGCTGCGGCATGTGGGTGTGCGGGATGGCCGGCGGGGCGGCGGGCCGGTTGTGTGCCTGTGGGTGGTGTCGTTGTCGTCGGACCGGCGGGCTCTGGCGGTGGGGCCGCAGCTGGCGGTGTATGCCGCGTCGCTGGGGGTGCCGGTGCGGCTGGTGATCGGCCCGCAGCAGGATCCGGATGCGATGGCGGCGTTGTCGGCGGCGTGCACGACGGTGGCGGCGGGGTCGCGTCAGGCTGGGTCGCTGCAGTTCGCGGTGGGTGATTTCGCGGAGGCTGGCTGGCCGGCTGGTGGCGGGCTGACGGTGGTGGTCGCGGTGGTGGACAGCCGTAATCCGCGGCTGGCTGCGGGTGTGCCGGCGACGGCGACGGTGCTGGCGGTGTCGGCGGGGGCGGCGACTGCCGAGCAGCTGGCCCGGGTGGCGCTGAGTATCACCAGTGCCGGGGTGGATATCAGCGGGATCGTGGTCGCTGATCCTGATCCGGCCGACCGGACGACCGGGCGGCTGCTGCAGCTTGGCCAGCACGGCCGGGCCGCAGCCGCCTGCCCAGCACAAGCGGGTTGCCCGGCTGACCGGCACCTCGCCGGAGAGCCGCCGGTGACCCCAGCCGCACCCGCCACCACCAACGGCCACACCTGCAGCCTCGCGAGGGGCGGAGCCGCCGGTGACGGCTTCGCCGCATCCCGGTACCGGCAAGGTGACAATCCTCGGGGTCTCATTAGCCTGCGCGCACTCGGCCAGGCGCTGCGGCGCCGCGCCTGGCTTGTCTGCGCCACGACGGTAGCTGGGCTGGCACTCAGCGGATGCCTGTTCGTCTATGCCCCGCCCGCTTATCAGGCGGCTGCGTCGGTCCTGATCTTTAACAATCCTGACCTGGATCCCGCCACCCAGATGGAGGGCAACGTCGCGACGGCCCAGTCACTCCAGGTGGCCGCTAGCGCCCTGCACAAGCTGGGCCTCCATGAGAGCGTGGCCAGCTTCGCCCACTCCTATACGGTCGTTGCGCCCACTGACCGGCTGCTCGAGATCACGGCCAGCGCGCCGGCCCTAGCCGAAGCAGAACGGCTAGCCAATGCCGTGGCTGCCGGGTTCATGCAGGAACGGGCGCATTTGCTCCGGTTCGGGCAGCAGCTCGACGTGCCGACGCTCAACCAGCAGACCGCCGTGGAGAACTTTAAGCTCGCGGGCATCACCAGGCAGATCACAGCGGTGTCAGCCGAGCCTAAGACGCCGCAGCGCGACAACAAGCTCAAAGGCCTGCTGGCTGACCGGAGCTCGCTGGACGCCACGATCGGCGCGCTGAAATATGACGCAACGAATTACCCGCTGGTCACGTTGTCGATGATCAATGGAACCGCGGTGCTTGACACCGCAGCGCCGATCCCGCCGACGAGGAAGCACCTTGAGGCGATGACCGGCGTCGCGGGCCTTTTCGTGGGGCTGACCGTGGGCCTCGGGCTGGTGCTGATCGAAGCGGTAGTGTCAGACCGGCCGCGGCGGCGCCGCGATATCGCCAGAGCCCTGGGTGCCCCGATCAAACTCACGATCGGCAAGGTGCACGCCGACCAGATGGCTGACAGGTCGCCCGAGGCTGGCGGCCGATCGCACCGGAGATATCCCGCGGCTCGTGGCCCACCTGCGCAGCAACGTGCGTCACACTGAGGGGAAGACGGCCGTACTAGCTGTCGTCCCGGTTGGTGACGCTGACATCGCCGCACTGGGCCTCGTCGAGCTGGCTAAATCATCAGCGCGGGAGGGCAAGCGGGTCCTGCTCGCGGATCTGGCCGCTGGCGCCCCGGCAGCGCGACTGCTCAAGGTGAGTCGCCCCGGGGTCCAGTTCGCCGGTACTGAGCGCGAGCGGGTTGTCGTGGCCGTTCCCGAACCGTCAGATCGCCTCCCCGTCGGTCCGGTGCGCTCCCCGTCCCAGGCCGTTCCCCGCATCAAGCCGGGCAAGGCCCTGGCCGCGGTGCACGCGTCGGCGGATCTGCTCCTGACCATCACCACGCTCGACCCCACATACGGGGCGGAGCACCTGACGACATGGACGACCGACGTCGTCGTCGTCGTGACCGCGGGACGGTCAGCCAAGGTGAACCTCAAGGCGACCGGCGAGATGATCCGGCTCGCCGGACTGCGGCTTGTCTCAGTAGTACTCGTCGGCGCTGACAAGGCCGATGAAAGTCTCGGTGCCAAGCCCGCGCCATCCCGCTTGCGCCGCCGGAAGCTGGCGCAGGGCTCCCGGCAGTCGGCCTGGGCACAGGGGGTTATCGGATGAGCGCATCGGCGACGCTGCCCCGCATTCGGCGGGACATGCCGTTGCTCGCAGGGGCGTCAGCGGACGAGCGATGGATCCGGCGCCGGGTGACTCTCACCTGGGGCCTGCTGATCCTCAATGTCCTGACCTACTACCCCTCGACGTGGAGTGGCGCCCCGCTCCTCATTCACCTGCCGTCGGCCGTCGGCAAGATAGTCACTCAGGGTGCGCTGCCAGCCGCCATGCTGGTGGCCCTGACGGTGAACCGCCGGCTGCTGATCCGGCCCAATGCCTATCTGTGCATTGTGAGCCTGCTTGCCCTGGCAGCCTTCATCGTCATGCTGGAACCCGGCCACGTCGGGACGATCTACCGGACCTTCCGGATGGCCGGGTTCGTAGCCACGCTGTGGCTGCTGACTCCATGGTGGGGCCGGCGGGACATGCTGCTCGTCCGCAGTCATCTGACCGCACTGTCAGTCGTCCTCGGCGTCACTGTTCTCGGCCTTCTTATCCGCCCGCACACCGCGCTGGCGGAGGGCCGGCTCGAGGGAGCAATCTGGCCTGACCCGCCGACGCAGGTCGCGCACTACGCCGCGGTGATGGTTGGCATCGTGGTCCTGCTGTGGTTGTGCAGCCTCGTGTCCGGGCGGCTGGCCCTTATTGCCGTCGTGGTCGGGATGCCCATCCTGCTCCTCACCCACACCAGGACCGCCCTCGTGGCGATGCTGGCCGGAATCCTTGTCGGCGGCATCAGCCTCTTCCGCGCCAGGGCCAGGGTGCGCAAGCTCTTCGCCGCCCTCGGCGTCATCACCTCGCTCGCCGCGATCACGCTGTCCGGCTTCGTGACCACCTGGCTGGCGCGCGGGCAGGGTACGCAGCAGCTGACGAGCCTCACCGGGCGGACCAATGTGTGGACCGCGCTGCTCAGTGCCCCGCGTAACGAGTTCCAGGTGATCTTCGGCTTCGGCCTGTCCAACCTGTCATTCAACGGCCTGTCGATCGACAGCAACTGGCTCGGGTCCTACCTCGACCTCGGGCTCGTCGGCGTCGTCCTGACGGCGACGATGCTGCTGTTCGTGCTTGTCAGCGCCTACTTCCGGCCACTGGGGCCGCAGCGGGCCATTGCCCTGTTCCTGGTCACCTACTGCCTGATCTCCTCGTTCACCGAGACCGGCCTCAGCTCCCCCTCCCTGTACTTCCTCGAACTCGCACTCGCAGCCTCCTTGCTGGTGCGGTCAACCTCCCGGGGGGCTAGTTGAAAATCACCGTGGTCCATAACCGGTACCGGTCGTCGGCGCCGAGTGGTGAGAACCGGGTGGTGGACCGGGAACGGGCTGCGCTGGCGGGGCTGGGGCATGAGGTGGTGCGGTTTGAGCGGGACAGCGATGTGATTGAGGGCTGGTCGCTGGCGCGGAAGGCGGCGCTGCCGGGGCGGGCGGTGTGGAGTCCGGGGACGTTCCGTGAGCTGCGGGGGGTGCTGGCGGAGCAGCGGCCGGATGTGGTGCATGTGCATAACACGTTCCCGCTGCTGAGCCCGGCGGTGCTGTATGCGTGCCGGGATGCGGGTGTGCCGGTGGTGCTGACGTTGCATAACTACCGGCTTGCGTGCGCCGGGGGGAACTTCCTGCGGGACGGGCAGGTGTGTCATGACTGCGTGGACGGGTCGTCGGTCCAGGCGGTCGTGCATGGGTGTTATAAGGGGTCGCGGCTGGCGTCGGCGGCGGTGGTGGCGGCGAACGGGATGCACCGGCAGGCGTGGCGGTCGATGGTGTCGGCGTATGTGTTTATCTCGGCGTCGCAGCGGGATCTGCTGGCGGGGCTGGACCTGGATGCCGGGCGGGTGTTCGTGCGCCATAACCTGATTCCGGCCCGGGCGGTGCCGGTCGTGCCCCGCGAGGACGCGGTGCTGTATGCGGGGCGGCTGGACGCGGCGAAGGGCGTCCGGCTGCTGATGGCGGGCTGGGATTGTTACCTGCGGGGGCGGGGTGACGCTGCGGGTGCGGGGCTGCGCCTGGTTATTGCCGGTGCGGGGGTGCTTGAGGCGGAAGTGGCGGCGTGGGCGGCGGGGCGGCCGTCGGTGGAGCTGGCCGGGCATGTGGATGAGGCGGGGTGCGCGGCGCTGATGGCGCGGGCGCGGGCGGTGCTGCTGCCCTCGACGTGGGAGGAGCCGTTCGGGCTGGTGGCGATCGAGGCGATGGCGGCGGGGGCGCCGCCGGTCGCGGCGGGACACGGGGCGTTCACCGAGCTGATCACGCACGGGGTGGACGGGGTGCTGTTCGCGCCGGGTGATGCGCAGGCGCTGGGCGCGGCGGTCGCGGATGTGGAGGCGGATCCGGACCGGTACCTGGCCTACGGGGCGCAGGCGCGTGAGACCTACGCCAAGCACTTCGACCCTGACCGCAACATCGAGCAGCTGGTCGAGATCTACCGGTACGCCATCGCCAACCCCGCATGACATGACTCCGGAGCCGAGGATGCGACCTCGCTCCCGGCGCCTGGCAGTGCTCGGCGGCGGCCTCGCGCTCGCCCTGGTCGTGATAGCTGCAAGTGCGGCCTGGCTGACAGCAACGTCATCACCGAAGACAAAGAATGCCGGGTCGCCTGCCGAGCTGGCTGCAGATCATGTCCGGGTGTGCGGAAACAGCAGCGTGCTCGGCCGCGGGCCGACCGCACGGCCGGCCAGGGCCGTATCAGTCCCGGCTGGCAATGACTCCCGCGTCAACTTCAGGAGCCCGCACACAACCTACTGGTTCGCGCCGGGTACCCACACACTTGGCGCGAGCCGCTATGCACAGATTCAGCCGGGCACGGGGTCGACTTTCGTCGGCGCACCTGGTGCCGTACTCGACGGGCGGCGGGTTAACGATTTTGCCTTCACCGGCAACGCACCGGACGTACGGATCAGTTACCTGACCATCGAGAACTTCGGCCCTCAGGGCGGGAACTTCAACCAGGGCGTCGTCAATACCAGCTCAGCTTCTGGCTGGACCATTGACCACGCAACGATAGAAGACAACGCCGGCGCAGGCGTGATGCTCGGCAGCCGCGACACGCTGCGGCATGACTGCCTGCAGAGGAACCAGCAATACGGATTCAACGCCTACGCTGTCCCGGGCCCGGCTGCCCTGACGCTGGACGACAACGAGATCGCCGACAACGACACTTACAACTGGGAGCAGCACACTCCCGGCTGCGGCTGCAGCGGCGGCGGCAAGTTCTGGAACGTCGACGGTGCGAGCATCGAGGGCAACTGGGTGCACGGGAATCACAACGTCGGCCTGTGGGCGGACACTAATAATCGCGGGTTCAATATCTCGGGTAACTACTTCGACAATAACTTTGCTGAAGCTCTGATCTACGAGATCAGTTACAACGCCCAGATAGAAGACAATCTCTTCAGCCACAACGCGATCGGCGCGGGCCCGTCCAGCCCTGGCTTCCCCACGCCAGCCATCTACATATCGGAGTCGGGCTCAGATAGCAGGGTAGCCACTAGCTACAGCACGTCATTCCAGATTTGGCACAACGTGTTCACCGACAACTGGAGTGGCGTGATCTTGTGGGAAAACTCCAACCGGTACTGCGGCTCGCCGGACAACAGTTCATCCGGTACCTGCACGCTGGTCGATCCGGCGGTGGCAAACATCAGGACGTGCACCAAGTCTGCGCTGCAGCACGCGACCGCCGGCCAGACCCCTGACTACTACGATCTGTGCCGCTGGAAGACCCAGAACGTCGACGTTGCTGACAACCATTTCAGCTTTGATCCGGCGGCAATCGGCCCGGACTGCACTGCGGCCCGTGGGTGCGGGTACGTGGGAGTGTTCTCGGAATACGGCAGTGATCCCTCGTGGAGCCCGTATCACGGCACGGCGGTCGAGTATCACATCACGTTCAGCCAGGACAACCACTTCACCAGTAACGTCTACAGCGGTCCCTGGAGGTTCATGGCGCTGGCCGACGGGGAAACGGTGAGCTGGTCGCTCTGGCGGAGCCGCTACGGCGAGGACGCCAACAGCATTCTGGCCTCGGCCATGCCATAAAGCCGGTAAAACTCCGTTTTCTGCGTAGTGTCGGCCAGTTTAACCTAACTACGAAGCCTGGTAGGTTGCAATGCGAACACGTAATCAGCATAGAATGACCAGGTCTCTCAGTGTTGGATGGAACAATGTCGGTCATAGCCAGATTCCATTCGGGCGTTAACCGGGCGCTCCGGCCGGTAGGAGTTCAGGTTGTCCGTGGCTGGAGCAGTGACGCCGCGGTTCAGTCCTTTATCTCCGCGCGAAGGACGCTTGCAGCGGCACAGCGTGCGGGTCTTTCGCTTACCGATTACGTTGACCAGTTCAGCGCCAAGCCCGGTGCTACGGCGGCAGCGGTGAAGGAGATGCTGCAGCTAGCCGACCTGAACGCGCCAGTCCGCCGGGTGTGTGAGATCGGCCCGGGCACCGGTCGTTACGCCGAGAAGGTCATTGCAGCGTTGCAGCCTGAGGTCTACGAAGCCTATGAGACGGCCAGGGACTGGCTTCCCCACCTCAGCAAGCTTCCGGGCATCCAGCTCCACGACGCGGACGGCCGGACGTTGTCACAGACGGCGTCCGCCTCAGTGGACCTGGTGCATGCCCACAAGCTGTTCGTCTACATCCCGCTGGTGACCAGCGTCGGCTATTGGTGGGAGATGGCGCGAATAGTGCGGCCGGGCGGCGCGGTCGCATTCGACATCGTCACAGAGAACTGCCTGGACGAGCCCACCACGAGTACCTGGGTCTCCAGCGGCGCAACGCTCTACTCGATGATCCCTCGGCAGTGGACAATTAACGTGCTCGGCAGGAGAGGCCTCACCCTGGTTGGAAGCACCTTTGTGCCGATGAGTGGTGGCCGGAGCGAGCTGCTCGTCTTCCGCAAGCAGGACGAGCCACGGCCCGGTGACCAGCAAGCGGCCAATTGGGGCTGAGCGTCCAACTGGGGTTAGTTGCCGACGGTGGTAGTTGAGCTGACCTGCCCGCGTGTCGCGTCGCGCTCGGCCGCCCGTCCGTCAGCGACTTCCGGCGCGGCCTGGTCGGCTAGCTCACCGGCAGTCCAGCCGGGCACCCGCAGTTCCGGGACGCCGAGGCTCACGTCATTCTTGTCCGCGCCGAGCAAGATTGCGGAGACCAGTGACACCCCGGCCAGATGTACCATCTGGCCGATGGTGTGGATCTTCGTGATTGACGACTGTCCGGAAGTGAGGATCACCGCGCTGTCGGCGGCCCAGGTAGGCAGGTGGTCGGCGCCGAGTGCCGGGTCCAGCACAGTGAGCGTGAGCATCACCTCAGCTGCGCGTAGACGCGATCCAATGGCCGGCCCGGCCGGTAAGCGTCGTCGGGCACCGACGCGGGGCCGAGCAGCGGGCCCAGCGGGGCCAGATCGTCAGGCTCGGGACGGGCGATGACCAGCTGCTGCCCGTCGATGGTGACGTTGTGTACGCCTGGCTCGGTGTTTCCCAGCAGGTGGCCGGCCGCTGCGCTCGGCGACAGGTCCGCGACGATGACGCGCTTGCCGTCGCGCGCATAGGACAGTGCGAGTGATACCAGAGCGACCGCCGCGACGTCCGGCGTGTCGAGGGTAGCGAGCGCGAGGGTAGCCGCGGCCGGGCCACCGGACGGCACCAGGCGCCGCAGATGAGCGACGATCTGCCTGATTTCAGGCTTGTCTGCCGCCGCCATGCCCCCGCCGGGCTAGCCGCACGCGACCCAGGCTCAGCCGAACGGGCGCGCCAAGAGTTCGCGCGATGTCGTCCCGGCGGCGCAGTCGTCTGGATGCCAGGGCGATCAGCGCCACCAGCCCCAGGCCCAGGCCCAGGCCACCGGCCAGTCCGCCGCCGACGTACTCCAGGGGATACTTAAACCGCGAGCGCGGTAGCGGCGTCGCCTGGTCGAGTACCGAGCTGCCCTGCGCGACCGACGAGTTCGCCACCTTGGTCGTCGTCTCGTAGGAGCTGTTCCGACTTGGTGAGGCCCCGCAGGACGCTTCTGGCCAGCCTTTCGCTGTGTCTCCAGGCCCTGGATCTGGGCTTGCCGCGCCGGAGTTACGGACCCTGCCCGGACAGCGCCTTGATCTGCTGATTTAGCGAGCTCACTTGCTGCTGGTCCTGGGTTACCTGCTTGTTGATCGCGCTGATCGTGGCGGCCAGCTCGCTGTTGAGCCCGTCGTTCCGCACCTGCAGGAAGGCCTTAGCCACAGCCCGCGCCCGATCGACGGCCACCGTCGATGACGTGCCTTTCGTGATGAACTGAATGACCCCGGTGGGCCCGAACGACTGCGAGGTAGCCGTGTAAGCACCGAGGAAAGCCTGGACGCTCTTCGCGTTCACCGGCACGAGCAGGTTGCGCATCGCAGTCTCGGCAACCGTATGGCTCTGGGCAATCGCGAGATCTGTGAGCATCCCGTCGGACGCATCCCCAGGCGCTGGCTGGCGCAGCAGCACAGAACTCGTCGCCTTATAGGGTGGCGGCAGCACTTTGGTAAAAAGCGCTGCCCCGAGCACAAGTCCCAGCACGCCCGCCGCGCACCACCAGCGGACGTTACGCCGGATCGCCGGGCCGACGACAGGCCGGGTCGGCATCGCGAGAACAAGATCATCAGCAGTTATGTCGTCATCGGCAAGATCGTTATCAACGGAAAAGTCATCGTTGGTCCATACCCGGCCGGGCTCGTCGTACTTGCTGCTCCAAACTCGCCTGGGTTCTGTCTCCTTGTTCGCCGATGCCCGGCCGAGCTGATCAGCCCTAGTAGCCGGGGCCTGCTTGGGCTCCTCATCCACGGCGCCGTCGGCCGGAACTGCCCCATTAGCATCGCGCGCGTCATTCGCGGAGTTCCCTGGCTCGCCCACCCAGCCGCGGCCTATCATCCGTTCTCCCTAATGCCACTTGACGAATCTGCCGCCGGAATAACGCGGCCAGGATATGCCGCGACATGTGCATTAACTGCGGCTTTAGTGTTATTGCTGACGTCCAGAAACTCCAGACGGGTGCACAACGGCACCCCGGGCGCAGACGATCCCCTGCCGACAAGGGTATATGTCGGAACGCGCCTGCCGAGGCCCGGGGAGTACCAGCCCAGTATCGGATCAGTCTCGCCCCGATGCAGGCTCCAGCGCAGGCCGCCCGGAAGGTCGAGCATGGCAGCCCCTGGCGCCGGTGCGTCTGGCCAGCTGAGCGACGCGTACGTGTGGTCCAGCTCCGCCCGGATATCGGGTCCGAGATGAAAGGTCAGGCAGACGTCGTGGCCGCCGCTGATCTCATCGACGATGTCGATGCCGCGCGATGCGCGGTCCAGCCGGACGCAGCGACGGTGTCGCGTCGGCGGCTTCAGCGCCAGGTAACCATCGTGCTCCGCGGTCCACTCGGCGAAATCTCCGGCGTCGACGGCGGCTATCTCCCGGCCGTTCGCGTGGCGGAGCCAGAGAAATGGCCCGCCGTCGGCCGACTGGTTCGTGCCGTCGAGCTCGATCGTGTTGTGCGCGAGGGTCGAGCGGAAGTAGGAGCGCCATGCAGGGTCGCCGTGGTAGCAGAAGGTACCCGGGTCGGCGAGGACGTCGACGCCGCCGTACCGCACCTCGATGGAGAGCGCGTCGGCGTGAGCGTGAGCGGCGATCTTCAGGTAGCCGTGCGGGCCGCCGTCGCAGCGACACCAGATCTCCGGGTCATGCCGGTCGGTCGTGCGCAGCAGGGTGATCCCGGCGTCCGCGAACTGCCACGGCCGCTCCGCGGCCTGGCCGCCACCGGTCGCTTCGGCGCCAGCCCGCCAATGAGCGAGCTCGCCGCGTCCGCCTGGGTCGCCGGCCACCACTCCTGCCGGCCGAAGAGCGCATCGCCGACCGCCAGCAATGAAGGCCATCGGTTCGCGGCTGGCGCGTCCAGCAGCAGCGCGCGGCCCTCGTCGCCGTCGCCCTGGCGCGGAGCCTGCAGCCGCTGGTCGAGGAGGGCCGCGCCGCTATCGACCAGAGCGCACAGCCGCGCCCATGCGGCGTCGCCCACAGGGAAGCCGGCCGCGCTGGCCTCTACTGCGGCGAGCAGGCCTAGCTCCGCGATGAAGCACTGATAGTCAGAGGCAAGCTCGCGGCCGATGCCGGACGGAAAGGTATTGCGGATCAGCTCCCGCTCTAGCAGCCGCGCGGACGTCCGGCGCCAGCTGTCACTCTCGGCGAACCACGGGAATGCACAGCTGGCCACCAGCTGCCCGGCCGCCTCGGCGATGACGTGATTATTGGCTGACGATCCCCGGCTGCGGAATCCGGCAAGGAACTCCTGATGCCAGCGGATCTGGCGGACGGCGAGCTCGTCGTGCTCGAACAGGTCGGCCGCCTTCGGCCAGTCGTCCATCAGCCGCCGGATCCAGGCCATGCTGATCAGGCGGATGCCTACCTCGATACCGCTGGTCCAGTGAACCCCGGAGAGGAAGGGGTTATCGCGCCACCACGAGCGCAGCTGCTCGGCAGCGCGGCGTGCGTAGGCTTCGTCACGGCTGAGGAACCACGCGGTCGCCAGCAAGGTGAGGTGCTGCAGCCGGGAGACTTCCCAGATCTGCTTGATGTTCCCGGTCTGCTCTTCGGAGCGGTGATTGATCCGGAAGGCGTACCTGTCGGCTGGCGCCCGCCGTCCGGTCACCGGGTCAAGGAACCAGTCCGGCGCGATCATGTCGGTCCTCGAGACCCCCAGCGCCTCCCAGTGACCTGCCAGCAGCTCGTCTGCAGCCGCCAGCACGGCCGATCTGGCCGCTTCCGGCACCAGCCCGGCGGCATCCAGCGGGAGCACCGGACTGAAGTGCCGCTCGGTTGCTGCCGCGAGCGCGGCGCCGACCATGTCACGGTGGACTTGCTTACCCGACCACCTCGCCTTGACTACCTGGTCACGGGCGCGCCACACCACCTCAGCCGGAGACATCCGGCCAAGCCTCCTGGCGTACCAGCCCAGCCCCGACCCTTGCCCCGCGGTCATACCGGCTCCGGCCTGCCGCTCACCAGGCTCTGCGCGACGGCGATGGTCGCCCGAGTCGTGGCCACCAGCGAATCGACGGAAATGGGCATCGGCGAGCCGGACTGGCAGGCGGCCACGAACTGCTCGACCTGGTGACGCTGGCCCTTGTCCTGCCCGCCCCGCGACCGCATCGTGGTCCGGCTGCGCCCGGCCCAGACCGCCGCCTGGCGGAAGTTGTCGAGCCGGGCATTCCGGCCGCCTGCGGCTGCGTCCAGCGTCTCCTTCGGGAAGCGGGCGTTGCCACCGGTGACATAGGTAATCGCGCCGGCTGACCCGTCGCTGAAGCGCAGCGTTGCCTGCACGTCGTCATGCTCGGGACCGGGCACGGCGTACACCTCGGCCGGCGTGCTGTTAGTCCACCAGCTCAGCGTGTCGATGAAGTGCCCGCCCTCGCCGACAAAGCGCGAGCCGGCCAGGTCCTCGTTGCGGTACCAGCTGTCGGCGTCCAGCCGCCCGGCGTTGACCAGGTAGCGCACCACCGAGCCGGAGTCCTGCTGGCCGAACTTGGACTTCAGCTGGCCGAGCAGCGGCGCGAAGCGCCGGTTGAACCCCACCATCAGCCGGTCATTGCCGGTGCTCGCGATCGTCTCGATGATCCGCTCGAGCTGGTCGGTGCTGAGCGCGAGCGGTTTCTCGACGAAGACGGCCCTCCCGGTCTGCAGGGCTCGGCAGACCAGATCGGCATGGCTGTCGTGGCGCGTCACGATGAAGATCGCGTCCAGGGACGCGTCATCGAGCACGGCGTCCGCCGCGGTCGAGGCCGACGTGAAGCCGAACCGCCGCTGCGCGTTGACCGCGGACAGCGAGCGAGTGGTCGCGACGTGCGCGAGCTGGACAGTACCCAGCCTGGCCAGATGCGGCAGCAGCATCGACGAGGCGTAGTTTCCGGCCCCGATGAATCCGACCGCCAGCTTCTCCGAGCCAGCAGCCCTGCCCGACCCTGCCACAACAGCCTGACCGGCCGCGCCGACGACCCGGCTCGTGGCCGGCCGCTCAGTGGCAGTGGGGCGGTCGGGATACTCCAGCAGAATCCCGACGCCAGTCAGCGAGCCGGAGGACAGGTCGGCGTACACCTGGCTGGCCTGCTCCAGCGGGAAGACGCCGGATACCAGCGAATCTACTTCGAGGTCGGAACGGGCAATGAGGTCGAGGAAGCAAGCAAGGTTGCGCCGCTCGGTCCACCTGACGTAGCCCGCCGGGTAATCGATGCCCTCAAGCTCGTAGCGCTCGTCGTATCGCCCTGGCCCGTACGACCGGGAGAAGCGGACGTCAAGTTCCTTGTCGTAGTAGGCGTTCCAGGGCAGGTCCAGCTTGGTCTTGCCGATATCAACGACCCGGGCGCGGTCGCGCGCCAGCCTTGCCGCTGTCTCGACCGGGCCGTTGGACGAGCCGCCCGCTGCCAGCAGCACGTGGTCGGCGCCACGCCCCTCAGTCATCTCCGCGAGCGCCTGCTGAACCGCCGTCACGCCGTCCTCCGTCGGCGCGGCGCACACGACTGCGCCCGCCTTCTCGGCCAGCCTGCAGCGGTCTTCGACCATGTCCAGCCCGACCACGCGCACGCCGGCGGCAATCAGCAGCCGGACCACCAGCTGACCGACGAGGCCAAGCCCGATCACGCACGCGGTGTCGCCGAGCTGCACCTCCGCGCGCCGCACACCCTGCATGGCAATTGCGCCCACCGTGGCGAAGGCCGCGTGCTCTGGCGCGACGCCAGCCGGAACTGGCACGCACAAGTTGACCGGGACCCAGTTGAACTCGGCGTGGAGGGCGTGCTCGTTCCCGGCGGCGGCGACGAGCTGCCCTACCTTGAATTCCTCGGCACCCCGGCCGACCTCAACCACCACGCCGCACAGTGAGTAGCCAAGCGGCGTATAGGAGTCCAGCCGGTTCATGACCTTCTTGTAGGTGCTGACGGCGCCCTGCTGTGCGACCGAGTCCAGGACCTTCCTGACCTGGTCGGGTCGCGCCCTGGCCTTGCCGACCATCGACATCTTGGCCTCGGTCAGCTTCATCATCTCGGTACCAGTGGAGATCAGGGAGAACAGCGACTGCACGAGCACGCCGCCAGGACGGCATACCGGAGCCGGAACGTCGAGGACTGTCAGCTCGCCGGACTTGTAGTTCTGCGCTATCTGCTTCATCGTGTTCCCAGGTCGGTCGCTTCTGCTGGCTGGTCCGGTGACCGCCACGGTCATGTTGCGACGCCCATCGACTGGGCGTTGCGATACCAGAGCTCGAGAGTCAGCAGCTGCCAGATCTGCTTGGACCGGTCCTCACGGCCCGCCTGCTCGTCGGCTATCAGCTGCATCAGCGCATCGTGGCGGATCATTCCCGACGCCATCAGCTCGCCGCCGACGAGCACGTCCTGGATAACCTCGCGCAGGTCCCGTCTGACCCAGGCGCGGAGCGGGGCGCTGAACGACGCCTTGGGACGATGCACGATCTCCCGCGGCAGCCAGCTCTCGGCCGCGCGCTTGAGCGCGACCTTGCCCTGCCGCCGCCGGATCTTCGCGCCGCCAGGGATCGAGAACGCCGCGCGTGCCACGATCGGGTCGACGAACGGGACCCGCACTTCCACCGACGTCGCCATGCTGGCGCGGTCGGTGTAGGCGAGATTGAGGCCAGGCAGGAACATGCGCGAATCGGCGAGGCACATCCGGTTGACCTCGTCGGATAGCGAATTGTCGTTGTACACCGCGCGGTGCTCGTCGAGGATCTCGCTCACGTACGGGGCCAGCTCCGGGCTCAGCAGATCGGCCAGGTCAGCTGAGTCGTACAGGGTGTAGCTGCGACGGAACCGCGGCTCCTCGGGCAGCTCGGCGAACGTCAGGAAGCGCTTGGCCCAGCGTGCGTGCCGCAGGCCATGCCCTGCCACCGCGACCGGCAGCCGCTCGACGGCAGGCCCGACGATCCCGTGCCGCAGGCCAGCTGGCAGCCTGCGGTACTTGCCGGCCAGCAGGCACGCCAGGTGCTTGCGGTAGCCGCCGAACAGCTCGTCGGCGCCCATCCCGGACAGGATGACCTTCACGCCGCGTGCCCTGGCCGCCTCGCACATCAGCAGAGTGTTGATCGCGGCCGGGTCGCCGATCGGCTCATCCAGGACATCCACCATGCGCGGCAGCAGGTCGACGATGTCCGGCGAGATCTCGATCTCGTGCAGGTCGATGCCGTAGCGAGCCGCGACCTTCCGGGCGTAGACGGCGTCGTCCGGCATCGCCTCCAGACGCTGGTCCTCGGGCCGGAACCTGATCGTGTAGGCGTCGATCGCGGCATCTGCCTGATGGGCAAGCACAGTCACGATGCTCGAATCCAGGCCACCGGACAAGAAGGAAGAAATTGGGACATCCGCGACCAGGTGCGCGGCCACTGACTCCTCGATGACCTCGGCTAGATCGGCAGGCGGCCCGGCCTCAGCTTCCGCAGCGACGGCTGCGATGCTGAAGTACTGCCGGATGGTGAACGTGCCGTCCGGCCTGATGACCGCCCACGAGCCGCCGGGCAGCTTGCGCACCTTGTCGATCGCGCAGCGCTGCTCGGGCAGCCAGTAATAGAGCATCGAGGCGATCAGCGCGCCCGGCTCAACCCGCAGCTCGCTGCCGGCCGCGGCGACCAGCGCCTTGAGCTCGGACGCAAACATCACGCCGCTGCCGCGGGGCAGGTAGTACAGCGGCTTGATGCCGAACGGGTCGCGGGCCAGGACCAGATCGCCGGTGTGCTCATCGAGCAGGGCGAAGGCGAACATCCCGCGGAACCGGCGGAGCGCGCCCGCCCCCCAGCAGCGCCACGCCTCGAGCACCACCTCGGTGTCAGAGTTGGTGACGAAGTGGGTGCCGCGGGCGATCAGCTCGGCTCGCAGCGCCCGGTAGTTATACAGCTCGCCGTTGTAGATGAGGGTCAGGCCGTTCTTGCGCAGCGGCTGGTCAGCTGCCGTGGTGAGGTCGATGATCGACAGCCGCCGGAAGCCGAGATGGACCGACAGGTGGTCATCCTCGTGACTCCAGACTCCGGCCGAATCCGGTCCGCGGTGTGCGATCCGGTCGCTCATGATGTCGACCAGCTTCTGCCCGTCTGCCTGCTGGTAGCAGCCCGCGATGCCGCACATGTCTCAGGCCCCGGCCCGCCCGGCGGTACTGTCGCCCTCCAGGAGGGCCTGGTACACATCGAGGTACGCGCGTTCCTGATGGCTCCAGGCGAGTTCCTGCTCAACCCGGGCCCGCCCCAGCTTCCCCAGCTCGTGACGCCGTGACTCGTCGTCGATGAGCGCCACGATGGCGGCGGCGTAGTCACGCACGTCGTTGGGCTTGACGTAAACGGCGGCGTCGCCTGCTGAGACACGGGTCTCGCGCAGGTCGAACGCGACCACCGGCAGCTCGAACGCCATGTACTCCATCGTCTTGTTCATGGTGGACACGTCGTTCAGCGGATTCTTCGGGTCGGGCGACAGGCCCACGTCGGCGGTCGACATGATCTGGCGGACCAGCTCGTCCGGTGCCCTGCCGGTGAACTCCACATGGCCGGCCAGGTCAAGCTCGTCGCGCAGCGCGACCAGCTCATCGAAGCAGTCGCCGGCACCGATGAGCGTGAATGCGATATCGGCGCGGCCGATCTCGCGCACGATGACGTCTGCGGCTCGCACGACGATGTCCACCCCGTCCTGCGGTCCCATGACACCGATGTAGACGGCAAGGAACGGCCGCCCCCGGCGCAGGCTGGGCTCCTCCGGGCCGCGGCTCAGCCGGTCCGGATCCGGCCCGGTGCGGACGACGGTGACGTCGCTGCTCGCCTTCCCGCTCCGGGTGATGGCGATCTCCCGGTAGGACTCGTTCGTCGAGATGACGTGGTCTGCGGTCCGGTGGGTCATGCGCTCGAGCGCCAGCAAGCCGCGCAACGGCAGCTGCGGTCCGTCAGGGAACCGGGACTCGTACAGCTCGGGGCACAGATCGTGGTGATCGAACACGAAGGCGGTGCGGTCAAGGCGCCGCAGCACGCGGGCGATGGGCCAGAAGATGTCCGGCGGGTTGCACGCCTGCATCGCGTCGAACCGGCCGGACCGCCGTGCCCTGAACGTCAGCCACGCCGTGGCGAGGAAGGAGTAGACGTACTCGGTGATGAAGCTGATCTTGCTGCCGCCGGGGGCGTACGGCCGGTACTTGTAGAGCTCGACCGTATTCAGGACGGCGTACGACGGGTCGCCTGCACCCTTTGGGCAGACAACCGCGACCTGGTGACCCGCCGACACGAGTGCCTGACACTCAAGCCAGACCCGCCGGTCGAACGGCACTGGCAGGTTCTGGACAATGATCAGGACGCGGCTCACCAGCCAAGCCCTTCGTAGCCCGGCAGTGCCTCGACGGGGTCGCCCAGCCGCCCGCTGATATCGATCAGATGGCGCGGCGGAGAAGCTAGCAGTGCGTCGAGTACCGACTGGTCGCTGGACGACACGATCGCGACGTCGGCGTCACGCAGCGCCTCACCCGGCTCGCGCGTCAGCAGCCGCCCGAGATGCGGCAGCTTGGACTCGACGTAGCGGCGGTTGGCGCCGACCAGGCGGGCCGGATTGACGACCTGGTCATAGATGTGCAGGTCATATCCCTTGCCGATGAGCCGTTCCGCCAGCTCCACGTTGGGGCTCTCGCGCAGGTCGTCGGTATTCATCTTGAAGCTCAGGCCGAGCAGCGCGACGGTACGCGCGTCGGTTCCGACCACGCGGTCGACGACCTCGTTGATGACGAGCTCGTTGGTGGCCAGCGTGCCGGCCAGCAACGGCAGGTCGGCGCCGTTCGCCCGGGCCAGGTGCAGCAGTGACCTGAGGTCCTTGGGCAGGCAGGATCCGCCGAAGGCGAAGCCCGGCCTGAGGTAGCTGGGCGAGATGTTGAGTACGTCGTCCTGGCAGAACAGCGACATGACCGCGCGGGAATCCACGCCCAGCAGCCGGAAGAGCCGCGCGAGCTCGTTAGTGAACGACACCTTGGTGGCGTGGAAGGCGTTGCATGCGTACTTCAGCGCCTCGGCGATCCGGACATCCACCACCTGCACCGGCTGCTCAAGGAAGGCGAATGCGCCGGTAACAGCGTCGGCGACCTGCGGATCAGCGGTTCCCACCACGATCAGCGGCGGCGCGAAGAAGTCGGCGACGCCGGAACCTTCGCGGAGGAATTCCGGGCACATGGCGGCACCGAGCCGCGTGCCAGAGCCGGCTGAGCCGGCGGTCAGTGCCGGGATCACGACGTTCTCGACCGTGCCGGGCGGCACGGTCGAGCGGATGACGACGCTGTGCTGACCCGAGGCCGGCGGCGAGACGACGCGCATGGCGGCCACGATGTCGTCCACCGCACGCCGGATGTAGGTCAGGTCAGTGGCCCCGCGCGCCATCGATGGCGTGCCGACGCACACGAGCGACATGTCCGCTCGGTCAAGCGCGTCCGCGCAGGAGCTTGAGGCGTGCAGGGTGCCGGCGGCGACGGTCTGCGCGACGAGTTCGCTGAGACCCGGTTCGGTTACCGGGCTGTGCCCTCCGGAAACCTCGGCGACTTTCGCCGGGTCGACGTCGACTCCCCAGACGTCATGCCCGTTGGCGGCCAGGCAGGCTGCAGTCACGGTGCCGACGTAGCCGAGGCCGATCACCGCAACTTTCATTACGTCACCTTCTTCGCATGCTGGTCGCTGGCACACGGGCCAGGAATCGAGGGCGGAGACGCCGACGTGTAACAGGAGCGCCGAACCGCAGGCCGTGATACCACCAATGTCGGCCGAAGGCCTGAGCGGTGCCGGCCGGCGGCGCGGGTCCGCACAAGATCGCTGCTTTTTTCATGACTTTGTCGGGAACGTAGGTGCTGCACGGGTAGCCTTTGCCCTCGGCTATGAGTACGCGTACTCATAGCCGAACCATTGCCGCGCGGAAATTTTCCAGTTTGGGAAGGTGGGGGGAATCTCAATGACCGTCTACGTCGACCCGGATCTGACCGGTGACCATGAGCTCCGGCAGCGGCTCTATGGCGGCGACCTGATCGTCCTGACCCGCCTCCGGTCTGTCGGCGTTCTTGTCGATCACGCGCGGGAGCAGCTGGCTGAGCTCTTCCGGCCGTACGACCCGGAGCATGCGCATGAGTACTTCGAGCCCGCCGAGATGGCCAGGATGCTCGGGGCCTGGAAGCCGCGCTTCATCCACGATGACCGGTCTAAGAAGCTGGTCCGTGAGATCGTCACCGAGGTCGGCCTGCCTGCTGAATTCACGCATTACGACGTGCCCAAGCCCCGTACGTCATTCCCGCAGGGGCATCTCACGACCGGCGTGGCGTTCGCCTTCCCCTGGCATCGCGACGTCTGGTACAGCGCGCCTGCCCAGCAGCTCAACTGGTGGCTTCCCGTTTTTCCGGTACGGCCGGACAACTCCATGAGCTTTGACCTGCAGAAGTTCGATCAGGTCGTGCCGAACACCTCGGACACCTTTGACTACTACCGGAACAACACCCAGCGGCTGACGACGGCGAGCTCGGTGACCACAGAGGAGCAGTCCCGGCCGGGCGCGATCGGGCACAACCCGGCGCAGGACCTGATCGTGCTACCGCCGCCTGGCGGCATCCTGCTGTTCTCGGGCGCGCAGCTGCACATGTCGATTCCGAACACGTCGGGGCTGGCGCGCTACAGCATCGACTTCCGTACGGTCGACGCCAGGGACCTGCTGGCCGGCCGGGGTGCTCCGCTCGCGGATGCGCACTGCACCGGGACGTCGGTACGGGACTTCCGCAACATCGCCGACGGCAGCACGTTCGACGAGGACACGGTGACGAAGCTGTTCGGTGCCCCGCCGCCGGACGCGATGCTGGTGTTCAGCGGACCGGAGGCCGGCGACTCGCACTAACGTCGTATCACAGCACGGCCGCGCGGGCTCCTGTGGCCAGGGCACGGCCGTCCGGCCTGGCCGATCCGACTGGCGTAGGAGATCTGGCGAGTGAGAGTTCTGGTGGCGGGCGACCGCGGCTACATCGGGGCCGTCCTGGTACCGATCCTGCAGGCGGCCGGGCATCACGTGGATGGGCTGGACCTTGGCCTCTACGAAGGCTGTGACCTGGGCCCTGCCCTGCCCGGCGGCAGGCAAGCGCGCGACATCCGGGATGTGGCACCCGACGAGCTGGCGGACTATGGCGCGGTGATCTGCCTGGCTGCGCTGTCGAACGACCCGCTGGGCCACCTGAATCCGGCGGCGACCCGCTCGGTCAATCTCGATGGCACCCTGTCGCTCGCCGAGGCGGCCAAGAAGGCGGGCGCCGAGCGATTCCTGTTCGCCTCCTCGTGCAGCCTGTACGGCGCGTCCGGCTCGGCCGCGGTGGCCGAGGACGGCGAGATGTTCCCCGTCACGCCCTACGGCGAGACCAAGGTGCTGGCCGAGCGGGCCCTGTCGCTGCTCGCTGACGACAACTTCAGCCCGACCTACCTGCGGAACGCCACCGCCTACGGTGCCTCGCCGCGGCTGCGCCTGGACATCGTCGTCAACAACCTGACCGCTGTCGCGATGACGACCGGAGAAGTCCGGCTGGAAAGCGACGGGTCGCCGTGGCGTCCCATGGTGCACGTCAGGGACATCGCCGCGTCGTTCTGCGCCATGCTCACTGCCCACAGGGAGCTGGTGCATGACCAGGCATTCAACGTGGGCCGCTCGGCCGACAACATCCAGGTCCGGGACATCGCCGAGATGGTCCGCGCCGCCGTGCCGGGCTCGAAGCTGTCGTTCGCCGACGGCGCGGGGCCGGACTTGCGCAACTACCGCGTCGACTTCGCCAAGCTTGAGGACACCTTCCCTGACTTGCGCCTCCGCTGGACTACGGCCGGCGGGGTAGCTGAGCTAGTCGATGCCTACACCGAGCATGGCCTGACCTATGCGGACTTCATCTCATCGCGCTACGTCCGCCTCCGGCGGATCAGCGAGCTGCTGGCCGCGGGCCAGCTTGATGAGATGCTGCGCAGGACGGCATGACGGGCAGGACCGCATGAAGGTCCGCCAGGTCGGCGGGATTGCCGGCGCATTGCTGTTCGAGCCCGCCCCGCACGCGGACGAGCGTGGATTCTTCAGCCGGACCTTCGATGCGGAGATCATGCGGGGAGCCGGGCTTGACCCGGACGCATTCGTCCAGGACAGCATCTCCAGGTCGCGGGCAGGGGTCGTCCGGGGCCTGCACGTCCGGCGCGGGAAGGGCGAGGCGAAGCTCGTGCGGTGCTCCTATGGCGCGATCTTCGACGTCGTCGTGGATCTGCGCCGCGATTCGCCGACCTACCTGCACTGGGAGAGCTTCGAGCTGCGCGATGACGCGCAGGTGTCGCTCTACGTCCCGGCTGGCTGCGCGCACGGGTTTCAGGCGCGCACGGATCCGGCCGACGTCTCGTACCGGATCGACCGGTGGCACGACCCGGCCGAAGATGTCTCGATCGCATTCGACGACCCGGAGCTCGGCATTCCGTGGCCGCTCCCGGTGAGCGCCATGTCGCCCAGGGACCGGCAGGCCCCGCCGCTCGCGGAGGCAGTGGCACTGCTTAACTGAGCCGGCCTTGGCTGAACCGGCCCTGCTGGGCCGGCCCGGCCGGGCGACCCTGTCCCGGCGTTATATAGTATTAGGCTCCATATATCCCCGAACAGGAGTTTCGGCTGACTACCGTGCAGGACGATGCGCTCGCCCGTGATCTTGCTGTGGCTGCTGGCAAGTCCCTGATCGACCTCCGGGCCCAATGGCGGCCTGGCGGCGACGAGGACGCCGCCGCCCTGCGGCGCAGGGCCGACCGGGAGTCACACGAGTACCTGGTCGCGGAGCTGGCACGCCTCCGGCCCGGCGACGCGGTGCTGTCCGAGGAAGGTGCCGATGACCCGGCCAGGCTGACTGCGAGCCGGGTCTGGATCGTCGACCCGCTCGACGGGACCAGGGAGTTTGGCGAGCCGGGCCGGACCGACTGGGCCGTCCACGTGGCGCTCTGGGAACGGGGCGAGCTGACGGCCGGCGCCGTCGCGCTGCCGGCCGAGGACCGGGTCCTGAGCACAGCCGATCCGGTAAGTGCCGGCGATCCGGCGGCGGGCCGCCGCCATGACCGGCACGAGCCGGTCCGGCTGCTCGTCAGCCGGTCCCGGCCGCCGGCGTTCGTGCAGGAGCTTGCTGACCGGCTTGGAGCTGAGCTGGTACCTCTCGGCTCGGCCGGGGCCAAGGCAGCTGCCGTCATCTCGGGCGACGCAGACGCCTACGTTCACAGCGGCGGCCAGTACGAATGGGACTCCGCCGCACCGGTCGCCGTGGCCAGGGCGGCTGGCTTGCACGCCTCCAGGATTGACGGCTCGAGCCTGCGCTATAACCAGGCGCACCCGTCACTTCCGGATATCCTCATCAGCACTGCCGGGCTGGCGCCCGCGTTGCTGGCTACGATCAGCAGCGTGTTGCGGGGCGCAGGTCCTGGCTCCGCAACGCTTGCCCCTCCGTCAAACGCCCAGTGATCCGGAGCTCACCCGATGGCGCCACCTCGCACTGATTACCTGATGTCCCAGCTCGACGTCCTCGAGGCTGAGTCGATCTACATCATGCGAGAAGTGGCCGCCGAGTTCGAGCGGCCGGTGCTGCTGTTCTCCGGGGGCAAGGACTCCATCGTCATGCTCGCCCTGGCCGAGCGCGCCTTCTGGCCAGCCAAGATCCCGTTCCCGGTCATGCACGTCGACACCGGGCACAACTTCCCCGAGGTGATCGACTACCGGGACCGGCGAGTCGCCGAGGCGGGCGTGCGGCTGGTCGTCGCGTCGGTTCAGGAGTCCATCAACGCCGGGCGGGTCGTCGACGAGACGGGGCGGTGGGCCAGCAGGAACCGGCTGCAGACCACGACGCTGCTGGACGCGCTGGCCGAGCACAAGTTCGACGCGGTCTTCGGCGGCGCACGGCGGGACGAGGAGCGCGCCAGGGCGAAGGAGCGGGTGTTCTCCTTCCGGGACGAGTTCGGGCAGTGGGATCCCAAGAACCAGCGGCCCGAGCTGTGGAACTTGTACAACACCCGGATCCGGCGGGGCGAGCACATCCGGGTCTTCCCGTTGTCAAACTGGACCGAGCTGGATGTCTGGCACTACATCGCCAGGGAAGGACTGGAGATCCCCTCCATCTACTTTGCGCATTCCAGGATGGTGTTCGAGCGGGACGGGATACTGCTGCCCGACGCCGAGGTGGTGGCCCGCGGGCCGGACGAGGTCCTCTACGAGGCCCGGGTCCGGTACCGGACCGTCGGCGACATGACCTGCACCGGTGCGGTGGAATCGGCGGCGGTGAGTGTGCCCGATGTGATAGCCGAGATTGCCGCGACCCGGATCACCGAGCGGGGCCAGACCCGCGCCGACGACCGGGCCTCCGAGTCGGCGATGGAAGACCGCAAGCGGGAGGGCTACTTCTGATGACCGCCACGCACGCCGACGCTGGCAGCGGGACCGACTCAGGCCGGCACATGGACATACTCAGGCTTGCCACGGCCGGGTCGGTCGACGATGGCAAGAGCACCCTGATAGGGCGCCTCCTGTTCGACTCCAAGGCGATCTTCGAAGATCAGCTTGCCGCGGTCGAGCGGACGAGCAGGGAGCGCGGCGAGGACTTCACGAACCTCGCGCTGCTGACCGACGGCCTGCGAGCAGAGCGTGAGCAGGGCATCACCATCGATGTCGCCTACCGTTACTTCGCCACCCCCCGGCGCAAGTTCATCATCGCCGACACGCCCGGGCACATTCAGTACACGCGCAACATGGTCACTGGCGCTTCGACCGCGGATCTGGCCATCGTCCTGGTCGACGCGCGGAACGGGCTCACTGAGCAGAGCCGCCGGCATGCGTTCCTGGCCACGCTGCTACGGGTTCCGCACCTGGTCATGGCGGTCAACAAGATGGACCTGGTCGACTACAGCTCGGATGTCTTCGAGTCGATCGTCGAGGAGTTCACCGCTTTCGCCGCCAAGCTAGAGATCGCCGACCTGACCTTCATCCCGATCTCGGCGCTGCACGGCGACAACGTCGTCCAGCGGTCCGGCAACATGCCGTGGTACGAGGGACCCTCGCTGCTGCATCACCTGGAGCATCTCCACATCGCCTCCGACCGCAACCTGATCGACGTCAGGTTCCCGGTTCAGTACGTGATCAGGCCTCATCAGGCGACCGACCCGGAGCTGCATGACTACCGGGGGTACGCGGGCCAGGTAGCCGGGGGGGTGCTGAAACCCGGAGACGAGGTCATGCATCTGCCGTCCGGCCTGACAACGACCATCCGGCGGATCGACACCGCCAGGGGGCCGGTGCCGGAGGCGTTCGCACCCATGTCGGTCACCCTTCTGCTTGAGGATGACCTGGACGTCTCGCGCGGTGACATGTTCTGCCGGCCGCACAATCAGCCCGCAGCGGTCCAGGACATCGAGGCCATGGTGTGCTGGATGAGTGATGCCAGGCAGCTCACGCCCGGCAGCCGGCTGCTGGTGAAGCACACGACCAAGACCGCGAAGGCGATCGTCAGGGATCTGCACTACCGGCTGGACGTCAACACCCTGCACCGGGACGAGAGCGCCACGCAGCTCGGGCTGAACGAGATTGGCCGGATCACGCTGCGGGTCACCCAGCCGCTGTTCTGCGATGCGTACGCGCGGAACCGGCTCACTGGCGGCCTCATCCTGATCGACGAGGCGACGAGCGCGACAGTCGGCGCTGCCATGATCACGGAGAATTAGTCCGCTCCGCCGCTGCCCGGCGCCAGCCAGCGAAGCAACGTTCTGCAGTCGCCGGTCATAGACCGGGCTAAATCCGGGCAAGAATAACGGCTGGTCCCCTGCGGCCTAGATGTACGGCGAGTAGCCGGCTCCCCGCACTAAGGTGACGAATCGATCAACCTCGGGCGCTGCTGCCTGCGGCCGTGCGAGATTTTGCTCATTGCCATAACGAATGGCGGTCAACCAGATGATTTGGCCGCGCGTCTCTCCTGTGTCCGGCCAAATGATGGTAATGGCAGGATCCCTGCGGTTCTTGGGGTGGGCGACACGGGCCGCCGGGTCTGGCTTGGAGGGGAGCTCTGGTTGTCAAGCGACTCGGCAGTCACCAAGACCTGGGCCGCAGGCGAAGGCCCAGCGGGCGCTCTGTCGTATGCCCGTGCCTGGACGACGGGCTACATCCGCAGGGCTGTCGCGGTCGACGGTGTCTGCGCGCTGCTGGCCGGCTTGCTGGCATACGCGGTCCGGTTCGATGACCTGAGTCACCCGCTCCTGTACCTGCTGATATCAGCTGTGCTGCTGCCGGCCGGCTGGCTGGCGATCGTCGCCATGCTGGACGGCTACGACGTCAGGTTCATCGGACTTGGCTCCGATGAGTTCCGCCGGATTCTTAACGCCGGGCTCATCATCACCGCCGGGGTGGCGATCATCTCCTACGCGGCCAAGGCTGACATTGCCCGCAGCTACGTGCTCGTGGCGTTTCCGACGCTGACGATCCTGGACCTCGTCTCCCGGTATGCGCTGCGCCGCAACCTGCACCGGCGCCGGATGCTCGGTGAGTGCATGCAGAAGGTGGTAGTCGTCGGCTACCCGGATGTCGTCGCGGATCTCACCACGCAGCTGCGCCGGGACGCGTATCACGGCTTGTCCGTGGTGGCGGCGTGCCTCGCCGGCCCGTACCCGGAGATCGAGGTGAGCGGCATCACGGCGGTGCACGGCCTCGACAACGTGGCGGCGGTCGTCGACGCGTTCGGCGCGGACACGGTGGCAGTGCTGTCGTGTCCGGAGATGAGCGGGAGCCGCCTGCGGGAGCTGGCGTGGGAGCTCGAGAAGTCAGGGACCAGCCTCTGCGTCGCGCCCGCACTGCTCGACGTGGCCGGGCCGCGGACGTCGATCAGGTCGGCGGCGGGCCTCCCGCTCATGTACATGGATCACCCCGAGTTCACGGGCGTGCCGCGGCTGCTGAAAACCGTGTTCGACCGCGCCGTTGCGCTTGCCGCGCTCCTGCTGCTGAGTCCGCTCATGGGGGCCATCGCGATCGCCATCAAGCTCAGTGACGGCGGTCCTGCGCTGTTCTCGCAGCTCCGGGTCGGCATGGATGGCAGCACCTTCCGGATCTACAAGTTCCGGACTATGGTGGCCGATGCCGAGAAACAGAAGACGCACCTGCTCAGCCGCAACGAGACGGGCGGCGTCCTGTTCAAGATCCGCGCGGATCCGCGTGTCACCCGCATTGGCGGCTTGCTCCGGCGCTGGTCACTTGACGAGCTGCCGCAGCTCTTCAACGTCCTGAATGGCGATATGTCCCTCGTCGGCCCGCGGCCTGCGCTGCCGGAGGAGGCGGACCTGTACGGCGATCACGTCCGGCGCAGGCTCGCCGTCCGGCCGGGCATCACCGGGCTCTGGCAGGTGAACGGCCGGTCAGACCTGTCGTGGGAAGAGGCGGTCAGACTCGACCTGCGGTATGTCGAGAACTGGTCATTCATGCTGGACCTGCAGATCCTGTGGAAGACCTGGTCGGCGGTCGGCTCGGGGACCGGAGCGTACTGACAGGCAGCCCGATATGCCAGGCTTGCAGCATGACGCGCGCCCAGCTCGACAAGCGACCCGCCGACGTGTCGGCCATGTTCGACAAAGTCGCGGACCGCTACGACCTGCTCAACGACGCGCTCTCGCTCGGGATGGACCGGCGCTGGCGCAGGGTCGTGGCGAGGGCTGTCGGCGCGCGGCCGGGAGAGCTCGTCCTCGACCTCGCGGCCGGCACTGGCACATCGGCCCGTGCCTTCGCCGCGGGCGGCTCCCGCTGCGTCGCCTGTGATTTCTCCTTCGGGATGCTCTCGGTGGGCGCGCGCAGCCGAACCGAGCGACTCAGCTTCGTTGCGGGCGATGCGCTGACCCTGCCGTTCGCCGACGCTACGTTCGACGCCGTCACGATCTCTTTCGGCCTGCGCAATGTGTCCGACACCGGCCAGGCCCTGCGGGAGCTGCTGCGCGTGACGAGGCCCGGCGGCCGCCTGGTCATCTGCGAGTTCAGCCACCTGCCCGCACAGCGGCTGAACGCGCTGTACGAGCAGTACCTGACCCGGGCACTGCCGGTGATCGCCCGGCGCCTGTCGGGCAACGCCGAGGCCTATGACTACCTGGCAGAGTCAATCAAGGAGTGGCCGCCCCAGCAGGAGCTCGCGGGCAAGATTGCGGCGGCCGGCTGGTCCGGCGTGAGCTGGCGGAACCTGACGCTGGGCGTTGTCGCGTTGCACGAGGCCCGGCGTCCGGGCTAGCGCACGGCTGGCTATTGTCGGTTACTGGGCTCGCAGCCCCGGGGCGGGCAAACGCTCGCCGTCACGCAGGACTAGACTCAACGACGCGAAGTTCTTGTGAAGAGGTTCACAAGGCAGATCAGGACGGGTCCGTGACCGAGCAAGTACCCCCCGCCGGCCCGCCAGACTTGGCCCCTGAGCACGTCGGCTCCGCCGACGTCATCGTCGTGGGCGCCGGGCCGGCCGGCTCCGCTGTCGCCTACTTCCTGGCGACCGCTGGCCTGGACGTGCTGATGCTGGAGAAGTCCAGCTTCCCGCGGGAGAAGGTCTGCGGTGACGGGCTGACGCCCCGTGCGGTCAAGGCACTGACCACCATGGGCGTGCCGATCGCTGAAGGCGACGGCTGGCTGCGAAACAAGGGCCTGCGGATCATCGGCGGCGGCGGCCGCATCGAGCTGGACTGGCCCGACCTGTCCAGCTACCCCGGCTACGGCCTGGTCCGCTCCAGGACGGACTTCGACCAGATCCTGGCCCGGCACGCCGAGAAGGCCGGCGCGCGGCTGCTCCAGGGCGTCAACGTCATCGGTCCGGTGCTCGACGACAGGACCGGCCGCATCGCCGGCGTCACCGCCAAAGACGGCCGCACGTTCCTCGGCCGGATGGTGGTCGCGGCCGATGGCAACTCCTCCAGGCTCTCGGTCGCGATGGGCCTGCACAAGCGGGACGACCGGCCGCTCGGCGTGGCGGTGCGGACCTACTACACCTCGCCCCGGCACGACGACGACTATCTCGAGGCCTGGCTCGACCTGTGGGATGGCGACTCGCTGCTGCCCGGCTACGGCTGGATCTTCGGGATGGGCGACGGAACCTCCAACGTGGGTCTCGGACTGCTGAACACCTCGACCGGCTTCGGCGAGATTGACTACCGGGACATGCTCCGCAAGTGGCTGGCCAGCATGCCGGTCGAGTGGGGCTTCACCGAGGAGAACCGGACTCAGCCGGTGCGCGGTGCCGCGCTGCCGATGGGCTTTAACCGGACCCCCCACTACACCAGGGGCCTGCTGCTGGTCGGCGATGCGGGCGGGATGGTCAACCCGTTTAACGGCGAGGGCATCGCCTATGCGCTGGAGTCCGGCGAGATCGCCGCGCGAGTGATCACGCAGGCACTAGCCAGGCCGACCGCGGCCGGCTGCGAGCGAGTGCTGGAGACCTATCCGCGCCAGCTCAAGGATGCCTGGGGTGGCTACTACACCCTGGGCCGCGTGTTCGTCGAGCTGATCGGCAAGCCGTCCTTCATGCAGTTCGCGACCAGGCACGGAGTGAAGCGCCCGGCTGTGATGCGCTTCACTATGAAACTGCTCGGCAACCTGACCGAGACCCGTGGTGGTGATGCCGTGGACCGGCTTCTCAACGCGGTGTCTAAGATGACGCCCGCGGCGTAGCCGACCATGCGTACCAAGCGAGAAATGCCTAACCACACAGTGCTCATCCGGATTAAGGGGGTCACAGGGCAATGAGCCTCTACGTGCCGATCCTCGCGCTGGCCGTACTTGCCGCCCTGTTCGCCGTGTTCTCGCTGGTCGCGGGCTCGGTATCCGGCCCGAAGCGGTGGAACAGGGCCAAGCTGGAGGCCTACGAGTGCGGCATCGAGCCGACGAGGCAGCCCCTGGGCGTCAGGTTCCCCGTCAAGTACTACCTGACGGCGATGCTCTTCATCGTCTTCGACATCGAGATCATCTTCCTGTACCCGTGGGCCGTCTACTTCGACAAGATGGGCGTCTTCGGCCTGGTCGAGATGGTCACGTTCATCGCCACGGTGCTCGTCGCGTACGCCTACGTCTGGCGCCGTGGCGGCCTGGAGTGGGATTAGTCATGGGACTTGAGGAACAGCTGCCAGCCGGAGTGCTGCTGACGACCGTCGAGAAGCTGGCCGGTTATGCGCGGAAGAGCTCGGTCTGGCCGGCGACCTTCGGGCTCGCCTGCTGCGCGATCGAGCTGATGTCGACCGGCGGCCCGCGGCACGACCTGGCCAGGTTTGGCATGGAGCGCGCCTCCAACACCCCGCGCCAGGCCGACCTGATGATCGTGGCCGGCCGGGTCAGCCAGAAGATGGCGCCGGTGCTGCGGCAGGTCTATGACCAGATGTCGGAGCCCAAGTGGGTCATCTCGATGGGCGTCTGCGCATCGAGCGGCGGCATGTTCAACAACTACGCCATCGTCCAGGGCGTCGATCACATCGTTCCGGTCGACATCTACCTTCCCGGCTGCCCGCCACGGCCGGAGATGCTGCTCGACTCCATCGTCAAGCTGCACGACAAGATCCAGAACATGAAGCTGGGCGTGAACCGGGAGCGCGAGATCACCGAGCTCGAGGAGGCCAGGCTGCGGCGCCTGCCGCTGACGGCAGGCACCGTGCAGCCAGGCAGCCAGTCGGCATCGCATCAGGGCGGAACGCAATGACGGGTCCGCAGTCTGAGGGTCAGGAGGACGCGCAGGGCCAGGGAGCCACTGCCGCGCCTGACCCGGCCGTCGCCGCCGGCCGGGAGCGGCTGGCCGAGCAGGTGGCGCGGACCGGCATGTTCGGCGTGTCCGGCAGCGGCGACACGTCCGGCTACGGTGGCCTGAAGGTCCGCCGCGCGCCCCGGGTGAGCAGCCCGCGCCCCTATGGCTCGTACTTCGACGACGTCGCCGACGCGCTCGCGGCGTCGCTGACGCAGGCGGGCAGCAGCTTCGAATCGGCCGTCGAGTACGTGACCGCGGGCAGCGGCGACCTCACTTTCTATGTGCGCCGCGAGCACCTGCTGGCGGTCGCCTCGCACCTGCGGGACGATCCCGCGCTGGCGTTCGAGATGTGCCTGGGCGTGTCGGGAGTGCACTATCCGGCCGAATCTGCCGCCGAGCTGCACGCGGTCTACCACTTGCTGTCCATCACGCACAACCGCCGGCTCCGGGTCGAGGTGACGGCGCCGGACGCGGACCCGCACATTCCGTCGCTCGTGGGCGTCTATCCCACCTGTAACTTCCATGAGCGCGAGACCTGGGACTTCTTTGGCCTTGTCTTCGACGGCCACCCCGCCCTGACCAGGATCGAGATGCCTGACGACTGGCGCGGTCACCCCCAGCGGAAGGACTATCCGCTCGGCGGGATCCCAGTGGAATACCGCGGCGCGACAATACCGCCGCCGGACGAGCGGAGGTCATACGAATGACCGCTCCGGCTGACAGCCAGCCCCACAGTAACGGCGCATACGACGAGGGCCGCGTCTATTACGTCAGCGGTGAGGACTGGGACGAGGTTGTCTCGGCAGCCGCCGCTGACGACCGGACCTATGACGAGCGCATGGTCGTCAACATGGGCCCGCAGCACCCGTCAACGCACGGTGTCCTGCGGCTCGTCCTGACCCTGGACGGGGAGACCGTCAGCGAGCTCCGGCCGGTGATCGGGTACCTGCACACCGGCATCGAGAAGAACATGGAGTTCCGGACCTGGACGCAGGGCGTGACGTTCTGCACCCGGATGGACTACCTGTCGCCGCTGTTCAACGAGACTGCCTACTGTCTGGCGGTCGAGAAGCTGCTGGGCATCGAGGCAGAGATCCCCGAGCGGGCAAGCGTCATCCGGGTCCTGATGATGGAGCTCAACCGGATCGGCTCGCATCTGACCGCGGTCGGCACGATGGGCCTGGAGCTCGGCGCGACGACCGTGTTCATCTACGGGATGCGCGAGCGGGAGAAGACGCTTGACCTGCTGGAGCTGATCACCGGGCTGCGCATGAACCACGCATTCATCCGGCCGGGCGGGGTCTCAATGGACCTGCCGTCAGGAGCGATCGAGCGGCTGCGCGAGTACGTCCGGATCATGCCCGGGCTGCTGGGCGAGATCCGTGCGCTGTTCGACGCCGCTCCGGTGTTCCTGTCCCGGACCAGGAACATTGCCTACCTGGATGTGACAGGTTGCATGGCGCTGGGCGTCACCGGGCCGGTCCTGCGCGCCGCCGGCCTGCCCTGGGATCTGCGCAAGAGCCAGCCGTACTGCGGGTACGAGAGCTACGAATTCGACGTGCCCGTGCAGACCAGCGCGGATGCGTTCGGCCGCTACCTGGTCCGGATGGATGAGCTGGACCAGTCGCTGCGCATCATTGGGCAGTGCGTGGACCGGCTGGCGGACGCGAAACCTGGCAGCGAGCCGGTGATGGTCGAGGACAAGAAGATCGGCTGGCCCGCCAGGCTGGCGCTGGGGCCAGACGGCATGGGCAACTCGCCCGATCACATCGCGCACATCATGAGCCAGTCCATGGAAGCGCTGATCCATCACTTCAAGCTGGTCACCGAGGGCTTCCGGGTACCGGCCGGCCAGGCCTACCAGGCGGTGGAGTCGCCGCGCGGCGAGCTTGGCTGCCATGCCGTCAGCGACGGCGGCACGCGGCCGTACCGGGTGCACTTCCGGGATCCGTCGTTTACCAACCTGCAATCGGTTTCCGCGATGTGCGAGGGCGGCATGGTCGCCGACGTGATCGCGGCGGTCGCCAGCATCGATCCCGTGATGGGAGGCGTGGACAGGTAATGGCGCTAAG
This sequence comes from uncultured Actinomycetota bacterium, assembly GCA_963822955.1. GTDB lineage: Bacteria > Actinomycetota > Actinomycetes > Streptosporangiales > Streptosporangiaceae > JAJYUU01. The sequence continues at coordinate 153,218 of CAWGJS010000008.1, read as the reverse complement.
CGAGGATGCACGCGCCAGGCTTGCGCCGAAGGCTGCCGAGGTCATCGGCCGCTACCCGCGGGCCCGCTCGGCCTTGCTGCCGCTGCTGCACCTGGTGCAGTCGGAGGAGGGATTTGTCTCGCGGGACGGCATCGAGTACTGCGCTAAGCAGCTGGGCCTCACCGAGGCGGACGTGACGGGCGTGGCGTCCTTCTACACCATGTACAAGGACAAGCCCGTCGGCGACTACCACGTCGGAGTGTGCACGAACGCGCTGTGCGCGGTGATGGGCGGCGACGCCATTTTTGCCGACCTGCAGGAGCACCTGGGCATCGGCAACGACGAGACCACGGCTGACGGCAAGGTGAGCCTGGAGCACCTTGAGTGCAACGCGGCCTGCGACTACGCGCCGGTCGTGATGGTCAACTGGGAGTTCTTCGACAACATGACTCCCGGCAAGGCCAGGGACCTCGTCGATGACCTGCGCTCGGGCGTCCCGGTGGCACCGACCCGCGGCGCGCCGCACCTCGTCACCTGGAAGCAGGCCGGGCAGATCCTGGCCGGCTTCCCCGACGACCAGGCGGCCCAGGGCACCACGGTCGGCGATCCCACGGTCGCTGGCTTGCGGATCGCCCGGCAGGACGGCTGGACGCCCGATGGCGGGCCGGGCGAGGCGGAAGGAACCCAGTGACGACCATCCTGATCCCCGAGCTCAGCGCGCACTGGGACGAGCCCGACTCGTTCCGGCTGGCGGCCTACGAGCGCGACGGCGGCTACCAGGCGCTGCGCAAGGCCCTGGCGATGCCGCCGGACGACGTCATCACGGCGATGAAGGAGTCAGGACTGCGCGGGCGCGGCGGCGCGGGCTTCCCGACCGGCGTCAAGTGGGGATTCATCCCGCAGGGCGACGGCAAGCCGCACTACCTCGTCGTCAACGCCGACGAGTCAGAGCCCGGCGCCTGCAAGGACATGCCGACGCTCCTGAATAACCCGCAGGCGCTGATCGAGGGCATCGTCATCGCCTGCTACGCCATCCGCGCCCGCCACGCTTTCATCTACGTGCGAGGCGAGGTTCTGCACGTGGTCAGGCGGCTGCACCTGGCCGTGGCAGAGGCGCGCGCCGCGGGCTACATCGGCGAGAACATCCTCGGCTCCGGCCTTAATGTCGACGTGGTCGTGCACGCCGGCGCCGGAGCGTATATCTGCGGCGAGGAGACGGCGCTGCTTGACTCGCTGGAGGGCTTCCGCGGGCAGCCCCGGCTCAAGCCGCCGTTCCCGGCCGTCGCGGGGCTGTACCGGTCGCCGACGGTGGTCAACAACGTTGAGTCGATCGCCAGCGTGCCCTACATCCTTAAGTACGGGCCAGCTGACTTCGCTCACTTCGGCACCGAGAAGTCCAAGGGCTTCGGGCTGTTCTCGCTGTCTGGCCATGTCACGACGCCCGGCCAGTACGAGGCGCCGCTCGGCACGACGCTGCACGAGCTGCTGACGCTCGCCGGCGGGATTCGGGCCGGGCACCGGCTCAAGTTCTGGACTCCGGGCGGGTCGTCTACGCCGTTGTTTACCGAGCAGCACATCAATGTTCCGCTCGACTATGAGTCGGTTGCTGCCGCCGGGTCCATGCTCGGCACCCGCTCGGTCCAGCTGTTCGACGAGACCACCTGCGTCGTTCGCGTCGTCCTGCGCTGGGTCCAGTTCTACGAGCACGAGTCGTGCGGCAAGTGCACGCCGTGCCGCGAGGGCAGCTTCTGGGTCCGGCAGATCCTGCAGGGGCTGGAGCGTGGCGCTGGCAGCGAGGCTGACCTGGACAAGCTCCTGGACATCTGTGACAACATCACCGGCCGCGCGTTCTGCGCGCTCGGCGACTCGATCCAGGCCCCGGTTGCCTCGTCGATCAAGTACTTCCGGGACGAGTACATCGAGCACCAGCGGATCGGCGGCTGCCCGTTCGATCCCGCCGCATCCACACTCTTCGCTCTGGAGACTGCCTGATGTCAGAGCAGACCCCGACCGGCGCGACCGCGGAGGTCGCACGACCCGCCGATGGCGTGCGGGTCACGATTGATGGCTTCGAGATCACCGTGCCCAAGGGCACGCTGATCATCCGGGCCGCCGAGCAGCTCGGCATCCAGATCCCGCGATTCTGCGACCACCCGCTGCTCGAGCCGATCGGCGCCTGCCGCCAGTGCCTGGTGCAGGTCGAGGGACAGCCAAAGCCGCCGGCGTCGTGCACCACGACAGTCACCGACGGCATGGTCGTCCGCACGCAGCTGACGTCGCCAGTGGCCGAGAAGGCACAGCGCGGCATCATGGAGATGCTGCTGGTCAACCACCCGCTCGACTGCCCGATGTGCGACAAGGGCGGCGAGTGCCCGCTGCAGAACCAGGCAATGTCGACTGGCCAGGGCGAGACCAGGTTCGAGGGAACCAAGCGGACCTTCCCCAAGCCGATCGCGCTGTCGTCGCAGGTCCTGCTCGACCGCGAGCGCTGCATTCAGTGCGCGCGCTGCACGCGGTTCGCCGACGAGATCCCAGGCGACCCCCTGATCGAGTTGCTCGACCGCGGCCCGCACGAGCAGGTCGGGGTTGCCGAAGGCGTGCCGTTCGACTCCTACTTCTCCGGGAACACTGTCCAGATCTGCCCGGTCGGAGCGCTCACCGGCGCGTCGTACCGGTTCCGCTCGCGGCCGTTCGACCTGGTGTCCACCCCGAGCATCTGCGAGCACTGCGCCGCTGGCTGCCATCAGCGCACGGACCACCGCCGCGGCGCGGTGACGCGCCGCCTGGCGGGCAACGAGCCGGCGGTCAACGAGGAGTGGAACTGCGACAAGGGCCGGTGGGCGTTCACCTACGCGACCGAGCCGGACCGACTGCTGTCACCGCTGGTCCGCGACGCGGACGGAGTCCTGCAGCCAGCCTCCTGGTCGGAGGCGCTCGACGTCGCCGCGCGCGGACTGCTGGCGGCACGCGGCCGGGCGGGCGTACTGCCGGGCGGCCGGCTGCACGCTGGAGGATGCTTACGGCTATGCCAAGTTCGCCCGGGTCGCGCTCGGCACGAACGACGTCGACATGCGGGCGCGGCCGCACTCGGCCGAGGAGCTGAGGTTCCTGGCCGACCACGTGGCGGGCCGGATCAGCGTGACCTATGAGGAACTTCAGCACGCTCCGGCGGTGCTGCTAGCCGGGTTCGAGCCCGAGGACGAGTGCCCGATCGTGTTCCTCCGCCTGCGCAAGGCCGTGCGGACGAACGGCACGCCGGTTTACTCGGTGGCGGCGCTGGCCAGCCGCGGGCTGGACAAGCTGTCAGGAACACTGCTTCCGACGGTGCCTGGCGCCGAGGCCGAGGCACTGACCGAGCTCGCCGGGGTCGGGGGGCCTGAGGGGGCCCCGCCCTCCGATAAAAGCACTCCGCAGGCGATCACAGCTGCCCTGCGTCAGCGCGGCGCCGTGATCATAGTCGGAGAGCGGCTGGCCGAGGTGCCAGGGGCACTGACCGCAGCAGTCCGCCTGGCCCACCAGACCGGCGCCAGGCTCGCCTGGATCCCGCGCCGGGCGGGCGAGCGAGGAGCGATCGAGGCCGGGGCGCTGCCGAACCTGCTGCCAGGCGGGCGCCGGATCGGGGCTGCCGGTGTGGCAGCGGAGGTCGGCAGGCTCTGGGGCGCCCGCTCGCTGCCGGACGCTCCCGGGCTCGGCACTGGCGAGATCCTGGCCGCGGCCGCTGCCGGCGACCTCGCAGCGCTGCTGATCGGCGCTGTCGACCCGCATGACCTGCCTGACCCGGCGGCGGCCCTGGCTGCCATCGAGGCCGCCCAGTTCGTCGTCAGCCTGGAGCTGCGCGTCAGCGAGGTGACCGACCGGGCCGACGTGGTCTTCCCGGTCGCGGCTGTTGCGGAGAAGCAGGGCACGTTCGTGAACTGGGAAGGCCGCCCCGGCTCGTTCGCCGCGGCGCTGGCAGTGCCGGCCATGCGCACTGACCTGCAGGTGCTGGCCGCGCTCGCCGACGAGATGGATGTCCACCTCGGCCTGCCCGATGTGGAGTCGGTCCGCCGTGAGCTGACCATCCTGACCCAGTCGGCCGCGCCGGACCAGCGGCCCGCTGGCGGGCAGGCTCTGCGCAGCAGGACGGCTGCCCAGGCCACGCCTGATCAGCCGGGTGCGGTAAAGGCGTTCCTGGCCACCTGGCATAATCTGCTCGACGTCGGCCGGATGCAGGATGGCGAGCCGAATCTGGCGGGCACTGCGCGTGCTGCCGTCGCCCGGATGTCTAAGGCGACCGCGGCCCAGGTTGGCACGACCGACGCCGAGCTGGTCACCGTGGCAACGAGCCGCGGCGCTATTACTGTCCCCGTGGAGATCACTGACATGCCGGACCAGGTCGTCTGGCTGCCGACAAACTCGGCAGGCAGCGCTGTCAGGCGCGAGCTCGGCGCCGGCCATGGCACCCAGGTCGTGCTGAGGAGCGCGGAATGACTGGCGTCGCAGCTGGACTCGTCCGGGGGTCCACGGCGGTGTCCCCCGTGAGCAATGTGCCGACGCTGGCCAGCTTCGGGCATGACACCTGGTGGATCGTCATCATCAAGGTACTCATCGTCTTTCTCTTCCTGCTGCTGGGCACGCTGTTCGCGATCTGGGCGGAGCGGCGCGTCATCGGCCGGATGCAGCAGCGTCCCGGCCCGAACCGGGCTGGAAAGTTCGGGCTGCTGCAGTCACTGATGGACGGCATCAAGCTGGCGCTGATGGAGGACATCGTTCCCCGCGGCGTGGACAAGCTGCTGTTCGTCGTTGCCCCGGCGATCTCAGTGATCCCGGCGTTCGTCAGCTTCGCGGTTATCCCGTGGGGCCCGATCGTCTCGATCGCCGGGCACAGGACCCCGCTGCAGCTGTCGGACCTGCCCGTCGCCGTGCTGCTCGTGATCGCGATGAGCTCGCTGGGCGTTTACGGCATCGTGCTGGCCGGCTGGTCGGCCCAGTCGCCGTACTCACTGCTCGGCGGCCTGCGGTCGTCAGCCCAGGTGATCAGCTACGAGATCGCAATGAGCCTGGCATTCGTGCCGGTCTTCCTCTACGCGGGCTCGATATCCACCTCGCAGATCGTTGCTTCGCAGATCCACGGGCCGGAGTTCCACTTCTTCGGCTACATCTGGCACTGGCCGTCGTGGTACGCGATCCTGCTGCTGCCCTCCTTCGTGATCTACCTGATCACCATGGTCGGCGAGACAAACCGGCTGCCATTCGACCTGCCCGAGGGCGAGGGTGAGCTCGTCGGCGGCTACCACACCGAGTACTCCTCGCTGAAGTTCGCCATGATCCAGCTGGCCGAGTACGTCAACGTGATCACGGTGTCGGCCCTGGCGACCACGCTGTTCCTCGGCGGCTGGCGGGCTCCGTGGCCGCTGAGCGTCTGGTCGGGCGCCGACAGCGGCTGGTGGCCGGTGCTGTGGTTCGTGTCCAAGGTCGTCATCTTCGTCTTCGTCTTCTTCTGGCTGCGTGCGTCGCTGCCCCGTATCCGGTACGACCAGCTGATGCGGCTCGGCTGGAAGGTCCTGATCCCGTCCGCGCTGGCCTGGACGCTGGTGGTCGCGACTGCCAGGGTTTACCGGCGCCAGGGCGGCGGCCCAGCGGTCTACATCGTCGCCGGCCTCATCATCGTCGTCCTGCTGTTGCTGCTGTGGCGATGGGAATCGAGCGGGCAGCGGGCTGAGCGGCTGGCCGCACTGGCCGAGGAAGACCGCGCGGCTGAGGGAGAACGGCCGGCCCCGGCTGCCCCGTTCCCGACCCCGCCCTTGGATCTCCCGCATTACCACGGCATCGGGCTGGCGGGCTCAGGCACGCCCGTGCTGGCCGGGGTGACCGGAGATGACGGTGCCACCGGACCTGACGGCGGCACGAAGGAGGTCACTGGTGCCTGAGTTCTTCAACAGCGTCAAGGGGTTCGGGGTCACCTTCCGGCAGATGTTCAAGAAGGTCGACACCGTCCAGTACCCCGAGGAGAAGCGGCCGACGGCCCCCAGGTTCCACGGTCGCCACCAGCTCAACAGGTGGCCGGACGGGCTGGAGAAGTGCATCGGCTGCGAGCTTTGCGCGTGGGCATGCCCGGCAGACGCGATCTACGTGGAAGGCGCCGACAACACGCCGGAGGAGCGGTACTCGCCAGGTGAGCGGTACGGCCGCGTCTACCAGATCAACTACCTGCGCTGCATCCTGTGCGGGCTGTGCATCGAGGCCTGCCCGACGCGGGCGCTGACCATGACCAACGAGTACGAGCTGGCCGACGACAGCAGGGAAAGCCTGATCTGGACCAAGGAGCAGCTCGTCGCGCCGCTGCAGCCCGGCATGGAGGCGCCGCCGCACCCGATGCGCCTCGGCGACGACGAAGAGGACTATTACCAGCTCGGTGCCATGCTCGCGCGCACGCAGGGAGAGACGACGCAGTGAGCCACACCATTGAGCTGGCCGGGCCAGCGGCCGAGACAACCAGGCTGGTGGCGTACTGGATCCTGGCTATCGCATCGGTCGCAGCGGCCCTTGGCATGGTGCTCGCCCGCAAGGCCGTGCACTGCGCGATCCTGCTGGCCGTCGTGATGCTCTCGCTGGCCGTCTTCTACGCGATGGAGGGCGCGCCGTTCCTGGCATTCGTGCAGATCATCGTCTACACCGGCGCCGTTCTCATGCTGTTCCTGTTCGTCCTCATGATCGTCGGGATCAGTGCCGCGGACTCGATCATCGAGACGATCAGGGGCCAGCGAATGTGGGCGGCGCTGTCCGGCATCGCCATGCTGGTGCTGCTCAGCCTCGTGATCGGGCACGCCGCAATCGGCCCGGCAGCGCCGGCCAGCGCCAAGTTCGGCAACTCGAACGTGACCGGGCTGGCGAACCTGATCTTCACCAAGTACCTGTACCCGTTCGAGATCACCAGCGCCCTGCTGATCATCGCGGCGGTCGGCGCGATGGTGCTGGCGCACCGCGAGCGCATCAGCCCGAAGCCAACCCAGCGCGAGCTCGCCGCCGAGCGGATCGCCAGCGGGCGCCCAGCGCCGCTGCCCGGTCCGGGGACGTATGCCCAGCACAATGGGGCGGACATGCCCGCGCTGCTTCCCGACGGCAGCCAGTCCGAGCTGTCGGTCAGCGCGGTACTCACCTTCCGCGAGGCCGAGGCCCCGCCTGAGCTGCCCGGCGGCGCGCCAGAATCCGGCCCGGCCGGCGCGGTTGCGCCTGCGCCCGCCGAGAGCCACGAGGCAGGTGACCGGTAATGGTGTCCCCGGCGCACTTCATCGCGCTCTCGGTGATCTTGTTCGTGATCGGCGCCGTCGGCGTGCTGGTGCGGCGCAACGCGATCGTCGTCTTCATGTGCGTCGAGCTGATGCTCAACGCCGCCAACCTGGCGTTCGTGACCTTCGCCCGGATGCACGGGACCCTGGACGGCCAGATAATCGCATTCTTCGTGATGGTGGTGGCCGCTGCTGAAGTGGTCGTCGGACTGGCCATCCTGACTACGATCTTCCGAGCCCGCAGGTCCGCGTCGGTGGATGACGCGAGCCTGATGAAGTACTGAGGAAAGGGAGCCATGACCGGCTCAGGCCACGCTGCGCTCGTGTCGCATGCTGCGGCGCTCTCGGCGCTGCACGCCACGGGTATCCAGGACGCCGCTGGGCTGCTGCTCGCGTTCCCGCTGGCGGGCGCCGCAATCCTGCTGCTTGGCGGCAAGCGGACCAATCGCTGGGGTCACCTGGTCGGCGTGGCCATGCCCGTGCTCGCCTTCGCCTACGGTGTCGCGGCGTACGTTCAGATGCTCGGCTATCCGGCCGCGCAGCGGGTCCGCGAGCTGACGCTTTACCAGTTCATCAACGTGGGCCGGTTCCAGATCCCGCTGGGCTTGCGGCTCGATCAGCTCTCGATCTGCTTTGTCCTGCTGATTACCGGCGTCGGCTCGCTGATCTTCATCTTCGCGGTTGGCTACATGGCCAACGACCCGGAGCGCCGCAGGTTCTTCGGCTACATGAACCTGTTCCTGGCGGCCATGCTGCTGCTGGTGCTGGGCAGCAACTACCTGGTCCTGTACGCCGGCTGGGAGGGCGTGGGCCTGGCTTCCTACCTGCTGATCGGGTTCTGGCAGTTCAAGAACTCCGCGGCCGTCGCGGCAAAGAAGGCGTTCGTCGCCAACCGTGTTGGTGACGTCGGGCTGTCCCTGGCGATCATGCTGATGTTCGCGGAGTTCGGCACGACCAGCTTCACCGGAGTGTTCGGCGCGGTGCACACGGCCAGCCGCGGGGTCGTGCTGGCCATCGGGCTCCTGCTGCTCCTCGGGGCCTGCGGCAAGTCGGCCCAGGTGCCGCTGCAGTCCTGGCTGCTGGACGCGATGGAGGGCCCGACGCCGGTGTCGGCGCTGATCCACGCCGCGACCATGGTGACGGCCGGCGTCTACCTGATCGTCAGGTCCGCCCCGATCTTCAACCTGTCGGCGGACGCCAGGCTAGCCGTCGCGATCGTCGGCGCCGTCACGCTGCTCTTGGGCGCGATCATCGGCTGCGCGAAGGACGACATCAAGAAGGCCCTGGCCGGATCGACGATGAGCCAGATCGGCTACATGATGCTGGCCGCGGGCCTCGGCCCGGCGGGCTATGTCTTCGCCATCGCCCATCTGCTCGCGCACGGCTTCTTCAAAGCCGGGATGTTCCTCGGGGCTGGCTCGGTCAAGCACGAGATGGACGACGAGGTCGACATGCGCCGCTTCGGCGGCCTCTACAAGGTGATGCCGATCACCTGGGTCACGTTCGGGCTCGGCTACCTCGCGATCATCGGCGTGCCGCCGTTCTCCGGCTTCTACACCAAGGACCCGATCATCGACGCCGCCTTCGCCAAGGGCGGCACGTCGGGCGCGCTGCTGGGGACGGCGGCGCTGCTCGGGGCTGGCATCACCGCGTTCTACATGAGCCGGGTCATGTTCATGACCTTCGGCGGGGAGCGCCGCTGGGACGAGAAGGTGCATCCGCACGAAGCGCCGCCAGTGATGACCTCGCCGATGATCGTGCTCGCCATCGGATCGGTGGCGGCCGGCGGATTCCTCATCCTGGGCAACCGGCTGCTGAACTTCCTCGGCCCGGTGACCGGCGTTCCGCCGACATCGCACGGCATCTGGACCACATCCGGGATCGCGGCGCTGGTCCTGGTTGCCATCGGGATCGTCATCGCGTGGGCGCTGTACCGACGGCGCGAGGTGCCGGTGGTTGCGCCGGCGGGCAACCCGGTGACAGTCGCAGCGCGCAAGGACCTCTACGGCGACGCCATCAACGAGGGCCTGCTGATGCGGCCCGGCCAGTGGCTGACGCGGCTGTCGGTGTTCTTCGACAACCGCGGGGTCGACGGCCTGGTCAATACCGTCGCCGCTACCTTCGGCGGGACGTCGGGACGGATGCGCAGGCTGCAGACCGGCTTCGTCCGCTCGTATGCGCTGTCCATGCTGGTCGGGGCCGTGCTGCTGGTCGGCGCGCTCCTGCTGGTGCGGCTCTAGAACTGGTGAGGCTGCGGAACTGATGAGCACATTCCCCTGGCTGACGGTAGCGGGTGCGATCCCGCTGGTCGGTGCCGTCGTGGTCGGACTGACCCCGGGCAGGTCGGCGCCGGGCAGCTCTGCCGACCGGCGTGCGCGCGACCTGCTCGTCAAGCGCATCACCCTGCTCGTCACGCTGATCACGCTCGCGGTCACGATCGTGATCGCGGTGAAGTTCAGGCCGGGCGGCCCGCGCTTCCAGTTCCAGGAGGTCTACCAGTGGATCCCGCAGTTCGGCGTGCACTACGCCGTCGGCGTGGATGGCATCGCCCTGGTCCTCATCCTGATGACGACGATCCTGATGCCCGTCGTCATCCTGGCCTCCTGGAATGACGTCGAAGAGGTCACCGCCGCCGCGGCTGCCAAGGCCGGCGCTGGCGCAGCTGCCAGCGGCACGGGGGACCTCCCGGCCGTGGCCGACCGCCCGGCGGGACGCCAGCGCAGCGCGAAGTCGTACTTCGTGATGATGCTGGTGCTCGAGACCATGATGATCGGGGTCTTCGCAGCCACTGACGTCTTCCTGTTCTACGTCTTCTTCGAGGCCATGCTGGTCCCGATGTACTTCATGATCGGCAGCTACGGAGTCGGGCAGCGCCAGTACGCCGCGGTCAAGTTCCTGCTGTACAGCCTGCTCGGCGGCCTGCTGATGCTCGTCGCGGTGATCGCGCTGTACGTCGAGTCGACGCACGGCGGGCACCAGGGCACGTTCCTGTTTACTCAGCTCAGCCACCTGGCGCTGAGCCCGACGACGCAGAAGTGGCTGTTCCTCGGATTCTTCATCGCCTTCGCCATCAAGGCCCCGGTCTGGCCGTTCCACACCTGGCTGCCAGACGCGGCCACCTCAGCCCAGCCCGGCGCCGCGGTGATCCTGGTCGGCGTGCTGGACAAGGTCGGCACCTTCGGCATGATCCGGTACTGCCTGGACCTGTTCCCGGCCGCCTCGCATTACTTCACCCCGCTGATCCTGGTACTGGCGGTGGTGGGGATCCTGTACGGCGCCATCGTCGCGATCGGCCAGCGGGACATGAAGCGGCTGATCGCGTACACGTCGGTGTCGCACATGGGCCTGATCACCCTCGGTATCTTCGCCATGACCAGCCAGGGCCAGAGCGGCGCGACCCTGTACATGGTCAACCACGGCTTCGCCACCGGCGCGCTGTTCATCCTGGCCGGCTTCCTGGTGGCCCGGCGCAAGTCGCATCTGATCTCTGACTACGGCGGTGTGCAGTCGGTCGCGCCAGTGCTGGCCGGGCTGTTCCTGATAGCAGGACTCGCCGGCCTGTCGCTGCCAGGGCTCTCGACGTTCGTCAGCGAGTTCCTCGTCCTGGTCGGCACCTTCACCAGGTACGAGGTGGCAGCGGCCCTGGCGACAGTCGGCATCATCCTGGCAGCCATCTACATCCTGTGGATGTACCAGCGGACGATGACCGGGCCGGTCCGCCCCGAGGTGGCGAACATGCCCGATCTGAGGCCGCGCGAGCTGTGGGCCGTCGGGCCGCTGATCGCGCTGATAGTCGTCCTCGGCGTCTACCCCAAGCCGGCGCTGGACATCATCAACCCGGCGGTGCACAGCACGCTGGCGGGCGTGCACAGCACCGACCCCGTGCCGCCGCATCCTGCGACGACATACATACTGAAGATCATCAAGACGGGACCGCCGATCATCGGCGCTCCGTCAGCCGCGCACAGCATCACCAGCCTGGTGCCTCACCACCATCACCCGGCACGCCGGGCACTACATAAGCAAGGGAGCTCGGCGTGACCGGGATCGTCGCGGCTGCCGCACCGACAATCGCTGCCCCGCACTTTGAGTGGAGCCTGCTCTCCCCGATGCTGCTTGTCTTCGCGGCGGCCCTGGCTGGCGTGCTGATCGAAGCATTCGCCCCGCGGGACCTGCGGCGCCCGATGCACGTCGCCCTCACGCTCGGCAGCCTGGCCGGGGCGTTCGCGCTCACCGTGGTCCTGGCCGCGCGCAGCTCAGTCTTCGCTGGCGGCAAGGTCGGCGCTGTGGCAGCGGTCGGGACGGTCGGCGTGGACCGGCCGACGCTGTTCATCCAGGCCACCATTCTGGTCCTGGCCTTCGTCAGCGTCCTGCTGATTGCCGAGTCGTCGCACGAGGTCAGCTCGTTCACTCCGCAGGCCGCCGCTATCCCCGGCAGCGCTGAGGAGCGAGAGGGCCTGCTAGCCGGGCTGGCGCACACCGAGGTCTACCCGCTGACCCTGTTTGCCATCGGCGGCATGCTGCTGTTCCCGGCCGCCAACGACTTGCTGACCATGTTTATCGCGCTCGAGGTGCTGTCGCTGCCGCTGTACCTGCTGTGCGGGCTGGCCCGGCGCCGCAGGCTGCTCTCGCAGGAGGCGGCGATGAAGTATTTCCTGCTGGGCGCGTTCTCGTCGGCGATCTTCCTGTTCGGCGTCGCCATGCTGTACGGGTACGCCGGCTCGGTCCAGCTGGCCGCGATCGCCGATGCGGCGCACAGCGCGCTTCAGTCGGCCACGCTGCTGTACGCGGGGATTGCACTGCTTGGCGTGGGGCTGCTGTTCAAGATCGGCGCGGTGCCGTTCCAGGCCTGGAAGCCGGATGTGTACCAGGGCGCCCCGACGCCGGTGACGGCCCTGATGGCGTCCTGCACGCTGGTGTCAGCCTTCGGCGCCCTGCTGCGGGTCTTCTACGTCTCGTTCGGGCAGCTGACCTGGGACTGGCGCCCGGCGATGTGGGGCGTCGCGATTCTCACCATGCTGGTCGGATCGGTGATCGCGATCACGCAGACGGACGTGAAGCGGCTGCTCGCCTACTCCTCGATCGCCCAGGCCGGGTACATCCTGACCGGTGTCATCGCGGCTAACACCGCTGGCCTCTCCGGCAGCCTGTTCTACCTGGCGGCGTACGGGTTTGCCACCATCGGTGCCTTCGCGATCGTGACCCTGGTACGGGACCGTGCGGGCGAGGCCGCCCACATGTCCAGCTGGGCTGGCCTCGGGAAGCGATCGCCGCTGGTGGCCGGCGTCTTCGCGCTCTTCCTCATCGCTTTCGCCGGCATCCCGCTGACGAGCGGCTTCACCGGCAAGTTCGCCGTGTTCCGGGCGGCGATCCAGGGTGGCGCGCTTCCGCTGGTCATCATCGGCGTGATCAGCAGCGCGATCCTCGCCTTCCCGTACGTGCGCGTGATCGTGCTGATGTTCTTCAGCGAGCCCGCGGCCGAGGGACCGGTTGTCGTCCGGCCGAGCGCCTACACCGGCCTTGCCGTCGCTGTCGGCGCCGCCGCGACCCTGGTGCTCGGCATCATTCCCCAGCCGCTGCTGAGCCTGGCGAATCACGCCGCCAGCCAGCTGTTCGTCCGTTAGCGCTGCTCCCGGCCGGACGCTGCCCTGCTATCCGCGTATCTTGGGAAGGCTTCAGGATAACCTCAGCTATGACTGGCCGGCCAGGGTCCCGGCGGGCCAGGAGGGGACCCATGTGATTGCCGCTGTTCCGATGGAAGTTACCGACGCCGCGCTCGCGTCCGATGTTGTGGACGGGCTGGCGCTCGTCGAGGAAGGCCTGCGCACCGCCGCGCAGGCGAACCACGCCGTACTGGCCAGTGCTGCCGCGCATCTGACGGAAGCTGGCGGCAAGCGATTCCGGCCGACCCTTGTCCTGCTAGCGGCTCAGTTCGGCAATCCCGCGGACCCGCGCATTGTGCCCGCTGCCGTCGCGGTCGAGCTCACCCATCTGGCGACGCTCTATCACGACGACGTCATGGATGAGGCCGCGGTCCGGCGCGGGAGCCCCAGCGCGAACTCCCGCTGGGGCAACACGATCGCTATCCTGACCGGCGACTTCCTGTTCGCGCGCGCGTCCGCCATCCTCGCCGACCTGGGCCCGGAGGCCATCCGCATCCAGGCCGAGACCTTCACCCGGCTGGTTACCGGCCAGATCGCCGAGACCGTCGGCTGCCAGCCTGGCGACGATCCGCTCGAGCACTACCTGGGCGTGGTCACCGAGAAAACGGCGTCGCTGATCGCCACGGCCGGCCAGTTCGGCGCGATGTACTCCGGCGCACCGGCCAGCGTCATCTCCCGGATCACGCCAGCGTGCGCTGCCATCGGCGTGGCCTTCCAGCTGTCTGACGACATCCTGGATGTCGCGAGCGAATCAGCGCAGTCTGGCAAGACGCCCGGCACTGACCTGAGGGAAGGCGTGCGCACCCTGCCGATGCTGCACACGCTGCGCTCGGCCCGGCCGGCTGACGCCCGCCTCGTTGAGCTGCTCAGCATGCCGGACCTCGCCGATCGCGCTTTGCATGCGGAGGCGCTGAGCCTGCTGCGCCAGCACCCGGCCATGGAGATGGCCCGCGCCGACACGCGGCAGTGGGCGCAGCGGGCCAGGGAGCTGATTCTCGGTCTGCCGGACGTACCCGCCAGGGCTGCCTTCGAGGCGCTGTGTGAGTTCGTCGTCGAGAGGACCGGGTAGGCAGCAGGCAGCGGCCACAGGGGCCGGGCGGGCCAGCCGGGCCGGGAACAGGGGCCCTGCAGTGTTGGTTGTGTCTCCCCGAAGGGAGGATCTGTGAGCATTTTCGGATCCCGCAAGAGTCAGATGGTAACGGCGGAGAACGCCCTGCCCGGCCGGCCAGCCGCCATGCGCGTACCGGACCGGCACGAGGTGCTCGGCACGTCGCTACTCCCGCCCTACCCGGCGGGTACCGAGGTGGCCGAGTTCGCGCTTGGCTGCTTCTGGGGCGCTGAGAAGAGCTTCTGGCAGACGCCTGGCGTCGTGTCTACCGCTGTCGGCTACGAGGGTGGTTTCACCCCAAACCCGACATACGAGGAAGTATGCAGCGGGCGTACCGGGCACGCGGAGTCTGTGCGCGTGGTCTTCGACCCATCGAAGGTGAGCTACGGGGAGCTGCTGCGCGTCTTCTGGGAGTCGCACGACCCGACCCAGGGGATGCGCCAGGGCAACGACATCGGCAGCCAGTACCGGTCGGCGATCTTCTACAAGTCGCCGCAGCAGCAGACAGCGGCCGAGCAGTCGCGGGCCGGCTATCAGAAGCGGCTCTCTGAGGCCGGCTACGGGGAGATCACCACGGAGATCGTTCCCGCCGGGGAGTTCTACTTCGCCGAGGACTACCACCAGCAGTATCTGTCGGACGCTAAGAACCCGTACGGGTACTGCCCAGACCACGGTACGGGCATCTCCTGCCCCATCGGAGTGGTCACCGCTCATGGCCCGGTTGAGGCCGTCCAGTCGGAGAAGTGAGCTAGCCCGGCTTTCGATCGCCCGGCACGATTAACGATTGGGATTCTCGGCGGCTACAGCCGAGAATCCCAATCGCTGTGTGTTCCAGGTCCAGCCCGCGGGCGATTCGCCGTCAGCTGCTAGTTGTCGTGTTGATGGGCGAGCCCGATGCAGAGTGGGTTAGCTCAGCTCTTCTCCGGATCGAGCTGAGCAGGGCCGTTATACGCGCTAGGCCCCCGCTGTTGCCGGATGCACGGGACCTGCTGCTTGCCTTCTCGAGCATCGCGATCGATGACGACATCGTCGAAGGCGCAATGAACGAGCCCGATCGCGGGCTGCGTTCACTCGGTGCCATCCACCTGGCCACCGCCCGTATTCTCGGCCCTGAACTCGATGCTGTCGTCAGCTACGACCATTGTCTGCTGAAGGCCGCGACCGACGCCGGCCTGCCGGTGGCGTCACCGGGTACTGGTCACTAGCTAAGCGCCGGCCGCCGATGACCTCCCCAGGGTGGTCCGACGCCACCTGCCCGGGCTGGGCCACCGCCGATAACGAGGGTGCACCTGCGCTGAGCGGTGAACGAGTTCTGCCGGGGCTGCGGCATGCATCGCGTATGCAGACGCGAGCGCAGCAACACTAGCCGCGTTGGAACCTCCCGGACCGCTGGGCAACGACATTCCCACGAGAATGGCCAAGCATTACACTATGAATAGTCCTATATTCAGCACGATTACGCATATCCGAATCGTGGGTTAATCGTTGCGTTGGCGGTCGGCCATCACTAGCGTCTTCAGGCAGGCCCGCTGACCTGGCGGGAGACCCGGAGCAGGGACGTACCAAAGAGAGGCACGTAATGAAGCATGCCCGATTGTTGGCTCTAACTGCGTCGGTTGGGCTGGCGGCGTCGTTCGCGGTGGCGGGTGCCGCTGTCGCGAGCGCATCCACCACATCCCAGCCGCACCGCATCATGTTGCGCGGGTCCGCAGTCCCGTCCAAGGAGCGCGCACATCCGGCAGGTGCTGTCGCGGCCAGAAGCAAAGTGAGCTTCGACCTGGTGCTCAAGCTCCGGAACGCCTCAGGCGCACGGAAATTCGTCCGCGCAGTGTCCAGCCCAGGGTCGCGGCAGTTCCACCATTACCTCAGCGACGCGGCATGGGTAGGCAAGTACGGTCCCACGAAGTCCGCGCTCGCCGGAGCCGAGAAGTGGCTGCGCGCCAACGACTTCAGCGTCACGTCGGTTCCGAAGGACCGCCTGTTCGTAGCGGCGAGCGGAACTGCCCAGCGGGTCGAGAAGACATTCGGCGTATCGCTCGGGTACTACATGGTGGCCGGCCACAAGGTGCGGCTCGCCAAGGGCGCGCTGAGCATCCCCGCATCAATGGGTAACGTCATTACCGGCACAGTGGGCATCAACCAGTCCGTGGCGACGCCCGGATTGGCTGTGACCAGAGCCAACAAGGCGGCCAAGCCAAATCAGGAGCCGCCACCGCCGGCCGGCTTCCGCAACCCGCAGCCGTGCTCCAAGTACTGGGGCCAGAAGACCGACACGGCCGACTCGACCTCGCTCTACGCGCCGTACACCGGCCCCCTGCCGTACGACATCTGCGGCTACCAGCCAGCGCAGCTGCGGGGCGGCTATGGCCTGAATCATTCGGTCGACAACGGCAACGACGGCAGCGGCGTCACGCTCGCGATCGTCGACGCCTACGACTCGCCGACCCTGCTGTCGGACGCGCAGCTGTACTTCAGGCTGAACGACCCAAGCCACCCCCTGAGCTCGAGCCAGTTCACCGACATCCCGCCAGCGACGGTCGGTAATGAGGACGAGTGCGACGGCAGCGGCTGGTACGCCGAGCAGGCACTTGACGTCGAGTCCTCGCACTCAATGGCGCCGGGCGCCAACATCCAGTTCGTCGGGGCGCAGGACTGCTTCGACTCGAGCTTGCTCGCGGCCGAGAACACTGCCATCACGAACGGTGCCTCTGTGGTGAGCAACTCGTGGGGTGACACCATGGGTGACCTGTTCGAGGACGCCTCAGGGCATACCGCGTTTGACAACACCTTCATGCTCGCGGCCTCGACCGGTGTCAGCATCCTGTTCTCGAGCGGGGACGCCGGCGACAACTTCGCCGACTTCGGACTGGCGGTTCCGGACTACCCGGCGACCAGCCCGTTCGTGACGGCGGTCGGAGGGACCTCGCTGGAGGTAGGCGCCTCGAAGTCGCGACTGGCCGAGTACGGCTGGTCGACAGCCAAGCAGACGCTCTGCGCGCCTCCGGCAGCGCCGCCGACTTGCGGGTCCGCGACGACGCCGACCGGCAAGCTTGCCTTCCAGGCAGGCGGTGGTGGCGGAACGAGCTACTACTACTCCCAGCCCTACTACCAGGCACCAGTCGTGCCCTCGGCTCTGGCTTTCCGTAACCAGGCAATTTTCGGTCCGGTACCGTTGCGCGTTATCCCGGACATCTCCATGGACGCCGACGCTCAGACCGGAATGCTGATCGGATTGACCCAGACGTTCCCGGACGGCACCTACTATGACCAGTTCAAGGAGGGCGGCACGAGCCTTGCCTCGCCGCTGCTCGCTGGGGTCATCGCCGATGCCGACCAGGCAGCTGGCCTTCCGATCGGCTTCCTCAACCCGGCGCTCTACAAGGCCTACCTCAAGTCACCGTCCGCGTTCTTCGACGTCCAGGCGCCGACCAACCCGAATGCGGCTGCGGTGATCCGGGTCGACTACGGCAACACCGTGGATGCCTCCGATGGCTACATCGTGAGCCTGAGGGTGCTCAACTATGCAGGGCCTGAGACCTACTGCGACGGAACGGGCAATTGCGCGACTCGGCCCGTGACCCTGACCGCCACATCGGGATTCGACAGCCTTACCGGCCTCGGATCCCCAGGGTCGCGGTTCATCTCCGTACTGTCCAGGTACTGATCCGCTAGCTGGCGGGGGGACCGGGACACCGGTGCCCCCGCCAGGCATGTCAGCCCGCTCGCGGTCTCTCAGGAGCTGCGAGCGCAAGCTTGTAATGCGCTGGTATCAGCGCCTGAGGCGTGCCCGGGTAAGCCCCAGCCTGACGGCTGGCAGGTCCAGGATGAGCGCGAGCCCGCAGATCATTGCGATGCCAAGCGCCGCGCCAGCCACAGTGTCGGTGAAGTAGTGCCACTGCAGGGCGATGACGCCGACAGCGACTGCGATTCCGAGCAGGCAGGCTAGTGCCGGGATCATCAGGCGGAGCGGCCCAGCCGTGGCCGGCCGGAGCGAACCGAGGAAGAGCACCGCGACTGCTGTGGCCAGGGCGAATATGGCCGCCGTGTGCCCGCTCGGATAGCTCAGCACGCCCAGGTAGGTGCGATGGACCAGGTGCTTGAGCAGGCCGTCGTTGAGGCCGACGGCTGTCAGCAAGCCCGCTGCCGCAAGTACGGCGCCGTTGGGGCGTCGGGCGAGCAAGCAGGCAACGACGATAGCTGCGCAGAGCACGGTCGCCGGGATCGACGAACCCGCAGCGGCAAGCCACAAGGCCAAGCCCTGATGGCCGCCGAGCGAGCTGATGACCGGCGAGTCTACAGCGTGATCAAGCGAGTCCGGCGTGGTCCGGTGCGCAAACAGCAGACCGAGCACCGCGACGAGGACGACACAAGAGACCAGCAGCGCCCACGCCCAGCGACGGGCCGATGCCGCTAGCAACGGCGGGCCCGGCCAAATGTCGGCCACCCTCATCCTCTCGGCGCGCATTGCTCGCAGTCGCGAGCCAGTTTCGACGACACGCGTATCATATCTGATACGATCGTCCTATGAGCACAGGTCGGCGAACGAACATGCCAGACAATCGCGAAGGCGGCCTCGACGCGCCGCCCGGAATCGCACGACGTGAGTTGCTGAAAGTTCTCGAGTCGGCAGCGAGGCTCCAGGAGGCCGTACCGGACGCCGTCCTTGTGGGCGGCACTGCTGCAGCGCTGTGGGCCAGCCATCGGACCTCTTCTGATCACGATCATGTAGTCCAGGACCTGAGCTCGCGCTTCGATGCGGTGCTCGACGCTGTCGAAGCCACTGACGGCTGGGTCACCAACCGGATCACGCCGGGGAAGATCATCCTTGGGGAGCTGGGCGACATCGAGACGGGTGTGCGACAGCTCATCCGGGAAAGGCCCTTGGAAGTCACAGAAGTCACTCTGCCCTCAGGTCATGTTCTCCGTGTTCCCACTGCGGACGAGATTCTCCGAGTGAAGGGATACCTGATAGTCCGCCGCAACCAGGTGCGGGACTACCTCGATGTTGCTGCCCTCGCCGACCGATACGGGGTCTCCCATGCCGCAGACGTGCTCAGGCGTATCGACGGCTACTACGGTGACCAACGAGGTCCGGACTCCGAAGGCGTTGCCACCCAGCTTGCCCGGCAACTCGCTGACCCGAGGCCTAGGGATGCTAGGACGGTGCGGCAACTCCGCCAGTACAAGGACCTCGACCCGCGGTGGACGGACTGGAAGAACGTGGTCGGCATATGCCGACGTCTGGCCGTGGAGATGGTGCAATGAACACGAGGCTGAAGTTCCGCAACCTCGCCGCGTCTCCCGACGAGCCTGTGGACAGCTGGCCGTTTGAGGGAATCTTGGCTGCCGTCGACCGGGGCACTCTTCCTGACTGGCGCCGGCTGGCACGTGTCATCCGCGCCGATCCATGGGGCCCGCTAGCCCAGCAAGTGCTCGAGGCCATCCAACTCACCCGACCCTACGGAACGGCTGAGCTGCTTGCGGGAGTGATCGACCGGGCTCGTGAGATGGCCATGGCTTCGGAGCGGAACGAGGTGGCTTCCGAGGTCAAGCAACTTGTCGGGGCCTCCGGCCTGTCTCAGCAAGAGTTTGCTGACCGGATAGGCACTTCGCGATCCCGTCTGTCGACTTACACATCGGGCAAGGTCATGCCGTCGGCCGCGCTGATGGTCAGGATGCGCCGCGTGGCCGGCCAGGCTGCAGGCGGCGGGGCCTCACCTCACGCAAGAGATCGCGAGGCTGCCGGCTGATCACCGCGCCCGCCGAGCTCTAGCCGGGCGCAGCCGCGGCAGTGCCCTGCTTACGGGCGCGGTAGGCGGCGACATGCAGGCGGTTGCCGCAGGTGCGGCTGTCGCAGTACCGGCGCGACCGGTTTCTGGACAGATCCACGAAAGCGGCTCGGCAGGTCGGCGACTCACAACTGCGGATCCGGCGGGCCTCGTCGGCGACGACCAGCCAGGCCAGGCCCATCGCAAAGTGCGCGGCAATCCGATCAGACAGCGGAGACGTGAGGCTGGATACGTGGAAGTGCGGGCCACGGCCGTCATGTGCGGCGATCTGCGGGCTCGCCCCCGTCTGCGACAGCAGGCTGTTGATCTGCTCGATTGCCGACTCCTCGTCGCCCGCCTCGCATGCGGTCACGATCGAGTCGAGGCGGGTCCGGTACTCCCGAGCCCTGGAGAGGTCGGAGGTCGTGCCCCGGACGCCGGCGAACGCGTAGCGATCGGCTATCTCCTGCAGGTCGGCTACCTGGCACAACTGCTCGCCCGAGCTAGCGCGGCCGGTATTGATCAGGTCGACGCAGCCGGCCATCGCTTCCAGCTGGTCAGTATCAAAGTGACTTTGACTCCTGTCAGCGGAGCCCCGTAGGTTAATACCCATGTCAGCACCGTACGGCAGGACGGTCGTGACTGCCAACGACGGTCCGCCTTCGGAGGGGGGACGTACGGCTGCCGGCGAGCGTTCGGCTGCGGCCGCAGGCGGGGGCGCGGCCGCAGCCGGCCGCGCCCTTGCGGGTCGTCCCATGGCCGGGCGGTTGGCGACCGGCAGGCCGATGCTGACGGCGATACTCGGTGCGGCGAGCATCTCCTCCTCCGGCATCCTGGTCACGCTGGCGCACACGGGTCCGATCACGGCGGCGTTCTTCCGGTGCGCGCTCGCGCTGCCGGTGCTAGCGCTGCTGGCCGTGCTCGAGCAGCGCCGGCTCGGGTCCCGGCCGCTGGCCACTCGACTTTCGGCAATGACGGCCGGCGTGTTCCTTGCCGTCGACCTGGTTCTGTGGAATCACGCGATCGCTGACGTCGGTGCCGGGGTGGCGACCGTGCTGGGCAACCTGCAGGTGCTGTTCGTCGCCGTGTTCGCCTGGGTAGTGCTTCGGGAGCGGCCAGGCCGCCAGTACCTCGTCATGCTCCCCGTGGTCATGGTCGGTGTTGTGCTGGTCGCCGGGCTTGTTGGCGGTCACGCGTCCGGGCTGCACCCGCTGGCGGGTATCGGCTTTGGCGTGGGAACCTCGGCGGCCTACGCGTGCTTCCTGCTGATCCTGCGCTCCAGCTCGGGGCAGACGCCGCACGTGGCGGGTCAGCTCGCCGACGCCACTGTGGGCGCGACAGCCGGCGCCGTCCTGATCGGCCTGATCCTGGGCGGCTTCCAGCTCCGCATCGACTGGCCGTCTTTCGGCTGGCTGCTGCTTCTCGCGCTGCTCAGCCAGACCGTCGGCTGGCTGCTTATCACCTCGTCGCTGCCAAGGCTGCCGGCGGCGATCTCCTCGCTCCTGCTGCTACTGCAGCCTGCCGCGGCGATGGTGCTCGCCGACATTGTGCTGGGCGAGCGTCCGACGCTCTTCCAGGATGCGGGTGCCCTGCTGGTCTGCCTGGGCGTTCTCGCCGCTGCCAGGACTGCGAGCGGTGAACAGGACGTAGCCGTAAGTAAGGCCCGTCGCCGTCGGATGGCGCCGCAGCCAGTCGTCACCAACATCAGGCGGGAACTCGATCCGCAAGACTGCGGCCAGCTCTGCCCGGTTGGCGAATCGGAGTTCTGACCTGACCTCATGGCGGGTCGCCTGGCGGTCCCGCCACCACGCGTCGACCACCGCGGCGGTCTGGAGCGGGGGCCGCCTGGCTGATGCGGCCAGCAGCCCGGCGAACTCGCCCCAGCGGTAGTCGTTATCCACCACGACCAGGTGCCCGCCTGGCCGCAGCACGCGCAGCACCTCCGTCAGGCCCGCCTGGGTGCCCGGCGGGAAGAAGTAGGCGAACCGCGCGTGCACCACGTCCGCACTCGCGTCGGGAAGCGGGATGTGCTCGGCAGATCCGGCGAGTACCTCGGTTCCCCGCAGATCGGCTGCCCTTCGGGCGGCTGCCGCCTGCAAGGCAGGGTCGGGCTCTACCCCGATCACGCGGCCTGCTTCGGTGGCGTAGTGCCGTAGCCAGTAACCAGTGCCGCAGCCCAGGTCGACGATCGTCCGGCCAGCCCAGGGAGCGATGGCGCGCATTGCAGCCAGCACGTGCCCAGCCCGGTCAACCGCCGCATTCTCCAGCTCGTAGCTGCGGGGGTAGTCGCCGATGTTCGGCGCGAACCGCCAGTCTGGGAACTCTGCGGTAGCGCTGGCAGCGAGAGTCACGCTGCATTATGCGTCGCCGGAACTCAGCCGGGCGAATCAGCGGCCCACTTTCATGATCGTTGTGAAGCCCGGGGGACTATAGGCCCCCTCAATCAACAACGATCATGAAAGCAAGCCCTGAATCAGGTGCCGGCCGGGCGAATCAGCCGCCAGATGCGGCCAGCGCAGCCGGACCCGGCTGCGCGACCGAGGACGCCTTCGTTCCCTCCCTGCGGGCCAGTATCCGGTTGATGACGGCCGCGGCGAGCTGGATGGTGGTGATGCCGTAGCCCTCGCTCTGCCCGCCGGCTGCCGGCCCGGTCAGGACCACGATCTGATAGCTGATGTTCTTGCCGGTAAACGCGCCGATGCTGTTGATCCGCCAGTCATCAGCATCCGGATACGGCAGCCAGCCGTTCTTCAGGTGGACGGTGACTTCAGACGGCGCGCCGGCCGACACGCCCCACCGCTCCGACGGAATCACTTCCGCCATGAGCCGCAGCACATACTGGCGCGACGCCTTGCTTAGCACCTTCCGGGTTGTGACCAGCACGCGCAGCAGCATCAGCTCGTCCTGCGCGGTGATCTGCGTCAGCCCCCACGCGTAGCTGAGTTTGGTGTGCCGCATGCCGACGGCGTTGAGGAACGCCTGCATGTCCGTCATGCCAACGTCATTCCACAGATCTGTGGCGGCGTCGTTATCCGACTGCGTGATCATCAGGTAGGCCAGGTGGCGCTGGTTGGCGGTCAGGCCGCCAGGCCCGCCCACCTTTCGCAGCAGCGCACCGAGAATCGTCACCTTGATGACACTTGCTGCATAGAAATGCCAGGTCCGGTGGAACGCGCAGCTAAGGTCCTCGGCCGGATCGTCAGCTGTCAGCCCGACAACGGAATCCTTGCGGCCAGCCAGCGCGGCCGTGAGTCCGCTCGAGATGCTGGCGGCGAGCTTCGGGTGCTTCGCCGAGGTGCAGATGCCGCTCTTCGGCTGAGGTTTCGGCGAGGGCGAGGATGTCGGAGAGGGCGTCGGCGTTGGCGTAGCAGCCGACGCGGGTGTCGCCGCAGCGGACCCGCCCGGCGCGGCCTGCGCTGATGCCACGCTCTCCAGGCCTACTCCGGCCACTACCGAGACTGTCAGAGCCGCGACCGTGACGACCACGGTCAGGATCTTGTGCCGCATGCGCCGCATCACTGCCCCTTTTCGTCGCACTTGAAAAGACGCTTCCGGGCCCTGCGAGGTTGACCGCCGCGGCCGCGGGCAGGACGGCGAGAATTCTTCCGGGCGATGTCGAAAACCGGTCGAGCCCGTTCGTGGGACTGGTGAAAGGGTTCCACTAGACGTCCCGCTACAAGCAGGAGGCACGCGAGATGAAGTACGTCATGCTCATTTTGAACACCGAGGCTGCCGGCAAGCTGACTGACGCAGATCAGCAGGCCTGGAGCTCGGAGATCATGGCCTGGTACGAGAAGATGGCCAGCAGCGGCAAGATGCCCGACGCCGGCGCGCAGCTCCAGCCGCCCGACACGGCCAAGACGCTCCGCGCCAGCGGCGTCACTGACGGTCCCTTCATGGAGACCAAGGAGGTGCTCGGCGGGTACACGGTGCTGGAGACCGACAGCTTCGACGAGGCCGTCGAGATCAGCAAGACCTGGCCAGGCGTCGACCGCGGCCTGATCACCATCGAGCTCAGGCCGCTCGTTCAGTTCTGAATCAGCCTCAGCCGGATAGCCGACGGGCGAGCAGATCACGCTCAGCCGGGTTCGCGGCCAGCGCGAGCGCTCGCTCGTTGGCTATCCGGGCGTCGGCGTCCCGGCCGACGGCCGTCAGCATCTCGGCCCGCACAGCGTGGAACAGCCGGTAATCCGCCAGCTCGGCGGCAAGCGGCTCGACCTCCGCCAGCGCTTCGTCCGGGCCGACGGCATACCTGGTCGCGACCGCGCGGTTCAGCTGAACCACGGGCGACGGCGTCATGCGCTGGAGCCGGTCGTAGAGCAGGCGGATCTGATGCCAGTCAGTCTGGGAGTAGTCCGCGGCGCCGGAGTGCAGCGCGGCGATCGCGGCCTGCACCTGATACGGCCCGGGCTCGCGGAGCGCGATACCCCGGTCCAGCAAGCCGCTCGCCTCGGCGGCCAGGCTCCTGTCCCACCGGGTGCGATCCTGGTCGGCAAGCCGGATCAGGCGTCCCCAGCCGTCAAACCGCGCCGCCGCGCGCGACTCATGGAACAGCAGCAGCGCCAGCAGCCCGAGCACTTCCGGCTCGCGCGGCATCAGCCGGTGCAGCAGGCGCGCCAGGGACACAGCCTGCGCGGCCAGGTCACGCCGCGCCGGGGTGCGCCCGGCGCTCGCGAGGTAGCCCTCGTTGAACACCAGGTACACAACGGCCAGCACGGCAGCCAGCCGTTCGGCGAGCTGGTCGGGCTCGGGGATTCGCACCTGGACGCCCTCGTCGCGGAGTGCGCGCCGGGCCCTGGACAGCCGTTGACCCATCGCCTGCTCAGATACCAGGAACGCAGCCGCTATCTCCGCCGTCGTCAGGCCGCAGACTGCTCTCAGCGTCAGTGCGACCTGCGAATCGGCGGGCAGCGCCGGATGGCAGCAGGCAAAGACGAGGCTCAGCAAGTCGTCGTCGGCCTCGGACTCTGGCTCGCCCAGGGCCGCGGCAGCGGCGCCGGAACGGTCCTGCGTGACCGCCAGCAGCGCCAGCTTCTCCCGCCCCGCCTTGGCCCGGCGCTGCCGGTCCAGGGCCTTGCGCCAGGCGGTAGTCGTAAGCCAGCCACCGGGGTTGGGCGGGACGCCGTCAGACTGCCAGTGCTCGAGCGCCTCCACGAACGCGTCCTGAACGAGTTCCTCTGCCAGGCCCACGTCGCCCAGCCGACGGGCCAGGGTGGCCCGCAGCACGGTGGCCTCAGCGCGGTAGGCCCGTTCGAGTTCGTCGGCGCCCATTGCGCCAGTCTGACAGGCCTGGGTGAGCGGTTCGACTCTTAGCGGATCTGGCGTATCCGGCCGCTCGTTCCCCAGGCTTGGTCCGCTGTCCAGACAACGGCGTCGAGCCGGTCACCGAGGGCCATGCACAGTCTGTCTCCGAGCGACAGGCCTTCACCGGCTACCCATCTGCACGCGGCCCACTCGGCATCGTCGGCCGTAACCGGGGTCACCTGCACGCCGTAACTGGCGAGCAGGGCGCTGGAGAGATCCCAGTTCCGGCCGTGCGCGCGGATCTTCTGTGCGATCTCTGACCAGTTGGCAGCGCCACATGCGCCGCCATCCTTCAGCGCGCCTTCGACTTCAGTCGCACCTTGCTCGCCCTGCAAGAAGCTCAGCAGGGCTGAGGAGTCGAAGACGTTCACGCAGCGTCTTCGGCGGCAGCCGCGGCACGGCGCTCGGCGAGGAGCTCGTCTACTAGATCCAGGCCGGCGAGATCTGCACGGACAAGTTCCTGCAGCTGCGCACGCGTCAGAAGCACGAGCCCGCCTGGCGTCTCGAGCAGTATGAGCGCAGCGCCCTCCGCGAGCCCAGCACGTTCCCTCAGGTCAGCTGGGATGACCAGCCGTCCGCGGTCCCCCATAACGACATGATACGTCCCACTCACATGATGATTGTACCACGGTCACATATCTGGTGGGACAGATACCACGCAAAGCAGCTTCGTGGGATGGCCGGGGGTGCGCTCACGAGCGCTTCAGGAACCTGAAGTAGAACGCCACGAATACCAGGACGATTCCGACGTTCACCATCAGCCGCGGCCAGAAGTGGCCCCTGAAGAAGAGGACGTCTGCGCCGACTACGAGGGCTACCATCGCGAGCACGTAGAGCACGACGAGTGCCTGTCTTCCCACGGGTTCGTTCTACTCTGCGCGACGGAGTGGGGCAAGAGGTAAGCCGGTCACATTGGGGTCCTGGGACCGTGATCAGGCCTGGGTCCCGTGGCGGCCAGCGCCGCCGCGGAAGCGGGACACGCCGGCCCGGATGCCGGGATCGGCCAGCGCTGTCTGGCCGCGGGCGAACTCGTTCGCCATTGCGTCCTCGAAGCTCAGCGACATCGAGTCCAGCGCGGACGCGCGGTCGCTGCGCATGCATGCCTGGGGGAACGCAGCGACCTGCAGCGCGAGGCGTTCGGCCTCCTCGCGGCTCTCGCCGTGCTTGACGACCGTCGACACCAGGCCCATCTGGTACGCCTCGTCAGCCGGGACGGGCCGCCCGGTGAGGATCAGGTCTAGCGCGCGGCCCAGGCCGAGGATCTGCGGGAGCCGGACCGTGCCGCCGTCGATCAGGGGCACGCCCCAGCGGCGGCAGAACACGCCGAAGATCGCATCCTCCTCGGCGACGCGCAAGTCGCACCAGAGCGCCAGCTCCAGCCCGCCAGCTACGGCGTGCCCGGCGACGGCCGCGATCACGGGCTTGGACAGGCGCATCCGGGACGGCCCCATCGGACCGAGGCCGTCAGCCTGCGTGCGATTCCCGCGCGGGGTGCCGAATGCCTTCAGGTCGGCGCCGGAGCAGAACGTGCCGCCTTCGCCGAAGAGCACCGCGACCGAGGCGTCGGCGTCAGCATCGAAGTCAGCGAACGCCTCCGCCAGCGCTGCCGCCGTCGGTCCATCGACGGCGTTGCGCACCTCGGGCCGGTTCAGGATGATCGTCGTCACCGGTCCGGACCGGTCGACTCGTACGGCGTTCCTGGCGGGAGCCGCGCTCGTGGACGGGGCGCCGGCGCTGCTGGACGAAGCAGCACTCGTCGCGGGCCGGCCGGCCGCATGCACGGTGCCGCCCGTCGCGCTCGAACCGTGCTCAGGCGACGTGGGCCCGGCGGCTGCCGACACTGCTAGCCGACCTGCCAGGTGTCGGTTCCGGCGAGCAGTTCGGCCAGGTCGCCGTCGCCCTGCTTCAGCCGCGCATCGTCGATCTGGGCGGACATCAGGTCGTCATAGCTGGGTCGCTCGACCTTCCGGAACACGCCGATCGGGGTGTGCGCGAAGTCGGCGCTGTCGAGGCGCGACAACGCGAACGCGTACGACGGGTCGGGCTCCTCAGCGTTGTGCACCAGCAGCGACTCCGGGTCCGCCCCCTCGACAGGCACGGCTTCCAGGCCGCCGAAGCGCCCGAACCGCAGACCGCTCTTGGAGTCCGGGCCGAAGCGGATCGGCTCGCCCTGCTCCAGCCGGATGAGCCGCTGCTCGCGCTCGCCCGGCTCGGTCACCGGCAGGAACGCGTCATCGTTGTAGATCGGGCAGTTCTGGTAGATCTCCACGAACGCGGTGCCCTTATGGTCCGCGGCCGCGCGCAGCACGCTGGTGAGGTGCTTGCGGTCGGAGTCGATGGTCCTGGCCACAAAGCCGGCCTCGGCGCCGATCGCGAGCGACACGGGGTTGAACGGCGTGTCCAGGGAGCCGAACGGCGTGGACTTGGTGACCTTGCCCTGCTCCGACGTGGGCGAGTACTGACCTTTGGTCAGGCCGTAGATCCGGTTGTTAAACAGCAGGATCTTGATGTTCACGTTCCGGCGCAGCGCATGGATCAGGTGGTTACCGCCAATGGACAGCGCGTCGCCGTCGCCAGTGATCACCCAGACCGAAAGATCCGGCCGCGACGCAGCCAGCCCGGACGCGATCGCCGGGGCCCGACCGTGGATGGAGTGCATGCCGTAGCTGTTCACGTAGTACGGCAGCCGGGAGGAGCAGCCGATGCCGGAGACGATCACGAGGTTCTCGCGCGGGATCTCCAGCTCGGGCAGGAACGACTGGAACGCCGCGAGAATCGCGTAATCACCGCAGCCCGGGCACCAGCGGACTTCCTGGTCGGACTTGAAGTCCTTGGTGGCCAGCTTCTCGTCGGCCTTCGGCACCAGCGTCAGCGAGGCGAACCGGTGCGTCGGCTCCGGGAACTCCAGGTCAGACATTGGCGATCACATCCTGGATGACGTCGGCCAGCTCTGCGGCCCGGAACGGCAGGCCGCGGACCCGGTTGTAGGAGACCACGTCGGCGAGGTACCGCCCGCGCAGCAGCAGCGCGAGCTGACCCAGGTTGATTTCCGGCACCAGCACTTTCTCGTAGGACCGGAGGACCTCGCCGAGGTTGGCCGGGAACGGCGACAGGTGCCGTAGGTGTGCCTGGGCGACCGAGCCTCCCGCGACCCTGACCCGGCGGACAGCCGCGCCGATGGAGCCGTAGGTGGAGCCCCAGCCCAGCGCGAGTACCTTGGCGTTGCCGTCCGGATCGTCGACGGTGACCGGCTCGATGTCCGCGGCGATGCCGTCGATCTTGGCCTGGCGCAGCCGCACCATCTTGTCGTGGTTATCGGGGTCGTAGGAGATCGTGCCGGTGACGTCGGCCTTCTCGATCCCGCCGATCCGGTGCTCGAGGCCCGGCGTGCCGGGTACGGCCCACGGCCGCGCAAGCGTCTTGGTATCCCGCAGGAACGGCAGGAACGGCGGGCCGGCAGTTCCGTCGACGGCCACGTTCCCGCTTGCGAACTTAAACTCGTCCCGAAGCTTCGGCAGCCCGTCGACGGCCGGGATCCGCCACGGCTCTGATCCATTGGCCAGGTAGCCGTCCGACAGGATGATCACCGGAGTGCGGTACTTGACCGCGATGCGGACTGCCTCCAGCGCCGTGTCGAAGCAGTCGGCCGGGGTGGCCGGCGCGACGACGGCCACCGGGGACTCGCCATTGCGGCCGAAGAGCGCCATCAGCAGGTCAGCCTGCTCGGTCTTGGTCGGCATGCCGGTCGACGGGCCGGCCCGCTGGATGTCGCAGACGATCAGCGGCAGCTCGACGGAGGCGGCGAGGCCGATGGTCTCGGCCTTCAGGCACATGCCGGGGCCGGAGGTGGTGGTCACGCCGAGCCCGCCGCCGAAGGACGCGCCGAGCGCGGCTCCCACGCCGCTGATCTCGTCCTCGGCCTGCATGGTGCGCACGCCGAACCGCTTGAGCTTGGAGAGCTCGTGCAGGATGTCCGAGGCCGGGGTGATCGGGTAAGAGCCCAGGAACAGCGGAAGCCCGGACCGGCGGGACGCTGCGACCAGGCCGTAGGCGAGGGCGGCGTTACCAGTGATGTTCCGGTACTTGCCGGCCTTCAGCGGTGCCGGCTTGACCTCGTACTGAACGGAGAAGGCCTCGGTGGTCTCGCCGTAGTTCCAGCCCGCCTGGAATGCCGCCTTGTTGGCCGCCAGGATCTCCGGGCGCTTGGCGAACCGGGAGTCCAGGTAGCGCAGGGTGCCGTCGACCGGCCGGTTGTACAGCCATGACAGCAGCCCGAGCGCGAACATGTTCTTCGCCCGCTCGGCATCCTTGCGGGTGATGTCGAAGTCCTCGAGTGCCTTGACCGTGACCGAGGTCAGCGGGATCGCGTGCACCTGGTAGGCCTCGAGCGAGCCGTCCTCGAGCGGGTTCGTCTCGTACCCGACCTTGGCCAGGTTGCGCTTGGTGAACTCGTCGGTGTTGGCAATGATGTCAGCGCCGCGGGGGACGTCGTCCAGGTTCGCCTTCAGGGCCGCCGGGTTCATCGCGACCAGGACATCGGGGGCGTCGCCGGGGGTCAGGATGTCGTGGTCGGCGAAGTGCAGCTGGAAGCTGGAAACGCCGGGCAGGGTGCCAGCAGGCGCCCGGATCTCAGCGGGGAAGTTGGGGAGAGTAGAGAGGTCGTTCCCGAAGGTGGCGGTCTCCTGCGTGAACCGGTCCCCGGCTAGCTGCATGCCGTCGCCGGAGTCGCCGGCGAACCTGATGATGACACGATCGAGTTGCTGGACCTGCTTGGTCACAAGCTCCCGGCCTCCTTCACGCGCCGAGGCCGGGTGAAGGACGCGGTGACGGCGTGGATCTTTGCGTGATTTCAGTTCTCAGACACGCAAGACAGTCAGGCGCCGCCTCATGCGACCCTCCTGCCTGCGGCTATAACGCGATTCTAGTACACAAGGTTGCTGAACCATGTTCGGTCTCTCTGATAGGACGCACGGCGCGGTTACGGGGTTCACCTTGGCTAGGCCGGGTCATCTGGCAGGACCGGCCGCAGCTCGATGACGGCCAGGACGCCCAGGTGGTCGGTGCCGGGTATCGCCACGGTGCGGGCCTCGCGCACTATCGCCCCCTGCCGCGATACCAGGATGTGATCCAGCCGCATCAGCGGCGGGAACCACCGGTTACGCCGGCCAGGTAAAGCCCGGCCACGGCCGGCTCTGGGCGGCATCGGCGCAGTCAGCGAGATCCGCGGCCAGCAGCAGGCGGAAGGCCCGGTGGTCGCGGGTCGCGTTGAAGTCGCCGGCCACCAGCTGCTGCCCGCTGGTGCTGGTGAGGACGGCTAGCAGCCGGTTCATATCCTGCTGCCAGCGGGGCTGCCCGCCCCGAAGCGGGGCCGGCGGGTGTACCACGGTGATGGTTACCGGCCACCCGACGTCCAGCTCAGCGCGAAGCATCGGGTTCCGGGCCCCCGGGACCGGCGGAAGCTCTTTGATCGGCCCGCTGGACAAGAGCCCGATCCCGGTGTGGCCCGGGCGAGGGTCAAGGCAGGAAAAGGGCAGCAGTTCCGGCAGGTCTGCGTCGGCCAGCCGCCTGGCCAGCCCAGGGGTCAGTTCCTGGAGCGCAAGCACGTCGGGCTGCAGCTCGCGAACCTTGCTGACGATGGCAGCCGGATTCGCCCTGCCGACCAGGGCGTTCACCGTGAGGAAGCGGACGACAACGGCGCCCGGAGCGTCGGCTGGCTGGATCGGGCGGCCGCGCTGCGGCACCTGCCAGCCGACCAGGAAAGCGCCGGGGATGGCAAGCAGCACAGCGAGCCACCACGCCACGCCGATGGCGACGACCGCGGCGGCCAGTGCGATCAGTGCGGCTACCGGCGCGAAGGCGGCCAGTGGCGTGCCGGCAGGCGATGTGCCTCCGGTAGCCCGCGCGATGAAGGGGACGGCGAAGGCAGCCGTGAGGATGAGCGTCAGTGCGACGATCACCCGTTCCTACCCTTCACAGGTTCCCGGAAAGCGACCGCGTGCCTGGCCCGCGCGCAGTCAGGCCGCGATCTCGGCACTCAAGTCAATCAGCTGCGCGAGGGTGTCAAGCCGCTGGCTGGGGCTCCCGCTCAGCTTTGCCTGCAGCGTAGTGACACCGGCATTCCGGTAGCGGCGGAGCCGATCGGAAATCATAGCCGGAGTGCCGATCAGGTTCGTATTTGCGCCGAGCTCCAGCGGCACGCGATCGGCTGCCTCATCTCGCCTGCCCGCCAGCCACAGTTCCTGGACGGCCCGGACGTCATCGCCGAATCCCTGCCGCGCGAAGGCTGCGTTGTAGAAGTTCTGGTCCCGCGAGCCCATTGCGCCGATCGTGAACGCATAGCCGCGCGCATGCCGCCGTACTGCGTCGTCGACGTCATCGGTGATCTCGACCGCCACCGGGATCACGAGGTCGAGGTCGGCGAGCGACCGGTCCGCCCTGGCAGCGCCTGCCTGTAGCCGGTCCAGGAAGACGTCGGCGTGCTCGGGCATGAAGGTGTTACCGATCCAGCCGTCGGCCAGTTCGCCCGTGAGCTCGAGGTTGCGCGGGCCGAGCGACGCAACGTAGATGGGCACGGGCGTTGCCGGCAGCATGGACTGGATGGCCTTGCCCTGCCCGCCGGGCAGCGGCAGCTCATAGACCCGGCCCCGATGGCTGAGCCGTCGGCCGGCTGCGACGGTCCGGACGATCTCGATCGTCTCGCGGGTCACGGCCAGCGGGGCATCGAACCTGACGCCGTGCCAGCCCTCCATGACCTGCGGCCCGCTGGTTCCGATTCCCAGCCGGAACCGCCCGCCGGACAGCAGCTGCATCGACATCGCCGTCATGGCCAGGCTGGCCGGCGTTCGCGCGCCGAGCTGCGCGATCGCGGTCCCGAGAGCGATTCGCTCGGTCTGCGCAGCGAGGTAGGCAAGCGGCGTGAAGGCGTCCTGTCCCCAGGCCTCGGCCGCCCACACTGAGCTGGCGCCGAGCCGCTCGGCGTCCCGCACGAACTGAGCATCTTCCGGCGCCGCGACATGGGCCGCAATCCCGATCTGCATGCCTTTTATTTTCGCGCCCACTTCCGTGCAGGCTTGACCAGGCTGCCTGCCTGGATCATCGGGAGACGCGGTCAGAGCGCTGGTTCCTGTTACCGATCTCCCTGATGGCTAGTGCTGCAGCAACGCAGAAGAATGGCACCGTAGGCACGACATAGCGTGCCTCATAGCTGGACACCGCGGCCGGGACGACAAGCATCAGCATTCCCGTCATCCACGGGAGGAACGCCGGACCTCCGCGACGGCGGAACGCCAGGCATATTCCGACCAGGCCGAGGGCCACGATGCCAGCGAGCACTGGCGGCGCTACTACAGCGACGTCCTGGTAGACCCGGAGTATCCCGGCCCATGGCTGCCGGAATTCCGTGTCGGGATCACGACCGCCGTTGTACTGATAGAGCGACTGGTCCGTACCTCCAGGATCGGCTCGTGCAAGCTGAGCCGCAGTCTCGGGCTGGTGCGCCGGGAACATCCACGTTTGCTGACCATTGGTATATGGACCGCTGTTCCACTTGAACGTCTGGAGGAACATGCGCCAGACGCTCCCGCTATAAGCCAGCGGTTCGTGCTCGATGGCGTGAATAGCGAACTTCTCAGCGACGGCGCTGGTTCCGGCGCTGAATGTCGGTCCCGTCGGAGGCTTGGCAAGGGGCGTGACCGCGGCAGGCCCCCACAGGTAATTATCGGGAGGCAGCCTGCGTGTCACGGGAGTTCTCAGGCACAGCCATTGCTCATTCGCCGGGGGATGGATGACCGAGCAGTCAGCGAACGGCTCGACCCTCGCTGCAAGAAATGCGCCACCATAGGTGGACTCCAGTTCGAACGCGCCGTGGACGTCCTGGAACCAGGTGGCATAGACAAGCAAGGGGAACGCGAAGCTGACCGCGAGGGCCACGACGCGTGCCAGGCGGTCAGGGAAGCTCGCATACGAGACAAGGACAGCGAGTGCGAATGTGGCCGCCATCGGCAGTCCTTCTGTCCGGGTGATGGCTGCCGCAGCGAGGAGCAGCCCAGCCGCGATGCATGCCAGGATGGACGGGACCTGGCGCCAGAGAGCGATGACCAGAGCAGCGACGGTGAGAATCATAAACAGCGCGTCGCTCATCATGAAGTGCTCAAGCTGGATCTCGTAGGCGGACAGCAGCACAGGGGCTGCGGCTAGCGTCGCTGTCCAGCCGGCGAACTGGAAGCGGCGGCGCAGCAGCACGTAGATAAGCGTGCCTGCCAGGAGACCGAAAACGTGCTGGACGACGGCTACGGCAGCAACGCTGTGGAATACCCGGAGCGGCCAGAGCAGTAGCAGAGAATAGCCAACCGGCCGAACTACATATGGATATGGATGGAGGGCTGGCGGGAGATAGCCAAAACTGTCTGAGTACCAGAAGGCAGGGAAGTAGGCGATCATCGTCACGAGCCGCAATAGAGCGGCCAGCCCAAGCACGATCAGGAACACAGCGTGCCGTCGGATAAATGACTGACCGATTCGCCGGATCGTAGTATCTCCGCGTCCTTGTGTGCAGGCTGTGTAGAGGCCCGCCTGAGCGAGCGGCAGGATCCCGGTAGTCACCACTTACCCCCTGACCACGAGCTGAAGCTAT
The DNA here is from genome assembly GCA_963822955.1 of uncultured Actinomycetota bacterium. Lineage (GTDB taxonomy): Bacteria > Actinomycetota > Actinomycetes > Streptosporangiales > Streptosporangiaceae > JAJYUU01. The sequence goes on along the minus strand of CAWGJS010000008.1, from coordinate 119,496 downwards.
GAGCCGGCCCAGGCTCTCATTCCGGGCGAACCGCCAATCCCACGGCGTACCATGCAACCGTGGAACCCGCCGAGCTCCGCTACGCCGACTGCCCTACTACCGAAGCCGAGGTAGTCGTTGCGGCGCCGCCGGCGATCGTCTGGGCGCTGGTCTGCGATATTCAGACTCCGGCTGAGTTCAGTTCGGAGTTCCAGGGCGGGCAATGGCTCGATGACGTGGCGGGCCCGGCACTGGGCGCCAGGTTCCGCGGCCGCAATTATCACGAGGCCCGCGGTAGCTGGGAGACCGTGTCGACTATCTGCGAGTTCGAGCCGGAGCGGGTCTTCGGCTGGGCGGTCGGCGATCCCGATGTTCCTTCCGCGCAGTGGCGGTTCACGCTTGAGCCGGATGGCTCCGGCACCCGGATTCGCCAGTGGATGCAGATGGGCCCGGGCGAGAGCGGAGTCAGCGAGCTGATCCGGCAGATGCCGGACAAGGAACACCGCATCCTGCGCCGCCGCCTAGCCGAGCACCAGGCCAACATGACAGCGACCCTGGCTGGCATCAAGGACCGCGCCGAAGCCTCCTCTTAACCTGACCTGCTGGCGCTGGTCCGGGGGGCCAGCCATGTGAGACCGAGCGGATGTGATCGAGATGAACGGGGGCTCGGCCTCGCTGGCTGCTTCGTCTCCGCCATGGCTGTCCCTGCTGAGGCTGCCGCCACATAGGTGGCAGGTGGCGGTCGCCTGGCTACTGGCTGTGGCTGCCATTGGGTATTTGGTGGTAACAGCTGTCACCGGGCTGACACTTGTTCTCGACGTTTACCGTCCTGGCGGACTGATGTTCGACCTCGACGTTGACCACGTTAGCGGGCTGATGCTCGACCTCGATGTTTACCGTGCTGGCGGCCAGGCGATCCTGCACGGCGGCAACCTCTATGCCCTCCGGGCCGCAGACAGGCTCCCGTTCACCTACCCACCGGTGTCGGCCATCCTCGCGGCACCGCTGGTACTGGTGCCATTCAAGGCGGCCAGGATCGGCTGGATCGCGATGGTTTACCTGCCGTTGCTCTTCGCTGTCCGGACCGGCTTCCGGCCGATCCTCGACACGGCTGGCCGGGGCAACTCGGTTCTTTTCCCGGGGATCCTCGCTGTTGCCGCCTACCTGCTGCCGATTAAGCAGGTCATCGGCTTCGGGCAGATCGACATGCTCTTGCTCGCGATGTGCCTGCTCGATTGCGTCGCTACTTCCCCAAAGTGGCCGCGAGGTTTGCTGATCGGGCTCGCGACAGCCATCAAGCTGGAGCCGGGAGTCTTCATCATCTACCTCCTGCTCACCAGGCGGCGCCGCGAGGCCGGCGTGGCAGCGCTGTCTTTCGTCGGCTGGACTGGGCTCGCCTGGCTGATCAATCCTCGTGACTCCGTGGCCTACTGGACGAGCGCGATCTTCGACACACGAAGGCTTGGCGGCAACGCATCGGCCGGGAACCAGGCTCTTCGCGGGATGGTGCTGCGGCTGCATGCGGACCTGGCCCCGGATTTGATTTGGCTGCCGCTGGCCCTCGTTGTGGCCGTCGGCGGCTTCGCCGCTGCCCGTGCGTGCTGGAAGCACGGGCATGACTTGGCAGGTATCGCGATGACGGGCCTGCTCGGCGCCCTGCTATCCCCGGTTGCCTGGATCCATCACCTGTGCTGGGTCCTTGTCGCGATCGGGGTAATGGCCGGAGACGGGCGGAGCGCGCGGCGGATCTGGCTCGCCGGGCTGACCGGAGCGCTCTTCCTGAGCACGTTGCCGATCTGGGCAGAGGTGAGCCTCTCAGCCTCCCAATTGCGATCCCTTCCTGGGTTCGTGCTGACGAACTCGTTTGGCCTGTGGGCCCTCGGACTGATCCCGGTCCTGTTCTGGATTGGAGCAGGCGCAGCACACGCCGAGCCATTGCCGGCTGATAAGGAACCGGCACCGGCGGCCGACGTTGCCCGATCCGCAGCAGAATTGGAGGCAACATTCCTCGACCTTTCAGCGTCTAAGGGCCAGGACCAAACTGGGTCATCCGGAGCAGGGTGACCCGGATACAGGGAGGCACAGCATGCGAATTGCCAGACGACGGCGCGCTCTAACTGCGGGAACGGGGCTCGTAGCGGCAGCAGCGCTCTTCAGCGCCTTAGCTGTTACGACGACCGGCGGCATGTCTGCGCTGGCCGCCGCGCGGCCGGCAGCGTCGGCCGGCGAGGCGGGGCCGGTGATCAAGCTAGTCGTAGCATCACGAACAGTCACCGCGTACAGGTTCGGCAAGGGTGTCTACATCGACCCCGGCATCTGGGTCGCCTCGCTGCATTCGGCGTTCCAGCTGAACGTCGGCCGGGACAGCTATACCAAGCCGATCACGGTGACGCAGGTGATCAAGACTCGTGATGGAGTCATCCGCAGGCAGCTGCCGTCCTGGGTACTGCGTGGCTGGAACGGCCTGCGTCGTTTCGCGCTGATCGTTGTGCGGAACTCCAAGGGTCGCATCGTGTCCCGGCGGTATCTGACCTTCTGCCCGGACGGATACGGGTTGTCGAAGGCGACCACTAACAGCGCCGAGACCTCGCCGTACCCGCAGCAATGCCAGGCTTTCGACCCGTTCTCGCTTGGCGAGGTGTGGGGGATTCCGCGCGGCTGGGCAGTGGATCCAGTCCAGTACTCTCCCTACAAGCTGGGCACCGGCACGTACCAGCTGACCATGAAGATCTACTGGAGATATGCGCGTCTGTTCCACGTCGCCAAACCCGACGGAATAGCAACGATCCGGGTCAAGGTCAAGGCTCCGCCACGCCTGCCGGGTCCCCCGTCGCCGAACCTCGCGCCGGTGCCGGCGAATTTCATCCGCGTCGGGTCCGAGCGGCCAGCGGGCCGGACACTGCCGAGTTTCCCCGCCACCAGGACACTTTCGCATCCCCCGGCCAGCGCGGAGCCGGACCTCGTCCCGCTGCCGTCGTGGGGCATCTCGACCACGCACGAGAAAAGGAGCGGGGACGACTACCTGAACTTCGCCGCGACGGTGTGGATCGGCGGCCACGGCCCGCTCGATGTCGAGGGCTTCCGCAGCAATGGATCAGGGACCATGCAGGCGTATCAGTACTTCTACCGCCACGGGAAGCTGATTGGGAAGGCGCCGGTCGGCAAAATGGGCTTCGCGAACTACAACGCCTGGCACTTCAAGCAGTTCGCCGAGTACCGGCTCCTGAACGCGCATAAGAAGATCGTCGTGCGCAGCAGGAAGGTCAGCTTCTGCATAGCCCCGACTGACAGCGTCGACATGCTGCTGCGGCACGCGGTCTGGCAGCCGTCATATACCGGGATCTCCGGCAACTGCGGCGATCCCAGTGCCCTGTGGGTGACTGAGACCCTGCCACTCGGCTGGGGCGACACCTACGTTCAGACCGTGCCGTATCAGAACTTCGAGATCACCGATCTCCCGAATGGCACGTACTACATCGAGATCATCGCGAACCCCGAGCACCGGCTCTACGAGACCAACCGGACCAACGATGTCTCGCTGCGCCGGATCATCCTCGGCGGCACTCCTGGCCACCGGACGGTTCGCGTGCCGGCCTGGCATGGCATCGATCCGGAGAACGGCCATGGAGGTCCCTTCGGCTAACGAGAACCTTCGCCGGTGAGCACCGGGGTCGGGCCCGGCAGGTCCGACCCCGGTTGGCTCCTACGGCGGTCCGGTCTGCCGTGTCATGGTCACACCATCAGCCTCAGGTACGCACGGTCATCAAAGCTTCTCGCGCCAGGCAGAACTCGTAACCAATGACGCGGTCTCAACAAGTCTGATGTCGCACAGCGGCCACGATGAGGCTTTCAATGGCAGGCGCCTCTGCTTTCCGCAAAACGAGATCCCGTATTGCGAGCAGAGCGAGTGCTCGAATCAGGTCGGTGCATCAACCCTCGCAATAACTTCAGGTGGCTTGGGGGTTCAAGATGTCGACTGGCTGCGGATCCTTGGCTATGGCCGACTGCTCGAGAGGGGCGGCCTGCCACAGTTCTTCTGTGTCGCTAAGCTCAACCGCCGCATGGAGAGAATCCGGATTACCAGGTCGGAGCGAGGTCTTGCCGAATGCCATACCTTTATGGACATCTTCGGGGGCCGCGGTTCACACTACGAAGCGATTCAGGCGTCTGTTAAGGCGCTCGCGAACGATAACTACAGGATCAGCAGCAGTGTCTGGTGGAACATACAACTGCTGGCACTTGTACCGGAGAAGAGCATCGAAGATGCCTTCGCTGTATCCGACCTCAGGGGCAGGGCGGCCGCAGAAATAAGCGGCTAGTGTCCATTCGGACGCGGCTCAGGACGACCCGGTGAAGGTGTCGATGTTCTCGATCCGCCACTTGCCGTGCTGATTCAGTGCGGTGACGGCGAACATCGCGCCGCCGTAGGTGGCCTTGCTCGTTCCGGCCGATGAGTCCTGCTGGTTCGCAAAGATCAGCAGGCGAGCCTTCCCCCCTCTCAGCAACTCCACGCCGATGTTGGTCACGCGAGTGGTCACGACCAGCTTCTCTTTCGGCGCCTGCTGCTCCACTAGGGCGAAGAGCTGGTTGTACTGGCGGATCGCCGGACCGGTGAGCAGCTGCTGAGCAGCGGCTTTCGTGCTCGCGGTGTCGGCGTAGCTGTACGAGAAGATCGTGTTCACTGCGGCGGTAACAGCCCGTTCGACGTTCTGGGTGGCGGACTGGTCAACCAGGGCCGTGTTGGCACTGGCGGCTGAAGCGCGCAGGCCGTGAGCCGCGACCGCGGCCCAGATGCTCAAGGCTCCGATCACGACCGTCGCGACGCCGAGTATGGCCACGACGACAGTCCGCGCTCGCCCAGCCGGACGCGCGGCGTCGCCCGCGGTTGAGCGCTCTGGCGCTGGGCTCCCGTCGGGCCGCTCGTCCGGCTCGCTGACTTCCTGGCCGCCGTCGGCGACGCCGGTGACCGCCGCCTTAGGGTCTGCCGTCATCTCGGCTATAGCGCGTGCCCAGTCGGCGTTCGGGTCGGGGATCTGCGCGTCGGTGCTGCTCTGGGTCATGTCAGCCTCAGCCGTTCGAGCCCGAGCTAGCTGCCGCCCCGACCGGGACCTGGCTGAGCGCGCTGAGCTTCCATCCGGAGGACGTCAAGGTGAGGTCGCCTGCTAGGCGGCTCTGCTTGGTGCTTGCCGAACCGTGCGCGGGAGTCACCGTGAGCTGCAGCGCCACGATGATCTTCGCCGTCCCTGCGCTCGCGTTCAGGCTGGTCAGCGCTCCGTCCAGGATCCGCGCCGTGGTAACTGTCTGTGCCTGCTTGATCTGCTGCTCGAAACTCGCCTGTCCGGTGAGTATCTGGCTATGCAGCGGCCCGGTCGAGGACTGCTCCCACAGCCGCAGCCCCTGGGCCACGTTCCGGTAGTCGAGCGTGTTGAAGTTAAGGACGTCCTGCTCGCCTGACCGGAGTGCCTGGTCCCGGCTCTGGGCGGTCGCGGAGGCTCGTGGCGCGCTGAGCCACGACGAGCCCGCCCAGGCAGCGAACACGGTCGCAGCGAGCAGCAGCACTGAGGCCGTGGCCAGCAGCGGATCTCGCCGCCAGCTACGTTCCCGTCCGCCCCGCCCCGCGTTGTCCACTAGGTCACCTCCGGCCCTGGGGTGTCCAGTAATGGTAGTCATGGCGAGACCCCAAGCAACCGGGCCAATCCTGGCTGGGCCGCAGGCGGGACGCCGCCGCCTGATGGCGCATGGGCGGAACCGCGTACGTCGACGCCGCTGCTGGCGGGCAGGGTGCACTGGGCGGCGGTGTTCAGCGGAGGGGGCGGAGCGGTGTCCAGGCCGTTCCGGTAGGTGGTAGCGCCGTATCCCGTGGTACACGGCAGGGGCCTGAAAAAGGTCAGCGCGATGCCGAAGCGGGCGCCCTTGCCGTTGATCACGGTCGAACCGATGGCGACGTCGGCCGGCAGGACTGGACAGCAGCTCATCCAGCGCGCTGCCGCGGGTCAGCGTCACTTCCGAGGTCGTCAGCAGGTTGGCGATGAGGACCGCGAGGCTCGGGTTGCTCTCGGCCAGCAGGTCAGCGACCTGCGCCGCCGCCTGAGGGGCTGCGCTGATCAGCTTTGCCAGGCTCGCGTCCGACTTGGCGAGCTGGCGGGCCAGCAGCAGCGCGTTCTGGCCGAACGCGTCGAGGCTGCCGGCCTCGGCGATCTGCGTCTTGATCACCGTGCTGCTATCCCGGATGAGCGTCTTGGTCTGCGGCAACGTCGCGTAGCCGGCGCGGGCGAGCGCGCCGTTGCCGTCGACGATCGCCTGCAGGTTGCTGCCCTGGCTGCCGAACCCTTCGGCTAGCTCGTCGGTGAGCGAACGCAGCGAGCCAAGCGGAAGTGAGGTGGAGAGACCGTTAATGCTGGTCAGCAGGCTGGTCACGGGCAGCGGCAGCTGCGTGTCCCGCTCCGGGATCACGCTGCCGTTGGCGAGGTAGGGACCGCTGGAGGTTTGCGGCCGAAGGTCGACGTACTGCTCGCCGACGGCGGACAGGTCGGCCACGGACGCCTGCAGCCGGTCCGGGATCGGTTGCGCGGAGTCGCTGATGTCGAGGTCCGCCTCGATGCCTGTCGCGGTGATCCGCATCGCGCCGACGCGCCCGACCGGCACCCCGCGGTAGGTCACGTCAGCGTTCGGGAAGATCCCGCCGCCGTCGGCTAGCTGCAGCTGGACCACGTAATATCCGCGGGCGCCGAAGAACCGGCCCAGCTTCGCGTAGTGGAACCCGGTATAGGCGAGTACCAGCACCCCGACCAGCGCGAACGCCAGCAGCTTCAGCCTGGTTGACCGGGTGAGCATCAGTGCCTCCTGGCCCGGTGCCTGGGCAGCCTGGCGGGCGGGATGACCGTGGTGCCGCTGGCGGCCTGCAGCGACAGGTAGGCGTTGAGGTAGTCGCCCTTGACGTCCTTCAGGACCTGGTTAGTGAACGGGTAGGTGAGCAGCACCTGCAGCGCCAGCGGCAGATTCTGGCCCGCATTGGCCAGCTCCCGCAGGCTCGGCTCAAGCTCGCGCAGGTCACCCACCAGATTGGCCTGGCTGGCATTAATCGTGCTGACGGCCACGCCGGTGAGCCGGTGCAGCGAGTCCAGCATGGCAACGAGCTGGGCACGCTGGTCGGCGAGCACCTTCAGGCCGGGAGTCAGGTTGTCGAGCGCGCTGCCGATCTGCCGGTCACGCTTGGCAAGTGTGACCGACAGGGTGTCAAGGCCGTCCAGTGCTGTCTTGATCTCGCCGGTGTGCTCGTTCAGGTTGACCAGCAGCGTGTGCAGCTGCACGAGCAGCGAGCGGATCTGCGGCTCGTTTCCGGTCATCGCGGCGTCCAGCTGCGTCGTGATGGTATGCAGCTGGTTGATGCCCCCGCCGTTCAGCAGCAGCGACAGCGCGCCGAGTACCTCCTCGACGGTCGCGTCGGCCGTAGTACGGGCCACCGGGATGACCGAGTCATTCATGAGGCGGCCAGCTGGCGCGATGCCGGGCGGGGCGGACAGCGCGACGTACTGCTCCCCGAGCAGGCTGGACTGGGAGATCTCGGCGATGGCATCGGCCGGCAACCGCACGTGCCTGTTCACCAGCATCGTGACGCTGGCCGTCCAGCTGTGCGGTGGAAGGAAGATCTTGGTCACCCGGCCGACGGCCACGTCGTTCACCATGACGGCTGACTGCGGGACCAGGTCGGCGACGTCAGAGAACTGGGCCGTCACCTGATAGGGATGGCTGCCGAGGCTGGCGCCGCCCGGCAGCGGGATGCTGTAGATGCCGTTGAACCCGCTGCCGGAACTGCAGCCCGCTGCCAGCAGCAAGCAGGCCAGGAACCCGGCGCCTGTGCTCAGCCAGCGAAGCCGCGCCCGCCGCCCGTGGCGGGCGATCACCGGGAACTCCTCAGCAAGGCCTCCGGCGTCGAGTAGACGGTGCCCACCGCCGGCAGCGGCAACGGCGGCAGCGAGCTGAGGTCAGACTCCAGGACGGGCACGGTGCCAGGAGGCGCCCCGATCCCGCCGGGCTGCAGGTCAGCGGTCGTGCCGGCCGCGGTCACATTGCGCATGCTGAACTCGTTGAGGTCGCCGCGGCCGTCCAGCGTGTGGTGCGTCGCGTCGTAGGCATTGACCAGGTTGTCGGCGGCTAGCGGGGCAGCGTCGAGCGCCTCGGCCAGCGATGCGCGTTCCTTGCTCAGGACCGAGGTGATCGCCGCCAGCTTGCCGATGTTCGCCACCAGCAGCTTGCGGTTGCCGCCGATGAACGACTTGACCTGGTTCAGGGCGACGGCGAGCTCGCTGATCGCCGAGGAGAGGTCCTGCCGGTCAGCCGCCAGGAACGAGGACACCTCGGCGAGCTGCTGCTCGGCGAGCTTTACCTGGCCGTTGTTGTTCTTCAGCATCGTCGTGAACGCCTGCAGGTTGGCCACCGATGCGAACAGGTTGCCCGCCGAGCCGCCAAGCGTGCGCGACAGCCCGCCGAACTCGGTGATCATCTGCCGGAGGTAGGCGCCGTTGCCGTTCAGGTTGGTCGCGCCCGTCTTGATCAGGTCACTCAGCGCGCCGTGCGCGTTCGCCCCGTTCGGCCCGAGTGCGTTGGCGAGCTTGGCCAGGCTGGCGTAGAGCTGGTCAACCTCCACCGGGACCGCGGTCCTGGCTGCGGGGATGACCGCTCCGCTGGTCATCTGCAGGCCGCCGGTGTAGGCGGGGGTGAGCTGGATGTAGCGGTCGGCCACGACGCTCGGAGCCACTACCGCCGCGTCGGCATTAGCCGGCACCTCGATGCCCGGGTTCAGTGTCATGGTCACCCGGACGAAGGCGCCGTCCGGCTGGACCGCGTTCACGCTTCCGACCGGCACGCCGAGCACCCGCACGGTGGAGCCTGGGTAGACGCCGATGGTCTGCGCGAAGTACGCCGTGACCCGCGTGCCCGGTGACGATGCAAACAGGAGCACCGAGGGGATGATGAGGCCCAGCGCCACCAGCGCGGCGGCGATGCCGAGCACCAGCCGGTCCCGTCTCGTCCGCAGCAGCTTGCCGGGCCGTACCGCGGCCCGCCACCGGCTATATGCGGTCATGGGTGCGTCCTCACTCATGGCTTCGGGGGCTGGCAGCCGTGGGCCGGGGTGTTGTTCGGCGCGTCGGTATGCGTGATAAGCCCGCACACGTACGCGTCGAACCAGCGGCCGTTCCCCAGCGCGTTGCCGAGCAGCTTGTAGTACGGGCCGGCCAGCGCGAGTGCCCTGGACAGGTTGGCCTGGTTCGCCTGCAGCACGCTGGTGACCTGATTGAGCGCCTGAAGGGCTGGGCCGAGCTGAGCCTGGTCGTCGTTGACCAGGCCAGATAGCTGGCTTGCAAGCGCCTGAGTGTCGACCAGCAGCGCGTGGATCGCTGCCTGGCGCTGCTGAAGCTCGGCCAGCAGCAGGTTCCCGTCGCCGAGCAGTGCCTGGAACCGGGCGTCCTGCGCTGCCAGGGTCCCGGTGACCTTCCTGGCCCCGGCGAGCAGGCTGGTCACCTCCGCGTCCTTGGATGCCACCGATTCCGACAACGCGGCGAGTCCGTGCAGCGCGCTGCGCACATACGGCGGCGTGGTGGCAAATGCGGACGACAGCGTCTGCAAGCTCTGGGCCAGCTGCGCTGTGTTGATGCCGCTGATCTGCTGGCCGATGCCGCTGAACGCCTGCGTAACGTCGTAGGGCGATGTCGTCCGGGACAGCGGGATCGGTTGACCGGGATCCTGAGCGGCGGTGCCACGCGGATCCAGTGCCAGGTACTTGTCGCCGAGCACGGTCTTGATGTCGATAGCCGCGGTCGTCTGGTTGCCGATCCACTCGTTCTTGACCCGGAAGGTCACCGCGACCTGGTCGCCCGCTAGCGACACGCCGGTGACCTGGCCGACCGTGACCCCGGCGATCCTCACCTCGTTGCCCGGTGCCAGGCCCGCGGCCTCGGCGAAGTACGCGGTGTAGCCGGTGCCGCCGCCGATGACCGGCAGGTCGCTGGAGAAGTAGACCCCGGCGGCGATAATCGCGAGAATGGCGAGCCCGACGACCGCCACGATGATCGGGTTTCGCTCGCGGACTGGCTTGACCTCGATGCGCCTGAGCCGCTTGAAGGCGAGCCTCCCCGCTGCCAGGCCGCTCATGAGGTGCACCTCGCCGCCGTGATCGGGACACCGTGCGACGCCTTGCCGCCGCCCGGGCTGCGCACGCCCGTCACGGTCGCCTCGCACAGGTAGAGGTTGAGCCACGAGCCGTACGTGGCGAGCCGGGTGATGTCTGCCATCTTGCCCGGCAGATCCTGCAGGAACGTGTTCACCGTCGGGGAGTTATCCGCCAGGTTGGTCGCGAGCCGCTGCAGCTGGGTGATGTCGTCATGCAGTGGTGCCCGCCCGACCTGCAGCAGCCCGGCAGTGGCAGTGGTCAGGCTGTCGATCGCGGAGATCGCCTCGCCGATCGGCTGCCGGTCTGCCGCGAGCCGGGAGACCAGCTGCTGCAGCGAGGTGACGAGCGTCGCCAGCGCATTGCCGCGGGAGGTGATCGTCTGCAGCACCGCGTTGAGGTTGTCGATGACCTGGTCGATGACCTGGTCCTTGGCGGCGAGCGTGCTGGTCAGCGAGCCGACCGTGGCCACCAGCGCCGTGATGTTCGGGCTCTCGCCCTGGAAGACCTGGATGATGTCGCTCGACAGCTGGTTGACATCCCCCGGCGATAGCGCCTGGAACAGCGGCTGGAAGCCGTTGAACAGCGCGGTGAGGTTGAGCGCCGGCGTGGTGCGCGACAGCGGGATGGTGCCGCCGACCGCGAGCACGCGATCCGCCGGGCCCGCGCCCTGGCCCAGCTCGATGTAGCGCTGGCCGACCAGGTTGAGGTACCTGATCGTGGCGGTCGCCGATGCCGGCAGCAGCCGCCCGGCCTGCACCGAGAACCCGACCAGCGCCAGGTGCCGCTGGTACACGGTGATCGAGGTGACCTGGCCGACCCGGACGCCCGCGATGTCGACGTCCGAGCCGACGTTGAGGCCGGTGACGTCGGTGAAGACCGCCCGGTAGCCCACGCTCGCCCGAACGCCGCTGGACGCGATGCTGATGCCGAGCACGGCCGTGATGATCCCGGTAACGAGCACGAAGACGACCGACTTGATCAGCGGCGCGGCGATGCCCTTGCGCTTCATGCCCGGCTCGCCCGCAGCGTGACGTCCATGCCGGAGAACAGGGGCCCGGTCAGCAGGCTGCCCCAGGACGGCACGGAGCTTGTGGGCTGGCCCAGCCAGAGGCTCGTGAGCTCGTCGTCCACTGTCCCGTTAGGGGCCGTGGTGATCGCCGTCGTCGAGGCGGCCTTCGGCTTCGACGGACCGGAGGCGGCGGAGGTCCCGTCATTGAGGTAAATGCCGGTGAACGGGACCCGATAGCAGTGCGGGCCGAGGTTGTCGCCATAGACCGGCGTGTCCTTGCCCGGCAGGTACCTGCCGGGCGCGGGCACGACGACGACCTGCATGTGCAGGCCAGGCTGGCCGGTGCCCTGCCCGAGGACCTTATTGACCTGGGGAACGAAGTTAGCCAGCGCCTGCAGCGTACACGGGAACTCCGGTGAATACTTCGCCAGGATTTCCAGCGTCGCCAGGCTGTCGGCGGACAGGCTGATCGCGTTGGGCGCGTTGGCGTCAAGGAATGCGCGGAGGTCGTTAGAGGCCGTCGTGATGTTGGCCAGCAGGGCCGCGTACTGCGCGTGCTGATTCGCGAGCGTCCGGCCGGCCACGCCGAAGTCGCTGAGTGCCTGCAGGATTGCCGGCGCAGCCTTGGTGTAGGTCTTGCTGAGCCCGGCCAGCAGCCTGATGTCGTTGTCGAGCTGCGGCAGTTGCTTGTTGAACTGCTTCAGGTAGGCGTTCAGGGTGACCAGGGTCTGGCCGAGTTCCTCGCCGCGTCCGTTCAGTCCCTGGGCGATCGCAGTGAGGGTCAGCGACAGCTTGTCCGGCTGGACAGCGGCTAGCATCGGCAGCAGGTTGTCCAGGACCCGGTCGAGCTCGAGGCCGTCGGCGGATCTGTCCTGCCGGATGACGCTGCCGTTAGCCAGGGTGACCGCGACGGGGCGGGCGGGCAGGATCAGGTCCACGTATCGCTCGCCGAACAGCGTGGTCGGCAGCATCTCGGCGGAGACGTTGGCCGGCAGCCGGGGCAGGTCGCCGGGCTGGATCGCGAGCTCCAGCCTCGCGCCGCTGCCGTTGGCGCTGACCTGGCGGACCTCGCCGACCTGCACGCCGCGGACCATGACCTCCGCGCCGGGGTGCATCTCGTTGCCGGCACTGCTGGTGTACATGGTGACCATGGCCACCGGAGTGAAGGTCTTGTTGTACAGCGCGACTGAGAGCCACGCCAGCATCGCGATGACCAGCAGGAACGCCAGTCCGGCCAGCCGGCGGCTGGCCTTGCGCGAGGCGGCGGACAGGGTCACCCGGCCACCCTGACGGTGGTCGTCGCTCCCCAGATGGCCAGGCTCATGAAGAAGTCGATCACGTTGATCATGACGATCGCGGTTCGCACCGCCCGGCCGACGGCGACGCCTACGCCGGCCGGCCCGCCCTTCGCGCGGTAGCCGTAGTAGCAGTGCACCCCGATGATGACCACGCTGAAGATCAGCACCTTGAGGAAGGACCAGAGCACGTCCACCGGCGACAGGAACAGCCCGAAGTAGTGGTTGTAGGTGCCTGGCGACTGACCCTCGAAGTAGACGGTGACGAGCTCGGAGCCGAGGTAGGAGCTGACCAGGCCGATCGCGTACAGCGGGATGACAGCGACCGCGCCGGCGATGATCCGGGTGGTGACGAGGTACGGCAGGCTCGGGACGCCCATTCCCTCGAGCGCGTCGACCTCTTCGTTGATCCGCATGGAGCCGAGCTGGGCAGTGAAGCCAGCGCCGACGGTAGCGGACAGCGCGAGCCCGGCGACGAGCGGCGCGATCTCCCTGGTGTTGAAGTACGCCGAGACGAAGCCGGTGAACGCAGAGGCGCCGATCTGGTTCAGGGCGGAGTAGCCCTGCAGGCCGACCACCGTGCCGGTGAAGAGCGTCATGCCGATCATCACGCCGACCGTGCCGCCGATCAGCGCGAGCGCGCCGCTGCCGAACGCGAGATCGGACAGGATCCGCATGATCTCGCGGGGGTAGCGGCGGATGGCGCGGGGCGTCCAGGCCAGCGCCCTGGCATAGAACGACAGCTGATCGCCAAGCATGTCTAGCCAGCCGAGCCAGCGGTCGAGCTGCGCGCTAAGCCGGCCCGTTCCGGTGCCGATGCCGTTCACGCTGCCCACCTCACGCTCCCTTCGCCGGGATGATCTTGAGATAGATCGCGGTCAGGACCAGGTTCACGAAGAAGAGCAGCAGGAACGCGATGACCACGGACTGGTTGACCGCGTCGCCGACGCCCTTGGGGCCGGGGCGGGGATTAAGGCCGCGGTGTGCCGCGACCACCGCCGCGATGAAGCCGAAGATCAGCGCCTTGATCTCGCTGATGTACAGGTCAGGAAGCTGCGCGAGCGAGGAGAAGCTGGCCAGGAAGGAGCCCGGCGTCCCATGCTGCAGGTAGACGAAGAAGAAGTAGCCGCCGAGCACGCCGACCACGGACACCAGGCCGTTCAGCAGCAGCGCGACACCGGAGGCGGCCAGCACGCGCGGGACGATCAGGCGCTGGATCGGGGAGACGCCCATGACCTCCATGGCGTCCATCTCTTCCCTGATCGTGCGGGCCCCGATGTCCGCGCAGATCGCTGACCCGCCCGCGCCCGCGATCAGCAGGGCCACGATCAGGGGGCTGGCCTGCTGGACTACTGCCAGCACGCTGGCCGCGCCGGTAAAGGACTCCGCGCCCAGCTGCTTTGTCAGGGAGCCGACCTGAAGGGTGATGACGGCGCCGAACGGTATCGACACCAGCATCGAGGGCAGGATCGTCACGCTCGCGATAAACCAGAACTGCTCGATGAGCTCGCGTACCTGGAACGGGCGCCGGAAAGTGAAGGACAGCACGCTGGCCCCGAGGGCGAACAGCTTGCCAGTCTGGCGCAACGCTCCGGCGCCAGGAACGGGGTAGTGCTGCTCAGTCACGATGGACCATCTCCCGGCTCGGATCCCGCGCCTGGTTCCTGGCCCGACTGACTGCGCTGATCGCGCTGGCCGGGCGGCAGGCTGGCGAGTATCGCCTGCTGGGCCGGGGGCGGCAGCGTGGCCAGCATGGCCATGACGCGAGCCATGCGCCTGCCTGCGGCCTGTCGCTCGGGAAGACCGGCCGTAGGCGTGAGCTGCGGGATAAGTGCCGGGGGCTGGGCCTGTCGCGTTCCCGTTGGCATTCCTGAAGCTCTAGCGCCAGCGTGGCTTCGTCCTTCTCCTCGGACATGCCGATCGGCCCCACGCGGCGGCCGTTGACGAACTGCGTGATCACGGGGTTATCGCTGGTGAGCAGCACCTCCCTCGGGCCGAACATGACCAGGTTGCCGCGGAACAGCATGCCGATGTTGTCGGGCACAGTCCGGGCGATCTGGATGTCGTGGGTGACGATGAGGATCGTCGCGTCGATCTCCGCGTTGAGGTCGATCAGCAGCTGCGAGAGGTAGGCGGTCCGGACCGGATCGAGGCCGGAGTCTGGCTCGTCGCACAGGATGATCTGCGGGTCGAGCACGAGTGCCCGGGCCAGCCCGGCCCGCTTGCGCATCCCGCCGGATATCTCGCCGGGGAACTTGTGTCCCGCGTCGGCGAGGCCGACCATCTCCATCTTCTCCAGGACGACGCGGTAAATCTCGGCCTCGGTCAGCCTCGTGTGCTCGCGCAGCGGGAACGCGACGTTGTCGTAGAGGTTCAGCGAGCCGAACAGCGCGCCGTCCTGGAACATCACGCCGAAGAGCTTGCGCACCTGGTAGAGCTGGCGCTCGGAGCAGGAGACCGTGTCGATGCCGTCGACTAGGACCCGGCCGCGGTCCGGCCGGATGAGGCCGACCAGGGACTTCAGGAACACCGTCTTGCCGGTGCCGGAAGGCCCGAGCATGACGCTCACCTCGCCGGCCGGGAGTGACAGCGAGACGTCACTCCAGACGACGTGGCGCCCGAAGGACTTCGTCAGTCCGTCGACGACGACCTCGATCCCCATCTCACCTCCCGGCCTGCCGGCCGGGGCGGCCAGACCTTCGAAAAGACGCAGAAAGCTACGCATAATGGGCAGCAGGTTAACCATAGCCAAAGTGGCGACAAAGCGCCCGCCTACTGCCGAACTGAGGCACGCCGGTGCCCGGCGCCGCGATCGGATTGCCGGGCAGACCGAGGGGCATCAGCCGACCTTGGCCTTGCCGAGGGTGAGCGTGATCGTGTTGCCGGCGCCGGGGATGGTCAGGTTGATCAGCCCGGTGGCCAGGCCGCAGCCAGAGAAGTCCGAGATGGTGTAGCCGCCCGCAAGGCTCCCGCCCTGGAGGACGTTGAATCCGGGCTGGCTGGTCAGGCGCACCACCGCCGGACTCTTGGTCTGGCAGGACTTGCCGACAGGCACGTTCAGCCCGGCCACGGTCAGTCTGACGAGACGCAGCGTGATCTTGGACGTGGTCCGGACCGCGCCGGTTTTGGTGTTGAGCTTGCCGGTGGTCGGTCCGTCATTGATGAACTGCGTCGTCGCGGTAACCGGGATGATGCCGAGCTGTTTGAACGACCCGGTCGCGTTCGGCATCGACAGGCGCGCTGTGAGCTTGCCGGTCTTGGGGTTGACCCTGCTGACGAGCTTGCCGGGCCCGAGGCTGAGGGTGAAGTTCGGCGCTTTGATGAAGGTGCTCCCGGTCACTTTGTATGTCGCCTTCACGGTGGTGGTCGCTGATGCGGTGCCCGCTGTTACTGCCAGAGCGGCACCGGCTGCCAGCGTGGCCACGACCACGGCCGTCAGTCTCGGCTTGAGCGATCGTCTTGCGGCTGTCACGACAGAGCTCCTTATCGAGTGATCACCGGAGGATCCGGCGGCTGGGCGGTCGTGGGAGGCCGCCGTTAGTGAATCGGCTTAGGTACTGGCGGAGGGCAGGTCCAGAGTTGCTGGCTGCGCGGGCCGCACAGCTTTCCCTGCGTCGTGAGCACGAAGTTGCCAGGCCCGGAGATCGAGCCGGTCAGCAGCGGATCGAGGTTCTCGCCGATCCCGCAGTCGGTGAAAGCGGGAATGGTCAGCCGACCGGTCAGCGGGCCGCCGGTCGGCACTGTGTAACCCGTCGGCGGGATTGTGTTGTCGCCGTGCCCGGTCAGTGTCAGACGCGCGTTGCTGACGGGCCGGCAGTGCGGCCCGATGGCCAGCGGGAGGCCGTTGACGACGACGTCCGAGATGCGGATCGCGACGGTTGTAGTGGCGGTGACGGTGATCGGATAGGGCGGCGCGGTGATGCCCGAGACAGACCTGATGCTGATCGGGCCGCAGCTCGGTGACCGTCAGCGACGCGGTAACCGGCACGAATCCGAAGGCCAGGAACGTTGCGCGAACCGGCGGCAGCTCGCGGTGACCGTGATAGTAGAGGTCGCCGGTCGAGTACGCGATGAGCTTGCCGTGCTTGAAGACGTGCCGGTAGGCGAAGTCGATGTTGATCAATGCGGGCCGCGCAGGCGGCTTGGGTTGCAGTGGCGCGGCGCCGTAGAGCTTCTTCACATCCGAGTAGCCGGTGATGTACCCGCAAACGGCCGTCTCCGCTTCCGATTACCTTGATCTGGCCGCAGCCCTTGGGGAACTTGGGCTTGAGCGCGACGCCGCTGGTGATTTCGACTGACCGCTAGCTGCCACGACCGGACGGCAGTGAGCTTGGTGTCGCTGTGGCTGGCCGGGGTGCAGGTGACGTCAAGGCTCTGCGGGGCCGGTCCCTGCTGACTCCGTGCTGGTCGGGCTCGGGCTGGCGCTGCTCTCGGGCTGGCAGAGCTGGCGCTCGGGCTCGGGCCGTCGGCGTCGGCGGTGCTGCAAGGCGCAGCGCCAGGGTCAGGCCTGCGGCGGCGAACGTGACGGTCCTTTTCGCAGATGACAGTCACTGGCGCGGCGTGGCCTTTGCCGCGACGAGCGAGAGGCTGCCACTTGTCGGCAGCGGCTGAGCGGTCGCAGTCCGGCCTTGCCACTGCGTCACCGTCGCCGTCCGCTGTGTTGCCGATACCGACAGTGACGTAGTGGAGCTGACCGTGGACGCCCCCCGCTGACGCAACGCTGCGATGGCAGCCGATGGCAACTGGACCGTGATAACGACCCCAGTGGGCTGGATGCGCCTGTCGACAACGGCCGCGGCCGGGAAGGTTGCCGCGATTGTCGCGCGCAGCCGTTCCTTCCCTGATGGGAACTGGCACTCATATCCGAGCGTGAGCCGCACGTTCCTGGCCGCGCTAGTGCCAGAAGCGTCTGCGGCGACTGCTACGCCGGCGGTGAGCGTTCCGGCTGCTAGCAGCAGCCCTCCGGCAATGGCCGCGCTGCGAGCGCCGCCATGTACGTTGCCCGCGCGCGCTGCTCACCCTTACCTCGGTTCCGGTCCGGAGTCCCTGGCCGTCCTAACGGCAGCGCCGGTGACCGCGACGCGGTCACCGGCGCTCCGCGTGCGACTAGCTGGACTTGATCGTGATCTTGCGGCTGACCTTGTAGGAGGCGGTGTAGGTCGGGTGGTCGCCGTTGTTGACAACGCCCCCGCAGCCGCTGACGCCCGAGACGGTGAGCTGAGCCCCCTTGGCCGCTGGCTTAACCGCTGGCTTCTGGTGTCATGTACAGGGTGTGCTTGCTGTTGGTGTAGTAGCCCGGAGTGGACCCGGTTACAGTGAACGAGCAACCGGCAGCCGGAATAGTGACTTTGACGTCGACCTTGCTGATCATCGCGGCGGTGTCGCCCTTGCTGTTGGTCTTGGAGTCCGCGTTCAGCAGCGGCTTAGCCAGGACCGTCGTTGGTCACTGCTCCGAGCGGGCCGCTGCAGTTCGTGAACCCCAGATTTGATACCGTCCCGAGCTTCGACCGGGGCGCTTGCCCTTGTAAGTGCCGCTGGCCAGTTTGCCCGATCGCCTTGGAACTCTTGCAGGTCACGCTAACGCCGTTGTCGCTCAGGACTGTCGTGCCAGCCTTTGCGGTATACGAGCCGCCACCGCTCACCTTGACTGTGAGGCTCGTCGCGGCGAGCGCTGGGCCCACGCTGAGACCGACGACGGCGGCTGCCGAGGCCGCCGTGAATAGGACGCTGCCGACTCGTTTCCGCATTTGCATGAGTGCGCTCCTTGATCGAGGGGTTGCGCTGCGCTAACGGTGCCAGGCTGATCGGTCAGGGGTGCACCGCAGCATTGCTACTGGCGAGTACGTTACGACCGCGTAACATCCGGTGCAAGGCAGTATCGACTCGATATCGACCGAGACCGTTGCATCCGTGCCGAGCGTCTTTGTCACCGCCGCACAATTTGGCCCCGGCCCTTTATCACGATGTGAGCACTGACCATCGCCGGCGCCCCAGAACGGGGCTAATGTCAACCTGTGCCGGATCGTGCGGTGGTGACGCCGACGCCAGGCCGGGCCCAGGCGGCATCGCCGCAGGTCACGCGCCCGGCGCAGCTTGCCGCAGCTCATGCGGCCCGAGCTGTCCGACCTGGCTCGAGAGATCATCGGGGAGATCCGGAGCAGAATTCCGGAATACGCGCGGCCTGTGGACGGGCCGTATGGCCATGCAATGCAGGTCGCGGTGCAACGGGCGCTCGCCTCGTTCTTCGATTGCGTGGCCGACCCGACGGCACCCCGAGACCAGCGCGATCATCTGTGCCGCCGGCTCGGCCAGTACGAGGCGCAGGAAGGTCGCAGCCTCGACAGCCTCCAGGCCGCCTACCGGATTGGGGTGCACGTCAGCTGGCGGCGGGTGACGAGCGTCGGGCTGCGCTCGGGGGCGCCGTCCGCGGTGATGTCCTGGCTGGCCGACGCCGGGCTCGCCTATATGGACGAGCTCTCCTCGCTGTCCCTGCAGGGATATACGGAGGCGAAGGCGCAGTCCGGGAGGTCCCAGCAGGAATGGCGGAAGCGCCTGCTGCGCCTCATCCTGGAGTGGCCTCCGGTTCCCGCACGTGCCGTCACCGAGCTGGCCGCCGTCGTCGGCTGGGCAGTCCCCGAAGAGGTCACGCTGGTCGCGCTCGAGCCGGGCCGCGACTGGGCGCTCGAGCTGCCGGCCGACTACCTGCAGGATCTCGACGGGTCGCAGCCGCATCTGCTGGTGCCCGGCAGTGTTGACTCTGGCAGGCGATCGGCGCTCGCGGGCGCGCTGGCCGGCCGCCGGTCGGCCGTCGGCCTCAGCGTTCCGCTGACTGAGGCGGCGCATTCGCTGCGCTGGGCCCGGCGCGCGCTGGCGCTCAGCCGGGAAGGGGTCATCGACGCAGGCGAGGTGACGTTCTGCGAGGACTACCTGATGGAGCTGTGGCTGCTCGCCGACGAGCCGCTCATCGATCAGCTGGCCCGGCGGCGGCTGGGCGCTGTCGCCAACCTCGGTGCGGTCCAGCGGCAGCGGCTGACCGAGACCATCAGCGCCTGGCTGGAGACCAGCGGAACGGCTCCGGCGATGGCGGAGCGGCTAAGCGTTCACCCGCAGACCGTTCGCTATCGCATGCGCAAGCTCGAACGGGCGCTGGACGGCCAGCTCAGGGATCCGGATTCGCGCTTCGCGATTGAGGCGGTGCTGCGGGCGACGCGCCTCCGGGATCGCGCGGCCAGCGATGCCCCACCAGGACCGCCGGCCGACGCCGACCGGGGCTAGCCCAATATCAACCCGCAGGCCGTCGATGCGGCGCTTGTTCAGGGGCAGACCTCGTGTACCCACTTGCCGTCCGCCCGGCGCCGCACTAGGTCGCCCGGCTGGATCTCGTTTCCGCAGCGCGCGCAGATCTCGCCCGGCGCGTGTGCCTCGTTGTCGTCATGCGGCTCCGCCGTGAGTTCATCCGGGCCAGCCTGATGCTTTTCCGGGGCAATGCCGAGTTCCTCCTGGAGGCCTTTCTCGATCTCGGTGCCACCGAAGTCCGGCGGAGTTGTCATCCCGGCCCCCTTGCTGTTTTCTAGTGAGCTTGCTGCAAGCGTCACATTAGTGCAGTGATGCCCAGGACCGCGGCGTCCTAGTTGCCAGTCCGGCCGTCCCAGTGGTCGTAATACGCCCGCTTGCCGAGGATCTTGGCCAGCAGCCATAGCGGTGGCAGCACGATGTCCTGAACCCAAACCGGAGGCGAGGTCGGCCGACTCTCGTGACGGAAGTGCTACAGCGTCGCGCCGAGCTGCAGCGGGTTCCTGGGTGCACCGCGGGCTGTGCACTTGAAGTCAGCGGCCAGGCCGGCCAGCGCCTCGTGCCATTGCCTGGCTTGGAAAGCAGGGCGCAGTTCGACGGTAGCTGTCACGTCGACAGTCCCGGAGTTGCATTCTGAGTGAGGCACGCCGGCGGGAACAACAGCGTCTGGCCGGCCTCGGCGACGAGTTGTCTGCCGTTCACGGTGAACCGGGCCACCCCCGAGATGATCGTGAAGCGCTCCTCCTGGCGCGGGTGAACGTGTTCGCTGATAATCCCGCCAGGACTACTGCGCCAGTCGAAGCGGACAAACTCGCCGCCAGTTGTCTCCGCGGTCTCGGTGACACGAGGCTCTCGCCGGTGAACGGGTTGCTCAGGGCCCGGAACGAGGTCATAACGCCTCCTGAAACCGGTGGCCGGACCGGTTGCTTGACGACGGTGGGCAGGTGCCGGCATAACAAGGATTCTCGGCCCGCCCGGCCATCGCGGCAAGCGAAGGACTTCACACGCAGCCAACGGACTCACGCGCCGCGCAGAGCGCTATCTCTCTGCCAGCTGCGTCATTTGCCCCGCTGTCCCGTGGAAGGATGCGCGTGCGGTAGGGCAGCTCTCGTCCATTCGGGGTCTGCCCGTTCGTCGTCGCAGCAGAGAGCCGAGGTCTTCCGCCGGCATGATGAGCCCGCCAGAGACGCGAGCGAGGAGTACCAGATGACCAGTAAGGAACATGCGGGCACCCGCCTCCTGGGCGCCCTGGGAACCGCGGATGGCAAGGGTGTCGTGCGCGTCGAGGACCGCTTTGACACCGGCATCGAAAGCGTGTGGTCAGCGCTCACCGATCCGTCGCATCTGGCTAGCTGGTGGGGCGAGGTCGAGGGAGACTTGCGACTCGGCGGCGAGTATCGCGCGCGCGTTTTTGCCAGCGGATGGGAAGGCACGGGCCGCGTGGAGGCCTGCGAGGCCCCGCGTCGGCTGCTGGTGCTGACCAGGGAACCAGACCAGCCTGACGAGCAGTCCATCGAGGTCACGCTGACCGCCGACGGCGGGCAGACCGCCGTGGTGTGGGAGGAACGGGGCATGCCCGTGGCCTACCTCGCCGGTTACGGGGCGGGGATCCAGATCCATGTCGAAGACCTCGGCGCCTACCTCGCAAGGCAGGAGCGCTGCGACGCTGGTGCGCGGATGGGCGAGCTTTTCCGTGCCTACGAGGCTCTGGCGGCCGACATCGGCTAAGGACAGGCCTTGCTGGCTTGCATGGAGGGGTAAAACAACCCCGCAGGCTGCACGTCGCAGTTACATCGCTGAAACACGGGCCGGGTACCTTGCTGCCGTGATTGCCGGCGAACGGATTGCCATCGACGACCCGCGCAGGCCGGACGTCCGGGCGCTGCTGGAACGGCACCTGGAGTTCTCGCTCGCGCAGACTCCACCGGAGCACAGCTTCGCGCTAGACGCAGACGGGCTGCTCGACCCGGCGATCACCTTGTTCAGCCTCCGCGCGCACGGCACCCTGCTGGGCATCGGGGCGATCAAGCGCCTCGACGCGCACCATGCAGAGATCAAGTCGATGCACACAGCCCGGGCAGCGCGCGGCCGGGGGATCGGCCAGGCCATGCTGACCCACCTGCTCACGGTCGCCCGCGCCCGCGGCTTCCGCAGGGTGAGCCTAGAGACCGGGACCATGGCGGCGTTCGCTCCGGCCCGGGCGATGTACCAGAGCGCTGGCTTCGTTTCGTGCGGCCCGTTTGGCGGCTACGAGCCCAGTGACGACAACCTCTTCATGACCCTCGAGCTGGGCGCGGCCCAGGTCCGGACTTCCGCCGCAGCCGGTCCGGGCGCCTGAAAACCGGGTAGCGCGCCCCGTCCCGCCGTGAGAGGGTCGCCGCATGGCGATGGACCGGGCGCGACCGGCGCCGACTGCGGGCGAGCTTGAGATGCTGACCGGCTGGCTGGAGCATCACCGGGGGATCCTGATCTGGAAGTGCGAGGACCTGACTGCGGAGCAGCTCCGGCAGCGCGCCGTGCCGCCGTCCACCCTCTCTCTGCTGGGGCTGGTCCGGCACATGGCCGAGGTTGAGCGTGGCTGGTTCCAGCAGGTCTTCCTCGGCGAGGACGTGCCCGATCTGTATGACAGGTCCGCCGATGAGGACGCGGACTTCAACGCCGTCGACCAGGCCGACCCGGCGGAGGCGTTCGCTGAGTTCGAGCGGGAGTGCAACGCGTCGCGGCAGGTGGTCGGGCAAGCCCCGAGCCTGGATGTTCTCAGCAAGCGGCCGTCTGAGCGCACAGGGCAGCCCTGGTCGCTGCGCTGGATCGTCACCCACATGATCGAGGAGTACGCGCGCCACAACGGCCACGCCGACCTGCTCCGCGAGGGCGTCGACGGCAGCACCGGCTACTACTGAGCGGCGGGGTGCTCGGTTCCGCCTAGTAGTGAGTCCGCGGCGTGTGCAGTTCGCCGGGACGTCCATTCCGGCCGGGTAATCCTGTACATGACCCACTCACGGCCGAACTCGGTCAGTGACCCGGCAAGCATCCAGCCGACGCGCTGAAACACCGTGCGCATCGCTACGTTCGCGGGATCGGTCGGAGCCTCGACCGCAACCGCTGCTACATGCTCGAAGAGCCAGTCCGTCAGCAGCCCGAGGGCTTCCCGACCGTAGCCCTTGCCGCGCGTCTCGGCCCGCAAGGCGATCCCCACCTCGAAGGTTCCGGGAGGCAGCGGCCGGCCAGGGGGCACGAAAGTCTGGATGCGCCCGATAGACGCGCCGTCCAGGTCTATGGCCAGGTCGAGCCAGCCATCTTCCAGGTGACCCGATCGCCCGAGCCGGGCCTTGAAGCTTGTCTCCTCGGGCAGCTCGGCGATGGTCATAGGGTCTGCGGTGACCATCGCCTGCCATTCGTCGTCGATCTCCTCAGGCCGCAGTGCACGCAGCAGCAGTTGCGGCCCGCGGATGCTCACCTGGCTCATATCGACCTGCCCACCTCGTCGCAACCTCCTTCGACCAGGATGCATATCCGACGCCTGCTGCAAAAGCAGCGGCGCTTATGCACTCGCTGGCTGGCAATCACGTACTCGTCGACGGCAATAAGAGGCTGGCCCTGCTGGCCCCAGTGATCTTCTTGCGCAGCAACCGGTACGCACTGGACCTGACCGACGACGAAGCCTTTGGCCTGACGATGTCCGTCGCCGCAGGCGAGCTAGACGCCGACGGGATCCAGAAGCGGCTTCGTCTCGTGCGAGCGTCCCCATGATCACCTAGTTACCGACTGAGCTGATCAGCTCGCGCACTTCGTGGGCGACCGCGGCTAGTTGGGCGACGAGAACTGTGTCCTGCGGCCACCAGGCCAGCGAGACCGAGCACGGATCGAGATCGTGGATCGGCACGAACGTGACGCCCGGCCGGCGGTACCACTGCCCGACGGCTTCTGACGTAATACTGAGCCCGACGCCCAGCGAGACCAGGTGCATCTCCGCGTCCAGGGTGCTGGCTTCTGCGACGACCGGCGCCGGCCCTGACCGGTAATCGGTCAGGATCCAGTAATCCCGCCACGGCCCAGGTGAGACCGGTGCGGCGACGATCGGCTCTGGCAGCACGTCCACGACGCTGAGCGAGTCGCGGGATGCCAGCGGGTGATTGTCGGGAAGGCAGGCGACTATCCGCTCGGTGGCAAGTTCCACCGACACCAGGCCCGGCAGTCCGAGCGGCGGGCGTACGACGGCCGCGTTTACCAAGTTGTCCCGCAGCCCTGCGGTGGGGTCGGTGAAGTCATACTCCTCGGTCTCGATCCTGGCCTCCGGCTGGCGCTCCAGGTGAGTGCGCAGCAAGCGCGGCACCACTTCGAGCCCCGCGCCTATGGTGTAGCCGAGCCGGATGGTCTGCTGAGTCGTCGGGCTGACGGCGCGCACAGTCTTGATCGCCGCCGATAGCTCGGAGAGCACCTGACTGGCGAGTCCCGCGAAGACCCGTCCGGCCGGGGTCAGCTCGACCGATCGCGTGGTGCGGATCAGCAGCGTGACGTGCAAGGCCCGTTCCAGGTCCCGGACCGTGTGGCTCATCCAGGGTGCTGAGACGGTCAGGCGCTCCGCCGCCCGGCCGAAATGGAGCTCCTCGGCAACGGCAAGAAACGCCTCGAGCTGCCGGAGCGTCACATTCTCCACTCGTCCTCCGCGGGGACCGCCAATGCGCCAGATGCAGGTTAATTGCGTCCGCTACCAACAGAATAATGCTACAAACTCGTCATTCCCGCTGGTTACATGCGTCTCTACCATGAGGGAAATCGAAAGAGTGACGAGAGGATTCACGTGGTCACGAGCTACCCCGAGGCTGCCCTGGATGAGGGCAGAGCCGCCCTCCTCAGCGGATGGTCAACCGGCAGCGAGCCGGGCCTTGTCATCACCAAGGCCGCCGGATCACTGGTCTGGGACTCAAAGGGCAACGAGTACATCGACTGCACCTCAATGGCCTGGTCGAACAACATCGGTGCCAGCGTCCCCGAGGTCGTCGAGGCAGCATTCGCGCAGGCTCGCGAGCTGAGCCATTTGCGCTCCAACTTTGATTCGGTCCCGCTGCTGCTGCTTGCCAAGGCGATGACGGATACCTCACCGGGAGATTTGAAGCGCATCGGCTTCACATTGCACGGCAGCCTCGCCGTCGAGATGGCGATGAAGCTCGCCATGTCCAACCGGCCAGACCACACCGGCCCGTTCCTCTCGCTGACCGACGGTTACCACGGCCGGTCGCTGGCCAGCATGGGACTTGGGTGGCCGCACGTGAACCACGCGTTCGACCGTGCCTTCCCGGCGGTGCTGCGGTTGCCGCAGCCCTATGCGTATCGTTCCGGGCGGACTGTGGACGACGAGATCGACTACTGCGTCGGCGAACTTCGGGATGCGATCGACCGCCGGGCGACTGGACTGCCGCCGGCCTTCTTCATGGAGCCGGTGCAGGGAAACGGCGCCCAGTTGGACTTCCCGCCGCGCTACTACGAGGAAGTCCGCCGGCTCTGCTCCGAGTACGGGATCCTGCTGGTCTTCGACGAAGTGCAGACTGGATTCGGCCGTACTGGCCGGATGTGGGCCGCTGAGCACTACGGCGTTACGCCCGACATTCTGGTCTTCGGCAAAGGTGTCGGCGGCGGCTTTCCGCTGGCCGGCGTCCTCGCGAGCGCGGAACTTGCAGGCTTTCAGCCCGGCGACGAGGCGCTGACCTTCGGGGAGTTCCCGGTCAGCCTTGCCGCGGGTCTTGCTGCCCTCGAGGTTCTCCACCGCGACGGCCTGCTCGAAGCGTGCTCTCGGATGGGTGCCTACGCCACCCGTGCCCTGTGCGAACTGCAGGCCCGGCACCGGCTGATCGGCGACATTCGCGGCCCCGGCCTGCTCATCGGCGTCGAGCTGGTGCGGGATCAAGACACCAAGGAGCCGGCCGCAGCCGAAACGCTGGAGATCTACCGCCGGGCGATGGAACTCGGCGTCATCTTCGGCACCACGAAGTACGCCGGCCTCGGGAACGTCCTGAAGATCAAGCCGCCGTTCACCATCACGCAGCACCAGATGGACCAGGTTCTTTCCGTCCTCGACCAGGTTCTCACCGAAGTCGAGTCCCACTAGCGGTGAACGACGGCCGCTGCGATCCCGCCATGACCTGAAGGAAAGGAGAGACCGTTGTCCACCGTAGAAGTCAACTTGTCCGACCAGACCGACGTCAGCGACCTGCACCAGTTCGGCTACCGCCAGTCCCTCCGCCGGACGCTCCGCCCGTACGGATCGTTCGCGATCGCGTTCTCGATGATCAGCATCACCACGGCGATCTTCTTCCTCCTGCCGAGCCTCTTCGGCACCGCAGGCGCGGCGGGGGTGTGGCTGTGGCTCCCGTGTGCCGCCGGCGTATTCATGATCGTCCTGGTGTACTCGCACCTGGCTGCACGGATTCCGATCACCGGGTTCGCCTATCAGTGGAACAGCCGCCTGATCAATCCTCACTATGGCTGGTTCACCGGCTACACGGCAATGCTGGCCTTCATCGCCGGGACTGCGGCCACCGCGGTCGCGCTCGCCAGCGTGTTCGCCGGGGATGTCTGGAAGAACCCGACGCACGGCGACATCGTGCTCTTCGCGACCGTGGCCATGGTCGTCGCCGTCGTGATCAACATGGTCAGCATCAGGGCGGTGAGCGCGGTGAACAACACCGGAGTCCTGTTCGAGATCACCGGGTCGGTGGTCGCGGCGGCGCTGCTCTTCTTTGGTGCCATCTTCTTCTTCCACCACGACGCCGGCTTCTCAATCCTCACCTCGACGCAGCGCTACCCGTCAGGCGGCAACCTCTGGTACGGCTTCGTTCTGGCGGCGCTGCTCCCGATGTACTGCTTCATCGGCTGGGAAGGTGCCGCTGACCTGGCCGAGGAGACCGTCGATCCCCGCAAGGTGACCCCGATGGCGATGATCCGCGCCAACTACGTATCCGTGGGAGCCAGCTTCTTCATGATCATCGGCTTCCTGATCGCGATCCCGGGCTCCATCGGCAGCATGCTCGGCCAGCCGAAGAACGCCCTCGTCTACATCTTCCAGTCCCACTTCGGCGCCGTCGCCGCTGACATCCTTCAGGTCACCGTTTTCCTGGCGATCTTCTCCTGCGTGCTGGCGAACTCCGTCGTGGCGACACGGCTGACGTTCGCGCTGTCCCGCGACAAGATGCTGCCTGGGTCGGCGCTGCTCGGCCGCGTCAGCAATGTGACGCACACGCCGGTTTGGTCGATCGGCCTGGTCGGGCTGATCGCCGTCGGAATCAACTTGCTATCGGCCGGCGTCGCTGCCAACGTCGTGTCGATCTGCAGCGTGGCGTACTACTTCATCTACCTGCTGACCGTCGGCGGCGCAATCTACGCGCACCGTCAGAACCGGATACCCGAGGGCGCCGCCGGCCACTTCTCGCTGGGTGGCTGGTTCCTGCCAGTCGCCAGCCTCGCGCTCGTTTACTCTGCCGGCGTGGTAGTCGTTGCGCTGGCGCCCCAGGAGGGACACACCGCCGGCAGGTACCTGCTCGGCGCAGAGGTACTCGGGCTGCTCTGGTACCTGTTCTACCTGCGCGGAAAGATCAACGGACGGAAGGCAGGCGTGCTGCGGGCAGAAGTTACCGAACTCGAGCAGGAAGCCGAAGTGCCGACGTCTGTCGGCTGAGGTAGGCAGGCCTGGTCGGAGGCACTACTCAGTGCCTCCGCCGGCCTGCTCGAGGACGTTGCCCGATCAGCGTCGGCCAATTCGGCTGGGCCGTGCCCGTCAGGTTTCTTCCGGCGGCTCGTCCGGACTTGAGCCACTGGACGCCTCCGGCGCCGGGGCTATCTTGTCCATCCAGCAGATCGCGCACAACAAGTGCGGCCGTTCATGCTGGCCCTTCTCGTGCTCCCACGCGAAGTGAGCGGCGCCAGCGACAAGTATGACGTTCAGGCCGAGGCCAAAGGGAAGCCCCGGGACCCTCGGTATCCGGCGGAGCATCGCGGTTCACCTGCCCATCGATAGCGCGACACTGATCGGGGCGATCGCATCGCAACCGGTCCGTTCCAGTGTGGCACTGCCGTGCCGTGAGCGCGCATTCGTTGTCGGTCTCGTTCGCTGGGCATGAAGAGCCTGGAGCGCTGGCCGGCCTGGGCGCTGGCCGGCCCGGCGGCGAACGCGCAGCAGCGAAAGGGGAGGGCATGCGGATTGACGTGCACGCGCACTCCTGGACCGACGACTACCTTGACCTGATCGCCGGGCTCGGCAAGACCGATACCGCCACGCGCGGGGCACCGGCGGCGGATCAGAGCTCGATGCGCGACTGAGGCTGATGGACCGCGCGGAGGTGGACATGCAGGTGCTGTCGGCGGCTCCGCAGCTGCCCTATGGCTCCGACCCGCGGCAGGCCCTGGCTGCGGCCCGTTTCGTGAACGACCAGTACGCCGAGCTGGTCAGCAGGCAGCACGATCGCTTCCGGGCATTCGCGGCTACGCCCATGCCAGACGTCGGCGAGTCGATCACCGAGATCGGACGGGCCCTTGATGCACGCCGCTGATCAAGGACTTCAGCCTGACCTGGATGGTCGGCGCGCCCGTCGAGGACACCATCTCCACGATGCAGCTGATCACTCGCGGGATCCCGTCCCGGTACCCGAACATCAAGATCATCAACTCGCGCCCCGAGCCGGTAAGCGGGTACGACCCGTTGCAGCCGCTTATTGTTGACCCTGTCATCACCGGCAAAGCGGGCGGCGGACAATGTTTGAGCGGTTTACCGACCGGGCGCGGCGGGTCGTGGTCCTGGCACAAGAAGAAGCCAGGGTACTCAGCCACAACTACATCGGCACCGAGCACATCCTGCTCGGCCTCCTCCACGAGGGCGCGGGCGTGGCGGCCCGGGCCCTGGAGACTCTGGGGATCAGCCTGGAGGCGGTCCGCCAGCAGGTCGAGGAGATCATCGGCGAGGGCCAGTATGCTCCCTCCGGGCACATACCTTTCACTCCCCGTGCGAAGAGGGTGCTCGAGCTCTCGCTGAGTGAGGCGCTCCGGCTGGGTCACCACTACATCGGGACGGAGCACATCCTGCTCGGCCTGATCCGTGAGGGCGAGGGCGTCGCCGCACAGGTGCTGGTCAGGCTCGGCGCTGACCTGAGCCGGGTGCGTCAGCAGGTGATCCAGCTGGTGCACGGGTACCAGGGCAAGGACCCGGCCTTCGAATCCCTGGACTTCGAGCAGGCCGGGCTGCTGAGCGACGGCGAACGGCACTTGCTTACCGACGAGGCGCTCGGCCAGCCGCAGTGGGAGACCGCCGACCCGGACCTGGCGTCGCTGGCCAAGCAGGTCCGGCGCCTCAGCGGGGAAGTGGAACGGCTGCGGGACCTGCTGCGCAGGCACGGCATCGAAACCGGAGACGACACGGCATGACATCCGGCCAGCGTCGCTGGATGGCAGCCGAACGGACGGCACAGTCCTGGCAATGACGTAGTTGGCTCATGCTGCTGCGGCCTCAGCCCAGCACGCCGGTCAGCGTGCGGGCGAGTACGGCGTCGAACTGATCGCGGGGGTTGCCGTGGGGCGGGGAAGCTGCGAGCAGGGCGGCGATCCGGGGGTGACCTCCCGCGGCGGCAACGTGGCGGAGGTAGGCGGAGTTGCGGGTCGCGCTGGTGTCTGCGACGGCCAATTCGTTCTGGACGAACAGCGCGGTCAGCCCGCCGAGGAGGGCGAATGCCTCGAGCTTGCGCGCGGCGCCGGCAGGGTGGTCGGCGAGCACGTCGAGCACGTGCTCGAGCAGATCGATACCGTGGGGGCCGAGGGCGGGGCGGCCGATGACCATGGCGGGTAGCCACGGGTGGCGGCGCATGATCTGCCGGGCCTGACGGGCGATGGCGAGCAGGTCGGCCTGCCAGTCTCCGCTGGGGCCGGGCAGATCGTATTCGCTCGCGGTGCTGTCGGTCATCAGGTCGAGAAGGTCGTCGCGGGTGGCCACATAGCGGTAGAGCGAGGCGGCGCCGGTGCCCAGGGCTGATGCGACGCGGCGCATGGAGACGGCTTCCAGGCCCTCGCGGTCGGCCAGTTCCACCGCGGTAGCGGTGATCTCGGCGCGGCTTCGCTCAGCCGGGCGCCCGACCGGTGCCTGCTCGGGCCGCATCCAGATCACCGTTGCCTGCTGCTCTGCCACTGCCACCTCCAGCGTTGCCTCCAGCCTACCTATCGCGTACGATGTTCGCGAACGGCGTGTGCGAACTGGAGGGCTGCGATGACGCGCCATGCGCACAACGGCGAGATCAAGATCGCCTTCGAGGACCTGGGCGGCGCAGGCGGCGACCCGCTACTACTGGTGATGGGGCTCGGCACTTCGCGGTTCTGGTGGCCGGACGGGCTGGTGGGCGAACTGGTAGGCCGCGGCTTCCATGTCGTGGCCTACGACCAGCGCGACGCCGGCCAGTCCACCCGCGTGCCGGACCAGCGCGTCGGCTCGCCGATCCGGGCCCTGCTGCGCCGCGTGGCCCCGGCCTACAGCGCCGAGGACCTCGCCGACGACGCGGTGGCCGTCCTTGACGCCCTCGGCTGGGAGCGAGCTCACATCTTCGGCCACTCGATGGGTGGGCTCGTCGCGCAGCGCATCGCGATTCGCCACCCGGACCGGGTGCTGAGCATCACCGCATCCTCGGCCGTGCCCAGCGACGTGAAGGGTCCGAGCGCCCTGCGCTACCTGCGCCTGGCGCCCCTGGCCCGGTTCGCGCGGCTTCGCTACCCCGAGACCCCTCATGGCAATCTGGATCTGGCCGTCGCCGTCGCCCGCATCCTGGCCGCGCCCGGCCAGCACATCGACGAGCACGACGTGCGCGAGTTCGTAGACAAGGAGGCAGCGCACCAGGTCGCCAGCTTTCGCGACCAGAAGGCGCAGAGCCGCCAGATCGGCGCGAAGTGGCACGGCGGGCCACTCGCCAGCATCACCGCGCCGACCCTGGTCCTGCACGGCGAGCGCGACCCGCTTCTGCGCGTGGCGGCCGCGCGCGATATCGCCGCCGCCGTCCCCCGTGCCCGCCTGCGCACCCTGCGCGGAGTCGGCCACTTCCTCGCTAGCGATGTCTGGACTACCTACGCCGAGGGACTGCGCGCACTGGCCGATGGCACCGACGAGCAACCGCAGATCAGCGAGGTCACACACAAATAACCGGGGACCGCCGCCCGGCGCACTCCTTCGGGCCAACTGGCTTCCGGGGTCAGCGCTCGCCGTTTGCTGAGCGTAGGTCCACTACTCTGTGGTACCGTGTAGCGGTACTCGGTACTACGCAGTACCAGGAGGACCGAAGAGGATCCGCGATGGACGATCTGACGGAGATGCTGAAGGGCACGCTTGAGGGCTGCGTACTCGAAATCATCGGCAGCAACGAGACCTACGGGTACGCCATCACGCGTCGGCTGAACGACCTCGGCTTCGCCGATGTCGTCGAGGGGACGGTTTACACCATCTTGCTGCGGCTGGAGAAGAACGGGCTCGTCCAGGTGACGAAGCGACCATCTGGGATCGGTCCGCCGCGCAAGTTCTATGCACTCAACGACTCGGGGCGCGAAGATCTCGTGACGTTCTGGGCGAAATGGGAATACCTCTCATCACGAATCGACAAGCTCAGGGAGGGCGGGAGATGAACTTCTGGGAGACCCTGACAGGCCGCGATCTCACGAGGGAATGGACGGCGTTCGAAGCCCGGGCCGAGGCATTGCCTGCCGACTACCGGGCGGCGTGGGAACAGATCAAGGTTCACCTCTTCCCCTACTCGGGCTTCACGGGTCGCAACCTGATGCCGATCCTTGACGGCGCCCTGGAGTTGCTCGAAGAGACAGCGGCGGATAGGCGGAGCATTCACGAGGTGCTGGGTGAGGACATCGAGGGCTTCTGCGCGGCGCTGGCCGGCGGAGACGGGGCTCGGAGCTATCGCGACCGGTGGCGCGAGCAGTTGAACAGGAACGTCGCAAGGAAACTGGCCGGCTGAGGCGGCTGATGTGGGAATCCAAGACGTCATCAAGGGCAAGAAACAGTGGCGGGCGCACATGGCCCGGGTCAGGGCGCTCCCGCCCGACTACCGGATCGTCTACAAGGAGATTCAGAGATACCTCTTCAAGGTCGGACCGATCGACTTGCCTGACGGGCGCCTGCTCTCGGGGATTGTCGATTTCTTCGAGGAGGGCGTCGCGGCCGGCAGGGGAATCCTGGAACTCATCGGCAACGACGTCGCTGCCTTCTGCGACGACCTGGTCACGGACTCGCGCACCTACGCGGACATCAATCAGGAGTCCATCGGCGGGGAACCTGGCGCGGTCGCGAAGTAACACCCGTCGACCCTGGTTACCGGGCCTGGATCCAGTCCTGGTAGTGCGTCGAAGCCAGGTGTGCGCCTGGTCCCGCGGTGAGCACGTCAGCGGTCATGGCCGCGAGCATGCCGGCCGTGTCGTCGGTGATGACCGTCCGGTTGTCGTGCTCGGCTGCGAGGGTGATCCTGCCGAGCTCGTCGAGAGGGAAGACATCCGGGCCGGCAACGTTCCAGATGCCGTTCAGCGGCGCTCCGGCGGAGACGTCGGCAACCTCGTCGACGACATCTGCCGCGGCGATCGGCTGAATGCGGGTGGCGGGCAGGCGGACTGTGGTGCTGTCTGAGGTCTCGGACACGAGCGCGTCCATGAACTCGAAGAACTGGGTGGCACGCACAATGGAATAGGGCGTGGGACCGTGGCGTAGCAGATCTTCCTGCAGGGTCTTGGCGCGGTAGTAGTCCAGCTGGGTCGCCTGGTCCACGCCGACGATCGACAGGATCACCTGGTGCCGCACGCCGGCGCGTTCTCCCGCGGCCAGCAGGTTGGTCATGGAGGTGCTGAAGAACTCAAGGGACGCGTCGTCGAATGTCGGTGAGTTTGCCACGTTAGTGACGACCTCGGCGTCCTCTAGCGCCTCGGCCAGGCCCTTCCCCGTGATCAGGTCAACTCCGGTGGACAGTGCGGCGGGGACAGCCTCGTGTCCGGCTGCGGTTAGCTTCCCGACAACCTGCGAGCCGATCAGCCCGGTACCGCCGATGACGGTGACCTTCATAGTTCTCACCTTCCCGGTGTGCCACAAGTTACGCAGTTGTGCACGGGCTCGGACTGTCCTATGCGCCCCGTTTCGGGTTGAATGCTGGGGGGATCGCGGGACGAAGGGCTAGGCCGTGGCGGCTGATCAGAAGCGGCGTTCGATTGAAGCTGCACGCCGGCTCCAGGCGGCACTTATCACTGGCCGGGGGGCCGTGCCGGCCTTGCGCTGGGCAAGCCATCAGATCCCGGCATTCCGCGCTCTGCTGTTCGAGGCTGCGGTCCGCGATCGTGTCGGGGATAGCGCGGAACCGGTGGCCGAATCGCTGATCGCACGCGCGGCGGAGCAATCGGGCGAGGGGGAGCAGTTCCCGGCGGACGCTGCCGACGCTCTCGTGCGCCGTACTCTCGGCCACCAAGATGTCGAGCTGCCAGAAGGTGGCGATCTCAGCTATCCCGCTCTCGCGATGCAGCTCCTGGACGTGATGCTCGCGGACTGGATCCCGGCGCCAGCCGCGATGCACCGCCTCCTGGAGCAGGCAATGGCGGACCAGGGACCGGCGCGACCGAGCCTCGCCGAAGCCTGGGCGCGGCGACTCGTGGCAGACGGAGAGCTGCCTGACTGGGAGCCCGCGGCGGAGGACATGGAGCTCGCGCTGGCCAACTACACCAGCGTGGCACGGCGCGACAGGGCTGCGGAATGGGCTATCAGGGGCCGGGCCGAGCTGAATCAGATGACTGGTCGCTCGGAGGAGGCCCTGGCCGACTACGGCCAGATCGTGAAATCGGGCCGGAATGCCGGCTGGGCGATGTGCCGGCGCGCGGAGATATTCCGCGAGCTGGGCCACCACAAGCAGGCGCTGGCGGAGTGCGCGCGCGGACTAAAGCGACAGCCCTCCGCGCAGTGGGCGCTCGAGGGAATGGTCGCCTCGTACGTCGGGCTCCAGCGTTACGACGAAGCGCTCGCTGCCTGTGACCGCGCTGTCGTGTTGTATCCGGCCGCGGACTGGCCCTTGAGCTGGCGTGCCGTCGTGTGCCGCGACACTGGCCGGTTTGCGGAGGCCCTCGCGGATGTGAGTCGTGTGCTGGAGCTCAATCCCGACAACAGCTGGGCATCGGTGAACCTGGCCGGGCTCTATGCCGGACTTGGCGACAGCAGGTGGGCGCATGACGACACCGAGGGAGCGCTGGCTAACTATGACCGGGCGCTGGAAGCCGAGCCGGAGGACCGCTACACCGTAAACCGGAAGGCCGCGTTGCTCTGCGCGCTGGGCCGCTACGACGACGCGCTGGTGCTCTATGAGCATCTGCTGGCGCTCGATCCGGATGACTACCTCGCCCTGTCCGGGCGTGCCCACGTGCAGATGCAGCGGGACCAGCACGAGCAAGCGATTGCTGACGCAACCAGGGCGATCGAAGCGGCTCCCGACGAGGCGCAGAAGGCCCAGGACTATTGCACTCGGGGCCTGGCGCACCTGACGCTCGGCGACTATGAGCTCGCACTGGCCGATTTCGACGCGACGGTTGCCGCCGATCCGGGCAACTGGTTCGCCTGGGAGCAGCGTGCCGTTGTGCAGAGCTATCTCGGGCAACCCGAGGCAGCGCTGGACAGCTGCAACCACGCAATAGAGGTGGCGCCGACCGAAACCTCGCCGCGCTGCCAGCGAGCAGAAGTCTTCTTGACGCTCGGCCGAAAAGACGAGGCGCTCGCCGACGCAGAACGTGCCGTCGAGCTTGAGGTGTCAGCGCATACTCTCATCACCCGTGGGGACATCCTGGGGCAGCTGAGCAACCATGAGGGCGCTATTGCCGACTTGACGCGAGCGCTCGAGCTGGACCCGGCGAATGGGTGGGCTGCCCAGTGCCGAGCCGAAGCGTTCTGGCACGTGGGCCTTCTCGAAGATGCACTCGCGGACTACCACGTCGCTGTCGCCTACACCGGCGAGGACAGCGAGGCTTTCCGCGGGCGTGGCCTCGTCTATCAGGCGATGGGCCGGCTTGACGAAGCTAGAGCGGACTTCCGCCGCGCAATCGAGCTCGATCCCGATCTCGCCGGGGACCTTGAAAGCTACCTGGAAGACCAGGCCGAATAGCCGGCCGCCTGGGCAAGCCTCGTCGCTGAGCGCGCCAGATGGTAGACACGTGGCATGACCGCCTTCCCTGTGCCCGACCTTGCGGACATCCTCGCGGCGCGTCGGCGCATCGCTCCCTACCTGCAGCCGACTGCGCTGTACCGCTACCCGGCGCTGGACGCGATCACCGCGGCCCAGGTGTGGGTCAAGCACGAGAACCATCAGCCTGTGGGTGCCTTCAAGGTCCGCGGCGGCGTGAACCTGGTCAGCCAGCTCAGCGCGGAAGAGCGCAGCCGGGGTGTCATCACGGCCTCGACCGGCAATCATGGCCAGTCAGTTGCCTACGCGGCGAGCTTGTTCGGCGTACGGGCGGTGATCTGCGTGCCCGAGCAAGCCAATCCTGTGAAGGTCGAATCGATGCGTGCGCTCGGTGCCGAGGTGATCTTCCACGGCCTCGACTTCGACGACGCCCGCGAGTTCTGCGAGAAGCAGGCCACCGAGCACGGGTACCGGTATGTCCATTCCGGGAACGAGCCCTTGCTCATCGCAGGCGTCGGCACCTTCGCAGTGGAGATCCTCGAAACCCGGCCAGATACCGAGATGATCGTCGTCCCGGTCGGCGGCGGCAGCGGGGCAGCGGGGACCTGCGTGGTCGTCAAGGCCGTGCGCCCGTCGATCGAGGTGATCGGCGTGCAGTCCGAGGCGGCACCCGCCGCCTACCGCTCCTGGCGGGCGGGCGCGCTCGTCGAGGACACCACCAGCACGCTCGCGGAGGGGCTGGCCACCAGGACCGCATTCGAACTGCCGCAGCAGATCATGCGGGATCTGCTGGACGACTTCGTGCTGGTCTCTGAGGAAGCGCTCAAGGCGGCGACGCGGTTGATGATCGAGAAGACGCGCAACCTCGTCGAGCCGGCGGGCGCGGCCGCGCTGGCGACGGTGCTGGCCGATCCCGAGCGGTTCGCCGGCCGGAAGGTTGCGATCGTCTGCAGCGGCGGCAACATCAGCCCGGCGCAGCTAGCCGCGCTTTGGCCGCGCGAAGCGGGCTGACGCCGAGCAGCAACCCGCACGCGCATCCGGTTTCTTGTTAGAGAAGGTCGGCGAGCATGGCTGCAGCGCGGGCGGCGCCGTCGGTGGCAACCGGCCGGTAGTCGACATGCTTGCCAATTTCCGTGGCGATCGCGGCCGCGATGTCGGCAGGCATGGTGGTCTGGTAGTCCAGGCACCGCCCGGCGCGGTAGCGGTCGAGTCGGTGGCGCACGTGGTAGTTCTGCTCGAAATGGTGACCGAGCGGGAAGTACAGGAACGGCCGCCGGTTAGCGGTCAGCTCCATCGCTGTGGTCAGTCCGCCCTGGATGACAGCGAGATCGCAGGCCGCTAGGTGCCGGTATAGCTCATGCACGCACGGCCGGATCTCCAGCCCTTCGTGGCTGGGCAGGCTGGCAGGATCGATCCGCGGGCCGGGCTACCACGATCATCCGTAGCCCGGGTACCCGCTGCTTGGCTTCAGGGAAGGCGGCGATCACTCGCAGCAGCAGGTGGCCGCCGACCCCTGACCCGCCAGCGGTTACGATGCAGACCTTCTCGTCATCGCTGTAGCCGAGTGCCTGGCGGTCCTCTAGCTGGCGCGGATCGAAGCCGGTGATGTAACCGGCGAAGTCGTAGTGCTGCGCGGTCCACTCACGGATCGGCGGCAGACCGGGACCGAACGTGTCGGGAACGATGTCGCCGGGATCGCCGACGAAGATGGCGCGGTCACGCACCCGCGGATAGCGCGCGATGTGCTCGATCATCTCGGCGTTGTAGTCGGCGGTGAGGAGCGCCTCACGCGCGCCGCCCTCAGGCATTGGCAGCCAGCCCACGAAGTCGGTGAACCAGGCGTAGGCGGCGGTCTTCTGTTCGGGGTTCTCGTGCAGGTAGTAGTCGAGTTCCCAAGACTCATCGCCGATCCACAGGTCGTAGTGCTCGTCGCGGGCGAGGTCGTGGAAGACCATGAAGTTGGCGAGCAGAATCTCATCCATGCGCCGGATGGCCTGGAATGCATGCAGGTCGTGCTCGGCCGACTCGGACTCGATATGCCCGGACTCGCTGGCCAGCTGTGCGCTGGCCGGGTGGACGCGCTCGCCGCGCGCTTCTAGCACCTTGGTGACCGGATGCTGGGCGAGCCAGTCGATCTGGAGGTCGGGATGCAGCTTTCGTAGCTCGCTGGCGATCGCCACGTCTCGCTGGGCGTGGCCGAGGCCGATGGGCGAGGAGATGTACAGCGCTCGCTTCGGGCGCGTCTTGCCGCGGACCCAGAGCGGCCGGCGGGGCCCGCGCCGGGACGGCGAAGTCCCGTAGCAGCAGGTTGACCTTAACCGGGTCCCGCACGTGCGGACCATGGCCCGAGCCCTCGAGCAGCACGAGATCGCCGCCGGTCTCCGCGGCGAGCGCGACCCCTCGGCCTGGGCCGGTGATCGCATCTTCCGTGCCCTGGATCACCAGCACCGGGCAGCGAATCCGCGCGCACAGCTCGCGCGTGGCCTTCTCGTCGAGGCCGTTACCGATCTCGGTCGCGACGAGAGTCTCGGCCGTGGTCTCCAGGCCCCAGCCGATGCAGTCTTCGATCGGCTTGGTGGAGTGCGGCTCGGTGAACATCTGAGAGAAGAAGAACTCCAGGAAGCCGCGGTAGTCCCGCATCCAGTAGTAGAGGTTGTCTTTCGCCCAGCCTTCGTCGGTCGCCAGCACCTCGTCCCACGGGTACCGGGTGCGATGCTCAAGCGGCGGAGCGAGCGGCACCGCCGGGCAGATGAACACGGCTCCGGCCACGCGGTCGGGATGGTCACCTGCCAGGATGAGGCCGCGCTGCGCGCCGACAGAGAGCGAGACAATCACCGCGCGCTCGGTCGCGGTGGCGTCCATCACCGCTATGGCATCGGCGGCGAACTCGTCTTCCCCGTATCCGGCCTCCGGGCGATCCGACCGGCCGTTACCGCGACCGTCGAACGTGAGCACCTGGCAGTGCCTGGCCAGGTAGGGGATCTGCATCTTCCAGTGCCGCGAATGGACGATCGACCACGTCGGCAGCAGGAAGACGGTTGGCTCGCCAGAGCCGTACACCTCGTAAGAGAGACGCACCCCGTCACGCTTGATGTAGCCGGAACTGTCGGGGTACCGTGCCCGCGATTGCTCGCGGCCGGGCTCAGTCATCGGGATATCCATTGGTCGATCCAATCCAGTAGTTCGCGGTGTCCGGTCTCGATGCCGCCTAGGCGCTCGACGATGATCCCGAGGTTGAACGTCATTACCAGCGACACCAGGGCCGGCAGCGGCAGCCCGATGCCAAGCTCGCGGCGGGGCTGCTCGAACGCTTCGGTCAGCACCGCTCGCCACTCGGCGTTCACCCGCGCCAGGCGCGTTCTGATGTCCGGGTTGTTCCAGGCCAGTGCCTGCAGCTCAAGCCAGATCTTTTGGTAACTGACGTCTTCGCTGACCAGGTAGTGCATCGCCGTTCGCCACTTGTCGGCGAACGGCAGATCGGCCGCGTACAGGTCCCGCTGGCGGCTGATCAGCCGCGCGGTAAACCGTTCCAGCGCCTGTACCAGCAAGTTCTCGTTCGAGCCGAAGTAATAGTGGACTAGGCCGTGGTTGATGCCGGCTTTCCTCCGCGAGCCTGCGGGTCGTGATCCCCGCATAGCCCACCTCGGCCAGCAGCCGTTCCGCCGCATCCAGCAGCGCTTCCTCGGCGGCGGCGCGCGCCGCCGTCTTCTGCACCGCCTGCGTCACGGCGGCAGCCGTAGCCATCCTCAGCCTCCCAACGGCACGAACCCATAATCCACTGGCAGTTAGTCGTTTGACTAAGTCAGTGGACCAAATTCTTCCCAAGGCTGTCAAGGCGTCTCCGGGAGCGGACGCCGTCGGCCGGATGACAAGCCGACCATCGGGCTGCGGCCCTGAGTTCTGGAACAGGTTCACCGGATCCGGCACCATGGGCAACGAGATCTGTGCCGACGCAGCTGCGGTCAGGAAGTTATTTCCTCGCCTACGGCCGGAAACAGCCGCTCGCACCGGTCGCGGGTATGCCCGGGCGACAGCCACCGCCCGTGGTCGGAAGCATCGACTGCCCACATGTCAGCTACCTGATGCCCCTCGACGTCGACCACGGTGACCCGGTCTCCGCGCTTGGCGCGCACCGCGCACCCGGACATCGGCTCGACGACCACGCTACGGACAGCTCGATCCTCAGGCATACCCTTACCAGGCGTAGTGCTCGGGGGCTGGCCGGTAGCCGGGGAAGATGGCGTCGAGGCGAGCGAGCACCTTGTCGTCGAGGCTGAGCGTCACCGCCCGCTGTGCACCTTCGAGCTGTCCGATGGTCCGCGGGCCGATAATCGGCCCGGTTACGCCTTCCTGGTGCAGCAGCCAGGCCAGCGCGACGCTGCCAGGCTGCTCGCCGATCTCATCGCAGAGGTTTTCGTACGCCTCGATCTGCTCGCGGTTGCGCTCGACCGTCTCCTGCGCCCGGCCGGCCAGACGGCGGCGTCCTTCTCGCTCTTGCTTGAGCACGCCGCCGAGTAGCCCGCCCTGCAGCGGCGACCACGGGATCACGCCGATGCCGTAGGAGATCGCAGCGGGCAGCACCTCGAGCTCGATCTGCCGGGTCATCAGGTTATAGATGGACTGCTCGCTGACCAGGCCAAAGAAACCGCGGGTCGCCGCGGCACCGTTCGCCTGCGCGAGATGCCACCCCGCGAAGTTGGAGGAGCCGGCGTAGAGGATCTTGCCCTGAGCTACCAGAACCTCCATCGCCTGCCAGATCTCGTCCCACGGCGCTTCCCTGTCGACGTGGTGCATCTGGTAAAGGTCGATGTAGTCGGTCCTCAGGCGGCGCAGTGACGCATCGCACGCGCGCCGGATGTTCAGTGCTGACAGCTTGTCCTCGTTGGGCCAGTCGCCCATCGCCCCGTACAGCTTGGTGGCCAGGACTGTACGCTCGCGCCGACCGCCGCCGGACGCAAACCAGTCACCGATGATCTCCTCAGTCCAGCCGGGGTGCGACTGATCGTTGTTCGCGATCTGGCCGGGCGGGCTGGCCTCACCGCCGTACCGGTTCGCGGTGTCAAAGAAGTTGATGCCAAGCTCATGCGCCCGGTCCATGATCGCGTGAGCGTCCTCAGGCGCGGTCAGTGGGCCGAAGTTCATGGTGCCCAGGCACAGGCGGCTGACCCTGAGGCCGGAACGGCCGAGATGGATGTAGTCCATGCTCACAAGTCTTTCATCAGGCATGGATCACAGGACGCCGGTCCGCCCACGGCGCAGCTTGCTCAAGCTGTGCCGCCACCCTGACCAGCAGATCCTCCCGGCCGAAAGCGGCGACCAGTTGCACGCCGACTGGCAGGCCAGCCGGTGTCCAGTGTAACGGCAGGCTGACAGCCGACTGGCCGGTCATGTTGAACTGCGCCGTGTAGGGGATGTCTCCAAGCGGCCTTCGGCGTCACCTCGCCGCGGCGAACAAGATCAGCCTGCGCGGTCGCGTCCAGCCAGGACGTATCGAGCGCATCGGTCATGTTCCGGACGGTGCTGCCCCGCGGCGCCCCGCGCACTCCCCTGAAGCCGACGGCGCCGCCCTAGCTGAACTCGGCGATCACCTCGGCGGCCGTCATGGGCTTGGAGAACATGGGGTAGTCGTAGGCGATCGCGTTGTCGTGCTCGGCCACCGAGGTGGCCGCGGTGCAGTCGGTCAGCGTGATCACCTGGTAGCCGTTCTCGTAGCCGGTGCGCATCGTGGACTCGACGCAGCAGTTGGTCAGGAAGCCGCCGAGGACGATGGTCTTGATTCCCTTGCTCCGCAGGATGAAGTCCAGGTTGGTGCTGGCGAAGGTGTCCAGGCCGCGCTTGCCCTCGATCACGATGTCGCCAGCCTGCGGCGCGAGCTCATCGACGATGGCGGCGCCCCAGGTGTCCTTGACGAACGCGCTGCCATCCACGACGCCCTTGAGGATGCCGTAGGGGTGCGAGCTGAGCTCGTTGTAGCCCGCAGCGAAGGTGATCGGCGCGTGCATGATGGTGGCCCCGGCGGCCCGCGCCGCAGCGACAACCTCGGAGGTGTGGG
The DNA here is from genome assembly GCA_963822955.1 of uncultured Actinomycetota bacterium. GTDB lineage: Bacteria > Actinomycetota > Actinomycetes > Streptosporangiales > Streptosporangiaceae > JAJYUU01. Next base: position 78,533 of record CAWGJS010000008.1, on the reverse strand, counting down.
CCAGCATGCTGGTCTTGTCCATTACCTCCTTCACAGCGCCATGCAGGACGCCGCCATCAGTGGTGAACTCGTTCTGGTACTCAATGAGCACGATCGCGGTGGTGGCGGGATCGAGTGACATGCAGCAATCCTCCCCGGCGCAGGGCCTGCGGCAGCCGGAAGCGGCTGCCCGGCACTAGGCTAACCGCGCCGCTGCCGCTGGGCCATGCGCTAGGGAAGCTCCAGAGCTGCGGCCGCCAGGCCCACTTCCTGAACTGCCTGCTGGAACGTCTGGGCTGCAGCTGCCCGCTCGGCCAGCCCGCTGATCTCGGCCACCGCGTATTCGTCGGCAGCGGTCCGCGCGACGAGATCGAGGTACCTGTCGTTCAGGTCGGAAACTCGGAGAGCATCCTGCCAGTCCTGGTAGGCGGTCCCTGCCGCGGTCACGCACTCCGCGTAACGTTCAAGTTCCGCAACCCGAGCCGTGATCGACTCCTGGGCCTGTGCCAGGGCCGTCTCTTGCGACTTGAGTACGGCGTTCGTCATTGGGCCGACGCTGGCGGCAGCGTTCATCCCGTGCTCGGCACGCAGGTCGGTGATATCCCGCAGGGCCACTGCGATCTCCCACTCGTGCCGCAGCAGCGTAATCTCCGGCACGGCGCCCTCTGGCGCGATCTCATCAGCCTCGCAGTCAAGAGCCGCGATGATCGCGGCCTGGGCGCGGAGCAGAAGCTCGCGCGATAGCCGGTCCAGGGTGGACGGCACGACGATCACGTCGCGGTCCCGCAACTGGTAGGCCGGCTCCTCGAGCCCGACCGGATCCTTCAGGACGGCGCGGTCGACGAGCTTGGTCCGCTTGCGCGCCGGGAGATCCGGGCTGGCTACCGGCATAACGTTCCAGGAAGGATCCGCGACCATGGACTTAATTGTGGGCACTACGGAGCCTGCTCGCCATGGCGTGCCGGGTTCGCCGCTGGCTGCGCTCTCGACTGCGGACTCAGCGGAGGTACCTGGCGATGACGCCAACGGATCCGTTGCCGGAGTTCAGGTCGGCTTCCCCGGCCGCCCAGACCGAGCTGGTGCGGGGTACCCAGGTCATGCCGAACAGCGTGTTGCTGTACCGGCGGAGCGAGGGGACCAGCTGCCGGGTCCAGTCGCCGTGGCTGTAGTGGTACAGGTACTGGGCCAGGTCGTAGTAGTGCCCGCCGGCGTCGGCGAGCAGCCAGATCCCCTCCTGGCCGTCCTGAGCCATGGCACGGATGCCCGAGATCGCAGCGGGCAGGTGGATGGCGTGCCAGTGCCGGCCCTGCCAGCGCAGCAGCCCGGTACGCGAGGGTTCCTTGTCCGTCACCTGGTACGCCCACCAGATGTCATGCGGCCCGGCTATCGCCACCTGGCCGGAGGAGAGGGAGCCCGTGCCCTTAGGTGCTGTGATCGCCGGGACGGAAGTGGTGCGCCAGCTTCGTCCGTTCCAGTGCGCGGTCAGGAGGACCTGGCTGGCCAGCGGCTTTGCGGCGGTCGCCGGCGTCGGGCCGACCGCCCACATGTCGTGTCCAGACAGGGCGCTGACGCCGAGCGGCGCGACCGGCACTACGGCCTTGCGCCAGGCGTGACCGTTGTAGCGCGCGGCGTACGGCACGATGCTGTCCGTCTGCTCGAGCCCGCCGAAGGCCCAGGCATTCGCCGGGCCGAAAGCGGTCGCATACGCGACGGTCAGGTGAGCCGGGAACGCTGACTTGCGCCACGCCGTGCCGTTCCAGCGCAGCGCATAGCAGTGCGCCACGCCCCGAGAGTCGGCCAGCGTCGTCGGGAAGATCCACGCGTCCGTGGGCGAACTGGCGGCGAGCGGCCAGCCCAGCGTAAACCCCAGGGGGCCCGGACTCAGGCTCACCGACCGGGGTACCGGCACCCGGCGCCAGCTCGCGCCGTCCCAGTGCTCAACGTCAGCGCCGCAGCCAGATCCGCCCCGCGACGGCACGCCCAGCGCCCAGGCATCGCGCGGGCCGGTCGCTGTGACGGATTCCACGCTGTCGTTCCCGCAGTGCCTGAGGATCTTGACGATGCGCCAGCCGGGCGCCGGAGCGGCCTGCGCCGTCGGCGCGGCGCCCGCAGTCACCACGGCCACCGCAATTCCTGCGCTCATCAGCGCATTCCGGAACACCGCCGTCAGCTGAAATGAATAGTGACCGGATTCCCCGCAGTCGGTTCGTCTGGTGCGACAACGAAGCCGAAACCGTTGTTCTCGTAGGCCGTGACGGTATAGCGATGCTGGCGACCGGTCTTGATGCCATGCGGCAGGTGCAGCCTGCAGGTGAAGCCGGACTGCGGCGAGTACGAGTGGCAGATCGCGGTCACCGGCCTGATCCCCGGACCACGCAGCGTCACGCGGACATCATGCCGGCGGACCATCGCCTTACCAGCGGCAGCGGAGATGAACTGGTCCGTGGCGCCCGCTAGGGCGAAACTGACTGCCAAGGTGCGCGGGTTTGCCGGAACGTCGGCGCCTTGCCCGAGATCCATCCCTGCGAACCCGTAGGTGACCCAGTAGGTCGCGCTCACCGGGCTCGCCACGAGACCCGCTTGGTCTGTGGCGCCGCTGCAGGTCGCGGTGAACTTCCCGAGGCCGTGCGCGGAATGGCCGGTGACCTCGAGCGTGGGCTGGGTGCTGACCTGTGAGTATGCGTCGGTGGCGGTGCATTGCGGCTTGGGCGCCGAGCTCACCGCGAAGACCTGGCCGTTCTTGACGTTCAGGTGCAGCACCGGCGGCGTGGTATCGCGCTGGCTGAAGCAGCCGTCGATGTAAATATTCGAGCTGGTGCCATCGGGGCAGGTCGTGGAGTTCCACCACGCGCCAGTGAAATCGGCTCCGACTGCCGTGGCGCCGGTGAGGTTCGCGAACCACAGGTAGGTCCCTGCCAGGTCTGCCCCGTTCAGGTTTGAGCTGGTGAGGTTCGCGTAGTTGAACTGCGCTTTCTCAAGGTCCAGGTCAGAGAGGTTATCGCCAGAGAGATTCGCGTAGACCGCCACTACGGTAGGCCCGAGCAGGTAGCCGTTCACATCGACCCAGTTGTCGGGAAGCGACGCTGGTGTCCCGGTGTCGCCCTGGGAATCGAGATCAGTGAGATTCGCCCCGGCGAGCTTTGTGCCGGAGATGTTGGCGCCCAAGGCCCCGCCGCTGAGGTTGGTTCCGTTCAGGTCCGCGCCGGACAAGTTCGCGTTCGCCGTCAGGGAGGCACCCGAGAGATTGATGCCGGCCAGATCGGTATTGGCGAGGTTGGCCCCGGGGCCGGCCAGGTAGCCGCCGCCGAGCACGTACTGACCGTTGGGGTAGTACGGAAGATTTGCGGGGGTACCCGTGATGCCGCCCGACACGACGCCGATCAAGTAGCCGTTGTAGGCGAACTTTGTGCCGGACAGGTCGGCTCCGGTCAGCGTGATGTTCTCGACGTAGAAGGTATCGAGATTCGTGCCGGCAAGGTTCGCCCCGGATAGGTCCGAGCCGCCGAGTTCCGCGTTGGTGAGGTCCGCGTTCGCCAGGTCGGTACCGGAAAGATCGGCCTGGGTAATCATTGCGTCCTCGAGGTCAGCACCTGACAGGTTGACCCCGGCCAGGCTGGCATTCTCGAGATTGGAGTAAGGGCCGATCAGGTAACCGCCGGCTACGGACCAGTTGGCCGGCAGGCTGGCGGGCGTACCCGTTACCTGCCCGGAGACCGGAAGATACAGCTGGCTGCTGGTCAGGGCAGCATCGGTCAGGTTCGCGCCGGTCAGCGTCGACCGGTTCAGGTGGGCAGACGCCAGGTTCGCGCTGGTCAGGTTCGCATCCGTCAGGTTTGTGTTGGCAAGGGATGCTCTGCTGAGATCAGCGCCGCTGAGGTCGGCAGCCGACAGGTTCGCAGCGTTAAGGTCGCAACCACTCCAGTCCACTCCGGGGGTCGGCGCCGGAGTGACGACGCCCGTCGAGCTGACGGTCGGGCACGTGACAGCGCTCGCGGCCGGCGCTCCGAGAACCGCAGCGAAGACCATGGCAACGCTCGCGGCGGCAATGCCCGCCAGCCCCCGACGCCAACCAGAGCTGGAACCCATGGTGATCTCCCCGTGCCGTGCAACGTGCGCATCCGGAGCAGGACGCCATAGCAATGATGGTGAATAAAGCATTCGGTTACAAGACAAACAGGGACACTATGTGGCGGCCTTGGCCATGGAGCCCAGGGTGCTAATTGATGGTGTCGCTTCGGCGGTGATTCGGAAACAGGCAGTCGCGCGCTAGCTACGGTCAGTGTCGCGCAGGACGAACCGGTGCACGGCGTTGGCGAAGCCCTCGTCCTCGTTCGACGTGGTGACGCGGCGCGCGGCCCGCTTGACCTCGGAGCTTGACTGGCCCATCGCGATGCTGAGGCCGGAGTGAGCGAACATCAGGACGTCGTTCGGCATGTCGCCGATCGTCGCGATGTCCTCAGGCTTCAGGTCATACCTGGCGGCCAGGTACTTGGCGACCTCACCCTTGTTGGCGAGCGGATGGGTGACATCCAGGTAGTACGGCTGGGAGGTGGCAGCAGTGACGTGGTCGCCGAACTTGTCGTGCACGGCCGAGGTCGCCCGGTCCACGGCGTCGTTGTCGTCGCTGACGCCGACCAGCTTGGCCACGCTGCCAGTCAGCCCGTTGACCCCGTCTGTCATGATCTCGGGCTCGAACTTCACGGTCCAAGCCTCGCGCGCGACGTGCGGGCCGTCGGGCTTGGGCACGTACCAGTCGGCCCCGCTGTAGAGCCAGACGTCGAGCTTGAACGACGAGATCATGTCGGTCACCGGAACGACTAGATCCTCTGGCAGCACGCGCTGCTCGATCACGGACATGTCACCGTTGACCAGCAGTCCGCCGTTGAAAGCGGCGATGGGCGTCTGGAGGTCCAGGGGCTCGATCAGCATCGCCATGCCGCGCGGCGGCCGCCCGCTGGTAATTGCGAAGATCACCCCGGCATCGCGGAGCTCGTGCACGGCCTGGATGGCCTTGTCAGTGAGGATCTTGTCCTTGGTCACGAGGGTGCCGTCGACGTCAGCGAGCAGCATCTTGACCGCGGGCCCGCTCATCGGGCGACCTCAGCGCCGCGGTACGCGTCGATGACGTCGCGGTAGCGGGTGGCGATGCGGTCTACTGCCTGCTCCTGCGATGCCTGGCCAGCAAGGAAGTCCGTCAGCGCTTCCTCCCACAGCGTGCGCCCGACCGCGAAGCCGTCGAAGCCGTCGACTGAGGCGCCGATCCTGACCCACTCGAGGACCTGCGGCTCGTCGGCACCGCGGCCGAGGACGATGCACTTGACGCCGTCACGCCCGCCGATCCGGGCCTGCGCCACGACCGCTGCACAGTCCGCGGCCGCGTCCAGGCCCTCGATCTTCCAGATGTCGGCCTCCACTCCGCCGCCTGCAGGGCCGCGATTGTCTCGACGACAAGCTGCGGACGCAGCCGGCGATCGTAATCGCGCTGATGGCCGTCGAACTTATCCAGCTGGGCGGCGGTAGCCGGCACCAGGAGCTCGAACAGGAACTTGCGATCCCGGTCACGCAGCCACTGGCTCAGCCTCGCCAGCCGCCCCGTCTGTCGCTTGTTCAGCTCGGCGTCGCCCTCGGGGTTGTACCGCACCAGGACCTTGGCGAACGTCGGGTCGAACGACTCGATGTGCGCCCCGAAGTCGTCGCCGTACTGGAACTCAAACTCCTCCTGGCCGGACCGTTCGACTGGCATCGCGAGCGGTATGCCCTCGGCCTTCGCCGCACGGGCGACGTCGGCCCCGAACTCCTCGTCCACCAGCACGCCGCTCGCGCTCGCCGGTGCCCCGGCTGCCCGCGCCTGACTGTGAGCGTCGAAGATGATCTTCTTCACTGAGATGATGCCGTCGCGCACCTTGTCCGGCACCGGTTCGGTCGCTCCGAACAAGTCATGCTCGAACGAGCCACGGTGATCGAAGGCCATCAGGTACAGCAGCTTGTCGTACCCGAGCATGCGTGCTCCTTCTGGTCGGACAACCTCGGTCCCGGAAAGATCGTTTTCTTGTGGGCAGTCAGCCGGAGTTCGGCAGATGCCAGCGGTAGGGCTCGATCAGCTTGGTGACGGAAGGCGGGCCCCACGAGCCGCGCGCGTACGGCTCGACCGCGGGCGGATTCTGCAGCAGCGGCTCGGAGATCTCCCAGAGCCGCAGGATGCCGTCGGAGGACGTGAACAGGGCCTGGTCGCCGAGCATGGCGTCGAGAATCAGCCGCTCGTACCCCTCCAGCGCGTTCGCGACCGCGAACGAGTCAGCGTACTTGAAGATCATTTTCTCGCTGCCGAGCGACATCTCCGCGCCGGGCTCCTTGGCCAGGAACTTCGTCGTGATCGAGCCGGGGTCGGCGAAGCTCGATGACGATCTCGTTGCGCCGCCCGTCCGGGACGTCCTTTGCGGTGCGTCTTGAACATCCGCAGCGGGGGCTCGTGGAAGCCGAGCGTGATCATCTGCTTCCCGGCGCCCATGCTCTTGCCGGAACGCAGGAAGAACGGCACGCCCTGCCAGCGCCAGTTGTCTACCTCGGCCTTCAGCGCGACCATCGTCTCGGTCTGCGAGTCCGGCGCCACGCCCGGCTCCTGCCGGTAGCCCTCGTACTGGCCCCGCACCACGTGCCGGACGTCGATGGGCCGCAGCGCGTCGTAGACCTTGTCCTTCTCCGCCCGCAGCGGCCGTGCAGTCAGCGCGGTCGGCGGCTCCATCGCCACGAACCCCAGCACCTGGAACAAGTGCGTGACGAGCATGTCGCGGTAGGCGCCGGTCTTGTCGTAGAAGTCGGCCCGGCCCTCGATCGAGAGCGTCTCCGGCACGTCGATCTGGACGTAGGCGATGTGGTCCCGGTTCCAGACCGGCTCGAACAGGCCGTTGGCGAACCGGAAGGCCAGGATGTTGTCGACCGATTCCTTGCCGAGGAAGTGATCGATCCGGAAGATCTGCGACTCGTCGAACACAGCGTGCACGGCGTCGCCGAGCGCGATCGCCGACTTCAGGTCGGTCCCGAACGGCTTCTCGATGATCACCCTGGACTGCTCGCTGGCCAGGCCCGCGCACCGAGCATGGCGACCACCGCGGAGAACGCGGCGGGCGGCACCGCGAGATGGAACAGCCGCCGCACCGATCCGCCGATCTCCTTCTCGGCCCTGCTCACCTCGTCCGTCAGTGCGCCGTAGTCATCGGGATCGGCGGGCGCGAAGGTCAGGTGCTGCTGGAACTCGTTCCAGAAGTCACCTCGCTGGTCGGCTTCGCTGATGCAGAAGTCCTGGCAGGCTTGCTTGGCGTGAGCGCGGAACTCCTCGGTGCTCACCGCGAACTTGGCCGGGGACGCGCCGACAATGTGGTACTTGCGCGGCAGCAGGCCAGCGGCGGCCAGGTGGAACAGCCCCGGCAGCAGCTTGCGCTTGGCCAGGTCGCCCGTTGCGCCGAAGAGCACGATGACGTGATCGTCCGGACGGTGGCCCGCGGCCGTGCTCGCTGCCTTGCTGGTGGTGACTGTGGTCATGACTCCTCGCTATCCGCAGGGGGTTGTGGCCGCCAGCTCGGGCTGGTGACCGCGCGAGCGCATTCGGAGGTCAAGGAGCAGCGGATTCGTCGGCCATGATCAGCGACCGGGTCGCCCGCACCCGGCCCGCCGGGATCGACTCGTCGCCCGCCAGCAGCTTTGCCATGGCGTCGCGCTTGTCCGCGCCGGCCACCAGCCACAGCAGCTGATCGGCCCGGCTCAGGGCCGGGTAGGTGAGCGTCATGCGCCGGTGGCCCTGGTAGGGCTGGGTCACAGCCACCAGCCTGTCGTTGACTTCGAGCACCGGGTCGCCCGGAACCAGCGAGGCGGTATGGCCATCCGGGCCGAGGCCTAGGTGCACCAGGTCGAAGCGCTCCGGCAGATCCGCAGCATAGGCAGCCGCCGCAGCGTCAAGATCCGGGTCGTTCACCGGCATCGGATGCACTCGCGCCGGGACGTCGCCGATGCTCTCGCGCAGGTGGGTGAGGTTCCGGTCCGGGTCGCCCTCCGGCGCCACCCGCTCGTCGACCTGGTACAGATCTACCTTGTCCCAGGGCATGTACTCGGCCCGCAGCGCCGCGAACATTGCCCACGGCGTGTGCCCGCCGCTGACCGCGAACGTGAATCGCCCGCGCGCCATGACCGCGGCCTTGGCCAGGGGGCGCACGTAGCTGGCGGCCATCCCCGCCAGCGCGTTGGCGTCCGGGGCGAATTCCGTATCGTGCTGCACCGCCTAGCCCTTCTTCTCGGCGTGCCCGCCGAACTCCGACCGCATTGCCGACAACACCTTGTCGGTGAAGTCGCCGAGCCCGCGCGACTCGAATCGCTCGTACAGTGACGCGGTGATGACCGACGCCGGGACGCCTTCCTCGACCGCGGCAAGTACGGTCCACCGGCCCTCGCCGGAATCCGACACCCGCCCCTCGAATTTGCTGAGCTCCGGGTCGCCGGCGAAGGCGGCCGCGATCAGGTCGATCAGCCACGAGCTGATGACCGAGCCGCGCCGCCACACCTCGGCCACCTCGCCCACGTCGATCTGGTACTGATAGGCCTCTGGGTCGCGCAGCGGAGCCGTCTCGGCATCCGCCTCCTGCTGGTGCAGGCCGACGTCGGCGTGCTTGATGATGCTCAGGCCCTCGCCGATCGCGGCCATCATGCCGTACTCGATGCCGTTGTGCACCATCTTGACGAAGTGCCCAGCGCCGTTCGGGCCGCAGTGCAGGTAGCCGTGCGGAGCCGTGCTGTCGGCCAGGCTCCGGCCGGGCGTCGGCTCCGCGCTGCCCTCGCCGGGCGCGATGGTCTTGAAGATCGGGTCCAGGTGCTGGACCGGCTCGCTGCTCGCCGCCGATCATCAGGCAGTAGCCTCGCTCTAGCCCCCAAACGCCGCCGCTGGTGCCGCAGTCGACGTAGTGGATTCCAGTCGCCCTGAGGTCCTTGGCCCGCTCGATGTCGTCGCGGTAATAGGAGTTGCCGCCGTCGATAACGATGTCGCCCTTCGCCAGCATTGGCTTCAGCTGATCCAGCGTCGACTGCACGCTCGCGGCCGGGACCATGATCCAGATGACGCGCGGCTGCGACAGCTTGCCGACGAAGTCGGCCAGGTCGAACGCGCCGGTCATACCCTCAGTTTCGAGCTGCTTGATCACATCATGCGTGCGGTTGTAGCCGACACATGTGTGGCCGTCGCGCATCAGCCGGCGCACCAGGTTGGCGCCCATCCGGCCGAGGCCGATCATGCCCAGTTGCATTGGCGTGTCTGTTGGCATCGCGGTTAGCCTTTCGGTTCTGGTCTAGGAGCGGGCCTTGAGTGCCCGGTACCGGCGGATCAGGGCGTTGGTCGAGGAGTCGTGGTGCAGCTCGGGCTCCTGAGCTGCCTCGAGCTCGGGCGCGATCTGGTTGGCCAGCGCCTTCCCAAGCTCGACGCCCCACTGGTCAAAGGAGTCGATCTCCCAGATCGCGCCCTGGGTAAACACGCTGTGCTCGTACAGCGCGATCAGCGAGCCGAGCAGCCGCGGCGTCAGTATCTCGGCCAGCATCACGTTGCTCGGCCGGTTGCCGGGCATCACCCGGTGCGGCACGACGTTTTCCGCCGTTCCCTCGGCCCGCACCTCCTCCGGGGTCTTGCCGAAGGCCAGCGCCTGGGCCTGCGCGAACACGTTGGACGAGAGGATGTCGTGGTGCTTGCCCGAGCGGGTTAAGTGACTGGCCGAAGCCAATGAGATCGACGGGTACGAGCTTCGTTCCCTGATGAAGCAGCTGATAGAAGCTGTGCTGCCCGTTGGTGCCAGGCTCGCCCCAGAACACCGCCCCGGTCTGGTAGTCAACCGGCTTCCCGCTGATCGTGACGCTCTTGCCGTTGGATTCCATCGTGAGCTGCTGCAGGTAGGCGGGGAACCGCTTGAGGTACTGGTCGTAGGGCATCACGCCGACGGTCTGAGCGTCGAAGAAGTCGCCGTACCACACGCACAGCAGCCCGTGCAGTACCGGCAGGTTCTGCGCCAGCGGTGCGGTACGGAAGTGCTCGTCCATCGCGTGCGAAGCCGGCCAGCAGCTCGTCGAAGTTGTCTGGGCCGATGGCAATCATGGTGGACAGGCCGATGGCGGACTCCATCGAGTACCTGCCGCCGACCCAGTCCCAGAACCCGAACATGTTGCTGGTGTCGATGCCGAACGCCGCAACCTTCTCGGCGTTGGTCGACACTGCGACGAAGTGGCGCGCGACCGCGCGCTCGTCGCCGAGCTCCCCCACGATCCAGTCGCGGGCAGACGTGGCGTTGGTCAGCGTCTCGAGCGTGCCGAACGTCTTCGACGAGATGATGAAAAGGGTCTCGTCCGCGCGCAGGTCCCTGGTCGCCTCCACGAAGTCGGTGGAGTCGACGTTAGACACGAACTTGAAGGAGAGCTCCCGGTCGGTGTAGTAGCGCAGTGCCTCGTAGGCCATCACCGGGCCGAGGTCGGACCCGCCGATCCCGATGTTGATGATGTTGCGGATGGGCTTACCGGTGAAGCCCTTCCACGCACCCGAGCGGATCTGGCCGGCGAATGCGCGCATCTTGTCCAGCACCGCGTGCACTTCCGCCGACAACGTCCTGGCCATCGACGATCAGCTTGGTGTCCGCCGGCATCCGCAGCGCCACGTGCAGGACCGCGCGGTCCTCCGACACATTGATGTGCTCCCCGCCGAACATCGCGTCCCGGCGCTGCGGTACTCCGGATTCCTCCGCCAGCTCGACCAGTAGCTGCATGGTCTCGTCGGTCACGCGGTTCTTGGAGTAGTCGAGGTAGATGCCCGCAGCCTCGGCTGTCAGGCGCTCGCCGCGCCCTGGGTCTTGGGCGAACAGCTCGCGGAGAGTGCGGCTGCCGATCTCGGCGTGGTGGCGTTCTAGTGCAAGCCAGGCCTTGCGCTCACGGAGCGGCGGGACCGGGGTCATCGGCGTCTCCTTCGGTGGACTCCACGTCCTATCCCAGCACGGACGGCGAGGCTCATGCTGCCCGCCCCGCCGTGCTGTACACACCGCTGGCGATGCTGCCAGGCGCGGGGCAGGTCGGCTCCGTCCGGGAAGTGCACACTTGGTGAACCAGAGGCCACCGCCGGTCGTTGGAGATAGACATGAGCACTCGGCTGAGAAACGGATCGGGCTCGCGGCTGATGGCAGCGCCGGCGTTGCCGGGGATCCTGTTCAGGCTGGCGGGAACGGGGCTGCTGTGGGCAACTGCAGCCCTGCACCTGGATCTTTACCTGACTGGCTACCGGACAATCCCGACAATCGGTTGGCTCTTCCTGCTGCAGATCGTGGCGGGGTTCGGGTTGGGCCTTCTTGTCCTGGTATCGCGCAGCAGGCTGGTGGCGGCTGCCGGTGCCTTGTTCGCGCTGGCCACGCTCGGCGGGTACCTGCTGACCGTTCAATTCGGGCTATTCGGATTCCGTGAGGTGCGCACGACCGCCGGAATCGTGGCCGGGATCATCGAGGTTGCGGCGTTCGCGGTGCTGGCCGTCTATGCAGCGATGGATCATGGCGGGCCCGCTGGCAAGCCCGGATATCAGATGCTGCCGGGGCTCAGCATCAGCCGGATGCAAGCCGGACTGGGCGTTGCCGCAGTGTCCCTGGTGGCCCTGGGGCTTACGGGCGGTGCGTTGGCCGGAGCTGGCCCGGCCGGTAGCAGCCAGGGCGGTTCCGGCGGCCACGGGACGGCAGGCTCGGAGCTGCGCACGACTCAGATAGGCGGCATGACAGTGCTGGCCAACGCCAGGGGCCTCACCTTGTACTGGTTCGCGCCGGACACGCCTACGAAGTCAGTCTGTAACGGCTCCTGCGCGAGCTACTGGCCTCCGGTGCGGGGACCGCTCACCGCGGGCCCGGGAGTGACCGGGCATCTTGGCACGATCAGGCGAGCTGACGGCTCGATCCAGGAGACCTATGACGCCCATCCGCTCTATACCTACATCGGCGACTCCGGCCCTGGTCAGGCACACGGCAACAAGGTGGATCTGAACGGCGGCTACTGGTACGTAGTGCCCATCAGCGGGTGACCCGGGCGTGCTGCGGTGGCAAGCACGCCGCTCGCGCTTACGTCCCTGCGATTTCCTGCACTTCGGCTACCGATTTGCGCGCTTTGCGGGCAGGAAACAGCAGGGATGTACCCCGCCGGTCGGAATTTCCTTAGCGGTAATTGACGAATTGCAGGGCTATGTCCAGGTCCTTGCCCTTAAGTAGTGCCTGGACCTCCTGCAGCTCGTCCTTCTTCTTGGACGAGACCCGGAGTTCGTCGCCCTGGACCTGGGCGCGTACGCCCTTCGGGCCCTCGTCTCTGATGATCTTGGAGATCTTCCGGGCGTCGTCCTGGGAGATGCCCTCCTTGAGCCCGACGTGCAGGCGGTACTCCTTGCCTGAGGGCTTGGGCTCGTCCGCGTCCAGGACCTTGAGCGAGACCTGCCGCTTGATCAGCTTCTCCTTGAATACGTCAAGGACGGCGTTGGCCCGCTCCTCGCTGTTTGCCTTGATCTCCACCGCTTCCTTACCGGACCACGCGATGGACGCGCCGACACCGCGGAAGTCGAACCTTGTGCCTACTTCCTTGACGGTCTGATTCAGCGCGTTGTCGACTTCCTGATGGTTGATCTTCGAGACGATGTCGAAGGAGGATTCGGCTGCCACGTCCCTCAGGTTATCGCCGGGCGTGGCGTGGCGTCGGCTTAAGCCTTCTGTGGTGCATGCAGTGACGGGTGGGGCTGTTGCACCCGCGATGATGAAGTACCGGCCGGGTTCCGCTATCCTTCACAGTGCCCGTTCTGCGGGACGGCGCGCGGCAGGTTGCCCGAGTGGCCAAAGGGAGCGGTCTGTAAAACCGTCGGCTCAGCCTACGTTGGTTCGAACCCAACACCTGCCACTACCTGTGAAACTCCTCTTCGAACTGGGATAACTCAGTTCAGGGCTGATCTTGGCGTGAGCGGCTGGATGCGGCTCTGGGTGCCTCTGTGCGGCTCGCTGTGGCAAATACGTGCCAAAGTTCGGCGACCTCGATTCTTGATCATCTACTCGTGCCGAGGCCGGGTGGCTTCCTCGATTCGGCGCTTGGCTTCGGCTTGCTGGCCGGAGATGCACTTGGCGTAGACGCGTAGCAGGACGTCGACGCTGTGGCCCGCCCACTCGGCGACCTGGGGTGGGGCACGCCCGCGTTCAGCCAGGTGGATACCGCCGCGTGCCTGAGGTCATAAGGGCGCCCGTCCAGTAGCGGGGCCGACTCGCCGGGCTTGAACGCGACGGTGCTGTCCTTGTGGAAGATCGCGAGGCATGCGCCGTGGTTGGGCGCGGCGTAGGGCCACTTGGCCGCGACGTAATCGAGGACTCGGCGCCGTCGCGGAGGGACCTGGCTTGGACGTGCGTGTGGCGGCTGCGCGCCCGGCACGATTTCGGCCGGTGAGCCGCTCTGGCGGATACGTCGATGCGGCCTGCTTGGCGCAGACCGCATCGGTAGGGACTCGGCCGAGGAACGGACTGTTACACGGTCTTGTCGGCCGTGGGGGTCCCGGCCGCAACCTGGCTGAGGAGCTGACGGACGGGGGTGTGCAGGCCACGCTCGTGGTGGTGGCGCTGCCGGTAGCCGGCCACCAGGCCGTCGACGCCGATCCAGCCCGAGGTCCGCCACATGGTCAGGATGACAATGGCGAACAGTGCGTAGAACGCGCACACGCTAGCCGTTCCCGACATCACGTAGGTGAACAGCAGCGCCAGGCTGCCCAGCGCCGCGATCCGGGTGAACAGGCCCAGGCACAGCGCGATGCCGATCGCGAACTCTCCGACCGCGACCAGGATGGCGATCCAGCCCGCGTTCGGGACCACGAAGCTGTTCAGGAAGCTGCCCCACCAGGTGTAGGCGGCAGTCCCGTGCGAGGCGAAGCCGGCCACCGCTGCGCCGTTGTTGTGCAGGAATGCAGGGTTCTCCGCGCCCCACAGCTTGGCGACGCCGGCCTGGATCCACATGATGCCGAGCCAGACGCGCATGGCCGTCCAGCCGACCGCCATGACCTTGGACTGCTTGACCCACTCCCACACGCCCAGGTTGCGGCGCGCAGCCGGGTCACCGAGAAATTCGAGGGGGCTTGCCATTGGACTCGTCCTTCTTTCCTTCGCTCATCAGCCCGGTTCCTGCGGGCTCTGCGCCCAGCTTCCGCCGCGCCGGCCTGCCGCCGGAGAAGCAAATGTCACCACTGGGAAGGACTAAAGGCACCAGGTGACATAAATGAACGGCCGGTTAAACGCCGGGAACGGGGTCGTGTTATGGCGCTGCGGGACTCACACACAGAGCAGAAGTACTTTGATCCATCGGATGCGGGCAGCTAGCGAGATCGCCGGGGCGGGTCAGTGACGTCTTTGACGGCGACAACCTCGAGGTCGCTGTAATTAGGGCCGGACGAACGCGCGGCCGGTCTAGCGCCTCACTGACGGCCGCCTTACCGCGGCTAGGGTCCGGAGGCAATGCCCAGCCCAGGCCGGGCGGGGCGGCATGGCCTGCCACACTCGATCACTACGACGGCGCGCACTTCGATGAGCCCGGGTGCTGGCTGATCCATCCCAGCGCGTCGGGCAGAAGGTCTAGCAGCTGGGTTCTGTGCCGTGTTGCAGTGCCCCGTCGACAGGTCCGCTGAAGCTGACCTCGGGGTCCAGGCCCATCTGGCTGCACACTGCCAGGAGCTCTTGCCGGAGCCCGCGTACCTTCAGATGCTGCCGAAGGCCGAAGGCCGAAGACCGAGTCCCTGAGTAGCCGCAGCACGTGATCGAGATCGTCGACAGAGGCTGCGACGCGGCGGCGCACCTCGGGCTCGGCTGTCAGGGTCGCGGCGCCTTGCAGCGTGAGGCCAACCGCGAGGACACGCTGGATGACCTTGTCCTGAAGGTCGGCGGCAATGCGGTCGCGGTCTTGCAGCACGGTCAGCTCGCGGAGGCGACCCTCTAACTGGGCGGTTTCCTGCTGTGACTGGCGGATGCGGTCCCGCAGGCCGTGCGCCGCGACTGAGAGCACTGTGCCGAGGGCAGCCCACAAGATCACTCGCCGGGCGATCACCGCGTCCGGAGCGGCCGAGGGTGTGAGCGAGATGATCACCTCGACGGCCACGATGGCGGCCACGATGCAGGCCGATTCCCACGCACGATGGAACAGGGCAGTCCAGATGGGGGATCAGGATGACGATGCCAACCCGGATGTGGAACCCGCGGCGAGTTCGAGCGCCACGACCGACCCGGTGCAGATGATCGGGGCCAGTACCGGCATCCAGGCTGGCAGCCGGGACCGCGGGACCAGGAAAGCCGCCGCCGTTGCCAGCAGCAGCACCAGGCTCCCACCCGACGCGCGGAAGGACCGCTAGTGGACCTGTCGACCAGCTACCTCGGCCTGACGCTGCGTAACCCGCTCGTCGCCTCCGCCTCCCCGCTGTCCAACACCCTCGACGGTGTCCGGCGGCTCGCCGATGCCGGTGTCGGCGTGATCGTGCTCTACTCGTTGTGCGAGGAGCAGCTGCGCCAGGAAAGCAGAACGTGCGGCTCGCCGACGCAGGCACCGACAGCTTCGCCGAATCGCTGTCCTACTTTCCGGCAGACGCGGCCGACGATTCTGGCCCGCGCCGGTACCTTGACCTGCTTGAGCGCGCCGCTGTGGCCGTGGACGTCCCGGTGATCGGCAGCCTCAACGGCGTGACGGCCGGTGGCTGGACCAGCTGCTCCCGCGCAATGCAGGATGCGGGTGCCGCGGCGATCGAGCTGAATATCTACTACATTCCAGGCGACCCCCGTTTCACCGGGCGGGAGGTCGAGCAGGCGCACATCGACATCCTTCACGATGTGAAGGCCTCGGTGACCGTGGCCGTTGCGGTCAAGCTGAGCCCGCACTTCAGCTCTACAGGGGAGATCCCCCTGCGGCTGGACCAGGCCGGCGCAGACGGCCTGGTGCTGTTCAACAGGTTTCTGCAGCCCGACATCGATCCGGAGACCCTCTCGGTCGTCCCCGCCGTAGGCCTGTCCAGTCCGGCTGAGGCCCGGCTGCCGCGCACCTGGATCTCCATCCTGCGCCGGCGGGTTGGCTGTTCACTCGCGGGGACCTGCGGTGTCGAGGAGCCGGCCGACGTGGCCAGGTACGAACTGCGTGGCCTGCTCGCTCTGCCCGCCGACGCTGGCCAGGCCGCGACCGAGCGCGCAGGCTATGTCCGCGCATTGCGGGACGCCAACAGCGCCCGGCTTTCATGGTGGACGGGTTAGCGCACGTGCTGCGGGCCAGTGGGATGACCAATGGCCCTGATAGCCGTGACACTCCGCGTACCACACTGTCTAGATGGTCGTGGTCGCAGGCGCCCAGCCCGGGCAGCTGGATCTTGCAGAAGCCGCGGGCCTGCCACCCGGTGACGTGCTGGCACGGCTGGGCAGCGGCCCGGCTGGCCTGTCGTCGGCAGAAGCGGCGCAGCGGCTACGACAGTACGGGCCGAATGCGCTGGGCACACACCGGGTCCGCCCGGCAGCTGTGCTGTTCCGCCAGGTCCGCAACCCGATCCTGATCCTGCTGCTCGGAGCGGCGCTGGTGTCGGGGCTGACTGGCGGCGGTACGAATGCGCTGATCATCGCGGTCATCGTCGCTCTCAGCGTGGGTCTCGGGTTCTTTAACGAGTACCGGGCGGAGACGGCGATGGCCGCGCTCCGCGCCCAGATCCGGCATGAGGCCGAGGTCCGCAGGGACGGGCAGGCCAGCCGGGTCCCCGTGCTGGACCTGGTGCCCGGCGACGTAGTCTCGCTGCGCATCGGCGACATCGTCCCAGCCGACCTGCGCCTGCTGACGGTCGACGAGCTCGAGTGTGATGAGGGCGTGCTGACCGGCGAGTCGATGCCAGCCGTCAAGACGCCGAAAGCCGTCGCCCGGCGCCAGAACCAGGGCCAGGACCAGGACCAGCCAGGCTGCGCGTTCATGGGCACGGTCGTGCATCAGGGCTCGGCCACGGGTGCCGTGGTCCGGACCGGAGCCGGCACCGCGTTCGGGCGCATCGCCGCGGGCCTCGCCGATAAGCACGGCCAGACTGCCTTCGAGGCGGGACTGTCGCGGTTCTCGCGGTTCCTGTTCGCGGTAGCGGCGGTGCTGACGGCGTTCATCTTCATCGTGAACGTGGCGCTGGCGCGGCCGCTGATTGACGCGCTGCTGTTCTCTCTGGCCATCGCGGTGGGGATTGCCCCGGAGATGATGCCGGCCATCGTCACGGTGAGCCTGTCCGCTGGCTCAAAGGCCCTCGCCGCGAAGAGGGTTCTGGTGAAGCGGCTGGTCGCTATCGAGGACTTGGGCAACGTCGAGATCCTGTTCACTGACAAGACCGGCACGCTCACCGAAGGAGCGATCACCTTTGACCGCGCCCTGGACGCCAGCGGGCAGGACAGCAGCCGCCCGCTGATGCTCGGGCTGGTGTGCAACGAGGCGTCGGTTACGCCGGCCGGGCCGGTCGGCGGGAACGCGCTGGATCAGGCCCTGTGGCTGGCTCCCGGCGCGGGCGCGGGCCAGTCCTGCGCCGTTGAAGCCGCGAGCTGCCGCCGGCTGGGCCGTCCTTCCGTTTGACCACGAGCGGCAGCTTGCCTCGGTACTGGTGACAGACTCTGCGGGCAAGACGATGCTGATCACCAAGGGCGCTCCGGAAGCGGTCCTGGGTCAGTGCGCGGATGTGCCCGACGCCGCATGGGCCACGATGCATGCGCTCTTCTCCGAGGGAGCCCGGGTTGTCGCCGTGGCCGTCCGGCCTGCGGACGGCGCGCGCGCCCTCACCGCAGCAGACGAGCACGGGCTAGAGCTGATCGGCTTCCTGACCTTCGCCGACCGGCCAAAGGCAGACGCCGGTTCTGCCATCGCCCAGCTGGGGCGCCTCGGGGTGCAAGTCAAGATCATAACTGGCGACAACGGCCTGGTGGCAGCCAAGGTCTGCGCGCAGATCGGGGTCGACTGCACCGGAGTGGTCAGCGGCAGCGAGCTTGACTCCATCGATGACGATCAGCTCGCGGCGGCGATCGAGACCACGACCGTGTTCGCCCGTATCAACCCCGATCAGAAGTCGCGGATCATCAAGGTAGCTCGCCGGACCGGCAAGGACGTCGCGTTCCTCGGCGACGGCGTGAACGACGCGGTGGCGCTGCATCACGCCGACGTCGGCATATCCGTGGACTCCGGCACTGACGTAGCCAAGGAAGCCGCCGACGTCGTCCTGCTCGACAAGGACCTGGGCGTGCTGGCCGACGGTGTCATGGAGGGGCGCCGCATCTTCGCCAACACGATGAAGTACGTGCTGATGGCAACCTCCTCGAACTTCGGCAACATGTTCAGCGCGGCCGGCGCCTCAGTCTTCCTGTCGTTCCTGCCGATGCTGCCCTCGCAGATCCTGCTCAACAACCTGCTCTACAACACCGGGCAGCTCGCTATCCCGACCGACCGGGTCGATCCTGAGGCGCTGGCCCGCCCAGCCGCCTGGGACATGAAATTCATCAGGAACTTCATGGCCGTGTTCGGTCCCGTTAGCTCGATCTTCGACTTCCTCACGTTCTGGATCATGCTCGACCTGCTGCACGCCGGCCACGCCGAGTTCAGGAGCGGCTGGTTCGTCGAGTCGATCGCCACCCAGACACTCGTCGTCTACGTCATCCGGACCCGCCGGATCCCGTTCGTCAAAAGCCGGCCCAGTCGGCCGATGCTGCTCGTGCCTACAGCAGCGGCGCTCGCCGGTGCGATCCTGCCTTACACCGGGCTAGCGCACCTGCTGGGCTTCACCCCGCTGCCCGCAACCTTCTTCCTGCTGCTGCTCGGCCTGGTCGTCATCTATCTGCTGCTGGTCGAGCTGGCCAAGACCCGCTTCTACCGCGCCCCCCACGCCCGGACTCCGCGACCTGCACCCACCCAAGCCGAACGGCTGGAACGACGCATCCGCCGCCGCGCTTCCCGGTTCATCCGCCATGCGGCCCAGACCCAGCTGACAAACGCAAACTGACAGCGATCCGGGCGGCATCGGCCCGGCCACCGCGCCCGGATCGCTGGAGGACTACCTGGCGTCAGCCTGGCACGCCGGCAGGCCGCCATGCCTGCCTGTCGCGTGACTTAGGCCTGGCCGCCCGGGACCTTTGACTCTCGCTGAACCGGGGCAGCCGGCCATCCTGAGCCTGCGGACACCGAGGCACTCGCGCCCGCAGGTGAACCCGCCGGACCGGAGTGCCTGGCGTAGTCGCTGAAGGTGGCCCGTGACCTTGCGCGGCATCGCGGCCCGCCGGCCGGAACATGCCGTGGCATTATCAGCTGATCCGGCCGCCGATCAGGCTGCCCACGCCGAATGTCACCCCGACGGCAACCGCGCCCAGGGCGAGCTGCCGCAAGCCCGCGCGAAGCATCGGCCGGCCGGTGAGCCTGCCCACGGCCATCCCGCCGGCGAGGAGCGCTACTGCCCCGATGGCCAGGGCGGCGGCAAGCACGGGCAGCCCGGCCAGGTAGGGCAGCAGCGGCACCAGCGCTCCGGCCGAGAACGCGGCGAGCGACGAGACGCCGGCCAGGACCGCGGACGGCAGCTCGAACGGGTTGACGCCGAGTTCCTCGCGGGTATGCACGCGCAGCGCGGTGTCCGGATCCTGGGAGACCGCCGCCGCCATGCGGGCCGCGGTATCGGGATCCGCGCCGTAGCCGCGGAAGGTGGCAGCCAGCTCGGCCTGCTCTGCCGCCGGGAAACGGGCGTGCATCCTGCGCTCGACGGCCACCTCGGCGTGCACCAGCTCGTTCTGACTGGTCACCGAGATGTACTCGCCGGTTCCCATCGAGAACGCCCCGGCCACCAGCGCGGCCACGCCGGACAGCACGATCGTGCGCGCTGACACCCCGCTGCCGCCGAGCCCGGCGATGATCGAGGCGTTCGTCACTAGCCCGTCTACCGCGCCGAACACGGTGGGCCGCAGCCAGCCGCCGGCCACATCGCGGTGCCGGTGCGACCACCCGGCCGCGAGCGCCGCCGCGCCCACCGCCTTGGCCGGCTCCCGCGTGTCCTCGCCCATACTGCCGGATTATCCTCCGCCGGCGGCCGTGCCCGCCGTGTGCTCATACCCAGATCACCCTCGGCACGGACCTGATCCGGCCTCGTCGAGTTCCTCTGAATGTCGTCAGTATTGCCGCCCAGGTCTTTCAGTACGCCGGACTGCAGCAGTTCATCCATCGCCCCGGCCCTGGCCCGCATCCCGGCGATCTTGTGCTGCGCTCGCTGCAGCGCTGCGCCGGAGTCGCCGAAGCTCGAGCCGGCGCTTGGGATCATTACCGCGCCTGCCAGGGCTCGATGTCCAAGAGCCGGGCGGTCTCCGCATCGACGAGCTGGGGCCGACCGAAGACCGCCAGGTCCCCCAGCTCGACCGGCGCCCGACCCTTGGCAACCGCCGGGAGTCCGCATTCGGGGCACACCGGCCGGGTGCCGGTCGTCTCCACGTGGATCCGGGACCGATGACCCTCCCGCAGGCCAGGGCCGCTTCCGCGCGTGCACCACCGCGTCCGACGGTCTGGGAACGGGACGCGATGATGTCGGCAGGTCGCGCTCGGCTGACGTTCGTTGCCGGGAGCTTGCCGGCTATACGGGTCTTGCCAGTGGCGGAGCCTGGTCGCCGTGCACGATGAACACCGGGCAGGAGGAGTGCTCGGCGACGCTCGCGCTGACCGAGCCGAGCAGGAGCCCGGCGAACCCTCCGTGGCCGCGGCTGCCGACGACCAGCATGACCGCGCCTTCGCACGCGTCGAGGAGGACCTTCGCGGCGCCGCCTTCGAGTACCTGCAGCTGCATGCCCCGTGGCGGCTGATTACCGAAGACGGCCTGCACGGTGTCTTCCAGAACCTTCGCCATATCCTCGCTCGGGCTCCACTCCGGCGCGACAGCAGCCCAGCCGTACGAGGGCGGGTACTCCCAGCAGCTCACGACGTCCAGCCGGGCGCCGAAGACGCCCGCGAAATGCGCAGCCCACTGCAGCGCCTGCTGGGACTGCCGTGATCCGTCAACGCCTACGACAATCCTGAGTTCGCCGGCTTCGGGGCCTGCGGTCATGGTCTGCTCCAATGAGCCGGTTGAGATACTGCCGGAATAATCGCAGGCCTGAAGGCTAACAGCCCGCAGAGGCAGCCCGCCGCCGCAGTGGGCGCGGCAGATGAGGCCTTGCCAGCCCACGGCAAGCCTCCCCGCCCTCTCCGCGAAACCGGAACGCGCTAGAGCTTCCGGAACGGCGCGGGTCCGCACGCATGCGCCCGTCATCTCCTGGGCCCTGAACTGGTGCGGCCTTAGACTGCCCTCCTCGCCATCGATGCACTCGCCCTCCAGAACTCGACGCCAAGTTCCCGGCTTCGCCTACGACATCCAAGGAGTCGAGCGCGACGAGCCAGGCGTCATGCGCCCGAGCTCCACGCCTGGACAATGGTGCCCGCGTGTCCGGCCAGCAGAGCCGTGGCGTTGTCGAGGCGGCCGATCGCGGCTAGCCCGGCCGGTTGCTTCCGCGAACCGGCAGGCGGCCTCGACCTTTGGGCCCATGGAACCGGCGGGCAGCGAGCGGGCTCGAAGCTCACCGGGACGTGGCGCGGGGAATCGGGCAGGCATCCGGAGTGCCGAAGCCGTCGATTACCGCGTCGACATCGGTTAGCAGGAGCAGGGCATCGGCGGCGACCTCGCGGGCCAGCAGCGCGGCGGTCAGGTCCTTATCCACCACTGCCTCGACGCCGTGCAGTGCGCCTGGCTGACCGGCGATCACCGGAATGCCGCCGGCGTGAACTCCGAACGTCGGAGGCGTAAATGCCCGGTCTTCCGCTGGGTTTAGCTGCTCTGCAGGTCGCGGCGGGTGAAGCGCCAGCCGCCTAGCAGCGCCGCCATGCAGCCGATGGCCAGGTAGGTCCCTGCGATCCGCCAGTCGGGGTTGACGGCCGGGGCCAGCGCCGGGTGGTACAGGAGCGAGGTGTCCATCAGCCAGTGGTTGACCTTGATAGCGGAGCCGAGCATGTCCAGCAGGAAGGCCCAGGCGAGCAGCCCCCAGCAGGTGATCGACGTGAGCCGGGGGACGAGCCCGAGCGTGAGCACGCCGATGCCGAGCAGCAGTGCGGCGGGAGCAGCGCTGTTGATGCCGGCCAGCAGCAGCTCGCTGAAGGTGAGCCCGGCATGCTGGCTTGTCGCAGCGACCCAGAAGGAACCGCCGCCGAGGATTCCGGCAGCCAGCAGAACAGCCAGGATGAGGCCGACACGGCCGGACAGCCACCGCTGCCGGCTGATGCTGCGCACGAGGAGGTTGTCCACGTATCCCTCGGCCTCGTCCTCGCGCACCATGCCGACGGCGCTCGCCACGTACGCCATGATCAGCGTCATCAGGATGAGGAAGATGATGCCCGCGAAGACGCGCGTTCCGGACAGCTGGAGTTGCCGAAGCGCCACATGCGTCAGGTTGCCGGTGAACTTGCGCAGCGCACCGGACGACGCGAACGCCTGGCCGGTCGACTTGGCCAGCGAGCCGTAGAGCAGCGCGGCCACAGCCATCGCGAGCAGCCAGCTGACGATGACGGCACGGGACATGCGCAGCGCGAACAGGTTGGGCGAGCCGAGCATGGCGGTGCGCGGCGCGGCGGTGTCCTTGTCGGCCAGCACGCTTGCGCCAAGGTCTCGGTCGGCCAGCAGTATGGTCGCGACGGCGCACGCGGCAACCAGGCCGAAGACGGGGAGCAGCCAGAGTGGCTGCGGGCCGGTCAGCGGGTGCAGCTGCTCTACCCATCCCAGCGGGCTGACGTACACCAGCCAGTGCGACCCTGATGCTGCGTCGCCAAGTGCCCGCAGCATGAACGCCGCACCGAACACCGTGCCCGCGACGCCCCCGGCCCGGGCACGGGTCGGCATCAGCTCGCTCGCCACCGCGCCGACCGCAGCGAACATCGCCGCTCCCGCCACCACGGCGAGGGCGAAGAATAGGCTCTGGCCCAGGCCGATCCCGACATTGCGCCGCACGCCGACCAGGGCCGTGAGCAGCGCGGTCATCACGTACATGGCGAGCACGCCAGCGCCGAGCCCGGCCAGTGCCCCGGCCGCCGCCCGGCGCTGGGTCGTCGCCGCCGCGAGGAACAACTCCCACCGTCCGGCCGACTCCTCGCCGCGCAGCATCCTGGTGGCCGCGAGCAGTCCCCAGATCGATGCGACTAACGTCGCTACCCCGATTGCCCGCCAGTCGGTGAAGCCGCCGCGGGTGGTGATGCCCTGGGTGTCGCCGAGCAGCGCCTTCAGCCCCGCATTGCTGGCCATCGTGCTCAGCAGCTGGTGGCGCAGTGACGCGCTCCGCGCGATTGTGTCGA
This sequence comes from uncultured Actinomycetota bacterium, assembly GCA_963822955.1. Lineage (GTDB taxonomy): Bacteria > Actinomycetota > Actinomycetes > Streptosporangiales > Streptosporangiaceae > JAJYUU01. The sequence continues at coordinate 55,175 of CAWGJS010000008.1, read as the reverse complement.
AGGCGTAAGCGTTGTCGTAGACGTAGAGGCCGAACACCAGCCCCCAGACGGCACCAGTCCGCATCATGCGGACGCCGACGAAACGGGCGACGGTCAGCTGCGGCAGCCGGTAGCGGGTCCGCCCGGCGCCGGCCAGGGCGGCGGGCGAGGCCGCGATGCTAGTCATGCCGGGCTCCGTTGTTCACGTGCTCCTGCCCGCCGTAGATCGACAGGAACAGCTCTTCCAGGGAGGGCTCACGGCTCAGCAGCGTCTCGGGATGCCCGGCCGCCAGCACGCTCAGCAGGCCGTCGATCGGCCCGCGCATCTGGCAGGTCAGCTGATGGCCCGCGACTTGCACCGCGCTCACGCCGGGGACCCCGCCGACCGCAGGCGGCGTGCCGGGGAACGAGGCCTGCACGGTCACCGCCGACAGGTGACGCATCTGGGCGAGCGTGCCGATCTCGGCCAGCCTGCCCGCCCGCAGGATCGCAATCCGGTCGCACAGCGCCTCGGCCTCCGACAACACGTGCGAGGACAGGAACACTGCCTGCCCGTTGCCCTTCGCCTCCAGCACACTCTCCCGGAACGCCTGCTCCATCAGCGGGTCGAGGCCGGCCGTCGGCTCGTCGAGTATCAGCAGGTCGGCGCGGGTGGCCAGCGCGGCGATCAGGTTGATCTTCTGCCGGTTGCCCTTGGAGTAGGCCCGGACCTTCCTGGACGGATCGAAGTCGAACCGCTTCACCAGCAGGTCACGATAGGCGACGTCGGTCTCGCCGTGCATCCTGGCGAGCAGGTGCAGCGTCTCGGCGCCAGTCAGCGACGGCCACAAGGTCGCCTCACCCGGCACGTACGCGACCCTGGCGTGCACGGCCACCTTCTCGGCCTGCACATCCATGCCGAACATCTCGGCCCGGCCGCCCGTTGGCCTGATAAGCCCGAGCAGGAGCCTGATCGTGGTCGTCTTACCAGCGCCGTTCGGCCCGAGATACCCGAGAACCTCGCCTGCGCGCATCTCCAGGCTGAGGTCCTCTAGACCGACGACCTGGCCGTAGCGCTTAGTGAGGTGCTCGGTGCGCAAGACCAGTTGCGCACCGTTCCTGATGGTGTCCATGCTCCGCAGCCCGCCTTCACGCCGGTGCCGGCCTCCGCCGCGCCCAATCCGGGACGCTAGATGCCCATGCCGGCTCGCCGTCAGGCCTCAAAGTCCCGGCCAGCCAGCGCAAAGGTCCCCCAGGCGCAGGGCAGAGCGGCGGCCCGCCAGGAACTCCCCAGTACTGGCGGCGCGGCCTCCAAGCGCCGGGCGATGAGCCGGATTGGCGATCGCCGGCCCCGCCTGTCGGCGCTCCTCCAAAGTGAGGCCGTGCAGGTCCGCCGCGCTTTGCGCTGACCGGGCCGCTGAGACTGGGCACGATCCGGACAGCCGGGCCGGCCGTCGGCGGCGGCACCGTGATCACCAGCTCGCCTTCCGAGCGCGCCGCTGCGCGCATGAAGTCTGCGTTCACGGCAATCCCCGCCAGCACCCAAACGCTGGCCGGCGTCCCTCGCACGTAAGGCACGGGCCGCTGACCATCGGTTACGCGTTCAGCCTCGGGTCGAAGTCCGGGGTTTCTCGGGCATCTTCTCGGGCGCTGTCGTTGGTTCGAACCCAACACCTGCCACCAGCAGAAATACCAGGTCAGCGCGCCGCGCCGCCCATGCGTTGTATCGATCACGTGCAGCCAGGTGCCGCCGGATGCCGTTCGAAGCCGGTGGTCTTGGGATGGTAGGCCCGCGGATCGTGGCTGAGACTTCCCAAGCTGATAGTGCGGGCTCGAGCCCGGCACGGTCCGTGACGAAAGCCCCAAGTCTCAGGCGGGATGCGTCTTCCGCTTTGACATGATGCTGGCGTGCCGACCCACGTTGTGTTGCTGCGCGGGGTCAACAACCTCGGTGCCAAGAAGGTCACGATGGCGGAACTCCAAGAGGTTGTGGCCTCGCTCGGTCATACCGATGTCATGACCTACATCCAGAGCGGAAACGTGCTGTTCACTCCGCGCCTGACAGACGGCAGGACAGCGGCCCGCACGGACACTGCCGCGCTGGCCGCTGAGCTGCAGCGAGCCATCGCTGATGGCATCGGCGTGCGGGCACGCGCCGTGGTGCTCTCCCGCGAGGACCTTGCGCGCTGCTTCCGGGACAACCCCTATCCGGGTGAGACGAATCCCAGGCTTTTGCACGCGGTGTTCCTGCCCGGTGTACCCGAACCCGGCCTGGCCGCCTGGGTCGCTGACGCACAGCGGCACGTCCGGGCGAGCGGTAGCCGGGACGAGGCCCAGTTGCTTGGCCAGACGGTCTACCTTCACACCCCGGACGGATACCCGCAGAGCGAACTGCGCCGTGTGCTCGCCAGGGCGGGCGGGCCGACCTCGGCCGCCGTGGCCGGAACAGCGCGCAACTGGGCCACGGTCACCAGGCTGGTTGAGCTATGCGGATCCTGACTTGCAGGCGGACCTTCCGAACCGATGACGGCGAAGGCATGGGATATGCGCGGGAACCCAACACCTGCCACCACCACGCGATACGGCCTCTGATCAGCACATACGCAGTCGGGGGCTGCTCCACATGGCACCGGGCACGTCGGCCTTGCAGTGCCGAGGCAAGCCGTCGACACGGACATCCCAGGTCGTCTTTGCTTCTGCGACAACATGCAGCTTGAAGCTCTCGCCGGGCCGCACCTGCATGTGCGCCCAGTAGTAGCCGCCGAACGCGCCCTGGCTGAGGCTCGCGTTATAGCAGAGCATCGCTCCTGACAGGCGGCCGGAAACCGTCAGCATTCCCTTACCGATGCACCCCATCGTCAGTGACATCGAGTGGCTCGCCGTGACTGTGAGCGTCCTGGATCCTGTCCCGGTCATCGGGCCGAGGACAGCCGTGAGGTTATTCGGGTCAGGCTGCATGCGATCGAAGGTCGGCGGGCGTGGCGGAGCGCTGCACCCGCAGCACACAATGGCGAGGACGCCCAGGGCGGCGGTGACCCGGGTCTTCCATTTCACACGCCGGTCATATCAAGCACATTGGCTTGCGGTCAATGGAGCTGGGGAACGCACCGGCGGCCCCGCTGACAGCTGGGACATTCATGCAGGTCAGAGCGATTCCCGGCCGGCGGGGCGGATCTGCGCGAGTCCCGGCTATTTTCGCGGTCCGCAGCAATGCCGGCTAAGCATGTCATAGGCTGCGGGCCGGGGCCCGGGCAGGCCGCACGTGCCAGCCATCGGCATGTCCGGTTCATGGTGAGTCGGGAGATCTAACACATGGAAGCCGCACCGATTTCTGGCTCGGACGGTCTGTCCGCGGCTCAGGCGGCCGGATTCTCGGGCGGTGCGGTCAGCGGCTCTCAAACGCTTGCCCATGGTAGCGAGGCGGCCAGCCCGGTCTCTGGCGAAGCCGTCGTCCTCACGTGGCTGCGCCGGGTGCCGGGCTGGGTCATCGCCGGGCTGGTCTATATCGCGTTCGCGATCTTCATGTGGTGGCACGTGTGGACGAGCGGTCATCCCGGTTCGACCCTGCTCTGCAACTGCGGCGACCCGTCCTCGTTCGTCTGGTTCATGGAGTGGCCGGCCTATGCGCTGACCCATGGTCAGAGCCTCCTCGTTGAACATGCCGATCAGGTACCGGCGGGCCTGAACTTGCTCGACAACACAAGCGTGCTGGCCATCGGCATCGTCCTTGCACCAGTGACCTGGCTGTTCGGCCCGGTGGCCAGCCTGAACGTTGCCCTGACCGCGGCGCCCGTGCTGTCGGGGATTTCGGCGTACGGCTGCCTGCGCCGCGGGCTCGGCGTATCCAAGGCGTCTGCCGTCGTTGCCGGATTGCTCTTCGCCGGCTCGCCGTTCATGCAGCGCAACGAGACCCTTGCTCACCTGCAGGTCACCTTCCTGCCGCTAGTGCCGCTGATCTTCCTGTGCTGTTACGAGCTGATCGTCAGGCAGCGTGGCAAGTGGTGGCGCTGGGGCCTGCTGCTCGGGCTGCTGGTCGCTGTCCAGTTCTTCATCGGCTCCGAGATCCTGACCATGGTTACGCTCACCGTGATCGGCTCGCTGCTGATCGCGGTCATCGCCGCCGCGATCCTCCATCGCGAGGCGCTAGTCAGGCGGCTGCCATTTGCCGCCAAAGGGCTGGCACTAGGCGGGCTGACAGGCGGGGCGCTGCTCGCCTATCCGGTGTACTTCGCCATGCTGGGCCCGGCGCACATCACCGGATCGGACTGGGCCAGGGTCACGACGAACTACCTGAACCTGATCTTCTTCCCGCTCCCGCAAACCCATCGCGCCATCGCCCTCATGCCCGACGCCGGGTACCTGGGCAGGGCCGGTCTGGCCAACGGGTATCTGGGCCTCGTCGCGATCCTGGTCGTGATCGCGGCGGCGATATTGATCAGGCGGCCGCTCACCCGGCTTTGCCTGCTGATCCTCGTCATCGCGGGGTGGGCGTCGCTCGGAAATTACGACGTCATGCCGGGCGGCATCAGCCCGCTGTCCGTGCTGCCCTCGCTATGGCACATCGTCAGGAACGTGCCGGTCCTCGATCAGGCGACCCCGCAGAACCTCTCGGCGATCACGGTCTTCATGGTCGTCGTCGCGACGGCGCTGCTGCTCGACTGGATCTGGGCGCACCGATCGGGAGAGCTGCTGCGCTGGCTGCCCGGCCAGGCGTCAAAGTCGGCGGTCGCCATCACGCTGGCGGCAGCGCTGTCGCTAGTACTCGTACTGTCCTGGCTGACGGCCTGGCCGATGCCGCTCAAGGTGGAGTCGGTGGCGACGCCACCGCCTATCCAGCGGATCCTGGCCCACCTCCCGCCGCATGCCGTGGTCCTGTTCTACCCCTTCCCCTCCTCTGAGCTCGATCAGGCACTGATCTGGCAGGCCAATGACGGGCTGCGGTTCTCCGTCGCCGGCGGCCGCGGCATCACGGCCGGGGCGGGCGGCGCGGCAGTGCACGGCCTGGAAGCCGGCACCCCGGCTGGGAATCTCAGTGCACTGAGCACGTCCTACGTGCCGTACGGGTCCCTAGCACTGCCCGGGCTGCCGGATGCGGCGGTGCGGGCGAGCATGCGCGAGACGCTGCGCTACTGGAAGGTCACGAGCATCATCATGTCCGGCGGCGGCCGGGCTCCTGACTATTCCAGGCAGTGGCTCACCCAGGTCCTCGGGGCGCCGCCGAAACTGCAGGATGGCCGGTGGGTCTGGACGAACGTGCGGGCGCTCATCGGCTCCTGACCATCGAGTGACTTCGGTCACGGGAAGCATGATCATGGCGAGGATTTTCCCCTGGTCGCGATCGAACTGCCGGGGAACGTACCGGGGAAGGTTCATCACCTGCGGGTTGCGGCTGTTAATCTGCTTTCTGCTCGGCGGGGTGCATGGCCCAAGGCCGGCACATCGATGAAGGCTAGCGGCCACCAGCGGCGGGAATGACTTTGGAGCACGCAGCGACACCGAGCACCGGCGAGTCAACGGATCACGCGAGCCAGGCGCACGACCGGCGGGCGGGAACTCCCACGAGGCTGCCGGCCGAGCCGCGGCCCGCACCGCCCGCGCCTGCCTCGCCCGGCGCGGCTCTGTTGCGGCGTACGCCAGGATGGCTGGTCGCCGGGGTCATCTATGTCCTGGGCAGCGTGGCGTTGTGGTGGCAGGTCTGGAGCGGGCATCCGACCTCGGCGATGACATGTGCCTGCGGGGATCCGCCGTCGTTCGTGTGGTTCCTGGCCTGGCCGGCGTATGCGATCACGCACGGGCACAGCCTGTTCTTCGCCACCCAGCTGCACTATCCGACCGGCATCAACCTGCTGGACAACACCAGCGTGCTGGCGCTGGGCGTGGCGCTGGCGCCGGTGACCTGGCTGTTCGGCCCGATCGCCACGCTGAACGTGGCGCTGACCGCGGCCCCGGTGCTGACCGGGCTGTCGGCCTACGCAGTACTGCGCCGCGGGCTGGGGCTGCGCTGGGTGGCAGCGTTCGCCGGCGGGCTGGCGTTCGGCTTCTCCCCGTTCATGCTGCGCAACGAGGTCGCCAACCACCTGCAGACCAGCTTCCTGGCGCTGGTGCCGCTGATCTTCTGGTGCTGTTATGAGCTGGCGATGGCCCAGCGCGGGAAGTCTTGGCGCTGGGGCGTGGCACTAGGCGTGCTGGTGGCGGTCCAGTTCTTCGTGGGCACCGACATCCTCTTGATCACCGCCATGACGGTGGCGATCGCTCTGGCGCTCGGCCTGGGCGCGGCGTTGTGGCGGGAGGTCAGGAATCCGGACGACCACGCGCTGACCGCGAGGCTGCCCTACGCTTTGCGGGGCTTCGGCATGGCGGCAGTGGTGGGCTGCGTCCTGCTCGCCTACCCGCTGTGGTTCTCGCTGGCCGGCCCGAGCACATCGCCGGGAAGAACTACTTTCACCCGGCCGGGAACGGCGTCCTGCAGATGTTGCTTCCCCTCGGGCCGACCAGCTTCCAGCTGCAGTTGTGGCCCAGGGAGGGCTACCTGGGACCGGTCGGCACCTATGAGGCGTACCTGGGGATCCCGGCCCTGCTGGTCCTCGTCGTAGCAGTACTGGCAGTGCGCCGCCCGCTGGTGAAGATGTGCGCGGCCATGACGGTCATCACGCTCTGGCTCTCGCTGGGTGGTTCGATCACCAAGCTAGCTAGCGGGGGAGAGCCGAGGTGGTTCCCTCTGCTGCCGTGGCATGTCCTCTTGCGCCTGCCGGTGCTGGACAAGAGCACCCCGGCGACCTTCTCCGCCCCCGCTGTCTGGTTCGTCGTGGTCGCAGGCGCCCTGCTGATCGACCGGATGATCCAGGCCCGCAAGTCCGGCGATCTTCATCCCGAGCTGTTGCGCTCGGCGCTCACCCGCACGGCCCGTGCCCGGGTGCTTGCTGCCGGAGTGCTCGGCGCGGCGCTCGTCCTGCCCTGGCTGTTCGCCTGGCCGGTGCCGTTCACGGCGAAGGCCGTCACCGCGCCGGCGTGGGTGACCGGCCCAGGTGCCCGGCTGCCCGCGAACGGGGTCGTGCTGTTCTACCCGTTCCCGTCCTCGTATACGGACGCTCCGGAGCTGTGGCAGGCGCAGTCCGGAATGCGGTACGCGGTCGTAGGTGGCCGGGGGATCGTGGCCGGGGCGAACAACCAGGCTGAGCACGGGTGGACGCCAGGCACACCGGAGGGCACCATGACTGCCCTCACTGTGGGGTGGGAACCCCATTACCCTGACCTTTCTCTCCCGCCGATGCCGAACCAGGCCACCGTCGGGTGGTTCCGCGGTGCGCTGCGGCACTGGGGGGTGACGGATGTGGTCGTGACCGCCGGCGGCCGCAATCCGAGTTATGCCGCGGGCTGGCTGAGGGCCGTGCTCGGGACGGCGCCGCAGCGGGAAGACGGCGCCTGGGTGTGGACCAGCGTCCAGAAGCTGATCTCGTAACGCGGATCTTGGCCTGCGGCGCGGCGCCGGGGGCAAACTTGGCGAGCTAACATTTGCCGGCGGGTTAACATCTGCCAGCGGCTAGCTACTGGCGGTGGGCTAGCACTGCGGTGAAGGGCGGAACATGGAGCGGGCGGCGCCACCGGGTACCCGGGAGTCGGCGGAGCGGCAGGCCCCGGCGCGGGCCGGCACGAGGCTGCGCGGCGCGTCGCGCCCTGGGTCGGATTCTCCCGCGCGGCCTGGTGAGGCGGGCCTGCTGGGGTTGCTCCGCCGCGTGCCGGGGTGGGTGCTGGCGGGCGTGGTCTACGCTGCCGCGGCAGTGGCGATGTGGTGGCAGGTCTGGAGCGGGCATCCGGCGTCCACGATGACGTGTGCGTGCGGGGATCCGTCGTCGTTCGTGTGGTACCTGGCCTGGCCGGCGTATGCGATCAGCCACGGGCACAGCCTGTTCTTCAGCGCCCGGGCGCATGTGCCGGGCGGCATCAATTTGCTGGACAACACCAGCGTGCTGGCGCTGGGCGTGGTGCTGGCGCCGGTGACCTGGCTGTTCGGCCCGATCGCCACGCTGAACGTGGCGCTGACCGCGGCGCCGGTGCTGACCGGGCTGTCGGCCTACGCGGCACTGCGCCGCGGGCTGGGGCTGCGCTGGGTGGCGGCGTTCGCCGGCGGTCTGGCGTTCGGCTTCTCCCCGTTCATGCTCCGCAACGAGGCAATAAACCACCTGCAGACCAGCTTCCTGGCGCTGGTGCCGCTGATCTTCTGGTGCTGCTATGAGCTGGCGGTGGCCCAGCGCGGGCGGTGGTGGCAGTGGGGAACCGGCCTGGGCGTGCTGGTGGCGGTGCAGTTCTTCGTGGGCACCGAGGTGCTCACTGTCACGGTCCTGACCACGGCCATCGCGCTGCTGCTTGGCGTCATCGCGGCGTGGTGGCACGAGGTAAGGAACCCGGACGCCCCCCGCGCTGTGGCAGCGAAGCTGCCGTTCGCCTGGCGCGGCTTCGTCCTGGCGGCCGTCGTGGGCGGCGTTCTGCTTGCTTACCCGCTGTGGTACGCGATGGCCGGTCCCGGCCACATCCTGGGGGCGGATTGGGGACGTCCGCATCAGGGTGCCCTTGGCTTGGTGATGTGGCCGCTGGGCGGGACGCCCGGCTATCTGCACAGCTGGAAGATTGCCGGTTACCTGGGGCCGATCGGCACCGACGAAGGGTATCTGGGCATTCCCGCGCTGGTGATCCTGGCCATCGCGGTGGTCGTGGTGCGGCGGCCGCTGGCGAAGCTGTGCGCGGCGGTGACGGTCATCGCCGTCTGGCTGTCGCTCGGCTCCGTCCCGGTGCCGGTCCGGCACGGCGGGGAGCCGACATGGTTTCCGCTTGTCTGGCGCGCCTTCAGCCACCTGCCAGTGCTGAACAAGCTCAGCCCGGGCACCTTCGCCCTCGCCGGGGAGTTCTGCACCGTCGTAGCCGGGGTGCTGCTGGCGGACGAGCTGCTCCGGCGTCGCCGGGAGGATGTGGTCGGTGCCGAGCCGATTCCGGCGGGCGAGGGGAAGGGCCAGGCCGCCGGCGCCGCAGGCGCGGTGTCCCGTCTTTCCGCGGCCCAGGCTACCGCTGTAGCCGCCGCGGTGAGCCTGGCGCTAGTGGTGCCGTGGCTGCTGGCGTGGCATCTTCCGCTCACGACGCAACGCGTGACCGCCTCGTCGTGGGCCAGCCGCGCGGCTACGCAGCTCCCGGACGATGCTGTGGTGCTGTTCTACCCGTTCCCTGCCACCTACCAGGACAAGGCGCTGATCTGGCAGGCGCAGTCCGGGATGCGGTACGCGATCGTGGGCGGCCGCGGGATCGCGGCGGGGCAAGGCAACGTCGCGGACCATGGCTTTACGCCCGGCACACCGGAGGGCACGATGAGCGCCCTCACGACCCTGCAGGTACCGCAGGCGCACCTGACGATTCCGCCGATGCCGAACCAGGCCACCGTCGGGTGGTTCCGCGGTGCGCTGCGGAACTGGGGGGTGACGGATGTGGTCGTGACTGCCGGCGGCACTGATCCGAACTACGCCCGCCGGTGGCTGACAGCCGCGCTCGGGACGTCGCCGCAGCGAGAAGGCGGCGCCTGGGTGTGGAACAACGTTCAGAAGCTGATCTCGTAACCGGCCGTGCCCGCAAATCGCGAGTTTCGGACAATGTGGCTGGTACCCTGACTCCCCTCCGCGGCTTGGTGCAGCGGCATATCGTGTGGAGGTCGAGAGCTATCGGCGGCGGGGCTGAGAAGACGGGACTGGCGGTGGCGAGCACGCGGGAGCAGTCCGGGTTCCGGGCCGCGTTGCGAGTTCCGCGGCCTGGCCCGGCTGGCTCGGTCCGCCTGTTGCGCCGCGTGCCGGGGTGGGTGCTGGCGGGCGTGGTCTACGCTGCCGCGGCAGTGGCGATGTGGTGGCAGGTCTGGAGCGGGCATCCGGCGTCCACGATGACGTGTGCGTGCGGGGATCCGTCGTCGTTCGTGTGGTACCTGGCCTGGCCGGCGTATGCGATCAGCCACGGGCACAGCCTGTTCTTCAGCGCCCGGGTGCATGTGCCGGGCGGCATCAATTTGCTGGACAACACCAGCGTGCTGGCGCTGGGCGTGGTGCTGGCGCCGGTGACCTGGCTGTTCGGCCCGATCGCCACGCTGAACGTGGCGCTGACCGCGGCGCCGGTGCTGACCGGGCTGTCGGCCTACGCGGCACTGCGCCGCGGGCTGGGGCTGCGCTGGGTGGCGGCGTTCGCCGGCGGTCTGGCGTTCGGCTTCTCCCCGTTCATGCTCCGCGATGAGGCTGCCAACCACCTGCAGACCAGCTTCCTGGCGCTGGTGCCGCTGATCTTCTGGTGCTGCTATGAGCTGGCGGTGGCCCAGCGCGGGCGGTGGTGGCAGTGGGGAACCGGCCTGGGCGTGCTGGTGGCGGTGCAGTTCTTCGTGGGCACCGAGGTGCTCACTGTCACGGTCCTGACCACGGTTATTGCGCTGCTGCTCGGCATGCTGGGTGGACTGCGGCGCAAGGGAACGATCCGTGCGAAGCTGCCGTTCGCCTGGCGCGGCTTCGTCCTGGCGGCCGTCGTGGGCGGCGTTCTGCTTGCTTACCCGCTGTGGTTCGCGCTGGCCGGCCCCGACCACATTAACGGGCCGAATTGGCCGACCGCGCTAGGGAACGGCCTCATGCAGGTGCTGCTGCCGCTCGGGCCCACACTCCAGGATGCGCAAGGCTGGACCAGGACCGGTTACCTGGGGCCGGTTGGCACGTTCGAGGGCTATCTGGGCATTCCCGCGCTGGTGATCCTGGCCATCGCGGTGGTGGTGGTGCGACGGCCGCTGGCGAAGCTGTGCGCGGCGCTGACGGTCATCGTCGTGTGGCTGTCGCTTGGCGGTACCGACATGCCGGTCGGCACAGGCGGAGAGCCGTCGTGGCTCTGGCTGCCGTGGACCGGACTCGGCCACCTGCCGGTGCTGGAGAAGCTCACCCCTGCGAACTTCTCGGCTGCGATGGCTTTCCTGGTAGCGACAGCCGCGGCCCTGCTGGCGGATCAGCTGATCCTGGCCCGGTCTGGCGGCCCGGCGACCTCCAGCGTCCGCCGTAGTCTGAGCTACGCGGCCTGCGGGGCGGTCTGCCTGGCGCTGGTCGTCCCGTGGCTGTTCTCCTGGCACATTCCGTTTACCACCGAGCCCGCCGCCGTCTCGCGATGGGTCACCGACAAGGGATCGCAGTTGCCCGCCAGCGCGGTGGTGCTGTTCTACCCGTTCCCCGCTACCTACCAGGACCAGGCGCTGCTCTGGCAGGCGCAGTCCGGGATGCGGTACAAGATCGTGGGTGGCCGCGGGATCGTGGCGGGGAAGGACGACGCCGCAGACCACGGATGGTCGCGGGGTACGTCGACGGGCACGATGAGCGCCCTGACCACCCTGCACTTTCCGGGGACGGACACGACGCCCCCGCCAGTGCCGACCGCGCTCACTATCAGCAGGCTCCGGGCCTCGCTGCGGCACTGGGGGGTGACGTACGTGGTATTGACGGCTGGGCCTCATCTTGACTACGCACGCCGATACATGACGTACGTGCTAGGGACGCCACCGCAACTTCAGGACGGCGCCTGGGTGTGGACGCACATCCCCCAACTCGTGTCCTGAGAACCCCGGTGTTCCTGCAGCTCCGCGGGATTCTCTGCCAGGCTTAGGACGAGCTGCGGACGTACAGGGAGACGCGGTAGTTCGATATTGCCCGACTGTAAGCCACCCTGAATCCCAGTGTCCCTAGCTGCGGCAGCACCTGCGTGTATCCCGGCGGCGCGCCGGCAGGCACGGGCTCGGGGAGTCGCAGCCTGCTGACTAGCCACACCTGGGAGACCATGGCCAGCCGTCTGCTAATCACCGCCGTCGGAGCGTTGAGTGCGACCGGCTCGGCCGCTGCGGTAGCGCTCTCGCCGAGGCTGATGTCACGCAGCCCACGGAAACCGGCTGGGTAAGCGACTTCGATCTTCCGCTCGTAGAAGCTGGCGAAGAGCACGGCATCACCGCGGTGCGCGTGATGACCCAGGAACCGGCTGACGGCGCGCAGATTCTCCCCGTGGCTCTGCGGCTCGCGCACCGCCGCCTGAGCGGGCAGCACCAGCACCACGATCACGACCAGCGCGAGCGTGCCCGCCACCCGGCCCAGGGCAGCCAGCGCCGACCCGACGAGCAGCGCAGCGGCCGGGATGCAGAAGACGATATAGCGGAACAGGTAGAGGGGGTGGGCCACCGATACCGCCAGCAGCACGGCAGGCGGCAGGACCAGCCAGGGCACGCACAGCGCGACCAGCTGCTGGGGCCAGTCGGCGCGCAGCCGGGCCCTCCCGCGCCAAGCGCTGATGACAATCCCTGCCGCGATGATGATCAGCACCGCGGTGAATACCGTGCCCGCGCCGATCAGTCGCTCGACGCCGATGACGTCATGCAGATTCAGCGCCTTAATCCAGGCAACCTGACCGCGCTCCTGCCAGCCGAAGTACAGCACCGGGCTGGATGCCACCAGGGCCGCGAGCACCGCGATCAGCCAGCCCCGAGCGAGCAGGCGGGTGGTAGCGTCTGCCGGTGATTCGCCCGCGCCAGCGGCATCTCGCCGGGCCCGTGCCGCCAGCATCAGGCCATGCGCGGGAATCAGCAGCAGTGCGAACAGGTTCAGCAGTCCCAAGATGGCCAGGCTGACGCCGTATCCGATCAGCCAGCCGTTGACCCGGCCGGCCCGCGCGCCCGGGGAAGCCTCCGCCGCGCGCACGAGCAGGTAGCTCGCGATCGTGGCGACCGCCGTGACCAGCGCATACTCCCGCGCGTTCTGGCCGTACCAGGTGACCTGCGGGATCGCGGCGAAAACCAGCCCGGCAGCAAGCCCGGCGCGGCCGGACACCAGCCGTTTGCCGAGCAGGCCGATGCCGCCCGCGGCGACCGCCATCGCCACCACGGACGGGAGGCGGACTGCGACTTCGCCGGTGCCAGCCACCCGGATCACGAACCACATCAGCACGTAGTAGGCGCCATGGACCGCGTCGATATGGCCGAGCAGGCTAAACAGCTGGGGCAGGGTCCGGTGGGTGTCGGCCAGCGTGGAGGCCTCGTCCTGCCAGAACGACGGCCGGGTGATCTGGTACAGCGTGACCCCGAAGGTCACCGCCGCCGGGATCAGCGCTACCCATGGCCCGTCGGCGAGAGCCCCCCACGGGCTGCTCGCAGCCCCCGCCTGGGCCGGGCCCGCTGCCAGGCTGCCGTCCTCCGCAGGTACCGCCGCCTGCAGGTCCTGGTCAGGCACGGGTTATCCGGGCATCAGTGTAGGACACAGTAACGATCGTCAGCGGCCTCGGTCGTCGCGGCGATGTCCGGGGTCGGCAGTATGTCTCGCCCGATGGGTGTTCTCGCATCGGCATCAGCGGCATGTCTTCCTGGTCGAGCCGTAACGTCTGGCGGTCAACCTTACCCGTTATCAGGTCGTCCGATCTCCCCGCGTTGGAAGGCGGATCGACCTGAGCCATCAGCCGGCCAGCAGGGCAGCACCAGCGTGGGGCACGGGACGGCTGGCGCTGGGGCGCGCCACGCTGCGTCATTTCTCGCGCTTCCGCTTCTGCCGCTTCCGAGGCCGGCTAACTGGTGTGCCATCGGTAGCTCTGGCCGTTCGCAGTGACACCCTGATGATCGCGACCACCAGGGCGCCTAGCACGGCAAAGCCTCCCGCGAGCTGGATGCCGATTCCCTGTGCCTGAAGCAAGACGTCTGAGGCGTCAGTGTCCGCGCTCAAGACCGAGGGACTCCTGCTGGACGGCCGTACCGTCGGGAACAGGCTCGACGGATTGATTGCCGAGACTCCAGTGTCCGGGATCGGTAGCAGCGTTTCCGGGACTGGCTGCGTAACGAGCGGACCGGTGAGCTCGGCGCCCCCGGCGCGCTATCGAGGAAGGGTTCGCTCGCGCGGGGAACGGCAAGTCGTGGGACAGCTTCTCCTTCGACGCGCTGGTCGGCGTCACCGTCACCGACGAAGTCAAGTCGGCGCTGGCCGTGCAAAAGCCGGGGATCGCGCTGTATGTCGGCGGCATGGGGCATCCGACGGTCAACTTCCACAAGCGCGCGATGGAGCACCTCGGTTATGCGGACGCAGCGGCGCGGATCGAGGAGTTGTTCCGCGCCGGGCGCAAGCAGGAGGCCGCCGACGCGGTGCCCGACGAGTTCGTTGACGAGCAGGCCCTCGTCGGTTCGCCCCATCGGATCAGGGAGCGGTACCGCGCCTATCCTGCGGCTGCTGGCCGTCCGGGCCGGTCGGGCAGCAGGCCCGCACCGTGGTCACGCCATGCGGCGAGGGCGAACGCGGCGGCTACCAGCGCGGCGGACGTCGCCAGCGGCAGCATCAGCACCCACCATCGCTCGCCGGCCGAGCCGAACGCGCGGGTGAGCTCCACCCAGCCCAGAGGCGACAGCCAGGACAGCCACGACAGGCTCGGCGGACCCGAGTCGCCGACCGCGCGCAGGACGAAGGCAGCGCCGAGCGCTGCGATCGCAATGCCGCGGGCGCCCCGCCCGGTCATGGCGAACTGAGCACCGACGGCGGCTACGCCCGCGAACACCAGCCCGCACCCGCTGATGGACGGAGCCAGCGCCGCCGAGCCTGCCAGCGGCAGCCTGGTGACCGGCAGCCAGCAGAATGTCAGCAGGGCTAGCGCCAGGTTGGCCGTTGCCGCCGCGAGCAGCGCTGCGGAGAGCGGCGCCTGCCGCCCCACCGCGCGGCGAGGAAGGCGCCAACCGAGGTGCCGTTCAGCCGGCCCAGCAGGAATCGCAGCGCTGGGCTCTCGCCGGCCCTTGATGCGACCGCGACCCTGCTCGCGGCTGTGGGATAGAGCGCGCCTATATCGCGGGCTGTGATCGCCAGCAGCGCAGCGATGCCGAAGACGCACACGGGCAGCATGACGATGTCCCGGCGGAAGGCGAGGCCGGCCAGCCGGCTCGTGCCAGCGAAGCCGGTCCCACGCAAAGCCGCCGTGCCCATGCAGTCGTTATACCGCGCGTCAGGCTGCGGTCCTATGGCGGAACAGCCAGGATGCCCCGGCGGCAGACACGGCGAGGATGATCAGGCAGTACCCGACGGCGAGCACGGCATCGTGGCTGACCGGCGTGCCCGTCGAGGTGTGTCCCATCCACAGGCCTCGCATGGTTTCGATGATCGGCGTGAACGGCTGGTGGGCTGCGACGGCCCGGAGCCAGGTCGGCATTGTGCTGGCGGGCACGAAGGCGGTGCTCACATAGGGGAGGAACATCAGCACGAACGTGACCGAGTTTGCCGCCTCGACGCTGCCTGCCAGCAGCCCGACTGCCGCGGCGAGCCAGGACAGGGCAAGGACGAACAGCACGATCATGGCGATCGCCGCGAGCCAGCGGGCAGGTGAGCCGGCCGGCCGCCAGCCGATGCCGATCCCGACTCCGATAACCAGTGCGGTCGCCATCAGGTTCCGGGCCAGGCTGGCGGTGATGTGGCCGATCAGGATCGATGGGCTGGCGATCGGCATCGACCGGAATCGGTCCACGATGCCGTTGGTCATGTCGGTGGCGACTGCTACGGCGGTCGTCCCGGCGCCGAAGCCCGCACAGAGCACGATCAGGCCGGGCACCACGTAGTCCACGTACCGGACGCCAGTGCGGAGCGCGCCGCCGAAGATGTAGACGAACAGCAGCATCAGCGTGATCGGCAGCATCAGCGCGGTGAAGAATGCCTCCGGGTTGCGGAGGGAGCGGCGGAGGCAGCGGCCGATCATCACCCGCGAGTCCGATAGCGCATAGGTCATGGTCATCGGGAGACCTCCTGAGATTCTTTACCGGCGCCAGCGCCAGCGCCAGTCACGGAGAAGAAGACGTCGTCCAGGCTCGGACGATGGATCGAGACCTTCAGCGCGGGAGCGCCTGCGGCCTGCAGCCGGCCGAGCGCGGAGTACAGCTGCGCGGCCGTTCCGTCCGTCTCGAACTCGACCGTGCGCAGCCGCAAGTCTGCCGCCATCGGATCCAGCACTGCGAGTGCCACGCCATAGGCAGCTGAGTCGGCGAACTGCAGCTGGACCACCTCACGCTCCAGGCTGGACTTCAGTTCGTCCGCGGTGCCCTGAGCGGCGATCCGGCCGTGGTCAAGCAGCGCGATCCGGTCGGCCAGCGCATCTGCTTCCTCCAGGTACTGCGTGGTGAGCATGACGGTCACGCCGTCGTCAGTCAGGCCGCGGACGGCGGACCACAGTTGCTCGCGGCTGCGCGGGTCGAGGCCGGTCGTCGGCTCGTCCAGGAACAGCAGCGCGGGCCGCTCGATCAGGCTGATCGCAAGGTCGAGGCGGCGCATCATCCCGCCGGAGTAGGTCCCGGCCCGCTGCCCGGCCGCGTCGGCCAGGTCGAAAGCCGCCAGCAGCTCGGCCGCGCGGGCCGCCGCCGTGCGCCGCGGCAGGTGCCGGAGGCGGCCCATCATCAGCAGGTTCTCCTCGCCGGTGAGCAGGTCGTCGACGGCGGTCTGCTGGCCGGTGAGGCTGATCGAGCGCTTCACGCCGACCGGGTCGGTGAGCAGGTCGTGGCCCGCAATCGTGGCGGTGCCCGCATCCGGCCGGACCAGGGTGGCCAGGATCCGAACCATTGTGGTCTTGCCCGCGCCGTTCGGGCCGAGCAGGGCGAAGACAGTGCCGGCCTCGACAGCCAGGTCCACGCCCTCGAGCACGATGCGGCTGCCGAACGATTTGGAGATGCCGGTGGCATTAACTGTGTATGGCATACACAAACCGTATACTGGGCACACAGTTATCGTCAACCTGGTCTGCTGCCCGGCAGCCGGGGCCCGCAGCAGCGGGAGGAGAAGGTCAGGTGCCGACATGCGGAGGCGATAGCACGCCGCCGGAGTCGCAACCGCAGTCGCGGCCGCCGCTGCCGCCGGGCCTCGACGTGCTGTGGGGGCGGCGCGCGAGCGGCAGCCGCGGGCCCAGGCGGGGCCTGTCGATCGACGCCGTTGTTGCCGCCGCCATCCGGCTGGCCGACGCTGATGGCCTCGAGGGCGTCTCCATGGCCAGGGTTGCCGAGGAACTCGGGTTCACCACGATGTCCCTGTACCGGTATGTCAGCAGCAAGGACGAGCTGCTCCAGCTCATGTGGAACGGCTCGGCTCAGGGTGCGGAGACCCTGGAGCTGGAGGGTAACGGCTGGCGTTCACGGCTTCGGCACTGGGCGATCGTGCAGCGCGAGATGATCGACAAGCACCCGTGGATTACGCAGATGCCGATGGCCGCGCCGCCGCTCGCGCCGAATTCGCTGCGGTTCGTGGAACTCGGGCTCGGGACGCTGGATGGCACCGGCCTGACGGACGGCGACAAGATCCGCATCATCGGCCTGCTCAGCTCTTACACACTCAGTGAGGCCCGGATGGCTTACGACGCGGCCCGCGCGGCTGCCCGCGCGGGCCCGCCCGCGGGGGACGACGTGCAGCCCCCTCAGTGGAGCTTCGAGGGGGTGCTGCGCGTGCTCGTGGACGAGCAGACATTTCCGCGGCTGTACCGCCTCGCCTGGTCCGCGCCGGCCAGCAGCCAGCCGGACGTCGACGAGCGGGAGGGGTTCCTGTTCGGAGTCGAGCGGATCCTGGACGGCACTCAGGCACTCATCGACCAGACCGCAGGCCGCAGCTAGGTCCTCCCGCGATGCCGGCCGCCAGTTTGGGCTATTTGTACGACTCAGTTGCCATTGAGATTAATCTCCGCGCGGTTGGCCGGAGCGTGCGACGGGTATCAGTGGCGTTTGGGCTCATACGGGAAGGACCGAGACCGGTATGAACGGGGCTACCGGGCCAGTGTTCCTTCTGGTTGATGAGGATCGCGAGGCCCTCGAGGCATTGCGGCAAGCGCTCGAGCGAAGGCTCGCCGCCGACTATCGGATCGTGGCGGAGACCCAGCCTGAAGGCGGCCTGTCCGTTCTTGCCCAGTTGCGAGATCGTGGCGAGCGGGTCGCAGTCGTCATCGCGGCTCACCAGATGCAGCGCATGACCGGGGAGCAGTTCCTTGAGCGCGCGCACGAGCTGCACCCGCTCGCCGGCCGCGCGCTGATCGCTGACACCTTCGACCGCGCGGCCGAACAGTCGATCGTGCGCTCGATGGCTCTCGGGCGGGCAGACATGATACTTCAGCGGCCATGGAACCCGGCCGACCACCGGCTGTATCCGCGCATCGGCATGCTGCTGGACAGATGGGTCCAGGCGAGCGAAGAGCCAGAGGTGTCGGCGCTGCGCATCGTGATGGAGCCCGGCGCTCGGTACGCTCACGAGCTACGCGACGAGCTGTACCGCAATGCCGTTCCGTTTCAGTCCTACCCGCCAGACACGCCGCGAGGCCGGCAGCTGCTCGAGCAGGCTGGACAGGACGGAACACGGCTGCCAGTGTGCGTGTACTTCGACGGGCGGGTTCAGGTCGATCCGTCCGTCCCGCAAATCGCGGAAGCACTAGGGCTGCACAGCCGGCCCGAGGCGCGCCACTACGACATGACGGTGATCGGCGCTGGTCCCGCTGGCCTGTCGGCGGCGCTCTCCGGCGCTTCCGAAGGGCTGCACACCCTGGTCGTCGAGCCTGCGACTGTCGGCGGTCAGGCAGCCACGACCTCCATGATCCGCAACTACCTGGGCTTCCCGTGGGGGGTCAGCGGCAAGGGTCTCATGGAGTGGGTGCCGATTCAGGCGGTGATGTTCGGCACCGAGATAGTCATCGACAGTGCCGTCGAACTTGGCGCGAGCGGCGGCCCGCGGCAGATAACGCTGGCCAACGGCAGCCAGCTGACCAGCGACGTGGTGGTGCTCAGTATCGGGGTGCAGTACCGCCGGCTGAGCGCGCCAGGCGTCGAGGAGCTGGTCGGTGCCGGGGTGTTCTACGGCGCATCGCTCTGCGAGGCGCCCGCCACGCACGGCCGGGCGGCCTACATCGTCGGCGGCGGCAACTCGGCCGGCCAGGCTGCTGTCTACCTGGCGCGGTACGCCGAGCACGTCACCATCGTCGTCCGCGGTGAATCACTGTCCGCGACCATGTCTCGCTACCTGATCGACCAGATCACGGATCTGCCGAACATCAGTGTCCGCCCGAACACCGAGATCACTGGTGCCGATGGCGCCGGGCGCCTGGAACGGCTGACTCTCCGGGACTCGGCAACCCACCACGCCGAGGACGTCGAAGCGGGTGCACTGTTCATCCTCGTCGGCGCCCAGCCACGCACCGACTGGCTGCCCGCCGCCCTGGCTCGAGACGACGCTGGCTTCGTGCTCACCGGGCCGGACCTCTCCCCGATGGGCGGGCTGCCCGACGGCTGGCCCCTGACACGGTCCCCGCTGCCCATGGAGACCAGCATCCCTGCGGTGTTCGCCGCCGGAGACGTCCGCCACGGATCAACGAAGCGAGTGGCCGCGGCCGTTGGCGAAGGCGCCAGTGCTGTCCAGTCCGCACATCGTCACCTCCAGCAGCTCGCAGCCGCGCGCTCAGCTGTCCGCTCGCGCTAGGTTCGGCTGGGAGGCGGCCGTGACCTGTGCTGAGTTTGTGCTGTCAGCCACCGGGCTGACAGCAGTGCCGTTCGTCGAGGAGATCAAGCTCAACCTGGGCGCCGACATCTACGAGGTATGGCGGGGAACAGAGCTGCAGGCCAGCCGGGGTGAGCTGGCGCCACCGTTCTGGGCGTTCGCGTGGCCCGGCGGCCAGGCCCTGGCTCGCTACGTGCTCGACCACCAGGAGCTGGTCAGCGGTCGAAGCGTGCTGGACGTCGGCTGCGGATCGGGCCTGGTCGCAATTGCCGCCGCCAGAGCCGGGGCGACCGCAGTCACCGCCAGCGACTCGGACCCTTTCGCGCGGACAGCAGTGCAGCTGAATGCCGACGCCAACCAGGTCAAGGTTTCCGTCGTACCGGATATCCTGAGCGGCACCCACGAGGCAGATGTGGTGCTGGCCGGCGACGTCTGGTACGAGCAGGAGCTGTCCAGTCTGGTGATGAGCTTCCTGGACCGGGCTGCGGCGGGCGGCGCCGAGGTGGTAGCGGGCGACATCGGCCGGCGATACTTTCCCCGGCATCGCTTTCGCCTTGCCGCCAGCTATGAGGTTCCCGCTAGCCTGGCGCTGGAGAGCGCCGAGATCATGCGCGCATCAGTGTGGATCCGGCGACTGGATGACGACGCTCGGGGCGGGAACAGATGAGCTCAACTGCACCGGCGGCCGCCAGGCGCACGTTCCGGGCGGCCGAGCCGATCCACGGGATGATCTATTTCACGCCGTACGGCCCCAGGGCATATGCGGCCATCGGAATCACTGACCGGCGAATGGGCTACTTCGCATCGCGCTCGGCGGCCATGGGAGCCGTTCCTGCCGGTGTCACCATCGCGACCTTCTTTAACTTCAACCCCGCCGCGATACGCCGGGCGATCCCGGCTGCGTGGCAGATCGCCGATCCCGCGGCCATTCTGGCCGCGCGGCTCGAGGCGGCGGATCGATCTCTCAGGCAGGCGTGGGGCGACGAGGCCGACGGCCCGCACGTGCGCGAAGCCGCCGGCCTGGCCCGCGCTGCCGCTGAGCGAGCCGGTGAGCGCCCGCAGGGCCGGCCGCTGTTCGCAGCTCATGCAGGGCTGTCATGGCCGCAGGAGCCGCACCTTGTTCTATGGCACGCCCAGTCGCTGCTGCGCGAATATCGAGGTGACGGCCACGTATCGCTGTTGCTCACGGAGGGCCTGACCGGGCTGGAGGCGCTGGTCGTGCATGCTGCTACCGGAGAGATCCCCGGCCGGGCCCTGCAGTCGAGCCGGGAGTGGAGCGATGCGGAGTGGGCAGCGGGGGTCGAAAGCGTCAGGGAACGAGGCTGGCTCGAGAACGCCGCCGAGCTCAAGCTCAGTGCGGCGGGACGCGAGCATCGCCAGTCAGTGGAGGATCGTACCGACGAGCTGGCCGTCTACGGCTACCAGGCCATCGGCGAAGATGGCTGCGCTCGCCTGCGGGAGCTGGTCCGTCCGCTAGTTAAGGCCGTCGTCGAAGCCGACCTTGACTTCCCAGCGCTGCTCGCGGCCCGCTACCGCCCGGACGCTGCGTAATCCGCTATCGCCCTACTCGCGTCGCCCGGCGAGGTCGTCGTCGTGGGATCCGGGGTGGGCAACGCCGGCATGATATGGCAGGCTGAGTCTGACTTCTACACGCGCGTCGCAGGCGGGTACTTTACCGAAGGGGTCAGCCACCAGACTGACCTGCCGCTGCAGGTGCAGCAGCTCGCCAACATCTCGCCAGCCCGCGTCCGGCAATTCGAGAGATACATCGAGGACCACCAAGTCGGGGCGATCTTGGTGGACGCTAGCCACCGGCCAGTGTGGGCAGACACCTTCCGCAAGCTCGGCCCAGCCGGCCATCTCTCCGGGGGTGTCATCGTCTATCCGGCGGCAACGTGGCGCGCGCGACCATACCTGGAAGGAAGCCTGGCGGCCGCCCGGTTTAGTAAATTTAGACGTTTTAGGTATTTTACCTATAGTTTGCTTGGCTCTTAGCGCTCGTCGGTGCGTGCAGGGCCGACTAAACTGCAGGGCTGTCAGCGCAGGCTGCGCTGACCCAGCCTCGTTACCTCAGCGGGAACCCTGACGGCGGCCGCCGCCGTGGCCAGTATGGTCAAGTGAGTTGCTCCTGACTCGTAGCGGCCGGGGTCCCACAGTGCGGAATGGAGATGGACCCAATTGGAGACTGTGAGGTACTCGATCGTCGTCCCGATCTATAACGAGGAGGAGTCGTTCGGGGCGCTGGTGAGTCGGCTGGCCGCCGTCATGGATCAGCTGGACGGGCCGGCTGAGGTGGTGCTGGTCGATGATGGCAGCCGGGATGGTAGCTATGCGCTGATGGTGGCGGCCAACCGCGAGGATCCGCGGTTTAAGGTGCTGCAGCTGTCGCGCAATTTCGGGCATCAGATCGCAATCACCGCTGGCATGGATGTGGCGGCCGGGCAGGCGGTGATCGTGATGGACGCCGATCTGCAGGATCCGCCTGAGGTGATCTTGCAGATGGTGGCGCGATGGAAGGAAGGGTATGAGGTCGTCTACGCCGTGCGGGAGCGCCGCGACGGCGAGACGGCGTTCAAGCGCAAGACGGCGACGCTCTTCTACGGGCTGCAGCGGCGACTGGCCGAGATTGACCAGCCAGTAGAGGTTGGGGATTTCCGGCTGGTGGACCGAAAGGCGCTGGATGCGTTCCTGCTGATGCGGGAGCGGAACCGGTATGTGCGGGGCATGTTCTCGTGGGTGGGGTTCCGGCAGGCCGCTGTGCCTTATGCGCGAGCCTCGCGCGAGGCGGGGGAGAGTAAGTACCCGCTTCGCAAGATGGTAAGGCTGGCGTTCGACGGATTCGTGGGGTTCTCCACAGCGCCGTTGCGGTTCGCTCTGACGCTGGGCTTGTTCATGGCGGCGGCGTCGGTCTTGTATGGCATCACGGCCATCGCGGTGAAGCTCGCGGGCTTCTCTCTCGTGCCCGGCTATGCTTCGTTGCTGGTCACGATTACGTTCCTGAGCGGGGTGCAGCTGACGGTGATCGGCATGGTCGGCCAGTACGTGGCCCGGATCTATGACGAGGTCCGGGCGAGGCCGCTGTACCTGGTGCGAGAGGCACGCGGGCTGGCGCCGGGAGGGCGCCCCGATGCCGACGCGGTGTGGCCGGACGCTCACCAGGAGTCACTGACTGGCGGACAGGATTCACTTACTAATGGCCAGCGTGTACCGCCGTCATGACCGCGATCAGTCATCCCGAGGACGGGCGGCCCGGTAAGGCGGGCGCTCAGCTAGCCGAGCACAGGGAGCCAAAGACTGCATCGCCCGCCGAGCCTCGTAATCACTTCAGGTCACCCGCGCTGCAAGGCGCCGCGGCGCTCGCCCTCTACCTGCTCGTCTGGCTCCTGACCTCGGCTCGCGGGCTGATTGACCACCTCAGCTGGGCGCAGCTCGACCAGAGGAGCATGGACCCGAACTTCTACACGTGGATGATGGGCTGGTGGCCCTACGCGATCGGGCACGGGCTTAATCCGCTGTACACCCACGAGCTTGCCGGACCGGCCGGTCACTCGCTGGCCTGGGTCACTACCGTGCCGCCGCTCGCCGTGCTGGCAGCCCCGCTGACCCTGGTGGCCGGTCCGGTGGTGTCGTTCACCCTGCTGGACGCCATCGCGCTGCCGGTGTCGGCCTGGGCCGCGTTCGTGTTGTGCCGGCGGCTGACCGGGAAGTTCTGGCCCGCCCTGGTCGGCGGCGCCGTCTTCGGCTTCTCCGCCTACGAGATTAACCACAGCGCGGCCGGCCAGGTCAACCTGACCTACAGCCTGCTGCTGCCCGTCCTGGCCTACCTGATCCTCGTCTGGCGGGACGGCAGTATCGGCGCGCGCACGTTCGTCATCCTGGCCGGCCTGACCATGGCCCTGCAGTTCTACCTGATGATGGAGATCTTCGCGGACATGACCGCCGTCCTGGCGGTATGCCTGCTCACGGGCTTCGCGCTGGCCGGGCCAGAAGGCCGGCCGCAGCTGCTGCGCCTGGCCAGGGTCATTGGCATGGCTTATGCGGTCGCGGTCGTGCTGGCGGCTCCGTACATGGCGTACATGCTCACCGTGAAGACGCCTAAGCTGATGCACGCAGGGGGCATGGACCTGGCCAGCCTCGCCCTTTCCCGGCAAAGCCAGACCTTCGGCATCGCCTGGCTGGCACACGCCGCGGCGCGGCCGAGCCTGGTATCCGAGGCGTGCTATATCGGCATCCCGCTGCTGCTGGTGGCCATACTGCTCGCCGTGACCAGCTGGTCCAGCAAGATCGTCCGGTTCCTGTCCTGCATGCTGGTCTTCATCATCGTGGCCGCTCTCGGCCCGGTCCTGCACTTTGAGGGCAAGGCCGTCGCCCGGTTGCCATGGGCACACCTGTGGCATCTGCCGATCCTGCGCAATGCCTATCCGTCGCGGCTGATGCTCTTCGGCTACCTCGCGCTGGCGGTAGCTTCAGCGCTCTGGCTGGCCCGCCCGGCGAGACGGATGCCGTGGGCCCGCTGGGCGGTGGCCGTACTCGTGGTCGCTGCCATCGTGTTTGACATCCCCCCGGTCACCTTTGGCCCCCCTAGCCTGCCGACCTTCATCAGCTCGGGGCAGTACCAGCGCCAGTTGTCGCCCGGCGAGGTCGTCGTCGTGGTATCCAAGGTCGGCAACGCCGGGATGCTCTGGCAGGCCGAGACTGACTTCTACATGCGGATCGCAGGCGGCTACATCAACCAGGCCATCACGCGGAGATCCGACCTGCCCGCCGCGGTGCAGGACCTCGCCCGCGGCGAGCCGGCCCAGGTCGCGCGATTCGAGAATTTCGTCAAGACCGACCACATCGGCGCGATCCTGCTGGATGCTCGCCATGAGCCGCTGTGGGTCGGCATCTTCTGGCGGATGGGCCTTCGCGGGCATCGCCTTGGCGATGTGGTCGTGTATCCGACGAACGGCTGCCAGTTCTGCCGCCCGCCGGATCAAGTGAGCTGACGGCGGGCCGGACGCCCCGACGTGGCAGCGGGTGGATGAACCTTCAGGTCGTGATCGGTCAGCTTGAGATCGGCTGGGATCCGTCGCGCAACACCCAGCGCGTCATCTCATTCCTGCGGGCAGAGGCCCGGCCAGGCTGCCTGGCTGTGCTGCCCGAGGCGGCGCTGTCGGGCTACGACGACCAGCTCTCCGGGCTGGACCGGCTGGACGCGGGTGACCTGGCGGCAGGACTGACGGCGGTCGCCAGCGCGGCACGCGAGCACGACGTGCACGTGCTGTGCGGGTCCTTGCTGCCTGAGCCGGGCGGGTGGTGCAACGCCGCGATCTACTTCGGGCCCGCCGGCGAGCGCTGGATCTACCGCAAGGTGAACCTGGCGACGCACGAGCGCGGCCGACTGGTCCCTGGAGCCTCGCTGCCGCTACTGCGCCCGAAGGTAAACCGGCGCCAGGTCGTCAGCCCGGCACCGTCGACCGCAAGTCCGGCGCCAGCGGAGCGGCCGCTCGCCATCGGCGTTCAGCTCTGCCGCGAGCTGAAGTATCCCGAGCAATGGCATGTGCTTGCTCGCCGCGGCGCGCAGCTGCTGGCATACCTGACCTACGCCGCGAACCCGCAGATCGCCGCGGGAGTGTGGCGCAGCCACCTGATCAGCAGGGCAGCGGAGACACAGCGGTTCGTGCTGGCCGCGAACGTCGCCAGCCCCGATCAGCACTGCCCGAGCATGGTGATCTCGCCGCGTGGCGAGGTCCTGGCTGAGACAACCACCACCGGTCCGCAAGCGTTGCATGCCGATCTCGACCTGGCTGAGGTGTCAGACTGGCTTCTGTCGCAGCAGCGTGCTGACGTCGTCGGCATCAGCTACCACGGAGACCGGTGTGACCTGGGATGAAGTGCTCGCTTACTGTCTGGCCAAGCCCGGCGCATGGCAGGACGAGCCATGGGAAGGGGACGTCGTCACAAAGGTTGGCGGCAAGATCTTCGCGTTTCTCGGCTCCGACGAGGGCTCTGCCATCGGGCTCAAGTGCGGGCCGACGCGCGATGCCGCCGACGAGTGGATCGCCCGCTATCCCGGCGACGCGGCGGTGATGCCCTACATCGGCAGGTCCGGGTGGAACTCGCTGCGCATCGGCGGCGCTATCCCGCCCGACGAGCTGACTGAGGCGATCGACGCCTCCTACGACGCGGTGGTCAGCAGGCTGCCGAAGAGGGACCGCCCGGAACCTGCGTAGCTCCCGATACCCGTTTGCATCGTCAGGCGCGGTCCGATAGGCATTGCTAAATGAACTGGGTAGCACCTGACGTCGTCCGGAACGACCCGCCTGAGATCTCCGGCGAGCGCGCCGCTCTGCAAGGCTGGCTCGATTACCACCGGGCTACCCTGCTCTGGAAGTGCGCAGGCCTGGCCGCAGACAAGCTCGTCGCCCGGCCCGTCGAGTCGTCGACTCTGTCCCTGCTCGGCCTGGTCCGGCATATGGCCGAGGTCGAGCGGTGGTGGTTCCGCCACCGGTTCGCGGGCCTTTCCGGGCTGGGTGACCTGTACTGCAGTGACCAATACCGGGACGGCGACTTCGACCTCGCCGACGCCGAACACGCCGAGGCTGACTTCGCGACCTTCCGGGCCGAGTGCACGGCAGCGGATGAGGCAGCCCGCGGCCGGGGACTGGATGAGACGTTCACTTTCGGTCGGAGCACCGAGACCGGGAGCTACACCATGGACCTGCGCTGGGTCTATCTGCACATGATCGAGGAGTACGCACGCCATAACGGCCATGCGGATCTGCTGCGTGAGCTGATCGACGGCGTTACCGGCGACTAGGTCTGCGACCAGGGGCGGCCCTGGCAGCTGATCAGCGCAGGCTGTCGAGCCGGGCCACGGTATCGTCGAGCTCAGCAACTAGCGCCGCGATGACATCGGCGACTGGCCTGACCTCGTTCATCCGGCCGACGATCTGGCCGACCGGCATCGGGATCACATCCGGATTCCCGGACCGCATCAGGCGCTGGTGGGCCTCGGCGACGAGCAGATTCTGCAGTGGCATCGGCAGCGGCTCGGGTGCGCCGGGCTGCAGCCAGGCGTCGGTCCAGCTGTTCTTCAGCAGCCGCGCTGGCTTACCGCTGTAGATCCTGGACCGGACAGTATCGGACGAGGTGGCGGCGAGCAGTGCTTCGCGCAGGCCTGGCAACGGAGACAGCTCGGCGTACTCAGCCGTGATCAGCCAGGCAGACCCCATCCAGACCCCGGCCGCGCCGAGCGCGAGCGCCGCAGCGATCTGGCGGCCGCTGCCGATGCCGCCGGCCGCCAGCACCGGAACGCCTGACCCGACCGCGTCGACGACCTCCGGCACCAGCACCATGCTGGCGATCTCTCCGGTGTGCCCGCCTGCCTCATACCCCTGCGCCACCACGATGTCGACACCCGCAGCGGCATGAGACTGGGCATGCGCCGCCTTCCCCGCCAGAGCCGCAACCAGCATGCCGTGATCGTGTGCGCTGGCAATGATGTCCGGCGGCGGCGAGCCGAGCGCGTTGGCGATCAGCCGCGCCGGATGCGCGAGGGCGACCTCGACCTGCGCCCGTGCGACCGAGTGCAGCCAGCCAAGCACACCATCGCTGGCCTGGGCATCGGCCGGCAGCGGCGGGACGCCGAGCCTGATCAGGGTCTGATCCACGAATTCGCGGTGGACCGCGGGGACGAGCTGGTTGAGGTCGATCGCCGCGCCCTCGGCGGGGATCTTCGCGGGCATGACAACGTCGATGCCATACGGGCGGCCATCAGTGCTGGCGTCCATCCAGTCGAGGACCTTGTCCAGCTCGGCCGCGTCATTGAACCTGACGCAGCCGAGTACGCCGAGGCCGCCGGCTCGGCTGATGGCAGCGGCGACATGCTCAGACGGGGTGAACCCGACGATCGGATGCTCGATGCCGAGCTGGTCGCAGAGCGCGGTACGCATGCGCGGTCTCCTCAGCCGGACTGAGCGCTAGCAGGCTGGCCTTGACCGGCTGAGATCTGCTCCTCGGCGTACCGGCGGGCCCACCGGTAGTCGGCCTTGCCCGCAGGCGTCCTGCTGATCTGCTCGACCAGCCACACGGACCGCGGTACCTTGTAGCCCGCGATCATGGTCCGCAGGTGCGCATTCAGCGCGGCCAGGTCGACGGCCAGGCCGTCCCGCGGCTGCACAACTGCCGCGACCCGCTGGCCGAGGCGCTCGTCCGGTACTCCGATGACTAGCGCGTCGAAGACGCTGGGGAACGACTTCAGAGCGCCCTCGACCTCTTCCGGGTACACCTTCTCGCCCCCGGTGTTGACGCAGGTGTTGCCCCGGCCGAGCAGCGTCATCGAGCCGTCCTCCTCGACCCTGGCGAAGTCGCCGGGCACGGCGTACCGGACGCCGTCGACCTCGGCGAACAGCTCTGCGGTCTTGACCGGGTCCTTGTAGTAGCCGAGCGGGATATGACCGCCCCTGGCGATCCTGCCGATGCCGCCAGGGCCGACCGGCTTGTTGTGCTCGTCGATCACGATCGTTGACGGCCCGGCCGTGACCGTCGGGCCCTCTGCCTTCTTGTTGCCGGCCGAGACGTATCCGAGCCCGGTGAAGCCCGTCTCGGACGCGCCGATCGCGTCAGTGATGACGACATTCGGCAGCAGCGTGAGGTACTGGTCCTTGACGCTCGGCGAGAACAGCGCGGCATTGCTGGAGATGGCGAGCAGCGAGGAGACGTCGTACTCCTCTTCCTGGTACGCCTCGATCAGCGGCCGGGCCATGGCGTCGCCAGTGATCATGAGCACGTTGGCCCGGTGACGCTGGACGGCACGCCAGACGGAGTGCGGGTCAAACTGCGGCACGAACACGACGGTGTCCCCGCTGAACAGGCCGGGGAGCGTGCCCCACTGTGCGCTGCCGTGGATCAGCGGGGCCGTCGTCAGGCGGACCATGCCAGCCGGACCGGCGGTGCCGCGACGGATCTGCTCCCACTCGTCGGCCAGCCGCTCGCCGGTCGTGAAGTCGATGCCGCCGCCGAGCGTGCGCCAGACATCCTCGTGCCGCCAGAGCACGCCCTTCGGGTAACCAGTCGTGCCGCCGGTGTAGAGCATGTAGATGTCGTCGGCGCTGCGTTCGCCGAAGTCCCGGACCGCAGAGACGCCGTCGAGTGCGGCTGAGAAGTCGACAGCCGCGCTGGGTAGCGGCAGTCCGCTGCCGTCCTCGATCGCCAGCACGGCCTTGATGTCGGAGTAGTCAGGCAGGAGCGCGGCCACCTTGAGGCTGAACCGCCGGTCGTACACCAGGGCGGCCAGCTCTGCCTCGGTGAACAGGTAGCGGAGCTCGGCTTCCACGTACCGGTAATTGACGTTGACCGGAATGGCCCGCAGCTTGTAGCAGGCCAGGATCGACTCGATCAGCTCGATGGAGTTCCGCCCGTAGATGCCGACGTGGCTGCCCGGGCCGACGCCGGCCGAGGCCAGGTAGTGGGCGAGCTGGTTGCTGCGCGCCTCGAGCTCCTGGTAGGTGACCTGTGCGTCGCCGCAGACAATGGCCAGGCGCTCAGGCACCGCGTCGGCAGCATGCTCGAACAGGTCAGCAATGTTCAGCGCCATGGGTATGAAAGTAGAACGTGTTATCGTTCGGGGCAACCAAACCCCCCAGAAATCGTGCACTGCAAAGATGCGGCTGCCACGACCCGCTGCGCGCACAGGGAGGCCTCCGTCGTGACCTCGACACCCGCGGATCCCGCCGCGGCCTGGCGGGACGCGGATCCGCCCGACGGCGAGCAGCCGCATGCGCTGATCGAGTTGCGCGGCCACATCCTGATCGTCACCATGAACCGCCCGCACGCCCGCAACGCGCTCAGCGGCCCGATGATGGCGATCATGCAGCGGGCCTGGGACCAGGTGGACAACGACCTGCAGGTCCGGGTGTGCATCCTGACCGGCGCTGGCGGCGCGTTCTGCGCCGGCGCCGACCTCAAGGCGATGACGGCCTCGCACCCGAGCGCCTCCTTCTCCTCGGGCACTTTCGACCCCTCGGTGATCGAGCCGCTGCTCAAGGGACGGCGGCTGACCAAGCCGCTGATCGCCGCGGTCGAGGGTCCGGCGATCGCCGGCGGGACCGAAATCCTGCAGGCAACCGACATCCGGGTGGCCGGCCGCAGCGCGCGGTTCGGCGTCTCCGAAGCGCGCTGGGGCCTGTTCCCGCTCGGCGGGTCCGCGGTCCGGCTCGTCCGGCAGATCCCCTACACCGTCGCTGCCGAGCTGCTGCTGACGGGGCGGCACATTACCGCCGACGAGGCGCTGGCATGCGGGCTCATCGGGCATGTGGTGGAGGATGGTCAGGCCCTGGCCAAGGCGCTGGAGATCGCCGAGCTGATCGCGGCCAACGGGCCGGTCGCCGTCCAGGCCATCCTGCGCACGATTCGCGAGTCCGAGGGCATGGCCGAGAACGACGCCTTCGCGCTGGAGACCAAGCTCGGCATGGCCGTCTTCGCGAGCGACGACGCCAAGGAAGGCCCGCGCGCGTTCACCGAGAAGCGCAAGCCGAATTTCCGCGGTCATTAGCCGCAGCCGGGCGAGCCCGGCCGCCGGGCAAGCAAAAGAAACGGCGAATAGAGTGATAAAGCTTCATAGTTGACATTAAGATCGTTAAGTTCAAAGATATCCGGCATGAGGAGCATTCTTGGCCGGACTGTCGGAGTCGCGGTCGGTGCCGCGATGTGCCTGCTGGGGTCTGGCCTGCCGGCGAGCGCTGCGCCGAGCGCTAGCCCTCCGACTGTGAGTTACTTCCGCGCGAGCCCAAAGTCGCTGCCCTCGGCGGGCGGCACTGTCCGGCTGAGCGCAGCCGTGAAGCACGGGAGCGTTTGCGATTTCAGCTCTTCGCCCCGTCTGCGCGGGCTCCCGGCCAAGGTCTCGTGCAGCAGTGGCTCGGCCAGCCGCACGATCCGCCTGCCTGCCAACTCGGCGGCGGGCCAGAAGGCCTATAGGTTCGGGCTGACTGTCCGAGGTCGTGGCGGCAAGGTGACAGCCACGCCAGTGACTGTCGTCATCCGCGAGGCCCCGCCGTCCATCACCCAGATTGCCGCGGAGCCTTCGGACCTGCCCTCGGCCGGCGGCGCGGCCGTCCTGTCCGCGATGGTGAGCCGCTCCACGAAGTGCACGGTCTCGGCAACTCCCGCCGTCGCCGGGCTGCCGGTCACCACCGCCTGCGCGGCCGGCTCTACGCGGGCTCAGGTCTCCGTTCCCGTCACGTTGCCGGCGCTCGCCGGCGCGACACCGCAGAAATACGTCCTGACGCTCAAGGTCACCGGACCGGGCGGCTCGACCAGCGCGTCCGCGTCTGACAGCGTCTGGCCCGCGATGACGTTCTCCGCCCCGGTCACGGTCGACGCCCCAGCCGGCTGGATCGGAACCGTGGCGTGCGTCTCGTCGACGTTCTGCATGGGGATTGACCTGGCCTCGGGGGCCGCCGAACACTGGGACGGCACCAAATGGTCGGCCCCGGTGCGGATCGAGACCGGCCCGTACCTGGACGACGGTTATGACATCCACCTCTCCTGCGTGAGCGCGTCTTTCTGTCTGGCCGTGGACACGAGCGGGAACGCCTTTACCTACGACGGCACATCATGGTCCCCCGCCGAAAGCATTGGCCTGGACGCTGCCACCGTGTCCTGCGCGAGCCCGACTTTCTGCATGGCTGCCGCCGAGGGGCAGGCGACCGTCTTCAATGGCTCGAGCTGGTCGACGCCGGTCACCGTGTCTGCCGCCGACCAGATCGTGTCGGTCTCCTGCCCGAGCGACTCGTTCTGCATGGCGGTGAGTGCGGTCGGCATCGCCTACACCTACACCTCCGGTGGCTGGGACACCGGAACCTCGTTTGACACGCCGTTGGAGGGTGTACAGGTCTCCTGCGCAAGCCCGACGCTGTGCGCGGCCGTCGACGCAAGCGGGAATGCGCTTCTGTACAACGGAGGCAGTTGGTCCGCCCCTGCGCACCTCAGCTCAGAGTCAATGGATTCGGTGTCCTGCCCTCCCGGCACCTCTTTCTGCATGGCGCTGAGCGACGGCAGCTACTACACCACCAGCGGCACGACCTGGAGCGGTGCCACGTCGTTCGATCCAGGCAAGCCGTCGGTGCTGTCATGCGGGAGCGCGACGTACTGCATGATCACTGCCGGATCCACCGTATTCGTGCTGAATAACACGTCAGTGACTAGCTCGCCAGTTCCGGGTGGCCCGCTGCACGGTTTCACGTACTCGATCTCCTGCCCGACCGCTTCGTTCTGCATCGCGGTGGACTGGTCGGGCGCTTACCTGACCTACAACGGCAAGACGTGGAGCGCTCCCCAGACCATCAGCTCAGTAGCTAGTGCGGTCGACGCGGTGTCCTGCACAAGCCCGGACTTCTGTATGGCGGTCGACGCTTCGAACTCCAACGGCCTGGGGGGTCACATCTTCCTGTTCAACGGACGTACCTGGACGTATGTCACCCAGGATGGTCTTCCGCTGAGTTCGGTGTCCTGTACCGGACCGGACTTCTGCGAGATGCTCTCGTACCTGAGCGACGGAACCGTCGATACGGCGACCTGGAACGGCAAGACCGTCGGTAACGGGTCGCTGGATACCTACCCGGGCTTTGGTGCGGAGCCAGGTGAGGGCGAGGTCTCCTGCGCCACCCAGACCTTCTGCGTCGCGGTCGACCATGCGGGGAACGCCTTCACGTATAACGGCAGCACGTGGTCCACGGCCACCTTGCTCGACCCGGGAGTGACGGCCTACCTGGTTGCCGTCTCCTGCCCCACCACCACGTTCTGCGTGGCGCTCGATGCCGGTGGCCACGAGTACACCTTCAACGGGAGTAGCTGGACCCTGCCCGCCACCATCGACACTGCCGGCCAGCCGCAGACGGTCTCGTGCACTGCCGGCCACTTCTGCCTGATGGGAGACCTCAGCGGGAACGTCGCCGCCTTCAACGGCGCTACCTGGTCGGCCACGTCGAATGTCGATCCTGTCACGACCGCAGGCACCGGGCTGACCGGTGTGTCCTGCGCGGACGCAGCCGACTGCCTGGCGGTGGACTGGGAAGGCAACGCACTGGTGGGGACAGGCTGATCACGGACGACCGTGCGCGCACTCGCTTGGCGCCCGCACCTAGAACGTGTTTCACTTTCTTCCGTGACGACACCACTGAGCGCGCCGCTGGAGATCAGCTTCGACTACACCAGGTCGCTCGGACCGGTACTGAGCCAGTTCATGACCGGGCTCGCGGAGGGCACGATTCTCGGCTCCCGCGGCGCCGACGGGCGGGTCTACGTGCCGCCAGCCGAGTACGACCCCGTTACCTTCTCGCCGCCGCAGGAGCTCGTGCCGGTGGGGCCGGAAGGCACGGTGGTGACCTGGTCGTGGCAGCCGGAGCCGCGCGACGACCAGCCGCTGGACTACCCGTTCGCCTGGGCGCTCATCCGGCTGGACGGCGCTGATACCGCGTTGCTGCATGCCGTAGACGCGGGCGCGGCGACGGCGATGCACACCGGGATGCGGGTCCGCCCACGCTGGGCACCCGAGCGGACCGGCCACATCCGCGACATCGCGTGCTTTGAGCCCGCCGGGAACGAGGCGGACGAGCCGGCGGCTGCTGGTGCGGGCGCCGCCGTTCCCGGAGAGAATTGCGATGCCGTCACGATGATCACCACTCCGATACGGCTGCGTTACCTGCACAGCGCGTCGGCGGAGGAGAGCCGCTACTTGCGCGCGCTGAAGGAGGGGAAGGTCATCGGGCAGCGCTGCCCGGCCTGCGGGAAGGTCTACGTGCCGCCGCGCGGCGCGTGCCCCGTCGATGGCGTGCCCACGACGACCGACGTCGAACTGCCTGACACAGGCACCGTGACGACGTTCTGCGTGGTGAACGTCCCCTTCCAGGGCCAGCGCGTGCCCTCGCCGTATGCCGCCGCGTCGGTGCTGCTTGATGGTGCGGACATCGCGTTCCAGCACCTGATCCTCGGGTGCGAGCCGGATGAGGTGCGGATGGGAATGCGGGTTCGCGCGGTCTGGAAGCCGCCGGAGGAGTGGGGCACCACCTCCGAGAACATCAGCCATTTCGAGCCGACCGGGGAGCCCGACGCGCCCTACGAGTCCTACGCCCGGCACCTGTAAGAAAGGGGGCGACCGCTGTGCGCGATGTTGCAGTGATCGGCTTCGCCGAGGCGCCGAACGTGCGTCACACCGACGGTACGACCAACGGCGTGGAGATGCTGGTGCCGATCTTCCGCCAGGTCTTCGAGCAGACGGGCCTGACCAGGGGGGACATCGGCTTCTGGTGCTCGGGCTCGTCGGACTACCTGGCCGGGCGTGCATTCTCGTTCGTCTCCGCGGTGGACGCGATCGGCGCATTCCCGCCGGTCATGGAGTCGCACGTGGAGATGGACGCCGCGTTCGCGCTGTACGAGGCGTGGGTGAAGGTCCTGACCGGCGACGCTGACATCGCGCTGGCCTACGGCTTCGGCAAGTCGTCGGCCGGGGACCTGCGCCGGGTGCTCGCGCTGCAGCTTGATCCGTACGTGATGGCGCCGCTGTGGCCGGACTCCGTCAGCATCGCCGCGCTGCAGGCACGGCTCGGCCTCGACAAGGGCCTGTGGACGGAACGGGCAATGGCCGAGGTCGCGGTAGGCAGCCGGGCCGCGGCCGCGTCCAACCCGGAGGCTCAGTTGTCTGGCGCGGTCACTGCGGAGGAGCTGATGGCGGCCCCGTTCGTCGCCGACCCCCTGCGCGCGCACGACTGCGCGCCGGTGACCGATGGCGCCGCAGTGGTGATCATCGCGGCGGCTGAGCGGGCCCGCGAACTGTGCGATCGGCCGGCCTGGATCACCGGATTCGAGCACCGGATCGACTCCGGCCAGCTTGGCGCGAGGGACCTGACCAGCTCGCCGTCCGCGGCTGCGGCCGGGGCGGCGGCTGGCTCGGCCGGCGTCGAGGTGGCCGAGCTGCACGCGCCGTTCACGCATCAGGTGCTGATCCTGCGGGACGCGCTCGGCCTCGCGGACTCGGTGCAGATCAGCCCGTCCGGCGGAGCGCTTGCCGGGAACGCGATGTTTGCGGCCGGGCTGGCCCGCATCGGCCACGCCGCCAGGCAGATCAGCTCCGGCTCGGCCGGCCGCGCGCTCGGGCATGCGACCAGCGGCCCGGCGCTGCAGCAGAATCTCGTATGCGTGATGGAGGCGCGATGAGCCGCAGCCCGGATAAGCACAGCCCGCTTAAGCACAGGGCGGCGGTACTCGGTACCGGCCAGACGCACCATCGCAGCAAGCGGCCCGATGTATCCATGGCCGGCCTGTGCCGGGAGGCCGTAGACCGGGCACTCGCCGACGCCGGGCTCGAGCTTGCCGACATCGACGCGATCGTCCTCGGCAAGGCGCCGGACTTGTTCGAGGGCGTGATGATGCCCGAGCTGTACCTGGCCGATGCGCTCGGAGCGGGCGGCAAGCCGTTGCTGCGCGTGCACACGGCGGGATCGGTCGGCGGGGCTACCGGTGTCGTCGCGGCTAGCCTCGTGCAGGCCGGTCTGCACCGCCGGGTGCTTGCGGTCGCGTTCGAGAAGCAATCCGAGTCCAATGCGATGTGGGCGCTGTCGATCATGCCGCCTTTCTCGATGCCGCTGCTGGCCGGAGCGGGCGGCTACTTTGCGCCGCACGTGCGCTCCTACATCCGGCGCAGCGGGGCACCTACGCACGTCGGAGCCCTGGTGGCGGTCAAGGACCGGCGCAACGGCGCCCGCAACCCGTACGCGCACCTGCGCCAGCCCGACATCACGCTGGAGTCGGTGCAGGCCTCGCCGATGCTCTGGGATCCGGTCCGCTACGACGAGACGTGCCCCTCCTCCGATGGCGCGTGCGCCGTCGTGATCGGAGACCAGGCCGCGGCGGAGGCGTCAGCGCACCCGGTGGCCTGGATCCGGGCCACGTCGATGCGGACCGAGCCAACCATGTTCTCCGGGAAGGACAACGTGAACCCGCGGGCCGGCGCCGATGCCGCTGCTGCCCTGTGGGCGGCCGCCGGGATCTCGCGTCCGATCGACGAGATTGACGTGGCCGAGATCTACGTGCCGTTCTCCTGGTTCGAGCCGATGTGGCTGGAGAACCTTGGTTTCGCGGCTGCCGGGGACGGCTGGAAGCTGACCGCGGCCGGAGAGACTGAGATCGGCGGGCTCATCCCGGTCAATCCTTCCGGCGGGGTGCTGTGCTCCAATCCGATCGGCGCGTCCGGGCTGCTCCGGTTCGCCGAGTCGGCCATGCAGGTCATGGGTACGGCAGGCGAGCACCAGGTGGCGGGGGCGCGCACCGCGCTCGGGCACGCCTACGGCGGCGGTTCCCAGTACTTCTCGATGTGGGTAGTCGCCGACACCCCCGACTGACAACGGTACTGCCCGGCGAGTGTCCGGGCGGGCCCCGAGCGCCGTGCCTCTGGTGCCCTCCGAGGCCGCATAACCCCCCAGCTAGGCCGGTGGTGTCCGGCGCCAGGACACCAGACTCACACATGGCCTATCGGTAGTTGACCGGCAGCCGCTTGACCCCGTTCAGCCAGCCCGAGCGCAGCCGCTGCGGGTCGCCCGCCTTGCTGATGTCAGGCATTGAGTCAGCGATCGCATTGAAGATCAGGTCGATCTCGAGCCTGGCCAGGTTCGCGCCAAGACAGTAGTGCGCGCCGGTGCCGCCGAAGCCGACGTGCGGGTTCGGGCTGCGCGTGATGTCGAACTGCTCGGGGTGGTCAAACACTTCCTCGTCGAAGTTCGCCGACCGGTAGAACAAGCCGACCCGCTGGCCGGCCTTGATCTGCTGGCCGCCGAGCTCGACGTCCCTGGTGGCGGTCCGCTGGAAGACCGTCACGGGGGTAGCCCACCGGACTACCTCGTCCACGGCGCTCTGCGGCCGCTCGGCCTTGAACAACTCCCACTGGGCCGGGTTGTCCAGGAACGCCAGCATGCCGTGCGAGATGGCGTTGCGCGTAGTCTCGTTGCCGGCCACGGTGAGCAGGATGACGAAGAAGCCGAACTCGTCCGAGGTCAGCTCTTCACCGTCCACCTGCGCGTTCACCAGCTTGGTCACGATGTCGTCGCGCGGGCAGGCCCGCCGGTCCTCAGCCATCAGCATGCTGTAGCCGAGCACCTCGGCCGCGGCGGTCTCGCCGTCGCCCTGATAGTCCGGGTCGTCGTAGCCGACCATGTCGTTCGACCAGGTAAACAGCTTGTGCCGGTCTTCCTGCGGCACCCCGATCAGCTCGGCGATGGCCTGAAGCGGCAGCTCGCAGGCGACGTCAGTGACGAAGTCGCCGGAACCCTGCTCCAGCGCGGCAGCCACGATCTTCGCGGCCCGTTCGGTCAGAACCTCGCGCAGGTCGCTGATCGCCCGCGGGGTGAAGCCGCGGGAGACGATCCCGCGGATCTTGGTGTGATGCGGCGGGTCGGTGTTGAGCATGATCACGCGCTGCAGCTCGACCTGATCGCGGGTGTTGCCGCTGGGGAACCGGACGATCGCGCCGTTCTCGTAGCTGGAGAAGGTGTCGCTGTCCCTGGAGATCGCGACGATGTCCTGGTGCCGGGTGACGGCCCAGAACCCGTCATCGTTGAAGCCCATGTCGCCGGGCTGCGGATTCCACCTGACGGGCGCAGCGCGGCGCAGGACCGCGAACTCCTCGTGCGGGACCCGGTGCGCGTACAGGTCAGGATCGGTCAGGTCAAGGCTGGGCGCGATCTGCGGCTCAGGCATGGCATGCCTCCGGATCTGTAACGTGTTCTAGTGGGATTCAAGCATGCCCGCCGCCTGGGGTGAACTGGCTCACACTCGAAATTTCAAGAACACGTTCTACTATGAAGCGAGCCGTCAACGTCAGGAGCAGCCGTGGGCACTGCGGTAATAGTCGAGGCCGTCCGTACGCCGATCGGCAAGCGACGCGGGGCACTAGCAGGCCTGCACCCTGCGGAGATACTCGGCAGCGCGCAGACAGCCCTGGTCGAGCGGGCCGGGATCGAGCCCGCCGAAGTCGAGCAGATCGCTGGCGGCTGTGTCACGCAGGCCGGTGAGCAGGCGGGCAACGTGACGCGCACTGCCTGGCTGCACGCGGGGATGCCGATCCACACCGGCTGCCTGACGCTGGACGCACAGTGCGGGTCCGCGCAGCAGGCCGTGCACGTGATCGCAGGACTGATCGCAGCGGGTGCGATCGAGGTCGGCATCGGATGCGGCGTGGAGGCGATGAGCCGGGTCGGCCTGGGTGCGAATATCGGCTCCGGCGTCGGCTCGCCGCGGCCGGACTCCTGGACGATCGACATGCCCAACCAGTTCGAGGCGGCAGAGCGGATCGCGATCCGGCGGGGCCTGACCCGCGAGCAGCTCGACGCCTTCGGGCTGCGGTCTCAGCAGAACGCGCAGCGCGCCTGGGCGCAGGGCCGGTTCGACCGCGAGGTCGCGCCGGTCAAGGCGCCGGTACTGGATGCCGAGGGCAAGCCGACCGGTGAGACCAGGGTGGTAGACCGGGACCAGGGCTTGCGCGAGACCAGCCTTGACGCGCTGGCCGGCCTCAAGCCCGTGCTGCCGGACGGGCTGCACACCGCAGGCAGCTCATCGCAGATCTCCGACGGCGCAGCCGCCGTGCTCCTGGTCGACGAGGACCGGGCGCGCGAGCTCGGCCTGCGGCCGCGGGCCAGGATCGTCAGCCAGGCCCTGATCGGCGACGAGCCGTACTACCACCTCGACGGCCCGATCGCCGCCACCGAGCGAGTGCTCAGGCGGAGCGGCATGACCATCGATGACATCGACATCTTCGAGGTCAACGAGGCGTTCGCGTCGGTGGTGCTGTCCTGGATGAGCGCGCATCAGCCGGACCCGGAGGACGTTAACGTGAACGGCGGCGCCATCGCGCTCGGCCACCCGGTCGGCAGCACCGGTTCCCGGCTGCTCACCACGGCGCTGCACGAGCTAGAGCGCCGGGACGCCAGCACTGCGCTGATCTCGATGTGCGCGGGCGGCGCCATGGCAACCGCAACGATCATCGAGCGGATCTAGCGCCCCCAGCGGAATTTTCGGGTTGAGAGGCAACAGCACGGGCTGATATGCGTCACTGACACATGGAACTCGACGCGACAGCGCCAGTCCCGCTCTCGCAACAGCAAGGCCGCACGGGACCAGATCGGGTCGGCTCGGCGGACGTCAGCGCGGGCAGGGGGGACCGCGCCGCGGCAGTCAGCGCGCTGTACGCCGGTCATGCTCTCGGCCTCATCAGGCTGGCCCACATCATGCTGGGGAACCGGCAGGCCGCCGAGGATGTCGTGCAGGAGGCTTTCATCGGCCTGTACCGCCGCTGGTCATACCTTGATGATCAGGCAAAGGCGCTCGGGTACGTCAGGTCGTCGGTGCTCAACGGCTGTCGGTCGCAGCTTCGCCGCAGGCCGACCGTGGAGCTGGGCGGCTCGGACGGGCCGCCGGTTACCTCGGCGGAATCGGCGGTCCTGACGGCCGAGGAACGCCGGGAGGTCATCGTGGCGCTGCGGTGCCTGCCGGCCCGGCAGCGCGAGGTGCTGGCGCTGCGGTTCTACCTCGATCTGCCCGACGATCAGATCGCCGCGGCCATGGGCATCAGCCGGAACACGGTCCGCTCCGCCGCGCACCGCGGGCTGGCCGCCCTCCGCCGCGCGCTCAGGGAGACGCCATGAACCTGACCGAAGGCCGTCTGCGCGCCGCGCTGCTGGAGACTGCCGAGCAGATCCCTCCCGCCGCTGTCCCGCCGCTTAACCTGCCCTCCGGTGACCCGCGTCAGGTCCGCGCTGGCCGCCTGCGGCCGGCCGGCCAGCCCCGCAGGTGGCTGCCTGCGCTGGCCGCAGCGGCGGCCGTCTGCCTGACTATCGGCTTGTCGGTCACGCTGGCCGGGGCCGGCGGTCCGCGCCCGAGGGCTCCGATCGGCCCGCAGGCGGCCTCCTATCTCGCCCAGTTCCCGCCCTACTACGTGGCACTCCAGCGGCGCTGCTTCATTTTTATCTGCGCGTCCGGCGGGAGCGGGGACAGCACGCCACCGGATCGAGCCGTCGTGCGCTCCACCCTGACCGGCAGCACGCTGGCGACAATCGACGTGCCCAAGCCCTACGCCACGTTTGCCTACGTGCAGGGCACGGCTGACGGCCGCACCTTCATCCTCGGGGCGCAGCGCCTTTCCACCTCCAACGGCCCGCCGACGAAGCTCTACCTGCTGCGGCTTAACCCGTCGGCTCCGGCAGGCAGACGGGCACATCTCACCGCCCTGCACGTTCCGCTCCTGCCGACCGGTAGTGGCAACGAGCTCTGCTGGTTCGCGCTGTCGCCCAACGGCCACCTGCTGGCCACGATCAGCACAAAGACCGCCAACAACATTCCGACGCAGCTACAGGTGTTTGACCTGGTCACGGGCAGAAGCCGGACCTGGGTGCTGCCAGACTGGGCCGGGCGCCTGGACACCTACGTGGATGTTACCGGCCCGCCAACGTGGCGCACCGACAGCCGGACGCTGGCCTTCTTCTCCCGCTCGAAGGCAGGCTCTCCGGACCTCGTGCTGCTTGATACGAGCGCTCCCGCAGCAAGCTTCGGCGCCGACACCAGGTCCGTGCCGCTGCCCAGGGCGCCAGGCGGGGACGAGATCACGTATGGCCCTGACTCTCCGCTGCTCACGCCGGATGGCCAGCACGTCATCGAGGGCCTGGTCAACCTGCGAGAGGCAGCTCATCCGCCAGCTGGGCCCTTGTATGCCTTCGCGCTGGACATCGTGAACCTTCGCACTGGCGCGGTAACCAAGTTCCGGCAGCACATCCTGCTGCCTTACGTCCTGGCGTCAGATCCCTCCGGCGGCGCGGTCATCGTAGCCACAGCAGAGCTGCCTCCCTATGCCAAAGGGATCGTCGTGTGGACGGCGCACGCAACCGCTCCGATCCAGGTGCCGGCTCACACGCTCGCCATCGCCTGGTAGGTCCTCGGTCAGGGGTGCTGGCTGCTGACCGAGATGACCTCGCCGGTGAGGTAGGACGAGTAGTCACTGGCGAGAAAGACGATGACGTTCGCCACCTCCCACGGCTGCGCGCCGCGGCCGAACGCCTCTTGCGTCTCCAGCTCGGCGAGCAGGTCCGGGCTCATGACCTTGGCCAGGAAGGGGTGAGTCGCCAGGCTCGGCGCGACCGCATTCACCCGGATGCCGTAGCCGGCCACGTCCATGGCCGCGCACCGGGTCAGCGCCATCACGCCGGCCTTGGCCGCGGCGTAATGTGCCTGCCCTTCCTGCGCGCGCCAGCCAAGCACCGAGGCGTTGTTCACGACGACACCGCCGCCGCCCTGGGCGACGAGCTGGCGCAGCGCAGCCCTGGTGCACCGGAACGTGCCGTTCAGCGTGATATCGAGAACGCGCAGCCACTCGGCGTCCGTCATCTCCAGCACCGACGTGGTGCCGCCAAGGCCGGCATTATTGATCATGACGTCGATCCTGCCGAAGTGGACGGCGGCGCCGTCGATAAGGGCTTGTACCGCGCTCTCGTCGGTGACATCACACGGCAGCGACCACACCTGGTCTGCGTACTGGTCGGCCAGTTCCTCGCGGAAGGCGGACAGCCTCGCCTCATGCTGGTCGCTGATCACCACGCTGGCGCCTTCTTCCAGGCAGCGCCGCGCGGTCGCTGAGCCGATGCCCGCTCCGGCCGCCGCGGTAATGACCACGACCTTCCCGGCGAGCAGGTTGTGCCCGGCCGGCGGCACGGGCAGTTGCCTCGTCATGGCCGGGGCTGCCGAGGCAGGCCGAGTGCGCGCTCGGCGATGATGCCGAGCTGGATTTCCTGCGAGCCGCCGTAGATCGTGTCGGCCCGGCTGAACAGGTACAGCCGCTGCCAGTCGTCCAGCTCATAAGGCTGACCTTCAGCCAGCATCGACGCCGGACCGCGCACCTCCATCGCGAGCTCGCCCAGGTCGCGGTGCCAGCGCGACCACAACAGCTTGACAACCGAGGCGGTGGACGCTGCACTGCCCGTTCCGGTCTCGTCGGTGTCATCCAGCATTGCGATTACCTGCTCTCTCATCACCTGCAGCCCGATCCAGGCCCTCGCCAGCCGGTCACGCAGCAGCGGATCGGCGGCTGCGCCGGTCCGCCGGGCCTCGGCGATCAGGGCGTCGAGTTCGCGCTGGTACCCGACCTGCTGGCCGAGCGTGGAGGCGCCGCGCTCGATGGCCAGGGTGGCCATGGCGACCCGCCAGCCGTCGCCCGGCGTGCCGACGACCATGTAACGGGGCGTGCGCGCGCCGTCGAAGAAGACCTCGTTGAACTCCGACGTGCCGGTGAGCTGATGGATCGGCCGGACGGTAATGCCCCGTTGCTTCATCGGCACCAGGAGATAGGAGAGGCCTGCCGACCGCCTGGATCCCGGCTCGGTCCTGGCGAGCAGGAAGCACCAGTCGGCGACGGTCGCGAGCGACGTCCAGACCTTCTGGCCGGTGATGACCCAGTCGCTGCCATCCAGCACGGCCGAGGTGCTGACAGACGCTAGGTCTGACCCCGCGCCGGGCTCGGAGTAGCCCTGGCACCAGAGCTCCGTGACGGCCGCGATGGGCGGCAGGAACCGGTCCTTCTGCTCGGGCGTTCCGAACGCGATCAGGGTCGGGCCGAGCAGCTCCTCGCCCATGTGCCCGACGCGAGCCGGAGCGCCACTGCGGGCGTACTCCTCGTGGAAGATCACCTGCTGGGCGAGCGTCGCGTCGCGGCCGCCGTACAGCGCGGGCCATCCGATGCAGGTCCAGCCGCTGGCCGCCAGGCGACGGTTCCAGGCCAGCCGCTGCTCGAACTGCTCGTGCTCGCGGCCGGGACCGCCGAGGCCGCGCAAGTCCGCGAACTCGCCGGAAAGGTTCTGCTCGAGCCAGCCGCGGATCTGGCTGCGGAACTCGTGGTTCTCAGCAGTCAGCTGCACCGCGCCCTCCTGCTACCGCGATCCCGAGCACGCCCTTAGCGGCCGCCAGCCTACCAAGCAGTCGCTTGGCCAGCCGGCCGTCGCTGCCGTCAGCCGGAGGGCTGTTCTGGCCCGTGTCTCTTGAGGATGCCTTTGCCATCCAGACATGCCGTTTTTACCAGGACTTCGTAGCTATTGCCCTAGGCGCGCGCCACCATTGAGCGCGTCAGCAACCCGCGGACGGGATATCGCAAAGGACGGCGTCAGTTGAAAATCTTGAGAGCATCCAGGATCCGGGTCGGCGTGCTCAGCGCGCTGACGGTTGCGGTCACGGCCGGGGCGTTGATAGGCGTGGTAGCCCCCGCTCAGGCCGCCTTGTCGGGCACCCACTGGACTGCACAGAGCCTGCCTGCGAGGTACTCGTTCGGCACGCTCTCACCCGTCTCATGCGTGCACGGGCAGCACTTCTGCGTTGCCATCGCCGATGACTCGAAGGTAATCGACAACGGCGATGAGATCGGCCAGGCAGCCCTGGTCAGCACGGACGGCGGGAAGTCCTGGAAGGGCTATGCCACGCTACCCTCGACATTCCAGGTCCTGGCAATCTCCTGCGTTTCCTCCTCTGTCTGCTGGACGGCCGGATGGACGTGGGCCGACGGCAGCGCTGCTGTCGGGGAAACCACCGACGGCGGGAAGACCTGGACTGACATGACGCCCGCGTCCTGGGCCGACGCGACCTGGTGGCCAACCGGGATCGACTGCGTATCGTCAACGACGTGCTGGCTGGCAGGCACCAATGAGGTGCCACCGTATTACGGGTACAACCCAGCGGCAGCCAGCACCACCGATGGCGGCGCAACCTGGACGGTGTTCTCCAATCTTCCGGCAGGCATCTCCAGCGGCACCCTGGGGACCTATTCGCTGGGCGACATCTCATGCGTCTCGGCCATGTCATGCGTCGCCGTCGGCGGCCTCAACTACCCCGGCGGCACCGCGGCCATCGTCTCTACATCCGACGGCGGCACCAGCTGGAGCATGTCGGCAGATCCGACGCTGGCCGGTATGCAGCTGCTCTTCAGCGTCTCCTGCCTGCCGCCTGCGTCCGCCGCCGGCAGCCCGACCTGCTACGCCGCCGGAACTGTCAGCAATGCTGCCGGACCGGCCGTCATCGTCTCGCACGATGGCGGCGCTACCTGGGGCGGGCTGCAGACATTCGACGACACCGGCTGGCTCAACTCGATCTCCTGCATCAACGCCGAACACTGCTGGGCGGCCGGGTCAGGCACCTCCGTAGCCCTGGTGGGCACTAGCAACGGCGGCAGTTCCTGGCTTCCGGTGACATCGGACACGACAAATGAAGACGGCAGCGTCTCCTGCCTGAATGTGAACGTGTGTGTCGCGACCACTGACAACGG
Organism: uncultured Actinomycetota bacterium; assembly: GCA_963822955.1. Lineage (GTDB taxonomy): Bacteria > Actinomycetota > Actinomycetes > Streptosporangiales > Streptosporangiaceae > JAJYUU01. Next base: position 11,396 of record CAWGJS010000008.1, on the reverse strand, counting down.
GCTCTGGGTCACGTCCGATGACGGGGGCCTCGGATAGGTAGCCGTCCGGCAAGCCGCGGCCACGATGGCGGCCGCGGCACGCCGGACCGCGATGCCCTCGCGGGCTGGTCAGCGGCCACGTCCGTGTGGCCAGTCCGCGCCGCCGCGAAGTAGGCTCGCCCTACCAAGCACTTGCTTCGAGGAGCCTGGTGGAGCTGACGATTCCTGCTGCGCTGGACAGGGCGGCGAGCCTGTTCGGGCAGCACACGGCAATCGCCGAGCCGGGCGGGCCGCGGCTGACGTACGGGCAGCTGCACGCGCAGGCACGCGGTATCGCGGCGGCGCTCGCCGGCGAGGGCATTCAGCCCGGCGACCGGGTCGCCATCTGGTCACCGAACACTCATCACTGGGTGCTCGCTGCGCTCGGGGCGCAGACGGCCGGCGCGACGCTGGTGCCGGTCAACACGCGGTTCACCGGACCCGAGGCGCTGGACGTCATCGGCCGCAGCGGCGCACGCGCGCTGTTTGTGGCCGGTTCGTTCCTCGGCGCGGACCGGCTGGGCGCGCTGCGGCACGCCGATGACGCCGAGCCCGGTCAGCTCAGCGGGCTCCGCCTGATCGTGACCGTGCCCGTCGAGCAGGCGCAGGACAGCGCTGACGCCCCGTGGCCTGGCAAGGAAGTGCTCAGCTGGAGTGACCTGGAACGCACGGCAGCTGCCGCGCCTGTCGCGCTAACGGCCCAGCGAGCCGCGGCGATCACGCCGGATGACGTTGGTGACATCCTGTTCACCTCGGGGACGACCGGCCGGAGCAAGGGAGCGATGAGCTCGCATCGGCAGGCACTGGCGGTCGCGGCCGCGTGGGCCGAGTGCGGGGCTGTCAGCAGCGACGACCGGTACCTGGTGCTGAATCCGTTCTTTCACAGCTTCGGCTACAAGGCCGGCATACTGGTCTGCCTGCTGACCGGCGCTGCCATCGTCCCGCAGCTCGTATACGACCCGGAGCAGGCGATGCGGCTGATCGAAGCCGAGCGGATCACCGTGCTGCCAGGCGCGCCCACGATCTACCAGACCATCCTCGACCACCAGGCGAGGGCGGGCTACGACCTGGCCAGCCTGCGGCTGGCCGTCACCGGGGCAGCCGTCGTTCCCGTCGCGCTGGTAGAGCGCATGCAAGCAGAGCTGAGCTTTGACACCGTGCTCACCGCGTACGGGCTGACCGAGGCAGTTGTCGTCACGATGTGCCGGCCGGGCGACCCGTCGCGGACGGTGGCGACGACGTCCGGGCGGGCCACGGCGGGCTTCGAGATCCGGATCGCCTGGCGCTCGCGAGGGCGAGATCCTGCTGCGCGGCCCGAATGTCATGCTGGGCTACCTCGATGATCCGGTGGCAACGAAGGAGGCCATCGACGCCGACGGCTGGCTGCACACCGGTGATGTCGGCTGGCTGGACGCCGAGGGCAATCTCACGATCACCGACCGGCTCAAGGACATGTATATCTGCGGCGGGTTCAACGTCTACCCCGCTGAGGTGGAGCAGGTGCTGGCCCGTCTCGATGGCGTGGCAGAGTCGGCGGTGATCGGCATCCCCGACGCGCGGCTGGGAGAAGTCGGCAAGGCATTCGTCGTGATCAGGCCCGGCTTGCAGCTAACCGAGAGCGAGGTGGTCGCGCACTGCCGCGAGCGCCTGGCGAACTATAAGGTGCCACGGCAGGTGGAGTTCCGGGCGCAACTGCCCCGCAACCCGGCTGGCAAGCCGCTGAAGCGGCTGCTGAGGGAGGAGTCGGCATGACGGAGCACGCATCCGGCAACGGAGCTAGCCCAGCTGAAACGATGCTCCATCGCCTCGAGCGGCGACGGTTGTTGCGGCGGCGGTGGCGCGGCCGCGAAGCGCTCGTCGAGCGATGGATGATGCGCTTGGCGGCCCATCGCGATCACCGGATCGATCCCCGCCGCGGCACAGGCGTTCACATTGCCTTCGCTGAAATACCCGTTGTCCGCCAGCAGCGTTTCAGGCTTTCCCAACTCCTCTGGCAACGCGGCGATCTTGTCCAGCATCGGCTCAAGCTGCTGCTTGTCATTAGGCGCCTGTGTCACATCGGCCGCGATCACCAGCAGGCTACCCGCCGCCACCGCCGCCTGCGCATTGTAGCACTGCTCGAACCCGCCGCCGGGCACTGGCATGATCCGCGATTCTTCGTCGGTCAGATTGACCTGATCGCTGGGCAAAGGCCCTTCAACCGGCGGCGCGGGCGGCTTGCCACTGGGCTTCTTGCCTGTCGCTGCGGTATTGGCCTCGCGCGCCGCGAGCTTGGCTTCGTATTCGGCCCGCTCGCGCGCATCGCGCTCCTTCGCCCGCGCCTCGATTGTGGCCTTTGCCCTGGCGATCGCCGCCAGACGTTGCTCGCGCCGCGCCAGTTCCTCGGGGATCGACATCCCGTCCGGCACGTCCGCCTGATCCGCCGCCTCGGCCTTCGCCATCAGATCGGCCACTTCCGCCTGCAACTGGGCCTCGATCTTGCCCGCATGCTCATACGACAGCGCGCTGTGACGGCTGGCGTTGGCGTGGATCTTGGTCCCGTCGAGAGCCACCGTGCCCAACCTCAGCAGGCCCATCTCGCGTGCGACGCCCAGCACCTGCACGAACAGCTTCTCGATCTGCTTGAGAAAGCGGCGCCGGAACGCGGCGATCGTGTCGTGATCGGGATGCTGGTTAGCGGCGATGAAGCGGAACGCTACCGAATCATAGGTCGCACGCTCCAGCTTGCGGCTCGAGAATACGCCGGTGGCATAACCATAGATGACGATGCCCAGCAGCAGTTGGGGGTGATAGGACGCCTCCCCCGAGCCACGATAGCTGCCGGTCATCGCCCGCAAATCCAGACCCGCGATAACCTCCACCACGAACCGCGCCAAGTGCCGCTCGGGCAGCCACTCGTCCACCGACGGCGGCATCAGGAAGCCGGTGTCGCGGTCGATCGGTCGGAAGTTGCTCATGCGCGGGATGTCCGGGGTGGGAGAAGGCGAATGAGTGTCCCCGTCCTACCGGACGCCCTCTTCGGGCTCCGGTCAAGGATCGGCACTCGCTCCGAGCCGCAATATGGAGCACGACGAGCACTCGAGCTGATTATCTACTGCGTGAGTATGACAAGCTGGCCCGGCAGTGCGCGACCGACGCCGTCGATCATGTCCGCTATCTGCTGCGGCTGGCCGAACTGGAGCTGATCGAGCGCGAACGGCGGATGGTCGAGCGGCGCATCAAGGAGGCCAGATTCCCGGCGGTCAAAAGCCGCGACAGCTTCGACTTCCTTGCGTTGCCGTCGCTGAACAAGACCCTGGCGCTGGAGCTGGCCCGCTCGGAGTATGTGCTGCGGCGGGAGAATGTGATCGCGGTCGGCAACAGCGGCACCGGGAAAAATCACGTGGCGCTCGGCCTGGGGCCGGCAGCCGCCGGTGAGTGTCAAGCTAATTGCCGCTTAAGTTACGTAATGATTCCTCCTATCGACGAAGCTGCTGCGCTTGCGGCTGAGATCTCCGTAGATGCGAACCGCCGACTGGTGATGAGTGTGCCACGGTGCTCACTGCGGAGTAGGTCCGGTGCTCGCCAGCCCCGCCTCGCTCGCGCGCGGCAGGGCGCGCTGCGCGTGGCTGCGGGTGGCTCTGCTCCCTGACCGCGCTCCCTGACCGCGCAAGTTGGGCTAGCCGCGGAATGCGCAGTTTCATGGCGTCGCCGCCGGCGCGGCCGCGGCCGACCGCTTGGCATTGAACGCGGCGAGGGTCGCGTCGAGGCGTTGGTGCTCCAGCCCGTTGCCCGACACGCCGTCGTCGATCGCCGCCCAGATCAAGCTGGCGGTTACGTCTGAAAGTATCCAGTTCAGCGGGATACTGCCGTCCTTCGTCCCGGGCAGCATGAAGTGGAAGAGGCGCGGATACTGCTCGTCGCCGCACAACTGCGCCCGAGCGTCGCGCAGCAGCACCGCCGAATGCGCGCCGCGGGCGTTATACAACCCGAGCAGCGGCGCCAGCAGCTGCGTCGTCGGCCCTTTCGGCAACTTCGCCGTCGGATCGTCCGACGGCCCGCCCCAGCACCGCACGACCTGGTCCGCCGTCACCCCCTGCGCGCCACTGGCTGTCGCTTGCACGAGTATCGGCTGCACCGGGCGGTGCGCGATCCCCGGGCCGTATGTCTCCAGCCACGCGATCAGCTCCAGAGCGGTAAGCACGCCCTCGTTCTCGAAGTATCCGCCGTCGATGATCTGTGCGGGCTTGCGTTCGACACCCGGCGCCGCCGGCGCGAGCTGGCCGGCCGGTTCGAGGTAGGTGAACCGCGCCGAGTTGTTGATCGCGGTCGAGACGGGCACGTCGGCGCCGAGCAGGGCCAGCGCGTCGGATGCCGGGTGGAACGGCCAGACCTCGTCGCCGGGGCTTCCACTCACCTTCGAGGCGAAGGGCGCGGTGATGATGCGGCCGCCGGCGGTGACGGAGGTGCCGTTGGCGATCCAGATCGGCTCGAACACCGTGTGGCTGAACAGTTTGAGATAGGGTTCCGCGAATACGTTTTGTGGCGCACAGCCCTCGGGCTGGGCGGACCCCCAGATGCGCTCGAACCCATGCTCGAGCGCCGCCGCCCGATCGCCTGCCGCGGGCCGTTGATCGTCGGGCCACCAGGGGAGCCAGGTGATCCAGACCAGCATGGCGCGCGGTGCATCGGCGAAACCCATGCCGCCCAGCACCGGGCCGAGCGCATCGCGGTGCAGCCGCCGCGTCCGCAGCGACGCGACGCCGCAGCCCGGCCTGGGCGCTTCCGTCGCCGCCGCCTCGAAGGCCGCCGCGCCGAGCGAGCCGCCGGAGACGCTGCTGATCGCGAAGATGCAGGAATGCGCAGCAGCGGGCTGCGGGCGCGGCAGGGCGCCGTCCACCGCGCTCAGCACGCTCGCGCCCCAGACGCCTGCCATGCTCGCGCCTCCGGAGATGCTGACTACGACCGGATGCAGCGGATCGGTGCCGGATGCGCAGGCGCTCTGCCACTGCTGGAACATGCTGGCGAGCGTTGGCCTTGGCGGCCCGGCCGGCTCGTAAGCGCCCGGCGCAATCCGCACGACGTGCATCGCCACCGGCGACACCGCGCCTGCCAGCAGGAAGACCCAGAGCGCCAGCAGGGTCAGCACCGGAACGGACACCCTGCCGCCGCCCGGCAGCGGAAGCGGGTTGGCCAAGGCAAGCATGGTCAGGTTCGTCAGCGGCCCGATCATCAGCGCCAGCGTCAGAACCGCCGTCGCCGGCCCTGGAAAGGCGACGCTCAGCGAGGCGGCCAGGCCGTAACTGCCGAAGGAGATTGCGCCGAAGGACTCAGCGGCGCCGAGGGCGAACAACACCAGCCCGAGCCCGAGCAGTCCCCAGGTGAAACCGTCATGGAACGGGGCGTGGAACACCAGCTTGCGGACGACCGACAGCTTGTCGCCCGTCATGATCTGCGGGCACGATGGGCGCGGCGTTAGCCAACCCTCCCTAACCAGCGCCCGCCAGATCGGCATCCGCAGCAGCACGAAGACGGCGAGCGGTATCGCCCAACACAGCGTGATCGCCAGGTCGCGCAGCGACGCATCCAGCGCTTCGAGCACCATGGGCGCGATGACGGCGAGCAGAAGCATCAGTCGCGGCGCCCACAGATGCCACCCATCGATCGGCAGCGGCGGCAGCAGTTGGCGGCGGTTATCCTCAGTCTGCCCTGTGGTTGAGGCGCTGATCGCCGCGCGCGACCAGAACCAGGCGAACCCGGCCAGGACGGCCATCGCGAACTGAAAGCCCCATTCGCCCGGCGTCTCGTCGATGGCCGCCAGCATGTCGCGCGTCTGGGCAGGGACGAAAAGCGCGACATAGGTAAGGACGAGCACCAGGAGCGGCGCGCGGATCACGCTCAGGACGTCGCGACGCTGCTGGAACCAGGGCACAGGGCCCCTCCGCGTGCGATGGTCCCGTTCGGTTGCAGCCTCTCGGGACGGACACACGCAATCGCATCTTCCTTGTAGGATCGCAAGGAAAATCCGGTATCATGGCGCATTCACACCAAGCACGTGGCTGACACCGTATCGGCTTGCCGGCGATAATCACCTCGATCGTTGCGAGATTGAGGATGGATATGGCGGAAAGTCACGGTATCATGGCGCATTCACACCAAGCGACGGAATCAAGCACTTACGGTCGACGTCGAGTTCGCTAAAACGTAGAAAGCCATGGCCCTTTTCGTGGATCGCTGCCGTGGCGCAACACTTCCTCATGTCCGCGGCGGCGCGGACCCTGTCGCTGGTGGACCTGTGCGATCTGTCAGAAGACGCAGCGCACATGATGCTCTGCGCGATGCGGTGGCCCGATACCGACGGCGCCCCGATCTGCCCCAAGTGCAGCTGCGCGGGCGTCTATACCTATCGGTGTCGCCGGGTGTTCAAGTGCAAGGCCTGCCATCGCCAGTTCTCGGCGACCAGCGGAACCTCGCTCGCGTGCCGAAAGCTGCCGGTTCGCACGTTGCTGATGGCTTTCAGCTTGTTCGCCAACGCCGCCAAGGGCATCAGCAATCTTCAGTTGAACTCGCTATCTGGAGCTGCATGCGAAGACCGCGTTCGTCTTGCTGCACAAGCTGCGATGCGCTTTGGCGTCGAACGCCGCGACGACCCAGTTGAGCGGTGTCGTTGAGATCGATGGCGGGTGGTTTGGCGGCCACGTCCGGCGGCAGCGTCTCGATCGGCAGCAACAGGCGCGAGCGCAGCAGCAGCAGCCAGGCCGCCAGCACCACCCAGTCGCCCTTGCGGCCGAGCGGAATCGTCACCTGCTGCAGCGCGACCATGAGCTGGTCGACGACATCGGCCACCGGCAGCTGGTTCAGATCGATCTGCCGCGTCCGCGCGAGATCCACCAGCAGCGCCAGCGACCCCTCGAAGCCGGCGAGCGCCACGCGCGGCGTGTCGTCTGCCGCGACCCAAGCCGGATCGGCGATGCCGATATCCATCTCAGTCGGGCGGCACCGGCCGCAGCAGGAAGCGCAGCTCGGGCCAGCATGACGCGAGCGCGCTCATCGCCGCCTGCGGCGTCTCGCCTTCGGTGAAGAACCCGTAGCCGATCACCGCATGCCCGGCCGGCAAGCGCCGCGCCGGTCGCCCGGGCCGCATCTCGACGTGGCGCAGGCATTGGGTCCCCCAATGCGCAGCGAGCCACGTGACTGTTTCGGGATCGTTCGGGCCGAGTTCCAATAGCGTCGCCGGCACCGGCAGCAAGGCGTGCAGGTCGAGCGAACAGGCGCGGCTGTGCCCGACCCGGCCGACCGCCTTGGCATGATGCGCTGCGACGCGCTCGCGGAACTGGCGCGCCAGCTGACGGCAACCGGCGATCGTCAGGCGCCGCTGCGCCGGCGGCTGGGTAGCCGCCAAGTTGAACAAATCCTCCTCGATGCGGGCGACATCGAGCCGCCAGGGAATCACGCCCGCCCCGCGCGCCGCCGCGGCAAAGGCGGCGACGCGATCGGCCGGACCGCTGATCGTCAGGTGGTGATACAGCCACCCCTCCGCGTGCGCGGGCGCGGCCTGCGGGGTTCGTCGCCGCCGCCCGCGCGGCTTCGGCCCAACGTCGTCTCGCGGCAGCGCCGGCGGCGGCGGATCGGCGTCCCAGGGACAGCGGATCTCCATCAGAGATCGAGCGCGCCGGCCGGGCTTTCCGTCACCAGGCCGGCGCGCTGCACGTAGCCGCGCATGGTGCGCAGGTCGCGATGCCGGGTGTGACGCATGATGTCTTCGTCCCGCACGCCCTTGCCGTAGGCCTCGGTGATGAAGCCGACGCGCAGCGCGTGTGCGCTCAGTCGCTCGAAGCCGTCGAGCTCGATCCCCGCCATGCCGGCGCGCTGTGCCAGGATCCCCCGCGTCCGGATGCAGCGCGGCCTCACCGAATGCGGCCGGCGCTGCTGACGCGGCGGAACAGCGGGCCGGCCTTCCGGCGGGCCACCGCCTGCCACGCCTCGAAAGCCCGCGCAGGGCAGGTCTCGGCGTGCTTGCCGCGCGGCAGGCCGATCTCCGCCCCCTGCCCCGTCGGATCGGTCTTGCTGCGCGCAACGCGCAGCCGCAGCCCGCCGGCGATCACGCCGACATCCTCGACGCGCAGCGAGACGAGTTCGGAGCGGCGCAGCGCGCCGGCGAAGCCGAACAGCAAGAGTGCGCGGTCGCGCCGGCCGTGTCAGCCTACATTTAACGCCGGGACTTGCGGTGACGTAAGTTCAATGGTGTAGCGACAGTCTCTGCATCTCGTGTCGACACTTAACCTGAGACTGTTCCGTGAGGTGCGACATCAAACGTGAGACAAAGTTTCGAGCAACGTTGCGGTCACTTTGATGGCCAACGACGGAGAACATTTGCCGGACGTCGACGACGCGGAATGGGAGACCGCCCAACACCGGGCTGACGTCTTCCGGCGCATCCCCGCGGCTGACGACGCGCGACAGCGGTCACATCGGACGGTCGCGGCGGCGAGGGAAGTCGCGATCAGCCGCTCGAGACTGGACATATATGCCGCCTGAGAGGCTGAAAATGTATCGGCCGTTGAGGTGGGTTAGCGGCTGTTGAATCGTATTCTGGTGCGGCCCGACGCGCGAGATGCTGGGACGCTCCTATGGCCGGAGCTGGAGCTCTTGATACGCGGGGTATCTCACGTTGATCCGGTTCAAGCCGGCATTGTCAGCCACGATAGCGATCGGGAACCCGAAGAGTTGCGATCGCACGACGTATCCGGACGATTGGATCAAGCTTTGTGTGGGGCGCTGGCGCGGTCGCGTCTGGCGGGGTTCGAACCCACCGCCAGGCGCAGGCCGCACACCATGTTGTGGGTCAGGGCGTGCCAGACAGCGATGTTACGAACCTTGTCGAGACCACGCACCACGAATTGCCGGCCGCCCGCAATTGCGGGCCTGGGCATTGGAGCATTCCGCGGTGGCCGCCCCGCGCTTTGTAGATCTCCTTGGCCTGCTCGGTGCCCATGCGCTCGCGCCAGTCTGCAATCGCGGGCGCGTCGGCCTGCTGCAGTTCGTGCGGATCGCGCGTCTTGTCCCGCGGCGTCGGCACCGGCACGTAGGCCGTCACGCCGGCTTCCGCCAACGCCTTGATGTCGTCCAGCTTCGCGTAGCCGCCATCAGCCAAGTGCTCGCCCGGCCGCTGGCCGTAATGCTCGCCGAGCGCCTCGCTCATTGGCGCCATCTTGCCCATGTCGGAGCCACTGTTGTCGACCGCAACGCCGGCGATGGCGCCGCTGGTGGTGTCGGAGGCGGAGCTACACACCGTAGACCGGCCGGAAGCCGCCATCGGCCATTTTCATCACCCGCGCCTCGGCGCCGGTGGTGGAAGCCCGCGGCTCCTTCTCTGCCTCCGGCTTTGGCGGTATCGGCTTTGCCTCGTCCGGCTGGGCGAGGGCGGCTTTCCTGGCCTCCCGTTCGGCACGCTGACGCGCCTGCTCTTGCTGCTGCGCCTGCAACGTTTCGGTGACCGCCAGCGCCTGCTTGACGCGCCGCGCACGGTCGTCCGCCGCCCCCTGGCGCGCCGCCACCTGTCGCCGGCTGGCCGCGCCAGGGTCCTGCTCGAGTTCGGCGCGCAGCCGGCGCACCCGCTCTTCCGCCTCCTGCCGGCAAACCTCCAACGTGCTGTGCCGGCGGAACGACGCCGCCCCGGCAGCGGCACGCACCGGCCGCCTCCTGGGCGACGCGATCCAGCTTCGCCGCGCCGATCTTCAGCAACGCGGTGAAGCTGTCGGTCAGCAACTGCTCCAGCGCCGCGCCATGCGCCACCCGGAAGTCCGCCAGCGTCTTGGCGTTCATGCCGACGCCACCGCACAGCCACTGGAAGGCGATATGCTCCTCGCACAGCCGCGCCAGTTCGCGAGCACTGCCGATCCCTTGCACGGTTGCATACAGCCACAGCGCCAAGCAGGATGCGCGGGTCGGCCGGCGGATGCCCGGGCCGACCCTCCACCGCCTTGATCGTGCTGTACAACGCTGCAAGGTCCAGCCCTTCGACGAAGCTCCACACCAGGCCGCCCCCCGATGTTCGTCCGCAACAAGGGTCTCGAGAGATTGCCCACGGCACGAAGTGCCACCCTGCCGCCGGTTTGCCGTGCGAAGCCGCGGAAGTGCAACGCTCGTCCGCTGCGGCGCCGACTGGATCGGCAATCCTTCCGATCAGCGCCGCACCATCTTCCTGCGCCATTCCGACAACACCATGAGGTTCCCCATGCCAATTCTAGCCAACCCAATTCCCCGTTCAACTCGCGAAATCCGCCGGCGCGACGAAACATTTTCAGGCTCTAACTAACTCCGCAGAGTCTTCACGATATACTCCAATTGTGAGACTCGCGAGGCCCCCGCTCATTCTCAAATCAGATGTCGGTTGCGCCGCGTTGCAAGGAATGCTCGTGGATACGTGTAGGCTGACAGGTGCCGAGGTCGCCGCGGGCAACACCGCCCGATGTGCACATGTGCGCGCCGTGCTAGGTTCCCGAAATGCCCGGCCAGTCCTCGCCCGCCTTCCTGTCGGTGCGCCTGCCGCAAGCCACCCGTGACCGGCTGAAGGCCAGGGCCGCGCCATCAGCACGCGGTCGACACCGTTCAAGGGCTGGTCGACAGTCTGGTCGAGCGGTTCCTTGCCGAAGAGACCCCCCCAGCACCACACCTCCAGGGGAATCGGGTGAAGGTTTGCGCGGCGACGATCCGGGCGAGAAAGTCATCGTCCCAGGCCGCGACCTTGCGGCGTAGGCGCAGGGAGATCCTTTCCCGGAGCTCTTCGGATCAGATTGAGCGCCATGTGTTTGACGGTCGTGAAATTTGCGGGTGCGTGGTCTGTCCGGATGCGGCACTCGTCGTCGCGGAAGATCATGTCCATGGTCCAATGCAAGCTGTTCTCGATGGACCAATGGCCGCGCACGATCGGTCCCATAAGGTGAGCCAGCAGCGTCAGCGACGTGATGTAGAAACGTGTTTCGCGTTCGATCTTGCCGTCGGTCTCGCGCATGCTTTCCACGATCACGACACCGTTCAGTCCAGGCCAATTATGGCGTTCGCGGAGCCACTCGACGTTGTGGATGACCGTTGTTGTCCTGGTCTCGATGCGCCCATGATCGCCATCAACGGTTTCGGCACGGCTGATCTCGGAGTCGCTGAACTCCTTGGCTGTCTGCTCGGCGACGAGGAGTGCCACGTCGTCGCGCAGCGATCCTTGGTTGCCTTTCCGGGCCAGAACGTAATCGCCCTTCTTGTCGACGATTTTCTGCGCGATATCACGCTGGCATCCCATCGCATCAATGGTGACGATAGGACCTTCGATGACCATCATGTCCAGCAGCTTCGGGATCGCGACGATCTCGTTCAACTTGTCCGCCACCTTGATCTGGCCGAGT
>CAWGJS010000007.1:0-1274846 GCA_963822955.1 uncultured Actinomycetota bacterium | reverse complement strand
TGATGAGTACCTTCGAGATGCCCGCTAGGGCGCGGTTCGCGGCATCGAGGTCGAACTCGCCTCGCCAGGCACCGCCGCAACCCTCTGGCGGCGCGGCTCGCTTGCCAGCCGTGCACCGGGGGTAAGGCACGCCGGGCTCCGCTGGCCGGACCGCTTCCACGACGACCTCGTGCTGCCATCTGTCATCGAAGTCGCATTCGTACCGGATCTTGTCGGCCGGCCAGTCGGCGACCGCGGACAGCTTCTTGCTCGCGGCACTGCAGATCTCGAGCTCGGAGTCGTAATTGCCGTAGCGCCCGGCAGGCGTTTCAAAAACCCAGACATGCGAGTCCTGCCAGCCGAAGCCGGTCTGGATCACGGTGTGCAGCCGGGCGAGTGTGATGTCCGATGGCACCTCGAACCGCCGCCAGATGGCGGGCTTGGTACCGCGCAGGGTGACTTTCAGCCGGTGGACATTCCTGGGTGCTGAGGGCCGGCTACCGCGTGCATCCGGCCTCGGTGCGGCAGCCAGCGCCGGGGCCGCGGGGCCGCGCGGGAGCAGCTCGGCACACGTACGGACGAGGTCTAGGTACTCCCCGACATCCTGTATCTGGTCAGGCTCGACCGGGCAGGGCTCGCGGGACAATGCCTGCTCGAGAATCTCGCGCGTCGTCTCGCCGTCAAGATCACTGAATCTCAGGTCCGGGTCGGCGGCCACTCTGCGGTATTCGTCGCGGAGCTTGCTGGTGTAGCCGGTCAGATAGCAGTCCTTGACCCCGCCGCCCAGCAGGTAGTCGATCAGCACGACGACGGCGTACTTCTTGCCCGCATGACTGAGCACGACAACGAGGGAGCGCTGGGCACCGTCGATGTCGGCGTAGCCGAAGCATGGCCCGGGGCGCGCCAGTCCCAGTTCGGCCGCGACGAGTTCAGGGCTGTCCCACAGTCCTGGCTGGGCCTCGTCAAGCACCACGGTCAGGTGCGGGCTGCGCCTACGGGGTGCCTGGCGTCGGCTCGCCACGATGACCATCGTTCCATTGAGATCGTGGTTCGATAGCGCTTTCACAGAGAGCGAGCGAGCGGAGCAACGTGACCGATCCTGACATCGTCCTGCGCTGCGGACGCGTCATCGATCCCGAGACGGGCCTTGACGAGATTACGGACGTGGCCGTCTCCGGCGGGCAGATCACCGAGGTGGGGAACGGGCTCCCTGCGGCCACAGTCGAGGTCGACGTCGCCGGGTACGTGGTGACGGCAGGGTTCATCGATCTGCACAGCCATACCGCCGACGTGGCCGGACTCCGGATCCGCGCCCTCGACGGAGTGACCACCGCGCTCGAGCTCGAGGCGGGCACCTCCCCGGTAGCGGCCGCCTACGAGCGTGCCGCGGCCGAGGGCAGGCCGGTCAACTACGGCTTCGCCGCGTCCTGGGCGCTCGCCCGGATGGCGGCCGTCGGCGGCATCACTCTCGACGGGCGGATCGGCACCTTCCTGGCCAACATCGCGACACCGGCCTGGCAGGGTCGTGCGACGCCCGCCCAGGTCAGCGCGATCCTGACTGGCCTTGCCGCCGACCTGGCCGACGGCGCCCTCGGTATCGGCGTGCTGGTGGGCTACGCGCCGGGCACGCAGCCCGACGAGTACGCGCGAGTCGCCGCGCTTGCGGCGGAAGCTGGCGTCCCGACCTTCACCCACGCACGCGACCTCATCGAGCTGGCGCCGGAAGCGCTGATCGACGGTGCCGAGGAGATCGTCCGCACGGCTGCCGAGACCGGTGCGCGGATGCACTACTGCCACGTCAACAGCACCTCGATCCGGCACGTCGACCGCGTGCTTGAGCTGGTCGGCCGGGCACAGGCAGCTGGTTCCCGGGTGTCGACGGAGGCTTATCCGTACGGCTCGGGGATGACTGGCATCGGGGCAGCGTTCCTGGCGCCGGAGCGGCTGCACGAGCGCAACCTGACCCCGGCTTCGCTGACCTATGCGCCAACCGGCGAGCAGGTGGCTGACGAGGCCAGGTTGCGGGAACTGCGCGCGACCGATCCAGGCGGCCTGGCGATCATCCGGCAGCTGGACGAGGACAATCCCGCCGATCTCGACGTGCTGCTGCGGTCGCTGCTGTTCCCGGACGCGATCGTGGCGAGCGACGCGATGCCGCTGACATGGCCAGGGCCTGTTCCCGACCAGATGACCTGGCCGCTCCCGGCGGGAGCATTCACGCACCCGCGAACGGCGGGAACGTACAGCCGCTCGCTGCGGATGCTCGCCGCCGATCGCGGTCGCCCCGTGGGCGCGGGCGGGCCGCTCGGCCTCACCGAGACGCTGCGGCGCAGCAGCCTGCTCCCGGCACGCCTGCTCCAGGACCACGTTCCGGCGATGCGGCGGAAGGGTCGCCTGCAGCCGGGCTGCGACGCCGACATCGTGATCTTTGACCCGGCGACCGTCAGTGATCAGGCGACCTACGCAGAGCCCACGCGCCCATCCAGCGGTATCAGGCACGTCCTGGTGAACGGGACCTTCGTGGTCCGCGATAGCGTCGTCGTCCCAGCTGCGCTGCCCGGCCTGCCAGTGCGGGCACGTCCGCGCTAACCCCGTGCCTCTCTGGCGGAGGCAGCCGGGACCGGGCCGCTGCCGACTGACGCCGAGTGTCGGCACTGGCGGCTACGTTCAGCCCACTATGACTGGGTTGCTGCCGCTGGCCGAGTTCCCGGACTGCCATGACTGCCGGAATTTCAGTGCCGGGCCGGCTGGGATGTGCCTCGCCTGCGCGAGCCGCCAGTTAAACCGGCCGGGCCCGGATTGCTGCCCGGTCTGCTCGCAGCGGCTGCGTCCGGCGAGCGCCAGCTGCCCGAACGAGCTGTGCCGCAGCACGCGCCGTCGCATCAGCAAGATCCATGCGATCGGCTATCAGTCCGGCTCGCTGCGCCGGGTCATCAACTCTTACAAGTACCGCGGCACCCGCAGCTGGTCGGTCGTGCTCGGCCGGCTGCTGCTGGCCTGGCTGGACGAGACCATGACCACCGACCCGCCGGGGCTCATCGTCGCTAACCCTGGCTTCGCCGGTCCCGGCGGCCAGGAGTTCGGGCACGCCGAAGCTGTGCTGGCCGCGGCCGCGGGCGCCGATGCCGCCGGGCGGTGGCCGGTCGATACGTCCTCGCCCGCCGCGATCGTCAAGACGCAGGCGACGCTCAAGTCAGCCGACGCGCAGGCCTGGTCGAAGCGAGCGACCGGTCAGGAACTGCGCAATGCGCTGAAGGTGCCAGACCCGCTGAAGACGGCGGGGAGATTCATCCTGGTCTTCGACGACGTCTGCACGACCGGCACTCAGCTCGACGCGGCGGCCGGCTGCTTACTCGACCAGGGCCAGGCTGGGCGAGTCGAAGCCGTCGTGCTAGCCCGCGCGCTCTGGCGCGATGGCCAGAGGCACTAGCTACGGCTGCGATAGAGCACTACTTGGGCGGCAAACGAGGCCCCAGGCCGTCGGCTACTTGGTGCGCCGTCGGCAACCAACTGGAGTCCCCGAGGCCATGTCGACGTGAGCTCAACCGCCCTCGTCGTGGCGGCTGTCGGCCACTGGCAATGCTCCCGCGCCGCTTTGCTGGCCCTGGCCCCGGCCCGGCGCCGCCTCGCCGAATATTGCCCAGGTCATTCCGACTGCGAGCCCCGCACCAGTGCAGGTGGCGATGATGACGAAGATCGTCAGGCCGATCGGCGGATAGTAGTACGTGTTTCCGCTGGGGCCCACAGGGCCGACCGCGAAGGGACCTAGCGCTCGTCACGCCACGCAGCGTACAGCCCGATAGATGCAGCGATTCCCCAGTGCGTTCTGCGGTAAGCAAGTGGCCGATCGCCAGAATCTGCGGTCTCCACCACCTGGACCGTTGAGACGACCATGGGGAGGCCCTCCCACCTGGGGAGACTTCCCCTTGGCCGACGACTGGCCTGCCGTGCACCATCGCGTCTAAGGCCAAACTGGCGGCCTACGGATGCGAAGGACGAACGACGATGAACAGAACTTTGCGAGGATTGGCACTCTTCGGTCTGGCGGCCGGACTGGCCAGCGCAGCAACCGGATGCGGATTAGCCTCACGGGCTCACGTCGCAACCGCCCCGTCGCATGTGGCTGGGCGATCCGCGGCGGAGGTTGCGGCCCCGCAGTCAGCGGCAACGCGTCCGGTCAGCATGAAGTCCGCGTCGCCGGAAGCGGCCTCCCCGAGCAGTCCGCCGGCGTCCGCCGTAAGTGCCTACACGGGACCGCACTTCAGTTCCCCGAGTTCCGCCATGACCTACATGGCTAGGGCGTGGAACGGCCACGACCTCAGGGCACTGCGCGCCGTGACGACACCACAGTCCTACCGCGAGCTGACACAGATGCGATCAGACCTGGTGAACCTCCGGCTGCGGCGTTGCACCCTTAATCACGGACGTGGCGACTACATCTGCTCCTTCAGGCACGACAACCCGGCCAGCCTGCACAAGTCTGGTCACGGTACATCCGAGATGCTGATCGCTCCCGCGCTCAACCCAGGGTGGTATCTCTACGAGGTCGTCGACTGCGGCTGAGCTACCTGGAGGTGCGGAACCTGACGACAGGTTGTCAAGGAACTTGACTGTCAAGACACAGTACGACTAGCCTGCTGCCATGACGGAGGGGATCTGGTACGAGCGGATGGGGCTCCCTGGCTTGCTCCGGGGGGCGCGCAAGGCCTACGGCACAGCCATCCGGCAGGCGTTCGAGGACACGGGCTTCGATGACGTGCCGCGGAACGGCGCCTTCGTCCTGGCGCGCGTCTACGACGGCCACTCCGAGCCAGCTGCTCTCGCACGTGAGCTAGGGATCAGCAAGCAGGCCGTGAGCCAGCTGATCGACACGATGGTGATGCGCGGCTATCTGGAGCGGGCACCGGACACCGAGGACCGGCGTCGCACGGTCCTTACCCTGACGCCGCGCGGCGAGGCAGCGGCCACCGTGAGCTGGCAGGCCGCGACCGGTGTCGATGAGGAACTGACCCTGCGCATGGAGCCCGGCGGCGTCGCGGCCCTGCGGGCGGGCTTGATCGCGCTGTGCAAGATGGCTGAGAAGCACGACTGAGCGGATCCTGTCCATCGACACCGACGTCACCGGCTGGCTTGCTGCGGGCCAGGCGGACCCAGTGCTCGGGCGCCTTCAGGCCGAGTACCCCGGGCTGCGCCCGGTCCTGTCTCACTCTCCTTACGAGGCGGCCGCCTGGGCCGTGCTGTCGCAGCGCCGGCATCGCGCCCAGGCTACTGAGCTGCGCAGGCGGCTGTCGGAGGCAGCCGGAGTCCCGTTCGAGCTGGCTGGGCAGACCGAGCACGCGTTCCCGCTGCCCGGCCGGCTGCTCGGGGTGAGCAGCTTCCCCGGGATCGATGAGCAGCGGATGGTCAGGCTTCACGGCGTTGCCAGGGCGGCACTCGACGGGCGACTCGACGCTGCCGGCCTGCGAGGGATGCCGGCCGGCCAGGCGCTGCCGTGGCTGCAGCAGATCAGCGGCCTTGGCCCGGTGTACTCGAGGCTCGTGTACCTGCGGTCGACCGGGGTGACCGACGGGCTGGCACTTGGCGAGCCGTGGCTGGCCGGATACCTCCGGCATTTCTACGGGCTGCCGGACGCGCCGGACGACACGACGATTGAGCGGCTGGCTGAGTCGTGGCGTCCATTCCGGACGTGAGCCGGAGTGCTATTCCGGGTGGCAGGCGATAGGGCTGGGGCATAGCAAGAGGGGCGGCGCCGGTGTGGCGCGTCCCTCTGGTGCTCAGTTGTCCTGCGCCCGGCGGCTTACCGGAGTACGAGTTCGCGGACGTCGTCGGTCTGGGTCGGGTGCTGTGCCGGCTTGGCCACGGCGCGAACTGCCGCGCGAGCGTGTGCCCGGCTGCGCTGCGCGAAGGCGCCTGCGGCGACGAACGCGAGCGATACCGCCACGGCGATGCCGACGGTGGTGATCAGTGCGATGAGGGTGTCGTTCAGGGTCTGGATGCTGATGCTCATTGGAGTGTCCCCTTGGCCGGTTGTTTACGCCGTTTACTAAACTCATTATGCAACGCTGAGATAAACGCTGTCAACTACAGCGATTGGCGTTCGCCGATCCGGATGCGGCGGGGCGGGGCACGACCCGGAATTGCCTCTCGCGCGCGGGCGCCGCAGTAGATAACATCCGAGCACTGCGCTCCTCTATGTCCCGGTCCGTGCCCGGTTCGGTCGACTTAAGGCGCCGAGAGGAGACGGCCATGGTGACGTTCGCTCCCTACGACCGCCCCGTCCGCGCCGCGTTCGTCGGTCTCGGCCGGGTCTACGACCTCAACGTGCGCGGCTATGTGGAGAACCCGGACGTGGAGGTAGTCGCGCTCGTCGATCCGAGCCTCGAGCGCCGCGAGCAGCGTCAGGCAGACTGGCCCGATGCGGCCACGTTCCCGTCGGTGGCCAAGCTGGCAGCGAGCGGCATCGATATCGACACGGTGGAATGCCTCCTGCCGATCCCGCTGCACGAGGACGGGATCGTCGAGCTGCTCGGCCAGGGCTGGCACGTGAATGCCCAGAAGCCGCTGTGCAACGACCTCGCCGGCGCGCAACGAATACTGGACGCGGCGAACGCGAACGGCCGCGTCCTGCGGGTGATGGAGAACTACCTGTTCTACGAGCCGCTGCGCAAGCTCAAGGCCGTGGTCGAGTCGGGGGACATCGGCGAGGTAGCCGGCTACCACCTGAAGATGGTGGGCAGTGGCAGCGGCGGGTGGGACGTGCCGTGGAGCAGCTTCGAGTGGCAGCTGAAGCAAATCGAAGTCGGCCGCGGGATCATGGTGTTCGACGACGGGTGGCACAAGCTGTCGACGGCGCTGTGGCTGTTTGGCCCCGTGCGCGAGGTGCGGGCCTGGATCGGCACCACGTCGTTCGGATCCGGGATCGACATCGACGCGCCCGCGATGATCGCCTGGGAGCACGAGAACGGCGTCCGGGGCGTCTGGGACATCACCCTCGCGCCCGACCTGTATATGCGCTCGGACTACTACACCAACGACGAGCGCTGGGAGGTCACCGGCACGAAGGGCTACGCGCGGGTCAACCGCATCATGGCCCGCGGGATCCAGGAGCCGAGCGTCGAGGTATATGCCGACGGCGAGATGCGCGGATACCACGCGCTCGACGACGACTGGGGGAGCAGCTTCCGCGACTCGGGCCGCCACTGGCTGCGCTACCTGCGCACCGGCGATGGCCCGCTGATGTGGAGCGGCGAGCAGGCCATCGACGTGCTGCGGTTCGCGCTCGCGGCCTACGCGAGCAGCGCAGCGGGCGGCGTCGGCGTCGATCCGCGCCAGATGACCTAGCCTGCGTCGCACGTCGCCGGTAAGGTGCCGCTGTGACCGATCGGGACGTGCGGCTGGTGTTCACCAAGTACGACGGCAGCCTGCACTGGCACCAGACCTTGCAGTACCTGGGCGAGGACGAGCACGGCATCTGGCTGGGCGCCCGGGCCGGCGCCACAGCGCAGCGCGGCACTGAGCCGCCGGTCCGCTACGAGGCGCCGTCAGTCCAGCTCATCGTGGCTGGCAAGTGGTGGACGGCGGTGTTCAACGATCCGCCGGCGCGCGCCGAGGTCTACTGCGACATCTCGACGCCGGCGCAGTGGCGCGGTGCCGACGAGGTCACCATGATCGACCTGGACCTGGACGTGGTGCGCGGGCGAGCCGACCAGCGGGTGTTCGTCGACGACGAGGACGAGTTCGCTGAGCTCCAGGTGCGCTACGGATATCCGCCCGAGGTCATCAGCCAGGCCGAGGAGACGGCGGCCTGGCTGATGGCGGCCGTCAGCGCCGGTGCCGAGCCGTTCGGGTCCGCTGCGGAGGCCTGGCTCGACAAGGTCCGCTAGCGGCTGCCGAGTTAGCCGCGGACCTGCCTGCCGCC
The DNA here is from genome assembly GCA_963822955.1 of uncultured Actinomycetota bacterium. Taxonomy (GTDB): domain Bacteria; phylum Actinomycetota; class Actinomycetes; order Streptosporangiales; family Streptosporangiaceae; genus JAJYUU01. Next base: position 1,266,949 of record CAWGJS010000007.1, on the reverse strand, counting down.
CCCTCCGCGGCAGGCAGGCCTCGCTAAAGGCCCGTTACGGCCGGACTTCGTAGACGATGTTGAACGGCCACTCGGCCGCACGGCGGAACCGGGTGAAGCCAGCGTCGGTCGTGACCTGCCTGATCGCGGGCTCACCGGCCTGCGCTCCGAGTGCGTAGCCGCCGGGCTGGGAGAGCGCATTCGGCACGCACAGCAGCGTCGAGAAGCTGTAGTACGCGCGCCCGACCGGGTTCATGTTGCCAGCCACGTTGTCGGCCGCGGCGGGCTCCACTACCAGCCACGTGCCGTCCGGCTTGAGCACCTCGCGGATGTGCCGGGCGGTCCCGAGCGGGTCGCCCATGTCGTGCAGGCAGTCGAACGTCGCGACGAGATCGTAGTCAGCACCGGAGAACGCCGATGCGGAGCTAACCTCGAAGTTCGACCCGGTCGGCGACGCCGGCGTCACCGGCCCGCTTGCGCGCCAGCTCGATCGAGCCGCGGTGGTAGTCCGAGCCTGTGAACCGCGAGTTCGGGTACTCCTGCGCGAGCAGGATCGTCGAGGCGCCGAGACCGCAGCCGACGTCGGCGACCGTTGCGCCGGCGCGGAGCTTGTCCTCGACGCCCGTCAGCGACGGAATCCACGACGGGATCAGGTTGCCGATGTAGGCGTTGCGGAAGAACTGCTCGCAGCCGACGAACACGTTGGTGTCGTGCTCGTGCCAGCCCATGCCGTCGCCCGTCCGGAAGGCCTCGGTGATGCGCGGCTCTGCCTTCAGCGCGCCGAGCGCCAGGATGAATGCCCCGGGCGCGTAGAGCGGGCCGTCAGGGTCGGTCAGCATGAAGGCCTGCTCTTCGCGTCATCGAGTAGCTGTCGCTCGCCGCGTCGTAGTAGACGTAGCCGCCGGCCGCCTGGCCGCGCAGCCACTCGGCCACGTAGCGCGGGTTCGTGTCCGTGCGGCTGGCGAGTTCCTCGGCCGTAGCGGGCTTGCCCGCCAGCGCCTTGTACAGACCGAGATTGTGCCCGATCACGACGCTGGCGGCAGCGACCGTCGCGCCGAGGTCACCGACGAACTTGTGCGAGAAACTCCTGGAGCTTGTCGTTGTCGATGGCCATGGCGAAACCCTCCCGGGGTGCTGCTTCGTTCCATCGACGTTCATGCTCTGGCCCGGCTGTTTCAGCCGCATTGCAATGGCGCTGCAACGGCCGGGTGCGTAATGAGGGAACGTGGCCAGGCAGGCCGGTCAAGCTGAAAGGAGGCGGCCGTGCGAGCGAGATATCCGGACTTCGAGGGATACATCGAACGGGACGGCGTCAAGGTCGGCCTACGAGGTGCTCGGCCAGGGCGAGCCTGCCGTGGTGTTCAGCCCGACTCGACCCGATCGTGAGCTCGGCGCCTGGAAGGCGCAGGTGCCGTACCTGGCGCGGTCGTCGCGGGTCGTCAACATCGACCCGCGCGGCAACGGCCGGCGGACCGGCCTGCGGTCGTCGGCCGGATACGCAGACACCGAGTTCGTCGCCGACACGATCGCGGTCATGGACGCCATCGGCGTCGAACGGGCCGTGCTCGTCGGCCTGTGCAGCAAGCGCCTGGTCCGCGCTGCTGACGGCGGCGCGGCATCCCGACCGGGTGCTCGGCGTCGCGAGCATCGTCGGCATGGCTGCCGTACCTGACGCGCCCCGCGGCACCGTCAGCCGGACGGGTTCGCAGACGTCCTGCACACCGACGCGGACTGGACCGACGAGCACTGGCACCACTGGCTGCAGGACTGGCACGGCGTACGCCGAGCTGTTCTTCAGCGAACTGCTCGCCGAGCCGCACTCCACCAAGCAGCACGAGGACTGCGTCGGCTGGGCGGCGGACGCCGGCGCGCGGAATCGTGCGGCTGCGACGAGGAAGCGCCGCTGTCCACCACCAGTCGAGGCGCAGACCGAGGCCATCCTCGATCGCGTCAGCTGCCCGGTCCTTGCCATCCATGGCCGCGCCGATCGGTCAAGCCGTGGCAGCTGCAGCGCGCAGCTCGCCGAGCTCACCGGCGGCGAGCTGCTGATGCTGGAGGGGGCAGGTCACCTGCCGCAGGCGCGCGAGCCGGTCGTGATCAACCACGCTATCCGCGACTTCGCCGTCCGCTTCAGGCCTCCATCCTCTCCGCGCCCGGAGCGGACCTGGACGCGGCCTTCGAACCGGCCCAGGCGAGTTCTGTACATGTCCTCGCCTATCGGCCTCGGGCACGCTCGCCGCGATATGGCCATCGCCGACGAGCTGCGCGCGCTGCGGCCCGGCCTGGAAGTGCACTGGCTGGCCCAGCATCCGGTGACCGAGCTGCTGCGCCGCCGGTCCGAGCTGATCCACCCGCCTCGCAGTTCCTGGCCAGCGAGTCCGGCCATATCGAGAGCCAGGCCGGCGAGCATGACCTGCACGCGTTCCAGGCGATCCGGCAGGATGGACGAGATCCTGGTCAGCAACTTCATGGTGTTCTCCGACCTCGTGGAGCGCGAGCACTTCGACCTCTGGGTCGGCGACGAGGCCTGGGACGTCGACTACTTCCTGCACGAGAACCCGGAACTGAAGCGGGCGCCGTATGCCTGGCTCACCGACTTCGTCGGCTGGCTGCCGATGCGGGACGGCGGCGTCAGGGAGCGCACGCTGACCCGCGACTACAACGCCGAGATGATCGAGCAGATCGCTCGCTTCCCGAGCCTGCGGGACCGGGCCTGCTTCGTCGGCAATCCGCGGGACGTGGTGCCCGATCGAGTTCGGCGACGGGCTGCCGCTCATCGGTGACTGGGTCGCGCAGAACTTCCAGTTCTCCGGCTACATCTCCGGGTTCGACCCGGCGGACTTCGCTGATGCCGCAGCCATCCGCGCCGAGCTGGGTTACGCGCCGGACGAGAAGGTCTGCGTGGTCACGGTCGGCGGGTCAGGCGTTGGCTCGGATCTGCTGCAGCGAGCAGTCGATGCGTTCGCCGTGGCCAAGCGAGCAGTGCCGGAGCTGCGGATGGTCGTGGTGACCGGCCCGCGGATCGACAGGCTCCGCCTGCCTGCCGCTGACGGCCTGGACGTCCGCGGCTACGTGCACGATCTGTACCGGCACCTGGCCGTGTGCGATCTTGCAGTCGTGCAGGGCGGACTGACCACCACGATGGAGCTGACCGCCTGCGGGCGGCCGTTCATCTACGTGCCGCTGCGCCATCACTTCGAGCAGAATTTCCACGTCCGGCACCGGCTGGCTCAGTATGGTGCCGGGCATTGCCTGGACTATGGCGAGACGACCCCGGAGGGACTGGCAGCAGCGATCGCGGCGGAGATCGGGCGTCCGGTCAGGTATCAGCCAGTCGAGACCGATGGTGCCGCCAGGGCGGCTGCCAGCCTGGCCGAGCTGTTCTAGCCGCGGGCGCTGCGCTCGGCGACAACGCGGAGGGCTGTCGTCGCGCCTGCCGCCACCTGCGGCATCCCGTGGTCAGCCGCGAGCTGGGCAGCGTGCCGTAGCGCAGCGCTCGCCTCAGCCAGGTGACCGAGCGCGGCCAGCGCCCTCGCGTCGACGAGGAGGGCCTCGGCCAGGACTGGCGTCCACGGTGTCCGCTCCGCGACTGCCAGTAGCGGCGCGAGTACCTGGCGGGCCCGCTCCGGCTCGCCGCGCTGCAGCCAGGCGCTGGCCACCGCGAGATAAGCCTCATAACCGGGAATCCAGGCGCCTGTCTTGCTGGCAGCCTGCGCGAGCTGCCCGTCTGCCCGCTCTAGCAGGTCTGGCGAACCCGTTACGTGGGCGAGCGGAGCCAGGCATCGGAGCACCTGGGACTCGGCCCCGTGGTCCTCCGCAACAGCAAGGCCGCGCTCGAGCACTGCCGTTGCCTCGGTGGCTGAGCCGGCCGCCAGTAGTGTCGAGCCGAGCGTCGCCGACGCGACCGCGCTGCCCCAGCTGTGCCCGTGCTGGCTGGCGATGTCGAGCGCGCTCCGGCCGATCTCGATGGCATCCGCGTTGCGGCCGCGCAGCCTGGCGATAAGGCCGAGGTACGTCGTGTACCAGGCGGCCCATGCGGGATAGCCACTGCGACTGTTCGTCAGAAGTGCCGCCTGGATCCGTTCTTCCGACGTTTCCCAGTCTGCGGCAGCGAACGCCAGGAACGACGAGTCGAACTCGGCCCACTGAACATGCACTAGGTCGCCTTGCCGCTGGGCCACCGGCAAGAGTTCCGCCAGCAGCGGCCCGAGGCTGGCTGCGTCGCCGACATTCAGGTAGGCGCCCTTAAGCCCGTCCAGGCCTGTGACGAGAGCGTGCTCGTCGGCGGTCGCCCTCGCGGCCGCGACCGCGCGACGCCCGAGATTCAGCGCGGCGTCGAACTGGAACCGGTTGCCCGCAACGATCGCGAGACGGCTGAGCAAGTCCGCCTCGGTGCCGCGGTCGCCGAGCGACTCGGCGATCCGCAGGCCGGCCGTCAGGTGGGACTCGCAGAACGTGATCGGGAGACCGAGGGCGACTGGTGTATCTCCGCCGAGCTCGCGCATCGCGTACATCTCCTGGCGCCGGTCCCCGATCGCGCGGGCCTGGTCTGCGCCTGCCGTGAAGTCTGCGAGTGCGGCCGCGTGGTCGCCCATGACCTCATGCGTATGGCCGCGTGCGATCTGGGCTCGGACGGCGACCTCGGCCGCGCCTGCGCGGTCGGCCGCGTCCAGTGCTTTAGTGGCCAGCAGCGCCGCGTCGGATGCCGCGAACCGCCGGATGGCTGCGTCGGCGGCGAGCAGCCACGCCCGTGCAGCCCGCTGCCAGTCGCCGCACGCGGCCGCATGCTCGGCCAGCGCCTCTGGCTGGGCTGTCAGCAGATCGGCGGCCCCGCGGTGATACGCCAGCCGGGTTGGCTCGGGGGTCGTCGCATACAGGACCTCGCGGATGAGGTCATTGGCAAACTCGTAGTGCCGCCCGCTGACGACGAGCAGGCGGGCGGACAGCGCCTGCTCGCACCGCTCGACGGCAGCCGCTGCGGTCAGGCCCAGCAGTGCGCCCAGCATCAGCGGGTCGACTGCGCTGCCGAGCACGGCCGCGGCCCGAAGCGCCGTCTCGACGGGCGCTCCGGCCCGGCGCACACGTGCCACGACCGTCGCGCGCAAGGACGAGGGCACGCCATCCTCCCCACCGCGCAGCGCTCGCAGCACTTCCACCACGAACAGCGTGTGGCCGCGCGTGCGGTGCAGGATGTCGGCGGCAAGTGACCCCTGGCCGGCGTCGCTGGCTAGCTTGGCCACAGCGTCGGGATCGAGCGGACCGACCTCGAGCGGCACGGCCACCGCTTCGAGCGCGGCCCCGACGTCGGCTGAGTTCTCGGCCCGCACCGTGACCACGACCAGCAGCCGTGAACCCGACAGCTGGCGGCCGAGGAAGTGCAGGAGCTCGACGGTGGACTGGCCGGCGTATTGCAGGTCGTCCACCACCAGCAGCACCGGATGGCGGACGGCCAGCGCGCGCAGCAGCGTGGTCAGAGCGTCGAACGCTCGCCTTCGCTCGATATCGGCGGAGCCGTGGTCGGGCGGCAACGGGCCGAGCAGGCCAGCCGCCGTCGGCAGGACCGCAGCCGCTGCAGCGACGTGCTGGCCGAGCATGTCCCGCAGCTCAGCCGCGGAGATGCGGCTGAGGACGGGATCGAGTGCCTCTACGATCGGCTGCAGGAACAGCGAGCGCTCGGTCTCGTAGCAGCGAGTTCTGAGAACGGTCGCGCCGTCCCCGGCTGCCTCGGCCGCGATGAACTCGGCCAACGCCGTCTTGCCGATCCCGGCCTCGCCGACGATCATCACCACGCCCGGCTCGCCTGCCGCGGCCCGGCTCCAGGCCGCGCGCAGCGCCGCGACCTCGCGCGCGCGGCCGACGAGGGCTGGCCCCGGCAGCTCCCTAGCCGGCCGCGCTGAGGCGGACGGCAGCTCGGCTTGCTGCCCCGTTCCCGACCCCGGTGCCGTCGCCTTGGGTTCTTCCCGCAGGATCGCCAGATGCAGGTCGCGGGTTGGTGGCGACGGGTCGGTGCCGAGCTCGGCGGCGATGCGCTCCCGGAGCGCCTCATATGTCAGCAGCGCCCGCGCGTGCTGGCCGCTCGCCGCGGCCGCCGACATGTAGAGGCGGTGGGCTGGCTCGTCCAAGCCGTCAGCTGCGATCGCCGCCTCGGCGTAGCGCGCGCATAGTTCCGGGTCGCCGGTCGCCAGGGCTGCCTGTCCCGCTGTCAGCCGCGCTCGCCGCAGCAGCGTGCTCAGCCGCTGGCGCGCGACGTCCGCCCAGTCCGCGTACGGTTCGTCGGCGATAGCCACGCCAGCGCCCAGCAGGTCGGCAGCGCGGGCCGCGGCAGCGAGCGCCAGTGCCGGTGCCAGGGCGAGCTTGCCCTCGGCCTGATCACACAGTCGCGCCGCCACATCGAGGTCCACGGAAACGGCCGGCTCGTCACCGAGGCGGTAGCCGGCCCGGCCGCCCTCGATGATCTCGGCGCCGAGGACTGCGCGGAGCCTGCTGATCAGGGAGGCGATGTTCCGGTCGGCCCCGGCGGGCGGCGGGCCATCCCAGAGCACCTCGGCTATCTGGTCAGGGCTCAGCAGCGCGGGCCTGGATGCCGCGAGCAGCTTCAGCAGCACGCGGGACTTGCGGCTGCCGACCTGGTGCTCAGCCAGTTCGGCGCCATCGCACACGACCCCGAACGGACCGGCGAGACGAAGCTCAACTCGCGTGCGCTCACCAGCCGCCGGGAGAACGTCCCTCCCCACGCTGGTTTCCTACTCCGGCCGTGTCCGGATTGCAACGCCCCCGGCCGCCGCGGCGGCAACCGGCCGCGCTGGACGGGCCGCCTGAGCCCTCGCGACCTCGGCTTGACAACGGTTCCGGGTGGGCTTACGTTTAACACTGTGGTTAATTAACAAGGTGGTTAAATGAAACCCGAGGATCAGCTCAGCATGGTCTTCGCGGCGCTGGCGGACCCCACCCGGCGGGCGATTCTCGCCCGGCTCGCGGACGGCGACGCCACCGTCTCGGAGCTGGCTGAGCCGTTCTCGATCAGCATGCCGGCCATCTCGCGGCACCTGAAGGTGCTCGAGCATGCGGGCCTGATCTCCCGCAGCCGGTCCGGGCAGTGGCGGTCGAGCTCGCTCCAGGCGACGCCGCTGAAAGAGGCGACCGACTGGATGGAGCGGTACCGGGTGTTCTGGGACGCCAGCTTCGACCGGCTCGACGCGCACCTGCGCCGGGTACAGCAGAAGCAGGGGGCATCCGGCACCGCAACTGGATCCCCGGCCACGTCAGCAACGAAACCAGCAGCAGGCACCGAAAGGACAGACAGATGACGAAGGAAGAGACCCACGAGATCACCCTCACCCGGATCTTCGATGCCCCGCCGGAGCTGGTCTACCGGGCTTTCGTCGACCCCGATCAGCTGTGCCAGTGGTTCGGCCCGGAAGGCTTCTCAGTGCCGTACGAGAGCGTCCAGATCGACGCCAGGCCGGGCGGATTCCAGCGCTTCGTCATGGTCAGCGATGACGACCCGACCATGCGCAGCCCGATCGACGCCACCTTCACTGATGTCATCGAGAACGAGCTGCTCGTCGGGCACGAGGACGTCGAGGGCATTCCGGGCACGACCGGGAGCATGCGGTTCAGGATCCGGCTGGAGTTCCACGCCGAGCCGGGCGGCAAGACCAGGCTCGAGCTGCGCCAGGGCCCGTTCACCGAGGCGATGGGCAAGGACACCAAGGCCGGCTGGGAGAGCTCGTTCACCAAGCTGGACTCGCTGCTGCGGCGCTCGCTGTGAGAACTGTCTGGCTCGGTTGCTGTTCTGCGGTACCGGGTCCGGAAGTAGCAAAGGAGAACGGTGCGCAAGCTGATCGAGTCGACGTTCGTCACCCTTGGCGGGGACATCGAGGCCCCGCAGGAGTGGGGGCCGCCCTACCTGTTCGGTCCTGAGCCCGGCGAGTACTCCCGCGAGCTGCTGTTCGGTGCCGGTGAGCTGCTACTCGGCCGCAAGACCTATGAGGGCCTGTCGGCTGCCTACACCGCGATGGCTGAGGGCCAGCCCGGGCCCGTCGATGACTTCGTTGCCACGATGAACGCCATTCCCAAGTACGTCGCGTCGACCACGCTCACCGAGGTCGGCTGGAACGCGACGCTGCTGTCCGGCGACGTGGCCAAGCAGGTAGCCGAGCTCAAGGAGCAGCCGGGCAAGTACCTTCTTAAGTACGGAACGGGGCCGCTCGACCGGACTCTCGTTTCACACGGACTGGTCGATGAGTTCCGGATCTGGATAGTGCCGGTCACCCGCGGTCCTGGTCAGCCGCTGTTCCCTGACCTTGAGGAGACCAGCCTGGTACTCGCCGGCACGCGGACCTTCAGCACCGGCGTCGTCGTGCTGACCTACGTGCCCGCTACGGCACCGCTGGCGTGATGTCCGGGACCTGGACCCCCGGGTGAGGGCCGATCGAGACGCCCTTCGTGCTGCTGAGCGTCCGCCAGTGCAGTGAGCTGAGGCTGGTCTGCACAGCCGTGATCGGCAACCCGCACAGGCCGACCGGCACTTTGGGCCGCACGACCCGATCATCGATCCCGATGAGCACGATGGACGGGGCAACAGTGACCGGCGTCGGGCAGGCCAAGTCCAAACCTCGCGATCGGGGTGCGGACGGCAGGCGCAGCGCCGCCAGGAGCCGGCCGAGCCCTGCAACAGCCATCCGGCGCAGCTCCACGATCGGCGTTCCGCTGACCGGCACGATCGCCGGGACCCTGACGCATTCGACAACGGCGGCCGCCGTGAATCCGGCCGGGATCGGCTTGCCATGGCTTCCGCCCGGCCGCCTTGTGATGCTGGCGTCGGCCGGGCACTTCACCCGCCGTGCGGCCGCCAGCACTCCTGCCTGGCTGCGGGCTGCGGGTGCTGGGCCGCTGGCCGAGGAGCCATGCCCGGAGGCGGCTGCGGCCTGGCCGTCCGACCCTCCGGCCGCCGACTGGGGCCCTGCCGATCCGCACGCCGCGAGCGCAGCAGTCAGCAGGAGTGCCGCCGCTGCCATTGCCAGCTGGCCCGCCAGCGTGACGCGCGGTCGCTTCCGCATGCTGGTCCTACTTCCTACGTCTGCGCCCGTTGGACGACCGGACTAAGCCTCTGGTTCCCCTACGAGTTAGGGAATCTGCCCGATCCGCCCTATCGGGCACGTGCGATAGCGTCGGCGGGATGCCGAAGTTGCCGGCCCGGATGCGGGCGTTGCTGCTGTTCGTGTGCGCCCTGGTCCTGGTCGACACGATCTTCTTCACCGCGCTGACGCCGCTGCTGCCGCATTATGCACATGTCGACGGGCTGACGAAGGCAGATGCGGGCGTTCTGGTGGCGGCCTATCCGCTCGGCACGCTTATCGGCGCCCTTCCGGGCGGGGTCCTGGTGGCCCGCCTCGGCGACCGCTCGGTCGCGCTGCTTGGCCTGCTGCTGATGAGCGCCTCGACGTTCGTCTTCGGCTGGGCTTCGGCACCGGGCATTCTGGATGCTGCCCGCTTCGTCCAGGGACTCGGCGGCGCCTGCACCTGGGCGGCCGGGATGGCGTGGCTGGCCACCGCGGCTCCGCCGAGCCGCCGCGGCGAGCTGATCGGCACCGCCATGGGAGCAGCCGTCGGCGGCGCGCTGCTGGGCCCGGTCGTCGGGGCGGTCGCCAGCCGCGTCGGTACCGGTCCGGCTTTCTCCGCTGCTGCCGTGGCCGGCGGCCTGCTCATGATTGCCTCGATCGCCGTGCCGAGCCCGCGCGGGTCCGAGGTACAGGGCCTGCGCGCTGCCTGGCCTGCCTTGCGGAATGTGCACGTGAGCGCAGGCATGTGGCTCACCACGCTGGCCGGCCTGGCGTTCGGCGTCATAGACGTGCTGGCGCCGCTGCGCCTCGGGCGGCTCGGCGTGAGCGCGCCGCTGATCGGCCTGACGTTCCTTGCCTCAGCCGCGATCGAGGCTGGCCTCTCCCCGGTCAGCGGCCGGCTTGCCGACCGCCGGGGGCCGCTGGTGCCGATCCGGATATCGCTGGCAGCAGCAGTGGTCGTCAGCCTGCTGGCGCCGGTACTGGCGCCGGCAGGGTTGCTGATTGCGCTGCTGATCGTCGGCATGCCGGCCTACGGAACGGTGTTCACGCCCGCGATGACCCTGCTCAGCGGGGGAGCCGACCAGATGGGGCTCAATCAGGGACTCGCATTCGGCCTGGGCAACCTGGCCTGGGCCGCCGGCCAGACGATAGCGGCGGCTGGCGGCGGGGCGATTGCCCAGGCCACCACCGATTTCGTGCCATACGCGCTGCTCGCCGCCGCCTGCATGGCGACTTTGGTGGGTGTCGGCCCCGCGCGGCACCAGCTGGCTGCCCGGGTACGCAGCCGGCCACCCCGGCCGGACCAGCCGCCAGCCGCAAAGGCCTGACCAGCCGCTAGCCGCCGGCAGTGCATGGGTTTCGTATGCGATTGCGGCCAGGCGGGCTTGGTGGCGCCGCCTCGGCATAGCCTGATTCCGAGGGCCCAGGTGGTGACCCCCCTTTGTCTGGGCCCTGACAAGCCTTCCCAGCGCCGGGAGGAGCCGCGATGCTCAGCCGTGATCGCGTGGCCGTAGCTGCAGGGCTGCTGGCGCCGCTTGCGCTGGCGGCAATCCTCGTTCCGTTCCGCGGCAGCTTTGCCAATACCGACGCCGCGCTCGCCATGATCCTGATCATCGTGGCGGTGGCCGGGGCCGGTAGCAGGCTAGGCGGCTTTATCGCGGCGGTGTCGGCGGCTGCCTGGTTCGACTTCTTCCTGACCCGGCCATACGAGCAGTTCGCCATCAACCGTGCAGCCGATATCGAGACCACCGTGCTGCTGGTGGTCATCGGGGCTGCGGTCACGGAGATCGCGGTCTGGGGACGGCGGCAGCACGCGGCGGCAAGCCGGCGCTCCGGTTATCTGGACGGCATCAACGACGCGGCCCGAGCCGTCGCTGCCGGCGATTCGCCGTCCGCGCTCATCGGCCGGATCGCTGCCTCGCTGACGCAGCTGCTCTCGCTGCGCTCGTGCGAGTTCCAGTACGGTGTCGCAGGCCTTGGCAGGCCCGGCCGGCTGGAGCATGACGGCCAGGTGATCGTCGACGGCCAGCCCTGCGATGTGCAGGCTGCCGGACTGCCGGCCGCTGCAGGGACGGAACTGCTGGTCGAGAGTGGCGGACGGCTGCAGGGCCGGTTCCTGATGCTGCCAGACCCGGCCGCCCGGCCGACCCGCGAGCAGCTGCTGGTTGCCGTCGCCCTGGCCGATCAGGCTGGCGCCGCCCTGGCCGCCAGCTATCCGGCGACCAGCTAGCCGTCCGAGCGTAAGCAAGCAAGCGCTTGGTCGGCTGGCGGTCCAGCGGCCATAATGACGCGGTGAGCACGACCCGCAAGAGCCAGCCCGCTGGCCGGGAAACCGGCCCGGCCGGCAACGGCGCAGTGCGGTCGCAGCGCAGGGCGGACATGATCCGGCTAGCGGGGGAGCTGTTCGCGCAGAAGGGCTTCCGGGCGACGACCGTCCGCGAGATCGCCGACGCCGCGGGGATCCTGTCCGGGAGCATCTATCACCACTTCGACTCGAAGGAAGCAATCGGCGACGAGATCCTGGCCGGCTTCCTGAACGACGTGCTCGGCGACTACCGCTCGGCCGTCAGTGCCGGAGGCGGCCCGGCCGAGGTCCTGGCGCGGATCGTCAGGTCGAGCAGCCATACGCTGGCGCGGCATCACGCTGCGCTGACAATGCTGCAGAACGACTGGGCCTATTTCAGCACTCAGCCCCGGTTCGCCTACCTGCGCACGGACCTGCGCGAGATCGAGCGGATCTGGATCGGCCAGCTCGCGCGGGGCAAGCAGGCCGGCGTCTTCCGGTCTGACCTGGACGTCAAGCTCACCTACCGGCTGCTGCGGGACATTCTCTGGCTGCCGATGAACTGGCGGGAGGCGGGCGGCTTCAGCACTGACCAGGTTGTGGACGCCCTGCTGCTGCTGCTGTTCGAGGGAATCGCCAGCCCGGGCTCGATCCCGGTAAGGGCGCGATAGGACCACTTGTCATAACATCCGCCCGGCGACTGACGCAATCGGCTACCGTTGCCGCCATCGGCAGGTCTTCCTGGTGGGGGATCGGGATGGGTAACACCTTAGGCCGGGTGCTGCGTCGCGGTGCACCACTAGTAGTTAGCGTGGCGATCTTCGCTGCTTTCACCGCAGGATGCTCGCTAGTTGAAATGCCCTCTAATAAGGTGCTGGCGGGGCCGCCGCAGACGGTGCCAGCTAGCACCCCGTCCGCGAGCCGGACCGCGGCCCCGCGACCGCCGCGGCTCGATGTCACTCAGGCCGAGCGGCAATCGGCAGATGCCAGCAGCATGTCGGTTTCGTTCACCGAGCACATCACCGGACCGACGAATCTGACGCTCACTGGGCAGGAGCAGATTCAGCGGACGCCGTTGCGGATTGCCGAGCAGATCAGGCTGACAGGTAGTGGCCAGACCGGGGAGCAGCTCTCGTTCATCGTCACCAGCCGGTACATCTACGCGACGACGTCGGAGCATCCCGGGTTCTGGATCAAGCTGCGCTTGCCGCAGGTCGATCGGACGGCACTGATGCAGGAGTTGCGGAACGCCGACCCATCGGCGCAGGCCAGCCTGCTCTTGGCGGCTGGTCACGTGCGCTTCACCGGGCACCGAACAGTGGAAGGCGTCGTGACCTCCAGGTACGTCGCGTCAGTCGCGCCGGAGGTCGCGCTCTCCGCGCTGCCCAGTGCGCAGCGTGCTCGCCTGGCCTCGTTCGCCAGCCTCGTCAGCGGCGACATTCACTACGCGCTCTGGATCGGGCCGGGCGATCAGCTGAAACAGCTCCGCACGAGCGCGCTGGTGCTCGGTTCGAAGCTCACGGTCATTGCGACCATCGACTCCATCAACCAGCCCGTCAACATCCTTATCCCGCCGGCCACGCTAGTCCCATCGTCGGTCGGGAGCGTGTTCGCTTCGGACTGAGAACGCAGCTCGGCCCCTTCGCACGATCTGGTCGCACTGTTAGCCTTGGTCACCAAGCAAGCGCTTGGTTGATACCGATGGCGTGCGGCAACTGCCCCCGGTAACAGGAGTCGGAGAGGTGACGATGGGCCGTCTCGACGGGAAGGTGGCGCTGATCACCGGCGGCGCCCGGGGAATGGGCAAGTCGCATGCGCGCCACTTCGTCGCCGAGGGCGCGAAAGTCGTGCTCGGCGACGTGCTCGACGATAAGGGCAAGGAACTGGCGGCCGAGCTCGGCGAGAACTCCTGTCGTTACGTGCACCAGGACGTGACGAGGGAGACGGACTGGGCGGCGGCAGTGGCAGCCGCAGTCGATGCTTTCGGCCAGCTGACCGTGCTCGTCAATAACGCTGGCATCCTGCGCAATAAGAAGATCGCCGACATGACGCTCGCGGAGTTCCGTGAGGTCATCGACGTGAACCTGATCGGCGAGTGGCTGGGCGTCAAGAACGTGATCGAGCCGATGACCGCCGCGGGCGGCGGCTCGATCATCAACATCTCCTCCGTCGAGGGCTTTACCGGCGCGGCGGGCATGTCCGCCTACAGCGCCAGCAAATTCGGCATCCGCGGCGTCACCAGGTCGGCCGCACAGGAACTCGGCAAGCTCGGAATCCGGGTCAATTCCGTGCACCCCGGCGGCATCATGACCACGATGACGGCGACGGCGTTCGAGTCTTTCACCGATATCACGGACGGCGAGGGCTTCATGCGCTCGCTGCCCATCTCGCGGTTCGCAAGGTCGTCGGAGGTGTCTCCGCTGGTCGTCTACCTCGCGTCGGACGAGTCCTCGTACTGCACGGGCAGCGAGTTCGTGGTGGACGGCGGCATGCTGTCCGGGCCGGGTTACTGACGGGGAGGAGACATCGGATGACTGGCGAGATCCGGCGAGGTGGCGGGATAAGGCTGGACGGTCGCGTCGCGATCGTGACGGGGGCAGGGAACGGGCTGGGCAGGGCTGAATCACGTGCGCTGGCGGCGGCCGGAGCGAGCGTGGTGCTGAACGATCTGCCGGGAGCTGCCATCGAGGGCGTCGCGGCCGAGATCAGCGCGGCCGGGGGCCGTGCTGTCGTCAGCCCAGGCGACATCGGCGAGCCGGCTACGGCAGACGATCTGCTGGCGACCGCGCTGCGCGAGTTCGGGCAGCTGGACATCCTGGTCAACAACGCCGGCGTCCTCCGGGACCGCATGATCTTCTCGATGTCACCGGAGGAATGGGACCTGGTGATCCGCACCCACCTGCGCGGGCACTTCCTCACCAGCCGGGCGGCAGCGGCGCACTGGCGCGAGCAGAGCAAGCAGGCCGGAGGTCCGGTCTACGCGCGGATCGTCAACACGTCCTCGGAGGCGTTCCTGCTCGGCTCGGCCGGGCAGCCGAACTACTCGGCGGCCAAGGGCGGGATCACCGCGCTGACGCTGACGATCGCGCGCAGCTGCGCCCGGTACGGGGTGCGTGCGAATGCGATCTGCCCACGCGCCAGGACCGCGATGACTGGCGACCTGATGGGCCCGGCGCCCGAGGCCGGGCCTGACCCGCTGAGTGCCGACTATGTTGCACCCCTGGTGACCTACCTGTGCGGCCCGGCGGCCGCGAACATCAACGGCGAGGTCTTCGTCGTCCACGGCGGCGTCGCGGCGGTCATGGCACCGCCGACTGTGAAGACCACGTTCCTAGCCAGGGACTTTGGATCAGCCGACGGGATGTGGACGCTCGATTCAGTCGCGGCGGCCCTCGCCGGGTTTGAGACCGGCCCGTCCGGCGCCGGATTCCTGTGCGAGGACACCCTGGCGCTGGCGACCGAGACGATCGGCTTTGGCCCCAGCCAGTCCGGGGGAGCGCAGTAGTGCCGAAGCAGCGCGACCGGGTCAAGATGAGCGACGCCGAGGTCGCCGCGATGCTCGCCGCGGGCCGTAAGGTCCAGCTCGCCACGATCAACCCGGACGGGTACCCGCACCTGGTCACCATGTATTACACGCTGGTCGACGGCAAGATCGCGTTCTGGACGTACCGGACCTCGCAGAAGGCGCTGAACCTGGCGCGCGATCCGCGCATCAGCTGCCTGGTGGAGAGCGGAGAGGCGTACTTCGACCTGCGCGGCGTGCAGGTCCAGGGGACCGCGGAAGCGATCACCGATCCAGATGCCGTCTACCAGATCGGCTTTCGCGTCGGCCAGGTGATGGGGAACGCGCTGGCTGGCGCTGACGCTGCCGCGGCTGACGAGGCGGTGAACGAGTATGTGGCCAGCGCCGCGCGCAAGAGGTATGGCTACATCGTTCATCCCGCGAAGGTCATGTCCTGGGACCACTCGAAGCTGAACGCTCCCGCCGGAAACTAGCCCCGCAGGCTGGGCGTGGCTCTGGCGGTAGCGGGGGACGACATGGCTATGGGCCTGTCGATTGGTTTTCAAGCGCACGATGTGTCAAGCGACGAGCTGGCGCAGTCCGTGTCGGCGATCTTGGACGAGACGAGAGTGCTAGGCCTCGCCACGACTACGGCTGCGGGAAGCCCTGACGCCTGCAACGCGCATTTCGCCTATGACGCCGAGTGCCGTCTGTACATCCTGACCCCGCCATCGACGAATCACATCCAGAACATCCTTCGCGACGGCAGAGTGGCGGTGGCGGTGGCAGACACCCAGCAGACTGGCGACGGTGGCCTGCACGGCCTTCAGATAATCGGGCACGCGGCCCTGGCCGCTGGCGAGGAGCTAGTGCAGGGACTTGCTGCGTTTCGTGAGCGCTTTCCGACGACGGCAACCGCCCTCGCTTCGGAGGAGGCGCTCGAGGCTTCAGGCTGGGTCTCTCGGATCGCTGTGATCTGGCCGGAGAAGGTCATCATCTTCGACGAGCGGCGATTCGGGACCGAGCGATGGATTGAAGCATCCGTCGGCTGACGTGGGGTCGCCGGGCTGGCTGACGCTCGTCAGCCGAGGGCGCGGTCGAGGTTGAACGCGGCGCTGATCAGCGCCAGGTGGGTGAAGGCCTGCGGGAAGTTGCCCTGCTGCTCGCCAGTCTGGCTGATCTGCTCCGCGTACAGGCCCAGGTGGTTGGCGTAGGTGAGCATCTTCTCGAAAGCCAGCCGTGCCTCGTCAATCCGCCCGGAGCGGGTGAGCGCCTCGACGTACCAGAACGAGCAGATCGAGAACGTGCCCTCCTTGCCGCGAAGGCCGTCCGGACTGGCTTCCGGGTCGTAGCGGTAGACCAGGGAATCGGACACCAGGTCCGCAGTGAGCGCATCCAGCGTGGCGAGCCACTTCGGGTCGGTGGGGGAGATGAACTTGACCATGGGCATCGTCAGGACAGATGCGTCAAGAACGTCGTCGCCGTAGTGCTGGATGAACGCCTGCCGGGTCGCAGACCAGCCCCGTTGCATGATCTGCCGGTAGATCGCGTCCCTGGCCCTCCCCCAGTGCACGAGGTTGGCGGGCAGGCCACGGTGCGCGGCCATCCGCATGGCGCGCTCGATCGCCACCCAGCACATGATTCGGGAGTACACGAAGTTCTTGCGCCCGCCCCGGGTTTCCCAGATCCCCTCGTCGGGCTGGTCCCAGTGATCACAGACCCAGTCCACCAGTTCGCAGACCGCGTCCCAGTGATCGCTTGAGATGGGCTGACCCCACTTGTCATAGAGGTAGATCGCGTCGATCAGCGGGCCGTAGATGTCGAGCTGGAGCTGGCCGGCGGCGGCGTTCCCGACCCGCACCGGAGCCGATCCCTGGTAGCCCTCCAGGTGGGTCAGCTCGGACTCGGGCAGCTCGGTACGTCCGTCGACGCCATACATGATCTGCAGCGGGCTCGGGGCGCCGGCCTCGCGCAGGGGGACCTGCGTGGCCAGGAACTTCATGAAGGCCCCAGCCTCACCGTCGAAGCCCAGCCGCAGCAGCGCATAGACGCAGTAGGCGGCGTCGCGGATCCACAGATAGCGGTAATCCCAGTTGCGCTCGCCGCCGATCTGCTCGGGGAGGCTCGTCGTTGGCGCGGCCACGATCGCGCCCGTGGGCGCGTAAGTCAGGAGCTTCAGGGTCAGTGCGGAGCGGTGCACGGTCTCCCGCCACCGGCCACGGTAGCGGGACGCGGACAGCCATCGCCGCCAGAACGCGACTGTGGCAGTCAGTTCCCGTTCGGCCTCTGCGCCCGGGCAGGAGCGCGGCATGATGTCGTCGCCGACCTGGTCGAGCGCGAAGACCGCGGACTCCCCTTCCAGGAGCTTGAATGACGCGGTCGCGTCCAGCGCGTCGTGCTCGACCGGCACCGTGGCGGTCAGCGCGAGCGCAACGTTTGCCGACTCGAAGAGCGTCTGGCCGTCGTGCCTCCGGACGCTGTGCGGCTGCCTGGCGTAGTCGAACCGGGGGGCTACGCGCACCCGGAAGGAGATCGATCCGCGCACGCACATAGTGCGGCGGATCAGGCGGTGCCGGCCGGTCTCGCGGGGGTCGCCGGTGATGGGCATGAAGTCCTGGACTTCGCCCACGCCGTCCTCGGTGAAGAACCGGGTAATCAGCACGTTGGTGTCGGGGAAGTAGAACTGCTTGGTCTCCGCCGGTACATCGGCAGCCAGTTCGAATGACCCGCCCCGGTCCGCATCGAGGATCGAGGCGAACACGCTGGGGCAGTCGAAGCCCGAGCTGCAGTACCAGTCGATAGTGCCGTCGGTGCCTACCAGGGCCACGCTGTGCAGGTCGCCGACCAGCCCGTGGTCAGCGATCGGCAGGTAGCGAGATGAGGTTCCCGGCCGTTGCCTGCCGCTCATGCGTGTGTCCCTACCCCCAGCAGCGGTCAAATTCACCCGCCGCCGCCCGGCGGCAGTGTCTGATAAGTGCGAGGCTGTCGACATGGACTTCAAGCTCGAGCTCGTGATCATTCCGGTCACCGACGTGGATCGCGCCAAGGACTTCTATGCCGACAATGCAGGCTTCCGGCTCGACGTGGACCACCGGGCCGGCGAGGATTTCCGGGTGGTTCAGTTCACGCCGCCGGGCTCAGCATGCTCGGTGACATTGATGCGCAATCCTGACGCAGCCGGCTCCGTGCAGGGCCTGCACCTGGTCGTCGACGACATCGACGAGGCGCGTGCCGAGCTCACTGGGCGCGGGGTTGAGGCGAGCGAGATCTTCCATTTCGGCCCGGCCGGGCAGACACCAGGTCACGAGCCGCAGCGGGCAAGTTACGGCTCGTTCCTGTCCTTCTCCGACCCGGACGGCAACGGATGGCTGGTGCAGGAAGTCAGGCCGGGCGAAGCGGCCGGGTGACGACCCGGCACCAGCCGCAGCCGGGCATTTCGGCGCTGAGCCGACGACCTTCGGCCCTAGCCCAGGACTTCAGGCGACCGCACGCTAGTCAGTGCCGGACGTTCGCGCGGTTAGGTCGCGCGGGACGGATCGGCCGGAGGTTCGGTGCGCCGCTCGCCTGCTGTGTTGCTGATGGCGCTGCCCATCGCGGCGACACTGCTGCTGGTGGCGTGCGGGACGGTCGTGCCTGGCGTCGCCCCGTCGGCCTCCCGGACGTCATCGCCCTCGCCGTCGTCGCCCTATTCACCGTCGGCCCAATCACCTTCGGCCCAGGCCACGCCAACGGCGTCGGTCCCGACCCAGGCCCTTGCGCCGGGCATGACCGGTCCGCAGGTGCTGCTGCTGCAGCAGCGGCTCGCTGCACTGAAGTACTACCCGGGATCGGCTGACGGCCGGTTCGGCCCCGACACCCTCGAGGCGGTCTGGGCGTTCCAGGAAGTTCAGGGCCTGCCGCGGTCCGATGAGGCTGGCCCTGCGCTGCTTGCGGTGCTCGCGCATCCGCGCAGCCCCGCCGTGCTGGTCCGGTCCGGCCCCGCCACGCGAGTGGAGATAAGCCTGCGGCGCGAGGTGCTCGTCATGTACCAGGCGGGACACGTCGCGCTCATCAGCCACGTCTCGACAGGCGGCGGCTACTACTACTGCTCGCCGGGTGGTGGCTGCGGCTACGCGATCACCCCGGTGGGTGACTTCCAGACCGGCGCCTACCTGCCCGGCTGGGTCACCGTGCCGCTCGGCCAGATGTATAACCCCGTCTTCTTCATCGATCGCGCATACGCGATACACGGAGATACGGACGTCCCGTTGCAGCCGGTATCACATGGCTGCGTCCGCATCCCCATGGACATTGCCCAGTTCTTTCACACCATGATCGTTCCTGGCACGCCCGTCTACATCCGCGGCAACTGATGCGTTCCCGGACCTGTGCAGGACGCGAAGGGAGAGGCATCGTGCCACGGTTGATCCGGATCCCCGGCATAGCCGCCATCGTTGCGCTCGTCCTGATGCTCGGACTGCCTACGGCCGAGGTATCGCTGGCCAGCGGGTCGGCGCACCATGCAGCCAGTCCGCGGACGTCAGCAAGCTGCCCGGAGCCTAGCTACGGTCCGCTTTATTACGCGCCCGGCGGCGCTAAGACTGTCGCGCTCACCTTCGACGACGGTCCGGGCAAGACCACTGCGCGGATCCTGAAGATCCTGCGCCGATATCACGTCCCGGCGGCGTTCTTCAACATCGGGCAGAACATGACCGTCCGGCCCTGGCTCGTCCGCCGCGAGTCGAGGCAGGGTTTCGTCCTCGGCAATCACACCTGGAATCACCCCGACATGGCGGAGCTGTCGAGGTCGCAACAGGCGACCGAGATGGACCGGGTGACTGCCGAGCAGCGCAAGCTGACCGGCACCGTTCCGTGCGTCTTCCGGCCGCCGTACGGCGACTACGACACCACGACGCTGCGGCTCGCTCAGCACCGGCGGATGGCTGTCTGGCTGTGGTCAGTGGATACCGAAGACTGGAAAGCCGACGGGTCAGCGTCGGCGTACTGGGTGAACCGCATCGTGCACCTGGCCGAGGAGGAAGGCGGCGAGCTGGCGCACCCGGTGGTTCTGATGCATAACTCGCCAGTAGGGAATCCGGCTACGGCGCTCGCCCTGCCGAGAATCATCGCGTTCTTCCACCACAACCACTATCGCTTCGTTGACCTGCTCGGCTCTTCCTGAGCTCCCGCTGAGCGCACGGGCTCGGGCGGCCGGGTCACCTACCCGCGGGGCGGATCCGGGCCGCGGCGCCGCAAGGCAGCTGGTGCACCGATATGGCATCGCCACCCTCATGCAAGGTTTGCAGCGCCATCTCCTCCAGCAAGTCAGGAACTGCACGGGAGGCGGCACCCCAGTCGCAGCACTCCCTGCCGGTGACGCTCAGCACGCCACATCGCTCACACCGGTAACCGGGCACCAGGCCCTCGTCCGGGATCAGAAGAAGGTCAACCGCGTCGGCGTTGACGGCGGCCAGACATCCATTCAGGCCAATCGCGGCCCGGACACGTGATGTCGGCCCGGTGACCTGATCGATGGCATGCTGCTCACGCCGGCTGGCCCAGTGGCTGATGACGGGGGCGGCCAGGTCGCGCGCCCTCGCGGGGGTCAGCGTGCCCGGATCCGCGGCAAAGCAGCCGGCGTAGCTTTCCCGGATCCCGCCCGGGAGAGCGCTCAGCAGATGCTTGATTCCGTCCGCGTGGCCGCCCAGCACGAATGGCTGGGCACCAGCATCCTTGGCCGCTCGTTCCAGGATCCACGCTGCATCCCGGTAGTGGTGGCGCGCCAGCTCGGTGACCCGTCGCTCGACGTGATAGGACTCCAGCCCGTACCAGCCGCCGAAACCACTGCTCGGCAAGGTCGGCCCTGGCGCGACGGCGACCGTCTCGACGCGGTCCTCGACCACTGCCAGCAGCCAGGCGTGCCGGTTGTCGATGACAGCTATCCGGTGATCGGGATGGCGCTGCAGCGAGGCCAGCAACGGGCGGACATGCGGCCTGACCGCTAGCACCGCTCGCTCCTCGACGCCGTCCGGTAGCGGCACGACCTCTTGCAGCCCGAGCTCGCAACAGACGACGATCGCGAGTGTGTGCCCGAGCCACTCCCTGGCGTGTGCCCGGACCAGGCCGCAGGCAACCTCCTCGTCCTCGGGACTCAGCCGGGCAGGCTGACCTTCCGCCGCGGCTTTGATCAGGTCATGTGCTCGCGCTGGGAGCTCGCGCAACGACCCCGGATCGAGCGGAACCTCGACGTACAACGAGAGCACAGACTCTTCCGGCGCCAGGATGCACCGCAGCTTGTCGAGTTCAGCATGTGTAATCACCGCTGACCTCCCTCCCACACGCCCATTCGCCGGCTTGCTGGCCACGGGTGTTAGGGCCGAAGGACCCGCGAGAGGTCCCGATTACGGCAAGTACAAGTGGGCACCGCCCGGCAGGCGGCCACTACAGCTTGTAGCCGATGTCCCGGAGTAGCTGATGGCGGCTGGCAACATCGTCGGCGGTCTCCGTGCCAACCGGCGGCTCACCATCCACGACGCCGATCACCCCGCGGCCACGGTCGGTGACGGCGACCAGCACGTCGACGGGATTCGCGGTCGCGCAGAAGATCGTGCAGACTTCCGGAACGGCCTTTACCTGATTCAGCACGTTGACTGGGTATCCGTCTCGGAGCGTGATCACGAACGTGTGGCCTGCAGCTATAGCTGCCGCTGCCGACGTCGCGAGGCCCACCAGCTCGGGGTCGTTGCCCGACCGGCGGATCAGGCGCGCAGCCGATGCCTCGCAGAAGGCGATCCCGAACCGCAGATGGGAGCTCACGCCCACCAGCGCCTCGTGCAGATCCTCGATGGTCTTGATGAAATGGGCCTGTCCGAGAATGACGTTGACGTCCTCAGGCTTGTCCAGCGCGACGGCTTCGAGTGAGATAGCCATGAATTCTCCAGCAGGTCAGGCCACAGTCGGCGAGCGCGCGCCTCACCAGCCTGCCGGGGCTGGCTGCAACCACCCGTCGGCGGCCAGCGGGTTGCCGTCGAGGTCCAGGAACCTGGCGCCCTTGGCTAGCAGGCCTGTCCGCGACTGCCGGAAGTGGTGCCCGCAGAGCAGCAGATCCGTGGCGTGCGGCCGACCTTCCGTCGGCGCCAGCACCACGATGACGGCAGGCAGTACTGAGCAGCAGCACGCACGCTCGCAGTAAGGGCTCCTCCGGCGGAGCTGGGTGGATGACCCAGAGGCGGCTGGTGACTGCGCCTGAGTGGATCGGGCCGGGCTCAGCCGGGCGCGATAGCTCGGGTGGTCAAAGTGTGCTGTCATAACCGGATCATGCCCGTGAGCGCCGGGCCCGCGCCGGGGCCGAACCGCCTCTGCTGCCGGGACCAAGGACCCCGGCCCAGGCGGTCCGGCTGCCGGTTAGCCCGTGCTACATCATCTCGTCCGTCGTCGGGATCATCACCGTCTTCACTTCGGTGTAGGCCTCGATGGCGGTGCGCCCGCCCTCGCGGCCGATACCCGACTGCTGGTAGCCGCCGAAAGCCGCGTGCGGCTCCAGCCCGTAACCGTTGATACCCACAGTCCCGGCCCGCAGCGCCTTGGTCATCCGCAGCGCCCGCTTGATGTCGGACGTCCACACGGTCGCGGCGAGTCCGTACTCGGTCGCGTTGGCGATCTTGATTGCCTCCTCCTCGTCGGTGAAGGGAATCACCGACAGCACCGGGCCGAAGATCTCCTCGCGCGCGATCGTCATGTCGTTGTTCACGTCGGTGAACAGAGTCGGCGCAACGAAGTTCCCCGCCGCCAGGTCGCCGTCGCCGCGGGTGCCGCCGCAGACCAGCCGTGCGCCCTCCTCCTGGCCCTTGCCGATCAGGCTGATCACGCGGTCCAGCTGGCGAGTGTTGATCAGCGGGGACGAGGTCACAGCCGGATCGAACGGGTTGCCGTAGCTGACCATCCCGGCGATCATCTCGGCCATCCCGTTGAACTCATCGACCTTGTCCCGGTGCACGAGCGCACGGGTCTGCGCAAGGCAGACCTGGCCGGACAGGCCGAGCGTGACGGTGCCCATGGTCAGCGCGGCAGCGGTTCCGGCGTCGCCGTCGGCGAATACCAGCGCCGGGCTCTTGCCGCCGAGTTCCAGGCTCACCCGCTTGAAGGTGCCCGCGGACGCTTCGATGATCTTGCGGCCGACCGCGCGGCTGCCGGTGAACGAGATCTTGTCGACCATCGGGTGGTTGATCAGGGCGTCGCCAGTCGGGTCACCGGGTCCGGTTACCACGTTGAGCACGCCGGCCGGCAGCCCCGCTTCCTCGATGAGCTTCACGAGCCGCAGTACCGCGAACGTCGCGTACTCCGACGGCTTGAGCACGACAGTGCACCCCGCGGCGAGGGCGGGAGCCAGCTTCTGCGCAGTGAGCAGCAGCGGTGCGTTCCACGGCACGATCGCGGCGACGACGCCGACTGGCTCGCGCAGGGTCATCACCAGGTGGTCGCCGCCCTGATACGGCGGGAGCGTCTCGCCGCCCAGCTTGTCCACCCAGCCGGCATGGTGGTCGAAGACGTCCGCCACGAATGCGGCCGACATCCCGTACACGGCGCCGAAGCTCAGCGGCACGCTGTTGTCCAGCGCCTGCAGGGCGAGCAGTTCGTCGCCGTGCTCGCGGACCAGATCCCCGATCCTGCGCAGCACCCGGATCTTCTCCTGGGCACGAGCCCGCGGCCAGGGTCCGGAGTCGAACGCGGTGCGCGCGGCGCGGACGGCGCGGTCGACGTCCGCGGGTGTAGCGACCGGGAACGACGCGACATCCTCGCCGGTCGCCGGATGGCTGTGCGTCCAGGCTTGTTCCGCTGAGCCAGGCCCCCAGGACCCGTCGATCAGCAGTTCGCCGTCGGTCAGACCGACCTCGTCTCGATGGGTCTTGATCGAAGCAACCATCACGTGCCCCTCTAACTGGAACAGGTTCTACTTGCTCGGAGGCTATACCGGCGCGGCCCCGGACGGTATACCTAGCGCAGAGGCCCTGCGCGGTGACGCGCTGTCAGCCCAGGAGGCCAGCGAGATGACGTCGCTCCGAGTGGCAGCCGTGCAGGCCAGCTACGTGCTCATGGACCAGGCCGCGACCCTGGACAGAGTCCGCGCCCTGACGGCCGAGGCTGCGGCGCAGGGCGCGAAGCTGGTGGCGTTCCCCGAGGTCTTCGTGCCCGGCACGCCGATCTGGATCGACACCCGGCCGATCTGGGATGGCGACGAGGATTGGTTCCGGCTGCTCGCCGAGAACGCCGTGGTCGTTCCCGGCCCGGCCACCGAGCAGCTGGGGGCCATCGCCCGCGATAACGGGGTCTGGCTGGTCATCGGCGTCGAGGAGCGCGAGCAGAACGGCGGGACCATCTACAACACCGTGCTCTACGTCTCCGCCGACGGCTCGCTTGCCGGCCGACACAGAAAGCTCGTCCCGACCGGGTCGGAACGGACGGTATGGGGCATGGGCGACGGCTCGACGCTGCGTGTCGTGGACACGCCGTTTGGTCGGGTTGGCGGGCTGATCTGCTGGGAGAACTACATGCCGCTCGCCCGGTTCCACATGTATGCCCAGGGGGTGGACCTGTGGATCGCGCCCACGCTGGCGATCGGCGACAGCTGGATCGCAACCCTGCGGCACCTTGCCCGCGAGAACCGGATGTTCGTCGTCGGCGTTAACCCGGTCCTGCACGCCGACCGGATACCGGCCACCTTCCCGCACCGCGAACTGCTGGTCCCGCCGGCCTACCTCGAGGAAAACGGTCCCTGGCTGGAGGAAGGCAACACCGCGATCATCGGACCGAACGGCAGCATTCTCGCCGGGCCGGTGCGCGAGAAGGAAGGGACCCTCATCGCCGACCTGGACCTGGGAGCCGTCATGGCCGGGCGACGCCACATGGACCCGGTGGGCCACTACAACCGACCCGACGTCTTCCGCCTCTATGTCGACACCTCGCCTCGTCCCGCTGTCGTGGAGCACAGCCTCGTCACTGATCCCCCAGCCGAGCTGCGCCAGGTGGCCCAGTCGGGCGGTCAAACAGTCTCGGACGGGTGAAGCCGACTGCGCGGGAGTACGTGGAGCGAGGCACGGGCGTGCCGGCGCTAGCTTGCCCCTCGCGCCGCCAGGAACGCGGGCGGTTCGCCGCCGCCATGCAGGACCAGCGTCGTCCCGCTGATGTACGAGGCCTGCTGCGAGGCCAGGAACAGGCACGCGTTCGCGATGTCGTCCGGCGTCGCCATCCGCTGCAGCGGGACGGACCGCCGGACGGCTGCCATGCCGTCAGCGTCACCGTAGTGGTCCGCGCCGCCGTCGGTCTCGACGAAACCTGGTGCCACGCAGTTCACCCGGACCCTCGGTGCCCACTCGATGGCGAGGCTTGTCACCAGGTGGTGCAGCCCGGCCTTGGCCGCGCCGTAGGCGGCCGTGCCAGGTGACGGCCGCAGGCCGCTCACGCTGCCGATCATGATGATGGAGCCGCCGCTGTCCTGGTCCTGCATGACCGAGTTGGCGCTCTGTGCGACGTGCAGCGGCGCGAGCAGGTTGAGCTCGATGATCTTCTGATGGAAGCGCGGTGAAGCGGTGGCGGCGGCGGCCTCGGGCGAACCGCCTGCGTTATTGATAACGACGTCGATCCGCCCGAACTGCTCGGCGGCTGCAGCAATCAGGCTGCGCGCTTGCTCTGGTTCGCGGACGTCGGCCTGGCAGAACACCGCCGGCCGGCCCGCCGCAGTCGGCAGCTGGCCAGGATCGGCCGGCTGGGTCCGGCCGCAGACCATGACGCGCCCGCCGGTATCGAGGAAAGCGCGGGCGATGCCGGCCCCGATTCCGCGCGTGCCGCCGGTGATTACCACGGCAAGGCCCGGCCGCAGGCCCACCTCCGGATGCATGCGGCACATGCTAGGTCACCGAAGGTGCGCTACACAGCTGGCGCCGGATCTGCCTCGCCGTCGGCCGAGCTGGTAAGCGGCTGCGGAACAGCCTCCTGGCTGCTCTGGCCGGACTCCGCCACCCTGGTGTGGACCCGAAGCCGGACGCCAGCCGGCTCCGGGATCAGCTCCACCTCGTCGGCGTCGAATCCCAGCTGGTTCAGGCGGCGCAGCCGCTTGGCGATCCGGTGCCGCTGGTCGGTCGGGCTGAAGAGCTCGTCGTGATTGAGTTCCGCTCACAGCCCGGAGTACCTGCGCTCGAGTTCCTCGCTGACCACGATCGGATCGACGTCCGCGGGCAGCAGGTCCCCGGCCTGCAAGTCCATCAGCTCGCCGCATACCCGCTCGCTGGCCAGCTCGAGGTCGAAACGACGCTGCCGTCCGTCAGAGAGGGATGCTTCTCGCTGGTCTCGGTATCCACCAGGTAGGCACGGAACGTCCCGGCGTCGGCCCGGAACAGCGCGTTGGACAGCGAGCACCCCGCTGCCGGATTTCCACGAGCCGTTCGTCGTGCCAGCTCGCGAGCGCCTCTGACCACGGCAGCGTCAGCAGGCCGGCGACGTCGTCGGCGGGCGGGCTGAACACACATCGCATGAAGGCAGCGTAAGCGGCGGCCAGCGTGACATTCGGCCGGGCTACGGCCACGATCTTGGGCCGCTGATGGTGTTACGCTCACCAAGCAAACGCTAGGTTTACGGTGCGAGCGAGGTACCCGCGTGTCGATCGATCTGCGGACTAGCGGCGGCGTCGCCGAGGTCGTGATCGACTTCCCGCCCGTGAACGCGCTGCCCGTACAGGGCTGGTTCGACCTGGCGGACGTGATCTCGGAGGCGGGCAAGGACCCCGGCGTGCGGGCCGTGGTCCTCGCCGCTGAGGGACGCGGCTTCTGCGCGGGCGTCGACATCAAGGAAATGCAGGCGACCGAGGGCTATACGGCCCTGATCGGGGCCAACCGCGGCTGCTTCGCGGCGTTCGCGGCTGTCTACGAGTGCGCCCTCCCGGTTGTTGCTGCCGTGCAGGGCTTCTGCCTCGGCGGTGGCGTCGGCCTCGCGGGCAGCGCCGACATCGTGCTTGCCGCCGACGACGCCTATTTCGGGCTGCCAGAAGTGGACCGCGGCGCACTGGGGGCTGCAACGCACCTGGCCCGCCTCGTGCCACAGCAGCTCTTGCGGGCGATGGTGTACACATGCGACCCCGTTCCCGCCCTGGAACTGAAGAGTTACGGCACGGTGCTGGATGTCGTGCCGGCGGCCGGGCTCCGGGCCCGCGCACGCGAGGTCGCCGCGAAGATCGCCGCCAAGGACGGCGAGATCATCCGGCTGGCCAAGCAGTCGCTGAACGGCATCGAGCCGGTGGACATGCGGCGGTCTTACCGGTACGAGCAGGGGTTCACCTTCGAGCTCAACCTGACCGGCATCTCTGACCGCGCACGGCAGGCCTTCGTGACCGGCCGCGGTGCCGACTGCCGGCTGATGCGGCAAGGTGATGACGCTCGCCGACGTCATCGGCGAGCTGCGGTCCGGCATGACCATCGGCATCGGCGGGTGGGGCTCGCGCCGCAAGCCGATGGCGCTGGTGCGGGCGCTCGCAGCCTCCGGCCTGACGGGCCTGACCATCGTCAGCTATGGCGGTCCCGACGTCGGGCTGCTAGTTGCGGCCGGGAAGGTCCGGCGCGTCGTCACCGGGTTCGTGTCGCTCGACTCGATTCCGCTCGAGCCGCACTTCCGGCAGGCGCGGCAGCGTGGCGCGATCGAGCTGACCGAGCTGGACGAGGGCATGCTGCACTGGGGTCTGCTCGCGGCTGCCCACCGGCTGCCGTTCCTCCCCATGCGTGCCGGGCTCGGCTCTGACGTCATGCGCGTCAACCCGCACCTGAGAACCGTGCGGTCGCCCTATGCCGACGGCGAGGAGTTCGTGGCGGTGCCGGCGCTAGCGCTGGATGCCGCGTTCGTGCACATGAACCAGGCTGATGCGCGCGGCAATGGCCAGTATCTCGGCCCGGATCCGTATTTCGACGACCTGTACTGCCTGGCGGCCACGCGCGCCTACCTGTCGTGCGAGCGGATCGTGCCGACGTCGGATCTGATCGCAGCCGGGCCCGTGCAGAGCCTGCTGATCAACCGCGCGATGGTAGCCGGGGTGGTGGAGACGCCCAACGGCGCGCACTTCACCAGCTGCGTGCCGGACTACGACCGGGACGAGGCGTTCCAGGCGCAGTATGCGAGGTCGGCCGCGAGCCCGGAAGCGTGGGAGGAGTTCAGCGCTGAGTTCCTGTCCGGCGGGGAGGACGCCTATCAGGCGGCGGTGGCGCGCTTCAGGTCCGGTGCCGCGGATCCGGCGGGCGCTGCCGGGGCGCGGGCGTGACCGGATCTGAGCCGACGCTGGCCGAGATCTGCGTGGTCGCGTGCGCTGAAGCCTGGCGCGGCGACGGCGCACTCGTGGCGAGTCCCATGGGGCTGATCCCGACGCTCGGCGCGCGGCTGGCGCAGCTGACGTTCGAGCCTGACCTGCTGCTCACTGACGGGGAGGCGACGTTGCTCGCGCCTGCGGGTGCCAGTGACGACGGGCTCCCGAGCGCCGGGCGGGTGACCGAGGGCTGGCTGCCGTTCCGCGAGGTCTTCACGATGCTGGCGGCTGGCAAGCGGCACGTGATGATGGGCGCCTCGCAACTGGACCAGTTCGGCAACCAGAACATCTCCTGCATCGGCGACTGGGTCAGGCCCAAGGCGCAGCTGCTGGGCGTCCGCGGGGCGCCGGGCAATACCGTGAACCATCCGGTGAGCTACTGGCTGCCGCAGCACACCCGGCGCGTGCTGGTCGACCGTGTCGACATGGTCAGCGGTGTCGGCTATGACCGGGCGGCGGGCCTGGGCGTGCGGGCGGCCCGGTTCCACGAGCTGCGCCGCGTCGTGACGAACCTGGCCGTGCTTGACTTCGGCGGCCCTGATCATTCCATGCGGCTGCGCTCCCTGCATCCCGGCGTCTCGGTCTCCGACGTCGCCGAGGCGACCGATTTCCTCCTGGCGGCGCCCTATCAGGTCCCCCAGACCCGGCTGCCAACTGCAGCGGAGCTGGCACTGATCCGCGATCACCTGGATCCGCAGTCGCGCCGCGATCAGGAGCTCGCGTGACCGCGAGCGCGGGTGCGGGCGAGAGCGCCGCCAGCAGCCCGCTGATCCGGACCAGGCTCACCGAGCTGGCCGGAATCCGGTACCCGATCGTGCAGACCGGGATGGGCTTCGTGGCCGGAGCCCGGCTGGCCGCTGCCACGTCACGTGCGGGCGGCCTCGGCATCATCGGCTCGGCGACGATGACGCTGGACGAACTTCGTGCCGCCGTGACCGCCGTGCGGGAGCGGACGGATGCGCCGTTCGGGGTGAACCTGCGGGCCGACGCTCCCGATGCCGCCGAGCGGGTCGACCTGATGATCGCGGAGGGCGTCCGGGTCGCCTCGTTCGCGCTCGCACCCAGGCAGGACATGATCAAGCGGCTCAGGGACGCGGGAGTGATCGTCATCCCGTCGGTCGGTGCGCGCCGCCATGCCGAGAAGGTCGCGCAGTGGGGAGCTGACGCGGTAGTGGTGCAGGGCGGCGAGGGCGGCGGGCATACCGGCCCGATCCCGACGAGCCTGCTGCTCCCGCAGGTGGTGTCGGCCGTCGACATCCCGGTAGTGGCAGCAGGCGGGTTCTTCGACGGGCGAGGCCTGGTGGCCGCGCTGGCCTATGGCGCTGAGGGTATCGCGATGGGCACCCGGTTCCTGCTGACCAGCGACAGCCCGGTCGCCGACGAGGTCAAGCGCGTGTACCTGGGCAAGGCGCTGACCGACACCGTGGTCACGACCCGAGTGGACGGTGTTCCGCACCGCGTCCTGCGAACGCCGCTGATCGACCGGCTGGAACGCTCGGGGCAGGTCTCGGGCCTGGCGCGCGCCGTGGCGAACGCGGCCCGCTTCCGGAAACTGTCCGGCCTGAGCTGGCCAGCGCTGATCCGCCAGGGGCAGGCGATGCGACACGGCACCGACCTGTCCTGGAGCCAGGTGCTGATGGCAGCCAATACTCCGATGCTGCTGAAGGCCGCGATGGTGGACGGCCGGCCAGACCTGGGCGTGCTGGCCGCGGGCCAGGTTGTCGGGCTCATCGACGACCTGCCGTCGTGCGCCGAGCTGATCGACCGGATCATGGCCGAGGCTTGCGCGAGCCTGGCCCGGCTGAGCGCTGTGCGACTGGGCAGGGAGCGACTGAGCGAGGAGCGGGGCTAGCCCGACTCGGCGACCCGGTTGCCCCACAGGACGATCCAGACCGGTCCGGGCGCGAACGTCATCGGCTTTCCGGCCAGCGTCGTGTACGTCGTCCCGCCCGTGGCAGTGGGCCTGGACCACCGGACGCGGTAAGCCTTCCCGTTCCTGAGCACAACCGCGGTACCCGAGCCGACGGTCTCCGCGTACGGGGGGCGCGCGCCCTCCTCGAGGAACCCGGACGTACGCACGACCGTGTGCTGCAGCACGATCGTGGGAGCGGATAGCTGGGGCCCCTCGGTGCTGGCGGCCCTGGCTCCGTCGATCCAGACCAGCCACCGCTTCTTCGACCGCGACCAGGTAAAGCTGAACGACGCGTGCGGGTAGGACACTGACTCGCGTGCCGTCACGCGGCCGCCCGGTGGCGCGGGCCCGAACCGGAAGCCGATGTTGTGCGCCTTACTAGCGCCCTTGGCCTCAGCCAGGAGCGTGGAGGTGTTCGCGTACAGGTTGTACGGGGCGATGCGCTGGTAGTTGCGGTAGTAGCCGCGCACTAGTCCGGCGTACAGGTCGACGATGTGGGCGTGCTCCACGACGTGCAGCAGCCGCGTCTGGGCTCCGGAGTAGGCAAACGCCGGACGGCCGAACTGGCGCAGCAGCTCGAGGTCATCCTGCCGGGTACTGCGGACCGGGCCCACGACGGGCGGGATATGCGACGAGAAGATCGCCAGGAACCGGCTGAGCCCGCCTTCCACTGGCAGGACGTACACGATGTCCGCGCGGGTGAGGCCAGTCTGCGGCCGTGCGAACACGATGTTGTCGATCTTGACTGCCAGCACTGGGCCGAGCGACCGCACTGGCTCGCCCGTGAACGGCGACAGCAGCCGCTGAGCCGAGACGCTCTGACTCGGCGTCGCGCTCGGCGTCGGGCTCGGGGCCGGGCGATGGCTCGGCGGCCCGCTGGCCAGGGCGAGGCTGACGCCGATCCCGACGGCTGCCGCGGCAGCCGCGCTGGACGCCACGGCGATGCTTCTCCTGAGCGACCATCTCATCAGCGAACCTGCCAGCTCCTTCTCCGCCTGCCAGCCCGGAACCGATGTCCGGCCTGCACCTTCGAACAGGTTATGACAGCTCCGCGGCTGCTTCCTCCGGGTTGCCAACCGTCATGACGATCCGGTCGACGTTCTCCCCGGTGAGATCGATCACGATCACCGGGCCGCGCCCGTGGCAGACGGCGAACGTGCTGCCTTCCCTGCTGATCCACGTCCCGACCATGATCACGCCCGGGATGGCCGTTCCCGGTCAGCGTGTCGTCGGTGATCACGAGGTTCGCCACGCTGCCATTCTGCCGCTCAGCAGGGAAACTGTCCGCTGGCGGCAGAAGCCGGGGAAGATTTCTGCGGGGCGTTGTCGATCTGGCGTCGGCGCGTTCGACGCACGGGTAAGAGAGCGAACGCCACAGAGAGGACAGCACAGATGAAGTTCTTCGGATACACCCTGGGCGACCCGAACACCCCGAGCGGCCCCCCGAACCAGGAGATGTACGAGCGCATGAACGACTTCGTGGAGGAGGCGACCAAGGCCGGCATCCTGCTCGCGACCGGCGGCCTGGCACCTGTCGACGAAGCCATCAAGGTCAGCTACTACGACGGGAAGTACACGGTGCTGGACGGCCCGTTCGCCGAGGCCAAGGAGCTGGTCGGCGGCTGGGCGCTGATGGAATGCCGCGACAAGGACGAGGCCGTGGAGTGGGTGAAGCGGTTCCTGGGCATTGTCGGCTCCGGCGAGAGCACGATCCGCGAGGTCTACGGTCCGTGACCGGCCAGGGCGGGGACCGGGCGGCACCAGCGTGCTCGCCCGGTCCCGGCTGACACGCCCCGCCGGGTAACCCCCGCCGCCGGTCCCCGCGCGCACCCCGGCCCGCCGACCCCCCGCCTTGCCCGCCCGGAGTCCGGATGGTGTGATCGGTTCTCGTGGCGGACGACCGGACCCAGGCGGCGATCGAGACTGTCATCCGGCTGGAATCCGCCCGCCTCATCGCGGGCCTCGCGCACTACACAGGTGACATCGGGCTGGCCGAGGACATGGCGCAGGACGCCATCGTCGCCGCGCTCGAGCAGTGGCCAGCCGACGGGGTGCCGCGCAATCCCGGCGCCTGGCTGATGACGGTCGCCAAGCGCCGGGCGGTCGACTTCTTCCGGCGCTCCAGCGAGCTGGACAAGAAATACGCTCAGATTGGCCGCGCCATGGCGGGCACCGTCACGCCCGACTTCGACCAGGCGTTCGCCGACGACATCGACGATGACCTGCTCCGGCTGATCTTCACTGCCTGCCATCCGGTGCTGAGCGTGCGCGCCAGGGTCGCCCTGACGCTCCGGCTGCTCGGCGGCCTGACCACCGCCGAGATCGCTCGGGCGTACCTGGTACCTGAGGCGACCATCGCGCAGCGCATCGTCCGTGCGAAGAAGGCGCTGGCTGAGGCGCACGTGCCGGTCGAGGTGCCGGGCGCCGAGGAGCGGCCCGCCCGGTTGTCCTCGGTGCTCGAGGTCATCTACCTGATCTTCAATGAGGGATACTCAGCCACTGCCGGCGACGACTGGATGCGCCCGGCACTGTGCGCCGAGGCGGTCCGGCTCGGCCGGGTGCTTGCCCAGCTCGCCCCCGCTGAGCCGGAGGTGCACGGCCTGGTCGCGCTGCTGGAGATCCAGGCGTCGCGTATCCCGGCCCGCACCGACGAGGCCGGACGCCCTGTACTCCTGCTGGATCAGGACCGGACCCGGTGGGACCGCCTGCTGATCAACCGCGGACTCGCGGCTCTGGAGAAAGCCACGGACCAGGGCGGGGAACGAGGCCAGTACACCTTGCAGGCTTCGATCGCGGCCTGTCATGCCAGGGCATTCAGGGCGCAGGACACGGACTGGGCGCGCATCGTCGCGCTGTACGGGGTACTGGCCGAGGTGATGCCGTCGCCGGTCGTCGAGCTGAATCGCGCGGTAGCGATCTCGATGGCCTACGGCCCGCAGGCCGGGCTCGACCTGGTCGACCAGCTCGCGGCCGAGCCCGCGCTCCGGAGTTACCACCTCCTGCCGAGCGTGCGCGGCGACCTGCTGCGCAAGCTCGGCCGCGAAGCTGAGGCGCGGGCGGAGTTCGAGCGCGCGGCCGCGCTGACGAGTAACGAGCGCGAGCGCGAGCTCTCAGCACAGCGAGCCCAGGCTGCCGACGACACTTAGCGAGACGTGCAGGGTGCGAGAATGCTCCCGTGGTCGAGACCTTCGCCGCCCGGTTCGCGGCTGTCAGGGCCGCACGGGGACCGCTGGCATTCGGCCTTGACCCGTCGGCCGATCTGCTCGACGCCTGGGGGCTGGGGGACAGCGCCGACGGGCTGGACCGGTTCGCTGACATCGTGCTCGAGGCGGCGGCGGGCGCGGTCGGCCTGGTCAAACCGCAGTCTGCGTTCTACGAGCGGCATGGCTGGCGCGGCGTCCGCACGCTGCAGCGGATCGTTGCCAGCGCGCGTGAGGCCGGGCTGCTGGTCATCCTCGACATCAAGCGCGGCGATGTGGGCTCCACGAATGACGCATACGCTGAGGCTTACCTCGGCAAAGGCGCGCCGCTTGCGGCCGATGCGATCACGGTGCATCCCTACCTCGGCCTTGGCGCGATGGGCACCTTCGTCTCGCGCGCGGCCGAGTCCGGCAGCTGTCTGCTGATCGTCACGCGGTCCTCGAATCCGGACGGGCGGCAGATCCAGGCGGCAGTGGCCGGCAACTGCGGCGAACGCTCGGTCGAGCAGGACCTGCTGCTGCAGATCGGTGCGCTCAACGCCGCGCTGGCGCCGGGCGAGATCGGCCCGGTGGGCGCCGTGATCGGCCCGACTCACATGACGCCGCGGCTCGATCTGGCGGCGGCTAACTGCCTGTTCCTCGCGCCCGGCGTCGGAGCGCAGGGTGCGACGCCGGGTGATGTCGCGACCGTGTTTGCCGCCTGCCGTGACCGGGTGATGCCGAGCGCGTCCCGGTCGCTGCTGTCGGCGGGCCCGCAGGTGAGCCGGCTGCGCGACGCGGTATCGGCGCTGGCAGCCGAGTTCCGCACTGTGCTGGCGTGAGCGTGCCGTGCTGGAGATCAGCTGCTGTCATCTCAGCTGGCGCCGCCGGGGCTGCCGTCATCTCAGCTGGCGCCGCCGGGGCCGACAGCAAGCATCCGGGTGAGTGCACGCAGGTCGTACAGGCTTTCGCCCGGCCGCCCCGCCAGCACCAGCAGGCCAGGGTTAGCCTGAGCAAGCTGGGCAGCCTCCGCGGCGCCCCGCTGTGCCCCCTCTTCTGTTGCGGCCGACAGCACGACCAGGCCAGCGGCGATGTCGCAGGCTAGCCGGCCGACCTCGTTAGCGGGCAGGTCGGTACCCAGGTGCTGGACGAGCCAATGGTCCTCGCGGAGACTGCCTGCGGCCATCAGCGGCGGGAGTCCATGCCGCTCTCCGGGCGGGGTCGCTGTCACCGCTAGCCCACGGGGGCGGCCTCTGGGCTGCCGTGCCGCAAGCGGCGCGAGGAGGCGCACGCAGATGGCACTGGCCCGGTGCTCGACAGCGATCGTAACGTCACCCGCAGCCCAGTCGTCGCCGATCCGCCGCAGTGCCGGCGCGACGACCCGCTCACAGAGCTCGATGAACGGCACGCCCGCGGCGAGCCGCTCCAGCCGCCTCTGGGCCAGCCGCTCCGAGCCCGCCACAATCGCGTCATAGAACTGGTCAGCCTGCGGCTTCCAGTTGCGGACCCGCACCTCAGGACGAGGCGGCGCTCCGGCGGTCCGCCGAGCGCCGAAGGCATCCACGTCAGCGACGCGGACCTGGTAGTTTCGGCCGGCCTTCGCAGCGGGCAGGAGACCCTGGCGAACCCAGCCATATGCGGTCTGGTAGTGCACGCCGAGGAGCTCGGCTGCCTGCCGCAGCGACAGCATCCGCGCTGTTCCTGCCATGCTTTCAGTGTACTTTAGTGGCAATTTTCTTCGACGTCGTGGTTACCGCCACCGGCTTCAATGCCTGACCCCTGATGGCCGGGAGGCAGCCGTCAGCTTCCTTTTCGAGTGAGCAGCCTGGCTGACTTGCCGCCGAGCAGCTCGCATCTGTCCTGACACGTCTGCACACGGCAGCGCGGCCGTCCGTCGTCAGACGAACGGCCGCGCGCTGTGCCGCTGTCGTTCCCTCGGTCAGTTGCTGTAACCGGGGATCCCGGTGCCGCCAATCGACGCGCTCACATGCAGGAAGACGGGTCCCTTCTTGCCGCAGGCCGTGAACGTGAACGGGAACTGCTTCGCGGAGAAGTCACCTGGGGCGAAGACGCGGAGCGCAAAGGCCTTGGTGGGGTGGCACGTGCGCGGCGGGAAGTTGTACACGTCGGTGATCTGCAGGATGACGTGCACGGTCGCGCCAGGCACCAGGGTCAGCAGCGTGGACGGGTGGGAAGCGGTGCGTCCCGCGGCGCTGCCGACCTGGTGGCCGGCACGGATCGCCGACACGCCGGGGTAGCCGAACAGCGTGCACGAGCGGCCGGAAATGTTGGAGATCTCCAGCTCGTAGTACGTGCTCCCAGCCGTCCCGTTGCCGGGAATGCCCAGCCACGGGGTCACCTGACCGCGGGTGCACGTCGCGATAGCGGCAGTCTTCGGTGCAGCAGCAGTCTTCGGTGCTGCCGTGCCGGCTGACGACGCCAGTGCGAGGCCAGGCAGCAGAATCGCAGCGCTTGCAACAGCGGCGGCCGCAAGAGTGCGCCGCCCTGCCTTGCTTGTCAGTCTCATCGTGTGCTCCTTAGTTCGGACAACGCTGACGTTAGTTAAGACGCCGGTACCCCGGCGATGGTTGGAACTTCACCGTCCCGCAGGACGACTGGTCCGAGCTCGGCGAGATGGCCGTGCGGCGTTAGCCGGGCTCGCGGTGCCGCGTCAGCCCGCGTCGCCCTGCAGCCCGAGTGCGTTCGCCAGATCGGCGTAGCCCCGCAGCGGATCGGCGTCGCTGTCGGTCAGCAGCTGGACCGCCACGTGGTCCGCGCCAGCGTCGAGGTGCGCGCTGAGCTGCGCGGCCACCTGCTCGGGCCGCCCGTGCGCGACCAGCTCGTCGATCAGCTGATCGCTGCCGCCGTCGGCCAGGTCCTCGCGGGTGAACCCGAGCCGCTCCAGGTTCGAGGTGTAGTTGACCAGGTGCAGGTACGGGTTCTGCACTCGGCGGCGGCCGAGCGCGCGCCCCTGCCCGGGGTCAGGGTCGAGCACGGCCTTGTGCTCAGGGGCCAGCAGCCGGTCCGGGCCGAGAATCTCGCGCGCCTGGCGAGTGTGCTCGGGCGGAACGAGGTAGGGGATCGCGCCGGCGGTGCGGTCGCGCGCAAGCCTCAGCACCCGCGGGCCCAGTGCGGCAAGGACAATGCGATCGGCGGGAACGTGGTCGGCTTGCAGCTGGTCAACGTACGCCGCGAGCTTCTCGTACGGGCTGGCATAGTCCTGAGTCGCCTCGCGGTGGCCCGCCCCGACGCCGAGCACGAACCGGCCCGGATGGCTGGCCTCGATCCGCGCATACGACCGGGCGACAGTCGCGGCGTCGTCCTTCCAGATGTTGACGATGCTGGTGCCGACCATCAGCGTGCTCGTCGCGCCGAGTAGCTCAGACGCGATCTCCAGATCGCCGTCCGGCGAACCGCCCAGCCAGACGGTGCCGTAGCCGAGCCGCTCGACGCCTGCGGCGAGGTCTGGCGTCACCTGCGACGATGCGCGCCAGATCCCGAAGCGGCCGAGCCGGTCCCGCAACTGCTGTGTCATGTGGTCCCCTTGCCCATCGCCGTGCTGACCAACCGCTTACAGCCCGATCAGGTCGGCCATCCGCCCCATCTCGGTGTCGAAGAACTCGTCGCGGGCATCAATGACGTTGTTGAACTGGCCGAAGAGCTCGAAGCTCACCATGCCGAACATGTGGATCCAGGCGGTGATTCCGGCCAGCATCACGGCGTCAGGCAGCCCCGGCGAGATGCTCTCGCTGGCCCTGGCCAGATCCGGCTGGATCGCGGCGGGCACCGCAGCGGCCTGGCCGGCGAGCGCGCCGGAGGCGAACCCGTCGGTGAGGATGCGGCCGAGCACCGCGTACGAGCGCGCGGCTGCCGGGATGGTGTCCTGCGGCGCGGCGTAACCGGGCACCGGGCTTCCGTACAGCAATGCGTACTCAGCCGGATTGGCCAGTGCCCAGACTCGCACCGCCCTCGCCGCAGCCAGCCAGCGGCCGCGCAACTCCGACCGGTCCCTGATCACTTCGTCGGCTGCTTCGACCGCGGCCCCGAGGGCGTTGTAGGCGTCCAGGATCAGCGCGGTCAGCAGGTCGTCGCGGCTGGCGAAGTAGCGGTACAAGGCCGAGGACACCATGCCCATGTCGCGCGCGACTGCACGGAGCGAGAGGTTCGCGCCCTCGGCTGCCAGGTGGTGGCGTGCCACCGCCTTGATCTCGTCGATCATCTCGGCCCGGACGCGGGCCCGGATGGATGCTGCTGGCATAACGAAGATTATTGCACACAAGCGAGAGCACTGCTCTTGCATTGGGCGGCGACGTATGCGAGACTCATGCTTACAAAAGCGAGCACTGCTCTCGCAGACTCAGATCGATGAGGAGAAGACAATGTCCGAGCACGTCATCGTCGGCGCAGGGGCAGTTGGATCGGCGACCGCTCTGCTGCTGGCTGACCGCGGTGATCACGTCCGCGTCATCAGCCGGCACGGCTCCGGGCCGGAGCATCAGGCCATCGAGCGCGTGGCCGCCGACGCGACCGACGCCCAGCGGCTGACCGAGCTGACGGCCGGCGCCGTCGCGCTCTATAACTGCGCGAACCCGCAGTACCACCAGTGGCTCACCGACTGGCCGCCGCTGGCTTCGTCCCTGCTGACGACGGCGGAGCGCACCGGGGCTGTGCTGGCCACGATGGGCAACCTGTACCCCTACGGTCCCGTCGACGGCCCGATCACCCAGCGGACCCCGCTCGCGGCCACTCACCCCAAGCTCCGGCTGCGGGGCCAGTTCTGGCAGGACGCGCTCGCTGCGCAGCAGGCCGGGCGGATTCGGACCACCGAGGTCCGGGCCAGCGACTACATCGAGCAGAACGGCCTCCTGTCGTTCGGGCTGGGCAAGCCGCTGCTGGCTGGCCGGCGGGCCTATTCACCCGCTCCGCTCGATGTCCTGCACAGCTGGACCTCTATCCACGACTGCGCTCGCGCCCTGGCGGCCGTCGCCGTCGATGAGCGAGCCTTCGGCCAGGCCTGGCTGGTTCCGACCGGGCCGGCACTGACATTGCGGCAGCTTGCGACCAGGTTCGCCGAGGTCAACGGCGCGCCGGCGGCCAAGGTGACGGCGATTCCTTATGCGGTGCTGTGGACGTACGGCGAGTTCTCGCCGATGGTGAAGGAGCTGAGGACGACTCGCTACCAGTTCACCGCACCATTCGTGATCGACTCCAGCGCGACCACTGAGGCCTTCGGGCTCAAGCCGACGCCGATCGACGATGCGCTGCGTGACGCCGCGAGTCGGCTGCGTGTCTGACCGAATGCCGCGGAGCGACGGCGTTACCCGGCCGGCGGCGCCGCCGGCCGGGTAAGTTCTCAGCACGCATGAGAGCGGCAGGATCCGGCACTAACTGTCACAGTGTGGTTAAAGATGCCCGACAGGACTCCAAAAACCGCGCTGAACGCTCGTACTATGCGTAGTCAAGTTGGCGTAGTCAAGGTGCATGAAGTCGAGACTTTTTCTCGCCGGCGGAGTCTCTGACCGAAGGAGTTATGGCGTGCGCAGGACGCAGCGACTAGTCGTGGCAGCCGGCGGGCTGGCACTGGCAACACTGATGGCCGCTTGCGCGGCCGGGCACGGCCCCTCAGTGGGCTCCGGTAGCTCGCATACGACAGGGCAGAAGGTCCAGGGCGGCACCGTAACCGTCGCTGAAAACGGCTACTCGCCCAACTTCATCTTCCCGGCGCCGCCGGCCACGAACTCTAACGGCTACAACATCGTCCTCTCCGAGGGCATGTGGCCGACTCTGGTGTACGCGGGCGATGGCACGAAAACGACCGTGAACCCGCAGGAGAGCCTGTACACCTCCATGACGTGGTCCGATAGCGACAAGGTCATCACGATCGACCTCAAGCCGTGGAAGTGGTCCGACGGCGTGCCCATCACGAGCCGCGACTTCACCTTCATGTACAACCTGCTCAAAGCCAACTACAACAACTGGGCCTACTACGTCTCAGGGCTGTTCCCGGCCGACGTCACTAAGGTTCTGACGCCAAACGCGCACACCGTGGTCCTTGATCTCACCCGGTCGTATAACCCCACCTTCTACACCGATGACGTGCTGACCTATGTCCCGCTGATGCCCCAGCACGCCTGGGATAAGACCTCGATGACCGGCAAGGTCGGGAACTACGACGAGAGTCCGAAGGGCGCCAAGGCTGTCTGGAACTTCCTGCAGAAGGAAGGCGGCCAGCAATCCACGTTCGCCACCAACCCGCTCTGGCAGGTGGTGGACGGCCCGTTCAAGCTGTCGCAATTCGACACCTCTGGCTACTACGCGTATGTCCCGAACAAGAACTACTCGGGCAACGTGCCCGCCCTGAGCAAGGTCATCTGGACTCCGTTCACCGACGACGCTGCCCTGATGGATACCCTCCGCTCGGGCACCAGCGTCAGCGTCGCCATCTTGCCGCTGAGCGACGTCCGCCAGATCCCCGCGCTTGAGGCCGAGGGCTACTCGGTGGTGCAGGTGCCGACCCCGGGCGTGGCCGAGATCCTGCCGAACTTCTGGAACCCTGCTGTGGCGCCGCTGGTCCGCCAGCTCTACATCCGCCAGGCGATGCAGTACCTGATCAACCGGAAGCAGATCGTCCAGAAGGCCTTCAACGGCTACGCCGACCCTGGCAACGGGCCAGTGCCGGTGCTGTACGGCCAGCAGTGGGACTCGCCCCTGGAGAAGGCTGGCGGCCCGTATCCGTACGACCCGGCCAAGGCCATCGCGCTGTTGAAGGCACACGGCTGGAAGGTGGTGCCGAACGGCACCGACACCTGCGTGCGCCCCGGCACCGGGCCGACCGACTGTGGCGCCGGGATCACCGCTGGCAGGCCGCTGCAGTTCCAGCTGCTGTTCGCCACCGGCTCGACCTCGTTCGACGAGCAGAACGCGGCGATCCAGTCGTCTGAGGCGCAGGCCGGCATCAAGTTCATCCTGAAGGGCGAGCCGTTCAACACGCTCGTGGCGACCACCGGCACCTGCAACGCGCAATCGCATCCGGCCTCGGTCTGCTACGACTGGCAGCTACAGCAGTACGGCTACAACTCGTATCTGGCGGATCCGAACGGGGCCGGCATGTTCACCACTGACGGGGTTACGAACTACGGCGGTTACTCGACCCCGGAGATGGACAAGCTCATCGAGGCCACCGAGTACGGGTCGAGCACGAGCGCGTTCTTTGCCTACGAGGACTATGCGGCCAGGCAGCTGCCGCTCCTGTGGCTGCCGGACGAGTCCGAGGTGATCGTCTACAAGAAGAACCTGGCCGGCGTCACGCCGACTAACCCGTTCGACGCCTACTACAACCCCGAGGTGTGGTACTACACCAAGCCAGCCTCATGACCTGGTACCTCGTCCGCAGGATCGGGCAGGCGATCGCGGTCGTCATCGGGGTCATGATCCTGACCTTCATCCTGGTCCACTTCGAGCCAGGCAGCACGGCCAGGGCGGTGCTCGGGCAGAAGGCCAGCCCGGCGCGGATCGCTCTGTTCGACAACACCTACGGGCTGAACCGGTCGCTGCCAGTGCAGTTCTGGCTGTACTGCAACAACGTGCTGCACGGGAACTTCGGTATCTCGTACGTGGCCGGGCAGCCTGTGTCGACCCTGATCGCGCAGCGGCTGCCGCGTGATGTGGTGCTGCTCGGGATCTCGACGCTACTCGCCCTGATCATCGGCGTGCCGATGGGGCTGTACCAGGCCATCCACCACGGCACGGTGCGGGACGACGTCGTGGCCGGTACCTGGTTCACGCTGTACTCTGCGCCGGATTTCATGGAGGCGCTGCTGCTGATTGCCATCTTCAGCGTGCACTTCCACTGGTTCCAGCCTGCCTTTCCGGGCGGCATCACCTCCGTTGGCGGGATCTTCTCCGACCCGAGCGCGCTCGTGCTGCCCGTGGTTGTGCTCTCGATCAACAGCGTTGCGGGCTTCAGCCAGTACATGAGGTCCTCGGCGATCGAGGAGATGGCCCAGGACTACATCCGGACGGCGCGCGCCAAGGGCCTGCGGGAGCGGCTGATCCTGACCCGGCACCTGCTCCGCAACGCGCTGCTGCCGATCGTCACGATCCTCGGCCTGTCATTGCCCGACATCGTGGCGGGAGCCGTCATCGCGGAGGCAATCTTCAACTTCCCCGGCATGGGCCTGCTGTTCTGGCAGTCGGCCCTACAGCACGACTTCCCGGTCTTGCTCGGCGCGACGCTGATCATCGGCGTGGCAACGGTCGTCGGCAACCTCGCCGCGGATGTCGCTTACGGCGTACTCGACCCGAGGATCCGCCATGCAGTCGCCTGACGGCGCGACGGTCGCCAAGCCGATCGGCGTACCGGCGGGGGGCGAGATAGCGGGCCCAGCCGTTTCCAGAAACTTGCTTCTAGACGACTTCCTGCACAGCAAGCGCGCCATGGGCGCCTGCGCTGTCGTGGTGGTGCTCATCCTGTTCTGCTTTGTCGGGCCGCTGATCTACCGGACGAACCAGACCGTCACTAACCTGGCCTTGGAAAACCTGCCGCCGGGGGCCGGCCGTCCGCTCGGCACCGACCAATATGGCATCGACATACTCGGCCGGCTCATGGTCGGCGGCCAGTCCTCGCTGGAGCTCGGTTTCGCGGTCGCCATCGCCAGCACCGTGATCGGATCTCTCTACGGGGCGATCTCCGGCATGATCGGCGGCGTCGGTGACGCCATTTTGATGCGGATCGTCGACACGCTGCTCGCCGTGCCAACGTTCATCCTGCTGCTGATCCTCTCCAGTATGTTCACCCTGAACCTGGCGACGATCATCGGCATATTGACCTTGCTTTCCTGGCCGTATGTCTGCCGACTGGTCCGGGCCCAGGTGCTGTCCCTGAAGACGCGGGAGTTCGTGCAGGCGTCGACGGCGATGGGCTCGACCCGGACCCGCATCCTATTCCGGCACATGATTCCGAACACCTTCAACATCTTCATCGTCACCGCGACCTTCGCGGTCGCCGACGCGATCTACGCACTGTCCGCACTCAGCTTCCTCGGCCTCGGCCCGCCGCCGCCGT
The DNA here is from genome assembly GCA_963822955.1 of uncultured Actinomycetota bacterium. Taxonomy (GTDB): domain Bacteria; phylum Actinomycetota; class Actinomycetes; order Streptosporangiales; family Streptosporangiaceae; genus JAJYUU01. The sequence goes on along the minus strand of CAWGJS010000007.1, from coordinate 1,224,646 downwards.
TCGAGGACTGGGGCACCCAGCTCACCGACGGCGTGGGTAACCTGTTCAACAGCTACCCGTGGGAGGTGTACCCGGCGCTGATCATGCTGGTCGTCACCGTGCTGGCCTTCCGGCAGATCGGCGACGCCCTCAACGACATCTCCTCCGCCCGGTCGTCTATCAGGTAGGCGGTCTAGCCTAGGACGGTGGCGGGCGGCGCGGACCCGATCCGGGAGCGATACGAGGACCTGGTCGATGCCCTCATGGGCATTGACGGCGTGACCCCGCCGCGCGGCGGTGGCGGCTTCGGCCGCGGCGCGCTGCGGTACAACGGCAAGATCTTCGCAATGCTGGTTCGCGGCAGGCTCGTGCTGAAGCTGCCAGAAGGCCGGGTTGCTGCGCTGGTCAGGTCTGGCAACGGCGCGGCGTTTGACGCTAACAAGGGAACGCCGATGCGGGAATGGCTCAGCCTGGATCCCGGCTCGGGGCTGGACTGGCGGGCGCTCGCCACCGAGGCGCTGGACTTCGCCACGGCGAGTGCCGGTCGCTCCCGCCGCGGACCGAATTAGGCCGGCTTCAGGAACGCCGTCAGCGCAGCGATCAGCATGGCGGCGTCAGCCGTTCCGGTCAGCTCGCGAGCGGAGTGCATGGCCAGGGTCGGGTTGCCGACGTCCACGGTCGGCATGGCCAGGCCCGCGGCGACGATCGGGCCGATCGTCGATCCGCTGCGAACGCCGCTCTTGTTGACGAAGTACTGCACGGGGACGCCAGCCTGCTCGGCCGCGAGCAGGAATGCCGCCTGCGTCGGCGCGGTCGTGCCATAGAAGACATTCGCGCTGACCTTCAGCACCGGACCGCCGCCGAGCGCGATCCAGTGGTGCGGCTCGTGCCGGTCGGGGTAGTTCGGATGCGTCGCATGGGTCATGTCGGCGGACACGTGCAGGGAGGAGCTCACCGCGCGCAGGTAGTCATCGCGGCTGCCGCCGCGGGCGATCACCGTGCGCTCAAGCTGCCGGCCGAGCCAGGCGCCGTCCGCTCCGGTGGCGGACCGGCTGCCGATCTCCTCGTGGTCGAACAGCACCAGGGCGCTGATGTGCTGCGCGGCGGGTGCGCGGCCGACCGCGCTCAGTGCCGAGACGCACGCATGGGAGCAGACCAGGTCATCCTGCCGGGCTGAGCTGACGAACTCCTCGCTGGCGCCGGCCAGCGTTCCGCCTTGCAGGTCGTAGGTCACGATCTCGTAGCTGAGGATGTCCTGTGCCGGGACGCCGAGCTCGGCGGCCAGGAACCGGCCGAACCCGCCCGGCTCCGGGTCGCCGATAGACCAGACCGGCACCAGGTGCTGCTGGGCGTCAAGCTTGAGGCCGTCGGTCCGTAGCGCCGCGTCCAGGTGGATGGCGAGTTGCGGAACCCGCAGCAGCGGCCGGTCCGCCCAGATCAGCCGGACGTGCGGACCGGCGGGCCCGCGGACGACTACGCGGCCCGCCAGGCCGAGGTCGCGGTCCAGCCAGGAGTTGAGCAGGGCGCCGCCGTAGACCTCGACGCCGAGTTGCCGGAGGCCGGCCTGGCCGGTATCCGGGCGCGGCTTCACCCGCAGGGTCGGGCTGTCAGTGTGCGCGCCCAGCAGCCGGAACGGAGCGTCCGCGGGGCTGCCTTCGGGCACCACCCAGGCAACCAGCGAGCCGCCATCCACGACGACGTAACGGCCAGGACCAGCCGGCCACGCCCCGGCCTGGGCGAGCTCGGTGAAGCCGGCCACGGTCAGCCGCCGTAGTGCCTCGGCGGCTGCGTGATAAGGCGACGGCGAGGCGTCCAGGAATGCAATCAGGTCGAGCGCGGTATCACGGGCCGTGGTCATCGCTACATCCTGGCATGGCCAGGCCAGCGGCCTCAGACGCGCTCGATGATGGTCACGTTCGCCTGCCCGCCGCCCTCGCACATCGTCAGCAGGCCGTAGCGGCCGCTGGTCCGCTCGAGCGAGCTCAGCAGCGTGGTCATTAATCTGGCGCCGGTCGCTCCGAGCGGATGGCCGAGCGCGATCGCGCCCCCGCAGGCGTTCACGCGATCGAGGTTGGCGCCGGTCTCCCGCTGCCAGGCCAGCACGACACTGGCGAACGCCTCGTTGATCTCGACCAGGTCGATCTGGTCGATGCTCAGCCCGGTGGCCTTCAGCGCGTGAGCGGTCGCCGGGATCGGGGCGGTCAGCATCAGCACCGGATCGGCGCCACGCGCGCTGATGTGGTGGATCCGCGCCCGCGGCGTCAGGCCGTGCTCGGCAAGTGCCGCTTCCGACACGACCAGCACCGCGGCGGCCGCGTCGGCGATCTGGCTGGACAGGGCCGCGGTCATCAGCCCGTCGGGACGCAGCGGCTTGAGGCCGGCCATCTTTGCCAGGGAGGTGTCCCGGCGAGGACATTCATCCACCGAAACGGGGCCGTAGGGCGTGATCTCGTCGGCGAACGCGCCGTCGTCAATGGCTGCCACCGCCCGCTGATGGCTGGCCAGTGCATAGGCTTCCATCTCGGCTCTGCCGATGCCCCACTTGGATGCGATCAGGTCGGCTCCGCGGAACTGCGAGATCTCCTGGTCACCGTACCGGGCGAGCCAGCCGGCCGAGCCGGAGAACGGATCGGCGAACCCGTACTGCTGACCAGCCAGCATCGCGGCCGCGATCGGGATCCGGGACATGTTCTGCACGCCGCCCGCCACGACCGCGTGCGCGGTCCCGCTCATCACTGCCTGGGCCGCGAAGTGCACGGCCTGCTGCGACGAACCGCACTGGCGGTCGACCGTGACGCCGGGAATCTCCTCCGGCAGGCCCGCGGCCAGCCATGCTGTCCGGGCAATGTCGCCGGCCTGCGGACCGATGGTGTCGACGCAGCCGAACACCACGTCGTCGACGGCGAGCGGGTCGAGCCCGGTGCGGCTCAGCAGGCTGGTGATGACGTGGGCACCCAGGTCGGCCGGATGCGCGCCGGCAAGGCCGCCCCCGCGCCGGCCGACGGGGGTACGGACCGCATCGACGATGAAAGCCTCGGCCATGCTGACGTCCTCCCGGAGCCGACGTAGAACACGTTCCATTTAAGACTTCATGTCACTGACGTGACGCCCGCGGATGAATGAAACTTGGGGCTGCGCCGCCCGCTGACGTCGTCCCTGCTTGGCGCTGCGTGCCTGTATTTAAGACTGACGCTGGAGCCTGCCCGGTAGGTACCCCGGATTGCTGCTATGAGCGCGTGTTACAGGATCTCGATCTTGCTGCGGGCTCCGCGGGCGGCGCGCCCGTAGTCAGTATCGCGCAAGGGAGGTGGCGATGGATATCGTTCATCCGCGCGTCGGCGGGATCGACGTGCACAAGAAGATCATCTGGGTCGCGGTCCGGCTGCCCGGCGACCGTCCGGGCGAGCGGGCGGTGACGGTGCGCAGGTTCGCGACGTTCTGGCGGCCGCTGCAGCAGATGGCGGCCTGGCTGGCCGGGCTGGGCGTGACGGACGTGGCGATGGAAAGCACCGGGGTGTACTGGTGGCCCGTCTATCACGCGCTGGCCGGCGCCGGCATCGAGGTGTGCGTGTGCAACGCCGCGCACATGCGCAACGTGCCGGGCCGCAAGACGGATTTAAAGGACTGCCAGTGGATTGCCGAGCTGCATGAGCACGGGCTGCTGCGGGCCAGTTTCATCCCGGCGGCCGAGGTCGCGGCGCTGCGGCAGCGGACCCGGTACCGCAAGAAGCTGATCGAGGCACGGACCAGCGAGCTGCAGCGGCTGGCCAAGGTCCTGGAAGACGGCGGCATCAAGATCGACTCGGTGGCCTCCAGCCTGACCACGCTGTCGGCGCGGGACATGGTCGAGGCGCTGATCGCCGGGCAGCGTGACCCGGCCGTGCTGGCCGCCCTGGCCCGCGGGGTGATGCGCCGCAAGATCCCCGAGCTGCAGATGGCCTGCGACGGCCGGTTCACCGCCGGCCACGGCCAGATGTGCCGGCTGCACCTGGACGCCTACGACCACCTGGGCACTCAGGTCGCCGAGCTGGACCGGCTGGTCGACGAGGCAGCCGCGCCGTTCCAGCGGCTGATCGCCCGGCTGGTCACCATCCCCGGCATCGGGCCCCGCACCGCGCAGGTGATCGTCGCCGAGACCGGCGGCGACATGCGCCGGTTCGCCACCGCGGCCCGGCTGGCCGCCTGGGCCGGGCTGGCGCCCGGCGACAACGAGTCGGCCGGCAAGCGCAAGCACGCCGCCGCCCGCAAGGGCAACCAGCACCTGCGCGCCGCGCTGACCGAGTCGGCCTGGACCGTGGGCCGCACCGCGACCCGGCCCGGCGCCCGGTTCCGCCGGCTGGCCCGCCGGTTCGGCCGCGGCCATGAGAAGAAAGCCGCCACCGCCGTCGCTCACACCCTGCTGTGCATCGCCTGGGCAGTTATGACATATGACGCCGACTACGCCGAGGCCGGCGCCGACTACTACGACCGCCGCGACGCCCGCAACCACGAGCACCTCATCCGACACCACCAGCAGGCCCTCGCACGGCTCGGCTACCACGTCACCCTGACTCCGCCCGGCGACGGCAGCCCGCCACCAGCCCAGGCCGCCTGACCGTTAGCCAGCTCACCGGCGGACGCACGAGCCGACTCCGCCGGCGCTGCCGCGCGTCAGCTGGCGTCCCCAAGTTTCGTTACAGCCGGCCAGAACGCTGGAACGCAGCGGCCAGCGCCAGAGTGAATGCCTGGATTCCGGGTAGCTGACGCCCGAGGATTCCCCGCACAAGGAGCTGGAAACGACATGCTTGCCCTCATCGCCGCGGTGCTGTTCGCGATCGCGTTCATCATCAATGCGGCCGGTATCGCGACTGACGCAGTCTTCTCGCCGTTCAGCCTGATGTTCGTCGGCCTGGCCCTGCTCGCGTTCCACCTCACTGGTAACGGCCCGGCCATGCCGGCCTACAAGCGCAGGCGCCGCTAAGCCTGGCCCCTCCAGCGGCGTCCCCGCTACACTGAACTAGAACACGTTCTACTAAGCGGGGACATGCCTGAATGCACATCAGCTTTACGCCTGAGCAGGAGCAGCTGCGTCAGCGGCTACGCGAGTACTTCGCCGGGCTGATGACCCCCGAGCGACGTGTCGCGCTGGCCAGCGAGAGCGGCGAGTACGGTGACGGCGAGGCCTACAAGGAGGTCGTCCGCCAGCTCGGCCGGGACGGCTGGCTAGCGATCGGCTGGCCGGGGGAGTACGGCGGCCAGGACCGTTCGGTGCTCGACCAGCTGATCTTCACCGATGAGGCGGCGATCGCCGGGGTTCCGGTCCCGTTCCTCACGATCAATACGGTTGGTCCGACGATCATGCGCTTCGGCACACCTGAGCAGAAGGAGCGCTTCCTGCCCAGGATCGCGGCAGGCGAGGTGCACTTCTCGATTGGCTACTCCGAGCCAGGCGCGGGCACTGACCTGGCGTCGCTCCGGACGCGAGCGGTCCAGGACGGCGACAGCTACGTGATCAATGGCCAGAAGATGTGGACCAGCCTGATCCAGTACGCCGACTACGTCTGGCTCGCGTGCCGCACCGATCGGGACGCCATCCGGCACCGGGGGCTGTCGATCATCATCGTGCCGACCGACGCGGATGGCTTCTCCTACACCCCGGTGCGCACGCTGGCCGGCGTCACCACCAGCGCGACGTACTACGCAGACGTCCGGGTGCCAGTGTCCAACCTGGTCGGCGAGCTGCACAGGGGCTGGCCGCTGATCACCAACCAGCTCAATCACGAGCGCGTCGCCCTGACTTCCGCTGCCCCCGTCCAGTCCGCACTGGCCGACGTGACCGACTGGGCCAGGTCGACGAAGCTGGCAGACGGCCGCCGGATCATCGACCAGGAGTGGGTCCAGCTCAACCTCGCGCGGGTGCACGCCAAGGCTGAGTTCCTGAAGCTCGTCAACTGGCGGATCGCTGCCGAGGCGGGATCACCGGGTCCTGCCGCAGCGTCGGCCACGAAGGTCTACGGGACCGAGCTATCGATTGAGGCATGCCGGCTGCTGATGGAAGTGCTCGGCGCCGATGCAGAGGTCCGCACCGGGTCGCCCGGTGCGGTGCTCGCCGGGCGGATCGAGCGCATTCAGCGATCGGCCCTGATCCTCACCTTCGGCGGCGGCACCAACGAGGTCCAGCGGGACATCATCGGCGCTGCCGCCCTAGGCCTCCCGCTGAGCAGGCGGTGAGAAATGGACTTCACGCCTACCTCAGCGCAAGACGAACTCGGCGGCCTGAGCCGCCAGATCCTGACGGACCTTGCCACTCCTGAGCGGTTGCGCGACGTCGAGCGCAGCGGGACCGGACTGGACGCGACGCTCTGGTCCGAGCTGGCCAAGGCCGGGGTCCTGTCGGCGGCGCTGCCGGAGGCAGCGGGCGGCGCCGGGCTCGGTCTGCTCGAGCAGAGCAGCGTGCTGATCGAGATCGGCCGCGCCGTAGCGCCGGTTCCGTATCTGCCGTGCATCGTCCTCGGCGCGTCGGCGCTGGCCGAGTTCGGCACTGCCGATCAGGTCGAGCTCTGGGCAGAGCCGGCCGGCCGGGGCGCTGTCATCCTCACGGCGGCGCTTGCGGAGGCCGACAGCGAGGATCCGCGTCTGCCGGCGGCGACGGCCCACCAGACTGACGGTGGCTGGCAGCTGAGCGGCGCCAAGACGACTGTGCTGGCGGGCATGACCGCTGATGTCTTGCTCGTTCCGGCCAGCACGGCCTCTGGCGTGGCGGTCTTCCTCGTCACGCCGGAGGACCCCGGCGTGATCGTGCGGCCGCAGCATGTCACTGGCGGCGACGGGACAGCGCTCGTCGAGCTTGCCGGGGCGGTCGTGCCTGACGACCGGATTCTCGGTAACGTCGCGGCTGGACCGGAGATCGCGGACTGGCTCGTAGCCCGAGCCACCGCAGGGCTGTGTGCGCTCCAGCTGGGCGTGACAGAGCGGGCCCTTGAGCTGACGGCCAGCTATGCCCGCAGCCGCGAGCAGTTCGGCAAGCCGATCGGCAGCTTCCAGGCAGTCTCGCAGCGACTGGCCGACGCCTACATCGACATCGAGGGCATCCGCCTGACGCTCTGGCAGGCAGCCTGGCGATTGTCAGCTGGCCTGCCCGCTGAAACTGAGGTCGCGGCGGCCAAGTTCTGGGCGGCCGAGGGCGGGCACCGGGTCGCGCATACTGCGGTGCACGTGCACGGCGGCGTCGGCATCGACATGGACGGCGAGATACACCGCTACTTCGCGGCAGCCAAGCACAACGAGTTCGCACTTGGCGGTGCGACCGCTCAGCTGCGCCGCATCGGCGCGGCCCTGGCCGCCGGCGGGTAGGCCGGTCGGTTGACACCGCCGCGGCCAGTGGCAGAGTGAGGCCGTGCCGCTGGAACCGATGCCTCGCAGCAAACGATGACTGCCGCCAGCAGTGATGCCGCCCGCTGGTGGGAGGCCTACCAGCTGGCCGCCAGCGACGAGACCGGCGAGCTGCGGGTGCGAACCGCGGCCGGTGACGACCACGCCAGATGGCAGCTGGCCGGCTGGCTCGCCGATCGGGGCCGCTGCGGCGAGGCGGCCGACCTGATCCGCCCGCTGGCTGACGCCGGTGATGACCTGGCCTCCACCTGGCTTGCCCGCTGGCTGACCGACGAGCAGGAGCTCAGCGAGCGGGCGTCCGCCGGCGATTTCCACGCGCTGCAGGCTCTCGCCGACATCTTGGCCGTTCCGGGCCGTACCGGTGAGCTGCGCCAGGTCCTCTCCGGCACCGACGGCCGGGTCCGGCCCGAGCTCACCGCCTGGCTCTCCCGGCAGGGCAGCATCGAGGTGCTGGAGGTCGCTGCCGAGGCCGGTGATGAGGACTGCCAGCGCAGGCTGGCGCGCTGGCGTGCGCGCCACGCCGGCAGAGAGTAGGCATCAACGGGCGCGACGCGATGACGGCCTCTTAGCTCAAGATCGCCATACCCAGAACCACAGCGACGATGACGAAAACGGCGGCATCCGCCACTGCGATCAGCGGCGCGAGCCGGGGCCTGGCAACCGGATCGGCCAGCCAGGCCAACAGCAGCATGACCGCCACCGGTAGGTACACAAACAACGCCAGCAGGACGCCAAGCACTCCGATAACGAACAGCACTAGCGCAAACGCCAGGCAGAGCCGCCCAAAGGAACGCCGACTAGCGAACGCGGGGATACCAGCCAGGAAGGTAAACGGAGTCCCCAGGCCACCACCCGGGCCGCCCTTGATGAGCCAGATGGCAGCCAGCACGCCGATCACTGCTGCCGCGACCGCCAGGCCTCGGCGCCACCAGGGGACTCGCCGTATCCACGGCACACCACTCTCATCCGTCGCCGGATCCGAGATATCCACTCCAGCAGGCCTGTCAGACATCAGACTCACCCGGTCACCATCACCTCTATCAGGCTAACCGAGGTCGGGCCGGCTAGTGCTGGGACAACACCTGGCCGAGAGCTTCTTCAGCGCGATCAAGGGCGAGCTGCTCGACGATCAGGCCTGGCCCACCCGCGCCGCTGCCCGTCGCGCGGTCACCGAATACACGCCTGGTCACGACGGCACCCGGCTGCACTCCGCACTGGGCTACAAAACCCCCGCCGATCAGGACGACAGTGTCAGCCCGGCGAACGGCGTCTCGCCTGCCGCCGCCTGGCCGCCCTCAGCCTTGCACATGCAACCGCAACCGCGATCGAAACTATTACCGCGGCAATGGCTTCGAAGATGAGCCCGATGACGATGTCGACCGCAGCAGTCGCGTCGCTACGGACCGGAACCGGGGGCGTCGTTCCTCCGATGACGGCACTCCCCTTCCCGGCAAGGTAGGCGATGGCATTGATCTGAACGCAAGCCCAGTAGGCCGCAAAGAGAAGTACTGTTACGCATTCGGCTGCGCGGAGGAAGGCCAGGACAACACGCCCGATCATCATCGCCTTCGCTCACTCAAGAACCGGTCAACACTCCTAAGTCTAGAGAGAATTTGCCAAAGGAACGCGCCCCCGGCGCCAGCGCAACCCTCAAATGCCGAGTGCCGGACAGTCTCCGTGAGTGCATTCGTTGACGCGGCCGAGGGTGCACAAGACGCGGTTTTACTCTCTTCGCTGGGCAGCCCTGCCGATCCTCGGCCCGCTGCTCGGGTTGATCGCTGAGTTCGTGGTGTTCATGGTCGCGGGAGCATCGAAGCCGGACGGGCCAGCGCTGGTAGCGCTCTTTGCAGTTTTGACGCTGCCCGTGCTGGGCATGGCGGCCTGGGTCGCCGGCCTGACGTTGCGGCCGGTCACCCTGACTCGGTCGGACTTCCGGATCCCGAACGGGTTCAAGACAGTCGTCATTCCTCTCGACGATCTCGCCGGCGTCGGGCTGCTGTACCACAGTTTTCGTCCCAGGACGCGTTCAGCGAACGCCTGGTCGGTGTTCGTCTGGAGACGTAACGGATCGGTGCAGCGCGTGGGAATTCTGAACTGCCGGCGCGGCGCAGACGCTACACCGAGCCAAATCGCCGCGAGCCGCGCCGGGCGGATGGCTAAGCGGCTCGATCGCAAGATTCGGGCCATTCAGGGATCTGGAGGAAGCCTGGCCACACTGGAGCTGCAGAAACACGCGAGTATGGGCCTTGCCAACGACATTGTGGCATTCTGGTCGCCGGACGGGGACATGGGTCCAATCCGGTACTGACAGGCTGCGAGACCTACTGGATCAGCTGATGCCCTACTATCTGCCGGCATCAAATGGAACTAGGCAGTCCCCGTAAACGATCATCTGAACTGAACCTAGTCCCGATCTCGGGCTCGCGCTCATCGACCTGGATCAGTCCGACTCATGACCGGGGCGGCATCCCCGCTGCTGCTGTCTGGCTTCGAGTACCGGCGCATAGCGGTCGACGGCGTCACCATCAGCTGCGCCATCCGCGGGGCGGGCCCGCCGGTACTGCTGCTGCATGGCTATCCCGAAAATCATCTCATCTGGCGCGACGTCGCCCCCATACTCGCGGAGAACCGCACCGTTGTTCTGGCCGACCTCCGTGGCTACGGCCAGTCGGACAAGCCCAAGCCGGACAGCGCAGGACTGGTCTACTCCAAGCGGTCGATGGCCCGTGATCAGATCGGGCTCATGCGCGAGCTCGGCTTCACGCAGTTCGATCTGGTGAGCCACGACCGCGGCGCGCGGGTCGGGCACCGGCTGGTGCTGGACTACCCCGACGCCGTCAGCAGGTTCACTGTGCTGGACATCGTGCCGACCCGGCATGTACTCCATCACGTCTCGCAGACCGTTGCGCTGGCGAACTACCACTGGTTCTTCCTGGCCGCCGGCAACAACATCCCCGAGCACATGATTGGCGCCGACCCCGGCTTCTGGATCCGTGGCCTGATGGGGCAGCTGATGGGCAAGGGCGCGCGCATCGCACCTGAGGTGATGGACGACTACATCCGCTGCTTCCACGACGCCGGGACCATAGCGGGCTCCTGTGCTGACTTCCGCTCATCTCTCGGTCCCGACCTTGCTCACGACTACGAGACCTTTGCCGCCGGGCAGAAGGTTGAATGCCCGCTCCTGGTGCTGTGGGGAACCGGCGGTATGGTCGGGCCCGGCTATGACCCGCTCGGGATCTGGCAGCAATACGCTACGGACATCTCCGGCAGCGCACTGCCCACGGGCCACTTCGTTCCCGAAGAAGCACCGGAGAGCGTCAGTACTGCACTGCTGAAGTTCCTGGCCTGAGACCGGCGCGCCGATGAAGACGCGCACAGGGGGGGCCGGACGGCTCCGCGGCGTCGCTATCGGCGCAGGGCTGATATCCCGCCGTCGACCGGGATCACGGCCCCGGTCAGGTAGCGCCCGGCTCTGGAGGCCAGGAAGATGGCCGTTCCTGCCATGTCATCCGGCTCGCCGATGCGGCCGAGCGGGACACTGCTCGCGATCGCCGCTCGGGTCTGCGGATCGTCCAGCGCGAACGCCATCATCTTGCTGTCGAACGGGCCCGGTGCGATGGCGTTCACGGTGATCGACTCCGTTGCCAGCCTGCTGGCCAAATGCCTGGTGAGCATGTGCACGCCGGCCTTGCTTGTGCTGTAGGCGTAGCTCTCCATCGCAGGCACGCCCAGGCCGTCGATCGAGCCGATGTTGATTACCCGGGCCGGATCTTCCGCGCTGGCCGCGGCGCGCAGCAGCGGCAGGCTCCGTACGGTCAGCTCGAACAGTGCTTTGACGTTGATGTTCAGCACCTTGTCGAAGGCGTCGAGCGGATATTCCGCCAGCGGCGCACCCCAGGTTGCCCCGGCGTTGTTGACCAGGATGTGCAGCCGGTCCTCGCGTTCGGAGATGGTCCGGACGAGCTCACCGGCCGAATCTCGCGCGGCCAGGTCGAGCGGGATCGAGATGCACTCGCCGTACGCCGACAGCTCGGCGGCCTTAGCGTCGCAGGCTTCCGCCTTGCGGGCGGTGATGTACACGCGGCAGCCTGCCCGGACCAGCCCGCCCGCGATCATCGCGCCGATCCCGCGCGACCCTCCGGTGACCACGGCGACCTTGCCGCTGACCGAGAACAGTTCGCCCGACGGCTGCGTACGGGGGCCGCTACTGCTGCTTGGCACTGCCACGTTCCCTCGCCTCAAGGATTGTTATGGACCGCATCATGTCAGGCTGCGCAAGGCTGCAGCCAGGCTAGCGCGAGCCTCGCGGGCGAGCTCAGCGACAAGGTCGGCGGCTGGCAGCTCGCGGCCGAGTTCGTGCGCCTGCCCGGCCCACAGGTTGACCAGGTCAGGGTCTCCGCTGTGGCGGCCGGCCGTGCGCAGGGGCGCGGTCAGGTAGTGCACCTCGGGGTAGGCGACGGGCCCGTCGTGACCATCCATGAAGCGGTTGCGGATGCCGCGGGCGAGCCGCCCGGTGAACGCCCTGGTCATCGCCGTCGGCGTCGCGGAGGCGACGGCCGCCCGCTGCACCGGCGAGGTGCCCGCCTCGGGGGTGCGCAGGAAGGCGGTGCCGATCTGGGCAGCCGCCGCTCCGGCTGCCAGCACCGCGGCAACGGCGGCGCCGGTGCCGATGCCGCCGGCTGCCACCAGCGGCAGGTTCGTGCGGCTGCGGACCAGCTGCAGGAGCGACAGCAGGCCGAATCCGCCGGATGCGTCCTCGGCCGGATCGTCGATGAAGCTGCCGCGATGCCCGCCGGCTTCACTGCCCTGGACAACCAGCGCGTCGGCGCCGGCGCCGGCTGCCAGTACCGCCTCCGCCGGCGTGGTCACGGTGATCCAGACCTCGCTGCCCGCCGTCTGGAGAATCTTGATCACCGCCGGATCGGGGCAGCCGAACGTGAACGAGGTAACGGGCATGGGATCAGCGATGAGCAGCGCGAGCTTGGCATCCCAGTCGTCGTCGTCGAACCTGGGCTCGCCAAGAAGGACGCCGGCCTGCCGGGCGTCGGCGGCCAGCAACGCGGCGTACCCGGCAACTACCTCAGGCTGGGTGGCCGAGCCGCCGGGAACGAAGACGTTGACCCCGAGCGAGCCGGCTGTCAGTTCTCTCGCCTGGCGGACCTGCTCCGCGAGTGCCGTCGCCGTCAGGTACCCGGCCGCCAGGAAGCCGAGACCGCCGGCGTCGGCGACTGCCCCAGCGAGCTGCGGCGTGCTCGGGCCGCCAGCCAGCGGTGCGAGGACGATCGGAACGTCGAGATCGTCGAGTATCAACCGGTAGCTCCCTGTTCCTCTGTTCGCTCGCCGCCGGCATCGGCTGCCTGCCGAAGGTGCGTGCCCTCATTGCGCTGCGCGATGGCGACGAACTGCAGGCCGATGAGCGCGGCAGCTGCCGTCGCGACCGTGGCGAAGTAGATGTCGTACGCACTAGGAACCATGCGAGCCGAAGCTGGCATGAGGCGGCGTGATTGTCAATGAACCAGGTCTACTGTGAGCAGGATGACACCAGAGCCCGGCCTTCCGGCCCTCGGTCGTCCTGTGGTCAGCCTCGGCGCGAGCGGGCTGACAGTCAGCAAGATGGCGCTTGGCTCGTGGCGGACGTTCGAGCGCATCAGCAGGGAACGCGGCATCGAGGTCATGCGGGCCGCCCGCGAGGCCGGTGTCACCTTTCTCGATGACGCAAGGTACAACGATGAGACTGGCGTGGCGCCCATTCCGTCTGGCTACTCGGAGATCGTGTTCGGCGAGCTGTTCCGCGCGGCGGGCTGGCGCCGCGACGACGTGGTGGTGTCGAACAAGCTGTGGTGGGAGTTCTGGCCGGAGCAAAGTGCCGCGCAGGAGCTGTCTGCCTCGCTCGGCCGGATGGGCCTGGAACACGTCGATCTCATCTACTCCGAGACGCCGCCCGGCGATGTGCCGCTTGCGGAGGTGATCGGCATGATCACCGGGCTGATCACTGCCGGGCATGCCCGAGCCTGGGGGACGCTGAACTGGCCGCCATCGCTGCTGGAGCGCGCATGCGAGATCGCCGGCACCATCGGCGTCCCCGCGCCCTGCGCGACCCAGCTTCCGTACAGCCTGATCACGCGGGACGTGGTCGAGAACCCGGAACTCGAGCGGGTCGCCGGTGAGCGCGCCGTTGCCATCGTGGCCTCGTATGCGCTGGCGGGCGGCGTGCTGACGGGCAAGTACACGGCGGATCACGCGGCCGGACGGGCGGCGGGCCAGCTCGACCTGCCGCGGTATGCGGACGGAACGCGTGCCGGACGCGACCTGGCCGCGCTCGCGGCCGAGTTCGGCCGCGATCCGGCGCAACTTGCGATGGCGTTCGTCTTGCTGAACCAGTCGGTGACGACGCTGCTGTTCGGCGCGACGACCCCCGAGCAGGTGCAGGCCAATGTCGGGGCGGTAGCCGTCGCAGCCGACCTCTCCGCTGATCAGGCGGCGCGGCTTGCCGCGATCGGGCTAGGCGCGGCGGGTTAGCGCGGCGGCCCAGCGGGCTAGCTCCTCCGCCACCGCGCTGGTAAAGCCCTCAGCCGGGTTAATGTCGATGATCAGGGTGGGAACGTCCCGCTGCCGGGCCCACTCGTAATGGTCAGGCAGATGAACGTCGTCGATCCAGGCGCACGGCCGGTCGCCGACCGCCTCGATGACGGACGGCAGCTTGCGGAAGAACAGATCGCGGCCGCTCAGCGGGAACTCGACGACAGGCAGCTCGGGCAGCCCCAGCACCGGGCAGATCAGCCGGTTAGCGTTGTGCTCCCACGCGGTGGCCCAGACGAGCTCGTACGAGCCGGCCAGCGAGGTCAGCAGCTCGCCGTGGCCCGGGCATAGCAGCACCCGCTCGCCCGGGAAGAACTCGAACTCGGCGTAGCCGCCCGGCACGGACTCGGCCTCCCACGGATTCAGCACGCCGTCGACATCGACGAGCAGGATCGGCCGCGGATCTTCGTTGCCACTCAGCATCACGATGACGCGGCTCCCGGTCGCTCGGTTCTCAGCGCTTGTGCAGTCGCGGTACGCCGGATTCGCAGCCCGTCGAACGCGACGGCGCACACCGCGTCGGCCAGTTCACCAGCCGAGGCGGCCCGGCGACCCGGCCGGTACCACTCAACCAGGGAGTTGACCAGGCCAAACAGCAAGCGCGCGGTGATGGCCGGATCGACGTCGGGCCGGATGTCCCCGGCCCGCTCGGCCTCAGCGACCAGGTCGGCCACGATCTGGTCGAACTCGCGGCGCCGGGTCAGCGCCTGCCGCTCGGTCCGGGTGTTCCCGCGAGCCCGCAGCAGCAGGGTGACGTACGGAAGGCGGTCGGTGAGCACGCCGATGCTGCCGCGCACCAGGCGCTCGAGCCGATCAATGGCTGGCCCGCCGCTGGCCTTCACCTCATTGGCAACAGCGAACAGGCCGTCGAGCGCCCGGTCCAGCGCCAGCGCCAGCAGGTCCTCCTTGCTTTCCACGTGGTAGTAGATCGAGGACTTGGAGATGCCGAGGCGCTGGGCCAGGTCCTCCATGCTGGTGCCGTCATAGCCTCGCTCGTTGAAGACCGTCACCACCACAGCCAGCAGGGACTCCAGGTCGTAGCCTGGCCGCCCGCGGCGCGGTGCTGCCGGAGCCGGTGCGGACTGGCCGTTCCCAGCCTGGCGATGTGCCATGCGGACAAGATAACGTACCGAACGTACGGTCAGAAAATAACGCGGTCGACCGGCTATCCAAGGCCAGGCCAGTGAGCTGAGGCCGGGCCAGTGAGCTAAGGCGAGGGCAATGGCGCTGCTGCGTAGCTATGTGAACGGGAACTGGGTTACGCCGGACGGCGAAGGCCGCCCGGTGTTCGATGCGGTCACCGGCGCCGAAGTCGCCAGGATCTCCGCCGCCGGGGTCGACACGGCCGGAGCGCTGGCGTACGGGCGGGAAATCGGCGGCCCCGGCCTCCGCGAGCTGACCTTCCACCAGCGTGCAGCCTTGCTGAAGGCGCTCGGATCGCAGCTCCGCGAGCATCGGGACGAGCTCTACGCACTGTCGGCGAAGACGGGTGCGACCCTCGGGGATGCCAAGTTCGACGTCGACGGCGGCATCGGCGTGCTGCTCAGCTACGCCAGCAAGGCCCGGCGCGAGCTACCGAACGACACTGTCTGCCTCGATGGCGCGCTCGAGCCGCTCGGCAGATCGGGCCAGTTCGCCGGCCAGCACATCATGACGTCGCTGCGTGGGGTCGCCGTGCAGGTCAACGCGTTCAACTTCCCGGTCTGGGGTCCGCTGGAGAAGCTCGCGCCCGCCGTCCTGGCGGGCGTGCCCAGCCTGATCAAGCCGGCGAGCCAGACCGCGTACCTCACCGAGCGGCTCGTCGGGCTGATCGTCGACTCCGGCCTGCTGCCGCCCGGCTCGGTGCAGCTCATCTGCGGCAGCGTCGGCGACCTGTTCGACCATCTGACCGAGCAGGACCTCGTCTCGTTTACCGGGTCCGCGGCTACCGCGCGCCAGCTCCGAGCTCATCCCCGGGTGGTCGGGAGATCGGTCCGGTTCAACGCCGAGGCTGACTCGCTCAACTGCTCGATCCTGGGACCCGACGTCGGACCGGGAACGGCGGAGTTCGACCTTTACGTCAACCAGCTGGTCACCGAGATGACCGTCAAGGCGGGCCAGAAGTGCACAGCGATCCGGCGCGCGTTCGTGCCCGCTGGCATGGCCGATGCGGTCACCGGCGCGGCGCGAGAGCGGCTCGCCAAGGTGATCGTCGGCAGCCCGGCTGACCCCAGCGTGCAGATGGGCGCCCTGGCCAGCCTCGAGCAGCGCGAGGAGGTCCGGCGCAGCATCAAGGGCCTGCTGGCGGCGGGCCGGCTCGCCTACGGCGACCCCGATCGGGTGACGGTCGTCGGCGCGGATGCCGAGCGGGGCGCGTTCATCTCCCCGCTCTTGCTGCGCTGCGACGATGCGCACCGGGCCGAGCCGCACGAGATCGAGGCGTTCGGGCCGGTGGCAACGATCATGGGCTACGGGAGCACCGGGGAGGTGATCGGCCTCGCGGCGCGCGGCCTTGGCAGCCTGGCGGGCTCCGTTGTCACCGGGGACGCGGAGTTCGCCCGCGAGGTAGTCCTGGGCGTTGCGCCCTGGCATGGCCGGCTGCTCGTGCTCGACGGCGACGACGCGCCTGAGTCGACCGGGCACGGCTCGCCGCTGCCACCGCTCGTGCACGGCGGCCCGGGCCGGGCCGGCGGCGGTGAGGAGATGGGCGGCATCCGCGGCGTCCTGCACTACATGCAGCGCACGGCGGTCCAGGCCAGCCCGCGGGTGCTGTCCGCGGTCACAGGCACCTGGGTGCCGGGTGCGGCCCGTCGCACCGGCGTGCACCCGTTCCGCAAGCCGCTCGCTGACCTGCGGCCGGGTGACACGGTCGTGGCCGGGCCACGCCAGGTCACCCTGGCCGACATCGAGCATTTCGCCGGGTTCACCGGGGATACCTTCTACGCGCATATGGACGACGAAGCCGCGCGGGCGAACCCGTTCTTCGACGGCCGGGTCGCACACGGTTACCTGGTCTTGTCCTTCGCCGCCGGGCTGTTCGTGCAGCCCGATCCTGGTCCGGTGCTGGCGAACTACGGCGTGGAGAACCTGCGGTTCCTGACGCCGGTGTACCCCGGCGACGAGCTGACCGTGACGCTCACCTGTAAGCAGATCATCCCGCGCGAGGACGCCGGGCACGGCGAGGTGCGCTGGGACACCGACGTGACCAACCAGAACGGCGCGTCGGTCGCCAAGTACGACGTGCTCACGATGGTCGCCAAGGAGTGGCCTCCTATTGCCCCGTAAATGCGGATAGGCATAGTTTTCCGTCGTAACCATCACCGGCCTAGTCACGGGCCGCGCCGGAGGACAACGGGGGAAGCATGCGCAAGCCATTCCTGCGGGTCGCGGTAGTAGTCCTGAGCCTCGGGACAGGCGGTGTGCTACTCGCGGAGCCGCCTGCGCTGGCTCAGCACAAGGCTCCTCCCATGTCGGCCGCGCGCCTGCCCGCCGAGCGCCTCGCAACCGGCGTGGTCTACGGAGCTGGCGGCCGGCCCGCGTCGGGTGTCTGCGTCACGGCGACCGGTACCGCGGGCACAGCTTTCGCGAGGACTGCGCCGACTGGCAGGTACATGCTGGCAGTGCCGAGCACTGGCCCTTACGTACTGCGCTACCGGGCGTGCCGCTCGAGCGTGGCGGTCGCTACGCGCAACATCATGGTCACGGGCGCTGCCGCACTAGTCCCGGCAGTGACGCTGCCTCGTGCAGCCGGCCGCAGCGCTTACGCTGCAGAACTCGCCGCAGCGGGCGTCACGGTACCGCGCACGCTGACAGCGCGGACTAGCGCGCCCTCGCAGGCCAGCCGGCGGGCCGCCGGCGTCTACGGCAAGGTGACCAGCCCGGCGGGACGCCCGCTGAAGGACATCTGCGTCTGGATCATCGGCAAGACCTTCGCCGAAGGCGTGGAGACGTCGAAGAACGGGACGTACTTCATCCAGGCGCAGTCGGCTCTGACCGGAAGGTATCCGGTCGAGTTCACATCCCCTTGCAATCTGCCGCCGTTGGCGACCGGGCCGTGGGCACCGCAGTGGTACAACGACAAGTTCTCCCCGGCTGGGGCGACGAAGATCCTGCTCAAGCCGGGCCACGTCGTGCGCCACATCGATGCCGTCATGCAGCCCGAGGGGGAAGTAGCCGGCACTGTCACCGGCGCCGCAGGCCGCAAGCTAGCCGGCGCATGCGTCGTGCTCACGACGGCCAAGGGCGTCGAGGTCGCTCAGGCCACGACTCGCGCTGATGGCCGCTACCAGCTCGTCGGCCTTGACCCCGGCCGCTACCGCGCGCTCTTCTTGGGTTGCCGGGCCGCCGACTATAAGTCGACGTGGTGGCCGCGTGCCCAGAAGCTCTCCGGCGCGCGTCCGATCCGAGTGCGGCTCGGGCACGTGACTCGCGGCATCAACGCCAGACTGGTACAGCTCGGCACGATTTCCGGCACCGTGCGCCTCCGGAACAAGCGCGGTATGCCACTCCGTGGCATGTGCGTGGCGGCCGAGTCACCAAACCCGGCGCTGGCACTCGGATTCGCTTCGACCGCGCGGAACGGCACGTTCGCGATTCCCGGACTGGCAGCCGGCAAGTACCAGATATTCGTGAACGCAGGCTGCAACAACAACGGGAACTACGCGAGCAGTTCTTACCCGCGGCTGGTCAGCGCGGCAGATGGAGTGACGGTCAAGGGCATCGACGTCTACCTCCAGCCTGGTGGCATCGTGTCCGGGACCGTCACCAGTGCCGCCACCGGCGAGCCACTTGGCGGCATCTGCGTCGCCGACGGTAATGGCGACTTCGGTGTCACAGCCAGCAACGGTACGTACCGGTTCGATCAGCTCTCGGCCGGGCGCACGACGATGGCGTTCGGCGGCGGCTGCGGCAGCGGGGGCAGCTACGCCCCGCAGTGGTATCCGGGACAGGACAATCAGGCTGCCGCCAGGACCGTGCTGATCAAGGCTGGGCGAGACACCGCTGGGATCGACGCTGCCATGCTGCCTGGCGCCACGATCGCCGGGCAGGTAACCACTCGCGGCGGTAAGCCAGCAAAGGGGGTATGCGTCACCACGGTCGACCGCTTCTACCTCGGCCTCCAGCTGGGCGATCTCGGCGGACAGGTGATTACTGGCAAGAGCGGCGACTATTCCATCGCGAACCTGACGCCGGACGACTACGCGGTGGCGTTTTTCGGAGGCTGCGGAATCGGCACCAGCGACGCCGCGCAGCAGTGGTACCCAGGGCAGCGGACTTACGCCACCGCGGGATTGGTCAGCGCCCAGGCAGGCGAGACGGCTGACGGCGTCAACGCAACCGTTACTCCCGGCGGATCCATTTCGGGCGAAGTAACTGATTCGTCCGGTAACGCGCTTCAGTTCAGTTGCGTCTATGCGCTGAACACCCGGACCGGCTTGGCCGGCGGCAACGATACGTTCGGATTCAACGGCGGATACACCATCTTCGGGCTCGCTCCGGGGCGTTACGTTGTCGAGGCTCAGAACTGCAGCGGCGGCAACCTGGCCAATGACCGGTACAAGTCCCTGGTCACCGTGCGAGCCGGGCACAGCACCAGGAACGTCAACCTCGTGCTGCGGCGCGGCGGATCCATCACAGGCAAGATCACGATTCGCGGCACGAAGGCCCCTGCGCGCGGTGTCTGTGTCCTGGCCGACAGCGCCGACCCGCTGGGCGGCGGATCGGCAGTAACTGGCCGGGACGGCCGGTACCGGATCGCCGGCCTGGCCGCCGGCTCGTACCGGATTACCGTCGTAACGGGATACAGCTGCGAGTCACGAGGGGAGTCGCTCGCCCTGGCGCCCCTGCCCGGCCGGGTACATGTCTCCGCGAACCGCGTGACGACCGGCGTCAATGGGTCGGTCGGGCAGGGTGGCGCGCTGACTGGCCTGGTGACCGGACCGGCCGGACACGCTGAGCCGGGCATGTGCATCGACGTATTCACCCATCGCGGCAGCCTGGTCTCAGGGGCCTCCACATCCTGGGATGGCCAGTACCTGGTCTCCGGCCTTACGCCCGGCCGGTATTACGTGGAGCTGGGTGACCCAGACTGCAGCGACGGGCCGCCGGGCCTCGCCAGCCAGTGGTACGACGGCGCGGCGAGGCGGAGTTCCGCCACGGTAGTGACGGTGGCTCCGGACCATGTCCGCGCAGACGTGAATGCCGCGCTCGGTACGGACGGCACCATCTCCGGGGCGGTGAGCGGGCCTGCGAGCGCACCGCTCACCGGTATCTGCGTCAGCGCCATCCCGGTCTCCCGGAGCGGCAGCACGGTGTACGCGGCGTCGGGCCAGGGCACCTACACGCTCGCTGACCTCTCGCCTGGCCGGTATCGCGTCGAATTCCGGTCCGGGTGCGGGCTCGGCGGATTCAAGGCGCAATGGTGGGACGGCTCCGGTTCAGAAGCGAAGGCAACCGTGATCACGGTCGGGGCCGGGGCAGTGGTGAGCAATATCAGCGCGGTGATGCGGGCGGGGTAGGACCTGAGGGGGCGCTCCGGCTATAATTACTGACCGAATGATCGGTTAATAAGGAGCGCCGATGACCGGAGTCGCTGAGACCGCCGAGCTGGAGCGTGATTTCGAGGAAACGATCGCCCGGGACCGGCGGATCGAGCCCCGGGACTGGATGCCGGACGCCTACCGCAAGACGATGATCAGGCAGATCGCCCAGCACGCCCACTCGGAGATCATCGGCATGCAGCCCGAGGGCAACTGGGTGACCAGGGCACCGTCGCTCCGCCGCAAGGCGATCCTGCTGGCCAAGGTGCAGGACGAGGCGGGTCACGGGCTGTACCTGTACTCGGCTGCGGAAACGCTCGGCGCCGACCGGGCAGACCTCACCAGGCGGCTGATCACCGGAGCGCAGAAGTACTCCTCGATCTTCAACTACCCGACGCTGACCTTCGCCGACGTCGGCGTCATAGGCTGGCTGGTCGACGGGGCCGCGATCTGCAACCAGGTGCCGCTGTGCCGGTCCTCGTACGGCCCGTACGCGCGCGCGATGATCCGGATCTGCAAGGAGGAGTCGTTCCACCAGCGGCAGGGTTACGAGCTGCTGATGACGATGATGCGCGGCACCGCTGCCCAGCGCGAGCTGGTGCAGGACGCGACCAACCGGTGGTGGTGGCCATCACTGATGATGTTCGGGCCGCCGGATGCGGAGTCACCCAACACCGAGCAGTCCATGCGGTGGCGGATCAAGCGGCACACCAACGACGAGCTGCGGCAGCGGTTCGTCGACATGACCGTGCCGCAGGCCGATGCGCTCGGGGTGACGCTGCCCGATCCGGCGCTGCGGTGGAACCCCGACCGCGATCACTACGACTTCGGCGAAGTGGACTGGGCCGAGTTCAAGCGCGTTATTGGCGGGAACGGGCCGTGCAACTCCCAGCGGATCGCAGCCCGGCGCGCGGCCCACGACGGCGGAGCCTGGGTGCGCGAGGCGGCCGCGGCGCACGCGGCTAAGGCGGCAGCCAGAGCGGAGGCGGCGGCATGACCGGGGACGAGCGGTCGAGCTGGCCGCTGTTCGAGGTGTTCCTGCGCAGCAAGCGCGGGCTGAACCACGTGCATGTCGGATCGCTGCATGCCGCCGATGCCACCATGGCGCTGCATCACGCGCGCGACCTGTACACCCGGCGCAACGAGGGAGTCAGCATCTGGGTCGTCAAGGCCGCGGACATCACCGCATCCAGCCCGGACGAGAAGGACCCGTTCTTCGCCCCGAGCGGCGACAAGGTGTACCGGCATCCCACGTTCTACGAGATCCCCGACTCCGTCCCGCACATCTGAGAGCTGGCCATGGGCTTTGACACCGCCTACGAGGCGATCAGCGAGAAGAGCGACAGCGGCCACCGGTGGGCGTTCGGCACGGGATTCAGCGACCCGCTGGCCGGTGTCGACACCACTGTCCCGGCGGGGGTAGACGGCGCCGACCTTGCCGCCTACTGCGTGATGCTCGGCGACGACGCGCTGATCATGTCGCACCGGCTGCAGCAGTGGCTGGCGCGGGCGCCGGAACTCGAGGAAGAGACCGCGCTCGCGAACATCGCGCTCGATCTGCTCGGCCAGGCAAGGTTGCTGCTCACCAGGGCAGGAACGGCAGATGGCTCCAAGCGGACCGAGGACGACTATGCCTTCTCCCGGACTGAGCGCGAGTTTCGCAACGTCCGGCTGACAGAGGTTGCGGATGCCGACTTCGCTGGCCTGATCGCACGGCTGCTGGTGTTCAGCACCTGGCGGCTTGCCCTGCTGGTGCGCCTGCGGGATTCGGCCGACCCGGTACTCGCCGCGGTCGCGGCCGCCGGCGTGAAGGAGACCACCTATCACCGCGACTACGCGGCGCAGTGGACGATCCGGCTCGGCGACGGCACAGATTACTCGCGGGAGCGGATGGAAGCCGGACTCGCTGCGGTCGCGCCGCTGGTGGATGAGCTGTTCGCGCCGACGGCGGTCGAGGAGCGACTGACCGGGGTGGGGGTCAACCCGGCGCTGCTGAGGGCAGAGTTTGACGACGTGCTCGCTCAGGTGCTGGCTGCGGCCGGACTGGACTGGCCGGAGGCAGCCGGGCTGGCCGGCGTGTCCGGCCAGGCCGGCCGCGACGGCGTGCACACCGAGGCCATGGGCTACCTGCTGGCCGAACTGCAGAGCATCGCCCGCGCAATGCCGGGGGCGACGTGGTGACGGCGCTCGATGAGGCCTTGCTGGTGCGCGCCCGGCAGATCGCGCAGTCGGTGCCTGATCCCGAGCTGCCCATGCTGACCCTGGCTGAGCTCGGCATCCTGCGAGACGTGGCGGTGACAGGCACGCAGGTCGTGGTGTCGCTCACGCCGACATACTCGGGCTGCCCGGCCCTTGCGGAGATGCGCGCGGAGCTCGCTAGTCAGCTGGCGGCGGCCGGTTTCGCCGATGTCGAGGTACGAACGGTGCTCAGCCCGCCCTGGACAAGTGACTTCATCAGCCCAGAAGGCCGTCGCAAGCTGGCAGACGCTGGCATCGCGCCACCCCGGTCTCTGCAAAAGCCCAATGGCGGTCCGGTGCCGCTGACGCTAGTCGCGCGAGGGCCAGCGGTGAACTGTCCGGCCTGCGGATCGGCCGATACCGTGCGGACCGCTGTGTTCAGCGGGACCGCGTGCAAGGACCTCCACCGGTGCCGGGCGTGCGCCGAGCCCTTCGAGCACGTCAAGGAGATCTGACGTGACCGCGATTGCCGAGGAGACAAGCCGGTCGGCGCGACGGCAGTTCCATGAGCTCGCTGTCGCGCGGGTGGACCAGCTGTGCGACGACGCCGTCGCGATCACCTTCGAGGTGCCGCCCGAGCTGGCCGGAGAGTATGCCTTCCGACCGGGGCAGTCGCTCACGCTGCGCCGGCTGGTGGACGGCCGGGACGAGCGGCGGTCGTACTCGATCTGTGCGCCCGCGGGGCAGCCGCCGCGGATCGGCGTCCGGGAGGTGCCGGGTGGCGCGCTGTCGGGCTGGCTGGTCCGGGAGGTGCGTCCCGGCGACCGGATCGAGGTGCAGCCGCCGTCCGGTTCGTTCACCCCGGACCTGAGCATGCCAGGCCGGCACGTGCTGATCGCGGCGGGCTCGGGGATCACTCCGGTGCTGTCGATCGCAGCGTCGGCGCTGGCCGATGTACGGTCCGATGCGACCGTGCTGTACGGGAACCGGCGCGCGGACACCGTGATGTTCGCCGACGAGGTCGCCGACCTGAAGGACACCTATCCGGACCGGCTGCAGCTGGCGCATGTGCTGTCGCGTGAACCGCAGGAAGTGGAGCTGTTCAGCGGGCGGCTGGATGCGGACCGGCTGCGCCGGCTGTTGCCGGCGCTGTCCGATGTTGACCACGTGGATCACTGGTGGCTGTGCGGGCCGTACGGCATGGTGACCGATGCGATGGTCGTGCTTGCAGAGCTGGGTGTGTCGGCCGAGCGCGTGCACCGGGAGCTGTTCTACGTCGAGGACCTTCCGCCGGAGCAAGAGCACCACGAGGAAAAGCCGCTGACCGGTGGCTGTGAGGTCACGATCGTGCTGGACGGGCGGCGCACTACTGCGACGATCCCAGCGGACATGCCGGTGCTCGACGGGGCGCAGCTGGCTCGGCCGGATCTGCCGTTCGCGTGCAAGGGCGGGGTCTGCGGTACGTGCCGCGCCCGGGTCGTCTCCGGCGAGGTGCGGATGCGGCGCAACTTTGCGCTCGAGCAGGCGGAGCTCGACGCCGGCTTCGTGCTGACGTGTCAGTCGCTGCCGGTGTCCGAGGAGCTGACAGTCGACTACGACGCCTGACCGAGAAAGCCTTTGGCACGCGGGGAACGCTCCAAGATAGGTTTCCCGAGTGACTGATTCGGCGCGAGCGGCCCCGGCGATCCCGCGACTTCGGTGCGGAATCGTGCTGCGCGTCGAAGAGGCGGACTGCCAAGTCCGGAGTGAAGGTCAGGTCATCTCCGTCCGCTACGCATCGCATTTCCCGGCGCCGCGGCGGGAGCGGGTTTCACCGGGTCATCTGGTAGCTATCGCCGAGGTGCCGGGCGGCGCCGATGTCGTGCTGTGGCGGTGGTATGACGCCGTTGTGCTGGGCAACGAGGCAGGCTCTGTCCGGCTGTGGGAGCCGGCTGACGGTGAAGTCGTCGCCCTGCCCCGTGAGCCACGGCAGCGGCATGATCCCGGGACTCGCGCATACCTGTCGGCAGGTCTGCCCGGCGCCGACTGGTGGGTTGCCGGGAGGACTGTGGACCGGGCCGAGGACGCCGATGTGGAGCTGAGCGAAGTCGAGCGGCTCTACACGGAGAACGGCATGTGGGGCTCTGTCCTCTCTAACCCATCTTGAGCATAAGCCTGCTTAGCGCGCAATACGGAACAATTTGCTTGTTCCGGGAATACCGGACCACTAAGCTGCTGATCCAGCTCGAACATCGTCGGCGAACCATTCCAAGAAGGGCAAAAGATGCCGCGACTGCGCACCCTCGTCAAGGTCGGCTCGATGGTGAGCACGGCACTCCTCGGGCTCGCGCTTCCTGCTGCCGCCGCAACCGCCAGCACCGGACCGCGGCTTGCGCCGTCAGCCAAGATAGCCTCCCCGACGGCCGAGGGCAGCGACGACTACTTCGAGGGTAACTCGTGCACCAGCAGCACGTTCTGCATGGCAGTGGGTGCCTTTAGTCAGAGCGGTCGTACGCCGGCACTGTCGGCGATGTTGAGCGCAGGCAACTGGGTCGCAGAGCCGGTATCCCGCCCATCGCATGGCGGCAACATCTTTGCCAACGAGGTCTCCTGCGCCTCCTCGACGAGCTGCCTCTTCGTTGGGCAGCACTGGGCTGGGCAGCACGGTCACGAATCGATCCTCGCGGAGGCCTGGAACGGCGCTTCATGGCGGATCACCGCGGCTACAGGTCCGGCAGGTACCACCTACTCAGCTCTCGGCGACGTTGCGTGTCCGACGACCAAGTTCTGCCTCGCAGTCGGCGCAGCCGGCAACGGCCGCGACTACCAAGACACCGCGTACACCTGGGAGAACGGGACTACCTGGCAACGCATCTCCATTCCAAGGCCCAGACGCGCCCGCAACAGCGAGATGGGCGGGGTGGCCTGCTTCAGCTCGAGGAGTTGCATGGCGGTCGGCAACTACACGAACATGTCGGGCCGCTTCGTCGGCTTTGCCGCCCGCTGGCGCGACGGCCGCTGGAAGCTGGTGACGACGCCCGCCGTTCCCAGGCAGCGCTTCGCGGCTTTCCAGGGGATTGCATGCCCGACAGCTACGCGATGCGTGGCGGTCGGCCAGACCGAGGACAACACCCGCGGCGAGTACTACCACGCCTTCGCTGAAGCCTGGAACGGCCACAAGTGGCACCTCTCGACGCTGCGGCGGCAGCCGTCGCTCTTCCTTGGCATCTCGTGCCCCGCACTCAACCGCTGCTTCGCGGCTGGCTCGACCTTTCCTTCGACGACGGCATTCGCTCACCCGCTGATCGAGACCTGGAACGGCCGGACGTGGACGACTCAGCATCCGGCCCGGACATCCGCGCCAGATTCCGGCGACAGCCTGGAGCATGTGTCATGCGCTACCAGGGACAACTGTGAAGCGGTGGGTTACAGCTTCAACCCTGCCGTCTCGAACAGCGACCAGACGCTCGCCGAGTACTGGAACGGCCAGGATTGGAAGGTGCAGACCACTATCAACCCCTAGGCCGCAACAGGTTCGCGTAGCAGTGCCCGGGCGCACGTCAGCGCCCGGGCATTACTGCGCTGCTGTGAGTGCTTCCGTGGGCTGTGCCGTGTGGTGTACAGCCGCTCCCGTGCAGACACTGCTATCGGCGCTGGATGCGTCGGAATGCGCCGATGCTGATCGGCACGGATAGGGAGGTCGACATGGCACCTTGCGGCCAGCTCCGGAAGGACGCCGCACGACATTTCAACGAGTACGGCACCCTGCGGCTCCGCCTGGGCAGGCAGGTCCACGGCAGTTGCCGAGCCGGCGGACTGTCGGCCTTCGCGCTGATCGTCGCCGCATGCGCATCCCTCGCGTTGCCCGCGACCACGGCGACTGCAAGCACAGCACCGCGATCAGCGCCTGCGGCCAAGGTGACCGCCACGGCTGTCAGTGGCAGCGACGCCTGGTTCAACAGCGACTCGTGTACGAGCAGGGCGTTCTGCATGGCAGTAGGTGGGCACGGCCAGAGCGGTAATCCCTCGCTGTCGGAGATGTTGACCGGAGGAAACTGGGTCGCGGAGCCCGTGCCTAGGCCGTTGCATGGCGGAAATATCTACGCCAACGAGGTCGCCTGCGCCTCCCCGTCGCGTTGCCTGTTCGTCGGGGACCACTGGGCAGGGAAGCGCGGTTACAACATCAACCTCGCAGAGGCCTGGAACGGGTCGTCGTGGCGCATCGTCGCTACCGCGGATCCAGCGGGAACCAGGTACTCCTACCTCGACGACGTCGCATGCCCGACCAGTCGGTTCTGCCTTGCGATCGGGGCAGCCGGTACCAGCGGAAAGAAATACCGCAGCACGGCCTACACCTGGGAGAACGGGACTACCTGGCGGCGAATCAGCGTTCCAGCGCCCAGCCGCGCGCGTAGCAGTGAGCTGGCCGGCCTGGCCTGCTTCAACTCGAAGAACTGCATGGCCGTCGGAAACTACACGAGCTCATCGGGCCACTACCTGGCCTTTGCGGCCCGCTGGCACGACGGCCGGTGGACGCTGATGACGACGCCCGCCATCCCGAAGCAGCGCTACGCCGAGTTCCAGGGAGTTTCCTGCCCGACGGCCACACGGTGCGTCGCGGTCGGCGACACCGTGGACTACACCCGCGCCGAGTACTACCACGCCTTCGCCGAGACCTGGAGCGGCGGCAAGTGGCACGTATCGACGCTGCGCAGATTGCCGTCGTTCTTTAATGGCGTGTCCTGCCCGGCGCGGAACCGCTGTTTCGCGTCTGGCGGCACCTTTCCTTCAAATCACGCATTCGAGCACCCGCTCATCGAGACGTGGAACGGCCGGACCTGGACGACGCAGCAGTCCGCCCGTACCTCCGCACCGAATACCCTCAGCGGTCTGCAGCACGTGTCCTGCGTGGCCCGAAACGACTGCGAAGCGGTGGGCTTCAGTTTCAACCCGAACCTCTCTAACAGCGACATGACGCTGGCCGAAAAGTGGAACGGCCAGCGCTGGACGCTGCAGACCACACCCAACCCCTAGCCTTAGCGTGCCGCTCGCAAGGGTCTCATCGGCGAGCGGCACCTGTCAGCAGCCATCTGGACTCGGCGGAGCCGGACGCGGAGGCGCTCGGCTCCGCCGGCTGGTATGTCCGGGGCCCTTCGCATGTCCGCGGCCTCAGCGCCTACGTCGGCCACAGCCTGCAGCTTGTTGCCGTGGGTGTTGCCGTGGGCTCGGCCGCATGGTGCGTAGCCGCCCGCCAGCGGACACTGCTATGGGCGCTGGATGCGCCTGGAATGCGCCGAGTTGATCGGCGCGGACGGGAGGTCAACATGGCAATTCCTGGCAAGCTCCGGAAAGGCGCCGCACGATGTCTTAACGAGCACGACACCCCGCTGCTCTGCCTGGGCAGGCAGATCCATGGCGGCACCGGAGTCAGGGGACTGCCGGCCTTCGCACTGATCGTCGCCGCATGCGTCTCCCTCGTACTTCCTGCGACCGCGGCGACTGCAATCACCGCACCGCGAACAGCGCCGGCGACCAAGGTGGCCGCCGTGGCTGACAGCGGAAGCGGCGCCTGGTTCAACAGCGCCTCGTGTACAAGCAGGACGTTCTGCATGGCAGTAGGTGGGTACGGCAGGATCGGTCATCTGCTCGCACTGTCGGAGATGTTGACCGGAGGAAACTGGGTCGCCGAGCCTGTCCCCAGACCATCGCCGGGAGGCAACATCTTCGCCAAGGTCTCCTGCGCCTCCCCTACGAGTTGCTTGCTCGTGGGGGATCACTAGGCCGGCAAACGCGGTATTGTCGCGAACCTGGCCGAGGCCTGGAACGGCTCCTCGTGGAGCATCGTCGCAGATGCGGATCCGGCCGGAACCGCCTACTCCTACCTCGACGACGTTGCCTGCCCCACCGCAAGGTTCTGCCTCGCGGTCGGAGCAAGCGGAACCGGCCGTCACTACCGCAGCACGGCTTACGCCTGGGCGAACGGCACTACCTGGCGCCGAATCGCGGTTCCAAGCCCCAGCCGCGCGCGCAACAGCACGCTTGGTGGTCTAGCCTGCTTCAACTCGAAGAACTGCATGGCCGTCGGAAACTATACGAGCTCATCGGGCCACGATCAGGCCTTTGCGGCCCGCTGGCAGGACGGCCGGTGGACGTTGATGAGCACGCCCGCCATCCCGAAGCAGCGCTACGCCGAGTTCCAGGGAATCTCCTGCCCGACGGCCACACGGTGCATCGCGGTCGGCAAAACCGTGGACAACACCCGCGCCGAGTGCTACCACGCCTTCGCCGAGACCTGGAATGGCAGCAAGTGGCAGGTATCGACGCTGGGTCGGTCGGCGTCGTTCTTCTATGGCGTGTCGTGCCCGGCGCGGAACCGCTGTTTCGCGGCTGGCGGCATCTATCCTTCACTGCGCGCATCAGTCGAGCGCCCGCTGATCGAGGCCTGGAACGGCGCGACCTGGGCTAAGCAGCATGCGGTCGGGACGCCTTCGCCCAATGTCAGCGACCAGATGGAGCACGTGTCCTGCGTGGCGCGAAACGACTGCGAAGCAGTGGGCTTCAGCTATGACCCGCACTCCTCCAGCACCGGCGACAAGACGCTGGCCGAGAAGTGGAACGGCCAGCGCTGGACGCTGCAGACCACACCCAACCCGTAGCCATTAGCGTGCCGCTCGCCGAGGGTCTGATCGGTGAGCGGCACCCGTTAGCCGAGAACTGGACTCGGCGGAGCCGGACGCGGGGGCGCCCGGCTCCGCCGGCTGGCGTGTCCGGGCTAGCATGACTGCCATGCTCGCCGACTGGGGCCCCGCCGGCCGGCGGATTCCTGCGGAGCTGGAGATCACCAGCCCGGCGAACCCGCGGATCAAGCAACTGGTTGGCCTTAGGCGCAGGCGCAGCCGTGAGCAATCCGGCGTCACGCTGGTCGACGGGCTGGCTGAAATCGAGCTCGCGCTCGACGCGGGCGTCCGTCCGCTGAGCCTGTACTACTGCCCGGCGCTGACGGCATCCGCCTCGCTGCCGCTCGTCGACCGGGTCGCAGAGCTCGGCAGTGAACTCGTCCGCGTCACCCGGCCGGTGTTCGAGAAGGCCTCGTACCGCGAGGGGCCTGACGGCTGGCTGGCGGTGGTGCCAGCCATTGCCACCAGCCTGTCTGCGCTGGAGCTGGGGCCGCAGCCGCTCGTGCTGATCTGCGCCGGCCTGGAGAAGCCCGGCAACCTCGGTGCGATCCTGCGCACCGCTGACGCCGCCGCAGTCGCGGCGGTCATTGCAGCCGACCCGGTCACTGACTGGGGAAATCCCAACGTGGTGCGTGCCAGCAAGGGCACCGTGTTCTCGGTGCCAGTCGCCTCCGCCACCTCCGCCGAAGTCCTCGGCTGGACAGCGCAGCACGGACTGCAGATCGTGGCAGCGACACCCGACGCGCAGCAGCTCGTCACCGAAACCGACCTGACCGGGCCCACTGCGATCGCGGTCGGCGCGGAACAGGCCGGCCTGTCCGACGAATGGCTCGACAAGGCCAGCGTCCGGGTCCGGATCCCGATGTTCGGCAGGGCTGACTCCCTGAATGTCTCGACATCGGCGGCGATCATCACGTATGAGGCAGTTCGCCAGCGCCTGCAGGCTGGGGATTTGAAGGATCACCGCTCCGTCGGGTAAGCATCGCCTATGCCTGATCTCTCCCTGCTTCCTCCGTCGGCTGCCATCGAGGGGAACGACCTGCGAATCGGCGGCTGCTCGCTTACCAAGATCGCGGCCGAATTCGGCACGCCGGCCTTCATCTTCGACGAGCAGGCGCTGCGTCACCGTGCGCGCGCGTTCGCCGACGGGCTCGCCCAGCGCCACCACCGAAGCCGCGTGTGTTTCGCAACGAAGTCGTTCCCGTCGTCTTCGATGATCAGCATCCTCGCCAGCGAGGGGCTTGGCTTCGACGTGGTAGGGGAGGGCGAACTGCGCATCGCGCTGGCCGGCGGCGCGGACCCTGCAAAGATCGTCATGCACGGCAATGCAAAGTCCGACGACGACATCCAGGCCGCACTGGACGCGGGGATCGGCTACATCGTCGTGGACGGCTTCGACGACATCGACCGGATCGCGGCGCTGGCCACACGGCCGACGCCCGTGCTGCTGCGGGTCAGCCCCGGCATTGAGTCCAAGACTCACCTGGCACTCGCGACCGGCGGCAAGTCGGCCAAGTTCGGCGTGCCGGTCGAGCATGTTCCGGAGGCGCTGGACCGAATGCGGGCGGCGCCGATGATTGAGATGCGCGGGCTGCACGCCCACATCGGGTCGCAGATCCTCAACCTCGAGCAGTTCGAAGCGGAAGTGGCCGCGCTGGCGACGCTCGGCAAGTTCGACGTCTACGACCTCGGCGGCGGCCTCGGCGTCCGGTACGAGTCGGGCGACGTAGCACCGGAGATCGGCAGTTACCTGGACCGGCTGACCGCGGCAGCACATCGCCATCTGGGTGACGGTGTTGAGCTGCTGATCGAGCCGGGCCGCTCGCTCGTGGCGCCAGTCGGCGTCACGCTGTACCGCGTACTGACGCTGAAGCTAGCCGGCAAGCTGCACGTCGCGACCGACGGCGGCATGGGGGACAACCTGGAGTACCCGCTCTACGGCCAGCGATTCGAGCCGCTCGTCGTGGGCCGGTGGGACGAGCCGGAAGTGCTCGCCGACCTCGTCGGCCGGCACTGCGAGTCCGGCGACATCGTGACTCCCGATGTCGAGCTGCGCAACCCGCAAGTGGGCGACCTCGTCGTCGTCCCCGTCACCGGCGCGTACTGCTTCACGATGGTGAACAACTACAACGGCGCCCTCCGGCCGCCGGTGATCTACTGTGCTGACGGCATCGCCCGGCTCGGCGTGCGGCGCGAGACGCCCGAGGAGTTGCTGGCGCGTGAGGTGGGTCTGGTATCCGCGGCGGCGCGGGCCACCTGACGCGAACGGAACTGACGGGCTCGGTCAGCTGCCGCCGACGCCGAGCGCGGTGAGCAGCACCAGCGTGATCGTCACGGCCGCGAAGGCACCGTGCGCGATCACGACGGGCAACGGGAAGTTGCGCTCCGGCGGGCCGGCGTCAGCCTCCGGTGTCAGCACCGCGAGCTCGCTTTCCCCGCTATCCCAGCCCTCGCTGCTGACCAGGGTCAGGCGCGGCGCGAGCCGCGAGCCCTCACGGCTGCCCGTCCGGCCCGGTACACACCGAACCATCGCACCCCCATCACCAGCCCGAGTGTCGCCGCCAGCGCGAGTACCGCCACCGCTGTCCAGGCCAGCCGGTCGGAGTCGACCAGCAGGTAACCGGCCCACACCACCAGGCCGCCGCCAGCCAGCATGACGTGCCCTGCCAGCACAGCCGGCGGCAGCCGGGTCGCGGCCACCGAGTGGAAGTCCTTGTCGTACTCGATCAGCCAGATGGACAGCAGGTACATGCCGCCGCCCGCCGTGATGATCCAGGCAATCAGTGCCAACAGGCTCACACGGTGTTACACGGATCAGCCAGACGTTCGGTTCGGGACTAGCCAAGCGTTCGGTTCGGGGCTCAGTCCGCGTCGCGGCCGAGTACGAGCACGCCAGAGGTCGCGAACATGCCGCCGTTCCCCACCACGACGCTGATGTCGACGTCCGGCACCTGGGCGGCAGCCTCTCCCCGCACCTGCCGTACGCCCTCCTGGATCGCGAACATGCCGTACATGCCGGTGTGCGTGTACGACAGGCCGCCGCCGTTGGTGTTCAGCGGCAGGCGGCCGCCCGGCTCGGTGTTGCCGTCGGCGATGAACCCGCCGGCCTCGCCCTTCGCGGCGAACCCGAGCGCCTCCAGGCCGTAGATCGGCACGTGCGCGAACGCGTCGTAGATCATCAGGTGGTCGACCTCCGCCACGCCGATGCCCGCCTCCGCGAACGCCGCATGGCCGGCTAGCCGGAACGCCTGCGACTCGGTGAAATCGACCATCTGCGAGATCATCGGTGTCTCGGCCGACTCGCCGGTGCCGAGCACGTGCACGGCAGGCTTCTGAAGGTCGGCCGCGCGATCGGCCGACGTGACGATCAGCGCGCCGCCGCCGTCGGTGATGAGGCAGCACTCCAGCAGATGAAACGGCCACGCGACCAGCCGGGAAGCGAGCACGTCGTCGACGGTGATGAGGTCGCGGAACATCGCCCGCGGGTTGCGCGCGGCCCACTTCCGCTGCGCCACCGCGACATACGCGAGCTGCTCGTGGGTGAGGCCGTACTCCTTCATGTAGCGGAGCACGGGGATCGTGAACGACGTCGTGGGCCCGGCCGTCCCGTACGGTGCTTCGAATTGCCCGGGGATGGAGGAACCGCCGCGCGGGAACGGGGCCGCCCCAACTCGAGATCGGCCCGATTCGCCGTGCGTAATGAGGACTGTCGTGGCGTAGCCCGCCCTGATGGCCGCTGCCGCGTGGCGGACGTGCAGCAGGAACGAGGTACCGCCCACCGCAGTGCCATCCATGTACGCGGGCGTGATGCCGAGCGCGTGCGCGACCTGAACCGGACCTGGCGTGCTGACGGTGGCGATGCCGTCGATGTCGCGCATCGTCAGCCCGGCGTCAGCTACCGCGTTGACCGCTGCCTCGACATGCAGCTGCAGGGTGGAGTGGTCCGGCAGCTTGCCGACTGCGTCGGTCTCGGCGGCACCGGCGATGATGATGCCCTGTTCCCGGCTCATCGCTCTGCTCCTGATGTCGGGTCTGCCGGTGCTGGCGTGTCGGCCGGCACCGTGAAGACCGGGAGGCTGATGTGGCCACGCTGCTCGAACGTCACCTGAAGCTCCATGTCGAGGACCAGGTCCTCGGGCGTATTCGGTACGCCGACGATGTTGGTCATCATCCGGGGGCCCTCGGCCAGCTGGACGACCGCGATGGCGTACGGCCCGTCGTTCTCGAAGCCGCGCGCAGGCCGGTGGTTGATCACGTACGAGTACAGCGTGGCCCGGCCGCTCGCGGTGAACCACTCGACGTCGGTCGACCCGCACTCCGGGCAGACCGGTCGCGGGTAGAAGTATGGCTTGCCGCAGCCCCGGCAGCGCTGCAGCGTCAGGTCGCCGCGGGCGCAGCCGTCCCAGAACGGCTGCGTGTCCGGCGTGGGCTCGGGGACGGGCTTGCCGGGTACCTGGGTGGTCAAACCAGCCTGCCGGGAGCAGGCTGGAACGACCGCTCGACCTGCGCGGCCAGGTCGTCGAGCTGCCAGGGCTCCTGGCTGAGCAGGCGGACGACCGGCGCCATGTTGTTGTACAGCGAGACCTCGTAACCGGAGGAATGCACGATCCGGCCGGTCAGCCAGCCGGAGCGCGCGCTGGCCAGGTAGGCGACGACGGTCGCCACGTTGTCCGGCGATCGGCGCTGATCTTCGTCGGACGGCCGGTCTCCCCGGCGCCGCTCGGTCGGGATGGAGTCGGTCATCCGGGTGGCCGCCGCGGGGGAGACCGCGTTACAGGTCACGCCGTACTTGGCGAGCGAGTTCGCGCACGACCAGGTCAGGCCCACGATGCCCATCTTCGCCGCGGCATAGTTGGGCTGGCCCGGCGCGCCGTGCAGGCCCGATACGGAGGTGAAGTTGATGATGCGGTTCTGCGCGGTCTCCTCGCGCAATGAGCGCCAGTGCGCGGCGGCGAACTTGGACGTGTTGAACGTGCCCTTCAGGTGGACCCGGATCACGTCGTCCCATTCCTGCTCGGACATGTTGAAGATCATCCTGTCGCGGAGGATGCCGGCCACATTGACCAGGACATCCAGCCGTCCGAACGCGGCGATCGCCGACTTGATCAGGTCCTCCGCCGCGGCATGATCGGAGACGTCGGCGGCGCTGGCGATGGCCTTGCCCCCGGTGCTGGTGATCTCGGTGACGACTTCCTGGGCAGGCGTGGTGTCGCCGCCCGATCCGTCGACCGCCGCCCCGAGGTCATTGACGACGACGCTGGCGCCCTCGCGGGCGAGCAGCAGCGCTGTGGACCTCCCGATGCCGCGCCCGGCCCCTGTGACGATCGCGACCCGCCCGTCCAGCGTGCCCATACAGTTTCACCTGATCCTTCATCACATCGAGATGCCCGATATTAGAACGGTCTTCTGGAATTATCACTGAGAACCCGATCACATGTCTCCCGCCGGGCGAAAGGGCGGCTTGAGCCGTTGATGGATCAGACCGAGACGAGCGAGATGGCTGACGGCGCGCTAGCCGTGCAGTGCGAGGTCCAGGTCGGCCTGATTCAGGACCTCCGCGCGGCACACCTGGCGCTGCTCGACGACCAGGAGCGGGCGCGCGCTGAGCGGTACCGGCTGGCTGCTGCCCGCGACCGCTCCGTGCTCGGGGCGGTGCTGCTGCGCCTCGCCGCCGGCCGGTCACTTGGCGTCCGTCCGGCAGGCCTAGACGTCGACCGGACCTGCGGGCGCTGCGGGTCTCAGCACGGCCGGCCGCAGCTGCCGGGCACTGGGCTGCAGGCATCGGTGTCTCATTCCGGCGACGTCGTGGCGGTGGCGCTGACCTGCGGCGGGCCCGTCGGCGTCGACGTCGAGGCGGTCCGCACGATCGACTTTGCCGGCGTCGCCGACTCGGTCTGCACGCCAGCCGAGCGGAACGACGTGCGCACTGAGTCTGACTTCTTCACGTTCTGGACGCGGAAGGAGGCGGTGCTGAAGGCAACGGGCGAGGGATTGTCCAGGCCCATGAGGGACCTGCGCGTCTCGCCGCCTGCCGCAGCGCCGATGCTGCTCGGGCTGGCCGGGGATGCGCCGCCAGCCTGCCGGATGACAGACATCTCCGTGGGAGAGGGCTACCGGGGATGCGTGGCCGTGCTCACCGCAGATCCGGTTGCAGTCCGCACCCTTGACGCCAGCGAGTTGCTAGCCCGAGCGTGAGTCGTGGCACGATGCTGCGAGTAGCCGGGGAGTTCCAGTGAGGGGAGCACCGGATGGCCGAGCCGCAGCACGGCAGCGAGCCGCATGCCCGCAGGCCAGGTAGCAGTTCCTGGCAGTGGGGGCGCACCGCGCAGACGCAGCGCGCGCTACTGGATGCGGCCCGCGATGTCTTCACCGGGCAGGGGTTCGCCGAGGCGAGCATCGCCGACGTGGTAGAGCGTGCGGGATCCAGCGTCGGCAGCCTCTATCACCACTTCGGCGGCAAGAGCGAGCTCTTCATCGCCCTGTGGCAGGAGCACCAGCAGGCCTACGAAGCGGCTGCCAGCGCTGCGGTGGCGTCGGCTCGGCAGGCCGGTGTCAGCGATCCGGCCGAGCTGTTCGCGGCGGGCGCGCGCGCCTTCCTGGAGGGCAGCTGGCAGCGCAGGGACCTGGCCGTGCTGTTCTCGGCCGGTGACGGGCCGCCCGGTTTCGAGCTGATGAAGCGGCACCGCGGGCACGAGTGGATCAGGCAGAACGACGCGCTGCTCCGGCTGCCGGACACCTCACTGGACCGGCTGTATGCCGCGGTCCTGACCGCACTGATCGGCGAGGGCGCGCGCGAGGTCGCGGCCGCGAGGACGCGAGCGCAGGCCGTGCACATCATCGACGCTGTGATCGAGTACGCCCGCCGCCTGATGGCTGACGGGCCTGCGCACCCGCCCGGCCCGCCCGGCTCGGGCTAGAACTGCAGCACGTCGCGGCCGAGGTCGCGCAGCGCACTCAGCATTGCGTCGTACCGGTCCGCCCCCAGCTCTGCCTGCCACTGCTGCTCCACAGACGCGATCGCCTGCTGGGCTTCCCTGGCGGCAGCGTCGCCGGACTGCGTGCGGGACACGATGCGAACCCGGCCGTCGGTCTCGTGTCGGCGGCTGACGACGAACCCGGATCGCTCCAGGCCGTCGATGAACTCGCCGATCGCCTGCTTGGTCATGCCGGCCAGCGCCGCCAGATCGGTGATCCGGATGCCCTCCGGCGGGATCATCTGCAGGATCCGGCGGTGGCTTCCGCGCAGGTCAGGGAACTGGCCTCGGAGCACAGCTCCCAGGTCGGCGGAGAGCCGCCGGCTCACTGCCTCCAGCCAGCGCGGCAGGTGGTCCGGCAGGTGATCGCCGTGGTCGGGAGACCGATGGCCGGTGCCTCGTGCCGCTCGCTGAGGAATCTGGTTCACGGGCTTGCCCTGGGTCATAAGGTTACCTTACTATACTCTCGATAGACAGGTTACCTTACTTATTGGGACCGGGGCGATCAGGATGGCAATGGTGGCGGCAGAAGAGACACTCGGACTTGCAGCACTGAGCTCTGGGGAGCTAAGCGAGATCACCAGCAGGGTCACCGGCCTGCCGTTCGGCGATCCGGTCGTGTCGGTGACACCAGTTGCCTACAACTGGGGCTCGCCCGCTACCGCGGGGCTCTGGCGGGTTGACGTCACCGACGCCGGCGAGGTGGCGTCTTGCGCCTATTTCGTCAAGCTGCTCCGGCACACCCGGCTGTGGCCTGGACTGGGATTCCTGCCGGACGACGCGAGCCGCGCGGATTTCATCGAGCATTTCCCGTGGCGCGCGGAGCTGGACATGTACGAGAGCGAGATCGGCGCAGTGCTGCCCGAGGGCTTGCGGACGCCGGTCTTGCACCACGTCAGCTACTCCGGCGTCGACCACATCGCGCTGTGGTGGGAGTTCGTGCCGCAACGGCCGGTTCCGTGGCAGCTTGCTGACTACCGGCGGGCCGCCTACCTGCTCGGCCGCCTGGCCGCCCGGCGCAGGGAAGGTGCCGAGGTGAACCGCCGGCTTCCAGAGGTGTGCCGGGTCCCGTTCGGCGGCGGCTCTGCGCTGCGGTACTTCACCGAGCGCCGGGTTCTGCGCAGCGCAGTTCCGGCGCTATGCGGCGACGCACTGTGGCAGCATCCGGCGGTCGTCGCGGCGATGCAGCGCACGGCCGACCCGGCGCTGCCCGACCAGCTGCGAGCGCTCGCCGCGAGCGTGCCGCAGCTACTCGACCTGCTCGACACGCTGCCGCAGACTCATGCGCACGGCGATGCGAGTCCGCAGAACCTGCTGCTCCCGGCCAGCGAGCCGGACACGGTAGTCGTCATCGACTGGGGATTCGGCACGTTGCTGCCCGTCGGCTTCGACCTCGGCCAGCTGCTGGCCGGACTCGCACAGGCCGGAGAGGCTGATCCCGGCGAGCTGGCCGCGATCGACCCGGTGATCTTCACCGGCTACCTCGACGGCCTGGCCGACGAGGGGTATGAGGCAGCGACAAGCGTCGTGCGCACTGGCTACATCGGCGGGCTGACAGCCCGCTCGGCGCTCTGCACGCTGCCGATGGAGCTGCTGTCCGGGAGCGCCGAGCCCGCCGCCGACACCGTGGCGGCTTTCGAGCGCGGCCTGCGGCTCGCGCGCGTGCTCGTGGACCTCGCGGCAGAGCTGCCGTCGCTGGCGGCAGCGGGCTCGTGACGCGCGACGTCGCAACGTAACCTGGCGACCGCGCGCTCACCATTCCCGCGGCTCCGGGGCCGTCTTCCTGGGGCGGGCGCGGAGGTGCGCGCGCTCGCCGTGCCTGCCAAACAGGCTCAGGAACTCGACTGATTCGGCGTTCGCGGCGCCGAACCAGTGCGGTACCCGGGTGTCGAACTCAGCTGCCTCGCCCGGCACCAGCACCAGATCGTGCTCACCGAGGACGACCCTGAGGCGTCCGTTGAGTACGTAGAGCCACTCGTAGCCCTCGTGAGTCTGCGGCTCGGGTTCCCTGCGGGTGCTGCTGGCCGAGATCACGAGCTTGTACGCCTGGATGCCGCCCGCTCGCCGGGTCAGCGGAAGCATGGTCATGCCGTGGCGCGTGACCGGCCGCAGGTGGATGCGAGGGTCACCGGTAAATGGAGCGCCGACGAGTTCGTCGAGCGCGACGCCGTGGGCTCTGGCCAGCGGGAGCAGGAGCTCGAGTGTCGGCCGGCGGTCACCAGATTCCAGTCGGGACAGGGTGCTCACAGAGATCCCGGTAGCGGCCGACAGGTCGGCCAAGGTGATCTCGCGTTCCCGGCGCAGCGCCCGCAAGCGCGGTCCGACCGCGCCAAGCGTCTGCCCAAGGCCGTCGGCCATGCCCACCAGTTTGCCATATCAGCAACAACGTTTGCCGGTACGTCTCGGTTACCTGCATCTTGGCCGGGGAGGTGATCGAAGTGAGCGCTCAACTGAGTGACGGTTACGACGTCGTGGTAGTTGGCGGTGGCGCCGCCGGGTTGAACGGCGCGCTGATGCTGGCCCGGTCCCG
Source organism: uncultured Actinomycetota bacterium (assembly GCA_963822955.1). Classification (GTDB taxonomy): domain Bacteria; phylum Actinomycetota; class Actinomycetes; order Streptosporangiales; family Streptosporangiaceae; genus JAJYUU01. The sequence goes on along the minus strand of CAWGJS010000007.1, from coordinate 1,185,858 downwards.
GCGGTCAGTAGTCGTGATCGACTCGGGTACCCCGCGCAACGCCCCGGCCGCGGGCGTGCACGGTCTGCTAGGCAGGGAAGGAACGCCGCCGGCCGAGTTGCTTGAGCGCGGCCGCGCGGAGGTCCTCGGCTACGGCGGTGAGGTGGTAACTGGGGAGGTCAGCGCGGCGGCTCCCGACGGCGACGGCTTCGAGGTCGCGCTGGCCGACGGCCGCACAGTCCGCGCCAGGCGGCTGCTGGTGGCCACCGGGCTGCAGGACGAGCTGCCCGACCTGCCGGGCCTGCGGGATCGATGGGGCCGAGATGTCGTGCACTGCCCCTACTGCCACGGCTGGGAAGTCCGTGACCAGGCCATCGGCGTGCTGGCCACCGGGCCGCTGTCGGTGCACCAGGCGTTGCTGTTCCGACAGCTCAGCGACGATGTCATGGTCTTCTCGAACACCAGGACGCTCGGCGTCGAGGAAGCAGAGCAGCTAGCTGCCCGCGGCATCGGCGTGGTGGACGGAGAAGTGGCAGCCATGGACATCGCCGGTGACCGCCTAGTCGGCGTACGGATGCGCGACGGCGGGCTGGTCAGGCGTGAGGTGCTTGCTGTCTCGCCGCGAATGACGGCGCGCGCTGGCTTCCTGGCGGGACTCGGACTCACGCCAGCTGACCATCCCGCCGGCGTTGGTGAGTACATCCCGGCGGATCCGACCGGCCGTACCGATGTGCCAGGCGTGTGGGTCGCGGGCAACGTCACCGACTTGACCGCTCACGTCGGCGGCGCCGCGGCGGCAGGCGCGCTCGCGGCCAATCAGATCAACGCCGACCTGATCGCAGAAGAGACCAGACGGGTGTGAGTTTGCAAGATACTGGCCCCATCCCGCGTTCTGACCTGCGGTCCGGCCAGTTGCGCGGCAGCCGAGCGCTTGTGAGTTTGCAAGATAGTTGGCCCCACTCCGCGCGCTGACCCGCGGTCCGGGAACGACTTTGCGTTTTCGGCAGCGCGGGACCCGCGGCTGCGGGTCCCGCGCTGTTGGCCGGTCCAGCTGCCGCTTACGGAGGGCCCGCTCGCTGTCGCCGCGTGGCCCCGGTCACTGCACCTCCGGGACGCCATCGGCGAGCGCGATTCCGGTCATGCCGGCAGGTCCGTCCCGGCCTGCTCCGCCACTAGGTAGGCGGCGTACCAGGCGGGCCAGTTCTCGTCTTGGCCTGAGCGGTGGAGAAGGTGCGACCGCTGCCCTGTGCGCTTCTGGTGCTCGCCGTGGGCGGCCTCGGCGCGCAAGAGCGCTCTGGCTAGGTCCGTCGCGGACGCGAATGCGGTTTCAGCGGTGTCGATGCGGCCGGGCAGCCGCGTCGTGACCTCCTGCACCAGCCACGTATTGCCGTCGGGATCGGTGAAGGAGCAGAACGACCCGTAGCTGGTGCGCTCGGGGTCGGGACCGGGCTGCCGTGCCTCGGGGGGGAACGGCGGGCCGTGCCAGATCTCACTGACCTCGATGCCCCGGCCGGCGAGTTCGTTATGGGCCGCCACAATGTCGGGGACGATCAGCCCGCCCCCGGCCGAACCAGGAGCGGCCGAAGTGAGTCCCGCGCCGAAGGTGACCGATGCCCCGGAGCCGGGTGGCGTGAACTGGACGATGCGAAGGCCGTCAAACGGCACAACGTCGTCGTCGAGCCGCCAGCCCAGGCGCTGATAGAACTCCTTGCTTCGGTCGACGTCGGACACCGGGATGATCTGGACCTCAAGCTTCATGTCAACTGTGCCGACCGCCGCGCCGCGGCTCGGGCTATGTGCTTCGGTGGCGCTCATGGCTGCCTCCTTGGTTGTGTTCCTCGCATGGCTTTTTCTCTCCGCAGACCTCGCTTGGTCTCCGGTTCGGTCAGCCTGCCTGCCAGGGGCCGCGTCAGCGAGGGGGCAAATACTCATAGCACTGCTCATTGCCGCTGCATTGACGGTGCCGGAATCGGGCAATTCGGGATGGACGGCTGAGGTCGGTCGCACGGGCCACCGCCTCGAACCTGACGCCGCGCCGGCCGCGTAACGTCTGGTCTGTTATGGCACCGGTGCGGCGCGTGGCGGGGAATCTGCCGGCGGAGCTGACCAGCTTCGTCGGCCGCCGCGGTGAACTCGCCGAGGTCAAGCGGCTGCTGGCGGAGTCCCGGCTGGTGACGCTGGCCGGAATCGGCGGGGTCGGCAAGACCCGGCTGGCGCTGCGGGCCGCCGCCGAACTGCGGCGGGCATTCCGCGACGGGGTGTGGCTGGTCCAGCTCGACCAGCTGCGCGACCAGGCGCTGGTGGCCCAGGCCGTCGCGGCGGCGCTGGGCCTGCAGGACCGGGCCGGGTACGCCCCCGCAGCGGCACTGGCCGACTATCTGGCCGGGCGGCAACTACTGCTGGTGCTGGACAACTGCGAGCACGTGGTGGACGCCGCCGCCAAGCTGGCCGACCTTCTGCTGCGGGCGGCGCCTGGCCTGCGGGTGCTGGCCACCAGCCGGGAATCGCTCAACTTGGCCGGGGAGACGGTGCTGGCGGTGCCGCCGCTGGCCGCGCCGGAGGCCTGGCGGCAGCTGACGGTCGCGGAGCTGGCGCGCTTCCCGGCGGTCAGCTTGTTCGCGGAGCGGGCTGCGCAGGCGGTGCCGGGGTTCGCGCTCACTGAGGCGAACATGGCGGCGGTGGCCGGGATCTGCGGTCGGCTGGAAGGGCTGCCGCTGGCCATCGAGCTGGCCGCGGCGCGGCTGCCGGTGCTGTCCCCAGAGCAGATCGACGCCCGGCTGGGCAACCGCCTGGGTCTGCTGACCCAGGGCGGCCGGAACCAGCCGCCCGCCAGCAGACATTGCGGGCCTCGATCGAATGGAGCTATGAGCTGTGCGGCCAGGCCGAGCGGCTGTTGTGGGCCCGGCTGGCGGTGTTCGCCGGCGGGTTTGAGCTGGACGCGGCTGAGGGCATCTGCGCGGATCACCGGCTGGCCGCCGAGGATGTGCTCGACCTCGTGGGCGCGCTGGCCAGCAAGTCGATCCTGATCGCGGCCCACGGCCAGGACGTGGCTCGGTACCGGCTGCCGGAAACTTTGCGCCAGTACGGGCAGGAACGCCTGCAGGAGTCTGGCGAGTGCGCTGCGCTGCGGCGGCGGCACCGGGACTGGCATGAGCAGCTGGCCCGGCGGGTCGACATCGACTGGCTGAGCCCGCAGATAGCGGACCTGACGGCCCGGCTGTTCCGCGAGCACGCCAACATGCAGGCGGCCCTGGACTTCTGCCAGACAGAGCCCGGCGAGGCCGAGGCCGGGCTGCGCATCGCGATACACGCATGGTTCTTCCACTGCTGGATCGCCGGTTATGTCAGCGAGGGCCGGTACCGGCTCAGCCAGGTTCTGGCACGGGCCACCGAGCCCACCGTGTGGCGGGCGCAGGGGTTGCTGCTCGCCAGTTTCCTCGCTGCTCTCGGAGGCGACCGCGGCGCCGTGCAACCGCTGCTGGAGCAGGGCACCAGGCTGGCCGGGCAGCTGAACGACCCGGCCACGCGGGCGTTCGCCGCCTGGGTCGCCGGACATCTCTGCTTGTTCGCCGGTGACCTGCCGCAAGCCATCGCCTACTCCGAAGACGGACTGGCGGTCCTGCCGGCTACCGTCCGCGGCCGCCAGCGGGCCCACCTGCTGATCTGCCTGGCCAGCGCCGCGGGCCTGGCCGGTGACGAAGAACGCGTGGTCGCCTGCCGCCGGGAGCTTGCCACGCTGACTGAGGCCGGCAGCGAATACATCCGCGGCGCGTACTCGGCGTACTCGCTGTGGGCGCTAGGGGCGGCAGCCTGGCGCCGGGATGACCTCGACCGGGCCACCGGCCTGCAACAGCAGAGCCTGCGGCTGCGTAGCGACGACCGGATGGGCAGCATCTACTGCGTGGAGGCGCTGGCCTGGATCGCAGGGTCGCGGCACCAGTACGAGCACGCCGCGGTCCTTCTCGGCGCCGCCACGGGTCTGTTGCAATCCATGGGCGCGACCCTAGAAGGCAGCCAGCACGTGGCGGGCTACCACCGGGACTGCGAGAACCAGGCCCGGCAAGCCCTGGGCGAGCCGGCGTTCCAGGCCGCCTACCACCGTGGCCTCGGACTGTCCGCGGACGATGTCCTTGCCTACGCCTTGCAGCAGCCGACGACAAAGCTGCCGAAGAAGCCTCCGGAGCCGGCCGTATCCGATGGGGCGCCGCTGACGCCCAGGGAACTGCAGGTGGCCCGCCTGATCGCCGGAGGCCGCAGCAACAAGGACATCGCCGCCGAGTTGGTGATCTCCCAGCGGACCGCCGAAAACCACGTGGCGCACATCCTCATCAAGCTGGGCTTCACCTCACGAGCCAAGGTCGCCGCCTGGGTCGCCGCGTCACAACCGGACGCGTGAGGGCTTTAGCTGCTTTCGGCGTCCAGGCGCCAGTCTCGCGGCAGTACCCAGGCAATGAGCAGTGCTATGAGCATTTGCCCCCTCGCTGGCGCGGCACGCCGGCAGGCAGGCTGGTCAGCGAAGACCCAGCGAGGTCCTCGAAGGAAAGCGTCCTACAAGCAAGACAACCCAGAAGGCAGCCATGAGCGCCTCAGGCTCCGGTGGCAGCGGCCGCCGCATTCGCGACCTCGCGCAGCCGTCTCAGGCACCGCCTTCGAAGAGGGATATGGAAATGAACGAGACCTGTGATCGCTGTGGACCCACGGTCCTCGCGGTGCACCGTGCGGACCGCAGCGGTCTATACAAACTGTACTTGTGCAGACATTGCACGAATCGGCTAGGAGGTGCGCTTTCCGTGCAGGGCTGGACAATCTGGCCAGTCGCGGAGCTCGTGTTCGCACCGCAAGCCGCCTGACCCGGCGCACCGGTGAGCATCATCTGCGCTCGGAGTCAACCAACGAGCTAGAACGTATTCGACGACAGTAAGGCGATGAGTCGTCATGACTCGACACACGAACCCGGACAATCTTGACCTGAATGCTGACCGCGTACTCCGGCACGCGATGGCGGCCAGAATCGAGTCACGCCTGGCCAGGTCCTCCCGGTCCACTCGGGTCCACCAGGCACGACGTGATCAGGAACAAAGCCTCGCTCGATCCGCACATCGCGCTCGACTGACGCTTCCCGCTGGGCCGGGCGAGGCGAGGAAGCGACGGATCTACGCGACCGCGAGTCCGGGCGCAAGCTGCTGCCCGAGCAGCGCCAGCCAGCCGAATGCTCCAGCCCATGAGAGCCCGTCCGACGCCGAGCTACTCAGCAGGCACGTGGCGGGCGATCCAGACGCCTTCGGCGAGCTGTTCGGGCGGCACCGGGACCGGCTGTGGGCCGTTGCCGTCAGTACAATCCATGATCCGGAGGATGCATCCGACGCTCTCCAGGATGCGATGATCGCCGCGCTCCGCCGAGCCGATAGCTTCCGCGGCGATTCGGCCGTCACGACCTGGTTGCACAGGATCGTGGTTAATGCCGCTCTGGACCGCACGCGCCGCCGGGTAGCGCACCCGACCACAGCCTGCCAGGACGAGGACACGCTGGACGCACTGGCCGCCGGCCGCCAGTCGGTCACGGATCCATCAGCTAGCACCGACACCGCAATCGACGTGCGGGCGGCGCTGCAGCAACTCGTCCCCGAGCAGCATGCCGCCCTTGTCCTCGTGGACATGCTCGGCTACCCAGTCCCCGACGCCGCCCAGGTTCTCGGCGTCTCGGAGGGAACTGTGAAGAGCCGCGCAGCCCGGGGACGGGCACGACTGCAGCCGATGCTCGCGCACCTGCGGGCCACAGGGCTGCCGGACCGCGACCGCCGGAACCGACCTGCCACGGGGTCGCTCCTGCCAGCTCCTGCAAGCTAGTGAGGAAGTAGCCGATGACACGCGGCAACGATGCCACGCTCTCGCGTCGCTCTCCGCCGCACAAGGGCAGCATTGCATCGGCCTAGAACGGGATTCTAAGATTGGTCCGTTCGCCGATACTGTCACCCGCGCGTCCGCCTGCTGGGCGCGCCCTTGCCCGGAGGTCGCTGTGGAACTTGACCTTGGCCCGGAGATTGCCCAGTTCCGCGCCGAAACCAGGGACTGGATCGGCGGGCACACGCCGGCAGGACTGGCCGAGCTAACCGACTGGAACAACGTCGTCACCACCGGTGGCTACGGCAGCGAGCGCCGGGCCCAGGCGACCCAGCACCCTGCCTACGAGCAGTGGGAGCAGGAGCTGGCCGAGGCCAGGTTCATCTGCCCGCAGTGGCCGGAGCAATTCGGCGGCAAGGGACTCGATGCAGTCCGCGTCGCGGTCTTCAACGAAGAGCTGTACCGGGCAGGCGTGCCGCGGGTCGTGCGCGGGATGGGCGAGAGCCTCGTCGGCCCGTCGATCATCGTGCACGGCACGCGGGAGCAGCAGGCGCACTTCCTGCCGCGCATCATCTCCGGCGAGGACGTCTACTGCCAGGGCTTCTCTGAGCCGGGCACCGGGTCGGACCTGGCCGGGCTGCAGACGAAGGGCGAGATCGACGGCGACGAGGTCGTGATCACCGGGCAGAAGCTGTGGACCTCCGGCGCCGCCAGGGCCAACAAGATGTTCGTCCTGTGCCGCACCGACCCGGCGGCCGAGAAGCACGCGGGCATCTCGTTCGTGCTGATTGACTTCACGGACCCCGCGGTCAGTTATCAGCCCGTCCGGCAGATGTCCGGCGCCGCCGAGTTCTGTGAGGACTTCCTGGACGGCGTCCGGGCGCCGCTGTTCAACGTGATCGGCGGCCTGGACAACGGCTGGCGGGTCGCGATGACCACGCTCGGATACGAGCGCGGCGGTAGCGCGTCGATCCTGCACCTCGCGTATCAGCGCGAGTTCTGGGAGCTTGTCGAGACGGCGCGCAAGCGCGGCAAGGACACCGACCCGCTCACCCGCCAGCAGCTGGCCTGGGCATACACGCACGTGGAGCTGATGCGCTTCTCCGGCCTGCGGGCGCTCGCCGGGCTGGCCCAGGGCCGCCAGCCGGGCCCGGAGGCCTCCATCAACAAGGTGTTCTGGAGCGAGTACCACAAGAAGCTCGGCGAGATCGCGATGGACATCGAGGGCACCGACGGCCTGATCCGGCCCGACGGCGCTGGCTACACCACCACAGCCTGGCAGAACGTGTTCCTCGCCAGCCGCGCTGGCTCGATCTACTCCGGCACGAATGAGATCCAGCGCAACATCATCTCCGAGCGGGCGCTGGGGCTGCCCAAGGAGCCGCGGGTGAAGGCGTGACGGCGACCGCGAGCGGCGACGCGAGGACAGCAGCGCGTGAGCTGATCACGCCTGAGCGGCTGCGCGACTTCTTCGCGCCGCGCAGCATCGCGCTGGTCGGCGCGTCCGAGACCTCCGGCTGGGCTCGGTTCATCGTCGCTGCAGGCAGCGCCGTCGGCTACACCGGCCCGCTGCTTCCGGTGCACCCGAGGCACGACAAGATCTTCGGCCGGCCTGCCGTCCGGACCCTGCGCGACCTCGCGGAGCCGGCCGACCTGGCGTTCATCCTGGCGCCGACCGAGGCAGTCTCGACCGTGATCGAAGACGCCGGCGCAGCCGGAGTGCGGAACGCCGTCGTCCTTGCCTCGGGCTACCGCGAGGCCGGCGCCGACGGCGTGGAACTCGAGGACGGCCTCATCGCGGCCGCTGCCAGCCACGGGATCCTGCTTCTCGGACCCAACTGCCTGGGCTTCCTCAACACTGGCGCCAGGGCAGCGCCGTACGCGCTGACTGTGCCGCTGCCGCTCACGGCCGGCCCGGTCGGGATCGCGCTGCAGAGCGGCGCGCTGGCCAGCGTGCTGCTCGCGTTCGCGCGGGCGCACGCGATCGGGGTGAGCACGGTCGCCAGCCTCGGCAACGAGGCAATGATCACGACCGCCGACATGCTGGACTACCTGGTAGCCGACGAGCAGACCAGCGTCATCTGCATGTTCCTGGAGGAGATCGGCGACCCGGCTGCCTTCAGTGCCGCGGCGCAGCGCGCCGACGCGGCCGGCAAGCCGATCGTGGCGCTGAAGGCCGGAGCCAGCCAGGCCGGCCAGCAGGCGGCGCTCGCGCATACCGGTGCGGTGGCCGGCGACGACGCCGTGGTCGATGCCGCCCTCCGGCAGCTCAACATCATCCGGGTCAGCAGCGTCGAGGAGCTGCTGACTACCGCGGCGCTGCTCGGGTACGACCGGCACCCGGCTGGCCGCCGGATGGGCGTGCTGACCGCGTCCGGCGGGGCGTGCGACATCATCGCCGACCGGGCCTGCGCGCACGCCATCGAGATCCCGCCGTTCGCAGCCGAGACGACCCGGGCCATCGCAGCCCAGCTGCCGTCGTTCGCCACCGCCCGCAATCCGCTCGACGTGACCGGCTATGTTCTCGCGAACGCCCGGACGACGACGCTGACCGCGATCGACGAGGCGCTCGACGTGGCGGTCGAGGACCCCGGGCTGGACTTTGTGCTGTTCACCGGCATCACGCTCCCCGACGCCCGGCCGCCGGACGAGGCTGCCGCCGGCCTGCTCGTGGCGCGCGTGGACTGGATCGCGGCGCGGATGGCGTCGGCGCCGATTCCGGTCATCCCGATCGCCTCGACCTGCGTCGACCTCACCGGCTACGCCAGGGACCTGCTGGGCAAGCACGACATCCAGCTGCTCGGCGGCATCGAGCTCGCCGTGCAGGCGATCGCCAACGCGCTGCGCTGGCAGGATGGCCGCGGCCAGGTCCGGCTCCTGCCGGGCCGCCCGCCCGCCCCGGCCGGCACTGCCACCGCGTGGACCGAGTCGGCCGCTCGCGACCTGCTGACGTCGGCCGGCATCCCGGTCGTGCCGGGCCGGCTAGCCCGCTCAGCCGACGAGGCGGCGGAGGCCGCCCGCGCGCTCGGCACCCCGGTCGCACTCAAGATCAGCTCAGCTCAGGTCAGCCACAAGTCGGATATCGGTGGCGTCCTGCTCAACCTGTCCGGGGATGCAGCTGTCCGGGCCGGCTACGAGCAGGTCGTCGCGGCTGGGAAAGAGCATCAGGCCGGGAACGAGGTACTTGTCACGTCAATGCGCTCGTCAGGCGTCGAGGTGCTGGCCGGCGTGACCGTGGATCCCGGCTTCGGGCCGGTGCTTGCCGTCGGGCTCGGCGGCATCTGGGTGGAGTTGCTGCGTGACGCTAGCCTGCGCGTCCTTCCGGCAGATGCCGCGCAGGTGCGGCAGATGCTGGGCGAGCTTCGCGCGCTGCCGGTGCTGCAGGGCGCGCGCGGCGGCGGAGCCGCGGACCTCGATGTGGTGGCGAGCGTCATTGCCCGCATCGGGGAGCTGGCGTGCTCGGTCCGCGGGCTGCGTGCGCTCGAGGTCAATCCGCTGTGGGTGTGCGGCGACCAGGTCGAGGCCCTGGACGTACTGGTCGTCACCGATTCCAACGGTGATAGTGAGTATCTGGATAAGACAGGAACGGAGCCGGGTAGATGATCCTCGGAGTCAGTGCAGAGCAAGAAGAGCTGCGTGCCTCGGTTCGCCGGTTCCTGGCCGACCGGGCGCCGATCAGCGCGGTCCGCGAGCTGATGGAGACCACCGACGGCCTGGATGCCGGAGTGTGGCGCCAGGCCGGAGAGCAGCTTGGCCTGCAGGGCATCGCGATCCCTGAGGAATACGGCGGTTCTGGCTTCAGCTTTGCGGAGCAGGCGATCGTGCTCGAAGAGCTGGGCGCCGCACTATACGGCGGGCCCTACCTTGCGAGCGCCGTACTCGCCGCGACCGCGCTGCTGGCCAGCCCTGATGAGGACGCGCGGAAGGCCCACCTGCCTGGCATCGCCTCCGGCGAGCTGATTGCGACGCTCGCCTTCACTGAGGAAGACGGATCCTGGGACCCGGACGCGGTCCGGCTGGCGGCAACAAGCGATGGCGATGGCTGGCGCCTAGACGGGCGCAAGAGCTTCGTGCTCGACGGCCACACTGCCGGGCTGATCCTGGTGGTGGCCCGCACCGGCGACGGGCTCGGCCTGTTCGCTGTCCCGGCTGACGCCGCTGGCCTCACCAGGACCGCGCTGCCGACGCTGGACCAGACCAGGAAGCTAGCGCGGCTCGACTTCGCCGCAGTGCCCGCGACGCTGATCGGCTCGCCGGGCGACGGCACCGCGGTGCTCAGCCACACCCTGGATGTCGCCGCGATCGCGCAGGCCGCCGAGCAGCTCGGCGGAGCGCAGCGCGCGCTGGACATGGCCGTCGAGTACGCCAAGGTGCGGCATCAGTTCGGCCGGCCGATCGGCAGCTTCCAGGCGATCAAGCACCGCTGCGCCGACCTGCTGCTCGAAGTGGAGTCGCTGCGGTCGGCGGTTCAGTACGCGGCCGCAGCGGTGGCCGAGAACTCGGCCGAGGTCCCGGTCGTCGCCTCGCTGGTGAAGGCCTACGCGTCCGATGTGTACTTCCACGTCGCTGCCGAGAACATCCAGATCCACGGCGGCATCGGGTTCACCTGGGAGCACGACGCGCACCTGTACTTCAAGCGGGCGAAGGCCAGTGAACTGTTCCTCGGCGACGCCAGCTACCACCGCGAGCACCTGGCCGCGCGCATCGGACTCTAGCCCGCGCAGACGGCCGGGTTGTCTAGCTCAGCGGCAGGCAGCGGGCACCGGGTAGCTCGTGATGGCGAAGTTGCCGTAGCTGGACCGCGGCGTCGAGGTCACGTACACGGTGCCGGGCGTTGCTGCGAGCGCTACCACCTGACCGCTGACCGGCAGCGTCATGACCGGTCCAATCGGACTGCCATCCGCGAAGCAGACAAGAGCGTGACCGGGGGCGGCTGTAGCGACCCACACGGTGTCGCCGCTTGACCAGACGTTCTCGGTCCTCGCAAGCACGCTGCTGCGCTCGATCGCCGCTGGCGTCGTTGCCCGTAGCTGAGTGTCGAGCCGTACGAGCGGGCCAGACTGCGCCGCATTACCGTCCTTCACCGCGAACAGCTGAACCCAGAGCGAGTCGCCAGTGCTGGCCACCGCGCCGGCCTGATGCCGCTGGGCGCCGCCGAACGTGCGGCCGGGCTGCCCCGCGATCACCAGGTGGCTGTGGAATCCGTAGCCATTTGTAACCTGAGCTACTACCCGGCCGTCTAGCAATCCGGCCCACGCGCCCGGAGCGGTGTTGCCGATACTTGTCCCTGGGACCAGGTGCTGACTGGCACGGCCTGGCTGACCTGGTGCCGGCATGCGCACGGTAATGAGGCCGCCTTGGCTGACTGCAAATGCCGTTGTCTGGCTTACCGGCACGATCGGGGATTCAGCCACGTTCGGGTCCGACGACCTTTGCCGCAGGTCCGGGCTGAGCAGCCAGGTCCCGGCGGGACCGCCGTTCTGATCCGGATAGAAGCTCAGCCAGACCAGGCCGCCAGGCCCCAGGGCAAACGCGGACGGCGCCGCTGGGATCGAAACCCGGTGGATCAGCCGGCCACTAGCCCGGTCGTAGGCGCTCAGTGCGCTGCCAGGCTCGCCGGCCTTGACCGCGAGCACGTACAGAAATGGACCGGCGGCGCCGAGTTGCTGCACCTGATAGTAGGCCGGCATAGTCAGCAGATGCCTGGGCCGCTCATGACTGGCCGCGGGGGAGGACTGGCGATGCGTAGCGAGCAGGTAACTGCTCCCAGCCGCGGCGAGGACGACAGCGCTTGCAGCGCAGATGGCGACCGCCACCCTTCTGCGGCGCGTGCGTGTCGCCGTGCGGGCCCGCTCAGCGAGCCCGGCGGGCGGCTGCACGAAGTCGCTGGCCATTTCGAGCGCAGCCCTCAGCTCCTTATCGATTCCGGTGCTCACGTCATGCTCCCGTCAGGCTGGCGCGGCACGAGCTGACGCAGCCGGGCCATCGCCCTGGCGTGCTGCGACTTGACCGTGCCGACCGAGCAGCCGAGTACCCGCGCCGTTTCGGCTTCGGTCAGGTCGTCGAAGTACCGCAGCACGAGCACGGCACGCTGCCCGGGCGGCAGTTCGCGGATGCAGCTCAGCAGCGCAGCTCGGCTGGGCAGGCTCTCGACTGCCGCGTCCGGCAGTCCAGGGAGCAGTTCCTCATCGAGCGGTGCACTGGCGAACTTCCGGCGGCGTCCCGCATCGACCGCGGCGGTGACGATGATCTTGCGGACGTAGGCTTCCGGCACGTCCTTGTGCCTAATCGACGGCCAGCGCCGGTAAGCCCGCTCCAGCGCCGACTGCAGCAAGTCCTCGGCCTCGTTCAGGTCGCCGGTGATCAGGTAGGCGCTGCGCAGCAGGCGGCGAGCAGAGGCTGCGACGAAGACGCTGAAGTCAGCGTCGTCGGCTGGGCGCATGCCGCCTCCCCTCCGCCGCCAGGAGGCTGCGCCGGGTGGGCTCAGCTCTCGCCAGTGCAGACGGATAACGCTGCCCAGAAGGTTGTCACCACGTTGCGGAGCCGGTCAATGCCTCAGCTCGTCGCCCGGCTCGCTCAGGCAGGTCCGCAGTTCCTCGGCGAGCATGCTCAGGTCAGGCCCTAGGCGCGCAAGCTCGTCAAGGACTTGCGCCGATGGCAGGTAATCACCGCGCGTGCCGACCCGGCGTGGCGGCGTCTCTGTGCCTGGCTGGCGCAGCGGGGTCGAGTCGGTCATTGCAGCACAGTAATGAGAGCAGACCTGGCGACCGCACTCCGACACGCCTAAAAGATCTTTACCTTAGCCGCTGACGGGCAGTAAAGGCTCCGGTTAGCGTTCTGCGGCACCGCAAGATTGCGCGCTCATCATCAACGCGCCGCGCGCCGGGTACCGGCCTTGCGGGTGGTTGCTCTGCCGCCTAGGTCGCTGCGGCCGCGGAGAACTCTGCTGCAGCGCCACGCAGGTGCTCTCCCAGTTCCGTAAGCCTGCGTGGCTCAGCTCTGGTGCTGAGGAGGGTGACGCTGACCGCGGCTGCCGGCACCGTCCGGCCGAGGAAGATCGGCACGGCGGCACAGCGCACCCCGGTCTCGTTCTCCTCGACGTCGAGAGCATACCCGCGCTCTCGCACCTGGGTAAGTTGCTCGGCGAGCTTGGCCGGATTTGTGATCGTCCGATGGGTCGGCGCAGGCAATGGCGCCCATCGCGCGGCCCAGGTGGTGATGGCCTCATCTGTTGGGTAGGTCCAGGCGAGCAGGGCCTTGCCGACACCGGTCGCGTGCGCCGGGTTGCGGCCGCCGATGACCGAGGAGAGCTTGATCGAGTGCGGAGCCTCGATCTTGTCCTGGTAAATGACCTCAGCCCGGTCGAGGACCGCCATGTGGATTGTCTCGTTGAGTTCCGCGCCGACTCGGGCCAGGAGAGGGTGAATCATGGCCCGGAGGTCGAGCGTGTCGTGAAACCGGAACGAGGTCGCGAGCATCTCACTCCCGAGAAAGTACGGCCCGCCAACCTCGGGCTGGGAGACAAACCTGCGGTGCTTGAGTGCAGCCAGGATCCGGTGCAGCGAGCTCTTCGGTATGTCCAGCTGTGCCGCCACATCGTCCAGGGACAGCCCGCGGGCGGCCCTGCCGAGTACCTCCAGGATGCGCAGGGCACGGTCCACGCTGGCCACGGGCGATGCATCTGCCTTCGCCAAGTCCCCTCCTCGTTCCACCATACGGAATAGTAGACCAGGGTTACGGCTGCCGCTACCTTGGCGACCGGCGGAAGGAGGCAGCGGGCTGCGCGGATTGGCTGGCAAGCGGGTCCTGGTTAGCGGCGGTAGCAGCGGGATTGGATTGGCTGCGGCGCGGCGGTTTCTGGAAGAAGGCTCCAGGGTCTTCATCGGCGGTCTGGACGCTGCCGAGGTGCAGCAGGCGATCACTAGCCTGAGCTCGGATGGAGGCGTCGGTGGCCTTGCGTGCGATGTCAGCGAGCCGGCGAGCGCGCACCAGCTAACCGAGGCCGCCGAAGCAGCCCTCCGCGGAATCGACGTGCTGGCCAATAATGCGGGAATCGCGCGACGTGACTCATTCCTGTCAATCAGGCTGGCGGACTGGGACCGCATTGTCGCAGTCAACCTGCGCGGCATGTTTCTTGTCGCCCAGGCTGTTGCGCATTCGATGGTCCGGCGGGGCCAGGGCGGGGTGATCATCAACATGTCCTCGACGAACGGCGTTGCTGGTGAAGAGGATTACGCTCACTACAACGCGTCAAAGGGCGGGGTGCTTCTGCTCACCAAGACCATGGCCGTGGAACTTGGTCGGCTTGCCCGAGGAGGTGGCGGCCGCCTACGCGTTCCTGGCATCCGACGATGCCTCGTTCATTCACGGCACCGGACTGGTGATAGACGGCGGCCAGCTTGCCGTGATGTGATACGTCCCCGCTCTGAGTGGTCTCATCTCAAAAGAACGTGTGGATAGCATCGATGACGCGGTACTCGGCGTCGACGGCAGGTATCACCCGCCATTTGTCGAGCGCCGTGCAGGGGTGAGAGATTCCGAAGCAGACAAGGTCGCCGGGACCGAGGGGTGCATCGGGCGGAACGCGCAGGTAAGCATGCTGGTCATCCAGAGCGGTTACTCGCATTCCGACCGCTTCCGAGATCTCGCCGCCAGTGCGCCGGATCCGGATCGGCACAGGCATGTCCTGATCGAAGGAGACGTCGCGCCGTCCTGCGCACACGATCGCCAATTCTGGCTCTGGCCGCGAGAGGACGGCCGCCCACAACTCAACTGCGGGTGTCAGGAGCGGGCCGTTCCGGTCATGAGACCCTGACGACCCTGGACCGGGCGCGATGCGGGCATAAATGCCGTGATCGTGCGTGACGTAGGCGCCGCTCCTCAGGACCACCGCGGGTTCAGGCTGACCAGCTTGAGTTCCAGCGCCGACCGTCAGCTCGCGCACGACAATGTCGAAGAACGCGCTGCCACCTGCGCTGAGAATCAGCGGGCCAGCCCACGGATCCGGCGGGGGTAGCTTCCCGCTCAGGCTCCTCAGGTCGCGGCAGAATCGGGTAACCGCGGCGAGGGTTGCCGGCTTGTCGTCATGCCCGATGTTGCCCTCGAAACCAGCGGCGCCAGCGACGCGCAGCGTGCTCATGTCTGCCGCAGCCTTGGCTACTTCCACCGCCTGCGCGACCGTGCGGCATCCGGCGCGGCCGCCCACGTAGCCGAGTTCTATGAGCACAGGCAGGCGCCGGACGGGCTGAACTGATAGCTTTTGCCAGCCTGCCAGCAGCGCCTCGTCGAGGAGCTCGGCGCCAGCGATGCTGTCGACGTAGACGTAGCAGTCGAACTCCGGATCAGCTGCGAGTTCAGCAGCAAGCCAATCGATGCCGCACCGATCGGTGAGCTCATTGGCGAGCAGCACGCGCTGCACGCCAAACGCCCGGTACACCTGCACCTGCGCGATGGTCGCAGCGGTCACCGCCCAGGCCCCCGCCGCGAGCTGGCGGGCGATGATCTGTGGCGACATGGTCGTCTTGCCGTGCGGCGCGAAGCGCACCCCAGACGCTGCGCACCAGGCCGCCATAGCGGAAATATTGGCCTGCAGCGCATCCTCTCGAAGGACCATCAAGGGGAAGACGAAGTCAGGTCCGAACATGGACGGCCGCATGTCAGCCAGCGTGCTCGTGCTCACCGGGCCGGCTGCCGCCAAGCAGCCAAGCCCCTTGTCGGTCAGCGACAGCGGCCTCGCGCGCAGCGCAGCCAGTGCCAGTTGCATCCGCGCCGGAACTGTCGCGTTCATGCTGACCACCGCGCCACTAGACCGCTCCTGTGAGGTACTTTTCCTAGCCGCCAGTCGCAGATGCTGTCAATGACGCAGACCCCGGCGGGGCAGCGGGATGTGCGTTGACATCAGAGGGCTATCTCTGACAGACTTTTCACTCTTCCATCATACGGAATCATATTCCGGAATCAACACTCAGAATGGTGTCGACGGATGGCCAAGCGTGCAGTGGGTGGCAGCCGGCCGTCTGGCGGCTACTCGCCGGGGATTGTGGCTGAGGGCCGCTTTGTCTATGTCTCGGGTCAGGGCCCGCTGCGTGACGGTGCGGTCGTCGGCTTGACTGCTGGCGAGCAAACGCGCGTGGTGCTGGACAACGTCGCTGCAGTCCTGGCCGAGGCGGGTGCGAGTCTGTCCGATGTGGTGCGCTGCGGAGTCTTCCTGGCTGACATGGCAGATTTTCGGGAGATGGACGAGGTGTACTCCGGGTGCTTTCCCGTGCCGCTGCCGGCCCGGACAACGGTGGGCGCGGCGCTAGCAATACCCGGGATGCGGGTCGAGATCGATTGCGTGGCAGTACTGCCGGATCACCAGGATGGGCGCTAGCAGAAATGATCGCCGCGCCGCTGGAGTTCCGGGCGAGCCCAGCTGCGCCAGGGGACCTAGACACGGGCGACGGGTCGGTGGTTGCCGAAGTTGAGGCTGACCGGCAAGGCAGCCGGATGAACGACGCCTGCGACGTCTGGGTAGCTCTGTCGCCCAATACTTACCGAGGCTGAGCACGAGGTCATGCGGAGCTAGAAGTGGCGGACAAAGCTGGGCTGTCGTCGTGAAGGCGCTGGTGTTCACCGCACCGGCCACTGTTGAGCTGCGTGATATGCCCGAACCGGAGGTGGCGCGTGGCGAGACCCTGGTGCACGTGCGGTCGGCTGGTATCTGCGGGAGTGAGCTGCACGGCGTGCGGCATCCCGGTTTCCGGGTGCCGCCGCTGATCATGGGCCATGAATTCAGCGGAGTCAGCGACGACGGCGAGTCAGTCGTGATCAACCCGGTGCTGTCGTGCGGCAGCTGTGACCTCTGCCTGCGGGATCTGCGTCAGCTGTGCCGCCGCCGCGCTCTGGTCGGCGTCCACAGGTCCGGCGGTTTTGCTGAGCGGGTGGCGGTGCCCTTGTCCGCGCTCCGGCCACTGCCGGATGGCTTGTCGTGGGATGTGGCGGCGCTGATTGAGCCAGCGGCTAACGCGGTCCACGCCTGGCGCCTGGCTGGCGGTTCTGCCGGGATGCGAGTGGCAGTGCTGGGCTGCGGCGCGATCGGACTGCTCTGCCTGCTCACGGCGCTGAACGGCGGCGCCGCTAGCGTGGCGGTGACCGATCTCTCGCAGTCCAGGCGAGAAGAGGCAACTCGTCTCGGGGCCAGGGCTGCCAGCACGGCACTCGAAGGGGAGTACGACGTCATCTTCGACGCTGTCGGCTCTGCGGCCACGCACCTTCAGTCGGTGCACTCGCAGCGACCAGGCGGCGTCACCGTCTGGCTTGGCCTGGCCGATGCGACACCTGGTTTCGACGGCACTGCGTTGGTCCGCGACGAGAAACGCATACTCGGCTCCTTCGCCTACGATGACGACGACTTTGACCGAGCCGCGGAACTGGTCAATGGCTGGGACCTGAGCTGGGCCACCGGTTACCCCCTGACCGCTGGCGCCGAGGTCTTCACGACGCTGATGAACGGCGGGCCGCAGCCAGTCAAGGCGCTGCTGAGGCCGTGACAAGTGCTGGTGCGTGCCGCACCAGCGCGCCCCTTGACTCCCCGCGCGACGGCGGAGAATACTGGACGAAAGTTTCGGAAGGCAAATCCGTATGACGGAATGCCATACGGGGCAGATCGACTCAGATGGATCATCGGCGACCAAGCGCCTCTCGTCGATTGGGACGTAACGCAGGGGGCTGGTTCAGCCTCACCTGCCCCCGAGTTGTCGGGCCTCCGGGACGTGGCGGTTGCTTGGCAAGCAGAAGGAGGAACGTATGCGGCCGCATAACCGCGGAATGGAAGCGCTGACGCGCCCCGCGTCACGGATACCCTCGCGCCGCAGGTCAGCCAGGATCAGTGCCGGACTTTGCGCACTGGCCCTTACCGGCTCACTGGCCGCGTGCTCGTCGGCCGCCTCGCCAGGTTCGGCTAGCGGGTCAGGCAGCGCATACAGCGGCAAGATTGCGTATTGGTTCTGGGGAGAAAGCGACATCCCAGGAATCACGAAATGGATGCAGCAGCGCATCGCGATGTATGAGAAGCTGCATCCCCAGGTCAGCATAAGCCTGGTGCCACAATCGAACACGACCATCATATCCAGCTTCAAGCTCGCTAGCCAGAGTCATACCGGGCCCGATATCGACACGCAGTGGGCCACTATGCCCACCTTGACTCCGGCTTTCGAAAATGATGTCGCTCCGATCTCGTCGTATGTGCCAAAAAGTGAAACAGCGCACTGGGTCAACACCAACGAGAATACCTACAAGGGCCAGATTATGGCGATGCCGCTGTATCTCATCGGGGTTCCCCTGGTGTGGAACAAGCAGCTATTCCGTCAGGCTGGCCTTAATCCTGACGTGGCTCCGGCCACCTGGGCACAGTTCCTCGCGGACTGCAAGGCCCTCAAGGCACATGGCATCACGCCGTTCGGGATGGGAAACCAGGACGGCTACTTCGGCGCATGGATGTTCGCGATCTACCTCAAGCAGGAGCTCAGCTCTCTGTCGCAGCTCACCGAGGGAGTCGCGAACGTCGGATCCGCTCAGGCAGGACTTGTCCAGAAGCTGACCGCGATGTATGCCATGGTCCAGGGGCTCATCAAGGACGGCTATGTGAACAGCAACGTGGCCTCAATCACCCTGGACGAGGGCTGGCAGCTGTTCCCGCAGAAGAAGGCAGCGATGTCCTTCACGACCGACGGCAACGTGCTTGCGTGGGCGAAGACGCTCGGGGCAGCCAATATCGGCGTCGCACGGCCGCCGATCTGGGGCACCGGCACGCTCGCGAGCACGTATGACGTGACGCAGTCCTCTGACGAGTTCATCACGTCGTGGTCCGCGAACAAGAAGGCGGATGCGACGTTCCTGGCGTGGTTGCACCAGCCCAGCAACATGATCGCGCTGAACAAGGAGACCGGTGCCTTCCCGGCCGACAACCGGTTCCCCATCTCGGATATCACCAGCCCGCTGGCGAGGGAGCTCTACCAGCTCGACACGACAGGCAAGTCGATCTGGCTAGAGAACTACATCCCGCCGCAGATTGACTCGGACGCCGATCTTCCAGCGGGTGAGCTAGTGATCTCGGGCTCGGGATCGCCGGCCAAGGCTGCCGCCCTTTGGATGACCCAGATCAGAGAATGGCATGCTCAGCAGCTGACACAGTTCGACCAGTACAAGTCCTGGGCAGCCACGCTGAGTGGCTAGGCGCAGCGACAGCCCGAATCCCTAGAGCATGCTCATAGGCACCACAAGGCCACCGCTGGCCAGGCAGTCACTTTCCGTTCGGGGGTTGCCTGGCCAGCGGCTTACGTGTGTGATCGGTCGGAGGTCACGTCCAGTGCTGGTGGCCGGCAACGCCCGCTCAACCTCTCCTGCCCGGGGGTGAATCCTTGACGATCACGCGCGCCAGACGCTCTGCCGCGCGCCGTGCCTTGCCGCAAGGCCGCCTTGCCCCGCGGCGCCGACGCACGCTCTGGCCGATCGGCTACGCGGCCCCGGCAATCGCCGCGCTCTGCCTGGTCTTCGGCTTCTCGTTTGTTGAGGTCGTCCGCTACAGCCTCTACAGCGGGAGCCTCGGCAGCCTGACGTACGTGGGATTGAGCAACTACAGCGCCCTTTTCACCGATCCGGTCTTTACCCAGTCGCTTTTCGACAACCTCAAGTTGCTGGCCATTGTCCCGGTGGTAACCGCGCTGGCGCTCGCCGTGGCGCTCGTCATCAACAGCGGCGTTCGGGGATGGCGACTCTACCGCGTGCTGATCTTCTTCCCTTATGTGCTGCCGGCCGTGGCCATCGGGCTCGCCTTCTCCTACATCTTGCAGGGCGGCGGTGTCTTCAACACCCTCGCCCAGGATGCTCACCTCAACTTCCTCGTGCACGACTGGCTCGGCTCCCCGAAGTGGGTGATCTTCAGCGTTGGCGGCGTGATCGTCTGGCAGCAACTCGGCTTCGGCGTGGTCGTCTTCACGGCGGCACTGCTGGCGGTACCTGCTGAACTCGTCGAGGCAGCACAGATTGACGGGGCACATTGGTGGACGGTCCAGCGGAAGATCATGATCCCGCATATCCGTCGCATCATACAGTTCTTCGTTATTATCGAGGCAATTACTGCCCTTTCCTCGGTGTTCACTTACGTCTATATACTGACCGGGGCTGGGCCTGCATACTCATCGAGCGTTATCGAATTCTACATCTATCAATACGGCTTCGAGGATGGTGCAATCGGCATAGCTTCGGCAGCGGCAGTCTTTCTCCTTGCAATGTCCAGTGTCTTCATTGTCCTCTACCTCTGGGTGCGAACTCGGTCCGCCAGAGAGGAGCAGTCGTGAAGATACTGCGAAGCACGTCACGCCAAGCGCTGCTCATACTCCTGGCGATCGTGTCCCTGTACCCGATCTGGTTCATTATTATCACCGCGCTGAAAACGCCTGCTAGTTATGCACTCAACCCGACCGGGCTTCCCCATCACCCCACGCTGGCTAACTTCGGTGCGGTATTCTCGCAGTGGCCATTCTTGGACTGGACACGGAACAGCTTGATCGCGACCGTGGCGTCCGTAACCATCGCCACCGTCATCTCCATTATGGCGGCGTTTGCCATAGTCTTCGGAAGGGTGCGGGCCCGGGAGACGTTCCTGCGCGCGAACATTGCCTTGATGGCGATACCGCCGGTCGCGCTGCTGACGCCGATGTACACGCTGATGGTGCAACTACACCTGATCAACCAGTTGCCGTCGGTAATAATTTTCTACTGCGGGCTGCTGGTTCCGTTCTCCATCTTCTTCTTCGTCAACTTCTTCCGCCAGATACCGCACGAGTTGGTGGAGGCGGCTTATATCGACGGTGCGCGACCCTCCCGTGTCATGCTCCGCGTTATCATGCCAATATCAGGTGCGAGTACCTTCACTCTCGTAATTGTCAATGCAATATTCGTCTGGAATGAGCTACTGATCGCGCTAGTTTTCCTGCAGAATAATAATTCTCGCACCTTGATGGCTGGCATCGCGCTGTACCAGGGCAGGTATATCACCAATGAGCCGCTTATAATGGCGGCGGCGTTCCTCTCGCTGCTGCCGCTGGCGGTGCTGTACATACTGGGACAGCGTTTCTTCGTCCGCGGGATGATGACTGGTATGGGAAGGTAGCTCACCTCGATGCCGGTTAACGGGCGGGCGCGCGGGCCGTCGAGGTCGGGCATCTGGAGCCCGAACGAAGCACCGGCGACTGGCAGTCATACTGGCGGGCTGAGCAGGCGTTCCCCGCGAGGTGCCGATGGATGACCCGAATAACCCGAACAGCCCAGATAACTTGTCATGGAACTGGTCGATGGGCGGGCCGAGGCGGCGGCCGTTTCGCAGACGACCGCCCGGTGGGCTGCGCGTGCCACGGCCGCCTGGACCGCCGCCGAAGCCGAGTAAGGCCGAGCGCGAACAAGAAGCGCGCGCCGAAGCGCGAGCAGAGCGGCTGCACCTGGCTGGCCTGACCAATGCCGGGACCATCATCATGAGCCTGGTCCTCGCCGCGGTGGTGGTCATCCTGGTGCTGGCGCTGGTCATCCACCACTAGCCCCGGATCCGGCCGACCTCCAGCATGACCTCACGCACGCGGCTAGGTGTGATTGCGCCTCGGTTTTTCAGCCCGAGCAAGCTAGCGACGGTTGCGCGCTTACAAGATTGCTCCGCGCCAGATTAGATGGATACAGTCCGGTCATGACGGCTGCGCGGCGAGCTCTGATCGCGGTTCGCGTTGTCCGGGGCAATCTCCGTCGATGGCAGCCGCAGACCTACTGGCAAGTGTGGTTGGCCGCAGGCGGTCTGCCTCTGGCCGTGCTGGTGATCGGAATCGGCCTGCGGCTGGCCTTTCATACCTGGCCGCAGTTCGACGCGCCCACGTCTATCGTCACGGCTGCGTACATCGCGTTGGTTGGCACCCGGCGAAGCCTCGCGCTACGCAGGCGGCGCCGGACTCGCGAGCCGGTCGCCGCTCCGCGGCGCATGGCTGGCGCGTAGGTGAATCTGCCCAGACCTGATCCTTAGAGCCGAGGTTGACGCTATCCCGGCACTGGCGGGCGACGGGCGTAGCGGATGGCATGCGGGCGGTGCTCCCCGGTGATCTCGGCCTGTGCCAGCGCGGCCAGGAAGTCCCGCGGTCCGTCGAAGTCGGGCATCTCCAGGTAGGCCGCTCCGATGCCGTCCGGATCATGGGCGTCCGAGCCCGCCCCGCCGGGCAGCCCGAACCGGGCGGCAAGCTGCGCAGCCTCCTCGTTGAGCGACTGGTCGGAGATCTTGGCGTTGAACACCTCGATGACATCCGCGAGCCCGTCCGCGCAGAGCTGCCCGGCGACCGGACCGAGACTCGAGCGGCCGGGATCGAACGGGTGCGGCAGGTAGATCAGCCCGCCCTGGGCCCTGATCAGCGCCGTTACCTCCGCGAGCGGCAGCACGTACGGGATTCGCTCGGTGAGGAAGAGCCCGATCACGTCGCCATCCCGCGTGCGGATCTCCTCGCCGACGATGACGCGCGCGCCGATGCCACGCTCGGCCGCAGCGACCGCTGCCGCCGTCACGTTGTGATCGGTGATGCAGACGACATCGAGCCGTTCCTGCTCGACTCGCTCAGCGAGCTCGTCGAGCGAGGTAACTGCGTCACCTGACACCGAGGTGTGCAGGTGGCAGTCGACCCGTACCCAGCCGTTCCCTCCCATCAGGCCTGCGGGACAGGGACGCCGAGCTCGTTCAGGAGCTCCTGGGAGTAGGTGACGCGGCCGGTCAGGGTCTGCGGATCGCGGTGGCAGAGCATGAGCGCGGCCTCGGCCATGACCGAGGTGGGCTCGGAATTCGGGTCGCCTTCGGTGGTCAGGTGGTGGAAGACCGTGCCGGGCGTGGGCACGACCTTGGTCGGTGACAGCGCGTTGACCGCGATGTTGTCGGGATAGAGCTCGGCGGCCAGGCCGGTGGAGAAGCGCTCGATGGCGGCCTTGCACATCCCGTAGACCGTCCCGCCGCGTCCGGCGAACGGCCCTGGCGGGATGCCTGGGTGCCGCGCCGCGATGGAGGAGATGTTCAGGATCCAGCCTTCCCCGCGCTGCCGCATCGCCGGCAGGACCAGTTGGGCGAGCTGGAACGGTGCCTCGACCTGAACAGAGAACATCAGCGCGTACTGCTTCGGGGTGAAATCCTCGACCCGGATGAAGTACGTCACCGCCGCGTTGTTGACCAGGATGTCGGGCGGCCCGAGCTGCGCAGTCGTCTCGGCGACGATCCGCTGCCGGTCCTCGGGCCTGGACAGGTTCGCCGTCACGGCAATAGCCGTGCCGCCAGCCGCCTGGATCTGATCCGCCGTTTCGTTAATTGTCCCGGAGAATTGCGAGGTACCAGCGTCCGCGGTCCTGGCTGCCACCGCGACCGCAGCGCCTTCTGCGGCGAAGCGCCTGGCGATCTCGGCGCCGATGCCCCGGCTTGCCCCGGTGACGATGGCCACCCGGTCGTCGAGCAGACCCATGCGAGACCTCCGTGCGATTCGGGCAGCACGGCATCGCCGCTGAATCCGTGCTGGAGCGAAATACTAGAAGCGTGTTCTACTAGGCCATTGGACCCAGACGGGCCCGCCGTGTCAATCCGGTGGGACCGGCCCCATGCGCCCGGAGGTCATGATGCCGCTGAATCACAGTCTGGTTGGTGTTCCCGGTGAACAGCAGGAACGCTCCTGGACGTCGACGGACGCGCTGCTGTACGCCATCGGGGTGGGCGCTGGGCTCGGCGACCCGCTGCAGGAGCTGGAGTTCACCACCGAGAACACGGCCGGCGTCCAGCAGCAGGTGCTGCCGACCTACGGGGTGCTGCTCGCGCAGGCCAGGATGTCAGGCAACCTCGGCGACTTTGACCGCGCGCTGCTCGTGCACGCCGAGCAGTCGATCGAGCTGCACAGTCCGCTGCCGGTAGCGGGTACGTTGCGGACCTCGGCGATGGTGACCGGGATCTACGACAAGGGTTCTGGCGCCCTGATCCAGACCGAGAACAGGGCCGTCGACGCCGCCACCGGCGAGCCGATGGTGACGACGCGCAGCGGGACATTCATCCGCGGTGAAGGCGGCTTCGGCGGTGACCGCGGCAGCAGTGAGCGCTGGCAGCTGCCCGACCGGGCGCCCGATCACAAGGTGACCCAGCAGACCAGGCCGGAGCAGGCCCTGCTGTACCGGCTGAGCGGCGACCGCAACCCGCTGCACGCCGATCCCGCGTTCGCGGCGCGGGGCGGCTTCAGCAGGCCGATCCTGCACGGCTTGTGCACGTACGGGTTCACCGGGCGGGTGCTGCTGCATGAGCTGTGCGGCTCAGACCCGGCCCGGTTCCGATCGATGTCCGGCCGGTTCTCCCGGCCAGTTCTGCCGGGCGAGTCGCTGGTCATCTCGATCTGGGCCGGCGACGACGGCACGGCGTTGTTCCAGACCGCCAAGGAAGATGGCACCGTCGTCATCGACCGCGGCATCCTGCAGGTCCGCTAGCTTCGGTTCTTGCTCCTGCGTAAATTCCCGGGGGGCACTGGGCTCCGGCCTGGTACCCGGCGCGAGCGGGGCGGGTTCTGTCACCCTGATGAGGTGAGTCCTGAGCGCGCGGACCAGCCCGGAGGCGTTATTCCCGATCCGGCTCTCGTCGTACTCGTCGGGCCGTCCGGGTCGGGCAAGTCGGCCTGGGCAGCTGGGCAGTACCTGGCCCGCGAGATCGTCTCCTCCGATCAGCTGCGGTCGGTCGTCGGCAGCGGCGAACACGACCTTGATGCGTCGGCCGATGCCTTCGCGCTGCTGGACCAGATCATCGCAGCGCGGGCACGGCGGCGACTAACGACCGTGGTCGACACGCTGGGCCTTGACGCCGGTCGGCGTGCTTCGTACCTGGACCTGGCTCGCCGGTCCGGGCTGCCAGCCGTAGCAGTGCTGTTCGGCACCGATCCGGCGCTGTGCCGCCAGCGCAATCGCAACCGGACGCAGCCGGTGCCAGCCGCCGTGCTGGATGCGCAGCTGCGCCGGATGCCTGAGGCTACTTCTCAGCTCGCAGCCGAAGGCTGGGATGCCGTCGTCAGTCCCGCGGCAGTCGCGCTGGAGCCTGCGCACTCGCCAGGCAGCCGCGACGCGGCCAGGATGCAGGAGGACCGGCCCGCGCAGCTGGAGTTCATCCTTCAGATTTCCAGGTTCGGCTGGGACGACGATGATCCAGCCGGGTGGCTGAGATCTGTGGCCGCTGCCGCCGCGGAGGCAGGATTCGGCGGCATCGCGCTGATGGATCACCTGATTCAGATCCCGCAGGTCGGCCGGGCCTGGGAACCGATCCCCGAGCCCTGGGTGACGCTGGGCTTCCTGGCCGGACTGGACTCCAGGCTGCGGCTCGGCACCCTGGTCAGCCCCGTCACTTTCCGCGCGCCCGGCGTCCTGGCCAAGACGGCGGCGACGCTGGACGCGCTCACCGGCGGACGCGCGTTCTGCGGCATCGGGGCAGGCTGGTGGGAGCGCGAGCACGCCGCCTTCGGGCTGCCGTTCCCGGCGGCCGGGACGCGGCTCGACTTGCTGGAGGCCGAGATCGAGACACTGCGCGCCCTGTGGCAGCCAGGTACCAAGGCCTACCGCGGCGAGCGCGTCAGCCTGCCGGAGACCACCTGCTATCCGCGGCCGGTGTCCTCGATCCCGCTGATCGTCGGCGGCCGCGGCACACGCACGCTGCGGATCGCCGCCCGCCTGGCCGACGGCTGCAATCTGCCATCCGACCTCGCAGTGCTCGACGACAGGCTCCCGGCGCTGCGGCAGGAACTTGACCTGGCCGGCCGGGACCCGGCAGACGTGGCGGTAACTGTCCTGGACGTTCCGGTCATCGGCCGCGATCGGGAGCACGCCGCCGCGATCGTCGAGGCGCTCCGCGGCAGGGCGACCGCCGCATCATTCGCGCGCAGCCACCATGCCGGCATCGCGGCCGACCACATCGGCCGCTACCGGCTGCTGGCTGAGCGCGGCGTGCGCACGGTGTTTGTCGGTCTGCCGGACCTCGCCGGCCCCGACGACCTGAGCCTGGCTGGCCCCGGTGATCAGTGCGTTCGGGTAGCAGCAGGATGGGCGTCGACCGCCGGAACCGGACGGCCGTCCTCCAGGTAGACAACCGCGCGCGTGCGCACAGCCCCGCTGCGCGTGCGGACCGCCCGGACACGGCGGCGGATCGGCTTGCGCAGCAGCGCGAGCGCTTCGGGCATCGGCACTAGGCGGTGCTCGGAGATCTCCTCGGCTTGCAGCGTGATGGTCTCGAGCGCCGAATCGGGCTGCGCGCCGCAGTCGAACAGCAAGCGCACGCCGCCGGGACTGCCTGCGTGCAGGGGCCGGAAGTCCACGCATGCCAGGCGTGCGCTGGTGATGTCGAGGCCGCATTCCTCCCGTACCTCGCGGCGGCAGGCTTGCCACGGGCTCTCGCCGTCGGCTTCCATGATCCCGCCGGGGATTGTCCAGCCGGACTTGTAGGTCGGCTTGAGTATCAGCAGCCGGGACGCGCGGTCGAAGATGAGGGCGCCAGTCGAGACCGGAATCGACGGGACGTCCGCGATCAGGGCTCGCTGGTCACTTTCGGCCATGGTTCACGTTACGCCCGGCCCGCAGCACGGCCGGTCCGGCGAGGATCGCGAGCCATCGGGCGTGACTTAGCTGCCGAGGCCACTCTTTGGGCCACGATCGATAAGGCTCGCCCTTTGACGCCGGGTACATTTCCGGTATGGGAACGTTTATCACCCGGCTGTCGCATGCGGAGACCGGAATCCGGCTCGCGGTCAAGGACCTGATTGACATCGAGGGCGTGCCGACCACCGCTGGCAGCCAGGCGGTCGCCATCGCCGCAGCGCCCGCACAGCGCGATGCACCGTGCATGTCGGGCGCCCGAGCGGCCGGAGCGACTCTCATTGGCAAGGTCAACCTGCATGAGCTGGCATTCGGCGCCTCTGGCGTGAACGGGTACTTCGCCACGCCGGTCAACCCGCTCGATCACGACCGGGTGCCGGGCGGATCCTCCAGCGGCTCCGCTGTCGTCGTGGCCGTCGGCGACGCGGATATCGCCTACGGCTCGGACACCGGCGGGTCGATCCGGATACCGGCAGCGTTCTGCGGCGTGGTCGGGCTGAAGACAACGCACGGCCGGGTGTCGCTTGAGGGCGTGTGGCCGCTGGCACCGAGCCTGGACACGGTCGGCCCGATGGCGCGGGACGTCGCCGGAGTTGCAGCCGGGATGGCACTGCTCGAGCCGGGGTTCACTGTCGATGCCGCGCCCGCAGTGCGCGTCGGGCGGATCCGGCCGGGCGGCGTCAACGTCGACTCCGTCATCGACGCGGCTGTCGACACGGCACTCCGGCGGGCCGGGATCAAGGTGACCGAGACTGATCTGGCCGACTGGGTGGCAGCCAGGGAAGCCTGCGGCAAGATCCTGGAAACCGAGGCCGTCGAGTCGAACCTCGCGCTGCTGAGCGATCCGTCCCGGCGCGCACTACTAGGCGCCGACGTCCGCGCACGGCTGGAGGCGGGCAAGGCGATCACGGCCGGCGAAGTAACTGCCGCCCGCGCCTGGCAGCCGGACTGGCGCGACGCACTGGCGCGCGCGCTCGGCACGGTCGAGCTGCTCGCGCTGCCCACGGCGCCGTTCTTTCCGCCGCGTCTCGCGGACGCGCGCGGGCTGCACTACACCGTGTTCACCAACCCGGTGAACCTGGCGGGCTTCCCGGCACTCGCGCTTCCCGTGCCAAGCTCCGCGCACCTGCCTGCGAGCCTCCAGCTGATCGGGCCACCGGGCAGCGAAGCGCTGCTGCTGGCGACTGGCAGCGTGATCGAGCGCACTGCCGGGTGGCGGCCGGGCTCGTGACGGGCGCCGGCTCGCGGCGTTCCGCTAGGGAAGCTTCCAGTCGATGGGCTGCCCGCCTTGCTGCTGCAGCAGCGCATCAGCGCGGCTGAACGGCCGCGACCCGAAGAAACCCCTGTCGGCCGACATCGGGCTCGGGTGGGCGGACTGGACAGACGGGAGGGGGCCGAGCAGTGGCGCGAGGTTGCGCGCGTCGTTGCCCCACAGGATCGCGACGAGCGGACCGCCGCGCGCGGCCAGTGACCTGATCGCCTGCTCGGTGATCGGCTCCCAGCCCTTGCCGCGGTGAGACGCGGGCTTGCCGGGCTGGACTGTAAGCACCCTGTTGAGCAGCATCACACCGCGCTCGCTCCACGCCGTGAGGTCGCCCGTCGCCGGCTGCGGATGACCGAGGTCCGCGGTGTACTCGCTGAAGATGTTTGCCAGGCTGGGGGCAGCCGGCTGACCTCGGGCGCGACCGAGAAGCTCAGCCCGACCGGATGCCCCGGCGTCGGGTAGGGGTCCTGCCCCACGATCAGCACGCGCACGTCGGCCATCGGCTGGCGGAAGGCGCGCAGGATGTTCTCGCCCGCTGGCAGGTAGCTGCGGCCGGCAGCGATCTCGGCCCGGAGGAAGTCCCCCATTCCGGTAATCGCCGCCGCGACCGGTTCCAGTGCCTCAGCCCAGTCAGGAGCAATCAGTTCGCTCAGGGAGCGTGCCGCCATGGCAGCCCACTGTAGAGGAGACGGGTACCGACGTCGGCCTTGGCTCCGATCCGGGTCCCGGATGTTCCGGCCCGACCGGGGCGTGGCGATTTCCCGTGAATGCGAGTATGCCTCGGGCGTCCGTGCAAGGATGCGACGGTGACTTCGCTAACGGGACATTTCGTGAAGAGTGCCGGGCGAGCGGCGATGGTGGCCGCCCTGATCGCGGTGACCGCCGCGATTGGGATGACCGCGGCGACGGGAGTCACTACGGCAACCAATGTGGCTGCGGCGGCCGGAGTCACATCGGCGCACGTGGCCACGGCGAGTTCCCCTGGGACCACGACGTCGACCACCGTGCCGGGCGCGCCAAACTGCCCGATGTTCCCGGCCAACAACATCTGGAACACCAATATCTCGAAGCTGCCAGTCGACCGTCACAGCGCGGCCTGGCTGCGCAGCATGGATTCCGGTTCGACGTACCTGCACCCGGACTTCGGGCCGAACACCGGCGGCTATCCGTACGGCATCCCGTTCACGATCGTCACCAACGCGCACAAGACCGTGCGGATCAAGTTCCAGTACGCGAGCGAGAGTTACCGCGGCAGGTACCCGTTCGGACCCGACACCCCGATCGAGGGCGGCAAGAACGCCGGCGGCGACCGCCACGCGATCATGGTGAACTCGGACACCTGCACGCTGTACGAGCTATATGACGCCAGGTACTCGACGCGCGGTTCGACCGCGGGCTCCGGGGCGATGTGGCAGCTGACGACCAACACGCTGCGGCCAGCGGGCTGGACGTCGGCCGACGCGGCCGGCCTGCCGATCCTGCCGGGCTTGCTGAACTACAGCCAGGTCAAGGAAGCGGTGGCGGCCGGACAGCCGATCACGCACGCCATCAGGTTCACGGCCGCCAGCACCAGCGCGGCGTACCTGTGGCCCGCTCGCCACGAGGCCGGCTGGGGCCGACGACTGAGTTCCCGCCGATGGGCGCGCGCTTCAGGCTGAAGGCCAGCTTTAACGTGAGCCGGTTCTGCCGTAACTCACAGCCGTACTGCCGGGATGCCAAGGCGGTGCTGGTCGAGATGCAGAACTACGGCCTGATCCTGGCCGACAACGGCAGCAACTGGTACTTCCAGGGCAGCGCCTACCCGCAGTGGCCGGACGCGCTGGTGTCCCTCCTCAAGGGGATCCCGGCCCGCGCGTTCCAGGCGGTCAGCGAGTCGTGCCTGAAGGTGCACGGGGACTCGGGCCGTGCGCAGGCCAAGCCCGGCTGCCCGATTGGGTGACGCCCCGCTGGTAGCGGAGGGCTGCGAGTGCCTGGCTGAGGGCGCGCATACGACTGGACCGCCCTAGCTCGGTGCGTTCTGGCCCGGAGGGCGGCTGACGCGAAGCGGTGCCTGACCCTGCGCCCTGGCGGTCTTCCAGGTGGCTGCACGCGTCTCGATGTAGTTGTGAAAATCAGCGGGCGTGTGCTGATTAGCCAGCAGCGGGGCGTCGCGCAGCGACTCAAGCGGGACCTGCAGGTTGGAAATCTCCTGCGCCTGCAGGCTCTGCAGATGAGATACCTCGCCGGCAGCCGGGTTGGGTGCGCCCGAAGTAGGCGCGGAGACGCCGGCGAGCGGATCGTCGGTTCTCGGTGCCGATAGCGCAAGCACCCCGCTGAGGTCCGGCGCCGCCGCGTCGCGGGCAGTGAGCGCGGGCAGGCCCCATCGCACCTCGATGGTCTTCAGGACCGACGTGTGGTCGATGGGCGTGCCGCCGGCCGGCACCCGGTAGATGGTGCCTTCCGGGATCAGCGGGGAGACGAGCACGGCCGGCACCCGGAGGCCGAACCTGGTGAAGTCGAACCCGAACTCGCCCACTGTGCTGTCAGGCGGCGTGGCCCCGCTGGGCGGCGGCACGTGGTCGTAGCATCCGCCGTGCTCGTCGTAGGTAATGATCAGCAGGGTCTGGTCCCAGCCGGGCCCGTCGCGTAGCGCGCGGTAGACATCCAGGATCAGGGCCTCGCCTAGCGCGACGTCGTAGTTGGGATGCTGGCTGTTGCCCGCCGATCCCCAGCTCGGCTCCAGGAATGAGTAGGCAGGAAGGTTCCCTGCCGCTGCGTCTGCCTGGAAATCCTTGAACTTGCCGAAACACGTCTCCGGCGCGTCCATGGTGTCGGGGAAGTTCGCCCTGGTCAGCGGCTCGGCGTCGTACCCATAGATCTTCCAGCTCACTGAGTGGGCGGTCATCAGGCCGAAGATGCTCCGCACCGTGTAGGAGGCGGTTCCGTCGTTCATGTGCCCCTGGCTGGTTGCCGCGCAGGCGAAAGCGCGATTCGGGAAGGTCTCAGTGGGAACCGAGCAGTACCAGTGGTCGCAGACGGCGAAGCCCTTTGCCAGGCCGGACAGGACGGGGAGGGCCGATGGCGGGAAGATCCCCATGATGTTGCTGGCAGCCGTGTTCGGCAGCACGGTGCGCTTGGAGCGCTGGTCGTAGGAGATCGCCGCGTCAAAGTTAGTAATGAAGCCGCAATTGGTCGCCACCGCCGGGCTAGGGGGCTTGCCGGCCCCGAACAAGTGCGCGTTGGTATTGGCATAACCCTCGCCCGGGTCAGCGCCTGGCATGTAATAGGCATGGGGGTCGGACATGTCGATCTGGAAGACCGTTACCGGCTTGCCGCTGCCGTCATTGTTGGTCTCCGTGCCGAGCAGGCCCTCGAAAGGCTGCCCATTCGGCCCGGTCCGGTTCGGGTAAAGAAATCCCAGCATATGGTCGAAAGACCGGTTCTCCAGCATGAGCTGAACGATGTGCTGGACGGAAGACAGCCGCGAGACCGCGGCTGGCTCTGCTGACGGCGCTTGCTGTGGTGGCTGTGACGGCTGGGCTGGCTGTGACGGCTGATCAGGAACGGTCATCCTCACATGTTGGCTGACAATCGGCCTCTACTCAACTAAATGGTGAACTGCATCGCTGCGCGTCGAAACCCGCATTGGCTTATCGCGGGCCTGTCGCGGACAGGAAAGCTGCGCCGGCCGGGATGGTGGATTCCCGGCCAGCGCAGCTGCTAGCGCGGAGCGGCGGCCCTCCCTTAGTCCGCGCCGCTCCGCAGTTCGTGTCGCAAGGTAGTGACCCGTGCCGTCAGGCAGTGGCCAGCAGGCCAGAGAGATCAGCCGGGGCCGCCGCTGACCCACGCCTGCGCAACTCGGGCAGCACGCCCTCGCCGAACCAGTAGGCCTCCTCCAGATGCGGGTATCCGGACATGATGAACTCCTCGATCCCCAGCGATGCGTACTCCTCGATCCGGTCAGCGACGTCGGCATGGCTGCCGACCAGCGCGGTGCCCGCGCCGCCGCGGACCAGGCCGACCCCGGCCCACAGGTTGGGGTAGATCTCCAGGTCGGAGGAGCTGCCGCCGTCACGGTAGGCCTCGTGCAGGCCGCGCATGTTCCGCTGGCCCACGGAGCTGGACCTCGCCAGCGCCTGCTGGGAGCTGGCGATCTCGGCCGGGCTGAGCTCCGCCAGCATCCTGTCGGCCTCAGCCCAGGCCTCCTGCGCGGTATCGCGGCTGATCGTGTGCAGCCGGATGCCGAATCGCAGCTCCCGGCCGGCCCTGTCGGCCAGCTCCCGCATCCAGGCGATCTTCTTGCGCAACCGCCTCCGGCGGCTCGCCCCAGGTGAGGTAGACGTCGGCATAACTGGCGGCGACCGGCCCGGCCGCTGGCGACGACCCGCCGAAGTAGACGACCGGCACCGGGTCAGGCGGGCTCATCACTGTCGCACCCGCCACACGGTAGTGGGCTCCTTCGAAGTCATACGGCGTGCCGGTCCAGGCGCCGCGGACGATGTCGAGGAACTCGCCCGTCCGGGCGTACCGTTCGTCGTGGCTGAGGTAGTCGCCGAATCTGCGCTGCTCGGCCTCCTCGCCGCCAGTGACGACGTTGAGCAGCAGCCGGCCTCCGGACAGCCGCTGGTACGTCGCGGCCATCTGCGCGGCCAGGGTCGGGACGACGAAGCCGGGCCGGAACGCGACCAGGAACTTCAGCCGCTTCGTCTGGCTGATCAGCGCAGCCGTGGTCAGCCATGCGTCCTCGCACCAGGTACCGGTCGGCGTGAGCACCCCGGTGAAGCCAAGCTGCTCAGCCGACCGCGCGATCTGCCCGAGGTAGTCGATATCCGGGGCACGGGTCGCTGCCCTGGCACCGGCGGCGTGGTCCGACAGTCCGGCTGTCCCGCCGATCAGCGGGATGCTGTGACCGCGCCCGACGATCCCGCGGCCATCACCGGAAGTGGGCAGGAACCAGTGGAACACCAGGCTCATGACGACGCTCCGAGGATAGTGTTGAAACTGGTCACGGCAAAGTTGCTGAAGTCCACGTGCGACGGGATCAGGCCGGCGGCAGTGAATGCGTTGGCGACGCTCTGCTCGGACGTGAGGACGGTCTGGGTGATCGGCTGCGGCGTCGCGAGGGCATCCTTGACCGCTTGCGTCATCACGCTCAGCGGCAGGCCGGTCGCCGTGGCCCACGTCGACGCCCAGGCCGACTGGTGAGTCTCCGCCCAGGTGTAAGCCTGGTCCAGTAGCTGCAGGTAGTCGTGGATGGCCGCGGCCTTGGCCGGGTTGCTGAGTGCCGCCCGTGCGGCGACGACGAACGAGTACGTCTGGCCGATTCCTGAGCCGTTGACCAGGATCCTGGCGTGATCGGAGTACTCGGCCTGCTCGATGAATGGCGACCAGACGTCCCACGCGGCAACGTGACCGGAGGCGAAGGCAGCCTGCCCCTCGGCTGGCTGCAGATAGTCCGCCGTGACGTCCTTGATGGTGAGTCCCGCCTTGGTGAGCTCGGCCAGCAGGTGGTAGTTGGCCGAACTGCCCTGCGCAACCGCCACGCTCTTGCCGCGCAGCTGGGCCACCGTGTGGATGGGCGAGTTCTTCGGCACCAGGATCGCCGATCCATCCGGATTTGCTTCCAGTGCGCTGACGACGGCGATCTGGCTGCCACCTGCGGCGGCAAAGATCGGCGGCGCGTCTCCCACCTCGCCGATGTCGATCGAGCCTGAACCCATCGCCTGCAGCATCGGCGGGCCAGAGGTGAAGTCAGACCAGTGCGCCTTGAACGGCAGCTTGTTGATGAGCCCGGCTGCGGTCAGCAGGGCCTCAGAGCCCGCCCCGGCCTGGTCGCCGATGTTCAGCGTCACGTCGGACACGCTGACCGGGTCGGCGGACGTTGTGCCGCCTGCCGCCGGGCTGCTCGCTGACGTGGCAGGAGCGGCGGACGAGCATGCGGTGGCACCGCCGAACAGCAGCAAGCCGGCTGCGACGGCGCTGGCGCCTATGCGCCGGCCAGGTCGGCCGCCGCCCGGCGTGCTGCCGGGACGGGTGGTGGCCACGTTCCTCATATCTTTCCTTCCCTAGTGACGCCCAGCTCGGCGAGCAGGCGGCTTCTGAGTGCGGTGATGGCTCTCTGATCGCGGTCTCGCGGCCGGTCTGCGCTGACCGCGCAGCTGTAGCTGATCCGGCCCTCGGTCAGCACGAGAACGCGGTCAGCCAGGGCCAGCGCCTCGTCTACGTCGTGCGTGACGAGCAGGACCGCCGGGCGGTGGCGCTGCCACAGGCTCAGCACAAGCTCGTGCATGGCGATCCTGGTCAGCGCATCCAGCGCGCTGAACGGCTCGTCGAGCAGCAGCAGGCTCGGGTCGCGGACCAGTGCCCTGGCCAGCGACGCGCGCTGCGCTTCCCCGCCTGACAAGGTGAGCGGCCAGGCCCTGGAGCGGCCGGTCAGGCCGACTTCGGCCAGCGCCTCCGCCGCCTTCGCCTGCGGGCTCGGCGCGCGCAGGCCGAGGCACACGTTGTCGCTGACCCTCTTCCACGGCACGAGCCGCGGCTCCTGGAATGCGATCGAGACCGTGCCGTCCACTTCCAGGTCGCCGGTGACGCCGCGGTCGAGCCCGGCCAGCGCCCGCAGCAAGGTTGACTTGCCGGACCCGCTGCGCCCGATCAGGGCGACGAACTCGCCGGATGCGATACCGAGGTCCAGGTCATCGAGGACGAGGCTGGAGTCGAAAGACCTGGACAGGCCGCGCACCCGCACGGCCGGCCGGGTGCCGGGCTCGGCCCACGCGGGAGTCGCCGGGTTCATCCTGGACTGGTTATCCGCGAGTCCGGTTACGCTGCCACGAAGCTGCGACGCCACGACAGTGCCCTCCGTTCCAGGATCCGGACCAGCCAGTCAGTGAGCAGGCCGAGGACGCAGTACACGAGCAGCGCCACGATGATGACGTCGTTGCGCATGAACTGCGTCGCCTGGCTGATCATGAAGCCGAGACCCGCACTGGTGTTGATCTGCTCGGCCACGACAAGAGCGAGCCACGCGACGCCCAGGCTCTGCCGCAAGCCGGTCAGGATCTGCGGCATCGCGCCGGGCAGGACGATGTGGGTGATCAGCTCGCGGCGGCCCAGGTGCAATACGCGGGCGAGCTCACCGAGCTTGGCGTCGACGTTGCGAATTCCGGCGAAGGCGTTCAGGTACAGCGGGATCGCCGCCCCGATCGCGATGAGGAGGATCTTCGGCCCTTCTCCGATGCCGAACCAGACGATGAACACCGGGATGAGGCCGAACAGCGGCAGCGTCCTGAGCATCTGCAACAGGGGGTCGACCGCGGTCTCGCCGATCCGGCTGAGCCCGGCGGTGATCGCCAGGAGCAGACCCACGGCGGCGCCGATGGAGAAGCCGACGGCGACCCGCTCAAGCGAGACGAGGAGAGCGCCCTGCAGGGTGCCGTAGGCCGCCGAGTCCGTCGTCACCAGGGAGACCGCCGTCGACCAGACCTGGGTCGGCGGCGGCAGGCGCTGGCTTGAGACGAGGCCGAGCTTGCTGACCAGCTGCCACAGCAGCAGCACGGCGAGCGGGCTGATCAGGCGCAGCAGGGCCCTGCCCCGGCGGTTGCCGGCATCGGCGTGCCGTGGCCGGCCGACCCGAGGGACAGCCGGCGACTTCGCCTGCGCGGCTGGCTCAGTGAGGCCGCCCGCCTGCCCAGGCGCCCGCGTGGTTGCGGTCCCGGCGGCTGGGATCAGCCGGACAATGGCACCGGGCGCGGCTTCTTCGCCGGCGAGGGCCGCTCTGTTTCCGGGCATGGTGGCACGCTCCCTGAAGTCGTGAGGCGTAATGACGACGGAGTGACTGGGCTTGGCCGGCAGCCAGCGCCGCTGGCTCGGGGGTCGACTCCGGAACTGCGGCAGGCAGCCGAGCCGGCGCCAGCGCCTGCGGCTATCGCGCCGGGTGTGCTCCCGGCGGCCGACACAGAACGCTTGGCTGCCTGCGAAGGTCAACGTGCAACCGCGTGGTCAGATCCGGCTGGGAACTCATGCCATCAGTGTGCAAGGAGATTCCTATAATGTCAATAGACAAACTAATAATTATCCCCGGCCCTGGTCGGATACCCATATGGGGTATAGTCGCCTTGACTACCCGGGCCGGGGTGGCCATCGACCCAGCGGAGGTTCACGACGATGCACGCCGTCGCGCACGCGCTGGCTGTGGCGGGATCGATGGCCTGGCAGATCACCTGGGCGCTGATACTCGGCTTCGCCCTGTCGGCCGTGATCCAGGCTCTGGTGCCGAAGGGCGCCATCGCGCGCCTGCTCGGCGACGACCGGCCGCGCACACTCGCGGTGGCGGCCGCCCTCGGCGCGTCGTCGTCGTCGTGTTCCTATGCTGCCGTCGCCCTGGCCCGCTCGCTGTTCCGGATGGGTGCCAGCTTCACGGCTGCGATGGCCTTCGAGATTGCGTCGACGAACCTGGTCGTCGAACTCGGCGTGCTGCTCGCCGTTCTCATGGGCTGGCAGTTCACTGCCGCCGAGTTCGGCGGCGGCGGGATCATGATCATCGTGGTCGCGCTCCTGTTCCGCATCCTGGCGCGGCAGCCGCTGCTGCGCGCCGCGCGGCAGCAGGCCGACCGGGGCCTGCCGGGGCAGATGGAAGGTCACGCGGCCATGGACATGTCCATCAGCCCGGGTAAGCCGTTGCTCAGGAGGCTGAGGTCAGCGGAGGGACTGACCGCGGTGTCGCACGTCTTCGTCATGGACTGGGCAGCCGTCATTCGCGACATCCTCGCTGGCCTGCTGATCGCGGGCTGTGTCGGCGCCTGGGTACCCGCCAGCTTCTGGCAGGGGTTCTTCTTCTCCGGGCACCAGCTGGCCGCCGCACTGTGGGGGCCGCTGATCGGGCCGGTCGTCGCGATGCTGAGCTTCGTCTGCTCGGTCGGGAACGTGCCGATGGCCGCGATCCTCTGGCGGGCGGGCATCAGCTTCGGCGGCGTGACCGCCTTCATCTTCGCCGACCTGCTGATCCTGCCGATCGTGAACATCTACCGGAAGTACTACGGCGCCCGCATGGCCCTGGTCATCGTGGCCGCCTTCTACGCGGCGATGGTGCTGGCCGGATACGCAGTCGAGCTGATCTTCGGCGGCCTGGGGCTCGTGCCGGGCCGGGCAAGCGCACGGGTGGGCGTCACCGGAGTCACCTGGAATTACACCACCTGGCTCAACGTCGCCTGTCTGCTGCTCGCGGGAATCCTTGTGGTTCGCTTCCTGCGGAGCGGCGGGCCCGCCATGCTCCGCATGATGGGCGGTGAGCCAGCGGGCGGGCAGGGCGGATCGGCTGCCCACGAGCACGGGGCGGTATCCTGCCACGCCTCCGGTCCCGGCGCTGTTGATCATGGGACCGCCCGTAATAGGTAAAATTCTGGCGGTCAGGGTACGTACAGAGCTGGCTCCGTTGGGTAGCCTGCAGGCTGCGGGGACACTGACATCCGGCGAGCTGACACTAGCCAGGACGCTGTGAGGGAGCGCTGCCGTCACGGCATGCGCTCGGCACTGCAGAGGTAGAAGGTAAGGATGACACTTTCGGAACGCGCTGTGAGCGGACATGCGGCCCCGCTGCCTGAGCCCTGGCGATCGGCTGCCGTCACCGTCGTCCTGCCCACCTACAACGAGGCAGAGAACCTGCCCGTCATCGTGGCGGAGCTCTTCAGTCTCCCGCTGACGGGCCTGCGCGTCCTGGTCGCTGATGACAACTCACCGGACGGGACTGGCGCCATCGCCGACGAGCTGGTCAAGCAGTACGGCGCTGACCGGATGAGCGTCATCCACCGTCCGGGCAAGCGGGGCCTTGGCCGGGCCTACGTCGACGGCATGACGCAGGCCCTCAGGGCCGGTGCCGAGTTCGTCGTGCAGATGGACAGCGACCTGTCGCACTCGCCGCAATATCTGCCGCCCATGCTCGGCACGCTGCTGGCTACCGATGCCGACGTCGTGATCGGCTCGCGCTATGTCAGCGGCGCCAGCCTGGCGCGGGAGTGGTCGTGGCAGCGCAAGGCGCTGTCCGGGTTCGCCAACATGTATGTTCGGGTGCTGCTGCGCCTGGGCGTCCGGGATGTCACGGCCGGGTTCAAGCTCTGGCGGGGCTCCGCGCTGACTGCTATCGACGTTGCCAGCATCGAGAGCAATGGCTACAGCTTCCAGGTCGAGATGAACTACCGGACCGTGCAGCGCGGCCTGAAGATCATCGAGCTGCCGATTCACTTCGCCGACCGCCGTGCGGGTGACAGCAAGATGAGCGTGAAGGTGCAGCTTGAGTCGGCTCTCATGCCGTTCGTGCTCCGCCGGCGCTCTCGCCAGCTGCACTAGCCGGTACTGCACTCGTCACCGCTGGTCAGGCGCAGAGACCGGGCGGGCTCATGTGAGCCCGCCCGGTCTTTCCTTGGTGGCCGGCCGCTTAGGCTGCGACCGCCGCATGGGCGTTCGCCGGCTCAAGCGCAAGCTCGAGCACGTCGCGGACGTCGCTGACCGGGTGGATGTCAAGGGCCTCGCGCACCTTCTCCGGCACGTCCTCGAGATCCGGCTCATTCCGCTTCGGGATGAGCACGGTGGTGATGCCCGCGCGGTGGGCGGCCAGCAGCTTCTGCTTGACCCCGCCGATGGGCAGCACGCGCCCGGTCAGCGAGACTTCGCCGGTCATCGCGACATCCGAGCGGACAAGCCGGCCAGAC
Organism: uncultured Actinomycetota bacterium; assembly: GCA_963822955.1. GTDB lineage: Bacteria > Actinomycetota > Actinomycetes > Streptosporangiales > Streptosporangiaceae > JAJYUU01. Next base: position 1,147,440 of record CAWGJS010000007.1, on the reverse strand, counting down.
AGCAGCGACGCCAGTGCGGTTGTCATGGTGACGCCTGCGCTCGGGCCGTCCTTCGGAACCGCCCCGGCTGGCACGTGGACGTGCACGCCGCGGTCCTTCAGGTCGCCGACCGGCAACTCCAGCTCGGCGCCATGCGAGCGAAGGTAGGACAGCGCGATCTGCGCCGACTCCTTCATCACGTCACCGAGCTGCCCGGTCAGCGTGACGCCGGTCGAGCCGGTCTCCGGGTCGGCCAGCGACGCCTCGATGAACAGCACGTCGCCGCCGGTCCCGGTCACCGCCAGTCCGGTTGCCACGCCAGGCACCGCAGTGCGCTCTGCCGACTCCGGCGTGTGCCGCGGATGACCGAGGTAACCGGTCAGGTCACCGGCCTCCACGGTGACCGGCAGCGTCGTGGTGCCGGACTCCGCCTGCGCGGCGATCTTCCGCAGCACTCTGGCGATCGTCCGCTCCAGCGCCCGGACACCCGCCTCCCTGGTGTACTCGGCCGCGATGGCGTGCAGCGCGCCGTCGGTCAGCGTGACATCAGCCTCGCCGAGCCCGGCCCGGTCCAGCTGCCGTGGCAGCAGGTGGCCGCGCGCGATCGTGACCTTCTCGTCCTCGGTGTAGCCGTCCAGCGTGATGAGCTCCATGCGGTCCAGCAGCGGAGCCGGAATGGCGTCGACCACGTTCGCGGTCGCGATGAACAGCACGTCGGACAGATCGAGCTCGACCTCGAGGTAGTGGTCGCGGAACGTGTGGTTCTGCGCCGGGTCAAGCACCTCGAGCAGTGCCGCCGTCGGGTCACCGCGGTAGTCGGCACCGAGCTTGTCGACCTCGTCGAGGAGGATCACCGGGTTCATGGAACCTGCCTCGGTGACGGCCCGGACGACCCTGCCCGGCAGCGCGCCGACGTAGGTGCGCCGGTGGCCGCGGATCTCGGCCTCATCCCGCACGCCGCCAAGCGCGACCCTGGCGAACTTGCGGCCCATTGCCCGCGCGACTGACTCGCCAAGCGAGGTCTTGCCGACTCCGGGCGGTCCGGCTAGTGCCAGCACCGCGCCACTCCGGCGCCCGCCCACGAGCTGCAGGCCGCGGTCGGACCGCCGCTTGCGGACGGCCAGGTACTCGATGATCCGGTCCTTGACGTCATCCAGGCCCGCATGGTCCGCGTCAAGTACCGCCCGCGCCCCGGTGATGTCATACGCATCCTCGGTGTGCTCATTCCACGGCACTTCCAGCAGGGTGTCCAGCCACGTGCGGATCCAGCCTGCCTCGGGCGACTGGTCAGAGCCGCGCTCGAGCTTCGCCGCCTCCTTGAGCGCGGCCTCGCGAACCTTTTCAGGCAGGTCGGCGGCCTCGATCCTGGCGCGGTAGTCCTCCTCCTCGGAGGCGGGCTTCCCGTCCAGCTCGGCCAGCTCCTTGCGGATTGCAGCCAGCTGCTGGCGAAGCAGGAACTCGCGCTGCTGCTTCTCCATGCCTTCCTTGACGTCGTTGCTGATCGTCTCGGCGACATCTAGCTCGGCCAGGTGGTCACGGGCCCAGCCGGCGAGCAGCTCAAGCCGCGTCTCCGGATCCGGGGTCTCCAGCAGCTGGCGCTTCTGCTCCAGGCTGAGGTACCCGGCGTAGCCCGCGCTGTCCGCGAGGGCCGACGGGTCGGTCAGCCGCTGCAGCACGTCGACGAACTGCCACGCACCGCGCTTCTGCAGGATGGTGGCGGCCAGCCCGCGGTACTCGCGGGCGAGTTCGGCGGCGTGCTGGCTCGGCTCGGGCTCGTCGATAACCGTCCCCTCGACCCATAGGGCCTGGCCAGGTCCGACGGTGCCCGTGCCGATCTGGACCCGGGCGGTCCCGCGCACGACGGCCGCGCGCTCACCGCTCGGCAGCCTGCCGACCTGCTCGATCGTGGCAAGGGTGCCGATGGGTGCATAACTCCCGCCCGGCCGTGGGACGAGCAGGACCTGGGCCACGGCGTCGCCGCCGGCGGCAGCCGCGGCTAGCTGCGCGGCCTCGATCGCGGCGCGCGGTTCAGCGGCCGAAAGGTCAAGCGGCACCACCATGGTCGGCAGGACGACGTTGTCGTCCAGCGGCAGTACCGGCAGCGAGAAGGTCTCGGCCATTACAGAGGTCACTTCCTCCGGAGCATAGGCGTTGCGGTTGCTTACCTGATTACGTGGCTACAAGCAAAGTTAGAGGTTCTTTGTTCCTGGGATGGTAGGGCGTTCGCGGTGAGCGGACGTTGACGCTGATCCGGCAGATGCCCGGCATGCCGGTCGCGCGGGTCTCACCGGCCCGGGGGAAAGGCCGTGTCACGAGTCCGCTCGGCCCAGAACGGGCCCCCGTAACAGCAAACCAGCAGGCGAAACTGTTCCCGCTCGCCGCCCGGGCTAGCCCATCGGGTAGTGCCGCAGCCCCACCGCGTAGTCGCGGTCCGCGCCCATCCCGACATATCCGGCCATATTCCGGAGGAACTCGTCCGGGTCGAAGTCGCCGCCGAGCCCCTCGAGGTACGCCCGGTGCTCGCGCAATGACGCGACCCCGGCCTCTATGGTGTCCGTGACGTCAACGAAATGGCTGGGGTTGTCGTTAGTAACGACGTACGCATCTTTGATGGGGGAACGTGGTAGTTCCAGGTCGCGGAATACCCATTCGTTCGCGGCGTCGCGGCAGGCGTCGAGTACCGCCAGCCCGACCGCCCGGTGATCGGCGTGATTGACGGGTCCGTCCTCGCCCCAGGTCAGGTCGAAGGTCATGGTAATGACGACTTCGGGCTGGAGCTTGCGGAAGACCGCGGCCAGATCGCGGCGCAGCGGCAGGCCGTACTCGATCATCCCGTCCGGATGGCCGAGGAAGACCACGTCCGAGACACCCACCACGGCAGCACTGCGCCGCTCTTCCTCCTCACGCAGCGGACCGACCTCGGCTGGATCCCGCCCGGCGATCCCGGCCTCGCCGCTGCTGACGAGCACATAGGACACGTGCTTGCCCTGCCTCGTCCACCGCGCCACAGCAGCCGCGGCGCCGTATTCCAGGTCGTCAGGGTGCGCGACGACCGCCACGGCGCTGTTCCAGTCCTCGGGCATCGGTTTCATGCGATCTGCTTTCTCTGCGCGTCGGCTCCCTGCCATTGAACCCTGTTTGAAGCCCGGCGGCGTAGGCTGCGGCGTTGTGCTTCCACGTGTCCGGGCGATTAGGTACGTGACGCCACTGCGCGAGGGCGGCTCGCTGCCCGCGGTGATGGAAGCAGACGACCTGGGCACCTACGTGGTCAAGTTCCGCGGTGCCGGTCAGGGCCGCAAGGCGCTCATCGCCGAGATCATCTGCGCCTGGCTGGCCCGCGCATGCGGCCTCGCGGTACCCGAGCTCGTCACCGTGGACCTGGACCCTGCGCTTGCACCCGGCGAGCCGGATCAGGAGATCCAGGACCTGCTCCGGGCGAGCGACGGCCTGAACCTGGGCGTCGACTTCCTGCCGGGGGCGCTGGATTTCGAAATCGGGGCCGCGACCGTGGATGCCGCGCTAGCTGGCCGGATCGTCTGGTTCGACGCACTTGTGGCGAACGCCGACCGGTCCTGGCGTAACCCGAACATGCTGCTCTGGCATGGCACCCTCTACCTGATCGACCACGGCGCGACACTGACCTTCCACCATCGCTGGCCCAGTGCTGCCGCAGCCCTCGCGCGGCCGTATGACATTGCCGAGCACGCGCTGCTCGGCTGCGGCGCCCTCGTGGAAGATGCCGATGCCGAGCTGACGCCGAGCCTTACGGCGGAAGTTCTGCACGACGCGGTACGGCAGGTGCCGGACGAGTGGCTGGCCGGCGAACCCGGCTTCGAGAGCGTCGATCAGCTCCGGGAGGCCTACGTTGCTCAGCTCACTGCGCGGCTCTCGGCCAGGGCCAGCTGGCTCCCGCCGCTTGCCGCCGCCGCCACGGCCGGACTGGCGAACGCGACGGCCGCCGACCGGGCTGGGCGCCGCAGCAGCAGGCCGGCCTGGCTGAGCGGCCAGCCGCCCGGCACCAGGCCCGAGGATGGCGGGAAGCCATGAGCAGCGAGCCCGACCCATTCGAGTACGCGATCCTGCGAGTGGTGCCGCGGGTCGATCGGGGCGAGTCCATCAACGCCGGGATCCTGCTCTACTGCCGGCCGCTCGGCTACCTGCGGGCGCTCGTCGACCTCGATGTCGACCGGCTGCTGGCGCTGGACCCGACGGCGGACGTCCCGGCGATCGAGCGGGCGCTCGCGGCGATTGTCAGGGTCTGCGACCAGGACCCGGGGGCGGGTCAGGCTGGCCTGCAGGACATCGGCCGCCGGTTCGGCTGGCTGACAGCGCCGCGCAGCACCGTAGTTCAGCCAGGTCCGGTGCACACCGGCCTGACCAGTGACCCGGCGGCCGAGGCCACCCGGCTGCTCGCCGCGCTGGTCCGCCGCCCGGTCTGAGCCTGCGGGGCGCTTCCGCGCCCGGCCTGGCTAAGCTTGGACAGCACAATGCCCTGGCAGTCAGCGAGGTCAGCGCACCGCTGACGGCTTTCCCCCGCCGGGGTGGTGAGGGGAGCTGGCTTGCCATGCGGACCACTGCCGTGCAGGAAAGCACGCGCATGCGGGAAGGTGCGAGCATGCGGGAGGTAGGCGTGCGCCCAGCCGAGGAACGCGCGCCGCTCAGGGTCGCCCTGCTGGGCTGCGGGGTGGTCGGGTCGCAGGTGTACCGGCTGCTCACCGAACAGTCAGCGGACCTGAGGGCACGGGCCGGGGCCACGCTGGAGATCGCCGGCGTGGCTGTTCGCGATCTCGGCCGGCCGCGGGCTGTCCCGATCAGCTCCGGCCTGCTGACGACAGACGGCATGGAACTGGTTACCAGGCCTGACGTCGACATCGTCATCGAGCTGATCGGCGGGCTCGAGCCGGCCAGGACGCTCGTGCTCGCCGCCCTGAGCGCCGGCAAGTCGGTCGTCACGGCCAACAAGGCCCTCGTCGCCGCCGACCGCGCGGTCCTGCACAAGACCGCGAGCCAGGCCGGTGCCGATCTTTACTACGAGGCGGCCGTGGCCGGCGCGATCCCGCTGCTGCGGCCGCTGCGGGAGTCACTGGCCGGCGACGAGGTGCGCCGGGTCCTGGGCATCGTGAACGGCACGACCAACTTCATCCTGGACCGGATGGACACCTCCGGCGCTGACTTCAGCACGGCCCTGGCCGAGGCGCAGGCCCTCGGCTATGCCGAGGCCGACCCGACGGCCGACGTGGCGGGCTTCGATGCCGCGGCCAAGGCGGCCATCCTGGCGAGCATCGCCTTCCACACCGAGGTCACTGCCGATGACGTCTACCGGGAGGGCATTCTGTCGGTGACCGCGGCCGACATTGCCAGCGCAAGGGCCATGGGCTGCGTGGTCAAGCTGCTGGCGATCTGCGAGCGGTCCAACGGCGGCATCTCGGCGCGGGTGCACCCGGCGATGATCCCGCGGACACATCCGCTGGCCGCAGTACGCGAGGCCTACAACGCAGTCTTCATCGAGGCGGAGTCCGCTGGTCGGCTCATGTTCTACGGGGCCGGGGCAGGCGGGCAGCCGACGGCCAGCGCCGTACTCGGCGACACCGTAGCGATCGCGCGGAACCTGCTGGCCGGTTTGCGCGGTCCCGATGCCTCGACCTACGCGCAACTCCCGCTTGTCCCGATCGGGGATGCGCACACCAGTTACTACGTCCAGCTGGACGTTGCCGACCGGCCCGGAGTCCTCGCGCCGGTGGCGGACGCATTCGCGCAGCAGGGCGTGTCGATCAAGGCAGTTAGGCAGGAGGGGCGCGGCGAGGACGCGAACCTGATCATCATGACGCACGTGGCGAGGGAGGCCGCGCTGGCAAAGACGGTGGCGATCCTTGGCGCGATGGAAGCGGTGCGGAATGTGGACAGCGTGATGCGCGTCGAGGCCCTGGAGGACGAATGACCGCCGCGATGACTAGCCGGCTGCACTGGCGCGGCATCATCGCCGAGTACGCCGGCCGGCTGCCGGTGCCCGCGGACGTGCCCGTGATCACTCTGGGCGAGGGCGGCACGCCGCTGCTGGCGGCCCCGGTTCTCTCAGAGCGGACCGGCTGCACGGTCTACCTGAAGGTGGAGGGCGTCAACCCGACCGGGTCCTTCAAGGACCGCGGCATGACGGTCGCGGTCACGCTCGCGGCGGCCCGCGGCGCGCGCACGGTGATCTGCGCGTCCACCGGCAACACCAGCGCGAGCGCGGCGGCATACGCAGCGCGGGCTGGCCTGGCCTGCGCGGTGCTGGTTCCGGCGGGCAGCGTGGCGCTCGGCAAGCTGGCGCAGGCACTGGCGCATGGCGCCCGGCTGCTGCAGGTGGACGGTAACTTCGATGACTGCCTGGAGCTCGTGCGCAAGCTCGCGGCTGACTACCCGGTGGCACTCGTCAACTCCGTCAACCCCGAACGGCTGCAGGGTCAGAAGACGGCGTCCTTCGAGATCGTGGACGCGCTCGGCGATGCACCCGACGTGCACTGCCTCCCGGTCGGCAACGCCGGCAACATCTCCGCCTACTGGCTCGGGTACACCGAGTACCTGGCGGACGGCAAGGCGACCAAGACGCCCCGGATGCTCGGTTATCAGGCGGCAGGGGCCGCCCCGATCGTCGCCGGACGCCCGGTGGCGAACCCGGTCACCGTCGCCTCGGCGATCCGGATCGGCAATCCGGCCTCGTGGCACCTGGCTGAAGAGGCACGAGAGGCATCCGGCGGGCTGATCGGATCGGTGACCGACGAGGCGATCCTTGACGCCTACCGGCTGCTGGCGCAGGAAGAAGGCGTCTTCGGCGAGCCGGCTTCGGCAGCAGGCGTCGCGGGCCTGCTGCAGGCCAGCGACGCGGGAGAGGTCGCGCCCGGTTCCGTCGTGGTGTGCACGATCACCGGCCACGGCCTGAAGGACCCCGACACCGCGGTTGCGGGCGCTCCGCCGCCGATCACGGTGGGCATCGATGTCGCGGCCGCGGCCAGCGCGCTGAATCTGCGATGACGGGCTGCTGATGGTGAGCTGGCCGGAGGGGCAGGTGACCGTGCAGGTCCCTGCGACCAGCGCGAACCTCGGTCCCGGATTCGACTCCCTCGGCCTCGCGCTGAGCTTGCACGACATCGTGCGGGCGCGCGTGCTCCCGTCGGGGGTCGAAGTCAACGTGGCAGGATTCGGCGCCGCTGCCGCCGACCTGGCCGAGGGCCACCTGGTCATCCAGGCCATGCGGGCTGCCTTTGCCGTCATGGGCGGACAGCCGCCCGGCATCTCGATTTACTGCAGGAACGAAGTACCCCAGGGCTTCGGACTTGGCTCGTCCGCGGCCGCCATTGTCTCCGGAGTACTCGCCGCGCGGGCGCTGGCGGGTGCCGACGGCGTCGCGGCGCTCCCCGGCGCCGCCGTGCTGCGCCTGGCCTCGGAGATGGAAGGGCACGCCGACAATGTCGCGGCCTGCCTGTCCGGCGGGCTGACGATCTGCTGGGCTGGCGCCGACGGAGTGCAGGTGGCCGCGCTGACTCCGCTGGCCGGGCTGGCGCCTGTCGTGTGCATCCCGGCCGAGCCGCTGCTGACCGAGACGGCGCGCAAGGTGCTGCCCGCGCAGGTCACGCACGCTGACGCCGCCGCCAACTCGGCCCGCGCGGCGCTGCTGACCGCGGCACTCACGCTCCGGCCGGACCTGCTGCTGGCCGGGACCGAGGATTTCCTGCACCAGCCGTACCGGGCAACCGAGATGCCCGCCACGGCTGACCTGATCACCCGGCTGCGCGACGCGGGCATCGCGGCGGTCGTGTCCGGCGCCGGCCCGGCTGCGCTTGCCCTCACGGTCGCGGGCTCCGGGCCTGGTGCTGGTGAGGTTGCCCGGATCGCCGGCGAGACCGGTGCGAGCTGGCACGTACTGCCACTCAGGGTCGATGGACACGGCGCCCGCCTCCTGCCAGGCTGACCCCGTGGCGTCCGTTCCGCTCCGGGTGATCGCCAGGGAATGGAGCCGCATCGGCATCACCGGATTCGGTGGTCCGCCCGCTCACATCAGGCTGCTGCGACGGCTGTGCGTGGAGCAGAACGCCTGGCTATCGGCCGAGGAGTTCGAAGACGGCGTTGCCGCGACGTCGCTGCTGCCAGGCCCGGCGTCAACGCAGCTGGCCATCTTCTGCGCCTGGCGGCTGGCAGGGCCGATCGGGGCGCTCATCGGCGGGGCATGCTTCATCGTTCCAGGTCTGATCATCATCCTGGCGCTCTCGGTGCTCTTCCTCGCGCACTCGCCGCCGGCGTGGGTGCGCGGGTCAGCGGCAGGAGCGGGCGCTGCCGTTCCCGCCGTCGCGGTCGCTGCGGCCATCAGCCTGGTCCCGGCCAGCTGGCAGCGGGCCGGCCAGGCGACGCCGGCGCGGGCGCGGTGGCTGGTCTACCTCGTGGCTGGCGGGGTCGCGGCCAACCTGGCCGGGCAGTTCCTGGTTGCGGTGCTGCTCGCCTGCGGGCTCGTGGAGTGGATGGTCAGCCGGCAGGCCAGCCACAGCGGGCGAGGCGGGGCCGCCGGGCTGCTGATGCCGCTGGCTGGCAAGGCGCTAACCGTGGGGGTCTTCGGATCGCTGGCATGGGTCGCGGTGAAAGTCGGCGCGCTGTCGTTCGGCGGCGGCTTCGTGATCATCCCGCTGATGCAGCACGATGCAGTGCATACCTATCACTGGATGACGACGGCCCAGTTCCTCAGCGCCGTGGCGCTCGGCCAGGTAACGCCGGGACCGGTCGTGCAGACCGTGGCGGTGGTCGGCTACGCGGCGGCGGGCCTGGCTGGCGGCCTGCTCGCCGCCCTGATCGCATTCGCGCCGTCGTTCGTGTTCGTGCTCGCCGGCGGTCCGCATTTCGACCAGTTCCGGCGGAGCGCCGGCGCGCGGGCCTTCCTGGCCGGATCAGGGCCGGCCGCGATCGGCGCGATTGCCGGAGCCGCCGTCACGCTCGGGCTGGGGCTCACCCAGTTCTGGCAGATTGGCGTACTTGCCGCCGCTGCGCTGTGGCTGGTGCTGCTCCGGCGTGGGGTGGTCAGCGGGATCCTGGCCGCCGCGGCGGCCGGAATCATCGTCGCGCTGGCCGGCGGCATCAGCTAGCCCTAGCGCGCCGCGGTAATCCGGCGCAGTACATCCGCCCGGAGTGCGGCGATATCGATCCCGGCCTGGCTCAGGAGCGTCAGTGCAGCGTTCCGTCGCTGGTCAAGGATGCCGAGCAGCATGTGGCCCGAGGAGATCTCCCGCTGGCCGAGCTGCTGTGCCTGCCGCACGGCCTGAGCCAGGCCGGCCTTGGCATCGTCCGCAATCGGCAGCCTGCTCGGGCCCGGCACGGCCGCGCGGTCAAGGGCGCCGGGCCCGAATGCGGCGTCGGTCGCCCGCCGGACCGCGTCGAGGTCGATGCCAACCAGGGCCAGCCCGTCGGCATCGAGCCCGGCGGGCGCCTCGTGGCTCCCGCGGGGCACCCGGGCGCGCAGCGATTCGAGGTCCGCGCCCGCCGCCGCGAGGGCTTCGGCTGCGGTACCCGGCTCTGCGAGCAGGCCGAGCAGGAAGTGCTCGCTGCCGATGCGGTCTCGCCCGGCCCGCCGCGCCTCATCCCTGGCGTCAGCGAATGCCTGCCGGGCGGTCGGCTCAAATCTCTCAAACACGATCGTCTCCCGAGGTCCGGCGCCGGGTAGGCCGGCGGCCGAGCAGCTGCGTCGGCTGACCGACCAGCAGATGCGCGTACTTCTTGTGGACTGCCTGCTTGCTGACGCCGAGGAACAGGGCGATCTCCTGCCATGACCAGCCGCGTGACCGTGCGTTGCCAACCTGGAGCGCCTCGAGGCGCTCGGCCAGCTCGCGCAGCGCCCGGGCCGCCCGCAGGCCGGCGGCGGGATCCTGTCCGCTGGCTGCCTCGGCCAGTGCGATCTCGTCACTCATGCCGTCAATATATGTTGACGGCATCACTCGTGTCAACCTTGGTTGACACGAGTGGGCGGCACCGGCGAACTGCCATTCTGGCGGAGCTTTTCATTTCGCGTTTACGAAGTATTCGTTCGAGATCAGCAGGCTTTCTCCTGGGGACAAGGTCCTGCCATCTCAACCATTAGCGGAGGTAATGAACCGATGACTACGCGCATCCTGCAATCGATTGCTAGGCCAGCGCGAGGCCGGCGAGCTGCGGTGCTCGCAGCGGCGACGGTACTCGCGGGCATCGTCGCGGCCGTCGGCCAGACCAGCGGCGCGCAGGCACACGTTGGCTTCGCGCCATGGTTCCAGCCGGGCAACCTGGTGGTCAGCAGCTCGGACTACGTCGGGCAGGCCGGTCTCCTGACGCCGGGTGTTACCGAACTGCCGCCTGGCTGCGTCGGCAGTGCTTGCGCCGCGGCCGTTGCCGACGGCACTTATCCCTATGTCTTCAACAACGACACGCCTGACGCCAGCTTCGGCATTACCTCGCCGATCTTCCTCGACCAGATCAGGCCCGATGGCCGCCTGGTCAACACGCTGCGGGTGCCGGATGGCACGGGCTTCGCCTGGGGCAACGCGAACCACGCGGTCACCAGCTTCTCCTCCAAGTCCGAGCTGGCGCTGAACCTGTCCACTAATGGCCGCGAGCTGACCTTCATGGGCTATTACGTCACGCCGAACACGGTGGACGTCTCTAACTCCAACACTCCCGGCGACGTGGACCCGAGGAATCCAGTCGCCGGGCAGTACTACCGAGTGGCCGCGGAGGTGAATCAGTCCGGCCGGTTCCACTACACGCTCACGAACGCCTACAGCGGCAACAACGGCCGGGCCGCCATCCTGAACGACAGCGACGGCAACAACGTCCTCTACACCGCCGGCAACGCAGGCAATGGCAGCAACCCGCAGCCTGACGGCATCATTCTCGGGGCTGGCGCGCAGATCATGACGCCGCAGTACACGCCCGAGCTCGCCCAGGCACCCGGTCAGCCGACACCGGTCGGCAGCTTCAGCGTCACCCAGCTCGGTGACAAGTCCGACAAGGTCGGCAAGGACACCAACTTCCGCGGCCTGACGATCTACAACAACGTCGTCTACTACACCAAGGGCAGCGGCAGCAACGGCGTCAACACGGTGTACTTCATCGACACCACCGGCAAGGCCTGCCCGGATGGCGTCGGACTCCCGCAGTCGGGTGCGCCGCTGCCCACCGCGCCGATCGCCTACAACCCGGCGCTGCTGCAGACCGAGGGCGTCACGCCGTACAACATGTGCGTCCTGCAGGGCTTCCCGACCACGCTGGCGAAGACGAGCACCGCGTTCCCGTTCGGACTGTGGTTCGCCAACGCCGACACTCTGTATGTCACTGATGAGGGCAATGGCGATAACACCTACTCAGCCGCCACCAACACCTACACGTCCGCGGCCGCGCAGACCACCGCGGGCCTGCAGAAGTGGGTGTTCAACGGCACGAGCTGGAATCTCGCCTACACCCTGACCGCCGGCCTGAACCTGGGCGTGCCCTACGCGGTGCCCGGCTACCCGACCGGCGACAACACCGGGGCCGGCGGGACCGGGCTGCCGTGGGCGCCGGCTACCGACGGCCTGCGCAACCTCACCGGTCGGGTCAACCCGAACGGATCGGTGAGCATCTGGGCCATCACCTCAACGGTCTCCGGAAGCGGCGACCAGGGCGCTGACCCCAACAAGCTGGTGGAGATCACTGACTCGCTGTCAGCCACCAGCCCCGGCGCTAATGAGCAGTTCGTGACCGTGCGATCGGCCGGCTCCGGCCAGGTGCTGCGCGGCGTCTCCTTCACGCCGGGCACCAAGGAGGGCGGCGGGTTCGACCACTGGCGACTGAGCACGCGGCGGTGCAGCGAGGCCGAGGCAGCCGTTTCTCGCGTGGCTGCCTCGGTCTTGGCGTGCCGCGCGACCCAAGGCGCCGCGACGCTAAGAACTCAGCAGCACGACTCCGCCGAGAGCCGCCAGGACGCCGATGCTTTGCACAGGCCGCAGGCGCTCGGCCAGGATCCCCCTGGCTAGCAGCGCGGTCACCACGGGGTACAGCGAGGCGAGCACCGCGGCGATCGACAGGTCGCCGCGGCTGGCCGCCAGGGCGTAGGAGCCGTTGGCAACGATGTCGCAGCCTCCGATGAGCGCCAGCGCCCCGAGCCTGCGGGCGGTCAGCCGGATGCCGCGCAGGATGCCGGAGCGCGCCACGATCGGGCCGAGCACGATCAGGCCGCCGATCCGCTGCCAGAGCAGCGTGCCGTAGACACCCGAGCTCGCCGCGATGGCGAGCAGGGTGTAGGCCACGCCGAAGCCGACAGCGGCACCGATGGCGAAGCCAAGCGCCTGCCGTCGCACCGGCACACCGGACCGGAACTCTGGCCCCGATGCCAGCACGATCCCGGTCAGCGTGACCCCGATGCCGGCCAGCTGGAGCACGTTCAGGTGCTCGCCGCGCACCATCCCGACCACGACCGGGATGACGGAGCCGGCGGCGGTGATCGGGGCGACCAGCGACATCGGCGCAGTGGCCATCGCCCGGTAGAAGGCGGCCAGCGAGAGCGTCGCCACCACACCAGCCGCCGCTGCGGTCAGCGCGTACGTCCCGGCCGGGACTGCCAGGAACGGGAGCAGCACGAGTAGCCCGGCCAGCGCAATTGCCTGCGAGATGAGCACGGCGGCGGACGGATCGAGCCGCCTGGACATCAGCCCGCCGCCGAAGTCGGACGTGCCCCACAGTGCCGATGCGGCCAGCGCGAGCAGAACGGTCACGACGCGGCCTGCTGCCTTCCGGCTTGCACGCCGGTCAGCGTGGCGAGCGCGTACTCACCAAGCGTGGGCAGGTCGTAGCCGCCTTCCTGAATCGCGGCCACCGGGCCGAGGCGGCCGACAAGCTCACCCGCAGCCCGGTAGGCACCAGCGGTTACCTGCAGCGGGCTCTCCGGGTCGGCGGCAGCGGCATCGACACCGAGCGACAGCACGATCGCATCCGCCTCATGCGCCCGTGCATCCAGGCACAGCCGCTCGACGGCGGCCAGCCAGGCATCGTCGCCGCTACCGGGTGGCAGCGGGATGTTGCGGTTGGCGCCTGCGCCAGGACCGCTGCCGCGCTCGGCGGCCGTCCCCATGTAATGCGGGAACCAGCCAGCGTCGGGGTCGACGTGGACGCTGCCGTAGAACACGTCCGGCCGGCCGTAGAAGATCGCCTGCGTGCCGTTGCCGTGATGCGCATCGATGTCGAGCACCGCGACGCGGGCGGCGCCGTCCTGGCGCAGGGCCTGAGCGGCGACTGCCGCGTTGTTCAGGTAGCACGAGCCGCCGTCGCCGGCGGGCCCGGCGTGGTGGCCGGGCGGACGGCAGAGCGCGTAGGCAGCTGGCTGGCCCCCGGTGATCATCGCAGCCGCGGTCCGGGCGCAGTCAGCGGCGGCGCGGATCGCCTCCCAGCTGCCCGGCCCGACCAGGGTCATGGTGTCGTAGCAGAACATGCCCACCTGACCATGCGTGGCTGCAGGAGCGCGCAGCGGCAGGCCGGCCAGCATCGCCGCGGTCGGGAAGACATATGGCACGACCCGGTCGCGGCCGTAGTCTGCCGGGTACCGGCAGGCTTCCCAGTCCGCCCAGATCGTCGCCAGGTGCTCGATGAGCGTGCGATCGTGGACCGCGAGCAGGGCCGCCTCCTGGTGCGGCTGAGCGGGCACGACCGGCGCTCCCGCGCTGGTCAGCGTCCGCAGGATCGCGATCGCCCGCTCGGGTACCTCGGTCCCGGCGTCACGCAGCCCGAGCCACACCTCGCCGCCGGGCTGATGGCGCAGGCAGTCGTCGTGCCACACCACGGGGATGCCGAGCTTGCCGCCCTCGATGGTCATCCCGCTCGTCCTCCCATGGCATGCTCGCTGGGTGAGGCTAGCAAATGGGCAAACCACCCGAGTGCGTGATCTCGGGATCAGCATCGGCGTCCTGCCCGCGGGGCCGACCGCGTCGATCGCGGACGTGCCGGGAATCGGTGTCGGTCACGTCACGATCTGGCGGGACGAGCCTGCGCCTCCCGCCGGGCGGGGGGTGGCCAGGACCGGCGTTACGGTGATCGATCCGGGCGGGAACATGTTCGCCAGCCCGGTCCCGGCCGGCGGGGCGGTACTCAACGGGGCCGGCGAGTGCACCGGATTCCTGGCCGCAGCCGAGTGGGGCCTGGCCGAGACCCCGGTGTTCCTGACCTCGACCATGCAGGTCGGCCGCGTTTACGACGCCGCGTGCGAGCTGCTGATGCGCGAAGATCCTGGCATCGGCACCGACGACGTCATCATCCCGATCGTCGCGGAGTGCGACGACAGCTTCCTGTCCGATGCCCGCCGGATGCAGGTCACCGCAGCCGACGTTGCGGTCGCGCTCGAGGCGGCCAGGGCGGCGGGCGCCGCCCGCGTCCGGGCCGCGCCGGCCGAGGGGGCGGTGGGGGCCGGCACTGGCATGAGCTGCCTCGGCTTCAAGGGCGGGATCGGCACGTCGTCACGGGTCGTGCCGTCCGGGCATGTCGTCGGCGTCCTGGTCCTGTCGAACTTCGGCGACCGGCAGCGGCTGACCGTCGACGGCGTTCCGGTGGGCCGGCTCCTGCTGCCGGGCGAGGATGCGGCCGGAGGCCGGCTGGCCGCACGGCCGCCCGCCGGGTCGTGCATCACCGTGATCGTCACCGATGGCCCGGTTGATTCGGCCGCCTGCTCCCGGCTCGCCCGGCGCGCGGGCCTCGGCCTGGCCAGAACCGGCTCTACCGCGCACCATGGCAGCGGCGAGATCTTCCTCGCGCTGGCCACCGGCCTGCGGTCGCCGCGCGGCGAGCCGCTCGCGGCTGATCGGCCGCGGATCTCCGGGTCCGCGCTCGACCCGTTCTTCGACGCGGTGGTGGAAGCGACCGAGGAGGCTGTGCTGAACAGCATGCTGGCTGCCCCGACAGTCGCCGGCCGGGACGGTAATACCTCGCCCGGCCTGCCCGCCGACAGGGTCCGCGACCTGCTTGCAGCTGCGGGCCGGATCGCGGCTGACCAGACGGATACGCCATGACGACAGCTGAGCCGCAGCCGTCAGCGCCGGTCGCGCCCCGTATCCCGGTGGTCCGCGACCTGCACGGCCGCACCGACGTAGACAACTACGCCTGGATGCGCGATCACGAGGCGCCCGCGCTGCGCGACTACCTGGCGGCCGAGCGGGCCTATTACGACAACCAGACTCGTGCTCTCACGGAGCTGACTGATCAGCTGTTCGGTGAGGCAGCCGCGCGCACCCCGACAGCAGCCGAGGACTCGGCGGCCTGGAGGCTACGCGGATACCAGTACTGGCACCGAACCCCGGCCGGAGCGGAAGGTCGTCAGCTGCTGCGCGCACGGCTGGACGAGTCTGTGCCCCTCAACGGGACCTTGCCGCCAGACGAGACTGTGCTGCTGGACGAGAATGTGCTCGGCGCGGAGAGCGGCTACATCGACGTCGGCGTCGCCGAGCCGAGCCCGGATGACCGGCTGCTTGCCTGGTCGGCCGACACCTCCGGCGCGGAGATCTACCAGCTCAGGTTTACCGAGATCGACACCGGCCGCGAACTGCCCGACGTCATCGAGCGCAGCTATCCCGGCGGTGCCTGGGCGAGCGACTCAGCGCACTTCTTCTACCTGGTGCCCGACGAGCTCAACCGGCCTTACCAGGTCTGGCGGCACGCCCTCGGCACCGCGGCGACTGCGGACGTGCTGGTCTACGCCGAGGCCGACGCCAGGTACGAGCTAACGCTGGAGTCCACTCGCAGCGGCGAGCTGATTCTCATCACGGCGGCGTCGAGGGATACCACTGAGGTCTGGCTCATTCCGGCCGCGGCGCCGCTCGCGGCGCCGAAGCTGATCGAGCCGCGCTGTCGCGGCGTCGAGTACCGGGTGGACCACGCTGCCAGCCCGGCCGCGGCGCCCGGCGATCCCGCAGGCGAGCTGCTGATCGTTACCGACGCCAGCGTTGCCAGCATCAATGCCGCTGAGTTCACCTTGATGCGGGCGCCGGTGTCGGCGCCTGGCCGGGCCAGCTCGGTGCCGGCGGACTGTCCGGCGACGGCACCAGCCAGGGACGACACCCGGCTCGTGCGCTGCGACGTCCTCGCCGGCCACTTGCTGCTGACCCTGCGCCGGGGTGGTGCGCCGCTGCTGGCCATCACCGGCCCCGACGGCCGGGACGTGCGGGAAGTACACCCGGCGCTGACCGCGGGCGCGATCACGGTGCAGCACGCCGCGGACTACCACGCGGGCTCCGTCGTGATCGCCGAGGAGTCGCTGACCGAGCCGCCGCGCTGGTCGGAACTGGAGCTGTCGACCGGCCAGCGTCGCGAGCTCAAGCGGGGGCAGGTGCCGGGATACGACGCCGCCCTGTACCGCACAGAGCGAGTCAGCGCGCGGGTGGCTGATGGCACTGACGTCCCCGTTACCCTCGCTTACCGGGCTGAGACACCGCTGGACGGCACTGCCGCGTGCCTGCTGTACGGGTACGGCGCGTACGAGTCCTGCCTGGACGCGGAGTTCGACCGGAGCCTGCCGTCGCTGCTGGACCGGGGCGTTGTCTATGCCGTCGCGCACGTCCGCGGCGGCGGCGAGCGCGGCCGGCACTGGTGGCAGCAGGGCAGGCTGCGCGCAAAGCCGACCACGTTCAGCGACTTCATCGGCGTGGCCGACTGGCTGGCCGGGGACGCGGCCGGATTGGTGCCGCTGGTGGACGGCACCAGGATCGCCTCACGCGGGCTGTCGGCGGGCGGGCTGCTGCAGGGCGCGGTTTACTCGCGCGCACCAGGCCGCTGGCGGGCGGTGGTGGCCGAGGTCCCGTTCGTGGACTGCGTGACCACGATGCTGGATCCCGGCATCCCGCTGACCATTAACGAGTGGGACGAGTGGGGCGACCCGCGCGACCCCGATGACTTCGCCTGCCTGCGCTCGTACTCGCCGTATGACAACCCGCCGTCAGGCCGGCGGCCTGACCTGCTCGTCACCGGTGCCGTGCACGACCCCCGGGTGCTGGTGCACGAGCCAGCCAAGTGGGTGGCGCGCCTCCGGGAAACCGACGCCGGCGCGAGCCGGGTGCTGTTCCGGGTGGAGCTGGGCGCGGGCGCTCACACGGGCCCGAGCGGCCGGTTCGGCCACCTGCGCTACGAGGCGGAGGTAAGCGCCTTCATCCTCGATGCGCTGGGCGTGGCGGGCGGCGTCGCCGGGGGCTAGCCGAGGCAGTAGTAGACGGCGATCGGCAGCCCGGACTTCTGGCCGCGCTTGGTGATATGCAGGCAGTGCCTGGACACCCAGACCAGGCGCGGATCCGTTGTCGTCGGGGACTGCAGGAAGGTCCGGACGAAGTTGGTGCTGATCAGGTGCTGCATTGTCGCCAGGGTCGGCGACGGGATCGTGCCAGTGAAGCCGCCGATCGGCACGACCTCCTGCCCGCTCGCCCAGATGAAGGGCGCGGCCAGCGCGGCCGTCTGCGTCGCCATCAGGTACGGCTCCGCCGCGTTGCCCTTCTGCAGGGCGGCGAGCGGCTGCTGGATGTCGAAGCCGGCTGCGAAGAAGGCCGTGAGTTGGACCGTCTCGGCGGCCGGCTCGAACGGGGTCTCGAACGGGCCCAGCCCGCTGGTCACCACTGCCACCGCCGCTGTGGCGGGCACGATCAGCACGGCCGCGGTAGCCAGCGCGGCCGACGCCGCGGCGACCGCGGAGTAACGGCGTAGCCAGCAGGCAGTGGCCAGGCTGCAGGCGGCGACCGCGGCCAGGATCAACAGGGCCGGCCGGAGCCAGGTCGGCAGGCCGGTTCCGCTGGCGGGCAGCAGCCACGCTGCGTATCCGGCGGTCGCCACCACCGCGGCAAGGAGCGCGACGGGCGACCAGGGCCGCGAGCGGTGCTGCCATGCCAGTACGAGCCCGATGCCCAGCAGCGCGGCGACGGCTGGCGACAGGGCGGCGACGTAGTAGTTGTTGATCGTCGAGGCTTCGGAGAATGCGGCGAAGAGCGTCAGCAGCCAGATCCCCCACAGCAGCAGGCCCGCTCGGGTCAGGTCGGTCCGCGGCGTGCGCCGCGCCGCCAGTCCGGCGATCAGCGCGGTGACGGCCGCGGCGAGCAGCCAGGCAGTATCGCGGCCTAGGTCGCCGGTCAGCAGCCGGTGCCAGGATGGCGGCGCGGATATCGGGATGCTGAGCCGGATGGTCTTGTTCAGGAGCTGATCGGGCGTCGCCTGATCCAGGCGGCCGAGCCCGTTGTAGACGAAGACCTGCTGGAACGCGGAATTGCCGGTGCTGCCGTCGATGTAGGGCCGCGAGCCGGACGGCCAGATCGTTACCAGGCTCATCCAGCTCAGCGAGACCATCACGGCACCAGCGACCATGACGCCGCATCGTGATGCGCGCTGGCCCCAGCCGCCGGGAGCCGCGATCAGGTAACAGAAGGCGAGCGCCGGCAGGATCAGCCATGCCTCGAGCATCTTGGCCTGGAAGGCCAGGCCCACCCAGAGGGCGGTCAGCAGCAGCGGCCGCCACCGGCCGGTGCTGGCCGCGACGGTAACCGAGTCCGCGGCAAGGACCGCGAGCAGGATCATCAGCGTGTCCGAGATATTGCCGCGGTTCAGCGCCACGGTGGCAGGCGAGATCGCCAGGATGCCGGCCGCGATCAGGCCGGCTGCCGGGCCCGCCTGGCGGCGCACGACCCGGTAGAGCACGAGCACAGTCGCGGCGCCCTCGATGACCTGAGGCAGGACGAGCGACCAGGTGTGCGCCCCGAGCAGCGCCGCCGATATTGCCTGCAGCCAGAATGCGCCCGGCAGCTTGTCCACGGTCATCGTCCCCGCCGGATCGAACGCGCCGAAGAAGAAGTTCGGCAGGCTCGTCGACATGCTGCGGACGGCGGCCGCGTAGTAGATCTCGATGTTGACCGGGCGCGCGGCGCGCCAGGCGTACGACCACGCTGCTGCGGCTGCGATGACCAGCAGGGCCGGCGTGGCCCATGCGGGCTGCGCGCCGGCGGCAGCACGCCTCGAGCGACCCCAGCTGACCAGGCGCCGCGCGAGATCGCCAAAAAATTCTGGCCAGGTCGCCGGGGCTGGCCGGTCGGTCACGAGGGGCTCCACGAGCTCGGACGTTACTCGTCCTGTTTCTTGACCGTCAAGCAAATTGATTACTTGACACCGCCGTCGGCGGTGTGTCCGGGGTCGGGACTTGTCTCGCTGGGGAGCGCCGGGGGGGGTGTCCCCCGACTGCGGTCAGGTCATCGCCATCAGGCAGCCGTCCCAGTATGCGGCGACCTTCGGGCGGCGCTTCCCCTCGATGGCGATCTCCAGTACGTCCGGGCGCTGCCCGCCGGCACCGCGGAAGTAGACGGTCAGGCCATCCGGGGTCGAGGCAGCCGGAAGCTGTATGAAGCCAGTCAGCCCGTCCGGCGGAACGGTAGCGGCGTGCATCCAGGCGGGCGCGCCGGAACAGCACAGCCGCGGATAGGCTGCCCAGACCCAGATCCGGCCGCCGTTCGACCGGGCGAAGGCCGCTGCTGCCGGGCTCACCACAAGCCGCATGCTGAGACCATAACTCCGGCGGCACTCGATGGCGAGGTCCCGACGCCGGGGGACCAGCGGGTACGCCGGGGCTGCCGGCGCACCCGCCTGGTCCGGCCGACTGGCTGTCAGCTATCTCCCCAGCTGCCGAAGTCCAGGGCCACATTGCCGCCGCAGCCATTGACCGGCTTGGGCACGAGGGTGGTCGGCGGGCACGGGTTCAGGATCAGCGGTGGCCGCGGCTTCTGATTGAAGTTGAAGTCCGCCGTGATGTTCCCGGCGAGGTTCTCCCTGACGTCAGGCCTTGGATCCGGGCGGCCGTCGGTGGTCGGGTTGAGGCGGGCGTCAGCCAGGAAGTCATCCTCGATGAACTTCAGGTAACCGTCAGAGGACAGGGCCTGGTGGTCAATGAATCCGCGCCGGGCATACGGGCTGATCACCAACCCGGGGACGCGGATGCCGTACCCGAGTGCGTCCACTGCAGGCGGCTCTATGTTGTCGTAGAAACCGCCCCAGTCGTCCCAGGCCAGGAAGATCGCGCTGGAGTCCCAGTCCGGGCTGCGCATGATCGCGTTGATGACCCGCGTCACGTAGGCCTGGCCGCGGCTGACTAGTGCCGGCGGGTGCTCGCTATCGGCTGGCTTGGGGACGATCCAGGACACGGCGGGCAGGTTGCCTGCCTTCGCCTGCGCCATGAAGTTAGTCAGCGGCTGGATGTCCTTCTCCTGATGGTCCTGCTTGACGTCGGTAAAGCCAGGCAGCGGGTTCCAGATACTCGGCACGCCGCCTGCCTTGCCTGGCTGCTGGGCGCCGCCGTCGAGGTAGTAGCCCCAGCTAACCCCGTTCATGTGCAGCAGCCACGTCAGGTCCGTCCACGCGAACGGGCGCGGATTAGCGGCGGACCTGTTCTTTGGCTGGTCGGTTCCGACACAGCTCATCGGGCTCGCGGGATTGCTGCACGTGGCCGACCAGGCCGAGGTCATGTACATGTGGGCCGGCAGGCTCCAGGAGTCGTCGGACTCGAACATGTGGTCGTCGAGCACGAAATTCTTCGCGTAGGCCCAGTAGTTGGGGATGTCTGAGGCGACGTGATAACCCATCACGTCGGTGCTGCACGTCGCGGTCTTACAGCTGAGCTCCGCCTGGCTGACGAAGCCGTTCATCTGGCCCCCGTTCACGTCGGCGATGCTGTTGGGGTTCTGGTGCGGCCCGCCCTTGTTGCTGTCCGCGTGATCGACGTGGGGCTTGATGCAGGTCTGGTTCTTCGGGTCGGGCACGCAGACCCCCGTGGGGATGCCGGCCGCGCCCGGGTAGGTGCCGAAGTACGAATCGAACGACCGGTTCTCCTGCATGATCACGACGACGTGCCTGATCTTGTGAATGCCCTGCAGGGCATCCGCCCTGGCGGCAGTCAGCTGCTCCGTTCGCGCGGCTGTACTCAGTCCGGGCAGGGCAAAGGCCGCGGTGGACGCAAGCCCTAGCACTGCCGTAGCTGCTAATACGAGGCGAAGTTTCATCCAAGGTCTCCCTGGGCTCGGGGCAGCGCGCCGATATCGCTTGCGCGCTGTTCCAGCCCAGCCCCCGAGCCTGTGAATTGACTGTGCGCTTCCCGGGCGGTTACGCAAGGCTCGCTGAGCGTCCCCATCGCGGGCCGCGGAAAAACAATCACCTACGCTTGCTTTGCCCGGTGTCACGATGACAGAGTCGGCGATGGCAGAGTCCGGGTAACCGGCCGGCCGGAACTGGAAGGAGCGCCTCAGTGCCTGACCCGCAGGCAGGAAGTCGCAGCGGTCTCACGCCGATCCGGATCGGGAACGCCTCAGGCTTCTACGGCGACCGGTTCGCCGCCATGCGCGAGATGCTCGAGGACGGCGAGCTCGACGTCCTTACCGGTGACTACCTGGCCGAGCTGACGATGCTGATCCTCGGGCGGGACCGCCTCAGGGACGCCAGCCTCGGTTACGCGCGCACCTTTCTCCGCCAGCTCGAGGATTGCCTCGGGCTGGCGCTCGACCGCGGCGTGTCGATCGTCGCGAACGCGGGCGGCCTGAACCCGGAGGGTCTCGCCGCGGCCGTCCATGACCTGGCCGGCAGGCTCGGCCTGGCACCGAAGATCGCCTACGTGCACGGCGACGACCTGCTGCCGCGCGCAGTCGAACTGGGACTCGGCGATCTCGGGCCCGGCGATCCAGTCGCGGCCAACGCCTATCTCGGCGGCTGGGGCATTGCTGCCTGCCTGCAGGCGGGCGCGAACGTCGTCGTCACCGGACGTGTCACCGACGCGTCGCTGGTCGTCGGTCCGGCGGCCGCGCACTTCGGCTGGGCGGCCGATGACTTCGACGCGCTTGCCGGGGCGATGGCGGCGGGCCACGTGATCGAGTGCGGCGCGCAGGCCACCGGCGGGAACTACTCGTTCTTCACGGAGATCGCCGACCTGCGCCATCCGGGCTTCCCGATCGCGGAAATCTATCCCGACGGCTCCAGCGTCATCACCAAGCACCCGGGCACCGGAGGCGCCGTCACTGTCGGCACAGTGACTGCGCAGCTGCTGTACGAGATCGCCGGGCCGCGGTATGCCGGGCCCGATGCGACGCTCCGGCTCGACACCGTGCAGCTCCGCCAGGACGGCGCGGACCGCGTCGCGATCACCGGCGTGCGCGGAGAGCCTCCGCCGCCAACGCTGAAGGTGTCGCTCAACTCGCTCGGCGGCTACCGGAACCAGGTCGAGTTCGTGCTCACCGGCCTGGACATCGAGGCTAAGGCGGCACTGGTCGAGGACCAGCTGGCGGGCGCGCTGCCACGCCGACGTGCAGTGGGAGCTAGCCCGCACCGACCATGCCGACGCCAGCACCGAGGAGCAGGCGAGCGCCACACTGCGCTGCGTGGCCCGGGGCGCAGACGCCAAGGCGATCGGCCGCGCATTCTCCGGCGCCGCGGTCGAGCTTGCCCTCGCCAGCTACCCGGGCTTTCACATGACGGCCCCGCCGGGCGATGCCCAGCCGTACGGCGTGTTCACCGCGGGCTACGTCGACCGGGCCGAAGTCCGGCAGATAGCGGCCCTGCTCGACGGCCCGCCGGTGCAGGTGGCCGAGCCCGGCATCACGCGGCTGCTCGAGCCGGCCGAGCCCGCCGCGGTCGCGCCGTGGACCACCGCCGGGCCAGCGCGCGAGCGTGCCGCTCGGCACGGTGGCCGGCGCGCGCAGCGGCGACAAGGGCGGCGACGCCAACGTCGGCCTCTGGGCAAGGGACGCGGCGACCTGGCCGTGGCTGGCCAGCACGCTGACCGAGGACCGGCTGCGTGAGCTGCTGCCCGAGGCCGCCGAGCCTGCCTGTTGCCAGGTACGTGCTGCCGAACCTGCGCGCCCTGAACTTCGTCATCGAGGGCCTGCTCGGCCAGGGCGTCGCGGCGGCAGCGCGGTTCGACCCGCAGGCCAAGGCCGTGGGGGAGTGGCTCCGCTCGCGTTACGTCGACGTGCCCGAGGCCCTGCTATGAGCCTTCAGGCAGGCCAGCCGTGACCGTGCTGCGCTCGGCTCTGGACGACACGTCGGCCGGGCTTTGCCGAGAACTCAGAGGCGATGCTCACCAAGGTCGCCGAGATCACGGCCGAGCACGCGAAGGCGATCGCCGGCGGCGGGCCGAAGTACACCGACCGCCACCGCAGCCGGGGCAAGCTACTCGTGCGCGAGCGGATCGAGCTGCTGCTGGACCCCGATACCCCGTTCCTGGAATTGTCGCCGCTGGCGGCGTGGGGGACCGAGTTCGCCGTGGGCGGCAGCGTGGTGACGGGGATAGGCGTGGTCGAGGGCACCGAGTGCCTGATCTCCGCGAGTGACCCGACCGTCAGGGGCGGCACCAGCAATCCGTGGACTGTGCGCAAGACCTTCCGTGCGCACGACATCGCGCTGGCGAACCGGCTGCCAGTGATCTCGCTGATCGAGTCCGGCGGCGCCGACCTGCCGACGCAGAAGGAGATCTTCATTCCCGGCGGGCGGACTTTCCGGGACCTGACCAGGCTGTCCGCCGCCGGGATCCCCACTATCACGCTGGTGTTCGGCAACTCGACCGCCGGCGGTGCGTACGTCCCTGGGATGTCGGATCACGTGGTGATGATCTCCGGGCGCTCGAAGGTCTTCCTTGGCGGGCCGCCGCTGGTCAAGATGGCGACCGGCGAGGAGTCTGACGAGGAGTCGCTCGGCGGGGCGCAGATGCACGCGCGGACGTCTGGCCTGGCCGACTACCTGGCCGCAGACGAGCACGACGCGATCCGGATCGGCCGCCGGATCGTGGCCAGGCTGAACTGGCGCAAGCAGGGCCCGGGCCCGGCCGCCGTGCCGGTGCCGCCGGTGTACGACGGCGGGCAGCTGATCGGCATCGTGCCGCCGGACCTGCGGATCCCGTTCGACCCGCGCGAGGTCATCGCCCGGGTGGTCGACGGCTCGGACTTCGATGAGTTCAAGGCCGCGTACGGCACCAGCCTGGTCACCGGCTGGGCGAACGTGCACGGCTACCCGGTCGGCATCCTGGCGAACGCTCAGGGCGTGCTGTTCAGCGCTGAGTCGCAGAAGGCAGCCCAGTTCATCCAGCTGGCCAACCAGGTCGACACACCGCTGATCTTCCTGCACAACACCACGGGCTACATGGTCGGCGCGCAGTATGAGCAGGCCGGCATCATCAAGCACGGCGCGATGATGATCAACGCGGTATCCAACTCCGCGGTGCCGCACATCTCGATCCTGCTCGGCGCGTCCTATGGTGCCGGGCACTACGGCATGTGCGGCCGCGCGTACGACCCGCGGTTCCTGTTCGCCTGGCCAAGCGCGAAATCGGCAGTGATGGGCCCGGCCCAGCTGGCGGGCGTGCTGTCGATCGTGTCGCGGGCCGCGGCGCAGGCTGCCGGGCGGCCGTTCGACGAGGATGCGGACGCGGCGATGAGGGCCATGGTGGAAGCGCAGATCGAGGCAGAGTCGCTGCCGATGTTCCTGTCCGGCCGGATCTACGACGACGGGATCATCGACCCCAGAGACACCCGGACCGTGCTCGGCCTGTGCCTGTCGGTCATCCACGGCGCGCCGGTTCGCGGCGCGACCGGCTACGGCGTGTTCCGGATGTGATGCGGGTGCCCACCGTCAGCCGCGTCCTTGTCGCCAACCGGGGCGAGATCGCGCGCCGGATCTTCCGGACCTGCCGCGATCTCGGCCTGTCGACGGTCGCGGTCTATTCCGACGCCGACGATGGCTCGCCGCATGTGGCCGAGGCCGACGCGGCCGTACGGCTGCCCGGCCAGGCGACCTGCCGACACCTACCTGCGCGCCGAGCCCCTGATCGACGCGGCGCTGCGGTCCGGCTCGGACGCGGTCCACCCCGGCTATGGCTTCCTGTCGGAGAATGCGGCGTTCGCGCGAGCGGTTCAGGAGGCGGGCCTTACCTGGATCGGCCCGCCGCCCGCCGCGATCGAGGCGATGGGCAGCAAGATCGAGTCCAAGCGGCTCATGGCAGCGGCAGGCGTTCCGGTGCTGGCCGAGCTCGGTCCGGACGAGCTGACCGACGCCGACCTGCCCGTGCTGATCAAGGCATCCGCGGGCGGGGGAGGCCGCGGCATGCGGATCGTGCGGCGGCTCGCGGACTTGCCGGCCGAGCTTGCCGCGGCGAGATCCGAGGCGGCGTCGGCATTCGGCGACCCGACGGTGTTCTGCGAGCCCTACATCGAGGCCGGCCGGCACGTCGAGGTGCAGATCCTGGCCGATGACGCCGGCACGATCTGGACGGTCGGCGAGCGGGAGTGCTCGATCCAGCGGCGGCATCAGAAGATCATCGAAGAGGCACCGTCGCCGCTCGTGCAGCGGCTGCCCGAGATGCGAGATCGGCTGTTCGCCGCGGCCCGGGCGGCGGCAACCGCGGTGGGCTACCGCAATGCCGGCACCGTCGAGTTCCTGGCCGACGACACAGGCCGGTTCTACTTCCTGGAGATGAACACCCGGCTGCAGGTCGAGCACCCGGTGACCGAGTGCACCACCGGCTACGACCTGGTCGCGCTGCAACTGCAGATCGCCGCGGGCAGGCTGCTGGGGCCTGAGCCGGCCGCGCCCTCCGGACACGCCATCGAGGTGCGGCTGTACGCCGAGGATCCCGCCGCTGGCTGGCAGCCGCAGAGCGGGATGCTGCATAAGTTCGACGTGCCTGGCGCGGGTGCCGCGTTCCGTCCGGTCGGAGGCGCGACCGGACCGGCCGCTAGTGCTGCGCCGGTGCTGCGACTGGACTCCGGCGTGACCGACGGCAGTGCGGTCGGCATCTTCTACGACCCGATGCTGGCCAAGGTGATCTGCTGGGCGCCCGACCGGGAACAAGCCGCCGCGGCCCTGTCGGGCGCGCTCGCCAGGGCCCGGATCCACGGCCTGATCACGAACCGCGACCTGCTGGTACGGGTGCTGCGGCATCCGGCGTTCCTGGCCGGCCAGACTGACACCGCCTTCTTCGACCAGCATCGGCTCGACGGCCTGGCCGCGCCGCTGGCCGGCGATGACGCCGCCCAGTTGTCGGCGCTCGCGGCCGCGCTGGCCGACGCCGCTGCGCGCCAGGCCGGCGCGGGGGTTCTCGCGGGCCTGCCGGTCGGCTGGCGCAATGTCCCGTCCCAGCTTCAGCGCAAGTGCTACGAACGGCCGGGCGGCCAGTCGCCGGCGGCTTCCGAGGACAGGCCGCGGTACGAGGTCGGCTACCGGATCGAGCGCGGTGCCCTGGTCACTGAGGGCCGCCCGGACATCGAGCTGATATCGATGGCCCCCGGCCGGGTCGAGCTGGCGATCGACGGGGTCGGTTACAGCTTCGAGGTAGCCGCTTATCCAGGTAGCCGTGGCTGCTCAGCCCTGACCTGCGTTGAGTCGAGCCTGGGTCCCGTGTCGCTGCTGCCGGTCAGCCGCTTCACCGATCCGGCCAGCCTGGCAGGCGCCG
The DNA here is from genome assembly GCA_963822955.1 of uncultured Actinomycetota bacterium. Lineage (GTDB taxonomy): Bacteria > Actinomycetota > Actinomycetes > Streptosporangiales > Streptosporangiaceae > JAJYUU01. Next base: position 1,121,012 of record CAWGJS010000007.1, on the reverse strand, counting down.
GGTCGCTGCTGGCACCGATGCCCGGCACCGTGGCCCGGCTCGGCGTGGCCATCGGCGACCGGGTCGCGGCCGGCCAGGCGCTGCTCTGGCTCGAGGCCATGAAGATGGAGCATGTGATCTCGGCGCCCGCCGCGGGGATCGTCGCCGAACTGCCGGTGGCAACCGGCCAGCAGGTCGAGGTGGGCAGTGTGCTCGCCGTCGTCAAGCCAGAGGAGCGCCCGGAGTGAACTTCACCGAGACCGACGAGCAGATCGCGCTCCGGGCGGCGGTAGCCGAGCTCGGCGCCAAGTATGGCTACGCCTACTTCACCAGCAAGGCCCGCGGTGGCGGCCGGCTCACCGAGCTGTGGCAGGAGACAGCCAAGCTCGGCTTCATCGGCGTCAACCTGCCCGAGGAGTATGGCGGCGGCGGGGCTGGCATGTACGAGCTGGCCATCGTGCTGGAGGAGCTTGCCGCAGCGGGCTGCGGGCTGCTGATGATGGTCGTCTCGCCGGCCATCTGCGGCACGATCATCGCCCGGTTCGGCACCAGCGAGCAGAAGCAGCACTGGCTGCCGAAGATCGCCAGCGGCTCGTCCATCATGGCGTTCGGCATCACCGAGCCGGACGCCGGCTCGAACTCGCACAAGCTGACGACCGTTGCGACCAGGGACGGCGACACCTGGGTGCTGAACGGCCGCAAGATCTACATCTCCGGTGTCGACGAGGCCGAGGCAGTCCTGATCGTCGGGAGAACTGCCGACAGCAAGACCGGCAAGCTGCGCCCGGCTCTCTTCGTCGTGCCGACCGACACGCCCGGCTTCAGCTACCAGCCGATCGACATGGACATCGTCATGCCCGAGAAGCAGTACCTGCTGTTCCTCGATGACGTCCGGCTCCCCGCGACGTCGCTGATCGGTGACGAAGGCGCGGCGCTGCTGCAGCTGTTCGCTGGCCTCAACCCCGAGCGCATCATGGCCTCGGCCATGGCCGTCGGCTCCGCCAGGTACGCGCTCGACAAGGCGGTCGGCTACGCCAGGGAGCGGACCGTATGGAGCGTGCCGATCGGCGCGCACCAGGGGATCGCACACCCGCTGGCCCAGGTGAAGATCGAGCTGGAGCTGGCCAGGCTCATGATGCAGAAGGCCGCGACGCTGTATGACGCCGGTGACGACATGGCCGCAGGCGAAGCAGCGAACATGGCCAAGTACGCGGCGGCCGAAGCCAGCGTCCGGACTGTGGACCAGGCTATCCAGTCGCTCGGCGGCAGCTCGATGACCAGGGAATTCGGCCTCGCCGCGATGCTGGCGAACGTGCGAACCACGCGGATCGCGCCGGTCAGCCGCGAGATGATACTCAACTTCGTCGCGCAGTACTCGCTCGGCCTGCCGAAGTCCTACTAAGGAAGAAGCCCATGCCCGACCAGCTCATCCAGTACTCGGTTGACCGGGGCATCGCCCGCATCGCGCTGGACTCACCGCGCAACCGGAACGCGCTGTCGGCCGCGCTGGTGCAGCAGCTCACTGAGGCACTGACCAGCGCGGCCGCCGACGACAGCGTCCGCGCCGCGGAGCTCACTCATACCGGGTCGACCTTCTGCGCCGGGGCAGACCTGAGCGAGGCCAGCCAGGGCGGCATGAAGGCGGGTGCCGAGCGGGTCATGGCGCTGCTCAAGCTCATCGTCACGCTGCCGAAGCCGGTCGTCGGCAGCATTGACGGGCACGTACGGGCGGGCGGGCTCGGGCTGGTCGGTGCGTGCGACATCGTGCTGGCCGGCCCGCGTCCACGTTCGCCTTCACGGAGGTGAAGCTCGGACTGGCGCCGGCCATGATCTCGCTGACCACGCTGCCGAAGATGGACCCGCGAGCCGCGAGCCGGTATTACCTGACAGGCGAGAGGTTCGACGCGGCGACCGCGGCGCGGATCGGCCTGATCACCGAGGCAGTGGATGACATAGACGCCGGCACGCTGGCCGTGCTTGACGCACTGCGCGCTGCCTCGCCGCAGGGCCTACGGGAAACGAAGCCCCTCCTTACCCCGGCCGTGCTCGACGTCTTCGAGGCCAGGGCCGACGCGCTGGCCGAGCTGTCCGCGCGACTGTTCGGCTCGGCCGAGGCCGCCGAGGGAATGGCCGCGTTCCTGGAGAAGAGGCCGCCGTCCTGGGCGACAGGGTAGGGGCGATGGCCGCCAGCCCCGGCACGCGGGAGCCGCAGCAGGACCGTGGCTGGGTGACGCGCGCCCGGCTGCTTGAGGCAGCGGTCAGCTGCCTCGCCGAGCTTGGCTGGGCCGGAGCGACAGTGTCGGTCATCGCCAGACAGGCCGGAGTGTCCCGTGGCGCGACTCAGCACTACTTCCGGACCCGCGAGGACCTGCTGACTGCGGCACTCGCGCACATGGCTGACGTCCGGCTGGCGGAGATCCGGCGCGAGGCGGCACTGCTCCCGACATCCGCCAGACACCGCACCAGGGATGTGGTCGGGCTGCTGGTCCGGCTGTACTCCGGGCCGCTGTTCCGCGCCGCGCTTCAGATCTGGGCGGCCGCCTCGGCGAGCGACGCCCTTCGCGAGCTTGTCCTGCCGCTCGAGGCCAGGCTCGGCCGGGAGGCGCACAAGGCAGCTATCGAACTGCTCAGCGTGGATGAGTCCGTGGCGGGCGTGCACGAGGCCGTTCAGGCGACCCTCGACCTAGCCCGCGGGCTGGGGCTCGCGGACACGCTGGCTGACGACTCGCGTCGCCGCGACCGCGTCATCGCGCAGTGGGCCGAGATGCTCGACGCGGCTATCAGACCATAGTTTGACGTTCTAGGACTCGCGCCGTGCCAGCGAGGCGATGGACGGCCCGGCGGCGAAGGCTGGCAGCATCGGCACTGCGAGGGCCGGAAGCGGGTCGATCTGGCCCAGGCTGGGCGGCGCCGACGTTGAGGCCGCAGCAGGCGCGCCGGCAGGTGAGTTGTCGTTGCTGATCCTGACGGCAATGCCGTTGCTCATGCAGGCGAGGTGCGTGGAGTTGCCGCCGTAAATCGCGTAGTTGATCGCGACGAAGTTACCGGCCGAGCCGTTCACCGAGATGCTGAACTTGCCGTGCGAGTTCGTGGTGACGGGCGGGAGCTTGTTCCAGATTGAGGTGCCCTTGTAGTTGTACCAGATCGCCACCTTCTGGCCGCCCCACCCTTGCCAGGACTTGAGGTGCACCTCGAGCTCGCCGCGGAATCGCACGGTACCCCGCTTGGAGATGGTGCGCTTGTTCGCCGTGAACGAGACGATCCTGGTGGGGTACTTCCAGGCGTGAATGACCTTGCTCACGGCGCCCTGGTAGCTGTCGGTGGCCGCGAAATCGGCCCGGTAATAGGCGTTGGACAGCTTGGCAGACAGCGTCCCGCTGAAATAGGACTGGTCATTGCTACGGCAGGTCCGGCTCCGCCCGGCACCGTTGTGCAGCGGGAGCGTACCGAGAGACCGCCACGGGCCGCTGGCACCGCTTGCGTACTGGATATCGACGGACGTTGCCGGTCCCTGGCCGGTCGGCGAAATGACCTCCAGGCAGCCGCTGGCGCTGATCTTGTCGTTGACCCCGAGACGGGCCGAGAACGACTTCACCTCCAGCGGCAGGGCGATGCTGAGGTTGCCCGTTGCCGATGCCTGCAGGGTCAGGCTGCCTGCGTTCACCGTCGCGGTCCAGCCAGGGCCGTGCGTGCTCGGCAGCGTCGCAGTGAAGCCGCCGGAACTCCCCGCCGTGACGGCGTGCAGGGTGTGCTTGCCCTCCGACAAGTGGACCGTGACGCCCGGCAATGCCGTCCAGGTCCCGCCGCTCAGGTACTGGACTGTGGCCTTGAGCGTCGCGTCCTGCCCGTACTTGAGATGGGCCGGGGTCACCTTGACGTGGTTGATCCGCGTCCGTGCCTGGTCGACGACGACGGCGATGTCGTTGGTGGCCTGCGTGTAGTTGGTGGAGGAGGCGACGCTGAAGTCGTACGTGGTCTTCTGGCTGATCCCGCTGACGCGGTAGGTGAAATCGCCGTTCGCGTCCGTCGTCGCGACCTGAGTGGCGGCCTGGCCGTTGAGGCTAAGCTCGACACCTACGTGCTGGATAGCGACGGACGGTCCGCCGCTCGGCGACACTCCGGTCAGCTGCCCGCTGAACGTAACGTCCTGAGATCCCTCAGTCACGCTGGCGGGAGTCGGCGTCACCGTGAGCGTGGACTGCACCTGGTTCTGCCCGATCGGGACCGACTCGCTCGCGGCCGTCGAGTACGTGGCGCTCTTGACGCTGAAGTCGTAGTCGGCAGCCGCGGTTATGCCCGTAGCGGTGTAGCTGAAATCGCCGCCAGCGTCGTCCGTGGTCGTGACCTGAGTGGCGGTCCCACCGCCGATGCTGAGGTAGACCGGGACGCCGCTGCCTGCGCCCTGGGCGGTCGTGCCGCCGAACGGAGTCACGCTGACGGTGCCGTTGAACGTCACCGTCGAGGTCGCCAGGTTGATGTCGGGCGGAGTCGCCGTCACCGTGATGGCAGTGGTTCCAGGGTCCACGTTGATCGGGACCGCGTCGGTGCCGCTGGAGTAGAGACCGGCTGAGCTCGCCTGCACGCTGAAGGTCTCCGTCGTGTCCTGCGTAACCCCGGTGGCCGTATAGCTGAACTTTCCATTGGAGTCCGTAGTCGCGAACGGACTGGCTGACCCGTTGAGGTACACCGGAGCGCCCGCCACCGGGACCGCAGTGCCGCCCTGCGGAAGCGCGGTCACGGTACCGCTCAAGGTCACGTTGGACGAGCCGAACGTGACGGTCGCAGGACTGGGAGTAACGGTGATCGTGGTGGGCGCGGCTACTGCTGTGACCTGGGTGGACGCGGACGCTGCCGTATAGAGCGCGGTCGAGTTAACGCTGAAGGTGTACATGGTGGCCGGCGCGACATTCGCCTCGCTGACGCTGAAGTCGCCGGCCGCGTCAGTCGTGTGCGCGGCCACCGTCGCCGCGCCCCCGGCGATGCTCAGGTACACCGGTACGCCGCTGCCGACACCGACAGGCGATGCGGGTGCCGGCGGCGTGGCGGTCACCGTCCCGCTGAAGGTGACCGTCTGCACACCCTCGGTGACGCTCGCCGGGCTCGGCGTCACGGTCATCGATGTCGTGGCCTGCTGCGCCGTGACGGTGACGGTAGCGGCGGCGGCCGGGTACAGATTCGCCACGGCATTCACGCTGAACGAGTAAGTAGCAGGCGCGACGCCGGTCGCGGCGTAGCTGAAGAAGCCCACGGAGTTAGTCGTGGCCACCGGGTTCGACGCGGCGCCGGAAAGGTTTACCGGCGCGTTGGCGATCCCGACGGGCGTTCCGCCCGGTGCCGTCCCCGTCAGCGTGCCGCTGAAGGTAACGCTCTGCGATCCCTGTGTGACGCTCGGCGGGGAAGCGGTCACGCTCAGGCTGCTGGTGGCGTACGCGAACGAGAACGACCCGGGCGCTGGCAGGCCGGTGTCTGTCTCGGTGCCGTCAGCGGCGTCCACCGTCACCGTGTACGTCCCGGCCGGCAGCAACGCCTCCGCAATCGGCGGGTTCGCGACCCAGACCTGGTCGGCTGCCGGGCCGGACACGTACGTCATGGTGGGATCGGCCACGTCCTGCAGGCTCGCGCTGAGCACGTGCGCGGTCATGGACGTTATCTGCGCCGCGTTGCCGTCATTGGCAGTGACCGTCAGGTTGTACGGGTTGCCGCTACCGTCGGGCCCAGCTGACAAGATGGTGATATTCACCTGCGCGCTTGCCGCAAGAGCCGGGCTGACCATGGCGAGCACGATGCCCGCAGCACCCAGCACGGCACTGACGGTGACGCGAAGACCAGACACTGCGACTCCTGGCATGACGGACCCCATGAGCCGGGGTAGCCCGGCCTTGGCGAAGCGGTCCCGTGAGCAGGCACTAGCACTTTTTGGCTGGAAGCCTGTCAAAGGCGGTCCATCTTAACGGTCGGCGCCGTACCTGCGCGGCTCATTCCGGCTACACACGCAGGGTCGGCGTGCCGCTGCGGCGGCAGCGAGGACGTCGCGCATACTAAGGCGGGGCAAAGCGGCCAGGGCGAGCGCGGGAGGTCCGGTGCGGAGCAGGCGGTACGACCACGACGTGCTCGCGCCGCCGTCGCGCAAGCCTGCGCCACCGCCGCGGATCGCCGCCGAGAGCGGCCTGGTCGTCGAGGACGGTGCAGGCGACTTCTGCGGTGCCGTGGTCAGCTGCGATAAGGATGCGGTCACGCTCGAGGACCGGCGCGGCCGCCGGCGGGTGTTCCCGCTGACCGGCACGTTCCTGCTGGAGGGCAAGCGCGTCATCCTGGTCCGCCCGGTCGCGGCGGCAGCGGGCCCGCGCGGCCGGATCGCTCGCACCGCGTCAGGCTCGATCGCCGCGCCGGCCAGCCGGGCCAGAGTCGCCAGGGCCAGCCGCATCTACGTCGAGGGCAGGCACGATGCCGAGCTGGTGGAGAAGGTCTGGGGCGATGACCTGCGCGATGTCGGCGTCGTCGTCGAATTCCTGAACGGCATCGACGATCTCCCGGCGATCGTGGCCGACTTCGCCCCGGACTGGGGCCGGCGCCTCGGCGTGCTTGTCGATCACCTGGTGGACGGCTCCAAGGAGAGCCGGATCGCGGGCCAGGTCAGCGCGCCGCACGTGCTGATCGTCGGCCACCCGTTCATCGATGTCTGGGCCGCAGTCAAGCCGTCGGCTCTTGGCATCGGCAGCTGGCCGGACGTGCCGCGCGGGACACCATGGAAAGAGGGCGTGCTTGCCGCGATCGGCTGGCCCGCAGATCCCGCGGCAGCCTGGCGCCGCATCCTGGGCGCTGTCAGGTCCTACGCAGACCTGGAGCCGGCCTTCCTCGGCCGGGTCGAGGAGCTGATTGACTTCGTCACTGCCCCCGGCAGCAGCTAAGACCAGATTAGGACGGGAACGGCAGATGACCGACCAGGCGGAGCTCGCCGCGCTGCGGGACCGGTGCAGCAGATTCGTTCTTGGGCACGGGCGGGTGACCGCTGCCTCGATGCTGGCGACGATCCCGGCCGGGACCGAACTGGACACCTATGGCCAGGGCGGTGTAGTCGCCGGCCTTGAGGCCGAGATCTGCCGGCTGCTCGGAAAGCCTGCCGCCGCGTTCCTGCCCTCTGGGGTGATGGCGCAGCAGGCGGTGCTCCGGGTGCACGCCGATGCCCGCCAGCGCCGCACTGTGATCTTCCATCCGATGTGCCACCTGGAGCAGCACGAGGAGCAGGCCTACCAGCGGCTGCACGGGCTGACGGGCCAGGCAGGCGGCCAGGACCGGCTGATCACGACGGCCGACCTGACCGCGATCGCCGAGCCGCCGGCGGTGCTGCTGCTCGAGCTGCCGCAGCGTGACCTCGGCGGGCAGCAGCCCGGCTGGGAGGATCTGGTCGCTCAGGTCGGGTGGGCCCATGACCGCGGCGCGGCCGCGCACCTGGACGGCGCGAGGCTGTGGGAGTCCGCCGCCGGATACGGCCGCGCCCCGGCTGACGTCGCCGCGCTCTTCGACACGGTCTATGTCTCCTTCTACAAAGGCATCGGGGCGCTGGCGGGCTGCTGCGTGGCCGGGCCGCAGGAGGTGATCGATCAGGTGCGGGAGTGGCGGCGGCGGATGGGCGGCACGCTGTACGGGCTCTGGCCGAACGCGGCATCCGCGCTCAGCTGCCTGGCCGAGCGGCTGCCGAAGTTCGCCGCCTACACCGATCATGCGCGCGCGATCGCTACTGCCCTCGCAGCGGTGCCCGGCGCCACTGTTATCCCCGATCCGCCGCAGGTGCCGATGATGCATCTGCTGCTGCAGACCAGCCAGGATCACTTCGCCGGTGCCACCCGGCGGCTGGCAGCCGATCACGGTATCTGGATACGCCCGTCCTGCATGCCGACGGCAGATCCCGGTGTGCAGCGACTGGAGCTGTCGGTTGGCGATGGCACACTCGGGTTCTCCCCGGCTGAGATCGCCGATATCTTCACCGCGCTCACGAGCTCCTGACGCGCGCCTCCGCTAGCGCGGGCTCGCTCGCCCGCGACCTGGCCAGAACGATGGTCATCACGACGAAGAACGGCCAGAGGGCCTGATCGGTCGTGACGGCCCGCTCCGCGAGGCCGAGCTCCGGGCCGTTGAACAGCTCGGCCGTGAACCACAGCAGTAAGGCGAGGTTCAGCCCGGCCGCAGCCAGCGCAGCTCTCGGCCGGAGGCCGAGCGGTGCATCCGGCGTCTGCCGGACCGCTGCAACTGGCCACAGTGTCAGGATCACGACACCGACCGCGGAGAGCACCTCATGCGCCAGCGACCCGCCATGTCGATACTGCGGGTTGGCGGCGATGAGCATGCCGCAGACGCCGCCGGCAATCAGCATCAGCCGGCCTCCGTCGGCAGCTGGGCCGAGCGCCAGCCCGGTGACGATATTGCACGCGCCGACACCGAGAATGGCAGCAGTGACAATCCAGCGGTACGGCATCCCCTCGGCGGCCAGGCGTGCTGATTGACCGTGACACCGCGTCGAACGGGGCCGGCTGCAGGTCGGCCGCTATCGTCCAGCCACCGACCAGGAGTACGGGTGCGAGTCCAGACGACGCGATCCCCCACCACGGCACCCGCACCATTCCACTGTAAGCCGCGCAGTTCACGTATTTGGAGACACCCTCCGGTTTTTTGCTGATGGCTAAACTCGCGCACTAGGGGGATGACGACCTGCGGTGAACGCAGTCGGGTGCCGTCAGATTCAGACGAAGACAGGGCGTGAACGCGGGTGACGATTATCAAGATCAACGCAATTACGGTGCCGCCCGACAGCGGGGACGAGCTGGCCCGCCGGTTCGCTGCACGTGCCGGAGCGGTAGACAACCAGGACGGCTTCGAGGGGTTCGAGCTGCTGCAGCCGACCGATGGCCGGACTACGTGGCTGGTCGTGACCCGGTGGCGAGACGAGGAGTCGTTCGAGGCCTGGCGGACGTCGCCCGCCTTCGGGCACGGTCACGGGCAGGGCACTGGCCACGGTGCTGGCGACGGTGCTGGCCACGGGCATGGCAGCCCGCACCAGGCCGGCGGCGGACCGGCCAAGCCGGTCGCGGTCAGCAGTGAGCTCTGGTCGTTCGAGATCGCTGGCGGCTCAGCGGGCAAGTAGCGGTGCGGTGCGCGCGCAGCGCAGCGGCACACGGCGGTGCGGCACTCGGCGGTGCGGTGGCAGCGGTGCGCCCGCGTCCTGCCGCTCGCGCTGTCGGCTACGCGCGGCGGGTGGCCAGGAAGACCGGAATCGTGCGCTCGGTCTTCTGCTGATACTCCGCATACGGCGGGTATGCGTCGACCGCCCGCCGCCACCACAGTGCGCGCTCATCGCCGTCCAGCTCGCGGACCTCAACGTCGACGGGCTCGGGCCCGTCCTGGATCCTGACGCCCTGCGGGTCCGCCTTCAGGTTGTAGTACCAGACCGGGTGCTCGGGCGCCCCGCCTTGCGAGGCGACCAGCGCATACTCGCCGTCGTGCTCCACTCGCATCAACGGCATTTTGCGGATCTTCCCGCTCTTGTTGCCCCTCGTGGTAACGATCACGACAGGTAGTCCGGTGTCCATCAGCGTGTTGGCTCGCTGGCCGCCGGATGCCTCGTATTCCGCAACCTGATCCCGGACCCACGTGGCCGGGCTGGGCTCGTACTCGCCGTCAGCAGTCATGACTGGGAGCTTATTCTCGGTCGAATACGGCGGCCAAAGCGGAGCCCAGATAGGGCACGACCCCGTGCCGGCGCCGGATGATGTCCGCGACGATCCCGGTCCAGCCGGTCTGGTGCGACGCGCCCAGGCCGGTCCCGTTGTCGCCATGGAAGTACTCGCTGAATATCAGGTTGTCCCGCCACGCCGGGTCGTCGGCAAGCAGCGCGGTCCCGCCGAAGCACGGCCTCCGGCCGTCCGCTCCTTCGGTAAAGATCGAGATGAGGCGGTCCTGAAGGTCCTCGGCAATCTTGTTGAGTGGCAGCTCGCGCCCGGACCCGGTCGGGTACTCGAGCGTCAGCTCATCGCCGAAGAACAAGTGATAGCGCTCGAGCACGCTGATGGCGAGGTAGTTCACCGGGAACCAGACCGGACCGCGCCAGTTCGAGTTCCCCCCGAACAGCGGCGTGGTGGACTCCGCAGGCTCATAGTCGATGCTGGCCCGGTAGCCCTCCACGTCGATCGTGTACGGGTGGTCGCGATGCCAGGCTGACAGGGCGCGCAGGCCGTGCGGCGAGAGGAACTCGGCCTCGTCGAACAGTACGCGCAGCAGGCGCTTGAGCCGGTCCGGTCCGGCCAGGCTCAGCAGGAGCCGCTGATGACCCGGCGCGCCGCGCAGCAGGCCGCTGCCGGCGAGCTCGGCCGGCGTGACCATCTGCTGTTCCGCGAGCAGCGCGGCGAAGCGCTTGCCGACCGTCATCGCGAGGTCGATGGTCCCCTCGTCGACGACACTCATGGCCAGGGCGGGCAGGACCGCGACCATGGACCGCACCTTCAGCAGTACCTGGTCGCCGGCAGCGGTGATGAGCCGGTCGTAGTAGAGCCCGTCAGTCTCGTCCCAGAGCCCGCGGTCGTCGAGCGCCTGCTTGATGGCGGCGAAATGCTCGACGAACTTCAGCACCAGGTCGGTGCCCGGCCGGTGCCCGGTGCGGTGCAGGATCACCGCGATCGACGCCATCGCCATCGCGTAGAACGCCATCCAGCCGGTGGCATCGGCCTGCTCGAGAATTCCGCCGACCGGCAGATGTGACCTGTCGATCGGGCCGATGTTGTCCAGCCCGAGGAAGCCGCCCTCGAACAAGTTGTTGCCCTCGGCGTCCTCGCGGTTCACCCACCAGGTGAAGTTGACCAGGAGCTTGTCGAAGATCCGGCTGAGGAAATCGAGATCACGCGCGCCGTCCACGGCGAACACTTCGAGCGCAGCCCACGCCTGCACTGGCGGGTTCACGTCGCTGAAGTCCCACTCGTAGGCGGGCAGTGCGCCACCAGGGTGCTGGAACCACTCCCGGCACAGCAGGATGAGCTGGTACTTGGCGAAGGCAGGATCGAGGTGTGCCAGCGCGATGCAGTGGAAGGACAGGTCCCAGGCCGCGAACCAGGGGTACTCCCACTTGTCCGGCATCGACATGATGTCGAACGCGTTGAAGCTGCGCCAGCGGCTGTTGCGGCCGGTCAGCCTGCTGCCGGGCGGGGCCGGCTGCGCAGGATCGCCGTCGAGCCACCGGGTGACGTCGTAGTAGTACAGCTGCTTGCACCACAGCATCCCGGCAAACGCCTGCCGCATTACCCGGGCCTCGTCGGTGCTGGCTGCCGATGGCGTCAGCTCGGCATAGAACTCATCGGCCTCGGCGCGCCGGCGCGCGATCGCTGCCGTGAACTCACGCCCGAGAGCGTCAGCTGCGGTCGCGTGGGCCGCCGGACCGGACCGGGCGGGCCGCAGCCGCAGGCGGACCTCCGCGGTTGCGCCCGCCGCCAGCGTCAGCTTGTACCAGAAAGCGCACTTGCTCCCGCGGTTCGCCGGATTCACCGTCAGCGCGCCGCTGATGACGTGGTCGTTGATGCCGTCCTTCGGGTACGGCGTGACCGGCTCGCCGCCGAAGAGCCGGGCGACGTTGGTCTCGTTCTCGCAGAACAGCGTCTGCGGCAGGGCGCCGTCCGGGCCCGCAGCGGCCAGCAGTTCCATCTCGCCGACGACCGGGTGCGTCAGGGTGACTCGGGGGAGATGCGCGGGGCCCGCAAGTGCCGGGCTGGCGGCAGCAGCAGCGAATTCCGGCTTGCTGGCTCCCTCGTCCCAGGACCAGGTGTTGCGGAACCACGCCGTCGGCAGCACGTGCAACTCCGCCTCGTCAGGTCCCGCGTTCGTCACCTCGACCGTCATCAGGATGTCGTCCGGACCGGCCTTCGCGTAGTGAACCTCCGCAATCCAGTACCGGCCATCGTCGAATACGCCGGTATCGGCGAGCTCGTACTCAGGCTGCTGGCGGTTACGTGCCTCGTTCCCCTCGATGAGGTCTTCATACGGGAAGCGTCGCTGCGGGTAGTGGTAACGCCACCGGTTCCACGCATGGCTCGGTATCGCGTCGAGGTACCACCAGTACTCCTTGACGTCCTCGCCGTGATTGCCCTGTGCCCCGGTGAGCCCGAAGGGGCGCTCCTTGAGTATCGGGTCCTGCCCGTTCCAGAGCGCCAGACCAAGGCAGAGCCGCTGCTCGATATCGCAGAAGCCGGCCATGCCGTCCTCGCCCCAGCGGTAGGCGCGCGAGCGGGCGTGATCGTGCGGCAGGTAATCCCAGGCCTCGCCATCGGGTGAGTAGTCCTCGCGGACCGTGCCCCACTGACGCTCGCTCACGTACGGACCCCACCGGTACCAGTCGCCAGCCTGCCGCAGCCCGTCCTCCAGCCGGCCGAAACCGGCGACCCGCTCGCTTTCCGCGCCCATCCGGCGCCCCTTCCGGGTCTGGCTGGCCCGTCAGGATCCGGGCTAGCACTGGCTGCTGGTGCGTGGCCACTATAGGAGCCAGCCGCTGCCTGGCCGCGGAGTAGGCTCGCATGCCGATGACCGAAGTGATCACCAGCGCCGCGAACCCGCTGGTCAAGCGTCTCCGGCTGCTAGCGGACCGCAAGCACCGGCGGCGCGAGGCTGCGTTCGTCGTGCAGGGCATCCAGCCGGTGTGGCAGGCGGTCGAGGCGCAAGCCGAGATCGAGGTGATCATCGTCGCACCGGAGCTGCTGCGCCATCGCGGCGCGACGGCGATGGTGGCCGGGCAAGAGGCTGCCGGCGTGCGGGTGGCGCGGCTGTCGGGCGAGCTGTTCGGCCGGATCGCTGACCGCGACGGCCCGTCCGGGCTGGCTGCCATCGTTCGGATAGCGCCGGTGACGCTGGCCAGCCTGGCGGCTCGCGCCGATTCGGTGTTCGTGGCGCTGCACGCGGCCGGCAACCCTGGCAACATCGGCACCATCGTCAGGACGGCGAGCGCTGCCGGGGCAGCCGGCGTGATCCTGATCGGCCCGTCCGCGGATGCTCATGATCCGGCCGCGGTGAAGGCGAGCATGGGCGCGCTGTTCACTGTGCCGGTGGCGACGGCAGAGTCCGCCGGTGAATTCGTGGAGTGGGCACACGGCAGCAAGGTGCGCGTCGCTGCCACCTCGGCGCGGGGGAGCGTGACCTGCTGGCAGGCCGACCTGACGCCGCCGCTCGCCTTCCTGCTCGGCAGCGAGGGCACCGGGCTGCCTGATGACCTGGTTGCCGCCGCTGACCTTCGCGTTGCCATTCCGATGACCGGAACGGCGGAGTCGCTCAACCTCGCTGTGGCCGCCGGCATCCTGCTGTACGAAGTGCGGCGCCGCGAGTGGTCGCCGGCGGCACCCTGACGGTCGCGAGAGCGGATCAGGGTGAAGCCGGGGGACTTCCCCGATGACCGTGCCGCGGCATCCGACTCAGACTCTCTCCGGTGGAACTCGCCTGCGGGCGGGTAACGGGGACAGCGCGATCTGGAGAGGGATGCGCCTGATGGATGCGCTCATACGCGTCAACGACGTGAGCAAGCGATATGACAATGACGGGCCGTTCGCCGTCGAGGACGTCAGCTTTGGAGTTGCGGCCGGCGAAGCCATCGCGGTCATGGGCCCGTCGGGCAGCGGCAAGTCGACACTGCTGAACCTCATCGCCGGGCTCGACCGGCCGACCGCCGGAACTCTGACGGTGGCCGGGCAGCGGATCGACTCGCTCAGCGAGACAGGGCTGGCAAAGTACCGGCGGCAGCGCGTCGGCATGATCTTCCAGTTCTTCAACCTGCTCGATGACCTGACCGTGGCGGACAACGTCCTGCTGCCTGCTCAGCTCGCCGGACTGTCCAGGGCCCGAGCGCGGCGCCGGACTGATGAGCTACTCGAGCGGCTGAAGATCAGCGAGTACAAGCAGGCGTATCCCGCGCGGCTGTCAGGCGGCGAGCGCCAGCGAGTCGCGATCGCGCGTGCGCTGGTGAACTCGCCCGAGGTGCTGCTCGCCGATGAGCCGACCGGAGCGCTGGACACCGCGACCGGCGAGGACATCGGCCAGCTGCTGCTCGAGCTCAATCAGGCCGGGCAGAGCATGATCATGGTGACCCACAACCCGGATCTGGCAGCTCGCTACGCCGGCCGCACGATCCAGATCATCGATGGCAGGCTCGCGGGGGATACGGCTAGCGCGACGCACTCGGCCGGCGCGGGGGCGCGGCCGTGAGCGCGCGGCCGGTTCTGCGCGCGGCGTCCGGCGGGGTCGCCCGGCATCGCGCCCAGACCCTGGTCATCTTTCTGGTGCTGCTGGTCTCGACGGCGTCGGCCACGCTTGGCCTGGCACTGCTGACGGCTGCCAACGGGCCGTTCGACCGCGCTTTCGCGGCGCAGCACGGCGCCGATGCGGCCGTCGCCGTCAACTCAGGGCGGGTCACGGCTGCCAGCCTCGCGGCGACCAGGCGGCTCGCCGGAGTGACGGCCGCCGCTGGTCCCTTCAGCGCGGCCACCGTGACGCTGACCAGCCAGGGCGTGTCGCTGCCTTCATCGCTGCTGATCGGGCGTTCCGCGCCGGGCGGGCCGCTGGACGACCTCACTCTCGTCACGGGTCACTGGCCGCAGCAGCCGGATCAGATCGTGCTGTCGGAGGGCACGGGATTCTTCCCTGGCCTCGGCGCGAAGATGGCGGTGACCACGGGGCCCGGCAAGCCGGAGCTGACTGTAGTCGGAATCGCCAACTCGATCACCAATACGGCCGATGCCTGGGTGCTGCCCAGTGAGATCGGCGCGCTGCGCCCGGCACGTGCGCCCGCCGCGGCAGAGATGCTCTACCGGTTCGCCGCCGCAGGCACAGCCGCTCAGGTCCGCGGCGACGTTGCCGCGGTGTCGGCGGCGCTCCCGCCCGGAGCGGTCGGGGGCTTCTCATCGTGGCTGAGCGCCCGGCAGCAGGCAACTGGCACCAGCGCGATCCTGGCGCCGTTCGTGGAGGCGTTCGCGCTCATCGGGCTCTTCATGTCGGTCCTGATCGTGGCGAACGTCGTCACCGGTGCCGTGGTAGCCAGCTACCGGCGGATCGGCGTGCTGAAGAGCATCGGCTTCAGCCCGGCCCAGGTGGTCGGCGCGTACGTGGCACGGGTTGGCGTGCCGGCCATCGCGGGCTGCCTGATCGGCGTCGTGGCCGGCGACCTGCTGGCCATCCCGGTCCTGCGCAAGTCGGCAGCGTCCTTCGGCGTTGGCAGCCAGTCGGTGCCGCTCTGGGTCAATGTCGCGACTCCGCTCGCGATGTGCGCGCTGGTCGCGCTGACGGCTCTGGGGCCTGCCCTGCGGGCCGGGCGGCTGTCTGCCGTGCAGGCCATCGCACTCGGGCACGCGCCGCGACAGGGCCGCGGGTACGCCGTGCACCGGCTCGCCGCCGCCTGCGGCTGCCCCGGCCGGTCAGCATCGGCCTGGCGGCCCCGTTCGCGCGCCCGGCCCGCACCGCCGGAACCCTGGCGGCCATCATGTTCGGCGTCACCGCCGTCGTCTTCGCTGTCGGCCTGGACGCGACGCTCGCCAGGGCAGAGGCGGGCCAGAACCTCGCCGCCACCGCGCCGGTCCAGGTGTCGCTGGCCGCCAGGCAGCACCTGGCAGCCAGGCAGCAGGCAAGACCGCGCGATCGTCGCAGCGCTGCGCGCCCAGCCGGGAACGCTGCGGTACGTCGCAGCGGCACAGACCGAGCTGAGCGCCGGCGCCCTGGCCCGGCAGGTGAACACGGAGGCGTTCGAGGGCAACTCTGCCTGGCTCGGCTTCGGCCTCATTAGCGGCCGCTGGTACTCCGGTCCCGGGCAGGTGGTCGTCAATACTGCGTACCTGAATCAGACCGGGCTGAATGTCGGCCAGACTACGACGATCAGCGCGGGCGACCGGCCGATCACGGCGCGGATCGTCGGCCAGGCGTTCGTTCCGGGGAACCAGCCCGCCCTGCTGACGAGCGTGCAGACACTGGGCGGCACGTCGGCGAGCCTTGGCCTCGACCAGTACGACGTCGGGCTCAAGCCGGGCGTGACGCCCACCTCCTACGCCGGCGCGCTGGGCCGGGCGCTTGGCGGCGGGTACGCCGCCTCCGGACCGGGCAGCGGGCAGTTCTACCTCATCGCTGATTCGCTGATCGCCATGCTGACGCTGATGATGGCGGTCGTGGCCGGCCTCGGCGTGCTTAACACCGTGCTGCTCGGCACCAGGGACCGGGTCCACGACCTGGGCGTGTTCAAGGCTGTCGGCATGACCCCGCGGCAGACAATCGCCATGGTCCTGTGCTGGGTGGTGGCTCCGGCCGCCGTCGCCGCGGTGATCGCCATCCCGGTGGGCATGGTGCTGCACTCGGCTACCGCGGACGCAATGGCGCGGGCCGCCTACACGGGGCTCCCGCCCAGCTTCCTTGCCGTGTACCGGCCGGCCGAGATCGTGCTGCTCGCGTTGTCCGGGCTCGCTATCGCTGGCGTCGGCGCGCTGCTGCCGGCGAGCTGGGCTGCTCGCGCGCGGACCGCTACGGCGCTGCGGGCGGAGTAGCCGAGCTGGAGCCCGTCTGGCTGAGCCGGAAGTCGTGCCGCAGTGAATACCACGGCTGGCCTGGCGGCACCCCGTCGGGCACGGGCGTGCCGTCCGGCGCCGGGCCTGAAGGCGGCCCGGGCTCGTGCCGCTCGAACTCGCGGACCAGGCTGGCCTTGACCGCGAACACCGCATCGCTGTCCAGGTACTTGCTGGCTGCATCAAAGACGTGCGTGGCGACTGTCTGGTACCCCGGCGCGCTGACGATGACGTGCAGGTGCGCGGGTCGCCAGGGATGCCGGCCGGTGCTGGCCAGCAGCTGGCCAACCGGGCCGTCATCAGGGATCGGGTACTCAGTCGGCCGCACGCCGAGAAACGCGAAGCTGCCGTCCTGCTGCGTGCGGAACAGCCCGCGCAGGTTGCTCGCGGGCGCCTCGGGATCCTGCACCGCGTACAGCATGTCGTCGCCGTTCTGCCAGACGTCGAGCGTCGCCCCGGCGATCGGATTGCCGTCGGTGTCGGTGACCCGGCCGGTAATCCAGGCGGGCTCGCCGGACGGCCGCTCGACGATGGACGCGCCGTACGCGCGCTCGGGACTGCCGGGCACGTAGAACGGCCCGAGAACGGTTGACTCGGTAACAAATCCGGCCGCGCCCTGACCGGACGGACCCGCGAGCAGGTCGACGAGCATCGAAGCGCCAAGGGTGTCAGACAGCAGGATGAACTCCTGCCTCCGGTCACTGCTCATCTGCCCGGTCGAGGTCAGGAAGCGGATCGCGGTCAGCCACTCGCCCTGGGTCAGAGCCACGTCGGCCACGAATCCATGCAGGTGACGGACCAGCGATGTCATGACCTGCCGCAGCCGCGGATCAGGGGCGGCCTGCAGCCTGGCCACGACGGTCTCGGTGAGCTCGCTGGCGGTCATGGGCGCGCCGCCCGGTGCGGCCGGCCGCTCGCCGTGCCAGGCTGCCGTGACGAGAGCGAGCGCGTCCGGCCCGGTGACCGCGCGCGGACTCGCCGGGTTGCGGTCGGCGAGTGCCGCGGCGACAGCCGGCAAGCTGCCCTCGGGCAGCCCGAGCTCGCGCAGCCCGGCCGGCGTGCCGACGGCGGCAGCGAGATCCCAGATGGCCCCGGCCACGTCAGCGGGCCGCGTGCCGAGCGCGTCCGCCAGCTGGCCGAACTCCGGCCCGAGTGCAGGCGCCAGGAACGCCAGCACCTGCGGCAGCACGACCGCGTGCGTCTGGGCATGCGGAAGGTCGGCGAACCCGCCCAGCAGGTGACACAGGCTGTGGTGCAGCGAGCCGCCGACCGTGCCGAACGCGCGGCCGGCCAGGCAGGACGCCCAGAGCAGCGCTCGTGCCGACTCGGCATCGGGGTCAGCGCAGGCGCGCGGCAGCCAGCCCGCGATCAGGCGCGCCCCCTCCAGCGCAGACAGGCTCGTGAGCGGATCGGCGCCCGGCGCGTACAGTGCCTCGACGCAGTGCGCGAGCGCGTTCATGCCGCTGGCGCCGGCCAGTGCTGGCGGCAGGCCGGCCAGCAGCGACGGATCGTAGATGACGGTCCGTGGCAGCACCCGCGGGTCACGGCCGGTTCGCTTGACTGAGCCGTCGGTCCGTCCCCAGACCGGAGTCATCTCCGATCCGGCATAGGTGGTCGGAACGGTAAGCACCGGCAGCATGGTCTGCAGGGCGCAGATCTTGGCCAGGCCGGTCGCGCTGCCGCCGCCAACGCTGGCGATCAGGTCCGCGCGTACCCGCCGGGCCTCGGTTGCCGCTGCGACGGCCAGCTCACCCGGCACGTGCTGCCGTACGTCCGCCCAGTGGCTGGCCAGCCGCCCCGCCAGCAGTGCCACAGCCCGGTCCGCCACCTCGCCGTGTCGTCCGGCGATCAGGAGGACCCGTTCGGCGCCGAGCGCGGCAGCCTCAGCCGGCAGCCGGTCCAGTGCGCCGTCGGCGAAGACCACGCGCTGGCCGAGCCAGTTCGCCGAGAAGCCGGCCGCGCCGGGTACCGCTGGCTGGCTGACGCTCATCTGGCACTCGTCCGGTACCGGCTGCCTCGCTCGTGATCGCGCATCGGGTGACTCCCTCCCGCGGGTTACGCACCGATTGTGCCGCAGGTCGTAAGGCCGGGATTCTGGGCACCCGGCTACTGATGGTGCCTCCGGCTGGCTCGCGATCGGCCGGAATACGCTGAGATCGTGAGTTCCAGCCGGGTGCCTGCTGCCGAGGATGATGACCGGCGCCCGGGACCGGCCGGTGCCGGTCG
Source organism: uncultured Actinomycetota bacterium (assembly GCA_963822955.1). Lineage (GTDB taxonomy): Bacteria > Actinomycetota > Actinomycetes > Streptosporangiales > Streptosporangiaceae > JAJYUU01. The sequence continues at coordinate 1,102,248 of CAWGJS010000007.1, read as the reverse complement.
CGACCGGCAATCCCGCCAGGGCATCCAGTCGGTCGATACCGCCGTCCGGGTTCTGCTCGCGCTGGAAGCCGGCGCAGGCCCGATGAGCTTGTCGCAGATCGCGGCCCTCAGTGACATTCGGCCCAGCACGGCGCACCGGTACCTGGTCAGTCTCGGCCGGGCCGGCTTGATTGCCCACGCGCCGACGTCAGGCCTTTATGATCTTGGTCCGGTGCTGCGCCGCCTCGGCGCGGAGGCGCTGCGGCGGATGGATGAGGTCAGCCTGGCCTCGGAGTACCTGCCGGGGCTACGCGACCGGACCCGGCACTCGGTGAATCTGGCCGTCTGGGGCGACAACGGGCCGGTCATCGTGCGCTGGGATTACGGCGCCTACCCGCTGCCTGTCAACGTGCGGGTCGGCGCCACGATGCCGCTCCTGGCGTCCGCTGTTGGCCGTGTTTTCCTGGCGTACCTGCCCGAGGCGGTGACCGGGCCAGTGCTGGCGGCGCAGTACGCGCCCGATGAGGATAGGCCACTCGACGAGGTCGAGGTCGATCAGGTGAAGGCCACCGTCCGGGGAGAGGGAGTGGCATTCACATCGGGAACGCTGGTCCCCGGATCAGCCTCGATCGCTGCGCCGGTGCTGACCGCAGGCTCGTCCTTGCCGCTGGTCATCGGCATCGTCCTGCCCCGGCAGCAGGCGACCCCGAAGGTCCTGCGATCGCTGTGCGCAGAGCTGCGGGCCACCTCGGCGGAAATCTCCGCTGCTCTGGGCTACTCCGCCGATCACGATCCGGCCGGGCTCTGAATCCGGCCCGGTGTAGACCGGACCGGGCCGGGCTTGGGAGGATCGAGCTGAAACTTGGCACGTGCGAAGTAACCGGAGGCTGAGAGCTAGATGGGCGGACTGCAGACAGAAGTCGAGGCTGCCGAGGTCGGATTCGACTCCGCGCGCCTGGACCGGATCGGCCGGCACTTCGCGCGCTACGTCGATGAGCAGAAGGTGGCCGGCTGGCTGATCACGATCGCGCGGCACGGCAAGCTCGCGTACGTGGCGAGCTACGGACAGCGCGACATCGAGGCCGGGCTGCCAGTCGAGCCGGACACGCTGTGGCGCGTCTACTCGATGACCAAGCCGGTTACCTCAGTCGCGGCCATGATGCTGTACGAGGAAGGCGGCTTCGAGCTGACAGACCCGGTCTACCGGTACATCCCGTCCTTCCGCGATGTCCGCGTGTTCGCCGGCGGCAGCGACGTCAGCTACAAGACCGTGCCCGCCACCGAGCCAATCCGCATCTGGCACTTGCTCAGCCACACCTCGGGACTGACCTACGGCTTCATGCGCAACCACCCGGTCGATGCGATCTACCGGGCCCGCGGTTTCGAGTGGGGCTCGCCGCGCGGCGCCGACCTGGCCGCAGTGTGCGACGAGTTCGCGTCGATGCCGCTGCTGTTCCAGCCCGGCAGCGAGTGGAGCTACTCGGTCGCGACCGACGTGCTCGGCCGCGTCGTCGAGGTCATCTCCGGCCAGCGGCTCGATGAGTTTCTCGCCAGCCGGATCTTCGGGCCGCTCAGCATGACCGACTCGGCGTTCTTCGCGGGCCCCGACAAGCACTCCCGGCTGGCCGCCCTCTACACCCGCAGCCCCGAGGACGGCACCGCGATGCGGATGGACGCGATGGGGAAGGCCGCGCTGAAGGAGCCTGTCTATCTCAGCGGCGGCGGCGGCCTGGTGTCCACGGCCGGTGACTACAACCGGTTCACCCAGATGCTCCTGCACCGGCCCGACAGCCCGGCCGGCGAGCTCGACGGTGTCCGGCTGCTCAGCCCGCGCACGGTCGCCTACATGACAAGCAACCACCTGCCCGGCGGAGCGGACCTGGAGGCCTTCGGCCGGCCGCTGTACGCAGAGACGGTGTACGCCGGCGTCGGCTTCGGGCTGGGGTTCGCCGTGGTGACCGACCCGCTGGCGACAAAGTCACTAGGGTCAGCCGGGGAGTTCAACTGGGGCGGCGCGGCCTCCACGACCTTCTGGGTCGACCCGGCGGAGCGGCTGACGGCAGCGTTTTTCACCCAGCTGATGCCATCGAGCGCCTACCCCATCAGGCCGCAGCTGCGTCAGATGGTCTATCAGGCCCTGGTCGACTGAGCTGTCGCAGGGCGTCACCAGCCTGGGATCCGTCGTTCCCGGCCCTGGCGCTCAGGACCTGGACCTCAGGACCCGCCGTTCGTCCGGCGGTGGCTGCGGGGCCGGCTGGGCGAGACCGGGCCGGCCGTCGATGCGGTCGCTTCCGCACCGTCGCCCGGCTGGCCGGAGGCGGAGCCGGCGGGGGCGCCCGCCGCTGTGCCCGCGGCCTCGTCCGCCCGGCGTTCCCTGCGGATCTCGATGGCCTTGTACACGATCAGCACGACCAGCATCAGCACGACCACGACGGCCAGGGCATCACTAGCATGGGAGAAGTTCTTGGAGGCCTTGGTCCAGTCACTGCCGAGCTCGTAGCCGATGACCGACAGGACGGTGGCCCAGGCGAGCGTGCCGATCAGGTTGAAGATCTCGAACGGCAGGACCGGCACTTCCATGAACCCGGCAACCAGTCCGGTGAATGCCCGGACCAGCGGGATCACCCGCGCGAGGGCCACGGACCAGGCGCCTCGGCCGGCGAAGAACCGCTCGGCCCGCTCGACGTCTTTCCTGGTCATCAGCAGGTAACGCCGGTAGCGCTCGACCGTGTGCCGACCGCCTAGGCGGCCGAGGCCGTAGGCGGCGGATGAGCCAGCCAGTTCGGCGAGCGTTCCGATGACGATCACCAGCGCCAGGTTCAGGTGACCCTGGGAGGCCAGCACGCCGGCGAAGCCGAAGGTGATCTCGGATGAGATCGGAATGCAGCAGGCCTGGACGAAGGCGAAGATGATCAGCGCCCCGTAGCCGGCGTCGGTAAGGAAGCTCGTCATGGTCACAGTTTCTACAGCATCGGCGGCAATGGGCGGGACGTTGCGGTCATGTCTAGCGCAGCTAGATGACAGTCCGATGAATTGTGCCCCGCCCTCTCGGGGAGGGCGGGGCACAAACGCCGGCCTGCCGGGCGGGGGAGCCCGGTGGCCTGGCGGTCCGGTCGGCCGGTGCCGGAGGGAGGAGAGGCAGGCCAGGACCGGAGACTGTGGTCACCTGCGTGATCAGGGCAGGCGCATGGCGGACAGCTTCGCGCCGGCTACGTGCATCGTGATGTGCTTGACCAGCGACGCAGCCTGCGACTCCCACTTGGCATAGGCCTGCGGGAAGGCCGAGTTCTGGACGGCCTGAGCGTTGGCCCACAACGGCTGCCTGGCCCACGAGGGGTCGCTGGCCTGATGCCGCTGCAGCGCGGTGAGGAACGCGTGAGCCGCGTACACCGGATTCGTGACCTGGGCCGGGCTGCCCCAGCCGGAGTCCGGCTGCTGCTGGAACAGGCCGAGCGCCGTGCCGGTGCCGTAGTCGATGTTCCGCAGCATGGACTCCTGCATGGCCGTGGCCACGGCGATCACCGCCGACCGGAGGCCCATCCGCTGGTGAAGGGCCTGGCGGACGATCGTGGTCGCGTTGGCTCGCTGCGCGGAATCGATCCCCATCCATTCCTGCTGGCCGCTGGTCCTCACCGGCATGAGCTGGTCGGCTGCGGGCAGCGTGCCGTGCCGGGCCGCTCGCGGGTTGGTCTTCTGGTTGATCGCCGAGCTCACCTGGACCCAGGTGACGGCTGCCGGGTGGTTCGCCGGACCGTGGTTCGCCGGACCGTGGCTTGCCGGACGGTGGCTTGCCGGACGGTGGCTTGCGGCTGGCCCCGGTGCGGCGCTTGCTGGCGTTGCGAGCATCGCGCCGGGGCCTGACGGCGTCGCGATCGCCGGCCTGATGGCGTGGTCTGGTGCGGCCTGCGGCCTCGGCGCGGGCCCGCCTGCTGCGATCGCGCTAGCGGCGGTGGCCGCGCCGGCGCCGACCAGCGCTACGGCTGCGCCGGCCAGCACGAGTGATTTCCGGCGGTCAGGGCGGAGCATCAGGTTCCCTTCCTGCGCGTCCTCGCCGCCCGGACCGGCGCTCAGCCGGAAGCGGGGATGAGATCGCCTGGCCGGTGCCAGGCCTCTCGCGCACGCGGGAGCCGCGTGCGTCGCGGGTTCAGGGCGGGCCACGTCAGCGCCGCGGGCGCGGATCCGACAGTGGCCTGCAGACCGGAAGCCTGGTGCCCTGGTGGGCCGGCTCCCCGGCGAGGATCAGGACGTATAACGCGGGCTCAGCTGGCGGTCCATCCCGATATGACCCTTGTCACTACCGGTTGGTAACAGGAATAGATGGAGCGTCAGCGGCCGGGCCGCGAGCCCGCCGCCGCGACCTGGTGCCTCCAGCCAGGCCGGCCAGCGCTGCCAGCGCGGCGATCGCGACCGCGGTCCACGGCACGAAATCGCCGAACCGGTCGAACAACGTGCGGTAGGAGGCGGGCGGCAGCCTGAGATGGACGAGGAGCGCTCCTGAGTAGCTGATCCCGGCCCAGGCCAGGACCCGCCCGCGCGAGTCGAACGCGACGGAATCCCCGGTCAGGGCCGCCTGCACGACCGGCCGGCCGGTCTCGGCCGCACGGATCGCGCTGAGCGCAGCGTGCTGGGCAGGTGCCCAGCTGGCCTGGAAGGTGGAATCCGAGGTCTGGTAGATGATCACTCTGGCGCCGTGGTCGGCATCGACCCTCGACATGTCGGGGAACGCTGATTCGAAGCAGATGAGCACGCCGAACGTCAGCCGCTGGCCGCCGGGCAGGATCGCGTGCAGGACGCGCGCGCCGGTGCCGGGGACGACGTTCGTGGGCGCGGCCCGGCTGATGCTGGTCAGCCAGCCAAGGACCGAGCGGAAGGGGATGTACTCCCCGAACGGCACGAGCCGGGTCTTGGTGTAGCTGCCCTCGATGCCGGTGCTGCTGATGAGCGTGGCCTGCTTGGACTGAGCGCCGGCCGGGTTCCTGGCGTCCTGGTCGACCAGGATCTCGGCTGCTGCCGTCTTGGACACGTGCTCGATCGATGCCAGCAGCGCCGGGTGGTCGGCCAGGTCATAGCCGACGCTGCTCTCACCCCAGACGACGAGGTCAGCCCGGCCAGTCAGGGCCTGAGTGAGCTGCTCGCTCCGCTGCAGCCGGACGGCGGGGCCGCTGGTCAGGCCAGGCTGAACAAGGGCAATGGTCAGCGGGTTCCCGGCTGGCACCGGCGCAGCCAGCGCGAACGCGATCGGCCCGGCGGCGATGGCGGCCAGCGCCCCGGCCAGGCCGGCCAGCCGGACGAGCGGCCTGGCGGCCACCAGGGCGATCAGCAGGCCCGTGTTCGCCGCCACGAGGGCGAAAGTGACGAGCCATACGCCGCCGACCGCAGCGAGCGCCAGCACCGCCGGATGCTGCCACTGGCTGGCTCCCAGCACCGCCCACGGGCCGCCGATGCCCTGCCAGGACCTGATCCACTCGCTGACCAGCCACGAGCTCGGCACGACGGCAAACGCGGCCGCGGCTCGCCTGCCGGTCACCGGCGGCCGCAGAAAGGACCAGGTGGCCAGCCCGACCGCACTCCAGAGCGAGCCGATGACGATGGCGACCAGGAGCAAGCCAGGACCGAGGTTGGGTGCCAGCCAGTACATGGCCGCGAGCAGGTATCCGGCGCCGAACCACCAGCCCCGGACGACGGCCTCCCGTCTGCTCGGAGCCGCTCGCATGGCCGCCAGGCCGGGCACGAGCCCGATCCAGCCGAGGAACTCCAGGTTCGCAGCCGGGAAGGCGAGCACCGGGATCGCTCCGCTGGCCAGCGCGGCATACCGGACGGGCTGGCGGAGGCTGCGCCCGAATGTCACGCTCCTATTGTGCTGCGCGTGCGGCCGGGTCCGCTGTCCGGCCGGGCGCGGTGCGCTGGCGTCGGCGCCGGAGCTCGGAGCAGATGACCCAGGCAAGGGCCGCGACGGTGCCCCAGGTGAGCACGGCCTCCGGCCAGCCGCCGAGCCTGTCGGCCAGCGTGGTCGAGCTGCGGAGCGGCGCCCTCGCCTCGATCTCGGCCCGCGTCCAGGTGCGGGTGCTGGTCAGCAGCTTGCCGTCCGGCGCGATGATGGCGCTGATCCCGGTCGTGGACGCGACGACGACTGAGCGGTCGGTCTCGATAGCCCGGATCCGGGCCATATCAAGCTGCTGCAGCGATTCGCCCGTCTGCCCGTCAATCTCGAAATCGGCGTCGTTGGTCTGCATTGCCAGCAGGTTCGCCCCGGCCGCGACCTCGGAGGTGACCAGCCCGTCGAAGCCGACCTCGTAGCAGATCACGTCGCCCAGGCGGATCTTGCCAAGATCAAACACGACCGGCCGGTGACCAGGGGTGAAGTTGACCGGCTGGAGCGTGGACGGCAGTGAGGTGATCTTGTTCAGGAGGCTGCGGAACGGGATCACCTCTCCGAAGGGCACCAGCCTGCGCTTGACGTACACAGCGACTGGCCCCTTGCCAGGCAGCCACAGCTGGCCCGCGTTGCGGACGGGGTCCTGCAGGACCGCGCCGACCAGGACTGGTCGGCCGATCGCAGCGACCGCAGTGGCGATCGTGTTGAAAATTTCGGGGTTGAGGGCGGGATCCTGGTCCGTGGAGTTCTCTGGCCAGATCACCACATCCGGCGCCGGGACCTGGCCGGCCCGGACCTTGGCCGCAAGGCCTTCTGTGGCGGCCGCATGGTTCTGCGTCACGGTGGTGGCCCGCCAGAGGTCCGGCAGGTTCCTGGCGTGCGGGACGTTGCCCTGGATGGCCGCCACCACCGCGGTCGGCCCGCCTGCGGCGGCCTGCTCCGCGGGCATGATCGCACCGCTGACCGCTAGTGCCACGCTGGCCACCAGCGCGAGGGCAGGCCAGAGGCTGGCCCTCGCCCACGACCGCCCGTGCCGCCTGGCGGCGGCTGAGCCCAGCACCACCCAGGCCAGGCAGCCACCTGACAGGGCGATCAGGAAAGTGAGGAACGGCGGGCCCCCGATCGCCGTCCACCGCACTGTCGGTGCCGTCGCCTGGCTCATCACCAGCCGTCCCCACGGGAATCCGCCCCATGGCCAACGGTCGCGCACCGCCTCGGCGGCCACCCACCAGCCGCCGACGGCGACGGGCCAGGCGCGCAGCCGCAGCAGCAGCCACTGACCGACGGCGAGCGCCGCGAAGATCACCGACTCGGTCACCGCCAGCGCGATCCAGGCGTACCAGGCCAGGTTGACCAGCCAGGCTAGCAGCGGCAGGAAGAAGGCCAGCCCGAAGGCCAGGCCGACGGCACACGCAACCCGGCCCCGCTGGCCCCAGAGCGCGATCGTCAGCATGGCCGGGCCAGCGGCTGCCAGGGGCCAGAGCCCGGCCGGGGGGAACGCAGCGGCGAGCGCGAGCCCTCCGGCCAGCGCGATCGCCACTGCCAGCCACGCCGGGAGCCGGGCAGCTGCCTGCGGGCGTGCGGCGCCGACGGCCGTCGGGACGGCGGGGCGTGAGCTGACAAGCCGCACGGTGCCTCCGCGGACAAGGCGCTGCATTTCTGCCGGTTGCTGCGAGCGTAGCCGGACCGGGCATGGCCTGGAACATTGCGTTACCCTGACCTGCGGACCTCTGGCTCGCGCGCCGCAATTGCGTTCAAGACGGCCCGCCGGGACAGGCTGCATCCTGGACGTGACGCGACCCCGGTGACTCATTCAGCGGGCGGCGTCCCTGACTGGCGAAGGAGTCACTGTGAGCCGCCGCGGCTGGTGGTTGTTCGCAGCCATGAGCGTCATCTGGGGGATCCCCTACCTGCTGATCAAGGTTGCAGTCGGCGGGGTGGCACCCCCCGTACTCGTGCTGGCCCGGGTCGGTATCGGTGCGGCTTTGCTGCTGCCGATCGCGATCCGCCGCCGCGAGCTCGCTCCGCTCCGGGTGCAATGGCAATGGGTCCTGCTGTTCGCACTCGTCGAGATCATCGCGCCCTGGCTGCTGCTGTCGGAGGCCGAGACCCGCCTGTCCAGTTCGCTCAGCGGACTGCTGATCGCGTCAGTGCCGATTCTCGTAGCCGTACTCGGGCGGCTGACCGGTAGTCACGACCGGCTGACCCCGGTCCGGTGGACCGGGCTCCTCATCGGCCTTGGCGGCGTTGCGCTGCTGGTCGCCGGCGGCGGAACACATGGTGATGCGGGTTCGGTCGCCGAGGTCCTGCTGGTCGCCGTGTGTTACGCGATCGGTCCCCTGATCGCGGCGCGCAAGCTGAGCGAGCTGCCGCCGCTCGGCATGACCGCCGCGTGCCTGGGCGTCGCCGCCATCGTCTACGCGCCGGTCGCGGCGGTCACCTGGCCATCAGCCGAGCCGGCCCCGAAGGTCATCGCGGCGATCTGCGGACTTGCCGTCGTCTGCACGGCAATCGCGTTCCTGATCTTCTTCGCGCTGATCGCCGAAGCGGGACCTGCCCGTGCGTCGGTCATCACCTACGTCAACCCGGCGGTGGCGGTCGCACTCGGCATCGGCGTACTCGGCGAGCACCTCACGCTGACGATGGCCGTCGCGTTCGTGGCCATCCTCGGCGGTTCCGTGCTGGCGACCAGGACCGGGGGCCGGGCGGCAGCAGACGCCGGCGCGGCCGGGAACGAGGCTCTGGGCACGGCAGAGTCAGCTGCGGGGTCGTCCGGAACCGGGCAGATGGCCGGCACGGGTTATCGGAGCGCGCCGTCGGGACAGCCGGACTAGACTCGCCGAGTGATCGATCTCAAGGCCGCCCGGCAAGATCCGGATACCTACCGTGCCGCCCTGGCCAGGCGTGGCGCAGCCGATGACTTTGACGCGCTGCTCGCCGTCGACGCCACGTGGCGGTCCCTGACCGAGCGGGCGGAAGGACTCCGCGCGGCGCAGAAGAGCGCGTCCAGGGGCAAGCCGACGCCCGAGCAGATCGAGGAGCTGCGCCAGCTGCGAGACGAGCTTGCCGTGGCGCAGGACGAGCTGAATGCAGCTGACGCGCAGCGCGACCAGCTCCTGGCCGCAATTCCCAACCTGCCCGATCCCACCGCGGCCGACGGCATGGACGAGGAGGATGCCCAGCTCATCCGTACCTGGGGGGAGCGGCCTAAGTTCGAGTTCGAGCTCCGGGACACCACCGAGATCGCATCCGCCCGCGGCTGGATCGACATGGCGCGCGGTGCCCGGCTGTCCGGCTCCCGGTTCGCTTACCGGATCGGTGACGTAGCGCAGGCCGAGATGGCGCTGTACCGGTACGTGATCGATAAGCTCACTAGCCGCGGCTTCCTGCTGGTGCTGCCGCCGATCCTGGTGAACGAGAAGGCCATGTACGGCACCGGCTTCCTGCCGACCGAAGAGTCGAATCTCTACCACCTGGAGCACGACGACCTGTACCTGACCGGTACGTCCGAGGTCGCGCTTGCGGGCATCCATGCCGAGGAGCGGCTGGAGGAAGCGGACCTGCCTGCCAGGTACACGGCATTCACCACGAACTTCCGCCGGGAAGCGGGCGCGGCCGGCAAGGACACCAGGGGCATGTTCCGCGTCCACCAGTTCGACAAGGTGGAGATGTTCGTCTACAGCCTGCCGGAGCAGTCGCGCGAGATTCATGACCTGCTGCTGTCGTACGAGGAGGAGATCGCGCAGGAGCTGGGCCTGCCGTACCGGGTGATGAACATCGCCGTCGGTGACCTCGGCGCGCCCGCCGCGAAGAAGTACGACATCGAGGCCTGGTTCCCGGTGCAGGAGCGCTACCGCGAGATCACGTCGTGCTCGAACACGACGGACTACCAGGCACGGCGGCTGAACATCCGGTTCCGCCGTGAGGGCAAGCTCGAGTACGTGCACACGCTGAACGGCACCGGCGCGACCGCTCGGGCACTGCTGGCCATCATGGAGAATTTCCAGGATGAGCACGGCACCGTCGCAGTGCCCGAAGTCCTGCAGCGATTCGGCGCTCCGGCGATGATCGGCACGCCGCCCGCCGCCTAGGACGCGCTGCTGCCCGTAGTGCCAGCGGCGGACAGGCGGGTCAGCAGTTCACTGCCGATGGGCACGCCCAGCCCCGTGCACGGATCCCAGCCTGGCCCGGCGCTGTACGCACCGTTATTCCCCTTGGTGATGTCCCGCAGCCCGGCTGCCGGCTCGCCCGGCTGGATGCCGGCGTACAGCGCCGGCTGCAGCAGGCCGAGGTGACTGCCGCTCGACTGCACGATGCGGGCGATCAGCGCGGCCCAGAGCGGAGCGACCGCGCTGGTACCGCCGATCACCTCTTGCTGTCCGTCGACCAGCACCTGGTAGCCGGTGGCAGGGTCGGCATTGCCGGCGACGTCGGGCACCCCGCGACCTGATGCGCCGTCCGGGTTAGCCGGGACGCCTGCGGTGGCCTGCCAGGACGGCAGGCCGAACGTCACGCTGACGCCGCCACCGGTCGCGCCACCGCCGACACCGTCGTTCCAGACGGTTTCCGAGGTCACGGTGCTGGTCGCCACATCGGCATGCAAGCTGGTGCCACCGCATCCGAGCGCGTGCGGGCTCGATGCGGGGAAGTCGGTATGCGGCTCGCCGTCGCCTCCCCCGTCGCCGCTGCCGTTGTCACCGGCGGCCACAGTGACGGTTACGCCAAGTGCGGCTCCGTCGGCAATAGCCGCGTCCAGCGCAGTCATCGCCTGCCCCGTCCACGAGCTCTCCGGGGCGCCCCAGCTGATGCTGACGGCGGCGGGCGTGGGCTGAGCGTGCACCGCGTCGGTGACTGCGTCGATGAATCCCTGGTCGGTATTGGGGGCGAAGTAGACGAGCTGGGCAGCGCCGGGCGCGACCGCCCCGACCACTTCGATGTCGAGCAGCACCTCGCCGTCCGCTCCCTGCGGCGCCTGGCCAGGCTCGTTCGTCGCGCCATCGACGCTCACGGCCGTGACAGCCGGGACCGGAATGCCGAGCCCGCCGAAGTACGTCTCCAGGTCCGCCTGGGAGAAGCCGCCGCCGAGCTCGATAATGCCGACCGTCTGGCCGGAGCCGTCGGTCCCTGCCGGGTACTGATAAATCTCGGCGACTTGCGGCGGGGTGTAGGAGACCTGGAGGGCGGCCGGCTCGGCGAAGCGCATGTGCGGGCTGGCTTGCGGCCGGTTATCGAAGCCGAGCACCGCGACGATGACGCCATCAAGCTCGGCCGGGATTAGCAGGCTTCCGGTGCGAGCACGGTGAGTCACTGGCTGTCCGCCCGGGCCGGGGCTCACCACCAGGGAGAGCTCAGTGCCGAAGGCGCGGGCAAGCGCGCCTGCTGGTCCGGCGACCTTCATCCGGCGTGACCCGGGATCCTCGCTGATGACCTGGAGCGTGGGCTCGCGACTGGTCAGGACGTCGGTGATAAGTGCATAGTCGGCGGGATCGGAGCCGTAGCCGTCCCGGAGCTCGGAGAGATTGAGCCTGGCCGGCCTGCCGTCAGAGTCGCGCGGCAGGGTTGCGGCCCGGCGAGTGATCACCGTCAGCTCGATGCGTTCCTCGGGGTCGATCGGACCGGCAGCGGCGGCGGCTGGCAGTGGCGAGCGCTGGCTTCCTGCGAGCGGTACTAACGACGGAGTGGACATGAATCGGGCCTCCCCTTGCCCGGCACCGATGGCCGGATGTGCCGTGCGCCGGCCGGTCCGCCTGCTGCTTATTAGTAACACGCCGGTCGCGCGTTGTGCAGGGCTGAGCCGCGATTACCCCGACTGCACGGGCAGTGGGTCGGGCTGCTCTCGGCGCGCGGCGACGTGCGGGACGGCTCCCCAGTGCCTGCGCACCGAACCATCCGGCCGGGCCGCCAGGCGGCGGCGGATCTCGCCATACAGCCGGTCGCGCTGCCAGTCCGCCATGTCGATGTGGCCGGAGAACGTGCTGAGCAGCGCGATGTACTCCGCGGCTGAGTACCTGACCTCCCAGTCGAAATGCTGGATCAAGGTGACGTCGAACAGGCCGCTGGCCTCGATCGCGGCCCGCGCATCCGGCTGCTCGCCGGGTGCTGGATAGCTGCTGCCGGGCGGCGTCCAGTCCTCGAACTCCGGGCGCCCGGGCCCAGCCCGGCCGCGCCGATGAGCACGCCGAAGAGCTCGGCGGGGTAGGCGGGCCTGGCCTGGTAGCAGCTATCGGCGACCGTGTCGAAGGTGGCCTTCAGCCGGTCGGTGTCCGCGCAGGACCGGTCAGCCACGCGCGTCGGCGGCCGGCTCAGCCTGCAGGCGGGCGGTCCACTTCTCCTCGATGCGGCCGTATCGCCAGACGAGAACCGCGGCCGCCCAGGTGACCACGAACAGTCCGACGATTGCGAAGCCAGCTACGTTGATATTGAAGTCGCGCATGAAGCCCCAGAAGCCGCCGGCCTCCCGCAGCCCGCCGACCTCGGTCGAGATCAGGCCGAGAACTTCGATCCCGCCGACCAGGAAGCAGATGCCAACCGACAGGCCCGTGATCGCGAGGTTGTAGTAGACCTTGCGGACCGGGTTGAAGAACGCCCATCCGTACGCCACGTTCATGAAGATGCCGTCGGTGGTGTCCATCAGGGCCATGCCCGCGGTGAACAGGATGGGCAGGCAGCAGATGGCGTACCACGGGATGTGCTGCAGGGCCAGGAACGCGGTGGTTCCGAGCAGCAGTACTTCCGTCGTGGTATCAAAGCCCAGGCCGAACAGGAACCCGACCGGGAACAGTTGCCACTCTTTGCTGATCGCCCGCATCCAGCGGCCGAAGAACCGGTAGAAGAATCCGCGGTTGTCCAGCTGCTGCTCGAGCTCGGCCTCGTTGTAGGCACCGCGGCGCATGGAGCGGAAGACTCTGACGATGCCCGCCAGGATGGCCAGGTTGAGCCCGCCGATCAGGAACAGGAAGGCAGCCGAGACCAGCGTGCCGACCACGGTGCCGAACTGCTGCAAGCCGGAGTTGCTGCTCATGACCTGGCCGAACACCACTTTCTCGGCCACCACGATCCCGACGCCCATCGCGACCACGACGGTGGAGTGGCCGAGCGAGAAGAAGTACCCGAAGCAGAACGGCCGGGGCTTGCCGGTGCCCCGCCGCTCGTTGATCTCCTTGCGGGTGCAGTTGTCGATGACGGCGATGTGGTCAGCATCGAAGGCGTGCCGCAGGCCCAGGGTGTACGCGAGGATGCTGACGCCGATCCCGAGGCCGCGGTAGTGCGCGGGGACGACGAACGCGATGAAGATGCCGAACCCGGCAACGTGCAGCGCGAGGATCGAGGCGTACATGAGCGACGCCCGCCGCCGCTCGGCCGGCGTCATGGTCGCGAACGACTGCCGGACCATCCCGGCGATGCCAGGCCGGCCCTGCGCCGTCACCGTCGTCACTTTCCGCACGCTAATCTAACTGCACATTAGTTGCAAGTACACCTTGGACGCATTGTGCGCTGCGCGGCTGCCTGGCCAGGTGCAGCCCGCCGGCATTCCCTAGGGTGGACCCGGATGAGCCCAACGCAGGGAGATTAGCCATGACCACGTTCCAGGCGGCAAAGGCCGATCGGCACGGCAACGGATCGTCCGCGCGCCGGGTCGTCACCGTAGGCGCCGGCCCGCTCGCCGCGGCCGATGTGGTCGCGGTCGCCAGGGGCGGAGCGGAGGTCTCGCTGGCGCCCGACGCGCTGGCAGCGATCAGGCGCGGCCGCGACATCGTCGAGGCGCTGGCCGATGACGCAGAGCCGCACTATGGCATCTCTACCGGTTTCGGCGCCCTGGCCACCCGGCATATCCCGGCCGAGCTGCGAGCCCAGCTGCAGGCAAGCCTCATCCGCAGCCACGCAGCCGGTTCCGGGCCGCATGTCGAGACCGAGGTCGTCCGGGCACTGATGCTGCTGCGGCTGGCCACGCTGGCCACCGGCCTGACCGGGGTCCGCGAGGTGACGGTGCAGGCCTATACGGCATTGCTGAACTCCGCGTTCACGCCCGTTGTGCACGAGTTCGGCAGCCTCGGCTGCTCTGGCGACCTGGCCCCGCTGGCGCACTGCGCGCTGGCGATCATGGGCGAGGGTACTGTCAGCGATGCCAGCGGCCGCGAACTGCCAGCCGCCGAGGCGCTGGCGGCAGCCGGGATGACGCCGGTCGCGCTGCGCGAGAAAGAGGGCCTGGCGCTGATCAACGGCACCGACGGCATGCTCGGCATGCTCGTGATGGCCATCGCCGACCTGCAAGAGCTGCTGCGGGTTGCTGACATCACCGCGGCGATGAGCGTCGAGGCGCTGCTCGGCTCGGACTCTCCGTTCGCTGCCGACCTGCAGGAGCTGCGGCCCCATCCAGGCCAGGCGGCAGCGGCCGCGAACATGCGGGCACTGCTGGCAGGCAGCGCGATCATGGCCAGCCATCGCGGCCCGGAGTGCACCAGGGTGCAGGATGCCTACTCGCTCCGCTGCGCCCCGCAGGTGGCCGGAGCGGCCAGGGACACCGCCGACCACGCCGCGCTGGTGGCCGGCCGAGAGCTCGCGTCGGTGATCGACAACCCGGTCATCACGCCGGACGGCCGGGTGGAGTCCAACGGCAACTTCCACGGCGCCCCGCTCGGCTACGCACTCGATTTCCTCGCGATCGCGGTGGCCGACGTCGCCAGCATGTCCGAGCGCCGGACCGACCGCTTCCTCGACACGGCGCGGAACCAGGGTCTGAACGCGTTCCTCGCTGATGACCCCGGCGTCGACTCGGGCCACATGATCGCGCAGTACACCCAGGCAGCCATCGTCTCGGAGCTCAAGCGGCTCGCGGTTCCCGCCAGCGTGGACTCCATCCCCAGCTCGGCCATGCAGGAGGATCACGTCTCCATGGGCTGGTCAGCCGCGCGCAAGCTGCGACGGGCGCTGGACGGCCTGCGGCGGGTGCTGGCGATCGAGCTCCTCACCGCAGCGCGGGGCATTGAGCTGCGCGCGCCGCTGGCCCCGGCGGCTGCGACCGGCGCCGTGGTGGCTGGACTGCGGGCGGTTGCGCCCGGTCCGGGCCCCGACCGGTTCATGGCGCCAGAGATCGAGGCCGCGCTCGGGTTCATCGCCGACGGCGGCGCGCTCCGGGCCGCCGAGTCGGTCACCGGCCCGCTCGCCTGAGGGCCCAGGGCGCCTAAACTTCTCCGCGCCGCGCTGACATCCTTAAAGTTTCCCGCGCTAAGGCGATCGATTTGCCCGTTTTGCGGGCAGGAAACCTTAAGGATGTACGGGTGGCCGTCCCGACGGGACTGGCGTCAGATGATCGGCGGGCGGCCGGCCCTGGTCATCCGCCACACGGTTCGCAGCGAGATGGGCCGCCGCTGGCCCGGATCCATCCGCCAGCCCTCGGCGCATCCCCTGAACCAGGTCCGCAGTGCGCCAGGTGTCCGCCGCTCTCGGATCACGGTCAGCAGCGTCCAGTCGAGCAGGTAGGCGGCGGCGAGCAGCCAGGGCAGGTTCCGCCGGGCGAGCAGGACCCGGTTCCGGCCGTCGTAGCGGTACCAGATGTCGTGCCGCGCGTTCGACACCGGCGGATGGCACATCTGAGCCTCGGCGTCGTATTCGAGGGTGTACCCGCGCTGGATGAGCTGCCAGGCCAGGTCGGTTTCCTCGTGCGCGAAGAAGAAGCCGGCTGGCAGGCCGCCGGCCTCGAGATACGCCGAGCGGCGGGCCGCGAATCCGGCCCCGACGAAGGTCGTCACGACCGACGACCGGTCCGGATCTCCAGCTCGCAGGCGCGGCACATGCCAGCGGACGCCGGTGCCGCCAGTGGGGTCGACGACCCGGAAGGCGAGCACCGCCAGCCGGGGATCAGCCGCGAACCGCCCGGCCACGTGCTTGGCGATGCCCGGGTCGGAGAACCAGCCGTCGTCATCGAGGAAGATCACCACGTCGCCGGAGCTGGCCTCGAGACCGGCGTTGCGGCCGCCGGCCACGCCCAGGTTCTCCGGCAGCCGGAGCGTCCGTACGTCGTCGGGCACCGGGGGGAGGTCGGCCCCGTTCCCGACTAGAACGAGCTCCACGCCATCGGCGCGCAGCGGCTCGGTGCTGGCAATGGCCCGTTCCAGCTCAGCCGGCCGCGTCCCCATGGTGATGATCACGCACGAGAGCTTCACGGATGTGTCCTCATGACAGGCGCCTGGAGGCCATGATCGCCAGCAGGTGCGCGACCACCATCAGCGCGGCCACGATCAGGCAGGCCACGAGCAGCACCCTGGTGGCGAGCAGGCCGCCGCGGATCTGGTCGGCGATGGCGGCGAGTAGCACCAGCACCGACAGCTCGATCTGCTGGATAATCCGGTGGACCTTCAGCACGCTCGCGACGCGGCGGGCCAGGGCCAGCCCGGAGCCGCGCGGCTGCAGGGCCTGGTTGTCGTGCGCCGGCGGCAGGCCCTGGACCGCCCTGGCGATGATGACGTTGTCGGTCTCGGCCTTGACCAGGCAGGCCAGGACGGCCGCCGCGAGGCCGGCGGTCACGTACGTGCCGGAGATGGTCAGGGTCCCCTGCGCCCGCACGCCGAGCCCGGCCAGCATCGCGACCTCGCACAGGTAGTGGCCGACCCTGTCCAGGTAGATGCCGCTCGCCGAAGTCCGCTTGGTGAGCCGGGCGAGCTCGCCGTCCGAGCAGTCAAACAGCAGGGCGAGCTGGACCAGCACGGTCGCGACGATCGCCGTGACCAGGCCGCCGAAGGCCAGCACCACGCCGGCCGCGACGCCGCAGACGATAAATGCCAGCGTCACTGCGTTGGGTGACCAGCCCAGGCGGGCGAAGACCCAGGTCGCACGCGGCGAGATCTTGCGCATGTACAGGCGGCCGAAGAGGTGCTCGTCATTCACGCGATCGACGACCCAGCGCGGCTGGCCCTCCGACTTCACCTGGCTCATGCTGGGCCGGGTCATGTTCCTCCGCTCGGCGCCCGCTCGGGGGCTCGGTAGTCTGCAGAACATGCTAGGGCCATCCGGATGGCGGGCGGGCTAGGCAGCATGCCCCGGATCCCCGCTGCACTCGCCGATCACTTGGACCGCCTCCGCTGGAACGAGCGGTACTGCGCCGCGGGCTACGCGCCGTCGTTCAGCCCTCATCCCCTGGCCGTCCGGGCACTGTCGATGCCGCTGCCGGACGGGCCGGTAGCGGACCTCGCTTGCGGGCCGTCGGGCAGCGCCCTGCTGGCTGCCGCGGCCGGTCGGCTGGTGACCGCGGTGGACGCCTCTGACGTTGCCCTCGGTCTGCTCGAGCAGGAGGCCCGGCGCCGGAACCTGGCCGGCCGCATCACGCTCGTGCTGGCCGATCTTGACGGGTGGAGGCCGGACCCGGCCGGATACGCGCTCGTGCTGTGCACCGGCTACTGGGATCGCGGTACCTTCTCCGCTGCGTGCCGCGCGGTGCGCCCCGGCGGCATGATCGGCTGGGAGGCGCTCACCGAGGCTGCCCGCCGCGACCACCCGCAGCTGCCGGCGGAGTGGTGCGTCGGTCCGGGAGAGCCTGCCGCGCTGTTGCCGGCGGCCTTCGAGGTGGTCAGCCAGAACGACGTCGGACCCGAGCCAGCTACCAGGCGCAGTCTGCTGGCCCGGCTCCGGTCAGAGCGGCGGCAATAGCGCTGCCCACTGCCCTGGCGACGGGCGGCGGGAATGCGTTGCCGACCTGCCGGTAGGCCGCCGTCTTGCGGCCGCTGAAGTGCCAGCCGTCCGGGAAGCCCTGCAGCCGGGCCACCATCGCGATAGTCAGCTTCGGCAGCTGGCTGGGCGGGAAGTTAGGGCCGGGCGGATCATCAGCGATGCCGAGACCGTCTACGCCTAGTTCGCGCCAGGCGGCTCGGGCGCGGGTGGGGCCGAGGTCCGGGCCGCCGTGTTTCTTGCTGCCTCCGACGATGGTGGGCGCGATCCCGCCCGCCCGCAGCGCCCAGTCGCGCGCCCCGGGCCAGCCTGCCGATTCCATCAGGCTGGCGAGCGTTGCGCCGACCGTCGGTGGCGGAGTCGGCGTCGGCTCGGGCCAGCGGAAGCCGGCCGCCCACGGCGTCGCGATCCCGACCAGGACGAGTCGCGGCCGCAGCTGCGGCACGCCGTAGTCACTCGCGTTGACCAGCTTCCACCACGTGCTGAACCCGAGGTCGGCCAGCCGCCCGCGAACCTGGTCCCGGTAGTTGTCAAATCTGGCCGTTGCCAGGCCGCGGACGTTCTCCAGCAGAACTGCGCGCGGGCGGATCTCGGCGATCAGCCGCAGCGCCTCCGGGAACAGGTCGCGCTCGTCGGCCTCACCCAGCTGCTTCCCCGCGATCGAAAACGGCGGGCAGGGCACACCGCCGGCGAACAGGGCGACCCCGGCATATCCGCGGCCGTCCAGGCCGGCGACGTCGGCTTCGACGATCTTCCAGTCCGCGCCGCGGTTGCGGCGGAGCGTCTCGCACGCGTCAGCATCGATCTCGACCGCTGCGGCGTGGCTGAAGCCGGCCTGCTCGAGACCGAGCGCCTGACCGCCGGCGCTGGCGCAGATCTCCACGACCGTCAGCTCACGCACGTGCACAGCTTCGCAGCCTAGCCTCATTCACTGCCGTTCCAGCGGACGTGCAGTGCCGGGGGCTTACGGAACACCAGACCCTGTGGCGTGCTTGGCCGGCCGGAATCGAGCCGCAGGTCAGGGAGCCGGTCGAGCAGCGCGCTGATAGCTGCGACCGCCTCGGTCCGGGCCAGCTGCGCTCCCACGCAAAAGTGCGGGCCGACGGCAAACGCCCGGTGCTGCCGCGCGTTCCCGCGATGCATGTCGAAGCGGTCGGGATCGGTGAAAACGGCCGGATCGCGGTTCGCCGCCGTGAGGGAGACCCTCACGAGGTCGCCGGAGCGGATCTCGGCAGCGCCCAGTGTGACATCCACGGTCGCATACCGGTCCACGACCGCGGCGGCAGGCTCCAGCCGGAGTGCTTCCTCCACCGCATTGCCAATCAGGCGGCGGTCAGCTAGCGCAGCGCGCCATGCGGCCTGGTCGCGAAGCAGGTACCAGACCGCGTTGCAGATCATGCCCTCGGTGGTCTCAATGCCGCCGAAGAGCATGACGGCCGCGTTGGACACGATCTCCGCAGCCGATAGCGAGCCGGTCGCAGCGCTCAGTACCGACGGCTCTGCTGGCTGTGCGAGCGTCGCCTCGACACTGGCGCTCAGCTCGCCGAACGCGGTCGAAGCCGTGTCGGCGACGACCGCGTCAGGCACCGAGAGCGCAGAAACCCCGGCGACGATCGCGTCATACCAGCCGAGCAGCTGAGCCGGCTTGGCGTCCAGGCCGAGCATGTCTGCCATCACCGCGACGGCCAGCTGCCCGGCCAGGCCGCGCCGCAGCTCGGCCTCCCCGTGGCCGGATGCCAGTTCGGCGACGAGCCGCGCGGCCTGGTTTGCCGCCGACTCGGCCAGCAGCGCCTGAGTCTGCTGAACGCGCAGCGCCCTGGCGAAGGGGTCGCGATGGCGCCGGTGCTCGGTGCCGTCGAGTGAGAGCATGCTCGGCCCGACGACGCGGGCGGTGGTGAAGCGCGGATCGTCGACGGTGAAGGAGCCGGGATCGCGTAGCGCCCGGTCGGCGAGGTCGGCGCGGGTCACCAGCCAGCCGCCGATGGCTGGCAGCCACGACACCGGCTCGGCTTCCCGTAGTCGTCGCAGCACCGGATGCGGATCGGTCGCCAGCTCGGCAACAATCACCGATGCGCCCACCGGGTACCTGGCGCGATGCCCTCGCCCATGCGGCTGTGACATCTAACGACCCTAGTCCGTCCAGCCCGCCTGGCAGCGGCCGCACGCCGTGGCTGCCTGCGGTCGCCGGAGGGTCAGAGCTGGCTCAGTCCGGGGTCGACGTGAAGATCAGCGCCGTTGATGCCGCTAGCGCCGCCGGATGCGAGGAAAGTGACAGCGGCCGCGACCTCTTCCGGCGCGATGTTACGGCCACCGGGCATGACCGACCGTGTCGCGGGGGAATGCCGCCCAGACGATGGCACAAGCCCGCGCCGCCCCCAGCCCGCAGTCGGTCGGCAAGCTGAATGAACAGTCAAGTGCAACTGCCTGGGAACGAGGTGGCCGAGGCCAGCCGTGTTCTGTCGGTCCTCGGCCTGGTCAGCGCATTCGGGCACGTGTCGGAGCGGACTGGGTCAGCCATGCTGATCACGCCGCCAGCCGACCTCGGGCTGGTAACCGCGGCTGACCTCGTCGAGGTCGATCTCGCCGCGACATCGCTGCCGCCAGGTGCGCCGGCCGAGGCCTGGGCCCACCTCGCCGTGTATGCCGCCCGGCCCGAGGTGGCCGCGATTGCCCGGCCCAGCCACCGGCCG
The DNA here is from genome assembly GCA_963822955.1 of uncultured Actinomycetota bacterium. Classification (GTDB taxonomy): domain Bacteria; phylum Actinomycetota; class Actinomycetes; order Streptosporangiales; family Streptosporangiaceae; genus JAJYUU01. Next base: position 1,082,043 of record CAWGJS010000007.1, on the reverse strand, counting down.
CGGCTGTGGCTGCACCTGAAGGCCCGCGGCCAGGTCTAGCCGCCCGCCATTGCGCCGACGATGAGGAACGGCTCAGCCCCGCTGATGACGGCGGCCGGCAGCGGGGCGTCAGGCTCCTCATGCGACAGGTCCTCCTCGCAGGCGAAGAACCGGATGAACGCCCGGCGCCGCTTGCTGTCGTGATCCCGGATCGTGCCGCGCAGCATCGGGTAGCTGGCCTCGAGTGCGTCCAGTACCGAGCGCTGGCTCACCTGGCCGGCGATGTCGAGCCGGACCTCGCCGTCGATCCGGGCCAGCCTGCGCAGGTGAGCGGGCAGCACGACACGGATCATGGCAGCGTCTGCACCTCGACAGAGAGCACGGCGGGCAGGTCCCTGACGATCGGCGCCCAGTGGTCACCGGCATCGGCAGAGGCGTACACCTGTCCGCCCGTGGTGCCGAAGTAGATGCCGCACTCGTCCAGTGAGTCGACCGCCATCGCGTCGCGGTACACGTTGACGTAGCAGTTTTGCTGCGGCAGCCCGGCGGTCAGCGGCTCCCACTCATCCCCGCCGGTGCGGCTGCGATACACGCGCAGTCGCCCGTCGGGCGGGAAGTGCTCGGAGTCACTGGTGATCGGGACGACGTAGATGGTCTCCGGCTCGTGCGCGTGCACATCGATCGGGAAGCCGAAATCGGTTGGCAGGTTGCCGCTGATCTCGCGCCAGGACTCGCCGGCGTCGTCGCTGCGCATCACGTCCCAGTGCTTCTGCATGTAGAGCACCTCGGGCCGGGAGGGGTGCATGGCGATCCGGTGCACGCAGTGGCCGACCTCAGCGTCCTCGTCCGGGATGCCCTCGGAGTGCAGGCCTCGGTTGACCGGCCGCCAGGTCTGGCCGCTGTCGTCGGACCTGAACGCGCCAGCGGCCGAGATGGCCGCGAACATCCGGTTCGGTCGCGTCGGGTCCAGGATGATGGTGTGCAGGCACATCCCTCCCGCGCCCGGCTGCCATGATGAGCCCGTGCCGTGCCCGCGCAGGCCGGGTAGTTCCTGCCAGCTGTCGCCGCCGTCTTCCGACTTGAACAGGCCGGCGTCCTCGACACCGGCATAGACCGCGTCCGGATCGTCGAGTGACGGTTCGAGATGCCAGACCCGCTCGAACTCCCAGGGATGCGGCGTGCCGTCGTACCACTGATGCGTGCCGGGCGTGCCGTCGTAGCTGAACTGGTTGTTTACCGCTTCCCAGGTCACGCCGCCGTCGTCGGAGCGCTGTACCACCTGACCGGACCAGCCGCTGGTCTGCGATGCGTACAGCCGGCTGGAATCCGCGGGCGAGCCCTTGACGTGGTAGATCTCCCAGCCGGAGAAATGCGGCCCCCTGATGTCCCACTGCTCTCGCTTGCCGTCAGCCGTCAGCACGAACGCGCCCTTGCGCGTGCCGACGAGTACCCGTACGCCGCTCATCTCAGCTCCTCGTCATCCGTCACGCCGGACGGCTGATCAATGTCCTGGCCGCCGGCGAGTTCTCCGATCCGGCGTTCTCTAACGTACGACGATCGACGGGGCCTGCGATGGACATCCGGCTTCGCCAAAATCATCGGCCTGAGCCGTTAGCAGCCGCCGACGGGGGAAGGACCACCGGAGCGTCATCGCCAGATCACCGTCTGTCTGAGCAGAGGTCGGGAATTCGGCAACCGTGAGGACTCCGATGCCCGGTATGAGCGCTATCAGTGCTGATGACGGCGATCGTCGTGCCCGGCGCCTGCCGCGCATTCCGCCGCCCGCGTTCAGCATGGCTTTCGGCCTGGCCGGCCTGGGTGCTGCCTGGCAGACAGCGGTGAAGCCACTTGGCATCCCTGCGGCCGTGCCGGACGCGATCTTCATCCTGGCGGCGGCTGTCTGGGTTGTCCTGGTCGTCGGGTACCTGGCTCAGGGCCCGGCCCAGGTTCTGGGCGACTGGCGCGACGGGGCGCTGTCACCGTTCATCCCGCTGACGGTGATCGCCCCGATGATTCTTGCCGTAGCGCTGTCCAGATTCGCGTTCGCGGCCGGGCGGATCATGGTCGTCATCTTCCTGGCGCTGGCGGTGCTGCTGGGCGGGTGGCTGACCGGCGAGTGGATCTATGCGGGCGTTCCCCACGATCGTGTCCACCCCGGCTATTACCTGCCCACGGTGGCCGGTGGCTTCGTGGGTGCCTACTGTGCCGCTCTCGTCGGCCTGCACGCGATCGCCGAGGCCGCGTTCGGGATCGGCATCTTCTGCTGGATACTGGTGGCCGCGCTGGTGCTGAACCGGCTGATCATCCGCCCCGCGCTGCCGCCGCCGCTGGTGCCGAGCCTGGCTATCCAGCTGGCGCCGCCCGTGGTGGCGGGAGTGGCGTACTTCGGCATAACGGGCGGCAAGATCAACTTCATAGCTGCCGCACTCGGCGGTTACGCCGTGCTGATGCTGGTGGTTCAGATTCGGTTGCTCCCGCTCTACGCCCGGCTGAGGTTCACGCTCGGATTCTGGGCATTTACCTTCACCGCGGCAGCTGCGGCGATCGATGCTCTGATGTGGCTTGCTGCGACCCGGCCGGCCGGGACCACCGGCTACGCCGCCGTCGTGCTGGGCCTGGTCACCCTGCTCGTTGCCGCTATCGCGGTCCGCAGCGTCATCGCGATGGCGCGCGGTCAGTTCTTCCCGCCGCGGACGCCGGTGCCGGCGCCCGTCCGGTCAGCAGCCGCCTGGTCAGGCCGGTAGGCGCGCTGACATCACTGGCCGAGCAGCCACCGTGCTGGCTCGACGAGCTTCCGGGCCTGCGCTGGCCCCCACGACCCGGGTGCATAGGACTCAACCTCGGGCGGGTTCGTCAGCAGCGGGTCGATCACCTTCCAGGCCGCCGCCAGTCCGTCCGGCCGGGTGAACAGCGACCGGTCACCGATCAGCACGTCGTGAATCAGCCGGACGTAGGCCGGCAGCGGATCGGCGCCCGTCAGGGTGGACAGCGGGATCGTGGCGCATGCGTCATCGAGGGCCAGGCCCGCGCCTGGCCTCTTGGCCACGAGCGACATGTCGATCTCGCCGTCGCCGGCCAGCGAGAACGACAGCACGTTGGCGTCGTCAGGCAGCTGCCTCGCGAGCGGGCCGCCCGGCTTGCGCAGGATCAGGCTGACCCGCTGCCGCGTCGCCGCCAGGCGCTTGCCGGTTCGCAGGTAGAACGGCACGCCGCGCCAGCGGTCGTTGTCGATCCAGAGCCGCGCGGCAACGAAAGTGTTCTGGTCCGACGTGGGATCGACGCCGGGAACATCTCGGTATCCGGCGAACTGACCGAGAACGACCTCTGCGGGATCGATCGGCCGGAAGCAGTTGATGACCTTCTCCCTGCGTGCCTGAAGGTCGGCGGCGGACAGGCTCGCGGGCGGTTCCATGGCCACCTCGGCGGCTACCTGGAACAGGTGCGTGACCATCATGTCCAGGACCGCGCCAGTGTTGTCGTAGAACACCGAGCGGTCGGTGATGCCGAGCTTCTCCGGCACGTCGATCTGAACGGACTCGATCTGCTCGCGGTCCCACATGCCGTCGAACAGTCCATTGGCGAACCGCAGTACGTGCAGGTCCTGCGTCGCTTCCTTGCCGAGGAAGTGGTCGATCCGGTAGACCTGCTGCTCGTCAAGCACAGAGTGCACGGTCCGGTCGAGCTCACGGAAGTTCTCCGGCGAGGTCCCGAACGGTTTCTCGTACACGACCCTGGCGCCCGCTGCCAGGCCATGATGGCCTAGCGCCTTCGTGAGCTCGGTGAACGCGACCGGGGGCACCGCGAGGTAGTGCACGAACTGCGGGTCGCCGCCAAGTTCCTTACGTCCCTGATCGAGTACGTACAGCATGCTGCCGGGGCTGTCGGTCGAGAAGCCGCCGCCGGCAAAGAACACGCGCTGAGCGAAGGAATCCCACGCAGGCTCCTCTGGCTTCGGCCCGAACTCGGTGAGCGCCTCGCGCACGTGCGCGCGGAAATCCTCATGCGCGATGTCGCCCCGCCCGTTCCCGATAAGTAGCCAGTCCTTCGGCAGCAGATTTTCCTGAGCGAGGCGGTAGAACGCCGGAATGACCATGCGCTTGGCCAGGTCGCCGGTCGCGCCGAAGAGGACGAAGATTGTCGGGCCGGGACTCGCGCTGGCCGTGCCGTCACGCTTCGCGGTCGCCATGACACCAACGTAGTTGACTGGCGGGCGGCTGCCGTGAGCGCCCGCCGGGCGCGGCGGCGCGGTTGTCCGGCGACTATGCCAATCTGGCAGGATTCTGGCGTGACTGTTGCCGATAGCCAGGCACGTGCTTCTCTGCTTCGGCGCGGCTTTGCGCTTGAGTACGTGACGTTGACCTGGAATGTCGTCGGCATCGTCGTCCTGGCCGCCGCCGCCATCTCCGCCCGGTCAGTCGCGCTAGCCGGCTTCGGCCTTGACTCCCTGATCGAGATCGGTGCGTCCACCGTGGTGATCTGGGACCTATCGGGCACCGGGGAGGAGCGCCAGCACCGGGCAATGCGGCTGATCGGCATCGCGTTCGCAGCGCTGGCGGTCTACCTGCTGGTCCAGTCGACTGTCGTGCTCGCCGTCGGCTACCACCCCCGCCACTCCGTCCCCGGCATCGTCTGGACGGCAGTTACGGCCGCGGCCATGTTCGCGCTGGCGGCGGGCAAGGCGCGAACGGGACGCGCGCTGGGCAATCCGGTGCTGCTCACCGAGGGCCGGGTGACGGCAGTCGACGGAATCCTGGCCGTCGCGGTCCTGCTCGGCCTCACGCTCAACGCGGCGGCCGGCTGGTGGTGGGCCGACCCGGCCGCGGGGTACGTGCTCGTGTTCTACGCGGCCCGCGAGGTGCGCCAGGTGTTCGCGGCCCGCGCCTGAACTGCGGGGCTGACGGGCTGTGCGGCCGCCGGCGGTTGCGCCGCGCAATTAGCCGATCATCATCTGATGGGCGGGCCGCCACCTGGCTACAGTCACCGGGTGCTCGGTCCTGGCTGGTCAGAGGTCGTCGCGCTGCTCGCGGCCTACCTCATCGCGGTACTGGCCACGCCGGCCGGCGTCTCCGGCGCGGTCCTCCTCCTGCCGTTCCAGGTCAGCGTCCTGGGCACTCCCAGCCCGGCGGTCACGCCGACGAACCTGCTGTACAACGTCGTCGCCGTTCCCGGCGCGCTCTACCGCTACTGGCGGCAGGGCCAGCGCGGCGGCCGGCTCTCGCTGCTCCTGATCGCCGGAACCGTGCCCGGCGTGGTCGCAGGATCGATCATCCGGGTCGAGCTGCTGCCTGGCCCGGAGGTCTTCAGCCTGGTCGTCGCGGCTCTGCTGATCCCGCTCGGCACGTTGGTCGCAGGGACGCGGCCGCCGGCTGGCGAGTCCGGCGGACTGAGGGGCCGGTCCGCGCCCGTGTTCCCGGCTCCGGTGCTGACCGTGCTGGCAGGCGCGGTCGGCTGCGTGGGGGGGATCTACGGGATCGGCGGCGGCTCGATCCTCGCGCCGATGCTGATCGCCGGAGGCCGCCCGCCGGCCGAGGTCGCGCCTGCCGCGCTGGCGTCGACCTTCGTTACCTCGATCGCAGGCGTGATCACGTTCATGATCCTGTCGATCCATCAGCATGCGGCCATCGCCCCGGCCTGGCCGACCGGCATCGCGCTCGGAGTTGGCGGGCTGGCCGGCGCATATACCGGCGCCCGCATCCAGTCGCGGCTCCCCGACCTGCTCATCCGCCGTGTCCTCGGCGTGCTTGTTGTCGCGATCGGCATTCGGTACCTCTGGACGGGACTTGCGGCGTAAGCCCGTGCGCACGCCCCAGCACGCCTGCTCTGAGTAGGCGGTTCCGAGCCACGAGAGTGCGCCCGGTCAGCCTCGGCTGAGAGTGGTTACGCTGGGCTGGGGGGTGGTGACGGCGTGGTGACGGCGGACCAGGGTGGTCGCAGCGGGTCGGCCTCAGCCCGGCAGTGGCGTAGCCGATCGGGACCACTATGGCCGCCCGTCGATCAGGACAGGCCCGAAGCTGGCCTGGGTCTGTTGGATCGCCGGGAGGAACGGTCGGCGATCGACGCCGTTCTGGAGTCGGTGCGCGGCGGGTTTAGTTCGACCCTGGTGATCCGCGGCTGTGTCGGGCTGGGCAAGACGGCGCTGCTGGGGTATGCCGCGGATTCTGCACCTGATATGCGGATCTGCGGCGTCACCGGGTTCGAGAGCGAGATCGGCCTGGAGTTTGCTGCGCTGCATCAGCTTCTCATACCGGTTCTTTCCGGAATCCAAAGGCTGCCCGGTCCTCAGCGACGGGCGCTGCAAGTCGCGTTCGGGATGGCTGAAGGGCCGCCCCCTGACCTGTTCCTGGTGGGACTTGCCGCGCTGACCTTGCTGGCCCAGGCCGCCGAAGAGCAGCCAGTGCTGTGCCTGATCGATGACGGGCAGTGGCTGGATACGGAGTCAGCTCGCGCGCTGCCATTCGTGGCCCGTCGGCTCTACGCCGACCGCGTTGGCATGGTGATCGCCATCACCCAGCCTGAACCAGCAGACGCGTTCGAGCAGCTCCCTGCTCTGCAGCTCGGCGGACTGCCGCCGGCAGAAGCCCGCCAGCTGCTGCGCTCCGTAGCCCCGTCGCAGATTGACGACCGGATGGTCGATCGCATACTGACCCATACCGAGCGGAATCCGCTGGCTCTTGTAGAGATCGGGACGGAGTTCAGCGCCGATGAGCTGGCCGGTCGGGCGGCCCTGCCAGGCCCGCTGCCGGTGGGCGCTCGGCTCGCCCGCCGGTTCGCAAGCCGGGTAGCCGACCTGGATCCGGAAATGCGGGCGTTCCTGCTGCTCGCGGCGGCCAATGTTGGCAGCGACCGGGCGATATTGTGGCGAGCCACCTATGAGGCCGGCATCGACGCCGACGCGACTACAGCTGCCGCCGAATCGGCGGGCCTGATCGAGCTCTCGACTGAATGCGTTCGGTTCCGTCATCCCATCATCCGGTCGGTGGTCTATCACGGCGCTGCGGACTCCGACCGCAAGCGCGCGCACCTGCAGCTGAGCGCTGCGGTGAACTCCGGCCAGCCAGACCTGCGAGCCTGGCACCAGGGAGCTGCTGCAGCACGGCCGGATGAGTGCGTCGCTACTGCACTTGAGCACGCTGCGTGGCGCGCTCATGAGCGCGGCGGCCTCGGCGCCGCGGCTGCGCTCCTGCGCCGCTCAATCGACTTGTCAGTCGACGACGGCCATCAGGCGCGTCGCGAGCTGATGCTGGCTGGAGCTAGCCTCAAGACCGGGCATCCCGACGCCGCGCACGATCTGGTCGAGGCCGCGCTTCCCCGGTTGCAGGACCCCGGCGCGCGGGCACAGGCCGAGCGGTTGCGAGGTGAGATCCTGTTCGCCGAAGGGCGGACTGCCGAATCCGCGACGGTGCTCGCTGCTGTGGCGCAGCGCCTAGGCCCTGGCAAGTGCGAGGCCCGCGAGGCGATGCTAGCCGCGATGAGAGCGTCCCTCTGGGCTGGTGCCGCTCAGACTCGGGAGCTGGCGGCGGCTGCTATGGCGTTCCCGCGACCACCCCAGTCGGAGGCCAACGGGGCCGACCTCTTGCTGGAGGGGCTCGCGGCCAGGTTTGCAGTCGGATACGCCACTTCGATTGCGCCGCTTCGTGCTGCGATTAGCCGGCTGCTGTCCGCAAGCCTCGATCCTCTGTCCGGGCTGCAGTGGTACGGGCTGGCGGCGTTCGCTGCCGGGAGCGTCTGGGATGACAGGATGCCCGATGTCGCGGGCGCCTGGCTGCGCACTGCACGAGCGCAGGGAGCGCTCACGCTGATACCGGCTGCCTTGGCAATGCGGGCTGTTGGTGCCTGCCTAACCGGGCGCCTCACCGACGCTAAGGACGGGCTGGCGGAGATGCGGGAGATCATGGCAGTTGGCGGCAACCGGCCGGTCGCTGGCGTCGATGGCCTGAGCGAAGGCCTGGTGCTGCTCTACACCGGGCGCGTGGCTGAAGCCAGGCAGGCTGCCGAGGCCCGGATCCAGGAGTCCATTGGGCTCGGGTACGGGGGCATCGCTGACGTCGGCCGCACCATTGTGGCTGTCGCGGATCTGTGGACCGGCGACTACGACCGCGCGGTGGATATGGCGATGACCGTCGTCGAGGACGATGTCCCCTTCGTCACCGAGCTGATCTTGCCTGAGCTAGTCGAAGCAGCCTGGCGTAGCAATCGGCAGCGCGAAGCAACGACCGCTTTCGGCACCTTGTCCGAGCGGACGCTCGCCGTCGGCACGCCCGTGGCGCTCGGAAAGCGGTCCGGCTGCGCTGCGCTGCTCAGTGACGGCGATCGTGCGGAGAGTAACTACCAGGAAGCAATCAGCCACCTGGAGCATAGCCGTAACGCGTTTGAGCTGGCCCGAGCACACTTGCGCTATGGGCAGTGGCTGCGCAGGGCCAAGCGCCGGCGCGATGCTCGCCGCGAACTCAGAGCCGCTTACGACATGTTCGACAGGATGGGCGCGGAGGGATTCTCCGCGCGAGCCGCAACCGAACTGTCGGCCAGTGGGGAGCGTGCGCGGACCCGCACTCAGGCGACGAATTTCGACCTGACCCCGCAGGAAGCTCGCGTTGCCGGCCTGGCTGCCGAAGGCGAGTCGAATAACCAGATCGCTGCTCAGCTCTTCATCAGCCCGCGCACCGTCGAGTACCACCTCGGCAAGGTCTTCAGGAAGCTCGGCGTGACCTCACGGGCCCAGCTTGCCAGGAACCTGCTCGCCAGCCCCCGGCCGGTCCCGGGCTGACGCCTCTCAAGAGCGGCATACCGGACGTCCGCCGTGAGCCTCCACGTGAGCCCAGCGCGGAGCCAGCGAGCTCGAATCGGGGAAATCCCTAGCCCTGTCGCAGGTGACACCGCCCGTGCCGGGCTCGCCCTAGGCCCGGCTTCCGGCCACCGGGAATGGCGGGCGTGGACTGGGGATTTCGCAGATTCGACCAGCGGCCAGTCTCCCTAGGCTGCTAAGAGACGAGGCCGGGAGGCGCCTCGACGAGATCGGGCCACGGCCCACAGGCGATGGCCAGACAAGGGGATGAACCATGACGGACGGGGACCTGCAGGCCAGTGTGACCGCAGAGCTGGTCTGGGAGCCGCAGGTAGATAGCGATGATATTGCCGTATTCGCCGAGGGTGGCGTCGTGACGCTGCGCGGGACGGTCGGCAGCGTGCCGGAGAAGTACCTGGCGCAGGACGCAGCGCGGCGCGCCCCCGGGGTTAGCGGCATCAGCAACCATCTGCTCGTGCGTGACTCGGATTCCGGCCGAGGCGCCGGCGCCGTGCTGCGCGCGGTTGCCCGGCAGGCCCTGCTCGACGAGCGGATCCCTCGCCAGCGCAGAGGCTGAGACCGGTGAGCCGCCGGTCACCTAGCCCCGCGCGCAACGGTCCAGTCTCGGCGCGTGCGGCCGATCTGCCGGACGCTGAGCTGCTTCACATGCACCTCCAAGGCGACCCGGGCGCGTTCTGCGCTCTGTTCAGCCGGCACAAGCAGGGCCTGTGGGCGATTGCGATCCGGATGCTCGGTGACGCTGGCCGCGCTGCCGATGCCTTGCATGACGCCATGATCCTGGCCTTCAGGAAGGCATCCGAATTCCAGGGCTGCGATGCCGTAGCGACGTGCCTCTCCCGGATTGTGGTGCAGGCGTGCCTGGATCGCATGCGGCGCGCCGCCTCGTGCACGAACGGCTGCGACGTGATGGCAGCGATGCGGCATCTGGTCATCGAGCAGCAGTCGGCCTTGGTGCTCGTGGACATGCTCGGTTTCTCGGTCGCCGATGCCAGCAGCATGCTCGGCGTCTCCGAGTGCACGCTGCTGTGCCGGTGCGCACGCGGCAGAGCGCGCCTGCTGGAAGTGCTTGGGCCGCCAGCGGCAGTCACCTTAAGCTCCCGCGGTCACCAGCACCGGTCCGCCCGCGGGATCGACGTGATGAGCCCATCGGCCGTCCAGCCGGACACTCCGACCCGGTGCCAGGCGAGCGTGCGCGGACCCGAGCAAGCGCCCATCCTGGCGCACCTCAAGCCGCGCCTGGCGGGCGAAGGCGCCCGACCGCAACACGAACTGCCCGCGCGGCGGCTCCGGGCTGGCCGGGCTGACCGCATTCGGAGAAATCCACAGCAGCGGTTCGGTGACCTTGATTGGAACGGGGACTTGCCGGCCAGCCACGTTATCAGCGAACCCGGTCGCTTCAGCGGAACCGGACGACCCAGGCGCAGCCGTCGGTCTACAGCAGCCGGCCAGGTAATCAGCGATCTGCGCAGCGGCGTGCCGGCCGCTGAGCGCCGCCACGTCCGCGGTCTCGGCGGCGTGAATGAGGTTGCCTGCCGCGAACATCCCTGCAACCGACGTGTGCAGCGCCGTGTCCACCGACGGCCCGCGCGTGCCGGGGTCAAGGTCGGCGCCTGCAAGCCTGGCCAGCTCGTGGTCCGGGATCCAGTCACCGGTGAAGACGACGAGCTCGCACGGCACAGCGCGAACCGAGCCGTCGTGTTCGTCCCGCAGCATGACGCCGGAGACCTTATCGCGGCCGGCAATCGCGGTTACCGCGGATCGCGTCCAGACCGGCACCCGCCAGCGCAGCTGCGCGGCCAGCCGGAACGCGGCGAAGCTCTGGTGCCGTGGCTGGTCGGTAACTAGCGCCGTCACCTCGGCGCCTGCATGCAGCAGGGTCAGCATCGCTGAGAAGCTCACGTGCTCGGCGCCGACCACCACCGCGCGGCCGGTCAGCCGCTGCCCGTGCAGGACGACGCGCTGCTGGAGCTCGCCGGTGGTCAGCACGCCGGCCGGTCGGCTGCCGGGCACCAGCCGGGCTGGCCGGGGCCGCTCACGGCAGCCGGTGGCGAGCAGGACTGCACCGGCCTGCACGTCCTCGATCCCGGCCTGGCTGGTCAGTGTCGCGCTGATCGCGGTGCCGGCCGCCCGGGTGCTGTCGGCCGTCGGCCATCTGGTCAGCGTCGTTCCCGTGCGTACTGTGACACCGGCGGCACTCGCAGCCTGGCGGTAATACCGCGCGTAAGCCGGCCCGTTCATCAGCCTGCGCAGGTCGCGGATGCCATACCCGGTGTGCGCGCAGTGCCGCGGGATGCCGCCGGCCTCCTGCTCGCGGTCGACCACCAGCACATCGCCGATGCCGAGCCGGCGCAGTTCGATCGCTGCTGCCAGCCCGGCCGGCCCGGCGCCGGCGACGAGCACGTCGGCGTTCACGCCGAGATCAGTCCGTTGCGGTCACCCGCGGCACCGCCCGCCGCGCCCATCAGGCTCGCGACCCGCGCTGCGCAGAAGAACCCCTGGCAGCGCCCGTTCGTGGCCCGGGTGCGCCGCCGCAGTCCGTCGATGTCGGCCGGGGGCAGCGGGCTGGCCAGCGCATCGGAGATTTCGCCCCGCGTCACCCGCTCGCAGTGGCAGACGATGTCGCCATATGTGGAGTCAGCGGCAATTCTCGCGCGGTCCTGGTAGGGCCGCTGGCCGGCCTGCCCGATGTAGGGCATGACGGGCGGCGCGGGCGGATCGCCGTGGCATTCCCGCAGTGTCAGTCCGGCGTCCGCGAGCTGCTCGACAACGTACTCAGCGATCCCGAGCGAGGCCGTGAGGCCGGTGGACCTGATCCCGCCCACGCATGCGTACCGCCGGCTGGCATCGACCCGGATCTGATAGTCGCGGTGCTCGGTAGCCGCCCGCAGGCCGGCGTAGGTGGCGGTCACTTCTTCACGCACCAGGTCAGGCATGATCTTCTGTCCCGCAGCCAGCAGTGAGCTGAGGCCCGCTCCGGTAGTTGCGGTGTCCGTGCGGTCTGGCACGTCCTGTGCTGTCGGGCCGAGCAGGACGTTTCCGTAGACGGTCGGCGCGACCAGGACGCCCTTCGTCTGCGGTGTCGGAACCGGCAGCAGGATGGAACCGACCAGCGGCCTTGCCAGCTTGTCGAACACGATCAGCTCGCCGCGCCGCGGCTGGATCGTGAAGCCGCTGCCGCCGAGCATGCCGTCGATCAGGTCGCTTTCCAGCCCAGCTGCGTTGACCAGCCAGCGGCAGCGGAAGGCCCCGCGGTCTGTCTCGACCTCGTGCCAGCCATCGGCTGCAGCCACCCCGAGCACCCGCGTCCGCAGCCGCAGCCGGGCTCCGGCCTGCAGCGCCTCATTCGCATAGGCGAGCGGCGTGGTCCACGGGCAGATGATGCTCTCGTCCGGGATCTCCATCGCAGCCAGCGCGCCGGGTCCGAGATGCGGCTCGCGCGCGTACAACTCGGCCGCGGGAACGTACCGGGTCTCGTGATAGCCGTTGCGCCGCGCCTTGTCCTCGATGCCGGCGAGCTCAGCGTGCTGGTCGGCGGACCAGGCCACGAGCAGCGCGCCGGTTCGCTCTAGCGGGATCCCGGCCTGCTGCGCATACTCCCGCAGGAGCTCTGCGCCCCGCCGGACGAGCGTGCTCTCTAGGCTGCCGGGCACGGTGTCGAAACCGGTGTGCAGGATCGCCGTATTCGCCTTGGTCGTGCCGGTGCCGACATCATTCCCGGCGTCGACCACGACGCAGTCGAGGTCGTAGCGCGCGAGCGTCCTAGCGATCGCAGTCCCGACCACGCCGGCTCCGACGATCAGCACGTCCGAGGCTAGCCCGGCGGTATTACCTGGAGGCGCCATCAGCCCGTTCCCATAACGATGGCAAGGGCGGTCTCGAACTGCGCAAGCCGGCGCGTCGCCTCGTCCGCGCTCATCCTTGGCCTCACGGTTTGCTGCACGTGCGCTGGCCCGACCGCGTCGTCAAGGGTTGTCGCATCGCCCAGCCCGAGGCGGGCCAGGGCGGCGACGCCCAGCGCGGTCGCATCGGGCACGCGGCACACCTCCACCGGGACCTGCAGCAGGTCGGCCTGCGCCTGCAGCAGCACGGTAGACCTGGTCAGGCCGCCGTCCACGCGCAGGGTCATCAGGGGCGCACCCAGATCGCGTGCGACCGCGCGGGCAAGCAGCGCGACCGACGCGGCCAGGCCGTCGATCGCCGCGCGGATCAGATGTGCCCGGCTGGCGCCGAGCGTCAGGCCGATGAGTGCGCCGCGGGCGTCGGGGCGCCAGTGGGGCGCGCCCAGCCCGGCCAGAGCCGGCACGAAGATCACGCCGCCGCCGTCCGGCACGCTCCCGCCCAGCCCATCCAGCTCGGCCGGGCCGGCCAGGATGCCGGCCGATGTGAGCCAGTCGACCGCCGCCCCGGCCGTATAGACCTGGCCGTCGAGGCAGTACGACGCCTTTCCGGCCAGCCGCCACGCGACCGACGCGGACAGCCCGGCCGACGACCTGACCGCGCTGGAACCGGTTGCCGCGAGCAGGAAGGCGCCGGTTCCGTAGGTGCACTTGGCCTCGCCAGCTGCGAAACAGCGCTCCGCAAGCAGCGCCGCCTGCTGGTCGACGGCCAGGCCCGCCACCGGGAGCGGGCGACCGAACTCCGAGGTCTCGCCAAAGCTGCCGGCGCAGTCCACGACGGCGGGCAGCTCGGCCGGGTCGATCCCGAACGCCTCACACGCCGCCGCCGACCAGTCGGCGGCGTCCAGGTCAAGCAGCATCGTGCGCGACGCGGTGGACGCATCGGTGATGAACTGCCCGGTCAGCCGGGCGAGCAGCCAGGTGTCGGTGGTGGTGACCACGCCGTCGCGGGTCAGGTTCTCCCGCAGCCACGTCATCTTCGGCGCGGCGAAATACGGGTCAAGCGGCAGGCCGGTGATCTCGGCGAGTTTGTCCGCGTCGCTGCGCATGCGATCGCAGATCGTCGCGGACCGCCGGTCCTGCCAGCTGATCGCCCGGGTGAGCGGACGGCCGGTGTTCTGGTCCCACGCCAGCACCGTCTCGCCCTGGTTGGCCAGGGCCAGCGCGTCGGCAGGCACACCCGCTGCCGCGACCGCTGCCTGGCCGGCCGCCAGCACTGACGCGTACAGCTCCTCCGGGTCGACTTCGACCGCGTCGTCTACGGCCTGGTTGCGGACCGGCGCCTCGCCGGTCCCGAGCACCTGCTGCCCGGGACCGACGACAAGTGCCTTGGTGGCCGAGGTTCCCTGGTCGATCGCGAGGACGTTCACGCAGGCGGACCGCCGGCCGGGGTCGTGGTGTGAGCGTCGAGCGCGTCCAGCCCGTGCGCGCCCTCCTCGGTCCGCATCGCGGCCGGCTCAAGCAGCCACTGGCCGAGGTAGAACAGCAAACCCACTCCGAGCGCGCCGAGCACGTAGTACTGGGCATCACGGAACTCGCTCGGGCCGATCAGCACGATCAGCTCGTAGGTCAGCCAGATCAGGGCGCCTGCGATCACCGGGATCTCGAACCTGCCGAGCGAGAAGTGCCCGGACGCACCGCGCCGGCGCCGTCCCGCGAACAGGTACAGCAGCACGGTGCTCGCGTACAGGAGGGCCGGCATGATCGTGGACGCGGTGAACAGCGTGACCAGCGCACCAGTGTGCGTGCGCAGCACGAGGGTGATGGCAGCGCCGAGCACGGCGGCCAGGATCGTTGCCCAGGACGGGCCGCCGGTGGCCCTCGGCACCTTTTGCCAGAGCTGGTAGCCAGGCAGGCGCTTGTCCCTGGCCATCGCCCAGATGAGCCGGCTGTTGGTGACCATGATGATCAGGCCGCAGGCGAAGATCGAGATGCAGACGAAGATCAGGAAGATCTTCTGCACCGGCCCGCCCAGCACGTCCTGCACGATCAGCGCCACCGGAGCGGAACTGGCTGTGGCCGCCTTGATCGAGCTCGTCGCGTAGCTCAGGGCGATGAGGAACGCCATGCCGACTGCGCCGGACAGCAGCACCGCGCGCAGCATCGCCCGCGGGATGGTCTTGTGCGGCTCGTGCGTTTCCTCGGCCAGGTTGCTGGCCGCCTCGAAGCCCACGATCGTGTACGCGCCGAGCAGAGTGGCCAGCATGAACGGGCCTAGCCAGCCGTAGTACCCGGCCGAGGGCACCACGCCGCTTGATCCCAGGTTCCCCCAGTGCCCCTTGTGCCTGATGGCCGCGACCACGATCAGCAGCACGGTCAGGCCGACGACGCCGATCACCTCAGTGGCGACCGCGGTGTTGTTCACCCTGGTGGTGATGCGGGTCGACCAGATGATCAGGGCCGCCTGGATGGCCAGCACGACGATGGTCTCGAGCGCGGCGCTGGTCGGCGTGTAGGCCTCGCCGATCAGCGGCTGGAACGCGACCTGGACCAGGCCGTAGTCGACCGACACCGTCACGATCGAGAGGAAGGCGAACGACATCCAGCCGAGCCACCAGCCGACGTTAACGTTGGCCAGCCTGGATGCCCACTGGTAGGAGTACCCGGACAACGGAACCCTGGCCGCGAGCGCACCATATACGAGAGCAACCAGGGCCTGCCCGACCGTCACGATGGTCCAGGTCCAGATAGCGCGCGGGCCGCCGGTGGTAAGCGCGAAGCCGAACGTGGTGAAGATTCCGGTCGTGATGGAGATGAACGAGAATGCGACTGCGAACGACTCGAACTGCTTGAGCGAGCGGACGAACTGCTGCCGGTACCCGAAGTGGGGGAGCAGCGCGTCGTCGTCGGGCTTGGTGATGGTGGTCATGAGGTGCATCACTTCCTCGGCGGCCGCCATCGCGGGCGGCTGTCGGACCGGGCCGCCTATCCGGCCACGTTCAGGGACAGTTGGGTGCTCGGGGCGCACAGCACTGTGACGCCTGCGGTCTGGAGGCTGGCAACGGCGTCCGGTTCGTGATCGTCGGTGACCACGGCGGTGATCTTGTCGAGCGCGCAGACCCGGTGCACGGCGATGGTGCCGAGCTTGCTGGAGTCAGCCAGCACGTAACTCGACGCGGTGTGAGCGATGATCGTCCGCCGGATCACGACCTCCGGCGGGTAGTAGTCGGTCAGCCCGGCTTCCGGATGGACGCCGCCGGACCCGAGGAACGCCTTGTCCGCATAGAACTCCTCGAAGAAGGCTTCGGCGTGCGCACCAGAGCAGGCCGCATCGCCCGGCCGTACCTGACCGCCGCACAGCATCAGGTCGACGTCTCCGCGCTCGGCCAGGGTCATGGCGACCGGCACGGAGTTCGTGAGCACCCGGCCGTGAAAGGCGGGCGACAGCGCCCTCGCGACTTCGAGCGCGGTCGTGCCGACGTCGATGATCACGGTGTCTTCCGGCTCGATCAGGCTCGCGGCAAGCGCGGCGACCGCGCGCTTGCGGTCCACGTTGCGCACGCTGCGGGCGCTGAAACTGCCCTCGCTCGACCTGCCCGACGGCCGGGTGGCCCCGCCGTACACGCGCTCGAGCAGGCCGTCGGAGTGCAGCGCACGGAGATCGCGCCTGATCGTCTCGACCGACACGTCGAACTGCCGGGCGAGCGCCTCGGCCGATGCCGCGTCTTCCGCCCGGACGGCCGCGAGGATTGCCTGGCGACGCTGGCTCGGCAGCACGACGTTACCCTTCCTGACCGGTGTTGCCTGATCTTGTATTACTTCTGTCGAAGTCGTCAAGATTTCGTTACCGTTTTTATCGGAACGGCAGAGCCGGGCGAGCGCGGGTACGCCCCTCTGGCGGTCCACATGGTCGCGAGCCCTGCGCCGGCGGGCAGGGTCAGTTGACCTGCAGGCGGACGACGTTCGTCCCAGATCTGATACGGCCTCGTGTGCTTGCTGAGCACGGCGGGACGTTTGCCCCTGTGCGGCCAGGCCAGCCAGCGGGTAGCCAGATATGAAGGAAGAGGTCATCGAACTGAGAGAGAGCGGGGGGCGTCATGTCTTTCACGGGGGTGGACAGCCTAGATACCAGCATCAGTAAATCCAATGCGTGGCTTGCAGATATCGATTCTGCGTTCGGAACAAAGGATCGCCGACTGGCCTACCGCGTCCTCCGGGCCTGGCTACATTGCCTGCGCGATGGCCTGAGCGTGGATCTAGCCGCGAACTTCGCAGCGCAGCTCCCCGAACTGCTGCGCGGTGTTTTCTTCGACGGCTGGAACCCCAGCCGGGTTCCGCACAAATATGACCGTAACGAGTTCATCGCGCGATTCGGCCGCGAGGCCCAGATACGGGACTCCGACGTGACCAAGTCCGCCAGGCTCGTCACGGCCGTCGCCCGCCAGCACATGTCGCCCGGCGGGATCACGCATGCGTTCGATCATCTGCCGGCCGTCGTGCGAGAGATTCTCGAGCCTGAGCTGGCCGAGTCAGCGGCCGGTCAGCGTGGCGCCTTAAGTAAGGACGTTGGTCCCTTGCCAAAGGTGGGCGTCAGGGTGCAAGACTGGAACTGCCTGCGGGACGAGCGAGGGAGCCGAACCGTCCGGGATCTGGCCGGCACAAGCCCGGTGACCAGGTCGGCGGGAAGGCTGAGAGGCTGAAGGCTACGGCCGGTAGCGACCCCAAGCACCTGATCCGGACAATGCCGGCGAAGGAAGATTCGCCTCGCAGGTTTCGCTTCCCTGGCAGTCGCCACTATAGGGGCATCGGGATCGGGTACGCGCAGGGGAGCCGCCCGACGAGAGCTCAGGGGGGCTGTCATGACCACAGCGCGAGACATCATGCATGTCGGCGCCGAGTGCATCGGCGAGCACGAGAGCCTGCAGCATGCGGCTCAGCTCATGCGAGACCTGGATGTAGGCTCGCTTCCGATCTGCGGAGACGATGACCGTCTGCACGGGATCATCACTGATCGGGACATTGTGACTAAGTGTCTCGCCCAAGGTGCCGACCCGGCTTTGACCACCGCCGGTGAACTGGCACAGGGAACGCCCGTGACCATCGCCTCGGGTGCAGACGTCAGCGCCGTGCTCCAGCAGCTGGAAGAGCACCAGATCAAGCGCCTGCCGGTCGTTGAGAATAATCGGGTTGTCGGGATGATCAGCGAGGCCGACCTGGCCAGTCACCTGCCGGAGCGGGATGTCGGTGAGTTTGCCGGGGCGGTTTACTCTGCCAGCTGAGCTGGCAGTGCCCAGGTAGCGGAGGAACCAGTCGCGGGCCAGCGCCGCGGCGGCAGTAAGAGTGCCCGGCTCCTCGAAAAGGCGCATTGCGCCGTCGACAACGGCTAGGTCCTTATCGCAGCGCAGCTCTGCAAGAGCATGACGGTTGAGGTCGAGGACGGCGGCATCGTCCCCGCCGACGATCAGCAGCGTGGGAGCGGTCACGGCAGCCAGCCGAGCGCCGGCGAGATCGGGGCGGCCGCCGCGGGAGACGACGGCTGCGATGTCGGCGCCCGGGTCTGTTGCCGCCCAGAGCGCGGCGGCGGCGCCGGTGCTCGCGCCGAAGTAGCCGATCGGCTCGGAGCCTCCCTGGTCACGCAGCCACGCTGTCACCTGGGAGAGCCGGCCCGCGAGCAAGCCGATGTCGAAGACGTTCGCCCGGTCGGCCTCCTCATCCGGCGTGAGCAAGTCAAACAAAAGGGTGCCGAGACCGGCGTCGGCGAGGACATCCGCGACATACCGGTTGCGCGGGTTGTGCCGGCTGCTGCCGCTGCCGTGCGCGAAGATCACGAGTCCCGGCGCGCCGGCCGGTAGGGTCAGGCTGCCCGCCAGATTCGTTGTCCCGGCAACCGGCTCGACCTCCGCGTCGTGCGAGCGCGCGTGCATCGTCATTCACCGCCGTGGCTACGGACGACCCCGCCGTGGCACGGGTCGCGCGGCGTAGTCGCTGCTGAGCAGCAGCCGAAGCTGAGCGGAAGTGCCAGTGGCGAGGACGGTGCCATCGTCTCGGCGCTTGGCGCGCCAGATCGGGCCGTCGATGGCGATCTCATAAAACGCACCCCAATGCCAGCGCAGCAGATCTAAGTCGTGACGCTCGGTCACGTCGAGTCCGCCTTCTCCTGTCGTGGCACCGGCCAGGGAAAGGGGATCTCGGTCGCGAGGCGCTCGGTGAGAACCTTGTGATTCATCTGCGACGCCCTCCTTGATGCCAGGGCGCGAATCTGAGGTTGCAGGTAGCTGGGGCACCAGGCTCTCGGATCGGCGTTGCGGCTGCCGGTTTCGGTGCGGCTAGCGAGCCGGCGGCCGCCGGATCTGGAATAGTTAATAGCTGACATTCCGGATAACCGAGTCAATCTCGTCGAGGCCCTGCTGCAGACCCCGCCGGGACGGAAGCCTCGCTTATTTCGGAACCGGACTAGATCAGCAGGTTAGCGCGGACCATTCGGTGCGCCCCCACGACTCGGTGCGGCCCGCCGAGATGTGGTCGGTGTCCCCATACTGGCTCCTCGCGCTGCGTCGCGAGCGCCTCACCGGGAGTCCACAGTGAAGCGGATGGTGCACCACCCGGGACTGGAGCGGGTTCTACGCAATTGTGGTGGACCGCGCTGGACTGGGCCAGGCCGTCTGGCGGCGATCAGCTGAGCATCACCCAGGTGAGGTGATGTCTGTCCGCGCGCTGCGACGGACGATTGCTGGGGCGGTGCGAGCCATGGCATCCTCCGTCATCCACGGCGCGTTTAGGGGGGCGTTGGTCATGTCCGACGTAAAGGTCGAGCGCAAGGAATCGCTGAGCCGGGACGAGGCAGCCAGGTTGCTCGCTCTTCTGTCCAAGGCCTTTACGGCAGGTGATCACGCGGAGCTCCCGTTTGGGCCGGGCTCGGTGAGCCTGTATATCCCCGATCACGTCCGGGCCGAGCTTGAGGTCGAAGTCGAGGGCGACGAGGTCGAGCTCGAGATCGAGTTCAAGTGGTCGATGGTCGAGCACGAGGCAGGATCAGCGCGAGTAGACACGCCTTCGCCTGCCGGGACACGCCAGGGAAACGGGGGACGGAAGGTGACCCGGAGCCCGAAAGCGCAAAAGCGGTAAGCGCTGCGGCTGATGGATGTGACATCGGCCCTCTCACATAGCAAGCCCTCGGCCGGCTCAACCCGGACCGGCGTCGTCGAGCTCAGGACCGTGATCCCGTCATCACGCAAGATAGCGGCGACCTCATCCGAGACGTCCTCGTCCTCGATCATCATCAGGCACACGGCTCTTTGGATGATCGTGACCTCGCTACCGAACCGGCGGAACATCTGCCCGAACTCCAGCCCGATGTAGCCGCCGCCAACGATGATCAGGTGCTCCGGGAGCTCGTCCAGCTCCATGATCGACGTTGAATCGAGTACGGGGACGTCGCCTGTGCCGGTGATCGCCAGCGGTCTGGGCCGTGCGCCCGCGTCGATGACGACCACCGGCGCGCTGACCTGCCGCGTGCCGCCGTCCGTAAGGGCGACCTCGACCGTGCTCGGTCCAGTGAAACGGGCCCGGCCTTCGATCAGGTCAAGCCCGTCCTGCGCCAGGCGGCTGAGTCCTGGTGAGTGCGTTTCACTGACCGTGTCGAGGGCGATCGCAACTAGACGGCCGGCGGGCGGCGACGGTGAGGTCCGCGCCTTCGGCGCCCAGCCTCCTGTGATCCTTGACGGAATAACCTCGGTTGATCCTTCACATGCATTATGCCGATATAACCAATTAGCCGTCTGTCAGGCGACCTCTGATCTAGAGTGCGGCAAACTTGGCAGGCGATGCGGCCCGCTGAGTCGGTGGCTGCCATCGCGCGCGCAGGTCAGGCAGAGCTGGGTGCCATTCCGGCGCCACCCAGTTCAGTCGCATCTGACTCACCCTCAACGCCGGCGGGTAGACCTGCGAACAGGATTCCTGGCCTGGCCGATGGCCGGGCAGCCGGCGATGCGGAGGCACCGTGAGCACAGCCAGGCATGTCCTGGTCACGCCCGCGCATAAGACTTCCTACCTTGAGGCCGGCCCGCAGGACGGTCCGCTGCTGGTGTTCGTCCACGGCTGGCCGGGGCTTGCCTCGACATGGCGCTGTCAGTTCGAGCACTTCGCGGCACGGGGCTACCGGGTCGTTGCGCCCGACATGCCAGGCTACGGCGAATCAACTGTTCATGACGATCCGGCCGCTTACCGGCAAGAGCTCGTCGTCGCCGACATGCTCGCGCTCCTGGACCATGTCGGGCTCCGGCGGGCGGTCTGGATCGGTCACGACTGGGGCAGCCCTACGGTCTGGAACATCGCCGCGCACTTCCCCGAGCGGTGTGTCGCCGTGGCCACGCTCGCGATCGCGTTCGGCACGCTGGAACGAGGGTGGGACGGCCTGCTGGCAGCGGTTGACCGTGACAGGTATCCCGAGGACACGAGCCCGTACGGCCAGTTCGACTACATGGCCTTCTACGAGAAGAACGCCAAGCGCGCGACATCCGTCTTCGCGGCGGCACCGGGCAACGCGGTCAAGGCGCTCTTCGGCCGCGGTGACCCAGCAGTGCACACCCGGCCCGCAGCGAGATCGACGGTCACCCGAGACGGCGGGTGGTTCGGCGGTGCCCCCACTGCCCCGGACGCGCCGCTGAGCAGCACCGTCCTGACCGAGCGCGACTTTGAGGAACTCACCGGCTCGCTGACGCGCAACGGGTTCGGCGGCCCTACCGGCTACTACCTCAACCACGAAGTGAACGCTCGCTACGCCGCCGCTGCGCCGGGCGGCGGCGTGCTCCGGCTGCCGGTACTGTTCGTCGGCGCGTCCTACGACCAGGTCGCCGATCTTCGCAGCCCAACGGCGCTCGACGCGATGCGTTCCAGCTGCCCAGATCTCGCCGAGACCACCGTCGCCGGAGGGCACTGGCTCCAGCTGGAGGCAGCGGCCGCGGTGAACCAGCACATCGAGGCCTGGCTTAACAGCCAGGTCGCCGACCCGCGGCTATGGTGACGCCGCCATGAGCGGGTGCTGCGCCGACGAGCTGTGGCCCTGAGATCGCGGGTCGGGGCGGGTCACCGCGGCGGGCACGGAACTCGGCTTGCTCTTGTACGGTCTGACCGGCGGACGGTAGAACCTGTATATGCGCAAGGTGGAAGCTGCGGCAGAGCAGACTGCCCATGTGCCGCCCGAGGTTGTCTGGTCCCTGCTCAGCGACGTCATGGTGTACCCGCAGTGGGGACCATGGCGCAAGGCCGGCTACCGGAGGGAGGGCGACGCGGCCGCAAACGGCAAGGGCGCGGTCTACTGGCTGGAGGGGTCAACGCGGTACGGGTTCCGGTACCCCGTCTCGGTTGAGGAAATCCTCGACGTCGAGCCTGGCAAGCGATTGGCCTACACCGTCCTGCGCGGCATCCCTGTGCGCAATTACCGGGCCGAGGTCACGCTGACCCCGTCACCCGACGGCACCCTCATCCGCTGGGGCGCATCGTGGGACCGGACCATCCTCGGCCGCCTGGTATACCGGTCGCTGCGTAACCTGTACCCGGTCATCGTGGCCGGCCTGGTGAAGGCCGCGGAGGCTCCCCAGAGCTAGACGCGACCTCAGCCTTCGACGCGCGCCGCGACGACAGAGAACCGGCGAGACCGTGGACGGCTTGAAGCGACAGATCTCCTGCATCCACCGGACGCACAAATGCAGGGGCGGTCGCCGAGCCGTTTCGCGGGCCGCTTGCTGGTGCTGAGCGACGGGCTTGGTCGGTGTCGCCCCATTTGGGATGGCGGTTCTGTTTGCCTTATCGCGGCCGTATTTGCTCCAGTGCGGCTGTATTATCCAGCAACGGCTCGGGGGATGCCCGGCGGAGGGAATCAGCTGCGGAGGCGAGATTGGCTAGCCCGTCGCGCCGCACGGTCCTGTTCGGCGGCCTTGGCCTGGCTGCGGTCGCGGTCGGTGCGGCCGGTTACGACCTTGTGCAGGATGGAACGCTGCCCGGCAAGTACATGCTGGCGCGAGTCGATGGTGCGTGCGGCTCGGCCCCTCCGCTCCCGGCCGGTCAACGGCCCGGGCGGCATGTCGTGACGTTCGAGTCTGCCTACCGGCACGCCGCCGTGCAGATGGTCACGCTGATCCCGGCTGGTGCGGCGGCCGGGTCCGGTCTTGGCATCGTGCTGGCGTTGCACGGTGCGGGCAGCTCTGCGGCGGCCCTGTCCAACCAGGTCGCCACGGCCATGACGGCAGCTAAGACTTCCGCGCTCGCCGTCATCTGCGTGGACGGCGGCGACACCTACTGGCACAAGCGGACCGACGGGGACGACCCGATCGGCATGATCTTGCATGAGGTGCTACCGCGGGCTGCGGCTGCCGGACTTGCAACCAGACGGATCGGCATCGCCGGCGAGTCGATGGGCGGTTACGGCGCGCTGCTGCTGGCCGAGCGCATTTCCGGAGCCGCCGGGCGCCGGCGCACAAGACCGGCCGCCGGCGCCGTCCCTGCCGTCGCTGCGGTGGCGGCCATATCGCCGGCGATCTTCGCCACGTACGCGGACGCCCGCTCCGCCGCCCTGCGGGCGTTCGACAGCCAGGCCGACTTCACCAGGAACGACGTGTTCGCCGGGATCAGCGCGCTGTGGCACGTGCCGACCTGGGTCACCTGCGGCGTAGATGATCCATTCCAGCCCGAAGCCGCGCGGTTCAGAGCGCAGCTAACCGCCCTCACCCGCCATCGGGTCCCGGGCGGGATCATCGGGGGATGCCATGACGACGCGTTCTTGCTGCGCAATCTGCCGGCCGCGCTGAGCTTCATCGAGGGACATCTCGCCTGAGTCGGCACGCCTCGCAGCTGTACCAGAAGCGGCATGGACGCCGCAGAGCGAATGTTCTCCGGGCCGGTGTACGGGTCAGCTCCTTCGCAGGTGCGCCTGTGTCACCTTCCGAGCAGATCGAGGTCGCGCACGCAAAAACCGTGGTGCGCCCACTCCTCATCCAGAACCACGTGCACGCACTCGAGCACCGACTTCCCCCTGGCGTACGGCGGCCAGCCCCGGCCCGCCGGCACTGGCGCGGGCGCCGACAGCTCATCGGGCGTCACGGTCGACAGCCAGCGCTCCAGCTCGGCGCCCTGCACGTCGCGCACGGCGAGCACCTCGTCGAGGCTCGGGATCGCCGCTCGATCCAGGCCCTGCTCCTCCTGGTCAGGGACGAACTCGGAAGCCAGCCCGATCGCGGTGAACGGCTCGGTCGATCCCATGCAGCAGCGACGGAACCACGAGTCGTGCACGAACACAAGATGGCGCAGGGTCTCCACTGCCGACCACTCGCCGCCGACGCGCTGGTGCTCCGAACCCGTGGGCATCCCTTGGAGCCGCCCGAGCGTCGCCGCCCAGTCTGCCCGCAGCTGTCGAGAGGCTTCCTGCAGATCGGCCGGATCGGCCGAGCGGATCAGCTGTCGCACTGGATGCCGCCGGTCGAGTTCGGCCTCGACGTATGACGTCACCTCGACTCCGTTAACCACCAGGTTACTGACCAGCCCGTCGATGACAGCGTCCTGCATCACCACCCCGATCAGACGGGCGCGAGTCAAGTCGCACTCCCGGAATTCGGCATCAGTCAGGTCCTGGTCCTCGAATCTCGCCATGCCGGGCAGTATCCACCGCCGTGCCGACACCCTGGGTACCCGGACTGCGGGGTTGAGAGTTCCGTCATCCCTGTCGCCGATCTGGCCGCCGCCTGCCGGCCGTCTATCTGTATATCCCCAACTGTCTAAGCGAGATATACTGCGTGAGGCGGAAGGGGCTTCGATGGCCAAGACCCTGATTGACGTGGACGAGGAGCAGCTCGCCGCTGCCCAGAAGGTGCTGAAGACCGAGACGAAGAAGGACACGGTCAACGCTGCCCTGCGCCAGGTCACGGCGCTGGCTGCCCGTCGCCGTGATCTGCAGCGGCTCATCTCCGGCGAGCTGCCGGACCTGGCAGACGAAGAAGTGATGCGCGCCGCATGGCAGCGGTAGCCAGCCATCTGGCTGACACCAGCGCGCTGGCCCGGCTGTACAGGCCTGCCGTAGCGGCCGTCTTAGGTCCGCTGATCGAGGCCGGGCTGGTCGCGACCTGCGGTGTCATCGAGTTTGAGCTCGGCTGGGCGACTCGCAGCGCCGCGGAATTCGATCTGGTCAGAGCCGACCGGGCGGAAGGCTATGAGTGGCTGGCCACCCACGATGAGGACTGGCATCGCGCGCTTGACGTGCAGGCCGGGCTGTGGCGCAGCGGACGAGTCCGGGCAGTTGGCCTTCCCGATCTGCTAATCGCAGCTCTCG
Organism: uncultured Actinomycetota bacterium; assembly: GCA_963822955.1. Lineage (GTDB taxonomy): Bacteria > Actinomycetota > Actinomycetes > Streptosporangiales > Streptosporangiaceae > JAJYUU01. The sequence goes on along the minus strand of CAWGJS010000007.1, from coordinate 1,057,106 downwards.
CCGAACGGCAACACGTCACCCTCGTGCACTACGACGGCGACTACGACCTCATAGCCGAGATCACCCGACAACCCATGCAATGGGTCGTGCCTCGCGGCACCATGCCATGACGCACCGTACGCCCCGGCAACGTGCTCGGCGGCACGAGCGGAAGCCGCGATGTCGTGACACTCAGTCCGTGGAGGCGGTCGGCCAGGTAGTGCTGGCCACGACTCGGCCGCCGGTGAAATCCGGGCCGGTCAGCTTCTGCTGAGGACTCGAGCGCCAGCCGACCTGCACCTTTTAGTATGGTATAGCCTAGTGGACCAGCGATCGCGTGTACTGACAAGGGTGTTCACTATCTGTGGCGCCTGCTCGTGCCGTGGATCGTGGTACTGGTCGAGCAGTTGCACGGGCATGCGGGCGAGCGCAGCTTCGCCGCTTCATGGGTCGGCCTTGACGTCCTGGAGGCAGTGTGCCTGCTGAGCGTCGCACAGCTGATGCGGCGCCAGCACCGTGCGACCAGCCCGGCCGCGGCAGCTAAGGCCGCGATCTTGTGTATGGACGCATGGTTCGACACGATGCCCGCGGCACCGCAGTTGCCGTACGCCGAGGCACTTGCCATGGCCTGCTTTGCCGAGCTCCCGCTGGCCGCCCTGCTGGCCTGGACGGCCTGGCACTCGCTCAAGTGGGCGGCGCCGCGGGGAGACGCGGTGACAGCGCCAGCCGGCGGCCGGGCGGCACCGTGAACCACAAGATGATGTGCCCGGCCGACGGTGGCAGCCACGCGCGACCTCGGCCAAGTATCACGCCGAAGCCGCTCTGCGCACTGTGGCCCGGTTGCGGCAGAAGAGCACGGGTCGGCCCGGACCCAGCGACCGGCAAATTGGCTTGCCCAAGCTGCGAATGCTAGCTAGCCGCCAGCGGTTCACATTCGGGAATTCACGACCGCGGACTGTCCCGCTTTCCTGGCCGATGGAACGCGGATACGCCGGTATACAGTTCGATGCCGTGGCCGAGTCGAACACAGCAGCGGTCCGGCTCTACCAGCGGCAGGCTTCACGGTGATCGGGACCGTTCCTGGAGCCTTTGCGCATCCTGAACTAGGTCGCGTCGGCTTGCACGTCATGTACCACGGCTTCAAGGGCTAATTCAGACGCGCTCTCTTCGGCATGGCAGCGAGATGAACGGTCGTGGCGCCGCGCCGCGCTGATCTCGCTTGCGGCGCTAGTGCCCCACTTCTTCGGGAGTCTCGTACCAGCGCACGCGCTCGCCGATGCGGCTCCGCATGCGCCAGCCGCGGGTCTTGGGCGCCTGGTCGATGGCCCGGCGCAGGGCCTCGACCTGTTCGCTAACGTCGCAGGCTGACGCTGGGAGCGGCGTTTCGGCCCACAACTCGGCGATCTTGCCGAGGTTCCGCTCAGCAGTGTGGCAGAAGCCCCAGTCAGCTCCGAGCACTGCGGTGATGCGCTGCAGGCTGATCGTCTCAGGATCGGAGTCGTCCGGGCCGAGGCGATGGTCAGCGAGCACGCAGAGGGTATCGCCCAGGTCCTTTCTGTTGATCTCCCAAACCTGAAGCTTGCTGAGCAGCAGGTCGGCAAGCGGCACCGTGGGTGACGGCCCGTCGAGTTGGCCTCGCAGGTCAAGCCGATGCGACATCGTCAGCTCATCGATGACGACATCGATGGACCATCGGCCGTCGGGCGCAGCGAAGTACAGGCGGGACTCGCCGTGCAGGCCGTTGAAGAAGCGATCGGGCACGTAGCCCTCGGCGGCGAGGAACTCCTTGAACGCAGCGCTCCCGCGGCTGGCGACCGCGAAGTCCATGTCGTTGTAACCGCGGGCAAAGGGGCCGCTGCGCACGCTGGGGCACCGCAGCCAGATTGCCAGCCCGCCCAGCACGCGGGCTGGCAATCCGGACTTCAGTGCGAGAGCGCTCAGTCGTCCTGCCTCAGCGCGGATGTCGGCGAGTATGCCGCCTTCGCTGGCGTCAGAGACGTTGGGCGTCACTCGGGCGGCAACTCCTTGTACACGAAGCTGACGTTAATGCCGCGGCGGGCGCGGATGAACCTGGGGATGTAGTACAGCGCGGCACCTGCGACACACAACCCCCCGAACCACGCCGGGATCCACCAGAAGTTCGCGCTGTTGCCGTTCATGACCAGGGCTGGGTACTGGGTGGATACCACTGCGAGTGTCACGAAGATGGCGATCGACAGCGGGGCGACGATGAACAGCACCGGGATCCCGAGGAACTTCACGTTCGCCGGCGACGCCCGGTACAGCTCGGGCCGCCGGAACGGCAGCGCGATCGCAGCAGCAGCGACGATCACCACGCCCAGGCAGCCAGCCAGCACGATGAGCCCGAGCACGAGCTGGAAGACGTTGGAATAGACGCTCCAGATCGTCAGGGCGGCGATGATCACGTTGACGGTGAGGATCGCGACGACCGGCGAGTGCGTCCGCTCGTTGACGTCCGCGAGTTTCTCTGGCATGAGCCGGTCGAACGACCATGCGAACAAGGACCTGATCGGCATGAACGTGTTGGCGATCATCGAGGGGAGCGCCCAGAACAGGAAGCAGCCCAGGATGATCACCGTGATGACCGGGACGTTGACTGACAGCGCCGCCAGGAACGAGTAGAACCCGCCGGACGGGATCGCGTACGCCTTGTTCGGCGACACGTTCACCGCGTACATGAAGTTGTATCCGGCAACATGGAAGATCAACAGTGCTCCGATGATCAGCAGCACGACGTCGAAGACCAGCGCACCGAACATGACCGTCAGCTGGCGGCGCCGGTTGGAGGCGCTCTTGAGCTCGCCCGACATGTAGACCGACCAGAAGTTCCACATCATGAAACCCTGGATCGAGAACACAACCGGCAGCGTCGCGCTCATGTCGCTGAGGTGGGGGGCCGCGTGCTGCGCGCCTGCTGATGCGATTACCTGCTGCACGGTGCCGCCGCCGAAGCTCTTGTTCAGCGCGTTGAAGTTGGAGTCGAATCCGTGCCGGGTGGCAACACCGAGCACGATGAACGCCACCACCATCCCGAACATCCCGATCAGGAACGCGCCGTTCTGCCAGCGGAACGTCGACTTCGTGCCGCGGATCAGCACGTACGTCTGCAGTGCGACCATGACCAGGGCGCCGGCCAGGATCCATCCCTTGCTGGTCTCGAACGACGTGCCCCAGCTGATCAGCGTGTGGTTATGGGCGAGGCTGCCACCTGCGACGAGAGCGGGCCCGAGAGCGAAAATCGAGAAAAACTTGGCGAAGTAAGCCGCGCCGAGCAGGCCGCCCATGATCATGCACAGGTTAGAGATGAGCGCAAGCGGCGGATTGAGGATGCGGCTCACCCAGACGTAGTCGCCACCGACCCGAGGCATGCTCGCGCCGAGCAGCGCGAACATGATCAGCACCGGGATGTTGATGATCAGCGTGATGACCAGCACGCCGACGGGATCGGCGCCCGGAAAGGCAACAAGCGTGAAGAAGATCGACCAGGCAAGGGTCGACCCGATCGGCGCGGAAATGACCGCATTGAAGATCGTCGCGTCCACGGCGGACGCTGAGCGCACGAGACCCGTGCTGTTCCGGACAAACAGTCGGCTCTTGGACTGGTCCGCTGTGGTCATGAGCTCCTCCTGATCGCCCATGCCTCCGCTGGTCCCCCCGTTGACCAGCCTAGTGAGGCTGGCTAAAGTCGAACATAATCAGTAAGAACTGTCAATCATTGGGACATTAACGGTCACCCTGAGCGCCAGGAATGAACACCTAAAGGAGAGCGGTGCTAGCGGTCGAACGGCGCATCAAAGTGCTCGAGCGGATCGCCGCGGACCAGGCGGTCGAAGTGAGCAGCCTGGCGCGCGAGTTCGGAGTATCGGAGATGACCATCCGGCGCGACCTGCGCCGACTCGACCGGGACGGTTTCGTCCGCCGTACCTACGGCGGCGCGACCACGCGGGTTGTCCGCACGGCGGGCGCCTTCGAGGTAACGCAGAACGCGCGCATGCTGCACCATGCGCAGGAGAAGCGCGAGATCGCAACGCGCGCAGCAGAGCTGACCGCTGATGCGCGGGTGATGTTCATTGGTGTTGGATCGACCGTGGAGCAGTTCGCCAGGCTCGCGGCCTCGCGTGACGGGCTCCTCGTGATCACCCAGTCGCTGGTCGTCGCGAGCCTGCTCGGCACCGGGCGCGTCAGCGTGATCATGGCCGGCGGCATGGTCAGGCAGGACGAGCTCAGCTGCGTCGGGCCCGCAGCGGTCGACTGCGTGCAGCAGTACAACACTGACATCGCGGTCATCGGTGCTGCCGGAGTCTCGGCACGGCGGGGCGTCACCGACCTGAACGACCAGGAGGCCGGCGTTATCCGCGCCGCACTTGAGCAGACCGAGCGGATCATTGTCCTGGCCGACGGCTCGAAATTCGGCGACGTTGCGCTGAGCACCGTTGTGCCGATCGGACGGGTAGACACCATCGTCACCGATCGGAGCGCCGATCCGGCCGAAGTGGACCGCATTTCCCGCGAGGGCGTCAAGGTCATCTTGGTCGAGTCTGGCGTTCCCGTGCAATCAGATGAGGACGGCGCCGAGGAAGCTCATGACGCGCCGCTTGCGGTGGGCCAATGAGCTCCCTGCTCCATGACCTGTTCGGCGTCAGGAAGCCGATCATCGCGATGGTGCACTTGCTGGCGCTGCCCGGCCGCCCGCAGCACGACCGGACAGCCGGCCTGAAGCCGATCATCGACTCGGCTGCGCGTGACGTCCAGCTGCTCCAGGAGGCCGGCGCGGACGGCCTGCTCTTCTGCAACGAGGCCGACCTGCCGTATCAGCTCACCGTCGGCCCGGCGGCAGTGGCCGCGATGGCCGCGGTGATCGGCGAGCTGAAGCGCGAGATCTCCCGGCCGTTCGGCGTGAATCTTGTCTGGGATCCGATATCGAGCCTCGCGGTCGCACGGGCGACCGGCGCGAGCTTTATCCGCGAGGTGATCACCGGCGTATACGAGAGTGACCTGGGGCTGATGCGACCGGACTCCGGCGCGATCGGCGCCTACCGGACCGACATCGGCGCGCAGTCCGTCGCGTTGTTCGCGAACATCACGCCAGAATTCGCCAGCTCTATCGGCCGCCGGACGATTCAGGAGCGTGCCAGGAGCGCGGTCTACCTGGGGGTTGACGCGCTGCTCGTCAGCGGCGCGATCACCGGCGAGCCGACCGACCTGAATCTGCTGCACCTCGCGAAGGCCGCGGCCCCCGGGACCGCGGTGCTGGCGAATACCGGCGTTACCGCGGAGACAGTCGAGGATGTCCTGGCCGTCGCCGACGGAGCGATCGTAGGAACGGCCCTGAAGACCGACGGGATTACCTGGAATCCGGTGGATCCGGCTCGCGCAGCGCACTTCATGAGGGCAGCCAGGCAGGCCAGGCAGGACACGCCAGAGAAGGGACGGTGATCAGGTCAGTGGCCAGGAGCACGCTTGTCTACTTCGTCAGCGACCTGCACGGTTCCAGCCTGTGCTTCCGCAAGTTCGTCAACTCGACGCAGGTGTACAAGCCCAACGTGCTCGTGCTCGGCGGAGACGTCGCCGGCAAGGCGATCCAGTCGATCGTCCGCGGGCCAAACGGCCTCTGGCAGTGCACCTTTATCGGCAACCGCTACGAGCTCAGCGGCGGCAGCGAACTGGCCGAGCTGGAGAAGCTCATCGCCGACCACGGCTATTACCCCTACCGAGCCGAGCCTGGCGAGCTGGAGGCCATGGAAGCCGAGGGCACGCTCGATGAGCTGTTCCTGCGCCTCATGCGCGAGCGGCTGGCTGAGTGGCTGGATATCGCCGACACGCGGCTGCGGCCCAAGGGCGTGCCGCTCTTCCTCATGCTCGGCAACGACGATCCGCCGGAGCTCGCCGACATGCTGGACCAGGCGCCGTGGGGCGTGCATGCCGAGGGCAAGGTAGTTCATCTTGACGACGACCACGAGATGATCAGCTGGGGGTACGCGAATACGACACCCTGGCACACCTATCGCGAGCAGAACGAGGAGGAGCTGGCCGCGGCTTACAAGGAGATGGCGGATAAGGTCGCACGGCCCGAGCGCGCGGTCTACAACCTGCACCCTCCTCCGTACAACACCCAGCTGGACGACGCGCCCGCGTTGGATGAGAACCTGCGGGTCCAGGCGGTACTCGGCCAGATCCAGTACAAGGCAGTCGGCAGCACCGCAGTCCGGGACATCGAAGTTGAGCGCGAGCCGCTCGCTGGCCTGCACGGCCACATCCACGAGGCATCGGGGATCCGCCGCCTGGGCAAGCGCAAGAGCCTGATCCTCAACCCCGGCAGTGACTATTCGACCGGCGCGCTCCTCGGGGCACTCGTCAGTCTGAGCAGGGACCGGGCTGACGCGCAGCTCGTCCGAGGCTGACGGGGGCCAGCGATGAGTGGCCGGACCAGTCCCGCGACCGGAGGCGATCCGCCCGGCGCTGAGGTGCTGGTCGCCATCGACGTGGGAACGTCGGGCGCACGTGCCTCAGCTTTCGACGTTCACGGCCTGCCGGTGCACGAGGTCCGGCGAGCCTATCCGACGTTCCTGCCTGCCGTGGGCTGGGCGGAACAGGACGCCCGGCACTGGCAGTCGGCCGCGCTGTCGGCGCTCGGGGCACTGGTGCGATCGATGGGCCAGCGCTGCCGGGTGCGCGCCATCGCGGTCACGGGGCAGTGCCCGAGCGTGGTTCCCCTCGACCACCGCGACAGGCCGCTGCGCCCCGGGATCATCTACCGCGATAACCGGGCGACCGCTGAGGCAGCATGGATGCGCGAGAAGTTCGGTGACGACGCACTGCACCGGCTGACCGGTCACGTGCCTGCCGCGTTTCATGTCGTCGCCAAGATCCTCTGGCTGCGCACCCACGAGCCCGAGACCTTTGCGGCGACTCGCCGGTTCGTCCAGCCGGCCGATTATGCCGCGCTGGGACTAACCGGCAACGCGACAACTGACTGGTCCATGGCGGCCGCGACCGCCCTGCTCGATCTGCGGGAGCGCCGCTGGGCGGCTGACCTGATGAGCCGTATGGAGCTTGACACGGCGATGTTGCCCTCCGTCGTTCCCCCCTGGGGCGTTGCGGGGGAGATCCGTCCAGCCCTGGCGCATCGCCTTGGCCTGGCGCAGGGCATTCCGGTCGTGGCCGGGGCGGGCGATAGCATCGCCTGCGCGCTCGGGGCCGGCGTCATGCAGTGCGGTCCGGTCAGCGAGATGGCAGGCTCGTCGAGCTGCTTCAACTCGGTCATCAGCGAGCCGCTGGCAGATCAGGACGTCACTCACTACCCGAGCATCGTCGCCGACCACGGCTATGTGACCGAGGTCGGGCTCAACACGACCGGGGAGGCGCTCGACTGGCTCGCGCAGATCTTCTACACCGGCTCCGCGAGGCTCGCGCGCCGGGACGACTACGCGCGCATCGAAAGCGCCGCCGCGGCGGCCGAGCCGGGGGCGGCTGGCCTGCTATTCGCGCCAGTGCTCGGCGACGGTGAACGGGACGATCCAGCGCTGCGCGGCGCGATGACGGGGCTGTCGCTCCGCCACGACCGCGGTGCCCTGGCCCGCGCCACGATGGAGGGTGTCGCCTGCGGAGTCCGGGCGCGGCTGAACACCCTCGGCCGGGCCTCGACGCCCGCCACAGACCTGCGGGTGTCCGGGGGCGGCGCAGGCATGCGGGTCTGGAACCAGATCAAGGCCGACGTCACCGGGATCCCGGTGGTGCACGTCGCGGGCGACTCGACGGCGGCGGGCGCGGCCATGCTTGCGGGCCTGGGTGCCGGGATCTACCGTGACGCAGCCGAGGCGGTTGCCCAGGGATACCGGCCGGTTGCGCGGGCCGAGCCGGATCCGGCGAACCGCGCGCTGTATGACGACCTGTACGAGCGCTACGAGATCCTCATCTCCTCGGCCGTCGCTCATCCGGTGCCGAAGGAGGCGTGAGATGCGCGTTCGCCTCGGCATCAACAACTGCTTTGCGGTCAAGCGCTGGCCGCGCCCGGCCGACTGGGCTCCGGTGGTGCGCTATGAGCTTGGCCTCGAGATCGTCGAGCTGTCGCTCGACCTGATGGAAACCGCTACGGACGGGGAACGGCAGCGCTCAGCGGATTCGATCCGGGCGGCGCTCGGCTCGCATGGGCTGCGGGCCGAGACTGTGTTCACCGGGCTGGCCGCCTATTCGCGCAACCTGCTGATGGACCCCGATGCGGACCACCGGCGTTCGGCCCTGGAGTGGTACCTGGCCGTGGTGGACCTGGCCGCGGGTCTCGGGGCCAGGGGTGCGGGCGGCCATGTCGGGGCCGTGAGCGTCCCCGACCGGACCGATCCAGAGCGCCGCGCCGAGCGGTGGGCGGGCTTGCAAGGATCGCTCGCGGAGATTGCTGCTCGGGCGCGGGCTGCGGGGCTTGAGTATGTGCTGGTCGAGAACCTCGCGTCGCCGCGGGAGCCGTCGACCATGGCTGGCGTGGAAACATTGCTCACTCACGGCGACACCGGGCATGTGCCGGTCAAGCTCTGCCTCGATGTCGGGCATCAGTGCGTTCCGGGAACAAGCGGAGCTGAGCGGGATCCGTATGCGTGGCTGAGCCACTTCGGTGGCCGCCTCGGCGAGGTCCAGCTTCAGCAGTCCGACGGCCTCGCCGACCATCACTGGCCGTTTACCGCGGAGCGGAACTCGGCCGGCCGGATCGATCCCGGCCGGGTACTCGACGCGCTGGAGAACGCGGGCGCGCAGGACGTCCTGCTGGTGCTCGAGGTGATCCCGCCATTCGAGCAGGATGATGCGGAGGTGCTGGCTGACCTGAAGGCGTCGGTCGAGCTATGGACTGGCGCAATCAAGCAGCGGGAGGTGCCATGAGCAGCGGAATCGTGACTAGTAACGGGATCGGCGTCCACTACCGGATCGCCGGAGACGGAGCCGAGACCCTCGTGCTGATCAACGGCGTCGGCGACGACCTGGACGGCTGGGCCAACCAGACCGATGACTTCGTCCGGGCGGGCCTGCGAGTGATCTGCTTCGACAACCGAGGCGTTGGGCGGTCTAGTCAGCCGCCCGGTCCCTACACCAGCCGCGAGATGGCAGCCGACCTCAAGGCGCTCGTTACCGGACTCGCGCTGCCCGCCTTCCACCTGGCAGGCGTGTCGATGGGCGGCGCCATCGCACAGGAATACGCGGTCGCGTATCCGGGCGATCTCCGCTCGCTCGTGCTTGCCAACACCTTCGCGGTGGCCGATCCGTTCACCGTGGCGGCTTTCGATACCTGGGCGCTCGTCGCCGAGACGGCGGGCATGCCGGTCATGATGCGCCAGCAGGCGCCCTGGATCTACAGCCCGCAGTTCTACGAGCAGCACCCGGAGCGAGTCGCTGAGCTAATCGCCGCGGCGGAGGCGAGCACCCAGCCGCCCGCGGCCTTCGCGGCGCAGATGGCAGCGCTGGTGGAGCACGACTGCGCCGGGAGCATCGGCTCGGTGACGACGCCCACGCTGGTCATCGCCGCGCGCGACGACATCATCATCCGGCCGGAGCTGTCGCGCCGCCTGTTCGACGCCCTTCCGGACGAATCGCGCAGCTGGGCTCTCGTTCCAGGAGGCCACGCCGCCTTCTGGGAGGATCCCGGGCCGTGGAACCAGGCAGTGATCGACTTCGTCCGCGCGAACAGCGCGGGCTAGCCGGCGCAGAGAGAAAGGCGATCCCGACCATGTCGCTCAAGGACATATTCGGAACCGTGAAGCCCGTGATCGCGATGGTGCACTTCCCCGGCCTGCCAGGGCGGCCTTGGCATGATCGCAAGGCCGGGCGCGCCCGCCTGCTGGACGTCGTCGGGCGGGACCTGGAGGTACTGCAGGACGCTGGTGTCGATGCCGTGCTGTTCTGCAACGAGGCCGACATTCCCTATCAGCTGACAGTAGGCCCGGAGATCCCGGCAGCGATGGCTGCGGTGATCGGCGAGCTGCACCCATCAATCCGGGTTCCGTTCGGGGTCAACATCCTGTGGGATGCGCGGGCCAGCCTCGCCGTCGCGCGGGCCACCGGTGCCTCGTTCATCCGGGAGGTGCTGACCGGTGTGTACGAGAGCGACCTTGGGGTGATCTCGCCCTCGCTCGGCGACCTGGCGGGCTACCGCGAGGCGATCGGCGCGTCGGACGTGGCGCTGTTCGGCAACATCACGCCTGAGTTCAGCTCTTCGCTGGGGACCAGGACTGTCGCCGAAAGAGCGCGCAGCGCCAGCTTCCTCGGCCTCGACGCGATCCTCATCAGCGGGCCCGAGGCGGGCGTGCCGTTCGCCATGAGTGACCTGCGCGCGGCAAAGGAGGCTGTCCCGCAGACACCGGTGCTGGCGAATACCGGAGTGCAGGCGGACCGGCTGGCGGAGATCCTCGCCATCGCCGACGGTGTCATCGTCGGCACCAGCCTGAAGGTGGACGGCATCACGTGGAATCCCGTCGACCCTGACCGCGCTCGCCACTTGGTCGACACCGCGAAGGAGATCCGCGCCTCCTCGGATGCGACCGTCTAAATGAACGGGCAGCCTGTCACCGCGGTCATCCTGGACATGGACGGCCTGCTGATCGACACTGAGCCGATCTGGCGGGTGGCCGAGGCGAGCGTGTTCGCAAGCCTGGGGATCGAGCTGATCGAGAGCGACCTGCTCGATAGCACCGGACAGACGATTGCGGAGCTGGTGGCAATATGGCGGCAGCGGCAGCCGTCGCCGGGCTCGCCTGATGGCGCGCAGCTAAGCGACGACGAGGTCGCCGATCAGATCACCGATCAGGTTATTGCGCACGTCGCTGCTGAGGGTGCTCCGATGGCTGGGGTAGCGGAGGCGATCGCTCTGTTCAAGAGGCTGGGTCTTGACCTCGCGATCGCCTCGTCGTCCCCGCGGCGCTTCATCGATGCGGTCCGCGATCGGCTCGGACTGACGGAAATCCAGGTGCGCTGCTCGGCCATGGACGAAGCCAACGGGAAGCCTGCCCCCGACGTGTACCTCGCTGCTGCTCGCGCACTCGGTGTGGCCCCGGCCGCGTGTCTCGCGATGGAGGACTCAGCGCACGGGGTAGCCGCAGCGAAGTCCGCGGGCATGCGCTGCATTGCCGTGCCGGACCCGCTGCTCGCCTCGGATCCCGGCTATCGCCGCGCCGATCTGGTGCTGCCGTCACTGACATCGCTCGACGAGACGACGCTGCGCAGCCTCGGCGTGCTCCCCAGCTCGTCACGTGTTCAGGCAGCCCCGTGAATGGTGTCGCAGGTATCTGGGCGGGTGAGGAGTTTGCGCTGCCTAGCTGTGGGGCGTAAATGACGTCGAGCAACTGCCTGAGCGGCGGCCCCGCGTGACCGTCACCGAGACCTGAACTGTGTAGCCGGGTGTCGCTCCGCTGATGTAGTAGGGGATGGTGGCTCGCCCGTTGCGATTGGCGTGCGCGACCTTCTTGTGGTTCGTCGTTCGGTAGTGCGCCACGGTGACGACTCGGGCGTGATCGCCCGTGCGTACTCTCACGTTCGTGCTGGTGTAGTCGGCCGGATGCGTGTTGCTCATGGACGCGCGACAAGGCAGTGGCTTCAGCCCGGCCGTGTCGGCTGAGGCGGGCGCGACGGCGACGACCGCGATGGCAGCTGCCGCTGGAAGGGCGAGGATTCGATAGTTGATCACGTCTGGGGAGGCTAGCGGAGCAATACCTTCAGAACCACCGCAACACTGCCATTCTTGCAAAGCATTGTTCGTGCGCTGGATGTGCGACCGTAGTCTGCTGACCTTTCTAGTGCATATTGCTGTGCGCATTCCTGCATGGTTTCTGGTCACCGCACCTGTTGGTGCCAACATTGGCAGCAGCCGCCAGCAGGCGGATCGATCCGGCTGATCGATACGCAGTAATCGCACAAGGAGAGGTTCATGAACAGTGCCCGTGCCGGTCGGCGCCTGGCCGCAGCCCTAACTTGGCTGGCCGTCGCTATCACAGCCGGAACGACAGCTCACCGCTCCATGAAGCGCAACCGTCCGAAGCGCCAGCTCGCGCTGAGAGCGTTAATGGTGCCGCTGATGGCGGCGGGTGTCCTCATCGGGTTCGGGCCGGGCGCCGCGTCGGCCGGGACCTGCGTGAGCTGGACGGGAGTACAGCCGCCCAGCATAGGAACCTTTAGCGAACTCAACGGGGCGGCGGTGATCTCTTCCTGTGGCGCCTGGGCAGCGGGCTACTACTACAGCGGCACCGCTTACCAGACGGTGATCGAGCACTGGAACGGCTCCGCATGGGTGCAGCAGTCAAGCCCGAACCCTGGCGGCTCCGCTAGGTCCAATGAACTGTTTGGCGCGACGGCGACTTCGTCCAAGAACGCCTGGGCAGCGGGCTTCTACTACAACGGCACCGCTGACGAGACCCTGATCGAGCACTGGAACGGCAGCAACTGGACCCAGCAACCCAGTCCGAACCCAAGCACATCCACCAACATCCTCAACGCCGTGAGGGCTACCTCCGCCAGCAATGCGTGGGCGGTGGGCGACTACAACAACGGCACCGCCGACCGGACGCTGATCGAACACTGGAACGGCAGCAACTGGACCCTGCAAACCAGTCCGAACCAAGGCGCCCTCACCAACGTCCTCGGGGCCGTGGCCGCTACCTCGTCCAAGGACGCCTGGGCGGTGGGCGAGTACAACAACGGCACCGCCGACCAGACGCTGATCGAGCACTGGAACGGCAGCACGTGGAAGCGCGTCTCCAGCCCCAACCCAAGCACCTCGGTCAACCAGTTCTTTGCCGTGAGGGCCATCTCCGCCAGCAACATCTGGGCGGTGGGCTATTACTTCAACGGCACCGCCGACCAGACCCTTGTCGAGCACTGGAACGGCCACTCGTGGGCAGGGGTGGCCAGCCCGAAACCGAGTGCGAACTTCAGTGCGTTGTATGCCGTGGCGGCCAGCTCCTCCACCAGCGTCTGGGCGGTGGGCGTCTACTACAACGGCTCGCAAAATCAGGGCCTAGCGCTGCACTGCTGCTGAACTGGCAGGGCCGGTGAACGCTGGCACCCCGGACCCGTATGCGAGTCCGGGGTGCCCGCGCTTGGGTAGCCCGCACCGGCGCGAGGCGGGCTGCACACCACTCAGGCGGTGGCCCCGTCGAAGACGATGAATTGGCGTCCCACGATGTCGCCGTGGCCAAGGGCTTCCAGGTTCTCGTTGATGTCTTCGAGCTTGCCCCTGGTGACGTTGTGTTTCATGAGGCCAGCTTCGGCGAGGCCGAGCACCTCGACGAGGTCCAGGTGGTTACCCCAGAAGGAGCCCAGGTAGGACAGCTCGGTGCGAACGAAGGGGAACTGGCGGTGCTCGACCTGCTGGCTCACCCGCCTTGACTGATCCTGATCGGCGACCACAGGTCGCGAATTACTGCTGTCGTCCCGGGCTGAGTACCGGGGCACCGTGCTAGCCGTACCTCGGGTTCGGGTGGCTGCACGGTGGATCTCCTGCTCGCGCGCGGCGAGCATTGAGATGCAGGTGACCGGAGCGGCCGGCACCGCAGCTCACAGGAGGCATCCCGATGCATGTACCAGCTGACAACGTCCCTTCCTCGCAGCCCGTCCTCATGAGATTTCTGGTCCGGTCATGGGAATACCGCCGCCCCCAAGTGTGGGTGCGTGTGCGCGTTGCCTGTGGCATCTTCAACGTCGTCCTTGGCGTCCTTCTGCTCGCTTCCGTCCACTGGCTGGGGCCGCTGACCTGGTTGGCAGCACTTCCGCTGGCGGGGGCGGCGCTGATCTTCTGGACCGTCTACCGCCTGCAGAGCAGTGTCCAGAGCTAGCTTGGCAGCATCTCCCCGTAGCGGGCATCGATCAATCCCCGGCCCGCTTGGGGAGATGCTGCCGCTTTCCGGCAGTGGTTTCGGTTTGTGGTGTTCCTCGTTCTTCCGCTGCCGCCAAGATGCATACGAGTGACCGCCAGCCGTAGGCCGGGCGGCACCGCAGGTCACAGGAGGCATCCCGATGCGTGCGCCGGCCGACAACGTCCCTTCCTCCCAGTCCGTCCTCATGAGATTTCTGGTCCGGTCATGGGAATACCGCCGCCCTCGTCTTTGGACAGGCGTCCGCGTCGCCTGCGGCATCTTCAACGTCGTCCTCGGCGTCCTTCTGCTGGCTGCCGTGCAACGGCTGGGGCCGCTGGCCTGGCTGGCGGTGCTACCGCTGGCGGGGGCGGCGCTGATCTTCTGGACCGTTTACCGCCTGCAGCAGGACAGCGTCCTCCGGGTACGTGAGCTGGAACAGTCGCGGGCCCACGTGGTGGAGGACTCGGCGGCGAGGCTGCGCCGGATCGAGCGGGATCTGCACGACGGGGCGCAGGCGCAGATGGTTGCCGTCGCCATGAAGCTGGGGCTGGCCAGGGAGAAGCTCGGCGGCGCGCTCAACGGCACCGTGCAGCCCGACCTGGAGCGGGTTCTGGAGCTGGTCGACGCCGCCCACCGCGGGGCCAAGGAGGCCATCGCCGAGCTGCGCGACCTGGCCCGCGGCATCCACCCGCCGGTGCTGGACCACGGCCTCGGCACAGCGCTCGCCAGCCTCGCCGCGCGCAGCGACGTGCCGGTAGAGCTCGTGATGGACCTGCCCGACCGTCCGTCGGCCGCGATCGAGACCATTTGCTACTTCTGTGCGGCGGAACTGCTCACCAACGTCGGCAAGCACAGCGGCGCCCGGCATGCCACGCTGGAGGCGGTCCACGTGCCTGGGCTGCTACAGGTGCGGGTCAGCGACGATGGCTCCGGCGGCGCCCGCCTCGACGAGCGCGGCGGCCTGGCCGGGCTCGCCGACCGGATCCGGACTGTGGACGGCAGGCTGCAGATCAGCAGCCCGCCCGGAGGTCCCACGGTGGTCACGGTCGAGCTGCCGTCCCACGCCTGATCGAGCCGGAGCGCAGACTTATGCGGATCGTCATTGCCGAGGACTCGGCCGTAGTACGTGCGGGCCTGGTGGAAATCCTGGCCGACCGCGGCCATCAGGTCGTGGCTGCCGTCGGAGACGGCGAGGCGCTGCGGGCTGCGGTGGACGAGCACCTGCCGGAGGTCACGGTGGTGGACGTGCGGATGCCGCCCGGTTACACCGATGAGGGCTTGCGCGCCGCGATCGCCATCCGCCGTGACCACCCAGGGATTGGGGTGCTGGTGTTCTCCCAGTACATCGAGACGCGCTATGCGGCCGACCTGCTCGCCGCGGCGTCCGGGCGCGCTGCTGGAGGTGTCGGGTATCTGCTGAAGGACCGGGTCGCCGATGTCGGCGAGTTCGTCGAGGCGCTGAGCCGGGTGGCGGCCGGCGGCACTGCTCTCGATCCGGAGGTCGTGACGCAGCTTCTGGGCGCCAGCCGCCGCGTCGACGGGCTCGGCACGCTCACTGCGCGGGAGCGCGATGTGCTCGGCCTGATGGCCGAAGGCCGGTCCAACGGCGCGATCGCCGGCATTCTCGTGGTCTCCGAGCGGGCCGTTGAGAAGCATGTCGGGAACATCTTCAGCAAACTCGGCCTGGCCCCCTCGGACGCCGATCACCGCCGGGTGCTCGCCGTCCTCCGCTACCTGGAGTCCTGACCAGTGACACCGCGGCACCAATCTCACCATGCCCGCCCGCCTGTGCTCGGATTCGCTCCGACCCGGCACCTCGGCCGGGTCACAGAGGTGCGTGTTCACCGCCGCTGTGCTGACTCGCCGGTGTCGAGCAGTTGTCGTGGCACCCCGGTGCAGCTGGCCAATGTCAAGGGGCATGCCCGTAACACGCAGATCGCCGGCTCGCGGCGTTGCTCGCTTCGGAGACCCTGGCGCCCCCGAACTCCCGGTTCTGGCTTCAAGTTCTCTGAGGGAAGGCTTGCCGTAGCCGCACCGCGATCAGCTTCTCGACCAGTTCGGGCGATAGAGGCTCGTCGACGGGAAAGCGCAAGGATCCGGAGGACTTCTGGTATCCGGCTAGCTCGTCGGCCAGTTCGGGGAACACCGAGCCGCTGTGGGGCAGGTAGCTCAGGTGGTTCTTGAAGGCGGCAAAGCCTGCGATCGTCTTGCCATCGATCTTGAAGCCGGGCACGCCGTAGGAGATGCACTGCATGGCGTCTGGGACCACGGCGAGGATGTCGCGGCGGAGTTGGCTGAGCGTCGAGCGCTTCGGTTCGTCCAGACGCTGCAGGTAGACATCGATCTCCACAGCCGACATCAGTTCGCCTCCGGGCTCACGGTGCAGCCGTGAGCGGAATCTACCAGCCCTTATATATCGCCGCCGGCCACTTTGGGCGTCTCAGCCCTGCGCCACAACGGCGGATCAGGAGCGACCGTGACTACGCACGCAGTCATGTTCTGCGACCGATGTGGCCGCCTCCGGGCAGTTCCTGATGTCCGCCAGTGGGCAGATTCGAGGCCCGCCAACGCCGGCCATCGCCCGCGGACGAGCATGATCTTGTTCAGCCAGCGCAGAGATCGGCAGAAATGCATGCCGGGGCTCCCCGGCTGAGACCGGGGAGTGCCGATTGCCGACGCCCAGGACGACGGTCGAATGACGGTCAAACAATCATGAACGGGGTCATCGATGACTAGCATCATGAGCCTGACCTGCGGCTATGCGTGGAGCTGAGGGGATTTGAACCCCTGACCCCCTCGATGCGAACGAGGTGCGCTACCGGACTGCGCTACAGCCCCCTGGAACGCCAGTTAGCGTAGCAAACAACGGATACCCCTCGCTCTCAGCGACCGGTTGCTGCCGCGGGAGCACCATGGCAGTAGTCAGCTGGCTAGGACGCGGTCGCGGCTGAGCTCGGCCAGGATGCCCTCGTACCGGGCACCAACGCGGCCGAGGGCCCGCCGGGATCGCTGGCCGCGGACCTGTCGGAATCGCTGCGGGTCCGGCCGCGCCGGACCGACTAGGCGGCCGGGTCGGCTTCAGCCCGCGATCAATCGCCGACGGCTCGCACCTCAGCGTCGGCGTACTGGTCGTAGAGCTGGTCCCCAACGCGCGCGGAGATGTCGATGATCTCCGCCGACGGCTCGTCGTCCGCCTGCCAGTCGGCCTCACGCGCACGCTCCCGCTCATAGGCGGCCCATTGCTGCGCCTCGATTTCCGCCCGCCTGCGCGCCTGCTCGCCATCGGCGAGCGCTGCCTCCCGGAGCAGCAGCAGGTACATCGCCAGCATGACTGCCGGAGGAATGCAGGCCCACCACGAGGTGAGCTTGAGCGCGGTGCAGGTGGCGGCCACGGCCGATATCAGCACCAGCAGCGTCAGGAGACGGCGCCGGGCCTGCAGCACCTTTGAGCGCGTGAGCGGCGCGCGGGCCTCGCGCCCTGACTGTGAACGCGCCTGTTCCGGGTAGGGTGCGGCGGACGGCGACTGCTGGGCATAGGCGTCGACTGGGTCCGGGCCTGCCGGCTGCGAGCCGCCATACTCCGGCTGAGCTCCGCCGTACTCGCCGGCCTGGTCTGGCATCTCGAACTCAGAGTCCGCGTAGTCCTCCGACGCGGGTGCGTAACCATTGCCGGCGGCCGCTTGCTGCTGGGCATGATGGTGTCGCAGCCATGCCGGGACCATGACGAATGCCCAGATGGCGACGATGCCCACATAGAGGAAGACGCTGCTCACCGGCGCACCGCACGATCGCATGCCGATGCCAGCGCGAGTGGCGCGCAGGATAGCGAATCGGCGGTTGCCACGTCACGCACGGTAAGGGGCAGCACGGCCGTTGACGAGCATTCGGACCGGTGTGTCGCGAGATCGACAACTCCGCGCGCTGCGGAGTCGGCAACTGAGCGTGTTGCCAGGGCGACCAATTGCGCAGATGCTGGCGTACCGATCCGCCTCGTGCACCGATTGTGCCGGCCAGCAGAAAGCCGCGCCACTGACGGCAGGCGGCTAGCCGGCCCGGAGCCGTCCTGATGTGACCTGGCTGCGCCAGCGCGGCAACAGGCCGTTCGGCACATCCTCCACTGTCATGGCGTAACAAATGTGGTCATGCCACGCACCGTCGATATGCAGGGAGCGCCGGCGCACGCCTTCCTCGCGGAATCCGAGCTTCTCGACGACCCGGCGGCTGGCCATGTTCTCCGGCCTGATCGTCGCCTCGACGCGGTGCAGCCCGACCACGAAGAAGCACTGGTCAAGCGCCATTGCGAGCGCCGTCGGGATAATGCCGCGGCCGGCGAAGGCCTGGTCGATCCAGTAGCCGACCTGGGCTGAGCGGGACGAGCCCCAGACGATGCTGCCGATGGTGAGCTGCCCGGCGAACTGCCCGTTATACGTCACCACCCACGGCAGGGCGACGCCCTGCCGTGCCTCCCGCCGCATCGTCCTCGCCATTGCCACGTACGGTCCGAGGCTGGACCGGTACAGCGGGGTCTCGGGGTTGGTCGGCTCCCACGGACGCAGCCACGACGCGTTGCGCACCCTGGCCTCCCGCCAGATGGCAGCGTCCTTGACCTGTATCGGGCGCAGGCTGACGGGCGCGTCGAGCAGTCCCGGCTCGGTCAGCGTTACCCATCCGCGCGAGCGTGCCACTCCACCATCATCGCTTGAGCGCCGCATGATCCGCTATCGGGTCGCGAGACGAAACCGTCTGAATACCGCTCGGGTGGGATTTGCTGCAGCCGACCTGCGGGAAGTTAGCCGTCAGCGGGGCGCGGATGGTCGCCGCCCCTGATCTGGTCGACTGCGTGCTCGATCAGCCCGCCCAGCACCGCCATGCCGTCCCGGACCCCGCCGGTCGAGCCAGGCAGATTCACGATCAGCGTCCGGTCCGCGACGCCGGCAGCGCCGCGAGACAGGGCCGCGGCCGGCACCCCCGCGGCGACTCCGGCGGCACGGATTGCCTCCGGAATGCCGGGGATCTCTCGGTCGAGCACCATGCGCGTCATTTCCGGGGTCTCATCACCGGGCGTCAGCCCCGTCCCGCCGGTCGTCACGACCACGTCATAGCCGGCTCTGACAGCGTCCTGCAGCGCCGTCTCGACGGTCGGGCCGTCCGGGATCACGACCGGACCGTCTGTCTCGCAGCCGGCCGCGCGCAGTAGCTCGACCAGGACGGGCCCGGACCGGTCCGGGTAGACCCCGGCCGAAGCCCGGTTCGACACGGTAACCGCCAGCGCCCGGATCACGGCCGGTGCCAGCTTCCGGTCTTCCCGCCGGTCTTCTCCTCGACCCGGACGTCGGTGATCACCGCGGCCGGGTCGACCGCCTTGATCATGTCGATCAGTGCCAGCGCAGCGACGGTCACGGCAGTCAGCGCCTCCATTTCCACTCCAGTCCGGTCCGCGGTGCGGGCCGTGCAGCTGATCAGCACGCCGTGATCAGCGACGTCAAGGTCGACCGACACCGAGTGAAGGCCGATCGGGTGGCACAGCGGGATCAGGTCCGGCGTTCGCTTGGCGCCCTGGATGCCGGCGATCCGCGCGACAGCGAGCGCATCGCCCTTGGGCACGTTCCCGGCGCGCAATGCAGCAATGGCCGCCGCTGACAGCAGTACCGTGCCGGTCGCTGTGGCCGACCTGGCCGTCACGTCCTTGGCCGACACGTCGACCATGCGGGCCTGGCCGGCCGCGTCCAGGTGAGTGAGCCCGCTGTCGGTCACGGCAGCTCCAGTACGTCGACAATCTCGCCGGCGTCCAGCGAGTTGACGCTCTCAGGGACGACGATGAGGGCGTTCGCCCTGGCCAGCGAGGCGAGCTGATGCGATGCCTGCCCGGAGACGGGGGCAACCAGGCCGGCCGGGCCGTCCAGGACGCCGCGCAGGAAGGACCGCTTCCCCGCCGGGGAGCGCACTGGCCCGGCGAGCACTGCCTGGCCGGGCTTAGCCCGTTCCTGGTATGGAATCCTGAAGGGCATCGAGCGCGGGCAGGACGAACAGGCAGAACGAGACGTACGCACTCACCGGGTTGCCCGGCAGCGTGAAGATCGGCGTCGCGTCCGGGCCGACCGTGCCGAAGCCCTGCGGCATCCCTGGCTGCATCGCAACCTTGCGGAAGGCGACCGTGCCGAGCGTGGCCAGCGCGGCCTTCACCACGTCGTGCTCGCCGCCCATGCTGACGCCGCCGCTGGTGACTCAGCAGGTCGGCATCCGGCAGCGCGTCCTGCACGGCGGCCAGGACTGCGTCGGTGGTGTCGCGGACGATCGGGTAGCGGCGCGCCGGGCAGCCGGCCTCGACGCGCTGCCGCGGCGAGCATCGTCGCGTTGGACTCCCAGATCTGGCCGGGGATCAGCTCGGCGCCAGGTTCGACCAGCTCGTTCCCGGTCGAGATCACCGTGACCCGCGGCCGGGGCCTGGCCCGCACGGTGCCGTGTCCCGGCGGCGGCCAGCAGGCCGATGTGCACCGCCCCGAGCCGCGTCCCGGCCGGCAGCAGCAGGTCGCCGGGCTGGGCGTCGCCGCCGGTGAGCCGCACCGCCTGGCCCGCCTCGACGGCCCGCGCGGATCGCCACCCGCTCCGTGCCGCCGTCAGTGAGCTCGACCGGGACCACGGCGTCGGCGCCCGCTGGCATTGGCGCGCCCGGTCATGATCCTGATAACCGAGCCGGGAACGAGGTCGCGACGCCCGGTGTCGCCCGCCGCGATCTCGCCGTCAACGGGCAGCACGACTGGGCGTGTCCTCGCTGGCGGTCGCGACGTCGGCGGCGCGGACGGCGTAGCCGTCCATCGCCGAGTTGTCGAAGGACGGCAGCGGGAAACGCGCGGTGACGTCGTCGGCCAGGACCGCGCCGAGCGCGTCGGCGAGGGCAAGCTCGCGCGGCGGCAGCGGCCGGATCGCGGCCAGAATGTCGGCGAGGTAGGTCTCGACGGAATCCATCACGGCCTGCCCTGGTGGTCAGCGAAGTGCTCGGCGGTATTGTCCTCGCAGGTTACTTGCCGGCCTGCAGGCGCAGCGTCCTGGGCCGGGCCCTTGTGTTGCGGCAGGGCCTCAGCCGGCGTCCTTCCCGAGGCCCTTCAGGTAGCGGCGGAGCCAGGGCACGAACTCCGGCGCGATGTCCGGCCGCTCGCACGCGAACTTGATCAGTGTCTGCAGATAGTCGAGCTTGTTGCCGGTGTCGTACCGGCGGCCGCGGAAGAGCACGCCGTGCACGCCGCCGCCGTCACGGGCAGCCCCGTCAGTTCGGTCGGTCCTGGCCAGCGTGCGGAGCGCGTCGGTGAGCTGGATCTCGCCGCCGCGTCCCGGCTTGGTCTCCCGGAGCACGTCGAAGATCGCCGGGTCGCAGACATACCGGCCGACGACGATCCAGTTAGACGGCGCCTCGCCGACGGCGGGCTTCTCCACCAGGTCGGTGATTGCGACGACGTCGTCGGCGTCGGTGGGCTTGATGGTTGCCACGCCGTAGGAGGAGACCAGCTCGGGCTCGACTTCCATCAGGGCGATGATGCTGCCGCCGTACTGCTGCCTGACCTCGATCATCCGCTGGAGCAGCTTGTCCCGCGGGTCGATGAAGTCGTCGCCGAGCAGCACGGCGAAGGGCTCGTTGCCGACGTGCTGGGCCGCGCAGAGGACGGCGTGCCCGAGGCCGAGCGGCTGTCCCTGCCGGACGTAGTGCATCGACGCGATCTCGTTCGAGGCGCGGATGCTGGCCAGGCCGACGTCGTCGCCCTTGGCCTCGAGAACTTCCTCGAGCTCGATGTTCCGGTCGAAATGGTCCTCGATGTTGGTCTTGCTGCGTGGCGGTCACCATCAGGACGTCGGTCAGGCCGGCCGCAGCCGCCTCCTCGACCACGTACTGGATTGCTGGCGTGTCGATGACCGGCAGCATTTCCTTCGGCATCGCCTTGGTGGCAGGCACGAACCTGGTGCCGAGGCCGGCGGCGGGAATGACCGCTTTGGAGACGGGCGGTGAATGAGCCATGCTGAGAACCTTAGCTAGCGGACTGGGGGACTCGTGCACGGCACAGGCCGGGAAGACGAGACGGCTGGCGGCGCAAGGCTTGCCGGTGAGCCCTCGCTGGCCGGCGACGCCCGGCCAGATGGGGGAGATATGCCCGGCCCTGGCCGGTCAAACATGGCCAATCCTGGCGAGCTCGATCGTCAGGCCGCGGTTGATGCCGATCTCGGCCGCGCGCGTCACGCGGATCTCGCTGCCGCCAAGGCCTCGCTCCGAGCCCGCCTCCTAGCCCGGCGCCGCGGGCTGACTCCGGAAGACCCGGACGGCCGCCGGACGACAGCTCAGAGACGCCGTGCTGGAGATGCCCGAGCCGCAGATGGCCGGAACGGTCGCCGCCTACGTGTCGGTCGGTACCGAGCCGGACACCCGCGGCCTGCTCTTCGCGCTCTGGAAGCGCGGCACATATGTCCTGCTGCCGGTGCTGCAGCCCGACGGCGACCTGGACTGGGCATCCTACGAAGGCCCGGATTCGCTCGCAGCCGGACCGCGCGGGCTGCTCGAGCCGAGTCGAGCCGCGGCGTGGTGTGACCGCAATCACAAGCGCCGACTGGTCATTCTCGTGCCCGCGCTGGCGGTGGACCGGGCCGGGCGGCGGCTTGGCCGGGGCGGCGGCAGCTACGACCGGGCCCTGGCCAGGGTGGGAGCGGCGATTCAGTCCGTTGCGCTGCTTTATGCCGGCGAACTGGTAGACAAGCGTGCCAGCCGGTCCGCACGATCAGCTCGTCCGCACCGCGGCCGTCGCTGGCCAAGGAATCAGCAGGCTTCGCTAGCCGTTGCTAACATTTAGCAGTTGACCGCGGCGAGTGCTAACGCCGCAGAGGGAGGAATCGTGCCGACGTACCAGTACGCCTGCACCGAGTGCGGAGACCGGTCCGAGGTCGTGCAGCGGTTCACTGACGACCCGCTGACCGTGTGCAGCGCCTGCGGCGGCAAGCTCCGCAAGATCTTCTCGCCGGTCGGCATCGTCTTCAAGGGCTCTGGGTTCTACCGCACCGACAGCCGGAACGGCTCGAGCACCGTGCCGGCCGCAAAGGACGGCGCAACTAGCGCGTCCAACGGATCGTCTGAAAGCTCTTCGAGCGGTAGTGACGCGGCCAAGAGCGAATCCTCAGGCAGTTCAGCCAACGGCGACTCGGGCAGCTCGAAGTCGTCGGGCGGCGCTGACAAGAAGCCGTCATCGGTCAGCAGCGCGAAAGCCAGTTAGCCCGCCTGGCCGCCGTTCCGCCCCCGTTTCTGGCCAGCTCGGTGCCGCTGGCGCGAGCTATCCGAGCGCCGGCTTCATCACGCGACGGTCGGCGGCCGACCCGAACTCTGTCGTTCCCGGTACATTGACCGCCGTGAGTGACCTGGCGGATATCGGCGTCATCGGCGGTTCTGGCTTCTATGAGTTTCTGGTACTTGCCGACGAGGTACGCGGTCGAGACGCCGTTCGGGCCCCCGAGTGATCCGCTGGTTATCGGCGAGATCGGCGGCAAGCGCGTCGCGTTCCTGCCCAGGCACGGTCGTGATCACCGGTTCCCGCCGCACAAGATCCCGTATCGAGCCAACATGTGGGCACTGCGGGCGGCTGGCGTCCGGCAGGTGCTGGCGCCAAGCGCCGTCGGCTCGCTGACGCCGAGCTACGGGCCTGGCACGCTGGCAGTGCCGGATCAGCTCGTCGACCGGACGACGGGACGGACGCAGACGTTCTACGAGTCTGGCGGCGCGGTACACGTGCAGTTCGCCGACCCGTACTGTCCGGTCGGCCGCGCGCGGCGCGATCGCGGCTGCGCGGGCGGCGAGCTGGGAGCCGGCCACCTCCGGGACGCTGGTCGTGATCGAGGGCCCGCGGTTTTCCACTCGGGCCGAGTCCCGCTGGTACGCGGCGCAGGGCTGGACGCTGATCGGCATGACCGGACATCCGGAGGCGGTCCTGGCTCGCGAGCTGGCGCTCTGCTACACCTCGATCGCGCTGGTCACCGACACCGACGCGGGCGTCGAGGAGGGCGAGGGCGTGACGCATGAAGAGGTGTTCCGCGTGTTCGCCGCGAACATCGCACGGCTGCGTGCTCTGATCTTCCAGGTGGTCGAGGACTTGCCGCTGGAGCGAGACTGCCCGTGCCCGCACGCGCTCGACGGCCTGAAGCTGCCGTTTGAGCTTCCGTAATCCTGGTTCACGTCGTCGCGCGCGGACATCCCTAAGGTTTCCTGCGGGCAAAGGCCTCATACCGGGCGGCAAAGCGCAGCAAACGTTAGGGACGTGGAGTCGGCTCGCTCGCGGGAGCGTGCCGGCTGGCGAGGCCGACCAGGTTTCCCTCGCTGTCGCGGACGAAAGCCCCATCCTCCCAGCCGGGCTCGCCGAACACGCCGTCGGCGTCCGTGTGAATCAGGTGCGGCTCTGTGTCGATCGTGACGCCTGCATTGCGAAGCCGGTCGGCGGAAGCACGGACGTCATCGGCCCTGAGGTAGATCAGTGCGCTGGGCGCCGCGCTGTCGAGCAGCAGCCGGACATCGCCAAGCCGGAGGAAGGCTAGCCCCGGCGGGTCGAATCGCGCGATCAGCTCGCAGCCGAGGACGTCGGAGTAGAAGGCCACGGCCCTGTCGAGATCGTCGGCGTGCTGTGCGACTTGGTGCAGTTCCACGGGCAGCCCCGTTCCCTTCATGGTCTCCGAAACTGCGTAGCATAGCTACGGATATTGGATAGGGATGCTATACATATTGGGTGGCATCGAGCAAGCCCGAACGCGGTGATCCTGAGCTCGCGGCCGTAGCGTCCGCGCTGAACTCGGGGGCCATTCACCTGCTGCGCAACCTGGCCGCGGTGGACGGCTCGCCGGGCTGACACCCGCGCGGCTGTCCGCGCTATCGGTGATCGTGTTCGCCGGGCCGCGGTCGCTGGGCGCGCTCGCGGCCGCCGAGGGCGTCGCTGGGCCGACGATGACGCGGATCGTGGACGGGCTGGTGGGCGCGAGCCTGGCGGAGCGGCGGCCCGATCCGAGCGACGGGCGGGCCGCGGTGATCGCGCCGACGGTGGCGGGGGAGAGACTGATGCGGGAGGCGGCCGCCCGGCGCATCGCTGCGATCGCGAGCGCTATTGAGGAGCTTCCGGCCGTGGACAGGCGGCGGCTAACGGCGGCCGCCGGCCTGCTGGACCGGCTGGCTGCGGGCATCAGGGCGGCTGGCGCGGAGCCGGGATGACGGCCGTTTGCGGTCTCCACCGATCTGGCGCGCTGGCTGGCTAGCTGGTGCGCTGGCCTAGTCCAGGTCGCCGTGCTCGATGCGCGCTAGCCTGCGCTCGCGAACGAGCTGGTCGAACTCGTGCTCCACTTTCACGTGGCCGCGAGACATCGCGGCGAAAACGCCGGTCACGTCGCGCATGCTGACCACGCCGAGCAGCTTTCCGCCCTCGACGACGGGCAGGTGCCGGATCCAGCGCGCGGCCATCTCCCTCGCCGCGTCCTGGAGGGGCATGTCCGGTGGGACCGTGAAGACCTCGGCGGTCATCGCGTCATCGACAGTTGTTTTGTCCGGATCGGCGCCGAGGGCTACTGCGCGCAGGACGTCGCGTTCGGTGATGATGCCCGCGAGCGCGTCGGCCTCGGCGATGATGAGCGAACCGGTCTGCTGACGCCACATCCGCTCGGCGGCCGACCGGAGGCTGTCCTGCGGCGACTCGGTCACCGTCGCCTGGGTCATGACGTCTCGTACCTGCACCGCGTCCTCCCGTCTGTTCCGCTTGTTCTCCACACTACGGTCCTGGCCTGGGCGCCCACTTGCGGTCTCCCCGATACCGCGCTGCGCTGTGGCCGGGCAGCTAGTGGGTCCTCCGGCAGCGGCCGATACCTGTGCGGTGAGGATGGGAGATACCGGCTAGGCTTGGTCCGGCTCCCGGCGGCGGTCGCATCACTTGACCAGCAGGCTGGGCAGTTCCGGCCCCGATAGCTCAGGCGGATAGAGCGACTGCCTCCTAAGCAGTAGGCCGCAGGTTCGAGTCCTGCTCGGGGCGCCAGACAAACAGGTAGAGAGAGTTTTTCGCCATTGTGTCCAGTGGCATGTCAACTGCCTGCGAGCAATCACTCGTTTGCAAATTCTTGCGGCGCCAGTCGGGTCGGGCGATGGAGCCCAGTGTGGCTGGATGCGGCTCAGCGTCGCTTACAAAATAGGACGTATATTCGGGCTCGTGTCCATTGGGAGCCAAGCACCTTCAGGAAGTCGGGTAGCGCCCCAGCTCCACTGTGCTCGGCGCCACTCAGTCGCCCGGTTGCGTTGCCAGTGCGGGCGATGCTCGCGGCGCGCAGTCGCCGATTAGGTGCGGTCTACGATACGGCTTGTTAGGTACGTGACGGCGGCCAGATTACCCAGTTCGGTGGGATGTCATCGGGTGGCTTGTGAATCTGCCGCCTGCCCACTGACCGACCGGTTTTCGATTCGGGCGCTCTGCGGTCGCCCCTGAGCCTGGCCTCAAGCTCAGAAAGGGCAGGCGCGAAGAGTCGCCAGGCCGCCTTGCCGTGGCGTCGGTGCTCCGTGACCCCTGATCCCCGGCCGTTCGCGACGAGCTGGATCGACCAGTCCGAATGCTCGCGCTGGAGCCGGTCTAGGTCCTCGTTGCCGTTGTGGGCGTGGGTGCTGGTCGGATACCCGACGAGATGGCCCTTGAGGATCGCGACGGCCGTCAGGTAGTCGGCGGATTCTGCCTCGCGGTCGGAGAGCGGTGGGTCTTCATCTCGTGGTGGGCTCCTCGGACGAGGGCCAGTGGCGGAAGGGTGAGGGCGGGACGTTTTCCTCTGGCGAGGGCTCCATTGCGGCCAGAGAGTTGTGAAGAGGACCGCTTCATGCAGCACGGCGGTGCTTGCCGGGGTTCAACTCCACGCGGGGAGGTTGGTGTGCAATCCGAGGCCGAAGCGATGCTGCTGGACCGTTACCTTCCCCAGTACGACGTCACGGAGAGGCACGCCGTCGTCATCGACGCAGACACTGACCTCACGTGGCAGGCGGTCGGGCGGATGACCTGTCCCGGTCCGCGGTGATAGGAGTGCTCCTCGGGCTGCGCAGCCTCCCCAATCGGCTGCAGCGGGTCCTCAAGCGGCAGCCATCGGGACCTGCCCGGCCGCCGTTGACCTTCGAGGACATGGAGCGCGCCGGCTTCCTGCTCCTAGGCGAATCGCCCGGCCGCGAGATCGTGTTCGGCGCTGTCGTGCAGCCGTGGAAGGCGGCCACCGACGACGAGCCCGCGCCGCAGGTCGAAGTCGGCCGATTCGCCGCGTTCGACACCGCTGGGTACGTCAAGGTCGCCTTCAACATCCGGGTGGAGCCCTACGGCAGCGGGCGCGCCCTCATCACGACTGAGACACGGACGGCGGCCACAGACCCCACCAGCCTTCGCCGCTTCGCACGCTACTGGTTGCTCGTCGGCCCGTTCAGCGCGCTGATCCGCCGGCTGACGCTGCGGATCGTGAAATCCGATGCCGAGCGACGACCTGGCCTCACGAGCGACACCCGCCGCCCACCCGACGCATGAGCCTGGCGGCCCGCCGGGCGCCGGCCGGGTTGGTGCCAGCGGACCGGGATCGGGAGCCCGGGTCCCGGCAGAACACGCTCGCCGGTCCTCCACCGGAGACCTGACGCCCGAGACTGCCGATCGCTGCCTACACCGAACGCCGGCACCGAACACCGGGCTTTCTGGAGGAGGCGGCCACGCCGAACGCAGAACGGCTACGCGCCCACCATCCCCAGGGATCGGCCATGATGCCCCGTGACCACATTGCGATCTCCGACCGCATCGTCCGGCAAGGTCGTCCTGAGCTCGCGCGCCCGTACCGCGGCCAATTGAGGATGGCTGCCGCTCTGCCCTACGGCTGTCGTCAAGCCCTTCGGCCAGCGCGGGAACTTGTCGTCACTGGTGGGGACTAATGGCTCTTCCCTGGGCCGGGCCGCAGGCGCACGTTGGTAGCGAAAATGCGATCCCTGGGAGGGAGGGGCGGTAGTGGCCTACCTGAAGCCGCAGGCGTTTACCCGGCACGTGGTCAACCCGCTGGTATCGAGGCTTCAAACCGGCGGCGTCGCCACGCTGACCGTGCCCGGCCGGCGCACAGGCCGGGCTCGCACGGTGCCGGTCATCCCGGTGGAGGTGGGGGGCATCCGGTACCTGGTGTCCCCGTATGGGGAATCGGACTGGGTCCGCAATCTGCGAGCGGCCGGCAAGGCCGCGCTCGCCCGCAAGGGCAAGGTGGAGACCTTCCAGTCGAGCGAGATAGCGGTTCCGGGCAGGGCAGCCATTATCGCGGCCTACCGGAAGGTCTGCGGACGCGCCGTGGACCCGTGTTTCACCAAACTGCCAGATCCCAGCGACCATCCGGTGTTTCGCGTGGACGAGATCGGCGCATCCAGCCGGGCATAGCGCAGTCCCGGCCGGGCCCGGTCCCGCACCGCCGGCGGAACCGGGCCAAGGCGCGGGGTGCTCGTCCGCCGCGCCGCTGGTTAGACCAGGGCCTTTGCGGCGTGTACATGTCTCCAGACAGACTTCAAGAGTTCGAGACTGAGCACGAAAATCGCCAATGACAAGGCGATTTGTGCTCGGTTATGGCGAGGACATCGCTTCAGATAAGCTGTCCACGCCGCAGAGCAAAACATCACGAAATGCTTCGGCAGCTACAGCGTTGACGCCCGAAACCGGGCTTGAGACAACGGCGGCTCGGTGTGCGGGTCAGCGCTCTAGCCCATCGGATTCCCGCCGCCGTTCGACGCGTGCTCTGTCGATGAGGACGCCGGGCAGCCGAGCGTCTGTTGCAGGAGCCTGCCGCCGATAGGTACCCGTCCCGCTGGGTGTCGTGCCGATGCGGAGGATCAATGCGCCTGCATGCTGTAGGCAGCCGCTATCGTCGGCAGGTCGCTTCTGGCCGTCAGGCAGCGACGAGCGGGTGGGCGTGAGCCTGCTCATAAAGCGGCTCAGGGGCTAGGTCGATGCCGCTGGGCCAGGCAAGGGTGCCCGCCTCGTTGTCGACTGTTACCTGGGCGAAGTAGTCCGGGTCGTTGAGCGGTTCCAGGACGCCCGTCCACTGCTCAGCCGAGAAGTCGACGTCACCAACGGTGCCGTCGCTGAACAGCAGCCGCAGCACGCGCTCTCCTATCACTGCGACGCCGGTCACGATCGGCAGGTAGTTCTCGCTCACGTTGACCATTCTAGGGCAGGGGCGGGATGGCGAGCATGGGCTGGCTGTCGCGGGCCCGTTCCCAGTTCGCGAGGATCTCCTTGTGGCGAAGAGATGCCCACTCCCGGACAAACTGCAGTGCCCGTGGTTCGAGGCTGCCGGCCAGCACGGTCCCGTCCGCCGACACCGACGCGCGCCGGCCAGCGTGGTAGGCATGGAAGTGGGCGACGGGATGGTCCCGTTCGTTCCAGTACATGTAGATCACTACGCCGTAGAACGCGCTGATACGCGACATGGAATGACAGTAGCCGCAACGGCGGGCAGTGGTGCCCGCTGTCGGCGCCGCATAGGAGTTGTCGCAGTCGCGGCGTGCTGCATAGCCTTGAGCGGGCTGGATCGCCTCGCGCAGGCCTTCAATCCCGGCTCAGGTTCCTCCGAGTTTCTGCTTGCCGTGGCGGCCGCGCGGTGATCGCATTGCGATGCTGCGAGTCCTGCGCCGTGCTGTCGCTGAGAGCCAAACTGGGAGCCAACACTGACCGGAGTAGGGCGGCGCCAGGCGATTTTCGTCGCAGGTCAATGCGGCATAGGGCGGCGGTGAGCGTCGTCGGACCTGGTTCGGGTTTGCCTCCTAAGCAGTAGGCCGCAGGTTCGAGTCCTGCTCGGGGCGCCATACCGGCACACGGATAATGTTTTTCGCCATTCCGTTCTTGGGCTATGTAAACTGCCTGCGAGCAATCGCTCGTTGCGGACGAATCATATCGTTTGAACTGTGATTATTGTTCGAACAGGCGACAGCTGAGAGCCAAACTGGGAGCCAAAGTACCCGCACTGCCTGAACGCCGGCCCCTTAGAACTCGCCGGAATAACGCCAGAGCCGGTACACGGAACAGCTCCTTCGCTGGTACGCCTGGGTCACTTCTCGAGCGGGTCGAGGTCGCGCACGCAGAAACCGTGGTGCGCCCACTCCTCATCCAGCACCACGTGCATGCACTCGAGCACCGACTTCCCCCTGGCGAAGCGAGGCTGCGCAAGCGCTACGCGCCACCACTAGCACCGCTTCAGCCAAGGACCTCAAGCCCCAAGTAAGTCACGGACGGCGCCTGAGCGTGTCGCACAGGTGAGACGAGAGTTCGGTGCCAGGCGACACGGGCCTTGCGTATATGCCCGCCATCCCGGTGAACTCCCGCTGAGGGCCTCGTGGTGAGCGGGCGGGTGACTACTGCCAGCATGAACCCCCCTGCGACGTGCATAACCTCCGTGCGGCTAGAAGCGGACGCGAACGGGGCTACGAGCGCTGTATGCAGCTCGCGGGGTCGCGCTGCCGTTGGTCTGGCAGCCGGTCCAGGTATTTGCTCAGCGCCTCCCCACCTTTCTCCTGCCAAGTACTGGCGCCGTCTCCGGGAAGCGCCCGCGACGGCAGCCGCGACGTGAGCGTTGACAACGGACCGCTATAGGAGCGAAAGTCAGGCCATATGGCCTCCAACCTGCAGTCAACGCGGGGTTCGTGGCTGGATTCGCCGGGAGGAGCGGAAGCAGATGCGGAATCGCGCAGCGGATATGAGCCATCCGGAGGGCGCGGGCTGGGCTGCGGTCGCTGGGCAGAGCGGGTAATCAGATGCGCCTGCTCCTGATCGGTGCTCCAGGCGCCGGCAAGGGAACGCACTCCGGGCTGCTGGCTAAGCGGTTCGGCCTCACGCACATCTCCAGCGGCGACCTGCTACGTCAGCACGTCGAGGACCGGACGCCACTGGGGCTGAAGGTGAAGTCCTATGTCGACAACGGCGACCTGGTCCCGGACCGCCTCGTGATGGACATGCTGCGGAAACCTGTCCTGGCCGCGGCGAACGGCTATGTGCTCGACGGGTTTCCGCGAACCGTCGAGCAAGCCAAGGCATCCTACGACGTGGTCCGGGCCTTCGGGGCTGAGGTGCAAGCCGCGATTCATCTCGACGTCCCCCGCGAGGAGCTAATACGCCGGCTGCTGGCCCGCGGCCGGGGCTCAGAGGACACCAAGAATGTTATCGAGCACCGTTTGCAGGTATACCGGGACAACACCTTGCCCCTGCTCGAATACTACGCAGGCCGGGAATGGATGTTTACCGTCAATGGTGACCGCCCCACGGATACCGTGCACGAAGATATCGTGGCGCGCATACAGAAGCTGGCCTCATTCACCGCATCGACTTCATGAACAGCCTCTAGTGCACTGACCGCCGCGGATGCGCGCGTTCTCGACAGCGGCTGGTCCCAGCGTTCGTTCGTTGTTGTTCTAACTTGATGATGCGGAATCGCTCCGTGACTACCAGGGTGCTGTCGTCGATCACCGGGGTGACGCCGAGGAGTTCGCTGATGCCGGCGCTGCAGAGGAATTCCTCATGTGCCCTGCGCCAGGCCGCCGAGTCGGCGTAGCCGCGACCTTCGGCGCAAGCGTACTCGTCATCGACGTCGCTGATCGCCATTACCCGGACCTCCGTCAGCTCGATGACAGCAGCAGGCTGCCCGGCCGAATCGAGGACGCAGAGCCGCTGGCCCGCCCGCGGGGCAGGTTCGCCGTCGTGCTCGATGATCTGGAGCAACCCGGTGAGTGCCGTCTTATCGCCGGAAAGCATGGCTGCAACGCCGCCGTCGCGTTCTGGTCCGGGAAACGCTAGTTCGAGCGGTGGCATGTCCTCGGTGGCCATGAGCCAATCTACTGCCGGCCGCGGCCAGACCTGATTCCCGCCACGCTCGGTGACAGAGCACGGTGCTGCGATCGGGCAGACTCGCGTGGTGGTCGGCTCCTGCCGCTGCGCGGCTAGAAGCGGATGCTCGGCGCGGTGCGGTCCTACCGACCTCATCCGCTCCGGCCGAGCTTCCGATTTGTGGGACTTCATGGGCTACGGTCGCGGACGAAGTAGCCAGCCGGTGTCCCGTCGAACTCTCCGCTGCTACGGCAGCAAAGCCGGAAAGCGCCGGCCAGAGCCGCACGGGCACGGATCGTTCCGCCCGAGTTTCTCGACAAGCTCAGTGTCCAGGCCGACTACACGTTCGCCGCGCTTGACGTGAGTCTCGCTAGAGGGAACCCCGGCGGCGCTTGCTGGTCGATTCAAAAGGACGCCTCGGCGACGTAGTCGCGGTACATGGCTGTCCTCCTTGGTGGAACGAGCGACAAGATCGTAGTCGGGTCGGACGTCGGCGGCGACCCAATAATCTCGAGCAGCTCCACCGCGAGCGGCCGGGCATAAGCAAAGCGACCTGCGGCAGATCAGTGCGCCGCTTGTTGCCGACATCGTGCAGGGACACAGCGCTGACAGAATGCTCGTGTGTCGACTTCTGCACTAGACGCCACTCGGGCTCGGATCGTCACGGCCTTCCTGCGTGACGGCAACCGGGTGTTGCTGTGCCACCGATCTCCCCAGCGCCGTTGGTACCCCGACGTGTGGGACCTGCCCGGTGGACATGTCGAACCGGGCGAGCTTCCCCGCACGGCGCTTGCTCGGGAGTTGCACGAGGAGCTCGGGATCGACGTCGCGGCGCCAGCCGACCCGCCCCTCCTGCAGATTCATGCCGATGCGTTCGATATGCAAGTCTGGCTGATCGAGAGCTGGACGGGAGCTCCGGTCAATGTCGCGTTGGACGAACACGATGCCATCGGGTGGTTCCAGGAGAACCAACTCGCAGGACTGCGCCTCGCTCATGACAGCTATCTTGCGATGTTCACCGAGGCACTCGCCGGGCGCTGAGCTTGACCACCGCGGCGCCCTGTCATCGGTATGAGCGTATGAGCCGACGCCCGCGTCCGTGGGGGTGATGGGAGCGCCGGGGTCGGCTGTGCGTGCCGGGCCGCCTTGGTCAGGCGACGAGTTCGCGGAGTCGCTGGACGTCGGCGGAGATTTTCTCGATGGTGCTCTGCACGGTCTCGTCTTTGTGTGCGTTGAGGCCGGAGAGGATCCATCCGCGGATGAGGCTGGACGGCGGCACGTCCAGGCGGCCGGCCAGGTGCTCGATCTCGGCCAGGTCCTCGGGGGACAGGCGGGTGGCCACGGTGACCGACTTATTCGGTCGCGTGAAGACAGCCTCTGGAGGCATCGGCTGGTCGGCGGTGGAGTCGGCTTCGGAGGCAATCTGCTCGACTGCCTGCCTGGGGTCATTCATGGCGCTGGGTCCCTTCAGCGTAGATCCGGCGGTCGGTGCTATTCGCCTGCCAGCCGTTGGCGCCCCACCATGATCCCGGCTTGTCCTCGCGCCGGACGAGGATGACCACCAGGACCGCGGCCGCAGTCGACGAGTAGCGGATCACGCGGGCGCTCCGGCCTGACGTGCTCTTGGGGTCCGGGTCAAACAGCAGCGCGTCAGGGTCGGCGAGGGCCTCGTCCGCCGCCTGCACCGTGATCTGGTGCCGCGTCCGCATGTGATCCTCGCCGTGCTGCCAGTCGACGTCTAACCCCACACGCTCAGTTTACAATTGTAAACAGAGCCTGTCCAGTCCGCCCGGGTCGGCAGGCCCGCAGATCCGAGCTCGACTGGGGACACCCCTTGGTTCTCTGTCGCAGGGCGGCCGAATGCCGCCGGCCGGAGCTGCCGGCATTGGTCAAGCTCGGCAGGTTAGACTGCCTGTCAGACGCGGAGACTCGCCTGGGCTGTGCCGGCTTCTTAGCGGAGCTAACGATCTCCGGAGAGCCAAACTGAGACATTCAATTTCCTTCAGGCCGCGGCTAGAGGTCGCACCAGCGGGCGGACATGAGCTGACCGCCGACCGGTAGCTACCGGTCTCGTAACAGCGTGTTGCATACAAAAAACGGTGCACCGCCGCGGCACCAGGGTTTGTGGCCGGGAGGGGGACCTGTCCCCCTCCCGGCAATTGGTTGCTGCAGTGACGGCCCCACTAGAATCTGTCTCGTGTCGGTCTATGCGTCGTCGAGGACCTCCGCGAATGCGATCACTACGCCTCCGGTGGCGTGCTCGAGGGTAGCGCCGACAAGGGCGCGCGCCTCTGCGGCGGCGGCGCTGGCCGCCGCGTAGTCGGCAAAGTACAGGTCCAACAGTCGGTATGCCGGGGTCGGGCTGCCGTCTTCCTTAGGCCAGACCTTTGACGTCTGCAGCCGAGTCAGGCCGGGGAGTTTCCGCGCCAGCGCAAGCTGCTCGGGGTAAGCCGCCTCGAAGGCGGCCGGGTCGGTGGGGTTGGAATAGACGAAGCTGATCTTGGTCAGCCTACCCTGCCCAGCCTCACCAGCTCTAGATGTCATGGGTTCTGTTTCCTTTCTGGTCGAGCTACGTCTGTCCGGTGCAAATGAGGTTGACGCAAGCGAGCGGACCCAGACCTGGACGAGAATGTCGGGCGAACTTCCGATGGCGCGGCAGCTTCACCAACGGAAGAAGGTGACACCTCGCAGAGCGACCCAACCTGGTCCCAAGCCCACCGATTGGTCGCTCCACTCACTGTTCGTCGAACGTAATCCGAGGAATGCGTAGAAACAATGACCGCTCCGCCGGAACATCTTGCCGATCGTCCAGCGACGCCAGCCGATTTGCTCCGACCGCCGCGAGAGTTTGCCGATCCCCCAGCGCTCGAGGACGCCGCGCTCGGCCTCGACGCACATGGCCAGCCGCACGACTTGCTCTCGGAGCTGCTTCGGAGCGTCCGTCTGAGCGGAGAACGGATCGTTGCGTACGCTCCGCTGCCGACTTTCTCGATCAGCTTCGCCGATATTGGCACCCTGCACATCATTGAAGAGGGCGAACTCGTGCTTCGGATCGACGGCAACCCGCACGTCGAGCGCGTGAGTCGCGGCGATGTCATCCTGCTCCCGCGCGGCGACCCGCACCACATCAGCGACGCAGGCAAGCGCGCGCACGCGATCGTGCGCGCCAGGCGCCTCCGAGCACGACGCGCCCGCACCCGAGCCGGCGCGCTGGCTCTGCGGAACATTCACGATCGGCGACCCGCAGGCGAGCCACCTGCTCGCGAGCCTCCCGGCCGTGATCATCCTGCGCGGCGCCCGCGGCCAAGCGCTCGAAGGGCTCGAAGTGGCCCGCAGGATGCTCCTATTCGAGATGCAATCGCCCTCTCAAGGATCGGTGGTGATGGTCGCCCGCATCCTCGATCTGCTCCTCATCCAGATTCTGCGCGCCTGGGCCGCCGGCACGGACGCCGAGCCGAACTGGCTTGCCGGTGCGCTCGACCCGCAGATCGGTCTGGCCTTGAGCGCTATCCATCGAGACCCCGGCCACGACTGGACAGTAGAGGAGCTGGCCCGAGCGTGCAGCCTTTCCCGGTCGGCGTTCGCTGCGCGGTTCGTGGCTCGCGTCGGGAATCCGCCAGCCACCTATCTCGCGCACGTACGCTTGGACGCCGCCACCGACCTGCTCCGCGACACATCCCTTCCGGTCACGCTCATCGCGGAGAACGTCGGCTACACGTCGGAGGCGGCATTCAGCCGCGCGTTCAAGCACCGCTACGGCACGCCACCGGCTCGCTGGCGGCGAGACATACGATCGAATCAATCGTGAGCGGCCCGCGTGCCGCGAGGTCGCTCCGGCGGCCGCGTTCCAGGCCCTCGATGACGGCGGCCGCTCGCCACGGAGATCCGCAGCCCGGCTCGCGTTCAGAGCGGCGTGAGAGTGCGTTTAGGACGGAGAGCTCTGGACAGAGACCAAATCGGTCCCACCGGCAAGAGGCTCGTCCCGCTCGCGGTGGTTCGATGACCGGTTAGTCTGCTCGCATGGCAGACCCGGGACCCGTCGCTTGGCCGCCTGCCCCGACCGGGACCGGCTGCGCCAGATGGGCGATGCGATGGAAGCCCGACCTCAATGCCTTTGCCATCACCTTCGGCGACCGGTTCCCGGCCGCCGAGACCTACTAACCCAACCCGCCGGAAACACCGTTAGTGAGATAGACCACCCCCAGGTTCGTCTGAAGTGCTCGTGGTTCGAAGGCTGCCGGCCAACACGGTCCGAGTTAGGGTTCGCGCGCTTTCTTCATAGCTCCCACAAAGCGGAGATGGGAGCGGCGAGTAGGCGGTCGCCGAAGGGCAAGACGTCATTGCCGGCGTGGAGGGCGATTCCGGCGATGAACTTGTCGCCGAGGGCGTCGCGCATTTGGGTGAGCCAGCGGAACCATTCGGGCTTGGCGGTCTGGTGGCGTTTGACTTCCAGGCCGACTACCCGCCCGTCGGCGGCTTCAAGGACGATGTCAACCTCTGCGCCAGAGCGGTCCTGCCAGTGGAACATTGCGACGTCGGTGGCGGCCCAGGTGAGCTGTCGGCGGAGTTCGGCGAAGACGAAGGTTTCGACAAGCTGACCTGTCGCGGGGTCTTCGGGGTCAGCGAGCGCGGCAGGGGTCTTGCCGAGCAGCCAGGCGGCAAGCCCTGGATCGGTCAAGAAGACCTTAGGGTGTTTTTTGACCCGGCGGGTAAGGTTGCGTGACCAGGCCGGCAACGTGGTCAGCAGGTGGATGGTCTCCAGCCAGGCCCGGTGGTCGTAGACGGCCTGCCGCTCGAGCGGTGCGTCGTCGATGATGCCCTGCATGACCAGCTCGCAGCCGGTGCGCGTGGCGAACAGCCGCAGCAGCTGGCCCATCTCGGCGACCTTGCGGATGCCCGACAGCTGGACCACATCACGCTCGATCGTGGTACGCACGTAGTCCCGGAACCATCCCGGCCGCTGGCGGGCGCCAAGGCGCTGGACCTCCGGGTAGCCGCAGGCGCAGATCCTTTCCAGCAGCCCGTCTCGGCTGAAGGACCCAGGCCGGTAGGCGCTGAACGCGGCAGGCCCCTGGAACGCGCCGTCGATGAACCGGTCGTGCTTGCCGCTGATCTCGCCCTGGGTGAAGGGCGACACCTCGACAAACCCAGCCCGTCCCGCGAGCGACTCGGAGATGGTGGGGACGGTCAGGAAGTTCGACGAGCCGGTCAGCACGAACTGGCCAGGGGTGGGGTCGTGGTCGACAGCAAGCTTGATAGCGCGCACCAACGGCTCGCCCGCTCGCTGGACCTCATCAATGACGAGCGGCCGCGGGCCTAGTGCCAGAAAGCCGACGGGATCGGTGCGCGCGGAGTCCAAGGTGCCCTGGTCATCCAGGCTCCGCAGAGTCCCTCCGCCGAGACGGCTTTGGACCAGCGTGGTCTTGCCTGCCTGGCGCGGGCCCGTCACCACGGTTACCCGCCGGGCGGCGACCATGTCCTGGTAGCGACCCGCGACAGCCCGCTCCAACATCGGTGGCATGCTCGCTATCATACAGAACGCCGCACCCTAATCATACAGAACGCCAGACTCGAACCATACGCGACGCCGATTACCGGTCATACAGTCCGCCGCCTGAAAGACGGGCCGTTCATGGAGAGACGGGCGTGAAGGTGCTCGTACGGTGACAAGACGTGCGCGGAGCCAAACGGGGGAGCCCCTGGCCATGCGGACGCCGGTTCTGATCAGGTCGTCACTGCGCGGACGGCGCGCTGCTAGGGCAGGAGGTCACCATGAGCAGCCCAACGCTTCGTGGTCGTCCACGGAGGTTTCGTCGACGGATCAAGGCCGCGGGGCGCCTCTGACGCGCGGCCCAGGCCCATCTGATTCTGGTACCCTTCCACCTCCGGAGGTACCATGGATCTATGGCCCTCAACATCAAAGATCCGGAGACCGAGCGCTTGGCCGGCGAGGTTGCCGCATTGACGGGTAAGACGAAGACCGGAGCCGTCCGTTACGCCTTGCGCCAAGTACTCGACTCGCTGTCCCGTCCGACTGTCAGGCAGCGGGAGGACCGCCTGACCCGCTTCCTGGAGGAAGAGATCTGGCCGCTGGTGCCGGCGGACCAGCTCGGCAGGCCACTGTCCAAGGCCGAACGCGAGCAGATTCTCGGCTTTGATGAAGATGGCGCATGATCATCGACTCGTCGGCGGTACTGGCGATTATCGGCAGAGAACCGGGCTACGAGCGCATTGTCCATGAAATCGCCGCCTCACCGGAGACCCGGATCGGGGCGCCGACCCAGCTGGAAACCGGAATCGTACTGACGGCCAGGCTGGGGCCACGGGGGAAGACTGTACTGGCGCGTTTCCTGCAGGAGAACGCCATCCGGACTGTGGCGTTCGACGAGGAACATGCCGCCATGGCGCTGGACGCTTACTCCCGATTCGGCAAGGGCAGGCATCCTGCCGCCTTGAACTTCGGCGACTGCTGCACATACGCGACCGCTTTCATCGCCGGCGAGCAACTTCTGTGCGTCGGGAACGACTTCCGCCGGACCGACCTGGCGCTGGTAAGCCTTCAGGACGAGAACGACCCAGCTCACTAGTGACTGCCGCAGACAGTTGCCATGGCCAGCAGGCAGGCCCTGACGGTCATGACCCAAGTTCCTCTCCGTCGCGGAGGCGGTGGGGGAGCCAAGCTGAAGCGCCGTCATGTTCGTTCGTGCGGACTGCCGGGCGAGTGACCGATATGACCGGCAGCAGATTCTTCAGGCCGGTGAAGTCACCGGGGTTGGTCGTGAACAGAGGCAATCCCTCGGCGATAGCCGTTGCCGCAATGAGCAGGTCGGCGATTCGTCTGCGTGGCTTGCGCCCGGCGGTCATCACCGCTGCGGTGATGCGCCCGAAGATGCGGGCCGCCTCGACACCGAACGGAATCGGGTCGAACTCACTCTCGGCGCGTTGCAGTATTTCCAAGCGGCGGGCGCGCTCGGCGTGCTCGTCGTACATGTCTTGTTCGCTGTTGCGGCGGACCTCGTGCGGGCCAGCGGACAGTTCCGCCAGAGTGATGGCGCTGATCGCCATCTCATCGGGCAGCTGGCCGGGATCGATCCACCTGCGCAAGATCATGATGTTCGTGTCGAGCATGCCCTGCCGGGGAGGGTCAATGCTCATATGGGCTAGCGGTTTCGTGGTCAGCAGCGGCGTCCTGATCCGACCTGAACGCATCCAGGTCACCGTCAGGAGCATTGCGCGACATCGCTGAGAATTCCTCCCGCGGCACAAACCGGCGGCGTCGGCGCAGGGGGATCAGCTCGCCGATATGACGGCCGTCCCGGGTGACAGTAAAAGACTGCCCATGCTCGACAGCATCCATGATCTCCCGCGATCGTGACCGCAAGTCGCGCTGCGTAATCTCAAGGTTGCTCATGTTCCCACTGTAGCACCAGGTGCTACTGGGTGCCACTACGGTAGTTGCCGACCATGACCCTCCGCGCCGAGACGTACGGTTCGCCGCGGCCAGAGGTTGGACCAGCGGGCGAACATGAGTCCACCGCCGGGCGGTAGCTATCGGCGGCAGATGCGAGCATCGGGCCCGGCGCTGGGCGCGTAAACATACGGCTTTCCTACCTCCTCCTTGGCCGGGCCGGGATCGTCGCCAGGCGGGCTCTGGATAACCGCGCGCCGAGCTGCCGTTCTGGGCCTCCCCGGCTGAGGCGCCAGATGAAGTAGCCCTGGGCGCCGCGTCGCCGGATTTGCATGAGGAGCCGATGTGGGCGCTCGGTGATGTCCGACACGCGCCCAACACCGCCCGCGGCGCTGCGTTACGGGAGGTTAGCGAAGCAGGGCTGGTCAGAGCGCGACGAGCTGGTCCGACCATGCCCTGCGCCCACCCGGCTTGAAGGATCCGGAACAGTGCTAACGCGTCGATCAGGTAGATACGAATCAGGCGCCGGTCGTCGGTCAGGTGCGGGCGGATCCGTGTGGTCGGCCCGGCCCGAGGATGTGGTCGGCGAACATGGTGACCGCTTCGTCGATGAGGCGCAGGTACCTGTCGCCGCCGGGCTCGTTGGCGAGTTGCTGGCTCGCCAGGCCGGCGAGTACCGCGGTCCAGAGGTCAAAGTCGGCTTCGTTGTGGAGGCCGGCGCGGCGGAGGATCATCCTGACGCTATCGAGGACCTCGACGGCTATCGCGTAAGACTCGGGGGATGGCTGGAATCCGGGCACCGCACGCAGGAACATCAGCTGGTATCGGGCCTGGTCCTGGACGGCAAAGTCCGTGAAGACGCCGGCGACGGCCCGTAGCGCGCCGCGTGCTTCGTCCGGGATGTCAGCCGCCGCGAACCGCCTGGCCAGCTCCTGGTTACCGTCTGCGAACATGCGGTCGTAGAGCGCGTTCTTGGAGGCGAAGTACGTGTACAGCGACTGGGGCTCCATGTCGACGGCGTGCGCGAGCGCCCGCAGGGACAGGGCGACCAGGCCGTCATCACGCACCATGGTCCACGCGGTGTCGAGTATCTCGCGCTTGGTTGCCTCGTGCCGGTCGCGGCGGCGGTCGCGGCGGCCGGGCCGGGCCGGGGTCGTCGAGGGCACGAATTGACTCTAGCCGATAACCCTGCGATGATCCGAATAGTGTTCGGAATTCCGAATACCAGACGGAGGAGTCGCCATGGCGGAAGACACGATCATCGGCACAGGCCCCGCGGCGGCTCTCGGGCACCGGGAGGCGATGATCCTCGGGGCGACCGAGTTCGACCGGATGGGTGCTCAGCTAACGGCACTGACGCCAGCCGACTGGGCGCGCCCGACCGTCTGCGAACTGTGGGACGTGCGCGGGATGGCTGCGCACGTGCTCGGAATGGCCGAGGCGCAAGCGTCGTTCCTCCAGTTCGCCCACGACTTCCGTGCAGCGGGCAAACGGACCAGCGGGAAGATGATCGACGAGATGTCGGCGACGCAAGTGCGCGAGCGCGCCGCGATGACGCCCGCCGCAATCATCAGCCGCCTGGCGGCTGTCGCCCCGAAGGCCGTGCGGGCGAGGCGCCGGACGCCCGCGTTCATGCGGCGGGCAGTGCGCTTCAAGAACGATCCGCCGTTCGATTCCGAGCGCTGGCCCTATGGCTACCTGGTGGACATCATCTTCACCCGCGACACGTGGATGCATCGCCTCGACATCAGCCGGGCGGCGAAACGCCCCATGGACCTCACCGCAGGGCACGACGGCCGCATAGTGGCCGATGTTGTCACCGACTGGGCTCGGCGCCACGCCAAGCCCTTTGCCCTGACACTGACCGGCCCGGCCGGAGGTGAGTGGCGATCAGGTGAAGCCGGGGAGCGCCTCGAGCTTGACGCCCTCGACTTCTGCTGGACCGTCGCTGCTCGCCAGCCCGGTGCCGGGCTGATGGCCACGAAGGTCCCGTTCTGACGTCCGCCGGCGGTCTTCGGCGCAGCCGGGTCCCGTGGCGCAAACGGCAGTCACTGACCAGGCATCAGCCCGGCCAGAAACGCTAACTAGCAGGAGGATTCATGGCAATCGCAACCTACTTCCATCCCAAGTCCCTTAGCGCGGACCAGTATGACGAGGCCATCAAGGACCTCGAAGCCGCGGGCGCCGCGAACCCGGCAGGCCGGATCCACCACTCGTGCTTCGGGCCCGACACGGGCCTGATGGTGTACGAAGTGTGGGAGTCGCAGCAGGCTTTCGAGAACTTCGGGACCGTGCTCATGCCCATCTTGCACAAGGTCGGGATTGACCCCGGCACGCCAGATGTCATGCCCGTTCACAGCCTGACTGGCTGACCGACAGCCGGCCTCACACCGTAAGTGGGTGGGGCCGGCCACGGCGGGCCTGCTGCGCCACCAGCATCGCAGCGCGGGTTCCCGCTCATGTTGTCGTCCTAACGTCTAGTGCCCAGGGCGCGCGACAGGACAGTAATGCGATCGTGAGCGGCGGTCTTGGCAAAGATCGACTTGAGATGGTCCTGGATGGTGTGCTCCGACAGCGACATCTGGCGTGCCATTGACCGGGTGTCGCAGCCGATGGCCAGCAGGCCAAGCAGTTCGTCTTCGCGGGCGCTAAGGCCGAATGCGCGGCCGAATAGCTCGAGTCGCTCCGAGGCGGACGCCTCCTCGATAGTGACCACGATCGTTGCGCCCTCGTCGGCGAGAGGCTGATCTGACGAGAGCCTGGCTGCCCGCAGGGCAAGCCAGAAGCCGTCAGCCAGGTGCGTGCGGGCAAATGCCGGGTGTGCGTCGACGCCTTTCTCCACCGCGAGCAGCTGGGATGCGACGTTGTAGACGCTCGCCGGGATAGCTTTCTGATCCGGCTCGGGCGGAAGCAGCGCATCGAGCCAGGCCCGCGAAGCCGCTGTGCGGCTGGCAATCCGCAGGTTGTCGTCCAGCGTCAAGACGACTGGCCCGAGATCCGGCCGATGCGGAGCCGCCGGATCTACGAAGGTTCTGGCCTGGCACTGGCGCAGTGCGGTGGCCAGCGGCGCCGCGACTGCGGCGATGAATCCGGCGTCTGCGGCGCTGAACGGGCCGCTGGTGTCGTTGCGCCACAGGTCAAGGAAGCCCCAGCAGCCGTACTGGTCGGCGAAGACCGCTGACGCCACGTCGCCGATGCCGTATCTGCTCAGGACGTCGCGCCACATCAGGCTCTGGCTCAGATCTCCGCCGACGACATCGCTCAGTGTGCTGGCGGGTGAGCTCTGCAGCCGCAGGGCCGTCCACCGATTGACGGGCGTTGAGTACTTCGCCCGGATCAAGGCCGGGAGCTCGGGCAGGCAGGGAACATCGGCCAGCGGCGCGGCGCCGACGGCCGTGACGGGATCGGTCAGCAGCCAGACGTATGCGTCGAAGTCGATGACCTCGCGGAGCACGGAAAGTGCCTCCAGGCGCAAGCTCCTCGCGTCGTGAAACTCCGCGCAGATGGCCTCGACGCGCCCGCGGGCGCGCGCCCGCGACGAGTTTCCGGCCACGGCGTGAGCGTATGCCCTGCACGTGGCCGGCCGCTCTCCAGCTTCACCACGCGAGGTCACCCCCCAGATAGTCGGGATAGCGCGCCGCGACGGTCATCCCTAGCGTCGAATTCGATGGCATGCACGGCGACATGATGGAGGGATCCGATGACCACTCTCAGGATCGAGCACGCGATCACCGACTATCAGCTCTGGAAAAAGGCATTCGACGGATTCGCGGAAGCCCGGCTCAGGGCCGGAGTCCGCAGCTACGCCATCCGCCTGCCGGTCGACGACCCGAACTATCTGATGCTTGACCTGGAGTTCGACACGGCCGGCGTAGCGGAAGCGTTCGCCGGCTTCCTGGTGCAGCACGTCTGGTCCTCACCGGCGTCTTCGCCCGGTCTGGCTGGCGCGCCTAAGACCCGCATTCTCGATCTCGTCAACGGCAGTGAACGCTGAGGCCGCCGGTCTAGCCGCGGGTGAAGGCGCCGGCTGGATTGAGCGGGCCGTCGGCGATGCCATGGGGCAGGTAGTCGCGCTCGAAGATCGTGGCCACGAGCTGGCCCCGGTTGTGCACGCCTGTTCGGTCGAACGCCGACTTCAGGTGATCTTGCACCGTGTCGGCCGTCAGGTGCAGTCGGCTGCGATCTGGCGTGTCGACATGCCGTCCACCAGCAAGATCAAGGTTTATGGCTGGAGGTCGCGCTGATACCAGGTGCCTGACTTACCGCCGAGATCAGCCGAGGTGGCCGGGCCAACCGGGACGAACCCGGCCTTGGCCAGCACCTTCTGGGACGCCGCGTTGCCGTGGGAGGTGGCCGCCCGCAATGTGCGCAGCCCGTGCCGCGCCGCCGCAATCCGGCACAGCTCCCGGACAGACCTGGTCGCTACGCCGCGGCCGGCGACCCACTGCGCGACCCGGTAGCCGAGTGCGGCAGTGCCGTCCTCCAAGTCGTACAGGTTGAACCGGCCCAGAACCGAGCCGTCATCAGCGACGAGCACGTAGAAGGCGCAGATGCCGGCCTCTTGCTCAGCCAACAAGGCGCTGTACCGGTCGGGGAACTGGTCGAAGAACTCGTCGCCACGGTCAGAGACCGAAGCAGCGAAGTAGGCGCGGTTCGCCAGCTCGAAGGCTAGGACCGCTGGGGCATGGCCAGCACGCAGCTGCTCCAGCTCGGGCACTGCCCGACTCTACCCAGATGGTGCGCTGAGGCCACCTGAGTTTCCGCCGCCGGGTAGCGAGCCCCCAAGACCAGGGCACATAACGATCTACGGCTGGAGTACTAGGCGGCCAGGATCGCTACCGCGCATTGAGCCGAATTCCTCGCCGCCCATTGTCCTAGTCGCGGCCGTCAAGGGCGCGCTTCCGCGCGTCGCTGTGCGATCGGCGTTCCGCCGACCTTGGAACTGCCAGCCACTCACAAGGTCATGGCAGCACTGAGGATGACGGAGATGAGAATTCGTCCGGCGAGACTTGGCAGCAGGCTAGCCGCCGATGGGGAGGACCGCGATGTCGCCGTCGAATTGGTCCATGCAGGCGGATCCCGCATTGGTGACGTAGAGCGTGTGGTGGCTCAGCGTCAAGTTGGTCGGGCAGCCGGTGCTGCCGTTCATTGCGACGCGGACCGGGGTTCCAGGCTTGCCGGTGGGCAGGCTGATGGGCAGGACTGTCCCGTTTCTCCAGGTGGCGGCGTACAGGGTGCGGCCATCGGGGATGATGACCATGCTG
Organism: uncultured Actinomycetota bacterium; assembly: GCA_963822955.1. Classification (GTDB taxonomy): domain Bacteria; phylum Actinomycetota; class Actinomycetes; order Streptosporangiales; family Streptosporangiaceae; genus JAJYUU01. The sequence continues at coordinate 1,012,756 of CAWGJS010000007.1, read as the reverse complement.
GCGACGTTCTTGTACCTGGTCTCGAGCAAGGTGCCCGCTGTGCCGGTGGCGGTGTCGACCGGCACGATACCGCGAGGACCGGCGACATACAGCGTGCGACCATCGGGGGACACCGTCATGTCGTACACGCTGCCCGGCAGCCAGACCGGCTTTGCCGATGTGCCGGTGGCGAGGTCGACAGGTGTGACCGCGCCGCGGTTCTTGGCGCTGGTGGCCAAGTACAAGGTGCGGCCATCGGGCGAGATCACCGGGTTCGTTCCGGCGGCACCGATCGGGGTACCCGGCTTCCTGGTGACGGTACTGACCGGGATCAGGGACTTGCCGGCGACGAACAACGTTCGGCCATCGGGCGTGATTGCGATCCCCAGCCCTTGCGTGCCTGCTGACGCGTCACCCGTCCGGATCGGCGTGCCCTGCTGGCCGGTCGCGGTGCTCACCGGCACGACCGTGCCACTGCACGTCACGACATATAGGGTGCGGCCATCAGGCGCCATGACCATGGCCTGCGGACCCCCGTCGAATATCTGGATTCCCCATCCCACCTGGCCGGTCTGGGTGCTGAACGTCTCCAGCAGGCCGCGGCAGGGCGGGCCGGAGGAAAAGGAGGCCATGTACAGGGTCGAGCCATCTGGCGACACCGCCACTGCGCCAGGAGCCACACTCCCGGTATTAATCACCAGCGGCCTGCCGGGAAAGAGCACCACCCGCAGGCCGATCCCCGCCGCCACCATGACCAGCACGACAGTCAGCACTAGCCGCCAACGCCGACGGGCCGGCGCGTCCAACCGCGCTTGCCTCTGCCGTGCCTTGTACTCCTCACGACTTAGGAATCTGGCCATGCCCCCGCTCCGTCCTGGCTCGGACGAATTGTTCCGCCGTTGCGCTTAGTTGTCCATGAGAGATTCGCTCATCTGGGCTGGCCTACCAGTTCTGTGGAGGCGTTCGCGCGGTAGCCTGTCGACCCCGTCGGCGCCAGAGGTTAGCATGGCGCGGCGGCAAGCCCGTGGGACTGGTGAAGACCAGGCATCGGCGACTACGAGGAAGAATGGGCAAGTCTGATTCGGATAGCGACTAGGAACGGGCATGGACCTGCTGCGGCTGCTTGTGATGTTGGCGCCCGTCGGAATTGCCTGCATCCTCATCTCGCTAGGTCTGCGCGTCGTGCTACGCCGCCAGCGCCCCAGGACTGCGGCGCTGCGCAACGAAATAGGAGCCGAGGTGCGGTTCGAAACGAATCTTGGCGCAGTCCGGGTGTATAAGACGAACGGAAACCTCTGGGGCGCCGGTCGATCGTGGTTTTCCCTGCGAGGACCCGCACGGCTGATCGTCGGTGCTGACGCCTTTGCCATCTTCGCGCCCAAGTCTTTCTCGGAGTACGCGTTCAGAGGACGCGAATGCTCGATCTTCCTCAGCCAGGCGCCGTCGTCCCAGTTCAGGAAGCGCGACTGGATCGTCATCAGCGGGCTAGGCATCACACCGCCAGGCACTGGCGGGCAGGCCCAGCTGGCGATCTCGAACGACAACCTGTGGGAGATCTGGCGAGCGCTCGCCGCGGCCGGCGCCGCCCAGCACTAGTGAGCAGCAGGAGGAGTCAGGCGCCGCAGTCGGCTAGTTGAGAGGGAGATTCAGGCAGAGACCGGGGTCTCAGGCTTCATGTCGTATGAGTTCTGAAGGGCTCTGGGTCGAGTCCCCAGACCGTCCGTGACCTTTCGCTCCCACGGAAACTCCTGAAGGTGCTTGGTTTCCTCGATCATCGCTTTAGGCTCCAGGTTGCGATAGCTGTCGACCTCGCCGGCGGCGACCGCGGTCATTGTCGCGTATACCGGCTCAGGGTCGAACTGCGCTCGAGGGAACGCGAGGCTCGAGTAATCAAAGAGCCGCTCGGACGGGTCGTCCTCCCAGCTTTCCCAGGTCTGGAACATCCGGTCATTGAAGCCGGTCAGGAACGGCCCCGGATTGATGGTTGCGACCTCGATGCCGAATTCCTGCAGCTCATAGGCCATGGTCTCGGCGATAGCTTCGACGGCATGCTTAGAAGCGGAATAGATGCCGGTGAAGGGGTTTACGTTCAGACCCTCTCGAGAAGAGACCCAGACAATTCTTCCTGCGCCTCGCTTGACCATCTGCTTCGCGATCCCCTGAGTGAGAAGAAGCGGTCCGGTGACGTTGACCTCGAACTCGTTGCGGATGTTGAACGCGGGGATGTCGACAGTGGAGCCGCCCTCGCCGACGCCTGCGTTGTTCACCAAGATCTCGACGTTCCATGCCAGCGCCTTCCGCCGGTCGCCGTCATTGGTGACATCGAGTTTCTCGACCTGCATGCGCACTCCTCGTTCAGCCGCTTGACGCTTGAGGGTCTGGACCTGCGCGTAGATCTCCACCGCTGCGATAACGTCAAAGCCCTTCTCCGCCAGTCGCATGGCGACTTCATGCCCGAAGCCGGAACCTGCGCCCGTGATGAGTACCTTCTTCAGTTCCACTCCGGTGACCACGGTCATGAGATTCCCCTCGCGTTCTGGCGGAAGTTGATGGCGGAACTCTCCGATGCGGAGCTGCGCTCCAGCAATAGGGTGGGCGTCTCCCCAGTGACCACGGCCACCGCACCGCTGCGATGACTGCCGCGGCACTAACGGCTGAGCCGACCGCGATGGTCAGTCCCTATTTCGCGTGCAGGCAGACCTGTTCGTCGCGCGTCAGCTGGTCCGCAATTGGCTCGGCTGGATGGCTGTAACGCACCAGCGCAGCGCCTGCGTTTCCCTTGGCGCTCGCTTGCTGTGGACACGACAGCCGGAGCTGCGCGCTCAGAAATAGTTGTGCTCATCGAGGGGCCACTGCAAACAATCAGCTGCCTGCTGCGCCATGTCTGCTGGTGCTGCAGTTCGGCCGCGAGGGTGCCGACGGCCGAAGGTCGGGGTAAGCCCGTTCCCCCAAGTTGGTTCTGTGGCCTGCGGCTCGGCTACGCGACATCCCGTCGGCGATGTGGCGTCGTCTTGGGCTCCTCTTTACTGAAGCATGGCTATTACGTTTACCTTTCAACCTCAGCCACGCAGCCACACCCGTTTGCGGTGAACGCCGACTTCGGCGTGGCCTGCCCGAACGGCACAGTCACGGGCAACCTCCTCGCGAACGACTTCGGCGCCACGGCCGTCGTCCGCCACAGCGCACTCAGCGACCCCTCCGCTGGTCAGCTCACCGTGAACGCCGAAGGTTCCTACTCGTTCGTGCCGACAGCTGGCGCCCATGGCACCGGGAGCTTCACTTACACCGCGACCGACGCAGTCGCGCTGTACAAGGACGCCGTTCCGGGCGCCGACAAGATCCCGCCTCTCAGCCAGCTCGAGGGCGCCAACGGCTCGACTGTCCTCATCTCCGGGGGTGGCTACGGTTCGTCCTTCTTCGCCGATCCGGGGAGGCCGGGCTGGTTCTACGGCCTGACCGACCGCGGCCCGAACGCCGACGACGACGGCCCGGTGGGCGAGAAGGTCTTCACCGACCCGACCTTCAACCCCAGATCGGCCTGTTCCACTTGGCGGGCGGCAAGGCGGTACTGGAGAAGAAGATCCTCCTGACGGCACCTGACGGCACGCCGTACAACGGCCTTCCGGTTCCGATAACCAAGATCGCGGCGAGCGCCGAGAAGACCGAGGACCTGTACGGCAACCAGATCAACCCGACCCAGCTCTACACCGTGCCCGGGACGGACCCGGCGGTGCAGCTCAAACCGGACAACGGCTACGACTCCGAGGGCCTGGTCGCCCTGCCTGACGGCACCCTCTGGGTTTCCGACGAGTACGGCCCGTACATCACGCACTTCGACAGGAACGGCAAGGAGATCGAGCGACTCTCGCCATGGGGCGCCGATACCGGCGCCGGCCTCGGCAATGGCCACAATGTCGACACCCAGCACCCGCTGCCGTTCGAGCTGCAGCTGCGTACTAAGAACAAGGGCATGGAGGGCCTCACGATCACGCCCGACGGCAAGATGCTCGTCGGCATCATGCAGTCGGCTCTCACCGTCAGCGACTGCCCCAAGGGTGTCAAGGCGGCGAGTGTCGGCCCGGTGCGGATCGTGACCATCGACCTCAAGACGAAGGCGATGCACGAATATCTTTACCTGCTGACTGACCCGGCAACGACGGGCAGCGCGATCAGCGAGATCACTGCGTTGTCGGACACGAAGTTCCTCGTCGACGAGCGCGACGGTAACCAGGGCGAGCCTGGCAAGGCGGCGTTCAAGGACCTCTACGAGATCGACCTGAGCGGGGCGACCGACGTTCTGAAGGGCGCGACGTACACGTTCCAGCAGGGCAGCACGACGCAGCTCGACATCACCAAGCCGCAGGGCCTGCTAGTCGGCGGCAAGTCGATCGAAGGGTACGTCGGCGGCGCTGCCACCGCGCAGGCCGAGCTGCTGCTGTCACAGGCCGGGATTCAGCCGGTCAGCAAGACGCCGTACCTCGAGATCGGCACCTTGCTCAACCAGATCGACCCGTCGGGCGCGTTCTTCGGCCACGACAAGATCGAGGGCGTTGCGACGACTGACGGCGGCCGGACGATCTACCTCTCCAACGACAGCGATTTCGGCATGGACCACCTGCTCGGTCAGGACGAGGCCACGTGCGAGGCGTCCGGCGAGACGACACCACGGCCTGCACGCCGGTGAAGTCGGTGACGACGGGCGAGTACCTTGTCCACCAGAAGACGCTCGACGCCAGCGGCGCGGTGGATGACGGCGAGGTCCTCAAGGTCGATGTGTCCAAGCTCCCGCTGGTGCTTGGCACGGCGACGGTCACGATCCACTACTGACCGCCACCGGCGCCCAGGACGGCCCGCTCCCGCTGCAGGGAGCGGGCCGTTCCCGGGTCCGCAGCGCGCTGCCGGGACATCCGCCCCTACCTGTGGTGCGGATGGCGTGATCTGATGAGAACACGACCAGGCACAACCTGGATCTCGAGGTCACCGAGGCGTCCGCAGTGCCGGAGCGGCAGGAGCTCGTGATGAAATCAGTCGATTCCGAAGTCGTCGAGAAGCCGGGCATGAATTCCCTCGAACCGGAAATCGGTGCGGCTGCACGGTGGTTGGCCAGCCCTCGATTCGAGGGCCTGACGCGCCTGTATTCCGCCCGTCAGGTGGTGGAGCAGCAGGGCACCATCCCCACTGACTACACGGTGGCGAGAGTTGCGGCCGAGCAGTTCTACGATCGGCTCCGGCACCTCTTCGCCGAGCGCAAGCAGATCACCACTTTCGGCCCGTATTCACCCGGTCAGGCAGTTGCCCTGAAGCGGATGGGAATCGAGGGCATCTACCTCGGCGGCTGGGCCACGTCGGCCAAGGGCTCCGTGACCGAGGACCCTGGGCCCGACCTGGCCAGCTACCCGCTATCCCAGGTGCCCGACGAGGCCGCCCCGATTGTGCGCGCGCTCCTCACGGCGGACAGGAACCAGCGCTTCGCCCGGTCGCGCCTGAGTGAGGCGCAACGTGCTGCCTCGCCCGAAATCGACTATCGGCCGTTCATCATCGCCGACGCCGACACAGGACACGGCGGCGACGCGCACGTCCGGAACCTGGTGCGCCGTTTCGTCGAGGCCGGAGTCCCGGGTTACCACATCGAGGACCAGAAGCCTGGCGCCAAGAAATGCGGGCACCAGGGAGGAAAGGTGCTCGTCGGCGTAGACGAGCAGATCAAGCGGCTGAGCGCCGCGCGCTTTCAGCTCGACGTCATGAAGGTTCCTGGCATCATCGTGGCCCGAACCGACGCCGAAGCGGCCACGTTCCTGGAGGGGCGCGGAGACGAGCGTGACCATCCGTTCATCCTTGGCGCCACCAGTGATGAGCTGCCGACTTACAAAGTCGGCTACGTCACCATCATGAGAAGGCTCCGCGAGCTGGGCATCGACGACGCGCGCGGTCATCTGCTGTATCAGATCTCCGCCGAGGAGTTCGACGAGGCCGGCGCCTGGCTCGAGCGGACCGGCGTGATGCATGTGCTCGAGCAGAAGGCGAAGGCGTTTCTGCAGGCCGACGGGCTGTCGGCCGAGGAACTGCTGGATCAGGTCGAGACGGAGTACCTGGATGCGTGGCAGTCCGAGGCCAACCTGAAGACCTTTCCCCAGGCGGTCGCGGACGTGATCGAGTTCCGCGCCGAAGATGGTGAGCCCTTGGACTTGAGCGCCGAGGAGTGGCTGGCCTTCGCGAACCGAACGTCCTTTCACGCCGCTCGGGCCAAGGCCATATCGATGGGTATCGATATCTTCTGGGACTGCGAGCTCTCCAAGACAGCCGAGGGCTACTACCAGATACAGGCCGGAATCGACTATGCGATCGCGAGGTCGCTGGCTGTCGCCCCGTTCGCGGATCTGCTGTGGATGGAGACCAAGACCGCGAATCTTGCGGACGCCCGGCGCTTCGCAGAAGCCATCCAGGCTGAGTTCCCGTCCAAGATGCTCGCGTACAACCTGTCGCCGTCGTTCAACTGGGACACGACCGGCATGAGCGAGGACGAAATGAGGCGATTCCCGGAGGAGCTCGGCAAGCTGGGGTTCGTCTTCAACTTCATTACCTACGGTGGACATCAGATCGACGGCCTGGCGGCGGAGGAGTTCGCCGCCGCGCTTAAGCAGGACGGCATGCTGTCGCTGGCTCGGCTGCAGCGGAAGTTCCGGCTGGTCGAGTCGCCCTACCGGACGCCTCAGACACTCGTGGGCGGGCCGCGGCTAGATGCTGCGCTCATGGCCTCCTCGGGCGGCACGGCGGCCACCAAGGCAATGGGCAAGGGATCGACGCAGCATCAGCACCTGGTCCAGACCGAAGTGCCGACGAAGCTGCTCGAGGAGTGGCTCGCCCTGTGGGCGACGTACCACCAGATCCCGTACTCATTCTCCGTCGGGCTGCGCCCGAACACTGCGGGCTCTGAGCTGCTGGAGCTCTCCCTGTCCAAGCCAAGCGGAGAAAGGGTCGCCAATATCGTCTTCGACGTAATCGTGGATCGGCGGGGACGGAGCATCCTGTCGGTGCGAGACCAGACCACCTTCGACGTGGACCTGCGCAAGAAGCGGCTGATGACGCTGAACCACCTGTTCCTCATTCACCGCTACAAGATCCGGTCGGTCCACTACGTCAGCCCGACCGACGACAATCGCTACCAGGCCCAGAAGATGAAAGCGCACGGCCTGTTCAGCGATGTTCACGACGAGGTCGGCGACGTCATCGTGGCGGATGTGAGCGCGGAGGGCGTCAAGGCGCTGCTCGCCCCAGACCGTGATCGCCTGAACGCCCTGATCCAGCGGACGTATCCGCAGGAGCCGGCCGGCAGGAGTTTCTGACCAGCCTGTCGTAGGTTGGGCCGGATATGCGGCATGGTCAGGGCATGGTAACGACGACTTGAGGGCGTCCCAGCAGGATTGCTTCTGATCGGCGCTGCTGATCTATGACGACATGGTCTAATCGGAGCATGTCCGACGATATCGAGCAGCGGCTGGCCGCTGCCGCTCAGGCAGCTCGCGAACTTGAGGTAACCCGCCGACGATGCGAGGACCTGCAGGCGCGGCAAGACCACCTGGGCAGCGAGCTTGACGCGCTTCAATCGCAGTACCAGCTGGAGCAGAAGGACGTCGACCGGCTGGAGCACCTGTCTCTCAGCCGCGTCCTTGTGACGCTGCGCGGCTCGCACGAGGAGGCGCTGGCCCGCGAGCAAGCCGAGGCCAAGGCTGTTCGGCTGCGACTGGCCGACGCCCAGGCACGGCTAGATGCCGTCCGCGCCGAGCATCAGGCCGCGCTGGCCCAGGTTGACCGCCTGGCGCCGGCCCCGAACGCCTACGCGGCGGTGCTGGCCGAGAAGGAACGGCACCTGACCGAGTCCAGTGACCCGCGCCGCGCGCCGCTGCTGAGCCTGGCTGACGAGCGGGGGCGGCTCACTGCCGAGCTCAGGGAGATGCAGGCGGCAATGCAAGCCGCGGACGCGGCGCGGCAGGCACTGTCGCTGGTGGAAGATAGGCTCGGCAGCGCCTCGAGCTGGAATACCTACGACACCTTCTTCGGCGGCGGCATGATCGCCACCGCGATGGAGCACTCGCGGCTCGACGACGCCGCTCAGGCCGCCGCCGAGGCCGATCAGCGCATGGCGGTGCTGCGGACCGACCTCACCGAACTCGACCAGGTCGCGGAGACGTCGCCGATTATCACCCTCAGCAGCGCGACGAGATTCATGGACCTGTGGTTCAACAACATCTTCACCGACCTTGCGGTTCGCGACCGGATCAAGCAGGGTCAGCAGAACGTGGCGCAGTCCCTGCGGATGGTCAGCGCAGTCGAGGACCGCCTCAAGTCCCAGTCCGCCGACGTGCAATCCAGGCTTACCGAGATCGAGGCGCAGCGGCGCGACTTGCTGACCACTAACTAGCCACCGCGCACGCCGGCCGGCCTCGTAGGTAGTTCACCCGGTTGTGCCGCGGCGCCAAGCAGTCCTAGCGTCAAGTCATGCCTGAAGCTACGCGCGCCGCAGCCACCAGAGTCGGCATGTTCCCGGCAGGCCTGCTCGACCGGGGACCAGAGGCGGCCAGGGATTATCTCGCGCGAGCCGCGGTCGCGGGCATCGACTACGTCTGCTGCGGCGACCACGTCAGCTTCTTCGGGCTCGGGTTTGACGGCCTGGTGCAAGCCACCGCGCTCGCGATGCTCCATCCGACGCTGCCCATCCACGTCGGCATCTACCTGCTGCCGCTCCGCCATCCGGTGCTCGTGGCCCGCCAGCTCGCAGATTTCGCCGGCCTAGCTCCGGGACGGCTCGTCCTCGGCGTCGGAGTTGGCGGCGAGGATCGTCATGAAGTCTCGATCTGCGGGGTAGACCCGGCGACGCGCGGCAAGCGGATGGATGAGTGCCTGGTTATCCTTCGTCAGCTCATGAGCGGTGCGCCTGTCAGCTTCCACGGCGAGTTCTTCGACCTTGACGAGGCCGTCATCCTGCCTGCTCCGGCCGCTCCGGTTCCGATCATTGTCGGCGGGCGTTCGGACGCGGCGATCCGGCGGGCGGGAAGGCTCGGCGATGGGTGGCTTGGCATCTGGAACTCGCCGTCGCGCTTCGCCGCCGCTGCGGAGCTCGCAGCTGAGGAGTCGGCTCGCTCGGGACGACCCGACACGCCGACCCGTCATGCCATGCAAGTCTGGTGCGGATTCGCGGACTCCAAGGAGTCAGCTCGGGCCTGCGTCGCGCCGGCGATGCAGGCGTTCTACCAGCTCCCGTTCGAGCGCTTCGAGCGATACTGCCCGTACGGCACTGCCGATGACGTCGCCGAATTCCTCAGGCCCTACGTGGACGCTGGCTGCACCGAGTTCAACCTGATCCCGCAGTCGCCCGACGCTGACGACGTCATCGACTATGTGGCGACTGTGAAGAAGCGGCTGTCTTCATGACATGTCCCCCGAAGGGATGTCCCAGGCGGCCCCGCCAGCTGAAGGCTAGGCCTTAGCCGCCCTTGAGCGGCCGGCTGACCATTCGGGGGATGTAGCGCCAGGTCGCGATCGCCTAATGTCGGCGGAACTGTGTCCGCGACCAGGCACGACTACCGCGAGGCGGCCATGGCCACGGGGGCGTACCCGTGCCGCGCGATGCAATCCCCGCCAGCCGCCTGCCTGGAGAGCGATGATCCCTGATGACCGGCATCCGAGCGCGGACGAGCTCGCCGATCTTGCGCTCGGTGTGTTCGACCATCGGCAGGCGGCCGCCATCCACGCTCACGTCGCTCGGTGCCCGCCGTGCAAGCAGCTGCTCGGCCAGATCCAGGGCGTGCCCGGATTGCTGGCCGGCACCTCGTATCCGCCGATGCCCAATCGCGCATCGCTGCGCATCGAGAACGCACTTGTCATCGAGGCACATCGGCGGGCCGCCGTGGCCAGCGGCCGGTATCCGAGCGGGCACCGAGAGGGCCGAGAAGGTGTCGTCGACTCGGCGGCAGTCCTTGGTCCCTTTGACCACCTGTGCTGGGCCTATCACAGCAAGGCTGAATGGGCAGATCGCGCCGCGGAGTTCGCGGCCGCCGGAATCGCCGTCGGCCAGTGCGTCAAGCTTGTCGGCGATGCCAGCACCGCGGATATCCGCTCCGACCTGGCCGGCAGGGTCAGCTCGGAAGCCGCAGGTGACGCTGCCAATGCGGCCCCCGCCGAAGCGCTCGAGCTGGCTGACTTCTTCCGATTCGCCAGTGACGGCATCATCGACCCGGAGGCGACCGTCGAGGCTCACTGGGCAGAGATCGACTATGCCCTGGCGGCAGGCTATACGGGCTTGCGGGTGATTAGCGACGGGACGCCTCTCGTCCGGACCGACGAGCAGCGCGGCGCGGCCGCCCGGTTGGATTACCTGGCTGACCGCAAGATGAGCGCACTTCCGGCGAGTGCCATGTGCGGCTACGACGTCGAGCAGCTTGGTCCGGCCGCGGTAGCCGAAGTGGCGTGCATGCACCCGTTCATCAGCCGCGGCGCTGCCCCATTCAGGCTCTACGCGGTCGACGATGCCGACTTCGGCCTGGCCGGAATCATCGACGAGGCCACCGCTGGAGGCTTGTTCCGGACCGCGCTCGACCGGACCGACCCGCCTGCGGGAAGCGATCTCATTGTCGATGCGCGGCGAGCCGAGCACCTATGCGACCTGGCGCTGGCAGAGCTGGATGCGTATGCGGCCAGCACGGGCCGGACCGCTGTCGTCCGTACCAGATCGTCGAGCTCGCCAAGCCACGCGGGCCGGCAATGACGGGTGCCGTTCTCAGCCTGCCGCGACTGCGGCAGCGGCGTTGAGCGCATCCAGGGCGGAGCTCTGCCTGGAGGCGTCTGCTGTATCGAACGGCCCGGTCCAGCACACCCCGAACTGGTTCTCAGCGTTCCGGCTGTTGTCCCAGACGGACTCGGCGTTCCTGAAGATGAAATCGCGGTAAGCCCGACGGGGGCTGCGGCGATAGAAGTCGCAGAGATTCCGGATGAAGACTCCCTTGAACTGTGACCCGTCACCGTGGCTGCCCTCCTGGGCCATCTTGGCCTCGCCCGGCTCGACCAGGATCCCCGGCGGCTTCGCCTCCGGCGGGCTGGTCAGATGGCTCAGCGTGGCGTCGGCGATAGACGCACCCAGCTCGAGGTAGGCAGCGTCGCCGCTGATCTCGTGCAGCGCAGCAAGCCCGCCCAGGATCACGCCCTGGTTATAGGTGTAGGTGGGCCTGCCGTTGTTCGTGCACTCGGACGTGAGGCCGTCATTGATAAGCCCGCTGGGACCGATCATCCCGCTTGCGTGGAACCACTCAAACTCCCGCTGCGCCCACGTCAGGTAGCTGCCGTCGGTGTCGGGCGTCCGAAGATGAAGCTGAGCGGCCAGGCTGAGGAACAGCTCGTTGGTGATCGCGTTCTTGTACTTCCGGTCCTCGCTCCACCAGAGCCCGCCGCGGCACGTGTCGTCCCAGGCTGTCACTTGCCTCGCGAAGATCACCCGGGCGGCGTCCAGGTAGCGGTCCTCGCGAGTCAGGTCGTAGGCCGCGATCCACGCCAGCGCCCACCAGCCGTTGTCATCGAAGAAACGGTCGATGAAATCGCGATGGCGCCACCTCGCTCGGTTGAAGGTCTTGTGGACGGCCGGAGCGTGCCTGCGATCCCCCGTCCGCTCGACATAACCGATCAGGGTGGTCAGCGCGTTGGCGGAATTCCACCACCCCGTCGTTCGCCACCTGCCGGTCCACCGGCAGTACCACCGCTGCAGCGCATCGATGCCGGCCGCTGCGCGCGCCTCGTAGTCGGGCCCGGACATCTGAGTCATCGCTTACGACATTGCCTTCCGTGCCCGCGTTACTGGCACCTTAAAATACCGTCAGCTCCATTCGGCAACATCGTCTGCGCGCCGGGCCCGACGGAAGGCAGGTATGACCGGTGGCTGACGCCCAGTGCGATTCGGCCTGGATCAGATCGTCGCAAGGCGTCAGCGCGGCCAGGGCCTGGCGGCAATAGGCCTGCTGATCGGCACCCTGCAGTTCGTGCCGATCCTGCTCTTCCTCTTCAGCCAGGCAACCTGACATCCGCTCCGGCAGCCCGGCCTTCTACCCTCGGTTCATGGACAACGCATTCGCGGCGGCAGACCGCTTCCTCCTGAGCCAGGCGCGCCTCCTCGAGCGGCGCCTGTTCGCGACCGTCTTCCTCGGCCAGCCTGCGGCCCGGGTGGCCGACGCGCTACGCGGCTACCAGAACGACGATGGCGGCTTCGGCCACGCGCTGGAACCGGACACACGCTGCCCGGCGAGCCTGCCCGTGTACGTCGAGGTCGCCTTCCAGGCCCTGGCCGCGGCCCGCGAGGCCGGCCATGGCGCGACGGCCGACGGTGCGGCTGAATTCGCGGCGGTTAGCTCCGGCATGATCGAGCGGGCGTGCGACTTCCTCGGCCGGACGGCCGCGGAGGCCGGGGCCGGCGGCGGCGTCGCGCTGGCCCTTCCAGCGATCGAGGCATTCCCGCGTGCCGCGCACTGGACCGAATGGACCTACGAGCCGGGCCTGAACCCGACCGCGGGACTGGTCGGCCTGCTGTACAAGCTGGGCGTCGACCATCCGTGGCGCACGGAGGGCACGGCGTACTGCTGGCAGAAGCTGGACTCAGGTGAACTGCCCGGCGACGCCCACGCGCTCTCCGAGACCCTGATCTTCCTTGACCACGTTCCCGATCGTGACCGCGCCGATCAGCAGGCCATGGTCCTCGCGGCGAAACTGGCAGACATCGCGATGCTGAACCTCGACCCGGACGCCACCGGCTACGGGCTCACTCCGCCGCAGCTGGCACCCGAGCCCGGATCGCGCTGGCGCGGGCTCTTCACCGATGCCCAGATCGACCGGCACCTTGATCGCCTGCTCGCCGACCAGCAACCCGACGGAGGCTGGCCAATCAGCTGGGAGCCGCCGAGCGAGGCTGCCGTTTGCGAGTGGCGAGGCATGGTGACGCTGCAAGCACTGCGCACGCTGGCCTCGTACGGCCGCCTCAGCCCGCCTGCCTAGCGAGACCGCACGCGTAACGGGAGCACCGCCACCTGCCGACTCGCAGCTGTTGTTCAGCTCACCTCCGCATAGCAGACATCTGATGTCTTTCTGAAATTCTGGCGCAACTGTGAACGTCCGTTCAGGTGATCCGTGTAGCTATTGCGCGGCCGGTGGTGCAGCGAACAGGAGAGACATGAACAACAAAGCTCGGGTGGGGCGTCGACTGGCGCTGCTGGCAGCGGCAGGCTGCACTGCCCTCGGCATGGCGCTGGTACCCGCACTCACTGCGTCCGCCTCGGTCCGTAGCGTGGCGCACAGCCAGCTGCCGGTACCGCCCGGTGCGATCAAGCACGTTATGGTGATTGAGCTGGAGAACGAGAGTGAAGGCGAGACGTTCGGCGCCAGTTCGCCGGCGACCTATCTGAATGACACGCTGCTGCCGCAAGGTGAGCTGCTCCAGGGTTATTACGCGGTCGGGCACGTCAGCCTAGATAACTACATCGCGCAGGTCTCGGGCCAGGCGCCGAACCAGCTCACCAGCAGCGATTGCGTCACGAGCCTCACCTCCCTTGCCGGTAGCTACAACGACGTGACCCCCGGCACCCTCGACCCCGATCAGGCCAAGTACCCGGGGCAGGTTGACGGCCAGGGCTGCGTCTTCCCGGCCAGCGTGCAGACGATCGGGAACCAGCTCGACCGGGCTTATCCCTGGACTATCGGCGGCGACTGGCGCGAGTACGCCGAGGACGTGGGCAACGACCCGGCCCGCGACGGCGGCCAGTCTGACCCGCTCGGCGGCACGGATTGCGCGCACCCGACACAGGTGAACGGCGTCGCGCCGGACGACACCAACAACGCCGAGGGCCCGAACGCCACCGGCACCCAGGTCAAGTCGGCAACCACGGACCAGTACGCCGACCGGCACAATCCGTTCATCTACTTCCACTCAGTGACCGACAACACCTGGCTGTGCGACCACGACGTCGTTCCGCTCGGCACCGCGACGACCAGCGCCGGCAGTACCGTCACCTACCAGGGCCACCTGGCTCAGGATCTGAAGCACACGTTCACTACTCCGCGGTTCGCGTTCATCACGCCGAACCTGTGCGATGACGGCCACGACGCCACGTGCGCTGGCACCAACGACGCGGGCGGTACCACCGGCGGCCTCGTCGGTGCTGACGACTTCCTCAGGACCTGGATGCCGCTCATCCTGAATTCGCCCGCCTACCGCAGTGGCAGCATGCTCGTGATGATCACCTTCGACGAGGGCGGCACGACCGACACCTCAGCCGGCGACAACGAGCAGCCAGGCCCGAACAGCGCCAACCCCGGTTACTCCCCGCTGCTCAACACGCCTATCGCGGCGTACGGTGGCCTGACCTACTACGACCTCCTGGGGGTCAAGGGCCTCACGCCCGGCCAGGAGCCGCCGGCCGGGACCATGCCGGGCGGTGGCGAGGTCGGTGCCGTGCTGCTGAACCCGGACTGGATCAAGGCAGGCACGGTGGACACCACCGGGAGCTACAACCACTACTCGGCCCTGCGCACCTTCGAGGACCTCCTCGGCATCAGGGCCGGCGGCGCGGACGGGCACGGCCACCTGGGCTTTGCCGCCACCGCGACCGACTTCGGCCCGGAGGTATTCAATGCTCGCCCGCAGCACCGCTTCTGGTAGCGGCCGCTGAGCTTGCAGGTCGAGACCGCGGCGCGGGCATGCTGACCCGCGCCGCGGTCTGCGGCGAGAGTTCGCTGTGGCGAAGGCTCTTGACCGGCTCGCGCAGCCTCCCGGACCGTGAATTGAGTTGGCAGCTGGCGGCAGTCCCTGGATACTGCGGCCGTGGAGTTTGTCGAGGCCTGGCGGGGCAGCCGGAAGGATGACGTGAGCTACCTCGGCTTCCGCCAGGGCACGTGGGGGCGGTGTCGGCGAGCTGCTGCTGCGCCGGGTGCAGTCCCGCCTGGCGACGGGTGGTTACATCCACGCCGAGCTGTCGGTCTACGTCGCGAACGCACGGGCGGTAACGCTCTGCGAGCGGCTCGGCTGGAGGCTCGCTGGCGTGCCGACTGCGCATCGGCGGACTGGCAAGCCAGAGCAGCGTTACGAGCTGGCCCTGTAAGCGCCCCGTGAGCGAACTTCCGCTGCCCCGCAATCTGGCCGACAGCATCGGCGCCAGCGAGGATTCCCAGCCCTACGGGTGGCTGGATCGGCTTGCTGGTACGGTGTACGGCCTCGCGCGCGACTGGGATCTGGAGCTTGGCGCGCCGTTTCAGCCGGGCGGCCAGTGCTCCTGGGTGGCGCCAGCACGCACACCTGACGGCGCGCGACTGGTGCTGAAGGTCGGGTGGCTGCATCCGGAGGCGGAGCGGGAGGCCGACGCGCTGCGGTTCTGGGACGGGAACGGGGCTGTCCGGCTCTATGCAGCCGAGATCCGGGGCGACACCGTGGCGCTTCTGCTTGAACGATGCGAGCCCGGCAGGCTACTCAGCGAACTACCGGAGCCTGAGCAGGATGAGGTCCTCTGCGCTCTCCTGCCGCGGTTGTGGCGTGAGCCTCCTGCCGGACACGCGTTCCCGTCCCTCCGTGCGATGTGCGCGGCGTGGGCCGACGAGGCGGAGGAGGCGTGGGCGCGGTCCGCCGGCACGGAGCGTGCGGGGCTTGACCGGGGCCTGGTGCGGACCGGGCTTGAGCTGTTCCGCACGCTGTCCGCCTCGGCCGATCGGCACGTCCTGCTGGCAACAGACCTGCACGCCGAGAACATCCTGGCGGCCCAGCGTGAGGCCTGGCTCGTCATCGACCCTAAGCCGCACGTCGGCGATCCGGCGTACGATCTGCTGCAGCACATGCTGAACTGCGACCGGCTCTTCACCGACCCTGCAGGGCTGGCATGGCGTCTGGCTGACCTGCTCGAACTCCAGCGGGACCGGCTGCTGCTGTGGCTGTACGCGAGAGTCGTGCAGGAGGCACCCGGGCGTCCGGCGCTTTGCGCTGTGGCCGAGCGCCTGGCCCCCGAATTGCCTTGCTGACGCAGTCCGCTCTGAGCTGGTGCTCGGTCAGTCCCGCTGGAACGGCGCGGGGCAGCGCGGCTGTCCGGCGCACTCGGTCAGGTCCGTGCAGCCAGCCTCGAGCGTGGCGCGGAGGGTGCCCGCGACCACCTGGAGCTCGGCAATCGCGGACTCGACCTCGGCGAGCCTGGCAGTGAGGCGATCAGCCAGCGGCTCCCTCCGCCCGCTGGAGCCGGCGCGGCGGCGCGGCAGGCACCAGCTCGGCAGCCTCGCCAAGCGAGAACCCGAGCCGCTGTGCTGCCTTGATGGCCCGCAGGCGGGTCAGCGCTTCGGGCGGGTAGAGCCGATGTCCGCCGGCCGTTCGCGGCGGCTGGGCCAGCAGGCCCCGGCGCTCGTAGTACCGCAATGTCTGGTGGCCGACGCCGGCGGCTCTGGCGAGCTCGCCGGTGCGAAGGCCAGTCATGCTGGCACCTGCCCGGTCGCCCGGCCTGCCAGTGCCGCCAGGGCGGGCTGGTGCGCGTCTGGCACGGCGATCTCCAGCACGAGACCGTCCGCTGCGGCGGTCAGCGTGAAGGTGAAGAACGAGCAGCACGCAGTCTCGGCGAGCGCAAGTTCCGCGGCCCGGCGCGCCGCTGCGGGGTCGCGCCGCAGTTCCAGCCGGAACCGTGTCGGCGCGGGCTGTTCCGTCCGCAGCACCATCTCGGCGAACAGCTGGTCGAACTCGGCGCCTCGCGCCATCTGGTCGGCGCTGGCGAGTGTGCAGCTGTCTGCCGGTTCCGGCGAGAGTGCTGCTGCCTGGCTGAGATCCATACCATGACGGTAAGCCTGTACCTGGGGACCGGATGCAAGCCAGCGGCGAAGGTACGGGCAACTACCGTAGGCACGTGGCGGACACGGAGACCAGGGCTGGGGCGCTGGATTCGGCGCGCCTGGCTGCGGCGATTCAGTCCGGCCTGTCCGGCGCCGGAATGGCTAGCCTCAGCGCCGGGGTGCAGCGGCTGATGGCCGCCTACCAGTCGGGCGAAGTGCCAGCGACTCCGGTCATGGCGTCGCGGTCGGACGCCGCCGCGTACGCGGCCTACCGGATGCCCGCCACCGCAGCAGCGACCGCACTCGCGCTTCTGCAGACGCACCTGTCGCTGCCAGGCTGGGCGCCTGCGACACTCCTGGATTTCGGGGCGGGAACGGGCGGTGCCGCCTGGGCGGCCGCCAGCATCCTGCCGAGCATCGGGGCGATGACGCTGCTGGAGCAGTCGGCTGACGCGATCAGGCTCGGCACGGCCATTCTCGCTGGATCGCCTGCCGCGGCGCTGCCGTCCGCCAGCTGGCGGCAGTGGCGGCTCACAGACACCGACGCGCCCGGATCGGCGGAGGGGAACGCGGTTGCCGCGGATCTCCCGGCTGCCGACCTGGCCACAGCCGCTTACGTCCTCGGCGAGCTGACGCCCGCGCGGCAGTCGGCTCTGGTGACGATTGCCGCCCGCAGCGCCCCGGTCGTGGTCCTGGTTGAGCCGGGAACGCCTGCCGGACACCGCCGGATCCTCGCGGCCCGCGGTCAGCTGCTGGCGGCCGGGTACCTCGTCGCCGCACCGTGCCCGCACCAGCTCGGTTGCCCGCTCGACAGAGAGGGTGACTGGTGTCATTTCGCCGCGCGCCTGCCGCGTTCGGCCTTGCACCGGCAGGCCAAGGGCGCCGAGCTCGCGTACGAAGACGAGAAGTTCAGTTATGTAGCGGCGGTCCGCCCCGACATCAGGCTGCCAGAGCTGCCTGCGGGCCGGGTCGTGCGCCGGCCGCAGCAGCGCAAGGGCCTGGTCACGCTCGACTTGTGTGCGCGCGACGGCAGCAGCCGGCGCGAGCTGATCAGCAAGAGCAAGGGCGAGTCGTATCGCCGGGCCAGGAAAACGTCGTGGGGCGACCGCTGGGATTGACGGCTGACGTGCGCCGTGGACGACGGCCTGATCAAGTACCGGGGACCGGCGGATGGTCGGAACCGGCCGATTCGCGTTCCGGCAGGAACGCGGCCGCCGCGTCCTCGAACTCTTCGTAGGTCCAGCCCCAGTCGCCCTTACGCAAATCCGCGGTGACGCTTTCGACCCAGGCCAGCTCGGCGCCAATCATGGTGCGCTGGTACTCGTCATCCATCAGCACGACACGGGGGAGGGTGCCGCTGTAGGTCCGCAGATCCGCGTCGACCGCGGCCAGCTGGTCACGTAGCGCGGCCGCTCGCTGTTCCAGGACCGCGAGCGCCTCATCCGGCGTCAGCAGCATGATGAACGACAGGGCAGCCGGGAACTGGGGGAACTCGTTGCGCGGCCGCGCCAGCATGTCGGCGACCCAGCTGTGCGCAGCCCGGCGGCCGGCGTCCGTCAGCTCGTACACGGTTCGCTCCGGGTACTGCTGATCGCGCTCGGTCTGCCGCACGGCGATCAGGCCTGCTTCGTCCAGCCGCCTGATCGTCTTGTAGAGGTTGGCGCGCTGGCCCACGTTGATGACGTGATCCTTGCCCCAGAGCTTGAGCAGTCGCTGCATCGCATACGGATGCAAGGGCGCGGCATGAAGCAAGCTCAGGACCGCGAGGGCTAGCGGCGATGCGCGGAACTCGCTCTCCTCGGCCATCAGGATCTCCCAGGTCCCGGGCAGCTACCTATCGTCACCAGCCTACTAGTTCCCCGAGCACTAGTAGATCATAACTCTGCGTTCCTAGTGAACGTGAAACTAGTCTTGTAGAATCAGGTTGCAGTACAACTAGTTTCATAGCTACTATCAGTTCCGGCATAACTCGTCCGGCGGCAGAGCCCGGCGGAGCGTAGCGAGGAGCACAGATGAGTACCGAGACCATGGCGGCTACGACCACGACAACGACGACGGCCCCGGCGGAACCCGCTATCCCGGTCCGGGCACATGGCCGCGTCGTCAAGAAGCTGGGGCACTGGACCGGGGCCCGGCACTTCGACGTCCGCGCATCGCGTGGCCTCGTCGTCCTCGACCTGCGCTCGCCGCGGATCGCGGCGGGCGACATCGAGGTAAACCTCGACATCGATCACGCTGTCGTGAAGCTGCTGGTGGCCGATGGCGCTGTCATCGAGGACGGCAGCACGCGCCGGATTGGCCGGTGCCGGATCAAGGACTGGACCGGCATGAGCGCGGCCGACGGCCGGCGGGTAGTGCTGAGCGGCGAGATGCGCAGCGCCGAAGTTCGGGTGCACCGCGGAGGCATCGCAGTCCTGTCGGCGATGCGCAGCCGCGAGTACCTGGCGGATGCGCTGATGGCGCGCCGCGAGGGCCGGCGCCCGACGGTCGACGACCCGACTCGGTCGGCGGGGGAGTCTCGATGAGAACGGGGACGCCAGCGGCCACCGTGTCCCAGATGGCGGCGCCGCTGCTCGAAGCGCGAGCCCTGACCGTCCGGTACGGGAAGGTGACGGCGCTAGACGGGCTGGAGCTCACCGCTCCCCCCGGGCAGGTGCTGGCCATTCTCGGCCCGAACGGGGCTGGCAAGACCACGTTTGTCCGCGCGGTTGCCACCCTGGTCCGGCCGACGAGCGGCAAGCTCCTGGTCCGCGGGCGGGATGTGGTACGCGACGCCGCGAGCGTCCGGCGCGACGTCGGTCTGGCCGGCCAGTTCGCCGCCGTTGAGCCGGCGATGACCGGCCGGGAGAATCTGGAGATGACGGCGCGGCTGTTCGGGCATGGCCGTAGCTCAGCCCGCCGGGCTGCCGCAGTCGTGATCGACCAGCTCAGCCTGCAGGAGGTCGCAGACCGCCGCAGCGGCACCTACTCCGGTGGCCAGCGGCGCCGGCTGGACCTGGGCGCAAGCCTCGTCGGCGGGCCGCGGCTGCTCCTGCTCGACGAGCCGACGACTGGCCTGGATCCGGTCAGCAGGCGGGAAGTGTGGGAGGCCGTCCGCGGGCTGGCCGCGAGCGGCACCGACATCCTGCTGACAACGCACTACCTGGATGAGGCCAACGAGCTGGCCAACCACGTCGTCGTGATCGACCACGGTCGGGTCATCGCAACTGGCTCGCTCAGCGACCTCAAGGCCAGCATTGGCCGCGACGTCATCGACGTCGCCGTCGCCGACACGGGTCTGGCCTCAGCTGTGGGCCAGATCCTGGAGCGGGTCACGATGAACGCGGCCCGGCTCGAGCCTGGCGGCCGCCACGTCACGGCAGTGGCACCCGCCGGGCCGGCTGAGCTCGCGGTCGTCATCGGCTGCCTGCACGACGCCTCGATTGCGGTGGACGAGATCGCGCTTCGACGGCCAACGCTGGACGAGGTTTTCCTGACTCTCACCGGCGACATCGACATCGACCGCACGCCGGCTGCGGCTGGCCAGGCTGAGGAACGGGAGCTCCCGATGACCGCGACCCAGGTAACCATGCCACAGGTAATCGTCCGCCCGGCCAGGCCGCCTGGCGTGACCAGTGCAGCCGGGCAGGTGGCGCTGAGGGCGCTGCGCAAGTACTTCCGGACGCCGAGCCTGCTCGTCATGGGGATTGTTCAGTCGGCACTGTTCCTGTTCAGCTTCCGCTACGTCTTCGGCGGCGCTATCCATGCAGGCTCGACGAGTTACGTCGACTTCCTGGTGCCGTCGTATGTGGCCACCATCGTCCTGTTCACCGGAGGCGGCATTGCCGTCGCGGTAGCCGAGGACAAGGTCCAGGGGTTCACCGACCGGCTGCTCTCCCTGCCGGTCCCGCGGTACTCCCTGGTGCTCGGGCGCACGCTTGCCGACTCGGCGACGAACATGTGGTCGATCCTGACGACCGCTGCGTTCGGCTTCCTGTTTGGCTTCCGGCTGTCCGGAAGCTGGGAAGACGGGCTTGCCGCGCTGGGCCTGTGCGGGCTCTACGCCGTGGTGTTCACCGTCGTGTTCATCGTGATGGGCCTGTTCGCGCCTAATGCTCAGGCAGCGCAGGGCATGTCGCTGATCGCGTTCGTGTTCGCGTTCATCTCCAGCACCTACGTGCCGGCTGCGTCGATGCCTGGCTGGCTGCAGCCGTTCTCGAAGTACCAGCCGATCACGCCGATGGTGGATGCGGTGCGGTCGCTGCTGGCTGGATCAACCAGCGACGTCGGCCTGGCACTCGCCTGGTCAGCGGTGCTGATCGCGGTGTTCACGCCGATTGCCGTGATCCGGTATCGCAGGTGACTTCGAGCCGGTCAGCTGAACCGGCCGGCCAGCAACCGGTATGCGCGCGGCGCCGTGCCGTGCAGCCAGGCCGGGAAGCGCAGCCAGCCCGGCACGTAGACCTCGGCCCGACGGTGTGTCACCGCGCTCACGATGGCCCGCGCTACCTTGTCGCTCGCGACCGGCGCGGGCCATCGGCGTTCATAGGGCCGGCCACGGCGGCTGAAGAACGGCGTGTCGACGGCGCCGGGCAGCACCACGGACACCCCGACGCCTGTTCCCGCTAGCTCATACCTGAGGCTCTCGGCCAGGCTGTTCAGGCCGGCTTTGGTCGCAGCGTAGACCGCCTCGTTCCGGACGCCGGTCGCTCCGGCGATCGACGAGACGAACACCAGCTGTCCTGCGCGGCGCGTGATCATGCCTGGCAGCAGCAACCGTGCCAGCTGGACGGGCGCGAGCAGGTTGACGGCCGTCAGCTCGGCCGCGGTGGCGGCGGATATCTCGACGATCGAACCGGCCCAGCCGCCGCCGGCGTTGCAGATCAGCAGGTCGACGCGGCCGTGAACGTGCAGGGCCGACCCGGTCAGCGCCTCGACCGCACCCGGCTGGGCCAGGTCGGCGGGCAAGGCAGTGGCGCCTGTCCGCACGGCTACCGACTTCAGCCGGTCTTCGTCGCGGCCGGTCACGATCAGCTGCGCTCCGGCTGCCGCGAATGCGAGGGCGGTGGCCTCGCCGATACCAGACGAAGCGCCCGTCACGAGTGCGACGGCGCCTGCTAGCTGCACTTGCTGCTCACGCCCATCCGCAGGTCAGCGGGTCCGGCCAGGATGCGAGCTACCAGCGTCAGGCTGGGACGGTGACCCCAGCAGTGGCGCCGGCATGTGACCAGCAGCGAACGATGTCGCGCATGGACAGCAGTCCGGTCACTCCCTGGCTGTCGACCACGACGAGGTGCCGGAAGTTCCCTCTCGTCATCGCAGATGCTGCTTGCTCGAGCGTCCAGTCCGGAGAGGCGAACACAATGTCGGAGGTCCGGTGGTCGGCGACCATCTCGGCATCCGGGTCTTGTCCGGCACCGATCGAGTCAAGAATGTCTCGTTCTGTCAGGATTCCAATCCCAGGTTGCGAGGAATCGATGACGACCGCGGCCCCCACCCGCTTGGCCGACATCAGTCTGGCCGCTTCACGCAGCGTATGCGCGGGCCCGACGCTCAGGACGACCTTCGTCATCCCATCCCGAACCTTCACTTTGCATCGCTCCCCTCGCTCAGGCCGCGGCGTGGAACCCGCGCCGGGAGCCTGATGGCGGCCGGGAACACCATGGCGACTTTGCCGCAGCAGACTGCCCGGCTAACTCGTGCTTGTGCGCTTGTGACTGCCTGTCCAGCATCCGTCAGAATGCGATTCAGGGCAAGTCCAGATCTCCGGTCGGAGCAGCCCGCGCGGTCGCCAGCAGGCTGAGGACCTCGGAGTGCAGCAGCCCGTTGGTGCAGACCGCGCTGCCGCAATCCGGCCTCGGCACGCCAGTGATGTCGGTGAATGCCCCGCCGGCCTCTTCCACGACAACCTGCAGCGCGGCCACATCCCAGAGGGTGACATCGGTCTCGGCCGAGATGTCGACCGCGCCCTCTGCCACGAGCATGTGAGACCAGAAATCGCCATATGCACGGGTACGCCAGACCTTCCGGGCCAGGCCGAGCAACTCAGGCAGCCGCCCGGCCTGCTCCCAGCTCGGCAGGCCCGAGTAGGACAGTGAGGCATCGGAGAGGCTCGACACCCGTGAGACACGGCAGGCCGTGGCCTTGGTCATGCTCTTGCCCGTCCAGGCACCGCCATCGCGGGCGGCCCACCAGCGACGGCCCAGCGCCGGGGCGCTGACGACGCCGACGATGACCTCATCGCCGTCCATGAGTCCGATCAGGGTGGCCCACACCGGGACCCCGCGCACGTAGTTCTTGGTGCCGTCGATCGGGTCGATTACCCAGCAGCGCTGGCTGGACCCGGACCGGCCGTACTCCTCGCCGAGCATGGCGTCGCGGGGCCTGGCGCGGCTGAGCACGTTCCGCAGCGACTCCTCGACGGCAAGGTCGGCATCGCTGACCGGGGTGAGGTCCGGCTTTGCCTCCACCCGCAGATCCAGCGACCTGAAGCGGCGCATGGTGATGTCGTCCGCCGCGTCCGCCAGGACGTGTGCGAAGCCCAGGTCGCCGTCAAAACCAGCCATCCCGGGCAACGGTAGCGGTAAGAACCGCGTCCTGGCCACGGTGGGCCAGGATCGGGTGCGAGTGTCGGCGCGACCCTGTCGTCCTACCCGGCCGGGGCGTCACGACTGGGCGTGTCGGCTGGCTCCAGCCCCTCGCGGCTGCGCAGCAGCCGGCGCAGTGAGTCCAGGCGCGCGGCCTCGGCCGGACCGCCATGCTCGGCGACCCACTCGTCGAGACCGCAGCCCGCTTCCAGATGACTGCAGGCCGGCTGACATGCGGCAATCGCCTCGGCCAGTTCCGGGAACGCGGACACCACCCGGTCGACGGCGATGTGACCGAGTCCGAAACTGCGCAGGCCAGGCGTGTCGATGATCCAGCCGCCTCCGGGCAGCGGCAGCGCCACTGCCGCCGAGGACGTGTGCCGCCCCCGGCCGGTCACCGGGCTGACCGACCCGACGGCGCGGTCGGCGTCCGGAATCAGCGCGTTGACGAGGGTCGACTTACCGACGCCCGAGTGGCCGACGAGCACGCTGAGCCGTCCGGCCAGCAGCGCGCGAAGTTCGTCCAGCTGACCGGCGAACGGCCGGCTCAGCGCGATCGAGCGGACGCCTAGCGGCCGGTAAGCCGCGAGCAGGCCATCCGGCGCGGCCAGGTCGGCCTTCGTCAGGCAGAGCAGCGGCTCCAGGCCTGCGTCGTAGGCCGCCACCAGGAACCGGTCGATCAGCCGCGGCCGCGGCGTAGGGTTGGCCAGCGCCGTGACGATCACGAGCTGGTCGGCGTTGGCGACGATGGCCCGCTCGCTCGGGTCGTCATCCTCGGCGGACCGGCGCAGCACCGACGTGCGCGGCTGTACCCGCACGACCCGGGCGAGCGTGCCGGGATCTCCGGACACTTCGCCAGCGAGGCTGACCTGATCACCCACCACGATGCTGCCGCGGCCCAGCTCCCTGGCTTTCATCGCCGTGACCATCCGGTCACCGGTAAAGCAGCGGTACCGGCCGCGATCCACTCCCGTCACGAACGCGTCGAGGGCGTCCTCGTGGGCCGGTCGTCTCCGGGTGCGGGGGCGGGAGCCCTTGCCCGGCCTGACCCGCACATCGTCTTCGTCGAGCCGGGAGTGGCGAGTCGGCGGGCTCAGGGCGCCAGCCCCAGCATCTGCGCCCACAAGCTGCGGAATGCGGGAAAGGTCTTGCCGACGGTAGCCGCGTTCGCCACCCGGAGGCCGGGCACGGCCAGGCCGAGCACCGCTGCGGCCATCACCATCCGGTGATCATCGTGGCTGTCGAATGGCTCGGACCCGGCCCGCAGCGGCCGGGGCTGCACCCGCAGGCCGTCTGGCAGCTCGGTCACCTCGCCGCCCAGCGCGCCGAGTTCGCTGGCGAGAACGGCCAGCCGGTCGCTCTCGTGCAGCCGCATGTGCCCGATCCCGGTGAATTCCGACGGCGAGTCCGCGAGCGCTGCCAGTGCCGTCAGGACGGGCGCGAGCTCGCTGATGTCGGACAGGTCGGCGCTGATGCCAGAGATCCGGCCGGTGCCCTGGATCCGCAGGCCGGCAGGCATTGCCTGGCAGACGGCGCCCATCTGCGCGAGCACGTCCAGGATCTGGCTGGCCGCCTGCAGGCTGACGGCCGGCCAGCCGGGGATCGTGATCTGGCCACTAGTGACCAGAGCAGCAGCCAGGAACGGGGCAGCATTCGACAAATCCGGCTCGACGACGACGGTGCCAGGGGCCAGTCGTCCCGGTCGCACCCGCCAGAAGTCTTGCGCAGGCTGGCCGCCGCGGCCCTGAGTTCCGGACTCGACCTCAGCTCCCGCGGACGTCAGCATGGCCGCCGTCATCGCGATGTGCGGGGCAGACGGTATCCGCGAGCCCTGATGCGTGATCTGAATGCCGCCGGAGTATCTCGGCGCCGCCAGCATCAGCCCGGAGACCAGCTGTGAGGAGGACGAGGCATCGAGTGTCACAGCACCGCCGGCGACCCGGCCGCGGCCGTGCACGATGAACGGCACGGCACCCCGGCCCCCGTCGCTGATCTCGACTCCGACCTGGCGGAGGCCTGCCAGCAGCTCGCCCACCGGTCGCTGTGAGGCCCGCGGATCGCCGGTGAACTCGACGTCAGCAGTGGCCAGGGCTGCGGCAGGCGGCACGAATCGCAGCACCGTGCCGGCGTTCCCGACGTCGACCTGCGTTGGTCCGCCTGCCCAGCCGGGCATGACCGTCCAGGACGTGCCGCCGTCGCAGCGCTCCAGCGACGCGCCGAGCGAGACGATCGCCCTGGCCATCAGGTCGGTGTCGCGCGCCTGCAGCGGGCCGGCGATCGTGGTCGGGGTGTCAGCGAGCGCGGCCAGGATCAGTGCTCTGTTGGTAATGGACTTGGAGCCAGGCAGCCGGACGCTGGCGCTCACGGCCGCGGTGGCCGCTGGCGCCGCCCAGTCGGTATCGGCGTGCTCGGTAGCCCGCATGCCTCCTGAGATTACTGGCTCAGAAGGCGTCTAGACGTAGCCGACCGCGCGGAGCGACAATCAAACACCGTTACCTTGGGCCCTTGGACTCATTCCGGATATCCCGGCAAGGTTTGGCATAGCCGGAACTCGGCTATGAATTGTCAGATTCCGGGCTCCGATGGTTCGGTGGGCTGGCTCGTCAGGTGAGGATATGTGCGGTCGGTATGCGTCGGCGCGTAAGCGCATTGAGCTCCTGGAGGAGTTCAGCGTGCAGCGCGACAAGGTCGCTGAGCCGCTGAAGCCTGACTACAACGTGGCGCCGACCAAGCCGGTCTACGCAGTGGTGGGCCGCGCCGAGACGCCGGATGACGAGACCCGCGCTGACGGCGATGGCGGTGCTGAGGCCGGGACTGTGGCGCGCGAGCTCCGGGTGATGCGCTGGGGCCTGGTGCCGTTCTGGGCCAAGGACGTCCGGATCGGCAGCCGGATGATCAACGCCCGGGCCGAGACCGTGGCGGAGAAGCCGGCCTTCCGGCGCGCCTTTGCCAAGCGGCGCTGCCTGCTGCCCGCCGACGGTTACTACGAATGGCAGCAGAAGCCGGACGCGGCCAAGCAGCCCATCTACATCACCCGGCGAGACGGCCGCTCGCTGGCCTTCGCCGGCCTGTACGAGCTGTGGCGCGATCCGGCCGTGGCCAGGGACGATGAGGACGCCTGGCTGTGGACGGCCACGATCATCACGACGAGCGCGCCCGACGAGCTCGGCATGATCCACGACCGGATGCCGATGATCATCGATCCCCGCAGCTGGGCTGACTGGCTCGATCCGGCCAGCAACGACACCGCGGACCTGCGGGCGCTGCTGGTTCCGGCCGCAGCAAGCGGACTCGTCACCTACCCGGTATCGACCGCAGTGAACTCGGTGCGGAACAACGGCCCGCAGCTGATCGAGCCAGTCTCGGCGGTGTCCGCAGTGCCGTTAGCTGCTGCCGGTCACAGCCTGCGTGACGGTGGTACCGGAGCGCTGTTCTAGGCCCGCTAGCTGGGCCAGGCAGCGCAGTTTGATTCCCCGACGGTGCTGCCGACGAGTTGCAGAAGGAGGCGGGGATCGCATGGATGCTATGACGGCGCGTTTGCGACTAGAGGAGATTCGCAGCGAGCTGGACAAGTCGATCACGGTTCTCGACGGCAACGCTGGACTGCAGAGGTGGCGCGG
Source organism: uncultured Actinomycetota bacterium (assembly GCA_963822955.1). GTDB lineage: Bacteria > Actinomycetota > Actinomycetes > Streptosporangiales > Streptosporangiaceae > JAJYUU01. The sequence continues at coordinate 985,767 of CAWGJS010000007.1, read as the reverse complement.
CGATTATCCGCAGGATCCGGCCGACGCCGGCGCCAACCTCTCCGAGAGCGACCGGTCCGAGGCCATGCTGGATGTTGCCAGGAGGCAGCGTTCTGACGTCCTCGCCGCCCTGCACCGGATCGACCTGGGTACGTACGGCACGTGCGTGGACTGCGGCGGCCTGGTTCCCGAGGGCCGGCTCGAGGCCAAGCCGGAGGCAGCTCGCTGCCTCGCGTGCCAGGGGAAGCGCGATCGCCTGCGGCGGTAACGGCTCATCGCCAGCCCGCGCCGCCTCCCGGCTGACGGAATGAAGCCGGCCGGGACCGTGTTCCATGCCACGTGTCAGTTGCCAGCTACCAGACTCGCCCCGGCACGTCGAGGGTGGCCGGGCCGACCCGGCCCGGTCCCTCCAGGGTGGCCGGGCGTGATGTGAAGACTGTCAGCGTTGTATCCTCCCGGCGAGGCGGCTCGCAGGCTGATCGGCTGCAGCCCTTGGCTCCCTCGTTTCCGGAAGGGGTGGGTCCGGTCCCCGAGACACTTGAGCAGCGCGGTAAGCGGTTCGAGGATGACGTGCTGCCTTACCTGGACCAGCTCTATGCGGCCGGGATGCGGATGACGCGCAATCCAGCTGACGCCGAGGACCTGGTTCAGGAGACCTTCGCCAAGGCTTATGCGTCTTTTCACCAGTTCCAGGCTGGTACGAACCTGAAGGCCTGGCTGTTCAGGATTCTCACCAACACGTTCATCAACACCTACCGCAAGCGCCAGCGGGAGCCGCAGCGGTCGGGGACTGAGGACATCGAGGACTGGCAGCTCGCTAGGGCCGCGTCGCATACGTCCGCGGGCCTGAAGTCAGCTGAGACAGAGGCGCTGGAGCGGCTGCCCGACTCTGACATCAAGGCCGCGCTGCAGGCGCTGCCGGAAGACTTCCGGCTCGCTGTGTACCTGGCCGACGTTGAGGGATTCGCCTACAAGGAGATCGCCGAGATCATGGGCACTCCGATCGGGACAGTGATGTCGCGGCTGCACCGCGGCCGCAGGCAGCTCCGTGACCTGCTCCAGGATTACGCGGCGGATCAAGGCATGTTCGCCACGACGCCCGCCGCCCCGGCCACGGCGCCGTCCGATGGCGACGCGTCAGGGAAGGACGCGAGATGAGCTGCGGGAAGCCGCACGAGGTGCCATGCACCGAGGTACTCGCCATGGTCTACTCCTACATCGACGGCGAGATGGAGGACAGCGGCAACCACCAGATCCGCGAGCATCTCGACGAGTGCGGGCCGTGCCTGCGCGAGTACGGCCTCGAGGAGCTCGTCAAGAAGCTCGTGCATAAGTGCTGCGGGCAGGAAGCGGTGCCAGGAGAACTCCGCACCAAGGTGCTCACCAGGATCGCCGCCGTCCGGGCGGAGCTCGAGGACAGCTAGTTGCTGGCGGCGTGAGGCAGTTCGCCGCCCCTGTCGTCCGTCCCACCCGCGGTCTGAGCACCGGACCAGCCAGCCGTCGGCGCCAGTGACATTGCGCAGTTCTGCGAATGCGATTAGCTCACATTGTCGGGGAGAGCCCGGCGTGGATCAGCTGCGCGGGTTACTCTAAGTGGCGACGTCAGCCAAATCTGCCGGCAAGCGCTAAACGCGGCGCGGATTGCACCGCTGCGGGCTTGCCTGGGTTCAGGGCGTGCACCGGCACCATCGCACTAAGGGGGTCACGGCATGGTCTCCCGGGCCGCACAGCTGTACATCGGCCTGGTCGTGGTCCTGACCGGCCCGCTGGTGGCCGCAGCCTCGATGGCGCCGGCTCGCGGCACCTGGGGCCTGATGCCGCCCGCAACCATGACCGGCCCGGTTCAGATGCCGCTGTTCGCTCTGGTCACGCTCCAGTGCCTGTTCCTGGTCTGCGACTCTGTCGACACGCCGCTGACCGCGCGGCAGACGAAATGGTCGCCTAGCTCGGCGGCGACGCTTGCCGCGGTGGTTCTGCTCGGCCCGCTGGCGGCCGCATTCGTCGGTGCCAGTTCGCTGCTGAGCCTGCGGCGGCAGCTTCGCCTGCCTGAGCGGATGTTTAACGGGGCGATGCACGCGCTGGCCGGCCTCGCCGCTGGCGTGGCTTACTTAGTCGTTGGCGGCTGGCTCGCGAGGCTCTCGCATGTGCATGCCATAACACAGCCCGTCCCGCCTCAGTCCCTGAACGACGTGGTGCTGGTCGGGCTCCCCGATACAGGTCACTTCAGGATCATCATTGGCGCGTTCGCTGCCGCCGCCGCAGTGCACGTGCTGGCCAATCACGGACTGATCTGGGGCGTCTACCGCCTCAACCGGGGCACCGGGATGCTGCGCCGCGAGGGCCTTGAGTCCAGCCTGTCGCTGCTGCTGGCTTCCGACTTCGGCTATGCCTGCCTGGGCCTGGTCATCGCCTCGCTGTGGGACATCATGGGCTGGTTCTCCGCAGTCCTGGTGCTGGTGACGCTGTTCGTCGCGCGCTGGGCGATGGGACAGTTCGCCGAGCAGCAGCGGGCCTACGCGGAGACCATGAACGCGCTCTGCCAGGCCGTCGAGACGAAGGACTACTACACCCGCGGCCACGGCGACCGGGTGTCGCGCGGCGCCGTCATGATCGCCCGGATGATCCGCATGAGCTCGGACCGGACCGACGCGATCCGTTACGCAGGGATGCTCCATGACGTCGGCAAGCTCGGCGTGCCGACCCAGGTACTGCAGAAGACCGGCGCGCTCACCGAGGAAGAATTTGCGGCCATTCAGCTGCACCCGATGCGCGGGCTGGAGATCGTCAGGGAGATCGGGTTCCTGTACGAGGCGCTGAACGGCATTATGCATCACCACGAGCGGATCGACGGCCGCGGTTACCCGATGGGCCTGGCCGGGCATGAGATCCCCGAGTTCGCCCGGATCATTGCAGTTGCCGACGCGTTCGACTCGATGACGACTACCCGCTCCTACCGCGAGGCCAAGAGCATCGATGTTGCGTTCGACGAGCTGCGCAAGGGTGCGGGCACCCAGTTCGACCCGCGAATCGTGGAGGCGTTCATCGCCGCGCTTGACAATGAGGAATGGCCGCTGCCGGAGCCGGCTGGCAAGCCCGCTGACCCCACCACAGTGACAGTCCAGGATCACGACGATCCGACCGCGCCGCTGCGCATCGTGGAGCCCTAGTGGCCGGCGGAGCGCTGGCCGGGCGCACGCCGGACCGGATCGCCTACTGGCAGGCGCTGGACTCAGGACGGCTGCTGGTGATGTCCGCGGCGGCCATGCTCGTCGTCGGCGCGTTCGCTGGCATGGCCCTGGAGCATCCGCATGTCTACTGGCGCGCGGCTGTGGTTTTCGGCGGGTTCATCGCGTTCGGCGAGCTGCTGAGGCTCGCTCTGCCGGGCGGGCGGGAAGCCGCGCCGATCGCGATGGTCGGCGCCATGGCCTATGCCCTGCTGCTGGCGCTGCCGCAGCGGGGCATGACCAGGTACGACGCGCTGCTGGTCATCGGGACCGCGGCGATCGGGATGATCGTGGGCGCGCTGCCGCACATCGCGGCCGGCCGGTCTGCGGGCCTGACCGGCATGTGCACCCGGCTGATAGCCGTTGCCTGCGTGGCGTTCATCTTCCGGCCCATCGTCCCGCACCTATTCCTACCGCACCCAAAGCCGTGGGAGCTGGCGTTCGCGCTCATGGCCGTAGTGCTGGTGCTCGGCTGGCTGATCGAGACCACGATCGGAGCGCTGATCCGGGCCGACGACGTCGGTGCCAGGTTCGCCACCGCCATCCGGGATGAGATGCGCCTGCAGTGGCCGCTGGGCCTGGCGGTCGGCGCCTCTGTGATCATCACGGTCTTCGGCACCAAGGTCATGGGACTGATGGAGCTGCTGGTGTTCATCGGGCCGCTCCTGGTCACGCAAGTCGCCTTCCGCCGCTACGCGGGCATCCGCGCCACGTACCTGCAGACGGTGAGGTCGCTGGCTCGCGTCACCGAGGTGGCCGGCTACGTCGAGCAGGGGCATTCGCGCCGTGTCAGCCGGCTGGCCGTGGCGGTCGGGCGCGGTCTTGGCCTGGCTGAACCACAGCTGCTCGCGCTGGAGTACGCGGCCCTGATGCATGACATCGGCCAGCTGTCGCTCCGCGATCCGATCCCCGGCGGCGCGACCATCCAGGTATCGCGGACTGAGCAGGAGCAGATCGCCAGCTACGGGGCCGCTGTTATCCGCAAGGCCGGTGTCCTTGATGACGTCGCCGAGCTGGTCCGGTGCCAGAGCTGGCCCGCTCGCGGTCACGATCCGGCGCCGCCGCTCGGCAGCATGATCATCAAGGCGGCGAATGCGTTCGACGACATGATCGGCGGCTCGATGGACCGGGACAGGTCAGGTGCGGCACTTGAGCGGATGCGGCTGGACCCGGTTGAGTTCGACGCCGAGGTAGTTGCCGTGCTGGCCGAGGTCGCGGGGCGCCGGGTCCCGTCGCGGCTGTAGGCTGCCCTGCGTGCTGGAATCGGTTCTTGTCGCCAATCGTGGTGAAATCGCCAGGCGGGTGATCACGAGCGCGCGCAAGCTAGGCGTCCGCTCGGTAGCCGTGTACTCGGCGGCCGATGCGGACCTTCCGTTCGTCCGCGAGGCGGACGAGGCGGTGCCGATCGGCCCGGCCCAGCCCGCCGCCAGTTACCTGAACGTTGCGGCCGTCCTGGCTGCCGCAGAGCAGGCCGGTGCTCGCGCCATCCATCCTGGCTACGGATTCCTGTCGGAGAACGCTGCATTCGCCGCGAGCGTGATCGACGCTGGGCTGACCTGGATCGGCCCGTCGCCGGAGTCGATCACGCAGATGGGCGACAAGATCAACGCCCGCAATCTGATGGAGCGGGCTGGCGTACCGGTGGCGGCAGGGACCAGGGAGCCGGTCACTGACGTGACGGCCGCGCTGGCCGCGGCGAGCGAGATCGGCTATCCGGTCATGATCAAGGCATCCGCGGGCGGCGGCGGCATCGGGATGAGCGCGGCGGAGGATCCAGGTCAGCTCGAGGCGGGGTTTGAGACGGCTCGCTCGCGCGCGGAGCGGTTCTTCGGCAGCCCGGCTATCCTGCTTGAGCGCTTCGTTACCCGTGCCAGGCACGTCGAGGTGCAGATTCTCGGCCTCGCCGATGGGCGGGTGCTCGCGCTCGGCGAGCGAGACTGCTCGGTCCAGCGCCGCCATCAGAAGGTCGCGGAGGAGACCCCGTCACCTGGCATCAGCCCGGCGCTGCGGGCCAGGATGCTGGCCGCCGCGGTGCAGGCCGGCCAGGCAGTGGACTACGTGGGCGCCGGCACGGTCGAGTTCCTCGTCGACGTGACGGCGGGCGAGTTCACGTTCCTGGAGATGAACACCCGGCTTCAGGTCGAGCATCCGGTTACCGAGCTGGTGACCGGCATTGACCTGGTGGAGCAGCAGTTCCGGATCGCAGCCGGGGAGGACATCAGCTTCAGGCCGGCGGAGGTAACCCCGGCCGGGCACGCGCTGGAACTGCGGGTCTATGCCGAGGACAGCAAGCGGTTCCTGCCGAGCCCGGGCACGATCACCGAATGGGCCGAGCCGACCGGCCCAGGGGTGCGCGTGGACGCGGGCTACGCGGCGGGTAACACGGTGACCCAGTTCTACGATCCCCTGCTGGCGAAGCTCTGCCTGCATGGTGCCGACCGGGCCGAGGTCCTGAACCGCGCCAGGGAAGCCGTGGCCGCGTTCGCGATTGGCGGCCTCAAGACCAACCTGGATTTCCATGCCGAACTGCTGGCGTCGCCCGAGTTCCGCAGTGGTGATTACGACACCGGACTGGTAGGCCGACTGCGCCCGTGAGTGCGGGCGAGCGGCCATGATGGACGTAACGGGCCGGCCGCGGCTGAGATCAAGGAGGGCGCATGAGCGAGGTTCGCGCGGAGATGGTGGCGAACGTGTGGAAGGTCGTCGCGGCCGAGGGTGACAGCGTCGCCGACGGCGACACGCTCGTGATTCTGGAATCGATGAAGATGGAGATCCCTGTCCTCGCCGAGGACTCCGGTACCCTCACGAAGCTGGCCGTCGCGGAGGGTGACGTCGTGCAGGAGGGCGACCTGATCGCGGTCATCGAGTAGGCCGCGCCGAAGGCGCGGCCTACAAAATTCAACAGTCAGGTCTTAACCCCGCTGTCGCCAGGTGTTGGGGGGCTGTCGGGGGGTGTCCCCCCGACTGTGGGGCTGTCGGGGGTGTCCCCCGACTGTGGTTTTGGGGGCCGTCGGGGGTGTACCCCGGCTGTCAGACGCCCGTTGTGGAGCGCGGGTAGGCATCCTTCGGGTCAGTGACGACATTGACCAGGTACGGGACGCCGGAGTCGAACGCGCGCCGCAGGGCGGGCCCCACATCCGCCGGATCGGTGACGAGCTCGCCGCCTCCGCCGAGCGCAGTGACGACCTGGTCATACCGGCAGCCGGACTGCAAGTCAGCGGCCACGTCGTAGCCGTACAGCGCCTGCATCGGATGCTTCTCCAGCCCCCAGATGCCGTTGTTACCGCAGACCATCACGACCGGCAAGTCATGGCGGACCAGCGTGTCCGCGTCCATCAGCGAGAATCCGGCGGCACCATCGCCGAGGAGCAGGACCACCTGTGCTGACGGCTTTACTACCCTCGCCGCGATCGCGTAGCCGAGCCCAGTGCCCAGGCAGCCGTACGGGCCGGGATCGAGCCAGCCGCCTGGCTGCTGCGGCTCGACATACTTGCCGGCATAGCTCACGAAATCGCCGCCGTCCCCGATCACCACGGCGTCTGGCTCAAGCAGCCCGGCAAGCTCTCCGTAGACGCGCAGCGGGTGCACCGGCATCGCCGTGCTATGCAGCAGATCCGAGTCTGCGGCGACCGCGCTCGCGGCGACGGCCCGAAGCCGCGGCAGCCAGTCGTGTGTCCAGCCGAAGCTGCCCGTCGTGGCCCGGCCGGCCGCTGCGGCCAGTCCGGCGAAGATAGCCGCGAGTTCTCCTGCCGCTGACGCGGCCAGCTCGCAGTGGGCTGCGATCTGGCCAGGCGCGTCAGCGAGGTGGACAACCCGGGCCGGAGGCGTCCCGTTCTTACCGCCGAACCTGCCGTAGCTGAGCCGGAAGTCCAGCGGGGTTCCGGCCACGAGCACGAGGTCAGCCTCGCCGAGGGCGACCGCCCTGGCCCGCGTCACCAGCAGCGGGTGCCCGGCTGGCAGGATGCCGCGTCCCTGGCCGTTGGCGATGACCGGCAGCTGGAGTTCCTCTGCTGCGGCACGCGCCGCGTGCTCAGCGCCATCGAGCCATACGTCGGAGCCGAGGATCAGGACCGGCCGGGCTGCCGCGGCCAGCAGCCGCGCGATCCCGGTAATCGCCGCCGGATCTGCGGGATCGGGCGCTGCCGCGCCGCCAGCGCCGCTTGCCTCAGCAACGGCCGGCGCACCGCCGGACCCGAACAGCGCTTCCAGGCTCGCGTCCAGGAACACCGGGCCCCGGTGCCGCGAGCTTGCCAGCGCGAACGATTCGTCAACTGCCGCGCCGACCTGGCCCGCCGCGTGCACTGTCCAGGCCCGCTTCGTGACCGGGGCGAGCAGCGGCGGATGGTCGAGCTCCTGCAGGCTGCCTGAACCCCATCGCGCGTCTGGTGCCCGCCCCGCAAGCACGACCACGGGTGAGCCGTTGAAGTGCGCGGTCGTGATCGCACTGACGCCGTTCGTGACGCCCGGCCCGGCAGTGAGGACGGCAAAGCCGGGGGAGCGGGTGAGCCGCGCGGTGGCCTCGGCCGCGAAGACCGCGGTCTGCTCATGCCTGACGTCCAAAATGCGCATCGGCGGATCGGCGGTGACCGCTCCGTCGTAGACGGGGAACACATGCCCGCCCGACAGCGTGAACATGGTCTGCACGCCGTGCCGGCGCGCCGCTGCTACCGCCAGGGCGCCGCCGTGAGCCGGCCGCTCATCGTGACTCATTGTGGCGACGTTACCAGTAGGTAAGCCGCCATGGGCTGCCCGCTTTGCGGCAGTAGGTGATCGCCAGGGCATGTCTACCACCAGCGGGCTGCGATGATTACTGAGTGCCTCCGCTGACCAACCTCGCCAGCCAGGCCGGGATCCGCGGTGCGGACCTGGACTGGCTGCACTCGCTGATCTCTGACTGGCAGCTGCTCGCGGATCTGTCGTTTGCCGACCTGGTCCTGTGGGCGCCGCTTCCCGGCGACGGCGGCGACGCGGGCAGCTCGCCAGCCGACGCCAGCTGGATAGCGCTAGCCCAGATGCGCCCGACGACGGCGCCGACCGCGCTGCCCGACGACATCGTAGGCACCGTGCGGCCTGGCGGTGAACAGCCGTTCCTCGCGGCCGCGTTCCTGGAACGGAGGGTGTGCCGTGAGGGCGACCCCGAATGGACGCGCGGGGTCCCGGTGCGGCACGAGACGATTCCGGTGACCTGTGATGACCGCGTGATCGCCGTGATCGAGCGGTCTACCAACCTGAGCTTCGCCCGCACCCCGAGCCGTCTAGACCTGGCGTACCTGAAGGCAGCCGACGAACTGACGCAGATGGTGGCAACCGGCCTGTTCCCCATCCGCGGCGAGGAGCCGGTTCTGGTCAGGTCGCCGCGTGTCGGCGACGGCATGCTGCGGCTCAGCCGGTCAGGCAAGGTCACCTACGCCAGCCCGAACGCCCTGTCGGCCTACCGCCGGCTGGGGCTGTCGGCGGACCTGGTCGGCAAGCAGCTCGGCCCGCTGACTGCCCGGTTGTGCGCGGGACGCGTGCCCCGCGATGACTCGCTGATGGTCGCGGCCAGCGGCCGTGCGGCTGCCGAGACTGAAGTCGACGCAAACGGATCAGTCGTGCAGCTGCGCACGATCCCGCTCATCTTGGACGGCCAGCGTGCTGGGGCGCTGATCCTGCTCAGGGACGTCACCGAGCTTCGCCACCGGGAACGGGAGCTGCTCACCAAGGACGCGACCATCAGGGAGATCCACCATCGGGTGAAGAACAACCTGCAGACTGTCGCGGCCTTGCTCCGGCTCCAGGCAAGGCGGCTGCAGGCGCCGGAAGCGCGCGCGGCGCTGGACGAGGCGGTCCGCCGGGTCGGCTCAATCGCGATGGTGCACGAGACGCTGTCACACGTCCCGGACGAGATCGTTGACTTCGACGAGATCGCTGGCCGGGTGGCGATGATGGCCGGAGAAGTCTCGGCACCCGAGACGCGGGTCACGCCGCGGCTGCTGGGCGAATTCGGCCTGTTGCCGGCGCTAGTCGCGACGCCGCTCGCGCTGGTGCTGACCGAGTTGCTCCAGAACGCGCTGCAGCACGGGTTCAGCGGGCCTGGTCAGGCGAGCCCGCCCGGGCGCCTCGATGTATCCGCTGTGCGTGGACCGGGGAAGCTGACGATCATCGTCTCCGACAACGGAGTGGGACTGCCCGCCGACTTCGACCTGGATTCGACCTCGAGCCTGGGCCTGCAGATCGTGCGCACGCTCGTGCTGACCGAACTCAACGGCCAGCTGGAGATTAGCCCGCGCGCCGACGGCGGTACCAGGGTGCTGGTCGAAGTGCCAGTCGACCTGCACTCGCCCGGGCCCGCGACGACTGGGCCGATGGCGCGCACCGGGTCATGAGCCGCACAAACCCCTGAGCTGCGCCGCGGCTCCCGCAGGGAGGCGGCGCAGCTCCCTCAATCCTTCGTCAGGCTCCCGCGCGCGCGGCAACCCTGCTGCGGCGCTTGACTGCCCGCCGCTCGTCCTCGCTGAGTCCGCCCCAGACACCGGCGTCCTGGCCACTCTCGAGCGCCCACTGCAGGCAAGGCTCCATGACCTTGCACCGCCGGCACACTTGCTTGGCCTCGTCGATCTGGAGTAGCGCCGGCCCGGTGTTCCCGATCGGGAAGAACAGCTCCGGGTCCACGTCACGGCAGGCGGCATGATGACGCCAGTCCATGAGTCCACTCCTCCTTGCGCTCAGGTCCTGAGCGGGCCTGCGCTGCCAGTCGCGCTTGTGAATGATTTCACGAGCTATGTTCTATGTCAGGTAGGTGCGATTTGATCTGGGCTTACGCTTCTAAATCGGCGATGCTGTGCTTACCCAGCATCGCCGATATATATCCGGTGACGCTGAGATTTACCCGACAACGCGATAATAGCCGACATCTACGACGCCGACACGTACCGCGCCGAGGCTTACGCCCCGTTCGCCGCCTAGCAAATCCGGGCTGCGGCCACTTCCGCGTCGCCAACCCGGCACGACGTGCCTTAGCCCGCCCCGTTCGCTAGGAGCGTTATAACCCTCTCAAGATCGGTGATCAACCGCAAGAGGCTTCGGCAAAGGTTCGGCAGGATTTCAGTGTCATCTCAGTCACATGGCCGGGATGGGGGCGAGTGCCCGGCGTAGCCAGTCGTGAACCCGTCACAAGCGGTATATGGCTATTATGGCTATTACACATATATGCATTGCTTTATGAAAAATCAGTCAGCCAATGAATGCCATAGCCTAGCGTGCGGCTAGCCGATGACTCGCAGGGCACGCGGCACGGCCCGGATGGTGACTTCCTCGGCCTCGCCGACGTACTCGCCGTCGAGCTGGAATGCCACCGGCCGTTCCGCCCGCAACTGGATGGCAGACAGGTCGTGACCAGCCAGCACCGACCGGCCCCGCGGCGGCTCGCTCCGGTTCGCCAGCATCTGGCGCAGCGTCCGCAGCGTGGCGACTGTGCCCAGGCTGCGCAGCGCGAGCAGGTCGAGCCCGGCATCGAAGCTGGCGCTGGGGTTGGGGCGAACCGGCCGACGGCCGAGATACGTCCAGGGCGATGTATTCGACACGATGCACAGGTAGGCGTCGTCGGCGGACAGGCCCCCTGGCGCTGCAACGCTGATAGCCGGGTGGCGGCGGTTGGTCACCTGGTAGTACTGGCGCAACGCCGTCCGGAAGAACAGCGCGGAGGTCAGTTCCCGGCCCGCCGCGCGCCGCCCCTCGACCGCGCGCACCACCTCGGCGTCCAGGCCGAGACCCGCATTGAAGGTGAAATACCGCCCGCCCGCAGCGCCGAGCCCTATGCAGCGCTCGTTGCCGGCGATCAGGTCCTCGATGAGGCGGCCCGCCGCGTCTACCGGGTCAGCTGGCAGGCCCAGCGCCCTGGTGAACACGTTCGCATTGCCGCCCGGTAGCGCAGCCAGCGCAGGCAGATCCTCAGCGGCCGCCGGCGGTTCCGCCGCGCCGCCTGGCTGGCCTGCACCCAGCAGGCCGTTCACTGCCTCATTGACGGTTCCGTCCCCGCCGAGGGTCATTACCAGCTCGAATTTGTCAGACACGGCGGTAGCGGCGAGGCTGGTGGCATCACCCCGGTAACGTGTCTCAACGACCTCTAGGTCGACAGCAGAGGCAAGGGCCCGGACGAGAATGTCTCGTCGCCCCCGGGTCGTGGAGGTGGCGTGTGGGTTCACGATCAAGAGCGCGTGCACGGGCCAAGGCTAGCCAGCCGCCCGGCGGCGCGCAGTCACCAGCCCAACATAAGGCCACACTGACCACCCGACAGGCCCCCCGCCCCTCTGGCACCGCCGACCCCGGCAACGGCCGCCCGCACGTGCCTGAGGCAGCCGCTGGTGCGCTGCCGCGCTCCGTCAGGAGCGCCGCGATCGTGCAGCTACTAGAGGCAGTCGGCATCCTGGTCGCCGCGCTGATAGCAGGCGTGGACGCCATCACCGGCAAGTCCTATCAGTTCGCCAGCGGCGTCGCAATCACCGTGATCGGGATAGCCACTGCCCTGGCGCTGGCCTATGTTGCCCGCGGCCTGAGTTCCGGCCGGCGCTGGTCCCGGACGCCGGCGATGCTGACTCAGCTGTTCACCGGGATTGTCGGCATTTATCTCGTGCAGGCGCCGCGGCTGGACTGGGGCATTCCGGCCGTTGTGCTGGCAATCGGCGGATTCGGCGCACTATTGGCGCCAGGCAGCGTCCGGGTGCTCACCCCGGGACGAATAGAAAAGTCTTAGCTCCCGGGAACGGCGGATTTACTAGTCAATCCTCGCCCGTCAGTCCGTCGCGTAGCTGGGCGAGTGTCCTGGCCAGTAGCCGCGACACGTGCATCTGCGAGATGCCCAGCTCAGTGGCGATCTGAGACTGCGTCATGTTGCCGAAGAAGCGCAGCAGCAGGATCCGCTTCTCGCGTGGCGGCAGCTGCTCGAGCAGCGGCTTGAGCGATTCCCGGTACTCCACGCCTTCCAGCGCCTCATCCACCATTCCGAGCGACTCGGCGACCGCCGGCGCATCCTCGTCACCGGAGTCGGGCGCGTCCAGCGAGACGGTGGAGTAGGCATTGGCGGACTCCAGGCCCTCCAGCACCTCTTCCTCGCTCATCTGCAGGTGCGCGGCGAGCTCGGCCACTGTCGGCGCGCGGCCGAGGTTCTGGGCCAGCTCGCCGATCGCCTTGGCCAGCGCGAGCTTCAGCTCCTGCAGCCGCCGCGGAACTCGGACAGCCCAGCCCTTGTCCCGGAAGTGGCGCTTGATCTCGCCCACGATCGTGGGTGTGGCGTAGGTAGAGAACTCGACGCCACGCTCGAGATCGAACCGGTCGATGGACTTGATCAGCCCAATCGTTGCGACCTGCGTCAGGTCGTCCAGCCACTCGCCCCGGTTGCGGAACCTGCGTGCCAGGTACTCCACCAGCGGCAGGTGCAGCTCCACGAGCTCGCTGCGGATCCGGAGCCGCTCGGCATCGCCCGGCGGCAGCGCAGCCAGCTGCTCGAACAGCTCCCGCGCGTGCCCGCGCTCGCGCGCGCCATGCTGGGCCCGCGGCGGGGTCGGCAGGTCGTCGCTGTCGGCGAGCTCGGCAGCCTCGGCGAGCTCGGCAACCACCGCCAGCTCAGCCGGGTCCGCCAGCTCGCCCAGATCCCCCGTCTCACCGAGCGCCAGGACGGACGGAAGCCCGTCGTCGGTGTCATCAGCCGCAGGTCCCCCCCTGGCCGGCGCTGTCGACATCATCTCGAACTCCTCGGTCAAGGTGACCTCTGTTTCCCCCGTCACACCGACCCCGAATTCGGGCGGCTCTTGCGCATCACGATGGCCAGCCTGTCTGCCGGTCCTACCTGCGCCTCCACGGTGCCGGCCAGGGCCGTGAGCACGGTCCAGGCGAACGTCTCACCAGACGGAAGGCGGGGGTTCAGGCAGGGGACCGAGACGGTGATCGTCATGTCATCAGTGCCGAGCGCGAAACTGCACTCCAGGCTGCTGCCGGGAATCGCCTGGCTGAGAAGCATCGCGCACGCTTCGTCCACAGCGATCCGCATGTCCTCGATGTCATCGAGGGTAAAATCCAGGCGCGCGGCGAGGCCGGCAGTGGCTGTGCGCAGTACGGACAAGTAGGCGCCGTCCGCGGGCATCCGCACCGTAACCTGATCAGCGGCGGGCTCGGGCGGACGCGCGGTAACGATCGGGCCGGCCGAGGTGCTCGCGTCGGCAGCTGGCTCCGCTGGCGGCACGGCCGCGATCGCCGACGTGCTCTCGTCCGTCACGATTACCTCCCTCAAGATGCCGGATAGGTCCGCTGCGACGGCGGTCCTCGCCTCACTAGCAACTTACAGTGACCATCCGACTGCATCGGAATGGGGCTGGTTGCTTGCGCAATTGCGTGCTTGCAACTGAGAACGGCGGGCCGCGAACGGCCCGCCGGTTCAGCAGCTACCCGCTGCTAGGCCTGCTTGGTCTCCCAGAAGATCTTGCTGATCTCTTCGATCTTGCCAAGCAACTTGTCGGCCACGGCAGGGTCAGTGCTGGACTTGGTGCCACCGCCGCCGCCAGCCAGTTTGGTCGCCTCGTTGAAGAGGGTGTTCAGCTGCGGGTACTTCTCGAAGTGCGGCGGCTTGAAGTAGTCGGTCCACAGCACCCACAGATGGTGCTTGACCAGATCGGACCGCTGCTCCTTAATGTCGATCGCGCGGGTGCGGAACGCAGGGTCGTCGTTAGCCTGGTACTTCTCGCAAATGGCCTTGACGGACTCGGCCTCGATGCGCGCCTGCGCGGGGTCGTAGACGCCGCAGGGAAGGTCACAGTGCGCGTGCACGGTAACCTTCGGCGCGAGGAGACGTGCGAGCAGCCTCATTGATCGCCCTTCTCTCTCTCAGATCATTGGCTTGGATTCCGACAGTACAGTGTCGGCGGACACTGCCCGCGGGGGAGGGATGCATGCACTGGCCGCTGCTTCGGGTCGCGGTGGCGGAGCGCTCAATGGAGCCCGCGCTGCGGCCCGGCGACTGGCTGCTGGTCTGGCGCGGCTACCACTGCGGGCGGCCGCCGCGCGTACGGCCGGGTCAGATCGTGATCGCGCGCCATCCCGGCGAGCCGGACATGCTGGTCGTCAAGCGAGCGACGCGGCAGCTTGCTGACGGGTGGTGGCTGGAGTCCGATAATCCCGGCGCAGGGGCGGTAGACAGCCGGTCGTTCGGCCCCGTTCCCGTGGGTCTTATCCACGCCCGCGTGCTGCTGCGGTACTGGCCGCGCCAACGTCCCTAGAACACGGAACCGGCCCCGCTCCCAGAGGGAGCGAGGCCGGCCGCCGTGATTATCTGAGGGTCAGTGCGCTGCGGGGTCGGCGCCGCCGTGCGCGGCCTGCTTCTCCACCAGCAGCTGCATCTCTTCCTTGGGCAGCTTCGTGGCCTGCGCCCAGTAGTAGATGACGAGGCTGAAGATGGCGACCACCAGCATGTCGATCCCGAAGTGCAGGTGACCGGTCGGCAGTGGGGCCGCCACGGCGCCACCACTGAACGTACCCTGCCAGGAGATGATGCCCATGCCGATGAGGTACACCGGCAGCCACTGAGCCGACTTCCAGTCCAGCGGCGGGCGCTCGCTGTCGAACGCCATGGAGATGCCGATCAGCACGTAGCCGATGACGATGCAGACACCGAGCTTCCAGATCACCTCGAGGCCCGACCAGTAGATGATCAGGTTCGCGATGATAAAGGCGACCGGGGTGAGCCACACCGCACCTGGCATCCGGTACGGCCTGTCCGCCTCCGGCACCTGGCCACGGAACGCGCCCAGCGACAGCGGCGCGCCCGCGTACATCAGCACGCTTGCACCGGTGACGAGACCGACCAGCGCCTTCCAGCTCGGGAACGGCAGCAGGAAGAACAGCCCGGCGATGAACGCGACGATGAGGCTGAACCACGGCACGCCGTTCTTGTCGGTCCTGGCGAAGATCTGCGGGTAGTACCGGTTCCTGGCCAGGCCGTACCCGACCCGTGAGGTGGAGGTCTGGTACATCAGGCCAGTGCCGAACGGTGAGATGAAGGCGTCGATCCGCAGGATCGTCGCCAGCCACGCCAGGCCCACCAGGCCGGCCAGTCCGGCGAACGGGCCGACCGCGATCGGGTTGGTCTTCCCGATCCCGGCGAATCCGAGGTGACCGGAGATGAGGCTAGCGGGCGTAGCGCCGATGAAGACGACCTGGAGCAGCACATAGACAGCCGTGCCGATCAGGACTGCATAGATGATCGCGCGCGGCAGGTTCCGTTGCGGGTCCTTGATCTCGCCCGCGAGCTGGTCCGCCTGCTCGAAGCCGAGGTAGGCGAACACGATGCCGGCGCTGGGAATCGCGGTCAGGATCGCCTTCAGGCCACCGGGCGCGAAGCCGCCACCGGGGCTGAAGTTGGCGGGGTGGAACTTGAACAGCAAGATGATGATGGCGAACACCGGGACGGCGACCTTCCACCAGGTGATGGCGGCGTTCACCCTGCTGAACACGCGCATCGCCAGGAAGTTGATGGCCGTGAAGACCGCCATCAGGATGATCGTCACCACGAAGCCGACGCCGGTAGTGACGCCCTTGTCCGCGTTGTACAGACTCGGCCAGTAGTACGAGCTGTACTGCATCACCGCGAAGCACTCGATCGGCGCGACGGTGACCGCCTGGAGCCAGGAGAAGAAGCCGAATGAGATTCCGGCGACGCTGCCGAAGGCGAGGTGCGGGAACCGCGCGGTGCCGCCCGCGACTGGGTACATCGCACCCAGTTCGGCGTGCACCAGGGCCAGGATGATGACGGCGACGCCGCCGATGATCCATCCGATCAGCGCCGCTGGCCCGGCAAGCTGCGCCGCGCCGAAGGCGCCGAACAGCCAGCCCGAGCCGATGATCGACGTTTCGGACGCCCAGGTTGCGCCGATCAGCCCCATCTCTCGTTTGAGGCCGACGTCTGTCGGCTTCGTAACTGTAGCGACAGACTCAGCTGCCATGGTTCGAACCCTCTTTCCGGTCCGCATACGAAGGCCATACGGCCTCTTGAGTGTTGCTCATGGTAATGATCGACTTGGGCGATGAGAAGAAGTCACTTGGCGTCAGTTCGGTAACGCGAGTAACTGAAACATCTCCGATCGGATACCTCGCCAGAGTGCACTCAGGCGCCAAATGACCTGCTCAGAAGCTATGTGTGCGGGTCGGCTCGGGTGCGAGCAAACCGCATTTCCCCACGAGGATGTAAATAAATTGTAACGGCCCGGTTTTAGCTGGCCGCAGGCGTGGCGTCCCTCGGCGGCGCGGTCCTGGCGTCCGGCTGGGGCGGGGCATCCGGCTGGCGGCGCAGGGTGCTGACGTTGCCCTTGGCGGCAGCGTGCTCGGTGCAGTAACGGCGCGACTTGCCGCGGCTGGCGTCAAGGAAGACCCGTTCGCAGGCGGCGATCGCGCAGACGCCCAGCCTGCTGACGCCGACCAGGGAGACCGTCAGCGCGACGCTGATGACCGCGCCGGCGGCGAAATGGTCAGCTACTGAGCCGTGGCGGGCCAGGTGCACGTGCCAGCGCTGACCGTCGTGGTTGACAAGTTCGGGCTGGACCGGGAACTGCATGAGGAGCGCATTCATCCGAGCCATCGCAGCCTGGTCGTCGCCTGCCGCCGCGGAGCCGAAGATCGCGATGAACTCCGCGCGCACGTACTGGAGCACGGCAAGATCACGCCGGGTGACCGGACCAGCCAGGCAGTCACCGAGGGCGCTATTGCACGCGGCAGCCGTGCCTAGCGGGTCGGGCTCACCGGGAGCCCGGACCGCGGTGTTGGCAAGGCGAACCGCGAGCTCCGCGTACGACGAGAGGTTCACTACGGTCCTTACCTGTGGGGCGATCATCAGGAGGCCGCTTCCCGCATCCGAGTATGGCACAGGCGCCATTGGGACGGGTGTGCCTCCTTATCACGTAACCAATTACCTTGGCCAGCTTGGGCGTGATGTCCCCCGGCCTGGCGGCCAGGGCTCGCGGTCCGGGCGGCGAGTCTGGCGATTGTCGTTCTGCTCGTTTTGCGCTGGCCAGCGGGCGTATCAGGGGGGAGGCGGCAGGCAAGAGTCGCGGTGGTCGTCGGCGGCTGCTGCAGTGGCCGCCGCCGGGCCTGCCACTGCCTGCCATAACCTCGGCGGCTAATCTCCAGTCATGTTCGCAGTTACTGCAGCTCGTTTCGACGCCGCCAATCCGATTTCGGCCATGGAGCTTGGGGAGCACGCGGAGCCGGCGGTGCCGGATGGCTGGACGACGGTCAGCGTCCGCGCTGCGTCACTCAATCACCACGACGTCTGGTCGCTGCGCGGCGTCGGGCTGTCCGCCGACCGGCTGCCGATGATCCTCGGCTGTGATGCGGCCGGGCTGGATGAGGACGGCAACGAGGTTGTGGTGCATGCCGTCATCGGCGATCCGGCGGCGGCCGGCGGTGACGAGACCCTGGACCCGGCCCGGTCGCTGCTCTCGGAGCGGTACGACGGGACGTTTTCCGAGCGGCTGGCAGT
This sequence comes from uncultured Actinomycetota bacterium, assembly GCA_963822955.1. Taxonomy (GTDB): domain Bacteria; phylum Actinomycetota; class Actinomycetes; order Streptosporangiales; family Streptosporangiaceae; genus JAJYUU01. The sequence goes on along the minus strand of CAWGJS010000007.1, from coordinate 968,064 downwards.
GCCGCGGCGCAATCTGGTGCCCAAGCCCGCGGCGCTGACCTTCGAGGAGGCTGCCTGCCTGCCGACTGCCTACCTGACGGCCTTCCGGATGCTGTTCGACCGCGCTCCGGTCGGGCCGGGCTCAACCGTGCTGGTGCAAGGCGCCGGCGGCGGAGTTGCGACCGCGCTGATCATCCTCGGTAGCGCGGCCGGATACCGGATGTGGGCGACTAGCAGGAGCGAAGCCAAGCGCGTCCGCGCGCTCGAGCTCGGCGCGGACCAGGTGTTTGAAACCGGAGCACGACTGCCCGACCGGGTCGATGCCGTCATGGAGACGGTTGGCGAGGCCACCTGGGCCCACTCGCTGCGCGCACTTAAGCCTGGCGGTGCCATCGTGATCTGCGGTGCGACCAGCGGGTCAGTGCCGCCAGCTGACCTGTCCCGCATCTTCTTCCTTCAGCTATCGGTCATCGGGTCCACCATGGGCAGCCGCGACGAGCTCGCCAGGCTGCTGTCCTTCTGCGAGCAGTCCGGCGCGAGGCCACTGATCGACCGGACGATGCCGCTCACGCAGGCAGCGGACGGATTCGCAGCGATGATCGAGGGCGACCTGTTCGGCAAGGTGGTCTTCACTCCCTGAGGCGCGCCGGGTCTGCGCGCTTTGAGGTGGCCGGCGACCCTCGTGCACACCAGCCGAGTCCTGTTCGCGAAGTTTATCCCGGTTCCTTGCCGTTGAGGCGGCGTCTCCTCGCCACCGCAAAGGGCGAGCTTTACCTGCCGTGGCCCAAAGAAGGGCGTGGGTAGCTAAGTCACGCCCTATGCCTCGCGATCTTGGCCGGCCGACGGCTCGCTTGCGCTGTCAGTGGGGACTGCGATGCTCGGCCAATGCCTCGGTTATCACAATTTGACCGCGAAAAGCTCGCGGCCACTCTGGCCCGACAACACGGGATAGTTGCTCGCGGGCAGGCGCTCGATTGCGCCATGAGCGCCAAAGCCCTTCGGTACCGGACTCGGCCTGACGGTCCATGGGAGATCGTGCTGCCAGGCGTTTACGCGACGCATCGGGGACGGCTCACGGAGAAGGAGCGCGCGGTTGCGGCGTTTCTCTACGCGGGCCGGGGGATTGCGATCACTGGAACGGCTGCCATGGCCTGGCACGGACTCCGGCAGCATCAGAGCGAATTCATCGACGTGCTCGTACCGCTGCATTACAAGCGAAGCGACGTGGGCTTCGCGCGACTGTTGCGCACGAGCATCATGCCTGGAGTCGACTTCAGGGAGGGAGCGGTGAGCTACGTTCCGCCAGACCGTGCGATCGCCGATGCCGTCCGACGGCTCTCCGATATGTCCGAGGTGCGGGACCTCATCGCTTCGGCTGTCCAGCGAGGCAAGGTCGGCGTCTGGGAGCTAGCCAGGGAACTGGACTTAGGACCACGGCAGGGATCGGCAAGATTGCGGCTAGCGCTGGCGGAGGTCTCCGATGGGGTGCGCTCGGTGGCAGAGGCCGATCTGCACGGGCTTGTGAAGCAGTTCCGGCTCCCAGCCCCGCTGTATAACCCGCGGCTCTACGTAGGCGCCGAGTTTCTCGCTCAGCCTGACGCATGGTGGCCAGACTCTGGCGTCGCGGCAGAGGTCGAGTCGAAGGCATGGCACCTGTCCCCGGCCGACTGGCAGCGGACGCTGGACCGCCAGGCGCGGATGTCAGCGGAGGGGATCCTCGTGCTGCCGTTCCCGCCGGCGCGGCTGCGGACTGCCAGGGCTCAGGTCGCCAGGGAGATCCGGTCCGCGCTTGCGAATTCGCGCGGGCCGTTGGCGCACATCACGGCGCGTCCGCTGCTGTGACCGGTGCTCGTGGCACGGGCGAAGTGGCGGACGGTCAGTTGCCTGCAGGCTTGTCGTCGCGGCTTTCGCCGTCGCCGGGAGCAGCGGTATCCGCCGGCGCCGCCTCGCTGACGTCGCCGGGCGGACTGTCGGAGAACACCTCAGTCCGGACCTTTGCCAGCGTGTCAGTCAGGATGTCGCGCAGGTCGTTCAGCGAGCGCTCGCCGAGGTTACCGGTCTGCCTGGCGGCAGCGCGCAACTCGGTGGCGAACTGGATGGCCATCCGCTCTAGGTCGCTGAACGGATTGGGACCGCCGCGGCGGGTTCGCTGGCTGTCGTCCGCGGCTGACCGCTCTGCGCCGGGTGAGTCAGCGCGGGCACCCGGGTTCGGGCCCGCCTGCGCGCTGGCGCCAGCGCGCGGGCTGGCGTCCGCGCCTGCGCCGGCGCTGTCCGCGAAGCCGGAGCCAGCGGCCGGCTCTTCGCGGCCAGTCGCCCAGTCGGCCCACGAGGCCCATGGCCACTCGGACCGGCCGGCCCATCCGGCCCACGCTGCCCAGTCACCGTGGTTGCGGCCCTGGGCGCGGAAGCTGGCGCGCATCTGCTCGCGCCTGCGCCGCGCCTCCTCCCTGACACGCCGGGCTTCGTCCGCGTGATGGGAACCGCCGCGATCGGAACCGCCCGGGCCACGTCCGGCTGCGCTCTCCGCGCCATGCTCGTCCTCGCTGCTCGGGTCGCGGTCGCTCGCGTCTGCGTCCCCCTTGTCACGACCGGACCTGCCGCCGTCGGCGCGGAATTCCCTGGCCGCAGAGGCAAGCTCCTCGCGGATGGTCCGGACTGTGTCCCTGACGTCCTCGGAGATTTCCCTGGCGACATCCCGTAGCGACTCTGTCAGCTCATCCTCAAGATCGGCCAGGTCTCCGAGCCTGGAGCGCATCTCTTCCCGGCCCTTGTCGGTGATGCTGTAGACCTTCTTGCCGTCTACGTCCTCGTGGGTGACGAGCCCGTCTTCTTCCAGCCGGGCCAGCCGGGGATAGATGGTTCCCGGCGACGGCGCGTATACGCCCATGAACCGGTCCTGCAGCAGCCGGATGACCTCGTAGCCGTGACGTGGTGACTCGTCGAGCAGCTTCAGTAGGTACAGCCGGAGCCTGCCGTGTCGGAATACCGGGCTCACTTAACTCTCACCGCCAGCCTGGGGCCACTGAGCGCCTGGTCTGACATGCGCCTCGTTTCGAAGATCGTAGTCCCTCTCGAAACGATATGTCGCGTCGCTGGAAAGTCAAGATGTATCGTGTCCCGCCTGGTGGCGAAAGCGGCCGCCGGGCTGGCGGAGCTCGCTGCCGGGTGGTGGGGCCGGGCTGCCGGGTGGTGGGGTCCGGCGGCTGTTGGTGGGGCCGGGCTGCTGGGTGGTGAGGCCGGGCCGCTCGGGGCCGGTACCGCGGCGGTGAGAAGGACCTCAGTGGGGCGCGGGACCGGGCCGCAGCTTACTCCTCGGCGTCGTCGTCCAGCCGCGCGAGCCAGCTTGCCAGCGCGTCCACCGTGGCCTCGGCGTCGGGGTGCTCATCGACGAAGTCGCGCAACCGCTCCGCCAGCCAGCTCAGCGCGACCTGCTCACTGCCGCGGCGGTCACCGAGCTCCTCGATCCCGCGGTCGGTGAAGTACATCGGTCAGCCACTCGTGCGGATGACCGCGTCGACGATCGCCGCCTGCTCCACCGCGTGCGCCTTGGCCTTACCAGAGGCAGGCGCCGAACTCTCCGGCCTGGACACGACGCCGATCCGGCGGCCAGTCTGCGCCGGCAGGTGCAGGGCGATGAACGGCCAGGCGCCCATGTTGGCTGGCTCTTCCTGCACCCACAGCACCTCAGCGGTGTCCGGGTACTTTGCCAGCTCGGCCGCGATCTGCTCAGCCGGCAGCGGGTACAGCCGCTCCAGCCGGATCAGTGCCACGTCAGTAGCCCCGGACGCAGCCCTGCGCGCGGCCAGGTCGTAGTAGATCTTGCCCGAGCAGAGCACGATGCGCCGCACTGCGGCGGGGTCGCCGAGGGCGGCATCTGGGAGCACCGGCGCGAAGGACCCGCTGGTGAAGTCCGCGGTCGACGACACCGCGGCCTTGAGCCGCAGCATTGACTTCGGGGTGAACACGACAAGCGGCTTGATCACAGTCGACAGCGCCTGCCACCGCAGCAGGTGGAAGTAGCTGGCCGGCGTGCTTGGCATCGCCACGGTCATGTTGTCCTGCGCGCACAGCGACAGGAACCGCTCAACCCGGGCGGAGGAGTGGTCCGGGCCCTGACCCTCGAACCCGTGCGGCAGCAGGAGCACGACGCCGGACTGCTGGCCCCACTTCTGCTCGCCCGAGCTGATGAACTCGTCCAGGATCGTCTGCGCGCCGTTCACGAAGTCACCGAACTGCGCTTCCCAGCAGACCAGGGCGTCCGGGCGGGCAACCGAGTAGCCGTACTCGAACCCAACCGCCGCGTACTCCGAGAGCAGGGAGTCGTAGACGTGGAACTTCGCCGACGGTGAGTTAAAGGTGCGCAGCGGGGTGTACTCCGCGGCGGTGTGCCGGTCGACGAGCGTCGCGTGCCGCTGTCCGAAGGTGCCGCGGCGCGTGTCCTGGCCGATCAGCCGGACCGCGTGGCCGTCGATCAGGGTCGCGCCGAACGCCAGCAGCTCGCCAGTCGCCCAGTCGATCTCGTCCTGCTCCACCATCGCCGCCCGGCGCTGCAGCTGCGGCAGCAGCCGCGGATGCACCGTGAAGCCGTCCGGCAGCGACACCTGGGCGTCGATGATCCGCTTGACGGTCTCGATCGGAATAGCAGTGGGAACGCCAGCGTGGTCGGCTGGCCGCTCGAAGCCGGGCCCCGGCCGGAGCACCGCACCTGGATCGGCGGGCCGGCCGATGGCGTCCTTGGTCTCGGTGAAGGCTCGCTCCAGCTCCTGCTGGTAGTTGCGGAGCGCCTGCTCTGCCTCCTCCATCGTGATGTCGCCGCGGCCGATGAGCGACTCGGTGTAGAGCTTGCGGACCGACCGCTTGGCGTCGATCAGGTCGTACATGAGCGGCTGCGTGAACGACGGGTTGTCCGCCTCGTTGTGCCCGCGGCGCCGGTAGCAGATCATGTCGATCACGACGTCCTTGTGGAAGGCCTGCCGGTAGGCGAAGGCCAGCCTGCCGACCCTGACCACGGCCTCCGGGTCGTCGCCATTGACATGGAAGATCGGCGCCTGGATCATCCGGGCGACGTCAGTGGAGTAGACGCTTGACCTCGACGACTCAGGCGAGGTGGTGAAGCCCACCTGGTTGTTCACCACGATGTGGACCGTGCCGCCAGTGCGGTAGCCGCGCAGCTGCGACAGCTCGAGTGTCTCGGCCACGACGCCCTGCCCGGCGAACGCGGCATCGCCATGGATCAGCACAGGTAGCACCGTGAAGCCGGGCTCGCCCATGTCGATGACGTCCTGCTTGGCCCGGACCACGCCCTCCATGACCGGGTCGACGGCCTCCAGGTGGCTCGGGTTCGCCACCAGCGACGTGGCGATCTGCGACCCGTCCGCGCCGGTGTACTTGCCCTCGGCGCCCAGGTGATACTTCACGTCCCCGGAGCCGTGCGTGGTCGCCGGGTCGAGGTTGCCCTCGAACTCCTGGAAGATCTGGGCGTAGGACTTGCCGACGATGTTCGCCAGCACGTTCAGCCGGCCCCGGTGAGCCATCCCGATGACAGCCTCGTGCAGGTGCTCGCCGGCTGACTCGGTGAGGACTGCGTCCAGGAGCGGGATCAGCGACTCGGCGCCTTCGAGGGAGAACCGGCGCTGACCGACGAACTTGGTCTGCAGGAACATCTCGAACGCCTCGGCGACGTTCAGCCGGGACAGGATGCGCAGCTGCTCGTCATGGTCGGCGCGACCATGCGGCCGCTCGACTCTGGCCTGGATCCAGGCCCGCTCCTCGGGGTTCTGGATGTGCATGTACTCCACGCCGACCGTGCGGCAGTAGGAGTCACGCAGCACGCCGAGGATCTCCCGCAGCTGCATCCGCGGCTTACCGCCGAAGCCGCCGGTCGCGAACTCGCGCTCCAGGTCCCACAGCGTGAGCCCGTGCTGGTTGATGTCCAGGTCAGGATGCTTGCGCTGGCGGTACTCCAGCGGGTCGGTGTCGGCCATCAGGTGGCCGCGGACCCGGTAAGCGTGGATCAGCTCGTAGACCCTGGACGCCTTGCTGATGTCGTCCTCGTGCCCGGCCTGAATGTCAGTGACCCAGCGGACCGGCTCATACGGGATCCGCAGCGACTTGAAGATGTCGTCGTAGAAGCCATCTCCGCCAAGCAGCAGGTCGTGCACGATGCGGAGGAACTCGCCCGACTGCGCGCCCTGGATGATCCGGTGGTCATAGGTCGAGGTCAGCGTGACGGTCTTGCTGATCGCGAGCCGGGCGATCGTGTCCGGCGAGGCGCCCTGGTAGGCGGCCGGATACTCCATCGCCCCGACCCCGACGATGCAGCCCTGGCCGGGCATCAGGCGCGGAACCGAGTGCTCGGTGCCGATGGTGCCGGGGTTGGTGAGGCTGATCGTGGTGCCGGCGAAGTCGTCGACCGTGAGCTTTGCGGTCCGCGCCTTCCTGATGATGTCCTCGTAGGCCATCCAGAAGTGATGGAAATCCAGCGTCTCGGCGCCCTTGATGCTGGGCACGAGCAGCTGCCGGGAGCCGTCGTCCTTGCGCACGTCGATGGCGAGGCCGAGATTCACGTGCTCGGGCTGGACGAGCACCGGCTTGCCGTCCACCTCGGCGAAGGAGAAGTTCATCTCGGGTGCCACGGCCAGCGCCCGGACGATCGCGTAGCCGATCAGGTGAGTGAACGAAACCTTGCCGCCACGCCCGCGGCTCAGGTGGTTGTTGATCACGATGCGGTTGTCGACCAGCAGCTTCGCCGGGATGGGGCGGACGCTGGTCGCGGTGGGCACGGCCAGGCTAGCTGCCATGTTGGCCGCGGTCCGGGCGGCGGCGCCGCGCAGCCGCTCTGCGTGCTCGTCGGTGCGGGCGACAGCGCCGCCCGCCGCGCTGGCCGGCGCAGTCCCGGGAGCTGCCGGCGGCACGGTGGCGGCCGGGACAGTGTTTGCGCCCGGGACAGTCTTTGCACCCGGGATGGCGCCGGCTGCTGGGACAGGGCTAGCGGGCGGCCTCGCGCCGGCCGGGGTAGTGGGCGCCCCGTCCGCGCGCGTCCGGTCTGCCGGGGGTGCGACGGCCCCGTTCCCGACGGGAACGCCGGTAACTACGGGGCTGGCGCTGCTGCTTCCGGTCGCCGTGCCGGCGGGCGCGGATGGCTGACCTCCGGGCTGCTGGGAGGACGCGTTCTGGGCCTGGTAGTCCACGAAGAAGCTCCACCACGCCTGGTCGACCGAGCCGGGATCAGCCAGGTACCGCTGGTACAGCTCGTCCACTAGCCACTGATTGGGCCCGAAATCCGCTCTGCCGGACGGCCCACTGGAGGGCGGCCCGGCGGTCGCCTGAGTTGAGGGGTTAGCTGACGACTCGGTGAGATCCGCGGACCCACGCGGGGACTCAGCAGACACGGCAGACATCGCCTCCGGAGCTGGCTTGGCTGTAACTCGGCGCATGACAAGGGTACCTGTCAGGCGTAACCAGACCGTTAAGGCGCTTAGTCCCTAACGCCTCCAAAACGCGGCGAGTCCAGCTGGCCTAGCCCGGCATCCGGTCACGGCCGTGCGGCTCAAGCCAGCTCACGTACGGCCCCTTTGGCACTATCCCGCTCGGGTTTATCCACACCTGCGTCTGGTAATAGTGAAGCTTGATCTGGACGAAATCGGTTGTATCGCCAAAACCCGGCCGTTGGTATAGGTCGCGGGCGTAGGCCCAGAGGTACGGGTAGTCCACGAGCCGGTGCAGGTTGCACTTGTAGAGGAGGTAGTACACCGCATCAAACCGGGCAAGCGTGGGGAACAGCCGCACATCGGCCTCGGTTAGGTGCCCGCCGAGCAGGAACCGGCGCCGTCCGAGCCGCTCCTCGATCGTGTCGAGCGTGGTGAACAGCGCGTCGAATGCCTCCTCGTACTCGGCCTGGCTCGTCGCCAGCCCGGCCTTGTAGACGCCGTTGTTCACGGTGTGGTGGATCAGGGTGGCGATGGCCTCGATCTCGCGGCGCTGCGCGGCCGGGTAGAGGTCTGGCGCTCCTGGCCGCCAGAATCCCGCGAACGCGGTTTCCATCTGCACCGTGATCTGCGTGGGGTCGTTGGTGACGATGCGCTGACCGCGGATGTCCCAGAGCAGCGGCAGGCTGACCCGGCCGGAGTAGCCGGGGTCGGTCGCCAGGTACAGCTCGGATACGTAGCGCGCACCGGTCAGCGGGTCCCGGCCCCCGGTCTGGTCCGGGAACCGCCAGCCGCGCTCGTCCGAGACCGGATCGGTCAGGCTGAGGCCGATCACCTGCTCCAGGCCGAGAACCTGACGTACGATCAGCGCACGTTGCGACCAGGGGCAGGCCAGGGACGTGTAGAGCTGGTAGCGGCCGGGCACGGCGACAAGCCCGGTCGAGCCATCACGGCTGATCCGCCCGGTGATCTCGGCGGGCCCGCGGCCGCCGGCCAGAGGTGGCAGCGCGGCGTGCATTCCCACGCCCTTCCCGGTCCCTCGCTCCGCGACGCATGATTTCCTACTAGATCATGACCAGTACGCTCGAGGCTTGGCAAGGTCATCGGCCACGGGCGCGCGTTCCCATCCGGCCAGGCCGGGAAGGACACCTGATTGAGCTCTCTGGCCAGCGGAGTGACCAACCTGCACGGCTGGGTTGCGTACATGGTGATCGCCGCACTGGTCTTCGGGGAGACGGCGGTCTTCGTCGGCTTCGTCCTGCCGGGTGAGATCGCGGTCATCCTCGGCGGCGTCCTGGCAAGCCGCGGCCACGTCTCGCTCCCGGTACTGATCGTCGTCGTGGTAGCCGCTGCGGTCATCGGCCCGTTCGTTGGCTATGAGGTCGGCCGACGGATGGGCGACCGGCTGTTCGCGGCGAGGGCGCTGAGCCGGGTCCGCGGCGGAACAGAGCGGGCCAGGGTCGTGCTCGGCACTCACGGCGGCCTGGCGGTATTCCTCGGCCGGTTTCTCGCGATCGTCCGTGCGATCATGCCCGCTGCCGCCGGCGCTGCCGGGATGCGCTACCGGACGTTCGGTATCTACAACGTGCTCGGCGGGCTGATCTGGGGGGCGGGCTACTGCTTGCTCGGTTACCTGGCCGGCTCGGCCTATGCCGTGGTTGAGCGCCGGGTCGGGGCGGGCGTGGCCATCGCGGTCGGCGCCATCGTCGTCGCGGGACTGATCGTGTGGGCGTTCCGGCGGCACCGGTCACAGGCGAGCTCAGGCTCCGCGGGGTAGGCCTGCCGGCTTCCGTCAGCTCACTGGCGCGCCGTGACGACCGTGCCGCCGGGCAGGATGTCGGTACGGCGGCCTGCCAGCGACGGGAGCATCGCGCGCACGGCGGCAGTCTGCTCGGGGTCAACCGTGCCGACGCCTAGATCTGGCGTCGAGCCGAGGTCGAGCCGGACCACTCCCATGGGGTCGACCAGCAAGCTGCGCCCGATGCCGGTCGGCGACCTGGTGGGCGGCTCGGCGGGATCGGGTACCTGCCCGGCCGCCGCGACCCAGATGGTGTTCTCGATGGCGCGGGCCCGGACCAGCGTCACCCAGTGCTCCTCCTTGAACAGGCCGGCCGCCCAGGCAGACGGCAGCACCAGCAGCTCCGCGCCGGCCACGGCGAGGGCGCGGGCCAGCTCGGGGAACCTGAGGTCATAGCACGTCATGAAGCCGACCCGGAGCCCGGCAAGGCTGGCGACCACCACTTCGTCGCCGGGCGCCACGCTGTCGGACTCGCGGTACCCGAGCGCGTCGAACAGGTGGATCTTGCGGTACACGGCGGCCAGCTCGCCGTCGGCCTCGTAGCCCACCGTCGTGTTGTAGACGCGGCCGTCGGGGGCCGGCTCGAAGAGGGTGGCGATAATCGCCAGCCCGGCCGCTCTGGCCGCCTCGGCGAGTCCCCGGCAGAACGGGCCGTCCAGCGGCTCAGCCGCGGCGCGCAGGTCCGCGGAGAACCGGACCTGCGTGCCTTCAGGGAAGACGGCCAGCTGAGCGCCCTGCGCCGCGGCGCTCGCAGCGGCCGCGTGCACGCGCTGGAGGTTGACCTGCGGGACAGAGCTGATCGGCAGCTGACCGAGAGCGACGCGCATGACCAGCAGCGTAGCCGGAACGTGCCGGGTGGCGCTGCCCCTGCGAACCCCGCCCAGCCCGACTCGGCTACGACCGCGGCAGCGTCAGCGTCCGGTCGTCGCGGCGGTCGAACTCGGGGTCGGCCGCACGGGGACGGATGGCAGGCCGCCGCGGATAGGCGCGGCCGCCGATACGCAGGCGGAGCAGGGCGCGGGCAGCGGCCGCCAAAAGCCCGGGCGGGCGTCCCGCAAGCGAGTGCGCCAGGTCCTCGCGGTGACTGGCCACAGTGACGAGCACGGCCGCGACAATTGGCGCTCCGACCACCAGCGCCACGACGACTAACAGGACGGCCATTTGTCCTCCTCGGCAGTTCTCCCGGCCCGGCCGCGCGCCTCAGGTCGGTGGCGGCCACTCCGCGCTATCCTGCCTATAGTCCCAGACAGTAGTCTCATACCAATGAGTCCAGTGTGTGAAACAATCGGAATGGGAAATTTCCGAGTAACTGGGCGTGTGAGGAGAGTGAAATTGGCTCATCCCAAGTACCAGGAGATCGCTGACCGGCTGCGCACTCAGATTTCCGGCGGCCTGCTCCTACCCGGGCAGCGGCTGCCGAGCGAGCCCGACCTCGCCGCCGAGTACGACGCTTCTAGGAACACGGTTCGGCTCGCCATCGCGCTGCTGATCAACCAGGGTCTGGTGGTCAGCCGCCAGGGGCTTGGCACGTTCGTCACCGAGCCCACCAAGCCGTTCACCGCGCTGCTGTCCCGCATCCACGCTCCGCCGAAAGAGCAGCACGCATCGATGTCGCTGCCGGTTATCAGTCCCGCGGCAGATGAGTCTGAGATGGTCCGGCTGATCGTCGAGACCGGCTCGGCCAGCCCCAGCGTGGCGGAGAAACTGGACCTGGCGCCCGGCGATTCAGTCGTCGTGCGCCGCTCTCAGTACTTCATCGGGGACGTGCCCTGGCAGCTGATTAATTCCTATTACCCGAACGACCTGGCTAAGGGCACCGCACTGGAGCAGGCTGGCGAGATCGAGTCCGGCAGCGTTGGCCTGCTGAGCGAGCTCGGGTATCCGCAGCAAGGGTTCGTGGACGAGATCGGCGCGCGGATGCCCAATGCGCGCGAGTTCGACTTCTTCAAGCTGGCGAGCGGGACGCCGGTGATCGTAGTGAACCGGACGTCCTACACCACCGACCGGCCGATCCGCCTGACGCGCTACATCTACCGGTCGGACCGGGTGCGGCTGCTGCACGTGGAGGGGACCATCCCGGAGGGCTACCGGCACGACTGACGCTCGCAGATAGCGCCAGAGCCGGGTGCCCGGAAGGGGCAGTTCCGGTTACCGTGTCCGGGTGCTGGCCTTGCTTCTCGTCGCGGCATCTGTCGGCATGTCCAACTTCGGTGCGTCCATTGCCATCGGCGTCTCCGGCGTGGATGCCCGCACCCGGCTGCGGGTCGGGCTGGTATTCGGCGCGTTCGAGTCGGGCATGCCGGTAGTCGGCCTCATCATCGGCGAGCAGGTAGCCGGGCCGCTCGGGCATGCGGCCCGCTGGCTCGGGGCGGGCCTGCTGATAGCAGTCGGCGGGTATGCGCTGGTGAAGGCCGTGCGAGCCGGGCGCTCTGCGGGCACCGAGGGGGGTAACCAGCACGGCGATGCCGGGCAGGCCTGCGGCCGACCTGGCGGGCACCGGGCGGCTGCTACTCAGCGGGCTGGCGCTGAGCCTGGACAACCTGGCGGTGGGGTTCGCGCTCGGGACGTACCACACTTCGATCGTCACCGGCGCGATCACCATCGGCGCGGTCAGCGTCGTGCTGTCGCTGCTCGGGCTCGAGCTAGGCGCGCGGGTCGGGAAATGGGCAGGCGAGCGGGGCGAGCAGCTAGCCGCGCTGGTGCTGATCTCCGTCGGCATTGCCATCGCCGCCGGCGCACTTGGCTAGGGTTGCACGGGCTCCTAGCCGCTCGACCTGGCCAGTTCCGGCACGAAGTACGCGGCGTCGACCGTGCCCACGCCGGTCACCAGGTCATAGCCTTTCCGCGCGCTGAAGCCGCGGACGGTGTGGCGCCGGCCGCCCTGGCTGAAGGTCTGGGTGTTGTTGCCCTTGGTGATGTCGACGATGCCCCGCTCATGCCTGGCCTCGATCTGGTAGATGGCGGGGTTGATCAGCCCGAGAGCGTGGCCCGCATACTGGTCTGCCAGCGCCACGATCCCGGCGAACAGCGGCGTGGCGAGGCTGGTCCCGCAAAGCGAGCTCCAGTGGCCGGCGCCGCCGCCGTAGAAGCTGCCGAAGATCGCCACGGAGCTCCGGCACGAGGCGTCCATGGAAATGTCGGGAACGCCGCGATGGCTGCCGGTCAGGCTCCGCACGCTCTTCTGGTACGACGGACGCGGAAAGACGATGGACCGGCCGCCGCCGCTGTCTGACCAGGCGACGTCGGGTGACACGCGGCTGCCGTTCGCCCGCAGTTTCAGCTGAGTGCCGCCGACGGCGGTTACCAGCGGGTCGGTGGCCGGCCAGGATACGGCCGGGCTCGTGTACTCATCCACCATGTTGTACTTGTCGCTGGTGGCACCGTTGTCACCGGTGGCAGCGAGCACGGTCACGTGATGGGCTGCCGCTAGCAGGTAGGCACCGCGCAGGCTGCGCAGGGCCGCGTAGTCCGACTTGGCCGGGAAGGTCTGCTCGGTCGCCGCGAAGCTCTGGCTGATCACCTGGCCGAGCTTGTGCCGGAGCACGTACTTCTCGGCCGCGACGATCTGCGGGAAGCCGGTCGTCCCCTCGTTCTCCGAGGTCGGTGTCTCCACCAGCACGATGCTGGCACCAGGGGCCATGACGTGTGCCCACTCCACGTCCAGCGTGGTCTCGCCAGCCCAGCCGGCCCGGTTGCTGTTCCCGGCGTGATAGGGCGACACCTTCCCGGCTGGCTGGATCACCCGGAAGGACGGCGGCGCCGGCAGGCCGAAGTAGCTGTCGAAATGGGCCAGGTCGGCGGCGATCGTCGGCGACCCGAACGAGTCCACGACCACGATGGTCTGGCCTTTGCCGGTGATGTTCTTCAGCGGCCCCGGACCACCGAGGTCCGTTATGGGCGGCAGGTCGTAAGCGGCACGGACCTGGGCAGGCGTGAGGCCGCCGCCTGGCGGAACCGGCGAGGTGGTGCCACCCGTTCCGCCCTGGACTGGCATGCCGCGCTGAAGTGGTCCGCTCGTCGCCGCGGTGCGCCGGCCTGCGTTGCTGCCAGAAGCCAGGGCGCCAGTGGCAGCAAGTGCGGCCCCGGCGGCGACGGCTGCAGCCAGGGCGATCGTCGCCAGCAATCGGCGTCGGCGTCGGCCCTGCGGCTGGCCTGGATCTTGCGGGCGGTCCGGGCGCCTTGTCCACCAGGTCACGCTGTGTCCCCTGTCGGCTGAGTGCGGTGAGTTTACTCCGCTATCCGCAATGCCGCTTTCGGGCAGGAGCGAACGGCGTGCCTGACTCCCTCGACCAGGTTCGCCGGAATCTCATCGACCAGGATGTTCATGTTGTCGTTGTCATCGACTTCGAAGACCTCGGGCACCAGGCCCGCGCAGATCGCGTTCGCCTCACAAGCGTCCCAGTCAGCTTCCACCCTCATCGCCGGCTCCTTCCCGATGTGCGGCGCCCTGTAGTTCCCGGCCTGGCCCGCGGTAGCGCAGACTGTACGGCATGCCAATCCAGGACAAGCTCAGGCTAGCTGCCGAGGCGGCCAAGGGCTTCATGCCGCCGGATGAAGGACTCGCGCTGTACCAGGCGGCGGCCGGCTACGCAGCGGCAGGACCGATCTGCGAGGTCGGCACCTACTGCGGGAAGTCCACCATCTACCTGGCCGCCGCGGCCGCCGAGGCCGGACAGGTCGTGGTCACGGTCGATCATCATCACGGCTCGGAGGAGACTCAGGCCGGCTGGGAGTACCACGATCCGGAGGTCGTCGACCCCCGGACCGGGCGGATGGACACGCTGCCGTTCTTCCGCGCCACGATCGAGGACGCAGGCCTGGAAGAGCACGTGATCGCCGTGATCGGCACGTCGGCCGACGTGTCCAGGATCTGGCGCACCCCCCTCGGGATGCTGTTCATCGACGGCGGTCATAGCGAGGCCAACGTGGTGACCGACTACGAGGGCTGGGCACCGTGGGTGACGCGGGGCGGCGCGCTGGCGTTCCACGACATCTTCCCTGACGCGGCCGACGGCGGGCAGGCGCCGTACCGGGTCTACCTGCGCGCGCTGGCTTCCGGCGCGTTCAAGGAGGTCAGCGTCACCGGCTCGCTACGAATCCTGGAGCGGATCAGCGAGGGCATCTGACCGCCCGAAGGGCGGGCAGGTCTTTGGTTGGGCTGGGTTTCTGGTTTTGGGATTTAGGTTTCGGGTTTGGGCTTTTTTCGGGGGTTCACGGGGGCGGAGCCCCCGTGGGTGTGCAACCGCAGGCGGCCGCGTCGGACGGCTGCCATACGCGCGGGGCCGGCGGCCGCGTCCCTGAAGATCCTGGCTGCTCCCGTGCTGGACCCGGCATCCCCGTAGCCCGCGGCCAGGACGTCCGCGGCGAGCACGACGGCCGCCGCCGTCCACGTGCTCTGCTCGTTCGGGTAGTGCTTGCCGTTGGCGCACTGCCAGCCGGTCCAGTAGCTGCCGTCGTCGGCGCGCAGGAACTGCATCTGCCCGAACAGCTCGAGTGCCGTGTCGCAGTCGCCGATCGCATCCAGCGCGATAGCCAGCTCGCAGGTCTCGGCGCCGGTCACCCACGGCTCGTCGCTGACGCAGCGCACGCCAAGGCCGGGGACCACGAACGTATCCCAGCCAGCTTTCAGCATCCGCTCTGCCGCCGAGCCCCGCACGGCGCCGCCGAGCACCGGGTAGTACCAGTCCATCGAGAACCGGCTCTTGTCGGCGAACGCCTCACCGTGGCATGCGACCGCGTGCCCCAGCAGCGCGGCCGCCAGTTCCCAGTCCGGCTGCGCCTCGTCCATCCGCGCTGCCAGCGCGATCGCGCAGCGCAGGCTCTGGTACATGCTGGAGCTGCCGGTCAGCAGCGCGTAGGTATCGGGCGTTCCGTCTTCGTGCCGGCGCCAGATGATCTCGCCGCGCGGCGTCTGCAAGCCGATAGCGAAGTCGATGGCCGCCCGCACGACCGGCCACATCTCCGCGGCGAAGTCCTCGTCGCCGGTCACCAGCAGCTCGTGCCAGACGCCGACAGCGCAGTACGCCGCGTGGTTGCTCTCGGTCGTCCACTCCTCGACCACCCCGCCGGATGCGGTCTGAACCGGCCACGATCCGTCCGGCTGCTGGGCACCGGCGAGCCACGAGTAGGCGCGGCGCGCTTCGTGGCGCAGCCCGCAGACGCTCAGCGCCATCGCGCACTCGACATGGTTCCAGGCATCGACGTGCCCGTCGGGCCAGCCGATCGAGCCGTCCGCCTGCTGGTCGGCCGCGATCGCGTGTCCGGTCGCGACGAGCTGGCCAGCGGTCAGGATGCCGGGCACTTCCGGCACGGTGTTAGCAACGACAGGGCTGGCGACGTCGGCCAGGCGGTCAGGCTGCCGCATGCACCTTCTCCGCGGCGGCCGGTCGGGGCCTGGTGACGGCTTCGGCTGGCTTGGCGGCGTAGACGACCAGGCTCTTGCCGATGAGCGGGTTAAGCGCCTGATCGGTCCGCTGCGTAACGGCTGGCTTGCGCATGATGTCCCACACCAGCAGCTTGTGGTAGGCGCTGGCCAGCGGATGGTCGTCGTTGCGCACGCCGACCGCGCATTTCAGCCACCAGTATGGCGAGTGCAGCGCATGCGCGCGGTGGTGGCCGCCGACGAACAGGCCGGCTCGCCGCAGCTTGGTCTCCAGCTCGGCGCGGGTGAAGATGCGCACGTGCCCGCCGGGCACGTTGTGGTAGTCGTCGGACAGCGCCCAGCAGATCCGCTCCGGGAACCAGGCTGGCACGGTGACTGCGGCGATGCCGCCGGGCCGCAGCACCCTTGCGATCTCGTTGATCGCGTTCTGGTCCGCGTTGATGTGCTCCAGGATCTCGGCCGCGATGACGATGTCGAAGCTCCCGTTCGGGAACGGCATCCTGGTCGCATCACCCGTCGCGGTCGTGATGCCGGCCGGGGTCTGGATCTCACCAGCCTCTGCCATGGCTGCGGCGACAGCCGACACCTGCCGCAGTTCGCCGTGATCGGCGTCGAGCGCGACGACTTCGGCCCCGCGGCGCGCTGCCTCGAAGGCGTGGCGTCCGGCGCCGCACCCGAGGTCGAGCAACCTCGTTCCCGGCTGAACTGGCAGCCGCCGGAAGTCCACGGTCAGCATGGCGCGCCTGGCGCAGCCGTCGCGGTCGAGAGTGCCCGGCTGGCCGCGATCGCCTGGCGGTACTCGGCCACCGTCGCCCTGGCAACGGCCTGCCAGGCGAAGCGCTCGGCGACGCGCGCCAGAGCCGCGCGCGACAGCCGCTCCCGCTCGGCGGGCGAGTCGTGCAGCGCGCGCAGGGCCGCGCAGAGTTCCTCGGCGTCGCCCGGAGTCACGAGCATCGCGGCGTCCCCGGTCACCTCGGGCAGCGCGCCGGTGCGGCTGGCGACCAGCGGCGTGCCGGAGGCCATGTGCTCGACGGCGGGCAGCGAAAAGCCCTCGTACAGTGACGGCACGACTGCGATCTCGGCGCTCGCGACGAGCTCCGCCAGCTCCAGGTCGCTGATGCCGCTGACGAATTCCACCTTGTCGGCAAGTGACAGCTCGCCGAGCAGCCGCTGCGTCGGGCCGTCGGGTACCAGCTTGCTGACCAGCGTGAGCGATACGTCCCGCTCGACGGCGAGCTTGGCGAAGGCCCGCAGCAGGGTCGCGACGCCCTTCACGGGCGAGTCGGCGCTGGCGACGGCGACTATCTTGCCGGGAACGCGCGGGCCCGGCCTCGGGTGGAACAGCCGGGTATCCACGCCTAGCGGAATGACCTTGACGTTGTCGGCCGGCACCTTGAAGTCACGCAGGATGTCGGCCTTGGATGACTCCGATCCGGTCATGACCGTGCCGATCCTCCTCGCCACCCTGCCTTGCATGCCGACGAAGGAGTACCAGCGCCACTTCGGGATCTTCCGCAGCCCGCGCGCGGCCTGCAGCTCGATCCGGCGGTCCACGCTGATCGGGTGGTGGATGCTGGTGACGACCGGCAGGCCGAGCTTGCGGATGCCGAGGTTCCCGTAGGCAACAACCTGATTGTCGTGCACGACGTCGAAGTCGTTCACGCGGCTGCGGAGGGCGCGCAGCGCGCGCAGGCTGAACGTCAGCGGCTCGGGGAAGTATGCGGTCCACATGCCGGCTACCTCGAGCACGTCGATCCAGTCCCGGTACTCACGCAGGTGCGGCGTCCGGAAGGGGTCGTCGTCGCGGTACAGGTCGAGGCTCGGCAGCTCAAGCAGCAGCGGGCCGGTCTCGAGCTCGGGGTAGGGCTGGCCGGAATAGACCTCGACATGGTGGCCGAGCGCCGCTAGCTCGCGGGACACATGCCGCAGGTAGATACCCTGACCGCCGCAATGCGGCTTGCTCCGGTAGGAAAGCAGGCAAACCCGCAGCGGGCCATCCGGATCGGTCACGGAGTCTGCGGCGCCGGGGTTTGTGACCCCGCGCGGCTGGGTGTCCTGCTGGCGCGGCTGGGCGTTACCTGCTGGAACTGCCTCATCAGCTGCTGCGGTGCTCACGCAGGTTCGCGCCTCCTCGTCCGCCATTGCCGAGCCCACTACGGGCGACCCGCGTGATCCCCCTTAGGCAGCGAACATTACCAAGCAAATAACTTCAGTGCCGTTACACCCCTGGAGTAAGCCGGCCTGTCCTGCGTACCTCGGGTGTCTGTAAGCTGCCGCGACGACGCTTTTATACGGAGGCTTCGCTGACTCGACGCGCGCTCATCACCGGGATTACCGGGCAGGACGGCTCCTACCTGGCTGAGCACCTGGTCGATATGGGATATGAAGTGTGGGGGCTGGTCCGCGGGCAGGCTAACCCACGGGTACGTCATCTGCGCCAGTCGCTCGGCGACGTGCGGCTGATCCGCGGCGACCTGCTCGACCAGGGCAGCCTGATCGCCGCGGTGGAGCGGGTGCAGCCCGATGAGGTCTACAACCTCGCCGCGATCTCCTACGTGCCGATGTCCTGGCAGCAGGCCGAGCTGACCGGCGAGGTGACGGGCCTCGGCGTGCTGCGTGTGCTGGAGGCCATCCGGGTCTGCAGCGGGATCAGCGCGTCGCGCAGTCCAGGCCGCGGCCAGATCAGGTTCTACCAGGCCTCGACGTCGGAGATGTTCGGCCAGGTGACCCAGACGCCGCAGAACGAGGAGACCTCGTTCCACCCGCGCAGTCCGTACGGGGTGGCGAAGGTGTACGGGCACTTCCTGACCCAGAACTACCGCGAGTCCTACGGCATGTACGCGGTGTCGGGAATCATGTTCAACCACGAGTCACCGCGCCGCGGCGCCGAGTTCGTCACCAGGAAGGTCTCGCTGGGCGTCGCGAAGATCAAGCTCGGGTACGAGCGTCAGCTGCGGCTGGGGAACCTGAGCGCGAGCCGGGACTGGGGTTTCGCCGGCGACTACGTGCGGGCCATGCAGCTGATGCTGGCGCAGGACTCGCCTTCCGACTACGTCATCGGCACCGGCGTCACGCATTCGGTCGAGACGCTGGTGGACACCGCTTTCCGCGTGGCGGGTCTGGACTGGCGCGACCACGTCGTCACGGACGCGGCCTTCATCCGGCCGGCGGAGGTAGACCGGCTGTGCGCGGATGCGACCAAGGCGCGCGACGAGCTCGGCTGGGAACCCAAGATCGGCTTCGAGGAGCTCGTTGCCATGATGGTTGACGCAGACCTGCAGCTGTTTGCCTCCGGCGGCAGCGCAGGTGAGGAGTACGCGACCGAGTCCTGGTAGCGGTCAGACCCGGCCGCCGACGAGCGTGCCGATGAAATAGGTGAGGCCGGCGGCGACGCCGGCCAGCACGAGCTGGCGCACCGCACCGCGCAGGAACGGCCTGGCGGTGACCCGAGCGACGATGCCCCCGCCGACGAACGCCGCGATGGCGGCCAGGATGACGGCCGCGAGGAGCGAGGAGAAGCCCAGCAGGTAGGGCAGCAGGGGGATCAGCGCGCCGACTGCGAAGGTGACCAGAGATGCGCCGGCGGCTGTATACGGCGACGGCAGGTCGCGGTGGTCAACGCCGAGCTCCTCGCGGACGTGGATCGCGAGCACTTCCTCGGGCTGCCGGGACAGCTGCCGCGCTACCTCGTCGGCCAGATGCTCGTCGACGCCGCGCATCTTATACATGGCGGCCAGCTCGGCCTGCTCGTCCGCCGGGTTGGTCTCGAGCTCAATCCGCTCCTTCTCCACCTCGGCGGCGACGAGCTCGTTCTGCGAGGACACCGAGACGTATTCGCCGGTCGCCATCGAGAAGGCGCCGGCCGAGAGCCCGGCGAGACCAATCAGGATGATGGTGTGCGGGGACACCCTCGCGCCGCCGACGCCGGCGATCAGCGAGACGTTCGTGACCAGGCCGTCCATCGCGCCGAATACCGCCGGGCGCAGCCAGCCGCCCGATACGTCCCGATGCTGGTGACTGATGTCCTGGGCGCTCATGCCCGGGGCCGGGCCGGCGGTGTCCGGCCGCGCGGCGGGGTCCGGCCGCGCGGCGACGTTCGGCTCATGCCCTGGATTACTCGCGGGTGTCATGGGTTGCCAGTCTTATGACGGCCGCCAGCGGGGCGCCATTCCGGTTGCGCCTGAGCGGCACTACAAACAGCCTAGCCAGTGGTCAGCCGAGCGGCTTGTCAGCCCACGCCTGGGCTGGCCGGGTCGGCAGTCCGGCAGCTCGCCACGCCTGGAACCCGCCGTCCAGGTCCGTCGACTCCGCCAGTCCGATGCGCCGCAGCGATGCGGCAGCGAGGGTTGAGGCGTAGCCCTCCGAGCACATCACGATGATCTGCTGGTCCGACCGCGCCAGGGCCGGAATCCTGGCTTCGCTGCGCGGGTCGAGCCGCCACTCGAGCACGTTGCGGCCGATGATGATCGCGCCGGGCACCTCGCCTTCGACGATCCGCTGCTCAAGCGGGCGGATGTCGACAAGGATCGCGCCGTCGGTCAGGGCAGCGAAAGCTGCCTCGGGCCGCAGTCGCTGCACGCCGCTGCGTGCTTCGGTGAGCAGCTCGTCGATGCCAGGAGCGCCAGCCGGGAGCGCGTCAGAGGTCAGCCTGGCCGCCGACGCCGTCGCCCTGGCCAGCGCGGTGTCCGCGCCGCCCCGGCCCCGGCCGCCCTCTGGCCCGTCGATCGGGACTGTCTCCCTGGCGATCAGCCCGTAGTCGGTAGAGGTGTAGTACGTCATTGCGACGAGCGGCGGCGAATAAGCATGGATGCTGATCGCTGAGCCTGCACTACCGTGCGCGACATCATGAACATGGCCCGGGCCGAACACCACTGCCTGACCCGCATCCAGTCGCCTGCTGCTGAGCCGGCGACCGCTCGGCACCCGGTACTGCTCCAGCAGGCGGCCCTCGGCGACCGCGAAGGATCCCGACGAACCGCCGTGGTCATGCCAGTCGGTGTCCTGGCCCCGCTCCCAGGCCAGCAGCCAGACGTCGCAGGAATTGGACCTGTGCAGCGGCAGGTACCAGCGGACGTCCGGATCGTGCACGACGAGGTCGGCCCACAGCTCGCGGCGGGCGGCGAGCTGCGTCGTGACCGAGCGGAGCTGAGTCGGGGACAGACGGCCGCTGGCCGGCACGAGATTCCGGAGCGCAGCTCCGATAGCCCGCTGGCGTTCTGGGCTGACGCCCCAGCCCGGCTTGAGGCCAGAGCCCGCTTCGTCCAGGTAATCTCCGCCTGCTGCATCCTGGCCTAGTGCGGTGACAGACATTCGACCTCCTCACGATTCGCAATCATTATCCATCCGGCTGGCCGCTCCATGACCCATCCAGGAGCAACTGGATATCAGCGCCGAACTGGCGGTCGCCGTCGATCGGCCTGATGATCCGGGACAGCCTGTCGAGCACCGCCTCGGCGCCGGGTGGCAGCAGCCGTTGAGACAGTGATGCGGCCCGGAATGCAGTGAGAGCCTCGGCGGCGGCTACTGCCCTCGCGTGGCCCAGCGCCGCCCGCACGTTGACTGCCGCGTCCCAGGCGAAGGACTGAACGTCCTCCTGGCCGCCCGAGGTCTCCGTCAGCCCGACCGAGGTCGGCAGTGCCAGCCGCCGCATCGCGTGTACCTCGCCGACGGCGCGCTTGTGCACGGCCACCAGGCCCGCCTGCGGACCGGGCCGATCGGCCAGCTGTGCGGGCAGCCCGGTGACCCGGCCGTCCAGCAGCCGGTGGATCCGCGCCGCGGCGACCTCGGCCGAGTGCGTCATCGCGAGCGTGAGGTGGTCGCACTGCGCCGCCAGGTCGATGCCGTGGAACCCGGCAGTAGACACGAACCGGCCGTCGAGGAACGCTGGCGAGTCAGTAACCCCGTCCAGCGCGCGCTCGGTCGCAGCTGCTAGCGCGCGGGCTGCTCGTTCGATCTGGGCCAGCACCGGGCCGGTTACCCGGAACGACACCGGGGCCTGCAGCATCCGCCTCGGCCCGGCAGGCTCGATGAGCGCACGGATCTGGCTCAGGACGTCGCCGAGTACGTCGTCGCCGCGCGCACAGCCGGGGAGATAGGGATCGGCGGGCGCCTGGATGGCCGCGATGGAGAGGCCAGCGGCGGCGGTCATCATCGTCGCGACGGAGGCGGCCTCAGCTGCCGCCAGAATGCTGAGCGCCGTCGCTCCCGGCACTCCGGCCAGCAGTGCGATCCCTTCCTTGGGCCCCAGCTCGTAGGCGGTCAGACCGTGCTCCGTCAGTGCCGCAGCCGCCGGCCTGAGGCCCGCTGGCTGGCCGCCCAAGCCTGGCGGCCCGAGCACGTCCCCGATGCCGATCAGCGGACCGAAGCAGTGGGCGAGCTGGATGATCTCGCCCGCGCAGCCCGCACCGCCTTGCGGCACTGCCGGGGTCAACCCGGCCGCGAGTACGTCAGTCAGCCGCTCGCACAAGGCGGCCGACACTGCCGCATCGCCGGACAGGAATGTGCGCAGGCGCACCGCGATGATTGCCCTGACGTCGGCCTCAGCCAGCCACGGCGGACCGCCCGTGGCGCGGCCGAGCAAAAGGTTCCGCTGGTGTGCGCGCTCCTCGGCCGGCGAGAGCCGCACCGTGCTGAGTGCTCCCATGCCGCTGGTGACTCCGTAGGCCTCGACGCCGCCACGCAGGGCCGCCCGGCCGAGCTCGCATTGTGCCTGCAGCCGGCTGGCCAGACCGGTCCCGATCCGGACCTGCAGTCCGGCGCTGACCGCACGGATGACTGCGGCGTTCAGGTCGGCGGCTGCCTCGATCACCTTGGTGGCAGCCATCACGGCCGCCAGCCGCCGCTCACCGGTACCTGAGCATGGTGCCAGCGTCGGCCTGCTCCGCCTTTCGCAGGATCAGCTGCCCGACTGCGATGTCGAGGATGGCTAGCCCGCGATGCCAGAGCAGGATCCGCTCTTCCGGTCGTTCCCGCCCTGGCCGCTGGCCGGTCACGATCTGCCCGAGCTCGGCATGCAGGGACTGCGCGGACAGTCGCCCGGAGTCGACATGCGGGCGCAGCGCGCCGAAGCGGCCCGCCTGTGCCTCCCGCCAGTCGTCGACGACCACCTTGTCCATGACGTCGAGCAGGTCGAGCTCGACCGCGCTGATGGTGCCGTACGGCACGACGAACGCGCCGGATCGCACCGCGCTCGTGCGCAGGAGCGGCTCCGGGGTCGTGAGCCTGGAGGCTTCGACGAGGATGTCGGCGCCGTCGAAGGTCTCCTCGGGCGTCGCCATCACCCGGACCGGCGTGGCAATGGCCGCCGCGAGCTGCCGGCCGAATGCTTCCCGCGACTCTGGCCGGCGGCTGGTTACGCGGATCTCAGCCAGGTCTAGCACCAGGTTGAGCAATAGCACGTTCCACAGCGCCGTGCCGCGCGCGCCCACGTGGCCGAGGATCCTGGCGTCCTTCCTCGCGAGGTACTTGGCTCCGACGGCCGTCATGGCGCCAGTCCGGCACGCAGTGATCAGAGTGGCGTCCATGATCGCAACCGGGATCCCGGTCGCGGGGTCGAGGAGGGTGAGCAAGCCGAGCTCGCTCGGCAGGCCCGCGGTGTAGTTGTCGACGAAATCGCCGACGACCTTGATCCCGCTGATCCCGGGCGAGCTTAGGCCGGCCAGGTGCCCGCGCAGGACGTTGAAGTGGCCGGCTTCGCTCGGGACCAGGTGCACTCGCGGCTCGACGATCGCGCGGCCCTCGCCGTGGGCCCGGACCGCTTCCTCGACCGCGTCGATGATCTCCGCGCCGGTAAGCCCGAGTCCGGCGATGTCCGGGCCGGACAGGAACCGCAGCCACAGGCCGCCGGGAACGTTGCCGGCGGCCTGTGGCCTGCTGTCAGATTCGCGACTTGTCAGCTGCTCTTCTTGCAGTTGTTGACGAAGATATGGCCGATCGCGGTCGGGTAGGCGCCGGTCACGTTCTTCGCCGACGCGGACAGGTAGTTGTAGAAGTACGCGTAGATGATGGGGGTCTCATCGAGCAGCAGCTGCTCGATCTTCCCGGCGATCGCCCGCTGGCTAGACAGGTCAAGAGAAGACGTCGCGATGTATTCATTCGAGAGCTTGTCGTACTGCGAGCTGTTGAAGTGCGCGGCGTTCCAGGAGCCGGTGCCTTTCTTGGCGCTCGTCGTCTGCAGCGGCGCGGTCAGGAACACGTTCGGCACGCTGCGATGCCCGTAGTCGACCAGGCTGATGGTCGCATCCAGCCAGTCCGACGTGCCGAACAGGTAGTTGCCGTAGTACTTGGGCTGCTCCTCGACATTGAGCTTCATGTTCACGCCGATGGCCTTGACGGACTGCTGCACGATCTGCGCGAACTGCGGGATCTCGAAGACGTTCTCGGTGGTCAGCGTGCAGGAGAACCCGTTCGGATGACCGGCAGCTGACAGCAGAGACTTTGCCTTCGCAAGGTCCAGGGCGCGCTGCGGGACGCTGGTGTCGGTTGACGGGTACACCGGAGCGAACGGGCTGTCATTGCCGATATCAGAGGCGCCCTTGAAAAGCGCCTGGACGATTGCGGGCCGGTCCAGGCTCAGCGCAAGCGCCTGGCGGACCCTGGCATCGGTGAAGGGCGCCTGGTCGCAGCGCATGGACAGCTCGCGATGCGCGCTGGACTTGAGCTTGATCACGTTATAGCCGCCGGTCAGCAGCTGCGGGCCGTTGGTCACCGAGAACTGCCCGAGCACGTCGATCTGGCCGCTGGTCAGCGCCAGGATGGAGGGCGGCTCGGTTTCGTAGAAGGTGAACTCGGTGGCGGCCGGTATGGCCTTCGGGCCCCAGTAATCCTCGTTACGGACGAAGGAGGCGCCCACCTTCTCGGTGTAGCTCTTCAGCTTGAAGGGTCCGGTGCCGATGAACGAGCTCTGCCAGTTGGCCGGGTTGTACTTGTTCGGCAGGATGATCATCGTGTAGTTGTCGGACGAGGTCAGGTACGGGAAGTTGCCGTTCGGGGCCTCGAGGTGGAACTCGACTGTGAAGTCGTCGACCTTTACCACGCCCGATGGCTGCAGGACGCCGCCGAAATTGGACAGAGCCGAGGCCTTGCCTGCCGGATTGGTCTGCAGCTTGTAGGTGTAGACGACGTCGTCAGCGGTCAGCGGCGTGCCATCGTGGAACTTCACGCCCTGGCGGATCTTGAAGGTCCAGACGTCCGCAGTGGCGTTGGGCGTCCAGTTGGTGGCCAGGACCGGCCGCAGGGTCAGCGTCTGATCGGACAGGCACAGGTACTCGCCGGTCTGCCCGAGCATGTCCAGGCCGCCCTGGTCGGAAATGGTGAGCGGATTGATCGCCGCGGCGGGCGTAGAGATGCCGACCTTGATCGTGGCGCTGCTAGCGCCAGTCCCCGAGCCCGACGATGATGAGGGCGAAGGGCTGGACGAGCCGCAGGCGGCCAGAATCCCTCCCAGCACTGGCGCGGAGATCCCCACCAGGGCGCCGCGGCGGAGGAAATCACGGCGATTGAGCCGGCCCGCCACGAACTCGTCAATGACGTGATTGCCGATTTCTGATTGTCCTGCACGCAGCTGGTCAAGCCGGACTTTTGGTGCACTCACAGGTCCTCCTCGGAGCCTTCACCGGACCCGCGTGGTCGCAGTCCGACGCCGGTGAAAAGCAAAGCTATGCACATTTGCGCGCTGGTGTCACGGCATTCGCGCTTTGCTTTGCAGGTTTGTTAGCTGATCGATAGGGATATGACAGCTCATCAAATGTCCGGGCTCGACCTCGGTGAGCGGCGGCTCGGCCACTTCGCAGATGCCCGAGGCCAGCCGCCGCGGGCACCGAGTGTGGAAGACGCAGCCGGCGGGCGGGCTTGTGGCTGACGGGATCTCCCCGGACAGCTTGATCCGCTCGTGGCGCTGGCCATCCAGGCTGGGCACCGCGGACAGCAGGGCCTCGGTGTAGGGATGATGCGGTCCGCTGAAGACCCGCTCTGCCGGGCCCAGCTCCATGACCCGACCGAGGTACAGCACCGCGATCCGGTCCGACAGGTAGCGCACCAGGGCCAGGTCATGCGAGATGAACAGGTAGGTCACCTGCTCCTTCGCCTGCAAGTCGGCGAGCAGGTTGAGTATTGCCGCCTGCACCGAGACGTCCAGGGCTGACGTCGGCTCGTCGAGTACCACCACGCGCGGGCCGCCGCCGAACGCGCGGGCGATGGCAACTCGCTGCTTCAGGCCTCCGGAGAGCTGCCGTGGCCGCAGCGGCAGGTGCCTGGGCTCCATCCGGACGGACCGGACCAGGTCAGCCAGCCTCTCGTCGAGTGCCTGACCGGACAGTCCCGCCAGCTTGACTAGCGGCCTGGCGATCAGCCTGCGCACCGTGTGCCTGCGGTTCAGCGCCGAGTCAGGGTTCTGGAAGACGATCTGCAGGGCCTTCAGCTGTGCGCCGGACCGCTTCCTGAGGTCGGCGACCAGCGGCTTGCCGTCCAGTTCGATCGTCCCGCCGGCGTCGGGCGGGGTAAGTCCGAGCAGTGCGCGTGCGAGCGTGGTCTTCCCGCTGCCGGACTCACCCACGAGGCCGAGCGTCTCGCCGCGCTCGATGTCCAGGTTCACCCCGACGAGGGCACGGGCCGCCTCGCCGCGGGAGGAGAACGTCTTGGACAGGTTCCGCATCGTCACGATCGGGCCTGCATCGTGCGGCGGGGCTGGCAGCTGCACGTCGGCCGGAGTGTTCCTGGGCAGGGCTGCAAGTGAATCATGCAGATAGCACCTGGAACTGCGGTCGGGGCCGACGTCGAACGCTGGCGGAGCCGTCTCCCGGCAGGCCTGCTCCACTATCGGGCAGCGCGGAGCGAAGATGCATCCGGGCTGCGAGTGGCCCGGCGACGGGAGGAAGCCCGGGATGGCGTCCAGCCGGCCATGATCCTTGCGCTGGCCCTGTCGCGGTATGCAGCGCAGCAGGCCGACGGTATACGGATGGCGCGGCTCGTCGAAGACCTGCCGGGCCGGACCCTCCTCGATCAGCTCGCCGGCGTAGAGAACGCCGACCCGGTCGCACATCTTGGCGATGACGGCCAGGTTGTGGCTGATGAACAGCAGTGAGGTGTCAAGCTCCGCGCGGAGGCCGGCGATGAGGTCAAGGACCTCGGCTTCGACTGTTGCGTCGAGCGCCGTCGTGGGCTCGTCCAGGATCAGCAGCGACGGCTCGGCGGCGATGGCCATCGCGATGACGACCCGCTGAGCCATGCCACCAGACAATTCGTGCGGGTAACGCTGCATCACCCGGTGCGGATCTGAGATCTGCACCTTGCCGAGCATCGCCTCAGACCGTTCCAGCGCTTCGGCCCGGCTCAGCCCGGCCACCTCATACACCTCGGCGACCTGCTTGCCCACCCGGATCGCCGGGTTGAGCGCCTTGCCCGGCTCCTGGTAGACCATGGACACGGCATGTGCCCGCAGCTCCCGAAGTTCCGTCGCGTTCATGGCCAGCGGATCGCGCCCGGCGATCCGGATCGAGCCGGCACTGACCCTGCCGTTGCGCGGCAGGTACCTGGTCAGCGCCAGCGCGACTGTCGACTTGCCAGAGCCGGATTCGCCGACCAGGCCGTAGGACTCGTTACGGCCGATCTTGAACGACACGTCCCGCAGCGCACGCCGGTCCTGGCCGCGCACCCGGTAGCTGACATCGACGTGCTCGACCAGCACGGCGTCGGGAGGTGCCGTCGCCGGTCCTGGTGCGGGACTGGGCGCTGTCTCGGTCATCCGGCAAGCACCTGCTCGATCGAGTCGGCGACGAGGCTGATCGCGATGATCAGCGAGGCAATGGCAAGCGCCGGAAACAGCGTTTCCCACCAGTATCCGGCGCCGAGCAGCACGTAGCCCGCCTTGATGTCGGTGCCCCAGTTAGGCGTCGATAGCTGCACGCCGAACCCGAGGAAGGCCAGCGTGGCCACGGCGAAGATCGCATAGCCAAGCCGGACGGTGAACTCGACCAGCACGGTCGGCATGACATTCGGCAGTATCTCGACGAACATCATCCGACCTGACCGCTCGCCCAGCAGGCGGGCCGCCGGCACGTAGTCGAGCTGTCCCTCAACCTGCACGGCTGACCTGACGGTACGAGCGATGAGGGGCGTGAAGATGAAGCCGATGATGAGGATCTGGCTGAGCGTTGATACGCCGAGCGCCACTGAGAACAGGACGATGATGATGATGGCCGGCAGCGCGAGCAATGTCTCAACAGCCCGGCTGGCCAGCGTGTCCACGATGCCGCGGAGATAGCCGAGGGCGAGTCCGAGTGCCGTGCCGAGCACTGTGCCCAGCAGCGTGGCCAGCGGCGCGATGATGAGGATGGTACGGGCACCCACGATGACCCTGGAGAGCACGTCACGGCCGAGCGAATCGGTACCGAACCAGTGCGCGGCCGACGGCGGCTTGTTGGTACCCAGCAGTTGCTGCGCCAGCGGATTATGCGGCGCGATCGCTGTCCCGAAGAGCGCGCAGATGACCCAGAACAGCAGCATCGCCGCGCCGACATCGAACGCCTGCGGCTGAGCAGCAGCCGCCAGACCGGCAGCCCGCGTTTCTCGGCTTCACTGGTCACGGCGCCAGCCGGCATCGCGATGATCTCGGTCATCTGATCGCTCCCGTCCGCAGCCGGGGATTCAGCAGTGTCGTCAGGACATCGGCGATGAGCGTGGCCACCATGTAGACGACGCCGATGGTGAGGACGCCGGCTTCCAGCATCGGGAAATCCTTCGACGTCGCCGCCTGGTAGATCAGGTTCCCGATGCCCTGGTAATTGAAGAGCGTCTCCACTATCACCAGGCCACCGATGAGGTAGCCGGTCTGGGTAGCGATGACGGTGATGGTGGGCAGCAGGGAGTTCCGCAGCACGTGCCGCCAGATCACCGTCTGGCGGCGGAGGCCCTTCAGGGTCGCGGTGCGCACATAGTCAGACTCGAGCGCCTCGATGGTGCCGGCCCTCGCCATCCTGGCGATGTAACCGAACAGCACGAACACCAGCGGGATCGCAGGCAGGATCAGATAGCGCAGCTGGGTGAAGAACGACGAGCCGGCGGGCGCCTGAGCGGTGGAGGGCAGGAGCTTCAGCCCGACGCTGAAGATGACGATGACGACGATGCCGGAGACAAACTCGGGCACGGTGGCGGCCGACAGGCCAGTTAGCGAGATGATCCGGTCCACCGGCCGGCCGGCGTTGAGTGCGGCGACGACTCCGCCCAGGATGCCGAGCGGAATGATCACGATGAGCGCGAGTGCGGCCAGCTTGGCCGAGTTCGCGAGCGCTGCCCGCAGCAGTGGCTCCACCGCTGACTGGTACTGGTATGACTCGCCCATGTTGCCGTGCAGCATGCCGGTGATCCAGCTCCAGTACTGAGTGAGCAGCGGCCGGTCGACGCCCAGTTGATGATCAAGTGTGCGGACCGCGCTCTCCGCGGCGAGCGGGCCGAGGATGGATCTTGCCGGATTTCCGGGCAGCACCTGGCCGACGACGAAGATGAGGACGCTGAGCAGGAACAGCGTGATGACTGCAAGGCCCAGGCGCTTCAGGAGATATCTCGCCAACGGATCCCCCTGGCGCCAAGGTCAGTCAAACCACCGGAAAAAGCGGATTCAGGAAGCTTAAGAGCTAGGCCGCGAAGCCGCAATGTAAAAGCCGCGTAGTGTCGCCGCCATGACAGTCAAACGTAGCGATCTCGGCGCGGTTACGCACTGCCATTGGCCAGTGGCGCGGCGAATCCGCAGCGATCCATCGGCAAGGCGTGCGGCCAGCCGGTGGCCACTCTCTTCGGTGGTGCGTGCGACCGGCTGCCCGCCTATGCCTCGTTCGGCGAGCTGCGGAGCGCGGCAGCGCGCGCGGACGTGGCCGCCAGGGAGGCCGGATTCCGGGCGGTAAAGATCCGGATCAGCCGCGAGGATGCGGCCTGGCGGCGGTCCGTGCGGCCCGGCAGGCAGCGGGCGATGATCTGCGCATCATGGTCGACCTCAATCAGTGGTGGCGGATGGCTGGCGACATCTTCCCGGCCCTCGACGTAGCCGCGGTGCGCCCCGTGGCAGCCGAGCTGGCCGAACTGGGCGTTACCTGGCTGGAGGAGCCGCTGCCGGCGGCTGACCCGGCCGGGATGCGCTTGCTGCGCGAGCAGTGCGGCATCCGCGCGGCGGGCGGCGAGATGGCCCGCAGCGTTCCTGAGCTACTCGATGCGATCGACGCCGGCGCTCTCGACGTGATCCAGCCCGATGTCGTCGTTGCGGTCGGCATGCTGCGCGCCCGGACAGTGGCCGAGATCTCGCTCCAGCGTGGCCGGTGGTTCACGCCGCACACCTGGACTAATGGCCTGGGGCTGCTCGCCAACCTGCATGTCGCCGCAGGCGTTGGCGGCCTGGCCTGGGCGCGTCGATCGACGAAGACGCCGTCGCGCGCTGGGCGCTGGATGAGTAGGAAGAGCCGGGGCCCTGCCAGCTGGCCAGCACTGCCACCCGGCCAGCACTGCCACCTGGCCAGCGCTGGCCACCTGGCCAGCACGGGGCGTGGCGGCTGCGGTTAGATGATGCTGCCAGCCAGAGGAGGATCTCGTCATGACCGCAGTGCCCCAGGTATCCGGCGCAAGACCCGTCCGCGCGCCCCGCGGCACCAGCCTGACCTGCAAGGGCTGGCCGCAGGAAGCGGCCATGCGGATGCTGATGAACAACCTGGATCCCGAGGTCGCCGAGCATCCTGACCAGCTCATCGTCTACGGCGGCTCGGGCCGGGCGGCCCGCAGCTGGGACGCGTTCGACGGCATCGTCGCCTCGCTGCGCGATCTGGAGGCGGACGAGACGCTGCTCGTCCAGTCGGGCAAGCCGGTGGGGATCTTCCGGACCCACGAGTGGGCGCCGCGGGTTCTCATCGCTAACTCCAACCTCGTGCCCCAGTGGGCGACCTGGGAGGAGTTCCGGCGCCTGGAGGCCGAGGGGCTCACGATGTTCGGCCAGATGACCGCGGGCTCATGGATCTACATCGGCACGCAGGGCATCCTGCAGGGCACGTACGAAACATTCGCCGCGGTCGCCGCTAAGCGGTTCGGCGGGTCGCTTGCCGGGACGATCACGCTGACGGCCGGGCTTGGCGGCATGGGCGGCGCCCAGCCGCTCGCCGTCACCATGAACGGCGGCGTGGCGCTGTGCATTGACTGTGACCCGTCGCGTATCGCCCGCCGGATCGAGCACGGCTACCTCGACGTCGAAGCCGCCGGCACTGATGACGCGGTGCGCCGGGCCGTGGCCGCCGCATCGGCCGGCGAGGCACTGTCGATCGGGCTGCTCGGCAACGCTGCCGAGCTGGTCCCGCAGCTGCTGCGGATAGGCGCGCCGATCAACGTGGTGACGGACCAGACCTCGGCTCACGACCCGCTGACCTACCTGCCCAGGGGCGTCAGGTTCGAGGACATGGCCGCGCTGCGGGCCGAGGACCCGGCGGGATTCACCGCCAGGGCCAGGGAGTCGATGGCTGAGCACGTAGCGGCGATGGTGGGCTTCCAGGACGCTGGCGCCGAGGTATTTGACTACGGCAACTCCATCCGGGGCGAGGCGCAACTGGCCGGATACGACCGGGCGTTCGCCTTCCCCGGTTTCGTGCCCGCCTACATCAGGCCGTTGTTCTGCGAGGGCAAGGGCCCGTTCCGGTGGGCCGCCCTGTCCGGGGATCCGGCCGACATCGCCGCCACCGACGCGGCGATTCTCGGGCTGTTCCCCGATAATCAGGGCCTCGCCAGGTGGATCCGGATGGCACGGGAGAAGGTGCAGTTCCAGGGCCTGCCAGCGCGGATCTGCTGGCTCGGCTACGGCGAGCGGCACCTGGCGGGGCTCCGATTCAACGAGCTGGTCCGGCGGGGCGAGGTGCAGGCGCCGATCGTGCTCGGCCGCGATCACCTGGACTGCGGCTCGGTCGCGTCGCCGTACCGGGAGACCGAGGCCATGGCTGACGGCAGCGACGCGATCGCAGACTGGCCGCTGCTGAACGCGCTGGTCAACACCTCGTCGGGTGCGTCCTGGGTGAGCATCCATCATGGCGGAGGGGTTGGTATCGGCAGGTCGATCCACGCCGGCCAGGTCTGCGTCGCGGATGGCACCGAGCTGGCCAGTCAGAAACTGGAGCGGGTGCTGACCAACGATCCGGGTATGGGCGTGATCAGGCATGCCGACGCCGGCTACGACCGGGCGACCGAAGTGGCCGCCGAGCGCGGCGTCCGCGTCCCGATGCAGAAATAGTGCAAGGCTCGGTCCGATGGCGCTGCGTGGCACTCCAGGAGACCGCAGATGACGTTCGCTAAGTTGTGGGCCGAGTTGCTGCCGGTCGGGCGCGATGAGCTGACCGGCGGCTACCGCCGCTACTCCTGGAGCGACTCCGACGCCGCGTGCCGGGCCTGGTTTGCCCGGACCGCCACCGAGCTCGGACTGCGCACCGACTACGACCGCAACGGCAATTTGTGGGCCTGGTGGGGGCGGCCGGGCGCCGCTCCGGCGATCGTCACGGGCAGTCACCTTGACTCCGTGCCGGACGGCGGTGCTTACGACGGGCCGCTCGGGGTGGTATCGGCGTTTGCCGCGATCAGTCAGCTGCGCGGCGCAGGGTTCCGGCCGGCGCGGCCCATCGGCGTGGTGGCCTTCACCGAGGAGGAGGGTGCCAGGTTCGGGGTGGCCTGCCTTGGCAGCAGGCTGCTGGCCGGAGCAATTGCGCCAGCGGCTGCGCGTGAGCTGCGCGACGGGGCCGGGGTGACGCTTGCCGGGGCCATGGTCGCGGCCGGCCGCGACGCCAGCGCGATCGGGCCCGATGATGAGCTGCTCGCCGGGATCGGCGCCTATGTCGAGCTGCACATCGAGCAAGGCAGCGCGCTGGCCGGCCTCGGCGCCGCCATCGGCGTCGCGGACGGAATCTGGCCGCACGGCCGCTGGCGCTTCGACTTCGCCGGCCGCGCCGATCACGCGGGCACGACCCGGCTGGCCGACCGTCGGGATCCGATGCTCCCGTACGCCGCGACTGTGCTGGCCGCGCGGGCCGCCGCGCAGAGCAGTGGCGGGCTTGCGACCTTCGGCAAGGTAGCCGCCGAGCCCGGCGCCGCAAATGCGATCAGCTCCGCGGTGCATGCCTGGCTGGACGCGCGGGCACCGGACAACCCGACACTCGAGCAGCTGGTCTCCGATGTCTGGGCCGCGGCGCAGGAGGCTTCCGGGCAGCACGGCGTGGCTGTCCGCAGGCGGCAGGAATCGCTGAGCTCCCAGGTCACCTTTGACAAGGGCCTGCGGGACCGGCTGGTGGGCGTTCTCGGCGAGGCAGGGTTCACGGCACCAGTGCTGCCGACTGGAGCAGGGCATGACGCGGGGGTGCTGGCAGCCAGGATCCCGACGGCGATGCTGTTCGTCCGGAACCGGACCGGAGTCTCGCACTCGCCCGCCGAGCGCGCTGAGGTGGCCGATTGCGAAGCCGGGGTGGCAGCCCTGACAGCCGTCCTCGCGGACCTGGCGGGACAATGACCGTGCTGGCAGCGACAGAGGGCCGCCGGTGACTGGGCCGCCGGTCACTGGGCCGCCAGTGGCAGGACCGCCAGAGGCCAGCCGGCCGGACCGCGCCTGGCTGGCCGACCTGGCCTGGTCGCCGGCGTTCGGGCTCCGTCAGCACGTCCTGATCGAGGCGTCAGGTGATCGCCTGACCGCCGTGACGCCGGACGTACTCCAGCCCCCGCCTGTCGCGACGCGGCTGGCCGGCCTGACCATGCCCGGGCTGGCCAATGCGCACTCGCACGCCTTCCACCGCGCGCTGCGGGGAGTGACGCAGGCGACTCGCGGAACCTTCTGGACCTGGCGCGAGCGCATGTACGAGGTGGCTGACCGGCTAGATCCGGACAGCTACCTGGCGCTCGCCACGGCCGTCTACGCGGAGATGGCCCTCGCCGGAGTCAGCTGTGTGGGCGAGTTCCACTACCTGCATCACGGCGCCAGCGGAACGCCCTACACCGACCCCAATGCGATGGGGCGCGTGCTGATCGAAGCGGCCCGGCGGGCTGGTATCCGGATCACCCTCCTTGACGCGTGCTACCTGTCCGGCGGGCTGTCGGCTGATGGCCGGCAGCAGCCGCTTGAGGGGCCGCAGCTGCGCTTCGGGGACGCCGACGGCGCGGCCTGGGCCGAGCGGACAGATGCGCTCGGGCCGGATGCCACCGGCAACCTCGCCCCGCATGCGCGGGCCGGCGCCGCCATCCACTCGGTCCGCGCGGTCCCGCAGCCGCAGATGCACGACGTCGTCGCCTGGTCACACCGCTATGGCGCGCCACTGCACGCGCACCTCTCCGAGCAGGTCGCGGAGAACCGGGCCTGCCTGGCCGCGTACCGCGCGACCCCGGCTGAGGTCCTGTCCGGTGCTGGCGCGCTCAGCGCCCGCAGCACTGCCGTGCACGCGACCCATCTCACTGCCACCGACATCGACCTGCTGGGCGGCGGCGGAGTGTTCGCCTGCTTCTGCCCGACAACCGAGGCTGACCTTGCCGACGGGATCGGCCCGGCCCGGGACCTGGCCGACGCTGGCAGCCCGCTGACGCTGGGCAGCGATAGCCACGCCGTGATCGACCTGCTGGAGGAAGCGCGCCGCGTCGAGCTGGGGGAGCGGCTCGCGAGCCAGGAACGCGGCCACTTCACCGCCGCGGAACTAGCGTCAGCGGCCACCTCGACCGGGCACGCCAGCCTCGCCTGGCCAGAGGCGGGTGACCTGGTGCCCGGCGGCCTGGCTGATTTCTGCACGGTCGGGCTTGAGTCGCCGCGGACTGCGGGCGCGGTGACAGCAACTGCTCTCGAATCCGTCATCTTCTGCGCCACGTCGGCTGACATCCGGCACCTCGTCGTCGGCGGCCGGGACGTTGTGGCCGACGGCCGGCACACGCTCGTCCCGGACGTTCCGGCCGCGCTGGCCGCCGCAATCGGGGCCGTCCTGCGCTAAGACCGGTGGGCTCGCTCACCGCTCGCTGTGGCACGATGCGCTGGTGAGCGTCCTGATCACGAACATCGGCGAGCTCGTCACCAACGCACCGCTGGATGCGGTCAGCGTCGCATCGCCAGGCCCGTTCGCTGCGATCGCGAATGCAGCGATCGTGCTGGACGCCGGGCTGGTGGCATGGACCGGCCCGGCTGCGGCGGCACCCGAGGCCGACGAGGTCGTTGACGCCGGGGGGCGGGCGGTGCTGCCCGGGTTCGTCGACTCGCACGCCCACCTGGTCTTCGCCGGGGAACGCGGCGCTGAATTCGCAGCCCGCATGGCCGGGCTGCCCTACAGCGCCGGCGGGATCGCCAGCACGGTCGCAGCAACCAGGGCGGCCAGTGATGAGCAGCTCCGGGCGAACCTGGCGCGGCTGGCGGCCGAGCTGCTGGGACAGGGGAC
Organism: uncultured Actinomycetota bacterium; assembly: GCA_963822955.1. GTDB lineage: Bacteria > Actinomycetota > Actinomycetes > Streptosporangiales > Streptosporangiaceae > JAJYUU01. Next base: position 933,075 of record CAWGJS010000007.1, on the reverse strand, counting down.
GACGACCTTCGAGTGCAAATCCGGGTACGGGCTGACCGTGGCCGACGAGGAGCGCTCGGTCGCGATCGCCCGCGAGGCTACTCCCGAGGTGACTTACCTGGGCGCGCACGTGGTCCCGCCTGATTTTGCCGGGAACGAGGCGGCTTACCTCGATCTCGTCTGCGGGGACATGCTCGCCCAGTGCGCGCCGTACGCGAAGTGGGTCGATGTGTTCTGCGAGCGCGGCGCGTTCGGCGCCGATGAGGCGCGCACAGTGCTGGCCGCGGGCGAGGCGGCCGGGCTGCAGGCACGGGTGCATGCTAACCAGCTTGGCCCAGGGCCCGGAGTGCAGGTCGCTGTCGAGGCAGGGGCGGCATCGGCCGACCACTGCACGTTCCTGTCTGATGCTGACGTGGACGCGCTGGCATCGTCGGGCGGGACGGTCGCAACGTTGCTGCCCGGGGTCGAGTTCTCGACCCGGTCGCCGTACCCCGATGCCCGGCAGCTGCTCGCCGCCGGCGTCACAGTGGCGATCGCGACGGACTGCAACCCGGGCTCGTGCTTTACCTCGAGCATGCCGCTGTGCGTCGCGCTTGCCGTCCGCGAGATGCGGATGACGACGGCCGAGGCGGTCTGGGCCGCGACAGCGGGGGGCGCGCACGCGCTGCGCCGCACTGACGTCGGGCATCTGGGCGCTGGCGCGCGGGCCGACCTGATCATGCTCGACGCGCCGTCACATGCCTACCTCGCCTACCGGCCGGGCGTCCCGCTCATCGCGGGGGTCTGGCGTTCCGGGGAGCGCGCCGCCTTACTGTAGCCCTGGGCCGCGCCTCGCGGGTAGGCCTATGCCCACCTGCGGAAGTAGGCGCTGACCCATCGCGTCGACCGGCTGGATGCGGCAGCGTTAGATCTGGCAGGCCGGCTGGCGGCTGCCGGAAGGGGTGACGGCCATGGACCGGCGAACATGAGCGTCGGGCTGCGCGATCTTGTTTTGCTGGTGTTCGCGGCCGGGGCGATCGCAGCGGTGATCCGGGCCATGACCAGGGATACCGGGAACGCGAAGGGCCGGCGGGGGCGCCTTCGGGAGCTTGCCTGGTGCACGGCACTGCTCGTGCTGAGCGCCATGGTCGCGAACACGGGGTATCTGCTATTCGGCCGCAGCAGTACCTGGTGGATCGTGGTGCCGATCGTGGCACTGATCATCATCGTGAGCCGACCGCGGCTCGCGGCGCTGCTCGTGCCGGTAGCGCTCATCCTGTATGGCCTCTTCGGCTTCGTCGTGGCGCGAGACCAAGCCGCTTTCAGCGGCTTGGTGGGCTATGGCCTGCCCATGGTGGCGGCTAACCCGGCCCGCGTGGCGTTCCTCGTCCTGCCGCAGGCGTACGCCATGTTGCTGCTCGGTGGCTGGCTGGTGCTGCGGTCAACTGATCCTGTGCTGGTCCTGGCCAGGCTCGGGCTCGGGCCGGTGGCCCGCGCCCCACTCGGCGAGCAGGTGCGCACGTTTGCGCTACTGCCGGTTATCGCGGTCATCGCCGGGCTGCTTGCGCCGCGGTTGTGGCTTATCGGTGGCGCGGGGCTGATCTTGACCGTGGCCGTCGTGTCGGGTGTTCTTCTGGTAATCCGGCGCTGGCCACGGCGAGCCGCGCAGGTAGCGACAGCGGCCTTGCTCTGCCTGGGGATCGCGGGCCTGGTGATCGCCGCGGCCTGGCATAGCGGCGGGCCCGCGTCCGGCTCCTCGACAGCGTCTGCTAAACCGGCATACGTGCAGCCGGCGAAGGGGTCTGGAACGTCGGCGTATGTGAAGCCCGGGTCTGCCAAGTCGGGGTACGCGCAGCCTGAGTCCGCAAAGCCGGCAGCGGGTGGCACGTTGGCCACGCCCAACCCGGCTGCGGACGTCACCGATGTGGCGTATGGCCAGGCACTACCCTTCGGCGCCGTCCTGGTCTCCAGCACGGGAACCGCCGAAGCCGCAGCCGTGGAGGGCTTGGCCTTCCTCGCCCTCGGGGCGTGGCTCGTGCCGCAGACTTTCCCGCGCGTCGGGCGCATGATCGGCCGGGCATCCGAGGCAGAGCTGAGCGAGCGAGTAGAGCGGCTGACGAAGAGCCGGGCAGTCGCCGTGGACACTGCCTCGGCCGACCTGCGGCGCCTGGAGCGCGACTTGCATGACGGCGCGCAGGCCCGGCTCGTGGCGCTCGGCATGAGCTTGCGTGCAGCGGAGCGACTGATCCCGACCAGCCCGGACGCCGCTCTCGCGCTGGTGGCTGAGGCGCGGGAAACCTCCGCACGGGCGCTGACGGAGCTGCGGGAGCTGGTCCGCGGCGTGCACCCGCCGGTGCTGGCTGACCGGGGTCTTGCCGACGCCGTCAAGGCGCTGGCGCTGGACAGTCCGCTGCACGTGCAGACCGACATCGACCTGCCGGGACGGCTGCCGGCACCGGTGGAGACTGCGTGCTATTTCGCGGTGGCTGAGCTCCTCACCAACGCGGCCAAGCACTCGGGTGCCCGAGACGCGCGGATCACCATGTCGCATTCGGACGGTCTGCTGCGGATCGAGGTGACCGACTTCGGGCTGGGCGGCGCCAACCCCGCCCTCGGGTCGGGGCTGGCCGGCGTAGAGAAGCGGCTGGCAACATTCGATGGCATCCTGGCAGTCAGCAGCCCGATCGGCGGACCGACGATGGTGGTGATGGAGGTGCCGTGCGCGTTGTCGTCGCCGAAGACCTCTTCCTCCTGAGGGATGGCCTCGTCCGGCTGCTTGAGGCGCATGGCTTCCAGATAGCCGCAGCGGTCGAGGATGCTCCCGCTCTGCTGGCCGCCCTGGTCAGCGAGCGTCCGGAGGTGGCGATCGTCGACGTCCGCCTGCCGCCTACGTTCACCGATGACGGGCTGCGCGCGGCGATCGAGGCGCGCAGGCAGGTGCCCGGCCTGCCGGTGCTGGTGCTGTCGCAGTACGTCGAGCAGCTGTACGCGCGCGAGCTGCTGGCCGACCGCGCTGGCGGCGTTGGCTACCTGCTCAAGGATCGCGTGTTCAACGACGATCAGTTTGTCGACGCGGTCCGCACCGTGGCGGCTGGCGGTACGGTGATGGACAGCGAGGTCGTCACCAAGCTGCTCGGCCGGCGCGCACGGGAGGAGACCCTCGCCCGGCTCTCGGCCAGGGAGCGCGAGGTGCTGGAGCTGATGGCGGAAGGCCGGTCCAACAGCGCCATCGCCCAGCGCCTGTTCGTCACCGAGAAGGCGGTGAGCAAGCACAGCACCAGCATCTTCACCAAGCTGGACCTGGTGCCATCCGACGATGACAATCGCCGGGTACTGGCGGTGCTTGCTTACCTCAACGGCTGAGCCGGTGTCGTACGAGGCGCATCGAGGCGGTGCCGGCCGCGAGTGGCGTTGCCACCGAAACTGGCCAGGCCCATGCGTCCGCCACCGTCACAGTCGATCAGGATGCCGCCAAGGACGGCGCCGCGGGCAGCCGTCACGACATCGCGGCAGCCGGGATACCGGGCCTGCCGGTCTGCGCTGAACCTGGCGATGTCTTCCGCGGCGAGCACGCTGCCCCGCAGCGCCAGGGCGTCTGCGTGCTCGGCCTCAGCCAGGGCCGCCTCCGGGTCGTCCCGAATCAGTCCGATCGCCTGCTGGAAATGCCGGTGGGCCTCAGCCAGCCGGGTCCTGGCGCGCGCGCCCACGCCGCCGCGGCGCGTCGTGACCAGGTTCCTGGCGGCTCGCACCGACGTGCGCGCCACCAGCATCGCCTGGTCGAGGACGGCACGGGCCCGGACCTGCCGTTCCGCCTCCGCGCGGTGCCCGGCGAGCACGTGGCCAAGCGCAGAGTCGACTCGCTGCAGACCTCGCAGCGCCGCTAGCGCGTCAAATGCGCCGGCTGCTCGCTGCTCCCGAGCCACTGCCGCGACCTCACCGGCCCGGGCGGCGAGGTCGGCATGCTCGCAGCCGGGCTGTCCCGCCAGCAGAGTGTGCGCATCGGCGATCTCGGCACCGACTTCGCGGAGTGCGGCGGGCAGCGCGGAGGCGGCCTGGGTGAGCCCCGCGGCCGTGTGCTCCACTGCAGTGAGCAGGTCCGCGGCCTGATCGGCGGCGGCCTCGGCGGCCTGCAGCTGAACCGCAGCCGTCCCGGCTCGTCCGGCTGCCAGCTCCGGCCGGGCGCCGGCGACAACGGCTGCCGCGAAGTCCAGCCGCTCGGCTGCCTCATCTGGATTCGACGCGACGGTGCCCGCGGCTTGCGCCGTATACCCGGCCGTAAGCCGGGAGAGTACCTGCCGGGACGCGCTGACTCTTGCTGCCTGCTGAGCCACATGGGCGTCCACTTCGGCGAGCAGCTCCGGAGCTCGCGCCGGGAGCTCCTGCAGCCGGTCGAACGGCTCGGCGTGCTCATCGAGGACGCGGCTGGCCTCCGCGCAGCGCGCAGTGATCTCGGCCAGGCGGGAGCGCGGCGCCGCGTCCTCCTGGTCGTCCTCGTCCAGTAGCTGGCGCATCCGGAAGGCCGCGGCCAGATCGGCGTGCGCCGCGCTCACTGCCGCCGCGAACGGCGCGGCCGCACGCTCACCCAGCCGGGCGGTCGCGAACGCGAGCTCCTGCTCGCTCGTCCGCACCGCATTGTCGGTCTGGACCAGGATGTCGCAGGCCTGAACGTCGAGCTCGGCAACCGAGGCGCCAGGCGGTACTTGCAGTTCCCTTCGGCCGCCAGCCGGGACGTTTCGCCTGCTTGGCGTGACCCGCGTAAGTGCAGCAGTGACCCGTGTGCGCACCATCCCCCGACCCCTCCCGGCCAACGGGCATACCCGACGGCTGGGATCGCACACCTAGCGGAGGTAGCCGCCGCGGAACCGGATCAGTGGCTGGCCAGCCTCGCCGACATATGGAACGTTGGCGACGCGACCGACAAACAGGACGTGATCGCCAGCGGGTACCCGGTTGTCGACCGCGCACTCGAAGGCAGCCAGCCCGCCCTCGGGGATCAGCGCGCCGGAGAACTCGCCGCGGCTGCGGGGCACGTTCTCGAGCAGCACGCGGGCGGCAGGTCGTCCGGCGGCCGCGAACCTGCCTGCCAGCGCCCGCTGCGCCGCGGTCAGCAGCGTGACGGCGAACCGCTCGGCCCTGCCGAGCACCTCCGCCGGGTAGGAGTCGGCGGACAGGGACACCAGCACGAGCGGAGGCTCCGTCGATACCGGGCAGAATGCGCTGACGGTCGTGCCGATGTCGTCGCGGCCGTCGGCGATGGTCAGCAGCGTGACTGCGCCCGGCCAGGCGCCAAGCGCCTCGGCGAAGCCTGGCGGGGCCACCGCGGCCTTACTCGATGACCCAGTCGCCAGGCAGCATGAGCGGGCCGTGCGGCGAGAGGCCGAGCCGGCTCGCCAGCTGCCAGGCCGGGCCCCAGCTGTCGGCGAGCAGGCTGGCGGCGGCGGCGGCACCGCGGCTCTCGCTGGATCCCGACGGCCGCAGCCGGTCGAGCGGCCGGACTCGCGGGAAGACGCGGAGCGGCGCAGTCGCCGGCAGGCCAGCGCGGCGGCGGGCGATCGCCGCCGCGCGATCCATGCCGCCGAGCTCGTCTACCAGGCCGCGGGCGAGCGCGTCCGCGCCGGTCCAGACGCGCCCCCTCGCAATCTCCTCTACCTGCTCGGAGGTCATTCCGCGGCCATCGGCAACCTTGCTGGTGAAATCTGCGTAGATGTGGTCGAGCCAGTCATTGACCAGCGCCCATTCATCCGCTGAGAACGGCTGGAGCTGCGAGAACATCGCAGCGTGCGCGCCATGCTTGACCAGGTCGCTGGTGATGCCCGCCCTGCCGAGCGCCTTACCGAGCACGGGCTTGCCGGTCAGGACGCCAACCGAGCCAGTGATCGTGCCCGGTTGCGCCACGATCTCGTCCGCTGCCATCGAGATGTAGTAGCCGCCGGAGGCTGCGACATCGCCCATCGACACGACGACGGGCGTGCCGCCGGCCCTCGCCCTGACGACCTCGCGCCAGATCGTGTCGGACGCGACGTAGGAGCCGCCCGGGCTGTTGACCCGCAGCACGATGGCACGGATCATCTTGTCCCGTGCCGCGGTCCTGATTGCCGCGGCGATCGTGTCCGATCCCATCGAGTGGCCAGCTATCGGGCCGCGGCCGCTGCGGCCGCGCCGGATCGGCCCGGTCGCGTAGATCAGCGCGACACCAGGCTCGGACGTGCCGGGCAGCGTGGTCAATGTCCGGCGGGCCCGCTCGGCCAGCGCCTTGGCGTGCTGATAGCGGCCGAGATACAGCACGACCGCGTCGGGTCCCGCCAGCTTGCGGGCCTCCGCGTATACCTCGTCGCGGTAGCCAAGCTGGTCGACCAGGTTCTCCGCCTGGGCGCGGGCGGCCAGGAAGGGGCCCGCGTCGATCAGCTCGCTGACCTTGTCCCGGCTGAGCCCGCGGCGCTCGGCAATCGCCTGGACCAGCTGCTCGGTGACCGACTGGGCCATCCGCTCGGTCTCCTCCCTCGCGGGCGCGGAGAAGTGCCGCTCGGTAAGCTGCTCGGCCGCGCTCTTGTACTCGCGCCGCTTGGCCACCTCGAAGTCGGCGTCGAGCTTCTCGAGCAGATCACGCAGGAAGACTCGCTCGATCGCGATGCCGGTCAGGCCGAGGTCGCCTGATGGTTGCAGCCAGATCTTCTCGAATGCGGTGGCCAGGTAGTACTGCACGTTGCTCGCGGAGAACTCGCCGAACGACTCTGCCCACGCGACAGTGGCCTTCCCGGCCTCGCCGAATTCCGTGACGGCGCGGCGAAGCTCCTGCACGGCCGCCAGCCCGATGCCCTTGCCGCCCAGCCGCACGACGAGGACGGCGACCCGGTCGTCGTCACGGGCGCGGCGCAGCCCGTTGAGCACATCAGGCAGGACTGCCCTGTTCCTTGCGGTCATCGCCGTGATCGGATCGGCCGGTCTGGTCTCGCTGATGCCCTCGGTGAGGTCGAGCTCGAGGATGAGCGGAGCCGTGCGGTGCTGACGGAGTTGCGTCAGGCGGGTCGTAATAGGTGACTCAGGCATGCGCAACAGCCTAAGCTCGCGCAGCCGCAATGTTATGCGCCGACTGCCTCCTCCGACACCTGCACAACCGGCTGGCCGCTTCGGGGTCAAGAGCGTGCGCAGCGACGCCACGGCGGGTGCCCGCCACGGTGGGGCCGGACTCGTTGCAGTCTTCGAAGTACTTGGCGCCTACCCCGTCCAGCAGCGGCGACACCGCAAGCAGCACCGACGTGGCGGCGCCCTGCTGCGGGGTCTTCCAGTTGACGGTCGCGTTTCCGCCAGCGGTCGCCTTACGCATGGGATCGAGCTCGGACTCGCTGACATAGCGCTGCAGTCCGGTCCTGATGGCGCCGGGCATGAGTGAGTTCACGAAGATGCCGTCGCCGGACCAGCGCCTGGTGGCCTCGACCGCGAAGAGTACGTTCGCAGTCTCGGACTGGGCATAGGCCGACCAAGGCTCATAGGGACGCTGCCGGAAATGGATGTCCTCGAACACGATGCCGGAGGCCAGGTGCGCGCTTGAGCTTACCGACACGATGCGGGACTGGCCCGCTGCCGCAAGCGCCGGGTACAGTCCCGAGGCGAGCGTGAAATGACCGAGGTGGTTGGTGGCGAACTGCATCTCTCAGCCCTCGGGTGTCCGCATCAGCGGTGCCGCCATCAGGCCCGGGTTGTTGACCAGGACGTTGAGCGGCCCGTCCCAGCTGGCCAGGAAAGACCGGACCGACGCCTGGTCAGCCAGGTCAAGCGGGGCGACCAGAACCTGCTTGCTGCCGGTGGTCTCGGCGATCTGGGCTGCAGCTGCTTCGCCCGCCTGAAGGTTACGGACGGCCAGGGTGACCTCGGCTCCGGCCCGGGCCAGCGATCTGGCTGTTTCCACGCCGATCCCGGCGGCGCCGCCGGTCACGATGATGCGCTGACCGGTCAGGTCAAGTGCGTCGACAATGTCGTGGGCTGATGTCTGTGCTGAATATGGGGTGGCGATTCGCGTCGACATTGAGCTCTCTCCGAAGTCCCGCCAGGAAGCGGGGTAAGATACGGAAGCGGAGGAACCTCCACTATCTCGCCGAGCTTAGCCGGAGCAACCTCCGGTAAGCAAACTCGCTTAGGAGGAGCTGTGGCAGGCGGGGACCGGCGGATGCGCGCTGACGCGCAGCGCAATCGCGAGCAGTTGCTCGGGGCTGCCGTCGCTGCCTTCTCGAAAGACGGCCCCGAGGTAACGCTTGAGTCGATCGCAAAAGAAGCAGGCGTCGGAATCGGCACGCTCTACCGCCACTTCCCCAGCCGCGAGGCGCTGGTCGACGCCGCCTACCGCAGCGAGCTTGCCAGGCTGTGCGACGCGGTCCCAGGGCTCCTGGCCACGATGCCAGCCGACAAGGCGCTGCGAACCTGGATGGACCAGTTCATCGAGTACTCGACGACGAAGCGCGGCATGTCCGATGCGCTTCGGATGGTGATCGCGCTGGGCGGTAACCCGTTTGCCGAGAGCCGCAGCCGGCTGATCGAGGCTGTCTCGGCCCTGCTGACGGAAGGTGCCGCTGACGGAGCGCTGCGCGCCGACGTCGATCCTGCGGACCTGCTCGCGAGCCTGAGCGGCGTTTCGCTGGCTGCCGGCGATCCCGGCCAGCGAGCCCAGGCTGGCCGCCTGCTCGACCTACTGATGGATGGCCTGCGCTATGGGGCCAGGCGATGATGGCCAGGCAAGGCCGGCCGTGCGGCTACGCCGATGACTAGCCGGGACGGGAACGGCTGGGTTCGCTGCGAGCTCGGGCATCGTCACTGGGGACGGTTCGGGGCTGCCGGGCTCCTCGCCTATGTAACTGATGGTCCGGTGCTGCTGCAGCGGCGGACCTGGTGGAGCCATCACGGCGGGACCTGGGGCCTGCCGGGCGGCGCCAGGGACAGCCATGAGTCCGCACTGGCGGCCGCGCTGCGCGAGGCGGCCGAGGAGTGCGGCGTGCCGCCCGGTGCGGTGACCCAGCGAGCTGAGTTCACCGACGACCACGGCGGCTGGTCGTACACGTCCGTCCTCGCAGCGGCCGCAACGCCGTTCGCGGTGCAGGCCGATGACGACGAGAGCGACGAGGTTGCCTGGGTAGGTGTGCCTGACGTGACTCAGCGCGAGCTTCATCCAGGCCTCGCGGCGCACTGGGCTGAGCTCAGCCGCGAGCTGTCGCCGGTGACGATCATCGTGGACGGCGCGAACGTCGTCGGTTCCCGCCCTGACGGGTGGTGGCGCGACCGGGCGGGTGCTGCTATCCGGCTGCGGGACCAGCTGGCACCGCTGGTCACCGATGGCGTCACCGACTTGCCCGCGGGGCTGGCCGGCCCCGCCCAAGTTGAGCACCGCCGAGTTGAGCACCGCTCTGATGACGGCGCCCGGGACGATCTGGCGAACCATGGCGACGGGCAGATCCGGATGCGGTGGATGCCGGACGTGCTGCTTGTCGTCGAGGGCGCGGCCCGGCCTGCCGCGGCGGACGGCGGCACTGGCCCGGTGCAGGTCGTCGCCGCCCGCGGCTCCGGCGATGACGCCATCGCCGAGCTCGCTGGGGAGACCTGCGGGCGCCGGGTCGTCGTCACCGCCGATCGCGAGCTCCGGGAGCGGTGCCTCGCAGCCGGCGCATCGGTCGCCGGCCCCGGCTGGCTGCTCGCCCTGCTGTGACGCCTGGCGTTGTGGTCGCAATGCGGTCAAGTGTGCGGAAGACCGGCCCAGAGGCCGCGGAAGCCGACATGATGGTGTGCTGATCCGCTTGTGCTGAACAGGAGACCGCCGTCGTGCCGCAGTCGCCACTAGTGGAGCCGCTGCGCCGGTGGGACCCCGAGCAGGTGGGCGGTTTCGTGCTCATCGGCCGCCTCGGTGCTGGTGCGATGGGGCGCGTCTACCTGGGCCGGTCCCCGGCTGGCCGGCTGGTGGCGGTCAAGACGATCAAGACGGAACTGGCCGAGGAACCTGACTTCCGGAACCAGTTCGGGCAGGAGGTTGCCGCCGCCCGGCGGGTCAGCGGCGCATTCACCGCGGCCGTGATCGCGGCGGACTCCGAGGCCGACGTCCCGTGGCTAGCGACCAGCTACGTGCCCGCGCCCTCGCTCAGCAGGCTCGTCCGGGCCTGCGGACCGCTCGGTGTTCCGGCGGTACGCTGGCTGGCGGCCGGCTGCGCGGAGGCGCTGGAGTCAATCCACGGCGTAGGCCTGGTCCATCGCGACTTGAAGCCGTCCAACGTTCTGGTCTCCCCGGACGGGGCGCGGGTTATCGACTTCGGCGTCGCGCGGGCGGCGGAGCGGATTCAGCTCACGGTAACCCGCGGCAGCATCGGCACCCCGGCCTACATGGCGCCTGAGCAAGCGAGGGACACCCGGCAGGCGACCGCGGCGAGCGACATCTACGCCCTCGGCGCAACGATGCTGTTCGCCGCGACCGGCCACCCCCCGTATCAGGGCGAGACCGTCATGGATGTGCTCGTCAGGCTCGCGACCGGGCCGCCGGACCTTGACGGCCTGCCGGCGGAACTGGCTGAGATCGTGGTTGCCTGCCTCGAGCGTGACCCGCGCAGCCGGCCGACCTCCGCGTCCATACTCGCCCGGCTCGCTCCTGAGCTGGATGCGGCCGGCGAGCTCGGTAGCCCGCCGCTGCCCGGCGAAGCGCTGGCCCTGATCGATGAGTACCGCCGGATCCCGCGGTCATCGGCGGAGTGGGACCCGGCTCTGAGCCGCGCGGCCACGCCGTCGGCGCTGGCGCCGCGCGCCGCAGCGGGTGCCACCGTCCATCCGGACGGGAACGGGGCCGCCGGGGACGATGACACTATCGGCTCGCAGCCGATCGGCGGACTCGCCGGGCGGCTTGGGCCAGGCCCGGTGCTGGCGGGATCTGGCGCTCCCGGTCCAGCCATCGCAGCTGGTGCCGGGCGCGCCCGGATGCCCGCGGGCCGGCGGGTCACGCTCGCTGCCGGATCGGCGGCGGCGGCGGCCGCCCTGATCGCGGCCGGCTGGGTTGGCGCCACGTCGGTGCGAGGCACGCCGGCGGCTGCGGGCAGGCCGGTCATCACGCTCGGCCCTGATCTCGGACCGCCGCCGGGCGCTGGCCCTGGTCCGGTACCGAGCGGCCTCGGGCCGGCGATCGGTCAGAACCCGGCGACAGCCGGAGTCCCGGTCATCGGAGTGAACCAGCCGACCGGCGACAGTCACACCGGGTTCGTGATTCACGGGCAGTTCTGGCCGCCGGGCAAGCAGGTGATCATCGATCTGCTCGGCGTGGGCGTGTCACCGGTCCATCCCACTGCCGACGAGCAGGGCATGTTCAACTACGTGATCAATCAGGAACACGAGTTCTTCCCCGGCGGGCTGCCGCCCCGCATCTACACGGTCCGGGTCACCGGCGCGAATGGCGCGACCGCTACCGCCAGGTTCGACGTCCTGGACTAGCGCGGGCTAATCATCCCAGTCGCTCAGAACTCGGGGTCACGGTACCGGCGTCCACCAGAGGTCTTCCTGCCGCGAGCACCAGGCCGGGTCGTCGATCCGGTCCAGATCGCCCTCAGTGACAATCCCGTTCTCGATGAGCGCACCCACCGCGACCTCATCCGACAGCCGCATGCCGGCCCGGACCAGGCCGCGCTCGGTGAGCTTGCGCCGCAGTACCTTCACGTGCTCGCCGACCCTGGCTGAAAGCCGGTCGCGGAACGCGGGGTCGGTGTCGAAGCAGTCCAGCTCGTGGTGGGCATCGGTGACCATGAGCGCGGCGCGCGCGATCTCGGGAGTGCGCGGCAGCGCCGTGCCGCGGGACGGGTCGATGAGCCACGGACGGCACCACAGCAACGCGACGAGGAACAGCTTGGTGTTGGGATCAAGGTAGAACGGAAGGACCGTGGCGTCTCCGCCGGCCGGCCGCACCCTGTCGTCCGGTCCGGCGCCGTTCGCCGGAACCGGCGCCGCCGTGACCACGAGGCGCAGCGGCTGGCCGTCGTCCAGCATGGCCCGAGATCCGATCAGCGCGGTCCCGGCACGCAGGAACCAGCCTTTCGACGGCTCATCGCATGCCGCCGCCTCGCCGCCGTCGTCCATCCGCGGCAGCCTGACCCGGTAGCCGTCACCCTCCGCGTACAGGGCGTGGGTACGGCTGATGTTCGCGATCCAGGCCCCGTCGGCCACGGCGCTGATCAGGCCGGCCCGCCGGGACAGACCCGGTCCCGCGGACACGACGACGTCCGCGTCGGGGCCGCGGCCGAAGACGATCCGGCCACCCTCCGGGATGGCGCACACCGCACCGGACGGGCTTGTCACGTGAACCCGCGCCGACGTGGAGCCCCGCGCCATCAGTGTCCCGCCTGTCCTGCCTGCCGAAGCCGGCCGCCTGGCCCCTGCGTTCGGTCGGGTGACCAGGACCGTGCCTGCGTTGACGCGAATCTTAAGACAGCGATCGGGCACCCGCATCCACGAACTCGGGGATGGAACTGGCGAGTCAGCTGGCAGTTGACTGTTCTCCTAACCAGGGCGAGGCGCCTGCGTCGCTAGCTCCGGGGCGCCGGCAAAAGCTCCGGGCCTGCCGCACTTGTGCGGCAGCCGGGAGTTGGGGGGGATCTGTGCACCTCGCAGGGACGCGCGGATCTCGCCGGCGCAGCACATGGGGCTAAGGGTCCCGCGCAGGCAGCCTCGCCCTGGCCGGTTCCGTGGCTGCGCCCGAGGTCGATGCCGTCAGGCCACCTGAACCGAGCGCTTGGCCAGGCCCATCCAGTAGCAGGTAATCGTGGTGACGGGCGCGACCGACTCGGCTGCGCCGGGGGCACGAGAAGCGGCGCGTAATGCACCGTCGTCGGGTGTGCGAATCTGACGGCTGGCGCGTGGGCGGAAGCATCGAGGCAAGATGAGTCCGTGCGCGTCGTCGTCCTTGCCGATACCCATGCGCCGCGGTTCTGGAGGTCCTGCCCGCCCGGCGTGGCGTCCTGGCTTTGCGCAGCGGACCTGATCCTGCACGCCGGCGATGTCTGCACGGCGAACGTTCTCGACGAGCTCTCCGGTTACGCGCCCGTGCGAGCCGTGCTCGGCAACAACGACCGCGCGGACGTGGCCGACTGGGGCGCGCCGCCGACGCTTGAGCTCGAGATTGACGGCCTGCCGGTCGCGATGATCCATGACAGCGGCCAGGCCAGCGGGCGGCTGCGGCGGATGCATGCCACGTTCCCGGCAGCGGAGCTGGTCGTCTTCGGTCACTCGCACATCCCGCTGGATGCCAGCGACGCTAACGTGCGGATCTTCAATCCGGGCTCGCCCACCGACAAGCGGCGTCAGCCGCATCGCACGCTGGGCGTGCTCGACATCGCCGACGGCCGGCTAGTCGAGGCGCGCATCGTCGACCTGGACTGATGCTTGCGTCGGCATATCGTTTATCGTTATTGTCGATTATCGATATGGTCAGCGGTCGGTGAGCTCAGCCAGGAGGCTGTGATGTTGTTCCGTCACATCTTGATCGGACTCGTCTTGGTGGCGATTGCGGGATGGCTGGTCGTCATTCCGTTCATCGTCGGCTACGTCCGTGGTCCGCAGTCAGGCCGGGCCCACTCCGGTTCGGCAGCGCCCGGCGATCCGATGTGGCCGCTGCGCCGGGTCGCTGGCCTCTACGGCGCCTTCATGCTGCTCTATCTCGCGGGAATCGTGTTTCAGGCCAGCTACGGGTTCTCGCCGGGCAGCACGCGGCTATCCGTTTGCGTGGACACCGGCTATCCCTACAGCGGGGCAGCCCATGGCTTCGCGGCCCGGCCCGGCGCTTCGGTCAGCACTGGCGGTGACGTCACGGCCTGCGCGCTGCACCCGGGCCCCGGGCAGTGGGTCCTGTACCTGATGACCAAGGTGCCCGCGCTCGTGCTGTGGGGCTGCCTGCTGCTGCTGATCTGGCGGCTCATCTCCGAGGCCGCGAGGCGCGGGCCGTTCACGCCGCGGGCGGCTGCGATCGTGTGGTTGCTCGGCTGGACCGTGATTGCCGGCAGCTATATCGCGGGCGTGCTTAGTCACCTGGGCGCTGACCTGCTGACCGGAATGCTGATGAGGCCTGCCACCTACAGCAGCACCGGCGTCGTCGTGGATGTTCTGCTCGGTCCGCTCAAGGAGCTGCTGCCGGTACCGGCGCTAGCCGGGGCGGCACTGCTCACTTTCGCGAAGATCACCAAGGTCGGCGTCGTTCTTGACGACGAGATCAAGGCGACGGTGTGACTGCTGCTGCCCAGCGCGGTGGAGCCGAGCCCCGCGACGTCGAGTCCGGCGGGATTGCGATCCGCCTGGACGAGCTGCTGGCCGAGCGTGACATGACCCTGACCGAGCTGGCCGAGCGCGTCGGCATCACGGTCGTGAACCTGTCGGTGCTGAAGAACGGACGGGCGCGCGCGATCAGGTTCAGCACGCTCGCAGGGCTCTGCGCGGTTCTGGGCTGCCAGCCGGGCGACCTGCTGCGCTACGAGCCCGGCTCTGGCTCCGGCTGAGGTGCTGTGCTCTCCGTGCTGGCCGCCTGCTCCGGCGCGAGCCAGATCACGCCCAGCGGCGGGATGCTGATCTGCGCCGAGGCCGGACGGCCGTGCCACGGATCGGCAACGGCCTCGACCCGGCCGAAGTTGCCGACTCCGCTGCCGCCATAGACCTCGGCGTCGGTGTTGAGCAGCTCGGTCCAGGTGCCGGCCGACGGCAGGCCCACCCGGTAGCCCAGATGCGGCATCGCGGCGAAGTTGCAGACGCAGGCCACCACGCTCCCGTCTGAGGCGTACCGCAGGAACGACAGCACATTGCCCGACCAGTCGTTCGCGTCGATCCACTGAAAGCCCTCGGGCGAGCTGTCCAGCTGGTAGAGCGCTGGATGCTCGGCGTAGGTACGGTTCAGGTCCTTGACTAGCTGCTGCACGCCGATGTGCGCCGGGTACTGCAGCACGTACCACTCCAGCCCCTCCTGCTCAGACCACTCGTTGCCCTGGCCGAATTCCGATCCCATGAAGAGCAGCTGCTTGCCGGGATGAGCCCACATGAAGGCCAGCAGCGAGCGCAGGCCAGCGAACTGGCGCCACTCGTCGCCTGGCATCTTGTGCAGCAGCGAGCCCTTGCCGTGCACTACCTCGTCGTGTGAGAGCGGAAGCACGTAGTTCTCGGTGTAGGCGTAGATCATCGAGAACGTGATCTCGTTGTGGTGGTAACTGCGGTGCACCGGGTCGCGGCTGAGGTAGGCCAGCGTGTCGTGCATCCAGCCCATGTTCCACTTCAGCCCGAAGCCGAGCCCGCCGAGGTAGACCGGATGCGTGACGCCCGGCCAGGCAGTGGACTCCTCGGCGATCATCGCGATGCCGGGCACGCGCTTGTAGCAGGTGGCGTTCACCTCGCGCAGGAAGGACACGGCGTCGAGGTTCTCGCGGCCGCCGAGCGAGTTCGGCGACCACTCGCCGGGCTTGCGCGAGTAGTCCAGGTAGAGCATCGAGGCAACAGCGTCGACCCGCAGGCCGTCGGCGTGGAACTCCTCCAGCCAGTAGATCGCGTTCGCCACGAGGAAGTTGCGCACCTCGGGGCGGCCGTAGTCGAAGATCAGCGTGCCCCAGTCCGGATGCTGGCCGCGCTGCGGGTCGGCGTGCTCGTACAGCGTGGTCCCGTCGAACTGCGCCAGGGCCCAGCTGTCCCGCGGGAAGTGCGCAGGCACCCAGTCCAGGAACACCCCGATGCCGGCCTGGTGGAGGCTGTCCACCAGGTAGCGGAACTCATCCGGGGTGCCGAACCGTGCGCTCGGCGCGTAGTAGGACGTCACCTGGTAACCCCAGGACCCGCCGAACGGGTGCTCGGCAACCGGCAGGAACTCCACGTGCGTGAAGCCCATCTCCGTGACGTAGCTGGTGAGCTGGCTGGCCAGCTCGGTGTAGGACAGGCCGGGCCGCCATGAGCCGAGGTGCACCTCGTAGATGCTCATCGGATTGGCCAGCAGGTCGCGTTCTGCCCGCTGGGCCAGCCATTTCGCGTCGCCCCACTCGTAGCCGGACTGCGTGACGCGGGAGGCGGTCGCCGGGGGCCGCTCGGCCCAGCCGGCCATCGGATCGGCCTTCCGCT
The DNA here is from genome assembly GCA_963822955.1 of uncultured Actinomycetota bacterium. Taxonomy (GTDB): domain Bacteria; phylum Actinomycetota; class Actinomycetes; order Streptosporangiales; family Streptosporangiaceae; genus JAJYUU01. The sequence goes on along the minus strand of CAWGJS010000007.1, from coordinate 917,028 downwards.
GCCACGTGCCATCGGGCCCGAGGATGTCGAACTTGTACGTCGCGCCGTCGCCGACGCCGGGAATGAGCAGCTCCCACACGCCCGACCGGCCGAGTGAGCGCATCGGGTGCGCCCGGCCGTCCCAGTGGTTGAAGTCCCCGATCACGCGGACGCCACGGGCGTTCGGGGCCCACACCCCGAACGAGGTGCCGCCCAGCTCGGGCCGGACCCGCGCGCCCAGTGCGGTCCACAGGGTCTCGTGCCGGCCCTCGGCGATGAGATGCAGGTCTACCTCTCCCAGCGTCGGCAGGTACCGGTAGCCGTCGTCGGAGATCGTCTCCGGCATGCCGGAGTACGTCACCGCGAGCCGGTAATCCGGCACTGACGTGCCGGGTACGGCCACAGAGAACACGCCCTCGTATACATGCTGCATCGGCGCCCGGCTGCCATCTGGCAGGACGACTGCCACCGACTCTGCCAGCGGCCGCAGCGCCCGGATAGTCACCAGCCCGGAACGGGGCGTACCGGGGTGGCCGCCGAGGATGCCGTGCGGATCGTGGTGGGTGCCAGCGACCAGCGCATCGATCTCGGCGTGGCTGATCTGATCCACGGGATGGATGTCCGCCGTCATGCCGCCGCCAGGTAACCAAGCGGGATCGGCAGCCAGGAAGGCCGGTGCCGGTACTCGTAGATCACTTCGTAGACCGCCTTCTCCAGCGTCAGTGCCCGCAGCAGCGCGGCGTGACTATCGGGGTCGGCTCCGCCGCTGGCCGCGTAGCCGGCGCAGAACGCTTCCTTGCATTGCCGCACCCAGCCCGCGGCAACGCTGGCGACGGGCTCGTCAGCCGCCGGCCGATCAGCTGGTGCCGGGCGGCGTAGTCGAACGACCGGAGCATTCCGGCCACATCGCGCAGCGCCGGCGCGAGCGCACGGCGCACGGCCAGCGGCACGGCCGGCTCGCCCTCGAAGTCGAGCGCTACCCAGCCCTGGCTGGCGTAGAGCACCTGCCCCAGATGGTAGTCGCCGTGGATCCGCTGAACCGGCACCGGCTCACCGAGACGGGCGACTGCGTCGTAGGCCGACCTGATCCTGGCTTCGTGATCGCGCAGGGCGGGCAGCACTGCGATGGCGTCCGATAGCTTGCCGTGCATGGCGGCTGTCAGGCCGGCTAGCTCCGCGGCCGTCATGTCCCGGCTGCCGAATGCCCGCGCCATGTCCGTGTGCAGCTCGGCGGTGGCCTGACCGAGCAGGCGGGCCTGGGCGGTGAACGGGTACTCGCCCTCGCCGGTGCCATGCCGCCCGTATAGCTGGTGCAGCGCGTCGAGCGCCAGCGTCCAGCCGTCGCTGGCCCCGGCAAGGAACTGCGACAGCACCGCGAGCAGCACCGGCTCGCCGTCCAGGTCAGTCTCGATCCAGCCGTAGGGCGCCGCCACCCGGGCCGAGCGGAGCCTGGCCAGCCCGTCGGCGATCTCCAGATCGGGGTTAGCGCCCGGGAACAGCCGGCGCAGGACCTTGAGGATGGCCTGGTCGCCGAAGACCAGGCTGGTGTTGCTCTGCTCGGCGCCAAGGACGCGCCCGCCCGCCCGGCCGGGCGCGTCGGGCTCGTATGCTGCCAGCGCGGGTGCGGTGGGCTCGCGAACGAATCGCAGGTGCTCGGCCAGCCGCTGCTGGCTAATCCCGCGCAGCAGGACGTCAGCCAGCTCCGGGTCGTGCAGCGCGTCGTAACAGCCGACACCGTCCAGGCGCCCGATGATCGTCTCGGCGAGCTCAGACGGCAGGTCGCGGCGGTACCCGACGAGCACCTGGAACCTCGCCGGCTCGCCGTGCAGCACTGTCTCGACGATGAGGTGGCGCAGCGCCGGGTCGCCGGTCAGCAGGATGACGTCCGAGACGATGGCGAGCTCGGACAGGCTCATGCCGCGGCCGGGGAACCAGCGCTGCTGCGGCAGCCAGCGGATAAGCAAGTCCGTCAGGTCAGAGGTTCCCTTCCTGGCGGCGCTGCCCCGACCGGCGACGCTTCCCTTCCCGGCCATGCCGCCCTTCCCGACCGTGCCGCTCATCCCGGTCATGCCGCCACGTCTGGCCATACGGCGGGCGCGTGCAGTCCTGTCGAACACGGTCACCTACTGCCCGCGACTGCACCGCTTTATTCCGGAACGGCACGAGTCGGCGCCGGCGTGTTCCATTCGGTCGCGAGCTTAGGGCGGTCTCGTGGACGACAACCCGGCGGGGTGGCGGAGCCGATCCTCGCGATGGTGATCGTTTGGGGTCTTAGCCCTTTAACGGGCCGCACCGGGCGAAGCGATCAGGGTCCGTAGGTGGCAGGCGGCTTGAGCATGAGCCAGTAAAAGCCGTAACCGGGCAGGGTCAGCAGGTAGCTGAGATCCCCTATCGGGGGGAACGCGACACCGCCCATGGTCTCGACCGGCACCGAGCCGGCGTACCTGCTCAGGTCCAGCTCGACCGGCTGGGGGTAGCGCGACAGGTTGTTGACGCACAGCATCCGGTCGGTCTCGCCCTCCGGATCCGCGCCCTGGTACTCCCGCACGAACGCCAGCACGCTCGGGTTGGAGGAGTTCAGCTCGTGGTACTCGCCGAGCGCGAACACCGGGTGCCGCTTGCGGATATCGATCATCCGCCGGGTCCAGTTCAGCAGCGACCCGTTCGTGCGCTCCTGGGCCTCGACGTTCAGCCCCTGGTAGCCGTAGATCGGGTCCATGATCAGCGGCAGGTACAGCCGGGCCGGGTCGCACCGGGAGAAGCCGGCGTTCCGGTCCGGAGTCCACTGCATCGGGGTGCGCACGCCGTCCCGGTCACCGAGCCAGATGTTGTCGCCCATGCCGATCTCGTCGCCGTAGTAGATCACCGGCGAACCGGGCAGCGACAGCAGCAGCGCGGTGAACAGCTCGAGCTGGTCCCTGTCGTTATCCAGGAGCGGCGCCAGCCGCCGCCGGATGCCGATGTTGGCCTTCATCCGGGGATCCCTGGCGTACTCGGCGTACATGTAGTCACGCTCGTCGTCGGTGACCATTTCCAGCGTCAGCTCGTCATGATTGCGCAGGAAGATGCCCCACTGGCAGCCCGAGGGAATCTGCGGCGTCTGGGCCAGGATCTCCGAGATCGGGTAGCGCTGCTCGCGCCGCACGGCCATGAAGATCCGCGGCATCAGCGGGAAATGAAAGGCCATGTGGCACTCATCGCCGCCGATGGCCAGGTCGCCGAAGTACTCGACCACGTCGGCTGGCCACTGGTTCGCCTCGGCCAGCAGCACCCGGTCGGGGTAGAGCCGGTCGATCTCGGCCCGTACCCGCTTCAGGTACTCGTGGGTCTCCTTGAGGTTCTCGCAGTTGGTGCCCTCGCCCTCGTAGAGGTAGGGGACCGCGTCCAGCCGGAACCCGTCGATGCCCAGGTCGAGCCAGAACCGCAGGACCTCCAGCATCGAGTCCTGGACATTCGGGTTCTCGTAGTTCAGGTCCGGCTGGTGGGAGAAGAACCGGTGCCAGTAGTACTGCCCCCGGAGTTCGTCGAAGGTCCAGTTGGACCGCTCGGTGTCGACGAAGATCACCCGGGCGTCGGCGTACTTGTCGTCGGCGTCGGACCAGACGTAGAAATCGCCATAGGGACCGTCCGGGTCGGACCGGGATGCCTGGAACCATGGGTGCTGGTCGCTGGTGTGGTTCATGACCAGATCAGCGACGACCCGGATGCCGCGCTCGTGGGCCTGCTCGACCAGCTCGACGAAATCGCCGATGGTCCCGAACTCAGGCAGGATCGCGGTGAAGTCGGCGATGTCGTAGCCGCCGTCCTTGAGCGGCGAGGCGTAGATCGGGAGCAGCCAGATGCAGTCGATGCCGAGCCACTGCAGGTAGTCCAGGCGCTCGATGAGGCCGCGGATGTCGCCGGTGCCGTCGCCGTTGGAGTCGCTGAAGCCGCGGATTAGGACCTCGTAGAACACGGCGCGCTTGTACCAGTGCGGGTCTCGCGGCGTCTCGAAGGAGAACGAATCGGGCACCGGCTCGCTAGCGGCGGCCCTGAACTCCTGCACGGGAACTTCTGCGCCCTGCCCGCCCGAGTGCCCGGCCTGCTCCACTCCCAATCTCCCGCTACCGCTCGTAGTCGTGCCTGGTCGGCTGCCATCTCAGGCGGCCCTGGTTACCTAACAAAAATGTACGGGCCGGTGGCGAGTGACGGGCATCACTGCACCACGGCCAGGATGTGCGCGGGCGCGATGGCCGGGTCCAGCCGGACGTAGTTTGCCGCCCGCCAGCGGAATTCCTGGCCGGTGAGTTCGTCAGCGACCTTGAATCCAGCGGCCGTGTCTAGTCCGAGCGCTGCGCTATCGAGCCAGACAGTAGCCTCACGCGTCTCGCTGGGGTTCAGGTTTACCACGACAAGAACGATGTCGGGCGCGTCGGGAAAATCTCGGCGGGTTCTCTTGGAGAAAATGAGAATGTCCGGCTGGTCGCTGTAGTGGAATCGCAGGTTGCGCAGCTCGTGCAGGGCAGGGTGCGCACTCCGGATGGCGTTCAGCCTGGTCAGCAGCGGTGCGATGGTGATTCCGAGCTCGGCAGCCCGGTCCCAGTCGCGCGGCCGGTAGGCGTACTTCTCCGAATCCAGGTATTCCTCGCTGCCGGGCACCAGCGGGATGTTCTCGCACAGCTCATAGCCGGAATAGACGCCCCAGGACGGAGACAGCATCGCGGCGAGCACGGCGCGCACGGCAAATGCCGACGGCCCGGCGTGCTGCAGGTACTGGCACAGGATGTCCGGGGTGTTAACGAAGAAGTTAGGTCGCATGTAATGGGCTGCCTGCCCGGCCAGTTCCCTGCCGTACTCGGTCAGTTCGGCGCCCGTATTCCGCCAGGTGAAGTACGTGTACGACTGATGGAATCCGATGGCGGCCAGCGCGTGCATCATGGCCGGCCGGGTGAATGCCTCGGCCAGGAAGATCACATCCGGGTCGGTAGCCGCGATCTCGGCGAGCAGTCGCTGCCAGAACGGCAGCGGCTTCGTGTGCGGGTTGTCGACCCGGAAGATCCGGACGCCGTGGTCCATCCAGTACCGGACGAGAGCAAGCACCTCGGCGTAGATGCCCTCAGGGTCGTTGTCGAAGTTCAGCGGGTAGATGTCCTGGTACTTCTTCGGCGGGTTCTCGGCGTAGGCGATCGAGCCGTCCGCCCTGGTCGTGAACCATTCCGGGTGCTTGGTGACCCACGGGTGATCTGGGGAAGCCTGCAGCGCCAGGTCCATCGCCACCTCGAGGCCGAGCTCGGCGGCCCTGGTGACGAAGGCATCAAAGTCCTCGATCGTTCCCAGGTCGGGATGAATCGCGTCGTGGCCGCCCTCGAGTGAGCCGATGGCCCATGGTGAGCCGGGATCACCAGGGGCCGCGACGAGCGCGTTGTTCCGGCCCTTGCGCGCGGTGGTCCCGATCGGGTGCACCGGTGGCAGGTAGACGACGTCGAAGCCCATGTCGGCGATCGCGTCCAGTCGCTTCGCCGCGGTGCGGAGCGTGCCCGACTGCGGCCGGTGGCGGTGCGTCGGGTCGAGCACCGCTCCCTCCGACCGCGGGAAGAACTCATACCAGGAGCCATACAAGGCCCGGCGCCGGTGCACGATCAGCGGAAAGCTTTCCGTCCTTGTCAGCAGGTCCCGAAGCGGGAACGAGGCAAGCGCGTCGTGCACGTCGGCATGCTGGGCCGCGGCCAGCCGCTCCACCGGGGCGATTCCCGGGTCGGTGAGCAGTGCCGCTGCCCGGTTAAGCGCGTTCCTGGCCGCCCTGGCCAGCCGGGCCTGATCCGGCTGCAGCGTCCTGGGCGTGGCGATCTGGACCGCGGCGCGCCGCAGCAGCAGGGCGCCCTCGGCCAGCATCAGCTCGGTATCCTGGCCGATCGGTATCTTGATGGCCGCATCGTGCTGCCAGCGCGCAACCGGGTCGCCCCAGGCCTCGATCGCGAACTGCCATAGCCCCTCGCGGCTGGCGGCCACCTCGGCGCTATACCGGTCCGTTCCGTCTGCGAGCTCACGCATCCGCACCAGCGGCTGCTGGATCCCATCGGGGTCGGTTAGCACGACGCCAGCGCCGAGCATCTCGTGACCCTCGCGGAATATGGTCGCGGCCACCGGGAAGGATTCTCCTGGTACCGCCTTGGCGGGGGTGCCTGCCTCCGAGCCGGGTACCCGGACGACCGGCTGCACGTCGAGTATGGGGATCCTGCCGATCACGGATGAAAGCTACCCATCTGAGCGCAGCCAATGCCGAACCGGGTGCCTGGATGCAGCTGGCTTCAGCAGGAGTGTGCCGGGGAACCCCTGACGTGTCCGCCTTCTTACAGGCATTAAGGTCACTGTCCGTGAGAGCTATCCGCCGGTTCACGATTCACCCGGTCCTGCCCGAAGCGCTAGATCCACTGCGGTCGCTGATGCTGAACCTGCGCTGGTCGTGGCATGCCGGGACGCGAAGGCTGTTCGCTTCGATCGACCCGGCTAACACCGAGCTTGCCGAGCAGGATCCGGTTGCCCTGCTCGGCATGGTGGCCCAGGACCGGCTGACCGCGCTGGCCGGAGATCCCGCCTTCCTGGCGCGGCTCTCCGCTGCCAGCGCCGACCTGCGTGATTACCTGAGCGAGCCGCGCTGGTACCAGGGTGAGCCAGCCGAAGCCCAGCTGCCGGCCGCTATCGCGTACTTCTCGCCCGAGTACGGCATCACCGCCGCGCTTCCGCAGTATTCCGGCGGCCTCGGGATCCTGGCTGGCGACCACCTGAAGGCCGCCAGCGATCTCGGCGTTCCGCTCATCGGCGTGGGCCTGCTTTACCGGCACGGCTACTTCACCCAGTCGCTGTCCCTGGAGGGCTGGCAGGCAGAGCGCTATCCGGCCTCCGACCCGAACGGCCTGCCGCTCACGTTGCTCCGGGATGAAGGCGGCAGCCCGGTCCGGGTCAGCGTCGCGCTTGCCGACGGTGCCGTCCTGTCCGCCCAGATCTGGGAGGCTCAGGTCGGGCGAGTGCCGCTGCTGCTGCTCGATTCCTATGTGGAGGACAACGAGCCTGAGCTCCGGGAGATCACTGACCGCCTGTACGGCGGTAGTACCGACCATCGGCTGCAGCAGGAACTGCTGCTCGGGATCGGCGGCGTCCGGGCAGTGCGCGCCTACTGCTCGATCGCCGGGCACGCTGAGCCCGAGGTCTTCCACACCAACGAGGGGCACGCCGGCTTCCTGGGACTCGAACGCATCCGCGAGTACGCCGAGCAGGGCCTGAGCTTCGACGAGGCGCTGGAACTCTGCCGGGCGGGCACTGTGTTCACGACGCACACGCCCGTTCCGGCTGGCATCGACAGGTTCCCGCGTGACCTGGTGGCACGCCAGTTCGCCGGCGGCGATGGCAGCGGCGGCGCACTGCCCGGACTGCCGCTCGAGCGGATCCTGGATCTGGGCGCCGAGACCTTCGCCAGCGGCGACCCGGCCGTGTTCAACATGGCCGTCATGGGCATGCGCCTAGCCCAGCGGGTGAATGGTGTCAGCAAGCTGCACGGATCGGTCTCACGGAGCATGTTCTCCGGGCTGTGGCCGGGATTCGACGTCGCTGAGGTGCCGATTACTTCTGTCACCAACGGGGTGCACGCGCCGACCTGGGTCGCCTCGGAACTGGTGGAGCTGGTGGCAGGCTCTGCGGACCCGCCCGCCGGAGCTGCCGGGCTGGCGGGCGGTCCCAGCCTGCGGTCGATCGCCGATCCGGCCGACGACCCCACATTCTGGGACCGGGCGGCCTCCGACCCCGCCCGGATCTGGGCATTGCGCCGGCTGCTGCGGGCCAGGCTGGTCGCGGAGGCCAGGCGGCGCTTGCGGGCATCATGGCGGCAGCGCGGCGCCTCTGACGCCGAGCTGATCTGGATTGACAGCGTCCTGGACGAGGACGTGCTCACGATCGGCTTCGCCCGCCGGGTGCCGTCCTACAAGCGCCTGACGATGATGCTGCATGACCCGGACCGGCTCACCGCCCTGCTCCTCGACCCGGACCGGCCAGTGCAGATCGTGGTGGCCGGGAAGGCGCACCCGGCGGACGACGGCGGCAAGCAGCTCATTCAGCAGCTCGTCCGGTTTGCTGACCAGCCGCGCGTGCGGCACCGGATCGTCTTCCTGCCCGATTACGACATGGCGATGGCGCGGACTCTCGTGCAGGGCTGCGATGTCTGGCTCAACAACCCGCTCCGGCCGCTGGAGGCGTGCGGGACCTCCGGGATGAAGGCCGCGCTCAACGGCGCGCTGAACCTCTCGGTGCTCGACGGCTGGTGGGACGAGTGGTTCGACGGACATAACGGCTGGGCCATCCCGTCCGCCGATGGTGTCCCCGATCCTGGCCGCCGCGACGAGCTCGAAGCGGCAGCGCTGTACGACCTGATCAGCAAGTCGGTCGCGCCGTTGTTCTACGAGAGGCGCCGGGATAGCCTGCCGACCCGCTGGCTGGACATGGTGGCTCACTCGCTGCGCGGCCTCGGCCCGCGTGCCCTAGCGACGCGCATGGTGCGGCAGTACGTGACCGAGCTGTACGCACCAGCCGCGCGGTCCTCGCGGGTGCTGGCCGCTCCGGCTGGGGCCGGCGGCGCGCACCCTGACGGTGCTGCGTTCGGCGAGGCCCGCGAGCTTGCCGCCTGGAAGGAGCGAGTGCGGGCCGCCTGGCCCGGCATCCGGGTGGAGCACGTGGAGAGCGACGATGGCGACCTCAGCCCCGGCGGGCGGCTGATCGTCAGGGCCAGCGTGGCGCTGGGCGAACTCGGTCCGGGCGACGTCACCGTCGAGGTTGTCTCTGGCCGCGCAGGGGATTCCGACGAGATCATCGATCCGGACCGGTCGCCGCTCCAACTCGACGGGGACGTGGCGGCCGACGGAGTCGCCCGCTACACCGGAGCCGCTGAGCTCGGCCAGCCTGGGCCATTCGGTTACACCGTGCGAGTACTGCCCAGGCACCGGCTCCTGGCGGACCCGGCCGAGCTCGGCCTCGTGGCGATCCCCAGCGCGCCCACCGGAATGGTCAACGGCGACCTGCGCTAGCGCAGCCATTCGGCCGTCCCGCCAGCCAGGAGAGCGTTCTGGTGCGGTAAGGACGCAATAATTCCGACATACATCCATGGAGCTCTCTCGTCGGCCGTAAACGGCTGACTCGCCATTCATGTTTGCGGCCGCAACGGACATCAGCGGCCAGCCGAGGAATTTGTTCACGTGCTAGCGAGAACGCCAGCAAAGTCAAGGTCGCTGTGACATCCTGTGATAGAACGATGTCAGTAAGTGACGGTCATAGATCGTTACGTTCTGTCACCTAACCATTACCCCCCTAGTGTGAGAGGACTCTCCTGGTGAGAACTCAGATCAAGCCGGACAACCGTCTGCTAACGCCGGCTGAGGTTGCCGCCATGCTTCGCGTGGACCCGAAAACGGTCACCCGGTGGGCGCGCGGCGGAAAGCTCTCGTCGATCCGTACACCAGGCGGCCACCGCCGGTACAGCGAGAGCGAAGTTCGTGGTTTCCTCAACGGCTGGCAGGGCGTTTCACTGCAGCGTGCGTCAGGGGAATGACCGAGCAGGTACCTGCCCCAGTGCCGGCCCCTGGGGCAGGTCATCTCGGTTGTGCGGGCCGGAGCGCCGGTGACCAGCCCGGCGCTGCAGCCGGAAGAAGTGAGCAGCGGTCGCGCGGGTCTGAGCAGGACCGGTGCGGCCGCTGCGTGTGTGAGCTGGCGTCACGTTCCGTATCGGCGCTCGTCCTGCGCTGGCTCTGGCAGGCTGATCCCGAGCTGCCGGGCGATCGTTGCCAGCAACTCGCGCGCCTGGTCGATGTCCATCGCGCGGACGCGCTCGAGCATGTCGTCATGAGGCAGCCGTTCCTCCTGCTGTCGCAGCAGCGTCTCGGCTGCCTGACGCCGCAGCAGGATCTGAGCCGCATCGTCGCGGCCTGACGCCCGCAGTTCGGCCGCGGTAACGCCGGCCACCGCAGCCATCTTGGCCAGCGTGCCCGCGGGGCCGCGGACGCGGGCGTACACGCCGGGGCTCACCACCTGGTATCCGCCGACGATCTGGCGCCACCTGCCCTCGCTGATACCGGTCCGGCGGGCGGCCTCGCGCGCCGAAAGGCCGGCACTGCGCAGCGCGCCGGCAATGGCGGTGCCCCAGGGCGGCGGTTCGGGCCGGTCAGTCATGCACGTACCTTCGCACAAAACTTCGCGCATTGTCCACTTGATCGGAATGATTACGGATTGTTATTTCCGCAGGTAAAGGCCTGTGTGCGTAAATTGCAAATCGCAAAAACTTCGCGCGAAGTCTTGACCCTTCGCATTCCTTCGCAGTATTGTCCGCAATGGCTTACTTAGGTCATTGCTGGTAATGGCGGGAGGGCAGCAAATGGGAGTGTCGCTCTCCCTGGAGGGCACGCGGCAGGCTCGCGGCCGGAGCCGAGGTGGCCAGCACACCCGCACAGCGGAAGAGCAGGCCTGCCTCGACGCGCTCGCGGCCTTCCTGCGCTCTGACGTGACGGGCGCGGGTCGATGCCTGAGCAAGCTTTCCAGGGCCAGCCTGGCTTCCCGGCTGCTGCCTGCGGCGCGCGCGCTCGCCCGTGCGGCCGATCTCCTGGCCAACGACGCCGCAGCGATCCGCAGCGCGGAGCTCGACTACGTCCTGTCGCCTGCCTGCCTGCTCGGCATGTGCAACGGCTCGGCGGGCATACCTGCGTGCTCCTCGCCCGCCTGCCAGCACGACTGCCATTCGTCGCCCTCAGAATGGCCAGTGGAATCGCTCGACCAGATGGCCCGCAGCAGGCGCCGGTTCCCCTAGTGGCCCGCCGCCTGCCCGGCTGCGTAGGATCGTGGCTCGGCACGGGAGGTGCATCATGGGCGAGCTGGTGCTGGTCGAGACTCAGCAGGCAGTTGCCACCATCAGGCTGAACCGGCCGCCAATGAACGCGCTCAGTGCCGAGCTGCAGGCCGATCTGGCGGCCGCAGTTGGCCGGGTAGCAGACGACGATGCGATCCGCGCGGTTGTGCTGTATGGCGGGGAGAAGCTGTTCGCGGCTGGCGCCGACATCAAGGAGATGTCGGAGGCGAGCTACGCGCAGATGACGAAGATAAGCAGCAGGCTCCAGGCTGCGCTCAACGCCGTCGCCGCGCTCAGCAAGCCCGTAGTTGCCGCGGTGACGGGCTACGCGCTCGGCGGTGGCCTCGAGCTCGCGCTCTGCGCGGACTTCCGGGTCCTGGGCGAGAGCGCCAGGGTCGGCCAGCCGGAGATCCTGCTCGGCCTGATCCCCGGTGCAGGTGGCACGCAGCGACTGCCCAGGCTCATTGGCCCGGCGAAGGCCAAGGACCTGATCTTCACCGGCCGCTTCGTCGGCGCTGCCGAGGCGCTCGAGATCGGGCTTGCGGACAAGGTCGTGGCAGATGATCAGGTCTATGAGGCGGCCTGCGAGCTGGCAGCTCGCTTCGCATCGGGTCCCGCTCTCGCGCTTGCGGCGGCCAAGCGGGCCATCGACGTCGGGCTCGATACCGACCTGGCCACCGGGCTGGAACACGAGCGGGTGAGCTTCGCCGGGATGTTCGCGACTGAGGATGCGCGCGACGGCATGCGCAGCTTCCTGGAGAATGGGCCTGGGAAGGCCACCTTCAGCGGACGGTGACAGCGAGTGGCTACGAACGACGATTCAGCGATGATGGAGCCTACCGGCGGCCCGTCGCTCGATATGGTGACGGCCGCGCTGCGCGCCGACAGCAGCGACATCGCTATCTACGCGCAGGTGCTGACTGAGTCGCTGGGTGATGCCCTGCCTGCCAGCTGCGTCACGGTGGACCGGAACCGGTCGGTGTCGGACCGGATGAAAGGCCGCCCCGGCACTGTGACGAAGATCACAGTACGGCTCGGCGATCAGGTCATGACGCTCGAGCCGACGGGCGGCTCCCCGGCCGCCGAGATCTGCCGCGTGGTCCGCGGTGTGGTGCTGTCCCGGCAGCCAGTCCAGGTTGGCCAGTGGGCTGCCGAGCTCGCGAAAGCGCTCGTCAGCCACGCGCAGCAGAACGCCGAGACCGCCGAGGCGCTGCGCCGCCTGGTCGCTGGCGGCTGACCCCGGGCGACGCCAGGTCCGCTGCGGCTGCACTGCGCCGTAGGCTGTCTGCCTATGAGAGCCCACTCGGGGGAGGAGCGGCTCGGCCCGTACCGCCTGGGTGAGCGGCTGGGCGAGGGCGGCATGGGCACGGTCTACCTCGCTGCCGACCCGCACGACCGCCCCGTCGCCGTTAAGGTGCTCCGCCAGGGAGTGCCCGCGGAGGCCACAGCCCGGCATCGGCTCGCGCGTGAGGTCGAGACCATGCGCCGGATCCACAGCCCGTTCGTGGCCGAGGTCGTCGACGCGGACGTGGAGGGCAGCCCGCCATACATCGTCACGCGCTACGTGGCGGGCCGGACGCTGGAGGATCTGGTCACGGCGGAGGGCCCGCTGGCCGGCGCAGCCCTGGCCCGTCTGGCCAGCGGGCTGGCGACGGCGCTGACCGACGTGCACGCGGCCGGCGTCGTCCACCGGGATCTCAAGCCCGGCAACGTCATGCTGGTCGACGGCGAGCCGGTGGTGATCGACTTCGGTATTGCCCAGGCGCTGGACTCGACCCGGCTGACCATGACCGGCATGTTCATGGGTACACCCGGCTACCTGGCGCCTGAGGTGATCGAGGGCAAGCCGAGCGGCCCGGCTGCCGACGTGCATTCCTGGGCAGCCACGATGGCCTACGCGGCTACCGGGCGGCCCCCGTTCGGCACCGGCCAGTTCGAGGCGATCTTCTACCGCATCGTCCATGGCCAGCCCGAGCTGGACTGCATGCCAGCCCCGCTGCTCCCCATCGTGCTCGCGGCGCTGGCCAGGGATCCTAGCCAGCGGCCGTGCGCCGCCGATCTCGCCGGGATGGCGGCCGCCCTGAATCCGGAGACGCTCGTGCCGGCGCCGCCTGGCGCAGCCAGGCACGCTTTGTCCGCCGCTGCCACAGCGGGCGAGCTCAGTTCGCTGGCTACCCGCACGGCGCTGGACATGGCACCGCCGCCGCCGGCCGGAAGCCTGCAAGCGGCGCAGGCTCCGACCCCCGCGTGGCCAGGCACCAGGCCGATCGCGCTCCCGGTCGCAGCGGCGGCCAAGGACAACTACGCCGACCTGCTGCCGCCGGTGCGCTACCGCCAGGATCCGGCTATGCCAGGCACGCTTGCGCCAGGTTCGGCACAACCTGGTTCACCTCTGCCCGGCCCTGGCCGGCCCCCGGCCCTGCCCGGGTCAGCACCGCCTGGTGCAGCACCGCTCGGTTCCGCCCTGCCTGGTTCGGCTTCCGCATCGCTCGGCTCCCCGGACCACCTGCGGGCCGCGCCGAGCTGGGCGGGACCGCTGCGGTCGCTGCTGGTGCTGGCAACGATGACAGCGGTCGTGGCCGTGAGCGTGCTGCTGCCAGTTGCCGGCGCGGCAGTGGCTCTGGCCGTACTCGTCCTGCTGCGCGCCACGGACGTGACGAGCCGCTGGCTGGGCAGGCGCCGGTCCAGGCAGGGGCCCCGGCGCAGCGATCCGGTGTCGGCGACCGCCTTCTTCCCGCTGGCAGTCATGCGCTCGCTGCTTACCTCCCTGCTGCTAGCGCCGATGGCCGTGCTGTGCGCTGCGATTGCAGCGGTCCTGGCTGTGCTGGCGACCGGTCCGGCGCAGCTGCCGAAGGTTGGCAGCTACGCAGTCGGTGCGCTCGTCGCCTGCTATTGCATCGGGCCGGGCTCGCGAGCCTGCCGCAGGCCGCTCGGCAGGTTCTACGGGCGGGTTACCGAGTCGGTGCCGACGGCGATCATCGGGTCGCTCGGGGTAACGGCGCTGGCCCTGGCGGTGATTAGCGCGGCCGCGAGCCTGGCACCTGGCTACTGGCCGGCGGTGCATCTGGGCAACCAGCTGCAGACCGCGACCCTGACGCATCCGGGTGTCAACCGCCTTCCGGCCGACATCGGCAATGTGGCCCGGTACCTGGTCCGCGTGCTCCGGCACAGAAACTGACCAGGCGCGGCCGTCAGCTGGCGAGCTGTGACGGGGCCTCGGCGGCCCCAGCCGGGTGGCTCAGGCTGGCGGACGGCTCTCGGCGGTCGTCGGCGGCGGGCAGCGGCCGGACCAGGCCGCGAGCCACGATCTCGTTAGCCAGCCTGACCCTCCGGTTCGGTCCCTCCGCGATCTTCAGCTTCTGGTAGAGGCGCAGGAGGTGCTGCTTCACCGCCGCTTCGGTCACTACCAGGTCAGCCGCAATGTCACGGGCAGTGGCCGGCGCGACGAATGCGTCAGCCGACAGCGCGGGCTTGCAGAGGGCGGCGACCACGTCTACCTCGCGCCGGGTGAGTTCCGGCACGGCCAGGCGACGCTGCTCGCACTCCGGCGGCACATCCTCGGCGGCCAGCCCGCCGACGCGGCAGCGCTGCAAGCCGAACGACAGGACATCGCCGTTCTCGAGCAGCCGCTGTGCCACAACCTTTCCGTTGACCCGGGTTCCGTGCCGCGATAATCCCAGGTCGCTTACGTAGGCGTAGGGTCCCCGGCGGATGATCTCGGCGTGCAGCTTCGAAACGCTGGGGTGGTCCAGGTGAATGTCTACCGACTTACCGCGGCCGATCGTGGTCACGTCCGGGCGCAGCCTGATGACCGCGCCGCTGCTCTCGATCCGGATGTGGGGGGTCTCCATGACGTTCCTCCGGCATGTCCGGCCAGCTAGTGAGGTGTCACCCGAGGGTTACCCAGGTGCTGCCAAGTCCATGCCGGCGGATTGCAAAGGACTGCCAGCGAGGGCAAGTCCAGAGGGGACAGGGCACGCAAGTACACTGCCGAGCGGAGCGAGCGCGAGGAGGTCAAATGGCGGAGGCGCCGTCCCGTGGCCTGGCAGATGTGGTCGCCGCATCGACGGCGCTCAGCGACATCGACGGCCACGCTGGCCTGCTGTTCTACCGCGGTTACGACATTCACGAGCTGGCCGCGAACGCCTCCTTCGAGGAAGTCGCATTCCTGCTGCAGCGGGGCAGCGCGCCTGACGCCGGTGAGCTGGAGGGCTACCGGGCGGAGCTCGCGGCGGGCCGGGCGCTGGGCGCCCTCGCTGCTGACACCCTGCCAGCCATCACTCGCCGCCAGCGGCCGATGGAGGCGCTGCGCAGCCTGGTCTCGCTGGGCAGCGCTGACGATCCCGACGCCGAGTCGAACGAGCCCGCTGCCAACCTCCGCAAGGCTGCGAGGCTGACGGCCCAGCAGCCGGTGCTGATTGCCGCTTATCACGCAGCGCGCACCGGCCGCGAGCTGCCGCCTGCCGATCCGAGCCGCAGCGTCGCCGCCAACTTCCTGCTGCAGCTGTCGGGCGAGCGCCCGGACGCCAGGGCCGCGGAGATCCTCGACACCTGCCTCGTGCTGCACGCGGACCACACGATGAATGCCTCCACCTTCGCCGCCAGGGTGTGCGCGGCGACGCTGGCCGATATGCACTCTGCGGTGGTAGCGGCGCTCGGCACCCTCTCCGGTCCGCTGCACGGCGGGGCTAACGAGCAGGTGATGCTGAACCTGGAGGCAATCAGGCAACTGGGCGGCGACCCGCTCGAGGCCGTGAGCAGTCAGGTCAGCCAGCGCCTGGCCCGTGGTGAGAAGATCATGGGCTTCGGCCACCGGGTCTACAAGACCGAGGACCCGCGGGCGACCCACCTTCGCCGGATGTCGGCCGAGCTGGCCAGCGCCAGCGGCGACGACACGTACTACCGGATGTCGCGCCGGATGGAAGAGGTCGTGCTCGCGGAGAAAGGCCTGTACCCGAATGTCGACTTCTTCGCCGCCACCGTCTACCACTACCTGGGCATCCCGACCGATCTGTTCACCCCGGTCTTCTCGGCGAGCCGGATGGCCGGCTGGACAGCCCACGTGATCGAGCAGCATGCCGACAACCGGCTGATAAGGCCGGATAGCGAGTACATCGGGGACCGCGGCCAGCAGTGGGTGCCGCTCGATGCCCGGTGAAGCATTCCGCGGTCAAGCATTCGGCTAAGGGTGCGGCGCGCCGGGCCAGGATGGCGGAGACGGCCAGCCGTCCGCCGGCAGAACGAGGCAGCCGAGCCGCGGGCCTGCTGACCCAGCTCCCGTACGTCGTGGTGCTGGCTGGCCTGGTGGCTGGCCTGGCCACGATCCGCAGCGGTCAGCAGGCGGTAAGGGGCGGTACGTTGGTAATAGCCGGTGCGTTGCTGGCGGGCTCGCTGATCAGGCTGATCCTGCCGGCGGGCCGGGTCGGGATGCTTGGCTCGCGACGGCGCCTCGCTGACGTCGCGACGCTGGCCATCCTCGGGATCGGCCTGCTGGTCGTGGGACTGCTCGCCCGGATTCCGGGCTGATGAGTTGGCTAAGCCAGCCCCCGGTGCTGGCTGGACGTTGGGCCGGGCATGTCAGCGCCCGGCCAGGTTGCGCCGCGCAACGACGCCGGCGGGATGAAGGGAATGCGGCTGCATGTCGAAGATAAAGGTGGTCAACCCGGTCGTTGAGCTCGACGGCGACGAGATGACCAGGATCATCTGGCAGTTCATCAAGGACAAGCTCATCCTGCCCTACCTCGATGTCGACCTTCAGTATTACGACCTGTCGATCCAGAACCGTGATGCGACCGACGACCAGGTCACCATCGATGCCGCTCACGCCATCAAGCGGCACGGCGTCGGCGTGAAATGCGCCACAATCACGCCAGATGAGGACCGGGTTGCCGAGTTCGGCCTCAAGCGGATGTGGCGCTCGCCGAACGGCACAATCCGGAACATCCTTGGCGGCGTGGTCTTCCGCGAGCCGATCGTGGTGTCCAGCATCCCGAGGTTCGTGCCGGGCTGGACTAATCCGATCGTCATCGGCAGGCACGCGCATGGCGACCAGTACCGTGCAACGGACTTCGTTGTGCCGGGGCCGGGCTCGGTGCGCATCTCGTTCACGCCCGCCGCGGCGGGCAGCGAGCCGCTGGAGTTCGAGGTTGCCGAGTTCAGCGGCCGCGGCGTGGCCATGGGGATGTACAACTTCGACGACTCGATCCGCGACTTCGCCCGAGCGACGATGCGCTTCGCGCTCGACCGTGGCCTGCCGCTCTACCTGTCCACGAAGAACACGATCCTCAAGGCCTATGACGGCCGGTTCAAGGACATCTTTGCCGAGGTTTTCGAAGCCGAGTTCAAGGCCGACTTCGAGGCGGCCGGGATCACTTACGAGCACCGCCTCATTGATGACATGGTTGCCCAGGTGATCAAGGGCAACGGCGGCATCGTCTGGGCCTGCAAGAACTATGACGGCGACGTTGAGTCGGACATCGTCGCCCAGGGCTTCGGCTCGCTCGGGCTGATGACGAGCGTCCTGATGACGCCGGACGGCAAGACCATCGAGGCCGAGGCGGCGCACGGCACGGTAACCCGGCACTACCGGCAGCACCAGCAGGGCAAGCCGACTTCCACGAACCCGATCGCGTCCATCTTCGCCTGGACCAGGGGGCTCGCCTACCGCGGCAAGCTCGACGGCACTCCGGAAGTGACGGAGTTCGCCAACACGCTGGAGCGGGTCTGCGTCGAGACCGTGGAAAGCGGCAAGATGACCAAGGACCTGGCGCTTCTGGTCGGTCAGGGCACGCCGTTCCTCACGACCGAGGAGTTCCTCGCCGCGCTCGATGAGAACCTGCGTGCCGCAATGACCGCTGCCTGACCCTCGTCCGACCAGCGCGCGCTACGCCCTACCAGCGAACTGCAGCTGCAGAAGGAGATTACTTTCATGGCCCGCACAGGGAAGGTCACGGTCGTCGGAGCCGGGTTCTACGGTTCGACTACGGCGCAGCGATTGGCGGAGTACGACATCTTCGATGAAGTCGTGCTGACCGACATCGTCGAGGGCAAGCCGGAGGGGCTGGCGCTCGACATCAGCCAGTCGCGCCCGGTCGAGCACTTCGAGACCAAGGTCACCGGCCAGACGACCGGGCCGAACGGCGAGGGCTACGAGACCATTGCCGGCTCCGGAATCGTGGTGATCACGGCCGGCCTGCCACGCAAGCCGGGCATGAGCCGGATGGACCTGATCGGCGTGAACTCCAAGATCGTCCGCAACGTCACCGAGCAGGTAGTGAAGTACGCCCCGGACGCGGTCCTGATCGTGGTCTCGAACCCGCTCGACGAGATGACGGCACTGGCCGCGAAGGTCTCCGGCTTTCCGCCGCACCGGGTCATGGGCCAGGCAGGGATGCTCGACACCGCCAGGTTCAGCTACTTCGTAGCCGAGCGGCTCGGGGTTCCGGTCGGCTCGGTCACGACCCTGACGCTCGGCTCGCACGGCGACACCATGGTGCCGGTCCCTTCGGCCTGCTTCGTGGATGGCAAGCCGCTGGCCGACCTGCTGCCGGCCAGCGACATCGAGCAGCTGGTCGAGCGCACCAGGGGCGGTGGCGCGGAAATCGTCGGCCTGCTGAAGACGGGCTCGGCGTACTACGCCCCCTCGGCAGCCGCCGCCAGGATGGCGAGGGCCGTGGCGGAAGACTCGGGCGCGATCATGCCGGTCTGTGCCTGGGTCGACGGCGAGTACGGCATCTCCGGCGTCTACCTCGGCGTTGAAGCCGAGCTCGGCGCCACCGGTGTCAGGCGGGTCGTCGAGCGCGACCTGACCGAGTCCGAGCTCGCGGCGCTGCGCCAGGCGGCCGGGGCGGTCCGGGCCAAGCAGGCCGACGTCGCCAGCCTGTAGACCGGCCTGGAGCCTGGCTCCCGCCCGTTAGCTGGCCTCGAGGCGCCTGAGGGCCAGCTCGGCGTACAGGGCAGTTCCATCAGGCAGTACTGCGTCGTCGAACACTGCCTCGGCTGAGTGATTGAACGGGGCCGTGAACGGATCGGCATCCGGCGGGCATGCGCCGAGCATGAGGAACGCGCCCGGTACCTGCTCCAGCACGTAGGAGAAGTCCTCCGAGCCGGTGAGCGGGTTGGGTGCGGCGATATACCGCCCGTCGCCCAGCGCGGCCGCGACGGTCTCCTCGGCAAACGCCAGCTCCGCTGCGTCGTTGGTGGTCACCGGGTAGCCGTCGACGAACTCGGCTGTAGCGGTCAGCCCGTGCCCGGCTGCGATGTCGCTGGCAAGCCTCGGCGCGGCGGCCTGCACGGCGGCACGCGCGTGCGGCGAGAAGGACCTGACCGTGGCGACGAAGCTCGCGTCATCGGGGATCACGTTGTCGGCGGTGCCGGCATGGAACGTGCCGACGGTAACCACAACCGGGTCGAAGACGTCGAACTGCCTGGTCACCATCGTCTGCAGGGCGAGCACGATCTCGCATGCCACCGGTATCGGGTCAGCCGCGTGACTCGGTTGTGAGCCGTGGCCGCCCCGCCCGTGCACGGTCACGTGCAGGGTGTCGGCTGCGGCCATGATCGTCCCGGCCCGGCTGGCGAGCAGGCCGTAAGGCAGCAGGCCCGACGCCACGTGCAGGGCGTAGGCGGCGACGGGCCGCTCGCCCGCCGCGTCAAGCACGCCTTCCTCGACCATGATCCGGCCCCCGCCGGGTCCTTCCTCGCCCGGCTGGAACATGAAGATGACGTTCCCGGCCAGGTCGTCCTGCCGGGCCGACAGCAGCCTGGCTGCGCCGGCCAGCATGGCGGTGTGCAGGTCATGCCCGCAGGCATGCATTGCCCCGTTGACGGCTGAGGCGTATGGCACGCCGGACCGCTCGGTGACGGGCAGCGCGTCCATGTCGCCACGCAGCAGCACCGTCTTGCCTGGCTTGCCGCCGCGCAGCACAGCCGTGACCGAGCTCAGGCCCCGGCCGAGCGTGATCTCGAGCGGCAGTCCCTCGAGCGCGTCCAGCACCTTGCGCTGCGTGCGCGGCAGATCAAGCCCGATCTCGGGCTCGACATGGATCGACCGGCGAAGCTCAGTCAGCTCGGCCGCGATCGCGACGGCGTCGTCGTGCAGACCACCCACAGGCCACCAGCCTTTCCGGTATTTCACTCATAACGTCTTTAGTACATCCGCGCACAAGCGCCTGATCAGCAAGCCGACGGACCCGGCTGCAGGCGCAGCGTAGGCGAGTACGGCTCAGGCTGGCGGGCAGACTGCATAGACTATTGCAAATTACCGCTCGGCCGGGTTCCGGCCGCTGCCGGAACGCGGGGACGGCAGCGCCCCGCGCGGGCCACATCGACGAGGGTCGGGGATCCGGACGTGAATGGCGTCGGCTGGGATATTCTCCTCGTCCTTGCCGTGATTCTGATCGGCGGCTTCTTCGCCGGGGCCGAGATGGCGCTGGTCTCCCTGCGCGAAGGCCAGGTTCGGGCGATCAGCCGCCGGGGCAAGCGGGGCCAGCGCACGGCCCGGCTGGCGCAGGACCCGAACCGGTTCCTGTCCTCGGTCCAGATCGGCGTCACGCTGGCCACGCTGCTGTCGGGCGCCTTCGGTGCCGCGCTGCTGTCGGACCGGCTAGGCCGCTGGCTCGGCAAGTACATGCCGCACGATGCCGCCGTTCCGGTGGCGCTGATTGCCGTGACGCTGGCCATCTCGTTCTTCACGCTGGTCTTCGGCGAGCTAGCGCCGAAACGGCTGGCACTGCAGCGGCCCGAGCGGGTCGCGCTGGTGGCCGGGCCGGTGGTGGACCGGCTCGCAACGCTGGCCAGGCCTCTGGTGTGGCTGCTGTCCCGCTCGACGAACCTGGCCGTCCGCCTGCTTGGCGGCGACCCGGCGGCGGGGCGCGGGGTGATGACCGACGAGGAGCTCCGCGACCTGGTCGCCGGCCATCAGGCCCTGAGCCCGGACGAGCGGCACATCGTCAGCGAGGTGTTCGACGCGGGCAAGCGCCAGATCCGCGAGGTCCTGGTGCCCCGCACCGAGGTGGAGTTCCTGCCCGCGTCGATGCCGCTGACGCAGGCGATCGCGGTCACCGAGCACGCCAGGTACTCGCGGTTCCCGGTGTACCAGGAGTCCTATGACGACGTGATCGGCTTCGTGCACACCCGCGACCTGCTGGACAGCCGGGTCGAGCTGGACTCCCGCCAGGTCGGAGAGGTGTGCAGGCCGGTCAAGTTCCTGCCGATCAGCAAGATGGTGCTCTCGGCACTGTCGGAGATGCGCAAGGATCGCGCGCACCTGGCCATCGTGGTGGACGAATACGGGGGTACCGCCGGGATCGTGACGCTGGAGGACCTGGTCGAGGAGCTGATCGGCGACATCCAGGACGAGTACGACGAGGAAGCTACCCATCCGCGCCAGCTGCACGGCGGTGAGCTCGAAGTCGACGGCCTGCTGAACCTGGACGAGTTCGCCGACCAGACCGGGCTGGAGCTGCCGGAGGGCCCGTACGAGACAGTCGCGGGATACCTGCTGGCTGCGCTGGGCCACCTGCCGGAGAAGGGCGAGTCTGCTGAGGTCGGCGGACGGCGCCTGACGGTGACGCAGCTGGACGGCCGCCGGATCTCACGGGTGCGGGTTGGCCCGGCTGCCCAGCCGGTGACCGAGCAGCCGTGAGCGACCAGGCCGGAGCTTAGCTTCGGCGGGTAGGCAGCGCCTCCCACTACACTTTGGGCATGGCGGATGGTGGTCACGGGGGCGTCGCTGATCTTGAATCCGGCCCTGTGCTGGTGGTGGATTTCGGCGCTCAGTATGCCCAGCTGATAGCTCGCCGCGTCAGGGAATGCCAGGTCTACTCGCGGGTTGTGCCAAATTCCATGAGTGCCGAGGAGATGCTGGCGCTACGCCCGTCTGCCGTCATCCTGTCCGGCGGCCCGTCCTCGGTCTACGCCCCCGGAGCACCGCCCGCTCCGGCCGGCCTGCTCACCGCCGGGGTCCCGGTCCTCGGCATCTGCTATGGCTTCCAGCTCATGGTCCGCGACCTCGGCGGAGAGGTCCTCCATACCGGAACGGGGGAGTACGGGGCAGCTGCGCTCCGCACGGCAGAAGCCGCCGGCGTACTGCTCACCGGCACGCCGGCGGACCAGCGAGTCTGGATGTCCCACGGCGACACGTGCGCGGCCGCGCCGCCCGGCTTCACGATCACGGCCACGACGGCCGGCACCCCGGTGGCGGCGGCCGAGGCACCCGACCGTCAGCTGTACGGCATGCAGTTCCACCCCGAAGTCCTGCACACCGAACACGGCATGGCCATGCTGGGCAATTTCCTGACGGCGGCGGGGTGCTCGCCGACGTGGACGATGCGCGGCGTGATCGACGAGCAGACCGAGCGCATCGCTGCGCAGGTCGGCGACGGCCGGGCGATCTGCGGCCTGTCCGGCGGCGTTGATTCCGCCGTGGCCGCGGCGCTCGTGCAGCGCGCTATCGGGTCGAGGCTGACCTGCGTATTCGTCGACCACGGGCTGCTGCGGTCCGGGGAGGCCGAGCAGGTCGAAAAGGACTTCGTGGCGGCGACCGGGGTCGAGCTGAAGGTCGTCGACGCGGCCGCCGACTTCCTCGCCGCTCTTGCTGGCGTGGCCGATCCTGAGCAGAAGCGCAAGATCATCGGCCGTGAGTTCATCCGGGCGTTCGAGCAGGCCGCGCGCGACATAGCGGGGGCAGATGGTGCGGCCACGTTCCTGGTGCAGGGCACGCTCTACCCGGACGTCGTGGAATCCGGCGGCGGCAGCGGCACCGCGAACATCAAGTCGCACCATAACGTCGGCGGGCTGCCAGACGACCTTAAGTTCGAGCTGGTCGAGCCCTTGCGCGACCTGTTCAAGGACGAGGTGCGCCAGGTCGGTACCGAGCTCGGGCTTCCAGCTGAGATCGTCTGGAGGCAGCCGTTCCCCGGTCCTGGCCTCGCGATCAGGATCGTCGGCGAGGTGACCGCCGAGCGCCTGCGGATCGTGTCCGCAGCCGATGCGATCGCACGGGCTGAGCTGTCCGCGGCTGGGCTCGACCGGGAGATCTGGCAGTGCCCGGTGGTGCTGCTGGCCGACGTCCGCTCGGTGGGGGTTCAGGGCGACGGTCGCAGCTATGGTTACCCGGTGGTGCTCCGGCCGGTGACCAGCGAGGACGCGATGACGGCCGACTGGGCCCGGCTGCCGTACGACGTCCTCGCGCGGATCTCGACCCGGATCACCAACGAGGTCGCCGAGGTCAACCGCGTCGTGATGGACGTCACGTCCAAGCCGCCCGCAACCATCGAGTGGGAGTGACGGGCCAGACCGACCCGATATGAAGCGGCCAGGGCAGAGAAATGGCCGCCTCACATCGGGTCGTCCTGACCCGCTCGGTCAGATCGTGAAGCGCAGATTCTTGGCTGCCCGCTCGCCGAGTTCGGGATTCCCGGTCCAGGTGACCTTGCCGGCATCGATCTGGGCCTGGGGGTCAATGCGGCCGGCGGCTAGCTGGATGAAGGTAACCGTGTCGGTGGTCAGCTCGACTGTCGGCGCGTCCACAGACTCTACTTGGCGGGCGCGGCCGTCGACTACTACCGAGATGTCGCGCATGATAGGGCCGGTCAGGTGGAAGACGATGCTGCTGCCGTCCGGCAGGCCGATCTTCTTGCCGACGATGTACCCGATCGAGCTCTCGACCTGACCGAGCGCGATCTCGGCTCGCGCGCCTGCATCGTCGGAGGGCCAGCCGAGCGGTGTGGTGATGTCGCGCTCGTGCACCCAGAAGTCGAATATCCGGATCTCCAGGAACCCGCCGTACGTCTTCGGCCCGATGGGGGTCCACGACGGCCGGGCCAGATCGTCCTCGCGCAGGCCGGCGAGATCGGCCCGGCGGGCGGCGAAGATCTCGGCGGTCCGGGCGGCGAATGCCATGTCGTCGAGGCCGGCCGCATGCTCGGAGTAGGGCCCGATGCGGTCGAGCGGCGGGAGGTCCGCCGGGCTATCGGGCAGCCAGCCGGTCATGACCCGCTCCATCATGCCCAGGTGCGTTACGACGCCGCGCATGTCCCAGTCCGGGCACAGCGACTGAGCCTGCCACTGCTCGCCGCTCATCCTGGAGCACACGGACTCGATGGCGTCGTAGCACTGCTCAAGCGAGCCGCGAATGGCGGGCAGGTCGGTCACGGTGTCTCCTTCTGAATAGTGAGCCAGTCCCGCGCTTCGAGGTACGGACGGAATGTCGATGCGATCGCCTGCAGGTCGTGCTGGCTCTTGGGCCGCTGCACCTCATACAAGGCCGGGAACTCCAGCCAGCCTGTCAGGAGCTGCCAGAGCCGGACCGCCGCAGCGCCGGTCGGCGGCTCGATGAGTACCGGCCCGAACAGCGGCCGGTCCCCGGCGAATACCAGCGTGGGCACGCCCCAGCCGCCGAGCCCGGTGAGCCGGTCATGGTCTGCCCGTACTTCCTCGCTCGTTGTCGGATCGTCAATCGCCTGGCCGACCAGGGCCGGGTCAAGGCCGAGCTGATCCAGCAGGTCCTCGGCGACCTCGCGGCGGTGTGGCTTGCGCCCGTGGACATGCAGGGCGGTCCCGGCAGCGAGATACCAGCGGTCGAGCAGATCCGGGTCGGTGCGCCGGAGCAGCGCCCCGATCCGCATCATTGACCAGCCATACGACCAGTCCCGTTCCCATGGGTGCTTCTTGCCCTCGGCCCGGTTGATCTCCTCCAGGCTGAAGAACCGCCAGCGGACGTCCAGCCCGGTCTGGTCGCGTACGTCGCGGATCCACAGCGAGGCCTGATAGGCCCACGGGCACATGACGTCGAAGTGGAAGTCGACAGCGGTGATCCGGTCGCCGTTTGGCTTAGCTGGCATCGGCCTGCCCGGTAGGTCGGGGGGTCAGGAGACCCTGGGCTGCTCGGTCGGCATATCGGCGTAGGACTTGCTCGCAGTGATGTCGCGGAGGCGGTCCATTGCTTCCCATACCTCAGTAAAGCTCGTAAAGATGGGAACGGGGCACAACCGGAGCCGGTCTGGCGTCCGGTAGTCGCCCACAACGTCGGCCTTGATCAGCGCCTGGGTGATCTGCCATGCGTCGTCGTGCCGCAGGCTCAGATGGCCGCCGCGGCGAGCGGGTTCTCGCGGCGATGCGACGGCGAAACCGAGTGGTGCCAGCCATTCGTCTGCCAGCGCCATGAGGTAATTGGTGAGCTCGATGCTCTTGGCCCGGAGCGCCCTCATACCCGCCTCGCCAAGCAGCCGCGCACCCTCTTCGACCGCGACTGCGCCGATGATGTTGGGCGTCCCGGTCAGGAAGGCGTCGATGCCGGCCGCCGGGTCGTACCGCGGGCCCATCGCGAACTGGTCGTGCTGGCTGAACCAGCCCCAGATCGGCTGCCGCAGCAGCGATTGCAGGTCCTCGCGAACGTAGAGGAAGCCGGGCGCGCCCGGTCCGCTGTTGACGTACTTATAGGTGCAGCCAACCGCGAGGTCGGCGCCGGAGGAGTCGAGTTCGACCGGAACCGAGCCGACGGAGTGGCTCAGGTCCCAGAGGGCAAGAGCGCCCGCGCCGTGCACGAGCTCGGTCAGTCGCGCCATGTCAGCCAGTGCCGAGCTGCGGTACGCCACGTGCGACAGGCTGACGAGGGCGACGCGCTCGTCGAGGGCCTCGGTGAGCGCCTGCTCGCTGATCCCCTCATCGATGTCGGTGTGGATCAGGCGCAGCTCACAGCCACGCTGGGCAGCGATGCCCTCGAGCACGTACCTGTCGGTGGGGAAGTTGTCGTCGTCGGTAATGAAGACGTCGCGCCCCGGCCGGGCGTCCAGCGCTGCCCATGCGAGCTTGTACAGGTTGATCGTGACGGAGTCGCACACCAGCACCTGCCCGGCGGAGGCACCGACCAGGTGCTCGCCCAGCATGTCGCCGGCAAGCCTGGGCAGCTGGATCCACTTGTCCCAGGACCGGACCAGGCCGACCCCCCAGTCCTGGTCTACGATCTCCGCGATCTGCGCCTGCGTTCGCACCGGCAGCAGACCGAGCGAGTTGCCGTCGAGGTAGATCAGTTCCCTGTCGTGGCGCACGAACCGGTCACGGAACGGCGCAAGCTGGTCGGCAGCGTCCAGGGCCAGGGCATATGACCGATCTGCGGAGAAGGTCGTCACGCTCCCACCCTAACTGAGTGCCGATGCGCTGACCTGGTACCCGTTTAACCCTGCGGGTAACGCTGAGCCAGCGCTCCCTGAGGCGCTGCAGGATGTCTCGGCGCGGGCTGATCATCGGCCGGTTTCGTGGCCTGGACGATTGCGGAGTGCAAGCCGTCGGCTGCCTTGCTCGTGCTGGTTATCGTTACGTTGGCGAATCCCGCGGCGACCAGCAGGCGCTTGTATTCGGCCTGAGTGAGGGCCCCAGCGAGACAGCCGACCTGCCGTTCGGCACGGACTAGCTCTGCCGCGTCGATGCCCTCGTCCGCCGTGACGTCGCTGACACCTAGTCGTCCGCCTGGCTTGAGTACCCGGAACGCCTCGGCCAGGACACGGGGCTTGTCACCGGACAGGTTGATGACGCAGTTGGAGATGACGACGTCTACGTGGTCGTCCGGCAGCGGGATGTCCTCGATGTGGCCGCGCAGGAACCAAGCGTTGGTGATCTGAGCTTCGCGGGCGTTCGCTCGGGCCAGGGCGAGCATGTCGGGGCTGGCGTCGAGGCCATAGGCGACGCCCTCGGGTGCGACCCTGCGGGCTGACAGCAGCACATCAAGGCCGCCGCCAGAGCCGAGGTCCAGTACGGTTTCTCCGGGCCGGAGGTCGGCGACCGTCAGCGGATTGCCGCATCCCAGGCTGGCCTGGAAGGCGGCTTCAGGGACCTGGCTGCGATCGGCATACGCGACGGCGCCGAAGCAGCTCTCGTGCAAAGCGGCGCCGGGGTCGCAATCTCTGATGATTTCTCCGCTGAGAGCAGCACGAGCAAGTCGTGAGTACCTGCTGATGATCGGGTCGCTGTCCTCCGCTGTCACGCTGTTCTCCTAGCCGATGTAGCTGCGACTCGGCGGCTCTGGGGCGGGCTTGCCCATGACGATGTCTGCGGCGGTCGGGAAGCAGTCGACGCACGCCTGGTTGATCCGGTAGTAGGTGGCGGTCCCCCGGTGATCGGCCAGCACGAACCGCATATCCGCCAGGACCTTGAGGTGTGCAGAGACCGTGGACTGCCCAAGCTCGACCGCGTCAACGATCTCGCCGACGCTCATCGGGATGCCGCGGCGGGCTAGCAGGGACACGATCTGGATCCTGCTGGCATCCGCCAGCGCCTTGAACCAGGTGGCGAACTCGGCGGCTGTCGCACGGTCGAGCGGCTGCGGGTGATCTTTCATCGCCAATCGACGATAAACGATGAAGGCGCTGCCCGCAAGGCTGACATGGAGCGGAGGAGAGATCAGGCGCTGGCGGGCGCGCTGGAGATCAGTGCCGCGACGCTAGCGAGCGCCTCTGTCCTTATCCGGTAGTAAGCCCAGACGCCGCGCTTGTCGCGGTCCAGCACTCCGGCGTCGTGCAGGACCTTCAGGTGGTGGCTGATCGTGGGCTGAGACAAGTCGAAGGCGTCGTTGAGATCGCAGACGCATGCTTCGCCGCCAGGGTGGGAGGCCACCAGCGATATCAGGCGCAGCCTGACCGGGTCGGCGAGTGCCTTGAGCAGGGGCGCGATCCGGTCGGCCTGATCCTGGGTGAGCGGCCGGGACGTCAGCGGCGGGCAGCACGCAACCGCCCGGGCGGCTTCCAGCACGGCCAGAGACTTCGACATGTGTCTATATTGACAGGTGCCTATGTGTTGTGGCAAGCTCGGGCCGAGAAGACATAGACGGTCATCAATATCTGCGGAGGTTCTCATGACCGGTCGCATCCAGCTCGCGATTAACGTGGACGACCTGGAGGAGTCCATCGGGTTCTACAGCAAGCTCTTCGGCGCCGAGCCGGCCAAGGTCCGGTCCGGTTACGCCAACTTCGCGATCGCCGAACCGCCGCTCAAGCTCGTCCTGCTGGAGAACCGCGGCCAGGGCGGCAGCCTCAACCACCTGGGCGTCGAGGTCGCCGACACCGAGGCGGTCGACGCCGAGCAGCGGAGGCTCGCCGAGATGGGCCTGGCCTCGATCGACGAGCGCGACACAACCTGCTGCTACGCCAGGCAGAACAAGTTCTGGGTGGAAGGCGCCCCGAACGGGGAGCGGTGGGAGATCTACACCGTACTGGAGGACAGCGCGACCTTCTGGGGCGAGGACGCCGGCCAGGGCTGGGCAGCCGTCGAGGCCACCCTCGACGCGGGCGCATCAGCCAGCCCGGCAACTGCCACGGCTACCAAGTGCTGCGGACCGGCGGAGGGCGCTGGCCAGTCACCAACCGGCCGGCATTCCGCCTAAGCGGGAGAGCTAGCCACCGGAACCGAGAGCAGCCCGGCCATCCGCTCCAGCGCGGCCGGCACCAGGCGGTAGTAAACCCAGGTGCCGCGCCGCTCGCTCTCGATGAGCCCGGCCTCACGCAGCACCTTCAGGTGATGACTGATGGTGGGCTGGGAGAGTTCGAACGCGCTGGTGAGGTCGCAGACGCAGACCTCGCCGCCGTCGCGGGCGCCGATCAGGGATACCAGCCGGAGCCGGACGGGGTCGCCGAGCGCCCTGAATACCTGCGCCAGCCCGGTGGCAGCAGTCTCGTCGATTGGCTCGCTGACCAGGGCAGGCTGGGCGCACGCTTCGGGGCCGATCACGGCGATGATCGGCAGACCGTCAGGTGAGGGCTGGATTGACATGCCTCTATGTTGACGGGAATCTATACAGCCTGGCAAGCTTGGGTCTGTATCGACAACTGTCTATGAAGAACCTGGGGAGTGCTCGCGTGGGCGAGACTGCGCTGTGGCGGCGGCTGGCTGCCGAGTTCCTGGGCAGCGCCTTCCTGGCCGCGCTGGTAATTGGCTCCGGCATCGCTGCGCAGCGCCTGTCGCCGGGAGATACGGGCCTGGAGCTGCTGGAGAACGCCGCCGCCACCGCGGCAGGGCTGTTCGCGATCATCCTGATGTTCGGCCCCGTTTCCGGTGGTCACTTCAACCCCGTTGTCTCGTTCGTCGATGCAGCCTTCGGCGGCGTGTCATGGCGGGATGCTGCTGCCTACCTGCCCGCCCAAGTGGCCGGATGCACCGTCGGGGCCATCGTCGCGAACCTGATGTTCGCCTTGCCAGCCGTTAGCATCTCGGTCAAGGACAGGGCCTCGGCTGGCCATTTCCTGTCCGAGATCATCGCGACCCTTGGGCTGATGCTGGTGATCTTTGCGCTGGCCAGGTCCGGCCGAAGCCGGGTCACCCCAGCTGCCGTCGGCGCTTACATCGGCGCGGCCTACTTCTTCACCTCCTCGGCCAGCTTCGCCAACCCGGCCATCACCATCGGCCGGATGTTCTCCAACACCTTCGCCGGGATTGCCCCGTCGTCGGCTCCTACCTTCATCGCCGCCCAGGTCGTCGGCGGCATCCTCGCCATCGGGCTCGTCCGGCTCCTCTACCCAACCCTGACCGCGGCCGAAGCCGGAGAAGTCATGGTGCCCCACGATCACTCCGGCAGTGTCGAGCGGCCGCAGAGCATCGCGGCGACTGACGGTGCCGGCGCCACTGCCAGCCGGCCTAGCAGGCCTTCCCGCGGCTAACGAGACGACGGAGCCAACCCATGCACCTGGTCATGATCGGCGGCAGCGATGCGGGCATCAGCGCGGCGCTCCGCGCCCGCGAGCTCGACCCCTCAGCCGACGTCACGGTCGTCGTCGCCGATGCCTATCCGAACTTCTCCATCTGCGGGATCCCGTATTACGTGTCGGGTGAGGTGACTCACTGGCGCAATCTCGCCCACCGCACAGTTGCCGATCTTGAAGCGACCGGGATGAGGCTTCGGCTGGACACCACAGCGCGCCGGATCGACGTGGGAGCCAGGAAATTGCTGGTCACGACTCCCGACGGGACCGAAGAACTGATCAGCTACGACACTCTGATGGTGGGAACGGGTGCCTTGCCGGTACGGCCGCCGATTAGCGGCCTGGAGCAGCTAGGTCCTGACGATGGCGTGCACCTGCTCCACTCAATGCCTGACACCTTCGCCGTCATGCGCACCCTGGAGCAAGCGCAGCCAGCTAGCGCTGTGATCGTCGGTGCAGGCTATGTGGGCCTGGAGATGGCCGAAGCCCTCACTGCCCGCGGCATAGCAGTCACCCAGATCGAGCAGCTCGCTGAAGTCCTCCCGACTGTCGATCCTGAGCTGGGTGAGCTGGTCCACTCTGAGCTGGCTGCCCACGGTGTCGAGGCGATCACCAGCGCCGCTGTCAATCGGATCAGCAAAGCCGGCCCTGAGCAGCGCTGCAGGCTGATCGTCGAAGCAAGCGACGGTGGTGACTCCCGGACCATCGCAGCCGATATGGTCCTGGTGAGTACCGGGGTGCGGCCAGATACCGCTTTGGCCGAATCCGCTGGGGCGACGCTTGGTCTGAGGAGGGCGATCGCTGTTGACCGCGGTATGCGGACGAATCTGCCCGGGGTACTCGCGGCCGGCGATTGCGTGATAACCCATCACCGCCTGCTCGGCGAGACCTACTTGCCGCTCGGCACTACTGCACACAAGCAGGGCCGCGTGGCAGGGGAGAACTCCCTCGGCGGGGACCGGCAGTTCGCTGGCAGCCTGGGAACGCAGGTAGTCAAGGTCTTCGAACAGGCTGCCGCAAGTACCGGGCTACGCGACCACGAGGCAGTCGCGGCCGGATTCGAGCCGATCACCGTCCAGGCCGAGGCGGACGACCACAAGGCTTATTACCCGGGCAGTCACCGTATCCGGATGCGCGTCACCGGCGACCGCAGGACGGGCCGGCTGCTCGGCATGCAGTTGTTCGGCCATCGGCACGCGGAGATCGCCAAGCGGATCGACATTGCCGCAGCCGCGATCTTCAACAACATGACGGTCGAGGCCGTGAGCGATCTCGACCTGTCGTACACCCCTCCGCTAGGGAGCCCCTGGGAAGCAGTCCAGATGGGTGCCCAAGCCTGGGACCGGGAGGTTCTGCGACTCAGCACGTAAGGAGACGCGCAGATGGTCAAGCACGTCATGACGCCGGCCGAGCGGATGGGCCTGCACGGCGTCGCACGGGACCTGCACATTGAGTTCCGCGGAATATTCGGCGAGGAAACGATCGAGGAGCTGGTACTCGAGAGCTTCGCCGAGCTGGCGGCCGCCGCCACTGTCACTAGATGGCTTGTCGTCGGAGCGGAGCGGTTCGCTCGCCAGCGCCTGCAGGCCCTCGCCCAGGTCAAGGCCAAAGCAGGCGGAAAGAAAATCCCATCTGTCCTGTTCGTGTGCGTGCACAATGCGGGACGCTCGCAAATGGCGCTCGGGTGGTTCAACCATCTGGCTGGTGGCAGGGCCATCGCCTGGTCCGGGGGATCCGAACCCGTCGCCGGTCTGGACCGTGGCGTGATCGCCGCGATGGCGGAGGTAGGGATCGACATCTCGCGCGAGTTCTCCAAACCATGGACCGACGAGTTCGTCCTGGCAGCCGACGTCGTCATCACGATGGGCTGCGGAGACGCGTGTCCGCTGCTGCCTGGGAGGCACTATGAGGACTGGGAACTGGACGACCCTGGCGGCCTGACGCTCGAGCAGATCCGGCCCATCCGCGATGAGATCAAAGATCGGGTGGCGAACCTGGTCGAGAAGCTGACCAGTTCTTAGCGGGCGGTTACCTTCGTGGTCGGTCGATCGCCGACGCTCCCGCACCCTCGTGCTGGCGCCGACTTACGATCTAAGGGTGACTGCCGAAAAGAGCGTTTCCCGTGTCCTGGTCATCACGGCTCACCCCGATGACGTCGATTTCGGCGCGGCCGGCACGGTCGCGCTGTGGACCGAGGCGGGTCTCGAGGTCAGCTACTGCATCGTGACCAACGGCGACGCGGGCGGCAGCGACCGGTCGGTGTCCAGGACCGAGATGGCAGCCATCAGGCAGGCCGAGCAGACCGCCGCCGCCAAGCAGGTCGGCGTGCATGACCTGCACTTCCTCGGGTACCCGGACGGCCAGGTGGAGGCGACCATCGCGCTGCGGCGGGACCTGGCCAGGGTGATCAGGCTGCTGCGCCCGGACCGCGTGGTGTGCCCGTCGCCAGAGCGCTTTTACGCCAGGATGGGAGCGAGCCATCCTGATCACCGCGCCGTCGGGTCGGCTGCGCTCGATGCCATCTACCCGGACTCGCGCAACCCGTTCGCGTTTCCTGAGCTGCTGGCCGACGAGAAGCTGGAGCCGTGGACCGTGCGCGAGGTCTGGGTTGCGGGCAGCCCGACACCCACGAACTACGTCGATATCACCGAGACTTTCCCGCGGAAGCTGGCCGCGCTGCGCTCCCACGTCAGCCAGGTCAATGACCCCGAGGGTCTGGAGGTCATGCTCCGCGGCTGGCTGAGCCGCACCGCGGCGCAGGCTGGCCTGCCAGATGGCCGGCTGGCCGAGGCGTTCCAGGTCCTGCAGACTGTCTGAGCGGACTGCACGGAACTGGCGGGCTGAAGCTGGCTCACTGGCTGATAATTGGTGCCGTCGGCGCTAACGGGCGCCTACCTTCCTGGCCGTAGCGATATCAGCTGTTCGCATTCTGTTCACCTACTAGTAGCTTCCTAGTAATACGAGTAGAACACTATGTATTGGCCTGAGGCGGTGGTGGCTGCTTCACGCTGCCCCCACTAACTGGTACAGGAGGACGTTGGCATGGCCATCGCGGTGACCTCCGCCAGGCCGGCTCCGGCCGACGATGACACGCCACGCGCGATCGTGTCGCGCGGCTCAAGAAGCGACGTCGCCTTCCGTAGCGTGCTGCGGATTGCGGGGCTGTCCAGCTTGGTGATCACCGCCATGATCCTGGTCTTCCTGGTCTTCCGGAGCCTGTGGGCTTTCCGTGCCGACGGCTTCAGCTTCCTGACGAAGCAGAACTGGGTCTTCACCGGCAATCAGTTCGGCATCGGCGGCGTGCTGCCCGACACCCTCCTCATCGCCGCGATGGCCAGCATGATCTCGATCCCGGTGGCTCTGGCCACGGCGATCTTCATCTCCGAGTACGCCCCCGTTCAGCTGCGCAGAGTCCTCATCGCGGTTATCGACCTGATGGCCGCGATCCCGAGCATCGTCTACGCGCTGTGGGGCCGGTTCTTCCTGATGCCGCGCGTGATCGGGGTGATGGGCTGGATATCACGTCACGTGAGCTGGTTCCCGCCATTCAAGCTCACGGTCCAGCCAAGCGCATCGAGCTTTGTCGGCTCGCCCGCCATCGCCGCCATGGTCGTATCGCTGATGGCTATCCCGATCATTACCTCTCTTTCCCGTGAGGTCTTCTCGCAGGCACCGCAGGGTGAGCGGGAGGCCGCCTATGCGCTCGGATCTACGCGCTGGGGCATGGTCAGGACCGTCGTGCTGCCATTCGGCCGGGGGGGCGCAACCGGAGCGTCGATGCTGGGCATCGGACGTTCGCTCGGCGAGACGATCGCCGTGTACATGATCATCAACGCCACTTACTCCCTCAACTGGCACGTGCTGCAGACCGGCGGCAACTCCATCGCCGCCATGATCGCGGGCCTGTGGAACTCGGCCACCACTGACCAGCTCTCGGCCCTGATGGCCGCGGGCCTGGTCTTGTTCGCCATCACACTGACGTTCAACTCGCTGGCCGCCCTCGTCATCAGCCGATCGCGGTCCGGCGCCGCGACCCAGGACTAGGGTGCAGCCAGCCAGATGCTAGTCAGATGCCGGAGATCCAGATGAAGGGAATCAGGCCTTGACCACCATCGGCAGTGCCAGCCGGCCGGTCGGCTCGGATCGCCTGCCCAGCGCGGACGACGTTCCGATCCGGCTGAGCAAGGTGGCGCCGGAAGACGTGCTCACTGTGGGCGGCGCGGCTATCGCCGCGCTGGGCCTGACCTGGCTGCTGTACGAGCGGGTGCTGCCATTGAGCGGAGCATTCGGCTTCTGGGTCACCTGGTACTTGCTGTTCGCCATCTTCTACCTGGCCGCTGCCTCACTGCAGTGGAACCGACTGGTGGTCAGGGACAGGATCACGGCGGTGCTGGTCAGCAGCGGCGGCATCTTCGCGTGCGTTGTGGTGGCAGACCAGATCGGTTACAGCTTCGTCAAGGGCCTCTCCGCAATCAGGCACCCGAATTTCTGGACCCAGACGATGGGAAGCGTGGGAACCAAGAGCCCGCTGACCGTCGGCGGCATGCTCCACGCCGCGGTCGGCTCGCTGGAACAGCTGGCGCTCGCGACGCTGTTCTCGGTCCCGCTCGGGATTACTGCGGCCCTTTTCCTGGCCGAGGTTGGCGGCAGGCTGGAACGCCCGGTGCGCACGATCGTGAACGCGATGACCGCGCTGCCGTCGATCATCGCGGGCTTGTTCATCTACGCGCTGGCCGTGCTCGCCCTGGGTGTGCCCAAGTCGGGATTCGCTGCCGCGCTGGCAATCTCGATCGTGATGCTTCCGACCGTCACGCGCGCGTCAGAAGTGGTGCTGCAGGTAGTGCCGGGTACCTTGCGTGAGGCATCATTCGCGCTGGGTGCAAGCCACTGGCGTACGGTCATGCGCGTCATATTGCCGACGGCGCGCTCCGGGCTCACCACCGCGGTCGTCCTAGCCATGGCCAGGGGCTTCGGCGAGACGGCGCCGGTCCTGCTCACCGCGGGGTTCTCCCCGTACATGAACGCCACTCCGTTCCACGGCTGGCAGGCCACGCTACCGACCTATATCTGGTACAACGTCCTGATCACCGGTCAGTACCCTAACTACGTGGCGCGCGCCTTCGGCGCTGGCTTCGCGCTGATGCTGGTGGTCGTCGTCTTGTTCACCATCGCCCGCATGGTTGGCGGCGGGCGGCCGGGTGAGCTTTCGAAGCGACAGCTCCGTAAGCTGCGCCGGCAAGAGGCGCGGTCATGACTGGCCAGCACATCCCCGCTTTGCTCTCTGACCCGTCCGTCCGATACCCCCGCCGAGGAAGACGTTGAGCTCCCGATCTCGCCGAATGTCTCCGGTAGCCCGGCTGTGCGCGCTGGCAGGCGCCGCCGCGATGGCCACCGGGCTACTGCTCCTGCCGATGGCGGCAGGACAGACAGCAACGGCGCAGTCGCTGACCACTCGCGCCCGTGCGGCGACGGCAACACCGACACCAACGGCCACAGTTACGGCGACGCCGACCGCCACGCCGACCCCCACGCCGACGAAGACAGCGACGCCCACGCCCACGCCAACCCATAAGCCCAAGCCGGTTAAAGGCCCGACCGGCCGCCCGCCAACCCCGTCTGGCGGCGCGGTCGTGACGGGACCCAAGCTGTGGGATCCCCGCGCGCACAAGAAGTTCCCGCGCCCAAGCTACGTATCGGTGAGCCTGGTCCGGAACCTGACCAATCAGGTGGTCAAGGTGACGTGGCGCAATTTCACGCCGAGCAGCCAGATCACATATACCCCAAGCTCGACCGCCTATCCGGTCATGATCGCTGAGTGCACAGGGGCGCACCCGACCAAGCAAAGCCAGTGCTTCGGCGCTAACAACGGCGGCGTGCAGGGATCGCTGAGCCCGTTCGGGCCTATGAATACTCAGTACTCGACGACCGCACGAAACGGCACGGGCGTGGCGAATATCCAGCTGCTAACCGCTGAGGAGGCTCCGCAATTGGGCTGCAACCTCGGTCACGAGTGCTCGCTGGTGATCGAGCCGGCCCAGGGCGGCAATTTCCTGTCGACCCCAGTCCGCTGCGGTGATCACAGTCAGGATCTCGCGATCACTGCCCTAGGGCAGTACGCGTTCTCTCGCAGTTACGGAGGGTGCTCCTGGCGAGACCGGATCATCGTCCCGCTTAAGTTCGCGCCGACCCCCACCGACTGCCCAGTGCGCAATCCCGACTTCAGCGTCATCGGCTCGCCGATGCTGGCCCGCGCGATGGGCTCATGGCAGACCGCGTTGTGCTCGGCGGGCAGCCCGGTGTTCATCCAGTACGACTCTGCTCAGAACGAGCCGCTGGCCAGGGAGGATTTCGTGGCCGGGACGGACACAGTCGCGCTGACGACGCTGCCGCTGACCGGGGCGAAAGGTCCCCGGCCATTTACCTACGCGCCCGTCGCCATCTCGGCCGAGTCGGTCGCATTCTGGATTGATAACCCGAAGACCGGCAAGCCACTGAATCATCTGAAGCTGGATCCGCGGCTTGTCCTCAAGCTCCTTACCCAGTCCTACGACTTCGAGAACGAGGGGTGCGGTCACGGTCTCATTAGGACACGCGGTATCGGGTGCGACAACGCGATCGATAACGACCCAGCGTCACTGTTCGCTGACCCCGAGTTCAAGCACCTGAACCCGCACGTCCCCGACGTCGGGGATGGCTTCCAGATTCCCACGGTGCTGTCTGGCGCAAGCGACATGACCTGGGAGCTCACCAGCTGGGTAGCCGCCAACAAGTCGGCCAAGGAGTTCGCGGATGGGGCGTTCGATCCGTGGGGAGCGCACGTCAACACCGACTACCTCGATATGACGCTGCCCACCAATACGCTGAGCCCGATGGACGCCTACCCGCCGATTGCGCACCGGTACGATCCGTTCTTCCCGCTCAGCTCGGTCGCCCGATACCAGGTGAACAACTGGTATCCGGCCACCGCCTGGCAGCCCGATGTTTACGGTAACTACGACACGCTCCAGCCGGAGGATCCCGGCAATCGCGCGCTGTTCGCGATCGTCGATGAGGGCGACGCAGCGGCTTACCAGCTCCCCGTGGCATCGCTGCAGAACGCCGCGGGGAAATACGTAGCACCCACCAATGCCGGGATGACGGCCGCACTCAGCGACATGACGACCGCGAAGAACAACATTACGCAGCAGATCAAGGTCAAGAACCCCCACAGGTTCGTCGCGCGCCACAAGAGCGTGCGGGACGCGTACCCGCTCACGATGGTCATCTACGCCATGGTGCCCACTGGCGGCATCGCGAAGAAGAAGGCGGCGAAAATCGCGCGGTGGCTTGACTACGTCGCCAATCAGGGACAGCAGTCGGGCTATGGGCCGGGCCAACTCCCGCCTGGCTATCTGCCACTGACTGATGCCATGCGGAAGCAGACTCTGAAGGCCGCGAACGAAGTCCTGCACCAGACGGGCGATCAGAAGAAAGCCTCGGCGTCTCCGTCTCCGACGGCGACCCCGGCCGCGACGGCGACAGCGAGCCCATCCACGGGCACGGTGAGCCTGGGGTACGACCGGAACCCGCTGACGGCCGGGGCACTGAGGTTTATCGTGCCGATTCTCCTGATCGCGGGCGCGCTGCTCGCGGTAGCGAGCTCGTTCTCGCTGGCTGTCGGGCGCGGCAGCCGGGCGCTGGCCGCGCGACTAGGGCAGTTCAGGCAACTGAGACTGCCGGAGTTTCACTTGCCGGGAAGGAAAAAGTCGTGAGGATCCGACAGAGTCGGCATGCAGCTAAGCTGCTGATCCTGCTGGCCACGATGCTCGTCGCGCTCGTGCCGGTCGCGCCTGCGCTGGCGACCAGCGCGGGAAGCTACATCGCGATCAGTGGCTCAGGTTCGAGCTGGAGTTCTGTCGCGCTGTCCCAGTGGGCGGAGAACCTGCACGCGAACGGCATCTCGATCAACTTCAACCCAGACGGCTCGGCGGCTGGGCGGGCGGACTACATGGCGCAGCAAGTCGACTTCGCCGCATCCGACCCGCCATTCCGCAACGGCACTGACCCGTTTGACACCGGCGGCGCCGAGCATCCGAATGTCGGGTACTCCTACGTTCCGGACACGGCCGGCGGTACTGCGTTCATGTATCACCTCGACGTCGGCGGCCATCTGATTACGAACCTTCGCCTGTCCGGCGAGACGATCATGAAGATCTTCACCGGGCAGATCAACAACTGGGACAACCCGGAGATCACGAAGGACTACGGCACCCAGCTGCCGAACATCCCGATCATCCCGGTCGTCCGCTCTGACGGCTCGGGCGCGACGTTCTTCTTCACCCGGTGGCTGGCCCATATGTTCCCGACGCAATGGAATGCCTTCTGCTCCAAGGTGAGCGGAGGTAAGGTCGGCGGCCCTGGCAAGCCGTGCGGCCAGACCGAGTTCTACCCGACGCACTGGGGTGCGGCGGTCGCGCAGAACGGCTCCAACAATGTGGCCTCGTACATCACTGCCAGCTATGGCCAGGGCGCTATCGGCTACGACGAATATGCCTACGCGCTGAACTCGCACTATCCGGTAGTCAAGGTGCTGAACCCGGCCGGGTACTACGTGCTGCCGACGGCCTCCAACGTCGCCGTGGCCTTGACCAAGGCGCAGATCAACGAGGACTCGAGCAGTCCCGACTTCCTCCAGCAGGACCTAGACAGCGTCTACACGTTCAAGGACCCGCGGTCGTACCCGCTGTCCAGCTACAGCTATCTGATCGTGCCGAGGAACGGCGCGACGATCCCGAGCAACTTCAGTAAGGGGGACGGGGTCACGCTCAGCACCTACATCGACTACTTCCTGTGCGCCGGCCAGCAGTACTCAGCCGAGCTCGGTTATTCACCGCTGCCGCTCAACCTGGTCGAGGGAGGCTTGCTGCAGTCTGGCAAGATCCCCGGCGCGATCCTTCCGCCGAGCCTGGCCAGCGGCTGCGACAACCCGACGCTGAAGAACGGCAAGCTGGTCGTCCTTGCGGATGCGCCTTACCCGTCGAAGTGCGACAAGCTCGGCGCGCCGCTCGACTGCACCACCGGCGCTTCGTCCGGCCCATCTGCCAGCACCTCGGCCGGCACTGGCCCGAGCAGTGGCAACAGCAGCCAGCCTGGCAACACCCAGCCTGTCGCCACGGTGTCCGAGGGCCCGGTGACCGGCACTGTCGTTAATCTCGCCGCAAGCGACAGCAGTCCGACCATGCTCGGGCTGCTCACCGCGGTCGAGATCCTGCTCGTGATCGCGGTGCCGCCGGCCGTGTACGCAGTGCTCCGCAGGCGCAGACAGGCCCGCAGGTGAGCGCGGCGCTCACGACAGCCGGACCGCAGACCCCGACTGCGCCGGGCAGGCCCGGTCTCGGCTGCCCGCTGCGCAGCAATCAGTTTGCTGCTGCTAGCGCTGCTGATCGTGGGGTTCGTCGGCTACGTGCTCGGCGTATCGCGCATCCAGGAGGCGAGTGCGCAGCGCAAGCTCTATGCGACGCTGGCAGGCGAGCTCGGCCAGGACATCGGCCCGCTAGGCCCGACCCGTCCAGGGGCGCCGGTCGCGGTACTCGACATCCCCGGCATCGGGATGACGGACACGGTGATTGTGGAAGGCACCTCACCGGAGGACCTGATGGCCGGGCCCGGCCACCTCCGCAACACCCCGTTGCCGGGCCAGGAAGGCCTGTCGGTGATCTTCGGCCGCCGCGTCACTTTCGGGGCGCCGTTCGCCCGGCTCGACAGCCTCCGCCCGGGAGACAAGATCACCACCATTACGCAGCAGGGCAAGTCCGTCTACAAGGTGGTGGCGGTCGGCGACAGTCAGCACCCGGTGAAGGACTCCACGCTCAACCGGCTCGTGCTGCTGACCACGAGCTCGCCCAGCGTGCCGACGTACTACCTGGAAGTCGATGCCGACCTGATCTCCAAGGTCAATAACGGCCCGGTGCAGATGCCGGCCATCGGGCCCACGGAACAGGCGCTGGCAGGCGACAGCGGGACCCTCGTGCTGACGATGGTCTGGGGGCTCGCGCTCGTCATCGTGTCGGTCGGTGCTGCTGTTGCCGCCGCCAGGTGGTCCCCGTGGCCGGTATACCTGATCGTCACGCCCGCGGTGCTCGCGATCGTGTGGATCCTCTACGAGAACTTCGCCGCCTTGCTGCCCAACCTCTACTGACACTGACCTGACGACGACGATGACTGAGAGACCGAGCGGAGCTGCCGCCATGACTGACTCAGCTACTGGCCAGCCCGGCCAATACGGGGTCGGCCCCCTTGAGCCCGACCCTTACCTGCCACACCTCGCCCGGCACGGCGCACACCACGAGGCCGGACCCGACACCGCGGTGCTGACGCCGACCGCGGCGACGCCGCTGCTCGGGCTCGAAGCCAGCAACGTGTCGGCCTGGTTCAGCGGCCACAAGGTGCTGGAGCGCGTTTCCCTGCACATGGAGGCCGGCCGGGTCACTGCCCTGATCGGCCCATCGGGCTGCGGCAAGTCGACGTTCCTGCGGATCCTGAACCGGATGCACGAGATGGTGAAGGGCGCTCAGCTAGCCGGGCAGGTCCTGCTCGCCGGGCACGATATTTACGACCCGGTAGTGCGTCCGGCCGAGGTCCGGCGCCGGATCGGCATGGTCTTTCAGAAGCCGAACCCGTTCCCGGCGATGTCGATCTACGACAACGTGGCGAGCGGGCTTAAGCTGTCCGGCATCAAGACGCCGGATACCGCTGACATCGTTGAATCCAGCCTGCGCCGGGCGGGCCTGTGGGAGGAAGTGCACCGGCGACTGCGCTCACCGGGTGGCGCGCTGTCTGGCGGGCAGCAGCAGCGCCTGTGCATCGCCAGGTCGCTGGCGATCGCGCCGGACGTGCTGCTCATGGATGAGCCGTGCTCGGCGCTCGACCCCACCTCGACAAACAAGATCGAGGAGACTATCGCCGAACTCTCGGATCAGGTGACGATCGTCATCGTGACGCACAACATGCAGCAGGCCCACCGCGTTTCCGATAACTGCGCCTTTTTCCTGGCTACCCATGACACCCCCGGCTACATCGTCGAGTCTGGTCCCACCCAGCAGATCTTCGAGAGCCCTGCGGATCCGCGTACCTCCGACTACGTCAACGGGCGATTCGGCTAGACCAACGGGCTGCGGCAAGCGGGCTGGGCCGCGCTGCTAATTGCGACACGAGGGACTGGTGCGGCGGCCCACGCCCGCCTAGGTTTGGCTCAGGCGCATGTGCCATGTCCCCGGAGGTGTCAGCGAATGACGCAGATAACCGTCACTGTCGACGGCGTCAAGTACGTCGACCAGGTCGAACCTCGGCTGCTGCTCGTGCATTACCTCAGAGAAGTTGTCGGGAAGACCGGTACACCGGTCGGATGCGACACCTCGAACTGCGGTGCATGCACAGTCCTGATGGACGGGCAATCGGTCAAGAGCTGCTCGGTTCTTGCCGTGCAGGCGGACGGGTCCGACGTGACGACCATTGAAGGCCTGGCCAATGGCGAGCTGCATCCAGTGCAGCGCGCGTTCCACCAGGAGCACGCGCTGCAGTGCGGGTACTGCACGCCCGGCATGATCCTGGCGGCCGCCGACCTGCTCCGCGACAACCCGCATCCGACTGAGGAGGAGATCCGGGAGGGGCTCGAGGGCAACCTCTGCAGGTGTACCGGCTACGAGAACATCGTCCGGGCCGTGAAGCGCGCGGCCGAGGCAGGAGTCGCACCATGACCGCTACGACTGATGCGCCTGCCGCCCAGATCGGCCAGGCCAGGCTGCGCAAGGAAGACGCGAAGCTCATCACCGGCCAGACGAACTGGACCGACAACATCAAGCTGCCCGGCATGCTGCACATCGCCTTCCTGCGCAGCCCGTTCGCGCACGCGAAGATCAGCCGGGTAGACGTCAGCGCGGCTCTCGGGCAGCCTGGCGTGGTAGCTGCATTCTCCGGCGCCGACTTCGCCGCCGAGCAGGGCAGCATGCCGTGCGCGTGGCCGGTCACGCCGGACATCGTGATACCGAATCACCCGCCGATGGCGGTGGACGAGGTCCGCTATGTCGGCGAGATCGTCGCATGCGTTGTAGCGCGCGATCGTTACGCCGCTGCGGACGCAGTGGCTTCGCTCGACGTGGATTACGAGCCGCTGCCGCCGGTACTGGACATCAGAACCGCGCTGGACGAAGGCTCGCCCAAAGTACACGAGGCCGGCAACAAGTGCTACGAGTTCGTCATGGCCAACGGCGACCTCGACGAGGCGTTCCGTGACGCGGCCGTGGTGCTCGAGCGCACCTACCGGCAGCAGCGCCTGATTCCCTCGGCGATGGAGCCCAGGTCGGTCGTGGCCACGATGGTCGGCGACGAGTTCACGCTCTGGTCCGCCACCCAGATCCCGCACATCGTCCGGGTGATGCTGGCCCTGACGACGGGGATACCCGAGCAGAACATCCGGGTTATCGCCCCCGATGTGGGTGGCGGCTTCGGCTCCAAGCTGCAGTTTTACCGTGAGGAGGTGCTGGCAGTCCTTATCGCGCGGCGGC
Source organism: uncultured Actinomycetota bacterium (assembly GCA_963822955.1). Classification (GTDB taxonomy): domain Bacteria; phylum Actinomycetota; class Actinomycetes; order Streptosporangiales; family Streptosporangiaceae; genus JAJYUU01. The sequence continues at coordinate 874,960 of CAWGJS010000007.1, read as the reverse complement.
TCGGCAAGCCGGTCAAGTGGACCGAGTCGCGCACGGAGGGCAATCTGTCGGTACACCACGGTCGGGACCAGTGGCAGCGGATCAAGATCGCCGCGGACCAGGACGGCCGGGTCCGGGGCCTGTCTGTAGACCTGCTCGCCGATATGGGCGGCTACCTCATGCTGCTGACCCCCGGCATTCCCGTGCTGGGCGCCTTCATGTTCCCGGCGATCTACAAGATGGACGCCTACTCGTTCAAATGCACGGGCGTGTTCACTACGAAGATGCCGACCGACGCCTACCGTGGCGCCGGCCGCCCGGAGGCGACGTTCGCGATCGAGCGCATCATGGACGAGCTCGCCGGCGAACTGGGCATCGAGCCGCTTGAGCTGCGGGAACGGAACTGGATCAAGCACGAGGAGTTCCCGTTCACCACTGTGGCCGGACTAACCTACGACTCGGGCAACTACGAGGCGGCGACGGCCAAGGCGAAGGAGCTATTCGAGTATGACGCTCTGCGCCGCGAGCAGGCCGAGCGCAACGCCCGCGGCGACAAGGTCAGGCTCGGCATCGGCATCTCCACCTTCACTGAGATGTGCGGCCTCGCGCCCTCCCGCGTGGTCGGCACGCTGGCGCTGGCATCCGGCGGGTGGGAGTACGCATCGATCCGCATGCTGCCGACGGGCAAGGTGGAGGTCCTCACCGGATCGAGCCCGCACGGTCAGGGGCACGAGACAGCCTGGAGTCAGATTGTGGCGGACCAGCTCGGGGTGCCATTCGAGGACATCCGCGTGCTGCACGGCGATACCCAGGTCGTGCCGAGAGGGCTGGACACCTATGGCTCGCGCTCACTGGCGGTAGGCGGGATCGCCCTAGTACTGGCGTGCGACAAGGTAGTCGACAAGGCCAGGGTCATCGCCGCGGCCATGCTGGAGGCGTCGGCGGAGGACCTGGAATTCTCGGGCGGGCGGTTCGCCGTCAAGGGCGACCCGGACGCGAGCACGTCGATCCAGGAGATCGCTTTCGAGGCGTTCACCGGGCATCACCTGCCGGACGGCGTCGAGCCGTCGCTGGACTCCGACGCCACCTATGACCCGGACAACTTCTCCTTCCCGCACGGCACCCACCTGTGCGCGACAGAGGTCGACACCGAGACCGGGTTCGTCAAGATCCGCAGCTACGTCGCGGTCGACGACGTCGGCGTGGTTGTGAACCCGCTGATCGTCGAAGGACAGGTACACGGCGGAATCGCTCAGGGGATCGCGCAGGCGCTGTATGAGGAGGGCGTCTACGACGACGACGGGAACCTGGTCACCACGACGCTGGCTGATTACCTGGTGCCGTCGGCGGCCGACCTGCCCTCTTACGTGACAGAGCGCACGGAGACCCCATCGAGCAACCGACTCGGCGTCAAGGGCGTGGGCGAAGCCGGCACGATCGCGTCCACCCCGGCGGTGGTCAACGCGATCGTCGACGCACTGCGACCGTTCGGTGTCCGCGACATTACGATGCCGTGCACGCCCGAGCGCGTCTGGCGCGCGATCCAGAGCTCAGCAACCCAGAACGGGGGCACGGCATGATCCCGGCCAAGTTCGAGTACGTGCGGCCGTCGTCCGTCGACGACGCGGTGAGCGCTCTCGCCGGCGGCGGCGAGGATGCGAAGGTGATCGCGGGCGGGCAGAGCCTGCTGCCGCTACTGCGGCTGCGGCTGGCCTACCCGGAGCTCCTGGTTGACATCGCCGGCCTGGACGAGTTGCGCGGTGTCACCGACGACGGCCACCACCTGCTGATCGGCGCACGGACCACGCATTACCAGGTCGTGCACGATCCGCTCATCGCCGAGCACTGCGGCCTTCTCGCGCAGGCAGCAGGTACCGTGGCCGACCCCGCGGTCCGGCATCGCGGCACGCTCGGCGGCTCGCTCGCGCATGCCGACCCGGCTGGTGACCTGCCGGCAGTGATCGTCGCGCTGGATGCGACGCTCATCGCGCGCGGCCCGGCCGGCGAGCGGGAGATCCCGGCTGGCGAGTTCTTCGTCGACTACCTGACCACCTCACTCCAGCCCGGCGAGATACTCACAGGCATCCGGGTGCCAAAGTTCGGTGCCGACTGGGGCTATCGTTATGAGAAGTTCCATCGGACCGCGCAGGCATGGGCAATCGTTGGCGTCGCGGCGCTGGTGCGACGCTCTAACGGCCACGTGGCCGAGGCGAGGGTCGGGCTGACCAACATGGGTTCGGTCCCGGTCCGGGCAGCCGCTGTCGAGGCGGCGGCAGCCGGGGCGGACGCTAGCTCCGAGGCTCTCAGGGCGGCTGCTGCAAGCGCGGACGAGGGAACGCAGCCGCCTGCGGACCTGCACGGGGCACCGGATTACCGGCGCCACCTCGCGCGGGTGCTGACCGGGCGCGCTCTGGAGGCAGCGGCAGGAGTCTGACATATGGAGCTCGAGCACTCATTCTCTGTCCCCGTACCGGTGGCACGAGCGTGGGATGTGCTCCTGGACGTCGAGCGGGTGGCGCCTTGCATGCCGGGCGCCACCCTCGATTCGGTCGACGGTGACAACATCACCGGCCGGATCAAGGTCAAGGTCGGCCCTATCACGATGACCTACGCCGGGACCGCGAAGTTCACCGAGCAGGACCGGGACGCGGGCGTCGTCGTGCTGGAGGCGTCCGGGAAGGAGACTCGCGGTGCCGGCACGGCGTCGGCGTCGGTCCGCTCGGAGCTCAAGGCCGACGGTGACCGGACGAACGTCGTCGTGCACACGACACTGAACGTCACCGGCAAGCCGGCCCAGTTCGGCCGCGGAGTGATGGCCGAGGTTGGCGGCAAGCTCATCGGGATTTTCGCCGACAACCTTGCGGCCATGCTGGCCGCCGATCAGCCTGCCGATACGGTCGGCGCAGAGGACGAGGAAAGCCAGGACGGGAACGTGGTCGCACTTCCCGGCGGCACTCCCGACGAGGCACTGCCGATCGACGTGCTGAACCTGAGCACGAGGGCGTGGAGCAGCCTGCGGCAGGACGGCATCCAAACTCTCGGCGACCTGACCAGGCGCACGGTGCATCAACTGCGCGCCATTGAGGGGGTCGGCCCGGCCTCGCTAGCGGACATCCAGAGCAAGCTGGCTGACCGCGGGCTGGCGCTGGCCTCCGGCGAGGGCTCCGGTGCGGCAGCCCCCTCGGGCGCCGGGACACCGCCCGCCGCATCTGGCCAGCCCGGGCCGGCTGAGATCACCGAGGCTGCAGCTGCCGCCGCCATGAACGGCGACCGGCCCGCCGCGGGCAGGCACGCCGGCCCGGACGAAGACGGTGCGAGCGAGGACCTCGCCGACGTGACGCCGCTGCGGCCCGCCCGGCACGAGTCGCCAGTCAGGGCCGAGCCGCCTCAGCGCGAGCCGTCGACCTGGCAGCCACCGGAAAATGATGCGATCGACTTGCTCGACGTCGCCGGCATGCCAGTGCTCAAACGCGTGATCCCGGCCGCCGCGGCATTCGTCGCAATCCTCCTGGTGATCTTCGGCCTTCGCCGCCGCGCTCGCCGACGGTAAGTCCCGAGGCGCTCGGGCGTCTGACCAGGATCAGGTGCGGGCAGATGCGGAACGAGCGATGGTGAGGTACCAGTAGCCGCCCGCGAGATTCAGCGCTGCAATAACCAGGAAGAAGGCCGCCCATCCGTCGACGCCGTACGCGAGGCAGATGAGGCCCGCGGCGGCCTGGACACTGCCACCAGCAATATGCCCGACCCCAAAGAAGCGGGGGTGGCGGTAGACCCACGGCGGGATCAGCCGGTAGATGCCGGGTCGCGGAGAAGCGAGCCACCGCTCGCGCAGGCCTTTGTGAAGGTCGGGGAAGGGCGTGTAGTCGAGTACCAGGCGCCAGCCGTGCATGCTCTCGCTGGATGCGTTCATCGGGATGCCTCCTGTTAGCTGTGGTATCGGCGACCCGATCACCTATCAAAGTGATATCAGATTGCTATCCTCTTGTCAATGGTTGCGGGAGCCTGGGACCCGGACGCTCTGCGGGAGCCTGGGACCGGACGCTCTGCGGGCCGGCACACGCTCGAGACCGGTACCGTCGTCCGGCCCGTCGTGGGCTGGGCGGTCAGCCGACGTCGGCCACGGTTACGCCCGCTGCCGCGTCCGCGTCCCAGGCCGTCCGCGTCCCAGGACGCCCTCGTGGTGAGCGCGCACCGAGCTCGCCATAGCGACACTTCATCGATCTCGTGCGCGCTGCCGCCCGGTTTGCCCACATCTGAGCGCCCGAGATCCGTGATACGTGGGCCGATCGGTCGACTTGTTACCCGTGCCATCGTCCGTAAAGGCCGCAGATCGGGATATAACGCCGCACCATGGCGCTGAAACGGGTGTGAAGTCGCCTGCAAGCCCGGGGCTCGGCGCCAGCGGAGAAGCAGCGCTGGCCTGGGACCCGGACGCGGTAGCGGAGGTGCGAGCCGCGTGAGCCTGGGTTGGCCGGGCGCGGATGCGGGCGTAAACGTCACGAACGTACGCTGACCGCCCAGCCTGCAACGGGCCGGACTACGGACCGGTGCGCTGACCTGTGCCAAGCCCGCCTAGCGCCGGGGCAACCCAGGCGCTAAGCGGGGTGTCGGGCCGTGGCTGACTAGTCGAGCGAGGACATCACGTGCTTGATCCGGGTGTAGTCCTCGAACCCGTACATCGACAGGTCCTTGCCGTACCCGGAGTGCTTGAAGCCGCCGTGCGGCATTTCGGCCACCAGCGGGATGTGCGTGTTGATCCACACGCAGCCGAAGTCCAGGCCCCGCGCCATGCGCATCGCCCGGCCGTGGTCGGAGGTCCAGACCGAGGACGCGAGACCGTACTGCGTGCCGTTGGCCCAGCGGAGCGCCTCGGCCTCGTCGCTGAACTGCTGGACGGAGATGACGGGCCCGAACACCTCGTTCTGGATGATCTCGTCGTTCTGCTCTAGCCCGTCCACGACGCTGGCCGCGTAGAAGTAGCCCCTGTCGCCGACCCGGCTGCCGCCCGTCAGGACGCGGGCGTGGTCGGGCAGCCGGGAGATGAACCCGGACACTCGCTCTAGCTGGCTGGCGTTGTTCAGCGGGCCGTAGGTTGCTTCCTCGTTGTCCGGGCCGGCCGTCACCTGAGCCTTGGCCTGCTCGGTGAGTGCGGCGACGAAGTCGTCGTGGATGGCGGGGCCGGCGAGTACGCGGGTGGCCGCGGTGCAGTCCTGGCCCGCGTTGAAGTAGCCGGCGATGGCGATCGCCGCCGCCGCCGCTTCTACGTCGGCGTCATCGAAGACGATGACCGGGGCCTTGCCGCCAAGCTCCAGGTGCACCCGCTTCAGGTCGCCGGCCGCCGCCTGGGCCACCTCGATGCCGGCCCGGACCGATCCGGTGATCGACACCATCTGCGGCACCTTGTGGGCCACCAGCGCGCGGCCGGTGTCGCGGTCGCCGCACACCACGTTGAACACGCCCGCCGGCAGGAACTCGCTCATCAGCTCGGCCATCAGCAGCGTGGAGTAGGGCGTGGTGTCCGACGGCTTGAGCACCATGGTGTTGCCTGCCGCCAGCGCCGGGGCCCACTTCCAGACCGCCATCATCATCGGGTAGTTCCACGGCGTAACGGCCGCGCAGACGCCGATCGGCTCGCGCCGGATGAATGAGGTGAACCCTGCCATGTACTCGCCGGCCGACCGGCCGTCCAGCATCCTGGCGGCGCCGGCGAAGAACCGGATCTGGTCGACCATCGGCGGAATCTCCTCCGAGGCGGTCAGCCCGAGCGGCTTGCCGGTGTTCTGCGACTCCGCTTTCACGAACTCGTCAGTCTTCGCCTCGATCGCGTCAGCGATCCGCAGCAGCGCCAGGCTGCGCTCAGCCGGGGTGGCGTCGCGCCAGCCAGGGAAGGCGTCAGCCGCCGAGCGGACCGCGGCATCGACCTCTTGCTCGCCGGAGACCGGGGCGGTGGCGAATACCTCGCCGGTGCTCGGGTCGATTAGATCGGCGCGCCTGTCATAGGACAAGTCAGTCCACTGACCACCGATGAAGTTCTGGAGGTCATTAGCCACGGTTGACTCCGTTCCGGTCAAGAAGGGGTGTGTGGTTGTCGTCTGGGCCGTCAGGCGCCGGCTGGCGTCCGCTCTTCGCACGCCCACGGTGAGCCGTACTCAGTCAGCAGGTCAAGGAACGGCCGCGGCGGAAGTGCCTCCGGGCCGAGCACGCCCGCGCCGGACCAGGCGCCGGAGTCGATCAGCTCGAGTGCGACGACCGGGTTGACCGCGGTCTGCCAGACCACTGCCTGCGAGCCATAGTCGGCCATCGTCTGGGCGTTGTCGACCACATGGGACAGGTAGACCTCGCGCGGCCGCCCGTCCTTGCCAGTACCAGTCACCCAGGTGCCAGCGCAGGTCAGGCCGGCCATCTTGTCGCCCAGCGTGGCGGGGTCCGGCAGGCAGGCCGCGACAACGTCGCGGGGCGAGACACTGGCGCCGCCGACGCTGACCGGATCGGTCCGGTCCAGCCCGAGCTTGTGCAGGGTCTGAAGGACCCCAATGAATTCCTCGCCGAGGCCGTACTTGAACGTGACCCGCTTGGCGTTGACCCAGCGCGGCATCAGGAGCACCTCCTCGTGCTCCACATTTACGCACTCGACCGGGCCGATGCCAGCCGGGAAATTAAAGGTCTCCGGCTCGCTGAACGGCGGCGTGGTGAACCAGCCGCGGTCCTTCTCCCAGATCACGGGCGGGTTCAGGCACTCCTCGATGGTGGTCCAGATCGAGAACGTGGGCGCGAACTCATAGCCGGCCACGGCCAGGTTCGCCCCGTCCCGGACGCCGAGCTCGTCGATCTCGCTGAACAACTCGTCGGCGGCGTAGCGGGCGAATACATCGGACAGCCCTGGCTCGACGCCGATGCCGGCCAGCGCCAGCTTGCCCGCCTCCTCCCACTGATCGGCCATGGCAAACTGCTCGTCTCCGAGCTTGACGCCGGTCTTGGCGTACGGCTCGGTGGGGTGCGGATGCGATAGTGACATCGCCATGTCCAGGTAGTTCACCCTGGCCTTGAGCGCGGCACGGAAAAGCGGCATCACGAAACGCGGGTCCGTGGCGTTCATCAGCGCATCGCAGTGGTATTCGGTCAGGAGTGCGCCGGTCGCCGCCTCATCCCTGGCGTCGAGCTGGACCGCTACATAAGAATCCTTGGCCGCGGCGGCTTGCTGAGCCCTCGAGAGGTCGTAGTCTGCTACGACCAGGTCAGCGAACGTTCGGCGGGCCGCGATCCGGGCGAAGGCGGTACCGACGCCGCCAGCTCCAACGAGAAGTACGCGCATGCTGCGATCCTAGCTCTAAGGGCTCGTGATCCGCCGACGGGACCAGTTGCGTTTCGCACATGTTACAACTGAAATCGTTGCCATCAGGCGCAGATACGTGCTAGAACCGTTGCAAGCAGGGCATGATATGTGCGGCGGCAGGTTACCGGCTTGAGCCGGTACCGCACCAGTCCGACTCTGGCATGATTCGGGTGATACAGAAGGGGCAAACAGGCCCATGGCCACCAACACCTCTGAGCAGTTGCAGCCGGTCGAGGAATCCAGGGAGAAGGGTCTCAAGACCGGCGCCCTCGGCCTGATCTCGAGCACCGTCATCGCGACGGCCTCTGTTGCGCCCGCCTACAGCCTGGCGGCGACGCTCGGCTTTGTCGTCCTGGCGGTCGGCCTTAAGTCCCCGCTCGTCGCGATCCTTGCGTTCGTGCCGATGATCTTGACCTCGATCGGCTACAGCGAGCTCAACAAGGCCGACCCGGACTGCGGCACGACGTTTACCTGGGCCACCAGGGCGTTCGGGCCCAAGACTGGCTTTGCTGGCGGCTGGGCCATCGTCGCCGCCGACATCCTGGTGATGGCGAGCCTCGCCCAAGTTGCCGGCCAGTACATCTTCCTGCTGTTCAACGCCAACGGCATCGGCACGAACCCGGCCAGTGGGTGGGTCCTGCTCACCGGGGTCCTGTGGATCGTCTTCATGACCTACATCTGCTACCGCGGCATCGAAGTCTCGGCGAACTTCCAGAAGGCGCTGCTGTCGATCGAGATCACCATGCTGATCGTGCTCTCGGTGGTTGCCCTCGTCCGGGTCGGCACCGGCCATCACCCGCCGGAGTCAATCCAGCCGACCTGGTCGTGGCTGAACCCGTCCGGTCTGTCGTTCAGCGCCTTTGCCGCCGGGCTGATCCTCATGGTGTTCATCTACTGGGGCTGGGACACGGCCCTCTCGGTGAATGAGGAGACCAAGGACTCCGCCAGGACGCCCGGCCGGTCGGCGATCCTGTCCACCCTCATCCTCGTGGTCACCTACGGCATCGCGATCTTCGCCGCGCAGTCGTTCGCCGGCATCGGCACTAAGGGCATCGGCCTGGCTAACCCGAACAACTCCGGCGACGTGCTGTCGGTCCTCGGCCACGCTGTCTTCGGCGCCGGCGCTGTCGGCAATGTCTTCTACCGGCTGCTGCTCGTGATGGTCCTATCGTCGGCGGCTGCGTCCACGCAGACCACGATCCTGCCGACCGCGCGGACGACGCTGTCGATGGCGACCTATCAGGCACTGCCCGCGTCCTTCGCCAAGATGCACCGCAAGCACCTGACCCCGACGGTGTCGACGCTGGTCATGGGCGGCACCTCGATCGTGCTGTACGCGGCGTTCAACTACATGTCCAAGGGCCAGGTGATCTCCGACGCGGTGACGAGCTGCGGCGTTTTCATCGCCACCTACTACGGGCTGACCGGATTCACCTGCGCCTGGTACTACCGCAAGAACCTCACCAGCAGCGCACGCAACCTCTGGATGCAGGGAATCCTGCCCTTCCTCGGCGGCGCGATGCTGTGGTTCCTGGGTGGCTGGAGCCTGTGGCTGGACTACGACATGAACAGCGCCAATGAAGCGTCCTACACCAGCTTCACGGTGCCCGGACTGCACTGGGTGATCGGCGGCGTGTTCGTGATCGTCTTCCTGTCCTGGGTCGTGGGCCTGCTCGCGTTCATTTACATGCGGGTCGTCCACCCGGCGTTCTTCCGCAAGGAGACTCTGACACGGTCGACGCCCACCCTCGTTCCGGACAACTAGCAGCCAGCAGGCCCGCTCGAAGGCCCGCGCCGGGGTTACCTGGCGCGGGCCTTCCGCACGTTACGGGCCGTCCGCAAATTGCGCCGCCCGGAATGTCGGTGGCGACCGGCAAGGTGGCGGTCATGACGGATCGGAGAGACGATGAGTGTCATGACTGCGCCCCAGTTCGTGCTGCCAGCCGACCGGCCGCTGACAGTAGCGGACCTGGATCTCACGCCCGACGACGGCTGCCGTTACGAGCTGGATGACGGGGTCCTCGTCGTGTCGCCCGCCCCGATGACCATTCACCAGCGCGTGCTCCACCGCCTGGAGTTCCTGCTTGAGACTGCCTGCCCGCCTGAGTTCGAGCTGCTGCCCGGTCCCGGCGTTGCGATGAGCGAGATCCAGTACCGGATTCCTGACCTTGTCGTCATCCGCGCGGGTACCGTCGGAGTGGCCGACAAGAACCTCACCATGCCGCCCGAGCTCGTCGTGGAGATAGCGTCGCCGAGTACGGCGCATTATGACCGGGGGCGGAAGAAGATCGTTTATGCGGCTTTCGGCATTCCGGCCTACTGGATCGTCGTGCCGGACCCGGAGCAGCCGTCGCTGACCGCATACACGCTGACCAGGGACACATACACCGAGGCCGGCGGCGCAGTCGGCGGGCAACGGTTCGCGACGGCTACCCCGTTCCCGGTCGAGATCGTGCCTGCGGCGCTGGTAGCCGCGAGCTGGCGGCGCTGAGCCTGGCACTGGCGCTCCGCCAGCCGTGCCGCGTGATCCGCGCGGCTGTCGGCGGTACCGCCTAGGCTTAGCGGGTGACCACGATGGTTGTCGACGCCCTGCTGGACGGCCTGAACCCGCAGCAGCGCGCTGCCGTCCTGCACCAGGGCAGTCCGCTGCTGATCGTGGCCGGAGCCGGCTCGGGAAAGACCAGGGTGCTCACGCACCGGATCGGCTATCTGCTGGCCGAGCGAGAAGTGGCGCCGAGCGAAATCCTCGCCATTACTTTCACCAATAAGGCAGCCGGCGAGATGGCGTCCCGCGCCGCCTCGCTAACCGGGGCGCGGGCCCGGTCGATGTGGCTGATGACCTTCCACTCCGCGTGCGTGCGGATCCTGCGCCGGGAGGCCAAGCGGTTCGGCTATCCGTCCAGCTTCTCGATCTACGACCAGGCGGACTCGCAGCGGCTGATGGCGATGGTCTGCCGTGAGCTTGAGCTGGACTCGAAGTTCTTTCCGCCGAAGGGAATGATCAACCAGGTCTCGAACCTGAAGAACGAGCTCATCGACTACGAGACCGTGCTGGCCAGGGCGAGCGGTTACCGGGAGAAGGCGCTAGGCGAGGCCTACGCGGAATACCAGCGACGGCTTGTCGCTGCGGGCGCGATGGATTTCGACGACCTGATCATGGTGACCGTCAACTTGCTGCAGGCGTTCCCGGACGTCTCCGCCGAGTACCGTGAGCGCTTCCGGCACGTGCTGGTCGATGAGTACCAGGACACCAACCACGCCCAGTACATCCTGGTCCGTGAGCTAGCCGGATCGGGCGGCGAGTTCCCGGCCGAGCTGGTCGTCGTCGGTGATGCCGACCAGTCCATCTACGCTTTCCGCGGTGCCACGATCAGGAATATCGAGGAGTTCGAGCGGGATTTCGCCGGCGCGCGGGTCATTTTGCTGGAGCAGAACTACCGGTCCACGCAGAACATCCTGGCGGCCGCCAATGCCGTTGTCTCTCGCAACCCCGGCCGGATCCCGAAGAACCTCTGGTCGGATGCGGGTGACGGCCCGCTGATCACCGGCTACGTAGCTGATGGCGAGCACGACGAGGCGGCGTTCGTCGCGGAGGAAGTCGACCGGCTGTCCGACGCCGGGGAGGCGGCACCCGGTGAGGTTGCCGTCTTTTACCGCACGAATGCGCAGTCCCGGGTGTTCGAGGAAGTCTTCATCCGGTCCGGGCTCCCGTACAAGGTCGTCGGCGGTGTCAGGTTCTATGAACGGCGGGAGGTCCGCGACCTCCTCGGCTATCTGCGGCTGATCGCCAACCCCGAGGACGAGGTGTCGCTACGCCGGGTGCTCAACACCCCGCGGCGCGGGATCGGCGACCGGGCTGAGGAGTACGTCGCCGCGCTGGCGAGCCGGGACAAGATCAGCTTCGCCGCCGCACTCGGCCGGCCTGACGACGTGCCCGGCCTGGCGACTAGGTCCGCGCGCGCAATCGAGGCCTTCAATGACCTGATCGCCGGACTGCGCGAGATGTCCGCGGCCGGATTGCCGGTCGGTGACATCGCCGAGGCTGTACTCGACCGGACGGGCTACGTGGCCGAGCTGCAGGCCTCGTCCGACCTGCAGGACGCGAGCCGGATTGAGAACCTGACCGAGCTCGTGTCGGTGGGGCGGGAGTTCGACGCTCGCAACCCCGGAGGCACCCTGGCCGATTTCCTCGAGCAGGTCTCGCTGGTCGCCGATGCCGATGAGATACCGGAGGGCGAGCAGCATGGGGGCATGGTGACGCTGATGACGCTGCACACCGCGAAGGGACTGGAGTTCCCGGTGGTGTTCCTGACCGGCCTGGAAGAGAACGTCTTCCCGCATGAGCGGTCCATGGGGGATGAGCGGGAGCTTGCCGAGGAACGGCGGCTGGCCTACGTAGGCATCACCAGGGCCATGCAGCGCCTGTACGTGACCCGGGCAGCAACGCGTACCTGGTTCGGCCGGCCGGGCTATCACAAGCAATCCAGGTTCTTGTCCGAGATCCCGGCCGGACTGATCGACTGGCGCCGGGATGAGTCGGCCGCTACCCAGCCCGCCTCGGAGCGGCTAGCCCGGCGTCCTGGAGTGCGCACCGTGGGGAACCGGCCGGTTCCGTCACTTCAGCCCGGCGACCGCGTCAACCACGATTCCTACGGGCTCGGGACGGTCCTGTCGGTCGAAGGCCGCGGGGACGACCCGGAAGCCAAGATTGACTTTGGCGGCGACTACGGGATCAAGCACCTGGTACTTCGGTACGCGCCGATCGAGAAGCTGTAGCCGGCCGGCCTGCTCCGGCCGCACGGCTCCGGTAGGCCCGCGACTTCGCGCGTGACCCGCAGATCTGCATGCTGCACCAGCAGCCGCTGCGCGTGGGCGAGCGGTCATAGAACGCCCACTGGCAGTCGTCCGCGCTGCACACCTTGAGCCGGGTCCACGTACCGAGTGTGTGGGCTTCGGCCGCGATGAGCAGCAGCTCGGCCAGCGCCGCCGGTGAACCTGAGTCACCGGCAACCACCCGGACGCTGCCGTCAGCATCGGCGCTGATCCTGGCCCGCATCGCCGAGCTCAGTTCGGTCAGCCGAGCCGCTGCGCTGGGCTGCGCTGTGGCGCCGGGCCTGACGGTGGTGCCGGGCTCGAAGGTGACATCGCGGCCTGGCGGCCGGCTGTGCGTCACGTGCGAGCGGAGCACGCCGCGCAACGCCTCCCTGAGCTCCGCGGCAACTGCCAGCTCGCCCGGGCCCGACCGGCCGGCGGCCGGCCCTGTCAGGCCCGCGCTTCGCAGCCAGGCGTCAAGTGCAGACGGAGAGCCGATCTCGTCGGTTCCCTGCTCAAGATCGAGTGTGTTGACGAACGCCTGCACAGTCGCGAGGCGTCCCGGGGCCTGGCCGATGTCTGGACTCCGGCCGGGCGACGCGACCGTGATCGCAGCCATGATCCTCCGCTCCGCCAGTTCCGTCACCATCATTCTACATTTGCCGGTTGCGTGGGCGCCGCGATCACGGATATCCTCGTTACCAGCAAAGGTCAAATGACGGTGACGCGGGCGGTAGATGGAGGGGCAGCATGAGTGCAGCGCCAGGCAGGAACGACTGGACGCTGATCGGCGTACCGACCAGCGCCGGAGCTCACCACGCCGGGCAGGAGCGCGCACCTGCTGCCATGCGGGCGGCTGGTCTGGCTGAGCGGCTCCGCGCAGACGGGCTGAGCGTCGCCGATGCAGGCGACCTGTCCGGGTCGGCCTTTGCCGTGGATCACGAGCATCCGGCCGCCAGGAACCTCGCCGCCGTCGTGAAGGTTGCCCGGGAGGTCGCCGACGCTGTCGCCAGCCTCGTGCGAGCGGGTCAGCGACCGCTCGTGCTGGGTGGCGACTGCACGATCACGCTCGGCGTGATTGCCGGCTTCCGCCGGGTGCATCCGGATGTCGGGCTGGCGTACGTGGACGGCGACGCCGACCTGGGTGCGCTTTCAGAGGGGTCCGGCATCCTCGACGCGTCCGGCATCTCGCATCTGCTTGGCTACGGGGAGCCGGAACTCGCGGGACTTGCAGGCGAGGCGCCGCTCCTGCACCCGTCCCGGCTCGCGATCGTGGGCTGCGACCCGCGAGAGGTGAGTGAGGCTGGCCGCAGATTCCTGGCGGACAAGCGGGTGAGCTACACCGACGGGCCTGGCCTGGTCGCAGATCCGGAGGCGGCCGGGCGCATTGCGCTGGCTGCCCTGTCCGGCGGGCCAATGGTCGTCCACTTCGATGTCGACGTGGTTGACTCCGGCGATCTGCCGCTTGGCAACTTCCCGCACTACAACTCGGGTGTCAGGCTCAATGACGCGGTGCGCTGCCTGCGCGTCCTGCTTGCAGATCCGTCGTGCGCGGGCCTGGTGGTCACCGAGGTGAATCCGACCTACGACGCTGACGGCAGCCTGCTCGACCGGTACCTGACAGGACTGACAACGTCACTCGCTGCCTGAGTCCGCGGCCTCCCTTCCGGCCCTCCGCCCGGCCCCGCGAGTTGCTGCAACGTGAGATCGCCCACTGCCGGCCCGTCGGCGCCCCGCCGGACGGTTACGCTGAATTGCCTGCCCGTTATGTGGGCGAGCGGGTCAGCCTGCGGTCGGAGGATTCCATGAGCAGCATCCGGGTGATCATCGCCAAGCCTGGCCTGGATGGTCATGATCGCGGGGCGAAAGTGGTCGCCCGTGCGCTTCGAGACGCGGGCGTGGAGGTGATCTACACCGGGCTGCACCAGACGCCGGAGCAGATAGTCTCCGCGGCGCTGCAGGAAGATGCGGACGCGATCGGCTTGTCGGTTCTCTCCGGTGCGCACATGACCCAGTTCCGCCGCGTACTCGAGCTGCTTGCCGAGCGCGATGCCACCGACATCACCGTCTTCGGCGGCGGCATCATCCCGGACGCTGACATTGCCGAGCTCGAGCAGATGGGCGTGGCAAAGATCTTCACCCCCGGAGCGACGACAACCGAGATCGTGGACTGGGTTCACTCAGCGCTGGGCAGCGAAGAGCCAGTTGGATAGCGTCGCACCCGCTGGCTGCACCCAGTTCAGGCGGGAGAACCGGACGCTACTAGGCTTCCTGCGTCCCGATCCGCGGCCGCGCCGCGACGATTTCCGAGAATGAGCTTCCCCGACCACGAAGCTCCCGACCACGAAGTTCCCCGAGCACTAAGGACTATCTGGAGTGGACCTCTTCGAGTACCAGGCGAAGGAGCTGTTCGCCGAGTACGGCGTCCCGATTCCGCAGGGCAAGGTGGCCAGCACCGCCGACGAGGCAGAGCAGATTGCCGAGGAGTTCGAGGCGCAGCGGCCTGGCGCCAAGCCGCTGGTGGTGATCAAGGCTCAGGTGAAGACCGGTGGCCGCGGTAAGGCCGGCGGGGTGAAGCTGGCCGATACGCCCGAGGAGGCACAGGAGAAGGCAGCCAGGATCCTGGGCATGGATATCAAGGGCCACACCGTGCACACCGTGCTGGTGGCCGAGGACACCGACATCGCGGAGGAGTACTACCTGTCGTTCCTGCTCGACCGGTCGGAGCGCACGTTCCTGTCGATGTGCTCGGTCGAGGGCGGCGTGGAGATCGAGGAGGTGGCCAGGACCAAGCCGGAAGCGCTGGCCAAGGTCCCGGTCAGCCCGCTGACTGGCGTCGACCACGCCAAGGCGCTGGAGATCGTCCGGGCCGGAGGCCTGCCGGAGGAGGCGCAGGAGGCTGCGGCGCAGCTTGCCGAGCGACTGTGGGCGGTCTTCACCGATGAGGACGCCACGCTGGTCGAGGTGAACCCGCTGGTCTTCACCGGCGAGGGCCGGGTGGTCGCGCTCGATGCCAAGGTGACCCTGGATGACAATGCGGCCTTCAGGCAGGACTGGGCAGCCTTCGCGGACCCGAGCGCCGTCGATCCGATCGAGGCGCGGGCGAAAGCCAAGCACCTCAACTACGTCAAGCTCGACGGGTCGGTCGGGATCATCGGGAACGGCGCCGGCCTGGTGATGTCCACGCTCGACGTGGTGGCCTACGCCGGCGAGGAATTCGGCGGCGTCCGGCCCGCCAACTTCCTGGACATCGGCGGCGGTGCCTCGGCGGAGGTGATGGCCAACGGCCTGGACATCGTGCTGTCGGATCCGAGCGTCCGCAGCGTGCTGGTGAACGTCTTCGGCGGCATCACCTCGTGCGACGCGGTGGCGAGCGGAATCGTGTCGGCAATGGCGCTGCTGGCCGAGCGCGGCGAGGAGGTCAGGCACCCGATCGTGGTCCGGCTGGACGGCAATAACGCCGCCGAGGGCCGCCGGATCCTCGCCGAGGCAGCCCTGCCGGTGGTCGAGCAGGTCGCCACCATGGACGATGCGGCGCGGCGCGCCGCCGAGCTGGCCGCCGCGGCTGTCGACGCTGCAGCCGGGAACGGAGCATGACATGGCCATCTTCCTGAGCGCCGACAGCCGGGTGATCGTGCAGGGCATCACCGGCTCTGAGGGTCGTAAGCACGGTGCGCGGATGATCGCGGCGGGCACCAACGTCGTGGGCGGAACGAACCCGCGCAAGGCTGGCCAGACCATCGGGCTATCCGGTCGCGAGGTGCCGGTCTACGCATCGGTCGGCGAGGCGATGGCGGCAACCGGAGCCGATGTCTCGGTCGTCTTCGTGCCCCCGGCGGGCACGAAGGACGCCGTGATCGAGGCAATCGACGCGCGGATCCCGCTTGTCATCGTGATCACCGAGGGTGTGCCGGTGCATGACACCGCCAACTTCTGGGCGCACGCCGTTGCCACCGGGAACGCGACCAGGATCGTCGGCCCGAACTGCCCCGGCGTGGCATCGCCGGGCAAGTCCAACGCGGGGATCATCCCGGCCGACATCACCACGGAGGGACGGATCGGCCTGGTCTCCAAGTCCGGCACCCTGACGTACCAGATGATGTACGAGCTGCGGGACATCGGATTCTCGACGGCTGTGGGCATCGGCGGCGACCCCATCATCGGCACCACCCACATCGACTGCCTCCGCGCATTCCAGGACGATCCGGAGACGGATGCGATCGTGATGATCGGCGAGATCGGCGGCGACGCCGAGGAGCGGGCGGCCGCATTCATCGAGAAGAACGTGACCAAGCCAGTTGTCGCTTACGTCGCGGGCTTCACCGCCCCCGAGGGCAAGACCATGGGCCATGCCGGCGCGATCATCTCCGGCTCGGCCGGAACTGCCCAGGCCAAGAAGGAAGCGCTGGAGAAGGTGGGCGTGCGCGTGGGGCGCACCCCGAGCGGGACGGCCGCCCTCGTCCGGGAGATCATGCAGGCCCGGTAGCCCAGCAGCAGCGCAGTCTGCGTCCCGGCGCGCCTCCACGACCCGGAGGCGCTGTATTGCCAGGCTTGAGGCTTGTGACCGCTGCCCCGCGCTCCCTGATGCTGACCGGCGCGATCGCCGCTGCCGTGGTCACCGCGACCGGGCTGGCGGGCATCACCCTGCTGGTGCTCGCGGGCTGGATAGCGGCGCCGCACGCTGGCCTGAGCCTCGCCGAGGTGCTGCGCGCCTCGGCAGCGCTGTGGCTTGTCGGCCAGCATGTCGGGTTCAGCTTCCGCGGCGCCGGCCGGATCGGCCTGCTGCCGCTTGGCCTCGTGCTGCTGCCCGGAGTTCTGCTCTGGCGGGCCGGGAGCTGGGTGGTCCGGGCCGGGCGCGTCCGGCGCCTAAGGCACGTCGGCTATGCCGCCCTGGCGCTGGCCGTGCCTTACGCGCTGCTGGCCGCGGCACTGGCGCTGGCTAGCAGGTCGCCGCTCGAAACGTCCTCGCTAGCCCAATCGGCCGCCTGGGGGCTGCTGCTTGCGCTTGCCGCGGGCGGGCTCGGCGGCGCCAGGGCACTCGCGCCCTGGCCGCAGCTGGTCCGGCTACTGCCAGAGCGGCCGAGATCCTTGGTCGTCGGCGTTGCCGGCACGCTCGCCATGCTGGCCAGCGCCGGAGCGCTGCTGGCTGGCATCTCCCTGATGGTCCACCTGCACGAGGCAGCGGTACTCGAGCGTGACCTCGCGCCCGGTGCGGTCGGCACCTTGCTGCTGGTGCTGTTGCAGGTTGGCTACCTGCCGAACGCCGTCATCTGGGCCATTGCCTTCTGCGTCGGCCCGGGTTTCGCGTTCGGCTCCGGAACCGTCGTCGCGCCGACTGGCTCGGCGCTGGCGCAGCTGCCCGCATTCCCGATGCTGGCGGCCCTTCCGCCAGGACTGCACGCGGCAGTCCCGGCCTGGGTCGAGCCGGCCGTGCTTGCGGTGCCCTACCTGGCCGGAGGACTGGGCGGGCTGCTGCTGGTCCGTGCGGCGCCAGCGCTCGCACTCGACGCAGCGCCGCTGTGGGGGCTCGCGTGCGGCGTGATGTCCGGCGCGGTGCTTAGCCTGCTGGCGGTGGTATCAGGCGGTGCGCTTGGCGATGGCAGGCTGGCCACCGTCGGACCGTCAGCATGGCAGGTCGGCGGGGTATCGGCACTGGAGATCGGCGTTGCTGCCGCTGTCACCGCCGGGGTGGCGAATTACCTCGCCTTGCGCCGGGCCGGGACGCTTGGCCTGCGTGCCTCCAGGCAGGGAACGGCGGCCATGCGACCGGCGGCGGCGCGCACTGGCTCTGCAGGAAGCCTGCTGGCAGAGGAGGACAGTCCGGGCGGGCACGTTATCTACCTCGACCCGTGGGCCGGTGATCCGCCGGGGGAGCGGCGTCGCGCTCCGGGGCCGTCGGCGCTCCCCTAAAACCCCGGGCGCTTTCCAATGTAGTGCACAGGCGCGCCGCATGTTTCGCGGGCGAGAATGAAATCAACGGTAGCCGTACGTCAGGTTGAGCGGCGCTTATGTGACTGAGCGCAACCGCCTGACCAGCCACAAGTGACAACGGGCCGAAGCAAACCGCAGCGATCGGCCGGTTCACCTCGCAGACCCCAACCGTTCACCAAGTCATCAGATAGGCATTCATTAACGTTTCTTGTTGGCCTATTGATCCTCATGCATATTTAGGCGCGACGGCCATCTGGCTGGTCCGTGCGAGCGTGCTCGCACGTCTCCGGCGCTCAATCGTCTGTAGGAGGACGCGTTGCGCATCATGAGAAGTATGGTCGCGGTTGGAGCGCTTGCGCTCACCGCGGCTACGGTGATGGCGGTCCCGGCCATGGCCGACCCGGTCAATAGCCACGATCGGGCAGTGAAGCCCGCGGCATTCGACATCGTCGCCGTCGGATCCGAATCGACGACGTTCGTCGTCGACCAGCTGGCCTTCGACTACGACCACGGGATCAAGAAGGACAGCCCGGCGAAGCCCGACGTCTACAGCTGGGACGCTGTCCCGCCAAAGAACCCGCTCGACACCACCCAGCAGATCGTCCTGAAGCAAGGCTGCAAGAAGAACCTGCGGCCCAACGGCTCCGGGGCCGGTATCGCCGCCCTCACTGGCGGCTACGGGAACACGTCTTACAAATCCAAGGGCAAGAAGCACAGTGCGCCGTGCATCGACTTCGCCCGGTCCTCACGGCCCCGCGGTAAGACCGACCCCAGCTTCGGTCCAGGTGGCGTTGTGTTCGTGACGCTGGCTGGCGACGCCGTCACCTATTCGAGCACCAGCACCACCAACGTGCCGGACAACCTGACCCTTGGCCAGCTCCAAGAGATCTTCGGCTGCAACGTGCCCGCCGCCAACGGGTTCGGGGCCAACACCTGGGGCGCGCTTCTTGGTGCCTCGGCCAAGGGCGCGAGTCAGGCGATCGACCCGATCGCTCCGCAGGCGGGCTCCGGCACGCTCTCCTTCTGGATGGAGACGGCGCTGGGCCTCACCACTGACACCGAGCCCACATGCGGTACCGCCGCTAACCTGTCGGTACCCGACCAGCCTGAGGAGAATGAGGGCACCAGCAAGGTCTTCCTGCTCAACGGCAAGCCCAACCCGAACGTTATCTACCCGTTCTCGATCGCCTCGTACATAGCGCAGGGCTACCACGACGGTAAGTGCGGCAAGAAGCCCACGAAGAGCGAGAACCTGTTCGGATGTCAGCAGAACGGCGTGCTCCACCTGGACGGCATTTCGCACATCGCGCCGACTGTCAAGGGCACGGGCAAGGCCCCGGTCATCAACCCGAACTGGAGCACCACCCCCTTCCACCGGTTCCTGTACGACGTGGTCCGTTACACCGCAAGCGCGTCGACGCACCACATCCCGTCCTACCTGGTCAAGTACCTTGGCCCGAAGGGCGCATTCTGCAAGGACAAGAAGGCCTTGCTGGCCTACGGCTACGAGACAACTCCCGCCTGCGGCCTGACATCCTGAGATAGGTAAGCCGGCAGGGCGCGGCGACCGGATGAACGGTCGCCGCGCCCTGTTGCGTTCCCAGCCTGGCCAGTCCGCAGCGCCGCCGGAATCCTGAGCCCGCCGCCTTGTACGCTGAAGCCTCGGGGAGCTGCCCGCAGGCGCGGGCCGGCCCGGACTCCTCATGCCAAATCAGGGATATAACAGGAGCGCACCGTCAGTCCGTCACGATTGGTCGTGCTGGTCTCCGGCACGGGCAGCATCCTGCAGGCGCTGCTTGACGCCTGCGCCGATCCCGGCTTCGGGGCCGAGATCGTGGCTGTCGGCGCCGACCGGGACGGCACCGGCGGCGTTGCCAGGGCGCAGGCCGCGGGTATCCCGACCTTCGTGCGGCGGCTCAAAGACTCGCCCGACCGGTTCGCCTGGGACCGGGAGCTAACGGGTGACTGTGCCTCGTTCGAGCCCGACCTTGTCATCGCCGCAGGCTTTCTCAAGCTGGTCGGCGCGGAGTTCCTGACCCGGTTCGGCGGCCGGATGGTCAATACGCACCCGGCCTTGCTGCCGTCGTTCCCTGGCATGCACAGCGTTCGGGACGCGCTGGCGTGCGGGGTGAAAGTGACGGGCTGCAGCGTGATCCTCGTGGACGCAGGAGTCGACAGCGGGCCGATCCTGGCTCAGGCGGCCGTTCCGGTGCACGACGACGACGACGAGGAGACGCTGCATGAGCGGATAAAGGTGACAGAGCGGTCGCTGGTGGTGGACACGGTGGGCCGGATGGTCCGCGATGGCTGGTCCGTGCAGGGCCGGAAAGCGAGAATCGGCAGTTGACCAGGGTAGCGATCAGGCGGGCGCTGATCAGCGTCTACGACAAGAGCGGGCTGGCCGAGCTGGCGGCGGCGCTGCACGCAGCCGGCGTTCAGCTAGTGTCGACTGGCTCGACGGCTGCCGCGATCGCGGCAGCCGGCCTGCCGGTCACGCCGGTGGAGGAGCTCACCGGCTTTCCTGAGTGCCTGGATGGCCGGGTCAAGACACTGCATCCGGCAGTGCACGCCGGGCTGCTGGCCGACCTGGCCAGAGACACCCACCGGGAGCAGCTTGCTGATCTTGGCATTGAGCCGTTCGGGCTGCTGGTATCCAACCTGTACCCGTTTGAGCAGACCGTCGCCAGCGGCGCGGGCCCGGCAGAATCGGTGGAGCAGATCGATATCGGCGGCCCCGCGATGGTCCGCGCAGCGGCGAAGAACCACGCAACGGTAGCGGTGGTGACCAGCCCGGCGAGCTATCCGGAGGTGGTGGCGGCGCTCAGCGAGGGGGGCTTCACGCTAGAACAGCGCCGCCGCCTGGCTGCCCAGGCCTACGCCCGTACCGCTGCCTACGATGCGGCAGTCTCGTCCTGGTTCGCTTCCGCCTATGCGCCCGACGAGATCGCCGCGGAGACCGGCTGGCCTGATGTCGTGAGCGCGGTGTGGACCCGTGAGGACGTACTCCGATATGGCGAGAACCCGCATCAGCGCGCTGCGCTGTACGTCCGGTCGGGTGGCAGGGACGGTAGCGGGATCGCAGGCGCCGAGGTACTGCACGGCAAGGCCATGTCCTACAACAACTACGTCGACGCCGATGCCGCCCGCCGCGCCGTGGCCGGCTTCAGCCAGCCATGCGTGGCAATCATGAAGCACGCCAACCCGTGCGGCATCGCGCTGGGCGCCGACCTGGCAGAGGCGCACCGCAAGGCGAACGCCTCCGACCCGGTATCGGCATTCGGCGGCGTGATCGCGGCAAACGGCACGGTGACTGAGGAAATGGCCGCCCAGGTCGCCGAGATCTTCACTGAGGTCGTCGTCGCCCCGGACTTCGAGCCCGCTGCCCTGAAGATTCTCACCGCGAAGAAGAACCAGCGGCTGCTGCGCTGCGAGATGCCAGTGGCGCCGCAGGCCACTGCCGCGCTCGGCGGGGCCGGTCTGGACTGGCGGCAGGTGAGCGGCGGCATGCTGATGCAGACGCCGGACGCCGCGACCGAGCCGGGCGACTCGGCAGGGAACTGGCGGCTGGTTGCCGGACCGGCCGCTGACGCGGACGTGCTCGCGGATCTGGAGTTCGCCTGGCGCGCCTGCCGTGCGGTGAAATCCAACGCCATCCTGCTCGCGTCCGACCAGGCCAGCGTCGGTGTCGGTATGGGCCAGGTCAACCGGGTCGACTCATGCCGGCTCGCAGTCACCAGGGCGGGGGATCGGGCCGTTGGCTCGGTCGCGGCCAGCGACGCGTTCTTTCCGTTCGCTGACGGATTCCAGATCCTGGCCGACGCGGGCGTGCGGGCGGTCGCCGAGCCCGGCGGCTCGGTCCGGGACGACGAGGTGATCGCCGCAGCGCAGGCAGCGGGCGTCGCCCTGTACTTCACCGGCGTCCGGCACTTCTATCACTAACGGGGCTTCGCCCCAGCCCGACGAGCCATGCCGTGGTGGCGGTGCTGCGTTGACAGGGCTCCGGCCGGCGACAGACGGTGACAGTGTCCCGTTATTGACCGCCTGGGCGGTGGGTGGCCGCTTGGGCCGAGTCGTCCGGCCGGAGCTTGTCATGACGCTACCGCGCACTGTCGCTGAGGTGCTATCGGAGCACGTGGTCGTCGAGGTCGAGTGCATCGACCGGATGTACCTCAACGTGTATGTCCCGCAGCTGCAGTTCGCTCGCGGGCTGGTGGGTTACGTGCACCGGCAGCTCGGCCTGCCGGTCGCCTCGACGGCCCCGCTGGCGAGGATCACCGATCGGTTCGCCGCCGCGGTGCACCGCTGTGCCGCCGATGAGCGGATCCCGTGGGTGGACTTCGCCAGGGGGCAGCGCAAGGACGATGTCATGCACGAGCACCTGGCCGCGTTCGAGACGGCCGGCCGGACCGAGGGCGTGCTGTTCATCGGCCGGGCGCAGGAGAAGACGCAGGTGTTCCGGACCGAGAAGCGCCGCGACCGTGACGGCCGCTCCTACCCGTGGATCGTCAAGGCCACCGGGCTGGTCAACCAGTTCTACGTGTACTGCGTGGACAGCGACTTCGGCCCGTTCTTCCTCAAGTTCTGCTCCTACTTCCCCTACAACGCCAAGCTGTGCGTCAACGGCAACCACTGGGCCCAGCGGCAGGCCGCCAGGGCCGGCCTGCCGTTCGAGGCACTGGATAACGGCTTCGCCGCCGTTGACGACCCCGCCGCCCTGCAGCAGATCTGCGACCAGCTCGGACCGGAGCAGATCGATGCGCTGCTGCGCAAGTGGCTGGCCCTCCTGCCGCACCCGTTCACCCCGGCTGACCGCGCCGCCGGCTACCGCTACGACATCTCGATCCTGCAGGCCGAGTTCTCCCTCACCCACATGCTCGACAAGCCCGTGTCCGGGCGCGTGTTCTTCGAGCAGGTCATCCGTGACAACCTCGGTGCCGGACGGCCCGACCAGGTCAGCCTCATCTTCGGCCGGCACCTCATCCGCACCGGGCCCCGCGCCACGCCGGGACGGTTCCGCACCCGGGTGATCACCAGCGGCGTCACCCCGAGCCTGCACGTGGACTACAAGCACGCCAGCATCAAGCAGTACCACAAGGAAGGACGAGCCCTGCGGACAGAGACCACCATCAACAACACCCGCGACTTCCGGATCGGCAAACGGCTGACTAACCTGCCCGCCCTGCGGGAGGTCGGCTTCTCCGCCAGCCGGCGCCTCCTGCGCCTCCAGCAACTCAGCCATGACCCGATCACCGGAGCCGGCCAGGTCACTGCCCTCACTGGGCCCATCCTCACCAGCACCGGAACCCGCATCCCCGGCCTGCCCCTGGCCCAGGCCCGCAGCCAGGCGCTGCTGGCCGCATTACTGATCTTCCGGCTCCAGCCGGCCGGCTTCACCAGCCGCGACCTCCGCCAGCTCACCGCAGAACTCCGCAGCCTGCCCCTCGTCACCACCGGGCAGATCACCTACGACCTCAGACGCCTCGGCAGCCACCACCTCATCGAGCGCATCGCCGGCACCCACCGCTACCAGGTCACCGACAGTGGCCTGCACGCCGCCATGATCCTCACCCGCCTGCACGACCGCGTCCTGCCCGCCGCATTCGCCCAGCTCACCACCCACCCGCCGACCGGCAGACTCCACCGCGCCGCAACCGCCTACCAAGCCGCCATCGACGACCTCATCCGCAACGCCGGACTAGCCGCATAACCAAGCCGGGCCCCGCCGCTGCAAACTTGACTCAATCAAACCGACTTCGTCGGACCAAGCCACCTAGCGAGAAGCCATTCACGGGCCTCGGCTACGGCAAGGCGCTGCGCATCAGGCAGAATAAGCGCGCGATGACTGCGACAATTCTGGACGGCAAGGCGACGGCCGGGGCCATCCGCGAGGATCTCGCCCGGCGGGTGGCCAGGCTGGCCGAGCACGGAATCAGGCCTGGCCTCGGCACCGTGCTGGTCGGCGACGACCCTGGCAGTCACTCCTACGTGGCCGGGAAGCACCGGGACTGCGCGCAGGTCGGGATCGTCAGCATTCGCCGGGATCTGCCTGCCGACGCTACCCAGCAGCAGGTCGAGGACGTGGTTGCCGAGCTGAACGCCGATCCGGCCTGCACCGGTTACATCGTGCAGCTGCCGCTGCCAGCCGGTCTGGACGCCCAGCGCGTGCTCAGCATCATGGACCCGGGCAAGGATGCAGACGGCCTGCAGCCGGTCAACCTCGGCAAGCTGGTGCTCGGCGAGCCAGGCCCGCTGCCGTGCACGCCCAAGGGCATCGTCGAGTTGCTCCGCCGGTACGAGATCCCGATCGCGGGCGCGGAAGTGACGGTGATCGGCCGCGGCATCACCGTCGGTCGCGCGCTCGGGCTCCTGCTGACCCGCCGCAGCGAGAACGCCACCGTGACCCAGTGCCACACCGGTACCAGGGACCTGGCGGCGCACACGCGTACGGCCGATATCGTCGTCGTGGCTGCTGGCCGCCCCGGCTTGCTCACGGCGGACATGGTCAGGCCAGGTGCCGCGGTGCTGGATGTCGGAATTACGCGCACCGACTCGGGCCTGGTCGGCGACGTGGATCCCGCCGTGGCCGAGGTGGCGGGCTACCTGGCGCCGATGCCAGGTGGCGTGGGACCGATGACGAGGGCCATGCTGCTGGCGAACGTCGTGGAAGCCGCTGAGCGGCAGCTCGCGGCTAGCGGACCCGATTCCGGCGCTACTGGTCAGTAACATATTCTCTGGAGTCAGAGTCCGAAATGGGAAGGGTCGGCAGCCGGTCATGAACATCGTGGTCTTGGTCAAGCAGGTACCGGACACCTGGTCGGAACGCAAGCTGCGGGCCGGGGACAGCACCCTGGACCGGGATGCCGCCGACGCCGTCATCAACGAGCTCGATGAGTATGCGATTGAGGAGGGCCTGCGGCTTCAGGAGGCCCACGGCGGCGAGGTCACGATCGTCTCCATGGGCCCGGACAAGGCGGCCGACGCCATCCGCAAGGCGCTGTCCATGGGAGCCGACAAGGCGGTGCACGTGATCGACGATGCGCTGCGCGGCTCTGACGGCCTGGTGACCTCGGCTGTGCTGGCGAACGTACTCGGGCGGATCGGATTCGACCTGGTGATACTCGGGTCGGAGTCCACCGACGCGCGGATGGGAACGCTGGCAGCCATGCTGGCCGAACGGCTCGGCGTGCCACAGATGTCCTTCGCCAGCAAGGTGGAGACTGACGGCTCGAAGATCAGCATTCACCGGCAGGCCGACTACGGTTACGACACCGTCGAGGGGACGCTGCCCGCGGTGGTCAGCGTGGTCGAGAAGATCAACGAGCCGCGTTACCCCTCCTTCAAGGGCATCATGGCGGCGAAGAAGAAGCCGGTTGAGACACTCAGCCTGGGCGATCTCGGGATGGATGCCAGCTCGGCTGGGCTCGGCGCGAGTGCCACCGAGGTGGTTAGCTTCGCGAACCGGCCGCCACGCGCGGCCGGCATCATCGTTACGGACGAGGGAGACGGCGGCGCGAAGGCTGCCGAGTTCCTGGCGTCGCGCAAGTTCATCTGAGCACCACTGGTAACCCGAGCACCAACCGGCTGACGCGGAAGGCTATCCCCCTATGGCTGAGATCCTGGTCCTTGCCGAGCACGATGGCGAGACCGTCAAGAAGGTCACAACCGAGCTGCTCACGCTGGCACGTGCCCATGGCGAGCCGTCCGTGGTGTGGACGGGCGACGGGGCGGACGGCGCGCGGGCCCGGCTGGCCGAGTTTGGCGCGGCCAAAATGTACGTGGCCGGCAGCGCCGACTACGCGGACTACGTGGTGGCACCCAAGGCCGAGCTGCTGGCGCACCTGGTCGCCGAGAAGGCCCCGGCGGCCGTGCTGGTGGCCGCCACGTCCGAAGGCCGTGAGGTGGCCGGGCGGCTCGCGGTGAAGACCGGCTCGGGGGTCCTGACCGACGTCACCGGGCTAGCCGACGGGCTGGTCGGCGAGCAGTCGATCTTCGGTGGCGCGATCACGGTCCAGTCCAGGGTGCGGACCGGGACGCCGATCATCGCGGTCCGGCCGAATGCGGTGACGCCTGAGGCCACCGCGGCAGGCGCGGCAGAGATTGTGCCCGTGCAGGTCGAGATATCTGAGGCCGCCAAGACCGCGCGGTTGACCGGCAAGGTGGTCGCCGAGCGCGGCGAGCGCCCGGAGCTGACCGAGGCGTCGATCGTCGTCTCCGGTGGCCGGGGCCTCGGGTCAGGCGAGCACTTCGCCCTGATTGAGCAGCTTGCGGACTCGCTGGGTGCCGCAGTCGGGGCCTCACGCGCAGCCACGGACGCCGGCTGGTATCCGCACCAGTTCCAGGTCGGTCAGACGGGGAAGACGGTGTCGCCGCAGCTCTACATGGCCGTCGGAATCTCCGGCGCCATTCAGCACCGGGCGGGCATGCAGACCTCTAAAACGATCATGGTCGTCAACAAGGATCCAGAGGCTCCGATCTTCGAGCTGGCCGACTTCGGCGTCGTGGGCGACTTGTTCAAGGTCGTTCCGCAGCTCATCGAGGAGATCGCGAAGCGGTCGGAGGGCTGACAGCCGCAGGCGAGCGAGAGCGGCCGGGTGCTCGCGGCTCGCGGCCGGTCATGATCACCGGATCGCCATTAGGCTGGTGCCATATGTCACACGCATACCTTGACCACGCGGCCACGACGCCGATGCTGCCCGCTGCCCTGGCTGCGATGACCGAGGAGCTGGCGCAGCTCGGCAATCCGTCGTCGCTGCATAACGCTGGCCGCCGGGCTCGACGGGTGGTCGAGGAGTCCAGGGAGCTGATCGCCGAGGCCTACGGGGCCAGGCCGAGCGAAGTCGTCTTCACGAGCGGCGGGACCGAGGCCGACAACCTCGCGGTCAAGGGGCTGTACTGGGCTTCGAAGGCGGCCGACCCAGGGCGTCGGCGCGTGCTGGCAACGGCCACCGAGCACCACGCGGTGCTCGACAGCGTCCGCTGGCTGGCAGAGCACGACGGTGCTGAGGCGGACTGGCTGGCCGTCGATACGGCTGGCGTACTGAGCCCGGCGACGCTCGCGTCCGTAGTTGAGCGGGACCCGGCCAGCGTCGGGGTGATCAGCGTCATGTGGGTGAACAACGAGGTCGGCACCGTACAGCCAATTGCCGAGCTGGCCAGCGTGGCCGCTGAGCATCAGATTCCGTTCCACAGCGACGCTGTCCAGGCGGCCGGGCAGCTGCCGGTGAGCCTGGCCGCGACCGGGGCCACCGCGCTCACCATTACCGCGCACAAGATCGGCGGGCCGGTCGGCGTCGGTGCGCTGCTGCTGGCCAAGGGCATCCAGCCGGTTCCCGTGCTACACGGCGGGGGGCAGGAGCGGGATGTCCGGTCCGGCACGCTGGACGTGCCGGCGATCCGTGCGTTTGCGGTCGCGGTGCAGGCCGCGACCGAGCGCCGCGCCGATGAGGCGAAGCGGCTGGCGTCGCTGCGGGACGACCTGATTGCCCAGGTGAAGGCCGCTGTCCCGGACGCAGTGCTGAACGGGGCCCCGTCCGGCCCTGGCCGCCTGCCTGGCAACGCGCACTTCTCGTTCCCCGGCTGCGAGGGCGATGCGCTGCTGATGCTCCTGGATGCTCGCGGTATCGCATGCTCGACCGGCTCGGCCTGCACTGCAGGAGTGGCCCAGCCGAGTCATGTGCTGCTGGCCATGGGCGCTGATGAGGCCAGAGCCCGCGGGTCGCTCCGGTTCTCGCTGGGACACTCATCCGAGCAGTCTGACGTCGATGCGCTGGGTGCGGTGATCGGCGAGGTGGTCGAGCGGGCTCGCCGCGCGGCCCGCTGACGCGCTAGCCCGGTTCCGGGGTTCCGGGGGTTCACGGGGGTGTCCCCCGTGGGTGGGGTTCCGGGGGTTCACGGGGGTGTCCCCCGTGGGTCGGGTTTCGGGGTTCCGGGGGTTCACGGGGGTGTCCCCCGTGGGTGCATATGCTGGACGCCGATGACTACTCTGCGCGTGCTTGCCGCCATGTCGGGCGGCGTCGACTCGGCCGTCGCGGCTGCCCGGGCTGCCGACGCTGGTCACGACGTCACCGGCGTGCACCTTGCGCTCTCCAGGAACCCGAGCTCGTACCGTACCGGGGCCCGTGGTTGCTGCACGCTCGAAGACGCCCGCGACGCCCGCCGCGCTGCTGACGTCATCGGGATCCCTTTCTATGTCTGGGACATGGCCGAGCGCTTCCACGCGGACGTGGTACAAGACTTCGTCGACGAGTACGCCCGTGGCAACACGCCCAACCCGTGCCTGCGGTGCAACGAGAAGATCAAGTTCGCCGCGGTGCTGGACCGCGCGGTGGCGCTCGGCTTCGACGCGGTGTGCACCGGGCATCACGCCCGGCTCGAGCCAGTGCCCGGTGCGGACGGGATGACCCGCCTCGTCCGCAGCGTAGACCCGGCCAAGGATCAGTCCTACGTGCTCGCGGTTCTGACTAGCGAGCAGCTCAGCCGGGCCATGTTCCCGCTCGGCCACACCACCAAGGAGCAGGTGCGCGCGGAGGCGGCCCATCGTGGGCTCGCCGTTGCCGACAAGCCGGACAGCCACGATGTCTGCTTCATCGCCGATGGGAACACCAGGAGCTTCCTGCAGCGTCATCTCGGCAGCACGCCCGGCGACATCGTCGAAGCCGACGGCACCGTCATTGGCAGCCACGACGGGAGCTACGGCTTCACGATCGGCCAGCGCAAGGGACTGGGCATCGGCCGGCCAGCCGCGGACGGCAAGCCGCGGTTCGTGCTGAGCATTGAGCCGGTGTCGCGCACCGTGACGGTCGGCCCGGCGGAAGCGCTGGACGTGCTGGAGATTGAGGCGACCAGGCCGGTCTGGTCGGGCTGTCTTCCACCAGTTGGCCAGGTTGACTGCCTGGTCCAGCTTCGCGCGCATGGCGAGGTGCACCCAGCCAGCTGCGAGCAGTCCGGCGATGGCATCCTCGTCAGGCTGC
This sequence comes from uncultured Actinomycetota bacterium, assembly GCA_963822955.1. Lineage (GTDB taxonomy): Bacteria > Actinomycetota > Actinomycetes > Streptosporangiales > Streptosporangiaceae > JAJYUU01. Next base: position 845,935 of record CAWGJS010000007.1, on the reverse strand, counting down.
GAGAGCCCGCCCGTGGCATCGCGCCCGGCCAGGCCGCGGTCTTCTACGACGGCGACGCCGTCCTTGGCAGCGCGACGATCCTTATGGCTCGACCAGTCGGCTCGGTGCGCTGAACAACGGCGGCCAGCAGAACGGGATGATGCTGGTCAGCTTCTCGAACCGAGCGCGCGAAGGGTAGCCATCGTCAGGGTGGAAGCCGCGCAAGCTAAAGCCCTGGCGCCGGTAATAGTCATGCAAGCCAACGTTGGTGGTCCAGGCGCTGATCCTCATGACGTTCGCGCCGTGCGCGAGTCGACCGGTCCTGCCCGCCCAGTTCAGCAAGGCCGCGCCGAGTCCAAGCCCGCCGTAAGCGCGAGCGACCACGAGCCGATGCACGTAAACGGCCGGGCTCGGCGGATGATGCGACCAGTACGGGTCGGGGTCAGGATCTGTGGTCAGCGTGGCGGCTGCGGCGCCGTGACCCCAGCAGATCCAGGTTTTGCCCGCACGCAATGAGGCGAGGATCCGGCTATCCCGGCCCGCTAGGCTTGGCCACGGCTTGGCCCACTGATCAGTATTTTTGCTCGGAAGCCACTCGGCGGCCTCATCGATCAAGCCAGTTATTCTCGCCACGTCCTCTGGTCCTGCGCGCTGCAGAGTCAACGGCCAAACTGGCGTAGGCAGATATTTTATGTCACCAAACCGATGACGGATATCGTCGGCGGCCGGGCAGCCGGCCTACGACCCAAGATGGCGCCACGCCGGCTCCCGCGAACGCTCGTTGTTGCTGGTAAGGCGGTGGCTAGCAAGGGTCGTAGTGCTCGTACCGGTACTGCGCGGACGGCCGACCGTGTCGCTTAACCATGAGCCCTCCCCTGTGCGACCGAGGGCCCGCCGTGGCCCGAGTTAGAGGCGTTAGCCGTTGGTATGCCTGAGGCGCAGCATAGTTATAGCAAAGGAAAGGCCTCAATCGGTCAAAGCTGCATAACTGTACCAATTGGTGTTCGGTGCACCGTTGGCCCTAATGCGCGGTAACCTTCGGTGCGCTGCCGGCGCTGCAAGTCGTTTTGGGCCTGATCCAGCGCCGGCCGCATGAATTTCCAATCGGCGCCTCCGGGCGGGCCGGAGCCGCCGTCAACTAGGCATGCAGCCGCCAATCAGCATGGGTCGTAGTGCTCATAGCGGTACTGCGGCGAAGGCCGCCCATATCTCTTAGCCATCACACCTCCTTGATTCCTTCCTGAATTGCCGCCTTGTCATCCGGCGGCTGGCATGTCGCGCCGCAGTTGAGCTACGACGCTGGCTTTGGGGTAGCCCTAATCCGCCCTACGCTTGCTGGCTGGGCTCGCGGGCGTTGGCTGGACCCGGCTCGGCATCCTCGGGGACCTTGCCAGACGTAATGACGAACTGATTTCGATCCACCGGATAGGTCGTCACGGTCGTCCGCAGTGGTGTGCCCGACTCGTCGAAACCGGTCCGCACGAACTCGAAGACCGCGATACGTCCGTCGTCGGGGAGGCCGAAGAACGCTGCTTCGTCGCTGTCCGGCGGCCGGGCGTTGATCTGGTCATGCCAGCCCACCTCGGCGATGCCGAGCGTCTGCTCGATATAGCGAACTGCCCCCTCATCAATGTTCTGGGCATTGATCAGCCGATCTGCTCCGCGTTGTGCCAATGCGAGAGGATAAAAGGTGGTCTGGCGAGAGTAAGGCACCCCATCGATCAAGCGCTGCTGGTGCCTGCTGATCACCATGGCGGTTCCCGGGAGGCTCAAGTCAATTGCAGGGAGCCCAGCGGCCTGCAGTATCTCGACCTTCGGATCTGAGACGAGAGGCGTGCGGCTGGTGCTGATGACTTCGGTTGCAAAGCTGGCACTTTCTGGCGACGCATCGGCTGGAACCAGCCGTGTCACGAAGGGCTTGATCTTCCGGGTCACGAATGTGCCCTGGCCGGAGCGCGTGTAGACGAGGTTTCGGGTCACCAGCCACTTGATCGCGTCGCGGATAGTGTTTCGCGATGCCTTGTACTGCTCCCTGAGGTCAAGTTCTGTGGGCAGCGGCTTGCCGTCGGCGCCCAGCTGCCCCGACTCGATCTTCTGGCGCAGGTCCTCCGCGATCTGGCGCCACAGGGGATCGGCCATCTGCGCTCCCTAACATCCCAACAGGACCAATTGAGTGATCAGATGGATTGGCTGGAACCATACCAGTAATCCAGATTGTTGGACTCGCCTCTTGCGTTCGATCTTTGGCGCTGTCACCATGAAGATACCAAAGGTTGGGATGAATCCAACAGAGGGGTCAGCAGGGCTGATCCTAGCAGTCCCAGCCCGCAGACCGGAGCATTTCGAAAGACATCCCAGGAGCTTAAATGTCAAGCGGCGATCGAGGATTCGCGGTGAGACCAGGCGGTTGCCTCGTGGTAGCAGGTGCGGGTCTTCAGGCATCCGTGCAGGATGCCTACAAGCCTGTTCGCCAGGCGCCGCAGAGCGTCGTTGTGCTCGATACCGCGGGCGCGCAGGTCGTCGTAGAAGGCGCGGGCGCCAGGGGAGGCGTTGAGCGCGGCGAAGGCCTGGGCCATGAGCGCGTCGATGAGCCGGTCGTTGTGGATGAACCGGGCGGCGACGACTTTCTTCTTCCCCGACGCGCGGGTGATCGGGCTGGTGGCCGCGTAGTTGCGGCGGGCCTTGCTGTCGGCGTAGCGGTGCGGGTCGTCGCCGAACTCGCCGAGCACCCGGGCGCCGAGGATGGCGCCCATGCCGGGCTGGGACAGGTAGATCTCAGCGTCCGGGTGCTGCAAAAAATGTGCCCTCACCTGCTGTTCAAGGGCTTGGACCTGCACCTGGAGGGCGGCGATCACCGAGATGAGAGCACGGGCGGTGGCGGCATAGGCGGCGGTCAGGGCCGGCGGCTGGCCGAGCTGCTCGCCACGCAGTGCCGCCATGATCACGTCGGTCTTGCGGGCGATGTCACGGCGGCGGGCGCGCTTGAGCGCCGCCGAGATCTGGGCGCGGGTCAGCCTCGCGGCCCGGGCCGGATCGGGGGCCTTGCCCAGCAGCTCCAGGGCGTCGGGGGCGTCCAGGTCCTCAAAGGCTGCCAGCGCGGCGGGAAAGTACTCGCGCAGCTGATGCCGCAGCCGCTGGGTGTGCCGGGTGCGTTCCCAGATCAGCGTCTTGTGCATCCGGGCCACCACCTTGATGCCTTCTGCCTCAGCGGAGTCACCCGCTGCCAGGCGCAGCTGATGGGAGTCGGTGCGCACCATGTCCGCGAGCATGTGCGAGTCACCCTGGTCGCTCTTAGCGCCCGACACCCCGTGCCGCTCCCGGTACCGGGAGGCCTGCAGCGGATTCACCGGGAACACCTGATAGCCAGCGGCGACCAGCGCCGCTACCCACGGGCCGCGGTCGGTCTCGATCCCGACGATCACCTCCGCCTCATCCGCGTCCTCGCCCAGAAACTGGCCGATCAGCGCGTGCAGCTGGGTTATCCCGGCCACTCCCTCGCCCAGCCGCTTCCTCGCCAGTACCTTCCCGGACTCATTCATCACCTCGATGTCGTGGTGGGGTCGGCACGGAGCGCGGTTCCGGGGTTTGGCCCGGCCCGTTTCTCCGTACCGCCCTCCCGAACCGGACATGCGAGTTGGCCCCGCATCCGGCTCTCCGCAGGTTCCGCGGGTCTGTTGCTTTCCTCATTGCGCGCTGGGCCACGGCGATGGGATCTTCGTCCCTCTGGGCAGGTACCGCGTGGTGGCTACCGAGCCCGGGTTGAACAGGACGATTCCTCCCTCGCGTGGCCACCATCCGCCGTCGCAGAAGCGGCGGCGCAGTTCCCTCCAGCCAGCATCGGGGTGCTTGCGCCGGAGCCATCCGAATACCTGACGCCACATGATCATGCGCAGGTGCTTGAAGGCCCGGGCGGATACCCCCGGCCGGAAGTAGGCGGTCCAGCCCCGCAGCACCTGGTTGAGCTTGTGCAGCAGGACTGCCAGCGGCAGGCTGACGTTCATCCGGCAGATCGCCTTGGTCTTGGCCTTGACGGACCGAAGTGCCTTCTTGGCCGGGTAGTTGTAGACGTACTGCCGGCGGGTTCCTCGCTTCTGGTGGCGCTGGATGTGCCAGCCCAGGAAGTCGAGGCCCTCGTCGATATGGGTGATCAGTGTCTTTTCCTCCGACAGCCGCAGGCCGACGGTGGACAAGACCTCCGCTACCTCCGGGAGCAGCGCCTCGGCGTGTTCGCGAGTCCCCGATACCAGGATCACGAAGTCGTCCGCATACCGGATCAGCCGGTAGTTGGGCAGACCTTTCTGGCGCCGGGTCCAGCGCTGCTTCGCGGTGGACTGCGGCCCGCCGGGTGCCATGGCGAGATGCTCGTCCAGGACCGACAAGGCCACGTTAGCCAGCAGCGGAGACAAGATCCCCCCTTGCGGGGTTCCGGTGACGGTTTCCGTGGAGGTACCGGCCTCGGTGAGGATGCCGGCCTTCAGGAACGCCTTCACCAGCGCGAGCACGCGCTTATCTCCGATCCGAGCCCGGACCCGGTCCATCAGGGCCGGATGCGAGATCTCGTCGAAGCAGGCTTTGATATCGCCCTCCAGCACCCATTCGTAGGTCTTGGATGCCAGGAAGCGGGTCTCGGCCATGGCGTCGTGCGCTCGCCTGCCAGGCCTGAAGCCATACGAGCACGGAGCGAAGTCCGCCTCGAAGATCGGCTCCAGTACCAGCTTCAGGGAAGCTTGCACCACCCGGTCAGCGATGGTCGGGATGCCCAGACGGCGACGCTTGCGCGTCCCCGGCTTAGGGATCATCCGCTCGCGGACCGGCACCGGGCGGAAGGTTTGGTCCCTCAGCTGCTCCCGCAGCCCGGACAGGAACATCTCCTCCCCGACCCGGTCCCGGACAAAGGCTGCGGTCATCCCGTCAACTCCGGCCGAGCGTGCGCCCTTATTTCCCGCTACCCGTTCCCAGGCCAACAGCAAGAACCCGGGATCGGTGACGAGGTTGAACAGATCGTCGAACCGACGATGAGGATCGTCGTTCGCCCAACGGTGCAGCTTGGCCTGGATCTCCAGTACCCGCCGTTCGGCCCGGAACAGGCCCCACGACCGATCACTCGTATTCACCAGCGAACCTCCTGGTCTTCCAGCACTTCCACCGCTCACCAGCTGGCTCCCTTCGCCATGTGGCCGGCTTTCCCGGCCCCGGACTACTACGGAGCCTCCGCCCCGCCCGATGCCATCAGCAGACGACGTGCCTGCCCGTCCGCCGCGCTGGCTGCGCGGGGCGAGGGCGGCGCCGGACGGTTCCCACGTTCGTCACGAAGTCGGTCGACGGGTGAGGCGCCCAGCTCTACCCCTGCGGCATCGCCACGGCTACGCCGCAGTCCTTCACCATGGCCTCCGGGCGGTTTGACACATCGTCACCCGGAGTTCCCCGCCACCCGAAGACGGCGGGTGCGCACCGCACCCAGCCCAGATCCGCCAGGTTCGAGCTGGTGGGCCGTTAAGGGGCGTCAGACACTGGTTTCTCGCGTACACCTTCCCGTCTCGCTAACCGGGCCCGCGCCATCTGGCAGTGCTGGCACGTCCCGGCGTTGTCAGGGCTGCTCCCACCCTCCCCGGCGACTCCCGGATCAGGCTGCCCCCAGCTTCACCCAGCCGCTGCGACGGCCAGGAGGCGAAGGTCTCTCACCCCCACCCGACTTCATGCGCCTCGTGGCGCACATGGTCTTCGGCCCAGTCATCACCCACGTACAGCCGCACGCCCGCTCCCGTCAACGATGTCGAATCAAGCCAGCAGCCAGCGGGAGAACTATCAGCGACCTAATGAAACTGTGCTCACGCCAGGCGGCGGGCACGACATCCCAGCAGCGATCAACTCTCCCGGTCACCGGCAGGGGCACGATCTTTCGCCAGGGCTCAAAGCCCGGGAGAAACAAGTGCTCACCTGCCGGCGGCCACCAGGTACCGAGTCTGCCGGACAGCAGGCCCGCTAAGACTCATTAGGAGTTGCCGAGCTAATCACACCGGGTGAAAGGGGGATGAGCATGGCAGCCATCGAGTTGGTCGTCTTCGCCGTCGCAGCAGGATTCGCGTTCGTCGCGGTGATCTCCGTGATCGTCATCGTCGGAGTGCGCCAGGAAGAGCGCTATCTCACCTTGACGCACAGGAATGCCCCGAGCGCCATCGCTCAACTAGCCCGGCTCGTGCTCGGCCGCTATGTCCGCAAAGAAGGCGACCGCAAGCGGTACCGAAGCTACCCAGATGACCTGGTCAGCTCGCCAGAGCGCCGGGTGGGCCCACGAAGCTAGTCGCCGATCGCCGCTGCCGCACCACACAGCACAGGGGCCATGGTGCGGCAGCGGTCTGGGCATGTGCAGAGTCCGCCATGCTGTCAGCACCCGCCACTAGGCTCTGAGCGTGAGCGAGCAGAGCCAGGGATTCCCATGGCAGCCCGGAGCTGCGACCGGTATCGGATCGATGCCAGGTACCGATCCGATGGAAGTATGCCGGTTGGTTGTCGGCGAACTGCCGGATCTGCCGTACCTGCCCGAGTTGCCCGACCGAGGCGTCGGAGCGGACATTGTCGGCCGGGCAGCGGCGCTGCTGGTGGACATGCCGGTCCAGCTGACCGCGAGCGGCTGGAAGCTCGGCGACCGGCCGGGCCGGGACGCCAGTCGGGCCGCTGGCTTCCTGTCGCAGGACCTGGACACGCTCGAGGAGGTCGCCAGCGGTTACACCGGACCGCTCAAGATCGCAGTCTGCGGACCATGGACCCTGGCGGCCTCGCTGGAGCTGAGCCGGTCGGTCAACCCGGCGCTGGCCGATCCGGGTGCGGTCGCCGATCTGACCGCATCGCTTGCCGAGGGGCTGGCACATCATGCAGCCGACGTCCGCAAGCGGGTTCCCGGCGCGACATTGATCGTGCAGCTGGACGAGCCGTCGTTGCCAGCGGCACTGCTGGGCCGCGTGCCGACAGCAAGCCGGCTGAGCGTAGTCGCGGCGATCGACACCGCAGTTGCCGCCCAGCGGCTGCAGACCGTGCTCTCCGCCCCGACGGCGTTCACCGTCGTGCACTGCTGCGCAGGGCGTGCCCCGTTCGCGGAACTTAAGGCAGCTGGAGCATCGGGCGTCGGATTCGATCTCAGCCAGCTCCGGGCCAACGATATTGATCTTCTTGCCGAGCTGGCCGAGGACGGCACCGCGCTGTTCGCCGGCGCGCTGCCGACCAGCAGCGCGCAGCGCCTGGTGAGCGGGCCGCCGATATCGCCGCGAGAGACCGCAGGGTCCGTCGTCACGTTGTGGCGCCGGACCGGGCTGGCGGCCCGGGACATGGCACGGCAGATTGTGATCACGCCAGCCTGCGGGCTGGCGGGGGTGTCACCGGCGGCAGCGCGGGCGGCGCTGAGGCACTGCCGGGAAGCAGCGCGAATCGCACCCGAGCTGATCGAGCCGAGCTGACGCAGGAGGGGCTCCCGATGAAGCAGCAGGATCCGAGGAAGCGGCATGCCGAGCTTGCCGCCGAGCTCCTTGAGCACCAGTACCGCTACTACGTGCTCGACTCGCCCCTGGTCTCCGACATCGATTACGACACGATGATGCGCGAGCTGGAGAGCATCGAGGAGCAGATTCCTGAGCTGCGCACGCCTGACTCACCCAGCCAGCGGGTCGGCGGATCGTTCTCGACCGACTTCACTGCGGTCCAGCATCTACAGCCGTTGCAGAGCCTGGACAACGTGTTCTCGGCCGAGGACCTGGATGCCTGGATAGCCCGGGCGGAACGGCTCGGCGCTACCGGCCCCTACCTGTGCGAGCTGAAGATCGACGGGCTAGCCGTCGCGCTCGTCTACCGCAACGGCCGGCTGCAGCGGGCCGCGACCCGGGGGGACGGTGTCACCGGCGAGGACGTGACGCCGAACGTGAAGACCATTGCGGCCGTTCCGAGCAAGCTGTCCGGATCGAGCTGGCCCGAGGTACTGGAGGTGCGTAGCGAGGTCTTCCTGCCGGTGACGGCGTTCGAGGAGCTGAACAGGAAGCTGACCGAGGCAGGCAAGCCGCCATTCGCCAACCCGCGCAACTCGGCCGCCGGCTCGCTGCGGCAGAAGGATCCGCGGATTACGGCGTCGCGCGCACTCAACATGATCCTGCACGGCATTGGCCGGGTGGAGGGGCTGGCGGACCCGCCGCAGACCCTCTCCGGCTGGTACGAGCAGCTGCGCGAGTGGGGCCTGCCGGTCAGCGACCTGTACCAGGTAGTTCCCGACGTTGACGGTGTGCGGAAGTACATCGCGCACTACGCCGAGCACCGGCATGACCCGCCTTACGAGATCGACGGCGTCGTGGTCAAGATCGACACGCTCGCGGCCCAGCAGCAGCTCGGCTCGACTAGCCGGGCGCCGCGATGGGCGATCGCCTACAAGTACCCGCCCGAGGAGGTGAACACGCGGCTGCTGGACATCCGGGTGAACGTAGGCCGCACTGGGCGGGTGACGCCGTTCGCTGTGATGGAGCCGGTGAAGGTCAGCGGATCCACGGTAGAGAACGCGACCCTGCACAACGCCGACGAGGTCGCGCGCAAGGGTGTCCTGATCGGGGACATGGTCGTGCTGCGCAAGGCAGGCGACGTAATCCCGGAGGTCGTCGGCCCGGTGGCCGATCTCCGGACCGGAGCCGAGCGCGCGTTTGAGTTCCCGACCCGGTGCCCCGCCTGTGACACGCCGCTGACACGCGAGGACGGCGGCGTGGACTGGCGGTGCCCGAACTCGAGATCCTGCCCGGCGCAGCTGCGTGAGCGCCTGTTCCACCTGGCCGGGCGGGGCGCACTGGACATCGAGGTGCTCGGCTACGAGGCCGCGGTCGCCCTTCTCGATTCCGGGCTGGTGACCGATGAGGGCGACCTGTTCGGGCTGACGGCGGAGTCGCTGGCGACCGTGCCGTTCTTCGTGACCAAGGCCGGCGCGCTGACCGCTAATGCAGTCAGGCTGCTAGTCAACCTGGAGGACGCGAGGCACCGGCCGCTGTGGCGGATCCTGGTGGCGCTGTCCATCAGGCATATCGGACCGACTGCCGCCAGGGCACTGGCCGCCGCTTTCGGGTCCGTGGGCGCCATCGCGGCCGCCCCTGAGGCTGAGCTGGTCACCGTCGACGATGTCGGGCCGACGATCGCCAGGTCGCTCCGGGAGTGGTTCGAGGTTGACTGGCATTCGGCCATCGTGGAGAAGTGGCGCGCGGCCGGAGTTGACCTGGCAATCCCTGGCTTCGTGCCGTCTGAGCGCGGCGCCTCAGGCGCGGCCGGAGGCCAGGCGGGAGGCCTGCTGGCGGGAGTGACCGTGGTGCTGACCGGAACCCTCGAGGGCCGCACCAGGGAAGAAGCCGCCGAGGCGATCGAGGCGCTCGGCGGCAAGGTGTCGGGCTCAGTCTCGAAAAAGACCGGTTTCGTGGTCGCCGGGCAGAATCCTGGCTCCAAACTTGACAAGGCTGAGTCACTCGGCGTGCCGGTGCTGGACGAGGCAGGCCTGGCCGTGCTTCTGTCGGACGGGCCTGAGGCGGCTAGAGCGCCTGCCGCACGCTGACGGGATGACCAGGGCGGATCGGCGTCAGGAGCCGGACCTGCCTTTTTCTGGCCCGGGATTCGGCGCGACGAGCCGTGATCTCATGTTGTAACGCATAGTATGCAATTGGCTTCGGGAAGTACGCTTTTGCCCGTAGCATCAACGCAAAGCGCCGAATACCGTACAGTGCGCGACAGAGCTGGCCTATGAGGAGCCATGAAGGACCCGACCGATACCAGGAACATCGGCCCGCGCGTCGGCTCCCCGCTGTGGATACACATGACCGCGGTGACCGTCGTGGGTGCTGTCGTGTTCGCACTGGCGGTCAGGCACATGATGGATATGTCGACGCTCGTCCGGCACCCGCTGTTCTGGGTCCTGGCCGCCATGGTCGTGCTGGGCGACATCTGGCCGATCGTCACGCCGGGCCGGTCCAACCTCGAGGCGCCGCTCGCCTCGGTCACCTTCAGCTTCGCCGCGTTGATCGCGTGGAACCTGCCGGTCGCAGTGCTGCTGCGGGCGACCTCGACCATGGTGACCTGCCTGGCCAAGCGCAAGGCAGTGCATCGGGCCGCCTTCAACGCGGCTGCCGAGACAATGGGCCTGACCGCGGGCGGAGTCGTGCTCTGGACCCTTGGCGTGCACGGGCAGCCGTCGCTGGCGTGGCCGCTTCAGGGGAGGGAGCTGGGCAAGATCGCCCTGGCTGCCGCAGCCTGCTTCGCCGTGAGCTATCTGCTGATCACGGTGGCCGTCGCCCTGCACTCCCGCGAGCCGGTGCTTGGCACGCTCAGGAAGAAGCTGCCCTACGAGACTTTCGTCGGCCTGGTCCTGTTCGCGACAGCGCCGCTGGTGGTCCTGGCCATCGACAGCAAATCGGCCTGGTTCGTGCTGCTGTTCGCCTTCCCGCTGGCTGCCATCTACGTCAACGCGGCCATCTCCGTCCAGCGCGAGCATCAGGCGAACCACGACGAGCTGACTGGCCTGGCCAACCGCAAGATGCTGATGGTCCGGCTCGACAGCATGCTGGCGCAGGCGGCCAGCACGGGCGGCGGGCTGGGATTCCTGCTGCTCGACCTGGACCGCGGCCTCAAGGAAGTCAACGACACGCTCGGGCATGCAGTCGGGGACCGGCTGCTGCGGCTGGTGGCGCACCGGCTCACGCACAGCATCCGGCCCGGCGACCTGGTCGCGCGCCTCGGCGGCGACGAGTTCGCCGTCCTGCTGCCGTCGGTCAAGGAGGTATCGGCGGCCCGCGAGGTCGCGGCCCGGCTGCGGGCCGCAGTGGCCGAGCCGATCCGGCTCGAGGGCATGTCGTTCGTGATCGAGGTGAGCATCGGGATCGCGATGTTCCCCGAGGACGCCACCGCAGTCGAGCTGCTGATGCAGCGCGCGGACGTGGCAATGTACCTGGCCAAGCAGCGGCGGAGCGGCGTCGAGCGGTACGTGCCGGACCTTGACCGCAACTCGCCGGCCCGCCTCGCGCTCTTCGGCGAGCTCCGGCGTGGCCTGGATCGGGGCGAGCTGGAGCTGCACTACCAGCCGAAGGTCTACCTGGATGACCATCGAGCGGCGGGCGTGGAGGCGCTGGTCCGCTGGCTGCACCCGGTACGCGGCATGCTGATGCCTGACGACTTCATTCCGGTCGTCCAGCAGTCCTACCTCATGCGCGAGGTCACGGCCTTCGTGATCGAGACGGCTCTGGCCCAGGCGGCCATCTGGCAGCAGTCCGGGCTGGACGTGCAGGTCTCGATCAACGTCTCCGGCCGCGACCTGCTCGACAGCGGGCTCGCTGACCTTGTCGCGCAGGGCCTGAACCGGCATCGGCTTCCGCCCGGCGCGCTGCTGATCGAGATCGACGAGCGAGTGCTCACCAGCGAGCCGGCCCACTCGGTCGCGACCGCGGAGGCGCTGGCAGCGCTGGGCGTCGGCCTCAGCCTCGATGACTTCGGCACCGGCTACTCGAACCTGGTCCGGCTCAAACGGCTGCCGGTCAGTGAGGTCAAGGTGGACTCGTCGTTTGTGAGCCGACTGCTCGAGTCCCCCGACGACGAGGTCGTGGTGAAGTCCATCCTCGACCTGGCCGCCGCGCTTGGCATCCGGTCAGTGGCCGAGGGGGTGGAGTCTGCCGACGTAGCGGCCGCGCTGCTAGCCATGGGCTGCGTCGCGGCCCAGGGCTGGTACTTCGCCAAGCCTATGAACGCAGCCTCAGCCACTTCGTGGCTGACGGAGCACAGGGTGCTTGGCACCGTGGGCCAGCGTGATCTGCGTCCGGAAGCAGCGGTCGCCGTCGGCCCGCGGGCCAGGCGGCCCGCCGGGCGGCAAGAGCCGGTTGCAGCACCGCCGTCCGGGTGGAGCCGTTAGCGGCTCACTTGGCCCCGCGGACGTGTGGATGAGCGCGCAGGGCAGCGTCTACCACGATGCTGGCGGCATCTGGACGGAGAGTCAGCTCCCGGCCAGCTTCAGTTTCTCCCAGCTCAGCGCGAGCTCTGATCACAATGTCTGGGTCGCCGGCTGACACCGGTACCGCGGGGATCAGCGCCAGCCTGGCCGCCTACCGCTGGCAAGGCGGCGCCTGGCGCTGGGTGAAAATGCCGCATCCAACCGTCCTCGGCAGTGACAGGCACGGCAATCCGGTATTCGCCAACGCACTCGCGCCGATTCCCGGCACGGATCAGAACTGGCTGGCCGGTGACTCGCGCGGGGGCGCGGTGATCATGCGCACTTACCGCGCCGGCCCGTAGGGATGCTGACCCTCGGCTAATGCCTTCGGCTGCCGGGAGGCCGGCCCCATAGGATGGCGTTCATGTCCATCACCAGGGACGAGGTCGCGCACCTGGCCAGACTGTCCAGGCTGGCCCTGACTGACGCTGAGCTCGACCATTTTGCCGGCCAGCTTGACCAGATCATCGGCGCAGTCGCGCGGGTGCAGGAGGTCGCGGCCGAGGGGATCCCGCCGATGACTCATGCGGTCCCGGTCGTCAACGTGTTCCGTGCAGACGTCCTGGTGCCAGGCCTGAGCCAGCAGCAGGCGCTGTCCGGCGCGCCAGCGGCTGAGCAGGGCAGGTTCCGTGTCCCGCGCATCCTGACGGAGGACTGACATGGCAGCGGACGGCGTCGGCGAGCTGACCCAGCTGACCGCCGCGCAGATCGCGGCTGCCGTCGCCGCGGGCGACGTATCCGCGGTCGAGGTTACCCGGGCCCACCTGGACCGGATCGCCTCCGTAGATCCGGAGGTCCATGCGTTCCTGCACGTCGCGGCCACACCAGCGCTGGCGGCGGCGGCGGCCGTCGACCGCAAGCGCGCCGCAGGCGAGCCGCTCGGCCCGCTCGCGGGCGTGCCACTGGCGCTCAAGGACGTCATGACCACCAAGGACATGCCGACGACGTGCGGCTCGAGGATCCTGGCGGGCTGGCAGCCGCCATATGACGCCACCGTCACCAGGCGGCTGCGCGAGGCGGGCGTCGTCATCCTCGGCAAGACGAACATGGATGAGTTCGCCATGGGGTCCTCGACCGAGAACTCCGCGTTCGGCCCGAGTCACAACCCCTGGGACCTTAGCCGCATCCCCGGCGGGTCGTCCGGCGGCTCGTCGGCTGCCGTCGCGTCCCATGAGGCGCCGCTGGCGATCGGCACCGACACCGGCGGTTCCATCCGCCAGCCCGCGGCGGTCTGCGGCATCGTCGGCATGAAACCCACCTACGGCGGATCCTCGCGGTACGGGCTCGTGGCGTTCGCTTCCTCGCTAGACACGCCGGGTCCGCTGGCGCGCACAGTCCTGGATGCCGCACTGCTTCATGAGGCGATGTCCGGGTACGACCCGTGCGACTCAACGTCCGTCGACGCTCCGGTGCCGCCGGTGGTGGCGGCGGCCCGGCAGGCGGATGTGGCCGGACTCCGGGTGGGCGTGGTCACGGAGTTCAGCGGCGACGGGTACCAGACCGGCGTGCAGGCCAGGTTCAACGAGGCAGTGGAACTGCTTGAGTCACTCGGCGCGAAGGTCGTCGAGGTGTCCTGCCCGCACTTCACCTACGCGCTGCCGGCCTACTACCTGATCGCGCCGAGCGAGTGCTCGTCGAACCTGGCCAGGTTCGACGGGATGCGCTACGGCCTCCGGGTGGGCGACGACGGCATCCGGAGCGCGGACGAGGTGATGTCCCTGACCAGGGAGGCCGGATTCGGCCCCGAGGTCAAGCGCCGCATCATGCTGGGCACGTACGCGCTGTCAAGCGGCTACTACGACGCCTACTACGGCAAGGCGCAGCAGGTGCGCACCCTGATCTCCCAGGACTTCGACGCCGCGTTCGAGCAGGTCGATGTGCTGATATCACCGACCACGCCAACGACCGCGTTCCCCATCGGGGAACGCGCGGACGATCCCATGGCGATGTACCTCGCAGACTTGTGCACGATCCCGTCGGACCTGGCGGGGAACGCGGCCATTTCGGTGCCCTGCGGTCTCGCCCCCGAAGATGGACTGCCTGTCGGGCTGCAGATCATGGCTCCTGCGCTCGCTGATGACCGCACCTACCGGGTCGGCGCGGCGGTCGAGGCGGCCTTGCAGCAGCGCTGGGGCGGCCCGTTGCTCGCACAGGCGAAAGGGCTGGCCCAGCGGAGCGAAGGAGCACAGCGGAGCCAAGGAGCACAGTGGAGCGGAGGGGCACGATGACGCAGACAGCACAGCTCGTGTCCTACGACGAGGCCGTCTCCCGGTACGAGCCGGTGATCGGACTGGAGACGCACGTCGAGCTGGGCACGGCCAGCAAGATGTTCTGCGGTTGCCCAACCACGTTCGGCCTTGAGCCGAACTCGGCGGTCTGCCCGGTCTGCCTTGGCCTCCCCGGCTCACTGCCCGTGACCAACAAGGCCGCCATCGAGTACACGATCCGGATCGGCCTCGCCCTGAACTGCACGATCGCCACGTGGTGCCGGTTCGCCCGGAAGAATTACTTCTACCCGGACATGCCGAAGGACTTCCAGATCTCGCAGTACGACGAGCCGCTGTGCACTGACGGCTGGATCGATGTCGTCGTCGACGGCCATAACATCCGGGTCGGCATCGAGCGCGTGCACCTGGAAGAGGACACCGGCAAGTCGCTCCATATGGGTGGCACCACCGGGCGGATCCACGGCGCGGAGTACTCGCTTGTTGACTACAACCGTGCCGGAATCCCGCTGGTCGAGGTAGTCACCAAGCCGGTGCCGGGGACCGGCACCCTGGCGCCGGTCGCGGCCCGCGCCTATGTGACGGAGCTTCGCGATCTGCTGCGCGCGCTGAGCGTCTCCGATGTCCGGATGGAGGAAGGCTCGCTGCGCTGCGACGTGAACGTGTCCCTCACGCCTCAGGGCGCCGCTGAGTGGGGCACCAGGACCGAGACCAAGAACGTGAACTCACTGCGCTCGGTGGAGCGCGCGGTCCGCTTCGAGATCGAGCGTCAGGCGGCTGTGCTCGACGCTAGCCAGAAGGTCGTGCAGGAGACCCGGCATTTCCACGAGAACAACGGCACGACGACGCCAGGGCGGAGCAAGGAAGAGGCGCAGGATTACCGTTACTTCCCTGAGCCCGACCTGGTTCCGGTCGCCCCCGAGCGCGAGTGGGTTGACCGGATCCGGGCCAGCCTGCCCGAGTTGCCGGCCGCCCGCCGGATCCGGCTGCAGGCCGAATGGGGACTGTCCGAGCCGGACCTTAACCAGCTGTCGAACGCTGGCGCGCTCGACCTGGTCAGCGAGACTGTGGCTGCGGGGGCCTCGCCGGTCGACGCGCGCAAGTGGTGGATGGGTGAGCTAGCCCGGCACGCGAATGAGAACGGCACCGACCTGGCGGAGCTGCCTATCACGCCAGTCCAGGTGGCCAGGGTGAGTGCCCTGGTTCAGGCCGGGACTGTCAACGACAAGCTGGCCAGGCAGGTTCTGATGGGGGTGCTGGCCGGGGAGGGCGACCCGGACGCGGTCGTGCAAGCTCGCGGACTGGCGGTTGTCAGCGACGACGCCGCCCTGACCGAGGCCGTCGACGCCGCGATCGCAGCGAAGCCCGACATCGCCGCGAAGATCCGCGACGGCAAGACGGCAGCCGCCGACGCGCTGGTAGGCGCGGTCATGAAGGAGACGCGCGGCCGCGCCGACGCCAACCGGGTCCGCGAGCTGATCCTGGAGCGGCTGGCCTGACCTAGCTCCACGGCGGATGCCCTGGCTCCCGGAATTGCTCCCAGTCCTCCTCGGGCGGTTGCTGCCAGTCCCGGCGATCTCCAAGCCTCTGCAGCCAGTCCCATGGCGACCTGCTATGCGCCTGCTCGACGGAGTCGCGCAGGTAGTCGATGGCCCACTGGCCGAACCTGCCGTCGGCAACGAGCGCGACACCTCGCGAGGTGAGCGCAAGCTGAGCGGCCGCGCCGACCTCGCCACTGCTGCTCACGGCGTAACCGGTACCGGGCTCCAGCACGCCAGCATCGACCAGTAGCTCGCAGGAGTCGCGGACGGCGGACCGCAGCAGGGGCATCAGTCGCCGCCCGCCCGGATGGTCGCGCATCAGCCAGGCCGCGATATCGGCCTGGGTCATGGTCCGGTCGGCGGCACGTGGGGCTGAACCTTGCCACGCCTTCATGATCTCGGCAGCCAGGCTCAGGCCTCGCATGGCCGTCAGGCGCTCGATTTCCGCTCGGGCGGCCTCTTCCTCGATGGCCGCGTCATCGCCAGCGCCCGATCCTGCCGACATAGCGGGGACGGTATCAGCCGCAGCTCGGCAGGGCTAGCGGCAGCGAAGGCAGCTCGAGGCCGCTCGTTAGCCGGAAGATCAGCGCGGGGTCGGTCCGCTGACGGCGATGATGCCGGCGTAGGCCGAGCCCTTCCTGACTGCCCCGACGGCCCAGGCCGAATCGGTGTGCGGCACCGCAGCAACCCCGAACAGCTGCGGCGCGCGGCCAAAGTGCAGCGCCAGCGGGCCGGTCCAGGCTCCGCGCGCGTAGTGCCACAGTCCCGTGACCGCGTGGCTGCCCGAGCCCTTCGCCGCCAGGGCCCACAGGCCGGCGCGCCCCGCTGAGGTCAGGCTGAAGACATCGAAGCGCCTGGATGCAGGCAGGTAGCTGAGAGTCCAGCCCGAGCCGTTCCAGTCGGCCGCGAACGCGGTCCCCCGCTGGACGCCGGTGACCCACACGGTCCCGCCGGGCTCAGCCACGATGCTGGTCAGGACCGCGCCCCGGGCCAGGCCGGGCTGGACAGCCGCCTTGTAAAAGCGCGCGCCGCCGGTCCACCTGAGCACAGAGCGTCCTGCGATCGCCCAGATGTTATGCGGCGAGATCGCGCTGACCGCCGGAAACGCAACCGTCGGCGAATTGACGGCTGGCCGTGCGGACACTGGGACGGCAGCCCAGCGGCGGCCGTTGAAATGCGCGGCATACGCCCCGTACCGCCAGCCGGCGCTGGTGTCGGCCGACTTGACGCCGAACGCCCACGCATCGGTGGCGCTGAACACAGCCGCACTGGTGATGTCATACCCGACGGTGCTGTTGATCCCCGGCAGTTTTCCGAGGCGCCAGTGCCGGCCGGTCCCGAACAGGTAATAGCCCTCGGATGCGGTGCTGAACATCAGCACTGCGCCGCGCGACGCGGCAGCCGTCACGAAGACAGGCAGCTGCCGGCTCCAGGCGGCTGCGATCCTCGCTGGCAGCCGGACCGCGGCCCAGGCCCTGCCGTTCCAGTGCCTGATCACCGCGGACACGTGCGGCGTATCGGCAAAGCCCATCGCCCACGCGTCGCGTGCGCTCACGGCGGCCACCGTCGTCAGGACCGTGTCCTCGCCGCGCACGGTGATCGCCGCGCTTAACCGCCAGCCGGGTGCTCCGGCCGCCTGGGCGGGCCCCGTCCAGGCGGTGAGTGCGACTGCGCCGGCTGTCACGACAAGCGTGGCCCGGCGCCACCGCTGTCCTGTCATAGTTAGCCCCCTGTGCTGGATTCTTGGTCGCCTGATCGCTCCAGGGCGGCTACTGCGCCGCATGCACACCGTGCCCGATAGCCAACATAGGGCCGGAGTGCGGGCTTGCCAACGTCATGGCGACCTCGCCGGTCAGGTCGCCGCACCGTCCTGACGACCAGGTATAGTTCTGGCATGCAGTCCTTCGCGCGTCCGGAGATGATGCCCCGCTAGCCGGGGCCATCTCACGCTGCCAGGACTACCGTCCGCACGAGGCCCTTCAGGGGCCTCGATTCATTTGCGCGGTCGGCGCCCCTGATTCACCAGGAGGTTCCGATGACCGCACAGCGCGTCTACCTCAGTACCACCATTCCGTACGTCAACGCACGGGCCCACGTCGGGCACGCGCTCGAGCTGGTCCAGGCGGACGTGCTCGCCCGGCATCATCGCCGCATTGGCGATGACGTCCGGCTGCAGAGCGGAACGGACGACAACTCACTGAAAAACGTCCTCGCTGCCGAGGCTGAGGGCATCAGCACGAGAGAGCTGGTCAACCGCAACGCCAGCGCTTTCGCCGGGCTGCGCGAGCACCTGTCGCTCAGCTTCGATGACTTCATCCGCACCAGCAGCGACCCGCGGCACCGGCCGGGCGTCGAGCGGCTGTGGCGGGCCTGCCAGGCCAGCGGAGACCTGTACCGCAGGTCGTACGAAGGCCTGTACTGCGTCGGCTGCGAGCAGTTCTACACCGAGGATGAGCTGGCGGACGGTAACTGCCCGGACCACGGCACGCCTGCGCAGCCGGTCGCGGAGGAGAACTGGTTCTTCCGCCTCTCCCGGTACGCCGGCCAGCTGCATGACCTGGTCAGCTCCGGTGAGCTGCGGATCGAGCCGGCCAGCCGCCGGAACGAGGTTCTCGGCTTCATCGCCGGCGGGCTGGAGGACTTCAGCGCATCCCGAACCGTGACGCGGGCCCGCGACTGGGGCATCGGCGTGCCCGGCGACCCGAGCCAGGTGATCTACGTCTGGTGGGACGCACTCGGCAACTATGTGACCGCGCTGAACTTCGGTGCCGGACGCCACAGTTCCGGCAACCAGCACGGTGCCGAGTACGAACGCTGGTGGGCTGGTGCCGACCGCCGGGTGCACGTGGTTGGCAAGGGCGTGCTCCGGTTCCACGCGGTGTACTGGCCGGCGATCCTGCTGTCCGCGGGTGAGCCGCTGCCGACCGAGATTTTCGTGCACGATTACCTCACGGCTGACGGCCGCAAGATCAGCAAGTCCGCTGCCGATGGGAAACTCGACAGCACTGACCCGGTCGCGCTCGTCGCGAACTACGGCACCGACGCTCTCCGCTGGTGGCTACTGCGAGACGTACCTCGGGTTGGCGACGCCGACTTCACCGTCGACAGGCTGGTCGCCCGGGCCAATACGGACCTTGCCAACGGACTCGGCAACCTCATCAGCCGGGTAGTGTCGCTGGCCCATTCGTACCGGAACGGGGTAGTACGGCCGTGCAGCCGTCCGCAGGGGACCAGCCGCTGGCTAGCGAACGCGGCCGACGGACACCCGGCCGGTTCGCCAGCAGATGACTGGCCGGCCGACGCCATCGCATTGCTGGCGGCGATCGAGCATACGCCCGCGACTGTCAAGGCTGCGCTGGCCAGGTTCGATTTCCGAGCTGGCGCAAGCGCGGTGTGGGAGATCGTGGAGCAGGCCAACCGCTACGTGGAGGCCACAGAGCCCTGGCACCTTGGCAGGGCAGAACGAGCCGGGGATGTCGCGGCCGGTCAACGCCTGGACCAGGTGCTCGGTGCCCTGGTCGCGGCCTGCCAGGTGTTCGCTGCAGAGATCTGGCCGTTCCTGCCGGATCTGGCCGCAAAGGTAGCGGCCGCCTGCAGCGACCATGGCGGGAGGCTGCCGAAGCCGCTGCCGCTCTTCCCGCGGATCGAGGCTGCCAGCGGCCCAGCTAAGCCGACGCGGCAATATCCAGCCGCCGCGGTTGCTTAAGCTTCCGCCGTTCCCTGAGCAGCGCTGCCCGCCGGTGAACGTGATCACAGGCGACTACTAATTCCGCAGGTCAGCGCCTTATTTGCTACCCGCCACGAAGTTGTCGCCGTGTGTAGGCCCTTCCTCAATCGAAGCGTGACCTAGCAGCCATAGAGTGCTTTCGCTTCACTGATAATGCGAGACCACGAACACGTTTCCGGCACGCACTGCTGCTGCGGCCGGGACTGATGGCACCGTATGCACGTCGTGTGCTGCCGTCGCTCAAAGATGAGCTGCAGGCATGACCTCCCTGCACTGCATGTGGCGCTAGGTGCTTGGCTGGCTCGCCCTTGCAACATTCGGCCTGTGTGCCGCGGGACGCAGCCGACAGGAGGTCTGGTGCACGCACGCCCAGGGCAGGCGCTCGCATCGGCCTGGCCGCGATGAGCCCGTCCGCACCCGCGTGGACGGTCATCGGGGTGCTGCTGGCCGGGGCCGCGATCGCCGTCCTCGTCCAGCGCGCCCGGCAGGGCGATCGAGCCAGCAGGTGGCTGGCGGTCGCCGCTACCGCGTGGGGTGCTGCGTTCGCTGTCCAGGGTGCCGGGGCTGGCGCGGTCACGCCCGCGGTGATCCAGCTCACCCTGACTGACCTCCTGGCCTTGCTCGGCCTGCCTGCGCTCGGGCTCGGCCTGCTCCGGCTAGCCCAGGAGAGTCTGGGCGAGGCGAACGTGCGGATGGACAGCCTCAGCCGCGGCTGGGGCTCGGGGCAGATCACCGACGGCTGTCTGCTGGCCCTGTCGGCGCTCACTGTCGGCTGGATAGCCATGCTCCGGCACGCCTACGCGGTGACGGGTGTCGGGGTTGGCTCGTTCGTCGTGGACCTGATCCATCCGGCGGCCGACCTGGCGATGCTGGCCGGCACGCTCTGGCTGGCCGTCCAGGCAGGCCGGCGGGGCACCGCCCCGTACCTCGCGCTGTGCGCCGCCGCCCTCGGTGATTTCGCGGCCGTGCAGGCCAGGGCGAGCAGCATGCACCCGGGCGCGGTGTCCCAGCTCGCCTGGCTGCTGGCGATCGCCCTGCTCGGCCTGAGCGCGCGGCTGCCCGCCGTGGCCGCGAGCGAGCCGGCGGCCGAGCTCACGGCTAGCACAACCGAGCCGCCCCTGACGACCCTGATCGCACTGACGGCGGCTGGGCTTGCTGCCGTCGTTACCCTCGTATTCGGGGCCTTGAAGTGGGGGCACAGCTCGCTCCTGGTGATTGCCGGCACGATTCTCATCCTGGCCCTGATCATGCGCATCACCGGCCTGCTCCGGCAGGCTGCGACCATGGCGGCGCTGGCGGAGGCGTCTGGCAGCCAGTTCCAGCAGCTTGCTGATCGCACCAGCGATGTGGTCCTGCTCTGCGACCGGGCGGGTCTGATCAGCTACGCCAGCAAGGCCGTAGGCCAGTACGGTTACACGCCGGACGGGCTAGCCGGTTCCGCGCTGCCGGACTTCATTCACCCCGACGATCTGCCGAACGCTATCCAGACGGCGACGGCTATCGCCAGCGGTGCCGCCGCGGCCGAGGGCCTGGCCTGCCGGGTCAGGGCCTCTGACGGCACGTGGCGGCATGTGCAAGCAACCATATCCCGGTATGCCGGGGCGGCGCGGTCTCGCCAGCTGCTCATCACGGCCAAGGACATCAGCGATCAGGTAGCGCTGCGCCAGCAGGTGACCCACCTCACCTTCCATGACGGGCTGACTGGCCTGCCCAACCGCTCCTACCTGGAAGAACGCGCGAAGGACGTGCTGGCCCGGCACCGCCAGACACCTGATCAGCCGGAGCGTACCGGCGCCATCTTCGTGGACCTCGACGGCTTTACCGCGATCAACGACTCGGTGGGGCACGGAGCGGGCGATGTCGTGCTTGCTCAGGCCGGTCGTCGGCTGCGCGGCCTGGTGCCCGCGCACGACACGGTGGCGCGCTGGGGCGGCGACGAGTTCGCGGTGCTGATCGAGAACGCAGCCGGCCCGCAGGAGATCGTCGACATCGCCGAGCGGCTTGCCGGGGCGATCGCGGCTGAGCCGTTTCAGGTGGCAGGGCGCGAAATGGCGATCACAGCCAGCCTGGGCGTCGCGTTCGACGATCCGGATGTCGCCGAGCACTTGCTGCGAAACGCCGACCTGGCCATGTCCAGGGCCAAGGATGCCGGCGGCGGCCGCGTCGAGGTCTTCGCCGCCCACATGCACGCGGACGTCATCCGCCGGCTGGAGCTGGCCACCGACCTGCGGGCCGCGATTGCCGACGGCGGCCTTGGCATCGAGTATCAGCCGGTAGTCGAGCTGTCGACAGGGCGGGTGGCGAGCGTCGAGGCACTAGTCCGCTGGTCGCGGGCCGGCGAGCAGATCGCTCCCTCCGAGTTCCTCGGGATCGCCGAGGAATCCGGGCTCATCGTGCCGCTTGGCTCGTGGGTCCTGGCGGAGGCGTGCAGCCAGGTGGCCCAGTGGCGGGCGTCGGGCTGGCTGGTCGGGCTCTCGGTCAACTTCTCGCTTCGCCAGGTCAGCGCGGCCGGGTTCGCCGAGTCGGTTCTGGTGGCACTGGACGACAGCGGCCTTCCGCGCTCGGCCCTGACGCTGGAAGTGACCGAGCGGGTGCTCATCGAGATCGACGGGCCGGTCATGGACGGACTGGCCCGGCTCAGGCAGCTTGGCGTCCGGCTGGCGATCGACGACTTCGGCACCGGCTACGCCTCGCTGGCCTACCTGCGTGAGCTGCCCGTCGACATCATTAAAATTGACCCGTCGTTCATAGCTGGTCTCGGCACCGACGGCACGCTGGCGATGCTGACGCGGACGATCGTGCAGGTCGGGCACGACCTCGGCATCGAGATCGTCGCCGAGGGCATTGAGCGGCCTGAGCAGCTCGAACTGCTGCGCGCGATGGGCTGCGGGCTGGGA
Source organism: uncultured Actinomycetota bacterium (assembly GCA_963822955.1). Lineage (GTDB taxonomy): Bacteria > Actinomycetota > Actinomycetes > Streptosporangiales > Streptosporangiaceae > JAJYUU01. The sequence continues at coordinate 823,586 of CAWGJS010000007.1, read as the reverse complement.
CAGGGTTACCTGGTGGCACGACCGATGGCAGCCGTCGGCATCGAGTCGCTTGCCGAGGCCGGAGGTCAGGCCCGGCCAGCGGCCGGAACGCCGGACGCAGCGGCGGCTGCCCCGGCAGGCTAGCCGCGCCCGGCCAGCGAGCCGTACCCGGCGGCCCGGCAGTTGTGAAGCCGGTCACGAGCACGCCGATACACTGTGAAGCCCGATACCGCCGCTCCGGAGGACTCCTTGCCCGCACCTGTCGTCCTTGTGGCCGAGGAGCTGTCGCGGGCGGGGATCGCCCTGCTTGAGGCCTCGTTCGAGGTTCGCTATACCGACGGCGAAGATCGGGAGAAACTACTGGCGGCCCTGGCAGACGTCGACGCGGTGATCGTGCGCAGCGCGACGCGGATCGATGCTGAGGCCATCGCGGCGGGCCCCAGGCTCCGGGTGGTCGCCAGGGCCGGCGTGGGCCTGGACAATGTCGACCTCGACGCCGCGACCAAGGCAGGCGTGATGGTCGTGAACGCGCCCGCCTCGAACGTCGTCAGCGCCGCCGAGCATGCAATCGCTCTGCTGCTAGCCCTCGCCCGCAACGTGCCGCAGGCAATGGCATCACTGAAGGACGGCCAGTGGAAGCGCTCTGCCTTTACCGGCGTCGAACTGCAGGACAAGGTCGCCGGCATCCTCGGCCTCGGCCGGATCGGTGCGCTCGTGGCCGAGCGGCTCGCTGCCTTCGGCATGACCGTGATCGCCTGCGACCCGTACGCTCCGACCGCCCGCTCGACTCAGCTCGGCGTTCGCATGGTCGCCCTTGACGAGCTGCTAGCCGAGGCGGACTTCATCAGCGTCCACCTGCCCAAGAACGCCGAGACCACCGGGCTGATCGGCGATCGCGAGCTGCAGCTGGTCAAGCCGGGGGTGCGCATCATCAATGCTGCCCGCGGCGGCATCGTGGACGAGGCCGCGCTGGCGAGCGCGCTGAAGGAGGGCCGGGTAGCCGGCGCCGGGCTCGACGTTTACGCCCGCGAACCGTGCACTGACAGCCCCCTGTTCGACCTGGACAATGTCGTGGTCACGCCGCATCTGGGCGCGACCACAGCCGAGGCACAGGAGAAGGCGGGCATCCAGGTTGCCCGGTCGGTCCGGTTGGCGCTCGACGGTGAGTTCGTGCCGGACGCGGTCAACGTCGAGGGCGGCGTCGTCGCCGAGGAGCTGCGGCCATGGCTGCCGCTCGGCGAGAAGCTCGGACGGATTTTCGCCGCACTGGCTGGCGGCGTAACCGCGGCGATCGCCGTCGAGGTCAGAGGCGAGATCGCCAGCCTCGACGTCAGCGTGCTGGCGCTCGCGATCATGAAGGGCGTGTTCGCCGACGTCACCGAGGAACCGGTCACCTACGTCAACGCGCCGCTGGTGGCCAAGGAGCGCGGCGTGCATGTCAGCCTCAGCGCCGATGAAGTCAGCCAGGACTGGCGGAACCTGCTGACGATTCGGGGCACCGCACCCGACGGGCAGCTGGCCTCGGTCGCGGGCACGCTGTCCGGGCTGCGGCAGAGTGAGCGGCTGGTCCAGGTCAACGGACTGGACGGGGAGATCGCGCCCGGCGACCACATGATCTTCCTCGGCTATTCTGACCGGCCGGGCATTGTCGGCACTGTCGGCCAGATCCTGGGCAGTTACCAGGTCAACATTGGCCAGATGCAGGTCTGCCGGCGCGCCCAGGGCGGCGACGCACTCATCGTGCTGTCCGTCGACACCGCTGTCTCGGCCGAGTTGGTCAGCGAGATGGCCGACGCCATTGAGGCCGGCCTAGCTAGGGTCGTCGACCTGGCTGGAGACTGAGACGCGACTCGCCCGATATTGCCACCGGCCGGGAACCGACCAGTAAGGTACTGCCGTGTCAACACAAAGCATCCGGCTTGCCGTAATCGGCGGTGACGGCATCGGCCCCGAGGTCGTTGCCGAAGCTGTCAAGGTTCTGCGGGCCGTCGGCACCCTTGCCATCGAGCCCACCAGCTACGACCTCGGGTCGCAGCGATACGGCCGGACCGGCGAGGTGCTGCCTGACTCAGTGCTCGGCGAGCTCGCGCAGCACGATGCAATCCTGCTCGGCGCCGTCGGCGATCCGAGTGTGCCGAGCGGCGTGCTGGAACGCGGGCTGCTGCTGAAGCTCCGGTTCGAGTTCGACCAGTACGTCAACCTCCGGCCGGTCCGGCTCTACCCGGGTGTCGCCTCGCCGCTGGCAAATGTGCGATCCGAGGCTGTCGACATGCTGGTGGTCAGGGAAGGGACCGAGGGCCCGTACATCGAAGCTGGCGGGATCATGCGCAAGGGGACCCCGGCCGAGGTAGCAACCCAGGAGAGCATCAACACCGCATTCGGCGTGGGCCGCGTAGCCAGGTTCGCGTTCCAGCGAGCGGCCGAGCGGCCGCGGCGCAAGCTGGCTCTGGTGCACAAGACCAACGTGCTTGCCTACGCCGGTGACCTGTGGCGCCGGACCGTGACCGAGGTTGCCGCGGACTTCCCGGATGTGACGACCGAGTACTGCCACATGGATGCTGCGGTTATCTACTTCCTGACCGAGCCTGAGCGCTTTGACGTCATCCTTAGTGACAATATGTTCGGCGACATCCTGACCGCCGTCGGTGCGGCTGTCGCGGGCGGGATGGGGCTGGCCGCCAGCGCCAGCATCAATCCTGACCGGACGGCGCCGAGCACCTTCGAGCCGGTTCATGGCAGCGCACCGGACATCGCCGGCAAGCAGCAGGCGGATCCAACTGCTGCGATCTTGTCAGCGGCGATGCTATGCGAGCATCTGGGTATGTCGGCAGAGGCCGCCAGGATCGAGCAGGCAGTCTCCGACGACCTCCTGGAGCGACAGGGGGCCTGGTCGCCGCGCTCGACGCCGGAGGTTGGTGACGACATCGCCGAGCGGGTAGCGAGCTAACGTCGTACTGACGGGTCCGCGCGGCGCGGCCGGACCCGGACCGGAAGGACGTCGATGACCGCAGATGTCGGGGGAGAGCTCTCCTTCGCGATCCATCCGTCAGCGAATCCGGCCTCAGCGCAGTGTCGAGCCGAGCTGCTGGCTAATCCCGGATTCGGCCAGGTATTCACCGATCACATGATCACGGTCAGCTGGGCCGCGGACCGGGGCTGGCATGATGCCCAGCTTCGCCCGTACGGGCCGTTCACCATGGACCCGGCCAGCGAGGTACTCCACTACGCCCAGGAGATCTTCGAGGGGCTCAAGGCCTACCGGCAAGTGGGCGGTCCCATCGTGACGTTCAGGCCGAGAGCAAATGCCGCCCGGTTCAACCAGTCAGCCCTCCGGATGGCGATGCCGGAACTGCCAGAGGCCGCCTTCGTGCAGGCCCTGGAGCTTCTGGTCAGCCACGACCGCGAGTGGGTACCGGGTGCGGGTGATCTCGCCGGCAGCGAGCCCAGCCTCTACCTGCGTCCGTTCATGATCGCCACCGCAGTCGGGCTTGGCGTCCACAAGCCATCGTCGTCCTATCTGTTCGCCGTCATTGCGTCGCCGGCCTGCGCCTACTTCTCCGGCGGTATCCGCCCCGTCTCCGTCTGGCTCGCCAGTACGTATACCAGGGCTGCGCCTGGCGGCACCGGTGCGGCCAAGACTGGCGGTAACTATGCCGGCGCGTTCGCGGGGCAGCTCGAGGCGCTGGCGCACGGCTGCGATCAGGTGGTCTGGCTGGATGCTGCCGAGCACCGCCTCGTCGAGGAGATGGGCGGGATGAACCTGTTCTTCGTGTACGGCTCAGGCGCTGATGCGAGGATCATGACTCCCGCCCTGACGGGAAGCCTGCTGGCCGGGGTGACGCGGGACTCACTGCTGACCCTCGCGCCGGATCTCGGCATACCTGCCGACGAGGGGGCGATCTCGGTCGAGCAGTGGCGGGCGGGCTGCGAGTCTGGCGAGATCACCGAGGTCTTCGCCTGCGGAACTGCGGCGGTGATCACGCCGGTGGGCACGGTGCGCGGCCTCGCTGGTCAGTGGAACATCGGCGACGGCCAGCCTGGTCCGGTCACGATGCGGCTGCGCGAGCAATTGCTGGGAATTCAGTTTGGCCAGCTGCCGGATCCCTACGGCTGGGTGCACAAGATCTGCTGACCTGCGAGACCGCCTGTCCGACAGGTCCGGGAACCCACGGAGGCGGAGCCGCCGTGGGCAGGGTTTCGGGGTTCACGGCTGTGGTACCCCAGTGGGTCGAGGTTCTGGGGGTTCACGGGGGCGGAGGCCCCGTGGGTGCGGGACGGGATGCAAGGATGGGCGGAGCCGCCAGGAAGGACCAGCTGATGGACGACAAGGAAATCCTCCGTAACATTGATGACTTGATCAACAACGAGCGCGACCTGCGTGCCAGGCTCGCTGCCGGAGAGCTCACCACTGAAGAGGAGCAAGAGCAGCTCAGGGCTGTCGAGGCGCAGCTTGACCAGTGCTGGGACCTGCTACGGCAGCGGCGGGCCAGGCGCGAGTTCGGCGAGGATCCGAGTGGCACTACGGCGCGGCCGGTCGATGAGGTCGAGAGTTACCTGCAGTAGGGCACCGTCACTGGGAGGAGCCGGGAGCAGTACATGCGCATCGCGAGGTTCGCCCTCGGAGATGAGGTCAGGTACGGGATCGTCGACGATGAAGGCGCCGCCGAGATGGATGGCGCCGCGAATGCGAACCATCGTTCCCGGGACGCTGCTGGCGGTGACCGAGACGCGGGGGAACCGGCCGCCGGGCTGAGCGTCGCGGAGATCGCCGGCCATCCGTTCGGGCCCGCTCCGGAGGATGTCAGGCTCACCGGTACCCGTTACCCACTCGACGATGTCCGCCTGCTGGCGCCGATACTGCCGAGCAAGGTCGTGGCGGTCGGCCGCAATTACGCTGAGCACGCCAGGGAGCTGGGCAATGAGCCGCCAGCGGAGCCCTTGATCTTCCTCAAGCCGTCGACTTCCGTGATCGGCCCCGGTGACGCGATCGTCCGGCCCGCGTCCTTGTCCAAACGGGTCGACTATGAAGGCGAGCTGGCCATCGTCTTCGGCCGGCTGTGCCACGACGTCCCTGAGGCCAGGGTGCCAGAGGTGATATTCGGCTATACCTGCGCCAACGACGTAACCGCCCGAGACCTGCAGGCGCGCGACGGTCAGTGGACCAGGGCAAAGGGATTTGACACGTTCTGCCCGCTAGGCCCGTGGATCGAGACCGGCCTTGACCCGGCCGACGTCCGGCTAACTACGACGGTGAACGGGGAGATCAAGCAGGACTCGCGCACGTCCCTGTTGATGCACGGAATCGCGACGCTGGTCAGCTACGTCACCGGGGTGATGACGATGCTGCCGGGCGACGTCCTGTTGACCGGGACGCCGGCGGGTGTCGGTCCGGTGGCCGCGGGCGACAGCGTCTCGGTCTGGATCGAGGGAATCGGGACGCTGACTAATCGCGTCGTCGACAGCAGCTGAGCATGATGATCAGGTAGCCGGATCCCTTTGGCCGCTGCCTCCGGCTTCGGCTACACTGCACTGGCTAGACCGCACCGGCGCGGGCGGGATGACCCGAAACGCGCTCCCATGGGGTATGGGGTAATTGGCAGCCCGACGGGTTCTGGCCCCGTTAGTCTAGGTTCGAGTCCTGGTACCCCAGCGACGTGCAGCTCGCAGCACTGTGGAGAACAGCAGCCCGGCCGCCCACACGGGCGGCCGGGCTTTTGCTGGCTGTGCTGCGTTGCGCCCGGCTAGACCCGGCGACGGGACCTGCCTCGCTCGAGGCCGGTGACCCGCAGCAGTAGCAGCACCACGATGGCGCCCAGGATCGATCCGATGATGCCGACGGACCGGAAATGATGGGTCTCGATGTGGTGGTACTCGACCAGCTCCCAGAGGAATCCCCCCACGAAGGAGCCGACGATGCCAAGCAGGATCGTGCCTAGCAGGCCGATATTGTCGCGGCCGGGTACCAGCAGGCGGGCGATCAGGCCGACGATGAGGCCTACGACGATCAGTACAACGATGAATGCAAGCATGGCCGTGTAAGTACCAGCAAATTCGCGGATTACTCATGCCCAGCGTTGTTGGTGGAATCACGGGGGCGCCGCCCGGTTTGGCGCGCGCAAGCGCCGTGCGCTAACCTGATGGCCCGGCAGGCCGTTCGGCAAGGACCGCATGACTGTCGGCTTTCTTGCGGGCTACCGGTCCCCTGGCAGGGTGGTGGGCGGTGCCGCGGGAGCAGCGAATGTACCTGGCCCCGTCGTCTAGCGGCCCAGGACGCCGCCCTCTCAAGGCGGTAGCGCCGGTTCAAATCCGGTCGGGGCTACACGAGAAGTAGCAGGTCAAGCGCCTGATCGCTGGGACCAGCGGTCAGGCCCTTGACCATCCGTCCGTCGTTCGTCCGTAGAGCTCGGCGTCATTGCACGGCAACGGGCGTAACAGAGTGATCATCATTGACATAGCAGATCCCGGCTGCTTCGTAGCGACCGAGATCGACCGGGCCCGTCGCCCAACTCCGCCACCGTGCCAGCCAGGAGTACGGTGGGGCGCGGGGATGCTCGACTCCTCAACGGTTAGCCCGTACTCGCGCGCGAATGCCTCAATGAACGGCAAGATCCGCACCGTAAGCAGCCGCGAATTCGTCGCGCGTTAACCGGGCGGGTTGACTGGACGGCAGCGAGAAATCGCCGAGCGTCGGCGTACATAACTGCCGACACCGCGATGAAGGCCATCTGTACTCGTGTCCGAGCCTCGATAGCGGGAGGCGGGCATGTTTGACAACGGTCTGCTGCGCGACGATCCTTACGAAGGCATCGGTCCACTATTCTTCCTTTCCTGTTTGCGTACCTAGTGCGGCTACGTCGATGTGGCGAGGCCCGCTGATCGTCGACAGAAGGAACAACGGCCATGGCGCTGTTCGACAGGAAGATGCAAGATCCGGTCACGGGAACGGCGCGCGTCGTCGACAACGACGGCATGCACAGCCTCCCGGGTCAGGCAATCCACTGCCCGCTGGACCTGATAGTAGAAGCCGAAGGCGTACCGGCGTACATGGTCCACATCACAGTGCGGCCCAAGACCGGGCGGTGGCCTGAGATCAACCAGTTGCTGCCGGTCGTCCTCGACCGGAGCAATCCGACCCGAGTGGAGATCGTCTGGGATCAGGTCCCATCGCTGGGGGACAGGGTCCAGCTGCGAACGGCGGCAAGGCTTGAGGCCGCCCAGCAGGCAACTGCCGGCGGCTCTGTCCCGGCCGCTCCGACAGGGGACGGCTCGCCACAGGACCTGATGCGGCAAGCGCTGGCGGACCCCGCCGCCTTTGCCGAGAGGATGCGTGCCAGAGGCGTGGCTTCAGCACAATTGCCCTGGGGCACGCAGGTGGCGGGCGCGCCGGTCGCTTCCACTGCAGACCCGGTGGACCGGATTGCCAGACTTGCCGATCTGCGTGACCGGGGCGCGTTGACCGAGGGCGAGTTCCAGGCGCAGAAGTCGCGCATCCTCGGGGAATGAATCGGCGCCAGGATCGTGCGGCCTGGCCACGTCAGCCCATCGCGGCGACCTCCAGCCTGCCGGTACAGCTGACCTCGTTCCTGGGCCGGGAGCGGGAAGTGCGCCTGCTGACCTCGGTCCTCCAGGAGAGTCGCCTGGTGACGGTGACTGGCCCCGGCGGGTGTGGCAAGACTCGTCTGGCTCTGCAGAGTGCTGCCGAGTCCGTCGGCCGTCACGGGGACGGCACATGGTGGGTAGAGCTCGGGCCGTTGTCGGACGCTGTCCTGGTGGGGCTCGCCGTCGCCGGCGTGCTCGGGCTGCAGAAGGAACCTGGTCGGGCGATCGCCTCGACCCTCGTCGAGCAGCTTCAGCATCGAGATGTGCTGCTGGTCCTTGACAACGCTGAGCACGTCGCGGACGAGACAGCGTCCCTGGTCGAGCAGCTGCTCATCGGGGTGCCGGGTCTCCGGGTTCTGGTCACGAGCCGCGAGCCGCTGGGCGTGCCCGCCGAGGTCACGTGGCGGGTCCCGCCGCTCGGTGCCGAAGCCGCCGGGCAGCTGTTCGTTGAGCGAGCCCGCCTGGTGCGTCCGGAATTCGAGCCGGACGAGGAGGAACAAGACGTCATCCGGGGGCTCTGCGCCCGACTGGACGGCCTTCCCCTGGCGATCGAGCTGGCGGCCTCGCGGGTCCGGATGATGAGCCCCGGACGGATCGCCGAGTCTCTCGATGACCGTTTCCGGCTGCTGATCACCTCGGCCCGCAGTGCATTGCCTCGGCAGCGGACCCTCGAGGCTTCGGTGGCCTGGAGCTATGACTTGCTGGGCGAACACGAGCGCGCGCTGCTGCGGCGACTGTCGGTTTTCTCGGGATGCACTCCTGAGGCGGCACGAGCGGTGGGTGCACTCGGCTGCGTCGACCACGACGCCGACCTCGATCTGGTGAGTCATCTGGTCGACAAGTCACTGGTGCAGGTCGATCACGCGGAGGACACCCGCTACCGGCTGCTGGAGACGGTGCGGGAATTCGCCCGGGCCCGGCTGGTCGAGGCCGGGGAGAGCGACGCAGCCCGCGACGCCCATCTCGCCTATTTCGTGGTCCACGCCGAACACGTGGCACCGGAGCTGACTGGTTCGCAGAGCCTGGTGGGGCTGGCGCGACTGGATCACGACCGCCACAATTTCCAGGCAGCCCTGGAGTGGGCCCACAGTTCCGGCGACGAGCAGTCGCTCAGGCGGCTCGTGGTGGCGCTGGGCCTGTTCTGGGAGCTGCGCCAGGCAGCCATCGGCGTCCGGTGGCTCCGCCGCGCTGCCGCCGGTGAAGGCGACGGGTCCGTGTTGTGGGCGAAGGTGCTGTGGCAGTCAGCGCATATGGGCGTCTACGGTGATGACCTGGCGACAACTGCCCGCCGGGCACCACAGGCCGAGGCGGCCGCGGCAGCCGCGGGCGACGCCGCCACGATCGGCCGGGCACTCAACACGGCAAACTACTGCGCGGCCGTGACGGATCCGCCCGCTGCGCGCGCGGGGCTCGCTCGTAGCGTCGGGTTGTGCCGGGCCGCGGGCGACGAGTGGGGCGCTGCCGACGGGCTCAAGATGACCACCATTGCCTGCCTCATGCAGGGAGATGACGAAGGGCTTCACCAGGCAACCGCGGAGCTCTGGAGTCTAGCTACCGCGATGGGAAATGCATTCTTCCTGGCGTGGTGCCACAGCGTGCGGGGCTACTCGGCCGTGCAGCGAGGACTAACAGGTCGGGCCCGCGACGAGCTTGAGGCGTCAGTGGCCCTGTGTCGCCAGATCGGCGATCCCCTGACCGCTTGGCTGACAACAGTGTGGCTGGCCGACCTTGAGGCCCTAGTTGGCAATCCCGTCGCTGCCGAGGCCGGCTACGCCGATACCTTGCGCCGGGCAAGTGCCAGCGGGGGCACCGTCAGCCAGGTCTGGGGCGTCATCGGACTCGGCCGCTTGCTGCGCGAGCGCGGCGACGCAATGGCCGCCCTGGCTGTGCTCAAACCGGCCGTGCCGCGTTTCGCGAAAGCAGACCCGCTCTGGCGGTCGCTGTTCTTGACGGAGTACGGCGCCGCATTGCTGGATAGCTCAAGCTACGGGGCCGCCCAGGCAGCCCTTGCTGACAGCCTCGCAGCCGGGCAACTGCTCGCCAACCCTTATCTGGTCGCCGGTGCGCAGCATCAACTAGCAAGAGCCGCGAGGGCACGCGGTGATCTGATGACCGCAGAGTCCCTTCATCACGTGTCCCTGACACTGCGTGCACAGGGTCGGCTTACGCCCGGGATTCTGGAGTCTCTTGAGGCGCTGGCCGCACTGGCAGCACAGCAGCAGAGCGGTGCCGAGGCAGTGCGCCTGCTCACAGCGGCATCTGCCGTGCGCGCCAGCCTGGGACTCCCGCGCAGCCCGGTCGCACTGACCGAAGTCCGGCACGCCCTGACGCTGGCCCGCAACGTGCTCGACTCGGCCGCGTACATCGCCACTGAGAACGAAGGCAGCGCGCTCACGCTCGATGCCGCTACGGCCTACGCGACCCGCGGCCGGGGCGCGCGCAAGCGCCCGTCGGCCGGCTGGGCCAGCCTGACCCCAACCGAGCTGCAGGTCGTCAAGCTCGTTGCCGAGGGCCTCAGCAACCCCGAGATCGCCAGCCGCCTGTTCATCGGCCGTGGCACCGTTAAAACGCACCTCACACACGTATTTGCCAAGCTCGGACTGACAAGCAGGGCAGGCCTGGCGGCTGAGGCGACCCGCCGCGGCGCCTGATCGATTCCAGAGCCAACAGCCTCACCCTGCGATCTCTGCCACCTGGCCGATGTTCACCTAGCTGAATGCCCGCATGCTGAGATTGCCGGGGCGATCACCACCCAGGCACCCAATCGGAGCAGCCAGCGGGCGGTTCCGGCCCGATCGGCTACGAGGGAGCTCGCAATGCCTGAACTGACCACCGCAGCGCCAATCGAGGCGCCAGTCAACATCCTGGCCGTCAAGGATGCCTACTCACGTGCGTGGGCTGACCGCGACCCAGTAAGGATCGCCTCTCTGCACACCGAAGACACCACCTTCCGCATGCACATGGGAACCCCTCCGGTGCTCGGCCGGGTCGCCATGCAGGACGCTTGCGCTGACCTATTCGGGACCTACAAGAACTTCACAGTGACGGCCCGCAGCGTCCTCTGCGGCGATAGCCACTGGGTTCTCGAATGGACGCTCTCGGCGACGATGAGCGTCCACCGAGACGGCAAGGAAATCGACATGCCCGTCACCGTCGACTGCGTAGATGTGGTCGTAGTTGCAGCTGACGGACTCGTCGCCAGCAAAGACACCTACCTGGACGTCGCGCACGTCAACGCCGTCATGAGTCACTTCTGATTCCATCCGGCGCGGGAAACAGCGCTGCCGCCTGGCCTGAAGGCGCATCGCCTTCCGGACCGAAACCGGACTGCGTAACGTCGATGTGTGGCAGACCCAAAGATCACTGCGACGCACGACCGCGTGTACCCGGTCGTTCCATACGCCGCGCAGGATGCGCTCGGGATCGTGCGACCCGAGCTCGAGCGATCCGCGCTCAAGCTCGTCGACGCCTGGACAGCAGAGCACGCACTCAAAAGGCGCGATGCGGGGCTATCTGCGCATCCCTTGACCGTTAGCTTTAACAACGTATAGATTTACCGTACGATGTCTAAATCCTCGAGCACAGGTGACTGGCGCGAAGCGCGACGGAGATCCGCGCGGGACGCGATTATCGAAGCCGCGTGGGAGGTGGTCGGCAGCGATGGCCTGGCCGGGCTGTCGCTGCGGGAGCTTGCCAAATGCGCCGGGATCACGACGCCGACGGTCTACTCCTATTTCCCGTCGAAGAACGCGATCTACGACGCCATGTTCGGCCAGGCAGCCACTCGGTTCGCAGAACTGATGTCCGAGCCCTACGCCAGCGAAGATCCGCCGGCGATCCTCGCCGGCGGCGTGCGCCGGTTCCTGGAGTTCTGCACCAGCGACACCGCCCGCTACCAGCTGCTGTTCCAGCGGACGATTCCCGGGTTCGAGCCCTCGGCGGAATCCTTCGCGCCCGCAATCAGGGCGCTCGAGCTGGTGCGCGAGCGCCTGGCCCTGAACGGCATCCGCGATCCCCGTCACGTCGACATGTGGACCGCCCTGACCACCGGCCTTGTCGACCAGCAGATCTCCAACGACTTGGGAGGCGATCGGTGGGCAAGCCTCGTCGACGACTTCGTGGCGATGTTCCTCGCTTACTGCCTGGCCAGTGTCAGAGGCGCTCCGTCAGCCCCGTCAGCACCGGCCAGTTCCGCGGCCAGGCGGGCCAGGTCATGACCACCAGGGCCGCCCGGCCTTGGTCACCATTCAACCAGCGCAATCTGCGCCACCGGCCGCGACGGCGCGACGCCGACCTGGCCCGTCACCCCAGATGACTGGAATCATCTGGGAAAAGGAGAACTCATGTCCACCCTCACATCACCGCGGCTGCACCACCTCGCCCTGACAGTTACCGACGTCGACGCCAGCGTCCGATGGTATGAAGACGTCTTCGGCATCCGCTTCCGGATGGACGTCCCGCACCCCGGCGGTGTCGGCAAGCTCCTCGCCGACGACGACCGCCAGCTCATGATTGTGCTGCACCGCCACGACACCAGCACCGGCGCTATGTTCGGTGAAACGGTCACGGGCCTCGACCACGCTGGCTTCATGGTCCCCAGCCGCAGCGACCTCCAGGACTGGCAGAGTCACCTGAGAGCCAAGGGCGTCCTCAGCGCCGATGTCGCCGACAAGCCCCTGACCCAGTCTCCGATCTCGGACGAACCGTACGCATCTGTGCTGGTGTTCCGCGACCCTGACAACATTCAGCTCGAGCTCTTCGCGCCCCTCAACTAGCTAGAGCGGCCGACGAGCGAGCCGAGGCAAGGGTGACCCGGCGAGCTGGCGGCCACTTTGTCAGCGGTCTCCCAGGATTCTGGGAGGGTGCTTTGGCATGTGCACTGTGATGATCGTGGTGAGGAAAGGAGCCAAGAATGTTCGCACGTACGTCGACATGGTCCGGGTCGCCCGAGGCTTTGCAGAAGTGGGCCGACCACGCTGTCAGCACGGTTAGGGGGTTGTGGAGGACCTGCCCGGGAACGCGGGCGCGGTCTTCCTGATCGACCGCGACGGCGGCACGGCGCTGAAGCTGACGCTGTGGGACAGCGACGCCGCGGCGAGGGCAACCGATCAGTTCGCCGAGCAGAGCCGCGCGGCGACGGTGATGGCGAGCTGGCGGGCGGCGGCCCGCAGCGAGGGGAAAGGTCGCGGCGCCTCGAGAGCCAGTGTGCGGATTAGGCTTCCCGCGATGACCGCGGGCCTCACCAAGGGGGACAGTGGCCAGTGACCGCGTGGGGTCTAGGCGCTCGAGAAGCAAGGCGCCGCGTGGCAAGTCGCAGGCGACCAGCTCGACGGCGCCTTGTCCCCGCCACGAAGCCAGCGCGTCAGCCTGTCCCCGGGCCCGGCGTGCTGGCCACGTCAGCTTGAGCGCTAGCGGCCGGCTGTGCTGGGTGACGGTGAGGACTACGGCGTTGTATCCGTGCCAGAAGAGTCCGTCGTCGAGGCTGAGATCCCACTGATGAGCTAGATGTCTGGATATAGAGGGCAAAGCGGCGATCCACTGTCTCTGCCTAATGAGTCTTAGCGGGCCTGCTGTCCGGCAGACTCGGTACCTGGTGGCCGCCGGCAGGTGAGCACTTGTTTCTCCCGGGCTTTGAGCCCTGGCGAAAGATCGTGCCCCTGCCGGTGACCGGGAGAGTTGATCGCTGCTGGGATGTCGTGCCCGCCGCCTGGCGTGAGCACAGTTTCATTAGGTCGCTGATAGTTCTCCCGCTGGCTGCTGGCTTGATTCGACATCGTTGACGGGAGCGGGCGTGCGGCTGTACGTGGGTGATGACTGGGCCGAAGACCATCACGACATCGAGGTGATGAATGAGTCCGGGAAGGTACTGGCGAGGAAGCGGCTGGGCGAGGGAGTGGCCGGGATAACCCAGCTGCACGCGCTGATCGGCCAGTTTCTGGGCGAGGACGCGGATGAGGCGGAGGTGATCGTCGGGATCGAGACCGACCGCGGCCCGTGGGTAGCGGCGCTGGTCGCCGCTGGCTATCAGGTGTTCCCGGTGAATCCGCTGCAGGCCTCCCGGTACCGGGAGCGGCACGGGGTGTCGGGCGCTAAGAGCGACCAGGGTGACTCGCACATGCTCGCGGACATGGTGCGCACCGACTCCCATCAGCTGCGCCTGGCAGCGGGTGACTCCGCTGAGGCAGAAGGCATCAAGGTGGTGGCCCGGATGCACAAGACGCTGATCTGGGAACGCACCCGGCACACCCAGCGGCTGCGGCATCAGCTGCGCGAGTACTTTCCCGCCGCGCTGGCAGCCTTTGAGGACCTGGACGCCCCCGACGCCCTGGAGCTGCTGGGCAAGGCCCCCGATCCGGCCCGGGCCGCGAGGCTGACCCGCGCCCAGATCTCGGCGGCGCTCAAGCGCGCCCGCCGCCGTGACATCGCCCGCAAGACCGACGTGATCATGGCGGCACTGCGTGGCGAGCAGCTCGGCCAGCCGCCGGCCCTGACCGCCGCCTATGCCGCCACCGCCCGTGCTCTCATCTCGGTGATCGCCGCCCTCCAGGTGCAGGTCCAAGCCCTTGAACAGCAGGTGAGGGCACATTTTTTGCAGCACCCGGACGCTGAGATCTACCTGTCCCAGCCCGGCATGGGCGCCATCCTCGGCGCCCGGGTGCTCGGCGAGTTCGGCGACGACCCGCACCGCTACGCCGACAGCAAGGCCCGCCGCAACTACGCGGCCACCAGCCCGATCACCCGCGCGTCGGGGAAGAAGAAAGTCGTCGCCGCCCGGTTCATCCACAACGACCGGCTCATCGACGCGCTCATGGCCCAGGCCTTCGCCGCGCTCAACGCCTCCCCTGGCGCCCGCGCCTTCTACGACGACCTGCGCGCCCGCGGTATCGAGCACAACGACGCTCTGCGGCGCCTGGCGAACAGGCTTGTAGGCATCCTGCACGGATGCCTGAAGACCCGCACCTGCTACCACGAGGCAACCGCCTGGTCTCACCGCGAATCCTCGATCGCCGCTTGACATTTAAGACTTCATGTCACTGACGTGACGCCCGCGGATGAATGAAACTTGGGGCTGCGCCGCCCGCTGACGTCGTCCCTGCTTGGCGCTGCGTGCCTGTATTTAAGACTGACGCTGGAGCCTGCCCGGTAGGTACCCCGGATTGCTGCTATGAGCGCGTGTTACAGGATCTCGATCTTGCTGCGGGCTCCGCGGGCGGCGCGCCCGTAGTCAGTATCGCGCAAGGGAGGTGGCGATGGATATCGTTCATCCGCGCGTCGGCGGGATCGACGTGCACAAGAAGATCATCTGGGTCGCGGTCCGGCTGCCCGGCGACCGTCCGGGCGAGCGGGCGGTGACGGTGCGCAGGTTCGCGACGTTCTGGCGGCCGCTGCAGCAGATGGCGGCCTGGCTGGCCGGGCTGGGCGTGACGGACGTGGCGATGGAAAGCACCGGGGTGTACTGGTGGCCCGTCTATCACGCGCTGGCCGGCGCCGGCATCGAGGTGTGCGTGTGCAACGCCGCGCACATGCGCAACGTGCCGGGCCGCAAGACGGATTTAAAGGACTGCCAGTGGATTGCCGAGCTGCATGAGCACGGGCTGCTGCGGGCCAGTTTCATCCCGGCGGCCGAGGTCGCGGCGCTGCGGCAGCGGACCCGGTACCGCAAGAAGCTGATCGAGGCACGGACCAGCGAGCTGCAGCGGCTGGCCAAGGTCCTGGAAGACGGCGGCATCAAGATCGACTCGGTGGCCTCCAGCCTGACCACGCTGTCGGCGCGGGACATGGTCGAGGCGCTGATCGCCGGGCAGCGTGACCCGGCCGTGCTGGCCGCCCTGGCCCGCGGGGTGATGCGCCGCAAGATCCCCGAGCTGCAGATGGCCTGCGACGGCCGGTTCACCGCCGGCCACGGCCAGATGTGCCGGCTGCACCTGGACGCCTACGACCACCTGGGCACTCAGGTCGCCGAGCTGGACCGGCTGGTCGACGAGGCAGCCGCGCCGTTCCAGCGGCTGATCGCCCGGCTGGTCACCATCCCCGGCATCGGGCCCCGCACCGCGCAGGTGATCGTCGCCGAGACCGGCGGCGACATGCGCCGGTTCGCCACCGCGGCCCGGCTGGCCGCCTGGGCCGGGCTGGCGCCCGGCGACAACGAGTCGGCCGGCAAGCGCAAGCACGCCGCCGCCCGCAAGGGCAACCAGCACCTGCGCGCCGCGCTGACCGAGTCGGCCTGGACCGTGGGCCGCACCGCGACCCGGCCCGGCGCCCGGTTCCGCCGGCTGGCCCGCCGGTTCGGCCGCGGCCATGAGAAGAAAGCCGCCACCGCCGTCGCTCACACCCTGCTGTGCATCGCCTGGGCAGTTATGACATATGACGCCGACTACGCCGAGGCCGGCGCCGACTACTACGACCGCCGCGACGCCCGCAACCACGAGCACCTCATCCGACACCACCAGCAGGCCCTCGCACGGCTCGGCTACCACGTCACCCTGACTCCGCCCGGCGACGGCAGCCCGCCACCAGCCCAGGCCGCCTGACCGTTAGCCAGCTCACCGGCGGACGCACGAGCCGACTCCGCCGGCGCTGCCGCGCGTCAGCTGGCGTCCCCAAGTTTCGTTACAGCTCCTGGGATGTCTTTCGCTCGTCCCGGCTATTGTCGCCGCGTGCAAACACGAAAGAGGGCGGTGGCGGCACGTCGTGCCGCCACCGCCCTTTCGCATTCTTGCCCCTTGTGGAGGGCCAGGGCGCGGGTCGCTAGCTCTTCTGGGCCAGGTTGTGCAGCATGGCCTCAACACCGGCACCCATACCGGTGGGCGCGCCCTTGTAGTTGGTGATCAGACCCGGGCCGGAGGCGCAGTTGAAGTCGCTGTTCCAGGTCCAGGCCACGAAGCTGGCGCCCTTGGAGTTCAGCCACGCCATGAGCGGGCCCACATAGCTGTCGGCGCAGTCATTCTCGCCAATCTCCCCGGCGATGAGCGGGACCTTGGCGATGACCGGTGCGATCTGGCTGTTCCAGCATGACTGCGTGCTGCACGCGTTGAAGTTGTACGAGTGCCAGGACGCGGCCAGGTCGTGGTCCGGGTCGTGCGGCTCGTGCGCCAGCCAGCCGTTCAGGTCGTTGGACCAGGTCAGCCCGCCAAGCATGAGCACGTTGTTCGCTCCGGTCGAGCGCACCGCGTTCACCAGGTCCTGCATGCCGGCAACCTGGTAGGAGAAACCGGGGCAGGCGCTGCCGCCGTGCAGCCAGCAGTTCCAGGCCTCTGCGGTGTTGGACT
This sequence comes from uncultured Actinomycetota bacterium, assembly GCA_963822955.1. Lineage (GTDB taxonomy): Bacteria > Actinomycetota > Actinomycetes > Streptosporangiales > Streptosporangiaceae > JAJYUU01. The sequence continues at coordinate 806,739 of CAWGJS010000007.1, read as the reverse complement.
GGTAGGCCTGGTCTGGGTAGGGCTCGTTGAACAGGTCGAAGATGACGCTGTCGTTACCCTTGAAGGTGGTGGCTACCGACTTCCAGAACGGGATGGCCTCAGCCTTGTCGGGCATCGGCTTCTGGCAGGTTGCCGTAGCGTCCACGCAGGCCGATGCCGGGCCGGTGTAGGTCCCGTCGGTCCAGTGCAGATCGAGGATGACGTTCATGCCGGCGTCATTGAGCCGCTTCACGTAGGCCTTGATTGCGTCCCGGTAGTGGGCACCGGAGGCGGCAGGGCTGACGTCGGAGTCGCCGTTCCAGCAGGCCTCGTTCAGCGGGACCCGGACAACGTCGATCCCCTTGGCCTTCATGACGTCGATTGACGCCGTGGTGACCGGGCCGTCGAAGATCTCGCCCTTCTGAACGCACATGAACTCGGTGCCCGAGCGGTCCACGCCGTGCAGCACGACCTTCTGGCCGTCAGAGCTGACCAGATGGTTACCGTCCACCTGCAGCTGCGGAGCGGAGCCGGAGCTAACGAGGGAGACTTGCTGCCCGCTCAGGTTGTCCTGGACGCCCTGCGCGCCACCGGTCGAGCTCAGAACCATGCCGGTCACAACTCCGGCAGCGGCGAGGGCAGCGACTCCGAATGCTGCCTGACGCTTTCCTGGTCGGCGTAGCGCCCAGTGGCGGGAGTCGTGCTCGTTCGGGGTGGCCGAATTATCGGCTAGCGTGCGCTGCAGTCGGCTGACGATTGTCTGCGGGAGTTTCATTTAGCTCCTGTGCAGGTCTCGGGGGGAGTCTGGCGGGACACGGCAGATCTTTCTTCTGCCTCACTTACACAAAAGGCGGTCCGCAAGTGCGATCTGAACGGCATTTGACGCGGGCTGCCTCCGGCCGAGGGCCGGATAAGTGCGTTGCCAGATTCCCGGCGAAGATCGCAGTCATCCCAGAAACCTTAGGCAGCAGGAACACAGAAATCGTCGTACGCATGAATGGATTCGGCGCACATCAAATGGCGTACGCCTGCCTACCGCAATTGAGGTAGGCGCAGGGACTGCCAGGAGCAGGAGCAGGCGCTGGCCAGCCGGGGCCAGCGAGAAGGTCGACGCGAAGGGCTACCAGTGCCCTGGGGTCAGCAGGCTCCCAGCGACCTGGTGTCCAGGAGGGTATAGCCGAGCGCGGCCCAGGCACCGCCGTAGTAGGTCGGATAGCTCTGCTGTTGCCCTGCGGCCAGCTGCAGCAGGTGCTGGGCTGCTGCGTCGTCTCCGGCCACCTTCGCGGCGCTGGCCGATGCGACCAATGGCAGCGGCCCCTTGACGGTGTCCAGGACGGCGCCGCGGAGGCTCAGCGCGAATGCGCGGGCACGACGATGGACTCTGAGCAGGAGCCACCACCGCGCAGCGAGGGCTCTGGCCTGCGGATCGCAAGACGTCGCAAACCAGACAACTGTCCGCTCGGCGTCCGGACCATACTGGACATATGGCGCACTGCCGTTGGGCGCCGGCTCGGGCCGCACGACCGCGTCGGACCCATTAGCGCTGAGCACGGCCCAGTCAGGTGGCAGGAGCCGGCCGTTCTGGGTGAGAGTCCGGGTGAGACTGACCGCACCAGCTGCCAGGCGGCTCCACTGTGAGTTGCCGGTGAGTCGGGCCAGGCCCTCAAATGCGGGCAAGGACCAGTAGCTCGGGTCGATGGTTGCGGACGGTCCAGTTGCCCACGGCCCCGCTGTCAGGACTAGCGTGCCGCCGGGGCCCGAGATCACCTCGTGCGCCAGGATGGCGTCCGCGACCACGTGACCATCCAGATGAAAGGCAGCGGCCTTAGGCCCGCGATATCGCAAGAGCGCCCAGGCGATGAGCAGGTCAGCGTCGCTGGCGGGCTCGGGGCTGATGATGTGCCCCGCCGGATTGGCGTGGAAGGCGAACAGCCCGTCGCTGAGCTCCAGGTGATCGTAGGTCCACTTCCAGATCTGGTCGAAAACACCGTCCTGGCCAAGCGCCTCCGCCAGGAGCATGCCGTAGGCCTGGCCCTCGCTGACCGTGTCCCGGCCCTGGTCCAGCCGGACGACCCGGCCGTCTGGCTGAACGTATTTCGACAGGAAGCCCGTCGCCGCCTGTTCCTGCATGCTTGGCGCACTGCAGCCCGCCGCCGCTGCGGCTGCCAGCGCGATAGAGGCGATGACAGCGGCCAGCCGAGACGCGGTGTTCGCGCGTACCCTGGCCGTCGCTGTCCCCCTGAGGTGGTGAGCCCTTCGTTGGTGAGGCTGCCCCAGAGCCGACAGAACGCATGCCGCAGGCGGGTAAAGCGTTGGCTATAAACCTGGGAAACCCAGTTGCGAAGCCTTGGCGACAGCGTCGAGCTGAGATCTCGCGCCGAGCTTGGAGAGAATTGATCTGACGTGCGTTCGCACGGTGGCGTAACTGATGTGGAGGCGCTCCGCGACGGCCCGGTTGTCGGCGCCCTCGGCCATGAGAGCCAGGATTTCCTTCTCCCTGGGCGTCAGGCTGGCGAGCACCTCCGCTTGCCTGGAGTGCTCGCGGGCGACCTCGCGGTCTCGGGCGAGGGCGTCGGCGATGGCCGCGGGCGGAATGAGGTTGCGGCCAGCGGCCGCCGCGCGGATCGACTCAACAATCTCATCGCCGCTCGCCGACTTGAGGAGGTAGCTGCTAGCACCGGCCTCGATCGCGGTCAGCAGCCGCGTGTCGCTGTCGTCGGCGCTCAGGAACACGATCGCGGCGGAGGGAGAGCGGGCGCGGATGCCGTCCGCAGCGTCGGCCCCGGTTCCGTCGGGTAGATGAAAATCGACCATGGCGACGTCGAAGGAGACGCGCTCGGTGGTGGCTATTGCCTCAGCTACGGATCCGGCGATCGCGGTGACTGTCAGGTCCGGGTAATCCTCCAGCAGGGACGAGAGCCCTTCGGCAACGACCGGGTGATCTTCCACGATCAGCACCCGGACCATGTCCGTGCTGTCAGGCGGCGCGCTCACGGCCCACCCCCGGTTGCTCAGGGGGATTCTCGAACGGTACCCAGAACTCCACGACAGTGCCGCTGCCTGGTGTGCTCTCGATCCGGCACCAGCCTCCGGCCAGCTCGGCCCGCTCCCGCATGAGGGTCAAGCCAAGGTGACCTGGCTGGTCCTCCACCTCGGCCGGGCTGTAACCGACGCCATCGTCGGAGATCCGCGTCAGGCAGCCCTCGGAGATGTCAAGGAACTGGACGCGGACCGTCTTGGCCCTGGCGTGCTTACGGACGTTGACGAGCGCTTCCTGGACCGTTCGGTAGATCAGCGTGCCGGTACTGGCCGGGATATGCGAACGGCAAGTGCCTTCTACCCGGTAGTCGATGCCAATATCGGACCTCATCTCCTCGAGATAAGCCCGCACGGCGTCGGCGACGCTGCCTTGCTCCAGGGTTGACGGCCTCAGGTCGAAAATGAGCTGGCGCAGGCGGCCAAGCGAGAGGGTCAGCGTTTCCTCAAGCTTGTCCAGAATCTGGAGATCCTCGGGATGCTGCAGGCGGTGGCGAAGCTGCTGCAGCCGCAGGTTCGCCGCGCTGAGTATCTGGATCGTGTCGTCATGAATATCTGCGGCAATGCGGGCGCGCTCCTGCTCGAGTGCGCGGAGGAGGTGCCCCAGCAGGGCCTGCTCGTCCCGCTCGGCGGACTGCAGGACATCCAGGCCCAGCTCGAGGGCGAACTGTGCGCGCTGCGCGTCGGACAGGTCCTTGATGCTGACGAGGGTCTCAGGACCTTCCGCGGTCTGTATCGGGATGACGGCGACATCGGCCGGGAACTGGCTGCGGTCACTGCGCCTGCCCACCAGCTCCAGGTGCCGTCCAGTCGGCCGCCGCTGCTCGGGCGGGCTGGCAGGCGGAGACCAGGTCACCTGCTGACCAGGGAACAGCGTCTGTGCCAGCTCGCCGTGCACCTGCTCGTGCCGGTAGCCAAACAGGGACTCCGCCTGCGCATTTGCCTGGCGGATCCGTCCCACAGAGTCCACGACCAGCAGAGCATCTGGGGAGGACTCGAAGAACTGGCGGAACTGTGTCTTCATGGTTACATTTTGTCACTGACGCCGGGAATGTGCACACCTGCCCGGAACGCCGTCGAGCCTGCACCGGGCAGTGATGTCTCCATCAGGACGTCGCCCGTGATGAGCGGCCCCTCGGCACCGACGACGGCCCCGCTGGCGCCACGGAGTCGTGCTGCGACCTGGGTGATGGGACGCGTGCGGGGCTCTGGGCGCTGGCCTCGCCCTCGGCCAGAGATGGCATGACCTCAGCCACCGGGGCGGCTAGGACCTCGAAGTAGCTGCCGATCACGTCGCCAGCTGCGACTGCCGCCGATGCGTCCCAGGCCGCTGCCCAGAATGCCCAGTCTGTCCGGTTAAGGTTTCGTGCGGTGTCCATGGCTGTCCGGCGGCCGGCTGCGGCGGCCGCCAGGATCGGGTACCGCTCGTCTCGTGACGTGGCGCGGTGCAGTTGTGCCCAGGCTTCGGCCCGCTCCACGGCGCTGGCATGCTTCCAGGCGACCGTCACCAGGTCCACATCCCCCGGCGACAGGCTCCGCAGTCGGGCCAGGACTTCGAGCACCTGCCGGGTATGCGGGCCGAAGACTTTCTTCATCTGGGCTCTCCGTGTCTGATGGATCGATGTCCGGTCCCCTTCCACGCTAGGTCGCAGGAGTGCGACACGGCCGCCCGGGCTACGGCTTCGACGACGCGCCCCCTGACGATGGTCCGGGCGAATGGGTCGCCGGGGGCTTGCCGCCGAGGCTTGGCGGCAGCACGTACGGCTTCTGCGGCGGAACCGAGGCCGACCCGCCGGGCTCGATCCCGACCTTCGCGGTCCCCGCGCCGCCGCTCTGCTGCCCGACCAGCTTGAAGTAGATGGCGTTAGCTACTCCGCTCGGAACCACGTAACTCCCAGCGGCGGAAGCGCTGCCCTGGCTGTCCACCCGGAACGCCGTCACCAGCTTGCCGTCTGTGTAGACCAGGACGACCTCGTTCGCGGCGAAGCCCTTGGCGTAGAACGAGATGGTCGTGCCGGGCAGGGCGCCGTACGTGCTGCCCTGAACAGAGGGCATGTAAGGCATCACGAGGAAGCCGTTATGCGCAGACGCACGGCTCTCGTTGCCAATCGCGGTCAGAGACTGCCTGCCCTTGAGCCCGAATGGCACGACGAAGTTGACAGAGAAGCCGCCGGTGCTGCTGGCGGTAGTTGTGAGGGCAGGTACACCGCCTGAGCCATTGAGGTAGATGAGAACCTGCTCGCTCGGCGCAAAGCCGTTGCCGGTGAAGGTCACCGAATGTCCCGCTCTGATGGCATACGGATGCATGGCGGTCGACGGATACAGGCCCAACATCAGGTAGGGAACCGTGGCCGTCGTGTGCGTCTTCATGCCGACCAGGACCAGCGTCGTGTTTCCTACCGGCGCCACGCCGACCGGAATGCTGGTAGGGCCGATGCCGCCGGCAGGGTTAGCGGTCTCCGTGGCCGCGGGCGTTCCGCTCACGCGCCCCCAGTACACGTTGACTTTTTCGCCGGGTCCGAATCCTGTCGCCGTCACCGTGACCTTCTGGCCGGGGTGTCCGGCATCCTTTCCGACGATCTTGGCCGTCGCGACGCCGCCGGCGGTCACCAGGTTGGCGGTGGCTGTCTTGCCGTCGCTGCTGTCCTCAGCGACGACGCTCCCGCCACTCTGGGTCCCAGAACTCGGCATCGAGAAGCTAGTCGCAAAGGTGCCGTTCCCTGCGGCCTTGCCGTGCGCGACCACGGTGCCCTTGCTGGAGTGCCCCGTCCGCAGCCAGACGACGACCGCCGTTTTGGGCGTGAAGCCGCTGCCGTCGACTGCTACCTGGGCTCCCGGCGCGACGAGGCCCGGATTGAGCACGATGGCAGGACCGGCCGTGGCCGCGACCCGATGGCCGCCGAGCGTGACCGTCGGCGTCGGCGTCGCCGGCGTGGGGACAGCTGACTTAGCCGGTGCGGCGCTGTGACTGGCACTTGTATGACTCTTGGTGCCCTGGATGAATGTGTGGAAAAGCTGCCAGGCGATGAGGAGGGCGACAGCGGCGCCCAGCAGCTGCTTCCAGTTAAGTCTGCTTCGCTTCGGGCCGCGCGGTGGTTCTTTTGCAGGCTCGCGGCGCTCTGGCCTTGCCTTCTCAACGGGCTTGCCGTTCATCACATCCCCCTTCCGCCGATTAATGATCTATCTTGTAGATGAACAGGTTGACATTTCCTCTGTGGATATGCCACACGAGCGACGAATGATAATCAAGTGCATAAAGCATGTATGCCTCTGGACCGATGGAAGTACTCGTGCCACCGTTATTAAGTTCCATTGCCTGCCTCATGCCGTTTGACATGACGATGTAGTCGATATCCTGCCAGTTACCGCCCCCGAATATCTTGTTCCGTACCTGCGGATCCGTCGCCGCGTTCCAGTGCGACTGGTCGTATGGGTAAACGGGATTGACGTCATGCAGGGCTACCCAGATATCGTCGTCGCTAACGATCCGGGCATTAGTCGGGATGTTCTGGCGTACCCACGCGATCTCTTGCTGCTGCATGAAGGTCTGCGGCACGTGGTACGGGTCGGCCAGTTGCAACTGGCCCTGCTGGCCGTGCTTCAGCAGATAACCACCGCCCGGCAGGAGCAGGAGCGCCGCGCAGAGCAGGCTGACCGACGGCACTGCCGTGGCTATGGGGATCCGTTTGAGCATTCGGTCCCCGACGAGGGCGATGCACAGCGCGTACGTCGGGATCAGCGGAATGACGTAGAAGTCAAGGATGACGCTGCCTCTGGCCAGGTAGAACGCGATTCCGAAGGCGAGGGCCCCGGCGATCAGGAAGGCCGGATCCTGTTCTCGCTGACGCCACCCCACCCACAGGCAGATCACCATCGCCGCGGTGCCGACCACCAGCAGGAAGGGGTCTCTCGGCAGCCAGGCAGCGTAAAGGTAGGAGGGCTGCAGGCTGCTGCCGTTCCGGGCGAACAGGGTCCCCGTGTTGCGATGGATCTGGGTCCACATCTCGTACAGCAGCGAGACGTGACCTTGCGGAGGTTTGTTGAGGTTGAAGGAAAAATCCTTCGGGAATAGCTCGCCCTTGAGCGTGGCGTACAGGAAATAGGTGATGATGGGCGCGCTTGCCCCGATGAGCCAAAATGCTATTGCGAAGCTCCGGTTCGAATCCTCCTTGGTCTGACGATAGAGCAGATAGAAGATCGCGGGCGCGAAGAATATCGCGTTCTCCTTAGTGATCACCGAGATGCCGAAGGCAAGACCCGACCACAGACCGGTGAACAGGTGTCCTCGGCGGCGCAGCAGCAGGTACACGCTCAGCAGCACCCAGAAGACCATGATGTTGTCCAGCAGCGCCATCCGCTGGTAGTAGACCGCGAGGAAGGAGAAATTGAAGAAGAACGTCGCGATCAGCGGGGCAAGAAGGCCGCCGGAAAGCTTCCGAGCGATCTCGAACAAGAAGAACGTGCTGGCGACGTGCAGGATCACCATCAGGACCCGGCCGCTATTCACCGGATTCCCGAACGCCTCGAAATGCCCGGGCAGCAGGTACACCCAGGCGGCAATCATGATCCAGCCACCGGGCGCGTGGTCGTAGACGTAGGTCTGCGGACTGAGCCCGTGCTCGCGGATCACCGCCCAGGCCCGCTCCATGTAGATCCCCTCGTCAGTCTGGTAGAGGGGGTAATCGAACAGGTGGTAGCTGTGCGTGAGCAGGCCGCTCAGCAGGGCGAAGACCAGGGCGATCGTCCCCGGGCGGCCAAGCGACCTCAGGCCCTCGGTCGCGGCGGTGGGCACGCCCGCCTCCCGCGTCGGCGGCGAGCCGCTGCGGGCTTCGGGTGGGTGCAGCACCCGCGGGGATGCCGCCGTGCGGTCAGGCGGCACGGTCGCCCGCCTCCCTCAGGCTGTCGGTGCGGTAGGCCACTTGCTCGCGATGCGCGCCAATGTGGCGTGTCTTCTCCCAGTTGCTGACGCCGCGCATCTGACGGCCGACCGCGCGCAGCGAGGCATAGGCGATGACCAGCTGGTAGGGAATCCACGCGATGGCCATGCCGACAACCACGCTGGGATTGACCTTCATGTCGTACGCCCTGGTGAACTCGTACAGTCCCACCGTGCAGATCAGGAAGTACGCCAGCAGCATCATGACCGGCAGGAACGAGATGAGGGCGACAAGCACCGGCGCTTTGAAGAAGAACATCGTCCCCAGCGAGAAGAGAACGTAGATACCTAGCAGCGCCTGGGCCTGCGGGAAGGCTAGCGTGTAGAAGGCTAGGAAACGCTGACGGCGAGTCGCCAGGTTCCGCCATGAGCCCTGGTGCAGGGTCTGCAGGAATCCCTGGCTCCAGCGGGTGCGCTGACGGAGAAAGTGCCCTAGCGTCGGCGGGGTTTCCTCCCTGGTCACGTAGCGGCTGTCGTAGACGACGCGGATCCGCTCGCCAGCCGCGGACAGGCGGAGTCCTATCTCGGCGTCCTCGGTCAGGTTGTGCTCGTCCCATCCGCCGAGCCCGACGATGAGGTCGCGGTCGAAGAACACCGTATTGCCCCCCAGCGGTATCGCGCCGAGACGTGCGTGGTAATGCAGCCGGCTCTTGAACCAGAAGAAATACTCAAGGACGTTCAGCGCGGAATACCAGGACGAGTTGAAGTTCATGAGCTGCACGCCGCCCTGTACGACCTTGACCTCCTCTTCCTCCATTACCGTGTTGACGACATTGAAGATGTCTGGATGGATGTCGTCTTCCGCGTCAAAGACCGCAACGACGTCTTTGGCAGCGTGCGGCAGCGCGGCATTCAGGCCATGCGGCTTGTTAATAGGATCGTCGCGAAACACCACCATCTCGGTGTTGTGAAGTCCATGCCGCTTGAGCTGGCTGATCTTCTCCTCGGCCTTGTCGATGGTGCCCTGGTCATCCGCCCTGCAGATGACCAGGACCTGGATCAGGTGCGGCGGATAGTTCGACTGAGCTATGCGGCCGATGGTCCCCTGGATGACCTCCTCTTCATGCCGGGCCGGGAGCATGACTGTGAACGACAGCCGGGGCGGGATGAAGTGGTCCGGCGCGCTGGCTTCCGCGGGCGGCCGGTCCCACGTGTACAGGGTCAGGTAGAGCGTGTGCGCGGACTGCACGGTCACCAGGAGCGACACCAGCACGAGCACCGCGTAGATGAGATCCAGCATCACACCACCCTGCGGCGAACGCGGGCGACGCTGACTGCGTAGTCACTGGCAAGACCAATTACTATGCCGGCGGGGCTGGCTGCATGGGAGGTCCTCGGGAGACGACTAGCCTTCGTGCACATCGACCCTGGTATTTGCATGAGCGAAGGCCCTTTCGAATCCGCGCGCTACCTAATGACCGTTCACGTTCACATAGCTCTCTGCATGCGATATCGCTGAGTGTTCGGATGGCCGGGGACTCCTGACATGCACCGTTGATCACGGATGCGCACGGTGTCAGTAACCGGGCTCAGGCACCCTTCAGGAGGGTCACAGGATGTCGGCGCACGGAGTGGGTGCACCACACCGCTCGCAGTCGGTCAGTGTGTCTACGCGACTGGCGCATACGTCGCTCGCTTTCAGTCGGGACGGCATCGGGGCCACTGCAAGACAACTGGCCGAGCCCAGATCGCTGTTTTCGCCTGAGCACCGAGGTATGAGTTCGTTGTTCTAGTTCATCGGGCAGGTCAACCCAGTGCCATCCCCAGGTTTGACCATCTTGCTTCAGGCGGCGCACTATGCAGGCCTGAGCACAAGCTCTGGGCCGGGGGGCCGTGGGTACGGTAATTGACCATCTCCGGGCCGGACCTGCCAGGCCGCAGCCAGCTGAGTCCCAGCCCACACGACAGGCCCGCAAAGATGGCAGCAACTTCCCCGGTGCTGTCCCCCCAGGGCCGGCAGCCGCTGCGAGGTGCCTGCGGTGTTACGATCATCGACATCTCGATAACTTCTCGTAGGCGATCGATAACTTCTCGTAGGTGGCCGTGACCTTGCCGAAGTAAACGGACCACGCCTCAGCTCGTGCTCCGGGGCCGCCATCAGCCTTATCCGGATGAGTGATGTGCGGACCCCCGGGTTGACCAGAGGCTTGTGCAGGACGCGGATGGTCATCCCGATAGCCGCAACGGAACGCGATGAGCGGAGATCTGCAGATCGGCCTGGGATGGGGGAGTTAGTCGTGATCCAGAACGTCTCGACCTCTAAGCGCCTCAACTCCGGACAACAGGACCGCATCGTCACGGCGGCCGCGGTCAGCGCATTCCGTCCGGCGGTCTGGTAGCAGTGGCTCGGGACCTTCGGCTATCCGGCCCGATCCGGCCGTTCCTGACGTGACGGTCACGTTGTCGGGCAGGCTGCGACCGCCGGCCGCATTGCACGGCAGCGTTACGCGCCAGCCTCTTCTCGATCTCCTGGCCGGTTACTGCCCAGCCAAGCTCGTCCTGGTCGTCGCGCCTGCGGGATGGGGTAAGACCTCGCTGCTGCGGGACTGGTTCCTCGCGGGTGAGAAGCCGCGGGACACCTGGCTCTCGGTCGACCGGGACGATAACGACCCGGCGCATTTCTGGGCCGGAGTTGTCGCAGCCGTCGACGCCGTGTGCCCGGGAATCGGGGCGGCTGCACTGCAGGTGCTCAACGCCGCGCGCGTTAAGACACCAGACGCCCTGATAGGCCCGGTAATCAACGACCTGGCCCGCATGCCCGAGCGGGTGACCCTGGTGCTGGACGACTTCCACCTGATCACCAACAGCGAGATCCTTCAAGGCGTCGCCTACCTGGTGGAACACCTGCCTCCCTCCCTCGGGCTCGTCGTGGCGTCCCGGTCTGAGCCGGCGCTCCCCCTGGCCCGGCTGCGGGCCGGCGGCGAGATGGCGGAGATCCGCGCGGACGAGCTTCGCTTTTCTGAGGCCGAGACCAGGGACCTGCTCAACGGGACTCTCGGTCTCGCGCTGCCGCCGGAAGACATCCACGCCCTGCTGGAGCGGACCGAGGGCTGGGCTGCGGGCCTGTACCTAGCGGGCCTGTCGCTGCAGGGTCACAAGGACCCCGCCCGGTTCATCCAGGGCTTCGGCGGCGATAACCGCCAGATTGCCGATTACCTCGCCGCCGAGGTGCTGTCCGGCCAGGCGCCTGCGATCCGCACCCTGCTGCTGCAGACGTCGGTACTGAGCCGGTTCTCCGGGCCGCTCTGCGACGCAGTCACTGACGGGAGCGGATCTCAGAGCCTGCTGGAGGAACTGGAGAGATCTCAGGTCTTCCTCGAGCCGCTGGATACCACCCGGAACTGGTATCGCTATCACCGGCTGTTCGCCGAGCTGCTGCGCCATGAGCTCGACCGGTCCGAGCCTGGGCTCGCACCGGTGCTGCACCGGCGGGCCTCGGCGTGGCATCGGCAGCACGGGTCGATCGGAGAAGCAATCGATCATGCCGTCCTCGCGGCTGATCTGGCCGATGCCAGGGAACTGATCGCCGTGCACTCGAGTGCGCTGATTGACCAGGGGCTGGCCGGCGACGTCGAGTCGTGGCTCGATCGGCTGCCGCCCGAGATGATCATCGAGGACGTCCGGATGTGCCTGATCAGAGGGTTCCTGGGCCGCCACGTGGGCCATCCGGACACGGTGAAGTCATGGCTGTCGGCTGCGGAAGCAGCATCGCCGCAAGGTCGGCTCATCGACGGACCGGCCCCGATGGAGTCGGCGCCATCAGTGCTCTGGGCCGACTACCACCACCTTGTCGGGGACCTGGCCTCCGCTGAGGCTGCCACCCGACGGGCTGCGGCGATCGAATCGGCAGGAACGGCGCAGTGGCAGGCAGAGGCGCTTGCGGCAATGGGCGCTAACCTCTTCTGGCGCGCGCAGGACGCCGAGGCCAGCTCGATCCTCGAGCAGGTGGCGGGCCCAACGCGCTCGCTGGCGAGCAATCTGGCCAGCGTACGGGCACTCGGCTGCCTGGCGGCCATCTCGGCCAGGGCGGGCGATCTCGAGTCCTCTGAGCGTCAGGTGCATAAGGCCACCGATCTCGCCGCCCAGCACGGCCTCGACGAGTACTGGATAACCACCACGGCCATGGTGACATCTGCCGAACTGTCCGCCGACCGCGGTGAGCTGCCCGAAGCCGAGACGGCGGCGCTGGCCGCGCTCGAGCGTGCCCGTCGTGGCCAGGCACGGCTGGAAACCGCAAGCGCACTGCTGTGCCTGGCAAAGATCAGGTCGCGCACGGGCAACGCCGACGATGCCCGCGCGCGGATCAGCCAGGCGAGTAACGTCATCGGCAGATGTGCAGCGCCCGGCATCCTTGCCGAGCTGCTCACCGAGACCGAGCGCCTGGCGGGCCAGCACGTTGCCGTGCCGATCCCGATACCGCACCAGCGATCTGCCGCCTCGCCGCCAGACACGCTGACGCGCCGCGAGGCGCAGGTCCTGGAGCTCCTGGCGGCAGGCGAGACCAACAGCGAGATCGCGGCCCAGCTCGTGGTCAGTATCCATACCGTCGAGCGGCATTTGCAGAACGCGTACCGCAAGATCGGCGTACGCAACCGGGCCGACGCTGCCGCCTACATAGTCCGAACCGAGCTGCAGCGTAGCGAATCGGATCTTCGCTAACACATCAGCGCTTCTCGTCACGCGGACTGCGTGGTGGGCATCCGCGCGCGCCGCAACGGCCTGCGTGCGAGGTTGACGGGTGCGTTAAACGGCTCCGCCCGGCCCGGCAGGACCAGGAAGAGATGCCCTGTGAGCGCCCCCCACGCCACTGCCAGTACCGCGAAGCCGACCGGGCTTGACCTCGCGCGCTGAAAAGCCGCGGAGAGAGTCTCAGGTGCCACGAGGTCCCAGGCGACTACAACGGTCCCGACCACGATCCAGCCTGCGCCGCCTCCCTTGAACCAGGGCCTCATTGGCTTCCCACTCCTCACCTCGGCTTGCTATGGAAGCAGCGCATTCGTCCGGCTTGGGTCGCTAGCTCGACTTGGCGCCCAGGACATCGCCGTGCCTAACAATCTTGCCGGCCTGCTTACGCCCCGCCATCGCGGCAATCGACCATCTTGCGGCAAACTCGGTCGCCCGGCGTTGGAGAATCAGACCATGACCGTTCGGGTTGGCGTCATCGGCGCCGGAGTAATCGGAGCCGACCACATCCGCCGCCTGTCAAGTGCGCCGACCGGAGCAGTTGTGGTAGCCGTCGCCGATGCTGATGCCGAGCGCGCGGAGCGGCAGGCCGGCGGACTCCCTGGCGCCAGGGCTTACCGCACCGGGCTAGAACTGATCGCGTCCGATGAGGTCGATGCCGTGCTCGTCGCGTCGCCCGGGCCGACACACGAGGACTATGTGCTCGCCTCGATCGCCGCGGGCAAGCATGTCTTCTGCGAGAAGCCGCTGGCGCCGACTCGGGCGGCGTGCGAGCGCATCCTGACTGCGGAGTTGTCGTGCGGTCGCAGGCTGGTCCAGGTTGGCTATATGCGCCGCTACGATGCCGCCTACCGGATGCTGAAATCGGTCATCGAGGACGGCACGGTCGGCGCGCCTACGCTCGTCCATGCCGCCCACCGCAACCCTAGCGTGCCCGGCAGCTTCACCGCTGACATGACCATCACCGACACGGCGGTGCACGACATCGACGTCACCCGGTGGCTGCTCGGCGAGGAGATTGTCGCGACCTGGGTGTTGAAGGCCCGCCGCAATAGCCATGCTGCCAGCCATCTGTCTGATCCGTTTGTCCTGCTGCTCGAGACCGAGAGCGGAGTGCTGGCCGACGTGGAGATCAATGTCAACGCCAGCTACGGGTACGACATCCGCGGCGAGGTGGTTGGCGAGAAGGGAACGGCGGAACTTGGTGACACCAGCCTCGTCGTGGTGCGCGGAGGCGGCCAGCAGCGGAGCCGGGTCCCAGCAGGCTGGCTCGAGAGGTTCAGCGGGGCGTATGACCTCGAGCTTTCCGAGTGGATCGGTTCGGTGGCGATAGGTGCGGCGACTGGTCCGAGCACCTGGGACGGCTATGCGATCAGCGCGGTCAGCGACGCCGCGATCGCAGCTGCGAGCAGTGGCGAGCGTGTCGTCGTGTCACTGCCGGAACGGCCGGCCTTTTACGCGATCGGCCAGGCATCGGCAACCTGACCCCTGTGCCCCGGCTCGTCTGTGCGCTCGGGCAGGCAGCGAAGGCAGTACCTGCTCTCTGGCTCGAGCGCGAGCAAGCCGGGCGGCAGAGCGGTTGCGCAGTGCTCGCAGCGCCCATAGCGGCCGTCAGCGAGCCGGGTGAGCGCATCCTCAGTGTCGGCTAGCGCCCGTCGCGCGGTGACTGCTTGCCGGAGCAGGCGCCGGAGCTGGCGCTTGGCAGGCCGGGCTTCCTCGGCGTCCGCGTGCAGCGCCGGAGCGCCGGCGGCGTCGTGATAGGCGACGGACAGCTCGGTCACTTCCTGGAGCCTGGCGTGCCACCGGGCCTCAAGCAGGGACCGCCATCGCGGTGCCCGCCCGGCGGCTGGTACCGGCATCGTTGTGCTCGCCGAGTATGGGGGACGAGGCGTGGGAATCTCTTGCGCTACCTGTGTCATGTTGCCTTCCTCCGCAGGCCAGCCGCCCCGCAGGGGGGCGCATCGGGGCGACCAGCTGGCTTCATCTCAGCGGAGGCCCGTGGAGCGCTGGCGCGGCGGATGTGGAATCCGTGTGGACACCGCAGTGCCCGGCAGCTCCAGCCTGACCGTTACTCCAGCTTGACGCCCTGCTCCAGCGCGTAGCGCACGAGCTGGGCCTTGTTGTGGAGCTGCAGCTTGCTGAGCGTGTTCTGCACGTGGTTCTGCACGGTCCGGGGCGACAGCGACAGTCGCTGAGCGATCTGGGGATACGTGAGGCCGGTGGCGACCAGGCGCAGCACCTCGGTCTCGCGCTCGGTCAGCTGCGGGGCTCGCGCGGCGGCGTCACCGCCACGCCCGGCCTGGGCGGACGACCCGGACTGGGCGAGCCGCCGGTACTCACCGAGCACCAGTCCGGCTAGCCCGGGCGTAAAGACCGCGCGCCCTGCTGCCGTGGAGCGCACCGCAGCGGTGAGCTCACCGGGCTCGGCCGACTTCAGCAGGTAGCCGCTAGCGCCGGCGGTGACGGCGTCCAGGACGTCTTGTCGCTCGCCGCTGGCCGACAGGATCAGCACGCGCAGTCCCGGCAGTGCCGTCAGAAGCTGCTGTGTGACCTGCGCGCCCGGCAGATCCGGCAGGTTGAGGTCGAGCAGCACTACGTCGGGCCGGGTGGCGGCGGCTACCCGCAGTGCCTGTGCTCCGCTGCCCGCGGTGCCGACGACCGCAAAACCGGCCTCGCTCAGGGTCCGGGCGGCGGCGTCTCGCCAGATCGGGTGGTCATCGACGACCATGACGCGGACGCTGCCAGTGCCGCCCGCCGCATCGTTGTCACCGTGGCACACGGACGTCCACCTCGGTTCCCTGGCCAGACCCTGACGTCACGGTCGCCATGCCGCCGACATCGCGCATGCGCCCGATGATCGACTGAGACACGCCGAATCGGCCCGCAGCCGCAGCATCGGCCAGCCGGCCGTGCGCGAATCCAGGACCGTCATCGCGCACGCTAACCCGGATTGCCGGGCCTTCGTCCTCGACGAGCACCCAGCCGTGAGCGCCATCGCCAGCATGACGGCGGATGTTGTCGACCGCTGCGCGGGCAGCACCGCCGACCGCGCGGGCGGCGACGGCTGGCAGCAGCACAGGGGTCGCCGGGCAGGAGACGGTAATGCGCGCGCTGGCCAGCGGCTCGATCAGGCCGCGCACATCTATCTGGCCAGTCTCGGCGTGCGGCTCGGTAGTCGCACCCGACACCAGCGCCCGCAGTGCGCTCTCCTGCTCGGACGCAAGCCTGCCAAGCTCCGCAGCCTCGCCGCCAAGCATCCGGCCACGGCTGCTGACCAGGGCGAGTATCTGAAGCACCGAGTCGTGGATCCCGCGGGCGATTCGCTCGCGCTCCGCCACGGCCGCCTCCGCCCTCGCGGCCCGGTCGACGGCCTCCTCGGTCTGTAGCGCAAGCCGGACGACGTAGCCGCCCACGCCGCCGGCGATGAGCACGAGGACGGTGTTGGTGAACGTGGTCTGGGGCAGGAATGCGCCACGCTCGGCCAGGTCAGCAGCCGAGACCGCAACTGCGCCGGCCAGGCCGACCCATGGGCCGCCAGCGACCGCGCAGGCCAGCACCGCGGAACACGCCCAGATCCCCGGAATCGTCGGCGCGCCGCCGCTAATCCGGATTGTGGTGTCGATCAAGCGCGTGCTCAGTATCAGGCCGGCCGAGACGGCCACATCGGTGACGATCAGCCATGGCTGGCGGCCGGAAGGCCGACCGTACGCCACGACCGTCAGTACCGTCCACGCGGCCATGAACGCCAGCGCAATCAGGCCGCCGACGGGGTGGGCGTAGTGGCCGTTGGCTCGCAGAATCAGGAACGCCACATAGCCGAGCGTGATCACGCGGAAGACCGCGACGACCCGCCACATGCGCCCCGACATAGGGGGAGAGTACGTCACGAAAGCATATTTCCGGTGACCTGAACGGGCGGCAGCTTCCGGCGATGGCGCTCCTCATATCGAGTGCATCAATGACTATCGACTAGTAGTATGCGGATTTTAGTAGATAATTCGCCTATCCGGGGGAGGCTGGACCTGTGCGTCGAGCGCTGGCAGTAGTTGCAGCGGCCGGGATCACAGTGCTCGGCGCCACCGGCGCAGCAAGCGCTAGCCAGCCGGAGAGTAAGCCCAGTACCAGCCAGCACAGTGCTGCGAACGTCATCCGAACGGGCTCGGTGTCGCGATTCAATGTCGGCGCCACTCACTCGCCGGCCATCGAGCGATTGCTGGCTAGCCGCCCGGCCGCTACACCGCGAGCCGACCGCGGCAGACCGGCTGGCCTTGCTGCTGCTGCTTCCACGGTGCAGGGCATCGACGTCTCGTCCGGTCAGCACCCTGGTGGCGCGGCGATTAACTGGAATGCGGTCGCGCTGGCCGGGTACAAGTTTGCGTTCATCAAGGTCAGCGAAGGCAGCTACTACACCAATCCGTACTACGCATCCGATGCGGCACAGGCACAGGCCGCGGGCATGCTCGTCGCGCCATATGAGTTCGCCATTCCTAACTATTCGGGCGGCGCACTGCAGGCGGACTATGCGCTGGACAACGCGCAGTACGCCCCGGACGGGCAGATGCTGGCCCCGATCCTGGACATCGAGCCCGACCCGTATGACAGCGCTCGTCCTGTCGGCGACGGCACCAACGAATGCTATGGGCTGACGAAAGCCCAGATGGTGGCATGGATCGGTGCGTTTACGACCGAGATCCACCGGCGCACCGGCCAGTCGGCGGCCATTTACACCAGTTCGCAGTGGTGGAACGCGTGCACCGGCGACAGCGCCGCGTTCGCGTCGGATCCGCTGTGGCTCGTGGCCTGGGGCACGTCGGCGCCGACCGGGCCGGCGGCCTGGGCCAACTGGACCTACTGGCAGTACACCAGCTCAGCGACCTTGCCGGGCGTCGCGGTGCCGTTCGACGCCAGCTACCTGAGCAGCGCCGCACTGGAACTCGCGGCTCCGGCCAGCCAGAGCGACCAGGCCGGGCAGCTCGGCCAGCCTCGCGGTCAGGTCCCTCGACGGTGGAACGGCCGCGACCTACTCGACGACCGGTCTTCCGGCCGGCCTGCTGATGGACCCCTCGACCGGAGTTGTCAGCGGGCCGCTGCCAGGGTCGGCAGCCTCGTTCCCGGTAAAAGTCACGGCGACGGCGGGAGCGGACCAGGCGACGCAGAGCTTCAGCTGGTTCGTCCATTCCCAGATCCGCCTCGCCGCGACCGGCGGCCTGACCGGGTCGGTCGGGGCTCCAGTGCGGTTCCGGGTCCGGGCCACGGATGGTCTGCCCAAGTGCACCCTCCGGTTCTCGGCCACCGGGCTGCCGAGCGGCCTGACCATCAGCAGCTGCGGGATCATCTCCGGTTGGCCCACGGCGACGGGCGCCGCCACTGCTGTGGTGCGCGTGTCAGGCGGTTCCGGGCAGGACTCCGTCCGGTTGCGGATCGGCAGGGCGAGCGGAAACGGGGCGTCCGGGCAGATCCGGCTGAACCGTGGCGGCAAGTGCCTCGCCGAACGCAGCGCCACAGACATCGCCATCGAGACCTGCAGTCGGGCCGTGGACGAACGATGGACGATCGCGACGGACGGCACGGTGCGCATGCGCGGCGAGTGCCTGGCCGCTAAGACAGCCAGTTCAGCGGCGTCAGCAGCGCTGGGGCTCATGTCGTGCACGAAGGGCGGCGAGCGGTGGGAGCTCCGCTCGAACGCGGTGCTGACGAATCTGGCCAGCGGTCGCTGCCTTGCCGGTACCGGCACGAAGAACGGCGCGCGCGTCGTGGCGGCAGTTTGCAAGGCCACGCCGAACAACACCGGCAGTGCCAGCACGCCCAGCGCCAGTCAGCAGTGGACACTGCCCGCGGGCCCGCTGACCTCGGGTATCCCCGGCAACTGCGCGAGCAGCGTGGGCGGCGGGTCGGATCCGGTGGTGACGCTGCGCAGGTGCAATCGGTCGGCGCAGCAAGCCTGGACCATCAAGCCGGACGGTGCGATCAGGGCGGCTGGCAAGTGCCTGGGCACGGCCGGCGGCAGCACCGCGCCGGACACGAAGCTGCGGCTAGAACGCTGCGCACCTGGCGCCGCCACTCAGGTGTGGCAGTTGTCCGGCGGTCCGGTCGGCCTGCAGCTGGTCCTGCCTGCGGCTGGGCTGTGCCTGGCCGATCCGGGAGACAGCGGTAAGCGCGGGACGCAGCTGGTCATCGGTCCCTGCGTGGCCGGCGACGCGGGCACGAGCTGGCGCGTCAGCTAACGCTGGCCCGTCAGTCAACGCTGGCGCGTCAGCTAACGCTGGCGCGTCGGCTAGCGCGCGCGGAGCAGCCGGGTGACGTCGAGCGGCGGCGCCTGCATCGGCTCTCCCCGGTAGCCGCCGACAGGGCCGAATTCGCCCGCGCGCCACGCCGCCGCCGCTGCGCCGATCTCCTCGGGGGTGCGGGCGACGAAGTTCCACCACATGAGCAGCTGTTCGCCCAGCGGCTCTCCGCCGAGCAGGATCACGGTCGAGGTGGCTGGCGCGGTGACGGCCATCTCGTGCCGCCCGGTTGGCAGGTAGAGCAGCTGCCCTGGCTGCAGGAGCGCGCCCTCGACGTCGGCCTGACCGGTCGCGACGAACAGGACGTGCTCGTAATCGGGGCGCAGCGGCAGAAGGCAGCTCGCCGATCCGGCCACTGCCGAGAGTTGCGCGCCGACGATAGGCGAGAACGCGGTGGCCGGCGAAATCGCCCCGGCCAGTTCACCGATCAGGACGCTGATGGTGAAGCCGCCAGCGCTGGTGTGCGGGAGCTGACCGTGGTGCTCGAAGGCCGGCTCGGCATGGCGGCTGGCGTCCGGTAGCGCAACCCACAGCTGGACGCCGTGGAGCGTCGGGTCGTGCTCCAAGGGCGACTCTTCGGCGTGCGCAATGCCGCGTCCCGACGTCATGAGGTTCAGTTGCCCGGGCCTGATCAGCTGTTCGGTGCCCAGGCTGTCCCGGTGCAGCACGTTCCCGCTCAGGAGCCAGGTGACGGTCTGCAATCCGATATGCGGATGCGGGGGCACGCTCATCCCGGTGACGCCGTCGACATCCATCGGCCCGTAGTGATCGATGAAGCACCACGCGCCGACGCTCCGGCGCAGCCGGAGGGGCAGCATCCGGCGCACGGTCATCGCACCGACGCGGGCGTTGCGCGCCTCGGTAACCTCGAGGTCATTTCGTTCCGGAACGCGGTCGCCTGGCACCTCCACGTTCGCTTCGATGGTGCTCACCGGGGGACTCCCTTCGGTGGTCGGCTGGTGCTGGCTGGGTGGCGCAAGCGGATCCTGCCGATGTTCGTGGTCGCGTCGAGCCGGATGAACGGGAGCCCCGGGATAGGCGTTTCGGTCAGGCGCAGCCGCCCCACGCCGGAGTGGATCTCCAGTGGCTCGGTGAGGCGGCGATCGGCGCTAGTGAGGACTACGGGCGGCGGCAGGCGCCCCACGACTTCGGCGAGTTCGGCTTCGGTCGTGGCGGCAAGAATCCCGGTCACGCTGGCGTCGAGTCGTCCCGCGTCGATGTCCCCGGCGGCGTAGAGCTCCTTGACGAACTCAGTGGCCCGGTGCTGGGCGTCCTCGCGCATGACCGCTCCGATATCGGCGTGGGCCTGGGCTGATCAAGCCAAGGCTAACTGCTGCGTTCGCGCCCCGATCGGCCGCCGAAGCTGAACACCGCATCCCGAATAATGTCAGAACCTCTCGATACTATGAGCGAAAAGCTTGCCATGAGCAGAGAGGTGGTGACACAGGTGGGCGAGTTCACGGTGACCGACGGCGGTCAGCTTGACCTAGGACTCCCGGACCCGGAGCCTCCGGACCCGGAGCTTCCGGACCCGGAGCTCCCGGTTTCGCCTGCCCTTATGTCGCCGGGCAACGCCAGAGCGGGCGCCCCGGGCCGGGAATGGTCCGCCGACGACTGGGTGGACCAGGGCTGGGTTCCCGGTGATGACGGCGACCCGGAGACCGACCCTGACGACAGCGCGGCGTGGCTGGCAAGCCTGCCCGCCGACATTCGGGCCGAGTTCCTGGCCGGAGCCTGGACTGGTGACGGCGAGGCCATTCCGGCGGGCTTTCTGCATCACCTGCGCACCGGCCCTGGAGGCGTGGGGTTCGCCTCGGGCGGCGTCCTGGACGAGATGGCGCCAGGGTCCTGGCTCGGTGAGGCGCTAGCTACTGCGACCGCCGAGGGTGACGACAAGCTCGGCGAATCCGAGCTGATCGGTGTGCTGTGCGCGTGGCGCCGGATGTCCTCGTGGGCGGCGGCGGGCGAGACGGCGGCCGTGACGGAACTCGTCCGGCGTCGCCGTGCCCAGTCGGAGGGGCCAGGCAACTCCCGGCTGGCCGACCACATCAGCGATGAGCTAGCCGCCGCGCTCACCCTTACCGGGCGTTCCGCCGACCTGCTGATATCGATGTCGTCCGGGTTCGCGCGCCTTGGCGTCGTGCACGCCGCGCTGGAGCGCGGAGAGCTCGACTGGGCGAAGGCCTGCCTCTTCGTCAGCGAGCTCGCGGCGCTTGCTGATGAAGACGTTGCGCGCGAGATCGCCTGCCGGCTGCTTGGCCGGGCGGGCGCGGGCGGTTGGACGACCGGCCAGCTGCGGGCTGCGCTGCGCCGCGCAGTGCTGGCCGCCGATCCCGAGTCCGCGGACCGGCGGCGGAACGAGGCCCGCAAGGACGCCGAGGTCCGGTCCTGGGACGAGGCGTCTGGCAACGCTGCGCTTGCCGGCCGTGAGCTGCCGCCTGCCGACGTGATTGCTGCCGACTCCCGGCTCACGGCGCTGGCCAGATGGCTGCACGACCACGGCGCTGCTGGCACCATCAGCCAGCTTCGCGCGGCCGTCTACCTTGCGCTGCTCGCGGACCGGCCAGTCGAGTCCCTGCTGCCGGGTTTAGCGACTGGCGACGGTGAGTCAGCTGACCAGGGTGAGTCAGCGGACCAGGGTGAGTCAGCTGGCGACGGTGAGTCAGCTGACCAGGGTGAGTCAGCCGGTCAGGGCGCCCCAGACCAATCATGCGAGGATCGCGGATCTCGTCTGGCCCAGGGCGCTCACGCGTGGCCCGCGGTGTGCGGCACGATCCACCTGACCATGCCGCTGGCGGCTCTGCTCGGTGGCAGCCAGCCAGGCGAAGTAGCTGGGCACGGCCCCGTCGACGCTTCCACAAGCCGCGAGATTGCTGGCATGCTGGCCAGCGGCCCTGGAACTCGGTGGTCCCTCACGGTCACCGGTGCGGATGGCCGGGCGCTCGGTCACGTGTCCGCTCGCCGCGGTCCGGCAACAGGCGAGCCGGTACTGCCCTGGGCGGTGGGCCTGCGGTCGAAGCTTCAGCTTCTGGAGTCAGGCGACTGCGGCCACGCGCGGCAGTCGGCCAGTTACCGGCCACCAGCCTCCCTCTGCAACCTGGTCATGGTCCGCCAGCGCAGATGCGCATTTCCCGGCTGCCGGCGCCCTGCGATCAGGTGCGATATCGACCACACCGTGCCGTTCGACCAGGGCGGAAGATCTTGTGAATGTAACCTCGCGCCGCTGTGCCGCCGACATCATCATGCGAAACAGGCACCCGGCTGGCTCCTCGAGCAACTCCGGCCCGGGGAGATGACCTGGCGCACGCCAAGCGGCCGGTGTTACCAGACCGCGGGTGAGCTGTACCCAATCTGAACCGGACAGGCCGAGCCCCAGATCGGCCTGTCCGGCTGGCCCATGCAGCCCTGCCTCGCCAAGTCCTGACACTCTCCGCCCAGCTGGTGCCCCCGGCAAGGGGAGGGCTCCCCAGGTGGGGAGGGCGCCCCAGGCGCGTTGACGGACGGGACATCCTCCGCCTATGGTCCCGGTAGCCGAGGCAAGGACGATGCTGGAAGACAGGCTTGGCGTGCTGCTGATCGTCATGTTTGAGTCGGGGACCTGGCGGGTTAAGCCCGACGGGCGGCTTACCTTCGGCCGCGCCGAGACCTGCGACATCGTGCTGCCGAACGAAGACCGCGGAGTATCGCGCAACGCCGGGAGCTTCGAATGCCGCGGCGGCCTGTGGTGGCTGACCAACTCCAGTGCCTCGTCCATGCTTTATCTCGCAGGCGACCTGGGCTTCCGGGCCGACATTCCGCCTGGCATGGGGCTCCCGCTACAACAGTGGCACGCCAAGGTCCGGGTCGACGGCATGCTCGACAGCTACACGCTGCGAATGCGGCTGCCGGATCTCGACGATGAACTGGACGGCGGGAACGAGGACGCGCCGGAGCGGGCCAGACTCGGAGTGCTGCCGGAACGGATGGTCACTAGCACGAAGCTGCGTACGCCCCTGAATGACGCCGACCGGCTCGTGCTCGCAGCGCGGTTCGAGGAGTACCTGACCTGGAAGCACTCGGGCGCGGCAGCACCGCGCAGCGCTCGGCAGGCCGCCGACCGGATCGGCTGGCAGCCGCACACCGTGTCGAAGCGCTGCGAGAACATCCGCAACCGTTACGTCCGGATCGGCGTTCCGGGCCTGCGCGGCCCGCGAGCGCTGGAGGAGCTGGCTGCCCTGCTCATTTCGACCGGCGAGCTCACCGTGGATGACCTGCGCCGGCTCCGCCGGCGTCTGGCCCGCCAGCGTCTGGTCCGCCTGCGTCTGGCCTGCCGGCGTCTGGTCCGCCCGCGTCTTAGCCCACCAGCGTCTTGACCGCGCTCGTCATGTCGGCCAGTGCCTTCTTGGCGTCGGCGAAGTACATGCTGGTCTTCGGATTGACGTAGAGCTCATTGTCGATGCCCGCGTAACCGTGGCCCATGGACCGCTTGATCACGATGATGCTCTTGGCATGGTCGACATCGAGGATCGGCATGCCGGAGATTGCTGTTCCGGCCCGCCGGGCTGCCGGGTTGGTGACGTCGTTCGCGCCGATCACCAGCGCCACGTCTGCCCGGCTGAACTCCGGGTTGATCTCGTCCATCTCCTTGAGCTGCGGGTAGGGGACATTGGCCTCGGCCAGGAGCACGTTCATGTGGCCGGGCATCCGGCCCGCCACCGGGTGAATGGCATAGCTCACGTCCACCCCGCGCGACTCCAGTACGTCCGCCAGCGCTGCCACCTCGTGCTGAGCCTGGGCTGCGGCCAGCCCGTAGCCGGGCACGATAATGACCTTCGAGGCATAGGCGAGCTGGATGGCCGCGTCGTCGGCCGCGATAGACCGCACGCTGCCGCCAGGCCCCGCCACAACCGCCGCCGTGTCCCCGGTCCCGAAGCCGCCAACGATGATGTTGGGGATCGACCGGTTCATGGCATCGGCCATCAGCTTGGTCAGGATGCCACCGGAAGCGCCCACCAGCGCGCCGGCAATGATCATGGCCCAGTTGCCGATGACGAAACCGGCCATGGCGACCGCCGTACCAGTGAATGCGTTCAGCAGCGAGATCACGACCGGCATGTCGGCTCCGCCGATTGGCATCACCATCGAGACGCCGAAGATCAGCGAGGCGACGATCACGATGGTGAGCAGGCCCGCGCTCGGCGCGGCGATCAGGTACGCGCTGAAGCCGACCGCGATCACTGCTAGCAGCCCGTTGAGGACGCGCGCACCGCGGAACGTGACGGGCGCGGACGTGATGATTCCCTGTAGCTTCCCGGCCGCGATGATGGAACCGGAGAATGTCACGCCGCCGATGATGACGTCCAGCAGGGTCGTCACCGAAGTCGTTGCCGAGACCGACGAGCCGGCCTGCATGTAGTCGTGGATGCCGACGAGGGCCGCAGCGCCGCCGCCGACAGCGTTGAACACGCTGACTAGCTGCGGCATGGCTGTCATCTGGACGGTCCTGGCCGAGTAGAGCCCGGCCGCGCCACCTAGGAGCGCGCCGGCAATCAGCACGATCCAGCCGGTTGCGCTGATGATGCCGCCGTGGACAATGATGGCCAGCGTCGCGGCGATAGCAGTGACCATGCCTCCCGTCGAGACCTGGTTGCCTCGCCGGGCGGTCGCCGGAGTGTTCATCAGGTGCAAGCCGAGCACGAAGCATGATGCTGCCAGTACATAGATCAGCTGGATGACCCACTCGAAGGTGCTCATGCTGTCCGCCCGCTGCGGCTGGAGCCGTTCGCGGCAGCGGTAGCGCTGCCCGGTGCTGAGCCCTTGGCTGCGGTGTCGTTCGCTGCTGGGCCGTTTGCTGCTGGGCCGTTGGCGGCCGCGGTGACGGCGTCGGGCCCACTGCCAGCCTGAACAGCCGTGCCTGCCTGAACAGCTGGCCGTCGGCGGAACATCTTCAGCATCCGTCCGGTGACTACGTACCCGCCGACAACATTCATCGCGGCGAACGCGGCGGCCAGGAAGGCGATCACGTAGCCGACGGCGTTGTGCGCGGTGACTGCGATCAGCATCGCGCCGACCAGCACGATCCCGTGGATCGAGTTGGCTGCCGACATCAGCGGTGTGTGCAAGGTGGCCGGGACCTTGCTGATGACCTCGAAGCCCACCCATAGGCTGAGCACGAAAATCGTGACGTCAACGAGTAGCGCCGGGTAAGACACAGGCTGTTCCTTCTTCGGGCCGGTCGGGGCTCTATCTAGCCGGGGATTCGGCAGCCGCTGCTGCAAGTGCGGGATGAACGATCTCCCCGCCGGAGGTAATGACGACCCCGGCTTGCAGTTCGTCATCCAGATCTAGGGCAAGCTGGCCGTCCTTCACCAGGTACAGCAGCAGCGCGCTGATGTTCCGCGCGTACATCGCGGAAGCGGCGGCGGCCATGCTCGACGGCAGGCTGGATGCGCCGATGATCGTGACACCGTTCTCGGTGATCACGGTCTCGCCGGGAACAGATCCGGCCGCGTTCCCGCCCAGCGCGCTCGCACCCATGTCCACGATCACCGAGCCAGCCGCCATCGACTTGAGCGCGTCGTCGGTGACCAGCAGCGGTGGTCGCCGACCCGGTACCTGGGCCGTGGTGATCACGACATCGTGGCGCGCGATATGGCCAGCGAGCTCTTCTTGCTGGGCCATCCGCTCGTCCTCGGACAGCGCGCGAGCGTAGCCGCCCTCGCCGGACCCGGAGCCCACGGAGGTCAGCTCGATAAACGTTGCGCCGACCGACTCCGCCTCAGTCTTGGTCTCCGGCCGCACGTCATAGGCGCTGACTACCGCGCCGAGCCGCCGCGCCGTGCCGATGGCCTGCAGGCCCGCCACGCCCGTGCCGAGTACCAGCACCCGGGCCGGCCGGGCGGTTCCGGCCGCGGTGATGAGCAGCGGAAAGAAGCGGCCATACTCGGCCGCCGCCAGTACCACTGCCTTGTAGCCGGCGATATTGGCCTGGGAGGACAGCGCGTCCATCGGCTGCGCTCGGGGCAGGGTCCGCGGGATCATGTCCATGCTCACCGCGGTCACGCCGGATCCAGCGAGCGCCGCGACTAGCTCAGGGTCAGTCAGCGGCGCGAGCAGGCCGATGACAAGCTGGCCTGGCCGCAGCGCGGCTATTGCGGCTGCGTCGGGCTTGCCGACCAGCAGCACGACGTCGGCCGCCAGGGCCTCGCGACGGCTAACGACGCTCGCGCCCGCCTCGGCGTAACTGTCGTCGGTATGCCATGCCCGGTCGCCGGCCCCAGACTCGACGAGGACCTCCACGCCGGCCGTGCGCAGTTTGACCACAGCTTCCGGGACGAGGGCGACTCGCCGTTCGCCGGGCGCGGTCTCCTTGACCACGGATACCTTCATGGACAGCCTCGCTCCGTCGCCAGGGGCAGTTGATGCGGCCCGCCCGGCAGGCCGCAGTCTTAAGTATGGACCGTACCGGCAACCTGCCCGCGACGCGGTGGTATGGGAGGGACTTGGGACTCCCTGCGCGGTTGGAAGGCGGGCCTGGCGAAAGCGCCGCAGCGTGCCCAGCGTATGTTTCGTTGTGGGCTGAGCATTGTCGGATCAGGGGGAACGTCGATGCCCGAATTCTCGCCGTCGGTTGACGGTGGAGCTGTCGGGGCCAGATCGCTGGCGGCGAGGCTGGCGGACGCTCGCGAGCGGATGGCAGCCCTCGACTTGCCGGGCCCCCTCGCGGCGCAACTACACCGCCAGTTCATCGCAGTCTGCGACTCAGTCAAAGCCGCAGGTGCTGACGAGCAAGCTGGCGAGCGTCGCCTGGCGGCATTCCTGGCAAAGCTCGAACAGGCGGGCGCCAGGAACCCTCGATATGGAAATGCGAACGACGCGGCCGCAAACCGCTGGGGGAAAGAATGAACAAGCGCGACCTAATTGATGCAGTCTCCGGGCGAATGGGAGATAAGAGGACAGCGGTCGAGGCGGTCAACGCCGTGCTGGACACCATCCAGGAAACCGTCGCTAGCGGCGACAAAGTCTCCATTACCGGATTCGGAGTATTCGAGAAGCAGGTCCGGGCAGCCCGGACAGCCCGCAATCCGGCCACCGGGGCGGCCGTCAAGGTGCCGAAGACCTCGGTACCCAAGTTCCGGGCGGGGGCGGACTTCAAGGCCATGGTCAACACGCCGAGCCGCGGCCGGGCACGCACGGGTGCGGCGGCCTCGACCGGGCCGAAGCGTGGCGGCACCACGACGCGGACGAGCAGGGCCGGGACGAGCAGGAGCACCGGGACGAGCAGGGCCGCGACGGGCAGGGCCGGGACGAGCAGGGCCGGGACGAGCAGGAGCACCGCCGCGCGGACTACCCGCGCGCGTACTGGCAGGTAGCCGAACCTGCCGGCTAGCCCCAGCCTGCCGACTAGCCCGAGCCTGCCGGCTAGTCCGAGTCCGGCTCAGGGCTGGCTGGCATTACACGTCGGCCGCGGAGCGTAAACGCAAGCCCTATCTCCACCACGGCCACGATAAGGACGGGCGGGACCGCGCTCCATGCGTCTGTGATCGACGTCCCGGATGCCTCCAGGTACGACCACAGGAACAGCATGATGAGCACGGCCGTACCGAGGCCGGCGAGCGCGGCCCTGCCCAGCCCGCAGCTGCGGCGAACGCGGAGTGCCACCGCGGTGGCCGGGCCGCCGACCACGCCAGATGCGAACGCAGCGCTGAGCATCGACTGTCCGATGAGTGCGCCTGCCGACGTCCCGTTGAAGTCTGCTTTGATCAGGACGGCGATCAGCGCCGTCGTCACGAGCCAGACGGCCACGACGCTGACGAGCCACACGAGGCCGTTGGGCATGCGCGCGCGCCGCTTCACAAATATCCCCCGATTTATGGATCTGCCAGATCTCGAGGGGCCGGGTCACCCGTGGCCCACGGCCCGCAGCCTCCGATCAGCGTGCCCGTTTGGATGCACGACAATCCGGTAGCCATTCCTGACCGCGGAACTGGCCGGCGCTAGCGCAGCCCGGGCCGCTTCTTGAGCGCGGTTTGCAGCAGCCTGTCGATCAGCTCGGGGAACGGCATCCCGCTGGCCTCCCACATCTTCTGGAAGTACGAGGTGGCGGAAAAGCCAGGGATGGTGTTGATCTCGTTCACCAGGATCCGGCCATCAGTGGTGTAAAAGAAGTCGACTCTGGCTAGGCCCTCGCAGGACACCGCCTCGAAGGCGGCCGCAGCCAGGCGGCGGATTTCCGCGAGTGCGTCCTGCGGGATCGGCGCGGGGATCGCTATCGAGCCGGCCGCGTCCAGGTACTTGGCCTCGAAGTCATAGAACTCCTCGCCGCCATCGACGAGAAGCTGGCCTGGAATGCTGGTGTCCGGCGGGGCGCCGTCCACGCCCTCCAGCACCGCAACTTCGACCTCAACCCCGTCGATGGCGGCCTCGACCAGCACCTTCGGGTCGTACTGCCTGGCTGTGGCGATCGACTCGTGCAACTGCCCAATGTCGTTCGCCTTCGACGTGCCGATGCTCGAGCCGCCCCTGGCCGGCTTGACGAACAGCGGCCAGCCGAGCTCGGCGATGTCGTCCAGCACTCGCTTTGCCTCGACAGACAGCGTCTCGCTGGCCGCGTCCGAGGCGGGCCAATCACGTTCCCTCACGACGACGTGAGGCCCCACCGGCAGGCCCTTCGCCTTGAAGATCAGCTTCATGTACTCCTTGTCCATGCTGACCGCGCTGGCCAGAACGCCCGCCCCGACGTAGGTGACGCCGGCCATCTCGAGCAGGCCCTGGATGGTGCCGTCCTCGCCATAGGGGCCGTGCAGCACCGGAATCACGACATCGACGTTGCCGAACAGGTGCGGGATCTGGGCCGGCGCGCTGGCGACGACGCCGTTCGTGGTCCCGGTGCCAGACCAGGGCACGAGCTGCGAGCCTGGCGCAGCGACCGCCTCGACCGTAGGCAGCTGGCCGTCTGTTACCGCCAGGAGCTCAGGCGCGTCGGCCACCTGCACCCAGCTGCCGTCGGTGGTGATCCCGACCGGGATGACTTCATACCGGGACCTGTCGATGGCACGCAGCATGTTGCCGCCGCCCATGCAGGACACCTGATGCTCGGGGCCACGGCCGCCGAACACGACCGCCACTCTGATCTTGCGTTGTTCGCTCACTCGTGCTCCAGTCACCGAGTCGTGCCCCATGGCCCGACGACGTTCATAGCTGCCCGGCGTCTCATATGCCGTAACGCTCAGGCTTGGCAGATCTGCTCGCCAGCAACAAGACGGCGTCGCCGATCTCGAGCCCGCGGTGCATGACCCCGGCTATCACCTCAGTGATCGGCATTTCTACGCCATGAGCGCGGGCCAGCTGCAGGACCGATTCCGACGACTTGACGCCCTCGACCGTATGGCTGGTACTGGCGAGCACCTCATCCAGCGGAATGCCGCGGCCGAGCTTCTCGCCGAACGCCCGGTTCCTGGCCAGCGGCGAGCTGCAGCTGGCAACCAGGTCGCCCATCCCCGCAAGGCCGGCGAAGGTGTGCTGGTCTGCACCCACAGCAGCACCCAGCCTGGCGATCTCGGCCAGGCCCCTGGTGATGAGCATCGCCCTGGTGTTATCGCCCAGGCCCATTCCGCTCGCGATGCCGACCGCAAGCGCGATCACGTTCTTGACCGCGCCGCCCAGCTCGCAGCCGACGACGTCCGGGTTGGTGTACGGGCGGAAGTAACCGGTGTGGCAGGCCTTCTGGAGCTGCTCGGCTACCGCCTCGTCGGCGCAGGCCACCACGGTGGCGCAGTACTGCCTGGCAGCTATCTCCGGCGCCAGGTTCGGCCCGGAGATCACCGCGATCCGGTCCGGGCTGGCGCCGGTTATCTCGGCTATGACCTGGCTCATCCGGTACCCGGTGACGAGTTCGATGCCCTTTATCAGGCTGAGGAGCAACGCCCCTGACGGCAGCAGATCGCGCCAGCCGGCCAGGTTCTGCCGCAGCGTCTGAGCCGGAACCGCCAGCACCACGAGGTCGGCACCAGCAAGCGCCGCCCCCGGATCGGCAGTGGCTCGCAGCCCGGCGGGCAGCACGATGCCCGGCAGGTAGCCAGGCGACGTCCTCGTTGAGTTGATGGTGTCGGCCAGCTCGGGCCGGCGGCACCAGAGCGTAACGGGAGTACCGGCGTCGAGGAGTACCTGGGCGTACGTCGTGCCCCAGGCCCCGGCGCCGAGCACGGCTGCTCTCACCGTGCTGCCGGTCCCATCGGGGCCGCCGGGTCCGCGCCGTCCTGCTGGTTCGCCTCCTGGAGGGCGCGCAGGTCCTGGCGCAGCTTTCGCCTGGCGACGGCCGGGTGGTAGAACTCCGCGGGCGGCTGCTCCCCGCGCAGTCCGCCGAGCAGCCCCGCGACCGTTGTCATGATCTTGTCCGTGGCCCGCCGCAGTACTGCGTTGCTCAGCGGCTGGCCTGCGAACTCCGACAAGTCGACAGCGGGTCCGGCGACAATCTGCACGGTCTTGCGCGGCAGGAACTTCGGCACGAACTTGCCGTACGGCAGGATCCGCTGCGCGCCCCAGTGGGCGATCGGCACGACCGGGATGTTCTTTTCCAGCGCCAGCCGGGCCACGCCGGTCTTGGCGACCATCGGCCACTGCTCCGGATCCCTGGTCACCGTGGCCTCGGGGTAGAAGATCACGCAAGCGTTGTTCTTGGCGGCGAGCTCTGCGGCCTGCCTGAGCACCAGGCCCGCGTCAGCCTGGCCGCGGTAAACCGGCAGCTGGCCGAGCCGGGTGATGACCGGTCCAACGACCGGGATCGTGAACAGTGATGACTTGGCCAGGAACACGGGGTACCGGCGGGCGCTGTCGGCGAAGAGCGACACCGCGAAGATGTCCATGTACGACAGGTGGTTGGCGGCCAGGATGACCGGGCCGTCAGCCGGGATGTTCTCCTGACCATGCCAGTCCAGCCGCATCATCATCCGGATCCCCGGCCGCAGTAGGACCTTCGAGAAATTCCGCCAGGCGCGCGAGTAGGTGCCGTCAGCCGGTCTGCGCGCCGCCTTGCCTGCCATCGGTTCCCTCCGGCCGTGCTCCAGCCTCAGTCTGTCCGGTCCCGCGATGCCGTGTCGAGGCGTCGCGGGAGGATCATACGCATGGCACCCGACGCCGCCCCAGAGACAGCTGAGCCGGTCACCCGACAGTCTGCCCGACCTCAGCCACTGAGCTGGTCACTCGTGATCCCCGTCAAGGTACTTGCTCAGGCCAAATCCCGGCTTACCGGGATCGCAGGCCAGCTGCGGTCCGAGCTGGCGCTGGCCATGGCGGCCGACACGATCGCGGCGGCGGTGAGCGCTGACTCCGTTAGCGCTGTCCTGGTCGTTACTGATGATCCGGCGGTCACGGACATCGCGGCTGGCCTCGGCGCACTGGTCCTGCCGGACGCTCCCGCGGCCGGGCTCAACGACGCACTGGTCTACGGCGCGGCTTATTCAGAATCCACCTGGCCGGAACGGGGTCGCGCGGGGCTGGCGGGAGACGTGCCTGCAGCGCGGCCAGCGGAGCTCACTGCGGCGCTGGCCGACGCCGCCCGGTTCGGCGTCGCGTTCGTGCCCGACGCGGACGGAACCGGCACGGTGCTCTATGCGGCCGCGCCAGGCTCGCAGTTCCGGCCGCAATTCGGCCCGGCCTCCAGGGACCGGCACCTGGCGAGCGGCGCAGTGGAGATCGAATCGGGAAAGGGGCTGCGGCGGGACGTGGACACAATGGACGGCCTGCGCCTAGCCGCCGAGATCGGGCTTGGCCCGCGCACCCGCGCGCTGCTGGCCCAGTTTTAGCTGAGCGGAGTTCTAGCTGAGCGGAGTTCTAGCTGAGCGGAGTTCTAGCTGAGCGGAGTTCTAGCTGAGCGGAGTTCTAGCTGAGCGGAGTTCTAGCTGAGCGGAGTTCCAGCCGAGCGCGGCTCTAGATGTGCACGATCGGGCAGGTCAGCGTCCTGGTAATGCCAGCGACTCCCTGGATCTGAGCGACCACCAGCCGACCGAGGTCGTCCACGTTGTCCGACTCGGCTCGGACTATCACGTCATACGGCCCGGTGACGTCATCAGCCTGGGTCACGCCAGCGATCTGCGCGATCGCGACAGCCACATCAGCGGCCTTCCCGACCTCGGTCTGGACGAGAATGTACGCGTGGACCATGGCGCCCCTCCACAGTTGTGGGTGTCACGGCAACGCTACCGTAAGGAAGCGCTGTGATAGGCAGCGAGTCGATCAGCAAGGACGCCCTCATTACCGTTGCAGATTTCGGCGAGTTCGGCCTGATATCGGCGATCCGAGCGGTACTCCCGCCGGACCCGGCAGATGCCATTGGCGCGGGGGATGACGGCGCGGTGGTCCCGGCACCCGACGGCCGTGTGGTAGCCAGCACCGACCTGCTCATCGAGGGCCGTCATTTTCGCCGCGAGTGGTCAGCCGCCCCCGATATCGGTGTCAAGGCGGCCGCTCAGAATCTCGCCGATATCGCCGCGATGGGCGCCGAGCCGACAGCGCTGCTATTCGGGCTGGCCATCCCTGGCGACCTTGCAGTCGCCTGGGTGCTGGAAGTCGCCAGGGGAATGGCGACCGAATGCCAGCGCGCCGGTGCCTTCATCGCCGGCGGGGATATCGCCAGCTCTGACGTGATCACCCTGGCGATCACCGCGCTCGGGAGCCTGAATGGCCGCGACCCGGTGACCAGGGCGGGCGCCGGGCCGGGCGACGTGATTGCGATCAGCGGCCCGGTGGGTCAGTCCGCGGCCGGCCTGGCGCTACTGCAGGCGTTCGGAGCGCCTGATCCGTCCTGGACGGTCGGCTTGCAGTCGATGGTGGCGTCGCACCGCCGGCCACGGCCCGATTACAGCGCCGGGCCTGCGGCAGCCATGGCGGGCGCGACCGCCATGATCGACGTGAGCGACGGCCTGGTCGCCGACCTCGGGCACATAGCGGAGGCGAGCGGCGTGCGTCTCGATGTAGTGCTCGGCCAGCTGCCCGGCACCGGGGCGCTGCTGGAGGCTGCCACCAGGCTCGGGTCTGACTGGCGTGGATGGGCCCTGCAGGGCGGTGAGGATCACGCGCTGGCTGCCACGTTCCCGGCTCGATCGAAAGTCCCGGACGGCTGGTCTGTCATCGGGAACGTCAGCCTCGGGACCGGGGTCCTGGTCGACTCCAAGCCATGGAGCGGCGCAGGCTGGGATCACTTCCCCCGACTGGGAAATTAGCGCCCGGCCGCGACGTCGCTAGTTCGGCACTGGCCCATCACGGCCCGGGCTTGATATAACGCCGTTGATGCCCCGCCATCGCAAAGAGCGCGTGCCCTGGCACAGGGCGCAACGGAAAGCCGAGAGCTCGGCCCGGCGCGCCCAGCTGAGTGCTGCCGCGAACACGGCGATCGCGGTGCTCGAAGACCCGTGGCCCGCGGATCCTGATGCTGTCGATACCGCCCCGTTGCCGCTGCCAGCCCGGGCGAAGGCGGCAAGTCATGCGCGCACCCGTCAGCGCCGCATCCCCCTGCGCGCATTCCGCTTGCCTAGCAGCACGAGCACTCCCGGCAATCGCGCCGGCGTGCTGCGCGGAGCCGCGCGCGGCCTGCTGGTGACGCCGTGGTTCGCAGCCGCCAGCGGTTTTGTCATCGCGGCGTCGCTGTGGATCTACTCTCCGCACGCCGCCTTGCTGCAGTTCCCCAACAACGCGACCCAGCTGCAGCACTGCCATAGCGACGGCTGCTCTCCCGCCGGTAGCAGCAAGGGCTCGGGCTCACTCGCGGCGGCCGGGAAGAACCGGCTGAAGCAACCGCGGAAATCGGGCGCGAACCCGGCGGGGGGCACCGGCCGGCGCGGCCGCACCGCCGTCTCGGGCCTGACCTTCAGCTACTTCGCGCTGCCGAGCCCGGACGGCAAGTTCACGATCAGGATCAGCGTGTACGGCAAGCGTGCGATCAGGGACTGGAGCCTGGCCTTCGTCCTGGCTGGAGACAAGATCCGCACGGTCGCGGGTGCTAGCTGGCAGCGCACTACCCGCGACAGCGGCACGGCGAGCGGCAGCGGTCAGGCATGGCAGATGCCCGGTGACGGCCAGGGCGATGGCGGCCAGTCCGGCGGGGATCATCAGCTGTACGGATTCACGTTCCTGGTATCCGGGGTCGGTTCGGCGGTCGCGCCGACCAGCTGCGTCTACAACGGGCAGAGCTGCACGTTCAAGTCAGGGTGGGCGGGACCTTCACACGGAGACGGGGGGTAGCCGCCGCGCCCGGCCGCCCGGCACGCGGGCGGACGTCCGTAAGCTGGTGTTCATGTCGTCAGCCGCACGATCGTCGCCGACGCCGCCCCGAGTCCTGGCTATCGCGGGCTCTGACTCCGGCGGGGGCGCCGGCATCCAGGCTGACCTGAAGACGATGCTGGCGCTCGGCGTCCACGGCATGACCGTCATCTGCGCCGTTACGGCGCAGAACTCGGTCGGCGTCCAGGGCTACTGGGAACTGCCGCCGGAGGCCGTGAAGGCTCAGCTCGACTCGGTGCTCGGCGACATCGGCGCGCAGGCCATCAAGACCGGGATGCTGGCCTCTCCCGAGCTGGTGCGCACGGTGTGCGACGTGCTGGCCGGAGTCGCAGCGCCGGTGGTGGTCGATCCGGTCGCGATCTCCAAGCACGGAGACAGCCTGCTGTCCGCCGGCACCCTGGAGGCGGTCAGGGAACGGCTGCTGCCACTCGCGACGATCGTCACGCCGAACCTGCTCGAAGCCGAGCTACTGACCGGAACGAAGATCAGCGACGAGGCGCAGATGCTCGCCGCCGCGAAGATGATCAGCGCGATGGGCCCGCAGTGGGTCCTCGTGAAGGGCGGCCACCTGCCGGGCAGCCCGGTCGACCTGCTGTTCGACGGCTCCAACGTCATCCGGGTGCCGGGGGAGCGGGTCGTCAGCCTTCACACTCACGGGACCGGCTGCACGCTCGCGTCAGCGATCGCGTCCAGGCTGGCACTCGGAGACCAGATGCCAGCCGCGGTCAGGGCGGCCAAGGACTACGTGACCGGCGCGATCGCAGCGGGATTCCCGCTGGGCGCAGGGATCGGGCCAGTTGATCATGGCTGGCGGCTCCGCAGCGGAGCAGCCGCGCCTGCTAGCGGCTGACCTTGCCTGCCTTGATGCAGGAAGTGCACACGTTGAGACGGCGCGGCGTCTTGCCGACCATCGCGCGCACGCGCTGAATATTCGGGTTCCAGCGGCGCGGGGTGCGGCGGTGCGAGTGCGACACGTTGTTGCCGAAGCCCGGCCCCTTGCCGCACACATCGCAAACGGAAGCCACGGGATCGCTCCAGTTCGGGAGATTAATGGGTTACTGGCAGCGCGGCACGCGCCACGCCAGTCGGGTAAGCGTATCCGACGAACCGGGTAGCGCGCGAACCCACCCTCCTGGAAGCCAGCCTCCTGACAGTGGCGCCGCCTATCCTTGCGTCTGTGGTGGAGAGGGCGGAAGGGTAGCATCATGGCGGTCGTTGCTGACCCGCTGCGCCTGGTCGTCGGTGACAAGGCGGCCAAGCGACTGGCCTCGGTGTTTGACCTGCGCACCGTCGGAGACCTGCTGGCCTACTACCCGCGCCGCTACGACAAGCGCGGCGAGCTGACCGACCTGGCAGCGCTGCGCGACGGCGATTACGTCACCGTGCAGGCCGAGGTCGCCAAGACCTCCGTGCGGAAGATGAACCGCCGTTCCGGGTCTATTTTCGAAGCCATCGTGACTGACGGCCGCGGGAAGCTGACGCTGACATTCTTCGGCCACGGCCGGCAGGACTGGCGCCAGGACCAGCTGAGTCCGGGCGTCCGGGGGCTGTTCTCTGGTCAGGTGTCCAGTTTCCGTGGCAAGCGCCAGCTCACCCACCCGGAGTACGAGCTGCTTGGCGAGGGCAACTCGGGAGCCAGGGCGGCGGAATTCGCCAGCGAGCTCATCCCGGTGTACCGGGCGAGCGCCCAGATGGCGTCCTGGCGGATCGCCGACTCCGTCCGCATCGCACTGGACGTGCTGGACGTGCCTGATGATCCGCTGCCTGCCGAGATGCGCGCCCGGCTCGGGCTGCGCGGCTTTGCTGACGCGCTGCGCGGGATCCACCGGCCGGTGGACGAGGCCGACGTCCAGCGCTCCCGCACCAGGCTGAAGTGGGACGAGGCGTTCGCCCTTCAGGTCCTGCTCGCCCAGCGCCGGCTCGCGGCGGTAAGCTACAGCGCCATCCCGCGGCCCCCGGTCGAGGGCGGGCTGCTGGCCGCCTTCGACGCGGCCGTCCCGTTCGAGCTGACAGCGGGACAGCGCGCGGCAGGCGCCACGATCAGTGCGGACCTGGCGCGCGACCATCCGATGCACCGGCTGCTGCAAGGCGAGGTCGGCTCCGGCAAGACGATCATCGCGCTGCGGGCGATGCTCCAGGTCGTCGACGCAGCCGGGCAGGCCGCGCTGCTGGCGCCGACCGAGGTGCTGGCGCAGCAGCATTTCCGGTCGCTCTCGCACCTGCTCGGGCCGCTTGGCATGGCTGGCCAGCTGGGTGGCGCGGACGATGCGACCAGGCTGACCCTGATGACCGGGTCGATGGGAGCAGCGTCGCGGCGCAAGGCACTGGTCGAGGCGGAATCGGGAGAGGCCGGGATCATCATCGGCACGCATGCGCTGCTCGAGGACCGGGTCCAGTTCGCCGACCTCGGCCTCGTGGTCATCGACGAACAGCACCGGTTCGGGGTGGAGCAGCGCGATGCGCTGCGCGACAAGGCCGGCGACGGGCGGCCGCACATGCTGGTCATGACCGCCACACCGATCCCCAGGACGGTGGCCATGACGGTATTCGGTGACCTCGATGTCTCCACCCTGACCGAGTTGCCGGCTGGCCGGTCGCCGATCAGCACGCATGTGGTGCCCGTTGCCGAGCGGCCGCACTACCTGGCCAGGACCTGGGAGCGGATCAGGGAGGAGGTGGCCCGCGGCCGCCAGGCGTACGTCGTCTGCCCGCGGATCGGCGGCGATGAGCCGGCCGGCTCCGATGAGCCCGCCAGTGCCGACGACGGCCCGGCGCGGCCGCCAATCGCCGTGCTGGACCTCGCGGCCGAACTGGCTGCCGGCCCGCTGGCCGGGCTGCGGCTCGCCATCCTGCACGGCCGCCTGCCGCCGGACGACAAGGACAAGGTCATGCTGGCGTTCGCCGATGGGCTGGTGGACGTGCTCGTCACGACGACTGTCGTCGAGGTGGGCGTGGACGTGCCGAATGCTGCCGTGATGGTGATCATGGACGCGGACCGGTTCGGGGTCTCCCAGCTTCACCAGCTGCGCGGCCGAGTCGGTCGCGGTACCGATCCTGGCCTGTGCCTGCTGGTCACCGAGGCGCCGGAGGCGGCCCCGGCGCGGGCCCGGCTGGATGCGGTTGCCGACACGGTAGACGGTTTCGCGCTCTCCAGGATTGACCTCGAGCAGCGCCGCGAGGGTGACGTGCTCGGCACCGCGCAGGCCGGCCGCAAGTCCAGCCTGAAACTGCTGCAGCTGCTTCGCGACGAGGACCTGATCGGCCAGGCACGAGGGGAAGCGATCAGGCTCGTCGATACCGATCCGGCGCTCGCCGGCCAGCCCGGTCTTGCTGCGGCCGTGCGGGCGCTGACCGACGCCGAGCAGACCGCGTTCCTGGAAAAAGCTTGACCCGGATCATCGCCGGCACCGCCGGCGGCCGCCGGCTGGCCACGGTAGCGGGCCGGACCACGCGGCCTACCAGCGACCGGGCGAGGGAGGGGCTGTTCGCCACGGTGACGGCGGTCCGTGGCGAGCTGACCGGGGCGGCAGTGCTTGACCTGTACGCGGGCTCGGGGGCGGTCGGGCTTGAGGCGCTCTCGCGCGGTGCCGCGGACGTGCTGCTCGTGGAAGCCGACAGCAGAGCCAGCCGTGTGATCAGGGACAACGTTGCCGTCGTCGGGCTGCCTGGCGCCCGGCTGGTGACCGACAAGGTGGAACGGCTGCTCGCCCGCGGCCGGGACGATGACACCCTGCCGCGCGACTTCGTGTTCGCCGATCCGCCTTATGCGGTCGGCGACGACGAGCTGTGCCGGGTTCTGACGGCGCTGGCCAGCCGGGGATGGCTCGCGCCCGGCGCGCTGATCGCGGTGGAGCGCGCCACCCGGTCCGGGGCGCCAACATGGCCAGTTGGTTACGAATCTGACCGATCCCGGAGATACGGTGAGGCGACGCTCTGGTACGGTCACGCCGCAGGCCCACAACCTGCTGCGATATCCCCGACGGGAGAGTGAACCCGAGTGCGGCGAGTAGTCTGCCCCGGCTCTTTCGACCCGGTGACCAACGGGCACCTCGACATCATCTCGCGCGCCGCCCAGCTCTTCGATGAGGTCGTGGTCGCCGTTCTGCTGAACCCGAACAAGACCTCCTTGTTCACTGCCGCGGAGCGGGTTGAGCTCATCGCAGCGGCAACCAAGGAGCAAGAGAACGTGCGGGTCGACCGGTTCGAGGGCCTGATCGTCGATTTCTGCCGCGACAACAACATTTCCGCGATCGTGAAGGGCCTGCGGGCGGTCAGCGACTTCGACTACGAGATGCAGATGGCGCAGATGAATTACAGCCAGGCCGGGGTCGAGACGCTGTTCATGACCACGAATCCGGAGTACGCGTTCCTGTCGTCGAGCCTGGTGAAGGAGTTCGCCCGGTTCGGCGGGGACGTCAGCGGGCTGGTGCCGCCAACCGTGCTCGAGCAGCTCAACCGGCGGATGAGCGAGTCCTGACGGCAGGGCCTGTCCTGAGATTGCACGGCTCGGTTGGGCCAACCTGAGGCTGGCCGGTATAATCGCTGGGAATACCCTGCCTGGTCCGCAAACTGTCATGCCGTCAAGCTCAGCCGCGATAATGCCACATTCTTCGATCAAACATCACAAGGGCCTCGACCTTCGCAATCCGCTGGTATTTGACACCAGGGACCTCGGGCCCGGAGTGGCGCGTACGCTGACACGGACTGTCCACGCGCCTGAGCACATGGGCGCAGGGATGGCCCGAGTGCCAGCCGGTACCGACCTTGACCTGGAAGTTCAGCTCGAGGGCGTGAGCGAAGGCGTTCTGGTGACCGCGACGGTGACCGGGTCGCTGGCCGGGGAGTGCGCGCGCTGCCTGGAGCCGTTCGCCTCGTCGATCGAGGTGCGCTTCCAGGAGCTGTTCGTCCTGGGCGCCGATGACCGGCGGACTGACGACGCGGACGCTGATGACAGCTACCGCCTGGACGCCAGCGGCCTGCTCGACATCGAGGCCGCGCTGCGCGACGCGGTGGTGCTCGAGCTGCCGCTCTCGCCCTTGTGCGAGGAGGGCTGCCAGGGCCTGTGCGTCGAGTGCGGCATCCGGCTCGCCGATGCCGAGCCCGGGCACGGACACGAGCAGCGCGGCGCGATGTGGGCTGCGCTGAAGGACTTTCGCGTAGGCCAGCCAGACGGCGAGCAGCCGGCTGGCGGTCCGCGCGAGGATGAAGTACCGGACGGGATGGCCGGACCGGCGAGGGTGACACCTGGGACGGATGCCGTGCCGGGACAGGCGAAGGAGCAGTGAACAAGTGGCAGTACCCAAGCGAAAGATGTCTCGCAGCAACACCAGATCGCGGCGTGCGCAGTGGAAGACCACCGCGCCGCAGCTGATGGTCTGCCCGAACTGCCGGAACCCGAAGCTTCCGCACACTGCCTGCCCGACGTGCGGCACCTACAACAGGCGTCAGGTGATTACGCCGTCCTGAGAGGAGCTGCGCGAAAGGAAGGGCTGGTGACCGACTCACCTGCTGATAAGGCGACCGTGTCTGACCGGTCGCCATGTACGGCTGGCCAGAATGATGGCCTCCTGGCGGCTCTGCAGGTGCCGGTCGGAACCGAACTGCTGGAGCGCGCCCTCATGCACCGCTCGTACGCCTACGAGAATGGCGGGCTCCCCACCAACGAGCGGCTGGAATTCCTTGGCGACTCGGTCCTCGGCCTGATCGTGACCGACACGCTGTTCCGCTCCTACCCGGACCGGCCCGAGGGTGAGCTGGCGAAGCTGCGTGCCGCCGTGGTGAACATGCGCGCACTCGCCGGGGTTGCGCGCGGCCTGGATCTGGGTGCTTACGTGCGGCTGGGCAAGGGCGAGGAAGGCACCGGCGGCCGGGACAAGTCCTCCATCCTGGCCGACACGCTCGAGGCCGTGATCGGCGCCGTCTACCTGGACCAGGGCCTGGAGGCCGCGGATGCGCTTGTGCACCGGCTGTTCGACGGGGTGATCGACGATTCGGCCCGCCTCGGAGCGGGGCTGGACTGGAAGACGTCGCTGCAGGAACTAACTGCGTCCGAGATGCTCGGCGTGCCCGAGTACCACGTCGAGGAGAGCGGGCCGGATCACCAGAAGTCGTTCCGGGCCTTCGTCCGGATCGGTGCCCGGACGTACGGCGAGGGCGAGGGACGCTCGAAGAAGGAAGCCGAACAGCAGGCAGCCGAGACGGCCTGGAACGCCATCAGCAGCGGGCTCGCCGGGTCGGCCCTGGCCGATTCAACCCCTGATACAGCCGGGAACAACGGATCAGCGGGCCAGTCCAGCACGTCCGGCCAGTCGCACCAGGCCTAGCCGGTGCCAGAACTGCCGGAGGTGGAGGTAGTCCGCCGCGGTCTTGAGCAGTTCGTTGTCGGCCGCCGGATCGAGACCGTCGAGGTGCTGCATCCCCGCGCGGTCCGGCGGCATGAGGGCGGGCCGGACGACTTCGCGATCAGGCTGACCGGCCGCGCCATCGACGGCGCCCGCCGGCGGGGCAAATACCTCTGGCTCCCGGTGGGCGACGACGCCCTGCTTGCCCACCTCGGCATGAGCGGCCAGCTGCTGGTCGTGCCTCCGGATGAGCCGCTGTCGCCGCACGTCCGGGTCCGCTTCACCTTCAGAGATGACGGCGCTGACCTGCGCTTCACCGATCAGCGCACGTTCGGCCATCTGCTCGTGGCAGCGGACGGGGCTCAGCTGCCGCCCGTCATCGCGCACATCGCCGCTGACCCGATGGAGGATGCCTTCGACCTGGCGTGGCTGACGCGGCGGCTGCGCACCAGGAAAACCGGCATCAAGCGGGCCCTGCTCGACCAGTCACTGGTGAGCGGCGTCGGCAACATCTACGCCGATGAGGCGCTCTGGCGTGCCAGCCTGCACTGGGCACGCGCCACGGACCGGCTGCGCCCCGGGCAGGTGGCCGGCCTGATGGCTGCCGTCGTGGACGTCTTCACCGAGGCGCTGAAGGACGGCGGCACTAGCTTTGACAGCCTCTATGTCAACGTGAATGGCGAGAGCGGCTACTTCGAACGCTCGCTGAATGTCTACGGCCGGGCTAACGAGCCGTGCCGGCGCTGCGGTGCCCTGATCCGCCGTGACCTGTTCATGAACCGGTCCTCATACACCTGCCCGGTCTGCCAGCCGCGGCCGAGGAACGGCCGCTGGTGAGGTCGGCAACTGGCGCCCGGCTCACTGCCTGGGTGGAGGGCAGGGTGCAGGGCGTCGGCTTCCGCTGGTGGGCGAGGTCGCGGGCGCTCGAACTGGGCTTGACCGGCTTCGCCGAGAACCTGGCTGACGGCAGGGTCAAGGTGGTGGCCGAGGGCCGCCGCGAGGGCTGCGAGGACTTGCTGGCGCTCCTGGCAGGCGGGGGCGCCGGGCAGGCCGGGCCGGGTGACAAGGGTGGTGCACCGGTGGGCGGAGCCGACGGGCGACCTGTCCGGCTTCACGGAACGGTGACCACCGCAGGCGCGCCTGATAGCTTGCCAGCGGCCTGTTGCCGGCCATTACTGTCGGTTACTGCGGGTTCGTCGCAGGCCTCGCATAGGCAGTGTGACCTGCACGATCGGCAAACTTGACCGAATAGCCTTGACGGTGGGACCATAGGAGTGTTAACAAAACGCGCAGCCATGTCCGGCGTCTGCGCGCACACCCACTCTGGTCACTCAGTGTGGAGGACCTTACACAATGGCAAAGGCTCTACTCGGCCACGTCGGCGGGCCGGATCCCCGCATGGTCTCAGAGATGCGCCGTTTGCAGCAACGAGTACGTGACCTGGAAGCCGAGCTTGCCCGGCTCCAGGACGAGAATGATGTCCTCGTGGCTTCCGTCGGCAATGACCTGCTGATCCCGGTGCGCGAGCCCGCGCTCACCTGACAGGGCGCTTAGGCTCAACAAGAGAACACCGTGAGGGACGCGCATTTTGGCGTCCCTTTTCGGCTATCCGGAAACGTTGAATTTGTGCCCGCCATGGGCGGGCGGGCCAATTGGCATTACCGATGCTTGCGGGCTACTCCTCGGCCCGGCCAGCCCATTTCGTGCGCGATTGGTAGGGTCATACAGTAGCTATGGCGCACGGATCTTCCACGTCCGCGGCGGGTCAGTCCTATTCGCCGGATCTGCGCCCTTTCGTGCCAACCCGCAATCGCGCGAGCCCGTGAATGCGCAGGGTCGTGGCAGCCTCGCGATAAAGTGCGAACGGTGGTGGCCGCGGCCTGGCATAGTCCATCGCCTTGTGCCAGTGGCTGGGAGGAGTCGGCAGGTGTACCTGAAGACCCTCACCATGCGCGGGTTCAAGTCGTTCGCATCGGCGACCACGATGCGGTTCGAGCCGGGCATCACCTGCATCGTCGGCCCGAACGGGTCGGGCAAGTCCAACGTCGTCGACGCCTTCTCCTGGGTCATGGGAGAGCAGGGCGTCAAGCCGCTGCGCGGCGGCAAGATGGAGGACGTCGTCTTCGCCGGAACGTCAGGCCGCCGGCCCTGGGCCGCGCCGAGGTGACGCTCACCATTGACAACAGCGATGGCGCACTGCCGATCGACTACTCAGAGGTGACGATCAGCCGGCTGCTGTTCCGGTCCGGGCAGAGCGAGTACGCCATCAATGGCGACCAGTGCCGGCTGCTTGACATTGCCGAGCTGCTTTCCGACACCGGCCTCGGCCGGGAGATGCATGTCATCGTCGGCCAGGGTCAGCTCGATGATGTCCTGAATGCCGGGCCGGACGCCCGCCGCGCGCTGATCGAGGAAGCGGCTGGGGTGCTGAAGCACCGCCGCCGGAAGGAAAAGGCCGTACGCAAGCTCGACGCCATGCAGGCCAACCTGACCAGGCTCGTCGATCTCACCGGCGAGCTCGGACGCCGGCTTAAGCCGCTCGGGCGGCAGGCCGAGATCGCGCGCCGGGCCGCTGTCATCCAGGCTGACCTGCGCGACGCGAGGCTCCGGCTGCTGGCCGACGACTACGTCAGCGTCGCGGCCGAGCTGGCTCAGGACCAGACCGACGAGGCGGCAGCCGCTGCTGTCCGGGCGACGCTCGAGGCGGCGCTGGCGGAGGCACGGGAGGCCGAGGCCGCCCTCGAGCTCGCGGAACAGCAGCACGCGCCGCGGCTGGCGGCAGCTCAGGACGCGTTCTTTGCGCTGTCGGCCCAGGCCGAGCGGATGCGGGGCGTGCTGAACCTGGCATCCGAGCGCCACCGGAACCTGTCGGCGCCAGAGCCGCAGCGGGCCGGGCGTGATCCGCATGAGCTGGAGGCCGAGGCTGCCG
Organism: uncultured Actinomycetota bacterium; assembly: GCA_963822955.1. Taxonomy (GTDB): domain Bacteria; phylum Actinomycetota; class Actinomycetes; order Streptosporangiales; family Streptosporangiaceae; genus JAJYUU01. The sequence continues at coordinate 763,296 of CAWGJS010000007.1, read as the reverse complement.
AGCTGCGAACCCAGGAGCGCGAGCTGGCCGCGCGGCTGGCCGCCGCCCGGCAGCAGCTGACGACCGCGATCGGCGGCCGGACCAGGGCCGAGAACGCGCTAGCCGAGAACGAGCGACGGCTGGCGGCCGATGCCAAGGCCGCGGCCCAGCGGGCCGACCGGCTTGCCCGGCTGCGCAGTCAGGCGGAGGCGGCAGCCAGCCGGGCGGCCGCGGCGCAGGAAGAGGCCGGGCGGCTCGCCGAGGCGCAAGCACAAGCACGGGCCAGGGCCGAGCAGGCGCAGGTCGAGTACGCCGCGCTGCAGGATCTGGTGTCCGGCAGGGAGCAGGGCAGAGCCGACCTGGCGGGCGATCATGACCGCGCGGCTGAGGTGCTCACGGCCGCGTCGGCAGCCGTCGGCCGGCTGCGTGCGGCCGAGCACGCCGCGAGCGATCAGCGGGCGGGCCTGCGGGCCAGGGCGGAGGCGCTGACCGAGGCGGTGACAAGCGGGGCCGACGCGGCCAGCGTGCTGCTTGCCGGGAACGGGAGCTTCAGCGGGGTGCTCGGGCCCCTGGCGCAGCTGCTGACCGTGTCGGATGGCGCCCAGGAAGCCGTCGCGGCCGCGCTCGGAGGAGCGGCGGGCGCGGTCGTTGTCGACGGCCTCGACGCCGCGGCGGACATCATGGCCGCGCTGCGCAGCCGGGACGAGGGCCGGGCCGGGCTGGTGATCGCGTCCGGTCCGGAGCCCGCGACGGTAGTGGCGTCAGAAGACATCAACAGGCTGGCGGCCGAGAGCGGCGCCGGCCACGTTTCCCGCGCTGTCGATCTGGTCACCGCGCCGGCCGAACTGAGCGGTGCGGTCGCAGAGCTGCTTGGCAACGTCGTGGTCGTCACCAGCCTGGCCGACGGCCTGCGGATCGTGCGGACTGACCCGCGGCTGCGCGTGGTCACCACCGATGGTGACGTGCTCGGTGCGCACTGGGCACGTGGCGGGTCGGCGGGCGAGCAGAGCCTGCTGAGCCTGCGCACGGCCGCCGGCCAGGCCGCGGCCATGCTGGGAGAGGCCGATGCTGAATGCCTGCGGGCCGAGCGCCAGCTGGCGGCTGCGCTGGAGGACGAGGAACACGCACGGCACGTTCTTGCCGAGGCGGCCGCCGGGCTGCAGCAGGCCGATGCCGCCGCGGCGGAGACGTCGGGCAAGCTCGGCTCGCTGGCCGGGCGGGCCAGAGCGGCCAGGGACGAGGTCGGCCGGCTCGCGGCAGCGATCGCGGCAGCAGAGCAGTCCGGCCAGCAGAGCCTGGCCCAGGCTGCTGAGGCGGAGGCCCGGCTGGCAGAACAGCATCAGGACGAAGCCAGCGGACAAGTAGCTGACGAGCCGGACGCGGAGCCGGCCAGCCGCCAGCAGCTTGCCGACCAGGCAGTCGCGGCACGCGGTGCCGAGATGGAAGCCAGGCTCGAGGTGCGCACCGTCGAGGAGCGGCAGCGGGCGATCTCCGGCCGGGCCGACGCCCTTGCCGCGGCGGCGGTAGGCGAACGCCAGGCTGCGGCCCGTGCGCTGGCCAGGGCCGAGCGGCGCGCGGCCGGTGCGCTGGTGGCGAGCGCGGTCGCCGCAGGCGCCAGGATTGCGTTGGCCAGGATCGAGCAGTCGGCGGCAGCTGCCGACGCCGACCGCCAGCAGGCGGAGGAAGCGCACAAGGGCCGGGACGGCGAGCTGAAGGAGGTTCGCGCCCGAATGAGGCTTGCCTCGGATGAGCTTGAGAAGGTGGTCGACAACGCCCACGGCGCCCAGATCGCCCGGGCCACCCGGCAACTACAGCTCGAGCAGATCGCCACGCGGGCGCTGGAGGAGTTCGGCATCGAGGCCGAGGTGCTCGTGGCCGAGTACGGCCCGGATGTCATGGTCCCCGGTGCAGGCGACGGGCAGCTCGCGGTCGCCTATGACCGGGAGGCGCAGGAGCGGCGCGCGCAGCAGGCGCAGCGCCAGCTTGACCAGCTCGGCAAGGTCAACCCGCTAGCGCTGGAGGAGTTCGCCGCGCTGGAGGAGCGGCATGCGTTCCTGGTGGCCCAGCTGGAGGACCTGAAGAAAACTCGCAGGGACCTGCTCACCGTGATCAGGGAAGTGGACGAGCGGGTTCAGCAGGTCTTCGCCTCCGCATATGCCGACACCGCTGCAGAGTTCGAGTCGATCATCGGAAGGCTGTTCCCCGGCGGTGATGGCAGGCTGATACTCACCGACCCCGACGACATGCTGGCGACCGGCATCGACATCGAGGCCAGGCCGCCGGGCAAGAAGGTTAAGCGGCTGTCGCTGCTGTCGGGCGGGGAGCGCTCGCTCACGGCCATCGCGTTCCTGATCGCGATCTTCAGGGCGCGGCCGTCACCCTTCTACGTGCTCGATGAGGTCGAAGCGGCGCTCGATGACACCAACCTGCAGCGACTGCTGGAGATCCTGTCCGAGCTCCGGGACACCTCGCAGCTGATCATCGTGACGCACCAGAAGCGGTCCATGGAGGTGGCCGACACGCTGTACGGGATCAGCATGCGCGGCGACGGCGTGTCTACCGTCATCAGCCAGCGTCTGCGGGAACGCGAAACCGTCTAGCTCGGCAGGCCTCCGGTCAATCTGGCCACCCTGCCCCGGTAACGCCGCCCGACCGGTGCCGCGGCCGCTGAGGTCCCCGCCGGAATGCCACCAGCAACTGGAAGGGCGGGCGCATTGGCCTGCGCAGAATTGCTGAGCCGGCGTGGTACGAGGCGGCGCTGAGAATGCATGGCCTGACGCCGCCGGCCGGCTCGGAGCCGGGGCTGCGGCTTGCGGCTGACTCGGCGCCGTGCCCGAGCAGGCGGAATCTCCGAGCCCTGCCAGCGCGAAGAACATGCTTGCGCAGGTCACGCAGGCGACCCGGATGCGCAGTCGTGTCATAGGCCTTCCCTCACCGTGCACAGCACCTGCTGTCTGTCAGACTGGTGGCGCCATGGTTCACGATCTCATCATTGCCGCCATCGTCGTCGTAGTCGGCGGCGGTGCTGCCGGCCTAGTTCCCTACGTCCGGTCTCGCCGCCGGTCAGTCCCGCCGGGCGGGCAACCGCGGGGCGGCGGAGCTGGCACGCTCGAGCGCGACGACCCGGGTCAGGCCGGCGTGGGCACGATCGCGCCGCCAGAGCCCAGCGCGCCGCCCGGCCCCGTCGCCCCGGCGCCCGAGGTCGAGCTCGTTCCCGAGCGTGTCGTCGAGAAGCCGCCACCGTCGGCCAGGCGGCTAGCCCGGTTGCGCAGCAGGCTCGCCCGATCGCACACGGCGATCGGCTCGGTGCTGCTCAACTTCATCTCGTCCGGCAAGCTTGACGACCAGGCCTGGGAGGAGATCGAGGACACGCTCATCACCGCGGACATGGGTGTCGGCCCGGCCCGCGAGCTGGTCGAGGAGCTCAAGACCGAAGTCAAGGTCGCGGGCACGAGCGACGCGGTGACGGTCCGGAACCTGCTTCGGTCCGACCTGATCAGAATGATCAACCCGGATATGGACCGCACGCTGCATGTGGCCAGGCACGGTGACCGGCCGTCTGTCGTCCTGGTCGTCGGCGTCAACGGCACCGGCAAGACCACCACCTGCGGCAAGCTCGCCAGGCTGCTCGTCGGCGATGACAAGACGGTCGTGCTGGGGGCAGCTGACACATTCCGCGCTGCCGCTGTCGACCAGCTGCAGACGTGGGGAGACCGGGTCGGAGCCGCGGTGGTGAGGTCGGACCGGGAAGGCGCCGATCCGGCCAGCGTGGCCTTCGAAGCCGTGAACGTCGGCATCCAGCAGGGCGTGGACAGCGTGATCGTCGATACGGCGGGGCGGCTGCACACCAAGACCGGGCTGATGGACGAGCTCGGCAAGATCAAGCGCGTGATCGAGAAGCATGGCACCGTCGACGAGGTCCTGCTTGTGCTGGATGCGACAACGGGCCAGAACGGGCTGCGCCAGGCACGAGTGTTCGCCGAGGTCGTCGACATCACGGGGATCATCCTGACCAAGCTCGACGGGACGGCCAAGGGCGGCATCGTGATCCAGGTGCAGCGCGAGCTCGGCGTTCCCGTCAAGCTCGTCGGCCTCGGCGAAGGCCCGGACGACCTGGCGTTCTTCGATCCCGAGGTCTTCGTCGACGCGGTCCTGGGCGACTAGCGGCCGGCCGGCCGGCGGCGGAAGCCGGGAGACTCATCGAAGTCGGTGTAGTACCGGTGAAACACCGGCGTCGTGGACGACGCCGTCGGCGGCACGATCCAGGTCCAGTCAGCCGGGCACGCCCGGCCGCTCCGTTCCTCCAGCTCGAGGTGCTTGAGGAAGCGGACCGACTCGGTGTGATGGTCAGTGATGGTCACGCCAGCTGCGCCGAACGAATGCAGCACGGCGAGGTTCAGCTCAGTCACCGCCCGGTCCTTCCACAGCGTCCGGTTGTCGGTGATGTTCAGGCCCAACCGGGCCGCGATCTCCGGCAGCTGGTTGTAGCGCGCCGCGTCGCCAAGGTCGCGTGAGCCGATCTCGGTGCCCATGTACCAGCCGTTGAACGGGGCAGCCGGGTAGCAGATGCCGCCGGCCAACAGCTGCATGTCGCTGATCACCGGCACCGCGTACCAGCGCAGCCCGAGACCAGAGAACCAGTCGAAGTCCGGGTGCACCAGCGGCACCTCGAGCACCGCGTCGGAGGGCACCTCGTGCCAGCTCGGGGGTGCTCCGGCCGCCTGGACGATCAGGGGTAACAGGTCGAACCGGCTGCGCGGCCGCCTGCTGCGCCAGCCAAGCTGACTGGCTAACTCGGTGATCCAGACCTGTGCCGGATCGCCGACCGGCGGTCCGTCGCCGTCGGCGTAGCCGGCATACGTGACCAGCTGCGGACTCAGGATTCGCGGCCCTGGCTGGCCCGGCTGATCGGGGGAGAAGACGGTGATCAGCGGCCTGACCCGGCCGCCGTTGGTCGCCGCCCGCAGGTGGGCGAAGCACTCGGCAGCGACCTCGGCGGCCGAGCTAACCTGACGGCGATCGCGTACCCGCAGGCTCCGCCAGTACAGCCGGCCGATGCAGCGTGAGCTGTTACGCCAGGCCACCCTGGCCGCGAACGTCAGCTCCGCCTCGGAATGCCGGTAGGTCCCTTCGGCTCTGATATCCCGCCGTACCTGCCGCATCCGTTCTCTCAGTGATCCGGCCTCGGGATTCTCCGCGTAGAACAGCGCGAGGAATCCTTCGGCCCTGGCTAACAGATCCAGGCGGCCGGATAACTGCCCGCGAGAGAATAAGGAGTGATGCCGCCGTGCCGCCCGCACCAATACCTCCGTGTGGCAGCTTGTCCGAAAATCTCAACATCTAAAACGTTACGTGTGGTCCTGAGCGCAAACAAGATGCTTTTAGCCACCGCGGTGGCCTGGGATGGTGCCTGGCCACGTCGGCCTGCGGGCTGCGCGGCCGCTACCCGATAACCTTGGACTAGCAAGCGGGTCATCTGGGAGGACGGCAGCTCTACGTGTTCGAGACACTTTCCGATCGGCTTAATCAGGTCTTTTCGTCCCTGCGAGGGCGCGGTCGGCTGTCCCCGGCCGACATCGACGCCACCTGCCGTGAGATCCGGATCGCACTGCTTGAGGCGGATGTCGCGCTCCCGGTGGTCCGGGAGTTCATGGGCAGGGTCCGGGAACGAGCTGGCGGCGCCGAGGTCTCTGAGGCGCTGAACCCGGCGCAGCAGATCATCAAGATCGTCAACGAGGAACTGATCGCCATCCTCGGCGGCGAAGCTCGGCGCCTCAGGTTCGCCAAGGTTCCGCCGACCGTGATCATGCTGGCCGGCCTGCAGGGCTCCGGTAAGACCACGCTGGCGGCAAAGCTCGCGCGGTGGCTGAAGTCGCAGAACAACACACCGCTGCTCGTCGCCGCTGACCTGCAGCGCGCGAACGCGGTTCAGCAGCTGCAAGTGCTCGGCGAGCGGGCTGGAGTGCCCGTCTTTGCCCCGTTCCCTGGTAGCGGGATCGGCGATCCGGTGCGTGCGGCCAACCTCGGCATCGCCGAGGCGCAGCACAAGCTCTACAACGTCGTGATCATCGACACGGCCGGTCGGCTGGGCATCGACGAGGAGATGATGCAGCAGGCAGCCGACATCAGGGACGCGGTCGACCCGGACGAAATCCTCTTCGTCGTCGACGCGATGATCGGCCAGGATGCCGTTCAGACGGCCCAGGCCTTCCTGGACGGCGTCGGGTACGACGGCGTGGTGCTGACCAAGCTGGACGGTGACGCGCGTGGCGGCGCCGCGCTGTCGATCGCCCAGCTGACCGGCAGGCCGGTGATGTTCGCCTCGACGGGCGAGAAACTGGAGGACTTCGACGTCTTCCACCCGGACCGGATGGCCTCGCGCATCCTGGACCTCGGCGACGTCCTGACCCTGATCGAGCAGGCAGAGCGGACGTTCGATCAGGACCAGGCCGCGGCCATGGCCGGCAAGCTGACCTCCGGCGAGGGCTTCACGCTGGAGGACTTCGTCGAGCAGCTCCAGATGGTCCGCAAGCTCGGCCCGATCAACAACCTCCTGGGGATGCTGCCCGGCGCCGCGCAGAACCGGGAGCTGCTCAGCCAGGTCAACGACAAGGACCTGGACCGGGCGGCGGCGATCGTGAACTCGATGACCGTCGAGGAGCGGCGTACTCCGAAGATCATCAACGGATCGCGCCGGGCCAGGATCGCGGCCGGCTCGGGTGTCACGGTCGGGGAGGTCAATCAGCTCATTATCCGGTTCCAAGAGGGCCAGAAGATGATGCGCCAGATGATGGGCAGCATGCCCGGCATGGGGGGAATGCGGCGGCAGAGCAAGTCCAGGGGCAAGGCGAAGAAGAAGGGCAAGGGCGGCGGGCGGCCAGTGGGCGCCGGGCGGCCAGCTCCGCAGGGCGCCAAGCAGGCCCTGGAGCAGCTGGCTGGCCTCGACCCTGCGGCCAGCGGCGCGGGTGGCAGTGGCGCCAGCGGCGGCGCGGGGCCGGCGGCGCTGCCCGGGCTCGGCTCGCTGCCCGGCCTTGGCGGCAACGGGTCGTTCCGGCTGCCGGGCGGTCCCGGTGGTCAGCAGCCGAATCTGCCTGCCGGCTTCCGACCCCGCCCGGATAAGCGCGGCAAATAGCCGAAGTCGGGCATGACCTGGGCGCGCCTGCGGCTTGGCACCCTCGTGATTACGCTCCGGCGCTCCGCATCTGGCAGAATGTCAACGCTATGCTCGGTCGCGCGAGGCCCTCTCTAACTCGCTGAGCCGGCACCATCTGGGCAGTGTGCATCCGGTCCTCACCCGGACAGCGACCTGCCCGACACCAATTCGCTGGGAGAAGACCACAGCCGTGGCTGTCAAGATCAAGCTGAAGCGCATGGGCAAGATCCGCGCGCCGTATTACCGGATCATCATCGCCGACTCCCGCACCAAGCGGGATGGCCGCGCGATCGAGGAGATCGGCAAGTACCACCCGAAGGCCGAGCCGTCCTTCATCGAGGTTGACTCCGAGCGCGCCCAGCACTGGCTGTCCGTCGGCGCCCAGCCGACCGACCCGGTCCGGAAGCTCCTGGAGATCACAGGCGACTGGCAGAAGTTCAAGAGCCTGCCGGGCGCGGAGGGCACCCTGCGGACTGCCGAGCCGAAGGCCGACAAGAAGGCCACGTTCGCGGCGGCGACAGCGGAGTCGCTGGCGGAGAGCGGCACCAAGGCCAAGCCGAAGGGCAAGGGCACCGAGGCCAAGGCGGCCGACGCCAAGGCGGCCGACGCTAAGCCGGCGGAGGCCAAGGCCGGGGCCAAGGCGGAGAAGGCCGCGAAGGCACCGGCCAAGGAGAAGAAGGCCGCTGCTGAGTCGGCCGAAGCTGCCCCTGCTGAGAGTGCGGCTGCGGAGAGCGAGGCTGCCGAGACGGCGGCCGCCGACGCCACCGCGACCGCCAGGGCCAAGGCCGAGGCTGAAGCGGAAGTGGCGGCCGACAGCGTGCCTGCCGACGAGGCGGAAGGCAGCGGAGCCTGACATGCTCGAGGAAGCCCTGGAGCATCTGGTCAAGGGCATAGTCGAGCACCCCGACGACGTCCAGGTGGGCAGCCGCGGCCTTCGCCGCGGGCGCGTGCTTGAGGTGCGCGTTCACCCCGATGACCTGGGTAAGGTCATCGGCCGCGGCGGTCGCACGGCCAGGGCCCTGCGCACGGTGATCGGCTCGCTCGCGGGCAATAGCTACGTTCGCGTCGACCTGCTGGACGCCGACGAGGTCCGCTAGCCGCTATGCAGCTGGTAGTCGGCCGGATCTCCAGGCCGCACGGAGTCAACGGTGAGCTGGCGGTCGAGGTTCGCACCGACGATCCCGGGTTGCGGCTGGCCGCCGGTGCCGTCCTCGCGACGGAGCCGGCGGCGGCCGGCCCGCTGACCATTGCCAGCACCCGCTGGCACCTGGGCCGGCTGCTCGTCAAATTCGACGGTCTCAATGACCGGAACGATGCCGAGCAGCTCCGCGGTGTGCTGCTGGTCGTTGATTCCGCCGAGCTGGAAGACGTCGCTGACCCCGATGAATTCCGCGATCATCAGCTGATCGGGCTGGCAGTCCTCACGGTCGGTGGCGAGCAGGTCGGCGAGGTCACAGATGTCCTGCACCATGGCCAGGACCTGCTCGTCGTGGCCGGCCGCGGCGAGCGTGCGGGGACCGAGATCATGGTTCCCTTCGTTACGGCCATAGTCCCTGATGTGGACGTTGCCGCTGGCCTCGTGCGGATTGACCCGCCGCCCGGCCTGCTCGACCCGCACGAGGCTGTGTAGGGGCGGGCATGCGGATCGACATCATCACGATCTTCCCGGAGTACTTCGGGCCCCTGAGCGTCTCGCTGATCGGCAAGGCGGCCGGCCGGGGCGACATCAGCTTTCGCGTGCACGACCTGCGCAGCTGGACGCATGACGTGCATCGCACCGTGGACGACTCGCCATTCGGCGGCGGGCCGGGCATGGTCATGAAGCCCGAGCCCTGGGGAGAGGCCCTGGACGCAGTTGCGAGCATGGACGCCGGGCCCGGCGCCGATCCGCTGCTCGTGATCCCCACGCCCGCCGGAGTGCCGTTCACGCAGCGGCAGGCGGCCCGGTACGCGGCCGAGCCCTGGCTGATCTTCGCCTGCGGGCGGTACGAGGGCATTGACGGGCGCGTCGCCGCCGACGCCAGGTCCAGGATGCGGGTCGAGGAGGTCAGCATCGGGGACTACGTGCTGGCCGGGGGCGAGCCCGCCGTGCTCGTCATGATCGAGGCGATCGGCCGGCTGCTGCCGGGTGTCCTGGGCAATGCCGAGTCGGCGGCCGACGATTCGTTCGGCTTCGACGGCGGCTCGTCCGGCGGCCCGATGGCGGGCCTGGTCGAGGGACCGGTCTACACCAGGCCGCGGGTCTGGCGCGACCTGGAGGTGCCAGCCGTGCTGCTCTCGGGTGATCACCGGGCGATCGCCAGGTGGCGCCGGGACAGCGCGCTCCGCCGTACCGCGCACAACCGGCCCGACCTGGCCGCCCGGCTGCTCGCGGAGGAACCGTCTGAAGAGGATCGGGCCGTGCTTGGCGAGGCTGGCTTTCCGGTTACCGGCGAAGATGTGGCACACTAAAGAACACTGCCCCGCGCTGGCGTACCCGTCACCGGGGGCTGCCGGGCACCGCCTGGCGCAGACAGACCGATCCAGCGCGTTCGCAGGCGTGCGCTGATGACTATTGAGGAAACCGCAGCGATGCACACCGCGATTGCCGAGCTTGAGCAGGCTCAGATCCGTTCCGATATCCCGGACTTCCGCCCGGGCGACACCCTGAAGGTGCACGTCAAGGTCACGGAAGGCAACCGGTCGCGGATCCAGGTCTTCCAGGGCGTGGTGATCCGCCGGCAGGGCGGCAGCGCGCGCGAGACGTTCACCGTCCGCAAGATCAGCTACGGGGTCGGCGTCGAGCGGACCTTCCCGGTGCACACGCCGGCTATCGACAAGATCGAGATTGTCACCCGCGGCCGGGTCCGGCGCGCGAAGCTCTACTACCTGCGCTCGCTGCGGGGCAAGGCTGCCCGGATCCGTGAGCGGCGCGAGGTCACTCCCGCCAAGTAAGTGTCCGCCGCCCGGGTGACCGTCACGCACTGCCAGCCGGGCTAGGTCGGTCTTGCCGAAGCTGCCTTGCGGATGCCTGGCCAGCGCAAGATGGCACGCGCGACCGCTTCCCCTGCAAAGGTGGCCTTGAATGCGCATGATGCCGGGTGGCGATCCGCGCGATGCCGCGGACCCGGCAGCCGCGCCGGGCCCGTATGCTCAGGCCTCGCCGGGCCCGGATCAGCCACCGGGCCGGGCGGGACAGGGCGGAGGCGCGCGCTCACGGCGAGGGCCGTATCAGCGGGGTCGCGCGAAACGCGAGAACCGGTCGCTACTGCGTGAGCTGCCGCTGCTAGTCGTGGTCGCGCTTATCATCGCTGTGGTGATCAAGACCTTCGTCGTCCAGGCCTTCGTCATCCCGACCGGTTCCATGCAGGACACGCTGCAGATTAACGACAAGATCCTGGTCAATAAGCTCGTCTATCACTTCCGGTCCATTCATGCCGGGGACATCATCGTCTTCGACGGCGCGGGCAGCTGGAACGCGTCGACCGCCGCCTCAGGCACCAGCCCCGGCCTGCTGGCACGCGGCTACGACGACACCTTCCGCAAGGCCTTCGATGCGGTTGGCGGCCTCTTCGGCACTCCGATCGGCCAGACCGACTACGTCAAGCGGGTCATCGGGGTGCCGGGCGATCATGTCGTCTGCTGCAACGCCGGGGGCCTGATCACCGTCAACGGCGTGGCCTTGCACGAGCAGTCCTACCTGTACCCGGGCGACAAGTCCAACGACCACCCGTACGACATCCGCGGACATTTCAACGTCACGGTGCCGCCGGGATACCTGTGGGTGCTGGGCGATCACCGCAGCATCTCCGATGACTCGCGTGGTCACAGGTCCGACCCGGGCAACGGCATGGTCCCGGAAGACGAGGTCATCGGCCGGGCGTTCGTGATCGTATGGCCGCCGAGCCAGTGGCGGATCCTGCCGATTCCCGCCACGTTCGAGCAGCCGGGGATCACTAAATCCGCCAGCTCTGCCGCTGGGGCTGGCCAGGCGGAACCGGCGGCCGCCCTGACGGCGGTCAGGGTGCTTCCTGCAGCACCGTACGGGCCCCTGGCCACGGGTTTCGCCGCCGCGGTGCCGCTTACCTGGCTTCGCCGGCGGACCTTGCTCCGCCGCGGCAGACGCCGCCCATGACCGCCTTGGCCGAGTCTGTCCTAGCCGAGGCTGGCGCCCGGGGCACCGGCCCTTCGGCGGCGATAGGCTCGGCGTGATGAACGACGAGCAGAGCGGCCCGGAGCGGCTGACCGAGGGGTCCGTGCCCCCGGACCTGGCCGGTGGACCAGATCAGAACGGCAGTTCGACTGGGTACCACGGCGCGGTTTCCGGAGACGGCATTGGTGCCCACTCGGCTTCGGCTGAGCAGTTTGCTGCCCAGCCGGCTGCCGGCGAGCCTTCTAGCACCGGCTCGGCCACGGACACCGAGTCGCCGGATGCGGCCGCGCCGGCGAAGAAGCGCCGTTCCGCCCGCTCGTCGTGGCGTGAGCTGCCGATCCTGATCGTCGTTGCCCTCGCCATCGCCCTCGTGGTCAAGTCCTTCGTCGTCCAGCCGTTCTTCATCCCGTCGTCCTCCATGGAGGACACGCTGATGATCGGCGACAAGGTCCTGGTGAACAAGCTGGTCTATCACTTCCGCAGCATCGAGCCCGGAGACATCATCGTCTTCAACGGGGCCGGGTCCTGGAATCCGAATCCTCCGGCCAGTCACCCTGCAAGCGATCCGCTCGTACGCGCCTACGACGCCACCCTGCGACCCTTGTTCCGTTCCATCGCAGACCTGTTTGGCACGCCGATCGGCCAGACCGATTACATCAAGCGCGTCATCGGCGTACCGGGCGACCGCGTGATGTGCTGCAATGCCCAGCACCTGGTCACGGTCAACGGCGTGCCGCTGCACGAATCGTCCTACCTGTATCCGGGTGCGGCGCCGTCGCTTCCCTACCGCTTCAACATCGTGGTCCCGAAGGGCCGGCTCTGGGTCATGGGAGACAACAGGGCGATCTCGTACGATTCGCGACTGCACATGAGTTTCCCCGGACACGGCACGATTCCGGAGAACAAGGTGGTCGGCCGGGCATTCCTCATCGTCTGGCCGGAAAGCCGCTGGCGGATCCTGCCGATCCCGTCGACCTTCGATCAGCCGGGCATCGATGCGCCCCGCTCCAGTGCGCAGGGCGCCGCGGCAGCCCAGCAGGACCCTGCCGCCCGGGCGCTGCTCGGCGCGAAGATAACGCCAGGCGCGCCCTACCTTCCCCTGGCAGCCGGGCTGGTTGTCGCGGCTCCGCTGACCTGGGCGCAGCGCCGGGCCCGGCGAGGCCTGATCAGGAGGCTGCGGGCACGCCGCAGTGGGCGCGGGCGATGAGCATCGCGACCGGGGAGCCGCGGCGGTCCGTCGCCTACACGCCGAGGCGGGACTGCGGGCTCAGCGGGTATGAGCGGGTGCTCGTCCGGGCTGGGCTCGCGCCGGTGGCCGGCGTGGATGAGGCCGGCCGGGGCGCCTGCGCCGGCCCGCTGGTAATCGCGGCCGTGATGCTGAAACCGGCGCGGATCAGCAAACTTACTGAGGTGGCCGATTCCAAGGCACTGACGGCGAAGGCCCGCAACGCTGCATATAGTCAGATAATGGATGCGGCGCTCGACTGGAGCGTGATCACGATCCCGTCAGCCGAGATCGACCAGCTCGGCCTGCACGTCTGCAACGTCGCGGGCATGCGGCGGGCACTGGCTGCCCTGTCCGGGAAGCCGGGCTATGTGCTGACCGACGGCTTTCCCGTACGCGGCCTGCCGGCCCCTTCGCTGGCCATGTGGAAGGGTGACCAGGTGGCGGCCTGCGTCGCTGCCGCATCGATCGTGGCGAAGGTCACCAGGGACGCCATCATGTGCGAGCTGGACAAGAAGTTCCCGGACTACGGGTTCTCCCGCCACAAGGGCTACTCGACTCGCAGCCATATGCGCGCCCTCGCCGCTCATGGCCCCTGCTCAGAGCACAGGATGTCGTTCGTGAACGTCCGTGGCTGCAGGCCGGCCGACCTTGAGCTTGTCCCGGATAACTCCGAGGACATGAACTCGTGCTACCCGCCGGCCAGTGGGCAGAATGGCCCTATCGTTGACGTCATCGAGGAGCAGGACTGGCCGACGGCAGGCTTCGCCGCGATGGCCCGCGGCGCCTGATCGGAGGGGAGAAGATGAGCGCGGAGGATCTCGAGAAGTATGAGACCGAGATGGAGCTGCAGCTCTACCGCGAGTACCGGGACGTCGTCGGCCTGTTCACCCACGTGGTAGAGACTGAGCGCCGGTTCTATCTCACTAACCAGGTTGAGCTCAACGTCCGCCAGGCCGACAACGGCGAGGTCTTCTTCGAGGTCACGATGCAGGACGCCTGGGTCTGGGACATGTACCGGCCTGCCAGATTCGTCAAGAACGTCCGGGTAGTCACCTTCAAGGACGTGAACGTCGAGGAACTCGCGAAGAGTGACCTCGAGATCCCCGACCCCAAGTAGCTCGCCTGCAGCAGCTTGCAGGCCGTGGCGGCGGGCGGGGTGTCGCATTTACCCTATTTCTGAATGACGGGCGACGCGGGCCGGATTGAAGCATCCGGCTCTGACAATCCGGCTGGCTGATCCGCGGGCTGTTCACAATTCTCGTGATCTATCCACCATGCTGTGCTTCGTTCCCGGCAGGTCACCCGCTTCCCGGCAGGCTAGCTGCCGGAGGTGGGGTTCATGCAGGCGAAGGACTTGCTCGGACAGCAGGGAGAGCAGCTCGCGGCCGACTTCCTGACCGGGGCCGGGCTGGAGATACTCGAGCGGAACTGGCGCTGCGACTGCGGCGAGATCGACATCGTGGCCCTAGACGGCAGGACGCTCGTCATCTGCGAGGTGAAGACAAGATCGGGGGTGGGCTTCGGAACCCCGCTTGAGGCAATCACCCGGCAGAAGGCGGCGCGGCTGCGCCGGCTCGCGGTGGCCTGGGTGAGGGCCCATGGCCTGTTCTTCGAAGAGATCAGGATCGACGTTGTCGGGGTACTGCGGGCCCAGTCGGGGGAGTTCACGATCCAGCACGTCCAGGGCGTGGGCTAGCCCCTGGAGCGTCAGGGGCTAGCTGGCCCGTTGGGAACCATCTCAGGAGGTCTTCCAACGGCCGTTCAGGCCGGATCACTATGCTGCCGTTCACCCCCCTTTGGTTCCGAGTCGGCGGCAGACAACACGGGAGATTCGGTTGCCGGACAGTGATGAGCAGGCGGCCAGCCACCGCATGGGCACTCGGCGCTAGGGCCCGGCCGTGGAACGCCTCGACAACCCGGTACGGGACTACGCCTGGGGATCGGCCTCGGACATTCCCGAGTTTCTCGGCATAGCTGCTGAGGGCGGCCCGGTCGCCGAGCTCTGGATCGGCGCGCATCCCGACTCGCCCTCACGGGTGGTTCGTGACGGCAAGAGCCGATCCCTGGCGGACGTAATCGCCGCCAGTCCGAAGGCCGAACTCGGGCCACAGGTCGCAAGCCGGTTTGGCTCGCGGCTGCCGTTCCTGCTCAAGGTCATCTCCGCAGGACGGCCGCTGTCGCTGCAGGTGCACCCCGACATGCAGCACGCGGAGCGTGCGTACGCAGCTCAGGAGCAAGCACCGGGCGCGCCGCGCGACTACACCGATGACAATCACAAGCCTGAGCTGATCTGCGCGCTTCGCGATGGATTCGCCGGGCTCTGCGCATTCCGCCCGGTGCCGGATAGCCTCGAGCTGCTCGCCGCGCTGAGAGTGCCCGGGCTGGCAGCGATCTCGGACCGTCTGGACTGTGTCAATCCTGCTGACGGCCTGCGCGACGCCGTCACCAGCGTCCTGACCAGCCATAGTGATCAGGCATCCCTGATTGCCGGAGTCCGGCACGGCTGTGAGCGCATTGCCGCCGCGGGCGGCGTGTGGGGACCTGCCTGCGCGGCTTACGCAGCGGTCGCGGCCGCCTACCCGGCCGATCCGGGCGTGCTGGTCGCGCTGTTGCTCAACTATGTAGAACTTGCCGCTGGCGAGGCCCTGTTCGTTGGCGCCGGCGTGCCGCATTGCTACCTCCGCGGGTTCGGCGCCGAGCTGATGGCCTCCTCGGACAACGTGCTGCGGGCCGGCCTGACCAGCAAGCGAGTCAACGTGCCCGAACTGCTCCGGGTGCTGGATTTCCGGCCGGGCGAGCCGATGGTGCTGTGCCCTGCGCCCGGCAGCGTGGTGGGGTCCGGGCTCGGATGCGATGAGCCCGGCGAGGCGTACCCGACTCCGGTCGATGATTTCCGGCTCTACCGCATTAATCTCAGCCAGCAGCCTATTGGCCTCCCAGGCGGCAAGCCGCAGATACTGCTCTGCATCGCCGGCGACGCACAACTGCGGGATGACTCCGGCCGCTTGCTTGAGCTGTCACGCGGGCAGTCGGCCTACCTGCCCGCCAGCGACACGGGAGTCAGCATCGCTGGCAGCGGCACGGTGCTGCGGGCCACGGTCGGCACGGGGGCCGACTTCGATAGCTAGCTGTGGGCTATAGCCGCTCGGCAGGTATCCGGTCCGGGGCGTCAGCCTCTGCTGAGACCTTCCCGGCTGCCCGCAGCCTCCTGGCCACCGTCCGGGCTACCTGGCTGGCGATGTTATGGGTACCGGCGATGAATCGCATCGACGGCCCCAGGCTCACGGCCGCGGGTGCACCGACGAAGTACAGGCCGGGAATTGTGGATTCCGCGGCCCTGCTCAGCACCGGGAACCCGTTCAGGGTCACCACCTTCGCCCTGACCGCATCGGAGAGGAAGGGCAGCCTGGCGAGGTCGATGCGGAAGCCGGTTGCGGCGATCACGTGATCCACATCCACGGTGGACCGATTCGGGCCCTCCAGGACGAGGTGCACGCCGTTGCCGTCTGGCCGGGCACTCAGGACGCGATGGTCTGACAGCACCTCGAGCTTGCCCTCCACACGGCTCTTCAGCCACCAGGCACCAGCGGGTCCGAGCACGGTTCGCGCCTTCGTGATGCGCATGTTCTCTGGCAACAGGCGGAAGGCGGCTGGGGAGTTCCAGAACGCGCAGTGCCAGCCTTCGCAGAGCTGGGTTACCGGCCGCTTGACGTGCCCGAGCCGGCTAATCGTTTCAGGGTTGGGGTCGAGCCAGATGATCCCGGGGCGCCTTACGACCAGCAGGGCCTCCGCCCCAGCCTCATGCAGGAGCGCCGCTGTCTCCAGGGCCGACTGGCCGGCGCCCACCACGGCGACACGCTGACCGCGGAAGCGGCCAAGAGTGTGGTGATCGGCCGAATGTGACACGTGCTCTGAGGGCAAACCCGACAGCTCATCAGGGATGGCGGCGTGCGGGAGGATGCCCGTGGCGACCACAACCTGCCTGGCGGTGAGCGGGTCGCCATCGGCGAACCCGACCCGGAAACCGCGATCGACCTGCTCGACGCTCGTGACGGTGAGATCACGCACGTCCGGCGCAAGCTGCTTGGTGTACCAGTCCCCATAGTCGAGGAAGCGCTCGATCGAGACCGGGCCGACTCGGTCCGCATACGGGAGCTGGTGCTGTCCGGAGTATGCGGCCAGGTCATAGCCAGGGCTTGGCGAGGCGATAGCCGAGGCGTACGGCTCGGACTTGAGATTCATGCCGACGGGCATGTGTGCCCGCCACGTGTCCATGGGCCGGCCAACGATGTGATGGCCAATGCCCAGCGCGCTGAGGTAGGCGGAGATCGACACCCCAAACGGGCCAGCCCCAATGATCAGGACCTCGTCAGCTGACACATTAAGCTCCTTTTGCGGATACAGGTCCGTGTTTATACCGACCGTCGGATCGCCGCCGCCGTGTTCCGCAATTCAGCCAGGGCTGGCTTCAGGTCACGGATATCGAGAGTGTCGTAGTGCGCGGTCCGGGCGAACTCCACAGCGAAGGTCCTCAGCGCCCCGGAGCGAGATACGCTGTCCGGTCGCCCGGCGCGCCCATGGTTGTCCCGGAGCCAGCGCATGTCACCGCGCAACCAGCGGGTACGCACACCGGTTTTGTATCCGTCGACGGGATCGACTGGCAATCCGGCCGCCCATCGCCACAGCATCAGCGGGAAGTTCACCCCGGAACGCAGTGCGTTCTCGATTGTTCCAGCTAGCCTCGCGTTGACCTCCATCAGGAACGGCCGGTTGTCGAGGTCGCGCCGGAATTCCACCTCGCATGTGCCCTCTAGGCCGATGGCCTTAACCAGACGGACAGCTGAGTCGTAGATGTCGGCAGGTACTGGCAGGCTCTCCCGCATCACCGAGGCGCCGCCGATAGCCGGAATGGTGCGGTGCGCGACGTGTGCGCATACGGCGCGTACATCGCCTTCAGCGATGAACATCGTGACGCCCTCGCGGCGGCCGCCTACCCACTGCTGGGCCAGGGCGGTGGTACCCGCGTCGAAGAACGCCTGCGTCACGCGCTTGGCTTCAGCCTCGTTAATAGCCTCCTCCGAGGCGAGGCGGACAGCTGTGCCATATGACCTGTTGGGCTTGAGCACCACCGGGAACGTGAGTTCGGCTAGTGCCGCAGGCAGCTGGTCCGGCGTTTCAATCTGAACCGTCTTTGGGTACGCGATCCCCAGTTCAAGCGCGATCTTCAGAGTCCGATCCTTGTTGTTAGCAATCTCAAGCATCGGATCGGGCGCCAGCGCGAGAGAGCAGCCCAACTCGGCCAGTTCGGCCCGCCAGGGGATCAACGTGGCGATAGCGCCATCGCTGGTCGGAAGGACGACGCGCGTTGGGTTATGACGGACGAAATCGAGGATCGCTCCGGAAAATGCGCCGGGGTCGATTTTGAAGCTGGGCAGCACCAGGTTCCGGGCGGAGTAACGAGAGCGGAATGCCATGGCCGGGAGATTCGGGTCACATTCCGCAAAACACTCGCCTAGCGCCACGCGCAACCCTGCTCGGCCGAGGCTGCGCGCTGCAGCCAGGCTCTGACGGCTGCCCGCGTCCAAGATCAAGACATCGTACCTATCAGGCGGACCCGCGGCGGGTGGACCATCGATACGTGTTGAGGTGATGGTCGGGGCCCCAGCCATGCTCGTCAACCTTCCTGCGCGTTCCGCACGACGCGCGACCTTTGTTCTCAATGAGCGAGATCGATGTGGCTAATGAGAGAGACAGCCTAGAACCTTTGATACCTGGCGTCCTAAATTTGGGCGCTTCCGATGGTCGTGTCCGTCTTCCGGTCGAGCGCCATTCGCGGGTCGGCCTGACGCGCCGGCCCAGTCGCCCCGCAGGACGGATCCTTCCTAGCAGCAGGCACTACCACCCGCTTGCCGATCCTGCACGGGCCGAGCGCCGCGCCAGCCCGCGGGACCCGGCGTCAGCTGGTTCCAGGCGATGAAGAAGGGGTCGTCTGAACCACCGGCCAGCAGACCTCTGTCACATAGTTGCTCTCGTCGTCGGTGTCGAGCTCGCCGACCAGGTAGTGCTCGCGGATTGGTCCGTCCATCCCGATCTCGCGCTCGGCCACGTACGTACCGAGCGCGCCGTAGGTCTGATCCAGATCGGCAAGCCAGCCTCGGTGGACAGCGATCGCTAGTTCGCCGGACGGGATGTCGACCATAGCTGTTCGGCTAGAGCTCGGCACCTCATCCAGGACGGACACGTGTGCCGTGACCTCACCGAGGTCGAGCTGGAAGAAGTCCGCGGAGTACAGCGCCGCTCGCGGGCCCGCCGGTGGCGTGTCCGCAGCTGCAAGGATTGCATCGATCTTCCGTTGCGCAGCGCTGAGCCAGACGTCAAGGCTCGAAAGGGACACCTTGCCGGAGATAGCCACAGCGCGGGTGGCGCTCACCAGACGATGGGAGACCGTGATCGGCGTCGGTGTTCGTTCCAGCAGGGAGCGGAGGGAGGCCAGGACGGACTGGGTAGCCGCAAGCTGCGATTCCATCCGCCGAATATGCGAGCCAATGACCTGATCGCGGGTGGCCAGATCCGGTGCTTCGAGTACTGCCCTGATCTCGTCCAGCGGCATGGCGAGGTCTCGGAACCGGCGGATGACCTGGGCGATCTGGACTTGCTCAGGGGTATAGAACCGGTAGCCCGAATCCGGATCGATCTGCGCAGGGCGCAGCAGGCCAACCTCGTGGTAGTGCCGCAACGCCGGTACGCTCAGATGTGTCATCCGCGAGAAGTCGCCGATCGCTACCCGACCCGCCATAGCTACACCCTTCTGAGCAGCATCTTTCTCAGCCGCCGACGTCGACGCGTGGCGGGATCATGACTCGCTATCCGACGCGCGCGCCTCGTGGCCCGAGCCTCGCGGTAGACCAGGCTGGCCAGCCGGTGCCGATCTGCCGCGGCGAGCATCTCTCTCCGTCGCTCACGCTCGCACGTCATGCTTATTTCCGGGTGCATCACCATGCCCCGACCTTGAAGTCTCCTGTTACCCGAGAGTCAAGCGAGGCAACACCGCACGCCGTCGGATGCCGTTATCAGGCAGTAACAGTCGCATGGGCGTCGCAGGCGGGCACAGAAGCGTCGCTGGTGCCGAGCACGGACCACAGCCAACCGGACGCGATCATGTCCGCCATCGCTGCCAGTACCGCGAGCACCAGCAGACCTTTCACGGTCGCAGCGCTGCTGGTACGGCGTCTGCGGCCCCCTGTCGAAGCCCACACCGGGCCGACACGCACGCCTAGCCTCATAACAACAATCTAACGCGCGTTATGCAGGCGGACGTTGCTTTGGGCTTGATCCGGTTTGACGGACAGGTTGGCTTGAAGTGGGCCTCCCCCGGTTTGACGGACATCCACCATCAGGGTTGCTGCCCTGGAGAGGATGCCCATCATGGAGACCATGGAGCGGAAGAAGCCGAGACTTGTCGATCATGAATCCCAAGCCACTACCCGCTTGGTGCCTGGCAGCCGGTCGTGTCGGTGGCGTCGCACTCGGCGGCATCGATCACCGAGACGTCGTTGTCTCCATCGTTAGGTACGTACAGGCTGTGGGTTAGCGGGTCGACCGCCAGTCCGTCCGGGTACTCACCGGTTTGCACGGTAGCGACCACCGCTCGGCCACATGCCACGATGTGAGCGCTATTGCAGGCGCCTGCGTCGATAACCGACAAAGTGCCGGCGAGCTGGCCGCCGGCGCCGAACTTGTTATCACCGTGAACGTTCGAGACGTAGAGCGTGTGCGCGGGCCCGTCCAGCACCTCCGCGTCTGGGCCCCATCCAACCGGCACCGTGCCGGGCGTCTGTGTACGGCAACCGGAAAGGTCGACTGCGTCACACCTACCACCATTGATGACCGACACGGTCCCCTCGCTCGACGGAGCACCACCGGGCAAGTTGGCGCTGTGGTTGGCTGTGAAGATGGTGTTGGTGCTCTCGTCGACCGTAACCGCGAGCGGCCCTGTTCCCACCTTTACCAGTCCTTGATGAGAGCAGCCGCTCTGCGTGGTGGCGTTACAGGTCGATGCGTCGAACACTGACATCGTCGTGCCATCGTTGGGGCCGTTCTCATCGTCGTTAGTGACATACACAGTGTGGGTCAACTCGTCCACGGCGACGTCGGCCGGCCCGACGCCAACGGCGACAGCTGGCGGTCGCAGAGCGCCGCACCCGACCAGGTCGGAGGCCCCGCATCTCAGGGTGTTGATCATCGACACGTCGTTCCCCCCGGCGTTGGTCACATAGGCGGTGTGGTTGGCCGGGTCGATCGCCACCGAGCTTGGACCGCTACCGACCGTGACCTCAGGAGGCCGCTGCCCGCAACCGGAGCCGACTTCGGCGTTGCAGGTGGCCCCGTCGATCACCGCAACGGTGTTGTTGCCGTTGGTTACGTAGACCGTGTCAGTGGTGGGGTCGACCGCCAGCGCCGAGGGCGCACCGCCGACAGTAACTGATGGGGAGCGGCGCGCACACCTGGCGAGGTCTCCGACCCGGCAAGTGCGCCCGTTGATCACCGAAACCGTGTTCCCAGTGGCTGCGCCGGTCCCGCCGTTGGCCACGTAGATGGTGTCTGTGATCGGGTCCAGATCGTCCCACTGGGGATTAACGCCGACCGGTGCCGTCGCCAACGTAGCGGCAGAGGTGCTCGTTGTCGTGGTGGCCGAGCTGCTCGTTGTCGTGGTGGCCGAGGTGCTCGGCGAGGAGGAGCTACACCCCGCCAACGACAGCCCGAGAGTCGCGAGGGTGGCGAGAAGGAAAGAACGTGGCCCTAGGAGCGACCCCGTCAGCTTCGCCCGCTCATTAACGGCATGGCTCATGGCGGCACTCCTTCGCCGGTTCGGAACTGCCTAGAAAGCTCCGCTTCTGCGCTGCCACGGTAGCCGCTGCCCGGTGGCCATTCAAAGGTCGCGAGGATTCACGTTAACTGCTTTTCGCGCGCATGGCCGGATGAGACATTCATGCTTGAGCGTGTTCGCCGCGCTCGATGGGCGCCATAATGCCGGGCTGATCAGTGAGCCAGATGGCGGGTGCTGGGTGCCGAATCGGCGTTAGGCCCAGCCTGGAGAGGCGGCAGCGCCGGGCGGCTGCTCACCTCCGGTAACGACGGCCTGGCATTCAAGGGCTGGGGCCAGCCAGCGGGTGCCGCCTTGGTCGTCGGCCGTAGCAGGTGCACGCAGCAGACCGGCCAGGAGACGGAACGTTCGCGAGAATGAACGACGATCACCAGGCGGGGGAGCAGCTGCTCAGCTGATCGACTTTGTGCATGGCGGCAGCGGATGACGCCGCTGCGCTGGGATCCGCACGGACGCCCGTTCATCCGACATCTAAGAGTGGCTTAATCCCGCTATCGATCTGACAACACAGCTACCACACTTATCACCAGTCCCAGATGGATTCCGGCACCCATGGTCTGCCGGCGCCGGATCAAGAGGGTGGTCTGCCGCGGAAGTTACGGATCTGCCGAAGGTAGTGCGTCTACGCAGGCACGATTATGCGGCGCAACGAATTCGTACGCAAGGCAGTCGTGATCGTTGGCTGGCAAGGTCGCGGTGGCGCCTGCGCCGCCGCGCAGAGCTCGAGGAAGTCGGGCGACGTACCTCGTCGCTCAGGCTTCCCATTCCTCCGCCGGACTTTCGGCCAGAGTGCGGGGCCGCCGGGCATGCCAACTCGTCGAATGGCTAGAGGCCCGTGCTGGTGTAGCACTGCGCAGAGCCGTTGAAGTACTCGGTGCCGTTGTTGCCGTTGGTTTCCGAGTTGTCCACGATGAACGGGCCGCCGTCCAGCTTGACCGTCTGCCAGAAATAGGGCACGACGGCGGCACGGTGGGCCAGCTGGAATCCGGCGAGCGGCCAGCGCGTGCTAGCTCAGCCAGCCGGCCGGCTCGGGTCCAGACTCTTGCCGTGCTGGTGCGGGCACCGGCCATATCCGGTGTCGGAGAGATGCCAGTGCCGGTGGCAGTAGGCGGCGTCGCATTGCTCGCAGAATCCCGCGTCGTCGTACAGGCCAGCTGTGTGCACCTGCTGGAAGCGGTACGGCCGCCGGAACGCCTCGATGATGACCTGCGCGCGGTCGGCGCTGACTGGATCGCCGACCCAGCCGTTACCGCCGGTGACACCTGCGTACATCAGGTACCACTGCGCCGGATCGCGGTGCTGCTCGAAGGACTGGCGGTGCTTGCGGCTCCAGCGCCGCCAGCGGGATGGAAGCTGGCCGGGCGGCACGACTTCGACCCGCGCCGCGACCTCACCGCAGGTCGCGCACAGCGGCTCTGCCAGGATCCCGACAGCCATGCAGTCGATTATCGCCGGCCGCGCCGCCGCGCCCACGGGCGCCATTTGGCTCACCTTTGGGTGCGCTTGCGGGCGGTCGCCCACCCGCGTTTGCCTGCCCCGGCGACAGGCGAAAGAGGCGAGCCTTACAGCAACCGCGATCAGCTCGGGATCAGGGGAATTTACTCCTTCCGTTTCGCGCCTCGATCATCTGGTGTATCCCCGGTTAGCGTGTTTTGCTGTGTCAGCCACGCTGGGGAAATCGCCGGCCAGGCAGCAGCCGGCTAACAGCCATCCTCACCCGGAGGATTACCCCCGCGCCGGCCATAAGATGCCGTCGCGGCGCCGACGGGGCGGCCTTCTCCGGACGCGCTGCGGATGCGGCTTGGTGCCAGTGGCTGGGCGGATTCGACGTTGGCGATCGTGATGCCGCGACACAGCGCCAGAAACCGCACGCCGCCCTCGAAAAGAGCGCCGTTTGGCTGAACGATGACTGCGCGACCGCCCTCGGGCTAAGTCGTACAGGCAGTGTCGTATCCACGCGGCGTTAAGGTCATCGGGCCCCGGCTCGCCCCATAGCCAACGCGGATCTTCCGCTCGGCGCTCCAGATCCGGGTACCTACCGCCCGCCGGGGGCACGGCGACAACCCGGTCAGCGCGCAGTTCCGGGAAATGATCACTGCTGAACACGTCACCCAGGGGCTATGTCAGCATGCAACTTGTGGATGGCCGCACTCAGCTGGGCTGGCCGCAGATGGCGACAGCCGCAGCTGCTCAGCCCTCAGCCCTCGGCCGACTGCCCGCCTTGCTCGACTGACTTAACACCAAGTCAAGCAGGACGGGCAGCAGCCGTCACCATGACGGGCTCTATGCGCTTCACTGCTCCGAGCCGTGTGAGCCCGGCTTGTTAGATCGGGGTAACCTGCTCGGCCTGCGGGCCCTTGGCGCCCTGGCCAGCGGTGAACTCGACCCGCTGGTTCTCTGCAAGACTGCGGAAACCGTCAGTCTGGATGGCGGAGTGGTGAACGAAGACGTCGGCGGTGCCGTCGTCGGGGGCGATGAAACCGTAGCCCTTGTCGGCGTTAAACCACTTCACAGTGCCCTGAGCCATGTTGCTTTTCTCCTACTGTACGACCTTCGGGATCCACGGACGTGTTCCCGGGTTGCTGCGGCCGCCTGCCTTCTAGGGGCTGGAATCTGTATGCCCCTCGGCGCCCGCCGTCAGAATTTCGCGGGCGCTCTCACACGTGCACGAAACTTCAACTACACCTAACACTAGCCAACAACCATCGCGGGCGCGGTTGTTCCCCCGAGCCACGCGGCCGTCGCGGGCAACAAGGTCGCGCAGAGACCTGGCGGCGCGCTTCAGCTCGGCCAGCGCCTTCGGCAGCGTGACGGCCAGGCCGGACGGCTCTCCGGTGACAAAGCACACCGCCAGCCCGTCATGCGCGGTCACGTGGGCGCCGGCGCTTGCCTCCCCCCGCCCGCGCTTGCTGTCCGGCCCTGCTTGACCAGGTCATAGCTGAGGGCGTCGAAATCTAAGCGCGGCTTATCTCAGGTATTGATCTAACAACACAGCTACCACACTTACCATCAGTCTCAGATGGATCCCAGCGCCCAGCGCCTGTCGGCGCCGGATCTCGGGGGTGGTCTCGCCGCGGAGGTTACGGATCTGCCGAAAGTAGTGCGTTGCTCAGGGCCGATTATTATGCGGACCAGCGAATCTGCGTGTATGGCAGCCGTGATCGTCCAGCTGGATCTGGCAGCAAGACTGCGGCTGAATCCAGAGATTCGCGGGCCCAGATCGCCGTTTCGCCGCAGTAGATGTACCCGGTTTCGCTGCTGTCCTCCGCGCAGATCATCGCGTATGTCCTGCCTAGCGTGCCGCCAGCGGTGGGCTCGCTGCCTGCCTCCGGATGAGGATCACATGCCTTCCAGACGCCAGCGGTGGCCTTCGGGCCGTTAGCCTCCGCGCATACCTGGACGGCTGCTATCGCTTGCCGGATTTTGAGCAGCCATGAGAGAGATAGGCCTGAAGTCTTTCATGGCGGAACTGATACAGGGCTCCGACATGACGTAGCGCGCCCCGCGACCGGGCATCCTCGAGGAAGTCCCTTGTCCTGAAAGGGAGCTGCCGCGTAACGACGAGCCATGCACGCGCCACCGTAAACCTGCCCCATGCCTTTGTGCCCATGCCGTTAATGATTCCTCCAGCCAGCCCGAATCCGATGCCGCCGATGATGGCGGTCTTGATATTCGGAAGGAAGAGCCCGGCGACACCGACGGCGAGGCAGAAGACGATCCCGCGGGTCCGGACAACTTGGATGTCCTCACCAAAGGCGCTCGCGGCGTCGACGAATTGCCCGGCGTCTGCGGGCGATTCCATGATGTCCCACACGACGATGATCAACGCGCCCGTCACGGCAAGCAGGGCTGCAGCTATCCAACCGCCGATCGCCGCACCAGTGATGCCGAAGCCAAATGCGCCTACTGCCAGCGCCACCGGATTCGGTGAACGAGGACGGAAGCGGAGCTCGGATAGCGACGGGCCGGGGGTGCCGACGAGTTCCCCCGCGAGACCGTATCCCAGCCCCGCGGGGAGTCCGCCGCACGCACCGGCGACCAAGCCAACGGTGATACCCGTGGAGATGCCGTAGCGCAGACTAGCGGCCACGCCTATGACGATGGCCGACGTGGGCGCGTAGAAGGCCGTGAACGCTATCGTCGAGAGAGCCATCCGTGCTGTCCGGGGAACGGCGTCGATGAGGCGCCACCAGGCAAGATCGGCAGTCCCGTTCGTGGTCAGCAGCTGCGCAACAGAGGTCAGCCAACGGCGGGCGAGCTCAGGGCTGTAGTTGGCAAGCGGCACTGCAGCTGGCGAGGAACTCGCCGGCTGGCTTCGGCTGTTGTAGATGGTGGGTATGAACTTGTCGAGCAGTCGCTGCTCGATTGAATTCCGATCTGGGTACCGACCTGGCTCGAGCAGCTCAGCCGGGCAGTTGGCAGGGTCGACATAAATGTCCTTCGCGAGCTTGAGCATTAGAGGGCTCCGGAATGCCAGGGCCAACGGAGCCGCAGGGTTCTCGGTCAAGCATGCAAACACCGGGCTCCATCGATCGCGGGCTTGAGATGATGCTTGCGTCAGGAAGTCCGCTGCATCTGATAGCACGACGTCGTGGAGTTCGATCACGTCGTCCGCAAGAATTCTCCCGCCCGCCTCGAGTGCCTCCTCGTAATCGCGCGACCGGCAGGTCACCACCACTGGGCGGCCGGCAGTAGCGGCAACAACGCCAGCGATCGCGGCAACCCGAAGGTTCCGCGGCAACTCGTCGAGTCCGTCAAGTACCGGCATTATGCGGCCAGAGTTGATCAAGCTTAATGCGGCGCCCTCGCCGTAAGCATCCGCATTCTGCAGAAACGGATAGTCCTCTGCCAGGCGCTGGGCCATCCAGGCGCTCAGATGCTCCCCGCCGTCTCCCGGCTGCCACGAAGACAATGGCAGCAGCACAGCCACAGGGTCGTCGCGCCCGCCCGTATCGGCGAGAAGACCGAGTGCCAGCTGCACGGCGAGTGCGCTCTTCCCGGCGCCTGCCTCTCCCAGGATGACCAGTCGGCCATTGGCGAGTCGGCGGTAGGCTGACAAAACCGCGCTGAAATCACCGCTAGTCATGCCACCTGCGCGCTGGTTACCCGGCTGCCGGTAGCCCACGGCCTCGGCAAGACCTGCTGTCAGTGGACGCCGCGTCCTCGACCACGTGACCCGTATCGGCTCAGCCAACCCGTGACCCTCGGCCTCTCCTCGCCGAAGAGCCAGCGACGTTAGTCGCACTGCCTCGACCGCCCGGAACGTTTCCACGGCCGAAGGCACTGCGCTAACCGACGGGCTTGCCCGGCGCGCGGCACGGACCAGGGCCACTGCCGTTGACATCCCGGTGAGCGCGAGGGCCCAGATTGCTGCCAATGCCGCTAGCCGGGCAAGCGAGCCATTGCTGCCGCTGGCATATGCAAGGTAAATGAATGCAGCAACCAGCGCGGCCAGGCCAATGGCCATCAGCAGCAGGACCGCCCGCCTAACGTTGCGCCATGCCCCGCGCTGTCGCACTGATGCTCCCTGAATCGCCGCAGACGATCCGACTTGAGAACTACTATATGTATGTCACATATAGCTCGCCGCATCGCAACAATGCCGACGATGTTGCCTTTCTCATCCCGGTCCGGCTCGAAGAATCCCGCTACCGGGCATGGGCAAGGGCGATGGCTCCCATCAGCTTGTGGCCGTCCACGATTAGGGTGCTCAGCACAGGGATTTCGAGTGTGCGCTGATGGCAACAAACCAGAGCGCCCCGCTCCCGTCGGCTTCGCGCTGCTCGCGCTGCGGTGGCGGCCGCGATCTCCTCGAACCGGCTGCGGATGGTGGGCAGCCGAACCACCCAGGCTCCGCGGGACCCCATGCGAACGGCGCGGCGCTGGACGTGGCACACTGCTGATGATGAGACGTCGACCCTGCAAGAGCGCGGCCAAGGCCAGCCAGCATCCGCGTCCTTAGGACACTACTTCAGGTGCAGAGTCCGTTTCGGAACCGGGATATCCAGCCGCGTGTAGGAGATTCCAAACTTCGGGCGGCGCACCACAGCATTGACGCCGTACACGACGGCTGCCTCTCTGCCCCGCTCAACCTGGGCCACCAGCCATAGATCGTGCACTCCGTCGAGAGCCGCGACTTTCGCCGTGCGCCGGAAACGCCATTCTGGGTCGGGCTCGCGCTCCCCGGCCGCTACGACGTAACACTGATCTTCGTCCGCCTCTTCTGAATGGCCGCCTTCGAGCCGGAGGTCGATGCCTACCTTGATGCCGATCGATCCCTTGAAGGATTTCGTCTGGTGTACCGGCTTCGTGACGAGCTTACGGGGCCACAGCGACCAAGCGATGGGCTTATCGTCCGCCCCCGGGTCAGCATAGGAGAGGGTCACTGAGAACGTGGCATGCTCTACGACCTCCGGGGCGGCTCCGAGAAAGCTGCAGACCAGACAGATGCCGTAGTACTTATGGCGGTCGTAGCGATTCAGTGTGACAGCAAGATCCGGATCGTCCGTCACGCGATTGGCCGTGATCGGGTAGGGCTCGGCGGTGCCAATAGAGACGCGGGTTTCCAGTTCGTACTGTGGGCCGCCGAGTGTCCGTTCCGCAGCGAGGGCGTAGGTGGTGAGCTCGGGCCGCGTTACCAACAGATCGAGGCTCATGCGTTGCTTCCTTTCTTCCAGGCGCCGATGAAGGTGAATCCGCCCCAGTCTTTGAACCCTGGATACTGTCCTCGCGTGTCTATCTGCGCGGTTCGGAAGCTGTCGAGTGGTGTGTTGCCCTGCGCTAGCGCGGAGTAGAAGGCGGTGAAGAAAGCGGTGCTCGCTGCGGCGGAAACTGGCCATAGCGCAGCGACCACTGCCCGAGCACCGGCTTGGAGGAATGACGACGCGAGCCCGCGGAGGTTATCCGAGACGTCTGCGCGTCCCAGCGCGGACTCGCAGGCGCTCAAGGTCACGACCTCGATTCCCTGCAGGCCGTGGCGGATGACCTGGTGCGCGAACAGCCGCCCATCAGATCCGCTCTCGGGCGTGAAGTAAAGACATGCGAATGCTGGAGCTGCGGGATAGTCAGCGCCATGCGCGGCTAGGTGGAGGTAGCGAGCTCCCCTCGCCTCGGACATGATGCGCTGCGGCGTCGACTCTGCCGGGGCCAGCAGCCGGGCACCGGGAAACGACGCGGCGATGATCTGCGCCTGGGCGGCGACATCGAGTTCAGCTGGGAGGCCATAGTTTTCACCACCCGAGGGCGAGCTGGCTATGACTAGTCCGGAGCCGCTGGCCGACTGGCGATCGCTGAGCATTGTCAGGGCGGGCAGGGTGGTCACAGTCCAGCCATCGGCGAGAGGGCTGCCCTTGGTCGGCATGAGAAGCTGCAGCGGCAGGTTCCACAAGGGACCGTGCGGCCATAGGCATAGGTGGCGGAAGCCCTGACCGGACAGCTCGCGCATCACGTCAGCTACTCCTCCGAACAGTACCTGGCCTAGTTGTTCCAGTCGCTGCTGCGCGGCTCTGCTCACCGGACGGATGTCGGGCTGCATCTGCAGCTCAACCCGCAGCTGGGCCATTCCAGGTGCCCACGGGTATGCCTTCAATGTGTACCCGGGCACCTGCGGATCTGTGAGCAGGGCGACGTCGCCATCTTGGCCAGCGGACAAGACCTCCGTCTGAGAGTGGGTGACAAGCCCTGCCACCGTCCGTGCCAGGACGGTTGTATAGGAAGCGAGACGGCCCTGTTCGTCGTTGCCGAGCCAGAGATCGACAAGGATC
The DNA here is from genome assembly GCA_963822955.1 of uncultured Actinomycetota bacterium. Lineage (GTDB taxonomy): Bacteria > Actinomycetota > Actinomycetes > Streptosporangiales > Streptosporangiaceae > JAJYUU01. The sequence continues at coordinate 734,157 of CAWGJS010000007.1, read as the reverse complement.
GTGCGGTCATCAAGGTGCTCGACGATGGCGTCAAGAAACCAGGGTTTGGCGTTGCCGGGAAAGAGAGCGAGCTGGCGCGTCTCATTACGCACCGACAGGTGCGCGAGGTACTCATCCAGCTCGCGCCGCACGTTAACGAGATGCTCGGCTGCCGAGCGCCCGGGCAGCCGCTCTTCTGAGTGCACATGGGCAAGTAGTCGAAGCTCCTCATAGACGGGATCCTCATCGGCAACGATCGCGTCAGCCCGCTGCGGTGCGAGCTTTTCGGCGCTTCCGGCGACCGCCAGCAGCCTTGCCGCCTGCTCATCGATCTCGACGGGGACCGGATTGGCAGCCAGAACGCCAAGAAGCGGCGCCTTGAACATTTGGCGGTGAACCAGGAGCGCATTTAGCGCCTCCCCATCGAATCTCCCGCGGCGTGCCGCCGTGTTGAGCCCGATACCGTGAAGGACATCGCGCACAGAGTCCCCAAACTCCGCTTCGATCAGCGGCGTCAGCCCGTATAGCGCATGGATCACCGACTGGCTCTGCTCGCGGGTCACAGACTTGTGGGCCAGGGAGTGAAGTGGCCGCAAGGACCCATCCACCATCGGAAACAGGTGCAGGTCGAGCCCCGGACCGATGGCGCGTCCCCACGCGTTGGCCGCCGCCACGGGATCGGCCTCCAGTCTGAGCGCTTCCTTCATCCAAGCCACGCCCTGCGTGAGCATGTGCACCGCCGTCCATGGCCAGCCGACGGCTCGGGATTCGGCAATCACCTGGCCCAGCAGAGCGATCGCCACGTCGTGCTGGTCGGTATGGAAGGCGAGATGCGTAAAGGCGGCGACGCGATCGGGGCCAGCGAGACTAGCGGCGTCAAGGTCTTCGCCGCTCTCGGCTCCAGCGCCCGCAAAGAGCTCACAGCGCACGATTCCCGGGTCGAGCGCGTGCACACTCAGGCCCAGTAGCTCTTGCCGGTCGCGATCCTCCATCGCATCTGGCGGAATCTCCGTCCAGCATCGCAAGGCAGCAGTTCGGGCCCCGGCCAGGTCACGCTCACGAAATGCGCGCGATAGGCGAGCCAGCAGCATCTCGACCGCTGGCCGCAAGCCTAGCCTGGCCGCGAGATCAGCAAATGGCGCGTCGGTGTCAGGAGAGGCGGATGAGACCCCGTGACTGGCAAGAAGAAGCTTCGCCGAGTCGATCAGCGCCGCCTTCGGGCCAGCCGGATCCAGCAGTCTCAGGGCTTCGCCAGCGGCGCCTACCACATCCTCCGAAGACGCCCTGGACGAGAATGAAAGCCAGTTGAGGGCCTGGGCGACCATGATCAGCGACCCGCCACGGGCGTCGCCTGACCTCAGGTCCGCGGCCTCATGGAGCTCCTCTGCCGCCTTAACTACTACAGACACCGCGTTTTCGAGGCGATACACATCGGGAGGCGGATCGTCAAGGCCCAGGTGCACAACTGCGGAGCGTCGCCAGTCCCCGTTCTCATCCCAGAACTCGGGGCCAGCCCGCTCGCGGATCGCGACCGCAAGGCGCAGCTGCCCTGAGCACGACAAGGCGCGCGCGAGGCGATCGCTGCCAGCAGCGCCGTCATCAGACGCGCGCTCCGCACTCACCAGGCGATCGGCCATGGTCGCAGTAGTGCGGTAAAGGGGAACGTCGGGTCTCTGCCGGAGGATGTAGGTCACGCATTGCAGGTACGCGTATGCCGCCTCTCTCCACGAAGCGCTACCCGAACAGCCCGGAGGTGCCTCAGTGGCGCACAAGAGAATGGTGGCAAGCGTGTTGGCGTCAGCCACGCGGTTGGTCCGGCACATAGCCACCGACACCTCGGCCAGCTTCTCCACGTATCTAAACGACAACGGAAGCTTCGCAACATCCGCTGAGATGCGGCGCAGCGCCTCCTCCAGGCTCAGTACGTGCTCGATTACCTGGGCGTACCGGTGTGCGACGGGCCCAGCTATTTGCGGATAGGTATGGGCTCCGAGGGCCAGTACGCCGAGCAATTCACATTCGGCGGCATTTGGCACGTGAAAGCTGTAATCCGCAAGCAGCCAGTCACCATACGGCAGCGGCTGGCCCGGCTCCGATCCTGCAGCCTCAGCCACGCGAACCGACCGCCCGCCCCAAACGAGACGCCCCGGCGGGAATCTCCGTGAGCTGCAGTCGCACGCTTGATGGCAGCATCCGAAACCCCTTAATCTCCTTTAGTCAGCCTACCTATGATTTATTTCAGCACCTGAGCCTCATGGTCCGGGGAAATCCACCGCCCTTCGTATAACGATGGCGGCGCTCACAGTCCTGCTGCCCGCGGCGAAAGAGACCCATAGTCACATTGCAGCGCCATCGCGCGGCCTTCACCACGAAGCAGCGTCCACGGAACCGCCCACAGGAACACCCGACGCGTCACAGTCGCTGGGTGACATCGCATGACAGGAACGGCGAGAGGCCGGCTGTCCCCCGCCTGCGAGCTTGTTCCGGTCGATGAGGTAACGCCCCCGATCAGTTGGCTGATTAGCTGCATAGATATACGCGCCTGGGTCTATCTCACTAACGGTGTTTCCGGCGGGTTGGGTTAGTAGGTCTCGGCGGCCGGGAACCGGTCGCCGAAGGTGATGGCGAAGGCATTCAGGGCGGGCTTCCATCGCATCGCCCACCTGGTGCGGCCGGTCCCGGTCGGGTCCAGGGACCGGGTGACCAGATAGAGGCACTTTAGCGCCGCCTGCTCGGTTGGGAAATGGCCGCGGGCCTTGACCGCCCGCCGGTAGCGGGCGTTCAGCGACTCGATCGCATTCGTGCTGCACAGCACCTGGCGGATCTCCAGGTCGTAGTCGAGGAACGGGATGAACTGCTCCCAGGCGTTGCGCCACAGCCGGATGATCGCGCCGTACTGCTGGCCCCATTTCGGCGGCCAGCTCGTCCAGCGCGGCCCGCGCCGCGTCGGCGTTGACTGCGGTGTAGATGGGCCTGATGGCGCGCTTGATGGCATCCCAGTCGCGCTTGGAGGACAGCCGGAAGGTGTTGCGGATCAGGTGGATGATGCACGTCTGAACCGTGGTGAGGGGCCACACGTTGCCGACGACCTCGGGCAGGCCTTTCAGCCCGTCGCAGACCACGAAGAACACGTCCCGGGTACCGCGGTTGCGGATGTCGGTGAGCACGCTCATCCAGAACTTGGCGCCTTCCCCGCCGGCCCCGGCCCACAGGCCCAGGATGTCCTTCTCTCCGTCCAGGGTGACGGCGATCGCGGCATAGACCGGCCGGTTGGTGACCTGCCCGTCGCGGACCTTGACCACGATCGCGTCGATGAAGATCGCCGCGTAGATGCCGTTCAGGGAACGCTGCTGCCAGGCCTGCATCTCCTCGATGACCTTGTCGGTGATCCTCGAGATGGTCTCGCGCGACACCGACGCCCCGTAGATCTGCTCGAAGTGCGCGCAGATCTCGCCGGTGGTCAGGCCGCGGGCATACAGCGACAGCACGATCTCATCGACGCCGGTCAGCCGCCGCTGACGTTTCTTCACGATTTGCGGCTCGAACGTCCCGGCCCGGTCCCGGGGCACGTCGATCTGGACCTGGCCGGTGGCCTCGGTCAGCACCGTCTTGGGCCGAATGCCGTTGCGGACGTTGCCGGACTCCGGCTGGCCGTGTTTCTCATGGCCCAGATGCTCGGTGAGCTCCTCGTTCAGCGCCGTCTCCAGCACCGTCTTGGTCAGCTGCTTCAGTAACCCGTCCGGGCCCGTCAGCGACAGGCCCTGCTCCCGGGCCCGGCGCACCATCTCGGCCGCCGCTTTCTGCTCAGCGGTAGGTTCCGGCTTCTTCTTGCTCGTCACGTCGTCTAGTGTCGCGGTCATCACGGCACCTCTCCCGCCAAGCCGGAAGGCTCAGCGCGATCGGGCCGGAAACACCGTTGTCGGGACAGTCCCGGATCTGTCCGTCGAAACCGGCCTCACCGAGATGTCCATCCGCCGCGACCTGATGGCCCTCGAAGCCGACGGCATGATCACACGGATCCGCGGAGGCGCGACCCGGCGCCAGGTCGGAGAGCCCTCGCGTCACTACGCAGCGAGTGTGCAGCGCAACTCTGCCGCCAAAGCACGGATCGCGCGGGCCGCAGCCGGACTGATTCCAGCCGAGGCCATCACCTTCTTTTACTCTGGTTCGACCGTAGCCAAAACAGCGGCATCACTGAGCGATGACTTGCGCTCCTCGCTGACGATCGTCACCAACTCCCTGCCTGTCATCAACGAGGTGAGCACCTGGGACGACCCCCACCTTGTCGCGATCGGCGGAACATACCTGCCTGCATACATGTGTCTGGTCGGCCCGCAGTCAATCGAGGCGCTCGAGGAACTCAGCGCCGACGTCGCCGTGATGGGCTGCGACGGGCTCAGCGCCGACGGCGGGCTGACGACCCCGCACCAGCTGGTCGCGCAGATCGGCACGACACTCGTGAACCGGGCCCGCCACATAATCGTCGTCGCGGACTCGACCAAGGTAGGCCGCCGAGGCTTCACCCCCATCGCTCCCATCGAGTCCATCCATGTACTCGTCACCGACCAAGACGCTGACCCAGACGAGGTCGCGAACCTCCGCGCACGCGGCGTCGAGGTCCGCCTGACCTGATCCAAAATGGACCTCAGGGGTCGCGATGTCCGGCAATCTCGGATCCGTCAGCGACTGAGCAAGCGGTTCACCCGGGCAGTGCCACAAGCACGCGGGCTGCAGAACGTTGTTGTCGTTCGGTGACCTCTGGGCAGCCAGGACCAAGCTGACTGCATGAATATTCGTGGTCTGCCTGGCCATAGATGCGCGCTCATGCCGCATCTGGTGTCTGGTGAACGCTCCGACGAGGTTCACCCGACGACGTAGCTTCGCGGCCGCGCTCATCTCGGTGGATGACCGTGCGGCCGCACGGACTTGGCTTCGAAGATGTCGAGATCGCGGCACGCCCGCTCGACGGCGCCGCGCTTCTGCAGCAGGTAGTACAGGCCGCGGCCGCGGTGCAGGTCGTGGTAGGCGAGGTCGAGCTGGGCGACCCGGGGCGAGGCGAGTGGCAGGTCGTGCATGGCCATGTATCGCTCGATCAGCTGGAGCTTGGTGACCCAGTCGATCTCCCGGGAGACCAGTCCGAGGTCGCCGGTCTCGACCGCGCGCAGCGTCCGCTCCCACAGCTCGAGCACCCGGGTCGTGGTCGCGACCGCATCCGTGCGGGCCGTGAAGTCCATGGCCTTGGACAGGTACTCCTGCTGGATATCCAGGGCGCTGACCTTCCGGCCGTTGGCGAGCCGGACCGGGCGGCGGCCGGTCACGTCGTGGCTGACTTCTCGGATCGCGCGGATCGGGTTCTCGAGCGTCAGGTCACGCATCACGATCCCGGCTTCGACCATGCGGAGCACCAGGTCGGTGGCGCCGACGTTGAGCAGCATGGTGGTCTCGCTCATGTTCGAGTCGCCGACGATCACGTGCAGCAGGCGGAACCGCTCGGCGTCGGCGTGCGGCTCGTCGCGGCTGTTAATGATCCCCCGGGACCTGGCGATGGCCCACGACACGCTCTCCCAGATGTACTCGGCCTGCTGGCTGACGAAGTAGACAGCGCCGCGCGGCGTTCGCAGGACCTTGCCGGCGCCGCAGATGATCTGGCGCGTCACCAGGAACGGGATCAGCACATCTGTGAGCAGGCCGAACTCGCTGTGCCGGCCGACGAGGTAGTTCTCGTGGCAGCCGTAGGAGTTGCCGGCCGAGTCGGTGTTGTTCTTGAACAGGTAAATGTCGCCGGTGATGCCGTCTTCACCCAGGCGCGCATCAGCGTCAACAAGCAGGTCCTCGAGAATGCGCTCGCCTGCCTTGTCGTGCGTGACCAGGTCCATGACGTTGTCGCACTCTGGGGTCGCGTACGTGGGATGACTGCCCGCGCCGATGTAGAGCCGCGCCCCGTTCCGCAGGACCTCGGCGCTGCTCCCGCGCTGCGACACCACGCGCCGGAACAGGTACCTGGCCACCTCGTCGGGCGACAGGCGGCGCTGCCCGCCGAACGTGCACGTGACGCCGTACTCGGTCTCCAGCCCGAAGCTTCGCCGGTCCACAGAATGCAGGCTACGTTCGGCCCGCCCCGATGGTAACGGCCGACATTGTCGTCATCTGGTCACCCCAGACAGAAGCACTACAGCCCTCGCCACCCTGCCTCAGTTGCGCGGCTAACGCCACGCCGCGGCTATCGTACGTCGTCGCCCGTTCCGTCAGAAGGCTCTGACACTTTGCTACTCGCCACCTGACGTGCATCGACAACGGAAAACGCCGACCCTCTCCCGATGCATTGGCTGACAGATGCCGGATCGAGCTAATCACGCGGCAACGTGAATCCCGTGCCAGTGTGACCGGCATCCTGGTGCCTGGCAGATGAGGGTTAGGTGCGTGTGAGTGGCCTGCGCGGGCTGGCACTCGCACGGGATCCGGTAAACATCGACGAGGCCAGGACCCCATTCGTGGCCGTTCTCGCACTGTTCCGGCAACTTCCACCACTCGGGCCGCTGTTCAGGCGCGGGAATAGCGTCACCGCTAAGCCGTCCCGCCAACTCATATGCGTACGCGACGTTGCTGCGCGCGGCCAGGCTGTCCGGGTGCTCGGGGCCTAGCACCCGGACGCGTTCGGCGAGGTTCTGCACGAACAGCGGGGTCGCATCGCCCGGCCGTCCCGCCGCCAGGTACGCGAACGCAAGGTTGTTCCGCGACGTCAGGGTGTCCGGGTGCACGGGGCCCAGTACCCGGATGCGGTCGGCGAGGTTCTGCTCGAACAGCGGGGTCGCGTCGCCCAGCCGTCCCGCCGCTAGGTACGCAAACGCGAGGTTATTCTGCGACGCCAGGCTCTGCGTGGTCCAGACCGAGCAGCCGCTGGGAGTCGGCGAAGTTCTGCTCGAGCAGCGGGATCGCCTCGCCCGCCCGTCCCGCCCGCCGGTACGCGTGTGCGAGGTTGTTCTGCGATGCCAGGGTGTCCGAGTGCTCCGGGCCGAGCATCCGCTCGAAGTCGGCGAGGGTCTGCTCGAACAGGGGGATCGCCTCGCCCAGCCGTCCCTCTGCGTCGTACGCGTACGCGAGGTTGTTCCGCGATGCCAGGGTGTCATGGTGCTCCGGGCCGAGCAGCCGCATCTGGTCGGCTAGGTTCTGCTCGAGCAGCGGGATCGCCTCGCTTACCCGTCCCGCCGCTCGGTAGGCGTGTGTGAGGTTGATTCGCGACGCCAGTGTGTCAGGGTGCTCGGGGCCGAATACCCGCTCGGAGTCGGCGAGGTTCTGCTCAAGCAGCGGGATCGCCTCGCCCAGCCGTCCCGCAGCCAGATACGCAAACGCGAGGTCGTTCCGCGACGTCAGGGTGTCCGGGTGGTCCGGGCCGAGCACCCGGAGGCTTTTGGCGAGGCTTCGCTCGCAGGCGTCGATCGCGCGTTTCAGGTCAGACGATGACCGTGTATTGAGACCGCTAACCGATCACCTCGACTCTTGCGAAGCCGCCGCGTTTGCCCTCCACTATAGGAGAGCCATTATCGGCTAAGTAGCTAGAGCATGTTCCGCGGCCAATAGTCCCTTGGACAACGCCGCTGACCTGCACCCCGGGACCCGGCACGGCATCCGCATGCGCGGAGGCTCATTTGCCGAGGTTGCCGAGATGGTTGTCGTGCAACCAGTTCCAACGCGGCCCGTGGAACTCCTGTCTTGCCGCAGGTGGGATCTGGCGCCTTTCCGGACCGGTGTCTGAGGTCAGTCTCCGGTCATGGAGCGGTTTACTGATGTCCTGCCTGTCCGTCTCGTTGACTCAAAGGCTGCTGCCGATCCGCTGAGTCTTGCGGTGGCGGCCTGCCTGGCCCGCTATACGGGATCGTCGCGCGATCACGCGTACTCTGACTTGCGGTGCTTCCTGGCGTGGTGTGCCGAGCGTGGCCTCGATCCGCTGGCGGCTAGGCAGGCGCAGCTGGAGCTGTACATCCGCTGGATGCAGGAGGTGCGCCGGTTCAAGCCCTCGACGGTGTCGCGGCGGTTCTCGGTCACCGCGGGCTTCTACCGCACCGCGGTGATCGACGGCCTGCTCGAGCATTCCCCGGCCGAGCATGTCCGCCGGCCCACGGTGCCACCGGAGTCGCCGACCCTGGGTTTCACTCATTTGCAGTTCGAGGCGATGCTGACGGCGGCCCGCGAGTCACCGAACCGGTACGACTTCGCGCTGGTTGCGATGCTCGGCCTGCTCGGGCTGCGGATCTTCGAGGCAACCGGCGCCGACATCGCCGACCTTGGCGAAGAGCACGGCCACCGGGTACTGCGAGTCTGCGGTAAGGGGACCACGGTCGTCCTCGTGCCGTTCCCGCCAGCAGTCGGGCGGGCCATCGACCGTGCTGTCAGCAGCCGGCCCGGTGGGCCGATCCTGCTCAACAGCCGCGGAGCAAGGATGGACCGGCACGCCGCCGCGCGCCGACTGCGGAACCTGGCCAGCACCGCAGGCGTGCGGATCGGCCAGGACCCATCCGCACATGCTCCGGCACACGTTCGTCACGACGATGCTGGACGCCGGAGTGGACCTGCGCGACGTGCAGATCGCCGCCCGGCACGCAGACCCGCGCACCACGATGCGCTACGACCGGGCGCGCAACAACCTCGACCGGCACCCCAACTACATCCTGGCCGCCTACATGGCCTCCGGCACCTGACCGACGGTCCAGCGGGGGCCTCGTTGCATATACCATAGGATGCATATGCCATGGGATGCATGCCAGGGCTTTACGCGGTCGAAGTCGAGCCTGAGGTCCGGTCCTGGCCCGAGGCCCTCAGCGACCGCGACTTCGGCCGTGCCGACTTCCTCGTCGGCCTGCTCGCCGAGCAAGCCGAGATCCTCGGCGAGCCCTACACCCGCCATCTCGGCGGGAAGGTCCGCGAGCTCAGGTTCCACCTGCTGGCCCAGCAGCCGCGAATCACCTACTGGCTCGCGCCCGGACGGCGGATCATCCTGCTGACCGTATTCCGCAAGACCCGCAGCGCCGAAGCCGCCGAGGTAGCCCGTGCCTTACAAGCCCAGAAAACCTGCGCGGCCGAGCACGGCCCCGCCCACGACACCTTCGACCGGGAGGCATCCTGACATGACCAGTGACCACACCTCCTACGAGGACATCGCCAGCCAGCGCCGCGGCAGCGACGAATACCGCCACGGCCGGGCCGAGGCCGAGCGCGCCTACCTGCTCGGCCGCGCCGTCCGCGAACGGCGCCTCGCTCTGGGCCTGTCTCAGATCGAGCTTGCGACCCGAGCCGGCATGACCCAGCCCGCCCTGTCACGCCTCGAAGCCGGCGGTGTCATCCCTACCATCCCGCTCCTGGACCGGATCTCCACCGCCCTCGACGCCGACCTAATAGTCGAGTGAGGTGTACTAAGGATCTTGGACAGTGACTCTCGACTGAGAGGATCTGTTCATGACCGAGCACCGCCGGAAGTTCAGCCCGCAGTTCAAGGCTGAGGCCGTGCAGATGGTGATCGAGACCGGCAAGCCGATCGCGCAGGTGGCCCGTGATCTCGGCGTCCATGACGGGACGCTGGGGAACTGGGTGAACGCGTGGCGGCGGGATCATCCCGAGCCGGGCCGGGCCCCGACTCCCGTGGAGCAAGCACGCGTGAAGGAACTTGAGGACGAGAACCGCCGGCTGCGGATGGAAAACGAGTTCCTGAAAAAAGCAGCGGCCTTCTTCGCGCGGACGCACCCGTAGCCGAGCGGTGCGCAGTGATCGACGCGGAGAAGGCCAGCTACAAGATCTCCTGGATGTGCCGCCTGCTGGGCGTGCCCCGGTCCAGTTTCTATGCCTGGCGGCACCGGGCCGAGTCACCGGCGGCGGCGCGGCGGCGCGAGCTGGCTGTCCAGGTCCGCCGGGTGTTCGAGGCCGGCCGCGGAGCCTACGGGTTCCGGCGGGTGACCGCGCAGCTGAACCGCGAGGGCATCGAGTGCTCGGCCGGGCTGGTCGCGGACCTGATGCGCGAGGCGGGGTTGCGGGCTTGCCAGCCAAGGGCTTACAAGCGGACGACGGTACCCGGCAGGGAACCGGCGGCCAGGCCGGATCTGATCGGCCGGGACTTCACCGCCGCCGCACCGGGCCAGCGGCTGGTCGGTGACATCACATACCTGCGAACTGGCGAAGGCTGGCTCTACCTCGCGACCGTGATCGACCTGGCGACCCGGATGGTGACGGGCTGGCAGCTGGCCGGCCACATGCGCACCAGCCTGGTCACCGACGCCCTGGCGATGGCCGTCACGCACGGCCATGTGGCACCGGGCGCGGTGTTCCACAGCGACAGGGGCGCCCAGTACACCTCGTCCGAGTTCACCCGGTTCTGCCAGGCCCGCGCCATCCGTCCCAGCACCGGCCGGACCGGAGTGTGCTGGGACAACTCGGCCGCCGAAAGCTTCTTCGCGTCGCTGAAGAACGAGATGTACTACCGCCAGTCCTTCCCCGACCGAGCCCGCGCCCGGTTCGCCGTCGCCGAGTACATCGAGGTGTTCTACAACCGCCTCAGGCTGCACTCCACCCTTGGCTACCGCACCCCGCTGGAAGCCCTTACCGACTATCAGGCCGCAGCAGACGCTGCATGATCAACAAACCGAGGAACTGTCCAAGATCCTTGACACAGCTCAGAGATCGCAAGGCACGCTGCATAGCACTCAGCGCTCCTGCCGAATAGCGGACGTTGGCTGAGCGCGCGCTGTCGTGTTCGCTGACGCGCGTTGCGGGTGCCTCAGCCCGCTGATGGCAGCTCGGCGCTACTGGAGATCTCGCTCCAGCTCTGCCCAGTCGGGCAGGGTCAACCCGTCGACGACCTCGGTGATGGATTTCCCGGCGAGAACGCTACGAGCGACTTTTACCGACCGGCCCAGTTCGTCATTCTCAGCGGGCCCCTCCAGCAGCGAGCGCACGGCCGGATCGTTCTTCAGCTGGTACAGCTCCTCGCGCAATACCGCGCTGTAATCGTCCCCCGACTGCTGCGAGTTCCACACTGTGAGGTCGACCAGCCAGCGCAGGATGTACGGATCCTCCGGGACCAGCGGCGCGAGGTACTGTATGGGGGCCCCCCAACTCGTGGCCAGAACGAGGGCCGTGAGTATCCAGCGCGCCTCGGTGTCACCCGGGTCAGCGTCCAGCACCTGATGGAACCAGCCGATTGCCTTGAAGGTCGTCGCCTTCATATTGGTCTTCTGCCAGAAGGGGTCATCCCTCGGGACCGCGTCAAGCAGCTCAATGCCGCGGCGGAAGTAGTACGCGAATCTCTCGACCAGGACGGGATCTAGGGGCGGCTCGGGACTGTTCCACCAGGATGGGATGACCTCGGGGTTCTTCCACCAGGAAGACATGACCCGGTCCAGATACTCCGCCACGCTCTCTTCACTCACACCGGTCACCAACCCTGGGGGCGAGAGCCGCCTTCCGGCGGATGCACGCAGCAATGTAGCGGCCGTACCCCGGTACGGAGTCAAGGTCGGCCCCGCCCGCCACTCAACGTCCTCTCTTGCCGCTGCCTGTTCCTGGGGAGCGGTCGTTCGTCCGCGCTCGCTTGCCGGTGCGCCTTCCGGCAGACTGCGAACAGGATCGGGGCCAGCGAAGATCGTCACTGGATGGAGGAGCGAGTAGATGACATCCGTGCTCGAGTCAGTCAGCAGCCTGCTGCACGAGGCGGGAGAGACTCACCACCGGGTATTCCGGATTGTCGACGGAGCCGATGATGACTGGGCGAGCTGGTACTCCGACTGGCTGGTGAACCTGTCCGAGCTGCCGACTGTGCTGGGGCTGAAGCCAGTCCGCAGCGAGCTGACTTACCTGCTCGTTAGCCTCGACAAGGAGTACGCCGCCGAGGATCCGGCCGATCCCTGGCAGAACTACTATGCCCGCCGGATCATCGACCATTATCGGTCCGAACGCTGAGTGACCTGCCGAGCTCGCACGCGCGCTTCTGCCGCTGAGGTGCGTTGCCTTGGCTGGTGGTCCACGATGGTGTCATGAGGGTGCGGTTCGCGGGCTGCGGAGATGCCTTCGGCAGTGGCGGCCGCTGGCAGACGTGCATTCACCTGGCCGCTGACGAGCAGGCGATGCTGGTGGACTGCGGGACCACCAGCCTGGTGGCGCTGAAGGCCCAGGGGCTGGACCCGAACGCGGTGCGCGCGGTGGCGGTGAGCCATCTGCACGGTGACCATTTCGGCGGGTTGCCGTTCCTGATTCTCGACGGTCAGTTCTCCCGCCGCACCGAGCCGCTGCTGGTGGCCGGGCCGCCGGGCATCCGGGACCGGCTGGCCGAAGCGATGGAGACGCTGTTCCCAGGCTCAAGCACCGCGCACCGCCGCTTCACGATGCAGGTAACCGAACTGGCGACCGACGGGACACCCGCCGGGCTGGGCCCGGCGGTCGTGCGCGGATGGGAGGTCGAGCATGCCTGTGGCGCGCCCGCGCTGGCACTGCGGGTCGACTTCGGCGCGGCGAGGTTCGCCTACTCCGGCGACACTCAGTGGACCCCGGTGCTCGCTGAAGCGGCGCGCGGAGCGGACCTGTTCGCCGTGGAGGCCTACACCTTCGACCGGCCCATCCGCTACCACCTCGATTACCAGACGCTGCGCGCCCACCTCGCAGAGATCCAGGCGGAGCGGGTCGTCCTCACTCACATGTCCCAAGACATGCTCAGCAGGCTCGCCGATTCCGAACTGCCGGCGGCCTATGACGGCATGGTCATCGACATCTGACACGGCAGCAGGCCGACTTCGGCATCCGCTCTTGTCGCGCCTGGGATGTTGTTTATCTCGGCTCGCGGATCATCCGAAGGGCTTGATCCCGGTGGTTCCGTCCGCAGCGAAGATTCCCATCGCGCCAAGTGCTGAACCAAGCCCGTCGCTCAGCACCAGTAAGCGGCCGGCGAACTCTTTCACCTGCCCGTCCGCGCACAATACCGGTATGTCAGCTGCCAGATCCTTAACCCGCGGCGCTTCCATCGCCCGCCGGAACCCGGCCCAGTGGCGCGCTCGCAAGGCACCCGGCACGATGAGATCCAGGCTCTGGCCAAGCGCGGTCGCGGCACTATGCCCGAACAGCGCCTCGGCCCCGGGACTCCACCAGGTAATGGTCCCGTTCGCATCGGCGACGACGATGGCGTGATCCGTCACGGCACCCATCCTGCACCTCCTGCAGAACCAAGCTCCGCAACGTCCGGATCTGCCGCGTAGTGAGCCGAACGCCAGGGCGGCCGGTGCGGGTTGTAGCAGGTCGATTGAAGCGGATTACCTCGACGTGTCAGCTCCTTGCCGGGGCGGACCGGGGCTCGCGGTAACGTCGCGTCGTGACCCCGTCCCGGTTCGTGGTGCAACTGCACGACGCTACCCGGCTGCATTACGACCTGCGGATCCTTGTCGACGGCGCGCTTCGGTCCTGGGCGGTCCCAAGGGCCCGTCGATGGACCCGGCGGTCCGCCGGCTGGCCGTGCCGGTTGAGGATCACGAGCTATCGGCCGGCGATTTCGAGGGCGTGCACGAGGGCTCGCGGCGCGGCACTGGCGCGGTGATCATATGGGACGAGGGCCGGGCCGAGATCCGTCGTGACGACCCTGGCCATATGTCGGTTGTGCTGCGCGGGCAGAAGCTGGGCGGCGGTTTCGGCCTGACCCGCACCGGCGAGCAGCGGTGGGTGCTGGTCAAGGTCAGAGACGAGTTCGCGCTGCCCGGGTCGGACATCACGGCCGACCGGCCGGCGAGCGTGCGGACCGGCCGCAGGTGGGAGGACCTGGTGCGCAGCTAGCGGCGGCTTCAGCTATGTGCATGACTTCTCCTCGACCACCAGCATTCACGGCGACCGAACGCCCGCGCCCGAACAGGTCCGCCGAAGATCAAGCGCGTCGCTCCAACGTCGTCCACGTGGCACGTCGTTAGAGCCCAGCCACCGCCGCGCCAGGAGGGAAGCAGCAGACGCCCGCATCTGCCGCGAGCATCGCGGAAGTGGGTGGATTCGCAGTCCAGTCCCGCCCGTCCATCACGTTCGTCTGGGCGGTGTCAGCCTTTACCATAGCTTGGTCGGCGCTCTGGCGGTCGGTAAGAAGGCTATGGCAGCGCCCTGGGCGAGAATCCTGAGACCTTGTGACATGTCGCATGACGACACGGACGCGGTGCGCTGGAGAATGCGGATCGTGAGTGGCTCTTCCTCGTTTGGGCCGGGCCTGCTTCTTGCCGAGAAGCTGACCGGCGTCCTCGTCCGGTGTCCTAAATGCGGTCACCAGGCCTGCATGACGTACCGAGAACCTGAATCGCTTAGCCCCGCGGGCGGGTACTACCTGAACTGCCGATCTTGTCGTAGGAAGAGGATTCTCATCAGCAGCAAGGTGCTTGCTGCGCTGCTGAGAGAAACGTTGCCCGCGACGTACACGAGAGTCATGCCATAACGCCCACTCCAGGCAAGCGAGCTAGTTTCTCGCTCAGTGCCGCCGGACAGCCCGGCCCTTGGCGCCCGCGCTTCACGGGCACGTCAGTGAGGCGCCCACCGTCGAGCGAGGCGGATCGCGAGCCTGTCACTGGCATGCCGGGAGATCGATGCGCGTGCTGCCTCATACATATGCGGACTCGCCGACGCGACCGAAGTTACGGATCTGCCGAATACGGGACGTTGGCCTGGCGCGAAGTCATGCGCTCGTCCGGACAATCAAGCGAGATGTGAGTGCGGAGGAGGCCTTCACGATCAGCGTGCCAGTATCGCGGCTGGGCCGCGATCCAACGCCGAATCCTTAGTCGGCCAAGCCTGCGCCGCTGAGTGCACAGTCGCGCACCGAGCAGCCATTCCTGCGCGCGGGCGGGTGTGGCTCGCCGGTGCCCGCGGTTCTTTCCGGGCTGAGAATGAGATGCAAGGCTGTTGCCATGCAGCATGTTCCGGAGCCAGACCGCAGCGAGTGGGTCGCGCGGATGCGCGAGCGTGCCCGGTCCGACGCGGAAGAGCTGCCGCCCTGTCCCCCATTCGCCGTCTTCGGGCTGGCAGAGCCTCGGCTGCCGTCGGCGTACCTCGCTGAGGCCGGTCAGGTTAACGGTGTGTGGGACAGCATCAGCCTGGCGTACGGGGACTGGGCAGAACCCGCCGGGCCATGGGTGGTGGTCACTACTAGGACCGGGCCTGCCGATGCGGGTGACCGTGAGGTTGAGGCTAAGCTGCTCCGCGCGATCGATCACGACCGCAACCGGATAGCCTCCCAGGCCGGCGTTGACGAGGACGACCTCGACGTGCCGCCGGTCTACTCGCGCGCGGACCTGGCCGTCGGCAGCGAGAACGTCAGTGGCGTTGCCGGGCGGCAGGAGAACGTGTGGGCGGCGCGGCTGGTGGCGGACGGGCTGATCGTGACGCTCGTGGTCCGCGGTGTCGATCCGGCCTCGGTCCGGCTGGACCCGGTGGCCGATCTTGCCCCGTACCTGCAGGCCCCCAACGAGCGCCTTGGCCGGCTGAGCGAGGATCACCGGCGGCCTCCACCGCCGGTCTTGGGGCCAGCCGAAGGCGTGGCGGCCTATCGCGTGCTGGCCGAGGCAGAGCTCGCCTCCCACGCGCGCCTGGTCCAGGCGCTGCAGGCCGGCCGCGAGCCCCGGCAGCGGGCTGGTGAGGGCGCGGCCCGGCATGCGCTCTGGCAGCGCGCAGTACGCGAACAGGCGCGCATCGAGACATGAGCGAGGCATCGTGGCACGGCTTTCCGCGAGACTCCGGTCCCTCTGGCCGGGAGTCCGCCGGCCGGGAGCACGCTGCGGTCTAGCTGCAGGCGCCAGAACGCGATCAGGATCGGCGCGATCGTCGCATATTCGCGGAGGAGTTGCCGATCCACGGCTTTGGCGTGAAGACGCAGGGCCTGGGCGGGTACGGCAGCCAGCTCGCGTCGGCCGACAGCATGGTCTGGTCGCTGGACGCCCGCCGGTCCTCCCCGCTCCCGGGCACACGCATAAGGGCTGTGCCAACTGCGTCGACTGCGCCCGGGGCTGGCGGGCCGAGCTGTTGGATCGGATCTAGGCACCCGGCCTGGCCGCGTGAGGAAGGAGAGCACTCTGAGCTATCGGCGGCATCCACCGGAGGTCACCAGCCACCGGCTGCTGCTGACCTATGAGAAGTGGTGGGATCGCATGGACGGCGATGAGCGGGAAGCGCTGAGTTTCGTCCGGCACGCTTTGGAGCGCATCGCCGACGAAGACCGGGAGCAGGCCCAAGCCGGGAAGCAGGGACAGTCATGACCAAGCCGAGGATTGGTCCCGTATGGCCGCGCCGCGGCTGGAAGTGAGTGACCGGTCATGCGCGGCTGAGGACTGCAATTTAGTCATGGTGCCCTGCTGTGACGCCGCAGCGGCGTGAAAATCGGGGCACCTGACCGCCGTTGCCAGTAGAGCCCGGCTGCGCCGGGCGCTGCCGCGCTGTGATGGCGTGGTCGTCTTGCCGCGCGGGCCGGGCGCGGGCACGGCGGTCTGGGATGCTGCGCCGGGTGGGCCGGGCAGCGGATCCACCGCACCACGGGGTGCCGCCTGGGGAGTGGTGCAAGATCGCCGACTGATATCACCCGGACGCCGAGCCGCGCCCGATCACCGGAGCGACCTCTATGACAGGCTGCTCAAGGACCAGCAGAAAGCCGAGGAAACCTAAGCGTCGCTAATGCCGGGTCGAACCTCACGTGTAACTGGCTAGGTCCTTAAAGGGTTGACTGACTCTAGTAGCGTTCAACCAGATGAGCGCGGCTGGCTGGAAGCTCGTATGGGTCGGGCCAGAAGTCGGTGATCCGGGTGATCCGGCCATCGTCTCCAAGATCAAAGAAGCACAAGCCGGGCTGCGTGCCCTCGGGCCCGGTGAACTCGATCCAGCTGGCAGCGTGCTGGGCCTCGCCGACAATCTGGCGCACCGCGATGTGCCAGTCATAGGAGAAGCCCTCCACGTTGAACCGGATGTAGGCTTCCCGGCCGCGGACCTGTTCCCTGGTCTGGGGGCCGCGGTAGACCACATCGTCGGCGAGCAGTGCGGCGAATGCATCCCAGTCCCGCGCTTCCGCCGCGGCCCAGTAGGCCGCGACCACCTCGTGCGCTTTGGTCATGCCGGGCAGAATACTCGCGAGGAAGGACGGTGCGGCGCTGAGCGGACACGGCCGCCGTGACCGGGTGCGTGCATCAGCCTGCGCGAGAGGGAAGAGTTCGCGTCGTCATACGGGCCGTGCCATGCGTCCCAGTCGGTAGCAGTGCTAACAAGCAGCAGGATGGCTTGGCGCACCGACAATCTGCGTCGGCGGCCAGTTTTACGGGATGAGAAGAATACTGGCGCTTGCGGACCTCGGCGTCCGCCATGGTCGCTGCCTCCTGGACTGCTGCTGCGGAATTCTTCACCGGGCGGGCCATCCTGGGCTGGTTGTTCCGAGGTAGGAGTTGCTGGCCGGGCCGGTCCCGTGATATCCGGCAGCGGGCGGCGACGCGAGTACCGTGGCAGGTATTGGATATCCGGCCGCCTACGAAGGGTGCCCGGTCATGGCTGTCAGGGTCTACGTGGGCGGTGCCGCGGCAGCGCGCAGCGAGATGATCTACGAGGAAGCGGACGCCTTCAGCGTCACCGCGGGTGGTTTCTTGCTCATTCAGCGGCAGCACTCGGGAGAGCAGAAGGACCTGGCGGTGTTCGCGCCTTCCGCGTGGCTCCATGCCGAAATCGTGCGGGAGCCGGCGTCCGGGTCGCAGTGACCTGCCCGGCGTCCTGCCCGTCACGTACAGCGTCGGAGCGCGCGGTTTCGGCTGCGGCTGGTTAGCTGCCCGCGCGGTCGCGCTTGCACGGCCTTGGCCGCGAGCTGCGAGCCCACGCTCATCGCTCCCATCCCTCCCGGCGACGCAGCTGGCCCGGCCCGCGAGGAGGTAGCCCGACGTGCGCTACCGGCTGGAGGTCCGGCTCACGCCCGCGGATGTCGGCCAGCGGGTCGTGATCCGGTGGCGCCGGCCCGCGGGAGGTGGCGGCGAGGTGTTCGCCGACGTCCTGGGCATTCTTGAGGAGGCTGACGGCGGTTCCTTCGCAGTGCGCACCTGTGACAGGAAGCTGGTCGTTGTCCCGGCCGGGCGCGGCCTCGCCGGGAAGGTCGTGCCACTGCGGCCAGCCCGCCACCGCGGTGCTGGACCAGCGCCTCGCTGAGACGGTGCGGCGATCGCGCCCGGACCGGCACCAGCACCGCGCCCGACGGCCGTCCTCGACCAGTTGCGTGGTTGGCGTCGTCGCGCTCTGTCGTCGGCTCTCGCCGAAAGCCGCTCCCGAGCCGCCGTTCTGCACGGCCCGTGGCCCTGTTGTTTATTCGGCTGAGGCGCGGCGATCTGGTGGATCTGCGTACCTGGGTGGTTTCCTGCCAGGCTGGGTTCAATGTCATGAGGGCGACCTCATCGCGGTAGAGGATGGATTCATGTTCGAAGGCTTTACGCTGCGGCGGGTCGATGTCGGCGATGCGCAGTTGCGGGTGCGTCACGGTGGTTCGGGGCCAGCGGTGCTGCTGCTGCACGGCCACCCGCGCACTCATGTCACCTGGCATCAGGTCGCGCCCCTGCTGGCAGAACGGTTCACTGTTGTGTGCCCTGACCTGCGCGGCTACGGAGAGTCGTCCAAGCCCCCGACCACGCCCGATCACCGGCCCTACTCCAAGCGGGCCATGGCCGGTGATTGCGTGGCCATGATGCAAGCGCTCGGCACCGGCGTTTCTGCGTGGCCGGCCACGACCGCGGGCTGTATGTCGCCCAGCGGCTGGCCATGGATCACCCCGGCTGCGTGAGCCGCCTGTGCCTGATGGACGGGATACCGATTGGCGAGGCGCTCGCCCGCTGCGACGCCAAGTTCGCGGCCAGCTGGTATCACTGGCTCTTCTTCGGCCAGACCCAGCGGCCCGCCGAGCGGTTCATCAACGCCGATCCCGGCGCCTGGTACACCGTGACGGCCGAGCAGATGGGCCAGGAAGCCTACGAGGACTACCAGCGCGCGATCCACGACCCCGACACTGTCCACGCCATGATGGAGGACTATCGCGCGGGACTCGGCGTTGACCGTGAGCACGACGAGGCCGACCATGCGGCGGGCCGGCGTATCAGCTGCCCCGTCCTGTTCTTGTGGGCCGCATGAGACGACCTGGAAGATCTCTACGGCGACCCGCTGGCCATCTGGCGCGACTGGGCCGACGACGTCCGCGGCCAGTCCGTCGACTGCGGTCATCACATTGCCGAAGAAGCACCCGCCGAACTCGCCGCGCACCTCACCGAGTTCTTCACCCTGCCCATCTCCAGGTAGCAGCCCACGCACAACCGCCAGATCGGGACGGCTGCAGTCTGGCTGATGCCACAGCTTCAAGGCCGCCCCGATTCGGCGTCAGGCGCGCTCTCGTGAGGGGGCCGAGCCAGGTGGCTGCTCGCTTGCGGTGACGGCAGGCTGGTTGCGGTCGTCGCGGCGATCGTGCCGGAGTGCCGTGTGGCGTGGCGCTTGCCGCGCCCGGCGGCGTACCTGCGGGATCGTAGCCGCAGATCAAACGCATAATGACTAGCCGTTGGCGGTGGTTTCTGCCGAGCAGCAGTTCGGCGCGCGGACCGGGCGCGGCTGCTGTTCGGATCGCTAGCGTCGGCGGAAGGGTACAAGCGGGAGATCTAAGGATGGCTTAGCCTGGCTATTGATCTAACAACACAGCTACCACACTTATCATCAGTCTCAGATGGATCCCAGCGCCCATCGTCTGCCGGTCCCGGATCTCGAGGGCGGTCTCGCCGCGGGAGTTACGGATCTGGCTCCCCTCTGTGTCAAGACGCTTTCGCGGAGCCAGCCCCTCGGTTGCCAACCAAGCCACCTCGGGCCGATGAACGGCGAATCCAGGCCATAGACCGGGAAGCTCGCCGGAGGCCGAGACTGCGTGCTCTTGCCGTGACGCTAGCTGCTGTAGCCGCTGCGGTGCTGCTGTTAACGGAGGGGTTCAGCCGATGCCGCCCGCAGCCGGGCTAGCGATCCGGCTGCGCCCAGGGCTCTGCCGACGGCGATCCTGGGCCTGTGCTGCTGCACGGCCCGGACCGCCCGCAGGACGTAGGACGCGGTGTTAAAGGTTTCGCTGGCGATCGCATTCAGTGTCAGCCGCTGCGGGTGACGCAGGCCCGACCGCACGCCGAAGACCACCTGTGAACAGGAAGCAAGGGCGGACACGGCGTTCAGCGATCGCTGGCGGGCGGGTGCCTGCGTCCCGGCGGCGGCCGGGGCCTGCGGGCCAAGTCGGCGTGCGTCAAGGTGGCGCAGCAGATCCCTTTTCTGCTGGGTGTTCTTTATCATCTCGGCCTGGGTCGGCGCTTCGGAGGCAAGGCCCCACGCCACCAGCCCGGAGCCGGCCGCGCATGCCCACGCTGCCAGGGCCCGCTGCCGGCGGCCGGAGGCCCAGTGCCCGGCCCCGACGGCGGCCTGGGTCAGGGCGGGGGCGACAGCGGACACCCAGTCGAGCGTCCCCGAGGGCCTGGTCCCGTCGAGGACCGAAAGGGCCAGCTGCAGCTGCAACCGAGCCCTGCTGTAATCACTGGCCATCCCGGCATTGTCGCCCCGGCGGCGGGAATCCGCTAGGCGCCACGCAACTGCGACATTGGGCAGCGATCCGCGCGCGGTCATGGCTCCCCTGTGCGTCAAGACGCTTTCGTGGCGATGGCCCTAGGCTGTTTGGCAGCGGGTCCGGGAAGTGGCTTATCCGAAGAACCGGCTGCCGGGGTCAAGCCGGTCACGCTGGATTGCAGAGTCGTCCCCGAGTGCCCTCCCGGACCCGTCGCAGCCGCTGCGATGGCATCGGCGGCCATCTGGTGGTAGACGATGTCGGACAGCCGCCGTTTCAGCGCTCGCATGGCTTCCATCGGTGTCTTTCCCGCTGCGACCTTGCGGTCGAAGTAGGCGCGGCCTTCGGTCGGGTTGCGCAGCTGGACGACGGCCATGATATGCAGCGCGCGGTTGATCTGCCGGTTGCCGGCGCGCGATAGCCGGTGCCGGACGTGCTCGCCGGAGGAGGCATCGATGGGAGCGGTGCCGTTCCACGAGGCGAAATGAGCCTTGTCGGGGAAGCGGGTGATGTCACCGACCTCGACGAGCAGTCTGGCTGCGCCGGATGGACCGATGCCATGCAGCTGAGTGAGTGTGCTGCCGGTCGCGGAGAGCAGTTCGCGGAGTTCTTTGTCGGCGGTCTTCTTGCGCCGGTAGGTTCGCTCCAGGTCACTGATCAGCTCGGCGGCCACGCGCTTGCGCGCCTTGCCGGCGGCATCGCGCGGCCGGACTCTCGCCAGTAACGCCCTTGCCTGGGCCGCCGACAGGCTTACCTGGGCGCCGCCAGGGATCAGCTCGAGCAGCAGGCGATGCAGCTGGGAGATCATCCGGGTGTGGTCCTCGCCCAGCGACCGGCGCCGGTCGGCCAGTATCCGCAGCACCGCAAGCTGCTGGTCATCAGCGACCTTGCGCAGGCCGGACATACGTGTTGCGACCAGGGCCACCGAGTGCGCATCGGTGGCGTCGGTCTTGCGGCCGTGCCCGGTCGCGAATACCCGCGCACGGGCCGACAGCTTCGGCGGCACATCGACCACGTGCTCGCCGTCGGCCAGTAGCCTGCTGGCGATGTGCCCGCCGATCCCCTGACATCCCTCAACCGCCCAGATGCGCTCGGGCCACCGGCGCGCATGCTCGAGCATCGCCTGGTACCCCGAAGCATCGGTCCCGTACCGGCCACCGCCGAGCACGGTCTCATCACTAGCCATGATCTCGATCGTCGCCGACCGCTTGTGCGGGTCCATGCCGATCACTACCTTGCCCATCCGGTCCTCCCAGTCACCAACCGACGGGCCAGGCGGGCACCGCTACTTCGAGCAGCGCAAACCCCTCTTGAGCCTCACCTCACCCAATGACAGCGCCCGGCCCGCGCAGGCCAAATGAGAGCCACGCATGAAAGCGGGCAGCCGATGTGAGAGCGACAGGCCGGGCGCCTGGACCGAGCCTCGCCAGGCACCAGTCCTAGGGCAAATCAACAAGTAGCCGATGTGCGGACCTGCCGGATGAGCATTTTTCAGTCGTGGCGTGGTGCGCGTGAGCGTTTCGTTTGCGCAGGTACGCCATAGCCTGATCTGGTGGCGGCTGAGAGTTACCGGGACCTGGGTGAGTCGGCCTGGGCCTGGGTTCTGGGTCGGGTCCGGGTGGAGGACGGCCCCTGGCTGCCCGAGGTAGTGCCCGGCGATGACGGCCCGGCAGGGCCAGGCGAGGATCGCGACTCGCTGTACGCGGGGATCGGCGGGCTGGCCCCGGTGCTGGCTGAGATCGGCCAGTATCGCGCGCTGAGCGATGCCGAGGAGGCCCTGGCAGCCGGGGTCGTGGCGCGGCTTTGTGCGGCGGCGTCGACCCGGACCGAGCCATCGCTGTATCTCGGACTGGGTGGGGACGTAACGGCGCTGAGGCTGCTCGCCCCGGGCGTTGAGCAGGTCGCGCTGCGCAGGCTCCACGACTTGATGACCCCCGAAGGATGGAACACCTCGGTGGGGGTCGAGCGGGGGTCAGCCTCGCCGCTGACGGATCTGGTCTTGGGTAACGCCGGGGTGGTCCTGGCCGCGATCTGGGCCGGTGGTGAGCACGCCCAGGACATTGCCACGACCGGCGGCCAGTCCCTGCTGCGAACGGCAGACCGGACCGAATCCGGCCTGGACTGGGGAATGCTGCCGGGCTCTCTGGCTCGGATGCCGAACTACTCGCACGGGACCGCCGGGGTTGCCACCGCGCTGGCCATCGCCGGGGAGGCCCTGGGCCGTGCCGACTTTGTCACCGCCGCGCGCCAGGGTGCACAGCACCTGCTCGCCGTGGGCTCGCTGGATGACGACGGGTTCGTTGTCCCGCACACCCTGCCGTATTCCAGCCGGGACGTGGAGCCGGTGACCTACACCTGGTGCCATGGGCAGGCCGGAACTTCACTGCTGTTCGCCGCCCTAGCGCACGCCGGAGTGGACGAGGTGGCCGGGTTCGACGTCACATCGCTGCGGCGACGATGCCTGCACTCGATCCTGGCCGCCGGTGTCCCCAGGCGACTTCGCCCGGGGTTCTGGGACAATGACGGCCGCTGCTGCGGCACGGCCGGGGTAGGGGACGTGCTGCTCGACGCCGCGCAAGACGACCATGACCAGCCGCGGGCCGCCAGATTGCTGCAGGCGGCCCGCATGATGGGAGACGCGCTCGTCGAGCGCGCCCTCCGCGACGAGGCCGGCGCGCGCTGGCGGTTCGTGGAGCATCGCCATGACCCGCCACTGCTTCCACCCGGCACCTCCTGGATGCAGGGCGCCGCAGGGATCGCCGCCTTCCTGCTGCGCCTGGCCAGGGTCATCCAGGACGGACTCAATGCCCCCGTTGTCGATCGACCCGACCAGTGGTGGAACGTCCCGGCCCGGCTTCGTACCGTCCACACGGGCCCGGAGGTTCCGTCAGGTCCGGCCTAGCGCTGACCAGATCGCGCTCTTCTGCCGCGGACTGAGTGCCAGGCGCGTGGCCACGCCCGTGCCGAACGCGGGATCTGTTCCGCTCGTTTCTGCGGTGCCTACGGTGCCAATGACGTCATATTGCCCCTTCGTTCTCGACCTGGCGACGGGAACCGGGTTCATGGCCCTGATCCTGGCACGCCTGGGCCACCGAGTGACTGCGACCGACCTGTCGGCCGAGATGCTGGCGGAGGCTCGCCGGACGGCAGTTGAGCGGAACCTGCAGGTCGGCTTCCGGTTGGGCGATGCGGTGGAGCCGAGCTTCGGGTCCGAGTCCTTCGATGTAGTCCCCTGCCGGCACCTTCTGTGGACCTTGCGCGAACCGGTGCGCCATTTACGGACAGCCGCAGGTCGAGATGAGAGCGCAGGCGGTTCGCGAGCGGTGTGCCGCGTCACGTTCGGTGATTCGGCCAAGCCTGGTGCTATCCGCCTGGCCGACTCGCGGCCAGGGGACTTCTTACCGTCTGACCGGAGGACCTACCGGGCGGCCCCGGCGAGGGCGGCGCGCGGGTCGTGTCGGCATCGGGCCGCCTGAGCGCAACTTCCCGCTGCCGTTCGTCATCGCGCACGGCACCTTCGTCGCCCGCCCGATAACCCTTGTGCTGCTCACCGGGCTCGGTGTCTACGGGAGCTGACTGCGGACCCCAGTGAGATCCCGATCGATTCTGGTGTCTCAGCGTCAGCCGGCTCGCGCGCTTCGCGCAGGCCGTGACGGAGTCAGTGACCGGGCGGCTCAGCTGGCCGGATTGGGAAGCTCGCGGGCCCGTCGGCTGCGGAGCTGATGCGCTGGCGCGTCGCTGACAAGGCAGCGGCCCGTGGCCAGGTCAAACTGCCAGCCGTGCACAGTACAGGTGAGGGTCGAGCCGTCGATCTTGCCGAACCGGCTGAGTTCTCCTTTCAGATGCGGGCAACGCCGCTGCACGATCCAGTCGTCAAGCTGGATCTCGGCCTCGTCGCCTTGCTGGCTGGCGTACCAGCCTTCGGCGTACATCAGCCGGTCAGGCGCCAGGCACTTGAAGAACGTGTACAAGTGCTCGTTGTATTGCCCCACCCGGCGGGCGCGGAACCGCATGCTCAGGAACAGGCTGTTGACCCAGTCAACCTGATGGTCAGCGATCAGCTGCCTGATCAGGCGGCCGTCGACGGTGAACTCATACCGGCAGGCTTCCCCGGCATACCTGCGGACCTGGCCGGCAGGAAAGTCGATGACCACCGGCTCTTCGCCGGTCATTTGCAGCAGCACAGGGCTGGCCACGCCAGCCCTGATGTGATCGGCCAGCTCAAGCAGCGGCTCGAACCAGCTCTTCAGCTCCGCGAGCACGTCCACGCCCCAGCCGGCCAACGGCTCTTATCGGCCTCAATCCGCCGCCGCTGACGCTCGGCGTAACTGCCCAGGTATCGTGCCTTGTCGGTAAAAGGCATCATCGCCTCGGCCAGCCCAGCGGGCCAGTTGATCTGGCAGCCTCGGCGATCTAGCTCAAGCGTGGCCCCAGGTACCAGCAGCCTGCCTGCCTCGATGCCCTGAGCGCGCAGATAGTCCAGGAAGACCATCTGGTCGGGGAAGGTGCTCGCCGCATCGCCCGTCAGATCGTTGAGCCCGTACTGCTCCTCATCGAGGAAGCAGGCCGGCCCGGCGGACGGCACGACGTAGCGGGCGCCGACAGCCCGGACGTACCGCGCCGCCCGGTCCAGCCCGTTTGCGCGCTTGGCTGCCCCGAACGACCGCTTGGCTGCCAGCGGCAGGTCATAGGTCCATGGCCACCAGATCGCCCCAGAGAACTGCAGGAAATGCACATCGAAAGGGCCGAAAGCCAGGATCGGGCCGAGGTCCGGCGGCCGCGCATCGTTCTGGTTCAGGAGCCGGGCTGTTCCATCACCAACTGCCAGCGCAGAATCGCCAAGCGGGCCGTCGGCTGGCGAACCCAAGGCCACCACCATCAGCCGCAGGCCGCCATGATCGACAACGCGGCCGTTAGGCATCGCGCAGAACCGGCGGAACCCCAGCCGCTCAAGCTCCTCGCGGAGATCCTGGACAGCAAAATCCGGCAGCAGAACCGTCGCAGCACGCGACACATGCTCGCGCAGCAGCCGGGCGTCGAAGTGATCCTGGTGCAAGTGAGACACGTACAGGTAGTCGGCCCTGCCGTACCGGTCCCAGTCCACCGCGCTGTTGTCAGGAAAGACGAACCACGAGTCGAAGTACGCCGGGTTCTTCCACGGGTCGCACAAGATGCTGCCGAACCGCGTCTGAACGTGCAGGCCGGCGTGGCCCAGGAAAGTAATCCGCAATTCAGCATTCCTCCTGGTCCGCTACGCAGCTGACCCAACGGCCAAGCGCAACCACCCGCCGCATGCCACAGGGCAACCGCCAGTCAGCGACCCCACGAGATTACGACGCAGCCACACGCCACTTGGTTAGATGCTGGCCCAAAGATGACCGGCGCCGCCGTGGCGGGGTCTACGTGGACTCCTCGCATCAGCCATCCAGCCCTACATTGTGAACGGTCGCCTGCTAGTGGGCCCGATGAGGTCGTCTGCCAAGTCGGCAGACCGGCGCCATCGGTGAGCGGCGTCTTTGCAGTCGTGCCGTCGCGGCTGTTCCGGCTGCCGCGCCCGGCCGCTCGGCAACACCGCCACCGGCAGCTGATGACATTACTGCCGGACTGGCTCTGAGCTTCAGGCTTCACCCGCTGGGGTAACGGGGACGGGGGTTCCATCCAGGTTGACCAGCACCCGGCCACCGAGGCGTTCGGCCAAGGTGACGCGGACCTTCCGCAGATGGCCTTCCGCGGTGATGAAGGTGCCCGGCGCAAGCCGCGCGGTCATCCGCGGCAGCGGCACCACACAGACGGCGGCCGGAGTTTCGATCACCTCGGCGTCATAGCGGAACAGCCGCTCGCTGCCGCCGGTGAATTCCACGGCCAGTTCGCGGCCGCCCGCTCCGACGGTGCCCGACCTCAGCATGTGCGGTCCGATCCGCTCCTGCCTGGCTGGCGTTGACGGCGACCAGCACCGGGCTTGCGCCTCGCCGGTGAGCACCCAGATCGGGCCGAGCGTGTTCGCAGCCTGCAGTCTCCACGCAGGCAGGCGCTGGTGACCCCGGTCGGTGGCGAACTCGGCTTCGGACGACTCGGCAGCAACGACCCGCAGCTGACCTCGCGGCCGCGGGCCTGTCCCAGCAGCAGGCCGACGAAGCGGCCGCACCGCATCCTCGGGCACTTCGGCGTCCGCGTCGACAACACCCTGCAGGAAGGCAAGCTTTGCATCTCCCGTGGCGAACCCCTTGTCCACCCGGACAGGGCCGTCCAGGAGCACCACTGGCCGGGGGTCAGCGCCGACTGGAAATTCCGCCCAGCCAGCAACCGCTCGCCAGGCCGCCCGGACCATCTCGGCGTCCCGGTCCGGCAAGTCTTGCCCGACACCTGTCACCGATCCTCCCGCAGAGCGCACCGTGCGGGTCCACCACAAGCGCGCGGCCGTGGCCCTAGACCTGACCCTCCCGAGCCCAAACAATACGCTTCCCGACGCCGTCGCGGCCGGGCCACTTACCTCCGCCACTATGGGGCCAGTTTGGGTTGACATCGCCACAAGTGCGCTGGCCGCCGCGTTTGAGGACGTCGAGGTCGGCGTCTAAGGACTGCACGAAGCTGCCGAGCTGCCTGACAGCGAGCAAGGTCTGTCGGGACCTGGCGGCTGCGTGAGCTTGAAAACCTTCGCGGCTAGCCAGGCAGCGCTTCCGTGGCAGGAATGTCCGTCACAGCGGGTCAGGCTCAGATGTGATCAGCGCAGCGAACAAATCGCTGCTGTGAGGACGGCTGTCACCGCGTTCGGATGCGATATCAGTGTCAGGTGCGATCCACCGCGGAACATGGTGACATGCGAGTGCGCGCGGTGGGCCATCGCCAGCTCCGAAGCAGGTGTGATGATCTGATCACCTGTGCTGATGAAGTACCAGGAC
This sequence comes from uncultured Actinomycetota bacterium, assembly GCA_963822955.1. Classification (GTDB taxonomy): domain Bacteria; phylum Actinomycetota; class Actinomycetes; order Streptosporangiales; family Streptosporangiaceae; genus JAJYUU01. Next base: position 706,701 of record CAWGJS010000007.1, on the reverse strand, counting down.
GGAATTGTCTTCCACGCCGCCGCCATCGATGGTGTCGCCAGGGCGGCGGTGGCAGTGCCGCGTTGCGACGCCCACAGCACTTTTGCCTTCACCGGCGGCAGGTCGCTGGCGAAATTGTGGATGAAGATGCTCTCTTTCAAGTACAGCTCAGGTGCACCTGAGTTCGGGTCGGCGGTGGTGTAGAACAGCTCGGGCGGCTTCTTCTTGATCAGGATCGAACCAGCACCGGAAAGCTGCGCGGTGGTCTGCCCAGGCGCCGGCGCGGCTGCATCGACGTAGACCAGTCTCTTGACATTTGCAAGCCCGGCTGCGGCATTAGTGATGACCGACCCTCCGTATGAGTGTCCGGCGAGCACCACCGGGCCGCGGATGGCCTTGAGGTAGTCGGCGACATATTCCGAGTCGGTGGTCAGGTTCTGCAGCGGGTTCGCGATCGCTCTGACCTCGTAGCCAGCAGCCTGCAGCGTAGCGACCTCGCCGCTCCAGCTGGATGCGTCGGCCCAGGCACCGTGGACCAGGACAACTGTCGGTTTCGCTTGTCCATGTGGTAGGCAGGTTGCCAGTCGATGCACCAGCGCCGACTCGGCGGATAGGTTCGAAGCCCTCCGTGCGCTCGCCCGATCCTTGCCTGTGGAGATGACCCCGGAAATTGCTGCCGCCATGACAGCGATGACGATAGCCGCCGAGAGCGAACGGCGCCGGGACTCCAGACGCGGGTACCGCATCGTTCTAGCCTTATCCGCAGGCTTGCGCCCGGCATCCCGGCAATTGACCATCTTCGGGCGCCGCAGCCCCGGCCGGCCGCTACGCCTGCAGCCCCGACGGCAACTCTGCCAACGTGGCCGGCCCGGTTGGCGCCGCCCTTCATCGAGCGCACTCCGACACGATCACCCTGACCACCGCAGCCTGCATTGAAGCAGCTGCTGCCGACAGTCTGGTGGCGGCTGTCCACAGCGCGACCCAAGGGTGCGGGCCGTCCACAACTGGGCCATGGCCCGCTCGCTGGCGGGCGGCCGTCGGGCACCTTCGGGAGCGGAGGTGGTGGGAGATGGCGCTGGCCCGTACGTATGCGATGGCGCTGGCCGGGGTGCAGGGTCATGTGGTCGAGGTCGAGGCCGATATCGAGAATGGCCTGGTCGCGCTGCTGCTGGTGGGCCTGCCGGACACGGCTCTGCGCGAGGCGCGTGACCGGATCAGGTCGGCGATCATCAACAGCCAGCACTCGTGGCCGCAACGGCGGATCACGGTCGGGCTGTCGCCGGCCAGCCTGCCCAAGCGGGGTAGCGGCTTCGATCTGGCCATGGCAATCGCTATCTTGGCTGCGGCCGGCGTGGTGCCCAAGGACGGCCTGGACGGGACGGTGTTCCTGGGCGAGCTTGGCCTGGATGGCAGGATCCGGCCGGTGCACGGCATCCTGCCGTCGATCGCGGCGGCCGTCGAGCGCCGGCTTCGGCCGGGCCGTGGTGCCGCTGCAGAACGCGGCCGAGGCGGCCCTGGTTCCGTCGATGCGGGTCATCTCGGCGGCGGCACTGGGGCCGCTGATCGACTGGCTGCGCCACGGCGATCCGGACGCGTCCGGGCTGGGTGTGCAGGTGCTCGACTCGGGCACGGGGCTCGCGATGCCGGCGTCGGCCGGGGCTGACCCCGGCCAGGGCCGCGATCTGGCTGACGTGGTGGGCCAGCCGGTGGCGCGGAGGGCCGCGGAGATCTGCGCGGCCGGCGGCCACCACATGCTCCTGCTCGGGCCGCCAGGAAGCGGAAAGACGATGCTGGCCGAGCGGCTGCCGACGATCATGCCGAGACTGGAGCGGGCGGCGGCGCTTGAGGTGAGCGCGATCCACTCGGTCGCGGGGGCCCTGAACTCCGATCGGCCGCTGGTGACCGAGCCACCATTCTGCGCACCGCATCACACGGCGACCAAGGCGGCGATCGTGGGTGGCGGCAGCGCGATCCTGCGGCCTGGCGCCGCCTCGCTGGCCCATCATGGGTGCCTGTTCCTGGACGAGGCGCCAGAGTTTGACCGGGACGTGCTTGATGCGCTGCGGCAGCCGCTGGAATCGGGCGAGGTGATTATTGCCCGCTCTGGGCTGACGGCGCGGTTCCCGGCTCGGTTCACGCTGGTCCTGGCGGCTAACCCGTGCCCGTGTGCCCGGTCCACGGCCGGCGGAGCTGGCTGCACCTGCACGCCGCTGGTGCGGCGGCGCTACCTAGCGAAGCTGTCCGGGCCGCTGCTCGACCGGGTCGACGTCAAGGTCGAGCTGCTGCCCGTCTCGCGGGCGGAGCTGCTCAGCGACCGGCAGCTGGCTGAGCCCAGCGCCGTGGTTTCGGCGCGGGTTCAGCAGGCCAGGCTGCGTGCGGCCCGCAGACTCGAGGGGACCAGGTGGCGGGTGAATGCCGAGATTCCGGGCAGCGAACTGCGCCGTAGCTTCCGCCCGGCTGCCGGTGCCCTGACGCCGCTCGAGCGGGCGATGGACCGCGGACAGGTCAGCGCCCGCGGTGCGGACCGGATCATCCGGATGGCCTGGACGCTCGCTGACCTAGCCGGCGAGGCACGGCCGCGGCTGACCGAGATCCGCACGGCGCTCGGCTTGTGGCTCGGCACCGGGATCTGACCACGGCAGCGGACCCGGTGGGTTAGAACCCCGGGCTCAGCCTGCTCGCCGCGCCCGCGCGGCCAGGAACTGGCTGCGGCAGCGGGATGCGACGGACGATATCCTCTGCGATCTGCTGGAACGACTTCGCCAGCGGCTGCGGCTGGTGCAGGCCGCGCGGGCTGGGAATGCTAATGACCGGTCAGGCCAGCAGACCGGTCCGACTGCAGCAACTGCCTGATAGCTGTTGGAGATGGTAGCGATGGTCGACAGCGGTGACGACCGTCGTATCCCAGACCGGTTTGACCATCCGGCCCTGTGGCGCTCCGGTCCGGCGGGATCTGGCGAGCGGCAGGCTGAGCCTGTTCTGCTTGATCGGCGGACGGAGACGGCAGCGATCGACCGGGTGCTGGGTTCTGTGCGCGACGGCTTCAGCGGCACCCTGGTGCTGCGCGGCGGGCCGGGGGTCGGCAAGACAGCGCTGCTCGGCTACGCGATCGACTCGGCGCCTGACCTGCAGGTTTGCGGTGCCGCGGGGGTGGAGGCGGAGATCAGCCTGGATTTCGGGGCGCTGTACCAGCTGCTGGTCCCGTTCCTGCCTCGGATCGCCGATCTGGGGCCTCCGCAGCGGCACGCGCTGCGGGTGGCGTTCGGCCTGGAGGAGGGGCCGCCGCCGAGCCGGTTCCTGGTCGGGCTCGCCGCGCTGATGGTGCTGTCACATGCGGCTGAGGACCAGCCGGTTCTCTGCCTGGTCGACGACGCGCAGTGGCTCGATGCCGAATCGGCCCAGGCGCTCGCGTTCGCCGCCCGGCGTCTGTACGCCGACCGGGTCGGCATGATTGTGACTATGGGCGAGCCCGGCCACACTGCCCGAGCCGGCGACACTGCAAGTGTTCGAGGAACTGCCGGCCGTGGTCGTCGGCGGGCTGCCGGATGCCGAAGCCGCCGAGCTGCTGCGCCGGGTGGCGGGCGCGCACCTGGACGAGCAGGTGGCCCGGCGGATCCTGGCGGATACCCAGCGCAACCCACTGGCGCTGGCGGAGCTCGGCGCCCAGTTCACCGCTGACCAGCTGGCCGGCCGTGTTTCCCTGCCCGAGCCGATACCGGTCAGCCAGCGGCTCGAGCAGCGGTTCCTGCGGCAGGTCCGTGATCTGCCGGCTGATACGCAGGCATTCCTGCTGCTCGCCGGAGCTGACATCGCAGGCGACCGCGTCGGAATGTGGCGCGTTGCCGGCCTGGCAGGCATCGACGCCGACGCCGCGGCGGCGGCCGCGGAGGCGGCCGGCCTGGTTGAGCTGTCCGGCAGCTCGGTCTGGTTCAAGCACCCGCTGATCCGGTCAGCGGTGTATCACGGCGCCACGGATGCTCAGCGCCGGGCGGCGCATCTGGCGCTGGCCGAGGCAAGCGACTCCGGCTCCGCCGCCGGGACGAGCGGCGGGCGTGGCATCGGGCCGCGGCCGCGATCGCCCCGGATGAGGGCATCGCCGCCGGTCTGGAACAGGCCGCGGAACGCGAGAGTGCGCGCGGCGGCTACGCCGCCAGGGCCGCGCTGCTGCGCCGCGCAGTTGAGCTGACGCCCGATGACGGGCGCCGTGCGCGGCGCGAGGTCGCCCTTGCCGAGGCCGAGCTGATCAGCGGCCACCCGGACACCGCGCGGGACATGGTCACCGGCGCCCTGCCCCGGCTGGCCGACGACCGCCAGCGTGGCCTGGCCAAGCGGCTGAACGGCGCGATCCTGTTCGCCACTGGCGACGCCGCCGCGGCAGCCGATGCCCTGGCAGAGGCATCCCAGGCGCTGGCACCCGACGACAGGGCAGCACGCGACACGATTCTCGAAGCGACCCGGGCAGCCATCTGGGCCGGACCCGCCCAGACACGGAAGATCACCAGCGCGGCGCGGTCGTTCCCCGGCCTCACTGGATCTGAGTCGACCGTCAGCGACCTGCTCCTTGAGGGATGGCAGGCCAGGTTCACGGCCGGGTACAGCCAGGCCGTCGCGCCGCTCCGCGCCGCCGTCGCTGCACTGCGAGCCGACGACCTCGATCCGGCCACCGGATTGCGATGGTTTGAGATGGGAGTCGCCGCCACCGGGAGCCTGTGGGACGACCAGGGCTTCATCGACCTCACCGGCCGCTGGGTGGACGCCGCGCGCACGCTCGGAGCGCTGACCGAGCTTCCCCTCGCGCTGGCTTGGCAGGCGTTTTCCGCCGCCGTGGCCGGCCGTTTCCAGGACGCGGGTACGCGCTTGGCCGAATCGCGGGAGCTCATCACGGTGAGCCGCAGGCCAGGGTTGCTCGGCATCGACAGCCTGAGCGAAGGCCTTCTGCTCGCATACCGCGGCCAGTTGGCCGCCGCGCGCGCCTCCGGTATTGCCCAGATCCGCGAGTCCACCGCGCGGGGCCAGCGCAAGCTTGCCGAATTCGGCCAGTACGTCGTGGCCGTGGCCGATCTGTGCGGCGGGGACTGCGACGCCGCGGCGGCTGCCGCGCTTATGGTGATCGAGGACGATACGCCGTGCACGGCCGAATGGGCGCTGCCGGACCTGATCGAGGCCGCGGTCCGGGCTGGCCACCGCGACCTGGCCGGCTCGGCGTTCGAAACCATGTCCGAGCGGGCGCTCGCCGCGGGCACGCCCTGGGCGCTCGGGCTCCGGGCCCGCTGCGCGGCGCTGATCGACGACGGGGAGCGCGTCGAGGAGCACTACCGGCAGGCCGTCAGCCAGCTGCAGCGAGGCCGGGCCGTGGTCGATCTGGCGCGCACTCATCTGATGTTCGGCCAGTGGCTGCGGCGGGCCAGGCGGCGGCGGGACGCGCGCGGCGAGCTTCGCACCGCATGGGACATGTTCACGGCGATGGGCGCCGACGGCCTCGCCGGGCAAGCGGCCACGGAGCTGCGTGCGACCGGCGAGCGGGCGCGCGTACGCAGCCCGGAAACGACTTTCGACCTGACCCCGCGCGAAGCCGGGGTCGCGGACCTCGCCGCCGGGGGCGCCTCGAACACCGACATCGCCGCGCAGCTGTTCATCAGCCCAAGCACGGTGGAACACCACCTCGCCAGCGTGTTCAGGAAGCTCGGCATTACCTCGCGAACCCAGCTCGCGCGCCTCCGCCCGGCCAGTGCTTGAGGTCGCAGGCAGGTGGGTACTCAGCGCCATTCCTGCGCCCTTAGGTCGAGGCTGCTCCGCGGCCGATGGGCCGGACGAGCCTGCAGGACTGGCTTCGACGAGGCGACCTGCCCGTCCTGCCAGGGGAGAGCAGGACGAGCAGGTCGCGCGGTAACCTGGCCGTCCTGCCACGGGGGAGCAGGACGAGCAGGCACGTTTCCCCTGGTTCGATTGCTTGCCGGTCCCGGTCAGTCCCCGACCAGGATGCAGTCGTCGACCCGCGCGGACGAGTTCCCGCAAGCGGGACCGATAATCCAGCCCCGGCCGGACAGCACCGGCCAATGCCGGTTCGCGCAGTGCCTGCACAGGTAGAGCTCGGCGTACCGCGCTGCGCGGTACACCGCGCGGACCGCTGGCCCGCACCGGTCACATGTCTCGTTCATGTGTGCCTCCGATCTCCTGGCCGCGTCCTGGAGTGCCGGGCGGTGTGTCCGGCCCCGGGCGCCGGACCTGCGGCGCGGCTGATTTCGATGTCGCATTGCGGCCTCGGCCAGCCACGGCTGATCGCGTCGCGGACCGGGCGCCGTCCGCCCAGCCGCACCGGGGCGGGAGACTGGCAATGCGGCTCGGGCTCGGCTGGGGCCGCGCCGTCATCTCGGCGACGACCAGCCGGGCCCAGCGCATGCGTTCGGCGGCCGCCTGAGGGTGGTCACCGAACTCTTGTGCCATCCGGCTGGCGCAGCCGCGGATACCGAATTGCCGCACCGCTCGGCTGATCGCCTCCGCCACGGCTCGGGCGGTCGGGCGCTCCGATCGCTGCAGCCCGGAGGCAAACAGCGCCTCGCACCGTGCGTCGTTCAGGTTCAGCTGGGTCATTGCAGCCTCTGTCCTCATTTCTGGATCCGGGCACCGGCCAGTTCTGGCGGGTCAGCCTGTGAGCCCGGCGCTCGCGGGGCCGTAGCGGTCGCCGACTACCAGGCCGGCGAGAGGGTCGAGCCGGGCGAGGGCGCCGGCATCGAGGTGCATGCCGAGCGCGGCCACGTTGACTTCCAGCCACCTGGGATGCCTGGTGCCGGGGACGGGCACGAGGGCACCGAGAGCCGTCCGGCCCAGGCGTACACCCACGCCACTGGCATCGAGCGCGTGCAAGAGACATTCCTGCGCACGTCGGCGGCGTCGCGCCGATCGACAATCAGGAGCCGCGCCTGCCGGTCAGCGCTAATCGCGTCCGTGGCGTCCACCTGCAGCCCGGCGTCCTCCTCCGGGTGGCGGGCGAGCGGAATGCCGCGCACGCGCATCCGCCGCGCGGTGTCCTCACCGAGGATGCCGGTCTGCTGGCTGGTCGCGCCTGAGCTCCCGTACAGTCCGGTGACCACGCCGGCTCGCAGAGTCACGTTGTTCATGTTTCTTTCCTCCCCGTACCGGCTATCCGCCCGCGAAGGCGGCCCTCGGCGCGCCCACTGGCCGCCGTTCCCAGCAGGCTACGAAGACCCGGCCAGGAGTCGAATCGGGGAAAACCCCCAGCCCGTCCGGAATCCGGGCGAGGCCGGCAGGAGACCCGGCCAGGACTCGAATCGGGGAATACCACCAACCCGTCCGGAGTCCGGGCAAGGGCCGGCAGGCGACTCGGTAACGACGAGCCGGACAACTACAAAAATAAGATGAAATATATCCTGTCAGTGTCAAGCGCTTTCTGTCAGTACAGCGGTCCAGGGCAGTGATATTCGCCAGCTGAGTGCACCCAGAACCGCTTGTACTGCGCACCTCGCCCCGGCTCCAGCGGGGCAGTAGCCAGCCCCACGAAGTCGGTAGGGATACGCGTGATCGAAGATCACCAAGCCCTCGGGCCATATAACGCGCTCATAGACGGGTGATCATTACTCAGCCCCAGGACGAAAGGTGGCAATGAGCACCCGTGTATCACGTTGATCGGCGCGACCTTGGATGGCGGGTAGCACGAATCGCTGCTTACGTCCGGTGATGACTGTGCCCGGCCCGATCAGTCCCGTCCAGCGCCGGGCAGCAGATCCGGGGCTGGACTCAGTTCTGGTCTCATTCACTCTCGTCCGGAGCCGTTCACCGGCGGTCGGCCAAGACGCATCCGAGCAGGTCACGGACGGTAGCGACTCTCGGCGGATGGTGGTCAACGTTGTTGGAAAGCGTGTTGGGGCAACCCTCGCGAGTTCGAATCTCGCATCCTCCGCCACGCTGACCTGCAAGAACTCGGCTGGCGAACGAACGTGGATGACTGCCGGGCAGTTCGGCGGTCTCAAATGTGGGCCACTCTCGGGTCTCGATTCCGAGCCGCGGAAGTACGGCGGCCGACCTCAGCCACGCTGTTGCGCCAGGTCATGGATGGTCTTGGACCGCCTGAACGGACGGATGCACGCCGCCCAGGCGTTCGGCACGGCGTTTGGCGCGCAACGGCGCTACCCTCGCGCGGGCACAGATAAGCCGATCGGCACGATCTGGCACGGCGGCGGGGCTAGCAGTATGCCTGGCCGTCGGCTCGGTCCGTTCCGTCGTTACGTGGCCGTTGTTGTTGCCGGAGGGTAGGACGTGGGCAGTACCTCGGGTGACACCCACGAACAGGACGGCCGTTGAACGGGAACGGCCGGTGAACAGGACGGCCCATGAATACTTCTCGGGTGAATCGTGTGTGGCATGTCGGCGAGCGCGAAGCACGCCAAGTAGCAGAGGAAGCGACGGAGGCCGTGTGGCATCAGCCCAGCTTCGGCAAGCTGGTTTTCCTGGGTGACTTCCGGCTGGATCTGATCCACCCGCATCCGCGGCCGACTGCGGAGTCGAGCCGCATGGGAGAGGAGTTCTGCGCCCGGCTGCGAGAGTTCTGCGGGGCCTCGGTGAGCGGCGCGGTCATCGAGCGCGACGCCCTGATACCCGATGAGGTCGTTACTGGCCTGGCCGCCATGGGAGCGTTCGGGATGAAGATCGCCCCGGAGTACGGGGGGCTGGGGCTGAGCAACCTGTATTACAGCCGGGCGCTGATGATCGCGGGGTCTGTCTCGCCGGCCCTGGCCGTGCTGCTGTCGGCGCACCAATCGATCGGCGTGCCGCAGCCGCTGGCGCTGTTCGGGACCGATGAGCAGAAGCAGCGTTACCTGCCGCGGTGCGCGCGAGGGGCGATCAGCGCGTTTCTGCTGAGCGAGGCCGACGGCTCCGATCCGGCCAGGCTGAACACGACGGCGACGCCGTCGGCTGACGGGTCTGAGTACGTGCTGAACGGGGTCAAGCTCTGGACGACGAATGGTGTGGTCGCTGACCTGCTCGTGGTGATGGCGCGGGTGCCCGAGGGCGGGGGGCACTGCGGCGGGATCACCGCGTTTGTAGTGGAGGGAGCGGCGGAAGGGATCACCGTCGAGCGGCGGAACGCTTTCATGGGTCTGCGTGGCCTGGAGAACGGCGTGACTCGCTTCCACGAGGTAAGGGTCCCGGCCGCGAACCGCATCGGCGCGGAGGGCCAGGGCCCGGAGATCGCGCTTACGGCGCTGAACACGGGCAGGCTGTCGTTGCCGGCCAGCTGTGCCGCAGCCGGGAAGCTGGCGTTGAAGATCGCCAGGGACTGGTCGCGTGAACGGGTGCAGTGGGGGCGGCCGGTGGGCGAGCACGAGGCGGTGGCCAAGAAGATCTCGTTCATCGCGGCGACCTCCTATGCGCTCGAGGCGGTGGTCGAGCTGTCCAGCCAGCTCGCCGATGACAAGCGCAACGACATCCGCATAGAGGCTGCGCTGGCGAAGCTGTACTGCTCGGAAATGGGCAGCAAGATCGTGGATGAGCTGGTGCAGATCCGCGGCGGCCGCGGCTATGAGACCGCCGCGTCTCTGGCCGCACGGGGCGAGCGCGGCGTGCCCGCCGAGCAGATGATGCGCGACATGCGGATCAACCGGATCATCGAGGGATCCTCGGAGATGATGCACCTGTTCGTCGCTAGCGAGGCGGTGGACGCGCACCTGTCGGCGGCCGGGGAGCTAATCGATCCCGGGCTGCCGGCCGGGCGCCGGGCCCGCGCGGCTGCCAGGGCGGGCGGCTTCTACGCCCGGTGGCTACCCACGCTGCTGGCCGGCCAGGGGCAGCGGCCGGGGGCTTACAGCGAGTTCGGCACGCTGGCGGCGCACCTGCGCTACGTGGAACGGGCAAGCCGGAAGCTGGCCCGGGCCACCTTCTACGGAATGGCGCGCTGGCAGGGCGGGCTTGAGCGCAAACAGGGCTTCCTCGGCCGGATCGTGGACATCGGCGCGGAGTTGTTCGCCATGAGCGCCGCCTGCGTGCGCGCACAGCTGGAGGCGACCGACGCCGCCGGAACCGAGCGCGGCGCGGCGGCGCGTGAGCTCGCGGCCTTGTTCTGCACCCAGGCTCGGCTGCGGGCCGAGGATCTGTTCGGCCAGCTCTGGAGCAACACCGACGCCACCGACTCCGCGCTGGCGCGGCACGTACTCACCGGCCGCTATAGATGGCTGGAGGACGGCATCATCGACCCGTCGATACCCGGGCCATCGATCGCACAGTCCGAGCCCGGGCCATCCAAGGCACAGGATGTGCACCGCCACATAGGCTAATGGGCCCTCGAACCATCCGCTCGTAACCCTGGTTGCCCTTCCGGGCCGCGGTTCTGGCCGCTGCGGCGGCTCGCCGGGCGTCGGCCTGGAGGCGGGCGAAGATTGCGTTGCTGATGCGGCGCTTGAGGCACCGCAGTGCTTCCTGTGCTTCTTGCCCTCGGCCAGCAGCTCGGGCACGTGGAACGGGCCGGTTCTGGCGCGCGGATCGGTGGTGTCGGCGAGGGGCACGAGCGGGTGATCTAAAGATGTCTTAACCACGCTATTGATCTGGCCATGGCAATCGCTATCTTGGCTGCGGCCGGCGTGGTGCCCAAGGACGGCCTGGACGGGACGGTGTTCCTGGGCGAGCTTGGCCTGGATGGCAGGATCCGGCCGGTGCACGGCATCCTGCCGTCGATCGCGGCGGCCGTCGGCGCCGGCTTCGGCCGGGCCGTGGTGCCGCTGCAGAACGCGGCCGAGGCGGCCCTGGTTCCGTCGATGCGGGTCATCTCGGCGGCGGCACTGGGGCCGCTGATCGACTGGCTGCGCCACGGCGATCCGGACGCGTCCGGGCTGGGTGTGCAGGTGCTCGACTCGGGCACGGGGCTCGCGATGCCGGCGTCGGCCGGGGCTGACCCCGGCCAGGGCCGCGATCTGGCTGACGTGGTGGGCCAGCCGGTGGCGCGGAGGGCCGCGGAGATCTGCGCGGCCGGCGGCCACCACATGCTCCTGCTCGGGCCGCCAGGAAGCGGAAAGACGATGCTGGCCGAGCGGCTGCCGACGATCATGCCGAGACTGGAGCGGGCGGCGGCGCTTGAGGTGAGCGCGATCCACTCGGTCGCGGGGGCCCTGAACTCCGATCGGCCGCTGGTGACCGAGCCACCATTCTGCGCACCGCATCACACGGCGACCAAGGCGGCGATCGTGGGTGGCGGCAGCGCGATCCTGCGGCCTGGCGCCGCCTCGCTGGCCCATCATGGGTGCCTGTTCCTGGACGAGGCGCCAGAGTTCGACCGGGACGTGCTTGATGCGCTGCGGCAGCCGCTGGAATCGGGCGAGGTGATTATTGCCCGCTCTGGGCTGACGGCGCGGTTCCCGGCTCGGTTCACGCTGGTCCTGGCGGCTAACCCGTGCCCGTGTGCCCGGTCCACGGCCGGCGGAGCTGGCTGCACCTGCACGCCGCTGGTGCGGCGGCGCTACCTAGCGAAGCTGTCCGGGCCGCTGCTCGACCGGGTCGACGTCAAGGTCGAGCTGCTGCCCGTCTCGCGGGCGGAGCTGCTCAGCGACCGGCAGCTGGCTGAGCCCAGCGCCGTGGTTTCGGCGCGGGTTCAGCAGGCCAGGCTGCGTGCGGCCCGCAGACTCGAGGGGACCAGGTGGCGGGTGAATGCCGAGATTCCGGGCAGCGAACTGCGCCGTAGCTTCCGCCCGGCTGCCGGTGCCCTGACGCCGCTCGAGCGGGCGATGGACCGCGGACAGGTCAGCGCCCGCGGTGCGGACCGGATCATCCGGATGGCCTGGACGCTCGCTGACCTAGCCGGCGAGGCACGGCCGCGGCTGACCGAGATCCGCACGGCGCTCGGCTTGTGGCTCGGCACCGGGCAATGACCGTCCCGCGACTCAGCGCGCCGCAGCGGCCCAGGCCGCGATGATGGGCGCAGCTCTGCCGGTCCGCACCGTGAGGTCAGCCCTCAGGCCGCTTGCCCGGTCGCGGTGGCCGCCAGCCAGGGCCTGACCACCTCGAGCAGCCCGTCAGGACTATCGAGCGTGATGCTATGACCGCAGTCCGGAATGCTGGCGAAGCTGATGTTCGGGTTCTCCGCTAGCATTCGGCGCGCGGTATCAGCTGCGAGAACGTCGCTCTCGGCCCCGCGTACCAGCAACACCGGGCAGTTCAGGGCCCGCCACGCTGCCCACAACTCCTCCCGCGTGTGATCAAACAGCGCCCTAGGGTTGTGCCGGAGTTCCTTGTCGTACTTGAACGTGAGCGTGCCGTCCGGGAGCGGGCGCAGGTTGTGGGTCACTCGGTGGCGGAGCGTCGCGTCCGTCGGCCGGGGGTTGTCCGCACGCGCCTGCGCGAATGCCTCGTCCTCGGATCTGAAGGTGTCCTTGGCGGCCAGGCTGTTGGCGACGTTTGCTGATCCGGCGGGAGCGATCTCCGGGCCGATATCCATGATCACCATGCGGGCGACACGCTCTGGATGGGCCGCAGCGAAGACGAAGGAGACCAGCCCGCCCATGGACAGGCCCATCAGTGTCACGTCGCGCAGGTTCAGAGCATCGAGGAAGCCCAGGAGATCCTGAGCCATCGGACGTAGACCGTACTGGGGCGCCCAGTCGGTGTCACCGTGGCCGCGCTGATCGAGGGCGAGTACGTGGTACCGGTCGCTCAGCGCCGCAGCCGTGTGGTCCCAGGTGCGGGCGTGACCGGATAGGCCGTGCAACATCACGAGGTCTGAACCGGTACCCCCCCAGTCGGCATAGTGGAACATCAGCCCGTCGATACCGACCTTCCTGGAAATCGAGCTCGCCTCTGCCATGCCTGCCTCCACTTCAGCCGCGCGTGGTCAGGCTAACCCGGCCGCCGCCGTCGGCCAATGCCCGCATCCGCGGCCGTCGCAGGAGTCCCTGAGGCGAGCGATACGCGCCACCTCCGTGACCAATAAGACAGAGGCTGATGTGGAGATGAGGTATCTCGAGGGGGACCTTGATAAGTCGAGTCCTAGATGCGCCAGCCAGTGGGCAGGTACAGCGAGCCGAATCGCTCAATGACCTGCTGCTAACCCAGCGATTCCAGGTCGATCTCGGGGATGATCTCGCTAGCCTCAATCTGATCGTCTGGCGGGCCGACGTTGTCCGGCGGCAGCGGGTAGACCACGATCCTGGCCCGGCTTCCACTAACGGAGGCGACATCTATCTCGGCACACGTGGTGGGCCCAGCCCCAGCGAGCGGCTGATGTCTGACTAGTCGCATCTGCTGCGATATAACCCCAGGGATCTCCATCAGCTCGGAGTGGATTATCCCGGTCAGGTGCTTGGCGAATCGCCTGCTGTCTGGAACTGGCGGAACTGGCATTTCCCCCACCCCCTATTCGCGGCATACCCGGCTTCAGCTGGTGTGACCCTGATACTGCCCGCTATATGCCCTCCGGCTCGGCCGCCCAGGATCGGTGCGCTTAGCATTCTCGCCATGAGGCTCGGGGCGCTGGCTGCTGCGTTGCTGGTGACAGGCGGCGTTGCCGTCGGCTGCGACCAAGAGCCATCCGCCGCGCCAAGCGGGGCAGCCGTCACCATCCGGGCAACAAATTCGGCCACGCCCTCGCCGGCTGCGTCCCCCGAAGCAGCGCCGTCCACTCCGGCCTGGCCGCTCACTCTGCCTGTCCCGATGCCGCGAGCTGGGCAGCACCAGACGGACAGGCGGCCGCCCGCCAGCAATCCGGTGTTCCATGCCGAGATGACGGACCTATGGGCGGCGGTGGTGACCGGCCGGCCAGGGCTTGGCCTGCCGGCGTTCTTCCCGCTGGTTGCCTACGAACAGGTGAAGGCCATCGCAGACCCCGCAGCCGACTGGCGGAACCGTCTCGTGGCCGAGTTCGGCCTGGATGTAGGCGCCGCCCACGAGCTGCTCGGGCGCCACGCCAGGCATGCCGCGTTGCTTCGCGTGATCGTGCCGGAGACGCAGGCGAGCTGGATAGACCCTGGCATCTGCTACAACGGCGTCGGTTACTGGCATGTCGCGAACGCGCGGCTGGTCTACCGGGCCGACGGGCAGGAGCGATCTATCGGGATCGCCTCGCTGATCTCCTGGCGCGGTCGCTGGTACGTCGTCCATTTCGGGGCCGTGGTGCGCACAACCTCCGGCGGCGTGGTCGATCAGCCAGCCCAGGGTGCGGGCACGCCTGGGCCGCCCGGGGGCTGCTGAACGCTGGTTCCCAGCTCGGTTCACCCCTCTTGGGTGATATCGGTTCACCGTTCTCGGGTGATAACAGGGCCGTCGGTTCGGCACAGAAGTAGGGCAGCGCGGGTGGCAATGGGGTAACTGCCGTGCGGCAGGGCTGCCTGGGCGACGTGGGGAGTCTGCGTGGGGGACACATCGTCAGCGGCAACGCGACGTACTGCCCGGTCGATGGTCCTGCCGCTGGCGCTTGCTCAGTTCGTGGCAAGTTATGCAGCCACGAACATGAACACGGCCATCAGCGCGATCGCCAAGGACTTGAGCACTACGGTCACCGGCGTGCAGACAGCCATCACCCTATTCACCCTGACGATGGCCGCACTGATGATCCCCGGCAGCAAGCTGACCGACATCTGGGGTCGCAAGCGGTGCTTCGTCGTCGGCCTCTCCGTCTACGGGATCGGCGCTCTGCTGGCACTACTCGCGTCGGGCCTGGGGCTGCTGATCGTCGGATACTCCCTGCTAGAGGGGGTGGGGTCAGCACTCATGATCCCGCCCATCTACATCCTGGTCACGGTGAGCTTCCGCGACATCAAATCGCGAGCGCGATATTTTGGTGTCGTCAGCGGAGCTGCTGGGCTGGGAGCCGCAGCCGGTCCGCTGCTCGGCGGCGTCGTAACGAGCACAATAAGCTGGCGCGCATCCTTCGGGCTGCAGGTCCTTGTCGTGGCATGGGTGATCATCCTTGCCCGCAAGATTAAGGAACCGCCAAAGCCGAGCCTCGCACCGCGCTTCGACCTGGGTGGAGCAGTTCTGTCGGCAGCTGGCCTGTTCTTCATTGTTCTTGGATTTCTTCAATCCCGGACATACGGATTTTTCGTTTCACGCACTGCCTTCACGATCGGATCGACCGTGGTTCTACCCAAGGGCGGCCTATCCCCGGTCTGGATTTACGTGGCTATCGGGGTGCTGTTCCTGCTGTGGTGCTACCTGCACGTGCGGTCGCGCGAAAAGAAGGGCAAGGATGTTCTCCTGGCGACTCGCATGCTCCGCAACCGGACGTCGAACCTCGGCCTTGGGACGCAGTTCTTCCAGTGGCTTACCCTGCAGGGAACCTTCTTCGTACTGTCCGTCTTCCTCCAGGAAGTCTGGCATTACACCGCCATTCAGACGGGTCTGCTGCTGACCCCGACCACTCTTGCGATGCTGGTCGCATCGGCCGCCGCCCAGCGGCTCGCGCGACGGTACAAGCAGCGGTCGCTGACCATCGCAGGCTTCCTGCTGAACACCGTCGGCATGCTTCTGCTCCTGGCGCTGATCCGACCGCACTCGAGCATCGCCAGTTGGATACCTGGAGAGCTGTTCCTGGGGTTCGGTACCGGGATCATGCTGACCTCGTCTGTGAACATCGTCCAGTCCAGTTTCCCCGACTCCGATCAAGGCGACATCTCGGGCTTGTCGCGCAGTGTCTCCAACCTCGGGTCATCCTTCGGCACAGCCTTGGTGGGCTCTGTCCTGGTCGCCTACACGTTCCCCACGGAGCATCCGTTCGGCATCTCGCTCATCATGCTGGTAGTGTTCACGCTGCTCGGTCTCGTCACTGCGGTCCTGGTGCCGCGTCGGGCGGCCCAGTCAGTGGCATCCTCAGGTCCCGATGCAAACGACGGGAGCCTGGGCCGCAGTGCCACGCCGCGCCATGAGGCGCCAGGAGCAACTGACGATTATGCCCAAGGGCTGGCCGCCGGCCATTGTCATCGACACCGCCCGTAGTGCACGTCAGCGGAGATCTGGGTGGCCCGGACGTATGAGCCGCCCGCTGCCGGGAAGACCGACGATTGGAGCAGGATCTGCTGGCTTCTCTGAGCCCGCTCTTTGATGACCAGCCCTCGCGGGCAGCATCTTTTCGTCGTTGAGCGCGTGCTCGCGGCTTACGGTCCGACGCACATGCAACTGCACGGCGGCGTGGCCCACGATGGTCGGCAGGCGGCCTCCGCGCGTAGTCAGGCAGGAGGGCGACGTGAGTACTGGGGAGGGTGGACCGGATGAGTTGCGCAAGGACGCGACAAATGAGGAATCAGACAGTGTCGGTCAGGAGCCAGCATCCCGGCGGATAGTCGCATGCGTCTCCGCCGCCGTAGCAGCCATGCGGGGGAAGGCGTCGTCCAGCTCAGCGGCCTCGTGGGCAGAGGCCCATATCCCGCCGGCGTGGCGGCGTCCGCGGCGGTTGCTGCTGGTAGCTGCCTTGCTGGTTGTCATCGTGCTCATCATCACGACTCGGCCTACGTCGACCCCGAGCCATCCGGCACCAGGCACGACGGTCTTCCCGGCTGGAAACCAGGTGGTACTGCGGTTCGTGCACTCGGCCGGAAGTGTTCATCTGGGTGCCGGTCCAGGAGGCCAAGTCGCCATCACAGAGCACCGGAACGGCATCACCAGTGCCATTCACACTAGTTACCGCCAGCAGGGAAATGTCATCACCGTGACCGTCTCGGTGGCGAAAGGTCTCTTCCAAGCCACGTGGGTGGACTTCAACGTGGCGGTGCCGCAGAATGCGAGCGCGAACGTCGAGGTCCCGGCGGGCACGCTCGACGCAACTGGCCTCAGCGGCAATTTCACGCTGCAAGACACCAACGGATCGATCTGGGCCACCCACATGAGCGGCGCCCTGGCGCTGCACACGACGAGTGGTTCCGTCAACACCAGTCAAGTCAGCGGCCAGGTGAGCGCCAGCACGGACAACGGCACCATTACGACGATCGCCACACATCTCCGGGGCCGCTCGCTCATGCAGGCGCAGGGCGGAACGATCAACTTCCACGGAAGCCTGGATCCAGGCTGTCACGCCGTGTTCAGGAACACGAACGGAGCAACCGGCGTCACCTTGCCGAGCGACTCCTCCGTCGTTGTGGACGCTCGGACTCCCCTTGGGTCGATCAACTCCCAGTTCTCATCTGTGCACGTGGTCTCTAATTCGGATGGGCGGGTCGCCGATGGACGCGTCGGGCGCGGCGCGCCGGCCCGGCTCTCGATCGAGACCACGGGCGGCTCGATCGCTCTCAACCACGGGACCCGGTGAGCAGGGGCGCGCAGGCGGAGGTAGAGGACCCTGATGTGAGGGCCGCTCAGCACCTGGTCCGGCGCTGACCCAGGCCATCTGCCGATGGCGGGACAGGGCGGCCACGGCGCCACGCGGCGTGACCGCAGGGCTCAACCGGACCAGCGCTGCTCAGGTATCGAGGCAGGCGTTTGCCTCCTGGCATGAAGGGACGATTGAGGTTATTCCGGGTTGCTCGCCGCTTCTGCCTCGCGGGAGCGGCGCTTACATGCCGCCGGCGAAGACAAGCGGGACCATGAGGTCACTCTCGGGGGGATAAATGACCAGCACCTTCGCCATTGACATCACTCACATCCGGGACGAGGCGCGCCAGCACCTCACGCAGGGGCCGGTGACGCCGTCGAACACCACCGACGTCGACCGCGTCATCACCGTGCTCAATCAGGTACTCGCCAGCGAGATGGTGTGCTACCTGCGCTACACGCAGAACGCGATCATCGCCCAGGGCATCAACCGGGAGCAGGTCGCGACGATGTTCCAGGACCACGCAGCCGAAGAGCTCGGGCACTTCCAGCGAGTGTCTGACCGCATCAACCAGCTTGGCGGGTCACCTGACAAGAACCCCGCCACGATGACGGAACGCGCCCACACCGAATACTCTGCCCCCGACCAGGACAACGATCTGCAAGGCATGATCCGCGAGAACCTCATCGCCGAACGAATAGTGATCGAGGCCTACAGCGAAATCATCCGCTGGCTCGGCGACGCCGACATCACCTCACGCCGACTCATCGAGCAGATCCTCAAGGAAGAAGAAGACCACGCCGACGAGCTGACCGACCTCTTCGAAGGCTGACCGCGGCAGCGCAGTCAGGCGACGCTGCATATCCCGCGACCGGTCGCGGGCGCGCCGCGATTCTGGCTCGTCGAGTAAGACAGCGGCCCTGCCCTGCGAAGGTGCGTGCGGCGCATCATCATGAAGCACCGGGACACTACGAAATGCCTTCCGAAAGGTCGAGCGTCGAACCCTAAGCGAGCACGGAGTCGGCATAGTGCCCGGCGGGCCGAAGGGGACAGTTCTTTTCAACAGGCGTGCACCAGATCAGAGGTGGTTAGTCCACACGCAATCTAGCTACGCGATGTTGTCCATCTGATGACCGACTCGGTGACTGGCAGCATGGTCTTGGTTTCGGCCTTCCGCAAGCTCGGTGTCACTAACCGCGCCGAGGCACGAACTGCCGCGCAGCAGCGCGGACTGGTTGCCGACATCGAGTTAGCCGGCGCAGCACGAGCCCGCCATTAACTCAGGTCAAGAGCATAGCCGCGTGGATTTCCGCGCTCGTCACCGCGCGGCAGGTCCGGCAGCCGTCGGTCGGGTACACGACGACGCCGCCCGCCTGATGCCCGGTCAGGCCAATGATCCTGAATATCCGGGCCCAGCGCGGAGCATTCCTGGCGTCGACCAGGATCGCGCCGATGTGGTCCGCACTGATGAGCGCCTCGAACTGATCAACCCTGCCGGGCGTGGCCGACGCCAGTCGCTGCGCCTGCACTGGCAGGTCGCTGCGGTGGTCGAAGCCCGCGTTGATGAACCCGCCGGCCACACGCCAGTAGAAACCGGACTCCGCCTGCCACAGCATGCCAGCGTTGCCGACGTTGGAGACCACCATCACGATCTCGCCGCGGACAAGCTGGCGGTGGTAGTCGCCGCTGCTGACGAAGGCCGGCACAGCAGTCTGCGAGGCCAGCACCACGAACCCAGGGGCGTTCAGCGCAACGAACGCGACCACCAGTAGACCCAGCGACCAACGCCCGGCCAGCCACCAGCGTGCCCGCCAGCGGCCCGGCTGTCGCTGCCGCGTGCCGCCGGCCAGCAGGAGCGCAGTCGCCACGGCCAGGACCAAGAAGGCAAACAGCATCAGCCGGGTCGAATAGGAATTCCGGACGAACGGCAGGCTATACAGCCCATGCCAGGGCAGCACCGCCACCCGCCGTCCGACAATGTACAGGACGGGCCCGAGGGCGCCGACGACGATGACCACAAACAAGCTGACCAGGAACCAGGCGAGCCGGCTGCGCCAGCGCGTTGCCGCCAGCACGACGATGACAGCCAGCAGCGGGATACCGACAGAGCAGCCCAGCGTCGCCGCATGCGGTCCGGTCACGGCACTGGCCAGCCACTTGGTTACGAGGCCCCGGCCGCGCGTGGGCAGCCAGAGGCTGGCGAGGTCCATCGAGCCGACAGGCGGCGGCGTCGGCGAGGCGGTGCTCAGCGCGGCTGCCAGGTACGGCGCCGCAAGGGCCAGAGCGATCAGGTAGCCAAGCCCGAGCAAGCCCGCCAGCCGTAGCACTATCCGCCGGCCGGCCGGCTGGCCACCGCCAGGCCGAGCAGCAGCGACAGGACCAGGACCGCGGTGAGACCGGCGAAGGTCTCCAGGAACAGGTAGAACTGCACGGCCAGGACCAGGCCGGCCGAGATCACCAGGAGGTAACTGCGGATGCCGCCGTCCCACCAGGCCACGACCAGGTAGACCAGGATCGGCGGCAGCAGGGCAAAGCACAGGTTGAGCTGGCCGCCGGCCCCGAGATGGCGGAACTCGTAGGCGGAGAACCCGTAGACCGCCCCGCCCACCAGCGCGGGCCAGAACGTCCCGGTCAGCCGCCGGCAGGCCAGGAACGCAGCCCATGCCGACAGCGGCAATGCCAGCGCGATGAGCAGGTTGTATGCGACCACCGGGCCGGCCGTCAGGGTGAGCGGCGCGGCGAGCAGCGCGAGCGGCGGCACCGTCGTCACCCAGGCGAGCGAGTGCCCGGCCGGCGCGGCGATCAGGTTCGAGTACAGCGGGTTTAGCCCGTGCCCGATCGCGTACGGCCACCAGCGCAGGCTCCAGACGTAAAAGTTCGGGTCAGTGTCCACCTGCAGCAACTGTGCCCGGCCCGGATGAGTGACGAGCGGGCGGACGAAGGTCGGGAGCCAGACCGCGCAATAGGCGGCCAGCGCCAGCAGGCCCTGCAGCGCCGGCGAGGTCAGCCAGCGCCACCGCGCTGCGTGCGTATCTGATGACTCGTCGTAGTCGGCAGCGCCGAGCACCAGCTCAGGGAGCTGCAATTTCGGCCAGCCGTCGCTGCAGCCCGTAAAAGAACGTCTCCGCCTTGCGCTTCAAACGCGTCTCCCCGCACCGCCGCTCCCGAGCCACGTACACCACCTCAAACCGCTCATGCGCTCGCGCCGCCATCTGCACTGCGCGACCAGAGCACCGCCTTTGTACGGGCAGTGGTAAAGCCGTCTCGAGCTACTCGTCACCGAAGTCGGCAATGAGCTTGAGAGTACTGCCAAGTGCTGCAACAAAGCGGAGGTCTATCTCAATAATGGTGTTTTCGGCGGTCTGGTTAGCAGGTCGCGGCGGCCGGGAACCGGTCGCCGAAGGTGATGGCGGAGGCGTTGATCGCTTGTTTCCATCACGTCGTCCGGCCTGGCCTTGGCCGGCGGAGGTCGAGGACCGGGTAACCAGGTAGAGGCACTTTAGCGCCGCTGCTCGGTGTGGAAGTGGTCTCGGGCTCTGACTGACTGCCCGCCCGATAGCAGTTGACCGGGGTCACTGCCCGGCTGGCCTGATCAGGAGGCCTGCAGCTGCGCGTGTCGACAAGCGCCCGCCCGGCCTCGGTTATCCACTAACGCACTGGCTGGCAAGCTGGTTATCCACAGCCGGCCGTCGCGATTCGGCATGGGCGAAGCAGGTCCGGCATCGTCGGTGCCGGAGGTGGTCACGATGACTCCCGACGGCGAGCGGCGGGCGCGGGTGGCGCTGAGTTTCCTGGCGCAGCCTGGCGACCCGGTCTTAGGCAACGCACTGCGTGTCCGGGCGGCGAGTGAGCTGCTGGCGCTGGTCACCGGTGCGGACGCCGACGGTCAGGCGCTGCTGGCCTCGGAGGCAGAGGATGCCGCGCTGGCCCGCGCGCTGCCGAGGTGGCGGGAGCGCCTTGGCGAGATCCCAGGCACCGGCAGGCTCGCGGCCTGGCAAGACAGCGGGCTGCGGCTCATCATGCCGGGCGACGCGGAATGGCCGACCCAGTTGGATGACCTCGGGGACACGCGCCCGCTGCTGCTGTGGGCCCGAGGCGCCGCTGACCTGAGGCTCACCTGTGTGAACTCGGTATCCATGGTTGGCTCCAGGGCAGCCACCGGCCATGGCCAGCACGTCGCCGTCGAGATGGCCGCCACTCTCGCTCAACGTGGCACAGCCGCGGTTTCAGGCGGCGCGTAAGCAACGAATTCCCAACATCGCGCACCTAAGTCGGGCGACGCATAACGATCTCTCGTGGCGAACTGTGCTCGGTGAAGGACCTCGACTCGGTAAGGCGGCGCTCAAGAGGGCTCGGCCGAGGAGACGCCGCTCGAGAACTCCGAGTACTACCAGTACGACGTGGACCTAAACGGGATCGCCTGTGCGTGGCGCCTGGGCTCGGTCGTCGTGTCGTTGCCGCTGGACCTCTGCGCCGCCGGACTCGTCGAGGACCCGACGTTGGATGGGTTCGCCGCGAGCGTCTCTGAGCGGTGAAGGACGCTGGACGATGGAGGCTGCGATCGGTCAACTTGAGGGTCGACTTCCGAGCATGCGGGGAACTGCCGGAGGCTAGTCCCTCAGTTCCCGTCATTGCGACGATCGCGTGCAAGGTCCCGCGGCGACAGGCCTTAACCAGACAGTTGTGTGTTGGACACCTGGTCTTTTCTCGCAGGCTCGCCTCGGCGAATACAAATACGACACGCCTGTAGTACTTCACGTATCACTCGACTCCATGGAGAGCCATGTCGAAGTTCACCCGTCCGGCCGCGGTCAGCCTTGCCGCGGTGTCTGCCGTGGCGCTGTTCGCGCTTCCGGGCCTGCGCGCAGACGCTCAGCAGGCTGGGCCGACGAGCGCGCACACTAACAAGCACGTTCGTGACAGGCACGTTCTGCTGATCTCGGTCGATGGCATGCACCAGAGTGACCTTGACTGGTACATCGCCAACCACCCGAGCTCGACGCTCGCCAAGTTGACGCACTCCGGCACCGAGTACACGAATGCGTTGACCTCCAACCCGTCGGACTCCGACCCGGGTGGCACCGCGCTGATGACCGGCGGTAACCCCAAATCGACCGGCATCTACTACGACGTCGAGTACAGCCACAAGGTCGACGAGGCGGGCGCTGCCTGCACTCCGGGCCAGCCGGCCACCGGCGGTGACGTCATCTACGACTCGCCGGACGACGCGCTGGCGAACGTCCCCGACTTCATCAACCCCGCGAACGGCACCTTCCCGTCGTTCGACGAGAACGGTTCGATCTTCGCCGACGGAGTTGACACCAACCCGGCCGCGATCATGAACCTGAAGTTCGACCCGAAGACGTCGCTCAACCCGGACACGTTCCCAGTCGACCCGCAGACTTGCAAGCCGATCACTCCGTGGGACTACCTCGGCGACAACACGATCTTCCAGGTCATCCACAACGCGGGCCTGCGCACCGCTTGGTCTGACAAGCACGAGGTCTACGCGTCGTTCAATGGTCCGGGCTCGAATGGCCAGAGCATCGACGACCTCTTCTCGCCGGAGATCGACTCGCAGGCTGTCATGCCGAACGGTGTCCCGTACCCGCAGGACGATGACTGGGCGCACATTGACGCCGCCACCAAGCAGTACGACGGCTATAAGGTCCAGGCCATCCTGAATGAGATTGACGGTTTCGACCACTCGGGCAAGACCAAGGTCGGCACGCCGGCGATCTTCGGCATGAACTTCCAGACTGTCTCGGTCGCGGAGAAGATCCGCTCGACCCCGACGACGTTGATCGGTCCGGACGCGAACGGCAATTACACCACGAGTGCTCCAGAGCCGGGTGGCTACCAGTGGGTCAACGGCCAGCTCGTCCCGGGCCCGGTCCTTTCGAGCGCCCTGGACTACGTTGACGCTCAGCTTGGCCGCATGGTCTCGCAGATCCACAAGGACGGCCTCGCGGGCTCGACGACGATCATCGTCACGGCCAAGCACGGCCAGTCGCCGCAGGATCCGAACAAGCTCGTCACGGTCCAGGACGGCCCGATCATCAGCGCGATCAACGCCGCCTGGGCGCAGACGCACCCGAGCAACACTAGCCTGATCGTTGCCGGAACCGACGACGACCTGTGGCAGTCCTACCTGTCGGACAACTCGCAGGCCGCTTGCGATTTCGTCAAGCGCTACCTGTGGAACCACACCGCTCAGGGCTTCGACGTCAACCTGAACCCAGTCACCGTCCAGCACTCGGGCCTCGCCCAGATCTGGGCCGGCGCTGCCGCCGCCAGGTTCTTCGGCGTTCCGGTCGACAACGGCCACTACCCGGACGTCTTCGGCAAGGTCCAGGAGGGCATCGTCTACTCGAAGCCGACCAAGCTCGCCGAGCACGGCGGAATGAACACCGGTGACCGTCACGTCCTGATGATTGTCAATGGCCCGGGTATCCCGGCTCAGGTCGAGTGCACCCCCGTCGAGACCACTCAGGTCGCACCGACGATCCTCTCCATCCTGGGGCTCAACCCGGCCGCGCTGACGGCCGTCAGGACTGAAGGCACGCAAGTCCTTCCGGGCCTCGGTGGAGGCAGGTGGGAGCGCTGACCGGGCGTGGGGTGCACGCCGGCTAACTGACAGCACTAAACAGGAGGCCGGGGCGAATCGCCCCGGCCTCCTCTGCTTGCGACGACGCTAGGAAAACTCGCGTTCACCTGGTGTCGGGTTGGCCCCGGCGGCCTCGACGGGTCAAATACGGTGCGACGATTCGTCAGGCGGTCTGCGCACGCACTTGCCGCGCAAGGGTATGACTGGCGGCCCGGCCGGGTCTGCTTCCCGACGCTCCTCGAACAGTCTTGGGACGACCGGACTCTGGCCCTTGCCGCTAGGTCGGCCAGCTGTTTCGCACGGCAGCTCTCTCGACCTCAAGATCAGCTGAGTTAAGCTCCGGCCGCCGCCGGTGCATCCTGTGCCGGCCTTTAGGTGAGGCCGGCGATGGCGTGCACTGATTCGAGGGCTTGCCGAGCCGCGGCCGATCGTAATAGGCCGCAGATCCGCTCCGGGCCCGAGCCCGTCGTCGAGGGCGTGCTGCGCCTGAGCGCTTGTGCACAGGACGCCTAGTCGTCCGTTAGTTGTCCACAGCGCGCTGGCTGGATCTGCGGGCGAGCCGCTGGTTCGGGCAGGGTCGTGGGTCGGAGGTGGTCATGATGAGTCCTGACGGCGAGCGACGGGCGCGGGTCGCGCTCAGCTTCCTGGCGCAGCCTGGCGACCCAGTTCTCGGCGCTGCGCTGTGTACCCGTTCGGCGGACGAGCTGCTCGCGCTGGTTACCGGCGCGGACGCGGACGGCGAGGCGCTGCTGGCCGGGGAGGCGGAGGATGCCGCGCTGAGCCGGGTGCTGCCGCGGTGGCGGGACAGGCTCGGGTTGCTACCTACGGTGGCGAGGCTGGCGGCCTGGCAGGACAGCGGGCTTCGGCGCATCATGCCGGGCGACGCGGAATGGCCGACGCAACTGGATGACCTCGGTGATGCGCGGCCGCTCCTGCCCTGGGCTCGGGGTACTGCGGACCTCAGGCTCACCTGCGTCAACTCGGTGTCCATCGTCGGCTCAAGGGCGGCCGCGGGCTACGGCCAGCACGTTGCCATCGAGACGGCCGCCACGCTCGCTGAGCATGGCGCCGCCACGGTTTCAGGTGGCGCGAAGGCTACGATTTCCTAACTGGCGTTCACCTTCGGCCGATCATGTGGAGCTGATCGCCGCGCGCAAGTGGATCGCCGAGCTGAAGATTGAGCTGGCGATCCACCGCCGGGCCGCGGAGTTGCTAGGCGATGTGGTGCTGCATCGTCGGCTGCGCGCTGACGTCTCCTCGCCGACCCCTTGACTTCTGTGAAATATCACCGTTAGCCGACGCGGCACGGCGGTCGGTACCGCGACCCTTTGGCCCACCCCGCCATTTCGAGCGGCGCTGACGTTGCGGCGAACTGAAATCCTTTCTGCACCAGTGGGCAACCTCGGGGAAGCTGGCGCGTGCTAAGGGTGAGGTCCGTGTCCGGACCGGGACGCCAGTGAGGCCAGGGAGGGTCGCCGTGACGGTTGCCGAGCAGCGGGCAGCGGACGGTCAGCAGCTGGCTAGCTTGTTCCAGCAGCATCACATCGACCTCGTCCGCCTGGCGGTGCTGCTGGTGCAGGATCAGCCGACAGCTGAGGACACAGTGCAGGACGTCTACATGCGCCTGCAGGCGAGGCGTGGCCAGCTGGGCCGCGAAGGCGAGGAACTCGCTTACATCAGGGCCTGTGTGCTGAACGGGTGCCGGTCGGTGCTGAGGCGCAGGAGGATCGCGTCCCGGACTGGTACTTCGGTCGGAGTCGCCGCGGGCCTGGCCGTAGGCGAGTCGGCGGAAGCTGAGGTCATCAGGTCCGAAGAGCGCCGACAGGTGCTGGTCGCGCTGGCCGGTCTGCCGGCCAGGCGGCGGGAGGTGCTGGTGCTGCGCTATTACCTCGGCCTGTCGGAAGCTCAGATCGCCGCGACGCTTGGCATCAGCAATGGCTCAGTGAAGTCAGCCGCCGCGCGCGGTCTCGCCGCGCTGGCCAAGGCACTGGAGGAGGAGTCGCCATGACCGGGACCAAGGAACGGCTGGCTGATGCTCTGGCAGCCCGCGCTGAGGCTGTCGACTCGGCCTCAGTACGTCCGCTGCCCGACGTGCCGCGTGTCAGCGAATGGAGCGCCAGGCGGCGGCGTGTGTGGCTGGTGCCGGTCGCTGCGGCGGTCTCGGTCGCGGTCATCGCTGCGGTGGTCGGAATCGTGGCGCAACGGGTACCGCAGGACAATCACGAACGCTCCGCGGCCGGGATGTCGGCCGCCCTGCCAGATGGCGCGCCCGTACCCTTGCCGCCGTACTTCATCGGGATCTACAACGACCCTCGCAATGATCTGTTCAGCAACATGGCCGTGTATGACGCGGCGACCGGTGCCGTGATCGCCGACACAGCCTCCAGCACGCATGGTCTGACGTTTACCGCCGTCGCGGCCACTGCCAGTCGCGCCGAGTTCCTCGCGGCGGCCGAGCCGGTAAGCGGCGGCCGTATTGGCTGCGGTGCGACGCTCTATGAGGTGAAGCTCACGGCCGCTGGCCGGCTCGCGTCGCTGTCCGCGCTGCCCGATTCGCCGCACCCCGGATATGTCTCGGGCCTGGAGGTCAGCGCCGACGGCCGCACCGTGGCAGTCGAGAGCGGCCCATGCTACGTCCAAGGCGAGGGCAGCTGGCCTGATCGCGTCGAACTGCTGAGCCTCTCGGCCGGCAGCGCCCGGCGGTGGACGCCGGGCGGCCCTACCGTCATCCCGTCCCTCGGTTCGCTGTCCTCCGACGGCCGCTCGCTGGCATTCAGCAACGCCGCGGGTGCGGGAATAGGCCGTGCCACAAACGACGGCGCCGCGCGGATCGTGCGCACCAGTGCGAAGAACGGGCCGCTGACCGCCGCAGCCCGCGTCATCGTGCCCGGATCCGGGTCTTCAGCCTACGGGGTTGAGTCGATCGCGATGAGCCCGGACGGCACGGTCCTTTACGCCTGCACGCGGCGCCCGGCCACCGCGGCGGGCTACCACTACTCGGTGGTCCTCGCGGCCTATCATGCCGCCAATGGCCGCATGATGCGCGTGCTGGGATCGTGGAGCAGCGACCAATTCCCCTGCCAGCTCGCCATGGCACCGTCCGGTGACTACGCGCTCGTGACCGGCCTCTTCACGGCGCCTGCGCCATACGCGTACAGGGTGAACCTGTCCACCGGCCAGGCAAAGCCTGTCGGCCGTGCCCTGGTCCCCGGCAGGCCGCCCGGCGACAACGATCCGTACATGATTGCGTGGTAACTCCTGGCCTGCTGTCGACGGCTCGAGGGAGTGGCATCAGGCGAGGGCGAGGGCGATGGCCAGTGCCTGATTGACGGCGCGCATTGAGGGTGGTGAGAGTGCGCCGAGGTATTCGCCGAGCTCATCTTTGGCCAGCTGCTCAATGCAGTCAGCGTTGGCGTAGCCAGTTAATGGGTCGGCCGCTGAGAGCTTCACCCAGGTAGGGAGGTCGCGCGCGGTGGTCGTCACCCGGATGGCAACAATGTCCGAGAGCAACCGGTTGCGGGCATTGTTGGACACGACGAGCCAGGGCTTGAGCCCGTAGCCGAGGTCGCAGCGGTAGACCTGCCCGCGCTGGGGCTGCGGACTCACGCGGCGCTGTCGCGCGCTTGCCGGGTTCGGCGTCGGGCCCGCAAGACGGCAGCCTCTTCAGCCGATTCGTAGGGGTAGTGCGGGTTCTCCGCGAAGGCTGCGGCGTAGCCGGCCTGGAGCTTTTCCTCTTGCAGGCGCTGCCACGCTTGATGAATGGCTGCCTGCACTGCTGCCGAGCGGCTTGGATGACGCTCGGCGAGCTCAGCCAGCTCCTGGCTGGTCTCGTCGTCCAGGCGGACAGTCATAGCGCTTGTCATACAGATATGATACCGCTGCTGTGCTACGCGAGAAGTATCTGTCCACAGCGCGGTTAGTCGTCGGCTAGTTGTCCACAGTCGCCAGCGCGGATCAGCGGGCTGACCGGACGCTGGGGCAGGGTCGTGATCCGGAGGTGGTCGCGATGAGTTCGGACGGCGAGCGGCGGGCGCGGGTGGCGCTGAGCTTCTTAGCACAGCCGGGCGATCCGGTATTGGGCGCGGCGCTGCGGTCTTTTCCGGCCGAGGAACTGCTCGGTGGGGTAACCGGTACCGACGAGAACGGCGAGCCGGTGCTTACCGGGCTGTCTTTGGAACCCCGGCTGGCGCGGGCTGTCTGCCGGTGGCGGGACAGGCTTGGTGAGGTGCCCAGTACGGCAAGGCTGGCGGCCTGGCAGCACAGCGGGCTGCGGCTGGTGATGCCAGGCGACGCGGAGTGGCCGACTCAGCTGGACGATCTGGGCGATGCCCGTCCGTTGCTGCTATGGGTGCGCGGCACGGCTGACCTGAGGTTCGCCTGTCTCAGCTCGGTTTCCATTGTCGGCGCCAGGGCGGCATCCGGATATGGCAACCACGTGGCCCTGGAAATGGCGGCGTCCTCGCCGAGCAAGGCGTCACGGTAGTGTCAGGCGGCGCGAAGACTACAAATACCCAATTGACCTCCACATTCCGCTGCGGTACACGGACAAGCCGGGCGAGCGAGTCGTCACCTATCACAGCAAGCATTGAGTAAGGTCACCAGGTGATCGCGCTCAGCCCGCTGACGGATGGCGACCTACCACGAGTCGCCGCCTGGCTTCAGCTGCCGCACGTAGCCCGCTGGTGGCTAGCTGACACGACGGCCGAGGAAGAGATCGGGAAATACCGACAGCGCATAGGGGCGGAGAGCGATCCAGCCACCAGGATGCTGCTGGTTTCCTTGCATGACGGGCCGGTCGGATGGTGCCAGTGGTACCGCTGGGCAGACTATCCGGCTGAGGCGGCGGCCATGGAAGCCTCCGATGGCGAGGCCGGGATTGATTACGCGATCGGTGACCCTGCCCGAATCGGCCACGGAACCGGCACCATGCTCGTAGCAGCGCTGGTCGCGGAGGTCCGTCGTCATCACCCTGGGGCAGGGATCATGGCCGGTCCCGATGCTGCCAACGTGGCTTCTCGGCGGGTGCTGGAGAAGAACGGTTTTCACCTGGTAGCCGAGCGTCCAGTGGTCACCGAGCCCAGCGACCGCCCGATAGCGATCTACCGGCTGCCTGCCACTACGAAGCCGGGCAGATAGCTCGAAGCACTGAACCGTCGGGCGAGAATCATGAATCGCTGGGCACTTCCACGAACTTGAGGTCAGAGATATGCCCGCGGCCTCGAATCGCGCTGATTTCGTAGAGTGTCGTACGTGATCGTGGCGGCTGAGTACGACCCGGCCTGGCCTAGGCGGTTTGAGCAACTGCGTGACGAGTACGCCACCGCGATGGCGACCGCCGGGGTGCCCGTTGTCGCGATCGAGCATGTCGGAAGCACCGCGGTTCCCGGCCTGGTGGCCAAGCCGGTCATCGACTGCGACATCGTGGTCGCCGAGCCGGACGTCCCCGCCGTCTCCGAAGTCCTGACCACGATCGGCTTCGCGCCGGAGGGCGAGCTCGGCATCCTGCACAGGTGGGCATTCCGGGAGCCGGCGCGGCTTGCCAGAACCAACACCTACGTCGTCGTTGCTGGCTCGCCGTCGCTGCGCAATCACCTCGCCGTCCGGGACATCCTGCGCGCCGACTCAGGCCTGCGAGACCAGTACGCCGCGGCGCAGAGGCGGCTAGCTGCCACCCCCATGAGCATCGATGAATACATTCTGGGCAAGAACGCGATGGTCCAGAAACTCCTCGAGGCTGCCGGGCTGACCGAGGCAGAGCGCGCCGCCGTGGACGCCAGTCAAGTGTGCTGCGAAGGATGACGCCAGCCAAGTGCCGCCGAAGGATTAGGTCTCCGTTTCGCAGTTGACCTGGTTCGCCGTGCGGCTGGCTTGATCAGGATGTCGGCCGTTGCGCGAGTCGATCATGTGGTGCGCAGCCTCGGTTATCCACCAACTCATCGGCCTGCAAGCTTGCTATCCACAGTCGTCCGCCGAGCCTCGGCATCGGCGTTGCAGGTCCGGCATCGTGGGGAGCCGGAGGTGGTCACGATGAGTCCCGACGGTGAGCGGCGTGGGCGGGTGGCGCTGAGCTTCCTGACGCAGCCGGGTGACCCGGTTCTGGGCGCCGCGCTGCGGACCCGGACGGCGGCAGAAGTTCTCGCGCTGGTCACCGGCGCGGACGCCGGTGGCGAGGCGTTGCTGGCCGGGGAGACAGAGGATGCCGCGCTGGCCCGCGCGCTGCCGAGGTGGCGGGAGCGGCTCGGCGAGATCCCGAGCATCGGCAGGCTGGCGGCCTGGCAGGAGGGCGGGATGCGGCTGATCACGCCGGGTGACGCGGAATGGCCGACGCAGCTGGATGACCTCGGCGATGCACGGCCGTTGCTGCTGTGGGCTCGCGGCACCGCAGACCTGAGGCTCACGTGCGTGAACTCGGTGTCGATCGTCGGCTCGCGCGCCGCCACCGGCTACGGCCAGCACGTCGCCATCGAGATGGCTGCCGCGCTCGCCGAGCGTGACACCGCCACGGTTTCAGGTGGTGCATTCGGGATCGACGCTAGCTCGCACCGTGGTGCGCTGGCGGCTGATGGCCCAACCGTCGCCGTGCTGGCGGGCGGGCTGGAGTTTGGCTATCCGCGCAGCCATTCCGAGCTGTTCCTGGCCATCGCGGCCCAGGGCGTCCTGGTCAGCGAGTGCCCGCCAGACCAGGCCCCGACCCGGCCCGGATTCCTGATCCGCAACCGGATCATCGCCGCACTGAGCCGGGGCACCTTAGTCGTCGAGGCGGCCCTCCGGAGCGGGGCCCTCAACTCGGCGCGGCACGCGCGGGAGCTCTGCAGGCAGGTGATGGCGGTTCCGGGGCCAGTTACCTCTGAGCAGTCCGCAGGCTGTCACGAGCTCATCCGCGATTACGGCGCGATGTGCGTCACCTGCGCTGCAGACGTCCTCGGGCATATCGGGCTCGCAGCTGACGAGCTCTCAGCTGCTCTGGGCGCCGGTGGCCCGAGGAGAGGGCCCGTGGCCCCGCGGGACAGGCTTGAACCGGTGGCACTTTCGGTACTTGAGGAAGTGCCTGTCAGGGGCGGGCGTGGCCCGGCCAGCATCGCCGTGCGGGCCGGTGTGGATCTTGATACCGCCCTGGGGTGCCTCGGTGCCCTGGCGGCCGACGGGTTCGTCGAGCGGTGTGGCTTAGGCTGGCGGGCGAAGAGACTCGAATCTCCGAAGCCTTGGCAATGATCCTGCCCGAAGTCGGGCAGGATCGTTGCGAAAGCGCCGTGTCGACCTCCAGTATGGACTTCGTGCCCGCGCAGCAGCCGCATCGCGAACTTGTGGAGTACCTGATCCGTACCTGCCCGCTCAGCCCGGCCGAGGCCGGACGGGTGGTTGCGGACGTGCTCGGGTACTTCTCCGAGCCGCCGGATGAGTATGTCCGGCGCAGGCACCGGGAGCTCAAGGCGCGCGGCGTTACCAACGACATGGCGTTCAGGCAGATCGCGGCGGAGATCCCGCAACGGCGGTACGCGCCGCCAGAGTTCTCGCTGCGCCAGCTGCGCAGGATCGTCTACGGATGATGCGGGAGATCGTCCACTGATGATGCACAGGATCGCTGACCGAAGAAGGAGTACTAGCTTTGTGCGGAATTGTCGCTTATATCGGTAACCGGGACAGCGTGCCGATCCTGCTGGAGGGGCTGGCCAGGCTCGAGTACCGGGGTTACGACTCGGCCGGGATCGCAGTCGTCAGCCGCAGCGGCGAGCTACGCCTTCGCAAGGCCAAGGGCAGGGTCTCAGAGATCAGTGCCGATGTGCCGGCCAGGCTCAAGGGCAGTCCCGGCATCGGGCATACCCGGTGGGCGACCCATGGCGAGCCGAGCGACGAGAACGCACATCCGCACGTCTACGGACCGATCGCGATCGTGCACAACGGGATCATCGAGAACGCGGAGGAGCTGCGGACCGGGCTGATCGCCGCCGGCGCGACGTTCTCCTCCCAGACCGACAGCGAGATCTTCGCGCACCTCATCGGCGCTTACGCCGGTGCGGGCGCTCACGTCGGCCCGGGTACTCAGCCTGGTGACGGCCGGGAGCCGGTTGACCTGGAGGAGGCGGTCCGGCTCGCGCTGAAGTCCGTCGTGGGCACCTACGGTCTCGCGGTTCTTGACGCCCGCACCCCCGACCGGATCGTGGTCGCCCGCAACGGCAGTCCGGTCCTGCTCGGCATCGGGGACAAGGAGATGTTCGCCGCGTCAGATGTCGGCGCGCTCGTCCGCTACACCCGTCAGGTCGTCCACCTGGACGACGGCGAGATTGCCACACTGCGGGCCGACGGCTTCCGGACGACCACGCTTGATGCCCGGAGCACCACGAAGCAGCCAGCCGTCGTCGAGACTGACGCCGCAAGCTACGACGCCGACGGGCACGCGCACTTCATGCACAAGGAGATCCACGAGCAGCCGGGTGTCATCGAGCGCGTCCTTCGGGGGCGGCTGGACGACAGGTTCAACACAGCGCACCTCGGCGGACTCAACCTGGACCCACGGGATGCGCGTGCCATCAGGCGCGTGAAGATCCTCGGCTGCGGTTCGGCGTACTACTCGGGTGTCCTTGGCGCCCAGCTGATCGAAGAGCTGGCCAGGGTTCCGGCCGACGCCGAGCCGGCCTCGGAGTTCCGGTACCGGAGCCCGGTGATCGAGGAAGGCACCCTGTACATCGGGGTCAGCCAGTCCGGTGAGACCTACGACACCCTTGCCGCAGTGCAGGAGGTCAAGCGGAAAGGCGGCCAGGTCCTTGGCGTCGTCAACACCGTCGGCAGCACCATCGCGCGGGAGGTCGACGGGGGCGTCTATCTGCACGCCGGGCCCGAGATCAGCGTTACCTCGACCAAGACCTTCACGGCGACTGCGACGGTGTTCGCGCTGCTTGCCCTGCACCTGGCCCGCATCCATGACCTGTCGCCCGCCGACGGCCGGCGGATCAGCGCAGGGCTGCGCAAGCTGCCCAGCCAGATCGCCGAGATCCTGGCGATGGAAGAGGAGATCTCCAGCCTGGCGAAGGACCTGGCTGAGTATCCGGGCATGTTCTTCGTCGGCCGGGTCCGCGGCTGGCCGGTCGCCCGAGAGGGAGCGCAGAAGCTGAAGGAGGTCTCCTACCTGCACGCGGAGGCCTATCCGGCCAGCGAGCTCAAGCACGGGCCGCTCGCCCTGGTCGGGCCTGAGCTGCCGACCGTGGCCATCGTTCCTGACGACGAACTGCTGGAGAAGAACCTCGGTACGCTCGGCGAGATCAAGGCGCGGCGTGGCCGGGTGCTGCTCGTTGGCCATTCAGTTCCAGATGGCGAGCTGGCCGACAACGTCCTGGCCATACCGAAGAACGAGCCCGAGCTTGATCCGATCCTGCTCTCGGTTCCGTTGCAGCTGCTGGCCTATCACGCGGCGGTCGCGCTGGGCAATGACGTGGACAGGCCGCGGAACCTCGCCAAGAGCGTGACGGTCGAGTAAGCGCGAGGGTTGAGCTAGCGCGCGGTGGCGTGAGCGGCACGGCGCCGGGCGCGTCACCCGAGGATGCCGCACACTGGCTGAATGGAGTCCGAGGCTGGCGAGGCTCGCGGGCGGCCGACGACAGGTGTGGAGTCGTCGCCAGCCCCGGAGACAGCGCCAGCCCCGGAGACAGCGCCAGCCCCGGAGACAGCGCCAGCCATGGAGACAGCGCTAGCGACCTTTGGCCGGCACCTGGCCGCCGAGCGGGGATTGTCGCCGCACACCGTCCGGGCGTATCTCGGTGACATCACCGCGCTGCTGAGCTATGCCGCAGAGGATGGCTGCAGCGAGCTCGCGGACCTGGACATCGCCGTGCTTCGCGGCTGGCTCGGCGCTCAGCACCGGGCTGGACAGGCGAGGGCGACGATTGCCAGAAGGTCCGCGTCGGCCCGGGCGTTCACCGCATTCGCGCACCGCTCCGGCTGGCTAGCTGGCGATCCCGGCGCGCAGCTCGCGTCGCCGAAGGTGCACCGGCATCTGCCGGAGGTCCTGGGCCAGCAGCAGATGCGGGCCGTCCTGTCAGCGGCTGGGCTGCCCGTGGACGGGGCGTCAGCGGATGGTGGCGGTGCCCCCGTTGCCGGGGCCAGTACCGAGGACATGCTCGCGGCAGCGATCGAGCAGCGGGACGTGGCGATCATGGAGCTGCTGTACGCCACCGGCATCAGGGTCAGCGAGCTGACCGGACTGGATACCGGTGACCTCGACAGCGCCCGGCGGACCGTTCGGGTAGTGGGCAAGGGGAGCAAGGAGCGGGTGGTCCCGGTCGGCATCCCGGCACTCCGCGCCGTTCAGGACTGGCTGGACCGTGGTCGCCCGACTGTCATCTCAGCGCAGGGCCCACAGCCGCGGGCTGGCGGCACCGGGGGTAGCGCCGGGGGCGGCAGCGGGCGGTACGGACTGGCGCTGTTCCTGGGCGCCAGGGGCGGACGGATCGATCCGCGCACTGTGCGGCGGGTGGTCCACACGCGGATAGCCGCAGCCGGCCCGATCCCCGACACCGGCCCGCACGGCCTGCGGCACACAGCCGCCACCCACCTGCTCGAAGGCGGCGCTGACCTGCGCAGCGTCCAGGAGATCCTCGGGCATGCGTCACTCGCCACCACGCAGATCTATACCCATGTCAGCATCGACAGGCTGATATCGGTGTATCACCAGGCGCACCCGCGGGCATGAGCTGCCCGCCGGCCAGGACTTGCCGGACCGACCAGCCCGAGCTGGGCATGTAGACTTGCACCACGGCCTGCCTCTGGCCGCGCACCAAGCGCGGTACGGGCGGCCAAATTCGCGCGCCTGCTTGCTGTGCGGTATTCCGCCGCGCAGGACGCCCTTCACCGGTCCGCGGGCCTACAACCCGGGGCGAAGAGCGTACGGGCGCCAGGACACCGAACCGGACGGCGCCCGCCTTGCACAGCATGGCAGGGTGCCATGAACAGGAAGGGGACACCGGCATGGCTCCGGTCGTCACCATGCGCCAGCTGCTGGAGAGCGGCGTTCACTTCGGGCACCAGACCAGGCGCTGGAATCCGAAGATGAAGCGCTTCATCTTCACTGAGCGCAACGGCATCTACATCATCGATCTCCAGCAGTCGCTGGATTACATCGACAAGGCCTACGACTTCATCAAGGAGACGGTCGCGCACGGCGGCTCCGTGCTCTACGTCGGGACCAAGAAGCAGGCTCAGGAGGCCATCGCCGAGCAGGCCCGCCGGGTCGGAATGCCCTTCGTCAACCAGCGCTGGCTAGGCGGCATGCTGACGAACTTCGGCACCGTTTACAAGCGGCTGCAGCGGCTGAAGGAACTCGAGGAGATGAACTTCGACGACGTCGCGGGCTCCAACCTGACCAAGAAGGAGCTACTGCAGCTCCGCCGTGAGCGGGACAAGCTCGAGCGCTCGCTGGGCGGGATCAGGGACATGTCCAGGGTGCCGAGCGCGCTGTGGGTGGTCGACACCAAGAAGGAGCACATCGCCGTCAGCGAGGCCCGCAAGCTGGGCATCCCCGTGATCGCGATCCTCGACACCAACTGTGACCCGGACGAGGTGCAGTACCCGATCCCCGGCAACGACGACGCGATCCGCAGCGTGTCCCTGCTGACCAGGGTGATCGCGGACGCGGTCGCCGACGGGCTGATCGCGCGGGCGGGGGCGGCGGTGAGCGACGAGAAGCCGGCTGCCGAGGGTGCCGACGGTCAGCTCGGCGCGGCCGAGCCGCTGGCCGAGTGGGAGCGCGAGCTGCTGGAGGGCAAGGCGGACGAGACTGCCGCGACTGCAGGAGCCAACGGTTCCGCCACTGCCAGGACGGCAGCTGCCGACGCCGATGCGGCCGAGGTCGCCCAGGCTGCGGCCGATGCCAGGGAGGCTGGCGAGGCCGGTGCTGGTGCCGACGCCGAAGCCGGTGCCGACGCCGAAGCCGGTGCCGAAGCCGAAGCCGGTGCCGAAGCTGCAGCCGGAGCCGAGGCTGGCGATGGCGAGCAGCCGACGGCCTGATCGCGCGGCCGCCCTCCGCGGCACCCTGGCCGGGCTCGCCGCACTAGCCGGGCTGGCTGCCCTGGCCAGGCTGTTAGCTCGACGCAGACGAAACCAGGCCGCTGGTACCACGACAACGAAAGATGGGGACATGGCGAACTACACCGCTGCCGACGTGAAGAAGCTGCGCGAGCAGACCGGTGCGGGCATGCTCGACTGCAAGAACGCGCTGGTTGAGGCCGATGGCGACTTCGACGCCGCGGTCGAGGCGCTGCGCATCAAGGGCGCCAAGGCGGTCAACAAGCGGGCTGAGCGGACCGCCGCTCAGGGCCTGGTCACGGCGCAGATGGGCGGCACCAGCAGTGGCGTGCTGCTCGAGCTGAACTGCGAGACCGACTTCGTCGCCAAGACGGACAAGTTCCAGGAAGTCGCGGCGGACATCGCCGCTGCCGCGCTCAAGGCAGGCGCCGCCGACCGGCTCGCCGTTCTGAGCCTCGAGGTCCGGCCCGGCCACACCGCCCAGGCGCTGATCGAGGAGGCCGGGGCGTCACTGCAGGAGAAGCTGGAGCTCGGCCGGTTCGCCCGGTTCGAGGGTGGCTACGTGACCAGCTACCTGCACAAGTCCGACCCGAGCCTGCCGCCGACGCTGGGCGTGCTCGTCCAGCTGGACGACGCCGGGGCCGAGGTTGGCCAGGACATCGCGCACCAGATCGCGGCCATGCGCCCGCTGTTCGTGACGCGCGAGCAGGTGCCTGATGACCTGCTCGCCAGCGAGCGG
Source organism: uncultured Actinomycetota bacterium (assembly GCA_963822955.1). Taxonomy (GTDB): domain Bacteria; phylum Actinomycetota; class Actinomycetes; order Streptosporangiales; family Streptosporangiaceae; genus JAJYUU01. The sequence continues at coordinate 670,122 of CAWGJS010000007.1, read as the reverse complement.
CGCATCGCCGAGCAGGTCACCCGCGAGGAGGGCAAGCCCGAGCAGGCGATCCCGAAGATCGTCGAGGGCCGGCTGAACGCCTTCCTGAAGGATGTCGTCCTCATCGAGCAGGCCTCGGTGCGCGACCAGAAGAAGTCGGTCAAGCAGCTGCTTGCCGAGCAGGGAGCCAGCGTGAAGGGATTCGCCAGGTTCCAGATCGGCCAGGCAGGTTGACGCTGACGGAGGGCGGTACCGCGGTGGCAGACAGCCCGCCTGGAGGCCAACAGGCGCAGGGCTCGGAGAGTCCTGCCCTTGCAACAACACCTGAATGGCGGCCCGGCTGGCGGCGGGTCGTGCTCAAGCTGTCCGGCGAGGCATTCGCCGGCGGCGAGGCGCTCGGTATCGCCCCGGACGTGGTCATCCACCTCGCGCGGGAGATCACGGCGGCCGCCAGGGAAGGCTTCCAGATCGCCGTCGTGGTCGGCGGGGGCAACATGTTCCGCGGTGCCGCGCTCTCTGAGCGCGGCATCGACCGGGCCCGCGCCGACTACATGGGCATGCTCGGGACCGTGATCAACTGCCTGGCCCTTCAGGACGTGCTGGAAAAGCTCGGCGTCGAAACCCGCGTTCAGACGGCAATCACCATGGGCCAGGTGGCCGAGCCCTACATACCGAGGCGCGCGATCCGGCACCTGGAGAAGGGCCGGGTCGTGATCTTCGGCGCAGGACTCGGGGCGCCGTTCTTCTCCACCGACACCTGCGCGGCCCAGCGCGCGCTGGAAATCGGCGCCGAGGCGGTGCTGAAGGGGACCAAGGTGGACGGGGTCTATGACGCCGACCCGCGCAAGAACGCCGACGCCGTGCTGTTCCATCACCTCGACTACACCGAGGTGCTACGGCGCGAGCTGCGCGTCATGGATGCCACCGCAGTCAGCCTCTGCATGGACAATGACCTGCCGATCGTCGTGTTCGACCTGATGGGCGAGGGCAACGTCGTCCGGGCCGTCCGGGGTGAGCGGATCGGTACCCTCGTCAGCCGGTCGCCGCGTTGATGCCGCTTTCTTAGGCGCACCCGCGCTGCCCAGGAGCACCATGGAGATCGCACCATGGACATACTTGGGAGATGCCACAGACGCGACTGACTGGGCCGCTGACTGGGCCGCCGACCAAGGGACAGGAGCCGAAGTGATTGACGAGAGTCTCCTCGAGGCCGAGGAGAAGATGGAAAAGGCCGTCGCCGTTGCTAAAGAGGACTTCACCGGCATCCGGACCGGCCGCGCTCACCCGGCGATGTTCAACAAGATCGTTGCGGAGTACTACGGGACGCAGACGCCGGTCAACCAGCTAGCGTCCTTCCACATGCCCGAGCCGCGGATGGTGATCGTGCAGCCCTACGACAAGGGCTCGATGGCGGCCATCGAGAAGGCGATCAGGAACTCTGATCTCGGGGTCAACCCCTCCAACGACGGCACGATCATCCGCGTGGCCTTCCCTGAGCTGTCGGAGGAGCGCCGCCGGGAGTACATCAAGGTCGCCCGCAACAAGGCCGAGGACAGCCGGGTATCAATCCGCAATATTCGCCGGCACGCCAAGGACGCAATCGACAAACTAGTCAAGAACGGCGAGGCCGGCGAAGACGAGGGCAGGCGGGCCGAGCGGGAACTGGATGAGCTGACGCACACCTACACCGCGCAGGTGGACGAGTTGCTGAAGCACAAGGAAGCCGAGCTCCTCGAGGTTTAGCTTGCGCCTTGAAAAGGGAACCCAGGCAGGTCCCGACGACTCGGGACTCGGGACCGTCTCCGGCGGTGCGTCCATGACCGCCGGCCCGGGCAGGCGGCCGCCTGCTGGTCAGCAGCACGACCGGCCAGATACCGAGAAGGCGGCCCCGGTGACTGAGCGCAAGCCGAACAGGACCGGCCGGAACCTGCCAGCTGCGATCGGCGTTGGCCTCGCCCTGGGCGGCCTGGTCGTGCTGACCCTCTTCACGGTCAAGGCCACGTTCCTGCTGTACGTCGGCATCATTGTCGCGACCGGGCTGTGGGAGCTCAGCGCGGCGCTGCGCTCCCGCGATATTCACCTGCCGATGGTCCCGATCGTGACCGGCGGCATCGCGATGGTCACGCTCGCCTACTGGACGCAGGCCAAGTGGTCGCTGGGCGCGCTGGCAGTGGCCGCGATCGGCGTACTTGCCTGGCGGCTGCCAGGCGGCGCGGCTGGCTACGTCCGCGACGTGACCGCGGGCATCTTCACGCTGATCTACGTCCCGCTGGCGGCCGTGTTCGTGGCGCTGATGCTGGTCGACCCCGATGGCTCGCGCCGCGCGTTCCTCTTCGTCGTGCTCACGGTCTGCAGCGACACCGGCGGCTACCTGGCCGGGATCCTCATCGGCAAGCACACGATGGTGCCGTCCATCAGCCCGAAGAAGACCTGGGAAGGACTCGGCGGATCGGCGGTGTTCTGCCTCGCCGCCGGGGCGTCCCTGCTGCCTGTACTGGTAGGCGGGCACGTGTGGCAGGGCCTGCTGCTCGGCGCTGCCGCCGTCGCCGCCAGCACGCTCGGCGATCTCGTGGAGTCCATGATCAAGCGGGACCTGGAGATCAAGGACATGGGCCACCTGCTGCCCGGGCACGGCGGCGTGATGGAGCGGCTGGACTCTCTGCTGGTCATGGCGCCGGTGGTGTGGATATTGCTCGCTGTCTTCGTGCCAAACGGCCATGCAACCTAGATATTTCCGGGAACGGGCTGTTTACCCGCCAGTGCCTCCCGCCAGGCCATTCCGCTCTGGCGCCGATCGCGCGACAATGGCCGTGACGCGGTCCCGAGCCCGCGGGAGGTGATCTAGTGGCGAAATCGGTGCCAAGCATTCCCGGTGCGCCGCCGAAGCGTGCACCTGACAAGGACAATCCGGGCGACTGGTGCGGCGACGTCAGCCGACCCCCGGACTGGTGCGGCGACGTCAGCAGGTCGGCCGACTGGTGCGACAGCCTGCCGCCCGCCCCCGGCGGTCCGGCGGAGGCGGCCTCCCTGCTCGCGCGCGTCCTCGGACTGGGCCGGCGGCCGCGCTGGTGACGGGCGGCGGTGACGGGCGGCTGAGAGGCTGGCGGCCCCGTTCCCGGCTGGGTGTCAGGAACCGTAGACCCAGCTACGGCGCTGGGCGGCTAGCTGAGTTATCAGGCTGGCCGTAGTGCGCTCCCTGGCCAGGCGGCGCTCACGCTCGTTGATCGGCACGATCCACAGCCAGCGAACCGGCTCGTTGCTGGAGCGGAAGCCGTCCAGCCGCGGCGCCTCGGGGCCTGGCAGCCGGGATGGATCGTCGAGCAGCAGGACGGCCTCGTTCCCCCCGCCCAGCGGGAAGGTCGCGGGCTCGTGATACCAGGGAATGCTGTGCCCCGCGCCGAGCCAGGTCACCTCGCGCCACGGGAACTGGGCCAGCCAGAGGAAGATGCGTGCCGCTGCCGTGCTGGGCATCGTCGTCGCGAGCGCGAGCTCGACCCTGGCCCGGCCGACCGCGCCCTCGCCCGTCTGCTCGACGACCGGCATCCGCTGGGCGCTCATGCCGACCGTGGACAGGACCGTGTAGGGCCGCCGTGGCCCGGCTGGGCGCTCGGATACCCCAACCGGCGGAGTCCTGCCGCCGCTGACATCCCAGTAACCGCCGCCGGGGCCGAGCCTGGCCAGCAGGTGGCCGAGCAGCGCCTCCTGGAACAGGGCCCACGAGCCCGGGCTGGCCCGCCACCGCCAGAACTGGGCGGACTGCGAGATCCGCTGGCTCAGGCCATCCATCGCGTCGTCGAGTGACCAGCTGAACGGCGTCTGGCCGATGACGTCGCGGCTGTAGCCGGGCATGCCCTTGCTCAGATCTGCCCAGCTCGGTATCACGGCCAGGGGCTCGCCGCGCTCGAGGATGGCGACGCCGTCACCTTCCTCGAGCCAGACCGCGGTCAGCGTTGCGGTGTCGATCGGAGCCCGGCCGCCCGGATGCTTGGTGTGATCGGCTGGCATTTCCGGTGCAGCGCCGGCGCGAAGCCTGCCGATATCGACGGTTTCTGGCGCCGGCTTGTGATTGGCGATCCAGGTGGCAGCGATGGCGCCGGATTTGTCATGCAGATAGGCCGACGTGGTCGTGCCGTCGAATTCCACGATGACGCGGCGGCTGCCGTAGGGGCTGACACTGTCAAGCAGAACAGCCGGCTGTCCGCCGCCGCGGAGGTCGCTAGCATGACCGGCGACCCCGGCGGTGCTAGCGGATATTCTGGAGCTCTGCGCGGCTCCTCTGCGCAACGTCGGCACATGCCGAAATCTACCCACTTTCCGCAGGTCGTTAGGCGGATGCGCAGAGATTGAGCACTGCATCACAATTGCGTTGCGGAAGTTGCCGAAAATGAGACCGGAGGTGAGCGCTCGGTGGCCCAGGCTATTGAGCTATTGCCGCCCGGGCTGACGCCGGGGCGGGGCCGCCGGGCCCGGCCGCCACGGCACCTGGCTGACCTTGATCCAGCCGGTCGGCGCGCCGCCGTAGCGGAACTCGGCCAGCCCGGATACCGGGCCGACCAGCTGTCCCGGCATTACTTCGGGCGGCTGACCGACGATCCGGCCGACATGACAGACCTCCCGGCGGGCCTGCGAGCCGAGCTAACCGGAGCCCTGCTGCCGCCGCTTCTCACCGCGCAGCGCGAGCTTGAATGCGACGGCGGAACGACGCGCAAGACGCTGTGGCGCGCATTCGACGGGGCGTTCGTGGAGTCAGTCCTGATGCGCTATCCGGACCGGGTGACGATGTGCGTCTCGTCCCAGGCCGGCTGCGGCATGGCCTGCCCGTTCTGCGCGACGGGCCAGGCCGGCCTGACGCGGAACCTGTCGGCGGCTGAGATCGTGACGCAGGTGTTCGCGGGCGCCCGGGCGATGGCAGCCGGCGCTGTGCCGGGCGGGCCGGGCCGGGTGTCGAACGTGGTGTTCATGGGGATGGGCGAGCCGCTGGCGAACTACCCGAGCGTGCTGGCGGCGGTGCGTCGCATCACCGAGCCTGCGCCGGCCGGGCTTGGCATCTCGCAGCGCGGGGTTACCGTGTCGACGGTCGGGCTCGTGCCGGCGATCAGGAAGCTGGCGCAGGAGGAACTGTCGGTCCGGCTCGCGGTGTCGCTGCACGCGCCCGACGATGAGCTGCGGGACGAGCTGGTGCCAGTGAACCGGCGGTGGAAGGTCGCCGAGGTCCTGGAGGCCGCCTTCGGCTACGCTGCCGCGACCGGCAGGCGGGTGTCGATCGAGTACGCGATGATCCGCGACATCAACGACCAGGCCTGGCGGGCTGATCTGCTGGCCAGCCTGCTGGCCGGGCGGCTCGCGCACGTGAACCTGATCCCGCTCAACCCGACGCCGGGATCGAAGTGGACTGCCTCTGACCCGGCGGTGGCCGCGGAGTTCTTCGACCGGCTCGCTTCGCGCGGTGTTCCGGTGACAGTGCGGGATACCAGGGGAACGCAGATCGACGGCGCGTGCGGGCAGCTCGCCGCTGCCACCGTTACCGGCTGACGCGCGATCTTGGCGGCTGACCCGCGCGAGTGTACGTTTACCGCCATGTCCTTCAGACATGAGCTCGGCAAGCGCCGCCGCGCGCTGGTCGCTGGCGCCATTCAGGCTGCCTGGCGGCGCATGCAGCAGGCGGGCACTGTCACTGCCGAGTCCGCGGCCGGCCGCCGGTTCGCAGCCTTCGGGGGCGGCTCGCTGATGGCCTTCCCGACCGGCGCGGTCTACGGCGAGGGCTGGATCGAGGTCGGCGACCAGTGCATGATCGCTGAGCTGGTCACGCTCTGCGCGGGGATGGCGCCCGGCCACGATCTCGGCCCCGTTCCCATCGTGCGGATCGGCGACCGGTGCGTGATCGGGCGCGGCAGCCATATCGTCGCCCACCACTCGATTGAGATCGGGGACGACGTCTTCACCGGGCCGTACGTCTATATCACTGACCAGAATCACAGCTACTCCGACGTCGAAGTGCCGGTCGGCAGGCAATGGCCGGTTAACAGCAGCGTGCGCATCGGGGCCGGCACCTGGCTCGGCACCGGTGCGGTCATCCTGCCCGGCTCGGTGATCGGCAAGAACGTCGTGGTGGCGGCCGGCGCCGTCGTGCGCGGCAAGGTGCCCGACTACGCGGTGGTGGGCGGTGTGCCGGCCAGGATCCTCCGCGAGTACGTGGCCGGCGCTGGCTGGGCGGCACCCGCCGGCTGACTGGCAGGCCAACCTAAGGGAGAGGCTCTGCGTTCCGCAACGTCCGCTGCTACTAGCGCCGGGCCTGGTTGGCGGTTCCGATACCAGTTACTTGCGCGCGACCCCGGCCCAGACGGAGAAGGTGTCGGGAACCTCAATGGCCGGGCGCCATTGCTGGACCTGCACGAGCCCTGGCTCTACCAATTCCAGGCCGTCGAAGAATCGCAGCACCTGGGCGCGGGTACGGGCGGCGTACTGCTGGTAGCTAAGCGGCTTGAGGCGGTCGACGATATCGGCTGCTTTTTCCGGCTCGATGTCTGACGCCGGGTGCGAGATGGCCAGGTAGCTGCCGGGCGGCATGACTTTCATGATCTGTGCCACGATCGAGTGCGGGTTGTCGCCGTCCGCGATGGCGTGCAGGGTCATGGTCACGGTGACGGCTACCGGCTCGCGGAAGTCCAGTGCCTTTGCGGCACCGGTGAGGACCTTCGTCACGTCCCGAAGATCCGAGTCCACGTAGTCGGTGACACCCTCCGGGGTGCTGGTGAGTAGGGCACGGGCGTGTGCCAGGACGACCGGATCGTAGTCGACGTAGACAACCCGGCAGTCCGGTGCTATCTCCTGCGCGACCTCGTGAGTGCTGCCAGCCGTCGGGATGCCGGTGCCGATATCGAGGAACTGCCGGATGCCCGCATCACCGGCCAGGAATCGCACCGCGCGGCGAAGGAAAGCCCGGTTGGCTCGCATGAGTTCGACCATTGTCGGATAGGCCTCGATCATCGCCTCGGCGGCCTCGCGGTCGGCGGCGAAGTTGTCCTTCCCCCCGAGCAGGTAGTCAGCGATGCGCGCGTGATGCGCCACCCCGGTATTGAAGGCTGCTTGCTCTGCGCTCATTCGTGCTCGCCTCGTCTGCCATTGTTGCCACCAGCCCTGCCGCGCATGCTGACAATGGCGATCATAGTGTTTGCGTGCCGGCAGACGGCTTCCAGGCCGCAGACGGCCAGTTCGCATACGGCGCGGCGGCTCCGCGGCCTGCCGCCTGTCTGCTGCAAGCAGATTGACGGGCGGCTGAGAGCCCGGCCGGGCAATGTAGGGGCATGCGTGAGTTCCGGTTCTCATTCAACTTCTTCGGTATCACCACGAGGCAGGCGTTCGTCGACGAGTGCCGCGAGGCCGAGCAGTACGGCTACGACACGGTCTTCTGCCCGGACCACATCGGCGTGCCGGCGCCGTTCCCGCTGCTGGTCGCGGCAGCGGAGGCGACGCAGCGGCTGCGGATCGGCACTCTCGTGCTCAATGTGCCGTTCTGGAATCCGGCGCTGCTGGCCAGGGACGTCGCGACCACTGACATCCTGACCGACGGCAGGCTCGAGCTCGGCCTCGGTTCCGGTCACATGAGATGGGAGTTCGACGCCGCCGGAATCGACTGGCTGAGGCCGGCCGCCAGGGCCGACAAGCTGCGGGAGATGATCAGCGAGCTGCAGCGGTTCTTCAGCACCGACTTCGACCGACTGCGGGCCGGCCGGGCCGCGCCCAAGCCGGTGCAGCGCGCCGGGTTCGGCGGATTCGGGCCGCCGCTGCTGGTCGGCGGAACGAGTGACGCGGTCCTGCGGATAGCGGCGGAACACGCGCAGATTGTCGGCATGCCTGGCCTCTACCAGGTGAAGGGCCAGCCACCGGGGACCTTCAGGCTCGCGACGGCAGCGGATGTGGATGAGCGGGTCAACTTCGCCCGGGACTGCGCGGGCAGCCGGGCAGCTGAGATCGAGTGGCACCTGCTGGTGCAGGCGGTGATCGTGACGGGGGACCGGCGGGCTGCGGCCGAGGAGCTTGTGGCGGAGCACCGCAAAGGTGCCGGGGGGGACGCTGCCGGCGAGAGTGCCACTTCCGACGAGAGCGCGGAGCTCACGGTGGCGGAGACGCTCGAGACGCCCTATGTGCTGATCGGGACGGTGGACGAGATCGCAGATCAGCTGCAGCGCAGCCGCGCGCGGTGGGGGTTCTCCTACGTGACCGTGCACGAGCCCTACATGCGGACGTTCGCCCCGGTCATCCAGCGGCTCCGCGGTCAGTAGCTGCAGCCGCGCGGGCACCGGGCCGGCTGGTCGCTGCGCGGTCGGCTGTGGCACGGTCGGCTGTGGCGCGGTCGGCTGTGACGCGGTCGGCTGTGGCACGGTCGGCTGTGGCGCGTGCGCTGTCGGGCGAGCCGCCGAACTGCGGCACGAACTTCTCGCCGCGCAGCGCGCGGCCGACCAGGTCGACCGCCCGCGCGGTCGCGACGAGCCGGCGGCCCTCCGCCTGGTACGCCGCCAGCACCGCCGCCAGGCCGCCTGGCGGCAGGTCCGAGCCGAGCTCAGCCCGAGCGCTGCGGTATCCCTGCCGGGCGCCCTCCACGCACGCGGCCAGGTGATGCCGGGCCAGCGTCGCGAGCGCTACGGGGTGGCGCACCAGTACGCCGTGCAGCCGGTAGTCCGGCGGGACTACATCAAGCAGCCAGTTCACCGCCGTCTGCTCGAAGCCAGGGGTCCCTGGCGGGTGCACGCCGTCGGGCCATCCGGTGGGTACGAATGCCGCTGCCACACTCGCAGCCTACCGCGACTCGAACAAGCTTTCTATATAATTACGCTGCCAGTCGCCGCAGTCGCCAGCGGCGCTCGGCCATGCGCTGCCCAGCAGCTGGCCGGGACCGACTAGAATTGTCAGCAAGCCGTAGTCCCGGCACTTCTCACAGTTACCCGGAGCCTCTCCGCCATGCCTGCCAGCCCTGTTACCGCCAGCCCGGCTCTCGCCACCCGCGACGACCTGCGCAACGTCGCGATCGTCGCCCACGTCGACCACGGCAAGACGACGCTGGTCGACGCCATGCTGTGGCAGTCCGGCGCGTTCCGCGCAGGCGCGCAGGTGGCCGAGCGGGTCATGGACTCCGGCGACCTGGAGCGCGAGAAGGGCATCACGATCCTGGCGAAGAACACCGCGGTCCAGCACGGCGGGATGACTATCAACATCATCGACACCCCAGGCCACGCCGACTTCGGCGGTGAGGTAGAGCGCGGCCTTTCCATGGTCGACGGGGTCGTCCTGCTCGTCGATGCGAGCGAGGGTCCGCTGCCGCAGACCAGGTTCGTGCTCCGCAAGACCCTCGAGGCCAAGCTGCCGGTCATCGTCGTGATCAACAAGGTGGACCGGCCGGATGCCCGGATCGCTGAGGTCGTGGACGCGTGCTACGAGCTCTTCCTGGATCTGGATGCGACCGAGGACCAAATCGACTTCCCGATCGTCTACGCCTCGGCCAGAGCAGGCCGGGCGTCGCTGAACCGGCCGGAGGACGGCTCACTGCCCGACTCGCCTGACCTGGAGCCCTTGTTCGGCGTGCTCCGGGACACGGTACCGGCCCCGGTCTACGACCCGGCGGCTCCGCTGCGCGCGCATGTCGCGAACCTGGACGCCTCGTCTTACCTGGGCCGGATCGCGCTCTGCCGGGTGTTCAGCGGCGAGATCCGCAAGGGGCAGCAGGTGGCCTGGTGCCGCCGCGACGGCTCGGTCGAGCGGGTTAAGGTCACCGAGCTGTTCAGGACCGAGGCGCTGGACCGGGTGCCGACTCAGTCCGCGGGACCCGGCGACATCGTCGCGGTGGCCGGCATCGCCGACATCATGATCGGCGAGACGCTGGCGGATCCGGACGACCCGCGGCCGCTGCCGCTGATCACCGTGGACGAGCCCGCCATCTCGATGACGATCGGCGTCAACACCTCGCCGCTGGTCGGCAAGTCCAAGGACTCGAAGGTCACCGCGCGGATGGTGAAGGACCGGATCGACCGGGAGCTGGTCGGCAATGTTTCCATCGTCGTGCAGCCGACCGAGCGCCCGGATACCTGGGAGGTGCAGGGCCGGGGTGAGCTCGCGCTCGCCGTGCTGGTGGAGACCATGAAGCGCGAGGGCTACGAGCTCACTGTCGGGCGCCCCAACGTGGTCACGCGTGAGATCGACGGCAAGCTGCACGAGCCGGTCGAGCGGCTGACCGTGGACTGCCCGGAAGAGTACCTGGGTACCGTCACGTCCCTGCTGGCGGTGCGCAAGGGCCGGATGGAGAACATGTCCAACCACGGCACTGGCTGGGTGCGGCTGGACTTCACCGTGCCTGCTCGCGGCCTCATCGGCTTCCGCACGCAGTTCCTGACCGAGACCCGCGGCACTGGCATCGCGCATCACGTCTTCGAGGGCTTCGAGCCCTGGTTCGGCGAGATGCGCTCGCGCCCGTCCGGCTCGCTAGTAGCAGACCGTAGCGGCTCGGCTACCGCATACGCCATGTTCGCGCTGCAGGAGCGCGGCAGCCTGTTCATCGAGCCCGGCACCGAGGTCTACGAGGGCATGATCGTCGGGGAGAACTCGCGCTCAGACGACATGGATGTCAACATCGCCAAGGAGAAGAAGCTCACCAACATCCGGCAGTCCGCGGGTGAGGAGCTGGAGCGGCTGATCCCGCCGCGCCTGCTCAGCCTTGAGCAGGCGCTGGAGTTCTGCAACGACGACGAGTGCGTCGAGGTGACTCCTGCTGCTGTGCGGATGCGCAAGACGATCCTGGACGCCAAGGAACGAGGTCGTCAGCGGGCCCGGCGGTCTCGCGCGGAATAGCCGTCATATCGGCCGCCGACGCTGCTGAACGCCGCAAAGAATAGCCCTGCTGAACTGCGGCGTTCACGACACGCTGATTCGTTATGTGCCCAAGTGGTCCGCCAGCCCTCTACTCTCGCCTCATGGCGATTGACCAGAGTGCGCTGGCGGATCCGGTGGTGCGGCTGCTAGCCCGCAGGACCAAGTACGTCGAGCCCGAGATTCTCGGGCTGTCCGGCCTCGTGGGGCCCGGCAACGTCTGCATCGACATCGGCGCTGCCGCTGGCCTGTACACCCTGGCACTGTCCCGGCTTGTCGGTGCAACCGGTGAGGTTCACAGCATCGAGCCGCTGACCTTCGCGCACCCCATCTGGAGCCGCGTGCTCGGGACCAGGTCAGCCGCGAACGTACGCCGGCATTCACTAGCGCTGGGACGGGAGCCGGGAACCGGCGTGATGAGCGTTCCGGCCAACCGGTTCGTTCGAGTGACCGGCCGGTCCTTCCTGGACTCCAAGACCACCGGGCTTGGCTCGAACGCCGAGTTCCCTCGGCACACGCGGGTCGACGTTGAGGTCGAGACGCTAGATGGCCTGTGCCGCCGGGTTGGAATGAAGCGCGTCGACTTCATCAAGATCGATGTTGAAGGGGCGGAGCTCCGGATCCTCGAGGGAGGGGAGGGCACGATCGAGGCGTTCCGGCCGACGTTGCTGATCGAGATCGAGGCCCGGCACACTGACCGGTACGACTATGGCCCGGACGACATTGTGCGGTGGCTCACACAGCGGGGCTACACCATGCACGTCTGGCAGCGCAGCTGGCGCGAGGCTGATCAGGTCGGCTCGCAAGCCCGCAACTACCTGTTCCGGCCGGCCGGGACTGTGCTGCCCTCGGCCGAGGCTACGGCTGCCGAGGCGTCCCCGGCCCGGGCCGTGCCAGCAACCACCATTGAGTCGCCGGCTGGCTGAGTCGCCGGCTGGCTGATTCCCGGGCTAGCTGAGGGTGCGCAGGTCGGGGTGGAGCGCGGCAGCCGCCTCCGCCCGGGCGACGAGGTGGCAGATAGCGGCTAGCCGCATCGACTCCCAGTCGCTGGCGCGACGGGAGGCCGACGGCCGCCAGCCTTCGCGGACCGCTGCCTCGACGAAGCCGCACGCATAGTGCAGCAGCAGTAGCCGCGGCAGTACTGGCGCCGCGCTCAGCGCGCTGCTGGCGAACGGCACGTCCGGGCAGCTCAGATCGGGGGACATCCGCGCAGCCCTGAGGTCAGCTTCCTGGCCGGGCCCGGCCGCGATCTCAGACGGCAGCTCGCAGGCGATCGTCAGTTCCGCACGGACAGCGGCCACGTGCTGATCGAAATCGGCCAGGCGCGCGACGCCAGCCTCCTGCATGCGATCGAGGGTTACCTGACCAACGTGGCCGACCAGCCGCAGACTGGCAGCGGACAGCGAGACGGGGCGCTCTGGCATATAGCCATAATACTGACAATTTATGACTACTACGTCACTCCTCGCGCATGCCGCCCGATCGTCGCGGCAGCTGAGGGCAACTTCACACCCGTTCCAGCGCGGAAGTGCTGACGTATATCCCAATTTGGGAGTTTTGTGAGGCATGCAACGGGTAACAAGTGGACCGCTCGGCCCGCATTTCACGGATCTCGTACAGGCATTTCCGGCAAACGGGACGCCAAAATGCACCAGATCGATGAAATGTCGCCTGGGCAACCTCCCGCGCCAAACAGGGCCTGGGACCCGGATGCGCCAGCGGGCGTAAACCTGGCCGAAGTCAGCAGACCGGCCAGCCCGCATCGGACCGGACCACGGGACCCGCGCGCGAGTACCGGTCTGAGGGCCGCAGACCGCCGGCCGCGGCAGCGCAGAGAAGCCCGGTGCCCGCAGTCTCAGTTCACGTGGAGATAGATGATGCTGCCCACGCCGAACAGGACGCAGTAGATCGCGAACGGGGTGAGCGTCCGGGTCTGGAAGTACCGGACCAGGAAGCGCACGGAGACGTAGGCGCCGATGCCCGACAGGATGCTGCCGACGAGGATCGGGCCGTAGATCCCGTGGCCGAGGCGATACAGGTCGGGCAGCTTGAGCGCGCCTGCGGCGAGGATGACCGGGGTGGCGAGCAGGAACGCGAACCGGGCCGCGTCCTCGCGGGACAGGCCGCGGAACATTCCCGCGACCATGGTTACCCCGTCCCGGCTGATGCCAGCCAGCAGTGCCAGGATCTGAGCCGCTCCGATGATGGTGGCCTGCACGTAGTGGAGCCTCGAGAGCCGCTGGTCCGCGCGGACTGCCGCTGCGCTTTCGGCGGCACGCAAGGTCCTTGGATCCGCAGCGTGACTGCCATGACCGGGCCTGCGGGGTGGTGGCGCGATGGTGGCGCCGCCATCTGCGGCAGCGGCCAGGCCGACGGCCGCAATGCCGGCGGCAGGCTGGCGCTGGAGCTGGGCAGGCGCTGTTGCCAGCCGCCGTTCCTCGGCTACTTCCTGATCCGCCTGCAGCGACTTCTTCGTCCGGAACTTCTCTCCGGAGAACAAGATCACGCCGTTGACGACCAGGAACACGGCCGCCAGTTCGGGCTTGCCGAACAGCACCCGGAAGGCGTGCTCGAACAACAGTCCGGCGAGTCCGACCGGGATCGTGGCTACGATGATCATCCAGGCGAGCTTCTGGTCGGCGGTGGTGATGCCGCGGTCGCGGATCGAGGTAAAGAAACCTCTGATGATCCGGACCCAGTCGCGCCAGAAGTAAATCAGCAGCGCGATCGCGGTGGCGACGTGCAGGCCGACAATGAATGCCAGATACGGTGACTCGGGCTTAGCCACGTTCAGATCCTGAGCCCAGCTCCCGCCCACGAGAGCCGGGATCAGGACGTTGTGGCCGAGGCTGGAGACCGGGAAGAGCTCGGTAACGCCCTGGATCAGGCCGACCACCATCGCCTCGGGGTAGGTCATCGTCGGAACGTGAGACATGGCAGCCTTTCACTTGGCCGGGGCGGGGTCGCGCCTGTAAGAGTAGCCATAGCGCCCGGCTAGATGCGTGCGACTCCGCCGGGTCGCGGCCCTTCGCGTCCTCAAAACTAGTGATCTTGAATGAAGTGAATGTGAAGTTAGCGAAGCCTGGCTTCACGGGCCTCGCTAAATCCGCGAATCGGACGCAGCGCGAACCTCACCCGACCGCAGCCGCCAGCCGCGATCACCGGGCCGGGCCAGGCGGGCCGGTGAGTGCTACTGCTTGCCTGCCTTCGGGGAGGTGTCGCGCGGCCGGCGGGAGATCTTGCTGCCCAGCCAGACCAGCGGGTCGTACTTCTGGCCGGCCACGCGTTCCTTCATCGGGATCAGCGCGTTGTCCGTGATCTTGATGTGCTCCGGGCAGACCTCGGTGCAGCACTTGGTGATGTTGCAGTAGCCGAGCCCGAGTTCCTCCTGGGCGAGGTCACGCCGGTCGGCGGTGTCGGCCGGGTGCATCTCCAGCTCGGCCACCCGCATCAGGAACCGCGGGCCGGCGAACGCGTTCTCGTTATCGGCGTGGTCGCGGATGACGTGGCAGGTGTTCTGGCACAGGAAGCACTCGATGCACTTGCGGAACTCCTGCGACCGCTGCACGTCAACCTGCTGCATCCGGAACTCGCCCAGGCCGATCGAGGGGTCAGGGGTGAACGACGGGACCTCGCGCGCCTTGGCGTAGTTGAACGAGACGTCGGTGACCAGGTCCCTGATCACCGGGAAGGTGCGCAGCGGCGTGATCGTGAGCACCTGGTCCTCGGTGAACGTGGACATCCGGGTCATGCACGCCAGCCGCGGGCGGCCGTTGATCTCCATCGAGCACGATCCGCACTTGCCTGCCTTGCAGTTCCACCGGATGGCCAGGTCGTTGGCCTCGGTCGCCTGCAGCCGGTGCAGTACATCGAGGACGACCTCGCCCTCGTTGACCTCGACCGTGTAGTCGGCAAGGTCGCCCTGACCGTGATCGCCGCGCCACACCCGCAGCGCTGCCTTGTAACTCATCGGTGGCTCTCCTCGCTAGCGGCTGACGCAACAACACCGGCCTCGGCAGGCAGGGCCGCCAGCTCCTCCTCGGTCAGGTACTTCTTCAGTTCACCCCGGTCGAACAAGGCGATGAGATCGTCGCGCATCGGCGGTGTCGGCTGCCGGCCGATCGTGATCTCATCACCCTCGAGCGCGCAGACGAGGTTGACCTTGCGCCAATCCGGGCGCATGCCCGGATAGTCGTCGCGCGTATGGCCGCCGCGGCTTTCCTGGCGCTCCAGGGCCGCACTCGCGACGCACCGAGCCATCAGCATGATGTTGCGCAGGTCGAGTGCGAGGTGCCAGCCGGGGTTATAAGCGCTGCCGCCCGCGGCTGATGCCTCCGTCGCCCGCACGCCGAGCTCGTCCAGCTCGGCCAGCGCCTTCTTGATCTCGGCCTCGGTCCTGATGATGCCGACCAGGTTGCTCATGGTCTCCTGGACCTCGGCGTGGACGGCGTATGGGTTCTCCCCGCCAGTCCGGTCCAGCGGTGCGAGCGCCTCTGCTCGCGCCGCCGCGATCTCGCCCTCGTCCGGCACCGGGAACTTCGGACCGAGCCCGCCGATGTACTCGGCCGCGCCGAGCCCGGCGCGACGGCCGAAGACCAGCAGGTCAGACAGCGAGTTACCGCCGAGCCGGTTCGAGCCGTGCATGCCGCCGGACACCTCGCCGGCCGCAAACAGGCCCGGCACACAGGACTCGCCGGTATCCGGGTCGACCTCGACGCCGCCCATCACGTAGTGCTGGGCCGGGCCAACCTCCATCGGCTCCTTGGTGATGTCGACATCCGCCAGTTCCTTGAACTGGTGGTACATCGACGGCAGCCGGCGCAGAATCTCGTCGGCAGGCAGTCGCGAGGCGATGTCGAGGAACACGCCGCCGTGTGGCGACCCGCGGCCCGCCTTCACCTCGGCGTTGTTAGCCCGCGCCACCTCGTCACGCGGCAGCAGCTCAGGCGGGCGCCGGTTGTGCTCCGGGTCGGAGTACCAGCGGTCGGCCTCTTCCTCGGTCTCGGCGTACTGCGCGCGGAACACATCCGGCACGTAGTTGAACATGTATCGCTTGCCCTCGGAGTTACGCAGCACGCCGCCGTCGCCGCGCACCGACTCGGTGACCAGCAGGCCACGGACCGAGATTGGCCACACCATGTGCGTCGGGTGGAACTGGACGAACTCCATGTTCAGCAGCTTGGCGCCGGCCAGCAGCGCGAGCGCGTGGCCGTCGCCCGTGTACTCCCAGGAGTTCGAGCTGACCTTGAAAGTCTTGCCGATGCCACCGGTGGCCAGGACGATCGCGGGCGCCTCGAACACGACGAACTGCCCGGTCTCACGGATGTAGCCGAACGCGCCGGCCATCCGGCCCTCGCCGTCCTTGATCAGCCGGGTGATCGTGGTCTCCGCGAAGACCTTGATCATCGCCTCCGGGTCGCCATGCGACACGGCATCTTCCTGCTGCAGGGCGACGACCTTCTGCTGCAGCGTGCGGATCATCTCCAGGCCGGTGCGGTCGCCGACGTGAGCGAGCCGCGGGTACTCGTGGCCGCCGAAGTTCCGCTGGCTGATCTTGCCGTCCTTGGTGCGGTCGAACACAGCGCCCCAGGCCTCGAGCTCGTAAACCCGGTCCGGGGCCTCCTTGGCGTGCAGCTCGGCCATCCGCGGGTTGTTCAGGAACTTGCCGCCGCGCATGGTGTCGCGGAAGTGCACCATCCAGTTGTCGTTCGGGTTGACGTTCCCCATGGCAGCGGCGCAGCCGCCCTCCGCCATGACGGTATGCGCCTTGCCGAACAGCGACTTGGAGATGATCGCGGTCCGCTTGCCGGCGAGCCGGGCCTCGATCGCCGCCCGCAGGCCCGAGCCGCCGGCGCCGATGACAACGACGTCGTAGGGGAGCCGCAGGATGTCACTGGGCTCGTTCGCGCGGGACTGGATGTCAGTCATTGTCATGCCTGCCTCAGTTGTAGAACCGCAAGTCGCTGAACACGTGCGCCGCCAGCAGCCAGATGTACAGGTCGGTCAGCATGAGCGTGCCGAGCGTCGTCCACGCCAGCTGCATGTGCCGGGTGTTCAGCCACGAGATCCGGTTCCAGATCCAGTATCGGACCGGGTGCTTGGAGAAATGCTTCAGCCTGCCGCCGGTGATATGCCGGCAAGAATGGCAGGAGAGTGAGTAAGCCCACAGGAATACGACGTTGACGAGCATGATCAGCGTGCCGAGGCCGAATCCGATGCCGCCGCTCCCGCCGTGGAAGGCCTGAATCAGGTCGTAGCTGTTCAGAATGGAGATCAGGATCACCATGTAGAAGAAGTACCGGTGCAGGTTCTGCATGATCAGCGGGAACCGGGTCTCGCCGGTGTACTTCTCGTGCGGCTCGCGTACCGCGCAGGCGGCAGGCGCCCGCCAGAACGCCCGGTAGTACGCGCGCCGGTAGTAGTAGCAGCTCAGCCGGAAGCCCAGTACGAAGGGCAGGGACACGAACGCGTACGGAATGATCGGCGGCACATGGCCGATCCAGGTCCCGAGGCTAGACGAGCCGGGCGCGCACTCGCCGCTGACGCACGGCGAGAAGAACGGCGTCAGGTAGTGGTACCTGGGCACCCAGTACCACTTGCCGATGAAGACGTGCACGGTTGCGTAGGCGACCCAGATGGTCAGCAGGGTGGCCACGAGGGCGGGCTGCTCCCACCAGCGGTCGGTACGCAGGGTCTTCTGGCTGATCTGCGCCCGTGTCTTGGCCGGCGCATCCGATATTTGCGTCATTCGTCGACGTCTCCGCCCTGGAACTCACTGGGATCGCTCCGCGCCTGCTGGGCAGTTTCCGGGAGCCGCCCAGAATAGGGGCGAACGGCCGGGTCTCAGCGGGATAGCGTTGCGGGAAAACCCTATTCCACTGAATACCACTCACAGACTCCAGGCGGGGCCTGCGAGCATGTGAGACTCGCTACATACGACCGTTTCCGCCGCTCCGACGCCCAGGACGGCGGCGGCCGTGCGGGCGGCACAAAGCCGGGATAACTGCGTTACGGTACCCAATCGTGTCCTCTGACGCCCACTCGTTCCTGACCGACAAGTCGTACCTGACGGCAGTGCAGTACCAGACCGGGGCGAACCTGGCGGCCCGGCAGTCGATCTATGCCTTCCAGGAGCCGAAGATCGACCTGGTGGCGGCGGTTCTCGGCCTCGCCGGCCTGGCCGGCACCGAAACGGTCGCGGAGATCGGCTGCGGGAACGGGATCTACCTGGCCGGACTAGCCCGTCGCGGGCACGCGGACCGGGTACTGGGGGTCGACCTGTCGCCCGGCATGCTGGCCGCCGCCAAGGGCGCAGCACCGGGAGCGGGCCTCGCCGTCGGGGACGCGGGCGCGCTGCCCCTGGCTGACGGCGTGGCTGAGGTCACGCTGGCGGCGCACATGCTCTATCACGTGCCGGAGCCGAGCGCAGCAGTGGCCGAATTCCGCCGGGTCACGCGGCCGGGCGGCCAGCTGCTGGTCGTGCTCAACGGTTCTGACCACCTGGCCGAGCTGCGCCAGCTGATCATGGCGGCGGCGGAGGCCAGGGATCAGGCCACCGTGGAGGTCGTCGCCGAGTATGAAGCATCCCTGCGCAGCATGACCCTGGACGAGGGCGCTGAGCTGCTTGCGTCGGTATTCGGCTCGGTGCAGCGGCACGATTTCACGGCTGAACTGGTGCTAACCGACGCTGAGCCGGTCGCCGCCTACGTCGGGAGCATGCGAGCCGACGCGATGCCTGACCCGGACGGCTTCACCCGGGCCGTGTGTGCCCGGATCCCGTTCGGCGACGACGGCATGTTCCGGGTCACGACGCACTGCGGCCTGCTGATCTGCCGCCGCCCAGCCGTGTCCTGACGTAGTCCAGCGGCACCGCGTACCGGACGTGGCCGCGGAATCCGCGCGTGGTCACGGCCATGAACAGCGAGTTGAGAATCGCCTCCTCGGTCGCCTCGATCGCCGCCTGGAAGAGCGCATCAAGATCCCTTAGGGGAACGGGCTCGCCCGCGCCTGCAGCACCCCGCCCGGCCGCGGTGCTGAACGCCAGCGCGTAGTCGCCGCTGCGCCCGGAGAAGTCCGAGCCGGCGCGCGCCATCCCGGCGAACGCGCGCCGCGCCACGCGCTCGAGCTCACGGGATTCCAGGGCGGCGTCAGTGGCTAGCACGATCACGCACGAGCCGCCTGGCGGTTCCTCGCCCGGCTCATCGGCGATCCCGGCCGCGGCCAGGGCCTCGGCCGCCGGCACGGGCGTGCCGAGCACGTTGAGCTCACCGCCGAAGTTGGCCTGGACCAGGACGCCGAGTGTGAGTGGCCCGCTGGCCCAGGTCACGATCCGGGAGGAGGTGCCTATCCCGGCCTTGAAGCCGAGCGCCGCCGTACCGGTGCCCGCCCCGACGCACCCCTCGGCGACCGGTCCGCCCGCGGCGGCGTCCAGCGCCATCCGGACGTGTTCCGCGGTGATCGGGCGGGCCCAGCTGTCCGACAGGTAGCCGTCGTTGGTCTCGGCGACAACGGGGTTCAGCGTGCTCGGCTCCTGGCCTCCGTGCTGATTGGCCCCGTGCTGATGGGCCCCGTGCTGATGAGCACTGCGCCGATTGCCCCAGTTCAGCGCATGCAGGTAGCTCAGCAGCGCGTCGGCGGCCCGGAAGACCGACAGGGTCGCGGTGAGCAGCACCGGCGTCTCGAGCGTGCCGAGCTCAGCCAGCTGCGTGCTGCCGACCATCTTGCCGAACCCGTTGAATACCGCGAGCCCGGCTGGCAGGGCCGTGGCACCGCTCAGCAGGTCATCGTGCACGATCGCGGTGACGCCGGTCCTGATGTCCGCGCCCGCGACGACGGTGTCGTGTCCTATCCGGATGCCGGGCACGTCGGAGATCGCGTTGAGCGGTCCGGTAGGCAGCTGGCCGGGGACGAGCCCGAGGTCACGCGCGCGCGCCCGGCCATTGTTCATCGGGGCAGGGAGTCCATCAGGTCAGGATGACGGTCGGACTGGGGACTTCGATCGTCCGCAGGTGCGCCGGGATCCCGGTCTCCGGGTCGATGCAGAACCCCATGACCTCGTGTGAGCGCTCGTTCGCGACGTACAGCAGGTCGCGGTCCAGCGCGATGTGCCGCGGCCAGGCGCCGACGGGAACCTCGGCGACGTATCGCGGCAGCGGGTGGTCGCCGCCGGTTCCGTCCAGATCGAACACGCTGATGGTGTCCGGTCCTCGGTTGGCGACGTACAGGTACTTGCCGTCGCTGGCGAGCTCGGACGGCTGGTTGGGGCCGTCCGCCTTGCTGGCTGGCACGGCGCTGAGCAGCTGTCCGCTGGCGTCGTAGCCGAGGACCTGCGCGCTCAGCTCAGCGGTGAGGTAGTAGTGGTCACCGACCGGGAGCACGTGCCGCGGTCCGGAACCTGGCGGTGCGGCGATGACGCCTTCCGGCATGAGCTTGCCGCCCGGGCCGAGCCGGTAGCGGTAGATCGCGTCGCCGCCCAGGTCGGTGACCAGCAGGGTGCCGCCGATGTCGCGGACCATGTGCGGGTGCGCCTGCTCCTGGCGGTCGTGCTCGCCGTGGCGCTCGTGCCGGACCAGGTCGGTCCGGCGGCCGATGCTGCCGTCCGAGCCCAGCTCATGCACCGAGATGCTGCCGCCGCTGTAGTTGGCAGTGATGAGGAAGTGCCCCGAGCTGTCGACGGTGAGATGGGCGGGTTCCGAGCCCCCGGTCGCGCCGCGGCCCAGCTGCTCAGTGGGGGTGCCGTCGGCCAGGGACCACGCCTGCACGTGGCCGTCGGGGGTTTCCTCGACCGCGTACAGCACAGGCAGTTCCGGGTGCCTGGCGATCCAGGACGCGCAGTCGGCCGGGATTGTCGCGGTGACGTGGTGGCCGCCGACCAGATCCCCGTCGAGCACGGTAATGCCCGTGCCGGCTCCCTTGTCCCCCGAGTAACCGCCGATCAGCAGCTTGGTCATGCGCTGTCGATACCCAGCGATGCGCGCAGGAAGTCCACCTGAAGCAGTAGCAGGTTCTCGGCGACCTCTTCCTGCGAGGCCATGTGGGTCACCCCGGACAGCGGCAGCACGCTGTGCGGCAGGCCGGCGGCCAGCAGGGCGGAAGACAGCCGCAGCGTATGGGCGACTGCGACATTGTCGTCAGCCAGGCCGTGAATGAGCAGGAGCGGCCTGGTCAGTTTCGGCGCGTCCGCCAGCAGCGAGCTCTGCGCGTAGGCGTCCGGATCCTCATCCGGGAGCCCTAGGTACCGCTCGGTGTAGCAGGTGTCGTACAGCCGCCAGTCCGTCGGCGGCGCCCCGGCGACGGCGGCGTGGAAGATATCGGGGCGCCGCAGCACCGCGAGCGCGGCCAGGTAGCCGCCGAACGACCAGCCGCGGATGGCAACCTTGCTGAGGTCCAGGTCAGCGCACTGCACGGCGGCCGAGTGCAGGGCCTCGACCTGGTCGTCGAGCACCGGGCCGGCTAGGTCGCCGGCGACGGCGCGGTCCCACCCGGGGCCGCGCGCGGGGGTGCCGCGGCCGTCAGCGATGACGACGGCGAAGCCCTGCTCAGCGAACCATTGCGGGTTCAGGTAGGCGCTGCCCGCCGCCAGCACCCGCTGGAAGTGCGGGCCGCCGTAGGGGTCGCAGAGCACCGGGAGCCTGCCCGATCCCGGCTCGTGCCAGGACGGCAGCAAGATCGCCGTCCTGATCCGGCTCGGCCCGGCTGACCAGGTGAGCAGCGGCCCTGGAACGGGCAGGCTCGGCGTCTCGGCCAGCGAGGCGATCCCGGCGACATCAGCCGTCTCGCCGCCTGGCCCGGTCCGCAGCACGCGGACGCTGACATCGGCGCTGGCCAGGATCCGGCTCGTGAGCAGCAGCGTGCCGTCGGCCAGGAGCCCGTCATGCACGCCGTCTGCCGGGCTGACCTGCGCCAGGCCATCCAGGCTCGCCGTCCATACCGACGTCGATGCGGGATCCTCGCCGGACGCACTAAACAGGATCGTGTCGCCGTCGACGCTGAGCACAGCGCGGACGTTCATCGACTCGGGCGTCAGGATCTCGGCCGTTCCGGCCGCATGCTCGGCGGCGGTCCCGGCCAGCAGGCGCTTCGCACCGCCGGCATCGGCCGTCCAGATGATCCGCCCGTTCGCCGTCGTCGCGGGGACCCCGGTCACGATGTCGACCCAGGCCGGGTCGCTATCGGCCCGCACCAGGGCGGTCTCCCCGGTGTCCGGGTTGACCGCGAGGATGCGCATGTCTTTCTGGTCCCGGCTGGCCACGACGATCAAGGGCTGGCTGTCATCCTCCCAGGTGGCTGTGACCAGGTACGGCAGCGTGGCAGAGTCCCAGCGCACCTGGGTCAGGCCGCCGTCCAGCCGCGCAACGTGGAGGGAGACGTCGGCGTTCGGCGTGCCGGCAGCCGGGTAGCGGACTGCCCTGGCCGGGCGCTCCGGGTTGGCCGGGTCAGCGATGTGCCAGAACTGGACCGGGGTCTCGTCTACCCGGGCGGTCAGGATCGCAGAGCCGTCCGGTGCCCACCAGTATCCGCGGCTGCGCTGCATCTCCTCGGCGGCGATGAACTCGGCAAGCCCGAAGCTAATCCCGTCGGCACCGTGTGGATCGGCCAGCACCCGGTCTGCGCCGGTCGCGATCTCGTGCACCCGCAGCGCGCCGTCGCTGACGTACGCGACGAACCTGCCGGTCGGGTCCGGTCGCGGATCGGCGGCCGGGGTCGCAGTGCTGAGCTCCCGCACGGCGCCGTCGGCCGTGAGATCAGCCAGGTAGACGGCTCCGGCCAGGGTGAACGCGGCTATCTCGGAGTTCCCGTCGGTACCGAACGCGACGATGCCGGCGGCCCGCTCGCGTGCCCGTTCCCTGCGGGCTTTCTCGATGGGGTCATCGTCGGCGCCGGCCTTGCTGATCTGAACGGGATCGGCGATCAGCCGCTCCCGGCCGGTGGCCACGTCGAGTGCGTGCAGGCAGGTGACCGGATCGGTCCCGGCCCTCGACCGGAGGAAGATCACCGTCTGGCCGTCGGGGGACAGCTGGAACGAGCGCGGTGCGCCCAGCGTGAACCCGATGGTCCTTGCTGCCTGGCGCGGGAAGGAGTCAGTCACGCACCCGATCCTGCCAGCTAGCCGGATGGTGCCCATCGCTAGGCTCGCGGACATGAGCAAACCGGACGCGAGGCGCCTTCTGCTCGTCCATGCGCACCCGGACGACGAGTCCATCGGAACCGGCGCGACCATGGCAAAGTACGCAGCTGAGGGCGTGCATGTCACGCTCGTGACCTGCACGCTGGGAGAGCTGGGCGAAGTCATCCCGCCCGAGCTCGCGCATCTGGCCTGGGATGCGGACGGCGGCCTCGGCGAGTACCGGGTCGGAGAGCTGGCCGCTGCCTGCAAGGCGCTGGGGGTGACCGATCACCGGTTCCTCGGCGGCGCCGGGCGGTGGCGGGACTCCGGGATGATGGGCACGCCGTCCAATGACTGGCCGGGCTGCTTCTGGCGGGCCGATGTCGACGAGGCTGCGCGCGAGCTGCAGACCGTCGTCGAGGAGGTGCAGCCGCAGGTGATGGTGACCTATGACGCCAATGGCTTCTACGGGCACCCCGATCACATCCAGGCGCACCGGGTCGCGTGGCGTGCATTCGAGCTGGCCGGCGGCCTGGTCAGCAAGTTCTACGCCACGGCCGTCCCGAAGTCGGTCCTGGCCCACGCGATGGCGCTGATGGACGACTCGGGCGGCGGATCTGACTTCGCCAGGGTTGAGTCGGTCGATGAGCTGCCGTTCGGCACCGACGACGAGAAGGTGACCACCGAGATCGACGCGCGCGATTACCTGGACGCCAAGCTGGCGGCCATGCGCGCGCACGCCACCCAGATCGCGGTCGACAGCCCGTTCTTCGCGCTGTCCGACAAGGTCGGGCAGCGAGCGCTCGGTGCCGAGTACTACACGCTGCTCGCCGGCCCGGCCTGGACTGCAGATGGACCTGCGGACCGGGAACCGGACCTGTTCGCCGGGCTCGGCTAGCCTGCAGAGATGAGCGGCAGCGATCGGCGCGCGGTTACCGTCGGCGCGTATCTGGCGCTGTTCCTCCTCGGCCTGCTGCAGGGGCTGATCGGCACATTCCAGTACAGCCGGGGCCCGGCGCCGCTGGCGGCGATCCTGTTCGACCTGGGGATCCTGGCGACGTGCGTGCTCGGTTCCTGGGGGATGCGCAGCGCGCTCGGCGGCGTACTCCCGGCCGTCGGATGGTTCGTGGTGACGCTGCTGCTCAGCAGCGTCTCGGCCGGCGGCAGCGTCCTGATCACGGACACACCGGCTGGCAAGTGGTTCCTGTTCGGCGGCACATTGTGTGCGGCCGCCGGAGCCGTCTGGTCATTCGCCGTGTGGTCGCGGGTCGGCCGCGACCGCGGCCAGAAGCCTGGCAACACGTCGGGTGCGGCTGGCGGCCCGCGGCCTGGCGCGACGTCGTGGCCAACGCGCGGGTCGGACAGGTAGTCGGTACATCCATGCTGTTTCCTGCGCGCAAAACCGGATAAATAGGTCGGGAAACTGCAGGGAATCGCATGGATGTCAGTGCTCGGTCGGCCGCCGGGCCGCAGCGCCTTAGGGATCACTGCCTTCCAGCACCCGCCTAAGGCGATCAGACTGCGGAAATAGGGATTGCTTCCGATTCGCTGGCGGCGCCTTACGACGAACCTCGAGTCATGGACCTGAGCAGGTCCTCAGATCGAGGAGGAAAAGTGCATCCCTACATGGCACAAGCCGCCGCCGAGGAGCACATCGCTGACCTCATCCGGACGGCCGAGGCCAACCGCAAGGCGCGAGACGGCGCCGAGCGGGGTAGTCGGCGGACGCGCGGCTCGCGCCGCACGCGGCCGGCTGTCCGCCAGCCCAGTTACAAGTCGGCGCAGCTTGTCCTCGCGCACTCCGGCCAGGCCGACTCCGGCAACGACCAGGACCGCTCAGCAGAGCTCTGCGAGGTCGGGCGCTAAGCGGTCGGCCGAGAACCCTGCAAGGCAGATGGGAGCGGAAAAATGATGCCGTACGGGTCATACCAGCTATATCAGATCGAGCGGCCGAAGAGCGCCGCAGAGCTTCGTCGTGCCGATGAGCAGCTTGGCGAGCTCAGCCGGACCATGAGGTCGGCGTGGCATGACGCGACGGAACCGACACGCGTGCTGCTCGGGCACGCGGGCCGTCGCCGTGCTCGCCACACCGGTCAATCCCGCCCGATGCCGTCTTCGCCGTCCGGTCACAGCTGCCAGCAGCTGTGACCGGACGGCGGCCGGGCGCTGAGCGAGCCGAGGCGAGCTGGCGTGCTGTACTCCCAGCCCGGCTGCCAGCCGAACTCCCGTCGCGCGAGTTCCTCCAGCGGCGTCCCGAGCAGAAGGTGATCAAGTCCCCACCTCGTCGCGACGTGACCGATGACCAGGACGCGCTGACCGGACCAGCGTGCGAGCAGGTCGGCCACGAAATGCTCGACCCTCGTGGTCGCTTGTCGCCAGCTCTCACCGTCGGGATACGGCCTGTCGATGTAATAGGCGCGACGACCATGAACATCCGCGGCCGGCGAACCGTTCAGCCGCCCGTAGTCGCACTCTCTCAGGCGCCAGTCCAGCAGCACCGGGATCGTGATTCCGCCGAAAGCGATGGCCGTAGTCTCAGTCGCTCTGGCCAGGTCCGAGCTGAATACCGCGGCGATGCTGTCGTGTGCACGCCGCTTCCCGAGTTCGGCCGCTTGCGCCCGGCCGACTTCTGATAGCCGACCCGGCAGCCAGCCCGTGGCGATGCCGTTCTCGTTGTCCTCTGTAATCGAGTGCGTCTCGAAGACAATCTGCACGGTCATGGTGACTCCGCTCGACGCACCGCGGACGACGCGCCCGCCACGCCGGCCTCCCTCCTTAGCCCACAACCTAGTTGCGAGGCCGCTGCGCACTCGTCTAAGCCGCACTGGCTGCGGAAATAGGGATTGCTTCCGATTCGAAGGTCCGGTCCTTACGGCGAACCTCGAGTCATGGACCTGACGCAGGTCCGCATCCGGAGGAGGCACAGGTGTACCAGCATCCTTACATCTCACAAGCTGTGACAGCCGAGCGTATCGCCGACTGGCTGCGCACCGCGGACGCCAGCCGGAGGGCTCGCATCGGCGCTGAGGCAGCACCGGCCCGACGCCGTCGACGCACCCGACGGGCTTATCAGGCCGGACCACTGCCGGAGCAGCAAGTCGGCTCGGGCCCGGTAGGGAGCCGACTCGGCACCGAGAGCCGCAACGGCGCCGGCATGTACCCGGCCGAGCTCGCGGCGAGCGGCGCGCCGGGCAAGCACAGCACGGCTGACCGCGCTGAAGAACATCCGGGCGCTGCCGCTCTGTCCCAGACGCGTTGCTGATCAGGCGCGCGTTCGAAGAAAGAGAGGCTGAGTCGTGACGTTCGAGTCGATAGCTCGGCCCGTCGGCCGCGTTGAAGTGTCAGCGCAGGCTGGCATCCTTGACGATGTGATGGCATGCCGCGTCAGCCCCGTCCTGGTTGGCCGGGCTGATCAGCTCGCGGTCCTGGCGGATGCGCTCGCCGGCGCGCAGGCTGGCACGCCGGCAGCGCTGCTGATCGGCGGCGAGGCCGGGATCGGCAAGTCGCGGCTGATCGGCGAGTTCGCCACGCGCGCGGATGGACGGGTACTCATCGGGAGCTGCCTGGAGCTCGGTGCTTCCGGGCTGCCGTTCGCGCCGTTCACGCAGGTACTCCGGCAGGTAGTGCGGGAGCTAGGCGTCGCAGGTATCACCGGTCTGCTGTCCGGCCGGGCAAGCGGAGAGCTGGGCAGGCTGCTGCCCGAGCTGGCCGATCCGACAACGCGCGAGGATACAGCGTACCCAGGCGAGGCATATCCGGGCGAAGCGCGGGCCAGGCTCTTCGAGCAGATGCTCACCCTGCTGCAGGGACTGGCGCAGGCTGGTCCGCTAGCCCTGATCATCGAGGATGCGCACTGGGCCGACCGATCGACGAGAGACTTGCTTACGTTCTTGATACGAAACCAGCAGGTTCCGGCCGGCTTGCTCATCGTGGTTACCTTCAGGTCTGACGAGCTGCACCGCAACCACCCGCTTCGCCCGTTGCTAGCCGAGCTCGGCCGGATTGCCTGGGTCGAGCGCTTGGAACTGCCGAGGCTCTCCAGGGCCGATGCTGTCGCGCTGATGTCGGCGATCCTGACTCACGAGCCCGCGGCTGCTGTTGCTGACACCGTGTTCCGGCGCAGCGAAGGGAATCCGCTCTTCGTCGAGCACCTGATCGGTTGCGAGACCGAAGTGCCGGATTCCCTCAGGGACATGGTCCTGGCGAGCTTGCAGCGCCTCCCGGACGATACGACGGATCTGCTGCGCGTCGCGAGCGCAGGCGGCATCTGGGTCGGGCACGCGCTGGTTGCTGAAGTCAGCGGGCTCGGCGAGGAGGACCTGGCACGCGCGCTGCGGCCCGCAGTCGCCGCGAACGTACTGGTCGCCGACGCGGATGGGTACCAGTTCCGGCACGCCCTGATTCAGGAGGTCATGCACGACGATCTGTTGCCCGGCGAGCACAGCCGCTTGCATGCGCGCTACGCCGAGGCCATCCAGCGCAGGCCGTCCCTGGTGCCAGCCGGTCGCGCAGCGATCTCTCTCGCCTACCACTGGTACTCCGCACACGACGTCACCTGGGCGCTCGTGAGCGCCTGGGAAGCAGCGTCTGAAGCCTGGCCACGCGCTCGCCCATTCCGAGCAGCTGAGCATGCTCTCGCGTGTCCTCGAGCTCTGGGACAAGGTGCCCGACGCGGCGAATCGTATCGGCGCTGATCACATCCGCGTCCTTGAGGAAGCCATCGAGGTGTCGCACCTGGCCGGCGAGTCAGAGCGCGGTGTGGCGTTTGCCACCGCGGCGTGGCGGGAGATCGACACAGTCGCCGATCCGGAGCGAGCGGCCATTCTGCTGACGCGCCGCGCCTCGCTGTGCGCGCAGAGCAACCTGGATGTGGACACCGAGAACGACCTGCGCGAGGCCCTGCGCCTGGTGAGTGATGGTCAGCACGAGGCAGCGCGGGCGGAGGTGCTGGCCAGCCTGGCGCACTCGCAGCACAAGCTGAACGCCGATGCGCAGGCCAGGCTGTTCGCCGAGGAGGCACTGGCGATTGCACGAGCACACCACCTGCCAGCCACGCAGGCTCGGGCGATGATGATCTTGGCGATGCTCGAGCCAGATCGCTACACCGGCGAAAGCCACGTCCTTGAGCTGTTCGCGCAGGCGCGAGCCGCAGCCGACGAGGCTCAGGATTACCAGCTGCGCGTGGTGGCCGCCATCAACGAATCGCATGTGCTCGAGGGCATGGGCCGGCACCTGCTGGCAGCGGAGGTTGCCAGGAACGGGCTGGCCGAGGCTGCCGGCGACGGCCTGTCCCGGACGTCCGGGGCCATACTCGCTGTCAACGTGGCGGAGCCACTGGCCGCGGCCGGCAAATGGGCTGAGGCCAGCGAGGTCATCGCCGGAGCACTGGGAGCTCCGCTGGATGGCCCGCACCGGTCGTCACTCTGGCGGCTTGCCGGCGAGCTCGCGCTAGCTCGCGGTGACCTCGAGGTGGCTCGTCAATCGGTCTCGAATACTGCCGAGCTGCTGGTCAGCACGTCATACCGGGATCAGAGCCACCTGCCGCACTACCGGCTGCAGATCGAGCTTGCGGCAGCGGAGGGCCAGCTCGAAAGCGCGCTCGTCACCGCTCGCCAGGTGCTTCAGAGCGCTGACCTGCAAGCCAGTCCTCGCTATTCCTGGCCGCTACTCGCTGCAGCAGCCCGGATCGCGGTCGATGTGCTAAGAATGCCGGCGGCTGCGAGAGCTGAAGGCGACGCCGATCTTGCTGATGGGGTGCTGCAGGTCGTGCGTACCGAGGCCAGCAAACTTGACGTCCTGGGCCCGGTGCAGGCCGCGTTCCGCCGTTCGCTCGCCGCTGAGGTGGCTCGGAGTGGTCGGCTCGAAGACGAGGACAGTCCGGACGGCCTGGTGCTCTGGCAAGAGGCGGCAGACGCCTGGGAAGAGCTGGGTGAGCCATTCGCGCTTGGCTACGCGCTCTACCGGATGGCGGAGGCCGGGCTTGCTGGTCACGCGGACCGCAGCGTCGCAGCTGAGGCGCTGGCCAGGGCGGCCGCGATCGCCCGCGATCTCGTCGCACCCCCGCTCGCTGCGGAAGTCGCCCTGCTGGCACGTCGGGCGCGCATCCCGCTGACCGGTGCTGATGCCGCGAGCACCGCGACGGCCGCCGACGCGCGGCACCTTACCGCCCGCGAAGTAGATGTGCTCGGGCTCGTGTCAGCTGGGCGCAGTAACGCGGCGATCGCCGCAGAGCTCTTCATCTCGGCGAAGACGGTGAGCGTTCACGTCTCGAACATCATGGCAAAGCTCGGTGCCAGAAACAGGGGAGAGGCTGCAGCGATCGCGCACCGACTGCGCATCTTCGACGAAGTGCCGCACTGACGGACGTGATCCCGGCCGGGCCGCCGGCAGGGCGGCCCGGCCGGACCTTGGTGAACCGGACGTCAGTGAACCAGTGCCTCGACCTGGTCGATGGCCCAGTCCAGGTCTTCTTCCTTGATGACCAGCGGTGGCGCGAGCCGGATGGTGGAGCCGTGCGTATCCTTGGCCAGCACCCCGCGGTCAGCCAGCTGCTCGCACGCCTCCCGGCCGCTGAGGCTGGCGAACTCGACTCCGGCCCACAGGCCGCGGCCGCGTACGTCCCTGACCTGGCTCTGCGGTAGTGCGTTCAGCCGGTCGTGCATGTGCGCGCCAAGCTTGGCCGATCGCTCCTGGAATTCGCCGGTCGACAGCATGGCGATGACCTCGCGGGCGACCGCGCACGCCAGCGGGTTGCCGCCGAAGGTCGAGCCGTGCTGCCCGGGCTTGAAGACGCCGAGCACCGCACTGGACGAGACCACTGCGGAGACCGGCACGATGCCGCCGCCCAGCGCCTTGCCCAGGATGTACATGTCGGGAACGACGTCCTCGTGCTCGCAGGCGAACGTCGCGCCGGTGCGGCCGAGGCCGGACTGGATCTCGTCGGCGATGAACAGTGCGCCGTGCGCTGTGCAGAGCTCGCGGACGCCGGCCAGCCAGCCCGATGGCGGCACGAGCACGCCCGCCTCGCCCTGGATCGGCTCTGCCAGCACGGCGACCACCTTGTCGTCCATCGCGTCGGCCAGCGCCGTCAGGTCGCCGTACGGGACGATCCTGAAGCCCGGCGTGTACGGGCCGAACCCGTCGCGCGCGTCCGGGTCGGTCGAGAAGCTGACGATCGTCGTCGTCCGGCCGTGGAAGTTGCCGTCGAACACGACGATGACGGCCTCGCCGTCGGGCACGCCCTTGACCTCGTAGCCCCACTTGCGTGCGGTCTTGATGGCGGTCTCGACCGCTTCGGCCCCGGTGTTCATCGGCAGGACCATCTCCATGCCTGCGAGCGCGGCGAGCTCGGCGCAGAACGGCCCGAACTGGTCGTGCTCGAATGCCCGGCTGACCAGCGTGACGCGCTCGAGCTGGCGCTGTGCGGCAGCGACGAGCCGAGGATGCACGGTGGCCGAAGTTGATGGCCGAGTAGGCGGCGAGCATGTCCAGGTAGCGCTTGCCGTCGACGTCGCGTCACCCAGGCGCCTTCAGCGCCGGCGATCACGACCGGCAGCGGCTGGTAGTTGTGGGCGCTGTGGGCCGCCGACTGCGCGCGCAGCTGGGCCGCCACGTGCCTGCTGTGCTTGCCATGTACTCGCCTCCCGCGCTTCGCGACGTTCCGTAGCTATCTCAGTTCGAGGGTGCAGCACTTCGGCCCGCCGCCTGCCTTCAGCAGCTCCGACAGGTCAACGCCGACCGGGGTGAAGCCGGCGGCGGCCAGCTGCGCCGCCAGGCCGGTCGCCTGCACGGGCAGCACGACGTTGCGGCCGTCGCTGATGGCGTTCAGGCCGAGCACCTCGGCGTCCTCGTCCTTGGCCTCGATCAGCTCGGTGAAGTGCGACGCTAGTGCGGCCCTGGCCGCGTCGTCGAAGGCGGCCGGGTAGTAGGCGGCGGTGTCAGCATCCAGCACGACCAGCGCGGTGTCGAGGTGATAGAAGCGCGGGTCCACCAGGCGCAGGCTGATGACCGGAAGGCCGAACAGCTCGGTCAGCTCGTCCCTGACCGCCTCTTCGCTGCGGAAGCCGTAGCCGGCCAGGATGGCGCGCCCGGCGAAGACGATGTCACCCTCGCCCTCGTTGGGCACTGCGGATTCGCGGACCTGGCCGTAGCCCCTGCTGCGGAACCAGCTGAGATACGCAGCTGCCTCGGGCTGGCGCTGCGGGATACCTGAACTTGCGAGCCGAGCACCTTGCCGCCGATCACTGTTGCGCCGTTGGCGGCGAACACCATGTCCGGCAAGCCGGGCTTCGGGAGTGATCGTGTGCACGGTGTGGCCGAGGCCTGGTGTATGCCTCGCCAGCCGCTGCCACTGGCGCATCGCCAGCGCCACATCGACCGGCTTGTCCGGGTTCATCCACGGATTAATCACGTATTCCACCGCGAAGTGCTCGGGCGGGCACATCAGGTAGGTCCTGGAGTGCGTGCTGCGGCGATGAAGGCTCCGTCATGGTCAGGCGCTCCGTTCAGCGGATGATCTGGGCGGATGATCTTGGCGTACGATCCAGGCTGGGCCGATGATCTAGGTCAGTCCAGCCTAGAAGCCTGGCGCACCAGGGTGCGCTGGCGCATCATGCGCATCAGTGCCGATCTGTTGCGTAATCCGGATTCCCGGCCGCGATTCGTTGCGTCGTGAGCCAGCCAGCCAGCGACAACCCGGCTTGGGTGCGTACTGCGCGTCTAGCCGCCTGCCTGGCTCGCCCTCCAGAGCGACCAGGTCTGGCCGTCAGGCGTGTCGGGACACGGAAACTCCCAGGTCAGCGAGCTCCGCTCGGAGCCGGTCCGACGCCGCGAAGTCCTGCGCTGTGGCGCGCCGTGGCCCGCTCGGCCAGCATGTGCCTCGGCCCCGTCCGGTAGCCGCTCCTCGGCCCGCGGACGTCCCACCAGGCTCACCAGGTCAAGGCCGAGGACCCGGTCGGCGGCCGCGAACGTCTCGAACTTCGAACCCGCCGGGATCTGCCGGTCCTTGGCGAGCTCGCGCAATGCACGCAAGGCCGCCGGGGTGTCCAGATCGTCGTCCAGCGCCCCGGTGATCCGGGACCAGTACTCGGCGCACATGGGCCTGCTCGGCTCGTTGGCCCAGTCGGCCACCTGTTCCCGCCAGCGCCGGACGGTGCCGTCGGCGGCGGTCAGCGTGTCCCAGGTGAGGTTCATCTGCTGGCGGTACCGGTGCTCGAGGAAGGCGAGCCGGACGGCGAGCGGGTCGAGCCCCCGCGCGGTGACGTCCGACAGCAGCACGACGTTCCCGGTGGACTTGGCCATCTTGCGGCCCTCGAACAGCACGTGCTCGCCGTGGACCCAGTGCCGGACGACTTCGTGGCCGGTCAGCGAGTTGGACTGAGCCCGCTCGTCCTCGTGGTGGGGGAACCGCAGGTCGATGCCGCCGGTGTGGATGTCGATCACGTCGCCGAGGCATTGCAGCGACATTGCCGAGCACTCGGTGTGCCAGCCAGGGAACCCGGTGCCCCAGGGTGACGGCCAGGTCAGCTCGCGACCGCGCGGCGCGCTCTTCCACAGCGCCCAGTCGGCGTGGAACCGCTTGTCGTCGATCGACGCTCTCGGAGATCCTGCTGCCGGGCCGGAGGTCCTCGAGCCGGTTGCCGGACAGCGCTCCGTAGTCGGGAACGCTACGCGCGTCGAAGTACACCGAGCCGCTGCGCGGTGGCATACGCGTGGCCGGTCTCGATCAGCTTGCCGATCATGTCGATCATCAGCTCAATCGACTCCGACGCCCGCGGCGCATAGTCCGGTGGTGCGATGTTCAGCGCGGCGCAATCGGCCCAGAACGCCTTCTCGTAGAAGCGCGCGACCTCCAGCGGCGGACCTGCCCTCGGCCCTGGCCTGCGCCAGGATCTTGTCCTCGCCGCCCTGGTCGAGTCTCGCCGTCGTCGGCCAGGTGACCGACGTCGGTGATGTTCTGGCAGAAGATGACCGACGGGCCTTGGCGCTCGGCGTTGCGGCGGATCAGATCGGGGAGCAGGAACGTCCGCAGGTTGCCGACGTGCGCGAACCGGTACACCGTCGGCCCGCAGGCATACATCCGCAGCTGGCCCTCGGGCTGGCCTGATCTCCGTGACAGCGCTTCAGCCGGGTGTCGTAGAGGCTGAACACGCCTGCCAGCCTATGACGTGCGCGCCCCGACGCCCGATGGGCTGCCGAGACGAAACTGGGTTGAGTCCGCCAGGGGCTAGGCAATAATCGCCGCATGTCTGAATCGAGTACGCCGGCGTGCATGGACGCGCTGGCTCGCGACGTCAAGCTTCCGGGTTCGTCCGTGACGGCAGGATCGAGTCACGATGCCGGCCAAGCGTCCCGGCGGCTGCTGCTGCTGCAACGAGGTGGCGCAGGCATTCGAGCCGGGCGTGCGCTACCCCGAGTCCGAGGTGAACCAGGTGCTCGGCGACATGTTCAGCGACTAGGCGGCGCTTCGCAGGTACCTGGTCGACGAGCAGCTGCTGGACGCGCGCCAACGGCGAGTACTGGCGCATCGGCGGTCCGGTCCGCTCAGACGTGGTGCATTAGCCGCTCGAGGCCTCACCGTTCGTGACGCGGTCGGGCCGTTGCCGAACGGCACGGCCGCGATGACCCCGACCTCGTTGGCGGGCGCCGTCATCACGGTCTGGCTGCGGCCCGTCGACGGATCGAACCACATCAGCGAGGATGTTCCTGGGCACTGGGTCTGGGTCAGCACGAGCAGCCGCTCGCCCTCGGTGGCGACGATCGTGCTGAAGTTGCGGGTGCTGCCGGGAATCGTGACCGCCGCGTTCGCTCCCTGGCCAAGCCGCAGGATGTCCATGCCTCCAGGACCGCTCGGTGCTCCCTGGCATTGCTGGAAGCTGGTCTGCGTTACGTACACGGCACTACCTGCCTGCCAGGCTCCTGCGGGGAGGCCGCCTCCGGCTGGCGACCCTGCCGGGCCGGTCAGGGGCGTTGGCGAGCCACCGGCGTCGGGCACCAGCCAGAGCTGCGATTGCCCTTGATCGGCGGTGCAGTTGGCCAGGACCGTGGTGTGGTTCCACCACGTCAGCGGCATGCAGGACGACGGGTGGCCGCCATCCTTCACGTGCAGCCGGTGCGGCTTTCCGCCCGCGTTGTCGACCGCCTGCATTCCCACATCGTCGATGCCCCAGACGTCAGTCTGCCCGTCCGGCGAGCTGAACGCGCACGCACTGCTGCAGTCATCCGGCCCCAGCGGCCCTCCCCCCTTGCGCGGGAGCGAGGCGAGCGAAGCCTGGAGCTGACCAGCCAGTGTGTAGCGCTGGAGGCGGAACTTGGCCGAATCTGTCTGTACAGCCAGGATGGCAAGGCCGTCGGGCCGGGTGAATCCGATCGCGGCCACGCCGGCGGGCAGCGGCAGTGATGTCAGCTGACCTGTCCGCACGTTCAGCAGCTGATAGCTGCCTGCGGCCGGCGGCGCCGCCGGTATCGAGCAGTGCCCTGTTCTTGTTGCCTGACCACGCCATCAGCTCCGGTTCGGTACCGCCGGACGATGTCGCGATCTTGTACTTGCCGCCCTCAGGGTCCACTAGGTACGTGGTGTAGCTGCCCGCGCCGGAGGCCTGCCCGGCCGAGTTCGGCGCACCGGTGGAGAACTCGGCGAGAGCCCAGCCTTGCCCGACCAGGGACCACGGGACGGCCGATCGGCTCCCTGTCTTGCCGGCCGGGAGGGCCTGCACCTTCGGCTTGGTCGCCACCGAGGGGGAGTTGCCACTGCTGCTGGTCGGAGTGCCGTTGTGGCCATTGGACGCGACGTAAGCGATAGTCGCGACCAATAGCACGGCGACCACGCCGCCAGCGATCAGCAGCGTCCGGCGCGACCCTGGCTGGCCGAGTAGGACGCCACCGGGGCGCTGACTCCGGCGACTCGGTGCCGTCGGGGCAGCTGAACCGGTAACCCGGCCGGCGGCCGGGTAGTCCGCGGCTGGCGCGCCGGACCCGCGGTCGGGCCCCATCCGCACGTGCCTGCGCGGGCGAGCCACAGTTGCATCCGGGTCCAGCGGTGGCTGATCCGCATCCGCGGCAGCGGCCCTGGCCGCGTCGGGGCGTGGCCGGTAGATCCCCGGCCAGGTTCCCGAGTCGGCATCCTCGGCTGCCGGAGCATGGCGGTCAAGACCGGCTTCAGCGCGCCGGCGCTCGTAAGCTTCCCTGGCGGTCGACAGCACCCACTCTTCGGTGTCGCGGTAGCCAGCCACCTGGTACCACTGCTGGTAGGCCTTGGCGTAGGCCTCACGGATGGCGTGGTCTGCGAGGCCGTCATCGCCGGCCAGTTCGTGCATCTGGCTGGTGACGCTCCAGACGGTGCGAGCGTAGAAGGCGTCAAAAGTCTCAGAATCGGGCATCCGCCCAGCACCTCCCACCGCGGCCGTCGAAGCGGAAACCCGCCATGCTCGCTGCTCTAGCCAGGCATACCGGCCGGGGGTGGCGAGACGGTATTGCCTGGATCGTTATGTACCGGTCAGGCTAGACGAGCTGTGCCAGCCGGCTGACTGCCGCGTCAATCCGCTCGTCGGTAGCCGTCAGCGCCACGCGGATGTGCTGGCCGCCACGGGGCCCGTAAATCTCACCGGGAGCCACGAGGATGCCGGCCTCGGCCAGCCGCTGGACGGAGCCACGGCAGTCAAGGTCGTGGTGCGACGCCCAGAGATAGAGCCCGGCTGGGGACGGCTCGACGACCCAGCCAGCCGTCAGCAGCCCCTCCCTGAGGCGCTCCCGCCGCCCGGCATAGCGGGCGTGCTGCACCTCGGCGTGCGCGTCGTCGTTCAGCGCCGCGGCCATCGCTGCCTGGACCGGCGCGGGGACGATCATCCCGGCATGCTTACGGACCTCGAGCAGCTCCGCTACCAGGTCCGGATCACCGGTCACGAACCCAGCGCGGTATCCGGCCAGGTTGGAGCGCTTCGACAGTGAGTGCACCGCGAGCAGGCCCCGATGCGAGCCGGCGCAGACGTCCGGGTGCAGGACCGACACCGGCATGACGTCCCAGCCGAGCTCGATGTAGCACTCGTCGGAAGCGATCACGGTGCCCCGTTCACGACCCCAGGTGACGACCTTCCGCAGGTGGTCAGCCGGCAGGATCTGGCCAGTGGGGTTGGACGGGGAGTTCAGCCAGGCCAGCCTGACCCGCTCCGGGCCCAGGGACAGCAGGCCATCGGCAGGCACCGGGCGAGCGCCCGCCAGCTGCGCTCCGAGGCCATACGTGGGGTAGGCCAGCTCCGGATGGACGACGATGTCACCCGGACCGCAGCCGAGCAGGGTAGGCAGCCAGGCGATGAACTCCTTGGTGCCGATCACCGGCAGCACTGCGGCCGGGTCGACGCTAACCCCATGCCGCCGCGCCAGCCAGCCGGCGGCTGCCTGCCGGACGGCGGCCGTTCCGGCCGTGGGCGGATAGCCGGGGGAATTGTCCGCGGCGCGCAGCGCGGCCCTGACGACGTCAGGCACCGGGTCGACCGGCGTGCCAACGGACAGATCGACGATCCCGCCAGGGTGCTTGCTGGCCAGCTCAGCTGCACCGGCCAGGGAGTCCCACGGAAACGCCGGCAGGCGCGCAGCCAGCGTCGACGGCGCGCGCGCCGTTGTGCTGCCGGCCGTCACCGCTGCGTTCCCGGTCTAATGCTCGGTGTTCTGTGGCGGCAACGCGGCCACGATCGGGTGATCCTTATTGATCTTGCCGACCTTGGAAGCGCCGCCGGGTGAGCCCAAATCAGCGAAGAACTCGACGTTGACCTTGTAGTAGTCCTTCCACTGGTCCGGCACGTCGTCCTCGTAGAAGATGGCCTCAACCGGGCAGACCGGCTCGCAGGCGCCGCAGTCCACGCACTCATCGGGGTGTATATAGAGCATCCGCTCACCCTCGTAAATGCAGTCGACCGGGCACTCCTCAATGCAGGCCTTGTCGAGCACATCGACGCAAGGCTGCGTGATGATGTAGGTCACTTCCGCGTTCTCCTCTTCCGTCCGCGCCCTGGTGCACCAGCGGTGCGGCTGACCCAAGTATCGCGGCTTACCACCAGTATCGCGTTCCCGCCGGGTCGGGGCACAGGCAGCCGATCCTCGGGGAGTTCGCAGGCTATCAGCCGAAGGCCACGGTGGCAGTGGCAGGCCGCGCGCGGCGCGAGGGCCTGAACGGCTTCCACTGGCCCGAACCCGTGCTGGCCCGCCACTCATAGCCGGCATACCGGACGTCGGAGATGCCGTAGGCGGCCGCGTGCGACACCAGCCAGGCCGCCACTGCCCAGCCATCGCGCGCATTCTCGACGTGCACGACGGCTGCCGGGTCGCTGGTGACCGTGCCGCCGAGCGCGCCGAAAGCGCCGTTGAGGCCGCGCCGGGCGGCCGCCAGGTGCGGCTTTCCGACAGGCGAGCCGTAAGTGCACCAGACCGCGTGCGGCTGCGTTCCGGTGAACGCGCGGGCGAGGCCGGCGCCGATGCCCGCGTACTGCTCGTACGCCGAGCCGTCGGCACTGTGCTGGACGGCCTGTGCCGCCTCGTCGATCGGCAGGTGCCGGTAGCGGGGCACCTCCACCAGCGCCGCGAAGAACCGGCTGGTCGCGTAGACCGGATTCTCGATTTCGCGTGCGGTTCCCCAGCCTTCCGACGGCCGCTGCTGGAAGACGCCGACGGAGTCCATGGTGCCGTAGTGCAGGTTCGCCAGCTTCGACTCCTGCAGGGCGGTCGCGTAGGCGATCGCGACCGCCCGGGTGGGCAGATCGCGACGCGTGGCCACGCCGGCGATAGTGGCGGCGATGCCGGCCTGGCTGACGCTCAGCTGGTACCCCTGGCTGCCCTGGCCGGCCATGCATGCGGTCGGCCGCCGGTGCAGCAGCTGCGGCGGGGACTTCACGGCCAGGTAGGCGACCACCAAGCCGACCGCGATGACGACGACCCCAGCCCCGATCCGGGACTTTCGGGTGGCTCGGGCGGGCTGGCGGCGGCTCGGCACGGTACGACGCTACCCGGTGCACGCGATATGAAAGCGTCGCGCCCGCAGCGGCGGGTCTGGCCGGACCGCACTAGGCTCCGACGCTATGACACAACCTCCAGCGCAGGGAGCCGCGCCGTCGGTCCTGCCGGCCGACATCGACGAGCTGTGGGAGCGGCGAGCAGACCTGTCGCCATCTGACTCCCTCGCCAGGGACCTGGTCATGATGTCGGTCGACAAGATCGACACCGGGAAGGCCAGGGTGGCCTGGGTGGATCCGGCCTCCGGCGAGGTCGTCGTGGACGAGCGGGCCAAGCGCGCGATCCTGCTGGCGTTCCGGTTGCTGCCGATGGTGGAATCGCAGGTTGGGGAGTTCCGCTACCACGACCGGGTGCCGCTGACGTCTCAGCTGGAAGGCGTCCGCGTGGTGCCCGGCTCCATCGTGCGATGGGGCGCCTACGTAGCGCCCGGCGCGGTCCTGATGCCGTCGTTCGTGAACATCGGCGCGTACGTCGACACCGGAACGATGGTGGACACCTGGGCCACGGTCGGCTCGTGCGCCCAGATCGGCAGGAACGTGCACCTGGCCGGCGGCGTCGGCATCGGCGGGGTACTGGAACCGCCGAACGCGGTGCCGGTGGTGATCGAGGACGACGCGTTCATCTTCTCCCGTTGCATGGTCGTGGAAGGTGCCAGGGTCCGGACCGGGGCCGTCCTCGGGGCCGGCACGGTACTGGCCAAGTCGACGCATGTGATTGATGTGGAGACAGGCGCGGAGCTGCCGCGAGGGGAAGTACCGGCGTGGTCGGTCTGCGTCGGCGGCACCCGGATGCGCACCTTCGGCGGCGGCGACTTCGGGATGCCGTGCGTGCTGGTACTCAGGCGGCTGCCCGAGGGCAGCGAACACGACAAGGCGGCGCTCAACGACATCCTCCGCGACCACGGCGTCAGTTCCTAAGAACTTCGGGCCGGGAACGGGGCAGCGAGCGGCCAGTCGGTTGAGCCGCGCGCGGCGGTGTCGTGGCTGATCACCGGACTGCGACAGCTACCTTATGGGCCATGAGCCTCTCCGAGCCCCGCCGTCGGCTGCGTCGCCAAGGCCCCGCCACGCTGCGTGGTAAGCACATCCCTAAGACCACGACTGACCAGCGGCTGCTCGACTGGCGCGGGCCCAGCGACTGGGTGCACACCGATCCCTGGCGCGTGCTGCGCATCCAGGCCGAATTTGTCGAGGGCTTCGGACTGCTGGCTGAGCTCGGTCAGGCGGTGTCGGTATTCGGCTCGGCGCGCACCCGGCCGGGCACGCCCGAGTATGAAGCCGCCGAGCAGATCGGATCCGGCCTGGCGAAGGCCGGGTACGCGGTGATCACCGGCGGCGGTCCGGGCATCATGGAGGCCGCCAACAAGGGCGCGGCCGCCGCGGGCGGAGTCTCGGTGGGGCTGGGCATCGAGCTGCCGCTCGAGCAGGGCCTCAATGAGTACGTCGAGATCGGCCTGGAATTCCGCTATTTCTTCGTCCGCAAGACCGTGTTCGTCAAGTACTCGCAGGCCTTCGTCGTGCTGCCGGGCGGCTTCGGCACGCTAGACGAGCTGTTCGAGGCCGTGACGCTCGTGCAGACCGGCAAGATCACGAGGTTTCCCATCGTCCTGGTCGGGACGGAGTACTGGGGAGGCCTGAAGGCGTGGATCAACGACACCATGCTCCCGGCCGGCAAGATCTCGGCGGCTGACCCTAGCCTGCTCCAGGTGGTCGACGACCCGGCCGAGGTCGTGCGGATTATCGTCGGGGCGCACACCCTGAGCTCTGGCCGGAAGAATTTCACCGAGATGACCTGAGGTCTCCCGGCTACGGTGAGGCGCCACCATGCCGTCGGCCATGGCACGATTGCGATGTGCCAGTTGCCATCATCCTCGCTGCCGTCGTGATCATCGGCGGCGTCGTCGTGGTCGCGATGGGCCGGGGCGGAGAGCTCGCGCGAGAACGGCCTGATGTGCCTGCCTCTTCTGACTTCCGGACCTGGTCTGACGTTGCCGGCTACCGTCCGCCTGCGGCGTTGCTTGGTTATCACGCCCGGATGACTGAGCATGCCCTGTCGCTCATCGCCCGGACCATCGCGGAACGGGATGCCGAGATCGAGTGGCTGCGGAGGCGGCTGGCTGAAGGCCGGCCGGAGCTCAGCCCCTACAGCTCAGATAGCCCGTACAGCTCAGATAGCCCGTACAGCCCGGATGCCCCGTACGACCCGGCAGCCGCTGACGACGGCCTTGCCCGCGACAGTCAGCCGACCGCGGGCGCGAGCTCGGCCAGCGGCCGGATCGGCGAGGACGAATGACGGCCGGGCTGCCGGCCGCAGGACCTGACGGCCTGCTGCGCTGTCCGTGGAGCCTGAGCACCGCCGACTACCTCAGATACCACGACGAGGAATGGGGCCGGCCGGTCCGGGACG
The DNA here is from genome assembly GCA_963822955.1 of uncultured Actinomycetota bacterium. Taxonomy (GTDB): domain Bacteria; phylum Actinomycetota; class Actinomycetes; order Streptosporangiales; family Streptosporangiaceae; genus JAJYUU01. Next base: position 629,774 of record CAWGJS010000007.1, on the reverse strand, counting down.
ACACCGGGATATTCGAGCGGCTGTGCCTCGAGGCGTTCCAGTCCGGCCTCTCGTGGCTGACGATTCTGCGTAAGCGGGAGAACTTCCGGGTTGCGTTCCGCGGTTTCGATATCGAGGCGGTAGCGGGGTTCGGCCCGGATGACATCGCCGCGCTGCTGGCCGATCCCGGCATCGTACGGAACCGGGCGAAGATTGAGGCCGCCATCGCCAACGCCCGGGCTGCGCTGCAGCTGCCTGCCGGGCTGGCTGACCTGGTCTGGCAGTACGCCGATGACAAGCCGGCGGCACCGGTGAGCCTGGCCGACGTTCCCGCGACGACCAGCCAGTCCAAAGCGCTCGCCAAGGACCTGCGCGGGCGGGGATTCAGGTTCACCGGTCCGGTGACCGCGTACGCCACGATGCAAGCCTGCGGCGTCGTCAACGACCACCTGGCCGGCTGCGTCAGCCGGGACGGCGCCGGACCTGGCGGTGCGTAATTGAAAGGCAGCGGCCTTTTTAATGCGGTTGCCTTTCGCCGGTCACGGAAGCTGGTGCCGGGTCGCTTAGCCAACCTCAGCCGAGGGCAGCCGTCCAACCATTTGCGCGACATTAATGTGTTCCCATTGCGAAACTTCGCACAATCCTCATAATCTGAACTGCGAAGAGGCCTACTCGGGAGGGCGGAGGAGCATGCGGCCGCCAACGCCTGCCGAAAGCGGCGGGAGCACGCTGGGCGCACCTGCGGCCAGCGACTCCCTGCGCGGCAACCCTGGACGCGGGGAGGCGCATGCAGGCGGCGGCGTGCCCTCGCTGGCTGCCGGGATGCTGGCTGCCCCAGTGGCCGAGGCGCTGGCCGTTCTCCCGGAGCCGGGCGGGCGGCTTTCTGATGCCGGGATCAGCAATGGTGGCTGCTTCGCCCGTGCGCTGCCGATCGACACTACGTGCGCGGCGGCCGCGCGACGGTTCTTCCGGGAGGGCCTGTCCAGCCTGGCGATCCCTTCCGGATTGCTGCACGACGGGGTCACCATGGCCAGCGAGCTCGCAGCCAACACGCTGCACGCGCAGAAGAACGCGGCCCCTGGCACCGTCCGCCAGCGGTCGGCGCCAGGCATCCCGGAGATCTGGCTGTACCTGCGCGGCACCGGCCGTGCCCGCGAACTGGTCTGCAAGGTGTTCGACACTGAACGAGGCTGGACGGCCGGCGAGGATCCGGGCATGTCCAAGGCGCCGCTCGATTCGGTCAGCGGCCGCGGTCTTCAGGTCGTCGCAGGGCTGTCAGCCGGACAGTGGGGCTGCCATCTCAGCCGGTCGCGGCTGGGTAACTGGAAGGTGCCGGGCAAGGCGGTCTGGTTCGCGCTGAGGATACCTCCGGCCACCCTGCCCGACCATGTGGGCCGGTCTGGCTACAATCCCGACTGGCTCATGGACGAGCTTGAGGCGATGCTGGCCGACCGTGGCCTCAACAGCATCGTCCGGGCTGACCTGGACGGCATCTCCGTGCTGTCGATCAGCCGCCACCTGACGGTCTGGCGTCACGATGCCACTATCTCCTGGCGGTCGCCAGCGGGCCGGTATCAGAAGATGGACCTGGCCGACCTGATTGACGTGACTGAGCAGATCGTCTGCGCGCACGAGGAGAGGGCGCTCGGCGACCCGGTGCCGATCTAGCCCGGCGTCAGCGCCCCTGGTAGACCGGGGCCTCCTTGTTGACGAAGGCGAGCGTTGCCGCCCGGTGATCCTCCGTGCCGCCAAGCCGGACCTGGAGGTCTGCCTCCTTCTCCAGCGACTCGCCGAGAGTGTGGCTGGTCGAGTAGAGCAGGCCGTCCTTGATCGCCGCGTACGCAAGCGTCGGCCCGGCAGCCAGCCGGGCGGCTAGCGCGGCTGCGGCCTCGGGCAGGTCTGCATCCGGCACTACCGAGGTCAGCAGGCCGAGACTGAGCGCGGTTGCCGCGTCGATCGGTTCCGCCAGCATCAGCATCTCAGCCGCCCTGGCCATGCCGACCAGCCGCTGCAAAGTCCATGAGGTGCCAGAATCCGCACCCAGCCCGACTCTGGCGAATGCCAGCAGCAGGCTCGCCCGCTCGGACGCTACCCGGAAGTCGCACGCGAACGCGAGGCCGGCGCCCGCGCCCGCTGCCACGCCGGGCAGCGCTGCGATCACTGGCTTCGGCATCCCGGCAATCGTCTCGATGATGGGGTTGTAGTGCCGCCTGACGGTGTCGAGCGGAGCCGAGTCGGCCGCCAGCAGCTCTGCATGCTCGCGCAAGTCCTGCCCGGAGCAGAACGCCTGGCCTGCGCCGGTGAGGATGACCGCCCGCACCGTCTCATCGGTACTGCAGTCCCGCAGCGCCGCGAGGAGGGCGACCTTCGTCTCCGCGGTCAGGGCGTTCCTGGCTGCGGGCCGGTTGATGGTGATCGTGGCCACTGCGCCGTCAACCTGGTGAAGCACGGTATCTGCCACTGGTCTTCCTTCCCTCATGCCCGCTGGGCGGGGCGGGAGCGTCGAGGCCGAGCATGCCCGAGGGGGCAGCCTGCGGGCAACCGGGAGGGGTTTTGCCGACTGCCCAGGTATCACCTGATATCGCGCTCGGGCGCGCCGGAATGCTGATCGTTAGCGTCGGACGGCCTGAGACTGGATAATAGAGGGACTGATCGAGATGTATGTGGCTGGCTGGAGTACTGTCAGGCGCCCTCCGCCGGGCCGATCCGGCGGTTGCGGTTCGGTGCGGCCGGAGCGGCATGGAAGGGGAGCAGGATGGCGGCGATGAAGCCGCGGACGGGTGACGGTCCGCTTGAGGTCACCAAGGAAGGCCGCGGCATCGTGATGCGCGTACCCCTGGAAGGTGGCGGGCGTCTAGTGGTCGAGCTCACCCCGGACGAGGCGCGTGCGCTGGGCGAGGCGCTCAAGACCACCGTCGGCTGAAAGTCCTGCCAGCTGTTTTCCTCGGCTTACTAGCCTGCCTGCTTGGCCGCGGCCAGCAGGCCGTTGCCGATCGGCAGCAGGAGCGGCACCAGGCGGTCATCCGCCCGTACCTGCTCGCGGAGCTCGGCAGCCGCAGCCGCCTCAGCATCGGTGGGCATCCGCTCGGTTCCAGTGCTGCCTGGCAGGACGGCATTGAAGAGCATGATCCCACCGGGCCTGAGCAGCCGCAGCGCGCTGACCAGGTAGTCCCCGGACTCCAGCCGGTCAGCATCACAGAACACCATGTCGTAGGCCCCATCGGCCAGTCTCGGGAGTACCTCGAGGGCCCGGCCGCCGATGAGCCTGTACCGGCTGGGCGGGAAACCTGCCGCTAGGTAGGCCGCGCGCGCCAGGCGCTGATGCTCCGGCTCGGAGTCGACGGAGGTCAGGACACCGCCGGGCCGCATACCGCGGAGCAGCCAGATGCCAGAGGTACCGCATCCGGTCCCGATCTCGACGACTGACCTGGCGCCGATGGCGGCAGCAACGAACCGGAGCGTCCCGCCGGTCAGCGGGCTGACCGGCGCCGCTCCGCCCACCTCGGCCGCATTCCGCCGGGCGCTGATCAGTGCGTCATCCTCGGGCAGGAAATCGTCAATGTAGGCCAGGGTGGCGGCTGTGATCGAAATGACTACCTCCCCATCGGGCCGGCTGTTCCCTGTCGTGGCCGTTGGTAAAGCCTGGCCCCTCACGGCCGCAGCCTAGCGGCCGCTGCGGCCGTCCGGGAACCGGCCGGGTAACCTCGTACGTTAACCGCCTGCAAAGGCAGCTGGGGAGTAGCCCGGCAGCCTGGCACCAGGCCGACGGCCGGATGACGGGAACAAACGCCGACCCGGCAGAGGTTGTGGGTTAAGGCGGGGCCTTGGAGGGTGTAGAGCCGGTGCACGGGGACATCGCGGAGCAGGCAGGGCTAGTCGCTGAGACGACAGATACGGCGGCCTGGACTCCGCCTACCTGGGAAGCGGTCGTCCGGGATCACTCGGCCCGGGTGTACCGGCTGGCCTACCGCCTCACCGGCAACAGCCACGACGCCGAGGACCTGACGCAGGAAGTGTTCGTGCGGGTGTTCCGCTCACTGGACAGCTACATTCCCGGCACGTTCGAGGGGTGGCTGCACCGGATCACGACGAACCTCTTCCTCGACATGGCGCGGCGGCGCCAGCGCATCAGGTTCGAGGGGCTGGCGGACGAGACCGAGTCACGTCTCGGCGGCTCGGAGCCGACCCCTGCCCAGGCCTTTGACGACCGGCACCTCGACGGCGATATTCACGCCGCGCTCATGGCGCTGGCGCCCGAGTACCGGGCTGCCGTCATTCTCTGCGACATCGAGGGCCTGTCCTACGAGGAGATCGCTGACACGCTCGGCGTGAAGCTGGGAACTGTCCGCAGCAGGATCCATCGTGGCCGCGCCCAGCTGCGCCAGGCCCTGGCGCACCGCAGGCCGGGCGGTCTGCGTAGTCCGGTGCCCCAGCCGAGACTGCACATAGACGTGCCGGTGCCGCAAGGGGGCCAGCCATGAATCACCTCGGGCAACGGCTGTCTGCGCTGATCGATGGCGAGCTCGAAGCCTACGAGCGTGAGCGCGTCCTGGTCCACTTGCACGGATGTGGCTCCTGCCGCGACGAGGTTGCGGCGCTGCGCATGCTCAAACGGCGGATGAATGCTCTCGGCGAGACTGTCGCAGGCGCTGGTCTTACCGGCCGGCTGATGGGCCTGAGCGAGTCCATCCTGGCCGAACGGATGCCGATGGGCGAGGCGGCCTGGCCGCAGGCCGCTCCGGCCGGCGGCTGGCCGGTTCCGAATCAGGGCAGCAGGCCAGAGCAACGCGTCGGCAAGTACTTCCTCGCCGGATCGCTGATCGCCTTCCTGGCCGGCCTTGGGACGGCTGCCTTTATCGCCGGCGGCGAGCCGCAGGCGCAGGCGCCATCATCCCCCGCCACCCCTTCGGTCGACGTGCTGGTGGTCCCTCAGCAGCTCGTGAACGCCCACGGCAGCCGGCTCGGACAGCGCGAGCGCGCGCAGCCGGGCCCTTCCGCCGCATCGACGGGACTGCCGTAACCGCGCTTCCGTGCCTACTCCCGCTGGGTTGAGGGGATAACCACACCCAGGACGGCTGGTCGCGCCTGACCTCGGGGGCCGTCACGGGGAGGCACCGGATGTGCGATCAGCCTGCGCGTGATGGCGCGGGCCGGATGCCCGACCGGGTGAGTGACCTTGGCCGTTTCGACTGGTTCGCAGATTCAGCGCATTTCGGGCTGCCAACCGTACCTGAGGCGGAGCCCGGCCAAAACGAGGCGACGAGGCAGGGCGGGACACGCTGGAGCTGGCGGCTAGCGGCAGGCATTTCCGGCATCGCGCTCACCTGTGCCCTGCTCGGGGGCATCATCGGCGGCCTCGTGGCAGTGACCGAATTCGCTGGTCATACAGACCCCACTTACAACCTCGGCGCGGTGCCGCCGCCCAGGCCGGCTAATCGCCCGGCCGGCTCAATCCCCGGCATAGCTGCCCGCGACACGCCCGCGGTCGTGATGATCAAGGTCAACGGTGGCGAGGGAACGGGCTCCGGATTCGTGATCACCGGCGGTTACATCGTCACCGACAACCACGTCGTGACCCTCGACGGGGTCGCCCGTGATGCCTCGCTCAGGGTGTACTTCAGCGACGGCAAGTCCGCGCCAGGCGAGCTGGTCGGCCGCGACCCGTATTCCGACATCGCCGTGCTCAAGGTGGCGGGCATGACCGGCTTGCCGGCCCTGACGCTCGGCAACTCCGCCAGCGTCGACGTCGGTGACCCGGTCATTGCCATCGGCTCGCCGCTTGGCCTGGCCGATACCGTGACCAGCGGTATCGTCAGCGCCGTGAACCGACCGGTGCAGCCGGGTGCGGGCAGAGCCACGTCACCTCAGGTCTACTTCGACGCGATCCAGACGGACGCACCCATCAACCCCGGCAACTCCGGGGGTCCGCTGGTGAATGCCCGCGGCCAGGTCATCGGCATCGATGCGGCGATCGAGACGCTCGGCAGCGACCCCATGACCGGTGCTCAGGGCGGCAGCATTGGCCTCGGCTTCGCCATCCCCGCCGATCAGGCCCGCCGGGTCATCGTGCAGCTCATCAGGACCGGGCATGCCTCCCATTCGGTGATCGGCGCGGCCCTGAATCAGAGCTTTGCCGGGAATGGCGCGCAGATCGAGCAGATAGGCCAGCGCGGCGGTCCGGCCGTGATCCCGGGCGGCCCGGCTGCGCGGGCTGGCCTTCGGGCTGGCGACATCGTTACCGAGCTGGGCGGCCGGCCGATCACGACGCCGGACGCGCTGCTCGACGCCATCAGGTCGCTGGCTCCGGGCTCGAGGGTCAGGTTGAGCTACATCCGGCACCGACAGGTGCGAGAGGCCAGGATCACCCTCGGCTCGGCCGGATCCTGACCGGTATTCGGGGGCCGGCCGACTGCGGGGATTCTGAAGCAGGGGGCAGAGCGGCTACGCTGTCAGGGCGGGCTATGGCCTGCATGGTCCTAGCTCTCGGGAGCCTGCCGGTGTTTGACCTGGATCTGCCGAAGCTCGTGGTGCTCGGTGTTCTCGCCCTCATCGTCTTCGGGCCTGAGCGGCTCCCAGACATGGCCGCTCAGGCTGGCCGGGCCCTGAGGGAGCTGCGCAGGATGGCTGACGGAGCCCGGTCGGAACTGCAGCAGAACCTCGGCCCTGAGTTCAGTGAGTTTGACCTCAAGGACATCAATCCCAAGCATTTCGTCCGCAAGCACCTGCTGGACGATATCGGGGACCCGCTCGGGATCAGCAGCCTCTCCGACTCGGGGACCAATAACGGTACGAACGGTAGTAATGGGACAGTGCTGGCAAACGGCGCTGCGCCTACCGTGACACTATCGGCGGGCGAGCAGCCGCCGTACGACGCCGAGGCCACCTGACCCGCACTGCGGCGCCGGCCGTCTGGCCAGCCAGCCGAGCTCGGTAGCCAGCCTGCGGTCAGGCCGGAGTCAGGCCCAGCTGCCGGCCGGCCAGGCTGCGCGACCGGCCGGCCAGGCTCTCGGCAACCTTCCGGAGCTGCTGCGAGGCCGGCGCGTCAGGGTCGGACAGCACCAGCGGTACCCCGGAGTCACCAGCCTCCCGGAGCCTGGGGTCGATCGGCACCTCGCCAAGCAGCGGTACCGGCGCACCGGTGAGCCTGGTCAGCGTCTCCGCAACTGCCACTCCGCCGCCAGTGCCGAAGACCTCAACTCGCTCGCCGCAATGCGGGCACGGCAGATAAGACATGTTCTCGATCACGCCCACGACCCGCTGGTGCAGCTGGACGGCCAGCGACCCGGCGCGCTCGGCCACCTCAGAGGAGGCCAGCTGCGGCGTGGTGACGACGAGCAGCTCGCTGCCGGGTACCAGGTGCGCGGCCGAGATCGCGACGTCGCCCGTGCCAGGCGGCAGGTCAAGCAGCAGGATGTCCAGATCGCCCCAGAAGACGTCGGCGAGGAACTGCTGCAGGAGCCGGTGCAGGATCGGGCCGCGCAGCGGTAGCGGCTCGTTGCCCTTCTTCAGCATGCCGCTGGAGATGGTCCGGACGCCGTGCGCGGTCGGCGGCATGATCATCTGCTCGACCTGCGTCGGCCGGTCCGTGACACCCAGCATCCGCGGCACCGAATGCCCGTAGATGTCGGCATCCAGCAGGCCGACCTTGAGGTCGAGGGCGGCGAGCGCGACGGCCAGGTTGACTGTTACCGACGACTTGCCCACGCCCCCCTTGCCGCTGGCGATCGCGTAGACCTTGGTCAGCGAGCCCGGCTTGGCGAACGGGATCTCCTTCTCCGGCTTGCCGCCGCGCAGCTTGGTCTGCAGCTCGCGCCGCTGTTCCTCGCTCATCACGTCCAGATCGACCCGGACCGCCGTGACGCCTGGCAGCTTGCTGACCGCGGCCGTCACCTCCCTGGTAATGGTCTCCCGCAGCGGGCAGCCGGAGACCGTGAGCCAGACGCCGACGAGAATCACGCCGCCGGGCGTGACCTCGATGCTCTTCACCATGCCCAGCTCGGTGATCGGGCGGTGAATCTCCGGATCATTGACGGTCGAGAGCGCCTGGGCGACCTGCTCGGGCGTCGGGAGGGCAACGCCGGAAGCCGCTGGCACTGAGTCTGTGGGCATGGTCCCATGCTACGGCTGACAGAGGCGTGCCCATTCAGGTACATCCGGCCCCGCTATGCTCAGGCGGCGTGACGGCACGCGCAGACCGGTCCAGGCGTACAACGCTGGCGGTGCCCGGCAGCAACCCGAGGTTCCTGAACAAGGCGCGCGAGCTTGCGGTCGATGAGGTCTTCCTCGACCTGGAGGACGCGGTGGCGCCGGCCGAGAAGGAGCAGAGCCGGCCGGCAGTTGCGCAGGCACTTCGCGACGGCGGCTGGCGCGCTAAGACGAGGGCAGTCCGGGTGAACGACGTCCGGACCGGCTGGGCTTACCGGGACGTGGTCGACCTGGTCGAACAGGCGGGCGAGTGGCTCGACGCGATCGTGCTGCCTAAGGTGACCGGCCCGCTCGACGTGGCCTGGCTCGACCTGCTGCTCAGCCAGATCGAGCAGGCCACCGGCCTCGCTGCCGGGCGGATCGGGATCGAGGCGCAGATCGAGGACGCGGCCGGGCTGGCAGCAGTGGACGCGATCGCGGCTGCTTCGCCGCGGCTGGAGGCGCTGGTCTTCGGGCCGGCCGATTTCATGGCCAGCCTGGGCATGCGCTCCCTCACCGTGGGCGCACAGCCCGCCGGGTACCAGGGCGACGCGTTCCACTATGCGCATATGCGCATCCTGGTGGCGGCGCGGGCCAACGGGCTGCAGGCTATCGACGGTCCGTTCGCCGCGATTCGTGATCTGGACGGACTGAAGGCCAGTGCGGCTAGTGCCGCCGCGATCGGCTTCGACGGCAAGTGGGTACTGCACCCGGGCCAGGTTGACGTGGTGAATGCCGAGTTCTCCCCGGCGCAGGCCGACTATGACCGGGCGGAGCTGATCATCGAGGCCTATGAGTACTACGCGAACGTGCAGCGCCGCGGGGCCGCCATGCTGGACGGCGAGATGATCGACGAGGCTTCACGCAAGCTGGCTCTGGTCGCTGCGGCGCGAGGGCGGGCGGCCGGATTGCAGCGGACCCGGCGGTTCGAGCCGCCGGCCCCGGCCGCTGACGTTTGGAACACAGTCGACTGAAACACAGGCGACCGAATCTCGGCGTGGCGTCCGGCGTCTGGCGCGGGGAGAGGCTCAGTGACTGAAGCCGTGCCGCGGAGCCTGATGCGCGTCCGCGGTGATGGGACCGCGCGGGTCACGAACGTCGAGCTGTTCTTCGACCTCGGCTACGTCTTCGCCGTCACTCAGCTGTCCCACTACCTGCTAGATCACCTCAGCCTAGCGGGCGTGCTGCAGGGTGCGCTGCTGCTGGCGATGATGTGGCTGCTGTGGGTCTACACGGTGTGGGTGACGAACTGGCTCGACCCGGAGCGAATCCCGGTCCGGCTGATGCTGCTTGGCCTCATGCTGGTCAGCCTGGCGATGTCGGCGGCACTGCCAACCGCGTTCGGCGACTCAGGACTGCTGATCGGCCTGGCCTACGCGGTCATGCAGATTGGCCGCAGCGTGTTCACGGTCTGGGCGCTGCGCGGCCAGCCGCTGCTCCGCAACTTTCAGCGCATCCTGGCCTGGTGCTGCGTGAGCGGAGCGCTCGCAGTCGCCGGCGGCCTGACGCCGAGCGTTGCCGTCCGGGCCGCGCTCTGGTTGCTCGCTGTCGGCGTCGACCTGCTCGGCGGCGCTGCCGGGTTCTACACGCCCGGACTCGGCCGGTCTTCCACCATGGAGTGGAACATCGAGGGTGGCCACTTTGCCGAGCGTTGCCAGGCATTCATCCTGATCGCGCTCGGTGAGTCCATCGTCGTGACCGGAGCAACCCTCGCCGGGCTGCTCGGGCCGCGCGGCGCACTGTCGTCCCCGTACGCGGACCGGCCCGCAACCATCGCGGCGTTCACGGTCGCATTCATCGGCAGCGCGGCGCTGTGGTGGCTGTATTTCGACCGGAGCGCGGCGGAGGGGGCGCGGCTCATCGCCCACTCAGCTGACCCTGGCCGCCTGGGCAGATCGGCCTATCACTTCATCCATCCGATCATGGTCGCCGGGATCATTGTGGCCGCAGCCGCCGACGACACTGTGCTGATCAGGCCCGACGCTGCCGGCGTCGGGTCGACGTCGTGGCTGATCCTGGGCGGGACCGGCGTGTACGTGGCCGGACTGCTGGCGTTCAAGCTGACTGTCTGGGGCCAGCCGTCATGGCAGCGGGTCGCAGCTCTGATTGCAATCGCGCTGCTCGGCTTCGTCGCGCCGCACGTGACGGCCCTGGTGCTGAGTGCCTGCGCGACCGCGGTCGTGGTCGGCGTCGTGGTTGCTGATCACGTTCAGGGGCGGCCGACGGCGAGCGGGTGAGCCCGGCCACTCCGCCACTGCCTGCTATGGCGGCAGATACCGCCACAATGCCAAGCTAGGTCATAGCGGGCCATCGGGACGCGGGGAGGCAGCTGGATGGCGGATTCGGACCAGTGGGTGGTGGCCGGGCTCGACGCGGGCGGCACGACGATCAACGCCACGGTGCTGGATGCAGCGGGCCGCTTCCTCGTCGAGGAGATGGCCGAGTCCCCCAGCTGCGTTCGCGACGGCCCGGACAAGGCGGTCGAGGCCCTGGCACAGGCGCTGGCTGACGCGCTGGGGCTCACCGGCATTCCGCCCGCGGCCGTCCGGAAGGTCGGCCTGGATACGCCAGGGCCGGTCACTGCCGACGGCGTCATCTGCTCCAGGGGAGCTACCAACTTCGATAACCCCGAGTGGCGCGGGTTCGACGTGCGCAAGGCCCTGGAGCTCCGCATCGGCATTCCCGTCGTGTTCAACAACGACGCCAACGCCGCGGCGCTGTATGCACACCACAAGCACTTCGGGCCGGGAACGGCTGAGCTGCGATCCTCAGTGTCGGTCATCGTCGGAACCGGGCTCGGCGGTGGCGTCGTCGAGGCCGGTCAGGTCATCCGGGGCGCAGCCGGGATGGCCGGCGAGCTCGGGCACATCTGGCTGCCGATGGACGGGCTGCTAGCGCCCGGCCAGCCCATGCCGATGTGCAACTGCGGGCTGCCTGGCGACGCGGAGAGCATCGCCTCGCTCAGCGGCATCGAGAAGAATCTGCTGCCCTACTGGCTGACCCGGTTCGAGGGCCATGAGCTTGCGAGCCAGCCGCTGCACGTGGCCGCGAAGCTCGTTCGCAGCTATGGGGAGGCCGGCGATCCGCTGGCCCTGGCGGTCTTCGAGCAGCAGGCCATGGCGATCGGCCGGCTGCTGACGATCGCCGCGAACTTCACCGATCCGCACGTCTACCTGCTCGGGGGCGGTGTCGTCGAGGCCGCGCCCGCCTTCCGTGACTGGTTTCTCGATCGGCTCCGGGCGCACACGGTGCTCCGGGAGGAGCAGGCTCTGGCGTCGTCGATCGCGCTCGTTCCCGACCTTGATATGGCCGGGGCCCGCGGCTCTGCGATCGCTGCGCGCGCAGCGGTGTCAGCGCAGCGAAAGCACACGTGACCGGAGGCCGCCAAGCGCGGTGTCGATAACCGTCTGCTCGGCCTGGCGCCTGAGCATCCCCGGCAGCGGGAACCGGGCGGAGATGGCAAGCTCGAAGGTGACGTCGGTGCCGCCGCCCCGGTCGGTCAGCAGGTAGGAGCCCGACATCGCCGAGACCACCGAGCCCGGCGCTGCAAGCTCCCAGCGAACCAGCTCGTCGCCGTCCCACTCGTACCTGAGGACGATCTGCTCCCTGAATATGCCCGCGTTCACGTCGAAGCGGACCAGCCGTGCCCGGCCGTCCGCGCCGAGCTCGCCGAGGATCTCGACCGAGTGCATGCTGGCCCAGACCGGGTAGGCGGAGAAATCGGCGATCACCCTCATCACGAGATGCTGCGGCGCCGGGATCGTGATCGTCGATCTCGCCGAGCCCTCCATGACCGGAGCGTACTGGCTTATAGCGCCGGCCGTCCGGTCCGGTCATGAGGTAAATGGCTGTGTGGGCATTTCCGCTGCCGCACCCGGCTCTTACAGTCAGCCGGGCTCGCCTAATGCCTGGCCATTACCCAGCGACGTTCTGCGAATAGGGGAGGAACATGGGGAAGCACGTGACCGTGAGATTCGGCGGCCTGATGGCCGGGCGGCGCCATGCGATCGCGCTGACAACGGTCGCCGCAGCGGGCCTGTCGGTCGCCGCGCTGGCGCCCGTGCAGGCAGCGACGGTCAAGGTCACCTCCATTTCGTCTGGCAGCCAACTACCGCCAGCCTCGGCGGCGACTCGACCTACATCAACAACGGCGCGACCAACGGCCAGGCCAAGGACCTGCTGTTCGTCACCCCGAACTTGACGCCCGGCGGTCTCAGCCCGTGCCCCTGCCTGATCAGCCCGCAGCCGCCAGTCGGGGTCTGGTACAACGGCACTCAGTGGGCAGTCTTCAACGAGGACGCCTCGAGCATGAGCACGTTCTGGTCGTACAACGTGCTCGTCGTGCCCAAGGCCAGCAAGTCCGCTTTCGTGGCAAAGGCAACCGTCGCAAACACCATCGGCAACCGGACGCTGCTGAATTCCAAGCTCCTCAACGGCAAGCCGGACGCCCTCATACTCGTCACGCAGGACTACGATCCGGATGGCGTCGGGGGAATCTTCAACGACCATCAGGTCGGCGTACGGTATTACAAGCCACGGAAAAGATGGGGCATCTTCAATGAGGGCGGCGGCGCGATGCCAACGGGCGCGGCCTTCAACGTGCTGGTCAGTCAGACCGCCAGCAATGGCGGCAAGATGTCGGTGCTGAAGGCCACGAGCTCGAACCACGTCGGCGACGCCGTGCTGATCAACAACTCGCAGACGAATGGCAACCCGAACAACGCCACCTTTGTCACCCAGGACTACAACCCCGGCGCCAAGGGCGGTATCAGCGATGTCTACCCGGCGGTCGTCACCTATGGCGGGACGAAGGAGGCCGTCTTGAACTGGGGAGGTACCGAGAAGGTCGGCACCGGCTACAACGTGCTGATCTTCTCCAGCTAACGCCGTCTCGAGGCGCACCGGGCGGCCGTAGTACCCCCATCGGCCGCCCGGCCAGCGTGGGCCCGGTCCCGTCCGGTCGGCCCGTCCGGCCGGCCCGTCCCGGTCGGCCCGTCCGGTCGGCCCGTCCGGTAGGCCCGTCCGGTCGGCCCGTGCGGTCGGCCTGTCCCGGTCGGCCGGTCCCACGGGCGCCGAGATTGTGACCCTTACAGCCCTACTGTGACCCCTGGCGTGAGAATGGCGCCCTGAATTGCCCCTTTTGCCCTCACATAGGTGTCACGCTAGGGCTGGAAGCGTCACAATCGGTTCTTCGCGTGCCGCCGGCCTTCCGCGCGAGCTGCCGGCAGTTTCCGCGCGACCCGTTGGCTTCCCCGGCGAGCCGTCGGCAGCTTCCGGCCAGCCGTCGGCAGCTCCTGGCGAGCCGCCAGCCTGCACTGGGGCGTGGCCCATCCCCGACACTGCGGCGATATCGGGCTCACGGGCTAGTACTACACGCCGTCGCGAATATCTGTCTGCCCGGCCGGCGTTTGATCAGTGAACCCGCTGGTAGATGCGGATTCCGGTGGCGGATGCCGGTCCGGCCGCGAAATTAATCGGTGTGAGCGGAACCGGCAGGCGTTCTCCTCCGTCAAAGGCACAACGCATTACGTACACCAGGGGGCCACGATGGGGAAGCGCGACGGTAGCTGTGGGGGCATGACGGCTCAAGGAGCTGTCACGACTCTGCAGAACAATGCCGACGTCCAGAGCGAGGCCCTGTTCGCGTCACCGCTGCAGGCGACCGACGCCGTCACGGCCGAGATGGCAGTTGCTGCGATCAGGCATACCATCCACCGGCTGGGGCCGGAGGGCTGCGCATGCCGGATGGCCCAGGAGTTTGGCGATCACCCCGAGGAAGCCCGGGACCGCATGCGGTGGGCGCGCCAGGTGACCAGTGATCTGCCCGCCGCTCAGGGCGGGCCTGCAGTCGGCCCGGCGCGCTGCGCTGCCTGACACTCTTTCCCGGTCAGCTCCATGCGCCCCAGGACCGCAGTATGGTCAGCAGCCCCGCTGTGAGCTTGCCATCCATGTCGAATCCGGAAGCCTCCTCCGCGGTCATCCACCGGGCGTCCGCCGCGTCGTCGCCGGCGGCTAGCTCTCCGCCGATGACCACGGCCTGATAGTCGCGAATAAGCAGGATCGTCCCGGCCAGACCGGGCCGCTCGATCGCCCCGAGTAGCGACCCGCACTCCACATCCAGCCCGGTCTCCTCCCGGACTTCTCTGGCCACAGCGCGCTCGTCGGTTTCGCCCGGCTCGATCCGTCCGCCCGGCACCGACCACAACCCCTTGCCCGGCTCGTGGCCACGTTTCACCAGAAGGATGCGGCCGGCGTCATCCCTGATCACAGCCCCGACGCACGGTACGGCACGCCGGGCCTGCGAGCCCGAGTCCGGGTCCACTGCTTGATCTTCCACCGGACCAGTGTCCCGGACGTAGCGCTGCTCTCTCCAGGCGGACGTTACTGGCCAGTAGGTAGTTGACGCTGAGGATCCGGGGCATAACTCTATGTGACATGAGACCGGTACTCACGTGTCCGCGCTGCGAGGCAGAGGTGCGCAAACCTAGCATCTGGTCCAGCGAGTATCACTGCGAGCAGCACGGCGACGTTCATCCCCTGCGGTCGGGGTTCAGCCCGTCGCAGGAGGGTCTTGATGGGGTGCTGCGGGGAGCCGAGGTGCCGGTATGGCTGCCCTGGCCGCTGCCGCAGGGCTGGCTGGTGACCGGGTTTGCTGCGGCAGGCGATGACCGGACGGGCACGCGCGGCTGCTCGGTCGCGCTGTCCGGGCCGAACCCCATGGGCGGTCCGGCCGAGATGATGCTGGTCTCCGAGGAGCCGGGCGTGGGCCTCGGTGCCAGGTTCGCGGGGCTGGACGGTCCGGATCCCGGCGCCAGCTTTGCCGAGGGGGCGCCCGCCGGCGTAGTCGGGGTGGCGAATCACGAGTTCCCGATATGGCACGTCGATGCCAAGGACTGCGCGGCCTTCGCTGGCGAGGTCTCTGGCAACTGGCTCTGGGTGGTCATGTGGCCCGATACGGCCGGCATGCTGATGGTGGAACCGATGGAATTGCGGGACCTGCGTGACCCTGGCCAGCAGATGGACCTGCCATTCGGCGCACCCTCGCCACAGTTGCCGGGCTGACCGGGTTACTGTCGCAGTGTGCGCGCTGACCTGCACAGCCACAGCAGCGTCTCTGACGGCACCGAGCCGCCAGCCGTCGTCATACGGCGCGCCGCCACGGCCGGTCTTGACGTCATCGCGCTGACCGATCACGACACCGTCGCAGGTCAGCGGGAGGCGGCCAGCGCGCTGCCGGAAGGTCTCACGCTGGTACCGGGCGCCGAGCTCTCCTGTCGGCTGGCGGGGCACAGCGTCCATCTGCTCGCCTACCTGTTCGATCCGGAGAACGACGAGCTGGCCGGCGAGATGGCCGAGATCCGGGAGAGCCGCCTGTACCGGGCACGTGCGATGGTGGACAAGCTGAACGAGCTCGGCGCCCCGGTGACGTGGGAACAGGTCAGCGAGATCGCCGGCGGCGGAGTAGTCGGCCGTCCGCACATCGCCCGCGCCATGATCGACACCGGCGTTGTAGCGAGCTTTGACGAGGCCTTCAGCCTGCAGTGGCTAGGGCCGGGCGGCCGGGCGCACGTTTCCCGTTACGCGCTCGATCCGGCCAAGGCAATCCGGCTGGTTAACTCGGCAGGCGGGGTTACGGCCCTGGCTCACCCGCGCGGCCAGACGCGTGGCTGGCAGATCCCCGATGAGGTGATCGCGGACCTGGCCGCCATCGGGCTGACCGGGATCGAGGTGAACCACCCACAGCAAGACGAGCGGGAACGGGGCCGTCTCAGCGAGCTTGCAGCCCGCCTGGGACTGGTCGCGTCGGGCGGCAGTGATGATCATGGAGCTCTGACTGGCTTCAGGATCGGTTCTGAGGTCGCCCCGGAGGGCGCCTACGAGCAGTTCGTCAGCCTGGCCTCCGGGGCCGCGCCAGTGACCGCGAGGTGAGTTGGTGCTGCTACTTCGGACGCGCGGCCAGCTGAGCCGGCCCGGCTTCAGCGGGCGGACCGGAATGACTTGCAGCCGCGGCGGCGTGTCACTTCACGATGCGGATCACGCGCTCCATCCCGAGCTGGGTGTGCTCTCGGCCGTCCTGCGTGCTGCTGCCGCGGAACCCGGCAGGCACCGCAGCTACCGCTCACCATCGCAGTCCTGGGGAATGCGATGCCAGCGTGGTGCCCGGCATAAACGGGTGTGCCTAGCACCACCACGATGGTCGAGGCAACGACCGGGCCGTGACATAAGCCCCGGCCCGGCCGTTGCGGCGAGACCCCGTGCTTAGCTGACGACCATGCCTGCGGGCGTGGCGCCGGCCGGCAGCGTGACCGGGGAACCGGACAGCTCGGTGAGGTTGCCGCCATTGACGGCGAAGATGCCGATGGAATCGATCTTGCTCTCGTTGAGGTAGAGGAACCGGCCATCGGGGCTCAGCCGAGCGTCGACCGCGCCGACGCCGCCCGTCGTGCTCACTGGCGTGCTGCCGATCAGCGTCAGCGAGCCATCCCAGCCGATCGAGTAACTAGAGATCGACCCTGAAGCGGTGTTCACGGCGAACAGGTAGCGGCCGTCATGGCTGATCTCCACCCAGCACGGTGCGGTCTGGTCATCGGCGAACGGAGAGGCGCCGATGGACGACAGCGTGCCGCCACGGGAATCCCTGAACGCCGAGACCGTGCCGGTGCCACTGCCGCCGTTGTGAGCGTTCGACACGAAGATCTGGTCGGGCCTGCCCGGCCGGAACTCGCTGCCGAACGGGCCGAGGCCCTGCGCCGTGAAGGGCGAGCCGGGCGCCGCAGACAGCAGTCCGTTCCAGCCCACCGTGAAGCTAGCGATCTGCGACGAGCCGACCAGCGTTCCGACCAGCTTGCGGCCCGTGCCGTTGAACAGCACGTCGCCCGGCTGGGATCCGTTCGGCAGTGAGACGGTTGAGCCAGGGATGGGCGTGAGCTGGCCGCCCGGGCTAAGCCAGAAGCCGGTGAAGTTGCTGTCGCTGGGACTTGCGTTGGCGACATAGACCAGGTCCCGGTGGATAGCGATGCTGACTGGCAGGCCGCCGCCGGACGACACGACGCCGCCCGGAACGAGGCTGAGCGAGCCGTCTGGCCAGGTCCTCAGCACCGAGATCTGGCTGCTGCCCGCGTCGGCGGCGAGCAGGTAACGGCCGTCCGCAGTCAGCTGGAGTGAGCCCTGCGATGCCAGCCCGCTACCGGATCCGGCACCGCCGGCGGTGAACGGCGAGCCAGGTTCGGGAGTTAGCGTCCCGTCGGCGTGGCGGTCAAAGGCGCCGATGGTGTTCGTCCCCGCCGTGTTGTCGTTGACGTAGACGTGACCGACGATCTGAGAACCGGCGTTCGCGGCAGATGCTGAGGCAGCCGCGGGTGCGGCTGCGAGCGCGCACGCGGCCGCACATGCGAGAATCAGCGTGCCCGCCCTGCGATGCGGGAATGTCATGTCTCTCCTTGGCTAGGCGATGGTTCGTGCGAACCTCAGTCCCTGCATCGCCGGCCCGCGTTACACCGCTGGCTAAGAAAGAGAGCGAAAGCAAGCGCGCTTCGCCGCTGGTGGGGCGTCCCCTGGGTGAGGAACGGTTTCGGGGGAACACGGGGGTGTTTCCCGTGATTGAGGATGTCAGTGCCCGTCGCGCGGATAACGGCGGATCCAGCTGCGCTCGCGGATGAGCACTCCGCTCTCGCGCAGCTCTCGGCGGAAGTGATAGTGCAGCGATTCGGAGTCGCCGCTGAGATCGAGGACCGACGTGAGGATCACCAGGCGGCCGTCCAGATGGATCTCGGTGCGAGCCTCGCCGCGTGCCGAGGCACTGGCTGGCCGGTCGTCGTTTACCTCGTAGCGGAGGTACTCCTCGTCAGTTACCCGTCCCCAGCCGAACTTGGTGGTCGTGATGCCCCGCCACCAGATCGCCGTCGTCCCGGCGTCGTCACGCTGCAGCGTCCAGCGGACCGGAAGCATCTCGCCGCTATGGGTGACACCTGGCGGCTGCTCTTCCGCGCCCGGCAGGCCAAACGGCGGCTCCGGACGGATCTCAGCCGGGATCACCGGCAGTACCAGCCTGGTCCCGGCCGGCCCGAGCCGCACTGTGGCCGTGCCCGGATGCGGAGTCGGCCAGATCATCGGCCACATTGCGTTGGACAGCGAGAGCCTGATGCGGTGCCCGCGCGGAAACACCCACGAGGTCACATGCAGCTCGAGCGGCAGGCGGCCCGGCTGATCGGGGGCGCCCGGCACGGCGCTGGCGGCGGGGAAGGAGCCGCGGTCCCGCTGCGGATCCGCTCGCCCGGCCCGGCCTGCTCCCGTCACCAGGGTGACCGTGCCGTCTGGCGCCACGTCGCACAGCCGGCCGAACCAGTGCATCGGATCGGCGTCCGCGCTGCCGCTGATCTCCACCACCGGGAAGCCAAGGATCTCCACGTCGGCCGCCAGCGGCGGGGTGTCGAAGACCAGGCTGAAGGCGTCCGCCGGACGCTGATCCGGGGTGAGCTCGCCCCACCAGTGGCCAGCCTCCACGCCGCCCGACGGCACGTAACGCAGCGCGACCGAGCTGTCGGACGGTGCCTCGGGCAGCAAGTTGCGCTCCGGGCCACAGTGCCACACCTGGTAGCTGGTCCGCTCGGGCGGGAACGTGGCCTCGGTTCGCCAGCGCCCGGGAATCTCCGTCAGCCCGAGATCCGGCGGGTACCAGTCCCGCACGTACACGGCGACGGGCGGCTCCGTCATGATCCCGTTCTCGGCGCCCTTGAGCCAGTGATCCCACCACCGGATCGCGTCATCACGCCATTCGATGGCAGGTCCGGGAACCGCGTTGTGCGGGAACGTGTGATTCCAGGGGCCGATCAGCATCTTCACCGGCGCCGGCACCTGGGCGAACATCCGGGGCACTGAGTCCCGGTAGCCGTCGTACCAGCCGCCGATGAGGAACGCCGGGATGGTCAGCCTGCCGTAGTCCGGCCGCAGCGACCCGCGCTGCCAGTAGGGGCCATCCTGCTGCTGGGCCAGCCAGGTGACCAGCCACGGCTGGCTGTCGAACCGCCTGGCCAGGGTCTCGGTGTCAAGGCAGAAGTCGGGCGCGGGCGGCAGCGCGTTCAGCTGGTCGATCATCACCGCGTACTCGTCGAGGTGCAGCAGCCCGTCGATGTAGTGCACGTCGTCGTGGAAGAGGTCATCAGAGGCGTCGACAGCAATGATCGCCTTCAGCGCGGGCGGGCGGCGCAGCGCGACCTGGATGGCGTTGAAGCCGCCCCAGGAGATGCCCCACATCCCGACTGAGCCCGAGCACCACTGCTGGCTCGCCAGCCACGCGATGACGTCCTCGGCATCGCGCTGCTCCTGCTCGCTGTACTCGCCGTCGGGCAGGTCGCCGTCGCTCGCGCCGGTACCGCGGATGTCCACGCGCGCGCCGGCGTAGCCGCGAGAGGTCATGTAGCTGTACAGCTCGTAATCCCGGCTGAGCATCGCGTCGTCCTTGCGATACGGCAGGTACTCAAGCAGCGCGGGAACCGGCTCGGCAGCCGTGGTCCCCGGCAGGTAGAGCGTTGCGGCGAGCTTGGTGCCGTCCCGCATCGGAATCCGCACGCTCCGGACGTCCATCGGCGCGCCGGTCATGATCTCGTCCCGATCGCGCTCCGTAGCAGCTCAACGAACTGCTGCACGCGCAGGTCCCGCATCTGCGGCGACTGTGTCCCAGAGCCGAACAGGCCGGGATCGAGTTCTTCGGTGACGATCGCGTCCTGGCAGCGGTCCATCAGCCAGTCGACTAGCGAGATCACCATCTTGATGTCGATATCGGTGCGGATCTCGCCGCGGTCGATCCCGAACTGCACGAACGCCTGGGTGCCATAAGGGTCCTCCCGGAGCAGGAACTGGGTGATCTCCCGCCGCAGTGCCAGGCTCGAGCAGTAGTTGCCGAGCAGTGTCACGCGGTAGGGCGCCCAGTCCTCGCGGATGAGATGCGGTGTGTGCTCGATCCAGTACGTAATGACCGCGAAGAAGCCTGCCGCGACCACTTCTGGCGGGGCGTCGAGGTAGGCGCTGAATGACCGGGCCGCCGCCTGGTAGGCGGCCAGGAACAGGCCGGCCTTGCTCTCGAAGTAGCCGAATATCGCGCCCTTGGCGACGTCGGCCTCACGGGCGATCTCTTCGATCCGCACGTCCTCATAGCCACGCTCGGCGAAGTGGCGCATCGCGGTGCGGACAATCTGCTCCTGCCTGGCCGCCTGCCGTGCGGTTGCCCTGACGGGCACGCGGTCACGCGGCCGAGCGCTCGCAGATTGACCAGCAGTCACTTTTACAATCTCGTTCCGATTGCCTCATACCGTTGACATGATTAGGCACTCTACCCATACTCGTCAATCAACCGAGGCGCTTATCTGACCGGAAGTCAAGATGATCACTGGCAGCCAGGCCCGCGCCACATGGGACGTGGTGGTGGTGGGCGCGGGGCACAACGGCCTCACCGCAGGGGCGATGCTCGCCAGGGCTGGCCTCGCCACGCTCGTGGTGGAGCGCCGCGACGTGATCGGCGGCTGCTGCGTTACCGAGGAGATCGCGCCGGGCTGCCGCGCGTCGACCACCTCGTACATCGCGTCGATGCTGCGGCCCGAGGTGATCCGGGCGCTGAACCTGGGGCAGCACGGGCTGCGGATGATTCCGTGCGAGCCCGGCCGTGCAGGTAGCGCTCGAGGGCGGCGAGGTGCTCGCGGCGTGGGGCGACGTCGAGCGAACAGCCGGGGAGATCAGCCGGTTCTCCGCGGCGGACGCCCGCGCCTTCACCGCCGCCGACACCGAGCTGCGCGCCCTCGCCCGCCGGCTGCAGCCGCTGTTCATGAAGATGCCGCCGGACACTCAGGCAACCGGGCTGCGAGGCCTCGCCGAGCTGGTGCGGCTCGGGCGCGACCTGCGCGGCGTGCGGGGAGCAGAGCTTGACGGGCTCACCCGCCTGCTGACAGGAAGCCTCGGCCAGTTCGTCGACGCACGATTCGAATCCCGGCAGGCCAAGGCGCTGCTGCTGGCGAACAACCTGTATGGCAAGCACGGCGGCCCCTACCAGCCGGGTACGCTGCTCGGCCTCGCCTTTCACCTGCTGTCCGGTGGCGAGGATGCGGTGCAGGGCTTCTTCGGCCATGTGATGGGCGGCATGGGTGCCATCAGCGACGCGATCGCCGCCGCCGGGCGCGCCGCCGGAATGCAGATCGCGACCGGCACATCTGTCGCCGGCATCCTCGTGCGCGGCGGCCGGGCAACCGGGATCGCGCTGGAGGACGGCACCGAGATCACCGCGGGCACAGTGTTGTCCGGCGCTGACCCGAAGCGAACCTTCCTTGGGCTGATCGACAAGACACAGCTGCCAGCCGACTTCCGGGCCGCGGTTGGCGGAATCAAGATGGACGGACCTTGCGGCAAGGTCAACTTCGTTCTCGACGCGGAGCCCCAGGTGACTGGGATGTCGGCGGATGCCGGACCGGGCCGCCGCGCGCTGTTCACGCTCCCGCCCGAGCTTGGCATTGCCGACGCCTGCTACGACCGGGCTAAGCGCGGCGAGCTTGCGGATGCCGACGAGCTGTTCGTCGACTGCGTGGTCGCGTCCAACGTGGATGACTCGCTGGCGCCGCCAGGGCGTCACATCATGACCTGCTTCGTCCAGTACCTGCCCTACCGGCTGGCTACCGGGACCTGGGATGGCCTCAGGGAGGAACTCGGCGATCGAGTGCTGACCAGGATCAGCCGGTTCGCGCCTAACGTGCCGGCGGCTGTGGTCGCCAGGCAGGTGCTGACCCCGCTGGACCTGGAACGCGATTACGGTCTGACCGAAGGCAACATCTTCCACGGTGACATCAGCGCAGACCAGCTGTTTCACATGCGGCCGGTGCCGGGCTGGGCCCGGTACGCCACGCCGATCGAGCGGCTGTACCTCTGCGGGGCTGGAGCTCATCCGGGCGGCGGCGTTACCGGCGCGCCTGGCTATAACGCGGCCCGGCGGGTACTGGCCGACCTGCGGGCCGCGAGGCGACGGCGATGACAGCCGACGTGATCATCGTCGGTGCCGGCGTCATCGGGGCCGCCACCGCGCTGCAGCTGAGCTTGCTCGGCGTCCGCGACATCCTGGTGGTTGACCGCGCCACTGTCGGCTCCGGGATGAGCTGCCGGTCTTCAGCGCTCGTGCGGATGCACTACACCTTCCCGCCTGAGGTAGAGCTGGCGGTCCGCAGCGACGCCATGTTCCGGGTGTGGCCTGAGCTCACCGGCCGGCCGTCCTGCATACGGCGGACCGGGTTCGCCCGGATCGTGGCCCCTGGCGAGGAGAGCGCACTGCGGGCGAACCTGGACATGCAGCGCGCTCTCGGCGCGCGAGTGGAACCCATCGACGCCGCCGGTCTGAAGGAACTCGCACCCGGCTTTCACGTGGCCGACATCAGCTGCGCCGCGTGGGAACCGGATGGCGGATACGGGGACGGCGCGGTTGTGGCCGGCGACCTGCTGGCCGCTGCGAGGGCACGCGGAGTGCGCTACCGCCCGAACTGTGCCGTGCGCTCGCTGCTGCGCACTGGCGATCGGGTCACCGGCATTGACGCCGGCTCCGACAGGAGCGAGCACGCAGGCGCGGTGATTCTGGCGGCTGGTGTGTGGTCGCCTGCGCTCGCGCGGACCGCAGGCCTGGAGCTGCCGATCGAAACCGAACTGCACAAGGTCGCCGTGCTCGCCCACGGACCGGGCGGCGGTGCGCCGTTCGCGTGCATCGACTCGATCACCCAGACCTACTTCCGCCCGGAGGCCGCCGGCGCCATGACGCTGGTCGGATCCTTCGTCGGGCCGCGCGGCGTCGACGCGGACACCGTTCCTGACAGCACCGACGCCGAGAATCTGGCGCCGCAGGTTCAGGCGGCGTCGCACCGGGTGCCCGCGCTCGCAGAGGCCGGCATCGCCGGGGGCGTCACCGGCGTATACGACATGACGCCGGATGCCAGGCCGCTGCTCGGCCCGGTGCCCGGCCTGGACGGTCTGATCGTTGCGGCAGGGTTCTCCGGCATGGGCTTCAAGATCGCGCCGGCCGTCGGCGAGAGCCTTGCGGGGCTGATCGCTGGCCCGCCGTCCGGCAGCGTGGATCTCGGGCCGTTCCGGCCGAGCCGGTTCGACGAGGGAGCGCCGATCCAGGCGCCGAATCCGTATTCCGACGACTGACCAGGTCCGGTCAGCCACACGTGGCCGGGCGCGGCGGAGAAAAAGGAGCACACGTGAGCACCAGCAGGACGGGCGCAGACGAGAAGCCAGGCCACGCTGCCGCGCCCGGGTCTGTGTTGCCTGCATCTGACCGGATCCCGCTTCAGGCGACCCTGCCGGGGGCGAGCTACACGGCAGAGCACGAGTTCATCCGGGAGCGCGAGGCTGCCTTGTTCGCCGACTGGTTCTGCGTCGGTCGGGAAGAGGCCGTTGCTGCGCCTGGCGACTACCTTGCCGCCGACGTCGCCGGAGAAAGCATCCTGGTGGTCAGGAACTCGGGCGACCTGGCTGGCTTTTACAACCTGTGCAGGCACCGCGGCTCCCGGCTGGTCCCCGTCACCGGATCACAGCCTGCCGCGAGCGAGGCGCACAGCGGGTGCACGGTCGTCACGGGCAGCACAGGCAGCGCGATCCGCTGCCCGTACCACGGCTGGAGCTACGGTCTTGACGGATCACTCCGCGCCGCACCGTTCCTGCCTGACCTCCGCCGCTACCGTGAACAGCTTTCCCTGCACCCGGTCGCCATCGTCACCTGGGGCGGCTTCATCTTCGCCCGGCTCGGACGGATGCGCGGCGGGGGCAGCACGGCTAGCCCGGGAAGCACGGCTAGCCCGGCAAGCACGGCTAGCCCGGCAAGCACGGGCGACCTGAGCGGAACGCTGCACGATCAGCTCAACGGCGCAGACGACCGGCTTGCCGCCTACCCGCTGGCGCAGTTGCGCGTCGGGCACCGGCTCAGCTATCAGGTCGCAGCGAACTGGAAGGTGATCCTGGAGAACTACAACGAGTGCTATCACTGCGGCCCCGTCCACCCCGAGCTGTGCGACCTGGTACCGGCATTCCGCCGCGGTGGCGGCGGCCTTGACTGGGACGAAGGCATACCGCACCGTGCTGGCGCGTACACCTTCACCGTGACCGGGACTACCAGACGCGCGCCGTTCCCCGGCCTTCCGGAAGCAGCCAGGACCCGTCATTTCGGCGAGCTCGTCCTGCCAAACCTCATGCTCAGCCTGTCGGCCGATCACGTCGCGGCTTTCACCCTCTGGCCACATGACGCCGGTCACACCACCGTCGTGTGCGACTTCCTGTTCCACCCGGACGAAATGGCGCGCGCGGGATTTGACCCGTCGGATGCCGTTGAGTTCTGGGATCTGGTCAACCGCCAGGACTGGACGATCTGCGAGCAGGTGCAGGACGGCATGCGTTCGCGGAAGTTCACCTCCGGCTATCTGGCTCCGATGGAGCAGCCGAGCGCCGATGTCGGGCGCTACATCCTCGCCCGGCTCAGCGGCGAGCCCGGGTGGCCGCCCGCCAGCCAGGTCCTGCCGGGGACCGGCGCAGAAAGCTGACCGAAGCTCCGACCGCAAGGAGATAGCAGATATGTCTCGATCACCAGGGGCAAGATGGGCTCGGCTCCACCGACCGGCGCGGGTTCCTGCGGCTGACCGGCGCGGCCGGCCTGCTCGGCGCCGTCGGTGCCCGGCGGCCCAGGCTCGGTGTCACGCCGAGCGCCCGCCTACCGTGACAGAACCAGACGGCAGGTCACATGCCTGGTTCTTCCCGCTTGCCGGATGACCGGGCACGGGATGACCGGACGACAAGGAGAGCTAGCCGTGAGATCGCGCCGCGATGCCGTGGTGGTGGGCGGAGGGCACAACGGCCTGGTGGCCGCCGCGTACCTGGCCAGGTACGGGATGGACGTCCTGGTGTGCGAGCGCCGGGAGGTAGTCGGCGGCGCGGCGGTGAGCGAGCGCCCCTTCGGTCCGGATTACCTGGTGACCTCGCTGTCCTATGTGGTGTCGCTGCTCCCGGCCGACCTGGTCGCCGACCTTCAGCTGACCAGGCACGGGTACCACGTCTACCCGCAGGGCCCGTACTTCGCCCCGCGCTCCGATGGCAGCTACCTGCGGCTGCCCGATGACCCAGCCGAACGGCGGAAGGAGATCGCCAAGTTCTCTGCCGCCGACGCCGCGGCCTACCCGGCTTATGAAGCGCACCTGCAGAAGCTCGCTCAGGTGCTCGGGCCGATGCTGGCCGAGATCCCGCCGCGGCTCGGCTCCCGTCGGCCCGCCGACCTCGCCCGGCAGGGGATGCTGCTGCGGCACCTGCGGAAGCTGGACGCACGCGGCACCGTTGACGTCACCCGCCTGCTCACCGGCAGCAACGCTGACCTACTCGACCGGTACTTCGAGTCGGACGCGCTTCGCGGCCTCCTCTCGGTGTCTGGCGTCATCGGCACCTGGGCCGGACCGAGGTCGCCGGGTACCGCCTACGTGACCCTGCACCACCACATCGGCGACACCGACGGGCACGCCGGCGCGTGGGGGTTCCCGCGCGGCGGCATGGGCGGAGTAACGGGGGCGCTCGCCGCCGCGGCACGTTCGTTCGGTGCCGAGATCAGAACCGGGGCGCCAGTGAGCCGCATCAGGACCGCGGCTGGCGGCGACGGAGGCGCCAGGGTTACCGGGGTGACCCTGGCCTCGGGCGAGGAGATCGACGCAGATACGGTGATCGCGACCGTGCATCCCAAGATCGCGTTCCTCGACCTTGTCGATGCTGCAGATCTGCCGGCCGCGTTCCTCGACGACATCCGCCACTGGCAGACCCGCAGCGGCACGGTCAAGGTCAACCTGGCGCTGGACCGGCTGCCGGTGTTCGCGAGCCACCCGGAGTACGACGCGCAGGTGCACGGCGGGACGATCGTTCTGGCGGAGAGCCTCGACGACATCGAGACGGCGTTCCAGCAGGCAGTGGCTGGCAACCCGGCAGGACTGCCGTTCGCCGACATCTGCATCCCCAGCGTGTTCGACGACTCGCTCGCCCCGGCCGGTCAGCACGTGATGTCGATGTTCACCCAGTGGGTGCCGCATGGCTATGCAGATGCGCCGGATGAGGCCGAGCTTGAGGGTTACGCCGACCGGGTCATCGCCCGGATGGAGACGATCGCGCCGGGCTTCACCAGCTCGATCCTGCACCGCCAGGTGATCGGGCCGCATCAGATGCAGGAGGAGTACGGGCTCGTCGGCGGGAACATCTTCCATGGCGAGCTGAGTCTCGGTCAGATGTTCCATGCCCGCCCGGCTGCCGGCTACGCCGACCTGCGCACCCCAGTTCGCGGCCTCTACCAGGCCGGCTCGGCCACCCACGGCGGCGGCGGCGTTACCGGCATACCCGGTCGCAACGTCGTCCGGCAGGTCCGGGCTGACCGGCGCTCCGACCGCTGGCGCCGCCGGACCGGCGTGAGGTCAGGTGCCCGCGCGGCGCCCTCGCCGGCCAGCCGGAACGCGAGCTGGGTCTGCCATCTGGTCATGTCGGGCTCCTGCGCCGGGTCGGTCTCATAGATCTCGAGCCGCGCGCCCCATCTCGCGCCGTCGCTGGTCTCGGTGAGATCCCAGGCCAGGCCCTGCTCGGCGGCCCAGCTCAGGAGCCTGGCCGTCGCGTCAGCCAGGCCGTCGGGATGTCCTATGTGCCGTAGGGTCGCATATCTCCCGGTCGGCAGGACGCCGGCACGCACCCGGTCATCGCCGCCGGTTGCCGTAGCGACCGGGACGCCTACCTCGACATCGAGCTGCCGGTCCATGTTGACGACGTTGTACTTCCAGAACGGCGCCCCTACGGGGGCGATGCCGCGAGCTCCGAGCCAGTCGAAGACTTCGGGATGAAGCCGGGGGAGGACCTCGCCAAGCGTCTGCATGGTGACGAATTGCTGGATCGCTACGTACGGCTGAGCGGCGCGCTCAACAAGCTCCGGCTGCTGGGCGGCATTCGGCACTGCCATTACGGATGTCCCGTTCGTCATGGTCGGGGTTTTGTCGTAGGCCTTCACTAGCCTGCTACACAGCGCGGGCTCCGTACAGCCGTGTCGTGCGGACGGGCCGGGCGCCGGCTAGGTGAGGATGGGTTGATGGAGCAGCTCGGGTTCGAGGGCATGCCGCGTCGCCTGTACGCGTGCACGCCCACCCGGCTGAGCACATGGCTGGACTGCCCGCGCCGGTACCGGATGATCTACCTGGACCGGCCTGCGCCGCCGAAAGGGCCGCCGTGGGCGCACAACAGCCTGGGTGCCAGCGTGCACAACGCGCTGGCCGGCTGGTGGCGGCTGCCGCAGCGGGAGCGGAGCGTGATGGCAGCCGGGGACCTGCTCGAGAGCGGGTGGCTCAGCGACGGGTTCGCCGACGACCAGCAGTCGCTGGAGCACCGGCGGCGCTGCCGCGCGATGGTCGAGGCCTATGTGGCGAGCCTGGATCCTTGTCGCGAGCCCCTTGGCGTCGAGCGCGTGGTCGCGACCCGGACCGAGACGATCGCCATCTCAGGCCGGATCGACCGGCTGGATGACCGGCGGCCGGACGGCAGGGCGGGGGAGCTGGTCGTGGTGGATTACAAGACCGGCCGGCATCTGCTGACGACCGACGACGTGCGGACGTCGCTGGCACTGGCGCTGTACGCGCTCGCCGCCGAGCGCATGATGCGCCGGCCGTGCCGCCAGGTGGAGCTGCACCACCTGCCCACCGGCAGCGTGCTGGCCTGGCAGCACGCGCCGGAGTCGCTCGCCAGGCAGTTGCGGCGCGCGGAGGCAATCGCGGCGGAATGTGCCAGTGCCGACGAGCACTACAAGGCCGCGGCAGCCAGCGGCGGGGCACCGGCCGACGAGATGTTCCCGCCTCGCCCCAGTGCTGGCTGCGGCTGGTGCGACTACCGCGTGCACTGTCCGGAAGGCAGCGCCGCGGCCCAGCAGCGCCGGCCCTGGGACGGCCTGGCCACGCTGGCGGCAGCCGAAGGCGTCGTGTCTGGCGTTCCGCCGGTTCCGGTCGACTAGCGGCGCGACCGGTCAGAAGCTGTCGACCTTCAGCACCGCTTCGGCGAAGGCGCGGGGTGCTTCCTGCGGCACGTTGTGACCGACCGGCACGGTCTCGTGCGCGTACTTGCCGGAGAACCGATCTCGGTAGGCGGCGCCGTGACCCGGAGCCGTGAACGGATCGTATTCACCGTCGATAGTGATCGCAGGCACGGCAATGAGAGGAGTTTGCTGAAGCCGGGCCTCGACGCTCGCGTACTCGGGCTCGCTCTTGGCCAGGCTCAGCCGCCAGCGGTAGTTGTTGATCACGATAGGGACGTAGTCCGGATTGCTGAAGGCCGTTGCCGTCCGGTCGTAGGTGCAGTATCGAAATGCCAGGTCGGCGAGTTGAACTTCCAGATGAGCTCGCCGAGATCGTGCCGGTAGTCAGTGAGCCCGAGCACGCCCCGTTCGGTGGCGAAGTAGTACTGGTACCACCATGCCCACTCGGCCCTCGGCGGGAGCGGCTTCGTCTCGGCGGCAAGGTTGGTGATCAGGTAGCCGCTGACCGAGACCAGGGCCCGGCAGCGCGCGGGCCAGAGCGCCGCGATGATGTCGCCCGTCCGCGCCCCCCAGTCATAACCGGCCAGGATCGCCTCGTGGATCTTGAGCTCGTCCATCAGGGCCAGGATGTCCAGGGCGAACGCTGCCTGTTCGGCACTCCGGGGTGTCGCGCTCGATCGGAAGGTCGTTGTGCCGTGACCGCGGAAATACGGGACTATCACCCGGTAGCCCTCGGCCGCCAGCAACGGCGCGACCTCGACATAGCTGTGGATGTCGTAGGGAAGGCCGTGCATGAGGATCACCGCACGGCCATCGGCTGGACCGGCCGTCACGTATCCGGTGTTGAGTACGCCGGCCTTGACCTGCTCCACGGGGCCGAACGGTGCACTCGTCCCTAACGCGCCCGCGGTCCCGCGGGTCGGTCTCGCCGGGCTAGCCTGTGCGCGTGCGGCCCCCGTCTTGCCGAGCCCGGCGGCACCGGCGGCAAGGGCCACGGTGCCCGCAGTGCTCAGGAAGCGGCGCCTGCCCTGGTGGATTGGCGGGACATCGTTCTCATCCACGGCGAATCCCCCCATCCCAAGCACGGCGGAACCCCCAAGCCAAGCTAACACCGCGTGCTCACGAGCCCGCTCGGCTGGGTACGAGGAGCAGGGGGCTCCCGAATCGGCGCCTTATTGACGCAGTCGGACTATCGTTGCGCGGAGCTACCGGCGAAAGATTGCCAGCGCGGAAGGCGGCATCGGGGATGACATCACAGGACGCCCGCATCGAGCGCGTCACGGGCAGGACCAACAGCTGGATCGTCGGCGACGAGGAGGAGGTCATCGTCATTGATCCCGGCGAGGACGCCGCCGCGGTACTGGGCGTCGCGGGCGACCGGGAGATCCTGGCCGTGATCTGCACGCACGGGCATGCGGGCCACTGCCAGGCGGCCATCGACGTGGCCAAGCGGGATGAGGCGCCGGTGGCGCTGCATCCGGGCGACCGGCTCGCGTGGCGGGAGGTGCATACAGGGCAGGACCCCGAGATCGACATGGAGGACGGCGGCAAGTTCGAGGTCGCGGGCGTCACGCTCGAAGTGCTGCACTCGCCAGGGCACAGCCGCGGATCGTGCTGCCTGTATTGCGAGGAACTGGACGTCGTGTTCACCGGCGATGTTGTGGCAGAAACCGGGCCGGTTCCCCGCGACGACGGCTTCCCGAACTGGGGCAAGCAGCTCGACACCATCGGTGCGCAGGTGCTGACGCTACCGTCGGAAACGCGGATTCTCCCAGGGCATGGCGGCGAGTTCACCGTTGCGATGGCCGAGAAGCGGTTCGACACCTGGGTGGCCGCGGGCCAGAACCCGCAATCCGGTGCCGATTTCAGTTCGCCTGCCGACTCCGGCGACGCTAGCTAGCGGCTGGAGGCGCCGTGGCCGTCGCAGCGGACTCGGAGATTCCCTTCTTCGACGTTGCGGACCCCACCTTCTCTGTCGGCTCGCCAGAGGTCTTTCGCGCCAGGGAGAGCAGCTGGTATGCCCGTACCTCCTACGGGCTGGCAGTGCTCCGATACGACCAGGCCACCCGCTTGCTCCAGCATCCGAGCCTCCGCCAGGGGAGCGTGGCGTGGCCCGCTCATCACGGCATCACCTCAGGCCTATTCGCCGACTGGTGGGCCAGTTGGGTCCTCAATAAGGAGGGAACCGAGCATCGCCGGCTGCGCCGGCTGCTCAATCCCGCATTCTCGCGCCGGCATGTCGGTGCCATGACTCCGCGCTTCATCGCCCTGGCCGATGAACTGGTCAGCTCCTTTGATCAGCCGGACCAGTGTGAGTTCATGTCCGAGTTCGCCGAGCCGTACGCGGCCCGCGTCATTGCCATCATGCTCGGGATCGACGAGCGGGAGTGGCGCGCGATCGCGGCCGAGTCGGCGACCGTCGGGCTGGCGATGGGAGTGGGGATCCGTGCCGACCTGCCGCGGATCGAGGCCGCGCTGGAGAAGCTGTATGCCTACGCCGACGCGGTCATCGCAGATCGCCGGGTCCGGCCGCGGGATGATTTCGTGACCAGCCTGGTTGCCGGGCATGCTGACGGCGAGCGGCTCACTGACGCGGAGCTCCGGGACTCACTGGTGCTGCTGATCTTCGGCGGCTTCGATACCACGCGAAACCAGCTCGGCCTGGCCGTGCACTGCCTCATGAACCACCCTGCGCAATGGCGGCTGCTCGCGCAGAATCCGGAGCTGGGATCGGCCGCCGTCGAGGAGGTCATGCGGGTCAGTCCGACGACGACCTGGGTAACCCGTGAAGCGCTGGCGGACTTCACCCTCGACGGGCTCGAGATAGCGGCCGGCACGACCATCCACCTGTTCTGCGCAGCCGCGGGAACCGATCCGGCGGCTGTCCCGAATCCGGAGTTCGACATCACGGCGACCGGGCGGCCGGCACATCTCGCCTTCGGCGGCGGAGTGCACTACTGCCTGGGCCATCTGGTCGCGCGCACCGACATGAGCGTTGCCCTGCCACTGCTCGCCAGGCGCCTGCGCGAACCGCGGCCGTCAGGGACGGCGACGTGGCTGCCGTGCAGCGGCAACACCGGGCCAGCCCGGCTGCCGATCGCCTTCGAGCCCGATCCTTAGTGGCCTTCCGGCTGCTCCCAGTCGGCCAGGGTGGCGGGCTCCCAGTGCTGGCCGACCGTGGGCGAGCCCGCTCGCCACGGCCCGAGTTCGGGCTGGGCGAACTTGGCGTGCCTGCGCTTCAGCCAGATGCCGTAGGAGTTGCCTTCCTGTAGATGCTTGATCAGTACCTTCCGGGCGTACTCGTCCTCCAGGCCGGCCGGGATCTCAAAGTGGATCTTGAGGAAGGCATTGGTGTAGCGGTCGAAGACGGCGGGCACCCCGTCCTCGTACATCAGGTGGATGTCCTCCAGCCAGTTGATGTCCGCTCCCGGCGTCGCGGCGACTAGGTCGACGTCCTCGACCAGTGACCGGTCGAACTGGTAAGGAAACGTCCGTCCGGTCAGTTCCTCAGTGTCGATGCCGGCCTTCGTCGACGGCCGCGGTGCAGCGGTGCCGGAAAAGAATTCGTCAGCCACTGCGGCCTCCCGCCCCGCCATCGTTCAGGATCTGCTTCTCCAGCAGGGCCTTGATCTCGGCCAGCGCCGCCTCCTCCGTCTGACCGGGGATGTAGGTGGTTCCGGCGAGCGGCACCTTGGCCATCGCCGAGGCCTCCACTGTCAGCGCGCACAGATCCTCGGGCTCAAGGCTGTGCACGTCGGTCTTGCCGCATGCCCGGGCGAACATCTGCGCCTCGAGCGTGAGCGTGTGCAGGAAGTTGTAGACGCGCTCGGCCGCCTCGTCGACCTCCAGGCGCTTCCGCAGCACGGGGTCCTGCGTCGCAATCCCAACCGGGCAGCGGCCGGTGTGGCAGTGATAGCACCGGCCCGCCGGGACGCCGACAGTGCCCTCGTAATCCGTGACGCCCGGGAGTTCCTTGTTGCAGTTGAGCGCCATCAGCGCCGAATGCCCGATCGCGACCGCCTTCGCACCGAGCGCCAGGCACTTCGCGACGTCGGCGCCGTTGCGGATGCCACCCGCGACGACGAGGTCGATCTCGTCGACCAGCCCCACGTCCTCGAGCGCTCTGCGGGCCTCCGGGATGGCGGCCATCAGCGGGATCCCCGTCTCCTCGGCCGCGATGTGCGGCCCGGCTCCGGTCCCGCCCTCGGCGCCGTCCAGATAGATGGTGTCGGGCCCGCACTTAGCGGCCATCCGGACGTCGTCGTAGACCCTGGCAGCACCGAGCTTCAGCTGGATCGGAACCTGGTAGTCGGTAGCCTCGCGAATCTCCTGGATCTTCAGTGAGAGATCGTCCGGGCCGAGCCAGTCCGGGTGCCGCGCTGGGCTGCGCTGATCAATGCCGGCCGGCAGCGATCGCATCTCGGCCACCTGCTCGGTCACCTTCTGGCCCATCAGGTGCCCGCCCAGCCCGACCTTGCAGCCCTGGCCGATAAAGAACTCCACGCCGTCGGCGAGCATCAGGTGGTGCGGATTGAAGCCGTACCTGCTCTGAATGACCTGGTAGAACCACTTGGTGGACAGGTCGCGCTCGGGCGGGATCATGCCGCCCTCACCGGAGCAGGTGGCCGTGCCGGCCATCGAGGCGCCCTTGGCCAGAGCCATCTTGGCCTCGAGCGACAGCGCTCCGAAGCTCATCCCGGTGATGTAGATGGGGATGTCAAGCTCCAGCGGGCGCTTAGCGAACCGCGCGCCAAGAACGGTCTTGGTCTCGCACTTCTCCCGGTATCCCTCGATCACGAACCGGGTCAGCGTGCCGGGAAGGAACATCAGCTCGTCCCAGTGCGGGATCCGCTTGAACATTGAGAACCCGCGCATCCGGTACCGGCCGAGTTCGGCCTTCACGTGGATGTCGTTGATCACTTCGGGGGTGAAGATACTGCTATGCCCCAGGACAGACCTGGCTCCGTCTTCGCTCGCGCTCACGTCAGTCGCCGTTCAGAGGACGAGCTTGCGCTCAGCGGGCTCGAGGTTGTCGTAATTCCAGAGCTTCTGTCCGCAGACAAATTTTCTGAATGAGGCATCCCGCTCCATCCCGTAGATCTTCAGCTTGCGGTCCAGGAACTCGTGATCGGCTGCCGTGAGCTCCGCCTCGACGCAGTCGACACCGAGCGAAGCCACCTTGCCGCCGACGTAGATCGCGCCGTCGTACATGGAGTCGCCGAGCCCGCCGCCGACGTCACCGCAGATGATCTGCCGACCGCGCTGCAGCATGAATCCCGTCATCATGCCGGCGTTGCCGCCGACGATAATCGTGCCGCCTTTCTGGTCGATGCCAGTCCGGGCGCCGACGTCGCCACGGACCACCAGGTCACCGCCGCGGAGGGCGGCGCCGGCCAGCGATCCGGAGTTCTTTTCGATCAGGACCACGCCGGACATCATGTTCTCGGCCACCGACCACCCGACGCGGCCGGTGATCCGGATCTCCGGCCCGTCGATCAGCCCGCAGCCGAAGTAGCCGAGGCTGCCTTCGATGGTGATGCGGCACCGGGCGAGAATGCCGACGGCGATGGAGTGCTTGGCGCCGGGGTTCAGGATCGTGACGTCCGCGATCTCCTCGGCGTAGACCAGACGCCGGAGCTCCAGGTTGATCTGGCGGGTCGAGAGGTCGGCGGCGTCGAACACTGCCCTGCGCTCGCTGCCCTCACCTTCGATCTTGGCGACTTCGGGGGCCTGGGCGTCGGGTTCCGCCAGGCCGCGCGCGTCATAGCTGATCTTCACCGGTTCCACACCAGGACTTGCCGCTCGTACGGGTCGGAGGTGTCGATCTCACGGCCGACAACAGCGCGGATCGCCACCTCCTCCGATGCCAGAGCGACGAGCTCGGGCGAGTCGTAGAGTACGAGCGGCTTGGCAGCCATCTCGTCCTTGGCCACCCCGAGCGCGTCGGCAGTCACCACCAGGTAGGTGAAAACCCCGTCCAGCTCGTCGAGGCTCTGCTTCATTGCCGTCTCCAGCGACAGCCCGTCGTCCATCTTCTGCGCGAGGTAAACGGCGATGATCTCGGAGTCGCACTCGGACTGGAACCGGTGGCCGATGCGCTCCAGGCGGCGGCGCCACATGTGGTAGTTCGTCAGCTGGCCGTTGTGCACCACCGCGATGTCGGAGAACGGATACGCCCAGTACGGGTGCGCGCCCGAGATGTCCACGTCCGACTCGGTCGCCATCCGCACGTGACCGATCGCGTGCGTCCCGGTAAATCCGGACAGCCCGTAACGCTGCGCAACGCTCTCGGCGTCGCTGAGGTCCTTGACGATCTCCAGCGAGTGACCCAGCGAGAGCACCTCGCAGCCCGGCACGTCCTCCACGTAGTCGGCGAGCGGCTTGAGCTCACCGTTGTACCGGAAGCGCACGCGGAAGGAGTACTCCTGATCACCGCGAACGGCGTCAATGACGGCACCCAGCTTGGCTAGCCGTGCCTCGATCTCGTTCCGGTGGCGCTCCAGCCGGTCGGCCCAGCCGTAATCGCGAGTCTCGTTCGGGTCGGCCAGCTTGATCCGCATGACGAACAGCTCGTCATCGGGCGGGCCGTAGAGGGCGAATCCGCTGGAGTCCGGGCCGCGATGCTTCATCGACTGAAGCATCCGGGTCATCTCGCTGCCGATGTCGCCGGGACCGTCCCGGTGGATGATGCCCGCAATGCCGCACATAGTGCCGCCCCTCTCGTCCTGCTGCCAGCCGCCCAACCGGAGTTACGGCAGAATGTCCAGGTACTCGCCGAGATCCCAGTCAGAGACTGTGGCGCAGTAGCGCTCCCACTCGTCGGTCTTGTAGTGATGGAAGACCTTGTACATCTCGCCGGGCAGCGCCTCCTTGATCACCTCGTCGAGCGCGAGCGCTCCCAGCGCGTCACCGAGCGTCATCGGCACCTTCTTGACGTCCTTGCCGCCCGCGATGGCGTCGTAGATGTTGCGGTTCTCCGGAGGGCCGGGATCAAGGTTGCGGCTGATGCCATCCGCCATGGCCTTGATGATGGCCGCGAACGACAGGTAGGGGTTGACCGCTGAATCCACCGACCGGTACTCGAACCGGCCAGGAGCGCTCACTCGCAGCGCGGTCGTCCGGTTCTGGTAGCCCCAGTCGGCGAACAGCGGCGCCCAGTAGCCCGTCTGCCAGAATCGCCGGTACGAATTCACGGTCGGTGCCGTGATGCAGGTGAGCGCGCCGAGATGCTCCAGGACGCCGCCGATCGCGTTCAGGCCGAGCTTGCTCGGCAGCCGCGGGTTATCGGTGTCGGGAAGGAACATGTTCTCGTCGCCCTGCCAGAGCGAGATGTTGTGATGGCAGCCGTTTGCCGACACGTTCATGAACGGCTTCGGCATGAAACACGGGAACGCGCCGAGCTCCCGGCCCACTTGCCGGCAGATCTGCCGGTACGTGGTGAGCCGGTCAGCGGTCAGCTCGGCCCGGTCGAACTGCCAGTTGAGCTCGAGCTGGCCGGGGGCATCCTCGTGGTCGCCCTGGATCATGTCCAGGCCCATCGCCTTGCCGTACTCCATCACCTTGTGGATGAGCGGCTGGAGCTCAGCGAACTGGTCGATGTGGTAGCAGTACGGCTTTGTCTTTCCCTCGACCGACGGCGTCCCGTCCGGATTGAGCTTGAGCCACATCATCTCCGGCTCGGTGCCGATGCGGAGGTGCAGCCCGGTCTCGGCCTCGAAGGCCTGGTGGATCCGGCGCAGGTTGCCGCGGCAGTCGGAGGTCAGGTAGCTACCCGGGTCGACTTCCTCTTCCCGGTTCCTGAACAGGGTGCAGAAGACCCGCGCGGTCTTCGGGTCCCAGGGCAGCTGGCAGAACGTCTCGACATCGGGCAGCCCGACGAGCTCGGATGCCTCGGGCCCGTACCCGATGTACTGGCCGTACCGGTCGATGAACAGGTTGGCCGTGGAACCGTAGACCAGCTGGAAGCCGCGGTCGGCAAGCCGCTCCCAGTGGTCAGCGGGCACGCCCTTGCCCATGATCCGCCCGGTGACCGAGACGAACTGGTAGTAGATGTAACTGATGCCTTTTGCATCGATTTCTGCCCGGACGCGCCGGACCGCATCGGCGCGGCCGTCGGCGCCAGTAAACCGTTCGAGGTCGGTGCTCACCGAGGCCTCCCTGGCGGTCAAGAAGCCCCTTCAGGCGGGCCGTAGCCGGGGCCAGAGCGGGGCGTCGCGATTTACGGACAGTAAACCGCGTATCATGGGACGATACAACACCTTGCCCGGCTGCAATTGGCCAGAACGCTTGGCGGCCCGGCTCTGACGCGGATTCCGGGGTGCCCGCCCGAATGACGGCGCCGCTGTTCTCCGCGCGGCGAGCATCGCAGCTGTGCCTGCGGTTCCCAGGTGCGGGCCAGGGTAGGAGACTAGAGGGATGACGCAGTTGATAGACGCTGGCGTCGATGACGACGGCGCTTTCGCAGACCCGGGGAGCGCCGCGATGAGTGCCTCGTCTGGTGCGCTTGATCCGTCCGCAGGGTCAGCGGGCGCGCTGGAGGAGGCGCTGGGAGCAGTCATCGCCGAGCGCGTCCGGCAGTTCCGCTTGCAGCTCGGGCTGACCGTCGGACACCTCGCTGAGGTGACGGGCCTGTCGAAGGGAATGCTCTCCAAGATCGAGAATGCGCAGGCATCGCCCAGCCTGGCAACGCTCGCGCGGCTGTCGGAAGCGCTCAAAGTTCCGGTCACGGCCTTCTTCCGTGGCCTGAATGAGGAGCAGGACGTGCTGGTCGTGAAGGCCGGCCGCGGGCTGGACATCGAGCATAGGAACTCCGGCCCTGGCCATCGCTACCAGCTGCTCGGCAGTATGCGCG
Organism: uncultured Actinomycetota bacterium; assembly: GCA_963822955.1. Classification (GTDB taxonomy): domain Bacteria; phylum Actinomycetota; class Actinomycetes; order Streptosporangiales; family Streptosporangiaceae; genus JAJYUU01. The sequence continues at coordinate 592,713 of CAWGJS010000007.1, read as the reverse complement.
CGCCGCACAACACGCTCGAGACGATGCTGGTAACGCTAACGGAGCGGGCTGAGACCTTTCCGCTTTACCAGCACCCGGGCACCGAGCTGATCTACGTGATCTCCGGCCGGCTCGAGTACACCTGCGGTAACTCCCGCTACCTGCTGGAGCCCGGGGACGCCATGCAGTTCGTCGGCGAAGTGCCGCACGGTCCGGGCTCACTGATCGAGCTGCCAATCCAGTTCATCTCCATTAAGTCGATCCAGCCTGCCGGGTAACATCTTGAATGGAACCGGGCGGGCCTGGTCGCCTGAAGGCCATTTCGCGCCTCCGCGCGGTGCCGTAAAGATCACGTGCAGTCGTTTACTCCAAGTGGACAGAGTTTCATCGCTGGCGTAACCTGTGCGCGGGGATATACCGGTCACCCATCGCGGCCCGCGGGGAGGGCGAGGACCCGTGCAGGCGCTCAATAACGGACACAGGCAGGACACGCGGCGCGTCGCGTATCCCGCCAGGTACTCCGCGCTCGGTCTCTTCCGTCGCGGCCTGACGCATCAGGAATGGCCGGCGGCCTGGCGAGCGCATGAGCTGAAGGGCTCCTACGACGTCGTCATCATCGGCGGCGGCGTGCACGGGCTGGCAGCCGCCTATTACCTGGCTGCCAATCACGGGATAACCAACGTGGCAGTGCTGGACAAGAGCTACCTGGGCTCCGGCGGCTCTGGCCGGAACACGGCCATCCTCCGCTCGAACTACCTGACGCCAGAGGGGGTCAGGTTCTACGACCGCTCGATCCAGCTCTACCGCCAGCTCGCTGCCGACCTCGACTTCAACGTGATGTTCTCCCGCCGCGGCCATCTCACGCTGGCGCACAACGACGCGTCACTGCGGACGATGCGCTGGCGCGCAGAGGTGAACAAGGCTCAGGGCGTCGACTCCGAGGTTGTCGGTCCGGAAGAGGTCAAGCGGCTGGCTCCGTTCATCGATGTGAGCCAGGAGGCGCGGTACCCGGTACTCGGCGCGCTGTGGCATCCGCCGGGGGGCATCATCCGGCACGACGCTGTCGTCTGGGGTTACGCCCGCGGCGCCGATGCCCTCGGGGTGCACATCCACCAGAACACTGAGGTCACCGGTATTGACGTGGCCGACGGCCAGGTCCGGGGCGTGCGCACGACCCGCGGCAACATCGCCACCCGCGTCGTGCTCAACGCCACCGCTGGCTGGGCGACGCTGATCTGCGACATGGCCGGGGTGGCGCTGCCGATCCAGACGTTCCCGCTGCAGGCCGCGGTCACCGAGCCGGTCAAGCCGTTCCTGTCGACGGTGATCGTGTCCGGCACGCTGCATGTCTACATCAGCCAGACCGACCGCGGCGAGCTCGTCTTCGGCGCGAGCGTGGATCCGTTCACGTCCTACTCGATGCGCGGATCGTTCGAGTTCATCGAGGGCCTCGCCGGGCATGTGCTCGAGCTGATGCCCGCGCTCTCCAAGGTCCGCGTCCTGCGCCAGTGGGCTGGCCTGTGTGACATGACGCCGGACTTCTCGCCGGTGATGGGGCACACGCCGGTGGACGGGCTGCTGGTCGACGTGGGCTGGGGCACCTACGGCTTCAAGGCAGGGCCGGTGTCCGGCGAGGCGATGGCGAGCTGCATCGCCTCCGGCCAGACTCCGGAGATCATCGCGGCCTTCGGCCTGGATCGGTTCACCGAAGGTGCGCTCGTGGGCGAGAAGGGCGCGGCCGCTGTCGGCCACTGACTCAAGGAAGGTACGTCGATGATGCTCGTGCCGTGCGCCTGGTGCGGTCCCCGCGACGCTGCGGAGTTCCAGCACGTAGGCGAGGCCACGCCTCGCCCGGATGCTGGCAGTGCCACCCGTGAGCAGTGGCGGGCCTACCTCTACCTCCGGGCCAATCCGCTCGGCTGGACGAAAGAAACGTGGTACCACCGGATGGGCTGCCGCAGGTTCATCTCCGTCGAGCGGCACACCGAGACCAACGAGATCCGGGCCGTCCGTGCGGCTGGGGCTGCTCAATGACGCGCCTCGGGGTACAGCCCGGCGAGGTGATCGACCGCGGCAGCGAGTTCACCTTCAGCTGGAACGGGCGGCCGTTCCCGGCTTATGCGGGGGACACAATCGTGTCCGCGCTTGCCGCTGCCGGTGAGCGCGTGTTCTCCCGGAGCATGAAGTATCACCGCCCCCGCGGCCTGATCACCGCCAGCTACCACGACCCCGGCTGCATGGTCCAGGTGGGTGACGAGCCCAACGTGCGGGGATGCCATCGGCTGGTAACGGCGGACATGCAGGTGACGGCGCAGAACACCTGGCCGTCGCTGCGCTTCGATGCCAAGGCGGTGAACCAGTATGCGGGGCGGTTCCTGACCGCCGGGTTTTACTACAAGACCTTCATGCGGCCGCAGGTCTTGTGGCCCGCCTACGAGAGCGTGCTGCGGCGGTTCGTGAACGGCGGCACAATCTCGCCGGACTCGGCGGCCGCCCGGCCGGAGAAGCGCTACGCCCATCCCGATGTCCTGGTCGCGGGCGGCGGACCAGCTGGGCTCGCGGCTGCCGTGGCCGCCGCACAGGCCGGCGCATCCGTACTGCTGGTGGAGGAGGAGCACCAGCTCGGCGGTCATCTGCGCTGGGGTGATGAGGCTGACCTCGCCGCGCTCCGCGAGCTTGAGAGCCAGGTCCGGGCCGAGCCCGGCATCGAGGTGCTCACCGACTCGGTGGTGCTCGGACGCTATGACGATAACTGGATCGCCGTGCTGGAGCGCGGCGGCGGGCCCGCCGAGCGGGAGCGGCTGGTCAAGGCGCGGGCCAAGACGCTCGTCGCGGCGCCCGGCCTGATCGAGCGCCCGTACGTGGTCCAGGGCAATGACCTGCCCGGCGTCATGCTGTCGACAGCGGTCCGCCGGCTCATTAACCTCTACGCCGTCCGGCCGGGCGAACGGGCCGTCGTGCTGAGTGCTAACGCAGCCGGCGATGCGGCCGTCGCCGACCTCAAGCGGGCCGGCGTCGAGGTGGCACGGGTCGAGGACGCCAGGCTCGGCGGCGATATCACCGCGGTCACAGGACGCGGCGGAGTGCGCGCAGTGGAAGTGGCGGACGGCACGAAGATCAGCTGTGACCTGGTCGTCATGGCGGTCGGCTGGACCGCCCCAACATCGCTGCTCAACATGTCCGGGGACCGGCCGGTGTACAGCCCGCAGGCGGCCAGGTTCTTCCCCGACCGGGCGCGGCTGCCAGGCGACGTGCTTGTCACCGGCGGCATCGCCGGCGATGGCGGGCTGGACGAGCTGACCGAGCATGCGACAGCGATCGGCGCGGAGGCGGCCCGCCGTGCGGCTGCCATCGGCCTCGCCCGGTCAGTGGCTGTACCGACCCGCGAGCGCGGGCCCACCAGCGAACACGCCGCGGAGGCGGCTGAGCCAGCGGAAGCCGGCTCCAGCCCGGAAACCGGGCCTGTCCCGATTCCCAGCCTGCCGGTGTACTCGCACCCCGAGCTTTTCGTAGGCCGGACGCACGGCTTCGTCGACTTCAGCGAGGACGTGTCGTCGAAGGACCTGCTGGCGGCCGTTGCCGAGGGCTTCGACTCAGCTGAGCTGGCGAAGCGGTTCACCACCGCCACAATGGGGCCGGTGCAGGGCAAGCTGGAGTCGGTCAACACGGTAGCGGTGGTGGCGCGGGCCACCGGCAGCTCGATAGCGCAGACCGGCACGACCACCTGGCGGCCGCCCTACGCGCCGGTCACGCTCGGCGCGCTGGCCGGCCAGCCGCACGAGCCGGTGCGCTACTCTCCGATGCAGCCCTGGCATGAGTCGCATGGTGCGGTGCCGCTTATTGCCGGCGCCTGGATCCGGCCTGACCGGTACGGCGACGCGGCCGGCGAGGTGCGGAACGTCCGGGAGAACGTTGGCATCATCGACGTCACGCCGATCGGCAAGCTCGATCTGCGCGGGCCCGACGTGCCCAGGCTGCTGAACCTGCTGTACGTGAACAAGTGGTCCAAGCTGGAGATCGGCCGGGTCCGCTATGGCGTGATGTGCGCCGAGGACGGCGTCGTGCTCGATGACGGCGTGACCGGGCGCCTGGGCGCCGAGCATTACCTGATGAGCACGACATCCTCAGGCGCTGCGACCGTCTGGGAATGGGTCGAGAACTGGCTGCAGACCGAGCATCCCGACTGGCGAGTGCACGTCACGCCGGTGACCACCGCCTATGCGAGCATCAACGTGGCCGGGCCGAAGTCGCGGCAGCTCATCGAGCGGGTCACCGACGGCGTGGACCTGTCGAACGAGGCATTCCCCTACATGAACGTGCGCACCGGCACCGTCGCCGGGGTGGCCGACAGCGTGCTGTGGCGGATCGGCTTCACCGGCGAGCTCAGCTACGAGCTGCATGTGCCGGCCGCCTACGGGCTGCACGTGTGGGAGACGCTGCTCGCGAACGGCGCCGACCTGGGTGCAGCTGCGTTCGGCGTCGAGGCGCAGCGGATCCTGCGGCTGGAGAAGGGGCACTTCATCGTCGGCCAGGACACTGACGGCCTCACCCGTGCCTTCAGTGCGGGGCTCGACTGGGCGATCAAGCTCGACAAGGACGACTTCGCCGGCAAGCCTGAGCTCGCCTGGCAGCTTGCGGACGGGATTGGCCAGCACCTGGTCGGGCTGCAGCCAGTGGACGGATCGGTCGTGCCTGAAGAAGCCAGCCTGATCATGGATGGCAGCCAGATCGCGGGCCGCATCACCTCGAGCCGGATGTCCCCGACACTGCAGCGGTCGATCTGCCTCGCCCAGGTCGATGCTCACCTCGCCGAGCCCGGCACGGTGGTCACGGTGCGGCTGCCGAGCGGCCGGCTGATCCAGGCGCGCGTCATGCCGCACCACGCCCACGTTGATCCCGACGGAGGGCGGATGCGTGTCTGACGCACAGCTGGTCCCGCCATTGGCGCGCAGCCCCATCGCCCCAGCGCCGCCCGTGACCGTGGTTGCGGGCTGGGAAGTCAGCGGCCGCCGTGCTAGCGCCAGCACCGAGGGCGCTAGCGGAACCGGATTGACGATCACCGACTGCACGCCGCTTGCCAAGGTTCAGCTGCGGGCTCCAGTCACCGGCCAGGCGGCCGCCGCGGTAGGCGTGCGATTCGGCCGGGCGGCACGGGATCCGGCAGGCACGCTCGTCGTCGGCTCCGGGCCGGGGGAGTGGCTGCTGCTTGCAGCACCAGGGCAGGCCCCGGAACTCCTGACCGGGCTCGCGAGCCTTGAAGCAGACGCCCCCGGCGAGCACGTGACCTGGGTAGATCTCACTCATGGCCGTGCGCTGATGAGGCTGACTGGGGCCCGGGCGGTGAGCGTACTTCAAAGGTTCTGCGGCATCGACCTGTCGGACGAGATCACGCCGAATGGTGCCGCGTTCCGTTCGTCGGTCGCTTCGGTTGCCACGGACATCATCCGGGACGACCTGAGCACTGCGCGCTCATACCTGCTGCACTGCGAACGGTCCTCTGGTGACTACCTGTTCGGCGCACTGCTGCGCGCCGGCTCTGACTTCGGCATCGAGATCGACGGGTTCCGACTGCCGCTCGCCCCCGTCCCCCTTTGAATCTGAGGAGCCCTCCGCCATGGCATTCCCGAGTGACCTGGAGATCGCACGCAGCGCCTCGCTCAAGCCGCTCGACGACATCGCCGCCGAGATGGGCCTGAGCCCCGGCATGCTCGAGCCCTACGGCGACTACGTCAAGAAAATCAAGCTGGCAGCTATCGAGGAACTGGCAGACCGCCCGAAGGCGAAGTACGTGGTGGTGACCGCGATCACCCCGACTCCGCTCGGCGAGGGCAAGACCACGACGACGGTCGGGCTGGGCCAGGGCCTCAAGCACATCGGCAAGCGGGCGACGGTGGCGATCAGGCAGCCGTCCATGGGCCCGACGTTCGGCATCAAGGGCGGCGCCGCCGGCGGCGGTTACAGTCAGGTGGTCCCGATGGAGATACTCAATCTCCACCTGACCGGGGATATGCACGCGGTGACCGCCGCGCATAACCTGCTGGCCGCGATGATGGACAACCACCTCTTCCAGGGGAACGCGCTCGGCCTTGACCTGAACAACATCACCTGGCGGCGGGTGCTTGATGTCAATGACAGGGCGCTGCGCAATATCGTGATCGGGCTTGGCCCGCGCGCCGACGGCGTGACCCGGCAGACCGGCTTCGATATCACCGCTGCCTCGGAGGTCATGGCGACGCTCGCGCTGACGACCTCGCTGGCTGACCTCCGAGAGCGGCTTGGTCGGATCGTCGTTGGCTACACCTCCGGCGGCGTCCCGGTGACGGCCGAGGAACTGGACGCGGCCGGGTCGATGGCGGTCATCCTGCGCGATGCGATCAAGCCCAACCTGCTGCAGACCCTGGAGAACACACCGGTGCTCGTGCACACCGGGCCGTTCGGCAACATCGCGACCGGCAATTCCTCGGTCGTGGCTGACCTGATTGGCATCCACGCAGGCGATCTGCTGGTCACCGAGGCTGGGTTCGGCGCCGACATGGGCGCCGAGCGGTTCTTCAACATCAAGTGCCGCAACTCCGGGCTGCGGCCGGACGCAGCGGTCGTCGTCGCGACCGTGCGCGCGCTGAAGTCGCACTCAGGAAAATACAAGATCATCGCTGGACGCCCGCTGCCCGAGGATCTGCTCGCGGAGAACCCGGATGACGTGCTGGCGGGTGCGGCAAACCTGCGCAAGCAGATCGAGAACGTCCGGTTGCACGGTGTGCCGGCCGTCGTCGCCATCAACGCGTTCCCGACCGATCATCCGTCGGAGCACCAGGCCATCCAGAAGGTGGCCAGCGAGATGGGCGCGCGGTCGGCCGTCTGCACCCACTTCGCCGACGGAGGCCGCGGTGCGGCCGAGCTCGCAGAAGCGGTCGTTGAGGCCACCAGCGAGCCCAACGACTTCCAGTTCCTGTACTCCGACGACGCGAGCCTGCGCGAGAAGATCGAAATCGTTGCCACCAAGGTGTACGGCGCCGCTAGCGTGGAGTACCTCCCGGCAGCGGCCGCCCAGCTGGACACCTACGAGAAGGCCGGGTTCGGCCGGCTTCCGGTCTGCATCGCCAAGACGAACCTGTCGATCTCCTCCGATCCGGCACTGAAAGGCGCGCCCACCGGGTGGCAGCTTCCGGTCCGAGAGGTGCGCGCCTCCGTGGGTGCTGGCTTCATCTACCCGATCTGCGGCGAGATCCGGACCATGCCCGGCCTGTCGAAGAACCCCGCGGCGGCCCACATCGACCTCGACGAACACGGCGAGATCGTCGGGCTGTCGTGACCGTTCACCCAACCTCGCCTTCGGCCTGGCCTAGCGCGGCCTCGCCTGCCGGGCGGATGATGATTTCGGCCAACGAGTGATGTAAGGGGTCCATCTTGAGCCAGGAAAAGATGTGGGGTTCCGAGCCGTTCTGGGGACTTGGCTATGACTGGGACCCGGACTGGGTGCTGACCGACCGGCACAAGGAGCTGCGCGCGCAGCTGATCGACCTGTGCCAGCAGGAGATGCGGGACAATGCCAAGCGATCCGACGACGAGCTGAAGTTCCCGCGCAGGAACCTCGAGCTGCTTGGCGAGCACGGCTTCCTCGCCCTGACCGTCCCTGAGGAATACGGCGGCCTGGGCGAGAACCATGTCGCCTTCTCGATGGTGTGCGAGACGATTGCACGCTATGGCTGCGCCTCGACGGCGATGTGCTACGTGATGCACATGGGCGCAGTCAATGCGATCATGCTGCGCGCCACGCCTGCACTGATCGACAAGTACATCCGACCCCTGAACTCGGGCAAGATCGGGACGTTGTCGTACTCGGACCCCGAGACCGGCAGCCACTTCTGGTACCCGATCTCGTCCGGCGCCGAGCGGGTCAACGGCGGGTTCAAGGTGCGGAAGAAGGCATCCTGGACCACCTCTGCTGGTTTCGCGGACTTCTACGTGGTGCAGACGACGAGCCCGGACTTCAAGGGCTACGACGACCTGTCTGTGTTCGTGGTTGACGCCGAGGACGCGCATGCCCAGCCCGCTCTGTGGGACGCGCTCGGCCTCCGCGGCAACCAGTCTGGCGGCCTTGACGTGCAGGGAGAGATCCCCGGCGATCAGATCGTCGGGCCGGTCGGCGACGGCGCGGAGTCCAACGACGAGTCCGTGGACCCCTGGTTCCTGCTCGGCTCCTCGTCGGTCTGGAACGGCATCTCCATGGGCGCGGTCGATATCGCCAAGCGGCACACCACCCGCAAGCGTCACGTCGACGTCGGCCTGCGGGTCTGCGACTACCCGACGATTCAGGACTACGTCGGCGAGGCGATCATCGACACGAACGCCTGCCGCACGTTCGTGCTCTCGGTCGCCGAGGCGTTCGACCGGGTCAACCGACTCCAACCGCCGCGTGCTGCAGCCCGGCACGACGGCGCGCGCTGCGCTACTTGCACTGGGCGTGGCAGATGAAGTTCGCCGCGGCGAAGAACGTGGCGGACGTGGTGGACAAGATGCTGCACGCCTGCGGTGGCTCCGGCTACAAGCGGGACATGGAGCTGGAACGCTACCTGCGCGACGCGCAAGGCCGGCTGGGTGATGGGTCCGACCAACGAGGTCCTTCGCCAGTTCGTCGGCAAGTCGGCGCTGCTCGGCTTCGAGGTGCTCGACTACTGGAACCAGACAGTCAACGAGCGCGCGATCGCCAACGAGACCAAGAAGCTGGACGCCAAGGGCAAGCGCGCACTGGCGGAGAAGCTGCTGGCGCAGGCCGCTGAGGACGAGGCCAAGGAGCCGATCGGAAGGTGATCAGCGGTGACGGTGCCCGCGGAGCGTCAGCGGTGGGCTGAGTCCGGGCCGGCGCCCGTGGGCCGTCCCCGCCTGATCCTGCCCGGCCTCATTCCGGCCGATCCGCAGGTGGAGCGCTACCGGGTCCATCCCGGCGCGGTCACCGCACTCGAGCTGGACGCGGGCGACGAGATGACGGTGATCGACGCAGCCGGGCGGCAGCGCGGCGAGCTGACCGTCCTCGGCCGGAACGGCGAGGATTTCAGCGCGCTGGCGACATCGGCCGACACCGCAGCCACCGTCCTGCGTTGCCTCGCCGACGGCGGCCCCGTGGTCGGCGGCCCAGTGGTCGGCGGCCCAGTGGTCGGCGCAGACCGAGGTGGTCCGCGCGCTGTCCGAGCGTGGCCTCGATCTGGCTAGCGCGCGGGCGGTGGGGCTGTTCGGGGAGTGGTCGCCGGCCGGCGCTGCCGCCGCGTTCATCGCGCTCGCATCCGGTCACCTGCATCGTGGCTGCTCCCGATGGCCTGATGTCGGTGGACTCCGACAACCCGCCGTCGGACCTTGCGGTGGAGATACGGCGAGCCAGGCCCCGGAAGCCAGGTGAGCCGCGGCTGCCACCACCACTTGCCGATACGCTGCTCGACCTGCGGGTGGACAAAGCGACGGCGATTGCCTACCAGGTTGAGGCGGGCCAGTACATCCAGGTCATTGACGTGGAAGGGCGGCAGTGCTCCGACTTCCTGGCATTCGACTCCCGGCAGCTATCCGAGGGCGTCGAGCGCGGCCTGGATGCGACCACCACGCGCAACCTGACGGGCAACGCCTACCCGCAGCCCGGCCTGTTCGGCAAGTTCTTCGATCAGGACATGCAGCCGCTGGTCGAGGTTGTCAGGGACACAGTCGGCAGGCATGACACGTTCGCGCTGGCCTGCAACGCCAAGTACTACGAAGACATGGGCTACCCGGGGCACGTGAACTGCACGGACAACTTCAACGGGCAGCTGCGGTCGTACGGCATCGCATCGAGGCGCGGCTGGCCCGCGCTGAACTTCTTCTACAACACCTCTTTCAGCGCCTCCAACCAGATGCTCTTTGACGAGCCCTGGTCGCGGCCCGGCGACTACGTGCTGCTGCGCGCGATGACCGATCTGGTCTGCGCATCATCGGCCTGCCCCGACGACATCGACCCGGCCAATGCCTGGATTCCGACGGACATCCACGTCCGCGTCTACCCGGCCGAGCGGAGGTTCTCGATGGCGATCGCCCACCGTGTCACCCCGGACGCTGAGCCGAAGCTCACCGAACAGACGGCCTTCCAGCCACGGTGGTCGGCGCTGACCAGGCGAACTACCGAGTACCGCGGTTACTGGCTGCCGACCAGCTTCGACAACCTCGGCGCGATCGACGAGTACTGGGCCTGCCGCGAGGCAGCAGTGGTGATGGACCTGTCCCCGCTGCGCAAGTTCGAGGTGGTCGGCCCGGACGCGGAGGCGCTGCTCCAGGCAGCGGTCACCCGCAACATCCGGAAGCTGGCTGAGGGCCAGGTGGTGTATACCGCCCTCTGCAACAACACCGGCGGCATGCTCGACGATGCGACGGTCTTCCGGCTCGGCGCGGACAGGTTCAGGTTCGTCGGCGGTGACGAGCACGACGGGATCTGGCTGCGCCAGCTCGCCGAGCGCCTCGGGCTGGATCAGGTATGGGTTAAGCACTCCACCGACCACCTGCACAACATCGCGGTGCAAGGGCCCAAGTCGCGCGAGCTGCTGAGCGAGCTGGTATGGACCCCGCCCACTCAGCCGCCGTTCCCGGACCTGGGCTGGTTCCGGTTCGCGATCGGCCGCCTCGGCGGGCCGGCGGCTGGCCGGCTCATCGTCTCGCGTACCGGGTACACCGGAGAGCTCGGCTATGAGCTGTGGTGCCACCCGCAGGACGCGACGGCATTGTGGGACGCGGTGTGGCAGGCGGGCGCCGGGCACGGACTGGCTCCGCTCGGCCTGGACGCGCTCGACATGCTGCGGATCGAGTCTGGCCTGATCTTCGCCGGATACGAGTTCGACGACCAGATCGACCCGTTCGAGGCGGGCATCGGATTCACCGTTCCGCTCAAGACGAAGGAGGACGACTTCGTCGGCCGCGCCGCACTCGAGCGCCGGAAGGCCTCGCCGCAGCGCGTGCTGGTCGGCCTTGAGCTGGAGGGCAATGAGACTGCCGCGCACGGGGACTGCGTCCATGAAGGCCGCTCTCAGGTCGGGGTGATCACCAGCGGCACCAGGTCACCCATCCTGCGCAAGAACATTGCCCTGTGCCGGATGGCCGTGGAGTACGCCGAGATCGGGACGACGGTCGACGTCGCCAAGCTGGACGGGCATCGCAAGCGCATTCCCGCGCAGGTGGTGCCGTTCCCGTTCTACGACCCGGACAAGACGCGTCCGCGCTCCTGACCTGCTGTACCGGCTGGCCCTAGCCGGTTGCCGAGTCGGAGACGACGGTGCCGAAGCGGCTGCGGTGGAAGATCAGTGGCTCGCCCGCGTAGAACTTGACCCGTTGCACGCGTCCGATGATGATGTCGTGGTCCCCGCTCGGGTGCTGGTGCTCGAAAGTGCACTCGATGTGCGCGATGCAGCGGTCCAGCAGCGGTGCGCCGAAGATGCCCACCCGCCAGTCGAGCCCCGCGAACTTGTCCTCCGCCGGGCGCGCGAAGCGCCTTGCGATCTCCTCCTGGTCGGAAGCGAGCACGTTGATGGCGAAGTGGCCGCTCCGGATGAGTCCGTCCAGGCTCGGCGCCCGGTGGTCGACGCAGAAGAGCACCAGCGGCGGCTCAAGCGACACCGAGGCGAACGAGTTGGCGGTCAGGCCGAAGCGAGTGCCAGCCTCGTCGCAGGTCGTTACGACCGTGACGCCGGTGGTGAAGCTGCCCACGGCCTGCCTGAAGTCCCAGCTGTCGAGCTGTCCGGCCCTAAGCTGCCGAGGTGCTACCATGGCACCATCTCCGAATTGCCATGAGGGCAACAGAGTTGCCTGTGGCTCTCATTCTAGGGTTCCCCGCAGTCCGAGCGGAATGGGCCAACCTGCAATGCTATTGCCAATGCGGCAATTGGCCGTCTGGCGTCACAGGGCGGACGAGATGAGCGCGGCCTTCTCGGTGAGCAACTCGACGGCCGCGCGCATCGCGCGCGGGCTGAACCTGATGGCGGGACCCTGGACGCCGAGTATGGCCGCCAGCTTGCCTGCCCGGTCAAGGATGGGAGCTGCGACGGCGTTGAGGTCTTCCTCGCGTTCCCCGAGTGCCTGAGCCCAGCCCGTTTCCCTGACCCTGGCGACCTCGACCGCAAGGACCGCCCGGTCCACGATCGTCCGGTCGGTAAATGCCTTGAGCGTCCCGCCGTGCAGCGTCCCGCCGTGGGCGAGGAATACCTTGCCCACCGCTGTGGCGTGGGCGGCACTGGTGCGGCCGACCTCTGCCACGCTGCGCACGGTGAGCGAGCTCTGCACGAAGTCCAGCGTGAACGCCTCGTGCTCGCCGGGAACTGACAGTGTTGCCGTCTCGCCGATCCGGGCGCCAAGTTCCTCCAGGTGCGGCCGGACGAGTGAGCGGATGTCAAGGCCGACCGAGTTGGCCAGCCGGACCAGTCCGATGCCGAGCCGGTATCGCCCCGTGGCAGGGACGTGGTCGACAAGGCCGCCGGCCGTCAGCGTGGCCAGGATCCTCGAGATCGTGCTGACGTTGATGCCGGTGCGCCGGGCGATCTCGTTCGTGCCGAGTTCAGCCCGCGCCGTTGCGAGCTCGTCGATGATTGCGATCGCTCGCTGGACAGCAGCGACCTGACGAGTGGCTGGCTGCCCGGTCCGTGCCAAGGTACGATTGTCCTAACTTCGGAAATACTATTGCCCTCAGGGCAATAGTAGCGCACGAAGGCAGGCTTGCCACTAGGCGAAGGGCGAGTGCCATGACTTCTATCCCAGCCAGCAGCCGTTTCGTCATCATCGGCGCCGGAATACACGGGCTCTCCACGGCCTGGCATCTCGCCAGGGAACTCCGGGCGCGTGGCCAGGGCGGCGAGGACATCGTCGTGCTGGACAAGAGCGCCGTCGGCGCTGGCGCGTCCGGCATCGCCTGCGGCGTCATCCGCAACAACTACTTCCAGCCCGCGATGCGCGAGCTCATGGCGCATTCGGTCGCGGTCTGGGAGTCCGATCCCGAGGCGTTCGCCTACCATCCCGTCGGATACATGCAGATCTCGCCGGAAGCAATGCACGCGAATGTTGCGCAGATCTTCGCCGAGCAGCAGGCCATCGGCTATCCGTCGGTCCTGATCGAAGGCGAGCGCGACTGTCACGACTACATGGTCGACATGTTCGACGACTGGCAGGCGCCGGGCATCACCGCGATCCTGCACGAGCGCAGGGGTGGCTACGCGAACAACGTGCGGTCACTGCGCGGCCTTGCCGCTAAGGCCGAGGCGGAGGGAGTCCGCATCGTACCCGGCGTCCGCGTGACCGGAGTGCGCACGACCGGCGGTGCGGTGACCGCAGTACAGACCGATCAGGGCGAGATCGCCTGCGACCAGCTGGTCATCGCGGTCGGCCCGTGGATCCGTGACCTGTGGGCCATGCTCGACCTCCCGGAGCGGATCTCGGTAACAGGCCGGGATGGCACCGTCCACGCCCACCGCCCGATGTGGACGTACTGGGCACTGCAGGAGGGGACGCTGGCCGTGGACCCGAAGACGTTCACCGACAACGGCGGCTCGTTCCCTCCCGTCCTGCACGTGGATTCCAGCGCACCGTTGTACGACGACGTCACCGGGGACCTCATCACGGACCAGATGTGGGGGATCTATTACAAGCCCGACTTCTACTTCGGCGGCGTACAGGGTGGCACATCGCCGTACGTTGTCACTAAGCCCGCCGGGGACGTCGCGGTAGACCCGTACGGACCGCAGAGCCCTGAGTACACGGTGACAGCCAACTTCGTCAGCATGTGGACCTCAGCGCTCGCCCACTGTCACAAGCGATTCGAGGGCAAGCGTGATCTGTACCGGCACGAGCCGACCGGCGGCATCGGGGCGTTCACGCCGGACAGCTTCCCGGTCTTCGACACGTTCCGCGAGAACGCGTACGTGGTAGCCGACTCCAATCACGGCTACAAGATGATCGGCGTCGGAGCACTAGTCGCCAAGGAACTGCTGGGCGAGCAGCAGGCACTGTTCGCCCCGTTCCGGTTCGGCCGGTACAGCAGCGGTGAGCTGCACCCGACTAGCAACTCGCCGTTCCCCTGGAGCTGACGCCGAGATACCGCGCAGAGCAGACGGCGCCCGCCGGGACTTCCCGGCGGGCGCCGTCCTCAGGCCTCAGCTTGCCGGTACGACATTCTCTTCCTGCCGCAGTAGTGCCATCTGCTCGGCCGTCGGCTCCGAAGGCACCTCCTCGCGGAAGGTGATCTTTGCCTTGTCCTGCACCAGCCGCCGGAAGAAGAACAGCAGCACCGAGGCGACCAGCACGCCCACGCCGATGATCATGTCGGTTGTCGTCCCGTAGCCGGTCAGCGTGGGATTGGCTACGCCGAAGCCGACCAGGACGGCGTTGAAGACGGCAAGCACTACCGCGATCCCGACCCAGACCGGGCCAACCTTGATCGGCCGCGGCCAGTTCGGCCGGTCTCGGCGCAGCAGCAGGAAGCCGGTGAGGGCAAAGAAGTGCGCCAGCACGTATCCGATGTTGCTCATGTACAGGATCGCGAGGTTGCTGGAGATGAATAGCACGAGCAGCACGTTCACTACCAGGTCGACGGTCATGGCCCGGGCTGGGACGTGCCAGCGGTTGAGGTGATACAGCTGCTTTACCGTCATGTCATCGCGCGCGATCCCGTACAGCGCCCGCGAGCCGTCGGCGGTCGAGGAGATCATCGACAGGAACAGGCTGCCGATCAGCAGCACGAGCATGAATCCCGCCGCGCCGCTGCCTACGACCTTCGCGAAGGCCGGCACATAGAATTCGCCCTCCGCGGTCGTAACGCTCGGCGCGCCGGTTACGCCGCCGAGGCCCAGCGGGAACAGCAGGAACACCAGCAGCGTGAACACTGCAGCCGAACGCAGCGCGATCGTGGTGTCCCGCCTGGTGTCGTGGTACTCGGGCGCGAAGGTGGCACAGACCTCGGCGGCGTAGGCCGACCACCCCATCAGGAACAGGTAGACCATCGCGAGCTTGAAGCCGCCGAAGCCGTGCAGCGCCCAGGTCATGTTCGTGCTATGCCAGTCTCCGCTGAGGTACGGCACGACGATGAAGATCGCCAGCGGCACCATCAGCCCGACGCCGGTCACGTAGGAGATCCACACGGCTGGCCGGATGCCGAAGACGTTCAGCAGCCAGACCAGGATGATGCAGCCGATCGCGATGAAGTCCGCAGGCCCGAGATGCACGGCGCCGTCGAACACCGACCAGGTCGCTGTCGGGAACCACTGGGCTACGATCAGGTCGCCGATGACCTTACCGAAGATCGACAGGACGACCGACCAGCCGATCCAGTAGCCGAACGCGCCGATCGGGCCGACGAGTGAGAAGCGGCCGCGCCAGCCTTCGTGCGCATAAAGCGAGATGCCGCCGGGCTTGTCCGGGAACATTGATGCGGTCTCGGCGTAGATCCACGTCTGCAGCATGCCGACGCCTGCCGAGATCGCCCACAGCAGCACAGCGCCCCAGGTGCCGAGCGCGCCCATGGAGAATCCGAGCGATGCGATCAGGAAGCCCGGGTTGCATAGGGCGATGACGAACCCGTCCCACCACCGGAGCGCCTTGAGCAGGTGCCGCTCTTCAACGAACGCCTCAGCCACCGAGTGCCTCCGTTCACCGCAGGTAAACGTTGTGTAGCACGTGTGAGCCATGTGTGTCTATACGATCTGTGTTAACAGTCATTTTTGGCATCGGCACCGACGCTAAAAGCCCGACGCGGAATGGCGAGCTGCGTTGGGGAGACGCCGGGCCTGTTCGCGGCAGTCCTCAGCACCTACAATGCGAGGATGCGCGGTGCACTGATCACCGTTCGCTGCGACTGCGGCGAGACCGGCCACGTTCCGCATGGCGAGCGGTGGCGGTGCGATAAGTGCCGTCGCTCGTGGAACACCGGCCAGATCCCGGCCGAGGAGTACTGGGAGATCATGCGGGACATGCGCCGGATGCGCTTGTCCGTGATCGGTACGGCGCTGGTGCTGGTGCTCCCCATCGCCGCGCTCACGCCGTTCGCCGGCATACGGATCCTGCTGCTGCTGCCGGTCGTCATGAGCTTCTGGTACATGTTCTACATGCCGAGGTGGCGGCGTCAGGTCCGGGAACGGGCGAGAAGCCTGCGCAGGTGGAAGCTCCACCCCGAGTGAGCTGACATGCCTGCGCTGCAGCACCAGGAACCGCATCTGCTGGGACTGGATCGCGCAGGCGGCCGTCCTGTCCTGCTCGGAACCCTCGATACGCCCTTCGATCACGACGCGGTGATCTTTGCGGTCGACTCGGCGGTCGAGCTCGGGCAGCGGCTGATCATCGCCAACTTCGTCGAGCGGCCGCCCCTTCCGCTATCGGCGATGCTCGGTTACGACGATCTTCCCTACACTCCCGAGATGGCAGACTCCTTGCAAGAACCTGCCCGGTTCGCGCTGTCGCTGGGGGTCGAGGTCACCAGGCTGCGGGTGAAGAGCTTCCATCCCATCCAGGCCATGCTCGAGGTGGTGTCCGAACAGCGTGCCGGGCTGTTCGTGTTCGGCCCGGACCGGCGCAAGATTGCCCGGCTGCACTACTGGCGGGCCGTGCGCGCCATTCGGTCCAAGGTCACGGCCCTGGTGTGGCTGGCCGAATGAGCGGCCCTGCCTGGCAATTGCCGTCGGCCAGGGCGTAGCGGATCAATACCACGTGGTTAAACGATGTTTCACCTGAGTGGATGGTCCCCGCGGGCTTTCATGACGGACTTCCCTGCCGGTGCGCGGTCGCTCAGTCAACTCTGGCGATCTCTGCGATCGCTCGCTCGCCAGCCGCAGTCCTGGTCAGCCGGTGACGGCGGCTGTCATCCGGGCCGCTGTGCTGAGTTCAGTCAGCGAGTCACGTCCAGCACAGCGGCGTAGATCTGTCAGGCGCAGTTGTCTCAGATCTCGGAGACGAGCTTCACAGCCTGGCCGGTAACGGCTGCCACCGAGAGATAGTCACGGTCGTCGCACAACACGATCAGCCGCTCGCGCTCAGCGGTAGCAGCGATGAGCAGGTCGACGGCGCCTGCCGAACGATGAGTACCCCGTTCGGTCAGCGCCTGCTGAATGTCGCGGGCCCGTTCGTACGCTCTGTCGTGCATCGGCACCCAGCCGAAAAGCTCACCGATGAGCCGCTGCTTTTCGAGGCGATCGGCGAGAGACCGCGCGGACCACAAGAACTCCAATTCAACGACCGGGCATACCGCAATGACCCCGGCCGCGAGCTGGTCAGACCACGCCTTCCGCAGCTCGGCTTGCAAGATCCTGAACAGTCCCGACGTATCGATCAGGTAGATAGCAGGGGTCATGTGCGGTAAGCGGTCTTGTCGCCCAGGAACTCATCGAAATCGCCGCGGTCAGCCATCTCGCCGAGCTTCGCCAGGGCCCGCAGTCGTACGAGCCGCTGTCCCACTTCGCGGAGGGCAGCGTTGACCGTGTCTTTCTTGGTCTTGGTCCCCAGTACCTCGGCGGCGACAGCCAGGGCTTCCTGGTCTATCTCGATCGGAGTCTTCAGCACGGCCATCAGGTCAGCCTCCGTGAACAGGGATAGCCTGGATATCCAGAACTGATAGCTAGGATATCTGAATCTGGGTCATGGCCTGACGGGTGTCCGGGCTAACGGTCAGCTTGCCTGGTCGGCTTGGGAGCCTGCGGCCGCCGCTGTGCCCTTGACGCGGCCGCAGGAATGCACGGTGGGCTGGCGCCGCTCGGCCGCGTTCCAGAAGTCAGTGAGAATGCTCGCGGTCGTCATCGGCGCCTCCACCGCAGGCGAGTGCGCTGCACCTGGGATGCAGATGCGGTCGGCGCTTAGCCGCTGAGCCATCTCGTCCTGCTCGTCAGTCGGCCAAGCGTCGTCGTTCTCGCCGTACACCACCTGCACCGGCAGGCTTGCAGCCGCGGCTGCCTTGGCCAGCTCCTCGGTCCGATCGGGGCAGTCCAGCAGGAACCGGGCGATCACGATGTAATGCAGCGGGCTGGTCCGCAGCGTCCGCTCACGCAGGAACGCGATGATGTGGTCGCTGGTGCCATCGGCGCGAGCCTCTGGCTCAAGCTGGTCGCGCCAGATCTGCCGGACCAGGTCATTCAGCCCCGGGTGGTCGTCAGGTGCACCGCCGTTGCTGGGGTCGAGCACACCCAGCAGGTCGGTGAGCGTTGTTGCGCGCTCGCCGCCAAGGGCGGCAGGTCCCGACCCGAGCAGTGTCAGCGAAAGAAACGCGCTACCTCGCTTCAGCACCGCCTCGCGTGCGATGAGCCCGCCCATGGAATGGCCAACTAGGTGCACGCCCTCGGTGTCCGGGGCAACCGCATCGGCCATCGCAAGGACGTCCGCCGCGAGCTCCGCCGGAGCGTAGCCGCCGCGGCCAGTGGCATGCGGGCTCTGGAACTGGCCGCGCTGGTCGACGGCATACACATGGCGTCCGGCGGAGGCGAGCGGCTCGAGTATCGGCAGGAAGTCTTCCTTGCTGCCGGTAAAGCCCGGTATCAGCAGGGCTGGCCTGCGGAAAGCAACCCCCCGGGCGGGCTGGGCCTCCAGGATTGCGAAAGAACCACGAGCCGTCTGCAGTGTCGCTGACCGCACGTGGTCGGGCATCTCCAGTGACCGGGGAGTACTCACGGGTTGGCAGCCTACCGAGGAATCGCCGAAATGTAACAGTCAAATAACGCAGGATTACCCGGGAAAGTTCGCCTGCCGAACCGGAACATGCCCGGTCAATCTCGGGCTAAACCCGCGTAACGCGCCGTTGACGCGCCAGTAACGGACCAACAAGCAGCGACCGGTCGATCACTCCCGGTAGCTGTACTTATTATCGGCCGGGCTCTGCCGGCGGCTGCGCCGGGGTCCGGCTTGTCAGTCGGCGGCGGCCTGCCCGGCGCCGGCCTGGTCGGCGCCGCGGTTACGTGAACGCCGCCGGCGCGATCTCCTTGCCGCAGAGTTCTGGCCGGCAGCGCCATCGGCGACCGGGGAGCCCGCTCCGCTGGCTGTCATCGCGTGCCCGCCGCCCTGGGTTCCGCCAGCGCCCGCAGCCTGCGCGCCGAGGTCGTGCGCCACACCGTCGGCAAGCTGGCCGCCCCGCGTCCGGCGGCGGGCCCGTGGCGTACGCGGTCCCGGCTCGCGGGCGCCGCCGTCTGCAGCATGGCTGCGGTCCCGCCTGGCAGGGCCGGTGGCGTCCGCCTTGCGATCCCGGTCATGCGAGTCACTGCGGCTGCCGCGGGAACGCGTCTTGCCAGTCTCGCCGATCTCTTCGAGATCCTCCGCCTCAAGGCCTGCCCGTTCCCGGCGTGCCCTGGGCAGGACACCCGTGGCGCCTGCGGCAATGTTGAGCGCCGTGTACAGGTGGTCCGAGGTCGAGTAGGTCTCTTGCGGGTCCGCGTGGTCGAGGTGGAGCGCCTCGTTGATCATCTTCCAGCGGGTCAGGTCAGCCCAGTCCACGAACGTGACGGCTACACCGTCGCGACCCGCCCGGCCGGTGCGCCCGATGCGGTGCAGGTAGGCCTTCTCATCCTCAGGGCACTCGTAGTTGACAACGTGTGTCACGTCGTCGACATCCAGGCCTCGGGCCGCAACGTCGGTCGCCACGAGCACGTCGACCTTGCCAGATCGGAAGGCGCGCATAGCCCGTTCGCGCTGGCTCTGGCCAAGATCACCGTGTACGGCTGCGGCCGCGAAGCCCTTCGTCGTCAGGGTGGTGGCGACCTGGTCGCACGTGCGCTTGGTCCGGCAGAACACGATAGTCAGACCGCGGCCCTCGGCCTGCAGGATCCTGGCCAGCACCTCCACCTTGTCCATCTGGTGCGCCCGGAACACGTGCTGCGCCGTCGTCGGAACGTGCTGAGGGGCGTCGTGCTGCTCGGCCCGGATGTGCATCGGGCGGCTCAGGTGCCGTCGGGCCAGCGTCACGATCTCGCCCGGCATCGTGGCGGAGAAGAGCATGGTCTGCCGGCCCGGCGGGGTCAGCTGCAGTATGCGCTCCACATCAGGCAGGAAGCCCAGGTCGAGCATCTTGTCGGCCTCGTCGAGCACCAGCGTGGCGACCTTGTTCAGCTTCAGGTGGCCCTGCCGGGCGAGGTCGAGCAGTCGGCCGGGGGTTCCGACGACGATGTCCACGCTGGCGAGCGCATCGATCTGCGGCTCATAGGCGCGGCCGCCGTACAGCGTGACGACGTTGACGGGCAGCCGCGAGCTGGCCACCCGGATGTCGTCCGCGACCTGGATGGCAAGCTCACGGGTCGGGACAACAATGAGGGAACGAGGGGACGACGGGACCCGCGGCATCTCGCCGAGTCGCGCAAGAATGGGGATGCCGAACGCGAACGTCTTGCCGGTGCCGGTCCGTGCCTGGCCGATCAGATCATGGCCGTCCAGCGCGATCGGCAGTGTCAGCGCCTGGATGGGGAACGCGGTGGTGATCCCCTCGGCTTCCAGCGCGGCGCAGATTGGCTCGGCGATGCCGAAGTCACGAAAAGTCTTCTCGGAGCTGAGCTGATCGGGGGCGACGGGTTCGCTGATGTCCACCAGCTCAAGGGCCGGACCCGGCACGTTCTCGGGCTCGGGTGTGGGGTTATTGTCCATCATGGCCGTATAGGTACTCAGGGCTTCCGCCTCTAGTTGGGCCCGCGGCTCCCCGGCATGCTTACCGGGCACATCTGCCGTGAGCAGGTCTGTGGCCTCTCCAGCGGGGCAGCCTCGCCGTGACACGGCGCCGGGACTCGAATCGGGCCGCGTACTCGCGGAGAAGAATCGGCGCTTCATCCACTGGATGCCAACGGCTCCATGATCGTCGCGCCTAACGTTCTACAACGCGTGCGGGGGCAACCAAAATTCCGCATGTGAATCACCTGGAGCATATCAAGCGGGGGTCAGTACCCTTGCCCTCCCGCGCGGCACCGCTGCTGCGTGTCTCGGCAGACCTGCTGTTGTTACGCTGCGGCTGTGAGCGACGACGCATCGCAGACGCCTGGCTCTGGCGCCGACGAGGGCCTGCTCGACCTCCTGGGCTTGCTGGCCTATGGATCGCTGACCGCGTTCTTCCGGGTCTCCGATGATGCAGCGATGGCGCTGGCCCTGGCCGACAAGACGGCCCTGGCCGAGCTGGCGGTTGCCCAGTTCGGTCATTTCCAGCTGCTGAGCCGCAGGATCGAGGAGCTTGGCGCCGATCCGGCCGCCGTCATGCAGCCGTTCGTCGGGCCCATCGATGCCTTTCATGCCAGGACCGCGCCATCAGACTGGCTGGAGGGCCTGGTGAAGGCGTATGTGGGCGATGGCATCGCGAACGACTTCTACCGGATGATCTCGCAGGTGCTCGAGCCGGACGCCGCGGCGCTGGTGCAGGCGGTGCTCAGCGACAGCGGCCAGGCCGAGTTCGTCATCGCCAGGGTGCGTGAGGCGATCGAGGCCGACCCCAGGATGGCCGGGCGGCTGGCGCTGTGGGCCCGGCGGCTGCTGGGCGAGGCGCTCGGGCAGGCCCAGCGAGTTGCTGCCGAGCGCGAGCCGCTGGCGCGCCTGCTGGCTGGTCCGAGGGCCAGCCAGCTCGGAGACATCGGGCGGATGTTTGCCGCTCTCACTGATTCGCACGCCGCCCGCATGGCCTCACTCGGCCTGGCTGAGTAGCGAGGTGAGCCGGGCAGCAGATTCACTCGGCGAAGGCTCGCCGCCCGCTGCGCCGGCTGGCGGCCGCAGCTCCCGCTGATCTGCGCGTTCGCGCTCGAGTTCGCCGGCCGGGACAGCGCCCAGGGCTACACGATGATCGGGATGTGGCAATACCCGCGGCTACGGGAGATACCAGCGGCGCGAGGGCTAGATCGACGGGCCCGTCACGTTGCCGAAACCGACCCTGCGCTGCTCGTTGCCGCCGAACTCGACATAGGCGATCTTGTCGGCCGGGACGAGCACTCTCCCGCCTTTATGGTCGAGCAAGGTGAACACGCTGTGCTTGGCCACTGCATCTGCCAGCGCGGTTGCAACCTCGTCGGCGGAGGTGTTGGTCTCGAGCACGAGCTCGCGCGGAACCGACTGAATCCCGATCTTTACTTCCACAGGTCTCCTTCCGGCACTCCGAGGCTACCGACAGGCGCGTACACAGGTTCAGCCGGTCACGGGATCGCGCGCTCGTCAGCCATGGGCCAGTCGCTGATACCGCGCCAGGCCAGCCGCGCGATCAGTTCCTCAGCGACCTCCTTCGGGATGGCCTGGCCGGTGCTGAGCCAGTATCTAGCCGTCACCTGGGCCATTCCGACCATCGCGACGCCAAGCAGGTGCGCCTCCTCAGTGCTGACGCCTGCGTCTTCGCGGATGAACAGGCTCACGAGTTCGGCGCAGTCATTCATCGCCTTGTCAAGCCTCTCGCGGACGGCAGGCTCGTTGCTCAGGTCGGATTCGAAGACCAGCCGGAACGCCTCGCCGTCTCCTGCCACGTAGTCGTAGAAAGCCTTGAAGGTAGCTGGCACGCGCTGCTTGTTGTCCGTGGTCGAGGACAGCGCCTCACTGACCATCCGGACCATTACCTCGGTGCTGTCATCGAGGAGTGCCAGATATAGATCGAGTTTCCCGGGAAAGTGCTGATATAGCACGGGCTTACTGACGCCCGCGCGCTCAGCGATCTCATCCATGGCGGCCGCGTGGTAGCCCTGAGCCACGAACACGTCCCGTGCCGCGCCGAGCAGTTGCAGCCTGCGCGCTGGTCGCGGCAGCCGCGAACTACCTGTCTTGGCCTGATGCGAAACGGTCAACGATGGCTCCGGATGACGTACTTGCGGCTGCTGCCTGGTTGCGGTGCGTGCTGCGTCGCATCCCTTTCCTGGCAATTCTACGGCTAGCCCGTTCGCGCAGCTTTGCTAGCGGTAATCGTCGTCCTCATCGACAATGACGACGCGCGCCTGCTCGGCCGCATCAGCAGCGTCAGCCTCGAGCGGCAGCTGCTCAGGCTCCTCAATCTCATCCTCGTCGACATCAGGCTCGTCGGGCACCGCGTCAAGATTCTGCTCAGCCGTGTCGGCATCCGGCGCCTCAAGATCCATGTCGCTCATGATGTGCCTCCTCGCCCGATATCGCACTCGAACATATTGCCGAAAAATGGATTCGGGACAACACTGGTTGTATCAGTACCCGCAGCGGGCCTGACATCCGCGCTGGATCATGGTCAGAATTAATAGCCGATCCACCACGGAGTCGATGAAGCACCGGGTAGGGAGATGTCATGCGCAGCATGTGGAAGGGGGCAGTTTCCTTCGGGCTGGTCATGATCCCGGTGAAACTCTATGCCGCCACTGAGCAAAAGGATATCGCCTTCCGCCAGGTCCACCGGGAGGATGGCGGGCGGATCAGGTTCCGCCGCTTCTGCTCGATTGAGGACATCGAAGTCCCCTACGAGGACATCGCCAAGGGGTATGAGCTGCCGGGCGGTGAGGTGGTCGTCCTGACCGAGGAGGACATGGCCGACCTGCCGCTGCCCACGACCAGGAACATCGAGGTGCTGCAGTTCTGCCCGGCTGAGCAAGTCGACCCGATCATGTTCAACCGCTCGTACTACGCAGAGCCGGAGACGGCCGGTGCCCGCGCCTACTGCCTGCTCCGCGATGCGATGGAGGAGTCAGGCAAGGTCGCCATTGCCAAGGTGGCGCTGCGGCAGCGCGAGTCGCTGGCCGTGCTGCGGGTACGCGAAGGCCTCATGGTCCTGGAGACGTTGCTGTGGCCCGATGAGGTCCGCGAGGCAGGCTTCCCGTTCCTCGACGACGACATCGAGGTCAGGCCGCAGGAACTGCGCATGGCCAATTCGCTGATCGAGTCGATGACCATCGACTTCGACCCGGATGAGTACCACGACAACTACCGCGAGGCGCTGCAGGAAGTCGTGGACGCCAAGGTCGAAGGACGCGAGATCCTGCAGCCGGAGGCCGGCGGGGAAGTTGCCAGCCAGCCGTCGAGCCTGGCGGACGCGCTGCGGGCGAGCCTTGCCGCGGCCAAGGGCGGCGGCAACCTGAGCATCGCCGCTGCCGACGACGAGGAAGGAGCCGAGGAGCCCGCCCCGCGCCGGGCCGCGAAGCCTGCTGCTGCCAGCAAGACCGCGGCCAAGCCGAAGCCAGCCGCTGCGAACAAGACCGCGGCCAAGCCGAAGACCCCCGCCGGGAGCAAGGCCCCCGCCGCGAGCAAGACCGCCGCGAGCAAGACCGCTGCGACCAAGACCGTGGCGAAGACGACCGCGGCCCGAGGCAAGGCGGCAGCGGAGGAGCCGGAGCCAGCTGCCAGGCCGCGCAAGCGCGCAGGCTGAGCACGGATCCCGCAGCGCTAGCTCGGCGGCAGCCGGCTTCGGCGTGTCAATTGCGTGAATTCCCGCAGTTCAGCGCGCGGTTGAGGCAGGTTGTGGCAATGCTGGGATGGAACTCGAGCGCAGCCACAAGGAGGAGTCATGCCAAATCCGGTCGCATGGTTCGAAGTAGCCGGACCTGACGCAGGGGCGTTGCAGAACTTTTACGGTGCGGCCTTCGACTGGAAGATCGATGCCAGCAACCCGATGAACTACGGGATGGTCGAGGTTTCGGAAGGCGGCATCCCTGGCGGGGTCGGGCCGAGCCCGGACGGGACGCCGCACGCCATCTTCTACGTGGGGGTAGCCGACGTGCAGGCAGCGCTGGACAAGATCGGCGCGCTCGGCGGCACGACCGTCATGCCGCCAATGGACGTCCCCGACGGACCGACTATCGCGCTGTTCGCCGACCCGGCGGGCAACCTCATCGGGCTGATGAAGGCTATGTAAGCCGTCTGTCAACTCCGCGTTTAGCTAGTTTTATCAGCTAGTACTCTTGGACAGCATGACCGATCAGATCAACACCGCCACTTTCGGCGCAGAAGAAAACGGCGCCGCATCCGCATCGGCGGACCATCCGATTGCGCCGTGGCCAGGTGAGCTCGTCGCGCTGGACAATGGCCTCCAGGTGTTCGTCCGCAGAACGCCAGACATGCCCGGTGCTGAGCGCGCCGTCTTCGTCCACGGGCTCGGCGGGTCGGCGACGAACTGGACAGATCTGATGGGCCTGCTCAGCGAGCCGCACGGCACCTGGCCAGGGCTGGCCGCACAAGCGCTCGACCTGCCCGGCTTCGGGTACTCCCCGCCACCCGCTGACGGCAACTACTCGCTGGATGCCAGGGTCGGCGCGGTCATCTCGCTGATCGAGAAGCGGCATGACAAGCCGGTTCACCTCATCGGCAACTCGCTCGGCGGGGCGATCAGCACCCGGATCGCGGCTCGCCGCCCGGACCTGGTCAGGACCCTGACGCTGATCTCGCCGGCGCTGCCCGACCTGCGGCCGAGGCTGCTGCCGATGCGGCTCGCGCTGGTCAGCACGCCTCGGCTGGGCGAGACGCTGCTCAGGCGGCTGCAGCAGATCCCGCCGGAACGGCGGACGGACATGACGGTCAGGGACCTCTATGCGGATCCGACCCGGCTGCACAGCGACCGGCGGGCTGAGGCCGTCGCCGAGGTGATCCGCCGTGACGGACTTGAGCATGCCGGCGAGGCGCTGCTGAAGTCGGGCCGGGCGCTGGTCGTCGAATACACCCGGCACGGACCTGGCTCGCTCTGGCGCGAGGCCGCCAGGGTGACGGCGCCGACGCTGGTGATTCACGGCAGCCACGACCGCCTGGTGAACCCGTCGACTGCCGCCCGTGCGGCGAGATCGTTCCGCTACGGCCGGGTCGTGCTGCTACCGAGGATCGGGCACGTGGCCATGATGGAGCGCCCCGACCTCGTCGCAGCCGAGGTGCGGGAGTTCGTCGCGGCAGTGGCCCGGTCGGAGGCAGCCAGGTCGTACGCGACGCAGGCCGCCAGGTCTGACGCGGCGAGGTCCGACACGAGCGGGACACGCCGCCCGAGGACCAGGCGGCGCCGGACAGCACCGCGCGGTCAGCTCCGTCGCGCCAGCAGCTGAGGCACGGGAGTGCTCATTGCGGCCGCGCGGCTGGTGACGGCCGAGGGTGAGGGCGGCCCCGTTCCCGGTGGTTATCTCGATATTGCCGACGGCGCGATCGACAGCGTCGGTGCTGGCGCGCCGCGACGCAAGCCAGACGTTGAGCTGCCGGACGGATACCTGCTGCCCGGTTTCGTGGATCTCCAGGTCAACGGGTTTTCCGGGGTGGACCTGCAGGCTGCGGACGCGGCCGGCTGGGCGACCGTCGCCGGCCGCCTGCCGTCGACGGGAACCACGGCGTTCGTGCCGACGCTGATCACCGCGCCGCTCGACCGGCTCGCTGCCGAGCTGCAGGCCGCGGCCGCCGTCGTGCCCGCTCTGCCCGCGAGCGGCGCGCGGGTGCTCGGCGTGCACCTGGAGGGGCCGTTCGTCTCGCCGCTGCGGCGCGGTGCGCACAACGAGGCGTGGCTCACCGATCCCACGCCGGACGCCGTCGAGCAGCTCATCCGGGCTGGCGGCGATTTGCTGCGGCTGGTCACGCTCGCGCCGGAGCGGCCAGGCGCCCTGGCCGCCATCGACCAGCTCACCGCGGCCGGCGTGCTGGTCAGCGTCGGTCACAGCGACGCCACCGCCGCTCAGGTCGCGGCCGCGGCGGAGCGGGGGGCGCGGATGGTGACCCACTTGTTCAACGCGCAGCGGCCGCTCCGCCACCGGGAACCGGGCGTCGTCGGCCAGGCCCTCACCGACCCTCGCCTGACCAGCGGGCTGATCGCGGACCTGCACCATGTTGCCGGGCCGGTCTGCGCGCTGGCGTTCCGCGCGGCACCCGGGCGGATTGCGCTGGTCACCGACGCCGCAGCGTCGGCAGGCATGCCGCCGGGGGAGTATCTGCTCGGCGGCGAGCCGGTCACGCTGCCGCCCGCAGCCGGCGCCCCGCCAGTCCGCGCCGACGGCACGCTGGCAGGCTCCGCGCTGCGGATGGACCTCGCGGTGGCCAACATGGTGGCCACGGGCGTCAGCCTGGCCGAAGCGGTGGCCGCCGCAACTAGGATTCCTGCGGACCTGATCGGCAGGCCCGACCTCGGCAGGCTCGCCCCCGGCGCGGCCGCTGACCTGGTCTGGCTGAGCCCGGACCTGACGACCAGAGCCACCTGGGTCGGCGGCGAGCTCGTCTTCGCTGACGGCACCGCCGGCACGCTCGCGGTCGTAGCGGCCTGACTTTTAGGAGCAACATTCAGATGGGGAACGAAGCCCGCCCGTCGCTGATGCGGCAGGAAATCGGTCAGCAGCCGGAGGCACTGAGTGCCACCATCGACGCGCTGCTGCCCCGTCGCGACGAAGTAGCCCGGCTGGCGGCCCGGACCCGGCAGGTGCTGTTCATCGCGCGCGGCACTTCCGACAACGCGGCCGTGTACGGCAGCTACCTGATCCAGGTACACGCCGGCCGGATGGTGTCCCTCGCCTCGCCGTCGGTCGCGACGACCTACCGCAGCCGGTTGGACCTGTCCGGCGTACTTGCCGTCGCGCTGTCCCAGTCGGGCCAGACCGAGGAGATCGTCGAGACACTCATCTGGGCTCAGGACTGCGGGGCGCGGACGCTGGCGATCACGAACGGCGGCGCAGCCTCTCCGCTGGCCCAGGCCGCCGAGGTCACGCTCGTCACCGAGGCCGGGACCGAGCAGGCGGTGCCGGCCACCAAGACGTTCACTACCCAGCTCGCAGCGCTCGCCGTCCTCGGCCTCGGGCTCGGCGCGCCACTAGATCAGGGCGAACTGCGGGCCGTCCCGGACGCGATCGCGGAGCTGCTGGATGGCGCCGCCGCAGCGGGCCCGGCCGAGCTCGAGCCGATCGTTGCCGAGCTGTCGAAAGTGCCCGGCGTCGTGGTCTCCGGCCGCGGCTTCGCCTACGCTGCGGCGCTTGAGCTTGCGATCAAGCTCAAGGAAGCGTGTTACCTGCACGCGATGGGGCTGTCCTACGCCGACCTGCTGCACGGGCCGATCGCCGTCGTGGACGCCGAGACCCCGGCGATCGTCATGGCGGCGGACTCAGGTCCGACGCTGGCAGGCACCACGGATCTGGCGCAGCGGGTCACCGGGGCCGGAGCGAAGGCGTTCGGGATCGGCGGCGGTGACCAGCTTCCGGCGGCCTGCACGGCATCGCTGCCGGGGCCGGCGCTGCCGGAGTGGCTCGCTCCGATCGGGCTCATCGTGCCGGGACAGCTCCTGACCGAGGCACTGGCCCGGCGGCTCGGCATCAACCCCGACCAGCCTCGCGGGCTGAGCAAGGTCACGCAGACTGACTGACCACGAGCCGACGGGGCCGATCGCGGCCATCCGCCGCGTCGGCCCCTCGCGGCCGACCACCGCCGGCTGAGGACACTCCTGCCTGCCCCGCTAGGGTGATCTTGACAGTCAGGAGCATCGAGATGTCATCTCCCGCGCAGCAGCCGCACCTCAGCAACCACCACCGCAACACCTTGCGGCAGATCTTCCAGCACCCCACGAGCCACAACATTGAGTGGAACGCGGTGCTGTCGCTGCTCGAGGCGGTCGGCTCGGCCGTGGAGCGGCACGACGGCAAGGTCGCTGTCACCGTGGGGTCGGCGACTGAGTTCTTCGACCCGCCGCTGCAGAAGGACATCAACACGCAGATGGTCGTCGACCTCCGCCGGATGCTGAGCAGCGTTGGCTACGGGCCGGACGGGCCCGAGAACTAGCGCCTGGTCGCGACGAGCGAGCCGGCCATGATCAGTGCGGATCTTTAGCCGGAGATGGTACAACATCCGTCGCGCTCAGTAGATTTAGCTTTATGGCAGCTAATTATCTTATTTCTCGCAAATGGAGCCTAGCTGACCGGTTCGCGATTACCGATCCCGCGGGGGTGGAGCAGTTCAGTGTCGAGGGTCGGCTCGCGTTCTCGCGACGGCTGTCTGTCCGCGACACCACGGGAGCGGAAGTAGCGGTCATCACTCGCCGCGGACTCGGCAACCGCTACGAGATCGTGGCTACCGGCCAGCTGACCAGCGTTCGCCCGCGCGGGTTCTTCGGACAGCGCTTCGAGATCGATTCGGCCGCGGGTCAGCTCGAGGCTCGCGGCAACTTCACCGGACGGCAGTACGTGGTCACCCGGGCAGGTAGTCAGGCAGCCTCCGTGACACAGCTGCGCACATTCCGCGAGAAGTTCGAGGTCGAGGTCAGCGAGGCCGAGGACGCTGTGCTCATGCTGGCGGTGGTGCTGGTGATCGAGACCATCAGGGATGACCGCCGCCGGAGCGCTGCTGCCGCCCATCCGTGATCACGAAGTAAATGGCGTCCCCGAGGCGCCGAATCCTACGGGCTGATGAATGACACCGTTACCTGGCCGGAACCAGTAGGGCGCGGCTCGCGTCGAACCTGCATGAGCGGCAGACGACTCCGCGTCATGGCGCGGACGGCGAAAATGCTTGCCGCCGTGGCCCTTGCCGGGTGCGCCGTGACTGTCGCGCCAGCCGCGCCTGCACACAATCCCGGGGGTGCCCGGCTTGATCCGCGTCCTGCAGCAGTCGGCTGACCACGCGGCTCTCAGCCCAGACGGCAGTGAGCTTGCCTATCTCACTTACCCGGCGTCCGACCGGCGCAGCTGCGGTCCGGTGAAGCAGCCGAAGTCGCCGGTCCGCGAAGCGCTGAACTCCCATGGACCCGTCCAGTTCCTGCCGAATGTCGTCGCCGTGGTCAACCTCGCCACCGGCGCGACGGTGCGGGCTGCGACCAGCAACCCTGGCCAGCCGCCCAGCAGCCCGGCGTGGAGCCCGGATGGCACCACGATCGCGGTGACGAGCCTGAGTGACCGCTCGATTGTGCTGCTGTCGGCGGCGCACCCCGATTTCGCATCGGCACCGCAGATCCGCGCACGGCCCAGCTGCGCGTACTCAGCTGTCACCTGGATCGCCCAGGGTCTCGTCGCCGTCTGCAACCGGGCGGATCGAGCCCTGCCGCCCGATCACCTCGTCCGGCTGTCTCCGGCGGGCCGGCAGACCGCCAGCTGGCCGCTGCCCGCCGGCATCGATGGCGTCGTACCGTTCGCTGACCCGCCGCTCGGGCACGTGCTGGTCGAGGCAGATATCGGCTACGGCAACGGCCCGCCTTGCGGATCCCGAATCCCGGTGTCAGCTCCCGGCGGATCCTGACGATCCGTGGCTCCGCGCTTGACAGGGTTGCCGTCTTTGGCCAGACGGCCGCGAGCCAGCTCGAGGTGACTGGCTGGTAGCCCGGGCCGGGCTAGCCAGCTGCGCTAGCCAACAGCGCTAGCCAAGCGGGGCAGCGGAAGCGAAGCGTGCCCGCGCGGTGATCACCCGCTGCAAGACGGTCCGCTGCTCGGCCACGATCTCGCGGACCGGGGCGGCCAGGTCCGAGGTGGCCAGCGCCGCGTCGGTAGCGGCAAGGGTCGCGTCGTCGGCCAGCGTCGCCGGGTAGAGCGCCTTGGCCAGCCGCTGCGCGGTCCGCGCGTCCTGTCGGCTCACCGCGGTCAGCGCCTCGGCGAAGTAGCGTTCGCGGAACTCGCCGAGCATGCGTTCCTGTCCCGGCACCCAGACACCCTGAGCGTTGGCGAGCGCGCGGCGAGGCGACTGGCCTGGTGCGAGCGCCGCGGCCCAGGCGGCTTCCTTGGCCGCGTGCACCGGCCGCATCGCCTGCCAGGTCGCTGTCTGGATGTCTCCCGCGACCGGGTCATCGGCCGCGTAGGCGGCCAGGTCGTCGTCGGTGGCCAGGTCCCGTGCGGCCAGTGTCGGCAGGATCCGGGCGCGCAGTTCGAGATCGACGGCAAGCCCGGGCGGAAGGGAACGGCTGCCGAGCCAGTAACGGAGCAGGTCCAGCTGCGCGGAGCTGTCGGCGCATGTGGCGTATCCGCGGGCCAGGATCCGCTGGGCGAGGCTTCCTGGCTGAGCTCGCTCGGCGGCCGCCAGAGCGGCTGCCGCAAGCTGCTGGCGCGCGGCCGGCCGCTTGCCAGGCGTCGTGTAGTAGTCCGCGCCGGTGAGCGCGCTCCCGAGCAGGTATTCGAGCTCGATCAGCGGACGCCCTGACGTGATGCTGCGCGCCACCAGGGCAGCGAACTCGGCAGCGTCCAGTTCGGCCGTGCGGACCAGGTCCCAGGCTGCGTTCCAGCACACCGACTCGGCCAGCGGGTCGCCGACGTCCATCGCGCACGTCACGATGCTTTGCCACGAAACGGGGTCGAACCTGATCGCGGCGAATGTCAGGTCGGTGTCGTTGAGAATAACGGCGGCGGGCATCGGCGTGCCGGTCAGCTCGGGCACGTGCGTCCACGGCTCGCTCAGCCTGACGCTGACCCGTCGGCTGCACGCGAGCCGAGGTCCGTCCAGCTCATAGATGCCGATCGTCACCTGGTGAGTGCGCAGCGGACCGCGCGTGTCGGTCGGCCTGGCTTGCGCAATGGCCAGTGACGTGATGACGCCATCTGGCCCGGCGGTGATCTCTGGTCGCAGCGTGTTAGTACCGGGGTGCAGTAGCCACTCGTCGGCCCATTGCCTCAGATCCCGGCCGCTGGCGCGCGTCCAGCAGCCGACGACATCAGCCAGCGACGCGGTCGACCAGGCGTAACTGGTGAGGTAATCGTGCAACCCGGCGTACATGGCCTCGGCGCCGATCAGGGCACCGAGCTGGCGGATCACCGCCGTTCCCTTGGAATAGGTGATCGCGGATGGTCTGGTCAGTGCGTGCGCAGCAGTGTCTACCGGCGAGGCAACCGATTCGGCACCCGGCATGCTGTCGGCCTCGTAGGCGCGGGCCTGACCGGTCATGGCGAACTCGGCCCAGGCGTCGGGCCGGTCCAGAGCCGCGGTCCCGGCGGCATAGGCGAGGTAGTTCGCCATTGCCTCGGCCAGCCACAGGTCGTCCCACCAGCCGCCTTCCACCAGGCAGCCGAACCACAGATGCGCTGCCTCGTGCGCTAGCACGATCGCCACGTGGCCATCGCTGGGAGAAGCCGCGCGCTGGAGCAGTTCTTCGCTGATGTACATCACGGCAGGAAGCTGCATCGCGGGCGAGGTCAGCTCGGGCACGCATACGATGTCGAGCTTGTGGTAGGGGCAGGGCATGCCAAGCAGCTGCTCGTAGTAGCGGAGCGTCGCGACAACGGTGGCGGTGATCCCGGCCAGGCCAGGGGATGCGGCGAGAGTCGGGCGACAGCGCAGCGTCAGGCGGACGGGGGCCGTGAGGTCGTGGCCCGTTCCTCCGGTGGCATCGGACGCGGCGACGTGCGGTGCAGTTGCATAGGGCCCAGCGCAGAGCGTGAACTCGTATGGCTTTACCGAGGCCACGGCCGCGAAGCGCCAGACACCAGCCGCTCCGTCGGCGGGCCGGTGCAGCACATC
This sequence comes from uncultured Actinomycetota bacterium, assembly GCA_963822955.1. Taxonomy (GTDB): domain Bacteria; phylum Actinomycetota; class Actinomycetes; order Streptosporangiales; family Streptosporangiaceae; genus JAJYUU01. The sequence goes on along the minus strand of CAWGJS010000007.1, from coordinate 560,445 downwards.
GCCGTTGGCAACGCAGGTCCATCCGGCCGGCAAGGTCACGATCAGCGTGAGGTCGGCCCGCAGGTCCGGCTGATCGAAACAGCAGAACACGCTGGGCGCGGCTGTCGGGAAGCAGTTGGCCAGCACGTACCGGTTCCCGTCGGCTGGGTCGGTGTACTGGGTCAGGCCGCTACCGCTGTCCGATATCGCGACAACGGCGTCGACGGTCAGCGCGTTGCTGTCCGCTAGGCCAGTCAGGACGATGCGCCCGTCGGCCATCCCCGGGTCGACCGGGGCACCGTTGAGTACGACCCTATGCACCGCGAGCGCGTCCAGGTCAGCGAAGGTCGCGGCACCGGGCTCGCGGCAGCTGAACTGGATCTCGGTACGCGATCTGGCCGAGTCGCCGCCGGTCGTCAGGTCCAGGAAAACCGCGTACGACTCAACCGAGATCAGGCTGGAGCGGGCTGCGGCTTCCGTGGCGGTCGTGCCGAGGCCCATCTGTCGCAGTCTAGTAACGACGCAACCGCTCGGCCGGCCCGACCGTCATTGCAGTGAGGACCAGATGAAGAGGAGCCATGCGGTATCGCAACACGGTCGCGCGGCGCAGCGGCACTGTGCTGGCGGCGCTCGCCTGCGCCGGCACTCTGCTCGCGTGCGGCGCTGGGCCGACCGCGTCACTGGCTGTTAGCGGGCTCCCCGTGGCGAAGCCGACGCGGCCGGCCGCCAGTGCATCTGCGAGCGCAGCCAACGTCAAGCGCGCCGATCTGCTATTCGGCATATCCTGCGGCAGCCAGGGGTGCGTGGCGGTCGGCGAGTACTACTACGGCGGCAACCCCGTCCGGACGCTCGTGGAGCGCTCGGCTGGCGATGCCTGGCGGCTGGAGCCGGCCGCGACCGGCAGGCGGGGCTCGCTGCAGGCTGTCTCCTGTCCCGTGAGTGCTCGCTGCGTCGCGGTCGGCTCGCCTGTCATTGCGCAGGGTGGCACCGGCTGGCGTATCACCATGCACGCCAGCTCCTTCACTGCGGTCTCGTGCGCCACGGTCAGTTCCTGCATCGCCGTCGGCCAGACTGCCGCTGGCGTGCCCGTCTACGGGCACTGGAACGGCGTGACCAGCAGGTCGGGCAGGATGGCAAGTCCGCCGCACCGCAGCCAGTCGGCGGCCGTCTCAGGCGTGTCCTGCGCCTCGCCGGACAGCTGTATCGCGGTCGGCGACTACACCTATGGCGCCGGAGCGATGCCGAACCCGGCCCGCTTCCGGGAGCGAATCCTCGCCGAGGCCTGGAACGGCTCCGGGTGGCGCCTGCTGCCCGTACGCAACGTCGCCAAAGTGGATGAACTGGTCGCTGTGGCCTGCACCGCGCCTGCTCGGTGCACGGCGGTCGGCAGCTCGAGGCAGCAGTTCCCGCTGGCTGAGCACTGGAACGGAGCGCGCTGGAAGGTCCAGCCCATGCCCGCACCGGGCCAGACCGGCTACACCCAGCTGACTGCGGTCTCCTGCTCCTCAGCAGTCGCCTGCATGGCAGCGGGCAGCTATCAGGGGCTGCCGATCGCTGAGTCGTGGGGTGGTAGCGCCTGGCGGCTGCAGTGGCTGCCGCAGCCGCCAGCTGACGACAACTCCGTCCAGCTCAACGGCGTATCGTGCGTCAGCCTGACGACTGAGTGCGTGGCGGTGGGCGTCAGCGGCGACGGCCTGAGCTACGCCGAGCGCTACACCGGGACGCGCTGGCAGCTGGAAGGCACCCAGAATCCCGCCTAGCTAGTACTTAAATGGCCAGCCGTGGACCGGCTGCCATCCGAGTATTCGCCTGGCAGGTGCGCAATCGACGAGGGCGCACCAGGGATCGGTTTCGTAACGGGCTCGCTCGGTGACCGGCACGTCCGGGGCGAGCCTGGCCGCCTGCTCTAGCGCACTCGCGGTGGCGGCAATGTCCGCAGCGCACAACAGCGCCCGGTGGTGACCTTCGAGCGGCGCGGTGAGAGCGGCATCGACGGCCGTGGCCACATCGCGGACATCCACGAACGCGCCGTACTCCCAGTACGGATCCCACTCCGAGCGCGGCTCAGCGCGCCATCGTTCCCAGGTCCGACGGCAGCGGTCAGGTCCCCACACGGCAACCGGGCGCAGGGCGATACTCGCGATCCCGGTGCGGGCAGTGAAGCCTTCGCACATGTCCTCGGTGAGGCGCTTGGACAGGCCGTACGGGCGCATCGCCAGGCGAGGTAGCGCGTCGTCAATCGGAAAATAGGCAGGCAGCCGTTCACCTTCCGCGGTCCCGAAGACCTGGGCGCTGGAAAAGTGGACGATGCGCGTCGCTCCGGCGGCCTCGGCGGCCAGCAGCATGTGCCAGGTGCCAAGAACGTTGACGGCCATGATCTCGTCCGGGCTTCCCGCCGAGTCGTGCGCGAGCGCGCCCAGGTGGACGATCGCGGCGCAGCCGGCGGCCGCGCGCTTGAGATCGCGGAGGTTCAGCAGGTCCGCCCCGTCGACGCGGTCGAAGCCGGCTACCTCATGGCCGTGGTCCCGGAGGTGGGCCGCCACTGGCATGCCCACCTGGCCGCGATCTCCGGTGACAAGAACGCGCATGTCAGCCGGCTGCAGCTGCTTTGATGCGGTTCAGGTCGTCGGCGATCAGCTCGGCATCTTGGTCCGCGTTTGGCGAGCGCCACGGCAGCGGACCGTCGATGATCAGCTCGCTAGCGTCAGGACCCGAGCGTCCGCCAGCCGTGTAGGAATAGGTGAAGCTGCACTCGGGAAACGTGCTGTAGGGGATCTTCAGGCGCAGTCGCGGTTCAGCGATTCCGATCCCCTTACTGGTGAAGATGAGGCTGCTGGGTCTGGCGCTGACCGCGCCCATGACTCGTGACCATTGCCAGACCGCGATGAGCGCCTCGTCGGCGTCCAGGTGATGAGTTGCCCGCGCCTTTCTGAGCTGCCTCCCCTCCGGCATGCCGGGCTGCAGCACGTACAGGCGATCCGGCTGGGGAGGGCGCAGCAGGCACTCCCGTACCAGGTCTCGCAGGGGCCTGCCGTTCTCCGCCATCTTTATCCGCCGTCCGGCCGGTGTGACGTGCGGCTACCGAGGTGCATCGCCCATGCGATAGGAGTGGGTGAGGTCGTCGAGTTGCCGCTTCAGATCAGGGTCCAGCCGGAACTCGACAGCAGCCAGGCTGGCATCGAGCTGCTCCGGACGGCTAGCGCCGATGATCGGCGCGGTGATCGCCTTGTGCGTGAGTACCCAGGCGACCGCGAGCGTGACCAGGCCGACGCCGGCTGACTCAGCCAGGCTGCGCAGTGCGTCGACGGTGTCGAACTCGCGATCGTGCCAGTAGCGCTCCTGGTACTGGCCCCCGGCGTTACCGAGGGTGAACCGTCCGCCCTCGGGCGGCGCGGCGCGGCGAGAGTGCTTGCCCGACAGAAGGCCGCCAGCGATCGGGTTGTACGGAATGACGCCAACGCCTTCCTCGGCGCAGAACGGGAGCATCTCCCGCTCGATCTGGCGGAACAGCAGGTTATAGCGGGGCTGGACGGAGTCGAAGCGGGCCAGGCCGAGCGTCTCGCTCCGGCCGATCGCGCGGACTAGCTGGTAGGTGAGGAAGTTCGAGCAGCCTACATACCTGACCTTGCCGGAGTGGACCAGGTCGTCCAGAGCACTGAGCGTCTCGTCGATCGGCGTCGACTGGTCGTATCCGTGCAGCTGGTACAGGTCGATGTAGTCGGTCTGGAGCCGACGCAGGGATGCGTCGACAGCGGACATGATGTGCTTGCGTGAGTTGCCGGCGTCAAACGGTGCCGGCCCGGTCGGCGCGAAGCACTTGGTCGCCACGATGAAACGGTCACGCTTGCCGTGCAGCCACCGGCCCAGGATCTCCTCGGTCACGCCCCGAGTAGACAGCTCTCCGCCGAGCGGGTAAGCGTCCGACGTGTCGATAAAGTCGATTCCGCCGTCGGCTGCCCGGTCCAGAATGGCGGCGGATGTCTGCTCGTCGCACTGCAGTCCGAATGTCATCGTGCCAAGGCACAATCGCGAGACCTGCAGGCCAGTCCGGCCCAGTCGGGTGTGCTCCATGGAGGGCGACACTACAAGATTCGGTGGACCTTGTACTGGGCTGCCTGGGCTCGGGGCCTGATCACCATCAGGTCCACGTTGAAGTGCGGCGGTCGCGTGATCGACCAGACCACGGCGTCGGCCACGTCGGCGTCGGTCAGCGGCTCGGCCACGCCGGCATAGACGGCGGCCGCCTTCTCAGCATCGCCGCGGTACCGGTTGACCGCGAACTCGGCTGTCCAGACCATGCCGGGCGCGATCTCGATGATTCGCACCGGCTGGTCGTAGAGTTCGAGCCGAAGGGTCTCGGCAATCGCATGGGTGCCATGCTTGGCCACGACATACCCGCCGCCGCCTTCGTAGCTGATGATTCCGGCGGTAGACGACATCAGCACGATCGTCCCCGCGCCGGTGGCTGTCAGCTTGGGCAGCAGGGCCTGCACGCAGTGCAGCGTGCCGAGGACGTTCACGTCGTACATGGCTTGCCAGTCAGCGGGCAAGCTCTCGGCGACCGTCTCAGCGCCGATCGCGCCGCCTGCGTTGGCGACCAGGACGTCGCACCGGTCCAGCGATTCAGCGAAGGCGAACACAGCCTCCCGGTCGGTGACGTCGAGTTCGTGCGACTGCGCGGTGCCGCCGTTATCCCTGATGCGGTCGGCCACTTCAGCCAGGCGGTCGGCGCGCCGCGCAGTCAGGACCACGTGGTAACCCGCCCCGGCGAGCTGGCCGGCGGTTGCTGCACCGATGCCGCTGCTTGCCCCGGTTACTACGGCTGTGCGCTCCATGGCCTCAGATTCTGCCAGCAGCCAGTACCGGCAACCGCAGCCGGGCGACAAAGTCCGCATATGGCATGCTCTGAGTGCACGCTGGCTCGCTTACCATCAGACTGTGTCGCAGCTACGCGGGGTTATCACTGACTGGGGTGGCGTCATGACCAACCCCATCTTGGACAGCGTCAACGCCTGGCTTGAGGCCGACGGCATCGACCGGGCGAGCTACGTCGCGGTCATGCGGCAGTGGGTAAGGCAGGCCTACACCGATGGCGAGGAGTACCCAAGCCCGATCCACGCGCTCGAGCGGGGCGAGTGCACCAACGAGGAGTTCGAGCTAGCACTGGCCAGGGAGCTGGTCATGGTCGGTGGCGGCCCGGTGGCGGGTTCGGGCCTGCTGGCGCGCATGTTCGCCGGGTCCAGGCTGGACGAGACGATGCTCGGGCTGCTGCGCCGGCTGCACGCTGACGGCGTGCCGACCGGTCTGCTGTCCAACTCCTGGGGCGGCGGCTATCCGACTGAGCTCTTCGGTGAGATGTTCGACGCAGTCGTGATCTCCGCTGAGGTGGGCATGCGCAAGCCTGAGCCAAGGATCTTCCTGCACGCGGCCGGCCTACTCGGGCTCGACCCGCAGGAGTGCGTGTTCATCGACGATATCCAGGCCAACATCAGCGCGGCCGAGGCGCTGGGCTTCGCCGGGATCTTGCACTCAGCGGCCGGGCACACCGCGGAGCGCGTGGCCGAGCTGCTCGCGATCGACCTCAGCTAGCCTCATCGACGGCGTTACGCTGTCGGCTGTGGCTGACTACCCGCACCCGGCTAGTCCCGGTCGTTCGGCCAATATGCGGGCGAACCGGCGGAAGGACACCAAGCCGGAACTAGCCCTGCGCCGGGCTCTCCACGCGCAAGGTTACCGGTATCGCAAGGATTACCGGATCGATCTGGCGGGTGGGCGCGTGCGGCCGGACATTGCGTTCACGGCACGGCGTATTGCGATCTTCGTGGACGGCTGCTTCTGGCATGCCTGCCCCCAGCACGGCACCCAGCCGGCCGCGAACACCTGGTACTGGGAGCCGAAACTGGCCCGCAACGTGGAGCGCGACCGGGCCGCTGACGCCGCGCTGGCCGCGTCCGGCTGGCAGGTGATCCGGGTATGGGAGCACGAGTCGCTCGACTCGGCCGTCGCCATCGTGGTCGCGGCGCTCGCCGCCGCGCCGCGCATCCCGCGGCAGTTAGCGCGCGATTAGCTGACCTGGCGGTCCCCGGCCTGCCACACTCAGGAAAACGACATCGGGTCAGCACACGCCGGTCATATCGACCGTGCATTGCGGGACACTCACATGCGCATATATCTGCCTTCGACGCTACCGGCACTGGCCGGGCTGCTGCGCACCGGCAAGATCGGCCCCGGTCCGCTGCCCGGCTACAGCGTCACGCCCGCGATGCGTGAGTGGTACTCCAGCGGTGACATGGAGGAACTGGAGTACGTGGCGCTGATGCACGCGGCAAAGGCGTCGCTGCGGTTGCTGCACGGCGACCCGAGCGCGCCGCGGCGACGTGTTGTACTCGCCGTGGAAGTGCCCGCCGCCCGGGTGGTGAACGATGCCGACTTCGATGAGCCGGGGCTCGTGCACGTCGGCGGACCGGTCACGATCCGCGACGTCGCGTCGGGGCACGTCGACGATCCGGTCGCTGCCGCTGAGATAGCAGAGGCCATCGCGGCATTGCCGGCCGCGGATGCCGGGGATGGCGATGCCCAGTTTGTGGTCGACGGCGCGGACGGCCACGAACTGCTCTGGTACGCCACGCAGGAGCTCGCAGATCTCGGCGGCTGATGCCGCTGCCAGTCCCGTTGGCTGCCAGCCATCAGGCTGCAGCCGGAGCGACGGGCACGGAGGCAGCGCCAAAGTCGGCCGACTTGCTGACCGCAGACCACCGCTCCGCCTCCTCGGCCCGCGCGCGCGATGAGTTTGCCGCGGACTCCACCGCGCCAGCTCCGAGCAGCAGCCGCAGCGGCGGGTCGTCAAGGTCCGGAAGCTCGACGATGATCCGCGCTGCGCGCTTCGGGTCACCGGCCCAGGTGGCAACGGTGGACTCGCGGTAACGATTCATCTCCCCGACGGTGGCATCGTAGTCCGGGCCAATTGGCACCGTGCCCATCGACGATCCGCCCCAGTCGGTACGGAACCCGCCCGGCTCGATGATCGTGACCTTGATGCCGAGTGGCCTCACCTCCGCATTGAGGACCTCTGAGAAGCCCTCGACCGCGAACTTCGCAGTCTGATAGGCGCCCATGCCGGGCGTTCCCCCTACTCGCCCGCCGATCGAGGAGAACTGGATGATGTGGCCCGAGCGCTGCCTGTGCAGCACCGGCAGTGCTGCCCTGGTGACGTTGACCACGCCGAACAGGTTCGTCTCGAGCTGCGCCCGGAAGTCGTCCTCGGTCATCTCCTCGATCGGTGCGCTGGTGGCATAGCCGGCATTGTTGACGACGACATCCAGCGATCCGAACTCCGCGACGGCTGCCTGCACGGCCGCCCGAGCCGCCGCCGGGTCGGTGACGTCGAGAGCCACGGTGCGTACTCGGTTGCCATAATCCCGCGCGACGTCATCGAGCTGCTCAGGGCGGCGCGCAGTGGCCACGACGTTGTCAGCACGGCCGAGCGCTGCGGTCACGAGCGCTCGCCCGAATCCGCGGGTGCTGCCAGTGATGAGCCAGGTCCTGGTCACGAGTTCCTCCTCGGGTTAGTGCGGGCTGGTCAGGCGCCGGACGGCGGTGACGACCGCCGCGCGGTGGCGCTCGGGCTCGCCGGCCACTGCGGCCGCGGGAGCGTAGGGACTGGCCGGGCATCCAGGCGCTGGCCAGGCCGAGGGTGAAGACGTAGAGGTCCTCAGCCGCGAACGAGGACGGCGCCGCATGCCGGGCTTGCTCGTCAGCGAGAGCAGCAGTGTTAACCCGGTGCGAATCAGTCAGCCCCGGCGTGTCACGGCCGGTGCCGACCCGCTCAAGGCGATGCCAGGTGGCAAGACGCAGCAGGTGCGGGTTCGCGACGAGGAAATCGAATAGCCGGCCGGCATATCCGGGCAGATCCCCGGGAGTGAAGGGCACCTCGGCCAGGACCTGGGCCACGGCTGCGTCCATGACGGCATCGAAGAGTCCGTCCTTGCTGCCGAAATACGAGTAGATCAGCGCCCGGTTCGCGTTCGCGCCCGCCTCGATGCGGTCAATTCTCGCGCCTGCGATCCCGAAGGCCGCGAACTCTTCGGTCGCGGCTGCCACCAGCCTGGCTTTGGTGGCCCGTGGGTTCCTCGTGCGCGGCGCGGAGCCGGGCGGAGTTCCTGTCAGCGATGCCATACCGCGAGCTTATCAAACAACTAGTTAGTTACTAAATCCTGCTCGCCGGGAGCTGGCTGCCGGGTGGGTGAGGCCTGCCAGCTGGGTGACACCTGCCAGCTGGGTGACGGCTGCCAGCTGGGTGACGGCTGCCGGCTGGGATGGACCGGCCGGCTCATCTCGGCCCGCCTGAGGACCACGGCGACGATGAGCGGCCACAGGCCTTGCACCGATGAGGTCAGACGCTCGACGAGCCCTAGGTCGGCGCCGCCCTGGGTGGTGATCAGCAGCCACCCCGACAGCCCTGCGAACACAGCGGTCACAACTACGTTGCTGTAGATGCTCATGACCTGCGGCTGGCCTGGCTCGCGGGGTACCACGAACACCGGCCACACCAATGTCGTGACAACACATGACACGGCGAAGACCAGGTGTCCCAGTGTGGGGCCGGTGGCGGCCTCCGGTGACGCTGCGACGCCGATAGTCGACAGGCCAGCGAGCAGCAGCAACATGCGGGCCGGCGCCGGAACTCTGGTCAGGCCGATGCCGGTCGCGAGCTGGCAGCTGCCGACCCCGACCAATGCTGCGGTCATCACCCACGGGTCGGTCGCGGTCTGGCCGGCGAGATCGCTCATGGTCTGCTGCACTGGGCTGTAGGAGGCTGGCTGAAGCGCGCCAGCCACGAGCCAGCCGCCGATCAGCAGTACTTCGGACAGGACTGCGGCGGCAACCACCCAGGCCGGAACCGGCTTGCGCGCGCCAATTAGCCGAGCAGGACCTTTGGCGGCGGCCAGGCGTTGCGTAAGACGCAGCACACACTCGTCCTGCCCATTCCTTTCCGCTTCGTTGCACGGCCGCTTAGCAAGGGGCCGATTTGGGTGCCCATGGCACGATGGGTGGTGCCGCCATAGACGTCGGATGAAGCTGGGAGCCTGCGATGGATGCTGTCACTAATGTCCCTTTTTTCGGGAACGAGCCGATCAAGGGTTATGCCCCTGGCAGCCCGGAGCGCACGGCGCTCGAGCAGAAGATCAAGGAACTGGCGGGCGAGCGCGCTGACTTGACCATGACCATCGGCGGCCAGCAGCGGCAGGCCGGAGGCGAGCCGATCGACGTCGTCGAGCCGCATAACCACCGTCACGTGCTTGGCCAGCTGCGCAATGCCACCCCGGCCGACGTCGAGGCCGCCATCGAGGCAGCCCGGCAGGCAGCGCCCGGCTGGCGTGCGCTGTCGTTCGACGACCGGGCGGCAATCTTCCTCAAGGCCGCCGACCTGCTCGCGGGCCCATGGCGGCAGACGATCAACGCGGCGACCGTGCTCGGCCAGTCCAAGTCCGCCTACCAGGCCGAGATCGACGCCGCCTGCGAGCTCATCGACTTCTGGCGCTACAACGCCCATTACGCCCGGCGACTGCTGGCTGAGCAGCCGGCCAGTGCTCCCGGTTCCTGGAACCGCCTTGAATACCGGCCGCTCGAGGGTTTTGTGCTGGCGATCACGCCGTTCAACTTCACCTCGATTGCCGCGAACCTGCCGACGGCACCGGCCTTGATGGGCAATGTGGTGATCTGGAAGCCGTCACCCACCCAGCAGTTGTCCGCGCACTTCCTGATGCGCCTGCTCGAGGCCGCCGGCCTCCCGCCGGGCGTGATCAACATGGTGACCGGCGACGGCAGTGCGGTGTCCAGCGTCGCGCTGCCGCACGCCGAACTCGCCGGGGTGCACTTCACCGGGTCAACCGGGACATTCCAGCACCTCTGGCGGACGGTCGGCGAGAACATCGCCGGCTATCGCGGATACCCCCGGCTAGTCGGCGAGACCGGGGGCAAGGACTTCGTCATCGCGCACTCGTCGGCTGACCCAGACGTGCTGCTCACCGCGCTGGTGCGAGGCGCGTTCGAGTACCAGGGCCAGAAGTGCTCCGCAGCGTCACGGGCGTACGTGCCCCGCAGCGTCTGGACCAAGATGAAGGACGATCTGATCGGCACGACCGAGGCGCTGACCATGGGCGATGTGTCCGCCGACCTGTCGTTGTTCATGGGCGCAGTGATCGACAACCGGGCATTCGGCCGGCTCGCGGACGCGCTCGCCAGAGCCAGGGACCGGGCGTCAATCTCAGTACTGACCGGCGGGACCACAGATGACTCCGAGGGCTATTTCGTGCAGCCGACCGTGCTGGCCTCAAGCGACCCGATGGACGAGATCTTCACCCGCGAGTACTTCGGCCCGATTCTCGGCGTGCACGTGTTCGAGGATGCCGACTACGAGGCCGTGGTGAACCAGGCCGCCGATGTCGCGCCGTACGCGCTGACCGGCTCGATCATCGCCCAGGACCGGGCCGCGATCGCGCACGCCACCGAGGCGCTGCGATTCTCGGCCGGCAACTTCTACATCAACGACAAGCCCACCGGAGCGGTCGTCGGACAGCAGCCGTTCGGCGGAGCCAGGGCGAGCGGCACCAACGACAAGGCCGGTTCGATCTTCAACCTGATCCGCTGGGTCAACACGCGGGCCATCAAAGAGGTGTTCGCACCGCCGGTCGACTATCGCTACCCGCACATGGGCTAGGTGAGCAGCGCCGACTTATAACGCACGGAACGGGTGCAAGGTCGAGCGCATATCTGGCTGAACCGAGGGCAGCTTACGGTCCGCTTCTGGGTTGAGCGCGCCGGAGGACACACATGACCGAGTACGCCGTCGCTTCGCGGCCAGATGATGGTGACAGCCAGGCGGTGAGCGAGCCGTCCGACGATCAGCCTGACAGCGCTCGCGATGCCCGGCGTGCCGCCCTCGTCGCAGCGGCGCAGGCAGGCTGGATCGATGCGCTGACCGACCTGGGCGGCCGGAACACGCTGCTGTATTTCAAGGATCGCCGGGCCGGCACTCTCGACCTCGCTGCGGCGGACCCGGTGGCGGTCGACAAGTTCCTGCGCACCGCCTCGGGCCGGATCACGCGGCTCTTTCACGACGTGGACGCACGTGTGGATGCCATCAGGCGAGCCCAGGCCATATATCGGAAGGCGCGCGAGCTCGAGGAGGAACGCGGCATCCGAGTGGGCTACCTGGCTACGGGCCTGGCCCGGTGGGACGAGCTGTTCCTGGAGCCCGCTGCCCCGGTGCTGCTGCGCGGCCTGACGATCACGCCGACGAGAGCCCGGCACGACGACTTCGATCTGATTCTGGACGAGGATTACGAAGTCAACCCGGTCCTGCTGCACAAGCTCGCCGCCGTCTTCGGCGCAGCGACGGAGGACCTGGCGGGCGGAGAGCCCGACCGGATCAGTGAGCTGCTGACCAGCGCGGCCGACGCCGCCGAGGTTCCTGGCTTCGAGATCACCAACCGGCTCGTCATCGGCACGTTCACCTACGCGAAGCTGCCAATGGTGCAAGACCTCCAAGCGGCCGGTGAGCTGCTTGCCGAGAGCGATGTTGTCGCCGCCATCGCGGGCGACCCGCTCGCCCAGGAGCTATTGGGCGCCGACCCTGGCCTCGAGCCGGCGCCGGAATCGCCCGAGCAGGACTACTCCGTGCTGGACGCCGATTCCTCGCAGCGCAACGCGATTAACACGGTGCTGGCCGGACGCAGTCTCGTGATCCACGGACCGCCGGGCACTGGCAAGAGCCAGACGATCGCCAACATGATCGCCGCCCTGGTAGCCAAGGGCAGGAAGGTGCTATTCGTCGCCGAGAAGCGCGCTGCCATCGATGCCGTGCTGTCCAGGCTGAAGATGGCCAACCTCGGCGAGGTAGTGCTGGACATCCACGAGGGGGCGAAGGACCGGTTGCGCATTGCCCGTGAGCTCGGCGATGCCATGGATGAGGCACAGCAGACACCCGAGCCTGAGATCGGCGACCTGCACCGGCGGCTCACCGACCGGCACCGGCGGCTAAGCCGCCACGTGTCCGCCCTGCACCAGCCGCATCAGCCGTGGGGACTGAGCCCTTATCAGGTTCAGTCCGCGCTGCTTGGCGTGCCCGCCAGTGCACGCATGCAGATCCGTCTCGACAACCCCGAGCGGATCGGCAGGGAACAAGCGGACGAGATCAGGGACGAGCTTCGCGAGTTCGCCCACCTCGGCGGCTTCGGGCTGCGGCCAGGAAGCACGCCGTGGTTCGGAGCGACGCTGCGATCGGCCGAGGATGCCCGGCAGGCGACCGAGCTTGCCAGCCGGCTGAGCAGCCGCGGCCTGCCGATGCTCATCGACCGCGTCCAGCGCGCGTGCCTGGAGGTCGGGCTGCGGCCAGCAACGGCTTATCCCGACGTCACCACGACGATGCGCCTGTTCGCCGGCACTCAGGCCACGGCTGCCATGTTTGGGTCCGAGATTTACCAGGCCGATCCGGCCAGGCTGGCAACGGCCACCGGGGACGGCGTCGGGCTTGGCTTCCGCGAGCGCCGCGCGCTGCGCAAGGAGGCACGCGCTCTGGCCGGCCCGCAGAGTGCTGAGCTGTCGGACGAGCAGTTGTCATCGGTGCTGGATGAGGTGGCACATCAGCTCAGCCTGTGGCACGACCTGCGCACCGACAACGGCCTGCCGCGAGTGCCATCGCGCATGGACGAGCTAATGGGCTTGTGGGCAGACTGCGAGGCTCAGCTCGCCGCGTTGCGCGCGGTCATTACCTTGCCGGCCGATCCGCTGCCATTCGCAGCCGATCTAGCCGCCGACCAGGACACCGCCTGGAACCTGCCTCGGCTTTATGAGCTGGCCAGCAGGTTCGGTGAGAAGTCCCTCGGCCAGCTGCTTGACGAGCTGGCTCGCCGCGAAGCTGCACCCGACCTGGCTGCCGCAGCGTTCGATCATGCCTGGTACAGCGCAATACTGGACCAGATGCGGGTGCTCGATGCGCGTTACGCCGCCAACCAGGGCGATGCGCTTGATGAGATCGCGGACGACTTCCGAGTGCACGACGTCCAGCACCTGCGGGCTAACCGGGCGCGGGTGCGGCGGGCCTGGGCGGAGGCACTGCTCGAGGCGTGCGACCGGCACCCGCTCCAGGCCCGGGTCATCCGCAAGCAGGCTGCACTACGACGCGGCCACGTCCCGCTGCGGCGGCTGCTTGACCAGACCAGTGACGTGCTCTTCGCGATTAAGCCATGCTGGGCGATGTCACCACTGATGGTGAGCCAGGTGCTGCCGGTGGCCAGGCTCTTCGACGTAGTGATCTTCGACGAGGCAAGCCAGGTGGTGCCCGCCGATGCGATTCCGTCGATCATGCGAGGCCATCAGATCGTCGTGGCCGGCGATGACCGCCAGCTGCCGCCGACCAACTTCTTCCGTCAGGTGGGCGACGCTCCGGACGAGGACGAGGGCGACGAGGGCAGCGACAGTTTGGTGTCTTTCGGGGCTGGCTTTGAGTCCGTGCTGGACGCACTGAGGCCGCTGCTGCCCACGGCGCCGCTGGCGTGGCACTATCGCAGCCGCGATGAGCGGCTGGTGGCCTTCTCCAACACGCGGATCTACGGCGGCGCGCTGACAACCTTCCCAGGGGTCTTCACCGGCGAGTGCCTCCGCCACGTAGTGGTCGCTCAGGGTCCCGGTTCGGGCCAGGAGACGTCGGTCGACGCCGAGGTCAGCAAGGTCGTCGAGCTCATTCTCGAACACGCGCGGGAGCACCCGGCGGAGTCGCTCGGCGTCATCGCGCTCGGCATCAAGCACGCCGAGCGGATCGATGCGGCGCTCCGGCTGGCGCTCGCGGAGATGGCTGACGTCGACGGTAGCGAGTACTCGGACCTGGAGGGGTTCTTCCCGGACGACGTGCCAGAGCCCTTCTTCGTGAAGAACCTGGAACGAGTCCAAGGCGACGAGCGGGATGCCATCATCCTGTCGATCGGCTACGGCAAGCACCATGACGGCCGGATGCGCTACCAGTGGGGCCCGTTGCTGCGAGACGGCGGCGAGCGCAGGCTGAATGTGGCTGCCACCCGGGCGAAGCACCGGCTCACGCTCGTGAGCTCGTTTTCCAGTCACGATGTCGACCCTGAGCGCGTGACGAAGGCGGGCGCCAGGCTGCTCGCCGATTACCTGGATTACGCCAGCTCAGGCGGGTCCGCTCCGGAAGCATCGGGCAATGGCGAGCTGGACTCGTTCGAGGCCGACGTTCGGAGTCGGCTGGCTGCAGCCGGCATCGAGGTCGTGCCGCAGTACGGAGTCGGCGGCTACCGGGTTGACTTCGCCGCCACCCACCCGAGCGATCCAGGGCGGATGGTGCTGGCCATCGAGGCCGACGGCGCGTCCTATCGCCAGTCGGGCAGTGTCCGGGACCGAGACCGGCTGCGAGGCGAGCACCTGCAACGCCTCGGCTGGCGCTACCACCGGTTGTGGTCTACCAGCTGGTTCCAGAATCCCGACGCTGAGGTCGCCAAGGTTCGCCAGGCGTACCAGCAAGCTGTCTCGGAGACCGAGCCGACCCCGGCCGATCACGCGGCCGCCGGGCCGGACCGGGGCAGCGAGGGAGCCGCTGACCGGACGGTCGTCAAGCAGGGAGCTGCCCGCCCGTCCCCGCCCGCCGACAGCTTGCCCGCCCCGGCGGACCGGCCTCAAGGTCTGCCCGGTGCGCTGGTGGATCAGCGCCGCAAGGAGCCGGTGAAGCTCTGGCTGCCGGACTGGCGGTGAGCGGCTCACCGCATACGGCTTCAGCGGACTCACATCAATGTTGCGTGGATTGCGCCAGTTGTCCGGTCCGGCGGGTACGCTCGCAACGAGCACGCTAACCAGCTTCGCGGTTAGCTGCGAGCATGGGGAGTAGCTGCGCTGCGTACTGTGTGCGCTACCGCTTGTTCCGCGCCGGAGGTGTGCCATGGACCGTCTGGTCCTCTGGAACATCGATCTCACCCTGCTGGACGTGGGCAGGGTATCTCGTGATGCGTACGCTGACGCCTTCCGCCGGGTGACTGGCCGCTCGCTGGCGGCCCTGCCACAGCTAGCGGGCCGCAGCGACACCGAGATCTTCTTCGAGTCGCTGTACCTGAACGACGTGCCGACCGGTGAGGACGAGGTGGCGGATGCCGAGCTGCTGGCCCGGTACTGCTGGGAGCTCGAGGCGGCCTTCGCGCTGCGCCAGGACGAGCTACTGCAGCAGGGGCGGCTGCTGCCCGGCGCCCTGGATGCGGTCACGGCCGCTGCCAGCCTGCCGGGCGTCGTGCAGACTGTCCTGACCGGCACCATCAGGCCAAACGCGGCCGCGAAGCTGCGTGCGTTCGGCCTTGACCGGTTCTTTGACCTCGAGGTCGGCGGCTACGGGTCCGACGCCTACCCGCGCGGCTCATTGCTGCTGCTGGTGAAGAGCCAGGCCGCGGAAAAGTACGGGGCTCCTGTCAGCGATCAGTCGGCCGTGTACATTGCGGACGCCGTGCGCGACGTCGAAGCGGCTGCCATCGGTGGCGCGCGGTGTATCGCGGTGGCGACTGGCCGGGCCACAGGTCCCGAACTGCGCGACGCCGGCGCCGATCTGGTCCTCACTGACCTGTCCGACACCAATCAGGTGATCGCGGCCATCGACCGGCTCACGATGGTGCCAGCCGACCGGTAGCTCGCGCAGCTTACGGCTGCTGCGCCGGCCAGTCGGCCACGTCGGGTCCGAATAGCTGCAGGTGCCGGAGGACCGCGGACACACCGCCAACCTGCGCGGCACCGGGCAACCGGCGATCATCAGTGCCCGGAACTTTGAGGTCCAGGCTGATGAGCACTTCCAGGCCACGGAAGTTCCGCGCGCACAGGTACTGCACGTGCTTGCCTGGCTGGTCGATGGTCCGCAGGAGCATCGAGGTGCCGTCGACCGTCACGTAGCTGGTCTGGCCCGGGTAGACCTTGCACGAATAGGCACTAGTGCTGGCCGGCCAGACCGATACGCCGAGCGCGGTCGGGTCCACCGCGGGGCCGGCCGACCAGCCTTCGTTGACCAGCTTTCCGTCGATGACGGTGAAACTGCTCAGGCTGTCGCCCCGGAATGGCTCCCAGCTCGCGGGGAGGCCGCCGAGCGTGAACCCGTAGTAGACCGCGGGCCTGATCCCGAGCCGGACCGCGGACGCGATCTTGACCAGCAGCCGTCTGGCTACGGCCGACTGGCGGACGGCAGGATGGCCGTTCTTCGGCAGCACGTAGGACCAGCCGTTGAGACGTGGATAGGCGGCACAGTGCACGCAGATTGCCCCGTTGGCCATCGGGGTCAGAATCGCCCAGGCATTCACGCCGTACTCCCAGACCAGGCTGCCGTGCAGGCTCCAGTAGGCAGTCCTGCCGTTGACGTCAGGTGCTCTGCCGGTCAGCGGCTGGCCGCAGCTCAGCGTGTGCGGGAACCGGTACCTCACCTGCAGGTAGGTCAGGGATTCGGGACCCGCGAGCCGGCACTGGTCGGCGGCATCGACCACGAGCATCAAGGCGCGGCCGTCGGACAGCGGTGCGCTCGCCGTCACGTCGGTCTCCGCGGTGCTCTGGTCGTACTGATCGCCCAGCTGGAAGCCGGCCGGCAGCCAACCAAAGCTGGCGTACGGCCTGAGCAGGCTGAACCGGTGCGGCGAGGCGATCGGCGCGGTGCGCCGGTGGCCGCTCGCCGGGTGTTTCGCCGGCGCGTGCGAGCCGGACAGGCCGGCCGTCAGGGCGGCGATCAGCGTTACGGCCGCGGCGGCGGCGACGGGCGCCGCAGCCGGCAAGTACACCCGGCGCAGCCGGCGCAGGCGGCGGCCTCGCCGCCGCGCGAGATCAAGGTCGATCCGGCTGGGCGGCGCCTGGTCGGTCGCGACCAGGTCCAGCAGGTCGCGCACGGCAGGCTCGTCCGCAGACAGGTCATGCATGATCAGTCACCTCACGGGCGGCGCACTGGGTGTTGTCATCGATGGCTTCCGGCCGGGACCGGAGCGCGCCGTACTCCCGGCCAGGACCGAGCCGGCCGCGGAGTGCGTGGATGCCCTTGGCCGTCTGGCTCTTGACCGTCCCGGCCGAGCAGCCGAGCAGCTCAGCTGTCTGGTCCACGTTCAGGTCGCAGTAGAACCGGAGCACCAGGGTGGCCCGCTGCCGGGGAGGCAGGCCGGCCAGCGCGGCTCGCATGTCGAGCATGGCCTCGGTGTCGGGCGCCCGGCTGGCCGTGTCAGGCACCGCAACGTCCAGGCTCACTCGCCGGGCCCAGCCGGACCGCTGGTCGCTCAGGTACTCGCGCACCAGGATGGTCCTGGCGTAGGCGTCGGCGTGCTCCATCCTGCGGACGCGATCCCAGCGCACGTACAGCCGCGTGATCGTGGCCTGGACGAGATCATCGGCTCGCTGCCAGTCCTGGCACAGCAGATACGCCATGCGCCGCAATGACCCCATGCGCGCGGTCACAAAGTGGGTGAATTCTTCGTCGAGGTTCCCACTCACTGGGGCCCGCCCGATCTGCGTGGCATAGTCACACTGGGTGAATGGAGGCGGATGCTGTTTTGGTTGCCTGCGGAGGACGCGGCCGACTGGCTGCCCGGGTCCGTGGACCCCGCATACTGGTATATAACAGTCCAGTCAACGACGACGGGGCTTGCCAACGTGTTTGGGGGGCGTAGGGCGTGGGTGACGACCTGACGCCAACTGCCGGGCGTGATTACGGCGACACGCTCTGGGAGCCTACGGCGGAGTCGGCCGAACGTACCGAGATCGCGCGCTACGCCCGCTGGCTCGCCAGCCACGGCGGCCCGGCTATCGGAGCTACCGGCGGCATTCCCTCCTACCGTGACCTGTGGCAGTGGTCGGTCGACGAGCCAGCCGCATTCTGGTCAACGATCTGGGACTTCTTCGGCGTTCTTGGCGCCCGCGGCTCCGGACCCCTGCTGACCGGGCAGATGCCGGAGGTCAGCTGGTTCGCCGGCAGCACGCTCAATTACGCGCGCAACGCGCTGCACCGGGCTGGTGCCGATCCGGCCCGCACGGCGGTGATCTACAGCTCGGAGGCTGGCCGCGACGGGCGGATCAGCTACGGCGAGCTGGCTAGCCGGGTGGCGTCGGTGCGGGCCGGGCTGCAGCGCCTCGGCGTCGGGCTCGGTGACCGGGTGGCGGCCTACCTGCCGAATTCGCCCGAGGCCCTGATCGCGATGCTGGCGACGGCGAGCCTCGGCGCGATCTGGACGTCGTGCTCGCCGGACTTCGGCGCGCACAGCGTGATCGACCGCTTCGCCCAGATCTCGCCGCGCGTGCTGCTCGGCGTCAACGGTTACGCCTACGGCGGGAAGCGGTTCGACCGCCGCGCCGAGCTGGCCGCGATTGCGGCGGAGCTGCCGGGCCTGAAGGCCCTCGTGCTGGTCGACTATCTGGGCACAGGCGGGGAGGCCGCCACGCTGGATGCCGCCGTTCCCGTTCTGGACTGGGATCAGTTCGGCCCCGCAGGCGGCGAGGCGCCGGCGCTGGAGTTCGCCGAGGTCCCGTTCGCGCACCCGCTGTGGGTGCTGTACTCCTCCGGCACGACCGGGCTGCCCAAGCCGATCGTGCACAGTCACGGCGGGATCGTGCTTGAGCACCTCAAGGCGCTGGCCCTGCACCAGGATCTGACCAGCGCGGACACATTCTTCTGGTACACCACGACCGGCTGGATGATGTGGAACTACCTGATCGGCGGGCTGCTGGCCGGCGCCGCCGTGGTGCTGTATGACGGCAGCGCCGTGCACCCGGACACTGGCGCGCTGTGGCGGCTGGTGGCCGAGGCTGGCGTCAGTTACGCGGGCACGGGGGCGGCGTACCTGCTGACCTGCATGAAGGCGGGCCTCCACCCGGCCGCGGAGCATGACCTGTCGGCGCTGAAAGGCGTGGGTTCGACAGGGTCCCCGCTCCCGCCGGAGGGCTTCCGCTGGGTGTACCAGGAGCTGGGAACGAGGCCGTCCGGGCTGATCCTCGGCTCGTTCTCGGGCGGCACGGACATGTGCACCGGCTTCGTCGGGCCCGCACCGATCCTGCCGGTGCGCGCAGGCATCATCTCCGGGCCGTGCCTGGGGGCGCGGGTCGAGTCGTTCGACTCGGCCGGGCATCCGGTCATCGGCGAGGTCGGCGAGCTCGTCATCACCCAGCCGATGCCGTCGATGCCGGTCGGGTTCTGGAACGACCCCGGCGGCGAGCGCTACCGGGCCAGCTACTTTGCCGACTACCCGGGCGTGTGGCGGCACGGCGACTGGATCATGATCCTGCCCGACGGCGGCTGCGTGATCTACGGCCGGTCCGACGCCACCTTGAACCGCGGCGGCGTCAGGATGGGGACCAGCGAGTTCTACCGAGTGGTCGAGCGGCTGCCCGAGGTCGCCGACGCCCTGGTCGTCGACACGGGCCAGCTTGGCCAGGAGGGGCGGCTGATCTTGTACGTCGTGCCAGCGCCAGGCCGCGTCGTCGACGACGCTCTGACCACGAAGATCCGGTCGCTGTTGCGGGCAGAACTGTCGCCCCGGCATGTGCCCGACGAGATCAACGAGGTACCCGGCATCCCGCGGACGCTGTCCGGAAAGAAGCTGGAAGTCCCGGTCCGCAAGATCCTGCTGGGCACGCCCGTCGCTGATGCCGCCGACCCGGACGCGCTGGCCAACCCGGACGTGCTCGCGTACTTCGCGCCGCGGGGAACGGCATGAGCGGCGACGGCGGGGCGCCGGCCGGCGGCGCCGGGGCGGCCGCAGGCACGCCGTCAGCCAGCAGCACGGGGCGCAGCTTCGGCGAGGAAGGCGGCCTGCTGACCTATGGCAGCTACCTGCGGCTGCCGCAGCTACTGGCCCAGCAGGTGCCGGAGGTCAGCCCGCCGGTTCACGACGAGCTGCTGTTCATCATCGTGCACCAGGCCTACGAGCTATGGTTCAAGCAGCTGCTGCACGAGCTGACCGCCGTCAGGGACGCGATGCTGGCCAGTCGTAGCCGGGATGCCGGCAGCGGGCCTGATGCCGGCGGCAGCAGGCCGACCTGGCTGGCCCGGCATCTGCTGCACCGCGTCCACGTGATCGAGCGCCTGCTGGTCGCCCAGATCGACGTCCTGGAGACCATGACCCCGCAGGACTTCCTCGAGTTCCGGGCGGCGCTGGCCCCGGCCAGCGGCTTCCAGTCGGTGCAGTTCCGTGAGCTTGAGTTCCTCTCGGGCGCGAAGGACCCTGGCTTCCTTGCCCGGTTCCGCTCGCTGACGACGGACGAGAATGACCGGCTCGCGCTCCGGCTGGCCGAGCCGTCCCTCTGGGATGCCTACGTTGACCTGCTCGCCTTCAGGGGCCTGGCGGTGGGCACCGACAAGGAGATCGTCGCCTCGCTGGTCAGCGTGGCGCGAGACCGGCCGCACCATGACGATCTGTGGGAGCTTGCCGAAGACCTGCTCACCCACGACGAGCTCGCCGGACTGTGGCGCGCCCGGCACGTCCAGATGGTGGAACGGCAGATCGGCACGAAGTCAGGGACGGGCGGCTCGACCGGCGCGCCGTACCTGAACCGGCGGGTGCCCATACGTTATTACCCGCTGCTGTGGGAACTTCGGGATTCGCTGTAGTGGCAACGCCGCCGCGCTAAGGGAGTGGAAGTCATGTCGGAGAGCAAGCAGGACCTGCTGGCGAAGGCGGCCGTGATGGCCGAGCCGGTGTCAGGGGTCGGCGATGTGGCGAACTACCTTCACGCTTACTACCGGCACGTCGAGGTTGCCGAACTGGGCGCGGCCGGCGCGGACCGGGTCGCGGCCGTCGCGCTGGCGCATGCGAGTATGGCCGCCGACCGGCCGCAAGGGCGGGCCCTGGTGGAGGTCCGACCCGGCGACGGCGCGGCACTTGACGCGAGTTCCGAAGTCATCGACATCGTCACCGACGACATGCCGTTCCTGGTCGACTCGATCACCATGGAGCTGGCCAACCACGGACTGTCGGCCCGGCTGGTCGTGCACCCCCAGCTGCGGGTCCGGCGGGACGTGACCGGCGCGCTGCGCGAGGTCGTGGGCCGTGTGACGGCCGAGGTTGATGGCCGGTCCGGTCACGACGAGCTGGTTGAGTCCTGGACGCACATCGAGATTCCGCCGCTCGCCGACGGTGAGTCCGACGCGCTCGCCGCCGACCTGCGGCGGGTGCTGGCCGACGTACGGGTCGCGGTCGAGGACTACCCGCGAATGCGGGCCAGGGCCCTCTCGCTGGCCGACGATGTGCTTGCCCCGGAAGGCGACGGGGGCGGCTCGGCCGACTCCCCGGCCGAGATCGCCGAGCTGCTGCGCTGGCTGGCCGACGGGCACTTCACCTTCCTTGGATACCGGGAGTACGACCTGGTGACCGGCCCGGCCGCCATGGCCCTCACCGCCGTGCCTGGCACCGGGCTCGGCATCCTGCGGCACGACCGCATCGGGCAAGGCTCGTTCGCCACCCTGCCGGATGCGGTGAAGGCGCGGGCGCTGGAGCCCCAGCGGCTGATCGCGACCAAGGCGAACTCGCGGTCGACGGTGCACCGGCCCAGCTACCTGGATTACGTGGCGGTGAAGCGGCTGGCGCCCGACGGGACCGTGGTCGGCGAGTACCGGTTCCTCGGGCTGTACACCCACGCAGCGTTCGCCGACAGCATCAGGACAATCCCGGTGCTGCGCCGCAAGCTGGCCGAGGTGCTGGCGTTCTCGGGGATGGCCGCCGACAGCCACGACGGCAAGGACGTCGCCGAGGTGCTCGACTTCTATCCGCGCGAAGAGCTGTTCATGAGCTCGGTCGTCGACCTCGCCGCGATCACCGCCGGCGTGCACGTGCTGCGGGAGCGGCGCCAGACCCGGCTGTTCCTGCGCAAGGACATCTACAACCGGTACGTCTCCTGCCTGGTGTACCTGCCGCGGGACCGGTACACCACCCAGGTCAGGCTGCGGGCTCAGCAGATCCTGCAGCGGGCGTTCGGCGCCCGGCACGTCGACTACAGCGTGCAGGTGGGCGAGTCGCCGATAGCCACGCTGCACCTCGTGGTCCGGGCGGAGCGCGGCCGCCACCTCCCCGATGCCGATCCGGTCGCCCTCGAGCGGGCGGTCGCCGCCGCAGTCCGGTCCTGGGACGATGACCTGGCCGACGAGGCTGCGACCGCGCTCGGCGCGCAGCGGGCCAGGGAGCTGCTGACCCAGATCGGCGACATGATCCCGGCCACCTACAAGACGGACGTGCCCGCTTCGGCGGCCATCACCGACTTCGCCAGGATCCTGGAGCTGCGCCGCTCCGGCCGTGACGTCGACTTCGAGCTGTGGGAGTCGGAGAACTATGTCGGCGGCGTGCCGATCGAGCCGGACGACGACGTGCCAGCGAGCGTCAAGCGGGTGTGGCGGCTGACGATCTACCGTACCGGCGGCCCGATCACGCTGACCGACGTGCTGCCGCGGCTGCAGCACATGGGCGTCGACGTGGTGGACGAGCACCCGTACGAGTTTCCGGCTGCGCAGCCGTTCTGGATCTACGACTTCGGCCTGCGTCGCCAGCCGATGCTAGACAGCAGCGCCGAAACCCAGCAGGGCGACCTGATCTCCAACCAGCGGATCAGGGAGCAGATCGAGGATGCGCTCCTGGCGCTATGGGACGGCGAGATCGAAAACGACGGCTTCAACGCGCTGGTGCTGGATGCCCAGCTCACCTGGCGTCAGGTCGTGGTGCTGCGCGCCTACGCCAAGTACCTGCGGCAGGCCAAGGCCACTTTCAGCCAGGACTACATCGAGGACGTGCTGCGCACCAACCCGCACATCGCCCGGCTGCTGGTCACGCTGTTCGAGTCGCGGTTCGATCCGGCGAAGGAGGCAGGCGAGGCCGAGCGGAGCGAGGCCATCGCCGAGGAGATCACCGGAGCCCTTGACAGCGTCGCCAGCCTCGACGAGGACCGGATCCTGCGGTCCTACCTGGGCCTGATCACCGCGACGCTGCGGACGAACTACTTCAGCAGCGCCGCAGCCGACGTTCCCTATCTGGTGTTCAAGCTGAACGCATCGGCGGTGCCCGACCTGCCGGCGCCGCGCCCGCGGTTCGAGATGTTCGTCTACTCGCCCCGGTTCGAGGGCGTGCACCTGCGGTTCGCCAGCGTCGCGCGCGGCGGCCTGCGCTGGTCGGACCGGCGGGAGGACTTCCGGACCGAGATCCTGGGCCTGGCCAAGGCGCAGGAGGTCAAGAACTCGGTCATCGTGCCGTCCGGCGCCAAGGGCGGCTTCGTCTGCAAGCAGCTGCCCGATCCGGCCGACCGCGAGGCCTACCAGGGCGAGGTGCTGGCCTGCTACCGGATGTTCATCTCGGCCATGCTGGACGTGACCGACAACCTGGAAGCGGGCCAGGTGGTGCCGCCCACGAACGTGGTGCGGCACGACGACGATGACCCGTACCTGGTGGTCGCTGCGGATAAGGGCACCGCCACGTTCTCCGACACCGCGAACGAGATTGCGCTCAGCCGCGGGTTCTGGCTGGGCGACGCGTTCGCCTCTGGCGGCTCGGAGGGCTACGACCACAAGAAGATGGGCATCACCGCCCGCGGTGCCTGGGAGTCGGTGAAGTTCCACTTCCGCACTCGCGGCGTGGATGTCGATGCTGACGACTTCACCGTGGTCGGCATCGGCGACATGTCCGGTGACGTGTTCGGGAACGGGATGCTGCTCTCCCGGCACATCAAGCTGGTCGCCGCGTTCGACCACCGGCATGTGTTCGTGGATCCCGACCCGGATCCGGCTGTGAGCTTCGCTGAGCGGAAGCGGCTGTTCGAGCTGCCCCGGTCGTCATGGGCTGATTACAACCCGGCGCTGATCTCGGCGGGCGGTGGCATCTGGCCTCGGTCAGCGAAGTCGATCCAGCTGTCGCCGCAGGTGCGCGCCGCGCTCGACCTTGGATCCAGCCAGATCGCGCTGGCCCCGGATGAGCTGATCTCGGCGATCCTGGCTGCCCCCGTCGACCTGTTGTGGAATGGCGGGATCGGCACTTACGTCAAGGCCTCGAACCAGTCCAACGCCGACGTCGGTGACCGGTCGAACGACGCGGTCCGGGTCGATGCGGCCGCGCTACGGGCCAAGGTGGTGGGCGAGGGCGGCAACCTGGGCCTCACCCAGGAGGCCCGGATCGAGTACGCGCTGGCGGGCGGGCTGGTCTGCACCGATTTCATCGACAACTCGGCCGGAGTGGACACCTCCGACCACGAGGTGAACATCAAGATCCTGCTGGATCGCGAGGTACGCGCCGGAAACCTGACGGAGCGCGGCAGGAACGAGCTGCTGCAGCAGATGACCGACGAGGTCGCCGAGCAGGTGCTGAAGGACAACTACCACCAGATCCGCGCGCTGGCGGCATCCTGGGCTCAGTCCGCGCAGATGCTGCACGTGCACGCCCGGTACATCCGGAGGCTGGAGCGGGACGGGAAGATCCGGCGGCGGCTCGACGTGCTGCCGAATGACCGCGAGATTGCCGAGCGCAGGTCGGCGGGTACCGGGCTGGTCATTCCCGAGTTCTCGGTACTGCTGGCGCAGACCAAGATCGACACTGCCCAGCAGGTGCTGGCCTCGGCGCTGCCGGATGATCCGTATCTGCACCGGGTGCTGGTCGACTACTTCCCGACGCCGCTGCGGCAGAAGTACGCGGGCGGCATGAGCTCGCACCGGCTGCACCGCGAGATCATCACCACCTCGGTCGTCAACGACATGATCGACCGGTCGGGTGTCACCTTCGCCTTCCGGCTGAACGAGGAGACCGGGGCCTCGGTGCCTGAGATCACCGCGGCCTGGCTGGTCAGTCGCGCCGTCTTTGACATGCCGGGCTTCTGGGCCCAGGTCGAAGGACTCGACGGCCAGGTGGACACCGGGGTGCAGACCCTGGCCCTGCTGGAGGGCCGCAAGCTGACCGAACGGACCGCGCGGTGGCTGCTGAGCTTCCGCCGGCCGCCGTTCGACGTCCAGGCCACGGTCGATTTCTTCGCGGAGGGGGTGCTGACGGTGGGCGCCAGCCTGCCGAGCATGCTCGCGGGGCGGGATCTGGCCGGATTCTCCGAGCGCCGCGAGGTCTACGTGGCCCGCGGCGTACCGGAAGTGCTGGCCAGCCGGATCGCCGCGATGGTGCCTGCCTACTCGGCCTTCGACATCGTCGATATCGCGCGCGGCACCGGCCGGTCGGTCGAGGAGACCGCCGAGGTCTACTTCGACCTGGCCGACCGGCTGCAGATCGCCCGGCTGCGAGACATGATCACCGCGCTGCCGCGGGATGACCGGTGGAACACCATGGCCCGCGGTGCGATCAGGGATGACCTGTATACCGCGCACGCGTCGCTGGCCAGGGACGTGCTGACGGTCACCGGCCCCGGCAGCCCGGAGCAGCGGCTGGCCGCCTGGGTGCAGCGCAACGACTCCGCCGTCCGGCGCGCCACGCAGACGCTGACCGAGATCTGGGAGAGCAACGCGTTCACCGTGGCGACCCTGTCGGTGGCAGTCCGGGCCGTCCGGACACTCGTGACCACGAGCACGCTGCCGACCTGAGGGCTGGCTGGTCCTTCAGTCAGCGGTTGGAATCGGCCGGCTCGCCGGCTCGGCTAGGCTGCAGGCATGGCAACCGACCCTGCGAGCGAGCTTGGCGAGCTGATTGCGACACTCGCCAGCGTGGAGGCTGTCCTCGATCCGAACGCCATGCGGAACGAGGCCGAAAGCCTGCGCGAGCGGTCGGCCGATCCCGGCCTGTGGGAGGACCCGGAAAAGGCTCAGGAAGTCACCCGCAGGCTGTCCTACCTCGACAGCGAGCTGACCAGGCTAGAAGGCCTGCACAGCCGGCTCGACGACGTGGCGGCCGGGTTCGAACTGGCTGAGGCAGAGCACGACGAGCCGACCCGCGAGGAGGCTGCGCGCGAGCTCGCGGCCCTGCGCAAGGAGATCGACCAGCTTGAGATCCGGACCTTGCTCAGTGGCGAATATGACGCGCGCGAGGCGCTGATCAGCATCAACGCGGGAGCCGGGGGAGCGGACGCCGCCGACTGGACCGAGGGACTGCAGCGGATCTACCTCCGATGGGCCGAGCGGCACGGCTACCCCACGGAGGTCTACGACACCTCCTACGCCGAAGAGGCCGGGATCAAGTCGACGACGTTCGCCATCAAGGCGCCCTACGCCTACGGCACGCTGCGCGGCGAGCACGGCACGCACCGGATGGTCCGCATCTCCAAGTACGACAACCAGGGCCGCCGCCAGACCTCGTTTGCCATGGTGGACGTTCTCCCCGTGGTCCAGCAGGTCGATCACATCGACATCCCCGAGGACGAGATGCGGATTGACGTGTTCCGCTCCAGCGGGCCCGGCGGCCAGGGGGTGAACACCACCGACTCGGCGGTCCGGATCACCCACCTGCCGACCGGCATCGTGGTGTCCTGCCAGAACGAGCGCAGCCAGATCCAGAACAAGGCCACCGCCATGGCAGTCCTGCAGTCCAAGCTGCTGGAGCGCAAGCGGGAGGAGCAGGCGGCCAAGCTGAACGAGCTCCGCGGCGACGGGGGCCGGAGCTGGGGCACCCAGATCCGGAACTACGTCCTGCACCCGTATCAGAACATTAAGGACGTGCGGACCGGCTTCGAGACCGGGAACACCGCCGCGGTCATGGACGGCGAGATCGACGACTTCATCGAGGCCGAGATCCGCTGGCTGCGCACGCAGGGCCTGTAGGAGCGGCGCAGCGGCAAGCGCACCGGGGCATCAGCTCTCCGGGCCTGGCCCGCTTGTCGGCCTGGCCCGGCTTCGCCGCCCTCAGGGGCTAATGCCCCAGATGCATCGCGGCCACCGTCAGCAGGGCGAGCACGAGCAGCGCGGCTGCAATCAGCTGCACGCTCATACCGTGGCTGTGGTGGTGGACGTGCGCACGGGCCTCGCGGCAGGTCGGGCAGCGACCCTCCGCTACCGGCCCAGCACACTGGGCGCAGATCAGGTGCTCGCAGCTCATCCGGCTCCTACCGGGCTATACCGCTCACCCGGCCACTTCGACGATGTTGGACGTTCCAAGCCAGTTTCCCCCCTAGACTGGCCCGAGGCCAAACCGGGGCAGGATTACTGCCCCCGCCAACCTGAATCCAGTATCTCGCCTACCACGAGCGATGGGCCAGTGATCCACTTCGATAACGTCACCAAGACGTACGCGAACCAGGGCCGACCGGCACTGGAGAACGTGAACCTGGATGTTGAGAAGGGCGAGTTTGTCTTCCTGGTGGGTCCTTCCGGTTCCGGCAAGTCGACGTTCCTGCGGCTCGTCCTCAAGGAGGAGCGCCCGACGTCGGGCCGGATCCATGTCGCCGGCAGGGACCTGGCCCGGCTGACGAACTGGAAGGTGCCCCACCTTCGCCGCCGGATCGGCTGCGTATTCCAGGACTTCAGGCTGCTGCCCAACAAGAACGTTTACCAGAACATCGCCTTCGCCCTTGAGGTCATCGGGAAGCCGCGCCGGTTCATCCGGAAGGTGGTGCCGGAAGTCATCGACCTTGTCGGCCTGGAGGGCAAGCGCGACCGGATGCCAGATGAGCTGTCTGGTGGCGAGCAGCAGCGGGTCGCGATGGCGCGGGCCTTCGTGAACCGGCCGATGATCCTGCTGGCCGACGAGCCGACGGGGAACATCGACCCGGCCACCTCCATCGGCATCATGAAGGTGCTGGACCGGATCAACCGGACAGGTACCACGGTCGTGATGGCCACGCACGACGCCGCGATCGTCGACTCCATGCGCAAGCGTGTCATCGAGCTCGAGTACGGCAAGGTCGTGCGCGACCAGTCACGCGGGGTCTACGGCCAGGCCTACTGACCGCCCCGCGATCAAAACAAGAGGATTCAGCGACATGCGTGCCCAGTTTGTGTTCCATGAGGTCTGGATTGGCCTGCGCCGGAATCTGACGATGACGGTGGCGCTGATCGTGGTGGTGGCGATCAGCCTGTCGCTGCTGGGCACTGGCCTGCTGTTCGTGAAGCAGGTCGACAACACCCGGAGCTACTGGCAGAGCCGGGTCCAGCTCTCGGTGTACCTGTGCACGAACTCCTCGCTGGGGGGCACCTGCCAGAAGAACGGGGCTGTGACCCCGGCCGAGCTCGCCAACATCAAGAGCGAGCTGCTGCAGACGCACGACATTCTCAGCATCCAGTACGTCTCCCAGGCTGCGGCGGTGGCGCAGTTCCGCAAGGAGTTTGCCAACAACACGCCGATCGTCAAGTACACCGCAGCTGACCAGATTCCCAGCTCCTTCGAGATCAGGCTCAAGAACACCGAGACGGAAGCTGCCACCGTGACGTCGGTGATCGACGGCGCACCGGGGGTCGCTGAGGTGGTCAATGACGCCTCGATCCTGGACCAGTTCTATAGATTGCTCGACGAGGCCAGGAACGCGGTCGCCGTGATCGCCATATTCCTTCTGGTCGCGGCCATCCTGCTGGTGGCCAACACGATCCGGCTGTCCGCATTCAACCGCCGCCGGGAGACCTCGATCATGCGGCTGGTCGGCGCCTCGAATTTCTACGTGCAGCTGCCGTTCCTGGTTGAGGGCATGATTGCGGGCCTGATCGGATGGCTGATAGCGACCGGCCTGCTCATCGGAGTCAAGTCGCTGCTGCTGAGCAGCCTGCAGAGCGTCTTCCCGTACGGAGTCCAGCTCACCACTGCCGACCTGGTCGAGGTGATCATCGTGGCGATGATCACCGGGCTGCTGATCTGCGGTAGCACCTCGTTCCTGACGCTCAGGCGCTACCTGCGCGTATGACGCTGGGTATAGGCGAGCTGTGGCAGCGGAACCCGGTAAGAAGATCATTGCCAGTAACCGGCGGGCCCGGCACGAGTACGCCATCGAGGACGTGGTGGAGGCCGGCCTGGTGCTGACCGGAACCGAAGTGAAGTCGCTGCGGGCGGGCCGGGCGAGCCTCACCGACGGGTTCGGGCAGATCACTGACGGTGAAGCCTGGCTGCACGGTGTGCACATCCCGCAGTACACGCTGGGCACCTGGACGAATCACGAGCCGAGGCGCACCCGTAAGCTGCTACTGCACCGCAAGGAGATCGACAAGCTCGCGCGCTCGATCTCCGAGCGCGGACTGACCCTGGTACCGCTTTCCTTGTACTTCTCCGGCGGGAAGGTCAAAATCGAGCTAGGACTGGGACGCGGTAAGCGGACCTACGACAAGCGACACGATCTGGCCAAGCGGGACGCGGCACGGGAAGTCGAACGCGAGCTTCGGCGGCGGAGATAGCGTGACGAGGACCGACACTCCGCCCAGGACCCGCAGCTCACGCGGCGGGGCGCACCGTGCTTCGCGGGCCGCGACGCCAGCGCGGGGATCCCGGGCTAGTAGACCCAGGGACGGGGATAAGGCCGGATCGTCCGGGGAGGGATCTCGCTCGCGGGCGATGATCGCCCGCACGTCCGCGGTCGTCCTGGTCGCGGCGGTCATCGGTATCGGCTTCATGCGGCCCGGAGTCCCCTCGGCTGAGCCGACGGTCTCGTCGTTCCTGCTGGCGTGGGAGTCTCGGCATTACCTGCAGGCTGCGGAACTCACCACCGGGGACCCGAAGGTCGTCGCCGCGGACCTGGCTGACGCCTACCAGCGCCTGGACGCAAGCAACCTTAACCTCAGCATGCTGAGCGTGACCCAGCACGGCAAGGCGGCCTACGCCAGGTTCAATGCCGCCGTCGAGCTCGCCGGCAGCGGCCTGACCTGGTCCTACAATAACGGCTTCCGCCTGGCCGACGGCCCGCACGGATGGCGGGTGACGTGGAACCCGTCGGTCATCGTGGCAGGCATGACCAGCCACGAGCAGCTGGCGGTAGTCAGCAGCTGGCGGCCCCGCTCGTACTTGCTCGATTCTGCTAACGAGCCGCTGACCGTGCCGTCCGACGTTTACCGGGTCGGAGTAAAACCGGGCCAGCTGACCAATCCGCAGGGCACCGCGGCGACACTAGCGGCCGTTACCAAGCTCTCGGCAGTGCAGATCGAGGGCCAGATGGACCAGGCCCTGCCGGGTGAGTTCCTGTCGCTGATCACCCTGTCGCCCGCCGAGTATGCCACCCTCCGGCCCAAGCTCAGGGGCATACCGGGACTTCAGGTCAGGCAGAGCAAGGAACGCCTTTTCCGGAGCATCGCGCCCGATGTCGTGGGCTCGGTTGGCACGGAGACCGCGAGCGTGCTGCGGATCTACGGCATGCCGTACCGGCCCGGCACAACCGTCGGCCTGACCGGACTGCAGGAGGCCTTCCAGCGGCAGCTCACTGGCACGCCCGAGACAGAGGTGGTGCTACAGCAGTCCGGCCTCGCCGCGGTCATCCTGAAAACCTGGCCCGGCATACCGGGCAAGCCGGTGCACACGACGCTGAATTCCAGCGTCCAGCTCGCTGCCGACCACGCTCTCGCGAGCCGTCCGGCATCGGCGGCAATCGTGGCCGTGCAGGCCGACAGCGGCAGGATCCTTGCAGTGGCTAGCCACACGGCCGGTCACATGCCTGCCCTGCAACCGTTGTCCGGAGAGTACCAGCCGGGTCAGGCGTTCACGATTATCTCCTCGGCGGCGATCCTGTCGACGGGACTGTCCCCGGACGCCCCCGTTCCCTGCCATCCCAGCAACTCGGTGGGCGGGCAGACCTTCCGCAACGAGCCGCCAGTGCCCAACCTTGGCACCTCTTCGTTCCGGACCGACTTCGCGCGCGGGTGCTCGACCGCCTTCGCGGGCGGCCTGGCACTCGGACTAGACGCGGGGAACCTGACCAAGGCGAGTGCGGACTTCGGGATCGGCGGGTGGCAACTTCCGGTCAGTAACTACTTCTCGGGGCAGATCGGAGAGCCAACGAGCAAGGGCGCGCTGGCCGCTGACATGATCGGGACCGGCGAGGTCAGGGCAAGCCCGCTCGGCATGGCGCTCGCGGCGTCCGTCGTTGCCTCCGGCAAGTGGCACGCCCCGTCGCTGGTCACGGACCCGAGCCTGGCTGTGAGTCCGGCAGTGCGCGGCACCATCAGCCCCAAGGTGCTGACCGAACTGCGGGCACTCATGCGCGACGCGGCTAAGTCCTCTTCGAACGCGGCCGCCGATATCGGTGGCGATGTCTACGGCCAGGCGGGGAGCGCCCGCTATAACTCCCGCCTGTGGATCAACTGGTTCGTCGGTTACCGGAACGGCATCGCGTTTGCAGTAGTCGAGCTGGGCAAGTCGCCATCGCACTCGGCCTCGTCGCTCACCGGCAGCTTCCTGCAGAATTTCCAGGCTGGCTCCTGAGCCGCCTCGCTGGTCGCGCCTGAGCGGTGCCGCGCGTGCTGTCTGGAACGTCCAGGCTAGATCCTGACCACTTCATTAATACTATTTTGGTAACTCCGAGCAACCGTGCAGTACCGCGTTGGCGTCTTTCCTAATGACTGGGGTGCCGCTCGGGGGGTTGCGGCCCAGTCGTCGTGATGAGAACCGGGCCTCATCTCGGGGGAGGCCCGGCATTGGGACCGGCCCCGACCCTGCCGGTCAAGCCCCCGTGGGTGCATTCGGCCACCGCCCGCATCCACGGGGGCATCTCATCATCTTCGGGATGCCCGATGGGGGCCGCGCTCTGCGGACCCTCGGGCATTCTCGTCTATAGCGGTCTATACGAAGCTCGAAGCGCCGCTGTTGGACGCCCAAGTGACGGTCGGGTAACCTTGGTCGGTACAACTCAAGAGGGGGTGATTGGCTTCGACTTCGGTAGTTGATCCAGGGGAAGCGGGTCGGGGACTGCGGACATAACCTCGTCAACACTGTGACCGCAAACCAATAAGTGCCAACTCAACGCGCACTCGCCTCGCCCTCGCGGCCTAATAACCGCTAGAGCTTTATGAGGCTGTCAGCCCGGGAGTTCCTCCGGCCCGGTGTCTGGCATCAGCTAGGAGGATCTACCGTCTGGCCCGGTCGCGGGGCTAGTCGGGACATCTAACAGCGACTGAGCCCGTCGGCAGCTTGCCTGCGTGACTGCCGGGGCTGAGAAAAGCACAGCAGAGCTGCACCCGGAGAAGCCCTGGTGATGTACTGAAGGACGCGGGTTCGATTCCCGCCACCTCCACGAGCCCTTAACGCAGACCGTCAGGGTTGTTGGGGATGTGCCAGATCCTCAAGAGTTAGGAAGGCTCCGCGACCAGCCGGTCGCGGAGCCTTTCCGTTGGCGCCCTGCCCGCCTGGGCCTGCTGCTACTTGTGCAGCACGGCCCCGATTCCGGCCGTCGCAGTGCCCGCGGTCACGGTGACGAGCGTCGCGGCCGACCCTGTTGGCTTGTCCTTCCACCACTGGGTCTTGTAGCCGGCGGCGCCGCAGCCGGAACTGAACTCCACCCGGTACTGCCCTGCAGGCAGGTCACCGATCGAGTAGCTGCCGCTGGTGCCGCTGGTCACCGAGTACACCGGAGCCGAGCCGGCGGCCGTCCCGATCGCCGCGACGCAGACGCCGCGCAGCGGGCTATGCCCCGCCTTGGTCACGGTGCCGGTGATGGACCCGTCCTGCGCCAGCGTGGTGGCAGAGATGGTCGTCACCACCGAACTGCTCACCGAGACCAGCGCAGCGCCGGCGCTCGTGGACGCGTCCGGGTACCACACCGGCGCGAGGTCCGGGTCGCTGAAGCTGCACGTCGTATCCCCGACGTAGACGACGTACTCGCCTGGGGGCAGGTTCGTAATTCGGAAGTTGCCGGCTAGGCCGGAATTAGCGGCGTTGTAGCCGTTGCCATTGGTCGCGAACGCCTCGACGCACGCTCCGGCTGCGCCGTTGCCGCTGGGTGGCGAGCCGGCCAGCACCGTGCCCTTGATCGTGCCGCCGGCCGGGAACGGACGCACTGCCCGCCCTGGCCCGATGGGGCGCGGTGACCTGCACCTCCTGCGTCAGCACCTCGGCAGCTAGGCCGCCGGAACCCCGTCCGCATGGCGCAACGAACAGCTCGTATACGCCGGAGTTGAGGCCAGGGATGTCATAGGTTCCATCGCTCTTCGTAGTGGCGCCACCGAAGTCAAGGAACTGGTTGACATTCTGTGCATCCACGCACATGTTAGGCACCGGCTTGCCGCCACTCTTGATGGTCCCGACGATCGAGCCGCCGGGCACCAGCGAGCTGCTGATGTGCTTAGTGATGTGCGAGGCCCGGATCACGACCGTGGTCGCGCCGCCCGCGCTCGGCTTGTCCTTATACCACTGGTTCTCCAGGGCGCTGCCCACGCAGGACGGTGCGAAGGTGACCTTGTACCCGCCAGTTGGCACCCCGGTCAGCTCATACTGCCCGCCCGGTACCAGGCCTTCGCCAACCAGCCCCTTAGCGCTGCCGCTGACGCCGGTGAGGAAGAGGCAGGATTCCTCTACCTGGTGTCCGCTCTTGGCGCGGACGGCCCCTGAGATCCCGCCCGCGCCCTGCATGACTGCGTTAATGCCGTTCAGCGTGCCGCTAGTCGCCGACACCGTGGCCGGCGCCACGGCGCTCAACGGCGTCTTGAAGACCTGCTCGGCGAGGTCGGCATTATTTCCGCAGCCAGGCTCGAAGATGACCTCGTAGACTCCGGGGGCAAGGTCGGGCAGGTCGTAACGGCCGTCCTCGGTCAGGGCTACGGCGAACAAGATGCCGCTGGTCGTTCCCGCGAGCACGCAGATGCCGGTCAAGCGGTGTCCGGACGTGTCAGTGACGGTGCCAGCGATGACCGGTCCTGGCTCCATCGCCGCGTCGATGTCGGTCACCATCTGTCCGGCCGCGGTGACATCGATGTTCTGCGGCTCGAAAATGTTGGTGTTGTCGTAGCCCTGCGGAGCGTAGCTATCGTTGTTGCCGCAACCGCCGCTGAACTGCACCTGGTAGGTGCCAACCGGCAGCTGATCAACGGAGTAGGCGCCGCTGCGATCCGTAACCGCGAAGCCGCCGACCAGGGATCCGCTAACCGACACGCAGATGCCGGCGAGCGGCTCGCTCGTCGTGGCGCTCGTCACCGTGCCGGAAATCGTCGCGCCAACAGGAAGCGAGGCATTGATCCCTGACGACGTCGCACCGCCCAGCACGGTGACGTTGGTCGGGTAATTCACGCCGACATAGTTCGCGTTGCTGTTGCAGCCCGGGAAGAACTGCACCGAGTACGAGCCCGGAGCCAGGCCATAGATCTTATAGGTGCCGGTCGCGCTGGTGGCTACGGTACCCGCCTCGAAGAGACCGCTGTTCTCCGCTACCAGGACGCACATCCCGGCGAGCGGGGTGGCCGCCGGGGTGTCTGCCGTCACGGTGCCCGTGATGGTCCCGCCAGCGTGCATGACCTCGTCGATGTTCTTAATGTGACGGGTTCCGGTCACCCGAATGTGCGGCGCGATGTTCTGGTTCTGAGTGTCGGGCCACAGCGTGGGTGCCCAGGTGGAGTACCTGCACGGCGCGAAGCCGATCTGGTAGGAGCCGGGCGGGATGCTGTGGATGTGGTACACGCCTCCCTGCGAGACCGCAGTGGGGACCAGCAGCACGTCAGGTGAGTTGCTCAGCGGGTAAACGCAGATGTTGGACAGCTTGCGGCCGCCGGAGCCGATCACGGTCCCGGAGATCTCGCCGCCGTCCTTCATGACGGTGCTGATATGCGTTGTCCCGCCAGCCTTTACGTGGATCGGGGTCGGATTCTTCAGCGGGTTGTAAAGGTCCTTGTAGATCTGGAACAGCCAGTTTCCGGTATTGCCGCACTCGGGGAAGAAGGCCATCAGATAGGTCCCGGCCGACAGCCTCGGCGCGGTGTAGGCGCCGTTCTTGCCCGTCGCCGTGATCAGCAACTTGTTCTGTGACACGACCTCGACGCAGATGCCCGCCAGGCCCTTGCCGTTCGGCCCGGTGACGGTGCCGGTGATCCGGCCCTTCTTCTTAGCGCTCACCGACTGGCTTGCGTCGGGGATGTAGCGCTTCGCCAGTGACTTCATCAGGATTGACGGGCTCGCCGGGGAGGTGGCGAGGCGGCCGAACGGGTCGCTGCCGACGACATCAGAGCCATGCTGCGGTACGACCGCAGCAGGCAGGTCGCCGAGGTTGCTGTTGGCCGGGTACAGGGTGACCGGGTTCAGGGTCTGCACCGGCGCGAAGGTCGAGCCATACACGATCACGGTGCGCGACTCGCCGCGCTGCAGCACATCTCCGTACCACTCGGGCAGGTACTGCGCCGAGGCGCCGGCACAGGCGAGGTACCTGACCTGGTATTTGCCGGGCCGCAGCCCGCTGATCAGGAACCGGCCGTCGCTCCGGGTGGCCGCCGTTGTGGCTCCCGAAGGGCCGTAGGCGGTGACGCAGACGTCGGCCAGCGGGGCGCCTGCCGCCGTCTTGACCAGGCCGGTCAGCGAGGTGGTCGCTCGCTGCGCCGCGTCGAGCCGCCGCTGACTTGCGCGCATCTGCGCAGCCGTCAGCGGCAGCTTGGCCGGCTTGGCGGCGGCCCGCTGGCCAGTGGCGGCCTGCGCCGAGCTGGCCAGCCCGGTGGTTGCCAGCACCGGCGCAGCGAGCAGCCCGGCTGTCATGATGGCGGCGAAACTGGCAGTAACGACTGCCCTGATTGGTACGTAGATACGCACGCTGGGCTCCCCGTAACAAGTCATGAAATCTGAAATCTTTCACCCGCGCTGCGAGCATAGACCGGGCTGGGGTTAACCAGAAAGGTCACTGAGAGTTCGCTGGCAGATAGTTATCAAAGAGATTGGCTCGTTCACCCGGCACGTCTCAGCGATTGGGCGGCTGCCGGGGCCGCTCCGCCGGCCGGCACGCGCCGCGCCGCCCGAATCGCCGCCGCCGCGATCTTGCGTGCGAGATCTGCCCGCTTCATGCGTATGGTGCATGCCCGGTGTCGTGCGATAGGGCGTGACATAACTACCGTGGCCCGAAGAAGGGCGTGGGTAGCTAACTCGCGCCCTATGCGCGCGGCTTTACGCTGAGCCCACCGCTGGACACCACTCCACGGCGCCCTTAGGATTGACTGTATGGTCAGTCAGCGTGTGGTTCCGCCTGCCCCCGTCAACCCAGCTGCCCTCGCGGAGTCGCTGCGGCCATTCGGCGAGAGCCGGATGCTGCCCCGCGGCGCCTACGTTGATCCCGCGGTCTTTGCCTGGGAGCAAAAGCACTTCTTCGACGGCGGCTGGAGCTGCGTCGGCTTCGCTTCCGAGGTGGCGAACCCTGGTGACCAGCGAGCAGTTACCGTCGGCGCCGGCAGCGTGCTGCTGAGCCGCGATGATGCAGGAACGCTGCACGCGTTCGCCAATACCTGCCGGCACCGAGGCCACGAGCTGCTTCCCTGCGGCGTCTCAGCGCAGCGCCCGTCGATCGTCTGCCCGTACCACTCCTGGACGTTTGAGCTGGACGGCAGCCTGAAGGCCGCCAAGGGCTTCAAGGGCACCGCCGGCTTCGACGATTCCAAGTGGGGTCTGATCGAGCTGCCGGTGACGAACTGGCACGGACTGATCTTCGTGGACGGCTCGGGCACGGCCGCGCCGATGGAAGCCGCGCTGGCCGATCTGGACGAACTGGTCGCGCCTTACGAGCCAGAACGGCTCGTCGTCGCAGGCTGCCACTCCTACGATGCGGCCTCGAACTGGAAGATCCTCACGGAGAACTACCACGAGTGCTACCACTGCCCGATGATCCACCCGGAGCTGTGCAAGGTAAGCCCGCCGAAGAGCGGCGAGAACTACCAGCCGGCCGGGCCGTGGGTCGGCGGCTGGATGGACCTGCGCGACGGCATGGACACGATGTCGCTGGACGGCGCCAGCCTCGGCGTTCCGCTCCGCGGGCTCGATGCCACCGGCCTGCGCACCGTCATCTACCTCAACATCTTCCCGAACGTGCTGCTCAGCCTGCACCCGGACTACGTCATGACACACGTTCTCACCCCGCTCGCCGCCGATCGCACGCTGATCGAGTGCAGCTGGGCGTTCGCGCCGGAGGCGCTGGAGCGGGCGGATTTTGACCCCGGCTACGCAGTGGAATTCTGGGACATCACCAACCAGCAGGACTGGGGCGCTTGCGAATCCGTGCAGCGCGGGCTGAGCTCCGAGCACGCCGTGCCCGGCCCGCTCTCGCCCGACGAGGACGCCGTCTACCAGTTCGTTACGCAGGTTGGCCGCGGCTACACCGGCCGGCTGGCCTGGCACGACCAGCCGGCCGTCGCGACCGTCGCTAGCTAACTGCGGCGCCAGCCAGGCGCTAATGGTCCGGAATCGCCCTGGGCAGCGCCAGCACAAGCACCAGGGCGACGATCATGAACCCCAGGTTGGCCTGCAGGGCTAGCTGAGCGCCCAGCCGTACCACGTACCCGGGCTCTGGGTTGTTCGCGCCCGCCGTGCGCCCGAGGTAAAGGTCAAGTCCGAAACGGCGCAGCGTCCGCAGCAGAGCGGTGTGCCGGTGGATCCCCAGGTCCCGGCGCTCAACAAGGTGAAACGCGCTAAACGTCAGCGGGTTCACGTCATCAGCTCCGATTTGAGGCGGCCCAGCCAGCGATTGTGCCCTCATCGCCGTCGCAGCCATCAGCCGTGACGGAACCCGCATGGGTTCCGGTCCATCGCGCGATCGCGCTAGGCCTAGAAAATCAGTACCGAACGCCGTACGGTATGCGAATCGGACTTGCCTGGGCTCAGCGGGGAGCGGGATTGCATGAAGGTTCGCAGTGTCCTCAGCGTAGGTATCGCGCTCCCGTTGATGGCGGCTCTGGCACTCTCCGCCGCGGGCGGCGCGGCTGCAGCAGGGACAGCCAGCAGTCCGGGAGGACTGTCGCCGAGTCAGGTGAAGATCGTTACCGATTCGGCTGGCATCCCGCACATCACGGCCTCGAACTTCTTCTCGCTTGGCTACGGTGAAGCCTGGACCTTCGCCGAGGGCAATTTCTGCACCCTGGCCCAGGACTTCGTGACTGTGAACGGCGACCGGTCGCAGTACTTCGGACCGGACAACCTCGCTGTGAATTACTCCGCGGGCGTCGACCCGACGAACCTCGACTCCGATCTGTTCTGGCAGCAGGTCAAGGGCTCCGGGCTCTTCCAGTCGCAGATGAAGGCCAAGCCGCCGGTAGGTCCCCTTCCCCAGGTACTGCATCTCTACCAAGGCTACGTGGCCGGCTATAACGCCTTCCTCGCCTCGGGTGACCTGACGGACCCCGCCTGTGCTGGCCAGCCATGGGTACGTCCCATCACGCTGGAAGACATGTTTCTCCGCGGGATCCAGATCGCGACGGAGGCATCGAGCCAGCAGTTCATCCCCTTTGAGGATGCCGCTGCACCGCCGTCACCCACTGCCAGCACCGGCTCGGCGCAGTCTCACGTGAGCCCGAGCCGCTCCGGCCTGCGATCGCTGCGCAGCCTTGTCGAGGACGGAAGCTCGTCCAGCGGCTCGAACGGCATCGGGATCGGCTCCAAGGACACCCAGCATGGGGACGGGATGGTGCTTGCCAACCCGCACTTCCCCTGGTACGGGACAGAGCGCTTCTATGCTGAGCAGCTCGATGTGCCCGGGCAATATGACGTGGAGGGCGGGACGCTCATGGGCTTCCCGTTCGTCGGCATCGGATTCAACTCTGACCTGGCCTGGACGCACACCGTCTCGACGTCGATGCGATTCACGATCGTTCAGCTCAAGCTGGCGAAGGGAGACCCGACCAGCTACGTCGTGAACGGCAAGACCATCCCGATGAAAACTGAGACGGTGAGCGTCAACACGGGCAGCGGCACAGTCCAGCACACCTTTTACAACACGCAGTTCGGTACGGTCATGATTCTGCCGCCGGCGAGTTACTCCTGGACCAAGACGACGGCCTACGCACTCCACGACGTCAACTTTGGTGACGAGATGCGGGCGGCGAATCAGTACTTCGAGATGGGCCGGGCGACCTCTGTGCGCGACCTGCTGAGCGTGGAGTCGAAGTACCTGGCTATCCCGACCTTCAACACGATCGCGGCCGATAAGACCGGCCACGTCCTTTACGGCGATGTCGGCAACACGCCTGGAGTCACCAAGGCTCTGATCAATAAGTGCATCCCGCCCGGCATCCCCGAGCTCGTGTACCTGGAAGCGGGCCTCGTTACTCTCAACGGATCAAAGGCAAGCTGCGACTGGGTAAGCGCCAATGCCACGCCGGTCAAGGGGATCCTCTCGGCAAATGAGGAGCCGCACACGATCCGGACTGATTACGTCGAGAACTCCAATGACTCCTACTGGCTCGCGAACCCGAGCCATCCGTTCAAGGCCTTCTCACCGATCATCGGCCCAGTCGATGTCGAGCAGGGCCTTCGTACCCGCCTTGGCAACGAGATGATTGCCGAGCGCGTGAAGGGCACGGACGGTCTTGGCAAGCCGAAGTTCACGATCCCGACGCTCCAGGCCATGTGGGAGAACGATCGCTCGCTGGCGGCCGAGCTCGTCTTGAAACCGCTCGTTCACGCCTGCTGGACATCGCCGGATCGCAAAGCGGCGAACGGCGCCGAGGTGAACCTGCTGCATGCGTGCAGCGCGCTCCGCAAGTACGAGAAGCACGAGAACGGCGACCTGAACGCTTCAGGTGGCTGGCTATTCGAGACGTGGTACAACCTCGGCTTCCCAGAAACGTTCTGGAAGGTTCCCTTCTCCGTGAAGCACCCGCTGACCACGCCTAGCGGGCTGGATACATCTAACAGAACCGTCAACCGGCAGATCCTCAGACAGCTCGCCACCGCAGTCACCGACCTCAGGGCGCAGCACATTGCGCTCGGGGCTTCCTATGGCCAGGTCCAGCATTCGACCAAGGGAAGCGCCGTCATCCCGATCCACGGCTGCGACACGGGATGCTTCAACGCCATCTATGCAAGCCTGGGAACCAACGATCCCTTCCTGCCCGGCGACTACGGCGAGGTCGGTGATGGCTCGTCGCTGGTCATGACGACGGAACTGACCCGCGGTGGCCCGGTCTCGGAGGGCATTGTCACCTACTCGCAGGCGACAAATCCGGCGTCGCCGTACTACGCCACCATGACCAAGCTCTACTCGAAGAAGAAGTGGGTGCCCTTTGCCTACACGGCCAAGCAGGTGACCGCGCTGAAGGGCACGACGACCCTGGTGCTTAATACCTGAGGCACCGGCATCACCGCAGCGCTGACGTCTGGGCGACCCGTCATCAGCCGGGCCGCCCAGACGAAGCAACTGCCGCCGCAGCCGTAGGCGACATCCCGGACGCTGATCGTCCGGAACCACCGGTGGCGTCGCCGCATGACGCCCGGCGCACGGATCCAGCCGCCGGGCATTCCGGATCCGGCATATCTCCGGTCCGCGGGGTGTTGTGTGCGAATGCCGGCGGCCGACGCACGGC
This sequence comes from uncultured Actinomycetota bacterium, assembly GCA_963822955.1. Lineage (GTDB taxonomy): Bacteria > Actinomycetota > Actinomycetes > Streptosporangiales > Streptosporangiaceae > JAJYUU01. Next base: position 520,127 of record CAWGJS010000007.1, on the reverse strand, counting down.
GGGCACCCTACGACCGTGAGGACTTTGACGTGAGCTTGCGCGATATTCCCGTGAACACCCTGGCTGGCCAGCTGTCGTCGCTCAGTGACCTGGGCGACAAGACACTGCTGGTCGTGAACGTCGCTTCCAAATGCGGCCTGACGCCTCAGTACACGGGACTGGAGGAGCTGCAGAAGCAGTTCGCGGACCGCGGCTTCTCGGTCGTCGGCTTTCCGTGCAACCAGTTCGGCGGGCAGGAGCCGGGCAGTGCCGAGGAGATTGCCGAGTTCTGCTCGACGACCTACGGCGTGAGCTTCCCGATGTTCGAGAAGATCGACGTTAACGGGCCGGACCGGCATCCGATCTACGCCGAGCTAACAGAGACCGCCGATACTGGGGGGCAAGCAGGCGACATTCAGTGGAACTTCGAGAAGTTCCTGGTCGGTCCGGACGGCGCCGTTGTGGCGCGATTCCGTCCGCTGACGGCACCGGACGCGCCCGAGCTGGTCTCGGCCATCGAAGCAAGCCTTCCCGGCTGACAGGTCCCGGCCGGACGCCCGCCCGGCGATGCATCGGGGCCGCCCAGTGGCGACTGCCTGGCCCCGGCCGGGTCCGAAGGTAGCGGCGGCACTGCCGGCCGGCCAGCACGGTGAACGGCGCGCTAACTAATGCCCTGGTTTTTGCCATTGTCGGCGTGCCTGCCCATTTTTCCGCTAACATCCGGGCCATGAGTCCGCTAGCTGGCGTCCTGAGTGAGTCGTGGCAGCTCTACCGGAGATATGCCCGCCATTTGCTGACGATCGCCCTGATCGTCTTTGTGATCGCCGCGGTCGTGTCGGCGGCTCTGCAACTGGTTGGTGGATTCGTTGGCGTCCTGCTCGGCGCCATAGTGACATTCGTGGCGGAGTTCCTGCTGACGGCGGCGCTCATCAAGGCTGTGCAGGACGTCCGGGATGGCAGAGTGGACTTGTCGGTGGGGCAGACGCTCTCAGCTGCCGTGCCCTTGATCGGGCCGGTGGCCATCGCGGGCATCCTGGCGGGCATTGCGATCGGCATCGGCCTCGTCATCCTCATCATTCCGGGACTGTTCCTGATCACCATCTGGTGCCTGATCGTGCCGGCCATCGTGCTGGAGGGGACAGCTCCGCTTGCCTCGTTCGGCCGCAGCTGGCAGCTCGTCCGAGGCTATTTCTGGAATGTGTTCGGCATCCTGTTCATGGTGTTCCTGATCCTGTTCGCCGTCGACATCGTGCTCGGGCTGGCCTTCTCACCGCTGCCCTACTTCCTCCGCCAGTTCCTGAGCTCGGTGATCGGTGGCACGCTGGTCGCGCCCTTCATCGCGGTCGTCAGCACGCTGATGTACTTCCGGCTCTCCAGCGGCGTTCCGACTGGCGCGGCAAGCGGACCCTCCGGGAACTGGGGTTCCTCCGGCGGTCCGGGACCGTACGGACCTTCCGGCCCCTTCGCCAGCTAGCGCCGGTCCGGGCGGGACGGCTGCGCATCCGGACGCGCAGAGCTGGCCTTGGCTGCCGCGGCAGCGCGAAGATCGCCTAGTCGTGATCGGACAGCGTGATCACGACGCCGACGTCGCCGTAGGGGAACGGGCCCCTGCCCAGGTGTCCGAGCGTGTTGAAAAACTTCGACATCCCGACCATGAAGCCGTACTTCGCGCGCACCTTGCTCTGCACTGCGTCGAAGTCCGCGCCCGAGCGGACCAGCTCAACTGCCCCCTCGACAGCGGTCGTCCCGGCTTTCACGCGGCCGCGAGCGTCCGACGGCTGCAGGGTGATCTTCGGGTTGTTGCGCAGCCGCTTGAACTTCCCGGACGCCGACGAGGTCCAGAAACCAACTCGGCCGGCATCCAGCGGCACAATCCAGGTCGGCGTCGGCACTGCGGCACCGGACTTTCGGTACGTCGTCGATGAGACGTACTTTTCATCGCTGATGGCCATGAGGCTCATCGTAGGGCGCATGGCCAGAGGCGGAGCGCGATCGATGAGATCTCAGGCCAGGGAGCGGGGCCCGCGCTTGATCATCTGGTCGGCGATGATGGACCGCTGAACCTCGCTGGTGCCTTCCCAGATCCGCTCGACGCGAAGCTCGCGGAAGAGCCGCTCGGCCACGTTCTCCCGCATGTACCCGCGGCCGCCGAATATCTGCACGGCCCGGTCGGCTACCCGCCCCGCCATCTCGGACGCGTACAGCTTGGCCATCGAGCACTGGGCGTGCTGCACCTTGACGTCGGCGCAGGCGTCAACGCCGCGGGCAACCTCGTACACCATCGACCGGGCGGCAAACAGCTCGGTCAGGCAGTCGGCGAGCATCGCCTGGATGGCGCCAAGGCTGGCAATCGGCTTGCCCTGGACAGCCCGTTCCTTCGCGAAGGGGGTGATCTCCTCGACGAGTCGCTGGGCGCCACCCAGGCAGCGGGCGGCCACCATCATCCGCTCGAACCGGAACCACTCGTAGGCGAAGCTCATCCCGTCGCCCTCGGCGCCGACAAGATGACTGGCAGGCACGCGCACGTCGCGGAAGTCGACGATCGGATGATGATGGCTGATGGTGTGCGTGTAGGCGGGAGTCCGGACCACGGTGATGCCGGGACTGGGCAGATCGACCATGAACATTGCGTGCTCGCCGTCGTGCTCGCCGCCGACGAGCTTGCCCTGGAAGAACGCGTAGTCGGCTGAGTTGTACGACGTGACGTGCCATTTCTCGCCGTTCAGCACGTACTCATCGCCGTCACGGCGCGCGGTGGCGACGATACCGTCGACGTCTGAGCCGGCGCCCTCCTCGGTGATCGCGTAGCACTCCTCGCGTTCGCCGCGAACCGTCGGCAGGACGAACTTCTCAAGCTGGTGCGGCGTGGCAACGCCGGGCAGCCAGGACGGGGGAGTGGCCACCACCCATGCCAGCGCATTGGTCACGCGACCGACTTGTTCCTGGACCAGGACCTGCTGGATGCAGGTGGAGCCCTGGCCGCCAAGTTCCCTCGGCATGTTGGTGGCGTACAGCCCGAGCTCCATGGCCCTGGCCTTGTGTGCGGCGACGACGTCCTTGGGGAGGTCGCCGCCGTTCATCTCAGCCTCGACCTCGAACGGGATCAGTTCATCGGCGAAGGCGCGGGCGCGAGCCTGGATCTGCAGGTCCTCTTCTGACAATCCGTACATCGCGCCCGGTGCTCCTTCGCGAGCTGGTCCTGGCCTGACGCCGGCTGAACCCAGCCGCAGGCGGGACCTGGTTTAACTGAATGTTCAGTCATTGTAGGGGTAATGGAGTGGCTTTCCAATGCCCGGGTCGGCGGGCGACGGCGTGGTCTCAGTTTGTCGGGCGAGGCCGCCGGGTATCTGCCGGATTGATCTACAGCACCGTCGTGCCGGCCGGAGACCGCTCCGGCTAGGCCGAATTGCACGACCGGGGCATGTAGGACATCGGGGGAGGGAATCCGCTCATGAGCTTCATGAAGGCCATGATGGCGATCGTGGCTGTGTGCGCGGCCATGCTCACGATGAGGAGCATGATGCGCATGCGGAGCGACGACATGCACAAGCGCGGCATGGGCATGGGCATGTCTAAGCATCGCGGCCGATGGGCTCGCCACAGCTAGCAGAGGCGCTAGCGCCCGCAGAGGCGGGTAACGAGGCGGCGGTCGCGGCGAGCGGCCGTCGCCTCGCGCCGTCGCGGCAGCCCGCGAACGCCCCCGCGCAGGATCCCCAGCCGCTACTTGACTGAACATTCAGTCCATGCCATGCTCGGCTGAGGCGCGGAGTCTCAGCGGCAGGCAGAGTCCTCAGCGCCGGCTTTTGTCGTCCGCCTCGTCGGCGGCGGCTTGCGTCGTCCCGATCCTGGTCATGCGACCTGGTCGGCCCGGCCTTCGGCAGGTCACGCTGACCGTGGACGAACTTTGGCGGCATTGGCCTCGGCGGCATATGCGGCAAGGTCAACGAGCGCGGATGGACCGGTGTACATGCAGGTAAGCGAGACCGCAGATGCGGTGGTCGTAGGCGGCGGGACAGTCGGCGCATGGTGCGCGTACTTCCTGCGGCGCAGCGGCCTCGAGCGAGTGGTGCTTCTGGAGAAGCGGACGCTCGGCCAGGGCGCCAGCAGCCGGGCAGCAGGCATAGTGCGCACGCAGGGCGGCACGCCGTGGGCCGTGAAACTCGGCGAATGGTCCCGCAAGTTCTACCTCAGCCAGCACGACGAGCTTGGCATCGACTCCGGCTTCACCCCGCAGGGCTACCTGCTGCCGTGCTTCACCGAGGCCGAGGTTGCGGCCGCCCGCGAGCGCATGGCCATGCAGAACGCCCTCGGCTTGGCAGTCCGCTGGCTGGAGCCGGGCCAGCTGGATGCGCTCAACCCGACCCTGACTCCGGGCCGGACGCTGGGCGGAACCTACTGCGCCGAAGACGGCTACCTCACGCCGCCGCGGAACGTGACCGCGTACGCAGTGGCGCTCGCCATCTCCGGCGTCGAGGTGCGCGAGCACGTCGAGTTCCTCGGCTTTCATGAGGCCGCGAAGGACGTCGTGACCGGGGTGCAGACCTCGGCCGGCCCGATCAGCACGCCGCTGGTCGTGCTGACCGGCGGCCCGGAGCTGGCGGACGTGGCCGGACGTGGCCGGCATCGCCGTTCCGGCCGGCGGCGTCCGGCATCAGGTCGCGGTCACGCAGCCGCATCCTGACCTGGCTCCCGAGCGCGTGCCGATGGTGTTCGACCTCGCGGCCGGGCTGTACTGGCGGCCGGAGGAGGGCGGGCTGCTGTTCGGCATGAGCAACCCGGACGAGACGCCTGGCGAGGCCGCCTGCATCGACGAGCCGTACCTGGCGCTGATGCGTCAGCGGCTGGCCGAGCTGGTCCCCGTCACCGCTGGGCTCGGCCTTCGGCGCGTTTGGGCGGCCACCATCGACTACACGCCGGACCACCTGCCGATCATCGGCCCGGCGATCAGCGGCGGCCAGGTCTTGACGCGGCGTTACGATCGCCAGCGCCGGAGGCGCCGGGATGATGTGGGGCCCCGCGGTCGCCAGGGCGGCCGCTGACGTCGCGCTCACCGGCAAGTCTGATGTGGTCGAAGTTGCCGATCTCGGCCTGGACCGGTTCGACGCGGCCGGGAACTCGCAGGCTCGGCACCGACCCGATTGCGCTGCCGTTCCCTGAGCATGCACCGCAGGCACCGGGCAAGCTCACGCTGTCCTGACCCTGCGTCACCGGCAACCGGGCTCGGTATGGCCACCTCGCCGATCCGAGCCACCTGAACTCCTTCAGAAAGGAAAGATCGGCACCATGACCGACGTAACTCCGTACCTCGCCTCCGCCGCTACCGCGGAACTGGAGGACTGGGGCCCGCTTGAAGAGGCAACCGGCGAGCCCATGCAGACCAGCGGTCTTTACGCTGTGGCAGGACGACGGCCAGGAGATCGGCGTGTGGGAGTGCTCGCCTGGCCCCTCGTACTGGAAGCAGGAGCAGCACGAGTTCGTGCACATCCTGTCCTGGCCGCATGACCGTGACACCTGACGGCGGCGAGCCGCTCGAGATCGGTGCGGGTGACACCGCGTTCTTCCCGAACGGCTGGGCCGGTACCTGGGACATCCACGAGACGATCCGCAAGGTCTTCGTCCTCTTCTAGGCGCAGCGCAGCATGAGCGCGGCCGGCCCCTGCGCAGGGACCGGGCGCGTGCTGCCGGTTGGGCGTGACTTGCCGTCGTGGCCCCGGGCCACGACGGAACCCGCCCTCTGCCGGCTGGCAGAGCTGTCAGCTTGCCGCTCTAGCTGTGGCGCTGATGGCGGACACGTCCTGGTTGGGCCCGACGGTGATGACCTTGGCGGCGCTTTCGCGAGCTCGCGTCGTTCCACCACTGGCTCGCGTACCCGAGTTGCGCCGCAGCCGGCGGAGAACTCACCTTGTACCCGCCGGGAACAAGATCGCCGAGAGTGTAGCCGCCGCCTCCGGTCACGGCGACCATGGGCAGCGACCCGTCTGCGGGAGCGGCACTGCTGTGACGCAGGCGCCGGCGACGGCGTGGCCGTCGGCCCGGAGACGGTGCCGGTGATCTCGCCCGTCCGGCTGCAGGGCCGCGTCGATGGACGACGGTGGTATGCCCACGGTCACCGGGACCGTCAGTTGCGCTCGCCTGGGTGAGCTGACCGTTGTACCACTGCGGGGCCAGGCCGGGCGCTGGACAGCATGCACTGCGGGTCACCGAAGTAGACCTGGTAGTTCCCTGCGGCCAGACCGCTTGCCAGGTAACTGCCGTCCAGGCCGGTGAACCCGAAGCCGACGAGCTGGGCGGAGTTGTGCGCTGTAGACCTCGACGCAGGACTCGGACACCGGCGGCCCGGACGCCGATCCCGCCGTGACGACCCCGGCGATCGAGCCGCCGGGTGCATCGTGGCATCGACCCCGGTCGTCGCATGCGGCGCGATCACCCGCGCGTGCGCGATCACCGTGACAAAGTTCTGGTTGCCGCAGGGCGAGAACTCCGACGGTGTACCGGCCCGAGGCCAGACCCTCGATGGCGTAGGTGCCGGCCTTGCCGGTCACGGCTACGCCAATGGGCCCCCCGGACTGGCCGACGGCGACGACGCAGATGTTGCGCAGCGGATTAGCGGTCGTGCCGGTCACGCGGCCGGAGATCGTCCCGCCGAGGACGAGACGGCCGTCGATGCCGGACGTCGTCTTGCCCGCGCGCACCGTGACATCGGTCGCGGCGAGCGCCGTTGCCTTGCCCCGGTACCACTGCTCGGCGTATCGGAACGAGCCGGAGCACGGGATGAACGTCACCTGGTAGCTGCCTGCCGCCAGACCAGAGATCCGGTAGGTACCCTGCCGGCCGGTAACCGCGAGCAGGCCACCTCGTCTGATGCCGGCGAACGCGATGACGAAGAGCCGACGAGGCCGCGCACCGGGGGCAGAGCGCCCTTGGTGTTGACAGCCAGCCGCGCAGACGCCAGCAAGCGGATGCCCGCCGTTGCCGGTGACGATGCCGCTGATGCTGCCGCCTGGCTTCAGCACGGCGTTAATCCCCGATGTCTTGCCGGCCTGGGCTGACACCAGGTCAGCGGTGCCTGCGAGCTGTCGCGCCGGGGAACCACTGATCGCCGTACCGGCGGCCGGACCCGCAGCCAAAGTTGATCAGGTACTGGCCCGGTGCCAGATTGGACAACGTGTAGCTGCCGTGGCGGCTATCGGCCTGGCGGCGCCGGGGACGGCCGGGCCCAGCTCAGCGTCGGACGGCGATACGGCATCGACGCAGATCCCGGATAGCCCGTGCCCTGCTGCGTCGGTGACCTTCCCGGTAATCGTCGCGCCCGGCTGGAGCACGGCGTTGGCAGTGAAGCTCTGGCCGGTGCGCCAGCGTGATTGGCGTGGCCGTGTTCTCGCTGGGCTGGTTGTTATACCAGTCCGGCGCGTAGCTGCCGCGGTTCCCGCAGCCGCCGAAGAAGCCCATCTGGTAGGTCCCGGCCACGAGCTGGTTAATGACGTAGGAGCCGGAGGTGTCGAAACCCTCGTACTCACCCACGGAATCGTTGCCCACGATTTCGAAGCAGATACCCGTCACGGGCTGGTCGTCGGCGTTCGTTATCGTTCCGGAGATCTTGGCGCCCACCTGGAGCACGGCGTTGACTCCGCTTGTCTGCTTGCCAGCGGTCGTGCGTGCGATAGCAAACGCCGTCGGTGTAGTTCCCGTTGTTGTTGCAGCCAGGGCCGAAGTCGAGCTCGTAGCTGCCACCGGTGAGGCCGAGGACCCGGTAGTCGCCGTCGTGGTTGGTGGCCGCGTCCGAGTTGACCGATCCGCTCGGTTGCTGGCGAACACGCAGATCCCTGCGAGTGGCTTGCCTGAGCTGCTGGTCAGCGTCACCTTGCCGCTGATGCTCGCGCCCTGGCGCGAGCTCCTCGTTCACCGTCAGGTGCTGCCCGAGGCCGATCTTGACGGCGCGGCGCGTAGCCGGGGCGTAGTTGCTCCCGTGCGAGCCGCAGCCGATCGCGAACTGCAGCGTGTACTTGCCTGGGGCCAGCGCGTGCACGTGGTAGACGCCGTTCGCCGCCGTGTGATCTCGCCGAAGCCGAAGGCCGACAGACGGCGGGGCCGCCGAGTGCGTATGACGCAGATGCCGCGCAGCTTGGCGCCGGACTTGCTGGTGACAGTGCCGGAAATCTCGCCGCCGAGACGCAGGTTCCCGTTGATGCCCGGCAGTCTTGTGACCGGCGCGGACCCTGACGACTGTCCCGCCACGGAACAGAGCGGACGGGCTGTTGTCGTCCTTGTAGACCTGCAGCAGCCAGTTCCCGCGGGCTGGGCAGAAGGGCCCGGCAAAGATGACGTGATACTTGCCCGGCGCGACGTCGCGCACCGTATAGGTGCCGTGCTTTGTGGTCGACCGCGACGTAGCCGGTCCACCCGCTGACCGGTGAGCGCCGTCACGCAGATGCCGCTCAGCGGCTTGCCCTTACCGGTGACCTTGCCGGCGATCTTGCCGGTCTTTGCTGCTGCCGCGGCGGGGAGATCGCGGTCACCGGCGGCGAGCTCCCGCCGGAATGACGCCTGCTGGGCGGCGATGGCGGCGAAGAGATTGACAGGCCGCAACGCCGTGACGGCAACGTGGCGTACCTGGCCTGCGGCGACCTGCACGCGCGCGGCCGTGCTCTGCTCGACGGCGCCGCCGGACCAGGTCGTCAGGTACCGGCCCGCGGCGGCACAGTCCCGGTACTTCAGCGCGTAGCTGCCGGCCGGCAGGCCGGCGAGCCGGAACGTGCCGTCCGGCGCGGCTGCCGCAGTGATGGTGCGGCCGGTGGCGACGGCAGTTACGCAGGCGCCCGCGACCGGCTGTCCATCGAAACCGACCACGGTGCCGGTGATGGCGCCGAGCCTGGCCGGCGCGCCGCGCCCGGACCACTGCTCCCGCTCGCGGAGCATGGCGAGCTGAAGCACGCTGGGCTGGCGGCTCGCCAGACTGCTGACCGCCGCAGCGTTGCTGGCCCGCGCGGCCCTGGTGACAGATGCAGATGTCTTGGCGGCTGCCGATGTGCTCGCACCCGCCGTGCCTGCGGTTGCGACCGCCGCGCTGATCGCGGTGCTGACTGCAAGGACGCTGACCGCGACAACGCGGCTCCCCCGAAGTGTGTTTCTCACGCGCGTGAGAATAGACCTTGAACCATGGCTAATGCAGTGATTAGCCATATCCCTGACGGAGCACCCCAGCTGTGCGGAGCTGATTCCGCGCTCAGTCCGCGCCGCCAGCGGCGGTCAGCTGGCCTGGCGGATCTCCTCCGGCTCTGCGTCGGCAGCGTTCAGGTCCGCGGCCGTGTCGCCGCCAGCGAGTACCCGCAGCGCGTCCGGTGCGAGGTAGGCGTGGACCGGCGTGCCCTGCTTGAGCTGACCCTGGTCGCCGTCGTTCTGCAGCAGCGCCTGCACGTCGGCGCCTGCCGCCAGCCGGAGGAACACCTGCGTCGATGAGCCGAGGTAGACCAGCCGCTCGACCATGGCGGGGATCCGGTTCGGGCCGGGCGAGCCGTACTCCTCGATCCGCACGCGTTCCGGCCGGATGACCGCGTGCGAGCGGTCGGGTGCGTCCAGGCCGCCGTGCTCAACGGTCAGCACTGACTCGCCGAGCCGCACCTCACACTGTGAGCCAGGGCCGCGGGACACAACGTCGACTGGCATCAGGTTCGAGACGCCCAGGAAGTCGGCCACGTAGGTATCGGCCGGCTGCTCATAGACGTCGGTCGGCCGGCCGATCTGGACGATCTTGCCGTCCCGCATGACCGCCAGCCGGTCGGACATGGTCAGCGCTTCCTCCTGGTCGTGCGTGACGTAGAGGAACGTGATCCCGACCTGCTCCTGCAGTGCCTTGAGCTCGACTTTGAGTGACCGGCGGAGCTTGGCGTCCAGCGCGCCGAGCGGCTCGTCAAGCAGCAGCACCGACGGCTGCAGCACCAGCGCCCTGGCTAGCGCGACTCGCTGCTGCTGGCCGCCGGACAGCTGGCCGGGCCGCCGCTTGGCGAACGACCGCGAGCTTCACCAGCTCAAGAGCGGAGTAGACGCGCTCGTCCAGCTCGGCCTTGGGCAGCCGCTTGTTCCGCAGTCCGAAGGCGACGTTGTCGAACACCGTCAGGAACGGGAACAGCGCATAGCTCTGGAACACCGTGTTCACGTTCCGGCGGTGCGGCGGCACGGCCGACACGTCGATGCCATCGAGCATTATCCGGCCGGAGGTCGGCTGCTCGAAGCCGGCGATGAGCCGCAGGGTGGTTGTCTTACCGCAGCCGGACGGGCCGAGCAGGGAGAAGAACTCGCCGCTGGCGATCTGCAGGTCGATGTTGTCGACCGCGACCTCGGTAAAGCGCTTGGTCAGCGAGACCAGCTCGATGCGGCCACCAGCCATCTGCGGCCACCTACCCTTCTTGTGATGCCTTCCGGCTCGCTGCGTCTCGGCCGCGGCCGGGTGTCCAGGCAAAGCCCAGCTGATCAGCTACAAAAGCATGCTTAGCTCAAAAGCACGCACTGAGTCAACTACCGGATCATCAAGGGCGATCTGGATGGTAAGTCCGTCTAGCAGCGTCGAGAGGTAGATGGCGAAGCTGTCCACATCGACATCGCGGAACTCGCCCGCCTCCTGCCCCTCCTGGACGAGGGACGAGATGACCTGCCGCCAGCGCTCATCGGATTTCTGCCGGACGCCGGCTACCTCGGGGTTCCTCGCCGCCTGGGCCCAGAAGTCCAGCCAGAGCTGCCAGGAGCTCTCCGGCCCGGGATCCTCCTCGGACAGGCAGCTCATGGCCACGAACTCCTCGAGTCGCGCAGCGGCCGTGGCCAGGCCGGCCATCCTGCTGCTGCCCCTCGGCGTACCAGTTGTCCTCGTAGTACCTGATGGCCTCGGTGAGCAGCTGATCCTTCGTCTTGAAGTAGTAGATGACGAGCGCCGGACTCACGCCCGCGCGCTCGGCGACGTCAGCGATCCGGGTATCGGCATAACCCCGCGCGGAGATGACCTCGAGCGCGGCGTGCAGCATCTGCTCGCGCCGCTGGTCAGCGGTCCCTGGCACCTCGGTGCCCTCGGGTACGCGAGTCGTCATCGCGGCAGTTCCTCTCATGACGGCCATAATTCCTGCTGGCGCGCCGCCTGTCTGCGTATTGCCGTCCTTGTTAGCTCGCGGTTATCGCAGGCGCGATGCCGGGTTGCTCTTGCCTACAGGCTAGCAGATTTACTAAACTGAACGTTCAGTCAAACACCATGCGGACATGCCTGCAATGACCGGGCGGGCGCGTGACCGCAACCTTACGGAAGGCTGGCTCATGGCCGCAACATACGACGCCATAGTGGTAGGCGGAGGGCACAACGGGCTGGTAGCGGCCGCTTACCTGGCCCGATCCGGGGCGAAGACGGTGGTGCTCGAAGGAAGGCACAAGACTGGAGGTGCCGCGACCACCGAGTCCCCGTGGCCGGAGGCACCGGAATTTCAGGTCACCAGGCTGTCCTACGTCATGAGCCTGCTGCCGCCGACGATCATCAAGGACCTTGAGCTCGACAGGCACGGCTACAAGATCTACCCGATGGGCCCCTACTATCAGGCGTTCCCAGAGGGTGGCTCGATCAAGCTGTATGCCGATGACGCCAAGCGCAACCACGAGTCGGTGTCGCAGTGGTCCAAGAAGGACGCCGACGCAATGCCGAAGTGGGATGCCTGGCTGGCCGGCCTCGCCGACGTCCTCGGCCCGCTGCTGCTCACCGTGCCGCCCGCCATCGGCTCCCGGAAGCCGCGCGACCTGGCGGCCACTCTCAAGCTGGCGTGGCGCCACCGCGGGCTGGACGTCCGCACGATCGCGGACGTCACCCGCCTGATGACCATGAGCATCGCTGACCTCCTCGACGACTGGTTTGAGTCACCGCAGGTGAAGGGCGCCCTGGCCGTCAACGGCGTGATCGGAACCTGGGCCGGGCCGTACGAGCCGGGCACCGCGTACGTGATGGCGCATCACTCGATCGGCGACGTCGGCGACGGCCACCTGGGCAACTGGGGCTTCCAGGAAGGCGGCATGGGCGCCGTCTCCAGCGCCATCGAGTCCGCGGCCAGGGAGCACGGCGCCGAGGTCCGGCTGAATGCCCCGGTCGCCCGGATCCTGATCGAGGGCGGCCGGGCCGTTGGCGTGGTGCTGGAGAACGGCGAGGAGATCCGGGCCAGGGTCGTCGTGTCCACGCTGCACCCGCGCACCGCGTTCCTCGAGCAGGTCGGCCGCGAGAACCTGCCGTCGGACTTCGCGACCGACATCGAGCGGTGGAAGACGCGCAGCGGTGTCGTGAAGATCAACCTGGCGCTCGCCGAGCTGCCGGACTTCATCGCCGATCCCGGCAGTGAGCTGCAGGAGCACCACACCGGCTCGGTCGAGATGGCTCCGACGATGGAGTACATCGAGCGGGCGTTCCAGGACGCGCGCGAGGGCAAGGCAGCCGTGCGCCCGTTCAGCGACGGCGTTATCCCGACCGCGTTCGACAAGACGCTTGTCCCCCGAGGGCACGCACATCATGTCGCTGTTCACGCAGTGGGTGCCGTCAGACTGGAACTCCGAGCCGCACGCCGAGGAGCTCGAGGCGTACGCCGACCGCATGATCGACTGCTACAACGAGCTCGCGCCGAACTTCAAGGGCTCCATCCTGCACCGGGACGTGATCGGCCCGTACCAGATGGAGCAGGAGTACGGCCTGATCGGCGGCAACATCTTCCACGGCGAGCTGTCGCTCGAGCAGCTGTTCCACATGCGGCCGGCGCCCGGCTTCGCCGACTACCGCACTCCGGTCGACGGCCTGTACTACGGCAGCTCCGCGACGCACGCGGGCGGCGGCGTCTGCGGCATTCCCGGCTGGCAGGCGGCCCGTGCCGCGATCGCGGACCGCAAGTCCGCCGTCCGTGGCAGCGGCCGCAAGGCCAGCCGGCGGTCATGACGGCGCTGCCCGGCGAGCAAGAGCACACCCACACCACCGGGAACGAGCTAGCCCTCCGGTCGCCGGGCGGCGTCAGCCCGGCGGCCGAAGGGGCAGTCAGGGCCATGCTCGAGGCGCGCAGCGTCGCGCTGGTCGGTGCCTCAGCGCGGCCGGGCTCCTTCGGCAGCCGGATGCTGGAAGAGGTCGGCAAGAGCGGGGCGCGGCCGCGTATCTACCCGGTCAACCCGAGGTATGACGAGATCGACGGCCGACGGTGTTACCCATCGCTGGCCGAGTTGCCGGAGGCGCCCGACCTGGCGCTGCTGGCGGTGCCAGACCCGGCGCTGGAGGAGCAGCTCACGCTGGCGGCTTCGATCGGCAGCCGGTCCGCGGTCATCTTCGGGAACGCGCATGAGGACAAGGCGCCGGGCGACAGCAGCGGCGGCTTGCGCGCCCGGCTCGCCGCGATCGCGCGCGAATCCGGCATGGCGCTGTGCGGGGCGGGCTGCATGGGCTTCGCCAACGTCAGCCACGGGCTGCGCGCGCTCGGCTATACCGAAGCCGATCCGCTGCCTGCTGGTCCGGTCGCGCTGGTCACGCACTCCGGGTCGGTATTCTCCGCGCTGCTGCGCGCGCGCCGCGGGTTCGGATTCACGCTGGCGGTCTCGTCGGGGCAGGAACTGGTAACCGCTGCGCCCGCCTACCTTGAATACGCGCTGGGCCTGCCGGGTACGCGGGTGCTCGCGCTCGTGCTGGAGGCGATCCGCGACGGCGCCGGACTGCGGAACGTACTCGCTGCCGCTGCCGGCCGCGATGTCCCGGTGGTGCTGCTCACGGCGGGCAGCTCGGCGTCCGGGCGCGCGATGGTCGCTGCGCACTCTGGCGCCCTGGCCGGCTCGGATGGCAGCTGGGAAGCCCTGGCCAGGGCCTACGGTGTGCACCGGGTCGCCGACCTGGCGGAGTTCGCCGACACCACCGAGCTGTTCGCGATCGGCCGCCGGGCGCGCGCTGCCGTCGGGGCCGCTGACAGTTCCGCGCTGAACTCGGCGGGCGTCCCGCCGAGGGCCGGAATAGCGACCGTGCATGACTCGGGCCTGGAGCGGGCTCACGTCGCCGACGTGGCCGAGTCGGTTGGGGTGCCGTTCGCCGAGATCGGCCCGGAGACCGTGCAGCGACTGGCCGGCCTGCTCGATCCCGGCCTGCTGCCGGCGAACCCGCTGGATGTCTGGGGCACCGGCGCGGACACGCGGGAGCTGTTCGGGGGGTCCCTGCTCGCGCTGGCGGACGACCCTGCCGTCGAGGCGGTCGCGCTCGCGGTCGATCTCGCGCACGAGCTGGATTGTGACCGGTCCTACCCGCTCGCCTTGCTGGATGTCGCCGAGCGGACGGCTAAGCCACTCGCCGTTCTCAGTAACCTCGGCAGCGTTATCGACATCGACCTGGCTGCGCACCTGCGCATGCACGGCGTCCCGGTGCTCGAGGGGACACGGTCGGGACTGGCCGCGATGAAGCACCTGCTCGATCACGCCCGCCGGTCGGCCCCGCCGGGCCAAGGCGAGGCCCTGCCGGTCGACCGCGACCGTCAGGCTCGCGGGGCCGCGCTGCTCACGGGCGGCGCGCCGAACGGCGCCGGGCTGCTGGCACTGCTCGCCGAGTACGGCATCGCTGTGGCGCGCACGGTCGCGGTAGCCGATCTCGGCGGAGCGCTCGCGGCCGCCGGGCAGATCGGCTACCCGGTAGTGCTGAAGACCGACGAGCCGCGGATCGCGCACAAGTCCGACGTCGGTGGGGTACGGCTCGGGATCAGCGATGCCGCCGCGCTGACGGAGGCCTATCGGGACCTGGCCAGCCGCTCGGTCCCCGCGTCCTGGTCTGCCAGACCGTCCCGGCTGGCACGGAGCTTGCGCTCGGCATCGTCACTGATCCCGAACTCGGCCCGCTGGTGGTGGCCGGTGCCGGCGGAGTGCTGGTGGAGCTGCTCGCCGACCGGGTTGTTGCCCTGCCGCCGGTGTCCGCCGCCACGGGCGCTGAGCTACTCGCTGGACTCCGCGTGTCGAAGCTGCTGGCCGGTGTGCGGGGCATGCAGCCCGCCGACCTGAGCGCAGTGACGCGTGCCATCGCCGGCTTGTCGGATCTCGCGCTCGAACTCGGCGACCAGCTGGAGGCGCTCGACATCAACCCGCTGATCTGCGGACCCGGCGGCGCGATCGCGGTGGACGCGCTTGCCATTCCCCGCGCCCGCTGACTGCCGCCGTCAGCGCGAGCCGCGCACCGGCAACGACTCAAGCCCTCTGAGGGTGAAGGTCGGCCGCCGCACCGGCGCCCCGATGAAGAACTGCTCCTCGACGGTGTCGGCCATCACTCACCCCGTGCCGCTGGCCCAGGCGTCTACTCCGTGCCGGTGATGGCGGTCAGTGCCTGCTGGCCGCCGATGCGCTGGCCCATGGTCATCAACCGGTAACCCAGGTAGCCAAGGCCAGCCACCACGAACGACAGCAGCAGCATGACCGTGGCGAGCGCGTTGAGCGCCGGACCCCCGTTCCCGCCGTGCTGCGTCGAGTAGATAATCACCGACATCGGCGTGTTGCTCGCGTTCGACGACAGCAGGTCCACGATCACGAAGTCGTCGATCACGCCGGAGAAGACCAGGATCGCGCTGGCGAAGATGGCCGGCACCAGCAGCGGCAGCATGACCCGGCGCATGGTCTGGAACTGCGTGCAGCCAAGGTCGGCCGAGGCTTCCTCGTACTGCTTGCCGATGGTCACCAGCCTGGCCTGCACGATGATCGCGGGCCAGCTCACGTTCCACGTCACCAGGCCGAGCACCTCGGCCACGTTGCCGAGACCGAGGTCCTTCAGGCCCGGCATCTGGGTGAAGATGAAGAACATCGCCACACCGAAGATGAGCTCGGGCACCACGAACGACAGGATCATCAGGAAGTTGAAGCTCGACGGGAGCACCCCGCGCCACCGGTTGATGCCGAGCGCGAACGCGACGCCGATCGGCACCGCGATGATCGTGGTCAGAGCAGAGAGCTTCAGCGTCTGGAACATGGCGCTATGGAGCTGGGGGTTGTACCAGATCGAGTTGACCTTGTCGCCCCAGTACCAGCGGATCGACAGGCCCTGGTAGGCGGCCTGCGACTTGCCATGGTTGAACGAGAAGAGCACCGCGATGGCAATCGGCGCGAGCGACCAGATCAGGTAGAGCCAGGTGAATCCCTCAAGGATCCACGGATGCCGCCACGGGTTGCGGAAGAACCGGACCCTCGACTCGCGCGCTTCGCCTGCGGCCGGGATCGGCTGGGCGACTGCTGTGCCGCTCATGACGCCGCCTGCGATGCGCGGTTGGTCTGGACCACGTAATAGAGCATCGGGAGGAGCAAGACCAGCAGGACGATCAGTGACAGGATCGCGCCCTGGCCCGCCGATGGCGTGGCTAGCTGGCCCTGGATCAGGTTGCCGATCATCGACGTGTCCCGTGCGCCGGACAGCAGGGTGTTGGTGTAGTAATCGCCGAGCATCGGCAGCACGGTGATCAGCATCCCGGTGAGGATGGGCTGTCTCGACAACGGCAGCGTGACCCGCAGGAAAGTCCGCGTCCGGCCGAGGCCCAGGTCACGGCCGGCCTCGATCAGCGATGGATCGATCCGGTCGAGGCCTGCGTACAGTACCAGGATCAGGTACGGGATATAGCCGTAGACCAGGCCGAGGATGACGGTATAGGAGTGGCCGCCTAGCCAGCTGGGGGAGCCGAGTCCGATGAACGACAGGACCTTGTTGACGTAGCCATTCGTCTGCAGCAGGTCGATCCAGGCCAGCATCCGCATCATGTAGCTGATCCAGAACGGCGCGATCAGCAGCACGAGGAAGATGCCCTTCCTGCGGCCGGCAAATCTGGCGACGAAGTAGGCGGCTGGGTAGGCGATCAGCAGGCTCAGCAGCGACGCGACGGCCACATACCAGATCGTCCGCCAGGCGATCCCGCCCGCGAACTCGCCTGACCCGAACAGGTCGCGCATGACGTTCGTCAGGTTCGCTGAGCTCCAGGTGAACGGGTTGTACACCGCGACCGGGGACTCTGTCTGCCGGTTCAGCTTGCCCTCGCCGATGGCCAGCATCGCGTAGAACGGGATCACGAAGAGGACGACCAGCCAGATCATCCCTGGTGAGGCGAGAAGTACCCAGAACCACTTGTTGGGCTGATACGGCTTCGGCTCGCGGCTAGCCCTCCGGGCAGGGCTGCCGCCGGGTCTGGCTTCCAGGGCCTCGGGCGGCAAGTGGGCCATGCTAGATCCCGTTGCTCGCGACGAGCCAGGCCTGCTGCCAGAGCGCGTCCGCGTCGACCGGCAGCTGCAGCTCGTTGACCCCGTGGCGGAAATCCGACGGCAGGACCGCCGTCGACATCAGGCTTGGCGGCAGGAGCTTTTCCTTCACCAGCAACTCCGGTGTGATCGCGTTGAGCGGCTGCATGTAGCCGTTCCAGCTGATGTTCTCGAGAGCTACCGGCTCGTCGAGCAGGTAGTTGACGAACAGATGGGCGAGGACTGGATTCGATGAAGAGCGCAGCACCGTGTTGGTGTCGTTGGCAATCGGGCCTTTGCCATCCCGGGGGAACCAGTAGCCGACGACATCGACGGGCACGCCCTTCGGCATGTACTGCGGCGCCGCTGCCATGTCGCCCGACCAGGAGTGGTGAATCCAGGTCTGGCCGCTGGGGACCTCGCTGTAGTCGTTGTTGTCGATCTGCATATCGACCAGGTCGGCCAGCCGCAGGAGGGTCTGCCTGGACAGATCGATCTGTGACTTGCTGGTCGTGTTGAGGTTGTAGATGTCGTTCATCATCAGCCCGAGGCTGATGCCCTCGCGGTAGTCATCGAGGATCGCGATCTTGCCCTTGTACTTGGGCTGGAAGAACATCTCGCGCCACGGGTTCTTCATCGCGTACGGGTTCTCGTGCACCAGGTCCTTACGCCAGGCGATACCCGTGGTGTAGATGGTGTAAGGGACGGTGTACTGCCAGCCCCGGTCGTAATACGGGTTCTGGAAGTCCGGCCAGGCCTGGTGAATGTTCGGGATGTAGCTGTGATTGAGCGGCTGGATCAGCTTGGACTCAATGAGGTCGCCGAGCACGTCGATGGTGGCGCCCATGAGCACGTCGAATTTCAGCCCGCTGCGCAGCTTCGACAGCGCCTCGTTCATCGTGTTGAACGTGGTCACCTCGACCTTGCACTTGTACTTCTTGGCGAAGCTGTTCACGCAGGCCTGGTTGATATAAGCGACCCAGTTGTAGACCTGGAGCGTCGCGCCGGTCTCTATGGGCAGGTTGTTCGCGATCGTCTTGTTGTCGGCGACCGGCCAGGTCACCGGGTTGGTCGGGCGGGGCAGCGGGATATTGTTCGCCCCCACCAGGTAAGGCGCGCAGGCGTCGAGAACCGCGGCTCCGCCGCCGGCCAGGAGAGCGGCCGCAAGGCCCCGCTGCAGCGCCTGGCGCCGGGAGAGTCCAGGCCGCCGGCGCGTGCCGTCCGGCTGCCAGCCCTCTCGTGGGTGCATCTGCTGCCGCCCTCCGCCTGGCCTGGCCAACGTCCGCCGGGTACCGGCTGGCTGAACGTTTCGCCAGACTCGTCAGTCTGTCGAGTTACCTGTCCAGAATGTCCAGATGCGCGCCGTTGCGCAAGACCTTCCATGTAACCAGACGGTAAAGATAGGTACCGCCTGGGTTCACGGATTCAGTTGAATTATGGCCGCACTGCAGCAGCAAAGGTCGCGAAATTGTCGATGAATCTGTCGATATCCGCCTCGTCGTGCTGGACGGACATCAGCCACTGCTCGATCTTGCCCCACGGGGGCAGGAAGACGCCGCCGTTGTGCTGGTACAGCCAGTGTGCGTGGCTATATGAGTCCCGCACCTCGAGGAAGTCCCGGAAGTTGCGCACCGGCCTGGCGGAGAACACCACGCAGCCCTTCGCGCCGACGGACACCACCTGGGCGTTGAGGCCGTTCCGCGTGATCTCGCGTTCCAGGCCCTCGACCGCTCGCAGCCGGAGTTTTTCCAGCCGCTCGTAGGCATCCGCTGTGGCGACCTCGGTGAGCATGGCACGGCAGGCGGCCATGGCAAGCGGGTTGCCGTTGAAGGTGCCGACCATCTCGTAGTCCCCGTTGGCCACGTGGTCCATGACCTCCGTTGTGCCGCCGATCGCGGCCACGGCGATGCCGCCGCCGATGGCCTTGGCCAGGCAGACGATGTCCGGCGTAACGCCGGTAACGCCAATCGCACCGCCCGGACCTGCCGTCAGGCCGGTCTTCACCTCGTCGAATGTCAGCAGCGCGCCGTGGGCGTGCAGCAGTTCCTTCAGGCCGGCCAGGTAACCGGGCTCAGGCTTGATGATGCCGGAATTCATCATGATCGGCTCGAGGATCATCCCGGCGATCTGGCCGGGATACTCGGCTAGCCGGTTCCGCACGGCATCCAGGTCGTTGAAGCCGACGATCAGCGTCAGGTCGGTGATGGCCTTGGGAATGCCGGCGCTGGACGGAACGCTGTTCGGACGCGCGGCCGGCCCGCGGTCGTCGGCCTCAGACTCCGGGCAGACGGACACCTGCACCGAGTCGTGATGACCGTGGTAGCCGCCCTCGACCTTGATGATGAGATCGCGGCCAGTGATGGCGCGCATCAGGTGCACCGCGTCCATCGTCGCCTCGGTGCCGGAATTGGCGAAGCGCCATTGCGGCAGGCCGAAGCGGCGGGAGAGTTCGGCTGCCGCGGCGAGTGCGGCCTCAGTGGGCTGGGCGAAGTGAGTGCCACGCTCCACCTGGGAACGGACGGCCTCGACGATAGCCGGGTGGCCGTGGCCGGCCAGCGAGACGCCGTAGCCACCGTGCAAGTCAACGTACTCGTTACCGTCGACGTCGTAGAGCTTCGAGCCGCTGCCGTGGCTCAGCCAGACCGGCTGCGGGCGGGAGATCTGCCAGCTGGACACGACGCCGCCAGCCAGTGATCCGGTGGCCAATCCGGCTAGCCGTGCCGACTCGGGCTGACGCCGGACGAAGATCTCTTCCTGCGCCTCGATGATCTCGGTGAGCCCCGGCCGGCGGGTTCGGCCGCTTGGGCTTTCTTGTTCCCGTCGTGAGGTGCCCCGGCCGCGGCGGCGGTGCTAGCGGCAGTGATAGTGGCGATCCGATTGACTGTGCTGGCCTGAGTCGTGGCCATGGGTATCGCGCTCCAAACGCGGTTGACTGAATGTTCAGTCTAAGCGTGGCCGCGTTGGCCTGGCAAGGATCCGCAGATGACTTCGCCGTTGTGCCGCCTGCCGCATCCGCGTCGCAGAGTCCGCCCGAGTCCCTATGGCATAGAACTTTTATAGGGATCTGTCTTCCGCTGGGGAGCCCGGGCGCCGTAGGTTGCACTATCGCGCTGTTGGCATGGGCGCGCAGGTGAGGGGACCCAGCCCCGATCAGCCTGTCGTCACTGACGTGGCCGCTAGGCGGAGGCGGCCACCGCAGGGCGGCCGGGGGGCGGGGCGGCGTGCTGGCTGCCCCGCCCCACTGCCGCCGGGCTCGGAGACTGCAGCTCGCCGGGCGCCGGCGTGGCTTAGGGCTCGTGGCCAGCCGCGGCCGGGTCCGCTCGGTGGTCCGCAATGGTTGGCAGGACGCTGAGCTGGGAGTCGCCGCGCGGCACCGGTACCGGTACCGGCAGCGGCAGGCTTCGGTCGCCGCCGTGGGCCGAGACCGCGCGCAGGTGATAAGCCTCAAGCTCGGCAGCGAAATCGGGCTCGTGGTACGGCCGCCCGTCCACGACGGGCCCGTCCGCTCCGCTGATGATGGCAGTGACGTCCTGCCCGCTGATCGTTTTGTGCACCTCAAGGGCGTGGCAAACGGCCAGCACGCTCGCCCGGTTCTCGGCCAGCAGGCCGCCGGTTCGCTCGGCCAGGGCGGCCAGGCTCGCCTCCACCCGGCGGCCGAACTCGGTCTCCAGCACGTTCCGGTCGTTCCCGTCGGCAACCGGATGGGCATCGTGCGGCGCCCTGGTCGCGGCATAGGAACCGTACTGGCCGCCCATCCCCCACAGGCCCTCCATCGCCAGCGAGATCGTGGTGGCGTTCTGCAGGTCACCGGAGACGCCCGAGCTGGAGTCGCCGTCGAAGAACATCCGCTCGCCGACCAGGGACGCCAGGCTGACCATGATGTCCGCCTCATACTCGCTGCGCCACGAGGTGAACTGCTCCTCGATCGGGATCGGCTTGACGAAGCCGAGGTAATCGGCGCCCTTCTGGATGGTTGCAGTGTCGATGACATTGCGCTTCTGGATCAGGTGACTGACCACCGCGTGGCAGGCCTCGTGGAGCGCGACCGCGTGCCGCTCCCGCTCGATGTACTCCACGCCCTCGGACGGGCCTACGCTCTTGGCCAGCTTGGCCTTCAGGACATCGGCCCACGTGATCACGGTCCGGTTGTCGCGCAGGGCGACGATCAGGGACTCGTTCACCAGGTCCTTGATAGTGGCGCCAGTCGCATAGGGGGTGATGGTCGCCAGGTGATCCATCTGCTCCTCGTCGATCTCGTGGGCGACCTTGGAGAAGTACCCCTCGTAAGTGCGTCTCCGGCCCTCCTTTGAGGGGTAGCCCACCCGGTACATGCGGTCCAGCCGGCCGGGCCGCAGCAGCGCCTCGTCGAGCGCGCTCGGCATGTTCGTGGCCATCACGATCAGGATCCGGTACTTCGGCGGCGGCTTCGGCCGCAGGCCAAGCGTCCGGCGGACAACCCGGTTCACGAACCCGCGCGGCTTCTTCAGCCCGGACATCTCGGTGAGCAGCGCCTGCAGCGTCCCCATGCCGCCGCCGCCCATGTTCATGCCGGTGGGGATCATCTGGCGGAACCGGCCGGCCGCCGCGGCGCCGGATCGGCCGCGGCGCGGCCCAGGGCCTGCGCATACAGCGCCGACTGCGTGTGCGACGTCAGGTAACTGAAGCCGTGGCAGGCCGCGAACAGGTCAGCCTGGCCGCGGCTGATGCTGGTACCCGGGGCGGCCGCCCTGCCCTCCGACGCTGCCGCCGCGGCTGCCGAGCGAGTCGGCTTCGTCGAAGAAGACGATCACGCCGCCGTACCGGACGGCCAGCTTGCGCAGCCGCCTGAAGAGCGACTTCACCTTCAGCACCCCGACGCCGAAGAACATATTGATGAAGGCGCCAGGGTCGACGAAGACGTAGGGCTTTCCGGTCTCTCCGGCCATCGCCTCGGCCATCAGAGTCTTGCCGGTGCCCGGCGGCCCCCACAGCAAGATCCCGCCCGGCACGTAACCGCCGTGATCCTCGATCGACTCCGGGTCCTCCAGGAAGAGGATGTTCTCCTGCACGCGCGCGAGGACGTGGTCCTGGCCCCACACGTCGGAGAACCTGGTGCTCACGTCGCCGGGGTAGTACACGTCGACGCCGCCCCTGGAGAGGAACCAGAAGATAGCGACGAACTGAGCGATGCCGAGCGAGATGATCGCCAGCCCATACAGGATGATCGGCAGCGAGTGGTAGATCGAAGCCGGCGCCTCGAACAGTCCCTGCACCGGCGTGGTGTGGTAGACGAGACCGAGGATGATGGCCACGATCGCGATCACGATGAAGATCTTGATGACGCGGGCCAGCCGGAACCGGGTGTAGTCACTGAGCTGGTGAGTAACCTGGTCGCCGCGGCCGAACACGCCGGTCGACACCCGGTAGTAGAACGGCCACCGCTCGGCCAGCAGGTAGCTCAGCTGGCGCACTACCTCCAGCACGAACAGCAGGGCCAGCCAGCGGCCGGTGCCCGAGTTCAGCTGCAGCTGCTGGCGCGCAGCGTCGGCGAAGCCGAGTGTCGGGTTCTGCGCCATCTGGTACCAGACGACGATGAACCACAGCCCGGTGAACAGGACGCTGAACTTGAGCCGGTCCCACAAGGCCAGCGGCCGTCGCGTCTGCCGGCCTACCCCGAGCAGTCCGTAGTCCTTCTGCCATTCCCGGCGCGCTCGCCGGCCTCGCTTACTCGGTGGCTCTGACATCAGGATCCTCGCACGGTGAACGAGTCGACGACCTGCTTGATCTGCGCCTCGTGCGAGAGGAAGCAGCTCTGATAGCACTGCACCAGCAGCAGATACAGCTTCGTCGTTGCGCTGTTGGTCAGCACGGTCTGATCGAAGGCATCGGGCTGCCCGTTGATGTCGTACTCGTACAGCTCGTTGATGCCGCGTACGCCGTCGGTCGTGGTAATCGTGTTGCTGTACACGAGGTCGAAGCCGGTGAGCTTATCGCCTGCTGCCGCTGCTTCCTGCCGGTCCGCGGACGTCACCGGGAACAGCAGGTCGCGCATCTGGTCGAAGGACAGCGCGCCGCGGAGCGAGACCCTGAGGTTCTGGACACTCGCGTAGACGACAGGGGCCCCCGACCCGGTCAGCAGGGCACTCGGCGGCGGATCGAGGGTAGCCGCGTAGGCGCGCGACCACGCGAAGTTTCCGCCCGCCGGACCGGCCGCGGAGCGGCTCAGCAGGACTAGCTGCGCGTCGGCGAGCGAACGCGGGTCCACCTGCTCCCAGTTCGAGGGCACCTTGAAATAGGCGTGGTCGTGCATATCGGCGGCGTAGGTGTACGCAGGCGCCGCGCAGCCTGCCAGCAAGGTCACGGTCAGTGCGGCGGCCGCAGCCGCGAAAGCGGTGGCGATTGCGGTCCGGCGAAGCTGCCGCATCTGCCTGGCGCCTCCCGTCCGAGCAAGCTGCCAGCCCCCGGCCGGCCGCAGGCTTACTTGGAGTATGCGGTCACAACGGCCAGGTCAGTCAACCCCGCTGTCGGCTACCGGGACGCTAGTGACGGAAGTGACTGCTAGCCTGCGCGACGACACGCCAGCCCAGGATGAACAGTGCCAGGAAGGCCAAGGTCACCCCGATGAAAGCAATAGCCGTGCCCTGACCGGCTAGCACCCGGATTACCATGCCGGCTCCGGCCGCGCCGATCCACGCCCCGAGGCCGGCTGGCCTGATCGCAGCCGGCTGCCGCCAGTACCTGACCGCGACCAGGCCGATGGCCAGCCCGGAAAGGAAGGGCCAGGCGGTGTGCCAGATCCCGGCCAGGCTGTCGCCGTTGCGGTGGGTATGCCTGCCGATGATGACGAACGCGAGCACGCAGCACACGTCCAGCAGCGTGCAGACGACGAGCCGGCGCATCGCGCTACGGTAACCGACAAGCGCTGTCAGATCGGGAACTGGGAGGCGTCAACAGGCGGCTGCCCGCTTGCGACTCGCATAAAGCGACCCGCGGCCGACGCAGTGGGCTATAGCCAGGAGACGGCTCTAACCCGAACCGAACGCCCGTTGCCACCCGGCAGGGTGGACGGCAGCCGAATGATCCGGTGACTACCGACAGTGTCGATCAGGACCGCCCGGCCTCCGGGCGGCGCGTAGGACAGCCACGACCCGTGCCAGGCCAGCGGAGGAGCAGCACAGGGCGAACTCCCATGGGCCGTCCGGTACACGGCCACCGCGCTACTGCCTGGCCGCACCAAGAATATTGTCGAGCCGTCGTTGGAGTCGTCTGTCAGGATGTAGGCAACCATACGGCGGCTCGGGCTGACGGAAAGCGCTCCGAAGCCGGCCGCTTGCCCCTTTGGCGCCGGGATCTTTGCGAACAACTGGCCGTCTGGGTAGAGGATGACCTGCCCTTGCCGCCAGTTGGCCGAGAGGAGCTGGATCAGTCCGCGGCCGAGGATTCCGAGGTAGGGCACTGAGGTAAGGCCGAGAGCGCGGGTGTTGGCGATGACGCTCGTTGCCGAGCCGTCCGTTTGAAGCAGGTCCCCGCTGCCGTTGAGGTACCAGAAGGTGCCGGAGGCAGGATCATCGTAACGCTGGTCGACTACCGAGCCGATCAGCCCGGTCGCCAGTGTGGCGAGGCGAGTGCCTGAAGGCGAGAAAACCGCGTAGCCGTAGCTGCTGCCTCGCTGGTGCAGCACGGCGACGAGGTTCCCCGAGCGTGTCCACATCTCTGGCCATCCCGCTGTGGCCACCCGATGCTCGGGCCTATGCCACCGGGCCATGAACCATGGGCCATCCTGGCGGACTTCGAACGCCACGCCCGGGCGGCCTGCTAGGACCATGTTCATGCTGTCCGCGTACCGGACTGCGTAGCGCGCCGCGCTCTGCCAGATCACCTCCCGGTTCCGGAAGATCACTAGATGGCCGCTGCGCATCGCCGCCCAGACACCCGCCAACCCGAGCCGCCAGACGGAGCCCGCCGGGTAGGCGACACGGGCGTGCAGGTGCCGGGCTGTGGGCGGGAGCCGGTGGATCACCCCACTGCGCGCAATGACATAGCTGCCGTCGGCGGTGCTCAGCTTGACTGGCCAGGGCAAGCCGCCCGGCACTCGCGGTAGCAGGAGGCTGACGGGCTCAGGCTCCACCGCAACCGCCTGCGCACGCGGGTGCCCTTGCAGAACCATGTGCGGTGCAGAGCTTCCGCAACCCGTCCCCGCAGCGAGCGCGATCGTCAGCGCCGTGCCCGCTAATCCCAGTCCGGCGCGACGGCTGATCGCCGCAGCACTCACGCCGCTCATGGTAACGCCCCGACCGTCACGCATCAAGCGAAGCCAGGACCCACCCGGCCACGGCGGCTCGGGTCGCCATGACCCATGTCGGCAGGTGAGCAGTCTAGGCTCGGTTGTAATGCCGACACTGCTGATCGTTCATTACACGCCGTCACCTGCGCTCCAGGCGATGTTCGAGGCCGCCGCGAGCGGCGCGCGGACCGACGAGATCGAGGGCGTGGACGTGGTTGTCCGACCGGCCCTGACCGCGGCAGTGCCGGACGTGCTGGCTGCCGATGGCTACGTCCTCGGCACTCCGGCGAACATCGGCTATATGTCGGGCGCCCTGAAGTACTTCTTTGACACCATCTATTACCCCTGCCTGGAGGCGACCAGGCGACGCCCGTACGGCCTGTATGTGCACGGAAATCTTGACACCGGCGGCGCCGTCCGGGCGGTGGAGTCGATTACGACGGGCCTGGCCTGGCAGCAGGTTCGGCCGGCAGTAGCCGTCACAGGGACGCCGGGGAAAGCTGACCTGGAGGCGTGCTGGGAACTCGGCGCGCTCGTTGCCGCGGGAGTGGCCGGGGAGGTAACCGGGTGATCATCACGGTCACCTTGAACCCGGCTCTGCACGTGCACTATCAGGCAGACAGGCTGGTGCAGGGCGCCGCGAACCAGGTCGGCCGGGTGCGGCATGAGGCTGGCGGTCGCGGGCTGGCCGTGGCGCGGCTGCTGCACACTTTCGGGCACGACGTCGTCGTCGCCGGCCTTGCGGGCGGCTCTTCGGGAGAGCTGATCAGAATCCAGCTGGCGCGGGCCGGCGTGGCGACGCAGTTCACCCGGATCACGGCTGAGTCGCGTCGGGTGGTCCGGGTCGCCGATGCCTCGACGGGCCTGGTGACCAGCTTCGAGGAGCCGGCGCCGTACATCACGACCGAGGAACTTGGCCGGCTGGCCGCCGACTACCGCGCGATGCTCGACGGCGCGACCGCGGTGGTGCTGTGCGGCAGCTTGCCGGCTGGCCTGCCCGCTGAGACGTACGGGTCGCTGACCAGTTACGCGACCGGAGCTGGGGTGCCCGTCATCCTGGACGCAGGTGGTAGCGCGCTGCGATACGGCGCTGCCCGCGGTCCCGCGCTGGCGATCCCCGATAGCTCCGAGCTCGATGACCCTGCGACCGACGACCCCGAGACAGCCGGACGCGTCGCAGCCGAGCTGATGGCGATCGGAGCCGGCTCGGTCGTTCTGCTTACTCAACCGGACATCTGGGCGGTCACCGCCGAGGGACGGTGGCGCGCCGCAGTCATGCCGCCAGGGCTCCATGATGCCGGCCAGCAGACGCTGGTCGGCCGCCGCGATGCGCTCGTCGCCGGATTCGTCCCCGGCGTCGCGCTCGGCTGGTCGTGGCCCGACATGCTCAGGCATGCCGTGGCGCTGTCGGCGTCAGTGGCACCGGGCGGCGAGCCGGATCTTGATGCCTACGAGAAGCTGCTGCCCGAAGTCACCGTGGCCGGACCCGGTCCACGTGGAACCAGCTGACGTCGGCACGCGTCTCAGTCACGGTGCGCCGCTCGTGCGCGAGAAGCGGCCGCCTGGCGCCTCCCGGAGGTCAGCGATGCATGGTCAGCGAGCTCACGCCGTGGGCGCAATGGTGGTGATCGCAGTGGGCGCTGCGATGGCCGGCTGCGGCAGTGCGGCACCGGCACGGCACGAGTCCCGGCCTGCGGTGACCACCCGCGCCCTCGTCCCGCCTGGCGGTTCTGCCGCCCTGGCCCGTACTGTCGGCCGGCGGATGCTGGCTAGCCTGATCCTGCCGCCTGGCGCACGCCGCATCAGCGCGCGGCCGCAGCCGGAGCGCGCCGAGTCGATCGGCAGCGACGACCTGGTAGACGTCAGCAGGTTCTACCTGGTGCCACAGTCGCTCGATGCCGCGTCCGGCTTCCTGCAGGCCCACGTCCCGGCGGGAGACACGATCAGCGGCACAGGCTCGGGAGCTAGCGGCCAGGGCGGCACTGACTTCTACCTGTTGGTCTCCTACGCGCTCACGCGGCCGCCAGCGGGCATCGACCAGAACACGATGCTGCTGGCCACGCTGGCGGCTGGGCCGCGCGGCGGCACGATCGTGCGGGCTGACGCCGAGGTCGTCTGGTACCCGCCACGGACCGCCGCCGAGTACCTCGATCCGGCGGCGTTCCGGTCGGTGACGGTCACCGCCACGCTGGTGAACATGCACGGCAAGGCGCGGACCGTCACGAAGACGTTCGGACGGCCGGTGATCGACCGGCTCGCCCGGGTGCTGAACGGGCTGCGCACGCTGAGCCCGCCGGGCCCGCTGAGCTGCCCTGCGATGACTGGTTCAACGTTCACTCTGCGGCTGGTGCCGATCGCGCCATCGAGACCACCCTTGGTCATCAGCCCGGCAGGCTGCGTGGGCGACCTGATCACGGTGGGAGGCAAGGCGCAGCCGGTGCTGCAGGACTTCGGGAGTGAGCAGGTCGCGTCGGTCATCGGGCCGCTGCTCGGCGTGCACCTTTCCTTCTGGTGACGCGCGGACTGGGCGGCTTAGGGCGCCCTCCAGGGGCGGAGCTTGTCGGGGTTGCGGACTGCCCAGATGTGCTTGATCCGCTCGCCTGCGATATCAAACGCGAAGACCGTTACGGTGGCGCCGTCTTGCTGAGCCACCAGGCCGGGCTGGCCGTTGACCGTGCGTTCCAGGATCGTGAGGTTGCTGGGAGCCCGGCTGGCGATCTCGATCACATAGCGCGCGATCTGCTCGGCGCCTTCGACCGGTCGGAGCGCCGCGCTGACCAGGCCGCCGCCGTCGGCGATCACGGTTGCGTCAGCGTCGAGCAGGCCGACGAGCGCGCCGATGTCCCTGGCTTGCCATGCCTGCTTGAAATCCCTGACGATGCCGGCCTGCCGGGCCGTCGGCGTCGCAGGAGGCTGGGACGCGCGAACGCGCCGACGGGCCGAGGAGGCAAGCTGGCGGCATGCCGCCGGCGAACGGCCGGTGATGTCGGCTATTTCGGCGAATGAGTAGGCGAAGACGTCGTGCAGGACGAACGCGACACGTTCGGCAGGGGTCATCGACTCAAGCACGACGAGGAAAGCCATGCTGACGGACTCATCCAGGGTGACCCGGTCGGCCGGGTCAGCGGTGATGGCGCCCGGCCGGGCGCTGATCCACTCGGCCGGATCGGGCAGCGGCTCAGGGACCCATTCCCCCACGTAGCGCTCCCGCCGGGCGCGTGCCGAGCCGAGCATGTCGAGGCAGATGCGGCTGGCGACCGTTGTCAGCCAGGCGCCTGGTGACTCGATGCCGTCCTGCTGCTGCCGGGACAATGCGTACCAGCGGGCGTAGGTCTCCTGTACGGCATCCTCGGCCTCGGCCAGGGAGCCCAGCAGGCGGTAGGCGAGATTCATCAGCTGACGCCGCTCGCGCATGATCGCGCTCAGGTCCGGGTCGGGCCGGCCGTCTGCTGGCCCGGATCGGGTGCTCGCCATGCCTGCCTTCCCCGTTTCGCTTGCCCCTCACCAGTTCGACGAAACAGCCCACCGAACTGTGAGCCTGCCGCCCGCCTCACATTCCGGGGAGCTGCGTCGTCGGACTTGCAGAAGAACACACCATCCGGCGAGCCAGCGGCCGAGGCCGCGGCCTGCACGCACGGTAGGGAGATGGCAATGGACGCCCGCCTGGATTACTTCGGCAGCCCACTCGCGATGAAGCTCGTCAAGCACATCAACGCGGCAGGGGCCGCCTTGCGTGATTCGAGCCTGCCGGCCGCTACGCAGGAGCTGGTGAAGCTCCGGGCCAGCCAGATCAATGGCTGCGGCTTCTGCACCGACATGCACACCAAGGACGCCCTGCACGCGGGTGAAAGCCAGCAGCGGCTGAACCTCGTCGCGGCGTGGCGGGAGGCGACGGTCTTCACCGAGGCGGAGCGCGCCGCACTGGAGCTCGCCGAGCACGGCACCCGAATCGCCGACGCGGCTGGTGGCGTCACCGATGAGGCCTGGGCGAACGCGGCCAAGTACTACGACGACGACCAGCTCGTTGCGCTCGTGGCAGCGATCGCGCTCATCAACGCCTACAACCGCATGAACGTGATCGTCCAGCAGCCCGCCGGGGACTACCAGCCCGGCCAGTTCGGTTAACCGCGTCACAGCTCCAGCCTGCGTGACAGGTCTGACGCCATCACGCCACCCGGGTCGAGCTCGGCTCGCAGATCGCGGAACTCGCTGAGCCGCGGATACATGCCGGCGAGCGTCCCGGCCGCGATCCGGGAGTCTTTTGCGAGGTAGACGCGACCGCCGGCGGCAAGGACGTCGTCATCGAGCGCGGTCAGCAGCCTGGCCAGGCCAGGCGTTCGGGCCGGGAAATCGAGTGCCAGCGTCCACCCCGCCATCGGGAAGGACAGGAATCCCTCGTCACCCGGCCCGAACCGCTTCAGCACGGTGACGAACGATGGCGCCCGCGCGTGACTGATCCGCTCCAGCGACGCACTGACGGTAGCCTCGGCGCCGAAGGGAACGACGAACTGGTACTGGCGGAAGCCCGCCGGGCCATAGACCCGGTTCCAGTTCCTGATGCCGTCCAGCGGATGGAAGAACGCACCGATCGTCTGGATCTCGCCCTCGCGACGCCTCGGCGCCTTGCGGTACCAGGCCTCATTGGCGAGAGCGACTGAGTGCCGGTTGATCAGGCCGGGAGGACACGCAGGCGGTGCACTGAGTCGCGCCGCCGGCCGGAACTCCAGCGGGTTACGCCGGTCTGCCGCCGTCAGGTCGCCTGGCTCAGCAAAATCGCCGCTGGTGATCACTGACCGGCCCAGGTGCCGTCCGCCGGCCAGGCAGTCGAGCCAGGCGACGGAGTAGGTGTAGGACGCGTCGGTCTCGGCCAGGTAGGCCAGCGCCTCGTCGATGTCGGCGGTGCGCACCGTGTCGACCCGGATTCTCGAGGTCCGCGACCCTGGTGAGCTGGATCGCGGCGCGCAGGATGATGCCGGTGAGTCCCATCCCGCCGGCCGTCGCCCAGAACAGCCGGGGATCGCCCGCTGGCGTTACCCGGCGCTCCTGACCGTCGGGCAGCAGCAGGTCGAACCAGGGCACATGCCGGGCGAAGCTGCCCGCGACATGATGGTTCTTGCCGTGCACGTCCGCGGCGATCGCGCCGCCGATCGTCACCTGGCGGGTGCCGGGTGACACCGGAATGAACCACCCGGCCGGCAGCGCGCGGATGATCAGCTGCTCGAGACTCACTCCCGACTCGCAGACGGCGATGCCCAGGTTCTGGTCGAAGCCGGTGATCCGGTTCAGCCTGGTCGTCAGCACCACCTGACCGCCGTCGTTCTGGGCCGCATTGTTGTAGCTGCGGCCCAGCCCGCGGGCGATGATGCCGCGGGCCGGTGCTTCCTTCAGCACGACGGCGAGCTGGTCCTGGTCGGCAGGCTCGCTGACGCGGGCCACGGTCGGCTCGGTCCGTCCCCAGCCGGTGAGCCGGACGGCGGGACTGGCTGCATCAGGCAGCCGGCGCAGTACCAGCAGCAGATTCCAGGTCAGTACCTCACGCAGGCCGGGGACGGCCAGCAAGGCCCGGCACCAGCGGGGGTAGTAGCGGGGCTGAGCTGCCAGCACCTCAACGTCGTTGCGGCCCCGGATCTGCCGCAGAATCGGGCCGACATGGAGGGGGAACAACCCCGTTCCCGGCCTGTTCTTCGGAAGTTCGAGCTGCTTGCGCAGGTACCGCCGCTCGGCGTAATCGGCTCCGAGGTAGTGCCACGGCGACATCTCGTGGCCGCCCCACGGGGAGTACCAGTTCGTGAATGCCAGGTAGATCAGCCCGCCAGGCCGCGTGACCCGGATCATCTCGGCCACCATGCGATCGGGGTCCTGGACGTGCTCGAGCACGTTGGAGGAGAAGCACACGTCAACCGCGGCGTCGGCGACTGGCAGCCGCATGCCGTCACCGCGCACGGCACCGGCCGGCGAAGTGCCCAGTGCGGAGAGCTCCGCCAGGTCCGGCTCGACGAGGACGCAGCGCGCCCCGCGGGCGCGCAAGGCCGCGGTGAAATGGCCAGGACCGCCGCCCAGGTCGAGCGCGGTCCGGCCCGCCAGGCTGCCGTACGCCTCGACCTGGCGGACGGAGTCCGCAGCCAGCTCGCGGTAGAACAGATCCGGCGCCGACTGCTCGGTCAGGAAGAGCCGGAACAGGCGGAAAGTGCGGTGCACGGCTGTCCTCCTTTCCTGCTGCCGGACCTCGGGGCTTTCAGCGAAGCCTACGAGGTCAGGCAGCGAAGCTACACTCGTGCCGGCCAGGAGTCGCTGGCCGATGGGAGCGAGTGCAGATGTCCGCGGCGGTCAGGTGATGAAGCTCCGCCTGGGTGCTGGCGCTGGCGCCGCGCTCGCGGGCCTGGGACTCGGGCTGCTGGCGCTCGGCCCGGCGCTCGGCCCCGGCTACGTGCTCGGCTACGACATGGTGTTCGTACCCGCGCCTCGCTTCAGCGCCACCATGTTCGGCCTGACCGGGACACTGCCCAGGGCAGTGCCGAGCGATGCGGTCGTCACGGCGCTGGCGCAGGTGCTGCCGGCCGACGTGGTGCAGAAGTGCGTCCTGCTGGCGATCTTCGTGCTGGCGTGCGCGGGCGCGGCGCGCCTCCTTGCTGGTGAGCACTGGCTGGCCAGGATCGCGGCAGGCGTCTTCTATGCCTGGAACCCGTACGTCGCCGAGCGCCTGCTGATCGGGCAGTGGGCGCTGCTGCTCGGCTATGCCTCCCTGCCGTGGGTCCTGGCCGCGCTGACCAGGCCCGCCGTGAGCCTCGCGCGCACCAGCGGCCGCTTGCTCGTCGCCCTGATCCCCGCTGCGGTGGGCGGCTTCGCCGCCATGTCGGTCACCGCGCTGGTGGCCCTGCCCGCCGCGGCCTGGCGGCGCGGCTCGGCACGGCACCGGGTCGCGACGGTCGCTGCCGCGCTGGGCGTACTTGCCCTGCTCAGCCTGCCGTGGCTGATTCCATCGCTGACCCGGCAGGTGCACACCAGTCCGGCCGGGGTGGCGGCGTTCGCCGCGCGGGCCGACACCCCGTTCGGGACGGCCGGGAGCGTCGTGATGCTGGGCGGGGCGTGGAACGCGCAGACCGTGCCGGCTGGTTACGGCGGCGCAGTGTCGGCCTTCTGGCTGTGCCTGGTCGTGGTCGCGCTCGCCGGGTTCGTCGGCCTCGGCCGCAAGCGCTGGCCGGGACTCGGGCCCGCGGCGGTCGCGGGCCTGGTACTCGCGCTGCTCGGATCGGTCGGGCCCGGCCAGCACCTGCTCCGCGCGATGATCAGCGGCTGGCCCGGACTCGCGGTCCTGCGGGACGGCCAGCAGTTCGTGGCGCCACTAGCGCTGGCGGAAGCGGCCGGCTTCGGGCTTGCGGCCGCCTGGGTGCTGCGGTTGCAGCGGCCGGCGTTCATCCGGGAGGGAACGACGGTGCTGGCGGCCGCAGCCGTCATCGCGCCGGCGCTCTTCCTGCCTGGCCTTGCCTTCGGCGCAGCCGCACGGCTTCGCCCGGTTCAGTACCCGGCCGCCTGGCTGGCGGCCCGGCGTGTTATCAACGCCGATCCGCGGGCGGGCAGCGTGCTGCTGCTGCCGTGGGCCTCATACCGGCGGTTCGGCTGGAACCACGGCGAGGCGATGCTGGACCCGTGGCCCCGGCTGGTGACCCGCACCGTCATCTGGAACGACGGCGTGCAAGTCGGATCGTTGCAGCTGCCGCCCGAGGATCCGGCCGCACTGGCGCTGAACGGCCTGGTCACGTCTGGACGCCCGCTGACGGCACGGCTGGCGGCGGCCGGCGTACGGTTCGTGGTCGTGGATGCAGACCCCCGAGCTGCGGCCGGCCGCCTGGTCGGCTGCGTCGTGGCGTTCGCCGGGCCGGGCCTTGTGGTCTACCGAGTCCCGTGAACCCCGGCCCGTCTGGGGCCAGTGGGTCGGGAGCCTAGTACCTCCCTATTGTTACTTTTTGATAATCCTTTCCGAGGTCAACCGCGACTTGCCGCTATGCTGTCGCGCGAGCCTGCGGAAAGGAAAGGTCTATGCGAGCGTTGCTGCTGGCAGTCGCGATCGGCGCCGTGCTCGCTGTGGGCGCGGGCGTGGGCGCCGGGGCTGTCCTGTCCGGTGTGGCCAACGGCAAGCCGGTCAACGCGCAGCTCTATAACTACGGCCAGCGCTAGTCGGGCACCGCATTTCATGCGGGCGGCCGAGCACAGATGACTGCGACCTCAGCGGCAGGCCCGCCATGGCTCGAGATCGTCGTTCCGGCCCGGAACGAGGAGGCTAGGCTTCCGGCCGGGCTCGCGCAGCTGTGTGCCAAGGTAGCCATGCTGCCGGCGGGCGTGGCCATCATCGTGGTGGACAGCGCCAGCACAGACGCCACGCCCCAGATCGTCAGCGAGTGGCCGGCCGGGCCGGTACCCGTACGGCTGCTGGATTGCGAGCGCTCGGGTAAGGGCGCCGCAGTGCGCGCCGGGCTGCTGGCGACCACCGCACCGTACGTCGGTTTCTGTGACGCCGACATGGCTGCTGATCTGTCGGCCCTCGATGTCGCAGTCGGGCTGCTGCAGGCCGGCTTCCCGGTGGTACTCGGCTCGCGTGCTCATCCTGAGTCTGTCGTCGAGGATCGGCACAGCATCCTCAG
Organism: uncultured Actinomycetota bacterium; assembly: GCA_963822955.1. GTDB lineage: Bacteria > Actinomycetota > Actinomycetes > Streptosporangiales > Streptosporangiaceae > JAJYUU01. The sequence goes on along the minus strand of CAWGJS010000007.1, from coordinate 486,023 downwards.
GAAGGGAGGCGCTGCCGTCTTCAGGAGCGCCGCGCGCACAGTGGTGCCCGGCGTCCGCGACACGCAGTGCGGCTTCAAGTTCTTCGCCGGCCCGGTGGCACGAGCGGCGGCTCGCGATCTGCGGGCGACCGAGTTTGCCTTCGATATCGAGCTGATCGCGAGGTGCCGCCAGCTCGGCGCGGAGCCAGTCGAGATACCCGTCAGCTGGCGCGATGTACCCGGTTCAACTTTCTCGGTCTGGCGGCACTCGGTAACCGCCTTCGCCGAGGTGGCCGCGATCTGGATGATGCTTCGCGGGCGCGCCGCCTGGGCGGTGCGGCGGCCGTCGGCCGGACTGGGCGAGGCGTTCGCCGACGGTTCCCTGGGCAGCCCGGTACCGGCGGTCAGCCCGGCTGGCCCGATAGAGCTCGGCGGCCCGATGCCAGTGTGGACGGAACCGGGCTGGCGGGAAACGGCGTGACGGAGAACCACCCGCTCGTGTCCTTATCCGGATGGTACGTACTGATTCCGGGCAGAAGCTAAACTTTTCCGAATCGGAGATCATCGAAGGGACCAGGCTGGTGGCGCAACTTGAGCAGCTGCCTGCTGCGGCGGTCCCGCAGGAGTCCAGCGAGGCCGCCGAATGGCTCCGAAACAACTGCGTTGCGCTGGCGGCCGTCGCGCTGATTGCCGGCCAGCTGTGGTGGAAGGCGCACCTGCTGACGCACTTCTACTTCCGCCAGGACGACTTCAGGATTATGGATCATGCCCTGGCGCACGGGTTCAGCCTAAAGTACCTATTCACTGTCGACGACGGCCACCTGATGCCGGGCGGCTTTGCGCTCGCTGCGGCCATGGTCCGGCTGTCGCTGTACGACTGGACGCTGGCCTCGACTGTCACCATCGTCCTGCTGGCTGCGGCCAGTCTCGCAATGCTGCGGTTGCTCTGGCTGCTCTTCGGCAAGCGCCCCGCGATCCTGGTCCCACTGGCGATCTACCTGTTCTCGCCGCTCACGCTGCCGGGACTGTCGTTCTGGACGACAACGCTGATGTGGCTCCCGCTGCAGCTTGCGATTCTGATGGCCCTCGGCTCGCATATCGGGTACCTGCGCTCGGGTCGCATCTGGCACGCAGTTGCGGCAGCGGTCTGGCTGGCGGCTGGGATGCTATTTTCCGACCAGGGGATGCTTGTCCCGATCCTGGTATTCGCCCTGACGTCGGCGTACTTCGTGCCAGGCGGGTGGTTGGCGGACGCCTGGCAGGCACTCCGCGCTTACTGGCAGGCGTGGGTGATCTACGGCGCACTGACCGTCTGTTACGTCATCGTGTTTGCAGTCAGACTGGGGACGTCGGTTCAAGGGCCCGGTAAGCCCGGCCTGTTCGCTGGCGTCCTGACCCTGGCGTCGACGATGTTCCGCGTCAGCTTTGTCTCGGCGGCCTTTGGCGGCCCGTGGCGCTGGTATGCGCCAGGCGCAGATTACGGGTACGCGGTCGAGACCGCACCGCTCACGCAGATCTGCTGGGGGCTGGCCATTGTCGTCATTGGCATCAGCCTGTGGTACCGCCGGCACGCTCTGCGGGCCTGGATCATCCTCGCCTGCTGGATCCTGGTCGCCGACATCGGGCCTGCCGTAGTTGCCAGGGTCAGCGCTACCTCCGCCACGATCCTCGGCCTGGACCTCCACTACTTGGCCGATGTCGCGCCGATCCTCGCGCTATGCGTAGGTCTCGCATTCTGGCCGGTCCTCAGCGAGGAACGCCCCTACCGGGGCAAGCTGCCGTCTCGGCGCCTACTGATCCCGGTAACTTTAGTGGCGGTGGGAAGCTTCCTCGGGAGTTCGATCTGGACCGGGCTCGCGTACCTGAAGGACACCTCGAGTGCCGTCACGCGCTCGTATATCGTGACTACACGAGTGGCGCTCGCCAAGGCGCCGCCGGGCACGGTCATTGTGTCCCAGGCGACTCCGCAAAACATCATGTACTACGGCAGCCTTGATACGGCAGCGGTGACGGGACAGGTGCTAGGTCCGCTGGCTCCACGTGCATCAAAGATCCGATTCACAACGCAGCCCGCAGGGCTGATCAGTAGCCTGATGGTGTTCGACAGCCTCGGCCGGCTGCGGCATGCCGTTGACGTCGGAGCCACGTCGGTTCCTGCGCCTGCCAAGCGCGGCTGCTGGCCGATAACGGCGACTACCACTATCCCGCTCGCCACCGGTGTCTTCGACTATGGCTGGATCGTCCAGTTGTTTTATGCCGGGCCCGCCACGACCGTCCAGCTGCAGCTCGGAACCGGAGTGCGCAATGCCACGCTGCCCGCAGGCGAGCACGACGTCTACGTGCCAGTGACGGGCGCCGGGAGGGACATCGTCCTGCGTAGCCTCAGCGCGGTCCCGGCGGCCTGCGTGTCCAAACTTACAGTCGGCCTGCTGTATGCGTCCAAGACCGCCTACCCGCTGCCGTTCTATCCGGTGCCCTGATGAGCACTTCCGGCGAGGACGACGCGCTGGCGATGCAGTGCCGCAACATCGCGATCGTAAGCTGGCGCGATCCGTGGCATCCGGACACGGGCGGTGCCGAGCGCTACGCCTGGGAGATGGCGCAGGGGCTGCTCAGGTGCGGTGTGCGGGTCGGCAATGTCCTGGCGCAGGCAGCTGGTCGGCGCCGCCGTGATTACCGGGATGGCGTGCCGATCATCAGGCTCGACGGCGGCTTAACGGCATACCCGGCGGTCCTCCCCAGTGCCCTGCTGCAGCGCCGGTCTTTTGACGCGGTGATCGACTGCCCGGCCGGCCGCTGCCGCGTTGGCGGAGGCAATCGCTGGCGGCTTCATGGGCAGGCCTGCACCCACTCTCAGCACGCCCAGACCGAGGGAGCTCAACGGCCCAGTGCCAGCGTGGACGGAGCCCGGCTGCACGAAGTCGCCTGATGAGCGCTTGTCCGCTGCTGTCCATATCTGGAACGTACGTATGGATTCAGGCAGAAGCTACACTTTTCCGAACTGGGGATCATCGAAGGGACCAGGCCGGTGGCGCAAATTGAGCAGCTCCCAGCTGCAGCGGTTCCGCAGGAATCGAGCGAGGCTGCCGAGTGGCTCCGAAACAATTCCATTGTCCTAGCAGCCATCGCGCTGATTGCCGGTCAGCTGTGGTGGAAAGCGCATCTGCTGACGCAGTTCTATTTCCGCCAGGACGACTTCGAGATCATGGACCATGCGCTCAGCAGTAGGTTCAGCCTCGGGTTCCTGTTCAGCATCAATGGGGGCCAAGGGCGCCTGACGCCGGGCGACCTTGGTGTCACCTGGGTTATGGTCCGCCTCTCGCTGTATGACTGGACTCTTGCCTCGATATTTACCATCGCGCTGCTGGCTGCAGCGGGCTTCGCGATGCTGCGAGTACTGTGGCTGATCTTCGGCAAGCGTCCGGCGATCCTGATTCCCCTTGCCATCTACCTGTTCTCACCGCTGACGCTGCCGGGGCTGTCCTTCTGGGCCACGACGATGCTCTGGCTGCCGCTTCAGGTGTCGATCCTGATGGCGCTCGGTTCCCATATGAAGTATCTGCGCTCCGGACGGTTCGGTCACGCCATTGCTGCAGCAGCATGGCTGGCCGTAGGCATGCTGTTCGATGAGCAGGGGATGCTGGTTCCGCTCCTGGTATTCGCTGTGACAGCGGGCTATTTCGTGCCCGGTGGGTGGCTGAGAGCTGCGCGCGAAGCCATAGCGACCTACTGGCAGGCCTGGGTGCTTTATGGCGTCCTGATGGTCAGTTACATCGTCCTGTTCGTGATCGAGCTCCAGTCGTCGACGCAACAGCCCCACAGACCCGGGCTGTTCTCGGGCGTCCTGGCACTCATTTCGACGATGAGCCGGGTCAGCTTCGTCTCCGCAGCCTTCGGTGGCCCGTGGAGCTGGTACTCGCCGGGCGGCGACTACGGATACGCGGTCGAGACCACGCCCGCTACCCAGATCTGCTGGGCCCTGGCCATCATCGTCATCGGGCTGAGCTTGTGGTACCGGCGGCATGCCTTGCGGGCCTGGCTGATTCTCGTCTGCTGGCTCCTGCTAGCCGATCTGGGGCCGGTCGTAATTGCCAGAGTCAGTGCCATCTCCGCCACGCTCCTCGGCCTGGACTTGCACTACCTGGCCGACGCCGCGCCCATCCTGGCGCTCTGCCTGGGCCTGGCGTTCTGGCCGGTGATCGGCGAGGAGCGCCCATACCGCAGCGCGACGCCATCGCGGCGACTGCTGACGCCGGTCAGCTGCGTGGCCGTTGGATGCTTCCTGGCCAGCTCCATCTGGACGGGAAACTTGTACCTCAAGGACACTTCGAGTGCCGTTCCGCGCTCGTATATCGCCACCGCGCGAGTGGCGCTCGCCGAGGCGCACCCCGGCACCGTCATCGTGCCAGGGACCACCCCGTCGAACGTCATGTTCGGCGGCTACCTGGGCAGCGCGGCGCAGACGTCACGGGTGCTGGGCCCGCTAGCCCCGAGTTCGTCCCGGATTCGCTTCACGACGCAGCCCAAAGGGCTGATCAGTAACCTGATGATCTTCGACAGCCTGGGCAGACTGCTTCCGGCAGTCGAAATCGGAACTGTTTCGGCCCGGCCGCCCACCAAGCGGGGCTGCTGGCCGATCGGGCCGGCTACCACGATCCCGCTGACCGGCAGCGTGTTCGACTATGGCTGGATTGTGCAACTGTTCTATGCCGGTCCGGCCACCACCGCTCAACTGCGGTTTGGCAGCGGAACGAGCAATGTCCTCCTGCCAGCGGGCAAGCACGATGTCTACATCCCGGTGACCGGAGCGGGGAACGACGTTCAGCTCCGCAGACTGAGCGGCGGCCCGACCGCTTGCGTGTCGAGCCTGACCGTCGGCCTGCTGTATGCGTCCAAGACCGCCTACCCGCTGCCGTTCTATCCGGTGCCCTGATGAGCAGTTCCCGCGAGGGCGACGCGCTGGCGGTGCAGGGCCGCAACATCGCGATCGTCAACTGGCGCGACCCGTGGCACCCGGATGCAGGCGGCGCCGAGACCTATGCCTGGGAGATGGCGCAAGGACTGCTGAGGCGCGGCGCCCGGGTCAGCTATGTCACCGCCCGCGCGCCCGGCCAGGGCCGCCGCGATCGGCGGGATGGCGTGCTCATCATCAGGCTTGGCGGCCGCCTGACCGTATATCCCGCGGTCCTCGCATGGACCCTGCTGCACCGCCGGTCCTTCGACGCGGTGATCGACTGCCAGAACGGCATCCCGTTCTTCACCCCCTGGGTGCTGCCCAGGCGCGTCCCGGTCCTGTGCGTCATGCACCACGTGCACGATGCCCAGTTCGGCGTGCATTTCGGGCCGCTGATGGCGGCGATCGGGCGGCTGCTCGAAGGGCCGGTGGCCCGGTGGTGCTACCGCGGCCAGGAGTGCGTCGCGGTGTCGCAATCGACGGTGGACGCGATGCGGCGCAGGCTCGGCTGGACCGGCCCGATCCACATCGTTCCCAACGGCGTCGGGGCGGATGCTTTCACGGGGTGGCCGGACCTTGTCGAGGACGGCGCCCGGCCGGCTGAGCCGGTCCTGACCTGGGTCGGACGGCTCGTCGCGCACAAGCGGGCGGAGCGAGTCCTTGACGTCGCCGATCACCTGGGCGGTGGCCGAGGCGCCACCCGGCCGGTCGTGATCGAGGTGATCGGCCGGGGCCCTGCGACGGAATCGCTGGCCGCCCAGGTAGCGGCCCGGGGGCTGGCGGGCCGCGTCCGGCTGCGCGGTTACCTGCCCGAGGCCGACAAGCGCGCGGCCGTGGCCGCGTCCGCCCTGCACCTCAACACGTCGCAAGGCGAAGGCTGGGGCCTGTGCGTGCTCGAGGCGGCCGCGCTTGGCGTGCCGACCGTGGCGTATGACGTCGATGGCCTTCGCGACGCGGTCCGCGACGGGGAGACAGGCTGGCTGGTCAGGACCGGCGAGCAGATCGAGGACGTAACTGAGCGCGCGCTCAAGGAGCTGGCCGACCCGGCCCGGCGAGCTGAGGTTGCGGCAGCCTGCCGGATGTGGGCACGCCAGTTCGACTGGGACCGCAGCGCGGGCGTGCTGGCAGGCCTGATCGGATCTGCGCTGCTGCGCACCCGAGCCCCCAGCCGGCCGTATGCTCGCGTGCCATGATCGACGCCCCGCAGCGTGCGCTACCGTCGCTGCGCATCCGGGGCGTGTCGCTGCAGCGGCTCGCCACAGCCTGGCGCGCTCGGATCGGCAGGCCGGGACGCCCGCTGCTGTGGCTGCTCCTGTGCTGCGTCGTGCTTGCCGCCCTGCCCTTCCTGTCGCATCCCGGCCAGATCATCGCCGACACGAAGATCGACCTGGCCATCGACCCGGCCGGGTTCCTGCGCCGGGCGCTGCATCTGTGGGACCCGTCTCAGTTCGGCCAGCTGCAGGATCAGGCCGTCGGGTACTTCTTCCCGGTCGGGCCGTTCTTCCTGCTCGGGAAGCTTGCTGCGCTGCCTGGCTGGGTCGTCCAGCGGCTGTGGATTACCTTTCTCCTGCTGGCGGCGTTCCTCGGCGTCGTGCGGCTCTGCCAGCTACTTGAGGTCGGAGCGCCGTGCGACCCGGATCCTCGCGGGCTTCAGCTATGCGCTGTCGCCGGCGGGCCTGAGCCTGCTCGGTGTGCTGTCCAGCGAGTTCCTGCCCGTTGCGATGCTGCCATGGATCCTGATCCCGCTGGCCAGAGCAGTGCGGGCCGGTCCGGATCTGAGCACCGGCGGCCGGCTGCGAGCGGCCGCGCAGTCCGCGGTCGCAGTGGCCATGTGCAGCGGGATCAATGCGGCGGCAACGGGGGCCGTCCTGATTCCGCCTGTGATCTACCTGCTCACCGCGCCCCGACCGGCACCGCGCTGGCGAATCCTGGCCTGGTGGGTGCCCGCGGTGCTGCTGGCCACCTTCTGGTGGCTGTATCCGCTCTACCTGCTGAGCAAGTACGGCGTGTCGATCCTGCCGTACACCGAGAGCGCGGCGATCACGACATCCGTCACCGGCCTGTCTGACTCCCTGCGCGGGACCGAGAACTGGATCACTTACCTGGTCGTCAACGGGCGGCCGTGGTGGCCGGTTGGCTACCGCATCTCGACCGGCACCGCGGCCACTGTGATGACCGGACTCATCGCCGGCCTTGGCCTGGCCGGGGTGGCCGGCCGTCGCATGCCGCACCGGCGGTTCCTGCTGTGCGTGCTGCTGGCGGGCATCTTCCTCATCGCGACTGGCTACATCGGCGCGCTGGGTAATCCGCTGGCGGCGCCGCTGGACCACGTGATTAACGGCCCGCTCGCGCCGCTCCGCAACCTGCGCAAGTTCGACCCGCTGATCCGGCTGCCGGTGGCCCTCGGCCTCGCCGGCCTGCTCTCCGCCGTTCGCACTGGTACCCGCCGCCGCGTGGTGGCCATCGCGGCCGCGGGTGCCATCGGGGTCCTGGCCGTGCCTGTGTACGTCTCTGGGCTGGCCACGCCGGGTTCGTTCGCCAGCGTTCCCTCGTACTGGGTGAGCGCGGCCGACTGGCTGAACAGCCACGCCGGCAACGCGGCGGTGCTCGCCGAGCCGGGCGCGCGGTTCGGTCAGTACACCTGGGGTAGTCCGCTGGACGACATCCTGGAGCCGCTGTACAACGGAGACTGGGCCAGCAGCCAGCTGTCGGCCATCGGCTCGGTCGGCAACACGCGCCTACTTGAGACCATTGACCAGCAGATGTCGGCGGGCGACGGCTCGGCGGGCCTGACAGCGCTGCTGGCCCGCATGGGTGTCAAGTACGTGCTGGTGCGCAACGACCTGATCCGCTCTGATCTGCGCGGCGCATGGCCAGCCCGGATTCATCAGGCGATCGCCGCCTCGCCCGGCATCGTCAAGGTGGCCCAGTTTGGTTCGCCCATGGTCGGCAGTTCAGCACCTGCCAATGCCGCGAGCAGCTTCGACCCGCCTTATCCGCCGGTGCAGATCTACCAGGTGGAAGGCGCCCAGCCGGTTGCGGTGGTGCAGCCGGCAGCCGACACGCTGCGGGTCTATGGCGCGCCGGAAGCGCTGCTCACGCTTGCCGATGAGCAGCTGCTGAAGAACCGGCCGGTGCTGATCAACTCGGCGGCTCCGCAGGTCCATGCGCAAAGCACCGTCGTCACCGACTCATTGCGGCGCCGGGTGCGGAACTTCGGCGAGATCAGGGACGACTACTCGCCGACTCTGACGTCCGGCCAGGCCCCGACGACGTTCGAGGCGACGGCCGACTACTTGGAGAACGACTGGGTCCCCTACGTCACCGCCGCGAGCTACAGCGCGATCACGAATGTCACCGCATCGTCGTCGGACGCCGACTTCGACGCGCCTCCGGATCAGAGCGGCACGGGACGGCTGCCCTTCGCGGCCCTTGACGGCAATCTGGCAACCATGTGGGAGTCGGGCAGCCTGGGCGGGCCTGTCGGCCAGTGGATCAAGGTCGACCTGGGCAGGCCGGTGAGTGCGCGCACCATCCGCGTGGCGTTTGCCGATGATGCCGCGATCGGTCCGCCGGTGACTAGCGTCGAGGTGAGCACCGATGCCGGCCAGGTATCAGACCGGACCGTCATCAGCGCGCGGTCTCAGACGCTTCGCCTGCCACGCGGCCCGACGGACTGGCTGCAGCTCACCGTCACCGGAGTCTTCCGCCCGCCCCGGCACGAGATCGGCAGGCAGGTCGGCATTGCCGAGATCGACATTCCCGGCGTCAAGCCGGCCCGGACCATCGAGGCCCCCGATGTCGGCGTGCCGGGCGGCGGGGATCCCTCTGCCGTCGTGCTGGCCAAGGCCGAACCTCAGCCCTCCGGCTGCATGCTGACGGCACAGCAGTGGGTGTGCTCGCCTCGCCTGCAGAAGTCCACCGAGGAGCAGTACGGCTTCGACGAGGGGTTCACCGTCGCGCAGGCCACGACCGCCTGGCTGTCCGGCTCGGCGGTGCTGACCAGCCCGGCGCTGATCAATCGGTATGCGTTCGCCGGCGGCTCGCAGCGAACCGTGGTCGCCGCCTCGTCGAGCTATACCAGCGATCCGCAGGACCAGCCGTGGGCCGCATTCGACGGGAACGCCCGCACGACGTGGATCTCGAGCGCGTCAGATGCGCATCCCGCCCTCACCATTTCATGGCGCCGGAGCAGGAGGATCGACACGATTTCCGTGCAGCGGCGGGCTGGCGCGTCGGATCTGCTGCCGGTCCTGCTCGCTGGCTCGGACGGCCAGGTGCGCAGCGCCGTGCTCGGCGGGCCGAGGCCTGGCAGCACCGAGACCCTGACGTTCGCGCCGATGAAGACCCGCAGCCTCACGCTGGCGTTCTCGCCCATGCAGGGCCCGGTTCAGATCACCGATGTCATGATCCCCGGTGCGCAGCCGCTGACGTCGGACGGGCCGGCACGCGTGGCGCTCGGATGCGGCCACGGCCCGGCGATCAGCGTGGGCGGGAAGCCGGCGCCGACGCGGATCTCGGGAACCGTCGCCGACCTGATTGACGGCAGGCCGATGGCGTTCTCGGTCTGCCACCCGGTCACGGTGCCGGCCGGCCGCACCGACATCGTCGAGCCCGAGTCGGACGGATTCAGCATGCAGTCGGTGGTTGTGGACCGCGCGCCGCGGCTGCTGGCCGTGGGCCCGTCAGTTCCGGCGCAGCCGGCCGGCGTGCGCCAGTGGACTCCGGCCAGGAGGGTTCTTCACGTCGCCGCTGCCCGGCAGTCGTACCTGATCGTGAACCAGAACCTTAACTCCTGGCTGGCAGGCGAAGCTCTCCGGGCACGTCCTGCAGCCCGTGCCAGCTCGACGGCTGGAAACAGGGCTGGCTGCTGCCAGCCGGGTCTACCGGTCCGGTCACCCTCACCTACCTGCCGGACGCGGCGTACCGGGTGGCACTGTTCGGCGGGCTCGCCGCGCTCGCAGTGGTGATGATCATCGCGCTTGCGCCGGTGCGCAAGCGCCGTCGCCCGGCAGATGTCAAGGTCGGGGTCCGGCCGGCGGGCAGGGCCGCCGCAGCGACGCGCGGCCGTCGGCGCGCTATCGCCGTGCTGGTGGGCAGCCTGATCGTCAGTGCGGTCGGCGGGCTCTGGATCGGCGGCTACCCGGGCGCGCTGCTACTCCCGATTGCGGTCGGCACGTTCATGATCGCCGACGGCCTTCCGCCGTAGCTCGATGCTCGCCCGCCTGCTATGGGATCCCTGGCTGCTCGCGGTGCTGCTGGTGGCAGCAGCGATAGCTGGCGCCGTAGGCAATCGCCTGACCGGCGCAGGGAGCAGCAGCGGCATCGCTGTCTCGCTGTCGGGTGCCATCCCGCAACTGCTGTGCCTGGTGATCGTCGGCCGGGTCATCGCGGCACTGCTCCTGCCCGACGGGACTGCTCCGGCCGTGCCCGATGGACCGCTCCGGCCGTGCCCGACGGGACCGTTCCGGCAGGGCCCGCGGACACCGCTGATGCCGGCTAGGCCCGCGACCTGCAGCGGAAGGACCCGAGCCAAGGGAAGTTGCGGCTGTTGGGACAGCGCATGCTGTTATAGCCATGTGTCCTGATTGCCGCTAACATGCCGTGCGTTCGGACTATGATCCTCCAGAACGCCAGACGGTATAAATGGACATTTACTGCAAAGTACCTCACCCATGGAGGATTGATGCGCAGGGTGGCCGGGCTTGTTGCGAGTGCCCTAGGTACGTTCCTGATCGTGCTCGCGCTGCTCACGCGCTTCTACGTCGTAGGCCAGGCAGTCAAGTTCCCCGAGAACGAGAGCACGATTGCGGCGCTCAGCGCCAGCAACGTGAGCTATTTCAGCCCGGCCTTGCTGTCGGAGCAGACCGGCGTCACCATGACCGACACCACCACGGTTCAGGGTGACGTGGCGGTCGAGCAACTCCAGCCGCGCCGTCTGGAACGAGTTCAGCTACCTGTATGACCACACCAACCAGCAGACGTTCAGCTACTCGCTGGAGCGACTGGCATTCGACCGGCGGACTGGCGCCCTGCTCAACTGCTGCGATGCCTATGTCGGCACGAACCACAAGCTCAACTTCTCCGGGCTTGGCTTCGTGTGGCCGCTCGGCGCGCAGAAGAAGACCTACGAGGTTTTCGACACGACCTTGCTGCGGCCGATGCCCACCGTTTACGCGGGCACTGCCGTCGTTGATGGTGAGAACACCTACAAGTACGTCGAGACCGTGCCTGCTACCCAGTCTGGCACCGAGACCCTGCCCGGCAATCTGGTCGGCATGAAGGACCAGCCGACGGTGCCAGCTCCGTGAGTTCTACCAGGCGACCACCACGGACTTCGTCGATCCCGCCACGGGCGCCCCGGTCAAGGTCAACACGGTCCAGCATCTCTACCTTGTGGACAGCTCAGGTGCTCAGGCGCTGAATCTGCTCAACGCGAACTTCTCCACCACGCCTGCCTCGGTCGCGGCAGCGGTCAGCACGGCCAAGTCTGACGATGCCAAGATCTCGCTGATCACGGTCATCTTGCCGGTGATCTTCGGACTGCTCGGGATCATCCTCATCGTGATCGGCATCATCCTGGTCCGCTCCAGGAGCGTCTACGACTACGTGGACGACCCGGCTGCCGACTTTGAGGGCGGCGAGGTTCCGGCGTAAGCAGCTGTCGCTGAGGTAGCGGTCGTGGCCGACGCAGCATGGCCGCGGCCGAGACCGAAGCCGACCGCTCCGAGTACGAGATCCGAGACAGTCGTCACGACGCGCGAGACCAGCGCGACTGCGACGGCGCCGCCGTGCGGCAGCACCACTGAGAGCGCTGCGACCAGGATGAGCTCTCGAGCACCGATGCCGCCCGGAATCACTACCAGCAGCATGCCGGCCGCGTAGGCCAGCGAGTAGCCGCCGACCGACAGCAGCAGCCCGCTGCCGCGCAGCCCGGCCATATCGCTGACAAGCGTCCAGGTCATCAGGCCGAGCAGGAGCCAGCCGGCCAGGTTCCAGGCCAGCGCACGGCCCAGCCCGCGCCAGCTCGGCCTGAGCTCGAGCGGCTGGCTCCGGGCCACGGTGAGCACGCGGTCAAGCACGCGCCCTAGCACGGGCGGGCATAGCCCGGCGATGATGACAGGCACCGCGCACAGGACCCACCAGTAGTGCCGTATCACCGCCGGCGAGGCGAACGGCAGCGTAACCAGCGCGAGCACCAGCCCGCTGCCGACCGTGATCACCAGCGAAGTGGCGACGGAGGCGAAGCTGCGGCGACGCGGGACCTGGTAGTCGTGGCCGAGTTCGACTTGTGCCGCGAAGGCCCAGACCGCGCCCGGCACGTACTTGCCAAGCTGCGCGATGAAATTGACCCGTGCTGCCGCCCGCACCGGCAGGGGCGAGCCGAGATCGGCGAGCAGCGTTCGCCAGGCCGCCATCAGGCAGCTGGTCCCTGCCATTGCGGCCGCCAGCGACAGAATGGGCGAGTACCAGTGCAGCAGCCCTAGCCCCGCTGTTACCTGCGGCCATTCCGAGTACAGACCGTAGCCGCAGAAGGCCAGCACGAAGGCGAGCAGCCCGCCCCGCAGCCAGGGGCTGCCAGCTACGTGAGTGAGCCGGGTCAGCACGCGCAAAGGTTACCTGTTCTGTCACAGTTTTCTACTACTTGCGAGGAGCCCGCGACCCCTAGCCTGGCAGGGCCGACCTGTGGTGTTCTATGCCTACGCGGATGCCTACGCTAGAACCTGTTCTAGTCTAGGCGGCAGGCAGCGCGCAGGGCAGCCGGAAGCATGAGGCCTCAGCAGGGGCTTGCAGTCGGGAGGTGGCAGTGGGATCGAAGGGGTTCTGGCGCCGGGCGCAGGAGGATCCGGGCTGGATCGCGGTGGTAGATCCCGATGGCACTGAGCACACCGCTGGTGACCTGCTCGGCCGGGTGAATCAGCTGACGCATGCCCTCCGTGCCCGCGGCCTGAAGCCTGGCGACGGAATCGCCTCGCTGCTGCCCAACGGGTCGGCCCCGGTCGAGCTGTACCTGGCAGCCCTCCAGGCAGGCTGGTACCTGACGCCGATCAACTGGCATTTCACCGCGCCCGAGGCTGCCTACATCGCGGCTGACTGCGGCGCACAGGCGTTCTTCGTGCACGAGCAGTTCGCCCAGCTTGGCATCGATACCGCCGACCAGGCCGGCATTCCGGCCGACGCCCGGTTCAGCTTCGGCGCCGTCGATGGTTTCACCGATGTCCGCGACCTGCGCGCGGGCCAGCCTGACACGCTGCCGGAGGAGCGGACCGCCGGCACGACCATGCACTACACCTCGGGCACCACGGGTCGTCCGAAGGGCGTGCGGCGCAACCTGATTGGCCTCGACCCTGACGATGCAGCCGCGCTTCTCAGCGCGGGGCTGCTCGGCATCTTCGGCATCACCGAGGGCCAGCCGAATGCGCACCTGGTGAGTTCGCCGAACTACCACACGGCGGTCACGGCCTTCGGCGGGGCAGCGCTGCAGATTGGCCACACCCTGGTCTGCATGGACGGGTTCGACGCCGAGACTGCACTGGAGAAAGTGCAGCGGTACCGGGTAACGAATTCGCACATGGTGCCAACGCATTTCAAGCGGATGCTGTCGCTGCCCGAGGAGGTGAAGGCCAAGTACGACCTGTCGTCCATGCGCTGGCTGATCCACGCGGCCGCGCCCTGCCCGATCGGGATCAAGCAGGAGATGCTCGACTGGTGGGGCACGTGCGTCTGGGAGTATTACGCGGCCACGGAGGGCGGCGGCACTGTTGCCTCGCCGCAGGACTGGCTCGCGCATCCCGGCACGGTCGGGGTCCCGTGGCCAACCAGCGAGGTACTGATCGCCGACGAGCAAGGGAATGCCCAGGCAGCCGGCGTTCCCGGCACGATTTACATGAAGATGGGCTTCGCCGAGTTCGAGTACCACGGCGACAAGGCGAAGACCGAGGCGAACCGGCTTCGTGGCTACTTCACCGTAGGCGACATCGGCTACCTGTCCGAGGACGGCTTCCTGTTCCTCTGCGACCGGAAGTCCGACATGATCATCTCGGGCGGGGCGAACATTTACCCGGCCGAGATCGAGGCCGAGATCATCATGAACCCCAAGGTCGCCGACGTGGCAGTGTTCGGGATCCCGGACGATGAGTGGGGCGAGCAGATCAAGGCGGTCGTGCAGCCGGCCCGGGGGTCGAGCCCGGCGACGAGCTAGCGGCCGAGATCCTGGCCGGGCTGGAGGGCCGGCTCGCCAAGATGAAGTGGCCCAGGTCCATCGACTTCTCCGCCGAGCTGCCCCGTGACCCCAGCGGCAAGCTGCTCAAGCGGCGCCTGCGCGACCCGTACTGGGCAGATCGGTCCGCGAAGATCTAGCCCACTCCAGCCGGCCTGGCGGGCGCGGCCGCGGACTGGCCGCCGAGTCTGGCCGCCACCCGCTTCAGCATGTCGATCAGCCGCACCGTCGATCTGGAGTCCGGCGGCTCGCCGTACGTCATGGCGAACACGTGCCGCCTGGCGCCCGGCAGTTCCGCGGTCGCGATGCCCGGATGCTGAGCGGCCCGCAGGCACAGGTCCGGCAGCGTGGTCACGCCTAGGCCAGCTGCCACCAGCGCCTGCACCGCCAGGTAGTCGTCGGTGGTGAAGGAGATCCGCGGCGTGAAGCCGGCCGACGCGCACTGCCGGACCAGGTGGCTGCGGCAGCGCTCGCAGCCGGCGATCCACCGGCTTCCGGCGTAGGCGGCCAGATCCGGCGTCGGCTGCCGGTCTACGGATGCGACCAGGTGCACGGGCTCGTCCAGGAGCAGCAGGCCCCTGGTGCCCTCGTCGGCAGGTTCCGGCGGCGCCAGGTCAAGATCGGGCTGGTAGTGCTGGAAGACCACGGCAACGTCGACATCGCCGGCCCGCAGCATCCGGAGCGCCTCCGGCGGCTCGGCCTCGGTGAGCATGAACTCCATTCCGGGCGTCTCGGCGGCCAGCCGTGCCGCCGCTGCCGGAACAATGGTGCCGAGCGCCGACGGGAACGCGGCCAGCCTGACGCGGCCCTCGCGTAGGCCGACGTGCGCGGCGAGCTCAGCCTCAGCTGCGTCCAGCCGTCCGATGATCTCCTCGGCGCGCTCGGCCAGCAGCCGGCCCGCGTCGGTCAGCCGGATGCCGCGGCCGACTCGCTCCAGCAGCTGGGCGCCCGTCTCGGCCTCGAGCCTGGCGATGTGGTGGCTCACCGACGGCTGGGCGTAGTTCAGCGCCCTGGCGGCCGCTGTGACTGAACCGTTCCTGGCGACCGCGACCAGGACACGCAGCCGGGTCACGTCCAGCATTCACCAACTATAGATCCCGCCGATGTATCTGGCTGAGGGTGGTTACCTGACCTATCCGAGGGCACGGTGATCTTCGGGGGAGCCCCGCCACCACCGCCGGAGCATCGGCTGCCGCCAGATCCGGTCAGGCACGCTGCCTAAGCCTCCCGGAGGACCACCACCCATGATCGTTGTTGATCCAGGGGGCCTACAGCCCCCCTGGCGTCAGCAACGATCACGGCGTGCCGGAACTCCGGGCCGGCCAGCGGGCAGCGGCGGGGTGTCTGCTGCATGATGATGACGTGCGCACGCGACCGATGATCTGGCGGCCAGCCCCGGGCTGGCCGGAAGCGCCGGCAGGCTGGCAGCCGCCCCCTGGCTGGGTTCCGCCCCCTGACTGGCCCGCGCCGCCGTCGGACTGGCAGTTCTGGGTGCAGGCCGGGCCGCGTTTCCCGGTCCGGTCCAGGGAGCTGACCCGACGCGACCTGGTGGTGGAAACAAGGCTCGTCATGCTCGCGGTGCTGTTCCCTTGGGTCGTTACCGCGGTCATTACGTTCGCCCTGCACGAGACTCGCAATCTCAGCCTCACCCAGCTGCCGAATTACGACCCGCGCCAGCCGGTCGTCAACGTCGTCCTCGGCCTGGTCAGCTACATGCCGGTCGCTGCCGTGATCCCGCTGGTCTTGCTACTGCTCGCCAGGACCGGCCAGCGGCCGTCGGACCTGGGCCTGACCAGCGCCCGCTGGCGCGATGTGGGCGTGGCGATTGGCCTGGCGGCCGCGGGTCTGGGCTGCGAGTTCCTGCTGGTGATCCCGCTGACGCGGCTGAAGAACTCCCCCCTGGTCAATTCCGCGGGGCCGCTGCACGTACCGATCTACTACCTGATCTTCGGCCTGAGCCAGGCGCTGCTCACTGCGATCGCCGAGGAGACCGCCGTCAGCGGGTACCTGCTGACCCGGCTGGATCAGCTCGGCTGGGCGCCGTGGCCGGCGTTCTGGGTCAGCCTGGCTCTGCGGACCAGCTATCACGTGTATTACGGGCTGGCCGTCGTGCTGACGCTGCCGCTCGGGTACTTCCTGACCAGGTCCTTCCAGAAGCACGGCAAGCTCAACCGGCCGATCCTGGCGCACTTCCTGTACGACTCAGTGGTGTTCCTGATCGCGATCCTGGTGCGCTAGCCGCCCGCGGGCGCGGGGCCACGGCCCTCCAGCAGCGGGGCGGCGGGGTCGCGCGCCGGGCGGCCGGGATCACCGGCAAGCCGGCGACGCCGCCAGGCAATGCCGGAGAGTGCCTCGAGCACGACCCGGTTGGCCAGGTAGGCGGTCACTTCGGCGTGATCGAACGGCGGTGCGACCTCCACGACGTCGATGCCGGCGAGCGGGAGCTCCATGGCGATCCGGCGGACGGCGTCCAGCAACTGCCGCCCGGTGAGGCCGCCAGGCTCCGGGGTCCCGGTGCCCGGCGCCATGCCGGGATCCACGACGTCGACGTCGACGGACAGGAACACGCCATCGCACTCGTCGGTCGCGATGGCGAACGCCTCGGTCAGGCACTCGTCCAGCCCGCGGGATACGACCTCGGTCATCTCGTAGCTGCGCATCCGCTGCCCGGCCATCCAGTCCAGCGTCTCCGGTTCGGGCCAGTAGCCGCGGAGCCCGATCTGCAGGAAGCGGTCGCCGCGGACGGCGCCGGACTCGATCAGGCGGCGCATCGGCGTGCCGTGGCCGTACAGGGAGCCGAACTGGGTGTCGCCGGTGTCGGCATGCGCGTCGAAGTGGATCACCGAGACCCTGCCCCAGCCGACGTGCCGGGCGACGCCGGTCGCATCTGGGAGGGCGATGGTGTGGTCGCCGCCCAGGATCACCGGGAGAGCGCCTCCCTCACATGCCTGGAGCACAGCGTCCTCCAGCCGGCGCAGCGACAGCTCGGTATCACCTGACGGCATCTCCACGTCACCGGCGTCGGCGACGCGCAGCTCGACGAGAGGGTCCACGCCCAGAGCGAGGTGGGGCCTGGAGCCGTCGTGCGGCAGGTAGTCGGTGAACCTGATCGCCTGCGGCCCGAAGCGGGCGCCTGGCCGGTGCGACGTGCCGCCGTCGAACGGTGCGCCGATGATCATGATGTCCGTGCCAGCCCAGGACGGCGGATCGGCCAGGTCGGCACGCTCGACCCCGAGGAACGTAGCGTCCGGGCCGTACATCCCGCCGAGTCGTGTCATCGTCTGCTTCCCTTCGCTAGCCGTTACGGTACCGGCCAGGACTTGGCATCCCACCAGAAACATCTGTGTGAGATCGTGCCAGTGCGGGTCGATACGAACGGAGGGCGCAGTGACGCAGCTTGCCGGCCAGGCGGGGAGTGACATTCCCCCTGCGTGGGATCAGCAGGAGATCGCCGGCCTGACGCTGGCCTACGGCCGCCGCATCGAGCTGGGCGGCACGCTGAACCTGCGTGATCTGGGCGGTTACCCGGCTGCCGACGGCGGCTTCGTGCGCTGGCGGACCCTGCTGCGGTCCGACGCGCTGCACAAGCTGGACTCGCGCCGGCCTGGACACGCTGTCGGAGCTGGGCCTGCGCACGGTCGTCGATCTGCGAACCGAGCTCGAGGCGGAGACAGCGCCGAGTGCGCTGGACGGCCTGCCAGTCCGGCACACGCACATCTCGATCCTGTCCGGAGACATGCAGTCACTCCCGCTCGAACTGGAGGCCATCTACCGGTACATGGTGACCGAACGCGGGGATGCGATCGGGGCTGCGATCAGTGCCCTGTGCGCGGTCGACGCGGTGCCGGCCCTGGTCCACTGCAGCGCCGGCAAGGACCGGACCGGCATCGTGATCGCGCTGGTGCTTGCCACGCTCGGGGTCCCGGACCAGGTGATCGCGGCCGACTACGCGCTGAGCTCCATTTACCTGGACCCCGACCGGACGCCCGCCATCGGACAGGTGCAGGCCAGCACTGGCCTGGGCGACGAACTCACCAGGGCGCTGCTGACCAGCCCGCCCGCGCTGATCCTGGACGCGCTGGCATGGGTACGGGCGGCGAGCGGATCGGTCGATGGCTACCTGCTTGAGCACGGTCTCCAGCCGGAGGACCTGGCGCAGCTCCGCACTGCGCTCATCGCCTGACCGCCGGTGCTGCCTGACCAGGGTGCTGGCTGACCACGGCGCTGGCTAACCACGGGGCCGGCTAACCACGGGCTGTATCGCTACGGTCGGTTGCGGGCACCGCTAGCGTCAAGTCATGACGTTCGATGATCTGGACCAGCGCATCGTGGCCGCTCTTGTCGATGACGCGCGGGCCACGTACGCGGAGGTCGGGGCACAGGTCGGGCTGTCGGCTCCGGCGGTCAAGCGCCGGGTTGACCGCCTGCTGGCCTCGGGCGCGATCACCGGATTCGCCGCCCAGGTCGATCATTCCGCGCTGGGGTGGACGACCGAGGCTTACGTCGAGCTGTTCTGCCGCGGCCGCACGTCCCCAGCCGAGATCGCGGCGGCTGTCGGCAAGCACCCGGAGGTCATCGACGCCTGCACCGTGACCGGCGAGGCCGATGCGCTGCTCCACATCAGGGCCGCCGACATCCGGCACTTCGAGCAGGTGGTGGAACGGATCGGAGCCGAGCCGTTCGTGGTCCGCACCCGTAGCGTGATCGTGCTGTCGAGGCTCGTTCACCGCCCTGACCTGCTGCCACCTGACTCGCGCGGATAAAGAAGCCAGTTCGGCCGGAAATCTGATGAGTGGCGGTTCTGGCATCCATCATCGGCTACAGTCTTGGCCATGACCGAGCGTCATGATGACCAAGTTGCCAGCAGCCGGCCGATGACGACCGGCGAGTTCCGCGCTACGGGTGACATTTCTGCAAGCACGGCGCAGTTCCGCGCGTTCGCCGAGGACCGGTCCGAGTTCGCCAGCGAGCCCGACCTTGTTGCGCCTGGCCGCAGTCCGGCCCAGATCGCCACGCTCATCGCCCTCGTGATCGTCGTGCTGGCCGTCATCGCGCTCATTGCCATCAAGATGAAGGGCTAGCGAGCGCTTTGAGCTAGCCACTGCCGGCCGAGTCGTATTACGGCCCAGCCTGGCGGCATGCTTGTATTGGCAGTCATGACCGCAGGGCCTACGAGCGTAACGGCGCGGCCAGCCTCCTTCCGGGCACCATCCGGAGGAGGAGAAGCACAAGCTAACGGCCCTGGAGGGCCTCGCCGCCCTGTCCCTGGACGCCCTCTCCTCGGTGGCGTACGGTCCGCAGGCCATCCTGATCGTGCTGGCGACGGCTGGCGCGCTAGCGCTGCACTACACGCTGCCAGTCACGCTGGCGATCGTCCTGCTGCTGGTCGTCCTGGTGATCTCGTACCGTCAGGTCATCGAGGCATTCCCGAGCGGCGGTGGTGCCTACGCGGTCGCCAAGGCCCATCTCGGCGTCAGGCCAAGCCTGATTGCGGCAGCTTCGCTCGTCGTCGACTACGTACTGAACGCGGCCGTCGGCGTGTCGGCGGGCGTCGAGGCGCTGACATCGGCATACCAGAATCTCTATCCGGAACGGGTATGGCTCTGCCTGGCCGTTCTCGGAGCGATCACGGCCGCGAACCTGTGGGGGGTTGCAGAGTCAGCCCGGCTGTTCATCGCGCCGACGATCTTGTTCATCGCCGGGATCTTCGCCGTCATCATCGGCGGCTTGCTTCGGACGCATCCGCTCCCGTTTCCCCAGGGGCATGTCTCGTCGGTTGCCACCGTAGGCGTGCTGCTGCTGCTGCGAGCATTCGCCTCCGGCTCATCAGCGCTGACCGGCGTCGAGGCGATCGCGAATGCGGTGCCGGAGTTCCGCGAGCCGCGGGCACGGCGCGCCCAGCACACCGAGCTGGGGCTCGGCGTGATCCTGGGCCTGATGCTGATCGGCATCGCCGTGCTGGCCGACAAGTTCCACACCTATCCATCGCGGACCACGACTACGCTGGCTCAGCTGACCGTCGCCTCGCTCGGGCACAACTTCGTGTTCTATGCGATCCAGCTGATCACCACAGTGCTGCTGGCGCTGGCGGCGAATACCTCGTTCGGCGGGCTGCCCGTCCTGGCCTCGCTGCTCGCCACCGACAATTTCCTGCCGCACCTGTTCTTTCTGCGAGCACAGCGCCAGGTGCACAGGTACGGCGTCGTCGTGCTCGCGCTGGCGGCCGCCGCCCTGCTCGTGGTCTCCGATGGCAGTACCCAGGCACTGATCCCGCTGTTCGCCATCGGCGTGTTCGTGGGCTTCACCCTGTCGCAGGCCGGGATGGTGCGGCACTGGCGCAAGCAAGCCGGGCCTGGCTGGCGCGGCCGGGCAGTCATCAACGGAGTCGGCGCAGTCTTCACGCTGGCTGCGCTGGTAGTCGAGCTCCTCAGCAAGTTCACCGAGGGCGCCTGGCTGGTCGTCGTCGTGGTGCCGCTGCTGGTGCTGGCGTTCTCGCGGATTCATGCCATCTATGCCCGGATCGGCCGGGCGCTCGAGATCGGCCTGATCCCGGCGCCGCCCCAGCCGCGCAGCTCACTGGTCGTCGTCCCGGTGGCCACCATGTCCAGGCTGGTCCGGGAGGGCATCTCCGCGGCCCTGTCGCTCGGCGATCAGGTTGTCGCGGTGACCGTCTGTTATGACAACGCCGAGGATGATGCCGCTAGCACACGCCTGCACCAGCAATGGGAGCAGTGGAATCCGGGCGTGCCGCTGGTGACCCTGCATACCGTCAAGCAGTCGCTCGGTGCGCCGATCGTGGAGTACCTGCGAGAGCTGGAACTCCAGGCCACGCACGATCAGCTGGTCGTGCTGATCCCCGAAGTACAGCCGTCCAGGTCATGGCGGCGGATCCTGCACAACCAGCGCGGCTTCGTGCTCGAGCAGGCAATCCAGCACGGCACCGAGAACGTGGTGATCTGCCGCCTGAGGTACCGGCTGTCGACAGTGGGCGTGACTCCCGCGGGCGGCGATGGTCAGGAACCGGGCGGTGGCGGGCCGGCCCCGCCGGACCCGAGCTCCCGCCGGTGCAGCCGCTGCCTGAGCAGCCCCAGCCTCGGCAATAGCAGCCACAGCGGACCCGTCCGGGAGCTGCTGCCAGGCTAGCCCCGGTGCGGGCGGTTACTCGGGATCGGGATCTGGGTGGTACCGGTAGCCCATGCCCGGCTCGGTCAGCAGCCAGCGCGGCCTGGCCGGATCCGGCTCGAGCTTGCGCCGCAGCTGCGCCATGTAAAGGCGGAGGTTACCGGTGGCGTCGGCGTAGCCCGGGCCCCAGACTTCCGCGAGCAGCTGCTGCTGGCTGAGCAGCTTGCCAGGGTTTCGCAGCAGCACCTCAAGCAGATGCCATTCGGTGGGAGTCAGCCGGACGTCCCCGTTCCCGTCAGCTTCGTGCTTGTCGTCGTGACGGCGCACCACCCGCTTGGCGGCCAGGTCCACGGTGAGATCGCCCAGCTGGACCTGGGGTACGTCGCCGTCGGCGCCCATCCGCCTGCTAACCGCCCGCATGCGGGCGAGCAGCTCGTCCATGCCGAACGGCTTGGTGACGTAGTCATCGGCGCCGGCATCGAGCGCCTCGACCTTGTCGGTGCTGTCGGCACGGCCGGATAGCACGATGATCGGCGCGTCGGTCCAGCCGCGCAGGCCGTGGATGACCTCCACCCCGTCCAGGTCGGGCAGGCCCAGGTCGAGGATGACCAGATCCGGCGGGTGACGCGCAGCCAGTTCCAGCGCCTCTCCGGCCGTGCCAGCCGTGTGCACGTCGTACTGGCGAACCCGCAGGTTAATCCGGAGCGCGCGGACTATCTGCGGCTCGTCGTCGATCACCAGGACGGTCGTCACGGCACCAACACTTTCATGCGGGTCGATCAGCCGGGCGGCTGGCAGCGTCACGAAGCCGGGCTCGCGTCGTGGTCGCGGTCGCGGCGACCGGGGAGCGGTCCGGCCGGCGCGGGCACGGCCGGCAGCGACAGCGTCATCGTCAGGCCGCCGCCTGGCGTCTCCTCCGGCTCCAGCGTGCCACCCATTGCCTCAGTCAGGCCGCGTGACAGGGCAAGGCCGAGGCCCACCCCCGTCGTGTTGTCGGTGTCACCGAGTCGCTGGAACGGCACGAACATGTGATCCCGGTGATCTTCCGGGATGCCCGGGCCGCGGTCGATGACGCGGAGCTCCACCCGGTCTTTCAGCACGCTGCCGGACAGGGTCGGCGGCGAGCCGGGAGGGGAGTAGCGCAGCGCGTTCGCGGTCAGATTGGCGATGACCCGCTCCAGGATGCCGGGGTCGACCGCGACCTCCGGCAACTCCTCGGCGATGCTGACGGTCACCGCCTGGGCCGCCGGGCCAAGATCGTCCAGCGACCTGGCCACGATCTCGGCCAGGTCGGCCGGGCGCGGGAATATCGCCAGCGCGCCCGCCTGCAGCCGGCTCATGTCGAGCAGGTTGTCGACCAGCCGGGCCAGCTTGTCCAGCGACTCGTCGGCAGTTGCCAGCAGCTCGTCATGATCCTCGGCGTCCCACTCGACGTCGTGCGACCGCAGGCTGGTGACCGCCGCCTTAGCCGACGCGAGGGGGGTGCGCAGGTCATGGCTGACTGCGGCGAGCAGCGCCGTTCGGACCCGGTCGGCCTCAGCGATCGGCCTGGCTGCCTCAGCCGCCGCGGCCAGCCGCCCCTGCTCCAGTGCCGTGGCCGCGTAGGCGGCGAAGGCACCGAGCACCCGCCGGTCGGTGGCGGGCAGCGTCCGTCCGCGCAGCGCCAGGACCAGGTCATCGCCCACCGGCATCTCCACGTCGGCCTCTTCTGGCCGGCTGACGGTCGGCTCACCCGACGATCCGACCGTGGTCCACCGGCCTACTCGCACCGGCCGGGCATACCCGTCTGCCATCGGCACGAGCTGCGCCTGCCCGTCAGCGCCCTGGCCCGCCAGCTCCAGCAAGGTCACCGAGTCCATCCCGAACGCCTCGCGTACCCGGTCGAGTACGGCCGACAGCGCTCGCTGCCCGCGCAGCACGCTGCCCGCGGTGGTCGCCAGCAGCTCAGATTCCGCTCCGGACCGAGCCGCCTGTTTGGTCCGCCTTGCCGCGGTGTCCACCACCGAGCTCACCACCAGGCCGACGATGACGAAGATCGTCAGCGCAAGCGCGTTGTTGGCCTGCGCGATGGTGAACTTGTAGAGCGGCGGAGTGAAGTAGTAGTTGAGCAGCAGCGAGCCGGCCACCGCGGCCAGCAGGGCCGGAATGAAGCCGCCGACCAGCGCGACCGCGATCACGGCGGCCAGGAAGATAAGCATGTCGCTGGTGAGGTTGATGCCGCCGCGCACGTGGGCGAGCGCAAGCGTCAGGATCGGTAGCAGTGCGACCGCCAGCGCGTAGCCGGCCAGCTGACGCCGCCGGTTCAGTCCGCCGCGTACCCTCGGCAGGCCGCGGCCGCGGCCCACATAGGAGTGCGTGACCATGTGCACGTCGATATCGCCGGACTCACGCATCGTCCGCATGCTCACGCCGGGCCCGGTTAGCAGCGACGCCAGCCAGCCACGGCGGCTGACGCCCAGGACCAGCTGCGTAGCGTTCTCGGCCCTGGCGAAGGTCAGCAGCGCGTCCGGCACGTTGTCGCCAACCACCTGGTGGTAGGAACCGCCGAGCGATTCGACCAGCTGTCGCTGGTTCGCCAGCGCGGCTGGATTGGTCCCTGCCAGGCCGTCCGAACTGGTTACGTGCACGGCAAGCAGGTCACCGCCCGAAGAGCGAGCGGCGATCCGGGCGGCCCGCCTGACGAGCGTGTCGCCTTCCGGGCCGCCAGTCAGCGCGACCACCACCCGCTCCCTGGCTTCCCAGGTACCGCGGATGTCATGTGCTTCCCGGTAGCGCTGCAGGCCCTCGTCGACCTTGTCTGCCAGCCACAGCAAGGCCAGCTCACGCAGCGCGGACAGGTTGCCGATCCGGAAGTAGTTGGTGAGCGCGGCATCGATCTTCTCGGCCTTGTAGATGTTGCCGTGCGCCATCCGGCGCCGCAGCGCCTCCGGCGTCATGTCGACGAGCTCGACCTGGTCGGCCGCCCGCACGATGGCATCGGGAACGGTTTCCCGTTGGGGAACACCGGTGATCTTCTCGACCACGTCGTTGAGCGACTCGAGATGCTGGATGTTCACGTTGGAGATCACGTCGATGCCAGCGTCGAGCAGCTCGGCGACGTCCTGCCAGCGCTTCTCGTTGCGGGAGCCGGGAACGTTTGTGTGGGCGAACTCGTCGACCAGCGCGACCCCAGGATGTCGGGCCAGCACGGCGTCCAGGTCCATTTCCTCGAAGTGGGTGCCCCGGTACGGCAGCTGCACCCGCGGGATGACCTCCAGATCGCCTATCTGGTCGGCGGTGTGCGGCCGCCCGTGCGTCTCGACGAATGCGACAACGACATCGGTGCCGCGCTCCTTGCGGCGATGGCCCTCGTTGAGCATGGCAAACGTCTTGCCGACGCCGGCCGCGGAGCCGAGGTAAATCCTCAGCTGGCCCCGGCCGCCCGGCACCCTGGGAGCGCGAACATCCGCAAGACCCTCGGAACTCATCAAATCCCCTGTACTGAGCGTCTCACGCTTGGTACCTGTATCCCATGCCGGGCTCGGTCAGCAAGTGCTTCGGCCGCGGCGGATCGTCCTCGAGCTTGCCGCGCAGCCTGGCCATGTGGAATCGGAGGTAGTGCGCCCTGTCCTCGGCTTCGGGGCCCCAGACCTCGGTCAGCAGCCTGGCGGACGGCACCAGCTGCCCGGCGGACTGCAACAGCACCTCCAGCATCCGCCACTCGGTCCTGGTCAGGTGCACCAGCTCGGCCGCGCCCTGGTCGTCGACGGGCTGCCGGACCACGGTCTTGGCACTCAGGTCGACCAGGTTCCGGCCGATCGTGAACTCGGTGCCAGCGCGGTGGCCGTCGCGGCGCAGTGCCGCACGCAGCCGGGCCATCAGCTCTTCCATCGAGAACGGCTTGATGACGTAGTCGTCGGCGCCGGCGTCCAGCGCCCCGATCTTGTCACCGGAGCCTGCCCGGCCGGACAGAACGATCACCGGTGCTGCCGACCAGGTGCGCAGCTCGCGGATCACCTCGATGCCGTCCATGTCCGGAAGCCCCAGGTCGAGCAGCACGGCATCTGGCGGACGCCGTGCTGCCTCGACCAGGGCTTCCCGGCCGGCGATTGAGGCAGTCACCTCGTAGCCGCGCGCGCGGAGGTTTATCTGCAGCGCGCGCAGCAGGGCCGGCTCATCCTCCACGATGAGGACGCGCCCGGCATCAGACGGGGTACTTCTCATCGAGCGCGCGGTTCAGTAGGAGGACGTTCACCGCTGGCTCGCCCAGGAACCCGAGCGCGCGGCCCGTGGTGTACTGCTTGACCAGGGCCTCGACCTGGGCCGGGCTGATGTGCCTGGCGGCAGCGACTCGGTCCACCTGGATGGCCGCGTTGGCCTGCGAGATGTCCGGGTCCAGGCCGGAAGCCGACGCGGTGACTGCGTCGGACGGGATCTTCGAGACCGGCACGTGGTCGAACGCGGCGATCTGCTGCTGCCGCTGCTTGACGAACTGGATCTGGGCAGGGTTGTTAGGTCCCAGGTTGGACGCGCTCGAGTACAGCGGGTTGCAGCCGTAGTTGCTCGGCCCGGTGCTCTCCACGACGTACTTGCCCTTGACGGTCTCAAGCCCCCAGCCCACGATCGCGAAGGATGGGCGCGGCTGGAAGTACTGCGGCAGCGGGTTGCCCTTGGCGTCGACGAACTCCTGGCACAGCAGGCTCGAGCCGATAGTACGGCCGTGGTAGCTGACCAGCGACCCATTGGCCTGGCCGGGGAATGCCGCCTCCGCGATCCCCCACATGACCACCGGATAGATGATCCCCGTGATCACGGTGAAGACCAGCAGCATGCGCAGCCCCGCGAGGTGCTGGCGGATAAATGAAGGTAGGCGATTCATTGTCAGATCACCGGAATCCTGGAATGAACTGGATGATGAGGTCGATTGCCTTGATCCCGAGGAACGGGATGATCAGCCCGCCGACGCCGTAGATCCACAGGTTCCTGCGGAGCATCGCCGAGGCGGATGATGGGCGGTACCGGACGCCGCGCAGCGCCAGTGGGATCAGCGCGACGATGATCAGCGCGTTGAAGATGATCGCCGAGGTGATCGCCGACTTCGGGCTGTGCAGCCCCATGATGTTGAGGTAGTGCAAGCCGGGGAAGACGCTGACGAACATCGCCGGGATGATCGCAAAGTACTTCGCCACGTCGTTGGCGATCGAGAAGGTCGTCAGCGCGCCGCGGGTGATGAGCAGCTGCTTGCCGATCTCCACGATCTCGATGAGCTTCGTCGGGTTGGAGTCGAGGTCCACCATGTTCCCGGCCTCCTTGGCGGCCGATGTTCCGGTGTTCATGGCTACGCCAACGTCAGCCTGAGCGAGGGCCGGGGCGTCGTTCGTGCCGTCCCCGGTCATCGCGACCAGCTTGCCGCCTTCCTGCTCCTTCTTGATCAGCGCCATCTTGTCTTCCGGCGTCGCCTCGGCGAGGAAGTCGTCCACGCCGGACTCGTCCGCGATGGCCTTCGCGGTCAGCGGGTTGTCGCCGGTGATCATGACGGTGCGGATGCCCATCTTGCGCATCTCGGCGAACCGCTCGGCGATGCCCTCCTTGACGATGTCCTTCAGGTAAATGACACCCAGGGCCCTCGCAGGATTGTTACCGTCGTGCTCGGCCACCACCAGCGGTGTGCCGCCGACTCCGGCGATCCCGTCCACCATAGAGTTCAGCTCCTCCGGCGGAGTACCGCCGTTGTCACGAACCCACTGGGCTACTGAACTGGCCGCACCCTTGCGCACCTGCCGCCCGCCGGCCAGGTCGATGCCACTCATCCGGGTCTGCGCGGTGAACTCGACAAATTCCGCGCCCTGCAGTTCGCCCTCGGCTCGCTCCCGGAGCTGGTACTTCTCCTTGGCGAGCACCACGATGGAGCGGCCCTCGGGGGTGTAATCGGCCATGCTGGAGAGCTGGGCCGCGTCGGCAAGTGCTGCCGCGGTCACGTCGCCCACCGGCAGGAACTCGGTGGCCTGCCGGTTGCCGATGGTGATGGTGCCGGTCTTGTCCAGCAGCAGCGTGTTCACGTCGCCTGCCGCCTCGACGGCGCGGCCGGACATGGCCAGCACGTTGCGCTGGACCAGCCGGTCCATGCCGGCGATGCCGATCGCTGACAGCAGCGCGCCGATGGTCGTCGGGATCAGCGCGACCAGGAGCGCGACCAGGATGACCAGGGTCTGCGGTGCCCCGGAGTAGTACGCCATCGGCTGCAGCGTGATCACGGCCAGCATGAAGATGATCGTGAGCGACGCGAGCAGGATGTTCAGTGCGATCTCGTTCGGCGTCTTCTGCCGCTTGGCGCCTTCGACCAGGGCGATCATCCGGTCGATGAAGGTCTCGCCGGGCTTGGAGGTGATTTTCACGACGATCCGGTCGGACAGCACCTTGGTGCCGCCGGTGACCGCTGACCGGTCACCGCCGGACTCGCGGATGACCGGGGCCGACTCGCCGGTGATCGCCGACTCGTCGACCGAGGCCACGCCCTCGACCACATCACCGTCGCCGGGAATGATCTCGCCCGCTTCGACGACCACGTGATCGCCGAGCGTCAGCTGGGTGCCGGGTACCGGCTCCTCGCGAATGGCGGTCTGCCCCGGCCGCCAGCCGACGAGCCGGCGCGCCACCGTTTCCCGCTTGGTCTTGCGCAGCGTCTCCGCCTGGGCCTTGCCGCGGCCCTCGGCCACGGCCTCGGCCATGTTGGCGAACACTACAGTCAGCCAGAGCCAGACCACGATGGTCCAGTTGAAGATCGACGGCTTGGTGATAGCTGTATACATGCACAGCAGTGCGCCAACCTCGACCACGAACATGACCGGGTTCTTGATCTGGACCCGCGGATCCAGCTTCCGGAAAGCGTCCGGCAGCGACTGCCAGATCATCTTGGGGTCGAGCAGACCCCCGCCCGATGCGGCCCTTCGCCACGTCGGCCTGCTTGACGGCCGCCTACCGGCGGCCTCCGGCTGGGTTGTCATAGCCATCTCAGTGCAGTCCTTCTGCGATCGGGCCCAGGGCGAGCGCGGGGAAGTAAGTCAGGCCGACGAGCACGAGGACAACGGCGATCAGCATGCCGACGAACAGCGGCTTCTGGGTCTCGAGCGTGC
The DNA here is from genome assembly GCA_963822955.1 of uncultured Actinomycetota bacterium. Lineage (GTDB taxonomy): Bacteria > Actinomycetota > Actinomycetes > Streptosporangiales > Streptosporangiaceae > JAJYUU01. The sequence continues at coordinate 457,636 of CAWGJS010000007.1, read as the reverse complement.
CCGCGCTCTTTGGTACCGGCGTCTGTCTGGCCAGCGCTCCGGCCAGGCCGAGTGCGAACAGCTCAGGCGCGAAGCGGCCGAGCAGCATCACGATGCCGCCGAGGGTCTTGTACCACATGGTCGTGGTACCGAGGCCGGCGAAGGCGGAGCCGTTGTTATTGGCCTCGAAGCGAACGCGTACATGATCTCGGTCAGGCCGTGCGGGCCCGGGATTCCAGATAGCGGCCTGTCCCTGGGGGTGCCGATCGATAGCCCGGCCGCGGCCAGGATGACGCACCGGCAGCGTGAGGAAGTACAAGGCTGCGTACTTCATCTCCACCGGACGGATCTTCTTGCCCATGTACTCGGGTGTCCGTCCGACCATCAGCCCGGCGACGAAGACCGTGACGACGGCCAGGACCAGGATGCCGTACATGCCGGCCCCGATGCCGCCGGGCGCGATCTCGCCGAGCGCGATGTCGAACAGTGCGATACCTCCGCCGAACGGCGTCAGCGAATCATGGAAGCAGTTCACCGAGCCGGTCGAGGTCACCGTGGTCGAGGCCGCGAACAACGAGCAGCCGGGCGTGCCGAACCTCGTTTCCACGCCTTCGGTGGCGCCATGGGCGAGGTGGGCGGCGGTGGCACCGCCGGTGCCGTAGTGCGCCTCGAAGAAGCTGATGCCGCCGACGGCGACCAGCCAGATGACGACCATGACCGCGACCAGGGCGTAGCCCTGCCGGTTGTCCTTGACCATCTTGCCGAAGGTCGCGCGGTATGGCGAACGCGATCAGCAGGAGGAAGAAGATCATGAACCAGTTCGTGAAAGGGTTCGGGTTCTCGAAGGGGTGCGCTGAGTTGGCGTTGAAGAAGCCGCCGCCGTTGTTGCCCAGCGTCCTTGATGGACTCCTGGAGCCGACCGGGCCGCCGGGGATGGTCTGGTGCGCGCCGGACAGGGTGGTCAGGTCTCGTAGCGGGTGGAGGTTGTGGATCGCGCCGCCGGCAATCAGGATCATGCCGCCGACGATCGCGAGCGGGATCAGTAGCCGGACCGTGGTCGCGGGTGTGTCTACCCAGAAGTTGCCAAGCTTGTCGGTGCTGCGACCGGGTGAAGCCGCGGATCAGCGCGATCGCGACGACCATGCCGACAGCCGCGGACATGAACTGCTGCACGGCAAGGCCGGTCATCTGGGTCAGATAGCCCATGGTGGACTCGCCGGAGTAGTTCTGCCAGTTGGTGTTCGTGACGAACGACGCCGCGGTGTTCCAGGCAGTGTCCGGCGGCACGTTGGCCATGCGCTCGCTGTAGAGCAGGTAGTGCTGCAGCCGCTGGAAGCCGTACAGGAACAGCACGCTGACCGCGGAGAACGCCAGCATGCTGCTGACGTAGGTGCTCCACTTCTGGTCGGTCTTGGGGTTAATCCCCATCAGCCGTAGATAAAGCGCTCCACCCTCCAGTGCTTGTCGGTGGTGAAGATGTGCGCCATGTAGTTGCCGAGCGGCATGTAGCACGCGGCAAGGGCGGCGACGAGCAGGCCAGCCTGAAGCCAGCCTGCGGTAGCGCTACTCATTAGAACCTCTCAGGGAGCACGAGTGCCACGAATAGGTACACGGTCAGCAGAAAGCCGCCGATGAGGCCGATCCAGTTCTCAGCGCTCAAAGTGCTCGACCCCCTTGACGATGAGCCAGAGAACGCCGAAGACAACGATCGTCAGCGCTATGTAGAGCAGGCTGTTCCAGTTCATTGGAGTCCTCCAGCGGACGCCTGGGTGTATGTAGACGTCTTATGCAACCCCGCTGAACTGGGCAAACATGGCGTCCAAACAGGACCCATGCAGCCCTGAGGCCGATTCCTAACAAAACCCATGCGGCGGCTGGAACCCTGGCAGCGGCTGAGGATCCGTGCGTGCGGCCTGTGACTCCCTGCATGCGGCCTGTGAGTCGTGCATGCGGCCCGTGAGTCCGTGCATGCGGCCGAGAACCCCTTCGTGCCGCTGAGGAGCCCGGCATCGGGCCCGGGAGCGGCAGCGTGCGTGGATCGCTGACGCCGGACAGCAAGAAGCGGGGCCGCCGCTGGCGGCCCCGCTCCGGTGAACTTGCGGTCGTCCTCGCGCTCAGGCGGCCAGGTTCGCCCAGGCCGCCGAGGTCGGCCAGGATCTCGCCGAACCTTGTCATAGCTGCGCTGATCCACGGCAGCCGCAGCGGGTCGGGCGCCGCCAGCGCCTGCTCACGCTGCTCGTCGGTGTCTCCGTAGAGCAGGCCGGTGGCCAGGCGCAGCCGCAGGCACGATGCGCTCTCGCCGAACGCGCTGCCAGGCAGCGTGCCAGCGCCGTACCGGTCGAGCAGCAGGGCGGCGAGGTCCGCGCCGGTGCCGACACCGTACGTGGCCCGCAGCCGAGTCGCGCCACGGCGCGAAGTCCGGGTACAGGTAGAACGCGGCCTGCGGCAGTCGTGACGTCGAGTCCTGCGGCTGCGCACAGCCTGGCGGCCTCCTGGCACACGGCCGCGTGCAGGGCACCGGCTGCGGGCGACCCGCTCGGCCAGCTCAGCCGGCTCGTCGAGTGCCACCGCGGCCGCTAGCTGCACCGGGAGCCGCCGCGGCCGACCAGATCTCGCTGGCGATCCCCAGTCACGCGCTCTCGCAGCGTCACGCCAGCCGCGCCGTCGGGCATCCGCGCGACGCCGATCCGCCAGCCGCCGACCGCCAGGTTCTTGCTCAGCGCCGTCGTCACGACCGTCCGCTCCGGCGCCACGCCGCCGGGCTGAGGACCGTCGCGTCAGGGTCATGCACCAGGTCGCGGTAGATCTCGTCGCTGATGATGATCAGGTCATTCCGCTCGGCGACGGCGCACAGCTCCCGGATGGCCTCCGGGCTTGCCAGCCGGCCAGTGGGGTTGTCCGGCAGGGTGACGAGCACCGCACCGATGGGCCGGCCCGCACGCCGGCTGGCGCGGACCGCTGCCTCCAGCGCCGCCGGGTCGCAGCTGCCGCCCTCGCCCGGCACGGCCGGCACGAAGTGCGCTGTGGCGCCCGATCAGCGTGGCCTGAGCCGCGTAGCTGACCCAGCTCGGCCGCGGCACAGCAATGTCGGTGCCGAGCGCGAGCAGGGTTGCGAACAGCAGCGCCTTGCTGCCGGGACCCGCCACAACGGCGTCCGGATTTGTGGGCAGCGACCGGCGGGACCAGTAGCCGGCTGCGGCCGCGCGGAGCCGCTCCGCACCGGCGACCGGGCCGTAGGCGCCATGGCCGGCCATGTCGGCCAGCTCTGCGGTCAGCCGAGGATGCACGGGCAGGCCGGACTCGCCGAAGGCCAGCGGGAGTACCGGCTCACCACGCTCGCGCCGGCGCGCGAGCGCCTCGTTGGCGGCGAGCGTTGCGGACACCGGGACGTTGCCCCGGCCCCGGATGGGCAGCGAGGGCACGGTCGCGGTCGGCGCGCCGCGTGGCGCGCGCGTATCGGCAGGGATGTCGGTTCGGTCAGGGTGGCTGGGCCAGCCCAGGGCATCGCAAAGCTCCTTGCTGCGGGGGCAGGGGGAGAGCGGGGGGCTCTCTAGTTCCCCGGCGAGGCTACCCGCCACCGAGCCCGTGACCAGCCATCTGAGGTAAAGCATCAGTATCTGCGGGCATGTCTGAGGCAGAGATTAAGCCCGGCTTATGCTGTAGTGGATGCTCGAGGTGCACCGGCTCCGGCTGCTGCTTGAGTTCGCTGAGCGGGGCACGATCGCCGCCGCGGCCGCCGCGCTCGGCTACACGCCGTCCGCGGTGTCGCAGCAGCTAGCCGCGCTGGAGCGGGAGACCGGCGCGGCATTGCTTGACCGGACCGCCAGGACGGCTGAGCTCACCGAGGCCGGCCGGCGGCTGGCCGCCCGCGCGGCCGAGATCCTGGCCATGATCGAGGCGGCCGAGGCAGACCTGGCTGCGCCCGAGCCGGCTGGCCGCGTGGCGATCTCCGCGTTCCCGACGGCGGCAGTTGCGTTCGCGCCCGCGCTCACCAGGACAGTGCGCGCGCATCCTGGCCTGAGTCTGCTATTGCGGCAGACGGCCGGCGGCGAGGTCCTCCGGCTGGTCAAGGCTGGTCAAGTGGATGTGGCGATCGTCGACGACTGGACCGGCAGATTCGCCGGCTGGCCAGGCAGCGCTCCGCTTCTACCCGCTCGTCACCGACCCGCTCGTGCTAGTGGTACCGCGCGGTCACTGGGCCGGCGATCAGCGCGTCCCGGTGCAGCTGCAGAAGCTGCGCGACGAGCCGTGGCTCGCACCGCCGGCCGGCGAGGCGTCCCGCCGCGCGGTTGACCAGGTGCTGGCAGCGACCGGGGGAGTCGCCGAGGCGCCGTCAGAGTTCGAGGGCCTGGCAACGATCCTGAGCCTGGTGGCGCGCGGCATCGGGGTGGCGCTGCTGCCCCGGCTAACGCTGGCAGGAGGCGACGCCAGGGTCACCGTCCGGGAGCTGCCCGGAACGAGCCCGGCCAGGGACCTGTATGCGGTTGCCAGGGCCTCATCGGTACGCCGCCCGGCGGTGTCAGTGATCGTCCGGGCGCTGACGACTGCCCCGCGCGGCCTGCCCGGCGGAGTCCGGCACGCTTCCGACAGCGGATCAGCCCCGACCACAAAGGGCCGGGCTATGCTGCCCGAGTGCCTGCAAAACTTGATCTTTCCCGGTCGGCGGGCGAGCTGACCGCGCAGCTTGTCGACATCGAATCGGTCAGCGGCAACGAGCAGCCGCTCGCTGACGCTATCCAGGCTGCGCTAGCGGACCTGCCGCACCTGGCTCGGCATCGCGACGGTAACGCGATCGTTGCCTGGACCGAGTTCGGCCGGGCCGAGCGGGTCGTGCTTGCCGGGCACATTGACACGGTGCCGGTGCACTCCAACCTTCCGTCGCGGCTCGTTGACGGTGTGCTGTACGGCTGCGGCAGTTGCGACATGAAGTCCGGTGTCGCCGTACAGCTGCGGCTGGCTGCCCAGCTGACCACCGCGGTGCGGGATGTCACCTACGTGTTCTACGACTGCGAGGAAGTCGAGGCCGAGCGCAACGGCCTGCTGCGGCTCAGCCGGGTGCGGCCGGACCTGCTGGCGGCGGACTTCGCCGTCCTGCTGGAGCCGACCGGAGCCGTGGTCGAGGGCGGCTGCCAGGGCACCCTGCGGGCGGACGTCATCGCCCGCGGCCAGCGAGCGCACAGCGCCCGGTCCTGGCTTGGCAGTAATGCGATCCATGCGGCGGGCGGCATCCTGGATGTGCTCCGTGGTTACGCTGCCGCGCCAGCCGGTGGTGGACGGTCTGAGCTACCACGAGGGTCTGAACGCGGTCGGCATCAGCGGGGGAGTAGCTGGCAACGTCATCCCGGATGAGTGCGTGGTGAGCGTCAACTTCCGGTTCGCCCCTGACCGCTCGGCGGAGCAGGCGGAGCAGCACGTCCGCGAGGTATTCGAGGGCTGGGAGGTCGTTGTCACCGACGTTGCCAGTGGCGCGCGGCCGGGGCTCGGCGAGCCTGCCTCAGCCTCATTCGTCGCGGCAATGAATCGCGAGCCGCGGGCGAAACTGGGCTGGACCGATGTAGCCAGGTTCGCTTCGCTCGGCATTCCGGCCGTGAACTTCGGGCCCGGCGATCCGCAGCTAGCGCACACCAGGGATGAGCATGTCGCGCTGGACGAGATCGAGCAGTGCGAGACCGAGATGCTCGGCTGGCTGACTGGCTAGCCGAGCATCATGGCCGGCCGGGCGCGGCGCCTTACTGTGGCGGCGCCGTGCTCAGCATCAGCGTCCGGCTCACCTTCTGATCGTCCGGGGTGACCCAGGTCAGCGTGACCTTCGAGCCGCCGTGAACGCCCGTCAGGATCTTCATCAGCGAGGCTGGCGACGTCACCGGATGGTCGTCCACCCGGGTGATGACGTCGCCGGCACCAATTCCGGCCACGGATGCCGCGGTGTCGCAGAGCGCGCCCAGCACGAGGGTGCCGGAGCTCACCGGCGCGATCCTGGTAGGTATTCCGGCACTCGAGTCATCCGTCACGCAGGTGGACGGCGCGGGTATGAGCGGACCGCCGTCCCGGGTCTCGATTCTGCTCCTGCTGGCGGAGCTGGAGCCGCGGTTCTGTCGTGGTGCTCTGCGAGCCCCCAGGCCCGCTCGGGACCAGCACTCCGACGAAACCGGAGCTTCCGATCTGAAGGCCGGGGCCCTGCCGACCCGAGATGATCTTGTGTGCGATGGTTAGCGCCCGGTTGATCGGGATCGCAAACCCGACGTCCTGGCTAGCGTTGTTGAAGCTCCCCGTGCTCGCCGCGGTGTCCATGCCGATGACCTTGCCATCAGTGTTGACCAGCGGGCCGCCGGAGTCGCCGGGAATGATGTGCGCGCTCGTCTGCAGCATCCCGGTGAGCCGCTCGGAGGCCGCCCCGCTGCCGTCATCGCTCGCAGTGATCGTCTGGTTGAGGTTCGTGATGGTGCCAGGCGCATAGCTGAGGTGACCGGTGCCGTCGGCGTTGCCCATGCCGACCACCTGGTCGCCGACCTTGACGTTCGCCGAATTGCCGATCGGCACCGGGGTCAGGCCGGATGCACCTTCAAGCTGGATAACGGCGACGTCAGAGCCCTTGTCGTAGCCCAGCCACCTGGCGGTGTACGGCTTGCCAGTCGACACCACGGTCGCCTTGAGACCCGTTGTCTGGTTGATGACGTGATTGTTGGTCAGCACCAGGCCGGAGCGGCTGATGATCATGCCGGTAGCCGCGGCGGCTGCGCCGTTGCCGGCGTACTTCAGGTTGCTGGTGATGACGACGAGCCCGGGCGAAACAGCCGCCTCCACCTTCCGCAGAGTGCCGCTGGGGATGTTGCTCCCGGAATTGCCGCTATTGCCGTTTCCGCCGCCAGGGAAGGCGCCGTTGTTCGGCAAGCCGAAGTTACCCGTTCCGCCGTTGCCCGGGCCAGAACTCGTAGCCGGCTGCTGGCTGGCGCTGTCGGCGAAGGCGACGACCAGTCCGCCAGCCGCCGCCGCCATGGCGGCCACGGCGAGGTAGGTGATCGCCGTGGTCAGCGCGCGGCGCCGCGGAGGCCGCGGCGGCTGACCGTAGCCACCGGGGGCTCCGTAGCCACCCGGCGGCTGGCCGAACCCGCCGCCGGGCTGGCCACCGTAGCCGGACTGGCCACCGTAGCCGGGCTGGCCACCGTAGCCGGGCTGGCCCCGTACCCGCCGGGCTGATAGCCGCCGTGACCGGGCTGCCCGTAGCCGGCCTGCGGATGGCCGGACGGCTGGCCGTAGCCAGGCTGGCCACCGTAGCCGGGCTGGCCGTAGCCGGGCTGGCCGTAGCCGGAGCCCGGATAACCAGGCTGCGGATAGCCGAGGGGCTCAGTAAAGGGAGGGAGCTGAGCGGTGTCGTTCGGTGCGCCGGGATCGGCGGGCATGCTCGGGTCGTCTGGCTTGCCAGGGTCGACAGACTGCCCGGCAGCGTGCACCTGGGCGGGCTCTTCCGGATGGCCAGCGTCGCGCGGCTGCCCGGCATCGCCCGGCTGACCCGACTGGTCCGCAGATGCCGTCCAGGACTCCCACATGCCCGGCCGCTGGCGGTCACTGTTCTGCTCGTCCATCTCCATCACCCTTTGCCCAGTGCCATGCCAGCCTATGTCCGGCCGCGCGGGCCTTCTCCAGCAGCGGACGCAGTTCACGATCCCGCCCAGATCAGTAAGCACTACTGACCTTGACGTTAGCTGAATGGGTACTGAGGATCGCCTATCGTGGGCCGCTGAATTACTGATCGTAAGGAATCCGGCACGTTCAGTCATCCCCCCTTGGCCATCTTTCGGGGCGCTCGTGCGGCAGCCGAAGCTCAGCCGCGCTTGCACCGGCAGCCCGAAGGAGATATATCTTGTCAGCACCGGCCTGGAGATATATCTTAAGCCTGTCAGGCCTAGTCGCACGCAGGAGTCGACAATGAGCGCACCGCCCAGCACCTATCAGGCCAACCTGAGCCCCCGCGAAGAGTTGGCGGTGTCCGGCGCAGCACTATCACAGGCGCCCTGGAAGCTCGCCGGCGCGGCCGGCGTCGTTGCAGCCGGCGCCGACATGGTCGCGCATCTCGCCTTCCTTCACTTCGAGCTGTTCACGCCATTGTCCTGGGGCATCGTGGCGTTCTTTACAGTCGCAGGCGCGGGCGCGCTGGTTCGCAGCAGGCACAGCCGCGCGCTGCGCTGGGCCCGTAGCAGGCCGTGGCGCTTCGCCGTCGTGCCAGGTGCGGCCGCCGCCATCCTGATATTCGCGCTGACGGTGGTACACGGCAGCAGCATCCCTGGCAGCGTTTTCACGGCTCTGTGGCATGGCGCGATCACCTACGGCGCCACCGGGACGGTCGGATCAGTCGTCCGGCCTCGCCGCAACGAGCGAGGCTGACCGCCGGAGGCCATGCTCGCCGGCCGGGCCCACTGCCAGCCCGCGGCGTTCACACTCGTCGAGCAAGAGCGGAACGGCTCCTAGCCCTGCCTGCCAGGCGCCCGGCGGTGAGGTGCAGCCCGAATCGTGCAGCAGCACCGTGACGCCGCCGTCCAGCCCGCACTGCAGGGTCTGGAACACCGACTGCGACGTGGCCCCCGGTGCCCACTCCCGTCCCCATGCTCCCCACAGCACAGGGGTGAGGCCGAGTTCGCGGGCAGTTAGCAGGGCAGGACCGCTCAGGACGCCATATGGCGGCCGGAACAGCCGCGGCGCGGCGCCGGTGACGTCAGCGATCAGCTCGGTTGCCCTCGTCAGGTCAGACCGGGCGGCCCGCGGACTGCGCGCCGGAAGGTAGCGGTGATCCCAGCCGTGGACGCCGACTTCGTGTCCGGCGCTCGCGATCTCCGCGGCAAGCTGAGGTGACCTGGCGACCATGCTGCCGAGCATGAAGAAGGTCGCCCGGACCTTGCAGTCGGCCAGCACCTGCAAGAACTCCGGTGTCGAGCTCGGATCGGGGCCGTCATCAAAGGTCAGCGCCACGTGACCGGGATCGCCCTGACCGGCGAGCCCCCTGAAGGCCCGCATCCGGACAGGCCCGATCCCGGTGATGCCCGGCCCCGCCTGCGCGACCGCGAGTCCGGCGGCCGCGGCCGCCGTCAGCACAGCGGCAGATCGCCAGGCGCGGGCGCTCTGGCCGGACCGCCCAGACACGTGCCTGTCCTCCCGTCTCGGTAGCTCACGAGCCTGGCCTCAGGCTAGCCCGCTGCCGGTTACCTGGTATCCGGTGCGGTCAGCGGGGTAAGGGTGCAGCCATGCAGCGGGGGCTCTGCGCATGACGGCAACCAGGTCGGCGCTGTTGCTGTCTGGCTCGATCGGCATGGGCCACGATGCCCTGGCATCGGCGTGCGCGTCCGCGCTCCAGGCGCAGGACTGGTCGACAGCGACGATAGATGCCATGAAGATGCTGGGCCGCCGCAGCGGGTCGGCGGGCGAGGCTGTCTTCCGCGCCATGCTCGGCATCCCCGGCTTGTTCGACGCCGTCCACTACTCGGCCCTGCGCACCGGCAACCGGGTCGCCCGCACCGCGGACGCGCTCGCCACCCGCAAGCTCGTGCCTCCGCTGCGGGATTACCTCGACCATCATCCCGTCGACCTGCTGATCTCGGTGTTCGCTACCGGTGCCGCCGCCGCGAGCGCGCTCGCCGGCCGGTATCCGGCGATGCGGCACATCGTGTTCTGCACCGACGTGACGCCGCATCGGCTGTGGGTGCATCGCGACGTCGACATGTACCTGGTCACTGCGGACGTGGCTGAGCTAGCTGTCTACCGCTTCCAGCCGGACGCGAGAGTGCAGGTGGTACCGCCGCCGGTGCGGCCCGCGTTCTACCACGCGCTGGGCCAGTCTCAGGCCCGGGCCGCGCTGGCGGTTCCGCCCGGCGAACGGTGCGTCCTGCTGATGTCCGGGGCCTGGGGCCTGGGTCCGGTGGCCGAGGTGGCCGAGGCACTGGCCGACGCCGGTGTGTACGTGATCGCGGTTGCCGGGCGCAACGAACGGCTCGCCCGGAAGCTGGCGGCCGTCGCCGCCAGGCAGCCGCGGCTCCGGGCGTTCGGTTTCACCGACCGCATACCTGACCTGATGTCGGCCGCCGATCTCGTCATCACCAGCTCCGGCGATACCTGTACGGAAGTGCGCACCATCGGCAGGCCCTTGCTCCTGCTTGATGTTCTCCAGGGCCACGGCCGTGACAACCTCCAGCACGAGCTCGAGCTCGGCAATGCCATGGTGACCTCCGCGAGCCCGGCAGACGTCACGCGGTGCGCGCTGGCTGCGCTCGACCGGGCCAAGCCAGCCGCCGCCGGCGGACCTGCCCGGTCCCTTACGAGCTGGGAGGCGGCCTTCGGGGCGGCACTCAGCAGCTGCGGCCTCTAGCGAGACGCTGCGTCACCCGAGGCAACTTACCGACGACAGAACGTAACCTCGCGGAGCATGGAGGCGCGCCGGTTATGGCCCGCTGCCAGGTCACGCGGCCGACCCGGTAGCGTGTCTGCTGACGCGGGGCCGTTAACGAGGCGCCCCGGCAACCCGGCGGAGGCGCGGCAGTGACACAAGTGACCGGCGCTCTGAAGCCTGCCCCGGCGGGGTCTGGCACCGCGAGAGCTCGGCCGCCGAGGCCCGCGCGCCTGATCGCGCGCAGCCTGTTCCTGCTGACGAAGCCCCGGATCATTGAGCTTCTTCTCGTCACCACGCTGCCAACGATGCTGCTCGCTGCACGCGGCCTGCCGTCGGTACGGCTCATCCTGGTCACGCTGGCGGGCGGCGCGCTGGCAGCCGCCAGTGCGAACACACTCAACTGCTACATCGACCGGGACATCGACGCGGTCATGAAGCGGACCGCGGGCCGGCCGCTGGTGGCGAGATCCGCTGCCCACGGCGGGACTGGCGCAGCCGGGGGCACCGCCGTGAAGCCGGCCGAGGCGCTCGCATCTGGCATCCTGCTCGGCGCAGCGTCCACGCTGCTGCTCGGGCTCGCGGCGAACTGGCTGGCTGCGGCCCTGGCTGATGCGGCGATCCTGTTCTACGTCTTCATCTACACGATCGTGCTGAAGCGGCGGACGGCGTCGAACATCGTGATCGGCGGCGCGGCTGGCTGCTTCCCGGTGCTCGTCGGGTGGGCCGCAGTCACCGGCCGGGTGAGCTGGGCCGCGGTCGTGCTGTTCGCAGTCATCTTCTTCTGGACGCCGCCGCACTTCTGGGCGCTGGCGATGAAGTTCCGCGACGACTACGCGGCCGCGAACGTGCCGATGCTGCCCGTGGTCGCGACGCCGGCTGCAGTGGCGCGCAAGATTCTCGTTTACTCCTACGCCATGGTCGCGGCGACCCTGCTGCTGGTACCCGACGCAGGCTGGATCTACGGGTGCTGCGCCGTCGTCCTGGGCGCCTGGTTCCTGGCCGAGGCGCACCGCCTGCGTGGCCGGATCGCCGCGGGGAGCGCGCCAGCCCCGATGCGGCTGTTCCACCTGTCGATCGTGTACCTGACGCTGCTGTTCGCGGCGTGGCCGTCACCGCCCTACTGCCCTGGCACGGCCTGTAACGAGGGCGTCAAGACCTGCCGCCAGATCTGGGCGCGAAAATACGCATCACCGATGTACCTGCAGACCCCCTGGGGTAATGCTTGGTGGCGTGAACCGCCACTCGCGGCCAATGCGGCCATCTACCTGGACCCGGAGGGCGTTCCTCGGCGGGGCCGCCGTCGCCGTGCCAGCGGCGGTCGTTGCCGGCGTGAAGCTCAGCGAATCGCCGGGCGCCGCCCGGACCGGCGCGGGCAAGAGCACCGTCGGCCCGGTAACGCGGAAGCCGGCCGCCCCGCGGTCCATCAAGTCCGAGAACTCGCTGCCTGGCTACCCCGGACTGGCGGATCAGCAGCCAGGGGCCGCTGCACGCGATCGGCGGCTACACCGGGCAGGCGAGCGTGCGACCCGGCGAGCCGATCGACCTGTACGTGTCGACAACGTCGCGCGAGTTCAGCGTTAAGGCCTTCCGGATGGGCTGGTACAACCATGATCTCGCCCGGCTGGTCTGGCAGTCCGGTGCCATCCGCGGGCACCGGCAGTCGCCGGCCCGGTTCGACGAGTCCACCCGGACCGTGCGCACCACGTGGGGCGTCTCGCTTACCGTGCCGACAGACGACTGGCCAGAGGGCTCCTACCTCTTCCGGCTGGACGCGCATTCGGGCTTCCAGCGGTACGTTCCGGTGACGGTCAGATCGGCTAGCACGGCGGGCAAGGTCGTCATCAAGAACGCCGTGCCGACCTGGCAGGCCTACAACACCTGGGGCCAGTACGACCTGTACAAGGGACCCGGCGACAGCTATGACAACCGGTCGTACGCGGTGAGCCTCGACCGGCCGGGGGATACCGACGGCGCCTACCTGTTCATGGTCTACGAGCGCAAGCTGATCAACCTGGCCGAGCGGCTCGGCCTCCCGCTCGCGTACCTGACCAGCATGGACATCGCCGCCGACTCGCACTCGCTGGATGGCGCCGCCGCGCTGGTGTCGCCTGGCCATGACGAGTACTGGTCGCCACCCGAGCGCGCGCATCGTCACCGCCGCCAGGGACAAGGGCATGAACATCGCCTTCCTCGGCGCGAACGCGATGTTCCGGCGGACGCGGCTCGAGCCGACCACGGTCGGCGACAACCGGCTGATCGTCTGCTACAAGACCAGCTACGAGCTCGATCCGATGTTCGGCAAGGACAATGACCAGGTCACGAGCGACTGGCGGGAGCCGCCTCATCCCGACCCGGAATCCTCGCTGATCGGAACGCTGTACGAGGGCTACCCGGCGATCGCCGACTTCGTCGTGCAGACGCCGCGCGCCTGGATGTTCCGGGGCACTGGCGTCCGCAAGGGCACTAGCTTCAAGGTTCTGGTCGGCATCGAGTACGACCGGGTCACGCCCGGCTACCCGATCGAGCGGCCGATTCAGGTGCTCTCCCACTCGCCGCTGGTCTGCAACGGCGTGAGCAGCTTCGCCGATTCGGCCTATTACACGCACAAGGGCGGTGCCGGGGTCTTCAACTGCGGCACGATGCGCTGGGTCGAGTCGTTCGGACCGCCGACCTACGGCTGGGGGCTGACGCCGTCGGCCGGCGACTTCACCCGGCGGGTCACCGCGAACGTGCTGAGGGCATTCGCCGACGGGCCGGCCGCCGCGAAGTACCCGGCGCACGACAACCTGGCTGAGATCCACGAGCAGGTCGGCGACCCGCTGACCGGCGGAAGCGTCGCGACTGGCCAGTGACTTCAGATCAGACTGGCCACTGACCCGGATCCGACTTGCGGATGACTCCGGCCGGGCATAGAGCAGCTATTGTGAAACCGAACGGGGTGCTTTTAGTGATAACGGCGGGTGAATAAGGTGCGCAGACTTGGGCTCCGGGCGCGGTGGGCCGTGCCAGCCGGAGTGGTAGCAGTCACCGGAGTGGTCATCGCCGCAGCGGCGGTGGCAAGTGCCGACGCGACGCCCTCGCTCGCCCCTCGGACGGCCCAGCAGTTGCTGACCGAGGTCGCCCAGGGCTCGAAGGTACCGCTCGGCCCGCTGACCGCGACCGTGCAGGAGACCTCGAACCTCGGGCTGCCGGCACTGCCCGCATTCGCCCAGCAGGCTGGCGGACCGGCCGCGCTCACGACGGGCCCGAAGTCGGTCAGCATCTGGTACCGCGACCCGCAACACGTCAGGGTGGCGGAGCCGGTCCAGGCGGGCGAGACCGACCTGCGTCTGAACGGCCGCACCCTATGGGTGTGGAACAGCAAGACCCAGACCGCGACCAGGTACACGCTGCCGGACCATTTCTCGGGCGTTCCCCCCGTTAAGGGGAACGGGCTGGTTCCGCCCGACAGTCACCAGGGCTTCTCGGCCGTCGGTAATTCCGTTCCGGACACGCCGCAGGCAGCCGCAACTCAGTTGCTGAAGGCGGTCGGACCGACGACCGTCGTGAGCGTCCAGCGCAACGTCTACGTCGCCGGCCGGGCCGCGTATCAGCTGTCGCTGGTCCCGCGCAGCAGCAAGTCGCTGGTCGGCAGCGTGCTGATCGCCGTTGACGCAGCCCGGCACATCCCGCTGCGGGTCGAGGTCTACGCGCGCGCCTCGTCGGCGCTCGCCTACAGCATCGGCTTCACCGCGCTCACCTTCGGCACGCCGGCCGCCTCCAACTTCAGCTTCACGCCGCCAGCGGGCGCGACCGTTCACCACGTCACGGTGCCAGGCAGCCCGCAGGCTGCCAGGGCGAGCCTGGGCGGCCTCGGAGGACTGGGCCTCGGCCCGGTCGGCGACATTCTCGGCGCCCCGGTATCGGCCGGCGCGGCCGGGTCGAGCGCGCCGCTGGTGCGCGTCCAGAAGATGCGCATCGCCACAGGCAAGCTCGCGAAGCTTCCGGCGCTCCCGAAGAAGGCGCGCGCCAAGATCGAAGCGCAGTTCGCCAAGAGCCTGCCGAAGAGCATCCCAGCGGCCCAGCGGGCCAAGATGATCAAGGCGTTCGACCAGCAGCTCGGCCGTTCGCCGAAGATGCAGCGGATCATCGCGCAGCGGATCATTGCGCTGCCGTCGAGCCCCGCGGCCTTCCGCAAGCTGGGCAACAACGGCGGCGGGTTCATTAGAGTCCGGACTGCGCCAATCGCCGCCGCATCGGCCAGCGCGCCGCACGTGATCGGCACAAGCTGGCTATCGGTCCTCGCCACGCCGCCGAACCCGCAAGTGGCCAGCGCGGTCAAGCAGGCGCTGAGCGGGGCTTCCGGCATGATCGCGCGGGGCAGCGCGACCTACGGCACGTTCTCGTCGTCGTCGTCCTCGGGCAGTTCGGCCTACAGCTCGACCCTGAACACCAGCGTTCCGGCGATACCTGTCCCGGCCCTGCTGCAGGCGCTGCTGAAGGCGACGACCCCGGTGCACGGTGCGTGGGGCAGCGGGCGGCTGCTGCAGACCACGCTGCTGAACGTGCTGATCACCAGCAAGGGGCAGGTCCTGGCGGGCGCGGTCAGTCCGGCCGTGCTCTACGCCGACGTCGCGCGCGACGCGGGGTAGGTTTGCGAGTTCATGACGAGACTGGCGCGGACACCATGAGCTCGCCAGCGGAACTTGACGAGCCCGCGACGCCTGGGGCCGGCCTGGCGCTTGCCAGCAGCGGGCTGACCAAGCGCTTCCGGGGCGGTCAGCTCGCCGTCGACGGCATCGACCTGGCGGTGCCCGCCGGATCGGTGTACGGCTTCCTCGGCCCGAACGGCTCCGGCAAGACGACGACGATCCGGATGCTGCTCGGGCTGATCCAGCCCACCGCGGGCAGCCACTCAGTTCTCGGGCTGCCGATGCCGGACGCGCAGGCCGATGCGCTGCCACTCGTCGGTTCACTGGTCGAGGGACCGGCGTTCTACCCGCACCTGTCCGGCCGTGCGAACCTGGCGCGGTTCGATGCGGCCGACCGGACCGCGCGCGGGGCGACCGCGCCGGAGCGGATCGACCGGGCGCTGGACCGCGTCGGGCTGCTGGCAGCGGCCGACAAGCGGTACAAGGCGTACTCGCTCGGGATGAAGCAGCGGCTCGGCATCGCGACCAGCCTGCTGAAGCCGCGCAAGCTCGTCATCCTGGATGAGCCGACGAATGGCCTGGACCCGCAGGGCACCCGCGAGGTGCGGAACCTGATCAGGGAGATCGCCGCCGACGGCACTACCGTGTTCGTGTCCTCGCACCTGCTGGCTGAGGTCGAGCAGATCTGCACGCACGTCGGGGTCATGCGTACCGGGCAGCTGGTCTACCAGGGGCCGCTAGCCCAGCTGCGCGGCGAGTCCCGGCTGCTCGTCCGGACGCCGAGACCGGAGCTTGCCGCCAAGGTGCTCGGCGAGCTGGGACTTGCCGGGGTGCAGCAGACGGGCCAGGACGTCACCGCGGAGCTCGGCGGCATGCTGCCCGAGGTGGTCTGCGAGCGGCTCGTGCTGGCGGGCGTCCCGGTGGCCGGCCTGGCGACGCCGCAGCGCAGCCTCGAAGACGAATTCGTGCAGCTGACCGGCGAGGGCTTCGATGTCGACTGAGCACGATGGCACCTGGCCGGGAGTGGCGGCGGGCGCAGGAACCGAAGCCGGCCCACCGGCTGCGGCCGCCTCACCGGCCATGGCCGGCCGCTGCCGCAGCCAGACTGTCGACCGCCGTCCGGCCCGTGCTGGACGGGCAGCTGCTAATCGCGGGCAGCACTGGCCGGACTTACCCCGTTCCCGCCTGGTTGAGGTTCTTTAACTCCGAGCTCCGGCTCGTGTTCGGCCGTCCGCGCAACCTCGCCCTGCTCGGCGTCCTGGTGGTCGTGCCGGTGTTCTTCGGCATCGTGCTCCGGCTCACGATCTCCTCGGACAACGGCGGCGGCTTCCCGTTCCTGAATCAGCTCGCCGGCAACGGGGTGTTCCTCGCGCTCGTCGTGCTCACGCTCACGGTGAGCCTGCCGCTGCTGCCGCTGAGCATCGGCGTTGTTTCCGCCGACGCGATCGCAGGCGAGGCCGGCCACGGCACGCTGCGCGGCCTGCTGACCGTGCCATCGGGCCGGACCAGGCTGCTGGCCGTCAAGTACGCGGCGATCATGGCGTTCAGCCTGGCGGCCTGCCTGCTGGTCGCCGTCGTGTCGCTGATCATGGGCCTCATCCTGTTTCACACCGGGCCGGTCACGCTGCTGTCGGGAACGACGATCTCGCTCGGGGCGGGGGTGCTGCGGGTGCTCGTGGTGACCGTGTATCTCGCCGTCGCGATGATGTCGCTGGGGGCGATCGGGCTCGCCGCGTCGACGCTGACTCAGCATCCGGTCGGTGCCATCGCCGCGCTGCTCGTGCTTACTGTCGCCAGCGAGATCTGCGACCAGCTGCCGCAGCTGTCGGCGATTCACGCGTTCTTGCCGACGCACTACTGGCTGTCCTGGGACGGGCTCTTCAGGTCGCCGGTCGACTGGTCAGGTGTCGGGCACGGGCTGGTATCGTTCGCGGCCTACGCCGCGATCTTCGGTGCGATCGGCTGGGCGAAGCTGACCTCCGCCGACGTCACCAGCTAGGAGCGACGATGAGCGGCCCGGCGGCTCAGGCTAGCCTCGCCTCGATTCACATCTACCCGCTGAAAGCGGCCCGGGGTATCGACCTACACGAGTCGCGCGTCGAGCCCTGGGGACTGGCGGGCGATCGCCGCTGGCTACTCGTCGACAAGGCCGGCCGGTTCATCAGCCAGCGGGAAGAGCCCGCCATGGCGCGGGTGACCGTCCGGCAGTCCGATGCGGGCCTGACGGCGTCCGCCGCCGGGCATCAGCCGCTAGTCGTCGCGGCACCGGCCGGTGCTGGTGTGTCGGAGATGCTCGACGTGACCGTGTGGGGTTCGACCGTGATGGCAGCGGCCGCCGGGCCTGCGGCCGATGGCTGGTTCTCCGACTACCTTGGCCGCGGCGTGCGCCTGGTCTACCTGGACGACCCGACGCGCCGCGCCGTCGATCCGGAGTTCGGCAGCGAGGGTGACGTCGTGACCTTTGCCGACGGCTACCCGCTGCTCCTGACGAACGCGGCCTCCCTGGGCTCGCTGTGCGGCTGGCTGACCGACGACGGCGAGGAGCCTGTCCCGATGGGCCGGTTCCGCCCCAGCGTGGTCATCGCCGGGCCGGAGCCGTGGGCCGAGGACGGCTGGCGGCGGATCAGGATCGGTGCGGTCGCCTTCCGGGTGGCCAAGCACTGCGGCCGCTGCACGGTCACCACGATCGACCAGGTCACCGGCGAGGTGGGCAAGCAGCCGCTGAAGATGCTCGGCCGCCGTCGGCTGATCGGCAACGACCTCGTCTTCGGGCAGAACCTGATTCCCGAGGCGCCGGGGACGATCCGCGTCGGAGAGCCGGTCGAGATCCTCGAGCACGCCGCGCCTCCCGGCTGAGCCCCGGCCCGCTCCGGCAGGCGGTAGCGTGCAGTGTGCCTTCCGAACTGCCCGACATCGACGTCTTGCTCCAGGCAGCGGTGGCCGGCATCGGGGGCACGGAGCGGCCAGGGCAGATCGCGATGGCGAACGCCGTGCAGCAGGCGATGGAGTCGGGCCGGCATCTCGCCGTACAGGCCGGAACGGGAACGGGCAAGTCGCTTGCTTACCTTGTTCCTGCGGTGCGCCATGCCCTGGGCGGCAGCGGAACTGTCGTCGTCTCGACAGCGACGATCGCGCTGCAGCGTCAGCTGATCGAGCGTGACCTGCCCCGGCTGTCGGGTTCGCTGGCGGAACTCCTGGGCCGCGAGCCTGTCTTCGCCATACTCAAGGGCAGGCGGAACTACCTGTGCCTGCACAAGGTCCACGGCACCGCAGTTGACGAGCCGGACGATTCGCTATTCGATCCTCGTTCGGTGTCGGCGATCGGGCGGCAGGTGTCCCGGCTCCATGAGTGGGCGGCGACGACGGACAGCGGCGACCGGGACGAGCTGATTCCCGGTGTCGATGACCGCGCCTGGCGGCAGGTATCGGTCAACGCCAGGGAGTGCATCGGCGCTCAGAAGTGCCCGTTCGGTAGCCGGTGTTTTGCCGAGCTGGCGCGCGAGGCTGCAGGCGAGGCAGACATTGTCGTGACCAACCACGCGCTGCTGGCGATTGACGCGATGGAGAACCACATCGTGCTGCCCGAGCACGACGTCGTGGTGATCGACGAGGCCCACGATCTGGTCGACCGGGTGACGAGCGTGGCGACAGGCGAGCTGTCCGCGTCGGCCGCTGATGCCGCCGCCCGGCGGTGCGGGCGGCTCGTCGCCGAGGAGCTTTCCGGGCGGCTCCGGGCGGGGGCCGAGGGCCTCGAGCTCGCGCTCGCTGACACCCCGGCCGGGCGCCTCGACGTGCTGGCCGAGCAGGTCGAGGTGGCGCTGTCGGTCGTGCACGACGCGGCCGCGGCGTGCGCTGCCGACCTGCGCAGCCACTCAGGGGGCTCGGGCGATGAGGACGCCGACCGGCTCGCGGTGGCGAGGGTCGCCACCGTTGCGCTCGACGAGGTAGCGGAGAACGCCGAGCGCATCATCGCCGCGTTCGGTCCGGAGATCGCGGCCCGGCCGGAAGTGGCGTGGCTAGACCGCCCGGCGAGCGAGGAGTCCGCCCGGCCTGACACGCTGCGGGTTGCGCCGCTACATGTCGGCGGCCTGCTGGCGGAGCGGCTGTTCAGGGCGGGCACGGTCGTGCTGACATCGGCGACGCTGACGCTCGGTGGCTCCTTCGAGCCGCTGGCGCGGCAGTGGGGCCTGCCTGCACTCGGCGCGTCGGACCGGGTTGGCCAGCCGGCCGTGGAGCCCGCTGCGCCAGCTGACGGCTCTGACGGCTCTGACGGCACTGGCGGCACGGATGACGGCCTCGCCTGGACGGGTCTTGATGTCGGCTCGCCGTTCGATCACCGGCGCAGCGCGATCCTCTACGTCGCGCGGCATCTGCCGCCGCCGGGCCGCGATGGCCTGTCGGACGCCTACCTGACCGAGTTGCGCGAGCTGATCGAGGCATCCGGCGGCCGGACGCTCGGGCTGTTTTCCTCGATGCGTGCCGCCAGGCAGGCGGCAGACGCGCTGCGCAGCGAGCTCGCCGTTCCGCTGCTGTGCCAGGGTGAGGACTCTACCGGGCTGCTGGTGAGCAAGTTCGCCGAGGAAGAGACAAGCTGCCTGTTCGGCACGCTGTCGCTGTGGCAGGGAGTTGACGTGCCCGGCCGGTCACTGCAGCTCGTGATCATCGACAGGATTCCGTTCCCGCGGCCGGACGATCCGCTGTCCTCGGCACGGCAGCGAGCGGTCGCGGCACGCGGCGGGAACGGGTTCATGGCCGTGGCCGCAAGCCAGGCTGGCCTGCTGCTCGCGCAGGGCACCGGGCGGCTGCTGCGGACGATCGATGATCGCGGCGTGATCGCGATCCTGGATCCGCGGCTAGCGACCGCCAGATACGGCGGATTCCTGCGCGCCTCGCTGCCACCGTACTGGAGCACCTATGATCCGCAGATCGTGCGGAGTGCGCTCCGACGTCTCGCTGCCGGGCCGGCAGCCGAAGGCTCCATTTCCGCAGAGTCAGCGTCGGCCTGACCTCGCCGCCGGGCTTCACAGGCGGGAGCGCTGCTGAGCGATCAGCGGCCGTCCGTGCGCGAGCGCTACTGCCATAGCCGTAGCAGCTGCACACGGACGGGCCTGCGGCGCTATTTCGCTTCTGTCCTGCGCGCCCTCGTGGCGGTCGCCGGCCCTTTCCGACCGTGCTCGTCGCCTGCGTATTGCTCGAGAGCCTTCATGATCTCCGGCGTCAGCGAGTCGGCCAGGGCCGGGGCAATTGCGTGGGCCAGCTCAGATGCGATCGTCTGCGCGATCAGGAGCCGCTCAAGCAATGATGTTGCTGAGGCACCGTCGGACGCCATGACGGTCTCGAGCAGGGCCGCCATGCCGCCGCCCCTGCCCCGCCGCCCGGACTTGGCTGACTGACCGCCCTCCGTGAAGAATTCGCGGATCAGATCGTCGGTGAATGCCTCCACCGGATCCTGTCCTGCTTGCTTTGCAGATTCGGTTGCCATGCTGTTATGGCTCCTCTGACCTAGCGGCGCATGAGGGCGGCGAGCAGGAGCGGGTGCATGATTCCGCCTTCTTCGTGCTCTTCCCGGCGGCGCATGAGGGCGGCGAGCAGGAGCGGGTGCATGATTCCGCCTTCTTCGTGCTCTTCCCGGCGGCGCATGAGGGCGGCGAGCAGGAGCGGGTGCATGATTCCGCCATCTTCGCGCTCTTCCCGGCGGCGCATGAGTGTGGCGAGCATCAGCGGGTGCTCGAAGATCCTGCCACGCTCCTCGCGGCCTCGCATGAGGGCGGCGAGCAGGAGCGGGTGCATGATTCCGCCATCTTCGCGCTCTTCCCGGCGGCGCATGAGTGCGGCGAGCATCAGCGGGTGCTCGATGATGCTTGCGCCGTCTTCGCGCTCTGCGCGGCGGCGCATGAGTGCGGCCAGCAGGACCGGGTGCTCGATCACGCTCTTGCCGTCTTGCTCCCTGCCGCGCATGACTTCGGCGAACAGGAGCTCCTCAGCCCCGAGTTCACGTTCAGCGGTCGTCGCTGTCATCAGGCTCTCCCTCACTGATCGTCCTGCCTATACGAGGTCCCCCCGCGGGACACTCCGCCCGTGCCCGTGCTCGATTAGGCCGACACCACCCACAGCGGGTGAACCCGAAGGTCAGCAGCAGTGATCAGGGGGCGCGGATCCAGCGGCGCCGCCGCGCGGCCGACTGCCCGGCAGCTAGATCCGCTTGACTGTCGCGAGCCAGGCCGGTGCGCCGTCGTCGTCGTGGAATCTCGTCTGAACCCGGTCCGGTTCGATGGCGACGACATTCCATCCGTCGCCGGGGCCGAACGCTGCTGTCAGCTGTTCCAGACTGACGGGGTGCGGGCCCGTGCCGGGACCATGATCACTGAAGCACAACACGTAGAGGGTGCCGTCGTGCTCGGTCACCGACGCCAGGCTCGCCACGTAGACCCGTCGCTCGTCGTCGTCGTAGCTGTGGAAGAGTCCGCAGTCCAGCACCGTGTCAAACCGCCGCCCCAGGCGCTCCAGGTGCAATGCGTCAGCTGCAGCGAACTCCGCCTCGATCCCGCGGTCGCGGGCCTTCATCCGGGCGATCGCGAGAGCCGTCTCCGCTACATCGACACCGAGGACCGACAATCCCAGCGAGGCGATGTGAAGGGCGTTCTCGCCGGTCCCGCAGCCCGCATCGAGTACCGTTCCGGCGAATCCGCCGTCGGATGCCACCCGCACGATTGCCGGCTGCGGTCGGCCGACGTCCCACGGCGCAGGCCCGTCGTGGTACGACGCATCCCAGGGCTGTCCTGACATCCGCTCGTGACTAGTGGGCTGCCGGCCAGCATACGGATCGTCAGCGAGGGGTTCTGATTGCTCGGACAACTTCGGCCCCTTCCCGGAACTGATCGCTGCAGTCATCGTGGCACTCGCGCGGCTGGCGCCGGGCGGTGAGCGGCCGGCTGCGTGCTCCGCACTGGCCCGGAAGGCCGCGAACCTGACGTCGCGGTCTTGCCAGCAATTGCCCGTTCCCGGCCGTGATCCTGGGGTTATGAAAACTCTGACATGCCAAGGGACCAGCTTCGAGGTACGCGCGATCGCCCCGGACGTGGTGAGGGAGCTGCTGCGGTCGGACGACGCGGGCAGGCCGCCCGTGCTGCTGACCGACGCGGAGGGCGGCTCGCCGGTGCGCTGCTGCCTGCGGCCGAGCCGGGCCGGAGAGCAGATCGCGCTGGTGTCGTATGCGCCGTTGCGCCGGTGGGCGTGTGAGGTCGCCGCAGACCCGGGGCCGTACGACGAGGTCGGGCCGGTATTCATCCACCCGGCCGCATGCGACGGGCCGGACGGGAGCGGGTACCCGGGCTGGCTGGCCCAGGGGCGGCGGATGCTGCGCGCCTACAGTGCGGACGGCCGCATCCTCGCCGGGCGGCTGGTAGCGGCCGATCCCGAAGGCAGCCCTGTGCCGGCCGAGTCAGCACTCGCGGAGATGTTCGCCGATCCGGCGGTCGCGGTTGTGCACGCCAGGGCCCTTGAGTTCGGGTGCTTCACGTTCGAGGTGCGGCGCGTCGCCGACGTCAGCTAGCGCAAAACAAGGCGAGCCGCGCTGCGCCGCCGGCAGGACTGCGCAGCACGGCTCGCCGGCTCGTTACAGGACGTCGTGGCCGGGGTGCGGCTCCTCCGGCAGTGGCCTGCGCACCGCCGGGATCGAGCCGAGACGACCTGCCTGATAGTCCTCGAATGCCTGGACTAGCTCATCCCTAGTGTTCATCACGAACGGACCGTAGGCCGCTACCGGCTCCCTGATTGGCTGCCCGCCCAGGATCAGCACGTCAAGTTTCTCACTGAGGCCGTTCATGTTCCGCTGGGCCCCGAGCGTCAGCACGTCGCCAGCGCCGAACACGGCCAGCTGACCGGTCTGGACCGGGCGGCGGTCAGCGGCCACCGTGCCTGATCCCGCCAGCACGTAACCGAGCGCGTTGAAGTCGCGCCGCCACGGCAGCCTGAACTCTGCGCCGGGCTCGACGGTCACGTGCAGCAGCGTGATGGGAGTGTGAGTGACGCCCGGCCCCTGGTGCCCGTCAACCTCGCCGGCGATTACCCGGACCAGTGCGCCGCCATCTGCTGAGCTCAGCAAGGCAACCTGGCCTGCCCGGATGTCCTGATAGCGGGGCGGAGCCATCTTCAGGCGGGCCGGCAGGTTCACCCAGAGCTGGAAGCCGTGGAAGAGGCCACCGCTCATCACGAGTTCCTCTGGCGGTTCCTCGATGTGAAGAATGCCGCCGCCTGCGGTCATCCACTGGGTGTCACCGTTGGTAATGAGGCCGCCGCCGCCGTTGGAGTCCTGGTGCCGGAAGACGCCGTCGATGATGTAGGTAACCGTCTCGAAACCGCGGTGCGGGTGCCACGCCGTGCCCTTTGGCTCGCCCGGCGCGTAGTTGACCTCACCCATCTGGTCCATGTGGATGAAGGGGTCAAGCGCGCGCAAGTCAACGCCGGCAAACGCGCGCCGGACAGGGAAGCCCTCGCCCTCGAAAGCTGATGGCGCGGTCGTAACCCCCAGTACCGGCCTGTCCTGGGCCGTAGCGCGGTCCGGCTCGCTGATGCGCGGCAGCACCAGGATGTCCTCGACTGTCACAGCTGGCATGACTTCCTCCTCGGCGGTTACTAGTCTGCCCGGTCAGCCGATCTCGTCTTCGCCGGCCTGCCCGCGGAAACATTAATTGAACGCGCAACATTCCCTGAGGAGCGCCCGCTGGCACGGAAGCAGGGCTGGACCCGCTGGCGCAGGGAAGGCCGGGACCCGCCCGCGATCACGGATGCGCCTGACCCGGACCCCTGGCGGTCCGGATGCGCCTGACCTGGACCCCTGGCGGTCCAGATGCGCCTGACCTGGTCGCGCTGGCGGTTACACGGATTGTGGATATGCGCCCTGCGCACCGGTGGCCTCGATACCTAGGTTCACTTTGTATCCGACTCGTGCAGTCCTATGCCCGGCATAAGGATGTATATCGGTCATCGGCCTGCACGTAATGCTTACAAAGTGAGCCTAGGTATCGCGGCGAGTCGGGCAATAGTTCTATTTCGGACGTCGTTGAGCTCAGCCGACAGAGCCAGTCTCGCGATTAGTGACGTGCGTCTCATCATGAAACCGGCCGGGCGCGCGCTGCGTCAGATGTTCGTAACGCAGAGTTACCCACGTTCCCCGGCTGGTCAGGACAACGCTTCTTGGCCAGCCGGTTCCAACCAAAATGCGCCAACCGAGCGCAGCGTGCCCCGCCCTCCCGCCGAGGGGCGGGGCACGTTGCGTTATGCCGGGCCGCGGCGCCTCACGCTAGGCCGCCGGGCCCGGAAGCTAATACGAGGCCGCGGGCCCGGCGCCTCACGCCAGTCCGCGCCAGATGTCAGCTTCACGCGAGGCCGGCGCTGTCAGTTCGCGGGCCGCGGCCGGGTGACCTCACACCCGGCCGGATGCCGCCTCAGGCGCAGTCCGGGTCAGCAGGGGCAACCCGCGCTCAAGATGTCCGAGCGCCGTGTCGATCCGCGCGAACAACTCGGTAATGTCGGCGAGCCCGCCGGCGTTCCAGGTGTCCTCGCCCTCGTTAATCGTGACCGACATGATGACGCCGATGATCGCTCCAGCCACGGTGCGCACCTCGAAGTCGTCAGCGCTGCGGCCCGTGCGCCGGGCGATGGCGGCCGCTATCTGGTTGATGGTGCGGACGAACTCGTCGATTGCCCTGGCGCGTACTTCTGGAACCGTTACCGTCAGTTCGGCGCTGTCTCTGAAGCGGGCGAGGTCCTCGGTAGTTAGCGACGCGAGCGTAGCAGCGGCGGCAGCGCGGAACGCGGCGATGGGGCTGAGCTCCGGTGGCTGTGCCTCGAGGGCCTCCATCGTGACGATGTCAAAGTCGTCCTGCAGGACCACGTCCTCCTTGCTGGGGAAATAGCGGAAGAACGTGGCAGGCGAGACTTCGGCGGCATCGGCGATCTGCTCGATCGTGGTCGCCGAGTAGCCCTGCTCGCGGAACAGCCGCAACGCGTGCTGTCTGATGGCAGCACGCGTCTTGGCTTTCTTCCGCTCGCGAAGGCCGTCCGGCCTGACGTGCGCCTCGGTCATGTCAGTCATTCTGCCCCGGAATTGCCCGCATCAGCTGACCACCTCGGCGGGTGTGTCGCCGGTCGCCGCCGCTCGTGCGGGCGCCCCGCCGGCTCCGGCCGGATGACGCGGCAGGAAGAGAGCTGCCAGCACGGCTGCTGCGATCGCGATCGCGGCGCAGACGCAGAGCATGACGTCGACGCCGCTCGCATATGCGGCATGAACGGCGCCAAGCAGCGGTGCCGAGTCGAGCTTGGCCGCGACCGCCACCCCGGCTCCGACGCTGCTCTTTGCCACCGCCGTGACGGCCGACGGCAGGCCTGCCAGGCCGAGGTGGGCGCGATAGACCGAGTTCAGGACGGTTCCGAGCACCGCGACGCCGATCGTCGCCCCGACCTGGCGTGCCGCCGTCATCAGCGCCGAGCCCGACCCGCTGCGCTCGGGAGTCAGCGCGCTCAGCGCGGCGTTGAGCATCGTGGGCATGGCGAGCCCGAGTCCGAATCCGGTCGCGGCGAACCACCATGACGTGAAGCCAGTGCTGCTGGCCGCCGAGGTGGCCGTTCCCACCGCCAGTGCGGCAGCCATGATCGCGAAGCCGCCGGCTCCAACCGGCCTGACGCCAACCAGCGGAGGCCTGGTCACGCCGCCGCGGGTCCTGGGGCTTTGCAGCCGCTGCCCGACACCCAGGCCGACGGCAAGGCCGCCGATCAGGGGCAGCATCCGGATCCCGCTGGCCAGCGAGTCCAGGCCCTTGACGTCGAGGAAGAACTGCGGCATTGCGAAGGTCAGGCCGAAGAGCGCGAAGGAGATCATCGTCGACAGCGTGGTCCCCCAGGTGAAGCCGGCTGAGGAGAACAGGCTGAGATCGACAAGCGGCTGGCCGCCGCGTCGGCTAACCACCCGTTCCCAGGCGATGAAGGCGGCGAGCGCTGCAACTCCGGCCACCATCGTCGCGACTGCGCTCGTGTCCGACCAGCCGTCCTGGCCGGCCCGGATGACGCCGTAGGTAAGTACCGCCAGGCCTGCGCTCGAGATGACGACGCCAGCGACGTCAATCCGGAACCTGCTGGAGCCGCGTGATTCTGGCATCAGGAACACAACCGCGGCCAGCGCCAGCGCCACGATCGGGACGTTGATCAGGAAGACCGAGCCCCACCAGTAGTGGTCGAGCAGCCAGCCGCCCAGGATCGGGCCTAGCGGATAGCCGATGAAGGTGGCGCCCCCGACGATGGCGATCGCCTTGGGGCGCTCATCCGGCGTGAACATTACCGGCAGGACGGCTAGCGCCAGCGGCAGAATGACCGCGGCGGCGAGTCCCAGAGCTGCCCGCGCCGCGATGAGCTCGCCGGTCGAGGATGAGTAGGCGCAGGCCAGCGAAGCAACGCCGAAGAGCGCAAGTGCGCACAGCAGGAGCTTCTTGCGGCCCATCCGGTCGCCCAGCAATCCGGCCGGGAGCAGGGCGGCCGCTAGCACCAGGCTGTAGGCATCGACGAACCACTGCAGATCGCCCGTCGACGCCTTCAGGTCCACGGCGAGAGTTGGCAGGGCGAGTGAGAGGACGAAGAGGTCGAGGCCGACAACGAGGACGCTGATGGACAGCGCGCCGAGTGCCCACCAGCGGCGCTGCCCGTGAGCCTGAAGCCGCACGTCTTCCATGGGATCCGCCTTCGATAGGTGCGACAACGTCTAATAAGAGAGAGACTATCAAAAGCGATTCTCACTCACAACTGCGGCCAGGTGCGCAGCGCCTTAGTGGGGTGGGTGGTACAGCGGTTAGGTGCGCGGTGGTGCAGCGGCAGGTGCGCGGTGCCGCGGCGTGCCGGCAGGTGGGCGGCGGTGCGGTGGCAGGTGGGCGGTGGTGCGACTGCAGGTGCGCGGTGTCCTGGCGGCAGGTGCGCGCTATCGCAACGCTGTCAGGTCTGCGGCACCTCGGCCCGAGGTAGCTGATCGTGGGTCTGCTGTGACGCCAGTTACACCGCGAGCGTCGCGCCTCAACGGACCGCTTTCCGTAACTGTGACTGGGAAACCTGCGGCTGCATGGATCGCGCTTGCCTGGGGAAGTGCGCTGCATGGAGGTTGTTAGCGGGCGGCAGATGACGACATTCCTGCGATTGACTGGCCTTCATGCGGGAAAGGAGCCGTGGGTTGTTCGGGAGAGTTGTCGTCGGCGTCAGCGGATCAGCAGGAAGCCTGGGGGCCCTGCGATACGCGGCACAGATGGCTAGAAATGAAGACGCAATACTGGTCCCGGTGCTTGCGTGGACTCCGCCTGGAGGTGAAGTCGCCGATCGCCGGCACCCAAACGCGTACCTCAGGTCCGTCTGGAAGCAGGCGGCCTGGGACCGGATGTGGCAGGCCGTTGAGCTCGCCTTCGGCGGGCCGCCTGGCGACATCAGCTTCGCCCCGGAGGTCGTCAGGGGCCAGCCGGGTGACGTGCTCTCACAGCTAGCCCAGCCGGCTGACGTCATTGTCGTCGGTACCGGTCGGCATGGACCGGTGCGGCTATGGGCCGGCCGCGTCAGCAGGTACTGCCTCGCGCACGCGCGCTGCCCGGTGATTGCCGTGCCGCCCCCTGAGCTAGCCACCGAGGCGCACGGACTGCACCGCTGGGTGCTCCGGCATCGATTGCATCCCGAAGACGCGAACCTGCACGCTGCTGACGCCTAGCCTGGCCTGGCAGACTGGACCTGGCCGACCGCTGAGTCGAGGAAGGAACAGCGATGCCAGAGCCACAAGGTGACGAACTAGCCCGCGTGCGAGCCCGCCGGGAGGAGCTGCGCCGGCGCTACCTCCGGCCGCTGGCCGAGCGCCCGGCCACGACGGTGAGCGGCGTGCACCACCTAGCGCTCATCTGCAAGGACGCCGAAGAGACGATCAAGTTCTACCAGGAGTTTCTCGGGTTCCCGCTGGTCGAACTCGTGGAGAACCGCGACTATGCGGGCTCGAATCACTTCTTCTTCGACATCGGCAATCACAACCTGCTGGGCTTCTTCGACTTCCCCGGCCACGACCACCCGCCGTGGGAGGAGACGATTGGCGGCGTGCAGCACCTGGCTATCTCGGTGTCGGCCGCGCAGTTCGAAGAGGCGAAGAAGAAGCTCGAAGCAGCCGGGATGGACTACCTCGGTCCGGACCGGGGCGCGGAGGACAGCATGTACTTCCGCGACCCCAACGGTGTCGGCCTGGAGCTCTACCGGGAAGATCTCGGCCGGTTCGAGGGCGAGCTGCTCGTCAGGTAACTCGTCCTCGGTCAGCGTGACCTGCTCTGCAGGTTCTTGACCAGGCCGCTCGCGATCGAGTGGTCGCTGCCCTCTTCGGGGATCAGGAGCCAGCAGGCCAGGTACAGCGGGATGCCCCCCAGGTAGAACGGGACGCCGCCGAGGAAGGGCACACCGGTGAAGCCGAGGATCGTGAGCACGGCGAACACGATCCGGACGATTGTCACGTCGATGTTGAAATGGCGGCCGATAGCCACCGAGACGCCTGCCAGCATCCTGCCCCTGACCGGGCGGCGCAGTGGCGGGCGCTCGGGACTGGCGGCGGCGGACTCGGGCTGGCTGGTGTCGTGCTGGTCGTCGGTAGTGCTGTTCATGTCCTCTACAGTGCCCCGGCAGGCCTCATCTGGGCATCAGGAACTACCCCGATTCGACCCTGATCCTGCTAGCGGTCCTCCCGCCGTATCACCAGGCGCAGGCCAGACCAGGTGTCGTCGATGGCGCATACCTTGTTGTCCACCAGCCCGGTCGGCAGCGCTACGTCGCGAACAACCTGGTCGCTCATGTCGGTCGGCACGCGGCTCGCGCGCTTTGGCCAGGCGATCCACAGGCCGCACGCCGGAGCCATCCGGGCGCGCAGCCTGGGCAGCTCGGCCTCTAGCTCGGATCGCTGGGTGACAAAGGCCAGGATCACGTCGTACCGCGCGTCGTCGGCGAGGTCGGTGTGCAGGCTGGCGACATCGGGCAGCTCTCCGAGCGTGTCTTCGAAGCGCTCAGGCGCGCCGATGAGCGCTACCTCGTCGCCTTCGCCGATGCCGAGCTTGCGCGGCAGCGGCGTTCCTGAGTAGCCAGCCCCCTCGGGCATCCGGTCTCCCCCGTGACAGCCGGCTCAGAAGGCGAAACCGCCCGGCTTGCCATTCCGATCGGCGATCAGGCCCGCGATCGTCGAGATGGCAATCTCGGCGGGGGTGCGCGAGCCGATGTTCACACCGATTGGCCGGTGAACCTCGCTGATCTCGGCAGCCGGGACGCCCAGCTCGGTCAGTGCCGCGACATGCGGCCCCTCATGCCGCGGGTTGCCCATGATGCCGACCCAGCGCACCCGGGCGGCGAGGGCGTCGCGCAGCTGGACGCCGAGCTCCGCCCGGTGGTGATCGGTCACGACGACGTCGGTCCTGTCGGCAGCGATGCCGTCCAGGCTGGAGGCCACCTCGAAGCCGTCAGCCATCATGTCCTTCGCGCGCTCCGGATCCGGCTCGACTAGCACTGCCCGGTAGCCCGCGTCTGCGCCATAGCGCAGCAGGTAACTCGCGACTGGCGTGGCGAACACGGCCGCCAGCACCTTGTCTTCCGCTGGAGCCGTAACGGTCCCGTGCGCCACTGCGCAGCTGGCGTCATGCACGTGTCCGCCGTGGTCGTGTCCGCCGTGGTCGTGCCCGTCGTGCTCCTGGCTGTGGTCCGAGGCCATGCCCACGAGCTTGCCACCCGTCACGCGACCCGGCAAATGCGCGTAGCCTCGCGAGGGCTGGCACAGTCCGGCAGGATGGGCAGCGATGTCGCCGGGCATGATGCCGGGCGGCAAGTGCGGCAGTTGCGCGCACCTGGAGAACGGCAGATGGGAGCAGGCATGCGTCTCAGCGCGCGGAACAAGATCAGCGCAACCGTCACGAGCATCACCAAGGGCGAGGCAACCGCGAACGTGGTACTGGACGCCGGCGGGATCAGGCTGGTGGCCTCGATCACGGTGGAGGCCGCCGAGGAGCTCGGGCTAGCCGAAGGCACGCCGGTGTTCGCCATCGTGAAGGCGTCCGACGTGATCGTGGCGGTACCCGACTAGCGCCATCCTGGCTGGAATTACCGCCGTGCCAGAGGGCGGCTAGCCGAGCTGGCCGACCCGGCGGATCATTTCCTCGGCCGGGTACCCGCCGCTGAGATCGATGTCGTCGACGACCGCGCCGTCGCGGAGCCGGACGAGCCGTTCGCAGTGTGCGGCGACCTGGGGATCGTGGGTCGCCAGGATCGTCGGCATCGCATGCTCGCGCCGCAGCGCCGTGAGCAGCCGGAGTATCTCGGCCGCGGTGGCGGAGTCCAGGTTCCCGGTGGGCTCATCGGCCAGCAGCAGCGCCGGCGTGTTGATCAGTGCCCTGGCAATGGCGACCCGCTGCTGCTCGCCGCCGGACATCCGCCCTGGCAGTGACTGCTCGCGGCCGGCCAGGCCAACGGCTGCCAGCAACTGGCGACCCGTTCCCGTTTGTTAAAGGTTGTCCGGTACGCCAGCACCGGTGCTATCACGTTGTCGAGCGCGGTGAGCGCGGGCAGCAGGTGGTAACGCTGGAAGACGAAGCCGACGGTGCGCCGGTAGCCGGCCAGCGCGGCACCGTGCAGCGCGCCGACGTTGGCGCCGGCCGCGGTGATCGTGCCGGAATCGGGCCGCTCAAGCGCTCCGATGCAGCAGCGTGGACTTGCCGGACCCGGACGCACCGGTCAGCGCCACGAACGCCCCCGGCGCAATGCTCAGGCTGACATCATCGGCCGCCAGTACCTGCTGGTCCCTGGCGATCCCGTAGCGCTTCGTGATGCTGCGAAGCTCGATCGCGGAACCATCGCGGGCGGCATCAGTCATGTCACTCCTCGGCGAGAAGATGGGCGGCGGGCAGGCGCCGCAGGAACCGAGCAGGCACAAGTGCGAACGCCGCAGTCAGGACGACGCCGGCCGCGACCGCCACGCCGGCGATGACATCCAGGGCGGCCGGCAGCTGGCCGGTGAACCTGGCCGTTGCAGCGAGCCCCAGTGCAGCGCCGGCCAGCGACCCGGTGATGCCGGTGATGCCGCCGTAGATGCCGGACAGGAAGTTCGGCTGCACCGTGTCGGACTGCGTCTCCAGGCTCGTCCTGGATCCTTTCGGCCGGACCAGGATGTCGTAAGCAGGCACGAAATGCGCCGACACAGTGCCGACGGTCCGCAGCTGAGCGGTGCGAGAGGCCGCGGTCAGGACCGTGAACGCAGTCGTCGCCAGCAGCGTCCCGAGCAGCAGCGCCATCGACCGTCACCTCACCCCGGCGGGCCGGACGGAGCTCGATCGCTGGCTCGGGGAGCCGAGCGCGCGGCAGCGCGGTTACCGCGATGACTTCTTCCTGAAGCTGATGGCGGCGGCACAGGCCGGGGATCAGCAGACGCTGCATGGCGTACTGCGGCGCCAGCGCGCCCACCTGCTGCGCGAGCTGCGCAGCCTGGCTGACGCCAGGGCACAGGCGCAGTCGGAAGTCGTCGGGCTGCTCATCACGGCAGCCGAGCTGCACATTCGCGCTGACCTTGGCGTGGTCGACGCGGCCGAGCAAACTCTGGAGTCGGCCGTTGCAGCACCGAAGGCGGCCGATGCGGCACCGGACACCGTGTCTGCCGCGGCCGGCTGACGCGATCTCCGCGCAGTGCCGCCGCCGGCAGGCCGGGTACGATGCCGGTCGTGCGCTTCGGCATCATCATCCTCCCGGACCAGCGCTGGCGGCAGGCTGCCCGGCGCTGGCAGCGGGCCGAGGAGCTCGGCTTCGACCACGCCTGGACGTACGACCACCTCGGCTGGCGCACGCTCGTCGACGGCCCGTGGTTCGACGCCGTTCCCACGCTGACGGCGGCCGCGACGGTCACCTCCAGGATCCCGCTCGGCACTTTGGTCGCGTCGCCGAACTTCCGGCACCCGGTGAGCTTTGCCCGGCAGCTAACGGCCCTCGATGACATCAGCGACGGCCGTATTCTGCTCGGCCTCGGCGCGGGCGCAGGCGGTACGAGCTTCGACACCAGGGTGCTCGGCGAGCCCGAGCTGACGCCCGGTGAGCGCGTCGACCGGTTCGACGAGTTCGCCACGCTGCTCGATCAGCTGCTCAGGACCGACGGCGTCACCTGGTCCGGCCGCTATTACACGGCAGTCCACGCGCGGAACCTGCCGGGCTGCGTGCAGCAGCCGCGGATCCCATTCGTGATGGCCGCGAACGGCCGGCGCTCGATCGCGCTGGCAGCGCGACTCGGCGATGGCTGGGTGACGACCGGCAGCCAGCCCGATGATCTCAGTGCCTGGTGGCTGTCAGTCGGCGACGCTATCCGCCGGCTCGAGGACGCGCTCGCTGCGGCTGGCCGTGAGCCGGCTTCCGTCCCGAAGTACGTCTCGCTCGACGCGGCCGGCCCTTACGCGCTATCGAGCCTGGCCTACCTGACCGACGCCGCCGGCCGCGCAGCGGATCTCGGCTTCACCGATGTGATCGTGCACTGGCCGCGCCCGGACGGGCCGTATGCGGGTGACGAGGGCGTGCTGGAGACAGTTGCGGCCGAACTGCTGGCGCCGTCGGGGTAGGGACCGTCAGCCGACAAAGAGGGACAGCGTGTCGGCCACGCACGCGGCTTTCTCCTGGCCCTCGATCTCGATGCGCATCCGGATGTGCGCCAGCGAGCCGAGGTGCGTCTGCCTGACGTCGGTCAGCGTCGCCTCGGCCCTGATTGAGGATCCGGTCAGCACCGGCGACGGGAAGCGGACCCGGTCCAGCCCGTAGTTGATGCCCATGGTCAGGTTGTCGATCCGGAAGATCTCCATCGACAGGATCGGCAGCAGCGATACCGTCAGGTAGCCGTGCGCGATTGTGCCGCCGAACGGACCGCTGGCTGCCCGGTCGAGGTCGACGTGAATCCACTGGTGATCGCCGGTGGCATCGGCGAACGCGTTGACCTGCTCCTGGGTGATCTTGTGCCACTCGCTGAAGCCGAGGCTCTCGCCCTTAGCCGCAACGAATTCCTCCAGGTTGGCGAACGTGCGCATGCCATTACCTCCGTGTCAGCCCGGCATCGGCGTCCGGTCCCCGATAGCAGGACAATAGCGTCGGCCTGATCAGCGGCACAGCCCCGCCGCGCGGGGCGGCGGGGCTGTGCCGCTTGCGGCCGGGTCAGCCTGCCTTGTACGAGACGAGCTGGTCCTGGACTACGACGTGACTGGTGCTGCCCTCATGGAGGATCACCTCGGTCTTCACTGGCCCGACGCCGGTTGCAAGCCAGGTCCGCACCTCGCTGCTGACCGCGATGCCCTCGACTGTCTCGGCCATCGTCATGTTCACGACAGTGGCGTTATAAGTGCCGGCCGGGACCGTGACGCTCTGCGTGCCGGCTCCCTGGACAGTCACGTGCGCGTCCACCTTCTGCTGCGCGCCGCTGGTCTTGAACTCGATCTGCAGAGTGTCGTGGTATGGCTTGCCCGATGCGAGCTCGGCCGCCGGCGGCCAGAAGATGCTGCCCGAGATGAGCTTGACCGTGGTACCCGAGCTATTGGTGTTGAACTGGCTGAACGGCAGCGAGATCGAGCCGTCTGAGTTGATGACGTAGTAAGCGTTGTTGTGACTGGTGGATCCGAGCGAGGTGATAGCGCTGCTCATCGTCACCTTCTGGCCGCCGGACACCGGGGTCACCGCGGTCATCTTGTTGATGGTCTTGCCGTAGGTGGTCTTGTACGTCCAGGTGTCGCCGACGCCGACAGGGAACGGCACGGAGGCAGCCGAGACGACCGACGTCGAGCCGCCTGAGCCGGAGCTTGCGGAGCTCGAGGATGAAGCCGGCGCGGAACTTGAGCCGGACGAGCCGGTCGAGCCAGACGACGTGCCGCTGGACCCGCCGCACCCAGCCAGGACCAGGCCAGCCGCGATCGCGACCGCGGCAACTGCGCCCGCGGGGCGCAGCGTGTGTGAATGACGGTTCATGTCTTCTTACCTCGGTCTTCAATTGGGCTGATTAACAGCGCGCCAGGCTCTGGCAGCGCATTACGTCCTGGCAGCGCATTCCGTACCGGCTGCCCCCTCCGCAGCCGGTACGGAATGCGCGGGCACGGGGCCGCCCGGCAGCTAACCGGCGGTAGGGCGCGGCCAGCAGCGGCATCGACTGCAGCCACACCACTCCGGGTCCGGAGAGGACGGCGAAATGGTGCGCCGCTGCGGTGAGATGACTAGTGAGAGGAGCGGAAAGCTCGGCCATCTGAACGGCGACCGACGCATCGGACATGCCGACGTGCCAGGGGTGCGTGCGCAGCGAGGTGCCTGCCGCCAGGTCGCGCCTGACCACGTCGCCTGACAGCTCGACCCAGGCGCGGCCGCGGCCGCCGATACGCCGCAAGATGAACTCCTCGGCGGGCGCGTCGCCGGCCGGCAGCGTCTGCTGGAAGCCGGTGGTCACGTCGATTCCGGGCGTGCCGGCCAGGAACCCCTTGCGGTGGACGAGGTACTCGCGTTCCGGCGTTACCTCGATCTGCAGGATGCTGCCGGGCAGCCGGGAGGCGAAGGCGACGGTGCCTGCCTCGTCTGTCGCCATGTAGTCGCTGAGGCCAGCGAGGCCGGCTGTCATCTGAATCGAGTCGGTCATCCAGGCGAACTCGCCCGTCTCAGCAATGATCCTCTCGCCCGGCTCGAGTGAGATGGACAGCACAGGTTGCGTCGATCCGAGCAACTGCTGGTGCACTGGCATCTCCCTGCCCCTGTTTTCGATCAAACGAGCGCAGACATCGTTCTATCGGTGCGGGCAGCCGTGGCGAATCCTGGCAACCATGTAATTTGCTGTCTGGGCAAAAGGCAGCAATTACCTCATTGAGGAAACGGGGCCGTCCAGCCGCGCGTTGCCCGCCCGGCCAGTGCCGCCGGCGCTATAACAGCCGCGAGCGCTATAACAAAACGGCGGCCATCAAGCAATAGGCGGTCCTATCACAATGGGCGCGGAACCGGGTCAGCGATGCCGTTCTCGATGGCGAACCTGGCCGCCTCCACCCGGCTCGCAAGGCCGAGGTTGCGGTAGATGGTCGCAAGGTGCCGTTCCACGGTCGCGGGGCTGATGTACAGCTCGGCTGCGATCTGCTTGTTGCTGAGCCCGGCAGCGAGCAGGCGCAGCACGTCGGCTTGCCGCCCGGTCAGGTTGCCGGGAGCTGGGCTCGCGTCAACGGGGCTCGTGTCAACTGGGCCCGGGCCGACCGCCTCAGAAAGCTCCGCGAGCGCGGCGTCGGCTTCGGCCAGGCGCTGTGCGTTCCCGATATCAGCGGCGAGCGCCCGGGCGCCGCCCAGCTGACGGAGCGCCTCATCATCCTGCCCGGCCTGGTGATAGACCCGGCCCAGGCCGATCATCGCCCCGATCACGTCATGCGGGTGGCCGCCCGCCTCATACGCAGTGATCGCAGCCCGGAAGTGCTCCTCGGCGTCGGCCCAGTCCTGCCGGTGCGCGGCCACCGCCCCCATGTTGCAGCGGATCGTCCCGACTAGCTGCGGGTTACCGGGCGCCATCTCGGCGCCCTCGGTCAGCGCCCGGTCGGCTGCTTCCCACTGACCTGTCCGGATGAGCACGTCGGCCAGGTTGGCCAGCCCGATCGCGATGGAACGCTGCTCGCCGAGCTCGCGCTTAATCGCCAGCGACTGCTCGAAGAGCTCGCGCGCCCGGTCGAGATTGCCGTCGTCGAGCTCGAGCAGGGCCATGTTGTTGATCGCGACCGACATGCCGCGGCGATCGCCGAGCCCTTCGCGCAGCTCCATCGCCGCCTGGAAACCGCGCCGGGCTGCCTCATGGTTGCCCAGATACCGGTTCGCCGAGCCCAGAACAGTTGCGGTCAGTGCCATTCGCCACTTGAGGTCGAGGGGCCCGAATATGGCCATGGCCAGCTCGGCCGCGCGGATAGCCTCGGTGTAGTCGCCGTTCTCGGCTGCCAGCACAGCGGCCGAGCACAGCGCGCGGCCGGCCGGCTCGTCCGTGCGCGGCCCGGCCAGCGCTAGGAACTTGGCCAGCCAGTTCCGCCCGACTGCCAGCCGCCCGCTGACCAGCCACCAGCGCCACAACGACGCGCTGATGTCCAGGCCCAGGTCGATGTCGCCATGCTCGTCGGCCCAGTCGAGCGCCGCGTGCAGGTCGGCGACGGCCGCCTCGATCCGGCGGGTCCAGTCGGCCGCCTCGGCGCCGCTGAGACCCTGCTCACTGCCCGCCGCGATGGCCGCCCAGTGCTGCGCATGACGTCGCCGCGCCGCGGGACCGTCGCCGGTCTTCTCCAGTTGCAGCGCGGCAAACGTCCGGATGGTCTCCAGCATGCTGAAGGTGTTCTGCTCGGCTCCGCGCGCCACGACGAGCCAGGATGAGTCGACCAGCAGGCGCGTGGTGGCAACGGCCGTTGGCGCGTCGAGCGCGAGCACCGCCCGGACGTCATCGATGCGGAACGGGCCGGCGAACACGCTCAGCATCGCCAGCCTGCGCTGTTTCTCGGGGCTCAGCAGGTCGTTGCTCACCTGGAGCACGTCGGCGAGCCAGCGGCCGGCATGCTGCCCGAGTTGCGCGGGCTCGGAGTCAAGCAGCACGGCGCGCTGCTGCAGGATCTCCCTGATCGACAGCGTGCCGACCCAGCCCGCGATCAGCTCGATCGCGAGCGGCAGGCCGTCCAGCCGGCGGCACAGCTCCGCGATCGCGTGCGGCGCCACGTCGGATACGCGGAAGTCGGGCAGCCGATCGCTTGCCCTGGCAATGAACAGCTGCACGGCGTCGGACGCCGCGATGTCGGCAGCGCTCGCTGCCACCGACGGGCAGGCGAGTGGCGGAACCGTCCAGCAGACTTCGCCGGGGATGCCGAGCACGACGCGGCTGGTGACGACGATCTGGAGGGCGGCGACGCTGGCCAGCAGATCCCCGGCGAGCTCCGCCACCTGGTCGGCGACCTGCTCGGCGCCATCGAGCAGCAGCAGCCGCGGCGATGCGCCGAGCGCAGCCCGCAGCGACTCGGTCAGCGGCGTGCCCTGCTGATCGTGTACCCGTAGCCGGGAGGCGAGCGCGGTGACGAGCGTCCGTGGATAGCGGACCTGCTCTAACGGCACGAAGACAACATCGGTGCCGGCGAAGCTCCGGCTGAGCACCTCCGCGGCCAGCCGGGTCTTCCCCGCCCCGCCCGGGCCGATCAGCGTGACCAGCCGGGACTGGCCGATCAGGCGGGCGAGTTCGGCGAGTTCGCGTTCCCGGCCGACGAAGCTCGACCGTGCGACGGGGAGCTGGTCTGCATGGCTGCTGTCGCCGGTGCCAGCGCGGTCGGTGCCAGCGTGATCGGTGCTCGGGCGCCCGGCGGTGGCGTTAGCTCCGCCGTCTGCGGCGTGCTCAGTCTCGAGCTGCGCCAGTGCCGCCTTCGCCCGCGGCGATAGCTGCGTCCGGCCGGATTCCCACCGGTTGACGGTGGCGAAGGACACGCCAAGGCGACGGGCCAGCTGCTCCTGGCTGAGGCCGAGGCTGCCGCGCAGGACCCGGAACCGCGCTGCAACCGATTCCGCGTCGCGCGGGTCGCTCACGCAGAAAGCCTACGGTTTTTCGTGCGCTCGGGCATAGCGCACGCACACGGGCCTAGATGGTGCCAAACAGCCGGTCGCCCGCGTCACCGAGGCCCGGCACGATGTAGCCCTTCTGATTGAGATGGTCGTCCAGCGCACCAGTCACGACGTGGATCGGCGGCACGTCGCCGCCGAAGGCAGCGCCGAGCCTGGCCAGTCCCTCCGGAGCTGCCAGCAGGCAGATGGCGGTCACCGTGGCCGCACCGCGATCAGCCAGCATCCGGATGACGGTTTCCATGGAGCCACCGGTTGCCAGCATCGGATCCAGGATGAACGTGTCCCGGCCCGTAAGGTCGTCTGGGAGCCGGGTCGCGTAGGTCGAGGCCAGGAGAGTCTCCTCATCCCTGACCAGGCCCACGAAGCCGATGTCGGCCTCCGGCAGCAAGCTGGAAATACCGTCGAGCATGCCGATGCCCGCCCGCAGGATCGGTACGACGACCGGGACGGGTCGCCCGAGCCTGACGCCGCTGGCGGTCCCCACCGGCGTCTGTACCGGCAGCGGCTCGAGCTTGACGTTCCTGGTCGCCTCGTAGCCGAGCAGCGTGGTCAGCTCATACGCGAGCCGCCGGAACGTGGGCGTGTCAGTGTTGCTGTCTCGGAGCTGGGTGAGCTTGTGTGCGATGAGGGGATGATCGGCCACCGTGGTCTGCATGATCGGTAGTTTGCCGGCCCGCCGCCGGTATCGTCTACCCGTTACCGCGGTGCTCGGCCGCTTCTGCTGCGAGTAGCCGCGCGACGGCTCGCATGGTGTCGGACCCGAGCGCGTCCTCGATGGCCGCGAGCAGTTCCTGCTGTGCGGCGAGCATCGCGTCGGCGGTGGCCCGGATCTCGGTGACAGTCAGAGCCGGCCGGCGATCTGATAGCTGTGCTGCACACTCGCCATCGCGGCGGGCGCGCCGCCCGGCCCGGTGCCCCAGGCTTCGTGTACCAGCCGGTTCCGGTCGTGGTTTGCCTCGCGGCAAGCGCGCAGCGCTGCCCTGATTCTCTCCCGCTGGACGTCGGGAATGTCCTCGTGCTTGCGCGCGACCGCCTCGCAGCTCTCGGTGAGCCAGTGTGTTTCCTGGCCGACCGCGACAACTGCCGCGTACCGGCCGCCGATCAGCGCGCAGAGGGCCATCCGCAACGCGATCTCCATGACCGCTGCGCGCTCGACCACCTGCCCGAGCGCATAGAACCGGTCGTCCTCGGGATCGGCGCGCGGTGGCTGAGTCATAGGCGGCAGCCTAAGTCTTGCGGCTAGCCTGGCTGGCCTGATAAGCGCGGACATCACCTGTAGCCTCACGGCGCGACGCGGACGCCTGGGTTCACGGGTAATCGAAACTATGTTCTAATGAGTAGATGAGCTCGGTTGTCCGCCCGGACTGGTGGTGTTATCCGCTGCAGTGCCCCGCGGGGCATCCATGGGCGCCGGGGCGCATCACAGTCGGCTGGATGCCCTGTGACTGCCGCAACGCGCAAGCTAACAAGGTCCTCGGCCATCTGTGGGTCCGCTGCCGCGCCGGCGGCTGCCCGTCGATCTGGTACCGCCCGCGCCATCAGCCTGATGGCCAGCGGTTAGCCGGCCGCATGCTCATGTGCAGGCACAGGCAATGGGCGCCTCGTGACGAGCTCAGTGATGGTCGTCCGGGTCGTAGGAGATGCGAGCGAGAACGTTGCCCTCAGCGTCGCGTCCTTCGACCTGGAACGGGGAGCTTTGCTCGGTGGAGACCACCCAGGCGCCGAAGTGTGACTCCAGCGGACGGAGGTCTTCCCGGCCGTCTTGGATGAGCGCGATGTACTTCACGGCGGGCGATGCGCGGCCGTGCCGCTGGGTTTCGGTGCCGCCGCCCATCACCATGGCGCTGCCGCCGACGTCACGCAGCGTGCCGGGGCTGGCGATCGGGTCGTGGTCGTAGCCCATGCCGACGGCGTATCGGCCGGCTGTCGTCCAGCCTTCATCGTCTCGCGAGTAGGTGACATGCAGAACCGACGACAGATGCCGGCGGCCCTCGCGCTGGAATCTGAGGAAGAGCACGACCGCCGAGTGCGGTGTCGTCCAGTAGGCGACGGGAATCGCCATCAGATAGCTCAACTGCTCCGGGAGTTCGGGCAGGCCGTGGCTGAGCACCTCGATCCCGGTGCGCGCCATGTTGCGGGGATCGAACTGCGACGGCAGTGCGTCCAGTTCGGCCGGGGTGGGCCCGGGAGATGGGTACAGCTTCTCGATGAGCCGGTCGGCCCCGTGGAGGCCGTCGTCGATCGCCTGCTGGAAGGCCACTCGGGCGCCGTCGGCGTCGCCGCGCTCTTCCAGCAAGCATCCGATCGTCACGAGGATCTCGGGAGCCGACCAGTTCCAGGTCTGGACGGCAGTGTGGTGCAGCGCCCTGAGTCCGTCCAGATCACCGTCGTTTTGCAGCAGGATGGCCAAGTGCTCCAGCGCGTCCACGGCCC
Organism: uncultured Actinomycetota bacterium; assembly: GCA_963822955.1. Taxonomy (GTDB): domain Bacteria; phylum Actinomycetota; class Actinomycetes; order Streptosporangiales; family Streptosporangiaceae; genus JAJYUU01. Next base: position 417,580 of record CAWGJS010000007.1, on the reverse strand, counting down.
AGTGCTCGTGGCCGATCTCGACCAGACGCTGATACTGCTCTCGCGCGCCCACTAGATCGCCGTCTTCTTCCAGCATGCGCGCAAGCTCATAGCGAGACCGGCTGGCCCACTCCGGATGCCCGGTGTCGATGGCCTGCCGGTAGGCCGCCCGTGCGCCCGCATCATCGCCGCGCTGCTCGCGCAGGTCGCCCAGCTGGGACATCGCCGCCGGCGCCCAGTACTCGTGGCCGGTCTGGATGGCGCGCCGCAGCACCGACTCGGCAGCCACCGGATCGCTCCGCTCCGGACCGCTGCCCCAGAGCACCACGCTGAGAGTGACGAGCGCCTGAGCTGTGAGGTCCGGGTCGCCGGCCGTCATCGCCTGGTCCAGGCACGCTCGGGCGGCGTCATTATCGGTGAACCGGAGCAGGTAAGCCATGTCGATGAGAGTTTCGTGGCGGCCTGCGTCGATGGCCTGCTGGTACGCGGCCTTCGCACCCTCGACGTCGCCTTCACGGTGCAGCAGGTTGCCCAGGTCCGCCAGTGCCTGGACGCTCCCGGCCTGGGCCTGGCGGCGGTAAAACTCGGACAGTGTGCCGAGCGCCGCAGCCGCCACGGCCGGGTCATCTTCCAGCGCATCGCTGATCAGACCTTCGAGCGCATCCTGGCCGGCCTGCCCATCCGGATCACGCGCCAGAGCGGCCAGTTGCTCATCCAGGCCGTCGTGCTCGGGCCGGTCAGCGAAGATAAGCCGGAATAGCTGGGTGCCGACAGCTTCAGGCGCGCCCGAATTAGCAGGTGGGTGCGCCGTCACGACGTCTGTACCAAGGGAGCGAAGCGCAGCCATCACGTAATGGGCAGCGTGGTCCGTCAGCGACACCCATTCGTCTTCCATGCGGGCCATCCAACCAGGGCCGAGCACGAAGCGGACCTGCGCCGTCAGCAATTGGTCAGAGCGCCGCCGCCTGGACGAGGTCTGGCGGCGTGGCGCTGGTCAGGTCGAGGTAAGTCTCGTCCTCCGGCTCCGCCAGGGCCATCGCGCCAGCGCTCGGTGCCGGCCGGGGGCGCCGCGGCTGGCCGGCCGCGGACGTGCCGCCCCGGCCGCGGTAGATGAGCAGCCCGTTGACAGGGTCGGGAACGGCGTCGAGCGCCGCGCGTACCACCGGCAGGTCGCGGAATGCCTGCCATTCCTCGGCGGTATTGAAGCAGACCTCGAATGCCACGCCCCAGCTGCCTGCGTGCCAGGTGCCATCGAGCGCGCCGTTAGTGAGCGCCGCCTCGATCAGTTCCGAGTCATGCGCCTGCTGCCACTGGAACGCGGAGAACACTGCGGACTCCGCGTGCAGGACCTCGATCGACCACCACTCAGCCATGTCTTGCGATAGTACGTCTCTGGCAGGCGACGCGGAAGGGATTGAGCTGCGGGCAAGCCGGTGCTGCAGGCGGTATGTGCTCCGGCCAGCTGGCCCTGCTGCCGGTTAGCGAGAAGCCGCGCGCACATCGGCAGTGAGCCGGCTAACTGGCAGCCAGCCGTCATGCTTCCAGAGGATCTTGCCGGTGGCCGAGGTGAGGACGAACCACGGCTGATCCTGGACGCCGTAACCGTCAGCGAGGCGGCCAGTCGGGTCGAGCGCGACCGGGTACCCGAGCGGCTTGCCGATGCTCGCCAGGTAGCTGCGAACGGCAGCCGGTGACGGCTCGGCCGCCTCCTCATCGACTGCCACGAGGGCCGGCAGCCCGGCGACGGTCGCCTTCCGTGCGTACGCCCCGAGGCCAAGCAGGCGGGCCCGCAGGTCGGACGTCTGGTCGAGCCAGGTCGCGAAGAACATCGCAAGATGGGCCTTGCCGGGCCCTAGCGTCAGCGATCCTGACGGCAGCGCCGCGAGCTTGACCGAGGTCCGCGGCGACAGCCCGGTGATGTAGGCGAGGGATCGCACGCTGGCCAGCGGAGGATGGGCGGGCAGCAGGCGTGAGGCCTCCTGCGCCATGATCTGCGCGGCCTGCGTGATGCTCGCATAGGCCATCGTGGTCAGGTAGAGCTTCTGCTCGCGGCCCTTGGTGTCGATGATGAAGAGCGCCGGGGTGTGGTCGACCTGGCCCTTCTCGATCTGAACGTAGATATCGTACGCCTTCCAGGCCTTCGCGAGCTGCCCGTCCGAGCCAGTCAGGAAGTCCCACTGGTTCACCATGCCGTGCGCACGCGAGTAGGCCAGGACATCGGAGATCTTGGTGGCGGCCGGATTGGCGTCCACGCCGAGTAGCTGCACCTTGCTGCCGGCCGCGCCCAGCAGCTGCTTGGCCGCCAGCATGCTCTGGCTCGTGAGCGGGCAGACGGTCGTGCACTCCGAGTCAGTGAAGGCCAGGATCACGACCTTGCCCCGGAAGTCGGTCAGGGACATCCGCTGCCCGAACTGGTTCACCAGCGAGAAGTCCGGCGCGGGGATGCCGTGCAGCGGCGTTCCGGGATCAAGGTCCGGGTTGGCCCCAGCGGCATTCAGCCCGGTTGCCATCCCGGCCATGGTCCCGTCACTGGCGACGCCGGGCCTGCCGGCGGCCGAGCTGCACCCGGCCAGCGCTACCGCCGCCGCGATGAATCCGGCCGTCACCAGCCTGGCCGGGCCGAGGTGGCCGGCTGCCCGCCGCGATGACGACGTGGCGTAGTAGAAAGGTCGCACGGCTCGATACTGCCACGCTGCCGGGAGCGCTGCGGCCAGCAGGCCGTCAGAAGCGGCCGAGCGCCAGACCGGGCATCAGCTGCCGTCCGGGTACCCGCCACGGTGCAGCACCATCGGATAGTGCGGGAGCGTCTGCGGCGTGCGGACGGCCGCCCGCCAGCCAGCCGGGTCAGGTTCCAGGCCCGCGAACAGCGGAGAGCCGGGCCCGCCCGGGCCGGCGAGCCGCTGGAGCGCCGCCCGCAGCCCTCCAATGTTGTCCGGGCCGAAGCGCAAGTGCCAGCCGTCCTCGATCTCGCTCGTCAGATCGAAGTAACGCTGCCTGGCGGCCGCGCCGGACGGCGTCAGCCTGGCGATCTTCCACTTGCTGCCGGCCGGGCCAGCCTCGATCGCGATGAGGCCGCGCGAGCTGGTGAATCCGTTCGCCATCGCCAGGCTCTCGGTCGACACTCCGCTGAGCACGGGCAGGTCACGAACCCGGACACCGTCATCGTCAAGAACGCGCAGCAGGTCGGCCGAGATCGCCAGCGACACCTGCGCCGCACGCTCGTACTCGATAGCGAACGCGAGCAGGACCCTGGCGAGCGCCCACGGCAGCGGCGCCGCGGCAGCGTCGTTATCGACTGCAGTCGCCTGCGCATCCAGGTACCGGTCCGCGCGGGGGCCGTTGCCCATGCTGAGCAGGCCGTAACCAAGAATGGGCAGGCAGTCCGGCAGCCCGCCACCCAGCTGACCAGCCACGTGCCGGAGCGCCTCAGTCAGCCAGGCGATCTCGCTGACGCCGAACCGGTCACGCCAGCGCTGCTCGATGACCGCAGTCAGCGGCTCCCATACATCCCGCGCCCGCATCCCCTTCGCGGTGCCGCGCGCCAGCAGGTCCTTGTCAGGTGGCTTCCGCCTGCGGTCAGCCGGATCCCGCTCCAGGGTGATGTAGCCCCAGCGGCGCATGCCGTCGACGTTGGTGTCGCAGCGGGCCAGCCTGGCGATCTCGCCGATGCTGATCGGGTCGGGGCCGACGTAGCGCACGCAATTGAGCCACATGGCCATCGACGCGAGCCAGACTCCACCCGGCGTGCCGCCGTGCCGCGCGGTCCGGTGCTGGATCTGCCGTTCAGCATTGTTGTCGAACTCGATCGTGAACGCGACGAGAGCCTGGGACAGCAGAGCAGAGAGCGGCAAGCGGCCCTCGGCGCTGCTGATGGGGGGCATGGCCGCAATTTACGTCGTCCGGCTCGGGGCCGCCAGCGCTCCGCAGATCAGGGCTTACTCCGTAACGGAAACCGGTTGACCGGCAGCTCACGATTTGCTTAGCCTAAGCAAATATACAGGTCAGCGTCGTGCCTGAGCCGGCTTCCTGATGGGGGCAAGCCGGACCGGGCAGTTGTAGGTCACGACCGGCCAGCCGATGCAGGCGATGACGAGCACCGTCCCGGCTGGCCGGTTGCCTTGTTTGACCTGGCCATGGGCTGGTCCTTGGCCGACGGTGGCCGGCCCGCTCGCCGGACCCGGTGCCGCCCGTGCGGGGCAAAGTACGATGATCAGAGCCCGGTCCAGCCGGGCGATTTGCGCCAGCGAAGGAAGGTTGCGGCCATCAGTACTGCACCTGTGGCGGCGAGCGCGGCCAGCCTGACCGGCAGCCAGCCGGCCGCGGTGATTCACACCGAGGATCTCACCAAGGTCTACCCCGGAGCTGACTTCGCCGCTGTTGACAAGCTGAACCTCGACGTCGAGGCCGGCGAGATCTTCGGCTTGCTCGGGCCTAACGGAGCCGGGAAGACCACGACGGCCGGGATGCTCACGACCAGGGTCGTGCCGACCTCAGGGCGGGCGCTGCTGGGCGGTGTCGACGTCGCGGCGCATCCGGCACTGGCCAAGCAGCTCAGCGGGATCGTCTCCCAGCAGAACACCCTGGACCGGCAGCTGACCGTCTGGGAGAACCTGTACTTCCACGGCCGCCTCTTCGGCATCGGAGCTCGCGAGTCCCGGCAGATCGCGGACGACCTGCTCGAGCAGTTCCAGCTGTCCCGGTGGGCGAAGGCCTCGGTGTACGCGCTGTCCGGCGGCATGGCGCAGCGGCTGATGGTGGCGCGCGCGATCTTCCACCGGCCGTCGGTGCTGTTCCTGGATGAGCCGACGGCGGGCCTGGACCCGCAGAGCAGGCTGGCGCTGTGGGACCTGCTCGGCGAGCTCCACCGGGCTGGGCAGACCATCCTGCTCACCACGCATTACATGGAGGAAGCCGACCAGCTCTGTGACCGGGTGGCGATCATGGATCACGGCAAGATCCTGGCCCTGGACACGCCGGCCGCCCTCAAGCAGTCGATCGATGCGGACAACGTCGTCACGATGAAGACGGCCGGGGATAGCGCCAGGCTGGCCGAGCTGCTGACCGCGGACGTCGAGGGCGTCACCCGCACCCGCCTTATCGACGGCGGACTCGAGCTGCACGTCAAGGGCCGGGACCGGCTGATCCCGCGGATCGTTCTCGCCGCCGAGCGCGGCGGCTTCGACCTGGCCGACCTCTCGGTGGCCGAGCCAAGCCTGGAGACGGTCTTCATTAACCTGACGGGCAAGGAACTGAGGGACTGATGGCAACCTCCGTCACGCCGACGGCGGCGGCCCAGGCGAAACTGATCGGCGGCGGTCCCACCCGTTCGGTCGCGGCCGCGAGCTGGACTGCACTCGGCGCCCTGATGCTGCGCGATGTAGTCGTACTCCGCAAGCACCTGTGGGAGTTCGTGCTGCGGACGATCATCCAGCCGTTCCTGCTGTGCTTCGTGTTCTTGTATGTCTTCCCGAAGATCGGCCAGAGCATCGGCGGCCATGGTGCGAGCGCCGAGTCCGGCTTCGCGACGATCCTGGTGCCGGGTGTCGTCGGCATCTCGGTGATGTTCCAGGGCGTTCAGTCGATCGCGCTGGCGATGGCGCAGGAGTTCGGGTTCACCAGGGAGATTGAGGACCGGGTCCAGGCGCCGTGCCCGATCTGGCTGGTCGCCGTCGCCAAGGTGCTGTCCGGCGCGGCGCAGGGCGTGCTGTCGGCGATTATCGTGCTGCCGATCGCCTCCGTCGTGCATGCGCCCGGCGTGCACGCGCACCTGACGCTGCACTGGCTGCTGATCCTGACCTTCGTGCCGCTTGCCTGCGTCGCGATGGCGGGGCTCGGCCTGGTGCTCGGCACCAGCTTCGAGCCGCGGAACATCGGCCTGATGTTCGGCTTCATCATCCTGCCGATCACGTTCCTCGGCGGCACGTACTACTCCTGGACCAAGCTGGCGCCCGTGACCGTCGGCGGCTGGCACTGGCTGCAGACGATCGTGCTGATCAACCCGCTGATCTACGTCAACGAGGGCATGCGGGCCGCGTTCACCACCGCGCCGCACATGCACCTGTACGTCATCTACCCGGTGGTCGCGGGCTTCGGGGTGGTCTTCCTCGCCATCGGCCTGCGCAACTTCCGCCGCCGGGTGCTCTCATAGGGCTTGCCGTGCGGCGAAGTGCCTACCGCGCGATGGCGACATGCTTGCGGATCGTCGCCGGGTCATCGATGAGTGACAGCATGCACGCGGCTAGGTCGGCTCTGGTCACGCTGACGCCGTTCGGAAGGTTGCGGTCGATCGCGGTGCGGTAAGTGCCGGTAGCCGGCTTACTGGTCAGCCTAGGCGGCCGCATGATCGTCCAGTCCAGGTCGCTGGCCTCGACCTCGGACTCGCCGGCCCGCATGTCAGCGCAGACGTGCCGCAGGAAGGTCCGCCGTGCCAGGGGCTTCAGCAGGTAGCGCAGGTAAGCGCTCTCGCCGTCGTCGGCTACGACGGACCCACTGAGCGCCAGCAGGCGGCGGCCGCCTGTCTTCTGCATAGCGGCAATAATGCTGCGCACACTGTCCTGGATCACCGTCGTAGGGCCGGTACCGCGGGGCCCGGCCGCAGTCAGCGCTGCGTCCGCGCCTGTCAGCGGCGCTGTGACCGAGTCCGGGTCCATGATGTCAGCGGTGATGATGTGCAGTCGCGGATGCCCGACTGCGGCCACGCGGGCCGGATCACGGACGACGGCGGTGACGTCGTGGCCGGCGGCGAGAGCCTGCTCGACAAGGCAAACGCCGGTGCCGCCGGTTGCCCCGAAGATCGTCAGCTTCATGGTTCGTTCCTTCCGGTGCTGTCAGAATCCAGGGACTCCGGCTAGATTTGTGCTGCAGATCAGATATTACGATAACCATATCATATGGTTCACGTACTACGGGAGCAGTGATGCGAGGAGCCGGAGATGATGCCCCGGCCGACAACGCCGGCGCGGCAGGCTCGGTCCGAGATGCCAGCTCGGTGCCGGTGCGACGGCGGCTGAACCGCGCCGTCAAGCAGTCGCTGCGCGAGCTCGGTGCCGAGTTGTCGCGGCTGAACCACAGCGTCGGCGGGCGGCTCGATCTGAAAGGTGCCGATCTGGAGTGCCTTGACCTGATCGGGCAGCACGGCCCGGTCAGCCCGACCGTGCTGGCCCGGCTGGCCGGATTGCACCCAGCGACCCTGACTGGCGTGCTGGATCGGCTTGAACGTGGTGGCTGGATCACCCGCGAACGCGACCCCGCGGATCGCCGCGGCGTGCTGGTGCGGGTGCGGCGCGGCCGTGGCGCGGAGGTGCTCCGTCTCTACCTCGTCGACTCCGGGATGAACTCGGCGCTTGACGACATCTGCGCCGACTACGCCGACGCCGAGCTGGCGCTGCTGGCCGACTTCCTGCGACGCGCAGCCGATGCTGGCCGGGCAGCGGCGGCAAGGTTGTCCGATGGCTGACCGGGCGCCACTTCACCTGGCAGCTACCTGAGGGCGCGTTCACCTGCCCGCCGGATTCGATTTGCGGGCAGGTCATCCGGGCGGCATAGAAACAGTGCGGTCTAGGTACCCCCATCGAGGAAAGAAGGCGCCTTGCTTCACACTGCCTCGCGCGCAACGAGATTCGCCGCCGCAGTATCGGCGGGCCTGGCCAGCCTGGCACTGGCCGGCCCAGCCTTCGCCAGGCCCGTGTCCAGTCCAGCCCACAAGCCAGCCGCGCACGGCTTCCGGGCTCGGGTAGTCATCAACGGCGCACACCTCAAGCACACCTTCGTGCCGGCCGGCTCGTCAACGCCAAAGACCGAGCCACTGACCAAGCCAGACGACCTCACTGCTCTCGGGCGCCAGCTATTCGTCGCCTTCCAGAACGGGGTCGGGTCCCAGGGTGAGCCCAGCACTGACGGCAACACCGACAGCACGGTGGTGGAATTCACTCACGGCGGCAAGGTGATCCGCCAGTGGAGCCTGAAGGGCAAGTGCGACGGCATTACGGCCGACATCCAGCGCAGAATGCTGATCGTCACCGTTAACGAGGACGGCAACTCCAGCATCTACACCATCAAACCGAGCGCCCCGAAGGCCGCGCAGCTGACGCATTTCCGGTACCCCCACAACCCGCTGCCGCACGGCGGTGGGACCGACGCCATCTCGATCTACCGCGGCCTGGTGCTGATCAGTGCGTCCGCTCCGGGGACTGTCGGCAAGCCGGCTCCCCAGCCGATCTACCCGGCGGTATATCGGGTGACGTTCCATTTTGCTGGGCACCTTGCGGTGCTCAAGCCGCTGTTCTATGACGAGGCGGCGGCCAGGGTTGCGAACGTGGGGGCGAGCAGCGGCAAGGTCGTCCACTTGGCCCTCACCGACCCCGACTCGAACGAGATCGTGCCGCCCTCTGGCCCGCGATTCGCCGGCGACTTCATGGAGACCAGCCAGGGCGATATGGAGCAGATCTTCGTACTGCCGCACGGCAAGCTGGGCAGCCACCTGGCGGTGCTAAACCTGTCGCAGTCGGTGGACGACACCGCATGGGCCCGAGGCCCGCGCGGCAAGCTCTACGTCTCGAACACTGGCGGCGACACTGTCGACGTGATCACCGGCCCGTTCCGTCCGGGGAGTATTTTCGTCGCCGTGACGCCGTGCGACGCGAGCAATGCCCCGGCCACCTGCCCGGGGCCGGGGTTCCCGCCGAATTACCTGGGCCAGCTCAACCCGTGGACGGGGCAGATCACCCAGGTGCCGGTTAGCGGGACGGTGTTCGGGCCGCAGGGCATGTTGTTCGTCGGACCGGCTGGAAGGTGACTCCGGGCTGACGGCGCTAAGTGGCCTCCTCGTGCCGTCGCCGCCGACGTCGGCGGCACGAGGAGAGCTGCTTAGTACGGGGCGCTCAGCAGATAGGTCCCGGGGTGGCGGACGGTCAGGCTTGTCCACGGACCGGCCTGGGCCACGACCGCGCCGGGCGCGCGGAGCAGCGGCGACCAGTGGACCCGCACGATGGCTGTGCCTGGCCGGCTCATGCGCAGGGAGATCTCGGCAGGCGTACTGCCGGTGACGGTGGCAGGCCGGCTGGCGAGCGGGGTAGCGGCGGTGACCCGGTACAGCCGCCAGAATGCGTTGTGCCAGATCAGGACGAGCCACGGCTGGCCCTCGCGGATCGTGGCAGCTTCAGCGACGGCCGCGGGGTCGGGGGTGGCCTCGGAGATGGCCACATAGTGAACGGCGTTGTACCGCAGCCAGTCGTAATACGCGGACGGGGTCAGGACGCCGCGGTAGAAGAGCGGGTTGCGCTCGATGTCGACCTGCCGCTCCCATCCGCGTGCCAGCGGTACTACCGAGGCCAGTTCCTGCGACTCCCAGTGACCGTACTGGGGCACTGCCTCGACCCGGGCGGTGTCCGCGTGCAGCACCGCGAGCTCATGCACCAGGCCGGCTGTCTGGGGCGCGTAGGCAGGGGCGTTGCCCTGAGCTAGATCGGCGGCGGGCTGGGCGACCTGCCAGACCGCGGCTCCGCCCAGTGCGATCGCGAGCAGCCAGCGGTGCCTGACGCTGCCGAGGCCGATCAGCAGTGGCCCGGCCAGCAGTTCGCCGAGCCGGGCGACATTCGAGCCGATCAGGCTAGGTACTGCCAGGGTGAGCAGGACACCGAGTCCGTAGACGATTGCCCCGGCGCGCACCATCTGCCAGCGGCGCGGGACCAGCAGGAGCACGCCGGCTACGGCCACCAGCGGTGGCAGCCAGTTCTGCACGTTCAGAGGCTGGAATCCGCCGTCGGAGAACATCGCCATGGCTGCGAGCGGGAGGCTGGCGGCCACGATCACTACGGCAGCCTGCGCCCAGTGCCGGGCGAGGGCGAACGCGGCAGCCACGACGCCGAGGAACAGGGCTGCCACCGGGCTCAGCAGACAGCACACCAGGGCTAGGGAAGCAGCGGCAAGCAGCCTGCGCCAGCTCCGGGGCAGGCTGACGTCGGCAACCACGACACAGCCAAGTCCCGCGGCCAGGCCGAGGGTGAAGGCGGCTCGGCCAGCCGAGAGTTCTGCCCACAGGGCGATGCCCACCCAGACCGCCGCCGCACGAGGGCGGGGTATCTGGTGCCGGACCAGCAGCGACGTGAGCAGTACCGCGGAGATCACGGCGGCGGCCGCCATCGCCAGGCGGGTCCCGGCAACGGCCTGTACAAAAGGCGCTAGCAGCGAGTAGCTGGCCGGATGGATTCCGCCGTACCAGCTGAACAGATATGCCGCACCTGGGTAGTGGCTCGCCCAGTAGGCACGAGCCAGCGCTGCTGACAGATCGGTCCCGATCCGCGGGAAGATGATGATCCAGGCCAGTGCTCCCGCTGCAGCGACAGCCGCGCCGATGACGACGGGGTGGCTGCAGGACAGCCACGCTGAGCCGCGTGCCGCCCTGGGCTCCGCCGTCGGAAGGTGGCGGGCACCGAGCTCGGCCGGCGCGAGCTGCTGGTCCGGTGGCACCCCGCTAGTGGCGCAGGACGAGAACTATGAACAGCAGGCCGAAGAGTCCGCCCAGCATGATGCCGGCCGTTGCCAGGCCGGCCCCGCGTTCGCCTCGTTCCTGGATCTGACCGTGCGCGATGAGCCCGAGGAATATCGCGAGCAGCGGCACGCCGGGCAGCACCGCGCAGGCGAGTGATGCGACGGCCATCCTGTTAAGTGGCCGCGACGCTGGCGGGGGCAGGTAGCCGGGCGGCGGGGGTGGCGAGCCGGGCAGCCCCGCTGGCAGGTCCGACGTCAGCGCGGCGAGATCGGCGTAGGTGAGCGGGCGCAGGGCCAGGCCGATCCGATCCTCGTACTCCTGCTTGGTCAGCCGCCCATCGGCGAACGCAGTCTTCAGAACGTCGATGGTGTGTTCGCGTTCTGCAGCGGACGAGCGCATCCGCCCATATCGATCGGGCAGACCGTAACCTGAACCTGGCTCCACCGGTGCCTCCTGCGCGGTCTTGCGAATCCGCACTACCAGGCTAAGGCACGAAACCCCCGGCCTGATCAGGCGATTACCTGGCCGCCGGTGACAATCTCGGCTTGCGAGTGCTCGCGGATCACGGCTACCACGGCATCGGGGTCATCCGGCGTGATGAAAGGCAGCACGCTAGCGCCGGTGTCGAGGATGAGGGCCGCAGATTTCCCCGGCCGGCCCGGATCGAGGCTTGCCCAGTAGCGCAAAGTCGTGGAACCCCAGATCCGGCCCTTTCCGGTGAATGTCCCCATTGTCACCCGGCGAACCTGGCGGATGGAGCTGTACGGAATGCGCTTAGTTCCCCACGGAAAGTAGTAGCCGCGGATGACGACTTCATCGTTGGTGCAGTCGATCCAGCGGTCGTGGTAGATGGTGCTCATTTTGCTGCCACCTGACTGCACGGTCTGGCTGCTCGCGGCACCGGCCGCGGATTAGCTAGTAGCGCCAGGGTATCCCCTGGCCACCGTCCTGGCCAGAATGCCAAGCGTGGCCCGCAGCGCGCCCTCGGAGATCACCGGGAAGATGCCGACGTCGCGCCACTGCTGGTCGATGTTCGACCAGTCGTAATACGAGGTCACCACCGTGCCGCCGTCGGCCGGCTCGAGCCGGTAACCGTAGACATGCCCGATCTGCGGCCGGATACGCCCGAGGATGGTCCAGGCGATCTCGCGGCCGGGTTCGAAGACCGCGATCTTTACCGTCACGTCGTAACGGCCGAGTTCGGGGTAATCATTGAGCGCCTCGCGGTCCATGTGGACCACAAAGCTGTCGCCAGCTGAAGTGACCCGCTCGCCCTCAGCGGACTGGAGCATGCCGGAACTGTCGATGGCCACGTGGCCCTGCGGATCGGTGAGGATCGCGAAGATCGCCGCCGGGTCAGCGCCGATGGTCCGCTGGACTTCGATCCGCTCGCTCGCCATGCCGACATTGTGTCAGCTAACGCGAGCTTCCGGGCGGCCGCGGCGCGGCGCTTCCGCCGGCCCTAATCGGGGAGCCGGAAGGACTGATCAGGCACCAGCTCGGTCACGTCCATCTGCGCCTTCTGCAGGCGGCCTGAGTAGTCCCAGTTGACCGACTGCCAGCGAGTGAACTGATCGAGGACCCAGATGCCGGACTGCCGCGATCCGTTGCCTGACTTGCCATTGCCGCCGAACGGCAGGTGCGCCTCCGCGCCGGAGGTGGAGTTGTTGACGCTCACCATGCCCGCCGAGATGCCGCGGCGGAATGCGAACGCCTCCCCGGCCTGGCTGGTGTAGATCGACGACGACAGGCCGTAGCCGGGCAGGTTGGCGAGCCGGATGGCCTCGTCCAGGGTCTGGTAGGTCGTGACGCCCACCAGCGGGCCGAAGGTCTCGTTGAGGAAGATCGCATCGCCAGGCTGCACGCCATCGACGATGACCGGGTGGTAGTAAATGCCGGCCGCCGCATCGCCCGCGAAGCCGCTGCGCGGGCGGGCTCGGGTAATCCGGCCGGTGGCGGTCGAGCCGAGCACGACGTGATGGGGCTGGATCCAGCCGAGGTACTCCTCGAACCGGTCGGCGAACTTCTGGTCCAGCATCGGGCCGTAGAGCACGTCGCCGAACGGGTCGCCGATGACCGCCTGCCTGGCGGCCGCGTCAAGCCGGTCCGCAAACTCGTCGTGCACGCTGTCGTGCACGATCACGGTGCCCAGAGATGTGCACCGCTGCCCGGCGGTGCCGAACCCGGCAAACAGCGCCGCTTCCACTGCGAGGTCCAGATCGGCGCTGGGCGTGACAACCATCGGGTTCTTGCCGCCCAGCTCCAGGCACGCCGACTGCAGGTGACGGCCGGCCAGCGCGCCGATGCGTGCACCCACCTGGCTGGACCCGGTAAAGCCGATCTTGTCCACGTTCCCGTCCTGGAGGCTCTGCTCCAGGCCCGCGTAACTGGCCGCGCCGTCAGCCTGGACGAGATTCAGCACTCCGGCTGGCAAGCCGCCGCCGCGGGTGAGCAGGTCGAACAGCGCAGCACCACAGGCGGGGGAGTAGTCAGCGGGCTTCCAGACGACCGCGTTACCGCATAGCAGGGCGGGAACGAGGTACCACGACGGCACCGCTACCGGAAAGTTCCCGGCCGTGATGACGGCGACAACCCCGACCGGATTGCGGAACGTGAACAGCTGCTTGTCGGGCATTTCGCTCGGAACCGTCTGCCCGTACAGCCGCCGCCCCTCGCCGAGGAAGAAGTCGCAGGTGTCGACGATCTCGCGCACCTCACCGAGGGCCTCCCGGTAGGGCTTGCCGATCTCCCGCGTGATCAGGCGGGCCAGCGACTCGGAATTGGCCTCGACGACCCGGCCGATGTGCGCGATCGCGCGGCCGCGTACCGGGGCAGGCACGTCCGCCCAGCTGGCCTGGGCGGCGCGGGCGGCGCGGCACGCGGCCGCGAAGGTGCCCGCGTCGCCGAGCGCGACCTCGGCGACAACGTCGCTGGTGCGAGCCGGGTTGGTGGAGGTGATCTGGCCACCAGGCGCGCCGTCAGCCGGAACTCCGGCGATGACCGAGGTGACTGTACGGCCCATTGCGTGCCTCCGCTGCCCTAGAGATCACCGTCAAGCATGCACGCCAGGCCGTGGCCGCCAACAACCGGATGCCGCGCTTGACTTTGCCGTTCAAAGTCAGCTGGCTTTGAACCGCAAAGTAAACGGCGGCGCCCGGAGGTGAGGACGATGGAAAAGGACGCGCGAGGGGACGAGCAGATGCTCGCCGACGGGGACCAGGACATGGACGTTCGGCAAGCGGCGCTCATCCTTGAGCAGGCGCAGGCGCGGGCACAGCACGAACTCAGGACTACCCACCCCGCGATCTACGGGACCTGGGCCATGGTGTACTTCATCGGCTTCGGTGCAATCTGGCTGTCGGTCCGCGGACAGCACCCGTACCGCGCCCCTGCGCCGGAAGCGATCCTAGGCGTGTTCCTGCTGGCCGGAGTGGCGCTGGCCGTCACCGCGGCGGTCGTGAGCCGCGCGGCTAGCGGCGTCGGCGGCGCGTCCGACATGCGGCGGCGCGTCACTTACCTGACGCTCGCTGTCGGATATCTCGGCGTCCTGGTGCTCGAAGCTGCGCTTGATCACGCCGGTGCGAGCCAGCAGGTGCTGGGCGTCTACGGGGCGGCGGCGCCCGTCCTTCTCATGGGGCTCGTGTTCGCGGCCGGCTCCGCTGCGCGGATGGACTGGACAGTGTTCGGCTTCGGCGTCTGGCTGATCGCTGCCGCGGCGCTCAGCGGCTTCGCCGGCCCGGCTGGGGTATGGGGCGTGCTCGCGTTTGCGGTAGGAGGAGGGTTCGCCGCGCTGGGCCTGATCACGATGCGGCGGATGCGTACGTGACCGAGGATGAACTCGATCCCGTCATCCATGCGCCGGCCAGGCTGCGGCTTGTGGTGACGCTGGCGACGCTGCCAGATGGCGACACCCTGTCCTTCACGCGGCTGCAAGACCTGATCGGGCTGACGCCGGGCAACCTGATCACGCACCTCCGTAAGCTGGACGACGCTGGCTACGTTCAGATGGACAAGTCCGGCAGCGGCGTCAACGCGGTCACGGCCGTATCGCTCACTCGTGACGGCCGGGCCGCGCTGGACCGCTACTCCGCGACGCTGCGCAGGCTGCTGGCTGCGGTCAGCCCAGAGCAGCCCGGCTAGCAGCCAGCCGCCCGCAGGCCTGCAGCTGGCGGTAAGCGCTTCCGTGAAAGACCAGCGGCATCGACTCGGATGCGCCGAGGTCGTGGACGCGGAGCAGCACGATGTCGTGATCGCCGGCCGGGATCTCCCGCTCGATGCTGCAGTCGAACCACGCGCTTGCCTCGTGCAGCAGCACAGCGCCGTCACCAGTCGACCGCCAGCGCAGCCCGGCGAAGCGCTCGCCGTCACGCGAGCTGAGCTGACGGCTCGCCCGCTCCTGGTGTGCGCCGAGCACGCTGATCCCGAGCCGGCCGGCGGTGCGCAGGACAGGCCACGTCGTGGACGAGTGCCCGATGCAGACCGAGACGAGCGGCGGGTCAAGTGAGACCGACACGAACGAGCTGGCCGCCAGCCCTGCGGGCTCGCCATCGATGATGGCCGCGACCGCGGCCACGCCAGTCGGAAACGCCGCGAGGACGTGCCTCAGCTGAGCCTGGCCAAGCGCGCTCGCCTCGTCTCGCGCGGTAGTCATGCCAGGCCCTTCGTGGTGGCCGCGATCTGCGGGCGGGCCCGCTCCAGCCAGCTGTCGAGCGTGTCGCTCCCCTCGAACTCGGAGTCGAGGAGGAAGAGGCCGGCTGTCGGGCACGTGGCGCCGATCTCGACGAGCACCGGCTTGAGCAGCAGCTCGGGGGCCAGCGCGTGCTTCCAGTGCGCGCCCAGCATCACCGGCACCGCCGTTCCGGTCAGCGAGGCGGCCCCGAATCGGTCCAGGAATAGCTTGAGCAGCCCGGTGTAGGTGGCTTTGTAGGTAGGGCTGGCCACCACCACGAGGTCGCTTGCCTGGATGGCGGCCACGAGCTCGGCAACGCCAGGGTCGGACCAGTCGAGCAGCGCCGGCCCAAGCTCGGCGAGGTCGATGCTCAGGTCAGCGGGCAGGCCCGCGAGCCGCTCGGCAACGATATGCGCGGCCTGGAAGGTGCGCGACCGCGGTTTGGGGTTGCCGACTACGACTGCGACGCTCACGGTCGTCTCCTGTTCGATGGTCGCTGATGATTCACCGCTGTTCCCACTCCTGTGCCAGCAGCTCATAAGAGCGGACGCGGTCGGCATGGTCATGCGTGATGGTCGTGACAATGAGCTCGTCAGCGCCGGTGGCATCGCGCAGCTGCTCGAGCTGGCTCGCGACCTGGCTGGGTGAACCGACGAACTGGGTCTCGATTCGGTCCCCGACCAGGGCCCGGTCCTCCTCAGTCCAGGTGTGCAGGCGCGCTTCGTCCGGCGTCGGGTACTCGATGGCTCCCTCGCCGTTCCGGATGCTCCGCACCCATAGCCCGTAGCCGGTCGAAAGTTCCCGCGCGGTCGCCTCGTCCTCGGCAACGACCACATCGGCGGACACGCTCAGGTACGGCCGGCCAAGCTCGGCCGACGGCCGGAATGCGGACCGGTAGCCCTCTACTGCCTCCAGTACGGTCGCCGGGCTGATGTGGTAACTAGCCGCGAACCGCAGCCCGTTCCGCCCGGCTACGTCGGCGCTCTGGCCGCCGCTGCTGCCGAGGATCCAGACCTGCACGTCCGCTCCCTCGCCCGGGATCGCGCGTGCGCGGATGCCAGCAGGCGAGCAATATGTCCCGCGAAGCAGGGCGAGGATGTCACCGACCTGCTCGCCGTAGTCCTGGGCCTCCGCATTCGGCAACTGCAGCAGCTTGCGCTGCAGGGCGACCCGCGGCGATTTCAGCAGGGCCTCCGGGCTGAACCTCGGCGGGATCAGCAGGCCGTTTGGTGCGCGGGTGACCCCGTCAGCCGTGCTACCACCGGGCAGCGGTGACGGGCGTCCGGCGGACCGGCCCAGGCCGAGATCCAGCCTTCCCGGATGCAGCGCATCGATCAGGCCGAACTCCTCGACCGTGGACAGCGCCGTCCGGTGACCGAGCTGCACGGCGCCGGACCCGATCCGGATCGCGGAGGTAGCCGAAGCCGTCAGCGCGAGCACGACGGCGGGGGAGGTGCCTGCCACGCCGGGATTGAGGTGGTGCTCGGCGAACCAGTATCTGGCGTAGCCCAACTGCTCGGCGCGCTGGGCCAGGTCGATGCTGTTGCGGAGCGCTTGGGCTGCAGTAGCGCCCGACGGTATCGGCACCAGGTCCAAGACTGCCAGCGGCGTGTTCGCCATGATGTAGCTGTCCCTCCTCACGAGCCCGTGGCGGCGCGCACGGCCGCCGGCTCGGCAAGGCCCAGGTTCTCCCGCAGCGTCCGACCGGTGTAGTCGGTGCGGAACACGCCGCGTTCCTGCAGCAGCGGCACGACCGTATCGGCGAACTCGTCGAGCCCGCCCGGGGTGATGTGCGGCACCAGGATGTAGCCGTCGCTGGCGTCGGCCTGCACGTACTCGTTGATGGCGGCCGCGACCGTTGCCGGCGATCCGATAAATGACTGACGGCCGGTTACCTCGATGATCAGTTCGCGGATGGACAAGTTGTCCGCCTCCGCCCTGGTTCGCCATTCCCTCGCGGTCGCTACCGGGTCTCGGTACATGCGCACGCTGGCGCGGCCGCGCGCGGTGGTGTTCTCGCCCGGGTCAGGCTCGAAGTCTGGCAGCGGCCCGTCCGGGTCGTGGCCGGACAGATCCCGGTTCCATAGCTGCTCCAGGAAGGCGATCGCGGTGGCCCCGCTGACCTGCTGCAGCCGCACCTCGTGGGCGCGCTCGGCCGCTGCTGCGTCGGTGTCGGCCAGCACGAACGTCGCGGCGGGAAGAATCTTGAGCTGATCAGGCGACCGGCCATACTTCGCCAGCCTGCTTTTGACGTCCGCGTAGAAGGCCTTGCCCGCATCCAGCGTCGAGTGCCGACTGAAAATCGCATCAGCGTCTGACGCGGCGAACTCGCGACCGTCGTCGGAGTCACCAGCCTGGAAGATGACTGGCCGGCCTTGCGGGCTGCGTGGCACGTCGAACTGCCCGGCGATATCGAAATGCGCATCACGGTGGCTGAACCGGCCGGGGTCTGGTCTGGTCAGGAACTCACCCGCCGTCTTGTCCGCGGTGATCTCGTCGCCCGTCCATGAGTCGAGCAGCTCCCACGTCGTGTGCAGGAACGTCCTGGCGCGCTCGTAGCGTGCCTCCTGCGGCAGGAACCCGCCGCGGCGGAAGTTCTCCCCGGTGAAGGCGTCCCAGGAGGTGACCACGTTCCACGCGGCGCGGCCGCCGGACAGGTGGTCTAGCGTCGCGAACTGGCGCGCTACTTCGTATGGCTCGTTGAACGTCGAGTTGATGGTCCCGGCCAGGCCGAGGTGGTCGGTAACGGCGGCGAGGGCGGCCAGGATCGTGAACGTATCCGGCCGGCCGACGACATCCAGGTCGTAGATCCTGCCCTTCTGCTCCCGCAGCCGGAGGCCCTCGGCAAGGAACAGGAAGTCGAACTTGGCCCGTTCTGCCGTGCGGGCGAAGTGAGCGAATGAGCTGAACTCGATGTGGCTGCCCGCTCGCGGGTCGCTCCACACGGTCGTGTTGTTCACACCGGGAAAGTGCGCGGCCAGGTGCACCTGCTTGACGGGCTTGCCCTGGGGCTGCTCGGTCATGCGCTCGCTCCTTTCTCGGCTCGGGCAGTGGCATAGCGGCCCGCGGGACGGGACAGGCCCAGCAGGCCGCGGAGTGAGGATGACTCGTACTTATCCGGGAACGCCCCTCGTCGTTGCAGCTCAGGTACGACGCCTCGGGCTATCTGGCGGAGGTCGTGCGGGATCGTCGCCGGCCGAAGCCGGAACCCGGTCAGCCCGGCGGACTGCCAGTCCTGCATGAGGTCGGCCAGTTGCCCCGGAGTCCCGGCGAAGATGGGCGCGTCACTCGTCACGGCCATGCCCGCCAGCTCGTCCAGCCTCGCTCGCCGCTGCGCCGCGCGACCCGGCTGGTCATCCAGGAAGACCAGCAGGTCGGCGAACAGCCGCACTTGCTCGTCGGCTCGGCCGGCGGCTGCCTCGTCAGCCCGGACCTCGGCCGCGATCTGTGCCGCGTCAGCTTTATCGCGCGGGGTAATGAAGCCGACGTCTGTGCTGGTCGCAAGCAGCTGGTAGGCCAGGTCCCGGTGCGCGAGCGCAGCGACGACCGGCTGGCCCTGCGGTGGCCGCGGCGTGATCGACGGGCCCCTGACCGAGAACCAGCGGCCGGTGAAGTCGATGTAGTGCAGCTTGCTGACGTCGACGAACCGGCCGGTCGCGACGTCGCGGATCTCCGCATCGTCTTCCCAGCTGTCCCACAGCCGCCTGACGACTTCGACGTAATCGGCTGCCTCGCCGAACAAGTCCGCGACGAGCTCGGGACCCGAGGGCAGGGTCCGGCGGCCGAAGTGTCCGGCCTCGTCCTGGCGGCCCGATACCTTGACCCGGATGCCGGCCCGGCCAGAGCTGACCCAGTCCAGGGTGGCGATTGCCTTCGACAGGTGGAACGGCTCGGTGTGCGTCACAGTGACTGTCGGTATCAGCCCGACATGGCTGGTCAGCGGCGCGACCCTGGCGGCGATCAGCACTGCGTCCAGGCGCCCGCGGACCTGGTCAGTGCGGTCGTCCGGCTCATCAGGATCGGTTGACTGGAGGCTGAGCCCGTCCTCGATGGTGACGAAGTCGAGCAGGCCGCGCTCCGCCTCGGTCACCAGGTCGGCCCAGTACGCGGCCGTCAGCAGCTCGGCCGGACTGGCGTCCGGCTCGCGCCACCCTGCCGGGTGCCAGCCCGCGCCGTCGAGCGCGACAGCCAGGTGCACGCGCTCCGTTCCTGAAGCCGTCATCTGCTCGTCCTGCCCCTGCTCCCGGTGCCGACCGCCAGCGACAACTGACGCGATCTCCTGCCTATTTCCCGCTAGGTAAAACGATCATCTGCTCGATCTTGGCCAGCGAGATAGTCTAGTAAATAAATCGGAATACTTGACATTTATACCATGCGCCAGGCAGCTTGAGGAAGACGGAACACACGCCCGCCGGCTCGCGGCCTCCACCGCAGACTCCGCCGGCGACGACGAAAGGTGCTGAGGACGCATGGCCCAGCTACTCCAGACTCTTCCCGCCAGCAGCGACTTTCAGCGCATCGAGGTAACTCAGGTCGGCGGCGTGATCGGCGCGATCGTCAGCGGGATCCGCATTGGCGGTGATGTCGAGCCGGCTGCGGTCGCGGAGCTCCGCACTGCGCTGCTCCGGCACCGGGTCGTCTTCCTGCGCGATCAGCAGCACGCAACCGACGCCGACCAGCTCGCCTTCGCGCAGCTGCTGGGGGAGGTGACCAAGCCGCATCCGACAGTGACCGGCGACGGGAAGGCGATCCTGCCGATCGATTCCGAGCAGGGCAAGGCCAACAGCTGGCACACCGACGTCACGTTCGTCGACCGGATCCCGGCCATCAGCGTGCTTCGCGCGATCACGCTGCCGCCGTACGGCGGCACCACGGTCTGGGCGAACACGGTCGAGGCGTACCGGCGGCTGCACCCGGCGCTGCAGGCGCTGGTCGGGGGCCTCAGGGCGGTGCACTCGAACCTCTACGACTACGCCGCGAACCGGACCCAGATCGGCGGTGTGGACGTCAAGGAAGAGCACTACCGGGCCGAGTTCCGGCACCTGGAGTTCGAGACCGAGCACCCGGTCGTCCGGATCCACCCCGAGACGGGCGAGCCGTCCCTGTTGCTCGGGCATTTCGTCCGGTCTTTTACCGGGCTGAGCACGGCGGACTCGGCCGATCTGCTCCAGCTGCTGCAGCGGCAGGTGACCAAGCTGGAGAACACAGTGCGGTGGTCGTGGCGCGATGGCGACATCGCGATCTGGGACAACCGGGCCACCCAGCACTACGCGGTCGCCGACTATGACGACCTGCCGAGGCTGCTGCACCGGATCACGATCGCGGGCCCGGTCCCGGTCGGCATCAGCGGTGACACTAGCGTCGTGCGCAAGGGTGACGCCAGCTTCTACTCATCGCTGGCCGCCTGAGCCACGCTTGCTGCAACCTGGCTGCAAGCCGTGCCGGGCACCATCGTGCCCAGGCCGACAGTCAGGAGACGACAATGGCAGGCACGCAGGTAGTGGACACCTTCCTCGATGCCATCGAGAACGCGGCAATCGGTAGCTGCAACGCCTGGAGCGCTGGGGCCACGCTGGACGCGACGGTACCGAACTGGCGCATGCAGCTAGCGGGTGCCGATGCGATCCGGGCCGAGTACGGGAAATGGTTCGCCGATCCGGGCAGGTTCGAGGAGCTGCACCGGTACCCCGCCGCCGACGGCGTGACCGAGATCGTGGAGTACACGCTCAGCTGGTCGGAGAATGGTGTCCCGCACGCCGCTCACCACCTGCACGTTCTCAGGGTGCGCGACGATCGGATCGTGGCAGACACGGTGTTCTGCGGCGGCCGCTGGCCCGCCTCGCTGCTGGCAGAAATGGAGGCCGCTCATGCCTGACCACGATGACCTGGCCGAGCTGCTGGCCAGCGCGACCCTGCGCGAGCCGGTCACCGGCGCGCCAGGCAAGTCGGGCGCCTTCCTCGAGCGCCTCGAGATCGGCGGCCAGCCGTACATCCTCAAGCACCTCGACCTGGCCGGGGACTGGACGATGCGGGCGTCGGGGAGCCTCCGCGGCGCACCCCTAGAGCTGTGGGAGCGCGGCATCCTGGACCGCCTGCCGGACTGCCTGAACCAGCCCATCGTTGCGGCCGGAGAGCGGGAGCGCACGGGACCGGCGCCATCGGGCGGCTGCGTGGTGCTGATGCACGACGTCAGCCGCTGGCTGGTGCCGGTCACCGACGACCCGATATCACTCGGCCAGCACCAGGACTTCGTGGCGCACATGGCTGCTCTGCACGCCGCGTTCTGGGACTGCGGGCCAGAAGTCGACGTGGTGCCGATCATGCACAGGTACCTGGAGCTATCGCCGTGGATGGCCGAGGCAGAGGCCGCAGTCGGCTCGGAGCACCTGGTGCCGCAGCTGGTCGCCAAGGGCTGGCCGATGCTGGCAGACGTCGCTCCGGACGCAGCTGCCGTGGCCGGCCCGCTGGCGCTCGACCCGGGCCCGCTGGTTGCGGCGCTGGCGACGACGCCGCAGACGTTCGTGCACAGCAACTGGAAGCTCGACAACCTGGGCACCGACGACGCCGGGCGCACCGTGCTCCTGGACTGGGAGCAGCCAGGCCGCGGCCCGGCGCTGAGCGACCTGGCCTGGTACCTGGCCATCAACTGCCGGCGGCTGCCGCAGTCCAAGGAGGAATCGATCACTGCGTACCGGGCGGCGCTGGAGGCCTGCGGCATCGACACCGAGCCCTGGTGGGACCGTCAGCTGTTGCTGAGCCTGCTCGGCGCCCTCGTCCAGTTCGGCTGGGAGAAGGCACTCGGCGGCTATGACGAGGAGCTGGCCTGGTGGGAAACGCAGGCAGTGCGTGCCCAGCCGCTGCTGGGCTGAGCAGCCAGATCCGCACGGCCTACGAAACGGCGCCGGAGCTGTGGGCCGCGGGCCCGGCTCCGGTGTACACGGCACTCGCGGACGCGCTGGCCGCGCACGTATCTCTGCTGCTGGCGGGCGCGCGGGTGCTGGATCTCGGCGCCGGGACCGGGGTGGCAGGCCGGGCGGCGCTCGCGGCAGGCGCCGCCGAGGTCGCTGCGGCCGACATTGCCGTGGCGCCACTGCGTCACATCGCGCCGCCGCTCCAGCCCGTGGCCGCGGACCTGGCGGCGCTGCCTTTCCGCGACGGCAGCTTCGGGGTTGTCCTGGCCGCCTTCAGCCTGACCCACGTCGCTAACCTTGGCGCCGCGCTGGCGCAGGCGCGGCGGGTCGGCCGGGTACTTGCCACCAGCACATTCGCGCCCGGCTGGGGACACCCGGCCAAGTCAGCCGTCGACCGGGTACTGGCCCGGTTCGGCTACCGGCCGCCAGCCTGGTACGTGACCTTCAAGCACGAGACCGAGCCGCGCCTGGGCGACGCCAATCTCGTCTGTCAGCTCGCGGTTGCCGCGGGCTACCGGCGGGTGAAGTCCACGGTGGTCACCGTGCCCACCACGCTGTCGGAGCCGGCTGAGCTCGCGGCCTGGCGCCTCGGCATGGCGCACATTGCCCCGTTCGCCTGCTCCCTGGACGCCAGGCGCCAGGCCGAGCTCCGGCGAGCTGCGGCCGACGCCATGAGCGGCTGCGAGCCGCTCGCCATCGACATGCTGGTGCACGTGGCAAGCTAGCCCGCCTAGCTGTGCAGCTGGCGCGCTCGCCGCTGCCAGCCCGCCAGCTGCGCGTCCGCTGCGCGGCGAAGCTGATCGGCATGCTCGCCAGCCTTGCCTGCCAGCTGGCGGACACGTTCCTCGGCTCGGCTCAGCGTGCGCTCACTGCCGAACGCAGCCCCGATCTCGCCGGTCCATCGCCACGCCTCGATGGCGCCGGACCGGTCCAGCAGGTCCAGGTCGGCCTCGACTGCAGCCGGGTCTGGCGGCAGTCCGAGCGCCCGGCACGCCAGGTGCACCATCAGGCCAGCCACGCTGGCGTAACGCGGCACGTTCAGCGCCGTCGCGGCCGCGGCCAGGTCTGCGGCCACCGACCTGGCTCGCTCCGGGTCGCCTCGGGCGAGCGCGAGCCGGGCGGTGAGCAGCTGGTGCTTGAACGCCAGGCGCCAGCCGAAGACCAGGTCGCCCGACAGCAGCTGCGCCGCTTCGTCGAGCCGCGCCGTGGTGCTGTCGGTGTCACCGGCATCCAGCGCCAGTTCAGCCAGGTCTTCGATGGCGGCGATGGTGAGTTCCACCCTGCCTTCGCTGCCGCCGAGCGCGAGCGCCTCCACGTGCTGGTCGAGAGCCTGCTGCGTCGCACCCAGGTTGCGCAGCACCCAGCCGGAGAAGTTCACGGCACGGCCGGCGAAGCGCGGGACCTGGCGGCGCTCCACCTCGGCGGTGTAGTGGCCGAAGGCCGCGAGTGCGGCGGCTGCGTTCCCGGCCAGAGCGTGGGCGTGGCCGGTGAACAGCAACGCGTGCAGCGTCGCCGACGTATGTTCTACGCCAACCTGGCCGCGCGCAGCGGGGCGGAGCAGTCCGAGCGCCTCGTCCACCCGGCTCTGGTGCGAGCGCAGCACGCCGAGCCACGCGGCTGCGGTGACGCGGTCGGCACCGTCGGCGAGCGCCATCGCCTCGCCGAGCAGGAGCTCGGCCTGCCGCAGGTCGCCGGCCGCATGCCAGGTCCGGCCGCCCACGGTCAGGCACCGGGTGCGCGTCGCGGCATCCGGTGCCGCCAGCGCGCCGTCTGCCGCGAACTGCGCAGCCTGCCCGAACTGGCGGCCGAAGTACGAGGCCCAGGCGCCCACCTCCAGCGCGGCGGCTCCGGCCGGAGCGGCGCGCTCGACGTCCTGCAGTGCGGCGTCGTACCGGCCGCGGCGGGTGCGCACGCGCGCCCTGGCCAGCCAGCTGTCCGGACTGGCATGCAGGCTCAGCGCATCGTCAAGCAGGCGTTCGGCGGCCGCGTGATCGAAGCGCTCGGCAGCCCGCCCGGACGCCTCGCGCAGCGCGGTCGCGGCCAGCTCGAGATCCCCGCCGAGCCTGGCGTGCTGGGCAACGAGGAGCGCATCGGTGTCGGGACGGGCCGCGAGCACCCGGCCCACCTGGCGGTGCAGCAGGGCGGCGCGACCGGCGGTGGCGCTAGCCGCGAGCGCCGAGCGCACCAGCTCATGACGGAAGCTGAGCCGCCCCTCCTGCTCGACCAGGAACTGCTTGGCGACCGCTTGCTCACAGTCGTCGAGCAGCGCGATGAGCGGCCGGCCGAGGACGGCGGCCAGCAGGTCGAGATCGAGCTCCGGCCCGATGAGCGCGGCCGTGCGCAGGGTCGCCCCCGCCGCGCCGAGTTCATCGCAGCGCGCCGACACCGAGTCGACCAGCGAGGCAGGCAGCTCCGCCCCGGACGCCTGCTGCGCGAGCTCGGTCAGGAAGAGCGGATGCCCGCCCGACCGCGCGTAGAGCGCATCGACCCGGCCAGCGCCCACCAGCTCGGCCGCCGCGTCCTTGTCCAGCACGTCCAGCCGGATCTGCGCCGCACCCGGCAGCGGCTCGCCTTCGCCGGACCGGATCGCCGCGACGAGCGTGGCCGTCAGCTCAGCGCGCCGGATGACGTGCAGCAGCTCGACGAGCGCATGCCCGGCCAGGTGAGCGTCGTCGATCAGGATGGCCAGCGAGCCGCGGGCACTGAGCCGGCCGAGCACTCGCGCCACCGCCGTGTAAAAGACGGCGGGCCCGAGCATGCTGTCGGCCAGGACCGGCAGCGGCCGCGGCTCGCGGGCCGGGCCGAGTAGCGAGGCGAGCATCGGCGCGTCGTCGGCCAGCAGGTCAGCGGTGATCTCAGGGCCGAGCCGGCGCAGCACGGCCGCGAGTCCCGTGAGCAGTGCGTCGAGCGGCATCGAGCGATCCAGCGGCCCGCAGTTCGCGGCGATCACGATGTCGCCGGCGGCTGCCCGCGTGGCCGCCCATGCGCGCAGCAGAGTCGTCTTGCCGATCCCCGCCTCGCCCTCGATGACCACGACCTCCACGGTGCCGTCATGGCTGCGCCTGGCGATCGCGTCCAGGAACGTCAGCTCGTGCGTGCGGCCGACCAGTCCGGTCGCATTATCGGCTGGCCCCGCCGCGACGGCGGGCAGCTCGCCCCGCAGAATCGCGGTGTAGAGCGAGGCCGACTCCGGTGACGGGTCGGTGCCGAGGTCCTCGGCCAGGCGTTCCCTGGTAGCGGCGTACACGGCGAGGGCGGCCGCGACCTGGCCGCCGAGAACGTAACCGCGCAGCAACACGCGCAGCGCGGCCTCGTCGTACGGGTCGTGCTCGAGCGCTGTCGCAGCGGCCTCGCACGCGGTCATCCAGTCACCGGCCGCGAGCAGGGCGGACGCTGCGACCAGCCGGGCGCGCACGGTGAGTCGGTCGATCTCGGCCAGCCGCAGCTCCGCCCAGTCGCCCGGCGCCGGCGCTGCGCTGCCGCCGCGCAGCAGCGAGAGGGCGACCCTGCCGGCGGCCGCCGCGCCGATCACGTTGGCCGCCGCGCGCCGCCGCTCGATCTCCTCGACGAGGTGCCCGAGCTCGACCGCGTCCAGCCAGTCGTAGCGCAGCAGGTACCCCCCGCCGCGATGGGCGATCCGGTCGCGGCCGAGCACCGTGCGCAGCCTGCTCATCAGGACCGCGAGCTGATCATCGGGCCTGACGGGCTGTGCGTCTCCCCACAGGGCATCGGCCAGCACAGCGGACGGCACCGCCCGGCCCTCCGCCAGCGCGAGCAGCTGGAGGGCAAGGCGAGCTTTCCGGCTGCCGAGCGCCGCTGGCTCGATGCCGTCTACTGCGAACTCGCCAAGCACTCGCAATGCGAGCGACCTCATGGCTGTATCAAACTCCGGCAGCCGCGTAGCCGCCACTAGCCAGCTGCAAGGACTCTGCAACCACCTGCTGGAACGCTGGCGCTGAGGCTAACGAGCAAGCAACTCAAGGAGGGGTAATGACGGGACAGGCGGAGCAGAAGGCGTTCGGGTCGCCGGACGAGGTCAGGTCGTTCGAGAGTGGTGAGCTCAGGCTGCTCAAGATCGGTGGCGGCGAGATCGGCCAGCTCATCCTCCAGCCAGGATGGCGCTGGTCCGAGCACGTGAAGCCGATTGCGGGGACTGAGCTGTGCGAGGCACCGCATTTCCAGTACCACGTGCAGGGCACGCTGCACGTCGTGATGGCGGACGGCAGCGAGTTCGACGCGCGGCCGGGCGACGTCACCGCGCTGCCTCAGGGGCACGACGCCTGGGTCGTCGGGGACGAGCCGGTCGTCGTCGTGGACTGGTTCGGCGCCAGCAGCTACGCGCGTTAGGACTCCGCCGCACCAAGAGCCAGCGTCGCGCCGGGGCGATGGAGCCCGGGTTTGATCGCCCCGGCTGCGCCACTGAGCACTTGGTCGTCCTGCCCTGGGGCTAGCCTGCGAGAGTGAACTTCGCGGAGTGTCCTGACGACGGGAATCGTCTGAAGGCTGACCCAAGCCATCGCACCGGGGCTAGGCCACTGGTTCTGAGATGTCCGGCTTGCGGCAAGCAGTTCACCATCTCCGACCGCGGCATCGTCGAGTTCCGCGCGGCGGACGGCACACCGCCTGACTGACCTGACACCCGGTCTGGAGGCAGGTGCGGCCCGGCTAGGGCAGGTCTGCAGTTATTGCTCGCGCAACTCGGTCTTGAGGATCTTCCCCGTCGGGCCCTTGGGCAGGTCGGCGCGGAACCTGACTTCGCGCGGGTACTTGTAAGCGGCCAGGCGCTCCCGGCAGTAGGCAATGATCTCCTGCTCGTCGATGCTCGCGTCGGCGTCGAGCACGACCACGGCGACCACCTCCTCGCCGAGGCGCTCGTCGGGCTTGCCGATGACGGCTGCCTCGCGAATACCGGGGTGGGCGTAGAGCACTTCCTCGATCTCGCGCGGGTACACGTTGTAACCGCCGCGGATCACCAGGTCCTTGGTCCGGTCGACGATGAAGTAGAAGCCATCGGAGTCCATGTAGCCGAGGTCGCCGGTGTGCAGCCAGCCGCCCTTGAGCGTGGCGGCGGTCGCCTCGGGCCGGTTCCGGTAGCCCTTCATGACGTTGTGCCCGCGGATCAGGATCTCCCCGATCTGATCCGGCCCAGGCGGCAGCGGATTGTCGTTCGCGTCGCCGGCGCGCATCTCGACGCCCCAGATCGGCTTGCCGACCGACAGCGGCTTCCGGTCGCCCGGCCGGTTGAACGATGACGTGCTGCCGGTCTCCGACAGCCCGTAGCCCTCGAGTACCTCGATCCCGTACTTGGTCTCGAACGTCCCCATGACGTTCTCGGGAAGTGAGGCGCCGCCGGAGACCGCAACTCGCAGCGCGGCCAGTTCGCGGCCCGTGACGTCTAGCTGGGCCAGCGCGTGCAGCATCGTGGGCACGCCGGCGATCACCGTGCACTTGTCTGCCTCGATCGCAGCCAGGACGGCACCAGGCTCGAAACGGGGCACGATCGACAGGCAGCCGCCATACCGGACGCTGACGTTCAGCACCGAGGACAGCCCGAACACGTGGAAGAACGGCAGCACGGCGAGAGTGACGTCGTCTGGCCGGGCGCCGAACAGCTGACCGGACACGGTGCAGTTCATGTACAGCAGGAAATGGGTGAGCTCGGCGCCCTTCGGCTTGCCGGTCGTGCCGCTGGTATAGATCAGCACCGCGGTGTCTTCGGCGTTGCAAGGACAGATCTCACCGTCCGGCTCGCTGCCCATCAGCTCGCTGACTGCGCGCGCGCCCTCGCCCGCTGGCGGCTCTCCAACCAGGTACAGCGGCAGGCCCACGAGCTCGCACGCCTTCGCGGCCTCGGCGTGCAGGCCGGCCAGGCCGATCATGATGGCGGCACCCGAATCGGAAAGCTGGTGCTCAATCTCGGGTGCTTTGAGCAGCGGGTTCATCGGCAGGAGAGTCATCCCGGCCTTGAGCGCGCCGAAGTAAGCGGTCAGGAACTGCGGGACATTCGGCAGCTGAACGGCGACCACCTGGCCGGGGCTGAGACCCGCTGCGGCCAGCCCGGCCGCGAACCGGCCCGACTCCTGGTCAAGCTCGCGGTATGTCTGGGTGGCCGCCCCTGCGCGATAGGCGGGCGCATCGGGGACGGCCGCCGCCGTTTCCTTAAGGATTGTCGCGAGGTTGAAGCTCATTGCGCCATCCAGGAATTTCGGGCCTTCCGGCGATGTACGTGAGACATACACTAAAGGTGTATCAGCAGGTTGCCTAGTGGTCGCCGGGCCAGCACGGGCTGAGCCGGCGCGACAGAATCGGGCCGCGATGTTCGCAGTCAGGCATGCAGAAGCGACTGTCGGCGGCCCCGGCACGGGTCCGCCCCTCCATCTGTTGCTGACCGAGCCGGCCAGGGGTCTGGCCGATCTGGCAACGCTTCCGGTGGCAGCGCCATGGCTCATTTTCGCCCCGCGCGGCGACGGCCACGGCGTGCTCGTGCTACCGGGCCTGCTTGCCTCTGACAGCAGCACGGCGCTGCTCCGCCAGTTCCTGCGCCTGCTCGGTTACCAGGTCCGCGGCTGGAGCCTGGGCCGCAATATCGGGCCAACCGAAGACGTGCTCGACGGGCTGCCGGCCAACCTGTCTGCCCTCGTCAGGCAGTCTGGTGGCCCGGTCTCGGTCGTCGGCTGGAGCCTCGGCGGGATCTACGCCAGGGAGCTCGCCCGGCGGCACCCCGGACAGGTCCGGGAGGTGATCACGCTCGGCAGCCCGTTCGCCCTGGCCGACTCGCAGCAGAGTCATGCCGACCGCGCGTATGAGCGGCGGGCCCGGCTCCACGCAACCGCGCGGGTGCCGACCCGCGAAGAGCTCAGGCGGCCCATCCCGGTGCCGTCGACGGCCGTCTACTCGCGTCGCGACGGCATTGTCTCCTGGCAGGCCTGCATCGAGCCGGAGACCGACCTGCACCAGAACGCTGAGGTCCGATGCGCCCACCTGGGCTTCGGCGTCGACCCGGCCACGCTCTGGCTGATAGCCGACCGGCTGGCTGTCCTGCCGGCGCGGCGGCGCGAGTTCCGCCCGCCTGCAGCGCTGCGCGGCCTCTACCCGGCTCGTGACCAGGCGAGGAGTGACCAGAATGCAGCAGCTCACCGGCCTTGACGCCGCGTTCCTCGCGCTGGAGACCGCAAACTCGACCGGCCATGTCGGAGGCATTTGCATCCTGGACCCCAAGGACGCGCCGGCCCCCCTCACGCTGGCCAGGCTGACGGCGGTGCTCGGCGACCGGCTGCCGCTGGTGCCGGTGCTGCGCCGCAAGCTGCTCAACGTTCCGCTCGGGCTGGATCAGCCGTACTGGGTGGATGATCCGAACTTCGACATTGAGTACCACATCAGGGAGATCGCGCTGCCAAGGCCAGGGTCCGATGCCCAGCTCACCGAGCAGGTGTCCCGGCTGCACGCCCGCCCGCTGGATCGCAGCCGCCCGCTGTGGGAGATCTACCTGATCACCGGCCTCGCCCGGCGGCGCGCCGCCGTCTACACCAAGATCCATCACTCGGCGATCGACGGCGCATCCGGCGCCGAGCTGCTGACCATCCTGCTCGACCTGACTCCCGACGGGCGCGAGATCCCGCCGACGAAGCCGTTCAGTCCGGCCCGGCCGCCGGGCCCGGTCGCGCTTACCGCACTCGCTGCCGCCCGGCTCGCCTGGCGGCCGGTGCAGACTGTCCGCTTCACGAACGAGCTGGTGCGGGTGCTGCCCACGCTGGCGCCAGCGATCGGCAACCTGGTCGGCGGCATGCTCGGCCTGAACCGCGGCGACGGCGAGGTCATCGCGACCACGCCCGGCCGGGCTCCGGCGACGCCGTTCAACCGGCCGATCACCGCGCACCGGCGGCTCGCGCTGCGCAGCGTCGACCTGGACACGGTCAAGGCGGTAAAGAACGCCTTCGGCGTGTCGGTCAATGACGTCGTGATGGCCATGTGCGCCGGAGCGCTCCGGCGCTGGCTCGCCGACCACAGCGCGCTGCCAGAAGTGCCGCTCGTCGCGATGATCCCGGTGTCCGTCAGGGATCCGGCCAGCAAGACGGCCATGGGAAACAAGGTGTCGGCGATGCTGGCGACGCTGCCGACGAACGTCGCCGACCCGGCCGAGAGAGTAGCGATCGTGCACGCCGCGACCCAGGTCGCCAAATCGCAGCAGGCGGTGATCCCGCAGGGCCTCGTCGACCAGGTTAGCGACTTCGCGCCGCCCGCCCTGACGGCCCGTGCCGCGCGGGTCGTGTTCGCCACTGGCCTGCTGCACCGGCTGCCGCCGTTCAACCTGTGCATCTCGAACGTGCCCGGCCCGAACGTTCCGGTATACCTGTGCGGGGCCAGGCTGCTCGCTCACTACCCGGTCTCGGTCATCACCGACGGCCAGGGGCTCAACATCACGCTTGTCGGCTACCTGGGCCGGCTGAACTTCGGGCTGGTGTGCTGCCGGGAGCTCGTGCCCGACATCGACGTGCTCGCCGATTACCTCGTGGCGGAGCTGGGGCTCCTGGTCAAAGCCGCCAAGCCGCATGCTGCCGCGCAGAAAGCCGCGAGCTAGCCCTCGCGAGGTAAGGACTGGCGATGCCGGAACTGCCGATGGCCGGGTTGCCGATGCCGAGCCGGGCGGCGCCCGGCCGGGTGATGCCGTTACTGGCAGAGCTGGGCGAGCGCAGCGACGACGTCCGGGCGGTGCTGCCGGATGGCATCGACCCACCTCCGTCGGTGCCCCCGCGGATGTTCATGGCGGCCCTCGATACCTACGCTTCCTGCCGCCGCCTGGACATGCAGTCCCTCGCCCGGCACCTCGGGGTCGGCCGCGCCACCCTGTACCGGCGCGCCGGCAACAGGGAAGAGCTGCTCGACGAGGTGATCTGGTGGCGCTCCCGCCGTCTGGTGACCGGGCAGCTGCTGGCAGCGGGCAGATTGTCGGGCACGGCTAGGATCGCGGCTGTGATCGGCGGCGTCCTGAGGGCCATCGAGCGCGACCGAGCACTGCGCTTCTTCATCGAGGCCGATCCCGACACCGCAGTGCGGATCCTCACCGGCGGCCGCAGCGTCACCGCGGCCGGCATGACTGCGGCCCTGGAGCGCCTCATCGACCTTGAACGCGCCCGCGGCTGCTTCGACCCCGAGCTCGACACCGGCACGCTCGCCTACGTGATCATCCGGATCAGCGAGGGCTTCCTGTATGCCGATGTGCTGGCCGGCCGGCCACCGGACAGCGGGCGCGCCGTTACCGTCATCCGGGCGCTGCTGACCGGCCTGGACCGGGCGGCTGGCGAAGAACGGGCTAGTCAGGTGCACTGACTCGCGCATTTCGTACACCCGCAGCCGGCGCCAGGCGTCATAGTCATGGCAGCCGCCGAGGATGCGGAGTGGGTATTGAGATCGTTCAGGCTATGGTGCGCGGTGACGGCTGCGCTGGCGGCGCTTGGCGGCGTCCTGCTGTCGGCGCCGTCGGCTAGCGCCGGGCCACCAGCTGCGGTACTAGCCGCAGCTGAGCGTCTTGCTCCAGGGCATCCGGTCCGGATCGGGGCGCGTCCGGTCGTGCCGAGAACGGCCAGGAAGGTCGGGCTGGAGCCGCCGGAGGCTTCCGTTCACCTGGAGATCGGGCTGAAGGTGCGCAATCAGGCCGCGCTGACCTCCTTCATCGCTGGCCTGTCAGACCGCGGGTCCCCGCTCTTCCACCACTTCCTCAGGCCCGGGCAGTTCGGCACCAGGTTCGGCCCGACGCCTGCGCAGGTAGCCAGGGTCGAGGCTGCACTCAGGTCAGTCGGCCTGGTGCCCGCTCCGGTGGACAGGGACAGGCTGGCCATCGGAGTTCAGGCGTCCGCGGTGACAGTCGAGCGCGCGTTCGCTACCCCTCTCGTCCGCTACCGGCTGGCCAGTGGCCGGGTGGCCTATGCCAACTCAGCCGCCCCGCGGATGCCGGCCGCGGCCGCGCCGTATGTCAGCGGAGTGCTCGGCCTCGACACGCTGACCGTCCCGTCCAGCCTGGCGATCAGGCCAGCTGCCCCGCACGGCCGGGTCCGGGCAACGGCAGTCTCCCGCGCAGCTATCCGCGGGCCGGCAGCGGTGGCGCAAGGCCCGCGGCCCTGTGCGGCGGCGACGCAGGCAGCGCAGGCCTACGGCAGCTACACCGCCGACCAGCTGGCCGCTCACTACGGCATGTCACCCCTGTACGGGCTGAACGATCTCGGGCAGGGCGTGCACGTGGCACTGGCCGAGTTCGAGCCCGACTCACCGGCCGATATCTCGGCGTACCTGTCCTGCTACCAGCTGCGCACGACCGTGAGCTACGTCAGGGTGGACGGCGGCGCGGGCAGCGGATCAGGTTCCGGCGAGGCTGCCATCGATATCGAGGACGTGGCAGGCCTCGCCCCCGGAGCCACTATCGACGTGTACCAGGCGCCGAAGAGCGGCGGCATGGACACCTACGACGTGTACCACGCGATCATCGACGCGAAGAAGCCCGACCCGGTGGTGTCGACCTCGTGGGGGCTGTGCGAGCCCTACTCGGATTCATCGCTGGTCACCATGGAACACAGCCTGTTCGAGCAGGCGGCTGCCCAGGGCCAGACCGTCCTCGCCGCCTCCGGTGATTCCGGATCTACCGACTGCTACCCCGACGGCGGTACTGACGCGGCGGACCTGGCGGTTGCCGATCCGGCCAGCCAGCCCTACGTCGTCGGAGTGGGCGGCACGTCGATCACCCCGATAGCCGAGACAGCGTGGAACCAGACTGGCCCCGGTGCCGGCGCGGGCGGCGGCGGGCTGTCCAGCGTGTGGTGCATGCCGTCGTATCAGGACCGGACAGGCATCCCCGGCCTGATGAGCCAGTACTCGCAGCCGGACGCGGCCTGCACCGGCACCGGCCAGGCTTCCTACGAGCGCCAGGTACCGGACGTGTCGGCGAACGCCGATCCGAACTCCGGGTACACGATCTACCACAACGGGAGCTGGACGGCCTTCGGCGGAACCAGCGCTGCGGCACCGCTGTGGGCCGCCGTAGCCGCCCTCACCGACGCCTCCCCGTTCTGCCACGCCTATGGCTCGGGGAACGCCGGGGTCCTGCCAGCTGGCCTGTACGACCTCGCGGGCGTCGCCAGCTCCTACGTGTACGGCGACGGCGAGGCGCTCGGTGACGTGACCTCGGGCAGCAACGATTACACCCCATCCGGCTACACCGGCGGCCTCTACCCGGCGACGGCCGGATATGACATGGCCACCGGTCTGGGCACGCCCCTGGCCAGCGGCTATAGCGCTCCGGGCATCGCCAGCACTTTCTATCCGGGCCTCGCCGCCATGATGTGCTACCTCTACGCCACCAGCAACGTCAGTCCATCGATCACGCGCCTGTCGCCCAGCGCCGGACCGGTCAAGGGTGGCACCACGATCACCGTGACCGGGAAGGGCTTCCTGCCCATCCGCGGGGCTGACATCGCGGAGATGGGCTCAAGGATCATGGCTGCATCGTGCAGCACTACGACGAAGTGCACGATCACGATGCCCGCCCACAGTGCCGGAACGGCGGCTATCCGCATCGATGTCGAGGACCTGGCGACCAGCAGGGCGACCTCGCATACCCGGTACGAGTATGCGGCCGCCCCCAGCATCTCCGCGCTGTCACCGCGCCATGGCAGCGCCGATGGCGGCACCAGGGTCATCATCCGCGGTCACGGCTTCGTCGGCCGGCTTGTCGTCCGGTTCGGCAAGATTGCCGCGAGGATCGTGTCGCACACTGCGACGAAGATCATCGTTGTGGCGCCCGGCGGCCGGGGTTCGGCCATGGTCACCGTCGCCGCCGCTGGCGGCACGAGCTCGGCTGCCTCCGACTGCCGCTACCGGTACTAGCAAACCGGCCAACCCCTGCCACTGCCGCCTGCTGCTCACCTGGCAAGGTGGTCTAGGGGGCCCGATGGCTAACGAAGAACGTTCTGCCCGCCGTGGCTGGGAGAACGCGGCGGGGGATTACGACATTCAGACGGCCGGCCGAGTGAACGCTCCGCTGACCGCGGAGCAGATTGCCATGCTGAGGCCGGATGGAGAGGTCCGGCCGACAACAGTCGGCGAGGTGCTCTTCAGGGAGGGGGATCTCGGCTACGACTTCCTCGTGATCCTGGCGGGCCGGGTCATGATCGTCGATCACCAGGCCGGGGTCGAGCGCGACCTTGCGTCCGGTGGTCCAGGGGAGTTCATCGCGGAACTTGGCCTGCTGACCGGAGAGCGACTGTTCACCAGCGCTGTGGTGCTCGAGTCGGGAGCGGTGCTGGTCCTTCCGGTTGCCCGGCTGCAGGCTCTGATCAGTCAGGATCAGGCACTGGGCGATGCGATCGTGCAGACGTTGTTCGCGCGACGCCAGTGGCTGAATGAGAAGCAGACGGGGCTGCGAATCATCGGATCGCGGTCTGCCGAGCAGACCCGAAGCCTGCTGGAGTTCGCCGCGCGTAACCGGCTGCCGCACATCTGGCTGGACTCCGACGCCGATCCGACCGCGGACGCGATCCTGGCCCGCCGCTCGATACCGCGCGATCAGCTGCCGATCGTCGTGATGCGCGGCGGCGAGGCACTGCGCAGGCCCTCCAATGCAGAACTCGCCCGTGCCGCCGGCATCGGCACCGGCCCTGTGCCGGGAAAGACCTATGACGTCGCGATCATCGGGGCCGGGCCGGCCGGACTTGCCGCCGCCGTCTACGGCGCTTCGGAGGGACTGTCCACGGCACTCGTCGAGGTACTGGCGGTAGGCGGCCAGATCGGCACGACCTCCCGGATCGAGAACTACCTCGGCTTCCCGGTCGGGATCAGCGGCGAGGACTTCGCGGAGCGTGCGTATCTTCAGGTCCTCCGGTTCGGGGCGTCGATCGTGCTGCCCGCCAGCGCTGTCCGGCTGTCGACCGACGGCGCGGCGTACCAGGTTCAGCTCGACAGCGGAGACGTTCTGACTACCCGCACCGTGATAATCGCGACCGGGGTCAGCTACCGCAGGATTGACGCCGCCGGTCTTGACCAGTTCACCGGTCTCGGCGTGTATTACACGCCGCTGGCCCCGCCCGAGCACATCCGCCGCGGCGAGCCGGTGGTCATCGTCGGCGGCGGCAACTCGGCAGGCCAGGCAGCGATCGCAATGGCTGCCCGCGGCCACCACGTGACGATCGTGATCCGCGGCACCGATCTCGCCGCCACCATGTCTCATTACCTCGTCGAGCGCATCGCTGACTGGACCGCCATCCAGGTCCGGGCCGGTACCGCCATCTGCAGCCTGAGCGGAACGGAGCGGCTGGAACGCGTTGAAGTCGAGGACATCATCAGCAAGAAGCGCCACGTACTGCCCGCTGTAGCTCTGTTCGTACTGGTCGGCGCGGAGCCGCATACCAAGTGGCTTGCCGGATCCGTTGTCCTCGACGACGCCGGTTACGTCGTCACCGGGCCTGACCTCGGCTCCGGCGTTCGCCACCAGCCGCCGTGGACCGACCGGAACCGCGATCCCTACCTGCTGGAGACCAGCTTGCCGGGCATTTTCGCGGCTGGTGACACCCGCAGCGGGTCGGTGAAGAGGGTCGCCGCCGCCGTAGGCGAGGGGTCCATCGCCATCCGCTTCGTCACTGAGCACCTCGGCCATCGTGCTGGCTTCGCGGCTAGCCCTGCTGTCAGCCGACCTGGCTGACGGGCACGATCGGTACTGGCGCGCCCAATCCTGCGCATACCCGCGTGACTGCAATCCCGGCTGCGGTACGGTCTGATCGCCTACCTCGAGGATGGGACGCGCAGATGGCCCGCAACCGGATCGGCTGGTACGGGGGAGCAGGCCTCGTCATCGCGCTGGCCGCCGTTATCGCGCTGCTGGCCGGGACGGCTGCGTCAGCAGGCGCCGCGTCCGCCGGGGATCAGGCATCCGGATCCCGCAAGGTAACGTTCGTCAACGAGCTCAGTCAGACGATCTGGGTAGCGGCTTCGCCTGACAAGGCTCACCCGCTGGCCGCTACCGGGTGGGTGCTGCGGCCCGGCCACCGTGTGACGATCACCGTGCCGAACCACTGGAACGGCCGCTTCTGGGGGCGAACTGGCTGCGTCTTCCACCACGGCCGAGGCCACTGCCAGACCGGAGACTGTGATGGCAGGCTGCAATGCCAGGGGTGGGGCGCGATCCCGGCCACGCTCGCGGAGTACAACCTCGATGCCTGGGATGGCCTGGACTTCTACGACGTGAGCATGGTCGACGGCTCGAACCTGCCGATGTACATCAACGTGACGAAGGGCCAGGCCACCAAGAAGGTGAGCCGGCGGGGCTGCGTCCCAGCGGGCTGCACCAAGCTTGTCGCATGTCCCAAGGTTCTGCGGGTCAAGGCCAACGGCAAGATCGTCGCCTGCGAGTCCGCGTGCGCGCGATTCGGCACTGACCAGTACTGCTGCCGCGGCACGTACGCCTCGCGTGCGGAGTGCAATCCGGCCAGCTGGCCAGTTGACTACGCGGCGGTGTTCAAGCGCGCGGAGCCCTACGCATACTCCTACCCCGACGACGACGCGACGAGCGTGTACGTGTGCTCGGGTACCTGCGATTACCGGATAGTCTTCGGCGTCACGCCGCGCAAGTAACGCCAGCCGGCCTGGCCGCCAGGACCTCCTCCGCGCTCCGAGCCGAGGCGGCGCCGAAAAGAAATGGCAACCAGATGGCCGCGGCCCTCGTCCAAGCGGCATGACACAACAGGCGAAGGACACCGTCCCGCGGCACCGCTTGGGCAGGCGCGTTGCGGTGGCTGCGGCGGTGGCCACTGCAGTACTCGGATCCGTGGGCGGGGCACTTGCCTCAGCCCGCGCGTCGTCGCCAGCTAGGTCGAGCGGCGCGCGGCAGGTGGCGGCTGGTTTGCTAGCTGGTGCATCGCGCACGCCGTCTGGCTGGGCGCCGGTACCGTACCGTGACGCTCAGCTATCTGTACCGCGCATGTGGCAGGTCGAGACTCCCGGGCAGGTCAGCTGCGACATCCAGCCGTCAGGTTTGATCTTCGCCGGCGCAAGGCCGAGGTTCCCCGCTGGGACAGGCTGCCATCTGACCGCTAGCCTCGCCTGGATGCTGCCCGCCGGGCAGATCCCGCCTGGGATCCGCCATCGGCGGCCTACGGCTGTGATCCACGGCATTCGGGTGTACCGGCTGCACAGCGCGCCGGGTTCGGTGCTGTACCTCGTGCCGGATCTCAGGATGCGAGTCGGTGCCCGCGGGCACCTGGCGCGGCGCGTGCTGAGGACACTGACGTGGTCGCCACTGGCAGTCGTCCTCCGGCGCGGTCCGGCAGGCGAGGTGCCTGCTAGCTGGATCCGCCACCGGTTCGGCGGCACCCGGTTCGCGGTCCCGGCCTGGTGGCAGGTGGCGCACGAGAAGCAGTGGGCCACCTGCGGCTCTGGCCTGGACCCAGGCTCGCTGCTGCTGGTTAACGCGAAGAAGCCCGCGCTCGCGCTGCCCTGCCCGTTTCTGATCCCGACCGCCGCCGCTGAGCGGGCCCAGCCAGGCCTGACCGTCGTGACGGGCAAGTACGCAGCCAGGTCAGTGGCCGAGCAGTTCCCCGATTGCCGGATTCGCCACCGCGCCCGGGTATGCCTGTCGTCGATCACGGGTCAGGGCGGTCTCGACAGCGGCGTGCTGATCTTCTCTGTGTCCGGGCCTCACCACCGCGCGGGGACGTTCTTCCTGCTCGGGCTGCCTGGACCCGGCGCCCGCGCCCGTGCGGTATTCGACTCAGTGCGGATCGCCAGGGACTGATGGATGCCGAGTTGCTGGGGCCACAGAACCCCAGCAACTCGGCACCCATGCCGGACGCTGGCGGTGCTTACCCCTCGAGGCAGAATTCGTTGCCCTCTGGGTCGGCCATGATGATCCAGCCAGCGCCTGCGGGCTGGTCTTCCAGGACGGTCGCGCCTAGGTCGATCAGCCTGGCCAGTTCAGTTTGCTGATCGTCACCGGGCGGGATCAGATCGAGATGGATGCGGTTCTTGGCCGCCTTGGGCTCAGGGACGGTCGTGAAGTACATCCTCGGCATGCCCGAGCCCGCGGGCGGTACGACGGCGTACTCGATATGGCCGGGATTTCCGCTCTGCTCGTGGACTGTCCAGCCGGTCACGGCTGCCCAGAACCTAGCCTGCGCCCCGGCGTCCCCGCAGTCGAAGGTGATGTTCAGGATTCTCGCGTACATGGCGTGCTCCGCTTTCATGGCGGGCGCCTTCCGCCGCGAAGTCAGGACAAGGCGGGAGGCGCGGAAGAATTGGCTGGCATGGCCGCACCTCCCCTCAGCTGAGCCGGCGTGACTTCTGGCAGGACTATCTCATGGACCGCGTCTGTGGTGCCAGCCGCCGATGCGTGCAAGATTCCGTTCACCGGGGCCTGGAGTGCTGGTGCTGGAGGAAGGGCCTTGCTGAGTCACGCTGCCAGACGGAAGCCGCGAGAATCTCGTCGGCGGAGGGCAACCGCGAAGGCTCGGCTTAGCGCCCGCCGGGGGGCCCCGTCGCGCTAGCTGGGCCGGAAGTTATGCTTTCGTAACGTAGCGGTTACTAGCGGTGAGCGCCAGCGGCCTGCGAGGGGGATGTCAATGCCGTTCATCAGCGTCGGCACCGAGAACAGCGGTGCCATCGAGCTGCACTACGAAGACCACGGAATCGGGACACCAGTGGTCCTGATCCACGGCTACCCGCTCAGCGGACGGGCCTGGGATAAGCAGGTGCCGGTGCTGCTCGGTACGGGCCATCGCGTCATCACCTACGATCGGCGCGGCTTCGGCCTGTCCAGTCAGCCAGTCGGAGGCTACGACTACGACACGTTCGCCGCAGACCTGAACTGGCTGATGGAAAAGCTCGACCTGCGCGACGCGATCCTGGTCGGCCACTCCATGGGAACGGGCGAGGTCACCCGGTACCTCGCGGCATACGGGTCATCGCGGGTCGCCAAGGCTGTGCTGATCTCGCCGATCCCGCCGTTCCTGCTGCAAACCGCTGACAACCCTGATGGGGTGCCCGCCAGCGCGTTCGACGGCTTCATGCATTCGGCACAGGCGGATACCCCCGCCTGGATGCGGAGCTTCCTCGACAATTTCTACAACGTCGACGTGCTGCGCGGCACACTCGTCAGCGAAGAGGCATATGCGGCGAGCTGGAACGTCGCGGTCGGTGCCTCGGCCACAGCGGCAGTGGAATGCATCCCGACCTGGGAGACCGACTTCCGGGCCGACGTGGCCGCCATCGACGTACCGATCCTCGTCATACAAGGCGATGCCGACCGGGTCCTGCCATTCGAGAAGACCGGAAAGCGGCTACCGGGCATGATGCAGGACGCGCAGCTCGTCGTCATCAGCGGCGGACCGCACGCGATCGCGTGGACCCACGCCGATCAGGTCAACCGCGCGCTGCTGGAGTTCCTCAAGTAGCTGCTACCGCGGGACGCCGGTCACCCGTCCTGCTCGAGGCCAAGCTCGGCGAGTATCGCCGCGGTGTGCTGACCGAGGGCCGGGACGCTCCCCAGGGCGGGCTCCCGGCCGGCGACGGTGACTGGTGGCAGCAGCGCGCGAACCTGGCCCGCGGGCGTTGCCACGTCGCGCCACCGGTTCCGCGCGGCTAGCTGCGGATGCGCCGCGAACTCGGCGGGAGTGCGCAACCGCGCGTTCGCGATGCCGGCCGCATCGAGGCGGGCCTCGACCTCGGCAGCTGTCAGGTATCGCAGCGCGGTCTCGATGATCGCGGTGAGCTCGCTGTCGTTGGCCACCCGGTCGGTGTTTGTGGCGAACCGCGCATCCTGGGTCAGCTCCGGCTGCCTGAGGATGTCCCGGCAGAGCACGGCCCACTCGCGCTCGTTCTGCAGGCCGAGGAATACCTGGCCGTCTGCGGCCGCGTACGGGCCGTAGGGCGAGATCGATGCGTGCCGGGCGCCCGTGCGGCGCGGCGGCTGTCCGCCGTAGACGCTGAACAGGTAGGGCTGGCTCATCCACTCGCCGAGAGCGTCCAGCATGGCCACCTCGACGCTCGTACCGGCGCCGGTGCGCTCCCGCTCGTACAACGCGGTCAGCACACCGGTGAACGCGTACATGCCAGCCGCGATGTCAGCGACCGAAATGCCCGCCTTCGCAGGCGTCTCCGGCGTGCCCGTCACTGACAGGAGGCCCGCCTCGCACTGCACAAGCAGGTCGTAGGCCTTCTTGTGGGCATACGGGCCGTCTGGGCCGTAGCCAGAGACCGAGCAGCAGATCAGCCGCGGATGGCGGCTGCGTAGCTCGCCCGCCGACAAGCCCAGCCGATCGGCCGCACCGGGCGCGAGGTTCTGGACGAACACGTCGGCGCGGGCGATAAGCGCGGCGAGCACCCGCGTGCCGTGCTCGCTCTTGACGTCGAGCTGGATGGACTCCTTGCCCCGGTTCAGCCAGACGAAGTAGCTCGCCAGGCCCTGCACCGACTGGTCATAGTCGCGGGCAAAGTCGCCGGTACCGGTCCGCTCCACCTTGATGACGCGGGCGCCGAGGTCAGCGAGCTGCCGGGTGGCGAATGGCGCGGCTACTGCTTGCTCCAGCGAGACCACGGTGATGCCGCGCAGCGGCAGCGAGGCGGGCGTCATGGCAGGAACGCGCGGACTACGTCCGCCGCGTTCTTCCAGCCCCAGCCGGACCAGTCGGTGTCAAGGCCGTCGATGCAGTCGGCGAGCTTAGCGCTGAGCTGCGCGCGTGATGGCGGTCGCGCCGGGCTACCGGGCGGGAAGGCAAGTGCTGTGTCGTGGCTGCCGCCGTTCCCGGTATGAACTCGTGCCTGCAGCTCGCCGTCGAGGAGCCAGTCGCCGCCCGGCTGCAGCGTGATCTCGACCAGGCCGACAAGGCGGCGCGCGGCATCCCGGCGGACGGCATCGTCGGTGAAGCTGGCGAAGCCCGGATAGCCATCTAGCAGCGCGGCGGCCGCCGCGTACTCAAGGCTGAACTTGCCCTGCAGCCCGGTCTGCGGGCGGTGGTGGATGAGTGGAACCACCGTGGCCGCAGGGGTGCGCAGCTCGATCCGCCGCACATCTGCCGGGTCGACCCCGGCAGCTACGGCCAGCTCGGCCAGCGCGCTGATCGGCCTTTGCAGCGCGTAGCAGCACGGGTAAATCTTGATGGCGAGACCGTCGGGGACGGCGGGCCCGGTCATGTCGAGTTCGACGGACGCGGCATTCATCAGCGACAGCCATGCGTCCAGCGCGGTGTCGTCTGCGCTGGCGCCCGCCGCTGCCAGCGTCGCGGCCCGCAGGCCGGCCTGGACCGCGAAGCCGACCTGGAGCGACTTGGCGTCGGTGCCGAAGGCGCGCTGCACCCCGCCGGCTGCGGGGACTGCGAGCGCGATCGCGGTCGCGATCTGCGGTGCGTCCAGGCCCATGGCGACGGCGGCGCCCGCTGCGGCGGCAGGCGCGCCGGCCGTGCAGGTCGCGTGCCAGCCGGACGAGTAATGCGACCAGCCCAGTGCCGTGCCGAGCCGGGCCATCACGCCGGCCGCTGCCAGGTAAGCGCGCGGGCCGCCGCCAGTTGCCAGCGCAGTTGGCACGCAGACCGCGCTGACGTGCGTGGTCGACGGCATGTGCAGGTCGTCGAAGTCGAGAACGTGGCCCGCGGCGGCCCACTGGCCCGCCTCGCCGAGGCTGGCTGCGATCCTCGCGACGGGATGGTCGCGCGCAGCGAGTGTCACTGCGACGGTGTCCAGCAGATACCGGTCGGCGAGAGCCAGGTCCTCCCGGGTGGGGTCGAGATCGTGCGCCCACTGAGCCAGCACGCTCGCGGTCGATGTCATCGGCTTCCCTGCGATCCGGGCGGCCGCACATCGACGCGACCGGCTGAGAACACCATACGTACACCAGCGGGCGGCATCCGGTACGGCCAGTGCGAGGGAGCGGACCGCCTGGGGGCGCCGGACGCGCCGCTTTATCCGGTGGCGCGCGGCCGGGCCAGCAGCGGGTTACCAAGGCCGGGAGCCTGCGCGGGAGTGACGACTGAGTCGACGATCACCCGGAACTCGCTGGGCCGCAGCACTGCGACGGTGAGGGCGGCCGCGCCGCTTTCGGCTCGTTCGGCATAGCTGACCGTGATCCCGATAGCGGACTCGCCCGCCGAGAGCCGCAGCGCCTTGGCCGCCCAGGGCGGCGGTTGCTGCATCTCGATATGCAGCGCGTGCATGGTCAGCGGCTGGGCATCGGGCTCAGCCAGGCCGTCCCGGCCACTGCCTGACATAGCCACGCGCGCCGACGGCGTCGGGAGAATAGTGCGCAGCGAGTCCAGGCCTGCCTCCTCGATGGCGGCCAGGACCTTCTCTGCCGCGGGCCCGGCCAGGTACGTGGTGGTTGCTGCGGCAGGCCGGCCGCTCAGCGTCCAGAACATCTGCAGGATGGAGACCGGCTCGCCCGGCGCGATTCCGAGCGCCGATTCGATGTCCGGCCGGACCGAGTGCCAGGCGACGGACTTGCTCTTGCAGCCGAGCTGACCGTGCAGCGGTTCGACCCGGGCGGCCAGGCCGTGCTGGCTCTCGAGCTCGAGCATGTAGTCGGCCGGGCTGACCCGGCAGGCCTTGCCGTCAGGCAGCAGGCGGACGAGGTGACGGGCTGCCAGTTCGTCGATCGCGGCCGTCACCTGGCCGCTGGTCACGTGATAGCGCCGGGCGAGCACGCTCGGCCGGGGTAGCAGCCAGCCAGGCTGGTGCTGGGCGAGGCTGGCGGCAATCCGGCTGGTCAGCACGGGGTCGGCACGCTGTCGGCCGGATGACCCGGCTGCCTCTCGGTCGGATTGCCTGGCCGTCTGCCAGCTGGGCTGCCCGGCCGCGGTGTCCGGCTGCTGCACGGGTTGCGCAGCTTCAGCGTTCGCGCCCTGCTCGGGCCGGCCGGGCCAGCGGGCATCCTGGCCGCTTCCGGTACCGCCGGCCTGCCGTACTGGCCTCCGCCGACCGCCATCGGGTGCCCGGGACGGGTCTGCTCGCTGCGGCCTCATACCTGCCCGTATCTCCATTTTCGGTTCTGCAAGAGAACCTATTTGTGCTAACAGGAAATTGTTGTGGGCCGTCATGTGAGCTTCCGCGGGGTCGAAAGCGAGACAGACGGTAGCCGCGAATCCTGTGATAACGCTGTGCGGCTACCCGTTATTGGCTGGGTTAACGGCCATAAGACGCTGAGGACGGCCCGTTCGCCGACTGCGGCTCATCGGCCAGCCGGTCCACGGCCCGGGCAAGCGCGTCAAGCGCGGGCAGCGCGGTCGTCAGCACGCGCCGCTGCTGGGCCGACAGCGTGGCCAGCGCGACGTGCAGCACTCTGGCATTGGTCGCCTGCCAGGCCTGCACAGCTTCCTGGCCGGCCGAGGTGGCCGTCAGCTCGATTGCCCGCCGGTCATTGTCGGCGCCGACGCGACTCACCATTCCGTGGGCTGCGAGCGCATTGACGATCGTGGTCACCGTGTTCGGGCGCATGTGCAGGAGCTGAGCGAGCTGGCCGGGGCGACTACCAGGATTTTCGACGAGCGCCGACAGCAGCTCCAGCTGGGCAACGGCGAGCGGGTTGCTCGGGTCGGCGACGCGGGCGCCCCGGCGCAGTGCCCGGCGCAGCCTGGCGATGGCGTCCGCGAGTCCATCGGGCTGCGCGGGCGCCTTCGGCCGCGAGACTGGCTCGGGCGGGGGGAGCGGGTCGGTCTGGGCGAGGGCTTCCGGCCGGGAGGCTGGCTGGGGCTCGGGGAGCGGGTCGGTCTGGGCGAGGGGTTCCGGCCGGGCGCGGCTGCCTGGTGGCGTGGCCGCTTCGGCTGCCGTAGCTGACACTCTGGAACCTCCCGGCTGGCCGATCGGGCCCTTGCCCTGGCGACGAACTATATCTGAATTTTATCTATCAGCATAGTAGGGAACTTACCCGGACGTGGTGATCACAGCCGCGAGTCCCAGCGACCCGTGCCGACGCTGAGGTGGCGGATCAACCCTTGCTCACCCTGCTGGGCGGCGTTAAGGGTCACGCTCGTTCTGGCGACAGCCCGGCTGCTACCGCTCGGTGAGGATCGCCCGGGCCCGCCTGGCGAGCGGGATGACCCGATCACCCTTGAGCCCCTGCCGCAAGTCGTTACTGTCGCCGTGCAGGTAGCGGTTATACAGCTGGGCGACGACGATCGCCGTCTTCCAGCAGCCGAACGCCTCGTACCAGCTGACGGCCGACACGTCGGCGGCCGTCACGGTTGCGTACCGGCTGACCACTTCGGCGCGGGTCGGCAGGCCAAGGTTCTCCTGGCCTACTGGATGAGACGGCCTGTTCGCCGGGTCGTCCGCTGGATCGGGCCAGTAGTTCAGCATCGTTCCGAGGTCAATCAGGGGATCGCCGATAGTGGCCATGTCCCAGTCGAAGACCGAATGCACCCGGTCCGGGTTCGCGGGATCGAACTGACAATTGTCGATCTTGAAGTCATTGTGCAGGACGGCAGCTCGCGCAGCTGCCGGCTTAGTTGCGACGAGCTCTGCGCCCACCGCGGCAACCACATCCCCGCCCGGCAGCTCCTGCCATGCCGCAGCCACGGCCTCCCAGCGCGAGCGCCAGCCAGCAAGCTGCCGGTCCACGAAACCTTCCGGCCGGCCGAGGTCGCTGACGCCGGCCTCGGCCGGGTTGAGCTGGTGCAGTTCGGCGAGGGCGTCGACAACGGCCAGGCCGATGCGCCGCGCTGCATTTTCATGCGCGGCCATGTTCGGCGGAATGCCGCCCCAGACAACCTGGCCCTCGCGGTACTCGATGACGAGGAAATCCGCGCCGATGACGGTGTGATCCTGACAGAGCAGGTAGGC
Organism: uncultured Actinomycetota bacterium; assembly: GCA_963822955.1. Lineage (GTDB taxonomy): Bacteria > Actinomycetota > Actinomycetes > Streptosporangiales > Streptosporangiaceae > JAJYUU01. The sequence goes on along the minus strand of CAWGJS010000007.1, from coordinate 372,732 downwards.
GCGCGGAGCGCGATCGTAATGACGCCACAGCCGCGAGAGCGCACGGTACTCCCGCTTCATGTCGTGCGCCCCGACTGCGATCTCGCCGAACGGCGGGCGCCGGACGACGAGCCGCAGGCCCGCGAACTCCACCAGGTACGTCAGGTTCGCTGCCCCGCCGGTGAACTGCCGGACGGACACCAGCGGTCCAAGGCCGTCCAGCCTAGCTATCAGGTAACTGCCGAGCCGGTCCCAGTCCAGCTCGTCTCCCTGCCGGACCGGGGCATGCTCTGGCACGTAGTCGGTCGTCATGGCCCCTTGCCTCCAGTGCCAGTGTGTCCCAGCGACCAGTTTCCGGCAGTACCTCAGTTGCGCAGATTGCGCCGATGGAGACCGGTGACACCGACCGCGAGACCCTAAAGCGGCCCGGGTCGCCACGTCCAGCCCCGCGACTCATCGTGCACGGGACGGATGATCGCGGCCTCGGTCGTGTCCGACAGCTGGGTAATGACCTCGAGGAGTTGGACATGGAACGCATCCGGGGTGTCCTGGCCGGGACCGGCCGAGACCAGCGTGACGACGGGCTGCTCGCCGCCGGATAGCCGGGCGGTGATGTTGCCGTTGTAGTCGCGGCCGACGCCGTCGATCGCCGTGGCGCGAATGAGGTCGCTGCCATCGTCCTTGGCTACCCAGACGTCCGCCATGCCCCTCACGCTCCCGCTGTGCGCCCGAGTTTAAACACCGCGGCCGCAGGGCTCTCACCTCTGTGGCTCATTGCAGTGTCTGATAGATTCAGTATGAGATCATTGCGGCATGCAATTAACCAGCGAGGGAACGTGGCCGAGAACGTCGATGAGGCTGTACTGGACGCGGTGCTGACAGCGAGCCGGACCCTTGTCGCGGTGGCCACCCAGTCGCTGGGCGCGGCGGCGGAGGAGACCACCATCGCGCAGTACCGCGCGCTCGTGGTACTGGCGTCCCGCGGGCCGCAGCGGATGGTGGATCTTGCCAGGGCTCTCGATGTCACGCCCTCGACGGCCGGGCGGATGTGTGACCGGCTCTTGCGCAAGGGTCTGATCCGGCGGCAGCGGGCACGAGCAGACCGCCGCGAGGTCCTGGTGTCGATCACCAGTGCAGGACGGCAGGTGGTCGACCAGGCGACCGAGCGGCGGCGGATGCTCTTGGCCCAGATCCTCCAGAGGGTTCCCGATCAGCAGCAGCCGGCCGTGGCGGAAGCATTCCGGTCGTTCGCTGCGGCGGCCGGAGAGGTGCCGGACCGGGACTGGCCGGCCCCTCGCGAATCCGCAGTCGGTCACGCGCCGGCTGCCGGCGCGGATCATGCTGCGGCGGCGACGGGAGCCCCGGCATGACGGTCCAGGCGGCGCGACCGGCGATTGCGCCATGGGCGCGGCAAGCCAGCAGCTGGCTGCGTGCGTCGCGGGCGGGCTCGTGCAGCATCCCCGGCGCGCCCGGCGGCGAGCCGCCGGGCGGGCAAGCCTAGTGCCCGCGCTTGCAGCCTTCCTGGCCGGAGCACTGGTCAGCCTGGCGACAAGCTGGTTCCTGGTCTCTCGGCTGGAGCGCTTGGGCGAGCGGCTCGGACTGTCCGAGGCACTGCTGGGGGTCGTCGCCGCGCTCGCGGCGGACGCACCGGAGATCTCCGCCGCCGTCAGCGCGATCAGCGGCCATCAGCAGCGGCTTGGCGCGGGCGTGGTCCTGGGGTCCAATGTGTTCAACCTGGCCGCGCTGCTTGGCCTGAGCGCCGTAGTGGCCGGCCGAATCGGCCTGCACCGAAGGGTCATAGCTCTCGGCGGAGCGGTCGCGACATGGGTAGCCGTCGTTTGCGTACTCGTCGTGACGGGCATCGTGCCCGTCCTTGCCGGGCTTGTTCTCGCGGTCGCCATCCTGGTGCCATACCTGATCCTGCTGGGCACCGAAGGGCAGGGAATGCAGCGACTACGGCTGCCGCAGCGGTGGTGGACCTGGCTGCGCTCGGCTGTCACCGAGGAAGAGATCGAGCTTGAGGACGTCATCCGGCCACGGGTCGGCCGGTGGCCGGACGCGGCTGCTGCTGCCGGCGCGCTCGTCGTGGTCGTCGCTGCCAGCGTGATCATGGAGCATGCGGCCTCCGATCTTGGCGGGCGCTATGGCCTCTCGCAGATCATCGTCGGCGGCCTGGTGCTGGCAGCGGTGACAAGCCTGCCTAATGCGGTTGCTGCCGTGTACCTGGCGGGCCGCGGGCGAGCGGCGGCGACACTGAGCACCGCGCTCAATAGCAACACCGTCAATGTCGTGGCAGGACTGCTGCTCCCCGGCGTCGTCGTCGGACTCGGCCGACCAACCTTCCAGGGCGCGCTGGTCACCGGCTGGTACGCCGCACTCACGGTGGCGGTCATCACGCTTGCCTACATTCGCCGCGGCTTCAGCCGCTGGACAGGGATCGTGATCATTACCAGCTACGCTGCCTTCGCGGTCACGGTGGCTGCCAGCGGGCTGGGCATCAGCGGCGGCTCCGCCCTGATAACAGTGCCATGCCTGCTCACCGCGCTCCTCATGCTGGCCGCGACGTTTCATGCCACCGTCGGCCACAAAACGACACAAGGCGGACAGCAAACCGACACGGCATGAAACGGCTTTGCAGCAAGGTGGTGGCTACGCCCGCGCGCATCATCTTGCACCTGGGATCCACGTACGGGCGAGCCGGGGGCTGGGCGGCGTCGCGCGAGCCGCGCGCGAAACAATCCGGGTGTGACCGACTCGAGCGCCTCGGCATCGCAGTCCTCGCTGAGTACCACGTGGGCGCGGAGCCTGGATACACCGCTCCGCCGGTTCGTGCGCACCGAGACTGGCAGCGCTGCGGTGCTGCTCGCCGCGACCATCGCGGCGCTGGCGTGGGCGAACATCGACGCAGCCGGTTACGCGGCGACCTGGAATACCGAGTTCTCGATACGGCTGGGCTCGCTGAGCCTGGCTGCCAGCCTGAATGAATGGGTCAACTCCGGGCTGATGGCGTTCTTCTTCCTGGTCGCCGGCCTGGAGGCGCGCCGGGAGTTCGACATGGGGGAGCTCCGCGAGCGACGGAGGCTAGCCCTGCCGGTGCTGGTCGGGCTGGGCGGGATGATCGTGCCGATCGCGATCTACCTCGCCATCAACGCCGGCCGCCCGTCCGCCAGCGGCTGGGGCACGACCATGTCGACCGACACCGCATTCGCGCTGGGCATGCTGGCCCTGGTCGGGAAGGACGTGCCCGACCGGGTACGCACCTACCTGCTCACGTTCGCGATCGTGGACGACGTCGCCGGGATCGTGGTAATCGCGCTCGCTTACAGCAGTCACATCGACCCGGTGCCGCTGGCTGTCGGGCTGGCCGTGCTCGTCGTGGTCGCGGTGGTGCGCGCCCGCCGGGTCCGCAGGGGGCTGGTGTACCTGGTGCTCGGCGTGACGGCGTGGATCGCATTCTTCAAGTCGGGCGTTGATCCAGTGATCGTGGGCTTGGTCATGGGCCTGCTCGCGCTGGCCTATCCGGCGACACGCGCGGACCTGGAGCTGGCAACAGAGTCATACCGCTCGTTCCGCGAGCAGCCCACGCCGGAACTGGCCAGTGACGCTTTCCAGCAACTGCGCCGGGCGATCTCACCGAACGACCGGCTGCAGCAGATCCTTCATCCGTGGACGAGCTACCTGATCGTGCCGTTGTTTGCACTGGCGAACGCCGGGATCACCATTAGCGGTAGCTTCCTGGCCAGTGCCTACACCTCGCCGATCACGCTCGGCATCCTGGTCGGCTACGTCGCCGGGAAGCCGGTCGGCACCGTGGGCGTGGCCTGGCTGCTCGCCAAGGTCAGCCGGGGCAGGATCCGGCCGCCAGTGGGCTGGGGAGCGGTCGCCGGGGCTGGCGCCATCGGGGGGATCGGGTTCATCGTCTCCCTCCTGATCGCAACGCTGGCCTTCCACGGCACTCAGCTCGCCGAGGCCAAGGTCGGCATCCTGTCAGCGGCAGTCGCCGCCTCCGCGGTGGCCTGGGTGATCTTCCGCCTGGTCGGCATGCTGCCCAAGCCCCAGCGGTTGCGCGCTCTGTACGGCACTGAGGACTCGCTCACCGACCTGGTAGTGCCTGTGGACCCGGAGCGCGACCACATCCGCGGCCCCGTGCGCGCGCTGGTCACCCTTGTGGAGTACGGCGACTTCGAGTGCCCGTACTGCGGCCAGGCCGAGTCGGTGGTCCGCGAGCTGCTGGCCGGCTACGGCGACCTTTGCTACGTGTGGCGGCACCTGCCCCTGACCGACGTGCATCCGCACGCGATGTTCGCGGCTGAGGCCGCCGAGGCCGCGGACGCCCAGGGCAAGTTCTGGGAGCTGCACGATGAGCTTCTGGACCATCAGGACGCGCTGATGACCAAGGACGTCATGCGGTATGCAGCCGAGACCGGACTGGACACCGAGCGATTCATGCGCGACATCCGCAAAGACGCCGGGGCGGCAAGGATCGCCGCCGACATAGATTCAGCAGACCTCAGCGGCGTCTCGGGAACGCCGACGTTCTTCATCAACGGCAAGCGGCACCATGGGGCTTACGACATCGACGCGCTCTCCGCCGCCGTGCGAGTTGCCCGGGCACGGGCTCTGCTTGCGGCGGGCAAGCTGGCGAGCCGCTCGTCCTGATCTGCCGTCATCACCAGCGCCTGGGCACTGCGCTATACCTTGCGCCACCGGGCCTCGCACAGGCCGTAGACGCCGAAGGTGATCAGCCCCAGTGCCGCGATGATCAGCAGGACTTCGCCGAACGGCTGGTTTCGCAGGGTCAGCAGCGCCTTGTCGAGGCCGCCCGCCTTCGACGGCTTGAAGCTAACGGCTGCGTCGATCACCAGGATGCCCGCGAGCCCGATGACCACGCCGCGCGCTGCGGTCCCGACCATGCCGAGGCGCTCGACAATCCGGCGGGTCCTCGGGCTCATCTGCGCGGTCTGCAGGTATCGCAGGAACTTGCGCCTGATGCCCTCGATGATCAGCACGATGCCGACGACCACGATGATGGCGCCAGCGAGGCCAACGAGCCAGCGGCCCCAAGCGCCGTCGTGCATGATCGTGGCCGACAGGTCCTGCTCCTTGCGCGTCTGATTGCTGTGGTGGCCGGCGATAATCTCGAATGTCAGGTAGGCGAAGAAGGCGTAGACCACCGCGCGCGCCAGCGACTTCAGCCGTGGACCCGCGCCGGTCCCCTCGCCTGTCACGCCGTAGGCGGCCTCGCTAAGGCGCCACAGAGCGTAGGCCGCGAACCCGATCCCGAGCAGCCAGAGCAGGACCAGGCCGAACGGCTCGCCGGCGAGCATCTGCAACGCACCTTGCTGATCAGCCTGATGAGAGCTGTGACCGAGCGCGACACTGATGGCAACCCAGCCGATCAGGATCCAGATAATTCCGCGTGCGGCCAGGCCCGACCGGGCGAGCAGACGGGCCGCCCCGCTGTCCGAGGCACGCCTCGCGCGGGCTGATGTGCGCATAGCCTGTGTCGATCGCATGCCCACCCCTGCCCAGCGGGCGTGCGACCAAACACGGACCAAGGCGGCCGACCAGATGCGTAGCCGGGCCCGCGTCGTTCCGCGAGCCCGGCCAGATACTACTTATTTAATCGTGTAGTTGTACGGCAGCGCGGCAAGCTCGGAGCCGGACGTCTGCCCGTACGGCGGCACGTCGGCGAGGAGCTCGTCGACGTAGAGATGCCCGCTTACTGCTGTGCCAGCCGAGCCGGAAGGCGTGATCGACACCGTGATCGTCTTGGTCTGCCCCGGCTTGATGACGAAGATGCGGAACGACGCAAGCGGATTGACTGACACGAGCCAGAAGTCGCCGACATTAGATCCGACAGCCGGGTCGAACTTCTCCGTCTCAGCGGTCATCGAGACATTGGCAGTCCCAGCCGGCGCCGGCGCGGCGTATGGCCCGCACTCAGCCGGCGTCACGAACCAGGCGCCGGGCGTCACCGAGCCGCCCGCCGGGCTGTACGACGACGACTGTGCGTCCGAACACACCGCATGGGAGCTGCTCGTGACGTCTGGGCTGTCAGTGGCCGAGCTGTAGTCGAACATGATCGGCAGGCTCGCCGAGACCGCGACCGAGATACTCGACGTCTGCGGCGGGACCAGATACAGCGGCGGTTCGCCGACCAGCGGCAGCGAGAGGCCGGTCGTCGGCGGGTTCAGCGCAGCAAGCGCCACCGTAGCCTGAGTGCTGAGCCGCGGATCGACGAAGAAGTCCGCCGGGGCGGCACCCTTGTTCGTGATCTTCACGGGCACGGAGACCCGCTTGCCCGCGGTGAGCTTGGTGGCAGCGCTGTCAGGGAGCCCGGCGGCGGTTACCTTGGTGTGGTTGAAGCGGATGTCCCCGGTGTACCGCTGAGAGACTTCGTTACCGATAACAGGCTCGGCAAAGTCCACGATAAGCGTCCACGTGCCCTGGACCGGGTTAACCGCGTAAGCCGTGAGTGACTTCTCGGCCGTGAACTTGATCGCGTCGGTAGCCGGGTTTACGCCGCTAACCACGGAGTTCTGGCCGTAGCCGAGAGCGTCGCCATCTGGGCTGATCAGGTAGGCACCCACTGGATCGCCCGAGTCGTTGGAGAGCGAGACGTTGGCCGTGATGTTGTGCACACCCGCGCCGACGGCGAACTCGTAGTACTCGACCTGGCCCTCTCCGTTCGGGCGGCCGTTACCGCCCGTGAGCGTCCCGTGGAAGGCGCCGCTGCGGGCGACGTTCACCAGGCTGCGCAGCGTCACCGGGATCGCGTTGACGCCGCCGTTGCCTGAGCTGACCACGATCGAACCTGATGCGTCCCCAGGTGAGGCGGGGGTCTTAGCTGACACCGTCACCGTCTGGCTCTGACCCGGCCCGAGCGTCACCTTGGACGGCGAGACAGAGCCGAACCCGGCGAGCCGCTCGGTCGCGACGCGCCACGAGACAGTACCGTTCGTTCCTCCGTCAGCTGCCACGTCACCGAAGATCACCCCGGTCCACTTGCCGCTGACCGGGTGCAGCACGTCCGCGCTGCCGAAGTTCCCCGGTCCCTGCGGGAGCGAGTGTGCCGCCAGCCGGCCGCGTGGGTCGATGAGGATCAGCCGGACCCTGGAATTCAGGCCGCTATTGCAGCCGGTGTCCAGGCAGTACGAGCGCTTGCCTGGCCAGGCAAGAGAGGCGTCGAGGCGGTCCTGGCCGGCTGGGATGTTGAAGTGGAAGACTCCGTAGTTGTTCCGCAGGCCCTGGTAGTTGGCGAACTTCGGGCTTTTAGCGTCGGTCAGCTTGACAGTGCCCTTCCGCACGTTCTTGTCTGGCCCGAACGTCCGCCCGGTGAGAGTGACCGCCTGGCTCAGCGCGCCGGTGTTGGTGATCGTTACTGGCCATTGCTCCCGCATCCCAGGCTTTCCTGTCGCGTTCAGCTGATTCGCGGACTTCAGCAGCGTGCTGCCCACTGGTGCTGGCGAGCCGTCACTCGTGCTGATCGACTCCGCAAGCTGAACTGCCTTGTAGCTGTTCAGCAGCCCGGCACCCTGCTCAGTTGCCGGAGCTCCGAGGTTGGTGGCCGTGCTGAGAAGGATCTCCTTGACCAGGGCCGGAGTCGGGGTAGCGCCGCCATGAGTGTTGCGGTACGCCTGGATCACCAGGGCGGCTGCGCCTGCCACGAATGGCGATGACTCGCTGGTCCCGCCGCTCTCCTCGACGTTCGAGCTCTGGCCCTTGAAGTTTGTACAGCCGGCGAACTCCGCACTGGCATCACAGGAAGCGAAGCTCAGGTCGCCGGGAGCGACGAGGTCCACCGTTCCGCCGGCCTCGTCGAAGCCACCAGAACTCAGCGAGCTGATGTTGTCGTTCAGCCATCCCTTCGTCGCGAAGTAGCGAGCCGCGGCGTAGTTGGTCTGAGCGTAGAACCGGAAGTCCGTTGAGGCGCCGACGGAGATGACATTGGGATCGGTCGCCGGCGAGCCGATGGTGTTGGTCGAGCCTGAATCTCCGCTGGAGACGGTCACCACAACACCAGCGGCCACTGCGGCGTTATCGAACTGGACGGTTGCGTCGAGGGCGCTCACGTCGGGGAACGGGTTGCTCCCGAAAGACTCGTTGATCACGTTGACGTGGTCGGTCTCGACTGCGTAATTGATCGCCTGCAGGAAGCCAGACTCGGTCGAGTCTGCGTTCTCGCTGAAAACGTCGAGCCCGACCAGGCTCGCGCCGGGCGCCACACCCTCGATGCGGATGTTGCACGCTGTCGGGTCTGCCTGGGCGGAGAACTTCTGGACGTTGTAAACATGAACGCCCTGCCCGGCGATCGTGTTGGCGTCCAGGAACGCCTCGTCGCCGCTGGTGGCCTGACCGGGCCCGTCACCGGAGAAGTCCTGGTAATCCGAGAACACCGACGTCGAGCTTCCGGACCGCAGGAAGTTGACATTGTTCGGGTCGAGGCCGTCTGCGATCCACGCCACCTTGACGCCCGTGCCGGTGATGCCGAGTGAGCGTGCGGTCGCCTGACCGGAGTTGTCGGAGTCCGTGCCGGTCAGGGCGAGGCCTTCGGGGTCAAGCTGCGCCTTCCCGCTCGAGCAGGCGCCCGGGATCACCTTGGCCTTCAGCGAGCGGGAAGTGGCCTGCGCGCCCGCAGCGGTCGACGTATCGGAGGCGGCGCCCGCCTGGTCCGGAACAGCGCCCTTGATCGTCACATCCGGGATTACTTCCTTCACCGCGGGGTTGGCCTTCAGGCGCGCTACTTCTCCTGCGGACACGACGGCGGCCACGCTGTTGACCAGCTGGTAGCTGCGCACCCCGGCGGCATGCACTGCGTGCAGCTCGGCCATTAGCGGAGCCTGGCTGGCCAGTATCCCCGCGGTGCGCGCACGCTGAGCGCTGGTGCCAACGCGGGCAGCGGCCGGCTGGGACTTCATCATCACGATCACGTGCTGGTTGGCGTTCCGCGACAGCTGCGCGGCCTGCGCAGCGGTCAGTGCCTGCACTCCGCCGATCGCAGCGGCACTCGCGTGCCCAGCGGGCGAGGCGACGGCTACGGACGCTTGCCCGAGAAGCAGCGCCGGGATTGCGGCGCCGCCAGCTGCCAGGTACAGCGCCCTCCGTGCGGAGCGCCCGGCTCCGCCTGCCATGCGTGGGTGCATCTTCGCCTCATCCCCGTTGGCCCCGCCGTCGCGACAAACCGACATAGACGCTAGCAGGACTAACGGTTGGCGAAACTCGGGAACGGAGTAACGCTTTCATAACGGCAGCTGGCAAAAGGCACGCATTTGAATGCTGACACACTCCCAAACTGACCAGGCCGGGAAGCGGCAATGAGAGGACGGCGCCCGTCCTAGCTCGTTCCCGGGGATTGCGATCGCCGCTTGGCTCTCCTCGCCAATATCGCCGGAATTGAGGGTGTTATCTCTGCCGGAGATATCGCCGGATCCGGCGACTCGGCCAGCCTGCCGTGCAGCCGGTCGCGGACCTGATCCGGGGTGTAGGCGCGGCGCTGGCGCTCCGCCCTGGCGATCACGACTCCGGTCGCCGCGACGCCGGCAAAGCCGGCTAGGCCCAATATCTTCCACCAGCGCACGTGCCTAGGCTACGACTATGGTCGCGGCGAGCGTCACCCTGGCGGAGGCAGCTGATCTCACGCGCACCGGGGACGTGTGGGTCTTTCGCGGGCACACGGCCGCTGACCGTGCAATCCGGATCGCAACCAATAGCCCTGTCAACCACGTCGGCATGTCCGTCGTCATCGACGATTTGCCGCCGCTGATGTGGCACGCCGAGCTCGGCCGGTCGCTGCCCGACGTCTGGTCGGGAAAGCGCCAGCGCGGGGTCCAGTTGCACGACCTGCGCGATGTGGTACTCATCTGGGCTAACAAGTACGGCCAGCGGGCCTGGCTGCGGCAGCTCGACAAGCCGGTCAGCCGCGAGATGGAGGAGTCCGTCCTGCGCACGATCGCGAGGATGGATGGTACCCCGTTCCCGTCTGTTCCCAGCCTTGCCTCACGGTGGCTGTCCGGGCGGGTTCCGGCCGTCAGGCGCCGGGCGGGGGACACCGATCTGGAAACTGCCTATTGCGCGGAGGTGCTGGCGGTCACCTACCAGGCCATGGGGCTCCTGCCGGGCGCGCGCCGGCCGAGCTGGTATGACGCCGGACGGTTCTGGAGCGGGGATGACCTGAGGCTGTCCGGCGGCTTCGCCCTCGGCGGCGAGATCGCAGTGTCAGTCCCGGCGAGCTCAGACGCCAGTTGACGGGCGACCCCGCGCGTGCGGCTCGTCGCGACCTGCGCGCTCCGGGCACTGTCAGAGGCTGGCACTTGACATCTCGAAAAGTGATATCACTATGATAGGCGGACGACCCGGCCGCTGGGGTGCAACCTGGCGAGCGGCCCCGCTGTCGAGGAGGTGGCAATGGGCGAGCTAGCGATCGAGGTACGCGGGCTGCGCAAGAGCTTTGGCGAGAAGGAAGCGGTGGCCGGGATCGACCTGGAGATTGCCGCCGGCTCGCTGGCAGGACTTGTCGGACCGAACGGGGCCGGGAAGACCACATCGCTGTCGATGATGACCGGGCTGCTTCGGCCGGACACCGGGCGCGTCCTGGTCAACGGGCTTGACGTGTGGGCGGACCCGGTGGCCGCCAAGGCGGTTATCGGGGTGGTACCGGCTGAGGCCAGGCTGTTCGAGCGCCTGAGCGGGGAGGAGACGCTGGAGTACGCCGGGCGGCTGCGCGGCCTGCCCGTGCCCGAGGCGCGCTCGCGCGCGGCGCAGCTGCTGGACGTGCTTGACCTGACGGCAGATGCGAAGCGCCTCGTTGCTGATTACTCGACGGGCATGCGCAAGAAGGCCACGCTCGGGTGTGCCCTGATCCACAATCCCTCGGTGCTGTTCCTGGACGAGCCGCTCGAGGGCGTGGACCCGATCTCCGCCGACATGATCCGCCGGCTGCTGACGCGGTTCGTCGCCTCTGGCTCGACAGTCCTGTTCTCCAGCCATGTCATGGAGCTCGTCGAGCAGGTGTGCGATCACGTCTCGATCATTGACAAGGGCACGATCGTGAAGACAGGCACTACGGAGGAAGTGCGCGGCGGCAAGACACTGCAGCAGGCGTTCGTCGACCTGGTCGGTTCGCGAGCCACCGAGGAGGAGGGGTTGTCATGGCTTGGCTCCTCGTCCAGCTGAAGCTGCGCCTGCTGCGCAACGCGCTGCGGTCGTCCACGGGCGCCAAGGTTTCCTTCATCCTCAGCACGATCTTCGCCTGCCTGTTCGCGATCGGTGCCTTCATAGCCCTGGCGCTGATCCGCGGCAGCAGCGCGTCCGTAGATCTGACGACGGTCATGTTCACGGTCGTCGCTTTCGCCTGGCTGATCTTGCCGATCCTGGCCTTCGGCCTCGATGGCACCCTCGACCCTGCCACGCTGGCGCTCTACCCGCTCCGCACCCGCCCGCTCGTCGTGGGCCTGCTGGCCGCGTCGGCGGCCGGAGCCTGGCCGCTGGCCAACGTGGTCGGCCTGCTCGGGGTGACCGTCGGGCTAGCGCGCGGCGGACTCGGCCTGCTCGTTGCCGTCGTCGCCGTAGTGCTCCAGGTGCTGTTCTGCATGACGCTTGCCCGGTTCGTGACCACCAGCATGGCGAGGCTGCTGCGCTCACGCAAAGGCAAGGACCTCGCTGCGTTCTTGGTCATACCGATCTTCGCTTTGTATGAGTTCTTCATCCAGGTGATCCCGAGGGTGGCTGCCGAGGGCAAGATCACGGCAGCAAGCTTCACCGGCATCGACTCATGGCTGCGCTGGCTCCCGCCGGGCCTGGCCGCGCACGCGATCCAGGACGCCTCGAGCGGGCGGTTCGGCGCCGCTCTGACGCGCCTGGCACTGCTGGCCGCCATCATCATCGCGCTCGGCTGGCTGTGGATACGCGCGCTCAGTCGCGCCCTGGTCACCGTCGACACGTCCACCCAGGCATCGCAGGTGCGGGCCGCTGCGCTGCCGCTTGCCCGGTATGGCCTGCGAGGCACCGTGGCGGCCCGGTTCTGGATCTACCAGCGCCGCGAGCCCACATCGCTCATCTACTGGGTGATGACCGCGGTCATCATGGTTGTCGTGTCGGTCAGCTCCATCGTGGGCCGCCAGGCCCATCCGCAGATAGTGATCGCGAGCGCCATCTTCGGCGCCGGGTTCGTCGGGTTCTTCCATGCCGACTCGGTCGGCATGACGGGGTCGCCGTTCGTCATCGAGGCACTGGCGCTGACTGACCGCCGGTCATTGCGGGCGTACTTCTCAGGTCAGAATCTGGCGCTCAGCCTGGTCGGGGTGCCACTGCTCACCGCCATCTGCTTCGGGCTTGCGGCCGCGGTGCGCCAGCCGAGCGAGGGAGTCGTGGCCACGGCGGTGGCACTGGCCGGCCTCGGCGCGGCCCTGGGTCTCAGCAACATCCTGACCGTCGTGCTTCCCTACCCGATGGTCAAGCGAACCGGGAGTCCGATGCGCCAGGCGGCCCAGGGCTATCAGGCGCGCGCGTTCGGCGGCGTTATCTCCAGCCTGGTCGGCGTGGCGGCGCTGGCCTCGCCGGTTATCGTCGCCGGAGCCCTGACGAGCGGGGATCCGGCGGCGGTCAGGACACCGGTGCTCTTGGTATGCGCAGGCGCCTACGGTCTGGCGCTGGCCTGGATCGGGGTGCGGATCGCAGCGCGCGCCGCGCAGGACAAGCTGCCCGAGCTCTGCCAGATCGCCGTCCTCAGCAACCTGTAGTAAGCGTGGCCGCGCCTGGCGGGTTGACCGACCGCTCTCAGGCCTGGAAGCTCACCGTGTGCACGAAGTAGAAGGGCGCGCCGGTGCTGTCGTTGCCGCTCAGCACGAGTTCCTGACCGGTGCGCTTCCAGGTGCAGTAGAACGTGCCCGCAGCGACGCCGCACTGGTCAAACTCCCAGCCGTCTGACTCACGCCAGGTATGGGCGAACAGCGCGCTGACAGCGGCTGGCGTTGCCTCGGTCGCCGCCCCAGCCTGGTCGTTCCCGGCCCAGGCTTGGTACACGATGTCGGCAGCAGCCGGGCCGTTATCCGCGCGCAAGTACGGGCCGATGAGATAGTTCCAGGTCAACGGGCCGACGATCCCGTCCACGCTCAGCCCGGTGTCCTCCTGGAAGTTCTTCACTGCGCTTTCGGTCTGCGGGCCGAAGATGCCGTCGATCGTCAGCCACCCGCTGCGGGAGTGGATCTGGCTCTGGACCGCACTCACGGCGTCTCCCGTGCTGCCGTTCTGGACCTCGATGATGAGGACGGGCCACGTCTGGTCGCCGACTTTGCCGTCGACCGTCAGGTGGTGGTCGGACTGGAAGGTCCGGACGGCCTCGTTGGTATTCGGCCCGAAGATGCCGTCCACTGTCAGGCTGAAACCGTGCGCGTTGAGTAGGTACTGCACGCTGCGCACGTTTTCGCCGGCGTCCCCTTGTTGCACCAGCGCCCAGCTGAGAGCCATAGCGCCACCCCCTTCGCCTGCTGGCAGAAATCTGGCTTCAGCCGGAGTATGAACCTGCCAGGGCGCTAGTCAAGGCCTTGAGCCACCAAACTGCGAGCCGGGTTGAGGAACATCGACTTGCCTCAGCCGGATGAGCCGTACTCGATCGGAACGGATATGGTCTGCTCGCTCGCCCAGCTGGCCGTCGGGCTGGCTAGCTGCCAGACGGTCAGCATTCCGCCACGCACGGCGAGCGCGTCGACAGCGCCATCGGCAGCGGGAGCGAGCGCCGCGGTGCCCGAGGGCAGGGCGGGCAGAAGCTGCCATCGCCCGGCCGCGAGCATGGCTCCCTGGCCGCCGGCTGTGATCACGGCAGCTGTCTTGCCCGGCCCGAACGATGCGGCGGCGACAGCGTGGCTGCCGATGGTGAGCGGCGGCGAGATAGTCCAGTTGGCGCTACGCCCGGCAGACCATGCAGCCAGCAGCGAAGTGTGCAGCCCGGTACCCGCTGCCAGGAGCGCCGATGTCTGGTCGCCTTTGGTGCTAAGACGTAGCACTGCGATCGTCTGCTGACCCAGCGATGGCGGCAGGGCGGGTCCTGCGGTCTGCCATCCGCGGCCGGCCGGGGCGAAGATGCCGACGGCGCCGGGCCGGGTGCACGTGCCAGCTAGCAGGGGCGTGCCTGCTGCGGTGTATCCAACGGCGGTGAGCGCTCGCAGGCCGCATGACTTGCCGGCTCGCGAGTCCCCGAGTGTGCGCGCAGTAACAAGTGTCGTCCAGCTTGCGCCGCTCGCAGCGGCCTGCTCGGCGGTGCCGCTGCTGAGAAGGGCGAGCAGCCTATCGGTGCCCGGCTGGGCCGCGAGCGAGTCCGGCGTGGCGGCAAGTGCGGCGTCGAGCGGGCTGAGCGCCGACCAGGTGTGGCCGAGGTCGCCGGTCTGGGTCAGCGGTGTATAGGTCAGGTCCTGGCTCGGCAGGAAAGCCGTGAAAAGCGCCTGGCCTGTGCCGTCGGCCAGCACCAGGCCGCCGTTGTCAGCGGTGCCCGGAGGGGTTACGAGCTTCCACCGGGAGCTGCCGGCCGGTCGGATGAACAGCTGCCAGAAGTTGTTGTACTGAGCCGCGGAGCCGCCCATCACCACTGTCGCCCACGTGCCTGCGGTGGTAACCGTCGAGGTATCCAACGGCACCGCGGGTACCGACATTGCGGCGCTCGCTGGCCGCGCTGGCGCGGCCGTGCCGCAGCCGGCCGCTGCCGCTAGCAGCAGCGCTGCCAGGCATGCCGCGGTTGCGATGCAGGGGACCCGGCGGTTCATGACGGGCCCAGAAGCTGGCGGGCCACGTCGGTGAGCTCGGCTGCGAACGACGACTTGGTCGCGGCAGTGCCGGGACCGGGGTCGAAATTCAGCTCTCGGCGTACCTGGCCGGCCCGGTCAATGGCGAAAGCGACCTCGCTGTGCCCGATCATGGCGCCGGCTGGCTCGATGTCTGCGGCGATGCCATAGCGGCGCCATACTGCCTGCAGCTGCGTGAGGCTGCCGGTCAGGTACTTCCAGTTCGGCACATCGGCGAGGCCTTCCTGCCGGTCGAACGCCTTCGTGTAGCCGATCTGGTAGTCCACTGGGTTGGCGACAATGGCCACCAGCTCGACCTTCCGGTCGGCATCGCCCAGCAGCTGGCCGGCTTCGCGGAACTCCTGCGCCTCCAGCGGGCAGGAGCTGGTGCACACCGGGTCGAGGAAGGTCAGCAAGACCACCTTGCCGCGCAGGCTGGCCAGCGTGACCGTGCGGCCGCTCTGATCGGTCAGGGTGAACTCTGGTGCGCGATAGTTCAGCGGCGCGGCGGATCCGTCGATGGCCTGAGCCAGGATGGTGTCGGCGACTGGGTTGGCCTGAGCTGCGGCCATCGGCGCGGCGCCCAGAATAATCAGCCCGATTGCGCCCACTCCCGCGACCGACCCGATGCTCGCCGACGCGATCGCCTGCGGGCTAGCCGCCGCCCGCAGCCGCTGCCATCTGCTGCCGGCCTGCGCGTCGGCGATATCCGCACCCGAAGCGACAGCGGCCCCGGTTGGCGCGGGCGCGCTGGCGACTGCGAGGTAGCCGGCGGTTGCGAGCAAGGCGAAGGGGATCATGCTGTTGGGGTCGGTGCCGAGGCCGCCAAAGAAGCCGAAGTCCTCGATCAGGACCCAGTCCGCAATGCAGAGAACGATGAAGGCGGCCAGCGCGGGCCTGATCAGCCGAGCACGGCAGGTGACGAACAACGCGCCCGTCACGGCGAGTGCGATGACGGCGAACAAGTTGACAGCGAATCCGTGCGCTTCGTCGAAGGCGGTAAAGGTGCCGATCCACGAGCTCAGCACGTGCGGCTGCGGAGTGGGAGCCATTGAGGCGGTCATGCTGGCCAGGGAACCGGGCTGCCCGGCCACCGTGCCCTGCCAGAAGCCGCGCCCCGGCCAGGCCTGCAGGACCGCCATGCCGAGGAGGAACGCGCCGAGGCCCGCCATCGTCAGCTGTCCTGGTAGCCGGGAGCGCCATGACCGCTCAGGCAGCGCGACCAGCGCCCCGGCCGCGCAGTAGATGACCGCCGCGCCGGGAGCGCCGAACAGCCAGGTCAGTCCGGGAGCAAAAATGCCGCCGAAGGACTCGCCGAATACCCAGACGACCAGGCCCCAGCCGACGCTGACGAGGCCGGCCAGCCGCGACAGCGATCCGCGGGCCGCGGCGAGCAGCCAGACGCCGATACCGACTTGGATCCACACTGCCGCGGCGCCGGCCTGCATCGGGTGATATGACCAGGATGTGCCAGCCCAGTTCACCACGACCTGCACCCAGTGCGGTGAGCTAGCGGCAGTTGGCTCGATCACCTGGGAAGGCAAGCCGACCGCCATCTTCGGCTGGGCCTGCAAGATACCGTCGAAGACCCAGATCAGGCCAAAGCCATACCGAAGCAACTTCCGCCAGGAAGGCTCAGGCGCGACAGTCGTGGTGGCGCTCGGGGACCCCCGGTTCGGCAGCCAGGCACGCAGGCTCAGCCACACGATCCCGACAACGAAGAAGATCAGCAGGGCAATAAATCCCTGGTGCAGCAACGCGGACTTGAACGCTGCGACAACTGTCGGGTCGCTGATATTCAGGCCCGTCTTCATCCCCGGCACGAGCTGCCCTCCTCTGCTGGCTGCGGCAGTGCCGACGGTGCCGGCGCTGGCCGGTGTCCAATGCGCCGAGCACGCGGCTGCAGGTGGCCCGGCCGTTCTCGGCTCTCCCAGTTGCCGGTGCCGAACCGTCGCAACCGGAGGCTGCTGGCGACCACGAAGACTGACGATCCGGCCATCGCCGCGCCGGCGATCAGCGGGTTGAGGAATCCGGCAGCTGCGAGGGGAATCGCGGCGATGTTGTAGCCGAATGCCCACGCCAGGTTGCGCCGGATCACGCTCAGCGTGCTGCGGGCCAGGCTGATCGCCTGCGGCAGCACGATGAGGTCGTCGCGCAGCAGGATGAGGTCCGCCGCGCTGATCGCGACGTCGGTGCCCGAGCCCAGAGCGAGGCTAAGGTCAGCGGAGGCAAGCGCCGGACCGTCGTTGATGCCGTCGCCAGCCATCGCTACCCGGCGGCCCTGCGCCTGCAGCGAACGGACCACGGCGCCCTTGTCGGCAGGAAGCGCTCCGGCGATAACCTCGTCGATGCCTGCTTCAGCCGCGATTGCTTCGGCCACAAGCTGGGAATCGCCAGTAACAAGCACGGTGCGCAGTCCGAGTCGGTGCAGCCCTGCGATGGCCGCCGGCGCGGAGGCCTTGAGCGTGTCCGCGATCGCCACCGCGCCGCGCACCTGCCCGGCCCAGCCAGCCACAACGACAGTACGGCCAGCCGCCTGCCAGTTGGTGCACTGGCTGGCCAGGGCGTCAGGTACCGGCAGGCCATGCTGGTGCAGCAGCTGCGCCTGTCCGGCGATCACCTCGGTGCCGTCGACGGTCCCCCGCACACCAAGCCCCGGCACTGCCGCGAAACCATGGGCCGGCGGCAGCTCGCCCAGCTCCGTGCGAGCAAGCGAGCTGATCGCCGCGGCGACAGGATGCCCAGATGGGTCCTCGACGGCCCCCAGGTACCGCAGCAGTTCGGCCCGACCGCAGCCTGGCGCGAGCCGCACGGCTACTACCGTCATGGCTCCGGCCGTGATGGTGCCGGTCTTGTCCAGCAGGACGGTGTCGACGCTGCGGGAGGACTCAAGCGCCTGATATCCCTTGATGAAGATGCCGAGGTCGGCGCCGCGCCCGCAGGCCACTACCAGCGCAGCAGGAGTCGCCAGGCCGAGCGCACAGGGGCAGGCGATGATCAGCACTGCCAGACTTGCGCTGACCGCGTGTTCGGTGGTAGCGCCCGCAACTAGCCAGCCAACCAAGGTCAGTGCTGCGGCGCCGAGCACGGCAGGAACGAAGAACCCGCAAATCCGGTCCGCCAGCCGCTGCACGGCCGACTTGTCTGCCTGTGCGTGATCGACCAGCGCGATCAGGCGCGCCAGCTGCGTGTCGGCGCCGGTGCGCGTTGCCCGGACCACCAGCCGGCCAGCGACGACCACGGTACCGGCGCTGACCGCGTCGCCGGTAGCGATGTCGGCTGGCACTGACTCGCCCGTCATCATGCTCGTGTCGACCGCCGATTCGCCGAACTCGACGACACCGTCAGCGGCGATCGCCTGGCCCGGCCGGACCACGAACCGGCTCCCCGCGCGCAGGTCCGCGATGGGGACGCTGCGCTCGGTGCCGTCCGGGGCTAGCATGCACGCCTCTTTCGCGCCGGCTCCGGCCAGCTTCCGCATCGCATCGCCGGCGTCGCGGCGGGCGCGCGCCTCATACCAGCGGCCTGCGAGCAGGAACGTGGTCACCGACGCGGCTACCTCCAGGTAGATCCCGCCGCCGGAGGCGTGAATAAGCAGCTGCAGCGGGCTGATCCGGGTCGGCTCGGTGTCCAGGACGAACATCGCGTAGGCCGACCACCCGCACGCGGCGACGATTCCGAGGGAGACCAGCGTGTCCATGGACGTGGTGCCGTGCCTGGCAGCACGCAGTGCTGCGGCATGGAACGGCCACGCGGCCCACCCTGCGACCGGCACGGCCAGCGCTGCCAGCACCCACTGCCAGCCAGGGAACCGGAACGAGGGGAACAGCGACAGCTGCACTGACAGGTCGCTCAGCGGCACGAAGAACACCAGAGCCACGATGAGCCGGCGGCGCAGGTAGGTGACCCGGTCGGCCTCAGCACCTCCGGGCGCGGCTCCGGGCGCCGATATGCCCGGGCCGGATGGCAGTGCCTCAGCCGCATACCCGGCTTGCTCAACCGCCTCGATCAGACGCTGGACCGGCAGCGCAGGTGGCGCGGTCACAATCGCCTTCTCGCTAGCGAGATTCACGACCGCCGTGACGCCCGGAATCTCATCCAGCTTCCGCTGCACGCGCGCTGCGCAGGCCGCACATGTCATGCCGCGGATCACGAGCTGGACTTCGCTCAATTCCAGTGGCGGTGCCGTGCGGTTCATACTGATCACCTTGTAGTCAGCCTGCCTTCGAGCCCGGCAGCCAGCTGCCTTGTATTCCCTGTTGCCTGTGATGGCATGAAGGACACGGGGCGAGCGCCGCTCCCAGGAATTTACACAGCCGGTAAATCGTGTGGCAACGCAACCCGTGAATTAACAGCGAGCCATTGCGCATTCGGATACCCGTACAGGGTTTCTTGGATACCCTCACCAGGTAAGATGAGGTACTCGAAATACCCCCGGACGGTAGGCCGAATACCTGGGCGGGGTTCGGGAGATACCCCTGACGGGTTTGAGCACGAGGCGACTCTGCGCATTATTTGCTGCTTGTTGGGTGCGACTGGTTGCAACAATTACCTCAGACGATTACCGTTTCAGCGTCATGGTGTTCACGGCTATTTCGCCACTCACCGCGTTCCGAGGGAGCGGGAGATGACCGAGCCCGCCTGGCTGGCTGCCACGCTCTGTTCGGCCATGCTGCTAATAGCCGCCGGCAGCGCAGTCCGCATCGCGGTCTGGCGATGGCGCGGCCGGCCTGCAGAACCGGAGGCTGACTCCCTTCATGTGCTGATGGGCGTTTCCATGGCTGGGATGCTTGAGCCCCAGATCAGCCCGGTTCCCGGCGTTGTGTGGCGCGCCGTATTCGCGGCGGCAGCGGCCTGGTTCGCCTGGCGGGCAATCGCCGCCCGTACCCGAAGGCAGTACGCAGGCGGGCGGCGACCTGGTCCCGGCAGCTGGCGGTGTTCCCATCCAGCGCCGCACCTCGTCGAGTGCGCTGCCATGATCTACATGCTCGTGCCCGGCGGCTCTCGTCCGGGCGTGACGATGCCCGGGATGAGCGGCACCACGGCGGCCGCGAACCCAGCCGTCGCAGTCGTCCTGGCCCTGTTCATGCTGGGCTACATCATGTGGACAGCTGATGGCCTCACGACCAGGTCCCAAGCGGGGACTGGCAGCGCGGTAATGGCCCCGCGGGCTGCCGCTTTCTCGAAGATCGCGATGAGCCTCGCCATGGGCTACATGCTGTTCATGATGGTGTGATGAGCTGCCGCTCCCGCTCCTCAGTGCACCGAGCAGATCGCCGGTGCTGATGAAGTACCACGACGGGATCGTCTTCCAGGCTGCGTGCGTTGAGGGCGTCGTGAGTGCGGCCATGGCGGCGCCTCGCTGAGAGGCCCAGAGTAATCGGGCCTGACCCCGGGGGAGGTCGCTGGCGAAGTGCCTGAGGAGGATGTTCTCCCTTAGGTACAGCTCGGACCCCGCCCGGAGCACCGGGATAGGTAGTCGTGAAGAACAACTGGGACGGCTTTATCCTGTTGACGATGGACCCTGCTCCGGAGAGCTGGCCGGTGGTCCGGCCAGGCGCCGGAGCCCCCGCATCGACGTAGACCAGTGCCTTGAGGCTGGCGAGTCCGGCCGCTGCGTTGGTGATGACGGCTCCGCCATATGAATGCCCGACCAGCACGACCGGGCCATGAAGTGTGCGGAGGTTATCGGCGACATAGTTCGCATCGGTGGTCAGGCCTTGCAGCGGGTTAGCGATTGCCCGCGCGTCGTAGCCTGCCGCTTGCAGCGTCGCGACCTCACGACGCCAGCTAGAGGCATCCGACCACGCGCCGTGAACAAGGACCACAGTTGCCTTGGCCTGGCCGGGTGCCAGGCAGGTTCTCAGGCGGTGGATGAGCCCTGAATCTCCGGGCGTACCTGCTGGCCGCGTGCTCCCTGCCGCCGCGCCCGGCAAGATGAGCTCGGAACATCTGTCACCGGCTCGGCCCGCAGGACCGGAGTTTGCGTCCCCGGATCGCCGGAGTGGCCGATCTTGATGATCTGGCTACTTCCCGGTCGACCAGAACGAGCGTCGCCTTGGAGCAGGGCGCGCATGCCTCGGCACTGGCCGCGGGTGAGCGCGCTGGCGCCGGACCAGCGCGAACGAGCAGCCAGCCAGTGCACCGAGCGCGGCAAGGATGGCGGCAAAGGTGCCAGACGAGGGACCTATGCCTGCGGTCGCGTGCACGGTGCTCGCAACCTTGCGCAGCGGCGGATCAACTAGTTCCGGTTCGCTGGCAGCTGTCGGCCTGGCTGACGGGGCGGCCTGAGGGTGTCGACCGGCAGCCGCGTGCCTGGACGGGGCACGCACGCCGGCCAGCTGCGGTTCACGCGTCGGTATCCACGGCACCGCGGACGTAGCAGTCGGGCTCGGCCGGCTTGGAGCCTTGCCGGGCGGCCTGGTGGGCTTTTTGGGCGCGGGGTCGGTGCTCCTGGTTGCCGATGGCGTCGGTGCTGGAGCCTTCCTGGGTGCCGATGGCGTCGGCGACGGCGTTGCGGTCGGCGTCGTTGATGGCGTCGGCGACGAAGACGCAATCGACGTGCCTGACGGCGCAGGTGACGGGCCGGTGCTTGGCGTCGTGCTGGGGCTGGCGGACGGCGATGGAGCGGCCGACGAGACCGGCGGGGAAGGATTGTCCTGGGGCGACGCGCTTGCTTGGCCGGCCGAGATTGCGATCGCAGCGGCGCCCGCCGTGATGGCGCCGAGGACGGCTAGGGCTGCCGTGCGTGCGGCACCCAACATAGGTCCTCCAAGGCCTGGCCAACCAGACATATATTGCGAGTAACGGGTCAAACGGTCATATAATACCCTGGTTCGGAAGTGCGTCTGCATCCAGGCGACCAGGGCGGCACGCCCCACGGCAGCAAGACGCGAGCGGTCAAAGTAGCTGGCGCAGCAGCGGGCCAGTCGTGTGCAGCCAGCCACGACGGCCCCGTTCCGGGCTGCTATATGGGTTTAGTCGGCTGCGACGGGAGACTGTGCCGAGCTGGCGAAGTTCTCCCGCAGCTTGAACTTCTGGATCTTGCCGGATGGCGTGAGCGGGAACTCCTCGACGAACACCCAGTGCAACGGGGTCTTATACGGCGCGAGCCGTTCCCGGCAGTAGGCACGAAGGTCGTCTGCGCTCGGCTCGGCCTTGCCGGGCACCACGCGGACATAGGCGACGACGACCTCGCCCCACCTGTCGTCCGGAACGCCGACTACGGCCACCTCACCGACCGCAGGGTGCGCGAACATGACGTCCTCGATCTCGCGCGGGTAGATGTTCTCGCCGCCACGGATGATCATGTCCTTGACACGGCCCTCGATCCGCAGGTATCCGTCGGCATCCATGGAGCCCAGGTCGCCGGTGTGGTACCAGCCATCGGCATCGATCGCGTGCGCGGTAGCCTCGAGCGCATCGTGGTAGCCGCGCATGACCAGGTAACCGCGAGCACACAGCTCGCCAACGTCGCCCGGCGGGACAGGTTCACCGGTGACGACGTCTGCCACCTTGATCTCGGTCTGGGGCAGGGGAGTGCCGAGCGTCTCAGCCCGGCGGTCCGGCGGCGCGTCCGGCCGCACCTGCGTCACCAGCGGCGAGCACTCAGTCGTGCCGAACACGATGCTGAACCGCACGCCGAGGCGCTCCTCCACCCGGCGGACCAGGCCAGGCGGCACGGGCGAGCCGCCCGACACAGCTACGCGCAGCGAGGACAGGTCCCGCTTGGTCATGTCTGGATGCTCGAGCATCGCGATCATCATTGTCGGCACGCCGCCGAAGACCTCGGCGCGCTCGGTCTCAAGGAGTTCCAGCGCGAGCGCCGGGTCGAACGCAAGCACGGGCACGTGCACAGCCAGGCTCTGGCATGCGCCGAGCACGCCCATCGCGCAGCCGGCCGTGTGGAACAGCGGCATCGGATTGACGTATGTCTCGCCCGGCTGCAGCCCGAGACGCCCGGTGTAGAACCGGGCATTGTTGGTCAGGCCGCGATGATGCAGCTCGGCACCCTTGGGGAAGCCGGTCGTGCCCGAGGTGTACTGGATCTGCGCGATGTCGTCGGCGTGCACCTCAGGCAGCCGAGCCGAGCCTGCCGACGGCGCGGTCGCGAGGAACTCGGCCCACTCGGTAAAGAAGAGAGCTTCGCGTAGCGCCGGCAGGTCCGGCCGGACCTCCTCCAGGAACTTGGCCATCGGGCTGCGGTACTCCGGCACCAGGAAGATCCCGGCAGCGCCGGACTGCCGGAGCACGTAGGCGAGTTCCGCCGGGCGGAGCGCCGGGTTGACCGTGACGAGGACGAGCCCGGCAAGCGCGGCAGCGTACTCGAGGATGACCCACTCGGGCAGATTCGGCGCCCAGGCTGCGACCCGCTCTCCCGGCGTGAAGCGGGCCATGAGCGCGCGCGCAGCCTGCTCAGCCTCGGCGAGGAGCTCGGCGTAGCTCCAGCGCCTGCGATCGGCGGGTTCAGGCACGCCACCGACCATCGCCAGCCGGTCAGGTGCCGTCGCGGCGGCCGTGCGCAGGACGCCGCCCACGGTCGTCTCCAGTACCGGCTGCGACGTGTCCGCCGGCCAGTAGGAGATTCTCATCTCGCTCATCCCGCCGGGCCGCTCATCCCGCCGGGCCGCTCAGCCGTTCCTGAGCTGTGCGACCAGAGCGTCGGCCTGATCGGCAGTGACGGTCATGAGGTTGGGCATCGGCAGCACGCTGCCGCCGCCAGCCAGGAAGATCACCTTGTCGGTCAGGCAGGCGCGCAAGTCGGGATGCCGCTGGGCGGTCTCGATCTGCTGCCGGAGCATGGTCTCCCGGTTGGCCGCGAGATTCGGCATGACCCGCTCGGTCATTGCCTTTTGCACCCGGCGGCCGATCGCCCGGCCGACGAAACCGCCGACGGCACCGAGCGCGGCGTCGGCGATGGCGTCACCGATCCCGTCGCCGACAGAAGGGCCGTAGTAGTCGCGGCCGCGGCCCAGCCAGCTACCTTGGGGCGGGCCTGCCTGTGGTTCCTGCGCCCATCCTGGCTGCGGCCCGGCTGCCGGCTCGGCCTGCCAGCCCTGCTGCGGGCTCGCGGGGCCGAGGGCTCCGCCCGCCTGGTTCAGCTGAGCCTGCGCTAACGCGGCAAGCTCGCCGATCGAGTGCACTGCGGAAGGGCTGCCGCACTGCGGGCATGGTTCCGCTAATTGCTGTCCGTCAGTCACGGCACTATTGTGCGCGCCGAGCGGCCCGCGCGGAAAGTGCTCCGCAACTCAGCCCGCCTACTTCCTCGCGATGGGGATCGGCCTGGTTGCCTCTCTGCTAGTGATACTCGCCTCGCTGCCGCTGCTGGGCCGCATCACCGGGCCCGCGAACGTGCGTTTCGAGTAAGCGCCGCCGTGGGCACCCCTCGTCCGCAGTCGGGGCGACGGTGATCGGTTGAGGGCGGGTTACCCTCGGAACATGGCGGAGATGGAGTACTTCTGCACCCAGAGCGCGCACAATCCCGAATCCCTTACGCTCCACATGAACAGGATGGCGCGCGACGGCTGGGACCTTCTGACCGTCGATTTCGCCCACAGGGGTGAGACCGGCTACCACACATTCTTCTGGCGCCGGCCGCTGCACAGGTCCGCGGAAGCCAGCCGACAGGCGACATGACGGCAGAGCTAACGCCCCAGCTTGTGTCCCGCCACACCCGGCCGAGATCTCGGCGGATGCCAGGATGGCTGGATGGACGCGTCTGACCAACTTCAGTTGCCGGATGGCCGCCTGCTCGACATGCGGGTGAGCGGCCCCGCTGACGGGCTACCGCTGGTCTTCCACCACGGGACGCCCGGCGCAGCGACACCGCTACGCGCGCTCGAGCGTGCAGTACATGCCCGGGGCCTTCGCCTCGTTACTACCTCGCGGCCGGGATACGGGCGCTCGACCCGCCAGCCCGGCCGCTGCGTCGCAGATGTCGTGGCCGACACCGAGACGGTGCTGGCTGCGCTGGGCGCTGGGCGCTGCCTGACGATGGGTTGGTCCGGCGGCGGTCCGCACGCCCTGGCGTGCGGCGCCCGGCTCGCCTCCGCCGCCGCGGTGCTCGTCGTCGCTGGAGTTGCTCCGTACGAGGCTGACGGCCTCGACTGGATGGCAGGCATGGGCGAGGACAACGTGATGGAGTTCTCCGCGGCTGTTCAAGGCGAAGATCAGCTGCGGCCGTACCTGCTTCCCCAGGGCAACGTGCTGCAGAACATCCGCGCGGCCGACATCGCCGCCTCGATGCAGTCCCTGCTGCCCGACGTTGACCGGGCGGCATTGACCGGCGAGTTCGGCGAGGACATAGCCGCTGGGTTCCGCGAGGCGATGCGGACAGGCGTCGATGGCTGGCTCGATGACGACCTGGCGTTCGCCAAGCCGTGGGGTTTCAGCCTGGCCGAGATCTCACTGCCGACCATGATCTGGCAGGGCGGCGCCGATCTCATGGTTCCGTTCGCGCACGGCCACTGGCTGGCGTCGCGCGTCCCGAAGGCATCGGCCCACCTCGAAGCTGGTGAGGGTCATCTGTCGGTCGGGCTTGGAAAGCTCGACGACATGCTCGATGAGCTCACTAAGGCGGCCAGCTGACACGACGAAACTTGCCACCCTGGATCAGGACAGTCTTGCGCTGTCCGTGCTCGCTTCCACGGCCGGGTGAAGCCGCCAGGCGAGCACGCTGCCGATCTGGTAGGCGGGGCGGCCGAATATTCCGATCAGGAAGCGCCCGAGGGGTGAATCTTGGCCTGTGACAGCGACGACGGCAGCGGGCCGCCAGAGCGCAAGGTCGGCGCGGATCTGCTGAGGCGAAGGGACAACGGTTACTGGGGCACCGGTCCATAGTTCATCTATGTACCTGGCGGTCGCGTCCCACGCAGACCGCCCCGCCCTCTGCAGGTTCCCTTTCCGGCTGAATCCGATGAAATCTCCGCCGATCATCGAGCCAGGCTCGCCCGTGTCTGCCTGCCAGCGCAAAGGCTGAGGAATGCGGCCGTAAGGGAAAGGAGCGATGAGCACGCGGGCATCCGCCGGTAGGCGCAGCCTGGCGAAAGCCGCCTGCCAGCCGGCCGGGAGCGGCGCGGCGTTAGTGACCGGGTAGGGCCGTGGCGCGATCGGCAGCATCAGCAATAGTGCTACCGCTGCCATGGCCGCGCCTGCGCCCCGCCAGTTCCTGGCGGCTGGGACCAGTGATCGCGCCTGGTCGAGGCAGAACGCGAGCAGTGCGCCCGCTGCTCCGTCTGCCACGATGGCCATCCGTCCCACCAGCGCGGTGTTGAGAACCGACAGCCCTTGCAGCCAGTACCAGGGATGCCAGGCTTCCCGGAAGGGCAGCCCGCCGATGGTCTGATTGCGGCCGCCGAGGGCCAGCAGGCTCAGCACCGCGAATACCACGGCAGCGATGCGGACCTTCGGATTCCGCCAGAACAAGATCGCGGCGGCAATCAGCACGATCAATAGCGGCCACTGCAGCTGGTGAACAAGTTCGATCGGATGGTCTCCGGTCAGGTACGCGAGAGGTTCGTGGTAAAGCGCGGCGGATGGGGTGGAGCCTGCGCTGGCTGTCGCATGGGAGACAACCGCGCTTGTCCTGGCGGCGACGGGTGAGATATCGCTCTTGATACCGATGACATGGGAGGCCAAGTGGGTGGCGGACGTCCGGCTGCCGGGGATGATCCTGTCGTGGAATTGCACCCACAGCGCGCGGCCGCAGATCAGTAGCGCGACTCCGGATCCGATGGCAAGGCCGGGCGCTGCCGCGGCGGCGCGGTCGAGCGCCGTTCGCGGCCAGTTGGCCGCCAGAACCACCGTCAGCACCCCTCCCGCGATGACGGTGAAGAGCAACATCTCTGCGCCGATGAACAACTGGGCTGACGCCAGCAGGCCGAGCCAGATGCCCGTGCGCACGGCGCTGCCGCGGCCGGTGATGATCCGCAGCAGCGCGTCGATGATCAATGGCGGCAGCACAATGAATACGACCTGCGGATGGACGCCTGAGTAAACCATAAACGGCGAGAACCCGAACATCGCGCCGCCGAGCGCTGCCCCGCTGACGCTGGCCCCCCAGCGGCGCAGGACCAGGAAGAAGCTGGCCGCAGAGCCTGCAAGGCCCAGTGTCAGGATCAGCGTGAAACTGACTTGTGGACCAGCCAGCAGCGTGAGCGGGGTCAGCAGGATCCCCAGAAGCAAGCCCGACGTATTCCGCATCAGGTTGATGCCCTGCGGAGCATTCATCGCTGTCGTCAGGAGCGCCGGAAGCCTTCCGTGCGAAATCGCGGTCGCGCTGTAGCGCAGGAACCAGGCAAACTGGTCGACGTCACCGGGATCTCTCAACGGCACGCGGCTTGCCGGGTCAGCCCAGAGCCTCCATGTCAAGGCCACAGCGCCCAGCAGGTAACAGGACAAGATCAGCCACTGCGCTGCCGTCCCAGCGCGGGTGCGCTGGTCTCCAGCCTGCGGGGCTTCCTCCGCGACTGGGGCAAGGGAGGGCACCGCTATCTCCGATCGGTGAAACATTTCCAGTAGCGGCCGCCTCAGGCTGTCGTGCATCCAGCGGCAGATACGTGGCCGGGATGAGCATAATGCACCTTTGGTCGGGACCCGGCAGCTTTGCAGAGACGCGCAACTGGCGGCAGCCCAGAAGGCGGGCAACCGCGAGGCTGCGCCGGGCGGAGTGGGAGGCACTTGAACCTGATCGCGGGTGATGCCAGCGGCCGGACGGTACTGCTCAGCCAGGAGATCCGCCGCTGAACCGTGTGGCTTTGTAGCGGGGCCGTCTAGGTCGGTGGTGGCTTGATGGCGCCACCAGACTCGTGTTTGCGCTGGTCAGAAGGGGTGCGCCGCCAGGGACTTGAACCCCGAACCCGCGGATCGAGAGTCCGCTGCCTGGCTGGTGGGGCGTGGTGTGTGGGCGTCGCCCCAGGCTGCGTCGGTGGACCTCTGCCCTGGTCAGGCCGGTCGCGCGGTGGCGCGTCGGTGGCGCGTCCGGGAGTGTCCGATCACGGTCCTGATGGGTACCCATGAAAGCCATAATGCGGGCAAGAGCGCGCGCGGGACGAGAAATCGCGGCCGGGCGGGCGCGGGTAACCGGCCCGCTATTCAGGCGGGTGGTATACCCCGTCCGTGGCCAGCGCTGACATGAACCTCCTCATGCGGTCGGTTACGTCCTCCGACACGCTCGCGATCAGCACTACGCCTCCGTCCGGGCCGAAGACCGGCGCGTTCACCCCGCTCCAGTAATGCCTGGCGAAAAGGCCCGGGCTGCCCGGCTCCTCGACGTAGCCCTTCTGGAACTCCTGGGCATCGGGCTCGCCCGTGGTCAGGACGCGGCGCAGGGAGGCGATCGAGTCGCGCACCATAGTCGCATCGGGATCCTTTGGATCTTCAGGGAATGCATCGAAGATGATGCGGCCCAGCAGTTCCTCGCGGGAGCGGCCCGTCGTCCGCTGGAACGCCAGGTTCACATCGGCTACGGCGAACTCTGGCGTCAGCAGCAGCACCGGGATCGGGAGCTGCTCGTATACCGCCGCGTAGTCGATCTGCGGTGCGGTCATCACTTCTCCCCCCAGTTGTGAATTTGCTAATCCTCCCCGACCTGCCACGCCTGAACCGTCCCCGCCGGATCCCAGCGCAGAGCTCCGAAACGGGCAACTGGGACGCAACCTAGGGCCAAGAACTTCCGAGGCAGCGTGCGCCGCCTTGTCGATCGCGGCTATTACTTCGGCCGATTCCGGATCTGTCCGCACAGTCACTACGGGGCGAGATGCTAACCGCGCGGCTGTTACCTGCGGATTGCCCAGGTATTACAGGCAGCCTGGCCCCGAGCCGAGCACGTCGAAGCCAACCGCGCTCTCGTGGCTATGTCCGGGATGGACGGGTCACAGCCCCAAGTGACGCCCATCCCCGGCCCCGTATAGCCTAAAAGATCTGCTCCAGATCCCGGCAGCGATGTGTCCTCACCGGACTTGGTGAGGCGTTCCTAGCGCACACGACACACGCGTCGGGATTGGGCTATGGACCGCAGAGAACTAATCGAACGCCTGTCGGCAGAAATCGCGAACGCAAGCGCGGATGGTGACGGTGTTCGCGCGCGCAAGCTTTCGGACCTTCAGCTAGAAGTCATCGCGCAGATGGCGCGCGACACGGCCGCCTTTCCGCCTGGCGATGCCCTGGCGAGCGTGCCACTGGCCAGGCCGGTGCCACAGCAGGAGCAGCTCGGCCTGTTAGGCGACCGTCACCAGCTAGAACTGCTCAGGTGGCATTGGGCCGCCGGCTGTGCAATAACCCATGACCGTGACGCATGGCGCGCCGAACGCCGTGACGACGGCACGGTCCTGACCGAGGATACTGCTGAGCGACTGCGGCACCTCATCCGCTAGGACTTCGCTGCCAAGCCGGTACCAAGGCGCCCGCGCCGCCAAGAGCGATCGCGGCGTGCCACGGATTTCGATGAATCCGCCTCTAACTTCGGGGCCGGCGAACACCTTGTCTCGGTCGGTGATCATCCTCGGCCGGTGTAGAGCAGCCGCCACCGCGGCGCGTCGTCAGCCATTTGCGTTATCCTCGGGGCGAGCTGAGGGATCGGTCGGGGGACAGCTGCCGGGCGGCGCAGGCCCCGGAACGGGCGGACAACCTTGTTGCTGCCTCGGCTATGACGGGCGGTCAGGCCTGGCTGTTGGTAGGCGGGAACAGGCAGCTGCCGGCGAAGACGAACCGGACAGAAGGGTGTCTGCCGGCCTGCCCGAGTCTGGCGCGCCACACCCGTGCGGCAAGATCGGAGGCTGGGGCCATTGTCGCAGCGGATGGAGGGGGATCCGCCGGTGACGAGTCATACGGATAGCCAGCTCTCGCGGTAGAGAACCAAGTGACCGGTCTAGGAGGATCCAGCCAGAGTCCGGCGCCGCGGCCGGGCCGTGGCGCCCCGCGTTGCCTGCCTCAGACCTCCTGGCGGTGCATCGCCTCGGTACCGGAAAGCCGCATCGTCGGCCTGACGGCCCTGGTCGAGGGCTTCATGCTGGTTGCGTTTGCGTCAGCCAGCGCAATCCTCACTGCACAACGAAAGTTCGGCATGTCCCAAGTGCGGTACGGAGAGCTGGTGCTGCCCGAGGTGGCAGCGGCAATCGTATTCTCGCTCACCGGCTTCGGGCTCGCACGCCGCTACACGACCAGATTCGCCTACCGCGTCGGCGTCTCGCTGGGCCTGGTGGCAGTGGCCCTGATCCTTGCAGGCGCCGGCGTCGGGAAGGACGGGCCCGCCGGCTGGCCCCTGGTAATGGCCGGCAGCGCGTTCCTGGGAGCCGGGTTCGGGGTGACAGTTCCGGTTCTGATGGCATATGCCCGGTTCCTTAATGCCGGCGCCGAGGATAGGTCGCTGATCGCGCTCAACGCGCTGCTCGCGCTGGGCGCGATCGCCGCGCCGGGCATCACCGTCCTGTTCACCTACGTCGCTCCCTCGTGGAGCCTGGCCGTCATCACAGGAGCGGCCCTGCTGGTGCTGCTGCTCTGCAGCGCCCGCCTGCCGTCGCACGCCGGCGCTCCGCTCGCGCCGCCACGGCAGGCCCGGTCGTGCGCCGTGCGTTTCCTCATTTACGCCGTATGCGCCATGTTCTATGCCGTATGCGCCTCGATAATCGTCATCTGGTCGCAGTTCATGGCGGCAGCCCCGGTGAGCAGCGCGGCCCACCTGCATCTGGCGGCGGCGGTAAGGATGGCGCACTCAGGGTCCGGGTTCCACACATCGGTCGCGCTCGCTTCGCTCTGGGGGGCGACGCTGGCGGCCGGGCGGGTCATGCTTGCCGCCGTCGACCGGTGGCGGTCAGCTCGGGCGCGAGCCGCCGGCTACCTTCTCCCGATCCTGGTGCTGGCCGGGCTTGTCGCGGCCGGGGTGGGGTCTCACCAGTTCATCCTCGCCAGAATCGCCCTGTTCCTGCTGGCCGGGGTCGGTTGCTCCGCGCTCCTGCCGCTCCATATCGGCTTCAGCCAGAAAGACGTCACGGCCGTCTCGGCCGCGCTGGCCGGCGGCATTGTCGCCTACCAGCTCGCCTATGACTTCGTCGCTAACGGACTTCGCCCGTCGCTCACCGCTGGGTCGGGCGCGCTGCCGATCTTTGAGATTGCAGCGCTGATCGGGCTTGTCATGAGCGTGCTGTCGTTCACAACGATCAGCTTCGCACCGAGTCTGGCTAACCCGGCAGAAGCAGCACGCGCCAACCGCCGCTCCTGAGCGCGGGCGTGACCGACGTCACGCAACGTCCCAGCCAGCGGCAAGGGTCTTTGCGTCAAGTTGGTTCGGCCAGCTGGTCTTGCCAAGAGTCTGGTCGTCCAACGTCAGGCGCTCCCCAGCGGACCAAGACGGTGACTGGCTGACCGCGCTCCAGGTGGGTGTCACGCATCGGCGGGCTTGTCGCCGCACTCACAAAAAATGACGCCGACGCGTCGATGCGGGACACTCAGGGTTTGCTGCGGCACTCGTCGTCGACGATCACGTTTGACCTCTATACCAGCGTGTCGAGCCAGGTCAGAGGCCTGCTAACGGGTGCGCCGCCAGGGACTTGAACCCCGAACCCGCGGATTAAGAGCTCGGAATCCGCCATTCACTCGTGTCCAAGGCCGTCAATCGGTGCTGGTCAGGACCACCCTTGGACATCGGTGAACAGCGCTGGGCGAGCGTGAACTGCATCCGGAACTGCAACCGGCCCAAGGTCTGCGGCTACTCCGTCCATCGAGTCCGCCGATGATCCCAGTGGCCGGATGTCGCCGGGCTGGTGATGACCGGATCGCCGAAGACTGTGACCTGTCGGATCGCCTCGGTGTAATCGGATGGCAGAAGGTCCTGTAATCCGGCTCGTGCGATCAGGCGCTGCCACTCGCGTTGCCTGTCGCGGCCGAGTGTCAGCACTGTTTCGCTGACTGTGCGCAACTGAACCTGGCGGAAGCTGGCGGTAGCAGCGATGGCGTCTGACAGCCTGGCAGCGTCGATGTCGTGGCGGCCCGCGAGCAGCAGTACGTCGGCGAAGTCACGGTCGCGGGTCGTTGTGTCGCCACGGGCCACGATGGTCACGAGCTTTTCGGCCAGGACGGCTTCGATCGGATAGGCCAGGAGCGGGAATGGCTCGGCGAGCAGTGCCGGGTAGCTCACCACTGTCGGCGCCGGGGTGACGGGATCACCGGCGTTGACGTCGATTCGCAGCGGCTGGCGGGCCCGGTCGACGCTGGCTGGCACGGCCACCCTGACTGCAGCGTAGAAGTCCTGCTCGCGGATCACCCTGGTCGTGATCTGGCGGTGTCGTAGGCGACGCCGTCATCAGCGTCTATCACGGCGATGTCCGCGACCAGTGCGGCGACCGCCGCAGGCTCATGCGAAGTGCTCTTGGCGAGCAGGTCGATGTCGCGCGTGGGACGCCGCTGGCCGAACGCCGATAGCAGCATTCCGCCCTTGAGGACCAGACGGTCGCGGTGATCGGAGACCGACAGCCGGTACAGGAAGCGTTCCAGTCGGCTCGGCGAACCTGACAGCGAACGCGCTCGGCCTGCCCTGGCGG
Source organism: uncultured Actinomycetota bacterium (assembly GCA_963822955.1). Lineage (GTDB taxonomy): Bacteria > Actinomycetota > Actinomycetes > Streptosporangiales > Streptosporangiaceae > JAJYUU01. The sequence goes on along the minus strand of CAWGJS010000007.1, from coordinate 340,445 downwards.
CGGAGGCAGCGCTACGGGTGGCGTTCGGCGGCCACGAGCGGCAGATCGACCTGGCGCTCGCAGACGTGCTGACGTTCGCCGCAATGGCGGGCATCGGACTGAAACGGGTGCTGGCTGGACTGCGTACGCGGTGGCTGCGACAGCTCAAGTGCTCAGGCCGCGGGCGACGTTCGCCATCCGGCTGGACGGTGGCGAGCAGTTAGTCCGGCAGGCGCACTCGGTCACCGTCGGGAACTCAGGAACGCTGCCTGGCGGATTCCCGATCATGCCGGCGGTACGACTCGACGACGGCCTGCTTCACGTCGTCATCCTGGCCCCGGCCAGCCTGCTGGGTTGGGTAAACGCTGGCTACCGCGTGCTGACTGGCAGCCGCCACGACGACGCGCGGCTCGAGCGGTACCAGGCTCGCACCATCGAGATCAGCGCTGAGGCTGAGCTGCGCCGCCAGGTAGACGGTGAGATGATCGCGCCCGGCCGGTCGCTGACGGTGAGCGTGCGCCCTGGGGCGCTCAAGGTCCTCGTGGCGGCCTAGCCCGCAGCGCCACGAATCGCGATCTGGCTGAGCCTAGGCAGCCGGACACCGAGCGAGTGCACGCTGCCGTCGCTCGCACGGACGGCGGCAACCTGGCCGTTACCGGCCAGCGCAAACAGCCAACGACTGTCCGGCGACCAGGCCAGCGTCCGGCTGTCTGACGACATGCCGATGGGAACGGGGACCGTCGTGCTGCGTCCTGTGCTGAGGTTCACCAGGTCGAGCGCTGCTCCCTGGGAGCCGCTGGCCACGATCACGGCGGCGAGTGCGCCGTCGGGAGACACGATGCCTGGCTCGTTCGACGGCGGCGTCACGACGTTCAAGGCGGCGCCGGGCAGTGTCCGGCGCGCACCGGTCGCCGCGTCGATCACGACGTTGCGGCAGCGTCCGCGCTGGCAGCTGAGGCCTAGCCAGTTCGTCGGTCCGAACGCGACGAGTAGCACGCCGGCCGGGCGCAAGCCCGCCAGGGTCGCGTCGTACTGGTGGCACGTACCGGTCATTCCGACGTGCGTGATCAGCTGAGTGTCGCCGACGTTCCACTCTTGCACTGCAGCCGGTCCAGGCTGGCCCTGACCGCCGCTCGGCTGGCCCGGCGACACTTGGCCAGGCACGTTACGCATCGGGCGGACGATCAATTCGTGCGGTCCGACGACTAAGAAGGCGGCGGCGTCACCAAGCGCAGGCGGCAAGGCGGAACGCGTGATCTGGCCGCGAGCGAACTGTACGGAGACCATGCTGTTCGAGTTTCGCCCGAGCAGTTCCCAGCCGCCCGAGACCCCGAGGATCCGGTGGCCGACATGGGTGATGTTGACCGGAGGCAGCGTCGCTGCGTTGTACTGTGCCTGGTGCCTGCCGCGGTGATAGACGACAGAGACTAGGGCGGCGAGGACGAGGGCGGCGAGCAGGAGCCGGGCCGGCCACGTGCCGTGCCGGCGACGTGGAGCACCGAACTCCACGATCTCTTCGTGGCCGCCCGGCTGGCCGGCGTCCGGATCTGAACCCGCCACAAACCCATCATCGCCCTGTCAGGTTGCGGGCGGCGACCACAGAGGCTCGTTGATTTCGAAACAGCGGCGCGCAGTACCATCGCGATGTTTATGTCGCGACCTACTACCCCCCGCCCCCGCCCCCGCCGCCCCCGCCGCCCCAGCCCGCTTCTCCGCGGCCCAGGCCTCGGCCAAAGTCGCCAGTCGCCAAACACCGCAACTGCGGAATCGGCAAGACCCTTGACGCCCTCGCGAAACTCCTCGGCGACACAACAGTGGGCAAGGAGGCCCGGAAGGCTCTCGACTACGTCCGCAAGGTCGCGTCCAACCCCAACAACAAGATAGCTCTCGCCGTCCTCACCGGCGGCGAGGACGACGCCGGAGGAGAGGTTGACCCTATTCAGACGTACCGTCGACTTGAGAGTCCCACTCAGAGTTCGGATGATGCCGCGCAGCAAGTCACTTCCGGCGAGGTCTGGGGTCGGGCGCCAAGAGGGTCGGATAGGCCACAAGTTAAGGCTTACAGTGGACCTTTGCCGGAAGGTGAGCGAGGAATCGAGTTCACGACGGGTGTTCCACCTGACCCTTACGGAATTCCTGGAAAACCGACTTGGAGCGGCCCGCGGCCTGGCGTCGATGTAAATGATGAGTACGCAATCCTCCGGTGGAATCGATATAAACGAACCAATCTTGAATATCAAATATCGAGTCGCCTGATGGCTGGCAATTCGGCCTTCGGCGTCATCGTGGTTCACCAACGAGCGGTACCGATGTTTATGTCGTAGCTGATGAGTCGGAGATGGGGCCAGCGCTTCACTCGCTTTGAAGGCGTTTCGGCAAGAACGCCATCGACTGATCTGGTTTTCGCCGCTGGCAGGCGACTAGACCTATCTTCGGCTTCCCGTGGCTGTACGGTATAACCGCGTCCCTCACGTAAAGAGGGCTTGCGCGTGCGCGCCCGCTTGGAGGGCTGGGCTAGGGAGCCGCGGCCTGCATTGACGGGCAGTCGCGCACTGAAGCCGTTCTGGCTGCCCCAAGTTCGCCGGGTGCAGCAGATCAGTCCGCAACGGGGTAGTCCAAGGGCTGGGGTCTCACGTCGGGAGCTTAGGGGCGTGGTAATCAGAACGTCGTTAATCCAAGTCTGTCACCGGGAGTGTCTCAAGCAGGCCACCAGCACCGCACTCACCAGGACAGCGATAGCCGTCGGCGACCAGGTCGGCAGGGAACTCGACACCGCGATCCGCCACATACATTTCTAGCGAGTGTCTTGCGACAGGGGTACAGCCCTGGCGGGGGAGCGTGGCGCAGCCCGCCTCATTTCCGGTGCCCGTGGGAGTGCCCTGTTCACTCAAGGAGCCATACCTCGATCAGGTTGTCACCGATCGGATCCCCGTTGGCGACCACGAAGACAGTCTTGCCGCTCACCAGCGCCGTTTGAGCGAGATTGAAGGCCCATTGCGGCCACTGCGAGGCATAAGCGCCGCCGCCGTTGCCGCCGTCGTCGGCGAAATTTACATAAAGCCACCCGCCGTATGGGTATTCGGCAGTGAACTGGCCAACCGCCGCGATGCGCCCGGTAAATGCTTGGACATCAAAGCGAGCCGCGATGGCTGACAGCTGGGCAACCAGCTGACTTGGTGCACCGGCGGTGACCGGCAGCTCTGCCATAGCCTCTCGGAATCTGGCCGCTAGGTCAGTCGTCTCAGTTCGCTCCGACATGGACCTACCCTTTCTGCGGCAAGGAGTTAGCTGTCACGAGCTCCGGAGCGGTCGGCAACTGTACACATTGAGCCGTCCTTGGGCACGCTCGACGGCCGCGAGCCTTGCCACGCTGTCACCGCGGAGTGCGCGCCAAATCATACTGTCCTCGCGGTGCCAGTCCAGGCCGTCGCAGCCGAAAACGCGGATGTCGTCCAGACCACGCCGGGATGGGACAGCCAGTATCTTGCCGCGCATCGCCCGCAGGGCCGCCAGCGTGGGCCGCCCGGCTGGCTTGCCTTGTACCGGCACTGACATGTCTGCCTCCCAGGTGATAGTAACCAGACCCGGCTCCTTCCAGAGCGAAGCTGCTCGCCGCATCAGCCCGGGATCCCGGCCTGCTCTGGCAAGGCGGCTACTGCGCATTCTTCAATGCCGTCACCGACCTCGCCAACGGCGTGCTCGCACAGGTTTTCTTCCAGCACGTCGGGCGGCTGCGACCCGGCGGCAGGGCCTGGCGGCGCTGCACTGTCAGCAGATCAAAGTCAGGCGGCTGGACCTGGTCGTTCGTCTGGGGCCCGTCACGATCGCGGTATCCGCAGCGCCGTCGACGGCGAGCAGTTGAGGACTCCGGGACCGGGGAGGCTGCTGCCCCAGTAATCGCGATGCCGTCCGCTTCGACCGCGCCGACCGGCTGCTCAAACGGCTCAGGCTGCACGGCCTTCCAACATCCATGGACACCGAGATCGGCGGTGGTCCACCCATCCGCTCATGCCGCCGATCGTTCGATTCGAACTCAGCCCTTGACATAGGCCATGCTCTCCGCCACCTGCCCAGCCCGAACGCGCAGGAGGTCAGCACCGCGAACATGCCCGTCCGCCCAGCTGTAGAGCCAACGGACGATAACCCGATCACCCGCGCCGAACATTTCCTCCACCTCGAAATGCGAGGCTGGCGAACCGGCGAAGAAAACACGCCATGCCGCAAGCACTGCCGGTCGTCCAACGTGACGGGTCCCATCGGGAGCCGGGCTAGTGGCCTCAAACACACAGTCGTCGGTGATCAAGTCACCCAGGGCGTCGAGGTCCCGGCGGTTGAACGCTTCGTGGAACCTTTCGATCGTGTCGCGCGCCTCGTCGTCCATGCGCAGTGACCTCCTCTTGCCCTCGGCGCCATGGGTCCCGCAAGCGCCTGCCCGGCACGACGCACGCTAGCAACTCCTCCAAGCGCGTCGGTGCTGGATGTGAAGACTTCCTCCTGATGCGGTTGTCGTGCTTATGCGCGCCGAGGACTTGAATCCCGAACCTGCGGACTAATTGACCGGTGCGGCGCCACGACAACACCTCGAGTCGGCGCCTGTAGCCATCGTCTGGTATGCGGGCAGGTCGGCTACCAGCTAGAACAGGCCGCCGGGGTCGAGAACTGATTCCGCTAGCAGGCAAGGCAGGGCGGCCGGATCGCTCATCGGCCGCGCCTGGTTGCCGTCAGAACTGCAACCAGAGACGCCGCAACAATGGTAATGAAGAGATAAAAAGGCCAGGTCAGAACGGGTGCGCCGCCAGGGACTTGAACCCCGAACCCGCGGATTAAGAGTCCGCTGCTCTGCCAATTGAGCTAGCGGCGCTTGAGACTTGGCGATACTAGCGCACCTTAACAACAGGTGCGAATCGCGGCCAACCGTCCTGGAGCCTGGCAGTGTCCTTCGCCTCATCCGACGCAAGCCTACGCGACGCCCTGCCTGAGGGCGGCTTATGGCTCAGCCGCCAAGGAACCGTCCCATGAACTCCGCTGCCCTGGACGGCCGCCCCGTTCTGGCTTCCTGCCGGTCCGCGAGGCTCATCACCTGCAGTCCTGCGTTCATCCCCAGCCAGCGCAGCGGCTCCGGCTCCCAGTCCGGCGACCGGTGCCCGACCCACGGCAGCCGGACCAGCTCACTGTCCGTGCCGGTGATGAGGTCGGCAAGCGTCCGCCCGGCCAGGTTGGTGGTGGAAACGCCGTCGCCGACGTAGCCGCCAGCCCACCCGAGCCCCGTCGAGCGATCCAGGCCAACCGACGCGCACCAGTCACGCGGCACTCCGATCGGACCGCCCCAGTGGTGGGTGACCTGCGCGTCGCCCAGCGCCGGGAACAGCTCGGCGAGCGTCCGCCGCAGCGCCGCGAACACCGCTGGCACCTGGTCGTAGGAGGGGCGGACCGACGACCCGAGGTGATATGGCGCTCCCCGGCCGCCGAAGGCGAACCGGTCATCCGCCGTCCGCTGCCCGTAGATGATGAGGTGCCGCAGGTCGCCGAAGGTAGGTCGGCCAGCCAGCCCGATCCCGTCCCAGACCGCGGGCGGCAATGGCTCGGTCGCGATCATCAGCGAGTACACCGGCGCGACCGCCCGCCGGTAGCCGGGCAGGCCCGCGGTGTATCCCTCTGTTGCCCGAACCACATAGCGCGCCCGGACGGTCCCCGATGCGGTCACCAGCTGACCCGGCTCAACCCGCAGCACGGGCGTCCGCTCGTAAACGTCAACGCCCGCCCGCCGCACCGCCTCGGCCAGGCCGCGTGCCAGCCGCGCCGGGTGGATGGCGGCGCAATGCGGTGTGTGGGTACCGCCGAGCACGCCAGTCGCGCCCGCGAGCTCACGGGCATCGTCGGCGCTCAGCAGTCGCAGGTCCTCGTCACCGAATCCGAACTCGCGCGCCTCGCTGACCTCAGTCTTCGCGCGCTCCAGTTGTACGGGCGAGCGCGCGAGCATGACGGTCCCGCCCTTGGCCCAGTGACACTCGATGCCCTCGGCCGCCGCGACCGCGCCGACCTCGTCCACCGTCGCGTGCATTGCCCGCTGCATCGCGACAGCCGCGTCCTTGCTCGCCATCCGGGCGAGCTTTCCCAGCGATGCCGGGAACAGGGCGGAGCACCAGCCGCCGTTGCGCCCGGACGCCCCGAATCCCGCGATCTCTCGCTCGCAGACGACGATCCGGAGCCCCGGGTCGCGCCGGGCCAGGTAGTACGCCGTCCACAGGCCGGTGAAGCCGGCCCCGACGATGGCGACATCGGCCTGCGTATCGCCGGGCAGCGGGTCGCCAGGCGCGAGTGTGCCGGGCACCGTGTCGTGCCAGAACGACAATGATCTGTACGGATCAGATCGGACCATGCCGTACATCGTGGCAGGTGACGGGTTGGGCAACGGCATCGGGCATGCTGGTGTTCATGGTTCGTGAGATTTCCGCTGCCGGCACCCTTCCGCAGGCGCGTAATCCGCAGTTGCCGTACCGGATCTGCATCGTCTGCCTCGGCAATATCTGCCGGTCGCCGATGGGCGAGGTCGTGCTGCGCGATGAGCTCCGCAAAGCCGGCCTGGCCGGGAAGGTCGAGGTCGAGAGCGCCGGAACGGGCGACTGGCACCTCGGCGAGGCGATGGATTCCCGTGCCAGGGCTGAGCTATCCCGCCGTGGCTACGACGGATCCAGGCACGAGGCACGCCAGATCCAGGCGTCCTGGCTGACGAATTACGACCTGCTGCTGGCCATGGACCGGACCAACCTAGCCAACCTGCTCCGGATGGCCGCTGGCGACGACGACCTGCTCGGCCGGATCCAGCTGATGCTGTCGTTTGACCCGGACGCGCCTGAAGCAGCCGAGGTGCCTGACCCGTACAACGGCAGCCCAGCGGACTATGCGCGAGGTGTTCGATCTGGTCGAGGCGGCGGCCAGGGGACTGGCCCGCCAGCTCGCCGCGCGGTTCTAGCCGGCCAGCGAGCCAGTACTCGATCGGGCGACGGTGGATCCGGCGACGAGAGCCTGGCTCGGCCGCCTGCTTGACGCCGAGGTAACCGCCGCAAGCCGCCTTGGCGGCCAGCACGGTGTATCGCATTACCGCCTCGCGCTGGCCGACGGCCGTTCTGCCTTCGCCAAAGTTCACGATCAAGATCCTGGTGGAAACGAGGCCATCCGGCCCGGTGCCGCCCGCCGAGCCGCAGCCGGGGGACCGGCCGCCGGATTCGCCGCCGAGGCCGCCAGCCTGCGCTGGCTCGCGCAAGCCGGGGCGGCCCCGGTGCCCGGCGTGCTGGCCAGCGACGAGGCCTGCCTGGTCATCGAGTGGATCGACGAGGGATCCCCGGCGCCAGCGGCTGCGGCCAGGTTCGGCCGGGAGCTCGCAGGCCTGCACATGGCCGGAGCCGACCGGTTCGGTGCTCCGTGGCCGGGCGTGATCGCAGGCCTGCCGCTGCCGAACGCGCAGGCAGACAGCTGGCCGGAGTGGTTTGCGGCGAGCCGCCTGCTGCCCTACGCGCGCATCGCCAGGGACGCGGGAACTCTCAGCGCGGCCGACGTCAGGCTGATCGAGTCTGCCGCAGCCCGGTCGCCCGAACTCGCCGGGCCCGCTGAGCCGCCCAGCCGGATCCACGGCGACTGCTGGTCGGGGAACGTACTCTGGTCCGCCGGCCAGGGCTGGCTGATCGATCCGGCGGCGCATGGCGGGCACCGGGAGACCGATCTGGCAATGCTCGCGCTGTTCGGCGCGCCGTACCTGGATCAGATCCTGGCGGCTTACGAACTCATCGCTCCGCTGGCTCATGGCTGGCGCGCCAGGGTGCCGCTGCACCAGTTGCATCCGCTGCTGGTGCACGTCTGCCTGTTCGGCGGGTCCTACCGGGCATTCCGCCCTCAGCGCGGCCCGTGTCGGTGCTGGCGGCTTAACGGATGTGCCCGGAGGTGCGAGAGCCCTCGTCCGAGAAGAACCATGGCGGCGGACTGCCTGCATCGCCGTTCCCGTCGGCCGAGCGGTCAGCGTCGGGCTCTTCGACAAGGTCGGGTTCCTCGTCGTGGTCGTCGTCCTCCGCGCCCGCAGCGGCCTCCGGCGTCAGTGGCAGCGCGATGCTGAATGTCGCACCGTCGCCAGGCCGGGATCTCACCCAGGCAGCGCCGCCGTGGGCCGAGATCAGCGCTGCCACGATGGCGAGCCCGAGCCCGGTGCCGCCCGTTGTACGGGCCGGATCAGCCCGGTAGAAGCGTTCGAAGACGTGCTCAGCCTGATCTGGTGTCAGTCCTGGCCCGTGGTCGGTCACCTCGAGCACCGCGGCCGGCCCTGACAGGGCTGAGGCATCCGCACCTAGCGGCGCGGGCGGCGGCGGGGCGTGCTCGGCATCCCAGCCGACTTCCTCCTCTGGCCTCCGGCGCGTGGCCGCCCGGCCCCTCGCCGTCCAGCTCATCGGCATCATGGGGCCTGGCCATCGCGGTAGCGGCCGCAGCCTCGCCGAGATCGCCCGGCCTGATCAGCACTTCGATCGGCGTTCCGTCGGGAGTGTGCGTCAGGGCGTTGCTCATCAGGTTGCCGATCACCTGGCGCAGCCGAACCTCATCCCCGATGACCAGCAAGGCGCTGCCAGCCCCGACGGTCAGGTTGATGCTGCGGCCGGGCGCGACCACCCGGGCGTCGTGCACGCCGTCGGCAGCCAGCGTCAGCAGATCGACGGTGCGCGCCTCCAGCGGCCGCTGCTGATCCAGCCTGGCCAGCAGCAGCATGTCCTCGACGAGGATGCCCATCCGGGCCGACTCTTGCTCGACGCGGCGCATGATCCGGTCCATGTCGGCGGGCGCGAGATGACCAGAACGCTTATCGCCGCTAGGCGTCCCGATCCCGCCACGCTGGCGGTAGTACTCGGCGAACCCGCGGATTGCCGTCAGCGGTGTACGCAGCTCGTGACTGGCGTCGCCGACGAACTGACGCATTCGCTCCTCGGAACGCCGGGCTGCCGCCTCGGACCTGGAGCGGGACCGGAAGGCCGACTCGATCTGGCTCAGCATTGCATTCAGCGACCGGCCCAGCCGTCCGATCTCCGTCCGCGGATCCCGCTCTGGCACGCGCTTACTCAGGTCACCGGCTGCGATCGCGCCAGCGGTCTCCTCGATATCAGTGAGCGGCCGCAAGCTTGCTCCGATGACCGTGATGTCCAACTAGGGCGATCAAGCACGAGGAGGATAACGCGGCTGACGATTACGTCGATCACGGTCAGCGCCCGATAGTGTCCGATATCCGCTGCTGAATTCGACGCCGACGATAATCGTCCCTGCGATCGGCTGTCCGCTCGGACTGGCTGAAGCTGTACCGGTAAGCCACGACCCGCCAGTGGCCGCCGCCCGAGTGGCCGGCACCGTCGCAGGCTCCTAGCTCGGGGCAGCCAGCTCGCGTCGGCCGGCACGGACGGCCCGCTCATCGACGTCAACCGCTGTCCGAACCCTTCAACGGGCTGGACTACCTGAACAGCTGTCCCGTTAGCGCCGAGCCAGTCGACGGCCGCTTGCGTAGCCTTCTGCGGCGGCGCGCCGTTGAGGTAACCCGCGACGTACCGCTGCGGCTGGGCCGAGGAGCCGTCATGCTCGACAGCGAGTTGTCGACCTGGCCCACCAGGTAGTCCCGCGAGGAACGCGATGCCGGCGACGCTGATGACGACGAGCGCGATAGTGACGAGCGCGAGCACCGCCGTCGATCAGCTTGACGCGCAGCGGAGTGCGCTCGGGCAGTTCCCTGACGGACCGCCAGAACCGGGTGAGATTGCCTGCCCGCGTCATCTAGAGCTCAGCACCTAGGAAGATCAGTGCCTACGACGCCGAGGGGTGCGGGAGCCTGAGTACGTAGCCGACTCCGCGCAGCGTGTGCAGCAGGTGCGGCTCGGTCGTGTCGACCTTGCGGCGGAGCACGGAGACGTACGACTCGACGATGCCGGTGTCACCGCGGAAGTCGTAATCCCACACGTGATCGAGGATCTGCATCTTGGACAGCACGCGGTTGGCGTTCCCCATGAAGTACCGCAGCAGCTTGAACTCGGTGGGGGACAGCTGGATCTGCTGTCCGCCCCGCCACACCTCATGGCTGTCCTCGTCGAGCTCGAGATCTGCGAACTTCAGCCGCGGCGGAGGCTCGCTGCCGTCGCCCCTGGTCCGGCGCAGCACGGCCCGGATCCTCGCGATGACCTCCTCCAGGCTGAATGGCTTCGTGACATAGTCGTCGCCGCCGAGGGTGAGGCCGCGGATCTTGTCCTCGGTGGAGTCGCGCGCGGTCAGGAAAACGACCGGGATCTGTGCACCGCCGCCGCGAAGGCGCCGGATGACATCGAAGCCGTCCATATCGGGCAGCATGACATCGAGCACGATCAGATCCGGGCGGTGCCGCTGAGCGGCCTGTACCGCCTCGTCGCCCGCGGCCGCCGTGACCACCTCGAATCCGGAGTAGCGCAGGCTGGCTGCCAGCAGTTCCAGGATGTTGGGCTCGTCCTCGACGACGAGCAGCCGGGCGTCCGGCCGACTACCGTTGGGCTGGCTGTTCATTGGCCCATTCTCCGTCCGTCCCCTGAAGGTTAGCTGAACGCCCCCTGAGGCTGGCCTGCGCAGATGACGCGCCGACGCTGATCTCAGGTCCCCTGGTGCGAGCCCGTGATAAGCGCTTTGGGGACGGCCTGGCCGGTCTGCAAGTCAGTGAACAGTTCCTTGGCCTGCGACCTGTTCCAGAGCACCGCATCCCCGGCTGCGGTCGGGTAGTTAGAGTTCGCGATCGGCACTGTTGTCGTCTGCGGATTGCGCATTGCCTCGGCGACCCCCAGCAGCTGATACAGGCTCGTGCCGTCGTCCACCGTCAGCGTGCCGGCCACGCCGCTGGCGGCCGGGAGGGCGGCGAATGGGTTCAGGATCACGCCAGCGCTGGTCAACTTCGCGAGCAGCGCCTTGAGCAAGATCCGCTGGTCCTGCTCACGCTGGAGATCCTGCGTGGCGAAATCGTGGCGGTCCCTGACGTAGGCGAGCGCCTCGCCGCCATTCAGGACCTGGCAACCCCGATGCAGGTGGAGCCCGGACGCGCGGTCGTTCAGCTTGTGGTCCAGGCACATCCGGACGCCGCCGATCGCGTTGACCACCCGAACGAAGCCCCCGAAGCCGATGTCCATGAAGTGATTGATGTACAGGCCGGTGTTGTCCTGCACGGTCTCGGCCAGCAGTTTCGGTCCGCCGAAGGAGAAGGCGGCATTGATCTTGTTCATGCCGTAGCCGGGAATCTCCACGTACGAGTCCCGCGGGATGCTGATCAGCAGCGGCTTACCGGTGACCGGTATGTGCAGGATCATGATCGTGTCCGACCGGCCCGGCCCGGTGGAGTCCAGGTGGCCGGTGGACAGTCGCCGCTCAGCGCGCTTGCTGAGGCCCTGGCGGCTGTCGGACCCGGCGATCAGCCAGTTGGTCCCGGACCCTGGAACCGGCCGGCCGAGTAGTTGACCAGGATGTTGCTTCTCGTCAGCTTGGAGTTGAGGTAGAAGTACGTGCCGACCCCGGCGGCCAGAAGCAGCGCGACGATCAGGGCAAGCACGCCGAAGATGCGCCGAGGCCGCACCCACCGACGCCATCGCGGGGCGCCAGGCAGGCCAGGACCACCGGGCCGGGCCGGGGAACGGGCAGGTGCGGCCACACCGCCGCCCGCGCCGTGGCTGCCGCCAGCGCCACTCCCGCTGGAGTTCAGCGGTGGCTGCTGCGGCCAGGCGCCAGGTGGGGGACTGGGCAGCTGAGCTGCCGCGCCGTACCCGGCGGGGTCTGCGGTGTACTGGCCGACGTGGTGCTGTCCGCCGGGGTGCTGGGTCGAGGGGATGCTGACAGTCCGGTCGGCGCGCGGATCGCCGCCACTGCCGTCGGCGCCTGCGTCAGCCGGGTCGTTGCTGCCGCGGAACCAGCCTTCTGGCCATTCGCCCATCAGATCCCGCCCATCGCCAGTCCTGTCCCCATCGTCTTTACCTGCAAGACGGGCCGACCGCCAAATTACAGTCGGGCGGCCACCCCTACAGTCGGGGGCGACCCCCCGACTACCCCCCGGACGGCCGAACACCCGAAGACCGGACGCCCAAAGACAACCCGGCATTAGCCGGGTCCCACCAGATCGTGACGACCTCGCGGCCAGACGAGCCAAGGTCGACAAGATGCTCCGGGTTGATCCCGGACTCCGCTAGCGCCCGGCCCACCTCGTCGGCTCGCTCGGGCGGCAGGCACAGCCGCCGCCGAGTGACATCGGTGAGCTCGGCAAAGCTCTCGTAGTCCGGTCCGCCCGGCCGCTGCCAGCGCCTCGAAGCGGTCGGGATTCGCATCGCGGCCAGTATCGCCAGCAGGTCATCGGCCGTCGGGCCGCTCGGCCGGACCAGTCCGTGAAACCGCAGCCAGAGCGGGTTCAGGCTGGCCAGCGGGTGCGCGGCAGTCGTCTCGAGTACCACCAGCCTGCGTGCCGCGAGGGTAAGGGCGGCCAGGAACGGCTCGATGTCCGGCACGTTATAGGCAACGTGGTGGCAGGTCACCACGTCGGCCCTCCCCGCCTCGGCGGCAATGTCGGGCCAGGTCCCCGTCATCAAGCGGGGCGTGATGCCGGCCGCGATTGCGCGCTGCGATAGCAGCTCGAGCATGTCGGACTCAGAGTCAACCGCGGTGAGCCCGGTGCACCGCGGCAGCAGCGGCAGGCAGGCGGCGCCCGCTCCCGCCCCGATGTCGAGCACGCTGCCCGGCGGGTCGAGCGCAGCCCAGGCTCGCTCGAACGACGGGCCGGACGGGCCGGCGGCCAGCCGGTCTGCCCGGCGTGCAAACACGGTCCGGGGCAGCACCCAGGGCGACTGCGCGACGGCGGCAGTGATGTGCTCAGGAATGGCCCAGGAAGCCAGGTCCGACCGCCAGCTCTGCAGGAGCACCGGTAGCCGGGCATCCCCGTTCCCGTCGGGAGTCATACCGGAGAGGCTACGGCCGCATCTGCCTGTAAGTCCGGCGTCTGGAAGACGGCTCCGATTGCCCGGGGTCATGCTCCGCAGGTGCCATGGCGCACTCTGACGCCATGTTTGGCGCTCTGCGGTGCCCAGTGGCGCCTAGTGACTTGCTATGGCACCACGATGATGCCATGATGGCACCATGGAACTTGAGCCCTATGTCACGGCGCTCCGCCACGAGCTCGCCGTAGCTGCCGAGGCGGCGGGAGAGGACGCGCGGGCGCTAGCTGACCGGCTGACCGCACCGCTGGAGTCCGCAGTACGGCTAGCCCTGCTCGAAGCGCTGTCAGCGGCCTCGGATGAGATCACCCGGGACCTCGCACCCGGCTCTGTGCACGTCCGGTTGCGCGGGCGCGAGCCCACGTTCGTCGTCACGCCGCCGCCCGCTGAGTCGGCGGCGGATGCCGACGCGTCGCCAGCGGCGGTACCGCTGACGGCGCCCGAAGGCGACGAGGGCGCGACCGCGCGGATCAACTTCCGGCTGAGCGAGAACCTCAAGAGCCGGATCGAGGAAGCCGCCGGAGGCGCCGGACTGTCGGCCAACAGCTGGCTGATCCGGGCTGCCGTGGCAGCGCTGAACTCCGCAGACGTAGGCCGCAGCACGCCGGCACGTGCCGCTCGCGGCAATCAGCGCTTCACCGGATGGGTCCGCTAGCTACCGCAACTGAGAGTCCGACCTATCGCCCGCTGTCGCACGACGCGGGAACCGCTCCGAACCCCACTGGAGGAATCACCATGCCCACATTCGAGACCCCCGAGCCGATCGAGGCCACTATCGACGTGGTAGTCGGAGACGTCCGCATCACCGCCAGCGACCGGCATGACACGGTCGTCGATGTCCGCCCGACCGACGCTTCCCACGAGCCGGACGTTCACGCCGCCGAGCAGACCAGGGTCGAGTACACGGCCACCGGGCTGCTGATCAAATCGCCGCGCCAGCGCACGCTCGGCCTGCGCAGGATCGGTTCAGTTGACGTCGCACTCGAACTGCCAGTCGGCTCGGCACTGCACGCCGAGACCTCGGCGGGTGCCATCCGCGCCACCGGACGGCTGGGTGAATGCCGGATCAAGGTGGCCGCGGGCGATATCGACCTCGACGAGACCGGCCCGGCTGACCTGTCGACCAGTGCGGGCGCCATCGCCGTAGACCGGGCGACCGGGCATGCCGAGATCAGCACCTCATCCGGCCGCATCCGGGTGCGCGAGATGGAGGGCAGCGCGGTGATCAGCAACTCCAACGGCGAGTGCTTCGTCGGCGAGATCACCGGCGACCTGCGAGTGAAGGCAGCTAACGGCACCATCGTCGTCGGCGATGCCGGTGCCGACGTCACCGCGACCACCGCGAACGGTGACGTGCGCGTTGGCTCGATCACACGCGGAGTGAGCTCGCTCAAGACCGGCTACGGGCAGATCGAGATCGGCATCCGCGCCGGCACGGCCGCCAGGCTTGACGCATACACGAGCTTCGGCCAGGTGCGGAACTCCATGCAGGCTGCCGATAGCCCAGGGCCACAGGAGGAGACCGCGGAGGTGCGCGCACGCACGAGCTTCGGCGACATCGTGATCCGCCGTTCCGGAGAGGAAGTGGCATGACAACCGTCACCACCGCCCTGAGGCCGCTTGCGATCTCGGTGATCCGGCTACGGAAGTCGTACGGCGACCAGGTTGTGCTCGACGGCATCAACCTGGCCGTCCCGGAAGGGTCGATCTTCGCGCTGCTCGGGCCCAACGGGGCCGGGAAGACCACGGCAGTGCAGATCATGTCCACGCTGATCCCCGCTGACCTCGGCAAGATCGAGGTAGCCGGATGTGACGTGGCCACGAATCCCGACGGAGTACGCGGCGCGATCGGCGTGACCGGGCAGTTCTCGGCCGTCGACAACCTGCTGACCGGCGAGGAGAACCTGCTGCTGATGGCCGACCTGCGGCACCTCGGGCGCACGGAGGGCGGCCGGCGCGCGGAGGAGCTGCTAGCGCAGTTCGGCCTGGCCGATGCGGCCCGGAAGCTCGCGGCTACGTATTCGGGCGGGATGCGACGCCGGCTGGATCTCGCGATGACGCTCATCGGCGATCCGCGGCTGATCTTCCTGGACGAGCCGACGACCGGGCTTGACCCGCGCAGCCGGCACACGATGTGGCAGATCATCCGTGATCTGGCCGCTGCCGGCGTGACGATCTTCCTCACTACGCAGTACCTGGACGAGGCCGACCAGCTCGCCGATCAGATCGCCGTACTCGACCACGGGCGCATAGTGGCCGCCGGCAGCGCGCAGGATCTCAAGAGCCGAATCCCCGGCGGGCACATCCAGCTTGAGTTCGCGGGACTGGACGAGCTCGAGTCCGCGGCCCGCCTGGTCCCGGCCGCCTCGCGTGACGACGAGGCGCTATGCCTGCGGGTACCCAGCGACGGCAGCGTTCAGTCAGTCCGCAGCCTGCTCGACGAGCTGGACCGCGCATCGATCCCGGTCGAGCGGCTGTCCATTCACACCCCGGATCTGGACGACGTCTTCTTCGCCTTTACCGGCCAGCCGGACGGGCAGAAAGTGAGCACGCGATGACCGCCCTGTCCTACGCCGCGGCTGACTCGGCGACGATGCTGCGCCGCAACCTGCGGCACATGCTCCGCTATCCGGCCATGACCGCGATGCTGCTCGCCGTGCCGGTCATCTTCCTGCTCATCTTCGTCTACGTGTTCGGCGGCACGCTGGGCGCCGGGCTCGGGCACGTGGCGGACGGCCGCGCCGCTTACATCCGCTACGTGATCCCCGGGATCATCTTGCTGACGGTTGCGTCCGCCGCGCAGGCGACCGCCATTTCGGTAGCGATGGACATGACCACCGGCATCATCGCCAGGTTCCGTACGATGGCGATCTCCCGCGCCTCGGTGCTGACCGGCCACGTGCTCGGCAGCATGATCCAGTCCGTGATCGGGATCGCAGTGATCATCGGCATCGCGCTGGCGGTCGGATTCCGGCCCGCTGCGGGTCCGCTCGCCTGGCTGGCCGCGGTGGGCGTCCTCCTGCTGACTGCCTTCGCGCTGACCTGGCTGTCGGTCGCATTCGGACTGGTCTCCAAGACCGTCGAGACCGCGAGCAACCTGCCCATGTTCCTGATGCTGCTGCCGTTCCTCGGCAGTGGCTTCGTCCCGACCGCCACGATGCCTGCCGGGCTTCGCTGGTTCGCCGAGTATCAGCCGTTCACGCCAGTCACCCAGACCTTGCGCGGCTTGCTGGCGGGCGGCCCGATTGGCGCCAACGCCATCATCGCGGTCGCCTGGGGTGTCGGGATCGCGCTGCTGTCCTACCTGTGGTCCAGGAGGCTGTTCAGCCGCCATCGGCAGCCCGTCGGGTGACCGGCAGCAGGCTAAGCAGCTGCGTGCTGCAGTGCCGGGGTCTCCGTGACGAGGCTCTCGAATCCGGATGGCGGGTGACCAGTGATGTCGGCGATGTCGCTGGTCACCCTGTCGTACCTGTTCTGCTTGTGCAGCTGCGCCATGGTCGCGACGTGATCAAGCACGTGCGGCGGGAGGCCGAGCGGCTTGAGATCACGTTCCAGCCACTCATCAAACGGTACGTCCACGTAGCGGACCGGCCGCCGCAGGAGGCGCGAGAACTCTGCGGCGATGGCCGTCATGTCACGCGAGCTGGCTCCGGTCAGCTCGTAAACGCGACCGACGTGCCGCGGCGGGTCGGTCAGCACCGTGGCCACCACGTCGGCCACGTCGCGGGTGGCGACTGGCGAGGTCCGGCCGCTGCCGAACGGGAGCCGGATGGTGCCATCCCGCTCGATCGAGGCGGCCGCGGCCATGGTGAACAGCGGGTTCTCCATGAAGACCGTGGGACGGATCTCGGTGACTGGCAAGCGTGACCAGCTGAACACGTGCTCGGCGAGCCAGTGCAGATGCTGCTGGTTGGACTCGGTCGTGCTGGTCAGGTCCATCTGCGACACAGTCATCTGTGACATGTTGACCAGCAGTTCTATGGCGCCGTTATCGAGGGCGGCAGCCGCCACCGTGGCAGCGGCCTGGAGGTAGTCCGAGGACACGCTCATCCCGAAGTAGAGCCGCTGGCAGCCATCGAGGGCGGCGACCACGTCGGCGCCGCTGGTGAGATCGCCCACCACGACCTCCACGCCGGCGATCGCGCGCAGCGCCTGAGCCCGGTCGTCGTCACGGTGCACGAGGGCACGAACCGGAATTCGCTGCGCGCTCAGCTGGCGGACTACCCTGCCGCCGACGCCGCCAGTACCGCCGCCTGCGCCCGTGACCAGGATTCGATGTAGCTCAGCCATTGGCGTCTCCTGTTATCGTCACCGACCGCCGGTCGCGCCCGGCGTTATGGCATAAAGCAGGATTCTTCAGCTGACGGCATATGCCATGTGAGGCAGCAACGCGCTATCCGTGCCCCGCGCATCTGGCGTGAAACCAGGTGCGGATCACGTGCGTCGCGCCGCGGCCCATCTCGGGCTCAGGGCAGGACAACTATCCGACCGCTGAAACGGCCCGCCTCTTGCTGTGCGCGCCGGGAGGCTGACAGCTGGATCACCTGTGGCAGTAATGATGACCTGGGCGCCGACTGCGAGCAGCGGAGCGATCGCGGGCAGGTCAAGGTGCCCTGAGGTGTCCCAGTAGACGTCGGCTCCGCGCGGCGCAGCATCGCTGAGCTTCGCCAGGAGATCCTGGTCCCGGTTGTCGAACACCTGCCTGGCCCCGCAGGCCCGGCACCACTCGGCATCGCCGTCGGCAGCAGTCGCGATGACATACGCGCGCGGATCGGATCGACATCGGCGGGAAGGTGGTAGAGCCGTTCGGCTGCCACGACGACGTGATGCGCGAACGAACCTTGCCGGCCGGCGTGGCCGAGACTGTTGCACCAGACCCGGTCACCTTCGCTGAAGCCGGTGGCGCCGGGTCCAGCTGACGCCACCGTGCCGACGAGGTCGCGGCCAATGATGAAGGGGAACGGGGTCGGCGTCGAATACGCCCCGGACCTCACCAGGGTGTCGACATTGTCGACAACCATCGCTTCTGTGCGCACCAGCACGTCGGTCGGGCCCGGTGTGGCGACGGGAAGGTCCCCGACTTGGATGCACTCAGCGGGGCCCAGCGCGCTGATGTAGGCGGCCAGCGTGTCCATGCGATTCCCCCCTCTTCAGCGCGCCTGGCTACAGGTGGTACCCGGTCAAGCTCGTTACCACCTGGAAGAAGATCAAATCGCTCGCGGTATTGCACGCGCCGACGTCCTGTTGTCACATTAGCCTGCAGCGGAAGAGGCCGTTGCCGGCGTAACCGCCTTCGTCAGGGAGTGATGGGTGAAAGCAGCCGTTCTGTTCAATCCGGGCGAAGAGCTGAAAGTAGAAGAGGTTGAGCTTGCGCCGCCCGGAGCGCGCGAAGTGCGGGTGCGGCTGAGCGCATCAGGCGTGTGCGCGAGTGACTGGCACACGATGACGGGTGCCATTCCCTCGCCGGCCCCGTGCGTCCTCGGACACGAAGGCGCCGGGGTCGTCGACGCCGTCGGTGGTGGCGTTACCTCGGTGTCACCTGGCGACCATGTTGTCCTGAGCTGGGTGCCTGCCTGCGGCCGGTGCCGGTACTGCGAGGGAGGCCGGCCCAATCTGTGCGCCACCGCCGCGCCGGCGCTGCTCGCCGGCACGCTGGTCAGCGGCAAGCGTCGGCTTCGGCTCGGCGAAGTGCCCCTCTACCATTACTCCTTCCTCTCGACCTTCGCCGAGTCGGTCGTTGTCGACGAGGCAAGCTGCATCCCGATCCGCGCCGACGTGCCGCTCACCGTCGCGGCGCTGGTCGGATGCGCGGTCACGACTGGCTTCTGCGCGGTGACGAACCGGGCCCGTGTCACGCCTGGTTCCACGATCCTGATCTTCGGCGCCGGTGGCGTTGGCCTGAGCGCAGTAATGGCCGCGAAGCTGTCCGGCGCCGAGCGGATCATCGTCGTCGATCCCCTGGCCAGCAAGCGCGACCTGGCGAGCGAACTTGGTGCCACTCACGTACTCGACCCGGCTGCCACCGAGCCCGTCTCCGGCGTCCGGGCACTGACCGGCGGCGAGGGTGCGGACTTCGCCATCGAGGCCGCTGGCCGGACAGAGCTCGTTCGCCAGGCGTTCGAGGCGACTCGCCGGGGCGGCACGATCGTCGCCGTCGGACTTCCTGCTGCCACCGCGACAGTGCAGCTGCCAGGACCCGACCTTGTCAGGCACGAGAAGATCGTGACCGGGAGCCTCTATGGGTCGTGCCGGCCGCGACAGGACATGCCAGCGATACTCGACTTGTACGCGAGCGGGAAGCTGCCCCTGGATCGCCTCGTCACGCGTATTTATCCTCTCGAGGACATCAACCAGGCGTTCAGCGACATGCTCGCTGGCGAACTGGCACGCGGCGTCATCGACCTGACAGGAGAATGATCATCGTGACAGAAGCGTTCGGAATCAGGATTGGCGAGGCGTTCGCGGGCGACGGCGGCGAGGCCGCCCACGTCAACATCGTCATCGGTGACCGAGCCGCGCTCGGCCCTACGTTCGCGCTGGCGCTTGCCAGCCCGAGTAACGGCCATACCCCGTTCGTCACGGTGCTAAGGCCCAGCCTGCCGGTCAAGCCGGTGACGCTGTTCGTGAACAAGGCGACGATCGCCGGCGCGCAGCACGGAAACCTCACCTGGGGTCCCGCGCAGGCGGGAGTCGCAGTCGGAATGATCGATGCCGTGGCCGCAAGCAGCATGCTGACTGAGCTAGCCGACGACCTGGTGGCGATCGCAGCCGTCTGGGTGAGCCCCCAGGCGCGGGACGCAGCCGAGGTCTTCGCCAACAACGTCGTATCTACCAGGGAGGCGGTGGCCGCCGCCATGAGCGGCGGGCCGCGCGCAGCCGACGTGCTGGCGGAACGCGACAGCTGCCATAACCCCTTCTTCGATGCGAGGCCGCTGCTTGCGGCCCAGCCAGGGGCCGGGAACGCGGGATGACGGGGGAGCGGCCGAGCCCCAGCTCAAACCGTAAGGCGTCGATGGCGTCCTTCGCCTCCTTGAGGCCCGCCCCCGTCATCTGCCGATAGACCATGATCGCCTGAATGGGCTTGCCGCTCTGGACCAGCGCGACGATCTCGGGCGATGCCGGCATCCTAGGGCTCGCCAGGTCTGATGACGAGCCGACGGCGTACCAGCCGGGCTACCGTGACCCTTCGGTGCGGCCGAGGAGCTAATGTGACCCTTCGGTTACGCAAAGGTGACAATTAGGGCTGATTTTTAACACTAAGAGTCACGGTAGAGCGCTAGGAGTCACGGTAGAGCGCTAGGAGTCACGGTAGGCGCTAGGGTCAGCCCCGAGCGGCTTGCAATACCTCAGACCTGGTGTCACCGTGGGCGAGGATTGCCACGAGCTCTCGTTCCGTCACCAGCGACGCGTCATCTCGGGCTGTGACCACGAGAGCCTCTAGCTCCGGGTTCCCGTACGGCGATGCCGGATCTGGTCCCCAGTGCCGGTGCCGTGCAATCAGTCCGAGCGGTATGCCTACCCAGGCCGCGACGAACACGACTTCCAGCGGAACGTTCATCCAGAACCAGTTCACTTGCCCATCCCCCCTTGCAGCGGCCGACTGGCGGCCGGCGGGAAGGTGCGAAGTCACCTCCCCACGCGTCGGAGACGGAAGTGGCCAGTTAGATACGAGTCACCGCTCGGGGGACCAGCGGCGCTGTGAGCCGGAGTAGTCATCAAGCTCTCACGCGGACCACGACGCGCGGATCGGCGGCGATATTGCGCGCTTGGCTGTCCGCAGCTGGCTGTAGAGGTAGAGCGTGTCCCCGCGACCGCTCCCCAGACCGGCGCGGCATGCGCGCGCGTGCCGACATCGTTTGGCCGAGCCGGTAGCCGTGTTGTATCTGGGTCCCGGCTTCCTGCTCCGTATCGCTGGGAGGACGGCCTCCCAGAACTGACCCAGGGGGAGGGTGCGCGATGTCGCGCTCAGGTGCTCTTTACGTCATCAGGACCATGGAACGGGCTGCTCGGAGCGACTCGCCTGGTGTGACCCTGGGAGCAGCGGTTTCCCTCGAGGGCCGGGCTGCTGCCCGTGGCGACGGACGCAGTTCCATCCTGGTGCGCCGCGTGGTGGCTGCGCTGCAACTCCACATGGGTGGCACGCGGGGCACAGCAGACCGGCGCCGCCAGCGACTAGACGGCACAGTGCCGGCGGCGGACTAAGTACTCAGCTCGCCAGGTCAACATCTTCCACCTCGCCGATGGCAAGGCCACCGAGGTCTGGATTTTCGCAGCGGACCAGCCGGCCGCCGACCAGTTCTTCAGCTGACACCTCGGCAGCCACTCGCTGGCCGGGTCCAGACGACGGGTGAGCTGGGAGGTCGGCGGGGGCCCGGTACGATCTGGCTGCATGGCCCTGTCTACCTCTCCCGCCGAGCTCGACATTGTCTTCCAGGCCTGCGACGTGGACCTTGTCCGCGACAGCCAGCTCCTCCTGGACCAGGTAAGCGTCACGATCAGGGCTGGGGAGCACTGGGCACTACTCGGACCGAACGGCGCCGGCAAGAGCACGCTGCTGCAGATCATGGCCAGCTACGCCTATCCGACGCGGGGACACGTAGACCTTCTGGGCCATCGCCTGGGCCGGGTCAACGTGTTCACTCTCCGCCCACGGATTGGGCATGTCAGCACGCACCACCGTGTGGATCCTCAGCGGACGGTCCGCGAGGTGGTGCTCACCGGCGTAACCGGCACCATCCAGCTTGTTCAGCGACGCGAGAGCAGCGCGCCTGAGCTCGTACGCGCGGCGATTCTGACGGAGCTGATGGGCCTCGCCAGCCGGGCTGAGGCACCGTGGCAGGTGCTGTCGCAGGGCGAGCGCAGCCGGGCACTCATCGCGCGAGCGCTGATGGCGCAGCCCGAGCTGCTCCTGCTCGACGAGCCCGCGGCCGGCCTGGACGTCAGCCGGCCGCGAGCAGCTCCTGGCCAGCGTTGACGAACTGCGCCAGGAGCAGCCAGGCCTGGCTACCGTGTTCGTGACGCATCATCTCGAGGAACTGCCCGCCAGCACGACCCATGCCCTGCTGCTGCGCGACGGCCGGATACTGGCGGCCGGCGGCGTCTGCGACGTGCTCACTTCCGAGCTGGTCAGCTCGTGCTTCGGCCATCCGGTCGCGATCACCCGGCAGGCCGGCCGCTGGGCCGCAGCCGCGGCTACCAGGTCGGGATCAGGCCGCCGTCGATCGTGATGTCGGCGCCGGTCACGTTGGCCGTGCGGTCGCTGGCCAGGATCAGCGCGAGATCGGCCACCTCGTCCGGTCGGGTGAACCGGCCGGTCACCATCTGGTGTGCTGCCTGGCTCTGGACGTCCTGCGGGCTGGCACCGGTCGCCCGGCTGACGGTCGCCGCCACGCCGTGGTCGCCGAGCCACAAATCCGTGGCGACAGGGCCCGGACTTATCGTGTTGACACGGATGCCGTGCGGGCCCACCTCCTTGGACAGGGATTTGGAGAAGTTGGCCAGCGCAGCCTTCGCCGCGCTGTAGTCCATCACGGCCGGGTCGGGCAGGAATGCGTTGGCCGAGCTGATGTTCACGATCGCGCCCTTACCGGCGGCGAGCATGACGGGCAGCGCAGCGCGGGTGGTGCGCACCGCTGCCATGAGGTTGAGGGTGAGCGAGTCCTGCCAGTCATCATCGGTGATCTCGCCGAATCCGCCCGGCCGGGCCGGAGCTGCCCCGACGTTATTGACCAAGATGTCGATCCGGCCGCCTGCCGCTGCAACCAGACTGGCCGGCCTGCCGGGCACGGCCAGGTCCACCTCCACGCCCTGCACCAAGCCGGTCCGCGCCAGCTCGTCAAGTTCCGCGGAGAACTTCAGCGACCCGGCGGTGACGCGCACGCCTTCGGCGACGAGCGCGCGGGTGACAGCCAGCCCGATGCCGCGGCTGGCGCCCGTGACGATCGCCGTCTGCCCGTTCAGGTGGAGATCCATGATGTCCTTCCTTTCCGCCCGTAATCCAGCCCCGGCTGTCAGGCGGCGTGGACGCCCTCAGGGAGGTACCCGATCTGCTTCAGAATCCCGAGCTGGTCCTGAAGGGTCAGGATGGCGATGACCTTGCCGTCCCCGAAGTGCCAGATGGCCGAGTCGCGCACCTCAACGGGCTTGCCAGTCGGGGGCACCCCGCCATAGGGGCCGGCATGCGTCCCGCGCCAGATGAGAGTCACGGCGAGCTTGTCTCCCGAGACAAACAGGTCCTCGATATCGGTGGTCAGGTCGGGAATCCCTGCAGCCGGTCACGAATCCTGCCGACGGGCCCGACCACGCCGACATGGACACCGTTAGTCCTGAGGCTCTCGCTGAAGATGTCGTCAGCAAGTGCGAGGTTCCCCGTCCATCCCTGCGTGAACCACCGCCGCGCGATCGCCATGTACCTCTCGCCGGTTTCCAGCTCAGCCGGGATCGTCATGGCTTCTCCCCTCCGACGGTGACCTGACGGGTACCCTGTCTAAGCTGGCGCGCGCTCCCAGCGCGCGCTTCCGTCATGTGACTGAAAGCCCTCTCGCCTGAGAGGTGGCTACGCGGTGCTTACGGGCCGGCGAGCCTGCGGATGATCGTCTCGCGGGGCTTATCGGGAAGCCATCGGACCAGGGCGCTCTGGAGCTTGGCGTCGGGTTCCCACCTGATAACGCGCTGTGGGGCGTGGTGAGAGCCGGGCGTGTTCGACCGCTTTGCCACCTTGCTGGGATGGGCGTGTCCACGTTGGCTTGATCGGTCACGTCAAGGATGTCAGGGGTAATTCGGCTGGTACCGCGCGTGCGCAACTCCCACGCCTGCACCTCGGTCCGGATACCGGCGTACACACGGAGCCCGAGGCGATCAAGGTGCAGTGCGCATGCTTGCCCGATGTCCGTCGACGCACCGGTAATCAGGATCACTTTCACCGCCACGGCGTGCTCGCTTCGGGGCGCCACGGCAAGGTCGCACCGCGCTCTGAGCCGGGTGCTGAGCGTCATCCGATCGCTATTGAGCAGCCGCGTGGGCGTGGCCTGCTGGCCTTCCCGGCGACATGCCAGCGGGGTAACGTTGCTACCCGCGGCAGGGAGACTGTCATGCACCAGGATAGGAACTCGGCGGTCCGGCGGACTGTGGCACGGTTCGCTGAGATCGTATGCCCGCCAGAAGTGCGGGAGGGGAACCTGAGTGACAGGCTGCTCGATGAATTCGAATCAATGCTTGAGGTATGGCCGTCCGCGATTCGGTGGTGTGTCCGGGGCGGGTTAGCCGCCTTCGACCAGGGCGCACGCTTGTACCCTCGGGCGCACGGGCGGCGGTTCGTCCAGCTGGACGACGGCGATGCGAACGCCTACTTCCGGGCGGTGCTGGCCCGCCAGGCAGGTGGCATGGGTCCAACGCTTCAGCGCATCAAGGGGCTGGTCGTGATGTGTTACTACGAGTTGCCGGAGGTCAAAGACCAGCTCGGCTACCGGCCGGACGATTACATCATCGCAGTGTCACAGCGCCGCTTGGCCTCCTACGGGCCGCAGATCCGCGCCGGCGAGGCCGCCGTCCTGGCGCCCGACGCAGACAGCCCCGGCGCACCGCCTGGTGCGCGGCAGGACCAGCGGTGAGCGCGGTCGGGCCGGCTGGGCTGACCCAGCAGAGCGAGGTAAGCGCCGATATTCGTGTGGAATGCGGGGTGGTGATCGTCGGATCGGGCGCGGGCGGGGCGACCATGGCGGCCGAGCTCGCGGACGCGGGCGTAGATGTCGTGGTGGTCGAGGAAGGCGGATATCACCCGACCGAATCGTTCACCGCCGAGGCCGGCCGGGCGCTGCGGACCTTGTACCGGGACGGTGGCGTGGGCCTCGCGCTGGGCAAGCCGCCGGTGCTGTTCTCCGAAGGGCGCTGCGTCGGCGGGTCTACGGTCGTCAACGGCGGCATGTCGTGGCGCACGCCGGCCCGGGTGCTGCACCGGTGGGCCACGGAGGAAGCCATCGCCGCGATCAGCGAGCGAGATATGGAGCCGTACTTCGCAAAGGTAGAGTCACGAATTTCGGTGACGCTGCAGGATCCCGAGACCATTGGCAAGGATCAGCGGTTGCTGAAGGCCGGTGCCGATGCCAAGGGCTGGAACATCATTCCGAACCTGCGCAATCAGCTGCACTGCGCGGGCACCAACAACTGCACGAACGGCTGCCCGACGGGCGCGAAACGCTCGATGCTGGTCACCAACATTCCGCGCGCGCTGGCGCGCGGCGCCCGGCTGTTCGCGGACTGCCGGGTGGAGCGGATCACGCAGTCCGGGGGGAGCGTCACGGGAATCGAGGGCCGGTTCGTGCGGCCCGGCAGGGACCGCGGCCCGCGCCTGATCGTGCGCTCGCCGGTGGTCGTGGCCGCCGGTGGCGCGGTGCAGACTCCCGCGTTGCTGGTCCGCTCCGGGCTGCGATCCGGGTCCGGCTTGCTGGGCCGCAATCTCACCCTGCACCCCAACGCCGCAGTCATCGCCTTCTTCGACGAAGAGGTTCGCGGCTGGCACGGCGTGCATCAGGCCTACCAGGTCCGCGAGTTCATGAAAGATGGCATCTTGCTGACGGCGGTCAACCTGCCGCCCTCGCTGGTCGCGCTCGGGCTACCCAGCTATGGTCAGGAGCTCGGCCAGCTGATGGCCGCATACAACCATATGGTCACGGCTGGCTGTCTGATCGAAGACACCGGTTCCGGTCGGGTGCGGAACATCCCTGGTCTGGGTGCGCAGGTCTTTTATCAGGTCAGCAACCATGATGCTCAGCGGATAGTGCGCGGGATCGCACTCACCGCTGAGCTGATGTTCGCCGCCGGAGCCCGCCGGGTCCTGCTGCCGTTCGACGGTGCGCCTGAAGTTCGCGATCCGGCTGGGCTCCAGGATTTGCTGGCGCACCCGGTGCCCGCAAAGTCGATCGAGTTGTTCACTGTGCACTTGATGGGCACTGCCCGGATGAGCGATGACCCGAGGCGTGGGGTCGTCGACAGCTTCGGCGCCTTCCACGGCATGCCAGGCCTGTACGTTGCCGACGCCAGCCTGTTTCCGAGCCCGATTGGGGTGAACCCGATGGAAACTATCATGGCGCTGGTCACGCGGAACGCCCAGCAGCTGATCGAGCAGCGCGCCCGGCACGGGATCTGAAGCTCGCTCCGGTCCACAGAAAGGCAGGCTCCGATGCCCAGTGTCTCAGCCCGTTTTCTCGAGCTGGCCCAGCAGCCCAAGCGCGAACTCGATGCCGTGTTCGCAGCGGGAAGCCCGCCCGATGTCACCGCGCTGACCGGGTATGAGTTCCGTGGCTACAACCAGCCCCGGGCAGCGACACTGCTGGGCATCCGCAAGTTCATCAAGGCCTTTTATCTCGACACCGCGCAACAGCCCTTCGGCTGCAACACTCCCGTCACCCAGAACGGGCTAGAACACGAATGGCTCGCACGGCCCAGCCCCGAGCACCCCAAGCGGTACGCCTTCTTCCGGGTCGATCCCCCCACCCCGGACGCACCCGATGGCCTGGGGCGCGGCGCGGCGTTCCTTGACTACAGCCGCGGCGGCAACCGGGCCTACGACATCGCCCGTATCCTCCGCGACTTCCTGGTGCGCGTCGAACCGGGCTCCGACGAACTTCTTCTCGGCAAAGCGCTTTTCGTCGCGGCCGGGACAACGCTCGCCCAGAGCTACTTCCTCATCGAACGCTACCGGCCACTTACTGACGCCACGACGCTCAGCAAGCGATGAACCCAGGGGCGACAAGACCGCATTTCAGGTCCTCGCGCATCTGCCGGAGCTGAGTACGAAAACAGGCTGTTACCTGCCGCACTTTGGGGTGAGCGATGGGGTGAGCGATGGATTCGAACCCACGACATCCAGGACCACAACTGAGAACGCGTCAGCTTAATCCTGCGGGTCAGCTAGGTCTCAGCAGGTCACAACGCTGTATCAGCCGCAGCTCAGAGCCTTTGACCTCGCTAACCTGGGGCGATGACTTTACACCGCGCTCGCGGATCTGCGGGGCAAGGGTCCTGGACGCCGGCGGCGCTAAGTGCCAGGCTCAAGGTCTGGCGGCGAGCGCTGTATTTGATGATCCGAGCCTGATGGCAAGCAGGAAGCGGATCGCCTGTGCATTGCCGCGTCTGAGCCGGAAGTCTCAAAGGAGATCGTGATGAGCGTGTACAGGGTGACCGAGATCATCGGGACAAGCGGCACATCATGGGAAGACGCCGCAGCGGAGGCGATCAGAACCGCGGCCGTGACGATCCGCGATCTTCGAGTGGCTGAAGTCGTCAAGCAGGACATTCACCTGGACGAGAACGGGGCCATCACCTATCGCACCAAGCTACAACTCTCTTTCAAGTACGAAAACGAGCACTGAGCCGGATCAGGGTCGTAGCGCTCGACACGCCCTCAAAGCCGTGCGACTGGCGGCTACTTAAGACTTGGTGTTAGGACCGGCGCCGGGCCAGGCTCGGTCTAGGTGCCCGGCGAGACGCTCTCATGCTGCGGCTGCCCGCCGGTGTTATTGGCGTGGCTCTCATCTGGCTTGCGTTCTCGCCGGGCACCGTGCGGGGAGAGGCTCAAAAGGGGTTTGCCCAGCTCGAAGTAGCGGTGCCCTCCTTGCTGTCAGAGTCATTTCAGCTGGGGAGGACTTGATGGGCGTGATCATCGGGATGGACCCGCATAAGCGGTCGGCGACGATCGAGGTGATCGATGACCGGGCGAAGGTCCTGGCTGCGGGCCGGTACGGCGCCGATAAGGCCGGCTATGCGGAGATGCTCAAGGCGGGCCGGAGGTTCGCCGACCGGGTCTGGGCGGTCGAGGGGTGCAACGGGGTCGGCAGGCACATCGCGCACCGGCTTGTCGCCAGCGGTGAGACGGTGCTGGACGTGCCCGCCAAGCTGTCGGCGCAGGTGCGGGTCTTTGCCACCGGCAACGGCCGCAAGACCGATCCGGTGGACGCGCACTCGGTCGCGCTGGCCGCATTACGGTCCCCGAAGCTGGTTCAGGTCGAGGTCAGCCCGGACCTGGTCGTGCTGGGCATGCTGGCCGACCGGCGCGACGAGCTTGGCCGGGCCCGGACCCAGACCATCAACCGGATCCACCGGCTGCTGCTCGAGCTGATCCCCGGCGGCGCCAAGCAATACCTGTCCCCGGCGCAGGCCCGCGCCCTGCTGGCCACGACAAGGCCGCGTGACATCGTCGGCAAGACCCGGCGCCGGCTCGCCGCCGAGCTGATCACCGAACTCGAAGGCATCGACCGCAAATCAAGGCCAGCAAGAAAGAAATCACCACGCTCGTCGAAGCCCGCGGATCCACGCTGCTGCAGTTGCACGGCATCGGCCCCTCCAGCGCCGCGCGGCTGCTGGCCGACGCCGGCAACATCCACCGGT
Source organism: uncultured Actinomycetota bacterium (assembly GCA_963822955.1). Taxonomy (GTDB): domain Bacteria; phylum Actinomycetota; class Actinomycetes; order Streptosporangiales; family Streptosporangiaceae; genus JAJYUU01. The sequence goes on along the minus strand of CAWGJS010000007.1, from coordinate 312,078 downwards.
TCGCCAGCCGGGATCACTTCGCGTCCTGGAACGGCACCGCGCCGCTGGATGCCTCCTCCGGCCAGCAACTGCGACACCGGCTGTCGCGGGCCGGCAACCGGCGGATCAACCGGGCCCTGCACATCATGGCCGTCGTCCAGCTGCGCAACCCGACCGAAGGACGCGCCTACTACGACGCCCGCAAGGCCGCCGGGAAGACCTCGATGGAAGCCATGCGGTGCCTCAAACGACGCCTGTCCAACGTGGTCTACCGGCAGATGCTTTACGACCAGGACAACGCGCTGGTGACGGGCCCGGGAGGGCACTCGGGGACGACACTAAAATCCAGCGTGACCGACCTGACCCCGGACATCGGCTCTTCGGACAAGCCACTTCCCGGACCCGCTGCATCCCAGCCTAGAACACCAATCCGGGCAGCCTCTTGACATAAAGGGGAGCCAGATCCGGATGGTGAGCAGCTTGGTTCTGCGGCGGTGCAGGATAGGTCCCGTGACGGATCACGCCCATCGTCGTCGCCGATGCGGACGGGACCATTACGTGGTGGAGTCCCGGTGCCGAGGTGCTGTTGGGGCATAGTGCGGCGGCCGCGATCGGCCAGAGCCTGGACCTCATCGTGCCGGATGCGCTCCGAGAGAGCGGGCCAGGCCGGCGACCTCCCGTGTGGCAGCTTCACCGCCGCCGAGCCCGGCGATGACGCCGGCGAAGCGGCGTGCCTCGCGCAGCGCGGCCGGGTCTGCCAGCAGCTCCTCGAGCGCACACGCGATCTCGGCTGCAGGAGCGTCGGTGGCGACGGCCCGCCCCGCACCAGACGCGGCAACGCGTTCCGCGTTGTCGGACTGATCGCGTCCTTGCGGGATGCAAAGGAGTGGCACGCCCGCGGTGAGGGCTGCGGTAATGGTGCTGAGACCGCCATGGGAGATGGCGGCCGCCATGTGCGGCAGTACCAGGTCGTGGGGGACGAACCCGCGGACCGTCACGTTCGGCGGCGGATCGACGGCGCTGGCCGGCAGGGCTCCCCCGAGCGTGAGCAGAACCCGGATCGGCAGCGCCGCAACGGCGTCGAGCATTGGCGGCAAGGCTGCGGCTTGCCCCTGCAGCGTCGTGCTGAGGCTGAGCAGCACCCACGGGTCGCCGGGTCCGGTCAGCAAGCCGGCGTCACGTCGGTCGAGCGGCGGCCGGGGGTTCGGGTCAGTGATCGGGCCGACATACCTGGTGTTGGCCGGCACCGGGCAGGGCTCGTCGAAGCCCGGCGGCACTAGCGCGAGCACGGCGCCCGCCTCGCCGAGGTGGCGGGCCTTTTCTGCGCGCGCTGGCTCGTCGCCCAGCTCGGGCATGAACCTGGAGTAGAGAAGATGGACCAGTACGGCAGATGGCAATCCAATCATGCGGGTCGCCTCGAAGGCGGCGCCCATCATGCAGTCCACCACCACAACGTCGGGCGCGAAGTCACTCGCCTCGGTGAGGATGTCGTCCCGGGTCCCGGTACCGGCCAGCGCGGGCAGCAACCGTTCTTCCAGGGCGTCCTCGAAGGCCAGTCCCGGCGGCCAGGGTGGTACCGAGGGGTAGGTCGCGAACCCGACGCCGGCCACAGCCGCGCGGGGTGCCATGGATTCCCAGCCCAGCAGCCTGACCTGGTGGCCCTGGCGGACCAGCCGGGCACCGAGGTTGAGCGCCGGCGGGGCGTTGCCGCCGCCGTCCCAGCTCACAATCAAGAATCTGCCCGTCCCGCTCACCGGGCTGGCCTGACGTGCTTGCGGCGGAGCCCGCCGGAGATTGCCGGTACCGGAGAGAAGGTGACCCCGACGTGCGACCCGATCCCGAAGCTGCCGCCGCCACGTAGCCCCCGCCGCTCGAACCCATGCCCGGGCATGACGTGTCCGTCAGCCCTCACGACATCCGCGGCAGCCAAGTTGCCCCAAGACAGCCGTACCAGCGTTTCGGCGACCTCGGCCCAGTAACGAGGGCCTGTGCCCCGCAGCTGACCAGGTACAGTGGCAGATCCCATCACTGCCTCCTCAAGGTTGATTTGCCTGGCACCCGGCCTGAGCGGTCGGGCCTGCGAGCACTGGCTGGTACCGGCGCGACACAGTCCAGACTTGATGTGGGCGCCACCGCCACCCCCAGCGCTTGGGCAGCCATGAATCGCAGATGAGCCCAGAAACTGTGGGCCGGCCCGTGGCTGCCGCAGTAGAGGCGGTCACGCTCGGGCGATCAGGTACCGGAAGGCGTTGTCCTGGCGGTAGCTGCCGTCGGGCTGGCGGCTGCCAGCGAAGGCCGCGGCTAGCGCCTTGCGGGTGGACGGTTCGCCGACGTTCTCGATGGCCAGCCGGGCCGGCCCTGAGGACAGCTGAGTTCGTACTGCGGTGTCCAGGTCGGGGTAGATGAGCGGGGTCGGTACCTCGTCCGCTCGTTCCGGGGCCAGGCCCGCGGCTTCGGCCAGCTCTTCCAGCTTGCCGGGCACGCTCAGAGCGAATGGCCCTTCGGCACCTGGCGGGGGTGGTGGCAGTAGCCCGCCGATCGCGGCTAGGATGACGCGGCTCTCGCAGCGGTCGGGCGCGCCCCAGGTGAGGATCGCGACGGGCGCGCCGGGCTTGGCGACGCGGCGCAGCTCGCGCATGGCGGCGACGGGGTCGGCCGTGTACTGGACCGAGTTGAACGCGGTGATGGCGTCGAAGTTGTGGTCGGCGAACGGCAGCGACTCAAGATCGCCCTGGCGGATATCGGCGCCGGGGACCCGCTCGCGGGCGATGTTGAGCAACGGAGCGCACGCGTCGAACCCGGTCACGGTCGCGCCCCGCTTGGCCGCGAGTTGCAGGGCGAACCCGCCGCCGCACCCGGCGTCGAGCATCACCGTGCCGGGCCCGACCGCGATCGCGTCGAAGACTGCCTCGTAGAACGGCGTGCAGCACGGCTCGTTGAGTTCCGACCAGTCCCGTGCCCCGGGACCCCACAACTTGCCCTGCACCTCTGCTGAACCCATGGTCCGCCTCCTCGATTGGTAGTGGTCCAGGCATCGTGCGCACGGGCACCGGGCCGGCGCATCAGGAAGAACACGTAACTTGCCGGCTGACACGACCTACGTGGTTTGACCGATTCGGCGGCGCCGGGGGAAGCGGAACATGTCTGCCAGCGGCGTTCCCGCATTCACGAGTTCTGAGATCCCGAGGGGTTTTTCACGAGCAGGACGGCAGAGGTCCTCGATTCACCGCAGGCCAGCGAAGGACAAGCGTGGCGGTTCGTGGGCACCATCGTCGTGGAACACCCGACGGCATACGGCACAGGCCCAGTCGCACTTGAGATGACGCTGCCTGCTGGCCCCGCTCCGCCCCCGTATGTGCGCCACGACCTGGATGACAGTTGGTTCCTGCTGGACGGGCCGATGGTGGTGCGATGCCGGGGTGATGGGCCACCCGCCTGCCCGCATCCGCTGGTGCCCGACAGCGACAGCTTTCTGCAGCTCATAGCACGACGTGACCGTTGCTGGATCGTCCCTGAGCAACGAGGAGGCGCAGGCCTTCACGGCCGGGCACGGCTAGCCAGCCACGCAAACCTTCGGGGGCCAGGCACTCACCCGGTGGCCGACGTCGGCCCGTTGCCGCCGGGTTGCTGAGGTCCGGCGATGGCCACGAGCTGGGTGCGCGACCGCGCGCCCGCCTTGCGCAGCAAGCTCTCCACGTGCTTCTCAACGGTTCGCGGCGAGACATGGAGCTGCGCCGCGATCTCCTTGTTCGCCAGGCCCTCAGCAACAAGCACCAGCACGTCGGCCTCACGGGCGGTGACGCGGAGCTCGGTCCAGCGGTCCGGCGGGGGACCGCCGAGAAGCGCCCCGCAGCGCGCCGCCAGCGCATGTATGCCATGGGCAGCGAACGATGCCTGGGCGGCCTCAAGCCACGCTTGAGGCTGCCCCCAGTCGTCGGCTAGCGCGAGGGCGGCCGCCTGCAGCCGCGCCACGTCGCCCCAGACCCGGTAATGAGCGAGATCGGCGTCAGCTGCCCTGGCCGCATCGGATGCCAGCTCCGGCTCGCCTCGCCGCCCCGCCAAAATGGCCTCGGCGTAGCCCAGCAGGCCGCGGTTGAGCCGGTTCACGGTTACCCCGAGGCGGCGTGCCTCGTCGATCGCGGCTGCGGCCCGCTCGTCGCCGGCGGAGGCCAGCAACAAGGGCCACAAGCCCCGGTAGTGCGCGGGCCCCTGCTGCGCCAGCGTGTTCAGGACGGAGACGCCGCGGCCGAGGGCGTCGATGGCACCGGCCCTGTCGCCGCCCAGTAGCGCCATCATTGCCCGGCCGCCGCCCCAGGCGCTGCCCTCGATCTCCGGGTCATCAGGAGCTGCCGAGGCGGCGAGCGCGAAGAACCGCTCCATCTCCGCGGATTCCTGCCAGAGGCCATGGATCTCGCCGAGGAACACCAGCGCGATCGCCCGGAGCTGACCCATGCCCAGCCTTTCGCTGATGACAAGGGCAGCCCGAGCGTGCCAGGCGGCATCATCGAGCGCGAACCGAAAGAAGAAGGCGGCAGACAGCTGGAGGTCGAGCACAGCGGCAGTGCTCAGGGCACCGAGGTCCTCGGCAGTTCGGCGGGCCTCGCCCAGGCGCCTGGTACCGGCATGATCGAACATCTCGATCGTGCCGAGTTCATGCAGCGCGCGCAGCCGCCAGATCTCCAGGTGAGCTGCCTCTGCAGTAGACAGCGCCCGCTCGAACGTGTGCCGCGCCGCGTCGAGATCACTGATGCGCTGACTGCGCCCGACCAGCTCTAGCGCATGGCAGCAGACATCCGGGCCTGCCTCGCCGGAGGTCAGCACCCTGTCGGCCAGGTGGCGAGCAGCATCGACGTCGTTGCCGGCGAACGCGACCTCGGCCTCCAGGACCGCCGCGCGAGCAGCAAGTGCCGGCTTCGGGTCGGCCGCCAGCAAGCCCTTCGCAGCGTCAAGATGCACGCTGGCCGCCGACCACCTCGTCGCGGCCGCGGCGGCGTGAGCCAGCTGAAGGTGGACCTCGGCGCGCGCAGACGCCAGGGCGCCGCCCTGACCGAGCCGGGCGATCAGGCGGTCACCGACTGCCATTGCCTCATCGACCCGTCCCGCCAGCGCCAGCGCCTCGACCAGCAGCGCCTCGGCGCCGGCGCGGCGGTCGGCATCGTCGAGTAGCGCGACGGCGCGGCGGAGCGTGTCGACAGCGGTTGCCAGCGCTCCCCGCTCAAGTGACGCGCTGCCAGAGGCGGTCAGCAGGACCCCGGCCCGGTCCCGGTCACCGGACTGGGCGGCCAGGTCCGCGGCAACATCGCGCCACGAGCCTCCCAGCTCCGGGTGAGCCGCCTCGACCGCCGCGAGCGCGCGGCCGGCCAGCGCGGCTCGCGTGGGTGGCAGCAGCTCCTCAACCACGGCATCTCGGGTCAGCGCGTGGCGGAAGCGGAACTCCTCACCATGGACCGTGAGCAGCTGACAGCCAACGCCGCGTTCGAGAGCGACAGCCACCACGCTGGCGGCCAGCCCCGTCGCGACAGGCAGCAGGCGCCAGTCGAAGTGACGTCCAAGCATGGCAGCCACCTGCAGCACCCGAAGCTCATCGCCGGCCAGGCCTGCCAGGCGGACCCGGACCGTGTCCGCGAACGAGCTCGGCACCCCGGGTGACGCCAGCACCTCCTCCACGAGGAAGGGCACACCCTCTGCCGCGTGCTGCACACGGGCGACGACGTCGGCGCCCGCCTCGGGCATGCACGCCCGCACCATGCCCGCGACATGCTCCTCGTTCAGCCCGCCCAGCGACACGTAAACCGCGCTGCGGCGCCCATGCAGGCGGCGGATCAGGTCCAGCGCAGCGGACGGCTGCTCGCTCCGGCACGTCGCCACGCACAGCAGCGGCTCGCACCAGATGTTGTCGCTGAGATACTCGATGACCGCCACGGTGTCCGGATCTGCCCAATGCAAATCCTCGAGCACCACGACCAGCACGCCGGGCCGAGCTAGCCGCCGCAGCAAACGCAAGACGGCCTCGCCCCGCACCGCCGACGCCACATCACCATGGCCCCCGCCGCCGAGGGCCGGCACTATTGCCCCCAGCGCCGGGAGCCACGGCGCAAGGTCCCTGTCGTCGGGAAGACCACGATCACGCAGCGCCTGGAGCAGGGCCTCGGTCAACGGCCGGTACGGGGTGCTGGCACCGCCGGGGACCGCCCGGCCGGTTACCACCGCCACGTCCCGCGCCCGGGCGTCGCTGGCCACCTCGCGAACAAGCCGCGACTTGCCGATGCCTGCTTCGCCAGTCAGGAACACCGAGCCGCCCGCGCCATCGGCGGCGGCGCTGAGCGCCGCCCGCAACACGCCAAGCTCCGCGTCTCGCCCGACAATTACCGGGCACAGCACATCGGCCATACCGCGAGTGTGTCCCGTTCCGCGCTCTGGCGACAAGCCGACCCCAAGAGCGACCACGACGCCGATCGTGGACGCGATCGCCCGGGCCGATCGCGGCTGGGCTCGTTCATACGGGCCAGCCGCGGCGCCGCCGGAATGCCCAGGCGCTTGGGCAGGAGCGCCGCTGCTGATAACTGAGGGACAGCTGTTGTTAGATCGATAGCTGGATTAAGCCACTTCTAGATCTCGACGATCTTTACCGAACGGCGGGGGAGCAGCCGCCCAGCTGACCGTTTCGCGGACAGGACCGGTCTCGTGCCCACTCCGGTGCTCATCCTGGTGAAGGCCGTTAACGGCGGCTTGTTCGTCGCCTCGTTAGCGGTCCTCGGAGAGATGCTGCAGCCGAAGCGGTTCGCGGGTATTTTCGGCGCCTCGCCTGCCGTCGCGCTGGCCAACCTGCTGGTGATCGCGCTGGTCAAAGGGGACACGTCTGCCCGGAACGCCGCCACCGGGATGATCGCCAGCGCGGTCGCAGTCCAGCCACACCTGGTTCCCAGCCGCGCGGCGAACTGGTGCTCGACCTGTGACGCCCGCCCTCAGCTGCCGGCGCTCGCCGGATCGCCGGCCGATGGGAAGCGCGGGATGCACGGCCGGGCTAGCCGGTCGGGGGATACGGCCTCTATGGCCGGCAGGAATCCTTGAGTTCAAAGGTCGGCTGCGCGGTCCTCAAGCCGTCGAGCTGTCAGGCCGCGCCTCTTGCCTGCCCATCCTGGATTCGCCACACCACAAAGGAAGGGAACCTGCCGTGAAGGCACTGGTATACAACGGCCCGCGAGATGTGAGCGTGACAGACGTACCTGAACCTCACATCACCAAGCCTGGTGATGTCATCATCCAGATCACCAGGACGAACATCTGCGGGTCTGACCTGCACATGTTCGAGGGCCGCACCGACATGGAGAGCGGTCGCGTGCTCGGTCACGAGAACATGGGCCGTGTCGCCGAGATCGGCCCGGCGGTTGAGAAGCTCAAGGTCGGGGACATGGTGTGCGTGCCGTTCAACGTCGCGTGCGGGCACTGCCGCAACTGCGAGCGCGGCCGGACGAACTACTGCCTGGTGGCGAACCCCGACCCCCAGATCGCCGGCGCCGCCTACGGGTTCGCGGACATGGGTCCGTGGAACGGCGGCCAGGCCGAGTTCCTCCTGGTGCCATGGGCCGACTTCAACTGCCTGCCGCTGCACGAGGATGCCGCCGACAAGCAGAACGACTACGTCATGCTCGCGGATATCTTCCCGACCGGGTATCACGCGACCGAAATGGCGAACGTCCAGCCGGGCGACTCAGTCGTGATCTACGGCTCCGGGCCCGTTGGCCTGATGGCGGCCTATTCGGCGATCCTGAAGAGCGCCCGGCAGGTCCTGGTGGTCGACCGCCACCCTGACCGGCTCGCGCTTGCCGAGCAGATCGGCGCGACGCCCGTCGATGACTCGAAGGCGCCGCCGGTCGATCAGGTCATGGAGCTCACTAACGGGCAAGGCGCCGACTGCGGCTGCGAATGCGTCGGCTACCAGGCCCACGATCCGCAGGGCCGCGAGCACCCGAACGCCACCCTCAACGACCTGGTCCGCTCGGTGCGGTTCAACGGGTCGATCGGGGTTGTCGGCGTGTTCGTCCCCTTCGACCCGGGCGCCCCTGACGACTTGGCCCGCCGCGGCGAGGTGGTCTTCGACTACGGCCAGTTCTGGTTCCGTGGCCAGGCGATGGGCACCGGCCAGTGCCCGGTCAAGGCCTACAACCGGTACCTTCGCGACCTCATCCACAGCGGCAAGGCGTCGCCCTCCTTCGTCGTCTCGCACGAGCTTCCCCTGGCTCACGCCCCGGAGGGCTACCGGCACTTCGACGCCCGCGACCAGGGCTGGACCAAGGTCACCCTGTCCCCAGCGGCCTGACCGGCCCGGGCAGGTCCCGCGGCCTGCCCAGGCCCAGCCCGGGCAGGCCGCACGGCGGCACGAAGCGGGAGGAGACACATGGCTGACGACCTCAAGGGCATGCGGATAGCGATCCTGGCCACCGACGGTGTCGAGCGCGTCGAACTGGAGCAGCCGCGCGGTGCCCTGTACGGCGCGAGCGCGTCCACCGACCTGCTGTCCACGCATTCCGGCGAGATACAGGCCCGGCAGTTCGACCTCATCTCCGCTGGCACGCTGCCGGTGGACCGGCAGGTCTCCGATGCATCCGCCGGGGAGTACGACGGGCTGCTGCTGCCAGGCGGGACGGTCAATCCCGACACCCTGCGCATTAACAGCGAGGCGGTCGGTTTCGTGCGGGATTTCGTGGCCACCGGTAAGCCGGTCGCTGCGATCTGCCACGGCCCATGGACCCTGATCGAGGCTGGTGTTGTCCGCGGGCACAGGCTCACCTCCTGGCCAAGCCTGTGGACCGACCTCCGGCTGTCCGGAGCGGAGCCGGTCGACCAGGCAGTCGTCACCGACGGGCAGTTCACGACCAGCCGCTCCCCGGCAGATCTGCCCTACTTCTGCCCGGCGATCGTCGCGCACTTCGCCGGCGCCCGCGTGTGAGCGCGCCCGGCGGCGGCCGCCGTCAGTAATCATGGAGTCCACAGGCCGGCTGCGCGGCCCCTGAGCCGTGGAGTCGTTAGGGGGAAGCGTTGACTAGCACAGGACCAAGCGGAGCTCCGCGCTCGGCACATGGGACGGGGCGGCCCCAGGCCCGCGGGTTGCGGTAATCAGTCTCGGCACCATGGGCGGCGCGATGGCCCGCAACCTGCTGAGGGCTGGGCTGCGAGTCGGCGTATGGGACCGGACGCCGGCGAAGGCTGACCGGGGGTGGCGCGACAGCACACCCTGGTCCGGACGTCGCGGCCGCGAACGCCGATGTCGTGATCACGATGTTGCCAGACGGGCCTGCCGTGACCTCGGTTGCCGTCGGTTAGGGCATGCTCAAGGCCATCCGGCCGCGGGCGATCTGGCAGATGGGGACCATCGGCGTGCGGGCCACCCAGGAGCTCGCCGCTACCGTCGCGCGCCAGCGCCCGGACGTGCAGTTCGTGGACGCTCCGGTGTCCGGGACCCGCGGACCAGCCGAGACTGGAGACTTGCGCATCCTGGCCTCGGGTCCTGAGCCGGACCGGAAGCCGCTTGAGCCGATATTCGGCAGCAGGACCATGTGGCTCGGAGAGGCGGGGATGGGCAGCAGGCTGAAGCTGGTGCTGAACAGCTGGCTGGCCTTCCTCATGGAGGGCATCGCCGAGTCGGTAGCCCTAGCCAACACGCTCGGCGTTGACCATGCTGCGCTTGCGGACACGCTGCGCGGCAGCGTGCTGGAAGCGCCCGTCGCGCTGGTGAAGCTTGCCAAGATCGATGCGGGGACGAGACCCCGGATTTTGGGCTGCGCTGGGCGGCTAAGGACATCGATCTGGCGATCGCCGAGGCGGGAACCACGACGCTGCGGGTCGCGGCAGCGATCAGCCGCAGATGGCATGAGCTGATCGATACGGGCCTTGGGCAGGCAGACGTTAGCGCCGCTCGGCATGGGCTGGGCCAGCCACAGCCCGCTTCTTTCGGCTGAAGCTGACGGTCGGCCGGCTTGCGGATGCCCTGAGAGCGCTAACCAGCCAGACTCCTCGCATACCACACCCGGAGCTTGCGCTCCCTCCTGCACCAGCAGGGTGTGGATGCCGTGGACTGTGCGTCCAGCGAGCCCGCGCCGAACTGCCTGTCCGGCCGTGCGGTTCCCGGTGAGACCCGCAGGGGCTCGGCTTCAGTTCCTCGGTGGATCAGCATCTCGCTGACCGTCACGTGCCGCGGCCGGCCGCTGCCAGGCATTCCGGCCTGGCATTGATCAGCCAGTCCGCAAGAGTCGCCTACCCCGGCGCAGGCCTGCAGAGGACGCATCAGGTGCCTTTCGCCAGCCATGGCCGCTGCCACCGCGGATGGCCGCGAACCAGGGCTGCCGCCTCGGGCGGTCCCCATGAGCCCCGCTGGTAAGGGCGGACTGCAGGCGGGTCCGTCAGGACCGGCTGGAGGATCCGCCAGGTCTCCTCGATGCTGTCCTGCCTAGTGAAGAGCCGGTGGTCGCTGACGATCGCGGCGTGCAGCAGCCGCTCATACGGCTCGAGCGGCTCGCCGAGCTCGCGGGTGAACGAGGTGTCCAGGTGGACCGTGCGCGATGAGTCCTCGGCTAGTGCCGTGAGCTGCAGCCGCATGCCAGGAGCCGGGTCGATACGCAGCACGATCTGGTTTGGTTCGGCCTTCCCCGGCATCGGCAAGAAGGCCAGGCCGGGCGTGCGCCGGAGCAGCAGCCTGACCTCGGTGACGAGATGTGGCAGCCCTTTGCCGGCCCGCAGGAAGATCGGCACGTCTGCCCACCGCCAGTTCTCGATCCCCAGGCGCAGTGCGACGTAGGTTTCGGTGCCAGACCCCGGCGCGACGCCGGGCACATCGGCGTACCGCTCGTACTGGCCGCGCACGCAGCGCTGCGGGCTGACCGGCGGCATCGCGCGGAACACCTCGGCCTTCTTGTCCTGGGTGTCATTGGCGCTGCCGCTCGCCGGCGGGTCCATCGCAGCCAGGGCGAGCACTTGCATCAGGTGGTTTTGCACTACGTCGCGCAACGCGCCGACGGCATCGTAGAACTTGCCGCGGCCCTTCACCCCGAAGTCCTCGGCCATCGTGATCTGAACGCACGAGACGCTCTTGCGGTCCCAGAGCTCGGCGAGCGAGAAGTTAGCGAATCGCAGGCATTCCAGCCCGATGACGGGCTCCTTGCCCAGGAAGTGGTCGACCCGCAGAATCTGGTCCTCGCGCAGGACCTTGTGCAGCTCAGCATTCAGAGTCCGGGCCGAGTCCAGGTCGTATCCGAATGGCTTCTCGACCGCCACGCGGCCGTCACGCACCAGGCCTGCCCGGCCAAGCTGCGTGACGATCGGACCGAACAGCGACGGCGGCACCTCCAGGTAATACAGCGGGCGCTGGCTCAGGCCGATCTCGCTGCCGAGCTTGTGGTACAGCGCGCTGTCGCTGGCATCGCCGGACACGTACTTTAGCCGCCGGGCAAAGCGGTCGAAATCTGCCTCTTCAGGCTGCTCGCCGGAGTTGATGATGGCTTCGCGGGCGCGCTTTACCAGTTCGTCGGTCGGCATCGTTCCGCCCGCGACTCCGATGATCGGGAAGTCGAGCAGCCGGCGCTGCTCCAGCCGGTACAACGAGCGGAATGTCATCTTCCGGGCGAGATCGCCAGTAATCCCGAAGATCACCAGCAGGTCCGCTACATCGCCGTCGTGACTCGCCATGTCCGCAGACCCCCATCTAGCGCGCGAGCGGCACAGCACCTTCCCGGCTCCCCGCTGCTCGTATGTCTGTCCCCAGGTCATTGGCTCCCTCGAGCGGGAAAGCGGCTCGCTGAACCACAGAGACAACTTCCTCACCACCAATCTGGCTATATGCGCGGTATGGCGACATCCCCCGGTCAGCTAGTGGCTGATGCCGGCAGCGACCGTGACGCGGCGATTGACCTGCTGGCCATGGCCGCGACCTACCTGATCGGGTGATGTGGCCTGAGCGGGCCCGAGGCTAGCGTCGCAAGGTCCGCTAGGGCGCGGCCGGGGCAGGGGGGCCGATGAAGTCCGACAGTGATATCCGGGAAGACGTGACTCGTGAGCTGCAGTGGGATCCGCAGGTGTCTGATCCCGAGGCTATCGGCGTGGCGGTCGAGGACGGGGCGGTCACCCTGACCGGGCGGGTGCCGACCTACAGCGAGAAGCTGGCGGCGGTGCGCGCGGCCTCGCGCGTGTACGGCGTCAAGGCCATTGCCGATGAGCTGAAGGTCCGGCTGGCCGAGGAGCCCAGGGACGACTCGGAAATCGCCAGGGCAATCGCTCACGTCCTGGAGTGGAATACGCAGGTCCCCGAAGGCAAGGTGCACGCCAGGGTCCAGGGCGGCTGGGTGATTCTCGAAGGCGAGGTCGAGTGGGATTACCAGCGGCATGAGGTCGAGCGGATGGTCCGGCACGTCCGGGGCGTGGTCGGGATCACTAGCAACATCGTCGTGACGCCGTCAGCGAGCGCGGAGAGGGTGGAGGCCGCGATCGGGGAAGCCTTCAGGCGCGAGGCGGAAATAGACGCGCGCCACATCAAGGTGGATGTCTCCGATCACACCGCCAGGCTCTACGGGCATGTCCACTCGCTGAATGAGGCAGAAGCGGCGGCCGCCGCTGCCGCTTCGGGTCCGGGCGTCGCCACTGTCGAGAGCCACCTCGTCGTAGCCCCGTAAGCCCCTACCCCGTTAGCAACAGCCCGTAACGCCGCGCTAGCCTCACGCGCCCAGTGCCCCGGCCAGCCATTCGCGCAACTGGGGCGCGGGCGCTGCCCCGATCTGGCGCGCGCGATCTCATGTCCGTTGCGCAGCACAAGCAGGGTCGGGATCGACTGAACCACGAAGCGCCGTTGCAGCTCGGGTGAGTGATCCACGTTCACCTTGACCAGCTTGATCTGCCCTGCCATCTCGCTGGCGAGCTCGGCCAGCGCAGGACTTACCATCCGGCAGGGGCCGCACCACGGCGCACACAGGTCGACGAGCACCGGGACCGTGGACTTCTCGGCGACGTCCGCGAAGGTGGCGTCTCCTGCATCGACGATCCATGGCAGCGGTTTGTGGCAGTTGCCGCAGCGCGGAGTACCGGACGCGGCGGCTGGCACTCGGTTCCTGCGCGCTTTTCACATCAGCTGGCGCTGCGTGAGTGACGAGCGCCGCGCCGACCCAGTTGCCTGGCCCGCCGCCAGTGGCGCCCCCTCGGGTGCGGCCGGTGCCCGCCAGGCACCCCTGCCTCAAGCTCCTTCCTTAGCCGGTCAACATGGCTGACGATCTCACCTCGCAGTGGCCAGCCGACTGGGTGGACCGCGGGATCGATTCCCATCACCTCGCTGAGCTGGTTCTGCTTTTCCTGGGCCCGGGCCAGCTGCTCCTGCAGTTCGGTGACCAGCTGCTCGCGCTCTGGCTGGGTGTGTACCTGGGCAAGGCGCCCGTAAGTTCGCATCGCCCCTGCCAGCTGTTCGAGCGTCCCCGCGAGCCTGACCTGGATCTCACGATCGCGCACGAGGCTGTTGCCGTCCTGGAGCCGGGCGCTGTCCGCGAGCGACCGGGCGAGTCCGCGGACCGTGATCCCTCCGTGCTCGAGAGTTGCCAGCTGGCGGCGCAAGTCGAACCTGGCCGGGAGCAGCTTCGCGCCGCGCGGGTTCATCCGGATGCTCTCCTCGGCCCGCCGCAGCGCAGCGTCGACCCGCCGGATCTCCGCGCTCAGTGCCCGTCCCCGGGCCAGCCAGTCCTCCACGGAGTCCGGGACAGACCCAGCGCGGAGGCCCGCCGCCATCCGCTCGAGCAGGCCGGCCACCTTGTCACATAGGTCCTCGATGGCCTCTTCTGCCGGCTGCACCTGGGGCCGGCCCCAGAACAGCCCCGCGAGCAGTCCCGCCCCTGCTCCTAGCAGCGTCTCGACGATGCGCGTGTCCGCCGCACTCCTGATGGTGGCGACGGACAGAATCAGCATCGCGCTGATCGGAACCTCAAGGATGGTGTCACCTAGATGAAGTGCGTAGCCGATCGCGAGCGCTATCGCGATCATGAGTCCCAGGCTCCACCAGGTGAATCCGACCCACGCCGACAAGGCAACGGCCAGCAGAACCCCGACCACCACGGCCGTTACCCGGCGTCCTGCGCTGCGGAGCGTCTGGTAGACGCTGACCTGGACGACGAGCAGCGCGGTGAGCGGCGCGAGTACGGGGTGCGAGATGCCCGGCAGCAGGCGCGCGAGCAGGTAGGCCAGGATGGCCGTGCTGGCTAGCCGGGTTATCGTCGCCGCGGCCGGCTGAGCCCGGTACCGCACCACAGTCAGGCCCTGCGGGGCGCGCAGCGCAGCGGCACGGGCAGCCCTGCCGAGCTGCCGCGCCCGGCGCCCGCTCAGTGCTGGCCTGGCCACCAGCGCATCTCCTCACTGGTCAGCTTGCGCGCGGTTGCACCGGGGACGTCGGACCGCCAGCGCCACCGGCAGTCGCAAGACGGGCTGCCTCAGTCCCCCACCCCCGTTCATCCTTACCCTGCTCGCCTCCCGGACCGTGGCTGACATCATCCCAGCAGCTACGGCGGCCGGTATCCCGCGGTCAGATAGCGGTAGTCGACCCCGGCGAACCCAGAAACTAACCGCCCTGATGATGTGCGGCGGGCTCGGGCTGGGCAGCCTGGGGTCAACGCCTACTACCGGAGGGCGCCGTGACAACCGTTCGTGATCCCCACCTCACGCTGGTCCGTCCGGTCGCGCCGCGGACCACCGAGGGCTGCGAGGAGTGCCTCCAGCTCGGCACCGGCTGGGTGCATCTGCGGCTGTGCCTGACCTGCGGTCATGTCGGATGCTGCGACTCGTCCCCGATGCGCCATGCTCGCGGCCACGCCTTCGCCATCGGGCACCCGATCGTGCAGTCGTTCGAGCCGGGCGAGGACTGGCGCTGGTGCTACGTCGACGAAGCCTATGTCTGACGCTGGCCGCCTTCGGACTCCGGACGCCGCCAGACAGACACCGGCGGACGCCGGACAGACGCCGGCAGACACAGCGGCAGATACACCGCCGGAGACGGAGGACCTCTACGGGGCCTATCCGCGCCTGTCCGAGGGCCAGGTGGCCACGCTGACTTCGCTAGGCCAGCGCCGCCCGGTTGAGGCGGACGAGACCTTGATCCAGGCCGGCGATCTGAACTGCGACTTCTACGTGATCCTGGCCGGGAAGGCCGCCGTCGTCGAAGGCCGCGGATCGCCGTACGAGCGCCTCGTCAGCGTGCATGGCCATCATCGCTTCCTCGGCGAGCTGGGCCTGCTGACTGGTGAGGCGACCTTTTACAGTGCCGTAGCCGTTGAGCCCGGCGAAGTCCTCGTGGTGCCGGTTGACCAGCTCAGAGCGCTGGTGGCCAGCGACCCCGATTTCGGAGACCTCATCCTGCGCGCGTTCCTCATCCGCCGCTCGATCCTCATCGGCCTCGGCGTTGGCCTGCGGATCGTGGGCTCCCGGTATTCCGCGGATGCCAGGCGGCTGCGCGACTTCGCCGCCCGCAACCGGCTGCCGGCCCAGTGGCTCGACCTTGAAGAGGACAAGGGCGCCGAGGCACTGCTCACCCAGCTAGGCGTGCCACCTCAGGACACCCCGATTGTGATCTTGTACGGCCAGCGGCTGCTCCGCAACCCGAGCAATGCCGAGCTGGCCGCCGCGATCGGCCTGCCCGCTCCGAGCCCCCCGCGGGGCAGCTGTGAGCTGCTCGTCGTCGGATCGGGCCCCGCTGGGCTCTCGGCGGCGGTGTACGGGGCGTCCGAGGGCATGGAAACGGTCGTCCTGGACGGGGTGGCGACCGGCGGGCAGGCCGCGCTGTCCTCTCGGATCGAGAACTACCTCGGCTTCCCCTCTGGCCTGTCGGGCGCCGAGCTTGCCGTCCGTGCGGTGATCCAGGCCAGGAAGTTCGGCGCACGATTCGCAGTGCCCGCGGAGGCGGTGAGCGTCGCCCGGGACGACGGTCAGTTCACCGTGCAGCTCGATGACGGCACCCCGATGACCGGGACATCGATGGTGATCGCCACCGGCGCCAGGTACCGCCGCCTCGACGTGCCGCGCCTTGAGCACTTCGAGAAGGCCAGCGTTTACTACGCGGCGTCGCAGCCAGAGGCGATGATGTGCCGGGGCGACCCGATCGTGATCGTCGGCGGCGGTAACTCGGCCGGCCAAGCGACGGTGTTCCTGTCCAGGTACGCGTCCAGCGTCACGCTTGTCGTCCGGGAGCCGGGCCTCACGGTCTCGATGTCGAGGTACCTCATCGACCAGATCAGCCGGCTCGACAACGTCACCATTCTGCTCGGCACCCAGGTGCAGGAGCTTATCGGCGATTCTGTGCTGGAGGCCGTCGCGGTGACCGACTCCAGCGGCCAGCGCCGTGTCTTGGACGCCAGGGCCCTTTTCATCTTTATCGGCATGGCGCCGGCCACGAGCTGGCTCGGCGGCCTGGTCGAGCTAGATGATCACGGCTTCGTCCGGACTGGGCCCGATGCCCGGCCGGCCGGGACCGGATGGCAGGCCTCGGCGCTGGAGACAAGCCAGCCCGGCGTATTCGCCGTCGGAGACGTCCGAAGCGGCTCGGCGAAGCGGGTCGCAACGGCCGTCGGCGAGGGAGCGATGGCCATCCGGCTGGCGTTCCAGAGAATGCAGTCGAGGTAGGCGACTTGAGATAACGCGTTCAGGTAGGAGGGCAGCCGCCGATGCCGGTCATGGGATTCACCAAGTTCGAGCGGTTTTTCCGGACGGCAGGAGAGGTCAGCGTCGACCGCGACGACGTCAGGCGCTACCTCGACTTCGTCAACGACGCGATCTACGACATGCTCCTCCTCGCCCAGGCCACGGCAAAGGCGAACGTCCGCGACGTCATCCTGCCGTGGGACCTGCCGATCACGGCCGGGGTGCAAGAGCGGATGCACCGGTTCGCCAAAATGGACGAGGACATCGAGCTCGATCCGATCCTCGAGGAGGTCGCCGCCCGGCCGCCGCTGGACCTGGCCTTTGCCGACGACACGGTGGCCCGGCTGCCGGCGCTGTTCGGCGGGATCAGCGTGGCCCTCGCCGAGATCTTTAAGATCGTCGACTCCGGGCTGAAGGAAGTTCACACGAGCGAGTGGGAGCGCGCGTTCCGTATCGTCAGGGTCCTCATCTGATCAAGCTCTTCACCTGAGCGGCTGGGTTTACGCGGAGGCCCGGCCGGCCCCCTGCACCGGGCAGCAACAGCTGTCAGCGGGCGGGCGAGGCGGCCCGGTCGCGCTCGGGGCCGAAGGCGCGCGCCAAGCTTCTCACCGTGCCGGGCGCCAGCGTGGTCAAGGCCTTCAACCACGTCCCGTTCATAGGGCTGCTGTCGCCCCTGCCCGGCCGTGAGCAGCACGTCCTGTTCGTTAGCGGGAACGACGCCGCGGCCAAGGCCGGCCGTTCGCTCAGTACTCGAAGCGAACAACTTCGCTGTCATCGACCTCGGAGACCTGGCCGCAGGTTCGCGCCTCCAGCAAGCGGGCGGCGCCGCTCGGCGGGCTGGATCTGCGCCTTTCTGCCGCCGGGTAACTGATCCCGTCTTGCGATGCGCGCCCGCCCGGCGTCCGCGCGCATCGGCAAGACAGCCAGGCGAGAGCGACGTAAACACCGATGCGCCAAGGCACTTGCACTGGCTATCCCCGGAAGCGCTCGCCTGGCCACTAGCGTGCAACCACCACCTAGGCTGCGGCGCACCTCGCTGCTGCGGCTGGGTCTGCTGGCCGCCTATGCGGCAGTGTCCGGGTTGCTGGCGCGCTACTGATCGGCCCGGCACTCGGCGTGGTCTCCGGGTACTCCGCCGCGCTGGCCTGACTGGGCATCCTGGTGGTCGCCGCCGCCGCCGCAGCGGCCGCCGGGGCTTCCTGCAGGCCTGACCGAGCGACACTGCATGTAGTTCCCCTATCACGCGTGCAACTGTCATTTGTAGCGGTGCGAGGAACGCCCCGGCCTGGCCCGACCGCTATCTGGAGCTTGCTCCCAGGAGTGGGACAGAAGCGGGAGCGTTGCCGCTGGTCAGCCACGTCAACGGTAGACCTTCCGCAACGGCTCGCCTGTCGGAGTTTCGCCGCTCCCGTTTCGCTCCCAGAGCGCTGGCAGGTCGGCCCTGTTGTCGGGCCGGATCCTGCCGCGTCGCAGGAGGGCCCGTTCTCGGAGGTAGCCGTTAGTGACCGCGTGCAGGCAGATTCCTCGGTGCGAGAACGCCGGATCCGCCGATCTGCGCGCCGGTGCTTGTGCCGAGGCGACTGCGGATCCCGCGCCATAAGGCTCGTTAGGTGCGGTTTCTGCCGCCTGGCAGGCCGTCTTGCCAGCACGCCGGAATAAATATTCTGTGCCAGCCTGAACAGCGCGCCGGTGTCCACCGCATTGAAAGTCCTAGGGTGGCAATACCGCTGACAGCCGATGGCCGAAACCGGTTCTGTCCATACAGCTAGAAGCCGTTTACGCACCGTCCGAAAAGGGCGACGTGTTCGACGCAGACATCGGACCGAACCAGTGCAGGTCAGAGAGGCCGATCGTGGTATTTGCGTGCGTGGCCCGCCGTTTTGGCGTTGCTTGTCGAGTTCTGGGCCATCCAGCCGCGTGCGGTCCCCAGCAGAGCCGGTGAGCACCCCGCAGGCGGCACGGTTTTGGGACGTGTTTGGCCATGGCAGATCGCGGGCGCACGTTTGTCAACCTGATTGGCTGCCCGGCGCATCATCTATGTGAGCGACAGCATGCCCGTTGAGGGCAGCTGCGTTGAGGGCGGTGGGCCTGGTGACTTCGCAGGAGACGGAGTTCGTCGAGTTCGCGGCGGCGTCGGCGCCGAAGCTGCGGCGGGCAGCGTTCTTGTTGTGCGGGGACTGGCACACCGCCGAGGACCTGGCTCAGACGGCGCTGGCGAAGGTGTTCGTTTCCTGGCGCAGGGTCCGGCGGCAGGACGCGGTTTATGCGTACGCGACCCGCGTACTGGTGAATAGTTACCTGGCTGATAGGCGGCTGCGGCGCAGCACGGAGATTCTCACCGGCGAGCTGCCCGACGGCCCGGCGGTGGTGCCGGGGCCGGAGACCCGGATGGTGGTGCTCGATGCGCTGGCCACCTTGGCGCCGCGCAGCCGGGCGGTGGTGGTGCTGCGGTACTGGGCGGATTTGAGCGTCGATCAGGTGGCGGAGGTGCTCGGCTGCTCGCCGGGCACGGTGAAGACCTTGAGTGCTCGGGCCCGGGGACAAGCTGCGGGCCGTGCTGGGCGATGTGATAACCGATCCCGGCCCGGACCGCCACCCACCGGGGGACCGGCAGCAGGCCAAGGAGACCTGGCATGGATGACAAGCGGCTGCACGACCTGCTGAACGCAGCGCTGGCCGGCGAGCCGCTGATCGGTCCGGTCGACCGGAACTCGCTGGCGGCGGGCATCAGGCTGCGCCGCCGCCGAGCCCGGGCTCTTGCCGCAACCGGCGTCGCTGCGGCGATCACCGCGGCCGTCCTGGGGGCGTTCGGCCACCTGCCCCGGCCAGCACGGCCACACCAGACGCCCGCCGGGCCGACCCTGTACATCTACGACGTCGGGTTCGGCGGGCACGGGGGGACGGTCACCCCGGTCAACACGGCCACCAACACCGCCGGCAGGCCGATCCATGTCGGCGGGATCGGGCTGGCCGGTTTCGGTCAGATGGCGGTCACGCCGGACGGGAAGACTGTATACGTCACCACCGGGTTCACCGTGACGCCGATCAGCACGGCCACCAACACGGCCGGCAAGCCCATCCATGTCCGCGGCGGGGACACCCGCGCGATCGCGATCACGCCGGGCGGCCAGACCGCCTACGTCACCACCGTTACGGGCATCGTCACCCCGATCAACACCGCCACGAACGCCCCCGGCACACCGATCAACGTCGGCGGCGGCGGGCACAGCGCCGGGCAGATCGCGATCACGCCGGACGGGAAGACCGCCTACGTTGCCACCGAAACCGGCGTGACGCCGATCAGCACGGCCAACAACACCCCCGGCAAACCGATTCGCATCGCCCTGGGCCAACACGGCACCTACGAACCCACCGCGAATATCGCGATCACGCCGAACGGGAAGATTGCCTACGTCACCACCGATGCGGGAACGGTCATCCCGATCAACACTGCCACCAACACGCCCGGGAAGCCGATCCGCTTCGGCAGCCCGGACAGCGCGATAGTCGCTGGGCATATCGCGGTAACGCCGGACGGGAAGACCGTCTATATCACCGAAAACGGGTGCCAGATCTCGGCTTACGTGGACTGTTCGGTCTGGGTTGGCACGATCAGCACGGCCACTAACACGCTCGTTGTACCACCGGGCCTCGCCCCGATCATTGCCCCGGTCGGCGGGTCCAACAACCTCGGGCAGATCGTGATCACGCCGGACGGCAAAACCGCCTACATCACCACCGGGTCAACCGTGACGCCGATCAGCACGGCGACCAACACGCTCGGCAAACCGATCTACGTGGGCCAGAGCCGCATCCCCAGAGGGGAGGATGGTTCCTCCATCGCGATCACGGCGGATGGGAAGACCGCCTACGTCGCCACCGGCGCAGGCGTGACGCCGATCAGCACGGCTACCAATACCCCCGGCAAGCCGATCCACGTCGTCGGCGCGCTGTGGCAGGTGACGGTGATCGCGCCATGACCGACGCGAGGCCAGGCCAGGGGCCGGTGAACGGCGCTGTCACGGGGTTGTTGCGCTGACTAAAAGGAGGGGACTGAAAAAGTGAGTCTCTTGCACCATCGCAGGCCATCCGCGTGCTGCCGATGGGTCGTCCTGGTGCCAGTTGCGAGTATCGCCCTGGCGCTGGCGGTGACCGGCTGCTCTCCGACGGCGAGCACGCGGCCGGCCGGGTCGTCTAGCGCCGCGGTCCCGCAGCTTCCCGGTTCGGGCCCCGCGCTGGTCGGCTCGGCGCCGGTGGGGAATGGGCCGTCGGAGATCGCGCTGGATCCGGCGACGCACACGATCTACGTGGCTAACGGCAACAACGACAACGGCCCGAATGCGGGCGGGGACACGGTGTCGGTGATCGACAGCCGGCACTGCCAGGCCGCGAATGTGTCCGGCTGCGCGGGCCCGTGGCCCACGATCAAGGTCGGCAACCTGCCCAGCACGATCGCCGTCGACCAGGCCACCGACACGGTTTACGTGACCGACTCCGGGGACAGCGCGGTGTCGGTGTTCAACGGCGCCACCTGCAACGCGCTGGACAGCTCGGGCTGCGGCCAGACGCCTGCTACCGTCCCGGTCGGGCTCGGCCCGCTGGGTATTTTCGACGACCCGGCCAACCATACGGTCTATATCGCCAACACCAACAACGGCCAGAACGGCAGCACGACGGTGTCGATGCTGAACAGCGCCACCTGCAACGCCCGCCATCTGGCCGCCTGCCCCACCCACGCGCCACCCACCGTGAACGTCGGAGCCACCCCGCAGGACGTGACCATGGACATGGCCACGCACACCGTGTACGTCACGACCATCGGTGAGCAGAACGGCTGGGCGGTGTTCAACGCCAGCACCTGCAACGCCGCCGTGCAGACCGGGTGCAAGGCCATCGGGCGGCTGGGCGGAGACCCGGCCGGCCCGAACTCCGCGCAGATCGACCCGGCCAACGACACGCTGTACACCGCCAACTATGACAACACCGTGTCAGTGTTCGACCTGCGCCACTGCGACGCCGAGGACCTGGCCGGCTGCGCCGGCCAGCAGCCCGGCACGGTCACGCCGTTCCCGCAGCAGGGCTACGAGCACGACCTGTACCTGGCCGTCGACGTCGCCCTGCACAGCGTCTACGTCGCCTACCAGAAAGACGACTCGCTGATCGTCATCGACACCGACAAGTGCAACGGACGTCACCCGGCCGCCTGCGCCACGCTGCAACCGCCCGCCATCCCCACCGGCACCGACCCCGAGGCCGTGCTGCTGGACCAGCGGACCCAGACCATCTACACCGTCAACGAGGCCAGCAACGACATCTCCGTCATCGCCGCCACCCGGTGCAACGCCGCCAGCACCGCCGGGTGCCGGCATCCAGCGCCCGCCTTCCCCCTGACAAGCCCGGGAGCAAGCGCGGCCGACCCGGCCGCCCGCACCCTGTATGTCACCTCCAGCTTCGGCATCTCCATGATCGACACGGCCGCCTGCAACACCCGGCGGCTGAGCGGCTGCTCACGCACACCCGCGAGCACCTTCGCCGGCGCCAACCCGGCGGCCATCGCGATCGATGAACCCGCCCGCACCGTCTACATCGCGAACGGCGGCGGTACCGTCTCCGTCCTCAATGACCGCACCTGCAACGCCACCGACACGGCGGGCTGCGGCCGCCAGCGCACCCTGCGCGTACCCGGCGGCAGCCCTCAGGACATCGCCGTCAACCCCGCCACCGGCACCTTGTACGTCGCCACTGCCACCGCCGCCGGACCCAACCTCATCTCCGTGTTCAGCACCGCCGGCTGCGACGCCGCCAGCACCGCCGGCTGCGCGCAAGCACCCGCCGTCCTCAAGGCCGGCCACTCGGCCGGCGACGGCAACTCCGCGCTCAGCCTCGCCGTCAACCCGGCCACCGACACCGTCTACCTCACCAACCTCACCACCAGCACAGTCCCGTACGGCGGCCACGACGTGTACGTGATCAACGGCGCGACCTGCAACGCGACCGACCACGCCGGCTGCCGCCAGACCCCCGCCACCATCAACGCCGGCTTCAACCCATGGGGAATCGCCGTCAACCCCGCCACCGACACCATCTACACCGCCAACTTCGCCGACGGCGAGCACCAGGGCACCGTCTCCGTCATCAACGGCGCCACCTGCAACGGCACCGACCACCTCGGCTGCGGCCAGACCCCGGTCACAGTCACGGCCGGATTCGGCGCCTTCGACATCACCGTTGACCAGTCCGCCGACGCGATCTACGTCGTCAACGTCGAAGACGCCAGCATCTCGGTCATCAACGGCCGCACCTGCAACCGCACCGACCACGCCGGCTGCCAGCCCGCCGCGGCCAAGATCCTGGTCGGAAACTACCCGAACGCCCTCGCCATCGGCCACGGCACCGCCTACGTGTCCAACGGCGACGACACCATCTCCCTGATACGGCTCCGCCCCTAGACACCAGCCGAGGTGGGCGGGGTGGATGACGCCGGGGCCTCCGCCATCCACCCGTCGCGGCCACTCAGGCAAGGCGAGTCCCCGCAGCTACATGCACGCAAAACAGACTGATAAGTTGCTCGGAGCCAGAATATTCCTAGTAATAGAATAGAGATTCATATTCGGCGTTACGGAGTGATGTTCGCCAGGCCACTGGTGACCTTGCGTGATCGTCCGGGCCGGTCGACGGTGAGGTGAATCACTGTCGCTGGGGCCGTGAGCTGGCCCTGCCTGCCTGGGTCTCAGCCGGATCCGGGAGGTGCCCGATGACCACTACTACTTCGTCCCCGTCCGCCGTAATTGCCGTCGCCGAGCCGGTGTTCAGCAACGCCGAGCGGCTGGCTCTGGCCGGGTTCCTGGCCGGCTACACCGGCCTGACCCGCGAGGCTTATGCACTCGACTTGCGCCAGTTCGCCGCCTGGTTCCAGCAGCACCATGTCCGCCTTTTCCAGGCCCGCCGGCCCGACATCGAGGGTTTCGCGCGCGATCTCGAGGCCAGAGGCCGGGCGCGTGCGACTGTAACCCGCCGCCTGTGCACCATCGCCGGGTTCTACAAGTACGCCGTCGAGGAAGAACTGCTGGACCATTCCCCGGCCGCGCACGTCCGCCGCCCGCGGTTGGACTATGAGTCCCATGCCACCGGGCTGGACCGTAACGAGCTCGGCGCGCTGCTGATCGCCGCCGGGCTGGGCAGCGCCGTGGAGCACGCCCTGATCTCCCTGCTGGCCCTCAACGGGCTGCGGGTCTCGGAGGCCACCGGAGCCGACATCGAGGCGATGGGAACCGAGCGCGGTCATCGCACGCTCGTCATCACCCGCAAGGGCGGCAAGGTCGTCACCATCCCGCTGGCCCCGCGCACCGCCCGCGCGATCGACCTGGCGATCGGGGAGCGCTGCGAGGGACCCATCTTCACCAGCTCGGGCGGGTCGCGGCTGGACCGGCACGGTGCCGGGCGGATCGTCCGCCGCATCGCCCGACGCGCCGGGATCAGCAAACCGGTAGGACCACACACTTTGCGGCACGCATTCATCACCGCCGCCCTCGATGCCGGGGTGCCGCTGCGGGATGTGCAGGAAGCCGCCTCGCACGCCGACCCGAGAACCACCATGCGGTATGACCGGGCCAGGGCCTCCCTCGACCGGCACGCCACCCACATCGTCGCCGCCTATGTTGCCGGAGCCGCCCGGTAACGCCAGGTCCGCCACGCCGCTATCCACGCGCAGGCGTACTTCGCGGCAGCGGGCACAATGTCAGCCCCGGCGAGTACCGTGCCAGCCGTGACCGACGCCAGCGGCCTGCACGAGCTAGAGCTCGAGCCTGAGGTGCGCGACTGGCTGAACAGCCTCAGTGACGCCGACTACAAGCGGGTCGACGAGGTGTGCGGCATGCTCGCCGACAAAGGCACCAGCCTGGGCGGGCCGTGGGTCGGATCACCTGGAGGGACAGGTCTGGGAGATGCGGCTGCGGCTTGCCCAAGTGGCGGTCAGGGTAACGTATTGGTGCAGGCCTGATGGCGTGATCGTGCTGCTGACGGTGTTCCGCAAGACCCGCCAGCACGACCAGCGGCAGATCGACCGGGCAGCGCAGGCGCAGCAGGCCTGCGAGCGTGACCACGGCCCGGCAGGCCAGGTGTATGAGAGGCAGGCGTGATGACCGGTTATCACACCCGGTGGGTGCTGCCCGACGCTGACCCCGAGGACCCGGAGCGGATCGCCATCCGGGAATCCCTGGCCTTCGGCAAAGCCGTCTATGACCGCCGCACCGCCCTGGGCCTGACCCCCGCCGAAGTCGCATTGCGGGCAGGCATGACCACCGACCAGATCGAATGCATCGAAGAAGGCGGCACCGAGCCCACCATCACTCTGCTCCGCCGCCTGGCCGCCGCCCTCGACGCCGACGTGCGCATCACCGCTGGCGACGACCTCGGCTCCGTCGGCTTCGAAGCCCACGCGGCCTGACGGCCCCCGCCCGGCGCCACCAAGGCGGCCCCGAAGCCTGACAATAACCCACCGTTAACGGACGGAGAGTCGCACGAACCGCCGATCTGAACGCAATCGACCTATTGGGATTTCCATTTGCTGTGGACGCATATCTAGGTGCTCTGCGCGGGTCCGTTCCCGGTGCGTGGCATAGGTCCGCCGCGCCGGAACGCCGACCCGCAGCGGGCCGCTCGCCCGACCGGTCGACGAACAGGTCCGAGCGTGCCTGGCCGGACAGCGACAGGGCTCGCGCCTCGTCCGCCGGGAACGCGCGGGCCTTGCCGCCGGCCGGGCGGAGCGCGAGGGCAGGGCGGCATGGATCAGCTCATTCACCTCGGCGTCCTGCCGCGACGAGGCGCGAGCGGTCAACGCGCTTCCCGCAGCTCGGCGAAACTTCTCCCGGCCGAGCACGCGCAACAGTTCGAGCTTGTCGGCGGTGTCGGTGCCTGGCTGCGCGGTGTAGAGCACGAGTGACTGCTCTCCCGTGGAGTCCAGCAGCACCTCACTGGCCAGCGCGAGCGCGCCGACCTCCGGGTGCAGGATTGTCTTCGTGCAGTTGCGCATGACCGCGACGTCGTGCCGTTCCCACAGCTCGCGGAACTCGTCGCTGGCCTCGAGCAGGTCGCGGATGAGTGCGTTGACCTCCTCGTCGTGCGGGCGGCGGGCGTGCGTGGCGCGCAGGTCGGCGACGTGGTTGGCCGTGAGGACCGGCTGCAGGTCCTCGGGGATGAGCCGTCGCGAGCCCCGGTCGACGAACATCCGCCAGATCGCGTTCCCGGCGCTTGGCGGGACCGGGCCTGCTGGGTAGCTCGGCGATCAGGGCATTATTCTGGCTGCCAGAGCTTCTTCGCAGGCTCCCATCTGCCCGATGCGCTGTGGTCGAGGAGTGGGTCGAGGCACGGGCGGACGATCGCTAGCGCGTCATCGAGGGTTGGCGCGACCGGAAGCAGTGAACGCCTTGCCTGTGCCGAGTACCCAGGTTTCCAGAGAGTTCGGTCGGGGACGTCGAACACGGGTGGCAGCTGCGCGCGGCGGCGATTTGCTTCGGAGGTAAGCGCCCGCAGCGCTGCTCGGGCGTTGAGGCTCGCTCCTGCGATGATGCCGACCAGATCGATCAGGTCCTTGTAACGCGTCGACGGCAGCTGCTGCGGCCCGTATCGCTGGAACATCGCGACCACCTTGTCAGCCAGGTGGTCCGGCAGCGGGTACGCCCGATATCCGTGCTGCTCGATGTCCGGCATGACGATCCGCGCCAGCGGCGGTACTGGTTCCGGCTCGCCGGTCATACGCAGGTCGGCGCCGACGAGGTCAACATGGAACTGCGCCCAGGGCGCGGCACCGACATATGCGGCGACCGGAAGTCGAACTCCCGACTGACCTTCGCCCATTGCTCGCGCGGGACCGATCTCGAACCGGAACCAGTCTCCAATGTCTCGGCTCGCCGCAGCTCGCAGGTCGGCCTCGGCCATCTTTGTCGCCTGCGCCCGGTACACGTCGACATCGATGGTCGCCCGCATGCCCAGATCACGCGCCAGCAGGGCCGTGGCGCCCTTGACGATCCATCCGTCGTCGAACTGGTAGAGCCGCTCAAGCAGGCGGTCGTATGCCATTTGCCGCTGTAGCTGCGTCAGCGTCCACTTGCCCTCCTTCGCCAGCGCTCTGAGCCGGTCGGTGAGGGCACGACGGAATGCCGCCGGGCTCGCGTAGCCGCGGTCGGCCGTCATGATGGACGCGCTCCGGCCCCTGAGTGGCCCAGCGATTCCTCAGCGAGGGCAAGCCACTCGCCAGCGTGCGGATCACCGATCAGCTCGAGAAGCCAGCGGAGTGTGGCCAGGCCATCGGCCTTGCGCAAGCCAAGCTGCGAGGCGTGCGGCGCCAGGCTTTGGGCGAACGTCCCCGGGTAGTCGAAGACGCCCTGGATCGCGTCTGTCACGAGCTGGCCGACCGCCTGCGGGTCAGTCCGCTCCGTGAGCAGATCGGCCGCGATCCGCGCCGGCCTGGTGACGGGGAGGCCGCGAAGCGCGATCCATTCCACGTCGTCGAGTCGTCCAATGTGCAGCCGGACGTCCGGGCGGCGGGACTGTTTGCGGCCGGGCAGGGTGAACTCGTGGCGGTCGGCGGGAAGGTCGCCGATGCCGTACAGCGCTGCTGCTGAGCGATGGGACACGACACCCTGCTCGGCGATCCGTTCCCAGGCCGGGACTTCGGGGGCGAGCTGGAGCCAAGCGGCGCGCAGGTCCAGCTGGTCGGCCGGGGGCACGCCGACGAGCCGGTACACGCCGTGCGCCACCCGTTCGAGTACGCCGCGGCCGATGAGCCTCGTGATGGTCGCTGGCGGCACGCGTGCCGCCTCGGCCTGCCGGCGTGTGATAAGACCCCACTGGTCCTCAGCGACCTCCCCGAGCCGAGAGAGGGTAGAAGCGAATGGCATACTTCATTCTAGCTCAAGATTGATCGTCTTTGCAGTAGCTGAGCTGAACTACTACTGCAAAGTAGCTCACAACTGATGCGCTTTGAAGTCATGCGAGTGGAATCGCTCGTCAGAATGCCACTGTGCAGGGGTCCTGCTCCCAGGCAGATCAGGGAAGAGATGACCGTTATCCCTGGTCAGCCTGGTCAACCGCAGTCATGCGGCTCCCGCTTCGCTCCCAAGCTTGGCACCCAGGCTTAGGCGTGACCCGAAACTGAGTACGAAAATGAAGCGTGAACTGCAGCACCTTGGGGTGAGCGATGGGATTCGAACCCACGACATCCAGGACCACAACCTGGCGCTCTAACCAACTGAGCTACGCCCACCATTGCCACGAGGCACGTCCGTGCCAGGCGGCCTACGAAGCATACCGGGCATCGGTCACTGAGCAGAACCGGATTGGCCGTTGACCTCCGCCTCTGCTGTCAGCCGGGCCGCCAGCTGACGGGCGCTCGCGGTATCGGGTCCTGGCTGGGGCACGAAGACGGCCTCCCGGTAGTACCTCAGCTCGCGGATGCTGTCCTTGATGTCGGCGAGCGCCCGGTGCCCGCCGTGCTTCTCCGGGCTGGCGAAGTACGTCCTCGGGTACCAGCGCCTGGCGAGCTCCTTGATGCTGGAGACGTCGACCATCCGGTAGTGAAGGTGGCCGTCCAGATCCGGCATGTCTCTGGCCAGGAACGCGCGGTCCGTGGCAATTGAGTTGCCACACAGCGGCACCTTGCGCGATTCGGGCACGTGCTGGCGGATATAGCTGAGGACGACGTCCTGCGCCTCCGCCAGGGTCAGCCCGGCGGGCAGCTCCTCCAGCAGGCCGGAGACCGTGTGCATCTCCCGAACGACGTCGCCCATGCCGTCCAGGGCCTCGGCCGTGGGCTTGATCACGACGTCTACTCCGTCGTCCAGGGCATTGAGCTCGCCGTCGGTGACAACGCACGCGATCTCCACGAGTGCGTCGTTAGTGAGGTCAAGCCCGGTCATCTCGCAGTCGATCCAGACGAGCCGGTCAGTCATTCACCCAGCCTAGGTGATCACGACGGAGAGCGGTGCCAGGCACGGCCGGCGCCGCTACGGGCGTCAGTGCCCGGAATCGTCCGCGGGCGGTGCACCGCGGACACGTCCGGCCAGCGCGGCAATGTGCTCGGGGATCGGTACCTCACCGGCCAGCGCCGGATCCGGCTGGGCCGGGCCGAAGGTCAGCGCGGCTGGCAGGACACCCGCCCAGATCCCTGAGGCGTAGTCCTCCTCGTCGTCCTTAGGGCCGCCCGCCCGCACCTTCACCGATGCTTCGTCCAGCGGCAGCGCCAGCACGGCGGTGGCGGCCAGCTCCTTGCGGGTGGGCTGCCTGGAGTGCTCCCACCGGCCGGGCACCAGATGGTTGGTGACAGCGCGCAAGGCCGCCAGCTTCTCGTCCGCCTCGGTCACCAGCCGCGCCTCGCCGAAGACGACCGCGCTGCGGTAGTTCATCGAGTGGTGGAACACTGCCCGGGCGCAGACCAGGCCATCCAGCAGCGTGATGGTGACGCATACCTGCTGGCCTGCAGCACCCAGCAGGGACCGGTTGGCCGACGAGCCGTGCAAATAGAGAGAGTCGCCGATCCGGCCGTATCCGGTCGGAAGCACCACGGGAACGCCGCCGATGACAACGCCCAGGTGGCAGACCAGCCCGGCCTCGAGTACGGCATCGAGGTCCGCGCGGTCGGTGCGGCCCCGTTCCCTGAGACGCTGCAGTGTGGTGCGGGGGGTCGGCGACAGGGTCTGATCGGCGCTCATGGTGCATACCGTACAGCTGACCCGCCATTGCAAGCGGTGCCTGCCGGCCCAGCCTGGACGCAGATCACGCTCGCCCCCTCTGTGCGCGAGGCCCGCCGATAAGGGATCATTGCCGCAGGCGGTTCGGGCTGCGGCTGACGCGGCCTGCCGGGGTCATTGTGGCCCGGCCGAGGCCAGATGAGGTGAATGGTGACAGGTGGCATCGAGGTTCCCGGCGGTATCCAGCGCGTTCCAGGGGTTCCCGGCGTGGAGGACCCGGTACGCCTGGCCAAGTGGATGGCCGGGGCTGGGCTTGCCGACCTGGGCGAACTGCGCGGGGTCCAGCTGATCGCCGGGGGCCGCTCCAATCTCACCTACCGGCTCGATCTCGATGGCGGCCAGATCGTGCTGCGCCGCCCGCCACTGGGCCACGTGCTGCCAACCGCACATGACATGAGCCGGGAGTACCGGGTGCTGTCGGCCCTGTCCGGCACGGCCGTGCCGGTGCCCGAGCCGCTGGCCAGCTGCCAGGACGCCGAGGTGATCGGCGCGCCCTTCTATCTCATGCGGTACGTCGAAGGCCTGGTGCTGCGCACGATGCAGGATGGCGAGCTGCTGTCGCCCACTCAGGGCGCTGAGCTGTCCGACCTGCTGGCCCAGATGATGGCCACGATCCATGGCGTGGATCTCGCAGCTACCGGGCTGGATACTTTCGGCCGCCCGGAGGGGTACCTGGCGCGCCAGCTCTCCCGCTGGCAGCGCCAGTGGGAGATGTCGAACACCCGAGAGATGCCCGGCTACTCCGAGCTGGTCGCCAGGCTCACCGCCGGGCTGCCGGACCCGGCCAAGGCAGAGGGCACCCTGGTGCACGGCGATTTCCGGCTGGACAACACGCTGGTCCAGCTGACCACGCCGGCCAGGATCGCCGCGGTGGTCGACTGGGAAATGTCCACGCTCGGCGACCCGCTGGCCGACCTCGGCCTGACGCTGTCGTACTGGGCCGACGGCGGGGATGCCTTCCCCGACCTCAACGTGGGCGCGACGGTCACGGGCCTCCCCGGCTTCTATACCCGCGAGCAGTTCGGGGTCAGGTACGCCGAGCTGACCGGCCGGGACATCAGCAGTATCGGCTACTACATCGCTTTCGGCTACTTCAAGCTAGCCGTGGTCCTCGAGGGCATCCACGCTCGCTACTTGCTGCACCAGACCGTTGGCGAAGGATTCGAGCGGGAAGGTCCGGCCGTGCCGATCTTGATCGCCCGGGCACATCAGATGCTGGACACCGTGGGCTAAGAGGCTTGGAGTGAGGCCCGGCGCCCCGCTCTCGCCGGGCCTCATGCAAGTGTGACGCGCTAGCTTCGCGAGAGGTTCACACGATTCGGAGAACGATTTTTCTGCCGGGTTGTCGCTGCCAGGGCGGCGGTGTCACGATCGCGCTTTCCGGATGGCCCGGGGGATCACGCCGCCAGGATCACGGTGCCGCGCAGCCCTGGGCACACATCCGCTGTGAGACTGCCTCGATGAAGATCTTGCCAACCTCCGCCGGGTTAGTGATCTGGTAGGCCACCCCGTTGGCAGCCGCGGCGATCTCCTGCAGTGCCCTGAAGTTGCCCTGCGGCCCGAACATGATGATCACGAGCTCGACCTTCTTGCTCGGGTTGTACAGGCTGCGCAGCTTCGGCAGCAGCGAGGCGAGTGACATGTCGCCCCTGGCGCTGTCCACACCGGAAGTGAGGACGAGGACGGCGTTGGCATAGTTCGGTGCGTACGTGTCGGTCATCTGCTTGTACGCGGCCAGGATTGCGTCGTGTAGCGCTAGCACCCCGTTGCCGGCCTTGAGGGTAACGGTGAGCTGCTGCAGCTGGGTGCGCCGGGTGATGACCCCGTAGTCGGCAGGCAGTGGCCCGATCGACACCAGCTGGTTGTAGGCGGGGCTGGCCGAGGTGGACCGGCCCATCTCCCACAGTCCCATGCGAGTGGAGTCCGGGAACAGTGCCAGTCCGCGCGAATCCGTCTGGGAGAGCTCCTGCTCCAGCGTGAGCGGGCCATTCCCGGCCAGCTGGTTCATCGCCCGCGAGACATCGACCAGGGCGAGGTCCCGTGAGCCCAGCCCCAGCTTTTCCCAGACCTGCAGGTTGGAGGCTGTTTCACTGGCGCCAGGGGCGGTCGCCAGATCCAGCGGCTGCGAGCTGAGGCCGGCCGAGGCTGGCATGACATCCGGCACCCCGTCGGACGACCGGAACCCGTAGTACCTGACGGCCGACTTCGCATAGTCGGTCTGCAGGTAGGTCCCGAACGCGGTGGCCCCCTGCAACGTCGCGGCCTTCGTGGTGGTCAGCACGTACGGATAGTCCAGCTCCGGGCTGCCGAGCGCGACGCTGGCGCCGCCTGGGTACCGGGCCTCCAGCGGCGCCTTGGGATTCGCCCGGTCGTAGGCGAGTACCGCCTGCTCGCTCGCAATCGTCACGGCCTGCCGGTCGAACGGCGACTCCGTGGTCTGCACGAACTGCTGCAGCGCCGCCACCGAGTCGAAATCCTCGGTCGACTCGGCATTGAAGACGAACTTGGTGAACGCAGTGCGGGCCGCCGCGCTGTCGCCGAGTACGCGGCTGACCTCGATGAGCGCCGCCAGCCCGGAGGAGCTGCCGGTCGGATCCGGCAGGTCCACTGCCAGTCCCAGGCTGGTCGGCGGACCGCCGTATGACGGCGGCAGCAGCACGCTCCAGCTTGGCGGGACATCAAAGACATGCGTCTTCGCCGCTACCGCCCGGGTGGTGACCAGCATCAGCGGCGAGCGGGCCACGCTCTTGCCGGTGGGCTGCACGTCCTGGGCGCCGAGCGGGTAGGTGCGGGCGACATCCACCCAGAGAGTGGAATCCGGGATCCAGGCATCGATCGGTGCCATGCCCCCGAGTGCGGCCTGGCCGTCGATCTGGCTCGCCTCGGTCGCGGAGTCACCCTCGGTGACCTGCACCTCGACGCAGCGGCCGTCGGCGGTGACGTTCTGGTTATTGAAGGCGCGCGCCACCGCCTGGATGGCCGGCGCAATGTCGTAGCTGACTGCGACGTTGACCAGGACCGGGGTG
Organism: uncultured Actinomycetota bacterium; assembly: GCA_963822955.1. Classification (GTDB taxonomy): domain Bacteria; phylum Actinomycetota; class Actinomycetes; order Streptosporangiales; family Streptosporangiaceae; genus JAJYUU01. Next base: position 279,674 of record CAWGJS010000007.1, on the reverse strand, counting down.
TTCGAGCAGGACGCTCGGCTGATGACGGCACTGGCGCCCATGGTGATCAGGCAGATTGCCGACGCTGCAACCGCGACCGCCACTAGCTTGGCCGTGCTGACCCGGCGGGACCGGCCGCGACGGCCAAGGCCCGACCTTGCTGCCCGTGGTGACACGCGCCGACTATATCGGACTTGATGTCACAGATCGCCGAGTTCAGCCCGGTCCGGGTGACAACCTGTCCGGGTCACAATAGGCAGATGGCAGCGCCTGAACCCGGCGGAATGCTCACGCTCGCCGATGCCAGCGATCCCCGCCTCGCCGACTACGTGCGGCTGACCGATGTGCACCTGCGCCGGAGCCTGGAAGCCGAGCAGGGACTGTTCATTGCCGAGGGCGAGAAGGTGATCAGGCGCGCCATCGCGGCAGGCTACCCGGTCCGTTCGCTGCTGGTCGGGCAGGACAAGCTCGCAACGGTCGCGGACGTGACGGCGTCCTGCCGGGCGCCGCTGTATGTCGTGCCGCCGGCGGTGGCCGAGGAGATCACGGGCTACCGGGTGCATCGCGGGGCCCTGGCCTCGATGCAGCGGCTGCCGTTGCCCCCGGCGGCTGACCTGATCAAGTCCGCCCGCCGGATCGTCGTGCTCGAGGACATCGTCGACCACGCCAACGTCGGGGCGGTGTTCCGGTGCGCGGCCGCTCTCGGCTTCGACGCGGTACTGCTGGCGCCGCGGTGCGCTGACCCCCTCTACCGGCGCGCGGTCAAGGTCTCGATGGGCGCGGTCCTGGCCGTTCCTTACGCCCGGCTCACCGACTGGCGCAGCGCCCCGGGCGACCTGCAGACTGCGGGCTTCCGGCTGGTGGCGCTCACGCCCGCCGCCGACGCAACGCCGATCGGGCAGGCTGCCGCGGACGGCCGGCTTGCACTTCTGCTCGGAGCCGAGGGCGACGGCCTGTCATCCCGATGGCTCGCTGCCGCGGACGTGCGGGTGCGGATACCGATGCAGGCCGGCGTCGACTCGCTGAACGTCGCGTCGGCTGCCGCCATCGCGTGTTATCTGCTGGGGAGCGGCGGCAGCTAACCCGGACCCCGCCCCGGATACGCAAGGGCTAGACGGACGGGAACCTCAGCGCTTACCAGTGGCCGCGGTGCACCAGGTCGTCGAGGGCCTGGCGCTTGATCTTCCCGCCGGAACCGCCCTGGTCTGCAGCCGGGTCAGCGTGGCCGATCGCCACGGCGCCGATCGGCAGGTAGCTGTCCGGCACGCCGTAGAGCTCCCGGAAGCCGGCTATCTGATGCGGCGGGATGCCGAAGAACAGCGCGCCGAGGCCTTCATCGACGGCCGCCAGCAGCATCAGCAGGGCAGTAAAACCAGTGTCAATATCCCAGTACGGCACTGGCCAGTGCGCCTCATCCCGGTCGGTCCAGCCCTTGTCCGCACGGGCGTACCGGTCCAGGTAGATGTCCTTGCACGACAGTGGTACTACCACCAGCGGGGCGTGAGTGACCGGCTCGAACGACGGCCCGGCCGCGGACTCGTCGCCGTGGTACTCGGAGAGCAGCTGCCAGAACGGGCGCAGCTGATCCGCACCTTCCAGCGTCAGCAGCGCATAACCCTGGCTGAACCCGGCCGACGGCGCGCGGTTGGCCGCTGCCAGGATGCCGTCCCTCACCGCCGGGTCGACCGGCTCATCGGTGTAGGCCCGGATCATCTTGCGCTTCCTGATCACTTCGGAGAATTCCATCGCGCCAGCCTAGGCGCCGGCGAAGCATGACATCACCGCGCTGTCGCTGGCCTGGACGTTCTGGGCCAGCCCGGCCAGGGAGTCGGCTATCGCGACGTTGGTGTACTCGGCGTCAGGGAACCGCCGCGCCCTATGTGACCTGCGGAGGAGGCACCGGCTGGCCTTCGCCGGCGGAGGTGTCAGCAGCGCGGCACTGGGGTAGGTCGGCAGTGCCCGCGACGCCGGGCAGGGACGTTCACATCGTCTAACTAAGGCGTCGTCCGCTTTTGGTTCTGAAGCGGTCAGTGTGCGCTGAGGCGCGCAGTCACCAATCTCGGGCGAAATCGCCGCTGGCGGCCTTCCAGCTCGGACGCCCGGTGTTTCTTCGCGATCCTGATGACGTGGTACTGGGCCGACGTAAGGGGAACGGCGCCGGCCTGGAGCATCCGCTAAACGGCTGCGCGGTGGACGGTCAGGGAGACGCCGCCAGCGTCCTCCGTCCCGGTAGACGACGCAGACCTCGGTCCTCAGGCCTCCTCAGCTGCCAGTGGCCGCGGCGGTGGCGCCGGTGCGTGCCAGGCTGAAGTCGGTTTGCATGCCTGGCGCGAGCTCACGGGTCTCTCCGTGGACCAAGATCTTGATTGGCGATGCCCGGCCGGGGCGGAAGGTGACCGACGCCCAAGTGCCAGATGCACGCGCCCGTCGACTCTGTTGAGATCCAGCGCCTTGCGCTCGCCGAGGCACTGTTCCTCGCGAACCACCCGGCGAAGCGCTAACCGCGGCCTGCCTCCCAGCTCAGGATCCGGACGTGGCACCGCCCTCGCCCGCTCCGGCGCGCGGGTGGCGGTGCACGACGATGCACGCGATCACGGCGGCCGCCGCGACGATCGCCAGTGCGATGAACGGGAACGCGCTGTAGGGGGCTGGCTGCCCGGGCTGGCACAGTTCGACGAACGGGACGATCAGCGTGATGGACCCCAGGACCGGGATCGCCACGTGGCGGAACGGTGAAAACGAGTCTCGGTGGCGGCGCCACATGAAGACGGGCAGGGAGACCGTCGTGAGGAAGTAGACGAACAGGATCACGATCGTCGCCATCGTCGAGCACTCGGCATACAAGCCAACCGGGTTCATCGATCCGGTGTCCCCGGTAACGAGGTGCCACAACCACCAGCAGCCAATGATGCCGAGCCCGACGATGGTCATGGCCAGCAGCGCGTTCACCGGCGTGCCTGACCGCGCGCGAACGTCGCCCAGCCAGGATGGCAGCAGCCCGCTCCTGCCGCCGTCGAAGAGCATGCGCGACTGGGAGTCTGCGCCCGAGACGAGGGTGGCGAGGATGGAGACGATCCCGGCAATCCACGCCAGCACGGCTGCTCCGCCGAGATAATGATCGGCCACGGTGAGGAACGGGACGGAAGCGCGGCCGATCGAGGACACGTCGTAGTGGAAGCCGGTGATCGTCGCGTAAGCAAACAAGACCAGCAGGACGGCCGCAATCCCGACCGAGATGAAGAGAGCCCTCGGGATGGTGCGCCGTGGATCGCGGGTTTCCTCGGCGAGCGCCGGGCCGTTCTCCCATCCGATGAACATGAAGAGAGCCAGCGGGAAGCCCGCGGACAGGCCGGCCAGGCCGCCGGTCAGGTGCGCCCAGGAGAACGGTATGCCGGACAGCTCGGCTCGCTGGTCGACCAGGACAAGGGTGCAGACGGCGACCATGATCGCCACTTGCAGAAGTACGGCCGCGCCCACCGCCGTAGTCGACAGCTTGACGCCACGTGCGGTCAGCCAGATCGCGCCAGCCGTGAACACAATGGTCAAAGGTCCCCACGGCGGCTGCCAGGACGTGTAGTGGGCGAGGGTCATCGCCACCATCCCGCCCGACATGGTGAACACCGATGCGATAGCGACGGTATACCCAACAGTGACCAGAAGGGCGGTGGCGACACCGGCCCTGGCTCCCAGGGCGGTATCTACATATGTGATGAAGCTGCCGGCCGACGGCTCCGCCCTGGTGAACTCGGCCACCGTGAAAGCCAGGAGCGCAACGGCCACGGTGGCAGCGAGAATCGTCAGCGGCGCGGCGACACCCGCGGTTGCGGCGATCACGCCGAATCCGAAGTAGAAGTCAATCCCCGGCCCGATATTCGCGACGGTCGAGGCTGTCACGTCCGCAGTGCCCAGCTGACCGGATTTCAGATGGTCGCCGCTTTTGTCCACCGCATCTCCCTCATGACCGGGCCGGGCCGGCTGTCATAACGTCGCGCTGAGTATGCTCACGGCGAGCGCGCATTAGTCGAACGGCGCCACATCCCCGTTTCGTTGCGAGATCTTGTCTCCAGCCGCAGCGCCGGGGGGCATTCGGGCACCTGCAGCTTGCGCTGATCGATATCGCGGCGGGGATCGTCGCGCTCGTCTGGCCGAGCATCGCGGCGCCGGTGCTGGTACTAGTCGTAGCGATCTGGGCGGTTGCCGCCGGCCTGGCCGAGATCGTTTCGGGGTTTGGCGGGGGCGAGGCGGCTGGCACTCAGGCAATGTTCATCCTCACCGGGCTCGTGTCCATCACGTTCGGTGTCGTCCTCCTCGCGCATCCGGGTATCGGGGCGCTCAACACTGGCGGTGGCCTTCGGCCTGCTCAGCTTCGTCTACGGGGTGGCCCAGATAACCGCCGGCATTCAGGCCCACGACGCCGCGAAGGCAGAGCACCGAGTCACGGGTCAAGCCGCCTGAGGAGCCCGGCCGAGGTGAGTTGCGCGCCCCTTTGGCTACGCGCGAACGAGGTCGGCTGCGGCAGCGACCAACGGCACGACCGGCCAGTGCCCGCCAGCCGGACAGCCTAACGTAGGGCTGGACGATCTTGCGAATCCCCGGGTGCCATGCGCGGTGAGGCCGTACCGGACGCCTGTCCCTAGCCCAGCCCTGGCGCATCGCTGCGGCCTCTGGGTGCTTTACCTGCCTCAAGCGAAGATTGCGGACGCTTTGGCGTGCTCCGCTAGCTGTTGAGGGCTTGCTGGAGTTCGCTGCTGATCTCGTCCGTCGTCGCGTCGACGGTGCGCTTTACCACTTTGTCGGCTTTGATCAGTGCCTGGTCGACGGCCTTCTCGATCGTCGGCTCCCCAACTGCGATCAGGCCCGCTCGGTTGGCGGACAGGTCGCTGGCCGCATCCGTCAGCTCCTTGCGGGGCAGGGCCCCGCCGCCGAACGCCTCGGGAATGACGCGGATGCGCGGGCGATCCATGCGCTTGTGGATGTGCGGTTTGCCGTTCTCGCGATCGATCACAGCCGCGTCGACCGAGCCGATCACCTGGTCCTTGTGCAGCTGGTCTATGGCGCCGAGATCCGCCAGCGCGGCAGAGGTGCTGTCGTAGGTCGCGGCGTAGACGACCATTGGTTGGCTGTCGGGCATGAAGTGATCCCCGATCTCAGTCAGTCGATGAGTGGTCTGGCGCCGAGCCCACCCCGGCAGGCGATCACGTCAGAACCGGCGCCCGGTAACCGGTTCATAACCCACATCTCGCGGTGCTAACAGCACCGCTGTCTAGTCGGCGACTTGCTGCAGGCCCCGGTGGCGCCCGGCCCAGGGCAGCGGGCTAGCACATACTCTGACAAGATCCCGCGCTCGGGACCTCGAACCGGTGCCGGCGCGGCCCGGACCGGCTGCGGCATCGCAGTTTGCACAACCACTTCCACCTTGTCCTCACAGCCCGCGCTGCGCGACGACCCGACATCATCACCGCCCGGGTCCCGATGCCCCTGCACCTGGACGACGGCCCGGCGGCGACCACCCGGTCTTTTGCCGGAACGGACACCTGACACAGCTTTCCGCAGGCATGAGAGCCGAGCGGCCCGACCGAATCTCCTGAGCACCGATCGCTCAGTCACCCGCTTCCTCGGCTGCGGCTCCCTGGTGGTGGTGTATAGTGTGGTGTATGAGGCGGACGAACATTTATCTCGGCGAAAAGCAGTCGGCTGCGGTAGAGGACGCCGCCCGCGCCAGGGGCATCTCCCGGGCCGAGCTGATTCGCCAGCTGATCGACTCCGGGCTGAGCGGAACCGGATCGGCTGATCTGGAATCCGACCTTGCTGCGATCGATGAGTCGTTCGGCGCTATTGCCGGCTCTGGCGACTTCGTTGCTCGCGGCGATGATGACCGCGCCCGCCACCTCGACCGGATCGCTCAGCTGGCGAGGACTCGGTGAGGCTTGTCGACAGCGACATTCTTATCGCTCACCTGCGGGGCGTGGCCGCGGCGCGGGCCTGGCTGGAGGACGCCCGGCGGGAGACCGGCCCGCTGGCCGTCAGCGCGATCACCATCACCGAAGTCGCAGGCGGCGTGCGATCGGGAGAACGACGCGAGGTGAACCGCCTGCTGGCGAGCATGCGGCGCCTCCCGGTCAGCGAGCAGGTCGCCTGGCGGGCTGGTGGCTTCACGCGCACGTACCGGCGCTCTCACCAGGGGATCGGTCTGGGCGATTACCTGATAGCAGGCACCGCGGACGTCGAGGGCCTCGAGCTAGCCACTCTTAACGTAAAGCACTTCCCCATGTTCCCAGACCTCGAGAAGCCGTTTGAGCTGTGACTGACTGGCCCGGTTTCGGCGCTGAGCAAGTGATGTGTTGCTTGGGCGGCGCTACCCCGGCACGGAAGAGCGTGATCGTGCCCACCGGTCTGCCCACTCGCCCGGACGTACTCGATTTAGCGGGCTGGCGGCGTCTCAGGCGTCTGCTCGGCGGCCAGTTACCCCGGCTGCCTACGGGCCGGACCCTCTGGGCAGTTAAGCACACGTAGAGCCTGCCTGGTAGCCGAAGCCGCACCAAGCAGTTCTGTTAGCTCGGACGCAGCATCGGGTGCGGAGTCAGCGGCAATCCGATCTCGGATGGCGTCCTCGATGTCGCGCAGGGCTCGCTGGTAGTCCGCGCCCGCTATCTCGGGCAGCAGCGCAGCCAGCGCGTCGGCTCTCGCCATGGGTTCTTCGATGTCCCATACCTCGGTGAGAAGGGCAGCTGCGATAGCCCCGCGCACGTCAGACCCTACGAAGGGCAAGATCGCGGCGATCACCCGCGCTGGCGGCTTGTCTGGCCAGGTAGCCCGGGCTTGCTCCAGAGCGGTGTCGGACGGCCCGAGCTCTATTAGCAGGCGGACCAACGCGGTCTTTGCCCGCGTCCACTGCAGGCCGGGCATGAATGCCGCTGCCTCTTCCAGGAGCTGACGCACCTCGGCGGGTGACACCTGAACGCTTACCTGCGCCATGAGGGTTGGCACGACCTGCGGTTCAAGCTCTGCGCGCTGCGCCTCCAGGGCTGGCGGCACGTAGGCGCCGGCCAGTGCGAGCAGCAACGGCCACCCGCCGAGCTTGCCGGCAACGCGGGCCACCGCTGCGCGCTCGCCCGCGCTCAGCTCCGCGCCTGGCGTAATCATCCCGATCGCCTCGCCGGGCTGGAGGGCGTCATCGACCGCGATGAGAACGGGATCCCAGCCCTCGGCAAGCGCCGCGTTCCGCGTGGTCACCAGCCGTGGCACGTGGCCGGTGCGCGCGAGCACGAGGTCCAGTGGTGCCTGGGTCCAGACGTCGTCGATAACGAGAAAGGCCGCACACGCGGCCAGTTCATCACCGATGCGCTGGGCCAGATCCTCGTCGCTGCCAGCACTCGCCGCATGGCCAGTTAAGTCCTCATAGACGCAGGTCAGGACCCTCGTGAGATTAGGCTCTTCCCCGAGCTCAAGCCACAAGGCACCACCTGGGTAGCGGCCGGCGATCGACAGATCATGACAGGCCTGGAGGGCAAGGGTCGCACTCACGTGTACGCCCCATCGCCAGACGACAGGCGGGTGCCCTCGCCCGCCATGCCGCAGCCAGTCCGCGCTCTGCCATTATCAAGAACCCCGTCAGTACTCGTTTCCGCTTTGAACTAGCTAATGTTCCGTGTCCGGCCGGCAGCCTAAGCGTGCGTCACGCTACGGAGCTCGAAGGCGAGGACGATGTCGGCGATGCCGCGGAACAATGCGAAGAAGCCAACAAAGAAGATCACCAGCGCGGCCCGCGCAGGGAACGCCTGCTGGGACGCCCAGAACCCGATCAGGATCTCCAGAATGCCGGCGATCAAGCCGAGCCACCACGTCGGATTGATATCACGGGAGAACACGGAGGTGACCAGATCAAGGCTGCCGCGCAGAATCAGCAGGAGGCCGACGACTGCGGCGAGCGCCCAGAATGCGCCGAACGGGCTGGCGAAGGCCCAGATGGCACCGATGATAAAGATCGCGCTCATCAGAACGTGCAGCCAGCTCCAGCTGATCCTGGCCGCTGCGACCACGATCTCGCTGAAAGCCGCGATCAGAAACACGACGCCAAGAAGCACCCCAACGGTCGCCACCGATGCGATGGAGAACCGCAATACCACGACACAGATGATCAGCCAGGCGACGCCGGTCACCAGGAACATCCACCAGGGGCCCGCCAGCTGCGCCAGCATCGCCGGCCTGCCCGTCGGCCAAGACCGCGTACGGGATGCCATCTACCCGCTCCTCTCGCCAGGTCCGGCCGCAGCACCTAGCTTCCTGCTTCCGCTCCAGCCGCGCAATTGGCGTTGGGCGGCGCCGGTCCGGCCTCGCCGGACGACCCGCTGACGATGACCTCTACCCCCGTACTGGCGCGCCGAAAACTACCTAAGCATCCGTCACCAGGAAGGGAAGACCCCTAAGCGACCGTCATCAGGAGGAATTGCTACGGCTCGGCCAGCCGCGCCAGCATCTCCGGGGAGCCATTCGGCCCGGCCTGCAAACGGGCGGTCATCGTCCGCTGTTTTCATCAGATGGGGGCCGAACCGAACTCAGCCGCTGACGACTAGGTCGTCGCGGACGTTCCTGATGCCGAGGCCTTTCCAGGCGGCGCCGATTGCCGTGTCATGTTGGGCCCAGTTCTGTACATGGCCGGTCAGAGTGATGGTGCCGTCGCTGGCATCAAGCCGGACATCGCTGTCATCGGGGATCAGCGCGTACCCCACGAGAGCGGTCTGTGCGAGGTCGGTGACGTCGGCTGCTTCGACTTCGCTGAAGATCGCGATGTCGTTGATGATGTTGCGGACGCCGGTCAACGTGGCGATGGCGCGCTGGCGGCATCCCGCTCGAACCGGTTGCTCACCGTGCCGGTCAGCCACACGGCCGTTGCTGGCGGTGGCCTCGACGTTGCCCGGCCCGGAGCCGGTCTGCGCGAGCGCGGTGACATCCTGCACGCGCTCAGCCGGTGCGGCCGCCTCCAGGTACGGCGAGTAGCTGGGCACAATGCCGTTGAGCGTCAAATCCCCGTTCATGTTCTTCCCTGGTGATGCGCGGCGCAAGGCGCCCCTGCTAGGTCCGCCGAGCCAGCTAGAGGCGGAAGGCGGCTTGCAGTCGCGCGCGGCGGCAGCGGGCAGCTGGGTAGCGACCGGAGCGCGCCCGAATGACGTCTTTGGCGGTCTTCTCGGCGGAAGTGGGCCGGGTCATCAAGCGGCGAAGCCTCGATGACCTGGTCCACGTAGGCCGCTGGTAGGGGAGACTGAGGCGGTGGCCCGCTTCCGCCTCAGCGCTGACGTCAAGTCAGCGAACCTGGTCGGCGTCCTGCCCGTGCTTACCGAGCTGATCGACGGCGACGTCACTACCATCACCGACGGCGTGCATGTCGAGGGCGTTATGGACGGCGAGGACGCGCGCGACGTTAACCGCCGGATGCTGTCGGCGCTGCGGCGCGTCGAGCGGCGGACGCGATCGCGCGCCGAGTGGACGTGCGACGGTGAGGTGTACCGGTTCTTCGACTACGCGCTCAAGTCGCAGCGGCCTGCGTGAGCTAACCTTCTGCGGGCCGCGCCGGCGCGGCTACCAGGTGGTACGGGCGCAGTCGCGCAGCCGCGTGGCAGCGCTGGCCGGGGCGCCGACGTGGTCGAGGCCGAGCAGCGCCGCGCCGACCACCGGCGGAACGTCCACGATCCGGATCTCGGCGCCCGGAATCGAGGCTGTAAGCCTGCCCGTGATGGCGTCGGTGAGCAGCGGGTCCCGTGCGGTCAGCAGGCTGCCGCCGAGCACGACGGGCACCGCTCGAGTAGCGCCCGCCAGCCCGAGGCGGCGAGCGGCAGCCTCGACCATCAGGCAGATCTCCTCGGCCTGGCGGGCCAGCACGTTCCTGGCAACTTGATCGCCGCGGCCGGCGACGTCGAAGAGCACCGGCACCAGCCCGTGCACGTCGGCGTACGCGATCTTGCCCAGGTGCAGGCCGACGGTGACGTCCTCCACGCGCTCCACGTCAAAATGCGCGGCCACGGCCAGGCGCAGCTCGGTTTCCGGACCGCGGCCGTCCTCGGCCCTGACGGCCCACCAGAGTGCCTCCGGCCCGAGGTCGCCACCGCCGCCCCAGTCGCCGCTGATCTGGCCGAGCGCGAGGAACCGGAAGACTTCGCCGCCCGGCCCGATGCCAGCGCAGTTGATGCCCGCCCCGCAGACCACGCCGATCCCCCAGTGCGGGCCGTCGTCGGCCAGCCCGGCCCGCAGCACCGCGAACGTGTCGTTCACCACCGAGCTAGTCGCTGACCAGCCGAATGACTCCACGAGCCGGTTAAGCCCGGCTTCTTCCACCGGCAGGTCAGCGCCTGCCAGGCAGGCGGAGGTATGCGCGGCGACTGCCTCGCAGGCCGGCAGCCCGGCCAGCTCGGCAGCCTTGCGGACGAGAGCCAGCAGCTCGCTGGATGCCGCTTCCACGCCGATGCCCTGGTGGTTGGACGGACCGCCGCGCACCGCGCTGAGGATCGTCCCGTCGCACCCGACGAGGGCGACGTCAGTCTTACTGTTCCCGCCGTCGATCGCGAGTACAGCGGCAGGCTCGCTCACAGGCTCGCGGTCCAGGGCAGGAACTTCGCGTTCTCCGCCAGCAGGCGGTCCGTCAGCTTATCGGCCAGGTCGTACTGCCCGACCAGCGGATGTGCGAGCAGCGCCGTCGCGACCCGGTGCCGGCCGCCGCGCAGTGCGGCGTCGAGGGCCAGCTCCTCGTATGCCGACACGTGCGAGATAAGGCCGCTCATCAGCGGGCTCACCGGGTCAACCTGGACCGGGATGGCACCGGAGGCGCCGACGGTCGCCGACACCTCGATAACTGCCTCATCCGGCAGGAACGGCAGCGTCCCGTGGTTGCGGACGTTCACGACCTGGCGGTCCCTCGAATCGCTGACCAGTGAGGCCAGCAGGGCCACCGCGGCCTCGGAGTAGAACGCGCCGCCCCGGTGCGTCAGCAGCTCCGGCTTGGTGCCCAGCGCGGGATCGGCGTACATCTCCATCAGCTGGCGCTCGATCTCCGCGACGGCCTGCGCTCGCGTCTGCTGCCCTCGCTCTTCCTCGACGACCGCGTCGTGCGCCCAGTAGTACCGCAGGTAATAGGACGGCACCGCGCCGACTGCGCGCGTCACCGCGAGCGGGAGCCCGGTGTGCGCCGCGATCTGCTCGCCGTGCGCCGCGAGCAGGTCCGGTAGCCGGTCCACGCCGCCGACCATCGCGGCCCGTTCCCAGGTCAGGTGATTCAGCCCGACGTGGTCGAGTGCGACGGCCTCGGGCGCCACCTGCAGCAGGTGCGCGAACTCGCGCTGGTAGCCGATGGCCACGTTGCACAGGCCGATCGCGCGGTGGCCCGCGTCCAGCAGAGCCCTGGTGACGATGCCGACCGGGTTGGTGAAGTCGATGATCCAGGCGTCAGCGGCCGCCAGCTCGCGCACCCGTGCGGCGACGTCCAGGACGACCGGCACGGTCCGAAGTGCCTTGGCAAACCCGCCGGCCCCCGTCGTTTCCTGTCCGACGCATCCGCAGTCCAGCGGCCAGGTCTCGTCCCGGTGCCTGGTGGCTTGTCCGCCGACGCGCAGCTGCAGCAGCACGGCACCGGCCCCGTCGGCCGCGGCCTCCAGATCTGACGTCCACGAGACCGTCGCCGGGTGTCCGTACCGGGCCATGATCCGGGCGGAGAACGGCCCGACGACCGAGAGCCGCTCAGCGTCAGGATCGACGAGCACTAGCTCGGTGACTTTGATATCGCTCGTCAGTCGCGCGATCCCGTCGACCAGTTCGGGGGTGTAGGTGGAGCCGCCGCCAACGACAGCGAGTTTCATCGAGTACGCCTCACTTCAGCTAGAACGCGTGCACTTCGAAACAGCACGAGCACGTCAATCGCAGTCCGGCAGGCGGTCAGGCCCGGTCGCAGGCCGACCTGGCGTGACGCTCACCGGAATGCCCCGGTGGGCGTGCCTGCCTGGGCGACATGGCAGGCGGCACTGTGGTCAGGCATCAGCTCCCGCAAGGACGGCGTGACTCGGTGGCACTCCTCGATGGCCAGCGGGCAGCGCCACCGGAACCGGCAGCCCGGCACCGGGTCGATCACCCTGGGGGGCTCCCCGCGGTCGGCATCCGCGCTCGCGTTCAGCGGGGCCCGGGGGTCGGGCGCCGCTGCGAGCAGCAGCTCGGTGTAGGGGTGTCTGGGGTTGCCAAGCACTTCGTCGACCGGGCCGGTCTCCACGATGTGCCCGGCGTACATGACGATCAGCCGGTCGGAGACGTAGCGGGCGCTCGCCAGGTCGTGAGTGATGTAGAGGATTGACACGCCTTCTTCGTCGCGCAGCCTGGCCATCACGTTGAGCAGCCCGATGCGGATGGACACGTCCAGCATGGAGACAGGTTCGTCGGCGAGGATCAGCTTCGGCCGCATCGCCAGTGCCTGGGCGAACCCGACACGCTGCCGCTGCCCGCCACTTAGCTCATGCGGATAGCGCTGGAGCACCTCGGCGCCCGGGTTAAGCCCGACCGCCTCGAAGACGCGCACCGCCTCGGCGAACCGCTGGTCGCGGGTCAGTTCGGGGCGGTGCAGTTCCAGCGCCCGCATTACCCCGTGGGACACCCGGAAGACTGGGTTGATTGACGAGAAGGGGTCCTGGAACACCATGGGGACCAGGCTGCTGTAGCGGAGCCTCTCGCGCCGTGACCGGATCGCCGACAGGGGCTTGCCCTGGAAATAGGCCTCCCCGCTGGTTGGCTTGTAGAGCCTGGCGAGCACCCGGGCCACGGTGCTCTTGCCGCTGCCGCTCTCGCCCACGATGGCGACGATCTCGCGCTCGCCGACCGTGAAGCTCATGTCATCGACCGCGTGGAGGGTGCTGCGCGACACGGCGCTGCCGATCTTGAAATGCCGGCTCATCCGGTCCACGCGCAGCAGCGGCTCGTGATCAGGGCCGACGGTCTGGGGCCCGGGCTGTGTCTGCAGCTCAGTCACTGAGAACCTCCGGAGCCGTCGTACAGGAAGCAGCGCACTGATGTGCCTTCTAGCTGGTAGTCGGGAGGCGGGGCGGTCTCGCAGCGTGGCATGACCTTCGGGCACCGGGGGGCGAACCGGCAGCCGGCGGGCAGCCTGGCCAGGTCAGGCGGGCTGCCGGGGATGCCGGTCAGCTGCACCCGCGGCCCCCGGATCGACGGGAAGGCGTCCATGAGCCCGACCGTGTAGGGGTGGTGCGGGTGGTCGAAGAGCTGCTGGGTGGGACCGACCTCGGAGACCTGACCCGCATACATGACCATCAGCCGGTCGGAATAGTGCCTGACCAGCGACATGTCGTGCGTGACGAAGATGACGGCGAAGTGGAACTCCCGCTGCAGGTCCTTAATCTGGGCCATCAGCGAGCGCTGCGCCACCACGTCAAGCGCCGAAGTGGGCTCGTCCATGATGATCAGCTCAGGCGTGAACAGCATCGCCATGGCGATCATTGCCCGCTGCCGCATGCCGCCGGAGAGTTGGTGCGGGTAGCTCGTGAGGTGTGCCGGGTCAATGCCGACCATCCGCAGCACATCTGCCGACCGCTGGGTGATCTCCTCCTGTGAGGTCACGCCGTGTGCCCGCATCGCGTCCCGGAATTGTGCACCGACCGACTTCACCGGGTTGAGCGCGTTCATGGCACTCTGCATGACCACCGACATGTCCTTCCAGCGGACGGCGGCCATGTCTTTGTCGCTCAGCTTGACCAGGTTCCGGCCCCGGAAGGTGACGCTGCCGCCACTGATCTCGGCCGGCGGGTTGAGCAGCTGCGCGATCCCGAATAGCAGGGTGGACTTGCCGCAGCCCGACTCGCCCACGATCGCGAGGAACTCCCCGGGATCCACGTCGAAGCTGACCTCGTCGACAGCGCGGACGATCCCGCTTTCCAGCACGTACTCGACGGAGAGATCCTGGATCTGCAGGGTCGGGCCGTGGTGTGGCGGGCTGGTGACGGCATACTTGCCGTCAGCTGGCGCGTGCGCCATGGCTGGCAAGCCTCCTCCGGGTGCTGGCCTCAGCGGCCTTGCGGGCCTTCGCCGCGCTGAGCGGACGCAACGCCGGGTTGCCGATCTCGTCGAAGGCGTAGTTGATGAAGGCAAACGCCACGCCCAGCAATGCGATGCACAGCCCGGGCACAATGAACCACAGATAGCGCCCGGTGGTCCAGGCGGCGTTCTGGTTCGCCCAGTAGAGCGTGGTGCCCCAGCTCACGTTGTTGCTCTTGCCGAGGCCGATGAACTGCAGGCCCGATCCGGCCAGTACTGCGTAGAGCGCGTTGTTCAGGAAGCTGGCGAGCAGCAGAGAGGTCATCGTGGGGATGATCTCCACCATGATGATGTAGAAGCCCCGCTCGCCACGGACCTGTGCGGCCAGCAGGAAGTCTCGGTTGCGCAGGGACTGGGCCTGCGACCGAAGCTGCCGTGCCGTGTAGGACCAGCCGGTAAATGACAGCACCAGGATCAGCTCGATGTTGCCCGCGTTCGGGAAGTAAGCGGCGATGATGATCAGCAGCGGGAAGATAGGTATGACCAGGAGCACGTCGGTGACGAAGCTCAGCACGCTTTCCCACAGGCCGCCCAGGTAGGCGGCGGCCACGCCGATCACCATGGCCACGGCGGTGGTGAGCGCCCCGACGGCGATCGCGAGGATCATCACGTTTCGGGTGCCGTCGATGACCTGGGCGTAGATGTCCGCCCCGATGTTGTCGGTGCCCAGCCAGTGGGCAGCTGATGGCGGACCCGTGATGTCCGAGCTGAAGGCGGTCGGGCTCTGGTGCGCCAGCAGGCCGGGGAAGAGCGAGACGAAGATGAAGATCGCCATCAGCACAACGCCGATGGTGGCCTTGCGGTTGGTGCGGATAGCCCCGGTGAAACGGTGCAGCGCTGTCCGGCGGCGTGGCCCGGTAGCCGTCAGCTCGCCGCCGGGCTCCAGCGATCCGGCGGCCTGGCCGGTGGTGATGGGGATAGACATGGCTACCCTGCCGTCCTGGTGCGCGGGTCGAGGATCGCGGTGGCGATGTCGGACAGCAAGATCGCCGCCAGCACCGCAACGGTGATGATGAGGAACAGCCCCTGCATCAGCGGGTAGTCGTCATACCCGACGGCATTCAGCAGGTAATACCCGACGCCCTGGTAGTTGAAGACGTACTCGACCAGGATCGCGCCGCTGACCACAAAACCGAGCGACATGGCGAAGCCAGTGAGGTTCGGCAGGATCGCGTTGCGTGCGCCGTAGTCGACCATGACCCGCGCCGACGACAGGCCCTTGGCCCGGGCCATCCGGACGTAGTCCTCGGTGAGCGTGGTCACCATGTTGTTGCGCATGGTGAGCACCCATCCGCCGATGCCCGTGATCAGCAGAGTTAGCGACGGCAGGATCGCGTGGACCAGCAAGTCGCCGACATAGCCTGGTGAGAACGCCGGGACCGCGAGCTGGCCGATGTTACCGCCTGCCGGCAGCCACCCGAGGTAGACGCTGAAGATCAGGATGAGCACCATGCCGACCCAGAAGAACGGGATGGCGGTAGTGAAGACGAACAGTGGCGGCATGACACTGTCGAAGCGGCTGCCCCGCCGCCACGCGGCCACCGCTCCGATCGCGGTGCCCAGGATGAACGCCAATATGGTGGTGATGCCCACGAGGCCGAGGGTCCACGGGAGGGCTCCCGCGATGACCTGACTGACGGGCTCGCCCTGGGAGTAGGAGAAGCCGAGGTTTCCGGTGGCGGTATGACCAAGATAGGTGACGTACTGCGACCAGATGCCCTGATCGTTGTTGATCCCCAGGGATAGCTCAATGGCCCGCACCGTCGCTTGACTGACCGCTCCGTGCAAGTGGGCGATGATTCTGTCGGCCGGGCTGCCCGGCATGAGGCGGGGCAGGAAGAAGTTCAGCGACAGGCATGCCCACAGGGTGAGCAGGAAGAACCCTGCGCGGCGGATGACGAACCTCATGTTGTCCTCGGGATACTGGCCTGCCGACCGAGGCCGTGGTGACAACGGCGCATGTAGCGCGCAACGCCGCTGTCACCACGGGCCTGAGTCGTAGCCCTATGACGAGACTGGCTTGATGTGGAGCAGGACCCATCCCCAGTCAGGGAAGGCGGTCTGGCCCTGCGCGTACGGGTTCTGCGCCGTAGGCCAGCCGGTGAAATCGGCGGTGCTGTACTGGTCCCAGGAGACGGCTCCGAGGACGGGGATGTACGGCACCTGCGACAGCACGAGCTGCTGCAGCTTGTTGACGATCGAGTGCTGCACAGCCGGGTCGTTCGTGACCGCGTACTCGTTGAACAAGGCGTTCGTGGCCGGGTCGTTCCACTGCGTGTAGTTGGTACTACCGATGTTCGGCCCGTACAGCCACTGACGGAATTCGTACTCCGGACCCGGGCCGCCTGTCTGGTCGGCGAGCCCGATCTGGTAGGTCCCGTTGTTCTCGGACGTGGTCGGGTCATTCAGGTTACGTTGCGTAATCTGAATGCCGACCTTTGACAGTTGCTGGGCGATCACGGTGGCATCGGCGACCCAGTCCGAGTAGCCACCGTTGTTGGTCAGCGCGAACGATAGCTTCTGGCCCGCGCTGTTCTCCCTGACGCCGCCGACGACCTTGGTGTAGCCGGCCTGCTCAAGGAGCTTCACGGCCTCCGTCGGGTTAAAGGCGTAGTCGTTGAAGTAGGACTTCGCCAGCGAGCTGTCTACCCACCCCTCGGTACGGTAGGAGAGCGCGATACCGTCCTGGAACGCACCGGTTTCGTTGCCGGTTTCTCCGATCGCGCCGACCTGGTCCCGGTTGATCGCCAGTGCCATGGCCTGCCGGACCTTCACGTTGGCCAGCGGCGAACTCGCTGGGAGCTTGTGGTTGAAGACCAGCGTCACCGAGACGATCGACGGTGCCCAGTTGTGGAAGGCGGGATTCTTGGCGAGGTAAGCCTGCTGGATGTTGGGGATGTACTGGCCGCCCCACTGGCACTGTCCGTCGATGAGGCACTGGTTGCCAGGCGTGTTGCTGAGGTAGGTCGGCCATTCCACGGTCTTGACTGCGGGCAAGCCTGGCTGCCAGTAGTGCGGGTTCGCTGTATAGACGAGGTTGCTCGGACTGCATCTCCCCACGACGTACGCGCCCGTGCCGATCGGGTTCTTGTCGGGATAAGTCGACAGCGTCTTGAGCGGGAGCTTGCTCCAGATGTGCTCGGGCAGGATCGGCACCTGGCCTGCTACGTAGTAGAAGTAGGTCGGCGAGGGAACCGAGAAGTTCAGCACGACATTGTCGCCCTGCACGGCAACGCTCTCAAGCGGGCCGTGGACGTTCTTCCACAGTCCCCACCCATCCAGCGCGGGATTCCGGTTGAGGAGGTTGAACGTGAAGGCGACGTCAGCCGGCGTCATCGCAACGCCGTCGCTGAACTTAACGCCCTTGCGAATCGTAAAGGTCAGCGTCTTCAGCCCGTTGCTCCATTGGTAGCTCGTCGCCAGCCAGGGGCTGACCTTCTGGGTCAGCAGGTTCTCGAACATCAGGGGCTCGTAGATCACTCCCGTCTCCGCAGGCCCGCCTTGCGGCCAGGCCGGGAAGTTGAGGGGGTTGAACTCGCAGGTCCAGTTCTGCCCTGTGACGTCGCTGATGATCAGCGGCCTACCGGCGCCGCCGCCGCCGCCGGGGGCGGTGCTGCTGGAACAGCCCGCCGCTACCAGCCCTGCCGCGCAGAGCGCCGTGGCGAGCGCGAAAGTCCTATTGCGTCTCACGACCGTAGTCCTTCCCTGAGCATTGTTTCTGGGACGTCAGCGCCCCCGGACGACCCGGACGTCCTCAGTGAGGTAGGCGCCGGGAAACTGCTGCAATGCCGGGGACCGTCGGAGTTCCGGCGGCGCCGGGTGGTATGGAGGTTCGAATCGTACCTGTTCATGACAAATTGCCGATGCTAGTTGTGGTGGGTGGGTGATCTGAGTGGCGGAGATCCAGGGCAGGCGCTGGCTGTCGCCCTGGACTCCCGGTGGCGGCGTCGATGGCGAGAGCGACAGCGCCGAGTAGCGGTGCATCGTGCGGGAAATGCGCGAGGACTAGATCCGGCGGGTAGGGGACTGCTGCCTGTAGCGCCTCGGTCAGCCGCGGCTCGATCCGGTCCCAGGACCTGGTCATGCCGCCGCCAACCGCGATCTTGGCCGGGTTTACCAGGATCGCGAGGTTGACCAGGTGGAATGCCAGCTCATCAACGAATGCCGTGATCAGGTCATCCAGGCTGGCCTCGCCGTCGGTGCGGTCAAAGACGTCAGCGGCAGTGAGCTGGCGGCCGGGGCTGCTGGCCCGGCGCTGCAGCGCCATGCCGCTGACCATGTCTTCGAGCATGATCCGCTGACCGTCGGGCAGGCCGACGTCGGCCACCGCACGCAGGTTGTAGCCGATCTCCCCCGCCGCGCCATTACGGCCGATGAGCACGTGCCCGCCGACCACGATGGCGGCCGCAAGGCCAGTGCCGATGTTCAGATAGGCGGCCGGATCCGCGCCTGCCAGCGATCCCCAGCGCACCTCGGCCTGGGCGGCGGCCTTGGCGTCCGTTGCCAGCTCGATCGAGATGCCGGGGAATGCGGCTCGAAGCTCGCGGCCGAGCTCCAGTGCGCCCCAGTCACTGATGGCCGGTGCCAGTTCGACCCGGTCGTCAAAGGGAATGCCGAACGTCGCGACGCCGACGGCTGCCAGGCTGGCGCCGTCGGCGCTCTCGGCCAGTAGCGCCTTCGCTGTCTGAACCCCGTGGTCGAAGCTGGCGCGGGCGCCGCGCTCACCGAGGCTGTCGACGACGACCGAGGCATGCTTGTTGCCCGCGAGATCGCAGACGGCCACGGCGATCTTCGTGCCGCCGAAGTCAATGCCAAGCACGACTGGGGGGTGGGTCATGCAGGTTCTCTCGTGTCGCCGGGATCGGGTCACCCGGGTGATTCCAGAAAGTTAGTTAGGACAGTATCCTAACTATGTGACAGCGACAATCACGGTTCGGTCACGGTGCGCTAGCGCCTCGGTCGCGGCGCGCCACCCTGGACCGGCATGGCAGCCATCTCCGTCCAACGTGCAGTACGCAAGGATATGGGCGTGACTGCGACGACGACATCGGCTGAGCGCCCCGAGCCAGCGGAAGTCGCCGCCGCCAGGCCGGCCGAGCAGGCGGGCCAGCTGCGGCCCGGCCAGGCCGCCCGGCCGCAGCTGCTCCGGGCGCTGAACGAGCAGCTTCTGCTGCAGCACATCCGCCAGCTCGGCCCCTGCTCGCGGGCAGAGCTAGCCCGGATGTCCGGTCTGTCCAAGCCGACGGTCTCGCTGGCACTGGCCAATGTCGAGCGCTCCGGCCTCGTCAGGGAGGCAGGCCAGCGGACAGGGGTACCGGGCCGGTCAGCAGTTCTGTACGAGATCCGGCCGGAGGCCGGCTACGTGCTCGGCCTGGACATCGGGCGCCAGTACCTGCGCGGGGCGGTGGCGGACCTCACTGGCGACGTGCGCGCCCGGACGGCGCTGCGGACCAGGGCATCCAGCGCGAGCGGCCGGCTGACGGAGCTGATTGGCCTCGCCGACGAACTGTGCGCCCAGGCAGGGATCCAGCGGCAGTCGATCGCTCAGACCGTGATCGGCAGTCCGGGCGTCTACGACCCGCGGCGCAATACCATCACGCTGGCGGGCGAGCTAGCCGGCTGGGGCAAGCCAGCTGTGCTGGCCGAGCTCCGCGATGCCTTCGGCGAGCAGCTTGTCGTGGAGAACGACGTGGATGCCGCGACGCTGGCCGAGCGCGACCAGGGGCACGGGCGCGTGGCTGGCACGTTCGCGTTCGTGCACGTCGGTACCGGCATCGGCATGGGGCTGATGATCGACGGGAACCTGCACCGGGGCGTGCATGGCGTGGCCGGCGAGATCGCCTTCATGCCGATCTCGGCTGGCCAGGGCTCCGACCCTATGGACGTCAAGCGCCGCGGCACCCTGGAGGCGGCCGGCTCCGCCGCCGCGGTGGTGCGAGCGGCGCGCAGGGCGGGAATGCGCGGGTCGGTGTCGGCCCGCCGGGTCTTCGCCGCGGCCGCCGCCGGCGACGAGCGTGCCGCCGCCGTGGTGGCCGACGAGGCTGAGCTGGTGGCCAGGGCCGTCTGCGCAGTAGTGACTGTGGTGGACCCCGAGCTCGTGGTCCTCGGTGGCGGCATCGGACAGGCGCCCGGATTCGCCGCCGTGGTCACCGCCGAGCTGCGCAAGCTAGCGCCCGTGATGCCGGAGGTACGCGTCAGCGCCCTCGGCACCGAGGCCGTGGTGGACGGCTGCCTTGCCTCGGGCGCGGAGCTGGCCTGGCAGCGGCTGACCGCGCTGATTCCCTGAGGCTCCGCCGGCTACCTGGGCGCGACGCCAGGCGCCCGGGGTCGCCCGGTAAAGTCCTCAGGTGACCGACAGTGAAGGCACGGGAGTCGCAGACGGCACCCGAGCTGCGGCCGAGCGCGCGCGCGCGTACCACGCAGGCGCAGGTGAAGCCACGCCTGCACCGGAGTCGAGAGCCACTCTCAGCCTGCCGCCCCCGGCCTACCTCCGGTGGGAGATCGTCGCCGTCTTCGCAGTATCGCTCGGCGCCAGCGGCCTGAACGCACTGCTCGACCTCATCGGCGCCTTGCTGTCCCGGCAGTCGCTGAGCAGCCAGCAGGCGCTTCTGGTCGGCCCGCTGTCAACGGTCAGCTGGTTCGACCTTCTGCTGCAGCTGGTCGGCATCGCTGAGGCGCTGTGCCCGGTCGTGCTGGTGCTCTACCTGATGGCCAGGTCGGGGGAGTCGCCGTCGGTCATCGGCCTGGACGGCAGTCAGCCCCGCCGGGATCTGGCCCGCGGCGCTGTGCTGGCCGCCGTGATCGGCGGAGCGGGACTGGCCCTTTATATAGCGGCGTTCCGCCTCGGATTGAGCCTGAAGATCGTCCCGGAATCACTGCCGGCGGTCTGGTGGAGGATCCCCGTGCTGCTGCTCAGCGCAGCTCACGATGGCCTGCTCGAGGAGATCCTCGTTATCGGCTACCTGCTGCGGCGGCTCGATCAGCTCGGCTGGACGCCGTGGAAGGCGATCCTGGCCGCGGCCGTGCTGCGCGGCTCGTACCACCTCTACCAGGGCTTCGGTGCCTTCATCGGGAACGCCGTGATGGGAGTCATCTTCGGCGTCCTGTACCGACGGTGGGGCCGGGTGACGCCGCTGATCATCGCGCACACGCTGATCGACGGGGTGACGTTCGTGGGCTATGCCGCTCTCGCGCACCGGGTGTCGTGGCTGCCGTAGCTACCGGCCGAGCGACTCGAGCACGACCGCGCCGGGCAGGCTGGCGAGCGCCGCGCCGGGCAGGGTGAGCTTCGAGCGCCGGATGCCGCTGCCGATGACCACGCGCTCTGTCGCCGCGACTGCGGCATCGACGTAGACCGGCCACTCAGCGGGCAGCCCGATCGGCGTGATGCCGCCGTACTCCATCCCGGTCAGCTCGACCGCCTGGTCCATCGGCGCGAACGAGGCCTTGCGTACGTTGAGTTCCCGCTTCACCAGCCCGTTGACGTCGGCACGGGTGGTGGCGAGCACCATGCAAGCGGCCAGCCTGGCTTGTCCGTCCCGGCGCCCGGCGACCACGACGCAGTTGGCCGACTCGGCGGGCGCAACGCCGTAGCGCTCGCAGAACGCGGCCGTGTCAGCCGTCGCCGGGTCGATCTCTGCCACGCCAATGTCGCTCACGGCGATCTTGCCCTCCAGCGCGGCCAGCGCGGCCGCCACCGGGCCGGCGAGCAGGTCGGGGCGGTCCAGGGCGGGAACAGCGGAGAGCCGGCCGATGTGCATCGTCACCCGTCCGAGTCTAGGGCGCTAGCTGCTCAGGCTGCCGACGTTCGCCGAGCCGCTGCGCACGGTGGTGCTGGCGCCCCTGGTGTAGGAGATAGTGACCGTGGCGCCCGGCTTGAGCATGGCGACCATGCCTTCAAGATCCTCGAGGCTGGACACCTTTTTCTTGTCGAGGGCCACGATGACGTCGCCGGTCCTGACACCTGCGGTGGCCGCCGTGCCGCCGCCTGCGACCGCGAGGACAGCGACGCCGACTGGACGGCCTGACGAGTCGGCCGCGGTCTGGGCCGTTATCCCGAGGGACGTGCCGCCGGAGCTAGCCACCCCGCCGGACTTGATCAGCTGATTGGCGACGTTCTGCACCGTATTGCTGGGGATGGCGAAACCGATGCCCGGCGCGGTGCCGGCGTTACCCGGAAGCCGGGCCGCGAGCGTCGGGATGCCGATGACGCACCCATCGAGGTCGACAAGGGCGCCGCCGCTGTTCCCCGGGTT
This sequence comes from uncultured Actinomycetota bacterium, assembly GCA_963822955.1. Lineage (GTDB taxonomy): Bacteria > Actinomycetota > Actinomycetes > Streptosporangiales > Streptosporangiaceae > JAJYUU01. The sequence continues at coordinate 257,364 of CAWGJS010000007.1, read as the reverse complement.
GATCGCCGCGCTGGTCTGGATCGCGGGCGAGATCTGCGCGGTGCCGCCGTTAGGCTCGCTCGTCGCGACCGTGCGGCCAGTAGCCGAGACGATCCCCTGGGTAACGCTGTCGGTCAGGCCCAGCGGGTTGCCCATGGCCAGCACGATCTGGCCGATCTGCGTGTCATTGGAATTGTCGAACTTGGCCGGCTTCAGGCTGCCAGCGTCTTTCTCCACCCGGATCACTTCGAGGTCGTCGGGGTTGAACTTGCCGACGACCCTCGCGGTCAGCGTTGTGTTGCCGACTGACTCCTGCACCCGTACGGTCTTCGCGCCGCCGATGACATGCTCATTGGTCACGATGTCGCCGTGGCGGTCATAGACGACGCCTGAGCCAGTCGAGGTGTCGGTGGTGATCTGCACGACCGAGGGCAGCACTTCTCTTACTACGTGCTCATACTGCGACTGCAACCGGCTGGCCGTGCTCGTGCCGGTATTAGTGCTGCCGCAGCCAGCCGCCGCTGCCATGATCCCTACCAATCCGGCGCTTGCCAGCACGAAGGCCGGACGCAGCAAAGGTTGCCGGCGCCATCCAGGCACGCGTGATGTAAATGACGAATCCATCGATATCCCCCCGGTAATGAAACTCGCTAGCGCCCCTATTCTGTCCACCATGTCGCTGACCGAATCACTAGCGCAGACCGTGGGCCGGACCGGCATCACGGCGGGCGCTGCCACCGTGGCGAACCTTCGCCAGGCTTTGGCGGCCGGGACCCTAACTGCAGCCGAACTGACCGCCTTTTACCTGGCCCGGATCGATCGCCTTAATCCGGCGCTCAGTGCGGTCATTGCCGTCGGGCCCGATGCGGCCGCCGAAGCGTCAGCAAGCGACGCCAGGCGGGCTGCCGGAAGAGGGCGCGGGCCACTCGACGGCATCCCGGTGCTGATCAAGGACAACGTGTCCGCAGCCGGATTGCCCGCGACGGCCGGGTCCCCGGCGCTCCTTCGCGCTGCGGCCCCGGATGCCTTCCTGGTAGCGCGGCTGCGCGCGGCCGGAGCGGTGATCCTCGGCAAGGCGAATCTGTCGGAGTGGGCGAACTTCCGCTCCCGGCCGTCGAGCAGCGGGCTCAGCGCACTCGGCGGGCAGGCGGTGAACCCGCATGGCGCCGGCCGGAGCCCGTCCGGTTCGAGCTCGGGGTCGGCGATCGCGGTCGCAGCTGGCCTGGCCCCGATGGCGGTCGGAACGGAGACTGATGGCTCCATCGTGTCCCCGGCGGCAGCCTGCGGCGTGGTCGGCATCAAGCCGACGCTCGGCCTCATCAGCCGGGGCGGGATCGTGCCCATCTCGGCTGCGCAGGACACCGCCGGGCCGATGGCCGCGACGGTGGCCGACGCGGCCGAGCTGATGACGGCCATGGCTGGTGCCGATCCTGCTGATCCCGCCACCGCGGAGGCCGGCCAGCACGCCACTGACTACGCGGCCTGCACCGATCCCGGCGCGCTGGACGGCGCGCGGCTCGGCGTCTGGCGGGCAGGCTCGTCGCCGGCCGACTCGTCCACTCTGGCGGTACTCGAATCGGCCCTGGCACTGCTCCGGCGCGAAGGCGCGACGGTGGTCGACCCGGTGGAGCTGGCCGACTCCGACAAGCTAGGCGAGCCCGAGTTCGCCGCCCTGACGCACGAGTTCAAGCACGACCTGAATGCCTACCTCGGCCAGCTCGGCGGTGAGCATCCGGCTGACCTGGCTGCGCTGATCGCCTTCAACAGCGCGAACGCGGCCGAGGTGCTGAACCACTTCGGCCAGGAACTGTTCGAGGCGGCCGAGGCGACCAGCGGCGATCCTGCCGATCCTGGCTATCTCGAGAATCGGTCGGCGGCCACCCGGATCGCGCGCAGCGGCCTGAACGCCGCGCTCAGCGAGCACCGGCTTGACGCGGTCATCGCCCTCACCGGCCACCCGGCCTGGCTCACCGACCATGTGCTCGGCGATTACCACGGCTGGGGTACGTCCGGGCCCGCCGCAGTGTCCGGCTATCCCTCGGTGACTGTGCCCGCTGGTCAGGTGAGCGGCCTGCCGGTCGGCCTCTCCTTCATCGGCCCGGCCTGGGGCGAGCCGCAGCTGATTTCCCTCGCCCACGCCTTTGAGCTCGCTCGCCGTCGCTAGCGATACCCTGACGCCCATGAAATCCTGGCCCGCCGCGGACGTACCCGACCTGCCCGGAGCCGGCCGTGAGCCGATGATCTGGGACACAGCCTCTGGCACGCTTTCCATCGCGGCGCGCGGCGGCACGGCCACGCTCTATGCCTGCGGCATCACTCCCTATGACGCGACGCATATCGGCCATGCCGCTACGTTCGTGGCGTGGGACCTGCTGGTCCGGGCCTGGCGCGACGCCGGAAAGAAAGTCCGGTATGTCCAGAACGTTACCGACGTCGACGATCCGCTGCTGGAGCGCGCTCACCGCGACGGCGAGGGCTGGCGGGCTCTGGCGGACCGCGAGATAGCCCTCTTCCGGTCCGACATGACGGCGCTGCGAGTGCTGCCGCCCGTGGACTACGTCGGGGCGGTCGAGTCGATTCCGCTGATCGAGACGTTTAACCAGAAGCTGGCCGAGCGGGGCTCGCTGTACGAGATCGACGGCGACACCTACTTCTCCCGCGCCGCCGACCCTGCCTTCGGATCGGTGTCCGGGCTGGACGGCGATGCCATGCTCCGGCTCTGCGCCGAGAACGGCGGCGACCCCTCCCGGCCCGGCAAGAAGGATCCGGTTGATCCGCTGGTCTGGCTGGCGCAGCGGCCGGATGAGCCGTCCTGGCCGTCCGCGTTCGGCCCGGGCAGGCCAGGCTGGCACGTGGAGTGCGCTGCGATCGCGACGCGCTACCTCGGCCACACCTTCGACGTCCAGGCTGGCGGCCGGGACCTCATCTTCCCGCACCACGAGATGAGCGCTGCGCACGCCCGGGTCGCGCTCGATGGCGATGGCGAGCCGCCATTCGCGCGCCGGTACGCGCACGCCGGGATGGTACGGCTCGACGGCGAGAAGATGTCGAAGTCACGCGGCAACCTCGTGTTCGTCTCGGAACTGCTGGCGGCAGGCGCCGATCCCATGGCTGTCAGGCTCGCGATCATCTCGCACCACTACCGGTCTGACTGGGACTGGACCGCGGAATCCCTCGGCGCAGCGTCCGGGCGGCTGGCCACCTGGCGCGCCGCGGTTGCCGCAGGCGCTCCCGCCGGCGAAGCGGACGGCGGTGCCGGTCACGCGGTGCTGACCGCCATGCGGGCGCGCCTGGCAGACGACCTGGACGCGCCTGGCGCGATTGCCGTCGTGGATGAGTGGGCAGCCGCGGCCGCATCCGGCGTTCCCGACGGCTCGGGCGACCTCATCCGCCGCGCCATCGATGCGCTACTCGGGGTAGCCCTCTGATTATCCGGCCGGCCGCTCGGGAAGACGTGGCGCAGCTTCGCTCACTCGCCGCGGCAGCCTATCTTCGGTACCTGCCGCGCATCGGGCGTCCGCCGGCCCCGGTTTCCGCCGACTACGCGGCGATCGTGGCGCGTGGCGAAGCCAGCATCGCTGTGCGGGCAGGCCAGATCATCGGCATGATCGTGCTGGTCCCGCACTCTGACTATCTGCTGCTCGAGAACGTCGCCGTGCTTCCTGCCGAGCAGGGCCGGGGCGTCGGCTCCCGGCTGCTCGAGTTCGCTGAGGCGCACGCCCGCGAGCTCGGCCTGCCCGCGATCCGCCTGTACACCAACGAGGCCATGACCGAGAATCTCGCCTACTACCTCCGCCGTGGCTACGTCGAGACGCACCGGGCGCAGGAGCACGGGCTGCGCCGCGTGTACTTCATCAAGCGCGAGCTGCCTGCCTAGCTGGACGGGTCAATCGCATTTGCCGGGCTGTGCGTCGCCGGCCCGGTGTCCACCGGCGCTCAGTAATGGGTCACCGTGACCGCATCGCGATTCTGAATGCTGGCCGCATGACTGACAACAAGCCCGCGGGTGATAGCTCCCCGCGTTCCTACCCGCCCACATCTGTCACCCCGACCACACCGGCGACGCGGCCGGGCTGCATCGCCAGCAAGGTGCAGCTGTGCGCGGCCAGCCCAGATGCTGTCCTCGCGGTGGTCCCGCACATGCTCGGCTTCTATCCGAGCAAGAGCCTGGTGGTGCTTGGCCTCGGCGCGCAGGACCGGGTGCTGGTCACCTTCCGGTACGACGTGCCGGAGCCACGCGATGATCAGCTGGCGCAGGACATCGCGGAGCACGCCCGTCACGTACTTGACCGCGAGCGGATCTCGTCGGCACTGCTCGTTGGCTACGGGCCCGAAGATCTCGTGGCGCCCGTCATCGGCAACGCGGCTGTGCATCTCGTGCACGGCGGGATTGACCTGCGTGAGGTGCTCCGGGCCGAGGGCGGCAGGTACTGGTCCATGCTCTGCGACGAGCCTGCGTGCTGTCCGCCTGAAGGCCGGTCCTACGATCCTGGCTCGCACCCGGCCGCGGCGGTGATGGCGGAGGCGGGACTGGCCGCACACCCTGATCGGGAGGCGCTAGCGCGGACCTTGCAGCGCCCTGCCGGTTCCGCGGACGTGATCTCACGCGCAACTGGCCGCGCCCTGGCCAGGCTATCGGATCTTCTCGAACTCGGCGAAGCAGAAGGTGACCGCGATCCGCAGCTGCGGGCAACGCGGACCGGCCGCCGCGAGATTCAGCGTGCTATCCGCCGTTACCGGTCTGGCGCCAGCATCGACAGCATTGAGCACCTGGCATGGCTGGCTGTCCTGCTCAGCGATATCCGCGTCCGGGACGACGCCTGGGCGCGGATGCACCCGGCCTTCCGTGATCACCATTGCCGGCTCTGGACCGATGTGCTGCGCAGCGCGGCACTTGACTACGCGCCGGCGCCTGCGTCGTTGCTGGCGTTCACCGCATGGCAGACCGGCAACGGCGCTCTGGCGGGCATGGCGATCGATCGCGCACTGAACGCCAACCCGAGCTACTCGATGGCCCAGCTGCTAGCCGAGGTCATCGAGGCCGCTCTGCCGCCGTCCGCGGCGCGGATGCCGATGACGCCGGCCGCGGTTGCGGCGAGTTACGCCACGGACCCGGTGGCGGCTGCCGCGGTCGAGGCCAGCGGAGTGCTGTCCGCCGGAGGCGGAGCTGGCGTCGGCAAGGCTGAGTCCGGCCACGCTAGCCCGCGACGGAATCGGCCATCGGCTCGCGGTCGCCGGCCGGGACGACCAGCGGTGCCAGCAGCCGGCCTTCCGGGTAGCGCAAAGCGGCCGGAGGCAGGGCAGCCGTCCGGCCGCTGAGCAGCACGCGGACTGTGCCGAGCTGGCTGCTGGCCGCGGCTGCATGGCCGGACGCTAGCCGGACGGAGTCGGCGCCGCCCGGAAGCCGCCGCAGCGCCTGCGCTGCCACTGCCATGGCGGATCCGAACGCCAGGGCGCCGGGTACCGCCTGAGTGATCTGATCGGCGACCAGCTCGTACTCGGTGCAGCCGAGCACGACGGCTTCGCAGCCAGCAGGCGTCTGGCTGGCTGCGGCGGCCACGGCGGCGGCCGTCGCGGCCTGGTCGCCCGCATCGACGGCGTCGGCCAGGCCGGGGCAGGCCACGGGCGTGACCTCGGCCAACCCGCCGAACTCCGCGACGAGCCTGCGCTGGTAGGCACTGGCCGTGGTCGCGACCGTGGCCCAGATCGCGACCGTCTGATGCGCTGCGGCGGCTGGCTTGATGGCGGGCACGGTGCCGATGACCGGGATGGCCGGCTCGAACTCAGCTCGCATGGCATCGAGGGCGTGGACCGAGCCAGTGTTGCAGGCCATGACGATGATGTCCGGCTGGTACCGCAGGGCCGCATGCGCACAGAGCAGTGCCCGCGCCGCGATGTCATCCGGTGTCCGCGGGCCCCAGGGCATCCCGTCCGGGTCCGGCGCCAGCACGAGGTCGGCGTCGGGACGCATCCTGTGCAGGGCGGCGGCAGGCGCGAGCAGGCCGAGTCCGGAGTTGATCAGCGCGATCCGCATCCGCCAACTCTATGGCGCGGTCAGTTCGCTCTTTGCCAGCCGCCGGGTAAGACTGCTGGCATGACTTCGGGTGCCGAGATCCTTCGCACTGCGTACGCCGCTTCCTGTGACTCGCTCCGGCGCATCCTGACCAGCGTCACGGACGCGGAGTTCTTCTGGGAGCCGGTGGGCGGCTGCTGGACCGTGCACCGCAGGTCCGAGAATCGCGGAGTCAGCGCCGATGGCAGCGGGGAGTGGGTCATTGACTACGACCCGTCGCAGCCCGATCCGGCTCCGTTCACCACGATCGCGTGGCGGACCCTGCACGTCGCCGGCGTGAATTACCTGTACTGGGACTACGCGTTCGGCTCGGCATCGCTGTCGTTTGACCTGGAGCTGCCAGGTGATGCGACCGAGGCTACGGACTGGCTGTTCGCTAGCCATCAGCCGCTGCTTGACGCGCTGGCCAACGTTGATGACACCGACCTGGACCGGCTCGTGCCGACGAACTGGGGCGATCAGTGGCCGGTGCACCGGATCTTCACCACGCTGATCAATGAGCAGATACACCACGGCGCCGAGATCAGCCTGCTGCGAGACCTCTACCGCTGCCGGGCGTCGCTGGGTCTTCAGCGCTGAGGGCTGGCAGCCCGTCGATGCTGACGGCGTTCTTCTCCGCCCGATAGGCTGCGAGCTCCGCGGGCGTCTTCCGCTCGTCGTGGCGGACGAGTACGTCCCGCTCCTGTGCCTGCGCCATGACCGGGACCGCGTACCCGCAGGAGTCTGCGATCCGCTCAAGGTCCACGACGATGATCGCGCGCCGGCTGGCGTCACTGCTGCCATAGCCAGTGGCGGGAAAGCACCCGATCAGCTCGTCCCAGTCCGGCGTGCCGGGCAGCACGATCTGGCCTGTCCCGTACAGCCGCAGGATCTTCGCCTGCGGGCCGAACGAGCAGAACATGATCGTGATCTGCCCGTTCTGGCGCAGGTGCGCGATGGTTTCCGCGCCACTGCCAGTGAGGTCAACGTAGGCGACCTGCCGCGGCCCGAGCACCGCGAAGGTCCCGGAGTAACCCTTCGGGGAAAGATTGACGTGCCCGCCGCTGCCGTCACTGGCCAGGCAGGGAGCAGTGGCCACGAAGAAGACAGGTTGCCGGGCGATAAACTTCGTGAGCCGTTCGTCTAGCTCCGGGTAAAGCTTGCCCATGACGGTCTCAGCTCCCAACGGTAGCGTGGTGGGGGATTCCGGCGGTGGCCAGTCCGATGTAGGCATAATGCGACGACCTAACGGCCGGAAGCCAATCTGAAGGAGGCCGCGTGACGCAGGTCACCAGCCGGGTCCAGCCGGGCTCGCCGATGGAGCAGCACCGGGCGGCGGTCGCCGCGATCGCGCAGGCCTACACCGCGATCCCGGCTGGCAGCCGGATCCGGCTTGCCAAGAACACCTCGAACCTGTTCAGGTTCCGCACCGACTCACCGGACTACCAGCTCGACGTCTCCCGGTTCGGCCATGTGCTCTCGATAGACCCTGGCGCAAGGACCGCCGTCGTAGGCGGCATGACTACGTACGAGGACCTGGCTGCCGCGACGCTCAGGCACGGGCTGATGCCGCTGGTGGTGCCGCAGCTGAAGACGATCACGCTCGGCGGCGCGGTGTCCGGCCTCGGCATCGAGTCGACCTCACTGCGCAGCGGCATGCCGCACGAGTCGGTGCTGGCGATGGAGATCCTGGCCGGCGACGGCCAGGTAGTCACGGCCACGGCCGACAATGAGCACGCGGCCCTGTACCGGGGCTTCCCCAACTCGTACGGCACGCTCGGCTACACGCTCTCGCTCACGATCGAGCTCGAGCCGGTCAGGCCGTTCGTGCACCTGCGGCATTTCAGGTTCAGCGATCCGGCTGACTGCTTCGAGGCGGTGGCCGAGGTCGCGACGACTGGCAGCTACCGCGGTCACCAGGCCGACTTCATCGACGGCACCGCGTTCAGCGCCGGTGAGATGTACCTGAGCATCGGCGCGTTCAGCGACGTGGCGCCGTGGCGCAGCGACTACACCCGGCAGCGGGTCTACTACCAGTCGCTGCGAGGGCCGAAGGAAGACTTCCTGACGATTTCTGACTACCTGTGGCGGTGGGACACCGACTGGTTCTGGTGCTCGCGCCCGTTTGGCGTACAGAAGCCGCTGGTCCGCGCGCTCTGGCCGCGCCGCTACCGCCGCTCCGACGTCTACCGCAAGCTGGTGGCGCTGGACCGGAGGCACGGCTTCACCCGGAGGCTGGATGCGAGCCGCGGCAGGCCGGAGACCGAGATGGTCGTGCAGGATGTCGAGATCCCGGTCGGGGAATCGGCCTCGTTCCTCAGGTACTTCCTGGCCGAGGTCGGCATGAGCCCGGTCTGGATGTGCCCGCTCCGGCTGCGCGGTGACATGACCTGGCCGCTGTACCCGATGCGGCCCGGCCAGGTCTATGTCAACTTCGGGTTCTGGGGCGCGGTGGCGCTGCCGCCGGGCGCGGCGAACGGGCACTTCAACCGGCGGGTCGAGGACAAGGTAACTGAGCTCGGCGGGCACAAGGGTCTTTACTCAACCTCCTTCTACTCGAAGGAGGAGTTCTGGGCGCGATACAACGGCGCGGAATATGCGGAGCTGAAGCGCACTTACGATCCGCAAGGCAGGCTCGCCGACCTGTATTCCAAGTGCGTGCGCGGCGTGTGAGAGCGGCGCGTCGTTCAGTAGTCGAGTAACAGAAGGAACGAAAGGAGTCGGAGATGTCAGTGGCCGAGGTGTTCGAGCGGGTCGCGGGCCCGGATGCCCCAGTCGGTTTTGCGGCTTTCGACGGGAGCTCGGCCGGGCCTGCCGGCTCGCCGATCAAGATCACGGTGAAGTCGCCCAGGGCTGTGGCCTATCTTGCCCAGGCGCCGGGCGCGCTCGGGCTTGCGCGCGCCTACGTTTCCGGTCACCTCGACGTCGAAGGCGACATGTATCTGGCCTTGAGCCGGATGGCGAACGCCCAGGAAATGGACATCAGCCTGCCGGAGAAGCTCAAGCTGCTGCAGAGCCTGGGCGGACCGAAGGTCCTGCTGCCGCGCATCCCGCCGCCCCCGCAAGAGGTCCGGGTCAAGAGGCGGTGGCTGTCCGGCCGCCTCCACTCGATGCAGCGCGACGCCACCGCCATCTCGCACCACTACGACGTCTCCAACACCTTCTATGAATGGGTGCTCGGGCCCTCGATGGCCTATACCTGCGCGTGCTACCCGAGCGATGACGCCACGCTCGAGCAGGCCCAGGCGACCAAATTCGACCTGGTAGCGCGCAAGCTCGCGCTGCGGCCGGGAATGCGGCTGCTCGACGTCGGCTGCGGCTGGGGCGGGATGGTCATGCATGCCGCCAGCGAGTACGGCGTCAAGGCCCTGGGCGTCACCCTGTCCGCGGAGCAGGCGTCCTGGGCGCAGCAGGCAATCAAGGAACGCGGGCTTTCCGAGCTGGCCGAAGTTCGTCACCTTGACTACCGGGAGGTCGCTGAGACCGGGTTTGACGCGGTCAGCTCGATCGGCCTGTCCGAGCACATCGGCAAGGACCAGCTCGCCGATTACTTCCGGTTCCTGAACGGCAAGCTGGTGCCGCAGGGCCGCCTGCTCAACCACTGCATCACCCGGCCGGACAACACCGGCCCGTCGCGCGTCACCGGTGGATTCATCTACCGCTACGTTTTCCCTGACGGAGAGCTTGAGGGCCCGGGTTTCCTCATGTCGCAGATGCACGACAACGGCTTCGAGGTCCGGCACGCCGAGAACCTGCGCGAGCACTACGCAAAGACCCTGGCTGCGTGGTGCGCGAACCTGGACGAGCACTGGGACGAGGCAGTCGCCGAGGTGGGCGAGGGAACCGCCCGGGTCTGGCGGCTGTACATGGCCGGCTCGCGGGTCGGCTTCGACCGGAACCAGATCCAGCTGCATCAGATGCTCGGCGTGAAGGTCGGCGACGGCGGCACCTCGGGCATGCCGCTGCGGCCGGACTGGGAGCCGGCGAGGGACTTCCCGGTGACCTATCCCCGGTAGTACTCGGCCACTGTGAAGGCGAGATCGAGTGCCTGGCTGCGGTTGAGCCGGGGATCGCAGGCCGTCTCGTAGCGCTGGTGCAGGTCCTCGGCGATGATCTCGTGGCTGCCGCCGACGCACTCGGTCACGTTGTCGCCGGTGAACTCGATGTGGATGCCGCCGGGGTGGGTACCGCCGCTGTGGTGCACCTCGAAGAACCCCCGCACCTCGTCCAGCACGTCCTGCAGCCGCCGGGTCTTGTGGCCGCTGGGTGCCTCGAAGGTGTTGCCGTGCATCGGGTCGCAGACCCAGGCGACGGGGATGCCCTCGGCCTGGACCGCCCTGATCAGCGGCGGCAGCGCCGTGCGGATCCGGGCTGCGCCGATCCGGGTGATCAGCGTCAGCCGGCCGGGCTCGCCGTCAGGGCTCAGCCGCCTGATGAGCGCGCGCACGTCATCCGGGCTGGCGTCCGGGCCGACCTTGACCCCGATCGGGTTACGGATGCCGGCCGCAAACTCGACGTGCGCACCGTCGATGGCCCTGGTGCGCTCGCCGATCCACAGGAAGTGCGCAGACACGTCATACGCCGTGCCGGTGCGGGAGTCGATGCGGGTCAGGGCCTGCTCGTACGGCAGCAGCAGGGCCTCGTGGCTGGAGTAGAACTCGACCGTCCGCAGTTCGTCTGACTCGATGCCGCAGGCGCGCATGAAGGACAGTGCCCGGTCGATCTCGCCGGCCAGCCGCTCGTAGCGCTGGCCGGACGGGCTGTTGCTGACGAAGTCCCGGTTCCACGCGTGTACCTGATGCAGGTCGGCGTAACCGCCAGTAGTGAAGGCCCGGCACAGGTTGAGCGTCACGGCGGCACAGTGGTAGGCCCGGAGCATCCGGTCCGGGTCGTGGGTTCGGGCGGCTGGGGTGAACTCGAATCCGTTGATCGCGTCGCCGCGGTAGGCGGGCAGCTCGACCCCGTCCCTGGTCTCGGTCATCCCCGACCTCGGCTTGGCGAACTGGCCCGCCAGCCGGCCGATCTTGACGACCGGCACGCTCGCGCCGTAGGTCAGCACGACTGCCATCTGCAGGATCGTCTGCAGCTTGGCACGGACGGCGTCCGCCCTGGCGCCAGCGAAGGTCTCGGCGCAGTCTCCGCCCTGCAGCACGAACGCCTCGCCCCGGCTGACTGCGGCCAGCCGCTCGCGGAGCAGGTCGCACTCGCCCGCGAAGACCAGCGGCGGCAGCTCGGCCAGCTCGGCCAGCACCTGCTGGACGCGTGCCGGATCGGGCCAGTCCGGCTGCTGGGCTGCGACCCGGCCAAGCCAGCTCGGGGTGATGCCAGGAGGCAGCGCGAGTTCCCTGGCGGGAAGAAGGGGGCTCACCCACCTCACGGTACTCACCGCGTGCAAGCGGCCGGTTTGCCGGTGGAGAATAACCGGGTGGAATCTGCGAGCAGCACCGGCGACCGCCGGGACATCATCTTGCTAGGATCGACCGGCTCCATCGGGACCCAGGCGGCTGACATCGTCGCCCGCAACCCGGACCGCTTCCGGCTGACCGGGATCGCCGCCGGCGGCGGGAATCCCGGGCTACTGGCGAGGCAGGCAATCGAGCTCGGGGCCGAGACGGTAGCGGTGGCCAGTCCGGCGGCAGTGCCCGAGCTGCAGGCGGCACTTGCCGTCCTGGGCTCGGCGGCCGGCGGCAGGCGCAAGCTGCCGGACGTGCAGGCCGGCCCGGATGCCGTCGCTGATCTGGCCGCTGCGCCGTCCGATGTAGTCCTGAACGCCGTCACCGGCGCAGTCGGGCTGGCTGCCACCCTCGCCGCGATCCGGGCGGGCCGGGTGCTGGCCCTGGCGAACAAGGAATCACTGATCATGGGCGGCCCGCTGGTGGCCGGCCTGGCAGCACCCGGCCAGATCGTCCCGGTGGACTCCGAGCACTCGGCGATTGCGCAGTGCCTGCGCGGCGGCCGCCCCGCCGAGGTGGCGAAGCTGATCGTGACCGCCAGCGGCGGCCCGTTCCTGCACCGGACCAGGGCGGAGCTGGCTGACGTGACGCCAGCCCAGGCGCTGGCGCACCCCACGTGGAACATGGGACCGGTGATCACGGTCAACAGCGCTACCTTGGTCAACAAGGGCCTCGAGCTGATCGAGGCACACTTGCTATTCGGGATCCCCTTTGACCGGATTGAGGTGGTTGTCCACCGTCAGTCGGTCATCCATTCCATGGTGGAGTTCACCGACGGCTCCACGCTCGCCCAGGCGAGCCCGCCCGACATGCGCATCCCGATCGCCCTGGCACTGGGCTGGCCCGACCGGGTACCCGACGCCGCCCCGCCGGTCGACTGGACCGCCGCGCACACCTGGACGTTCGAGCCCCTGGACGAGGAGGCGTTCCCGGCAGTGCCGCTCGCCAGGCAGGCGGGAACGGCCGGTGGTACGGCACCGGCGGCCTATAACGCGGCCAATGAAGTATGCGTCGATGCGTTCCTGGCCGGGCAGATCCCATTCGCCGGAATCGTCGATACAGTCGCCCAGGTAGTCTCTGAGCATCACGACTCGGCAGCAACCGCCGTGACGCTTGCCGACGTGCTGGCAGCGGATCGCTGGGCTAGGGACCGCGCGCGCGAGCTGACCGGTAAGCAGTGAGCCAGGGCACGATGGCACCGAAGGGAGGCGCCGCTTAATGGGTCCGACCGGGCCGACCGATCGGGACGGGCAGAGCGGCCAGCACAGGCGGGGCTTCGGCACGGGACAGCTCTGGTCCTGGCTGATCATCGTGGCGCTCGTCGTCACGGTGATCGTGGTCGAGCGTCAGCGGCTGGCCTTCCTCTTCGGCGTACTGATCTTCGTGGTTGCCCTGCTCATATCGGTCATGCTGCACGAGCTCGGGCACTTCGCGACGGCCAAGAAGTTCGGCATGCGGGTCACCCAGTTCTTCATCGGCTTTGGCAAGACCCTGTGGTCGACGTTCCGCGGCGAGACCGAGTACGGCGTCAAGGCATTGCCGTTCGGCGGCTTCGTCAAGATCACTGGCATGACGTCGGCCGACGAGGTCGATCTCGCCGACGAGCCGCGGTCCTTCCGGAATCAGCCGGGCTGGCAGCGCATCATCGTGCTGGCGGCCGGATCGTTCATGCACTTCGTCCTCGCCCTGTTCCTGCTGTTCGTGCTGGCCTTCGGTGTGGGGCAGCTCAACGGCGCCACCAACGTCGTCAGTTCGATCGCGGCCTGCGTGCCGGCCAGCGTCACCGCGCTGAAGAACGCAAACCCCTGCGCAGGGCACAACCTGGGCAAGTCGCCCGCAGAGCTCGCCGGAGTCCGGCCGGGCGACAAGATCATCTCCGTGGGCGGCCGCCGGGTCGGGACGTGGGGTCAGCTGCACACGGCGCTGAAGGGGCAGCGCGCGGGCGACCGCATTCCGCTCGTGGTGGAGCGCAGTGGCCACGACGTGCTGCTGCATGTCGAGCTCGCCGCGATCCCGAAGCGCCCCGTTCCCTACCTGGGTGTCGAGCCCGCCGCGGAGTATCAGCGGAGCAGCTTCCTGGGTGCCTGGGGGTATGCGGGGGATGAGTTCGCCAACACCCTGACGTCGTCAGCCTCGGCGATCGGGAGGCTTCCGTCGGCGCTCCCGAGCCTGTTCGCCAAGGACCGGTCGAGCACGGCGGCCGGTCAGGTCAGCAGCGTCGTCGGCGTCGGCGAGGTAACCGGTGACGTGGTCCAGGCCTCGCTGCCCTGGCAGGCCAAGGTCGCGACGGTGCTGGGCATCGTTGCCTCGCTGAATATCTTTGTCGGGGCGTTCAACCTGCTGCCGCTGCTGCCGCTGGACGGCGGCCACCTGGCCGTGGTGATCTTCGAGCGGATCAGGGCGTGGTTCAGCAGGCTCCGTGGCCGGCCGGACCCCGGGCAGGTGGACATCCAGCGGCTCGTTCCGGTCAGCCTGCTCGTCTTTGCTCTCCTGGTTGGCTTCGGCACGCTGCTGATAGCTGCCGATATCTTCAATCCCGTTCACCTTCAGGTGTGAGGCGAAATCGAGACATGACAGTAGACCTCGGCATTCCCCAGCTCCCGCCGGAGCCGCTGGCCACCCGGCGCCAGTCGCGCCAGATCATGGTGGGACACGGCAAGCACGCAATCCCGGTGGGCGGCGGCGCGCCGGTCTCGGTGCAGTCGATGACCACCACGCTGACCGCGAACGTCAACGCCACGCTGCAGCAGATCGCCGAGCTGACAGCGGCCGGCTGCCAGATCGTCCGGGTTGCCGTGCCATCTCAGGACGACGCCGACGCGCTGGCCGAGATCGCCCGCAAATCGCAGATCCCGGTGATCGCGGACATCCATTTCCAGCCGAAGTACGTCTTCGCTGCCATCGACGCCGGCTGTGCCGCAGTGCGTGTCAACCCCGGCAACATCAAGGCATTCGATGACAAGGTCGGGGAGATCGCGAAGGCCGCCGCCGCCGCCGGAGTGCCGATCCGGATCGGCGTCAACGCCGGATCGCTGGACAAGCGGCTGCTCGCCAAGTACGGGAAGGCCACTCCAGAGGCGCTGGTGGAGTCCGCGCTCTGGGAGTGCTCGCTGTTCGAGGAGCATGGCTTCAACGACATCAAGATCTCCGTCAAGCACCACGACCCGGTCGTGATGATCAATGCCTACCGGCTGCTCGCCGAGCGCTGTGACTACCCGCTGCACCTGGGCGTGACCGAGGCCGGGCCCGCGTTCCAGGGCACGGTCAAGTCGGCGGTCGCCTTCGGCGCGCTGCTTGCCGAGGGCATCGGCGACACGATCCGGGTGTCGCTGTCCGCGCCTCCGGTCGAGGAGGTCAAGGTCGGCATCGCCATCCTGGAATCGCTTGGCCTGCGCCAGCGGGGACTGGAGATCGTCTCCTGCCCGTCCTGCGGCCGGGCCCAGGTGGACGTGTACACGCTGGCCGACCAGGTGACCGCCGCGCTGGACGGGCTCGACGTGCCGCTCCGGGTTGCCGTGATGGGCTGCGTCGTGAACGGCCCTGGCGAGGCTCGCGAGGCCGACCTGGGCGTGGCATCGGGGAACGGCAAGGGCCAGATCTTCGTGCGCGGCGAGGTGATCAAGACGGTGCCCGAGTCGCAGATCGTCGAGACTCTCATCGAAGAGGCGATGAAGCTTGCGGCGGCCGCCGAACCCGCGGAGAGCTAGCCCGTTCGCCACCCGCCCGTGCCGGGCAGGATGGCTGAATGACCAGAGCGATGAGCGCGGTCCTGACCGTGGCCGTGGGGGCGGTCGCCCTGGCCGGGTCGACGTCATCAGGGTCGTCTGGCACGATTACGGCCTCATCGGGGGTGAACTGGCACGCGTGCGGCCGGGCCTCCGCCGGAGCGCCGGGCGCGGGCGGTCCGGCAGGCGGTGCCAGGATGAGATGCGCCAGCCTGCAGGTACCGCTCAACTATGCCGACCCGAACGGCCGGAAGATCACTCTTGCGCTGTCTGAGATCCCGGCGACCGCTCCGGTCGGGCGGCGGCTGGGCGCCCTGCTGGTTAATCCGGGCGGACCGGGCGCGAGCGGGCTGCAGTTCGCCGCGCTCACCGCAACCGGGCTCAGCCCGAGCGTGGCCAGCCGGTATGACATTGTCGGCTTCGACACGCGCGGCGTCGATGCATCGGTCCCGGCGCTGAGCTGCGATCCGACATTCTTCAGCAAGCCCAGGCCGGATTACGTGCCGGCCAGCGCCGCCGCCGAGCAGGTGCTGGAAGACCGGGCCAGGAGCTATGCGGCCGACTGCGAGCGCCGGTTCGGCTGGATGCTGCCGTACATGTCGACGGTCAACCTGGCTCGCGACATGGACTCGATCCGGGCGGCGCTCGGCCAGCGGCAGATCAGCTACTACGGCGTGTCCTACGGCACCTACCTGGGCCAGGTGTACGCAACGCTCTTCCCGCACCGGATCCGCAGGATG
Source organism: uncultured Actinomycetota bacterium (assembly GCA_963822955.1). Classification (GTDB taxonomy): domain Bacteria; phylum Actinomycetota; class Actinomycetes; order Streptosporangiales; family Streptosporangiaceae; genus JAJYUU01. The sequence goes on along the minus strand of CAWGJS010000007.1, from coordinate 241,415 downwards.
GTGCTGGACAGCGTGGTGGACCCGGTCAGCGCCTGGTACGCCGACAACATCGACCAGGATTACGCCTTCCAGGGCCGGATCAAGGCATTCTTCACGTGGATCGCGCAGCACGACGCGGTCTACCATCTGGGGGTCACGCGGGCGCAGGTCAGCTCGACCTTCAGCGCCACGATGCAGCGGCTGGAATCGCACCCGATCTTCGGGCCAGCCGGGCCGCTGATCGGGCCGGACGAGCTATCCGACACGTTCCTGGTCGGTGGTTACAGCGACGCCTGGTGGCCGTTCCTGGCCGCAGCGCTGTCTGGCTACCTGCACGACAGGTCGGCCGCCGAGCTCATCTCGCTCTACAACGCCATCGGCAAGCAGAACGAGAACGAGTTCGCCGTGTACACGGCGGTGGAGTGCAGCGACGTGAACTGGCCGCGCAACTGGGCGTACTGGAACTCCGACACCCGGCACGTCTATGCCAGGGCGCCGTTCGAGACGTGGGGCAACGCCTGGTTCAACGCTGCCTGCGCGTTCTGGCCGGTGAAGGGCCCCGCCAAGCCGGTAGCGGTCCATGGTGCCGGCCTGCCGCCCATCCTGATGCTGCAGGGCACGCTCGACGCGGCCACGCCGTATCAGGGCGCGCTGGTGGCCCGCCGGCTGCTGCCGAGCGCCCGCATGGTGGTCGTCGAGGGCGGCGGGAACCACGGGCAGTCGCTCGCCGACCCGCCGAACGACTGCGTCAACGGCTACCTCAACCGCTACCTTGCCGACGGGTCGCTGCCCGCCCGGCCGGGCCTCGTCAACGCGACTTGCCCCGCCTCGCCGGCGCCCAGGGCCTAGGCCGCGGGCAGAGCCGTTAGTCTGGAGGAGTGCTGCGCACCAGGCCATGGCGTTCAGCGTCGCTGCGGCTGCTTACTGATCACGATCGCGACGAGGCACTGGCCCTCTGCGATCGTGACCCGATCGCCAACATCTTCGTCGGCGCGCGGATCCGTGCGGTCGGCATCGATCCGTCCCGGCTGGGCGGCCAGATGTGGGGTTACAGTGACGGGGGCCAGCTCACGGCACTGTGCTATTCGGGTGCGAACCTCGTGCCAGTCGAGGCCGGGCCGGACGCCGTGACGGCATTTGCGTCCAGGGCCCGGATGCAAGGCCGCCGGTGCTCATCGATCGTCGGCCCGGCCGAAGCGGTCAGCCAGTTGTGGTCGCACCTCGCGCCGTCCTGGGGCCCGCCACGCGACGTCCGGCCGGTCCAGCCCGTGCTAGCCATGTCCGGGCTGTCGCCGATCGAGCCTGATCCGCTGGTGCGAATGGTACGGCCGCGGGAACTCGACATGGTGCTGCCCTCGTGCATCGCCATGTTTACCGAGGAGGTCGGCGTCTCCCCGATCGGGGCGGACGGCGGCGTGGCCTACCGGGCGAGGATGGCGGACCTGATCGCCGCCGGCCGGTCGTTCGCGCGGATCGACGACGGCAAGGTGATCTTCAAGGCCGAGATCGGCGCGGTGACGCCGCACGCCAGCCAGGTGCAGGGCGTGTGGGTCCCGCCGGAAGTCAGGGGCCGCGGGCACGCCATCAACGGTATGGCGGCCGTCGTGCGCGCCGCGCTGCAGCTAGCGCCAGTGGTCACGCTGTACGTGAACGACTTCAACGCCCCGGCCAGGGCGGCCTACCGGCGGGTCGGCTTCACCCAGGCCGGGACGTTCATGTCCGTGCTGTTCTAGCTGCACTGGCGGTGCTCTGCCAGGCCGATGCGCTTAAGCAGGCCCCGGCGAAGGTGCTAAGCTACTGGGCTCGTGTTGCCAGCCGCTGCTTGCAACACCACCGTTCCCCTCTCGAAGTCAACCGCCACTCCCAGCTGCCCTGAACGAGGTGATGAGTCATGCCGTCGGCGAGTCAGGAACGCACCGCCGCGGACCACGTACTTGCAGCCGAGCGCGCGCACCTCCGCCAGTCGCGCGACTACCTCGGCCTGATGCGCACCGACGTGCTGTCGCTGCGGGCCATGGGCGGGGACCCGGTCTCTGAGGAGTACCTCAAGGCGGACCTGTACCGCCGGGCCGAGGCCCTGCGCGATCTGCCGGATACGCCGCTGTTCTTCGGCCGGCTTGACTACCGGGCGGGAGCGCTCGAAGGTACCAGCCCGGACGACGCCCACGCGGCCGAGATGCCGGCCACCGAGCACTTCCATATCGGCCGGCGGCATGTGCACGATCCGCATGGCACGCCGGTCGTCATCGACTGGCGCGCGCCGGTGTCGCGGCCGTTCTACCGGGCGAGCCAGGCCGACCCGATGGGGCTGGAGCAGCGGCGCCGGTTCGGCTTCGACGGCGGCGAGCTCACGGCGTTCGAGGACGAGCTGTTCGGTGCGGGCGGCGCGCAGCCAATGACAGGTCCAGCCGCGGCCAGCCGCATCCTGATCGATGAAATCGAGCGGCCGCGCTCGGGTCCGATGCGCGACATCGTGGCGACGATCCAGCCAGACCAGGACGACATCGTCCGCGCCGGCGTCGAGCAGACCGTCTGCGTGCAGGGCGCGCCAGGCACCGGGAAGACGGCAGTCGGCCTGCACCGGGTGGCCTACCTGCTGTACGCGCACGCACAGCGGCTCAGCCGGGGTGGCGTGCTGGTCGTCGGGCCGAACAAGGCGTTCCTCGCCTACATCCAGAATGTCCTGCCGGCTCTCGGCGAGCTCGATGTCGCGCAGCTATCGGTGGCGGATCTCACCTCAGCGGTGCCCGTGCGCGGGACCGACTCCGAGCAGGCGGCTCGGGTCAAGGGCGACGCGCGGATGGCGCAGGTGCTCAGCAACGCGCTGTGGGAGCAGCTCGCCGAGCCGGCCGAGCCCATCATGCTGGCACGCGGGTCACGCCGCTGGCGGGTGTCGGCTCAGGAGATCGCCGAGCTCGCCGCCCAGCTGCGCGATCGGGGTGTGCGGTACGGAACTGGCCGCGACATGCTCGCGCACCGGATCGCGCACGTGATCCTGACCCGGATGGAAGCCGCGGGCGAGACGTGTGACGACCGGACCCACGAGTCCGTCCGGCGCAGCAAGCCTGTGCAGGCAGCGGTTGCCCGCATGTGGCCGAAGGCGGACCCGGTCCGGCTGGTGTTCAGCTTGCTCTCCGATCCCGACGTACTGAAGCGGACCGCAAACGGCGTGCTCGACGAGTCCGAGCAGGCCCTGATCACCTGGTCGAAACCACCGCGGAGCGCGGCGTCGGCCTGCTGGAGCCCGGCCGACGCAGTGCTGATCGACGAGACGGCCGACCAGATCGAGCGCACGCCGAGCCTGGCGCACATCGTCGTGGACGAAGCGCAGGACCTGTCGCCCATGCAGTGCCGGGCCATCGGGCGCCGCTGTGCCACCGGCTCTGCGACCGTGCTCGGCGACATCGCCCAGGGCACCACGGCATGGGCGACGACAAGCTGGGATCAGATGCTCGGCTATCTCGGCAAGCCTGACGCCGATTACCGCGTGCTCGACACGGGCTACCGGGTGCCGCGGCAGATACTGGACTTCGCCAGCAGGCTGCTCAGCCAGATTGCACCGGGCCTGAACCCGGCGAACTCAGTGCGGCACGACCCCGGCGCGCTCGTGATCCGCCAGCATGAGCCCGCTGCGCTTCCCGCGGCGCTAGTGGCTGCCTGCGCGGACGCACTCGGCAGGCCAGGCTCGGCAGCCGTGATCGCCGCCGATGACCAGATCCCCGTGCTCGTGGCGGCGCTGACGGCTGCGGCGATCCCGCATGCGGTGCTGGAGGGCGCGGCTACCAGCGAGCGGATCACGCTGGTCCCGGTCACGCTCGCCAAGGGCCTCGAGTTCGACCAGGTCATCGTCTACGAGCCGAGCCGGATCGCGAGCGCCGAGGCGCGCGGGCTGCACCGGCTGTATGTCGCCCTCACCCGTGCGGTGTCACGGCTGACCGTCCTGCACGCCGAGCCGCTGCCCCCAGTACTGGCCTAAGCACGTGCTGGCCTGACGGCTCTACATCTCCTTCAGCACCGCGGTCATCAGCGCCGCTGAGTCGTCGAAGGACAGGGCAGTTGCCTGCAGATGATTGAAGAACACCGTGTACCGGTGGACCTCCTCGACGTTCTCCACCCACAGGGCGCTGGTCAGGTCCTCCAGGTACACCACGTCCGGATCGGCATCCTCGCCGAACGAGAGGATGACGAATGGCCGGCCCATCGCCGGATGCGCACCGCCGCCGAACGGGATGACCTGCAGCGAGACGTTCCGCATCGAGCTGAGCTCGCGCAGGTACTCAAGCTGGACGCGCATCACCTCCGCGCCGCCGACCTGGCGCCGCAGCGCAGCCTCGTCCAGCACGGCCCACATCTTCGGCGGGCTAGTGATCGTCAGCCGCTGCCGTTCCATCCGCAGCGCGACCTGACGCTCGATAGCGTCCCTCGGGCTGTTGACCATGCCGGCGCTGATGACGGCTCGCGCGTAGCCCTCAGTCTGCAGCAGGCCGGGAATGAGGTTGACCTCATAGATCCTTATCTCCGAGGCTGCGCTCTCCAGCCCGAGGTAGGTGGCGAAGTGCGGCTGAACGCTGTCGCCGTACGCGTGCCACCAGCCCTTCTGCCGGGACTCGCGGGCGAGTTGGACGAGGCCATCGCGCTGCGCGTCAGGCACGCCGTAGATCTCCAGCATGTCGCGCACGTCCCGCGGGGACACCGAGACCCTGCCGGTCTCCACCCGGCTGATCTTGGACGCTGAGCACTCAAGCTGCTCCGCGACGTCCTCGCACGTGAGCTTCGCTGCCTCACGAAGGCGCCGCAGCTCAAGCGCTAGCCGGCGGCGTCTGACCGTGGGGCTCTGCGCACCTCCCACTGCGTCACCTCCCATGGCGGCCATTTACTCGTCGTTTACCTGGGCGGTGCACTTCAGTGTGGCCGCGACGACAGCCTCCCGTCCAGTGCCGGCAGCTTTCCGGTAACTCGCGAGCTAAACGCGAGAAGGAAATTTCGCCATGCATGTTGCACGGCAGTACCTGGACGCGGCATTCTGTGGAAGGTGTCATTACTCTATGCTGTGAAACAGCTACCAGGGGTGACAGGATGACGATTGAGGCGCAGCGGACGGCCGAGGCAGTCGCGGCCAAGGATGCTACTACGCCGGCTGTTGCGGTAGCGCATTCACAGACCTGGCAGACGAACCTGGCCCGGCTACAGGAACTGGCCGAGGTACTCGGACGGCACGGGCTGCGTACCCGGCTGATGACGCCGCCGGGCCGCGTCCCGAGCCTGCACGTGGTGAATCCGTCCGCCTCGGCGCTCGCCGAGGATGTCTACGCGGGCCGTGCACAGGACGGGCGCTGGTGGTTCTGGTGGTCCTGGGCCGAGCGGATCGCATCGGGCGAAGACCCGGAGGGCGCAGCCTCGATGATCGAGCACGTGCTCGCCGTTACGGGCTGACCCGCCGCTAGCTGTGCAGGCTGCTGGCCGGCAGGCCGGGGAAGGCCTGGGTGGAGCCGCGCCACGCCGCGGCCCGCACCGCGGCTGCGCGCACCTGCCTGGCGCCGAAGGTGCGCAGCCTGCTCTCGGGAAGGGCCACGATACCCAGGTATGCCTGCGCCACCCGGTCCTCGATGAGGGCGGCGAGCGCCGTCGCCTCCGCAGCCGTCTGGACCGGCTGCGGTAGCTGGTAAGCGACTGCGGCCGGGGCAGGCTGCCCGCCGCGCGCGCTGATCATCGCGGTCAGCTCGTCCCTCGCCCGCATGTGCGCGACCCAGTCGGCCCCCGCCGTGTCCTGCGCGGCTGAGCTCTGGGGGAGGTGGGCGCCGACGACGCCGTAGCCGTAGCTCGCGGCCTGTTCGGCCGCCAGTGCGTTCTGCAGCGCGGCGATGGCCTGATGCGAGCCCGTGACCTGGCCAGCCGGTCCGGATGCGCGTGTCATCGGCCACGCCCGGCGGCCCGCAGGTACTCCACGTGCGTCGCCTCCGACGCCGCGATGCTCGCGAACAGCTGCGCGAGCGACGGCGGCAGCCCGTCCAGGTCGCCGATCAGCCGGTCAGACGCGGCCTGCTCGGCTGCCGCGAGCTCGCCGAGCACGGCATCCGCGTCGCTCGCCCCAGCCGCAGGCGACGGGCCCGAGGACGGACTCCGTGGCGGCGGATGTGCGGACGGCCTCGCTCCGGGCGGCTCGATGAGCCGCGACCGCAGCTGCGCCAGGTGCGCGACGTGCTCGGCCCGGACAGCGCGGGCGGATGCGTAGGCCGCGATCTCCGCGGCCGCGCGGTCGTACCGCAGAGAACCAGGAGGCGTCAGCAGCTTGAGGGCCGAGGCGTACCTGGCAACCATGGCCGCCTCGGCCGAGATCGCAGCCTGCAGGGTACGGACATCCTCCGGCGGCGGTGGCGGCGTGCCGAGGGCCTGGATCCCCTTACAGCCAGTGACGAGGAGCGGCAGCGCGGCCGCCGACGCGGTCAGCAGCGCGCGCCGCGGGAGACCGGACGTCATGACCGGGTCCGCGCTCGCTGAGCCGTCCGCCACATCCGTATCCCTCCGCACAGAACGCCTGCCATGTAGCTCCTGCAACTGCCGTCCCAGAATGTCCCTTCGGGCCGATCGGCCAGGCCCCGATCCATGCGCGCCGCGTCCCGGATAGGCTAGATGACGCACGCGTTTAACAGCACCAGCGCGGATGCCAGCGCAGATAACAGCACAGGTCGCGGGCGAGGAGGTCGTCATGCACGGTGGCTCCCGTCGCGGTTCGCATTCCCGGGCCAACGAAAAGGCTAACGGCCGGGGAACCGGGCCGCGGGCTGCGCAGCCTGGCCCGGCCCCCGACACTGATCAGCTGGCCCGCCTCCTCGAGCCGGTGGTCCACGCGATGAACATGGACCTCGAGGGCATCCGCGTCACTGCGGCTGGCCGTCGCCGCGTGCTCCGCGTGGTCGTCGACGCCGACGGCGGCGTGAGTCTCGACGACATTGCGCTGGCAAGCCGGGAGCTGTCTGTCAAGCTCGACAACTCCGCCGAGATGGGCGAGCAGCCGTACACGCTTGAGGTGTCCTCGCCTGGCGTCGACCGGCCGCTGACCCAGCCGCGGCACTGGCGGCGCGCGGCCGGGCGGCTGGTCGTCGCCCCCCTGAAGACCCACGCCGCCGGCGATCAGAACGGGAACGGGGCAGCACTGGCCGAGGGCCGCATCGTCGGCTCGAGTGACCGGGGCGTGACCCTGGAGCACGACGGCGTGACCCGCGAGTACCAGTACGCCGAGCTTGGCCCTGGCCGCGTCCAGGTCGAGTTCGGCCACTTCGACGACTCCGCAGGCGACGACGATCTGGGCGAGGAGGACTAGGTGGACATTGACCTGAGCGTCCTGAGGAGCCTGGAGGCGGAGAAGGACATCTCGCTCGACCTTGCGATCAAGGCAATCGAGGATGCCCTGCTTGTGGCCTATCACAAGACAGACGGCGCCGCCGCGGTCGCCCGCGTCGAGGTGAATCGCAGCACCGGGCACGTGACCGTGTGGGCTCGCGAGGCCGGCGCCGACGGCGAGCCGGGCCGGGAATACGACGACACGCCGGCTGGCTTCGGCCGGATCGCTGCGACAACCGCACGTCAGGTGATCCTGCAGCGGCTGCGCGACGCGGAGGACGAGCTGACCTTCGGTGAGTACGCGGGCCGCGAGGGCGACGTGGTGGCCGGGGTGATCCAGCAGGGCAAGGACCCGCGGGCGGTCCTGGTCGACCTGGGCAAGCTGGAGGCGATCCTGCCGCCGACCGAGCAGGTGCCTGGCGAGAAGTACGTGCATGGCGAGCGGCTGCGCTGCTATGTGCTGCACGTGCGCAAGGGCTATCGCGGTCCGTCCGTCACGCTGTCGCGATCGCACCCGAACCTGGTGAAGAAGCTCTTCGCGATGGAGGTGCCGGAGATAGCCTCCGGCGCTGTCGAGATCGCGGCCATCGCCCGCGAGGCGGGTCATCGCAGCAAGATCGCGGTGATCTCGCATCAGCCGGGCGTCAATGCCAAGGGCGCCTGCATCGGCCCCATGGGCAGCCGGGTCCGTAATGTCATGACCGAGCTGCACGGGGAGAAGATCGACATTGTCGACTACTCACCCGATCCGGCCGAATTCGTCGCGCACGCCCTGTCGCCAGCCAGGGTGACGAAGGTCAACGTGATCGACCTGGCCGCGAAGGAGGCCCAGGTCATCGTGCCGGACTACCAGCTCTCGCTGGCGATCGGCAAAGAAGGGCAGAATGCCAGGCTCGCCGCCCGGCTGACCGGCTGGCGGATCGACATTCGGCCGGATACGGCCGAAGCCGGACCTGCGGCCGGCGCCGCCGAGTTAAGGCCCTGTAAGCTGGACAGCCGAACGGGCCGCGCCGGTCCGGACCTGTATCGGGTGCGGGGTGCGCGCGGCTAAGACTGACTTGGTCCGCCTGGTAGCCGCAGGATGCGAGATTGTTCCTGATGTCACCATGCGGCTGCCTGGCCGGGGTGCATACCTGCACCGCAGCCTGGCATGCTTGGAACGAGCCCAGCGCCGCAAGGCATTCTCGCGGGCCCTGCGCCTCCCGGTACCTTTGCCGGCGGCGCAGGTCGCGGAATACCTGTCCGGCGAATAGCCAGCGGCTGGGCCAGAAGAGAGAAGGCTGAATTGCGATGAGCGCCCGATGAGCATGCGGCGATGAACAGCACAATCTGACGCCGGACGGAGCACGCCCTGCCCCGCTCGGCTGGCAGGCCCGGGAATGTCCGGGCCGAGTAGAGGGAGCGCAGTGGCGAAGGTCCGGGTTTACGAACTCGCGAAGGAGTTCGGCGTCGAGAGCAAGGCCGTCATGGCCAAGCTCCAGCAGATGGGTGAGTTTGTCAGATCAGCGTCCTCGACGATCGAGGCGCCGGTAGTCCGCAGGCTAAAGGACGAATTCGCAGGCCAGGCCGCTAAGGCTGGCGGAGATGGTGCGGCACGGAAGGCGCCTGCCGCGGCCAGGCAGGCAGCCAACGGCCGCGCGGCGGAGTCGCCGGAGGCTCCGGCGGTAGCAGCCGAGAACGGCCGGGCCGCCAGCATCGAGCCGCTGGCACCGCCTTCGGACGAGCCGGCGAGTCCGCCGGTCACCGAGCCTGAGCGGCCCGCCGCGCAGCGGCCGGGACCGGCGGTGACGGTGCCCTTCCCGTCAGACCGGGGCGCCGCGGCGCAGCCGGCGGCTGAGACCCGGCCAGCCGGGTCGCGGCCCGAGCAGGCCCGTCCGGCGCCATCTGCAGGTGGCGAGGCCCCCAGGCCCGCCGCGCCGCGTCCAGCCGCGGCCGGACCGCGTCCGTCAGCGCCCCCATCGCCGGGCCAGCGCCAGGCTCCGCGGCCCGGACCGCGCCCCGGTAATAACCCCTTCAGCTCAACCGCAACCGGGATGGGCGCGACACCACGGACACCGCAGCGCAGGTGGCCCGGCCGCGCCAGGCACGGCTGCGCCCGGCGCGCCAGCAGGCCCGGGCGGCCCGCGCCCGTCAGGCCGGCCAGGTCCCGGTGCCGATGCAGGCCCGGCCGGGTGGTCCGCGTCCCGGTGGCCCGCGTCCCAGCCCGAGCAGCATGCCGCCCCGGCCGGTCGGCGGCCGCGGCTTCGCCCCCGGCTCCGGCGGCGGCCCGCGTGGCGGCGGCTACGGCGGATCTGCGGGCCCGGGTGCGGGTCCGCGCCCCGGCGGCGGCCGCGGTGGTCCCGGCGGCGGTCCAGGCGCCGCGCGGGGTGGTGGTCCTGGCGGCGGCCCCGGCGGCGCGCGCGGCGGTCCCGGCGGCGGCGGCGGCGGTGCCCGGCCGGGAATGGCTCCGGCCCGGCCCGGCCCTGGCGGCCGCGGGCGCAGCGGCACCGCGGGCGCATTCGGCCGGCCAGGCGGACGGCCATCTCGCGGCCGGAAGTCGAAGAAGCAGCGCCGTCAGGAGTTCGACAACATGCAGGCGCCGTCGATCGGCGGCGTGTCGATCCCGCGCGGCAACGGCCAGGTCATCCGGCTGTCCAGGGGCGCCTCGCTGAGCGACTTCGCGGACAAGATCGGCGTCAACCCGGCGTCGCTGGTACAGGTGCTGTTCCATCTCGGCGAGATGGTCACCGCCACCCAGTCGGTGAACGACGAGACGCTGCAGCTGCTCGGCGCCGAGCTCAGCTACAACGTCCAGGTGGTCTCCCCGGAGGAAGAGGACCGGGAGCTGCTGGAGTCGTTCGACATCGAGTTCGGTGAGGACGAGGGCGAGGACGCTGACCTCGTCGCCCGGCCGCCAGTAGTCACCGTGATGGGTCACGTTGACCATGGCAAGACCAAGCTGCTTGACGCGATCAGGCACACCAACCTGGTGGCGCATGAGGCCGGCGGCATCACCCAGCACATCGGCGCCTACCAGGTCGACACCGTGGTCGACGGCCAGGACCGCAAGATCACTTTCATCGACACCCCTGGTCACGAGGCGTTCACCGCCATGCGCGCCCGCGGCGCCGAGACCACCGACCTGGTCATCCTGGTCGTCGCGGCCGACGATGGCGTCAAGCCGCAGACCACGGAGGCGCTGAACCACGCCCAGGCAGCCGGCGTGCCGATCGTCGTTGCCGTCAACAAGATCGACAAGGAAGGCGCCGACCCGCAGCGGGTCAGGGCCCAGCTCACCGAGTACGGGCTGGTGGCGGAGGAGTTCGGCGGCCAGTCGCTGTTCGTCGACGTGTCCGCGCGGAACGGTACCGGCATCGACGCCCTGCTTGAGGCAGTCATCCTGACCGCCGACGCCGAGCTCGACCTGCGGGCCAACCCGACGCAGCAGGCGCAGGGCGTGGCCATCGAGGCGCACCTGGACAAGGGCCGCGGCCCGGTTGCCACCGTGCTGGTGCAGCGCGGCACGCTCAAGATCGGCGACTCCATCGTCTGCGGCGAGGCGTTCGGCCGGGTCCGGGCCATGCTCGACGAGAACGGCGACCAGGTGTCCGAGGCGCCGCCATCTCGTCCGGTCCTGGTGCTCGGCCTGACCGCGGTGCCCGACGCCGGCGACAGCTTCCTTGTCGTCGACGATGACCGGGTGGCCAGGCAGATCGCCGAGCGGCGCGAGGCCAGGGAGCGGAGCGCGATGTTCGCCCAGCGGCGGCCGCGGGTCACGCTGGAGGACCTGGAGTCCGCGCTCAAGTCAGGTGAGCGGGAAGAACTGCTGCTCATCATCAAGGGCGACGTGTCCGGCTCGGTCGAGGCGCTGGAAGACGCGCTGCTCCAGCTCGACGTGGGCGAAGAGGTCCAGCTGCGGGTCATCGGCCGCGGCGTCGGCGCGATCACCCAGGACGATGTGAACCTGGCGATCGCATCCGAGGCCGTGATCATCGGCTTCAACGTCCGGCCCGCTGGCCGGGCCGGTGAGCTTGCCCAGCGCGAGGGCGTGGACATCCGCTACTACTCGGTCATCTACCAGGCGATCGAGGAAGTCGAGGCCGCGCTCAAGGGCATGCTCAAGCCGATCTTCGAGGAGGCGCAGCTTGGCACGGCGGAAATTCGCGAGGTCTTCCGGGTGCCGCGGATCGGCAACGTGGCCGGCTCTATCGTCCGCTCCGGCACGATCACCCGCAACAGCAAGGCCAGGCTGGTGCGCGACGGTGTGGTTGTCTCCGACAACCTCACGGTCGATTCGCTGCGCCGGTTCAAGGATGATGCGACCGAGGTTCGCGAGGGCTTCGAGTGCGGTATCGGAATCGGCTACAACGACCTCAAATTGGCGATGTGATCGAGACGTTCGAGATGCGCGAGAAGCCGCGAGCCTGAGCGGGCTGATGTGCAGGTAGGGGCGTGTATGTAGGGGCACTGACCCTGGACGTTCTGCTCGGCGACGTGCGTTCGCTCAAGCAGAAGCGCTCAGTGGTCAGGCCGCTCATCGCCGAAGTGCATCGCCGGTTCCCCGGCATCGCCGTCGGCGAGACCGGGCATCTGGACCTGCATCGCCGCGCTGAGATCGGCGTCGCGGTCGTCAGCTCGACGGCCGCGAACGCCAGGGAAGTGCTGGATGCGTGCGAGCGCTTCGTCGCGGGCCGTCCCGAGATTGAGCTGCTCGCCGCCAGGCAGCGACTGCTGACCGAGGAGAGTGACTGAGCCGATGAACAAGGTCAGAGCGCGCAAGCTCGGCGACCGGATCGCCGTGATCGTCGCGGAGATGCTGGAGCGGCGGATCAAGGACCCGCGGCTCGGGTTCGTGACCGTGACGGAGGCCAGGGTGACCGGCGACCTGCGCGAGGCGACCGTGTTCTACACGGTGTACGGATCGGACGACGAGGTCGCAGGCACCGCGGCTGCGCTGGCCAGCGCGGCCGGCCTGATCAGGTCCGAGGTCGGCAAGCAGACCGGGCTCAAGCACACTCCGTCGATCAGCTTCAGCCAGGACACCGTGCCGGACACCGCGCGCACGATCGAGGATCTGGTCGCGAGGGCCAGGGCTGCGGATGCGGCGGTTGCCGCCACCCGCGCCGACGCGGTGCCCGCTGGTGACCCCGATCCCTACCGGACTCCGCCTGGTGCTGACGAGTACGGCGACAGCGACGAGTTCGGCGATGCTGACGAATTCGGCGACGACGAAGAGCTCGACGACGATGAGCCCAGCGGCCACCGGTGAGGCCGAGTGGTCTCGCGCCGTCAGGATCATCGATTCAGCACGGAGCGTATGGCTGGCTTGTCACGTCCGGCCGGACGCGGACGCGCTCGGCTCCATGCTGGCGTTCGCGTCAGCCCTGACAAGCAAGCGGCGGGCCGCAGCCGGCCGGGGACCGAGGTGGCCGCGTCGTTCGGCGATGACCCCTTCGAGATTCCGGCCATCCTGCACTTTCTGCCCGGTCAGTCGCTGCTGCGGCCGCCGGCCCAGGTGCCGGACCGGCCCGAGGTCATGGTGTCGTTCGATGCCGCGAGCATCGACCGGCTCGGCCTGCTGGCAGACCGGGCGGAAGCCTCCGGCGAGCTGATCGTGCTGGACCACCATGCGTCCAACGCCGGCTTCGGTAGCGTCAGTCTCGTCGACGGCGGCGCGGCGGCGACCGCCGTGCTGGCCGCGGAGCTCATCAGGCGGCTTGGCATCCCGCTGAGTAAGGACATCGCGCTCGGGCTGTACGCCGGGCTGGTCACGGACACCGGATCCTTCAAGTACTCGGCCACCACGCCGCAGGTGCATGAGCTCGCTGCGCGGCTGCTGGCGACCGGCATCGATCCCGGCATCGTCGCCCGCGAGCTGTACGACCGGGCGCCGTTCGGCTACCTCAGAATGCTCTCGGCCGCACTCGGCCGCGCCGAGCTAGACCGCGGTGCCGGCCGGCGGCCTCGGCCTGGTCTGGACGACCGTCACCCGAGCCGACCGCGACACGGGCCGGGCTGCGGCTGGAGGCCGCCGAATCCGTGATCGATATGGTCCGCAAGACCAACGAAGCCGAAGTAGCCGTCGTGCTCAAGGAAGCCGACGACGGCATCTGGCAGGTCTCGGCACGATCGAAGTCATTGCTCGATGTGGGTGCCGCGTGCACTGCGCTGGGCGGGGGCGGCCACGCCCGAGCCGCCGGGTTTTCCTATTCCGGCGGCGCGGGTGCGGCTGTCGCCGCCCTCAGGCGCGTGCTGGACGGGCAGGCATCCGCGAGCAGCCAGTGACGGAGCCACAACCGACGGCGCCGCAACCGACGGCGAGCGGCCTGATCATCGTCGACAAGCCCGCCGGCTGGACCTCCCATGACGTCGTCGCCCGCATCCGCAAGCTAGCGCGGACCAAGCGCGTAGGGCATGCCGGCACGCTGGACCCGATGGCGACCGGGGTGCTTGTGATCGGCGTGGAGAAAGCGACCCGGCTGCTCGGTTACCTCGCGCTGACGGAGAAGGAGTACACGGGCACGATCCGGCTGGGCCAGACAACCGATACTGACGATGCCGACGGGACGGTGATCGGCTGCGTTCCCGTCGTCGATATCGATGAGGCCCGGCTGCTGCGCGCCGTTGCCGCGCTGACTGGCGAAATCAGCCAGATCCCGCCCGGCATCAGCGCGATCAAGGTCGGCGGCAAGCGGTCCTACCGGCTGGCGCGTGAGGGCCGCGCGCCGGAGCTGACGGCCCGGACCGTGACCGTCAGCCGGTTTGACGTCGCTGGCCGTGCGACCGAGACGGGGAACTGCTCGACGTAGACGTCGCGGTGAGGTGCTCCAGCGGCACTTACATCCGGGCGCTGGCACGGGACCTCGGTGCCGCCCTCGGCGTCGGCGGGCACCTGACGGCGCTGCGCCGGACCAGGGTCGGACCCGTACCTGGTGAGTCAGGCGCGCACGCTCGGTCAGCTCGCTGCGGAGGCCGAGCAGGGGCCGGGCGTCACGCTCACGAGCCTGGCTGACGCGGCGGGGCAGGCGTTCCCGCGACGCGAGCTCAGCGCTGCCGAGGCCAGGCTGCTCAGCCACGGCGGGAAACTCGAGCCGGGCGGGACCGGGCCGGCGCCCGTCGCCGCGTTCGGCCCGGACGGCTCGCTGGTCGCGCTGCTGGCGGACGACGGCGGCCGGGCGAGGTCGCTGGCGGTCTTCAGCCAGTAGCATGGCGCCCTGCCGGGCGTGGGAGGCTTAGACCACCGCCGACCGGGCGCCGAGGATCGAGGGAACGAGCAGATGCAGCGGTGGCATGGCCTGGACGACGTGCCGGCTGAGTGGGGCCGGTCTGTCGTCACGATCGGCGTGTTCGACGGCGTGCATCGCGGCCACCAGCGAATCGTCGAGCACGCCCGCATTGCTGCAGCCGAGCTGGGGCTGCCGGTTGTCGCAGTGACCTTCGACCCGCATCCGGATGAGGTCATCAGGCCGGGATCGCATCCGCCGTTCTTGTGCACGGCCAGCCGCATGGCCCAGCTGCTGTCCGGGCTTGGCGTCGACGCCGTCTGCGTGCTCCCGTTCACGCCGGAGTTCTCCCAGCTGGGTCCGGACGAGTTCGTCCGGACAGTGCTCGTTGAGCGACTGCACGCGGCGCGGGTAGTGGTGGGGGTGAACTTCCGGTTCGGCCATAAGGCAGCCGGCGACGTCGCGCTGCTGGCCGAGCTGGGCGAGAAGTATGACTTCACCGCAGAGGGCGTGCCGCTGCTGGCCGAGAACGGAGTGACGATCTCCTCGACCGGCATCCGGGCGATGCTGGCGGCAGGCGACGTGGCCAGGGCCGCTCATGACCTCGGGCGCCCGCATCGGGTCGAGGGCGTGGTCGTTCGCGGGCAGCGGCGCGGCCGTTCGCTCGGCTTTCCTACCGCGAACCTGGAAACCCAGCCGCACACCGCGATTCCGGCCGACGGGGTCTACGCCGGCTGGCTGAGCACCCTGGATTTGGCAGGCACGGAGACACAGCGCTGGCCGGCCGCGATCTCGGTGGGGACTAACCCGACCTTCGACGGGCGGCACCGGACGGTCGAGGCCTACGCTCTCGACCGGGACGACCTGGACCTGTACGGGACGCGCGTGGCGGTGGATTTCGTCGCCCGGCTGCGGGCGACGCTCAAGTTCGCCTCGGTCGACAAACTCGTCGCGCAGATGCACGTGGACGTGGACGACGTGCGGCACCTGCTGACCGCGGGCTAGCAGGCGGGGCGTTTTGCCCGATGTGCTCGGGTACGCCGAGGTGTGCTCCGCCACCACGCCCGGCGTGATACCGTTAGCCCATCGGCCGGACTTCTGGCCCGGTTAGCTGCGCCCTCAGGCGGCTAGCCATCAGGGGGACATCGCCCGTCACTGGCGTGATGCTCACCCAGAGCCCTGGCAAGGCTTCTTGCCGGTTAGTCATGGGCAATCGAGTAATTGGGACGAAAGTAACTAAGAGGGAGCAACGTGCCGCTTAACACTACGGTGAAGAAGGAGATCATCGCCGGGCACGCGACTGGTGAGGGTGACACCGGCTCGCCGGAGGTCCAGGTTGCGCTGCTGACTCGGCGGATCGCCGATCTGACCGAGCACCTCAAGGTGCACAAGCATGATCATCACAGTCGTCGCGGGCTACTGCTGCTCGTGGGCCGCCGGCGGCGTCTGCTGCAGTACCTCGCCCGGACCGACATCAGCAGGTACCGCGCGCTCATCGAGAGACTCGGCCTGCGCCGGTAGCCGGCCACGCGGGACGGCCGGGCGCTGTCCCGCGGGCGCCACAGTGGCACGCCAACACAGTGTCGCTACAACTAGATAACGTAGACGTAAAAACGTCCCGCGGCTCCGACCAGGAGCGCAGACAGCGCCCTTCGGGCCGGTCCTCGGTAGTGGTTCTCGGGTCATGGCAATCCCGCCTGCTGGCGGGAGCCAGGGCCGAGGGCTTCGATCGAAGACCGGCCGCAGCCGATCCGGCGTCGTGGCCTGCGTTCCCGTGCGGATTGCCCGCCGGCCCGGCCTAGCCGGCCGGCGGCGCTCCGAATAATGCGGCGGACAGGCGCGGGACCTCAGTCAAGGAGGTCACCCGTGGAGGGTGTCTACACCGCCGAGGTCACGATTGACAACGGCGAATTTGGCACGCATAAGATCCGGTTCGAAACCGGCAGGCTTGCCAAGCTGGCAGGCGGCTCGGCCGTCGTCTATCTCGATGACGAGACCATGGTGCTGTCCACCACCACCGCGTCGAAGGGCCCTCGGGAGGGCTTCGACTTCTTCCCGCTCACGGTCGACGTGGAGGAGCGGATGTATGCCGCGGGCCGGATCCCCGGCTCGTTCTTCCGCCGTGAGGGCAGGCCGTCTGAGGACGCGATCCTGACCTGCCGCCTGATCGACCGTCCGCTGCGGCCGTCCTTCGTTCACGGCCTGCGCAACGAGGTCCAGGTCGTCGAGACGATCATGGCATTGCATCCCGATCACCTGTATGACGTCGTGGCGATCAACGCCGCGTCGATGTCGACTCAGCTGGCGGGGCTCCCGTTCTCGGGCCCGATCGGCGGCGTCCGGGTTGCCCTGATCAAGGGCCAGTGGGTGGCGTTCCCGACCCACTCCCAGCTCGAGAACGCGACCTTCGACATGGTAGTGGCGGGCCGCGTGGTCGACGGTGACGTCGCGATCATGATGGTCGAGGCCGAATCGACCCCGAGCACGCTGCGCCTCATCACCGACGCCGGCAGCGGCGCGGTGGCGCCCACCGAGGAGACTGTCGCGGCGGGGCTGGATGCGGCCAAGCCGTTCATTCGCCAGCTATGCGAGGGACAGCAGGAAGTGGCCAGCCAGGCGGCTAAGGAAGTCGCTGAGTTCCCGATCTTCCTCGACTACGGCCAGGATGTGTTCGCCGCGCTGGAGGCCGAGGTCGGCTCCGACCTGAGCCAGGCACTGACGATCGCGGGCAAGAATGAGCGGGGCGCGGAGACCGACCGGATCAAGGCGCTGGCGACTGAGAAGCTGGCCGCCCAGTTCGAGGGCCGGGAGAAGGAGATCGCCGAGGCCTTCCGGTCGCTGAACAAGCAGCTGGTCAGGCAGCGGATCATCGGCGAGGGCAAGCGCATCGACGGTCGCGGGCTGGAGGACATCCGGCAGCTGTCCGCCGAGGCCGGTGTCGTGCCGCGGGTGCACGGATCGGCGCTGTTCGAGCGCGGTGAGACCCAGGTGCTCGGCGTGACGACGCTGAACATGCTCCGGATGGAGCAGATGATCGACACGCTGAACCCCGAGCGCACCAAGCGCTACATGCACAACTACAACATGCCGCCGTACTCGACCGGCGAGACTGGCCGGGTCGGCTCGCCCAAGCGGCGCGAGATCGGCCACGGCGCGCTCGCCGAGCGGGCTCTGGTGCCGGTGCTGCCGACGCGTGAGGAGTTCCCGTACGCGATCCGTCAGGTATCCGAGGCAATCGGGTCGAACGGCTCGACGTCGATGGGATCTGTCTGCGCGTCAACGATGTCCCTGCTCGATGCCGGCGTTCCGCTGAAGGACATGGTGGCGGGCATCGCCATGGGCCTGATCCATGAGGGCGGGCAGTACGTGACGCTCACCGACATCCTGGGCGCGGAGGACGCGTTCGGTGACATGGACTTCAAGGTCGCGGGCACCAAGGATGTCATCACCGCGCTGCAGCTGGACACCAAGCTCGACGGAATCCCGGCCTCTGTCCTGGCAGGCGCGCTCAACCAGGCTCGCGGCGCCCGGCTGACGATCCTGGACGTGATGCGCCAGGCCATCGACACCCCGGCCGAGATGAGCCAGTTTGCGCCGCGGATCATCACGGTCAAGGTTCCGGTGGACAAGATCGGCGAGGTCATCGGCCCCAAGGGCAAGATGATCAACTCGATCCAGGAGGACACCGGCGCCGACATCACGATCGAGGATGACGGCACCATCTACATCGGCGCCACCGACGGCACATCGGCCGAGGCCGCCCGGGCGGCGATCAATGCCATCGCCAACCCGCACATCCCAGAGGTCGGAGAGCGGTTCCTCGGCACCGTGGTGAAGACGACCACGTTCGGTGCGTTTATCTCGCTGCTGCCCGGCCGGGATGGCCTGCTGCACATCACCCAGATCCGCAAGCTGCACGGCGGCGCCCGGATCGACAACGTCGACGACGTCGTGAAGGTGGGCGACAAGATCCAGGTCGAGATCCGCGAGGTCGACGACCGCGGCAAGCTGTCGCTGGTGCCGGTGGAGGTCGTCGAGCGCGAGGCGGCGGGGGAGGATCTCGGCGGTCACGACGAGCCGCGCTCCCGTGAGGATCGCGGTGACCGGGGCGGCTACCGCGGTGACCGTGACCGGGGCGACCGTGACCGGGGCCGGGGCGACCGCGGGGGTGATCATCACCGCAGCCGGCAGCGCAGCCGGAGCGGCTCCAGCGGCTCTGGTAGCTCCGGCTCCGACGGCAACTCCTGACGCCGGCGGATGACCATGACGGCTGGTACTGAGCGGCAGGCCGGCAGCGGCGGGAGCATCCTGCGGACCGTCCTGCCGGGCGGCCTGCGGGTAGTCACCGAGTCGCTGCCGGCCGTCCGTTCCGCGGCATTCGGGATCTGGGCTGGCGTGGGCTCCCGTGATGAGGACCGTGCGCACGCGGGCGCCACGCACTACCTGGAGCACCTGCTGTTCAAGGGCACGAGGCAGCGCACCGCGCTGGACATTTCGGCGGCTATGGATGCGGTCGGCGGCGAGCTGAACGCGTTCACCGCCAAGGAGTACACGTGCTATTACGCGCGGGTGCTTGACGATGATCTTCCGCTGGCGATCGAAGTCTTGTCCGATATGGTCACGGCCTCGCTGATCGAGCCCAGGGAGGTTGAAGCCGAGCGCGGCGTCATCCTCGAGGAGATCGCGATGAACGAGGACGACCCGTCCGATCTCGTCCATGAAACCTTCTCCGAGCTGGTCTTCGGTGACACCCCACTTGGGCGGCCCATCCTCGGCACCGTCGACTCGATCAACTCGATCACCAGGGACCGGATTGCCGAGCATTACCGCGCCAGGTACACGCCGGACAGGCTGGTCGTGGCAGCTGCGGGCAATCTGGACCACGCCCGGGTGGTAGAGCTCACCGCAGCTGCATTCGGCGCCGCGCTGGCCGGGGATGCGGCGCCTGCGCTGCCGCGCCTCGGGGTAACCCAGGCGGGTGCTGCGACCGGGACCGGGGTCCGCCTGGTATCACGGCCGGTGGAGCAGGCCAACCTGGTGCTCGGCTGCGGCGGCCTGGCTCGCGCCGACAGCCGCAGGTTCGCGCTCGGCGTACTCAACGCCGCGCTCGGCGGCGGTATGTCGTCACGGCTCTTCCAGGAGGTCAGGGAGAAGCGCGGCCTGGCTTACTCGGTGTACAGCTTCAGCTCGCAGCTCGCTGACTGCGGGCAGTGGGGCGTCTACGCGGGCTGCCTCCCGGCTAAGACCGAGGAGGTCCTCGCCATCTGCCAGGAGGAGATCGCCAAGGTGATCAAGTCCGGGCTGACGGACGAGGAGCTGGACCGGGGCAAGGGCCAGCTGCGCGGCTCGATCGTGCTCGGCCTGGAAGATCCGTCGTCGCGGATGAGCAGGCTCGGCAAGTCTGAGCTCGTCTATCCGCGGCTGGAGCCCGTGGACGAGATTCTGGCGGAGATCGAGTCGGTCACGCACGATCAGGTACGCGAGGTGGCTGCGCTCGTCCTCGGCCAGCCCATGGCGCTCGCGATCGTCGGACCATTCGACGACCCGGGCCCATTCGCCGCCGCGCTGGTGAGCTAGCCCAAGCGGGCGGATTGCCCGACCGGCGGATATCGGTCGGCTACGCCCGTAAGCACCCTTCCCGCCGGATGGCTCGGTGTCGGGCGTGCCGGATAGTTCACCGTCTGGCCTGCGCGAGATCAGCACGCCGCATGCCGCCGAATGGTCGCTGTAGGTGTGGAACGCGTCACGCTCCGCGAGGTCGGATTGCTAATGTTGTGGGCATGCTCCTGAGTGGCGGGGGGCGACCCTCGAAACTTGGAAGGGAGTGGGGTGAGCCGTGACCGAGATCGCCGCAGCCGGCGGGTACGGCCGGGTACGGTGGCGGCGGTTCGCGCTCATCCTCATGCCAGCCCTGGCAGCGATTATTGTTCTCGTGGTCCTGACTGCGCAAAGCGTCCTGGCAGTCTCCTTCGCTATCTCGGGGGTTCCCTTCACCGTCACCGCCTCGCAGCTCAATGGACAGGGATTCGAGCAGTTCGGCGTTCTTGATCATTCCGTCACCAAGGGCAACTTCTTCCTGGCCTCAAGCGCGATCCGGACGGCCACGCTCAGTCATCTGTGCCTGAGCGTCAACCTCGGCCTCGCTACACTCAAGATCACCGCAGCCGACGGCGGATCTGACGTCTCCGGCAGCGACCTCGTGATCGACGCTGACCGGCTATCCGGCAACGCGTCGTTCACGAAGATCAATATCGGTCAGGACGCCAGCACCATCACCCAGGTACCCGGCGTCAGGGGGGCGGCTGGCGCCTTCGCGCTTGCTTCCCAGACGGTAGCAATCAGCAACCTGCGGACGCACGCGTACGCGACCACGGCGGGAACGTTCACCTTGCCGGGGCTTAGCCTTCGGTTCGGGAGTGCCTGCTGACGGTGGACTCCTATGACGGCGGGGATCGGGACCGGGAGCTAGAGGCGTCGGACGAGTACGAGACGGTAGAACTCGGACCCTTCAGGCAGGCTCTGCTGGCCTGGCAACGATGGCGGCGCACCCGCCCGTTCTGGGGAGGGCTGCTGATCATTCTTGGCGGCGCTGAGATGCTGCTCTCCGAGCAGGCGCCGCTTCCGATCGTCATTCACGTCGGAGTTCAGGGTCTGGCCGGCTATCTGGTACCGATCGTGCTGGTGCTGTGCGGTGTGTTGCTCTGGGCGAGCCCGTCCCAGCAGACCTTCTATTCGGTTCTCGCCGTATTGCTAGCTCTCGGATCGTGGATCACGTCCAATCTCGGCGGGTTTTTTGTTGGCCTGATACTGGGGGTAATCGGCGGCGCGCTCGCTTTCGCCTGGCAGCGGGACGAGGAGCTCGGGCCTAGTTTCGGTGCGGCGCTGAGCGGGCCGGGAAAGACGCCATCTGAAGGCCTAGGCCTGATACTGGGCGATGAGGTCCCGGACGATCCAGTTACTGACGAGCCGCTCGCAGCCGGCGAACCGCTGCCGCAGGGAGACGGCGGGGAATCCGGCGGGCCGCGTAGGGGCCGGCAGCGTGACCCTCGGCCTCTCCGCCATGCCGCTCATGCGCGCGGCGGTTCCTCATGCGACGGGCCCATCGTTATCTCCGAGTCCAATCCGGCATGACACCTAGCGGTGCGTCATGTCCGAACGCGTTGCGGGCCATCACCTTCAGCGAGCAGAAGCCAGTCGGCGACGCGAGTGCGTCCCAGTACCGGGTCGCGCGCAGCAGCGTTCGGCCCGGTGCTCGACACGAGCCTCCGCTGCAGCCCGCGAGCGGTCCAGTACGCACTCATCCTCCCGAGCTGACTACGCGGGGCCGGTGGCGGCGGTGTGCCGCCCGGCGGCTGAAGAACTCGCTGCCGACCTGTCAGCTGCCTTTATGTCCTGGCCGCTTCCGGTATCAGCTGCGCCAACGGCCTGGCATGCCAGCGGAATGGCTGCTGCTTCCCTTGCCCGCCCCTTCCTGATCCCGACTGCCGGCCGCGACTCTCCAGCAGGACGTACCTGGCCGCCAACCCGCGCGGGGACGGTGCTTACGATGTGGCTAGGGGATCGCCGGGGGGCAGGAGACTCTTGTGGGGCTGGCCTACGAGCGAATCGGGTCGGGCGAACCACTGGTGCTGTTGCACGGGATCGGGCATCGCCGCCAGGCGTGGGACGCGGTCCTCGGACGGCTTACCCCGCATCGTGAGGTCATCCTTGTCGACCTACCTGGCCACGGCGAGTCACCACCGTTCCGCGCCGACGGGCACGCCTCCGATGGGCAAGCCGACGGGCGATCAGTCCGCGAAGCCCTGATCGACGAGTTCATCGGATTCCTCGACGAGCTGGGCCTAGACCGCCCGCACCTGGCCGGGAGCTCCGTCGGAGGCAGGCTTGCGCTGGAGGCAGCCGAACGCGGCCGGGCGGCCAGCGTGACCGCTTTGGCCCCAGCGGGGTTCTGGGCAAATGAGGCCGAGCTGGCTTATGCCCGGTCAGTCTGCAAGATGATGCAGCTGTCCGGGGAACTGGCAAGGCCGCTGCGCCCGGCGCTGGCGCGCAGCACCACTGGCCGGGCCCTCATCTATGCCGCGATCGTCAGCAGGCCATCCCAGATCACGCCGGAGCAGGCCAGTGGCGACTTCGCTGCGTTCCTCGCGGCGAGCAGCGCGGTCAACGCCATCCTGGCCGCGGCGGTGCCGTTCACTGGCAGCATCCCGGCCGGCGTGCCGGTGACGATCGGCTGGGGCACCCGTGATCGGCTGCTCCGGCCCCGTCAGGGCCTCCTGGCCAAGGCGCTCCTGCCGCAAGCCCGGCTGATCCTGCTCCGCGGGTGCGGGCACATCCCGGTGACCGACGACCCGCCACTGGTGGCAGACGTGCTGCTGCGCGGAAGCAAGCGAGCGAGGCGGCTGGAGGACCGGCATGCCGGCACCGCCTTAGGACGCGGACGACACCCCGTGCCTGCGTTGTGCCATGCCCGAAATGCAGTAACTTGGCGCCATGTCGTCAACACAGGCACCGGGTCCGCTGATCGGGCCGGCCGGGCATGCGACGTTTACGATGTCGGCCAGGGCAGGGTGCTCCGGCGCTACCGGGTGCCGTTTGACGTGCAGGCCGAGGCCCGCCTCATGCGGTACCTGGACGAAGCCGGTTTCCCGGTGCCCAAGGTTTATGACGCCGACGGGCCTGACCTCATCATGGAACGCCTAGACGGGCGGGACATGCTGGCTGTACTCGGCAGGAAGCCGTGGCTGGTGCGACGATACGGTCGGCTGCTGGCCGACCTGCATAACCGGCTGCACGAGATCGAGGCGCCGCCAGACGTGCCCACGGTCTTCGAGCCGGGGGACCGGATGCTGCACCTGGACCTTCACCCGGGAAACGTCATGCTCACCAGCCGCGGTCCGGTCGTGATCGACTGGTCCAACGTCAGCGCCGGTGCCGCCGGCGCGGACGTGGCGATGGCGTACCTGATCATGGCTACCTCCGACGTTGACCTGATCCCGGTCCTGCTCCGGCCCGTGATCGGATTCCTGCGCGCCCAGTTGTTCCGCGAGTTCCTGGCCGAGGTCCGCGACGACCCGTGGCCGCATATAGGGAGGGTGGCCAGGGCGCGCGTGGCTGACCGCAACACCAGGCCAGCCGAGGCGCAGCGGCTGCTGCGAGTCGCGGCGGAGGCCGACCGGGCAGGCCATGCCGATCAACCGCGAGCGGGCCGCCGGGGCGGAACTTCCACTCCGTCGCGGGACTAGTCTCGTGGCACCCGCGCAGTTGCGGGGTCAGTCAGCCAGGCCCGGATCTGCTCGCCGTGCTCGTCTAGGTCAGGCGGACGAAGGTCGTAGCGCGGCGCAGTCTCGGAGAACCGCAGCGGATTGCGGATGCCAGGCACTGCCTGCTCGCCATGCCCGGCGAGCACGACCGGGTCCAGGCCGATCTGCTCCGCGAAGCCGACGCCGCCTGCCACGCTGTTAATCGGGCCGCACGGCACTCCGGCAGCGATCAGCTCGTCGAACCACTCCGCGGCCGTCCGCTGCTTCAGCTGCTCCACGAGCAGCGGCCGCAGCTCATCCCGGTTAGCTGTGCGGCCCGAGTTGGCCGCGAACCGCTCGTCGGCGGCGAGCTCAGGTGCGCCCAGCACCGCGCACAGATTGCGGAACTGCGTGTCGTTGCCCGCCGCGATGACCAGGTCGCCGTCCGCCGTCGGCAGTGGCTCGTAGGGGAACAGGCTCGGATGCGAGTTGCCCATCCGGTGCGGCACCACGCCGGCCGAGGCGTACGCGCCGGTCTGGTTGACCATCCCGGCTAGCGCGGCGGCCATCAGGTTGACCTCGACCAGTTGCCCGCTGCCGCTGTGGTGGCGGTGCTCGAGCGCGGCTAGCACGCCGATAGTGGCCTGCAGGCCTGACATCACGTCGAAGATTGCCACGCCCGCGCGGTATGGCTGGCCGTCCGCGTCCCCTTGCAGCGACATCAGCCCGGACATCGCCTCGACGATCAGGTCATAGCCCGGCAGGTGCGCGCCGCCGCCCGCGCCGAAGCCGGTGATGGACGCGTAGATCAGTGAGGGGTTCGTGGCCCGGACGCTGTCGTAGTCGAGCCCGAACTGACGCAGTCCGCCGGGCTTGAAGTTCTCGACCATGATGTCGGCCCGCCTGGCCAGCTCTACGGCTGCGGCCCGGTCGGCCTCGTCCTTGAGGTTGAGCCGAATCGACCGCTTGTTCCGGTTGATCGAGAGGTAGTACGTCGAGACGCCGCTGCGGATCGGAGGCATCCAGTGTCTGCGTGTCGTCCCCCCGGGGCCCTCAACCTTGATGACGTCGGCACCGAGATCGCCGAGGATCATCGTGCAGTACGGCCCGGCAAGTACCCGGGAGAAGTCGGCGACCAGCAGCCCCGCAAGCGGGCCGGGCCGGGAGTTGGCAGGAACCTGATCCATGGCCCGGTGGCATGCCCTTCTGTCCTCAGCTTGCGGCCAGGGTACCAATGACTTCCTGGCGCAGCGCCGCCAGATCTGGCGACCAGTCGCTCAGGTGCGCCTGGTCCGTCGGCCCGCGCGGTGCCTGACGGGCTCCCGGCCCGGCCTGCCGCTCGCCGGATGGCCGTGATCGCGGACTGCCGGACGGTAGCCCCCGAGGCGCCGCCCGGCGGTCAGGTACCGCAGGCGACGCGGGGCCGAGCCGTGCCCGGCCGGCACACCGACAGGCGCAGCTGCCGGAGCAGTACGCGCTGTCTTGATGCTCCGCCAGGCGATCGTCGCGGCGAGGGCTGATGCGACAGCACCAGCCAGCATCGCCGCCCTGGTGCCCTGCGCGGTCGCAGAGACAGGGTCATGACTCACCGCAGCAGCGATGGCCGGGAGCGCCGCCGCGCCGAGTGCGGCGCCGACCTGCCTGCTGGTGTTGATCACCCCGCCCACGACGCCCTGCTCCGCACCGGCCACGCCGGCTGTCGCGATGACCATCGTGCCGAAGGCCGTTCCTGCGGTGCCGAATCCGACCAGCATGACCGCGGCCAGCACCGGGCTGTAGTGCCCCGTTGCGGGCAGCTGGGTAAGTATGGCGAAGCCAGCGGCAGAGACGACGCCGGTCAGCACGAGCACTCGCCGGACGCCGATGCGGGCAGCCAGCCGGGCGCCGAACGCGCCCGCGGTGAAGCCGATGACGCCCTGCGGCGCGATCGCGAGCCCGGTCACCAGCGGAGAGTCCCTGAGCACCTGCTGGAAATAGAGCGACAGCACGAGCATCTCGCCGCCGTTCCACAAGCCGAGCAGCAGGTTGAGCGTCCCGGCCGTGCGCAGTGCGGGCCGTCGCATCAGCGCGGCGGGCAGCAGCGGATCACTATGGCGGCGCTCGGCCAGCACGAACGCGGCCGTGCATGCCGCGAAGAGCAGCAGGGACGCCAGAATGACCGGCGATCGCCAGCCGCTCACGCTGGCCTGCGATACCGCGAACACCACGGCCGCCATCGCTGCGCTGATGAGCAGCGCGCCACGGACGTCCAGGCGGTGCGCCTGAGCGGGCCCGCGTGAGTCCGCCAGAAGCCTGGGGGCAAGGGCCACCGCAATCAGGCCCACCGGCACATTCACCAGGAACACCGCCCGCCAGCTCGTGAACTGAACCAGGATCCCGCCCAGTACCTGACCCGCCACGAATCCGATCGAGGCCGTCGCGCCGTACATGCCGAGCGCGCGCGTCCGCTGGTGGCCATCGCTGAAGCTGGTCGTGATGAGCGACAGCGCGGCCGGCGCAACAACCGCCGCTCCGGCACCCTGCACGATCCGGGCCGCGATGAGCAGCGCCGGGTCGTGCGCCAGGCCGCCGGCCAGCGAGGCGACGGTGAAGGCCAGGAGGCCGCTGACGAACATGCGGCGGCGGCCGAACAAGTCGGCGGCCCGGCCGCCCAGGATGAGCAGGCCACCGAAAGCGATCGCGTAGCCAGTGATGACCCACTGCACCGCCGAGGCCGTCATGCCCAGTTCGCGCTCGATGGACGGCAGCGCTACGTTGACGATGCTGAAATCGAGCACGACCATGAAAGCCGCTAGGAGGATGAGCGCCAGCCGCAGGCCCTGATGCCGCTCGAGGCTGAGGGTGCCTGGTGACCGGGAGTGCCTCGTCGTTGCTGGCCGCGCTGCGCGCTCCCCCGCTACCATGATCTCCTCTTTTCGATACGCTACGACTCGTAATTTGAGCCTAGCCCGTAACCCTGCGACGCGGTGTTGGCGCGAGAGTGAGCTAGCCCACACCGCAAAACAATACGAGACGGATCGTTTCGTTTCTCTGGTATAGGCTGCAGCGCCATGGGGAACGCACATATTCCGGCAGCGGCGCAATCCGTCCCGGATGCGGGCCACGCGCAGCCACGGCGGGGCAGGCCGCGCAGCGAGCAGGCCGACCGGGCCATCCTGGCGGCAGCCGCTGAGCTGCTGGCTGAGCGCGGCCTGGCCGGAATGTCCATCGAGGAAGTAGCCGCCCGGGCAGGCGTTGGCAAGGCCACGATCTACCGGCGGTGGACGTCGCGCGGGACGCTCGCGCTCGATGCGTTCCTCGCGGAGTTCCAGAGCCAGCTGCCGCTGCCAGATACCGGCTCTCTGCATGACGATCTGCTAGCGGCGCTGCGCAACTGGATCCGGTCGGTCACCAGGACGAGCAGCGGGCCGGTACTGGCAGGGCTGATCGCGGAGGCTCAGCTAGATCCGGTCCTGGCCACAGCGTGGCGCGAGCGCGTGCTCGAACGGCTGCGCGCCCAGCAAAAGATCATGCTCGACCGGGCCGTCGCACGCGGCGAGATCTCCGCCAAGACCGACTATGACGTCGTGCTTGACCTGATGTTCGGCGCGGCCTACCACCGGCTGCTGCACGGGCACCGTCCGCTGACAGACGTATTCGCCAGGCGCGTGGTCGACCTGATCATGGCTGGCCTGCAGGCCAGCTAGAGCTGGCCGATGCTTGTCACCGTGATGACTGCGACGCCCGCCTCATCCGATGCGGCAAGGTCGACGGTGGCAGAGAATCCCCAGTCGTGATCGCCCTCTGGATCATCGAAAATCTGCCGGGCTGACCACACGCCAGGTGACTCGTCGAGAATCAGCATGGCAGGCCCGCGGGCGTTCGCGCCGGTCCCGATCTCGTCGTGCTCGGCGTAGTAGGGCGACAGCGCCTCGGCCCAGGCTTGCGCATCCCAGCCGTCTTCACCGTCCAGCTCGCCGAGCTCCTCCCATCGCCGCAGCGCAGCGAGCTCGACCCGGCGGAAGAGCGCGTTACGCACAAGCACCCGGAACGCGCGCTTGTTGCCCGTGACCGCCGGCGGCCGGTCGGCCGCCAGGTGGGCGGCCTCCTCGACCGGATTGCGCAGCCGTTCCCACTCATCGATCAGGCTGGAGTCCACCTGCCGGACGAGCTCGCCCAGCCATTCGATGAGGTCGGTGAGCTCCTCGGTCCTGGCCTCCTCCGGCACGGTCTGCCGCATCGCCTTGTAGGCGTCCGCGAGGTAACGGAGCACCAGCCCCTCAGACCGGGCCAGCCCGTAGAAGCTGACGTACTCGGCGAAGGTCATCGCGCGCTCGTACATGTCGCGCGCTACCGACTTCGGCGACAGCGCATGATCGGCGACCCACGGATGACCCTGCCGGTAGATGTTGTAGGCAGCCTCCAGCAGCTCGGCCTGCGGTCGCGGATACGTCACCGCTTCCAGCAGGTCCATGCGTTCCTCATACTCGATGCCCTCGGCCTTCATCGCCGCGACCGCCTCGCCGCGAGCCTTGAACAGCTGGGCGGACAGCACCTGGCGCGGGTCATCGAGGGTGGACTCGATGACTGACAGCACATCGAGCGGGTAGTCGGGCGACGACCGGTCCAGCAGCCCGATGGCCGCCAGGGCCAGCGGGGACAGCGGCTGGTTGAGCGCGAAGTCCTCCTGCAGGTCGACGGTAAGCCGCACCCAGCGGCCTTCGGCATCCGCCTCAGGCAGCCGCTCGACCACGCCGCCCGCCAGCAGCGCACGGTAGATCGCGATGGCCCGGCTGATGTGCCGGCGCTGAGCGGGCCGCTCCTCGTGGTTGTCGGTCAGCAGGTGCTTCATGGCGACGAACGCGTCGCCGGGCCGGCTGATCACGTTCAGCAGCATCGCGTGGCTGACGGCGAAGCTGGACTTCAGTGCCTCAGGCTCAGCAGCGACCAGCCGGTCGAACGTCGGCTGACCCCAGGAGACCATGCCCTCGGGAGGCTTGCGCCGCACGACCTTGCGCCGTTTCTTCGGGTCGTCGCCCGCCTTGGCGAGCGCGCGCTCGTTGTCGATCACGTGCTCGGGCGCCTGGACGACGACCCGGCCCATGGTGTCGAAGCCGGCCCGCCCGGCCCGCCCGGCGATCTGATGGAACTCCCGCGCCATCAGCAGGCGGGTTCTTGTCCCGTCGTACTTGGACAGCGCCGTGAACAGCACCGTACGGATCGGCACGTTGATGCCGACGCCGAGCGTGTCGGTGCCGCAGATGACCTTCAGCAGCCCGGCCTGCGCGAGGGTCTCGACCAGCCGCCGGTACTTGGGCAGCATGCCGGCGTGGTGGACGCCGATGCCATGCCGGACCAGCCGGGAGAGCGTCTTGCCGAAGCCGGAAGCGAACCGGAAGTTGCCGATGAGGTCCGCGATCGCGTCCTTCTCGGCCCGGCTGCACACGTTGACGCTCATCAGCGCCTGCGCTTGCTCGATCGCTGCGGCCTGGGTGAAGTGCACGATGTAGATCGGCGCCTCGTGCGTCGCGAGCAGTTCGGACACGGTCTCGTGCAGCGGCGTCAGCGCGAACGAGAACGAGAGCGGCACTGGCCGCTCGGCGGAGGTGACCACAGCGGTGGGCCTGCCGGTCCGCCGCGTCAGGTCGCGCTCGAACCGGCTGACATCGCCGAGAGTCGCCGACATCAGCACGAACTGGGCCTGCGGCAGCTCGATCAGCGGCACCTGCCAGGCCCAGCCCCGGTCCGGGTCGGCGTAGAAATGGAACTCGTCCATGACTACCTGTCCGGCGTCAGCGGCCGCGCCATCACGCAGGGCGATGTTGGCCAGCACCTCCGCGGTACAGCAGATGATCGGCGCGTCCCGGTTCACGCTGCCGTCGCCGGTCATCATGCCGACTTCGTCGGGCCCGAAGATGTCGCACAGCGCGAAGAACTTCTCCGACACCAGCGCCTTGATCGGAGCGGTGTAGAAGGTCCTGTCATCCCTGGCCAGCGCAGTGAAGTGCGCGCCGGTCGCCACCAGGCTCTTGCCCGACCCGGTCGGGGCGGACAGGATGACGTTCGCGCCGGAGACGACCTCGATCAGCGCCTCCTCCTGGTGCGGGTACAGGCTGAAGCCCTGCCCCGACGTCCAGTCGGCAAAAGCGGCGTATACCTCATCTGGCTCGGCGCCGTCCGGCAGCTGATCGGTGAGTGTCATGTCCTGTCCATGGTGCCAGCCGGCCTGGACTGCTCGCGCCGCTGGTGAGGGGCGAGCCTTAGCCACCCTGGCCCCAAGAAGGGCCACGCTAGCTAACTCACGCCCAATCCATCAGCTCGCGAGATGCGTGCGGAAGAACGTGAAGATCTTCTCCCAGCCGTCCATCGTCGCCTCGGGCCGGTACATCGGCGCGAAGTAGTAGAAGAACCCGTGCGAGGCGCCGTCGTACCGGTGGAACTCGTGCTCCTTGCCATGCCGCGCGAGCTCAGCCTCCAGCTGGTCGACCTGCTCGGGCGTCGGGTACTTGTCGTCGTTGCCGAACAGGCCGAGCAGCGGCGCGGACAGGCTGGAGACGTAGTCGATCGGGGCGACCGGGCGCGCCGGGCTGAGTTCCTCCGCGCTCATGATGACGCCACCGCCCCACAGGTCGCCCACCGCATCCCAGCCCGTCGTCCGGCAGGCCGTCAGCAGCGAGTGCCGGCCGCCCGAGCAGGTACCGATGATGCCTGTCTTGCCGTTACTGGTCGGCTGCGCCAGCAGCCATTCCCTGGCTGCTGCGCAGTCGGCGACCACGCTGTCGTCGGGCACGCCGCCTTCGCCGCGGACCTTGGCAGCGATGTCGTCCGGGCTGCCATGGCCGAACCGGCAGTACAGGTCCGGGCAGATGACCGTGTAGCCGTGCCGGGCCAGCCGGTCGGAAAACTCGCGGTAGAACTCATCCCATCCGGGCATGTGGTGCACTGCCACGACGCCGGGAGTGACCGCGTCGCCGGTCGGGCGGCTGACATAAGCGTGGATCTGATCGCCATTGCCGCCCGCGTAGGTGATCACCTCGCTGGTGATGCTGCCCTGGGGCGAGTCTGTTCTGAACGAGTTCCACTCCGTCATGACGTTCCCCTTTGAAGTAAAGCCGCTCGCACGGCCTTCGCGGCTCCTGCGGTCAGGCCCGGCGCTTGCTGCGGTAAGACACGGTGGCTCCCGCAGCCTTTCTTATCGCATCGCGGTCCGGTGGCTGTCGGCGGGCGGTCGCTAGGCTGCTCGCAATGACCGCGGGGATTGAGGGAGCACGATGATCAAGGTAGGCGTGCTGGGCGCCAAGGGGCGCATGGGTTCGCAGGTGTGCAGTACCGTCGAGTCGGCCGATGACCTCGAGCTCGCCGCGCAGGTCGACGTCGGTGACTCGCGGGAATCGCTGGCAGGCGTCGACGTAGTGGTCGACTTCACGCATCCGGCTGCGGTGATGGATAACCTGCGCTGGTGCATCGGCAGCGGCCTCCCCGCTGTCGTCGGGACATCGGGTTTCGGCCAGGAGCGGCTTGACCAGGTGACCGGGTGGCTCGAGGCTCAGCCCGGCGGCCGCGCACTTGTCGTGCCGAACTTCTCGGTGGGCGCGGTGCTGATGATGCGCTTCGCTGAGCTGGCCGCGCCGTTCTTCGAGTCGGCCGAGGTAATCGAGCTGCACCATGCAGGCAAGGCGGACGCGCCTTCTGGCACGGCAAGCCGGACGGCCGCGATGATCAGCTCGGCCAGGGCCGCTGCGGGAACCGGTCCGATGCCGGACGCGACCGCGACCGCGGCGGAAGGCGCGCGCGGAACACAGGTCGACGGCGTGCATGTGCACTCGGTCCGGCTGGCCGGCCTGGTCGCCCATCAGGAGGTACTGCTCGGCGGGCACGGGGAGGTCCTGACGATCAGGCACGACTCCCTCGACCGCGCGTCGTTCATGCCGGGCGTGCTGCTCGCGATCCGCGGCATCGGCGGCTTGCCAGCCGGGCCTGACCGTCGGCCTGGACGGCCTGCTCGGGCTCACCTGACTGGCCTGAGCTAATTGAGTTGCCGGGTCGGCCCCGTTCCCGGTCATAATCTCCAGGTGCCCAGCCGGCCGACGTTCGACGAGCTGATCGCCGAAGGCGACGCCGTGCCAGTGGCGGGCTGGGACTTCTCCTGGTTCGACGGGCGGGCAACCGAAGAGCGGCCGGCCTGGGGTTACGCCCGGCTGCTGGCCGAGCGGCTACGGCGGGCCCAGGCCGTGCTCGACATCCAGACCGGTGGCGGCGAGGTGCTCGCCGGAGGCCATGCGAGCCGCCGGCAGCGGTCCCGCGGTGCTAGCTGCGACCGAGTCGTGGCCGCCCAACGTTGCGCTGGCGCGCCGTCACCTCGCGCCGTTCGGCGGCGAGGTGACGGAGGTGGCAGACGATGCCGCGCTGCCGTTCCCGCCCGGAACTTTCGAGCTGGTCGTCAGCAGGCATCCCGTCGAGGTGATCTGGCCGGAGATCGCGCGGGTTCTCACGCCCGGCGGCACCTACTTCTCCCAGCAGGTGGGGGCTGGCTCCAACCGCGAGCTGACCGATTTCATGATGGGCCCGCAGCCGGTGGACCCGAGCCGGAGCCCGCGGGTCGCGGTCGCCGAGGCGACCGAGGCCGGGCTCGAGGTCGTGGATCTCGGGAGCAGGCGCTGCGGGTGGAGTTCTCCGACGTGGCGGCCGTCGTGCACTTCCTGAAGAAGGTGCTGTGGACGGTGCCCGGCTTCACGGTCGACGGATACCGCGGGCAGCTCGCGCGCATGCATGAGCACATCCAGGCCAGCGGCTCGTTCGTCTGCTACTCGCAGCGGTTCCTCATCGAGGCGCGATCACGGTGAGCGGTTCCGGGTGGTCGAGGACGCAGCGCGTGCCCGAGTAAATGTAACCGGCGGTGGAAGTCGATGAGACTGCCAGACACGAGGTTGGCCGGGCTCATACCCTCGAACGTGGCCGCCTTGAGCACGCGATTGCGCCGCTGCACGGGGCCGAGCCTGGCGGGCCCGAACGGGTTAACAGGCACCGCGCCAAGTTCAGGCGAAACCGGACCGGGAGCAAATCCGGGACCGTGATTGTTGCGCACGTTCGTGCCGGGCGGCAGGCCCGGCATGGCCCGATCAGAAGGAGAACCGCAATGCCGACCCGCAGCGCGCATACGACCTGGACCGGCGGTCTTCAGGATGGCACCGGGACCGTGACGCTAGTTAGCTCCGGCCTGGGCAGTTATGAGATCAACTTCCCCAGGCGCGCTGCGGACGACGCGGGCGGCACGACCAGCCCGGAAGAGCTGATCGCCGCGGCGCACGCGGGGTGCTTTGCCATGCAGTTCTCCGCGCTGCTCGGCGCTGCTGGCGGCAGCGACCAGTCGCTCGACGTCACCGCGGACGTGACGCTCGGGCCAGATCCGGCGGGCGGGTTCCGGATCAGCGGCATCAAGCTGACGGTCAGCGGGTCTGCCCGGGGCGTCAGCGCCGATGACTTCGCCAAGATCGCGAACGACGCGAAGGCGGGTTGCCCGGTGAGCAAGGCGCTGGCCGGCACGACGATCTCCCTGGACGTGGCGGGCGGCTAGGACTCCTGTCGGGCCCGGGCTTCCTCGACGGTCAGTTCGGCAGCCGGATCCGCGTCGAGGCGCGCGTCCGGGATGGGATCCCCGGACAGCACGGACCTGCCGTAGCTGCCGTCGTCCAGCCGCTTCAGTGCCCGGTCGATGGCGGCCAGCCGGTCTCGCAGGCCCTCGGCAATGGAGTCGTCAATGCCCTGCGCAGTCAGCGGCTGTGCGGAATCGGCGTAATTGCCCGTCTCGTCAACCTCGACCTCGCGGTCGGATTCGGCGGCCGACTCGGTGCCCTTGAGCAGCTGCAGGACTTCGGCGCGCTCGGCGGTCAGCCGCTCGCGCGCCACGCGCTCATCCATCTGGCCCCCTCGGCCTCAACTGACCGGGCACCTCGTCGGCCCGGCTCCTGTCACCTTACGCACCCGGACACTAGCGACCTGCGCCGGGACACGACGAATCAGCCTGGTTATGCCGGGCCGGATCAGGAGGAGCTCGCGTGATCTTCGAGGCACATCCGGCCATCGTCGGCCATCGCGGCTTTGGCGCCGGCCAGCCTGACGGCTACCGGGAGAACTCCGTTGAATCCTTCCTGGCCGCCGCCCGCCACGGCGTGCCCTGGGTGGAGCTGGACGCCCGCCGCAGCAGCGACGCCGAGCTCGTGCTCTGGCACGACCCCGTCACTCTCGAGGGCCACCGCATCGTCGGGCGCACCGCCGCGGAGCTCGCCGTCGCCGGCATCGTGCGGCTCGCCGACGTCCTGGCCGCGCTCCCGCCGGGCGTTGGCGTGAACATCGACGTCAAGACGACCATCGAGGACGCCACCGATCCGCCGGCGCAGCGCACGCACGCGCTCATCGCGGCGGCACTGCATCACTACCAGGGAACGAGGCCCTTCCTGGTCTCCTCGTTCGACCCGTCGCTGCCGACCTACCTGAAGGACCGGAGCGAGCTGACCGGGGACGTGGCGCTCGGTCTCATCACCGAGCAGGGCTATGCCGCCGCGGTGGCAGTCTCGGCCGCAGCCAACCTCGGGCTGGATGCGCTGTGCCTGCCGACCGATGTTCTTCCGGTGCGGCGCGCACGCACCGGGCCGGGCAGCTTCAGTGCCGAGGAAGTCCTCCGCCACGCGCACGCGGCCGGGCTGGAAGTCATGACGTGGTCGCCGGATCCGGCCGATGCCGTACTCCTGGCTCAGGCCGGAGTGGACGCGGTGTGCGTGAACGACGTCCCGGGTGTCCAGGCCGCGCTCGCCGGCCTCCGTGCGCACTGAACCCGTGACTCCCGAGCCGCTGCTGAATGGGTGCCAGGTTGCTGGGGTGATAGCCCGCCAATCCGGCATCATGAAGATCATTTGCGGGTGCGCGGTCAGGCGGTGCGGGCCTGACTGGCATCCTCGAGGCCGAGTTCCTCGACCGACGTCGCGCGCATCTTGAACTTCTGCACCTTGCCGGTAACGGTCATCGGGAAGTCCGCAGTGAACCGGACGTACCGCGGGATCTTGTAGTGCGCGATCTTGCCGGCGCAGAACCCGCGGACCTGCTCGGCGGTCAGCTCGCTGCCGGGGCGGAGCTTCACCCAGGCGCACAGCTCCTCGCCGTACTTCAGGTCGGGCACCCCGACGACCTGGACCTCCTCGATCTCCGGGTGCGTGTACAGGAACTCCTCGACCTCGCGTGGGTAGATGTTCTCGCCGCCGCGGATGACCATGTCCTTGATCCGCCCGACGATGTTCAGGTAGCCGGCCTCGTCCATCACCGCCAGGTCGCCCGTGTGCATCCAGCGGGCGGTGTCGATGGCCTCGGCCGTCTTGGCTGGCTCGTTCCAGTAGCCGAGCATGACCGAGTAGCCACGGGTGCACAGCTCGCCGTGGTGGCCGCGCGGCACGACCAGGCCGGTCTCCGGGTCGATCACCTTGACTTCAAGGTGCGGGTGGACCCTGCCGACGGTGGAGACGCGCCGGTCCACTTCGTCATCGGCGGTGGTCTGGGTGGAGACCGGCGAGGTCTCGGTCATCCCGTAGCAGATCGTTACCTCGGTCATGTGCATCTCGCTGAGGACCCTCTTCAACACCTCGACCGGGCAGGGCGAGCCCGCCATGATCCCGGTGCGCAGGCTCGACAGGTCGTAGCTCGCGAAATCGGGCAGCGCGAGCTCGGCGATGAACATGGTCGGGACTCCGTAGAGGGAGGTGCAGCGCTCTGCCTGCACGGCGGCCAGAGTCGCCGCCGGGTCGAAACCGGGAGCCGGGATCACGATGCAGGCGCCGTGGGTGGTGCAGCCGAGGTTGCCCATCACCATGCCGAAGCAGTGGTAGAACGGCACCGGCACGCAGACGCGGTCAGCCTCGGTATAGCGGCAGCCCTCACCGACGAAGTACGCGTTGTTCAGGATGTTGTGGTGCGACAGCGTGGCGCCCTTCGGGAATCCTGTGGTGCCGCTGGTGTACTGGATGTTAATCGGGTCATCGAAGGCCAGTGTCGCGGATCGTGCGGCCAGCGCTTCGCGGTTGGCCGCTGCTCCGGCGTCCAGCAGCTTGTCCCAGTCCGGGGTGCCGAGGTAGATCACCCGCTCCAGCGTGTCCAGGCTGGGGCCGACCTCCTCGATCATGCCGCGGTAGTCGCTGGTCTTGAAGCTCTCGGCGCTGACCAGCAGCTTGGTCCCGGACTGCCGGAGTACGTAAGCCAGCTCGTGACTCCGGTACGCCGGATTGATGTTCACGAGGATCGCGCCGATCTTGGCAGTCGCGTACTGGAGCACGACCCACTCCGCGCAGTTTGGTGCCCAGATCCCGACCCGGTCGCCGGCATTGATGCCGAGCGCCAGCAGGCCGACGCCAACGGTGTCGGCGTCGGCGTCGAGCTGTGCGTAGGTCCACCGCCTGCCGGTCGGCACGTCCACCAGCGCCTCGCGGGTCGGATAGGTCACCGCGATCCGGCGTAGGTTGTCGCCGATAGTCTCGCCGAGCAGCGGGACTGGCGACGCGCCGTTGCTGTACGAGAGCTGGGTGACGGGAGTGACCTCGGACATGACCGGCCTTCCGGGTGATGGGTAGGTCAATACTCCATGTTCTCGCTCATGGTGTGAAGCCGGCCAGCAGCTTGCCGCGACGCAGCGGGAACCGCAGGAAGATGCGCCCGGAGCCCGACAGGTCTAGTCTCAAAGCCGAGGCTCTTTTCGCTTTCGGAGCGGCGCGATGGATAGTTGGATTATCTGGCTGATCCTCGCGGCTGTGCTCGGGGCCGCCGAGATCATGACGACCACGCTCGCCTTCGGCCTGGTGGGCATCGCCGCTCTGATCGCGGCCGGCACCGGGTTCCTCGGCGCGCCGTTCGCCCTGCAGTTCGGCGCATTCATTCTCGCGTCCGGCGTCGGGCTTGGCGTCGCCCGCCCGTTCGCCTTGCGCCACATCAGGCATCCGCCGCTGCTGCGCACCGGAACTGCCGCTCTGGTCGGCCGCACGGGCTACGTGCTGGAGGAAGTCAGCGAGCACGGCGGCCGGGTCCGGATCGGCGGCGAGGAATGGTCCGCGCGGCCGTATGACGAAACGCTAGTCATTCCGGCCGGCGCCAAGGTCGACGTGCTGCAAATTGAGGGCGCCTCAGCGCTCGTGTACCCCAGGGAGTAGCCATGTTCGCTGACGCCATCGGTATAGTGGCCGCGATCATCGTCGCACTGGTGATAGTGACTTCGCTACGCGCCATCCGGATCGTGCCGCAGGCGCGGGCCAGGAACGTGGAGCGATTCGGTCGCTATACCAAGACGATGGAACCCGGCATGAACTTCATCATCCCGTTCATCGACCGCGTGAAGCCGCTCATCGACTTGCGCGAGCAGGTGGTCTCGTTCCTCGGGCAGCCGGTCATTACCGAGGACAACCTGGTGGTCAAGATCGACACCGTGCTCTTCTTCCAGGTGACCGATCCGCGCGCGGCTGACTATGAGATCGTCAACTACATCCAGGCGATCGAGCAGCTCACCGCGACAATGCTGCGCAGCGTGATCGGCTCGATGGACCTGGAAGTGACGCTGACCTCCCGCGACAAGATCAACACGATGCTGCGCGGCGTGCTCGACGACGCGTCCGGCAAGTGGGGGATCCGCGTCACCAGGGTCGAGATCAAGGCGATCGATCCGCCGAAGAGCGTGATCGACGCGATGGAGAAGCAGATGCGGGCCGAGCGCGAGAAGCGCGCGGCCATCCTGACCGCTGAAGGCGTCCGGCAGGCGCAGATCCTCACCGCCGATGGCGACAAGCAGGGCACTGTGCTGCGTGCAGAGGGCGACAAGCAGAGCGCCATCTTGCGGGCAGAAGGCCAGGCGCAGGCGATCACATCGGTGTTCCAGTCGATCCACACCAATGACCCGGATCCGAAGCTGCTCGCCTACCAGTACCTGCAGACGCTGCCGCAGATTGCCCAGGGGCCAGGCAACACTATGTGGATGATTCCGAGCGAGCTGACCAGTGCGCTGAAGGCGCTGAGCAGTGCGTTCGACGGCGGCAGTGCGGCGGCCGAGACGCCGGGCCCGGCACCCTCCGCGCACGGGGCCGCCGGAGCGAGCGGCACTAGTCCTGCGCTGACGGCCGGAGCTGAGGAGAGTGCCGCAGACGCCGCTCTGGCCGAGGTCGTCCTCAATGAGGCTGCGTTGGCAGGGAACGCGGTTCCCGAGCAGTCTCAGGCCGCAATAGCGGCCGCCATGGCTGCCGTCCCCGAACCGCCGCCGCCACCTGATGTTCCGCTGCCCGAGGCGCTGCTGAAGACGGACGCGGTGCAGGAGGACTCTGGCGCCGCCAACGGCGCTGTGGCGGGTCCGGCCTAGGGCGCCGGGTCGCTGCGCCTAGCCGGTCGCGGCCGGCTAGAGCTTGATGGCCAGGCCGAGTGTGAGCAGGGCGCCGTAGGCGAGTTCCAGCCGGCCGGTCTGGCCGAGAGCGCTGATGAGACTGCGACCGGTGGCGCCGTCCCGGACCTGCCGGACCGGGGCGAACGCCAGCGGCAGCGCAGCGAGCGCCAGCAAGCTCAGCGGCCGGGCTGCGGCCAGCACCAGGGCTACGCAAAACGGCACGAGGACGCAGCCCACGTACAGGGTCCTGGTGCGCCGGTCGCCGATCACGACGGCGAGCGTGCGCTTGCCGGTCTGGCTATCGGTCGGGATGTCCCGCAGGTTGTTGATGACGAGCAGGGCGCAGGCGAGCAGGCCGATCGCGGCGGCGGCAGCCCACGGCAGCCACGTCAGCGTGCGCATCTGGACGTAGGCCGTCCCGGCCACCGCGGCCAGCCCGAAGAAAACGAACACTGACAGCTCGCCGAGCGCCCGGTACCCGTAGGGCCGGCTGCCGCCGGTGTAGAACCAGGCCGCAGCCACCGCCGCCACTCCCAGGAGCACGAGCCACCACGAGCTGACCGCGGCGAGGACTAGGCCGGCCGCGCAGGCGACGGCGAAGGATCCGGCCGCCGCAGCCAGCACCTGCTTGGGCGGGGCGAGGCCGGAGCCGACGAGCCGGACGGGGCCGACACGGTCGTCGTCAGTGCCGCGGATGCCGTCGCTGTAATCGTTGGCGTAGTTGACACCGATCTGCAGGGCCAGTGCGACGACCAGGCAGAGCGCCGCGCGCCACAGCGAGAACTTGCCGTAGCCGAAGGCAACGCCAGAACCGACGACGACAGGCACGACGGCAGCGGGCAGGGTCCGGGGGCGTGCTCCCGCCACCCAGGTACGCAGATCGGCCACCTTGACAGTCATTCCTTGCCGTGTCGTGTCGAGAACTGTCACAGACTAGTCGGCGACTCAGGCTGAGCGGCGTCGTGGCCGGCCAGGCGCACAGGAACGGCCGGTCAGGCGGGCCCGGCAGACCGCCAGCTACGGTCACGGCAGCACGCGCTGGGCGGCGGCGAAGATCTCGCCGGCCTCCTCCCAGCTGAGCGGGCCGTCCTGGCGCGTCCGCTTGCGGCTCTGGAAGTAGCGCACCAGGGCCCGGCCTGCGAAAACGTCGACGCCGCGCAAGCTGGCCACCGCCCACGGGACAGTGGGACCGTAGATCACCATCGCTGGCCGGACCGTGATCTCACGGCCGAGTTCGGTGCTGAGCAGCCGAGCTGCCTGGGCGGCCTCCCACCGCGCGTGCGCCAGCCGGTCCTTCTGGCTGAACGGGCCGTGGTAGAGCACCGGCCCGGCTGCTGAGCCGCTGGCGACGGTCCGCACTGGCAGCCGGCGGTCCCAGCGCTCGGAATCGAGCGCGTACACGCCGCCGGGTCCGATCACCAGGTGATCGATGACCGAGCCGGTGCCGGGAATGCCGCGGGCGTGGAGGGCCAGATAGCCGAAGACCCTGGCGAGGAACAGCCGGCGCTTGGTGCGCCGCTGGGCGGATGAGACCCTGACTGCCGCCGGGATCAGGGCCATGGTCCTTGCCTGGTAGACCGTGTCCACGACGGCCACCACGGTTGCGGCGGTCAGGCCGAGCCGCCAGCCCACAAAGATCGTGACCGGGATGAAGGCAACGAGCGCCATGACCGCGCGCCGGATCCAGATGGGCATGCGCGGATCGGCGGCGAGCCCGGCCAGGATCGCGCGCGCAGGAACGTGAACGCTGTGTCCTTCGACCGGGGCCGCTGGCCCGGTCGGTGTCGGCTGAGGCCCGGTCTCCCGGTCCATGTGTCACAGCGTAACGAAGCGCTTACTGGCAGGCCACCGCAGTGGGCTTCTCAGCGGCCACCCGGCGGCATGCAGGTGAAATAACGGTTCAATGCAGCCGGGCAGCAACGCTTTGCCGAACCCACCCGGTGGTCTACTGTTCGGTACCGTGACCCAGATTCATGACCTCACAGTGACCGAGCAGGCGGCCGCCATCCGGACTGGCGAGATCTCAGCCACCGAGATCGCCGAGCATTACCTCGACCGCATCGACAAGCTCAACGAGCAGGTCGGCGCCTTCTACACGGTGACCCACGAGCTGGCGCGGGAACAGGCTGCGGTCGCGGACAAGGCGGTCTCGGCCAGCCGCAAGGACGGCGCTGAGCTGCCGCCGCTGACCGGCGTGCCGATCCCGATCAAGGACCTGAACATGGTCGCGGGCGTCAGGCTCACCTACGGCAGCG
The DNA here is from genome assembly GCA_963822955.1 of uncultured Actinomycetota bacterium. Classification (GTDB taxonomy): domain Bacteria; phylum Actinomycetota; class Actinomycetes; order Streptosporangiales; family Streptosporangiaceae; genus JAJYUU01. Next base: position 201,022 of record CAWGJS010000007.1, on the reverse strand, counting down.
CGATCCTGGCCGACAACGTGGCGACCGAGGACGATTACGTCGTCCAGCACCTGCGCTCGGCCGGAATCGTGATGACCGGCAAGACAGCGACGCCGGAGTTCGGCCTGCCGTGTTACACCGAGACCAGGATCGGGCCGCCTGCCCGCACTCCGTGGGATCTCAGCCGGTCCGCTGGCGGGTCCAGCGGCGGCGCTGCCGCGGCAGTGGCCGCCGGGCTGGCCCCAGCCGCTCAGGGCAGCGACGGCGGCGGCTCGATCCGGATTCCGTCGAGCGTCTGCGGCCTGTTCGGGATCAAGCCGACCCGCGGCAGGATCTCCCAGGGCCCGATGATGCCGGACCTGACCGGCCTGTCGACCGATGGCCCGCTGGCCCGTACGGTCGCCGATGCGGCTCTGCTGCTGGACGCGATGACCGGAAACCACCCCGGCGACATGTACACGCTGCCGCGGCTGCCAGCTCGGGAGTCGTTCCTCGGCTACGCCGCCAGGGAGCCAGGCAGGCTGCGGATCGCCCGGTCGCTCAGGACCGTGGTTCCGGGCGCGGAAGTTCACCCGGACTGCGTGGCTGCTTACGAGGATGCCAGCGCGCTGCTCTCGGCGCTTGGGCATGACGTCGAGGACGTAGAGCTGCCGTTCAGCGAGGAGGCAGTGCCGTCATTCCTGGCGCTGTGGTTCGCGATGGCGACGCTGGCGCCGATCCCGCCGGAGCAGGAGGGCGAGCTGCTGCCGCTGACTCGCTACCTGCGCGGCAGGGGCATGGAGATATCGGCGGCCGACCTGCTCCTCCACCAGGCCATCCTGCAGGGCGCCGTCCGCCCGGCCATGACCGCGCTGAACGCCTACGACGCCATCCTCACTCCCACCGTGGCCCTGCCGCCGCGGCCGGTGGGCTGGTTCGACGAGGTCGAGCCAGCCGAGAACTTCATCCGGCAGACGGTGTTCACGCCATGGACCGCGTTGTACAACCTCTCGGGCCAGCCGGCCGTGAACGTGCCGCTGCACTGGAGCGCTGAGGAACTGCCGATCGGCATCATGCTGGCAGGCCGGATGGGTGACGAGGCCACGCTCATCTCGCTGTCGGCTCAGCTTGAGGCGGCCAGGCCGTGGGCGGACAGGCACCCGCCTATCTGGTGAGTTAGCGCCGCGCGAGCTCGAGCTGAGCCGCGATAGCTGCTGCCCACTGCCGGATGACGGTCCAGTCGCGGAAGTCGCCGTCGAGGCCGCGGAAGCACAGAAGTGCGAAGCGCTGCGGGGCGGGGAGTAGCTTGCTATCGAGCTTGCCAGCGAACATGCGGTGCTCAACCGCATGAGTGGCCGCCAGCATCTCGGCTAGTTCCACCGGATCGCCGCTCATCGCGCGGGCTAGCCTGCCCTGCGGCTTGCCGACCGGCCCGCTGGAGAACAGCCACACCGGCACGGTTGTCAGTGCCTCGTGCGACCGGTTCACCAGGTCTATGGCTTGCTGCTCCCAGTGGCCCGCGTATACCGCGCTGCCGATGACAGCCGCATCGAACTCGTAGCCGGACTGGACCTGGGCGGGTGGCAGCACGGCAGCGGCAACCCCGCGCGCGGCCAGTTCCGCCCCGATCGCCGCCGCAATCTCGGCCGTGGCCCCGTGCCGGGAGGCGGCGGTTACCAGCACCCTGAGCGGCGCACCCGCGGCGGCCATCACTGCTCGCCGCCATCGGCGGCAGGCTGTGCCGGCGGGCCGGCTGATGGTACGGCGAGGTGGCCTGGATCGGTGCCGCCCATGTCGAGACGGAACGGCGGGTACTCATCGCGCATCAGTGCGGCATAGGCCAGCACCCGGAAGCACCACCGGTTCAGGCCCATCACGAGGTCGAAGATCTGCTGCGGGTACTTGCGCGTGACTGCCAGCGCGACCGCTGCGATGAGCGCCAGCAGGGCGATGAGCCCGCCGCCCCCCGCCCGTCCGGCGCTGTTATGCAGTCCGAGTTCCCAGCCGCCAGCGAAGATCGACACCACCAGGTACTGCGGGATCGCCAGCAGCCACCACTTGACGAGCACCAGTCCGCGGCTGAGGCTGGCCGGGTAATCCACCGTGAAATCGGCTGGGTAGTCCGGATCCGGCCGGAGGCTGAATGGCGGGTACTTGTCGGTCGCGAACGCGCTGATCGCGTAGAAGCTGACGCGCCAGGACCAGCGCATAACGCCGAGGTTGAAGTCGAAGATCGTGCGCGGATACCGCCCGGTGATCAGGATCGCGAAGCCGGCAACGATAGTCAGGGCCGCGACCGCCCACCACAGGAAGAACAGCACGATCACATGCGGGATAATCAGCAGCCACTTGACCAGCCAGAGCCAGCGGCTCACGGCCGGATCCAGCTGCCCGTCCAGCCGGGCTGGGTACGGTTGGCCGTCCATCGCTAACTCGCCCTCCTCCGCGGGGCCTCCTGCGCGGCGCGACCTGGTGCGTAACTCGCGGGACCCTCAGGCCAGTCCACACTCCCGCCGGCCGCGCCGACAGGGACGAACGTCACCGGTCCGCGGGCAGATCGAGCCGCTCGCTGCGTCCAGCATTAGCGCCGGGGAGTGACCTTCGCCTCTGGGACCTGACCGTGGCCGCAGCAGGCTGGTAGTGACAGAAGGAGGTGCCCGATGCGTGTTCTCGTTACCTACGGATCCAAGCGCGGCGGCACCGAGGGGCTTGCCCACATGGTCGCGAACGGCCTGCGCGATTGCGGGCTGACCGCCGACGTGCTCTCACCGGAAAAGGTCCGCGACGTTGTCTTCTATGACGCCGTCGTGGTCGGCGGCGCGCTGTATGCGTTCCGCTGGCACAAGTCCGCCAGGAAATTCGTCCGGAAGCACGTCGCGGAACTCCGGCAGCGCCCGACGTACTTCTTCTCCAGCGGGCCGCTCGACAACTCGGCAGCCAGCACCGACATTCCGCCGGTCGCCGGCGTGAAGGCGCTCATGGACCGGATCGGAGCCCGCGGTCACGCGACATTCGGCGGCCGGCTGTCACCGCACGCCAGAGGGTTCCCGGCCAGCGCCATGGCGAAGAACAATGCAGGCGACTGGCGGGACCCGGTCCAGGTGCGGGCCTGGACGCTGCTGATCGCCCGTGAGCTGCAGGGCGAAGCAGCCGCACCCAGGGTCGCCTAGCAGCGCAGCCCGCCGCGGGCAATTCTCGCGCGGGCCGGCTGACTGTCAGCGGCCGCGCGTAGGGTCATCGCCATGAAGCTGGCCCGTCGCGCCGGTCACCTGGGCAGCGCTGCCGCACTGCTGCTCGCGGCGCTCCTGCCGCTGGGGGCATTGCTGGCAGCGTGTTCCGGCGGCTCGAGCCCGCACGACGTCGCTCAGGCCTACCTTGCGGCCTGGTCGCGCCGGGACTGGACGTCAATGCGCGCGCTGGTCGCGAGCCCGCCGGCCGACTTCGGCTCGGCTAACGCTGACGCGCTCGCCGACCTCGGCGCCCGGCAGGCCAGCTTCAGCGCAGGCCTGCTCGCCACGTCCGGGAATTCCGCCAGCGAGCCAGTGACCGAGCGCATCACAATCGCCGGGGTTGGCACCATCAGCTGGAAGACACGGCTCCGGCTCACCAGCACATCCGGGAACTGGCTGGTCGACTGGTCGCCGACCACGATCGCGCCGCAGCTCATCAAGCCAGGTGATCGGCTGTCGCTGCAGCTCACCTGGCCGCCGCGGGCACAGATCCTTGGCGCCGGCGGCGCGCCGCTGACCGCCCAGGCCCCGATGGTGACGATCGGCGTGGAAGGGCAGCGGATCAAGAAGCAGGCTGTCGTCCGCGCCGCGCTGCTGGCTGCGGGCGCGAGCAGGCGGGCAGTCGACTCGGCGCTGACGGGAGCGAAAACCGAGCCGACCTGGTTCGAGCCAGTGTTCACGGTCAGCCAGCGCAGGTACCAGCAGCTCGCGCCGACGATCTACCCGATCCCTGGCACCGTGTTTCAGACCGGCCACGAGCGCGAGCCGGTCACGCCGGGCCTGACCTATGTGGTCGGAACGGTGGGCCCGGTCACGGCCCAGCAGCTGCAGGCACTCGGACGGCCATACGCCGCGCAGAGCGTGGTCGGCCAGACCGGGCTGGAGCTGGCCTATCAGAAGCAGCTGGCCGGCCGTCCCGGCGCGACTGTGACAGCAGTGAACGCGGCCGGCGCATCCGTTGGCACCGTGGCGACGCTCAGGCCGCGAGCGGGCACGCCGGTGCAGACCAGCGTCGACCCTGTCGTCCAGGCGGCCGCCGAGAATGCCCTGGACGGCCTGCACAAGAGCGCCGGGCTGGTCGCGGTCAACGCGGCCACCGGCCAGGTTCTGGCGTCGGTGAGCGTTCCGGGATCCAGCGGTTTCAATCCGGCCCTGGACGGCTCGTTCCCGCCAGGGTCGTCATTCAAGGTGCTCACCAGCACCGCACTGCTCGAGCACGGGCTGACACCATCCTCGGCCGCAAGCTGCCCGTCGCAGATCACGGTCGACGGCGAGGTCTTCCACAACGCGGAGGGCACCGCATCTGTCGGCGACCTGCTGCGTGCCTTCGCCGAGTCGTGCAACACCGCGTTCATCGGGCTGGCGACGCGGCACCTCACCGCTGCCGACTTCACCAGGACCGCCGCGCTCTACCGGATCGGCGTGACGCCCCACCTCGGCCTGCCCGCATTCGGCGGCTCCGTTCCCGCGCCCACCGACCAGGCGGACCTCGCCGCAACCGCGATCGGACAGGGCCGGGTGCTGGTCTCGCCGCTGGACATGGCACTGGTCGCGGCTGCAGCCGACACCGGCCAGGTCCGCGCGGCCCGGCTGGTGGCCGGCGCTGGAGACGACTCGATCCGGCCGACACCGCTTCCCGCCCAGGTCGTCACTGACCTGCACACGATGATGGCGCAGGTGGTCGTGTCCGGGACAGCATCCGGCAAGGGCCTGCCCGCGGGCACCTACGCCAAGACCGGCACCGCGCAGTACGGCCACGGCAATCCGCTGCCGACCGACGCGTGGCTCGTCGGCTTCAACAATGACGTCTACCGCAGCGACATCGCGTTCGCCATGGTCACGGTCAACGGCGGCGAGGGCGGCCCCACCGACGGGCCGATCGTGGCCAGGTTCCTCAACCTGCTGCACCGGTCCTGAGGCTGATCAGGCACGTGACCTAGCATTCCGGTGTACCGGCGGGCCAGCGCCGGGAGGTCACCTCAGACTGCGGGGGTACGGGATGACCGGATGAACATTGATGCGCGGCGCGCCCGGAAGATCTCTCATGCCGGGAACGGGGTGGTCGCGCTGGCAGCGTCAGCCTGCCTGCTCGGCGTGCTCGGGCTCGGCATTGGCACGTTGCCGGCGCTCGGCCGCGTGCTGCTGCCCGGCCTCGGCGCCTGGGCGTCGGCGGCGGGTGCCCGGCTGCCACAGTCCGCGACGCTCACGGTGGCCGGACTGACCAGGCCCGTGCACGTGACGTTCAGCCAGCAGGGCGTGCCCTCGATCAGCGCGCAGTCGCAAGACGATGCCTACCTCACCCTCGGGTACGTGCAGGCGGAATACCGGCTCGCCCAGATGGACCGCGCCCGCCGGGTCGCCGAGGGGCGGCTGGCGCAGCTCATCGGCGCGCCGGGCATCCCCTCGGATGAATTCGAGCTGCGGCTCGGACTGATGCGCACGGCACAGCAGGAGTGGGCGCAGCTGCCGCGGTCGAGCCCGGCCGCGAGCGTGCTGATCGCGTACTCCCGCGGGGTGAACGACTACCTAGCCCAGCTGCGCCAGAACGGCCAATGGCCGGCTGTGTTCACGCTGGCCGGGGTGTACCCGCGGAACTGGACTCCGGTGGACAGCCTGGCGGTGCAGGGCGAGCTGACGCAGGAACTGGACTTCACTACGACGCCGCTGGATTACGCCGTGCTGGAGCACTCGCTCGGGCCAGCGCGGACGATGAGCTGGTTCCCGGTGCAGCCGCCGAACGGCCAGAACCCGTTCGATCCGGGCCCGTACCAGAAGCTGCCGCTGACGCCGCTCGCGCCCGGGCAGGCGGCCGCGGGTGCTCGGCCGGTCGCCGCCCGCGGGGTCAGTGCGGATGCGCTGATGGCCGCGGACGTGCGAGCTCCCTCGGCCGCAGGTGCCGGTGCGATCTCGGCTGGCCTTGCGGAGGCCGCTTCGGCGATCCTGCGCCAGGCGAGCGCGCTGCCAGCAGGCCAGCTCTACAGTGCCCCGGCGAGCAATGCCTGGGCGGCGAACGGCCCGAAGGTCGCGGGCGGCGGCGCGATGCTCGCAGGTGATCCGCATCTCCCGCAGACGCTGCCCTCAATCTGGTACGAGGCAGCCCTCAGTGCGCCGGGCCTCGCCGTATCCGGGGTCGGCGTGCCGGGCGTGCCCGCGATCCTGATCGGGCACAACTCCGCGATCGCCTGGTCCCTGACCGACACGCAGAGCCAGGCGACGATGTTCTACGCCGAGCAGACCAGTGCGGCCAGGCCGCGCGAGTATTTCTGGGACGGGCAGTGGCGGCAGATGAAGGTGCTGCACTACACGGTCCCGGTTCGCGGCGCCCCGGCCCGGCAGATCTACGTGCCGCTGACGGTCCACGGGCCGGTGCTGACGCAGGCCGGCCAGACGATCGCGGTGAAGTGGATGGGAGCGCTCGGCTCGCCGGATGAGGCGGCGATGCTGACGATCGACAGGGCGAGCAATTTCGCCGAGTTCCGGGCCGCGCTCGCGGACTGGCAGTCGCCAGCCCTCACCTTCGTCTACGCCGACAATCACGGCAACATCGGCGCGATCTCCGCCGGGTACTACCCGCAGGTCCAGGGCGGCGACCCGTGGCTGCCGCTGCCCGGAACCGGAGCTGACGACGTGGCCGGCGTCATCCCGTACGCAGCGGTCCCGCAGGTTTACGATCCCCGCTCGCACGTGATCGCGACGGCGAACCAGCGGCCCGTCGGCCCCTCTTACCCGTACTACCTGGGGACGACCGCGAACTACTTCGATGCTGGTTACCGGGCCGATGCGGAGTTCTCCTACCTGCGTCTGCACTGGTCGATGAGGCCGGCCAGCTTCGCCCGGCTGCAGGGCGACACGCGGGATCAGCTGGCGGCTGCGATCGTGCCCAAGCTGCTGGCGGTGCTTCAGCAGGCGTACCGGGCCGGTCAGCGCCTGACGCCGATTCAGCAGATTGCTCAGCAGACGCTGGCCTCGTGGAACAAGAAGATGGACGCGGGATCAGACGCCGCGTCGATCTGGTGGACCTTCTGGACCTGCTATCTGTCGGACGTGTTCGGGCCGTGGTGGGCTGCGGCCAGGGTGCCGGTAACGACGGATACCGCGGGACTCGCCGTTAGCCCCGCCCAGTCCAGCCTCGACGAGGACCTTCAGGCATGGACGCTGACCGATCCGCGCAACGCAGCCTTCACCTTGCCCCCTGCGCCGCCTGGCCCGGCTGGAGCACATGTCGTCACCCCGGTGGTATGGCCGCGCGCGACGCCGGCGGCTGTGATGATGCGCGCCGCGTTCGTGTCGGCGGTCAGCGATCTCTACGGGCTGCTCGGAGACGGACCCGGACGCTGGCCGTGGGGCAAGCTGCACACCCGGGAGTTCCCTGCGCTGACGCAGGCGGCCACCGTCGGAGGCCACGAGAACACCGCGAGAACCGACGCGCTCGGCTTCAGCCAGAATGCGGCCAGCCCGGACTCGCTCGGCTACGGCCCGAAGTCGGCTGGCGGTGACCTGTGGACCGTCGATGCGGCGGAGGGCGGAATGGATTCCGAGATCGGGCCGAGCTGGCGCATGATCGCCGCCTGGTCACGAGACGGCCGGCCGTTCGCCGAGGGCATCTATCCGGGCGGCCAGAGCGAGAATCCTGCCTCGCCCTGGTACACCGACCTGATCGGCGACTGGTGGTCGGGCCGTTACCTGCCGATGCCCGCCGCCGCTGCTCGCGCGGCACCGACGGAGCCTGACGGAGCGATCCAGTGGGAGCTACGGCCATGACGGCGGACTTGAAGCGGCTGGGCAAGCGCTCGGCATACCGCCTCGGCAAGCTGCGCGTGCAAGGCGTGGCCGGCGATGAGCGGCCCGTTCCCTTCCAGCCTCGGTTCGGCCGGCCCGACCACCGCTGGCCGGCCTCGACCTGGCTGCTGGGGCTGCTAGGTGGCGTCCTGCTCGTCGTCGCGGGCGCACTGGCGGGCTGGTGGTTCATGCCGTTCGCGGCAGGCGTGCTCGCTGGGCTGGCGAACCGGATCGGTCGCTGGCCAATCCGTGTTGCGCTGCCTGCAGTCGCGATCGTCGCCGCGCTCGGCTGGGGAGTGCCGCTCATGTGGTCGGTCCTTCGCGGTCAGCCGTCCGCGGCGACCGCGCGGGTCATCGCCGCGCTGCTCGGGCTGCCCGCGAACCCCGCCGTCGGGATCGCGCTCACCCTGATCGTCGCGGTGCTTCAGGCCGTAGTGGGGTACTGGCTGGGCCGTGCCCTGACGCCAGTGCCCGCCGACTACCGATGATCGCACGGCGGCCGAAGGCGGCTGGTGCCGGCAATCCAAATGCCGCTGGTCCAGCGGTCGCCATCGGCGCGTCCCTCGTCTAAGAGCCTTGCTTGGCTATGGGCTGGCCGGTGATCCGCTGGTACATGCGGTCAGCGGCGGCGCGCCACTGCTCTCCCATTGCAGGGCTGCCGGTGTGACCGGAGTCCTCGATCATGATGAGCTCCGCCTGGGGCCAGGCACGGGAGAGCTCCCAGGGAGTGCAGGCGGGGCCACCGAGGTCGTTCCGGCCGTGGATCAGGACGCCGGGGATATCTGCCAGCTTGCCGGCCTCGCGGATCAGAATGCCGTCGGCCAGGAATCCATCGTGCGCGAAGTAATGGGAGCAGATGCGAACGAGGGCCAGCTTCGCGTCGTCTGGCCGGCCGCTGTAGGCGCCGGGATGGCCCTTGCTTTCCTGCGAGATGACGGCGTCCTCCCAGGCCAGCCACTCGGCCGCTGCCTGCGAGCGGACGTCGATGTCGGGATCTTCCATGAGCTGCGCGTACGCCTGCAACAGGCCCGTGATCGGCGGCTCGTTGTCGGTCGGCAGCCGGTAGGTATCAGCCAAGCCAGGGAAGTCGCGGAACCGCGCCCAGGCCTCGGGGAAGATCCGGCCGACGCCCCGATACAGCCAGTCGATCTCCAGTCTCCTGGTCGATGTGACGCTGGACAACATCAGCCCGCTGACCCGGTCGGGATGCCGTTCGGCATACGCCAGAGACAGCGTCACTCCCCACGACCCGGCCTCCAGCAGCCACCGGTCCACGCCAAGCTGCTCGCGCAGCTGCTCAATGTCCGCTAGCAGATGCTCGGTCGTGTTCCGGCTCATGTCGGCCGCGGGGTCGCTCGCATGCGGCCGACTGCGGCCGCAGTTGCGCTGGTCGAACAGGATAGTCCTGAACTTCTCCGGGTCGAAGGTCCGGCGGTGGCCTGGCGTGCACCCCGACCCAGGGCCGCCGTGCACGATGAGCGCGGGCAGGCCATCAGGGTTTCCGCAGGTCTCCCAGTACACAAGGTTCCCGTCGCCGGTGTCGAGCAGCCCCGACGCATAAGGCTCGGTAGCGAGGTATCGAGGCATACGGAGGAGGTTATCGGCCGGGGCCGGTGACACGACGGGATCTGCGGCACGACCGGCGCCACCGTCAAAATCGTGCCTGCCGCCGGTCCCTGCTCAGCGGGGCTGGCTGCGCGGCGTGGTGCTACGGCGAGGTCTCGTCGGGGCGTTCGCGATCCGCGCTGGCCCGGTGATGCTCCGGCGAGCAGGTGCACCCGTTCCTTGCCGGACGACACCCATGTTCGTCCGCCGCGCAGGTCCGGTAGGCCGCTCGAATCGCCTGTCGACGACCGGGCAATTCGGCGAGCAAGGCCGCGCACCGGCGAAGCCACGGCGCCCGAGCACGCGCACAACCTCGGCCGCGACCTGGCACGGCGACTTAGTGACGTCGAGCCAGCTATAGCGCAGCGTGAGGATGCCGTCTGTGGCAGCCGCGTTGTCCCGCCGGTTGTCCCGCATCCGTGCTTCGCCGATGTGCGCGAGCTCACCGTCGAGTTCGACCGCCGTGAGGTAAGCCTCGTAGAGCACGTCGCGATACTCGTTGTGGTTGCCGCGACGGAATCTCGCCTGCGGGTGCCGTTGGGCAGGCCGTGCGGCCGCTCGACGTTGCGGTGATAGCGCAACTCCAGAACCGAGTGCAGTCCCGCGGAGTCAAGCGTGAGCAGCTCGGCGAGCTCAGACCGCCAGCGGACCTTTGGTCTCAGGTCGAGATAATGGGCCAGACCTGCCTGCGTCGTCAGTCCGCGCTGGAGGCTGCGAATGGCCCAGCCGCATGCGTCGTCCAACGTCCTGGCAGCGTTCGCTAAGTCAAGTACCGTTTCCTCGATGCGAGTCTGCGGCGGCAGCTTCGCCGGATGGAGCGCCTCGCGCACCCGGCTGGAGTAGTGGATGACGATTCCTGGCGTCTTCGCCACGCGCCGGGAGCCCGGAACCGTGACATGAATGAGCTCGCCAGGCCTATCGACTAAGCGGCGAGTTCGGCCGCCGTCTGGTAGCTCAGCGTTGCGCCGGGCCCGGCGCAGAGCACCGCGGCCCACAGCTGCGCGAGCCGGGTAGGTTCGCCAGAGAAGGTGGCATAAACCCCACGGTGTATTCGCTTCCACCGGCCAAATCTGAGCTTCGCGGTGATCTGGTCGACGGTGAGCCCGGCTTCGACGGCCTGGCGGGTGGTCACTACGCCGCACTGTCGCTCCGTCAGCGCCGCTAAGTCGGCAGAAACTGGCTTAATCACGCAGTAAGGATGTCGGTCGTGTCTGACAAAAGCACTGTGCGCGCATGCGCGATCCTGATGAAGGCTTAATGGCTTTATACGACGACAGATTTACCGGATCAAGAAGGAGCCGTCGGGCCGCAGTGTTTGGGCGAGCGCGCGGGGCGAATCATGGAGGGTGTGAGCGACCCAGAACTCATTGAGCGCGCCCGTAATGCCGGAGTTATCACTGATTACTGCGACTGGCGGGGTCAGCGCGTCGAGGTCCCGGCGGAGACACTGGCCGCGATCGTCGACGTGCTTGATCAGCCGCCGGCTGGTCGTGCGGGCGGGTCCGGGGGAGCGCAGCCCCAGCTCACTCTGCCGACGGAACGGCAATGGGGCTTCACGATCCAGCTGTACTCCCTCAGGTCGAGCAGGTCGTGGGGCCACGGCGACCTCCGCGACCTGGCCGAGCTCGCGCGCTGGAGTGGCTCCGAGCTGGGCGCCGGTTTCGTGCTGGTCAATCCGCTGCACGCGGCTGAGCCGCTGCCGCCGGTCAGCCCGTCTCCGTACCTCCCGATGACCCGGCTGTTCACTAGCCCGCTGTACCTGAGGGTCGAGGACATTCTCGAGTACGCCGCACTGCCCACGCCGGAGAAGGATCTCATCGCCGGACTCGCGGCGCCGCTGCGCGCGGCCAACAGCACGCCCGACCTCATCGACCGCGACGCCGTGTGGACCGCAAAGCGACGCGCCCTGGAAATGGTCAGCAAGGTTCCGCTCACCGAGCCGCGGCAGGCGGCGTTCGACCGCTTCCGCGCCGAGGGCGGCCGCCGGCTGCAGGAGTGGTCGACCTGGTGCGCGCTCGCCGAGCGTTACGGATCCGACTGGCGGGACTGGCCGGCGGAGCTCGCGGATCCACGCCGCGGGCTCGACCAGGTAGCCGGCGACGCCGAGCTCGCGGCAGCGGCCGAGTTCCACGCCTGGCTGCAGTGGCATGCCGATCAGCAGCTCGCCGTGGCGCAGGACGCGGCCAAGGCGGCCGGCATGGCCTACGGCATCATCAACGACCTGGCCGTCGGCGTGCATCCTGGTGGCGCCGACGCGTGGGCCATGCAGGGCCTGCTGGTGCGCGGGTTCAGCGTCGGCGCTCCGCCCGACGGCTTCAATCAGCTCGGCCAGGACTGGTCGCAGCCGCCCTGGCACCCTCGCCGGCTGGCGGCAGAGCACTACCAGCCGATGACCGAGCTGTTCGGTGCAGCGCTGCGTCGCGGCGGCGGAATCCGCGTCGACCATGTGCTCGGGCTCATGCGGCTGTGGTGGGTACCGTCGGGGGAGCTGCCTGACCATGGCGCCTACGTCAGATACGACCATGACGCAGCCGTCGGAGCGCTCGCCGGGACAGCGGCCAAGATGCACGCGGTGGCGATCGGCGAAGACCTGGGTACCGTCGACCCCTGGGTTCACGATTACCTCGCCGCGCGCGGCATTCTCGGCACGATGATGCTCTGGTTCGCGCGCACCGACGATGGCATGCCGCTGCCGCCAGCGCACTGGCGCCGCGAGTGCATGGCCACGGTCGGCACCCACGACGTGCCGCCAGTCTCCGGATTCCTCACCGGTGAGCAGGTGACCATCCGGTCGCGGCTAGGCCTGCTCCGGGCATCAGAGGAACGGGAACGGGCTGAATCCGAGGAACTGCTCGCCCGCTGGCAGGCGGCGCTTGTGGCCGAGGGCCTGCTTGAGCCCGGCCAGCAGCCCGACCCCGCGCAGTTCACCGTGGCGCTGTACGGCTACCTGCGCAAGACGCCGGCCCTCATGCTCGGCGTCTCGCTGACCGATGCGGTGGGCGATCGCCGGACGCAGAACATCCCTGGCACCCGCGACGAGTACCCGAACTGGCAGCTTCCCCTCTGTGACGACGGCGGCTGCCCGGTGCTGCTGGAACAGCTGCCTGCGCCATGAGCCTGGTGCGTGAGGTCAGCCAGGCAGTCCGCGGCGACGCCGCCGTGCTGAGCTAGCGATCGGGCTGCGCGTCCCGCTCGCGGCAGCGCAGTGCCCTGGCCACGTCGTCGCGCCGCTCGCCGAGCAGGCGCCGCAGAGCGGGGACGGGGTTCGCCCTGGCAATGTACTCGTCGGTGGCCGCGATGCCCCGCTGACTCACCACGCCATCCGGGTATGCAACTTCGGTGAAGAACTGCGCCATGTCCGAGATGCCGTTCTGCCAGAGGCCGTCCAGAGTGTCGTAGTACTTCGCCGCGTACGGAGCAAGCAGCTCATCCTGATCGGCGTCCTTGAAGCCGCGTAGCGCGGCCCGGAACGCGGCGTTCGGCAGGCTTCCGTCGGTGATCTTCGCCCAGGCAGCCGCCTTGGCCTCAGCCGTCGGGATCGCGGCCAGGCAGCTCTGCGCATGCCGCTCGCCGGCATCGGTGCGATCGCGCTCAAGCTCAGCCTCGATCTGGTCGGGCCCGGCCGCACCGCGACTGACCAGCCGGTGCAGCAACTGCCAGCGCAGTTCGGTGTCGACCGCCAGTCCGCTGATCACGGCGGAGCCGTCCAGCAGCGATGCCACCAGCTGCAGGCCCTCAGGCGAGGTAGCTACTCCGGCGAGCGCCCTGGCGTACACCAGCTGGTGGTCGGAGCCGGGCTCGGCCGCCACGAGCCAGCCGCGCAGCGCGGCCTCCAGCTGCGCTAGGCCCTCCTGCCGCCAGGATGGTTCGGCGTACCGGCGGGCGGCAATGCTCGCCTGCGGCAGTACTCGCTCCAGCACTGCGACGTGCCTGATCGACGGTGCGCCCGACAGGACCAGAGCGACGAAGTCCCTGGCGCGCATCTCGCCGTCCCGGGTCATGTCCCAGGCGGCGGCCCAGCACAGCGCGGCGGCCAGCTGGTCCTGCAGGCCGCCGATGTCCGCGATGAGCGTGCGCAGCGAGTGCTCGTCCAGCCGGATCTTGGCGTAGGTCAGGTCCTCGTCATTGACCAGGACCAGATCCGGCCGCAGCTGGCCCAGGAGTTCAGGCACCTTAGTCACCGCGCCGTCGACGTCGAGCTCAACCTGGTGGCGCCTGGTGAGCGCGCCGGTCTCGGTCCGGTCGTACAGGCCGATCGCGAGACGATGCGGGCGGAGTTCCGGGTGGCTGGCCGGGGCCTCCTGCAGCAGGCTGAATGACGTGAACTGCCCGCTGGCGTCCACCTCGTAGGACGGCCGCAGCGTGTTCACCCCCGCGGTCTCCAGCCACGACTTCGACCACGAGGACAGGTCACGGCCGGAAGCCTGCTCGAGCGAGCTGAGCAGGTCGGCCAGGGTGGCATTGCCCCAGGCGTACCTGCCGAAGTAATCGCGCACGCCAGCCAGGAAGTTGTCTCGGCCGACATAGGCCACTAGCTGCTTGAGCACCGAAGCGCCCTTGGCGTAGGTGATGCCGTCGAAGTTGACCTCGACGGCCTCGATGTCGGGGATGTCAGCGGCGATCGGGTGCGTGGACGGCAACTGGTCCTGGCGGTAGGCCCAGGTCTTGGAGTCCTGGATGAAACTGGTCCAGGCGTCAGCCCAGCGCGTCGCATCGGCCAGCGCAACCGTGGCGGCCCAGGAAGCGAATGACTCATTCAGCCACAGGTCGTCCCACCACTTCATGGTCACCAGGTCGCCGAACCACATGTGCGCCATCTCGTGCAGGATCGTGTCCGCCCGGTACTCCCGCCGGGCTTCGGTCACCCTCGACCGGAAGATGTAGTCCTCGAGGAACGTGACTGCTCCGGCGTTCTCCATCGCGCCGGCCTTGTACTCGGGAACGAACAGCTGGTCGTACTTGCCGAACGGGTACCGCACCGCGAACGCCGCATGGAAGTAGTCGAAACCCTGCCGCGTGACCTCGAAGATCTCGTCCGGATCCAGGTACTCAGCTAGCGACTGGCGGCAGTAGATGCCGAGCGGGATCCCGTCGTGCTGCCCCGTTACCTCAAAATAAGGGCCCGCGGCGATTGCGGTGATGTAAGTCGAGATCGCCGGCCCGGCAGGGAAGTGCCAGCGCTCGATGCCGGGGGCGACCGGCTCGACGACCCGGTCGGGTGCGGCGTTGGCGACGACCTTCCAGCCGTCCCGTACCGTCACGGTGAACTCGAAGGAAGCCTTGAGGTCCGGCTGGTCGAAGCAGGCGTAGACGCGGTGCGCGTCGTAGGTCTCCAGGTCGGTGTACATGTACACGCCGTTGTCTGCCGGGTCGGTGAACCGGTGCAGGCCCTCGCCCGTGCGGGAGTACGCGCACCGGGCGGCGACGCGCAGCTCGTTGCGCTCGGCCAGGCCGCTCAGGGCGATCCGGTCACCGTCGAACGCGTCGAGGGGTACCGAAGCGCCGTTGAGCGTGATCTGCGACACAGCCTGGGCAGTCAGCTCCAGGAACGTGGCCGCACCGGCGCGAGCCGACCTGAAACGGACGGTGCTAATCGACTCGAAGGTCTCCTCCGGGCCACTCAGATCGAGTTCCACCTGGTAGGACTCGACGTCGATGAGCGCTGCCCGGTCTCGCGCCTCTTCGCGCGTAAGATTGCCCGCCACCCTGTAGATCCTTTCCGCCGCAGTCTCAGGCATGCTTCACCGCCGCCGTCGGAATGCGCAACACCGTTTCTCGGTTGGCGACCAGTGCGAACGTCTCACGCCGCCCCCGAGGAGCAAGGATGCCTGAGCAGGAGCCTACTCAGCTTGATTTCTGGTTTGATCCGCTATGTCCGTGGGCCTGGATCACCAGCCGATGGGTCCTTGAGGTGGAGACGGTCCGCCCGGTGGAAGCGCGCTGGCACGTGATGAGCCTGGCCGTGCTGAACGAGGCCAAGGAGGACCTGCCCGAGAAGTACCGCGACGCGATGGCGAAGGCGTGGGGGCCAGTGCGGGTGTGCATCGCTGCGGAGCAGAAGTTCGGGCCCGAGGTGCTGCTGCCGCTGTATACGGCGATCGGTACCCGGTTCCACAACGAGAAGCAGGAACGGAACCGCGCGACGATCGAGGCCGCACTGGCGGAAGCCGGACTGCCCGTGGAGCTGGCCGACGCGGCGGAGTCCACCGAGTACGACGAGGCGCTCCGGGCTTCGCACAAGGACGGCATGGACCGGGTCGGCTATGACGTCGGCACGCCGGTTATCTCGGTCAACGGCACATCGTTCTTCGGGCCGGTCGTGACGCCGATCCCGCGTGGCGAGGATGCCGCGCGCCTGTGGGATGGCGTGCTGCTGGTCACGGGGACCGACGGCTTCTTCGAGCTGAAGCGGTCGCGGACCAGGGACCCGATCTTCGATTAGGGCGCCGCCCGGGCGCGGTCGCATGACCGCCGTGCCAGACTGACGCTGTGCGCGTATATCTGGGATCCGACCATGCCGGATTCGAGCTGAAGGCTCGCCTGGTGCAGTGGCTGACAGAGGCCGGTCACGAGCCGGTTGACTGCGGTCCGTCGAGTTATCAGCCCGACGATGACTATCCGGTCTATGTCATGAGGGCAGCGAGTTCTGCCGTGGGTGATCCGGGCAGTCTCGGGATCGTGATCGGCGGCTCGGGCAACGGCGAGCAGATCGCCTCGAACAAGGTGCGGGGCGTCCGGGCGGCGCTTGCCTGGACCGAGCAGACTGCCAGGCTCGCCCGGCAGCATAACGACGCCAACGTGCTGAGCCTGGGCGCCCGTGAGTACTCCATCGATGATGCCGTGGGCTTCGCGAAGGCCTTTGTGGAGACGCCGTTCTCGGAGGAGGCGCGGCATAAGCGGCGTCTAGCGATGATTGCCGCTTACGAGGAGTCAGGCGAGCTGCCCGTCGAGCCCTGACCGTCAGCTAGCCGGGACCGTCTGCGACCACGCTGACGGCCGGGTGGCCGGCGTCCGGTACGACCACCGGGCTGGGCCGCTGAACCGTGGTCGTCGCGCTCCGTGCCGGAAGGCTCGGTGGCGGGAATCCGGGTATCCGGAGACGCTGCGCCGGGCAGCCCGTCGCCGTCGCTGCTGTTGCCGGGCGGGCGAGTGCTCGGAGACGCAGAGCCGGCACGTGCCGCGCCGGGAGACGCAGTACCGCCACGTGCACTGCCGGGACGTGCAGGGCCGCCAGCCGTAACGCCGGGACGGCCGGCGCCGGGAGCCGGTAGCGGGCCCTCAGTCTGCGCCCGGCGACTCGAGGTGGCTACTGGACGCCTGGCGGCCTCAGCTTCGTCGGCCAGTTGCGCAGCAATCTGGTCGGCTTCCCGTGGCTGGGAAACGTCGCGAGCCCGCATCGCGGCATCCAGCGATATCTTCATCCCCGCCATTCGCCCTGTCCCCCCGTCGCCGTCGGCCAGACCGCGCAGCTGTCCGTCATGATCACCTTTCTACCGGCATGCGGGGCCCGCGGGCCAGCGCATTTCCGCAGGCGGCCGGCGACGGGTAGGGTGCCGGCAAGATGCTTGCACAGCTCCGCGGTCAGTTGTGGTCTGCGGCCAGGGCGGCTGCAGGTCGGCAGCGTGGGAGGATCCGCCGCCAGTTCCTCTCCCGCAATCGCCGGATGGCCTCCGGCCTCGCCCTGCTGGTCATCGCCATCGGCATCGCCGCGGCCCGGACCTCGGGCGAGTGGGTCTCGCCCGGCGTGATGATCCTGCCGATCCTGGCCGGGGGGCTGCTGCTGAGGCCGCGCGCGCTGCGGATCCTGTTCGTTTTCGTGGCTGCCATGCTGGCCTACGACTGGCTGAACGGCAGGAAAGCCGGCCTGGGGATCATCGCGACAATCGTGATTACTGCACTGTTTGCCTACTTGCTCGCCCGAACCAGGGCCAAGCTCGGCATGCGGGGCCTTCGCGGCGACCAGATGCTGATCGAGCTGCGGGACCGGATCCGGGCCCAGGGCACGATTCCGGAGCTACCGGACGGCTGGAGCGCTCTCTCCGTCCTGCGTCCGGCTGGCGGCTCCTCGTTCGGCGGCGATTTCCTGGTCTCGGCATGCGACGGGAAAGTGCTCGAACTCGCGCTGGTCGATGTTGCCGGCAAGGGCCTCGATGCGGGGACCAGGGCGCTGCTGCTGTCCGGGGCGTTCGGCGGCCTGCTCGGGTCACTGCCGCACGCGGACTACCTGCCGGCCTGCAACGCCTACCTGCAGCGCGGCGGCCCGCCGGAGGGGTTTGTCACGGCTGTGTACCTCACCCTTGACCTGGTCACCGGCGACTACCTGATCTCATCCGCCGGGCACCCGCCGGCCGCGCAGTTCGAGGCCGGCAGCGGGCGGTGGCGGCTGACCGACGCCCGTGGCATCGTGCTCGGCGTCGTGCCTGAGCTGCGCAGCGTGGCTGAAGCCGGCCACCTGCGGCCCGGCGACGCCCTGATGCTGTATACCGACGGTTTGGTAGAGGTACCGGGCCAGGACATCGACGCGGGCATCGACCGGCTGCTCGGCGAGGCCGACCGGCTGGTTGCGAGCGGCTTCAGCGAGGGCGCGGCCCGGCTGGTGCAGACCATGCAGCGCGCCGGTCCGGGCTCTGATGATTGCGCGCTCGCTCTGATCTGGCGGTCGTGACCCAGATTCCGAACGGCGTGACCGGGCTAGCGGCGGCTCATTGCCTCGCTGTCGCTGATCAGCCGGATCGCGTATTCGACCAGCGTCACCAGCACATCCCGGCTAGACGATCGCTGGCGGGCATCGCAGAGCACGACGGGAACGCCGGAGTTCAGGTCCAGTGCCGTCCGCACGGTCTCGGGACGGAATCGCTTGGCCCCGTCGAAGCAGTTCACCGCGACGACGAACGGCAGGCTGCGGCGCTCGAAGTAGTCAACCGACGGGAAGCTGTCGGCAAGCCGGCGAGTGTCGGCCATGACGACGGCGCCCAGCGCGCCGAGTGCGAGCTCGTCCCACATGAACCAGAACCGGTGCTGCCCCGGTGTGCCGAACAAGTAGACGACGAGATCGTCGCGGACAGTGATCCGGCCGAAGTCCATGGCGACCGTCGTCGTGGTCTTCTGCTCGACGCCGTCAAGCGCGTCGACGAGCATGCTCGGCTCGCTGAGGTCCTCCTCGGTCCGCAGCGGCTTGATCTCGCTGACCGAGCTGACGAGCGTGGTCTTGCCAGCGCCGAAGCCGCCAGCTATGAGGATCTTGATAGACACCGGGCCATCGGCGTCGAAGTCGGCGTTAGAGCCGGCGGAGAGCATCAGCGACATCCTTCAGGACTTGCGGGTCGGTCAGTCGGCTCCGTGCTGGGGGACGAACGACGATCAGTCCGCGCTCGCGCATGTCTGACAGCAGGATGCGGACGACGCCGAGCGGCAGGTCCAGGTCCGACGCCAGGTCGGCGACCGGCTTAGGCTCGCGGCACTGGCGCATGACCTCGAAATACTCCGGTTCGAGCAGCAGGTCATCGACCGAGTTGGTACCGGTTGATGACACCAGGGCGAGCAGATCGATCGTCTCGCCGATCGGACGGGTGCGCCCGCCAGTCAGCGCATACGGCCGGACGACGGGACCCGCGTCGCGGTCGAGCCACTGATCGTCGCGCACCGTCGCTCACACCGCTTCTGCGGGCGGTCGTGCATTCACCGCCATATGCTCGCCGACTCGCCTGACGAGTACTGCCATCTCGTATGCGATGTGACCCGCCGCGTCCGCATCTGCGGCCGCAAGCACCGCCAGGCAGCTGCCTTCGCCGGCGGCGGTCACGAACAGAAATGCCGACTCCATCTCGACGATCGTCTGCCGCGGCAGGCCGGCGCCGAAGTGCTGGCCGACGCCCCTGGCGAGGCTCTGGAACCCAGACGCGACGGCTGACAGATGCTCTGCGTCCTCGCGACTCAGTCCCGCTGACGCTCCGATGGCCAGTCCGTCTCGCGACAGGATGACTGCCTTGTCGATCTGCGCGACCCGCGTTACCAGGTCGTCAAGCAGCCAGTCCAGAGCCCCGGTGCGGCTCATCTCGGCCCCCCTTGTGGTTTGTCGTCGTTATTCGCCGCCGTGCTCATTACCGCTGTCGGCCGGGTCAGTGCCTGTCGATCCGGTATCTGAGTCGTCCGGGTCAAACGCCCGGCCAGTTGGTGACTTCCGTGGAGTGAAGACGGAGATGGATGGCTTGTCTAGTGCCTCCGCCTCGGACCGGCCGAGCTGCCAGCCCCGCTGGAGCGCGCTCATGGTGTTCCGCGCGGCCTCGGGCGTAGCCGGGATGGGATCGACAGCCGGGATGCTCTCGGCCGGCTCGCCGGCAGGGGTGGCCTCCGGTCCGCTGGCATCCGGTCCAGTAGAGCCCGGTCCAGTAGAGCCCGGTCCAGGCGAGCCCGGTCCAGGCGAGCCCGGTCCGGTTCCGCTCGGTGACAGCGCGCCCGGGACGGCGAACCCGCCGGCCACGCCAGCAAGGGCAGCGGGCGGCGAATCGCGAAGCTGGGGCGCGAGGCTGGCCTGCCGGACGCGCACGGGCAGCCCGAGCTCGCTCACCTCGGTAGCGCTGACTCGGGCCGCTGGCTTGTGGCTCGCCGGCGGCGCGGGCTCACGCGGCTCGGTGCCCGGCCGCTTGGGCAGGCCGACAGACGGCGTGGTGCGGCCGCCGAGCGAGAAGCCGCGCGCGATGTAGTCGGCGGCGTCCGGGTCGGATTCCGGCCGGGCGAAGCCGCGAGCCCCGAGCGCGCTGCCCGCGAGCGTGCTGCCGGCCTGGCTGGTGCCAGCCAGTTCGCTGCTGGCCAGGTCGGCGGCAGCCAGCCGCTCCGCTGCGAGCCGCTCGGCGGCAAGCTCCAGAGCCAGCTGATGTCCGTTGGCGGCGACCGCGTTGCTGCCGACCGGCGCGCCGGCAAGCGGGCTCTCGGCGTCACCGCTAGCACTGAAGCCGTTGGCGCTGGTACTGCTGCTGGCGAGCGCAGCGGCAGCGCGGCTGGGCGGCTGAGCGAGCGCGGCGTGGCGGCCTGTCAGTCCGTCGGTCAGCGCGAGGCCGTCCTGCCCGGCCGACAGCGCCGGATCGCGGCCAACGGCTTCTTCCTCCACGACGAGCGCGGTCGGGATCAGCACGATGGCTGTCGTGCCGCCATACACCGACGGCCGCAGAGTGATCCTGATTTCGTGCCGCTGCGCCAGCTGGCCGGCGATGAACAATCCCAGCCGGTCACTGCCGGACAGGTCGAACTGCGGCGGGTTGGCCAGGTTCGCGTTGATCTCCTCGATCCGGGCCGCCGAGATACCGAGACCGCGGTCCTCGATCTCCACCGCAAAGCCGCGGCCCACGATGTCGCCCTGGATCCGTACCGGCGTGTTCGGCGGCGAGAACACGGTGGCGTTCTCGGCCAGCTCGGCGATCAGGTGAATGAGGTCAGCAACCGCAAGACCGGCGACCGCCGCGCTGGTGCGGCACAGAACCCGGATCCGGGTGTAGTCCTCCACCTCGGCGACCGCCGCCCGCAGTACGTCCACCAGCGGGACTGGCTGCCGCCACCCGCGTGCGGGCGCGTCGCCGGAGAGGATGATCAGGCCTTCCGCGTGCCGCCGCATCCGGGTGGTGAGGTGGTCAAGACGGAACAGGTCCTCGAGCTCGTCCGGCTCGGTGGCCCGGCGCTCCATGCCGTCCAGCAACGTCAGCTGGCGGTGCAGCAGCGACTGGCTGCGGCCAGCCAGGTTCCTGAACACGTCGCTGATGCCTCGGCGTAGCCGCGCCTCGTCGATTGCTGACTGGACTGCGCTCTGCTGAACGACACTGAACGCGGCCTGCACCTGGTCGATCTCGTTAGCGCTCGCGGTATCTGCGGGCGCATATTCGGAGATGTCGACCGACTCGCCTGCGCGCAGCCGGGTCATGACATCCGGAAGTTTCTCGTGTGCCAGCGTCAGCGCCGATTCCTGGAGGTCGCGCAACTGCTGGACGAGCCCCCGGCCGAGGACCAGAGAGAGCGCGATCGACACGATTGTGCCGATGAGGCCGAGCCCGGCAGCGAGGATGAGCTCCAGGAGCGCGGTGTTGGTGTTGTGCTGCGCCTGGGCCTGCAGGCCGTCGGCTGCATCGGTCAGCGCGGTCCCGAGCGCCGTGCTGTAGTCGATGAACGTCATCTTCGAAGCGGCCAGGCGAGTCGGAGGCGGGCCATGCCGCCACGGCGTCCTGACGACCGCGGTTTCAATCGCCATCATCGCGCTGGCGGTCGCCGCAGGGACGTTCTGATCCAGTGTCGCGCGGTATTGCGGGTCGAGCGTGGGCACCGCGTTGCTCAGCAGCGTCTGCCGCTGAGTTGCAAGGGAGCCGAACGCAACCCGGTCCGCCTGCGGGAACCTCCGCTTGCGCCATGTCCGCTGACAG
This sequence comes from uncultured Actinomycetota bacterium, assembly GCA_963822955.1. Taxonomy (GTDB): domain Bacteria; phylum Actinomycetota; class Actinomycetes; order Streptosporangiales; family Streptosporangiaceae; genus JAJYUU01. The sequence goes on along the minus strand of CAWGJS010000007.1, from coordinate 179,046 downwards.
CAGGTCCCACTCGGCCTGGGTTGCCTGGGATGCGCGGCCAAGGTCGATGAGGGCAAGTCCCTGGGTGACCAGCGAAACGGGTGATTCCTGATTCACTGCCTCGACGAGGACCTGGTTGCCGGCATCGATGATGGCGTCATAGTCGGCGAGGGCTGCCCGCAAGGTGACCGCGTGCTCGGCAACGTCGCCGCGGATGCCGCGCAGGCTGTGGCTGGCACTGATGAGGTTCGCGATCGCCGTATGCGTGGGCTTGGCCGCGTAACCGCTGACCGCCGGCGAATCCAGCGCCTTCGTGAGGTTGCCGAGTGCCGTCTGAGTGCTGCCCTCCTGCTGGCCGAGCGCAGATGCGGCTGCGGTGTCCGTCGGGCTCGCCAGGCTGAGCAGCGCCAGATAACGCTCCTGGGCCAGCTGGATCTGGAAGGCTGTGACCGGGTCTGCGATGCCGTTCCTGAGCGTCCTCGCGTGCTGCTGGCCGACCGCGCTGCCGACCGTGATACTGGCGACGAAGCCGTACAGCGCGAGCAGGCAGAGCACGGGCACGGCGATGAGAAGGCCGACCCTCAGTCGGATCGACCGATGACGCAATCCCATGGCTGAGGCCCCAGTCTGAGAAATATTCGCGACGTTGCCCGCTCGCAAAACTGCTGGCAGACGATATCGGAGCGTAACATCCGATTGGTCGTCGCCGGAGATGAAACTGGTTGAGCACTACGAATTCAGCGCGGTGCGCAGCTAAGCGTGCTGACTATGTGCATTTCGCTGCGTAGGCGGAACGGCGTTACCGATCGCGCGTAGTACTTGGGTGAACGGCGATCTGGGCGGCGCTGAGGTTCGCTAGAATCCGCGTGCCTGCAGCTGTACCGGGGGCAGTGCTGCGGTGCAACCGATGGGGGTCGGGGCATGGCGGGGGATCTGTCATGATGCCGGCCGGAAGCCGGGCCGATGTCGTCGTCGTCGGCGGTGGACTAGCCGGGATCAGTGCAGCCAGTGACCTGGCCGAGACCGGCCTCTCCGTCACGCTGCTCGAGGCCCGGCCATGGCTGGGAGGCGCGACCTGCTCCTTCGCCAGACGCGGCCTGACGATCGACAACGGGCAGCACGCGTTCCTGCGCTGCTGCGGGGCGTATCAGGACCTGCTGGCGAGGCTCGGCGTCGCCAGCTGCGGTCGCCATCCAGGACCGGCTGGATCTCACCGTGCTCGGCGCTGCCATGCGCCGGAACGGACGGTCAGCTCACGCTGCGCCGGTCCGGCCTCCCGGCGCCGCTGCACCTGGCCAGGGCGCTGGCCGAGTACCGGCCGTTGCCGCCGGCCGAGCGGCTGAAGGCGGCGGCTGCGATGGCCGCGCTGCGGTTCGCCGGCTCGGTCCCGACGATTGACGACATCAGCTTCGGAGAATGGCTTGCCCGCCATAGCCAGGACGAGAACTCCCGGCGGCTGCTGTGGGATCTGCTGTCGGTCGCAGCGCTCGGACTCCCGGCCGACGAGGCTGATCTGCTCGCCGATGGCAGGTGCGCTCAGGACCGCGGTGCTCTCCGGGCGCGGCAGCGCGGACATCGGCGTTCCCGCCGTTCCGCTCAGCAAGCTGCATTCCGGGCCCGGCCGCGGCGCTGCTCGCCCGCCTCGGGGCACGCGTCCTGCTCGGAGTGAGGGCTGCGGCCATCCAGCTCAGCGGCCGCGGCGGCTACGACATCTGGCTGGACCCGACCGCGGCACGGCAGTCAGGGCGCGGTGTTCGGCCACGGCCCGAGCGCGCTGCACGCGGCCGGGGTGGTGCTGGCCGTCCCGGCCTGGGAAGCGGCAGTTCTTGCGACCGAGCTGAGCGGCGAGGCGGACCGCTGGGCGCGGCTGGAGGCGGCGCCAGTGCTCAGCCTGCACGTGATCTACGGCAGCCCGGTGACCGCGACTGCCGTACGCGGCAGTGCTGGACTCGCCGGTGCGCTGGGTCGTCGACAAGACCGGTCCGGCGGGGCTGCACGTCGGCCAGTACCTTGCCGCCTCCGTGCCCGCGGCCGGTGGCTACGTGGACCTGCCCGCGTCGCGGCTGCGGGAGAAGCTGCTGCCTGAGCTGGAGCGGCTGTTCCCTGCCGCGGCCGATGCCGAAGTCCAGGACTTCTTCATGACGAGGGAACGGCGAGCCGCTGATCCGGCACGTGCCCGGTTCGCAGCGGCTGCGGGCCAGTCAGCCAGCTGGCCTGCAGGGACTCGCGCTGGCGGGAGCATGGACCAGCACCGGCTGGCCGGACACGATGGAAGGCGCGGTCCGCAGCGGTCACGGCGCAGCGCTGAAAGTGCTGAGCGACCTGGCGGCAGGCCGGGCAGATCGCGGGCGCCGACTCGATCGAGCCGGCCGCGCTGGCGGCAAGCATGGCGCGCGCGATATGACCGGCACGCAGGCCGAGCTGACCGCGAGCCAGCTCGCTAGCGCGGCAGTCGAGCGCGCGACGCGCATCCTGCTGGCCCGCCAGGACAGCCGGGGCCGGTGGCCGGGCCGCAGCGGCGCCGACGTGACTCTGGACGCGGAAGCAGTCCTGGTCCGGGAGTTCCTCGGCGTACGGACTGCCGACGTCACCAGCGCGACCGCGCAGCAGATCAGGTCCGTTCAGCAGCCGGACGGCAGCTGGATGGGTGGCCCGGAGCCGGACGGTTCCGGGGATCTCTCCGCGTCCGCGCTCGCCTACCTCGTGCTGCGGCTAGCCGGCGACTCGCCCGGTGCTTATCACCTGGCGGTTGCCGCGGGCTGGATCAGGGCTGCGGGCGGCATCGAGGCAGCCGGGCTCGTTGCTCGCACCTGGCTCGCCATCTTCGGGCTGGTCGGATGGGCTGACGTCCGCGTTCCCGCGCCGGAGTTCGTGTACCTCCCGGCCAGGTACTCGCCGGCCACAGGACAGTGGGCGGGCTGGAGCCGGCAGGTGGCCGTTTCGCTGACGGTACTCGGGACGCTGCGGCCCTGCCGGCAGCTGCCGGTTGACCTGTCTGAGCTTCGGGCCAGCGGACTGGCGCCGGGCCAGTCGCAGGCGCCTCCTCGCGTGGCGCAGAGCGCGGCGCAGCGGATGGCGCTGCGCAGATGCGGGCAGTGGCTCGTCGACTGGCAGCAGCGGGCCGGGCTCCCGGTTCGAGGCCGGCCCTACTGGCCGTGCACGTTAGTGGCCCTGCATGCGCTGGGATACCCGCTCGCGCACCCGGTGCTCTCCGATGGCCTTGCCTGGCTTGATGCAGCCACGGCGCGGCCCCGGCGGCCCGCGGGCGCGCCGCTGATCCCGGCCGAGCCGATGCCGCCGGTCCGCGACACCGCGGCTGCGGTCCGGACGCTGGCCGACGCGGGCCTGCCGCCAAGCCATCCGGCCCTGATTGCAGCGGGGAGCTGGCTGCTCGCACAGCGAATCGAGGGCCCGGCCGACGTGGCCGGGCCGCGGTCGGGCGCAGCCCCGTCCGGGTGGTCGTTCGGTCGCGACGGCTATCCGCTCGCGGCAGACACTGCAGCGGTACTGCTGACACTGAGCCGGATTAACCTCGCAGGCCTGGCCGGCAAGCCGGCAATCACGCATGCCATCTGGTGGCTGGCCGACGAACAGAACCGAGACGGCAGCTGGGGCCGTTCTGCCGGTGTCACCGCGCTGGTCGTGCAGGCGCTCGCCACCCATGGCGCTCTGGACGCTGCCGCCCTCCGGCGCGGCGTGGTCTGGCTGCTGCGGGCGCAACGGGCCGACGGATCCTGGCCTGGCCCACACGGCCGGCCCGAGCTGACCGCCACAACGATGGTGCTGTCCGCGCTGCTGGCCGCTGGAGTAGTGCCGGGGAAGCCAGCTGTCCGGAATGCAGTCCGCTGGCTGCTGTCTCGGCAGAACCCGGACGCGGGCTGGTCTTCAGCCGCCGAGGGCCAGCCGGAGCGGTCGGCTTCCTCGGACGCCGCCGGCACGGCGCGCTCGCTCGCTGCGCTGGTCGCGGTCGGCGGTGAGATAACGGCAGGCGCCGAGTTTACGGGGGCCGTCGAACGCGGCGCGGGCTGGCTCACCAGGGCCCAGCAGGCAGATGGCGGCTGGGGTGACGGATCTGGCAGCGGGGCCGGCAGCGGCGGGGGCCGCGGCGAGCGCGGCGCTGCGCCCGCCAGCAGGTACGCCCAGCGCCGGCGCGGCTCGCTCGTGCCCGGCATGCTGCTGCCGCTCGGCGCCCTCGGCCAGTTCGCCGCGGCCGGCGGAGGCATGCCCGCGCAGCGGGCTGATAGCGATCAGTCCCTCCGGCCGGCGCCCGAGACAGGCCTCCCTGGCGCTGTCGGCGTCCCTCAGTAGCCGCTCCGGCACGTCCGGCGACCTCGCAGATCGCTTTCAGGATCTGCTCAGCCAGCCGCCCCATTATCAGTAGCGCCGCAGATCACGCGGTGAGCGCAAGTCACATTGCGGCGGAACAGGTGCCCGCAATCGGGGCCGGATTTGATAACACATGGCTCGGCCGCGAAAGTCGGCTGGCTGCAAGGAGTGCCGATGTTCTTTACCTACCTCAGGCGTGAGCTGCGCCGGCGTGCTCGCCAGGCAAGCATCATTGCCCTCGGCCTCGCGCTGGGCATCGGCCTGGTCATTACCGTGACGGCCCTGTCGGCTGGCGTGAAGAACGCGCAAGGCGAAGTGCTGCACTCGCTCTATGGCCAGGACACCGACGTCACCGTGACGAAGTCGCCGACTTTCGGGTCCGGATTTGGCGGCGGGTTCAACTTCCGCGGGCAGTTCGGTGGCAGTTCCGGCAAGCGCCCGAAGGCCGGCACCAAGGTGAGCGTGGATAATCTCACTGGCACCGGGCTCAGCCCGCTGCCGGATACTGACGTTGCCAAGGTCGCCCGCCTGAATAATGTCGCTGCCGCCGCGGGCGGGCTGACACTGAGTGACACCAAGCTGAGCTTCACCATCCCGAGTCAGAGCTCCGGCTCGGGTGGCTTCGGTGGCTTCGGCGGTGGCGGAAGCAGTCCCTTCCGTGGCTCTGGCAACCTGCCAACCCCGATCAGTGTCGATGGCATCGACGTCAGCGGAAGCGCTGCAGCGCTCGGGCCGCTGAGCACTGCCAAGCTGGTGACCGGCCGTACGCTGGCTGCCTCCGACGCCAGCTCCGACGTGGCCGTGATCGCCTCGAACTACGCCACGAGCAACAAGCTGAAGGTCGGCTCGACCGTAACGCTGGCCAAGACCAAGTTCACCGTGGTTGGCCTCGTCACCCAGTCAGCCGCCAGCGACAGCACCGACGTCTACATTCCGCTAGCGCGCGCGCAGGCCCTTGGCACCTCACAGGGCAAGAGCCTGAAGGGCGACGTCAACACGATCTACATCGCCGCCAACAGCGCATCGAACATCGACGAGGTGACCAAGGCGGTCAAGGCGACGCTGCCGTCCACCACCGTGACTAACCAGAGCGACCTGGCCAAGCAGCTGACCGGATCGGTCGCCAGCGCATCTAACCTGGCCAGCAACCTCGGCAAGTGGCTCGCGATCGCCGTGCTAGCGGCGGCGTTCCTGCTGGCGAGCCTCCTGACCACGTCCGCTGTATCGCGCCGGGTGCGCGAGTTCGGCACGCTGAAGGCTCTCGGCTGGACCAGCCGCCGGGTTGTTGGCCAGGTGATCGGTGAGGCCATCACTATCGGGGTCATCGGGGGCGCTGTCGGAGTGGGGCTCGGCTTCCTCGGCTCGGCGCTGGTTGGCCACTACTCGCCCTCGCTGACCGCCGCTGTCGGGCCGACGACCGGCAGCGCGACACCAGGCGGCGCACGGACCTTCACCGGTGGCGGGCTTCCCCGGCGGCGCAGGCGGCTTCCCCGGCGGCGGAGGCGGCGGATTTAACCGATTCCGCTCGGCACTGGACTCCACCCCGACCGTGCACGTGCACCTCAGCACTGCAGTCAGCGGCAGCGCGATCGCCGCCGCCGTAGTGCTCGCCATCCTCGGCGGCCTGATCGCGGGCGGATTCGGCGGCTGGCGCGCGGCCCGGCTGCGGCCCGCGGCGGCGCTGGCGAGGGTCGAATGAGCGCACGCCTGACACCAGATCGATCTGCGGCCATCCAGGGAGAGTTGTGATGTACAAGCTGACCGGCGTGACGAAGGATTACCAGAAGGGCCGCGACGTGGTGCACGCGCTCCAGGGCGTGGACCTGACCATCGCCGACGGTGAGTGGCTGGCCATTCAGGGTCCGACCGGCCACGGCAAGTCCACGCTGCTGCAGATGCTTGGCGGTCTGGACCGGCCGACCTCGGGCTCCATCCAGTTCGGTGACCATGTCGGCGAGGATCTGGCCCAGCTCCGGGAGGCCCAGGTCACCAGGCTGCGGGCTGAGTCGATCGGGTTCATCTTCCAGACGTTCAACCTGGTACAGACGCTGACCGGCCAGGAGAACGTGGAAGCCGCCCTGGTGCCGCTGCGGGTACCGACGGCGGAGCGGCGCCGGCGGGCCGCGGCGGCGCTGGCCGACCTCGGCATGGCCGACCGGCTCAACCACCTGCCCTCAGAGCTATCGGGCGGGCAGCAGCAGCGGGTCGCGATTGCCAGGGCCCTGGTCAAGGAGCCGAAGGTCCTGCTCGCCGACGAGCCGACCGGGAACCTGGACGAGGGCACCAGGGACGACATCATGGCGCTGATGGAGAAGCTGTGGCGTGACCACCAGCTGACCATGGTGCTCGTCACCCACGACAGCACGGTGGCGCGCCGGGCACAGCGCATCGGCATCATGAAGAACGGCCGGCTGTCGATCAAGCAGGACGTCCGTAACCAGCCGGTTGCCAACACGCACCCCGCCTAGCCGATCCGAATGGTGCTGCCACGGGGCGACCGCTGGGCAGCACCATCGGCGGATCACTTATAGGGCAGCGGCAGCTCGCACCAGACGACCTTGCCTGACGCCGCTCGCCTCGCACCCCAGCGCTGGGCGATCTGGCTGACAACCTGAAGGCCGCGGCCGCGCTCGTCGGAGTCGTCAGGGTGGCGCAGCCGGGGGAGCGCGGCGGATTCGTCCAGCACCTCGCAGACCAGGCCGCCTTCCAGCACGAGGCGCAGCCCGATCCTGCCCTGCGCGTACCTGACGGCATTGGTCACCAGCTCGGACACCAGCAGCTCGGCGGTCGGGATCAGGTCGGCCAGGCCCCAGCGCTTCAGCGGCCGCCGGATGAGTGACCGGGCGCGGCTGGCGGAGGTCAGCTCGGACGGCAGAGTCCAGCTGACGACATGGTCGGACGGGATCCGGCGCAGCCGTGCCACCAGCAGGGCGATGTCGTCGCGGTGCTCGTCCGCGTAGACGCCGGCGAGCGTGGCCCGGCACAAGTCCTCGAGCGGCTGCTGCGCCGAGCCGGGGCCGAAGAGATCGCGCAGCCGGCCAAGGCCCTCGTCGATGTCCCTGGATCGCTTCTCAACCAGGCCATCGGTGTAGAGCACGAGCAGGCTGCCGTCCTCGATGTCGAGCACGCGGCTCTGGATCAGGCCGGTCCCGACGCCGAGCGGCGGGGCAGGTAGCACGTCAAGCAGCTCGTTCGTGCCGTCGGGCCGGACCAGCAGCGGCGGCAGGTGGCCGGCCGAGGCGACCTCGCACGTTCCGGCTACCGCGTCGTAGATGGCGTAGACGCAGGTCGCGAAGTGCGGCTCGCGAACGCCGAGTTCCTGCATCAGCTCGTTGAGCTGCTGCAGCGTTTCGGCCGGCGGCAGCTCGAGCATCGCCAGCGTATGGATCGCCGTTCGCAGCCGGCCCATCGTGACCGCGGCCCGCACGCCGTGCCCGGCGACATCACCGACCACGAGCGCTACGCGAGCGCCGGGCAGCGCGATCGACTCGTACCAGTCGCCGCCCACCTCGATCAGCTTGCTGCCGGGCAGGTAACGGTGCCTGACCTCCACCGACGAGGGCGCCGACAGCCCAGTCGGCAGCATGCTGCGCTGCAGAGTCAGTGCGGTTGCGCGTTCCCTGCTGTATCGCTGGGCGTTATCCATGAAGATCGCGGCACGGGAGGCGAACTCCATGCCGATCTCGATGTCGTACGGATCGAACCGGCGGAAGCCGACGCGGCGCACGCAGACGAAGAAGCCGAGCATGACGTCCCTGGCGATCAGCGGCAGCAGCAGCATCGACACGCCGGCCAGCAGGTCAGCCACCGGACGCCGGATCCACTCGGCCGCCATCGCATCGGCGCCCTCCCGGCTGACGGCCTCGCAGACCGGTCGCCCCGAGTCCATGCACTTGGTGTAGGGGGTGCCCGGCGGGTACCGGAGGATCTCGCCGGTGGGGAACGCTGCGTCCCAGGCGGCGTCGCCGTCGTCATGCGCGACCGCGAGCCGCCGGACCAGCTGCCCGCCGTCCAGCGACTCAGACGGGAACTCGTCCTCGCCGACCAGGCTCTCCATCACGACCAGGCCGGCCGCATTGCAGAAGTGCGGCACGATGATGTTGATCAGCTCGGGCGCCATCTGGTCGATGTCCAGTGCGCCGCCGATGCGGCGGACGGCGCCGTCCAGCATGAGCTGCCGCATCACCGCCGGGTCCAGGAAGCGCTCCTGCACCGGCGGCGCGATGCGCATGATGACCTGCGCGGCCAGCTCGGCGTCAGCGGACCGCACGGGCTGGACGGTGACCACCGCGTCAGCGTTCGCGCCATTGGCGGTGCGGAACGACAGCACGGTCGTGCTCTCCCGGTTGGAGCACGCACCATCGATCAGCGACTGCAGCGTCAGCGCGGCAGGTCCGTCGGGCGCGGCCAGCAAGCTGCCGAGCTCGGTGCCGATGAGCGCTCCTGGCTCGCCGGACAGGACGTCACCGGCACCACGATCATGCTGGCGGATGCGACCTGTCTTGTCGATCCCGAGTATCAGCGTCCGGGTCGAGGTGTTGGCCAGCACTGCCGACACGTCTGCTGCCACTGCGGATGCCACCGAAGCGCTCCTTTCGGGCAGAGCAGTCCACGGCTGGTTCCCCCATTATGAAGCAGCTTCGTGCCTATTGAGACACAACGGCCTTTTAGCTGGGCGGATAAAGGTGGTCAGGAATCCCTAGCGGGCTCACCGTGGCCCGCATTTGCGCGGCCCCTGCCCCAGTAAGCCTTCGGCGACATCTGGTCCTGCGGCAGCCCGCGGGCGGCCAGCCGCTCGCGCATCGCCAGCACGACCGAGGCCTCGCCGAGCAGGTAAGCGTGCCCGCGACCAGGCGCCAGCTCCACTTCAGCGGCCTCGATCACCAGTGCCGATGCGGCCGGATCGCCGGCCGGCCGGCCAAGCCGGTGCAGCCAGCTCACGCGCGCCCTGGCGTCGCCGAATACCTCCTGCTCGTCGGCAGCCTCCGGGACTTCAAGCACAAGCGTCGCGTCCGCATCTCCGGGCAGCGATTCCGTCATTGCCAGGATTGCGGGCATCGCGGACTCGTCGCCCATGAAAAGGTGCCATTCGGCTTCGGGTGACGCGAACACTTTCCCGCGCGGCCCGATTCCCTCGATGCGGTCACCGGGTTTGGCGCACCGCACCCAGCGCTCGCCCGGTCCGTCGCCGTGCAGGACGACGTCGAGGGTGAGCAGCAGCCGGGCCGGGTCGAACTCCCGGATGGTGTACCGCCGCCGGACGGGCTTACGGCCGTCGGCTGCGACGAGCAGCATGACATCCTGGCCTGGGGTGTAGCTGAACCCGGCGAGCTCGGGCGCCGTCAGCTGCAGCCGCTGCATGTGCGGTGTGAGCTCCGTTGTGACGACCACCTCGAAGTGCAGCTTCCTGGTGTCTGCGAGCGGGCCGCTCAGCTGCGCGAACGGATCCTCCAGGCTGGCTACGACAGTCTCGGGCACGGCGTCAGTCATCGAATAGTGCGCCTTCCTTGGCAGGTGCGTCGGCCTTCTTCCCGGCGGCGGCGAGGTGGCCGCACGGGGGCCTGGCCGGCGGGAACCGGCCGATAATCCAGCGTATGCGAGCGAGCTGGACGTTCGCGAGGCTGGTGCGCCCCCGCGATTGCGGTCAGAATGGGGGCGATCGATGGCGATCGACGGGGATTGGCGGGCCTGGGGGCACGATGGGCGAGGACAGCGGACTGGCAGGCGCCCCCGGACAGGTGCCCGACGACCTAGGAGTGCCGGTCGCGCTGCCGACCGTGATCCGCCGGGTGGTCTCGCTCGTCCCGTCGCTGACCGAGACAGTGGCAGCGTGTGCACCCGGCCTGCTGGTGGGCGCCACCGACTGGTGCATTCACCCGGCCGACCTCACGGTTACCAGGATCGGCGGCACGAAGAACCCGGACGTGCAGCGCATCGTCGCGCTGCAGCCGGACGTCGTGCTGGCCAACGAGGAGGAGAACAGGCAGCCCGACCTGGACGAGCTCCGGGCAGCGGGACTGGCGGTGTGGGTCACCAGGATCCGGGACCTGCCGGAGGCGCTGACGTCGCTGCGCCGCATGATCACGCTGGCGTGCCGGCAGCCAGGGCCCGCCTGGCTCGATGCCGCCGAGCTGGCCTGGCAGCAGGCGCCCGCGATCGGCCGCATGGCCGCGGTGGTCCCGATCTGGCGCCGGCCCTGGATGGTGCTCGGCCGCGACACCTTCGCCGGCGATCTGCTCGCCCGCCTCGGTGTCTGCAACTTGTACGCGAGCCACCAGGATCGCTACCCGCGCATCGACATCACCGAACTGCGTAGCGCGGATACCGACCTGGTCGTATTGCCGGACGAGCCGTACCGGTTCACTGCGTCCGATGGCCCGGAAGCCTTCCCGGGCCATCGCACCGCGCTGGTCAGCGGCCGCCACCTGACGTGGTACGGCCCGTCGCTGACCGAAGCGCCGGGGGTGCTGCGCCGGCAGCTCGCCGCCGCCAGGATTCGCTGACCCGATCGTGATGAGCGGAGCGCGCCGATCCGTGGCCGGACATGACGACGCCCCCGGAGCAGCTGCTCGCGAGGGCGTGCCGTGCCGGTGCGTGGTCGCCTCTCGGCGAGTAGCGCATCGCGGCTCCAGCCTGACGGTATTCCGCGACGGCGGTAGTTGCGGCCCGGGGGACACATCGCACCGACGAGGGCTACAACGGGGGGCGGGGCCGGCTATTCCCGCCACACGGGGAACGAGGTCAGCCCGCCGGGCTGACGCGCAACGATAATGAGCACTCATGGGAGATACGTCGCCCGGGCGGCGGCAGCAGGCGAAGGTGGGCGCCGATGGCGCGTGACGAGGCTCTCATCGGCTGCATCGGAAAGCTGATCGTCGCCACCAGGGGGGAGGCCGGCCCTGGCGAGGTCATCGTTAGCGTGCGCGGCGGCCGCGAAGCGCTGATTGCCTGGTCAGCGGAGCCGCTGCCGAAAGGTGCGACCGTCCTGGTCATCGAGTCCCGCGGTCACCGCGCGGTCGACGTCAGCCCATGGACCGACCCGCTCGAGCAATTCGCCGAAGGCAGTACCGCATAACTACGCGCCAGGAACATACTGGGATAAGCCGGTCCGCCAATTGTGGGCGGGCCACGGGGTTCTCAACTGGAGATGACAGAGATGCTCGGTTACCGGGTGCCAGCGCCAGACCAGGCCATGCTTATATCGGGTGGCCGGTCGCGCCGAAGTGGGGCACCGTTCAAGGTCGTCGTCGGACACGGCGTGTTCGTGGCGCCGTTCTTCCGCAAGACCAGGTTCCTGACGCTGTCCATGTGCGAGGCCGAGGTCTCCGAGCAGTGCGTCACCAAGCAGGGCATCAGCCTGAACGTGCGGGCGGTGATCGCGTTCAAGGTAGGCAACGACGACGAGAGCATCGTCAACGCCGGCCAGCGGTTCCTGTCTGATCAGGATCAGATGTCCACGCTCACCGGCCGGATCTTCGCCGGGCACCTGAGGTCGATCATCGGCTCGATGACCGTCGAGGAGATCGTCACCGAGCGGCAGAAGCTCGCCACCGAGGTGCTCGATGGCTCGAAGGCCGAGATGGCGAAGATCGGTCTCACCGTCGACTCGCTGCAGATCCAGTCCATCGATGACATGAACAGCGGCTACATCGACGCGATGGCCTCTCCGCACAATGCCGCCATCCAGCGCCAGGCCCAGATCGCCCAGGCGCAAGCCAATCAGGCGGCCGCCGAAGCGCAGCAGGAGTCGCAGCGCAAGCAGGCCGAGTACCAGCGGCAGACCATGGTCGTGCAGGCCGAGTACAAGGCCCAGGTGGACCGGGCACAGGCCGAGGCTGCCCAGGCCGGTCCGCTGGCCCAGGCCAAGGCGCAGATGGACGTGCTATCCGCCCAGACCGACCTGGCGCACCGGCAGGCCGAGCTCAGGCAGCGGCAGCTGGTCGCCGAAGTGGTCAAGCCGGCCGAGGCCGAGGCGGAGAAGGTCCGGATCCTGGCCGAGGCGGACGCACAGCGGGTCCGGCTGCAGGCCGCGGCCGCGGCATCGAACAACAGGGTCGCGCTGGACCGGATGCTCATCGAGCAGCTGCCGATGATCGTGAAGGAAGCCGCAGCCGGCCTGGCAGGAGCCAACGTCAGCGTGCTGAACGGCGCGGACGGACTGAGCGAGATCGCGGCCGGCCTGGTCAGCCAGGGCCTGACCATCCTGGAGTCGGTGAAGAAGGGGCTGTCCGGATCGGCCGGGGACGAGGTCGGCCTGTTCGACTCGGCCAACGGCGCGTCGTCGGCCACCGCAGCGGCGGAGATCAGCGACGGCGCCCAGCCGGGCAACAAGAGCGCCTAACCGCGGGCCGCGTCTGCGGAGTGCTCCGCGGGCTTGGCGAGGTCTGCGCTGGCCAGCGTTATCTGGCGCGGCCGCGTTAGACGTCTGCTGACCTGGGCAACGGTTACGCCCGCTACGCATCCGCGGACGTCGGCTCTCCCACGCGACTCGGTTATGCGCCTGCGCAGGCCGGCGGCCAGGTAGTCAGCGGCCGGCCGATCTCCCAGTGGTGGCCGAATGGATCCTCGATCCGGCCCAGCCGCCAGCCGTGCTCATCGGCAGCCGGTCGTACCTGCCGGGCACCGGCCGCCACTGCCCGGGCGATCGCGTCGTCCGGGTCGTCGACGATCAGCAGCAGCCGCGTGGTTCCGCCGCCGAGCGACTCAGGGCTGAAGTTCTGGTGCTCGGGCGACTCGTCCGCGACCCAGAAGGTAGCGGTGCCGACCGAGAGCTGAGCGACGACGGCCTCGTTCTCGTCGGTGCCGCCGACCCGGTAGTCCTCGACGGCGCCGAATGCCTCCCGGTAGAACTCGACCGCCTCCCGGCCCCGCCGCACTGATAGCTGGGCCATGATGCTGACCGGCTGGCAGTCCCGCTGGCCCTGCACTTCGCTCATGGCCCTGATCCTCTCAGTGAATTCTCAATGTCTTCTGTGGGTCGGCAATCCGACCATCACGAGCCGTTCCGGCACTAGGCTCTCGGCTACCTGGTGGTCGCGCCGAGAGATGGATGGCTGGATGGTCGCGCGAGTGCTGAGGTCCGGGTGCGCACGCACGAGATGAGCGTGGACCCCGACCGGGAGATTGTCGTCAAGCGCTTCGTTCAGGCTGACCGCGGCGAGCCGGCCCGCGAATGGCGGGCGCTCACCCTGCTGGCTGAGCACGCGCCGGGACTGGCGCCCGAGCCGATCCAGGCTGACCTGGAGGCTGACCCGCCGGTCATCGAGATGTCATTGCTGCCCGGCGAGCCGCTTGGTGGCGCGCCGCTCACGCCCGACCAGGAGTCGGCGCTGGTGCGGGCGATGGGCCAGCTCTGGCAGTCCGTGCCAGTGAGCCGGGTGACGGAGCTGCCCGGCGAACCCGGGAATGAGGCCCAGCTCGTCAGCGCGGTGGCGGAGCTGGCCGTTCAGGACCACGACCGCGGGGACGATCTGGTGACCCAGCGGGCGACGTCAGCTGGCCTGAGCTGGCTGGCCTGGGCCGTGGGCCAGAGCGGCGGACTGGCGAGCCAGGGCAGCTACGCCGATCCGGATACGGCCGGCCGGGGAGGGACCGGCTGGCCGCGGCTGGCGCGCGTCTTCGGGCAGGGCGACGGCGACCTGGCCAACTTCATCTGGGATGGCGAGCGGGTGCGGATCGTGGACTTTGAAGACTCCGGCGTCGCCGACCGCGCATTCGAGCTGTCGATCTTCGTCGAGCACATATCGGTCTGGAGCAGGATCGGCCTCAATGGCGACGAGTTCGTCCGCGCATTCGAGCTGACCGCGGCCGAGCGGGCCAGGCTGACCGACTGCCGCCGCCTCGCCGCGCTGTACTGGCTGCTGCGGCTGCCGCCGGGCGGCGAGGCGAGCGAGGGCAGCTACCCCGGCATGCTGCGGCCGCAGGCCGAGCGGCTGCTCACGCTGCTGTGAGTTAGCCGGGCTCTGATCAGCCAGCCCGATCGCCGCCGCGGTTAGCGCGCGCTGCCGACGACAAGTGTGACGCTTAACGCGGCCGACACGCACAATGTGACGCTTAGCGCTAAAATCGCGCCCCGAATTGCCGCGTTTACCCCCACCGAAGCGTCACGGTAGCGCCAGAAGCGTCACAGTTGAGCTCCCGATTGGCTGGCCCCTATTAGCCAGCACTGCCCTGTACGACGCTGGTCACCGTCATCAGCTTTGCTTTCCCCTGGCAGGCCGTAGTGCCGAACGAGATGTTGAGCGGAGTCTTCTCCTTGGGCGGGATTACCCGCAGCCAGGTGGCCTTGACCTGCTTGCACGAAGCGGCCAGGTAGTTGTCGGCGTAAGCGATCTTCAGCTGAGCACTCGCGAAACCGCCCGGCGGCAGGGTCACCAGCGTCGGAGGTGTCCGCGGGTCTTCCGCTGACGGCTGACCGATGTCGGCGAGCGGCGTGCCGGAAGCCTGGGCGACACTGGGGTAGCCGTTCAGGGTGCACGGGACGGTCTTCAGGTTCCTGAACACGATGATCAGCATGAGTGCCCTTGGCGTGCCCTGGGGACTTCCTCCTACGGAGCCGCTGAGGTTCGTGGTCTGGCAGGCCGCCGCGGCTGGCGAGCTCGTCGGGGGAGTAGGCGTGGGCGTCGCCGGTGAGTGGCTGACGGACGGCCGCGTCGTGATGGTGACGGTTCTCACCGGCACGGCTGCCGTGGGAGAGTTCGAGCACGCGCACGCCATCAGGCCGGTCACGGCCAGGGCGCCGACCAGGAGCGGCTTCATCGTCTTCGATCCCTTCGGTTAGCCAGCACTGCCGCTAGTAGGAGTCGCCAGTAGCCCGCGAGCCGACACGTACCCAGGGGTGACGGAGGGCCTGGCTTTAGCTGTTTTTGACCGGCCCTAGACGGCCGCAGGTGGCGGGCGTGACTGGGCTGGGCCGCCGCCGTTCCCGGAAAGAAATGCAGTGTGCTCGTCATCGGTGTCCCGGCTAAAGTGACTGACGTGAAGATCAGCTGCCAGCGCCCCCTCGAGGTGCGCACCAGCGCGGCCGCGCGAGCTACCCGCTCGCCGGTTGCCGCTGCCTGATTTCTTCCCACTCGCCGGCGACCGGGAACGGCCCGCCGGCGCTCATGATCGCTCTGCCTGCTCGATGGCAGTGCCGGTGGCCTGCTTCCCGGCGCCCTGAACCCGAGAGGCGCACCTGACATGGACACCACCGAGACCGTCTCGGTCTTCCTTGAGTTCTTCACCAATCGCGGGCACCGGCTGCTCCCCGGCAGCACGCTGCTGCCGCCGCCGGGCGACCCGGTCCTGTTCACCTCGGCCGGAATGCACCCGCTGACGCCGTACCTGGCGGGCGGCCAGCCGCATCCGCTCGGGCGGCGGCTGACCGGCATCCAGCGCTGCCTGCGGACCACCGACCTGGAAGAGGTCGGCGATACCTCGCACCTGACCGTGTTCCAGATGCTCGGTTCCTGGTCGCTGGGCGACTACGGCGGGCCGCAGAGCCTGCGCTGGGGCCTGGAGCTGCTCTGCGATCACTTCGGGCTGAAGCCGGAGATGCTGTATGCGACCGTGTTCGGCGGGGACGACCGGGTCGGGCCCGATACCGAGGCGCTAGAGACCTGGACCGAGGTCGGGCTGCCAGTTGAGCTGCTGGGCCCCGAGGACAACTGGTGGTCCAACGGGCCGGCCGGGCCGTGCGGGCCCGACTCCGAGATCTTCGCGTGGACCGGGGAAGGCCCGCCGGCCGGCAGTCCAGGTACGGATCCCCGCTGGGTTGAGGTGTGGAATCACGTCACCATGCGCTACCAGCGGCGTCCCGACGGCAGCCTGGCGCCGCTGCCGCAGCCGAGCGTGGACACCGGCATGGGCCTGGAGCGGCTGCTGATGGTCTGCCAGGGCGCGGGATCGGTGTTCGAGACTGACCTGTTCGCGCCGTGGGTGTCGGCGCTGTCCGGTTTGTGGCAGCCGGACCCGCGCTCGATGCGCATACTCGCCGACCACCTGCGCTCCTCGATCGTGGTGATCGGCGACGGCGTCCGGCCGTCCAATACCGGCCGTGGCTACGTGCTCCGGCGGCTGCTGCGGCGGTCGCTGACGGCGCTGCGGCGGGGTGGCGATGCCTCGCTGTCGCTGGCACAGCTGCCGGGCGAGCTGGTGGCGGATACGGCCGGCCGGTTCGGCCTGGAGGTCGGGCAGTCGACCGTACGGGAGGTGCTCCTCTCGGAGGAGCGGAAGTTCGGCGAGCTGCTGCGGCGCGGCCGGTCGCTGCTGCCGCGGCTGTACCCGTCCGGGCGGCTGAGCGAGGACGACTTCGAGTTCCTGTTCCAGACGCACGGACTGCCGCGGGAGGTCGTGACCGAGCTGGCAGCCGAGCTGCGCTTATAGGGCCGCGAGCCCGGTTGCCCTGCCGAAGGGTCTCGAGACCGGGCCGCGGCGGCCTACAGCGCTTCGCCGGTGGTGCTGTGCACGTGACCGGGGATCTCGCCCTCGTGCCAGTCACCCGTGCTCAGCGTCTGCGACGGCTCGAACATGAGGATCGAGCCGCCGGCGGAGGACGGCTTGTGCTGTGTGCCCTTCGGCACGACGAACACGTCGCCCTGGCGCAGGCTGACCGTCCGCTCGCTGCCGTCCGCGTCCCTGAGTGCGATGTCGAACTGGCCGTCGAGTACCAGGAAGAACTCGTCGGTGTCGGCGTGCACGTGCCAGACGTGCTCGCCCTTGGCGTGGGCGATGCGCACGTCGTAGTCGTTCATCCGGGTGACGATCCGGGGGCTGTAGATGTCGTCGAAGGAGCGGAGCGCGGCGGCGAGGTTGACTGGCTCTGGGTGCATGACAGCCATCGTGCCGCGCGCCGGACATCCCGAGGAAGACCTGGCGTCTTATGCGGACGCCAGATTTACATCCAGAGCTAGCGGGCCTTGGCGATGACGTCGTCCGCGTACCGGCGCAGGCTGTCCAGCTTGGGCTGCAGCGCCTCAGTGTCCGGTCCGGCGTGGTACGGCCAGCGGAAACCGACGATCACCTCAGTCACGCCCTGCTCTTCCAGCCGCCTGATCCCGTCCACGGAGTAGGCATCGGCCGAGATCACGAGCACCTCGAACGGGCGGCCGGCGGTGCCGTACTCGGCTCGCAGCTCAGCCAGCCGCGTCAGCAGCCCGGGAAGATCAGATGGCTTGCCGCCGCCGTGCAGCCAGCCGTCCCCGGCCGCCGCGGCCCGCTGCAGCGCCGCCTCGCCGTGGCCGCCGATCAGTACCGGAATCGGCTCAGACGGCACCGGCGCGAGCTTGATCGACGGGATGTCGAAGACCTCGCCGTGGAACTCGAAGAACCCGCCCGCCGACAGCCCGCGCAGAATGGCCAGTTCTTCGTCCATTCGCTGACCGCGCCGTTGCCACGGCACGCCGAGCACCTCGTAGTCCTCCCGCCACGGGCTCGTCCCGACGCCCAGGACCAGCCGGTTGTTCGTGAGCACGGCCGTCGAGGTCGCCTGCTTGGCGACGAGCACCGGATGGCGGACCGGGAGCTTGAGCACGAACGTGATGAACCGGAGCCGTTCGGTCACCGCACCGAGCGCCGGGATCAGCGAGAACGGCTCCAGGAACGGCTTGTCCTCAAGGAACTCGCGGGTGCCGTCCGGGTTGAACGGATAGACGCTCTGCGAGGTCTCCGGATAGCAGATGCTGTCCGGGATCACCATCGAGTCGTACCCGGCGTCCTCGGCCGCCCGTGCGAGCGGAGCGTAAAAGGACGGGTCGGTCATCGACTCGGCGTAGCAGAAGCGCACGTTACCTCCGGCTGGCGCGTCGGGGCAGGTCCCGGCCACGGGTTGACCGGGCGGAGTAGAACATGTTCTTGTTGGAAGTCAATCAGATCTGAAGGCTGGATGACATGGACCTAGTCGCGCTCGAAGAGATCCGCCAGGTGAAGTACCGCTACCTGCGCTGCGTTGACCTCAAGCTCTGGGATGAGATCGAGGACGTCTTCACAGCCGACGCGAGCGCCGCTTATGGCACGCACGCGGTCGGCCGCCCGCTCAACCTGAACGGCCGCGACGAGATCGTCAGCTACCTGCGGAAGAATCTCGGTCCCGAGATCATCACCATGCACCGGTGCGGCCAGCCTGAGATCACAGTCCAGGGCGATAGGGCGACGGGAACGTGGTCGTTCGAGGACACTGTCATCGCCACGGAGCACCGTGTCCTGATCAAGGGGGCCGCGTTCTACGAGGACTCGTACGAGCGGGGCGCCGATGGCACATGGCGGATCTCGCACACGGGCTACCAGCGCGTCTACGAGACCATGAGCTCCCTGGACGACACTCCCTCGCTGCGCATCATCGACAACATGTGGGCGCCGGAAAAGGCCGGCTGAGCCGGGAGTCATTGACGCCGTTTTAGAACGTGTTCTACCTTGAGTCGGTCCAGCCAGCCAGGAAGGGTTGCCGTGCTCACCCAGCCGTTCGCGGAGGCGCTGGCCGAGGCCGAGAAGCTGATCGTCACCGCGCCGCACGTCAAGACCGGCCAGGATCTCGCCGAGGGGTACGACTACCTGGCCGGCAGCATCCAGGCGTCGCTGCACCTGGCATGGGCCTACCAGCGCGACTTCCCGTACTTCGTCCAGTCCACCGGCCCCTACACCAAGATGGGGCTCGACAACCCGGACACTCTCTATCTGCACGCTTACCTGCGCGATGACGCCCAGTACATCGTCACCGGGCAGCGCGGGACGACCACCGACCTCAGCTTCCAGGTGCTGAACGGCGACTACTCGCCGGCCGAGGTTCCGGACAGCCTGACCGCGTTCGACGACCGCAATCTCGATATCGCCGCGGATGGCTCGTTCGAGGTACGGTTCGGCCCGCCGAAGCCGGGAGCCGCGGCCAACTACGTCACGCTGGCGCCGGGCTCGGCGATGCTCGCGGTCCGGGAGGTGTACAGCGACTGGGCCAGCGAGCGGCGCGGCACGCTACGGATTCAGCGCGCGGACAAGATCGGTGCCGCGCCGGAGCCGCCGGACGAGGCGCTGCTGGCCAAGCGGTACGCAGTCGCGGGCAAGATCCTGCTCTCGCGCATCCGGACGTTCCTGGCGTTTCCCGAGTGGTTCTACCTGAAGGAGCCGGTCAACACGATCACGCCGCCGCGGCGGACGCCGGGCGGGCTGGCCGACCCAGTTCTCCTCGGCGGGGCATTTCGACCTCGCCCCGGATCAGGCCATGATCGTCACCGTGCCGGCGGCCAGCAAGGATGTCGCGCCGTACCAGGGCATCCAGCTCGGCAGCATGTGGTACATCTCGCTGGACTACATCAGCCACCAGACCAGCCTGACCGCCGACCAGGCCCGCGCTGATCCCGACGGCATGCTCCGGTTCGTGATCACCGAGCACGATCCGGGGATCGCGAACTGGCTGGAGCTGACCGGGCGAACCCGCGGCTACGTGCAGATCCGCTGGCAGCGGCTCACCAGGGACCTGGGCGCGGCAGACGGGCCGCGCGCGGAGGTGGTGCCGGCTCGCGCAGCTGTCCGAGCTGCTGCCGTACTACGAGCAGGCGCGGATCACGCCGGAGGAGTACCGCGCGCGGATCGCTGCCCGCCAGGCCGCGGTCGCCAACCGGATGCTGGGCTAGCGGAGAGGAACCACGCTGATGTACCTGCAGGACAAGGTGCTCGTCGTCTCCGGGGTCGGCCCGGATCTCGGCCGCCAGATCGCTGTCCGCGGCGCGGCCGCCGGGGCCGACGTGGTGCTGGCCGCCCGCACCGCATCCCGGCTGGAGGAAGTGGCGGCCGAGATCAAGGAACTCGGCCGCCGTGCGCTGGTCGTGCCGACTGACATGACGGTCGAGGCCGACGCCGAGCACCTGGCCGAGGCGGCGGTCGCGGAGTTCGGCAAGGTCGATGCGCTGGTGCATAACGCGCTGGTGATGCCGCCGATTGCCGACCTGGGCAAGGTCGACCTGGATGCCGTCCAGGCGGGCTTCAGCAACAACGTGATATCCGCGCTCCGGATGACGCGGATGTTCATCCCCGCGCTTGCCGCCGGCAACGGCGCAGTCGTAATGGTCAACTCGATGGTCGTCAGGTTCTCCCAGCGCACGATGGGCCCGTACAAGATGGCGAAGGCGTCGCTGCTGGCGATGGCGCAGAGCCTGGCCACCGAGCTCGGGCCGCAGGGCATCCGCGTCAACTCGGTCGCGCCCGGCCACATCTGGGGCGAGTCGCTGAAGTGGTACTTCAGTTACCTGGCCCACAAGCGCGGCGTCGACGCCGACCAGATCTACGCCGAGACGGCGGCGAACATCGACCTCGGCCGGCTTCCCGAGCCGGATGAGATCGCGGATGCGGTGCTCTTCCTCGCGTCGCCGCTGGCGCGGGCGATCACCGGCCAGTGCCTCGACGTCAACTGCGGCGAGTATCACCACTGAGGCGCCGATGACGACTTCAGCGCGCGACAGCGTCGGGACCGTCGAGGACCTGCACGAGTCCGCGACGCGGCTGACCGGGCTGACCGACTTCGGTGCCGACGACTACACCGACGGCCTGGCGGTGATCCTGGAGTCCTATGCCCGCGACGCCGACCTGACCCCGCTCGGCCAGAAGGTCGCGCGGGTCGGACTGCGCGGCGCGCTCGCGGCGCGGCTGCTCGCGAACGCAGGCCGGGCCGCGCACCCGGAGCATGCGGACGTCAGCATCGGCCGGCCGATCTTCGTCACGGGCCTGCCGCGGAGCGGGACGACGGCACTGCACCGGATGCTGACCGCTGATCCGGAGCATCAGGGACTGGAACTCTGGCTGGCGGAGATGCCGCAGGCGCGGCCACCGCGGGACACCTGGGCGGACAACCCCGTCTTCCAGCACATCCAGGCCGGGTACCAGCGGCATCACGTGGAGCATCCGGAGTTCATGGGCGTGCACTACATCGCCGCTGACACGGTTGAGGAGTGCTGGCAGCTGCTGCGGCAGACCCTGCGGTCGGTGTCGTATGAGTGCCTGGCTCACCTGCCGACCTACTCGGCGTGGCTGCAAGATCAGGACTGGACCGGCCCGTTCCGCAGGCACCGGCAGAATCTGCAGCTCATCGGCCTGAACGACCCCGGCCGCCGGTGGGTGCTGAAGAACCCCAGCCACCTGTTCTCGCTGGACGCGATCCTTGAGGTTTATCCGGACGCCCTGATCATCCAGACCCACCGCGAGCCGCGAGCGGTGATCGGATCGATGTGCTCACTCGCGGCGCACGCGACCGAGGGCTGGTCGAACGCGTTCCGCGGCGACGTCATCGGCGCGAGCCAGCTCGAGCTGTGGGCCCGCGGGCTGGAGACCTTCGCGGCAGCGAGATCGAGGTACAGCCCGGCTCAGTTCCTGGACGTCGACTACGCCGACTTCACCGCGGACCCGGTCGGCACGGTGGAATCGGTGTATGAGCATTTCGGCCTCGACTACAGCGGCGCGGCCGCGGACGCGATCAGGGCACTGCATGCCGAGGCCGCAAGCGGTGATAGCAGGCCGGCGCACCGGTACTCGCTGGCCGACTTCGGCCTCGCGGCCCAGCAGGTCGACGAGCGCTTCGGCGGCGACACGCGCGGCTAGTCAATGGGCGTCTGCCCACGCCACACCCAGCAGTAGGCCCGATCAGCGCTGTCGCCGCCGATCGCTGACCACCGTGGATCGCAGCGAGACGTTGCCGGCGACAGGCTCGCGGAAGCGTCAGGGCCAGTCCCGGCCACGTCGATGCAGTCTCAGCGGCTGCCAGGTGCGGCCGCCGTCAGACGTATCTGCACGCCGATCTTCCGCCAGGTATTCCGGTTCGGTCCGCCGAACGGCCCGACTAGCGACCCAGTTCGCGGTTCGGGCTCCAGGAAGGCCAGTTCTCGCCAGCCCGTCCACGCGGTACTGCGTACAGCCAACCGGGAACTGCTGCCTGGCTCGGCGAGCGAGGCATGGAGCTGCCACCGGACGGTTACCGCTGGCGACAGTTCAGGAAACCATCGGTCTGCCGGGTCGCAGCTCGGATCGTTACCAGCCAGAGTGAAGGACCACCGTGCGGAACAGCGTCTGGCCGACATCGGCATCAGCCGGGCGAGGATCCGTCCGTGTGACTTCAGGCTGCTACGGCCCGCCCCGCAGGGTCGCCCTGGCCCGCCGCCGGATCGTGCAAACAAGTTCCCCAGCTTCAGCCTGGTTGCCGAAGACATTTCGTCCAGCGACCGGTTAGGCGCTCGGCAGGAAGTAGTCCGTCCCCAGGCAGCGCCGTAGTCGGTCGCGGCGTTGCTGCGGCCTGCGACATAGGTGTCAGTGAGCGTGTCGCCGATCGAGCCTTCACCGGCGGGGTTCGAGATGCAGATCGGGTGCCAGGTGCCCGGACGGTACTCGGTCGTCACCGAGGTCGAGTACCGGCGCGAAGGTGCTGGACTGGGTGGCTCCGCACGTCGGGCCGCCGGTCAGGACGAAATAGCCCGTTGCCGCCACGGCCGCATCGCGCGCCTCGGTGACTCGAAGCTGACCCTCGAAGCCGTGCAGTGGTAAAGCGGGCGACTGGCCTGGCCAGCCCGGCCAGATCCCGCCAGGTCGGCCATCCGCCGCGCGCGGTGTCGCCGTAGACGACCTGAGTGCCTCGACCGGAAGGGACGATATCACGGGGCGACCCTGTACGGCGTCGCTCAGCACCGGGATCGCGTCATCAGCGGGCCCGAAGTTGGCGCAGACATTGCCGGTCCCGTTGTCCAGCGCAGCGCCATCAAGCGGACCTGCACCGGCACGCTGTGCTGGGCGCTCAGCGTCACGCCGTGTTGCCGCCGTCGGATGCGTGCGATCAGCGTGTTGGCGACGTACTTCCCTGCGGGTCAGCGTCGGCGACCTGGACTTCGAGCGCGTACTGCCCGGCCTGGAGGTGGCTAGCTCCCTGACAAGCCCGCGCGCGGGGTTCACGTCCGTAGCCGATGAACGCCGATCAGGCTCGTGACGGGGCTGCCGGCCCAGCGAGCCGCGGATGGTCAGTGTCACGGACTTGGCATGCGCACTGCTGTCTTCCGCAGTCCGGAGCCGGCCAGCATTGCCAGGTCTCACGAGCGCGGCACGGCCGCACGCCGGCATTCGGTTACGGCCATGATGTCACCCCCGTGGTCATCTCTGCGCTAGCAGACAATCGGGCACCGGTATTGCGGCTTCCGCTGACCAAAGAGGTGCAGCGGACCGCAGGGCCGAGCGCGCTTGCCATGGGCAACCGATGACGCCAACGCCGCTGGTCCCGGCTGACTTTGCGGTCCCCGCCGGACTGCGAACCGAGCTGTTCGTGCTGGAGCCACTCGGGGTGGAGCACAACGAGGCAGATCACGCGGCCTGGACGAGCAGCGTCCGGCACATCAGGCAGACGCCGGGCTTCGCCTGCCGGACCTGGCCGCCCGAGACGATGTCGCCGGAGCAGAACGCTGCCGACCTGACCAGGCACGCGCGCGACTTCGGCAACCGCACCGGGTTCACCTACACCGTGCTCGACCCGGCCTCGGGCGATGTCATCGGCTGCCTGTACATCTATCCAGCCCGGCGCGAGGGTTACGACATCGACGTGCGCTCCTGGGTGCGGGCCGACAGGGCCGAGCTGGACAAGCCGCTGTATGACCTGGTCTGCGGTTGGCTAGCCGAGAGCTGGCCGTTCGCGAGGCCGGATTACGCGCCGCGATGAGGGCGCAGCCGTTCCCGCCCTGGTCGCGGTTGAGGGGTTAACCGCGGGTTGGCTCGAGCAGCACCTTGACGGCTCCCGTGCGCCTGGCGTTCTTCAGCGTCAGCACTGCCTCGTCCCAGCGCTCGAGCGGGAAGCGGTGAGTGATGACCGGCGTCAGGTCGAGGCCGGCTGCGATGAAGTCGAAATAGTGCTCCATCGCATGCTTGGCCACGCCGCCCACCTCCTCGATGCCGAAGCCGTTCGAGCCGACGACGTGCAGCTCCTTGAAGTAGAGCGGAGTCCACTCGAAGCGCTTCGGCGGCTCGACCCCGGAGACGACGAGCGTGCCGCCCGTGGCGAGCAGCCGGAGCGAGGTCTCGACGGTCTCGGTGGAGCCAATCGTGTCGTAGACGACGGCCGGGCCATCCTGCAGCCAGTCGCTCTTGCTCCACGGCTCGAGAGGTGTCGTGCCGAGGCGCCCGGCGACCTGCGCGACGAGCTCGTCGGGGGAGGAGGGCAGCACCGCGTGCGCGCCGAGCCGGGTCGCCAGCTCCGCCCGCTTACCGGACCGGGTTGCTGCCCACACCTCAGTGGCGGGGTAGAGGTGGCGGAGCAGCGCGATCGCCGCGAAGGCGAGCGTGCCCGAACCGTAAACCAGCACGGGCTGGTCCTGCGGCGGCGGCGCGAGCAGGATCGAGCGCAGCGAGACGCTCACCGGGTCGGCCAGCACGGCCGCCTCGTCGGAGACGCCATCGGGGATGGTGAACAGCTGCGAGGTATGCGCCGCGAACCGCTCGGCGTGGGCCCCGGCCGCTGCGGCGCAGTTCCCGATGTGGATCGCGACAGGCAGGTCACCGGAGCGGAAGTTCCGGCACCAGGTGTAGCGGCCCTCCTTGCATGCCACGCACGGCGGGTCGATCCCGCGGGGCCCGCACGACAGCCACGGGTTCAGCACGACACGCTCGCCGGTGTCCGTCCGGCGCCCGACGACCTCGTGGCCGAGCACGTGCGGGAACGACACCAGCGCCGTCAGCGGATTGTCGCGGGCGCCGTTGAGGAGGATCTGCTTCACGTCGGAGCCGCACAGGCCCGAGAAGGTCGTGTCCACCCGCACCCAGTCCTCGGCGGGCAGCGGAAGCTCGGCCACATCCTCAATGCGAACCGGCGCCACGCGGGAGACAAAGGCGCGCTGATCGAGTCGCCCGGCGATTGTCGAGGCAGCCTCACGGGCGAGATTGTGGCGGAATACGAGCGCCTTCACGGTTACCCACTTTCGCCGGGGGAGCTAACCTACCAAGGCGATCAGGCAGCCGCTGTGAGGTTCGGGAGCGATGGGCGCGCTGGGCTGGGATCACAACGCTTACTACGAGCAGCTGCTCATGCGGCAGCTGCCGCGGCCATGCCGCCGGGTGCTGGATGTCGGGTGCGGAGCCGGGCTGTTCGCGGCTGTACTCGCCACCCGCGCAGAACACGTCGATGCCCTCGACCGGTCGCCTGCCATGATCGACCAGGCCAGGCTGGTGGCACCGCCGAACGTCACCTGCCTCCTGGCTGACGTCCTGCGTGAGCCGCTGCCAGCTGCTCACTACGACGCGATCGTCTCCAACACCGCCTTGCACCACATGCAGCTGGACGAGGCCTTGCCGCGCCTGGCTCGAGCGTTGCGACCGGGTGGCGTCCTGGCCGTCGTAGCGCTGCCGCGGATTGACCTGCCGCGCGAGTTGCCCGCTGAAGTGTGCGGGGCGGTGGGTGAGCGGCTCCTCGGAGCTGCCTTCGCCATCCTCCGGGCGACGGTCGGCGGCCGCTGGTGTGCGATCGAAGCCAGCCACGCGATCATGCCCGTCCTTGACGGGACGCTGACCACGCGCGAGGTCCGCCGGCAAGCTTCCGCCCTGCTGCCGGGCGCGAAGGTGCGGCGGCTGGTCTTCTGGCGCTATTCCCTGCTGTGGCGCAAGCCGGCCGAAAGCTAGGCTCGCGGCCCTTCTGCGGGCGGTGCTTGCGCCGGCTGGAAGAGACCGAGCAGGAGGCCGTACCGGTTCTGCTCGGTTGCGTGCTCCTCCTCTGGCTGGTCGGCGATGCCGTGGAGGGTAGCCAGCAGCTCTGCCGCCCGGCCAGGACTGAGCCGGATGTAGCGCAGCACGAGGAACGGGTCGGGTTCAGCGGCGGCGATATCAGCGGCGAGGGCTCGGAACGCCGTCTCGGTCGTGGCCGCATCGTTGTAGCTCAGGGCGCGGGACACCCGCCGGTAGTACTGCTCGGTACCGCCGCGCACCGTCCGGGTGCCCGCCTGCTCGACCAGGCCAGCGTCCGCGAGCACTCTCAGGTGATGGGAGACGTTGCCCTTGTTGGTCGCGAGCGCGGCGGCAAGCTGGCTGATCGTCGCATCGCCGTGGCCGAGGGCGAATAGCAGCCGGTGACGCATCGGATGGCCCAGTGCCTTGAACTGCTCGGGCGTCGAGACCAGGGTGACGTCGCCGGTGTCCTCAGTCATGGAAATAAGCGTTAATTATCCTTGACGATAAGTCAAGTGTATGCTTTTCTTAACTCATGATTGATTCAGAACTGGCAGGCCTGATCACACGCCTGCGCGACCTCGTCGAGACCCGCTATCTCTTCCCCGATGTGGCAGCCACGATCTCCGGTGTCCTGGCGGACGGACTGAGGCAGGGACGCTATCCGGCCGAGGAAGCATCGCTCGCGGCAGTGGTGACCGCGGACCTGCAGTCCGTCAACGGCGACAAGCACCTGCGGCTCGTTTTCCACGAGGACGTGCTCGCGCCACGGCCGCCAGGCGATGACAGCGAGGAATTCGCCGCGATGACCCGCTGGGCGGACCAGGCCTGCGGCGGAGTCGCCTGCGCGCAGCGGCTCGCGGGCAATGTCGGCTACCTGGACCTGCAGCCGGTCCTGTTCCCGGCCGCGATCTGCGCGGACTCAGTTACCGCCGCGATGAGCCTGCTGGCGAGCACCGATGCTCTCATCATCGACCTGCGCCGCTGCCTCGGTGGCGAGCCCGGAATGGTCGCATTCCTGGTCAGCTACCTATGGGACCACGAGCCGGTCGAGCTGACCGGGCTGCTCGAGCGCCAGGGGAGCCGCGTACGCAGTGGTGGACGCTGCCTCATGTGCCCGGACGGCGCTTCGGGCGAGCCAAGCCGGTCTACGTGCTGACGAGCACCGCGACGTTCTCCGGAGCTGAGCAGCTGAGCTTCGACCTCCAGGAGCTGGGCCGGGCATGCCTCGTCGGCGAGCGCTCTCGCGGCGGCGCGAACGCGCGCGAGGGGTTCGTGCTGCATCCCCATCTGGAGGCGACCATCTCGGTCGCTGAGGCGGTCAGTCCGAGAACGGGCGGCAACTGGGAAGGCACAGGCGTCGTTCCCGATATCGACATCAGTGCACACAACGCCCGCGACGAGGCCTGCGGGCGGGCCCTGCAGGCTGTCGCCGCCGCAGGTGGCCCGGCCGCGCGCGAAGCACAGGACGCGCTTGCCTCTTCACCAGCTGACTAGTAACGGCCAGCTCGCGCGAGCGTCCTGCCTGGCGCCTATGCGGCTCCCGTGGTACGACGTGGTACGCCGCGGGTATGCTTGTGTTATGGCAGTTGAGCAACCAACTGATATCAGTGTCCGTCAGTTCGTGGCGGACTCTGGCTCGATCACGCGGGGCCTCAGGCAGGGGCGTACGTACACGCTCACGCTTAACGGTGAGCCGCTCGCGAGGATGATTCCGATCCGCAGGCGCCAGGCAGTTCCCAAGGAGGAGGTACTCGCGATCTTCGCGGCCGCTCCGACGATCGACATTAACGACCTGCGCGCCGACCTTGATAAGACCGTGAGCCAGGACGTGGGCGACCCATACGAAAGCACTGATCAGTGACAGGTCACGATCTCGGAGTCGTCGACACCAGCATCATCGCGGCGCTGAAGCTCTACGATCCGGCTGAGCTGCCTGACAGGATGCTGATAACGGCTATCACGCTCGGCGAACTCTCCTATGGCCCGCATGCGACTGACGATCCAGTAAAGCGCGCGAGACGGGTAGCGGTGTTGCAGCACGCTGAGTCGACGTTCGACGCGATCCCGTATGACCAAAACGCGGCCCGACTGTACGGCCAGATTTGCGCGGCGGTTCGGATGGCAGGGCGTCAGCCGCGTTCGCGTGCATCGGATCTGATGATCGCTGCGACAGCGAGCAGTAACGACCTGCCTCTTTACACCGCTAATCCGGAGGATTTCAGGGGCACTGAAGGACTCGTGGAGGTTGTCGCTGTGCGCGGCCGGCCGAACAACCTCTGAGCTAGATGTTGCGGTCAATTGTGCCGCTCTGGCTTGGTGAGTTAATCGGAGCTGGCGGACGGGGCGCCCAGGTCACGCAGCCAGGTGATGACGTTCTCCTGCCGGGTGCTCAGTCCGCTGGCGGCATCAAGCGGCGTGCCCTGGGCGTACTCAGGCTCCCAGCTGAGTTCAGCGCCGCGGGACAGCAGATACTCGGCGGCGCGCCGCTGGCCGGCTGCGCAGGCATGCCAGAACGCCTGCGACACATCCTCGGCTGACGGGTTGCCTGCGAGTAGCTCTTCGAGGCGGCCAAGCATGCCCAGAGCGGCCGCATGCCAGGCCTTGTCAACTCGTGCGCCGCGCGCCACCAGCAAGCGGGCGACATTCCAGCAGCCATAACCAACGGCGTTATCCAGCGGCGTGCCGATCGAACCGTCAGCCACCTCGATATCCGCTCCGCCGTCGATCAGGGCTTCAGCCACGTCCACGTCGTCGTTGCTTGCTGCATAGTGGAGCGGTGTCTCTGACCCGGGACCGGGTTCTGAACCATGGCTGGTCGTCAGCGCGTCAGGGTCGGCGCCCGCGTCGATCAGGAGACGGGCGATCTCCGGGCCGTTGGGGTAGTAGCCGGGCCACCCGGCGACGACATGCAGCCCCGTCTCGCTGCCGCCGCCCCGGCCGCCAAGCCGGGCCGAGGCCAGGTCCGGATCATCGCGCAGCAATCGCCGGATCGCCTCGACGTCACCAGCGCGAACCGCCAGCCGCAACTCGATGGCGACGGGCTCGCCCTCAGGGATCCACTTGCTCGTCTGATGCTCAGCCATCCTGGGTGCCAGGCTCAGCCGGGGAGATCTTCGGGGCGCTTCGCGGCAAGCTCGCCGTGCAGCAGGCCGGTGGACTGGCCGACCTCGATGAGGTATCCGTCCGGATCGCGCATGTAGCAGCGGGTCTCCGCTCCGCGGTCGATCGGCGCCGTCACGAACTCGGCGCCCTTCGCCTTCCACTCCTCATAGCAGGCCTGGATGTCAGCAACCCGCAGATTGAGGAAGATCGAGGTCGTATTGCCGGGCTCGTAGTCAACCACCGAGATGTCTGGCTTGTCGGGCGTGGGCGGCCCGCCGGGGTTCATGATGATCCACGAGTTGGACAGCCTGACGATGCACGGGTTCTCGTCCAGTACGACGGTGCCGCCCAGGACGCGAGAGTAGAAGTCGCGGGACCGCGCGACCTTGCGGACAGTGATGAACATCGTCACCAGAATGCCCTCGGCGGGCGTGGGGAGGTTGGCGAAGTCGATACGGGGCTGAGGCTCAGCCATGGTTGCTCCATTCCGGCATTGCGGACAGCGACTTACCTAGTCCTCAGCTCACGGCCTTCTCCACGAGCGCGGCGATCTTCGCCTCGTCGGCTGCGGTGATCTCCGTGAGCGCGTAGTAGACCGGCCACATGGCGCCCTCGTCGAGGTTCGCCTTGTCGCTGAAGCCAAGCGTCGCGTACCTGGTCTTGAACTTCTGCGAACTCTGGAAGAAGCAGACCACCTTGCCGTCCTTGGCGTACGCGGGCATGCCGTACCAGGTCGTTGGCGAGAGGTCGGGCGTGCTGGCCTGGATGATGGCATGAAGCCGCTCGGCCATGGCGCGATCTGACTCCGGCATCTCAGCGATCTTCGCGAGCAGGTCGCTCTCGCCGTCGGCCTTGCTCGCGCGCGGGCCGCGCCGTGCGGCTGCTTTCAGCTCCTGGCCGCGCTCCCTCATCGCGGCTCGTTCCTCGTCGGTGAATCGGTTGGCCTTGCTGGTGGTCTTGGCCGGCTTCTCCGTGTCCTTCATGGCGGGTTCCTGCCCTAGGAGTGCTGATGGGACGACCCTCATGCTAGGGAGCCGCCGCTGCAGCGGCTTCTCCGAAACTGCCCAGTCGTTGTCCTGATGAACCCGGAGCTACCCGGCCGGTATCGGCGGCGCCCATCCGGGCCGGGGAATCAGGCAGAACGGATGACCAGCCGGGTCTGCGTAGACATTCTCGCCATCGAGCTTGGTCGCGCCCAGGGCGAGGACGGCCGGTCCGGCGGCAGTGACATCTTCCACCATGATGTCCAGATGGAACTGCTGGGGAACGGCGGGATCCGGCCACGTCGGTGGCTCATGATCAGGCGATAGCTGGAATGCCAGGCCGGACGAGGTGCTGCTGGGGGCGAC
The DNA here is from genome assembly GCA_963822955.1 of uncultured Actinomycetota bacterium. Taxonomy (GTDB): domain Bacteria; phylum Actinomycetota; class Actinomycetes; order Streptosporangiales; family Streptosporangiaceae; genus JAJYUU01. The sequence goes on along the minus strand of CAWGJS010000007.1, from coordinate 148,642 downwards.
CACAACCCAGTCGTCGCTTTCGTAGGTGATCGGCAGCCCTAGCAGCTTCGAGTAGAACGCTGCGACGTCGGCCGGATCGCGGCAGTCCAAGACGACGTGATGCTGTCTTCCGAGCATGCGGTTAAGCATGGCAGGACCTGTACCGACGAACCCGCGCAAGCAGAGGATGATTACCTGGTCATCGTGAGGACGGGGAGCCTACTGCGGTGGAGATAGGCGTGATAGCTGAGTTGGCCGCGGAATTGGCTGGCGTGCGCCGCACTGCGGCGGATGGGCTGGCCGTGTGGCGGTACCACGGCCGGCTCATTGCGCGCCAGCTAGACGACGCCCATCTGGTGATCCGAGCTGATTTCGACTACCGCGACTCGATACTGCGCCAGTTTCCGGAGACCTTCAGCGTGCCGACCCGATACATCAAGCACATGATGGTTGTCGCTGACCTCGCGCGAGGCGACGCTGGCGCCATCGAGGACGCCATCGAGGCGGCGTGGCAGCTTCAGCAGCGTGCCGGGTTATAAGAGAGGTGAGGCGGGCCTGGGTCAGCTGGTCGCAGTGAGATCCGGATCCTCTTCGCTTTCGATCCCTGGCAGCAGATTGTCGTTCTAGTGGCTGGCGATAAGGCTGGTGACTGGCGCGGCTGGTACCGCAAGGCGATACCTCATGCCGAGCAGTTGTATGCGGAGCACATCGAAGCGATGAGCAGCGGTGGAGCGGGAGGCCGATGATGCGCTGGGAAGAGCTTTACGACGAGCTGTATGACGCCGACGATCGCGCAGAGATCGAGCTGCTGAAGGCCCGGCTGCTGTCAGACCTGAAGGCGCACCGCCTAGCGCAAGCCCGCAAGAGCCGCGGATTGACGCAGCGCGACGTGGCCGCGGCGATGGGGCTGAGCGTCGGCCGCGTCTCGCAGATTGAGCGCGGTGAGGTAGCCAGCATGGAGGTTCTCGGCCGATATGCAGACGCCGTCGGCGGTCGGCTACGGGTGGTTATTGACTTCGGCGACGAACTGGTAGCTGTGTGACCTTGTCAATTCGGCCTTGGCCGCTAGTCGGCCGACCCGAACCTCCGGTGGCACAAGCCGTTAGGCCGGTGCGGGGCGCAGGATGTCGCGGATCGGACTACCGCGACTCGCTGCCCCCGGGTCGGCGAACCACTCAAGGCCGAGAACCAGACCGAACAGCGGTGGCGGCCTCGCGAGCAGGAGGCGCTTCAGCTGGGCCGACCGCCCGTTCCGCTGAACCTGTGAACCGGTGCGCCGCCAGAGCTGCTTGCTTCTGGCGTGCATAACGCCGCGCGTTCACCCGGTGCGTGATGTCCGTCCGCGGCGTGAATGACGACCGCAGAAGCGGCGCGTCGTGACGGACGAGCAGGCGCAGCGCCAGCAGCGGGCGGGCCAGCCGCGCGATGAGTTCCCGTGGCGCCGTCGCCTCCAGCACCCGCACACCGGTCAGCTCCGCCGCCCTGGCGCCGACGGCATGCACCTGGACGTGGTCGCGGTGCCCGTAACCGCCGCGTGCGTCGTAGCTGAGCAGCAAGTCCGCGCGCTCGGCCCGGATCACTGCAGCCAGGAGCGCGGCGGCCTCGTCAACATTGGCGCGGACGAACCGCTGCCGGTCTGGCGGGTCCGGGAACAGCAGTGGCCCGTGGCCGCTGTCGGCGTAGCCAAGATGCTCCACCCGCGAGGCGCGAAGTATTGCGGCGCTCGCGCGCAGCTCGTCCAGCCGCATGCTCGCGCCGGCCTCAGTGCGCGCGCCCATCCAGCCATCGCACGCGACCACGATGACGACCCGGTGCCCGTCTGCTGCCAGCCGAGCCAGCGTGCCGCCGGTCACGAGCACCTCGTCGTCGGGGTGTGCATGGAACGCCACGATCGTCGCCATCCCGCCTATGCTGACAGCTGGGCCTCGCCATCGGCGGGCGCTGGGGAGGGTTTGCTGTCATCCGGTCTGGCGGAGTTGGGCAATAACGCGGAGCGCTTCTCTCCGTTTAGTGGCTAGACCCAGCAGGTTGTCCGACTTGTGACTGGGATAAGGCGGGTATGCGCGCCTTGACGACCACGTCCGTCGGGCCCGGCAGCCGCAGACCGAACACCACCGAGACCTGCTGCAGCTGGAACAGCACGTCGGCGGGCTCGCCACCCAGATTGTCCAGACACCAAGCCGGCAACCAGTCCGGCAGATCCTCCAGCGGCACAATCTGGATAGTGCCCTAGGCGCGGAGCGCACGGAAGCGAGATTCGTGCCCCGCATCATCCGCGATCGCTCCGCAAGCGAGCTAACATGCGTCTGTCAGCCAACAGTTTTAAATGTGGGCGAGAAGTAGAAGACATAAATATGAATCCGATTCCAGTTGTGATGTCCTTTGTTATCCTGGCCGGCATTCTGTATTTGTTCATGCGGCAAAACCGCGAACGTACGACGAACGCACCGCTGCGCGGCGAGATACAGGCGGCGGTGCGCTTCGCGACGAACCTTGACCACGTCAGCATTCTCGGCACGGGCGGATTCAGGGGCACTCGCGGGCAGTGGATCCGGTTGAGAGGCCCCAAGCGGCTGGTCGTCGGAGCTGACGCTTTCATGATTTCCCTGCCCCAGGCTCTCCGTGAATTCGTATTTACCGGACGCGAATCATCCGTCCGGTACAGCCAGGCACCGTCCCGCCTGGCTCAACGCGACTGGATTGTCATCACCGGATACATGGGTGGCCGGGAGGTCCAGCTCGCGGTCACGAAGAATGCGGGCATGCCTGAGATCTGGCAGGCCCTCGCGGGAACGGGTGCAGCGCAGGTAACTGGGCAGTAGTACGCGATAGCGATCCCGCTCGAGCGAGGTGAAGTGAACGACATAACTCCGACCGACAACCGGACAGACCCCGATGCCAGGCATCAAGCCGATCACGCGAACATCGCTGACTTGCTCGGCCTGCTGCACCAGAAGGGCTACATCTGCAACGTCAAAAGCCCCGCTTTCGCCGGCGGAGCAAGGGGCGATGGGACGACCGACGACACAACTGCCATCAACGCTGCCATCCAGGCGGCGCAGGGCTTCCCGAACGGCGGCATTGTCGAGTTTCCGTATGGCGTCTACGCGACGACCGCACCGTTGGTGTCTGCCGGCAATGACATATGGTTCGTCGGCCCGAATGGGCTGAAGGCCACGATGGGCGGCGCGGGCAACGACAATGACAGCAGCGCGACCATCAAGCCACTCAGCACCTGGGCCAAAGGCGCCGCGAACCAGCCTGCTGCGATCCTGGTCGATGCGACCGCGGCCGGTAAGAAGCTCAGCAGAGGCGGCATCGTCAACATCAACGTCAATGGCGGCAATCTGCCGCCCTCGACGCTGATGCACGGCATAGCTACCTACGGCTACGTGGGCGCATGGACGCTGCATGACTTCATTGTCGCCAGCATCGCTAACACGAGCTCCATCGGCGTGAACCAAGTCGCTGACTCAACTGGCGCACGACCGCAAGGCAACTCGATTACTCGCGGCCTCGTTCAGGCCACCATGGGTGGCGGTGTAATCCTCTCGGCCGGTGACGCCACGATTGAGCACATTCACACGCAGAGCACCGGCGGCAACGGCATCTCGATTACTGGCCGCGGCGGCGACACGCGGCTGTCGCATTGCCGTGGCGACCTGGCCAGGATGAACGGCTTCTACATCGACGTTCCGTGCGGCCAGTACCTCGGCATGGTGCAGCTAAGCAACTGCAGCACGCAGCGTAACGGCAACAACGGCATCAAGATCTCCAACGCCGTTGCCGATCGGATCAGTGTGGTGTACTGCACCGGCTGCGTCTTCCAGGGTGACGGCACGTCCGGATCACCCAACAGCGGGATTCGCATCTCCGGACCGGTTGGTGCCGTGTTCACCGGCTGCGGCGTTCACGTGAACAGCGGAATCCCGGCAGACGGCAGCGGTACCTGGCCCACTTACGCCATAACTACTGCGGCCGACGGCGTGGCGCCGCCTGTCTTCGTGGACATTCACGGTGGCTTCTACAACGCGGCTACCGCCTTCTCCAACAAGATCGACGCACCGCTGGTCTCTGTTGTGGACGCTCTTGAGTATCACGGGGGCCAGTGGTCGCCGAATGGCACTCCTACTCGCATCACAGCCCTCTAATACTCGTGCTGGCCAGCCGTAACAGACAGGATGCCTGGCGCCGGGAAGCGGCCGTACGGCGAGGTGCGGCGTTACGTCGTCGCGGAGCCGACCGAGAATCGGGGGATTCGCAGGTCAGGACGGCGGGCTTGCCGTCAGGTCGTCGGAGCGGCCAGCAGCTAGGCGCGACCACTGCGCACTCGGGCGGCCGTTGGTGCGGAACTGGCTGCCGTTGTTCACCCAGTGCTGCGGCCAGCCTTCTGGCGAGTCCTCGAACGGCTCCTGGCGGCCGTAGATCGTCCGGTCGAGGATTCCATACGCCGGGGCCATGACCTCGGTGCCGCGACCGGTCATCCAGTACGTCTCGAACACCCGGTCACCATCGCGGAGGTAGGACACGAGCATGCCGAACCAGCGGCCGGCCAGCAGGGCATCCTCCGACTCCCGCGCCGAGTACCACGGCATCTCATAACCCATGAAGCGGCGATAGGCAGCAGACTCGTCGTACGGGCCCTGCGAGAACGTCGCGTAGGTGACGTCGCGCGCATGCAGGTACGACAGCTCACTGACCTGGCCGTTAAAGAACGTGCACCCCTCGCACTGATCCTCGGCCGGCTTCCCGTCATGCCACATGTGGTAGTAGGCGACAAGCTGCCGCCGGCCTTCGAACACCTCAAGCAGCGAGACGCGGCCGCGCTCGCCGGTCACCGGAATCGAGCCATCGATCTCGACCATCGGGAGCCGGCGCTGGGCCGCCGCGATCGCGTCACCTTCGCGCGTATGCGCCTTCTCGCGGAGTGCTAGCTCGTCGAGCTGTCCCTGCCAGCTTGCGCGGTCTGTCACCGCTGGCAGCGGCGCGCCTTCCGTTGCCTCGGACGCCCTGATCTCACATTCAGGCCGGTCGATCACTATTGCCTCCCTGCACTGCATCGCCGAAGTTGCCCGCCTCTCGCGACGTTAGCGAGAGCTTCCGCTGTGACGACGAAGTACCGGACAACTTCTGGACAACACCGCCTCAGATACCGCCCCGCTGACCATCCTGCTCAACGACGAGGACCTGACGACCAGGGGCATCTCGGGGCACGGCTCGAACCGTCGGCCTCTGCCTGATGACGGCCGGCTCGTCGTGCGGTATGCCGGTGCTATGGGTTATCCCGATGGTGATGACGGCTGGACGCGGCCGAGTGGGCCCGCCGACGTGCCTCCCGCGCCAGGCAAGCAAGGTGCGCATCCCGGCACTGATCCCCGCGTCGCCGCCGTCGTGCAATTGCTGCATCGGCGGCGCGCCTGGGAGTGGACGCTGGTCGCCAGTCTGGTCGCGTTGGTGGCGTTCGTCGCCATTGGCACGAGCCTGTGGCCCGGCGGCACCGGGGCGGTGTCCGTCATCAGCGCCTTCACCGTGAGCCTGCTACTTGCCGTGGCGGCTGTGGCGCTGACCGCGGTCATCACGGACACGGTCCGGCTGAGGCGACGCGATCCGTCCGTTCGGGCGCAGGCGGTAAGCGGGAGGTCGTACCAGCAGGCGGCAACTCACCCGTTCCGCATCCCGGTGCGCCACCGTGCGATCCGCGTGCTCGGCTGGGTGGCCCTGGCCATCTGCCCGCTGCTGACGGTGGTCATCCTGCCCGACCAGGTTAACGCGGTCGCATACCTGGCTGGCGCGGGCAGCACCGTGACTTTCCTGCCGCAGTCGTACGAGCTGGTGTGCGGCCGGTTCGGCTGCAGCACCTGGACCGACGGGGTCCTGCGGACAAACCCGCCTGTCAGCACCACCTGGCCCGACCAGGTCCCGCTCGGCCAGCCGTTCAGCGTCCGCCAGCCATGGTGGAACGGCTGGGGTCACCCCGTTCTGATGAACGGCGGCGCCACGGGCGGCGCGATAGCGGGCGTCTTGTTCCTGGAGGCGGGATCAGTCTTCTTCGGCGTCGGGCTGGTCCGCATGGTGCGCCGCAGGCTGTGGCTTCCATGACCGCCACTGCGCCCCAGCGCGCCGCCATGGCCGTCCCGGCCCGTTATTGGGCGTCCTTTCGCCGCTACCCGCGCTTTCGCGCTTCAGGAGATGGCCCGCTCGATAGGCAGAACGGCGCTCGTAGCCGTCGGGCTCGTCCAGCCTCACAGCTGGGATTTCAGGACGGCGACCTCGGGGAACTCCTGGGGCGAGCCGTAGCCGTGCTCGGCCAGCCAGCGGACGTTAGTCAGGCATCGCAACGACCACCATGCCCGGATGAGGTCGCGGTCGAGGTCGGTGCCGTAGCCGGCGACGACGTCGCCAAGGTGCTCCTGGTGTCCGAGCGTGAGGATGGCGACGTCGAAGAGGGCGTCGCCAGGGGACGCCTCGGACCAGTCGACGACGCCGGTGACCTCGTCACCGTCGACGAAGACGTGGTCGACCTGCAGGTCGCCGTGGATGAACACCGGTGCCCACGGCCGGAGCGCAGTCTCGGCGAGCTGGCGGTTGCGCGTGACCAGGTCGGCGGGAAGGACGCCGCTGGTGACGAGCCACTCGCATTCGCCGTCGAGGCGGGATGCCAACTCGTCGATGCTCCGGCCGGGCCATGGCGGCAGCGGCGCGTCGTGCAGCATCCGTGCGGCGGCACCCGCCGCGGCCCACGCCGCCGGCGACGCGGTCGACGGCTCGCCGAGGCGGCCGAGTGCCGTCCCCGGGAGGACAGCGAGCGCGAGCACGGGCGGCTCGCGCCACAGGACCTCAGGAGTCGGGATCGGCGCCATGGCCATCGCCTCGACCTCGACGTCGGTACGCCTCTGATCAGCGTCGATCTTCAGGAACACGTCGCCGACGCGCAGGGTCGCGCGCTCGTTATGGGCGACGACGACCTCGACCTCCTCCACGTCGGCCATTGTCGCGGCGATGACCACCGGCGTCACCGGGTTTATTGCGTGGCTGACCAGCGTCCCGCTGCTCCGGCGGCCTGCGCTGCGCGGCGGCTGACAACCACGTCGCCGCCGACACCGCGACGAATACGGCCGGAGTTTGTTGACATAGCACGATGCGAGGTGTTTTCGTTCTGATCCTTACACCTTCGAGGTAACGGGGCCCCATGGTGAAACTGACTTCGCGTCGGGCTGCGCTCGTGCTGACTGGGGCGACGTTCGCGCTGGCCGCAGGCGTCCTTCCGGCGCAGGCAGCTAGCACCGCCAGCACTAGCTGGCACCTGTATAGGACGATAGCCGACAGGGGCAGGCAAACGCTGCTGACTGGTATCGACGCCATCAGCGCCGGCAATGCGTGGGCCCTCGGCGAGGAGGAGACGGCTAAGGGCACGAGCCCGTTCGGAGTGATCAGGCACTGGACCGGCAAGGCCTGGCGAGGTGTCGCCCTGCCCAGCTCGATCGAGAAGGACTGGAATAGTTACTCCGCGACGGGCTTCCCGCTGATCGGGGCATCGTCCAGCACCAACGTCTGGGCCTTCGGCGACGAGTCAGCGGGCAACGGCTATGACGGCTACATCCGGCTGAACGGAGACAAGTGGTCGGCCGGGGTGCTGCCCGGCTCCCGGGCCAGCTCGGGTCACGTTGTCTTCGTCACCGGGACCAGAGTGATCAGCCGCAGCGATGTCTGGGTGTTCGGCGGCCGGGCCGGCGCGACGTCCAGGACGCTCGCGTTCTCGCCGTACGCTGCTCACTTCAACGGGAAGCGGTGGAAGACCTACAGCGTCCCCGGCAGTGGCGCGATAACGGCGGCGAGCGAGATCAGCGACACGAACATCTGGGCTGTGCTCGGCGTGCCGTGGCAGCTCGCGGGCGAAGCGACTGCCCCCTCGCCTGCCGTGGTTCAGTGGAACGGCACCAAGTGGGCCAGCACTGCCGTCCAGCCGAGCGGCCTGCCCGCCGGGCTAACCTGACCAGTATCCTCGCGAGCAGGGGCGGCAAGGTCTGGATCGGCGGCAGCGCGACCAACTCCGCCGGCGGCACGAACGAGTTGACCGCGGAGCTCACCGGTTCCGGCTGGACCGAGGCAAGCCTGAACGCGCCAGTGGCCAAGGCCGAGTTCTCCCTCATCGACATGGTGCCGGACGGCAGCGGCGGCATCTGGGGTCTCGCACAGAGTACTGCGGGAGCCAAGCCGAGGCTCTGGCACCTGACCTCCTCTGCTGGCACGACCTGGACCAGCGTTCGCAACTCGTTCGGAGGGTCGCATCAGGTCCTGACCCAGCTCGCCGAGGTGCCGCGCAGCACGTCGGTCTGGGGAGTTGGCGCCATCCAGTACAACCGCGGCGCCAGACTTTACGGCCTGTTCGCGATGTACGGGGCGACACCCCGCTAGAGCACGCAGCGCGGTGAGGTGCCGTGGTGCGGATCCGCTTGGACGATCGCCCGCCATGGAAGCGCTGCGATCCAAGAGGCAGTGCCGCGAGCTGCGGGTCACCGTGATGCGGGCATGGCGGTAGACCTGCGATATCGGTAAATTTGTCGTCAGTGAGCAACGGGCCGGGTCCGCCGGCGGCGCTCGTTCAGGACGGACTGAGATGCGCGGGATCGACGGCAGCACGGGGTCGGCCGGGTCGCCCGCCGGTAGCCCGCGGTTGCCGCGGCGCGGCCGGTTGCTGGTGTGGGCTGGCGGATCCATAGGTGGCATTGCCGCGGTCGCCGCTGCCGTGGCCTTGATCTTGCACGCCATTGCGGGGCCCGCCGGCACCCAGATTCCAGTCGGTGCCTATCCGAATTATCTGGCTGCGGCCGGAGGCAGCCTGTACGCCGATTTCGGCGGCCGTCAGACGGTCACGCCGTTCGGTCTCGCTACCGGCAAGCGCGGCAAGCCGATTGCCGTTGGCACCGCACCGACCGGGATGGTCGTGGCCGAGGGCACCTTGTACGTGGCCAACTACCTTGGCAATACGGTGACGCCCATCAGCATCGCCACCGGCAGGCCGCGCGCACCGATCTCGGCCGGCCGTTGTCCGGAAGCGCTGGCCGTGGCCCGAGGAGTTCTGTACGCGGCCAACTTCGCTCCGTACTGCACCGGCTCCCTCCGCGGTCGCGGGACGGTGACGCCCATCAGCATCGCCACCGGAAAACACGGAACGCCGATCCATGTCGGCAGGGACCCGGACGCGCTGGCCGTGGCGGACGGAATGCTGTATGCCGCCGACAGGGGCAGTAGCACGGTGACGCCCATAAGGATCGCCACCGGGAAACCCGGCGCGCCCATCCCAGCGGGCAAGCAACCGGATGCGCTGGCCGTGGCCGACGGCATCCTGTACGCAGCCAACTACGGCAGTAATACGGTCACGCCCATCAGCATCGCCACCGGGAAACCTGGTGCGCCCATCCGCGTCGGCACGGGCCCGTTCGCGCTGGCCGTGGCCGACGGCATCCTCTACGCAGCCAACTACGGCAGTAATACGGTCACGCCCATCAGCATCGCGACCGGGAAACCTGGTGCGCCCATCCGCGTCGGCAGCGGACCGGTGGCCATGGCGGTAGCCGGGCGCACGCTGTACGTCGCCAACCATGGCGGCGGCACGGTCACCGCGTTCAAGATCGGCTAAACGTCGACTCTGATGGCGAAGCCGTGCGTGATCTAAAGAAGGCGCTTTTCGACAGTTGCCCATTTGAACCGGGTGTCCTCCGTCGGGTGATGCGCGACACTCGCCCGCCAGCTGATCTGCCACAGTCCAAAGGGCGGACCACGGCATGGGCGGACACCCGGCGCGTTACCCGTTGAGGATCTGCTCCCTCAGGATGTCTGCATGCCCGCAGTGCTGGGCGAGCTCGCGCAGTGCGTGGAGGTACACCCAGCGCAGCGGGAGCGGGCCACGCCAGTAGCCGTAGACCCTGTCGTCCAGACCCAGGGATGACGTCGCACGCCGTGATGACTCGCATGCCTCGAGGTGTGCTTGCTGAACGCTGGCGATGGTCTCGTCGTCACGAAGAATGAACGACTCGTCCGAGGTCGCGGGGATACCGATCTCAGCACGTGACCGGCACGTGACTGCTTCGTCAAACCAGACCTTCTCAACGAAGGTCGCGTGCTTCACCAGGCCCAGCAATGTGGTCTGAGAAGGCACCAGCGACTGGCGCGCCTGCTCCTCGGTCAGCCCGTCCAGGCTCCGATTGAGTTCACTGCGGTGCTCATCGAGGAACGCCTCGAACTGGGCACGAGCTGGCAGATCGATGACATCCTCAGCGAACGTCGCTGGGAGGGAGGTCACGAGAGAAGCATTTCAGGAGCGTTGCCCACGAGCAAACTGCCGCTCATCGGCTGTGCGTTGCCGCGCGGCGGCCAGACAAGACGCTCCCCCGATCGCCAACGGGCACGCGGCCATGCCAAGGCTTCCTGATCTTCTAGCGTTCCTGGCCGAGAGTGGTTCTGAGCTGGGCCTTCGGGTTTGGAGCGGGCGAAGGGAATCGAACCCTCATGACCAGCTTGGAAGGCTACGACTGCCGTGCGCTGGACCAGCGCTAATGCAGGTCAGGACCATCGCGGTGTGTACGGGAGCGACTGTGGTGTCGCGTCTTTGACCCTTGCTTCGGGCACGCTGCGGGCACGGGCTCTAGGTTTGAAAATCACCGGCATCGGCTGGCCGTCGGCTCGCTTTGCCGCTGGCTCGGCTGCTGGTGCTGGGTACATCCGAATGGCTGCCGGGCACGGCCAGGATCCAGGTCATCACGGCCCCGAGTACCAGCCACGCGGCACAGATTGGCAGCTCTCCCCAGCTCACCACGTTCTCAGGGGAATCGCCCCAAGCGCGGGCCAGCAACAACAGAGCGGCGCCCGCAATCCACGCACCTGCCCACGCGGCCGCGCGGAGCCAGTTGGCCGCCCGCCAGCCGCGAAGCCTGATGAACCCGGCAATCAGCACCGGGAGAGGGAGAGCCACCCATGCGACACTCGCCAGGACCGCGGTGATCTGCACGGCCGCAGGACCTGCGCTGAACCCGATGAACCCGGTGCCAATAATGTCAGCCGATTCGAAGGGGCTGGTGGTGACGTAGAAGTAGTAGCCGGTGATGACAGCTCCTGCCGCAACCCACACCATCGACAGCGACCAGGTCCAGCCGCGGACCCGCAGACCCCCGATAACCAGGGCCCGCGCGTCACGGAAGGAAGGCCATTTCCGGCCGGGCGGGCTGGCCTCCAGCAGGGTGCCGAGCATTTCCTCGCCCCGTCTGCGCCGGTACCAGGCGGGATAGGCGCGCAGCAGCCAGCGGCAGCGCCGCTCCAGCGCGCTCACGCAGGGCTCGCCTTCCGGGCACCCCGGACCGCCTTCAGGCCGCGGCCCCGGTCGGTCACCAGGCGGGCCGCTTCCGCCATCCGCTTCGCTTCGGCCCGCAGCGCCCCCGCGCCAGGCGGCGTCAGGCCGTAGGAGCGCCGTGCCCTGCCGTTGACGATCTCCTCGCGCACCAGTTCCACATGGCCCTCAGCGGTGAGCCGGTCCAGCGCCGTGTACAACGTCCCGGTGGCTAGCTTGATCCGGCCGCCTGATAGTTGCTCCGTGCGCTGGATGATGGCGTAACCGTGCAGCGGCCCGTCCAGGAGGGATGCCAGGACGAAGTAGGTCGGCTCTCTCATCTGGGATCTCGGCTGACGCACCAGGCCACAATAAGTAGCTGACCGACATATTACAAGTCCGCTAGCCCAGGTCGACTGTTCGAGCCCGTCATCCTCGTAGGCGCCGAATCCTTGCGAGCGGCTGGTGCGTCTGGGCTCGGCGGAGCCGATCGCATGCGACGCCCGGAGGGAGCCGGGTTGGAACCTTGCTCTCTACCAGTTCTGCCACGGGCGCGAGCTTGCGCGAGCTGATGGAGCGGATGGGGCACTCCAGCTCGCGTGCAGCCATGATCTATCAGCACGCTTCTCGGGACCGGGACGAGGCCATTGCGGCTGCGATGGGAACAGCTCTGGCGGCGGCGCGAAAGAGGCCTCGCGGATCGGCAACGGGCACGCAGCGGGCACGCGGCCGGGGTAAAGCTTCTTGATCTTGCGCCCGTCGTCGCCACGCCGGGCTCTGAGCTGGGGCTTCGGGTTGGAGCGGGCGAAGGGAATCGAACCCTCATGACCAGCTTGGAAGGCTGGGGCTCTGCCATTGAGCTACGCCCGCGTGACGAACTGCCGCCACCGTAGCGTACCGGTTCCCCGGAGGCAGGGAGGCCCGGGTTCGAGCCGGTGACCAGGGACGCCTTGATCCCTACTGAATAGGCGGCAGGTGCTGGCCCAGGCCCAGGACGGAGCGGAACAGGTCGCCACGCTCAGAAATCCGGTCCAGGATCGTCCGGATCGTGAACTTATCCGGCCGCAGCGACGGATCGTCGAGTTCCGCCCAGTCAATCGGCGCCGACACTGGCGCTCCTGGGGCAGGGCGCGGGCTGTACGGCGCGACGAGGGTCTTGTTGCTGACGTTCTGTGTGTAGTCCAGCCTGGCCAGGCCGCCCCGCTCCCTGACGTCCCATTTCCAGCTCACCAGTTCCGGCACGACGGCACCGACGGTCTTCGACAGCTGTTCCACCCAGGTGCGGGTGTCGTGGTAAGTCAGTCCTGCCTCGACAGGAATCCAGATCTGAATCCCGCGGCGGCCCGTCAGCTTCGGCTGCGCCCGGACGCCGAGGTGCTCGAGAGCCGCCCGGTGCAGCCGCGCGAGGACGAGCACATCATCCCAGGACGTCCCCGTTCCCGGATCAATGTCGATCAGTGCATACGTCGGAGAATCTGGCTGGGCGGCGAGCGACGTCCAGGCGTGCCACTCCAGCGCACCGTAGTTCGCCGCCCAGATCAGCGCGGCTGGCTCGTCAACCATGAGGTAGGTGCTTGTCTTGTCGCGCTCGGCCTCGGGGTTGTCCCAGCGGGGCAGCCAGTCCGGGGCGTGCTGGGGGAGCTGCTTGTTCCAGAATCCGGGCTCAGTCGCGCCACCGGGGAAGCGATGCATGTTCAGGGGGCGGCCCGCCAGGTAGGGCAGGATCACCGGCGCGATCTGTGCGGAGTACCGGACGAAGTCGCGCTTGGTGACAGCTGGCTGGGCCGGCTCGCCGGGCCCGGCCGCACGCGGCGGGAAGAGCTCCTTATCCAGGTTGGTCAGCCGGAGCTGTCTGCCGAACACCTCCCACGTGCCCGCGGCACCAAGGGCGTCCAGCGCGGCGAGCTCTGTTTCTGTAGGGCCGGCCATTGGCCGCGGCCTCAGCTCGACGGACGCCTCGGCGGGCGGCAGGTCTGAGCGCCAGAGGCGGTCCGGGTCGGCCTTGACCTGGTCGTTGGTGCGGCCGGTCAGGACGGATTCGGGGTAGTCCTCGGCGTCCCAGCCCGTGACGGCGTAGTCATCGTTCTTGTGGATGAGGATCCACTGGTCGGAGTCCTCGCGGGCGCGCCCGCGCTGGATGAGGATGAATTTGCCCTTGAGCTTGTAGCCGGTGACATTGGCGTGCAGCTCGCCCGCCGCGACGGCGGCAACCGGATCATCGGTCTCGTACGGCTCCCAGGTGCCGGTGTCCCACACGATCACGTCGCCGCCGCCGTACTCGCCGTGCGGTATGACGCCCTCGAAGTCGATGTACTCGATGGGATGATCTTCGACATGGACGGCTAGGCGCTTGGCCGCCGGGTCGAGGGTCGGGCCGTTGGGAACGGCCCAGCTCGCCAGGACGCCGTTCATCTCGAAGCGCAGGTCATAGTGCCGTCGGCGGGCGCGGTGCCGCTGGACGACGAACCGGAGCTGCTGCCCATCTTGCGCGGGGGGCTGTTTTGCGGAGGCCTTAGGTTCGGGCTCGGGCAGCTGGCCGGACGGCTCGGGCGTGCGGGTGAAGTCGCGCTTGGCATGGTACGGAGCTAGCTTGTCGGCGGGCCTCGCGTCTTTCGGCGGCGTGGCGGACGGCGCGTTCCCCGTGGCTGTTGCCTTCCCGGCCTTCGGGCGCGCCCGCTTGCCGCCCTGGGCGTCGGTGGCTCGTCCCATAACGCCGATGTTCCCATGACTGGTTCAGATAGCCCATGGGGAACGGGGCCTCCCGGCGCAGCTCTAGCCCGAGTAGTTGCGGCGCCAAGGCGGGTCTCCCGTACACTTGCGCAGTGCCGCCGCTGATTGGCCCGTGATCTTGTCAGGGCTGGGTCGCGGCGCCGGGATGTAGCGCAGCTTGGTTAGCGCGCCTGCTTTGGGAGCAGGAGGCCGCGGGTTCGAATCCCGCCATCCCGACCAGGTCAGAGCGTTCTTGATCTGTCTGGCAGAGCCAGCTTTGGCTCGCGCAGAACCTCCTGCGGCACTTCCGCGCAGACGACCGCATATGCAAACCGATGAGCCGGAACTGGTCGCGGCGAACGGATCCACCATTCGCCTCGACCCGCGGCACGATTGTGCTTCTTGCAAGGGTTCTAGTGACTCGATAGGTTCTCGTGGCTATGGCCTATCACAGCGGGTTCATCACCGCATGCTGAGGACCAGTTTTCCGGCAACGTGTCCGGTCTCACCAAGCTCGTGAGCCTTGGCCGCGTCGGCTAGCGGGAACGTCCCGGCGATGACCGGGCGGAGCTTACCCTCCGTCACCAGGTCCGCGATCGTGGTCATTCCGGCATGATCGGCCTCGACCAGGAGGACCTCGGCCCGGATGCTCAGCCGTGCGGCCTCGGCTGCCACCCGGGCCGGGAATGGCAGCAGGGAGATCAGCACGCCGCCGCGGCGGAGCGTGCGCAGAGACCGGGCCGGGTAGTCGCCGCCGAATGTGTCCAGCACGACATCGGCATCCCTGACCGCCTCGGCGAAGTCCGCCGCGTGGTAGTCGATCAACTCGTCGGCGCCCAGGCCGCGGAGGAGGTCGTGGTTACCTGCGCTGGCCGTGCCGATCACGTACGCGCCCTGGGCCTTGGCGATCTGCACTGCCAAGTGGCCGACTCCTCCGGCTGCGGCGTGGATCAGTACCCGCTGCCCGGCCGACAGCCGCGCGGTGTCGGCCAGTACCTGCCAGGCGGTAAGAGCGGCGAGCGGCAGCGCCCCGGCCTGCACATGATCAACGTTGCCCGGCTTGAACGCGAACGCACGGGCAGGCCCGGTGACGTATTCGGCGTGTGAGCCCACGCCGTGCGGGTAGGGCAGCATGCCAAACACCTCGTCCCCCGGCTTGAACAGGGTGACACCGTACCCGGTCGCCTCAACCACGCCGGACACATCCCAGCCGAGCACGAACGGCGGCGGGCCGAGGAAAATGCGGTGCGCCCGGTGCTTCCAGTCGGTCGGATTTACCCCCGCCGCATGCACCTGCACCAAGATCTCACTGAGGCCGGGTCCTGGCCGGTCCAGCTGGACCTCCTTCAGCACCTCCGGCCCGCCGAGGACATCCTGACTGATCGCGCGCATCATTGTTGTCGTCATGCCGCCAGACTGCTCCGCCTCGGCAGGAAAGAAAATGGCCTGACGGCCAACATTCGATGGGTCAGGATATGCACCGCGTGGTGGGACTCGCGCTCGATGGCGTCTACCCGTTCGGGCTGGGCATGCCCGGCCGGATCTTCGGCGGCGCGGACGGCAAGTGTGAGGTGCTCGCCTGCAGCGCAGACGGCCGCCCCTTAACGACGAGCGCGGACTTATTCGCACCGAGGCGGGCTGCGATGGGATCCGCACGCACTGGCCGCCGGGCCCGTAGCGCCAGCCGTGGTAGGCGCAAACGAGCTCGTCACCCTCCATGTGCCCCATGCTGAGCTGGCTGCCCCTGTGCCGGCACAAGTTCCGAGCCGCGACCGCGCCCGCTGCGGTGGGATAGATCACCAGGTCGACATCGAGCAGCCGGGCCTGGACCGGCCCGCCGGCCACGTCTGCGCCAAACGCGACCGGGGTCCGAGTACCTCCCAGTCACCGGGACTGAACGTGCAGTCTTGAGGTCGGGTCACGGCCACAGCGGTGGCCCCTGCGTGGTCATGACACCGGCCAGTCCTGCATGGCGTAGGCCATGTCCCAGAACAGGTACTCCAGCTGCGTGCTGACACGGAAAATCTGCGAGACGCGCCGCATTTCCGCGGCGCCGATGCCAGCGCACAGCCGGTCAAGCCGGGCCTTGCCGGCCTCGAGGGTCTGCCAGTACTCGGGGCCGGAGAAGAACTCAAACCACCGGTCGTAGGCCTTATTGCTGATGGGGCGCCCGGACGCGTAGGCGCGTCCGATCTCTCCGTAGCTCCACGAGCACGGCGTGAACGAGGCCAGGATGTCGGCTGCACTGCCTTCGTAGGCCACGGTCAGCAGGTGACGGGTGTAGGCGAGGTTAGCGGGTGCCATGGTGAGCTGCCCTGCGGCTGCCTCGGATGCGACTTCACCAAGCAGTTCACGGTTCTTCGGGATCTCGAGGTTCGTGATGTTGCCGACGATCTCACTGAACTCGCGCATCGTCTGCTCGTCAGCGGCCTTGGCGACGCCGAGCGCGGCCACCTTGGCCAGCTCGGACAGGAAAAGCAGGTTCTGGCCGACGTAAAAGGCAAACTTTACGGCCGGCAGCGAGCCGTCGGCCATCTCGCGCACGAACGGGTGATCGTGAATCTTCGCCCACATTTCCTGGCATTCGCGGTGGAGCAGCTCGCACGCAGACTGGCTCATCTCGTTCTCCCTCTGGCAGCTTCGCCATCGAAGCCCACCGGCCCGGTGACCGTGTTGTAGGCGTATCCGCTGGTGACCTCTTCTGGCAGCCAATCGCGGTAGAAGTCAATGACGTACGGCTCGACCAGGGCGGAGAGCTCGCCCCAGCGGGCCCACTGACCGCGCAGCTCGTAGAGGCCGCGGTCGACGGCCGCAGCGAAGCGGTCCCTGACTGCCTGCTCGTTCACGCGGGTGAGGACTCCCTCGCGCATGATTGGCTCGCCCCGCACCATGATGCTGTCGATGTCCGTCGCGTCACAGCGGTCCAGGATCACGTCCAGGACCGGCGATACGGACCAGCGCCTTTCCGGCCAGAAAACCCGGTCCCGACGGACGACGATGAGATCGGCGTCCTTGCCGGGCGCCAGGCTGCCGAGCTGGTCCTCCGCGCGGGCCGCGCGCGCCCCATTGCGAGCTGCCGACCTCAGTACGGTCTCGGAATCGAGCCGTCCCACCTCCAGGCCGAGCGGCACGCGCTGGAGGTCACAGGCCAGCCGGAGTTCCTGGAACATGTCGTCGCGGTCGGAGAACGAGATCGCGTCGGTGCCAAAGGCGATCCGGCCGGAAGCGGCCACGATGTCGCGTACGCGGCAGATGCCAGTGCTCAGCCTGAGGTTGGAGCCGGCGTCGTTGACGGCGACGCCGCCAGTGTCGGCGAGTATCTCGATGTCACGGTCGGTAGCCCAGACGAAGTGAGAGTGGGAGACATCCGGCCCGAGCACGCCCAGCCGGGCCAGCCGCTCCATAGCCGTCACGCCGTAGCGGCGGATGTTGAACTGCATCTCCTGACGGGTCTCGAGCGTGTGCGTCATGATGCCGGTGCCGAGCGCGGTGGCCAGCTTCCGGCATCGCGTGTACAGCTCGTTAGAACAGGCCGGCGTCCAGTCGGGAGCGAGCAGCACGCGGATCCTGCCGTCGCGGCCGTCCCAGGTGCCTACGACCCGCTGGTAGGCGGCGAGTACGTCGTCGACGGGGAGCGCGTATCCCATCGGTGACGCGCGCACCTCGGCCGCTAGGTCTTGGGGCAGGCGGGCCAGGAAGGACTCGTTCTCCGCGTGCACGTAGATGTTCTCGTCGCGCAGTGTCATGCCGAGCGCGGCTCGCATGCCAAGGTCCTCGTAGGCCTGCAGTGCTATCTCCGCCCCGAAGTTAGCCAGCCCAGGCCTGCCGTAGAACGCGTCCACGGCGCACGTCTGGCCTCCGCGCAGTGCCTGCATGAGCGTGACCAGGATGGCGTCATAGGCGTCCTGCGGGTCGATCGGCTTGAACGCCGGGTGCACCCAGATGTTGGCGCGCTCGAACAGCAGCTCATACAGGCCCGGCCCGAGCGCCGCCTCCGAGTGGAAGTGCCCGTTGATGAAGCCGGGGATGACAAAGTGCGCGGGCGATCCCAGCACCAGGTCGAATGGCCCCTGCTCCTGGAGGTCGGCGCGCGGGCCGCTGCGCAGGACGCGGCCATCCTCGACGATCAGCGCGCCGTCCGGCAGGTAGGGCGCTCCGTCCTCCAGGGTGACCAGGGGATTGCCTACCACCAGGGAACGGTTCACGTCGGGTTCTTCCCGTCGGTTGCAGCGGCCGGGATCTTGTATATGCGCAGGGCGTTCTCGCCGAGAATCAGCGCCACCTCGTCCGCCGGGATACGGTAGCCGAGCTGCTTGGCCCACTCAGGAAGCATGCGGAACTGGTGCACCCACTGCCGCAGCGTCAGCGACACCTCGATGCCGGCCATGTCGCTGCCGAACATGATCCGGTCCGGCCCGATCCGGTCACGCATCCAGACGATCTTGCGCACGAGCTCATCCGGCGATATCCAGTGCTGCCACAGACTCAGGTCCAGGAACACGTTCGTTTTGTATACGGCCACCGACAGCGCCTCGGCTGACCAGGTCTCCAGCCGGGCCGAATGCCCGAGCACGAGCTTCAGCTCCGGGAAGTCGGCGGCGACGGCATCGACGTGGACCGGATGAGCGAACTTCGACTTCTGCTGGCCGGCCGAGTGGCCCTGATGCAGCAGGACAGGGATGTCCCGCTCGGCGCAGAACCGGTATAGCGGATAGACCTGCTCGTCATCGGGATAGAAGCCATTGGGCGGATAAAGCTTGAGTCCGATGGCGCCCCACTCGTCCACTGCCGTCGTCAGGATGCGGAGTGCATCCTCGCGCCGCGGGTCCACGCCGCAAAACGTGTACAGCCGCCCTGGGTGACTTCGCGCTGCCTGGGCGCACAGCCGGTTCTTCTCGGCGATCGGGATCACGCCCTCCTCGCCCAGCAGCAGGCCGTGGTCCATCGGCATCATGACCGACACGTCGACGCCCGCGTTGTCCATCCTCGCCACGGCCTTGACGCCGGTTCCGTCCCACGCCTCGCTCTGAGCGCGCTCGAGGTACGCGGCCTCCGACTTCGGCGGGCTGAACCAGCGGACCTGGCGGGCCCAGCTGTTACTCATGCCCCGGGAAATGTCGCGCGGATTCCAGTCGGGCTCGAGCAGGTGCATATGGCAGTCGACGACGAGAGCCATCGGCAAGGCCTCCTTGGCGTCCGGATCCGCGATGTAGAATATCGCATCTGATATCTTGCTACAACGACAGATCTCCGCATCATCACTGGCGCGCGACCGGAGGCGGCAGATTGGCAGCAGCCCGGACCCCAGACCCGCTGGTCGGGAAGCTGGTGCACCGTGGCGAGCTCGTTGCGGCCGCCACGGTCCGCCACGATTTCGTGTGCCGGATCGCCGACGGCAGCCTGCCGGGACCGGCCTTCCTGCACTACCTCGTGCAGAACGCCTTGTTCCTGACCGGGTACGCGGCGGCGCTGGGCGAGGCCTTGGCGGTCGGCGCGCCGCCGCCCGCGGCCGAGCTGATCGGCACGCTGAGGGCGTCGATATCGGGCCGGCGCTGGACCGGCACCGGTCTGAGTACCGCACACGGGCAGGCCAGGATCTGCGCCTCGACGGCGCCGCTCCGACACCGGTTACCGCGGCCTACGTCGACCACCTGCATGAGTCGGCCCGTCTCGGCGCGCCGGCCATCCTGGTGGCGATCCTCCCCGGCGAGCAGAGCTATGCCGCGGCAGGCCGCTATTACGCTGCGGAAGGCGACCTGACGCCAGGTAACCCCTACGCGGACTGGATCGCGCAGTATGCGACTGGGCACGTTGATCTGCTCGTCGACGAACTTCTCGACGCCATTGCGGCGGGCGCGCCGACGGCGCGGGCGAGACAGGAACTGCCCGGCGTGTACGAGCGTGCGGCTCGGCTGGACGAGCGGTTCTGGCACATGGCGACGAGGGCAGAGAGGGACTGAGGCCGCGTTCGCTGCCTGGCCGGGGCGTCGCCGCGCCCTACGGCCGGACGGCAGCCAGAACAGAAGCGGCCCGTTTCCTGCCGGCAGCCCGGTCCGAATGGCCGCGACCGCGTTGTACCGGCTCGGCAACGCCCCAGGCTGACTCGCACGGGTCTCAATTGCGGCCTCATATCTTGACCACCCGCGCGCGGGAGCTCTAACGTCGAATATTGAATATGATGCTACATACACAAGATGCAGGCACGCTTTCAGTGCGCGGGATGGAGACCAGGCAGGTGGTCTGTCGATGCATACAGCGGCGCGCCGCCGCGCTGTGCCGGGCGCCATGGCACGGGAGATGAAGGGCACGGCCGAACCAGAGCGGTCGATGCCGCCCGCGGAGGAACGCACGACAGATAGCGGCATCGAGATCGCGGACGTGCGGCATCGCTTCGGCGACCTGCTCGTGCTTGATGGCGTCGACCTCAGCGTCGCCCCCCAGTCGCGGGTCAGCTTCGTGGGGCCGAGCGGCTGCGGAAAGTCCACGTTGCTGCTGATGATCGCCGGGCTGCTCAAGCCGCAGAGCGGGACTATTACGGTCGGCGCAGTCACCGAGCCGTCCGCTCGGCTGAGGCAGTGCGCGCTAATGCCGCAGCAGGACCTGCTGCTCCCGTGGCGAACGGCGCTCGATAATGCCTGCCTGGCCCTGGAGAACAGGGGGTCATCGCGAGCTGCCGCTCGGCGGAAGGCGCAGCCGCTGTTCGAGCACTTTGGGCTCGCCAGCTTCGAGCAGACGTACCCCTCGCAGTTGTCTGGTGGCATGAGGCAGCGGGTCAGCTTCCTGCGTACCCTAATGGCCGACAAGGCCGTCTTCCTGCTAGATGAGCCGTTCGGCGCGCTCGATGCCATCAGTCGGGCAGCGATGCAGGAATGGCTCCTGTCGGCGATGGCCGATGTTCCGAAGACCGTCGTGTTGGTTACCCACGACGTCGAGGAGGCATTGCTGCTGGCGAACACCGTGGTGGTGTTCTCGTCGAGGCCAGCCAGGATTCTCGACGTCATCGAGGTGAAGCTTCCGGCCCGGGAGAACAGACTGGAAGCCGTCTCCGACCCGGAGTTCGTGGCGCTCAAGCACCGTGCGCTTGGAGCGATCCGGTGATCGGCAGCCCTGCCGCGAGACAGGACACCGCCAGATCCGCCGAGGCGCCGATATCCGGCCGACGGCTGGCCCGGGTCTGGAGCTTCAGCCGAAGGTACGGCAGCGCTGTCATCCTTGTTCTCATCCTGCTTGTGCTGTGGCAGGCGACGGTGCGTGTCTTTAACATCCCGGACTACCTGGTGCCCGCGCCCACCGAGATCGTCAGCGCGCTAGGGGACTGGCAATTGCTGGGCGCCGCGACCTGGGTAACCCTGCAGGAGGTTATCTACGGGTTCAGCATCGCTCTTGTCGCGGGGGTCCTCATCGCGATCGCTCTGCACGCCTCGGGGCTTCTCCGCAGGGCTATCTATCCGTTGCTAATCGGCTCGCAGACCGTCCCGATCATTGTCATCGGGCCGATCCTGGTCGTGATGCTCGGCTACAACATCCTTCCCAAGCTTATTATCGTCGGGCTGATCTGCTTCTTTCCCATCGTGGTCAACACCCTCGATGGGTTGGGTTCGGTGAGCGAGGACTACATCCTCATGATGCGCACACTTGACGCATCTCGCATCGCGATCTTCCGCCGTGTCGAATTCCCCGCTAGCCTCCCCATGATGTTCACCGGCATTCGGATCGCCGTCACCTACGCGGCCATCGGCGCGGTTGTCGGCGAGTGGGCAGGGTCGACCAATGGCCTGGGTTACGCAATGCTGGAAGCCGAGCCTAATCTGCAGATCGCTCGTATCTTCGCAATCATCGTGATCCTGACCGGGATCTCAGTCGTGCTATTCATTCTCGTCTCGATCATCCAGCGGCTGGTGATCCCATGGGCGAATACAGCGAACAACAGAAAGGACAGCTAATGAATACTCGGGCTAATAACGGACAACACGCTCGCGCATGGGGGAGGCGACTCAGATGAGACATCGCCCGTCCCGGCACATCCGACTTGCGGCGTCCGCCATTGCCGGCTGCCTGGCAGTGGGCCTGGCTGCCTGCGGGAGCAGCGGTCCTTCGACTGCTACCACCACGGGGGGAAAGACGCTTCAGAACGTCACCCTGATGCTGGACTGGATCCCGAACCCCGACCACGTGGGCGTGTACTACGCCCAGGACCACGGGTATTTCACGCGAGCCGGGCTGCACGTGACGATTCAGGTGCCCGGTGAGGGAAACGCTGCTCAGTTCGTCGGAAGCGGCCGGGATGACCTGGGGATCAGCTGGCCGTCGGGCATGTTCGCAGCCACCCTGGCCGGCATACCGATTACTGTCGTCGCGGCGACAATGCCGCAAACGGCGGACGTACTTATCATCAGCCCAAAGTCCGGAATCAAGACCGTCAAGGACCTGGCCGGGCACAGCATCGGCTACTTCAGCCCCGAGGGCAAGACAACGGCCCAGTACGTAATGGCTCATAATGGCGTCAACCCGAACAAGGTGTCCTACGTGGACGTTGGCACCACCCTCGTCCAGGCCCTGCTATCGGGAAAGGTCACCGCGATGACCGGCGGCCTGGCGAATGTAGAAGCGATCCAGACACGGCTGGCATTCAAGGAACAGGAGCCCGTCTTCACGCTCAGCTCTGAAGGGTTCCCGCCATATCCGGAATTCACACTGGTCGCGAACACCAACCGGTTGAAGAACCCGGCCTACGCGAAGATGGTGCGGACGTTCATCACTGCCCTGATCGCGGGCGAGAAGGCGGCCGAGGCCGACCCGGCCGGAGCGCTGGCCATCCTCAAGAAGGCGACCCAGTACACGCCGCAGTTCCTGGCGCTGAGCACCCCGGAGTCGCTGAAGCTGATCAAGCCCTCGCCGGGTGCCAGCTGGGACTGCCTCAACATTCCGCAGCTGCAGACGCTGGCGAATTTCATGACCTCAGAGAAGATCATCACTGGCCACGTTGATGTGTCGACGGAGGCGACGAACGCTTACAACGCGGCATGCTGACCTGGCGACTGCCGGTTAGCCAGTAAGACCGTAGTGGCCCGGCGTGCATGGCACGATGCGCGCCGGGCCGCTCACGGAAGACCGCGACGAGAGGGGATCTCGTGAACCCTGTGGTGGACGCCCACATGCACATCTTCCGGGAGCCATCCTGGAATCCGCAGAACACCACCGCCTATCCCGACAGCTGGATCCGCCAGGTGCGCTGGTTTGATCAGGATCTGGACGAGGCCAGGAAGCGCTATGCCACGTCGGTCCGGGATTGCTGGGATCCCGATGGCAGCAAGACGATCGCGCGGATGGACGAGGCTGGCGTGGACGTCTCGGTGATGATGCCGATGGACCGCGGGCTCCCTGTCGGCGACGAGGGGTTCGTGCCGATCGAGCAGAAGAACGAGGGCTGCTACGAGCTCACCCAGAAATGGCCCGGCCGGCTGTTCTCGTTCTGCGGCGTGGACCCGCGACGGCCCTACGCCAGGGACCTGCTGGTCCGGGGGCTGACCGAATGGGGGATGCTGGGCCTGAAGCTCTACCCGACCACCGGCTTCTATCCCGATGACGAGATCGTCTACCCGCTGTATGAGGTGTGCTGCGAGCACGACGTGCCGGTGCTGCTGCATCAGGGTCATTCCGGCGGGCGGCTCAAGAGCAAGTACGGGCACCCCATCCACGTTGACTCCGTCGCCGCCGACTTCCCGGACATGAAGATCATCATGGGGCACGGGGGGCGGCTGGAGACATGGGCGAGGGAAGCGCTCAGCGTGGCGATCTACAAGACCAACGTGCATATCGAGATCAGCCTGTGGCAGCACTGGGGCAGCGTGGACGAGCTGGTGCGGCTGTTCGTCTGGATACGTGACCGGATCGGCATTGACAGGCTGATCTTCGGCAGCGACATGACCAACCTCGAGGTCTCGATGAGCCTCAGGGAGTGGGTGGAGACCATCGCGATGTTCCCGGAGTGGGCCAAGCAGCTGGGCCTCCGCCTCACCGAGGAGGAGATCGGCCTCGTCCTCGGCGGCAACGCGAGGCGCGTCTATAAGATCCCGACCTAGGAGAGCCGGTTACCGGTGCCCCGCTATCTCGTTCTGGGTGATCCGCTCGTCTCGCTAGCCGGGGACAGTCCCGTCATCGACGATGGCGGCCTGATTGTCGAGGGCAAGACGATCACCGCTGTGGGCCGCCGGGAGGATCTCGAAGGCCGCGGCCCGTTCGACCGGATCCTTGGCTCCGGTGACCACCTCGTCATGCCCGGCTTCGTCAACGGCCACTTCCACTCGACTGCTCCGCAGGCCCCTGGCCTGTTTGAGTACGTGTTTGAGCGCGCCAACACCAGGGCGTCCCGCCACGTGATCTCCGAGGATGATCTCAGGACCGTCGTCTTGATCAGCGCGATGAACGCCATCCGCGGCGGCCAGACCGGGGTGGTCGACTTCAGCTACGGCGTGCCGTCCCTGCCCGACTTCGGCAACCAGGCCATCCTCGACGCCTACCGGCTGGTTGGCATGCGGGCGGCCGTCGGCATGGTGACCCGCGACCAGAACATCTACGTGCACGCCGAGAACGAGACGTTCCTCGCCTCGCTGCCCGCCGACCTCGCGGCCCGGGTACGAGACTCGACGATGGGCTACGCGTGGCCGACCGACGACTTGCTCGATGCCTACCTGCGCGTGCACGGGCAATGGGACCGCTTTGACGACAGGATCCGCGTGATCCTGGCGCCCGACTGGACGCCGGCTTGCTCTGACGAGCTGTACCTGCGTAACCGCCGGCTGGCGACGGAGTGCGGCGCCGGAATCACCACCCATGCGCTGGAGACGCGCTCGGAGATGCTGTTCAACCTGCGCGCCTACGGCAAGACGGCCATGCGGCGCCTCGCCGACCTCGGGATACTAGGGCCGGACGTGTCGTGTGCGCACTTTGTCTGGGCGGGCGATGAGGACATCAGCATCCTTGCCGACACCGGCGCGGTGGCCGTGAACAACGCGGGCTCGAACCTCAGGCTGAGTACGGGCATCGCCAGGACGCGGGACATCATGGATCGAGGCGGCCGGGTCGCCTTCGGCACGGACTCCATCTCCTTCTCCGAGCAGGAGGACTTCTTCCAGGAACTTCGCCTGGCCGCCTACCTGCAGCGGGTGCCGGGCGAGCTCGGCCGGGGGCGACTGGACTCGCTCAGCCTGCTCACGTCCGCCGCGCGCTCCGGGGCCCAGGCCCTATGCCAGCCGGAACGACTCGGCTCTCTGTCTGTCAGAAAAGATGCCGACCTCCTCGTGCTCCGCAAGGACCGGATCTTCTACCCGCCGGGCAAGTATGCGCGCATGCGGCCGCTGGATGTCGTTCTCGACCGGGCCAATGCGACGGACCTCGACCAGGTCATGGTCGCCGGCCAGGTGCTCTTGGACCACGGCACGATCACCACCGTGGACGAAGACCTCGTCCGCAGCCGCTACGAGGAGGCTGGCCGGGACCGGTTCTGGGCCGCGACCCGGGCCGCGGAGCAGCAGCGCGCGCTGGCTGCGGCGGTCGATCCTTACGTGCTCGCGTTCTACGCGGGCTGGGAGAAGGTCCCCGTGGATGCAGCCTACGAATACAACATGCACCGGCCCCGCGCGTAACCGCCGGGGCGCCGCCCGCCTCAGCTGCCATACCCGGCGCGGCCTCGGATCACTGCACGGTCGCGTCCAGGCTGCCTACCTGTGCGTCCCGCACGCTTCTGATGTGGTCGCGCATGTACAGCGCGGCAGCTTCCGGGTCGCGCGCCAGGACCGCTTCCACGATCCGTGCATGCTCGCTGACCGAAGCGGCGACCCGGCCAGGAATGACGGCAGTCAGCAGGCCAATGCGCGTCAGGTGAGCCTGAATGTTCCCGATCATCACCTGAATCCTGCTGTTCTGGATCCTGTCGTAAAAGAACGTGTCGAACTCGGTGATCGCTTTCACGAGCTGATCGGAGTCAGATTCCGCGAGCAGCCTTTTGCTCTCTTCCATGAGCTTGGCGAGGGCCTTGCGATCAGCGTCCTGCATCGATAGCGTCGCGTCACGCACCGCAGCTACCTCAAGGAGCTCCCGGACCTCGTATATCTCGATGAGGTCGCTGCGCGAATAGCCGCTGACAACGGCTCCGCGGAATGACTGCGCCTCGGCCAGACCTTCCTGCTCAAGTCGCATGATGGCCTCGCGCACAGGCGTCTTGCTTACGCCTAGCTGGCTAGCCAGCGTGGCCTCCCGCAGTGGGGAGCCAGGCGACAGGCGGAGGTCAAGAATTGCCGTCCTGAGCTCTTCGTAAACCCAGTCGGTAACCTTGCGGCGATCGTGCTGGCTATTGAAGACAGGGTCGGCCAGCCCGTCAAGGACTTCGCTCACCACAGACAACTCCGCTCTATGCGGCGGACCAAAGCCTTGCTGCCACCGCTGCAGGTTGGATCGGATCCACCCCGAGGCCGCTTACCCGCCCCCGAATTAATATCGGCCATCTAATATAACGCATCGCAAACCTGCCTTACGTGCCGCCCCGGCTCGGCCGACACTGGCGTGGTGTGCTGCGGCCGATTGCCAGTCGCCCGCCGGCTGGGACCTGACCTGTAGAAGTCTAGCACATAATATATTACATAATATATGATCGGTGCATGTGCCGCTCAGGACGGGCCTCGGGGAAGCGGGACCGGGGGAGTGGAGCCTAGGGCACCAGCGGCTCCCGGGCTTCCGGCCGGCAGCGGCCGGCCGCGGCCGCTAGCCTCCGGCTCGTCCGCACGACCAACGGCCATGCTGATCGCCGGTGCCGTGGTCACCGGGCCGTCCAGCACTTACATCGCGGCCGCGCACGTTTCGGCCTGCACCGCGGCGGCCTACCGGTTCCTGTACGCCCTGCCGGTCCTGGGGGTACTCGCCGCCGTCGAGGCCCGCCGTGCGGGCGGGCGAGATCCGCGCGAGCGGGCGCTCGCCCTGCTCGCGGGCGCGTTCCTCGGCGGGGACCTGGTGCTGTGGGCTCGCTCCATCACCGATCTCGGCGCGGGAATCGCCACAGTCGTCAGCAACCTGCAGGTCTTCCCAGTAAGCCTGCTCGGCTGGCTAATCCTGCGGGAGGCGCCAGGACGTCGGCTGCTGATGGCCGCGCCCGCCGCCATCGCCGGGACGCTGCTGCTCACGGGCCTGGCAGGCGCCGGGCCAGTCGGCTCCGGCGCCGCTGCAGGCGTGGCGTACGGCATCGGATCGTCCTGCTGCTTCTCAGTTTTCCTGGTCTGCCAGCGAATGAGTCAGCGCGGCGGGCAGGTCGTCGGTCCGCTGCTCGACGCCACCCTGGGGGGCGCACTCACGACGACGGTGCTCGGTCTGGCTACCCGGTCCCTGAGCGTCCCGGCCCCGGCCGCGGCGGAGCCCTACCTCATCGCCCTGGCGCTCTTCTCACAGACGGTCGGCTGGCTGCTGATCACGTATGCGCTCCGCCGGATGCGCGCTGCTCGCGCTGCCTTGCTGCTCCTGATCAACCCGGTTGTCGCCGTGGCGGTCTCCGCGGCCGCACTCGCCGAGCGGCCGTCAGTCCTCCAGCTTGCCGGCTGCGTGATCGTTTGTCTCGCGGTCGCGGTCGGAAGCGGCGTCCGGATCAGGGGACCCGCACCGGAGCCGCCGCAGTCGCGTTAGTGCGCCGCCGACGACGGACAGCCGTCAGCCGACCAACTCGCTCGGTGTCAGCGCGGTCATCTGCCGCAGCTCCCGCTCGCTGAAGCCACGCTGCTCGAACTCGGCGATGAACAGTGCCAGCCCGTCATCGGGGAACGGGCTGCCTAACCGGCCGAGGTCGCTGGAGAGCACGTTCCTAGCCACGCCGGTGAGCCGCACCGCGTTTGCCTCCTGATCGACGACTTTGCTGCTGGCCGAGTAGGCATAGCACCGCTCGAAGTAGGCACCGTGCCCGGCCAGCCAGGACTGCTGGCTGGTGCTCAGCCCGATCGACGGCGCCTCCGGGTGCGTCACGACGACCTTCTCGACGCCTGCCCGGCGGGCGGTGGGAACCAGGGCGCGGATCTCCGGCCAGCCGAGGTGCCCGGTGCACAGCATGAGGCCATAATCCTTGACCACCTCGAGCACTTCCCTAGCGCTGGTCGTCAGCGCGCCATCGTCACCGGTGACGGCGATCGGCGGCGGCAGCCGTCCCCGGTCCAGCAGGTCCTTCTTCACCCTCAGGTAGGGCGGCAGGGGCGCGCCGGCTGGCCAGCCCGGCAGGATGCCCGCCTCGTTCATAGCGTCGGTAGTCGGCAGCCAGACCACCCTGGCGCCGCTCTGCGCTGCCGCCTCCACTGCGAGGGCGTTCAGGCCCCCGACGAAGTGGTTCAGGGTGATCGACCCGACGACCCGCACGCCGGAGATGGCCGCGGCACACAAGGTCGCCCGATCGGCAGTCGGGGCGTGGTGCGACTTGATCACGAAACCCGCCATGCCCGCCAGCGCCGCCCGCCTGGCCATCTCCAGGTCGTTCACGCAGCGCGGGACCAGGTCGGGCGCGGTGTGAACGTGCAGGTCCAGCACGCCCCGCAGCGGGTCATCCACGGTGCCCGCCTGCTCGTCCGGCCCGACCACCCGGCCGCAGCATGATCCGGGCATCAGTCACGGTTGCCCGGCCCGCGTGGATGATCACGGGGTTGAGGTCGATCTCGGTCACGAGATCATGGACTGCAGACAACAGCCCGCGCGGCCCGGCGACGGCCAGCAGCGCGGACCTGAGGGCGGCGGCGTTGCCTCCGGGCGGGCCGCCGGCGGCTAGCAGCTCGCCCGCGCCCAGATCGGCGATCATCTCGTCAGCGTCCGCCGCCGAGATCGGCCAGAGCCGGACCGTGACCCGGTCGATCACCTCTACCAGGGTGCCCCCGAGGCCGACCATGGCCACGCGCCCGAAGGCCTCGTCGACCCTGCTGCCGATGATGATTTCCCGCCCGGCCGGGATGAGCTCTTCCACCAGGTAGCCGTGCACGGGCAGTCCGACGGCAGCCATGCGTCCGCGCATCTGCTCCAGGCAGGCCGACAGCTCGGCCACAGACGCGATGCCCACCCGGATCGCTCCCACCTCGCTCTTGTGCAGCGGAATCCGGGCGAGTGCCTTCAGCACGTAGGGCGGGCCGACGCTGGGCGGGAGCGGTGGCAGCCCGCCGTCGACGGGGATGACTGCTCCCCGCGGGGTGGCCAGTCCGTAGCGGGCCAGCAAGTGCTTGGCCTGCGCCTCGTCCAGGGCCGCGTCCGCTCGCTCGCGGGCCGCCTGCACCAGTGCCCGGCTCGGGCGGCGGGCGGCTGCAGACCGCCCAGCATCAGGCCGCTCGTTGGCCCGCCCGATAATCACGGCACGATCGCGCCGGCCGCGGGCGCCACCCGCGATCGCGAGGCCGGATATGGCCTCGTCCACCTCATGGAACGTCGGGATGCCCAGCATCGATCGGGCAGCGAATGCGAGTTCCTGGCGGACTGATACCAGGCGCGGGTCGGCGCCGGCGCGCAGCACGAGCAGAACCGGCGGCTCGCCCGGTCCCGCCACCTCGGCAAGCCGGCCGAACACGGCCCGCATGCTCACCGGGACGTCGTCCCTGTCCGCCAGCGGCACGATGTTGACGTGCATGATCACGGCATCGACGGCAGTGTCCGCCCGAAGCGCCCCGAGCAGGCCCGTCAGCAGCTCGCCGCCGCCGCTGAGCAGCCGGTCGATCGGCAGCTCGACCACGGCCTGCCCACCGGCGCTGTAGCCCTCGACGGCCTCGAGCAGCGAGGCCAGCCGGCCGGCGGTCGCGGCGCTCACTGGTGCTATCTGCAGCCCGTGATCGGCGCAGCTGTCGGCCGCGAGCACGGTGGCGCCGCCGCCGTTGCCCACAAGCGCTACCCGGCGCCGCGGCCCTGGCGGCAGTGACTGCATCCCGGTCAGGCCGGTGACCATTTCGGCGAAGGACCTGACCTCCGTGGCACCGGCCTGGCGGACGGCCGCCTGCCAGACCCGGTAGCTGCCGGCGATGCGCCCGGTGTGGGACGTGACCGACGCCGATGCGGCGTCCGAGCGGCCGCCCTTGAGCACCAGCACCGGCTTGACCGCGGCCAGCGCGGCTAGCTCCTCGAACATCTGCCTGGCATCACGGGGACCCTCCACGTAGAGGCCGACCGTGGTCGTCGAGGGCTCATGCCGGAGGAACTTCAGGTAATCCGCGATATCCAGGTCCGCGCAGTTGCCGACTGAGGCGATCTTGTCGAAGGCCAGGCCGTGGAAGCGGCCGCCCACGAGCAGGTCATAGGCAAGCCCGCCGCTTTGCGAGATGAAGCTGACGCCGCCCGGCGCGAAGTCGGCCTGCGGCGTCCACGTCAGCCGGGCTGTGGCGGAGAACATGCCGACGCAGTTGGGCCCGACGAGCCTGCTCCCGTGGCTGCGTGCTATTTCGCCCAGTTCGCGCTCGGCCGCCTGGCCAGGTCCGCCGGTCTCGCCATAGCCGGAGGTCAGGACTTGGATAACCGGGATTCCCCTCGCCCCACACGCCCGAACCGCGTCGGCGACGCCTGGTCGCGGCACCGCGATGAGCGCGAGATCGGGAACGGTCGGCAGGTCGGCGATCCGGCGGTAGCCCGGCAGGCCGAGGATCGCGCCACCGCCGGAGTTGACTGGGTACAGTTCCCCGCCGAACCCAGCCTTCCGCAGCGCGCGCAGCGTGACGTGGCCCATCTTGCCCGGAGTGCGCGATGCGCCCACGACGGCGATCGCCGCCGGGCTGAATGCGGCGCGCAGCACCGTGACGGCGTCAGGCAGCACCGCGCACTCCGGGCAAGATGGATCCGGCGAGGCGCTCACGGCTCGCGCCGCCGGGCCATGTGCCGGATCGCTGCCTGGTCGGTCGGGTAGATGAGTACCTCCGCGACCTGGACGTGAGCCGGCCGGGTGGCCACCCACCAGACTGCGTCGGCCACGTCCGCGCCAGTCAGCGCAGTGGTGCCCGCATACCAGCGGTCGGCCCGCTGGGTGTCGCCCCGGAACCGGACGAGTGCGAACTCGGTCTCGACCAGCCCCGGATCCACTGTCGAGACCCGGACGCCAGAGCCCAGCACGTCCATGCGCAGACCCTTGGTGATGCGGTCTACCGCGGCCTTGCTGGCGCAGTAGACGGCACCATTGGTATACATCTCGTGGCCCGCGATTGAACCGATGTTGATCACGTGGCCAGCACCGCGCCTGACCATCTCAAGGACTACGGGCTTGGTGAGATTTAGCAGGCCACGGACGTTCGTGTCCAGGATGATGTCCCATTCACTGGGGTCTCCATCAGGGATGGAATCAAGGCCAATCCCCACTCCCGCCGCGTTCACGAGGACGTCGATCCGCCCGTAGTCGCGTTGGATCCTGGCGACCAGTCTGGCCGCTGCATCGCGGTCGCGCACGTCGAGCACTTCCGCGCGCATCCGGCCGGGATACGCGCGCTCGAGCGCCGCAATCCGCTCACCGCGCCGGGCGCATGCGATCACCTCGGCGCCCTCGGCGGCGAACCGCTCGGCACAGGCTCGGCCGATGCCGCTGGAAGCCCCCGTTACGACGACCACATCAGCCGACATCGGCTCTCCTTCCGCAGATGGACGTGCTCAGAACACGTTCTCGAGGACAGCCAGAAGCTCCTGCGGGCCGGCCGGGCGGGGGTTGAGCGCGGTGAACTGCGCTGCGGCCTCGGCTATCGGCGGCAGGTCATCGCGCGCCAGGCCGATGTCGCGCAGCCTGGAAGGTATGCCCAGGGAGTCGCGCAGCCCGTCTAGTGCCCCCGAGACCGACTCAGCGGGCGCGCCGCGGTCGAGGCCGAGCGCGGACGCCACGCGGGCAAGCCTACGATCCGACTCTGCGGCGTTGAACCTGATCACTTCCGCTATCACCATGGCCACACTAAGCCCGTGCGATATCTTCGCGGCCGAGCCCATCGCCCGCGCCAGGGCGTGCCCGGCGACAGTGGCGCAGTCGTTCAGCACCAGGCCCGCCTGCAGGCAACCGATCTGCATTTGCATCGCCAGGTCGGTGTCGGCGGGCGCACGGCAGAAGCCGGGCAGCGCGCCGAGCAGCCGCCGCAGCGCGTCGACCGCGAGCTCGTCCGAGAGTGGTGACGCGAGGGTGGACAGCATGCCTTCCAATGCGTGGGCCGCGGCGTCCAGGCCCGCCTGGGCGGCCACGCCCGGCGGGCAGGTGCGCAACAGCCGCGGATCGAGGAACTGCGCCCGCGGGATCAGCCGGGGTGACCGCATCGCGAGTTTCTCACCGGTCGCCGGATCGGAGATGGCCGCGTTCCTGGTGACCTCGCTACCCGTTCCCGCTGTGGTCGGGACGGCGATGACCGGAATCGGGTCGGTGATCAGGGCGTCGGCCTTGTAGTCGGAATAGGAAGCATGAGCGTAGCCCCCGACGCTGCCCCCGTTGGTGGCCAGCGCGGCTGCGGCCTTGGCCAGGTCGATCGCGCTGCCGCCGCCCACCGCGACCAGGCAGCCGGGCTCGTGGGCGGCGATGGCGGCGCAGACCCGGTCGACGTCGTCGGATGTCGGTTCCGAAGCCAGGAACGAGCAGACGGCTACCGGCCGCAGCGGGAGCAAGGCAGTGAGGACAGCGTCGAGGACGCCCGCATCGCTGCACCCCTTGTCGGTCACCACCGCGATCCGGCTGCTGCCGGCCACCTCGGCGACCCGCGCCAGGCAGCCGGGACCGGAGTAGGCGGTCAGCCTGGCCTCGAACATCTCGCCTCCGCTGGTCCGCTTAGCGGTAGCTAGTGGGCCAGCAGCTGAGGTGGTGCCGGCCGACGCCGCGGCTCGCGGATCTGCCGACGTACAGCTCCAGCATCCTGGTCAGGTAACCGCGGGTCTCGCTCGGGAGGATCACGTCGTGGGCGCCGTAAACCGCTGCCAGCTCGTAGGCCGAGTCGCAGCCCGGCCGAGCGTCACCCGGTCGGCCCGATCCCGCACCGTCGGGCAGGCCGCGGGGGAGGATGGCCGCGGCGGATGCGGGGGACATAAAGTTGATGTCGGCTCCTGCCCACGCGGCCAGCTCGTCGGCGACGTCGGCACCGCCCATGTTGACGAACGCCTGCCCGTAGCTCTTGCGCACGATGACCGACAGCTTTGGCACAGTGCACAGCGACAGGGCATTCATCCAGTTGATGACCTTGCCGATGATTCCCTGCCGCTCGGCATCCCGGCCGACAAGGAAGCCCGGCTGGTCCACCAGGTGCACGATCGGGATGTTGTAGGAATCGCACAGCACGATCAGGCTGACGGCCTTATCGCAGCTGGCCGCATCGACCGCCCCGGCTTTGTGCTGCGGGTTACTGGCGACGATGCCGACCGGATAGCCGTGGATCCTGGCCAGCGCGGTGATGAGGTTGCGGGCGAAGCGCGGTTTCAGTTCGAGCAGGGTGCCAGGATCCACGAGCGCCTCGAGCACCGGCTGCATCGAATACGTCGCGCCCGGGTCTCGCGGCACGAGATCCCCGACGCCAAGCCCGCGGCTGATCGAATCCGCGGGGGCCGGGGCGAGCGGCGCCGCCTGCCGGTTGCTGGCAGGCAGGTAGGACAGGCAGGCGCGGATCGTGGCCAGCACGCCTTCCTCGGTGTCGCTCACGGAGTCGGCGAACCCGGTCACCTCGGCATGCATCCTGGCCCCGCCGAGTTCCTGCCCGCTGATCCGCTGGCCGGTCGCCAGCTCGACCACCTGGGGACTCGATACGGCCATCACGGCGTCGCGGTGCATGACGGCGATATCCGACACGCAGGCGTGCCATGCGGCCGATCCGAATGAGTATCCGAAGACGCCGCACACCCACGGTGTTGCCCTGGTCCGCAGGAACCGGGTCCGGTCCGACATGAGCCCCATGCCACGTCCGCTCAGTATCTCGGGCATCCGGATGCCGGTTGACTCGGCCAGGAAGACGACTGGGAACCCTTGCTCTTCCGCGGTCTTCTTGACGTGCGCGACCTTCTTGTTGTTGGAGAAGCTGCTGGACGATCCCTTGACCGTGAAGTCGTATGCGATCACGCCGGCCGGGCGGCCGTCGATGGTGCAGAAGCCAGTTACCTTGCCGTCGGCCGGGGTCTCGTCGTGCAGGGCTGGATCATGGGAGACCGCGAACAGGCCCGTCTCCTGCCAGGATCCGGCATCGGCAAGGAGGGCAACTCGCTCCCGCGCGTTCAGGCTGCCGCGGGCCCGGCGGTCCGCAAGCTTGACCTCACCGCCCATGGCCAGGGCGGCGGCCAGCCGGAGGCCGTGCTGATGCTCGAGCGCGGCCAGCGTGACGGGCTCTTGCTCCGCGCCGGGTGTCATGCCGACCCGTTAGGCAACATATATCTAATGTATGAGGTATGAGATCTCAGGGGAAGACAGGATCCGACACTGCGACAAGTCGCAGCAGGACCAGCGCGGTCGGGCGCAGTTGACAGGTTTACGGTGCCGAACATATAAGATCTTATATCTGATGTTTGAAGAGACGGACGATCGTGGACACCGTTAGCCCGGGAATCAGCGCGGCGGTACTGGACAACCTCGACCTGGATCGCGTCGTGATGCTAGTCCGCGAGGTCTGCCGGATTCCGAGCGTCCTCGGCGAAGAGGGCGAGCTGGCGGCCTTCCTTGCCTCGGTCATGCGCGAGTCCGGCTTCGAGGGCGTGGAACTGCAGTCCGTGCTGCCCGGCCGCCCGAACGCCATCGGGGAGGTCAGCCTCGGCGTCGGCCCGTCGGTTGTGCTGACCGGCCACCTCGATACCAAGCCGGAGTCGCACGGCTGGCAGCGGGCCGCCCCGTTCTCGGGTGATCTCATTGAGGGTAATGTCTACGGTCACGGCATCATGGACATGAAGGCGGCGTTGGCCTGCCAGATCGTCGCGATCGAGGCGGTGCGGGCCAGCGGCCTACCGCTGTCCGGGAGGTTGGCGATGGCGGCCGTGGCCGACCATATGGGCGAGCAGACCGGCTCGATCGCCTACTTCGACGCCCACCCGGCCGACATGTGCGTGCTCGGCGAGCTGACCGACAACCAGGTGTGCATCGGGCATCGCGGCCGGTACTACTTTGACGTGACGGTTCGCGGCCGCTCCGCGCACACTTGCCACAAGCACGAGGCCATCAACGCCAATGCGCTGGCCGCCCATGTTGTGCTGGCCTTGGACCGCTCCCGCCTGGAGCCGGACCTGTCCGACGAAGTCATTAGCCTGTTCGGCCCGGAGACCTACATCGTCCCTGGACGGGTGTACGGAGGGCTGCCGCCCGGTGGCCCTTCGATGATTCCCGACGAGTGCGTGATCCGGGTGGACTGCCGGCCACAGCCGGGTGTCAGCACCGAGCAGGCACGGGCGGAGATTATGCGCTGCCTCGCCGAGGCCAGGGAGGCCGAGCCGCGGCTGGCCGCCGAGCTAGTACTGGCTGATGTCAAGAGCGGCTACCTCGCCAGGGCCGGGGATCCGGTCATTACGCTGATGCGCGAGGCCGTCCGGGCCGTCAAAGGCGAGGAGCCGCCGCTGGTCACCGAGAACTGGCTCGGCGACACAGCTAGCTTCGGCGACAAGATTCCCACGGTGATCTTCGGTCCCGGCGGTCCGCCTGTCTACTGCCCCGACGAGCATCTCTCCGTGCACGATATTCACGAGGCAACCAGGGTGTACGCCATGTTCGCGGCGCTCGCGCTTGCCGAGGGCAGTCTCCGACGCACTGCCAGCAAGCCATGAACCGCGACGGTTTCGCTAGCCTTCTCGATCAGTGCCTTGGCGTCCGCCAGGGCGAGCAGGTCGTGCTGCTCACCGACGGCGGGACCGATGGAAGCGTGGTATCCCGGCTCCTTGAGGCGATCGCAGAGCGCGACGGGATCCCGCGAGTGGCCCGCATACCCGAGCCGCACCTGCCTGGTGCCGAGCCGCCGGGAGCGGTCGCCGCCAATGATGCTCGCCGCGGGTGCGGTCATTCCAGCTGACCAGCCTCTTCATCGGATCAAGTCAGGCACGTCGGCACGCCTCGGATCGCGGCGTCCGCTATCTGGCCATGCCAGGGGTGCGGCTGGAGACCTTCCGCCGCGGCGGTCCGCTGGACGTCGATTTCGAGCAGCTGCGCGCTGACGCCGAGCGGGTAGGTCGAGCGCCGGCACGCCTGCGGCCCGCATCGCAGCCAGCAGCTGCTCGGCGATGACCAGGTGCGCCCCTGACAGCACGGAGATTCCCACCACGTCCGAGTCCTCGGCCGCCGCCACTGCCGCGATCTGCGCGGGTGACACGTACCTGGTCGCCGCGCAGCGGCAGGGGTTGTGCTGGGAACAGCTCACGGGCACGCTGCAGAACGACATTCTCAAAGAATTCCTGGCGCGCAAGGCCTACGTGTTCCCGCCCGAGCCGTCCATGCGGCTCCCCGCGGACGTGGTCGAGTACGCC
Source organism: uncultured Actinomycetota bacterium (assembly GCA_963822955.1). Classification (GTDB taxonomy): domain Bacteria; phylum Actinomycetota; class Actinomycetes; order Streptosporangiales; family Streptosporangiaceae; genus JAJYUU01. The sequence goes on along the minus strand of CAWGJS010000007.1, from coordinate 112,212 downwards.
TCCGCGACGCTCCCGCGGTTCAACCCGATCTCGATCACCGGGTACCACGCGCGCGAGGCCGGGTGCAACGCGGTTCAGGAGTTGGGTCTCACGATGGCCTCGGCCATCGCATATTCCGACGAGCTGACGAGCCGGGGGCTCGCGTTCGACCTGTTCGCCCCGCGGCTGTCCTTCCACTTCGCGACGACCCTGGACCTGTTCGAGGAGGTGGCCTAGCTCCGCGCCGCAGCCCATTGACTTTGAGATGTGATATCTGATGTGCTAAACATTATGTCGTGTCGTGCCTTTCCTCATCGGAGCGCCGCGAACATGCAGCCGGGGCCTGGCCCCCGGAGCGTCCCAGCTACCAGTCGAATACGACCAGGGGAGGGAACCAGCCGGGAATGCGTGCTGCCCGAATCTTTGACGACCTGAGCTTGCGTGTAGCGGACGCGCCCGTGCCCGCGGCGGGGCCAGGGCAGGTCCTGCGCGAGGCCAACGAGGCGTACCTTCGCATACTCGATCGAATGGTTGTTCCGTCGTCCGCAGGGACGTGACTGGTGCCTGGGACCGCCACAGCGAGAAGGAATCAGCAGCGCCGACAGCCACAGCGAATGCGGCATGCCATCGTCAGCACTGGCAGCCGCCTGGCGGTCCGCACCTGCCCGCCCCCGCCGGCACCGTGACCGGCGGAACAAAGTCACAGTTCGCCAGCTCACCGGCCGCAGGGTTGGCGCGCGACGCCGGACCCGGCGGCAGGTACGCCGGACGCAGCTACCGCACCCGCTCCTTCAGCACCGTCAGCTGTACGCTCCGCCCGGAAGCGTGTTCGTGCTTGGGAATGATCTAGCAGAGTTTCGAGGAAAGGCGATCTGATGACGGTCACTGCGCCTGGCAATCCCTACTCTCAGGGACTGGCCTATGTTGACGGACAGATCTGCGCGCTTGCCGAAGCACGTCTGCCTCTCGTCGAGGCTGGGTTCACCCGATCTGATGTCACCTACGATGTGGTGGCCGTGTGGAATGGCAAGTTCTTCAGGCTGAAGGATCATCTCGCTCGGTTCGCTCGGAGCCGTGGCGCCCTTCGCCTCAGCCCGCCAGTCGATGACTCCGACATCCGCCGTATCCTCATGTCGCTAGTGGGCGAAGCGCACCTTCGCGACGCTTACGTCAGCATGATCGCGACACGAGGTGTTCCGCCCTCAGTTTCAAGAGACCCGCGACTATACACCAACAAGTTCTACGCTTTCGCATGCCCATACATCTGGGTCTTTTCGCCGCAACTGCAGGAGCAGGGCATCAAGGCCGTGGTGAGTTCTATCTTGCGCACGCCACCGGAAGCCTTCGATCCGACGGTGAAGAATTTCCAGTGGGGAGACATGACCAGGGGAATGTGGGAAGCGCTTGACGTCGGCGCAGACGCCGGGATTCTGCTCGACCGGGATGGCAACGTGACCGAGGGCGCGGGGTACAACGTTTTCGCGATCGTCGACGGGATGGTCATGACCCCAGCCGAGGGTGCTCTCCTTGGGATCACGAGATTGACAGTCCTTGAACTGGCAGCTGAGCTTGGGCTATCGACGAAAGTCGGTCCGCTTCACGTCGATAAGCTCAGGGCGGCCGAGGAAGTGTTTTTCACGACCACTGCGGGCGGGGTCATGCCGGTGGGTAGTTTGGATGGCCGCCCCATCGGTGTCGGCGGCCCCGGCCCGCTGACCCTCGAGCTCAAGCAGGCGTACTGGGCAGCGCATGATCGGCCGGAGTGGACGACAGAGGTTTCCTACGACGACTAGTTGCCGGCCCTGGGGCAGCCGTTCTCCTATTCACCGTCTTCGCGTCGGCGCCTATCGCGTTGTGCCGTAATCGAGGATGATCTAATCACCGTTAGCCGCGTCGGCCACTTGCTCGTTTTGAGTTTCCGACGATCTGTTCGAGAGATCGGGTAGGGCTGGCGGCGGTCTTGATGTGGGAGCCAAAGATGCCATATGAGGGCGGGACCTCCCCGGCGTCAGTCGTAGCAGTATCTACGACATGCACGGGCTTAGGGAGCAGGTCCCTGTCCCACTTTCGGTAGGAGCTCGAGGAGGTCCCTCATGAGCATCGTAGGCGCGTTTGACGTGCATCGCCGCCAGCTGACCTTCGACTATTTAGATTCTGTGACCGGGGAAGTGAACCGGGGCCGGGTGCTCCCGGCCGACCGGGAACACCTGCGGCAGTGGCTGGCCCGGTTCGCCGGGCATTACGACGTGCATTTCGCGCTGGAGGGCTGCACCGGCTGGCGGTATGTGGTCGAGGAACTGCTCGCGGCCGGGATTGAGCCGCACCTGGCCGAGCCGGCCGACACCGCGGCGCTGCGCGGCCGCAAGCGGCACGCCAAGACCGACAAGACCGACAGCCGGCACCTGCGGGTGCACCTGGCGGCCGGGGACCTGCCCGAGTGCTGGATCCCGCCGGCGCACGTGCTGGAGGCGCGCGCTACCGTCCGGCTGTATAAGGACCTGCTGGATGAGCGCGGGGGCTGGCATCAGCGGATCGCCGCGACCTTGTTCCACCAGGGTGTTCCGGCGGGCCCGAGCATGTGTACCGCGCAGGGTCGCGCTGCCGTTGCGGGGATGGACCTGTCCCCGGCCGGGCGGCACGCGGTCGAGACCGGGCTGCGGCAGATCAACCGGCTGACCAGCGAGCTGGACCCGCTGCGCCGGCAGCTGGACATGATGTCGCGCCGCCAGCCCGGCTGCCGGGCGCTGCGTGTCACCCAGTTCGGCATCGGCCCGGTCACCGCAGTCGCGATCTGGGCCGAGCTCGGCGACGTGCGCCGGTTCGCCAGCTCCGATGACGCGGTCCGGCACACCGGGCTGGACATCACCGTGTACTCCTCCGACGGCAAGCGCTCGGCCGGGCACCTGTCCCGCCAGGGGCCGCAGCTGCTGCGCTGGGCGCTGTATGAATCAGCCAAGTGCGCCGCCCGGCCGTCCGCACCCGACCACGGCTACTACACCGCCGCCCGGGACCGGCGCACCGCCGGGCTGGCCACCTTGTCAGTGGCTCGCAAGCTCGCCCGCCGCTGCTACCACGTCCTGCGCGAGCTCGGCGAGGAGGCACAGGCCCCCGCAGCGTAAGCCGCCCGCCCCCGCTGACGGCGCGCCCGTGAACCGATGAACCGCGGCCGGCTCCTGCCATCCCGCTGCTGCCAGGACACCTCCCGGACAGCCTCCAAAGAATGAGCGGCCGCACCTCGATCCCCGAACCGGGACACCCGATCACGCATCATGTCGCCGGAGCCAGGCACAGCGCTCCGCGCACCGAGATAAGTCTGGGCGCCCGGCACGGCGGGGGGCCGGCGAAACGCTAGCCAGCCGCGTCCTACCCCCAGGACGGAGGGCCCGCAGATGACCTGACACCCCAATCCGCGCCCGTTTCCCTGGCCGCGCCATCGTCGGGTCCGTACGGCACGGCGTCAAGGTCGTTCGTCCGCAGGGCGCTCCACCTTGACTCCGTGCCGTCCGCCGCCAAACCGGCAGCTATGAGGAAACGGGCCAGAACTAACCACGCCCGTCCCCTTGACCGGCGCTGTACCTCACAGATAAGTGGGAGCCAACATCCGCAGTAACCAGGCTCCATCAGGCGGTGTCTGGCCACGTTATTGCAGGTAGATGGCACTTGGGCCGACGCCGAGCTACACCCGGCGACGGGATTGGGCTACTTTGGGAGCAGGAGGCCGCGGGTTCGAATCCCGCGATCCCGACGGCTATTTTTCGAATGTGATGTCAGTTATCTTCGGCAGACGCGTCCCGTTGGCAGCTGGCGCCTGATGCCCCTCCGCGTCGCTTAGTGACTGTGCTTGATGGCTCCCACACCTAAAGCCTGACGGGGCGCCTCCACGACACCGGACGAGAAGTCGATTTGCACTAGCAGCGAGCTGCAATCGGCCTGACGCCGACGGTGACCGCCTCGCCGTCGATGATCGTGGCGGCCACTCCGGCGCTGAGAGGATCAGATAGCACGGTCCGCAGCGGCGCGCGCAACACGCACACCTCACCTGGCTCGCCCGGGGCGATCGTGCGTGTCCGCCTCACGTCATCGGGCGCCGCCATGTAAAGGCGCAGCGCCCGAGCTGGGCTCACTCGCTCAGCCGCGCCGAGAACGGATTCCGACGAGGTACGCCGGGAAACGGCCGTCGCGATTGCCAGCCACGGGTTGGTCGGGCCGAACGGAGCGTCCGAGCTCGCGGCGACGGGCACGCCAGCGCGAAGGAGGCTGGCACACGGGTACAGCCACGCCCGCTCTGGTGCCGGGACACGGAGTGCGTACTGATCGCCGCGCTGCCAGATGAATCCCGGCTGGGTGACAACAGCGATGCCAAGGCAGGCGAGGCGCTCAGCGTAGCCCGGCGGTACCACGCTGGCGTGCTCGATCCGGTCAGCCGTGCCGTGCGGCGGCTCGTCGGCTTGCTCGAACGCGGCAACCGCAACCACGAGCTGCTCGGCGGTGACGCAATGCACGGCGGCACCACGACCATCGGAATGCGCTCGGGTGATCTCGGCGGCCAGAGCCTCCAGGCTGGGCAATGTGTCGTCATCAAGGAGCAGCTTGACAGGGCCAAGGGCTACGCGGCTTGTGCACTGCATCCGCAAGCCTGCCGGCGCCATGAGCGTCAGGCGTTGCGGGAACACCCCGGCCTCGGACAACTCAGCCAGTTCCTCGGCGTCGGTCACGTCACGGCCGGGGGTAGCGTCGGTGAAGCCTGTGATGCCGACCTCGCTGCACGAGCCGGCGAACTCGGCCAGTCCGGCGGCCAGAGTCGCACCGTCCTGGCCCACGCCGATGCTGGCCAGTCGGTCGGCCAGCCAGGCATCCATTCGCAGCAGCCTGCCGGTTGGCCTGGCGTCGGCGTCGCGTTCGATGCCGTCCAGGCCGCATCGCTCCGCGCCGAGCGCATGCAGCGCGGCCGAGTTCAGAACCCACATTGCGCCACTGCGGTGCTGCACCCGAGTCGGCACTTGACCGGTCAGCAGGTCAAGCCGCTGCAGGTCCAATTGCCCGGCCCGGTGCTCATCCCAGCCCGTCGCGCGCACCCAGCGTCCCGGCGTGACGGCCGCGGCAGCAGCGGCGATGAGCCGGTCGAACGCCGCGGCATCGCAAACCTGCGACGCATCTACAGACCTGCGCGCCGCCACAGCGGCGCGCAGATGAACGTGGTGGTCGTGCAACCCGGGAATGATCGCACCACCGGCAGCTTCAACCACCTCTTCGCCAGGCTGGCGCGTCAGCTTGGGGCCAACGTCCTCAATCCGCTCGGGCGCCACCCGTACGTCCACGCCGCGGTGACCGCCAACCTCGGCGTTCCGCACCAGGACGGTCGGCTGCCGTCTGCTTAGCACGGGCGGACCGCCGCCGTCTGCGTACCATGCCTGACCAGCCACCGATTTCCGTCATTCGTGACGGGATGCGAAACCTGCCCGCCCTCTGGCTGCCGGGCGAGTTCAGCACAGACTCCAGCCATGGCCACATCCACGAGCCAGCCGCCCCCTCCGTCACGGGCCGCAAGCCCGCAGAGCCCCGCCATGATTCCGGTCAGCGGGTCGGCGATCGCGTCGCCGCAGAACGCAGGAGTACCGTCGGCAGCCACGGCAACCAGCCCGCCAGCGACCGCGGCGTCGTCCCCGAACGCAGCCCGCTGCGCGGGATCGTCGCGACCGTAACCGGTCACCGAAATCCAGATCCGGCCGGCCTCCTCGGCCAGCCAGTCCTCAGCGACCAGGCCAAGCTGACGCAGCGCCCGAGGCCCGGCTGCTTTCCAGCACGATGCCCGCTTTGGCCGCCAGCCGCCGCAGCTCGGCCCGGCCCGTGGCGCTGCCGAAATCGAGCCGTACAGCCGGCATCCCCGCGTGCAGGCTCGCGTAGAACGCGGCCGGACCCGACCGCGCGCCGTCAGGGCGCCGCGAGTCCTCCACCTTGAGCACACGCCAGCCCGCCTGGTGCAGGATGCTGGCGCACAGCGGACCGGCCCACATGGCTGACAGATCGAGGACGAACGGCCGCGCCGGACCCGGCTTGCCCAGACGGCTGCATCGGACAGCAGGCAGCGACTGATCTGCAAGGAGCACGGCGGCGGGGATCCCCACCAGTTGCGCCGCCGCGGCGAGCTCGGCAGCGCGACGCCCGGCAGCGTCGGCGGCAAGCTCGTCCCAGGCGTCCGCACGGGGCTCTCGTCCGATAACCGCCGGAAGGCTCGAGACGTCACAGGGCCGGGACAGGCTCACCGCGACCCAGCCGTCGGCAGCGCGCAGCAACCGGCAGTTCCCGTTAGCTGAGATACTGCCCTGTCGCTGCCAGCCGCGCAGCGAAGCCCGCCCCGTCAGCAGACCGGGGATGTCGAGCCGGACTGCTCGCCCGCGCGGCGAGGTCAGCGAGGCGATCGCGTCGGCGAGCAGGCCGACCCGAGTAAGCACGGGCGCATAAGGCGCCAGCGGAGCTCCGCCGAGGCTGCCGGTCAGGTTCATGAGTCCAGACCGCGCCCAGGCAATCACCGCGCACTCGGCGGCCCCGTCGGCGGCCCCGTCCACGCCAACTTCTGCTGCCCGGAGGGCACCGGCGGCCGCTGACAGTCCGGCCCCTGCGAGCATGGCGGCGAGCTGCTTTCGCTCGGCTTGCGGGTCGGGCAGGCAGGCGCTGGTGACCGTGGCTGACGTCATGGCCCCGCGCCCGGAGGCTCTGCCTGGTACACCGGCTCGACCGGCTCCAGCGCATCGACCAGCCCCCAGGCCAGTGCCTCCGCAGCAGTGAGATAGGTGGCGCTCAACGCCAGGTAAGCGGTCCGCCACCGGCCAATGCGCCGGGTCAGGCTCAGGGTGCCGCCCGCGCCGGGAATCAGCCCGAAGCTAAGCTCCGGCAGCGCAATGCGGGTATCGGCGGCCGCGACAACGCGACCGGCGAATGCCGGCAGCTCGATTCCGGCGCCGATGCATGAACCGTGCAGCCGCGCTGTGGCCCGGTCTGCCAGCCGGTGCAGCAGCAGGGCTGGGCTGCGGGTGAGCCGGACGATATGCGCGCGCGCCGGATCAGGGCGGCTGCCGAACTCGTCCAGGTCACCGCCCGCACAGAAGTCCGGGCCGTCGCCGGATAGCTCCACACGCAGGCACGGATCGCGTACGGCGGTCACCAGCGCCTCAGCGAGGGCGTCCCGCATCCGCCAGTCGATGGCGTTGCGCCTGGCCGATCGGGCCAGGACGATCCGCAGGTCCGCCTCGGACCGCTCGAGCCGTATCCGCGCAAGCCCGGCCTCCGGCGGCCGGGCTGGCCGTCCCGCTCGCCAGCGCCGGAACTCCGCGCCGTCCTGCAGTGCCGAGTACGCCGCCGACTCAGCCACCAAGGCGGCCGCGCCGCTCACACCAACCGTGCTGCGAAGGAGCAGTGCCAGCGTCGTGGCCGCCACGGGATTCGCCGAGACGGCAGCAACGAGTGCGTCCAGCCCCGCCTGCAGCCCGCTGGGCGGCGCAGTAAACGGCCGATCGGCGTGGGGGTCCTCGGTCAGCACCAGGTCACACGCCGCATACGCGGCCTCCGGCAGGCAGCCAGGATCCCGCACCACCCCGGCCACGACAGCAGGCAGGGCGGTCACATCAAGCCCGGTCAGTGCGGCGCCCGCAGACCCATCCGCGATCTCCACCACCACAAGCGGAACGCCGGCGGCCGCCGACACGGACTCCACGGCAGCCGGATCGCCGAGCAGGTCGCGGAAGCCCCGCGCGTCGGTCGACAGGCTCACCGAAGCAGAGGCAGCGAGCGATCCGGGCAGCACGTCAGCTCACACCGCTGAACTCATCGCGCAGCCTGCGGCGCAGCAACTTGCCGGTCTCGTTGTAAGGAAGCGAAGGAACGAACTCCACCCGCGATGGAGTCCTCGAGCTCCGCAGCCGGTCGTGAACCCAGTCCTGCAGCGCCCTCGCGTCCGCAACAGCACCGTCGGCGGGTACCACCACGGCGACGACCTGCTCGCCCCACTCGGCATCGGGCAGCCCGATGACAGCGACGTCGCGCACAGCCGGGTGGGCGAGCAGCACGTCCTCGATCTCGGCGGGGGAGAGATTTTCCCCGCCGCGGACGATGACATCGTCCAGCCGCCCGTGCAAGAAGAGGTAGCCGGCCTCGTCGAGGTAGCCCGCGTCCCTCGTAGCGAACCAGCCATCGCCGTCCCGGCAGCTACCGTCGATGTACTCCCCGGCCACCTGTTCGCCGCGCACGAAGACTTCGCCAGAAGCGCCGGCCCGCACAGGTATCCCGTCCGGACCACGGATCTCGATCTGGACAGACGGGAGCGGACGCCCCACAGAGCCGAGCCTCCGCCGCTCGCACGGGTCTTCGCTGGGCGCGAACTTGCGGTGATCGGCAGGGTCCAACACGGCGATGGTCGAGCTCGTCTCGGTCAGCCCGTAAGCATTGACGAAATCAACGTGGGGGAGGAGCCCGAGGGCTGTCTCGATGGTCGGTGCAGGCATCTGCCCGCCCCCGTATGACAGGTGGCGCAGGGAGGGAACCGGTTCTCCGCTGGCGACGAGGTAGTCGACGATGCGGGTGAGCATCGTGGGAACGACCATGGCATGGGTGACCCGTTCGTCGTTCACGAGCCGCACCCAGCTCTGCGGATCGAATGTCTCAAGCTGAACGATCCGGCGGCCCGCGTACACGGAGCTGAGGATCGCACTGATGCCGGCAATGTGGTAGGGCGGTACGCTCACCAGTGCAGCCTCATCGGGATCGGCGGAGAGGAACTCGACGTTCCCGATGATGTAGGAGACCAGCTGACGGTGCCGCAGCACAGCGGCCTTCGGCTCCCCGCTCGTTCCGCTGGTGAACAGCAGCACGCCCACGTCATCCGGACCTGCCTGGCTGAGCGTGCCGCCCTCAAGTGGCTGACTGGCCGCGGCAAGGAACTCCTCGCGACGCCAGGCGGTGAGCCCGGCAGGCAGCGGCTCGGGCAAAACCACGTTCATACCGGGAACGAGCACGCCAGGGGCCAGCCGCCCGATCACGGCGCGCAGTTGCCCGGCGGGAAGCCGGTAGCTCACGGGGGCGAACTGACGACCAGCGAGCGCGGCACCGAAAAGCAGCAGCGGGACGGCCGGCGAATTGCCGTCCAGCAGCGCCGCGCGCTCTCCCTCGTGCGATGCCAGCCAGCCGGCGGTGTTCCTGGCCAGGCGCAGCAGTTCGGGATAGCTGAACCCGCCGGAGTGCGAGCCCAGTGCGACCCGGTCGCCGGCTCCGTCGGCGGCCATCTCCAGCAGCAAGGCGATGTTCATGGCCGGTGCTAGTCGGAGGCGGGGAGTTTTCTGGGTGCCATGATCATGGCAGGCCGGCCCGCGACCGTGATCGTGCCGGCGCCGGACCTAGTGCACAGCAGCTGCAGCCCGGACGCTTCGTCGGCATACCGCTTGCCCAGGAGGGTGCCCTCGGCTAGCGCGCGGTCTGGCGCGCTGCCAGATGGCCGGTCGCTGTCGGCGGCCAGCACGGGAGCACCGCCGATGCACAGCAGCACCGGCGCGGCGGGCGCCCGTACGACGATGACTTCGGACTCGCACACGGCACTCCGCCAGCGCGACCCGGGCCTGAGATCCGTGGCGTCGGCACTTTGCATCAGATCAGACCTCCTCGCTCTGCAGCTCCGCCAGTACATCGTGATAACGCGCACGAGCTTGCGCCGCCAGCAACGGCAGGTGCGTTGCCGGGAACAAGCCGGACGTCGCCTTGTAGTTCTTCAGCACCTCGCGCGCGAGCGCGATCTTGTGCACTTCTGTAGCGCCGTCAGCCAGGCCCATGTGGAACGACTCCATCACCATGGCGCCGAACGGCATCTCCTCCGACGCGCCGAGCGAGCCGTGGATCTGCAGCGCCCGCGCCGCCACGTCGTGCAGAACCTGCGGCATGGCCGCCTTCACCGCAGAGATGTCGGCGCGGACCTGCAGGTAGTCGTTGCACCGGTCGATCTTCCAGGCAGTTCGCAGCACCAGGAGCCTGAACTGCTCCAGCTGGATCCAGGAGTCCGCGATCATCTGCTGGACGAGTTGCTTTCGGGCCAGTTCCTCGCCCTTCGTCCGGCGGGAAAGAGCCCGCTCGCACATCGCGTCGAACGCCTTGCGGACCAGCCCGACGGTGCGCATGGCGTGATGGATCCGGCCCCCGCCGAGGCGAGTCTGTGCGACCGCGAACCCCTCGCCGCGACCGCCGAGTATGTGGTCAGCGGGTATCCGCACGTTCGTATAGCGCATGTAGGCGTGGGTGCCCTCGCCGCTATGCCCGTACATCCCGACGTTGCGGATGATCTCCACGCCTGGTGTGGCGGTCGGGACTACGAACATGGACATCCGCCGGTGCGGCGGCGCATCCGGCTCCGTGACGGCAAGCACGATCAGGAAGGCAGCAAACCGGGCGTGCGAGGAGAACCACTTCTCGCCGTTGATGACCCACTCGTCCCCGTCTCGTACCGCAGAGGTCACGAAGCTGGTCGGATCGGAGCCGCCCGCTGGCTCGGTCATGGAGAACGCTGACACGATGTCGTTGCGCAACAGCGGCTCGAGGTAGCGCGTCTTCAGCTCGGGGGTGCCGTAGTGGGCGAGGATCTCGGCGTTGCCTGAGTCCGGTGCGTGGCAGCCGAACACTATGGGACCCCAGTGGGAACGGCCGAGTATCTCGTTCATCAGCGCGAGCTTTAGCTGGCCGTAGCCAGGACCGCCGAGCGCAGGCCCAAGGTGGCAGGCCCAAAGCCCGCGTTCCCGTACCTGGCGCTGAAGCGGGGGAATCAGCCGCTGGCGAGCCGGGTCGGACATGTCGAAACCGTGCGCGATCAGGTGGTCTATCGGCTCCACCTCGTTGCGGACGAAGCCGTCCATCCAGTCAAGCTGCGCCTGGAAATCAGGGTCGGTCTCAAAATCCCAGCTCACGTGACGCTCCCTCGAGTAGGCGGCCGGATCTGGCGGCGAACTCGGCGACCCGGTCGCCGCGGCTTGCCATCCGCTCGTCGGATGTCTCGCCGCGCAGGTAACGGTCGTGCAGTTGCTGCAGCACGATTGCCGTTTTCCAGCTGGCGAAGGCCTGGTACCAGCGAACGGCGGCCAGATCGAGGCCGGTAACTGCGCCGTAAACGGCCAGGATCTCCGCCTGCGACGGCAGGCCCAGCTTGTCCTGGCCGTCCGGGTACATGCCGCGATCGCCCGGCGCGTCGCTCGGGTCGGGCCAGTAGTTCAGCAACGTGCCGACGTCCACCAGGGGATCGCCGAGGGTGGCCATATCCCAGTCGAATACCGAGTGCACGCGGTCCGGGTCAGCCGGGTCGAACTGGCAGTTGTCCAGCTTCAGATCGTTGTGCAGGACTGCGGCGCGCTGTAGCGGCGGCATGGTCCGCTCGAGCGCGTCGGCCACCTCGATCATGGTGGAATCGGCTGCAGGGCTGGCCACCGCTTCCCACCGGCTGCGCCAGCCGCGCAGCTGACGGGCGACGAAGCCATCCGGCCGGCCCAGGTCGGCGAGCCCGATCCGCGCGTAGTCGGCCTGATGCAGGCTGGCGAGCGCGCGGACGACCGCGAAGCCGACGCGCCGTGCGGCGTCGGCGTGGCAGCGCATCGACGCCGGGACGGAGTCCCAGATGACGACGCCAGTGCGGAACTCCATGATGAAGAACTTCGCGCCGGTGATGCTCTCGTCGTCGCAGAGCAGGAAAGCTCGTGGCGCGGGCGGGAACGCCTGCCAGAGCCGGGACAGAACCCTGTGCTCTCGGGCCATGTCGTGTGCGCCGGGCGCGATCCGCCCGAAGGGTGGCCGCCGCAGCACCAGTGGCACGTCACCGAACCGCAGCAGGTAGGTGAGATTGGCCGAACCGTTGGGGAACTGCAGTACCGACAACTCGCCGTCTAGCCCCGGTAGCCGATCCCGCAGGAACGCGGCAACGCTCGCCCAGGCCAGTTCCTCGCCTGGCCGGACTGGCGCGACATCAGTCAGCCCCGGCGTCGTCACGGCTCGCCGCCGTCGACCCGGATCAGGGCACCGGTGGTGTAGCTGGACAAGTCGCTGGCAAGGTAGAGCACCGCGCCGACGATTTCGCCGGGCTGGCCGATGCGCCCGAGCGCGAACTCGGAGACCCTGGCGTTGAAGGCGTCCCAGTCCCAGCCCGCGGTGATGTCGGTAGCGAACGGTCCGGCCATCACCACGTTGGCGCGGACGCTAGGCCCGAACGTCCGGGCCAGCCCCTCGGACAGGGCGATGAGGCCCGCCTTGGCGGCCGCATAGGGAATGAAGGCAGGCCTGGGCTTGATCGCCGCGGTGCTGGCGATGCTGATGATCGAGCCGCCGTCACCCTGGGCCATCCGCGTTCCGACCAGTGCGCCCAGCCGGAACGGCCCCTTCAGGTTGACGGCGATCGTCTTGTCGAACAGTTCCTCGCTGACCGTGTCGAGCGATGCATACAACGGCGACATGCCCGCGTTGTTGACCAGGACGTCGACGCGGCCGAACTCGGCGTAGGCATCCTCGACGAGGCCGCCAATCTCATTCCACCGGCCGACGTGGCAGGCCCTGGCAAGCGCTCGCCGCCCGGACTCCTTGCTCACCTGCTCGGCAACATCGCGGCAGGCGTCGGCATTGCGGCTGGTGACGACCACGTCTGCGCCGGCTGCGGCCAGTGCCGAGACCATGCAGCGGCCGAGGCCCCTGGTGCCGCCGGTTACCAGGGCGACCTTTCCGGTCAGGTCAAGATTCATCCCGCCACCCTTCGGCTGACCAGCTATCACGTGGTCAGTACAGTGCAGCAGCTGATCCCCGGCGCGCCGTACACATGCGTGAACGCGACCCTGGGCTGGCCAGGCACCTGCCGCTGCCCGGCCGCTCCGCGCAGCTGCAGGACGCTCTCGTACACCTGGCGCAGCCCGCTGGCGCCGATCGGCTCGCCGTTAGCCAGGCAGCCACCGTCGGTGTTCACCGGCATCGTCCCGCCGATCTCGGTGGCGCCGGACTGAACCAGCATCTCCTGCTCACCGTCCTTGCAGAAACCGGTCTCGGCCATGTGCATGATCTCCGCGCCGGAGTCAGTGTCCTGAAGCTGCATGACGTCGACGTCGGCCGGCCCGAGCCCGGCTGACTCGAAGGCCGCATGCGCCGCCTCCGTGCTCGGTCCCTCGGCACGGTCCGGCGCCAGCCAGGGACTGAACACCTCGAACGAGCCGAACCGCCGCGTCCGGAACGACACGGCCTTCAGGTAAACGGGCCGTGCCGGGTAGCGGTGCGCGCGATCCGCACGGGCCAGCACGAGCGCAACTGCGCCTTCGCCCGGCGAGCAGAACATGTACTTGGTCAGCGGATGGCTGATCATCGGTGCGGCCGCGATTTCCTCCTCGCTGAGCGGCTGCCGTCGCCACGCACTTGGGTTGGCCGCGCCATTGCGATAGGCCTTAGCCGCTACCTTGGCCAGGGTCGCCGGCGAGATCCCGTACTCGTGCATGTAGCGCTGGATCTTCATGGCAAAGAACTGGGTGGTCAGCATCAGCCCCGTCTCGCCATACCAGCGTCCGAGCCCGCTTGCCTCCGGATCAGCGTTGAAGGCGCCCGGCGGGTGCTTATCGAAGCCGATGGCCATCGCCACGTCATGGTCGCCCGACCTGATCGCCCGCTCGGCCATCGCCAGCGCGCTGCCGCCGGTGCCGCAGCCGTTGTGGACATTGATGAACGGCAGGCCGGTCAGGCCGAGATCGCTGACGAGCGTGTCCGCCCCGCCCGCGGCGACGCTTCCGCCGAATGCGCACTGGACGTCGGCCCAGCCGATGCCCGCGTCCGTCAGTGCCTGGCGCACTGCGTAGGCGCCTTGCGCCCGGCCGGTGAGCCCCGGGTGGCGGCCGAAGGGGTGGATGCCGATTCCCACGATCGCGACGTGCGCGCTGCCATCGTCCATGCTGGACTCCGATCTACTGCGTTCGAGTCTGCTCGGGCGCGAACGCGAACGTGACGACCTGTCTGCCTGCAGCGTCGCGGTGCACCGGGATGAACGTCAGTGTCATAGTGGCGCCTATCTCCAGCCGGTCCGGGTCAGCCTCAGTCAGCCGGGACTCGACCAGCACTGCGGCGCTGCCGTCCTGGGTCGCCAGCTCGAGGTAGCCGACGCCGTAGGGCTCAAAGGGGCCGTCAGCCCGGTAGGGCGGCTTCGGCTCGAACGCCTGGACGGTCCAGCTCCACAGCCGCCCCATGGTGGCAAGCGGCACCGTCTGGACATCGGTGCTGGTGCACCGGGGGCACGACAGCTGGCTCGGGAAGGTTGTCGTGCCACAGGAGGTACAGATGCTGCCAATCAGCCGCGGCTCGTCCGGCCAGCTGAACAGACCCTCGTCTACCGGAACGGCTGCTAGGCCGGCGGCGGTCATCTCAGCTCACCTCCGTGACCGGCGGCTCGCCATCGGCGGGCCGCCACTGGACCAGCGTGCTGCCGTCGGCCAGCGGCTCGAACCATGCGTGGAGTTCCTGCCCGGCGTACAGGTCTGGTCGGCCGGGCAGGAAGCTGACGAGGCGCGCGGATGGCTCGCCGGCCAGCTCCACCAGCGCGACGGTGTAGGGCACCGGGTAGGCCGGATGGATCTGGTGCTCGACCACGGTCCACGAGTAGACCCGCGCCCGCGGCGCGACGACGCGGTAAGCGGTGTTCCAGCTGCCGCAGTGATAGCAGTACGCCCGCGGCAGGTGCAGGAGCGCTCCGCAGTCGGCGCAGTACCTGAGCGCTACCTGCCCCGCAGCCGCAGCCGCGAAGAACCCGCCGGTGTCCGGGTCGTCGGTGACGGGCGCCAGCCGGGGCAACTGAATCGCCTGGGCCGGCTGCGCCGACGGGGCCGCGGTGCTCATCGGTCCGCCGTCAGGATCAGAGCGCTGCTGGCCGGCGGCGGGGCCGACGTCACGAGGCTGACCTCCGCACCGGGGACCTGAGCCGTCGAGGTGCCCCTGATCTGGCGGACGCCCTCGACCACATGGTTCATGCCATGAATGTAGGCCTCAGACAGATGACCGCCCGAGGTATTACACGGCAGCTGGCCGTTCAGCCCGATCCCGCCGTCGGCTGCGAATGCGCCGCCTTCCCCGCGCTTGGCGAAGCCGTAGTCCTCCAGCTGGAGCAGCAGCGTGATGGTGAAGCAGTCATAGAGCTGGGCAACGTCCACGTCCGCCGGGCTGAGCCGGGACCGCGACCAGAGCAGGTCGGCGACGGCCCGTGATGACAGGGCGGTGATGCTGTCGCGCATCAGCACCGGAAACATGATTCCCGGTTGCGTTCCCGGCAGGCTGGCCTGCGCGACGGCGTGAATGAGCACGGCGCCGTTCTTGCAGTCGCGGGCACGCTCCGTGCTGGTGACAACGACGGCGGCTGCGCCGTCGGTCTCCAGGCAGTAGTCGAAGAGTCGGAGCGGTTCGGAGATCATCCGGGCGGACAGGTAGTCGGCCATGGTGAGCGGCCGGCCATACATTTGCGCGGCCGGGTTGGCCAGCGCCCGTTCCCGGCAGGTAATCGCGATGGAGCCGAGCTGCTCCTGCGTCGATCCGTACTCGATCATGTGCCGCCGGGCCATCAGTGCGAACATCTGGCCCGCGGTGAGCAGTCCATGCGGCAGGAAGAACTCGTCGTAGCTGCCGTTACCGCCGGCAAGCTGCTGGCCGGCGGCTGTCGACGACGCACCGTACCGGCGCCCGGACCGCCCGTTGAGCGCGCGGAAGACCACGACGGTTGATGCCTGCCCGGACACGATCGCACCGACCGCCTGGCCGACCATCGCACACGGCGCCACCCCGCCGGGCCCGCACTCGCCCCAGTAGGTCAGCTGCCGGATGCCGAGCGCCTCCGCCAGGTCGTTGTGCCGGACCAGGTCCATGTCGCACCGGATGATGCCGTCGATCGCCGGAGCATCCAGATCGGCGTCCTCGAGCGCCGCGAGCACCGCCTGCGTGGCGAGGGTCAGGTCGCTGCGCCCGGAGTTCCGGGTGAAGTCGGTAGTCCCGATCCCGGCGATCGCGCAGGCGCCCGGCTGCCAGCTCGTCTCGGTCATGCTGCACCTCCGAGTACCTCTGCGGTGTGCTCGCCGAGCCGGGGCGCGCGCGTCATCGGCGCCGCGGCGAAGGCGGAAAAGCGGATCGGCGCCCCTGGGTAAAGGTGCGGACCGCCAGGCGCATCGTCATCGACGGGAACGAAGAAGCCCCTGGCTGTCAGGTGCTCGTCGAGCGGCAGGTCCTCGGGCGCGTTGAGCACGCCGATCGGCAGGCCGCGCTGCTGGCCGTCGCGGTAAATGTCACCGGCTGGCTGCAGCAGGAAGAACACCTCGACTATCTGCTGGATGTGCGCGAAGTTGGCAAGCCGGTATTCCGGGTCGGCGTAGGCGGGATCGGTCAGGTCGGCGGCCAGCCGCTTGGACTCCATCCACTCGACCAGGCTCTGCCAGGGCTTCTGCTCGGTGGTGATGAGCGCGAAGTAGACGTAGCGGTCGTCGGCGGTGGCGAACAAGGCCGGCTGCGTCGCGGTCGGCTGCGCGTGCCTGCAGGTCTGCCCGGCGCACCAGCACGCGCGGGTAGAACCAGTACGGATTGGCCAGCTCTGCGCTGACCGACAGGCAGTCGTGCATGGCGACGTCCACGAGCTGCCCGTGCCCGGTCCGGTCTCGCTCCAGCAACGCGAGCAGTACGCCGAGGTGACCGAAGCTGGCGGTTACCTGATACCCCTGATCACCGCCCGGCCGGATGGGCGGGATCGAGTGGTCGTCGTACCCGCAGCTGTTGAGCGGACCACCGAGAGCCAGCCCGACCAGGTCGGAGCTGACCATGTCGGCCCATGGCCCGTCCAGGCCGAACGGGCTCAGGTTAGCGATGATCAGCTGAGGCGCGTCCGAGCGCAGGTCGTCGGGCGTGATCCCGAGTGCGTCCCATTCGGACGGCCGCCACCCGGTGATGACGATGTCAGCCCGGCGAAGCAGGTCCCGCAGCTGCGCCATGCCGTCAGCCGCCTGGTAGTCGATGACAACGCTGCGCTTGCTGACGTTGTAGAACCAGAAGTTCAGGCTGGCGTCGGGATCGCCCTCGCGGGCACCGGCCGCTGTCGGCCCGATGTGCCAGGCTCGCAGCGCCCCCGGGCAGCTCTACCTTGATCACGTCCGCGCCCATGGTGCCCATCAGCTTGCCAAGCGCCTCGCCGGCCGGATCGCCCGCCAGCTCGACCACCGTGAGGTCTCCGTAAGGGGTGGCAGCGCCCATCAGATCACCCCCGCGGCTGTCAGGCTGGCATACTCGTCGTCGCCGACGCCGAGCAGCTTCTTAAAGACGTAGTCGTTGTCCTCGCCAAGCAATGGCCCGGACCGCCAGTTGTCGGCGCCCAAGGCGGAGAAGCGGATCGGCACCCCCTCGAACCTGGCCTCCCCGATGACCGGGTGGTCCATCTCGAAGAACACGCCGCGGTGCTCGAGCTGGGGATCGGCCTCGTTCAGATCCTCGGCCGTCTGTACCGCGCCGGCGCGTACTCCGGCGTCCTGGAGCAGCTTCGTTACCTCATATCGGTCCCGCAAGACGGTCCACGCCGCGACGTGCTTGTCGAGCGCGTCCTGGTTCGCCCACCGGGATCGCCGGGTCGCGAAGCGCTCGTCGTGTGCCCATGCCGGCCGCCCGATGACGTCGGCGAAGCGCTCCCACTCCTCATCGGTGAACACCGCAATGGCGACCCAGCGGTCTTCGCCTCGGGCCGGATAGATCCCGTGCGGAGCCGCCTCCGGATGCTCGAGCCTGTTCCCGGTCGGGTAGCCGAGGCCGCGCGTGACGCGGCCGTTGACCGTGACGTCGAGCAGCACCGGGCCGAGCAGGCCGATCCCGGTCTCGACAGCGGAAACGTCGATCTCGGTCCCCTCGCCGGTCATCGCCCGGCGCCGGATCGCCATCAGGATGGCAGCCGAGTTGTAGAAAGCGGCCTGGTTGTCCATGTAGGACAGGCCCCACCCCGACGGCTCCCGGCCGGGCAGCCCGCTGATGTAGGACAGGCCGCTCACCGCCTGCACGACTGGGCCGTAACTGCGATAGGAGGCATGCGGCCCGCTGTGCCCGTAGCCGCTCATCCGCGCGTAGATGACATCGGGGCGCAGTTCCCTGATGCGCTCGTAGCTCAGGCCCCAGCGCTCCATCACGCCAGGCGCGAAGTTCTCGGTGACCACCGAGCTCGCCTCGATCAGGCGCTCGGCAAGCCGCCGTCCCTCGGCCGAGCGCATGTCGATGGTGACGCCGAGCTTGTTGCGGCTGTAGTTGTTGAACAGCCCGCCCTTGTCCGGATCGGCGCCTACCACTTCTTCGCCGAAGTTGCGCGCGGTCTCGCCCTTGTAGAGGGGCAGCTTGCGCGGGGTGTCGATGCGCGTCCGGTTCTCTATCTTGATGACCTCGGCACCGAAGTCAGCGAGCAGGCGCGTCGCGACAGAGCCGACGCCCATCCAGCAGAAGTCCGCTACCCGGATGCCAGCCAGCGGCCCGCGGCGCGGCCCTGGCCGCCGTCGCTCATCCGTGTGCACGGTCACCTCGCTGCCCGCCCATCGCCGCAAGTCCCTCACCTGTCATCCAACCCCGGCCGCCAAACGCTGTCAAGATTTCATGATGATGATTACAATGTGAATTGTGAACAGTCCGGCGAACAGCCTCACCCCCGATGAGCTCCTGACCACCACCCGCTCGGTCCGCCGGCGGCTCGACCTTGATCGCGCGGTTGAGCGTGAGGTACTGATCGAGTGCCTGGACCTGGCGCTGCAGGCGCCGTCCGGTTCTAACCGCCAGGCGTGGCACTGGGTGTTCGTCACCGACCCCGCGGTGAAAGGCGCCCTTGCCGACCTGTACCAGGAGTGCTTCGCAGCGGCCTACGGTCCCGGCGTCGTGCCCGAGATGACCGAAGGTGAGCGGCGGATGTGGCTGTCCGCTCGCTACCTGGCTGACAACTTCGGCCGTGTTCCCGTCATCGGTGTTCCGTGTCAGTGGGGCCGCCCCGATACCGCGAGCCTGCCCGAGCAAGCGGCGTACTGGGGGTCCCTGCTCCCGGCGGTCTGGAGTTTCATGCTCGCGCTCCGCAGCCGCGGCCTCGGGTCGGCATGGACAACGCTGCACCTGGATCGCGAGCAGGAGGCGGCGCAGCTGCTGGGCATCCCCTACGCACGCTGCGCCCAGGCAGCAATGATCCCGATCGCCTACACCAGAGGCCTGGACTTCAAGCCGGGGCCGCGTAAGCCCTCGGCCGCGATCGTGCACTGGGACCGCTGGTAGCTAGTTGTGCGCTTGTGTCGGCGGCGAGGGAGCGCGCGATCGGAGCAGCCGCCTGATAGCCCTGCTGTCGCCGCCGCCGCCGAGGGCGCCGCGGCTGCTCGCAATCGCGACTGCGCCGATGACGGCAACGCCCTGGAACAGCGGGCTGACCCAGAAGCTGCCGGCCCCGAACTGCAACGTGAGTCCCTGGATGCCAAATGCGAGCGCGAAGTAGGCGATAAGGGTGCCCCACACGTTCGGTCGCTGGGACAGCTGCGAGGCGCCGAAGAACACCGCTGCGAGCGCGGGGAACAGGTACCCCTGGCCGATGTCGCTGGTATAGGCCCCGACCTGCGCGGTGTACATCACCCCGGCGAGCGAGGCGATAGCCGCTGAGCCAATCAGCGACCCCCAGATAATCCGGTCGGCGGAGATGCCTGCCAGTCGGGCTGCTTCCCGGTTGCCGCCGACGGCGAACATCCGGCGGCCGACCGGTGTCTGCTCAAGCACGAACCACAGCACCAGCGCGATCAGGATCAGGTACAGGTCCAGGTACGGGATCCCGAGCACCTTGCCGTTCCCGACCTGCACGAACAGATTGGAAAACGAGCCGGCGACCTGGTGATTCTGCGAGATGTAGAGCTGGATGGAGCTGAGCACCTCGCTCATACCGAGTGTCGCGATCAGCGAATTGACGCGCAGCTTCACGACGATGAAACCGGAGATCGCGCCGATCACCGCGCAGGCCAGGACGACAAGCAGTGCGATGACGCCGATCGGCAGGCGGGTGTGCAGCGTGAGCCAGTTGATCACCACGATCGTCAGCGACATCATCTCGCCGATCGACAGGTCGTAGGTATCAGCCGTGAGCGGCACGAGGAAGGCCAGGGCAAGTACCGCGGTGACGGCGCTCTGCGAGAACACGACCTGGAACGTGCTGACGGTGAAGAAGATGTGGAACTGCAGCCAGCCGAACAGGATAAGGAAGACCGCCCAGATGTAGACGGCACTGAGCCGGCGCAGGCCTGGCAGCCGGAAATGCCTCGACCGGGCCGCCGGGCGGGCCTGATCGACCGGCGTCGCCGTCATAGCGTTCATGCCTCTCCTTCGGAGCTAGCAGAAAGGCCAGCCAGGGCGGGCTCCGGGCTCGCGTCAAGCTGACTGACGTCGATCAACTTCGCCGTTACCGCAGGTCCTCGCTGGAGTACCCGCGCGCACTTGCCTCCGGCCAGGATCAGGGTCCGATCGGCCAGCCGGGCTAGCTCGTCACTGTCGGTGGAGATCAGCAGGATGCCGATCCCGTCTGCCGCACACCGCTGGATGACCGCGTGGATCTGTGCCCGCGCGCCGATGTCTATTCCCTGTGTCGGATCATCGAGCACCAGGACCTTCGGCCGCGTCCGGAGGGCACGGGCGACCAGGACCTTCTGCTGATTCCCGCCCGACAGGCTCTGGATTGGCGCATCCGGGCCCTGCGTGACGATGCTCAGACGATCGATCCATTCGAAGATCTCACCGCGCTCGCGCCCACGGTCGATCCGGCCGAACCGCCGGTGCCGGCCGAGCAGCGAGATAGTCATGTTCGTGCGGACGCTGAGGTTCGGAAACACGCCGAACCTGGCGCGTTCGCCGGGCACCCCAGCGGCTCCGGCGGCTAGGACGCGGTGCGGCTGGCCCGGCCGCAGCTCGGTCCCGGCCACCTCAACCTGGCCTTGGTGCGTGAGCCTTCCGGTGATCAGCGAGGCAAGCGATTCCCGGCCTGAGCCGGTAATCCCGGCTACACCGACGATCTCGCCGGGGAACACATCCAGGTCCAGCCCGGTCATCCGGCTGCCCCGCAACTGGCGGATACGCAGCACCGGATCCTGCGGCGGGCTGCCCGCTCCCTGCCCGTGCGACACGACGTCGGCCGGCACCGCGGAGTGACCGACGATCAGCTCAGTCAGGCGGCGCTGATCCACCTCCGACCTTCGCGCCGACGCAACGACCTTTCCGTCCCGCAGCACGGTGATGCGGTCAGCGACATCGAGGATCTCGCCGAGGTGATGCGAGACCAGCAGGACCCCGTGACCTTCATCGCGGAGCGCTCTGATGGCGTCGAGCAGCCGGCTCACATCGTCCGAGGGCAGTGCCGCGGTGGGCTCGTCGAGTACCAGCAGCAGGCGCCCCGATCCCGTCTCGGACAGCGCTCTGGCGATGGCGACGGCGCTGCGCTCGGCCGGGCCCAGGGAAGCGACCGGGAGCCGGACATCAGCATCCACCCCGACCCGGCGCAGATAACCGCTGACCCGCTCGGCGGCGACGCGGGTGCGGATCCTCCCGCCCAGCCCGAGCGGGTAGGCGCGGCCGAGCATCATGTTGTCGAGGATGCTGAGCTGCAGCACGAGCGCGAGATCCTGATGGACGAAGCGCAGGCCGGCTGTCCGGGCCGCATGCGCGCTACCGAGCTGGAACGGCCGGCCGGCCAGCTCCGCTTCGGAGCCGGGGTCGGGCTGGTGATAGCCGGACAGCACCTTAATGAGCGTCGATTTGCCCGAGCCGTTCTGCCCGACCAGGGCGTGGACCTCGCCGTAGTCAACGGCGAGGTCCACGCCCTGCAGCGCGATCTGGCCGCCGAAGGACTTGGTCAGGCGAGATATACGCAGTGTCATGTGCTCAGGAGCCGACGTGCCACAGCTTCTCGAACTGGGCCTGGTAATTGACCGGGCCCGGCCAGTTCCCTCCGTTGGAGGCAAGCTGCGCCTGTGCAGCCTTGGGCGTGTCCACGATGAAGTCCACGCCAGCGTCGTCAGCGGAGAGCGCGGCCGGGGTCAGCACGCCTTCGGACTGCCGTGCCATCCAGTCGACGACTTCCCACATCACGTAGGGCTCGGGCAGGATCGACCACATCGTCTCCTGGCCGGTCACCACCTCATGCAGCTGCGTTGCCTCGGCCTCAGTGCCGACGATCTTGACGCGGCTGGTGAGCCCGGCTGTGCGCATTGCCGCGTACACGCCGGCGTCCAGATCCTGGAACGAGAGGTACAGGTAGTTGACGCTCGGGTGTGCCTGCAGGTAGCTGACTATCGCGGAGGGCACCTGACCGGCGCCGAGCTGGGTCACGCTCACCGGCAGGGTAGCGAACTTGCAGCTCGGGCAGAGCTTCGTGAACTCGGCCGCCGCGCCCTGACCCTGGCCGACCAGTGACGGGTACAGCGGGATGTCGACGTAGACCACGTTCGCCTTGCCGGCCGAATTCGCGATGAGCCAGTCCGCCATCAGCCCGCCAGTCTTAACGTCTCCGGCAGCGTTCTGGGCGACGCCATACAGGCCGTTGCTTGCTCCCTCGGGCGTGTCGCTGGTGTAAGCCTCGAACAGGGCGATGCCCTTGGCTTTGGCTTCCTGCACCTGGGGGGTGATCGTGCTGAGCGTGATGCTCGTGGTGGCGATGTACTTGTAGCCCTCGTCAATTGCCTGCTGCACCGCCTGACCAGGGGTGGCGCTGTTGTAGGTAATCACTGTCGGGTCCCAGCCGAGGGCTTTTGCCGCCGCAGTGAAGCCCGGGTTCAGCAGCGAGCACGCCGCCGCTGAGCAGGTCAGGAAGACTACCTTGATGCCCTTCTTCGGGGCACGCGGCAGCACAGTGGTCTCCGGGATGCTCATTGGCTCGGTGAGTGCCGCAGCCACCGTGGCCTTGGCAGCGGTCACTCCGCTGCTGCTGGCCGCGGCGTCCGAAGCGCTGGCTGCCGGCGAGCTGGATGAGCTGTTGCCGCTCCCGGAGTTTGATGACGAGCCGCACGCCGACGCGGCGGCCGCCACGCACGCAGTCGCAAGAATGCCGATACATGCTTTCTGTAGCTTCATGGCAAAGTCCCGCCTGGGTGGTCGGGACGGCCAGGAGGCCAGGAGCCTCCTGCCCGTGACCGAAGTCAGATTTGTTAGTGGGAGTATCACGCCGTGGTTGCGCGATCGTCAATAGATTCCTCATCATAATTACTATGGAATATATGATCACTAGGCTCTGAGGAGGACGCGATGAGCGGTCGGGTGCAGGACAAGGTGGCGCTCATCACCGGGGCGGGCCGTGGGCAGGGGCGGTCCCACGCGGTCCGCCTCGCCGGAGAGGGCGCGCGCGTCATCGCCGTCGACCTCCCGGACGCCGCCAGCAAGGACGTGAGTCGGTACTCGCCGTACCCGATGGCAACCGAGGCGGACCTGGCGGAGACGGTCCGGGTCGTCACGGCGGCGGGCGGGGAGGCCGTTGGCCTGCCCGCGGACGTGCGGCAGCAGGATGAGCTAGACGCAGCCGTAGCCGCGGGCCTGGCCCGCTTCGGCCGGATCGACATCGTGAGCGCCAATGCCGGCATCACCGGCTTTACCGACAAGTCCTGGCTGCTCAGCCGGGAGGACTGGCAGGCGGTCATCGACATCGACCTGACCGGGACGTGGCAGACCGTCAAAGCTGCCGCGCCGATCATGATCGAGCAGCGCTGCGGTTCCATCGTCATCACCGCGTCCACAATGGGGCTCAAGGGCACGGCGAATATGGTGGGCTACGTGGCGGCCAAGCACGGCGTGGTCGGGCTGATGCGGGCGCTGGCGCACGAGCTCGCACCCTTCTCGGTGCGGGTTAACGCCATCGCGCCCACGTCCGTGGCGACCGACATGATCTTCAACGACGCCGTCTACCGGTTGTTCCGGCCGGATCTTGCCGATCCCACCAGACAGGACACGATAGAGGCGTTCACCCGGCACAACATGCTGCCCGTCCCGTGGACTGAACCTCGCGATGTGTCGGAGGCGGTGCTGTGGCTAGCCTCGGACGAGGCCAGGTACGTCCACGGCATTGTCTTGCCGGTTGACGCCGGCCAGCTCGCTAGGTAGCGCGGTTCGGCTCGCGGCGAGCGCTCGCTAATCCCACTCGATCAGCTCGTCGAAGCGCCCCGGCCAGTGGCGGCTGTACTCCTCGACCAGCGAGCCAAAATGATCATGCATCAGATGGCCGGCCTTGTTCGGCTGCCTGGCGATGATTGCCTTCGCGATCTCGCGGTGCTCGACGTGAATCTGCTTGCGGACGGACTGGGTGTCCATCCGCGTGACGATGCGCTCGTGCCAGATACTGCCGACAATCCGGCTCATCAGCTCAATGACCCTGTTCCCGCCAAGTTCGCCGACCGTGCCGTGGAACTCGTTGGTCACGATCCAGTACTCGGGGCCCTGGACCGGCTGGTCATCGGCGATGAAGGGCTTCATCGCCGCCCGGACAAGCTCCCGGTCAGGATTACGGGCCGCCCGCTCGGCGTCGTTCCGCGCCATCACCTGCTGGGCCTCGAACAGCTCCTGATACGTGGCTCCGCCGAGGTACAGGTAGAGCATGCTGATCTTCGCCAGGTTGCGCGGGTCGACCGCGCTGACGATCGGACCGCCGCCGGGACCCGGCTTGAGCCGGATCAGTTCCTGCACTTCAAGCAGGCGCAGCGCCTCACGCAGCGACGCCCGGCTGACCCGGTAATGCGCCAGCATTGCTGCCTCAGACGGCAGCACGTCGCCGGGATTGAGGTTCCGGGACACGATGTCGCGCACGATGGCTGCGGCTACCGTCTCAGCGGTTTTCGCCTGGCGGCGCAGGTGGTCGGTGAGGTCTGCGTTCGACTGCGCAAGGCCGACCCACCGGTTGCGCCCCAGCTCGGTGCCGGGCTGGCTGTCCTGCATAGGCAATGCTTCAGAACCGGACAACGTACCCTCCAAGCTGCTCACAGCTCAATGCTAATCATCCTAAGGGATCTTAAGGTTCCACGGCCGAGTCGCGACTGTAAAAAATCTTTCCCTTGTGATGATAATCATGATATTCTCGCTGAGACTGACGTTTGGGGTTGCCGGACTGAGGGGGATGGATGCGCATCTCGGTCGATGGGGAGCAGTGCGTCGGTCACGGCCGTTGCTACACGGTGAGTCCTGAGGTCTTCGAGCCCGACGACGAGGGCTTCTGCGCCGGCCAAGGCCTCATCCGGGAGATACCCGCCGGACAGGACGCCGCCGCCAGGGCGGGAGCCCAGGCGTGCCCGGCCGGCGCCATCGCGATCACCGAAGACTGAGGAGCGTGCCATGGAAGCGCCGGTGACCCCCGCGGAACTGCGCCAGCTCATCGACCGGCAGCAGATCAGTGACGTTCTCTACCGGTATGCGTCCTGCGTCGACTACAAGGACTTTGCCACGCTGCGGTCGCTGTTCACCGACGACGCGCACGGGGTCTACACCGATGTCGCCGACCTGACCGGGGCGGACGAGATCGTGAAGTGGATCGACGGGATGACAGCCGATAAGTCCTGGCAGCATCACAAGCTGACGGTGTACCACATCGACTTCACCGGACCGGATGAGGCAAGCACGCTCACCTACCACACCTCGCACCAGACTGACATCGGTGACGACAGCTCAGTGACTCAGATCGTCGCCCGCTACCACGACAAACTGCGCCGGGTCGATGGAATCTGGAAGATCACCGAGAAAGTCATGGAGCCGGGCTGGATGGAGCGGCGCCGGCGTGCCGATCCGGCTGCCAGCTTATCGGCGAGCCTTACCGGGGGATATCGCGCCAGGGGACGTCACGATCGACCCGGACATCACCAGGCAGCCCGAGCACACGCTCAGCAATGACGTTGCGCTGGATCTCGTCTGAGCCACCGGCGATCCGGTAGCCGGGCGCGCCGAGTACGTGGTCGTTCCACGCGTATGTGCCCCACTCGCCGGTGTCCGCGATCAGCCTCGGGCCGAGCAGGCTGGCAGCCACCTCACCGATCTCAGTCATCCCGGCGACCCACAGCAGCTTTCCTATCGATCCTTCTGGCCCAGGCGGCTGGCCGGCCGCGGTAGCTGCGGCGATCCTGGCCGCATTCATCTGCCGAACCTGCTGGTGGATGTAGACCGATGCGAGCTGCTGGCGCACGACCGGATCACCGGTCCGGCCGAGCCACCGGGCGAGGCCAAGCAGGCGCTCCCAGGATCCGCCGACGCCGCGATTGCCGCTTCCGCCGCGCTCGAAGCCGAGCGTGGTCAGTGCCACCTTCCAGCCCTGGCCGACCGCGCCAACGCGCAGGTCGTCGGGGACCCTGACGTCGGTCAGGTAGACCTCGTTGAACGACGAGCCACCGGACATCTGCCTGATCGGCCGGATTTGCACGCCCGGCGCGTCGAGGGGCACCAGGAAGGCAGTCATCCCTGCGTGTTTAGGCACGGCCGGGTCGGTCCGTGCGATCAGCTCGCCCCAGCCGGCGAACTGCGCACCCGAGCTCCACACCTTCTGTCCGTTGAGCACCCAGTCATTGCCGTCGCGCACCGCCTTGGTAGCCAGGCCCGCGAGGTCCGAGCCGGCGCCCGGCTCGGAGAACAGCTGACAGCACAGTTCCTCGGCGCGCAGGAACCGCCGGACGAACCGCGATTGCTGCGCCGGCGTGCCGAAGATTCGGATCGTGGGCGCCACCAGGTGCGTCGTGACCGCGAACGTCTCGTGACTCTGAGGGACGGCAAAGCCGGCCTCTGCCTCGTTGTAGGCGTGCTCGTGCGCTACCGTCAGGCCCGCGCCGCCGTACTCGGCCGGCCAGCTGATCGCGCCGTAGCCGGCGTCAAACTTCTCCTGCTGCCAGGCCATGGCACGGTCCAGCAGAGCCTTCTCGGCAGTGAAGGACAGCCGGTGGAAGACCGAGACGTCGTCACTGCCTTCGCCCCACGGCAGATGCTCCGGGCCGGCCAGGGGCAGCCGGGCGGCAAGCCAGCTTCTGGCTGCGGCGGTGAACGACTCGACGCTCGGGATTGCGCTCATGAGAACGGGGCGTCGGTCACGCCAAGGTCGGCTGCCTCGGCAGCGAGCCGGTCCCACCGGCCTGGTGCTGGCGAGCACGGTCCCGCCGGGCAGAGCTCGTGCACCCAGAAGACTAGCTCGCTGACCCCGGCTTCGGCGTAGCGGCCGACATCGGCGGAGGCTGCCGGAGATGCCCGGACGTAGGTGCTCAGCGGCACCGCGCGGCCGGCATCGGCTTGCGCGGACTGAAGCTGGGCAAGCAGCTGGATAGCCTCGGAAGCTGACGGGTTGCCGGAGGCGAACCAGCCGTCCGCGCGCATCACTGCCCGGCGCAGAGCGCGCGGCGTGTTCCCGCCGAGAATCAGCGGCACCGTCACCGCGGAGGCTGACAGCTGCACCGGCCCGAAGTCATACACGGTGCCGTGGTACTCAACTGGGCCGCCATTAAAAGCCAACTTCAGGATGTCCAGGCTCTCATCGAACCGCCGGGCCCGGTCGCCGAACGGCACCTCGAGCGCCTCGAACTCATCCCGCAGCCACCCCACGCCGGCGCCGAAGAGCAGGCGGCCAGCAGAAAGCTCGTGCAGCGTCAGTACCGCCCTGGCCACCGCGAGCGGGTGGCGCAGCGCCAGCAGGTAGATAGCGGTGCCAAGCTGCAGTCGGCTGGTCCGAGCGGCCGCGCCGGCGAGGGCAACCAGCGGGTCGGTCAGGTGGGTGGCCGGCCCCACGATCGGAGCCGCCAGTTCCTGTTCCGGCTCGCGAGTCGGGTGCACCGACGTATAGCCGACCGGCATGAACAGGTGCTCGCCAAGCCAGAGGCTCTCGAACCCGGCAGCCTCGGCTGCTACCGCGAGGTCGGCCAGCTCGGCCGCGGTGACGTCATAGACCGACAGCCCGAAGCGCATCCGGAGTTCCCGCTATGCCCACGCGAGCGGCAAGGACATCAGTGAGATCTGGCCGCCATGCGCGAGCGGCACGTCGTCGGAGTCCAGCCGGTAGTCAGGAGCGAGCTTGTGCCATTCCCTGATCGCCGTCTGCAGTTCCGCCCGGGCCAGGTGCGAGCCGAGACAGCGGTGCTCGCTCGCGCCGAACGCCATGTGCCGGTTGGGGAACCTGTCGATGATCACCTTGTCCGCGTCGGGGAACTGGCGCGGATCCCTGGTGGCCGACGGGTAGGTGAGCATGACCATGTCGCCCTTGTGCATCGGGCAGCCGTGGAAGTCCACGTCGCTGGTCACCTTGCGGGCCATCGGAACTATGGGGTAGGCACGCAGGAACTCCTCGACCGCAGTTGGCACCAGGTCGGGGTCGGCGACCAGGCGGTCGCGGTCCTGCGGGTGCGTGGCCAGGTGATAGAAGCACCAGCCGAGCTGGCTCTTGAGCGTGTCCAGGCTGCCAAGCGTCAGGGTGACCATGATGTCGATCATGTCGGCATCCGGGACCGGCGCGCCGTCAATCTCACTGCGGCACAGGTGCGAGACGTAGTCGACGTTCGGGTCGAGCGGCTGCTTGTGCCGGGCAGCGACCATGTCGGTCCAGTACGCGGCGATCTCGCCCCACGCGGCCATCATCTTGGCGACGTCTTCCTCCAGGCCGGTGATCGCGCCCGACATCCGGCGTACGCACGAGACGAAGAAGTCAGCATCCTGCGTCCCCAGCCCGACCGACATCAGGAAGACCTTCACCGGGTACTGGTCGCCGAATGTCTGGCAGAAATCGGTGCGGCCGTCAGCAACTAGCGGCTCGATGGTCTCACGGGCGTGCTGGGTGATCTTCGCCTGCATCTTCTGTACCTCAGCGGGCGCGAACCACCAGTTCATCAGCTTGCGGTACTTGATGTGCTGCGGCGGGTCGGCGAACGAGGGCAGGAACCGATAGGCGGGTTCCGGGTCAGTCGCCACAATCGAGTGGTTGGAGAACAGATCCGGCCTCCGGGAGGCCTCGCGGATGTCGTCGTAACGGGTGAGCACCCAGTAGCCGGAGCCGTAACTGTTCCAGAAGAACCGGTGCGCCTCCCGCAGGGCGTCGATCTCCTTCCAGTGCTCGGTGGCCGGAGCCACCTTCGCAGTGAGGTCGACCTCGATCGTGGGGTAACTGGCCATCTGGGTCGTCTCCTCACTCACTCGCTGCCGAGCGGTTCCAGGTGGTACAACGCCGCCGCGTTGTCGTGCAGGATCTTGCGCAAGACGGCTGGGGAAAGGTCGCCGAGTTCGGCGGCGATGTACTCGCGCGGCTGCACTGCGGCCGTGGCCGGTCCGGGCGCCATGCTGGTCGGGTGCGGGAAGTCGCTCTCGTACAGGATCCAGTCCGGACCCATCTGGTCAATCGCCGACCTGACCGACGCGCGCTCGAACCAGAAGCAGCCGAACATCTGCCGCTTGAAATACTCGCTGGGCAGCAGGTCGTACTCCGGGTGCTCGCCTGGCACGCCGCAGTTCAGCCACTGCCAGTCCAGGTGCTCCAGCGCGAACGGAATCCAGCCGACGCCGCTTTCGACCGAGACGAACCTGGTGCCAGGGAACCGGTGGCAGACCCCGCCGGTAATCAGGTTCGCAATTACGCGCGCGTTCGCCAGCCCGAACTGCACCCCGAATCCGGCGTAGTTAGCATGCGGGCCGGCGCTGGGGGAGGCATGGTCGAAGATCGACATGTCGCCGGACCCGATGTGGAAGTTGACTGCCAGCTGCATCTCCTGGCAGATCGCCCACAGCCGGTCCCAGTAGGACTCGGCGATCGGCGGCAGCCCCCAGTAGGTCGGCTCGCCCGTCATGATCACGCCTTTGTGCCCGAGGCCCGCGGCCCGGACGATCTCCTTCTCGCACAGGTCCACGTCCCACATGGGCAACGCCATGATGGGGACGAAGCGCCGCGGATCGGCCGACGCGTACTCGGCGAGGAAGTCGTTGTAGGCCTGCACGCAGGCCAGCATCAGCTCGCCGTCGCCGAGCGTGAGCAGCTTCCCGGCACCGAAGCCGGCCACGTTCGGGTACAGCACCTGAGCCCAGACGCCGTACTCGTCCATCCGAGCTAGCCGGGCGGTGGGCTCCCAGGTGGCGACGTCGACATCGGTGAGACGCGGCGGGTGATCCGGCGGGTACTCACGCCAGCCGGCCTGGGCGGCGGAGGCGGCGGCGCCGATCCGCTCGGCACCGAAGTACCAGGCGTCTTCCTCCCGGCTCTCGTCCCACTTGACGTGCGGAGCCCGGTCCTGCCAGCGGGACGGGAGCCGTGACGTCCAGAGGTCGTAGGGCTCAATAACATGCGTGTCGGTATCGATAACCCGGAACTGGTCGACCTCAGCGGCTGTGAGCACGGCGGCTACCTCCTGTCATGGAGCTTGGATAAGGGACGTCAGGCCGGCTGGTCTAGCGGCCACAGGATGTGCTTGGTCTCGAAGAACTCCGCAAACCCGAGCACGCCGCCCTCGCGGCCGAGTCCGCTTTGCTTGTAGCCGCCCCAGGGGTGATCGCCGAGCATCGGGCCGCCACCGTTCACCGTCACGGTCCCGGCCCGGATCTGGTGAGCGACCGCCACAGCTGCCGCCGTCGGGCCCCACACGTTGGCAGCCAGGCCGTAGACCGAGTCATTGGCCAGGGCAACGGCCTGGTCCACGTCGTCGTACGGCAGCACGACGCTGACCGGGCCGAACAGCTCCTGCCGTGCGATCTCTGCGCTGTTGTCCACCCCGGTCACGACAGTGGGCTCGTAGTAGTAGCCCTTCGGGAATGCCTGTGGTGGCTTGCCGCCGGTCAGGACCTTGGCGCCCCCGTCAACCGCCCGGTCGACGAAGCCGGCCACCCGCGCGCGCTGTGCGGCTGAGACGAGGGGCCCGACCACGGTGCTGGCGTCCTGGGGGTCGCCGCAGCCCATCGCCTCGGCGGAGGCCACAGCCGCGGCGAGGTAACGCTCGTAGTCTGGCCGGTGCACCAGGGTGCGCGTCAGGGAGCTGCAGCCCTGCCCGGCGTTGCCGGTCCAGCCGAGAACGCAGCGCGTTGCGAGCGATTCCACGTCGGTTCCAGGCAGCACGACATCCGCGGACTTGCCGCCGAGCTCCAGCACGACCCGCTTCAGCGTCGGAGCTGTGAGCTCCACGATCCGCTTGCCGACCGCCGCCGAGCCGGTGAACGTGACGAAGTCGATGGCCGGGTGGCGGCAGAGGTGCTCGGCCACTTCCGGCGTTCCGTAGACGAAGTTGAACGCGCCCGGCGGCACGCCGGCCTCCTCGATCAGCGCGGCAAGCGCCGTCGTGGACAGCACGGACTTGGGCGAGCACATCAGCACGATGCTGCAGCCGGAGGCGAGCGCGCCGCCGACCTTCCAGGCGGCCAGGTTCAGCGGGAAGTTGAACGCGGTGAGGCCAAGCACGACGCCGATCGGCTCTCTGGTGAGAAGGGTGGCGGTGCCCTCGCCTGCCGCCGTGCTGGGAAGCGTCTGGTCGGGTCCGGCCGCCAGGCCAGCCGCGGCGTCGGCGAACCAGCGGAAGTTGCGGACCGGGAAGGGCACCTGCATGAACTCGGCCACGGCGCGCGGCGTGCCGATTTCGGTAATCATGAGGTCGACGAGCTTGCCCTGGTCACGCTCGAGCAGGTCGGCAAGCCGGTGCAACAAACGACTGCGTTCCCTGGCCGGCACCCGGCTCCACGGCCCGCCCGCGAAGGCGCGTCCGGCAGCGGCTACCGCCTCGTCGGCCTGCGCGATGGTGAGGGCCGGCACTACCGCGAGCACTTCTTCGGTCGCCGGGTTGATCACTTCGAACGGCTCACCCTCGCCGGTGACCCAGCGGCCGTCAATGTAAGCGCTGGCGGTTGGTAGTGACATGTCCTCTCCCTTGCTCACCGGCGGCCGGGCCGCTCACCAGGGTGCACTGCCGCCGTCAACGTTGAGCAGCGCACCGGTGATGCCGGCGCCTGCATCGCTTGCCAGCAGGACGGCCATCGCCGCGACTTCGTCAGCGCCGATCAGCCGCTTGATCATCGATTCTTGGGCGTAGCGATCCAGGAACTCCTGATAGCTGATGCCTGCTGCGGCGGCCGCCGCACCCCCGGCGTCGCGCATGGTGTCCGTCTCGATCGCACCGGGGCAGATCGCGTTGGAAGTGATGCCGTCTGGTCCGTACTCGTACGCGACCGCTTTCACGAACCCGTTGATCGCATGCTTGTTGGTGATGTAGTGACTCAACGCGGGCTTGGTCGCCTGCTTGCCCTCGACCGAGGAGATGGCAATGACCCGACCCCACCGGTTGCGCAGCATGTAGGGCAGGGCGCGCCGGGTCGCCCAGAAGGTCGAGTTCAGATTCCAGGCCAGGGCGTTGTTCCACGCCTCATCGCTCAGCTCGTGGACTCTGGCGAAGCCGTCAGTACCCCCGGCGTTGCTCACCAGGATGTCCAGCGCGCCGAAGTGCCGGGCCGTGTCGTCGATGAAACTCTCAACCTCGTCTTGCTGCCGCACGTCGCAGGCGACGAAGTAACCGCGGTCGCCGGCGTTCATCTCGTCCAGCGCGGACTTGCCCTTCTCGGCGGACCGGCCGCAGATCGCGATGCTCGCCCCTTCGGCGAGCAGCGCCTCCGCAATGGCCCGCCCGATGCCGCGGCTTCCTCCGGTCACTGCGGCAACCCGGTCTGCACATTTACCTGCCACCATGCAGCTAATTGCAGCGCTAGGACTAGGCAGCTGTCAAGATATTCCTTACGATGATTCCTATCTAATTCTCATTGAGCTAGGCAGGAACGATGGCGAAGCTCCAAGGGAAGGTCGCACTCATCACCGGTGCCGCGCGCGGCCAGGGTCGCTCGCATGCCGTGCGGCTGGCCGAAGACGGCGCCGACATCGTCGCGATCGATATCGCGGCCCCGATCCCGACGGCGTACTACCCGGCGGCGACTCCCGCAGACCTGCAGCTTACGGCCAAGCTCGTCGAGGCTGAAGGGGTCCAAGTGCTGGCCGCCGAAGCCGACGTCCGGGATCAGGTCGCGCTGGACCAGGTAGTCACCAGGGCGCTGGCAGCCTTCGGCCACATCGACATCGTCGTCGCCAATGCCGGGACCGCATCCCACGCGCCCAC
Source organism: uncultured Actinomycetota bacterium (assembly GCA_963822955.1). Classification (GTDB taxonomy): domain Bacteria; phylum Actinomycetota; class Actinomycetes; order Streptosporangiales; family Streptosporangiaceae; genus JAJYUU01. The sequence goes on along the minus strand of CAWGJS010000007.1, from coordinate 79,129 downwards.
CTGGGAACTGGCCGACGACCAATGGCAGAACGTGGTGGACGTGAACCTGACGGGGGTCTGGCGGACGGTCAAAGCGTGCGTTCCGTCGATGATCGCTCGCGGTCAGGGTGGCGTAGTGGTGCTCACGAGCTCACTGGCCGGGCTGCACGGGTACGGCAACATCGCCGGCTACGTAGCGGCCAAGCATGGTGTCAACGGCCTGATGCGCACCCTGGCCAACGAGCTCGGCCCGCACAACATCCGGGTGAACACCGTCTGCCCCGGGCTGATCAACACCGACATGATGATGAACGAAGGGACCTACGCGATGTTCCGGCCGGACGTTCAGCACCCGACTCTCGAGGATGCCAAGGTCGTGTTCCGGACCATGCAGCTGCTGCCACTTGACTGGCTCGAGCCACGCGACGTCAGCAACGCCATCGCGTTCCTAGTCTCCGACGAAGCGCGGGCGATTACCGGCGTCGCCCTGCCGGTTGACGGGGGCCAACTGCAGCGTGGCTGACTCCGAATCCTTTTTGTTGGGCCGCTGACCGAGCTGCCTGTGACGCCCTGACGCAAGAGCAGCGGAGGCTCTGGCTGGCCGTCACGTAATCACGGGTTGCAGGGCAGACGGGGGCGAACGCCAGTTCCGCCATGAGGCTCGCCGGCGGTGGACGGCCGTGCATTCAGAGAGAAATCAGCCTGAGAGCATTGTCGAGCTGGCGCAGGTCGCCGGGATCGGTGGTGACGACGGGCTGGTTTGCGCGTCGGGCGCAGACCACGACATGAGCATCGGTGATGTCGGATGTCCCGCTGGCGGCCAGCAGCCTGCCGACATTGGTTGCATCGACGCGGTCCAGGCTGACGACGTCGGTGGTCGGCTGGCGAACCAGCCGCGATAGCCGGGCCTGGCGGTCCGGCCGCCGGATGGCCTGGGCTAATGCTGTAGCTGGCACGGTGACACGGGCGCCGGTTTCGCGCGCGCGAGCCAGGAGAACTACGACCCGCCGGTCATCACGATCCAGGGCTATCAGGCCTCCGGCGTCGAGGGTCACTCCGGGCATCAGGCGGCTGGACGGGAGCTGGTGCCAAGCACGTCACCGGCCCATGCGCGCTCATCGTCGGAGAGCGCACCACCGGTCTGGCGCAGTGCTTCAGCGAGCATCGCTCCCCACCCAGCGACGTCGTCTAGCGCGACGGAGACCGCGTGCTGCACGAAACCGGACACGCTGGGCGCGGTTCGGGCTTGCACTAGGGACCGGATCTGGTCGAGCTGGACCTCATCGAGAGTGATTGTGACCTTCCGGGTTGCCATACCAACTACCATACCATGGCACGGCACTCCCGGGCTCGTCGGTGACGCGCATACCGTCCCGATTTTTGCCGGCTGGAGCTGAGGTCCTGTGGGAGCCAAAGTGGCGGAGCCAACCTGTGCAGTGGTCGGGCTCCATCGGGCGACGACCGGCGAACGTTGTCCCAGGTAGAGGCCGCTTCAGCCGATGCCGGGCAACGCCTGGCGACCAGTCTGAGGTGGTTTGGGAGCAGGAGGCCGCGGGTTCGAATCCCGCCATCCCGACGCGATTTTCGAATGTGCTGTCAGTTTTGGGAGCAGGCGCGCGGCGCTGCCAGTTGTCGCCCGATGTCCCTCGGCGTGGCTGGATGCCTGTGCACGCTGGCTCCCACGTTGCAGCGGGATACGGCTCCGCCCTGCAGATCGAACCTCAGTTCACCCGATCGTCACACGTTCGCGGGCATCTGGTCGCCGTGCCGCGGAGATCGCGAGTGGGCTGTTTCAGCCGAGCAACCCAGAGCGGGATGATGTGAGCGCAGGCGATCTCGGGCTGCGCGGGCCCTCAGTTTCACTGTCATGCATTCCGAAGAGCGGACGTCGGCTGTGCGTCCGGTCATGCTGCCACTCGCATGGCTACTCGCACCTGCGAGCGTCATACGACGACGGTGATGATCCGCGATTCAGACTAGTCGTACACCGTCGGCGCACGAGGCGCCGCTGGGCGTCACCGGTGCATGTGATCGGCACGATCTGCAGGGGATCACTGGAGAGCACGCTCGGGTTTCAGGACTGGTGCTTGCCGTCTTTCCGCGGAGGTTGCGATGGCCGGGCTGTCTGCTCGTAAGTGGCACAGGCAGCCAGGTCGGCGCGGGAGTGGTCGGCGCGCTCGCCTGGCGCTGCCCGGAACGCATCTTCTCACCGAAGTCCCTGGTGTGCGGGGCCGGAGTGTTGCACCTGGCTGCGCTGTGTTCTGGCGACGCGATCAGCGTTCTTCCGGGTTCTGGCAGAAGCGTGGCGGCCCTGGCTTTGACCAACCGAAACACATTTCTTGGAATACGCCACGCCCCGCCACTGGGCGTGCATCTCAGGAAAGGCCCATCCGCTCGTTGCCGTCCGGCGGGTTCAGCGTGCTGGCCCGCAGGCCGCCGCGAGCCGTCCGCCCCACTCGCGGGCGTGGTCTTGCTCGCCATCGAGCAGCCGGTTTTCTTTCGACACTAGGAAGCTCTCCGGCTCTGCCACGAGATCGAATCCGTGACCGCGCAGTTCGCGTGCGACACCCTTGGAGGCACGGCCTGACAGCCACGCCGGGGCGTTCCCCCGGGTGTCAAACGCGGCTGCCTTCGCCGCGTGCTCGCCGACAGTGCCGAACCAGTCCCGCAAACCAGGTCCGAGCGCGTCCGGATCCAAAGTCAGGCCGCTGCCTGGCTTACTGGCCGCTTCGGCCGCGCCCTTCCGGCTCACCGCCCAGCTCATGCCGTGGCCATGTGTCGGACCGCCGACGACCACCAGATCAGATGCCGCCAGGACATCGGCGCCCGCCTCGGACACCGGGACCACCCTCGCCTCGAACCATGGTTTGAGCCCGGCCGCGATGGCCTCAGCGATCAGATGCGTATTCCCGTACATCGACTCGTAAACGACTACCGCTCGCATGACCAGCACCTCGCAGATCCACGTCCCCCCCTTTATCGTCGGACGGCCGCAGTCCAGCTGGCCAGGGCCGAACGTCACCGCGTGCCTCAGCGGTGCCGAACCCGCCAGCGTTCGGGCCGCAAAGGACCTCCGGCGGCGGGGCTTTGTCCCCTGGCTGCCTTGTCCGCACGGCGCTACCAAGACCTTGAGCGACGGCCCGGCCGGTCCGGGACCGCAGTCCGGGGAGGAAGCGGACATGACGGCACAAGAGCGGCTGCTGGTGGATGCCCGGGGGACGTGGAAGCCCTACCGGGTGGCCTACGAGGTCATCAAGGCATTGCGACCGCTGGATACCGGATCGGTCGCCGAGGTGATCACCAAGGACGACCAGGGCCTGCTGAACGATCTGGGCATCTGGTGCCGGGCCACCGGCCACGAACTCCTCGGCACCCAGCCGGGCGCGGGGGAGGCGCGGTTGCTCATCCGCAAGGCAGCGCCCAGGCGAAACGACCACAGGATGACGGTGATCATGTCCACCGCCAGCCTGCAGGACGCCGTCTACCCGCTGGACAAGGCGCTGGCCGGGGCGGTGCTCGGGATGGAGGTGACCGTGGTATTCGAGGGCGCGGCCGTCCGGCTGCTGAAACGGGGCTACCGGCCGAGACTGTCCGGGCTGGCCGGCGGTGTGTTCACCGCGATGGTGGAGCGGGTGATGACAACGCAGATCGGATGGCCCCTGCCGCAGGAGTCGATCCTCATCCTGCAGGACCTGGGCGCCCGCTTCTACATCTGCGGCCCCTCGATTGTCGGGTACGGGGTCGGCGAGCAGGACCTCATCGTCGGCCAGTACACGATGGGAGCGGTCATCACCTGGGCCGATCTGCTCGCCCGCTCCGACATCCACATCTTCTCCAAGGCGCAATTCGACAAGCCGTAGCCGGCCGGCCGGACCGGTTGCGGCGCGGTTAAGCTGGCCAGCGAATGGCCAAGGAGCCGCCGCAGCTGTCCTCGGTCGATGAGCAGCTTGCGGTGCTGGAAAAGCTTCTCGTGCCGCTCGCCCTAGTGGAGCAGCATGCGGGCAGAGCTGGAAGCAGGGCTGCTGAATCTGGGCCGCGGGCGGAAGGCCGAAGACCGGAGGCCGGATGCCTGACCGGAAGCGGGCAGCGCAGACGCAGCGGTGTTAGCCGCCGAAGGTCACGTTCTGGCCGCCGACAGCCACCAGTACGCCTTGGCCGGTGACCCTGACGCCCTGGATGGTTAACCCGGGCGGCAGCGCAGGCAGCGGCATGGTGATGTCACGCAGCGAGCCGAGCGCGGCCAGCGGGATGCCGCCAGCGGAGATCACCGCGATGCGGATGCTGGCCGACCCTGCACGGGTCACCCGCGCGGTGGCGGTCCCGGTGACCGGGCCCAGACTGGCCGAGATCTTCACCCGGTCAGAACCGTCGGCGGCGATAGTCAGGCCCGTAGTGCCGGCCATCCCGGCAAGGCCCGTGAAGCCGACCAGGGCGGTGCCGCACACTGAGGCGGCCGCGGCGGCGCCGCGGAAGCTGAGCCGTATCCCGTGCAGGGTGATGGCGAGGCGCTTGACCTCTACCGGGCCGCGTTTCTTGCCGGCTGCGCTGATCACAACCCGGGTCAGGCGCCTGGCCGCCAGCTGGGTCAGGAACGGGAAGCCCGCGATTCTCACGTGCGGTCTGGCGGCAAAGCCTCGGTCCGCGATTCGCGTGGCCAGGCGATCCTGCGCCCAGACCACCGCGACCCGATCGGCAACGAGCACGAAGGCCAGCACTGCCACCACTATCGCCGCGACGATCACACCTCACTATTGCCCGGCATCCGCGGCTGCGGGAGGTTTGGGATAAGTCAATCGTGCGCGGCGGCTGCCAAGCCGATCGGACGCCATACATACTCTGCCCGACACCAGGCCAGCTCTACGTGTTCTGGACCGGCATGGACCGGAACCCAGATACACTCGCCGAGACTTCCGGCGCTCGGCGCGGCAAGAGTGCCTTCCACCAGGGCGCGATTACCCAGGACCTTGGCCCCTGGCCGCACCCCAAGTTCGGAAGGGACGCTCGATTCATGACGACTGAAGAGCGCATGGCAAAGCTGGAAGCCCAGATCGACAAGCTCCAGGCCAAGCAGGCCGAGTTGCACAAGCAGTTGACCAAGGCTCAGATCGACCAGTGGCAGGGGCGCCTTGAGGATCTCGAGGTACAGATGCACCTGGGTGCGATGGAGACCAGCGACAAGCTGACCGCGTTGATGGATCAGCTCCGCAACCGGTGGGCCGAGGCCCGGCGGCAGTTCGAGGACACGTTTTCGACTGCGTCGAGCGTGGCGGACACAGTGCGCACCGGTCTTGAGACTGCGTTCAGCGAGGTCCGCAAGGCCCTGCTTGAATCCAGGAGAAAGCTGACCTGATCACCCCTGGCCGGAGTCCCAGGCCACAGGTCCGGCCTGCTGAAGGGCTCGGGGTGTCTGCTGTAAAGCAACGCGGCCGACCCAGACAAAGCGCCCGGCGGGATGCCGCGGCGAGCCTGGCCGCCGAGTCCCGGACTGAGGTTGCCTTGCCTGCACAGCACGTACTCTGAGCGGCTCAGACGTGATTAGCCAGAACTGCCCGCCATGAAGATCAGATCGGAACCACTCATCTCGGCAGAGTCGGAAAATTCCGCTAGCCGTGTCGGCGCCCTCAGCCGATCCAGGTGATATCGAAGATTCGGATCATCTCCGCTGCGTCGTCGGCGTGGAAGCTCAGAAGTCCGTTCCCGCTGTCGAAGACCGTCATGCGGAAGGAAGCATCGTGGCCGGGCGGCATTACGGATGCGTCCCAGGGCTCATCGACCAGGTCAACAACGCGCTCCACGAGCGCATCGAACGCGGCAGAAGGTAAGCCGTTGAGCTGGACCAGCGCGGCGCCTTCGAACCGGACGCTATAGCTCACTATCGCCGGGGCCAGCCGGGCACGACGTCCTCGATCGGAACTGATCCTTCCAGGTTGCCGGTCCGGACGGCCTCGCGCACGGCCGCGAGGCGGTCGGCGAACCCGGGATCGGAATGGGCGGCCGCGGTCAGCCGCCACAGCCGAAGTACTTCGTGCAGTTGCCGGTATCCTCCGACCTGCCTCGCCGCCCCGGCGGCTGCCCCGTAGTACTCACGCAGGAACTGGTCATGAAACTGTGCGGGCAGCACACGCAAGATCTCGACCGGGTCGTCGGGATCAAGCTCGCGTATCGGCTGAGCGCTCATACTTCCGCAGGCTACCAGCGAAGTTGGCCGCTAACCCGACGTGGAGGCCAGTGCCAGGTCGTGCCGCTGATCGTCGCCGCGAGCAGCGGCACTCGCCCGGTGGCGCCGGCCTTGAGTCCACGCGCAAAGCCGGCCGGCTACTGAGCTTCTGTTGGACTGATTAGTGGTCATGACCAGGGATCTTCGTCTGAGCCATCGGGTGGGAGCCAATGTGCACAGTCGTCAAGCTACGTCAGGCGACGTCCAGCGGGCATCGTCCCAGGTGAACGCCACATCGAGCGACACTCGGCTACGTCTGGCGACCGAATGAAGCTGATTTGGGAGCAGGAGGTCCGGGGTTCAAATCCCCGCATCCCGACGGCTATTTTTCAAATGTGTTGTCAGTTTTGCTAAGCGGGCGCGAACTGTCTGCCGTTGTTCCCTGATGTCGGCCGGCGTGGGTGGGTGTCTGTGCACGTTTGGCTCCCATGTAGTGGAGGGAGACGGCTCCGCCCAGCTGGTCGAACTTCGGTTCAACCGGTCGCAGCAAGTCGGTTGCGATCTGGGTACCATGGCACGGCGAGTGCGCGAGTTGCTTGTTCCAATCAGCGTGCAGAGCGAGGTCATGTGAATGCCCGACGAACCTCGGCTGCGTGAGCCGTCCATTTCTTGCTGTCATGCCGAATACAGGACGTTCCCTGGCGCATAGTCATGCGTTGACCCGGATGCTCACGCGACATGTGATCACACAGGAGGCCTTCGCGATCAGCGGTCGGGTATTCGCGATCGCGGCAAGGCCGCGTCGAACGCAGAATATATACGGCTTTGTATGCATCGTCTGCGCTCGCGAGGCGAGGCAGATCATCCGACTCTGCGCGCGGGCGGGCCGGCCGGCGTCCGCTGTCGCCCGATGCCGGATGCCGGATGCTTACGATCTTGCATTGTTCTCCACATTTGCAAGCTTGAGTGCCATGCTTCGCGGGTGGAGGCACGACTCGGCCGTGGAGGTGAGGCATGGAACCGATGGGGTTGTGGCGCTACCCCGTCAAGTCCTTGCAGGGCGAGCGGCTGGAGTCGGCGCGCTTGGAGGACGACGGGCTGGCGGGCGACCGGCGATGGGGGATCCGTGACTTGCGGACAGGCCGGATCCTGACTGCCCGCCGTCGGCCGGAGCTGCTCGACGCGGCCGCGTCTTATGAAGATGAGCTGCCGGTAATCATTCTTCCCGATGGCCATGCCGCCGTCGGGCCGGGGCGGAGTACCGACCGTCTCCTCTCGCAGTGGCTGGGGAGTCCCGTCTCGCTGGTGGCCTCCGCGGGTAACGCAGGTGGGCGGGCCGAGTACTTCGCGGACGCGACCGACGATAACAGCGAGGCGATCGAGTGGACGATGCCGAGTGGCCGGTTCGTCGACGCCGCATCCGTCCTGGTTCTCACCACTGCGTCGCTCCGCACAGCCGCAGAGTTGCACCCCGACGGCACCTGGGATCCCCGGCGCTTCCGGCCCAACGTCCTGCTTGACATCGAGGGCGAGGGCTGGCTTGAAGACGACTGGGTCGGCAGGCCCCTGTCGCTCGGGGCCGTCGCGTTGCTGCCTCTCCAGCCGTGCATTCGCTGCACCATGGTGACCCGCGCCCAGCCGGGGCTGGAAGCCGATGTCGACATCTTCCGCACCCTGGCGCGTCACCACGGTGGTCTGTTTGGCGTCTGGTGCAACGTCCTCACCGGCGGGAAACTGTCGGCCGGGGATCAAGCGACTGTTGGAGCTCGGCGCGCAACCGAGGATGCCGCACACCTTTGACGTCCGTGTCTGATTCGCGCTTGCTCGCCGCGTGCCCAGGCGGCCAGGCACCGCGGGTGCCGCACCTAGTCGGACAGGCCGAGCGGGTGAGCGCGGGGTGTCGTCCGGTAGGACGGTGCGTTGGCTCTGGCACCGGCGTTTGGTGCACAGTGGCCTGATGGAGATCCGGCACAGCGGTAGCAGCCCGTCGGTCGATCCGAATGCGTATGTGGCGCCGACGGCGGTGCTCAGCGGCCAGGTCAGGGTGGGACCGGGCAGTTGCGTGCTGCCCGGCGCGGTGGTCAGCGCCGATGGCGGCCCGGTAGACATCGGCGCCAACTGCGTCATCATGGAGCACGCCGTGCTTCGGGGAACGCCCCGGCATCCGCTCACCACCGCAGACCACGTGCTGGCTGGGCCGCACTGCTATCTGACCGGTTGCACCGCGGGCGATGAGGTGTTCATCGCTACGGCGCCATGGTATTGAACGGTGCGCGGATGGGCCGGGCCAGCAGCGTGGCCCTCGGCGGCGCCGTCCATATCGGCTGTGTGGTGCCGCCCAGACCCGGATCCCGATCGGGTGGGTGGCCGTTGGCGATCCGACTCGCACGTACCCCTCTGGCCACGCCAGCGACATCCGGGCTGGACTGGAAGAAGCTGGCGGCTTCCTGCCTTTCGTGTTCGGCACCGATCCGGCCGATGACCGCAGCCAGCAAACGCGCACCGCCATGCGCCGTTACGCCAGCTTCCTGTCCCGTTCTCACCAGGGCGACGAGCCAGTCAGCTAGCACGGATCCGAGGTCCCCGAGAGGAGCATCTGCCAGGGCCCGGCGGCCATCGCGAGATGGTCAGCCAATCTGTCGCGTGCCGAGCGGGTCAGCAGCACCAAGTCCGCGATGCAAATCGGGTCAGTGCATGCCCAGGACGACGCCCCTGCACCTCGGCGTTGGCATGCCACGGCCGGAGGGCTGCATGAATATTCATGCCGAACTGTGACCAGCAATGCCCGCACATCCCGCTTTGGGGATTTGCGTCAACTGCGTCAACCGCTGGCTAGGTCATGCGATAGGCCATGTGGTGCACCGCTGGCCCGCGGTGGCGTCGGTGGCCTCGCCGCGAGTGTCAGGCTGAAGGCAGGTCGGTGGGTCGGGTCTGGCCGGTCATGTGATCAGTTCTTCACCCGTAGGCTGAGCCGTCGAACTTTGGAGGAGTGCGTGCCGCGGCGTATCCCGAAGCCGAAGGTCGGCGACGTGTTTGAGCTGGTGCTGCGCGATGGCCAGCTGGCGTATCTGCAGGTGGTTCATGAGCAGGCTGGCGCCGACCTGAGCGAGGTCGTGCGTGTGCTGGCGGGCCGGTTCGCCGAACGGCCGGACGATCTGGCGAGGGCTGTCGCTGAGCCGCACGAGTACCTGATGTTCGCCGCCCCCCGGCTAATGGCATCGCAAGGTTATGCCCGCCTGGCCGGGAACTGGCCGGTGCCGGCCGGGGGAGAGTGGTCTGGACTGAGATACACGCTGGTGCTGGGCCGAGGTGGCGGCTACGTGCAGGCGTGGGTGCTCACCAACGGACGGACGCCGCTTGAGCGAGCTGAAGTGGCTCCGCCGGTGCTGAGGCGACGCGACGCACCGGTGTGGCAGCTCGGGCCGAGCCTGGATGTGGTTGACACCCTGATGGCGTCCCGCGAGGGCAGTCTGGAGGGCAGCGAACTGGAGGCCTGGCGCCAGACGCAGGGTGTTGAGCGGCCCAAGGGCCTTCTCGACGCTGACGACGAATCGGGGGTGCGGCATTTCGCGGTGCTCCCGGCGACGGCGAAACTGAGCGGCGTGCTAGCCGAGCTTGACCACCGCGGTTTCGACTGTTCAGAGTTCACTGACCCGGACGTTGACGGGCACCTCCTCATCATTCGGGCCCGAGACGATGCACCAGGATGCATCAACGATCAATGGGATCGGGTGGAGGAGGTCGTTCGGGCTTCAGGCGGGGAATATGACGGCTGGGAATCGAGTATGGGCTGACCGCCGACGTGCGCAGCTTGGTACTCGTGCCTCGACCGGCAACAGCTTGGACGGTTGAGGCCCGGTCCGACGTCGGCGGACACCGCCAGGTCATGCCTACCCGCGGGTGTTCGTGCCAGGCGAACGGCAACCTCCGCGAACGGGTCCTGGCTGTAGAGGTAATGCTCAAGCCCGCTCGTGGCTGGTTGCACCCTGCGACTTATCTTGTGGGTGTTTGATCTGCTGGGTGCCTGCTGGTTGATCTGCCAAGAGGTCGTGGCCATCTGGCCGATAAGCTTATGACCGGTCCGCCCACACTCTGTTGGCGTCGCCGGGTCTGTAGCAGCCTGGCCTGGTAAGTCTCGCTTCCTTTGATGGACTGGTTCAAGGTCGATCGACGGGTGGGGAAAAGCGGTTGCCCTATTTTGCGATGGTGAGTGACCTGAGTTACGTATTTGATCGTGGGGATGGCTCGCTAATCTGGAGTCCGGCGCTTCGCACTGGCGAGCTTTTTATGGCGACCGCAGGGAACCTGTCGGGGTTCACTCGCACTCCGACAGGCTTCGAGATTCTTGCGGCTGACTGGTGCAAGATCCACGCGGAGCTATTCAGCGAATTCGTGTCTGCCGTCATCGAGGACGTCTGGCATAACCGCGTTTTCAGGGAGCTCGTAAGAGGTTTTGTCGCGGTCTCTTTGGTCCTCCTAGAGAGATTGGGGGAGACGCCTCTAGCGCAAACCCTGGCCACTAGAACTGGAATAGAGGATTCTGTTCTCGAGTCATTGCGAAGCGCGATGTCTCAGCTGTGACCCTCCACGACGCTGCCTCCGGGCTGGCGCTACGCGACAGCTCGGTGACCTTTCCCGTCGAGCATCGGCGTGCTCGCTGCCCGAGGCGATCTTCCTGGTCGCGGGCGACAAGTTCGGCAATTGGGATGCTTGGTACCGCAAGGCCGTCCCGCTGGCCGACGAGCGGTTTGCCCGGCACCTAGCGGAGCTGGAAGCAAGGGAGAAGATTCAGGGAAGCGATGAGTGACAGCTACTCCAGGTGGAGCGACGTCAGGGCCCGTGGCCGCGCGGCTGACCCGCGGACCGATAGCGAGCAGGCTGCCCGCAAGGCGGCAGCCCGCGAGCGCCGGGAAGCATACGTGCGCGGCCACCAGCTGGCCGAAATGCGCACCACTGCCGGGATGACCCAGGCACAACTCGCCGACGTCCTCGGCGTATCACAAGCCCGCATCTCCAAGATCGAGCACGGCGAGATCTCCGGCATCGAGGCGGTGCGCGCTTACGTCTCAGCTCTCGGCGGAGGCATTGATGTGGTCGGCCGGCTCGGCGACCGTAGCTGGAAGGTCGCCTGACCGCCGTGCTTGTTTTGGCAGATTTCGGCAACTGCGCTCGGGTCTATGGGTCCATACGTGACGGGTCGAGGCGACATCGAGTACCTGCCATGAATGGCCTTCTGGTGGGAGCCAGAGTGGGAGCCAACCTGCGCAGTGGTCAGGCTATGCCGGGCGATGGCTGGCGAACGTTGTCGCAGGTAGATGGCACTTTGAGTGTGCACGTTGCTCCGGCCTTCTGGCCATCGATCCTGAGTTCTATTCAGTGCGGCCAGGTCGGCGAAACAGCCGCAGCCGACGTCATGCCCACGTTCCTGCGGCGGGACTCGATGCGGCCGATCGCGTCGAGAAGTCGACCGGAGCAATTTCGATCCGCAACGCGGACGGCGGACGGCTCTAGGTCACCGGGACCAGTGCGTCGCGTTCCGTGCCTTGGGTCGACGATGGTCTAGGCGGTTACGACAGCCTAGTCCCGTGTTCGTCCGTATAACACTGGCCGTCGAACATGCGCACCCGCCGGAATCCGGCAGCCCGCTCTGTCAGCTAGCGGAGGCCAACGGCGACGTCCAGCCCGCGGGTCGGCTCTTGGCCTGGGCCGGCCTGAGCCCGACTGCGACGCAGAATCACAGCCGTCATCACCACCGCCAGCACGGTGACGCCAAGCATGATCGTGGCAAGGGCGTTAACTGAGGGCGTCAAGCCGAACCGCACCGCCGAATACAGCACGATCGGCCAGGTATTGGTCGTGCCGTTAACGAACACGGGCAGAACGTAGTCGTCAAACGAGAAGGTGAAAGATAGTAGTGCCGCCGCCACGATCGCAGGCAGGAGCCTGGGCAGAGTGATCTGCCGAAAGGTGGCGAGTGGCCCCGAGCCGAGGTCGTAGGCGGCCTCCTCGAGCAGATCTCCCATTCCTACGAACCGGGCCCGGATGATGAGCATGGCTACCGAGGCGTTGAACACAACCTGGCCGAGCAGGATGGTGGCTTTCCCCAGATCCGGGAACGCGGAGAAGTGATTGCGCAGCTGCACGAAGAAGATCAGCGAGGCGACCGCGATGACGATCTCGGGTACGACGAGGGTCAGGTACACCAGTGCGTCGAACGGCGCTCGCATGCGCGGCTTCATCCTGGCCAGGGCCAGGGCTGCGCCCAGTCCCAGAATTGTGGAGATGACCGCGGCTTCGGCGGCGATCTCGAGGCTCGTGATGATCGCCGGGATGTAGGTCGGGTCGTGCAGGCCGGCGCTGAACCAGCAGCTGGTAAAGCCGTTCCAGACCGTGATGTTGCCGACCTGGGCAGGCGGGATGCTGCAGACGTTGGAACCGTGGAAAGCGGCGAGAGAGGTAGCGGCAGGCTTGTTAAAGGCGAAGAGAACCATCACCAGGATGGGCAGGTACAAGAACGCGTATACCAGCAGCGCCCAGACGGTGAATCCATGCTTGGCCTTGGGGAGCTTACGCACCGAACTGCTCCTCTTTCGTGGCAAAAAAGATGTACACGGCGACGAACACCGACAGCACGACCATTAGTGCGATCGAAAGGGCCGAGCCGAATGGCTGGTTCTGGGCCTGGTTGAACTGATCACCGATGACGTTCCCCACAAATTCGTAGTTCCCGCCGCTGAGGATGTTGGGGATGATGTACTCGCCGGTCATGGGAATGAAGACCAGAAGTGCCCCCGTGACCACGCCGGGCAAGGTGAGCCGCAGCGTGATCTCGCGGAACGCCGCGAAAGGGCGCGCCCCGAGATCGGTTGCCGCCTCGATCAACGTCCAGTCCATTCGCTCCAGTGACGCGAACACTGGCAGGATGAACAACGGCAGATAGTTATAGACCAATCCGACGACCACCGCGTATTTGGTATACAGGATATTGATGCCCAGGTTCCGGGCGAGGTACCCGTTCGGATCGAGGATGATCTTCAGCGCGTACGTCCGGATCAGGAATGACGTCCAGAACGGCACGACGATGATGAGCAGCGCCAGCATCTTGTAGGTCGTCAGGTAGCGGGCCATCCAGTAGGCGATGGGGTAACCTACCGCGATGGTGAGCAGGGATCCGACCGAGGCCATCACCAGCGTGCGCTCGAAAATGGTGACGTAGAGCGAGTTACCGATCAAGCGGTACTGGGATGTGTTGAACCCGTAGGACAGGCTGCCGAAGCCCTGCTGCGTCGCCAGCGAGAACGCCACCAGGATCGCCATCGGCCCCAGAAAAAAGATGGCGTAGTACAGCAGTGAGGGCGACGTCAGCCAGGCGGGATAGCTGGGCCGGAACGACCGCCTCCGGCTTGCGACGGCGGCGACCGTGGCCGCCGCCGTCTTCGGTTCAACGACCGTCATCAGGCTGCCTTGAACTCCGAGTAGATCTCGGTGCGTGCCTCCACGACGGCAGGGCTGACGTTGAGGATGTAGTGGTAGTTGTCCGTGTACGACCTGGGAACGTTGAACAGGGGATCGTCCTTCAACGCCGAAGGCAGCTGGGCGAGCGCACTTGGCATCGGGATCTTGTAATTGTGGTAGTTCATCTCAGTGACGGCCGTGCTCGGGGTGAGCAGCCAGTTAATCCACGCGTGCGCTGCCACCGGATGGGGCGCGTTCGCGGGAATGCACCAGTTATCTGCCCAGATTTCGGATGCCGCGTGCGGGATGACAGCCGTGATGTCACCTTGCTTCGCGCGCCCCTGGACGATCCGGCGCACGTCGCCGTTCCATCCCTGGCTGAGGATGATCTTGCCGGCGATAGCGTCGTTGATGTAGCTGGAGGAGTCGATGGTAGTGACGCCCTTACGGACGGTGAGCAGGAAACTCTTCACCGTGCTGAAGTCGGCCTGGCTGTCGGTGTTGGGATCGAGGCCCAACGCCATCAGCGCAAGGGGCACGACCTCCTCGGCCCCGTCAAGCAGGTTGGTCCGTCCCTTGCTCACGTACTTGGGCAGGGCCTCATAGAAGTCGTGCATCGTGCCGAGCGGCTCTTTGACGATCTTGTTGTTGTAGAAGAACATCGTGATGCCGAAGTCCTTGATGACGTGGTAGTTGCCCGTCGGGTCGTACGAGGGCTTCAGGAACGACGGATCCAGGTACTTCAGGTTGGGCAGCAGCGCCTTGTCCAATGCCATCAGGCTGTGCTCTGTGATCAGTTCGGCGACAGCGTTCTGGCTGGGCACGATGATGTCATAGCTGGTGCCGCCTGCGTGCAGCTTGGCCAGCAGCTCGTCGTTGCTGGAGTAAAAGGTCTCGTGAACGGTCATCCCGACCTTCGCCTCCGCAGGCAGCTTGGCGAACTTCGTGAAGGTCGAGGGGTCGTCGTATTCCGACCAGTTGTAGATCTCGACGTGGTTCTCCAAGGGTTTGCCCGTCAGAGAATTCCCAGACGTGCCTGCCGATGACGCACCGGTCGTGGTCGTCGTTTTGCCGCATGCAGCAACCGCCGCGGCGAGGAGCGCCATCCCGCCCAGGCCCAGCGCATGGCGCCTGCCGATCTGCTGGCCGGCAGCGCGCTGAATCTCCCGATGCAGGTAGTCGAACTTGGGCTTCATCTCGCGAGGGGCGAGAATGTTGAGGTCTTGATCTTCGTTCATGATTCTTCCTCCTGGCCGCCTGTGGGGGTCGGCGCTGCTTCACCCAAGAGAAGCGGGGCTGCTTCGTCCCAGCCGAGCGCTACTGAGTCGCCGGGGTTGATGGCGTCAAGCGTCGGTTCGGCCCGAGAGCGCTGCTCGCGGACGACGATGTTGGCGCCGGTAGCGAGCCTGGCCACGAGTTGGACCTGGTCGCCGAGGTAGACCTTGGTTATGACCTCTGCGGTCGCCGAGTTGGCAGTACCGGCGGACGGCCCCGCGGAGGCAGTTATGCGTTCGGGTCGGATGCCGACGCGGATGCGCATGCCCTTGGCAGCCAGGCCACGCCCGCGCACGATGACGCCCGAACCGGCGTCAATGGCGAATCCGCCGTCGGCCGCCTCGACAACATCGCCGACGAGGAAGTTCATGTCTCCGATGAAGTCCGCCACGAATGGCGTCAGTGGCCGGTCGTAGATCGCGCGCGGCTCGCCGATCTGCTCGATCACGCCGTTGGACATGACGGCCACCCGATCCGACATGGACAGGGCCTCGCCTTGGTCGTGGGTTACGTAGATGAATGTGATGCCGACCTCGCGCTGAATGCGCTTGAGCTCGATCTGCATCTCCTTGCGCAGCTTCAGGTCGAGCGCGCCCAAGGGCTCGTCGAGCAGCAGGACCCGCGGGTTCATCACCAGCGCGCGGGCGAGTGCGACGCGTTGCTGCTGGCCTCCCGACAGCGTGGTGGGCCGCTGCTTCTCCCGGCCGGTCATCCGCACAAGTTCGAGCGCCTCATATGCCTTGGCATGGCGATCTGACTTGCCGACACCCCGCTGCTTGAGCCCGTAGGCCACGTTATCCACAACGGACATGTGCGGGAACAGCGCGTACTGCTGGAAGACGGTGTTGACATCGCGCTTGTACGGAGGCAAGCCGACCGCATCGCCGCCCCCGATCAGGATCTCGCCGTCGTCGGGCTGCTCGAAGCCGGCAATCATCCGCAGTGATGTTGTCTTGCCGCATCCCGACGGCCCTAGGAGCGAGAGGAACTCGCCTTTGCGTACCTTCAGGTTGACGGCATTGACAGCGGTCAGCGAGCCAAACCGCTTGGTTACGGCGCGGAACTCCACGTCGTAGGCGCTGTCGCCATTCGGGGAGGACTCGGTCACCATTGCCCTTTCCTGGCGGGTGTCACTGCGGCGCTCCGGGCCACCGTGACATCTGGGTCAATCGCAGATGAGAGCTTCATGCGCTTCCGAACCCGCATGCCGGGCCAGAGCCCGTTGGATGATGCGGTGCGCCCCTGGCACAGATCCGTCCGCGCTCGTCCAACCGTCGGCGATTGTGGCGGCGGGCTCATTTGCCGTCCTCTACGAGAGTGTCGGCTCCGGGGGGTCTGTACTTTAGTTCCGACCAAGCTACACTTCTATTGAAGTGAGGTCAATGTCCCTATGAAATAGGACTTTAGCGTGACTGATGCGATGGACACGGATGTCACCGTCGGCAATCTTGGCCTGCGGATTCGCGCCTATCGCCAGATGCGCAAGATCACGCTGCGCCAGGTAGCCGAGCAAGCCGAGGTGAGCGTGAGTTTCCTCAGCCAGCTAGAGCGCGGCGCATCCGGTGCCAGCATCCCGACACTGCATCTGATAGCCGGGGCACTGGGGCTGACCCTTGCGGATCTGTTCTCTGTCGATCCGGCTCCAGCCCATCGCGTGTTGCGGGCCGCCGAACGTCCTGCTATCCACGCGGCGGGAGTTGACAAGTTCATGCTGACCCGACGGCCACTGCAGCTCTTGGAGGTGTTCGAAGGCGTAGTGCGTGACGGCGCAACAGTCGGCAGCCGCACTCACAGCCACGGCGACTCCCAGGAGCTCCTTCTGGTGCTCGAGGGCTCAGTCCGCCTCCTCCTGGACGACGAGGAGCACGTGCTGGACAGCGGTGACAGCATCGAGTACCGCAGTTCTTCGACTCACTGCGTGGTCAATGACAGCGGGGGGACAGCCCGGATACTGTGGATCATCAGCCCGCCGAGTCTGTGACCGCGCCCGTGCCGGAGACCCGTCCCGGTTTGATTCTGGTGGGAGTCACTGGACGAGGACCGCGCGCCTCGGCCGCCGCTGCCTGGGGATCTGGCATGCGATGTCGCCATTGTTGGGGGCGGATACACCGGGCTCTCCGGCCGCTAACAAGAAGTGGAGTTCCGAGCCTGCCAGGCGTCTCCCATTTGCCTCAGGCACGGGACCGCCAGACCGACCGGATCGTCGATCGTGACGGCGCAGATAGAGAGAACGTCAGCCGGTGACGCTGATGCCCCGGACGCAGCGGTGTCCGGCTTGTCACCGGTCTCCGATTCGCTTGGAATCCTTTACGATCGACGGGTTCCTGCGCACCTATTCCCCGAGGCACGGAGGTGCCGCATGTCTGAGGCCATCGGCGATGCACAGCTCTATATCAACGGTGAATACCGCGTCGGGACGGCCGGACGCCGGGACGTGGTATCGCCGGTGACCGGCGAGCTGATCGGCTCGGTGCCTGTCCCTGGGCGCGACGACGTTGACGCTGCGGTCGATGCGGCCAGGGCCGCGGGCCAAAAATGGGCGCGGGTAAACGTCTGGGAGCGCGCGGCGATCTGCCATTCGATCGGCGACGGGCTGACCGCGCGGCGCGAAGAGCTTGCCCGGCTGCAGACCCTCGAGCAGGGCAAGCCGCTCCAGGAGTCGCTCGCTGATGTCGACGAGGCGGCGACGCTTTTTCATCTACACGCCGAGGACGCGGTGCGGCTGACAGGCGAGACTATCTCCTCGACCAACTCGAACAAGCGGATGTTCACGTTTTACCGGCCCGTCGGCACCTGGGCGATCATCACGCCGTGGAACTTCCCGCTGTTGATGTTCGCCGAGTTCGTCGCTCCCGGCCTTGCCACCGGGAACTCGCATGTAGTCAAGCCGCCAGCGCACACCGCGTTCACAGTGCTCCGGGCGATGGAGTTCCTTCGAGGGGCAGGAGTGCCTGACGGCCTGGTCAATGTATTGCCCGGCGAGGGACCGACCGGTCAGGCCCTGGTGCAGCACTCTGGAGTCGACGCGATCGGGTTCATCGGCTCGTCCGCCACCGGTGCGAAAATCCAGTCCGCTGCCGGTCTGAAGCGCTCCATCATGGAATGCTCCGGCAACGGCCCGTTGATCGTGCTCAGTGACGCCGACGTCGAGGCGGCAGCTAAGGCGGCTGTCTATGGTGCCTACCTATGCTCGGGTCAGGTGTGCTGCGCGACGGAACGGGTACTGGTGGATCGCACAGTGCACGGCACCTTCCTCGAAGCGGTACTCGCTGAGGCCGAAGCGGTCCGCCTGGGCGACCCGTTCGACGAGCTGACCACGCTTGGTCCGCTGAACAACGAGTCGGTGGCCGCCAAGATGGACCGGCATGTGGCCGATGGCGAAGCCCGTGGCGCGAAGGTCCTGCGTGGCGGGCGCCGTCAGCCCGGCCATCCCACGGATCTCTACTACGAGTTCACGGTCGCCGACCAGGTCCCGCTGGACAGCCTGCTCGCCACTGAGGAGTCGTTCGGTCCAGTGGTGCCCGTCATCACCGCTGACGGCGACGACGAGCTGCTGCGCGTTGCGAACCTGGACCGACTCGGCTTGCAAGCTGCGGTCTTCACCAGGGACATCGGGAGGGCCTACCGGTTTGTCGAGGAACTCGCCGTCGGCCAGGTGGTCGTCAATGACAGCACGTGCTGGTGGGACGTGAACATGCCGTTCGGCGGTGCTGGCGGCCGTGCCACCGGTTGGGGGCGGATCGGCGGCAAGCACACCCTGCTCGGCATGAGCGACCTGCGCACCGCCGCGATCAGCCTGTGATGACTCGACGAGTCCAGCGCCGGTGTGCGGAGCCATTTGACTTGCGCCTTATGATCATCGGCGACATCCGCCGGCATCCGCCCGTCCCGCAGACTCCCCCGATGGGCAGGTGCCGCCAGGTGCCATAGTCGCGTCCAGTTCATCGGCGCACGTGGCAGCGCGAACCGGACGCTATAGCTCACGTCCGCCGGGCCAGCCGGGGATAGCATCCTCGATAGGAACCGATCCTTCCAGGCTGCCGGTCTGCACGGGCTTCGTGTACGGCCGCAAGGCGGCCAGCGAACCCGGGATCAGA
The DNA here is from genome assembly GCA_963822955.1 of uncultured Actinomycetota bacterium. Classification (GTDB taxonomy): domain Bacteria; phylum Actinomycetota; class Actinomycetes; order Streptosporangiales; family Streptosporangiaceae; genus JAJYUU01. Next base: position 60,166 of record CAWGJS010000007.1, on the reverse strand, counting down.
ATGAGACCGCCGCAGTCGGCCATGCGGTAACCGATAACGCAGCGAGCTGACGACAGCCAGCGCGACGCGCTGTGTCAGAGAACTTCTATGCGCGCGTGATGTCCGGCTGACTTCTGCAGCCTGCCGTCGCGGGTGAGCATCGGGCAGTTCAGCGCTTCAGCGAGCGCGATGTAGGCGGCGTCGTAAGCGGAAACGTTGTGCCGCAGCTGGAACGCCCGTCTGCGCAAGCTGTCGGAGTATGCCCAGCGCTCAATGCTCAGGTCATCGAAGTCGGTCAGCGCGTCCTCCGCCCGCGTCGCGGTCAGGTGGCTGCCGAGAACCAGGCCCCGCAGGGCAGCCACAACCTCGAAGTCGAGCAGCGCCGGAGCGTGCAGGTCCTCGCCTGACATCCGGGCGCGCAGGCTGTCTGCGTCTTCGGCAGCGGTGAGCGCGTCGACTACTGCCGAGCAGTCGACGACGATCACCGGGAAGCCGGCCCGCCGGTTTCCTCCTGCCGCTCATCGCGTGCTGCCTGTAGCGCGCTGAGCCCAGAGGCGCTGGAGCGCTCGGCGCGTCCGGCTGCCCGCTTCAGGACCTCGCCAACGGACGGGCGGGCTACCTCGCGACGCAGTAGGTCAAGCAGGTAGGCGTTCAACGACCGGCCATTGGCTGCCGCCCGCGCTTTCAGAGCGCGGCGGGTTTCCTCGGGGACGTCCCGGATCTGAAGCAGTGACATGCATACAGTATAGCTGAATCTCAATACAGACTGTGTTAGCTGCAGGCCACACCTGACCGGCGGTATTGCGGTACTGGGGTGGACTCCGCTGCTGCTGAAGCCGGCGAGGACCGTCCGGTCTTTACGTCGATGCATATCGCGTTGTCTGCGTGATTGCGGATGATCTACCTAATCACCGTAAGCTGAGTTGACCGCTTGTCGGCGCGAGATTCCGACGCTCGGTTCGATAGCTCGAACAGAGCTGCGGGCAGCCTGGATGTGGGAGCCAAAGTGGGCAGCCAACATGCGCAGTGATCAGGCTCCACCCGGCGATGCACCGCTAACGTTGTTGCAGGTAGATGGAGCATGGGCCGACGCCGACCTATACGTCGCCCGCATTCGAACTTGAGTTCCTGTCTGTGCATCAACGCAGGGAACGGCAACTCGCCCATCGTTGGAAGCGTCGCCCTCATATGCGCGACTCTGTGAGGACGCCAAATTCGTAATAATATTCAGTCCGCAGCACGCGCGTGGCCCATCCGAGGACCGGTAGCAAGGGACCTCGGACCAGAATCACGCGCAGGTATCCGCCCGTTCGACGCGTCTTACCGGTGCGTGCGCATCAGGATCATTGCCACGTTGAAACCCGCCAACACTACGGCTCCGGGCACCCCCGGCTAGTGCGCCCTCAGGCCGTCCACGAACACCTCAGGTTCAACGTCCCCAAGGCCCGCGGAAGTCCGTAACGGTGATGAAAGTCAGGTGTTAGGCGACATCCCTGCATCACAGCAGCTCGCTGGCCCGCGCACGGATTGCTGCGATGTCCGCGTCGGATGCACCATGCTGGCGGGCCAGTTCGAAATGGCGCTGCGCGCAGGGTTCGCAATCATGACGAAGGTAGTACAGCGCGTCATCCAGTTCACGCCCCGCTGGGCTGAGTCTCGCATACCGCTCGGCCAGGTCCGCATCGGGCCTCGGTGTCTCGGTCACGCCAGGTACCTCGTCACTGACTGCTCCAGGACGGCGCACAGTTTCATGAATTCGCTGACCGACAGCCACTCATCGGGGGCGTGGAAGTTCCCGCCGGTTGCACCGATCAGCAGCGTGGGAATCCCGGCTGCCTGCATCAGCGCGGCGTCGGTCCAGGCATTCATCCCTGTGATCTTCGGCGGCTTGCCGAGCACGCTGGTCATCGACTCTTCCACGATCTCCAGTATCTGCTCATGTCCCTCGGCTCGGAACGGGTCGCGGTCCAGCCGCACTCGGACTTCGCCCCGGAAGCCCGGCTCGGACTCCGCGATTTCGGCAAAGATGGCGTCGATCTCGGCGATACGGTCGCTCAGGTGCTCGCCGGGCTGCGTGCCGATCTCGATGCCGAGCACGGCCCGGTTGGGGTAGGTCGCGTAATCGGTGCCGCCGCCGATCGTCCCGGTGTGAAACACCGTGCGCCCATTCATCGAGGTTGCCTGCGGGATGAAAACGCGCTTGTCCAGCTTGTGCAGGCGGGTGATGACCTCCGCAAGGTGAACGATGGCATCTACGCCGGTGTCGGGCGCCGAGCCGTGCGCCGCGACGCCGTGGGTGATGACATCGATCCAGCCGAATCCCTGATGCTCTACCACCAGGTCCTCGGTCTGCTGTGGCTCGATCACTATCGCGGCGTCAATGTCAGTGCGCCGGGCCAGGTGCTCCGACCCGATTGACACGCCTTCCTCATCGGCGACGCAGGCCAGCAGCAGGTCGCCGCGTAGTCGCGTGCCGGGCCTGGCCAGTGACTCCAGCACCAGCATGCCGGCCGCGCAGCCCGACTTGTCGTCGGCAGCTCCGAGGCCGTAGAGCAGATCACCATCTAGCCGGGGCGTCAGTGCCTCATCCGGCCAGTTCGCGAAGCCTACGGTGTCGCTGTGCGCGTTGACGCAGAGCGTCGGCCCGCCGCCCGTGCCGCGCAGCCGGGCCAGGACATTCGGCCTGCCTGGCTGCACCTCGACGATCTCTACGTCAGCGCCGGCCCGCTCCATCCGCGCGGCGATGAATGCCGCGACATTGCCTTCACCCGACCCGGTTGGGATCAGCCAGGGCGTTACTGACTCGATACGGACCATGTCACTGATCAGCTGGACAGCTTCGTCTTGGGAGACACTCATGGCGTTCGCTCCTCCTGCGTCGCAAAATGACAGGCCACCTGATGACCTTGGCTAGCCTCCGGTGAGCCGCTCAGCGCTGGGTCTTCATCGCGGCACCGGCCGGGTAGGCCTAGCTTCCGGTACAGCGGGCAGCGCGGATGGAACCGGCATCCGGTGGGCACCCGGTTGGCCGAGGGTGTCTCGCCGGTCAGCAGGACCCGCTTGCGCGCCGCTGCTGTCTCGGGTACCGGGATCACCGACACCAGTGCCCTGGTGTAGGGGTGCAGAGGTGCCTGGATAACCTCATCAGCCGTGCCGATTTCGACGACTCGCCCGAGGTAGACCACGGCAACACGATCGGCCACCACCCAGGCAAGCGATAGATCGTGGGTAACGAAGAGTATTGACAAGCCCCGGCTCGCCCGCAGATCGAGCATCAGGCGCAGGATGCCAGCCCGCAGGGAGACATCGAGCATCGACACTGGCTCGTCAGCGATGACCAGGTCAGGCCCGAGTGCCATGGCGCTGGCGATGACGAGACGCTGGCGCTGCCCGCCGGATAGCTGGTGCGGATAGCGCCGGCCAATCTCGGCCGCCGGATGCAGCCCCACCTGCTCCAGCGTGGCGAGCACTAGCTCGCGCCTGCTCGGCGCCTTGCCGCCGAGCTTGTGCACGAGCAGGGACTCCTCGACGGTGTCGAAGGCCGTCAGTCGAGGATCGAGTGACTCAAACGGATCCTGGAACACCACCTGGATCTCGCGGCGCAATTCGCGTAGCGCGCTGCCGCGGATTCCGGCCACCCCGGCGCCGCGGAACAGCACCGTTCCGCTGTCGATCTCCTGCAGCCGGGCGATCGAGCGGACGATGGAGGTCTTGCCGCAGCCGGACTCGCCGACCAGCGCGAGTATCTCACTGGTGGCCAAGTCGAAGCTGACGCCATCCACCGCACGGATCAGCCGCCGGTCACGCGGCCCGCGGCGGCTGCGGTACTGGACCACCAGGCCATCTACCTGGAGCAGCGGTGCAGGAGCAGGAGCTGTCATCGTGACCTGCTTGCAGCCGGCAACACAAGATCGTTGTGATGGCAGGCTGCCCAGTGGGCGGGGCCGACCAGCTCTAGGGCAGGCTCGATGTCTACGCACTCCGCTGTGGCTATCGTGCACCTTTCGGCGAACCGGCACCCCGGCGGCGGAGCCACCAGGTCCGGCGGATGCCCGGCAATGGCCTCGACAAATGTCCGCTCGCGCCGGATATCGGGGAACGCGTGCCGCAGCCGGGCGGTGTAGGGATGCGCTGGGCCGTCGCGTGAGGAGTCTGGGGCGAAGATCGCCGCGGTCGGTCCCGACTCGATCATCTTCCCCGCGTACATGACGGCGACTGAGTCGCAGACCTCGGCGATCACCGACAGGTCATGCGAGATCAGGATCATCGCCAGTTCCAGCCGGTCGGTCAGGCTATGCAGCAGATCCAGGATCTGCGCCTGCGTCATCACATCCAGGGCGGTCACCGGCTCATCGGCGATGATGGGCTGCGGCCGGCAGGCGAGCGCCATTGCGATCAGCACCCGCTGTCGCATGCCGCCAGACAGCTCGTGCGGGAAGCTGGCGGCCCGGCCCGGCGCGATCCCGACGCCGTCGAGCAGTTCGGCCACCCGCTCACGGGCCTGCCCCTTGCTCGTCTGCGGCTCATGCGCCCGGATCGGCTCGGCCAGCTGGGCGCCGATCGAGTGCACCGGATTGAGGGAGTTCATGGCGCCCTGGAAGATGACCGCTATTCGCTGCCAACGCAGCGCACGCAGCTGCTCGGCACCGAGAGCCAATACGTCCTGGCCGTCGAAGGTGATCGAGCCCGAGCTGACGGTTGCCTCGCGCGCCAGCAGCCTCGGAATCGACAGCGCCAGCGTCGTCTTGCCGCAGCCTGACTCGCCGGCCAGGCCGAGCACCTGGCCAGTGTCCACCTCCAGACTCACGCCGTCCACCGCGACGAGTGGGCCGTCGGGCGTGGCGTACTGCACCCGCAGTTGCGAGATTTCCAGCAAGCTCATCGCGAGCCCCGCAGCCGCGGATTGAGCGCCTGGTCGATGGCGTGGCCGGTGAGGGTGAAGGCCAGCACAACCACGACGATCCCGACTCCCGGCGGGATGAAGTACCACCATGCCCCGCGGCCTATAGCACCGGACTCGAAGGCGAAATGCAGCATGGTCCCCCAGGAGACCTGCACCGGATCACCAAGGCCGAGGAATGACAGGGTGGCCTCGGCCAGGATGGCGCCGCCGATTACCAGCACGGTGTTGGCGAAGATCAGCGGCATCACGTTGGGCAGGATGTGCACCCGCAAGACGCGCAGGTGCGATGCGCCGAGCGAGCGCACCCGAATGATGAACTGCCGCTCCCGCAGCGACAGTGTCTGGGACCTGACGATCCTTGCCGTCGTCGGCCAGCCGGTCATGCCAATCACCAGGATGATCACGCCAAGGTTCTGGCCGAAGAAGGCGGCCAGCGCGATCACCAGCGGGAGCTGGGGCAGGACCAGGAAGAAATCGGTGATGCGCATGAGCACCGTGTCCAGCCACCGGCCGAAATAGCCAGCCACGATACCGATGCCGGCGCCCAGGATCATCGAGATCGCGGTCGCGGCTAGGCCAACCTCAAGGGAGATGTGGGCAGCGGACAGCAGTTCGCGGAACACGTCGCGGCCGAGCTCATCGGTGCCGAGCCAGTGCTGAGCTGACGGGCCGACCAGCAGATTGGCAGAGCTCGAGCTCACCGACTCAGAACTGAAGGGGAACACCAGCGGCCCGCCGATCGCCATGATGACGACGAAAATGAACAGCACGACGCCCAGCCGGCCGAGCCGGTCGCCGATGACGTACCGCCAGATGCGGCGATATTCCCCGTCCTGCCGGGCTGTCGCGGTCAGTCGGCTCGGCAACGGCGACAGGTCGTCCGCGAGCGGGCTGGCTGCTGGCCGGACCACTAAGCCTCCCGGACCCGTGGATCCAGGACCTGGTACAGCAGGTCGCTGGCGAAGTTGACGAGGAGTACGACGATGGCGAACACCAGGAACGCGGCCTCGATCACGGGGTAGTCGCGGTTCAGTACGGCGTTGTATACCAGCAGGCCCATGCCGGGCCAGGAGTACACGGTCTCCACCTCGATCGCGCCCGCGACCACCAGGCCTATCAGCAGCGCCGATGAGGTGACAATCGGCAGCAGGGCGTTGCGCACGGCGTGCCGCCACAAGATCCGCCGCGGCGTCAGGCCCTTGGCGGTGGCGGTCACCATGAAGTCCTCTGCGAGCACCTCGATGACGGCCGCCCTGGCGACCAGAACGAACTGCGCGATGTTGACGATGACCAGCGTCAGCGTCGGCAGCAGCAGGTGCGACGCGATGTCCTCGATGCGCTGGAACTGCGACGTGTAGACCGCGTTCGGCGTCTCCATGCCGAAGATCGGGAACGCATGCAGCCAGACGCCGAGCAGGAAGGCAAGGATCAGCGCCGTCCAGAATGTCGGCAGGCTCCAGCCGATGACCGAGCTGGTCACGGTGGCCGAGTCGTAGGCCCCGCCGCGCCGGTTCGCGGCGATGACCCCGACGATGATGCCAGCGGCGATCGTGACGATGGTGGCCCCAGCCAGCAGCAGCACGGTGTTGCCCAGGTACTGGCCGAGCAGCTGGCTGACCGGGATCCGGTAGGTGTAAGAGATGCCGAGCTGTCCGTGCAGCAGGTCGCGCAGGTAGATCACGTACTGCTCGAGCGGGGGATGGTTGAGCCCGTACAGCTGGGTGATCTGCGCCACGGCCTGCGGGGTCAGGTGACCGGAGCGGGCCAGCAGCCGCACCGGATTGCCGGGCAGAAGGTGAAAGAGGACGAAGTTGAACGTCACGATGCCATACAGGGTGACGACCAGCCACGCGATCTTGCGAGCAAGGTAACGGAGCCGGGACACGTCGCGTGGTGCGCCGGCTAGACCGGCGTGACTTTCAGGTAGTTATCGCGGGTGAAGTTCAGGATGATCCCGCCGTTGACGTTCGTCCACCCCTTCCACGTGTCGGTCCGGTAGCCCTGCAGCTTGTCCTGGTACCACATGATGATGTACGAGGCAGCGTCGTAGTAGAACTGTTGTGCCTCGTTGACGAGGGCCAGGCGCTTGGCGACATTAATCTCGGTCGCCTGCTCGTTGTACAACTGGTCGTAGTGGCGGTTGCAGTAGTAGACGTCGTTGTTGGAGCCGATCTGGTTGCACAGCGGGACGCCGAGCATGTAGTCCGGGTCATAGACGCCCGAGTCCCAACCCCACACGAAGATGTCCCAGTTCGGCGCCTTGGCGTCGTACACGGTCGCGCCGAGAGTGTTCGCGTCCAGCGTGGTCAGGTTGAGCTGGATCCCGACCTTGGCGCAGGCGTCGCGGAAGATCTGGGCGGCTGCGACGTCCACCGAGGTGGACTGGATCGCGATCAGCCGGAAGCTGAGCTGCTTGCCGTCCTTGGAGGAGCGCACCTTGCTGCCGTTGCGGTAGGTATATCCGGCCGATTCCAGCAACGCGTCGGCCTTGGCCGGGTCATTGTTGAGCTGCTTGCTCTCAGGGATGTTCAGGTGCCATTCGCTGAACCCGGCCGGCAAGATGGTGCTGCCCGGCAACCCGTGCCCGGCCAGCGCCACGTTGACGAGCTGCTGGCGGTCCACGGCGTAGCTGAGTGCCTGGCGGATCGTCAGGTCCTTCAGCAGCGGATTCCCGCCGGACTTGGGGTTGTCGGAGACATTGATGCCGATGTGGTGGAACGAGAACGACTTCAGCGAGACGGTCTTGGTGTTGGCCGCCCCGGCGAGGCCATCCCAGATCGTAGGCGGGATCTCTGGGCAGATATCCACGGCACCGGTCCGCAGGCTCTGCGCCATGACGTCCTCATTCTGGAACAGGATCCAGGTGACGTTCCGTGCGGCCGGCCTGGTGCCCCACCAGCGCTCATTGCGGGCGATCTCGATCGACTGGCCCTTCTTCCAGTCGACGAACGTGTACGGTCCGGTGCCGACGGGCTTGGCGTTCGCGAACTTCTGGATCTGCGTGCCGGTCATGCCCTGCCAAATGTGCTGGGGAATGATCGGGACCGCGAGCCCTGGGTTGAAGGCCTGCGGGGCGGAGAAGGTGAGCACCAGCGTGGTGGCATCGGGCGCCTGCGCCGAGACCAGGTCGGTGACCCATTGGGCGTACTGGCTGACCTGCGTTGACTTGATGAGGTCGAACGTGAACTTGGCGTCCGCGGCACTGAACGGCTTGCCGTCGTGCCAGGTCGCTGCCCTGAGCTTGTAGGTGATCGCCTTGCCATCGGCGCTGTAGGTCCACGATGTCGCTAGTCCAGGCTCAGGCTTGAGGTCGAGGTCGTAATGGATCAGGTTGTCGTATACCAGCTGGAGCACCTCAACGGCCTCGGTGCTGTATGTGGTAAGCGGGTTCATGGTGTCTGGCTCGATCGCCCAGCCCACCCGGATGGTGCTGGCCTTGGCGGTAGTGGCTACCGAGGCGCATGCCTCCAGTGCTGCACCGGCAGCGGGCACAGCCAGGCTCAGCAGCCCGGCGCGCCTGAGAAACTCACGGCGGGACGTTCCTGCGGGCATCTGACTTCCCTCCGCTCTGCAAGGCTCACGGCTTAAGGCGGGCGCGCACGTGTCGCCAGAACGGCGGCCGTGCGCAGAAGAATGCATACAGAGTATGGACAGCATCTTCCTGGCGATCTCGGGCTGTCAAGACAAGATTGGGTCGCAACCGGCGCGGCCCGAAACGGCCGTGATCCGCTCCGCAAATGGCACTAGCGCCAAGCGCTGCGCGCGGGCAGGCGTGTGTGACTGGGCACGTATTGAACATGCAGAGTATGCAAGGTAACGTCGTGGTCTAGGCCCTCCTGCCGCCGCCGATGGGAGCACTGATCATGTCCTTCGACGATCGCTACAGGCGCTGGGCTCAGCGCTCTGGCGAGCTCTTCGCCGAGGCCAGCCAGTACATCCCGGGCGGCGCGGGCAGCAGCGCCCGTACGGTCAAGTTTGGTTGGCGGCCTTATCCGCCGTTCATGGCGCAGGGGTCCGGCTCACGGCTGCGGGACGTCGATGGCCATGAGTACGTCGATTACCTCCTGGGCCTCGGCCCGATGATTCTTGGGCACCGCCATCCGGCTGTTACCTCCGCGGTCACCAATGCGATCGCCGACCTTGGCACCTGCTTTGGCCTGCCATACGAGCTGGAGATTGAGGCGTCGCGCAAGGTGACTGAGGCCGTGCCCGGCGCGCAGATGGTGCGGTTTTCCAACTCCGGTAGCGAGGTGGTGGGGACTGCGGTCCGGCTGGCCCGCGCCTATACCGGCCGGCGCCTGGTGATCCGGTTCGAGGGCCACTACCACGGCTGGCAGGACACGGTCTACTGGAGCAATCATGTCGACCCAGCACAGGCCGGGCCTGCCCGCTCGCCCCGGCCGGTGCCGTCGGGACCGGGCGTGCCGGCCGAGCTGGCTGGCACGCTGATCGTACTGACCTGGAACGATCCCGACAGCTTCCTGCGGGTGATGGCCGAGCGCGGCGACCAGGTCGCCGCGGTCATCACCGAGCCGGCCGTTTTCAACACCGGCTGCATCCTGCCGGAGCCCGGTTACCTGGAGCTGCTGCGCGAGCAGACCCGGCTGCACGGAGCGCTGCTGATCTTCGATGAGGTCATCACCGGCTTCCGGTTCGCCCGTGGCGGGGCGCAGGAGTTCTTCGGCGTCACGCCGGACCTGACCACGCTGGCCAAGGGGCTGGGAGGGGGATTCCCGGTGGCGGCTATCGGCGGCAGCCGCGAAGTTATGTCCATGATCGCCGAAGGCCGCTACTCGCACTCGGGCACCTACAACGCCAACGTCGTCGCCTGCGCCGCGGTATCCGCGACGATGGACGTTCTCGCCGAGCCCGGCCTGTACGAACGCCAGCGGGCACTGGGCGAGACCCTCATGAACGGCTTGCGGAAGCTGGCGTCCGAGGCGGGCTTGCCGGTAATCGTCGAAGGGCTGGGCACCGTCTTCCAGCTCTGGTTTAGCGAGCACCCAATCCGCAACTGGCGGGATGCCGAGCGCTACGCTAACGAGCCGCTCTTCACGCGGTGGTGGCAGGAGATGCTGCTGCGCGGGATCTTGTTCCACCCGAGCCAGTACGAGAACCTGTTCCTGTCGCTCGTGCACAGTAACCAAGACGTGGACATCATGCTGGATGCCGCCGGTGACGCATTCGCCATGATCAGCCGTATGCCCGGCTAAGGTTATTAATCGCTATGGTGCTCGATCTTGGCGGCATCCGGCCGGACCGGCCGGGCGGGACCGCGCCGCGTGACAGGTCCGGAACGGGACTGCTATATGAGCAGGTAGTCGACTTCGTTGAGAAGCTCATCGCCGAACGCGGCATGACCCCGGGCGATTTGCTTCCGACCTACGCCGAGCTTGCCGAACTCACCGGCGTCAGCCTGATCACGGTCCGGCGAGCACTTGACGAGATGGAGCGAGCCGGCAAGGTCCGCAGGCATCAGGGCCTCGGAACATTCGTCGCGCGTCCGCGCATCGTTACCGAGCCGACCAGAGCCGGCAGCCTGCTTGGCACGCTGGCCGAAAGCGGAGGGGGACACGCGGCCGAGAGCCTGGACACAAAAGTCCTCTGGATGCGGCGCGGTCTCGCTTCGGCCGATGTGGCCCGCGCTCTGAGGATACCTGGCGACGCGGAGGTATGGCAGCTCCGAAGGTTGCGCGCGGTCGACGGGCAGCCGGCCGTGGTCGAGACGTCGATCATTCCGGTCGCGCTGACGCCGGAGCTCGATCGGCTGGTAAGCGAGCTCAGCGGTTCTCTGTACGGTCTGCTAAACAGCCAGTACGGGCTGGAAGACGACTACGAGGAGCAGTACCTCGAGGTCATCATGCCCGCGCCGGAAGAGCGGCGGCTGCTGAGCATTCCACCTAGGACTCAGGTCGTGCGGATCCGCGGACTGAGCATGGACAAGGCCGGGACCCCGTTCGACTGCTTCGAGCAACTTTACCCAGCAGCAGAATTCGCCTTCGCAATCTCCGGCAGCACCTCCCGGCACCTGCTGCCGACCCCCGGCGAACAGGACTGGGACGTCGTGTCACGGCCGGAGGCCGACCGCCCGGCGCAGGCTGCCCGGGCGTCGCGCCAGCGGCGAGCCTGACCGGCTGCTCTAGCCCGGAGTTCCGCATATCCCGCAAGCCCATTGCGCACTCACGCCTTTTCGCGACAACATACAAAACATACACAGTATGTGGCCGAACCCAGTCCGGATTGGCGCCCCTGAGAGGAGCGGCCCATGTCCTCTGCGGCGGGCAGCAATACGGGCCGGGACGGTTCTGGGGCGGCAGGCCCGCAACGACTCGGCCGCCAGCCGCGGACTTTAAGTGCGAACGCACTGAAGGCCGGTGACGTTGTCATCCTGGCCCTGGCTAGCTCGGGCCCGACCCAGAGCGTCGCGGTGACGCTGGCTGCGCTTCTGGCGACCATCGGCTACGCCAGCTTCCTGCCCCTGATCATCTGCTTCATCCCGATGCTGGGCATCGCTGTGGGTTATCAGCGCCTCAACGCCTGGCAGCCAAGCGCAGGCGCCACATACTCCTGGGTTGGACGGGCGCTCAACCCGCACGCGGGCTTCTTCTCCGGCTGGATCATGTTGATGTATTACACGATCGGCACGACCAGCCTCACCATCCCGCTCGGGACCTACATGCTGAGCTTTTTCAGCAATGCCGCGGCTAACAACAAGTACGACGTGGCGCTGGTTGGCACGGCGTTCAATCTGATCGTGCTGGTGGTCGCCGCTCTCGGGATCAAGCTCTCGGCAAGATTCCAGTGGGGGTGGGCGATCTTCGAGTATGGCCTGCTGATCGGTTTCACCATCGCCGCCATCGTCGTTATCTACGGCGGCCATCGGTCCCACAGCGTGCACCTGACCAGTTCGTGGTTCACGATCACCGGCGCTGGCGGGTTCAAGGCCCTGATCTCCGGCGTCCTGCTCGCGATCTTCCTGTACTCAGGCTGGGACACCGCGGCCTATGTCGGCGAGGAGGCGAAGGACAAGAAAGCAGGCTCGGCAGCTGTGACAAGCGTCGTGCTGCTCTTCTTCATCTACGCCGTCACCATCATGGCCTTCCAGGGCATCGCGCCCGGCCGCGTCATGCAGGCGAACGCGGCCAACATCCTGGCATATGTGGGACAGCAGATCGGCGGCAGTTTCTGGAAGCAGCTCATGATCGTGGCGGTGCTGGGCGGGACTCTTGCGTCCCTCCAGGCGGCGATTGTCAGCTCGTCCAGGATCTCCTTTGCCATGGGCCGAGACCGGGTCTTCCCGCGCTGGTTCGGCGCCGTCAGCGAGAAGCGTCGGACGCCGTGGAACGCCACGATCGTGTTCGGCCTGCTGAACGTCGTGTTCCTCTGGGCGTCGACGCTAATCGGCTCGATCGGCCAGGCACTCGCGGACATCGTCAGTACCCTTGGCCTGATGGCGGCAATCTTCTACATGCTCACCGCGGGGACCGCGGTCTGGTACTACCGCCGATCGATCACGCAGAACGCCGGGAACCTCATCCTCGGCGGCGTCCTGCCCGGCCTGGGCGCGGCCTTCATGGCCTTCGTGATCATCTACTCGCTGGCAACGGACTCGCTGAACGGTGTCGAGATCTCCTTCGGATTCGGGTTCGCCATCTTTGGCCTCGTGCTCTCCTTTGTATCGGAACGAATAGGCAAGTCGAGTTTCTACACCGATCCGGCTGCCAGCCACGGGAATACGATCGAGGCCGACTTGGCCGGCTCGCAGTCGGCCTGACCGGCACATGAGGCAGCCCGTAGATGACGTCTACGTGGGCCTGGATCTGGGAACATCCGGGCTCAAGGGAGTCGCGGTCACCACGTCGGGCGCCGTCGTCGCTCGGGGCAGCGCAGCGTACGAGAGCTACCGGCCCGCGCCGGGCGCCGCCGAGCAGGCACCGCAGGACTGGATCACCGCTGCCGAATCCGTCGCAGGTCAGCTTCGCAGCGCCGTCTCCCCGTGCCGATGGCGGGGCATTGGCCTGTCGGCCATGATCCCAACCCTGGTGACCACGGACGCTCACGGCGACCTGACGGGGCCGGCGATCACCTGGCAGGACAGTAGGGCCGACGGCCACGGGAACGAACTCCGCGAGAGGTGCGGAGGTGATGCGCTCTACCAAGCGACCGGACAGTGGGTCGATGGCCGTTACCTGCTGCCGATGTACCTCCGGGTTGCGGCCGGCGAGCCGGGCCGCGCGGCCGAGACCTCCTGGCTGCTGGCGGCCAAGGATTACCTGTTCAGGTGGCTCACCGGTGAGCTGGCGACCGACCCGAGCACCGCGACCGGATTCGCCTGCTATGACCTGGCGGGCGGCAGCTGGCACGCGCCCGCGTTGGCGGCTGCCACCGCCCTGGCCGGGCGGGCACTGCCGTCGCTGCCTCCGGTCCTGCCTTCAGTCACCTGCAGGCCGCTGCGCAGCGAGGCGGCGGCGCGCCTGGGCTGCGCGCAGATTCCGGTCTGCCTCGGTGCGGCCGACTCAGTCCTCGGCGCGCTGGGCCTCGGCGCATGCGAACCGGGCGAGGTCGCATACATCGCTGGCACAAGCAGCGCCGTCCTCGGAGTGACGGGCCGCCCGCTGCTGGACCCGGCTCACCGGTTCATGCTCACGCCTCTCGCCGAGCCAGGCCGCTGGGGTCTGGAGATGGACCTGCTCGCGACTGGTGGGGCCATAAGGTGGCTCGCCGGACTGCTCGCCGGCGGTGCGGGCGAGACAGCGCTGGTCGCGCTCGCTGCCGCCACCGACCCAAGGGACGCGCCGATTATTCTGCCGTACCTGAGTCCCGGCGAGCAGGGTGCGCTCTGGGACCCGGACCTGCAGGGCACGTTCGTCGGGGTCCTGCTGAGCCATGAGAGCCGCCATCTCGCCCGCGGGCTGCTCAACGGCATCGTCCTGGAGAGCCGCCGCTGCTTGTCGGTCCTCGCCGAGACAGGGGACTTCGGCAGGGAGCTGGACGTGGGCGGCGGCAGCGCGGCGGATCCAGCATTCCGGGCCGACCTGGCGGATGCCACACGGTGCCGGGTGCGGACACCGTCCGATCATGACACCGATTACTCCGCTCGCGGCGCCGCCCTGCTGGCCGCTCTTGGCGTCGATGGGAAGCGGCTAGCCAGCAGACCCGGCGCCGGGCTGGTCGCTGACCCAGACCCAGACCGATCCGCCGCCTGGGACGAGTTGTGGGACGACTACGAGGGAGCACGCCGCGCCATCGCTTCTCATTACCACGGCGCTCGGCCTTGAAGCTCGGTGAGCGCTGGCCCATCAGGCTCGGCTGATCGCCAAACCTGGTACCTGCCCCCGCTTGCTGCGCCGAGACGTGGCCACTATCCGGTCGTCTTGACTCCGGTCAGCACCGACCTGTCGAACGTCCCGCCGGACTCTCAACGCTTGCGTATCGTGGGAAGTATATTGCATGTTATGCAAGCTCAGCCGCCGCCGCTCCTCCCGCTGCTGCGTTCCCGGCTGCAAGCAGAGCTGCTGACGCTAGTGCTGCTGACGCCCGGGCGGGAGTGGTCGCTGACCGAGCTGGCAGACAAGACCAGCGCGTCGCTGTCATCAGCCCAGCGGGAGATGGCCAGGGCCGAGGATGCGGGCGTGGTGGCCTCGCGCAGGCTGGGCAATACCAGGCTCGTGACCGCGGCGGACTCGCCGTTGCTGCCGCCCATCAGGTGTGCCCATACTCCAATGCCATCCGGCGCAACATCGACGTGACGCTGACCGTGAACGGCCGGGACATCGGCTGAACTGCTCTCCGGCAGCGGTGGCCTCGCCGCCCGCTGGCCTTTAGGTATCCCTGCAGCGCGCACTCTGAGGGTCGGCACATGACCAGCCCGGCGATCCCTCGGCGAGGGCGCGATGCGCTGCCGCCCAGCGGGCGGGGCCTACGGCACCCTGGACCGATCCGCGGTCGATATCGGCGCGGGGCCTAGTCGTTATGTCGGGGACGATGGTGCCGGGCAATGACCGTGCGGGGCCGAAACGCCCGACCGGGACCGGGCGCTATCGGAGGCGCACTGTCACCGCCGCCAGGTACGGTTCTGTTAGCCCTCAGGCGCGGGGCCGACGACAAGGGCGATCAACAACCCCGACAAGGACCCGAGGAGAGCGGCGGTGGAGTCAGAGACCAGCTTCGAGGCTGCACTGAGCCTGACGCAGGACAAGGCAGAGGCAGCGCTCAAGTCCGCCGGCGCCGTGACGCGGGAGCTGCGCAAGGCCAGGGCCGCCGCGGCGAGTGGCCAGGTGCGCGACCTGCGCCGCGCCCTCGAGGCGGCCGTCGGCCTGGCCGGCGAACTCAGCGCGTCGGCGCAGCGAGCACGCGACAGCCTCGACATCGACGAGATCGCGTATCTGGCATCGGGCGAGTACGCCAAGGAACTGCTAGCGATGGCGGCCGACCGGGGCGTAGGGCTGTACGAGGAAGACGAGCGACTGCTGTGTTACCCATCCATCGTGCGCGTCATCCCCGGTGACGCCGTCGTGGAAATCGACCGTAAGAGGGAACGCCGGCTGCGACCGTCGGTCCTGCTGAGTCTGCTGGCGTCAGTTCAGCAGCGCCCGGCGAAGTTCCGTCCGGAGCAACTGCTGGAGAGCCTCGCCGAGGGCTACGACCTCGTGGTCGCCCGCGGCGGCAAGAAGCCGGACGCCGTCATCCGGCTCGTCGACATCTGGGACGTGCTGACGCTGCTTCCCGGGCAGGCGAGGGAGTACACCCGGCAGGAGTTCGCTCGCGACCTTTACTTGCTCGACCAGAGCGGGGTGGCGAGGACGAAGAACGGATGCGTGCTGCGCTGGCACGCCAGCAGCGGGACGCGTTCGTCGGGCGTGCTGACCACTGTCGCCCGGAGCGGCCAGCAACAACGCTACTGGGGCGTGTCGTTTGCCGCCGGACCCGACAGGTGAGGTGCAAGCTATGACCAGCGATGGCCAGACCCTTACCGCAGTGCTCGGCGGCGGGGTGCTTAAGGCTGACGATTACGCCGACTTCCTGGCCCGCGAGTACCTGGCCAGCTACCTGCCCGCCGGCGGAGCGGCAGTTAAGGTCGCGGTCGTCGGCGAAGGCGGAGCAGCCGATCGACTCGAGGCGGCGCTGACATTCGCTGCTGCCCAGGCCAGAGTGTTGTATGTGCCGATCTCCGCGGAGTCCACTCGGGTGCACATGATCGACCAGATATTCCGGGCGATCGCCCGAGCTGTGGACTGGGAGGCCGTGGCTGCTGCGCACGTGCGCGCGGCCTACGAGGAAACGGCGTTCCCAGTGCCCGAGGACGCCGACCTGACCGTGACGGCTGTCGCTCGCCGGCACGACGTCGAGAGCAGGGAGCTGTACCGCAGCGTGCGTCGGCTGCTGGAGCGCAGCCTGCTCGGCAATCCAGCCATCGCACCGGAGATGGGCCGGGCGATGCTGAGGCTAGCCCAGGCCCAGCTCGGCGGCCGCGACATCGACGTCGCCGAGCGCCATGCGGTGATGGACTGGCTGCGCGGCGAGCTGAAGTCGATTACCGAACTGCGCTCAGCGCTCATATATACCCGCATCGGGAGGCACAATGCGCGGGCCATGCTCGCCTCGGTGGCCGTGCTCCTGCTTGCCGCCGGCTACCGCGGCCTCGTCGTGCAACTGGATCTCGGTCGGCTCGCCGAGGGACGTCGGCCCCCTGCCGAACTCCGATCCGGCTTCTACTACTCCAAGGCCGCCGTGCTGGACGCTTACGAAGTGCTTCGGCAGTTCATCGATGCGACCGATGAGCTGCGCGGCGTGCTCGTGGTCGCCGTCGTGCCTCCTGAGCTGATGACCGACGAAACCCGCGGACTGCCCGCCTACTCGGCGCTGCACCTCCGCGTAGCGGACGAGGTCCGCGACCGGCGCCGGGCGAACCCGTTCGCTGCGCTCGTCCGGCTCGAGGTGCGACTGGAGGCCGTGGCATGACGTCCCTCGGGCCTGCGACCGCGCTCACCGAGGAGCAAGTCGCCAGGCGCCGCGCCGTCGAGGCGCTGCGGTCAGGCGTGCCGAGCTGGGACGCCGTGGCGATGCTGGGCTCCGGGCAACCCGAAGCCGAAGACCGCTTCCTCGGCCTGCTGGAGCAGGTCGCGTCGCGCTCCGGAGACGGCGTGGTTGCCGAATGGGGTACCCCGCCCCGGCACCGCGGCGGTTCCGCCGACCGGCGCGGCCAGGTCGGTGAGTCGCGAGGGTTGCTGCTGGGCGGCGGATTCGGTGGCGGCAAAAGCCACCTGCTCACCCACTTTGGCCACCTTGCAATGTCAGCAGGGTTCGTCGTGAGCAGCGTTGTGATCAGCAAGGAGACGCCGCTGCATGACTCGGCCAAGACGTTCCGGGCCGCGATCGACGCTGCTGTGGACCCGAGCCGCGCCCATGGCGCGCTGGCCAGCGCCGCAGCGCTGCTCGACCCGGACATGGCGCGGTACGCCGAGCTGACCCGCTGGGTCAACTCTCCCGCGAGCGGCCTCGACGAGAGGTTCGCCGCGACATTGTTGTGTCACGAGCGGCTACGCGGTGGCGACGTTCCAGGCAGCGACGAGACTGCGGACGCGCTCGTCCGGTTCTGGACCGGTGAGCCGCTGCGCATCAGCGACCTGCGCCGCGCGCTGCGCTCTGTCGGTGCCCAAGGACTCTTCACCTTCTCGCCGATCAGCGCGCGGGACCTGGCCCGGCAGCGGTTCCGGTTCGCCGCCGGCCTACTGCGAGCCGCAGGACATGAGGGCTGGGTGATCCTGTTCGACGAGGTCGAGCTGATCGGCCGGTACTCCTTGCTGCAGCGCGGTCGCTCCTATGCCGAGCTTGGCCGCTGGCTCGGCGGGCACGACGCTGATCGGAGACTGCCGCTGGTTGCCGTCTTCGCGATGACCGACGATTTCGAGGCCGCCGTACTATCCGGGAAGAAGGACGGCGAGGAGATCGCTGGCAAGCTGAGGGCCAAACAGACTCCCGAGTGGGACGAGACTGCGACGCTTGCCGAGGTCGGCATGCGCCGCATCGAGAACGAAATGATCCTGCTCGAGCCGCCCGATGACGCCGAGCTCGACCGCACCTACGCGGCGCTTAAAAAGCTGCACAGCGAAGCGTTCGGTTGGTCCCCGCCCGACGTCGCAGGGCTGGAACGGCTCGGCGCGACGCGCATGCGGCAGTATGTGCGCGCCTGGATCAACGAATGGGACCTGCTGCGGCTGGACCCGGACTTCCAGCCGCAGACGGTGGCGGTTACCATCGCGAGCGACTATCGCGAGGACACCGCACTGGAGGAAACCGGCGACGCGGACGGCGGCGAAGCCAAGCCCGACTAGGTCGCGACGGTCTTTCCCAACGTGTGTCCGTGCGCTCCGGGCATTACTCTCAGGCCGGGGATGTGGCCATGAAGGGCCACCGGATACCTCGGGATGTTTCGCGGCCGACGAGGTGGCCACCGAGACCGCCCGTTGCACGCACCGCCATCGTGCGCGGCAGCCAGCCAGTCAAGATCGGAACCGTGCGATAAGCACCACCTCGCAGCGCAAGACTATCCGTCCGGCGACACCTCCCATGGCAGGGAACGAGGCCGCTCCCATCTCAGCCGACTAGCGCCGCACGGTCGCCTGATTTGACCACGCCGACCGCGGCTCGCCGGTTTTCCCCTGCCAGCCTGGTACCAAAGAACCAGTTACGCGGCACGGGTTCCGCGACGCCAGCACCGACCCGCACCAGAACAGGTTCTAGTGGCATCGCAACCCACTCGCCAACCTGGCCATCGCCATCGCCATCGCCATCGGCACGCTTGGGCTCGACGTCCTGGTGTGAATTGGCCATAGTAAGCACGCCCAGCTTGGCGGGACGGTAGGCGCATCCCAGACGGCTAATGGCGGCCGGAGGCTGAGCCATAGGGCAGCGCTAAGGCGACGACGTGAACTTCCCCCAGCGCCAGACGAGCAGGCATCAAGCCCGTCGGAGCGAGCACTATGGCTGTCTGAGCTGTGTCAAGGATCTGGAGGTGCGCATGGTCATGCGGCCATTCGCATGGCTACTCGCACGCCGAGGCGTCTGCCGACGAGCGTAACAATCTGCCACTGCGAACCGTCGTGCCCGATTAGATCGCACGGAACGCCGATTACGATCGGCTGGATAGCGCCTCGTCGGCGACGGTCGACGCGCGCATAACAACCGGATCTGAGCCAGCGCGCCAGACTGAGCAGTGGTTCTGTCCATATCAGCCCAGAAAAGCTCGAGCGCGCTGAAGGCTGGATGACGGAGCCCGATATACCCTCCGCGCCGTTCTTGCAGGTTTCGCTTCTGCCAGGCCTGCGCGACGCTGGCCAGGGAGATGCCAGCTCGCGGGGCCGGCAGCCACGACGACTGTGCGTCATCCCCAGCTACCAGGGTGGCGGCTCCAGCGTCGCCACCGCGATCGCGGTCTCATCGGTGCTGCGCGGCTGGCCGGAGCGGGCCAGGTCGCTCAGCGCGCCGGTTGCCTCGCCCGGTAGCGGACACGCCATTCGCGCACCTTGGGCGCCCACGTGCCGCATCGCAGCCACCTTGGTATGCGGCAAGCTACCTGCGGCAGCGGCGCGATCTGTGTCAGCCAGGCCAGCCCGGGAGCTACCGGGGTGAGCCTGTGTGCCGGCGCGGCTCGCGCAGCCCGTCAAAGCCGGCTACCGCCAACGATTCGCGGCGCGGCGGCGGCAATAACTCCGGGACTTCCGGCATGTCGCCCAGCGACTTAGGTCCCGTGCTGCGATAAGCCTCCGATCGGTTTACTAGGGGATGCGCGCCGTCGGCGAAAGTCCTGCTTGACGTCTTGCTGGACGCCGCCGGGCCGGCACGTTGCGCTCAAGGAGTCGCTGCCCGATGGCGGATGAACCGTTCCGCACGATCACTGAGCCATTCCGCATCCACTCGGTGGAGCCGATGCGCCTGACTACCGCGCAGCAGCGGGCAGATGCCCTTTCCGCTGCTGGCTACAACATGTTTAGGCTGCGCGCCGAGGACGTGCTGATCGACTTGCTCTCCGACTCCGGCACCGGAGCGATGTCGGCCGAGCAGTGGGCCGCCATCCAGCGGGGCAACGAAGCTTACGCTGGCGCTCCGTCCTTCTACCGGTTCCGTGACGCGGTGACAGGCCTGTTCCCGTTCCGGCATGTCTTGCCGGCTCATCAGGGCCGGGCTGCCGAGAAGATCCTCTTCACGGCGGCCGGCGGCCGGGCCGGGTCGTCCCGAACAACACGCACTTCGATACCACTCGGGCCAACATCGAGTTCACCGGGGCGCAGGCCATCGACCTGCCGATCCAGGAGGGGTTTGAGCCAGCGCTGCGGCATCCGTTCAAGGGCAATATGGACGTCGCGGCATTGGAGCGGCTCCTTGCCGAGCGGGCCGACGCGGTCCCGCTGGTGATGCTGACCGTGACGAACAACTCCGGCGGTGGCCAGCCGGTCAGCTTGGCGAATATTCGGGCCGTCCGGGCGGTCTGCGACCGGTACGGCAAGCAGCTTTTCCTCGATGCCTGCCGGTTCGCGGAGAACGCGTGGTTCATCAAGACCAGGGAGCCCGGCTACGCTGACATCCCGGTCACCGACATCGTCCGGGAGATGGCCGCGCTGGCCGACGGGATGACCATGTCGGCAAAGAAGGACGCGCTCGCCAACATCGGCGGCTGGCTCGCCCTCAACGACGACAACCTCGCCGAGCAGTGCCGCGGCCTTGAAATCCTCACCGAGGGCTTCCCCACTTACGGCGGGCTGGCCGGCCGCGACCTCGAGGCGATCGCCCAAGGTCTGAGCGAGTGCACCAGCGAGGACTACCTGCGCTACAGGGTGCGCTCCGTCGCCTACCTCGGCGAGGCACTTGAGTCGGCGGGAGTTCCGGTGTTTGTCCCCTTCGGCGGTCATGCCGTCTTCATCGACGCGCGCGCCATGCTGCACCACATCGACCCGCTTGAGTACCCTGGCCAGGCTCTGGCCTGTGCGCTGTACCAGGAGGGCGGAGTTCGCACCTGCGAGATCGGAACCGTGATGTTCGGCCTGCGCCAGGACGGAACCGAGACACCGGCCGCGATGGACCTGGTTCGCCTCGCGATTCCCCGCCGCACCTACACCCAGAGCCACGTCGACTACGTGATCGAGGTCGTGCTCAGGGTCGCCGGCCGGGCCGCCAAGCTTCCCGGCATGCGCATCACGTCGCAGCCCAGGCGGCTACGGCACTTCTCCGCACAATTCGCGCCGCTGCACTGACCGAACCGAGCAGGCCAAAGGCCTGCGAGACCACCTGCAAGCTGGTTGGAGGAATCAATGGCAACGAACCTGCCAGTCACTACCGGGCGGCAGCTAGGCCGCCGGTCCTGGGCTGAGCCTTGGAAGATCAAGATGGTGGAGGCGCTGCGGGTGACAACCCCAGCCGAA
This sequence comes from uncultured Actinomycetota bacterium, assembly GCA_963822955.1. Taxonomy (GTDB): domain Bacteria; phylum Actinomycetota; class Actinomycetes; order Streptosporangiales; family Streptosporangiaceae; genus JAJYUU01. Next base: position 38,866 of record CAWGJS010000007.1, on the reverse strand, counting down.
CGCGAACGCGCACTCGCTGAGGCTGGCTACAACACGTTCTTGCTGCGATCGGATGACGTCTACATCGACCTACTCACCGACTCAGGCACCAGCGCGATGAGCGACCGCCAGTGGGCCGGCCTGATGCTCGGCGATGAGGCGTACGCGGGCTCGCGGAACTTCTATGCGTTCGAGGAGGCCGTCCGCGACACCTACGGCTACCGGCATGTGGTGCCGACCCATCAGGGCCGAGGCGCCGAGCACCTCATCAGCCAGGTCGCGATCCAGCCCGGCCAGTTCGTGCCGGGAAACATGTACTTCACCACGACCCGCGCACACCAGGAACTAGCCGGCGGCACCTTCGAGGATGTGATCACCGACGAGGCATACGACCCGGAGAGCGAGCACCCTTTCAAGGGAGACGTTGATATCAGCAAGCTGGAACGGCTGATCGCCCGCGAGGGAGCCGACAAGATCGCCTACATCAGCCTGGCCGGCACGGTCAACATGGCGGGAGGGCAGCCGGTCAGCATGGCATGCGTGCGCGCCCTCCGCGCGCTGTGTGACCGGCACGGGATACGGCTCTTCCTGGACGCGACCAGGATGGTGGAGAACGCGTTCTTCATCCAGGAACGCGAAGCAGGCTACGCGGACAAGACGATCGCGGCGATCCTGAGGGAATTCTGCTCGCACACCGACGGTGCCTGGATGTCCGCCAAGAAAGACTCGCTGGTCAACATCGGCGGCTGGCTCGCGCTCAACGACCGGGAACTGTTTGAAGAGGCCCGCAACCTCGTCGTGGTATTCGAGGGCCTGCACACGTACGGCGGGCTGGCCGGACGAGACATGCAGGCAATGGCCATCGGAATCGCCGAGTCCATCCAGGAGGAGCACGTGCAGGCCCGGGTCGGGCAGGTGCGCTATCTGGGCGACCTGCTCGCCGCTGCCGACGTGCCGTTCGTCAGGCCAGTCGGCGGTCACGCCATCTTCCTTGACGCGCGGCGGTTCTACCCGCACCTGAGCCAGGACGACTTTCCCGCCCAGACGCTGGCCGCCGAACTGTACCTGGACTCCGGAGTTCGCGGAATGGAACGCGGCATCGTCTCGGCTGGCCGAGATCCGAAGACCGGCGACCACAACCGCCCGAAGCTCGAACTCACCCGGCTGGCCATCCCGCGCCGCGTCTACACCCAGGCGCACATGGACATCGTGGCGGAAGCGGTGCAGGCCGTCTACGCTCAGCGCCACTCAGCGAAGGGACTGGTCATGAGCTACGAGCCGCGGCACCTGCGGTTCTTCCAGGCCCGCTTCGACCGCCTTTAGCCAGGCGGCCCCACATTCGGCTCTCGCCCGCGCCAGCGGGCCGTCCGCAGACCAACGTCAGGCTAATCGCCGACCTTCGCATCTGTCCTGGGATCTCGGCTGGAGGCCTGCTGGTCGGATCGGCAATAGCAGTGGCTGCTGATCGGGAGGAGCCATGCCGTTGCCCGCCGAAGGGCTGGCTGGGCAGGAACCGCGCTCGGCGCGCGCCGCAGCGCGCCGCTGGTCGACCTGAGGTTCTTCCGCAGCGCGCCATTCCCGGGGCGCGACGGCGATCGCGGTGTGCGCGTTCGCCGCACTGGGCGGCTTCCTGTTCCTGAACACCCTGTACCTGCAGGACGCGCGCGGCTGGCCGGCGCTGCGCGCCGGCCTGTACACGCTGCCGATGGCGGCGATGATCGTCATGTGGTCGCCGCTGTCCGGCCGCATCGTCGGCGCCCAATGGCCGGGGCTGCCGCTGATCACGGCCGGCATCGCCACGACGGCGGGCGGGATCATGCTGGCCCGGCTGGCCGCAGACACCCTCGTTCAGTATCTGATCGTGAGCTACTTCGCCTTCGGTATCGGGACCGGCCTGGTGAAACCCGCGATCACCAACAACGCGGTGTCGGGCATGCCCGCGTCGCAGACCGGAATCGCCGCCGGGATCGCCTCGATGAGCCGGCGAGTCGGCTCCGCGCTCGGCGTCACCGCTGCGGCTTGGCTTTGCCGACGCCAGCCACGCGGGTGGATCGCAATCACCCACCGGCCCTCGGAGGGCGCTTGAAGCAACTCGGGCGAAAGGTCCGGCAAAGATGCTTGGACGGGATTGAATGTTAGTGTCGGGTTTGGCCTGCCGGGCCGGGGTTATGGGAGCGAGCAGCGCATGAAAGCTTTGGTGAAAGCGCGACCTGAGGCAGGGCTGTCGGTTGAGGATGTGCCAGTCCCTGCGGTCGGCCGGGATGATGTGCTCATCCGGGTGCTGCGAACCGGCGTGTGCGGCACGGATCTGCACATTTACGACTGGGATGGCTGGGCCCAGGTTAACGTGCCGGTGCCGCTGGTCATCGGGCACGAGTTCGCCGGGGAGATCGTTGAAGCGGGAGCGGACGTCCGCGATCTGCGGTCCGGTGATCTGGTGAGCGGTGAGGGTCATCTTGTCTGCGGTCGTTGCCGCAACTGCATGGCTGGCCGGCGGGTCCAATGCGCCCATACCAAGGGTGTCGGCGTCAATTATCCGGGCGCGTTCGCCGAGTTCATCGCGCTGCCGGCGACGAACGTCTGGCGGCACCCGCCGGATATCGACCTCGATGTGGCGGCCATCTTCGACCCCTTCGGTAACGCGGTGCATACTGCGCTGACGTTTCCCATCCTCGGTGAGGACGTGCTGATCACGGGCGCGGGCCCGATCGGGCTCATGGCGGCGCTCGTGGCCAGGCACGCGGGGGCCCGCTTTATCGTCATCACCGACGTCTCGCCGTACCGGCTCGACCTTGCACGCCGGATAGGCGTCACCCTTGCCGCAGACGCCACCACGGCCGCCCTGCAGGACACCATGCGGCAACTCGGGATGCGCGAGGGCTTCGACGTCGGCCTGGAGATGTCAGGCAGGCCGGAAGCGCTGCGGGACATGCTGGCCGCTATGACCCATGGCGGCAAGATCGCGGTTCTCGGGTTGCCGACCGGGGAGTTCGGGATCGACTGGGCCCACCTTGTCCTCAACATGATCACGATCAAGGGCATTTACGGGCGCCAGATGTTTGAGACCTGGTACGAGATGGAGGTCCTCACTCAGTCGGGCGTCGACATCACCCCGGTGATCACGCATAAGTTCGACGCCCTGGACTTCGATGCGGCCTTCGCCACCGTGCGCAGCGCTTTGTGCGGCAAGGTTGTCCTCACCTGGGCCAGCCGGTAAACGACGATTGCAAGGGGCCGACCAGAGGTGTTCACTACCGTCAGCCAGGAGATCCGGGCGGAGCTTGACAGGATCAGCGCGGATGGCTTGTTTAAGGCCGAGCGCGTCATCGTGACCCCGCAGGGGGCCAGCATCCGGGTGCAGGATGGCGCCGAGGTCCTGAACCTGTGTGCGAACAACTATCTGGGCCTGGCCGACGATCCGCGGATCATCGCCGCCGCCAAGGAGGCTCTCGATCGGTGGGGCTACGGCCTGGCAAGCGTCCGGTTTATCTGCGGCACCCAGGACGTCCACAAGCAGCTTGAGCATCGCATCTCGGAGTTCCTCGGTACCGAGGACACCATCCTGTACTCGTCGTGCTTCGACGCAAACGGAGGGCTGTTCGAGACGATCCTGGGTGAACAGGATGCCGTCATCAGCGACGAGCTGAACCACGCTTCCATCATCGATGGCATCCGGCTCTGCCGGGCGAAGCGGCTGCGTTACCGCAACCGCGACATGGCCGACCTGGAGGAACAGCTGCGATCCGCCGACAGTGCCCGGCGCCGGCTCATCGCAACCGACGGCGTGTTCTCGATGGACGGCTATGTCGCCCCGCTTGGCGAGATATGCGCGCTGGCCGAGCGCTACCAGGCGATGGTCATGGTCGATGACTCACACGCGGTCGGGTTCGTGGGTGCCCGCGGTCGCGGGACGCCCGATCTGCACGGCGTCACGAACTGCGTCGACGTAATCACAGGCACGCTGGGCAAGGCCCTTGGCGGCGCCAGCGGCGGTTACACGAGTGGCCGCAAGGAAATCATTGACCTGCTTCGCCAGCGCTCGCGGCCGTACCTCTTCTCCAACTCGGTTGCCCCGGCGGTGGTCGGCGCCTCGCTCAAGGTCCTCGATCTGCTCGAGGCCAGCGACGACCTGCGGGCCCGGCTCCGTGAGAACACCCGATGGTTCCGCCAGCGGATGACGGATCTCGGCTTCGACATCCTGCCCGGCGACCACCCGATCGTCCCGGTGATGATCGGCGATGCCGCACGCGCGAGCCGGATGGCCGACCTGCTCCTGCAGAGGGGGGTGTACGTCATCGGGTTCAGCTACCCGGTCGTCCCCGTCGGCAAGGCCCGCATACGGACGCAGGTGTCAGCCGCACACGAGCGCGCTGAGCTCGAGTCGGCGGCTGCGGCCTTCGCAGCGGTCCGCGACGAGATGAGCTGACCCGCACCGGCAGGCAAGTGAAGGCGGAGAGTGAGAACTCTCTCTCTTCGAGTGGGCAAGCACGCCGCAGGCAGTGCTCTCCGGCCGGCGCGCGTGGACGCGAGGTGCCTGATGGTTGCGTGCCGCGGCTCTGCGTCACTATCCGCCGCGAGCTGACCGCCGCGCCCTGCCCTACCGCAAGAGCCGCCTGCTCAATAGAGCCAAGCCATGGCATGCGATTCCTCGCCGACCGAACGACACAATGACTTGGCATCTGCACTCCGACTGCTGCGCGATCAGGCTTTGGCGGCTGCGCAGTCGGCACCCGAGGAAGAGTGCGCGACGGCTGTGCTCCGCCCCGAGTGGTCCACCTGACGGACGACCGCCAACGCCATCCTGGTCCGTTTCCGTGCGCTGGGCGTGCCGGTCCCGTCCATCGCATCTGGCCTGCTCGGTGACCTGACGACCGTCCCTCCATCCGAGCGGTGACAGGGCAGCCGGAGCCGGTGCCCGCAGCCTCCACTGGCACCCAAGGATCGCTCGCTCTTGCCGCTGTGGGCATGACAGGCTGGGACCACAGCAATATCCCAGCGCTTGCGTATCGTGGGATGTATATTGCGTGTTATGCAAGCTCAGCCGCCGCCGCTCCTCCCGCTGCTGCGTTCCCGGCTGCAAGCAGAGCTGCTGACGCTAGTGCTCCTGACGCCCGGGCGGGAGTGGTCGCTGACCGAGCTGGCCGGCAAGACCAGCGCGTCGCTGTCATCAGCCCAGCGGGAAATGGCCAGGGCCGAGGATGCGGGCGTGGTGTCCTCGCGCAGGCTGGGCAATACCAGGCTCGTGACCGCCGCGGACTCGCCGATCACCGGCCCGCTGACTGAACTGCTGCTCCGGTCCTTCGGCCCCCGGCAGGTCATTGCCGAGCAGCTCGCCGGCCTGCCCGGCATCGAGAGGGTCTTCCTGTTCGGGTCGTGGGCGGCTCGCTACGCGGGGCAGCCGGGCCGGGCGCCGGCGGACATCGACGTGCTGGTCATCGGCAATCCAGACCGTGACCAGCTAGACGACGCCGCGCAGCGAGCCGGGTCCAGGCTGGCACGAGAAGTCAATGTCACGGTGCGCTCGCCGCAGTGGTGGCGTGGCGGCGGTGATGGCTTCCACACTGAGGTCACCACCCGGCCGCTCATCCCGGTGTTCCCTGACGGCGGGCGGCAATGACCTGGCAGCCGGGCCGCGATCAGATTACCGAACTGGTGGCAGCACGAGAGCTGCAGCAGGTGACCGCCGACCGGGCGATGGCGCAGCTGCTCGTTGATGACGCTCGCCGCCACCCTGGCGTCGGCGGCCGCGGCCTCAGCATCGGGTGACCTGTCGGGCGCATATCTGCTTGCCTATGACGCGCTGCGCAAGAGCGCCGCCAGCCTGCTCGCTGTCCAAGGGCTACGCGCTACCAGCCGCGGCGGCCATATCGCCATCCAGGAAGCAGCCGTGGCGCAATTTGGCTCCACCGTGCGCGTCTTCCGGTCGTTCAGCCGCATCCGCCGCGCCCGCAACGGCTTTGAGTATCCCAGCAACGCCGCGCCCGGCCCATCCGCAGACGACGTGACCGACGCGATCACGATCGCCACCCAGACCCGCGAAACAGCCGTGACGATCCTCGAGCAGGACCTGCTGACCAGGTGGTAGCGGCACGCCGCGTTCTGCCCATCCGCTATCGCTGGCAGTGGGGGTCAGTTCGGCCCTGGGCATATGCACGTTGCATGCTGGCGTGGCGCTGGCGTCAGAACGCTCCGTCCGGCGGGACTGCTGATGGCATTGAAGCCGATGGGATCCCCGTCTTCGCCGATGCCCGCCGCCACTTCCGTACCCATCCTGTCGGGTCGGTCAGGAGAACGACCATCCTTGCAACTCGCAGGCCTGCTGGACCTTGCGGCGGCCAAATGCGCCCGCATACACCTCCTCGCCGGTGGCATTGTCGCGCAGCTTAAGCGCGTAGCCTGTGTTCTCATAGCCGATGGGGCCATTGGCGGCCATGCGAAAGCTGAGTACGGTGCCCGCGGCGCGCTGGATGACCTGTGGAGCGGGCATTCCCTTCCCCCGTCTTTGCCGCCTAGTGAACGTGATGTCGTCCGCGGTCACAAACAAGGTCGATCCGATGTTGCGCAGGGAGTCACAGCGAAGACGATGTCCAGGGCCATCAGCGCAGCGCAGACGCCGAGGATGATTGTGCTCGGCGGGTGCACGAACAGCTGCCTGATTATGACGGCGAGCAGGACGACCGCAACCAGAATCGGGCCCTGGAGCACGTTCGCTGTCGACTGCCGCAACTCGACCCGCCCCTGCGATATGGGCGTCATCGGACACACCTCCCCTTTCCACGGCGCTGACCTCCGCGTGGCAGGCAGAAGAAATCTTTTGGAAAAGGGGCCCGATAGCCCGACCAGCCTCACTCCGCCTTCGGAGCCTCGAGCCAGCGGGCCGGCCGAAGCTACCCGCCTGACTGATGGCTCCGATGCGTCGTGCCAGTCCCGTCGTTTGCGAACGTCCCCAGGATGCGATGAGGGAAGCGACTGGCGTCGCTTACCTGTAGCTGAGCTGGACCAGCAGGTCGCAGCTGGCCCCTGAGTGGGACTTCTTGAGGTGACCGCCCACGGGCAGCGGCGGGGCGTACAGCAGGAAGCCGTCGCCGCCCGAGCACGACAGCGTTCCGGTGGATCGTGCCCTGATGGCGATGTAGTCACCCTTGGTGACATGCAGGCTGACCCGGAAGCTCTGGACGACGTAGTGGTCGCCGCTGGCGCCCCCGCACGGGCTCTGGCCGTGGTAGCTGATCTCCGGGCCGTTGACCACGATCTTGGCCTTGCGGGTGGCCGGGTTGGCCCTGGCCAGCTGGAGCCGGAATTTCCCGGCCGTGCACGACACCAGCTTCACGTGCCGGACGGTTCCGGTCTTCGGGGCCGTGAAATGGCTGCCGTTCTCGAATGCGCTGATGGCCACCCAGGTGCAGGTGGAACCGTGCCGGATTCCGGCGCTTTCATCGCACGACTGGCCGTTCTCGGCGTTGGAGGGCTGGCTCTGGCCGGTCAGCCTGGCCCCGAACGACGTCGCAGCCGCCGCGGTAGCCGCGCTCCCCGCCGGGCCCGTCAGGCCCACCAGGACCAGCGGCGCCACCAGCACGCTCAGCACTAAGACCAGGTACGACGCCGGTCTCTTGCTCATGACGTCCTTCCAGCTCTGCTCTTCGTCCGTCTTGTTCCTGACGCGCGTCATGCTCATCTCCTGTCCGCTTCCGGCCGACGTGGCCTGGCCGCTGCCCGCGCGATTGCCGAGTTCACGGGCTCACACCCAGGTAGCGGTCCATTGCGTGCCATCCCGTTCCATCTCCCGTTGGCGGGCATGTCCTCCCACCCAGCCAGAGGGACCCCGTGGCCACCGCAAGATCATCAAGAGCCGACACCACCCGCGATGATCAGGCGGTGGCCTTGAGCCTGACCGTCCCGGCCGGGGTCCCGCCGAACTGCGGGCCACCGCCACGGACAGGCGCTCGGCCCGTCGGTCTCGCCGATCGTGGCATCGTGGTGGGATGCGATCGCGCCGGCACCGATCAGCGCGAGTCGCGCCGGACCTCGCCTCAGAGCTGAGACTGTCATCGCTGCGTCGTGCCTCTTTCTCTGGCCGCCCGCGTCAGTTGTGCGTGCGCTGAGTCCCGGACACGTCCACTGTGTCGTGCCGCTACATCAAAATGAAAAAGGCTGGCGCACCAAGTTCGCGCGTTTCAGGTGTGCACGTGCGCTACAGCAGTCGCAGGCACAGCACCAACCCCGCATTGTTGTCAGGCCTCTTGCCGCGCGGCCTCGGCCTGTTCGCGCAGCACCGCCATCGGCGCGCCGACTGTCACGTCGCCGGTGTACGCGCGGTAGACCAGTGCCGACTCCCGTCCCGCGCCGTGGTGCAGCGTGATGTGCGCTACAGGCCCGTCGGTGGCGAGATCGTTTCGTTCCCAGCCATGCCAGTTCCGGTCCGCCAGCGGAAAGTTGGAGCCGGCCACCTCGATACGCAGGCGATGCCCGGCCGGGAAGTGGTTGGCCGTCGTTATGCCCTTGATCTCGATCTGGACGATCTCGCCGGGTACCAGCTTTTCCGGCTTGTCCAGGCCGCGACGGTACCGGAGCCGCAGGCAGCCGTCAGCCAGGTTGTAAGCGGTGCCGTCGGGGTAGACGTCGAGCAGCTTGACGAAGACGTCGGTGTCTTCGACATCCGCCGAGACGTACAGGACCGCGCGGACGTCGCCGGCGATCGTGATCGGGTCGGTCAGCACTGGAGTGCTGTAGACCAGCACGTCCGCCCGGCACTCTACGGGGCGCTGGTCAGTGCAGACTGGCGTGCCCATCGCCAGGTCGCCGCCGAGGGAGGGTACCGGATTGTGCGGGTCGGCGACGAATTCGTCGGTGCCTGCCGGGCCGATGGCTTGCTCCAGCGCGCCGTCGCCCCACAGCGTGTTCGCCGAGCCGCCGCTGGTCAGATACAGCGTGCGGTCCTCGGTCTCGGGCAGGGGCCAGGACTCGCCGGTCAGCCACGTCGCGGCGCCCTGCAGGAACACCTGGACCTTAGGCATCGGCTTCCAGGCGTCGGGCTTGTCCAGCAGGAAACGATCAAACCAGGAGATGAGGATCTCGTCGTACGGGAAGCGGCTGTCGCCTACTGGGCGGTCGCCGAGCTTGGCGTTCGGTTCGGTCGTCAGCATCCTGCAGTGCGACGTGGGCGCCATGATCAGGTACTGCTCAGGGTGATGCTGCTGGAACTCGAACAGCTTTACCGTCTCGAACGCGCCGACGTCCATCCAGCCGTTGATGTTGAGCGACGGAGTGGCGCCCGTATGCCTGGCGTCAATCAGGTCGACCGTCTCCCAGGACGGCCCGCTCGGCCCCTCTTCCATGTAGGTCTCATAGCCGCTGAGCGGTGAGCCCATCCGGCGCAGCACGTGGCCGCTCGGTGCCTCGAGAGTGGACTCGTCAAGCGCCTTGGCGTAGTCGGGCACCCGGAAATCGGGCACGCTCACCGAATAGCGCCGGAACGTGCGCGCCAGCTCGTCGCCTTCAGCCTCGGCAGGCAGCTTCGGCCGCAGCCTGACGCCGAACGGCGCGTGCCAAAGCGCCCAGGTCTTGATCATCGGGACGCCGCCGTGGTAGAAGCAGCCCTGCGACCCGTCCACGCCCGGCACGCTACCGACCCCCGCGCCCGAGCTCATCGGCACGCAGGCCGTCAGCGCCGGATGTCCGATGGCCGCGAGCTTGAGCTGATTCTCGGCCGTCGACGAGCAGCCCAGCAGCCCTACCTTCCCATTCGTCCACTCCTGCGCGCTGATCCAGTCGAGCGTGTCCCGAGCGTCCGAGGTCGTCGTGGTCAGGAACCCGAACTCGCCCTCCGACCACTCCGTCCCGCGCTCGTTCTGCACGATCAGCACATAGTCGTGCTCGAACTGCGCCCTGGCCAGCGGTTTGAGCGCCTCGTGAATCGACGTCTCCGCATACGGGCTCCGGAGCATCAGCGTCGGGTACCGGCCCTCGGCCCGGGGCCGGATCGCGACCGTCGCTAGCCGCACACCATCACGCATCGACAGCATGATGTAGTCGGCGCGGTACCGGACGGCGTCGGCGCCGAGATCGCGGACCGACTTCTCCAGCGACGTCGGCGGGAAGAAATCGTTGCGACTGGGGTCCTCAGCTGCTGCCATGACCTTCTTCCTTCACCGGGGGCTTCACGCTCAGAGACGGCAGAGTGGTCGACGCATGTCCGGAGCGCAGGCGTCGGCCGACGCGCCCTCTGGCAGACCAGGATGACATGCGAGTTATCGGCCCCGCCGTCCGCCGCACTGGCGAGATGCTCTCCCTAGCGACGGCCTGGTGCGGTGAGTATCACCTTCGTCGCGCTGGGCCCGATGGCGTTCTGGACGTAGTCGAGGATGACCTGATCAATCGGCGACCTGTGAATGCAGGGCCAGGTCTCGGCAGCGACCTGCCCGACGGTCGCCACGGCGGTACCCACAGCGCTGCAGTTCCTTGCGCTGTGATCAGGATCCTTTCTGCCGACGTTGCCGCGCCTGGATGAGATCCGTTTTCAGGTGAGGCCCTGAACAGAAGGAATCCAATCTCCATGGGGCATTGACTCATTTTTGCGATCGGATATATCTTATCTGCGATCGCATTTCGGGTGCCCGCCCGGACATGGAGGTGCTTGGCAGCGCGTGCGCAGCGGTCGCTGCCATCGCGGACAGGAGGGAACCATGACCGAGGCCACAGACGAACTGCGGGTCTTCGAGGGCGTTCGCCCAACCCGCACCGGAGACATGGTCCTGGAAGGCCAGGGCATGGCTCCGATCCCGGAGGAGCACCGCTACGGCGGGGTGTACCGCATGTTCACCGTGTGGTTCACCCCCAACATGGAGCTGTCAGGCGTCTTCGCCGGCACGCTCGCCGTGGTGTTCGGCCTCGGGTTCGGGCTCGGTCTCGTCGCCATAGTCGTGGGCACGATCATCGGCGCGCTGCCGGTGGCGATCCTGTGCACCTGGGGGCCGAAGACGGGCACCGCCCAGGTGCCGCTCGCCAGGCTCCCGTTCGGGAAGACCATCGTGCTGCCCGGCGCGGTGCAGTGGCTGTCCTCGATCGCCTGGGACGCGCTGGTCGGGCTGTTCGGCGGGCAGGCCGCTCAGCTGCTGTTCCACGTGCCGTTCTGGCTCGGTGTGCTGGTCGTGCTGGCGCTCGAGGGCGCGATCAGCGTGTTCGGCTACGAGTTCGTGCATCGTGTGCAGGAGTGGGGCTCGGCGATCCTGATCGTGCTGTTCGTCGTGCTCTCGGTAAAGATCTTCCAGCATCACGTGGTGCTGCCGCACAACACCGTGCACGGCGCGACCCTGGTCGGCGCGTTCGTGCTGATGGTGACCATCGCGCTGTCCGAGGGCATTTCCTGGGCGTCGTACGCCTCCGACTACAGCCGCTACATGAAACCCGGCTCTTCCAAGGCCGCCATCTTCTGGTACACGATGCTGGGCCTGACTGCCTCGTACGTGTGGGTCGAGGGCATCGGGCTCGCCGGGGCGAGCGTGCTCGGCAACCAGACCGCCGCCGGCGTGCGCACGCTGATGGGCGGCGGGTTCCTGGGCGTGCTGGCGCTGATCGCGATCGTGTTCGGGGCCATCGCATCGAACTCCATGAACGACTACACCGGCTCGCTGGCGTTCCAGGCGCTCGGCGCCCGGGTGAAGCGGCCGATCACTGCCGCGATCGTCGCCGTCCTCGCGTTCGGCGCGATCCTGTACATGAACGCGGGCGACACCTCGGGCAAGTTCGAGAACCTGCTGCTGTTCACCTCGTACTGGATCGCCCCGTTCTGCGCGATCGTGATGATCGACTGGCATTACAACAAGGACAAGTACACGCCGTCGTACCTGCGCGGCGCGCTGAACTTCCGCAGGCTCGGCAACGGCTGGCCGGCGATCGTCGCGTTCTGCGTGGCGTTCGGGGTCATGGTGCCGTTCATGGACACCTCGATCATCGTCGGCCCGATCGCGACCGCCCTAAAGGGCGCTGACCTCGCTTTCTACGTCGGATTCGTGGTCGCCGGTGTCCTGTACTACGTGCTCCGCAAGGTCGCTATCGGCCAGGAGGCCGTGCGGAAGCCGGCGCTGGCCGCCGCGGACGGACAGGGAGCGTAAGGAGGCAAGGCCCGCGACGAGCTGGGCCGCCGAGAGAACTATGGATGACCGTGAGCTAGCCGCCCAGGTGCTGGAGCACACCGACGTCGACCGCGCCGTGGAGTTGTCGCGGGAAGTCAGCCGGATCCCCAGCGTGCTCGGGGAGGAGGGGCCGCTCGCCAAGTTCCTGGTCGGCGTGATGACGGAGTCGGGGTTCGAAGCGGTCGAACTGCAGCCGGTGCTGCCCGACCGCCCGAACGCGACCGGCGAGGTTTCGTTCGGCCCGGGACCGCGGGTCGTGCTTACCGGGCATCTGGACACCAAGCCGGTCTCCCACGGCTGGTCTGCCGCGGAGCCTTTCTCCGGGGCGTTGCTCGGCGGCGCGGTCTACGGCCACGGAATCATGGACATGAAGGCGGCGCTGGCCTGCGAGATCGTGGCGATCGAGGCGCTGGCGCGCAGCGGCCTGCCGCTGTCGGGCACCGCGGCGATGTCCGCGGTCAGCGACCACATGGGCGACCAGGCCGGGGCGGTTGCCTATTTCGGCGCCCACCCGGCGGACCTGTGCGTGCTGGGCGAGCTCACCGACAACCAGGTCTGCTTGGGGCATCGCGGCCGGTACTACTTCGACGTGACCGTGCTCGGCAAGTCCGCGCACAGCTGCCACAAGCACCTGGCCGTCAACGCCAACACGCTCGCCGCGCACGTGGTGCTGGCCCTCGACGCCTCCAGGTACCTGCCCGAGCTACCGGACGACATCCGGGAGCTGTTCGGCCCCGAGACCTACGTGGTGCCAGGCCGTATCTACGGCGGGCTGCCGCCGGGCGGGCCCTCGATGATCCCAGACGAGTGCGTGATCCGGGTTGACTGCCGCCCGCAGCCTGGCGTTACCGCAGACCAGGTCCGCGCCGAGATCGACCGGTGCCTGGAGGAGGCCTCCGCCGCCGACCCCCGGGTGGCAGCGCAGGTCGACCTCGCCGACGTGAAGCCGGGCTACCTGGCCAGGCCGGACGACGAGGTAGTGCGGCTGATGCGCCGCGCCGTAGGCCTGGTCCGCGGCGCCGAGCCAAGGCTGGTCACCGAGAACTGGCTCGGCGACACCGCAAGCTTCGGGGCCAAGGTACCAACGGTGATCTTCGGCCCGGGCGGGCCGCCGGTCTACTGCAAGGACGAGCACCTGGCGGTCGCGGACATCCACGAGGCAACCCGGGCGTACGCGGTGTTCGCTGCGCTTGCCCTCGCTGGAAAGTCATGACGGCGTTTGACAACGTGCTCGACCAGTGCCTGGCGGTCGCCGCGGGCGAGGAGGTCGTGCTGCTCGCGGACGACGGCACCGACCCGGACGTCGTGGCAGGCCTCACGCAGGGAATTCTTGAACGAGACGCCATCCCGCTCGTCGCGCGGATGCCGAACCCGAAGCTGCCGGGGGCCGAGCCGCCCGGTGCGGTGGCGGCGATGATGCTGCATGCGACCGCGACCATCGAACTGACGAGCATGTTCATCGGGTCGTCCGCGGCCAGGCGTGCGGCGACCGACCGCGGCGCGCGGTACCTGGCGATGCCTGGGGTTCGGCTGGACACGTTCCGGCCGGGCTGGCCCGCTCGCCGTGGACTTTGAGCGGCTGCGCATCGACGCAGAGCGCGTCGGCGCCGCCTGGGACCGGGCGTCGGAGTTCCGGCTCACCTCGCGAGGCGGAACAGACCTGCGCGGGTCGGTCGAGGACCGGCCCGGGCGGGTGCTGCATGGCATGGCCCGCGACCCTGGCGCCTACATGGCGCCGCCGGACGTCGAGTCCGGCACCGCGCCGGTCGAGGGAAGCGCCACCGGGGTGGTCGTCGTCGATGCCGACCTGCTGTTCATGGGTGAGGGGCCGCTAGACGAGCCGGTTGTCCTGTACGTGGCGGAAGGCCGGCTGACCAGGGTCGAGGGCGCCGAGCGCGGTCGCGGCCGCCTGCTGTCCATGCTGGAACGCTGCCAGGACGACCGGATGGCGAACATCGCCGAGGTATCGGTGGCGTTCAACCCGGCCGGAGTGGTCTGCTCGGTGCCGATGGAGACCGAGTCGTCGCGCGGGTCCGCGCACATCGCGCTGGGCAACTCGATCGCCTATGGCGGGCAGGTGAACGCTGTCGCGCACCTGGACTGCGTGATGCGGGACGCCGTGCTGGAACTTGACGGCCGCGTGGTGATGGCAGAAGGAGCACTGTCATGACCAGGCCGCGGATCTTGCTAGCCAAGCCCGGTCTTGATGGGCACGACCGCGGTATCAAGGTGATCGCGTTCGCGCTGCGGGAGGCAGGGGCCGAGGTAATCTACCTCGGGCTGCGGCAGTCGCCGGCCGCGATCGTCGCCGCTGCGGTCGCCGAGGACGCCGACCTGATAGGGATCTCGGTGCTGTCCGGGGCGCACCTGCCGCTGGCCGAGCAGATAATCGCGCAGCGGGCCGAGCGGGGCGGCGAGCACATCCCGGTGGCCATCGGCGGCACGATCCCCGCCGAGCACGTGGGTCGGCTGCGGACGATGGGCGTGGACGCCGTTTACCCGGTGGGCAGCCCGCTGCCGGAAGTTGTGGCCGGCCTGCTCGCCCTCGCCACCGACGAGGCGGCGAGCCAGCACCGCACGCCGCCCGCCGGAGAGCGGGCGGCGTCATGACCATGCACGGAATCGACCGGGAGCTGTCCCCTGTCACGACCGACTCGGGGATCCCGGTGCAGGTCGTCTACACCGCCGAGGACCTGCCCGGCGGCGAGGCAGCGCTGGCGCAGCGGCTCGGCCTGCCCGGCGCGCCTCCGTTCACCCGCGGGCCTTACCCGACCATGTACCGCGGCCAGCTGTGGACCATGCGGCAGTTCGCAGGCTTCGGAACGCCGGCGCACACCAACGAGCGGTTCCGGTTCCTGCTCGGCCAGGGGCAGACCGCGCTGTCGGTCGCATTCGACCTGCCCACCCAGCTCGGCTACGACTCCGGCGACCCGATGGCCGCCGCCGAGGTCGGCCGTGTCGGCGTGGCCATTGATACCGCGGACGACATGGCCGAGGTCTTCGACGGTATCCCGCTGGACAAGGTGTCGGTCAACTTCACGATCAACGCGACCGCGCCCATCATCCTGGCCACCTACCTGGTCGCGGCCGAGCGCTCTGGCGTGCCGTTCCACGCGCTGTCCGGCACGCTGCAGAACGACATCCTCAAGGAGTTCCTGGCCCGCAAGGCCTACCTTTACCCGCCGGGCCCGTCGCTGCGGCTGGTCACCGACGTGGTCGAGTTCAGCTCACGCGAGCTGCCGCGGTTCAACCCGATCTCGATCACCGGCTACCACGCGCGCGAGGCGGGCTGCAACGCGGTGCAGGAACTCGCGCTGACCATGGCATCGGCGATCGCGTACAGCGAGGCGTTCCTGGCCAGGGGCATGGACTTCGAGGCGTTCGCTCCGCGGCTGTCGTTTCACTTCGCCACGACCCTGGACTTGTTCGAGGAGGTGGCGAAGCTGCGGGCGGCCCGGCGGATCTGGCACCGGGTGGCCACCGAGCGGTTCGGCGCCTCCTCCCTGGCGGCAGCGCGGCTGCGCTTCTTCTCCGGCAACTCGGGCACCACGCTGACCGCGCAGCAGCCGCTGAACAACGTGATCAGGTCGACCCTGCAGTGCCTCGGCGCGGTGCTGGGCGGCGCCCAGTCCATCCACGTCATGGGCTATGACGAGGCCTACGAGATCCCGAGCGAGGAAGCGGTCACGCTGTCGCTGCGGACACAGCAGATCATCGCGCTGGAATCCGGCGTAGCCCGGACGGCCGACCCGCTGGCCGGCTCGTACTATGTCGAGCGGCTGACGGACGAGATCGAGGCCCGGGCCTGCTCGCTGATGGCCGAGATCCACTCGATCGGCGGCGCGGCCGTGGCGATCGAGGCCGGCATCCCGCAGCGCTGGATCGCCGAGTCCGCCTACAGGGCCGAGCAGGAACTCGCCAGCGGCGAGCGGCCGAAGGTGGGCGTCAACGTCTACGCCGACCCTGCCGACAGCGGTGCCGGGGCCGCGGCCACGTTCGAGGTGGACCCGCTGGCCGGCGAGCGGCAGGCGGCGCGCACCCGGGCCCGGATGGCTGAACGAGACCCCCGGCCCCACAAGAGCGGTCTGCTCCGGCTGGCCGAGGACACGCGTGCGGGCCGCAACGTCATGCCGGCCTTGATCGAAGCGGCCCGCGCGGGCGCCACTGTCGGCGAGATGGCCGACGTGTTCCGGGATGCGTTCGGCGAGTTCACCGAGCCGGCCCCGTGGTCACCGGCCTCGTGGTAGCCGGCGCAGCGACTGACAGCGCCGTGCCGGGCGGCGCAGCGCCGGCGCTGCCGCTACGCGGCGTGCGGGTCGCCGACCTCACCAGGTTCGTCGCCGGGTCGCAGGCCACGATGTGGCTTACCGCGCTCGGCGCCGAGGTGGTGAAGGTCGAGCCGCCGTCCGGCGACCCGTACCGCACCCAGGGCACCGAACGGTCCGGCGGCGAGTCGGTTCTGTTCATGGCGCTGAACGCGGGCAAGCGAAGCCTCGCGGTCGACTTCAGAACGCCCGCCGGGCGCGAGGTGATGGACCGGCTGCTCGGCCGCTCCGACCTGTTCGTCGAGAACTCCCGCCCCGGCAGCCTGGCCGCGCATGGCCTGGACTGGGAGTCGGTGCACGAGCGGTTCCCCAACATCGTGTACGGCTCAATCTCCGGGTACGGCGACGTCGGTCCGGACGCGGCGCGCGGCGGCTTCGACCTGATCTTGCAGGCCGAGAGCGGCGTGATGAGCGTGACCGGCAGCCCGCAGTCCGGCCCGGTCAAGGTCGGCGCGCCGTTCCTCGACGTCGGCGCCGGGCTGAGCTGTGCGTGCGGGCTGCTCGCCGGGTACATCGAGCGGCTGCGCACCGGGACGGGAACGCTGGTGTCCTCGTCGCTGCTCGAGTTCGGCCTCGCCGGCCTGGGCACGATCCTGGCTAGCGTCGCGGTCTCCGGCCGTGAGCCCGGGCTGCTGGGCATGCACTCGCCGCTGTTCGCGCCGTACGGCGGGTTCCGCACCGCGGACGGCTGGCTGGTGATGGCCGGGGCAGGGTCAGAGCAGCTGTGGCAGCGGGCCTGCAATGCGCTGGGCGTGGCCGGGCTCACCGATGACCCGCGGTTCGCCGACGGCGCGTCGCGGGTCGCGCACCGCGACGAGCTCACGGCCTGCATTGAGGACGTGCTGACCACACAGGCGACCGAGCACTGGCTGGGCAAGCTGGAGGCGGCCGGCGTGCCGGCCGCCGAGGTCCGCGGCCTGGCCAGCGTGCTCGACTGGCCTCAGGTGGCGGCGCTGGGCAGCCTGCAGTCGCCTACACGGGGCGCCGCGCCTGCGGGGCCCGGCGACACCGGCGGCGGCACCTTCCGCGTGGTCGGGCCGCCGTTCCGGCTCGGCCGGACAGTGCTCGCCTACCCCGGCCCGGCCCCGGCGCTTGGCCGTGACACCCGCGCCGTGCTCTCTGACCTCGGCTACCAGCCGGACGAGATCACCCGGCTAGAAGACGCCGGCATGGTGGTGGCCGCCCCATGACCGCCGGACCGATGAGCGGCGCCGCGCTCCGCGAGGCCAGCCACGAGCTGGCCGGAGGCGTGATCCGCCGGACCGTGGAGCTGGCCGAGATCCCCGCGCCCACCGGTCAGGAGGACGCGCGGCGGGAACGGGTCACGTCGTGGTGGCAGCAGGACGGCTGGCCCGATGTGCACGCCGACGCGGCCGGGAACCTGTGGGCCCGGGTCAGGCCCGGCGACCAGCCCGCGGTGATCCTGGCCGCTCACCTGGACACGGTGTTCGACGCCGAGGTGGATCACCAGGTGCGCCGCGACGGGACGATGCTGCGCGGCCCCGGCGTCGGCGACGACAGCGTCGGCGTGGCCGCGCTATCTGCCATCGGCACGCTGCTCTCGGGCGCTGGTGCGACGCCAGTGTGGCTCGTGGCCACCGTGGCCGAGGAGGGCCTCGGGAACCTGCGCGGCATGATGGAGGTGATCAGGCAGGACCAGGTCCCGCTGGCGGCGGTCGTTGCTATCGAGGGCAACTACCTCGGCCGCGTGGCCAACATCGGCGTCGGCTCCGCGCGCTGGCAGGTCACGGTGTCCGGTCCGGGCGGGCACGCCTGGGAGCAGGCGAACGCGCCGAGCGCGGTGCACGCAGCCGCGCGGATGGTGGCCGAGCTTGCCGGGCTGCCGCGCCGCGGCTCGGGATCGGCGGCGCGCGGTAAGACCTCGGTCAACATCGGCGTCTTCTCCGGCGGCGAGGCGGTCAACGCCAGGGCGCGGCGGGCGGCGTTCCTGCTCGACCTGCGGGCGTCCCGTGCCTCGGCGCTGGACGAGCTCGAGGCGCGCGCTCGCCGCATCATCGCCGCTCCGCGGGCGGATGTCACCGCCGAGATCGCGGAACTCGGCCGCAGGCCGGCCGGGGAGCTGGCGGCCACCCACCCGCTGGCCGCCGCCGCGTCCGCCGCGCTGCGCAAGGCCGGGCTGACCGCCCGGCGCACCGCCGCGAGCACCGACGCGAATGCGGCGCACGCCGCCGGGGTGCCGGCGATCGCGATCGGCGTCACGTCCGGCTCGGGCGAGCACACCCCGGACGAGTGGATCGACACGGCGCCGCTCGCCACAGGCCTCGCCTGCGCCGCCGATACGATTACCCGCTGGGAAGGGACTGCGCATGATTGCACCTAGCTATGGCGTTGTCCTGCAGGGGGTCGATCCGCCTGCGGCCTTCACCGACATGGTCCGGGAGATCGAGTCCCTGGACTACAGCCATCTCTGGCTCACCGACTCGTCGCTGCATGCTCGCAACAGCTACGTCTACCTGACGCTGGCTGCGGTGAACAGCTCGAGGCTGCGGCTCGGGACCGCGGTCACCAACCCGGTAAGCAGGCACCCGGCGATCACCGCGGTCGCTGCCGCCACGCTGGACGAGGTGTCGGCCGGCCGGGCCATCCTCGGCATCGGGGCGGGCGACCGCCCGCTGCTCGCCCTCGGCCGCCAGCCGTGCAGCGCGGCCGCCCTGGCCGACGCGATCGGGGCGATACGCTCGCTGCTGGCCGGCGACGAGGTCACGGCCATCGCCCCGGGCTTCGCGCTCGATCACGCGAAGCTCAGGTTCGGCGCGAGACCGGGTCTGCCGATCTTCGTCTCGGCCAGCGGGCCGCGGACGCTGGAGCTGGCGGGCGGGCTCGCCGATGGCGTGATCCTGCTGGTGGGCCTGTTCACCGACTCGATCAGCTGGGCGCTCGAGCACATCGACCGGGGCGCCGCGGCCGCAGGCCGGCCCCGGCCGCACACCGCGCTGTTCGCCTACGGCGCGATCAGCGACGACGGGCCGGCGGCGCTGGCCGCGGGCCGGTCGATCGCCGCCTGGTTCCCGCAGACCGCGCCGCACCTGTGCCGCCTCGCCGGGCTCGACGCTGGCATCGTGGACGCGGTCAGGGCAAGCTACGCAGGCGGCGAGTTCCAGGAGGCGGAAGCCGCAGCAGGGCTGCTGCCTGACGGCTTCGTCCGGCGGATGGCCCTGGCGGGGGACGCGCAGGAAGCCTCGGAGCGCCTCCGAGAAGCGCTCGCCGCGGGCGTCGACTCGGTGCACGTGTTCCCGCTCGGTGCCGACCGGATGGCCACCGTCCGCGCGTTCGCCGGCGTAATGAAGGACATTGCCCAGCTCGCCGGAAGGCAGCGATGACCCGCCCGGCCCCTAGCGGCCGCCGCAGCAGCAGCGCGTTCCCGTCGGTGTTCGGCGAGCTCTCCGGTCGCCGGACGATGACCGATGTCGCGTACGAGCAGCTCAGGACTGCGATCGTGGAGCTTCGGATCGCGCCGGGCGAGCCGCTCCGCGAGGCCGACATCGCTCAGGGCCTGTCCGTCAGCAAGACGCCCGTCCGGGAGGCACTCGGCCGCCTCGAGCAGGACGGCCTGGTGACGCTGAGCTCGTTCCGGAGCGCGGTCGTCACCGAATACACCGCGCGCGACCTGGAGGAGATCTACGAGCTACGCGAGATTATCGAGGTGGCAGCGGCCCGGGCGGCGGCCGAGTCCATGAGCGACAAAGGACTGGCCGACCTCGGTCGCATCGCCAGCGAGTGCGCTGTGCTGACCGCCGAGGGCGGCGGGCCGAAGCTGGTGCGGCTGATCTCGGAGTTCGACACCGTGCTGTTCGAGGAGGTCAGGAACCGCCGGATCCGCGCGATCCTGGACAACCTGGCTGCCCACCTCGCCCGGATCGGCCGGCTGACCACCGAGATCCCCGGCCGGATCGAGGCGTCGGTGCAGGAGCACGCGCAGATCTACGAGGCGATCAAGCGCCGCGACCCTGAGAACGCCGAGCGGTTCATGCGGCAGCACATCCGGAGCGTTCGCGACGACCAGCTGCGCGCGCTGCCGGAGCCGGGCGGAGAGCGGTGACGAGCGCCCCGCCAGGGCCGGCGGCGTCCGCGGCCATGCGCGCCGCCGGGCGTGACGCCTGGGCGGTGATCGTGAACCACCCGATGGTCCGGGCGATCGCGGCAGGGACGCTGCCGCACCACACGTTCCGCGGCTACTTCGGGCAGAACATCCGCTACCTGGAGGACTATGCCCGGGCGATCGCGCTGGTCACCGCCAAGGCGCCGGACGCCGCAGCCCTCGACGTCCTGGCCAGGTTCCTGCGACAGATCGTCGGCACGGAAATCCCGGCGAACCTGGCGTTCCTGGCCCGGCTAGGCGGTGACGCCGGGCGGCTGCCCGGTCTCGCCGAGCTGCACCCGGTCACCTACGCCTACACCCGCCACCTGCTGTACGTCTGCACGTCGGGCAGCTGCGCGGAGGGGCTCGCCGCGCTGCTTCCCTGCCAGTGGAGCTACGGCGAGATCGCGCAGCCGCTGATGGCGGCGGTGCCGGACGACCCCGTGTACGCGGACTGGATCCGCATGTTCGGCAACGCTGACTACGACGCGCTGGTGACCGAGACCACCGGCCTGCTCGACCGGCTGGCCGACCCGGCCGACGCCGGGCAGTGGGCCCGGCTGTCGGCGGTCTTCAGCATCTCGATCCGCTACGAAGGCGATTTCTGGGACATGGCGCTCGCGGCTGCCTGACCGGCGGGCCGCGGCAGGAAAGGAAGGAGGGACCGATGCGGGCGATCCAGGTCCAGGAGGATCTCACCCTGCGCGGCAGTGACATCGAGACGCCGCAGCCGGGACAGGGCGAGGTCCTGGTACGGGTGCACGCCGCCGGCGTCTGCGGCACCGACCTGCACATCGTGGACGGAATGATCAAACCGGACGCCTACCCGATGACGCTCGGCCACGAGGCGGCCGGCGTGGTCGAGCAAGTAGGCCCCGGCGTGGCGCTCACCGCCGGCACCCGGGTCGCCGTATTCAACAAGCTATTCTGCGGCGCCTGCGAGCAGTGCCTGCTCGGCAGGCAGAACCTGTGCGCAGTCGAGCCCGGCCAGCTTGGCTTCAACCGCGACGGCGGCGACGCCGAGTACGTGCTGGCGCCGGAGCGGAACCTCGCGGTGCTTCCTGACGCCGTCGACTTCGCCAGCGCCGCGGTGCTGACGTGCGCCGGCATGACCGCGGTGCACGCGACCCGGATGTCCCGCCTGCAGTCCGGCCAGACCGCGGTGGTGAACGGCATCGGCGGCGTGGGGATCCTGGTGGTCCAGGTGGCCGCGCGCGCGGGGGCCACGGTGATCGCGGTGGCCGACTCGCCTGACAAGGCGGACCTCGCGGCCAAGCACGGCGCGGCTGACGTGGTCGTGCTCGGCCGGGGCGACGACTACGCCGCGCTGCCCGACGCGGTCAGGTCCGCCGCCGGCGGCCGGGGCGCCGACGTGTTCTTCGAACTCGTCGGCACCACCGGGACGATGACCGCGGGCATCCGGTCGCTGGCCCCCCGCGGCCGCTTCGTCAGCACCGGCTACACCGACCAGTCGCTGAGCATCCACCCGATCGAGTTCATCCTGTCCGAGTCCAGCCTGGTGTCCACGGTGGCGGCGACCAGGACCGACCTGAACGACGCGATCGCCATGGCCGCCGCCGGGAACCTGACCGTGCCGCTAGCGGGCAGCTACCCGCTCGACGGCATCGGTGACGCACTGGCCGCCCTGCGCAGCCGGAACGTGCTCGGCCGCCAGGTCCTCGTCCCGAGCTGACCCCACGTCCTCGTCCCGAAGCGAACGGAGTAGCCGACATGCCCCCCACCGTCGCACCTCAGCGACCCGCCTTCCTCGACGGCCCGCTGCAGCTGTATATCGGCGGCAGGCGGGTCACCACCCGTGACCGGCTCGCGACCGTCGACCCAGCCACCGGCGAGACCCTCGCCGAGGTCCCGGTCGCCACGACGGCCGAGGTGGACCTCGCCGTGCGGGCCGCCTCGGACGCGTCCCGCAACTGGCGCGGCACCCCGGCGACTGAGCGGGCCCGGATGCTGTGGACTCTGGCCGACCTCATCGAGTCTCATAGCGAGGAACTCGCTGCGATCGAGGTGCTGGACAACGGCAAGCCGATCGGCGAGGCACGCGCCGTCGATATCGCGCTGACCATTGAGATCTTCCGCTACTACGCCGGCTGGACCACCAAGATCGCGGGGTCGGTCCCGCCGAACTCGATCCGCGGCATGCTCACGATGGTCCGGCGCGAGCCGGTCGGCGTGGTCGCGGCGATCACGCCGTGGAACTTCCCGCTGCTCGAGGTGGCTTACAAGCTCGGCCCCGCCCTCGCCGCCGGATGCACGGTCGTGGTGAAGCCGTCCGAGCTGGCCCCGCTGTCGACGCTGCGGCTGATGGACCTGGTCGAGGAGGCCGGGCTGCCGGCCGGCGTCGTGAACGCGATCATCGGCGGCCCGGAGATCGGCGCCGCGCTGGTGCGGCACCCCGGCGTGCAGAAGGTGGCGTTCACCGGCCAGACCGCGACCGGCATCGAAATCGTCCGGCAGGCCGCTGGCGACCTCAAGCGGGTCACCCTGGAACTCGGCGGCAAGAGCCCGAACATCATCTTCGCCGATGCCGACCTGGACGCCGCGGTCGGCGGTGCCTTCGGTGGCATCTTCTTCAACCAGGGTGAGGCCTGCGTTGCCGGTTCGCGGCTGTTCGTCGAGGCGTCGGTGGAGCGCGAGGTCACAGAGCGCCTCGTGGCCAAGGCAGCCGGGGTCCGGCTCGGGCACGGGCTCGACCCGGCCACCGACATGGGGCCGCTGATCTCGGCGAACCACCGCAGGCGGGTCCTCGCACACGTGGCCGCGGCCCGCGAGGACGGGGCACAGGTCGTCGTGGGCGGTGCCGAGGCTCAGCCGGAAGGCCTGGAGCAGGGGTTCTTCATTGAGCCCACGGTGGTGCGCGGGGTGAGCAACGGCATGCGGGTCGCCCAGGAGGAGATCTTCGGCCCTGTGCTGTCGGTGATCAGCTGGGGCGCAGATGACGACCTCGCCGCACTCGCCAACGCCGTCCCCTACGGGCTGGCTGCCGGGATCTGGACCTCCGACACCAGCAGGGCGCTGCGCCTGGCCGAGGAGCTCGAGGCCGGCACGGTCTGGATCAACACCTACGGCATGTTTGACGTGGCGGTCCCGTTCGGCGGCCGCAAGCACTCCGGCTTCGGCCGCGAGCTCGGCGAGGAAGCGCTGGAACCGTACCTGACATCCAAGTCGGTCTGGGTCGACCTGCAGTCCACGGCCGCCCAGTCCGGGCAGGCTATCTCCCGATAGGAGCAGCAGTGGCAGGCAGCATCCTGATCAAGAACGGCACTGTCGTCACGATGAACGACGCGAACGATGTCCTCTTCGGCGGCTCGGTGCTGCTGGAAGGGGACCGGATCGCGGACGTCGGCCCCGCTGGCGAGGTGGCCGCCCGGCACCCCGGCGGCGACGCGCAGGTGATCGACGCGACGGGCAAGGCGGTGCTGCCCGGCCTGGTCGACCTGCACTACCACACCGCGCTCGGCAAGGGGTGGAGCGACCACCTGCCGCTATGGGAATACCTCGACACCTGCTGGTATCCGATCATCCGGGCGCTGGACGACGACGCGGCCTACTGGGCCGCGCTCGCCAGCTACACCGAATCGATCCGATGCGGCGTTACCACGGTCAACGACATGTACCGCCGCCTGGACGCGCTGGCCGCCGCGGCCGAGGAGGTCGGCATCCGGGCAGTGCTGTCCAACGACATCGCCGACGCCGAGCACGACCTGGACACGCTGGAGGACAACCAGCAGGCCTACCACGCCAACCACGGCAAGGCGAACGGCCGGATCGAGGTCTACATCGGCATCGAGTGGCTGCCGCTCGCCTCCGAAGGGCTGCTGCGGGACGCGCGGGCCATGGCGGACGACCTGGGCACCGGGATCCACATCCACCTGAACGAGTCGCTGACCGAGGTAGAGAACTCCAAGCAGCGATTCGGCCGCCGGCCGACCGAGGTGGCCTACGACTGCGGCATCCTCGGCCGCAACACCGTCGCCGCGCACTGTGTGTGGCTGTCCGACACCGAGATCGCGCTGATGCGGGAGACCGGCACTCAGATCTCGCACAACCCCTCGTCCAACGCCAAGCTGGGCAACGGCGTCGCCCGGGTGCCGGAGATGCTGAACGCGGGCCTGAATGTCGGGCTCGGCCACGACGCCGCCGAGTGCAACAACAGCAGGGACTTGTTCGAGGTGATGAAGTTCGCCTCGCTCGTGCACCGCGCGACCCGGGTAGACGCGAGCCTGCAGCAGGCTCCCGACGTGGTCCGGATGGCCACCAGGAACGGCTCGGCCGCGCTCGGCCACCAGACCGGGCAGCTCACCACCGGACACAAGGCCGACGTGATCCTGGTCGATTTGCAGAGCCAGATGTTCACGCCGCTGATGCCGGATAACGCCGACCACCTGTTCTCGCACCTGGTGTTCGCGGCCAACGGCAGCTGCGTGGACACCACGATCATCGACGGCAAAGTCGTCATGGAAGGCCGCAGGCTGACCACGGTCGACGAGCCCACGGTGCTGCAGAAGGCCAACGAGGCCTTCCGCCGGGTGCTGGACAAGATGGTTGTCCCTGGTCAAGCGCGCTAGACCAGCTGGATCGGGGCATCGGTGGGCCGCTATCTCGTGCAGGGTGACCCTGTCGTCGCGCTCGGGGCGCTCACCCTGATCCCGGACGGGGCGCTGATCATCGAGGGACCCGAGATCACCGCCGTTGGGCCGCGCGAGGTGCTGGCGGCCCTGGGGCCGTTCGACCGCGTGCTCGGGTCGGCGGACCATTTCGTCATGCCAGGATTCGTCAACTGCCATTACCACAGCGAACTGGCTATCGGCCCCGGCCTCTACCAGCACATCTTCGAGAAGGCGAATGTCCACATCCAGGGCGCCGTCGGCCCCGTCGACGAGGAGGACCTGTACTACGGCATCCTGTGGGGGCTGATCACCGCGATCAAAGGCGGCCAGACCGGCACGGTGGACATGTACTACGGCCGGACCGGGATGGAGCACTTCGGATGCGTCCCGGCGCTGCAGGCGTACGCAGACTCCGGCATGCGGACCGCGTTCGGCCTGGTCAGCCGCGACCAGAACATCTATGCCCATCAGGCCGACGAGACGTTCCTGGCACGGCTGCCCGCGGATCTCGCCGCCGAGGTCCGCGCGTCGCCGATGGGGTACGCCTGGCCGGTCGACGACGTGATGGCGACGTTCGAGGCACTGGCGGCTGACTGGCACGGCCGGCACGACCGGATTCGGATCGTCACCGCGCCGGACTGGACGCCGGCCTGCTCCGACGAGCTATACCGGCGCTGCCAGCGGGCCGCGGACGACCACGGCACCTCGCTGGTCACTCATGCGCTGGAGACCCGCTCGGAGATGATGTTCAGCCGGCAGCGGTACGGCAAGCCGGCCGTCAGGCGGCTGGCCGACCTCGGCGTGCTCGGGCCGCAGACGGTGCTCGAGCACTTCGTCTGGGTCACCGACGAGGAGCTGAGCGTGTTTGCGGACAGCGGCGCGGTCGCGTCCTGCAACCCCGGCTCGAACCTGCGGCTGGCATCGGGGATCTGCCGGGTCCGCGACATCATGGCCGCGGGCGGCCGGGTCGGTTTCGGCACCGACGGAATCTCCGTTTCCGACCGGGAGGACTTCTTCGCCGAACTGCGGCTGGCCAGCTATCTGCAGCGGCTGCCGCACGTGTTCGGCGAGGGCCGGCTGGACAGCGAGACGCTGCTGCGGGCGGCGGCGGGCAACGGCGCCCGCGCGATCGGAGCCGAGGCCAGGCTCGGAAGCCTGGAGCCAGGCAAGTGGGCCGACCTGCTGGTGATGCGCAAGGACCGGCTCCTTTTCCCGCCAGGCCGGTACGGCGCCGAGCCGTTCCTGGATGTGGTCGTCGACCGCGCGGACGCCGGCGACATCGACATGGTCATAGGGCACGGCCGGGTGCTGATGGAAGAAGGACGGGTCACGGTGGTGGACGAGGACCTGGTGCGCGAGCGGTTCGCCACGGCCGTGCGGGAACGGGTGTACCAGCCGCCAGCCGAGGTGCGGCGCTGGGCCGAGCTGGGCACGCTGGTCGATCCGTACCTGGCGCAGCTGTACCAGCCGTGGTACGACGCGCCGGTCGAGCCTGCGCACGTCTACAACGCCCGGTCGGTTGGCCCGACCGCGGCCGCCGGCGCGGCGGGGGTGCCCGGTGCTGATTGACGCCCATAGCCACATCCTGAGCCTCGCGGCGAACCCCGAGTTCACCGCCGCCTACGGCCGCGAGGGCTCGCTGTGCATATTCCGCAGCATGGGCGTGCTGCCGTCGCACCGGATGCCGACCGGGGACGAGTGGGAGGCCAGCGGATACTCCGGCCGCGGCTGGCCGCTGATCGGCCCGGCGGAGTCGCTGCACGACCACCCAGGGTTCGACAAGATCGTGGTGCTCGCAGTCTCGCCGCAATACCTCGACGGGCAGCTGATCGGCACCGTGGACGCCAGCGGGGCTCTCGGCGTACCCGGCCCACCCGACCCCGAGCGGTGCAACGACTACGTCGCCGCCGTAGTCCGGGCGGCCCCGGACCGGTTCATCGGCTTCGCCTCGGTGAACCCGGCGTTCCGGGGGGTGCGCGCGGCGGTGGCCGAGTTGCGCCGGGCCGTGGGCGAGCTCGGCCTGTCCGGGGTAAAGCTGTACCCGATGTACCAGCACTGGTCTCCCGCCGACCGCGACCTCGCGTTCCCGGTGTACGAGGCTGCCGGCGAGCTTGGCATTCCGGTGATGATCCACCAGGCGGGCTCGACCAGGATCGACGCTGCGCTGGAACTCGGCAGGCCCGCGTTGCTCGACGACGTCGGCCGGTGCTTCCGCGACCTGCGGGTGATCGTTGCGCACTGCGGGCACCCGTGGGTGGACGAGGCGCTGTTCCTGCTGACCAAGCACCCGAACTTCTACGGCGAGCTGTCGTACCTGCTGGCCAGCATCACCCGGCGGGACCTGCTGGCGCTGCTGCACCGGTGCGAGCCGATGTTCGTGCCGCTGGAGAAGCTGTTCTTCGGCACCGACTACCCGGGCTTCCTGTACGACCCGGTGGCGCTGGCCGGGAAGGTGCGAACGGTCAACGAGGAGGCCGACGCGGCCCGGCTTGACCCGATCCCGCAGCACAAACTGGACGGCCTGCTCGGCGACAACTTCGCCCGCTTCCTCGGCCTAGCCGCCGAGTAGCAGCCGCGTGTCCGGCTGGACCGAGCGCACATCTTCTACAAGCTCGACCACACCAGGCCCGACTCGGTCATGATCGACATCTCACTACCAGGCGCTCGGTGGGAGGTCGAGTTCATGGCCGATGGCGGGTCCAGCGCTGCATTGACGCCGGGATCCTCGACGGCGACCAGGTGGACATCGCCCACGGCCTCCTCGCCCTCGCCCAGGGGCTGGCCACGCAGGAAGCCGCCGGGTGGCTCGGCTCCACCAGGGCGTCGGTGAACCGCCGGTGGGACCTGGCAGTCCACGCCCTCCTCGCCGGCCTCTCAGCGGAGCGATCGCCGTGATGGCTCCTGAGCGGCACCCCGCAGGCCGTGACCAGGGGTGCTGTAACGGTCACCATAACTCGCAGCGCGGTTGGCACCCTTCCCTCACCGTTAGGGACGCTCTGGGAGCGGCAGGACCGGATGTTCCTGGATTGCGTCGGCAGGGTCCGTGCATGGCCTGGGCGTCCGCATGGCTGGCCTACTGGGGGGAACAACAAGGTGCACATTCGCGCAGGCGAGGGGGCGCCAGCATGACAACTTACGTGTCCTTGATCAACTGGACCGAGCAGGGCATCAAGAACTTCCGAGACACCACACGGCGCGCCGAGGAGTTCTCCAAGCTGGTCCAAAGCTCCGGAGGCAGAGTCCGGGAACTGCTGTGGACCGTCGGCGAGTACGACCTCGTCTGCGTCGCGGAGTTCCCGGACGACGAGGCCGGCGTCGCCGCCTTGCTCCGGCTCGGCTCTGCGGGCAACATCCGCAGCACGACGCTGCGCGCCTTCGACTCCGACGAGATGGCAGGCATCATCAGCCGCGCTGGCTGACCTGTCCCGTGTACCGGCGGCTGGCCGCAGCCATCAGGCGATGACCCGCCGCGCCCCTTTCCGCCGCGGAACCGACCGCGACCTGCTGTGGCCGCCAGCTGCGGCTCGCAGTGACCACGAGGTGCACGCGCGCAGAGCGGCAGAAGCGCGCGTTCACGCCCATCGCTGGCGATGCATAAACGGACGGCCTGAGCGCCTGATTTGGGCGTGTGAAGTAGGTTTCGCTCGCACGCGTGCACTCTGACGAAGTTCAGTTAGCGATGGAACGGTCCATGTGGCGCGGCGATCTCGACCCCAGTCTGCGTCGTAGCTCGCCGCTGCTGCCGGCGCCGCGCGGATGTTGTCCAGGGTCGAACAGCCGGGCCGAGCGGGTCCTCAGGCCGCAGCGGGGTACTGCTAATGCGAGACGAGGCTGAAGACAAGACGCGAGAGCAGCCGTGCGGGTTGCGGAGGTGAAAGATATGGCTCCAGCGAAGGCAGCTGCCAGCAGTGCTAGGGCGCCACGTCCTTTGTCGCACCGGAAGTCCCCGCCCCCCAAGGCCAGCGCCCAGAAGCGCCGCTTCTTGCAGGAGCTCAGCCCAGCAGAGTGCTTCGACCTGCTCGAACCGGGCGGCATCGGCCGCGTCGGTCTCACAGACGCGGAGGGAGTCATCATCCTGCCGGTCAACTACGCCGTCGAAGGCCAGGCGATTATCTACCGCACGGCACCGGACACACTGCTGGCTCTTCACGTCAACACCCAAGTCAGCTTCGAAGTGGACCATTGCGACGAAACCCTGCATGAAGGCTGGAGCGTGCTGGTGCACGGTCATGCGCACGAGGTCACTGACGAGCATCAGGTGAAGCAACTTGAGGACACAGCGCGCCTCAAGCCGTGGGCGCCCGGGGCCCGCGACGTGTACGTTCGTCTCGCACCGACCGAGATCAGCGGGCGACGCATCCAACCGAGCTGACCCTCATCCGGGATTCGGCAACAGCCCGGCACGCTGGCCGCAGGTGCCAGGTCTGGTCGATTGCTACTTATGCCGCTGGCGGAATGTGCGGGCATTGCTGGTAAGACGTCGGCATGAATACTCATGCAGCTTGTCCGGCAGCGACGCCGATACGACGGTAACGGCAACGGGGGTGGCCCATTCCTAACCGCGACGGTCGGCGTGCGGATTCAGGGCGCCCCTGTTGCGGGCCGACGGCGCCGACGTGGTCGTGCTGGCAGTGCCGGGCGAGGCGGTCGCCGAGGTGGTGGCGGCGCTCGGCGGGGCGCTGGCGGGCAAGGTCGTGATCGACGCGGCGAACCGCATCGGCCAGCCGGAGGTCGACAGCCGGGCGGCGGTCGCGGCGGCCGCACCCGGCGCTGGGTATGTGCGCGCGTTCAATGCCTTGGGCTGGGAGAACTTCGCCGACCCGCCTGCAGGCACCGTCCTGTTCCTTGCCGCCGATCCCGGCGCGCGCACCCTGGCCGAGGAACTGATCACCGCGGATGGGCTCGAGCCCATGTTCGCCGGCGATGCCGACGCCTGCGGGACGGTCGATGCCCTGCTGCCCTTGTGGTTTGCCCTGGTTCAGCACAACAGCGCGAGTCGCCGGGTCGCGCTGCGGATCACGCCGTCGGCCACCCTAGGTCAGACCCTCATCGGGTGGACACCACGCCGGAACGCTTGCTGGAAGCTGCAGGCGCGCGGGCGCCCGGCGGCCGCGGCGGCTGGAGCGTCTTCGGTGCCGTACTGATGGGAGCTCGTCTGCTCAGGGGTGCTCCTGTGCCAGCCCCCGCGAACACGATCCGGTTCGGCGGGCCTTGCGGCCGGTTCGCCGCCGGACTTGACGGTGGCTGCCGGAGCTCACCGGCCATGACGCTAAAGGCTCGCCTTCGAACCTCGTCTCGGAACGCCAGCCAACTGGCAGGACTGGGAGTCGCACACAGCGCCACGGTCGCCCGCGGCGGGCCGCGAAGCATGATGTATGTCCCGCGCGGCTGCCCGCACTCCTTCACCAACCCAGGTCCCGGCCCAGCCCGCATGATCTTCCTCGGCTCCCCCTTCGGCCACGAGCACTACCAGGAGGAGCTCGCGGAGCTGGTCGCCAGCACTACAGGGCCGCTTGACGCGGCGATCGCCCAGCTGCGCGCCCGCCATGAGATCGAGCAGCTCACCCTCCAGGTGATACTCGGCCGCCCGTAACAACGCCGGCTACGAGCGGATTGGCGAACCGAAATGCATTGTCTGGCCGGACGCCAAGTTGCAAAATCGACCTGTACGGCGAGCCGTATGTCACCCAGGCCGTCACGGCCTTCCTGGCCGAGGCCGCGCGGACATCTTCCGGCCGACCGCGCGGACAGCTGAGAACCGCAGGTGACTGTCCGCAGGACAGTCCAAGATCGGCGGGGCAGGTCGCCCTGGAGGCGGTATGTGCGGACGTGGTGGAGTCGGCTGGATGGGCGTGCTCGGTCGCGACAATGTCGCGGTGACGGTGAGTCGCTGCGCTAGCCTGTGCAGTCAGGGCTGGGGCTGAGCGAGTCCATCGGAACGAACGGTATGATCCGCTCATGACGGCAGTCTCTGTGGCCGGCGACGATCTCGTTGTTGAGGTAACGGGGTTTGACCGATTCTGTGCCCTCAACAAGCGCGGGGTCACGGTTCCCCTCGAACACGTCGTCACTGTGGGCGAGGGCGTGCAGATGGGCAGGCCTCTAATGCCCGGTCTCCCATGGCTGGCAAACAGCTTTCCCGGACTGTTCACGGTAGGTTCCTACCGGCGTCAGGGCAAATGGACTTTCTGGGTTGTGCACGATCCCAAGCAGGCAGTGCTGATAACGCTGCGAGACGAACATTACTCGCAACTTGTGATCGAAGTTGACGATCCCCAGGCGACCATCGCGTTGGTCAACGGAGCACTCAACAGTCGTGGATTGAGCTAGCAAGGGTTCAATCCGCTGAGATGCACCTCGTCCATCACCTCCCTGATGGATGCCTTGGGAGCCTTCAGCATGTGGCGTTTGCAGGAAGTGCTCTTCCGCATGTCCTTGAAATCCGAGCCCACGTCGACGGTTCGAGACCTCGGCCAAGGTCACGTCATCCCCAACATGGCTCCACCCAACTGGCGCGGCATCTGGTATCCGAAGGGCTTCGACACAGACATCCGCGACGAACGCTCATCGGCATGCAGATCCGGGCGTCTGCCCATGGCCGTGCTAAGGGCGCAGCGGCATGCAGATCGCCGGTTGGCGGGCCGCTGCGTGGTCACCTTGGCGGACCAGGTTGTCGGCCATGTTCGGGTGGACTCGACATGGCTGAGTGGTCGGCACCTGCCTGTCGGTAGATGCCGCTAAGCTGCCTGGCATGACCGCACAGCCGATAGTTCCGGATCCGGGTGAGCCGTGTCAGGTGATCCGGCTTGCCGGCCAGGAGGCGGCGATCGTGCCTCTATCCGACTTGCGTCGGCTTCAGGCCGTGTTGCGCCTGGCACCAGCAGAGGTCATAGGGTCAGCGGAGATCCAGAGCACGCTCGCAGAACATCGCCAGTGGGTGGCCGCCGATCGGCCGGGCGCGGTGTCACACGCACAGGCGATGACCGAGTTGCTCGCTGAGTCGTGAAGATCGAGTGGTCTCCGATGGCGCGGGCGTCGGCGCGCCGCTATATGGCTGACCAGAATGGCATGCACGCTATCGGCATAGCCGTCGCCGCGCTGGCCAAGGATCCTGTCCCAGCCGTCGGCTTCCATGCGAGCGAGTATCACCGTCTTCGCGTTGTCTAGGTGATCGAGGATGATGTGATCACTGTCAGTCGCGTCGACAGCTCGCCCGTTTGATTTTTCGGCAGTTTGTTCGATACATCTGACCAGGTCAGAGCGTTGTGGATCTTGCGCCAGGGTGGCGTGTGAGCCACCGGGTCGGCACGGACTGCATTAGACGCGCCGCCGCGAGACTGCCCCTCGTCGGTCGTCTGCCACGCGGCGCCGCCGTCTTAATCGGCGCCGCACCTTTCGGAGCCGCCCGGCTTGGGCGACGCTTTCGGCCGGGCTGGAGGCAGACGCTTTCGGCCGGGCTGGAGGCATCTGCACGCACCGGATTGACGCGGTGCTGACCCGGGCATGGTGAGATGCGGACAGTCATACGCCCGCGATGGCCTATGAGCCGGATGTCCGGTTTCCCGGAATTCCACCGGATGGGGCTGCAATGGAAATCGTCGTTAACGGACGGACGCTCGAGGTCTCGGCGGACCCGCGCACTTCCCTGCTGGATCTGCTGCGCAATCATCTCGGCCTGGCCTTCACCTCTTAAGGTGCGCGGCCTGAACATCGGCCATCCCCGACCGCCAGGTCGCGGGCCTGCAGTTTGACGCCGCAACCCGCTCGCCCGTGTACGGGTACTCGGCCATCCGCGCGGCCCCGAGAGTTGCGCGCCGAGCGCTCCGTCCGGCCGCTCGCCGAATCCACGAGCGGCCGGCCGGGTCCGTTGGAACCTGTCAGACCAGGAATGCCACCACGAACTGGAGCGTGAACGCTGAGTTGACCGCGTGACCGCGGCTGTCGAAGCACTGGACGGTCGCGACGGTCTTGACGCTGGTTCCGCCCCCCCACTCCTCGACCGTGCAGTGGTCCTTGCTGCCGGTCACCGGGCTTACCTGGATGTCGCCGCCGCCGTCGGACTCGGTAGTGCCATTCAGCTGCACCCGATACAGGCCGCGCTGGTGGTGCACGACAGTGACGTACGCCGTGGTCGAGCTGTCGTACTGGGTTTGCACCTTCCCGGCTGCGGTGACGAGCGCGTTAGCCGTCGGGAAGTCGGCGGCCAGCCCCATCAGGTTGGTGGCCCTGGCGTACGTGACGTCAAACTCGCGGTTGACTGCTTTTCCTGACGACGTGTAGCAGTTGACGTCGACCGCCACGCCCTTGCTGGTGCCGTGCCAGCCCGACGTCGCGCAATCACCGGCAAGGGACCCGTATGCGCTCACCTTGACCGTGCCTCGGGTGCCCGTGGAGGCGTGGCCGCCGAAGGTAACCTCGTAGCGTCCCTTTCCGAGGTGCCGTACCGAGTTCTGCTTGCCCGCCGAGTTGTACTCGTACCCCCCGGTCAGCGCGCCGGACCGGGCATCGCGGTAGACCCACGAGTAGTCGAACGTGCCAG
The DNA here is from genome assembly GCA_963822955.1 of uncultured Actinomycetota bacterium. Lineage (GTDB taxonomy): Bacteria > Actinomycetota > Actinomycetes > Streptosporangiales > Streptosporangiaceae > JAJYUU01. The sequence goes on along the minus strand of CAWGJS010000007.1, from coordinate 5,165 downwards.
GCGGAGCCGTCGTTGGCTGGGTCACGATCAGGTCGAACAGCGTGTCGGCCGGGTGACCGCGCAGCGAGAAGCAGTACACGTAGACTGCCAGGTCGGATCCGCTCGGCCCCCAGCTCCCGACTGCGCACGTGTCCTTACTGTCGTACGGCGTGACCTGCACCATTCCGCCCGTGAGGCTGCCGAGATTCGGCAGGTCGACCGTGTACTCGCCGGTCGAGGTGTTCGTCACCGTGATCGCGCCGAGTTGCCCGTCGAAGTCGTAGAAAGGCTCGGTCTCCGACCAGAGGTATCCCGCGAGGTTTCCCACGATTGCCGGGCTGCGGGGGCCTGTGGCGTGCCGCACGTTCGGTCCGGCAGACGCCGAGGGTGCCAGCGCTGCGACGCAGAAGACAGCTAGCAAGAACGGCACGATTCGCCTGACTACCTTCATTAGTTCCTCCCGCTCTGATTGCGATCAAACCGCCTGGAGCGCAGCGTAACGCCCGAGGCACGCCCTTCGGCGCCGCACCGCGAAGTCCGGCAATCGGCATGCGAACGGTTCATCCGGGCGTCGATCACGAGGTGCCGGTCTCGTCGGCCGCGATGCTGTGTCCGGACTCGACGCGTCAGCTGTACTGGCGCAGCTGCGGCCACATCTGGCCCCAGGGGCGGCGCGGGCCGGTGCAGAGGTAGACGTGACCGTGCCACTCCTGGTTGTGCAGGCCGTACGGGTTGGAGAGGGTGGCGACGGCTCGCACGCTGGTGAAGAACTGGCCGAGGTAGGCGGCATCCCCGCCGCCGTCCATCGGCCCGGGCATGACCGCCACGACGGTGGTCGCGCGCGGGTTACCCGGGCCCCACCACCAGTAGGTGTTGTGCCCGCTCACCGCCTGCGGCAGGCCTGTTCCTGGGCCCAGCACGTTGATCGCGCTGGCCTCACCGTAGTTCGATGCGAAGATCACCGCGCTAGCGCGTTGCCCGGCCGGCAGCGAGAACCACACCGTGCGAACCGTGCCGACCAGCTGCGGCCAGCCCACCGACTCCGCCAGCACCGGGTTGATCTTCTCGGTCCCGCCCACGTCCCCCGCGGGCAGCACCGGCAGCACGAGCGGCACGGCGAGCGCAGTCGTGACCGCCGTGGCCAGCAGCAGCATGCGGAGCCGGGCCTTGCCGGGCTGCCAGCCAGCCGTCGATGGCGACGGCCCCGGCGGCGAGCAGGTAGATGTACGCGCCGCCCAGGTAGTAGATCTTCCCGCCGGTGGTGAGCGCGAAGAACACGAACAGGATCGCGTACGCCCACACCAGCGCCCGCCAGAGCGGCCGCCCGGACCGCCACAGGAAGCGCAGCCCGGCCACCCAGACCACCACCAGGGCCAGGGCGGTCATCAACAGTTGCCCGATTACCCAGCTGGCGATGTTGGCCAGCGCCGCCGTTCTCCTGCGCGAGCGTGCGCGTCATCGCGATCGTCGCCCAGTCGTGCTGCGCCTGCCACCAGATGTCGGGGATGGTGAAGGCGACAGCGATCGCCGCGCCGGCCAGGAACCAGCGGTTCAGCACCAGCCGCCGGCCGCCGCTGACCAGCGCGCCGATGAATAGCGCGACAGCGAAGAATCCGACGCTGTGCTTGTTCGCCAGCCCGAGACCGAGGACCAGCCCGCCGGCCAGCCACCACCGCGTGTCACCGGTCCGCCCGATCCTGGCCACCACCAGCGCCAGGCCGCCCAGGCCAGCATGTCAAAGGCCGTCGGGCCGAACAGGTGATCAGCACCCAGCACGACCGGCATGGTCGCGGTCGCGACGGCGGCCAGCAGCTGCGCCCGGCGGCCGCCGCCGAACTCGCGCGCGGTCAGCCCGGCCACCACGACCGTCGCCCATGCGGCCAGGGCCGCCCACATCCGCAGTCCGAGCAGCGAGACGCCGAACAGCTTCAGCGAAACCCACGCGATCAGCGGCGTCAGCACCGGCTGGTCGACATAGCTGGCCTGCAGATGACGGGCGCATTCCAGGAAGTACAGCTCGTCGCGGTGAAACCCGTACCGCGTCGACACCGCCAGCAGCACGGCGAAGACGACCGCGCCGACCGCGATCACGCGCCGGTCAAACGGAGCAATGACCGCCTGACTGGGCCAGCGGTGTCCCGGTCCGCCTTCGCCGGGGTGTTCTGATCTCGCAGAGGTTCATGACCGCCATGCTCGTCCGCCAGCGACGGTATCCGCATCGGCCGCGGTGCCCGTTTGCCCGCCCATCCCGAGCGGGCAGATCACGGCGTTCCCGGCCGCCCCGTTCCCCCTGAGGTAGGGGTTGGCAGTTCACCCGTGCGACGGATGGCCCGCGCATCGCGGCGAGACTTACGATCAGCTGGTGAAGAGGCTTGCCGCGTGGGCCGCCGGGCTGCCGCCGCGCATGCAGGACCTTGCGCTCGCGCTGGCGCTGGCCGTCTACAACGTCGCCTCGCTGATCCCGGAGACCAGGCAGCTGCAGCTGCCCTACGTCGCGTTCCTGCTGGTCGTGCTGCAGGCGCTGCCGCTGGCCTGGCGGCGGCGCTGGCCGGTCGCCGTGTTCTTCGCCGTCGGCATTCCCCGGACGATCTATGACCAGCTCAACCTCAACTTCGCGCCGATACCGCTCGGCCCCGCGATCGCCTACTACACGGTCATGGACCGGTGCTCGACCAGGGTCCGGGTGGCGATCAGTGCCTTGCTGATGTACGGCATCATCAGGTCGCAGACGCTGCCCGGCCACACCGAGCCCTATGACTTCTTCGTCGCGGCGCTGCAGTTCGCGGTGGCAGGCACGCTCGGCATACTCAGCCGCACCCGCCGCGCCTACGTGCAGGCGGTCGAGGCCCGGGCCGAGCACGCCGAGGCCGAACGCGACCGGCAGGTCGCGCTGGCCGCCGCAGAGGAGCGGACCAGGATCGCCAGGGAACTGCACGACGTGGTGGCGCATCACGTCAGCCTCATGGCGGTCCAGTCGGAGGCCGCGGCCGCACTGCTGCCCGGCCGGCCCGAGGAGGCAGGCAAGTCCGTGGAGATCATCGGCCAGACGGCCCGGGAGGCGCTGACCGAGCTTCGCCGCCTGCTTGGCGTGCTGCGCGGCCCGGCCGATGTCGACGGCCGGGCGGCCACAGCACCGTCCCCGTCGATCAGCGAGCTCGACGAGGTGCTCGGGCAGGTCCGCCAGGCCGGAATCGCCGTGGACCTGCGCGTCGAGGGCAGCCCCAGCAAGCTGCCGCCGGGCGTGGACCTGACCGCGTACCGGATCGTGCAGGAGGCGCTGACCAACACCGTCAAGCATTCCGGCGCGGGCGAGGCGGCGGTGACCGTCAGCTATGAGCCTGGCTACGTCACCGTGTCGGTGACCGATACCGGGAACGGGGCCGTCGCGATCACGGTAGACCGCACGGCCAGTCGAGCCCGGAGCCGGGTGGCCGTCCGGACGGCGGCGGGCCGCGCCTCGCGGAATCGGGCGGATTCGGCCTGGCAGGCATCGCCGAACGGGTGGCGTCCTGCGGCGGCAGGCTGACCGTCGGACCTGGCGATGCTGGCGGGTTCGCCGTCACGGCCCGGCTGCCAGCGCCATGACCGGAGGCGAACCCATCCGGGTCATCGTGGCCGACGACCAGGAACTGGTCAGGACCGGATTCTGCGTGATCCTCGAGGCCGCCGACGGGATCACCGTGGTGGCCGAGGCGGCCAACGGCGCCCAGGCCGTCCGGGCCGCGGCCGAGCACCACCCCGACGTGATCCTGATGGACGTCCGGATGCCGGAAATGGACGGCCTCGAGGCCACCAGGCTGATCACCGGCGGCGACCGCGCCGGCCCGCCGCGGGTCGTCATGCTGACCACGTTCGACTTCGACGACTACGTGTACGAGGCGCTGCGCGTCAGGCGCGAGCGGATTCCTGCTGAAGGATGCCCCGCGGCACGATCTCATCGCCGCCATCAAGGTCGCCGCAGCAGGAAACGCGCTGCTCGCGCCGTCGGTGACGATGCGGCTGATCGACGCGTTCGCCCGCAGGCCGCCCGCAGACGCTGCCGGCCCCGTCGCGGCTGGCCTCGCTGACCGTCCGGGAGCGGGACATCCTGCTCCGCCTCGCCCGCGGGCTGACCAACGCGGAGATAGCGGCCGACCTGGTCGTCAGCGAAGCAACGGTGAAATCGCACGTCGGGAACCTGCTGGCCAAGCTCGGGCTGCGCGACCGGGTCCAGGCCGTGATCCTGGCCTACGAGACCGGCATCGTCCGGCCGGGGGACCCGGACGTGGCGGGCTAGGAGCGGCTGTGGCAGCAGAAGGGGTGGACTTCGTGGGGCTGCGCAGCGACCAGTTCACCGAGATGGTCCGGCTGTTCCAGGACGTCATCGGCGTACCGCTCGCCCGGGAAGCCATCGGCATGGCTGGGTTCCGGCTCGGCGACGGTACGGTCTCGAGATCTACGGGTCGGCCGACGAATTCCACTCGTTTTTCACGACCGGGCCGGTCGTGGGCTTGCGCGTCGGCGACTTCGACGTTGTCCGCGCGCGGATGCTCGCCGCCGGGGTGGAGTTCATCGGCGCCGTCCAGCACGCCGACGGGATCAGCTGGCAGCATTTCTGGTGCCCCGACCGTACGGTGCTCGAAATCATCGGACCCGGGCTGGACCCGGCAGTCACCAATTGTGAGTCCCGGTAGGCCGTCCTCGTTACGAGCAATGACAGCCTGCTCCGGCGTGAGGCTCCTCGCATGCTCGCAGGACGCGCCGGCTGCTGTCTCGACACTTCGGTTAGATCGAAGATATATTCAGGTTATGCGAAGTGTGGCGCCTGCTCTGCTGCCTATCTTCCGGTCAGGGCTGCAAGCCGACATCCTGGCCGCACTGCTGCTCGACGCTGACGCAGAAATGAGCCTAACGGACCTAGCGCAGCGGTTCGGCGCTCCGCTGAGCACCGTGCATGGCGAAGTTAAGCGCCTGACCGACGCGGGACTGTTGCGCCGGCGGAATGTCGGACGGTCGGCACTGGTCCAGGCAAACGAGCAGAACCGTCTTGTTCGCCCGCTGACCGAGCTGCTCCTGCTGTCGTGGGGGCCTGTGCAGGTGGTGGCTGATGCATTCGAAGCGCTGCCGGATGCCGAGCGCGTGCTGATTTTCGGCTCCTGGGCCGCGCGTTACCGGGGACAGACGGGGCCGCCCCCGAACGATCGTCG
>CAWGJS010000006.1:0-11877 GCA_963822955.1 uncultured Actinomycetota bacterium | reverse complement strand
CGATCAGTCATCCCCGCCAGAGGATTCCCTCTGTGCTCAGTGGCCGGCGGTGCGTCCGCCGTCGATGTAAGAGATCTCGCCCGTCACGAAGTCCGCGTCCTCGAGGTACAAGACGGCGCGCACGACGTCGGCGATCTCGCCGACCCGGTTGAGCGGCGCGAAAGACTTCAGCTCATCAAGCGGCCCCGGCCCCTGAAGCGGCGTCCTGATGAAGCCAAGCGACACCGCGTTGACCCGGATGTTGTCCGCGGCGAGCTCCATCGCCAGACCCCGCGTCGCCGCGACGCAGGCGCCTTTCGACAGGGACGCCACAACCGCCGGCACGGCCTGGAGCGCGTGCTCGACCAGGCTCGTGCTGACCTGGATGACGTGGCCGGCGCCTTGCCTTTGCATGGCGGGCACGGCGGCCTGGGTGGCGAAGAAGACGCTGTCCAGGTTGGTTGCCATCACCCGCCGGTACACGTCCTCCGTGATCTCCGTGATTCGGCCGGGGCGCCAGATACCGGCGTTGTTGATCAGCGTGTCGACGCGGCCGAACCGCTCCAGCGCAGTCCCGACGACCTGCCTGGCGACGGCGGGCTCGCCGATGTCGCCGGAAACTGTGACGTAGTCAGGATCATCAGACGGCTTGATCGACCGCGAGTTCCCGACCGCGCGCCAGCCGCGCTCCCGGTACGCCTGCACGAACGCCTCGCCCAGCCCCTGCGAAGCCCCCGTCACGACAACAACCTTCCGGTCCACGTCCATAGGCGCACCTTCTTGCTCTTGACAAGCTCCGGAGGTCAGATACCCGTCAGGCAGCAGCGGCCTCCGCCATGCGCTTCACGGCCTCCTCGGTCGTCCACACCGCGTTGGCAATGTAGCGATAGTTGACCATCGCGGACTGGTAGCCGTCCCCTTCCTCGTTCCGCCCGCCGGCGACCGCGTCCCGCACCATGGCAATCTCGAAGCCAGCCTCGAAGATGTCACGCATGTGAGCCTCGAGGCAGAGGTTGCCAACGGGGCCGGCCATGATCACCTTCTCGACCCGCCGCAACCGCAGCTGCTTGATCACGTCGTTCGATTCCGACGACATGCCCTTGTGCGGCGACGTGGTGGAGGTGTTGCCGTCATTGATGTATTTCTTGAACGGCTCGAAGAAGTCCGCACGTGAGCCCTCGAAGCCATCCAGGTAGACCGAACTCGAGCGCGCCACGAAGCCGATCTGGAACAAGTACTCGGCGATTGCGCCGGGGTGCGCGACCCACTGCACGTCGGTGGGGTTGTACCAGTGCGGCGAGTGGATGACGAAGTAGCCGTTGTCCTGCGCGGCCTGGAGAAGCTGCCCGAGGTGGTTGATCACGTCGTGCTCCCTCAGGGAGTCCTCGATGAGCTCGTAGTACGTGCCGGTGTCCGGCCTGAGGAACTCGTTCTGCAGGTCAGCGACCACGAGCGCAGTGTGCTTCCTGTCGAGTTGCATCTCGGGATTGCGGTGAGTGAACAGCATGCTGCTTCTCCCTCCGGTGAGCACCAGGCATTCCGGACCCTGCTAAACCGCCGGCCGGTGAAGGGAAAGTCCGCCACAAGGCACCGGCGTGGCCGTCCGGGACCAGGACGGCACGCGTGGAGCCAATGCCTTCGGTCGCCTCAGCCGCGGCACTAATGCATCGCGCGCGCTGGCTCACGGCTGATCGAAGACGCCCGCAGCCCCGAAGCCTCGGCCAACGCTACGTACTGGATGCCCCGCTCTAAGTCACACAAACCGCTCGGTAGATCATGGCCACTCGGCGCAGACCGACACCGCGAGCTGGATGAACGCCCTTCCCGCCCAGCAACGGTTGCCCTCAGATCATCCGCTCGGGTTCAGTTCCCGGGCGCGGGCGCTGCAGCGGGGTTCTTCGGGGTGAGCAATATGGCACGGGTCGGCCGACCTGTTTGCCGCAGCGTCGGCACTCCTGGGCGCGTCTACCCGAGCACCCCTTCGACTAGGCGCGAGTCCTGGGAACCAGGCCTTCATGGCAACGACGCAGGGCCGGAGGTTACGAGATTGAAGCGACCTGCTGCACTGGGCGGACGCTGGCTTGGTTGGCCGGAAGTCGATGACAGTCGGCTCCGGCGCAACTCGCGGGATGCCGGAGCCAACGGCACCCTGTTGCGCACAATCTCGTCTTGCACCTGGCGAGTGGCCTTGCGTTTGGCTCCCTGGAACGACCGGTCGCGGGTTGCGGCCAGGGGAGCAGGGCATGATGGCCGCCGGGTGGGTGCTTGAGTGCTCCGAGGGCTCAGCCCGTCGGCCGGGTCCTCCGGCGCGAGGCCCAGTTGACCTGGCTAGCCGCCCTCGTCCCCAGCCGAGACGGTAAGCCGCTCGGGTACACCGTCAGCATTGGCGTCGCCGAGTCCCTGTCCGGCTGAAACCTATCTACTCCGCTCAAGTCCCGCGACCAGGCCATGTACCAGGCCGAGCGCGGCGGGGGAAGCGACTGGCGCATCTTCCAGGAGACCGCCGGAGCTAGAAAGGAGGAATCACCGTCGAAGCCGACGCGACCATCTAACTCCAGGCGATCCGTTGAACTGCCGCGATGGCTTAAATCCGCCAGGTGGATGCCGGCCTGGTCGGTACCTGCCGCCATGCGCGCTGCCCGCGCCGCCATCGTGATCCCGAGCCTGTTCGTGCTGTGCTCCAAGGTCATCGGCAACCCGCAGATGACGATTTATGCCACGTTCGGCGGCTTTTCGATCCTGGCTGTTGGCGGGTTCGGTGGCCGGCGGGTGAGCCAGCTCAAGGCCTACGCGGGCCTTGCGATCGTCGGCAGCCTCACGCTAATCATCGGCACGATGGTTTCCGGAAGCACGTGGCTGGCGGCCGTGGTGACGATTCCGGTCGGGTTCTCGGTCCTGTTCGCCGGGGTAATCGGCCCGACGCAGGCCATCGGTGCCGCGGCGGCGCTGTTCCCTTACCTGCTCGCTGCCACCTCACCGGCCGGGGCAGGCGCGCTCGGCAGCCGGCTGGAAGGCTGGTGGCTGGCGGCGGTTACCGGGACGCTGGCAGTCATGCTGCTGTCGCCCAAGAACGAAGGGGATAGCGTCCGGGCGGCCGCGTCCACGCTAGCGTCTGAGATCAGCGCCTGCGTGCAGGCTGCGTCTCAGGGGCAGATCCCCGATACGGCCGCCATGAAGGCCGCTGAGCAGCGGCTGCGGGGAGCCTTCACCAGCGCACCGTATCGCCCGACTGGCCTGGCGACCGCTGCCCAGGGCCTGGCTGGCGCGGTGAACCTGCTAGAGGGATGCTCCGTGCAGGTAGCCGAGGCGTACGACGGCCACGTCGACATGACACGGATGAGCAGCGCGGAACGCGAGTTGCTCAGCGCGACGGCGGAGGTGCTCGGCGAAATCGGAAGGCTGCTGTCCAGCGCGAGGGACACTCCCGCCCCCTCGGCCTTCCTCGACAGGCTCGAGCAGGCCAGGATCGCCAATCTGCAATGGGTGCGAGACCTGTCCGATACCAGCGAGGACGCGGGCCGGACGGCCGCCGCCCACGTCGCCCACGCCCAGACGATCGCGGCAGTCGCCCGGGTCTGCGCGGAGAACGCGCTCATCTTCGCAGGCCGTGCTGATTCGGCCGCCCTCGCCGACGCGCGCCGCCACTGGTACGGAGTCCCGCCCTCCGCCACGGCAGACGGCCAGGACGGCCGCTCTGCCGGCCTTGTCCGCAGCATCCTCGGGCGAGCCATTACCGCTTCCCGGCTTTCTGGCATTGCTGGAGAAATCGGTGCCGTGGCGCGGCATGCGAATGTTCGTTCGGTATGGCTGGCCAACAGCCTGCGCGGTGCCCTCGCCCTAGCTGTCTCGGTAGCGATCGCTGACGTCGCCGGGCTTCAGAGCGGCGTCTGGGTCGTCCTGGGAGCGCTGTCGGTGCTGCGCTCGAACGCGTCGGGGACCGGCGCGACGGCCTTGCGCGCCCTCGCCGGGACGGTGGCCGGGTTCGCGGTAGGTGCGGCGCTGCTGCCAGCGATCGGGACAGGGCCGACAGCGATCTGGATCGCGTTCCTGACATCGCTGCTGATCACCGCGTACTGCCCAGGGACAGCGCCGCTCGCGATCGGAGAAGCGGCGTTCACCGTCTGGCTTGTCCTGGTGTTCGACCTGATCAAGCCGATCGGCTGGACACTAGGACTGGTGCGCGTGGAGGATGTGGCGATCGGTTGCGCCGTGAGCCTGGTCGCGGGCATGGTCTTCTGGCCGCGCGGGGCATCATCAGTGGTCGGAGACGACCTGGCGGACGCGTTCAGGACTGGAGCGCGGTACTTGACGCAGGCCGTCGACTGGGCGCTGAGAGAGCGGCACACGCTACCGGACGCGGCAGCGGTGCTGACGGCGGGGCAGCGACTCGATGACGGACTGCGCAGCTTCCTGGCCGAGCAAGGCGCAAAGCGAGTTAGCAGGGATGACCTACGGACGCTGGTGAGCGGCGCACAGCAACTGCGGCTGGTCGCGCACACACTGGCCGAACTGCGATACATGCGCGACCTTGACAGCCCCATGGCGCCCAAGGCCCGCCAGCCTACCGAGACGGCGCAATCCGACCCGGTAACACCCGAAAGCCAGAGCTTGCAGGAGGCCGTGACTGAGCTGGCCGACTTCTACGACCGGGTCGCCGATGAGGTAGGCCGCCCCGGCCGGGCCGCACCGCAGCTCCTAGCGGCCCCCCAGCCCACCGACCCGGCTATGCCCAGTCAAGCCGCCCCCCTGCAGGCCGGGTCACCGTCGACTCCAGATCCGGCGCGGGCGCCGTATGGCTCCGCCGCTGGAGCTCGCGGTCCGCATCGCCAGACGTACCCGCACGTGCTCTGGGTCCGAGAGCACCTGCACCACCTTGCCCGCAACGCCCAGCAGCTCCCGGGGCCTGCCATGGCAGTGGCGCAGACCCGCCGCCGCCCCTGGTGGCGGTAGAGGGCCGCGCGTGGCCTCAGGCGGCGCCCTGATCGAAACTCTGCCTGTTGCGCTCGATAAAGGCCTCGACCGTGAGCGGCTCAGTGCCGGTCAGCGTGCGGACTGTGTCGTTGGTGCCGGCGTAGAGCCCGTTGCGGTAGTCGACCGCGACGTTGACCAGGTGCTCGACGAGATGCGGGTCACGGCCGCGTCGCTCGAGCGCGGAGCGGAACTCGTCCAGGCTGACCGGTACGTAGGTGACCCGGCGGCCCAGCACGCGCGTCATCACCGCGGCGATCTGGTTGTAGTCGAGCTCGACCGGCCCGTACAGCGAGTAGATCTTGCCAGCGTGGGGCTGGGGATCGGTGATGATCGCAGCGATCACCCGCCCCAGGTCTTCGGCGGCAACGAGGGCGCCGCGGGCGTCAGCAAAGGGCAGCCGGATCTCGTTGGTCGCCTGCTGCCAGAACCCGATCAGCCATTCGGCGAAGGCAGTGGGCCGGAGGTGAGTCACGGTCCCGCTGAAATGGTCCAGCATCCGCTCGGCGATCCAGTGCTGGCGGGACTCGAGGTCGGCAGCGTCCCGCCGGGCGGCCATCTGGGACATATTGACGATGGCGGGGACGCCGTTCTCCTCGGCTGCCTGCAGGAACGTGGCGGAAGCGTCGATCATGCCCGAGGCGGGCGGATACGTGAGATACGCCGCGTCGACGCCCTTCGCTGCCCGGCTCACAGCGTCGAGGTCCAGCAGGTCTCCGGTAACCACCTCGGCGCCTGCCTTCGCGAGCCGGTCCGCGCGTTCATCGAGCCGGTGAACGAACGCGCGGACTCGGTGCCCCTCGTCCAGGAGAGTGACCGCGGCGATCGCGCCTGTCTTCCCGGTCGCGCCGGTGATGAGAATCTGGCGAGTCATGGCGATGTCCCCCGTTCACCGCATCCGGGTAAGGCTCCACTCTAAGCTCCCCGCCGCCCGGCCGCTTCCGTGGAATGACTGATTTCGGACTATTCACGACACCGCGCATGACCGACCCGGGCCGGATTCACCGGATAACCCGCGACCGGTTCCGACAGCTAATGGCTGTCATCTACCAGGCCTTCCAGCACGTCGGCATCCCGGCCTGGCTGCACCGCACCGGCGACACTCGCCAGGCCCTGCTGGCTTTGAGACGGGCCAGCGAGCCTTCGACCGCTCCCCAGGCTGAGCAATCCTCGATGTCACGAACGATCCTCGGAGACCGTCCGGAGCAGGGGCCACCGAGTACCCGGCCGGAACGCCTGAACTGCGCGGTGCATGCTGGCCCGCCGATCCTGTTCGGATGGCGCGCGTGACCGTGGAGATGCTGCTGCGCACCGGGCTGCGGGTCCGGAATGGCGGGGAGACAGTCGGCACTCATGGATTCACGACCTCTGCTAGGGCGCGGCAGGAGACTATAGGCGCGGGGGGCGGGCGGGGTAACCGCCGGTCGGCTCGTCGGCGAAGAGGACCGCGGGGCTGGCGACCAGGGCGCGGGCCAGCGCGACGCGCTGGGCCTAGTGATCGCTGAGAGGCCGCCAATATGTGGCAGTCCGGCTGCGGCGCCTGCTTTGTTGATGTAGCGGGTGACGGCGTGCCGCTTTGCACTGAGAAGGAGACTCGGACGTCGGTCATCCTTTGGACCCGACACCCGAAACTCGCTCAATGCCGAGCGGCCCAGCTCAATGGCGTCATCGCGGGTATCAGCGTGCACGATGAGTTTCGCCATTAGTGAGTCGTACAGTGGGGGAACAGTGTCACCCGCCTGATATCCGGCATCAACGCGAATCCCGTCACCCTTCGGCTGCTGCCAGTCCGTGATCGTCCCTGGGCCGGGCAGAAAGCGTACCGGGTCCTCGGCGTTGATCCGCATTTCGATCGCGTGACTGTCGGCCGCGATCTCCTGCAGACCATCGAGCGGGCCCGTTCCGGGCCGGCGCTGCGGGGCTCCGGCTCTATCCGGGCGAAGGTGATCGGATCGTAGGCATGCTGAGGGTCAGTGCACCCGCTCCGTCCTTTCCGTCGCCGGCCCTGCCGGATGACATTGACCGCGCTCGTAGGCATACACCGAGGCCGTGACGTGAGACCCCGTCGGCCCAGTGCGCGGTCCCCGACGCCGCCTTCCCCGACGACAAGCTGACGACGCAGCTAAGGACGGCGGCCGTGCAGCATGGGGCACATTTCACGCGGGCCCGATGGAGTTGTGCGGTTCTTTCCGCATCCTCTACGGATACTGCGCGCGCGGCTGCGCGTGGTGTGCCGTGCTGGCTCAGATTACTTGCGCGCGTTGACGCGGCCACGGACGCGGGTTCGGGCCGCGATTTCATCTTGGCGCGTACGCGGGCGCGGCCTGCTGCGTGCCTTTGCGTCCGGTTCGCACGAGCCCGTGCACGCTTCGCATTGTCGATTGCCACCGGGTTGGCGCTGCGCGTGACTATCCGCGCAGTCAGATGACAAATGCGACACCTCGAAGGCTGGGTTTGTTCCGGCGCCCAGCAGTTGGACGGGTTCGGCGTGGTTCCCGTCCGTCGGCGATCGCGGCGTCGCGTCAAAGTGATAGCCGTGTCCCGCGATCACCACACCGATCGCCAGTAACCGGTAGCGTGGATGGACGTGCTGGTTGCTTTGGCCATGGCAATGCGGCTGACTGCTGGACCTCCTTGGGGCAGTGGCTGATGGCGCTGCCTGCTGGCTTGGCCGTGGCAAGTCAGGGGATAGTGCCGCGGGGGACGACCCACTGGGCGGGCTGGCCGGTGACGCGAGCGATGAGGTCGTAGTCGCTGTCGTAGTGCAGGACCGTGACCCGTTCTCGTTCGGCGACGGCGGCGATGAGCAGGTCGGGGAAGCCGACGGCCCGGATCTGTCCGCGGCGCCACAGTTCGGCCTGGACCTGCAGTGCGCGGTGCCAGTCCTCGTCGTGGGTGGCGAGCCATTCGTAGCCTGCCTGCCGGTCAGCTCGGACTTCGTCGAACTCATCGGCTGTGCGTGCGGCCCAGCCGAGTTCGAATTCGATGACGCCGCAAGTGCCGATGAGCCCGGCTTCGATCATCGGGCCGAGGACCGAGGCGACGGGGGAGTGCCGCAGCCGGGCTAAGGCGCTGGTGTCGGCGAGGTGGGTGGCTACCGCTGCCATGCGGCGCGCATCACGTCTTCGTCGGCCAGGTCGGGCAGCCCGCCGGAGGTCAGCCGCTGCAGGTCGCGGCGCCGCGCGGCCAGGGAGGTAACGAGACGCAGGGCCGCGTTGACGGTGTCTTTCTTGGTCTGGGTGTTCAGCACCTGCGCCGCCTCGGCGAGTTGCTGTTCGTCGACGTCGATCAGGGTCTTGGCCATGGTTGCCTCCTTCACCTCTCCAGTATATCCCGCCAACATGTTCGGGGATATACGGAGTCGGCTTGCGGGCCATGTTAGCTGGGATTGGGCGAGCTGTGACTACCGGGCGCCCAACTGCTCGAACTGGTATTTGAAATGGCTAGCAGAATGGCGAGCAATCGATCTTAAGACTCGAACAGCTACGCGTGTTAATGCCTCTGAGCTGGTGGGCGGTACTGGGATTGAACCAGTGACCTCTTCCGTGTCAGCGAAGTCAGGAGAGCCTGGAGCCAGCTGCGCACCGGCTCGTCAGGCGCTCTAGCTGCGGATACGCACGCTGCCAGTCGCTGCGGGGCGGCTGGAGTCGCTGGCAGTTGTCCCCCGGATAGTCCCCCAAGAGGGACTATCATCAGGCATGCCGGAATGGCGCAGCAAGGGCGATGACGCCGTTGATTTCGTGCATGACGGCCCTGCAAGGACAGTACGCGGCACGCCCTGCCGGGACGATGGCGCGGCGAGATCACCACCCAGCCCGAGGCAGGCGGCTGCGCCGCTCGTGTCCGCCCGACACAGGCCGCCGTGCAGACGCGCTGAGAACCTCCCCAGATCGATGGCGGGATCACCGGGGCCGCGATCGGGGAGTTACGCCGTGCGGCCGATGCTGCGAGGACTGGCTGGCCGCCGGGCAACCCGGCCGGGACCCGAAGACAGTGGCGAAGAGCCGGTTGGTCCTGGAGCCGGTGCTGGCGGTGATCGGGACGGTGCGGCTGCGGGACCTGGACGTCACCAACGTGGACCGGGCGCTGGCGGCGGTCGCGGCGTCGCGGAGCAGCGCGACGGTGGCGATGGCGCCTCCCTGACCCGGGCGATCACCAGGGCGCAGGCCAAGAACCAGATCCTGCGGAATGTGTCCGCGCTTACCGGCGCGCCGCCCGGCACACGGGGCCGGCCGAGCCACAGCATGACCTCGCCCAGGCGACCGCGCTGACCGCCGTCGCCAAAGGAGCCGGACCGCGGACCTACGCCTACTCGATTCCGTCGCTGTGCACCGGGGAGCGGACCGAGGAAGCAGGGCGCTGCGGTGGCAACATGTCGCCTTCCGCGACCCCGGCAGCCTGCCGCCGCGGCCCTCCAGCGTCGCGGTCTGGCGGTCAGTGCGGGCCAGCGCAGACACCAGAAACAGGAGGTCCCGGCGGACCCTTGGCACTGCCGCATCTCGAGGTGACCGCGCTCCAGGCGCTGCGCGAGGAAACCCGTCCCGAGCCGGGGGAGCTGGTCTTCTGTACCGCCGCCCGGCAGGCGCTAGACCCTGCGAGCGTCCGCCGGTCCCTCTGCACGGTGTGCACGCCGCCGGGATCGGGCCGGACTGGACGCCGCGGGAGCTGCGGCACACCTTCGTCAGCCTGATGTCCGGCAGCGACGTCGCCGTCGAGGACACAGCCCGGCTCGTCGGCCACGCCAGCAGCAAGGTCACCGAAACGGTCTACCGGCACCAGCTCCGCCCCGTCCTCGCCCAGCGGAGCAGAGAAAGGACGCCCTCCTCGACGCCGCTGACTAGAGCAGCAAGCGATCGTCTCATCCAACGCAGAGGAACAAGCAGCGACATGCCTGACAAGACAGGAACGGAGCACTGACATGCGCGCCATATCCTTCCGTGCCGCGGGCGAGCTCGCGCTCGAGGAACGCCCCGAGCCCGTGGCGGGACACGACGAGGTCCTCGTCGAAACCGCTGCGGTCGGAATCTGCGGCACCGACATTCACGTCTTCGACGGCGAGTTCGGGGCACCCGCTTCCCGCTCGTCCCAGGTCACGAAGCCACCGGCGTCGTCGTGGCCGTTGGACCCGGCGTCCGTGATAGCGGCCGCGAGCTGGCCGCCGGCGATCACGTCGCGGTCAACCCCAGCACGACGTGCGGCGCATGCGAGTACTGCCTGAATGGCCGCAGCAACCTATGCCCAGCATGGAACGGGCTCGGTGTCGTCGCTTCCGACGGGGCGGCGCAGCAGATGTTCACCGCGCCCGGCACGAACGTCTTCAAGCTCAAGCCAAGCACCGACCTCTATCACGCTGCGCTCATCGAGCTCCTTGCGTGCGCGATCCGCGGATGGGACCTGCTCCCCAGGCGGCTAGGTGATCACGTCCTGGTGTACGGCTCCGGAACGATGGGGCTGCTCATGGCCCAGCTCGCACCGCGGGCAGGAGCGGCGTCGGTCACCATCATCGACATCAACGCGGACCGCCTCGGCACAGCAGTGCGGTACGCCCGGCGGGGGTGGCCGGTGTTCCCGTGCAAGCCAGGTTCCAAGGTACCGGCGACCAAGCACTGGTTCCGCGACGCCACTACAGACCTTGCGCAGATCGAGCGCTTGTGGGGCTGCTGGCCGAACATCGCCATTCCCACAGGTGGCGACGGCCCGGACGTCCTCGACGTCGACGTCGCCCGCGGCAGGCGTGGATGCCAGTCATTGCACACGGCGATACGGGCGGGGCTTGTTCCGCCTCCGCTCGTCTGGGTGGCTACTCCCTGCGGCGGGATGCACCTCTACTACCGCGGCGATGCGCAGCGGAACGGCAGCCTGCGTATTGCGGCGGATTACCGAGGCAGCGTGCTACCCGGGGGAGGAGGACGGCTACCTCTCGCCGCCTGGTGGGGCAGCCGGTCACGCTGTCGCACGGTCAACCTGATCACTGCTCCCCGCATTCGAACGTCGCGACCGCGGCGCGGGACATGGCCTGCCAGTCCAGCTGCACGCCGAGGCCGGGCAGTTCGGGTGTGCGGGCCCGGCCATCGGGGTCGAGGGTCACCGGATTCTCGGCACCGAAATTCCACGGCTCGGCGGGGTAGGGCGCCTCGAAGTAGCTCGCCGATCCCAGCCCCAGCATGGCCTGCAGGTTCGCGGCCTGGACGATCGCATGACCATAGCTCGCGAGCTCCAGGTCCAGCGAGAACGCCCGTGCCACGGCCGACAAGCCGACCGCGAAGGTGATGCCGCCTCCGAACGAGACGTCAGATCTGATTGCATCCCACGGCGACCCCGACGCGAGCGCCTCGCCGAACGCTCGCAGGTCCCAGACGCCCTCGCCCGCCGGCAGGATCGGGACGATCGATCGCCTGCGCAGCTCCCGGTACCCGCTGAGATCATGATCGGGCAGCGGCGCCTCAAGCCAGCGGCACCCGAGTTCTCCCAGCGCGGCACTGACGTAGGCCGCGCCGCGGCGACCGTACATGCCCTCTGCATCGTGCAGGATCTCCAGTTCGGCGTGCGCATCCCGCACCTGCTGATGCAAGGCGACGTCTGCGCGCGGATCTCCAGCAACGTGGAGCTTGATTGCCCGGAAGCCACGGGCGCGGGCTTCTCCGACCATCGCCAGAGTCTGCGCGGGCTCGGGCAGGCACGGCAGGGATGCATAAGCAGGCAGTGTCGCGCATCCCGCCGAGCAGGCGGTACAGCGGAACGCCCGCGATCCGGGCGGCCAGGTCCCACAGCGCGATGTCGATGGCGGAGCAGGGACCGGGTGGCAGCGGCGAGGTACCGAGGTCGGTCACCAGCCCGGCAATGCTCTGCCGGGCCCAGATGTCCTGGCCGAGGAGTGCCGGGACGACGTGCCGCAGCCGTGCGAGCGACTCCGTCTCGAAGCCGTCCACC
>CAWGJS010000005.1:0-162088 GCA_963822955.1 uncultured Actinomycetota bacterium | reverse complement strand
CCGATCGTCAACCCGGTCATGCCTGCACGGTACCGGCCGTACCGAGGTACGGAGTCAACACCGGAGCGCTGGCGCATACCATCGGCGAGTCGCACAGGTTCCGTCATGGCGGGAACGGGGTGGCTCGTGGCCAGCCGGAAAGCAAGTCCATGCCCAGATACGCGCTGCTGATCCTGCCGTCGGCTAACCGCGTCTACGCCAGCGCGGCGGCCGGCCTGGCCGTCGCCGAGCTGGCGGCGTTCAGCGACTCCGTGCTCGGCGGGGCACTATCAACGGGCGAGGTGACCACCCGCGGCGGCGTCCCGTACGTGGAGTTCGCGGCCGAACTGCTGAGCCCGGATGACACCTCGTTCCTGGCTAACATGTCGTCGATCTATGCCCTGTTCGAGATCAGCGGCGGCCTGCTCAAGCCGGTGGAGCTGCACCCGCTGGACCGGTACGACGACGACCTGATCACCATCCAGAAGTACCAGGGCAAGACGAACGAGCAGTTCACCAAGCTGCTGCTGAACGTGACGGCGCTGGCATCCGCGTTCGGGCCGCGGCTGCTGAGCCGCCAGCTGGCCGTGCTGGACCCGCTCTGCGGCCGTGGCACGACGCTCAACCGGGCGCTGACGTATGGCTACGACGCGGCCGGGATCGACCTCGATCAGCGCGATTACGAGGCGTACACCACGTTCATTAAGACGTGGCTGAAACGCAAGCGGATCAAGCACAAGGCGACCTACGACGGGCCGGTGCGGCGCGACGGAAAGGTGGCCGGGCGGCGCTTGCAGATCAGCATCGCGGCCTCGAAACAGGAGCAGAAGGCAGGCCACACCCAGCAGCTCGACGTCGTGTGCGCGGACACGACCAGGGCGGGCGAGTTCTTCAGGCCAGCCACGTTTGACCTGGTCGTGACCGATGCGCCGTACGGCGTGCAGCACGGCAGCAAGTCCGCGGTCGGCGGCCTGGCGCGCCGTCCCGCGGAGCTGCTGACGGCGGCGGCGCCGGTGTGGGCATCCCTGCTCCGACCCGGCGGCGCGGTCGGCATCGCGTGGAACACCCTGGTGACGCCGCGCGAGGAGGCAGCCGCAATCCTGGCGGCAGCGGGGCTCGAGCCGGTCGAGTCGGAGCCGTACCTGCAGTTCCGTCATCGGGTCGATCAGGCGATCGTGCGCGACATCCTGGTCGCCCGCAAGCCGGGCTAGGCGTCAGACCGTTTCCCTGGCGTCTGGCTGCCCGACGAGGCTGGCCTGCATCGGCTGCGCCGGACCGCCCGCCGCACCGGTACCCGAGCCGGGCTGACCGGGATACGGAACGGCCTGGTCATCCGATGAGTCCGAGGCCAGCAGCATCCAGAGGCAGAGCAGGAGCAGCGTGGCCAGGAAGGCACAGTAGACCCAGAACATCACCGTCAGCCCGTTGCTGATGGTGAGCCCCAGTCCGGCGGCCTGCGCGGGCGAGATGCTGAACGCCTCCGGCGACGTCGGCTGGGCGATCTGGACGATGGCCGAGATCGCCTGCGCCGCCATCGGGATGATCGCCCCGAAGGCCAGCGCTGCGCCGAGGCGGGTCGGCCGCCAGAACGCTGCCAGCGCGGCCACGGCGACCAGCGCCACCATGACCGCGACATCACCGATGATCACCGGCACCGGGTTGGCGAACGCGTCGCCCAGGGTCACCCGCTGCGAGACGCCGGCCGCGGTCCGCAGGACGTAGCTGTCCCAGGCCGGCGCGAACGCGACCGCGGCGCCGATGGCGGCGAGAATGATTGTTGCGACGGGGACGATCTCGTGACCAGCGAGCCTGGCGGGAGGCCGCCCGGCCCGTCGGCTCCGTCCCAGGGTCCGCAGCGACAGCCCCGCCGCCGGGACCGCCATGGCCACGCCGATCGTGCAGGCGAGCCAGCCCAGGATGCTCAGGATCAGCCCGCCGCCCATCAGGTGGGCACCCGCCGCCAGGGGAGTGCCAGCGTCAGCGAAGAAGAGGCCGAGCGTGACGGCGCTGACACCCAGGCCCAGGAGCGCTCCGGCCTGGCGCCGGCCCCCGGTGAGCACGATGAGCGCGCCGCTGACGCCCCAGGCGGCCAGATAGATCAGGTGCGGCACCAGGTTGTAGGCCTGCGACGCAATGCTGGCCCCGTCGAGGTAGGACGGGAAGAGGCCGACGACGCCGAGCACGACCCCGACGGCTACCAGCAGAGCGGCGGCTCGCGCGAGGCGGCTGGCCCGGACCGGGTCGGCGGGCGCTACCGATGGTGCCGCCGACGGCTGAGTTTCCGCGGGAACCGGCTGGATTGCCGCCACGGATGGCTGAGTGGCTGGCGATGCGGCCGCTACCGGGGCCGTTGACATGCCCGGCGCTGCGGTCACCGGCCCGATCGTGCCAGGAACCTCGACCGAGGCGAACCTCATCCAGGCGGCTGTCCAGCATTCTGGCGTCAAGGGCCACCATTCGAGCGGCGGACCCTGCGGCGCGGCGGCATGCCAGATCCCGTAGAAGTGCGGGCCCTGTCCGATCGCGTAGTTCGCCCCGCGGTAGGCGATGCTGACGTGCTCAGGCACGGTCTCGATCCTTCCTGCTCAGGCACACCTTTGGTACTACGGCAGAGTATGGGGTGAGCCTGCAGGTTCGCTGGACGGCGCCTCCGGCATTGCTGACGTCTTGCTCACAGCGCTCAAAGCGCTAGCCTGCTCGCGATGACTGATGACGAGGTTCCCGGTTTCCTGGCCAGGCTCGGCATCCCAGGAATCATCGACGCGCACGTCCACTTCCTGCCTGACAGCATCCAGAACGCGGTCTGGCGCTGGTTTGACCGCGTCACCCCGCCGTGGCCGATTACCTACCGCTCACCGGCCGACGAGCGGCTGGGAATCCTGGCCGAGCTAGGTGTCCGCCATCACACCGCACTGGCCTATGCCCACCGGCCGGGCATGCTGCCGTTCCTCAATGACCACACGCTCGGTCTTGCCGCCGCAGTGCCGGCGGTCCTCCCGACGTTCACGATCTACCCCGAGCCCGGCGTGACCGCGGAGGCCGAGCGGTGCCTGGCCGCTGGCGGCCAGGCGGTGAAGGTCCATCTGCAGGTCGGCGGCTTCGACGCGACTGACCCGCTGCTGGACGAGGCCTGGAGTTTGCTGCAGGAGGCCGGCGTGCCCATCATCCTGCACGCGGGCGCGGTCGCGGACGGCTCCGGGAACGAGGAATGGTGCGGCCCGGCGCCCGTCTGCCGGCTGCTGGACCGGTTCCCGGCCCTGCGGCTCGTGATCGCCCACCTCGGCGCCCCCGATCACGACGCATTCGTGGAGCTGGCCGAGGAGCACGACGGCGTCTGGCTGGACACGGCCATGATGTTCACCAATCCGCCGTACCTGGGCCCGTCCCCGACGCACCTGCTTGAGCGCCTCGTCGCGGTCGGCGACCGTATCGTCTTCGGGTCGGACTTCCCTACCATCCCGCACCAGTTCGCGGCGCAGGTCAGCGGCCTGGCAGACCTCGGGCTGGGCGATGACTGGCTGCGCAAGGTCCTCTGGGCCAACGGCGTGCGGCTCTTCGGGCTCTTGCCTGAGCCGGCCGCCTTGGCCACCGCCTGAGGCCAGTCGAGTCACCTTTGACGGCTCCGAGGTGTCAGTGTGATGAGACCGTGGCTGTGAGGAACCTGACAGATGGCCGACACCGACTGGCTGGCCGCCGTATTCGAAGAGCACCGCGGGCACCTGCGGGCGGTCGCCTTCCGGCTGCTGGGCTCGATGACCGACGCCGACGACGCTGTGCAGGACACCTGGCTCAGGCTGATCCGGGCCAATGCGACTGAGGTCGAGAACCTCGGCGGGTGGCTCACGACCGTTGTGGCCCGGGTCTCGCTGAACATGCTCCGGTCTCGCCGGTACCGGCGCGAGGAGCCCTCAGGTGATTCCGGGGCTGCGGGTACAGCGGAGCCCGCAGGGAGCGCAGATCCAGAGTTCGAGGCAGTTCTCGCCGACTCGGTCGGCCTGGCCCTGCTGGTCGTGCTGGACACCCTGACGCCCGCCGAGCGGCTCGCCTTCGTGCTCCACGACATGTTCGCGATGCCCTTCGCCGAGGTGGCAGCTGTGCTGGGGCGCTCGACCGAGGCGACGCGCCAACTCGCCAGCCGCGCCCGGCGCCGCGTGCGAGTGACGCCGAGCCCGGCCCGTGCTGCTGACCTGGCCCGCCAGCGGGAAGTAGCCGAGGCCTTCCTGGCTGCCTCCCGGGGCGGGGACTTCGCGGCCCTGATTGCCGTGCTGGACTCCGACGTCGTCTTGACCGGCGACGCGACCGCGGCCCCATCCGGGCGGCCGGTCACACTTCGCGGGGCCGAGGCCGTCGCTCACGGCGCGGTCGCGTCGGCGGGACGGGCCGGGAGCTCGGAGCTTGCCCTGGTGAACGGGGCGGTCGGCATCCTGTTCGCCCCGGCCGGCCAGATCCAGGTCGTGCTAGCCCTGACCGTCAGCGGAAGCAGGATCAGCGCCATCGACGTGATCGCTGATCCCGGCAGGCTGCGGCGACTGGACCTCGCGCTGCTGCCCGGCTAGCTGCTCCCGGCTAGCTGACATGCCACGTGACTACGATCGTATTCATGCACGTCGCGGGATCCCTGGTGGCAGCGGCTCCTCGGCCAGACGGCGCTGGAAATCACAATCCGCCGGCAGAAGATCCCGGCCAGGACGCCATGGCCAGGCTAGAGGGCCGCACCCGGGGACGACGCGAGATTTGCGATCCGCCCGGCTTCGTGAGCCTGTCTGCAGCTCCTGAACTGCAGTCGGCGGCGGTGGCGACAGTCAGCGCTTACCGGGCGTGGTCGGCAGCTGCGGGCCGGCAGCAGAGACCTGAACGCGAGTTCTTCCCGTGGCCCCTTGTTCGCGACGCTGCGCATGATGTCGCAGCCTCGCTCGGAGTACCTGCCGGCGAGGTGGACGCTGTCGCGCACGTCATCGATGTCCAAGGCCGGTGGTCGTATGTCGCAGGCGCCGGCTGCGGCTTCTGCTCCGCGGACGAAGCCGCCGATCCGGCAACCGCAAGCGAACTCGTGCGCCAGTTGTTTGCTTCCGGCGCACCCGCCGGATCTTGACTGGCTCAGACTTGCCCGTTCCCTCCTCTTTGTGTGCCCGGGGCCTGTTGTAGCGGCTCGGTGCTGGTCACGAACGTTGTCGCCTGGACCGCGAAGGCTCCGATGCCAGATTCGCCGACAGACTCTGATCAGGCCCCGCGGACCCTGGCATGCGCGGGGGGCACGCGTGGACCTTACCGGTACCGGAGGAGACGGGCTGGACTGCAATCCAGTTCGGTGGCACGATGCACCGACGCAACCTTTCGGTCCCCCGTCTAGGCGGAGAGCGCTCGCTCTGTCAGCAGATATGCGCCCAGGAGGATGAGAGCGATCGCGGCAAGCTTCTCGGCCCGTTCCCTGAATCGCTCGCTGATGCGGCCGCCTAGGGCGAGTCCGAGCTGGCTAGCAAGCAGGGCTACGACAGCAATGGCGACGACGACCGGTATGACGGGAAGCCGGACCAGACCGAGGCTGAACCCGATGGCGAACTCGTCCATGCTGATGCTCAACCCAAGAGCGAATACCGCGAGCCCGCGGGTGCGCCCCAGGCGGCCTGCTTTCTCCTCGTCCGCAGAGTCGTCGTGGCGAACGAGCATGAGGATGCCGAGCGCGGCGACCGCGGCGGCTGCCACGTAGTCGGCCACATTCCCGACCGCGTGCGCCAGGCCGCCACCAGCTGCCAAGCCGATGAGAGGCATGCCCCCCTCGAACGCGACGAAGATCACCGAGACTCTTACCCGCTCGGCCACGCTGACCAGGCCGGCAGCCCCGAGCGCAGCCGCTACCGCGAACGAGTCCACGCCCAGCGGGAGAACGAATGCCAGCAAGCGAAGCACGGTGCTGACCATCTCACGCGTCGCCTGGACAGGGACGCGTTTGCTTCACTTTTAGGCGCATGTGCCGTATAACTTCGGGCGTGCTAAATGTGGCCAGACGCGTTCAGAAGGTCCTACTGGTGGCAGCTGCGCCGCTGCTCGCCGCCACGTGCTCGGTGGTTGCCGGCCAGGCGGCCATTGAGGGCGCGAAGCTGTCGGCGGCGAGTGCTCAGCTGCCCATGTCCCCCGCGATGGCGAAGCGCCTCCCGGCCGGCACCTTCTACCTCCTGGCGGGGCCAGACAACATCTCGTCCAACATCTGGGAAGTGACCAGCACGGGCAAGGAAGCCCAGCTAACCCACAATGACCGGAACTTCGGCATCTCCAATTTCGGCGGATCCACGGCCGGGGTGGTGATGGGTGACGGGCCGGCGGGGCCGACGTGCTCGCCGCGCTCACAGCGAAGGGACCCGTAGAGCTAGCCGACGGCAGTGACGGCGACGGCCCGGCCATCAACACGGCGGGCCGGATCAGCTACATCAAGACCATCTACGACAGCAACGGCAACACCGCATCGAGTGAGCTCATCGTCAGGAACTCGTTCGGCAACCCAGGCCGTGTGGTCTACAAGATCAACGTCAGCGACAGCGTGGCCGGCATGCTGGACGACCGGTGGGGACCGAATGGCTCCATCGCGGTCCTGGACGGCGGGCACTACCCCGGCAGGAAGGGACCGCAATCGAAGCTCGTCACGGTCAGCAAGTCCGGGAAGGTCACCCGCGTGCGCACCGGCGTGGATGCCCGCCTTGGATCCGTCGTGTGGAGCGAGCATGGCGACGCCATTGCCGTCGGGTTGACTTCCGGCCGGAGCGGGGTTATCTACAGCGCGAGCCGCCGGTACACGCTCCCGGCGGGCTGGTTCCCGAAGTCATGGAACCCGGCGGGCACCAGGCTGCTCGTCTACAACTACTCCATGCGCCAGCTCGGCCTGTGGTCCCCAGCCAAGCCGAAGTCGATCTCGCTCATCGGGACGACGGCCAAGAACGTGTTCATCGGCGAGGTCAGCTGGCTGCCCAGGCCCGCGAAACTGTGGACGCCGCCGAAGTCTGCCCGCGCCCCAGCCCCCTGGTAAGCGTCGTACGGGGTCATGTCCCCCGCTTCCTGATCCGCTCGGAACCCGACGGACGTGCGGTCCCGACTTGCACGGTCGCTATTCAGTGCTACTATCTACCGGTAGTCAATAGTACTGAGTAGCCGCGAGGAGGTGTCCATGGCCAAGCTGCTGACGGAGATGCTCAAGGGGACTCTGGAGGGCATCGTCCTCGCGCTGCTGTCCGGCCGGTCGGCATACGGCTACGAGATCACGGCATGGCTGCGGGAGCAGGGCTTCTCCGACATCGTCGAAGGGACCGTCTACGCGCTGCTCATCAGGATCGAGCAGCGCGGGCTCGTCGATGTCGAGAAGGTCGCCTCCGAGAAGGGGCCGCCGCGCAAGGTCTACTCCCTCAACGCTCAGGGACAGGAATATCTCGAAGAATTCTGGAGGACTTGGAGCTTCCTCGCAGAACGTCTCGAACAGCTCCGCGAAGGAGGCAAGTGAGATGGCGGCGAAGTGGGTCGAGATGGTCACCGGGTCGCTCGAACAGAAGAAGCAGTACAAGCAGTACAAGGCCCGTATCGAGGCGCTGCCCGAGCCGTACGGCACCGTCGCGAAGGCGCTGCAACGGTACTTCATGTACTACGGGGGCGTCACGGACGGCGAGACCGCCGTCAAGATGTTGGGCGACTTCGCCGACCTCTGGGAGCGTGCCGCGGCCGACGGCACGCCTGTGCGCGCGATCGTCGGTGACGACCCGGTCGAGTTCGCCGATGCGTTCGCCCAGGCCTACACCGGCGAGAGATGGATCGACAAGGAACGCGCGCGACTGACCAAGGCGATCGAGGACGCAGAGCGAGGGGAACAGGAATGACCACCGACGCAGCAATCCGCGTTCTGGGTCTGGAGAAGTCGTACAAAGAGCTGCGCGTGCTACGCGGCGTGGACTTCGACGTGGCCCGGGGCAGCATCTTCGCCTTGCTCGGCTCCAACGGCGCCGGCAAGACCACAGTCGTGAAGATCCTCTCCACGCTGCTCAAGCCTGACACGGGGACGGCCAACGTCGATGGCTTCGATGTCGCCACCCAGTCGGCGAACGTGCGGGAGTCCATCAGCCTCACCGGGCAGTTCGCGGCCGTGGACGAAACCCTCACCGGGCGAGAGAACCTCGTGCTGGTGGCCCGGCTGCGCCACTGCAAGGGCGCCGGCCAGATTGCGGATGCCCTGCTGGCGCGCTTCCAGCTCACCGACGCGGCGGAGCGACGGGTGTCGACGTACTCCGGAGGCATGCGCCGCCGCCTGGACATCGCCATGAGCCTCATCGGCAACCCGCCAGTGATCTTCCTGGACGAACCGACCACCGGGCTCGACCCGCAGTCTCGTGCCGAAGTGTGGAACAGCGTCAGGCAGCTCGCCGGGCGTGGCACGACGGTGCTGCTCACCACGCAGTATCTGGACGAGGCCGAGCAGCTCGCCGACCGGATCGCGATCCTCCACGAGGGACGGATCATCGCGAACGGCACCCTCACCGAACTGAAACGGCTCCTCCCGCCCGCCCAGGTCGAGTACGTCGAGAAGCAGCCGACTCTGGAGGACATCTTCCTCGCTATCACCGGTAACGACGGCAACACAGACACAGCCAGCTCCGCCGCCACAGACAACTAAGGAACAACGATGACCACCGCGTACTTCGTCGGCGACACCACTGTGTTGCTGGGCCGATCCATGCGTCACATCACGCGCAGCCTGGACACCATTATCACGGTCACGATCATGCCGATCGCGCTCATGCTGCTGTTCGTCTACGTGTTCGGCGGCGCGATTCACACCGGGTCGCAGCACTATGTGAACTACCTGCTGCCCGGAATACTGCTCATCACGATCGCGATGGGCATCTCCTATGCCGCAGTCCGGCTCTTTGCTGACATGAGAAGCGGCATCTTCGAACGGTTCCAGTCCATGCCGATCGCGCGCTCGAGCGCACTGTGGGCGCACGTGCTGACCTCAGTCGTCTCCAATCTGATCTCGCTCGTGCTCGTCGTACTCGTGGCCGTCCTGATGGGATTCCGCTCCGGCGCGGGAGCGCTGGCATGGCTAGCGGTCGCCGGAATCCTCGTCCTGTTCACCCTGGCACTGACCTGGCTCGCCGTCATCGCTGGCCTGTCCGCGAAGACCGTAGACGGGGCGGGCGCCTTCTCCTACCCGATCATCTTCCTGCCGTTCATCAGCTCAGCATTCGTGCCCACGGGCACCATGCCCGGGCCGGTGCGCGCCTTCGCCGAGAACCAGCCCGTGACATCCATCGTCAACACGATCCGCGAACTGTTCGCACAGCAGCCGGTGAGCAGCGACATCTGGATCGCCCTCGGCTGGTGCCTCGGCATCCTCATCGTCGCGTACGCGCTCGCCATGGCCACCTACCGCCGCAAGATCGCCTAGAAAGCCAGGAGGAGGCCACTTCCACGAGGAAGCGGCCTCTGATCTCACGGCACCGCGCGGTCAGAGGCTGGCTTCCCCGCTGGAACGGCTGCCGGCAACGGGCAGATCCCGGCCGCGGGCTGGCCTGCCCAGTATCAGGGTTACCGCAGCCCCGAGGGCCAGCCACCCGGCAAAGACTGCCAGCTCTCCCCAGCTCACGACGGCATAGCGGTAGCCGGCGAGTGCGCACCCCTGGCCCTTGCTACATGACAAGACCACAGGCGCGGAGGTCTGCCAGTCCGCGACCGGGAAGGCGAGCGCAAGGCCTGCAGCCCACGCACCAGCCCACCAACCGCCCCACTCAGTTCGCCGGAGCCGGACCAGCCCGGCGACCAGCACCGGGATAGTCAGCAGCAGCCATGCCATCGCTCCCAGGTCGCCCGCAAGATAGGTCACGTCGGGCTCGCCAACCCAGGATGGAAGCCCAATGTAGGCCGCCTCGGGCACATGCGTGGACAGGATGAAGATGTAGCCAGCTCCGGCAGCTCCCAGGCCCGCCCACAGGATCGACAGGCACCAGACCAGGCCGCCACGGACCCGCAGCCCACCGATGAGCAGCGCCCGCGCGTCGCGGCAGGAAGGCCACCTGCGGCCGGGCGGGCTGTCCTCCACCAGCGTGCCCAGCATTTCCTCGGCCCGCTCGCGCCGGTACCAGCCGGGATAAGCGCGCAGCAGCAGCCGGCAGCGCCGCTCCAGCGGGGTCACGCAGCGCTCGCCTTCCCGGCGCTGCCGCCCGCCCTCAGGCGGCGGCCCCGATCCCTCACCAGGCAGGCCGACGTCGGCTCCCGCATCTGGGTTCCCGGCTTACCCACGCGACCACCATAAGTAGGTGGCCGACATATGGCAAGTGCGCTAGTCGCGCCCCCAGGGCGGCCTGGATGCGGTAGCGCAACGTGACAACGCGATCGTCGACCGGGCGCGAAGCGATCCGCGCGAATGTACTCTCGCATCGATGACCTACGGCACGGAAATCCGGTTCTTGCGCTTCGCTGGTCGTCGTGTCGCTTACGCGGTGACCGGCGATGGGCCGCCGATCGTCGCGCCGGCGTGGTGGGTCAGTCACCTGGAGCTCGACTGGGCCGACCAGACGTTCCGAGGGCTGTGGGAATCGGTCGGCGAAGGCTACACCGTCGTGCGTTATGACCGGCTCGGTGTAGGTATGTCCGATCGCGATCTGCGCGACGAGGACCTGACGCTCGACGGTGAGGTGGCGTTGCTGGGTGCCGTCCTCGACGAGCTGGCGCTGGAAAAAGTCGTGTTGGCCGGTGGTTCGTTGGGCGGCTGCTCGGCGATCGCGTTCGCAGCCCGCTTCCCTGAGCGGGTAGATCGTCTGCTGCTTTATGGCGCGTACGCGGACGGATCCGCGATCACCTCGCCAGAGGTGCGCGAGGCGATCGTTGCAACCGTGCGCTCGCACTGGGGGCTGGGTTCTCGCGTGCTTGCCGAACTTTTCCTGGGCGACACCGACAGTGGCGCGCAGGAGCGGCTGGCACGCCATCAGCGCGCGGCAGCGAGCCCAGAGACCGCGGCGGCGTTGCTGGAGCTCACCTACCGCAACGACGTGCGAGCAGAGCTGGAGTGGGTACGCGCCCCGACGCTGGTCGTGCATCGCCGCGGCGACCGCGCGATCCCCTACCACCTCGGCCGCGAGCTCGCGGCGACGATCCCCGGGGCGACGCTGGTCCCGCTCACCGGGAGCGCCCACTTCCCGTGGGCCGGGGATACGGGGTCGGTGGCGCGCGCCCTGCGATCGGTTCTAGCGCCCGAAGCTCCGGCCCGTTTTGCCGGAGAGCCTGCGGCGGTGCTGCTCTCTGGCCGAGAGCGCGAGGTGCTGGCGCTCGTGGCGAAGGGCTTGAGCGACCCGGAAATTGCCGAGCAGCTGGTGTTGAGCCAGCACACCGTGCACCGCCACGTAGCGAACATCCGCAACAAACTCGGGCGCGGTTCTCGTACAGCGGCGGTGGCTGAGGCAGCGCGCCTGGGCCTGCTCTGAGATCGATCACCCGAACGGGCCATTCTGGTCAGATGGCCCAGGCGAGCGATGCGCTCCAACCTCCGCCGTCCCTATGGTCGCCTGCATGGAGCACCACGTCACACAGCACATACCGTCGGGCGACTCGGCTTGGGCACGCGCTTTCGCACTCCTGTATGACCCCTTCGTGTGGGTGGGTGAGCGAGCCGGATTGCGCGTTCACCGAAAGCAGCTGCTTGGCCGTGCACGCGGGTGCACGCTCGAGATCGGCAGCGGCACAGGCCTGAACCTGCGGCACTACCCTGACGACCTCGACGAGCTTGTCCTGGCCGAACCAGACGCCGCGATGCGCGCTCGCCTGGAGAAGAGGCTGAGCCGCAGCGGCCGGCTGACGCGTCTGATTGACGCGCCGGCGGAGCAGCTGCCGTTCCCTGACGGATCGGTCGATACGGTCGTCTCGACCCTCGTGTTGTGCACCGTCGACGCCCCCGACGCTGCCCTGCGGGAGATCGCGAGGGTGTTGCGCCCCGATGGCCAGCTGCTCTTCCTCGAGCATGTCCGCTCCGATTCACCGACGCTCGCCCGTTGGCAGGACCGACTGGCCGGGCCATGGCGTCGCTTTGCCCGAGGCTGTCGCTGCAACCGCGCCACCGCGGAGCTGATCGTGACCTGCGGGCTCGAGTTCGACCAGGCCGTCGACGCGTCATGGCACGGAATGCCGCCGATCGTACGGCCGCTCATCGTCGGCCGGGCGACCAGTCATCGTGACCCAACGCACGAAGCGGAAGGAGAAGCGGTCGAGACCGCACCAAGGCCTACGAGCTCGCGCGTCACGACCACTTCCCGTGCCTGGTGATCCGCGTCGGGATCTCTACCGCGTCTCGGCCGCCGACCTGCTGCGGCTCCTGGGCGCGAGCCTCGTGGAGCTAAGGACGCCGCCAACTGCCACATAAGGACGCGTATGAACACGTGGTCGCGGCCGGTTGCACGGTCAAACGACTGTGAAACGATCAAGAGCCGGGCCGCCGTCCGTTGGCGATCCGGCTCTGACCTGCTACTTCCTGGTAGCGGGGGCGGGATTTGAACCCGCGACCTCTGGGTTATGAGCCCAGCGAGCTACCGAACTGCTCCACCCCGCGTCGCGTCCCCCTACTTTAGGGGCACCTAAGTACGACTGGCAAATCAGCGAACGCTCGCCCGAGCTCAGGTCCGGACTGCCGAGCCGCCCGGCGACGCGATCCACACCTGGTAATGCACCCGCTGTGGCGTGGTGGGCAGCTGAGTCAGCTCGTGCGGGTCCTCGGTCGTGACCAGGTCGAGCACCCGCACCGGCGCGCCGCCGAAAGCGGCCAGCTTGCGCCGGGTGCCAGCCACCAAAACCGGCCGCCGTCCGGCAGCGGATATCGACCCGAGTACAGCGTCCACTGCGGACGTCGGCTGGCCAGCCATCCAGGCCACCGGCACTCCGCACATTCCCCTGATCACCTGGCTGAACTGCGACGCCGTCGTCCAGTCAACGATCACCACCGACGCGTTGGCCGGGATCTGCGCGCACAAGTCCGCGACCGCGCCGATCTCACCCGCTCCGGTACGGCTCCGCGCCAGCCCCTGCGCGACCGGCGTCAGGCCGCCCGACTTGCCGCTGTGCGTCAGCCCGACGCCGAAGGTCGTGGAAATAGTTGGTACCAGCATCGCTGCCACGCAGAAGACGCCGGCCACTCCGGCGGTCACTGGCCGCGCACCGCGGTCGCGCGCCCGCCGGGCCAGCCAGGACGCTGCCCACAGCGAGAAGATGACCAGGCCCGGGATGGCCATGACGATCAGCCGCCTGCTAGCCCAGGGCTGGTCCGGCACGATGTCGGGATCCCACAGGACCACTGCCGACCCCGCCGAGATGACGCCAAGGGGCAGGCCCCATGCCCCCCATACGCCCTTCGGGTCACGCCACGTGAGCAGCGCGCGCAGACAGCGCCGCACGACGAGCGCCAGCCCGAACGCGCCAAGCAGAACGGTAGGCAGGCCGATGTACCAGATAACCCAGTACAGCGTCTGCTCCGAGTACAGGCGCGTCGGGTCGATCGGCAGGCCCTGCAGCCGCTGCAGCGACGCGATGAAATGCCGCGCTCCAAGGCCAGGATGTCCGCGCACAGTCTGGACGTACGGACGGACCGCGAACCCGATCAGCGCGACAAGACTCAGGACTGCACACGCCTCAGGCAGCCACCGCAGCGGGCGGCGGGCGAACGCCTTCGGCACGAAGGCGCGGACCCGGCCGACCCGGCCTAGCTGGAAGACAATGCAGCACAGCGCGATCAGCCAGACCGCCACGACCCCCGCCAGCGCGACCGTCTGGCCCACGGTGTCGATGAACGGCCGGTCCAGGAAGTAGCAGCCGAGCAAGCCAAAGCCAACACCAACAAGACTTCCTGCCAGGAACGTGGTGGCCTGGGGCCGGCGGCCCATGAGTAGCGCGCAGGCGAAGGGGATGACAGGCAGCAAGTAGACGATCGCATCGAGGCTGATCAGGAGCCCGAACCCGAGTGACAGTGCGGCTAGCGCCGCGAGCAGGCGCTGCGGTGTTAGCCAGGCGCCCCAGCGCCCAGCCCGCAAGAGGCGGCGCGCGGCAGCGGCCAGAGGGAAAGCCGGGGCCTCATCAGCTACCGGCTGAGCCAGCACAACCGTGTCTGCTAGCCCGGCCGCAGTGCCGTCCGGGCCCTTGTCAGGCTGCTCGCCGCTATTCGGAATCTCGGCTGCGGTACCACGTCGAGTCTCGATTGCGGCACCACTGGGAGTCTCGGTTGCAGGGCCGCGAGGGTCGGCTACAGGCCGCTGGCCGGCCGCCGCCCCGAGGCGGCGCAGCGCCAGCGAGTCGGCGAGCAGGCATAGTCCGCCGAACAACATGATCTGCAGGGCCGTCTCGCTCAGTGAGGTCCGGCCAGCGTATTGCTGCGGCAAGGTGAGCCCGAGGACGAGAGCCCCAGCCGGAGCCCACTGGGGACCGACGAGCCGTCCCACGAGTCCCGCGAAGGCGAGCGTCGCAAGCCCGCCGAGCACCGGGCCGGCGGCGGTCGCCCCGCTGACGCCGTGCACCCAGAAGGCGCCGGCAATTAGCAGCGGCACCCCAGGCATCGCGGCTGGGTAGAGGGATCCACCACGGGCCAGGAATCCTGCGCTAGCGAAGTTCAGGCCCGGGTGCGCGCCGCCGAAGGCCTTCGCCATCTCCGGTATCGGCAGCGAGCCGTGCTGCGCAATCCAGTAGCCGGCCTGGAGGTAAACGCCTGGATCACGGAGAACGATCAGGGCCTCTGAGCCCTCGGTCAGCTGCCACCCGGTCAGGCCGGCCACGATAGCGACGGTCGCCAGCAAGCCGAACCAGGTTGCCCAGGCTGGCTCAGCCGTGCGATCGGCCGACAGCAGCCGTGGCCAGCTGGCCGGCACCACCCGCAGGCCGTTGACGCCGAGCGCGACGATTAGCGGCACGGAGATGAGGAGCATGGGCACCGGCAGGAAGTAGTTACCCAGCAGCAGCGGCAGTCCGGGAATCAGCCAGGCCAGGATCACCAGAGCAGGCAAGACGGTCAGCCTGGCGAACAGGGCACCAGCGACGTCGGTCAGCCCGGGTGCAGAGGCGTCGCCAGCGGCACTGTATTCAGGACCCGGTCGTGGCCGCCGCCTGATAACTGGGGCCAGCACCGCGGTGACCGGGGCCAGCACCGCGGTGACCGGAGCCAGCGCAGTGGTGACCGGAGCCAGCGCCGCCGCGACCGGAGCTAGCGTCCGGGCGACAGCACCGCGCGGCCGGCTGAGGATTCGGCCGGGCATGCGGCTCGAGGCCCGCCGATATCGACCGCCCCGCGCGGCCTCGTCGCCTGGCTGTGCCGCGCTGCCAGACAGAGCTTCATCACCGCCGACCTGAACGATAGGAATGTCGACAGCAGTATCGGCTGCCAGGTCCGCGCCGGGCGCACCGGCCTCGGTGTCGGAGTGCTCACTCTCCGTCAGAGCCGCTGCGATCGCGGCGGACTGAGCGCCGTCGGCCGCGGCGGGGTGCTGATTGACGTCGGCGCCGCCGCCGGGTGTGTCGGGTGGGAGCACGGCTCAACTGTAGAGGCGCGGGCCAATGCTTCCGACTGCCGAGTTGGCTACGCCCGCCAGGTAACCGGCTGCGGCCGCTACCTTGGGCGCAGCCTCCAGCCAACCGGAGCGCCGATGCCGCAGGCCAGTGCATGTCCAGCCGGGTCGCCAGTGATTCTGTTAGCGATGCTTCCCACACCTTTGCCCGCCAATTGCGATTCCTCATATTTGGACCACGTACGATGGACCGCAACCTGGCCGCTGCCAGGAAACTGGGACATGTAGAGCAGCATCGGACCCCCGAGGAGCTATGCGGCGCCACAGCCAGGCGGGCAATCAGGGCCGGGCCAGGCCGAGGTCCTGGCTTTCCTTGACGCCAGGGCGGCCGCGGCGGCATAGCGCTACCACGATGGTTCTCGGCAGCCTCGCCGCGCTGATGGCAGTCGTCCTCGTCGGCGGTTCGCTCGCCGTCTACGCGAAGTACCGCACAGTCTGGGACGGCATCAACCGCATCAACGTGTCAGGGGACCTGGAAGGCAACCGGCCGCCAGCCGACCCGCACGCGCTGAACATCCTGCTCATCGGATCTGACAGCCGGGCAGGCGTCAACGGCCGTATCGGCGGCCGGACAAACATCGGTGGCCAGCGATCAGACACCATCATGGTCGTGCACATCGCGCCGGGGGCGCGGCAGATCGTCGTGCTGAGCTTCCCGCGCGACTCGGTAGTCCCGATCCTGAGCTGCACCCGAGAGGGTCACGCCGCCGGGCAGGTGGCCCAGCCGTCCGATGTCATCGAGCAGATCAATGCCACCTTCGCGTATGGCGGGCCGGGCTGCTTGTGGAAGACCGTCGAGCAGACCACCGGCATCCACATCAACGACTTCATCGAGCTGACGTTCAACGGGTTCGAGAAGGTCATCGACGCCCTGCATGGCGTCGAGGTCTGCCTGCCCGAGGCAGTGGATGATCCCGTCTCACGCTTGCGCCTGACCGCCGGCCGGCACCACGTCGACGGCCGGGAGGCGCTCGCGTTCTGGCGCACCAGGGAGGATCTGGGTGAGGGCGACGACCCGCAGCGCATCCAGCGCGACCAGTTCCTGATGGCGTCCCTGCTGCAAGGCATGGAGCACAGCAGCCTCCTCAAGAGCCCTACGACGATGCTCAGGGTCATTGACACGCTCACCGGGCACGGCTACGTCACCACGGATAGCGCCCTGACCACTCAGCGCATGCTCCAGCTCGTGGAGTACCTCCGAGGTATCTCAACCGAATCGGTTCAGTTCGTTACCGTGCCATGGACGACCTATACGGGGAACGCCCAGTGGATCGACTCAGCCGAGACGCCCGCCTCGGGAAATACCAACTGGATCCAGTGGGTGCAGCCGGGAGCGAACGATCTGTTCAGCGCGATCTCGCACGACACGAAGCTGCCCAAGGCCACGAAGATCAAGGTCAAGCATGTCCCGCCGTCGGCAGTCGCGGTTAAGGTGCTCAACGGGACCAGCACGCCAGGTCTCGGTGCGACGACGGCCACGAATCTCTCCAACCGCGGCTTCCAGGTGGTCGGGACGCCCGGCAATGCGGCCACCGAGACCTACACCGACACGGTCATCGAGTATCGCGACGCAGCCGAGGTTCCTGCGGCACAGACGCTGGCCGCGCTCTTCACCAACGTCAGGCTGAAGCTCAGGCCACATCTCAAGGGCACGGCAGTGCGTCTGATAATCGGCTCGACGTTCACCGGCCTCAAGCCAGCGAGTGGGAACACCGGCATATCGAACCTGGCCCAGACCTACAGCGGGCTGAAGGGCAACGCCAATATCTGCGACGACAGCAGCGCATTCGCTGGCCCTAACGGAGGCTAGCAAGCACCCGCGTACTCGAGCCTGACAGACGTCACATCCGGCTCACGGAACAGCCCAGGCAGGGAACACCAAGTCGGGTTGCAAGCTCACGTAGCCAGGGGCGCGGCGCTATCAGGACGCCGGCTGGGCCTGCCGCTATCAGGACGCCGGCTGGGTCACGCTAACAGGCATAACCGGCGCCGGGTTCGTTGCGCTCTTCGCTTTGATCAGCTGACTGTCAGGCGGCAGCGGGGTGTTGACCGGCACGTAGATGACGGGCAGCTCCTCGCCGAACAGGGCGAGATTTGCCGGAGTGTCGGGTACCTCGAGCACCTCCCACCGCTTCAGCCCCGGCGGGGTCCGCTGCTCGAGGAACCAGTCCATTACCTGATTGTTGGTTCCGTTCGCAGTCCAGGGCGCTGAGCATCCGAGATACCAGGCGATCGAGGTGTTGACCATCGCGCAGGGGGCGTGAATGCCCATCTTCCTGAGCTGCGCGGCCTGAGCCACGAACTGCCTCCCGAATCTCTGATCTGAGATCTGGTGCTGCAGGATCTCCCGCTGCGACACGATGCCGCCCAGCACGAACAGGCACGCGGCAATCGCGGCCAGCTTGCGCCGCCGGGACTCCGTGACCGCCCACACGATCGCGTCCGCCGCCAGGATTGCCATGAGCGCGAAAGTCGGAAGCAGATAACGGGGGGCCCCGAACGGCACCAGGAAGGCGTACAGCACGAACACCCAGGCCGCGGTGGCTGCCGCCAGCACCGAGGACGCCTTCGTTGGCCTCCGCCACGCCACCCACAGGCCGAGCGCGGCAGCGGCGAGGAAGGCAACCCACCAGGGCGTCTCCTCCCACAGGGCCCAGGTGTTGCAGTACGGCGGCGTGCAGTACCACGGGCCATTGAGGTACCTGACCTGTGTGCCCAGGGCGAAGTACAGATGAAGGGGAGGCGGCTCCTGCCCGGCAAGCTGGATCCGCTCGGACAGTCCGCCGAACCACAAGTAGGCCCCGATCAGCCACTCCAGGAAGCCAGCCACAACGCCTATCCCCATGGCGGCCAGTACCTTCGGCTTCCGCCAGCGCCGAACCACCAGCCCGGCCAGGATCGCAGGCCCCATCAAGAACACGACGTTCTGCGGTCGCATCAAGGCGATCAGCAGGCTGGCCACCGCGATCAGCGGCAGCACGACCCTCTCACTCATCGATGCGTTGACCGCGTGCAGGAACAGCCCGGTCAGCGCCAGTACCCCAAGTGCCCCCCACCAGTCGGGGTAGACCTGCACGCCACTGTTCTGGGTGATCGCCAGGCTCGCCAGGATCAGCTCGGCCAGCGCGAGCACCCACATAGGCCGCAGGCCCCGCCAGCACATCATGGCCAGGAAGAGCCCGGTCGCTGACAGGAGCGACATCCAGATGCGGAGCGCGAGCAGCGAGTTAGTGAGCAACGTCACAGGCGCGGCCAGCAGCCCTGCGCCCTGGCCGTGGACCGGCGGCAGCGAAATCAGTGACGTGTGCACGCTGGTGCGGGCAATGTAGGTGATCTCATCCGCACCGAGCGGCATCCGCAGCAGCGCTGGGGTAAGCTCCGCTGCGAGGAACAGCACCGACACGAGCACCAGCCACAAGAGGCTGTCCGCATGCAGCGGATCGCGTCGGCGGCGGCCAGCCGGCTGCGTTCGCAGGCCGGTTACTTTCAGGTCTTGCACTAACGACTCCCCGGAGAGGGCTACGGCAGCGCTCCAGAGCCTACCTACCCAGGCGAGCCCGCTAACCGCTTCCGGTGCAGTTTGGGATCTTCGCAGCAGGGTCAAGTAACTGACAAAGGCTCATCGCCTCAGTCGCTGTAGACCGCACCGTAAACTAACGTCGACATTTCGCTTTTCCAGCCTGGTGGGTACGCGATGGTCCTCGCCAAAGTACGGCATCGCAACCCTCATTTGCGCAGGGCTAGCTGAGAGATTGCTTTAGCTTTGCCGCGACCCAATGCGGCGAGTGAAGGGCATAGCCCTTCGGCACTTACGGTCGACACTAGACCCGAGATCACGGAGGAGCCACGGTGACGAGACTTGCCACGGAGGTGGCCGAGTCATCGCAGCAGCCTCAGCCCGGGCGGAGGCTCGCCGACCGGGCGGCGCTCATCACCATCCTGTGCTACGTCATCGCCGGCTACTACGTGACCTCGACCCTATGGCCGAACGCTGCCGGACTCCGCCAGCAGGGCGACCCGCAGGACGTCAACCAGGCGACCTGGTTCATTCGCTACGCGGCCACAGCAATCGAGCACTTCAGGCTCCCGGCGCTCAGCACGACGGCGATGAACGCGCCGCACAGCGTCAACCTGATGTGGAACACCTCGCTCCTGCTGCCGGGCATCGTCGTCACGCCGGTCACTGCGCTGTACGGCCCGCAGGTCAGCCTGACGCTCCTGCTAGTTATCGGGTTCGCGGGTTCCGCAGCCAGCATGTACTACGTACTGCGGCGCTGGCAGGCAAGCCCGCTTGCGGCAGCCCTGGGCGGTGCGCTCTATGGCTTCTCCCCGGCGCTGATCGACTCAGGGATCGGCCACTACTCGCTGGTCCTCGCGATGCTGCCACCGCTCATACTCGACCGGCTGGTGCGCCTGGTCACCGGCCGCGGCGGCCCCGTCCGCAACGGGCTCTGGCTTGGCCTGCTGGTCGCCGGCCAGCTCTTCATCGCCGAAGAGGGGCTGGTCGACACCGTCATTGCGGCTATCATCCTGCTCGCGGTGCTGGCGGCCTGCCGCCCCGGCGAGATTCTCAGCCGGCTTCGGCCGCTCGCGGCTGGCATGGCCACCGGCGGGGTAGTGGCCCTCGTGCTGTGCGCGCGCGCCTTGTGGGTGCAATTCCACGGCGTCAAGGCGAGTTCGGCGGCGGCCACGGTCATCATCAACTACCAGAACCATATGACGAACCTCGGCACGCTTCCTTATTCCTTCATCAACCCGTCAAGCTTGGTGCTGCTGCACACCCACGAGACGGGGAACATCGCGAACCTGTACCCGCAGCCGCTGCCTGAGTACCTTGCCTACCTGGGCGTACCGCTCATCATCCTGCTGCTGGCTGCCATCGTCTACTTCTGGAGCTACCTGCCGATCCGGGTCGCCGGCCTGACCTGCCTGATACTCGAATGGCTCGGCATGGGCGCAGCGCCAATGCGGTCGGGCACCTTCACCCTGCCGAGGTCCCTGCTGCCCTGGGGGGCCCTCCAGCACCTGCCCGTCGTCGGCGGCATGGTGCCGGACCGGCTGTGCATCCTGGCTGACGCCGCTGCCGCAGTTGTGCTGGCTTTCTCGCTGGACCTGGCCCGCAGCGGCAAGGTCGCCCCGTTCGCCAGATTGCGCAGAGGGAGCATGGTCGCGGTCGCTATCACCATCTTCGCACTGCTCCCGATAGTGCCGGCCCCGTATGACCCGCAGTACACCGGCCGACCCCCGGCAGGCTGGGGGGCCACCTTCAGGGCACTCCACCTGCCGTCTGACGCCAGGGTCCTGCTCGTGCCCTTCCCGTACTCGGCCACCTCGCAGGTCATGCTCTGGCAGGCGGTCAGCCGCTACCCCAGCACGATGATCGGCGGTGACTTCATCGCGCCCAACCAGCCCCCGCATCTCAGCCGAGCCGGGCGGTCAGCGATGACGCCGACGTCCTACTACCTGAACTATCTCTACGACAGGGCGATCCCTTACCCGTTGCCATCGAACGCGACGATCCGGGCAAACCTGGCCTCGATGGAGCCCAACGCCGTCGTCGCCGAGGCCTTGCCAAGCAGTCCGCTGGGCAAGTTCCTCATCAAACTGTTCGGCCCGCCGACCACCCAGAACGACCTGGTCCTTGGCTGGCGGCTGAAGGCCGGTGCGCCTTAGTTGCTGATCACCTTCGCCAGGTCCGCTAGCCGGCCGGCGATCTCCGCCTCGGACAGCTCGAGCCGCTCCAGGATCGTGTAGCGACCTGGCCGTGTCTGCGGGGCGTAGCGAACCGCTGCCACGAAGCCGGCGTCGGCCAAGCCCAGCTCGGCCGGGGTCCTCGGTAGCCCGTGGCGACGCAGACAGGCGGCGATCACCTCGGCCTGCTCCACGTCACCGCGAAGATACGTGCAGAACACCGTGCCGACGCCGGCCAGCTCTCCGTGACTGCCCGTTCCCGGGTAGAGCTGGTTGATGGCATGCATGATCTCGTGCTCGCTGCCGCTGCCAGGGCGGCTCGACCCGGCTACCGCCATCGCCATCCCGGACAGGATCAGTGACTCGGCCAGCACCGTCAGGAACTCGTCTGACCTGGCGTGCCGCGGCTGGTGCAAGACGGCCTCGGCGGCCGACCGGGCCATGGCGACTGCCAGGCCGTCGATCTTCTCGCCCAGGTCCGCAGCCGCCAGCTCCCAGTCCGCGATCGCGGACAGGTCGGCGAGCACGTCGCCGAGGCCTGCTGTGGCCAGGGAGCCGGGCGCGCTCCGAACCCGATCCAGGTCTACGATCACCGCGACGGGCATGGCCACGCCGTATGACCCCGTTCCCGATTCATGGCGGAGTGTGCTGATCGGCGAGCAGATCCCGTCGTGGGAGAGGCTGGTGGCCACTGCGACCATGGGGATCCCGGCCATATGCGCGGCAAACTTGGTGACGTCGATCGTCTGACCGCCGCCGATCCCCGCCACGGCCTCGTAGGACCCGGCCCGCAGCCGCTGCCCTAGCGCGGCGGCCGCGGAAAGCGTGCCGTCCGGTACCCGGAAGATCTCAGCCGCCACAGTGCTTACCTCAGCAGCGATGATGTCGCCCTGGCCGGGGCCGACTGCCACTGCCACCCGGCCCTCGGTCGCGATCCGGTGGTCGGCCAGCAGCCCGCCGAGGCTCCCGATCGCCCCCGGCCGGACATCGATGACCAGCGGCGACGGCAGCATCCGGGCCAGCAGCGGCATGTTCCTCCTCAGCGGGGACGGTGGCTGTTCGGACGGCGCGGCGGGTGACCGCAGCAGCCAACCGCGACCCTAGCAGCGCCGGGCGATCTCCCTGGCCCGTCGCAGATCCTGGTGGTCGTCCACCTCGACCCACTCGACCTCGCCTATTGGCGCGACAGCCACTGCGCCGCCGCGGTCAGCCAGCTCCTGATAGCCATCCTCGTAGTACAGGCCCGGGTCGCGCTTCCAGGTGACTTCGAGCGCGTCCGCAAGCGCGCCCGCCGCGACCGGCTCGATCAAGGTGGCGCCGATGTACTCGCCGTCCGCCTGAGCAGGATCCATCTGCTTGGTGATCCTGGCCATCAGTCCGCGGCCGTCCAGGGCAACCTTCATTTCCTCGTCCGCGAGCTTCTTGACGTTGTCCAGGGCCAGGATGAGGTCGGAGCCGGTGCCCGTATCCCTGGCCGCCAGCAGGGTCAGCTCGACGCTGACCGGGTGCAGGGTGTCGCCGTTCACCAGGAGCACACCGCTGCTGAAATGGTCGCGAGCCAGCCAGAGCGAGTAGGCGTTGTTCCACTCTTCCGCCCGGTCGTTATAGATCAGCTCGATCGCCACGCTGTGCCGACGTTCCATGGCCGGGACCCGGCTCGCAACTGCGGCGGCGGCATAGCCGGTCAGCACGACGACGTCGGTCAGCCCGACTGCGGCCAGGTTCTTCAGGGCAATGTCGAGGATGGTCACCTCGCCGTCTACTGGCAGCAGGGTCTTGGGCAGATGATCGGTATCGGGACGCAGGCGGCGGCTAGCGCCTGCCGCCAGGACCAGTCCGATCACGAGCTTCTTCCTCCTGAGGCGCCAGCGAGTTCTGTACGACCTTGGCACAGATGAGCACCCCAAGATATGCCGTTAGCGCCAGGTAGGCGAATGTCGCGATGCCCATGGCCGCGGCAAGGCCGGCAAGCAGCAGCCGCCCCTCCCAGCCGAGGGCGGTGCCTCGCTCTCCCCGTTCCTCGCCCGGACGCCGTTGCTTTGCCAGCAACACGGGTCGGTCGGCGGACGCCAGGTCGGTGTAGCGCAGCAGCAAGGCCACGACGAGTGCGAAGATCACCAGGGGGGGCACCCTGGCCGCGACGCCGATCGCAGCGAGGTAGAGCACCTGGGCGCCGAGCAGGAGCGACGGTACCAGCCAGTCGAATCGGCCGGTATGGGGGTGGGCCGATCCCGGCGCGGCCAGCAGCATGACGACGGCCGGGCCGACCATCAGCACCCCCGGCAAGTCATGCAGCCCTAGCAGAGCGAGCGCCGAGACCGCCAGCAAGCCCAGCACGGCGGGCGGCAGGGGGAGCAGGCTTCCTCGGACGAGCGTGCCGAGCATGCGCGCCAGCGCCCCGTCATCACGCAGCCGCAGTAGCAGTGGCGTGTCGCCGGACGAAAGCTCGGCGTCACTCGTCAGGATGCCTGCTGCTGGCCGCCCCGTGAATCCAACGGCGATCGAGATGATCCCCCAGTCCAGCAACGCCAGCAGGGCGGCTTTGGCACCCCAGATAGGCGCGACGATGCCGACCAGCAGGATGCGGCCGCCGGCGGGCATCGTCAGCAGCGCAGCGCACAATTTGCGGAAGACGCCTGAGGGATGGTCGCCAAGCCCAGGCGGCGTCGAGCAAACGGTCATCAGGTTGCGGACCGCGACCAGGCCGAGCACAGCGATGGCAATTGGCCAGGCGCGCCCCCAGCGCTCGGCGGCGGCGCCAAGGGCCAGGCCAACGTAGACCACGGATTCCGCGAGACACATTCCGAGCGCGGCCAGCCAGGTAGCCGCTGTGGCTGGCCGCCGGAGCGCATCGACGCCACCAGGTGCGGCAGGGCGGCTCGGCTGCGCCGCGGACGACTGTTGCGCCGCGGACGACTGTTGCGCCGCGTACGACTGTTGCGCCGCGTACGACTGCTCCGCAGCCTCCGCCGGCTCTTGCGGGCGCGGCTGTGGTTCTGGCCCTGGCTCCAGGATGACTGGTGCCGCGATGTCCAGCGCGACCGACGACGCGAGCGGTTCGCTGTCCTGCCCCTGGCGCTGCTGCGGAGTCGCTCGCTGCGACTGCGGCGGCTGCGGCGGCGCGGAGATGAGTTGACCGGCCTTGAGCGCCAAGTAGCCGGCCCACAGGGCGCCGACGCCGCGGAGGATGTCGGTCCTGGTTCCTGCCGAGAACCAGCCAGCTGCGCACACAGCCAGAGCCATGGAGACGCCGCACGCAGAAGTGAGGCCGAAACTGCGGCGGCTCGCCCAGTCCCGCGCTGCCTGGCTGGCATCAGCCAGCCAGGCAGATGCTCTCGGAGCGGTCGCAGCAGGGACCGCGGGCAAGTCGGGTGCTACGCCTCCCAGCGAGAGCCGGCCGCTCCCGGACAGGAGCCCTATCGGTATCAGCCTGCCGGAGACCGCCGGGTCGGGATCGAGATCCTCTGGTTCGCTTCTGTCCGGGTCGAGCGGCCCTAGTATCCCGAGACCCGCATCAACCTGTGGCGGCTCGATTTCAGGTAGCCCTAGCTCCGCTAGCGCACTCGCGGCCGGCCCCAGGTCGGCCTGGCCGGCGGCGCCGTCGGGATGGGCATCGCTCGCCGGGTCATCGAGGTACGCGGTCTGGGCGAGGTCGGCCCCGCTAGCCTCGGCTGGCAGCAAGACGGTCGCAGTAGGGTCAGCCGACAGAAGTTCCACACCCGGAAGGGCCGCTTCCTGTGGTCGGGGTATGTCCGTTAGTGCCGACGCGTCCGCAGGCGCCTGGGCATCCGCCAGTGCCTGGGCATCCGCCAGTGCCGACGAGTCCGCGAGCGGCAGCGCGTCCGGCAGCCCCTGGGCACCTGAGAGCGGATTCGTATCCGGCCCTGTCTGCGTGTCCAGCCGTGTCTGAATTTCTGGCCCGCCCTGCATATCCGGCAGCGGCCGGCTCGGGCGAACACCACCGGACAGGAGACTGTCCATGCCCGCCAGGTCGGGCTGAGCTGGCGGGCCGGACTTCATCCGGGTGCTGGGTGGCCTGCCATCAGCTGTTCGGCGGCCAGAACGGCGGCGAACCCGCGGGCGCACGGCGCCACCGGCCGCCGGTGTTCCCGCAGCCGGGTCTGGATTGCCTTCGGCCGCCGGCCTGTTCGGGCCGGCAGCGGCTTCATCCTCCGTGTTGATCTTCCCCGAGAGCAACAAGTAGCGAGAGTGCTACCTAGCGTACATATCGCTGGTGGAGGGCATCAGACGGCCACCGGGCTGAGGGTCGCATCGGGACAGCAGCAGGCCGAGCGGGCCAGACGACCGGATAGGGTCCGGCCATGCGGACGGTGGCGGTGGTACTGGCGGGCGGGTCCGGGAGCAGATTTGGCTCTGACCGGCCGAAGCAGCTGCGTGCCCTGGCCGGCCGGAACCTGATCGAGCATTGCGTCCGGGCTTTCGATCACGCCCCGGCGGTGGACGACGTGCTCGTGGTGGTTGCCCCCGACATCGAGGATGAGGTCCGGCGGGCCATCGCCGACTACGGCAAGGTGGCAGGGATCATTCTGGGCGGGCCCAGCAGAACCGATTCGACCAGGCAGGCAATCGGCTGGCTGACAACTGCCAGGCGGACCGGCGCAGACCCGGCCGAGCCCGACGGACCGGACGTGAAGGTACTGTTCCACGATGCCGCGAGACCGCTCGTCGACCAGCGGACCATCGCAGACGTCGTCACCGCGCTTGATCAGTGGCTCGCTGTCGGCGTGGTCGTGCCGTCGGCCGACACCATCGTGGAGGTCGCTGACGGCGCCATCAGCCGGGTGCTGGCCCGTGACGCCCTGGCACGCTGCCAGACGCCGCAGGGATTCCGGCTGTCGGTGATCAGGCGCGCCTACGAGCTGGCCGATGCCGACCCTGGCTTCGCGGCCATTCCGGCCACCGATGATTGTGGCGTCGTCCTGCGATACCTGCCCGACGTCCCGGTCGGAGTCGTCAGGGGCAGCGAGCGGAACCTCAAGATCACGTACGCTGCCGATCTAGCGGTCGCGCAGGCCCTCCTGGAATACCCGGACGAGACCAGCTGAGCTCCCGTCGCGGACGGCGGCCGGCTAGGTCGTGGCGCCCTCAGCGAGCGCCGGGAACAAGGCTCCGCGGACTTGTCAGGAAGCCGCTTCCCCAGCACATGTGCATTGTTGCCAGGGCGATCGGCACCCTGGCCGCCACTCGAAGCGGAAGCCACCTGGCGGCATAGCCGGCGACCGCCAGTATCCCTGCGGCGTAGCCGAGCGGAAGCGCGAAGCCGATCGCCAGCAGTTCCGGCCAGGCTCCAGCGGCGCCAGCGGCCAGACCGCAGAGGCCGGCCACGCCCGTGAGAGCGCCGGCCGCCAGCAGGCCGACGGCGGCAGGCGGAGCGAGATAACGCAGGTTGATCGTTCCGGGGTGCTCGCGTGCGACCACTCGCCGCCACCTGCCGTAACGGAAGTACTGGATCCCCAGCTCCGCTACGGTCGCGCGTGGCCGGTAGGTCACCCGGATAGCGGGCTGGAACCAGATGAGCCCGCCTGCCTTCCTGATGCGGTGATTCAGTTCCCAGTCCTCGGCAACCTGGAAGTCCTCGTTGTAGCCGCCAACCTGGTCGATGGCCGCGCGCCGGAAGACGCCCAGGTACGCGGTCTCGGCCGGGCCCGCCTCGCCCCCCGTATGGTTCTTGGCCGCGCCTACCCCGAAAGACGACGTCATAGCCCAGGCCACGGCCTGCTGGAACGGGGTAATTCCCTCCGCGGCCATCATCCCGCCGACGTTGACGGCGCCGGTCTCGCGCAGCGTATCGACGGCGGTCCTGATGTAGCCGTCGGGCAGCATTGAATGGCCGTCTACCCGCACGATCACGGCGTGCCTGGACGCGGCCAGCGCCAGGTTGATCGCCGCCGCGATCTGGCCAGTGGGATTGTCGATGACCTTGATCCGCGGGTCGGACCCGGCCAGCCTGCCGACGACCTCGGCGGTCCGGTCCCGGGACGGGCCGAGCGCGATGACCAGCTCGAGCTCGCCGTCGTAGTCCTGGCCGAGGATACGGCCGACCGACTCGGCGATATAGCGCTCCTCGTTGCGCACCGGCATCACGACCGATACCGGTTCCGCCAGGCCGATCACCGCGTGCTCGGCGGATGCAGGCAGGC
The DNA here is from genome assembly GCA_963822955.1 of uncultured Actinomycetota bacterium. Classification (GTDB taxonomy): domain Bacteria; phylum Actinomycetota; class Actinomycetes; order Streptosporangiales; family Streptosporangiaceae; genus JAJYUU01. The sequence goes on along the minus strand of CAWGJS010000005.1, from coordinate 134,694 downwards.
TGCTGGGCGCCTCCGACTTCTGGCTCATAACGCGAGTCACCGTACCCTCCCCGGCGCTATTGCGCGAGCCGGGCTGCCTGGGTCAGAGGCCCGAGTCCTCCAGCATCTCGGTGACTAGTGCCGCGATGGGCGATCGCTCAGACCGGACGAGGGTGACATGGGAGAACAGCGGGTGGCCCTTGAGCTTCTCGATGACCGCCACGACCCCGTCGTGCCGGCCGACCCGAAGGTTGTCACGCTGGGCTATGTCGTGCGTCAGCACCACCCGGGAGCCAGCGCCGATCCTGGACAGCACGGTCAGCAGCACGCCTCGCTCCAGTGACTGGGCCTCATCGACGACGACGAAGGAGTCATGCAGTGACCGGCCGCGAATGTGGGTCAGCGGCAGCACCTCCAGCATGTCCCTGTCGAGCACCTCCTCAATGACGGCCTGCGACGTCACTGCTGACAGCGTGTCGAACACCGCCTGCGCCCAGGGGTTCATCTTGTCGGCTTCCGACCCCGGCAGGTACCCGAGATCCTGGCCGCCGACCGCATACAGCGGCCTGAACACCACCAGCTTGCGGTGCTGGCGCCGCTCCATGACGGCCTCAAGGCCGGCGCACAAGGCCAGGGCCGACTTGCCCGTGCCCGCCCGGCCGCCGAGCGAGACGATCCCAACCTCGTTGTCCAGCAGCAGGTCAAGAGCAATCCGCTGCTCAGCGCTACGACCGCGCAGCCCGAAGGCCTCCCGGTCGCCGCGCACGAGCTTCACCGACTTGTCCGGCAGCACCCGGCCAAGGGCGCTGCCTGCGCCCGCCACGCCAGAGATCAGGACCAGGCCGGTGTGACAGGGCAGGTCGCGCGCCGCGGCCAGGTCCAGGTGGCCGTTCTCATAGAGTTCGTCGATCTCAGCGGCCGTCACGTCGAGCTCCGCCATGCCGGTCCAGCCGGAGTCCGGCGGCAGCTCCGCCCGGTACTCCTGCGCCGTCAGCCCTACCGCTGCAGCCTTGACCCGCAAGGGCAGGTCCTTGCTGACCAGGATGACGCTCTCGCCCTCGGCAGCCAGGCTGCACGCGACGGACAAGATCCTGGTGTCGTTGTCACCTAGCCGGAAGCCAGCGGGCAGCACCGACGGGTCGGAGTGGTTCAGCTCGACCCGGACGCTGCCGCCGGTGTCGCCGACCGGCAAGTCGGCGTCCAGGCGGCCGTACTCGACCCGAAGATCATCGAGGTAACGGAGTGCCTGACGGGCGAAGTACCCGAGCTCTGGATGGTGGCGCTTGGCCTCTAGCTCGGTAATGACAACGATCGGAAGCACCACGCGGTGCTCGGCGAACCTGCCGACGGCCGCGGGGTCAGCCAGCAGGACGCTGGTGTCCAGTACGTAGGTACGGCGCGGCTGGCTGGTGCTGACGAAATCCGCCCGTCGGCTGCCCTTAATGGGAGCGGAGACCTGCCGGACGGAGTCCGGCGCGGCGGAACCTGGCTGGGCAGGTGCTGCACATGCGGCTGCCTGCGGGTCGGATGTAGATCGGCGTGCTGAGGATGTGGCCACTCGCTCTCCCCTGGGCGCCGGGCGGGCGCCGCGGTCGGACACAGACGTGTCGGAGGGACCGGGTCCGGCCACCGAAGGGCCGCGAACCCGGCCCTTCGGTCATCTCGCCTGCGCATCAGGACGCGAAGCTCGAGGATCTCAAGGGCCTTCCCGGCGGGCGGCTAGGCACCGCCCGTCACCTCAGACCGTACCTAAGGGAACCGACCCACGGAAGTACCGTAACGAGCTGTTCATGACCGGCAGGGGCGCCGAAACGGTGCGGCGCAGCCGCGCGACAGGTGGTCAGGCACCAAACCGGCGGTTCCGCTCACCGTAGGACCGCAGTGCGCGGAGGAAGTCAACCCGGCGGAAAGCCGGCCAGAAGGCATCGCAGAAGTAGAACTCCGAGTGTGCGCTCTGCCACAGCAGGAAGCCGCCGAGCCGCTGCTCGCCGGAGGTCCGGATGACCAGGTCGGGATCGGGCTGGCCGGCCGTGTACAAGTGCTCGGCAATGTGCTCGACATCGAGGATCTCGGCCAGCTCCTCGATGCTGGTGCCCCTGGTGGCGTGATCGTGGAGCAGCGACCTGACCGCGTCGGCGATCTCGCGGCGCCCGCCGTAACCGACGGCGACATTCACGAGCAGGCCGCCGCGCCCGGCCGTGGCCTCGCCGGCGTCCTTGAGGACCTCGGCGGTGTCGGCCGGGAGCAGATCGAGCGCGCCGACCGGCTTCACGTGGTACTGCTGGGCGACCAGGTCCCGGACCGTGCCCTCGATGATGCGCAGCAGCGGATCGAGCTCGTCTGGCTTCCTGGCCAGGTTGTCGGTCGACAGCAGCCAGAGAGTTACGACCTCGACCCCCGTTTCCTGGCACCACTCGAGCAGCTCGAAGATCTTGTCAGCACCAGCCTGGTGCCCGCTGCTGACGTCGGCGAGTCCGGCAGACCTCGCCCATCTCCGGTTACCGTCGCACATCACCCCGACGTGACGAGGTATCGCCTGCGGCGTCAGAGTCGCCTCGAGCCTGCGCTCGTAGAGCCGGTAGGCGAGGCCGCGCAATCCCATCCGGCATCCTTCCTCGCTGCCGCGACGGCGGCATGTCACCTGACCGCTTCCCGGCTGGCTGGGGGCTGGTCGGGACGCCCTCAACCGAGACGCGCTCAGTCGAGAGTGACCCGACCGAGACAGCCGCGGCCGAGAAACCCGAGACCCCGTTGGCTGAACTACCAGCAGCCCGTGCTGGCTCAGCACCTTCTGGCTCCGTAAGAACCGTATCCAAGAATGCCACCAGTTCTGCCGAAGTCAGGACAGCACGCACGCCGGTACCGTCGGCCCCCCACGCCTCGATCACCGCCCTCCTGGTGACCTGCCACCGGCCGTGACCGCCGGCCGGGTGCCGCGACGGCCAGGCCCGCTGCCCCGCCGCCGCCTGCCCTGGCAGGTGCTGGCCGGGCAGGTACTGCCCAGCCACGTGCTGTGCCGGAATGTGCTGTCCCGGCATGTGCTGTCCTGGAACGTGCTGCCCCGGCGCGTGCCGCACTGGTACGTGCTGCCCGGCTGGCCAGTGCCCCGGCTGCGGGCGCGAACCGGTACCCATGCACTCGCCGAGCCACAGCGCGCTGGACCGCAGCACGCAGCGCAGCTCGCCGGCGCCGGGCGGGTCTCCCCGGTCGCGGGAGCGCAGCGTGAAGTACTCGTGGTCGCCCGGCAGGCAGCCGCTATCCGGGCTGCCGCTGGTAGTGGGGAAGCGGTCGTCCGGGTCCGGCCAGGCGGCGGCCTGCTCGGGATCGAGCCGGGCGGCGGAGATCCGTGCCGCTAGCTGGGACAGCTGGTAGCCACAGCGCTGGCCCACGGCTGCGAACGGCCTCGAGTCCCTGGTCAGGTTGAGCGTGATCTCATACGGTTGCCCGGCCCTGTCCTGGCAGGTCACGGCCTGCACAGACAGCACGGAACCATCGACGCAACGTAGTGCCCCCATAACGGAACGTTAACATCGGCCTGGCGGGAATTGACACCCCCCACGCTGGTGGTTTGGCCAGCCTGTTACGTGGCCTTTGCCGGGCCCTCATTGGCGGAGTGCAGTTGGATGGTCTTGTCCTTCGGGGTACACGGGGGGCGGCTCCCCGGCTGGCGGGTGTGTTTCGGGGGGTACACGGGGGGCGGAGCCCCCCGGCTGGCGGGTGTGTTTCGGGGGGTACACGGGGGGCGGAGCCCCCCGGCTGGCGGGTGTGTTTCGGGGGGTACACGGGGGGCGGAGCCCCCCGGCTGGCGGGTGTGTTTCGGGGGGTACACGGGGGGCGGAGCCCCCCGTGGGTGCGCTAGCCCTTGCGCGCCGCTGCGAGTGCCGCAGCGACCCGGCGGTGCGCCTCCCAGATCTCCTCCGGCAGGCCGTCGAACTGGGCGAGGAGCTGCTCGCGGTGGGCCATCTCCACAACCCAGCGCTCGGTGTCGATGCTGAGGATCTTGGCGAGGTCCGCCGGCTTGATGACCACGCCCTCCAGGTCGAGTTCCCCGGCGGCCGGGACGATGCCCACCGGCGTCTGGACGCCCTGCACCTCGCCGTCCTTGAGCTGCATCAGCCACAGCAGCGGCCGGAGGTTCTGGCGGTAACCGGGCCACAGGAAGTGACCGTCGTCCGGGTCGCGCTGGAACCAGTTGACGTGAGCGAAGATCGGCTTGACGGTGGCCTCGCCGAGGATGCGGAGCCAGTGCGCGGCGTAAGCGCCCTCGGGGTACGACATGAACGGCCGCATCGACATCGGGTCGTACCGCAGCTGGCCGTCCACTCCCTCGGCCGCGAACGTTGCCTCCGCGCCGAGCGTGAGCCCGTCGTAAACCCCCTCGGCCAGGTCAGTGATCGCGCGGATCAGCGGCTCACGGTCGCGCGTGCGGCCGCCGAAGATGATGGCGTCGATCGGGACGCCCTTCCGGTTCTCGAAGTCCGGCGCGATATTGGGCACGTTGGTCAGCGAGGTGGTGAAGCGGCTGTTGGGATGCGCCCATGGCTTGCCCTTGTCAGCCTCGGCTCGCTCTGAGACCAGCTGGCCGGTCCAGTCCCGCCAGCCGGTGACGTCAGCGGGCGGCTGCGGCGTCCGGCCCTCCCACCACACCTCGCCGGTGTTCTCGTTGCAGGCGACGTTGGTGAACAGCACGCGGGTGCCGGGACCCACGGATCGCAGCGCAGTGGGGTTGGTCACCTCGTTGGTGTCCTTGGCAACTCCGAAGACCCCGAATTCAGGGTTGATCGCGTAGATCTTGCCGTCCTCGGGGTCGACCCGGAGCCACGCGATGTCGTCGCCGTAGAACCAGACGTGGTAGCGGTCCCCAAGGCCGTCAGGCGCGAGCATCATGGCCAGGTTGGTCTTGCCGGATGCGCTGGGGAATCCGCCGCAGATGTGCCAGGTGCGGCCCGTCTCCTTGTCGGTAATGCCGATGAGCATGAACTGCTCGGACAGGAACTCGCCCGAGGCCCAGCCGTCGTAGGCCGCCTGCCGCAGGCCGTGCGCGATCTTTCCTAGCAGCGCATTACCGCCGTAGGACGAGCCGAAATGCAGGATGGTCCGCTCGTCGGCCAGGGTCACGAAGTACCGCTTGTCATCCGGCGTGCCCTGGCCAAGATTCTCCAGGTCGCCGGTCACATGCACGCCGCGGACGAACTTGTCAGGGTCGGCGAGGTTGTTGACGTACTCGACCCCGCATCGCGCCATGCGGATCATGTGCAGCGCGACGGTCCGGTGATCGGTGAGCTCGACTCCGACGGCGTACAGCTCGAGGGGGGAACCAGGCGGCGCCATCAGGTACGGGATGACGTACATGGTCTTGCCAGCCGAGGCACCGCGCATCAGCCCGGTGACCATCGGACGCATCTCGGCCGACGGCCGCCAGTTGTTATAGACGCCCTTGTCGGCCGGGTTGGCGGTCGCGACGATCGTCCGCTCCTCAGAGCGAGCGGTGTCCTTGATGTAACTGCGCGAGTAGTAGCGCTCATCGCCGGCCGGCACGATCTCGCCGGCTGCGAGTGATTCGCTGATGAGCCGCTCGTCGTCGGATGCGCCGATCACCTCGACGCGGTCAGCTCCGGTGATTTCCGCCCAGTGCCGCACGTACTCGCGCACATGGGGGTTCTTCAGCCGCGCCTCATCCAGGACTGCCTCAAGGTCGCCCATCGACGCCGTATTGACCTCAGACGCCACGACTGGTCCTCCTCAAGGCTTCGCGGTAGCTCCGCTGCGAGAACCCCGGCAGGCACGCGGCCGCGAGGCCCTGAGAGCCGGGATTTTGGGAGTGTACCCCGGCTTGACCGATTCAATTCGGGCCGGTTTGGCGGAAGCCTTCCGAAAGAACTGTCGTGATAACCGCAGTTAACGACAATCTTTCACGCCGGAAACGTGGCCGCACGCCCCCCGGCAAACTTACGGGCTGCAGTCATGGGGTCGGCTGCGTTCCCGTGGTAGCGGGGGTGATGCGGCGCGGACGCCCGCTGAGGCGCCCGCGCTGGCCACCCCCTGCGGGCCGTTTAGCCAGGTCCCTCGGCTCTGACCTGCTCAACCTTGCGCAGCGCGGTCCTCAGATCGGCCAGCCAGGTGCCGGAGTGCTCGCCCACGAGGCGCACGCTCCAGGCGAGCGCGTCGCTGCGGCTGCGGGCCACGCCGGCATCCACGAGGGTGTCCAGAACCTGCCGCTCGGACTGCCGTAGCCGCGTCATAACCGGAACGGAAAACGTGGTGAACATCACCCTGCGGCCGTTGCATTCAACTCCCCACGAAACCTTCCGGCCGAACTTGTGCTCGGCCTCGCGCGCGATCTCGATCCGGTGGTCGCGGGTTTCCTCGCGGAACCGGCGGCTGCGGCCATCAGCCGCCGAAGCAGCCTCGGCAGCAGTCGCGTCGGCCGCTCCCTCAGTGTCGGCGAGCTTGCCGACGATCGTGATCTCCTCGCGGTCGACGTTGATCTCCGGCGCCGCGGTGAACCAGTCAGCCGGGAGACGGCCGGTAAACCAGCCGCGCAGCGCTTCCTCAGCCGAGGCGGAGCCAGCCCCGGTGCCCTCAGACGAAGTAGTCATGTAATTATGATTACACTGTTGTCGCTCACGCGCAAGGAAGACAACGCGAGACCGCCGCGACGGTCATCGGATAGGGCCTCATGTCGCATTGCGGCCCCAAGAGCGGCGTCAGATGTCCAGTCACGCCCCATCAGGCATCCGTCGGCCCGCCGGCGGTATCCGAGGGTGGATCGTCAGGAGCTCGGCCGGTTGCCGGGCTCAGGCGGGGGTCTCGGCGGCCACGGCTGCGGCGACCCGCGGGAAGACCGCGACCGCGCCGGCGAACCCGCCGCCGAAGATGGCCGGCACGACCTCGACGTCTTCGCCGGGCTCCGGCGCCTGCAGCATCAGTCCCCTGCCGAGGTAGATCGCGACGTGCGAGATGTATGTCGGCGCCGTCGGGTCGGTGTGGTAAAAGAGCAGGTCGCCCGGCTCGAGCTCGGACAGCGGAATGCGCGGGCCAGTCTGCGCCTGATTGACCGCGACGCGCGGCATGATGATGCCCGCCTGGCGCATGGACCACTGGACCAGGCCCGAGCAGTCGAACACATTAGGCCCGGCACCGCCCCACACATACCGCTTGCCGACCCTGCTCAGCGCCGCGGTCAGGAACGCCCTGATCTGCGTGACCGTGAGTCCCGGCCCGTTGCCGGCGTTGAGGCCGATCGCGCCAGCCGAACCCTGCGTCACCGGTAGCCCGCGGGCAGGCGCCTGGCCTACCAGCGGCGCGACGGAAGCATCCTTCGGCAGCGCTTGCCTGATCTGCGGGATCAGCGTGCGCAGGGTGGCGTGCGGGGCGCTGATGACAATCGCGTTCCTGGCAGGCATGCCGAGCGAACTGGCCACCGCGTCGGACACGACGGCGTCGACGCCGCTGATGCCGACCGTGCCGAAGCCTGCGACCGCAAGCTCCTCCGTGCGCGCGCCCGCGACCTCAACGGCCCCGCCGACCGGGAGCTTTTCCTGCTCGCCCATCAGATAGGAGACGGCGATGCCGCCGTCGGCCACGTTCTGCCAGAGCACAGTCGACTTGGCGGTCGGCTTCGCCGCGAACTCGCGGAAGGTCGACGGGTTAACGCCGAGCACGGCGACGAATCCGCCGTTCACCTTGATCCGGGCAGCGTCGAGCCAGTTCGCGGCAGTCACGCCTCGCAGCTTGCGGATGGCGGACATTGAGGCGACGGGCAGCGACGACGGCGCGACCACCAGCAGATCAGCCGCGCGCAGCGTGCGGAGCGGCCGGACATGCGCGCCCGCGATGTTGTCCGACAGCTTGCCGGCGCGCACGGCCGAGGTTGCCGAGCCGCTCTGCCCGGGCAGGAAGACGCCGGCCTTCTGGGCCGCGGTCACCTCGGTCTGGCCGGCATGCTCGCGGGCGGCCGTAGCCTGGGCGACCGCGTTCGGCGACGCTGAGGACGGCTCCTTCCCGATGTCACTGAGTACTGCGGCGTAGCGGCGCAGAGCCTCGGCGCTGCTGCTTGCAAGTGCCTGAGGCGATCCGGCGGACGCAGTCGTGCCGCCGCCGGCCAGCTGGCCGATGGCTGCCGTCCCTCCGGTCGCACCGTGAGCGGCCGTTGCGGTCCGCGGCAACAGCGGAACGACCACCCTCGGCGAGAACGCCGCCACGACACCCAGCACGACGGCTATCCAGAGGGCGGCGCGCAGGCGGCGGGTTCCGTCGCGCACCAGTCCCACCCTTCTGTCGCCTGATCCTTGCTCGGCCGGTGCCTCAAGCCCGGCATGGCCAAGCCATCGTCCCACGATGCACCTGCACAGTGGATCCGTCCACACTCGGCAAAATCCTATGCTGATACAAGGAATTCTGACCGGGCTGTCTACAAGGCGAACCCTTGGCAAACTTCTGTATGACGATTGGTAAACGGCACCGCGAATAGCGGGAAACGGGCCAGCCGGTCAGCGCAGGGCGGAACGCAACTGGTCCGGCTCGGTGACCGGCGCCTGGCAACTGAAGTTCCGGCACACGTAGGCAGCCGCGTGGCCATCCACCGGGCCCTTCCCGGCGAGCAGCGGAATCTGTGCCCCGCCACCACTGCCGTCCCCATCCGCGGTGCCTAGGCCGACCGCGATGACCGCTCCGGGCGGCGCGGCGAACAGGGCCACCTGGTGAAGTTCGGCCCGCTGCGCCGTCGCCGGGCCCGCGATCGCGATCTCCACCGGTCCGGACAGCACGGCCTCGGCCGTGGCCAGCCCCCAGCCGGCCGCGCGCGGGAACCTGGCCGCCAGGTCAGGCAGGCTGGACAAGGCTGCGATCGCCGCATCGCGGTGGCGAACCGAGCCGGTCAGCGCCGAGTAACTCAGCAGCGCATCGGCAACTGCGAATGTGCCGGACGGGCTGGGGCCGTCAGCGACATCGGACGGCCGGTAAATAAGCCGCTCGCCGTCGTCGGCTGTGTCGTAGAAGCCGCCTGTTCCAGTGCCGAACCGGGCCAGCGCTGTCTCGAGCAGCTCGCCGGCCACTGCGACCCAGCCGGCGCCGGGTCCAGCCGTCGGTTCGCGGCCGTCGGCCGGGCCGCCGGGTCCGTCCGCGGCCGTCGCCCCTCCCAGCGCGATCAGGCCCGCAGCCACGCAGCCGTAGTCCTCCAGCACGCCGGCCGTGCCTGACGTCCGGCCGCCGGAGGACGTACGCGCGAGCCGGCCCGCGCTCAGGTGAACCCGGACCACAAGGTCGGCAGCTGCCGTGGCCGCCGCGATGAGATCTGGCCGCCCGAAGAGCAGTCCCGCGTCAGCCAGGGCTGCGGTCGCCAGGCCGTTCCACGCGGCCACCACCTTGTCGTCCCGGCCCGGCCTGGACCGCCGGGCCCGCGCAGCCAGCAGGCGGGACCGCACTGTGGCGAACCTCTCATGGCCGGCCGGGTCCGCGCGAAGCTGCAGCACGGAGGCGCCGTGCTCAAAGGTGCCGGTGGCGGTCACCCCGAAGACGCCAGCGGCAAAGCGGCCATCCTCAGCTCCGAGCGCAGCCGTCAGCTCCGCAGGCGTCCAGACGTAGAACGCTCCCTCGGCGCCGTCGCTGTCGGCATCGAGTGCGGCCGCGAAGCCGCCTTCGGACGTCCCGAGCTCGGCTATCAGCCAGTCGCAGGTCTCCTCCGCGACGCGGCGCGCCAGCGCGCTGCCGGTCCGGCGCCACAGGTGCGCGTACGCGCGGGCCAGCAGCGCGTTGTCGTACAGCATCTTCTCGAAGTGCGGGACGACCCAGTCCGCGTCGACGCTGTAGCGGGCGAAGCCGCCAGCTAGCTGGTCGTACATGCCGCCCCTGGCCATGGCTGCGGCCGTAGCCTCGGCCATGGCCAGCGCCTGGTCCGCCTCCGGCCCGGTCGTCCGCTCGGAGTGCCGGAGCAGGAACTCCAGCACCATCGACGGCGGGAATTTCGGCGCCCGGCCGAACCCGCCCCGGCTCGCATCGAACTCGCCGGTCAGAACAGCCACCGCCGACCGGCAGACTTCGTCGAGCATGCTCACGAGATCGGTCTGCTGGTCGCTGGCGGCCGCCGGCGGAGCAAGCGAGGCGGCCGCCCGCTCTGCCAGCGTGGCCGCGATCTGGCTCGCCTGCGTGCGCACCTCGCTCCGGCTTTCCTTCCAGGCCCCTGCCACGCCGAGCACCAGGCGCTGGAACTGTGCGCGCGGAAAGTAGGTGCCGCAGAAGAACGGCTCCCGGTCGGGCGTCATGAAGACGGTCATCGGCCAGCCGCCCTGCCCCGTCATCGCCTGGGTGGCAGTCATGTACACGCTGTCGACGTCAGGCCGTTCCTCGCGGTCGACCTTGATGGCGACCAGATGCTCGTTCATGATCGCGGCCGTCTGCTCGTCCTCGAACGACTCGTGCGCCATCACGTGACACCAGTGGCAGGCCGAGTACCCGACCGACAGCAGCACCGGGACGTCCCGTGCGGCGGCCGCTGTGAACGCCTCGTCGCCCCACGGCCACCAGTCCACCGGATTGTCTGCATGCTGCAGCAAGTACGGGCTGGTCTCACCGCGAAGACGTTCTGCCATGACTCCCATCCTGCTCCTCGTGCCCGGGCCTCAGCGCTGCGCGTGCCAGCGGTGCTATCTTGACGGCTGCCGCGTTGGCCCGGCAGGCTCGTCCCGCGCTCCGTCTGCGGTAAAGAAAGCTGATCTGCACCTGCAGAAGCGCTGTTGCTAGCTGGCAATCCGCTGTTCGCGCTGGCCTGCCGGACGCATGCGGGTCATGCTGGAGGGAACGTCAAAGTCGGGGCCCCGCCCAGCAGCCAGTAGAGAAGAGGTGCAAGACTCCGCTGTCAGTCGCCTCACATAGCGGTAGTGAAATGACCATCACGGTTGAAATCGCCCGGTACACTGCCACGGACGCCATCGTTGAGGGCTTCGCTCTCACGGTCAGACTGACGGCCGGCGGCATGGACCACCGGGCCTTGTTCGAGCAGTAGAGCAAACTTTGGAGCACGTATGCGCGTTCTGGTCCTCGGCGGCGACGGATTCTGTGGCTGGCCCACGTCGCTGTACCTGTCCGATCGTGGTCATGACATCACCATCGTCGACAACCTGAGCCGCCGCAAGATCGACGTTGAGCTCGAGGTCGACTCGCTTACGCCGATCCGGCCCATCGGCGAGCGCCTCGGCGCCTGGAAGGAAGTCTCGGGCCGCGAGGTCGGCTATGTGAACCTGGATCTGGCCACCGAGTACGACAAGCTGGTCGCGCTCCTGCTGGAGCTGCGCCCGGAGGCGATCGTTCACTTCGCCGAGCAGCGGGCCGCGCCGTACTCGATGCGGACGCAGCAGACCAAGCGCTACACCGTCGACAACAACGTCCGCGGCACGCACAACCTGCTGACCGCGCTCGTCGAGACTGGCCTCGACGTCTCGCTCGTGCACCTCGGCACGATGGGCGTGTACGGCTACGGCTGGTCCGGCAGTGCGCCCATCCCGGAGGGCTACCTCGCCGTCAAGGTCCCGACGCCGGACGGTGAGCTCGAGCGGGAGATCCTGCACCCGGCCAACCCCGGCTCGGTCTACCACCTGACCAAGACCCTCGATCAGCTGCTGTTCTCCTTCTACGCCAAGAACGACCGGCTGCGGATCACCGACCTGCACCAGGGCATCGTCTGGGGCACGCAGACCGAGCAGACGGCGCGCGACGAGCGGCTGATCAACCGTTTCGACTACGACGGCGACTACGGCACCGTGCTCAATCGGTTCCTCATGCAGGCGGCGATCGGCCACCCGCTCACCGTGCACGGAACCGGCGGCCAGACCCGCGCCTTCATCCACATCCGGGACACCGTCCGGTGCATCGAGATCGCGATCAACAACCCGCCCGAGGCTGGTTCGAAGGTGCTGGTACGCAACCAGGTCACCGAGACGCACCGGCTGCTCGACCTGGCCAAGATGATCGCCGACATGACCGGCAGCGAGATTGCTTACCTGCCGAACCCCCGGCTAGAGGCCGACGAGAACGACCTGATCGTGCGCAACGACCAGTTCCTGGCTCTCGGACTGCAGCCGACCACGCTGTCGGAAGGCCTGCTCGAGGAGATCACCGATATCGCTGGCCACTACCGGGGCCGGGTGGACCCACACAAGATCATCGCCAGGTCGGTCTGGCGCGCCGGGATGGAGACCTCGGCCGACCTGATGACCGAGGTTCCCAAGCAGTAGCCGCCTGGGCCAGGCGACGCCCGCCGCTACTGACGGGCGCCGTCGGCCGGGCCGACGTGCCGTGTCAGCCAGTCGTTGAGTGGCCGGCTGGCAACCAGGAAGTCCGCCACTTCCTTCTTGGCCGCCGAAGTCGCCAGCCAGGGCTCGACCGGCCATTCCTTCCATGCCACGAGCCCCTTGTGCCGCAGCAGCTCGATCCGCGGATGATCAGTGGGATAGCCGCGCGGTGCGCTCTTGAGCGAATCGCGGCCGTGCACGTCGATCCCCTGCTTAGCCAGCCCGCCGATGACATCCTCAAGCTGTGAGCCGCTGGAATCGGCTGCCACCGCGCTGCGGTACAGCTCAAGCTGACCGGCCGACATGACGTACATACCCGTGCCCGCCGCGAGCCCGGCCGCGGAGAACTGCACGTATCCATCCCCGACGTGCGCGCCGCAGGCCGTCTTGTAGGGCGTCTTGTCCCGGCTGAACCGCAGGTCGCGATACGGGCGGTAGATCTTCGTCTCGCCGTGATCGGGCTCGAGTTCTGCCAGCAGTGCTGCCATCGGCTCGTAGACGCAGGTCTCGTAGACATCCTTGTGCGCCTGCCAGTACGTGCGCGAGTTGTCGGCCTCCAGCCCGTCGTAGAAGTCGAGGGCCTCCTCCGGCCAGCCCTGGAAAGCCATCAGTTCTCCTTCACCCCTGCAAGCCGGGAACGGGCAGCTACCAGCCCATCCGCTGAGCATGCCACTGCAGTGACCCGTACCACAGCCTCGTCGCCAGAATGCCCGGACCGGCTGCTCGCCGGCACCCAGTCAGATGTGCCCGAGCACGGGATGCGGAACGTACCGCTCCTCCAGCCGCCCGATCTCCTCCGCTGACAGCGACAGGCTCTCGGCCGCGAGGGCGTCGTCCAGGTGGCCAGGCTTAGTGGCGCCGACGATCGGCGCCGTCACGCCTGGCCTGTGCAGCAGCCAGGCAAGCGCCACCTGCGCGGACGGGACCCCGCGTTCGCTGGCCACCTCCATGCACCGGTCAACCACGTCGAAGTCGGCCGGGACCCTGTACAGCGTGTCGCCAAACGCATCGCTGCCGGACCGGACCGTGTGCCGCTCACCGTCCCTTGTCCGGTTCCCGGCCAGCACGCCGCGGGCGAGCGGGCTCCACGGGATGACGCCGACGCCCTGGTCGATGCACTGCGGGATCATCTCCCGCTCCTCTTCGCGGTACACCAGGTTGTAGTGGTTCTGCATGGAGACGAACCTGGTCCAGCTGTGCGCGTCGGCCGTGTACTGCGCCTTGGCAAACTGCCAGGCGTGCATGCTGCTCGCGCCGACGTAGCGGGCCTTGCCGGCCCGTACGACGTCATGCAGCGACTGCATGGTCTCCTCGATCGGCGTGTGATAGTCCCACCGGTGAATCTGGTAGAGGTCGACGTAGTCAGTGCCGAGCCTGCGCAGTGAGGCGTCGATGGCAGACAGGATGTGCTTCCGCGACAGCCCGCGGTCGTTCTGGCCCTCGCCCATCGGCATGAACACCTTGGTCGCCAGCACGAACTGATCCCGGGTGAGGAACCTGGGCAGCAGGCGGCCGGTCGCCACCTCGCTCGCCCCGCCCGAGTAAGTGTCCGCGGTGTCGAAGAAGGTGATGCCGCCCTCGACCGCGGCCTTGACGATCGGCTCGGCCGCGTCCTCGTCGAGCACCCAGGCCCGCTCGCTGTTGTTGCCGAAGCTCATCATCCCGAGGCAGACGCGGGACACCCGCAGTCCGGTTGAGCCAAGGTTCACGTATTTCACAGTAGGCCTCCGATAGCTCGAAGTGCATTATCCCGCGGGCACGTTCGCGGCTGGCCGGACCGGTGCCGCTGCGCCTTCATCGCGTTCGCGGATGCCGTAGCGGGCGTACAGGCGCCGCAGCGGCGCCGGGGCCCACCAGTTGGCCCGGCCGAGCAGCCGCATGGTGGCCGGCACGAGCATCACCCGCACGATGGAGGCGTCCACGATCAGGGCCACGATCATTCCCACCCCCATCAGCTTGATGAAGGTGATGCCCGAGGCGGAGAAGGCGCCCACGACGATCACCAGCAGCAGGGCCGCGCTGGTGATCACGCCGCCGGTCCGCTGCAGGCCGCTGGCGACTGCCTCGGCGTTCCGCCCCGTCACGTCGTAGCGCTCCCGGATCCGGGACAGCAGGAAGACCTCGTAGTCCGTCGACAAGCCAAAGATGATCGCGAGCATCAGTATCGGCATCGTCGGGTCGATGGTCCCGGTCGGCGCGAACTTCAGCAGCCCGGACAGGTGACCTTCCTGGAAGATCCAGACCACCACACCGAAAGTGGCCGACAGCGAGAGCAGGTTCATCACGATCGCCTTCGCCGGCAGCACCACCGACCCGAACGCCAGGAACAGCAGCACGAATGTCGCGGCCGCCATCACCACGGCCATCCATGGCACTGTCGCCGACAGGCTGCTCAGCTCGTCGACGAGCTGCGCGGACTGGCCGCCGATGTACACCCTCGCGCCCGAGGGCGGTGCGATGCCCCGAACCCGCTCCACGATCTGGCGGGCCTGCGCGGACAGCGGATCGGGCCGGTAACCGACGTCGATCCGGGCCGTGTCGCCCTTCATGCCGGTGAGCCGCGCGCCGGTCACGCCCGATACCCGTCGGAGCGTGCTGACGTACGCCGAGAGCTCGGACTGCCGGGCCGGCGAGCCAGCAACCGGGCCGCTGAACCGGACGAGCGATTCGATCGGCGCAGTGACGTTTCCGGGGAAGTCGCGGCTCAGCGCCTGCGTCACCTGCCGGGCAGGAGCCGTCGCCGGCAGCGCCCTCGCGTCGGTGCCGCCCCAGCTTATGTGCAGCACCGGAGAACCCAGGGCCAGCAGCAACACCACGATGACCAGCCCGTAGGCGGCGGGCCTGCGCATGACGCTGCGGGCCAGCCGGTACCAGCCCCCGGCAGACTCTGCGTCTTGCGACACTGTTTCTTGCAGCACAGTTTCTTGGAACACCGCCGCCGTCGCGGCAGCCCCGCTCCCCGCAGCCGCAGCCGCTGCCGGCTGGCGCAGTGACCGGCGGATGCGGAGTGCATTGACCCGGTGGCCGAGCAGCGCCAGGAGAGCGGGCAGCACCGTCAGCGCCGCGAGCATATCGACGAGCACGGTGGCGACGCCGCCGTAGCCCATCGAGCGCAGGAACACCTCCGGGAAGAGCAGCAGGCTGGCCAGCGCCATCGCGACGGTAACCCCGGAGACCGCGACCGTACGGCCGGCCGTCGCCACGGTCCTGGCCAGCGCATCCTCCACGCTGCGCTGGCGCCGAAGTTCCTCGCGGAACCTGCCGACCATGAACAGGCCGTAGTCGATAGCCAGGCCGAGGCCCAAGATCGTGGTGATGTTGATGGAGTAGATCGAGACCGGGGTCGCCAGCGTCAGCAACCGGAGCGCCGCGAACGATCCGATGATGCCGATCCCGCCGACGGCCAGCGGCAGGCTCGCGGCGGCCAGGCTGCCGAAGATGACCAGGAGCAGCACAAGCAGCACTGGCAGCGAGATGCCCTCGGCCCGGCCGATGTCGCTCGTTACCTCCTTGTTGATCGCCGCCTCGGTGGGGATCTGGCCGCCGGCCTGGACTGTCAGGCCGGGCGCGGAGAGCTCCCCCCGGATCGCGTCGAAGCTCTTGATCTTGGCCGCGTCGCCGCCTCCGGCGAGTTCGAGCAGCGCATAGGTGACCCGGCCGTTCGCGCTGATAAACGCCGGCGAGCCAGTGGACCAGTAGGTCTGCACGGACGTGACCCTGCTGCGGGGCAGTCGCGCGAGCGAGGCGGTTACCGCTGCCTGATAGCGGCGTGACCGGACAGTCTGGCTCCTGCTGGTGTAGAGCAGCACCGCATCCCCGCCGCCAGGGCCGAAAGACTTCACCGCCAGGCCTGCCTCCTGCTGGCTCTGGCTGCCGGGGGGAACGAAGCCCCCCGCTGACTGGAGCTTGCCGAACACGCCGGTGCCCCAGACCGCAGCGAGCGCGACGACGATCAGTGCGGCGGCCAGTACCAGCCGCCGGCGGCGGAAGATGATGCGTCCCCAGGCCTCGAACATGGCTAACTCCCCGGCTAAACTCGTTAGCGATCATTGCTGTGGTTAACGCTGTTAAGAATTTACGATGTAAACTTCGCATACGCGGTTAACTACGTCAAGCTCTAGAGTGGGAACAGGCCGTAACTCGGGGGGCCGGCCGAGGGCGGAGGAGGATGACGATCATGGTTCAGGCGCCGAGCAGGCGCGATCGCGTCCGGGCCGCCACGACCCAGGAGATCATCCAGACAGCGCGGCGGCTGCTCGTGGAGCAGGGCCCGGACGCGGTCTCGCTGCGCGCGATAGCCCGTGAGATGGGCATGACGGCACCGGCGCTGTACCGGTACTTCAGCAGTCATGAAGAGCTGCTCCGGTACGTCGTCGCCGACATCTTCACCGAGCTCGCCAGTCATGTCCGGGCCGCCGTCGACGCTGCCGTCGACAAATCCGACGGAGCACTGACCCAGGCCGAGGTCATGGTCGTCAAGATGATCGCCGGCTGCCGGGAGTTCCGGGCCTGGACGCTCGAGCACGTGCCGGAGTTCAGCATGATCTTCGGCAGTCCGCTGCCCGGCCTCGAGTACCTGCACGAGATAGCCCGAGACCCGACCATTGACTGCGGCTACCAGTTCGGCCAGGTGTTCCTCGACCTGTTTGGCGACCTCTATCGACGCCGGCCGTTCAGCATCCCCGCCGACGACGAGATTCAGCCGGGACTGCGCGAGCAGCTGGCCAGGTACCGCGAGCTAACGGGCACCGACCTGCCGCTCGGCGCGTTGGAGACGTTCCTGCGCTGCTGGGTGCTGCTCTACGGCACAGTCAGCCTGGAGGTATTCGGCCACCTGAAGTTTGCGCTCGACGATGCATCGCCTATGTTCGAACTGATGCTGGCGGATCTGGCACCTATGATCGGCCTGACGTACCCGCTGCCCGAGCGCAGCGGCTGAGCATGCCGCCCGGGCTGGCGGATAGCTTGCTTAATTCGGGCCAGGGCCTGGCCGAGCTGATCGGATCGCGCGGCGACTCGATCCGGGGGTGACCGTACGTGGCGGTCATGCCACGTTGCGGTTTCGACGAGTATCCCGGCGGAGAGTTAACTGCCCGATGGTGTTCAACATGGTCGGCCAGAACGCGGTCCGGAGATCCGGCGCGCTTGCCGAGGCTCATCAGCGCGAGAAGGTATCGTCAGCCACTCCCTCTCGCCAACTCACGTCGCCTGTGCAGCAGGGCGGGATCGCGTTCCTGATCTACCTCGTCGTCTGGGTAGCTACCGCGTTCCGGCCGGTGGTCAGCCACCTCACGGAGATGGTGCTGCACCAGAGGAGCCAGGACCCGAGCATCAACGTGTGGAGCCTGCGCTGGTGGCCGTACGCGATCGGGAACCGGATCAACCCGCTCTACTCCCACGAGATCATGGCCCCGGCCGGCCACTCTCTCGCCTGGGTTACGACCATGCCGCCGCTGGCTCTGCTGGCCGCGCCGCTGACTATCGCCGCAAGCCCGGTGGTGTCGTTCAACTTGCTCGCTGCGCTCGCGCTTCCATTGTCGGCCTGGGCCGCGTTCCTCATGTGCCGACGGCTGACCGGCAAGTTCTGGGCCGCCCTGGCGGGGGGCGCGGTGTTCGGGTTCTCGGCCTACGAGACGAACCACAGCGCGATGGGTCAGCTGAACCTGGCCTACAGCCTGCTGCTGCCGATCCTGGGCTACCTCATCGTGGCCTGGTGGCAGCGAGCAATCAGTGACCGCACGTTCGTGATCCTGGCGGCCGCTACGCTGGCGCTCCAGTTCTACCTGTTCCCGGAAATCTTCGCGGACATGACAGCGATCCTCGCGCTGGCGCTCGCGCTCGGGTACGGGCTGGCCGCGCACCTGAGTCGGCCGGTCATACTCCGGCTCGGGAAATGCATCGGCTTTGCCTACCTGATCGCGATCGCGCTGGCGGTGCCCTACCTGGCGGACATGCTGGTCAGCAAGCCGCCGAGGGAGTTGCGGTCGTCTGGCACGGATCTGGCCAGCCTGGTGATACCTCAGCGGGGCCGGACCTTGGGAGTGGGGTTGCTCGCCCACGCCGCTGCCGGGCCGGACAGGCTCTCGGCGGCCTGCTACGTCGGCATCCCGTTGCTGGTGCTTGTGGTCATGCTGGCGGTTTTCGACTGGCAGAGCAGGCTAGTCCGGCTCCTGTCCTGCATGCTGGTCATCATCGTCGTGGCCTCGCTCGGACCTGTGCTCTACGTGGAGGGACGCGCACGTACGGTGCTGCCGTGGGCGGCGTTCTTTCACCTGCCGCTGGCTCGCAATGCCTATCCGCTCCGGCTGATGGTGTTCGCCTACCTGGTCCTGGCCGTGGCCGTCGCCCTGTGGCTAGCCCGGCCCGGCGAAGCGGGTGCACTGGCGGCGCTGGTCGCTGGCCGTGCTCGTGATCTTGTTCGCTGCGCTGGACGCCGCCCCGATCAAGGCCAGCCCTCAGGGCGAAGTGCCAGCGTTCATCAGCGCCGGGCAGTACCGTCGTCACCTGTCCCCCGGCGAGATCGTCGTCGTGGTATCGAATGTCGGCAACGCTGGCATGCTCTGGCAGGCTGAGTCTGATTTCTACATGCGGATTGCCGGCGGTTACATCAACCAGGGCATTAACCGCAAGACAGACCTGCCGAGAGCGGTAAAGGCGCTGACCGTTCCCACGGCCATTCACGTCGCGAGATTCGAGCGATTCGTGAGGACACATCACATCGGCGCGATCCTGCTCGAAGCCGGGCACGGGTCGATGTGGGGACACATGTTCCCGGTGTGGACTCACATCTTCCAGGCGCTCGGCCTGGTGGGGCGTACGACTGGCGGCGTCGTGCTGTACCCGACCGACGGCTGCCGGACCTGTCACGGCCTGGACCCGGCCGAGCTTGCGAAGAACGGTCCTGCTTCGGCCTAGCGAGCGGCTGCGGTCGCCTGGCGACCCAGTGAGAATGAGTCGTTCAGCTCACGCCGATTAGGTAGTCGGGCTCATCCGGGAGCCCGAGCGCAGACGGCATGCTCAGGCCATGAGCACACCGCTGAGGCCGCACACGACGGCCGCGTTCTACGCCCAGGCGTCGATCTCGTTCGGCGTCTCCCTGACTGCGATGGCTATCGGCATCGCCTACCTGCCGCTCGGCAACTGGCTGCGCGCATTCCTGGCCCTGGGCCTGCTGTACACCATCACGTCCGCCTTCACGCTTGCCAAGTGCGTGCGCGACAGGCAGGAGGAAACTGAGGTCGTCAGCAGGGTGGATCAGGCAAGGCTCGACAAGCTGCTAACCGAGCAGGACGTCCTTCGCGTCAACGTGCCGTGATCTGGTCAAGGGCGGCAGTCAGGCGACGAAGGGTTCAGCGCCCGAATCGGTGGTCATGGGCCGCCGGGACGCTGCCCAGTCCTGCATGCCGCCCGCCACGTTGATGGCCTGCCAGCCCGCGCCGTTGAGCGCCTGGGTAGCCCGCGCCGACCGGACTCCCGACCGGCAGATCACGTAGACCTGAACATCCTGCGGTATCTCGCCAGCGCGAGCTCCGAGCTGGCCGAGCGGGATACCTGACTTGGTTCACGATCATGATTTTCGGCTGGCTCATCGCGCTGACCTGCAAGTTCCTGGCTCGCGGCAAGTGAATTTACGCACTAAACCCAGGCCGTAGGGTAGGACCGTGTCTCCTATCTGCGGACGGTAAAGACGGTGACGCAATATGCATTTAGCTACAGCGACCGCCATCCGTCGTTGGCCGCGCCCGGCAACGGCGCTAGCCGGTGCGGTTCTCGTCGCCGCGTGCACCGCAAGCACCGGCTCGTCAGCTAACGGATCGCGCCCGGCGACTCAGCCGCCCGTAGCAGCCCACGCTGCCGGGTGCCAGCTGCCGGGGGGCGACGACCCCTTCCCGGGCGGCAAGATCGTGCTCGGTGTCATCTCGCTCGGCCCTGATTTCCTGCAGCCGACTGTCCCCGTTCACCAGGGATGGTGGCGCTACTGGCAGAAGCACGGGCTCTGGATTCGGGCCGGGCACCAGACGGTGACGATCACCGTGCCAAAAGCCTGGCAGAACCGGGCGGCCATTACCTGGGGGGCGAACGTCGGGATAGTTAGCACGCTCCGGTTCCCCGGCTGCCCGGCCAGTCCCGGAACCCCGGCTGGTCCCGGAACAGGGGCCGAATATCCCGGTGGTTTCTACCTGCGGTCGAACTCCGCGTGCGTGCCGCTGGCGTTCGCTGTCGGGCGGCGCAGCGCGGTGATCCGGGTCAGCGTCGGTCGTCGCTGCGGCACAGTTCCCTGACCAGCGCCAGCCCAGTCACCCGAAACCGCTCGACTGCAGCGAAGCCCCGCCCTGCGACCGCACTAAATGAGCCAAGTCGGGTCAACGTGCCGTGATCTGGTCAAGGGCGGTAGTCAGGCGACGAAGGGTTCAGCGCCCGAATCGGTGGTCATGGGCCGCCGGGACGCTGCCCAGTCCTGCATGCCGCCCGCCACGTTGATGGCCTGCCAGCCCGCGCCGTTGAGCGCCTGGGTAGCCCGCGCCGACCGGACTCCCGACCGGCAGATCACGTAGACCTGAACATCCTGCGGTATCTCGCCAGCGCGAGCTCCGAGCTGGCCGAGCGGGATATGCCAGGCGTCCGGGGCGTGGCCGGCTGCCCATTCGTCGTCCTCCCGGACATCCAGCAGCCACGCCTCGTCCGGCACCCCGGCCACCGGGACTTCGGGCAGGGCATCCGCCACGGCACACCACCGTTCCCTCGTGTTACCTGACACGCGCCAGAACTGCGCAGGCGCCTCACCTGACCTCGGACAACCCTAACCGGCCTGCCCGAGCGCAGGACGCGCCGTCCGGGATCCCGCCGGGAGCGAGAACCAGTCCGTAGGCCAGCAGGCTGACACCGGGCTCGGGCGACCAGTCGCGGTCGGGCAGCCGCGTGAACCCTGCGTTCCCGTACAGGTGCTGCGCGGCCTTCATCTCCGGCTGGGTCAGGAGCAGCAGGTGCTGGATGCCGAGGAGGGCAGCCCGGTCGGTCACGGCGGCAAGCAGAGCCCGGCCGACGCCAGCGCCGCGAGCCTCGGGCCGGACGGCGAGCGCCCGGATCTCAGCCTCGCCCGGGCCGCGCACCAGTTCGCCGCCCTGCGGCCAGACCTGGAGCATGACCGTGCCGATGAGCGCGCCGCCGTCATCCAGGGCGACCAGTACCGGATCTAGACCGTCGGCGCCGAGCTCACGCAGTCTCGGCGCGTAGCCAGAATCGGGCGACAGGAAGCCGTCGGCCAGGTAAGCGGCGACCCGGATATCTCCGATCGCGGGGAGGTCGCCTGGATGTGCGTCCCTGATGAGCATCCCGTCATCTAATCAGGGTTCGCTGTCACGACGATGTCGCAGCCGAATCTGCGGCCGCCGCATCGTCGCCGGCACCAGCCATCAGCAGGTATGCGGGCCGCAGGAGGGTGACCAGGTCCATGCCGCCCGCCATGATCATGGGTGGATCGAGGCTGCGCAACAGCAGGTCCGCCGGCGCGGCCGTCGCCGGCGGCAGGGCGCGCAGCCGTGCCTGGCTCAGCGGAGAGGACCAGAAGCTGGCCGTGCACTCCGCCAGCGGCTTGTCCGTGACCTCGATCACCGGGTGCCCGGCGTAAGCGCTATTGCCGGCCGGGCCCACACTGCCCGCCTGACCGCCCCTGCCCCCATGACCGCCGCTGCCAGCCTGCCCGCCACCAGCCAGCCGCCGCAACGCGGCGAGCAGCTCGTCACGCCCCCTGCCACGCCAGGCCAGCATCGCGAACGGGTCGTCGTCGAACGCCTCGGCGAGCACGTAGCACACCGCGGCCAGGTGCTTGCACGGCACTTCCCAGTCCGGGCAGGAGCAGGTCATCTCCAGATCGCGGGCCGAGTGCGGGAACAGCGGCGTGCCGCAATCCGCGAATACCTCCTCGATCTCGGCCGGCATCTCCCCGGCTAGCAGCCGGGCGCGGAAGATGGCGCGCGCGGCCAGCGCCTCCTCGACCCGGCGCCACTGCCGGGTGGTCAGCGGGTCGACAGTCAGCTTGACGCTGTACGGCTTGACCCGCGATCCCTGCACCTTCGCGGTCACGTGACCGGTGCCGATGCTGAGGCTGAGCACCTGACCGGAACGGGCATAGTTCCGGCCGCGGCTCAGCCGGGTACTCAGCCCGAGCGACTCGAGCACGTCGATGAAACGGCGTGACCACCACTGCTCACCGATCGGGCCGCGCTTACTGCGTGCCTTGATCCCGCCGCTGACCTTGCGCGGCCGCGACGCGGGATAGAAGGGCCCCTCGGACGGTTCCGTCATTGTGCTCGCCTCATTGGGACACCGCTTCCGGCGAGAGCTCGATGACCTGGCGCAAGTCTGCGACAGAGAGCTCGGTCAGCCAGCTCTCCCCGGTCCCGATAATCGTCTCGGCCAGCGCCTTCTTGTCCTCGATCATCTGGTCGATCCGCTCCTCAACCGTGCCGATGCAGACGAACTTGCGCACCTGGACGTCGCGGCGCTGCCCGATCCGGAACGCGCGGTCGGTCGCCTGGTCCTCAACCGCGGGGTTCCACCACCGGTCCACGTGAATGACATGGCTGGCCGCAGTCAGGTTCAGGCCGGTGCCGCCCGCCTTCAGCGACAGCAGGAACACGGCCGGCCCGGCGCTTTCGGAGAACGCGCTGACCATCTCGTCGCGCCGCTTCTTGGTGGTACCGCCGTGCAGGAAGAACACGGCGCAGCCAAGCCGGGCGGCCAGGTACGGCTCCAGCATCCGGCCGAACTCGGCGTACTGAGTAAAGCAGAGTGCCTTGTCGCCGGCCTCGATGATCTGATCGCAGATCTCCTCGAGCCGGGCGAGCTTGCCCGAGCGGCCAGCGAGCCTGGAGCCGTCGCCGAGCAGGTGCGCGGGGTGATTGCAGACCTGCTTGAGTTTCGCCATCGTGGCCAGCACGAGCCCGCGCCGCTCGATGCCCGGCTCCGCCGCCTCGATCCTGGCCATCATGTCGTCCACCGTGGCCTGGTAGAGCGAGGCCTGCTCGGTCGTGAGGTTGCACCAGACCTTCATCTCGAGCTTGTCCGGCAGGTCGGCGATCACGCTCTTGTCTGTCTTCAGCCGCCGCAGGATGAACGGCCCGGTGATCCGCTTGAGCCCCTCAGTTGCCTCAGCGTCAGAATTGCGCTCGATCGGGATCGCGAACCTGCGCCGGAACTTCTCCGCCGGGCCGAGCAGGCCGGGGCTAGTGAACTCCATGATCGACCACAGCTCGGTCAGCCGGTTCTCGACCGGCGTGCCGGTGAGCGCGATCCTGGCGGCCGCCGGGATGGCGCGCACCGCCTGAGCCTGCCGGGTGGCGGCGTTCTTGATGTTCTGTGCCTCATCGCACACCACCCTCGCCCAGGGCACCTGTGCCAGCGCAACGCGGTCCCTGGTCGCAACGCCGTAGGTGGTGATCACGAGGTCGGCAGCGCCGAGGGCTGCGGCCAGCTCAGGCCCGGCGAGCCGGTCGGCGCCGTGATGCACGTGCACGGTGAGCTCCGGGGTGAACTTGGCCGCTTCCCGCTGCCAGTTCCCCACCAGGGACATCGGGCAGATCAGCAGCGTCGGCCCAGAGCTGGTCCCGGCCTCGCGCTCAGCCTGAAGCAGCGCCAGCGTCTGCGGCGACTTACCGAGGCCCATGTCGTCGGCGAGCACGGCTCCAAGGCCGAGATTTCCGAGGAACGACAGCCATGCCAGCCCGCGTTCCTGATAGGGCCGCAGCGTGCCGTGGAACGAGGCCGGTGTGCTCATCGGCTCGAGCCGGCGCTCCGCCTGGCCGGAGAGCAGGTCGCCGAGCCAGCCGTCGGCATCGACCTCGGTGAGCGGCAGGTCCCCGCTGCTCTCGCCGAGCCCGGCCTGGAGTGCGTCGCCCGCGGTCATGACGCCCGAGCCACGGCGCTCCAGGAACTTCAGGGCCGCGGTCAGGTGCCGTTCGTCGAGCTCGACCCACTGGCCCCGGATGCGGACGAGCGGAACCTTCAGCCTGGCTAGCTCCGCTAGCTCGTCCGGCGCCAGGGTCTGGTCGCCGATTGCCAGCTCGTAGCGGAAGTCGACCAGGTCTGCCAGGCCGAACTTCGGCGCGGTGACAGAGCCAGGCGCGACGGCGGTCCTGGACCGGGTCGTGAGCTTCAGTCCCAGCCGTGACCGACGCACCCAGTCCGGCAGCAGCACGCCGAAGCCGGCGCTGGCCAGCAGCGGCCCGGTCTCCTTCAGGAAGCGCAGCGCAGCCCTGGTGTCGAGCGCCACAGCGATCGGCGCCGGGTCTTGCAGTTCGCGGTCAATCTCGGGGAACAGCCGCGACGCCCGTCCCAGTCCGGCGAGCAGGTCATCCTCGGGATAATCGATGCCGGCAGCGGCCCAGCCGTCGGCCGTGCCGCCGGACCAGATGTCCGCGGCCGGGAGCAGCAAGCTCGGGTCATCGGTCGACTGCAGCGCGAACTCGACCCGCCAGGCTGCGTCAGCGTCCCGCCCGGTCGAGTCGTCCCGCCCGGTCGAGTCCGTCCCGCCCGGTCGAGTCGTCTCGGTCGACCGGGCTACTGGGCTGGTCCGGCTCGATCAGCCGGAAGCAGGTCCGCACCGGCCCTGGCGGCTCCTGGGCCGCGTCCTGCCAGGCCCACAGCGCGAAGGCAAGCTGCGCAGCCTTCGCGATCTCAGCGCTGGTCACCGCGAACTGGCCGTCCGCGCCGGCCAGAGCCGCGGCCCAGCGGTCGGTCAGGGGAGCTGCCGGGTGCGCGGGCAGGACAGCGAACCCCGGTGCGGCGGCCAGCGCCGCACGGACCGCGGCGTCCGTCAGCAGGCCGAGCGCGTCGGCAACCAGCGGGCCGGACGGCTCGCCAGCCGCGCTGGTCGCCCGGCAGAGCGGTGGCAAGGCCAGGGTCAGCTCACGCGCGCGCAGCGCATCGGCGCCGGCCAGCACCGGCCGCCATCTGGCAACGTGGCTGGCATCTCCGGACCGGCCGCCGTCCTCGGGGCGGCCGACGTCGTCGGAGCGGCCGACGTCGCCGGAGCGCCCGGCACCATCGGACTTGTCCAGGCCGGGCAGGACCCGGCCGCGCGCCGTCAGGTCAATCGCTAGCGAGGCAAGCGCCGCTAGGAACTGGAGGCTGTCCGTCAGCACGGCGCGTTCGGACCGAGCACCGGGCTGCCCGATCGCGGTGAGGAGCGCGAGCGCTCCCGCGGGATCAAAGCTGATTGCGGGGATCTCCCACGGGTGCAGTGCGGCCCGGCCCGGCCGCGCGGTGCGGGGGGCGGCCGGTGACACGTGCTCGTTCCCGGCTTGAAGCTCGTCCACGGCCGTACCGGACTCGGGCAAACTAGCCATGGCCGCATCGGCGGTCGCGGCCTGAGGCGAACTCAGCGGTCCGGCGGACGTCGATGGCAGCCAGAGAAGCAGATCGGTCTCCGTCGCCTTGCGAGCAAGGTCGGCCAGCTGCTCGCCGAATTCGGCAAGCGCGTCCGCCAGCGGGCCCGGGCTGGCCGCGAACGGATGCGGGCGCTCGGCGCGAGGCGTGCCTGGCCGGACGTGGCTGCGAGCGGAGTCCGAGCCGATCGGAGTCCTCCGCCCAGACGTGCAGCCGGCCAGCAGACCAGACTCCGTGGATCGCGAGCATGAAACCGCACCCCGCCAATTGCCGGGACTATCTGGCAGGAACCTAGCAAGCATCAGTGACAGACATGCCGTCAAACGCAGGGTGCTGGCCCAAAATGCAGAAGCGTGCTACGCGCGTTCGGGACCGTTCGCGCCAGCCTGGGTCCCGGCGCGCTGAGTCCCCGCGCCCTGAGTCCCGGCGCCCGTTTCCCCGGTGCCAGGTACCCCATCGCCAGCCGCCCCGGTGCCCGTTGCCCCGAAGGTCGCTGCCCCAGCGCCTGAGCTCATCGCCTCAAGCCGGGCGGCCTCGTTGATCTTGCGCAAGTGCTTGGCCAGGGACCTGAAGACGAAGTAGAGGACGACCGCCATCCCGAAGACGACAAGGAACCCGAGGGTGCCTGGTTCATCCCAGGCGCTCGGCGACTTGGCTGCTGCCGCCGCGAGTTCTAGCACGCGCTCACCCTCTCCCGGATGCCGGCGAACAGGTCGTACTCGAGCCGGCCGGAGTCCACCAGTGACCTGGCCAGATGATAGTCCTCGGTCGGCCACGCCGCGCGCTGGGCATCGACCGGAACGGAGAACCATCCGCCCTCCGGGTCGACCTGCGTCGCGTGCGCGATCAGGGCCTGGTTACGGATCTCGAAGTAGTCGCCGCACTCAATCCGGGTGGTGATCTCGTGCGGGGGGCGCCGCCCGGCCTCGATCTCCTCTTCCTCCTCTTTCACCCACTCGGCGATCCGGTCCGCATACGGCGAGTCCTGGCCGCGGCGCAGCATCTCCGCGTGCAGCGCCATCAGCTTGGCGCGGTGGAAGGTGAGGAAGTAGTACAGCTTCAGCGGCTGCCACGGCTCGCCGCCATCCGGATACCGGTCCGGGTCGGCTGCCGCCTCGAACGCCTCGACCGCCACCTGATGCGTCTTGATGTGATCGGGGTGCGGGTAGCCGCCGTTCTCGTCGTAGGTCAGCATGACGTGCGGCCGGAACTCCCTGACGGCCTGGACCAGCGGCCGTGCCGCCTCGGCCAGCGGAACGAGCGCGAAGCAGCCGTCTGGCAGTGGCGGCAGCGGATCGCCCTCCGGCAGCCCGGAGTCGGTGAAGCCGAGGAACCGCTGCTGCACGCCCAGGATCTCCCGTGCCGCCTCCATCTCGGCCCGGCGGATCATCGGCAGGTTCGCCCGCACCTCGGGCCGCTCCATCGCCTTGTTCAGGATGTCGCCCCGCTCCCCGCCGGTCAGCGTGCACACCAGGACCTCCGCGCCGTCCCTGACGTACTTCGCCATGGTGGCAGCACCCTTGCTCGACTCGTCGTCGGGATGGGCGTGAACGGCCATCAGCCGCAGCGGCTCGCCGCCTGGCTGGTCCTGGCAGGTGGTGGTCATGCTGCCGGCTGCGCTCTGGTCAGGAGCGAAAACCACGCCGAGATCACCTCAAGATCGTCTAGTCGGGGACACGTGCAGGGGCGGGCACGGCTGCCTGCTGTCAGCGACGCCCCACTGCCGCGCCCGGGAATGGCTGCCGCGCCCCCGGTTGCCGCTCCGACCTGCTGCTGCGTCGACTGACTGCCGGGCCGGGCTCCAGCGAACCCAGAGCGTCAAACGCGGCAGCATGCCGGACGCATTCCCGGCCGGGCGCGGCCCAGCAGGCCTGGTCTTCGCGGCTCAACCGTCAGGCCGGTCCTGCCCGTGCCGCGCCTGCCGCCGCTGGGTTTCCCGCCGCTCGGTCAGCCACGAGGCCGCGAAGAACACCGGCAGGCTGATCCCCAGCAGCAGCGCGCTCCCGGTGAACGCACTGTCCAGGAAGCTGCCGCCCACCTTGGCAACGCCGTAGTAGTACAGCACCACCACGGCCGCGAGCAGGAGATAGCCGGCCAGCGCATCGGTGAGGACGTGCAAGATCAGCGCCAGCCAGCCGCGGTCGCGCCGTCCGGTCAGTCTCGTCAGGGGCTTGCCACCTGCAACCCGACGGCGTTGCCCCCACAGCCCGACAGCAAGGACCACCATGAGGATCAGGTAGCCGCTCAGGATGGGCACCAGGTCGGAGCGGATCAGGTGCGATGACATCGCGGCACGCCTCCGGTAGCGGGCCAGGCTGCTCGTCGGTGCGGGCCGTTCATGCGCGGAGCAGGAAGTGCCAGCCGCGCACGAAGAGGTGCCAGCCGAGCCAGAGCCACAGGGCGAACAGCGCCCAGCGGCCAGGCGGATAGCGCATGATTGCCCGGAATGCGGCACTCAGCGTCGGCACACTGCCGCTGATGCCGCTCAGCGCGAGGCCTTCCCAGGCGAAAACCGCGCCAATCAGCAGCAGCCATACGAAATAGCCAAGAACTGGATGATCATCCATCTCATTCTCCAGACGATGCGCGGGCAGGCGAGACATGACCCTGCGGGAAAGTCTGCCCGCCAGGCTGGCGGCCGGGGCCATGATGTGACTTTGCCAGGGAACGGCGGCGCCCGGTGCCACTCAAGCATGCCCGGCCGCGGGTCAGAGGCTTTATTTGCCCAGTTTCGACCTGACTTGTTTAGGCCGGGGCATTGACAGGTACGACGCACTTGCGGAGCCTTGTTAGCCTCGAAGGATTACCCCTAATGGGCCCGCAAGGCCCTAGCGGACCCCTAACTCCGCATCCATCCGAGGAGTACCCGTGACCGAGACTCGCGACGACACCTTTACCTGGCTCACTCAGGAGGCGTACGACCGGCTCAAGGCGGAGCTCGACTATCTGTCGGGTCCCGGCCGGATCGAGATCGCGAAGAAGATCGAGGCTGCGCGGGAAGAGGGCGACCTGAAGGAGAACGGCGGTTATCACGCCGCCAAGGACGAGCAGGGCATGCAGGAGGCCCGGATCCGGCAGCTGACCCAGATACTGGAAACCTCTCGCGTTGGCGAGGCGCCGCGTACCGAGGGAGTGGTGGGCCCCGGAATGACGGTGACCATCAGGTTTGAGCGCGATGAGGACGAGGTGACCTTCCTGCTGGCATCCCGCGAGGAGGTCGGCTCACCGATCGACGTCTACTCGCCGAAGTCGCCACTGGGCAGCGCGATCTCTGGCAAGAAGGTAGGCGAGACCGCCACCTACACGCTGCCGAATGGCCGCGCCACCACCGTCGAGATCCTCGAGGCCGTCCCGTACAGCGGCTCCTGAGCTGACTACGGTCCGAAGCCGGCCTCCACCACAGTGGAAGGCCGGCTTCGTCGTTTCTGCGACTGCGCAGCCAGACCCGCCGCCGTGGGGCGGCGCGCTAGGCGCCTGACACCAGCTCGGGCTCGGCCGGAACCTGCTCCGGGGTCGGCTCGATCTTGCTGCGCAGCGGGATCTCCTTGACGAACAGCGCCAGCACGAACACTCCCACCGTCACCGGGATCGTCCACCAGAAGACGGTCGAGATGGCGTGGCTGATGCCGTAGAACGCGGCGTCCTTGACGAGGGTCGGCAGGTTGTTGATCGTCGCCGGGTCCAGGTTCGCGCCACTGCCCTTAACTGCTGCATGCGTGTGCAGTCGCGAGGCCATCGTGTCGGAGAACTTCCGGAAGAAGATAACCGCGAACAAGGACACGCCCAGCGAGCCGCCGATCTGCTGGAAGAAGCTCCGCGAGCTGCTGGCTACGCCCATGTCCCGCTGCGGCACGCTGTTCTGCGCGATCAGCGACGTGATCTGCATCAGGAAGCCCATGCCGATGCCGAGCACGGCGAAGTAGATCCCGGTCGTGAGCGTTGTGGTGCCGACGCCCACATGGGTGAGCAGGAAGATGGCGACCGTCATGATGACCGAGCCGACGATCGGAAGGATCTTGTAGCGCCCGGTCTTGCTAGTGACCTGGCCGGAGATCAGCGAGGTCGCGGTCGAGCCCAGCATGAGCGGAATCAGCATCAGGCCGCTGTCGGTGGGCGATAGGTGCTGCACAGTCTGCTGGTAGAGCGGCAGGAACGTCAGCGCGCCCAGCATGGCCATGCCCAGCAGCAGGCTCATCGCGGAGGCGAGCGAGAAATTCCGGTTCGTGAAGACGTGCAGCGGCAGCATCGGCTCCGCAGCGCGGGCCTCCACGAAGAAGAACGCGATCAGCGAGACCAGGCTGATCCCTGCCAGCATCAGGATCTCCCACGAGCCCCAGGCGTACTGGCTGCCGCCCCAGCTTGTCAGCAGCACGATGGCGGTAGAGAAGATCGCGATGACCGCCGCGCCCAGATAGTCGATCTTGTGCTCCACCCGCTTGCGGGGGAGGTGCAAGGTAGCCCACAGGTAGACCAGGGCCGCCCCGCCGATCGGCATGTTGATGTAGAAGATCCAGCGCCACGACCAGTGCTGCGTGATGTAGCCGCCTACCAGCGGTCCGGCGATCATCGCCACCATCATCGCGGCCATCATGTAGCCCATGTACTGGCCGCGCTCGCGGGGCGAGACCATGTCGCCGATGGTGGCGATGGCGCCGACCATCAGGCCACCTGCCCCAAGGCCCTGCAAGGCGCGGAAGGCGATGAGCTGGTCCATCGAATGCGCCAGGCCAGATAGCGCGGAACCGATCAGGAACAGCACGATCGCGATCATCAGGAACCGCTTGCGGCCGTACATGTCGCCGAGCTTGCCGTAGAACAGCGTGGTGACGGTCGATGCCAGGATGTAGGCCGTCACGACCCAGGCGAGGTGGTTCAGGCCACCGAGGTCACCGACGATCCGGGGCAGTGCCGTCGAGACAACCAGCTGGTCAAGCATCGCGATGATGAGCGTGAGCAGCAGGCCTGGCAGCACTATCAGGATCTCGCGCTTCGGCCCCATAGGCGCGTCGCTGGCTGCCAATGCCCCGGCCTGGTTGTCAGTCATGAAGAAGGCTCCTCGTTCCATGCAGCCATCGCACTCATCCTGTGTGCGGCGTTACTCACCCGGGCGACACCACTAGCGTGTGCGGCGCTTTGAACTTACTTGCCGACCGGCTAGCATCCTGCCAAGCAACAGGTTAAGCTGGTTACTAACCGGCCGTCAAGTAGATTAAACGATAGGCGGCGGAGCGAATGACGAGCGAGGCCATGCACGAGAAGGTCCACGGCGACGGGCACGAACGTGGTCGCGAGACACGGTCGCGGCTGCGCGAGCTCGCCCTGCAGCTATTCGCCGAGCAAGGTTACGAGAAGACCTCCCTGCGGGAGATCGCCGAGCGGCTCGGCGTGACCAAGGCTGCGCTGTACTACTACTTCAAGTCTAAGGAAGACATCGTCCGGAGCCTGGTCGAGGACTACATGGCCGAGATCGATGAGCTGATCGCCTGGGCCAAGGATCAGCCGCGGTCACCCGAGACCAGGACCGAGATCGTGCGCCGCTATCTGGACATCGTCGTGAACGGGAGCGCCGTGTTCCGGCTGCTGCACCAGAATCAGGCCGCCGTGAGCTCGCTGGCATCGGCCAAGGAGCGCGGCGAGCTCTTCAGGGAGCGGATGGACACGCTAGTTGGCCTGCTAACCGAGCCGGGCGCTCCGATGCGCGATCAGATCAGGGCAGCTTCGTGCCTGATGAGCATCAGCTTCTGCTCCATGCACTACCACGACCGGGCGGCCAGTACGGCCGAGCTCAAGGAAGCTGTGCTCGACGTGGCGCTCGAGCTCGCCAACGTCGCGCCAGCCCAGGCCACGGCGTAGCCCTGGCGTCAGCCGAGTCCCGGCCCGTCAGGCCGCCGAGCGCGCCTCGGGCGGCGCGATCAAACCAGCCCGCCAAGTGACTTTGCACCCGCAGCGTGAGTGACAATATTCCGATAGTTGGACAAAAGCTGCCGACCAAGCGCCGCAACGGGTGCAAAGTCGTCGGCGGGCCCGCTCAGGGCCGGTCCAACCGGACATGGCGTTCGATTTCTGGCTCACGCTCATGTGACGAGCGTCATGCAAGCGACATATCACGAATCTGGTGCACGTTAGCGTCCGACTTATCACGATTCTCGTGCACCAGATCCGTGAAAGGTGGCGGTTACCGGGCTTCCCTCGCTGGCCGCGGCCCGGACCAGCGGCAGCACCCGGTGCGGCAGCGGACTGTCGAGCACGATGACCGTCGAGGTGCGCACGACCCCGTCAAGCTCGACGATTGCATCGATCACCCGCTGGAGGTCGGCGTTGCCCCGTGCGACCACGCGGCAGAGCATGTCGCCGGCCCCGGTTATGGTGTGCGCCTCGAGCACCTCCGCGATCGCTCCGAGCCGCTCGGCAACCGGATCGTGGCCGCCTGCCTGCCTGATCTCCAGGGTGATGAAGGCCATCACGCCATAGCCGAGCGCGGCTGGCTCGATGTCCGGCCCGTAGCCAGTAATAACGCCGCGTGCCTGCAGCCGGTCCAGCCGGGCCTGCACCGTTCCGCGCGCGACACGCAGCCGCCTGGAAGCCTCGAGCACGCCGACCCGCGGCTCCGCGGTGAGCAACTCGATCAGCCGCCCGTCAAGCTCGTCGATGATGGCCAGCCACCTCCGCTACAAACTGTACAAGTACTGCTCCATATATGCGGCTGATCTGATCAGATTGACTAGCTCAGGAGCAGGAGGTTGCGCATCATGACTGCCTGATCGATGCTGCCCTGAGAGCCAGCGACAAGTTCCGAGGGAGCGAGCTGATGACCGCTGAGGCAGTGCACGCACGGGTGACCCTGACCGACGAGTTCCCGGTCAACGGGATGGATGCGGCAGTGTTCGCTGTCGGTAATGCCCGCCAGGCGGCGCACTTCTACTCCACGGCCTTCGGCATGCGCTGCGTCGCCTACCGCGGCCCGGAGAACGGCTGCCGCCATGAGGCTTCCTACGTGCTGGAATCCGGCAACGCGCGCTTCGTCCTCCGCGGGCCGGTGCACGCGGGCACCGAGCTCGGCGCGCACGTGGCGGCGCACGGCGACGGGATCATTGACCTGGCCATCTCGGTGCCATCGGCAGCCGCTGCCTGGGAGTACGCGATCGCGCACGGCGCGCGCAGCATCCACGAGCCCGAGACGGTGGAGGACGAGCACGGCAAGGTCGTGCTCGCCGTGATCGGCACCTACGGCGACACCCGGCACACGCTGGTCGAGCGGAATGACTACGCAGGCCCGTACCTGCCAGGTTACGTGGCGGCGAGCCCGCTGACTGCCGAGCCGACGGGGCCGTTCTTCACCGAGATCGACCATTGCGTAGGCAACGTCGAGCTCGGCCAGATGAACGAGTGGGTGGAGTTCTATCACCAGGTGATGGGCTTCACGAACATGAAGGAGTTCGTCGGTGACGACATCGCCACCGAATACTCTGCGCTGATGAGCAAGGTCGTCGCGGACGGCAGCCGCAAGGTCAAGTTCCCGATTAACGAGCCCGCCGTGGGCAAGAAGAAGTCACAGATTGACGAGTACCTGGAGTTCTACGGGGGACCGGGCGTGCAGCACATTGCCCTGGCTACCGACGACATCGTCGGCGCCGTCCGGGGCATGCGGGCCCAGGGTGTCCAGTTCCTGGGTACGCCGGACAGCTATTACGACACGCTGGGCGAGTGGGTCGGCGATACCAGGGTGCCGCTCGACGAATTGCGCCAGCTGAGGATCCTCGCGGACCGCGACGAAGACGGCTACCTGCTGCAGATCTTCACCAAGCCGGTGCAGGACCGCCCGACCGTGTTCTTCGAGCTGATCGAGCGGCACGGCTGTCAGGGCTTTGGTAAGGGCAACTTCAAGGCGCTGTTCGAGGCGATCGAGCGCGAGCAGGAGCGCCGGGGGAACCTCTGAGGCTGCGCTGGCCGCTCCGCTCGGCACCGACCTCGTCAGGCAGCTATATGCAGGGACCTCGCTATTAGGGCATCATGACCGGGTGAATCAGTCACAGGATGTCCCCGCAGCACCAGGCGAGCAGCCCGGTGAGGCGACGGGCCAGCCGGCCCCGAGCTTTGGCGGGGCCTGCCAGACCCCGTCTGGCTACGGCGCACCCGGTCCGGGACCATCCGGATACGGCGCACCCGGTCCGGGACCATCCGGATACGGCACACCCGGTCCGGGACCATCCGGATACGGTGCACCCGGTCCGGGACCTTCTAGCTACGGTGCACCCGGTCAGGCCGCGACCGGCTACGGCGCGCCGGGCGGCCAGGCTTACCCCAGCTATCCGCAGGCCGGCTACGGTTCCGGCTATCCCCAGCCGGGGTACGGGCAGCGGCCGTACAACCCCGGTTACGGCCAGCCCGGTTACGGCCAGCCGTACAACCCCGGGTACACGCAGCCGTACAACCCTGGGTACGCACAGCCATACCACCCCGGTTACGGCCAGCCTACCAGCCTTCGGGCCCGTCCAATGGCGCCAAGAATCCCGCGCTGGCCGAGTGGTGGCGGCGGCTGCTCGCCCGCATCCTCGACTGGTTGATCGTGGGTGTCATCTTCGCACCGCTGTGGATATCGCCGTGGCGCACCTTCATTCGCCCAGCGGAGGCAATCGCCAACCAGTACCCGCCGGAGCGCAGTTCAACGCTAACCCTGCCGCCAGAACGCACTGGCGACCGCTGAGTCGCACTTGTTCAGCAAGCTGTTCCCCCTCTTGCTCGGCGTTCTACCTGGTCACCTTCCTGTACGACTGGATCCAGCACTGGCAGTGGGGTCAGACCATCGGCAAGCGAGCGCTCGGCACCAGGGTCATCAGAGACGACGGCAATCCCCGCGTCGGCGCCGGGCCGGCGTGCGGCCGGGCGGCCCTCTATGCGTTCGCGCCGCTGATACCGTTCGCCGGGGGCATCTTCGAGCTGGTCAATGAGCTGTGGCTAACCTGGGACCCGCGCAGGCAGTGCTTGCATGACAAGGCCGCGCATACAGTGGTCGTGAAGAAGGACTACCTAGCCGCGCCGCCGCGGGCAGGCGGCTGGCAGCAGGCAGCTGGCAGTAAGGCGGCTGGTAGCCAGGGCAGGCCAGCAGGCAGGGAAGCCACGGCGACCGCGCGCGCTGATGAAGCGCGCGGCTTGGCCCGGCCGGTCACACAAGGGACCATCGGCACGATGACGCAGCAGGACGAAACCGGGCAGGGAACGGCGACTGGTCAGTCGCCCTCGGCCGATGAGCCGACGCCGCTGGAGCAGCGTCGGCTGCCGCTGGAGCAGCCTCCGCCGCTGCCGTCGCCGTACCTGGAAGCAGGCGGCTCAATTCCGCAGGCGTACCTCGCACCACCGCGCCCAGGTCAGCCGCGTTACGGCGCGCCACCTGCGTACCGGCCGGGCCAGCGGTCCTTCGGCCCTGGTCAGCAGCGGTGGGGACAGCCCGGCTACGGGCAGCCTGAGAACGGGCAGCCCGGCTACGGACAGCCCGGGTACGGACAGCCCGGGTACGGACAGCCCGGCTAGGACGCCCGGCTATGCCCGCGGCACCTACCGGCGGCAACCGCGCCGCGAACCGGCGATCGCCGCGCCATGGGAGCGCCTGATCGCCTCGATCCTGGACTGGTTCATCATCTTCGTTGTCTCGGTCCTGCTGTTCCTGTCTCCGCTGGCGCAGGTCTGGCGCGACTGGCAGGCCATCCTGGCCCGCTACCCGGACCTCTACTCGCCGGCGGCGCAGGCAGCGATCGCAAGCATCCAGAAGGACCCGGCGACCGAGCACGCGCTGCTGTACTGGTTCATCAGCATGTTCGGTATCGCGCTGGTCTACTACTGGGTCCAGCACGCGGCCTGGGGCGCCACCCTCGGCAAGCGAGTACTGGGGATGCGCGTCGTCACTACCGCCGACCGGTCATCCATCGGAGTCAGGGCGGCCGGCCTGCGCGCGGTAACCTTCCTGGTGGGGCCGGCAGTGTGCCTGCTGCTGGCCATTCCGCTCAGCATTCCGGGCGCGTTGTTCTGGCTTGCCGACACGGGGCTGCCGATGTTCGACAGCCAAGCCCGGTGCATCCATGACAAGCTGGCCGGGACCATCGTGGTCCGGCAGCGCTGGCTGGATCAGCAGGCGCGGTCAAGCCAAACCTGGTAGCGGCATCCGGACGGCGCGGACACGCCAGCAGTTGACGTGACCAGCCTCACCCGAACAGCAGCGTGTAGCCGGCCTGCCGCAACTGGCTGATCACCGACTCGGTGTGCTCAGGTCCCCTGGTCTCCAGATGCAGGTTGACCTCCGCCTCATCGACCCGCAGGTCGGCGGTGACGCGTTCGTGCACGACGTCAAGCACGTTCGCGCCGAGCTCGGCCAGTTCCATCAGCAGGGTTGCCAGCGCACCTGGCCGGTCGGGGAGCTTGCACCGGAACGCCAGGAACCGGCCAGCCGCCGACAGGCCATGCCGCAGAACCTTGGACAACAGCAGCGGGTCGATATTGCCGCCAGAGAGCACGATCACGGCCGGCGGCTCGAACAGGGCGGCGTGCTCCAGGATGGCTGCCACCCCGGCCGCTCCGGCGGGCTCCACCACCTGCTTTGCCCGCTCCAGGCAGAGCAGTAGCCCCCGGGACAGGTTCTCCTCGGTCACCGTGACGACACGAGTCTGCAGGGCGGCCAGCAGCGCGATGGTCAGCTCGCCCGGCCGGGCGACCGCGATCCCGTCCGCCATCGTCGCCGACGGCGTCACGCTGATCGGATGCCCCGCGGCGAGCGAGCCAGGCACCGGCGCCACCGCTTCCGCCTGCACGCCGAGCAGCCGGACGCCGGGCAGGACCGCACTGGCGGCGACGGCGACTCCGGCGGCAAGCCCGCCACCGCCCACCGGCAGGGCGATGGTGCGCACCTCCGGGCACTGCTCAGCGATCTCTAGCCCGATCGTGCCCTGTCCGGCAATCACGTCCGGGTGATCGAACGGGTGAATGAAGATCGAGCCGGTCTCTTCCGCCAGCTCACGCGCCATCGCCAGGGCATCCTCGACGGTTGTCCCGTGCAGGACCACTTCCGCGCCGTAGGACCGCGTCGCGGCGACCTTGGGCAGCGGCGCAGCGGCGGGCATGACCACCGTGGCCCTGGCACCAAGTGCGCCTGCTGCGAGCGCGACGCCCTGCGCGTGATTGCCCGCACTGGCCGCCACTACACCGCGGGCGCGCTCGGCGGCGGTCAGCCGGCCGATCCGCACGTAGGCGCCGCGGACCTTGAATGACCCGCCGCGCTGCAGATTCTCGCACTTGAGGTAGACCGGGCCGCCGACAATCGCAGACAGCGCGCTCGATTCCAGCAGCGGCGTCTGCCGGATCACGGGCTGCACCGTAGCGCGAGCGGCCACGATGTCGGCCAGCTGCACCGGCAGATCGTCTCGCTGCACTGCGGGCACCGATGAGCTCACGCCGAGGATTGTCGCACTAGCCCGGTGTCGCCTCGCAGACCGGTTGCCGCACGCGACCGCCCGTGCCGACTCAGCCGGCAGCCCAGTAGCGGTCCGCTGCAAAGATCAGCGCGGCCGCGCCCACCAGGCCCGCGCTCTGGCCGAGCGCCGCCGGCACCACCCTGACCTGGCGCGCGAACCCGAGCCTCGCGTGCGCACGGAGGGCCTCCTCCAGCGGGTCGAACAGCAGCGGGCCGGCCTGGGAGAGGCCGCCGCCGACCGACACTACTTCCAGGTCGCACAGGCAGGTCGCGGACGCGATCGCGACGCCGAGCGCCCGCCCGGCCCGGCGCATCGCGTCCAGGCCGACGGGATGGCCGAGCGCAGCGTCGGCAGCCAGCTCCCTGGCCGTTGCATCTTCCTGGTCAGGTCGCCAGCCCGCTGACTGCGCCCACGTCACAAGTGCCGGGCCGCGCGCAATTGCCTCCAGGCAGCCGCGGCCCCCGCACGTGCACTCCGGCCCGGTGTCGGGATCAACGACCACGTGGCCAATGTGCCCGGCGTTCCCGGACGCGCCCTCGACCAGCCGGCCATCCAGCACCAGGCCGCCGCCGACGCCGGTGGAGACAACCATGCCGAGCACGTTGTCGCGGCCGCGGCCAGCGCCGCGCCAGTGCTCCGCAGCGACCAGGCAGATCGCGTCGTTGTGCACCCGGACCCGGATGCCGTCGAGGCGGTCGGCCAGGCGACTGCGCAACGGGAAGTCACGCCAGGCCGGAATGTTCAGCGGCGATACCACCCCCGCGGGCCATGCCATCGGGCCGCCGCAGCCGCACCCGCAGCCGGCCAGATCAGCCGGCGTCACGTTCGCATCGTGCAGCACGCCGGTGATCAGGGTGTCAAGCGTGCGCCACAGCTGCTCGGCATCCAGGTCACGCGGCGTCGGCACCTGAGCCCAGGAAAGGACGCGTCCGGCGGGCTCGACAAGCCCGGCGGCCAGCTTGGTGCCACCGATATCCACGGCCAGGGCCGGGCGGGGATCATCCATTCACGCCTCCCGAGATGCAAACCGCTGCAGCCTCGACATAGTGTCGAATGGTGCAGCCTACGACTCACAATCAGCCAGCATCCGACCAGCCGCCCGTCTCGACCCCGCCAGACATCACGACGCTGCGCGAACTCCGCGCCAGCGGGCACCAGCTTCGCACCGTCAAGCAGGAGCTGCGCCATAACCTGCTCGACCGCATGCGCAGGCGCCAGGACGCGTTCCCTGGCATTATCGGCTTCGGCCAGACCGTGCTACCGCACCTGGAGCGCGCAATCATCGCGGGGCACGACGTGATCCTGCTTGGCGAGCGCGGACAGGGCAAGACGCGGCTGATCAGGACCCTGACCGGCCTTCTTGACGACTGGACGCCAGTAGTCGCCGGGTGTGAGATCAATGATCACCCGTACGCGCCGGCCTGCGCCCGGTGCCAGCGCCTGCTGGCCGAGCAGGGCGACGACCTGGCTGTCCTCTGGCTGCCGCGCACAGACCGGTACGGAGAGAAGCTGGCGACGCCGGACACCAGCGTCGGCGACCTGATCGGCGACATCGACCCGGTAAAGGTGGCTGAGGGCAGGACGCTCGGCGACCCGGAGACGATCCACTTCGGCCTGCTGCCACGAACCAACCGGGGCATCTTCTGCCTCAACGAGCTGCCCGACCTGGCCGAGCGGATCCAGGTCTCGCTGCTCAATGTGCTGGAGGAGCGCGACATCGGCGTTCGCGGCTACGCACTGCGGCTGCCGCTCGACCTTGTTCTTGTCGCCAGCGCGAACCCGGAGGACTACACCAACCGGGGCCGCATTATCACGCCGCTGAAGGACAGGTTCGGCGCGGAGATCCGCACCCACTACCCGCTCTCGCTCGACGCTGAACTGGCACTGATCGACCAGGAAGCACAGCTGGCGTGGGACGGCGCTGACCCCGGCGCCGTCGTTCCGGCTCATCTGGTGCAGGTGATCGCGCGGTTCACCCGGCTGGTCCGGGCGTCGCCCGCCGTCGATTCCCGGTCCGGCGTCTCGGCGCGGTTCGCGATCGCGGCCGCCGAGGCGGTGGCCGCGTCCGCGGTGCGGCGCGGCGCGATCACCGGGGAGGACGAGCCGGTAGCCCGGGTCTGCGACCTGCCTGCCGTGATCAGCACGCTGCGCGGCAAGGTGGAGTTCGAGGTGAGCGAGGAGGGCCGCGAGCAGGAGGTGCTTGACCACCTGCTGCGGCGCGCCACCAGCGACACCTTCCGGGCGCTGCTCGGCAACGCCGACCTCACCGGACTGCTGGCCCGGTTCACCGACGGCAACTCGGTCGAGACTGGCGACCTCGTTCCCGCCGCTGACCTGTTGCGCCGGATCGGCGAGGTGCCCGGCCTGGCCCGGATCATGGACCGGCTCAAGATGGGGGGCGGCGAATCGCTCGGCCAGGCGGCCGCCGCGCTGGAGTTCGCCCTCGAGGGCCTCTACCTCATGCGCCGGCTGTCGAAGGACTCGATCGACGGCGGGGCGGTGTACCGAACCTGAGGCTGGCCGCACACCTGCGCCGCGACAACTGCAAGGAGGTGAGCACGCGTGAGTGGCTATCGCTATGGCCCGTACTCGGGCGGGCCTGATCCGCTTGAGCCGCCTTACGATGTCCGGGGCGCCGTGGACGCCATGGGCGAGTCGGTGCTGGACGGCACAGACCCGGCCAGCGCGCTTCGCGACTTGCTGCGGCGCGGGCTGCCCGGGCACCGCGGGCTTGACGACCTCCTGCGCAGGGTGCGGGAACAACAGCGTGAGATCCGCAGCCGCGGCCGGCTCGACGGGATCCTGGATCAGGTCCGGTCACTTCTGGACACAGCCATCGGCCAGGAGCGGGCCGAGCTGTTCCCGAACCCCGATGACTCAGCCCGGCTGCGCGAGGCCGAGCTCGATGCGCTTCCCTCCGATACCGCGCAGGCCATCAGGCAGCTCGCGGACTACGACTGGCAATCGGCAGCCGCACGCCAGACGTTCGAGGAGCTCAAGTCGCTGCTGCGCCGGGAAGTGCTGGACAGCCAGTTCCGCGGCATGCGGCAGGCTCTGGCCGATCCTGACCCGGCGGCACTGCAGCGGGTCAAGGACATGATGGCCGCGCTCAACGAGATGCTCGACGCCGACGCCCGCGGCGAGCACACGCAGCAGGACTTCGACAATTTCATGGGCCGTTTCGGCGACATGTTCCCCGACTCCCCAGCCAACCTCGAGGAGCTCGTCGATGCCCTGGTGCGGCGGATGTCAGCGGCGCAGCGGCTGCTTGACTCGCTGACCGACTCTCAGCGCGACGAGCTGGCGGGCCTGATGGCCCAGGCACTCGAGGACTCGGGCCTCGCGTCGGAGATGTCCCGGCTCGCCGACTCGCTGCGCGCCCGGCGCCCGGACATGGACGAGGGCTGGCCGCAGCCGCGGATGACCGGAACAGACCCGCTCGGCCTGAGCGACGCAACCTCGGCGCTGGCGGAGCTGGCCGACCTCGCGGAACTCGACGACGCGCTGCGCCAGGATTACCCCGGCGCGCGGCTCGACGACGTGGACGAGGAAGCGATCCGCCGCGCCCTCGGCCGGCAGGCAGTCGATGACATGGAGGCGCTCCGCCAGATCGAGCGCGAGCTCGAGCGCCAGGGCTACCTGCAGCGCACCGACGGCAAGCTCGAGCTCACGCCGAAGGCAGTGCGCCGGCTCGGCCAGACTGCGCTGCGCAAGGTGTTCGCCCAGCTGCCGGATGGCGGAACCGGCGACCACGAGCAGCGTGACGCCGGCCAGGCGGGCGAGTACACCGGCAGCACCCGGCCATGGCAGTTCGGCGACGAGCAGGCCATTGATGCGGCCGCCACGGTGCGGAACGCGCTCCTCCGCCAGGGGCAGGAATTCTTTACCGGACGGCGGCACGGAGTCCGGCTAGCGGTCGGCGACTTCGAGGTCGCCGAAACTGACCGGCGCGCGTCCGCCGCCGTCTGCCTGCTGGTCGACCTCTCGTACTCGATGGCCCTGCGCGGCACGTGGGGAGCCGCGAAGCAGACGGCGCTTGCGCTGCATGCGCTCATCCGCAGTCAGTACCCGCAGGACGCCATTCAGGTCATCGGGTTCTCCAACTACGCGCGCGAGCTCCAGGAGACCGAGCTCGCGGGGCTGAGCTGGGACATGGTCCAGGGCACGAACCTGCATCACGCGCTGGTGCTGGCGGGTCGCTTCCTGGACCGGCGGCCCGAGCACAATCCGGTCGTGATGATCATCACCGACGGCGAGCCAACCGCTCACCTGCGGCGAGACGGCCGGTTCTGGTTCGACTGGCCGCCGTCACCTGAGACGCTGGAGCTGACGCTGGCTGAAGTAGACAAGATGACCAGACGGCGGGCCACTATGAACGTGTTCATGCTCGCTGACGACGAGCGGCTGACATCGTTTGTGGACGAGGTGGCCCGGCGTAATGGCGGCCGCGTACTGCGGGCCATGCCAGACAGTCTCGGCGAGTACGTGGTGAAGGACTTCCTGCGCACCAGGCGCCAGTACAGCCGCTAGGCCTAGGATCACCTCCATGTCCTTCACCGATCGGCTCGTGCTGTGGCTGCACATCGGATTCGCCATCTTCACTATCGGGCCACTCGCGCTGGCTATCTCCTCGACTCCCAGGTACATCCGCCGGCGCGAGGTGCCCGTCCTGCGCTACCTGAGCAGGATGACGGTGATCTTCACGGCCGCGTCGCTGCTCGTACTGGTCTTCGGCATCGTGCTCGGCCAGCTTCACCACGAGTTCTCCCGGCCGTGGCTGACAATCTCGATGACGCTGTACGTGGTGGCAATCGTGCTGCTCGTGCTCGTCATCCGGGACCAGCGCCGTGCCATCAAGGCAGTGCTGACGGCGCAGCCGCCGGCTGTGCCCGGCGCGGACGATAGCGGCGCAACAGCTGCCGACAGCGTTGCGGACGGATCGGCCGCCGGTGCCGAGCTGACCGGTGGCGCAGACGCAGCCGGGGAAGCTGCCGGCAGCGCGGGCGGTCACCCGGGCGCCGCTGCGCTCGCTGCTGCCCACATCGCTTCGGTGGAACGCGGCCGCATTGCCGCCCTCGGCGGCATCGTCAACCTGATCTGGCTGGCGATCCTGGTCCTGATGGTGTGGCGGCCGTAGCGCGCACCGCGTCCGAGTCCGTTAACCAAAATTTTGCGCTCTTTGCAGCCAATTTGTCGAAGCGAATGGCCAGCCCGGAGTACCGTGCCGCACGTACATCAGCGCTGGTTCAGCTGTGCCCTGAGATCAACAGGGCGGCCAGCATCCAAGGAGGAACTGTGAGTTCTGAAAGCGTGTCCCGCGGCGGCTCCAGCCGCTCGCTGGTGATCATCCTGGCGATCATCGCCGTCATCGCCCTCATCCTGGGCATCCTGTGGATTTCCGGCGCGGCGCCGTCGTTCCTTGACTCCGGCAGCCACGTCAAGGGCGGCGGTAACCACGTCTTCCGGGGCGTTGCCGGCTTCGTCGTCGCGATCGCGTGCGGCATCGGCGCCTGGTGGACCAGCAAGAAGTCCTGACCCACCGCGACGCCTGCGGCGCAGGCCTGACTGGGCGTACTCGGGCTACGGCCTGTTCGTAACCCGAGTGCGCCGCAGCACATGCGCGCACCGCTGCGTAGCACATGCGCGCACCGCTGCGTCATCGCACTCACCGCCGCAGAGACGGCACTCAACGCACGTTGACACCCAACGGCCGGGGCACCTAGATTTTCACTGTTCGGTTACGTAACCGATGTGCGTTTGGCGCACAGAGCGCCTTCGGCCCGCCACGTCGGTGTGCTTGCCGTCGAACTTCCAAGGGGCGCTGGTGACTCTCCTCGACCGTTCTATCTGGCTTGGTAAGGCATTCTCGAGTGGCTGGAAGGAGCCGGGCGGCGGCGACGCCGCGGTTGTCGAGCCGGCGACCGGAGCTGAGCTGGGGCGCGTGGGCATCGCGACGCCGGGCGACATCTCGGCCGCAACTGCCGCTGCCGCGGCGGCCCAGCCCGCATGGGCGGCGCTGCCCTACACACAGCGGGCCGCCATCCTGCGCAAGGCCGGCGATATCTGGCTGGCAAACGCGCCCGAGATCGAGGAGTGGAGCGTCCGCGAGGGCGGCAAGATTCCTCCGGCTGCCCAGTTCGAGACCCACGTAGCGACCGAGGAGATATTCGAGGCAGCCACGCTGCCGGGCCGCCCCTATGGCGAGCTGCTGCCAAGCGAGCAGCCGCAGCTCAGCTTCGCTGAGCGGGTGCCGGTCGGCGTCGTCGGCGTCATCTCGCCATTCAACTTCCCGCAGATCCTGGCGATCCGCTCAGTCGCACCGGCGCTCGCCCTCGGTAACGCAGTCGTGCTCAAGCCCGATCCGCGCACGGCGGTATGCGGCGGCGTCGTGCTGGCGCGGGTCTTCGAAGAGGCCGGGCTGCCCGAGGGGCTGCTGCATGTGCTGCCGGGCGGGCCGGACGTCGGCGAGGCACTCATCTCGGACCCGGCGGTGGGCGTCATCTCGTTCACCGGATCGACCGCAGCCGGGCGCAAGGTCGGTGCGCTGGCAGGGCAGCTGCTGAAGCGCGTGCACCTGGAGCTCGGCGGCAACTCTGCGCTGATCGTGCTCGAGGACGCCGATCTCGACAAGGCGGCGTCAGCGGGCGCGTGGGGATCGTTCCTGCATCAGGGCCAGATCTGCATGACGGCCGGCCGGCACCTGGTCCAGGCCAGCATCTACGACGACTACGTGGCCCGGCTCGCCGAGAAAGCCGGTCATCTGCCGGTCGGCGACCCGGCCTCCGGTCAGGTGGCGCTCGGCCCCATCATCGATGAACGGCAGCGGGACAAGGTGCACAGCCTGGTCATCGACAGCGTCCAGGCCGGCGCGAGGCTCGCCGCCGGCGGCAGCTACGAGGGGCTGTTCTACCGCCCCACTGTGCTCGCCGACGTGGCGCCAGCGATGCCTGCCTACGCGAACGAGGTCTTCGGCCCGGTCGCACCGGTGATCCGGTTCGAGACCGCTGACGAGGTCGCCAAGCTCGCCGCCGACTCCGAGTACGGCCTGTCGCT
Source organism: uncultured Actinomycetota bacterium (assembly GCA_963822955.1). Taxonomy (GTDB): domain Bacteria; phylum Actinomycetota; class Actinomycetes; order Streptosporangiales; family Streptosporangiaceae; genus JAJYUU01. The sequence continues at coordinate 90,530 of CAWGJS010000005.1, read as the reverse complement.
CGGCATCCTGACCAGGGACGTGATGCGCGGCCTCGAGCTCGCGCGGCAGATTCCCACCGGCATCGTCCACATCAACGACCAGACCGTCGATGACTCGCCAAACACGCCGTTCGGCGGCATCCGCGCGTCCGGCACCGGCGCGCGGTTCGGCGGAACAGCCAACCTGGATGCCTTCACCGACACGCGCTGGGTCACGATACGCGGGGACATCGCGCCCTACCCGTTCTAAGCCAGCTGGCCACAGAAGCGGGACCATGCGCACTCGCACGCAAGTAGGCATCGTCGGCGCTGGGCCGGCCGGGCTACTGCTCTCGCACCTGCTCGCGCTCCGCGGCATCGACTCGGTGCTGATCGAGATCCGCAGCCGCGAGTACTGCGAGGCCCGCCAGCGGGCCGGCGTCCTGGAGGACGGCAGCGTCGCGTTGCTGCGCGCTGCTGGCCTGGCCAGCCGGCTCGACCGTCAGGGCCTGCAGCACGGCGGCATCTACCTGCAGTTCGACGGCGTGCGCCGGCACCTAGACTTCCGCGAGCTGACCGGCGGCCGGACAGTGACCGTGTACGCGCAGACCGAGGTGGTCAAGGACCTGATTGCCCGCCGGCTCGCCGATGGCGGCGCGGAGGCGATCGCATTCAGCGTCACCGAGACCGAGGTCGCCGATCTCGACACGACCAGCCCCGTGCTGCGCTACGCCGACGCCGGCGGCGTCAGGCACGAGGTCACCTGCGACGTCATCGCTGGCTGCGACGGCTTCCATGGCATCTGCCGGCCCGCGATCCCGGCCGGGGTGCTGACGAGCTGGGAACGGGAGTACCCCTACTCATGGCTCGGCATCCTCGCCGATGTGCCGCCCTCGACCGATGAGCTGATCTACGCCCACCATCGCGATGGGTTCGCCCTGCACAGCCTGCGCAGCCCGGCGGTCAGCCGCCTGTACCTGCAGGTCGACCCGGACGAGGTGGTGACCAACTGGCCGGATGAGCGCGTATGGAGCGAGCTGAGCCGCCGGTTCGCGCTGCCGGGCTGGACCCTGCGGCGCGGACCGGTCCTGGACAAGAGCATCACCCCGATGCGGAGCTTCGTCAGCGCGCCGATGCGCTATGGCCGCCTGTTCCTGGCCGGAGACGCTGCCCACATCGTCCCGCCAACCGGTGCCAAGGGCCTGAACCTTGCACTCGCCGACGTCGCCGTCCTCGCCCCCGCGCTCGACGCGCTGCTGCATGGTGACGAAGAGCCAGCAGCCGCCTACTCGTCGGCCTGCCTTGACCGGGTGTGGCGGTCCACGCACTTCTCCTGGTGGATGACGACCATGCTGCACCGCATGCCAGGCGCCGACGACATGACGACGCAGCTGCAGCTCTCCCAGCTGCGCTACGTCACTAGTTCCCGCGCCGCGGCCGTGTCGCTTGCCGAGAACTACGCCGGCTGGCCCTTCCAGCCCGCTTACGCGGTGACGCCGACCTGACTCACCAACGCCGATCAGAATCGAGGACGCTGACCTCCATGCGCACTACGCCGCCGTTCCGCGCCGACCATGTCGGCAGCCTGCTCCGCCCCGCCCGCCTGCTGGCGACCCGCGATGACTTCACCGCTGGCCGGATCGACGCGTCCGCTCTGCTGGCGGCCGAGGACGCTGCGATCGCGGAGGCGGTCACGATGCAGTCCGATGCGGGCTTGCAGTCGGCCACCGACGGCGAGTTCCGCCGGGCGTCCTGGCACATGGATTTCATCTACCAGCTCGGCGGGATCAGCAAGGCGCCCGGCAACCTGGCGGTTCACTTCCGCAACGCCGACGGCGAGATCGAGTTCACGCCGGCCGCGCTTCACATCGGCAGCAAGATCCGGCTCGACCACACGATCTTCGAGAATGACTTCCGCTACCTGCAGTCGGTCGTGAGCGGGCAGACCCCCAAGCTCACGATCCCCTCGCCGAACATGGTGCACTACCGCGGCGGACCTGCGTCCATCGACCACGAGGTCTACCCGGACATGGAGCAGTTCTGGGCTGACCTGTCCGCCGCGTATGCCGATCAGGTGCAGCGGCTGGCCGGCCTCGGCTGCACCTACCTGCAGCTTGATGACACGAGCCTGGCCTACCTCAACGACCCGGCGCAGCGGGCCGAGATCGCCGAGCGCGGCGAGGATGCCGAGCACCTGCACCTGCGCTACATCCGCCAGGTCAACGACTCGATCGCCGGGCGGCCCGCCGGCATGAAGGTCACGACGCACATGTGCCGCGGAAACTTCCGCTCCTCCTGGGCGGCCGAGGGCAGCTACGATTTCGTCGCCGAGGCCCTGTTCAGCGAGCTCGCCGTGGACGGGTTCTTCCTGGAGTATGACGACGAGCGGTCCGGCGGGTTCGAGCCGCTGCGGTTCGTGCCCAAGGGCAAGATGGTCGTGCTCGGCCTGGTCACGACCAAGCGCGGGGAGCTCGAGAGCCCGGACGCGCTCAAGCGCCGGATCGACGAGGCCGCCAGGTTCATCCCGCTCGATCAGCTCTGCCTGTCCCCGCAGTGCGGCTTCTCCTCGACGGTCGAGGGCAACATGCTCAGCCAGGAAGAGCAGCGCGCCAAGCTACGTCTCATCGTGCAGACGGCGCACGATGTCTGGGGTGAAGGTTAGCCCGCTTCAATTCCTGCGTACGGCTCACTTTCCCGGCTTTGGTAAATTCCGTTAGCACGACACTGCTGTTTCGCCGGGACTGACACTTCCAAGCCGATCGTTTTCGGGAACAGGCCACTTTCAGTAGGCATGCGCCCGTTAAACGTAGGCAGCCGTAAGCTCATTCCGTTCTATCCGACATATCGGAAAATAGTACCCACGGCGAGATCGGCGGCCGGACGGCCCGGAAATACGACAGCGCGGGTTAGCCGATGAGCATCAGCGGGCAGCATGAGAGCTGACCTCTCGGTGACGTCGCTGCTCAGAGGCCAATGACGTGGCATTCGAAGGCTACAAGCGGCACCAACGGGAAACCGGCGACGGCGCCGCCCGATCTCGACGAGTCGTGCGCGACCGGATAGCCCGCTTACTTACCGGAGGGCATCGAGGGGCCGGGCCGAGCCCTTCCGTCAGACGGACAATCCGCTGGTGATTGCGCTGAAGGAATTATCAGGCCGATATTTACGCCGGTGGTAACCGCATGAAACGGGGGAATGCTGACAGCCATGCCCTGGCTTCCCCGGCTCGGCCGGAAAATAGCCGCCATCATCGCGGCGGCTATCCTTCTCGTGCCTGTCGCACTGGGCTATCTGCTCCTCCAGCCGGTGAGTCTTCAGCTCGAACACGAGGAGCAGGCGTACGAGAAGTGGGTCAACGGGTTCGCCGCCGGCCTCGGTCACCGGCCTTCCATGGTGATCGTGGAGCCCGACGCACTCGCTGAGCTCAGCGCCTGCAAAGGCGAGGCGGAGCAACAGGCACGGCTCCAGATGCTGTCGTACGCCGTCCAGACCCTCCAGTCGAAAACCGACCATGTGTACCTGGACGCGGGCCACTCGAACTGGGTCCCGGCCGGCCAGATGGCGGACCGCCTCCGCGCCGCCGATGTCGCTCAGGCCTACGGGTTCTCGCTGAACGTATCGAACTACGATCCAACCGGCCGGGAGATCAGCTACGCGCATGGGCTGGATCGTGATCTGGGAATGGCCAAGCGGTTCGTCGTCGACACCAGCCGCAACGGGACCGACAGCGCTGGCGGACTGGGCCATCTGGCTGCCAGCTCGATCTCCCGGCCCCTGCCGGACGCCGGCAGAAGAGCAGTGGTACGCCGGCTCTTCCTTGACCCTCATACGGAGGCGGCCGTCTGGGTTCGGGCTCATCCGGGCGACCCCTCGGCCAAGGAGATCCGACAGCGCATCGCAGACGAGCCAACGGCACAATGGTTTGGCCCGTGGAACTCTGACATCACTGCTGCGGTGTCGCACTACACCGCCGCCGCGTCACGACAGCACAAGGTGCCGGTCCTGGTCGCATACGCCATCCCGCGCCAAGGCTGCGGCGGCAACAACAATATGAGCGACGCCGGCCAGTGGTGCAACGTCCCCGGCCACCAGCTTGGCGCGGCCCCGAGAGGGCTTGATAACCACGGCGACATGGGCCTTTGGATCAAGCCACCCGGTGAGTCCGATGGCGACTGCGGCGCCGGTGCGGGGACCCAGGCGGGCGAATTCTCACCCGTCATCGCGAGGGAACTGATCACCGGCAGGTCGTAAGTAGCACCAGCCTAGGAGCCGCGCGCGTCGCCGTTCGACGTGCGCAGCCAGTATCCGACCGGGAAGAGCCGCAGGTTGAGCCGCTCATCCACGAGCCCCCAGAGTCCGCGGCGTGCGAACAGCGCCACGACGATCGCGACCAGGCCCAGGATGATCAGGTACCAGGCGTTGTAGGACGCCAGCGTCTGCTGCAGCACCATGTAGAGGGCCGTGCCGATGATCGGCCCCTCGATCGTGCCCAGCCCGCCAATGATCGTGGCGAACGCCATCGTCGCGGTCCACTGCACGCTGAAGTCCGCGCTCGGCTGCACCTGCAGCTGGCTGATCGCCAGCACCGCGCCGGCTGCGCCGCAGCCAACGCCCGCCACCACGAATACCAGCATCCGGGCCAGGCCAACGCGTGCTCCCGAACTCCGCGCGGCCACCTCGTCATCGCGGATCGCGGTCAGCACGAGACCGAGCCTGCTGCGCAGCAGCAGGTAGATACCGACCAGCGCCAGGACGGTCACGGCCAGTCCGGCCCAGTAGGTGTCGGCGGTCAGCAGCACCGAGCTGTACCTGGTGAAACCGGGGAGCGGCATGCCGCTGCCGCCGCCGATCGAGGAGAACCGCTCGATGAACAGCATGATGGTCGCGGCGAGCACCCACGTGGCGATGGCGAAGTACCCGCTGCGCAGCCGGGAAACTAGCCACCACATCGGTAGCGCCGCTACACCGCACGCGATCGCAGCCAACGGCAGCCCGGCAAACGGCGACAGACCGTGAAGGCCCAGGATCAGCACGAAGTACGCTCCGAGCCCGACGAACCCCTGCTGCCCCACCGAGACCAGGCCCGCGTAGCCCGCCAGCAGGTTCCACATACTCGCGAGCGTCAGAACGATAAACGCCTGCACCAGGATCGCCGTGGTTCCCGAGTACACGATGAAAGGGAACAGCGCGAGCACGACGACGACGATCAGCGCTCCGATACCGGTCCACGCAACGTTCCTCCGTGACCGGGTGACGCGGAAGGCGGCCGCGGCCTGCGGGCTGGTTTCTGTCGCGAGGCTCACGACTGTGCCCTCCGGGAGGTAAGCCCTTGCGGGCGCAGCACAAGCACTGCGAGGAACACGATGAAGCCGGCCAGGAGCTCGTCGGAGATGTTGATCTGAGCACCGATCTGCTGTGCGACGCCGAGAACAATGCCGCCAAGCAGCGTGCCCCACAGTGAGCCGAGGCCGCCGATCACCACCGCAGCGAACGCGAAGAGCAGGATCGTGTCGGTGCCCGCGGTTGGGTCGAGGTTGGAGTACATCCCGTACGCGATGCCGCCCAGTGCCACGGTGGCCAGCGCGAGCGCGGCAGCGATGCCGAACACGTGCCGGTAATCAGCGCCGGCCAGCTGTGCGGCCTCCTTGTCGTCAGCCACTGCCCGGATCAGGCGTCCGTACGTGGACCTGGACAGGAAGTACTGCAGGCCGAGCAGCACCGCCACGGCCGCGGCAAAGAAGGCCACGAGCAGCCAGGCCACCTGGATCTGCGAGCCGATGCTGAACGAGTCCCGCACCAGGGCCAGGTTGGCGCCGATCCCGCGAGTGTTGGCGGTGAGGAACTGCAGCAGGCCGTTCTCGATCACCATGGACAAGCCCAGGGTGACGATGAGCGTAGTCAGAACGCCGCGATCGAGCGCGCTCTGGATCAGGGTTCGCTGGAGTGCGTACCCGAGCACCGCCATGACCGGCACGACTATCAGGAACGACCAGAGCACGGGGACGTGGGTGGCGGCGATGATGCCGATCGCGATGTAGCCGGCGACCACGGCCAGGTCGCCGTGCGCGAGATTCACTACCTTCATCACACCGAACATCAGCGAGAGCCCGCAGGCGAAGAGCGCGTAGAGCCCGCCGGTCAGCACTCCCTGGATAATCGTGTTCACCCAGGCCATGACGAGTCGTTCCCTTCCCCCGGCTGGCCGGCCGAGGCGACGCCCGCCAGGCCGAAGTAGGCCGCTTCGACCTGCTCCGCGGTCACGTCGGCAGGCTTGCCTTCCAGGGTGGTCCGGCCCTCGAGGAGGCAGTGGATGTGCGATGCCACCCGCAGCGCCTGACTCACGTCCTGCTCGACTAGCAGGACGGTCATCCCGGTCGCCAGGATCTGCGGCAGCATGCCGTAGATGCGCTGCACGATCAATGGCGCCAGGCCGAGCGACAGCTCATCGAGCAGCAGCACGCGCGGGTTGGCGACCAGCGCCCGGCCGATGGCAACCGCCTGCTGCTCGCCACCGGAGAGCTGCGCGGTGCGCTGGTTGCGGCGATCCTGCATCCAGCCGAACATCTTGTATACGCGCTCGATCGTCCATGGCCCCTGCCGTGCGTACGTAGCGCCCACCTGCAGGTTCTCCTCAACCGACAGCGACTCGAAGAGGCGGCGGCCCTCCGGGACCAGGACGATCCCTTGCCTGGCCCGGCGCTCGGGCCGCAGCTGGGTGACGTCCTGACCCTCGAGCAGCACCGAGCCTGTCGCCGGCTGGTGCAGGCCGGCGATCGTGCGCAGCAGCGTCGACTTGCCAGCGCCGTTCGCGCCGATGATCGCGTAAACCTCGCCGGCGTATACCTGCAGCGAAATCGCGTCCAGGGCCTGAAGCTGCCCGTGGTACACGGCCATGTCGCGCACCTCGAGCACCGGGGCTCCGGTGCTCGCCCTCGCGCCGCTGCCCGACCTCTCGCCACAGGCCGACGCGGTCAAAGTTCACCCCGCTCGCCGTCGGCAAGCGACGCATCGAGTGTTCCGCCGGCCAGTGCCGCGGTGACGTCGGTGCCGAGAAAGACCTCGCGGACCGCGGGGTCGGCCAGCACGGCGGCGGGATCACCATCACCCACGAACGTGCCCCCGGCCAGGCACATCAGCCGGCTCACCACCGCGGTGAGCGCGCGCACGACGTGCTCGATCCAGATGACCGTGATGCCCTCGGCATTCACCGAGCGGACGATCTCGACGAGCTGAGCGACCTCAGGATCGGTGAGGCCGCCAGCCACCTCGTCCAGCAGCAGCAGCCTGGGTCCGGTGGCGAGCGCCCTGGCCAGTTCCAGCCGCTTGCGCTGCAGCAGGCCGAGTCGCTCGGCAGGCAGGTTCGCCTGCCCGGCGAGCCCGGTGCGCTCCAGCGCCCCGACCGCTGCCGCGTAGCTGGCGCGACGCCGCATTCCGCCGCCCTGCTGGGCCGCGACGAGCACATTCTCGAACACCGTCATGTCGCCGAACGGTCGCGGAACCTGGTAGGTACGGCCGACACCGAGCCGGCAGCGGGCAGCCGAGTCCAGCCTGTTGACAGCGCGCCCGGCGAAGCGGACCTCGCCGGCCTCCGGGCCGAGATCGCCGGAAATGAGGCCGAACAGGCTGGTCTTGCCAGCACCGTTCGGCCCCACGATCCCGACGGTGTCTCCCGCGCCGACGGCAAACGACAGGTCCTCCGCGATAACGACGCGGCCGAACCGCTTCGTTACGTGCTCAAGCTCAAGCAGCGGGCTTGTCATCCGATCATGAATTTGTCGGCAGCAGGTCGGCGGTGATCTTCGCGTCCGGTAGCAGCGTGTTGTCGACGACGTGCATCTCCAGCGGGTACTTGGTCCCCTTCTGCCACTGGACGCCGGCCGGCGGGGTGATCGCGACGCCGGGTGCAGGCCCGCCGGAGGCGAAGTTCAGCGGTCCGGCCAGGGCGTGAATGTTGACATTGTGAATCGCGTCGGCGACTTCATTGTGGTCATGCGGGTCGCTGACGGACGTCAGGGCGGCGTGCGCGACCTCGAACAGGCTGTAGTTGCTGATGTTGGCGTTCCACTGACCGCCGGTCGCTGACTCGAACGCGCTGGCCATCGTCTGACAGTTCTCACCGGTGAAGGTGGAAGTCCACGGCAGGGTTGGCACCCACCACGTGTCGGTGGCGACGTTGTATGCCGATGAGCCCATCGCGTAAGCGTCGGGCGGGAACAGCAGCACCTTGGCCACCGTCGCCAGCTTGGGGCGGAAGCCCTGCTGGATCGACTGCTTCCACATGACGGCGAAGTCGGGTGGCAGCGGCACGTTGGTGAAGAAGTCGGCCTTGTCCGCCTTGAACTGGGAGATCATCGAGGTGTAGTTCGTGGTGCCGTCCGGGTACGCCGACGACATGTCGAACTTGTATCCGGCCTTCCCGACGATCGCGGGGAACACCGCGCGGAACGCGTTGCCGTCAGGGTCGTTGGGGAACGCGGCGGCAACGACCTTGTCGGTGTGCAGCTGGGAGTGGATCCGGTTCCACATCGGGATGAAGCACAACGCGAGATGCTCGGCGCCCAGGAAGTACATCACCACGTACTTGGCCTTCTCCGTGGCGTGCAACGGGTTGCCCTTCGGGAACAGGTTCAGGTACCAGGCCTCCCACGGAACGTTGGAGCAGACAAGCGGCGTGCCAAGCGACTCGGCCTGGCTGGACACCGCATTGACCGTCTCCGGCGTCGACGACGCGAACAGCAGGTCGACCTTGTCGTTCAGGATGGCCGTCCTGGCCAGGGCTCCGGCCCGGGTGACGCTGGACTGCGAGTCGTACGACTTGACCGTGACGGGGTAGGTCTTACCACCGATCTTGAATCCGTTCTTGTACGGGGTGGTCTGCTTGATCTTGGAGATCACCCAGTTGTCGGCGGCCCCGAATCCGGCGAGGTCGCCGGTCAGGGGGTGGATCCAGCCGATCGTGATGGCCTTGGTACTGCCTGAGCCGGCGCCCTTGATAGCGGAGCTGCATGCCTGGAGCAGTCCGCCGGCCCCCACAACGGCTGCTCCTGCACCGACCGCACGCAGCACGCCCCGCCGGCTGATGCCGGCCGCGGGGTCAGCGCTGCCGGCGTGCACAGTCTGATCACTCATCTCTCATCGATCTCCTCGTGAGGTCGTTTCGCAGCGGCCGGGGCCGTGGCCGCGGCGACCGCCGAAGCCAGTCCCACCAAGCAGGGAGCGCATAGCGAGGTGGTCGGATGTGCCAGACTGCCACGCTGCTTGCTTCCTGACATTCCATTCCGTCTCGTCGACGTCGCGCCCGCGTCGCCCCAGCGTCCGGGCTCCGCCTCGAAGCAACGTTCTGCTGTGGTCAGGCACCGCGGGACGATGGCATCTAGTGTGCGCTTGGCGTACGGCCATGCGCAATGCAGAACTTTTCTAATTTCGCCGCGGGTTCGGGCGTGCTGCCAGTCTTGCGGGGAAGCTAGACTCAGCAGCCATTAATGTCAACAATCGTGCTGCCTTTTAATCGCTCCGAGACCTCGGCGTGATGCGGCGGATTCCCCGGCATCTGCGCGTCGGCAAGCGGCAATTACCGGCCATCTTCTGACGCCATTGGTCGCGAGGTCGAGCCCGCTGCAGAAATCGTTGACAATCTCGCTGGCACTCAGCTAGCTTCCGAGCTGAGCCCTGCCGACCGGAAGGAACAGATGAGCGCCAGCAACGCGGCACCCAACGATCCCGTCTTGGTGGTCAGCGCGCATGCCGCGGACTTCGTATGGCGGGCGGGCGGTGCCATGGCTCTGGCAGCCTCGCGCGGTTCGAGCGTGACGGTGCTGTGCCTGAGCTATGGCGAGCGGGGCGAGTCGGCCAAGGCCTGGCGCGACGGAAAGCAGCTCGAGGAAATCAAGGCCATCCGGCGCGAGGAAGCCAGCCAGGCGGCAGAGGTTCTGGGTGCGGCCATTGAGTTCCTCGACGCCGGCGATTACCCGCTTCGCGAATCCGGAGACCTCGTTGACGCCATCGTGCGGTCCTGCCGGCGGGTCGAGCCGGCCGTGGTGCTCACCCATGCACTCGCCGATCCCTACAACCCTGATCATCCGGCCGCCGCGCGGATGGCGTTGCAGGCGCGCGTCCTCGCGCAGGCGATCGGCTACGACGCACCTGGCGAGCCGCTCGGCGCTCCGCCGGTGTTCCTGTTCGAGCCCCACCAGCCCGAGCAGTGTGACTTCAAGCCCCAGGTGCTGCTCGATATCACCGAGGTGTTCGACACCAAGCGCAAGGCCATGGAATGCATGAAGGCACAGCCGCACATGTGGGACTACTACACCGATCTGGCCCGGCGAAGAGGCACCCAGCTGCAGCGTAACGCCGGCCCCAACCTCGGCCTGGCGCACACGACCATGGCCGAGGCCTACATGCGGCAGTACCCGCAGGTCACCCGAGTACTGCAGTGAGGAACGTGGTCGTCACCGGCTGCCCACGCGCGGACGCTGCCGACGTCGCCACGCTGGCCGGATTCGGGGTGGCGACGGTGCACGAGGCGATCGGCCGCACCGGTTACCTCGGGCCAGGGATCCGCCCGGCGCATCCGGGATCCCGCGTCGGCGGCACCGCGGTCACCGTCGTCTGCTGGCCCGGCGACAACCTGATGATTCACGCCGCCGTCGAGCAGTGCCAGCCCGGCGACATTCTCGTGGTGACGACGACATCGCCGTCCAGCGACGGCGCCTTCGGCGAGCTGCTGGCTACGTCGCTGCAGTACCGCGGCGTGCGCGGCCTGGTCACCTCAGGCGGGGTGCGCGATGTCGCGGAGCTTCAGGCGATGAGCTTCCCGGTCTTCTGCGCGGCCATTTCGGCGCAGGGCACAGTGAAGGCGACCGCGGGCGCCGTCAACATCCCGGTCAGCATCGCCGGTCAGCGGATAACTCCAGGCGACGCGGTCCTTGCCGACGATGACGGCGTGCTGGTGGTACCGCGCGCTGACGTCGGCCAGGCGCTGTCAGCCGCCTGGGCGCGAGCCGAGAAGGAGGACGCGACGCGGGCCGCGTTCCGCCAGGGCGAGCTAGGCCTTGACCGCTACAGCCTCCGCGACACGCTCGCCCGGCTCGGCGTCGAATACGTGAACTACCGGTCCTACCAGGACGCGCCATGACGCCGGGTACCTCGGCAATCCCGACGACAGGCATCCGCTGCATGATGATGCGCGGCGGGACGTCGCGCGGACTGTACTTCCTCGCCAGCGACCTGCCAGAGCTGCCAGCCGAGCGGGATTCCGTGCTGCTGCGCGTGATGGGCAGCGGCCACCCGCTGCAGATCGACGGCCTCGGTGGCATGCACCCGCTGACATCCAAGGTCGCCGTCGTGTCGCGCTCGGCGCGGGACGATGCCGACGTCGACTACCTGTTCCTTCAGCTCGGCGTCGAGCAGGCGACGATCAGCGACCAGCAGAACTGCGGGAACATCCTCGCCGGGGTGGGCCCGTTCGCGGTCGAGCGCGGCCTGACCGAGCCCGGTCAGCAGATCACCACAACGAGGATCCGGTTGATGAACTCGGACAGGGTGGTCGTCGCTGAGTTCCGCACGCCGGGCGGGCTCCCGGAGTACGCCGGCGACACCCCGATCGCAGGCGTGCCAGGCACGGCCGCGCCGATCATGCTCAAGTTCGCCAATACCGCGGGCTCGACGACCGGCAGCCTGCTGCCGACCGGCAGTGTCCGCGACGAGATCGACGGCATCGAGGTGAGCTGCGTCGACAACGGCATGCCGGTCGTCGTCGCTCGTGCCTCGGATCTTGGCATCACCGGCTACGAGCCAATCGACGAGCTGGCGACCGACGACGGGCTGACCGCGCGGATCCGGTCGCTGCGCGTCGCGGCAGGCAGGCTGATGGGGCTGGGCGACGTCAGCGGGCTGTCGGTGCCGAAGACCACGCTTGTCAGCGCGCCGCGCGAGGGCGGCACGATCTCAACTCGCACCTTCATCCCCGAGCGCCTGCACACCTCCATTGGCGTGCTCGGCGCGGTTACGGTGGCCACCGCACTGCGCCTGCCGGGCGGCACTGGCGCCGAGCTTGCGGCGTTCCCCGGAGCGGGTCATGTCGTCGACGTCGAACATCCGACCGGGCATATGGCGGTGACGGTCGAGCTCGACACCTCAGGCGGGCAACCACGGATGGTCAGTGCGGGAGTGATCCGCACCGCGCGAAAGATCTTTGACGGCACCGTCTTCCCCGCGGGCGGGCCGGAACGAGACCCATGATTAGGACTTCACGATGACGCGCCTGCTGCACGAGATCGCTCACCTTGGCCACGCCGAGCTGCTGACGCCGGAGCCAGAGAAGAGCCTGTGGTTCTTCACCCAGGTGCTCGGGCTGACCGAGAACGGCGCCAGCGGCGACTCGGTCTACCTGCGGACCTGGGACGACTACGAGCATCACAGCCTCAAGCTGACGGCAGCGCCGAGCTCGGGCATCCGCCGCACCGGGCTGCGGGCGGCGAGCCCGGAGGCACTGAAGCACAGGGTGGCGGAGATCGAGGCGCAGGGCCTGGGCCTCGGCTGGCAGGACGGGGACGTCGGCATCGGCCCCACCTACCTCTTCAGGGACCCCGATGGTCACGAGTTCGAGCTGTACTGGGAGACAGAGCGGTATCAGCCGCCGGAGGAGCTCAAGCCCGCGTTGAAGAACCAGGCACAGGCCTACCCAGCGCGTGGCGTGTGCGTGCGCCGCCTGGACCATGTGAACTTCCTGGCCGCGCACAGCGAGCCGAACGGCAGGTTCGTCTGCTCCGCCCTCGGCGGACGGGTGACCGAGCAGATCGTGCTCAACGACGGCACCATCTCGGCCCAGTGGACCCACTTCGCGCAGAAGTCTTACGACCTCGTCTACACCAACGACTGGACGGGGGCGAACGGGCGACTGCACCACATCGCGTTCGCCACCGACACTCGGGAGGACGTGCTCCGTGCCGCCGACATCTGTCTCGACAAGCAGGTATTCATCGAGACCGGTCCGCACAAGCATGCCATCCAGCAGACCTTCTTCCTGTACCTGTACGAGCCGGGCGGCAACCGGATCGAGCTGTGCAACCCGTGTGCGAGGCTGATCTTCGCGCCTGACTGGGAGACGATCTCGTGGTCCGAGGCGGAGCGCGCGAAGGGGCAGGCGTGGGGACTTGCGACCATTCCGTCGTTCCATACGCATGGCACGCCGTCAGTCTCGGAAGCTGGGCGCTAGCGCCGCCAGCACCCAGTTGAACCGCAGCACCCAGATGAGCCACCACCCGGTTGAAAGGACAGACAAGATGCCGGAGGACGCCAAGCCGGCCGTGACCGAGGCGCTGCGCGCTGCGATCCTGGCGGGCGAGTACGCGCCGCGGCAGCGTCTGGTCGAGATCGACCTGTGTGAGCGGTTTGGCACGTCCCGGTTCATCCTCAGATCTGCGCTGCAGGAGCTGTCCGCCCAGGGACTGATCGAGTTCCAGCGCAACAGGGGCGCCCGCGTCCGCGACATCTCCCTCGACGAGGCCATCGAGATCACAGAGGTCCGGATCCTGCTCGAAGGCCACCTCGCCGCGCGCGCCGCGGAACGGGCGACGAAGGCGGATGCCGTCATGCTGCGCAAGATCATCAGAGACATGCGCTCGGCGGTGCAGAAGTCGGAACTGCTGACCTATAGCGACCTCAACGCGAGACTCCACGAGGGCATCAGGGAGATCGCGGCCCATGAGACGACGGCCCGGCTGCTCCGGCAGCTGCGTGACCAGACCGTCCGGCACCAGTTCTCGCTATCGCTGGTCCCAGGGCGCCCGACGGTCTCGCTGCCGCAGCACGAGGGGATCGTGGCGGCGATCACTGCCCACAACCCGGTCGCGGCTCAGCGTGCTATGCACGAGCACCTGCAGAGCGTCATCCAGGCGTTCCAGGCGCTGTCCGCGGCGGCGGGACAGGCGGCCGGGCAAGGGTCACCGGAGCGTGCCCGCCAGTCAGGAGGAGAGCGCAGCCGATGAGCGGCGGTTCACCCCCGCCAGTCATGTGCGTGCTCGGCCTCGGAGAGGCTGGTTCGAGGATCGCCCCCGACCTGGCAGCAGCCGGCGCGATCGTGCACGCTTTCGACCCCAAGGTGCCGGCTCTGGCCGGCATCAAGGGCTTCGCCAGCGATGCCGATGCCGCTCGCGGCGCCTCCATAATCATGGCGCTGACCAGCGCGCACGACGCGGTCGAGACACTCGAGCTGGCACTGCCCGGCCTGGCCGACGGGGCGATCTATGCTGACCTGAATACCGCCTCGGTTCTGGGCGCTCTCGGCGCCAGCGTCACGGTTCTCGACGGGCCACCGGGGGTGGCGGCAACCCGCAAGCTGCTCCGCAGCGTTTTCTACAAGGGCCTGGCCGCCGCGGTCACTGAGGCGTTGCGTGCTGGCGGCGCGGCCGGCTGCGAGGACTGGCTCAGGAACGACATCGCCCAGGTGCTCGCCGAAGCGTCCACGGCAACCGTCGACCGGCTCGAACAAGGCAGCATCCGGCATGCACGCCGGCGGGTGGATGAGATGACGACCGCCGGTGAGCTGCTCGAGGAACTCGGTGTGCCCGCCCGGGTGACGCGAGCAAGTCAGGGCTGGCTCGAGCAGCTAGTCGCCGAAAACCTCCATTAGCCCGGCGGCGGCAAGTCAGCTCAGGTTCTGCGATCTGAGGTCCGCTTCTATGCGGCTGGCCGTCTCCAGCAACGCTGGCAGCAGGCCCGTCCGCATCGCCGCGAGGCTGACCCGGCTGGCGTGCGCAGACACGTTAATCGCGGCGGTCACCGCGCCGCCGCTGCCATGGATGGGCGCTGCTATCGCGCGCAGCCCTTCCTCTAGCTCCTGGTCCACGATCGCGTAGCCCTGCCGGCCTACCTCGCGCACGATCTCCCTGAGCCGGTCCGGATCAGTGACGGTCCGCCCCGTGAACGACTCGAAATCGGCCTCGGCGAGGTACCGGTCCAGCTCCTCCTGGCTCATCCCGGCAAGCAGCACCCGCCCCATCGAGGTCGCATAGGCCGGGAACCGGGTGCCGACCGAGATCGCGACCGTCATGATGCGCTTTGTCGGCACGCGTGCGATGTAGACGATGTGATGGCCGTCCAGGACCGAGATCGAGGACGACTCCCGCACTTTGGCGACGAGTTCCTCCAGGTGCGGCGATGCGATCTCCGGCATCGCGAGGCCGGACAGGTAGGCGTAGCCGAGTTCGAGAATCCGCGGGCGGAGCGAGAACTCCCGGCCGTCACTGCGCACGTACCCGAGCTTGACCAGCGTCAGCAGGAACCGGCGGGCGGCGGCCCTCGTCAGCCCGGTCTCCCTGGCGACATCGCTCAGGCTCAGTCGCTCCCGGCCGGGACCGAATGCCCTGATCACCGCCAGCCCGCGGTCGAGTGACTGGACGAAGTCACTGTCGCGCCCGGCGCTGTCGCCGCCGTCCTCGTGCGCGCCGCGGCTACCGGCCGTGCGCATGCCCGCGGCCGGCCGCCGGCCGGCGGGGCCGGCCGTGTTCGCTCTGCGCCCAGGAATTGTCATCAGAGCGCATGTTAGCGCCCGTCCCGCCAGGTAACGCCATCTGCGACCGCGCCGCTCAGGTGCGCGAGCAGCGCGCCGGTGACAACCTCCGGCGCGGAGACGGCAGCGAGGTGGGCCGCGTCCGGAACCACCTCATGACGCGCCCCGTCAATCCGGGACGCTATGACGCCGCCGTGCTCGGGCGGAGTGGCCGGATCCTCGGCGCCGGAAATCACCAGCGTGGGCGCTGTGATGGCGGCTAGGTCCGCCCGCAGGTCCATTGCGGCAATGGCCTCGCAACAGCGCGCGTAGCCCGCGGGGTCGGTGCCCTCTAGTCCCGTCAGGAACAGCTCAATGACCGGCGGATTCGCGACCGCGTAGGCCGGGGTGAACCAGCGGCTGGCCACCGTCCTCGAGACAGCGGCCATGCCGCCCGCCCGCACCTGCGCGGCCCGCGTGTGCCAGCCCTCGGCGGGCGGCAGGTAGGCAGACGTGCAAACGAGGCCGAGCGCGGCAATCCGGCCGGGTGCATGAGCGGCCAGCCACATGCCGACCATGCCGCCGAGCGAGATCCCGCAGTAGCCGGCCCGCTCGATGCCCAGATCGTCAAGCAGCGCGAGCACGCCGGCCCCAAGGCGGGCGATCGTGTACGGGCCAGCAGCCGCCGCCGTGCCGCCGTGGCCGGGCAGCTCATAGCGCAGCAGCCGGAAGCTCGCGGCGAGCGCGCCCACCTGCCGCTCCCAGACCACCGCGCTGGTGCCGAGCGAGTTGCCCAGGACCAGCACCGGCGCGCCGGCCGGACCCGTCAGCGACGCCGCCAGCGCGAGCGGCACGGGCGCCGGGTCAGACATCGAAGAAGACGGTTTCGTTCTCGCCCTGGAGCCGGACGTCGAACCTGAAATAACCGCCGGCGCCAGCCGGGTCGAGTCCGCCCACCGCGATCAGCGTGTCCCGGCGGGCGTCAGGAACGGACGCCAGCACCGGGTCAGCCGCGTTGGCCTGGGCCTCGTCGGAGAAGTAGATCCTGGTAACGACACGGTCGAGCAGACCGCGCGCGAAGACCGAGACGTCCAGGTGCGGCGCTTCAGTCAGGCCGTCCGGGCTGGGGAGCGCTCCAGGCCGGAGGGTGACGATGCGGTAGTTCCCCTCCGGGTCGGTCGCCGACCGCCCGAACCCGCGGAACCCAGGCGGTCCCGCAGCCCGACCGCGCGGGTCATCGGGGTGGTCGAACCTGGCCGCAGGGTCGGCCTGCCATGTCTCGACTAGCGCATCCGGCACCGGCTTGCCGTCGCCGTCGAGCACGCGCCCCTCGATGACGATGGCTCCGGGCGTGTCGGGCGGCACCGCGAACGGACCGTCTGGCCATGGCAGCCCGATCGCCAGGAATGGGCCGACCGTCTGTGAGGGGGTGATGCCCAGGCTCACTGGCCCTCCTCAGTCTCGAAGACGGTCTCCGTGCGGCCGCGGAGCACGATGTCCCACCGGTATCCGAGCGCCCAGTCCGGCTCGGTCAGGTCAATGTCAAACGCTGAGATCAGCCGGTCCCGCGCGCCGGCATCAGGAATCGAGTTGAAGATCGGGTCCAGCGCGAACAGCGGATCGGACGGAAAGTACATCTGGGTGACGAGACGCTGCGTGAACGCCCGGCCGAACAGCGAGAAGTGGATGTGGGCCGGCCGCCACGCGTTGTGGTGGTTGCGCCAGGGGTAGGAGCCGGGCTTGATTGTCACGAAGCGATACCGGCCGAGCGAGTCGGTAACGCAGCGCCCGGCGCCGGTGAAGTTCGGGTCGAGCGGCGCCGAATGCTGGTCAACCTGGTGCGCGTACCGGCCAGATGCATTGGCCTGCCAGATCTCGATCAGGCTGTCAGGCACCGGCCGTCCGTCCGAATCAAGCACCCGCCCGCTGACGATGATGCGCTCCCCCAGCGGCTCGCCCGGATGGCCGATCGTCAGGTCGGCATCGCTCGCTGTCACTCGCTCGGGCCCGAGCAGCGGCCCGGTTATCTCCGTCAGCCGCTGCGCCAGCGGCAGCAGTGGCTGATGCGGCGCCCGCAGCGTGGAGGAGCGGTACCCCGGACTGTCCAGCGGCGGGTGGACGCCGGCGGCGGACCGGTAGTGGGGCACTGCCAGCTTGCCTGCGGCCAGCGCATCGCTCGCGGTCATAACGAGGCTCCTTTACTGGCGGGAACGGCGGAACTGCGGGTCGGCGGTACGCGACGCGGGTTCGCCGCCGCCAGCGGCAGCCCTCCGGTCTGCAGGCCACGCAGCGCGGTGAGCTCGGCCTCCGACGGCGGCGGGATCTCGCTGAGGTCCGCGGAGATCGTCAGGTCCCAGCCGGTGCTGGCTCGCACCCGCTCCACCGAGACTCCGGGATAGATCCCGGTTAGCACGAGTTCCATTGTGCCGGGATCAGGGCGCAGAACCCCCAGGTCGGTGATCACCAGTTGCGGGCCGCCGCCAGTCAGCCCGAGCCGCCGCCTGCTCTCCGGGCCCGTGCCGAATCCGACCGAGGTGACGAAATCCAGGCGCTCGGCGAAAGTGCCGGGTTGACTGGCGCAGGACGACCGCCACTTCCTTGCACGCGGCGGCGATCTCTGGCGCGCCGCCCGCTCCAGGCAAGCGCACGGCCGGGCTCTCGTAGCTCGGCCCGATGACGGTCGTGTTGATGTTGCCGTACCGGTCGAGCTGGGCAGCGCCCAGGAATCCGATGTCGATCCGGCCGGGCTGCAGCCAGTAGTTGAAGATCTCGGGCACGCTGACGACCGAGTCCGCGGTCTCGGCCAGGATACCGTCGCCGATCGACAGCGGGACCTGGCCGGGCTTGGACCCGATCGTGCCCGACTCGTAGATCAGGACAAGGCCAGGCGCGTGCGTGGCGCGAGCCAGGTTGGCCGCTTCGCTGGGCAGCCCGATGCCGACGAAGCAGGTCATCCGGTCACGCAGCGACCGCGCCGCAGTGACGGTCATCATCTCGTCTGCTGTGTAACTCAGCATGCGGCTGCGGCCTGACTAGCCGTGCCGGGAGCGGCGCGGTCGTAGACGTGGTCATCCAGCCAGGCGGCAAACCTCTGCCGGTCCCGGCTGATCTCATCCCAGGCCAGGTAGAAGTCGTTGTCCCGAGCTGAGTAGTCGAGGGCGTAGGACGGGTGAGCGCCACCGGGCACGGCCGCCACAAAGCTGACGGCCCAGGACGGCAGCACGACTGCTCCCGGGCGCGGGTCCAGCGAGTCGACGATCTCCTCCACCGTCACGACCGACCGGGCCGAGGCGAGCACGACTTCTTTCTGGACGCCGCTGATGCCCCAGTACTGGACGTTCCCGCGCTTGTCAGCGCGCTGAGCGTGGATCACGGCGACGTCGGGCCGCAGCGCGCTGACCGCAGTCAGCGTCTCGCCGGTGAACGGGCAGACGATGTCGGCGACTCCGGTCGTATGCGCGGGCAGGCTCGTGCCGCGGTAGCCGCGCAGTACGGCAAACGGCAGCCCGGATGCGCCAGCCTGAAATCGGTTCGCCATGCCCGCGTGGCTGTGCTCTTCGAGTTCCAGCGGCCCCGGCCAGGAGTGCTCGACGGCGTCGCGGAAGCGGTGCAGCGATCCCACGCCGGGGTTGCCCGCCCAGGAGAAGATCAGCTTGCGCGCGCAGCCGGCGCCGATCAGCTGGTCGTAGATGATGTCCGGCGTCATCCGGATCAGGGTCAGGTCGCGCCTGCGCTGCCGGATCACTTCGTGCCCTGCCGCGTGCGGGATCAGGTGGGTGAAGCCCTCCATGGCGATGGCGTCACCGTCAGCTATGGTGGCCGAGATCGCTTCGGCTAGCGTCACGATCTGCGCCACGGTACGACCTGTCCTCCTTGCTGGTTTACCGAAACGATATCGGCAAACCGCCGCCAGGTGAACGCCTGTGCGTACTACGAATATCCCTCGATGATCGGGGCGGCGATCGCGAACGCGCGGTTGGCGGCCGGGACCCCGGCGTAGACGGCGACCTGCAGCAGCACTTCGGCGATCTCGGCCCGGCCAAGGCCGTTCCGCAGCGCGGCCCTGACGTGCAGGGCTAGTTCCTCGTCCCGGCCGAGTGCGGCCAGCATGGCGATCGTGATCATGCTGCGCTCAGGCCGGGACAGCCCTGGCCGGTTCCAGATCTCGCCCCAGGCATAGCGGGTGATGAAGTCCTGGAACGGGGCGGTGAAGTCCGTCGTGTTCGCCGCAGCCCGGTCGACGTGCTCAGCACCGAGTACCTCGCGGCGCGTGCGCATGCCCGCCGCCGTGCGTTCTTCATCGTCCACCAGACGGCGCTCCTTAATTGGCGAGCGTGGCCCTGTCGTGCGCGGCCAGCGCGCGGCGGATGAACTCTGCCGATGCCCCCAGGTACCCGGCCGGATCGATCGCAGCCGCAAGCTCGGCCTCGCCGATGCCCGCGGCGCGGAGCGCACCGGCGGCATCCGGGTCACCAATGAGCGCTGCGATCAGCCCGCCGCCCTGGCCGGCGCGCTTCACGGCGGCGGCAACGAGGTCATGCGCACCCAGCGGGCCGAGCGCTGGCGCAAGCTCGGCGGCGACGTGCTCGGCCATCAGCAGGCCGCCGGATGCCTCGAGGTTCGCTCGCATCCGGGCCGCGTCCACCTGCAATCCGGAGAGCAGCGTGGCCGACCAGGATGCCGCAGATCCCGTCAGCCGCAGCAGATCCGCCAGCGTCTCCCACTCCGCGTGCCAGGCTCCGGCCGCGCGCTGATGCTCCTGCTCGGCCGCTGCGGCAAGCGTCGCGAGCAAACCGGGAGCGCGCCGCGCGCAGCCGAGCACCAGCACGGACGCGACCGGATTCCGCTTGTGCGGCATGGCCGACGAACCGCCGTGCAGCGGATCATCGCTGCCCTCTGCAACCTCGGCGACCTCGGTCTGCGCCAGCAGCGTCACGTCCCTGGCAACCTTGCCTGCAGCGGCGCATACTCCGGCGAGCGCCGCCGCCAGCTGCACAATGCGCAGCCGGTCGGTGTGCCACGGCAGCACGGGCTCGGCGAGGCTGAGCTCGTCGGCCAGCAGTGCCGCGACAGCGGAGCCACTCGTGCCGAGTGATGCGAGCGTCCCGCCTGCACCGCCGTACTGAACCGCCAGCCTGGAAGCAGCGAACCAGCCGAGCTCACGCCGCGCTTCGTCGATGCCGGTGAGCCAGCCGGCGGCGACCAGGCCGAACGTGACCGGCACCGCCTGCTGCAGCAGCGTCCGGCCGGCCATGACAGTGCCAGCGTGAGCGCGGGCGAGTTCGGCCGCCTTGTCCGCTGCCGTCGTCAGGTCAGCGCCGACGACGTCGATGGCGCGCCTGGCAAGCAGCATGACCGCGGTGTCGATGATGTCCTGGCTGGTCGCGCCCACATGAACGGCCGCTTGCGCGTCCGCCGGCACCAGAGCACTTAGCGCGCGCACTAGTGCAGGCACCGGGTTTCCTGTAGCCGCAGCCTGCCAGCCGATCTCGGCGACATCGAACCGCTCAGCCCTGGCTGCGGCGGTGACCGCGGCGCCGGCTCCGCCGCGGCAAGGCCGGCTCGCTCCGCTGCCCTCGCCAGTGCGGCCTCGGTATCGAGCAGCGCCTGCAGCCAGTCGAGGTCACCAACGCCAACGGCGCTACGGCCGAACAGGCCGTCGAACAGGCCGTCAGTCGGGGGGACTCCCACCGACGACCCCCCAAACCCAGCACCAGGGGGCGCGGGGTCGGCCCCCGACTGTACGGATCCGCTCACCCGACCCATGATGCTCGCGCGCCTGCGCTGACGTCAGCCGACCCCGCGCGACGCAACGCGACCGCGGCGACCCAGGCAAGCGGGACGCGCTTTGCACCGGCGCCAGCCCGCTGCCGCGTTACCGTAGGTGCCGTGCGCGAACTGGCCGACTCCATGGCACTTCAGGCGAACCAGGCTGCACTCAGGCAGCGGCTGGCGCAGGAGGGCTACCTGTTCTTCCGCGGCCTGCTCCGCCCCGCTGACGTGCGGATGGCCTGCGACAGCGTGCGGACCGAACTGAGTCTCGGCGGCTGGGCTGCCGGCGATGGCCGCCCGATCGGCGTGCAGCGCGCACTCACGATCCGAGGCGCGCTCGCCGATCCGTCATACCGGGCCGCGCTGGCCAGCCGCGCGCTCAACCGGCTGGCCTACCTGCCACCGCTGCGCGTTCTGGTGCGGCAGATCCTGGGACCCGGCGCGTTCAGCTACCCGGCGAAAGTGCTGCGCGTGGTCTATCCCGAGCCGCCGTCGGGGATCACCAAGGGGCGCTATGTCCATCAGGACTTCGCCGTTACCGGCGTGCAGGACATGCTGACCACCTGGCTGCCACTGATGGATATTCCTGCGCAGCTCGGCGGCCTGGCCGTGCTGCCGGGCAGTCACCTCGGGCCGCCGGTCCGCCCGAAGCTCCTCCGGGCCGACGAGCGCGGCTGGGCTACCACCGATTACCGGCCGGGCGACGTCTTGCTGTTCCACTGCCTGACCTCGCACGCGGCGCTGCCGAATCACACCGACCAGAT
Source organism: uncultured Actinomycetota bacterium (assembly GCA_963822955.1). Taxonomy (GTDB): domain Bacteria; phylum Actinomycetota; class Actinomycetes; order Streptosporangiales; family Streptosporangiaceae; genus JAJYUU01. The sequence goes on along the minus strand of CAWGJS010000005.1, from coordinate 68,546 downwards.
CCGCATCTCGGCTGACTTCCGCTGGCAGGCGTCCGACCAGCCAGCGCCGGCTGAGCTAGTTCTCGGCCCGGCAGCCGGCTCGGCCCGGCGGCCTCGCCAGGTAGAGCTGTTCAGCCGCCTGCTCGGCCGCGAGCCGTGGTGGGAGCCGGTACCCGACGGGCTGTTGCTGCACACCCGGCAGCAGCTCATCGCCGTGCCGCCGGCTGAGTCCCGGCTGTTCCCCGTGCATCCCGGCTGGCAGCGCTGGCGCCCGCCGCGCGCGGCCGTCCACTAGGTTACGTTTGCAGTTTTCCGCGAATAGCGCGGAAAACTGCAAACCATCAGTGATCTTGGAGGGCGGCGCGCAGGTCCTCGATCAGGTCGTCGGCCGCCTCGATCCCCACGGACAGCCGGACCAGGTCGGCGGGTACCTCGAGTTCCGACCCGGCCACCGACGCGTGCGTCATCCGGGCCGGGTGCTCGATCAGCGACTCCACCCCGCCGAGCGACTCACCGAGGATGAACAGCCGCGTGCGCCCGCAGATCTCGACCGCTTCACCCGCGCCGCCGCGCGCACGGAACGAGACCATCCCGCCGAAGCCGCGCATCTGCTTCGCTGCTATCTCATGGCCCGCATGAGCTGGCAGGCCCGGGTAGAACACCTGGCTGACCCGCGGGTGACTGGCCAGCATCTCGGCCACACGCTGCGCGTTCTGGCAATGCCGGTCCATCCGGACGGCGAGGGTCTTGGCACCCCGGAGCGTCAGCCACGAGTCGAACGGGCCGGGGGCTGAGCCGACCGCGTTCCTCACGAAGTAAAGCCGTTCGCCAAGATCGGAGTCGGCAACGATGAGAGCCCCGCCGACCACGTCGGAATGGCCCCCGATGTACTTGGTCGTCGAGTGGACCACCACGTCGGCCCCGAGCGCGAGCGGCTGCTGGAGGTACGGCGAGGCGAACGTGTTGTCCACCACGAGCACGGCGCCGGCGTCGCGGCACAGCTGGGCGAGAACGGCGATGTCGGCAATGCCGAGCAGCGGATTGGTCGGCGTCTCGACCCAGACCAGCCGTGCCGGGCGCTCGGTGAGCGCGGAGCGCACTGCTGCCGGGTCCGACATCCGCACCGGCCGGTAGCTGACGCCCCACCCGGTGAGCACCTTGTCGAACAGCCGGAACGTGCCACCGTAGGCGTCATCGGGGATCAGCACGTGGTCGCCGGGCTTGCACACCGTCCGCACGAGGCAGTCGGACGCCGCCATCCCGGACGCGAACGCCAGGCAGCGCGCGCCGTCCTCGAGCGCGACCAGGCACTCCTCAAGCGCGCCCCTGGTGGGGTTGTCGGTCCGCGAGTACTCGAATCCCTCGATCCAGCGCGCTGCGGCACCGAGCTCCTTGCCGCGCAGCCCGCCGACGCCATCCTGCTTATACGTCGAGACCTGGTAAATGGGCGGCACGACCGCGCCGGTGGCCGGATCGGGCTCCTGCCCGGCATGAATCGCCAGCGTTTCGAACGCGTCGTGGCCGTGCATGGGGCGCTCCTTTGCGCGTCGCCTCGCGGCTATGGTGAGGCGGTTATTTTAGGACCGGCTTTCAGACCCGGGAACGGGCGGTTACCCCGCGCGGCATCAACCCGCCTCGCGGGACAGGAACGTCAGGACGTCCTGCCTGGTGATGACGCCCGCTGGCTTGCCGTCGACCAGCACAACGGCGGCGCCGGCGGCGCCGAGCGCGCGCGCCGCCACGCTGACCGGCTCCCCGGAGCCTACCGACGGCAGCGGCGGCGACATCAGCCCGGCCACTACGTCGTCGGGCGCGGCGTGCCCGGTGACGAGAGCGTCCAGCAGGTCGTGCTCGACGATCGAGCCGACCACCTCGGCGGCCATGACAGGCGGCTCGGCGCTCAGCACCGGCAGTTGCGACACGTCGAACTCGCGCAGGCTGGCGATGACGTTCCGGACGGTGTCGGTGGGGTGTGCGTGCACGAACGCGGGAAGCGAGGAGCCCGCCTTGAACTCCAGCACGTCGCCGACCCGCGGCTCGGTCGTCTCCTCGGTCAGGAAGCCGTAGTCGGCCATCCACTCGTCGTTGAAGATCTTGGCCAGGTAGCCGCGGCCACCGTCGGGGAGCAGCACCACGATGACGTCGTCCGGGCCTGCGTCAGCTGCCACCCGGAGCGCGGCCACGACCGCCATGCCGCAGGACCCGCCGGTCAGCAGCGCTTCTTCACGGGCGAGGCGGCGGGTCATCAGGAACGACTGGGCGTCGCTGACGGCGATGATCTGGTCGCAGATGTTCTTGTCGTAGGTCTCCGGCCAGATGTCCTCGCCGACGCCCTCGACTAGGTAGGGGCGGCCCGTCCCGCCGGAGTAGACCGAGCCTTCGGGGTCGGCACCGATGATCTTCACCCGGCCGCCGGAGATCTCCTTGAGGTACCGGCCGGTGCCGGAGATCGTGCCCCCGGTGCCGATGCCCGCGACGAAGTGCGTGATCCGGCCGTCAGTCTGTTCCCAGATTTCGGGGCCGGTGGAAAGGTAGTGCGAGGCCGGATTCTCTGGGTTCGCGTACTGGTTCGGCTTCCAGCCGCCGGGCGTCTCCCTGGCTAGCCGGTCGGATACCGAGTAATACGAGTCCGGATGATCTGGCGACACGGTGGTCGGGCAGACCACGACTTCCGCGCCGTAGGCTCGCAGCACGCTGATCTTGTCCTGGCTGACCTTGTCCGGGCAGACGAACAGGCAGCGGTAGCCCTTCTCCTGCGCCACGATGGCCAGCCCGATGCCGGTGTTGCCCGAGGTCGGCTCGACGATCGTGCCGCCGGGTCGCAGCGCGCCCGATTTCTCGGCCGCCTCGACCATCCGCAGGGCGATGCGGTCCTTCACCGATCCGCCGGGGTTGAAGTACTCGACCTTGGCAAGCACGACCGGGCCGGCGCCGTCACCGGGCAGACCGCGGGTGACCTTGCGCAGCCTTAGCAGCGGGGTGTGCCCGACCAGGTCAATCAGGGAATCGTGAACTTGCATCTCAGGGCCGCCTTGTGTGTGATTTGTCTCCCGAGGCCGGTCCGCTGGTGGCGGCCGGTGCCGGGTGCCGGTAGCGCCGCACAAGCTGCGGGTCCCCGGTGCCTGCGCGCACGCTGCCCCGATCACTGACGCTATCCCACTGCACCACCGGACAAGACCAGGTCATGCCACCTGACCCGGCCGGATCAGCCGGTCCTGGAGGCCCCGCCTGGCGGGCGGCATGGGCCGGGAATCCGGGGATGGCAGTCGCTGTTGCATGAGCTACTGTCGGGTCAACTACTCAAGACTTTCGCAGGGAGCTTTCATGCCCGAGGCAGTCATCGTTGCCACCGCCCGCTCTCCCATTGGCCGGGCCTTCAAGGGTTCGCTTACCACCATCCGGCCGGATGACCTGACGGTGCAGATGGTGGCGGCCGCGCTGGCCAAGGTCCCTCAGGTTGACCCGGCGGAGATCAGTGACCTCATCCTGGGCTGCGGACTGCCCGGCGGCGAGCAGGGCTACAACATGGCCCGGGTCGTTGCCGTCATGCTCGGCTATGACTCGCTGCCCGGCACGACGATCACGCGGTACTGCTCGTCCTCGCTCCAGAGCACCAGGATGGCGTTCCATGCCATCAAGGCCGGCGAGGGCGACATCTACATCTCAGGTGGCGTCGAGACTGTGAGCCGTTTCAGTAAGGGCAGCAGCGACAGCGCACCGGACACCAAGAACCCGGTCTTTGCCGACGCCGAGGCCAGGGCCGAGGAGATGAAAAAGGGCGGCTTCACCTGGAATGATCCCCGTGCGGACGGGAACGTCCCGGACATTTACATCGCTATGGGTCAGACCGCCGAGAATGTTGCCCAGCTACGCGGTATCAGCCGCGAGGAGCAGGACGAGTTCGGCGTCCGGTCGCAGAACATGGCCGAGAAGGGCCTGGCAGACGGCTTCTGGCAGCGGGACATCACCCCGGTCACGCTGCCCGACGGCTCCGTCGTCTCCGCCGATGACGGCCCCAGGCCTGGCACGACGCTGGAGAAGGTGTCCCAGCTCCAGCCCGTGTTCCGCCCGGACGGAACCGTCACCGCCGGGAACTGCTGCCCGCTCAACGACGGCGCCGCGGCTGTCGTGGTGATGAGCGACACCAAGGCAGCTGAGCTTGGCATCACGCCGCTGGCCAGGATCGTGTCCACGGGCGTTACTGCCCTGTCGCCGGAGATCATGGGCCTTGGCCCGGTCGGGGCATCGCGACAGGCGCTGGCCCGGGCGGGCATGACCATCGACGACATTGACCTCGTGGAGATCAACGAGGCCTTCGCCGCCCAGGTCATCCCGTCTTACCGTGACCTCGATATCGACATCGACAAGCTCAACGTCAACGGCGGCGCGATCGCGGTCGGCCACCCGTTCGGCATGACCGGCGCGCGCATCACCTCCACGTTGCTCAACAGCCTGCAGTTCCACGACAAGTCGATCGGTCTGGAGACCATGTGCGTTGGCGGCGGCCAGGGCATGGCGATGATCTTCGAGCGCCTTAACTGACAAACCCACAGCTGACAACGCCGTTAGCTGACAGCGCCTCGCGCTCGCGTGGAATAACCGCCGGCCGAGGCAGGCCGCGGGCCGAGCCAGGGCCGCGGCCGAGGCAAGGACCGCGCCCAGCACGGGCGACCCCAGCTCGCCGGGCGCGCCGAGGATTGTCGCCTATGCCCGGAACCGTATCGCAAAGATAAACGGGGCATTACGGAAGGGTTGCATCAGGGGGTTGTCAGAGGGCGAACGGTGGTGCAGTCTCGAACCCAAGGACTTCCTCGCGCTGGAGGTGCGCATTGTCGCTGACCCACTCTCCGGAGACGCATCAGAATCTGATTGCCCGCATCCCGTCCGTTACGGGACTCCAGCTACGAGAGTGGTTCAGTCGCCTTGAATCGGGTCCAGCGTTCCTGAGATGCAACGAGCGAGCGCACTGGCTCTCCGACGAGCACGGGCTGTCGCATGGCTACGCCAGCGCCATCGTGCATGAGTACGAGCTTCAGCGCCGCAGCAGGCTGAACCGCGCCTAAGCGCTTCCGTGGACATAGGTCGCGCGACGAGCTTTCTGTCCACTCATCCGCGGGCGATCCTGGCTACTACCAGGTCAGACGGGCGCCCGCAGCTGTCCCCTGTGGTTGCGGCTGTCGATGACGACGGCCGCGTGCTGATCAGCACCAGGGAAACTGCCGTCAAGGCCAAGAACCTGGCCAGAGATCCCAGAGCCTCGCTCTGCGTCATCAACAACGGCTTCTTCGGCGAGTGGATTCAGGTCGATGGCAACGCTGAACTCATTCACCTGCCAGCGGCGATGCCGATCCTTGAGGACTACTACCGGCGGATCTCGGGCGAGCACCCCGACTGGGAAGACTATCGCGAGTCGATGCGAAGGGATAAGCGGCTGATCGTCAGAATAATTATTGACCGCGCCGGACCGGACGTGAGTGGCTGATGGGAACCAGCGATACGCGCTTAGGCGTTGCGTCGTTTCCCCGTGCCCGGCGCCGGGGGGATCCGTGCTGCCCGAAAATGGCTAATGTCCGTCTACCGGACAGTAGTAAAGGCCAATGCCGGGCTCGCAGCCCTGCGGTTAGTTCGCTCTGCGCCTAGTCAATCGGGCGCCAATGACTGAACCTTTAGTCAGGCCGCTTATCCCGGGACTCACGCACCTCACAGCAGGCCAGCAGTACCCCCGGTCGGACTTGAACCGACACTGGGGACCCTTTTAGGGGCCGGCCTCTTCCCTTGGGCTACGGGGGCAAGGCGATGATACTCCGCGTCCATCTTGAATTCTAGATATGCCAATTTACGTGGCCCGTTTATCTGCCAATGTCGGAATCAAATCCGTGCGAACTTTCGCACCCTGGGCGCGGTTGACACTCGCAGTGACCACTGCCCTTTTGTTATTACCCTCGGTCATCCCTGGCCGCTTAGCGAGACAGTTCTCGGGCCCGGCTGAAGACGGCGTCGAGCATCGCATCGGTGACCCGGCCCGTGAAGGTGTTCTGCTGACTCGGGTGATAGCAGCCAAGCACGGCGAGATGGCTCTCAGCAGGCCTGGTGACAATAACTTCCGCGCCATGGCTGAAGGCGGGTCGCGGTCTCGGCAGTTCGTATCCGCTGACTGTCAGCTGAGGCCATAGCGCCTGCCATGCGAAATGCCCGAGACAAACGACCACCTTGAGGCTGTCGTGCAGCAACCGGAACTCGGCAGTGAGCCACGGTGCGCAGGCATCACGCTCGGCGGGCTCCGGCTTATTGGCAGGAGGCGCGCAGCGGACGGCGGCCGCCATCCGGACCCCGATTAGCTGCTGGCCGTCGCCAGCGGCTATCGACTCCGGCTGAGTCGCCAGGCCACACCGCCAGAGCGAGGCGAAAAGCACGTCGCCGCTGCGGTCGCCGGTGAAGATCCGGCCAGTGCGGTTCCCGCCATGAGCCGCCGGCGCGAGTCCCAGGATCAGCATCGACGCCTGATCGTCGCCCCAGCCCGCTACAGGGCGGCCCCAGTACGTCTCGTGCTGGAACGAGCGGCGCCTCGTCAGGGCGACCTGCTCGCGCCAGCGCACCAGGCGGTCGCAGGCCCGGCAGACCGACTGGCGGGCGGTGAGCTCGGTGAGCGAGTCCGTGCTGGCGGCCAGCGCGCGTACCGCAGCGGGGTTGTGTGCCACTGGCGTCGCCGCAGTCGCAAGGTCGCCGGGCCAGCCGCTGCCAGGTAGCACGTAAGGCTGCGGTTGCTCAGCGGCAGGCTCCTCGGCACCCGCGACCCAGGCACCCGCGACCCAGACTCCCGCGGCTCAGACACTGGCGGCTCAGACGCCGGCAGCGATGGACCAGGCGATGCCATCCAGGATGTCGTGCTCGCTGGTGACCATCTCGGTGAACCCGAATCGCCGCATCACCCGGTCCAGCACCAGGGCGCCTGCACCGATCACATCGATCCGGCCCGGATGCAGGGAGCCGATGGTGGCACGCTGCTCGTGCGTCTGGCCCAGCAGTTGCCTGGTAACCGTGGCCACGGTCGCGGCCGAGATCCGAGCATGATGCGTCCGGGACGGGTCGTATGTCGGCAGCCCCAGCGCGATTGCTGTCACTGTCGTCACCGAACCGGCCAGGCCGACCAGGGTTCGGGCATCCTTGACCGCGATAGCCGCGGCGACATCGTTGAGCGCCCTGTCGATGTCGGCGCTGGCCGCATCGATCTGCGCCTGAGTCGGCGGGTCGGCATGCAGATACCGCTCGGTCAGCCGGACGCAGCCAATATCGACCGAGATGGCGGCAGGGTCAGCGCCCGCGATGGCCTCGTTCCCGCCCAGGACGAATTCGGTCGACCCGCCGCCGATGTCGACCACCAGGTAAGGCGGTTCCGGCCGCAGGCCGGGACCGTCGTCAGCCCGGGCCAGCTCCGCCGTCGCGCCTGCGAACGACAGCCTGGCCTCCTCACGACCGGTGATCACCTCGGGCACGATACCGAGCGCACGCTGGACTCCGGAGGTGAAGTCCGCCGCGTTGCTGGCATCCCTGGTGGCGCTGGTGGCCACCATCCGGATGGCGGTGGTCCCGGCGTCACGGATGTCGGCGGCGTAATCGGCCAGGCCGCGCAGCGTGCGCTCCAGCGCCTCGGGTGCAAGCATGCCGGTCGCATCCACGCCCTGCCCGAGCCGGACGATTTCCATCCGCCGCTCGACATCGCTCAGCCGATGCGCGTTCACGTCAATGTCGGCGATCAGCAGCCGCAGTGAGTTGGTCCCGCAGTCGATGGCGGCCACGCGCTTTGTCATGTCTGCCCTCCGGCCGTCGTCGTCGGGCGCTTCACGCGTCCGCGCTGCTGGTGCCCAGGTCCACGCAGGGACCGGGCTCCCACCACTGTCCGGCCGCCTGCACCGCTTCGTCGCCAAGCGGGTTCACCCCAGGCACCGCAAGTGCGTGCGCGACCAGGGCGTGCAGGCACTTTACCCGGTCCGGCATGCCGCCGGCGCTCTGCGTGCCGGACGGCAGCGGCTCCACCCCGGCTTGCGCAGCCGCCTCGGCGCGCCGGGACAGGTAGTCCTCGTGCGCGGTTGCGTAGCCGGCACGGAGGCTCGCATCCGAGTGCAGTCTTGCGCTCATCTGACGCATGACTCCGGCTGCTTCAAGCCTGCTCATGGCGGCGGCGGCGCGCGGGCAGGTCAGGTAGAACAAGGTGGGGAAAGGCGTGCCGTCAGGCAACCGGGGGGCGGTCTTCACGACGTCCGGGAGGCCGCACGGACAGCGGTGCGCGACCGCCAGGACGCCGCGCGGTCGCCGCCCGAGCTGAGCGGCGATCACTGCCAGGTCTGCTTCCGCCGGACCGCTGGAGCTGGTCACGACTTCACCGGGTCGGCGTCCCGTCCGCTTTCTTGACTGATTGCCAGAGCCGTCCGTACCAAGGCGAGGCAGTCGTCGTGCTCGCGGACCTGCCGTGCGGCCTGGCGGGGAGGATCACCTCGTAGCACGTCTCGGATGGGAAGCACATGTGCAGGTCGTCGCGTGCCTCCTGAGCGATGACCGCAGGCGAGGTCAGCGATCGAGTCTCCGCCCGCATGTGCCTGACTTGAGCGGCCAGGTGCGCGTTCGCGGTTGCCAGCTGATCGATCTGCTGCCGCTCGGCGATGTACTCGCGGACCGGGTAGGCGAGCGTCAGGGCGATCGCACACAGCACGATCGCTAGCACAGCGGCCCGGCTGGTCAGCTTCGAGCGAGCGGTGACGGAGGGCCGAAGGCTGGCCTGGTTGGCGCTGCCGCGGCCGTCGCGGGCGGTACTGTCTTCGCGGCTGGCCCGGCTGGTGGGGCCGGGTCGGCTGGCCCGGCTGGCGCTAGCGCCCCGGCTAGCAGCACCGGGTCGGCTGGCGCTGCCGCCCCGGCCGCCGCTGCCACTACGGCCGGTCTGGTTGGAGCCGCCCGTTCGGCTCACTGGCGGAGAGCCGTCGACCGCGGGAATGCCGCCCTGCCTGCGTAAGCAGCGCTATCGCCGAGCAGCTCCTCGATCCGCAGCAGCTGGTTGTACTTCGCCACGCGCTCGGACCGGCACGGTGCTCCGGTCTTGATCTGGCCGCAGTTCAGCGCGACCACCAGGTCGGCAATCGTGGTGTCCTCGGTCTCTCCGGACCGGTGGCTCATCATCGTCGTGTAGCTGCTGCGGTGCGCGAGGTCGACGGCGCTGAAGGTCTCCGTCAGCGTCCCGATCTGGTTGACCTTCACCAGCAGCGAGTTGGCGACCTTCTCCGCGATACCGCGCCGGATCCGCGCCGGGTTCGTGACGAAGATGTCATCGCCCACGATCTGGACGCGGCCGCCGAGCTCGGCGGTCAGCTCCCGCCAGCCCGCCCAGTCTTCCTCAGCCAGCGGATCCTCGATGGAGACAAGCGGGTAGGAGTCCAGCCACTGCGCGTAGATGCTGGTCATCTCCGCCGCTGACTTAGCGCCGCCCTCGAACTCGTAGTGGTCGCCGACCAGGAAATTGCTCGCCGCGGAGTCGATCGCCAGCGCCACATCGCGGCCGGGCGTGAGACCGGCCCTGCCGATCGCCTCCACGATCAGGTCGAGGGCCGCGCGGTTGTGCTCCAGGTCTGGGGCGAAGCCACCCTCATCACCGACGCCTGTGTTCAGCCCGTGCTGCTTGAGCACCGCTTTCAGCGCATGGTAGGTCTCGGCCCCCCAGCGCACCGCCTCGGAAAAGGTGCTCGCGCCGATCGGCGCGATCATGAACTCCTGGATGTCCACATTGGTGTCGGCGTGCGCGCCGCCGTTCAGGATGTTCATCATCGGCACTGGCAGCAGGTGGGCGTTCGGCCCGCCGAGGTAGCGGAACAACGGCAGTCCCGACGACACGGCCGCTGCCCTCGCCACCGCCAGGCTCACTCCCACGATCGCGTTGGCACCGAGCCGGGACTTGTCCGGCGTGCGGTCCAGGTCGATCATCTCCTGATCCACCATGCGCTGGTCGTCGGCGTCGTAGCCCAGCAGTTCGGGCTGGATCTCGTCGACCACGGCCTGGACGGCCTTCGTGACGCCCTTGCCGCCGTACTCCTCGCCGCCGTCCCGGAGCTCGACCGCCTCGAACATCCCTGTCGAGGCACCGCTTGGCACGGAGGCGCGGCCGAGGCTGCCATCGTCGAGCACCAGCTCGACCTCGATCGTCGGATTGCCACGAGAGTCGAGGATCTGCCGAGCGAAAACGCCTTCGATGGAGGCCACGGTAAGAGCTCCTGCGGTGTAGCGACGCTAAGGGATGGATTTGAGCCTAGTAGAGCCCGGCCCGGCTGACCCGCGGGGCACGCCGCAATGGGCCCGGCGGGCCCGGTTCGCACCGGCTTGGCTAGGTGGCACCAGGTTGGCTGGCTCGCACGGGCTAGCTCGAACCAGCCGCGCTAGCTCGCGCCGGCCTCCCAGTCGCGGACCCGCTCCGCGTACGCCAGGGCAGCCGCCCGCAGTTCCAGCTCTGGGTCCAGGTCAGCAGCCCTGGCCTGGCCGACAAGCGCGAGCAGCTCCCGGCCGATCTCGCTGACCTCCCGCTCTCCGGAGCCCGGGTCAGCCGACTGCTCGACCAGATCGGCAGGCGCTCCCGCCTTCTCAGCCCGGCGGAGCAACTGGGCGGCAAGCGACAGCGCAGGCTGGCTCAGCGGCACCCCAGCAAGCGCTGACACCGCCGCGCCCGGTGTGCTGGCAGCGCCGGTGTCTGCTTGCGCCGCAGCACGCTCAGCTGCCTTCGCGGCACGCTCAGCTGCCTTGATGGCATCCCAGTTCTGGGTAACCTCTTCCGCCCCGGACACGGTAACGTCGCCGAACACATGCGGATGACGCCTGGTGAGCTTGGAGATGATCCCGTCGGCCACGTCATCGATGTCGTAGCCGGTGCCGTCAGTTCGCTCCTGCGCCACGCGGGCGTGGAACATCACCTGTAGCAGAACGTCGCCGAGTTCCTCGCGGACGGCGGCCTGATCCCCCGCGGCAAGCGCGTCGACCGCCTCATACGTCTCCTCGAGCAAGTACGGCATCAGGCTCGTATGCGTCTGCCGGGCGTCCCACGGGCAGTTGAGGCGCAGCGTGTCCATCACCCTGACGAGCTCGAGCAGCCTGGCCCCAGGTACCGCGGGCTCGGGCGCGGCGGGTTGCGGCGCGGTGGGCTCGGGCGTGGCGGGCTCGGGCGTGGCGGGCTCCGGCACAGACATCGGCTCTTGGCCCGGAGCGGTCTCGGCGTCGCCTGCGGACCCGCTCACCTCGCCTCCCCAGCGCTCAGCAGGGGGCCTTCGTCACCACGGGACTGGGCGACGCGGCCGGAACCGGATTGGCAGCCAGTGTCGGTGTCGCCGCAACGACCGAGTAGGTGCGGTAGTCCCAGACGCCGTACTGCGGGTTCACCGTGACGCCAAGATTCTTGGACGCTATGCACTGCTCCTTGCCGACCTTGGCCTGCAGCGCGTTCTGACCGGCAGATGTCGTCGGCGGCTTGCCGCTATCGAGCCTGCCCTCCAGCTCAGACAAGATCGCGAAATAGCGCCCTAGCTCGGGCACCAGGTCCGGCGGCAGCGCCCCAGCCGCCGAGACGAACTCCGCGAGCGTCGCCTTGTCCGACGCGGCCTGGCTGTTGAGGTTGGCGAGCTGCCGCTGGGACTGCTCCTGGGTGACGTAGATGCCGTGCTGGGCGGCGATCTGGTCGTAGACCTGGAACAAGATCAGCCAGGTAAGCACCTGCTGAGCTTCCTGCCCGGTGGGCCGCTGCGGCTTGAAGCCCTTGGCCGCATCCGCCTGATAGGCGCTGCTGAGGTTAGCGACCTGTGAGGTCAGCGTGGCCGAGGAGATCCGGCTGCTGTTGGTAACCGCAGCGGCACCCATCTGCACTGTGCCGCACGCCGACGCGGCAAGACCGGCAGCGGCCACCGCCGCGGCCATCTTCACCCAATTGCGGGACATGACGATGCTCATCCTTACCCTGTCGCCCTGGTCAGGCCAGGTCCTGCTCACGCTGAGCGCCCCGGATCCGCTCCGGTCGCGCCATCGCCGGCCGCTCCCTCCGACACGAGCCCCGCGAGGACCGATCCGATGAGCTCCTCGCACCAGGCGAGCAGCTCGGTGTTACGCAGCGGCGGCGCGCCGAGGGAGATGGTCTGTCCGGTCCCGGCCCGCGTGCTGCCCGACCCTGCGCGCGTGCCGGGCAGCGCCTTCGGCACCGGCACAAGCATGGTACGCACCGCGGACTTGAGCACCGTGCCCGGGTACAGCCGCTGGACGCGCACCTGCCGCGACTCCGGCAGCTCGACCGGCCCGAACCTGACGTGGCTGCCCTGCAGCGTGATGTCGGTCAGCCCGGCCGTGCGGGCGACTGCGCGCAGCCGCGCAACCGCCAGCAGGTTCTCCACCTGGACCGGGACCGGGCCGTAGCGGTCCGTCAGCTCGTCACGGACCTGGTCGATGTCGTGCACAGAGTCGATCGATGCAATGCGCGTGTAGGCCTCAAGCCGCAGCCGCTCGCCAGTGACATAGTCGTGCGGGATGTGCGCGTCCACGGGCAGCTCGACCCGGACCTCAGACCGCTCGGCCGGGCCTTCGCCGCGCAGCTCACGGACGGCCTCGCCGATCATCTTCACGTAGAGGTCGAACCCGACCGCTGCGATGTGCCCGGACTGCTCGCCGCCGAGCAGGTTGCCGGCCCCGCGGATTTCCAGGTCCTTCATCGCGATGTGCAGGCCGGCCCCGATGCCGGTGTGCTGCTGCAACGTCGCCAGCCGTTCGTGCGCGGTCTCGGTCAGCGGCTTCTCCGGCGGATACAGGAAATAGGCGTACCCGCGCTCCCGGCCGCGTCCCACCCGGCCGCGGAGCTGGTGCAGGTCAGGCAGCCCGTAGGCATCGGCCCGATCCACGATCAGGGTGTTGGCATTCGGGATGTCCAGCCCTGACTCGACGATCGTCGTTGACACGAGCACGTCAAATTCCCGGTCGACGAACCCGCTCATCACCTTCTCGAGCGTGTGCTCGTTCATCTGGCCGTGGCCGATGCCGATCCGCGCTTCCGGCACGAGCTCGGCCAGCCTGGCGGCGACCTTGTTGATCGACGACACCCGGTTGTGCACGAAGAACACCTGGCCGTCCCGCAGCAGCTCGCGCCGGACTGCGGCCGCGATCTGCCGCTCGTCATACGGAGCAACCGAGGTCAGGACCGGGTGCCGCTCCTCCGGCGGGGTCAGGATCGTGGACATCTCCCTGATCCCGGAGATGCCCATCTCCAGCGTCCGCGGGATCGGCGTCGCGGACATTGCCAGCACGTCCACCTCGGTCCGAAGCTGCTTGAGGTACTCCTTGTGCTCGACGCCGAACCGCTGCTCCTCATCGATGATCAGCAGCCCGAGCCGGGCGAAGCGCACCTCGGGCGACAGCAGCCGGTGCGTGCCGATCACGATGTCGACCTTGCCTGAGGCCAGTCCGTCCAGGGTGTCCGCAACCTCGGCGGCGGACTGGAACCGCGACATCGGCCTGACGGTGACCGGGAACGGCGCGTACCGCTCGCCGAAGGTGGCGAAATGCTGCGCGGACAACAGCGTGGTCGGCACAAGCACGGCGACCTGCTTGCCGTCCTGAACCGCCTTGAAGGCGGCCCGTACCGCGATCTCCGTCTTCCCGTATCCGACGTCGCCGCAGATCAGGCGGTCCATCGGGACAGCGCGCTCCATGTCGGCCTTGACTTCATCGACGGCCGCCAGCTGATCCGGCGTCTCCACGTAGGGGAACGCGTCCTCGAGCTCGCGCTGCCACGGCGTGTCCGGCCCGAACGCATGCCCGGGCGAGGCCATCCGCGCCTGGTACAACCTGATGAGCCCCGCGGCAATGTCCCTGACGGCCTTGCGAGCGCGGCTCTTGGCCTTCACCCAGTCAGCGCCGCCGAGCCGGTGCAGCTGCGGCGCCTCGCCCCCGGTGTACCGGGTGACTTCGTCGAGCTGATCCGTCGGCAGGTAGAGCCGGTCCGGCGGCTGCCCGCGCTTGCTCGGCGCATACTCGATCACCAGGTAATCCCTAGTCGCGCCCTGCACGGTCCGGCTGGTCATCTCCAGGTACCGGCCCACTCCGTGCTGCTCGTGCACGATGTAATCACCGGGCGTCAGCTGCAGCGGGTCGATTCCGCCCCTGCGGCGGCTCGGCATCCGGTGCGACTGGCGTGTCCCCGTGCGCGTGCCAGCGAGGTCAGCCTCGGCCAGCACCGCCAGCCGGATCGCGGGCCAGACAAACCCCGAGTCCAGCAATCCGGTCGCCACGTGCGCGAGTCCGTTCTCAGGTGGTTCCGGCAGGTCGCCGTCCCTCGCGCCGAGACCCTCGCTGCGCAGCAGCTCGGCCAGTCGCCTGGCCGGGCCGTGGCCCTCGGTGACCAGAACGACGCGCCAGTCAGCGGCCAGCCACTGTCGGATGTCGGCAACCGCCTGGCGCGTATCGCCCCGGTATCCCGGAGCAGGCTGTGCAGATATCGGGAACGTACCCACGGGAGGCTCCGCCCCCCGTGTTCCCCCCAAGACCTCGTCTGGCGCACCTCCCCGCCCTCCACCTGATGTCCTGAGGTCCGTCGGCTGCGCCGACGCAAACGGGGTGATCGTCCACCATGGCAGCTCCAGCGCCGCGGCGGCTTCCCGTGCGGCCGCGATCGGCCGGATCGCGGCCTCGCCGAGGTCGATGGGCACATCGCCGCCCGCGGCCGCGTTCACCCAGGAGGCTTCAAGGAACTCCTGGCTTGTCCAGACCAGGTCCGCCGCGCGCGCCCGGATGCGCTCGGGGTCGCACGCGATGATCTTGGCGCCGCGCGGCAGGTGCTCGAGCAGCAGCTCCATCCGGTCGGTCAGGGCGGGGGCGAGTGCCTCCATGCCCTCGACCGTGATCCCCTCGGCCATCTTGCCGAGGATGTCGTGCAGGCCGGGCCATTCGGCCGCGAGCTGCCTCGCGCGGTCGCGGACGGCCGGCGTCAGGAGCAGCTCCCGGCACGGCGGCGCCCACAGCCCGTCGTCGGCGTTGGCAAGGCTGCGCTGATCGGCCGCCTTAAAGTACCGGATCTCCTCGACGTCGTCGCCCCAGAACTCCACCCGCAGCGGGTGCTCCTCGGTGGGCGGGAACACGTCGAGCAGGCCGCCGCGCACCGCGAGCTCGCCGCGGCGCTCGACCATGTCAACGCGGGCATAGCCGATCCCGATCAGCTGAGCCACCGTGTCCGAAAGGCTGGCTAGCTGCCCCGCGACCAGCTTGACCGGCGCCAGCTCGCCAAGACCGCTGACCATCGGCTGCAGCAGGCTGCGGACGGGCGTGGTGACAACCCGCAGCGGCCCGGACCGGGGGTCGGAACTGTCGGGATGGGCAAGCCTGCGCAGCACGGCCAGCCGCTGACCCGATGTGTCCGCGCGCGGCGACAGCCGCTCGTGCGGCAGGGTCTCCCAGGCCGGGAAATAGCCAACCTGGTCCTCGCCCAGCAGCGAGCCGAGCGCGGCAGCGAGATCTTCGGATTCGCGCGCGGTCGCGGTCACTGCCAGCACGAACCCGCCAGCGTGATTCCCTTCCTTGGCCGGCGAGTCGGCCGGCTGGCCAGCCTCGGCTAGCGCCGCGACCAGCAGCGGACGGAGCGAGGGAGGCGCGATCAGGTCGCCGCCGAGCGCCGGGAGCTCGGCAGCCTGATCGAGGGCCTGCCTGAGCTCTGAGTCAGCGTAAATGACCGGGAGAAGGCCGGAGAGGCTCATGGCTTCCTTAACTTAGGCAGCACGAAAGGCCCGCGCCGAGTTGCAACGGGCCCATGGCCAGGACAGCCTTCGGCCGTGCAGGGCACGACAACGGGATGCTCCTAGCTTACGACCTGACCCGGCGGTCGCTGGCCGCGCTTACCGCGCAGCCGAGGCCCGTCGGGTTAATGGCGCCCTATCTCAAGTACGTAGCGTATTCATAGCGCTACGCTAAGTTCTCGTGGCGAGTGAAGAATTGTCGCCTGGGCTCGACGTCGTGACGGTCGGTCCGGGCTCGAAGGGCAAGCACCGAGTGCTGCCGGTTGCCGACCATGCCGAGCTGTTTACGCGCTTCGTAGCCGACTACGCGGCATTGCATTCCGACCGGCCGATTGCGATCCTGCAGGCTGGCTGTGCGACGGCCGGGCCGGAGATCGACCTGGCGGCGCTCCGCGCGAGCGGTGTTGACCTGGTCGTGTCTGGCATCGACGACGACTGCCGTGCGGCTCGGGCTGCGGTGGCGAGGCGGCCCGAGTTGCGCTCGGCGACGCTGGGCGAGCTGCGGCTGATTCCGCTGACACCTCGTTCCTTTGACATCGTGCAGTGCTCGATGCTCCTGCACCGCATCGGGAACGCAGAGCTCGTGCTCGGCCGACTCGTCGGCGCGCTGCGGCCCGGCGGGCTGCTGCTGCTGCGGACCGCTGACCGGCAGAGCGCGGCCGGGCTGTTCGACCGTAAGCTGCCGACATTCCTGCGGGCCATCGCCTGGCAGGCGGTCAACCAGGGGCAGCCGGGACCGTTCCCTGCCCGGTATGAGCCGATCACGTCGGCGCAGGGCATCGAGGCCTTCGTTACCAGGCACGGACTGGTCATCGCCCATCGGGGCGCGTGCCGCGCGTCTGGCCGGGGCGGCGGGTGGGGTGGTGTGCCGCTCAGTCATACCCTGGTGAACCTGCTAACCGGAGGCCGGTACGCCAGCAGTCATGACGAGCTGCGTTACGTCATCCGCAAGCCGGAGGACCCGTTCGCCAGGGTTCTGCAGTAGCGGTGCAGCCTTATCCGTGCCGCTGTAGTCGTGCCGCGGTAGCCCTCCCGCAGTAGCAAGGCCATCCCCGCGCATCGCGTGTAGCCTCGGGCTTGCCCGGTCCGGGGCGGGATGGAGGGAACGTGACCGCCGAAGCGGAAGCCGTGTCCGCAGCTGAGCTCAGCTCCTTGCCGAGCTGCACGCTCAGCGCGAGCCAGCTCGGCGATCTTGAACTGCTTCTGTCCGGCGCGTTCGCGCCGCTGACCGGATTCATGACGATGGCGGACGCTACTGCCGTGGCCGACCGATGGCAGCTCGCTGATGGCACCCCGTTCCCTGCCGTGGTCACACTGGACATTCCGGCCGCCGCGCTCCCCTCAGCGGCGGAGCTGTCCGACCGGCTGCTGCTGGCCGACCCCGAGGGCACGCCGATCGCTGTGCTGACGATCCGGGAGCGGACTGTGCTGCCCCCGCCGGGGCCTGAGATGGTCCGGCTGGCTGGCCCGGTGCTGGCGAACCGGCCGCCGGAGCACGGGCCGTTCCGCCGGCTCATGCTGACACCGGCGGCAAGCCGGGAGCGGCTCAGCGGCGGTCCGGTGCTCGCATTCGCCAGCCGTGCGCCGCTTGGCGCACGGCAGATCGGCCAGATCAGGCATCTAGCCAGCCAGCTGAAAGCGCAGATCCTGATCCTGCCGCTTGTCGGCGGCCGGGTGGACGTGGTGAGCACCCCGCAGGCGCTGATCCGGGCCATGCTGGCGGCGATGCCCAGCCTTCCGGCCGACGCACAGATCGTCGCCGTGCCGTTGCCGCCCCGTCCGGATGGGCGTCGCGGCCCGGCCGACCGGGTTCGCGAGCTGGCCATCTGCGCTCGCGTTGCGGCGGCTTACGGCGCGACCCACTTGATGGCTGGCGCAGCTCCGGCTGGCCTCGCTGCACTCGCAGAAGCGACTGAGATCGCGGCAAGCGCGACCATCCCCGTCGTGGCGTCGGGCGACTGGGCTTACGACCCGGCCGCTGAGGTGTGGCGGCCGCATGCGCTGATCGAGGCGGGCACTGAGCGGGAGGACATGTCCGCTGACCAGCTCGGCGACTTGCTCGATGCCGGGAGCCGGATCCCGGCCTGGGTCATGCCGCCAGCGGTCGCGCTCGAGCTGCGGCGGGTGCGGCGGCCCAGGTCGGAGCGCGGGCTGGTGCTCTTCCTGACCGGCCTGTCGGGGTCGGGCAAGTCGACGATCGCCAGAGACCTGGCCGACGTGCTGACCGAGCGCAGCGATCGCCAGGTGTCCCTGCTCGACGGCGACCTGGTCCGGCAGCTGCTGTCGGCGGGCCTCACGTTCTCGCGTGCTGACCGCGACCTGAACATCGCCCGGATCGGGTTCGTCGCCGCGGAGATCGCCCGGCATGGCGGCATCGCTATCTGCGCGCCAATCGCGCCGTTCGCCGCTGCCCGCGCGCAGGTCCGGCAGATGGTCAGTGAGGTGGGCGACTTCTTCCTGATCCACGTCGCCACGCCGGTGGAGGTGTGCGAGGCGCGCGATCGCAAGGGCTTGTATGCCAAGGCGCGGGCGGGGCTGATCGGTCAGTTCACCGGCGTGTCCGATCCGTATGAGGAACCGGCGGATGCTGAGCTGGTGATCGATACCGCTACGGTGAGCCGGCCAGAAGCCGTGCAGGCCGTGCTCAAGATGCTGACCGCAGGTGGCTGGCTTGCTGATCAGCCGACGCCGGGCCGCTAGCCGGTATCCCTCGACGCCGGCCGCTGGCTGGGAGACCGCGCTAGTCGGTGTCCTCGGCCTTAGTGCCCGCGTCGAGCTGTGAGCTGAACGCCTGCACACGGCCAGTCAGCGATGACGACATCCGGTCCCGGAGCTTGGACAGCAGCGGCAGGCTGACGATCGCACTGATGGCCAGGGCCGCCAGGATGAGTCCGAAGCCGTGCAGTCCGAACAGCGCGAGGACGAGCGCGGCGGCGAAGAAGATAAGCAGCCGCAGCAGCGTGTAAGACAATGTCGCGCGCATGGCAGTACGAGCGTAGTGCACTCCGGTAAGCGCTGCTGCACCAGGCCGCGCGAGCCACAACAGCAGGTCAGGCGAGTGCCGCCACGATTGGTCTAACCTTCACGGTTGCGCTGGCGGTGCGGCGTGACCGGTCGCGATTGTCCGTGGCGCGCTGCGAGTGCCCGTGGACGCTGCTCATCCCGGCCCACCCCCGATGCCTAGGACCACTTTCCCGTGATCCTGCCGGGCGGACACCTGCACCGGGCGGACACCTGCGCCGGGGACACCGTACCCCCCGAGGGACACCTGCACTCGGCGTCAGAGGCCGCACGGAGCTTGAGGCTGCGGCAGTAGATCAGCCCAGGGCTGCCGCGGCGATGCGAGCCGGACCGGCCGTTGCCAGCTGCGTTCCCCCCGCATGAAACCGGCGCGATGGGCAACCTCGGCCTGACCTGGTCAGCTTGCCCGGAGCGTAGCTTGTGGCTTGACTGACCGTTCAGATGGAATATTCCGAATCGAGGGATAAAGCTGCCGTTTGTGGCTAAGTTCGCGAGTTTCTGCGACACTTGGCGACAGACCATCAGGGACCAGGGAGTAGATCACGATGGACGGCACCAGTGAGCGCTTGCTCACACCGGGGGAAGTAGCCGCACTCTTCAGAGTCGACCCAAAGACTGTCACGCGGTGGGCTGCATCGGGGCGGATTAGCAGTATCCGTACTCCAGGGGGACACCGCCGATTCCGGGAGACCGAAGTGCGTGACCTCCTTGACGGGCATCCTGACCCAGCTGAGGCAGGCTGACGGTTGGCTGTCGGCTACCTTTCGTCGTGCCAGCCGCCCTCGGCGCCATGGCGGTCTAGGTAGTCGAGAAATTCTCGGCGTAGGGCTTCGTCGCCGTTCCGCCAGCGCTGGCGGCGCGCGTCGTCTTCGTCTTGCGTGAGCGCGTGCGGCGCGAGCCGTGCGTAGTCGGCGTGGTCGGGTCCAATCTCGACGTATGCATCGCCAAGCAGCTGGCCGTCGTGAGTAACCGCGTGCTCGGGTACCAGCAGGTTGCCGCTGGCTAGCCGGATTACGAACATCGCTGGATGCACCTCGTTACAGGCCGTATCGCACGTTGAAGTAGAGCATCACGTCCAGGGCCGTCCGGGTGTCGCTGCGGAGCATATCGACAAGCGCTGGCCGCTGCCGGGAGGCGATGGCTGCGAATGCGTCGGCGAAGAACTCGCGGCGGCCGAGTGATCCGCCGTGCCGGTGGAACTCGCTGGCAAGGTGGGGCTGGCAGGTCGCGTACAGGGCCCGGAAGTCTGGTGTGTCCGATTGCCAGCCGTCGTCCGGACCGTCGAGATCGTCGAGCGCGTGGCCGACTTCGTGGCACATCACATCGGGCGTCGGCGACGGCCGGGACCCTACGATGATTTTCCGGTCGCCGTAGGCGCCCGCGCAGGCATCCCAGGTGGCTCGGCCCGACGGCAGTGACACGCCGGCGAGGCCGCCCATGTCGTCGAGATCAGGCACGCCGCCGTTGCCGATGTGAATGGCATCGAGCCCGGCGACGAGCTTCTCCTTGATCAGCTGCGGAAGGTCGGCCAGGCGGTTGACCGCGGTGACGCACTCCGGAGCCGGCCCGGCCGCTGCCTCCCACTCCCGGATCAGCACCTCTTCGAGGCAGCCGCAGTGGCGCAATCCGGCATCCGGCTGGGTCGGCCGCGCGATCGTATACCAGGGCTTCGCTTCGTCAGAGTTGGCTCTCGGGCGCGCCGATGCTTGCCGTTGCGCCGACGTTGCCCGTTGCGCCGACGCAACCGTGCTCGCAGCGCTTGCGAGGCCGACCCCGCGAGCCGATCCTGGTGCGCCCGGTGCCGTCTTGATCGCGGCTCGGGCTGCGGTGCGGCCGGCGCCATTCCGGCTAGCCGCGGTCGCGGTCGTGGTCGTGGTCGTGGTCGCAGCCTGCCGCTCCGCCGCTGGTGGTAGTTGATTAGCCGGGACTTGGCTGGCTCTTGGGCTGCTAGACGGCCAGCCGATCCCTCCCGATGCAGGTACCTTGCGGTGACTGCCGGGCTGCGCGATTGCTCTCGGCGGCCGACTGGACTCGGGCCCGGCCGTCTGGCTCGCGGCCCGCGTCTCCCGGGCCTGTGCATCCCGGCTCCGACCGGCGCCGCCCCGGCTGGCCGCTCGCCGCCCACGCCTACGCCCCGGCCACCAGTTGCGGCCCCGAAATAACCGAAGCCGCATGGCGTCAACTCCCGATGTGCGGAATCTCACGAAGCGCTCAGTTGCATTGACCAGATTCCGTCAGGCTAAGCCCCGTTCGCGTAAATGTCAGCTAGATGTGACGGAACGTCACCGACTGCGCGGTGGGCGGGCGGCCAGGCGAGCTGGACAGATGTTGCATTTCATGACCGAGCACCAGGTGATACGGGCTAGGCTGCCACCATGTGGCTGGCATGTGCGCTTATTATCCTGTTTACGGTTGGTTTCGTGTTGCCGTGCATGCTCGACATCACGATGACGCCGGATTCCGAATTCACCACGTTCGGTAAGGGCACCTGGCTGCTGATCGCCGGTGCCTTCTGGGTGTTCGGCGCCGGTGCCTGGCTGCTGGTAGGCCGGCCGCGGCGGCTTGGACTCTCGCCCTGGGCCAGCCCCTACCCGGCCGGCGGCTTCGGGCCGGCCGATGCGCTGCGACGGCACCCCGCCGCTCAGTCCGCGATTGGCTATAGCGACGCATCGGGCTCGGTTGCCTTCCTCGCCGCGCCGCGGCCGCTCGGCCCGGACGACGACCCTGACTTCCTGCTCGAGCTCGACCGCAGGATTCGCGAGGAGCGCAACGACTCGTTAGATCCACGCAGGACTCGCTAGCAGTTGCCGTCCGATGATGCGGACGACCAGCTTGTCCGCTCGAGGCCTCATGGGAATCGCAGTATGCCTCTGCCAGAGCGGCCAGGTGGTCACTGCGCTGGCAGACCCCGCTAGCGGCTATTTCGATGCGGCGGGTGATGTCGACCGCCTGATCCCTTCGTCTCGGAACGATCTCCCACGCCTCAGCCGAGTCGACGCGCTCGGCGATCTGGTCAGATCGGCGGTGGTGGAAGGGCGCCGGGGTGGGCCTCGCAGCCGGGATCAAACTGCAGCAGACGTCCGTGCAGGCGCTCATGGCTGAGGTGGACAGCCTCCTGCCGGATGCGCGGCCAGGCCTGGAGCACCGCGGGTTGCTCCGGCTGCCCGCGCTCGCCCAGGTGTGCGCAGCCTCACCGGAGTCCGTACTCCTCTTTCGCGGCGACTAGCTGCGGTCAGGTGCGAGCCAGGAAGAATCTTCCGAAGGCCTCGCACCTTCCAGGTGGCTGGCGCCGAACGCGGCCTATGAATCACCTCGTTGGCGCTTAGCGCCGGACCCCGTTTTGTCAGTGTCTATCGATACTATTTTCGATAGACACTGCTCGGATCGGTGGCAGGCAGGGAGGTGACCGGGATGACCGACGCAACCAGCATCCCCGGCCTGGCCGATCCCCAGGCGGGCGGTTCCCCGGTTCAGGGCGAGCCTCCTCCGAGTGTCTGGCGGGGCAGCCAGGGAGCGCTGTCTGATGAGGATGTGCTGGCGCTGCTGGACGGGCTCGGAGTAGCGGGCACGCATGGCCCGGAGGAAGAGCAGGAGGCCATCCTGGAGGCCGAGATCGCCGCCCGCGACGCTGACATCGCTGACATCGTCGCCAGCGGTCGTAATGGCGCCGAGGGTGCGCCGGTGAGCCCGGTGCTGGTGGCCGAACACCTGCCGGACGGGCCTGGCCTGGCCGCGATGCTCGCAGCGAACCCGCCCGCCAACGCCACGGACTGGGACCTGCCGGGCCTGGCCGCCGGGTACCGCAAGCTCGCCGCCTGGGCGCAGGCCCGCGAGCTGGCCGCCGCCGCCGAGATCGCCGGCCGCCGCGCCGCCGCCAACCGCCGGATCGGCGCGAATGAGAGCGGCCGGCCAGTCAGCCTGCCGCCCGAGGCCGCCGCCGAGGTCGCCCTCGAGCTGGTCATGTCGCAGTACGGCGCGTCAGTGTGGACGTCGCTGGGCTGCCGGCTGCGCTGGGACCTGCCCGCCACCGGCACGGCGCTGGCCACCGGGAGCATTGACCTGGGCCGCGCGCGGATCATCGCCGAGGCCACCACCGGCCTGAGCCGCGGGCACGCCGCGCAGGTAGAGGCGCGGGTACTGCCGCATGCGGCTGGGCAGACCACCGGGCAGCTGCGCGCCGCCGCCCGCCGCGCGGTCCTGGCCATCGACCCTGACGGCGCCGACCAGCGCCGCCGCGACACCGAGCAGCACGCCAAGATCTCCCTGTACCCGGGGGAGGAGGGCACCGCCACTCTCACCGGCAGCTGCCTGCCCGGCCTGCAGGCCGCCGCCGCGATGGCCCGGATCACCGCCATGGCCCGCGCGCTGAAGTCCTCCGGTGCCGACGGCGGCCTCGACCTGCTCCGCGCCCACATCTACCTCGGCCTGCTGCTGGGCACAATGCCGCTCATCCCGCCGCCCCCCGACGCCCCGCCCGACAACCCGGCACCGCCCGGCGGCGAAGGCCCCGACGGCCGCGAGAGCGGCGGCCCGCACGCCGGAGACGAAGGGCCCGGCACCGACCACACTGGCAGTGGCGCGCACGACAACCAGCCGCCCGCCGCCCGAGAGCGAGGGCCGAGCAACGACCCTGATGACGGCACCGCCGCCAGCCCGGATAACGGCACGGGACACGACAGCCCCGCAAGCCAGGCCGGGAGCGGCCCGGCGAGCAGCGATGTGCGCTCGCACGGCGCGGACGACCTGCCGGGCTGGTGGCCCGACATCCCGCCACCCACCGATACCGACGCCCCGCCAGACGACGGCGGCCCGCCCGACCGCGCCTGGACACAAGCTGGCGCAGCGGACGACGGCGACGAGTGTGACAGGGCGGCGCAGTCACCGCCCCCGGCCTGGCCGCAACTGCCCGCCCAGCTACCCGCAGCACCGGCCGCAGCTAGGACCGGGGACCGAGCCGGCCAGGCCACGGCCCGGCCGGGCGCGACCGGGCTGCTCGACGTCCTCGTCCCGTGGACCGCGCTAGCCGGGCATACCTGCGAGGCGGGCATCCTCGGCCGTATCGGGCCTATCAGCAGCTGGCAAGCCCGCCAGCTGGCGGCAATGGCTGCCCGCAGCCCGGCGACCCAATGGCGCGTCATCATCACTGACGACAACGGCCGCGCCCTCGCCGTCGAACGATGTCTCCCTCGCCAGCGCGGCCCCGGTGGGCTGATTCGCCCGCCCACGCACGGCCAGATCAGTCAGACGGTCGCTGACGCCACTACGGCCGGAGCGGCTAGCACTGGGACCGTCGGCCGCATCACCATCACTATCCGAGCCAGCCACCTCGGCACCGCTAACGCCATGCCCCGCCCGACCAGCCCGCGCACCGTCCAGCAGGTCGCCCCCATGGTCCTAGCCGCGGCCGCGCGCGCGGCCGCCCGAGCGGACGCCCGCGCGCAGCACGACGTCGCCGCGGCCGACGGATGCGCCCACGTTATGGCCAGCGGCGCCTACCGACCGCCGGCGCGGATCCGCGAGTACGTCGCCGCCCGAGACTGTACCTGCCGGTTCGGCCCCTGCGGCCAGCCCGCCTGGCGCACCGACCTCGACCACACGATTCCGTGGCACCACGGCGGCCGGACCTGCCCGTGCAATCTCGGCGGCTGCTGCCGCACGCACCACAAGATCAAGCAACTCCCTGGCTGGAGGTTGGAACAGCCACAGCCAGGCACCTTCCGCTGGACCACCCCGTCCGGCCGCAGCTACCCAATCCAGCCCGACCGCTATCCCTAGTACACCGGCATCCGGTCTAGTACGGCGGTACCCCGTCGCTACGCGCCCATCAAACCGTGGTCTGCGCTGCTTCCGGTGTAGCGGCTTCTGCCGTCTCCAGGATGGTCACGAGCATGCTGCGCAGCGTCGCTTGCTCCTTATGGCTCAGGGAGCTCAGCAGTTCCGTTTCGATCCCCGCGTTGACCGAGTCAAGCTCTTGCGCAAGCCGCCGCCCCTTCCCGGTCAGGCGGAGGACTCGCCGCCGTCGGTCCGTGCTGTCGATCTCCCGGGACAGCAGGTTGCGCTCGACTAGGGAGTCGATGATCGGGACGCAGTTGCGGGGGTCGACGCCGATGACCTCGGCAAGCTGTCGTTGGCCAAGGTGATCGAGTTCGCCCAGCGACATGATGACCTTGAACTGGCTCGGAGTCACGTCAAACCGGGCGAGCATCTCCACCCACCTGCGACGCGCCGCCGCGCCTGCCAGGTTGAGCAGGTAGCCGGTGCCCTCCTGAAACGTCGGCGACCGCGATGTGGACATGACGTCTACCTTGCCTCCCAACAGGGCCGGTGTCACGAACGCTTGCCGCCGGGTGGCTAAATAGACGTGCCTCATGATAGACATGTTCCATGTTGATCTGACGTGAGAGGACTACATGGGCATCGAAAACTGTCTGGCCGGCAAGGCGGCCCTAGTGACCGGAGGGAGTCGTGGCATCGGAGCGGGAATCGTCCGGCGCCTCGCATCCGAAGGAGCCGACATTGCCTTCACCTATCTCACTGGCAAGGACGAGGCGTCCGAAGTCGCCCGCGAAGTACGCGACATGAGCCGCAGGGCGGCCGCAATCGAGGCAGACCTGGCCGACCCGGCGTCAGCCGCCGCAGTAGTGCAAGCGGCCGCCGGAGAGCTCGGAAAGCTCGACATCCTGGTCAATAATGCCGGGATCACCTTCTGGGCTCCCTTGTCGCGCATCCCGATCGAGGAGTTCGAGCGCGTCGTTGCCGTCGACGCCCGAGCACCGTTCCTGATGATGCAAGCCGCGGCGGACACGCTGTCGGAGGGCGGGCGGATCATCAACGTATCCTCCGCGGTGACCAGCACCGCGTTGGCCGGCAGCTCCCTGTACTCAGGCGTCAAGGCCTTCCTCGATCAGGTGACCAGGGTGGCAGCCATCGAGTTCGCCCCGCGGCGGATCACGGTCAACGCCGTCGCACCCGGAACTACCGCCACTGGCCGGCTCGCAGACCCGACACCGGAGCAACGCGGGCAGATGGGCGCCTCGTTTACCCTGGGTCGCATCGGCGAGCCTGCCGACACCGCAGCGCTCGTCGCTTTCCTGGCATCGGACGAGGCCAGCTTCATCACCGGCCAGGTCATCTACAACAACGGCGGGCAGCTACGGCCGGTCGGGCGCGCCGAATGAGCACAGCTGGGGTCCTCTGCGCCGGTATGCCGGCACGGTCAGGCTGGTCGCCGCCGAGCTGGCTGGTTAGCTCATGCCGGCGTAGGAGTGCAGCCCGGTGATCCAGAGGTTCACGCCGATCACGTTGAACATCAGGCAGGTGAAGCCCGCCAGCTGGATCCACGCAGCCCTGCGACCGCGCCAGCCAGCGGTCGCCCGCGCGTGCAGGAACATCGCGTAGACGACCCACGTGATGAACGACCAGGTCTCCTTCGGGTCCCAGCCCCAGTACCGTCCCCAGGCGTGATCGGCCCAGATCGCTCCCGCCATGACGCCGAACGTCCATACCGGGAATCCGAACAGCACCGCCCGGTAGGACAGCCGGTCCAAGATGGCAGGCGCCGGCAGGTGCTCCCAGATTCCTGCCGACCACGACGACTGACCCGCAGCGAGGCGACGCTGACTGCGTTCGGTCAGCAGGTACAGCGTCGTGACGACCGCACCGAAGATGAACAGGCCGATGGCGACGATCATGGCAGTGACGTGAATCGCGATCCAGTACGACTGGAGGGCAGGCACGAGCGAACCGACCGGGGTGTAAATCCAGGTCAGGTCGATACCCAGGGCGAGAACTACGGGCAGCAAGACGAACAGCCCCATGTAGTACGCCCGGTACCAGACCGCTGCCGCCACGAGCACCAGGACGGCCATGCAGGTGAACGCCCCGATGAACTCGTACATGTTGCCCCAGGGCACCCGGTGCTCAGCCAGGCCGCGAGTCGCGATGGCTGCCACGTGCAGGACCAGCCCAATGCAGGTTAGGCCGAACGCCAGCCGCAGCCAGAAGCCGGACGGCCAGCGGCTAGCCGGAGGCACCTCGCCAGCCGCGTCGGCAGCGCCAGCGCCGTTAGCCGGCGTCAGGTCTGACTTGACCGGCGCCGCCGGGCCGCCTGCCCCGACGCCGACCAGGGCAGGAGCGGTCGTCCGCGCTTCTTCAGACTCCGTAACGCCTGCCATGACCCGATGCCGAGCGAAGGCGAAGTCGCACGCATAGCAGAGCATCGCGAGCGCATAGAGAATCAGCGTGGCTAGCAACAAGCCGTTACTGAAGTCAGCCAGGGTGAAATTGATGGGCATCGGAGCCTCACTCTGCCTCTCGGCCGGTAAGCGTCTCTGGGGTCACATCAGCCGCTGCCTCGACGGTCCCGCCGGCGGCTGTCACGGACGATCCGGCCGGAACGGCGATCTTGCCCCGGCCTTCGTCATCGAAATCTTCGAGGTCGTCTGAATCGCCTTGGCCGAGCTGGATGGTCCGCATGGACCGGCCCTCGTGCTCAGCCCGCAGAAGCCGGGCCAGCTCAGCGAACTCGGTATCGAAGCCACCGGCAGCATCGGAGCGGGCCAGCCCGCCGAGCGTGACTGTAGTACTCCCGTCGGCAGCAGCCACCGCGCGCACGAAGACGCGGCGCCGTCGCACCAGGAAGGACAGGATCAGCCCGGCCAGTGCCGCGAAGCCTGAGATCAGGGCGGGCAGCTGGCCAGGGTCATAAGTGATCGCCAGGCTGACCCACTGCCGATAGCCAAGGTAGGTAATGGTGCCTGCTCCGTCGGGCAGCTTCATCGACTGGCCCGCCGCAAGCGGCCGCGGCGCGATCGGCAGCCGCTTCAGGCGCCTCGTGTCCAGCGTGTACACCGATTGCGGATGGCCCGTGTTCATGCCCAGGTTGCCCTTGAACGCGATCAGGCTGACCCGCGGGTTCAGTGCGGCCGGGAAGGCCGACTGAAGCTGGCCGTTGACGTCGACGGCACTGGGCAGGAACACGCCGGCGAAGCCGAGCTGGTCAGGCTGGGCGTCAGGTACCTTGACGACGCCCTCCGAGGTCAGCGTGGTCTGGTCGACCGGAATGAACGGCACCGGGCCGTCCCAGCGGACCTGGCCGGAGCCATCGGTGACCTTGAAGACCGGTGCGTACCCGTGCCCGATCAGGTAGACGCTGACGCTGTCGACAACCAGCGGGTGGTTTACCTGCAGCACGTAGTGCCTAGTCGGCGCACCCGGCGCGTCCCGGTAGCTCAGCCCGGCATCGTAGGTGATCGGCTGATCAAGCTGCGGCCCCGACGCCACGTACGACGCGCGGAAGTTCAGCAAGTTGATCGAGAACGGCTGCAGGTCACTGGGGCTCACCAGGCGACCGGGATGAAACACGTCTAGGTCCGTGGGCGTGTTGGCGAATCCCTGACCGGCGATCAGCAGCCGGTTGGCCTTGTAACCGAAAATGCCGCCGAGCCCAACCGAGAACAGCAGCGCAAGCAGCGCAACGTGGAACAGCAGGTTGCCGACCTCGCGCAGATAGCCCTTCTCGGCCGAGACCCAGCCATCGCCCTCATGCAACCGGAACCGGCGGCGGCCAAACAGCCCGGCCGCCTTCCTCAGCGCCGCTTCCGGCGGCAGGTCGGTGACGTAGCTCGCACTGGCCGGCAGCCTGCCAAGGTTGGTCGGCGCGCGCGGCGGCCGCTGCCGGGCGGACCCGACCAGGCGGAAGGTGCGCGGCAGCACGCAACCGGACAGCGAGGCGAACAGCAGCAGGTAGATGGCCGCGAACCAGGGCGCAGCGAAGACGCTGAACAGCGATAGCCGGTTCAGGACCGGCGCCAGCGCGGGATGCGACTGGTAGTACTGAGTGACCGCCGCCGGATCGATGCCCTCCTGGGGCAGTACCGACCCGGGCACGCTCGCCACGGCCAGCAGGAAGAGCAGGATCAGGGCCGTCCGCATCGAGGTGAGCTGCCGCCAGCTCCAGCGCAGCCAGCCGCCGAGCCCGAGCCTCGCCTTGCGCGGGGGGCCAGGCGCGGGGGTCCCGCCATCGCTGACCCTGGCGTCTCGAACCCCGGCGTCGCTGACCCTGGCGTCTCGAACCCCGGCGTCGCTGACCCTGGCGTCTCGAACCCCGGTGTCACGAACCCCGGTGTCACGAACCCCGGTGTCACGAACCCCGGAGCTGCCAGCTGCGGACAGCTCCGTCATCTCATCACCCTCAGCGGCCGTCATGTCCGGAGGCCGGCAACCTCGTCAACCACGGACTTGAGCTCCTTGTAGGTTGCCGGGCCGAAGATGCGGGCCGCGATCCGGCCGTCGCGGTCGATGACAAGTGTCGTCGGGATCGCCGCCGGCGGCACGGTGCTGTGGAAATCGAGCGCGATCTGGTCGTCAGGATCGCTCAGGCTCGGATAGCCGACATTGAAGCTCTGCATGAACGCCTTCGCACTGTCCGGCTCGTCCTGGATATCGATGCCGACGAACTGGACGTGCTTGGACTGCAGCTGACGAGCGAGCGTTGCGAGCGCCGGCGCCTCGGACCGGCAGGGCGAGCACCAGGAACCCCAGAAGTTCAGCACGATCGTGTCGCCCCGGTAGGAAGACAATCTCAGGTGCGCACCAGTGACGGTGGTCCCGGACACGTTCGGAGCCTCCGGGCGCTGCCCGGCCCTGAAGAAGGCCGACTCATAGGCATGCCCGACGAAATTCGCGCCGGAACTCTGCGGCACGTCTGCCCCGATCGCTCCACCGTCGCACCCAGCAGCCCCCAGCACCCCGAGCACCGCGATGGCAGCAGCGACCGCAGGCCGGGCTAGGACGGGCAGGCTCGACACTGAAAACGATCTCCTACAGGCAGTAGTACCGGGCCCATTCTGCCGGACTACGGGCAACGACGTACGGCCGGGCCGGCGTTTCACCTAGTTTTCAGCTGCTCAGCAGCTGCCTACCAGGTTGTGATCAGGCAGTCGCAAGCTGTCAGGCACCGGCCACCTGGCGCCGGCCGCCACCGGACGGCTCCGCGTAGCGCACGCCCGTCACCCGGTCGCCGGTGAAGATGAGGCTCGTAACGCTGCCCAGCGCACACTCCCGGCGCCGCGGGTCGTGCCAGAGCCGGCGGCCCTCCACCCCCCGGCGGGTGACCCAGATGGGCAGCTGGTGGCTGACACACACGGCCTCATGACCCTCGGCAGCCTGGGCCGCGTCCTTGACCGCCGCCCTGACCCGGCTCACAACCTCGTCGTACGGCTCTCCCCACGACGGCCGGAACGGGTTGCGCAAGTGGACCCAGTGCCGAGGCTGGCGGAGCGCGCCGTCACCCACGCCGAAGCGCAGCCCCTCGAAGTGGTTCCAGGGCTCGATCAGCCGCGCGTCCACCTCGATGGGCAGACCGAACTCAGCCGCAATCGGCTCCGCCGTCTCCACAGCCCGCTCGAGCGGCGACGACCGGATCACGGTCACGTCCCGGCCCGCCAGGAAGTCCGCAGCCGCCTTCGCCATCAGGCGGCCCGTCTCGGACAGGTGGTATCCGGGCAGGCGGCCGTAGAGCACGCGGCCCGGATTCTCGACCTCCCCATGCCGGACAAGGTGGACGATAGCGGTGGCGCCCGGAGGCAGCCCGTTCTCCGTGGTACTCATCGCGGCCACAGACTACCCGGAGCTGGCGGGCCACTCGGCGGGCCGCCAGCCAGCCGCCTTAGCCCTCAGCTGATCTCGAGTTACGTCCTCAGCTGATCTCGATAAACCGCCGCCGATCACCGATCACCTCGCGGATCCTGGCCAGCCTGGCCTTCTGCGCACCGATGTCCACCTCGTCCAGCACAGCGACGGCCCGCAGGCCGGCGGCCAGCTCAGTGGCTTCGACCACCATCGTCCAGTCGAACTGCATCAGCTCGTCCAGCCCGACGTGCCGGACCCGGTCCCACACCTTGTCGGAGTTCAGCAACGGCAGGCCGCGGACCGACGACGCCACGTCCTCGATCGACTTCACCAGTCGCTCCCCGCGCCGGATTGGCTCCATCACTGCTACGGGAGGGAACGGCTGATCCCGTGTCGACGGTGGCACCCGGTCCGCGCGCCAGGGGCTGATCAGGTCCCTGATAGCAGCCGCGGCCGCTGAGCTCCCCGCTGACTCGCTCGCGAACAAGCAGGTCATCCGACCGGAGCCTGCCCTTCTCCGTGTAGGCGTCGGTGGCCAGGAGTGCACGCAGCCGCGCCCGGCTGCACCGGCGTGATGCCGATGTTGAAGGATTCACCGACGGCCATGTTCGGAGCCCACGCCAGCCCGCGCTCAGCCATCTTCAGCGCCACGTAATACCGCACGGCCTCGATCTCCGACAGGCCGAAGGCGCGCAGCGAGATCAGCTCGCGCATCCGCTCGTCACGTGGCCGCATCAGCACTTTCACGTCATTCAGCGTGACGCCGTAGATGCCCAGGAAGTCCTGCAGGTGCCCGCGGACGAGCTCGGTGATGTCGTGGATCCGCTCGTTCACCTGCTAGCGGGCCTGTGCCGACAGCCTGCCGCCGATCGCGGACACATACGCAACGGATCGGCATCCGCGCCGGTCGGCCGGACACCGTTCCGCTATATTGGGTCCCCGTCCTGATGGCCTGATTTGTAACCGGTTGAGACTAGGGGTCCCTGGTGACCAGATATCGGGTAGGCGTCATTGGCAGCATGATTACCGTGCTGGCTTTGGTATTTGCGTACGCCAATCTGGGTTCCCCGACAATTCGGCCAGGCCTTTCCGGCAATATGTACACGGTCGGCAACCATATGACAATGCTGACCGCAACAACAGCCGACTCGTTCACGCCTCAAGCAGATCCCCTGCCTGAATCCCAGTGGACGGTAACGGCGAGTGACCAGGCAACAGGTCATCCGGCGAGCGACGCGATCGACGGCAACAACGACACGTTCTGGATGTCCAATGCACACCGGGGACTGCCGCACTGGATCACCATCGACATGCACGCGGTGAAGGGTGTCAGCGGCCTGACCTATTTCCCCCGGCAGGACGCGTCGCGTCACGGTGACATTGGCCAGTACTCCATCTCGGTCAGCATGAACGGGAAGCACTGGGGCACGCCCGTCGCCACCGGAACGTGGGCAGATGACAAGACGCTGAAGACAGCGGAATTCGAGGGCGTCAGGGCTCGCTACGTCCGCCTGACCGCATTGACGGAGGCCGGCCACCGCGGGCCATGGGCTTCGGCAGCTGAGATTGGCCTGCTCAACGAACCGCCGACCGGGCCGCCGCTGCCGCGAAGCGGATGGACCGCGACGGCGGACAGCTCAGAGGCAGGCCAGGGCCCGAGCGAGGTCCTGGACGGCGACGGCCTGACCATGTGGCAGACGGCGTGGACCGGCGACGACATCCCGCCGTATCCGCACTGGATCACGATCAACATGCACGCCGTGCACGTGGTGACGGGCCTGGCGTACCTGCCGCGTCAGGATGGCAACCCGAACGGGACCATTGGCAGCTACTCGATCTCGGTCAGCCTGGACGGGGTCAACTGGAGCTCGCCGGTAGCCTCCGGAAAGTGGGCGGATGACGCCACGCAGAAGTATGCGGTCTTCGGCGCGCGCAAGGCGAGGTACGTCCGGCTGACTGCCCTGAGCGAGGCCGGCAGCCGGGGGCCGTGGGCATCGGCCGCTGAGATCAACATTCTCGGCCAGGCCCCGTCAGTCGCAGTTGGCGGCAAGTGGAGCGCGCCAATTGGCTTCCCGCTCATCCCGGTCAGCGCGGTGATGCTGCCAAACGACAAGATACTGACGTTCTCGGCGGTCGACACCATGAACTACACCATGGTGCCGGACACGATCACGAACGTGGCGGTCCTGGACCTGAAGACCGGCAAGGTCTCCGAGCCTCAGCACGTCAACACCCATCATCAGATGTTCTGCGAGGGCCTGGCGCTCCTGGCCGACGGGCGAGTGCTCATCAACGGTGGCAGCAATGACCGGGCGACCACCATCTACAACCCGTATACGAACAAGTGGACCATCGGCCCGCTGATGAACATCCCCCGCGCCTACAACTCTGACACGACGTTGTCGACCGGCCAGGTGTTCACCATCGGCGGCTCCTGGTACGACTGGGCCGGCAACAAGAACGGGGAGATCTTCAACCCGAAGGGCGCGAGCGGCAGCTGGCGCAAGCTGCGCAGGGTGCTGGCTAGCAAGATCCTCACTCAGGACCCGGCCGGTGTCTATCGCGCCGACAATCATGCCTGGCTGTTCGCCCAGGCCAACGGCACCGTCTTCCAGGCCGGGCCGAGCAAGCAGATGAACTGGATCACCACCAAGGGCAAGGGTTCTATCACCGGCGCGGGCAACCGCGGCGCCAGCGCCGACGCCATGAACGGTAACGCCGTCATGTATGCGGTCGGCAAGATCCTCACGCTTGGCGGCGCCACTGCTTATCAGGACGCCGGCTCCGTGGTCGACGTGCAGGCCACTCGGCGCGCTTACGTGGTCAGCATCAGCGGAGGCCCCGGCAAGCCGGTCAAGACGTACCGGACATCGAACATGGCCTACCCGCGCTCGTTCAGCAACAGCGTCGTGCTGCCGAGCGGCGAGGTGCTCGTCGTCGGCGGCCAGCAGCACCCGCAGACCTTCACCGACACCGGCGCGGCCCTCAGCCCCGAGCTGTGGAACCCCGCGACCGGAAAGTTCACCATCATGGCGCCTGAGGCAATTCCGCGCACGTACCACAGCGTCGCTCTCCTGCTGCCTGACGGCCGGGTATTCTCCGGCGGCGGCGGACTTTGCGGCGACGGCTGCACCGCCAACCACCCGGACGGGCAGATCTTCTCCCCGCCCTACCTCTTCAACGCCAACGGGACGCTTCGCCAGCGGCCTTCGGTCGAGTCCGCACCGACCAAGGCGAAAACCGGCACCACCATCACGGTAACCACCAACTCAAGCACGCCCAGCTTTGCGCTCATCCGGATGGCGGCGGTGACCCACTCAGTCGACAATGACCAGCGCCGCATCCCGCTCACCCCGGTCGCGCACCACGGAGACACCTACACGCTGCGGCTGCCTGCCAGCACGGGCGTCCTGCTCCCTGGCAACTACATGCTGTTCGCGCTCAACACCAGGGGAACGCCCAGCGTCGCGAAGATCATTAACATCCGGTAACGGGGTGGCGCGGGGCGTCGTGCTTGAGCCGCGCGCAGGCCCTGAGGCACGCAGGCCTTGAGCGGCGCTGCAGACTACCTAGCCGAGTGCCGCGGCAGCGGCCGCCGCTGCGGCAGGCAACGCGTCAGCGATGCGATTCAATGCCTGGTCATCATGCGCTGCCGAAAGGAACCAGGCTTCATACGGTGATGGCGGCAGGTACACGCCCCGGTCGAGCATGGCGTGGAAGAACGCTGCGTACGCCGCGCGCGGACTGTCCCGCGAGCGGCCCCGAAGTCGCGGACCGGGCCGGTGACGCCCAGGAAGAACGAGAAGAGGCTGCCCGCCTCCTGCAGCCGGAAAGGTACGCCGGCCGTGGTCAGTGCGTTGGCCGTCAGCTTCGCCACCGCGGCCGCCGCCTCATCGACCCGGCCGTACACCTCGGGAGTGCACTGACGCAGGGTAGCGAGGCCCGGCCGCGGTCGCGATCGGGTTACCCGAGAGGGTCCCTGCCTGGTACACGGGCCCCACCGGCGCGAGCCTCTCCATGATCTCGGCCCGGCCGCCGAACGCCGCAGCCGGCAGCCCTCCGCCCATCACCTTGCCGAAGGTCATCAGGTCACCGGCCACGCCCTCGCGGCCGAACCAGCCGGCCTTGGTGACTCGGAACCCGGTCAGTACCTCGTCCATGATGAGCAGCGCGCCGTGTTCGGCGCACAGTCCGGCGAGCAGCTCATTGAACCCGGCAGCCGGCGGCACGACTCCCATGTTGGCCGGACACGCCTCGGTGATCACGCATGCGATGTCGCTGCCACTGGTGGCGAACGCCTGGCGGACGGCCTCGGCATCGTTGTACGGAAGGACGATGGTGTCCGCAGCCGATGCCCCGGTCACTCCGGGCGAGTCAGGCAAGCCGAAGGTAGCCACGCCGGACCCCGCTGCCACCAACAGCGCGTCAACGTGGCCGTGGTAGCACCCAGCGAACTTCACGACCAGCCGCCTGCCGGTGTAACCCCTGGAAAGCCGGAGCGCCGTCATCGTCGCCTCGGTTCCCGAGCTGACCAGCCGGACCCGCTCGACCGGCGCACGGGCCGCGATCTCGGCTGTCAGCTCAACCTCGGCGGCCGTCGCCGTGCCGAATGACGTGCCGAGTTCTGTCGCCGACTGCACCGCTGCGACGACAGCCGGGTGAGTGTGGCCGAGGATCATCGGGCCCCATGAGCAGACCAGGTCTACGTAGCGGTGGCCGTCCACGTCGGTCAGGTACGCGCCGCTGCCGGACGCCATGAAGACAGGAGTGCCGCCGACGGAGCCGAATGCCCGGACCGGCGAGTTCACCCCGCCGGGAATGATCGTCAGGGCGCGAGCGAAGAGCTCGGCAGACCTGGGGCGGTGAGCACCTACCACTGTCAGCCAGCCTCCTCGCACGCATCGGAAAGCGCCTCGAGCAACCGGACGCCATCGGGCAGCTCACCTGCCGGATCGCGCAGCCATCGGGCAACTGATCCACTACCCGACCGGGATGGCGGAGCGACCACGTAACTGTCGCGACAGTGCCAGCGCAGCCCGATGGCCTCACCGACCTGCTCTGGCTCGCAGTCCAGATGACAGCTCCACCACTCGTTCTCGTCGGCCGGGCGTCCCCCTCGTGCGGATAAAGAAATAAGCCCGGTCCCCGGTGACTGCCACCGGACCGGGCCGCAAGCCTGACCGTTCCATCCGCGCCAGCGCCGTCATTCCCACCGCTGCGGGCGCGTCGAGCACGTCGAATACCCGGCCCGTCGCCAGGATGACGTTGGCGTCGGGCGTGGCCAGCCACCAGCTGGCCACGCGCTCGGGGTCGGTGCTAGCCATGCTCTGCCAGGCCGGAGAAACCGGGTGGGCGCCGGGCGCGGGGCAGCCGATCCGGTCGCATGAGCACGCCCGCATCTCGTCCGCGGACCGCTGGCTGGCACCGGGCAGAATCACGCCGGGGCACACTGGCCAGCCCATGGCCGCATAGCGGACGGCGGCGTCAGCCGTCCGCCCTGCCGTCCCGCGGCTTCGGCCACGCAACGCTGCCTGGACCAACGAGCATCAACTCCTGCCGCTCCGGACCCCTATGTCTCGATCATGCATCGCGGGACCGCGGCTCTACCGCCGACCCCGGCGGCGAGACCTAGCCGATACACAAGGGAGATTGCAAAGTGACCCTTGCGACCCTTTTCGTCACAGCTCGGCATGGGGCCGCGCAACGCGACCGTCCCGGCAACCCGCTAGTCAGAACGTTGCGCCCGGTAGTCCGCTATCGTGTCACCCCTGGAGCCGCTAGAGATAGCGAACGGGCCGCCTGCTAATTAAGCAGCCTAGTAGTATGCAGTTCACTGCTCAGTCATATTAATTGAAGTCATATTAAGTATTGATTAATACTCAGCTAGCCTGATCGCAGGTGCGCTAGGGGGAGCAAACCGGCTGTGCCAGCGGACAGGGACTCGCAGCTAGCGGGCCTGAGGGCGCTCGTCGGCGTGGCCGAGCCGGAAGATCCAGCTCGCCAGCCCGTCGACGTGGCTGAGCCGGACCACCCATCCGGCCCGCTCGACAGAAGCGAACGCGCCGCTGAGGTCCTGCCGCCGCGACCCCGTGAATCAGGCAATGACTGGTCGTGGCCACCCCGCGAGGAGTCATCGCTGCCTCCGCCGACGACGTCCTTCGAACCGCAGGAACTGGACTCGCTGGAGAACACCGCGCAGTTCCGGGCTGCGCTGAGCTCGTTCGGCCCGCGCAAAGCCAGCAAGCTCAACAGCAGGCTGTCCCGCTGGAAGCCCCGGTACTGGCCGCTTGCCATCTCCTTCCTGGTCATGCTGGTGATAGTCGGCTGGTTCGCCACCCCCTTCTCGGGACCGCTTGGCTGGCCGCTCACGATCCTGTGGACATGGCCGATCATCAGCACGCTCGTCGGCATCCGCGGCATCCACCGGACCAGGAGAACCCTGCGGAAGTCCCGCGCACGCTGGCGTGACAACGGCCGAGCGATCTGCGAGGACTTCCTCGTAGTCGTCGTGCCGACCATCGGGCGGCACGACACCTACCCTGCGCTCGAGCGATCGGTGCTGTCATTCATCGCGTACCTGCCTTCCTGCTTTCCCGTGCTGCGCATCGACCTGATCATCGAGGAAGGCTGCGAAGCGAGAGCCAGAATCGCCAAGCTCGCAGCCAGGAGCCCGCTCGTCAGGATCGTCACTGTCCCGAAGGGTTACCGCACGCCCAACCGGACGCGGTTCAAGGCGCGTGCGAATCACTACGCGCACGAGCTGCGGATGCGGGACGGCGAGGACGGCCACAACGTCTGGGTCCTGCACATGGACGACGACACGGGCGTCGGCCCCGATACGGCTGTCGCGATGGCCCGCTTCATCGAGGAGCAGGTCGACGCCGGACCAGCCGCTAAGCACATGGCCCAGGGCATCCTGACGTATCCGCGCCAGTACTCAGTGAACAGGTTCACCTGGCTGGCTGATTCGGTCCGGCCAGCGGACGACGTCGCGCGCTTCGCGGCAATGACCGGGAGCGGCACGCCGCGCGCGGGGCTGCACGGAGAACTGCTCCTCGTGCGGGCTTCCGTTGAGGCCGAGATCGGCTGGGACTTCGGTCCCAACAGCATCGTGGAGGACGCCCAGTTCGCGCTGATCTTCAGCGAGCTGTTCAAGGGCAAGAGCGCCTGGTTCGGCGGGCGCTGTTACGGCGCATCCCCGGCGACGGTCGCCGACTTCATCCGGCAGCGGGAACGCTGGGCCTGGGGCATCGCCGGACTGGTCTTCAACCGGACCGTACGGCTGCGTGACCGCGCCTTCCTCGGGTACTCGATGGTGTCCTGGGTGGTGGGGCCCATCCAGAACGTGTGTATCGTGCTGATCCTCGGCTGGTTTGTTACCAACCCCAACACCACGCCGGTGTCGCTGTTCGTCATCCCGCTCTGGGTGCTGAACATGGCGTACACGATCTGGATGTACTGGGAGGGCCTCCGGCTCGATGCCGGGGTATCCGCAGGCGGTCGCCGCAAGTGGTGGGAACCCATCGCCGTCGTCGTGCTCATCCCGGCATTCGGCCTGCTGGAAGGCATCGGCGGCCTGCGCGGTTTCCTGAAGTTCGCCCGGCGCGCTGAAAACAAGTTCATAGTCATAGCAAAACCATCGTGACGATCTTCGGTCCCTATGCAGGCAATGAAGACTAGGCGGCGCAACGGCCGGGCGGTCAGCCTCGCTGTCCTGCTTGCCTGTGCGGCTGCGCTGTCCGCGTGTGCGATCCCGTCCCGGCCGGCCTGGCTGTCCACGCACTCCGCCGCAGAGCCAGGCTCCGACCCAGCTCACCCGAGCGCAGTACCCGCGGTCGCGCATCCCTGGCATCCAGGCATGCGGCAGCTCGGCATCCAGGTGTACTGGGTCGCCAACAAGACCGATCCCGACGCTGTCGTGCAGGCAAAGGCTCGCCGGATCATTGACTACGCGATCAGCCTTGGCGCTAATTCCATTGCCCTGACATTCCCGTTCTATACCTACGGGCTCGCATCCAGCCAGGTATATGCAGGCCCGGCGACCCCGAGCCCCGGGCACATAGCGCTGTTCCTTGCCGAGGCAGCCAAGAGCCATATCCGGGTAACACTCCGCCCCATTCTCAACGAGACCGTGCTGATCTCAGAGAACCCCATCGCCTGGCGCGGGATGATCGAGCCAAGCAGCACCGTAGCCTGGTTCCGGAGTTACCTCCAGCTGCTGCTGCCGTACGCCAGGGTTGCGCAGGCCGGTCACGCGGCTTCGTTCGTCGTCGGAACCGAGCTTGAGTCCCTTGAGCCTGCGGCGCAATGGCAGAGCCTGATCAGCTCCATCAGGTCCGTTTATAACGGCCAGCTGCTGTATGCCGAGAACTTCGATGAGTTCGCCAAGCATGACCGGGTCCTTCCGCTGACGACCTACACCATCGACGCCTATCCGCGATTCGATCTGCCTGACGGCACCAGCGTCAGCAGGCTGGCGAGGGCCTGGGATCACTGGCTAGGCAGTCACAGCAGCGCTGTGCTGCGCAAGGTCGTACTCGAAGAGGTCGGCATCGACGCGGTGGCAGGCTCGTATCCGGATCCTGGCGCGTGGGTCACGACGACCAGTGCCGCGATCGACGAAGCGGTACAAACGAAGTGGTATCAGGCAGTCTGCCGCGCAGTCCAGGCCAAGGACCTGGCCGGGGTCTACTGGTGGGAGGTCAACTTCGATGCCGATCCTGCCAGCGCGAAGCCCTGGCAGGCAGATCGCCTGACGTTCCTCGGCAGGCCCGCGCAGCACGTCATCAAGAACTGCTTCACCAGCATCACTGCTGCGATGATTGCGCAGCCGGCCGACGCGGGTTCTGGCGCTTAGCGATTCCGGTGGCGCCCACGGCGGCGGTCCCTGGCGCTGCCCGCCATCTCTTCCGCCTCGGCTGCCTCGCCCTGCCGCGGCTTGGGCGCATAGGCCGGGACATTCTGCTCCTCCGTCGCGTCCACGCCCAGCCGGCGGTCCGAACGGCGGACGTCGAGGATGCTGAGGAAAAACGTTCCGAAGATGATCTGAGAGCTCATGACCAGGGCCGTCGTTGACGGAAGCACAAACCGCAAGACCGTGTCGTATGGCAGGCGGCCAAAGGTGAAGCCGTACCAGAAGTCCAGGGACGCGATCCCGCCGGCGATCCCGGCCAGCCCGAGCACAGCGCCGACGGCCAGCCCGCGCTCGAGGGTCCAGATCCGCCGGAGCCGGCTGACCGCGACGCTGGGTGGCAGGAAGCCCTCATTGCTCGCGTAAACAGAGGTGAAGATCGCGAACAGAATTGCCTGCAGCCCGATGGTCATCAGGGCCGACGCCGCAGCGAGCGTGTCCACGTCCAGCTTGACGCCGCCGATGGCGAGCGGCCCCGGGATGATCGCGGCACCCACGATCAAGCCGACGCACAGCATGACCAGCCCCGGATAGAAGAACAGCCAGCGCGGGCTGAACAGGAGCAGGAACCGCAGGTGCCGCCAGCCGTCACGCCAGCTGCGCAGATGTGGCGGGCGGCTACGGCCGTCAGGCGACAGCGTCGTCGGCACCTCTTCGATGCGCTGGCCGGCCAGCGTCGCCTTCACCACAATCTCGCTGGCGAACTCCATGCCGGTTGCCTGCAGGCCGAGCTGCAACACGCTATCCCGGTTGAACCCGCGCAGCCCGCAGTGGAAGTCGCCGATCTTGCTGCCGAAGAACAGCCGGCCGACAAAGCTGAGGACGGGGTTGCCAAAGTACCTGTGCAGCGCAGGCATGGCCCCTCGCGATATCCCGCCGCGGAACCGGTTGCCCATGACCAGGTCAGCGCCGACCCGCAGCCGATCCAGGAACGGGCCCAGGTCAGCCAGGTCGTAGCTGTCGTCAGCATCACCCATGATCACGTAACGGCCGCGAGCAGCCAGGATGCCGCCCATCAGCGCACTGCCGTAGCCACGCTGCGCTACCGAGACAACCCGGGCACCCGCAGCCGCCGCCAGCGCCTGGCTGCCGTCGGTGCTGCCATTGTCCGCAACGATGACTTCGCCGCTCACACAGTGCAGCAGGAAGAACGACATGGCCTTCTGGACGCAGGTCGCCACCGTTTCGGCCTCGTTCAGGCACGGCAGGACGACGCTCAGCTCCACGGTCCCTGCGTCCTGGTCAGGCTCGCGCTCGTCAACTTCCAAGTAAGCGGGCTGCGTGCGGGCGATTGTCTCGGACATGCGCTTACCGGGCCTTGCGCGTGCGCAGGCGATAGTCGAGCTCCCTGATCCCTAGCGCAGCAGCGATGCAGAATGCCGGGATGCTCGCAACCACATAGCGAGCGTCGTAGTCCGCGGTGGCGGCCGGAGTCACGATCAGGACAACACCCGTCAGCCAGGCCAGCAATGCCGGACCGCAACGGCGCCGGGCCAGCACCGTGCCGATGAGTCCTATGAGGACGATAGCGGCAATCAGCGGCCCCGGCAGCGCGAATTTATTCTGATACACCTGCATCCAGCCCGCGAAGGGCTGGACCACGCGCGTGTCCAGGCCGGCCCCGCCGTTGTAAGCGGAACCATACGAGATCTGCTCATCGTTCTTGGCGGCGATGGACTGCAGCGACTGCGGCACGGCGCTGGGGAACATGTATTGCTCTTGCGACTTGTTCGTGAACTGCTCAGGCATGAAGGTCTCGGCAGTCGCGTCCCACACCGTCCTGAGGTAGGCCACCGGCTGGGCCATGATCGCGCGCACGGCGAAGCCAGTCGCCAGGTGGTTGACCTCGCTACTGAACTCCCAGGCCGGCCCGTGGTTGAGCGGCGATTGCGTCGCCCAGACGTACCAGCCCGCGTACTCTCGCTTGCTGACCGGCGTCGGCAGGCACAGCCATCGCTCGTCGGCGGGCGGCTTGTCCGCCGAGCACTCGGCGAACGTTGCCACCCGGGAATACAGGAAGGCGCCGGTGCTTGTGGTGATCTCGAACGCTCCGTAGCTCTGGTCAAACCATGCGCAGTAAGCCAGCACCGGGACGCCGAACGCCAGGCACATGGTGCCCGCGATGATGAGGAACCGCCGCAAGCCGAGGCGGGCAATGCCGAGGTACAGCACGAATGGCGCGATCAGCAGCATTCCCTGGGACCGGTCGAGGGCCGCCCACGCCAGTATCAGGCCGACGACGCAGCAGACCCAGACGCGCGGCCGCGGGCGCCACAGGACTAGCGCCATCGCACTGGTGACCAGCACGCCGAAGAACGCGTCGCTCAGCAAGAAGTGCTCGATCTGGATCGCGTAAGCCGACGCCGACACCGGAATCGCGGCGAGCGCGCTCGCCCAGGCAGGCAGCCGGTGCCGTCGCAGCACGGCGTACGTCAGCGCCGCGATCACCAAGCCCATGATGTGCTGCAGAGCGATGACGAACAGCACGCTGTGAGCGGGTTCCAGGATCAGCAGCAGGAAGGAATACCCGACTGGCCGGATGGCGTAGGGCGCTGGGCTTACGGCAGCCTGGATGTAGGGCAGGCTGTCGGGAAACCAGAAGGCGGGCGGGTAGGCCAGCAGCGTGATAAGCCGGACCACGGTGGCGGCCAGCAGGACAACGCCGATCATCCAGTGCTCGCGGGCAAGCCGGCGCCAGCGAGATTCTGCCTGGGGCGGCGCTTCGGGCGCCGCGTCCGGCGCCGATGTCGGCGGCGCGAGCCGGTCAGAGCGAGTCGGCGCCGCCATTGTCAGATTCCCCCGCTGAACTCCCGCAGAACCGTTCTCGCGCCTGGCGCGCAGTTCCGGTGGACTGCTGTCACCCCGTGCGCGCGACTCCGGCGAGAAACCGTCGCGCCTCGCGCGCAATTCCGGCGGACTGTCGACTCTGGCGCGCAGCCAGGGCTGACCTGGGTCCGCATGTGATGGGTTCACGTCCGCCGACCCCTGGAACATGGGGGCACGCCAAGCTCACCCCGTTCAGCTGCCACGCAACCCACGTTCACTAGAGGATGGTAATCCCAGTCTCAAGCCTAAAGGATATTTTCTTCGAAATTCGTAGGATATCGGTCAGATGTCCGAAGAGCGGGCACTGAATCTCCCCCCGTTCGCCGAACCATCGCGCACTCAGCGTTGCTTCGCACAGTACCGACTGGACGGACGGCGGATGGGGGACTCGCTCAAACGGCGTGTTGACGTCCGGTCCGGAATGCAGGTAGAACGTGTTTCAGTTCTGCTGCGGAGGTATCAATTTGCCGGTTCCCGACCAGCGTGACCCGGAGCTCACCCGGAGGATCCTGCAGGCGTGGCTGGCCCGTCAGCTGCCAGCCGCGGACCACGTAGTTGTCGACGCAGTCCAGACGCCGGCCAGTAATGGTTTCTCGGCCGAAACGCTGATGTTCGAGGCAGGCTGGCATGAGCCGGCCGGAGACCGCCGCGAGCGGCTCGTCGCGAAGGTCGCCCCGACCGGTTTCCAGATCTTCCCTGAAGCCCGGTTTGCCGAGCAGTTCCGGCTGCTGCAGATCCTGGCCAGCACCCAGATCCCGGTGCCGGCCGTGCACTGGCAGGAGACCGGATCGGAGGTACTCGGCGCGCCGTTCTACGTGATGAGCCGGATCAATGGCGATGTTCCCACGGACATGCCGCCGTACCACAGCGGCGGCTGGCTGACCGAGGTAAGCCCGGCCGAACGGGAGAGCATCTGGTGGTCGGGCCTCTCCGTGCTGACCCAGGTGCACGCGCTTGACGTCGACGGGCTCGGTCTCGGCTTCGTCGACCAGTCCGGCTACGGGCCGACCGGGCTGCGACAGCGACTGGCCTACTACGAGCACTACCTGGACTGGGCGTACCAGGGGTCGGTCCCGGTCGCGCAAGCCGCGCTGAAGTGGCTGCGCGAGTACCGCCCGGCCGAGACAGCAGAACCGATCCTGTTGTGGGGAGACTCCCGCATCGGCAACATCATCTTCGCGGGCGGTCAGGCGGCGGCGGTCCTGGACTGGGAGATGGCGACGCTCGGCCAGCCCGAGGAGGACCTGGCGTGGTTTCTGCT
Source organism: uncultured Actinomycetota bacterium (assembly GCA_963822955.1). Classification (GTDB taxonomy): domain Bacteria; phylum Actinomycetota; class Actinomycetes; order Streptosporangiales; family Streptosporangiaceae; genus JAJYUU01. The sequence goes on along the minus strand of CAWGJS010000005.1, from coordinate 25,129 downwards.
GCTGGACCGCCATCACAGCGAAGGGGTTGGCGTACCGCGGCTTCCGGGCTTCCCCGACGCACGCCAGACCATCGCCCGGTACGAGCGGCTCACCGGCCGCACGCTGACCGACATGGCGTACTACGAAGTGCTGTCCGCCATGAAGTTTGCCGTGGTGATGGCACGGATCGGGCAGCTGTTCATCTACTACGACCTGGTGCCGCCCGACAATGACTTCCCGTACAACAACACCGCAACCCAGCTGCTCGCGAAGATCCTCGGCCTGCCGCCACCGGGCGGCGAGCTGACGAACCCGCTAGCCTGACCCGGAGAACCGGAATGACGCTGTCGCCGCTCGACGACTATCCCGTTCACCAGGTTGCGCAGCCGATCCGGTACCCGGCGACCTCGGACCGCAACTTCTACGACCGGTACTACTTCAACTGCCATGCGGGCACCGATGAGCTGATGCTGATCATCGGCGTCGGTCAGTACCCGAACCTGGGCGTGACCGACGCGTTCGCACTGGCCAGGCACGGCGACATCCACCGGGTGGTGCGCGCGTCCCGCGAGCTGGGCGCGGACCGGATGGACACGACGGTCGGGCCATTCAGGGTCGAGGTGATCGAGGGCCTGCGCCGGCTGCGCGTCGTGCTTGACCCCAACGAGCACGGGCTGGAGTTCGACCTGACGTGGGAGGGCACCATTCCGGCGCAGGCCGAGCCACGGCACTACATCCGCCAGCAGGAACGGGTGATCTTCGACTCGATGCGCCTCGCCCAGACCGGCCGCTGGACTGGCCGGGTGCGCAGCGGCGATCAGGACTTCACGATCACGCCGGGCCGGTGGCGGGGCTCCAGGGATCGGTCCTGGGGAGTGCGGCCTGTCGGCGAGAGCGAGCCGCCGGGAATCCAGTCCCGCAACCCGGCACAGTTCTACTGGATGTACGCGCCCATGCAGTTCGAGGAGTTCTCCATCCTCACGATCGTGCAGGAGGACGCGACCGGGACGAGGCTGCTCGAGGAGGCGGTGCGCGTCTGGCCGGAGGCGGCAGGGCGGCCCGTGCAGCGGCTCGGCCGTCCGGAATATAAGCCGCAGTACGCGACGGGCACCCGCGAGGTGCAGACGGCCACGATCTCGTTCAGCCCGCCAGACGGCGCGCCGCTGGAGGTAACAGTCCGCCCGGTCCACCCCGTTTCCATCATGGTGGGGACTGGGTACGGGCTGGAGCCCGACTGGAAGCACGGCATGTACCAGGGGCCGGGCCTTGTCGTGCAGGGCGTCTGCTACGACCTCGCCAGGGCCGAGGACAAGGCCAGGATGTGGGGCATGATCGACAGCGTGGCAGTCTTCGAGTGCAAAGAGAACGGGACGACTGTTGCTGGCGCCGGGCTGTTCGAGTACTGGCCGTTCGGTCCGCACGCACCGACCGGCCTGGACTAGCCAGTATCTGACCTGCTCAGGGGAGCGCCTCTGACGCCAGCGGGGCGTACCACGGCGACGTCTGTGGCAGCAAAGTCATCGCCCGTGCAGAGCACGGGATGCCCGGTGCGCTCGGCCAGCGCATAGGTGAAGCAGTCTCCGAAGTTGAGCGCGGCCGGATGGCGTGCCTTCCCGTATCGTCGCCACCCGCTAATCGCGCGCCCGGCCAAGTCCGCGTCGACGGGCACGATGTCGATCTTCGCGTCCCGCACGAACCGGTCCACTATGTCGTGGCCTGATGGCCACAGGCGGGCCTCGATCACGATGCCCAGCTCAACGCGGATGGCGGCGGACATCAGCCGGACGACTGCGTTCTCCAGATGGACTGCAAGCTCCTCGCTGCCTGGCTCGCCGGTGATCACCGCCACGGCCGCCGACGTATCGACGACAAGGCTTGCGCGTGACGGCTCCGTCAACGCGGCAGGCCAGCGTCGTCGTAGCCGATGATCTCGTCAGCCATTCGGTCGTCGGCTACCCGCAGGGCCGCTACGTCGGCCGCCAGTCGCGCTAGCCGCACTCTCATGCTGGCCGCGTGCTTGGCATGCTCACGGTCAAGCCGCTCCCGGAGCGCAGTCTCGACAACCTCGGTCAGCGTCTCACCGGTCTCGGCCGCCAGCGCCCTGGCAAGGCGGTCGGCCTCGTCACTCTTAATACTCAACGCCATAGCAGAAGTATAGATTGGCTAGCAGATTTCTGCTATCCACGCCCAGGGGCAAGCCGCGCCACTAGCTCAGCTTGCGCGCGACCTCGGCAGCCCAGTAGGTGAGGATGATGTCGGCGCCCGCACGGGAGATCGCCGTCAGCGTCTCCAGGATCGCCCGGTCGCGGTCCAGCCAGCCGTGCGCAGCGGCTGCCTCGACCATCGCGTACTCGCCGCTGACCTGGTAAGCGGCCACCGGCAGCGGCGCCATCGCGGCGAGCTGGCTGATCACGTCCAGATAGGCCAGGGCGGGCTTGACCATCACGATGTCGGCGCCCTCGTCGATGTCGAGTTGCGCCTCGCGCAGGGCGTCCTTGGCCGCGGCCGGGTCCTGCTGGTAGGCGGCCCGGTCGCCGAACTGCGGCGCGCACTCAGCAGCATCCCGGAATGGGCCGTAGAACGCCGAGGCGTACTTCGCCGAATAGGCGCAGATCGCAACGCCGGAGTATCCGGCCGAGTCCAGAGCGGTCCGGATCGCGCCGACCTGGCCGTCCATCATGCCGCTCGGCGCGACCACGTGGGCCCCGGCAGCAGCCTGGGCAACTGCGATGGAGGCGTAGCGCTCCAGCGTCGCGTCGTTATCTACCTCGCCGGCCGGGGTCAGCATGCCGCAGTGCCCGTGGTCGGTGTACTCGTCCAGGCACAGGTCGGCCATCAGCACAGTGTCGCTGCCCACCTCCGCCGCCAGGTCGCGCAGGGCGACCTGCACGATCCCGTCCGGGTCGTCCGCCGCCGAGCCCCTGGGGTCCTTCGCGGCCGGCACCCCGAACAGGATCAGGCCGCCCACCCCGGCCGCAACAGCTTCCGACGCCGCCTTGCGCAGGCTCTCCCTCGTGTGCTGGACCACGCCCGGCATGGACGAGACCGGCTGCGGATCGCGGATGTCCTCCTTGACGAACAGCGGCAGCACCAGGCTGGACGGCCGGACGGAGACCTGCGCGACGAGCCTGCGCAGCGGCATCGTCCGGCGGAGCCTCCGGGGCCTGGAAACGGGGTAACTGGCGGTCAATGCTGCTCCTTCGTCGCGGCCATGCGCACTGGCGGGGGCTAGCCGCGTGCCGGCCAGCCGGGCCGGACCTACCTGATCCGGCGACGGGCCCCGCGGCGGCGCTCGCTTGGCTTGCGAACCGGCTCGCCCGCCTCGATCGCGGCCTCACGCGTCCGTGCACCGTGCGCGGCGAGTGCGTCGACCAGCGCCGCGATCGACGGCTTCTCGGCTACCACGTCCACCCGGAGCCCGAACTCGGCGGCCGTCTTGGCAGTCTGCGGGCCGATCACCGCGATCACGGTGACCGCATGCGGCTTGCCCGCGATGCCGATCAGGTTGCGCACGGTCGAGGACGAGGTGAACAAGACAGCGTCGAAGCCACCGCCCTTGATCGCCTCGCGAACTGGCGCCGGCGGCGGCGCCGCCCGCACAGTCCGGTAGGCGGTCACGTCCTCAGCCTCCCAGCCCAGATCCGTCAGCCGGGACAGCAGGCCCTCGGTGGCGATGTCCGCACGCGGCAGCAGCACCCGGTTAATCGGGTCAAGGATGTCGTCATACGCGGGCCACGCCTCCGCGAGGCCTTCTGCCGACTGGTCGCCCTCAGGAACAAGGTCAGGCATGATGCCGAACTCGCGCAGCGCCCCGGCGGTCTGCTCGCCAACGGCCGCGACCTTCACGCCGGCGAACGCCCTCGCGTCGAGGCCGTACTCCTCGAACTTCTCCCTGATCGCGCGGACGGCATTGACCGAGGTGAAGCCGATCCACTGGTAGCGCCCCGTTACCAGGCCCTTGACCGCACGCTCCATCTGCTGCGGCGTCCGGGGCGGCTCGACAGCGATTGTCGGCACCTGCTCGGGCACGGCGCCGCGGGCGCGCAGCAGGTCGCAGACCTCGTCCGCTTGCTCCTTGGTCCTGGGCACCAGCACCCGCCAGCCGAACAGCGGCTTCGTCTCGAACCAGGACAGGGCCGGCTGCACCGCCGCGCCCTCGCCGACGACCGCGACCGCCGGGCCGTGCGCGGTCAGCAGGCTCACGCCGGCCGCCTTAAGGTCGGCAGCGATCGAGCCGAGCGTGCCCACCACCGTGTGCTGGTCGGTGGTCGTGCCGTTCCAGGTGATCGCGAACGGCGACGTCTCGGCCCAGCCGGCGGCGATCAGCATCTTGCCGAGGTCCACCGGCCCGGTTTCGGCGCCGAGTATGACCAGCGTGCCGTCGCTGACCGACACCCGGCTGACCTCGCCGGCGTGGATGATCCGGACGTCGCCGGTCGCGTCAGTGGTCAGCGGGATCCCGGCGTATGCGGGCACGGCCGTGGCCGGCGACACGCCGGGCACGACCTCGAACGGAACCCGCGCCTTGGCACATGCCGCCGCATCGGCGGCCGCGTTGCAGAACATGAACGGATCGCCGGCGAACAGCCGGACGGCGAGCTGGCCCGCCTTGGCCGCCTTGATCAGCAGCTTGGGGTCAGCCAGCTGGGCATCGGAATCGGCCAGCGTGGCGCCGGGCTTCAGCAGGTGGGCGAACCGCTCGCCAACCCACTGCGCTGCGACGACCAGGTCCGCGCGCCCTATCAGCGCCGCAGCCCTGACGGTCAGGAGGTTCTCATCGCCCGGTCCGGCACCGACGAACGCGACCCAGCCCGGCACCTGCGGGTCCGCTGCACGCAGGGCCGCGCGGCTTCCTGTCTTCTCGGTGCCTGCCTTCGCGGTGCCTGCCTTCACGGTGCTTGCCTTCACGGGGCCTGACTTGGCCTGCTTACCGACTTTCCCGGTCGTGGATGTGGGGTTCACTTGTCATCGTCCCCGCTGCTGAGGTGTCCGCCGGACACAGCCATATAACTTGCCGCGCCCCGGCTGAGCAGGTCCGCGGCAACCTGGCGGCCGATCTGCTCGGCCTCCGCCAGAGTGCCGCTCGCACTGCCGCGGAGCGCCCTTCCCCCGTCAGCTGCCACGACCATGCCGCGCAGCCTGAGTACATCCGTGCCGGCCGCGTATGCGCCGACCGGCGCAGAGCAGCCCGCCTGCAGCCCCGCGAGCAGGCTACGTTCTGCCGTCGTGGCGGCCCGGCTGACTGGATCGTCGATCGAGCCGAGCAGCTCAACGAGACCTTCCCTGCCCTCGCAGCACTCAACCGCGAGCGCACCCTGGCCGGGCGCGGGCATCATCTCGTCCGGATCGAACACCTGAGACATTGCTTCGAGCCTTCCGATGCGGGCTAGCCCCGCGTGTCCGAGCACCACGGCGTCAAGCTCGCCAGCCTGCACCTTGGCCAGCCGGGTGCCGGCGTTGCCGCGCAGCGGAACCGGCCGGATGTCGGGCCGCAGCATCAGCAGCTGGGCAGCTCGGCGAGGTGAGCCGGTGCCGATCTTCGCGCCGGGCGGCAGGTCTGCCAGCTTCGCCCCGTCTCGGGCGGCCAGCGCATCGCGCGGGTCGTCCCGGCTCGGCACGGCCGCGAGCACGATCCCGGCGGCTGGCCCGACCGGCAGGTCCTTCAGCGAGTGCACGGCGAAATCGACCTCGCCCGCCAGCAGGCTGGCCCGGAGCGAGCTCACGAAGACGCCGGTGCCGCCGATCTGGGTCAGCAGCTCGCGGCTGGCGTCGCCAGCGGAATCGATTCCGACGATCTCGACTGCACGCCCGGTTGCGCTCGTGATCGCGCGGCTGACCTGCATCGACTGCTCAACAGCCATGGGGCTGCGGCGCGTACCCAGGCGCAGCGCACCGCTCATCGCGCGTCCTCCTCACCGGAGCTAACAGGCGGCCATCCCGCCAGCTCGGCGTCGGCCTGCGCCACAGCCTGCACTGTTGCCGGATCGAGATCAAATAGGACGCGCAGCGCGTCCTCGTAAGTCGCGGCGCCAGGCGCGCCAGCCAGCTCCTTGACCCGCACAGTCGGATCGTGCAGCAGCTTGTCGGTCAGGCGGCGGAGCGACTTGGCAACCTCGTCCATGGCAGCGGCATCCAGCCGGCCGAGTCGGCCTGAGAGCCGGGCCAGCTCAGCCTCCACAACGCTGGCCGCCTTGGCCCGCAGCGCGACGATCGTGGGCGAAACGGCGGCGGCGCGGCTGGCCGAGCCATAGCTGGCCAGTTCCTCCGCGATGATGCGGCGGACCTCACTCACCTGCGCGTCGGCCGGCCCGATGCCAGCCTGGCTGTCAGCTGCGAGCGTCTCCAGGTCGGTGACCGCCACTGCGGGCAGGCTGGCCACCTCCGGCTCAACGTCGCGCGGCATGGCCAGGTCAAGCAGCACGACGGCGGGAGAGCCCGCCGTCGAAGGGGCACCCACAGTCGGGGGGACACCCACAGTCGGGGGGACATCCCCCGACACCCCCCCGGAAGGACCCGGCAGGCCGCCGGAGAGGCGGTCCGCCTTCAGCCGCAGCGCGGCCAGCATCATGTCCGCCGTGATCACGTGGCCGGCTGCCCCGGTGCACGTCACCACCAGGTCCGCGGCGGCGATGAGCGGTACCAGGCCGGACATGTCGGCGGCCCGGCCGCCCACGGATGCAGCCAGCCGCTCAGCTCGCTGGCGGGTGCGGTTCGTCACCACAATGTCGGTCGCCCCAGCCCGGGCGACGCTGGCGACGGCCAGGCCGCTCATCGCGCCGGCGCCGACAACCAGGACATGGCGGCCGGCCAGCGCAGGCGGGACATCGGAGGCTTCTGCCAGGGCCAGCTCCGTCCCGGCCGGCGCGTCCTGGTCCGCCAGGTTCGCGCCGAGGTGGCGCGCCGCTGCCGCTAGCCCGAAGCTGACCAGGTTCGCACCGGCCTGGCCCACGCTGGTCTCCGACTGCGCGCGCTTGCCCGCCCGCAGTGCCAGCGAGCCGAGGGCCGACAGGGTGCTGCCCAGAGTGCCCTGCTCCCTGGCGAATCGCAGAGACTGCCGCAGCTGGCCGAGGATCTGGCTCTCGCCGACGACCATCGAGTCCAGGCCGCAGGCCACAGCCAGCAGATGCTGCAGAGCCCGGTCCTCGTAATGCACGTACAGGCACGGCGTCAGCTCGGCTTGCAGGACGTGGGAATGCCGCGACAGCAGCTCGCAGATCGCGGCCACCGCACCATGGAATTTCCCGACTTCGGCGTAAATCTCGACGCGATTGCAGGTGCTGAGCACCAGCGCGCTGGCGACGTCGTCCGCTCTGGCCACGTCGTGCAGCAGCTTGGCCAGGGCGTCTCCGGCCAGAGCGACCCGCTCGAGCGTCGCCAGCGGCGCGCCCTTGTGGTTCAGTCCGACGACGAGAACACTCATGTTCCTACCGCCTGCGCCCCTGTCCTGTAGTCGGGTTCGGCCCTGTCTGGTCCGGCCGGGTAGTCCGGTCGCTGGGTGGAATCTGCCGCTGCCGTCAGGTCCGGGTCGCCTGTGACGCGAGATCGGGCGACCGCCAGACCGGCAGCCACGTCGAGCCTCGCGCTTGCGCCAAGTCCCGCGGCCACGTCGAGGCCTGAATCGCGCCCCGGCACGCTCTCCAGCCGCCGGCCGTTGCGCGTCCCCGGTCGGCCCTGCTTCTCCTCACGAACTGCCGCCCCGCGCCGCTGCGCGTGGAAGGCAAGGATCTGCAACTCGATTGACAGATCGACCTTACGCACATCGACGCCAGATGGCACGTTGAGCACGACCGGGGCGAAGTTGAGGATGCTCGTGACGCCGGCGGCTACCAGCCGATCGCAGACATTCTGGGCTACTGCCGCAGGCGTCGCGATGACGCCGATGGAGACACCGAGACGCTCGATTACGTCCTCAATGTCGGCCGAGCTGCGCACCGTATGCCGGGCAATGACAGTCCCGACCATCGCCGGATCGGCGTCGACGAGCGCCGCGATCCGGAAGCCGCGCGAGGCGAACCCGCCGTAGTTGGCCAGCGCACGGCCCAGGTTTCCGGCCCCGACGATCAGGACGGGCCAGTCCTGGGTCAGCCCGAGTTCCCGCGATACCTGGTAGACGAGATAGTCCACGTCGTAGCCGACGCCGCGGGTGCCGTATGAGCCCAGGTGGGACAGGTCCTTGCGGAGTTTGGCCGAGTTGACTCCGGCAGCTGCCGCGAGCTCCTCACTGGAGACGGTGGCCACGCCACGATCGGCCAGGGCATACAGGGCCCGCAGATAAACCGGCAGCCGGGCAATGGTCGCATCGGGGACCCCGGGCCCGGCACCGGCCGGACCGCTGTCAGGCGCGGACGCGGCTGGGCCTGTGCTGCTGGCCGACGATGGGCGGCGGGACATGCGCCGGTACTCCTGAAAGACTCGATCTTGTCAGACGCGGAGGCCGGGGAAGCCGACGCGGCATCTTCGCCATCCACCGTACGCCCTTGTGAACGTTTGCACAAAGTCGGCGAAATCTGCCGGAGACCAGCCAGGCCCTGGTGTGGCCGGCATCCGCCGCCGGTGGCGGGCCGCGGGTCGGCCAAGATGCCCGACTGGTCAGCGCTGAAGGGCGGCCCTGAGCCGGTCTTCGCTGACGCGCCAGAAGTCGTGCTGGACGCCGTCGACGAATGTGACCGGGATCATCTCCGAGTACTGGGCCAGGTCAGCCGCCGACAGTTCGATGTCGCGCTCCTCGAAGGTGACGCCGAGATCAGCCGCAACGCGCGCGATGACCGCCCTTGCCTCATCGCACAGGTGGCAGCCTGGACGGGACAGCAGCGTGACGCGGGGTGGCGCGGCGGCGCTCACCGGTAATCGCCCCTGCTGCTGTTGTCACGCTGCCCTGAGGTCCGCCCGTAATCGCGCAGGAAATCGGGACGCTCGAAGCCGGATGTGTCATAGCCGGGCTCGCCGAACAGGTCCGCCACCGACGGGAACGGCGAGACCTTCGCCTGCTGAAGTCCGAGTTCAATGACGTTGGTGGCCAGCACGTAGGGCTTCCGGTCGGCCTCGAACTGCCGCACGTACGGCTGCTGGATATGCCACTGGTAGGCCTCCCGGTCCCGGTAGACCTCGTACAGGATGCGCTGCATCGGCGCCGAGGGGACGGCGTGCACGATGAAGACCAGGGTGTCCGGCTCGCGGCTCCTGACCTGCTCGACGACCTGGACCGTGAGCTGGTCAAACTCATCGACCCGGTCCTCCAGGACGGTATATATCGCGATCTGGCCGAACAGTTGCTCCTGGCGCGTTTCGGTCGCGGCACGGGCCGGGCCGCCCGGGAGCCTGTCCCGGTTGCCGCCGGCCTCGCCCGCCCAGTCGTTCGGTCGGCCAGCAGTCAGGCCGTAGTGGTCGTCGTCATCGCGGAACTGGTCATCGCGGAACTGGTCATCGCGGAACTGGTCATCGCGGAACTGGTCGTCGTCAGGCCGGTACTGACCGTCGTCAGGGCGGTAGTGCCCGTCACCATCGCCCTGGTTGCCGCCGGCGTGGCCATAGTGACCATCGGCGTTGCCATAGGCGGGCTGGTAGCCGAGATCATGATCGCCGGTCGCGAAATCACCTGGCATCAGGTCGCCGGTCGCGAAGTCGCCGGTCGCGAAGTCGTGCCAGTCCCGGCCGTCCGCCCCGCCGTTGCGGTCGTCCTGCCAGCCGTAGCCCGCACCGTCCCGGTCGCCGGGCTGGCTCCTGCCCGGCTGTCCGGCGCGGTCCTGCCAGTAGTCTGCGTCGTCACGGTAACGTCCGAGCTCAGCGTCGTCGTCACGGTACCGCCCGCGGTCCGCGCCGTCCCGGCTCAGGGCCGCATCGCCGGTGCTCCTGCCATGCAGGGCAGCAAGGCTGAGCCGCCCGGTCTGAGCCCCTGCGGCCCAGGTCAGGCCAGCCGCAAGTGTGCACAGCACGGCGAATAGCGAGCTGACGGGCAGGTGGATGCCTGCCTTGTACGCTATGAGCTGCGCCAGGCAGGGATAAGCGAGTGCCAGGGCCGCGACGGCGGCCATGAGCTGCGGAGCCAGCACCCCGTCCCAGCCGGGCTGGCTGGACCGCGAGATCACCGTCCAGGCAGTGATCACCGTGACCAGCGCCGTCACTGGCCCGATCGCGAACATCAGCATGTAGTCCGGCGGCAGCTGGTAGAACACCGCCGGGTCGGGCCAGGCCTTGGAGAACGTTGCCTGGCCCAGCTGGTCAAGGCCGAGGATCACCAGGGCCACGATCGCTAGCGCCGGGATATAAAGTCGCGCGCAGAACCTGACGGCTGTTCTCTTCGCAGCAACCTCGGACAGGCCCAGGATCAGGGCGAGCGGCGCGATCACCTGGCCGCCGATCTCCATCCCGCGGAACATGGCAGAGTCGAACCCGGCGAGGTAGCCGAGCGCTTGCGAGCCAAGGCCGACGAGCAGCCCGAGCAGGGCGATCGACCACGCGACGAGGTCCGTGCGCGGCTCGCGGAAGCAGCGCGCCAGCAATACGCCGCTGCCAACCGCTGCCACGACGGCGCCAATGCCAGAGACGACGAGTGAAATCATTTGTGCCTATGGTGCACGACGCGCGCCGATGATGCGACCAAAGGCCGACTTGCCCGGCCCGGATCGGCCGCCCGCACAGGCGTCGCCGCTGCCTTGGTTACGCGAGCGCGACGGTGGGGTAACGCCCGAGGGCCCGCTGCGCAGCGATCAGACGGCGGCTCCGTGACCATCGCGTAACGGCGCGGCGGGCGTGCTGCGCCCAGGCCAGGCGCCGGTAGGCTCGTTGCTATGAGCGGTGCGTACGACCGCAGCACTGATTCCGGCGGGGCCAGGTCGGGCGCCATCACCAGGCTGGTCAGGCCGCGGAAGAGCGCTGACGTCCTGGCCGGCGAGGCTTCGGCGGCCGTGGCGGACGTCGACCTGGCGCCCCCGCTGCCCGATCCCGGTGCAGCCGCTTTCTTCGACGTCGACAACACGCTGATGCGCGGCGCATCGATCTATCACTTCGCCCGTGGCCTGGCCGCCCGCAAGATGTTCGGCCCGCGGGACCTGAGCCGGCTGTTCCTGAGTCAGCTGGCGTTCCGGCTGCGGGGCACGGAGAACGCCGACCACATCGACGCGGCCAGGGAAGCCGCTCTGGCATTCGTTGCCGGGCACCGGGTGGACGACATCGTCGGGCTCGGCGAGGAGATCTACGACGACACCATGGCGGCGAGGATCTGGGAGGGAACGAGGGAGCTCACCCAGCAGCACCTGGAAGCCGGGCAGCGCGTCTGGCTTGTCACTGCGACCCCTGTCGAGCTCGCCACGATCCTGGCCCGCAGGCTGGGCCTGACTGGTGCGCTCGGCACCGTCGCCGAGACCGCCGACGGCGTGTACACCGGCCGGCTGGTCGGCGGCCTGCTGCACGGGCAGGCAAAGGCCGCGGCGATCAGGGCGCTGGCCGAGCGGGAAGAACTCGACCTGTCCCGGTGCAGCGCGTACAGCGATTCGGCCAATGACCTGCCGATGCTCGAAATGGTGGGGCATCCGAGCGTTGTCAATCCGGATACGTGCCTGCTTCGTGAGGCGCGGGTCAGGAACTGGCCCGTCTACGAGTTCCGGTCCGGCCGGAAGGCAACCCTGATCGCGCTTCCGGTTGCGGCCGGGGCCGGGGCGGTAGCCGGCGGCATGGCTGCTGGCCTCGCGATCAAGCGGCGGCGCGCGAGCGGCTAGCCGAAAGCGGGACCCCGCTCGACAACCAGAGCGTCGAGCTTCGCCTGAATGATGTCCCGGACCTCGTCGGCCAGCTTGCCGACCAGATCCTCATCGGGGTCCGCCACCGGTCCTGATGCGTTCGGCTCGCCTACCGTCACCGGCTCGCAGAACTCGATCATCCAGTTCGACGGCAGCGGCACGGCACCGACGAGCCCGAGCCACGGGAACAGCGGTGTCAGCGGGAAGTACGGCAAGCGCAGCGCCCGGGCGAGCGCCTCGGAGTTCCCGAGCATGGGGTAGGTCTCCTCCGCACCGACAATGGCGCACGGGATTACCGGGACACCCGCCTGCAGTGCCGTGCGCGCGAAGCCACCCCGGCCGAACCGCTGCAGCCGGTACCGTTCACTGAATGGCTTCCCGATGCCCTTGAACCCCTCGGGAAAGACGCCCACCACCTCACCCGCGGCCAGCAGCTGAAGTGCCTGGTCCGGATCTGCCCTGGTATGGCCGCTGCGCCGGGCCAGCGAGGACAGGCCTGGAAGCCGGTAGACCAGGTCAGCGCCCAGCAGCCGGACATTGCGACTGGCCGGGTGGTTTGCGAAAACGCCCGCCTGAAGCATGATCGCATCGAGCGGGAGCACGCCCGAGTGGTTGGCGACGATCAGCGCCGGACCGTCGGGCGGGATGTGCTCGAGTCCGCGCGCCTGCACCCGGAACCAGTTGCGGTACAGGGCAAGCGCCGCGGGCATCAAGACCGCTGAGTTCAGATCCGGGTCGAAGCCGAACTGATCGACCTCGTACTCCCCTGCCAGCCGCCGCCTGGCGAACTCGGCCGTGTCCGCCAGCCGCCGTCGCCACGATGCCCGTTCGGTCATGGCACATCAGCCACGGCAGTGCGGCCGTGGCTGGCCAACTGTGGCTGGCGCTCCGGCTCGAGCGGGGGCAGGCTACTTCTTGTTCCTGCGCTGAACGCGCGTCTTCCGCAGCAGCTTGCGGTGCTTCTTCTTCGCCATGCGCTTGCGGCGCTTCTTGATGACAGAACCCACGAGACCACCCTCAGTTTCTTCCCTAGCTGACGGGCATGCCCACGCACATGCTCGCCACATCAGGCGGCCGGGCAAAAACATGACACATGCCAACGCCACAGCGTACCGGTGCGAAGGCGTAAGCATGAGCGCGCCTGCACACATAGTTCGCCGACCGGGCAGGCTTGCTGCGATCCGGCCAGCCCAGCGGGCGGCGCCTCACTTCATGTCGTCAGCGTTCGATTAGGTTAGCAGGGCCGTGATGCCGAGCCATGCTCACTCCAGGCCCACGAACGCCTCCCGGAGATATCCGGTCACGGCCTGCTCGGGGACGCGGAACGAGCGGCCGACCCGGATTGCCTCCAGTTCGCCGGAGTGAACGAGGCGGTAGACCGTCATCTTGGAAACGCGCATGATCGCAGCCACTTCGGCCACGGTCAGGAACCTGACGTCACTGAGCGGAGTTACGTCTGCTGCCATTGGTAGCCCTCTCCCGACCGAACTGCTACGCCAACCGAGATCTGGCGCATCAGTCACGCCCGTATCCAGCGTAAGTCCTATAAACAAAAGGGCAACCCCGTGCGAGCTCTGCCATTACGGCAACAGCCCATGACGACCACTCGCTGTGGCGGCGCAATTGGCCGGGAAAATGGCGCTAGCCAGCACCAAGTTCGCGGCCGCGATCCCGCGCGGCCTCGATCGCGGCCAGGATTGCCGCGCGGACACCGTGCCGTTCGAGTTCGCGGATCGCGTTGATCGTGGTGCCGCCCGGCGAGGTGACCGCCTCGCGCAGCAGCACCGGGTGCTCGCCGGAGTCGCGCAGCATCGTTGCCGCTCCGTAGACGGCCTGCTTGACCATTTCCAGCGCGCTGCTGCGCGGCATGCCGAGCAGGATGCCCGCGTCGACCATGGCCTCGACCAGGAAATACACGTAGGCTGGCCCGCTGCCTGACAGCGCCGTCGCAGCGTCCTGCTGTGACTCAGGTATCCGCAGCACCTTGCCGACCGGGCGCAGCAACTGCTCTGCGCGGTGCAGGTGCACCTCGGTCGCATGCTGGCCTGGCGAGATCACGCTCATGGCCTCGTCCACTAGCACAGGCGTGTTGGACATCACCCTGACGACCGGGACATCACTGGCCAGCCGGCTGCCGATGAACTTGGTCGTGATGCCGGCGGCGACGGAGATGACGAGCTTGTCGGGCGAGACAACGGGACTGATCTCATCTAGCAGCGCACCCATGTCCTGCGGCTTCACCGCGATCACGAGAGTCTGTGCCAGGTCGGCCGCTTTCGCCGCCGACAGCACCTCGATACCGTAGGTCTCGCGTAGCTGTTCCGCGCGCTCCGGGCGCCGCGCCGCCGCCAGGATCTCGGCCGGGGAAACGACGCCTGCGCGCAGCAAACCCGAGGCGAGCGCTTCGCCCATCTGCCCGGCGCCCAGTATGGCGATCATGGCCGAATCTTACCGGCGCGGCTGGCGGTGTCGGATTGCTGCGGCCCAGGGTGGTGCCGCGTGCCCGCGTGCTAGCGCTGGGAGCTCAGTGCGCGGAGGAAGAACACCAGGTTCGCCGGCCGCTCAGCGAGCCGGCGAACCAGATAGCCGTACCAGTCACTGCCGTAGGGCAGGTAGACGCGCACCTGTGCGCCCGTGGCCGCTAGCCGGACCTGCTCGGCCGGGCGGATGCCGTACAGCATTTGGTACTCGAAGCTGTCGCGCTCGCGGCCGAGGATTCCTGCCTTCGTCCCGGCAATCCTGATCAGCCGGGGGTCGTGCGTCGCCAGCATCGGATAGCCGGCACCCTCCAGGAGAATGCGCATACAGCGCGCGTAGCTGCGGTCCACCTCGGCGCGGCTGGCCAGCCCGACGCTGTCGGGCGCCTGGTAGGCACCCTTGCACAGCCGGACCCGCGACCCGGCAACGGCAAGCGCCGCGCAGTCGGCTGCGCTCCGGCGCAGGTACGACTGAATCACGCAGCCGATGTCCGGGTAGTCGGCCCGCAGCTCGCGGACCAGCCGGAGCGTCGGCTCGACCCGAGCGTGATCTTCCATGTCCACGGTGACGGTCGTGCCCGCATTGCGGGCGGCTGACGCGATCCTGGTGATGTTCTCCTGCGCAGTCTTCTCGCCGTGCTCCGCGAGGCCGAGGCCGACCGCCGTCGGCTTGACCGACACCTCCGCCCGGCCACGGGCGGCCAGCCCGGCCGCTGACAACTGGCCGAGCAGCCGGACATATTCGTCAGCGACCCTGGCCGCCTGCTCCGGATCAGCGGTGTCCTCGCCGAGAAAGTCGATGGTGACGAGCCGTCCGCTGGAGATCAGCCGCTCGGTCGCCGTCAGCGCATCGGCGGCGGCCTCCCCTGCCACGAACCTGGCCACGACATCTCGGGTCAGCGGCGTGGCCATGATCAGGTCACGGACCTGCTTGCTGGCCGACAGGGCCAGGAGAGCTCGGCGCAGCACTTCTGGGAACCTCCAGGGAACGACGTTGTTCGCTGCGGGCTCAGGCTACTCGCGAGTGCGGCCCACCAGGCCACCGCGCTGGCGCTTGAGCTGAATGTGGACGTTAGCCCCTGCATCCGGCGACACGAGGACCTGCTGCGCGGCTGCTATCCGGTCGACCTGAAGCGTCGCCGTGACCGGTGTCGTCCGCTTGACCAGGGCGAGCGCAACGGGACCGAGCTCATAGTGCCGGGCTGCTGAGCCAGTGAAACCGACGCTGGCCTCGTCGAGCAGCACCTGGTCGCCATGGCTGGGGAGCCTGTCCTCGCTGCCGTCTAGGTGCAGCAGCACCAGCCGCCGCGGCGGATGGCCGAGGTTATGCACCCTGGCCACGGTTTCCTGACCGCGATAGCAGCCTTTGTTGAGATGCACGGCGGTCTCTATCCAGCCGACCTCGTGCGGAATCGTGCGGTGGTCAGTGTCCAGGCCGATTCGCGGCCGGCCGGCCGCGATGCGCAGCGCCTCGTACGCCCACGTTCCGGCAAGCGCGGCGCCGGCTGTTCGCAGGCCGCCGACGATAGCGGCTAGTTCGGAGCGCGGGACGATCAGGTCGGTGCCGAAGCCGGCATCGACCCGGATGCCGGGCAGCGCGGGCTGGTCCGATGACTGCGGCTCGTCTGATGGCTGCGGCTCGTCCGATGACTGGGGGAGGTCGGGGCCCAGCAAGCTGATCACCGCGTGCTCGGCCGACACGTCCTCGGGCTCGACCCTGAGCATGAACCGCATCGAGGTCAGGAACTCCAGCAGGGCGCCTGCGGTGCCCGGCTCGACGTGTATCCAGGTCGCCGAGCCATCGTCGGTCAGGGTCAGGTGATGCTCGATGTGGCCTTGCGGGCTCAGCACCAGGGCCTCAGCGCCCGCCCCAGGCTGGAGCTGATCCACCTGCTGAGTCGTCAGGTTATGCAGCCAGCTCAGCCGGTCTGCGCCAGTGATGCGCAGCACGCCGCGATGTGACCGGTCGACCACGCCCCAGCGGCCGGCCAGCGCCCGCTGCTCAGCGTACGGGTCTCCGTAATGGGCCGCGACGCCCGCGTCCGGCCCGTCGGCGACGACGGCGCCAGGCTCCGCCAGTAGCGGACTGCTCATCGGCCCAGTACTCATCGGCCCGGCGGGAAGCAGCGCTCGGTCGCGGCCACGTTCCCTTCCCTCCTCGACGGAATCCAAGGTCCTCTGCTTGCAGGCTATGTGCCGGGACCAGCCTGGCCGTTAGGCCGGCAGTCAGCGCACAGGCCGAACACGGTGAGATGCCCCACATCGGTCATGAAACCCTGATGCTCCTCGAGCGCGACCACGAGCGGCAGGACGGCATCCTGGTCCACTTCGGTGACCCGCTCGCACTGACGGCAGACCAGATGCACGTGCCCGGCGTCCTCGGCCAGGTGATAGGTCGGCGCGCCGTGGTGGATGTGGCTGTGCTTGACCAGGCCAAGCTGTTCGAGCAGCTCCAGAGTCCGGTAGACGGTGGAGACGTTGACGCCGCGCGCGGTCTGCCGGACCTCGCCGTAGATGTCCTCGGGCGTAGCGTGCTCCAGCCGGCCAACCGCCTCCAGGACCAGCTGACGCTGCGGGGTGACGCGGTAGCCGCGGGCCCTGAGCGCGTCATCCCACGTCGGCACCATACGTACAAGTCTAGTGACGCGCCGGTCTGGTGACGCGCCGACAATAACGCGCTTGCCCGCGACGCCGAACGTGACGTAGCGTTCGTGCTAACGCAGGAAAGGAGGTGGTCCAACAGTATGCATAGATGTCGGACTTGCGAGGTGGCTGTCCGCTAGCCGCCGCCTGCGTGAAGCGCTGACCTGCGGTTTGCCGCGGTAGGCGCATCACCGGTCGCTTCCTCTTTTCTCTGGACGCGGTCATTGGCTGTTGCCCTGAGAGCTGATGGGTGCGGCGGCCGGCGAATTCACGGCAGACACCGGACCCCCGGGCTGACCGGCCTTGTCCAGCCGGTCCCCGCGACGGGCCTGTTGAGTGGTGCCCACGCACCGCAGCAGGTGAGGCGCGGGAGAGGCCCGGGGGTTTTTACTTGCCTTTGGCCGGCGCTGGCCTACGCGATGCGTTTTAGCTGGGCTGACACGTGGGACTGCAGCGGCTGCCCGACCGCAGCCATGTCATACGCCCAGCCGAGATCCGCCCCAATCAGGCCGTAGAGGCGCTGGCCAGCCGTTACTTCCTTGGCGGTTGCCGTGCGGACCACGGCGTCCGTCGCCATCTCGATCTTGGTGCCGGTGATCTGGCCGAGGTAGATCTCCGTGATTCCGGTCGGATGCGCCAGCACGACCTCAAGCCCGCCGTCCGGTTGCGGCCGCCAGAAACCGGCCTCCATGGCGAGCGGGCGGCCAATCGCGCCATCGGCTTCCAGCAGCCAGGTGCGGCTGGTGTAGATCAGGAATGCCTTGCCGTTGTGGCTGAAGCTGATCTCCTGGCCGAAGTTGGCGCTCTCGATGGTCGGATAGCCCACCACCCCGGCGCCTTCCCACCGGCCGATCAGGAACTGCAGCGGTATCAGGCCTGGATGCAGCTCGAACTCAGTCTCCATCGCTGCTCCCGCTCGGTGTGTCGGCAACTGGCCCGCCGGTGATCCGGACCAGCGCGACGGCGAGCACCAGACCGAGTACCGCTACCAGCCCGAAAGCAGCCACCACGATAACGCCGCTCAGCGTTGCCGACATGCTCGGGAGTGTAAGCAGCGAGGCTGCGGATAACCCGCTGCCACGCCGCGCCGGGGGTGACCCCGAGCGCTATCGTGCAAATCATGGCCTCGCGATCTCTGGTAGTGAAGGTAACGGCTGGCAAGGAAGACCCGGAGCGCTGCAATCAGGCGTTCACGGTCGCTGCGGCGGCGGTAGCCAGCGGCGTGCAGGTGTCGCTCTGGCTCACCGGTGAGGCATCGTGGTTCGCCCTGCCGGACGGCTGCCCGGACCTGTCCCTGCCGCACGCCACGCCACTTCCCGACCTGCTCGCCACCGTGCTGAACGCCGGGACGGTGACGTTGTGCACGCAGTGCGCCGCACGCCGGGAGATCACCGAGGATGATGTGGCCGACGGGGTGCGGATTGCCGGAGCGACGACCTTCGTGGCCGAGATCCTGGCCGACGGGGCGCAGGCGCTCGTCTACTAGACGCTGCAGATCGTCGCGCGCTTGCCCGGCTCTACGTCAGCGGGCGACAGCAGACAGCCGCTCGGCGCGCAGCTGATTAGCCCAGTCCTCGTCGGCGGGATCGAGCGGCTTCAGGGCCCCGACAGCCCAGCTGAGCAGCAGGTCGGCAAGACCGGGGTTGCGCACCAGCGCGGGCCCGTGCATGTAGGTGCCGAGCACCTTGCCGCCATACGCTCCCTCCGTGCCGTCGCCGTTGCCGACGCCCAGCGAGACCTGGGCCAGCGGGCGCGCAGCTGAGCCGATCCTGGTGACGCCCTGGTGGTTCTCGAACCCCGTCAGCCGCGGCACGCTGAGCGACGGGTCCACATCGGCTACGAGCTCGCCGACGCCGCGGCGGTCGCCGCGGCCGCTGCTGATGTCGAGGATGCCAAGTCCGGCTACCGGTTCGCCCTCGACGCCGCCGAACTTGTCGCCGATGACCTGGTAGCCCGCGCAGACGGCGAACACGACGGCGCCGCGGCTGACCGCTCGCGGCAGTCCGCCGTCGGAGCGCAGCCGGTTCGCAGCGAGGATCTGCGGCAGGTCTTCACCGCCGCCCAGCAGGTAGATGTCGCCCTCAGTGGGTACCGGCTGGTCCGAGTTGACCTCGATCGCCTCGACCTCGATGCCGCGCAGCATGGCTCGCCGGCGCAGCACCAGCATGTTGCCCCGGTCGCCGTAGGTGCTCAGCAGGTCGGGGTATACCCAGACGAGCCGGAGCTTGTCGGTCGGTGGCATGGCGGGCTTGTCACGCTCGGCCGCCGACACGTCGCCCCCGCCGTTCCCGTCGGTGCTGGCCTGTCCGACGGTGCTGGCCTGTCCGTCGGTGCTGGCCTGCCCGTCAGTGCTGGGATGCCCGTCAGTGCTGGGATGCCCGTTGGTGCTGGCCTGCCCGTTGGTCATGCCGTGCCCGCTGGTGATGGTGTGTCCGCTGGACGCGTGCCGGCCTGCCGATCGCGGGCCGAGCCCAGGATCGCCGGGCCCGTCCTCGCCTGCCCAGGCCTGCTGGGCCGGAAGGATCAGCGTCTCGGCGTACTCGGGCGGGGCCGCGTGCCGTCCCACGCTGTCGGTCATCGTCCCATCCTGTGAGTCACTCAGTCCGCCCGAGCGTTGCCCGGATCTGCTGGAAGGCCGTGTAGTTGCCGATCACGTCGAGTTCCAGACGACTAATGGCGGGCCAGCTCAATCTTTCTTTGCGCGGCCATCGCACCGGGCTGATCACCGTATCGGACCTGGTGCGGATGGTGCGCGACACGCTGGACGCCGGTCTCGGCGAGGGCTGGGTGGTCGGCGAATCTCGAACGCGCGCCTGGCGCCGTCGAATCATTTTTATTTCACCTCAAGTTCCCGCAGCGCGATTAACGTCGTGATGTTCAAATCGGCGTTTCAGCGGATGCGCTTCAAGGTCGTCGACGGGATGGAAGTGATCGTTCGCGGCCGCGTGCAGGTCTTCGAACAGCGCGGCACCCTGCAACTTTACGCCGAGGAGATGGAGCCGCGAGGGCTAGGCGCGCTGCAGGTCGCATTCGAGCAGTTGAAGCGGCGTCTCGAAGCCGAAGGATTGTTCGATCGAGCCCGCAAACGCGCGATGCCGTTCCTGCCGCGACGGATTGGAATCGTAACGGCACACGGAGGCGAGGACTCCGGACATGCTGCGCATCTTGTTCGATCGCTTCCCGAGCGTGCAGGTGATTTTCAGGCCTGCGCGAGTGCAGGGCGACGGTTCGGCGCAGGAGATCGCCGACGCGATCGCCGATCTAAATCGCGACGGCCGCGCTGAGGTATTGATTGTTGGGCGCGGCGGCGGATCGCTCGAAGATTTGTGGGCATTCAACGAAGAAGTTGTCGCGCGCGCGATTTTTAATCTCTGATTCCCGTAGTTTCCGCCGTCGGCCACGAAATCGATTTTACTATTGCCGATTTCGTCGCCGACCTTCGCGCGCCCACTCCAACAGCCGCCGCGCAGATGGTGGTGCCGAGTCTCGTCGAATTGAAGGAACGCGTTGAATCGCTCGGCGCGTCGCTCGCGAGCGTGATGGAGCGTGAACTCTCCGGCCGCCGCGAATCGGTCGACGACCTGGCCGAGCGCATCCGCCATCCCGGCAGCATCGTCGCCGAGGCGCGCGATCGCGTTGCCGGCCTCGAGGCCGACCTCGCCGACGCGGTGTCGTCGCGAATCGCGGAAGGGCGGCGCATGTCCGGAATTGCGCCTGCGTCTTCGCAGTCCCGACGTGACGGTGCGCGACCTGCGCCTTCGCACCACGCGGCTAAGCAACAATCTTTTTCGTGGCGTCGCGTCTGCTCTGGAAGTCAAACGCCGCCAACTCGGCGCGCAAGCCGGGCGCCTCGACGCGTTGTCGCCGCTGAAAGTTCTGGATCGCGGCTACTCCGTCGTGATCAACAAAACAAATTCGCGCGCGGTGCTCGACGCGGCGACCGTAAAGTTCGACGACGAGCTGGATATCAGGCTGGCGAAAGGGCGGCTCAGCGCGCGCGCAACCGGCCGGTCTCTGTAGAAGATGAGTACGAAGCCGAAAAAATTTGAGGAAGAGCTCAAGGATCTCGAAACGATTGTCAGTCAGATCGATTCGGGCCAGCTCACGCTCGAAGAATCGATCGGAGCCTTCGAACGAGGCGTGATGCTGGTGAAGGCGCTCAATGGGAAACTCGACGAGGTCGAGCGCAAGGTCGAACTGCTAACGCGGAGCGCCGGCGGCGAACTGCGCACGGCGCCCTTTCAACCATCGTCAGAAGACGATAACTCCGCCGGCGCAAAGGACGACGACGAAACACCCTTCTAACAACGGTTCCGGCGCGAAGCCCAAGGCTAAAACCAGGACTCGGCGCGCATCCGCGCCGCTGGCCCGCTTCCGCCTCGACGCCGAAATGGCGCGTCGCGGTCTGGCAGACAGCCGCGAAATCGCGCAGCGCCTCATCATGGCGGGACGCGTCCGCGTCAACTCGCGTCCGGCCTACAAAGCCGACCTCAAGGTCGATTCCGAGACGCCGATCGACCTGATGGCTGGTGCGCCGCAATTCGCCTCGCGCGGAGCGTACAAACTTATCGCCGCGCTCGAGCATTTCGGCATCTCGGTCGAAGGCAAGCTCGCGATGGACGTCGGTGCTTCTACGGGCGGCTTCACCGACGTGCTGCTGCGCCGCGGCGCCAAGGCCGTCATCGCGATGGACGTCGGCTACGGCCAGCTCGCGCTCAAGCTGCGCGAGGATCCGCGCGTCACCGTGCTCGACCGCATGAACATCCGGCTCGCCTTGCCCACCGACCTTCCGCATGCGCCCGAGCTGGTGACGATCGACACCAGCTTCATCTCGCTACGCCTGGTGATTCCCGCAGTGCTGGCCCTGGTCGCGCCGCGAGCCGAGCTGGTCGCGCTGATCAAGCCGCAGTTCGAAGTAGGCAAGGGCAAGGTCGGCAAGGGCGGCGTCGTCAAGGACGAAAAGCTGCGGCGCGAAGCCGTCGCGGGCATCGTTGAGTTCGCCGAGAAGATAGGCCTCCACGTGGTCGGCACGCTCGAATCGCCGATTGAAGGCGCGGCAGGAAATCGCGAATATCTCGCGCTGATGAAATTTCCCGGCGAATCCGGAAAATGACGCGCGCATGGGCGGTCGGCTTGGATATGGGTGGCACCAATATCCGATGCGCAGCCGTATCCGTCGCCGGCGACGTCCTGCTAATGGAGCACGGTCCGTCGCTTGCGTCGCGCAAGGCAGGCGACGTCGCTGAAAATATCGCCACGCAAACTCTTCATCTGCTCGACACTGCGCGACGGCGCGGACTCGGATCGCCGCGCGCGATCGGAGTCGCCGTGCCGGGACCGCTGAACGTGCACACCGGCACCGTGATGCAAGCGCCGCACGTCGCCGCATGGCGCTCGTACCCGCTGCGCACCAAGCTCGAAGGGCTGATCGGCCGCAGGGTAGTCGTCGACAACGACGCCAACGCATGGGCGCTCGGCGAATACTGGCGCGGTGCGGCGCGCGGACGTCGTGACGTCGTGCTGCTCACGCTCGGCACCGGAGTCGGCGGCGGACTGATCGTCGGCGGCAAGCTGGTCCACGGCCGCAGCGGCATGGCTGGCGAGTTGGGCCACGTGACCGTCAATCCGGAAGGCCCGCCATGCGATTGCGGCTCGCACGGATGCCTTGAATCGTATGCCTCGGCGTCGGGACTGCGCGGCTTGATCGAACAGCGCCTCGGCCTGCCGCATGGTGAGCCCCTGCCAGCTCAAATCGTTGATGCCGAAGGAAATTTCTCCGTGCGCGGACTATCCGCACAGGCTCGCCGAGGCGACCAGCTCGCGCTTGAAGCCTTCGCCGCCGCCGGTCAATACCTCGGGATCGCAATCGCTTCGTTCATCAATATCTTCAACCCCGAGCTGGTCGTGATTGGCGGAGGCGTGGGCGGCGCACTGCCGTACATGCGCAAAACCATGACGGCGCAAGTGCGCGAGCGAGCGTTCACCGCGATCAGCTCGCAGTCCCGGATCGTGCGTGCCGCCCTGGGTCCGCGCGGCGGCGTGGTGGGCGCTGCCTACGCCGCCCTGCATCCACTGACGCGTCCGTAGCGTATTTGCTACAACCTAGACCCTTGGCTCAATCTGATAGATACTAGAGTCGGTTCGCAGGCAAAGGGGCCCATAATGAACGCGGGACGGTACAGGTCGACTTTCTCAAGACTTGCCCTCGCGGTGACGTTTATCGTCGCCGGATGCGGACTTGCGTTTGCACAAGAGGGCATCAACGAGAGCACAATTCCCCCGTCATCGCCGCCCTCGCGAGTCCTGCGTCCTCCTGGCGCAAGTGAGCCGGACCAGCCTGCCGACCAAACAGCGCCCAAGCCGAATCATCCCGCTAACATCATCCCGTACACGGTTCGCCCCGGTGACACGGTCGGCGGAATCGCGTCGATGTTCGGGGTAACACCCGATGAAGTCGCGCACGCCAACCGCATGCACGTCGACGACGAGCTCCAAGTGGACGAGGTCCTCAAGATTCCGCATCCTTTCACCACCGAGGTCTCCAACCTCAAGTCGCAGGTCGAGACGTTGAGCGCGCAGCAGCAGGCGGCGGAGCAGAAGTCCGACGCGGCCGCGGATCAGATCAAGACGCTTCAGGGGCAGGTGCAGGAACTGACTGGCGAGAACCAGGATTTGCAGAGCTCCGTCAAGGTACTGCCATGGTGGAAGGCGACCGCCATCAGCCTCGGAATCGGCGCGCTCGTCATGTTGGGTGCGATGCTGCTGACGATGTTCGAATGGTGGCGGATGCGCCGCAGATTCATGGCGCTGGCTGCTATGACCGACGCGCTCAGCCGGCTCGACTATAAGTATAAGGCGATGTTCGCGAAGGCGGAGTTACGGTTGCAGCAGCTATATGGACGCCGGCGTGGCGTGATCACCGAAGGACAGCCGCGGCCCCGGATGCCCGAGGAAATTGAAATCGAGCGGC
The DNA here is from genome assembly GCA_963822955.1 of uncultured Actinomycetota bacterium. Classification (GTDB taxonomy): domain Bacteria; phylum Actinomycetota; class Actinomycetes; order Streptosporangiales; family Streptosporangiaceae; genus JAJYUU01. The sequence continues at coordinate 1,324 of CAWGJS010000005.1, read as the reverse complement.
TCAACGAAGAGCTCAAGAATATTCTCGAGCTGCACTTGCAGAAGATGGGTGCGAAATTGCCCGGCACGCGCCGCAAAGGATGGCGCGATCTGCTCGGCGGTGGCGACGTCGGCTCGACCGTCGAAGCGCGTTCTTATCGACGTTAAACTTCAGCACGGGAGGAACTTCATCATGAAGAAATTCGCACTAATGGCTCTGCTCGCGACCATGATGTTTGCGCCGTATGCGATTTCATCCGCCAGCGGCACCCGCGCGTCGGACACCCCCGAATGCTGCGTGAAAAAGCAGGGATGCTGCCCAGGCGCATCATGCTGCCCCGGCCCCAGCCACGGCATGGGCGCGCATTGCATGCTTCGCAAAGCCTCGCACTGATCCTTTCTCTTTTCTCTCTTGTCCCCTTCCCGCGAGGGCCCGAAAAAAAGGGGTTAGGGGTTAGGTTCCTGATTCTGTCTTTCTGCTCTGGAGGTACATCGTGAAACGCCTCGCAAATCTAGGACTAGGACTCGTCGTCGCGATCGGACTCGCTGGCATGGCTATCGCCGCCGACACCAGCGAGAAATCTGTCACCGGCAATCTCGAAGACTCCTACTGCTATGGCACGATGGGCGCGAAGGGCGCCGGCCACAAGCAGTGCGCAATAAAGTGCGCATCCGCGGGAATCCCGGTGACACTAATCGAGAAAGGCACCGACAAGTCCTACATCCTGCTACCCAACAAGGATGCGTCTCCGCTTCCCGCCAACGTGATTTCGCGAATGGAAGATGAGGTGACGGTGACCGGCAAGGAATACAGCAAGAACGGCACGGAGTACCTGGTCGTCGAGTCAGTAAAGTAGTCCGGTCGAGCCTGTGCTGAACGCATTCTGCCCGGCGCCTCCCAGCTACAGAACTACCATCCCCTGCTAGTGCACTTCCCGATCGCGTTTATCTACGGCGCATCGCTGATGTATTTCCTCGCATGGATAACCGCAAACGAAAAGCTCCAATGGACCGCACTCTGGATGTTGATACTGGCCGCCTTGAGTGCAGCAGCAGCACTAGCCAGCGGCTTCTATGCGGCACCCGGCCTTATGATTTCAGAATCAGTCCGCAATGAACTACTAAATCACCACAAACACCTGATGGTAGCCGCGTCCATCCTAACCGGCGCCCTAACCATCTGGACGCTAGCTTCGCGCCCCATGCCCACAAGAGGCCGCTACTTATTCATGGCGGGTCTGATCTTATTGATGGGACTAATCGCCGCAGGCGCAGACCTGGGCGGCGAAATGGTCTACGCCTACAACGCCGCGGGCACCGCCTGCCCCCAACCCATCGATTTGAAG
>CAWGJS010000004.1:0-103765 GCA_963822955.1 uncultured Actinomycetota bacterium | reverse complement strand
GCCTTAGAGCAGCGACAGCTCGCCGGTGACAGCGTCAATCTGGGTGTCAGGTGCCGGGCCGATGGCGCAGCAGGTCGGGGTCCCCTCCGCTATCTGCGTCCGGCCAGCGTCGTGGATCACCTGGACTGGCAGGCCAGCAGCTCTCGCCTGGTCCGCGATGGCGTACAGGTGTTCCTCGCTGTTTGCCCGGAGTACGACCTTGGGCTGCCCGTCGCGGAGCCAGGTCCGGAAGTCGGCTGTGCCGAGGCTGGCGAGCGCGGCGGCCACCGCCGCATGGGCGGCTTGCGCCGCAATCTTGCCGCGCCCCATACCCAGGTCCGCACGCACCACGAGTGTCAGCTTGGTCTGCACGACAGCCACCGTATGCCGCGCAATCCTGACCAGTGCGCGAGACTGACGACATGACGACCTGGTGGGATGCCGCTTACACCGCCGAGTCTCCGGCGCCCTGGGACATCGGCCGCCCGCAGCCCGCCTTCGCCCGGCTCGGCGAAGCTGGCCGGCTGACCGGACGTGCTCTGGATGTCGGTTGCGGCACCGGCGAGCACACGCTGCTGGCCGCACGCCACGGCGCGGACGCGACCGGCGTCGATGTTGCCCCGGCGGCCATCGAGCAGGCCCAGGCCAAGGCTGCTCAGCGCGGCCTCACCGCCCGGTTCATGATCGGCGACGCGCTGAATCTCGGCCCGCTCGGGCTGGCCGGGACCATCGACACGGTGATCGACAGCGGCGTGTTCCACGTCTTCAGTGACGAAGACCGGCCGCGCTACGTCGACGGCCTCGCCTCGGTGCTGCGACCGGGCGGCATTACCTATCTGATGTGCTTCAGCGATCGCCAGCCGGGCGGGCTCGGCCCGCGCCGGGTCAGCCAGGACGAACTGCGCGAGGCTTTCGCGGCCGGCTGGACGGTCGAGTCAATCAGCGCGGACAGCTTCGAGATCAACCCGATGCAGGGCATGACGCATGCCCAGGCATGGCTTGCCGCCTTGCGGCGCGGCTAACCGTTTCCCCAGCCACGCGATCGCGAGAAGCACGACGAAAACTACTACCAGGTCCATCTTTTGCCACTCCCCGATGACTCCTTTTACCGAGCCAAGGATCTAGGAGTCCCCCCGTCAGGACGACTGATGTGGCATCGCTACCCGGCTACTGAGAAGTTCAACCCGCTCGCAAGCACCACCACAGGAACTCCACACCGCGAGGCTGCCAGCTGGCCGGCCGTGAGCCGTAAGGTCGGTGCCATGCCACGGCAGTTGCCACCCCGGTCGCGACCCCGCTAACAATGCCATTCACGTCGCTCGCCAGCAAAGCGACCAGGTTCCGCTGGGACTCCTGCGGCGGCGGGACAGCCTGCTCATGGCGGCTTTGATCTGTATCTGTTGACTTCATCCTTGCCCGGCGAGAGGAGGCAATAGCGCACCAACACGCCCGGCCAGTCATTGCTAACCCAGATCATGCGCCGACGCTAGGCCGGGTGCTGTTACCGAGAGCTTGCCGTGGTGTCACCTGCTGGCCGATGTAGATGAACTGACGGCCGACCTTGGACGCGAAGAAGCCCGCGCACCTGGAGGTCGCTAAAGGTCTGGTGCTCGTAGAACGACACGAGCACGGAGGCGTGTCCGGTCAGCTTTGCCGCCAGGGCGTCGGCCAGCACCATCGACATCCCTGCCTTGACCGGCTTCGGGATCGCAATGGCGGACATCCTTGCGTAAGCGCAGTTACTCCTGCCGGTCGTGGCAATCCCTCGGACAACCTGATCCGCGCCGCCGCTGGCGACGCCAGGCGGCCCCAGGTACGTGCCGGTCAAGGCCGATGACCATGGCAGCTCCGCGATCTCGTTCTCCACGGTGGTCCATGCGGGTGAGCTGATGTCGACGTGGCTGCCGATCAGGTCGCTGCGCACCTTGCGGTGCAGCTCGGTCAGCCGCTCGCGTGCGGCGAGGAGCGCTTCGAGCAGGATCGCCCGGTCGCCGGTCAGCACCTGGCCGTGGGTCTCGGCGCGCTCTGCAGCGCCGTCCATCTGCTGAAGATAGCTCGCCACGTCCTGGGCCAGCTCGTTCGCGGCGCGCAGCTCGTCACGCAGCCGCTGACGACGATCTTCGGCTCAGGCTCGGCCTTCGCTTCGATGATGACCTTGGGCTCGGGCATGTCGTGCTCGTGGCCGAAGTAGTAGCCCTGGTTGGACGCGCGCGCGCTCGCGCCCCGGTAGTCGGTCGGGCTGCCTGCGACCAGCCAGTACGACGGCGACGGCACGGTCGCCAGCGCCGAGGACGCGGTCGGATTCGACAGCACGGTCTGGCACCGGGCCTGCCTCCCCGGTGTGGGGATCGCCGTTGGGCAGGATCGCCACGACCTGGCGCATCCAGTCGTTGATGGGCGAGGTGGCCGCGCTGGACAGCGCCGAGTGCTTGCAGCCCTCACAGAGAGCAGAGAAGAAGCCCATCGGAGTCAGGCCTTTCCGGTAGCAGGGACGTTGGTGCGCCAGGAGTACGGGAGGCACGGACACATCCAGCGCAGGGTTGGGCAACTCATGACCGCAACTCTTGACGCAGCAGCATCACGCAAGTCATGCTCATCGGGCTGGCCGATTCGCCAGTTAGGGCCTGATTCGCGGCCACGAGGCGGTGATGCTTCGGGCTGCAGCGCATAGTCATGAAAGAGGGCCGCCAGGGTGTTCGTAGCACCCCAGCGGCCCAGGTCTCACAACTCTCACCCGTTGGAAGGAAGCAAGTCGTGAGAACACGAGCAAGCCTACTAGCAACCATTCTCAGCATCGGCGGCCTGGCCGCCATCTACGTGGCAGTCCCGGCGCAGGCGGCTCCGTCCTTAACCAGGCCGCTCGCCACGTCCGCAGCTCGCGGCCATGCCACAGACCTGCCGTTGGCCATGCTCACGTCCCACGAGGCGCCTGCCGCCACCCTAGGGAATGAGTGCCTGTCGTATGCGTCGCTGTGCGTCAGTGCCACCGACATAATCAACTCCATCGCTTCGGTGGCCTCGGCAGCAGCAGCGTGGGTCGCGATCATCCTCTCAAGTAGAGGGAAGGAGCCCGGCGGTTCCGATAAGGGCGACGACGAGGTCGAGCCCTCAAGCGAAGAGGCAGGCGAGGACTTCGGCGACTGCCTGCGAGCGGAAGGGAGCGGATCAGGGAGCAAGGTCATATGGACGGGATGCGCCACTTCGGGCTACATCTTGAGCGCCGAAACGTGGATCGAAGTCCCGACCGGGGATTCATACGCCCTGGCATCCCAGTACTTCTATGACAAGGGCTCCAATGTCTTCATGACCGTGGCAAGCGTTTCGTCGGGCGCCAACCTCCTCGTGGAGCCCTCTTCGTATGGCGGCAGCGACCATTACCGCACCTGGTGGTTCACCGGAGACTCGATGGGGCCAATACAGTCACCATCGCCCTCACCCTCGGCAAACACGACCGCGCTCGTTTACGGCGCGCGGGGCGGCTGGCGGCTCGCTGCCTGAGCAGGCTTAGCATGTGAGAGCCCGGCCCCCTGCTGGGCCGGGCCTTTCTCCCGCCTGGAGGATCGCAGTGTCAGTCTTTTACCAGGTCGTAGGGGCTGTGCTCATCCTCGGGTCCGTTATCAACGTACTCGTGCAGTACACCCGGCTCGACACCCGCCGTGGCACGCGGATCTCGCAGCTCGTCTCCGCGCCAGGCGGCATACGGGTACGGGTCTGGCTGCTGGTGGCAACGGCTGGCGCGATGGATCTAGCCAGAGGATCGGCTGTCTGGCCCGCCCTTGTTGGTGCCTGGTTCGGGATCGTCGCCTGGGAAGCCAGCGTGCAAGCAACAGCCTGGATCAGGCGAGTCCGCCATAGACGGGCATCTGGCGCGTCCTGAGTCGAAGGCGCGACTGGTCGGGCTCATAGCGTTCGTCTAGCTCGCCCATTACTTGTGCCTCGCCTTCGTCGCGATCGCCATCTCTCGGACCTGAACGACCTGGACGGCCGGGACAGCGAACGTGTCGTCGGCGTCGGTGCCCAGCGCGTCGGCCCAGAACTCGTGCCTGCACGCGGTGCCGTGGCGCAGTTTGCCAGTCATGATGTCCATGCGGCCGGTGGGCAGCTGAAAAGTGGTTCCTGATTCACCGTCGCCGCCGCCAGAGCGCATGGAAGGCGTCGGCCAGTGATCCCATGATCGCTGGTATGTCGTTGCGATTGCATCTGAGCAGCGCAACAAGAAAGAGGATCAGCAGGACCGCGAACGGAGCTGCTGGAGGCCGAGCTGCAGGAGCTGGCCAAGGGTTTCATGGAGCGGATCGGGCGGCACGAGACGTCGCAGAGCCTGCAGTCGGGGGGTCCAACCTGGGAGCCAACCACCCGGAACTAAGCGGAACTATGCCGGACGACGGATCGGGGAGACTGCAGGTCAGGCGGCTATCCGGGACCATCCCGGACCAACTTTTCCTGCAGACTTGGGACGCGATCACTTCCCGCCGGAACGTCCGGCAGTTCACCGACCGCAGCATCGCGGCCGCTGACCTCGACCGGATCCTCGAGGCCGGCCGCCGGTCTCCGTCCTCGCAGAACTGGCAGCCATGGGACTTCGTCCTTGTCACCGATCGCGAGCAGCTCCGCGAACTGTCGGGTGTCTTCTCCGGCGCCAGCCACGTGGCCGGGTCGGCTGCCACCATCGCAGTCGTCGGCCCGGAATCGGACAACGAATTCCACCGTGCCCAGTTCGATCTCGGCCAGGCGACGATGAGCCTGACCCTCGCCGCTGCCGACCTGGGCATCGGCACCTGTCACGCCGGCGTCGCCGATATGGAGATGGCCAGGCGCATTCTCGGGCTGCCCGCGGACCGGAACTGGGTGCTGCTGATCTCGCTCGGCTATCCCGCGGATCGGCCGCTAACCTCGATCCGTAACCCCAGGCGACGGCCGTTCGACGACGTCGTGCACCGCGGCCGGTGGTAGGCGGCGGCCCGATCCGTCAGTGGCTGACCAGGCCGCGGCGCTCGGTCAGCAGCATGCTGGTCATGGTGACAGCATGGCGGCCAGCGGCCAGACCCAGCCGCGAGGGGCTGATCACGTAGCTGACCGTGCCGACGCCGTTGGCGCGTCTGGTCGCGACGTGCCGGCCGTCCACGTAGATGCGTACCGGGTGACCGGGCAGGAAGCCAGTCGCGACCAGCCTTGCAGTCGCGCCGTGCTTGACGCTGGCGGGCGTCACGGTGAGCGCCCTTCCGAGTCGGCGAAGGTCGGCTCGCGCCTGCGCCCGCGCGGCCGACTCGTCATGGGCGGCCCTGGTTGCGGCCACGAGCGCGGGCACGAACGACGGAGCGCTGACCGTTCCCCAGCCGCTCGCCACGTCGAAGCCGGCGACAGGGGTGAACCCCCGGACGACCGTTCCGCCTGGCAGCGTGAAGGAGTCGTCGCCGCCGATGACATCGACGATGCCGTCCTTGGCGCCGGCCGGGCCGAGCGTGCGATACAGGACGGGATTGACCGGGCCGAGGTCGGCCTTATTCTGCTGGGTCGCCAGGGCGAGCACCCCGGCAAACAGCGGCGAGGCCTCAGAGGTGCCGTAACTCCCGTCCATGGTGATGTCCGGCACCGAGCGCATGCGGCTCGGCGTGATGCGAGCAACCCGGTTCTGGTAGGCAGGCCGCGCGAACACCTTGGAGAAGCCGGCTCCCGAGGAGCAGGTCACCAGATCGCAGGCCGTTCGCCACAGCTTCGGCGGGCCGGCCAGCTTGTGGCGGCCGTTCACGACCGGAATGCTGCCGCCCACGGCAGTAACCCAGGGCGAGTCATCCCAGGTCGCCGAGTCCGGGAACGTCGTGGTGTCGCCGCACTGCGAGCTGGCCGCGGGCAGGTTCTGCACGACTCCGCAGTCGCCGGTGGCCACGAGAAGCGGGATGCCAGCCGCAGCGGCGGCCAGTTCGCCCGGATCCTGGGCCAGGATCTCGGGCCGCCCGCGGCGATAGCTGGACTCGCCGGTCCCGTCGCTGATGGAGATCACGTTCGCCAGATGGCGGCGGGCAATGTCCTCCACCGCCTCCATCATCTCTGGCGGTGCGACCTGGCTGGCCGCGTCATCGGTGATCTGGGTGTCCGCCGGCGTCGCCGAGATCAGGATCCTGGCATAGGGCGCCATCAGGTGGACCGCCCGCACGTCTAGGGTGAGCTCGCCAGCCCAGGCTTGGCATGAGCCGTAGCTACCGAGCTTCACCATGCCAGGCGGGCATCTTCTCGGCAGCTTCCCGGCCGGGTAGACCGTCGTGATGTGCGGGTTCGGCAGGCTATAGGCCTTGTCGAATGCGTCCACCTGCTGGGCGATGCCCGGATAGTTCCAGCCCTCGATGACTGCGACCGTCGTCCCAGCTCCGTCGATGCCCTTCCGCCACAGTGCGCCGACACCGTAGCCGAAGACATCCTCGGTGCCCAGGTATCGGAGCGGGAGTTTCCGCATCCTGGCGAGCGCTCTGGTCAGCACTCTGATCTGCTCAGCCCTGCCAGGCACATGCGCGACGGCCGTGGCCGATGGCAGCTGCGGACCGGCAGCGGAGGCCTGCACGGCCGGCAGCATGAACGCTGCCGCACTGGCTATCAGGAGCGCGAGTACGCGCCTCACCCTGGTTCTGCGCACCGCGGTCTCCTCGCGTTAGCCGCCCGTTGCCTGCCAAAGTATGTGCATTTAGGCCATACCGGCTGGCGTTACATGCTGATCAGCAGGATGCCGGTGGCGATGACGAGTGCGGCGGCGACCCTGCGCTTGCCGAAATCCTCGCCGAGAACGACCAGGCCGATAAGCGCGCCGAATACCACGCTAGTTTCCCTGATCGCGGCGACCTCGGCCAGCGGTGCCCGGGTTTGGGCCCGGAGCACGACGCCGTAGGCTACGACGCACAGCAGGCCGGCGATCAGCCCGCGCCGGAGGGTGAGCCGGTCTCGCCACGCGCTGAAGGGCCGGCGCATCGCCGCAGCGATCGTCAGCGGCGGCCCCTGCAATGCGAACAGCAGCGCGGTGTATGCCCACGGATCGCCCGCATTGCGGACACCGATGCCGTCGACGAGTGTGTACGCCGCGATGGTCAGACCGGTCAGGATGGCGCCGCCGACGGCCGGCGAGTCCTGGCGGGTGAGCCGCCCGCCCGAGAACGCGAGGCCGATCAGGCCCGCGGCGAGCGTCGCGATACCGATCAGGGCCACAGCGCCGAGATGCTCGCCAGCGAGGAAGTACGCGCCTACCGCGACGACGAGCGGCGACGTTCCCCTCGCGATCGGATACGTCTGGTTGAACGCGCCGAGCCGGTAGGAGTTCATCAGTGGCAGCGCAGGGCACCGGCACCGATGACGGCAGCGACGATGGCCAGGGTCAGGTGCGACTGCGAGCTCACTGAACTGAAGTCACGGCGTTTCCCGGCGCGATCGCGCGATACCGGCAATGATTCTGTTGCGCACTAGCACATTAGACGCGGGGCGGGAGTACTAGTGACGGATGAGGTGCATGCCGCACAGGAGGCAGATGACGCGAAGCTGCTCAACCTGGTGCGGGCGGGGGATAGCGGAGCCTTCGCGGTTCTGCGGCAGCGGCACGAGCAGGCGGCGCGCAGGCTCGCCCGTGAGCTAGTCGGGTCGGCAGCCTTTGCCGATGATCTGGTTGAGCAGACATTCGCCCGGGTGCTCGACGTGACCCGTCATGGCGGCGGCCCGACCGATGCGTTCCGGCCGTATCTGCTGACGGCACTTCGGCTCGCCTGCGACGACGACGGCCTCGCGGCTGACGGCTCTGACACGCCGGAGACAACGTCGCTGATGGCGACGGCCTTCTTTACGCTGCCCGAGCGCTGGATCGCGGTTCTGTGGCACACCGAGATCGAGTCGGCAAGCGCTGCTGACGTTGCGCCAATGCTCGGGCTCAACCCGGAAGATGTGGCAGCGCTGCGCCGGCACGCCAGGGAGGGCCTGCGGCAGACCTACCTCCAGCTGCATGGGTCCCGCATCGCCGGCCCCGAGTGCAAGCCGATCGCGGAGCAGCTCGGCGCCTTCGTGAGAGACCCGGCGCCAGGGCCGGAGGGCGCGATTGTGACTGAGCACCTCAGCCAGTGCGACGACTGCCGCGCGCGGTATGCCGACCTGGCCGACGTCAACCTGGCGCTCCGAACGCTGGTAGCGCCGGTCATCCTGGGCGGAGCCGCAGCCGGCTACCTGTCCGGCACGCCGCATGACACCGCAGCGGCCTCGACCGCAGCGGCCACCGGGACAGCGACCATGGCAGCGATCGAAGGCGATACGGCCGCCCCGGACAGCGGCCACGTGCCGTGGCTGAGCGCGCCCGTCAGACGTCGCTCGCTACAGCCACTGCGCCTGCTCGCGGCGGCGACGGTGATCGTGGTCTGTGGCGCGGGCTTCGCCGTCTCCCTGGTGAGCCACGACACGCCGCTCGGGGCGGCGCACCGCCCTCAGGCCGGGGCTGGGACGCCACATCCGACCGGGACTGTCGGGCCGTCACCGTCGCAGCAGCCAGCCACGGTCAGCCCGGTCGCCGCCACTCGCAAGCCCGGCAGAAAGCATGGCGGACGGAAAGCTAGCGCGACGGCCCCCGGCGCCGCGGTGCCGGCGGCACCCGTCACCGCGAGCTCGCCGCCTGGCGTGGCGCTGGCGGCGAGCGTCAACCTCGACGGGCAGCAGGGAAAGGGGCACTGGCATGGCGCCCAGGTTGTCTTCCAGGTCAACAACACCGGATCTGCGGCCACCCGGAAGGTGACGGTGTCGATCACCCTGCCGGCCGGCACGTGGGTATTTGGCGGCAGGCATGGCCACGGCGGCTGGCCCGGCCACGGCGGCGGGCACTGGCACGCTACCGGCGCAGCCGACGGCAGCACGGCTGACGCCAGCAAGGGATGGTCATGCCAGCCGACCTCGTCCGGGGCGAACTGCCAGCACTCGGCGATCTCGCCCGGCGGCCAGGCTCAGGGAGTGCTGTACATCGCCTTCTTCGGCTCGTCGGCCTGCGGCCAGTCCGTCGGGCTGACCGCGAGCAGCGGGTCTTCGTCGGCCAGCGCCCAGTCTCCGCAAGATCTCCAGTGCTGACCCGTGACGAGCCGGCGAGTGGGAGGCTGGTCGTCACCGGTGCCGTGCCCGGGCGCGGTGAGCACCGGGTACAGTGACGCGCGGCTGATCATTGGGTGGCGCCCACCCATCCGGAAGAACAGGTGAGTCAAGTGGTGAGTACAGCGAGTGCGCCCGGCAGGTCCAACAGCCGTGCGCTGACCATCGTCCTGGCAGTTCTCGGAATCCTGGCGATCGTTGTCGGGGTGCTCTTTATCTCAGGGGCCCTGAACTCGGTCCACTTCCTGGTAGGCGCCCACCACTCGGGAGGCCACCACATCCGGGCTGCCGCCGCGTTCGTCATCGGCATCGTCCTGCTGATATTCGCCTGGGCAGCTAGCCGGTCCAGGTCGCGCTAGCCCCAGGCCGCCTAGCGGCCGGCGCGGGCGTGGCGGCCGGGCGGCCGGCGCGGCGCTGGCCTGGGCCTTCGCCTGAGCGCGGCAGCCGCGTTCCAGCGCAGCGCCCCGGCTAGATCGCGGGCATGCTCGGCCGGCGTGTAGTCCTGCCCGGTCCTGGTCAATGCGACTGCACGGTCCAGGTCGTCGCCGCACCGGCCGAGCACGACCGAGAAGTCCCGGTGCACCGCCTCGAGCAGGTCGTAGCCGAACGAGCGGTGCAGCCCGGCGAACAACGGCCGGTAGAGCCGGGCCCGCTCATGCAGGCCCGAGGAATGCGACATCGGGTCCTTGGGCCGCCGGAGGACGTACTCGGGCAGCACGCCCTCGAAGGCCTGCCGCATGATCCACTTCTCCCGCCCGTCGCGGACCTTCAGCCCGACGGGGAGCCGCATCGCCAGCTCCACGACTGCCGGATCGAGGTAGGGCACACGCGCCTCGACGCCGTGGCCCATGCTGACCCGGTCTACCCGCTGCAGCTCCGTCCGGTGCAGGTTGCCAATCATGTGCTGGAACAGCTGCCGCGATGCCGTCTCCGGGATCCGTTCGTACATCGAGTAGCCACCGAACAGCTCGTCCGAGCCATCTCCGGTCAGCACGACCTTGATGCCGAGCTGGCGAGCGCGGGCGAAGAGCGGCACCGACACGACTGCGTTGATGATGTCGCCGTACTCGGTCAGCTCGGACATCCTGATCGCCTCGCGGATCTCGCTCAGGCGGATGTCGGCGGGCCGGACGGTGATCACCTCGTGCTTGACCCCGAGGTCGCCGCACAGGCGCCGGGCGTACAGGAAGTCCTCGCTGCCGGGCGCGCCGATGGTGAGCGCCACGCAGTCCGGGTGCATCTGGAGGACGTTCGCAAGCACGACCGAGCTATCCAGGCCGCCGGACAGGACGACGCCGACGGTCAGGTCCGTATCGACGCGGACCCGGATGCTGTCCTCCACTGCCATGCGCAGGAGCTTCGCGGCCTCGGCCGGGTCCTCGACCGGCGGGAGGTCCGCCCCGATGCTCACCAGATCCAGATACGGGGCCAGGACGGGTGCTCCGCCCTCCGCCTCGGCCCAGCCGTGCTGACCTGGCGGCACCTCCGATATCGCGGCGCCCACCGGGACGAGCGCCTTCACCTCCGAGGCCAGGTACAGCTGGCCGTCGCGGCACGACCAGTACAACGGCTTGACACCGACCGGGTCGCGCGCAAGGTAGGTACGCGCGGTCGCCCGCTCCGCGATCGCGAGCGCGAACTCCCCGCGGAACCTGGCGGCCGCTTGCTCGCCCCATTCCGCGAAGGCCTCGGCTACCACCTCGGTGTCGCTCTCGGTCCGGAACGGCCGGCCGAGCCCGGTCAGCTCAGCGCGCAGCTGCCGGTAGTTGAAAATCTCGCCGTTGAAGCACACGAGCCAGCGGCCGTCGGCAGACTGCCAGGGCTGCACTGCCCGTTCCCGGTCGAGGACCTTCAGGCGCCGCACCCCGGCCAGCACGCTCTCCTCGCGGACGACGTGCTCGATCTCACCGCGGGGCTCAAGCGCAGAGAGCATCTGGCTGAACAGGCCATCCTCGGCGCCGGTCCCGGCGATGAGCGCGATACCGCACACTCGGCTCAGCTGCCTTTCTGCTGGTCGGGGATCAGGCGCAGGGCGCGCCCGGCGCCCGGCCGGATGCAGACGTGCCAGGCCTGGCCCTCGTCGATGACATTGACTTCTCCCGTGAGCTGCCGCTCGAGCAGCGCCTGCTGGAGTGCCTCCTCGGCCTCGAACTGGCGGAACCAGGTCATCTCGATGTCAGCCGCGTACCCGACGCAATGCGCACTCGGCAGGAGCGCCGCGTAGCCGAGGTCACGGAGATGGAGCTGATGGCTGACGCTCCGGGTGAGACTGGTGACCCATAGCGGCGGCGTGCCGGGCGGCGCAAGGCCAGCGAAGTCGGCGGCTATCTGGTTGAGCAGCACGACGAGCTGCGGGCGTGCGCACGCGAACCGCAGGCCCGCCGTCATCGGCACCCGGCCGGGCGTGGCCTTCCGCTCAGCCGACCGCGCGGCCCTCGCGAGCAGCGTCGAGGCCTGCCGCCGGTACCTGAAGAGCAGCTTGCCATCGCGCCGGAGCACGTCGAGGTCGAGCAGGTCGGTGGCGGCACGCACGTCCCCGTCCGACTGGTAGGCGGGCAGATGACCCCACCAGAGCAGGTCGATCTGCGTGAGCAGCGCGATCCGGATCATGGCGGTGAGGTTTCCCGCGGAGCTGCGGATGTTCTGCTGGTAGGACCTGACCTCGCGCAGCACTCGGCGCGCCGCGGCCTCCGGGCCCGATGGCGTCGCCGAGAAGATCATCATGAACTCCGGCTCGGACAGCCGGCTGGTGAGCACCCGCTCGGCCGTGGCGGCGCGCGGGCACTCACCGCGAGGACCAGCTAATTCCGCCAGCAGATCGGCGACCGCCTCGCGGTAAGCGGCCACGTCAGATAGCCGCCGCGCTGCTCCCGCCGACAGGTCATCTGCCGTCGGTTCCCCCTTGAGCAACCACCCCGTCACAAGCACCCCCATGCCCGCGCAACGCATGTGCGCCCCCCAGCGCTGAGAACTGAGAGTAACAGCTACGCGACGTAGCGTGAGCGATGTAGCAAAACGCGTTCCGGGCTGTCCCTGATCCGGCAGAGCTGTTTCCGAGGGGCGGTTCCGGGATCTTCCCGATGGGTCAGCGGCCGCTGCGCCGGCAGGCTGGAACCGTGAACTCAGCGGTTGCCTCCCCGCCCGCTCCCGAGATCGCCGCCCCGCAGGCGCTTACGCGCGTGCTGCGCGGACGACGGGCGCGACGCGTCGTCTGCGGATGCCTGCTGGCCGAGCTCAGTCTCCTCATCGGCTTCGCCATCGCCTACCGGCCGTTCGACCTGAGCATCTACCTGTGGGGCGGCAACGCCGTCACGCACGGCCTGCGCTTGTACCTGATCCAGCCGCGCGCGAACTGGTTTACCTACCCGCCGTTTGCGGCAGCGCTGTTCACTCCGCTGGCCGCGCTGCCAGCGGTCGTCGCCGGCGTGGCGTGGGAGCTGGCGTCGGCGGCCGCACTCGCCTGGTCCTGCGTTCTCGCGCTGAAACTGGCCGGCTGGCGGCCGTCAAAGACGGCAGTAGCGGCCGTCATAGGCGCCAGCTTCCTGCTGGAGCCCGTGTACCACACGCTGTACCTGGGGCAGGTCAACCTGATCCTGCTGGCCCTGGTGATGACAGATATCTGGCGCACGGCTCGCGGCCGGACCGCCGGACTCGGGGTCGGCCTGGCCGCCGCGATCAAGCTGACGCCTGCGATCTTCATCGTCTTGTTCCTGCTGACGAGGCGGACAAGAAGCGCAGTGATCGCGGCGGGCACGTTCGCGAGCGGCGCGCTGCTTGGCTACCTGGTCGATCCGAGCGCGTCGCGGCTGTACTGGACGCGGCTGTTCTACGACATCTCGCGGGTCAGCCCCACCTACATCAGCAACCAGTCGCCCTATGCCGCAGCCGCGAGGATCATGGGCGGAGTCAGCCACGTCGGCCTGTGGTACCTCGCGATCCCGCTCATTCTCGGCGCGCTCGGGCTGGCCGTCGCGACCACGCTCGCCCGGCGTGACGACTGGCTGGGCGCGGCGGCAGTCACCGGAATCACCGGCCTGCTCGTGTGCCCGATCTCGTGGACTCATCACTGGGTCTGGATCATGCCGGCCCTGATCGTCCTGCTGCGCGGCAGCACCGGCGCCCGGATCGCCGCGGCGTGCGGCTACCTGCTGTTCGTGCTCGCCCCGATGTGGTGGACGCCCTGGTCGTGGACGACCGCTGAGTACGGCTTCCACGGCCTGGTGACCCTGACCGCGAACTGCTTCCTGATCGCGGGCCTGGCTTTCCTGGGGTACATGGCCGTCTGCGCGTGGGGGCCGGGATCGGCGCGGTCCGATAGCCGTGAACGGGCCGTTCCGGACGCACCGAATCTGCCGTGCCTGGTGACGCCTGGCACTGCCGGAACGTTGTCGAGTTATGGCTTGTCTTGACGGCCTCGACGGACGTACTCTGTCGATATATCGTGAGTGTATCGCGAGAGATTGGCAGAAGCGATGAGCGCAGGAGCAGCCTTCGGGGCGTGCGACTTCGACACCGGGCTCGTCAGCGCGCTCAGATGCGCGAGTGACGTCGCGGCCAGGATCCGCAGCGGTCTGCGGGCGAAGGCGAGCAGCCAGCCCGAGGGCGGCCCGTGGGCCAGGGACTTCGGCGGACGGCCCGGCCCCAGGCACTGGGGCGGCGGCTTCGGCGGACGGCCCGGCCCGGGTCACTGGGGCGGCGGCTTCGGCGCGCAGCGCAGGACCGCGTGGTGGCCGGGTCCGCCCGACGGTCCCGCGCCCAAGGCCGGCCGCGGTGACGTCCGCGCCGCGATCCTTGCGCTCCTGCAGGAGGGTCCGCTCAACGGCTACCAGATCATGTCGGAGATCGCCCAGCGCAGCGATGGTGCCTGGCGGCCCAGCCCGGGCGCGGTCTACCCTGCGCTCGCCCAGCTCGCCGACGAAGGCCTGATCACCGACGAGAAGTCGGCCGGCCGGCGCACCTACAGCCTGACCGACGCTGGCCGCGAGTACGTGGCGGCGAACCCGGAGAAGGCGCGCGGCGCCTGGGAGTCGGAGCAGCAGCAGGAATCCTGGCAGCTGCCGGGCCTGTTCGCCGAGGCGGCCCGGCTGGGCAGCGGGATCGTCCAGCTCGCCCATGCGGGGACGCCGGGGCAGATCCGGGCAGCCGAGCGCCTGCTGGAGCAGACCCGGCGCGAGCTTTACCGGATACTCGCCGGCGACACCGGCGGCGCGAACGGGAATGATGAAGATGACGACGACGACGAGCAGGACAACTAGGAAAGACGGGGCATTGCAGTGAATGAGCACATGCGGGTCTCAGACGCCGATCGCGAGCGCGTCGCCGAGCGGCTGCGCGACCACTTCGCCGACGGACGGCTTACCTCCGAAGAGCTGGATGAGCGCGTCACGGCCGCGCTCAGGGCCAAGACCGCGGGGGAACTGCGCGCCGTCATGACCGACCTCCCCGAGCCTGCGCCAGCCGGGCCCTTCTCCGGCCAGGTACCGCCCGGGCAGGTACCGCCGCCAGGGCCGGTATCGCCACCGTGGGCTGGCCGCCCGGCTTTCGGCTACCGGCGCCGTCCGCGGCTCCTGCCGCTGGCGCTGTTCCTGCTCTTCATCGTGCTGCTCACGCACGGGGCCGCCGGATTCGTGATCTTCGGGTTCCTCAAGATCATCCTGCTGCTGTGCCTGATTGCCTTCGTCGTGAGCATCTTCACCGTGGCCCGGTTCCGGCGCCGCGCGCGCCGCTACTGGCGCTCGAACCGGCCCTCCGGTCCTGGCAGCCACTGGCACCACGACGACTGGCACAACCAGTAACAGCCGCGACGGCGGGTCCTGGCGCACCTACCCGAGCGGAGGGATCGCCGCCTCGATCAGGTGCGGGCCGGGCTCAGCCAGCGCCTTCCGCAGCTGCGCCGCGAGCTCGTCCGCCGTCGTCACCCGGCAGGCCGGAACGCCCATGCCGGCGGCCAGCGCCCCGAAGTCGATGTCCGGCCGCGAGAGATCCAGGAGGCTCCGCGCAGTTGCCCCGGTAATCGGAGCCCCCGTCCGCTGCAGTTCCATCGCCAGGATCGCGTACGAGCGGTTGCTGAAGATGACGGTCGTGATGTCGAGCTGCTCGCGGGCGTGCGTCCACAGCGCGGACACCGTGTACATCGCGCTCCCGTCGGCTTCCAGCGCGAGAACGGGCCGGTCCGGGCACGCGATCGCCGCCCCGGTCGCGAGCGGCAGGCCCTGCCCGATCGCCCCGCCGGTCAGGCTCAGCCAGTCGTGCGGCGGCGCGCCAGCCGTCGCGCCGGGCAGGAAGATCCCGGAGGTGTTCGCCTCATCGCTCACGATGGCGCCCTCCGGCAGCAGCGCGCCGATCACCTGAGCCGCCGCCTGAGCGGTCAGCTCACCGTCCGGCAGGCCGGGCCGCCCTGGCTGCTGGGCCACCGGCGCGGTACCGGGCGCCACAAGGTCGGCGAGCGCCGCAAGCGCGCCGGAGACGTCGTCGCCCGGCTCGGCCAGCACATGCACGCGACACCCATCCGGCACCGGTGTGCCGGGCTTGCCGGGATACGCGAAGAACGAGACCGGAGAAGTCGCTCCCGCCAGGATCAGCTGGCGCGCTCCGGCGAGCTGGGCGGAGGCCGCCTCCACCAGGTAGGCAAGCCGTTCCACGGCGGGAACGCCCGCACCCCGCTCATGCCGTGCCGGGAACGTCTCGGCGATTAGCCGGACGCCCGTCGCCGCCGATATCCGGCTTGCCGACTCAAGCGCGCCGCGCCGCAGCCCGGAACCGCCGAGCAGGATCACGGCCGGCTCCCCGCCGCGGAGCACGCTGGCCATGCCGCGCGTCACCGAGTCCGGTACTGGCGTGGGCTCCCTGAGCGCTGCCGGAACGGCCGGCTCTGCGCCCTCGGTCCAGGTCACGTCAGCAGGCAGGATGAGCGTGGCCACCTGACCCGGCGGCCGCAGCGCCGCGGCAACCGCCTCAGCTGCGTCCGCGGGCGCGTCGGCACTGCGCGAGCTGCTCCGGACCCAGCCGGACACCGAGCCGGCCAGCGCGCCGATGTCGGACTCAAGCGGCGCGTCGAGCCGCTTGTGGTAGGTCGCGTGATCGCCCACGATGGCCAGCAGCGGCGTGTGCGCGCGGCGCGCGTTGTGCAGGTTGGCGAGCCCGTTGGCCAGGCCGGGGCCAAGGTGCAGCAGTACGCCCGCCGGGTAGCCCGCCATCCGGCCGTAACCGTCAGCGGCACCGGTCGCCGCTCCCTCGAACAGGCACAGCACGCCGCGCATCTCAGGCACGGCATCCAGCGCCGCGACGAAGTGCATCTCCGAGGTCCCCGGATTGGCGAAGCACGTGCTGACGCCTGCGTCGACGAGCGTCCGGACGACGGCTTCCGCACCTTTCAAGTTGTCCTCCTTCTCACCGATACGGGACCTGCCAACGCAAGCGTAAGAGCCGGCGTCGGCCGCCGCCCCCACGACTGCTACGCCATGGCCCAAGCCAGGCGCGCAGCCGCCACGCTTTAGTCTGGAAGGGCAGGCGTTCGGACTCCCGGACGGAGGCACCATGGTCTTTGACCCGCACTGGGTGACGCCACCCGCTGGTCATGGTCGGATGCGCGCCTCGAACGCGGACAGGGAAGGCGCCATCGAGATCCTCAAGTCTGGCTTCGCCGAAGGCAGGCTAACGCAGGAGGAGTACGGGGAACGGGTCGGCCTTGCCTACGCAGCGCGCACCTACGACGACCTGAGCGCAATCACCTCGGATCTGCCGGCGCCAGGGCAGGTCACCAAGCTGACCCCGGACGTCGAGCCGGTGCAGCGCGAGCTGAACGGCCTGGCTGTGTCATCGGTTGTGCTGGCGTTCTTCCCCGGCCTGCTCAGCATGCTCGCGGTCGTGCTCGGGCTGGCCGCCCGCACTCAGATCCGCGAGCAGGGCGGCCGCGGTGACACCCTGGCCGGCGTCGGAATCGCCGTCGGGGTCATGTCCTCGCTGCTGTTCGCGCTGTGGCTGGTCAACTTAAGTCAGCGGCCGACAAACCGGTCGATTCACCCCTGACGGCTCCGCAGTTACCGCTGACGGCTCCAGAGGGGACCCACCGTCAGCCACTCGATCTGCCAGCCCACGAGTCGTCGCCGGAAGAGCGCCCACCGGGCCAGGCAGCATGATCCGGTCAGCAGTACGGCCAGCACTGACAGCGCGATCAGCGTGTCGGCGTGTGCGCGATCGCCGGCCTGGCCCGGCGTCAGCGGCGGCATCTGCGGCTGTCCGGCCCGGTTGAGCCACACGGTCAGCCTGCTGTCCGCGCTCGACTTGGCAGGCGCCGGGACGTCTCCGGTGTGCTGACGGCCGTCCACGGTCCACCGGGCGGGCGCCCACGTCGTCCACGTATTGCCACCGTGGTTGGATTCTGCTGGCCCCGGCACCGCGTACAGGAGCACGGCCGTAACCGGTTGCCACGCCAGCTTCGCGTGCTCCACCGCCGCGTTATCCGCGCGCACCCACATGCCGGTCACGCCGGCCACGAGCGGGCACAGTGCCGCGAACAGGACGATCGCCGCGGGCAGCAGCCACCGCCCGATCAGGTCCGAGCGCGGGCGCAGCGGGTTGCCGTCCCAGCCCAGCCTGCGCATGAGCCTCGTCCACGCCGACGCGGTCATCGCCGTCATTGCCACTCCACCGGCACCCTGGTCGCACCGTTGCGACCTGGTCCCTCTGGGATTGTCCCCCTGTTCGGGGGTGCTCGGCCAGTCCTTCGGCGGCCCGGCCGGCGGCGGCATGACAAACCACCCCGTTCCCGCCTAGGCGATCAGGCCTGGAACGGGGTGGCTCGTGCCTCCGCCTGCCGTCAGCTCGCGGTGGCTGCCGCGATCTTCTTCTTGTCGTGGTCCTTCCACGGCTTGCGCCCGCCGGAGATCCCGCGGCCGAAGACGAACGTCTCGAACGGTGTCGTCGGCAGCGTCGTCGTCCCGGTGTGCAGCGGGGTTGTCTCGCCACTGACCGCGGGCACGGCGAAGTACTGGAACGTGATCGTGGTCTCGCCGGGGCGCTTGCCGGGGTCGACGTCGAAGATCGCGTATCCGTATGCGTCACCGGCGTTGGTCGCCGCGGACCAGGGGGCGTCCTCGATCGAGTCGGCGGCGTTCCGGGTGAAGCCGGCCGCCTCCGAGCCGCTGATCGCGTTGCGCTCGGTGATGACCTTGGCCTGCGGCAGGCCGGTCACGGTGTCCTTGCCGTAGACGTTGGCCGGGCCGTCGGTGCCGCCGCCGCCGAGCACCAGGAAGACGGTCCCTTGCTGGGTGTCCCACGCCTGGGCGCCGTTGTAGCTGACCGGCTCGGTCGTCGCGACGTGCGGCCGGCGGGTGTTCACCGACGCGCCCTTGGCCTGGTCCGGGTTGGGCGACGCGACCGTGCCGAGGTAATCGGCGTCGTAGCCGCGGACCGGGAAGCTGCGCTCGTAGTCATGCTCGTGCCCGGACAGCACCAGGTCGACCTCGTACTGGTCGAACAGCGGCAGCCAGGCCTGGCGGATGCCCAGGTCGGAGCCGTTGCCGGGGAGCGAGGTTGACATCGCGCACTGGTGCATGAAGACCACGATCATGTCGACCGACGGATCCCGGCGGGCCTCGCGCAGCTCGCGCTCGAGCCAGATGCACTGGAGGTTCGGCGTTCCGCCGCTGAAGTCCGGCACCAGGGAGTAGTTCGCGGCATCTACCTTGAGGTTCCCGGTGTAAGCGCGGTTGTAGGTGACGGTGCCGTTGGGGATCGAGACGCCGGATGAGGTTGTCTCGTTCGGCGCGTTCGGCGTCGCGTTGAGGTAGGCGGAGGCGCCGTCCTGGTAGATCACGTCGTCGGCGTCCAGCGAGATGAACTTCACGGTGCCGACCTGGAAGCTGTAGAAGTTGCCGCGCAGGTGGTTGCCGTCCCAGTTGGTGACGTGGTTGTCCGGCAGGAGGAAGCGGCTGAGGTAATGGCCGTAGCCGTACGGGCCGTTCCAGTAGTTGCCGGCCGCGGCCTGGGCCGCGATCCCGCCGGGCGCCGTGCCGGGCTGGCCGGCGTGGTCGCAGGTGCCGAACTCGGTCTCGTGGTTGCCGAGCGCGGGCATCCACGGCCGGTTCGCCGCCGAGCGCGCGCAGTTGATGCCGAAGTCGCGCCAGACTCCCGGCGCGTTGAAGATGTCCAGGTTCGCGTAGCACAGGTCGCCGTTGAGCAGGTGGAACAGCGGCGCGCCGTTGCCGTCGCCGGGGTTCTCGATCGCGTTCACGGCGTAGTAGGAGTTGTCGCACGACTCGTGCCACTGGTTGCCGGATGCGTTCAGGTCGTACGACGGCGTGGCCAGGTCGCCGTAGCTCGAGAAGCGGAACTTGGCGCGCCCTGCCGGAGCTGTCGTGAAGCTCGAGCCGGCGGTTGACGGCGCCGGGAAGGCGCCGTCGCTGACCTGGTAGTAGTACGTGGTGTCGGGCTCCAGGTCGCGGAGCTCGACGTGGTAGTAGTACGTGGTCTGAGCGTTCAGCCCGTCGGTGAAGGCAACGCTCGATGCCTTCGGATAGCGCTGCGTCACGTCGAGCGGCTGCGGCTCGGGAAGCTCGATGGTCCGTCCCGGATGACCCGCAGTGATCGGCCGGGCCGACCAGCTCAGGGAGGGTGCCGGCGCTGGCACCTCACCCGGCGAGAGCCAGGACACGGTGACGTCGGTTGCCGGGTTACGGCCCCAGGTCAGCCAGAGCTGCTCGGGTGCCGTCGTGGTCGGTAGCGGGATCGTCGTGGTCGGCGGACCGCTTGGCGGTGCCGGGGCCGCGAGTGCCGGGTCGGCGGCGAAGACGTCCTCGGCCGCGCCCGACAGCCCGACTGCAGCGCCGACTACTACCACGCCGCTCAGGAACGTACGCCTGGTGAGGCCGCCCTCAGAGTTGTCGGCTGAGTGGCCGCCTCCAAACATGCCCATATCATCCATGGCAAGGACGGTAGGGAAAGCAGGTAAACCCACTGTGACCGCCGGGCGGCGGCTTTACCGCAGGGCGGGTAATTCGCGCGGACCGCGGATGCATTGTTTGGTCGCCAGGACCTCGCCATTTGCCTGGCGTTAGCGCATGCAGAATGCGGTGCTAGCGCATGGTGAAGGCGGCGAGATCGCGGGCCGTGTCCCGGCTGATCTCGGGGCAGGCAATGGTGAAGATCTCCGTGCCGTGCATCGTGCCCATCACCTGCCGGCACCGCGCCGGTACGCCGGCCTGCAGCAGCAGGCGGTAGAAGTTGACGCCCTCGTCGCGCAGCGGATCGCACTCGTTGACGCTGATGACAGTCGGCGGGAAGCCCTCGACGTCATCGGCTGTCGCGAACGACGGCCAGGCCAGCGGGTTGCGCGAGGTGAAGGCCTCGATCCCGTAGCCGATCGCGCCGCGGTTGTTGTGCAGGTCCAGCAGGATGCCGTTGTTCTCCGTCGACGACGGGCACTCGGTCGTTGGCCACTGTCCCGCGATGTACGGGCACATCGCGTACAGGCCCTTGATGAGGCCGAGCTCGTCATCCTGCCGGAGCTTGAGGCCGGTGGCGAGCGTCAGGTTACCGCCGCCGCTCTCGCCCGCGACGACAATGTGCTCGGGGTCGATGCCGAGGTGGCTGGCGTTCGCAACCGTCCACTTCAGCCCGGACACGCAGTCGTTCAGCCCTGCCGGGAATGGCGCGACCTCGGGCGCCGACGACGGCACCACCGAATTGCGGAAGTCGACCATCACGACGGCGACGCCATTCGCGGCGATGATCTTGCCCCAGCCCCGGTACATGCCGTCGTAGCACGACAGCGATGCCATGCCGCCGCCATGGATGTAATAGATGCAGGCCAGCGTCTCGTCATTGTCGGGACGGATGACCTGAAGGCTGATCGTGTTACCGTCCGGTGCTGAGACAACCTTGTCCGAGTGCACCCGGAGCCCGGCCGAGGGGGCGACCTCCTCGGTGTCGCACATGTCCATGAACGACCGGAACATCTCCGTCTGCTGGCGCGCCTCCTCGGAGTTCGCCTCGGCCACCAGCGTCTCGCGGCTGTCGACGTCCCCCATGCTTTCGGATGGCATGCCGGCTAGCAGCACCTTGAGGCGGGGGTCCAGCCGGATGTCAGCCCCGATGTCGTACGTCATGGCGCAATTCTCTACCCAGCCGGCCAGCACGTCATCATCCTGTCGGCTAGCAATGCCGGCGGCCTGACGCTGGCCGGCCGAGTGCCGGCCGGCCCAGTGTGCTGGCCGGCCCAGTGCTGGCGCGGCTGGGTCAGCTCGCTCGCTTGTACGCGCGGACGGAGAGCGGGCCGAACACGATGAGGATCGCGGCGAGACACGCGATGCTCTTCAAGAGATTGGCTTCGATGGGACCGCCGAGTGCCAGCGCCCGCATCGTGTTGATGACGTAGGTGACCGGCTGATTGTTCGCGAATGCCTGCAGCCAGCCCGGCATCGACTGGATCGGAACAAATGCAGAGCTGAGGAACGTCACCGGGAACAGCCAGATCAGCCCGAACGCCTGCACCGACTCCTCGTCTTTGATGGCCAGGCCAGTGAACGCAGCTATCAGGCAGATCGCCAGCCCGAACACGGTCGCGAGCACGACCATGAGGATCGCCGGGATCACGCCGTTCAGGAACCGGAAGCTGACTGCGTAGCCCACGCCGACGACGATCAGGATGGTCACCAGCATCCGCCCGGTGTCGGCGACCAGCCGGCCGGCCAGCACCGCAGAGCGCGCCATCGGCATCGACCGCAGCCGGTCGATGACGCCCTTCTGCAGTTCCTGAGCCAGCGCGATCGCCGTGGCGAACGTGGCGAACGCCGCGGTCTGCCCGATGATGCCGGGCATCAGGAAGTCCACGTACGTAATCGGACCCGGAATCTTGATCGCGCCGCCGAACACATACCGGAACATCAGCACGAACATCACCGGCTGGATCACGGTGAAGACCAGGTAAGCGGGCACCCGTGCCCAGACCAGCAGGTTGCGCCGCGCGATCACCAGGGTGTCACTTACCGCCCAGCGGAATCGGGCGAGCAGGCTCGGCTCATCCGGCAGCGAGATCGTGGGTGCGATAACGGTAGTCATGACGTCGCCTTCGTCTCGTCGCGCTTGGAGCGCCGGCCACGGCGGCGCTTGCCGTTCAGCTCTTCCTCTTCGGCTGCGTGGCCGGTGAGTGCGAGGAACACGTCGTCGAGTGACGGCCGCCGCAGCGCCAGTCCGCGGGTCCGCACGCCCGCCCCGTCCAGGGCGCGCACCGCGTCAATGAGTGCGTCGGAGCCGCGCCCGCCAACGCCGACGCTCACGACGCCGGTCTCCTTGTCGGCATGCGGCTCGCCCTCACCCACGACCGCGATGGCGGTGACCGCCTCGGTGAGCAGGTTCCGGTCCGGAACGGTGAACTCGAGCACGTCCCCGCCGACCCGGCTCTTGAGCTCCTCGGAAGTCCCGGCCGCGATAACCAGGCCGTGGTCGATGACGACGATCTCGTCCGCCAGCTCGTCGGCCTCATCCAGGTACTGGGTCGTGAGCAGCAGGGTCGTCCCGCCCTCGACCAGCGACCTGATGATGTCCCACATACCCAGCCGCGACCGCGGATCGAGACCGGTCGTCGGCTCGTCGAGGAACAGCACCTGCGGCCGGCCGACGAGGCTCGCGGCCAGGTCGAGACGGCGCTGCATGCCGCCGGAGTACGTCTTAGCATGACGGTTGGCGGCGTCGACCAGGTCGAACTGCTCGAGCAGCTGAGCCGCCCGGATGCGGGACTCTCCGCGGCTCAGGTGGAACAGGCGCCCGATGAGCTCAAGGTTCTCCCGGCCAGTCAGCTCTTCCTGGATGGCGGCCGACTGGCCGGAGAGCCCGATCGAGCGGCGGACCGCAGCCGGCTGGCGCACCACGTCGCGTCCGTCCACCAGCGCGCGGCCATTGTCCGGCAGCAGCAGCGTCGTCAGGATGCGGACCGCGGTCGTCTTGCCTGCGCCGTTCGGGCCGAGGACGCCGAGCACAGTGCCGCGGGGCACCACCAGGTCAATCCCGCGCAGCGCATGCACGTCGCCGAACGACTTGGTCAGTCCCTCGACCAGAATCCCTGGCCCTGAGCTGTCCTGTGTCACCGCCCGTACCTCCCGCACGAAGTCAGAGAAATGAACCTACCTGGTAGGCAGTCTTCACAGCCAAATGAATTAGGCGTCGGTGGCCCGCACTTCGCTGCAGGCTCAACGCGATCTGCACGCTGCTCTGCTGCGGAGATGGCGTCAGCCGGGTATCAGCGCTCGGGGGCCAGCGCCTTCACGCCCGCGACGAAGAGATCGACGCCGAACCGGTAGTGAAACTCCGGGTCGCCGCAGGACATCGGCAGGGCAGCTTCGACCAGACGCGGATACTGGTCGGGAGGCAGCAGGGCGAGCTGCACGTGGTGCTTGCGCTGCGCCTCCGCCTTCTCGGCGGGGCTCATCGCGGGATGGAAGCCCGGCTCGCTCATGACCAGCATGAGCCCGATCCACAGGGCGCTGCGGGTGATCTCGGCCGCATGCTCGGGATCGAACCCGCCGCGGCGCAGCACCGCGAGTGCCGTCTCCGACGCGACGAGCGCCGCGCTGCTCTGCTTCTCGCCCTCCAGGATGAGCTGCGACGCGCACGGGTGAGCGCGCAGCACATGCAGCAGTGATTCCAGCAGGCCCCGCATCTGGACATCCCAGGGCGCCGA
Source organism: uncultured Actinomycetota bacterium (assembly GCA_963822955.1). Classification (GTDB taxonomy): domain Bacteria; phylum Actinomycetota; class Actinomycetes; order Streptosporangiales; family Streptosporangiaceae; genus JAJYUU01. The sequence goes on along the minus strand of CAWGJS010000004.1, from coordinate 80,016 downwards.
CAGGTCGACGCCGGTGTCCAGCTCGCTCCAGATCTGGTCGCCCAGGCCGGCGAGTAGCTCCTCCTTGTTACGGAAGTGCCAGTACAGCGCCATCGGCGTGACGCCCAGCTCGGTCGCGATCCGCCGGATCGTGAGCGCTTCCAGGCCCTCGGCATCACCCAGGGCCAGCGCACGGTCGACCACGGCCTGCTTGGTCAGCCGGGTCTTGTCTGCTTCTCGTGCCTCAACTGGTGCCATCACTTGACAACTATACGCCGTACAAGGCAGGATCGCCATATACAACGTATAAGAACGTCGTACAAGATCGAAGTACAAGTACGCGGTACAGGGAAATCGGGAGGAGCCCGGCAATGTCCAGACGCTGGTGGTCCCTGGTGGCGGTGTCGCTCGCCACGTTCATGACCTACCTCGACAACAACGTGACGAACGTCGCGATACCTACCATCCAGCGCAGCCTGCACCTGTCCCTCGCAGGACTGGAATGGGTCGTGAGCAGCTACATCCTGGTCTTCGCCGGGCTGCTGCTGGCCGGCGGCCGACTCGCCGACCTTTACGGCCGGCGGCGGCTGTTCCTGATCGGGCTGTCGGTGTTCACGCTCGGCTCGCTGTGGGCTGGCCTGTCGGGCAGCGGCGCCGAGCTGATCGGCGCGCGCCTGGTCCAGGGCCTCGGCGCCGCGCTGGTCGTCCCCACCACGCTCGCGATCATCATGGCGACCTTCAAGGACACCAGGGAGCGCACGACCGCGATCGGAATCTGGACCGCGATCGGCGCGATGGCGCTGGCCTTCGGCCCGCTGATCGGCGGCTTCATCAGCCAGCACTTCCACTGGGGCTGGATCTTCTTCATCAACGTGCCGGTCGGCATCGTGACGTTCGTGATCGCGCTCGTCGCCACCCAGGAGTCCCGTGACCCGTCGCTGATCCGCCGCCTCGATATCCCCGGCCTGATCACGTCGACAGTCGCGCTGTCCTCGCTGACCTACGCCCTGATCGACGGACACGACAAGGGCTGGACGTCCCCGCTGATCCTGGGCGCGTTCGCACTGGCGGCATCCGCTGCAGCAGCGTTCGGCGTGATCGAGTCCCGGTCGGCACACCCGATGGCTGACATGCGGCTGTTCCGGTCGCGCGTTTTCGCTGGTGGCACGATCACCATGATGCTGTGGGCCTTCGGGATCTTCGGCATCTACTTCTTCACCTCGATCTACCTGCAGACCATTCTGGGCTTCTCGCCAACCAAGGCCGGGCTGGCCTTCGTCCCGATGGCCCTGTGCATGGCGCTGTTCGCCGGACTAGCCAACCCAGTGTCCCGCGTGCTGCGGCCGCACCAGACCGTCGCGATCGGCATGGCCGTGATGGCAGCCGGCCTGTACCTGTTCGGAAGGCTCGGCGGCGGCGCGACGTTCGGGAGCCTGCTTCCCGGCTTCCTGATCTTCGGCGCCGGCGCTGGCCTGATGAACGTGCCCCTGACCAACGCGGTGCTGCACTCGACGCCGCCCGAGCGGTCCGGCGTGGCCTCGGCATTGCTGAACGCGTCCCGCGAAATGGCAGGCCTACTCGGCATCACGATCATCGGGGCCGTGCTCCGCTCGGCTCAGGGCTCGGCGCTGCGCGCGGGACAGGACGCGGCGACTGCTTACCTGCACGGCTATCACTCCGGCTTGCTCCTGACGGTCGCGCTGGTCGCGGCTGGCGCGGTGGTCAGCTTCTTCGCGCTGCGCCAGCTGCCGCAGCCGGCCACAGCTGACGTGGCGCTCGTCCCAACAATGGCGGCGGAACTCTCCGGCTCCGCCGAGCCCGAGACCGTCCGCAGCTGATAACTCAGCAGCGAATCCGGCCCGGCCGCCTCACGGCGGCCGGGCCCACTTCGTTCCCGGTCTGGACTTCAGCCACCACGGCGTCGGCCGGCCTTGGTCAGTCCGTGCGCTGCTCCGGCTCGGATCGCCCTGTGCCGCCCTCGGTGAGAGCCGTGCGCGCGGCCTGCAGCAGTTCTTCGGAGAGCGGGTCCCCCCGGGTGGCGCGGGCGAGGACCAGGGCACCGACCATGGTGCAGAACTGGGCCATGCCGTCATCGTCGCCGGTAGCCAGCCGAGAGGCGAGCTTCCGTACCCCGTTGATGTACGTGGGGTGGGCGCGGGTGCCCTGGCCAGGCTCGCGCCCCAGGTCAGCAGCGAATCCGGAGACGGGGCAGCCGTCCCCAGCGTGATCGCGGTGCCAGATTGAGAGGTACTGCTCGATCAGCGCCCGGCGGGCGGCGTCGTGGTCCCCGGCGTGCTCCTCGAGCGCCTCCGCCGAATATGCCGCCGCAACGCTGAAGGCGCGGGCGATGGCCTCGTCGACCAGGTCCTCCTTCGAGGCGAACTGCTTGTAGAACCCGCCATGGGTGAGCCCGACGGCCTTCATCAGGTCGGCGACGCTGACCGCGGTGCCTTTCTCGCGGAACATCCGGGAGGCCGTGGCGACAACGCGCTGCCGGTTCTCGTGTGCTTGCGCCTGGGATACGCGGCCCACGGAATCACTCTCCTCAGATGGATGTCATTTGCAATCTATCCTAGATCCGTTTAGATTCCTAGCGACATCTAATCGAGATCAACCGGCAGGCCTGGCAGGCCCGCGCTGCCTCCCGCCGTCTGAGGTCGACGGCCTCCGCCCCGCAATCGCAGCACCACCGACAGCATGGGAGACGCCTGTGGCATCACCACCCGCCCCCGCCGAGTCCTCGACGCCCGCGGCGTCCACGCCATCCGTGCCCGCTGCCCAGCGACGAAGCGTTCCCGAGGCGGTCCACCGGCGGCGCTGGGCCATCCTGACCGTGCTCCTGTCCAGCCTCCTGGTGGTGATGCTGGACAACTCGATCCTCAACGTGGCGATGAAGACCATCGCCCAGCCCGCTCCCACCGGACTCGGCTCCACCCAGAGCCAGCTGGAGTGGGCGATCAACTCCTACACGCTGGTCTTCGCCGGACTGCTCTTCAGCGCGGGCCTGCTCGGAGATCGGCTCGGCCGCAAGAAGGTGCTGCTCTTCGGCATGCTGGTGTTCGGCGCGGGATCCGCGCTGTCCGCACTGTCGGACTCCTCCGGGCACCTCATCGCCGCCCGAGCCGTGATGGGCTTTGGCGGCGCCTTCATCCTGCCCGCCACCCTCGCGATCATCATGAACGTCTTCGAGCGCGCCGAGCAGCCGAAGGCCATCGGAATCTGGACCGGTGTGGTCGGTTTCGCCATCGCCATCGGCCCCATCACCGGCGGCATCCTCCTGGAGCACTTCTGGTGGGGCTCGGTCTTCCTGGTCAATGTCCCGATCGTGGTCGCCGCGATGGCCGCGATGGCGGCGATCGTCCCGGACTCCAAGGACCCGAGGCCCGGCAGGGTCGACCCGTTCGGCGTGCTCCTGTCGATCGTCGGTCTGGCGCTCCTGGTCTTCGGCATCATCAAGGGCGGCCAGCTGGGCGACTTCACCCGGCCCGAGTCCTGGGCGACGATCCTCGGCGGCCTGGCAATCCTCGCCGGCTTCGTGGCGTACGAGGCCCACAGCGACCATCCGGCACTCGACGTCACTTACTTCCGCAACCGGCGGTTCTCCGCGTCCGTCGTTGCCATCGGCTTGGTCTTCTTCGCCCTCATGGGCGTCACGTTCTTCAGCGTCTTCTATAACCAGAGCGTTCGGGGGTACAGCGTCCTGCAGTCCGGTCTGCTCGTGCTGCCGCTGGCCGCCTCCCAGATGTTCTTTGCCCCGCGGGCCCGGCTGGTCGTCAACCGCTTCGGTGCCCGAGCTGTGTGCGCCAGTGGCCTCTTCCTGACCGCCGTGGCCTTCGCCGGCTACCTGCTGCTCGGCCAGGACACCCCCATCTGGGTACTGGAGGTGCTGTTCTTCCTGATGGGAACGGGGATGGCCCACGTGATGCCGCCCGCCACCGTCACGATCATGTCGTCGCTGCCGCGGGAGAAGGCCGGGCTCCGGATCTGCGGTCAACAACACCTTCCGGCAGGTCGGGGGGGCCATGGGGGTCGCCGTGCTGGGGTCACTGCTATCCACCACCTACCGCGACGGCATCGACGGCCACCTGGGCGTACTGCCCGCCTCCGACCGGCACGCCGCAGGTGAATCCGTCGAGGCGACCCTGGCGCTTGCCGAGAAGCTGGGACCGGCCGGCGGCGCGCTCGTGCGGTCCGCGAATGACGTCTTCATCCATGCGATGCACATCACCGCCCTAGGGTCGGCGGCCGTCGCCCTGGCCGGAGCGGTCGTTGCGCTGGTCTTCTTGCCGGGCAAGGACGCCGTCGTGCCCGCCGGCGGCGATGAGTCCCAGCGCCAGACCGTAGGAGCCCAACGGTGATCACGAAACCATCCCCGCGCAGATATTCCATTCCTCAGAAGGAGATCGACTGATGGTTGCTGCCACCAACCTTGTTCTCATCCCCGGTGCCGGCGGCGTGGGCCGCGTGGTGTTCGACCAATTGCGTGCTCAGGATGTGCCGGTTCGGTTCATGGTCCGCCGCGACGACGAGCGTGCGGCTGAGCTGCGGACGCTCGGCGCAGAGGTCGTCATCGGTGACCTGACCCGGCCCGAGACGGTGGCGGCCGCGCTGCAGGGCGTGTCGCGGATGTATTTCGCGATGCGCGTGTCGCCGGACCATCTGCTGGCGGCGACCGTGGTGGCTTCCGTCGCGAGGGAGTACGGGAAGCTGGAGGCCCTGGTCGACCTGTCCCAGATGACCGTGTCGCAGATGACCGCCACCAGCACCGAGGAGTCGCACCAGCAGCGGCTGCACTGGCTGGCGGAGCAGGTCTTCAACTGGTCGGGTCTGCCCGTGGTGCACATCCGGCCGACGGTGTTCCTGGACACTCCGCTGTTCACCACGATGGCGGCGCAGTCAATTCAGGAGAACGGCACGATCGCGCTGCCGTTCGGCATCGGACGCACCTCGCCGGTCGCCGTGGACGACGTCGCCCGGGTCCTCGCCACCGTCCTGCGCGACCCGGCTCCGCACATCGGGCAGGTCTACGAGCTGACCGGGCCGCGCTCGGTCGACATGACGGAGCTGGCCTCGGCCTTCTCCCGGGCGCTGGGCCGGCCAGTATCCTACGTGGACGTGCCGCTGGACCGCTGGCAGGCCAAGGGGCTCGCCATGATGGGCCTGCCGCCGCACGTCGAACAGCACATCGCCGCGATGGCCCGGCTGCACCGGGACAACCGTTACGACCGCACGGCCGACGGCGTCGAGCGCGTGACGGGAATCGCCCCGCAGTCGATCGAGGCGTTCGTGGCCGCCCGCAGGGACTTCTACCTGGGCTGAGCTGCCTCGGCCAAGGCCGGCCCGGCAACCACGCCATCAAAGTCAGACCGGCAACTAACTAACGCCACGCGGTTCTAGCGACTCCACTCCTGCCTGAGCAGCCCGTACAGCACGATGTCGGAGAAGCCGTCGCCGTCGTAGGCCTGCTCGCGCTGGATGCCTTCGAGCACGAAGCCGCAGCTTTCGGCTAGTTTCCGCATCGCGGCGTTGGTTGCGAGCGTCTCCAGCTCAATCCGATGCAGGTTGCGGAAGCGGAAGCCGTAGTGGCAGAGCAGCCGCACCATCTCCCGGCCGTATCCCTGGGTGCGTGCGGTCGGGAGCAGTGAGATGCCGATATGGCCGAACTGGTTGAAAGCGTCGAGACCCCACAGGCTGCACGCGCCGATCACGGTGCCGTCGGCGATCGTCTCGGCGGTGAACCGGGCGGTACGGACGTCCGGTTCGGCCTGCGACTTCTCCAGCCTGGCCCGTCTTGCGGCGAGCGATTCAACCAGCATCGGGCGGTCGTCGGTGATCAGGTGGTGTTCGGGGTCGGACCACATCTCGTACAGCACGGTGGCATCGTCCGGGATCATGGGTCGCAGGCGTACTCGCTCGGAGGCAAACATCCCGCGAATCTAGCTCACCCGCCGCGCGCGCGCCTTCCAATAAACACGCGGCGAACCTCCTGCCAGAGATCGCCCAGTAGCACCCGGACGCGACACTAGTTACTCGGGGTTGCCGCCAGGATTCTCATCACCCGCGGCGCGGATCGACTTGAAGCTCTCGGTTGGCGCGAACGGCAGAGCCTCGACGAAGTTGCGCAGCGCGTTGCCGCGAGACAGGCCGGTGTTGTGGCGCTCGGCCAGCCCGTGAGCAATGAGTACTCTGGCCTGCTCGTCAGCCGCCTCGGTGAACGGCGCGTTCCACGGCCCGTGTTCCTCCAGGCGTCGCAGCATGGCGAGCGGGAGCCAGACGCCGTCCACCTCGATGCCGTATTCAACGACCATGCGCTTCTGGAGCTCGATAGCCATCACACTGCCTCAGCTAGCTGGCGGACCCTGCGAAGCTGCCTACGCCAGCAGCCTACTGAGCTAACTTCTCGGGCGGAAACGGCCGGCGTCGGTCCTCCGCCGAGCCCGAGATCGTTCTTAGCTGATAACCAGCAGTGTGAGCCAGCCAGCGGTCACCTCACACCGTAGGCGTGGAGGACTGTCAGCGATTCGGAATTGCCTGAGCCGTCCCTCACATAAATCCGGAGCGAGATGAAACCTGCGTGCTGCGGATTACGGACGCTGAGCACGTAGTGACTACCGAGCCGCCGAACCGTGACCGAGTGCCAGGTCTTGCCGTCGTTACTCGATGCCTGAGCGCGCACTACATGCAGCAGCATTGGCGTGACGGAATAGGGGCCGTACAGGCGCAGCGTGACGGGCGTGGCCACGCCTGCAGCCGCCTGGTTCCGCCAGTCCAGGCCGCCCGGCTGCAGCTGAGATGCGTAGATCTGGGGTGTGAACGTGAAGCCATCGGTGGTGCCGTGTGCGGCGAACCGCCATATGGCGTGTATCTGGGTGGACAAGGTCGCGCCAGGCGTCCTGGTCGCGTCAATGTGCAGCGAGTACCAGTGACGCGCCGCCGGGATCCGCGGGTTCAGGTTGCCGCCGTGGGAGCGGCGAGCAGCCGACCTCCGGAATACAGCCGCAGCCGCGTGGTCACGCCTGAACTCTCGTCGGTGTCACCAATATGCTGCGGGTCGCCCAGCAGGGAGAAGCCGGCACTGACCTGCATCCGCCGGTCCTCGACCGATGCGTTCGGGCCATTCTCCGCCTGCGGTGCGAGCACGGCGGAGAAGTACCGCTCGGTGAAATGACCCGGCCCGTAGGGGTTCATGTTCAGCACGTTGTCGCGGATCTCGCCGGACGGGCTCGTCAGGTCCACGATGGGCTGCCATTGATAACCCGGCGACCGGTAAGAGGTAAGCCGCGCCGGCGTGGCGCCGAGCGTAGTGCCGGCGTTGAGCGGCAGGGGCGGGCCAGCGCGGCCCATCGGGGTCAGCTCCAGCGTCGCCTGCTGGTTCTTGTCGGTAGCGCGCACCCCGACCGAGACCCGCGCCAGAGCGGACGTGCGCACCGTGTAGGTGGGGTGCGCCGGGAGACCGCCACGGTAGACGTCGATGATGTCATACCGGAAGGGGCTCGGCCGGGTGTCTGTGTTCCCCTTCTTCTCCCAGACCGTATAGGTATAGAGCGTCACCCCCTTGGCCTTCACGGGCACCACATATGCAGGTGCCGCGAAAGTACCGCCGTTGAGGGAGTCCGCGACGTACGAGGGGTCGAATGCCCAGTCGCCGTGCACAATCGGCCCGAACTCAAGCACCTCCTGCACCGCCCCCGGGGCGTTCAGCTTCACGCGGACCCGCCGGCCCTGCCTCGCATCCATGGTGATGGTGCGGCTCCGTGTCACGTCAATGATCCGGTCGGCCAGGGTGAATGTCTGTGCGTTGCCGGTGCCTGTCCCGATCCACGCGGCGACGTTGTACCGGCCCGGGCGTACCTCGCGGCTGGTGTTCTGGCCGAGGTCGACGTTGGCGCCGCTGCCTAGGTTGAGGAACTGTAGATCGACCGGCTTGGCGCGCTGGCCTGAACGGTCGATGATTCGCACGGTGAGCTGGAAGCGCGTCGCGGACACAGCCGCGTGGGGCGCGGCTGACAGGCCCGCTGCGCCGACGAGGGCGGCGCTGACAATCTTGGCGACGGGGAGTACTGACATATCGCTGATGATAGGACGAATGCCGGTAAGGCTGAATGGCAATCTGCGGCCGAGATGGGCGCGGCCGGCACATCCAGCTCGGCCTGAGTCAGGCTGAGCTGGCCCGTCGTGCGGGCGTGTCCCGCGACTGGGTCAACTCCTTCGAAGCCGGCAAGCCGACGGTCGAGCTGATGCTCGTCCTGCGGATCCTCGAGGTGCTTGGCCTTCGCCTGGATGTTTCCGGATCGGCTGATGTGCCGGAACCGCACCCAGCCGGGTCGACTGATCTCGTCGCCGAACGAGTCGGCCGCTGCCCGGAGCCGTCTGACGCGTCGTCAGGCGACGGTGAGCTCACAGCGCGCGAAGTCGATGTGCTGCGGCTCATTGCGGCCGGCCAGTCGAACCGTGAGATCGCCCGCACCCTGTTCGTCAGCGAGGCGACCGTGAGGACTCACGTGAACCGGATCTTCGCCAAGACCGGCTCACGCGACCGCTCGCAAGCGCTCCGCTACGCCTACACCCACGGTTACGCCGAACCCGAATAGCGCCGCTATCATCAGTCCCAGCCGGATGAAGCTCCGGCGGGCTGGCCGCCCGAACCGCCGCCGTGGCTGATGGCTTCTACCGGGAGTTAATCCTCCTGGCGGGAGCCGCCCGAGCTGGCTGCTGCCAGGACATGCCTGGCAGGAGAATCGGTGAACATCTACTACGTGGCGGCCATCTGGCTGGGCATGGCCCTGCTCGCCTCGGTTGTCAGCATCAAGATCGCGATCCCCGCGGCGCTGGTTGAGATAGTCGTCGGAGCACTGGCCGGGAACATCCCCGGTATCCGCGAGCACGTTACTCAGACAGACGTGGCGACGTTCCTGGCCAGCGCCGGGTCGCTCGTGCTCACGTTCCTGGCCGGTGCCGAGATCGACCCGGTGTCGCTGCGCGGTCACTGGAAAGCCAGCCTGTCCATCGGCATCGCGTCGTTCGCGGCACCGTTCGCTGCCGCGTTCGGATTCTGCGGCCTGGTTCTCGGCTGGCACCTGCATGCCGCCGAGATTGGCGCGATCGCGCTCAGCACCACATCGGTCGCCGTGGTGTACGCGGTGATGGTCGAGACCGGGCTGAACCGTCATGACCTCGGCAAGCTGATCCTGGCTGCCTGCTTCATTACCGACCTGGGCACCGTCCTAGCCCTGGGGGGGCTGTTCGCCAGCTACGGCTCGCTGCTTCTGGTCTTCCTTGCCGTCAGCGCGGTCACCATCGCCGTGTTGCCACGCCTGCTACGGCTGGCTATCAGGCACTTCGGTCACCGGGTCTCCGAGCCGGAAATCAAGCTGCTGCTGGTTGTCTTGCTCGGGCTCGGCGGGCTGGCCACCCAGGCCGGCAGCGAGGCCGTGCTGCCCGCCTACGTCGCGGGCCTGGTCATCGCCGGAGTGTTCCTGCGCGACCGGGTGCTGATGGACCGGCTGCGCTCGATCGCGTTCGCGCTGCTGACGCCTTTCTTCTTCCTTCGCGCCGGAACGCTCATCTCTGCCCCAGCGCTGATCACCGGCGCCGGGGTAATCGGCGCCCTGCTGCTGGTCAAGCTCGCCGCCAAGATGGCCGGAGTCTGGCCCGTCGCCTCCGCGTTCAGGCTCCCGTCCCGCGAGCGCACCTACACCACGCTGCTGATGGCCACCGGGCTCACCTTCGGCTCCATCGCCGCTCTCTACGGCCTGACCCACGGCCTCATCGACAAGACGCAGTACACCGAACTGGTCACTGTCGTCATCCTGTCGGCGTTCGTGCCGACGCTGATCGCCCAGCAGCTATTCCGGCCCGCGGTCCTGGACAGCGAGGAAGAAGAAGCTCTAGGCGAGGAAGACCTCTCCATCCTCCGCCGCAGCACTGCAGGTCAACCGCGCTCTTGGTTGAACCGGCGATCTGACGCGATAACAGCAGGAGATGAGACGCCCGAACCTTAGGTCCATCGCGCTTACATCTACGGCGACGACTGGCAGCATATGGTCACCCCGAAGCCGGCGGTGCCTGACCAGGACGGCGCGCCGGCTGTCCCTGCGGTCCCTGGATGCTGGAGCCGGTGTTACTCCAGGCTGAACCGCTTTCCGGCAGGGCCTACGGGGCAGGCGGGCATTAATGGCGCCAATGGCGCGTAAGTCAATGTCCTGGCTCGCAGGTGGGCGACGCGCGCTTCAGGTCAGCGCAGCTGTGCTAGAAGCTCGGCATAAGCGTTGACGTAACGATTCACGTCGGCGCGGGTGGCGGGAATCGGGACGGTGGGGCCAGCGCCGGGCAGCGCCTCCCAGATGCCGCGGTTCGCCAGCCAGACGCGGATGAGCCGGGTGAGCTGGCCGTCAGTGAGCGCATGCGCCTGAGCGCCAGTGCGGGGCCTGGACCCGTACCACTGCCCGGAGCGCGGACCGAACCGGATCACCGTCCACGGGAGCCCGGCCGCGCCAATGGCCTGCTCGATCCCGTCGGCGAGCTCCCCGCCGAGTTCGGTCACGTGGCTGTAGGCACCTGGGACTAGCACTTCGGTCAGCGCCGCGCGCGCCGCTGCCGCCGACAGCGCGTTGCCGAACAGTGTGCCGCCGGTAGCGACGTTGCACGCTGTGTCGAGCTGCTCGGCCAGTCCGGCGGAGACCCCGTAGGTGCCCATGGGCACCCCGCCGGCCACCGCCTTGCCGATGGTGACGATGTCCGGGTCCAGGTGCCACAGCCCGGTGGCCCCGCCCGGCCCGACGACATGGGTATGCGTCTCATCTATGGCCAGCAGGCTGCCGTGCTGGCGGGTTAGCTCGCGCAGCGCCTGGTGCCACCCGGGCTCGGGCAGCAGCATGTGCAGGAAATTGGTCATCGCCGGCTCGGTCAGCACCAGGGCGACGTCACCGGGCTCCAGCGCTTCGCGCAGCGTGTCGGCATCGTTGAACTGGGCGATCCGCACCCGGCCGGTGACGCCCTTGGACAGGCCGCGCTGCACCGGGGCGAGCTGACCGTCGGCCACGTCAACCAGGCCCTCCTCGAAGTGGCCGTGGTAGTGGCCCTGGAACAGCACGATCACCTCGCGGCCGGTGACGGCCCGTGCTAGCCGGATGGCCTCGGTGTTGGCCTGGGTGGCCGACAACGTGAACTGCCAGTGCGAAACCGGGTAACGGCGGGCGAGTTCCTCAGCGACCTCCACCGATGCTTCCGTCGGCAGCAGGAACTGGGTCGACCGGGCCGCCTGTGCCTGCACGGCGGCTACGATCGCCGGGTTGGCGTGCCCGCAGAACATCGCCATGTCTGAGGCGTTGAAATCGATGTAGCTGAACCCGTCGATGTCAGTGAAACCTGGGCCAAGCCCGTGGTCGATGTAGACCGGCTGGTCGTTGTCCGAGGCCATCCACGCCATCGGCAGGCCGTTGGGCATATGCGCTCGCGCCCGGTCGATCAGGGCGAGCGAGCGCGGCCGCGCCTCCCTGAACCGGCTCAGTTCCGTGGCATGCAGCTCGCCGATCCTCGCTTGATCCAGGTCACCCGTAGCGCTCATGCAACGATGCTAAAGCGCGCATTCGCCCGCTGGCGTGGCTGGCTCGCGTGAGGAGCCGCAGCCGCAAGCGTTATGAGCGCCGTGGCGTTCTCGTCGAGAACCCGCGCTCGCGCGGGCCTCGCAGGCCTGCTGGCACGAGTCCCCCGATAAGGGTGCCCTCCTTGTCTGCGAACGGCAAGACGGGCCACACTTCAGCTGAGATGCGGTGCCGCCGGTCAGGCTGCAAGCTCACAGGCGGAGCGGATCGCGCTGGAGGCGCGGCGGATAGTCGTTATTATACCTTTTGCGGACATCCGTTTGCGAGGTTAAAGGGCAAGAGTTAGCTAACGTGGCCCTTCTTGGGGCCGCGCTGGACCGCTCTCGCCCTAAACCGCCCTGGGCCAGGCGAGCGATGCCGCCCGTCGCCGGTTTGGCCGCTGGCGAACGACGACGCAGTTAGCCGCCGGCCGCCTACTAAGCGGTCGTCGCGCTGAGTTCGCGCGCGCCGCAGCCAAGGCGGCGGGCGATGCCACGGCCGAAGACGACGGTCTCATAGGGCTTGTCCGGCAGCGTGGTGGTGCCGTCATGCAACGGGCCAGCCATGTTGCTGACCGCCGGGATGGCGAAGAACTGCATAGTGATCGTCGTCTCGCCGCGGCGCTCGCCCGGATCGACGTCGAAGATCGCGTAGCCGTACGGCTCGTCGGGGTTGGTCGCCGCGGACCAGAGGGCGTCCTCGGCTGAGTCCGCACCGTAGCGGCGGAAGCCGGCCGCCTGCGAGCCGCTCGTGCCGGTGCGGCGGGTGATCACTTTCGCGCGGGGAGCGCCGCTCGACGGGTTAGTCCCGTAAGTGTTGGACGGGCCGTTCGTGCCGCCGCAGCCGAGCACGACGAACACGGTGCCCTGCTGGGTGTCCCAGCCCGGCAGGTCGCCCACAGTCACCGGCTCGGTTGTCACGACGCGCGGCCGGCGGGTGTCGATGCTCTCCCCTGTCGTCTGCTCCGGGTGCGGCGCGACGACCGTGCCGTGCGCGCCGCGGTCGTAGCCGCGTACCGGGTAGCTGCGCTCGTAGTTGTGCTCGTGCCCGGACAGGACGAGGTCCACCTCGTAGCGGTCGAACAGCGGCAGCCACGCGCGGCGGATACCCAGGTCGGAGCCGTTCGCGCGGGCCGAGGACAGCGCGCACTGGTGCATGAACACCACGATCATGTCGACGTCCGGGTCACGACGGGCCCGCGCCAGCGTCCGCTCCAGCCAGAGCGTCTGCAAGTTCGGACGGCCCCGGCTCCGGTCGGGAACGGCGGCGTTGTCATCCGCCGTAAGCGTCAGGTCCCCGGTGTACGCGTGGTTGTAAGTGCTGGTGCCGTTCGGGATCGCCGCGCCCGACGTGGTGACCATGGCCGGGGACTCGGGCTGGTACCTGAAGTAGCTGGCGGCACTGTCCTGGTAGATGACGTCATCGGCGTCCAGGCTGATGAACTGCACGGTGCCGACGCGGAACGCGTAGAAGTTGCCGCGCAGCCGGTTGCCGTCGTAGTTGGTCAGCCCGTTGTCCGGCAGGAGGAACCGGCTGAGGTAGTGGCCATAGCCGTACGGGCCGTTCCAGTAGCTGCCCGCAGCGCCCTGGGCGGCTATTCCGCCAGGTGCCTCGCCCGGACGGCCGGCCTGGTCGCACGTGCCGAACTCGGTCTCGTGGTTCCCGAGTGCGGGCATCCACGGGCGGTTCCTGGCCGAGCGGGACACGTTGGCGCCGAAGTCCCGCCACACGCCGGGAGCGTTCGCGTAGTCGAGGTTGGCGTAGCACAGGTCACCGTTCATCAGGTGAAAGAGAGGCGGCCCGGCCCCGTCGCCCGGTTCCTCGATCGCGCTGACCGCGTACCAGGCGTTGTCGGAGGACTGGTACCACTGGTTCCCCGAGGCGCTGTGATCCCAGGACGGCGGTGCTAGGTCACCGAAGCTCGAGAAGCGGAAGCGCGCGCGGCCTGCGGGCGCCGTCTCGAACGATCCGCAGGCGGCCGAGGGCTGCGGCGCGGCGCCGTCGCTGATGCGGTAGTAGTACCTCGTTCCCGGCTCGAGGCCGGTCAGTTGCACGTGATAGTGGTACGTCACCTGGCCGTTCAGGCCGTCGGTGAAGCTGATCGCATCGGGCCGCCGGCGCGGTCGCGTGACGTCGAGGGGGTGCGGGTCGGGCAGTGCGATGACGTGGCCCGGCCTGCCGGGCGTGATGGGCGCGGTCGAATAGGCCAGTGCGGGGGCGGGCTGCGGCGTCGGGCCCGGCGCCGACCAGGAGACCGTGACCTCGGTGGCGGGATCTGCGCCCCAGGTCAGCCGCAGCTGCTCCGGCTCGGTGGACGTCGGCAGCGGTACGGTCACGCGGGTCCGCCCCGACGGCGGCGTCGCCGCGTCAGTGGCGTCCCCAGGGGACTGGTCCTGGCGCGAGACGACTCCTTCCGTTGCGGCGGCCTGGCCGGCAGGCGGCGCTCCGATCTATCTCAAGGATATCCGGGCCAGGTGAATCCTCGGCCGCGCGGGCGTTGCCGCCGCGTGAACTGACCCGGGGCGAGGCGGCTAGCTCAGGGTTAGGATCGGGGCATCAGCGCACGCACCCTGGGAGGTCTGCCATGACGATGACTGCAGCCCAGGGCACGGAGGAGGTCCAGGACGCCGGCCACGTCGACGTCCTGATCGTGGGCGCGGGGGTTTCCGGCATCGGCGCCGCCCACCACCTGCGCGAGCAGTTCCCGGACCGGTCCTTCGTCATCCTCGACGCCCAGGACAACCGCGGCGGGACCTGGTGGACCCACCGGTACCCGGGCGTGCGCTCCGACAGTGACCTGTTCACCTACGGCTACCGGTTCAAGCCGTGGCGCGGCCCGTCGATCGCGGCGGCCGGGGAGATCCTGGCTTACCTCGACGAGGTCATCGACGAGGACGATCTCGGCCGCTACATCCGCTATCAGCACCGGGTCACCGCGGCCAGCTGGTCCTCCGAGGACCGCCAGTGGACCGTCGAGGTCAGCCGGGAGGACACCGGAGAGCAGCTGCGGTTTACCACCGGGTTCTTGTGGATGTGCCAGGGCTACTACAACCACGCCCGGCCCTACCGGCCGGAGTGGGAGGGCATGAACCGGTTCGAGGGCGTGATCGTGCACCCGCAGAGCTGGCCCGAGGACCTCGACCTGGCGGGCAAGCGCGTGGTCGTGATCGGCTCGGGCGCTACAGCCGCGACGCTGATCCCCGCGATCGCCGGGACCGCGGAGCACGTGACGATGCTGCAGCGTTCTCCGACCTATTTCTTCGCTCCGCCGGCGAACGCCGATCTGGCCGTGACGCTCCGCGGCCTGGACATCCCTGAGGAGTGGACGCACGAGATCCTGCGGCGCCAGTACATCCAGCTCACGGACATGCTGGCCCGGATGGGCCGGGAGACCCCTGGCGACCTGCACGCCTTCCTCATGGAGTCCATCCGCCCGCTGCTGCCCGAGGGCTTCGACGTCGATAAGCATTTCACCCCCCGGTACCGCCCGTGGCAGCAGCGCATCGCCATCGTCCCGGACGGCGACCTGTTCGCGGCGCTGCGCGATGGAAAGGCCTCGATCGTCACGGACACGATCGAGACGTTCACCGAGCACGGGATCAGGGTCAGCTCAGGTGAAGAGATCCCCGCCGACGTCGTGGTTACCGCCACCGGCTTCAACATGTCGGTCCTCGGTGATGTGGCGTTCACCGTCGATGGCGAGCCGGTGGACTTCTCCGGGCGCGTCACCTGGCGCGGCATCATGATCAACGGCGTGCCGAACATGGCCTACGTCTTCGGCTACTTCCGGCACAGCTGGACCCTGCGCGTGGACCTGGTGAGCGACCTGGTCGGCCGCCTGGTGTCGCACATGCAGGACCTGGGCGCGACCATGGTGGTCCCCACCCTGCGGCCGGAGGACGCGGACATGCAGCTGCGGCCGTGGTCCGATCCGGAGAACTTCAACGCCGGCTACGTCATGCGCTCGCAGCACATCCTGTACAAGCAGGGCGACCGCGAGCCGTGGATCCACATGCTGGAGCACGAGGAAGAGCGCGAGATCCTGCCCAAGGCGGACCTCGACGACGGGACGCTCGCCTACAGCTGATCACGGCAGCGGGTGCGCGCGAAAGAACACCCACATCAGCGCGTTCGCACTGGCCGCGTTGCTCTGCGGGCCGAGCACGCTGGTGATGGCCGTGTCCTGGCGATGCGGCTCACTCAGGGGCACGGCATGGCTGCCGATGCCAGGAAGGATCCGTGGCCCCACGTGGAAAGCCCTGAATAATAGCCGTGCGCGGCCACTCCGAAAGAATTCTGCAAGCCGAACCGCTCGCCCAGGCTCTGCCCTAGGCGAAGCTGGCTTGACCAATATGGGATCAGCTCTGCTTCTGCGAACGCTCCGCGAGCGAATGCGAGGACCTCTTCTTCATCGATTCCGTTCCGGACGACGTGATATTCCACTGCGTCGCTCGGGTTGGTCTCGTCGAACGTCCCGGATATTCTCCGCAGCCTTGTCCGCAGTCCCCTCATCGGACTGCCGTCACCGAGGCGCCAGGTAAAGTACGCCGCCTGCCCTAGACGATGGGCAAATCGGTGCCGCGGGTACCACATGGGGTCCTGCAAGGTAAGGAGCGCGCCGCCGCTCGAGATTCGCTCGGATGCTTCCTTGAGAATCCCCACATAATCTGGAATATGGTGAAGTACTGAGATGCACATCAGAAGGCTGTATCCATCACTAACGGTGCTCAATGTGCCATCGGCGTCGTAGATCGCTTGCAGCCTTGGGTTGGTACCGAAGCGGCGCTGCAACTCCTCAACGGCCGGTCCCGACATGTCAACTGCAGTGACGTCACAGCCCATGGCCAGTGCGGACTCGGTGAATCCGCCGTGTCCTGCGCCAATCTCAAGTACCCGCAGGGGAAGTCCTTGATCAGCAATACGCCGTATGGTTCGCCTCAGCACTTCAACCAGGCGATCATGCAGTGCCGGGTGCGACAGATGAGGGCTTCCGCTCCGGTAATCCTTGCCAGGACGATAATAGGCTTCCTGCAAGTTCATTATTGAGCTCCAAATCTCGCTGGCCGGAAAAATCGAGACCGCGGTGGATCATTCCGGAGCCTTCTGCATTAAGCCGACCTGGCAGGACAGCCGTTCACATCATTGTGGATATTACGGCCGATTAATTACCAAGCCGGTGCCCCGTTACCATGCCACCGCAGCGAGGACTGAACACCGCGGCTGCCAGTCCGCCTTTGGCTGGCCCCGCGGCGGGCTGCGGCGCAGGGACACTGTACATACGATCGAGCGGCGTCGGTACGACTCGAGAATCCTTAGCCGGACTTTAGGCACTTGTCGATACGACTTGTCCTTATAGTTAATGAGCCGTTCATCTCATTCGCCACCGCGGCCGCGAGGCCGCATTCGAGATGGGCGAATGTCGTGCCCCGTCCGGCAGGTCTGCTAACCCAGCGGGTGAGCTCGGAAGAAGGCCCACATCAGCGCGTTAGCGCTAACCGCGTCGCTCGGCGGGCCGAGCACGCTGGTGATGGCCGAGGGCATCGCGGGGCCGCCTGGCCATTCGTGGCCCTCGCCGGTGATCGCGTACAGCTCGACTGCTGTGCCGCCGGCGCGGCCGGTTCCAGTAGCCAAGGCCGAACCCATTAAACGGGTCGATGTGGTCCGCGATGCCGTGGAAAGCGATGACGGGAACCGGCCGGGAAGCCGGGCACGGGCTCGGATAGCGGAGGCCCGCCACCGGGGCGACCGCGGCGATGACGCTGCTGGCCTCGCAGGCGAGCTGGCTGGCCATCCGGCCGCCACCGGAGACACCGGTTGAGTAGACCCTGCTGAGATCGATGCAGTACCGGCCCGCGAGGTCGCGGACCAGGATGGTCAGGAAGGTCACGTCACTCGGCGCGCTGGCCGGCGGGTACTTCCTGTTGACCATGGGCTCGCCGGGGATGTTCCAGTCGTAGCCGGTCCCGTCCGGGATCAGCGCCTGCCGATAGGCAACGATGAAGTGGTCCGCGTCGGCTGTAGCGTCCATGCCGCTGAACTTCTCTTCCGCGCTGGCTGTGCTCTCACTGCCGTGGAGGTTGAGGACCAGCGCTAGCTTGCCCTTGCCGGTGTAGCCGGCCGGGATGTGGACGATCACCGTGCGCCGGTGACCGCTCACCGTGATGGTGTACTGCAGCGAACCGCTGGCCCCGTGGTGCCCGCAGCCCGACGTTCCCGACGAGGGCTTCAGAGTGGCCGCATTGGCTGCCGACGCTCCCGCTCCGTGGCTGCCGCAGCCTGCGATCGCGGCGGCAAGGATTAACGCCGCGGCGGTCGAGGCGATGAGCCGACCGCACGCTCGGGCGGATAGGCAACCTGGTTGCGTATCTGGTAAGTACGACTCAGTGACCACGGACGCAAACCCCTATCGCTTCGGCGACATGCTGGCGCTCGCCCGCCAGAGCTGGATTCACCGGATGGCGGCTGAGCTGGAGGACCGCGGGTTCGCCGACTACCGGATCACCGATGCCGCCACGCTGCGCCGACTACTTCGCGGGCCCGCCTCGGTGGGTGAGCTCGGCGTGCCGATGGGCGTGACGCGGCAGGCCGCGCGCAAGGTCGTGCGCGGCCTGGAAGAACGCGGTTACGCCAGCACGCAGGCCGATGCCGATGACGCGCGCAAGCTGAACGTGGTCCTGACGTCCGCGGGCCGCGCGTATGCCTACGCGATCATCGAGGTCATCGCCGGGCTCAACCGGGCCGTTGCGGCTCGCGTCACAGCGGATCAGCTTGCAGCGGCCGATGCAGTCCTGCGCGCCTCGATCGAGGACGAGGGCGCGGCCCGCCGCGCCGCCTACATCAGTCCGCCGCCGTCAGCGCCGGTCTGACGCGGTTCCAGCGGTCAGTCGACGAGTGATCGGAGGAAAGCGTTCGTCTCGGGATCCGCGGAATAAATGATCGTGCCTACCATGCCCCGGGTGAGCAGTACTTTGTAAACGTTGCGGACGAGCCGACCGAACTCGTGGTCAGTCACCGTTTTGCGGCTGCGGAAGTCCGGATCTCGATTCGCGGACCGCTCAGCGATCCACCGATCGCCGCGCCACACCAGATCGGGTCCGATAATGACACCGTTCCAGTCGTATTCGAAGCCCTGCGCTGTGTAGACGCAGCCGACCTGACCGAATCCTGCTGGGTCGGTCGCCCACAGCGCCGATGGCGGCGCGCCGCCGACAGCCCTGTCACCCCGGAGGTTCCAGGGGCGCGACCAGTCGCCGATCACCACATCCTTGACCAGCGAACCGTCGGGCAGTGGGTCGCTCCACGGCCAGCAGTATCCTGCCGCCATCCGTGCGCCATATCCCTTGTCGAGCTGGAGCCTGAGGGCGTGCTCAAGTTCGTGCGGACTGTCAGCGACTCGTACATTGAATGCAGGGTCGCCCGCCCATGGCACCGGCCCGCCCGCCTCGAGGCCCAGGAGTCGAGTAACCCATTCGAGATACTCCTCGCTGCCGCCGCAGCGGAAGTGCGCGTTCAGGTCGATCATTTCGACGGCGTGGCCTAGTGACCTCGCGTGTTCTTCGATCTCGCTGACCGTACCAAGCTCGCCGGGTCGCACGACCTGATGCTCATCGAGCAGGAACACGGGAACCCTGGCGGCCGAGATCAGCTCGTCAATCTGCCGTCTGTTCGTACGCAGTTCGCGCTGGGTGTACCGGCTCATCGAGGTCTCCCGGATCCGGTGAGCCTCATCCAGGATCAAGACTTCGAGGCCATTGCGCTCGGCGTCAACGAACTGGTTGAAGTACTTGAACAGGCTCCTGACGCGTGGTGCTCCGCGTTCGGTCACCTGCCGGAGCGTCTGAGTGAAGGACCGCGACCCGGTCGCATGCACCACCGTCCGGCCCCGGCGGGCCAGTTCGCCCAACAGGGAGAGGGCGATAACGCTCTTGCCGCTGCCCGGGCCGCCAGCGACGATCACGACGGTCTTCGAATCGGAGGCCCGCGCCCGCTCCGTCGCGTGCACGACCACGTTGTATGCCAATCGCTGCTGGTCCAGCAGGACAAACTGCTCCCTGTCCCGGATCTCGGCTGCAGCCACAGACAGCAACTGCCGACTGGGGGCGACGCGGGAACTCAGGAACTCGTCCGCGAACGGCGCTCCGGCCACGTCCGGCACCAGTCGCGACCGGAGAAAGTCCATGAACTCGGCCCTGCGCTCGCCAGTGAACAGACGGCCGTCTTTGGACTCAGAGAGACGGCGCAATGGCGCGACGCCCATCTCAGTGGCGTTATGCAGATATGCCGCACCGGCCACTGCGTCGGCACCTGCTCGCAACACGGGCACGAAGTCGCGTAGGTACTCGCAGTACCCGCGCACTTGCTCAACGGGATGCAACCTCGGGTGGCGGCCGTAGCCGTTGATCAGGACGAGCGAAGGATCCTCGTCGAACAGGTCAGCCTCGCTCCACTGCTTCAACTCAACGACCACGTAGGAGGCCTGTCCGGTGGACGGATGCCGACCGGCCAGGATGGCGTCGACCCTACGGCTGCTGAGCGGCAGCCGATGCTCCAGGAGCACCTCAACCTGACCCAGCCCTGCCTCGACGAGGTCGTTGGCAAGCACCGGAATGCTCCGCTCCCACGACCGCCGCTCGCTGGGCGCGACTCTCATCATGTGGCCGTCAGGTCCGTAGAGCATCTGCTCGAAGATGAGCTCAGCCAAGCTCCCATTGCTGGCAAGCGCAGCCAGGCTCGCAGCCGACCGCCGGACCAACGCCACGAACTCGCTCCCACGCAGCACGAAATCCGTGCGGGTGGGGGCGTGTCCGGAACCGACCTGGAGTTAGGCACACATCGATCCGAAAGCCCGTCGGGCCGCAATTCGGGACTACCTTAGCGGTCGTTGCGTGTTGCGGATCATTAAGGCGGCTGAGACGGCGTGTGTCACTCTGGGCGGTAGCCGCCGTAGATGACGTTCTCCAGCTTCTTCCAGAAGATGCTGATGCCCGCGAAGCCGGCAGAGCGCATGTATTCGAGGTGCCGGTCGAGCGGAATGATGTAGCGGACGTGGTTATCCCAGCGGGCCCGCTCTTCCGGCGTGCGGTGCTGCCGGTGGAGCGCGGCCTCCGGGTTCTCGCGGTCATTAGCGCGCTGCCACACCAGCTCGACGGCACGATCCGGCGCGCTAACCGGGTCGAAGTTGAAGTACCAGCCACCGGGGACGAGATGTTCGAAGATCTCGGCGAACAGCCCCTGCTTACGCTCGTCGGTCAGGTGGTGCACGCACATTGACGTCACGATCGCGTCGAGCGACCCCGGGATACCGGTGGGCCACTGGCCGGTCGTCATGTCGAACTCGACGGTGCGGTAGCGCCCGGCGAACGGCGCCATCTCAGCCTCTCCAGCGACCATCATCTGGACAGAGAAGTCAGCCAGGATTGCCGTCGCGCCAGGGTGCCGCTCCAGGATCACCCGTGACGCCGCGCCCGTTCCCGCGCCGAGGTCCAGGAAGGTGAACTCCTCACCTTCGCCGAACGGCAGCAGGTCGGCCATCAGTCGCCGCTGCTCAGCGCGGTTCCGCTCCTGGGCGGTCGCTTCCTTCACCCACTGCCGGACCATCTCCTCGGAGTGCCAGATCTCCGCGTTGGTGTCCGCCGAATGCTTCATGGATCACAGGCTACTGAGGCGGAAGCCGAAGACGCCGGCCGGTGAGCCAAGAGCTGAACCTGCCAGAATGGGGGGCTGTGGCTAGCACCGGGGTGATCGAAGCGGCGCGACTTTCCCTTGGCCGCGTCGGTGCTTACCTCCCGGCACCGATTACTACGCCGATGTCGGTCGGCGAGCAGCGCGACGCGGCCCAGCGGCTCGAGCGCGCCGGCTACCGCGCCGCCTGGACCAACGAGCCGATCGGCGGCAAGGACGTGTTCGCGCAGGTGGCTGTGCTGATGGCGGCCACGGAGCGGATCACCTTCGGTACGGGCATCGCCAACATCTGGGCCCGCGCGCCTCAGATTGCACATGGCGCGTCGGCCTGGCTGGCGCAGGCCTACCCGTACCGGTTCGTGCTCGGTCTTGGGGTCGGCTATCCGCAGCAGGCCGAGGTCGTCGACCGCGAGTTCGGCCGACCACTTGCAACGATGCGCGAGTACCTGGAGCGCATGAGCTCCCCGGTGCGGCCGCCAGCGGCTGAGACGCCGTATCCCAGGCTCATAGGCGCCAACGGCCCGCAGATGGTGGCCCTCGCCGCCGAACTCGCCGACGGGGTGATTCCCGCCATGATGCCGCCGACGTTCAGTAGGCTGGCCCGGCTGCAGCTCGCTCCGGACAAGCTGATCGTCATGAGCCACGGTTTTGTGGCGGACACGGACGCCGACCGGGCTAGGGCGGTCGCCCGCGACAGGGTGGCCGCTTTCCTCGCCCGGAGCCCGGCGAGAGCAGCTATCCTCGCTGAGCTGGGCTTCACGGTCGAAGAGGTCGCCGACCTAAGCGATCGGCTCGTAGACGCGCTCATCGGGAACGGAAGCCCTGACACGATCGCGGCCCTGGTGCGGGAGCACTTGGAAGCCGGCGCCGATCACGTCGCGCTCATCCCGCCCGGCGTCAGCGTCGAGGACGACCTGAATCAGCTGGAGAGAATCGCTCCAGCGCTCGCCGACCTCGGCGAGGCTGGCTCGGATGAGACTTCTGCTTTGGCGGCTAATTCAGATCAAGATCGTCTGCGAATCGAGGACGACTCGTAGTCCAGCGAAGCAGCCTGCCAGCCAGAGGCTAGCTCCTTATTCAAGGTTAGCTGATAACCTTTAATAAGGAGGATCCATGGCCAAGGTTATCCGCAGACATTGGGTGAGCGATGTCGGCGCTGGCCTCGCCCGGCGCGACCGGCTGTCCTGCGACTACGAGGCCTACGTCCCCGACACGCTGGCGGACCGGTCAATCCTGCTGAGCAGCCCGACGGCAGCGGACGTCGCCGATGCCGAGCGCGCCATCGCAGTACTTGACGCTGAGGCAGCAACGCTCGCCGACACGGAGGCGCTCGCCCGCATCCTGCTCCGCGCGGAGAGTGTCGCATCGTCGCGTATCGAAGGCTTGGAAGTCGGAGCCCGTCGGCTGCTGCGGGCTGAGGCGGCGATAGAGCTACGCGCAGAGAGCTCCGACGTCACCGCAACCGAAGTGCTCAGCAACATCGACGCAATGGCCTTCGCCATCCGGCGGATCACCCCTGGCGACCCGATAACGCTGGAGGTGCTGCTCGACTTCCACCAGCAGCTGCTTGCGGGCACGCGGCTCGATGCGCACGCGGGAGCAATCCGCGAAGAACAGAACTGGATCGGCGGCAGCAGCTATAACCCGTGCTCCGCGGCGTTCGTGCCTCCGCCGCCGGAGTACGTGCCCGGTCTCCTCGACGACTTGTGCCGGTTCTGCAATACCGACGACATCCCGGCCGTTGCTCAGGCCGCCATCGCGCACGCACAGTTCGAGACCATCCACCCGTTCGTCGACGGCAATGGGCGGACGGGTAGGGCACTGATCCACCTCGTTCTACGCCGGCGCGGGCTGGCCACGAGAGTCCTGCCGCCGGTGTCGCTGGTCCTGGCGACCTGGGCTGACGACTACGTGCTCGGGCTGGACGCGACCCGATATCGCGGTCCGGCCAACTCAGCGGCTGCTCGCGACGGAACCGACATGTGGGTGGGGCGGTTCGCGGCAGCCTGCAGCAGAGCGGTCCACGATGCGGCGAGCTTTGAAGAGCGGACGCAGCAGCTTCAGCAGTCGTGGCGTGCACAGCTCGGCTCAGTGCGGGCCAACTCGGCCACGGACGTTTTGCTGCGCCTTTTGCCGGGCGCGCCGATTCTGACAGTCTCCTCGGCAGCCGGGCTCATCGGTCGCTCCAACCAGGCCGTCAACGACGCAATCACGAGACTTGCCGAGGCCGGCATTCTGCGCCAGATCAGTGTCGGCCGGCGCAACCGGGCCTTCGAAGCACCGGAAGTCATCGAGGCGTTCACGGCGCTGGAGCGCCAACTGGCCAGTCCCGGCGGCGACACCAGAATCAGCGAGCCATCCCGCCGCGTGCCGCGCCGCCGTTGACCGACCGTTGCACCGCCGCGTCTTCAGGAAGGCTTGAAGATCTCGCTGAGGTGCCACTCCAGAAAGTCTGCGCTCGGCCGGTCGGCGCGCTGAGAGGGAACCCAGATTGGCTCACCTGCACGCGCATAGAACTGTTCACCATTGCCGAACTCTTCGCGAAGCCAGGGACTGACGTGTAGCCGAAACTTCGGATCGACCCCAAGGTAGCCGCGGTCGAACAAGGTATGAACGTCGGATTTGAGCAGCAAACCATTGTCCAAGCGATGCTCACCACCGCTCGTGACCGGCCGGATGTGCGCAGCTTGCAGGACGGGCCGGATCTTGGAGCCAGTGATCGCGCACCTGCGCTCGTAAGCTGTCAGGACCCGCGCCTGGAAGGCGTTCTGACCCAGTCGCTGCGGCACGAGTCGCGGATCGCCAAAGACCGGGCCCTGGCGATGCCACGGCTCGGAGAAGTCGATCTGGACTGCGACACCAAGCATCCGGATCAGCTCGCGAAAATAACCGGAGACCGACGGGCTCGACAAGTCGTAGGTCTTGCCCTGGACGAGGTTGCGCGCGAACTCCGGTGGCGGCGCAGCAACTTCGTCAGGCGGAAAGAATCGAACGTCCCTAATAAAGACGCAGCCGATCACCGGCTCCTCGCCAGGAGCTAGTGGCGTTCGGCGGTAATGCGCGATCCGAGCCAGCATCTGCTCCAGGGTCGCTGTGCCGTTGCCTTCGCCAAAGTAGTCCCAGGCTTCGCTGGCAGTCATCGCCGCGAAATCGCTGTAAAAGCCACCGCCAACGACACGGTTGTGCGGGGAGTGCGTCTTGAAGAAGAATGGCTCGCCGACTGTCAGCCTGCGGAACGTGCGGCCACCCGACGGCTGCCAGAAGTTCACCTCATTCAAGTACGGACGTGCCGCCAGGAACCTGTACCAGTCACCGTCCGTCACTCCGACATAGCTCCGCACAGCGGCATTGTCCACCCAAGCGATGTCAAATGCCACGGCTATGCGCGGCCGAGCGGCCGGAGGTGTTAGAACTCGGCCATGAGGATCATCGATGAGCGGGTACGCCTGTCGGCTAGCGACGTTGCCAACTTCCTGGCATGCAGGCACCTGACGAGGCTCGACCTGCTGCGTGCGCGGGGAGCGATCACGCCGCCGCGCGCCTACGATGCCGGGTTCGAGGATCTCGTCAGGCGCGGCGAACAGCATGAGAAAGAAGTCCTGCAAGGATTCCGTGACCGCGGATTGCACGTTGTCGAGATAACCGTAGAGCGACAGAACGTGGACCTTGGGGGTGCTGTCACCGCCGCCGCCCTGTCGTCGGGTGTCGACGTGATCTACCAGGCCGTGCTGACCCGCGACCCGACAGACGGACAACCGAGGCTGCTTGGTTACCCGGACTTCCTCGTGCGCGCCAACCTGCTGAATGCGCCGGACAGCGAGCCGCGGCCAGATGTGAACGGCGGCTCGGGATACGAGGTCATCGACGCCAAGCTCGCGCGGACGGCCAAGGGGCGGGCGGTGGCGCAGACGGCGTTCTACTCTCAGCTGCTCGCGGACCTTCAGGGCATTCCGCCGCGGTGGCTGCACCTGGCGCTCGGCATTGGGGAACTGGCCTCGTTCAAGGTCGCCGACTTCGCCGCCTACGAGCGGCAGACGCGGAGGCTGCTGACGGATTTCATCGACGCCGACACCGGGGCGAACCCGCCGGCCGACACCTACCCCGAGCCGGTCGAGCACTGCGCGATCTGCCGCTGGAGTGAGTCATGTACCGCGCGGCGGCGGGCCGACGATGACCTGTCCCTGGTCGCGGGAATCAAGAAGGGTCAGCGCCGACGGCTGAAGGAGACAGGGGTCCCGACCCGCCGGGGCTTCGCTGCCCTTGACCCGCTGCCGACGCTGCGCGGGACGAGCCGGGAGTCGCTGGAACGAGTCCGTTCCCAGGCGATTTTGCAGGTCCTTAGCGAGGACGCCGGCCATATCGAGTACGAGCTGTTGGAACCTGATCGTGATCCTGACGGGGAGCTGGTGCCGAATCGCGGGCTGCTGGCGCTGCCGGAGCCGGCGGAGGGGGACCTGTTCTTCGACATCGAGGGGGCGCGGTACTACTCGGAGGACGGGCGCGAGTTCGGACTCCAGTACCTGTTCGGGATCGTGGATACGGCGGAACGGCCACCGCGGTACACGCAGTTCTGGGCGTTCGACCGCGCGGGTGAGAAGCGAGCGTTCGAGGAGCTGATCGATTTCATCACTGAGCGGCGGGCGCGGCGGCCGGGGCTGCACGTGTACCACTACAACCACTACGAGCCGACGGCGGTTGATCACCTCAGCGAGCTGCACGAGACGCGGCAGGAGGCCGTCGGGCGGCTGATGGGCCGGTTTGCGACGCGCGAGGACGAGGTGGACGAGCTGTTCCGGCTCGGGGTATTCGTGGACCTGTACCGGGTGGTGCGGCAGGGCCTGCAGGCGGGGGTGGAGTCGTACTCGATTAAGCGGCTCGAGCCGCTGTGCGGGTACTCGCGCGTGGTTCGGTTGCGCGACGCGACGGAGGCGCTGGTGTCGTTCGACATGGCCCTCGACGACCGCGCAGCGTCCAGCCCGTCCCCCGCCTCCCCTGAAGCGGCACTCCGAGAGGTAATCGCGGGCTACAACGAGGACGACTGCCGGGCCACGCTAGCGCTGCGGGACTGGCTCGAGTCGCTTCGTCCTCAGCTCGCGGCTCGCCTCGGTCTTAGCTTGGCAGAATTGCCACGGCCGGTCGTCGCAGAGCCCGCGCGCGATGGCGAGGATTCGGAGGTATCGCGGCTGCGCTCGGCATTGCTGTCGTCGGTGCCCGCGCAGCCGTCATCGCGGACTCCTGAGCAGGCAGCCATCGCCCTGCTGGCCGACCTGCTGGAGTGGCACCGGCGGGAGAACAAGCCCGCCTGGTGGCGCTACTTCTACGTCCGGACGCTGTCATCGTCGGATCTGGTGAACGAGCCAGACGCGCTCGGCTTGCTATCCGGCGGGGATGTCGTCGGGTCTGTGAAGCGGTCGGTGCTGCGGCAGTTCTCGTTCCCGCCGCAGGAGCACAAGTTCGGGCCGCTGTCGCAGGCCGAAGATCCGATCACAGGCCGGGGCTTTGTCGTGGACTCGGTCGACGACGCACGTGGCGAGATCGTGCTCAAGGTCGGCCGTGACTACGACGGGCCGCTGCCGTCAGCGCTAGTCCAGGGCGGTCCGCCCAGCACTCGGCTGCAGGCCGAGCGGATGCGCGATCTCGGTACACGCGCGCTCTCCGATGGTCTAGGCGGCCTCGACGCCGCGACTGCGCTGCTGCTGCGCAGCCCGCCAGCCGGCGCTTCCACGGAAAGTCTGCCGCTCCGCAGCGCCGGTGAGTCCGCGCAGGAGGCGGCCATTCGGATCGCTCTCTCGCTTGGGAACTCTTATCTTCCGATCCAGGGGCCGCCGGGAACCGGCAAGACCTACACCGGCGCCGAGCAGATCCTCGCCCTGGTTGCCGAAGGCCGGTCCGCCGGCATCACTGGCCCGTCCCACGCGGTGATTAGCAACCTGATCGGAGCGGTGTTCAAACACTCGGCAGCCCGTCGGTCCGCGGTCCCAAGAGTCGGCCAGCGCGCCGACCGCGACAACCCGTTCCTGCACCCGGACGCCCAGTCGCTCGACTATCCCAAGCTTTCCGACGGCCTGGGCACCGGTGATCTTGACGTGGCCGCGGGCACGCCCTGGATGTGGGCGCGGCCGGAGTTCCAGGGCAGCGTGGACACCTTGTTCGTGGATGAGGCCGGACAGCTGTCGCTGGCTAACGTGCTCGCCGTCGCCGGTGCGGCACAGAATGTGGTGCTAATCGGCGACCCGCAGCAGCTGGCCCAGCCGAGTCAGGCCGCGCATCCACTGGGCTCCGGCGTGTCGGCGTTGGAGCACATCTTGGGCGACCGCGCCACGATGCCGCCGGATGTCGGCCTGCTGATCGACAAGACGTGGCGTATG
Organism: uncultured Actinomycetota bacterium; assembly: GCA_963822955.1. Classification (GTDB taxonomy): domain Bacteria; phylum Actinomycetota; class Actinomycetes; order Streptosporangiales; family Streptosporangiaceae; genus JAJYUU01. The sequence continues at coordinate 52,406 of CAWGJS010000004.1, read as the reverse complement.
CACCCGGAGCTGTGCCGGTTCACGTCCGAGACGTTCTACGACGGCAAGCTGACCGCGATGCCCGATCTCGCCCGCCAGGAGATCGTCGGCGATTCTCCCCTCCCCGGCGCTGGCATGCGCGTCATCGAGGTACCGCACGAGGGCAACACGAATGCCTCGCCCGAAGAAGCCGCAGTGGTCGCCGAGCTGGTCCGCGACCTGCTCGGCCGCGAGTGGCGCAACCTCTCCGGCGAACTCTCAGCGATCGGCGTCGAACAGATCATGGTCGTGACCCCGTACAACGCACAGATCCGGGCGATCCAGTCCGCGGCCGTTGGGGCCGGTCTGAGCGGCCTGCAGGTTGGCACGGTCGACAAGTTCCAGGGCCGAGAAGCGCCCGTCGTGATCTACTCGATGGCCACCTCATCCGCCGACGACGCGCCCCGTGGCATGGAATTCCTCTACGACCTCCACCGCCTGAACGTCGCCACGTCCCGCGCCCGCGCACTGGCCGTCATCGTCGCCAGCCCTGACCTGGTCCGGGTCTCCTGCCAAACCCCCCGGCAGATGCGTCTAGCCAACGCTCTATGCAGCGCTTGGGAAACCGATATATGTCGGTGAATCGTCGGCAGCTAGGACGTTCTAGCAATGGGACACCAGGTCGAGCAACTTCCTCGTGATTACGTCGGCCGCCGCTCGGCGCCGTCCCGACGAGGGCCTCCTCCAGCCCGTCGCGAGCACGATGATCGGGCCGTCGATTGGCGTGGACAGCGTTAGTCGGCCACGCGGTGGAGCAATGCAAGGGCGTTGCCGCCGAGGATCTTGCCGATCTCGGTGTCGCTCATGCCTCGTCTGGCCAGCAACTGCGGCAGCGCGGCGAAATCTTTGTAGCTTCTGAGAACCGGCCGGTAGTTGGCGTCCATATCCGTCCCGATGCCGACATGATCGACGCCGACCAGGTCGGCCAGCCGGGCAATCTCGTCTGCGAAGTCGTCCAGGCTGGTGCTCGTGACGCCGGAGGGCCACGCGCCTATCAGCCCGCCAGCTTCTGCGACCGCCTGGGCGTGCTCAGCGCTCAGCAGACGTGGGTGGTGCCGTTCGGCCTGGTCAAGATGGCTATGCGAGATCATGATCGGCTGGCTGGACACCTCAAGCACGCCGAGCGTCGTCTCGAAGGTCGCGTGGGCGCAGTCGACGATCATGCCTAGGCGATTGCACTCGGCAACGACCTGGCTGCCGAATGCCGCCAGCCCGCCGTGCACCGGCTCCTCGGTCTGCACGTCTCCGATCTCGTTGACCCGGTAGTGCACCAGGGTCAGCGACGACGCGCCAACGGCTTGAGCCTCGGTCAGCCGGGCTAGGTCGCCTTCGAGGAAGTCGCCGCCTTCGCAGCTGATGAGGACCGCGGTCCGGCCGTCGGCCTGGGCCCTCGCGATGTCCGCCGCTGTGGACGCCACCCGCGCGCCGCTGGCTGCGACTGCCCGGCTGATCTGGTCCAGCTGACGCCGGTGATCGGCGTACGCCTCGCCGGGCTTGAACGGGCGTGCCGCGCGCAGACCGCGCACCGAGTCGGGCGCCAGCACGCGAAGATCAGCCACGGTAGACAGAGTTATTGCGGTCATGCCAGCGTCCTGGGCGGCAGCCAGGGCGGCTGAGATCTCCGCGCCACCGAGCATGCCAGCCAGCGGGTCGGCATCGTCCAGCCCAGCGAGGAAACAGCGGCCTGGATGGGCGTGCAGATCGATCCATGGGTCTTGGCTCACCGCTTTGGTATACCGGAACCATGGCGAGCAGTGATACGGCCGCGCACATGCGGGAAGCCGCGAGTGCGTTGCTGCGTGAACTCCACGACGAGCAGCGCGATCTGGCGGCGCTGTCGTTCGACAATGACGCGGCCCGGCGCTGGCTGGAGTACCGGCCGGAACGCCGCCCCGGCGCTTGCCTGGCGCAGCTAACCATGCCCGCCCGGAAAGCCGCGCACCGGCTGCTGGCCACGGGGCTCAGCGAGCACTGCTTCGCGCAGGCAATGGTCATCATTGGCCTGGAGGAAGTACTCGACCTGCGGGAACGCGGAGCGCTCAATCGGCACAGCGGCGGCTATTTCCTGACCGTGTTCGGCGATCCAGTCGCCGACGATATCTGGTCCTGGCGGTTCGAGGGCCACCACCTGTCGGTGACCATGACCATGCACGGCGATCGGGTCTCCCCCGCACCGGTCTTCCTTGGCGCCAATCCGGCCTGCGTGAGCTACGCCGGCCTGCCCGTGTCCCGGCCGCTCGGCCCGGAAGAGGACGTCGCCCGCGCGCTGCTAGACGCCCTCGGGCCAGCGAGTCGCACGGTCGCGATCGTCGCCGACCATGCTCCATACGACATCTACTCGGGCACCTCAGCACGCGCCAAACCTCAGCAGCCACTGGGCATCGCCTCCTCCGCGCTCGGACCGACGGCCCGGGCGCTGCTCGATCAGCTTGTCGCGCTGTACCTCGACCGGCTGCCAGCCGACCAGGCGGCACGAGAGGAAGCAAGGATCTCCGGCAGCGAGCTTCATTTCGCCTGGGAAGGCCCGCTGACGCGGGTCACGCGGCACTACTACCGGGTGCAGGGTGATGACCTGCTGATCGAGTACGACACGACCGACGAGGGCAACCACGCGCACACCGTGCTCCGGCGCCCGTCCAGCGACTTCGGCGCGGACATCCTCGCGGCCCACTACAGCTCGGCCGATCATCAGGCGCCTTAGCCAGGGTCGCCTACCCGTGGCGTCACCGAGAGCCGGGTCACGGCGGCCCGGCGGGCGCAGCTACGGTGGACTGATCTGCCGGGAGAGCCGGAGGGAGGACTGAGCGATGGCCGACGAGCAGCTCGCCCGTATAGCCGAGCTGATCGAGCCGCTGCGCATCGCGCCTGGCTCGAAGGTGACCCTCCAGAAGGACTTCGATCCTCGGTACAAGGCCGATGACGTGCGGAAGAAGGACGCGCATGAGTTGCTCCGCACCGGCGTCACGATGCTGGCCGACTATCAGGAGCGGCTGGCCGCCGAAGCTACCCGCGGCGTCCTGGTGATCCTCCAGGGCATCGATGCAGGCGGCAAGGACGGCACCATCCGGCACGTGATGAGCGGCGTGAACCCGCAGGGCGTCCACGTGAGCAGCTTCAAGGTGCCGTCCGCTGAAGAGCTTCAGCACGACTACCTCTGGCGCTACGCCAAACGGCTGCCCGGCCGCGGCGACATCGCGATCTTCAACCGGTCGCACTACGAGGAAGTGCTCGTCGTACGCGTTCACCCGGAGAATCTCGACCGGCAGAAGCTGCCGGCCGCCGATCGCGGCAAGAAACTGTGGCAGCGCCGCTACCAGGAGATCAACGACTGGGAGCACTACCTGTGCGACAACGGCTTTGCCGTCGTGAAACTGCTGCTCAACCTGTCGAAGGAGGAGCAGCGGGTTCGCTTCCTCAAGCGGATCGACGACCCCGAGCGAAACTGGAAGTTCTCCGCCGCTGACGCGCACGAACGCCAGTACTGGGACGACTATCAGCGCGCGTTCTCCGAGATGCTGTCCGCTACCAGCACCGAGTGGGCACCCTGGTACGTCGTCCCGGCCGACCGCAAGTGGTTCGCCCGGATCTGCGCCAGCGCGGCCATCGTGCACGCCCTGGCCACCCTGGATCCGCATTACCCTGAGGTCAGCCCCGGCACCCGCCGCGAACTGCAGGATGTCAGGCGAGAGCTCGAAGCCGAAGCGCCCGCCGGCGAGCCCGCCGACCCGTACGAGGCTGCCCACGGACGCTGAGGCGTGACTGGCTGGACGGTGATCAGCCCCGGCTCATTGCGGCAGCTCCGCGCCAGCCTGCTCAGCCACCATGTACCGCGCATACCAGTCGGGCCAGTTCGGATCGGCCTGGCCAATGCGCTTCTCGTGCTCGCCGTGAGCGGCGGAGGCCCGGCGCATCGCATCAGCCAGGTCGCTCGCGGATCTGAAGGACGCCTGATGGGGGTCGACCCGGCCCGGTAGCCGGGTGCTGACTTCCTGAAGCAGCCAGCCGTTGCCATCCGGGTCCGTGAACGCGGCGAACGAGCCGTAGCTGGCATGGCCGGGCGCGGGCCCGCTGACGCGCTCGAACTCACCGGTGCCGTCGCGGAACCGGCACGCGGTGCCCGTCGCGCAGTGAAATGCCTCGCTGACCTCGGTGCCGCTACTCACGAGAGCCGACCGCGCGGCCTGGATGTCGGAAACGATCAGCAGCAATCCCTGGGCCGACCCAGGCGGCGCAGTCGTGAGATTCGTGCCGAACTGGATGGAGCACCAAGATCCGGGCGGAGTGAACTGAACCATGCGGAACTCATCGCCAGTCCGGTCGGCGTCCAGCCGCCAGCCAAGGCCGAAGTAGAAAGCCTTCGCCCGGTCCACGTCCGTGACCGGGATGACGAGCACCTCGAGCTGCATGTCAACAGTCGCGGGCTCGTCCGCGTCGCTCGCGTTGCTGCCGGCGGCATACTCGGTCGAGCTCATGGTGCAGCCTTCCTGTGCAGGGGCGAGAGTACCTATCGGGCCTCACCACACCTGATACCCAGCTTCAGCGGCCGGCGTATCAGGGAGGACTGCCGGGCGCTCTCGTGCACATGGAGTGGACTGCGCGACTGCACATGGCCGTGTTCGGTGTTGTCGTGGTGCTGGGTGCCCTGGCGGGCGCAGGGCTGGCCCTGCTGGCTCCGCCGCTCGTGTCGAGTCATGTGCTGGTGGTGGTGCCGGCGTCGAAGACGATTCAGACCCAGGCGCTGATCGCGGACAGTGATTCGGTGCTGGCTCCGGTGAGCCGGGCTGATCCGGTGCTGTCGTATGAGCAGCTGCTGCATCAGGTGAAGGTCACGGTATCGTCGTCGACGTCGCTGACGATCACGGTGTCGGCGAAGACGGCGGCGGACGCGGAGAGTGTCGCTAATGCGGTGGCGCAACGGTATGTGAGCCTGGTCAGTTCGCCGGGCGCGCCGGGCGGCCAGGTGCTGGCGAAGGTGGTGGCGTCGGCGTCGCCAGCGACAGGGACCACGCCGTCTGGGTGGGTGGCCGGATTTGCGATGCTGGGAGCGCTGGCTGGCGCCGGAGCCATGATCATGTGGCGCCCGGTTCTGCCCAGGTGAAGCTGCCCTGACCCCTCTGCTGGACCTCTACGCTGAGGACGCAGAAGGAGCGGCACATGGATAGCACCCCCTGGGGGAACGGCCAGCCACCACACGCCGACGCGGTCGGGCTGGTGGTAGGCACGGTCGCGGCGACGCCACTGCAGTTCTCGGTGGCGATCAGCCCGGAGCAGTACCTGCAGCTCGACGACGTGGTCGTCACGAGCCGTCAGCTACCGGGCCACCCGCCGGTGCAGGTGTCCGGCGTCGTCACCAACGTCGAGGCCGTCCACGAGGGCGCGCGGTTCGCCTCCGACGTGTTCCTGATCCAGCAGGGTGCCCTGCCCGCCGAGATCTCCGAGGTCGCGCAGGTCACGGTCACCAGGGTCGAACCCGAGGTCTACGTCCCGCCGATGCCGGGCGCGCTCGTCGCCCGCGCGACCGGGGAACAGCGCGACCAGGCGCTGTACTTCGACGAGATGGGCGACGCGAAGGTCCCCGTCGGCTTCGGAAGGGACGGCCGCCCGGTCTACATCAACTTCGAGTTCGTGGACGGCACTCGCGGCGCGCACGTCTCGATCTCCGGCGTGTCCGGCATCGCGACGAAGACCAGCTTCGCGCTCTTCCTCCTGCACTCCTTCCTCAACTCCGGCGTCCTGGCGGGCGAGGCGCACAACACCAAGATGCTGGTGTTCTCCGTCAAGGGCGAGGACCTGCTGTTCCTGGACTATGCCAACCGGCGCCTGACACCCGAGCAGCGGAAGCGCTACGACGAACTGGGACTGCCAGCCAGCCCGTTCCAGAATGTAAGGGTCTTTGCCCCGCCGAGACCGGGCGACACCGCCGGAACCCCGGACGTGACCGCCCGCGACAAGGCGGTTAGCCCGTTCTACTGGACGCTGGCGGAGTTCTGCGCCGGCGAGCTGCTGCCGTTCGTGTTCGCCGACGCCGAGGACGAGCGCGCCCAGTACACCATGCTCATCGGGCAGGTCGCCGCCCGGCTGAAGCGGGACGCGGTACCGACCGGGAACGACGGCGCCGTCAGGATCAGCGGCACCGACCCGGCCAACGACAAGATCATCCGCTCATTCGGCGACCTGGTCGAGCTGCTCGAGGCCGAGCTCGGCGACGACCAGCTGCGCGGGACCTGGGTGGCCGGCAGCGCGGTCACCGGCAGCATCAACGCCCTGCTGCGCCGGCTCCGCTCCGCGGTAAAGCCGCTCAACGCGATCATCCGCGGCGACCTCGCGCACCGCGGCGAGCGCTCCATCTCCACCTCGCGCGCCCAGGTTACCGTCGTCGACCTGCACAACCTGCCGGACCGGGCGCAGCGGTTCGTCGTCGGCGTCACGCTACGGGGCGAATTCGCCCGCAAGGAGCGCCAGGGCACCGCACGGCCGCTGATGTTCGTCGTGCTCGACGAGCTCAACAAGTACGCGCCGCGCGAGGGCGACAGCCCGATCAAGCAGATCCTCCTCGACGTTGCCGAGCGCGGCCGATCGCTCGGCGTGATCCTCATCGGCGCTCAGCAGACCGCCTCGGAAGTGGAACGCCGGATCCTGGCCAACTGCGCCATCCGGGTCGCGGGGCGGCTGGACGCGGCGGAGGCGGAGCGGCCGGAGTACGGGTTCCTGCCCCCTGCTCAGCGCGCGCGGGCGATGATCGCCAAGCCGGGCACCATGTTCGTCGCCCAGCCGGACATTCCCGTGCCGCTGGCGGTTGACTTCCCGTTCCCCGCGTGGGCCACCCGGCCGAGTGAGCAGGGCGTCTGGGCGGGCGTGGATGACGGGCCTGCCGCGCCGTCGGACCCGTTCGCGACGATTCCCGGCGCGCACGACGATCCCCCGCCGTTCTGACCTGCGTCGTTCCGCTCTTCGTCACAGCAGCCGTCGTGGTTCACGCTCTCCCCACCGTCGGCCACGACCAGCCCTTGTACACCGAAGTGCGAAACTGCGCGTCAACACGGTGCTCAAGATTTCGTTGCACGGTCGGTCCATCGAGATGACGGCTGAGCTGAGGGATATCGAAGTGCTGTTCAGGCGAAGAGGGGACGGGCCGCCGGGAGGCGTCAGCGATGCGCTGCCGGCCTTTCTGCCGGGGCCCGTTGAAGTCCGGGTAGTTGGCGGGTCCTTCCATCGCGAGGCTATCGAGAGGGCAGTGACCCGCAGCAGCCCTGGATCTCCGTTGACCGCAGTGCTAGTGCCGGAGCCGGACAACCCGCACGACCGTCATGCCGTGGCCGTGTACGTGGCTGACGAGCATGTCGGTTTCCTGCCCCGCGACACGGCCCTGCGGGTGCAGCCAGCGCTCGTTGCCTTCGGCCGCACGTACCGGGGGCAGTTCGTGTCGTGCCCCGCGGAGATCCGGCGGTCGAACGAAGGCACCCCTCGCGTAGCAGGTTGGCTCGACCCGTTCCCTCTCGGCTTAAGGCCTGAGGTTTTCGGCGCTGTCCCGAGGCGGGACGTCGTACTTTCCGAGCTTCTTCGCATGCTGGACGAGCCTCAGCCGCGGCTTACCGGGACAGACCGGCAGGCGCGGTCGGACCTCGTGGCCGCGGAGAAGCAGCGGGCGGAGATCGATGCGGGTTATGACCGTGATCCGCGAGCGTGGCCGAAGATCGAAGCCATCTTCCGGCGTCTTGCTGACCGGTTCGGACAGGCAGGTGACCCGCTTATTTCGGCGGCATGGCTGAATGTCGGCCGCTCGGTCCGCTACCAGAGGCGCCGACGCGGCGACGCGCTCGCTGCCTTTGTCGAGGCGCTGTTCTGGGAGCGCGGCAATGCCGAGGCCTGGTCGGAGCTCGTCGAGATGGCATCGATCACTCCGGACGTGCCAACCCTGGTCGAGCTATTCGCACGGGTGCCGTTCGGGACCAGGCCTGGAGTCCTCAGGGAACTTCTCATCGTTTCGCACGGCCACGACCGGCTGGGCCGGATGAACCCAGAAGCCGGCGAGCTCCTGCGCCAGCAACTGCTCGTGCTTGCTGAAGCTCACGGCGACAATGCCACCTTGGCGACACTGGCTGGAAGGGCGGGCCTGGATGCGGAGAAGGCTGGCGACATCGGCACGGCCGTGGAGTTGTGGCTGCGCGCAGTCTCGGCAGGCAGCACAGACGAGAAGGTTGCGGAAAAGCTGAGCATCTGGCTCGCCAAGCGGGGCGAATACAGCGAAGCGGCTCACGTGCTCCGTCAAGCACTTGCCGTCAGGCCACACGCCGACGTCGCCGAGCGCATGGCACGGCGGCTCGCCCGCTGTGAGCGGGAACTACAGCTCTGAGAACTATACGGCAACCTGTGGCTCGAGACCGGGCCGTGGGGCAGCGTCCCGCCGGCCCGCCAGCAGGTCGACGGCAGCGTCATTGCCTTCCAGGCGCTCAGCCTCACGGAGGTGTTCGTCCTAGGCAGTAACGGCAATCTGTGGCATGAGACCGGGCCGTGGGGCCACGTCCCGCCAGCCCGCCAGCAGGTCGACGGCGACGTCGCGGCGTTCCAGGCCATCAACTCCACCGAGGCGTATGTTCTCGGCAGCGACGGCAAGCTCTGGCTCGAGACCGGGCCCTGGGGCCACGTCCCGCCAGGCCGCCAGCAGGTCGACGGCAACGTCGCCGCGTTCCGGGCACTCAGCGCCACCGAGGCGTACGTGCTCGGCACGAACGGCAACCTGTGGCATGAGACCGGGCCCTGGGGCCAAGTCCCGCCAGCCCGCCAGCAGGTCGACGGTAGCGTCGCCATGCCGTAACAGCGGGGGGTCTCATCGCGCCCGCCGGGGGTCCGGGAATGGATCGCCTTTCCCGGACCCTGCAGCGCGCGATGATCCGCCGCCGTCTGGGGCTGGGCAGCCGCGTCATTCTGCAGGCTAGCCGGGGCATGACCAGGCCGTTACTATCAGCGTGGGCGAATGGTTCCCGGTCCGGGAGCAATAAACCCCCGCGCGAAGGAGCGGCAGATGTTTGGCTCTCGACGACTCCCCCGAAGGCTCACGGCAACCCTCTCACTAGCAATCCTGGGCTGCGGAGTGGCGGTTGCTTCCACTGCCGGAACGGCGCAGGCGGCGACACCGGATGCGTGGGCTTACGCGCTCGTCCTGAAGCCGGCCGTGGCCGGCCCTGTCGACGCGACGCACTGGAAGGAAAGCGTTCCTTCGCCGACGCCGACCTCGGCCCCCGGTGCGGTCGGCCAGGTCGCCGTCACCTTCCCGAACATCGGGTCCTTCAAGCAGGGCATCGTCCACGTAACGGCGGTTTTTGACAAGCTCGCCTGGTGCCAGGCGCAGCGGTGGGGTCCGACCGGTGGCAACGAAGTCGTCGTCGTGCGCTGCTACCGCAAGGGCGGCGTCCCGACATTCATGCCGTTCACCGTGCTGTTCACCACCAGCTCCGGCAAGCTGCCCGGCGGCCTGCAGTACGCATACGTGCACGACAGCGGCACTGCCATTGTCTCGTCGTACAACTCGACCGGGCTCTCGGACACTGTGACCAACGTCAGCACCGGGGTCTGGCGGGTCAGGCTGCCCGGACCCAGCCCGACGACGCACGCCGGCGGCATTCAGGTAACGGCGGTCAACCGGACCAAGCCCGCCATATGCGACGTCGGCGGCCAGACCTGGTCGGCTTCGGGCCAGACGATCATCGTTCGCTGCTACGGCTTCTCGGGCAAGCCGCTTAAGACCGGCTGGGACCTCAGCTACCAGCGCGGCCGCGCGATCACGGGGGGTAAGCCGAAGCTCTTTGCTTACACGCTCAACACCAAGCCGCTGGTGCCCGGTCCGTATGCGCCCGCGCCGCCTGCGATCAACGTCAACAGCAACGGTGGAGTGAACAAGATCCAGCGATCTGGCGGTGGCGAGTGGCTGGTCAGCCTGCCGCGGGTCGGAGTCCTGCCGAATACGGTGTTCGTCACAGCTGCGTCAACCACCGTGCGAGTCTGCAACCTCAACACGACGTGGGCGACGATTCTCGCGCCGGCGGGGCCCGGCATCGTGACCGTCCGCGATGTGGTCTGTTACAAGGTCAGCGGGGCGATGACGCCGACCAAGTGGTTCCTCAGCTATTCAACGTAGCGGCCATCCGTGAACGCGGCGGCGTGATCGGCGGCCCACTGACGGAACGATCGCGTCGGCGATCCGAGGATGTCGGACACCGCCGAGCTGATGAACGTCGGCCTGCCGATCGTTGCGCCCCAGGCGTCGAGCAGCATGTCCACGACCGGGCGCGGCCAGCTTCCCTCGGTCTCTTGCCGGAACTCGTCCGGCGACAGTTCCTCGAACTCGATGCGGCGTCCCAGGACCTCACCGATGATGCTCACCTGCTGCGCCTGACTCAGTGACTCCGGGCCGGTGAGGACGTAGTCGCCACCTGCATGTCCGTCCTCGTACAGGGTCCGCGCCGCGACGGCTGCCACGTCGCGGTCATCGACGGGCGCCGTCTCGGCAGCGCCGTAGGGCCAGCGGACGACACCGTCTGCGCGGATCGCGGTCGCCCACCAGGGCACCACGTTCGACGCGAACATCCCCGGCCGGATGATCGTGGGCTCAATCCCGGAGGCGGCGATCAGCCGCTCAATATCGGCGTGCATCACCGCCATGGGATTCGGCTGCTGGAAGAAGGGGTGCGGGGTCTGGTGCGGTGATGACAGAAAGACGACACGCCGCGCGTAGGTTGCCAGACGCTGGACAACTGCCGGAGCAGTTGCCGGCGGGGCGGCCCAGACGAGGAAGACAGCACTAACGCCTTGCAGCGCCACGTCGAGCGATTCGGGCACGGTGAGGTCACCGGTGACGACTTCGATGTTCGCTGGCAGCGCCGCCGCCGCCGCGGAGCGGCGCGTGAGAGCGCGCACGGGTACGCCTGCGTCTACCAGCAGGTCGACGACGGCGCGCCCAATCCGGCCGGTCGCTCCGGTGACAAACACCGGAGGCATTTCCGGAGGTGTCATCAGGACCGCGATTTCGTCCGTGGCAGGCGCACGGAGTGAATGATGCCGCAAGGCAGCGCGGCCACGCAGTCTGTCGTCGGATGTCAGCCCAAGAGAGCACACCCATCGAACCGTGGTTTAGCGCCGTCGCGGGGTGCTGAGATGACGAGGGTGGTGTTGAGGTTCAGCAAAACTGCCGCGCCAGGTCTCGGCCGAGGAGCTGGCGGCCACGTTCCTCTCGATTGTCCCTGGTTACATCCTCCAGCTGGCGAGGCTCGGCCCGGCGGCGCGGCGGAGGGATTGCCCTCCGCAGTCGAGGCACTGTGGCCTTAGTCTCTCGACGGCAAACCCCTAGAGTCGGGTCAACGGGCGGATCCCTGCGCGGTGCACGCTGCTCCTCCGGGCGGCCGGAGCGCGCCCGGGGAGAGCGGGCAAGGAGCAATCGCGGCACCGCGCCGTGGCCCTGCTCACCTAGCGGGTTATGGCCGGAACTGTGCTACCTGGGTGGCCCAGGAGCACTGAACTTTCGCTGACGGAGCGCCCCATTCGGTGGCCGCCCAGATCCCGGACTCGGCTGGATCGTCCGCGGCGCCGGAGTAGTCGCCGAAGCGCTGCCTGACCGGCGGCTTGGTGCAGCTGCTGTAGCTGATGGGGCCCGACCCGGTCCGGTAGATGATCCCGCCGATGGTGGCGCCGATCGTACCGCCCGGCGCCTCAGCAACTTCGGAAGAGGAGTACTGAGTGGCAGAGCTAGACGAGAACGCGACCCAGAAGTCACCCTGGCTGTCGATCATCACTGCCGGGTACATGACGTCGCCGCCAACCATCGTGATGTCGACATCCTGCCGCACCGTCATGGTTGCCGTGGAGATGTGGATGATGCGCAGGCAGGAGCGGGCAGCGGTATCTGTCCGGTACCTGCAGGAGTCGTTGCCTCCCGCCCATAGGTTACCGTTGCTCCACACCGCGGACTCCAGCCGGTCATCGCCGGTATCGAGCTTCGGGCTCCCTGCCCCCGGCTGGGATGCAGCGGGCGGAGATGTTGTACGGGCAACCGATCGGTCGGTCTCGGTGACGCTGACCGGGCTGATGCCCGGGACCCCGGTGAACGACATCACGCCGACCTTGGTGCCGTTGTAGGGGTGGTAGATGGCGTAGGCCGTGTTACCCGGAGTTAGCTGCACGGCAGGAATGACGTTCAGCCGCGAGCTATCCGGACCCCAGATGACGCCCGGAACAGACGCAGCGTGCGCCACGATCCCGGCCTTCTGGATGACTTTGTATTGCTCCGGGCCCCCGTTGCCGTTCTGGTTCCAGCTCATGACGATCTTGTTAGAGCTGAACCCGAGCTTCGGCTGGTCCTGCAGGATTCCCTCGGCGCTGACCGTGTAGATCACCCACGTGCCGAGCGGATTGCTGGCTACCCCGAGGCTGACGGTGCTCGGACCGGAGCCGTTATCGCTGAAGCGCAAGTAGGACGCGAAGAAATCGCCGCTGGCCGGATCGTAGACGATCTTCGGATCGCCGCCGATTCCGGGAACACCGTAGAACAGGGCGCCCAGGTCGAAGGTGCCCAGCACCGTACCTCCACGGTTGAGCACAAGTGCGCCGCGGTTCACGAATTCCACGATCCACTGGCCTTTCGAACCGCCCACGGCTACCTGCGTATCCGGCGGCTCTGTCCCGTTCCGCTGCAAGCCGCCCACTGATACCCCCAGCGTGAAGGCCGGGCGCGCAGGCGACACGGGGCCGACCGCCGATCCCTTACCCTGAACCAGCTGGATGATCCCGGTGGTGCGCGGTTTCAACTGCCGCGGCATAGTTTCCTTAGGCTCCTTCTCCACCTTCCCTTTCTGCGGTGGCGGCAGCTTCGCAGCATCCACGATCCGCGCCCGCTTGACCGGGCTCCGCTTCTTATGCACTGCACTCCGCGCGGTGATCGCCGCGCGGTCCGCAGCCCGCTCGCTCCTGCCGGCGCTCGCCGGCCCGGCCATAGCCAGAACTACCGCCAGGGCCACGGGAACCGCAGTCAGTGCGATGGCTGCGCGGCGGCGCCCGGATCGGATCCGGACCTGGGCTGCCGGCGCGTTGCCAGTCTTGCCCGCCCGCCCTAACGCTGGACGCATCCGCTTCCTCATGATCTGTCTCCTTTGAGGTATGAAACAGCCGAAGCCGAGAAGGCGGATGCCGGGAAGGGCCTTAGGCAGCGGCCCCTCAACGGCCTTTCCAGTGAACTCCCTGGGAATGGAAGACCGGCATTACCAGCGCAAACGCGGCTGCGCTGCTTCTCGGTGTACCACCACGCCCGAAGAAGTCAATAGGTAAAGGAGGACGAGAATGGCTCGACGGCATAGCCGAACTGAGGATTGCGGCAGCAGAGGCACTGTGGCCATGCCCTCAGGTCGGCTGCCAAGGAAGGCTCCAACAACTCAGTCGCCCGCCATCTCGGGCGACGATCGGGCCGCACCAGACGCCCGCCGTCGCGGTCCAGCATGATGACAGCTTCTTGATCGCCCTTCCCTATGGCGCACGTACCGATTGGCTGAAGAACGAGCGGCGTAGAGGGCGTCGAAGCTTCGCTTCGATCTCTGAGATCCCACGGGTTATCGAAGCAGTTAAGGGCATTGAGGCCCTTTCATCGAAGATCCGCGGCATTCTCTGAGGGTGGGAGCGAAGTCTCTTCTCGCTGTGAGCTGCTTGCTGCTGACCTGCGTGTGCACGGCGTGCGGCACATCGGCGCTTTCGATTCCACCGGCCGCTACCGCGCCGCCGATGGCTTCGGCTGCGGCGTCGTTTCATGCCGCCGCCCTTCCACCGCCGGTGACGGCCCCTCCAGTCACCGACCCGGCCGCAGTGTCGCGCTGCCGCCAGTACCCGGCGGCGACCTACGGCATCGACCCGGACCGGGTTGCCGACACCGGAGGTGGTGCCCAACTGGTTACCGTCGTCGCCCGCTCGGCGGCGAGCCGGTCCGGGACTTTTGTGGCCTGGTCCAGAAGAGTCAACGGTTGCTGGCGCCCGGTGTCATTCGCCCGGCAGCCCGCGCAGCCCTTCCGGGCCCAGACCGGTCACGGTGGCTTGCTACCCATCTCCCAGCGCGTACCCGGCGACTGGGCCACCCCCACCGGCCTGTTCCCGTTCGGCACGACCGTCTACGGCAACTCGACGTTGAGCCCGACCACCCGCTACCCCTACCACCACCTGGTTTGCGGTGACTGGTGGGACGAGCAGCCCGGCAGCCCGGTCTATGACACGTTCCAGCAGGTGCCCTGCGGCATCACCCCGCCATACGGCCACGACTCCGAGGCCCTCTGGACCGAGATTCAGCCCTACCAGCACTTCATCGACATCAAGATGCCCAGCCCGCCGGACAACGGCGCCGGCATCTTCCTCCATGACGACATGGCAGTCGGGTACACCGAAGGCTGCGTCGCGCTGCCCAATGCGGAGCTTGATGCCGTGCTCGGGTGGCTGAACCCAGCGGACAACCCACACGTCCTGATCACGGTAGGCTGACCTCCAATCTTGATCGGCGGACGCTCGGCCCCGTGCTGTGCGAAACGCCGATCTGCTGGCCGCTCCTGCTGCGGCAGCGCACTGCCGCAGCCGCAACTCGCGCCCGTCGCGGCATAGAAGTTGCCTGGCGACGTGTGGCAGGCGGATGCGCCCGACCGTCAGGGCACCGCCGGGCGCCTGCTTCGATGGCCGGGTCAGCCGACGTCACGGTGACCGGGCGCGGAACTCAAACGACAGCGCGCATCTTGACCGCCAGATGTTCGAACATCGGGTAGGCATCCCTGCCGATCACGTCGATCGATGGCCGCCACATCTCCCACCGGTCGATCAGGCGGCGGCCGAGCAGGGTCCTGATCAGCTCTAAATCAAAGCCGCCGTGCTCTTCAAGCGCGCCGAGCTGCTCGAAAAAGTCGAGCTCCCGGTACAGGACATAGGCATTCACCGAGTTCTCGGCAATGAATCGCGTCATGGCGTCCCGCAGCGCCTCTGGCGTCTCGAACTGTGGCACCAGGCGACGGGACTCCACCAGCGGGCCTTCGTCCCAGCGCCGGAAGAACTCGACCGCGGTCGCGGCCTGGCGACCCATGCGAGCTTCGCGCGCTTGCCGAGCGGCGAAGACCACCGCGCCGATAGCGCCTACCAGCCCGACAGCGCTGACCGTGGTCGCGATCGCTGTCACCTGCTCCGCCCAGTTCGGCATGGGCCGCCCTTCTCTAGCTGGTTCCCCGACGCAGACCTCCGGCTCAGAGATTGCTGTCGCTCGCATCAAGGGAACCATTCCCGCCACATCAGGCCTTCCCAGGTGTGTCGCGACCACGACACGGTCACGACATCCCAACCAGCTGTCCTGAGCGCGGCCATGACAGTGCGTGCAAGCATGAGGGTCAGCAGCGCTCACTGTGTCCGCGATTACGGTTGCAGCATGACCAGCACGCGGGGCGCAATCAGCGTTCGTCTGGCCATGAGTCTGGACGGTTACATAGCCGACCACGACGGTGGCTTCGGCTGGATCGTTCCAGTACCTAGCCCCGGGCTCGACACGGCACACCAGTTGCCGTTCGATGACTTCCTTGAAGACGTCGACATCGTCGTCATGGGGCGCCGCTGCTACGAGCAAGGACAATCCGAGGACTACGTGACGCTCGGCAAACAGGTAATTGTTGCTACCTCGGACGCGCCCGGCCGCTGCGACACCTCCCCTGGGATCGAGTTCTGCGACGACGTGGTCGGCGAGGTGACGGCAGCGCGTGAGCGGGGCCAGCACTGCTTCGTCTTCGGAGGCGGACTACTGGTGCACTCGTTCGTTGCCGCCGGCGCCGTCGATGTGCTCACCGTGAGCATTGTCCCCGTCTTGCTGGGAGGCGGACGGTCTCTTTTCCCCGGCGAGCACCCGACCATCAATCTCCGCCTCACCGACTACGCCATCGCAGATGGCAAAGTCCGCTTGGTGTACCAGCGCCGCTGACCGGGCGCTGCGAGCCGCCGTCCGACGCGACTGGGACACTGCTGTTCGCCGAATGTGCGCGCGTTGCTAGACAGGGTGCGCGCGCACTTTTATGCGGCGCGCACGCAAGATGGCTAGGCACCATAGGTAGGAATCGACGGCACGAGTCCATGACGAAACGCGCCTACCCAGCGTTATGCGCGCCGCCCCTGGTGGCTGGCGTCCACGTCAGCTTCGTCGAGACCGACATGACCGAGGGCATGGGCGCTTCGAAGGCCAGCCGGTCGACCACGCGATCGCCCTAGCTCGGGCGGCTACCTCCGGCTAACTAGTCGCACAGAACCGGCCTGGCAGACCGGCTCGCCCTCGGCGCAGGTGGCCTGCGGCAGCCCGGCGCCGGCGGGCAAACGTAATTGGAACCGGGCTGCCCGGCGTGGCGGGCTGCCCGAGCTAGCCCCCGTCGCAAGATACCTCCGAAACGTAAGAGGTCAGGCGTCGGGCAGCCGGCGACTCACCTGGTCGCGGGCTATCCCATCCGAGTGGTGAACTGGTTGACGTCGAAGTAGTCCCGCCAGGCCTTGATCTTGCCGTCACTGATTTCGAAAGTTCCCATGACGGGCAGCTCGAACGACCTGCCTGGGAGCGTGAAGACATCAACTCGCTCGGTCATCACGACCGGACCGTTGGCTGCGATGTTGATGACCCGGAAGTCGATGCTTTCGATACCTGGCCGACCCGGGCGGATAAACGTGGCGATCGTGTTTTCGATGTCATGTCTCCCGTGGACCGGCTTCAGTGGAATGTTGTGGTAGACGGCGTCGTCGGTGAAGAATTCCGCGAGTTCGCGCGCTGCCCTGTTCTCGGACCATGCAGCACAGAATCTGCGTACCACCTCGATCGGACTTTGCATTCTCTCCTCCTGCGGTTGACGATCGGCAAACGGCTGGCGGGCTGGCTTCTCCACGATGGCTTTCGCCTGCAGGTCAAGTGTCGCGATATACCCGCAGGCCCAGTCGGTGCCACTGGCTGACGTGCCCGCGGCCAAGCGTTCCAACGCCGGTCTCGTCGCCGTTTCCTGCCGATGCGGCTCGAGGCCCCGATCAACTCGACCGTGGCCCATGGGGAGAACCACAGTTCGGTCGGGTCCTGCTGGAGTGCTCGCTCGCGGCGTCGAATGCCTCCTGGTACCGGCCGAGACCGTTACGCAAAACCGCAGTGGCCCAGCGCGCGAGGCTTAGCTCATTCCTTCTTCCAGCCGCTCAGGCGACGTTTGCAAGGGGCGGCGGTCTACGCGACGTCGGCTGCGCTCCAACGGTTCGCGCCCGATAGCGTTGCCAAGGTCACAACTGGCGCGCCCGTAAAGGATGTGCTGCACGATGAACGCTAATCTGCATAGCGACTCATGACCGCCAGACTTACCGAGATCGTTGTCGATTGCCGCGACCCGCTAGCGCTGGCCAGATTCTGGGCCAGCGTCTTGGACTATCACGTGGTTCGGGCCGAGGACGGCCAGGTCGAGATTGCCGCCTGGCGGCACGAGCCACCAGATCTGTCTCGCCAGGTCCGGCAGGCTCCCATGATCCCGACGCTCGTGTTCGTAACAGTTCCAGATAGCACAACATCAGGTTTCCACGCGAGCCGGCTTAGTCGGGCCTCGCGCGCACCAGCGGTGCCGCGAGGCAGGTCCGCACGTTCACGTGCCGTCCGTGGCCACTGCCATGGCACGGCGGACGGCCGCGCCCAGGACGGCATCATTCGCATTCGCATCCACCGTGAACGCCTCGTCCAGCATTTGCGTGAAGCCGTCTCGGCGGCCCCCGTTCCGATAGGGCGTGATCCTCATTTCCGGATCAGTGTCGTTCCAGTCAATCGACACCGATCTCATGCCTGTGGCGAAGTCCGTCTCCGATTTAACGCCCGCTAGCTTGAACAGCATCTTGCGGCGGCGCCCAGGCTCCGGGTCGTTCCGAAAATCGGGGTAGGGCACCCCGTCACGGGATGCGGCCAGCGCCGAGCGGACGAGGGCCCCGCAGACCTCATCGCCGACCGGACCATCAGCAGCCCCGGCCCAGTCATCCTGGATGACAGCTGGAAATCTGCCCTCCGTGGCAGACCAGCTCGACACGATCAGCCGCCCATTGCGGAGTTGGGCTTTGGCAATTCGCTTCATCAGCCACCTGACGCGATCACGTACTGCACCGCCACTCCTTGCTGCGCGCCGTATTGCTACGCCGCATGCATCGCATCCCGGCGGGTAACCGCTGACCGCTCAGGCTAGGACTGTGCGCGGGCCGATACCAAATCGAAGTGCAGCCTTCGGCCGCCTGACACCTGACCGAAAGGTGGCCAAGGTTCGCGGCGCGCGCTTCCGGACGCTCACAGGGCATCCAGCCGACTGTGGGGTGATGGTTTGAATCTGACCGTTGACCGCAATCCGCTCGAATCACCGCCGTGCTAGATGAGTGAGCAGGTGACCTTGATGCCCCGCGTGATCCGGTGGGCGGTGATCCGCACCGGGCGGGCCGCGCTGCACTGCACGGGGGATCCGTTCAGCGTTACCTTGGGGCTGGACCCGCTGAGCTGATAGCTGCCGGGCGGCAGAGACAGGCTGAATCGGCCGTCGTCTTCCACGCTCACCTGAGACTGCGTTCCCGCAGAGTTGACGGCTACCACCTGGCCCGGCACCGGCCGGACTGGTCCGGGTCCGCCAAAGAGGAGCATGCCGCTCGCTTTTCCAACGACTGTCGGAGCCCCGACGTTATTGCTACAGCCGACCGCAGTTGACATTGCCGCGAGCAGAGCCGCCCCAGCGCCCAATGCGTACCGCATGCCCGATTCCCCATCCACAATGCGCCGGTCGTTGATTCCGCGCGGCCCGGGCTAGGCGCGCCAGACCGGCCAAGCCAGTCTCGCCGTCCGCTCCATAAGGCGCAAGAAGGGTGCAACCCGGCCGACCGGTCCAGGCTCGACACGCCGTTTCCCTTCGGACCATGCCGGGCAGAGCGCCGCAACGGAGCGCCCGCCCTTATGCCTGATCGCTCGGCGGCCAGGACGGATGCAGTTTCCTAGGGGCTTGCTGGTCCCTCTGGCTCCGTTACTGGCCGCTGATCACCCGGCGCTAGGTGCATTACTGCTCTCGCTCGTGACGCAATAGCTCGAGAGCTTTGTCGGGAGTCTCGGCCGTGGCCCGG
This sequence comes from uncultured Actinomycetota bacterium, assembly GCA_963822955.1. Classification (GTDB taxonomy): domain Bacteria; phylum Actinomycetota; class Actinomycetes; order Streptosporangiales; family Streptosporangiaceae; genus JAJYUU01. The sequence goes on along the minus strand of CAWGJS010000004.1, from coordinate 33,248 downwards.
ATCATCGCGCGTACAGCGTCCGCCAGGGCCACCCGGGGCACATCGAGCGCTATCGCGGCCGAAGCGGCCCACTGGGTTAGCTGTCGATAGAGTTCGGGGCTCAGGTCCAGGGTAATCCTGACTGGTTTCGACCGGATCGCAGTCCGGCCTGGCGGTCGTGCATCAGGTTCTGCACGCCTCGCAGCGGCTGCTGTCATCTGCGCCTGGCGCTGCTCCCGCTGTGTGCTCATATCCGCGCTGCGTGGAGGGGAAGGCACCGGTCGATGAGTTCGCGGGCCACGTCGTGCCAGACATCACGGCCGGGATGTCTAATGGGCATGCCGAAGCTCTGAGCGTAGACCTCTAGCCGGGGTACTGCGGTCTCCAGCACGTCATAACCGAGCCGCTCTAGCGCCTGTCGGGCGTCGTTTGTAGAGTGCGCCCGTGCGATGCAGCGGTTCAGTAGCACGGCTGAGCGGACAGGCCTATCACGCACCGCGCTGATTTCGTTGATCTCGTCGCGCACTGGTGTGGTGCGGTTGATCTCTATGGGGCTCGGTGCACACGGGATCAGGATCTCATCGGCATACCGCAGCGCCGACCGGGCGATGCCTGGGTGGTCCTCCAGTTGTGGGGTGTCGATGATCACCACGTCATCAGCCTGGGCGATCTCGGGCACCCGGCGGTGCAGTTCGCGGGAGGGCAGAGCCACGATGCGGAACGGGAACGCCGCCTCCGACGGCGTTAGCCGCGGGTCCATATACGCGAGATCGGACCATTCCAGAGCACTGCCGGAGGGGTCAGCGTCGACCAGGAGCACGCTGTTCCCGGCTTGCGCAAAAACATGGGCCAGCCAGACCGCTGACGTGGTCTTGCCCGTGCCCGGCTTGAGGTTAGCCAGGGCGACTCTCAGCCCCCTCACCTGGGCAGTATCGCAGCGTCTGACGGGGTTGGGTAGCCGTGCAGGCAACGTTGGCACGCGGTGCACTGGCGAGAACTGTGGGTTAACACTGCGGGACGTCTCCTCGGGGTGGTGGTGACCCGCATGGAAACAGGCCCGTGCAGGCGAGGAGCAGGCTACTCGAGGCAAACGCAGCGAACCGTGCGCCGCCTCGTTCTCTCGGCTGCAGTAATGCAGTAACTACTGCATTACTGCACCTCGCAGCGCCACGGTCCAGCGGCCGTGTAACAGAACGGATCATCGTGCGATGGCTGGTCACGAAGCGAGCCTCCCCCACACAGCTGTGGACACCGTCATACCTATGACCAGGGGTGTTGACAAGTTACGCACAGTCTGTGGACGCCTACGCCGGAATGCAGCGCGTGAGCCTTTCTGCAAGAACAGTGATTCTCGGCGGTTTCGCCGCTGTGGGGCTCCAGCGGCCACACGGCCCACAGTTGTTGCCCCTGCCCAGGCCTCGCTGACCCTCTCCCTGGCAACGTCGATCGGCGCTGCTTTGGTATCCCAACCTGCAGGAGCGGACACCGAGTTAGGTCTTGTTCAGTCCGCCTTCTGCCGCGCCTCGTCCTGGTTAGAAGGCACCGCAGTGCGTCTCCAGGATTGCTAGAGAGCAACACTTGGAGGCGTCTGACGATGAGCGAACATCGCGGGCTCCTCCTTCCTGATACAGCGGACATTCCTTGCCGCGCGGCGCGGCCGCGGTAGGACTGCACGCTCACAGGCGGCAACGCATTTACCCGGTGGCCAAGATCCGTCACGTGCTCGTCGGTCACGTCAGGTTGCCGCCAGGCGCGCTGGCGGCGAAGCGCGCGCAGCCTCAGCCCGTGCCGGTTAACCGGCGAGATCATCACCGTGGTGGGGCACCTCGCCGGGCCGCTCGCCCGGTACCGTTCCCATGTCGGCCAGGGCCGCAGGGTGCCCGGCGCCGCCGAGCGGACCGACGGGATTGACGAGGAGGTCACGGTTACCGCGTCCAGGCAACCAGGCCGCAGGTCCATCGCCTCCAATAGGCGGGCCCGGCGTGACTACGCGATTCTCAAGACGTATGAGGCCGGGATAGTCCTGGTCGGCAGCGAGGTGAAGTCCCTGCGCGCCGGCCACGCATCGCTGGCCGGAGCGTTCGTCCACGAGCACGACGGCGAGCTGATGCTCCACGGGCTGCACATCCCCGAGCACGCGTACGGCCGCCACGGCACCCGCGCCCTCGGCCAGCCCCGGCGGAGCCGCAAGCTGCTCATGCACCGCAGCGAGATCGACAAGATCATCGCGAGGCTGGGCGAGGCCGGCGTCACCCTCGTGCCGCTGTCGCTGTACTTCCAGGACGGCTGGGCAAAGGCGGAGATCGCCCTGGCGCGCGGCCGGCGGTCCTTCGACAAGCGGCAGGCAATCGCCCAGCGGGACGCCGACCGGGAGATTGCCCGCGAGCTCAGCGATCGGCTACGCGGGCGGCGGCGACAGGCCCGCGGGCCGAGCTGAGACACCCATAGGACGGACAACCTCGAACGGCGAGGGCAACACATCAGGCGACCCGGCAAGGCCGTCAGTCCCGCGATGCGAGGCAGCCCGAAGGCGACTCGCGGGCAACTCACCCCACCGAGAAGACCGCTGACCGAAGGCACACCACTCGGCAAATGCGGACGGTACCTGCAGCTTGACGTGGCGGCCTGGCAGACTTCCTGGGTGGGCGAGCGTATTGATCCGTTGATGAGCCAGATAACCAGCCCGGAGCAGGTCACCCCTGGCCTGAGACGGGAACTTATCGAATGCTGGATCCTGGTGAGCAACGCTGGAGGTGCGGTCGGGTTCCCATTTCTTCCTGTCGATATCACCCACGTCGCACCGGTCGCTGACAAGCTCTTCGCTGGCCTCAGCCCTGAATGCAGCCGGCTCCTCACCGCGCGGACCGGCGATACCTTGGCCGGCTGGGTGCACATCCAGCGCAATCCGAGCCCGCTCATCGCCCATTGGGGCACCATCAGCCATCTCCAGAGCCTTCCTTCTTCCCGCGGCCAGGGGATCGGAAGTGCCCTGATGGTGCACGCCAGCCAGGTCGCGCGATCTGAGATGGGCCTGGAGCAACTTCGCCTCGCCGTACGCGGCGGGACCGGCCTGGAGCACTTCTACACCCGGCTCGGCTGGACAATGACTGGCCGTTGGCCCGGTGCGCTCCGGCTTGCCCCAGGTGACGACCGCGATGAGATACTCATGATCCTCACCCCACTGTGACACGCACTATGGCACGCGACCCGCGGCATGAGCGAGGGTCGGGCACGCCGGACGGTCATGAATATTCATGCAACGCGGCTCGGCCACTCCGGGCGTTGACGAGTCCTACCGGATCGCTGGTCATGCGCGCGCCTACCCGCCGTTAGACGCGGTTTCGTGGTCCATCAAGTGACGGCGTCCGTCGCCGCAGAATGGGAAGTTATGTGCGCGTTAGCCTCGGGTTCGTGGCCGGCGATAAGGCTCGGTCGATTACGCCGGCGAGCGCTGTGGCACGGCGAATCACCGGCGCAGCGGAATCTCGCCGCTAGTCTCCGGCCGCCCACGTCGCGCTGCTCCGTCGAGTGCATCTGGCCCGGCGCATGTGGGTGCCCGCGCCAGTGAGCCGGGCACCCACCGGATAGCGCCACAGAGCGCGGGCGAACCGCGTCATTCAGGTCTGGAAGTCACGGCGTGGGACGAAGCGAAACTGTGCTACCAGGAACCGCGCGGGACAGGCCAGGCCGGAAAAGATGCGCAGCGCAATCGTGCTCGCCGCGGACGTTCGCCTCGTCAGCTACTGAGCGATAGTTAACACATCACTTGACTGTCAGCGCCCCGAAAACCTATACTTAGGCATATGCTTAACTATTCTGGGACGCTTGACCGAGTGTTCCAGGCGCTCGCCGACCCGACGCGGCGGAACCTGGTCGAGCGCCTGATCCGCGGTCCAGCCTCAGTGAGTGATCTCGCGCAGCCCCTGGCCATGTCGCTGCCCGCGGTGATGCAACACCTCGGCGTGCTTGAGGCGTCCAGCCTGGTCCGATCCGAGAAGACCGGCAGGGTCCGCACCTGCCGCATAGACCCCGAGGCATTGCGCCTGGCCGAGGACTGGATCGCCGCCCAGCGCACGGCGTGGGAGCAACGCCTCGACCAGCTCGGCGACTACCTGGCCGAGCAGCCCGAATCACCCAGAGCACCCGAATCGCCAGAGCCAAGGAGCACACCATGACCGACCGCTGTGTCATCCATTCCACCTTCAGCCTTGAGCGCGTCTATGACACGTCTACCGGTCGGGTGTTCGCGGCGTGGGCCGATCCGGCCGCCAAGGCCCGCTGGTTCTCCCCGAGCGGCCCGCACGAACTCGACTTCCGCGTCGGCGGCCGGGAGGTGAACCGCGGCCGCAACCCCGACGGCCAGGTCCTGACGTTCGAGTCGCACTACCACGACATCGTGGCCGACCAGCGAATCGCCTACACCTCGACCCTTTCCGTAGGGGAGAACGTGGTGACCGTGTCACTCACGACGGTCGAGCTCACTCCCGACGGCGACAGCACCCGACTGGTCCTCACCGAGCACGGGGCCTTCCTCGACGGCCACGAGCAGCCGGCCTGGCGGGAGCAGGGAACCAGCGACTGGCTCGACGCCCTAGGCGCAGAGCTGAGGAACCGGCCAGATGCCTGACCGCCGGGCAACAACGACCCGTCCCGACCCTGGAGGAACCAAACCATGTCCATCGATCATGTTCTCGCCGTCGTCCCGGTGGCCGACTTCGAAGCTGCCCACGCTTGGTACGAGCGTTTCTTCGGCCGTCCCGCCGACAACCTGCCAATGGAGGGCCACCTCGTCGAATGGCGGGTGGCCGACAGCGGCTGGGTGCAGGTCACCTTCGACGCCGGCCGCGCCGGTTCAGCCCTGTTGAACTTCGCGGTGGACGACTTGAATCAGCACATCGCCGATCTCTCCGGGAGGGGCATAGCCCCAGGACCGGTCGAAACAGTGAACAAGGACGTGCAGCTGTCCGCCATCACCGATCCCGACGGCAACAAGATCACCCTCATCGGGAACTTCCGCATCAAGTACTGAACGCATCCTCCGTCAAGGCGACCCTCGGCCCGCACCGGATCCTCGACCGAAGCGGCGCGCGCCAGATCGCGCCGTGAGAACCACGCCGCTTACCGCTGAAGGTCACACCCGCCGCGCCCCGCCGACAACCGTCCGTTCCCGTGCCCGCTGACCGTGACCAGCGCTGGTATCAGTTGCCCGTCGGACACCAGCGAGCCAGTGACCGGCAACGCCAGGAATGCTGTCACAGCGCGGAACCCCGCTGGGGCAATGCGCAAGGAACTGGACGATCTGAGCGCGATCGTAAACGCGGTCACCCACAGCCCTAGCCGCACGGATTCGGCGCTCGGGAGCGGTGCTTGGCAACGGGCGCACATCCGTGACGCGCGTGCGGTGACCTGGTGTGATGGCCGCGGCTGTCTTACCGTGGGGCTTCTCGTCATTTGCTGGGGCCTCAGCTGGCCCAGCTTCGGGGTCTCAGCCCGTACCCCGGAGGTGCCCGATGGCCACCACGACCCCGTCCGCTGCCCTCGTCCCGGTCGCGCCCGTCTTCACCAATACGGAGCGGCTGGCATTAGCCGGGTTCCTCGCCGCTTACAGCGGCCTGACCCGTCAGGCGTACGAGCTGGACCTGCGGCAGTTCGCCAGCTGGTGCCAGCAGCACCAGCTCCGCCTGTTCCAGGCCCGCCGCGCGGACATCGAGTTCTTCGGCCGCGATCTGGAAGCCCGCGGCCGCGCCCGGGCCACCATAACGCGGCGGCTGTGCACCGTCGCCGGGTTCTACCGGTACGCGGTCGAGGAAGAACTACTCGATCACTCGCCCGCCGCGCATGTGCGGCGGCCCCGCCTGGATTATGAGTCCCACGCCACCGGCCTGGACCCTAACGAGCTCCGTGCGCTGCTAGTCGCCGCTGGGCTCGGCCCGCCAGTCGAGCATGCGCTGATCTCCCTGCTGGCCCTCAACGGGCTGCGCGTCTCCGAAGCCACGAACGCCGACATCGAGGCGCTCGGCATCGAGCGCGGCCACCGCACCTTGGTGATCACCCGCAAGGGCGGCAAGGTCGTCACCATCCCGCTCGCGCCGCGCACTGCCCGGGCAATCGATCTGGCGACCGGCGAGCGCATGGAAGGGCCCATCTTCCTGGCTGCCGCTGGGCGGCGGCTGGACCGCCATGGCGCTGGGCGGATCGTCCGCCGGATCGCCCGGCAGGCTGGGATCACCAAGAAAGTCGGGCCGCACACGCTCAGGCACGCATTTATCACCGCGGCGCTGGATGCGGGGTGCCGCTGCGCGACGTGCAGGAAGCGGCCTCCCACGCCGACCCGCGTACCACCATGAGATACGACCGGGCCCGGACATCCCTGGACCGGCATGCCACCTACATCGTCGCCGCCTACGTCGCGGGGGCTGCCCGGTAAGTGCTCGCCAGCCATGCCGGTCCGCCGAGGTGGACCGGTGGAGGATCTGGCGTATCTGCCCGCTAGCCCGCCAGCTTGCGGGCTGCCGCGATCTCGATCTCCCAGTTCTGGAACGTGTCAGTAACCCGGAAGCCGAGCTGCTCATTCACCGCGATCATGTACTGGTTGGATGCCGCGTTGCCGGTCTCGATTGCGCTGATCCGGGGTTGGAGTTCGCTGAGTCGCTGCAGCATCGCGGTCTTGACCAGCATCCCCAGCCGGTGTCCGCGGTGTGCCCTGGTCACCGCGGTGAGGCCCTGGTAGCCCCAGTCGGCCTGGTCCGGGTCGACGTAGACCTGCGTGAGCGCGGCCATCTCGCCGGTGGCGTTCGCCAGCGCGGCAACCGAGTTGATCCGCATGCCGGCCTCGATGTCCTGCTGTTCTTCCTTCCGCAGGCGATCGGCGTCCCAGCGCAACGGCTCGAACGAGGCGTCGTGCGGGGCGTCCTCCATCGCGTCGTGCAACCCGCTCGCCTGCTCGAGCAAGCCATCTGGCGTCACCCCGGACCAAGATCGCAGGCTGTACCCGTGGGCATGCTGCTCCGCACTGGCACGCAGGCCAGCAACCCGGGCAAGCAGGTCTGCGTCGACGCCGAGTACCCGGCGCACTTCCTGGATGCCTGCTCGCGCCCCGCGGGCCTGCGCGAATGCGGTGCCAGGAGCGCCAACCCGGGTGTCCGACATCAGGAGCGTCCGGCCGGCCTGCTCGGCCTGGCCGGCGGCATGCCCGACCAGCGCCGTACCGAGGCCTTGGCGCCGGCGGGCCCGCGCGACACTGAGGGCGATAAATGCGTTCTGCCGGTTCTCCCTCTCCGGCAGCCATAGCAGGTAGCAGCCGATCGGCTGATCGTCATCGTCGGTGGCGAGCCAGGTTTCGGCGGGCTCGCTCGCGAATCCGTAACGCCACCAGGCTTGGAAGCGCCGCCAGGTGACCTCGGGCACGTTCGGGTCGTCCTCGGCATGCCCAGACACAGTTATCTCGTGGCAGGCTGCCAGCCGGTCGTCGTCGGTCTTCGCGTCGAATTGCTCGATAAGCATGGGCGCCAGTCAACTGGGCCTGCACACTGCCGGGCAACAGAGTTAGCGGGACGACGCGTTGCCCTAGCGGTGCATTGCTTGTGTGGAGCGTGGATTTTGCGCACGAGCCGGGGTCTTCACAGGCCGTAGTGTGGGCGGGTGTCTCCGTATGTTTCGCTCGGCTTCGCGAGACTTGGCCGATGACTTCCGAGCCGGCCAGTCAGCTAGCCGAAGGCGCCGAGATCTGGGTCATATGCGGCAACGCGTGCGCTGGCAAGACAACCACAGCCCGCCTGCTCGCGCGACGGCTCCCGCCCGCCGCGCACGTCGACGGCGACGAGATGCAACGACTGATCGTCTCTGGCTGCCGGTGGCCGGTTCCCGGTGACAGCGACCCCGGCACCGGGCGCCTGACTGGCGATGCGGGCGTCCAGTATGCGCTGCGCATCGGCAACGCGTGCCTGGTCGCCGCGGCGTTCGCGGATGCCGGAATCACGGCCATCGTGACTGACTCGATCATCAGCGAAGGGTTCGGGTCGCTCACCGAGGTCCTGCGCGGCCGGCCGGTCAACTTCGTCGTGCTGCGACCGCCCGTGGCGGTGCTACGGCAGCGCGGGATTGACCGGCTGCCCGAAGAAGCCGCGTATCTGGCGGACCGCTACGGCGACTCAGATCACCCCGAGGCCGCGGCGTTCGCCGGCCGGGTCCAAGCCGCAGCCGACGGCCGGCCGGTCAACGAGTTTGAGGAGGTCATCGAACGGGGCCTCAATCGCCTGCCGCACATTGGACTCTGGGTTGATCCCAGTGGCATCGATCCGCAAAGTGTCGTGGATCTTCTGCTAGACCGCCGGGCTGAAGCTGCCTGGATGGTAGGCACCGGAACGAACACGAGTCACTAGCAGTGCGCTGGATCGAGAACCAGACGGGCTGGTCCATCCGCAAGTTCGCCCGCACCGTCCGCCGTCATCGCACCATCGAAATCCAGGCCGCCCCCACACCCTCTCGGCCGCCGACCCCATCCCCAGCGACCTTCAGGAAGCGCTAGTCAAGATCCACAACGCCAGCGGAGGTGCGCACGATGATAAAGTCGCGACGTCCAGGAACTGCCTGCACTCGCGGAGCGTTGCTGTGCAGAACTTCATCTGCGCGCCGAACCGGCGTTATCTCAAGCCCGTTTTCCGGTGTCCACGACGTAACCGCCGGTGCGTTTGAGCTGCCGCGTGGACACGTTATCTGAAGCGGTGTCCACGCCGCAGCCGAAGGTATGTCACTTACCTGACCTGCGTCTATCCCCTTCTCGCTGCTGCTTTTGGGGGTTTTGCCGTCTCGCATGTCCTGCTCAGTGGCTACATGTCCACGCGGCAGAAACGCGCTCCCACCAGGCACGATGCCGGAAGCCTTCAGATAACCGCCGTTCGGCGCTCATCCTCTGGCCTTCATGATGCCCTCGCGGAGTGTTCGAGATCGGACATTATGGGCGGGTGCTGCGCTACGTACTGTTGCGCGACGCCCTTCGGAACCTCAGTCTTGAGCCCTCGGCAGGATGTCGTGCGGTGAATCATCTGGGCCTCACGGGATCGGATCCGCTGCAAGGATGACGGCCGTGCGCCGCTACGAGGCGAGTATGTACGACAGCAACCGCTGGGACGGCTTCGAGCTCCGCCCCGGCGACATCATCATCAGCACCCCGCCAAAGTGCGGGACGACGTGGACGCAGATGATCTGCGCCCTGCTCATACTGCAGGAACCGGAGCTCCCGCTCCCGTTGGACACGCTCTCGCCGTGGATCGACATGGTGACTCGCGCCCGCACAGACGTGTTCGCGGACCTGGAAGCCCAGACGCACCGCCGGTTCATCAAGACCCACACGCCGCTCGACGGGATACCCAGCGATCCGACGGTCACCTACATCTGCGTCGGGCGGGACCCGCGCGACGTGGGGCTGTCGATGGACCACCATATCGGCAACACCGACATCGGCGCGTTCCTCAGCCAACGCGAACGGGCGGCCGCGATCGACGGTATCGAGCTCGGACCATTGCGGCCACCGCGGCCGCGCCCCGACGGCGAGCGGGACCGCTTCTGGCAGTGGGTCGACGACGAGACGCCGTCGACGCAGGTCGGGTCGTCGCTGCGGCGCACTGTAGAGCACCTGCAGACGTTCCGGGACGCCGCCGACGATCTCGACGTCGTGTATTTGCACTACGACGACCTGAAGGCCGACCTGGAGGGGCAGATGCGGCAGATGGCCGCGCGCCTCGGCATCGACGTCGACGAGCACCGATGGCCCCGCCTGGTCCAGGCGGCGACGTTCGAGTCGATGCGCAGCAGGGCCGACACGACCGTCCCCGGCGGCGGTCCGGAGCACTGGATCGATCCCGCCGCGTTCTTCAGCCGCGGCACGAGCGGCCAGTGGCGCGACCTCCTCGACGACGCCGACCTCGCCCGGTACGCCGCGCGCGTGCGGGCGCTCGCGTCCGACAACCTCATCGAGTGGGTGCATCGCGAGCCGATCGACTGAGATCCCCGTCCGGCGGCATGCCCCCACTACCCAAAGCTGATCGTCAGCGCCGACCGCCGCCCATAACTGCCGATCCGCGCTCGGGACCAACATCAGGGGTCTGCGCCTCAACCGACGCCGGATTCGGCGATCGGGTGCGGTGAAGCTGACCGCTGCGGCGGGCCGGAGCGGTGACCTGGTGTTACCGCGGCGGCTTGCTTACGGTGGGGGTGTCATCGTCTTGCTGGGGCCTGGGCCGGCCCAGCTCCGGGGTCTCAGCTTCAGCTCCCGGAGGTACCCATGGCCACCACGATCTCGTCCGCTGCCATTGTCCCGGTGACGCCGGTGTTCAGCAACACCGAGCGGCTGGCGTTAGCCGGGTTCCTGGCCGGGTACAGCGGCCTGACCCGCCAGGCTTACGAGCTGGACCTGCGCCAGTACGCAGCTGGTGCCAGCAGCACCGGCTGCGCCTGTTCGCCGCCCGCCGCGCCGAGATCGAGGGCTTCGCCCGGGACCTGGAGGCCCGCGGCCGGGCCCGCGCTACCATCACCCGGCGGCTGTGCACGGTCGCCGGGTTGTACCGGTACGCGGTCGAGGAAGAACTACTCGACCACTCACCCGCTGCGCACGTACGCCGACCCCAGCTGGACTACGAATCTCATGCGACCGGCCTGGACCGCAACGAGCTCGGCGCTTTGCTGGTCGCTGCCGGCCTGGGGGCTGCTGCGGAGCATGCGTTGATCTCGCTGCTGGCTCTCAACGGGCTTCGGGTCTCCGAGGCCACCGGCGCGGACGTCGAGGCCCTGGGCATCGAACGCGGACATCGCACCCTGGTGGTCACCCGCAAGGGCGGCAAAGTTGTCACCATTCCGCTCGCCCCGCGTACCGCGCGGGCGATCGACCTGGCCGTCGGCGAGCGCAGCCCAGGCCCGATCTTCCTTTCTGCTGACGGGCGTCGGCTGGACCGGCACGGAGCGGCCCGGATCGTCCGCCGCGCCGCCCGCCGGGCCGGGATCATCAAGGACGTCGGGCCGCACACGCTCCGGCACGCCTTCATCACCGCCGCCCTGGACGCCGGCGTGCCGCTGCGGGACTGCAGGAAGCCGCCTCGCACGCCGGACCCGCGCACCACCATGCGCTACGACCGGGCCCGCACCTCACTGGACCGGCACGCCACCTACATCGTCGCTGCCTACGTCGCCGGAGCCGCTCGGTAGTACCTAACAGGTGACTCATCCGCCTGGCCGCGAACAGGCCGGGCGGACGTCCCGCTAGACATCGCCGCTATCACAGATGGTGATGACACGGCGCGCTCGCGAGCCGCCGCTATGAGCGGCGCCCTGGGCGCCGCACTGGCGGACGAGTCGGTCACAGATCCGGTTGATATGTATTGCCGACTGGCCTCTCAAGTAGCCCGTGAGCGGACGCATAGATGCCATAGGAGCCGCCCGACTTCACAGAAGATCGACGCCGACGGCGCGCGCTGTGCTCCAGGCCGCTCCCGCGTGAGCCGAGCATCGGGACCGCTTTCACTGGGCTATTCCCACCTGAAGAAGCGCTTGGCGAGGAACCCGAACACTAGCGCGTATCCCGCGAGGACCAGCAGCGGCTGCGCGGGCGGGAACTGGCCCACCCACGAGTAACCGATCGCCTGCACGGCTGCGCCGAGCGGGGTGATGTGGCTGATGTCCTGGATGAGGGCGGGCATGAGCTGGACGGGGTAGTACAGGCCGGAGAAGAACATCATCGGGTAGAGCGCGGCGGCCATGAGGCCCCGGGCGGCACCTGCGGTCCGGGCCAGGGCCGCGATCGCCAGCCCGATCGCGAAGAGCGCGGCCATGCAGAGCGCGATCGCCAGCACCATCGCGGCTGGGTTCTTCGGGGCGCTGATCCCGAAGAACACGATGCTCACGGTGATGAGCAGTGCCAGCGTGACCACCATCAGGCAGGCCTGGACGACAATCTGCGCGGCTAGCACCCAGTACGCGGGCACCGGCGTCGTCGACAGGCGGCGCAGGATGCCAAGCTCACGGTAGGAAACCAGCGGCCCGGGAAGATAGGTGAAGGCGATCAGGGCGATGGAGAAGGTCATGAGGATGGGGATGTAGATGTCGAACGCCGAATAGCCGCCGAGGCTGGCCGAAGACTGCCTGAACACCGGTATCTCGCCGAAGATGACCAGGAGCAGCAGGGCGATCCCGGTGCCGGCGATCATCCCGGCGGGCTGCCGCCAGGCTAGCCTGGCCTCGTTGAACACCATGTTGCCGAACGCGGCGCGTGGCGCTCGCGTGCGGGTCAGCGTGAGCGTGGTCATGACTTTGCTCCTTCTGCTTCTTCTTCTGTCTCGTGCAGGTGCCTTCCGGTGAGCCGGACGAAGGCGTCTTCAAGAGTCGACGCGTCGATCCGCACGTCCTGCGTCTCGACGCCCGCCGCATGCATCGCGACGATCACGGCGGTGGCGAGCTCGCCGGTGCCGGTGACGACGATGTGGCGGCCGTCGTGCTCGACCGCGGTCACCTCCGGCAGGCCGGTCAGCAGGTTCTCATCGAACGGGGCCGACGGCAGGAACCGGATAGTCTTCGCGCCCATGGCCCGCGCAGCCAGGCCCGCCGGGGTGTCCAGCGCGACGATGCGCCCGGAGTCGATGAGCGCTACCCGGTCGCACAGTCGCTCGGCTTCCTCCATGAAATGCGTCACCAGCAGGACCGTCGTCCCGCGGTCACGAACGTGCTCGATGAGTTCCCAGGCGTCCCGGCGGGCCTGCGGGTCCAGGCCGGTGGTCATCTCGTCCAGGACCGCGATCCTGGGCCTGCCGATGAGCGCCAGCACCACCGACAGGCGCTGCTGCTGGCCGCCGGACAAGGATCGGTAGAAGGACTTACGCTTATCGCCCAGGCCGAGCGCCCCGGCCAATTCGCCGGCGTTGGCCGGATGGCGATAGAAGGACCGGTACATGTCGATGATCTCGCCGACCCTGAGCTTGGCCGGAAAGGCGCCCGACTGCAGTTGCACTCCGGTGATCTCGTGGATCTGGGCCCTGTCGGCCTGCGGATCGACGCCCATCAGCCGGATCGTCCCCGAGTCCGGGGACCGAAGGCCGACCGCGCACTCGACCGTGGTGGTCTTCCCGGCCCCGTTCGGGCCGAGGATTCCGAAGATCTCGCCCTCGGCGACCGAGAACGAGACGTCATCGACCGCGACCAGCGGACCGTAAGTCTTGCGCAGATGCGAGATCTCAACGGCCGGCCCGCTCGCAGCCTCCGCCTGGGAGCCCGGAGCCATCGAGGCTCCCGGCTCGCTCGACATGGTATCGGGGGTTTGCATGAGTTTCTCCTGTCCGCCGGGCACCGGCCAATCTGGCCGGAGCTCCGTAAACCAATGTCAGAATGCCGTCAGATATCAGGTTGTCAGGGTCAGGACCGGGCCAGCCGGGACCATTTACATGCCGCCGAGCAGCTCGCGCAGCGCCTGGGTGTAGGCGCCGAGTGCGGCCCGGCCGTGACCGGTGAGAGCGACCGTGGTTATGGACACGCTCCCGTTTCTGGTCTTCTCGCTGCTGATGTAATCGGCGTCTTCGAGCTTGCGCAGGTGGATGATCAGGTTGCCGGGGGTGAGCCCGATCATGTCCTGCAGCCGGGTGAAGGACAGCGTGTCGCCGTCGGGCAGTGCCGCCAGCGTCGCGACGATCTTCAGCCGGGTCGGCACGTGGATCAGCGGGTCGAGCTCGTCGGTGGTCATGGCCCGACCACGCTGCGGCGCTGCCGCGAGGCGATGACGGCAGCGGCGCCGAGGAGCACGGCGAAAAGGCCCACGCCGGCGACCGCCCACGCGCCGGCCGGCCCGGCGAACACGCCCACGACCCCGACGACGGCGACCGCGAGCCCGGTGCCGGACCAGCGCCAGTTTGCCCGTGCCGCCATGATGCCCGCCCAGGCCAGGCCGCCGGCCATCAGCGGCGCCGCCGCCGGGTAGATCCCGTAGACGATGGCGTGGCTTACTCCCGCGCCAGCCAGCGCCCCCAGGGCTACGAACACGCCGACCCAAACCGCCGCCATGGCGGCGATCTCGGCCGGGCGCACCCGGAATCTCCCACGCACGCCGGCGATCGCGCGCCTGGCAACCGTGACTGTCGCGACGAAGTTAACGACCACAAGCACAACCAGAACGGGGATAACCGCGGCAGTCGGGTGATTGTAGGGATGCTGGCTGCGCACCGAGAGCCAGACCGCGCCGTATATGACCAGGGCTATGAACGCCCTGATCGTCAGGAGCCACGGCGGAGAGGGCTCGAGCTGGCGCCGCGCCTGCCGCGTTGTCTGGTCCAGCAGGGCGGCGGCCTGTTCGGGGTCGAAGTTGCCGCCGTTGCCGGCGGTGGTGTCGGGTGTGGGGTTCATGGTGCCTCCTCCCATCGGCTCTATGCCATAAAGTAGACGCTGCTTTACGGCGCAAAGTCAAGGGCTTGAGTCAAGAACTTTATGACATAAAGCGGAGCGCCCTGCCAGGCGGCGGGACAGAGTCAGCAGGAGCCGCACGATCCCGGCAGCCGGTACCTGCCTGCGCTGCACAAAGGCCCCGCGGTCAGGCCGCCGGCTCACCGCGGGCCTGCCCGGTGCGACGACCAACGCGCGCAGCTTCGCGCGGGCCAGGTCCCGGGGGCAGGATGACGCAGGCCGCAGCCCGGAGCCGGCCAGAGGGCCGACTCTTCCGGCCAGCGGAGAACAGCGTGACCCATGCCGCCGCGCGCGGATACGACGGAACCACCCTGCAGGGACATCGCCGACGCCATCGGGATCACCAGACGAGGGCTCTACCACTACATCAGCAGCAAGGAACAGCTGCTCGCCGAACTCGTCAGGGACGTCAGCGAGAACACCGCGCATCATTCATGAGATCCGGCTCCATACCAGCCTAAGCTCAGTCGAGAAACCGCAGGCCGTAGTCCGCACGCTAGTGCTGCAGCGCGCCGGAACGCTTCCGGGTTCTGGACCGGACCGAGGCCGCGCTCCCCGACGAAACAGCCGCCCTGCACCTGAAGGCGCGCCCGGAGGTCCTCGCCGAGATGAAGACAATCATCGAGGAGTCGTGTCCAGCGGAGAGTTCTGTCCCCCCGGGACCAGCGGCTGGCAGCGCTGTCGGTCCTCGGCATGTGCAACTGGGTCGCCTGGTGGTTCACCCAGGCACCAGCCATCCCGCCAAACCAGTGCCCGACCAACTCGCCCAGAACGCCATCGACGTGCTCGCCTACCCGGAAGGCACCGGATCACCGACCACCACCGGACCACAGCGCGCGCTTCAGACAGTCCGGGAGAAGCTCGACTACCTCGAGCGCCTCCTCAGTCCAGAGTCCGTCCACAAATTCGGACCCACCACGGTCCAGCCGAGCCACAGGGTCCGTCTCGGTGGACTCAAGCCGTGATCGGGGCAAAGCCCGCTCTCGCTGGAAGGCGAGAGGGAGCAAAACCAGAACCGGCCAATATGAGTGCCGCTAGCGCCTGCTGCGCTGGAGACCCGTGAAGCGCGTAATCGGCGTTATACGGGTGATGTTTGTCAAGCGCGGGTGCCAAGTTCCAGGTTGTGGGAGGCGGTCAGGTCGTTGACGGCGACGGGCTCGTCGCAGTGCGGGCAGGTGCCGCCGGGTCCGATGCGCACGCAGAATGTCGCGCAGTCGTCGCAGCGCTGCTGCCCGAGGTAGCGCTGGCCGCATTGGCCGCACTCGTAGACGATGCTGACGCGGGCCTGCCGCGGCGGGGGCGGTGGGGGCGCGGGCGCTGCTGGGTGGCGGCGGCGCCAGGCGGCCTGGCGGCAGGCGTCGGAGCACCAGCGCCGCCGCCCGGCCGGGGTGAACGGCTGGCCGCAGGCCGGGCACGGGATGGTCGTATCGTTACGGCTGTCGTTACGCGACGGCATGTCGCCCGTGGCTCCCGGTGTATGCGCGATGTGGTCCTGGCAGGTGGCGGGGAGCCGGCCGTGGCGATCACGGCGCCGGCTCGCCGGAGAGTTCCTCGCCGTCGCTGACGCCGAGGAGGAAGACGAACCGGTGCAGGTCGGCGCGGAGGGCGTCGGCGTTGTATGCGGGGTGCCCGACGAAGGCGGCCAGGCTGCCCGCGAGGACGTGTTGCTGGCTGCCGGCGAGCCAGTCGGCGAGGAAGCTGAGCATCTCGGCGAGTTCTGCCGCGTCGCCTGGGTCGAGGGTGATGGCGGGCATGGTGATCAGCTCCGTTCGGTCTCGGCGCGCTGGATGAGGCCGTCGGACAGCGCGGCCCGGTCTGGTTGGCCGTGGTCGCGGGCGTGGTCGCGCTGCCGGGTGAGGATGGGCAGGAACTGGGTGCCGGTGCGGAAGTAGGCGCAGGTTTCGCAGGCCGATTCCATCCGGCAGTCGAGCTCAGCCGGGCGGGTGCATAGTCCGTTGCCGAGCAAGGGGGCGTGTGCTTCGCGGCGCAGCCTGGCCATGCCGGTGGTCTCGTAGTCGGCGGGCAGCGCGGGCGGCTGGCCGTAGAGGGCGTCGATCTTGGCGCTGACCGCGGCGTACTCATCGGCGACGACGCGGTTGGCGATGCGGGCGTAGATCAGCGTCATCTCCATCTTCTTGCGGCCGAGCAGCGCGGCGATGGCCTCGAGCCGCATGCCGCGGTTGATGGCCTGGGTGGCCAGGGTGTGCCGCAGCCGGTGCGGGTGCACGCCGGGCACGCCGGCGGCACGGCCGACGCGGGAGACGATGCGGCCGATGACATACCGGTTCAGCGGCCCGCGGTGGTCGGCGATGAGCCGCTGGTGGCGGCGGATGTGCTGAAGGCTGGCTGCTGTCCAGCCGGCCAGGAGGGTGACCAGCTCGGGGTGCAGCGGCACGTACCGGTCGTTGCGGAGCTTGCCGAGCGGGATGCGCAGCCAGTGGCCGGCGCCGATCTGCACGACTGCGTCGGCTTCCAGGTCGGCCAGCTCGCCGGCCCGCATGCCGGTGCGGGCCAGCAGCTCGACAACGAGGCGGTCGCGGGGATCGCTGCTGGCCCGGGCCGCGGTCATCAGCCTGGCCGCGTCCTGGTCGTCGAGGAACTTCGGCAGCGGCTCGGGCTTCTTGGGGATGTCGCCGGCGATGACCGGGTTGCGGGCCGGGGCGCCGGGCCAGTCCCACTCGATGATCCGCTCGAAGAACTGCCGCACGGTCCGCATCCGCTGCCGGTGCGTCTCCATCGTGATCGTCGCGCCGCCCGCCCTGGGCTTGGCGGCCAGCCACACCTTGTAGTCCTCGATGTCATCACGGTGCACCGCGCCGATGCTGTCCAGCCCGGCGTCGGTGATCAGCCAGCGGGCGAACTGGCGCAGCGCGTTCTCGGCTGCATCCACGCTGGCCGGTGCCAGGAACGTGCCCAGCTGCCGCAGGTAGCGGCGCACCAGCGCAGCCACCAGCGGCGCGGCAGCCTCGATCTGGGACCACTCCGCGGCGGCGGTGCTGCCGGCCACGGCCCGGCTGGCAGCCGGGCTGCGCGCTCACCGGACGGCCAGTTCCTGCGCGGCCAGCATCTGCGCGACAGCGGCGCCATCGGCGTCGATGAGCGCGGCAGCGCGCCGGTACTCCCCGGCGAGCCAGTCGTTGGTCAGGTGCAGGTAGACCCTGGTGGACTCGATCGACCGGTGCCCGGCCTGGGCCTGCACCGCCTCCAGCGCCATGCCGGCTTCCCGCAGCCGGGTCAGGCAGGTGTGCCGCAGCTCATGGCAGGTGGCATGATCCAGGCCGGCCCGGCGGCGGGCGCCGTCCAGGACCTCATCCAGCCCCTCCGCTGACAGCGGCTGGCCGCGCCGCGGGCCCTTCAGCACCACGAACACCCGGCTGGTGCGCGCGGTGTCCGGGCGCTCGTCATGCAGGTAGCCGCCGAGCGCGTCGAAGAACCGGTTCGCAGCCGGCACGACCCGGTGATGACCGCCCTTGCCCTCCACCACGACCAGGCGCCGGTCCGCGACCTGCACATCCTCGAACCGCAGGCCCAGCACCTCGCAGCGGCGCAGCCCGGCCAGCACCATCGCCAGCACCATCGCCTTACCCCGTTGCGTGCGCAGGCCGCCGAGCAGCCGGCCCGCCTCAGCTGGCTGCAGGATCTTCGGCAGGGTGCGCGGCACCCGCACCAGCGGCACCGTCCGCGACGTCCGTGATCCACCCTGACGGCGCGTCGACAGGCCACGCGGCACCGGGTTAACCTGCACCGGCGTGTCGCCGCGGGCGACCAGGTAGGCATACAAGCCCGACACCGATGACAGGCGGCGGGCGATCGTCCGCGCCGACAGGCCCGATTCCCGGTCCGCCAGCCGCACGACGCTGCGGTCCCCGCGCTGATCAGCCAGGAACCCGAACACATCGGCCGCGGCGACAGCAACCGGGTCCTTCGCCACGACCGTGAAGAACGCCTTCAGGTCAAACGCCACCGCGCGCAGCGTGTCCGGCCGGCCCCGGCCCGCCACGAACTCCAGATAACGGTCCACCAGCGGATCACCGAGCCGATACCGCGCCTCGCCGGACCGGGCAACCGAACGCAATAAACACGGGAAATCAGTCATCGGGACAGGCTCCCAGCCAGCGACCGCCCCCGCCGGTATGCCGTAAAGATCACCCGTGTATTAAGCGATATGGACGCCTTCCTGGCGTTGCACCCCGCCACTCCGCTCAAGTGCCAGGCTGACCATGGAACGTCAGTGGGCATGCCGGTCAGCGCATAACCATGCAGTCAGCCAAACTCGCTCTTCTCATGCTGCGTGAAGTTCGTTAGCCGACCACCGCGGAGCTTGGAAGGGGAATCCGTACTCGCCGGTCCCCATGGGCCCAGGCCGGTTCGTGACAGATACGATCCAGTCATGAGCAGTCTGTCACGAGAACTGCGAGACTTGATCGAGTCGGGCCCCATGGCCCACCTGAGCACCATCAACTCCGACGGCAGCCCGCAGGTGACCGTCATCTGGATTGGGCTGGACGGCGATGATCTCGTCAGCGGTCATATGTCGCGGCACCTCAAGCTGCGCAACATCGAGCGGGACCCGCGGGTCGTGCTGTCCTTCGATTCGCCGCGGGCGCCCGGCGTCGTCATGAACCCATACGCCGTGGTGCGGGCGCGGGCGGCCGTCCAGCCGCCGAGTGAGGAGGCATGGGATCTGCTCAACCGCCTGGCGAAGATCTACATCTCCCCCGACGCCGGATACCCGCCGCCGAGACGCCCCGGCTACATCGTGCGGTACTCCGTTGAGCGCGTCGGCGGGGTTGGCCCCTGGGCGCCGGCCCCGAGCTGAGCTGCGGGCGACAGCACACTGCTCGGGCGAACGCGACGGACGCGGTAACGACGGCGCTGAGATGGGCACTGACCTGTAGGGCCAGGAGCGGGGCTGCACCTGGGCGACTCGTCGGCAGAAGCGCCGTTCTCAATCTCGGCGGCCGTGATGTCGTCCGGCGGACGGACGCGCCCGCGATGACATACGGCGACAAGCAGCATGCGGCTGGCCGCAGCGGTAGTCATGGCCAGGCTGTCGCACAGCAGGGCACGTGCAGCCGGATCGCCGCAGACTGCCCAGAGCAGCAAGCCGTTGTTCCAGGCCAGATCCCGAGCGGAGTTGATGGACCACAAAGCCACCAGGTTGCAGACAGCTTCCAGATGGCGGTCTGCGTCAAGCTCAGCTGCGGACTCGAAGGACTGCCGCACCGACTGTTCCGCGGCATCCAGCAACCGGTCCACCTTCTGGTAGTCGGCCTGATGGGTACCCGCAGATGGGGAAGTGGCAAGGGTGCTGCACGTGCTGACCAGCGCGAGCGGCAGGTCGTGGTTGATATGAGCGTTCATCCCAGCCAGCGCGAACTGGATTGGCTCGATGCCCGGCTGCGCGCTGCTCGAACAGCGGCCGCCAGGCTAGCGGAACTGACGCCAGGTCATCCGCCGCGTCGACTGCGTCGAAGTACAAATTGGCAAAGGTGACGTCGAGCTGTGTCATGAACGCCGGATCGGCGAAGAAACCGGCGCCCAGCCGGCTCTGGACATCTCGGGTGACCTCCAGGTACATGCGGTCGAAGCAACCTAGCCCGTCCCCCGGCCCGGCAGAAGCTTCGATCGACTCCATCCGCGCTACGGCTGCCGCAACCGACGCCACTGGCACTTGCGCAATCGGTGCCCCCGCTGACATGGGCGTCACCATACGATCACCGCCGACCAGCAGGAAGAGAGCACTTGAAGCCCCGCAGCGACTCCGCGGCTGCGCAGCAGGGGCGGAGGGGTTTGGCGTTCCGGCTGGTGGGCAGGCCCTCCGGCGCGGCATGACCGGCCGCTGGCCGCTGCTCCATACCGGAGCATCTCGCGGCGCAGGCCCGCGGTAGCGAGCGAAGGCCAATATTCCCATGAGGTACCGGGGCTACAGAGACACACCTGCAACCGGGCCTTCGCGAAGCGAACCGAAAGCGCTATTGCACAGCGGGGGAATGCGTTTTCATGGCAGATGGCGATGAAAATGTGCGTGCGAGACCACCACGCGGGAAGTTGAACAGGCGACGCCTTCTGCAAGGAACAGCGGGCACCCTTGGCGTCGCGCTGGGATCCGCCGGCATCTACAAGATGATCGACAGTATTGCGGAACCACCGCAACGGGCAGCTGTCACCGCCAGCCCAGTCAGCCCGGAACAGTACATTCTGCAGAACGAGCAGGTGGTCAAGGTCAATGGCTCGGGCGTGAAGAGTGGCAATGGCACGATTCCGGTGCGGGTGCCGGCCCTGCACGATCACGTCATTACCGCAACGCTGAATGTACCGGCTAATGCCAAGGCGCTGCAGCAGGCGCAGCACCACCTCGAATCCGCCCTGCTCCGCCTGGAACGCCAGTTTCCGCCGACGCCCACAGGCGTGGGCATCACGGTCGCCTGGGGACTTCCCTACTTCCACCGGTACATCCCAAGCCTGGGCAAGACGTCGGGCTTCTTCAGCGCGGGAACGCCTTACCCGGCCTATCTGCCGGTGGATGTGGAGACCTCCAAGATGGAGGGCCATACCGTGTATGCCCTGCGGGAGGCCCGGACGTTCCCCAGCGACCAGCCCCCGCCTGGTTTTGGGCCGGTCCGCTTGGAACACAATGACGTGGCCGTGCTACTACGCAGCGACTCGCTCGCCAACATCATGACAGCCACCAGCGCCCTCTTCGGGCCCGGAAGCGACCAGGCGGGCAGCCCTTTCAAGGTGACGAGCATCCGCCGCGGCTTCTCCGGAGGCGGTTTCTACGGGCAACAGGGCCTGCCGAGCAAGATGGCGCTTGCAGCTCAGATCCCCGGCGCACAGTCGATTCCTCCGCAGGCGCAGGGCTTCCTCGGCTTCACCACCACCCTGGTGTCGAATATGGGACCCGGCACCATCGCCAATCTTGAGACCCTGCCTGGCGTCACCGATCAGTGGCGCGACGGCTACTTCAGACACGGAACCACCATGCAGCTCTCGCACCTGTTTCAGGATCTGGCGGCCTGGTACGAACAGAGCTTCGCGGAGTACGGGCGCCGCGTCCAGGCGATGCTGCAACCCGGCCTCTCGCCCGCGCCGGGCACGCTCACCCTCGAGCCGCCAGGTCAGAGCGTGACTGACGTGGAGCACGGCGTCCAGCGGTACCACGCCTACGGCCACAGCGGGAGCATGTCTCAGGTGGACAGCACGACAGCGGCGGCGACCAGCAACTACGGCGTGGCCTACCCCGCTGGGACGACTATCCCGGTGCGCGGCGACTTCGACACCCTGGACAATCCGTTCTACTTCACGTCCGATCCGGCGGGAGACCACTACAGCAGCAAGAAAGCGGCCGGGTTGCACTTCATTATGTTCCAGCCGACGATTGCGATCTTCGATCGCATTCGGCTGGCGATGGACGGCCACTATTCCGATAAGACCCTCCCGGTCGCACCGCGCTCCGCCCACGCCGGCATCAACTCGGTCCTGCACACCACCCACCGGCAGAACTATCTGGTTCCACCGCGTCGCCATCGATCCTTCCCGCTCGCCGAATTCCTAGCCTGACACCTCGCCGCCGCGCTGCCGCTGGAAGGATTCGCGCAGAGGTCGGCGCGCTGCTGGAGTCCCAGGCAGAGGAGGGTGAGCTCTCCACTGGCCCGCGATGACGAACCAGTGCGGCCGTCAGGTCGGGCTCTCACCAGATCCGCCTGCGGCAGACCTAATAGACCGGCGCCAGGTCCGGTAGATCACTGCCGCCAGCAAGAAGATGACCAGCACCTGGCCGACGGCGCCATTGATCGTGTCGGCGCCCCATGGCCCGCCCTCGTCAATGAGTCCGTCCAACACCAGCAACCCGTAGGCCAGCACGCCGAACAACAGCGCCAGGCGCTTGCCGTGCGCCGAGCTCAGCCACGGGGCCATCAGCAGCACGACTGCGGCGAGCCCGGCCAGCAGCAAGGCGTTCCGACGCAGGCTCTCGCCGCCAAGCTTCAGCATGACGAATCCGAAATCGCTCGTCAGCGCAGCGGCGACCACCGATCCGGCTGCCACCAGCGCCCAGTCCCCGCGCCGCATGAGCTGCCTGCCCCTGCGCGGGCCTGGCGATGCCAGCAGCGCGAATGTCTCGCTGATCGGCGCGACCAGCGCGAACGGGATGTACAGCACGCTGATCGCAATGCCGACCGAGAGCGGCGTGTACAGCTGCAGGATGGCGGTAATGCCCAGATAGAGGGCCGAGATCGCCGCGGCTGCCGCCGCCCACCGGCGCAGCCCGAGCAGGGCCAGCACCGCGACCAGGGCCTGGCCACCGACCGCCACCCAGATCGCCGCAGTAAGCATCATGCGGCCGGAGCCGATGCCCGTGAGCACCATGTTCAGCTCGCCAAAGCCCACGCCCAGGCCCCTGAACTCAAGCTTGGCGACCAGCCAGCCGATGAGCGCGGAGATCAGCACCAGCAACGGCGCAGCGACGCTGTACACGGCCAGCGCGTCACGCCAGCCCGGCCCGTCAGAGAGCGCCCGTCTAGGCCGCAGGCGGATGCGCGCTGCGCCGAGCAGCAGGTCGGCCGACTCCGCCAGGCTTGGCCGGCTCCGGCCAGGCTGGGCACTCGCCATCAACACGCCGAGCATCTCCTCTTGATGCAATGCCCGGTGCTGAGCCGGATACCAGCGCAACAGACGCCGGTACCAGATCTCCAGTCCGACGGGCGCCATCAGTCACCCGCCAGACGCAGCCGCTTGGCTGCTATTGCCACGTTCGCGCGTAGCCGTGCGGTCTCGGCCTCGAGCCTGGAGCGACCGGCCGGGGTCAGACGGTAGTAGCGCCGCAGCCGGGCGTCCACGATCTCCTCGCCGTCGGCCTCCACCAGCCGGTCCGTACTGAGCCGGTCCAGTGCCGCGTACAGAGTGCCGGCCCGCAGCTTCACTCGGCCCGCGGAGATCTGAGCGACGTCGGTCATGATGCCGTAGCCATGCTGCGGCCCGGCAGCCAGTGCGGTCAGGATCAGGAACGAGGGCTCCTGCATCTGCCTGCTGCTCATGTCAACAGTATATACCGATGATCAGCAGGTAGCTATAGGGCCTCATGAACGCTATGAGGCGCCGGCCCGGTGATGTGACAGACCGGCGCCCCAGCCGCGTGAATCAGGAGTGAATCAGGGGATGCTCACGTGCTTCCAGGTCCGGCCTGCGTTGGTGGTCTTCATCAGGCCGTCGCTATAGGCGATGACCGGGCTGCCCATGAAGTGGATCACGTAACCGGTCGTGGCAGAGGCATAGGCCAGGTCATTGAAGCCCAGACCCCCGTCGTAGTACGAGTGCGCCTTCCAGGTCTTGCCGCCGTTGTCCGACTGGTAAAAGTAGCTGGCGCCGCTGGCCGCGTTGAGCGTGATCACGTGTGGGTTCCCCGGCGGCATAGCCAGTCCGTACACCTGACCGGCCTCGGGCGGCTCGCCGGCCAGGTGGAAGGTACGGCCGCCGTTCTTGGAGGTGAAAACCTCCTTGACGCTGAGCCCAGGCTGCGGGTAGCCCTGATCCGAGCACGCGATCGCCACGTCGGAGGTAGACGCGGCCGCCACGGCACTAGGTGACAGCGCGATCTTCGGGCAGTGGAAGGACAGCTTGGACCAATGCCGACCGTTGTCAGTGGAGGTCCACAGGCCCGGCGTGACGCCATTGGCGCTGCCGGCCCAGACGGAGCGGCCGAATACCGTCAGCAGGTTCTGCGGAGTCACCTTGGGAACACGTGTCCACTTGCTGCTGCCGACCCGGCTTTCGTATAGCCGCGACTGATTGAGGCCGCCAGTGGTCGGTTCTGCCGAGACGTACACCTCACCA
This sequence comes from uncultured Actinomycetota bacterium, assembly GCA_963822955.1. Taxonomy (GTDB): domain Bacteria; phylum Actinomycetota; class Actinomycetes; order Streptosporangiales; family Streptosporangiaceae; genus JAJYUU01. The sequence goes on along the minus strand of CAWGJS010000004.1, from coordinate 9,002 downwards.
GCGGACACGGCCAGGTCGATGATCTCTCCGGGAACGGCCGTCACCCGGTGCCACTTTGTGCCGCCATTGGTGGTAGCCCACAGACCAGGGGCGAGCAGCCAGCCGTCGTTCGCGTTCTCGAACCGCACCGAGCTCACCGCAGAGGCCGGCGAGGTAGTGAAACGGGGCACCAGCGACACCGCGGGCGCAGCTACAGCCGTCCACGTCGCGCCGCCGTTGACGGTCTTCGCCAGCGCCGCCGTGCACGGCAGCCTGCTGCAGTTCCGAGTACCGAGCACGAACCCGGTCCGCGCTGACACGAAACTGGCCGATTGCGCTTCGAAAACCTTTGGCGGCGGCGGGTTCCCGCTCGCCGGCTCGGCCGCCGCGCTGCTAGCCCCAGCCGCGAGAAGTACGGGAACGGCAGCTAGCGCGATCACCCTGCCTAATGACATCTTCATGCTCGAGCCACCTCAGTCCTCCTTAACACGTGCTGTCCACCGTGGACACCGCATATGACGTCGCAGCGGGCACGCCGGTTGGACCACATCAGGATCTCCAGCCACTGCGCGCTCATTGTGATCACCTTGACCGGGACGAATCGTGATCAACCGGAAGGCGTCAGGCATGGCAATCGCCCAACCAACGGCAGCATGCGGGGATGTCCGCGCGGTCCAGGTCGGCAAGCATGCTGACCGCACTCGGGCGGGTCTGGAACCCGGCCCGCATTCGCCGGTATCCTCCAGGCCGAGTCGCCCGACGCAACAGACGGTGTCCCTTTGGCGTCAGCCAGATCGTCGTCCTTGTGAAAGGTCGGCCAACCGACCGAGCGGAACCTGGAGGAACGGGCATGACCGAAGCCTCAGCTCAAGACCAGGTGACTGGTTGCCACCCCGCCGAGGATCGGATGCTGCTGGACTTTCTGGCGGCGCAGCGCGCGGCGACCCTGGATGTCGTGGCAGGCCTGGATGAAGGGGCCTGGCACCGGTCGGTCGTGCCGTCGGGCTGGACACCGGCCGGGCTGGTCGAGCATCTGAGCGGTGCACAGTTCCACTGGTTCATCGGAGTAGTCGCCGGCGAGGACACCTCACCGCCCGCTGACGCAGACGTCGAGCCCTATGACCCGACGGCGCCGTTCCTCACGGACTGGTCGTCTGCGGACATCATCGCCGAATTCCGGGAGATCTGCGCTCGCTCGGACGCGATCCTGGCGGTAACGCCGCTGTCGGCGGCGCCGCGCGGCAAGCACGGCGACCCGGAGGTTACCGAGCCGCCGAACGTGCGATGGGTTGTCTTGCACGTGATCGAGGAGATCGCGCGGCATTGCGGTCACCTGGACATCGGCAGGGAACTGCTGGACGGGACGACGCGGCTCGGGCAGAAGCGCAGCGAACGGCCGGTCACGGAGTAGTACAACCGGATCGCTGATCACGCTTAGTGGCAACCCACCCGGTATAGCGGATCTCCCGCCGCAGTCTGCCGGAAGCGTGCCCGCGAACGCAGTCGCACCAACAAGTGACCCGTCCAGAGCGCGAGTTGCACGACCGGATGCTGGGCCGGTGCAATCTTGGTTTGGGTGGATCGCACCGGCCCACCGTCCCTGACCTAAGATTTGCTCAGCCTTGGTGGCGGCGGTCGCGGACATAGTAGTCCGATGGCATGCCGTCGAAACGGCCCGAGCTGCGGCAAACGGCCTGCGGCACGCGCGGATGACTGGCCCCTGCCCGCCCGGTTTCAGAACCGGAAGCGAGTCAGGCCGCCTGGCTCCGCAGCCAAGGTCACGATCGCCGAGCGTGGCTTAATGCGATACACGTTCCACGGTGGTGGTCCTTGCGACGGTGCGTTGAACGGGGCAGTGATGCCCGACCCGCTGTCGTCGGGTTCGGCCGGCCAGCCGTTGTCAGCCCACGCCTTCGCAATACGCGCTACTGCGCCTAGCTCAGTCACTCGCGCAGCGTCGCCCTCGATGACGACGTCCGCGTCGCGGATCGACACCGCGATCGAACACCGCGGATCCCGTGCGACATTGCGTCCCTTCCGCGTGCCCGCGCCTGTCTGGAACCAGAACGTGCCATCGAGCCACAGGGCGCCGACAGCAGTCACATGCGGGCTGCCGTCCTCGTTGAGGGTGGACAGCCAGGTCGTCCGGGAGTTCCCCGCGTCCGGAGCTGGCCCCGAGCGCGCTGCGAGATTCTCGGCAACTCTGGCCCAGTCCACCGGCGGCAGCCCATCTGCCTCACCCAGATTGATGATCTCCATCAGGCACTCCATTTCGTTGTCCAGGGACATCCGGCTAACAGCATCTGACAGATCACGCGCGATGGCCGCGGAAGCCTGGGGACCGGGATGCTGGCTTTGCGTCCGGTTCTGCGGAGGGCGTGCTGAGCGCGGCGCGGGCCCGGTGTTCGGGCGGCTGCCGCGGATGCAACAGCAGCCCTAGGACGCGAAGGCCGTTACCGCAGGCAGATCGCCATGGCGCTCAGAGTCGGCCGCGTGGATGAATCCCCAGAGACCGAACTCGTTGGCCGTGCGGCGGTACGTGTTACCGCCATACTCGACGGTGACTTCGGTCGCCGGCGCTACCCGGCCAAGAGCGGCGACGAAGGGGCCCGCGTCCCAGTTCTGCGAGGACGGCAGCGAATCCAGTGATCCGTGGCCCGACGATGAGCCGCCGGACCAGACGCCGTCGCTGTCGCGGTGCCAGTACTCAAGCTCGAGTTCGGCACCGTCGCCGTTGCCGTCGACAATGACAATCGCGTCATGATCGTCGTGCTCGATCAGAAGGACGCGCGCGTACCCGGGATGCCAGCCGCCAATCCTGATGATGACGTCATCTGATAGCGCGCGGATCGCCTCGTCCACTGGCCGCTCTCCTAGTTCCTTAGTCCAGCAACGTCTCAGCTCAGCCCGGCCACCAGGTTGACGGCTGAGGCAAGAATGAGCGAACCGAACAGGTACGACAGCAGCGCATGCCGCAGAACCGTCGCTCGCATCGCCGTCGATTTCAGGTCGGTGTCGGCGATCTGGAAGGTCATGCCGATAGTCATGGCAAGGTAGGCGAAGTCGCGGTAGCTGGGCGGCTCGTCCGTATTGAAGCTCACGCCGCCCACCGGCTCGGTGTAATACAGCAGTGCGTACCGCAGCGTGAAGACCGTGTGCACGGTCAGCCAGGACACCCCGATGCTCATGAGGCCGAGTGCAGCGAGCAGGCCTTTGTCCGACCCGGGCGCCGAGTGGGCACGGACGAGCAGGATCGCGACGGCGCCGAGGCTTGCGACGCACGCGCATAGCGTGAGCAGGTCGCTCGTGGTCCGGCTCGCGTCTTCCCTGGTCGCCCGCACGGCAGTCTTGTCATCGGACATCGGCCAGATGCCGAGCCAGACACTGCCAGTGAAGATCACCGCGGTGACATCCCAGCCGATCGAGGGAGCATAGATCCAGTCCCAGAAGGCGAGGACGAGTGCAGCAGCGGCACCGCCAAAGGCGGCGGATACGGCCAGCCGGGTGCGCCGCCGGAGCCAGAGCCACTGCGACAGCCGCCGCGGTTGCTCGGATGGGTTAGTCGGGTTGCTCATCAGCCAGGTATCCCTTGGTCAGCGCCAGGCCCATCCCGACCACGACCGCACCGTGACCACGATCACCGGGCCGTCCAGGACCTGGGCATCGTACTGCGGGTACTTCCTTCGAAGAAGTTCCCAGTGGCCGGCGTGCTCCCCGCCAGACAGCTCAACAGCCGCGATCCCGTCGGCGCGAGCCCACCACAGCTCTACCCAGTCGTGGGAGTAGTGATCCGCGAGCAGGCTCACCTGCGGGTTCTCGGCAATGTTCCGCAGCCGCCGCAGACTGCCGGATGACTTGGGCTTGTTGTCAATGCCGATGACGACGCGTCCGGAGCCGTCCACCGCGAACGTGCACGGCACCAGGTGTGGCCAGCCGTCCGCTCCCGCCGTGGCGAGCCTCAGCACCGCGGACCCGGCGAATCGGGCCTGCGCTTCGGCCGGATCCAGGCGCATGACGGCAAGTCCCTCACAGCTGCTCAGCGACTTCCGATCATCGCACCCGCGCCAGCCCAGGCTCCCGCAGCAGGACCCCTTCAGGCCTGAAACCGCGGCGCGGGCCCCGTGTTCACCAGCGCAACTCGGGTAGGCACCCGATGAACTGGCGATGACAGACCTCAGGAGGAAACCAGATGGCCACCGAACGACAGAAAGAAGCCGCCAGGGAGAACATCACCAAGGCCCGCGCGGTACAGAGCGCCAGGGCACACGGCGCCAAGATCCCGCAGCAAGCCGAGGGCCTGAGCACCGCGGACAAGGACCGGCTGCCCGACAAGGAGTTCGCGTTCCCGAAGGAGCGCAAGGAGCCGCTGGTCGACGCCCGGCACGTCCGGAACGCGATCGCTCGTTTCGACCAGGTCGAGGGCGTCAGCGACGCGGAACGGGACAAGGCATGGCAGCGGATACTCAAGGCCGCGAAGCGCCACAACGTCGAGGTCTCAGAGAGTGACTGGCGCGACCTCTTCAAGGCCGGCAACAAGGCCCCGAAGCGGGCTAAAGCATCACGCTGACCCGCAGTCACGCCGCAACAGAGCAAGCCGGAAGTAGTGCCTTAAGCGGCCCCGTGGCCCCCTAAGGGCCTACCAGAATGTCAGCGCCTTGTGTGACACTTGCGCGGGTGAAGGGCCAAGCCGCGCAGGTGATGAACCGACTGTCGCTGGCCCGCCTGCGCGACCGGCAGGAGCTGCAGCTTGCCGCCGCCCTCTGGCATGCCGACCGGGCACTGGCAGCGAGCTGGTGGTCCCTGCTGACCCTGCGCGGCCTGCTTCCGGCCGGGTTCGCGATCGCGACCGGCTTCGTCATCAACGCTGTCGAGCATCATCAGTCGCTGGCCGTTCCGCTCAGCGTCGTCGGCGTGCTGTTCATCCTCCTGCAGACCCTGGGCCCGCTGCATACCGCGCTCAGCGCGAACGTCGGCGACCGCACCGCCGCCTGGCTCTACGACGAGCTGACCAGCACGTGCGTGGGCCCTCCCGGCATCGGGCACCTCGAGGACCCCGAGCTCGCGGCAGACCTGCAGGTCGCCAGGGACTTCGACCGCGGCATGACCGGGCCGCCGCTGTCGGTCTCGATGGACTTCATCGCGACCGGCCTCGTCGACATGATCGCCGGGCTGGCCCAGGCCGTCGTCCTGTTCGGGTTCGCGTTCTGGGCGCCGCCGGTCCTCGCCGTGGCGTGGCTGTCGACGCACTGGCTGCTCCGGGAGAGCGCGATCTGGAAGGACCGCAACACCGACGAGGTCCGCCTGGCGCAGCGCAACGCCGAGTACGCCTACCGGCTGGCCGTCGACCCGCCCGCCGCCAAGGAACTGCGGATCTTCGGGCTGCCGGACTGGGTTCTCGACCGCTTCATCACCACCCGCCGGCACCTCCACCAGCTGCAGTATCAGGCGACCAGGATGCGCGAGCGGTCAGTTATCGGCTGCATGCTGATCGTCCTGGCCGCGAATATGGGAGTCTTCTGGGCCCTGGGAACGGCGGCGCTCGGGCATCGGATCGGACTCGGCGCGCTGATTGTGTTCGCGCAGGCAGCCGTCGGCACGTCAATGATCGCGTTCGGCGGACTCAACTGGGCGCTCGACGGTGCCTCCGCGCCCGTCGCGGCGGTCGGCAGGCTGACAGCAGCGACGGCCAGCGCCGGCACGGTCGTCTCGGGCTCGCAGCCCGCCGCCGGGATGCCAGCTCAGCAGATTCGCTTCAGGAACGTCACCTTCGCCTACCCGGCCGCGCCGGACCGGCCGGTGCTGCAAGGGCTCGACCTCGACATCCCGGCCGGCAGCTCCCTCGCGATCGTCGGAGTGAACGGCGCGGGCAAGACCACGCTGGCCAAGCTCCTCTGCCGTCTCTACGATCCCCAATCAGGCTCGATCGAGGTCGACGGCACTGACCTCAGGGAACTCGACCTGACCTCGTGGCGACAGCGCGTGACGGCTGTCTTCCAGGACTTCGTCCGCTTCGAGCTGACGTTGCGGGAGAACGTGATCCCGCGCCTCGCCGCCGATGCCCAGCCGATCAGCTCAGACCCGGTCGCCGCAGCTGCGCTTGATGCCGCCGGGGCGAGCGGACTGGCCACTCTCGACACCGTGCTCGCCAAGGCCTACACCGGGGGAACCGACCTGTCCGGCGGTCAGTGGCAGCGGGTGGCTCTTGCCCGGGCGATGGCAGCGGTACAGCTCGGGGCTGGCCTGATCCTGCTGGACGAGCCGACGGCTCAGCTGGACGTGCGCGGCGAGGCCGAGATTTTCGAGCGGATCCTGGCCGCGACAAGGTCGAGCACGACGATCCTGATCTCGCACCGGTTCTCGACGGTCCGGCACGCGGACCGGATCGCGGTCATCGACCACGGCGCGGTCGCAGAGCTCGGCAGCCACGACGAGCTGATGGCGCTGCGCGGCCGGTACTGGACGATGTTCACGCTGCAGGCCCGCCGGTTCGCGACCGGGACGCCCGAGGAAGGCGAGGAGGAGCTGGTCTTCGATGTCCTCGCCTGACGCTCCGCCGCGGCCCGACGAGCCGGTCGACAACCTTCCGCCAGCGCTGTCCTCGATGTGGCGGCTGTGCCGGCTGGGTTATCGCTACGAGCCTGCCCTCATGGGCACTGCGTTCGTCCTGGCGCTGGTCGCGGCCGTGCCGGACGCGCTGCTCGCGGTCTGGTTCAAGCTGCTGGGCGAGGGGCTGCTTGAGCACAAGCCGGGCCTGCTGGAATTCGCGGTCGTCGCGCTCGCGGTCTCCGCCGTCGCGACCTGGCTGATCCAGACGATCTCCACCCGGATGCAGCGGCGCTTCCGCGACAAGGTCACGATTGCGCTGGAGTCGCATGTCGCGAGGCTGCAGGCGGACATCTCGACGATCGCTCACCAGGAACGGCCTGAGTACCTGGACCGCCTGTCCGTGCTCCGCGAGCAGATCTTCACGCTCGACCACATGTACATGTCGGTGTTCGCCACCGCCGGCTGGATCCTGCGGCTGGCGATCACCGTGACCCTCCTCGCGACCGTGAACCCGGTACTGGTCACGCTGGTCCTGTTCGCCCTTCCCACCGTGGCGGCGACATCATGGCGGCCCGTGGTCGAGCGCGTCGCGCAGGAACGCGGCGCCCAGTCCGACCGCCTCGCCCGGCACCTGTTCACGCTGACGACCACCGCCTCGCCCGGCAAGGAACTGCGGCTGCTCGGCATCGGCCCGCACCTGGGCGCCCGGCGCCGGGCGGCGTGGGAGCAGTGGTACGGCCCGGTGGCTGCGGCCAGGACCCGCTCCTCGGCCTGGTACGCGGGAGGCTGGGCAATCTTCGCCCTCGCCTACGTCGGCGCGATCGCGCTCACGGCCGCCGGCCCGCATGCCTCGGCCGCGTCGGCGATCCTGGTGCTCACCGCGGGCGCGCGGCTGTCGTCCTACGTCGGCGCCACGGTCAGCGAGATCGGCTTCCTGCGCGGCATCTGGATGGACGGATCGCGCCGTCTCGCCTGGCTGGAGGACTACGCGAGCGCGGCCGCGGCGGACGCCGACCTGCCTGCGCCAGCTCGCCTCACCGACGGCATCCGGTTCGACCACGTCACGTTCTTCTATCCGGGAACGAGCAAGCCCGCCCTCTCCGACGTCGACCTATCGCTGCCCCCGGGCTGCGTGATAGCGGTCGTCGGTGAGAACGGAGCCGGCAAGACAACGCTCGTCAAGCTTCTGGCCAAGCTCTACCGGCCGACGTCCGGCCGCATTCTGGTGGACGGCACGGACCTCGCCCGGCTGGATACCGCGCAGTGGCGGCAGCGGATGGCCGGGGCGTTCCAGGACTTCTTCCGGTTCGAGTTCCGCGCTGGGCAGACGATCGGCCTGGGCGACCTGCCCCGGATGGACAGCGAGCCGGCGCTGGCCGCCGCAGCCGACCGGGCCGGCGCGCGTGACGTGATCGACACGCTGCCGGCTGGCCTGGCCACGCAGCTGGGCCCGACCTGGCACGACGGCGTCGACGTGTCCTTCGGGCAGTGGCAGAAGCTCGCCCTCGCCCGCGGCTTCATGCGGGACGAGCCGCTGATCGTGGCGCTTGACGAGCCGACGGCCGCGCTCGACGCCGAGACCGAGCATCAGCTGTTCGAGCGCTATGCCAGCCGGGCGCGCGAGCGGCGGCAGAGCGGCAGCATCACCATCCTGGTCTCGCACCGGTTCAGCACGGTCCGAATGGCGGATCTCATCGTCGTCCTGGACGGCGCCCGTGTCGCCGAGCAGGGCACGCATGAGGAGCTCATGGCCCTCGGCGGCCGCTACGCCGAGCTGTACAAGATCCAGGCAGCCGCCTACCAGTGAGACCGGTCATCGCTGCCGCCGGTCCAGGCCCGCGCGGTTGTTGGTATCAAGGGTGATACCATGTGGGGGTGGCAATGACGTTGCGGCTGACCGACGCTGAGGCCAGGGCGTTGCGGCTGCGGGCCGAGCACGAGGGCAGGCCGATGCAGGAAGTAGCTCGGCAAGCCATCCGCGAGTACGTGGAAGGCCACAGCCGGGCCGAGCTTCTCGACCGCGTGCTCGACGAGGAACTGCCTCGCTACGCCGAGGCGCTCCGGCGACTCGCGCAGTGATCTACCTGACGCTGCCAGAACTCCTTCACGTCGCTGAGCGGGTCCTGGGCGGCGAGCCGCTGATACGGGACATTGGCCTGCTAGAAGCCGCCGTCGCACGCCCGCGCGCGACCGCATTCGGCGAAGACGCCTACCCGGACCTTGACGGCAAGGCAGCAGCGTTACTGCACTCGGTCGTGAGGAATCACGCGCTCGTTGACGGCAACAAGCGGCTCGCCCTCGGTGCAGTTATCGCCTTCTACGGGCTCAACGGCCGTCGGCTCATGCTCACCAACGATGCCGCATATGACCTTTTCATCAAGGTCGCCAGCGGAGCGCTCGACTCGGTCGACGACATCGCCGCTGTCCTGGCGACGGCTACACAGCCTCGTTCGTGACAGCCTGCTCGGGCGCTGCTG
>CAWGJS010000003.1:0-121083 GCA_963822955.1 uncultured Actinomycetota bacterium | reverse complement strand
GGGCATGGTGCGGGGCATGAAAGCCATCGACCAGGGCGGCCCGATCTCGGTGCCCGTGGGCCGCGGCACGCTGGGCCGGGTGATGAATGTGATCGGACAACCGGTTGACCAACTTGGGCCCGATCGAGCACACCAAGACCATGCCGATCCATCGCCCGGCGCCCGCTGTTTGAAGATCAGGCGACCACCGCCGAAATGTTCGAAACCGGCGTCAAGGTCGTCGACCTCATTCAGCCCTTCCTGAAGGGCGGCAAGATCGGGTTGTTCGGCGGCGCCGGTGTCGGCAAGACCGTCTTCATCATGGAACTGATCAACAACGTCGCCAAGCAGCACGGCGGATATTCCGTGTTTGCCGGCGTCGGTGAGCGGACCCGCGAAGGCAACGATCTTTGGCTGGAAATGACCGAGTCCGGCGTGATCAAGCCCGGCGATCCGGCGAAATCCAAAGCCGCGCTGATCTACGGACAGATGACGGAGCCGCCCGGCGCGCGCCTGCGGGTGGCGCTGACCGGCCTGACCGTCGCGGAATATTTCCGCGACGAAGAAGGCGCGGACACGCTGCTCTTCATCGACAACATTTTCCGTTTCACCCAGGCGGGATCGGAAGTTTCCGCCCTGCTCGGCCGCATGCCGTGCGCCGTGGGCTACCAGCCCAACCTGGCAACGGAAATGGGCGAACTGCAGGAGCGCATCACTTCGACCAAGAAAGGATCGGTCACGTCGGTGCAAGCCATCTACGTGCCCGCCGACGACTTCACCGATCCCGCGCCGGCCACGACTTTCGCCCACCTCGACGCCACCACCGTGCTTTCGCGCGCCTTGACCGAAATCGGAATTTATCCCGCGGTCGATCCGCTGGCCTCGACTTCGCGCATTCTCGATCCCCGCATCGTCGGCCAGGAGCACTACGACGTGGCGCAGGCGGTGAAGAAGACGCTGCAAACCTACAAAGACCTGCAGGACATCATCGCCATTCTCGGCATCGATGAACTCAGCGAAGACCAGAAGATCACCGTGGCGCGCGCCCGGAAAATTCAGCGCTTCCTGTCGCAGCCGTTCCACGTGGCCGAACAGTTCACCGGTTCGCCGGGCCGCTACGTGAAGTCGCCGACACGGTGAAAGGCTTCAAGGAGATCAACGAAGGCAAGTACGACGACATCCCCGAGCAGGCCTTTTATATGAAGGGCACGATCGATGAAGTGCTGGAAGCAGCCGAGAAGTTGAAAGCAGCGGCGTAAAAGCAGACCGCAGTATTCAGCGTTCAGTCAAGATGGATCGGCTGAGAGCTGAGAACTGACGAACTGAGAACTGATGGCAGATACTTTCCAACTCGAGATCGTCACGCCGGAAAAAATGGTGGTGAACGACGTGGCTGGAGGAGATGCAGATTCCCGGGCAAGAACGGATATCTCGGCATCCTGCCCGGACACGCGCCGCTCATCACCGAGCTGGCGGTGGGCGAAATCACTTTAGCGACGGCGGCCAAACAACATCTGGCCGTGGCCTGGGGATTCGCCGAAGTGCTTCCGGACAAAGTCACTATCCTGCCGAGCTGCTCGGGCACCCGGCCGCGCTGACTGACCAGCTGCGCGTGGCGCTCAGCGCCGGACGCGACACCGAGCTCGCCATCCTGATCCCTATGGTGCGCACGAAAGCCGAGATAGCCGTCGTCAGGGACGCCATGACCGCCGTAGCTGGCCAGCTGGGTGTGCCGCTGCCGCGGCTCGGCATCATGGTGGAACTGGCCCCCACCGCGGAGACGGCCGAAGCGTTTGCGGCCGACGTGGACTTCTTCTCGATCGGTACCAACGACCTGACCGCCCAGGTACTGGGACTGAGCAGGCTGGATCCGTCCGCGGGGCCGCGGCTGGCGGGCCACCCCCGGATACTCGCCCTCATCGGGCACGTCGTCGACGCGGCGCTGGGCGCCCGGATCTCCGTCTCAGTGTGCGGCGACTCGGCAGCGGATCCGCTCGTCCTGCCGCTGCTGATCGGACTGGGCGTCCGGGTCCTCAGCGTGCCGGCCGCGCGGGTCGCTGACGTGCACGCCCGGGTCAGCCGTCTCGATGCCGATGCGTGCGCCGTGCTCGCTGCCAAGGCGCTGGCAGCGTCATCCGCGGTCGAGGTAGGGGAGATGGTGCAGCGTGCCGGCCTCAGCTAAGCGCCGTGAGAGCCGCGCCGCCACGGCCAGCCCCCAGATCACGCGAGATGCTGCGGGCCGACTCGGTCACCAGCCTGGCCAGTTCCTCCCTGGCGGGCATGGCCATCAGCCGCTCGGCAGGTCCGACTACTGCGATCGCCCCGGCCACCGAGCCTTCGCGGTTGACGATCGGCGCCGCGATGCCAGCGTCGCCGACGGTCGCTTCCTGGTCCTCGACCGCGTAGCCCAGCCTGCGGACCTGGGCGAGCGCCCGGCCGAGCGCCGCCTTCGTGGTCTTCGTCCGGCCCGTGAGCGGTGCCAGGTCGGCAGCGAGCAGCCGCGCATAACCTGTCGGCGGCAGGTTCGCCGCGATGGCGTGACCGAGGGCGCAGGCGTGCCACGGTATCGCAGCGCCGACCTCGAGGATCTGCACCGTGTTGTCCGGCCGGAACACGTGGTGCAGGACGATCACGCGCGCGCCGGACAGGGTTGCCACCCACACTGCCTCGCCGGCTCGCTGCGCCAGTGCCTCTGCCCACAGCAGCGAGCGGGCGCGCAGCTCGGAGCCGTCGAGGAAGGCGTTACCCAGCTGCAGCACCCCCGGACCGAGGCTGTACTTGCCGGTGTCGGGGTCCTGGGCTACCAGGTCGTGCTTCTCCAGCGTCCGCAGCAGCCCGTAGACGGTCGGCTTAGCCAGGCCAACCCGGTCGGCAATCTCAGTCACGCCCATGCGCGGCGTACCAGAGCCAAGCGCAGCCAGGATCGACGCGGCCCGTTCAACCGACTGAATCATGGAGGCCTTTCGGTAATGTCGAACAGTATTCAGGATAGGCCATGACAGACGGCGCACGGGTGGGGATCGTGCTCGTCTCGCACAGCGCGTCGCTCGCAGCCGGGACAGCCGAGCTGGCTGGCCAGGTCAGCGGCGGCGCGGTGTCGATCGTGCCGGCTGGCGGTACCGATGACGGCCGGCTGGGCACGAGCATAGACAAGGTGCGCGGTGCGCTCACGGCAGCGGATTCGGGCGCCGGCGTGGTTATCCTGCCTGACCTCGGCAGCTCCGTGCTCACCGTGCGGGCGCTGCTATCGGAGGATCACGACCTGCCAGAGCCTCTCGCAGTTGCCGACGCGCCGTTCGTTGAGGGCGCCGTCGCCGCCACTATTGCCGCCGCGGTGGGCGCCGACGTCAAGGCAGTGGCCGCGGCGGCAGAGGAGGCGCGCAATGCCCGGAAGCTGTGAGCGCACCATCACGCTGGCTGGTGACCTGCATGCCCGGCCGGCCGGAGCGCTTGCCATCGCCGCGGCAAAGTTCGAGTCCTCGATCGAGCTGTCGGCGGGCGGCAGTCAGGTGGATGCCAAGAGCGTGCTCGGCGTGATGGGCATGGGGGCGACGAGCGGCCAGCCGGTTACGGTGCGCGCCACCGGCGCTGACGCGGCTGAGGCGGTCGCCGCCCTCACTGAGATCCTCGTCCAGGCGACGAAGGTCGGCACCTGATGGCGCACCGGCCGCTAGCTGGGCAGCATGTCGAGCTGCCGGAGGATGACCCCCTCCCGAAGTGCCCACGGGCAGATCTCTAGAATCGGCAAGGCAAGGAGGTCCATCGCCGCGTCCGCGATGATCGCCCCGGCCGCCAGCTGCGGCGCCCGGCCCTGGGAAACCCCCGGCAGATCAGACCGCTCAGCCGCCGTCAGCTGCGGCAGCCGCTCGGCCAGCGCGATCACGTCGGTGTGCTTGAGCATGCGCTTGACGTAGGGGCCCTCGCTGGAGGGCGCTCCCCCGGCGATCCGGGCCAGCTGACGGAAGGTCTTGGACGTCGCCACGGCATGGTTCGGCGGCCCGTCCCGCAGCAGCGCCCCGACCACGGTGGCAATCTCCGCGCGCACATGCCGACGCAGGTTGCGCACCTGATCAGGCTTTGGCGGGTCGCCCGCCAGCCAGTCCCTGGTGAGCCGGCCAGCGCCGAGCGGCAGCGAGACCGCGCTGTCGGGTTCCTCGTCGTGCCCGGCTGCGATCTCCAGCGAGCCGCCGCCGATGTCGAGCAGCAGCAGACGGCCCGACGACCAGCCGAACCACCGGCGCGCAGCGAGAAAGGTCAGGCGCGCCTCGTCCGGGCCCGGCAGTACCTTGATGGCAACGCCCGTCTCGGCCTCGATCTCGGCGAGCAGCGCATCGCCGTTGGCCGCGTCACGTACGGCCGAGGTGGCGAAGGCCAGCATCTTGTACACGCCCTTGTCCTCGGCGATCTGCAGCGATTCACGCACGAAGTCGCGCAACTGCTGCGCGCAGTTCTCGGTGAGCCGGTTCTCGGCGTCCAGGTGCTCGCCCAGCCGAATCTCGGCCTTATGCGAGAATGCGGGCAGCGGGCGCCCGCCTTGATGCGCATCGACTACCAGCAGGTGAAGGGTGTTCGACCCGACATCAAGTACGCCTAGCCGCATACCCATGACGCTACCCGCAGGTGATCACCGGGAACATCTGAGCGCCCGCACCGGCTATTGCCGTAGAGGGCAACCCTAGCCAGGAGGAGTCATGAGCGCAGCCAACGAGATCAGGGTGGAGCATGGTCGCAAGCGCGTGCGCGTCCTGCTTGCAGGGGAACTGGTGGCCGACACGACGAGCCCGATGCTGGTCTGGGAGATCCCGTATTACCCGACTTATTTCATTCCGGCCGCCGACGTGCGCGCCAAGCTGGTCCCGTACGGGAACGACGCCCACAAGCTGCTCGGGGAAGCCGAAGTCCTCTCTGTCGAGGTGCCTGGCGGCGCGACGGCCATGGGTGCCGCCCGCCGGTACCCGGAGAGCCCGGCGCGCCAGCTTCACGATGCAGTGCGCTTCGAGTGGAACGCCATGAGCGAGTGGCTTGAGGAAGACGAGCCGGTGTACACCCATCCGCGCGACCCGCACACCAGGGTGGACATCCTGGCCAGTTCACGGCACGTCCGGATCGAGATCGACGGGGTGACGGTGGCCGACTCAGCCAGGCCGCACATCCTGTTCGAGACCGGGCTGCCACCGCGCTACTACCTGCCGCTGACCGACATCAGGACCGAGCTGCTGCGTCCGTCCGAGACCGTGAGCCACTGCCCCTACAAGGGAACGGCCGGTTACTGGTCGGTCGACACGGGCACCGACGTGCACAAGGACCTCGTGTGGATCTATCGCACGCCGCTACTGGAGAGCCAGAAGATCGCCGGCCTGGCTGCCTTCTACGACGAGAAGGTCGATGTCTTCATCGACGGCGTGCCGCAGCGGCATCCGCGCACCAAGTGGAGCTGACAGGCAACGGCTGGCAGGTCAGCCGTCCAGGTCCTCGATGCGGGCCGCGGACGGGGGCCTGCTGGCCTGGATCAGCCGGGCAGCTGCTTCGGCGTCGCGCATCACCCGGAGCAGGTTCCCGCACGTGAGCTTGCCGCAGTCCTCCTGCGACCAGCCCCGGTCGAGGAGTTCTGAGATGAGAGCCGGATAGCAGGACACATCCTCCAGACCGGCCGGCAGCCCGTCAACGCCGTCGTAGTCACCGCCGAGGCCGATGTGGTCGATTCCGGCCACCTCGCGGACGTGCTCGGCGTGGGCGACCACATCGGCCAGCGTGGCACCGGGCTTGGGGTGCTGAGCGGCCCAGCTGTCCTTGACCAGCTTGCGGCTGGCCAGCTCGCGGTAATCCAGTCCCTGGCGTTCCATCTCCGCCGCGAGACCGACCTCCCAGTCCCGGCACCGCTGCGACACGAAGGCCGGCACGAAAGTGATCATGCACACTCCACCGTTGCCGGCCAGTCTGGCCAGGATGCTGTCGGGCACGTTGCGCGGGTGATCGCAGAGTGCGAATGCCGAGGAGTGCGAGAAGATCACCGGCGCCTCGGCGGTGTCCAGCGCATCACTCATGGTGGTCACTGCGACATGTGACAGGTCGACCAGCATGCCGAGCCGCTGCATCTCGCGGACTACCTCCCGGCCGAACGCGGTCAGCCCGCCAGCGGCCGCCCGATCCGTGGCTGAGTCCGCCCACGGCACGTTCAGGTTGTGAGTCAGCGTCATGTACCGGACACCGAGCAGGTACATCGCCCGGAGCGTGCTGATCGAGCTCGCGACGGAGTGGCCGCCCTCCGCTCCGATCAGCGACGCGATCCGCCCGGCAGCCATGATCCGTTGCACGTCGTCGGCCGTGAACGCGAGTTCCAGCGCGTCCGGATGGCGCGCGACGAGCTGCCTGACCAGGTCGATTTGCTCGAGCGTCGTCATCACCGCGGTCTCGCCCTGCAGCTCGGCTGGCACGTAGACCGACCAGAACTGGCCGCCGACGCCGCCACGGGCCAGCCGCGGCAGGTCGGTGTGGGTGAACTCCACCAGGGCGGCAATGTCGGCCGAGGCCGGATCGGGCAACCCCACTTCGCGGAGCGCCCAGGCCAGGTCATTGTGGCCGTCGATCACGGGGAACCGGTCCAGGAGGGCACGGGCCGCAGCGGGGCTGACGGCAGGGCGCTGCGTCGTCACGTTGACAGGGTAGGCGGGCCGGAATGGGCAGAGCCAGCCGGGGATGCCAGGATGTGAGCGTGCACCAGCAGCGTCTCACCCTGTGGATCATCGGCACGGTGCTGCTCTGCGCCGCGCTCGGTGCTCTGCTCGGCCATCACATCGGCGATGGGGGCACCGGCAACATCGCCCTGATCAGCGCCACCTGCGCGGTGCTCGGATCGTTCTTGCCTGGCGGCGCGGTGCGGCTCATGGCCCGGCTGCGCGGCCGCAACCGGCCGCACCGTGGGGCCGCCTGAGCTGCCCGGCCGTCACTGCCGGCAGTACCCGTAGCGCCCCGGCTCACCTGCACTCCGCGCATAAGCGCGTATTTCGGGGCAGCGTCGATGTGACGAGCGTCACAGACTCGACACGACACTGCCCCCTTACCGGTACGAACTACGCAACCCGCAAGAATCGGCGCATGACAGTCGCTCGCTCCATCGGATTGTTCATCGCTGCCGGCCTGGCCGAGATCGGCGGCGGTTACCTCATGATCGCTGAGAGTGGACCGGAGCCGCCGTGGTGCTCGCCGGAGTCAGCATCATCTACTTCGTGCCGCGCAGCTGACTGCTGCCGTTCACTATCAGGCTGGATACTGGACGGGAACCTGCGGGCGAGAGGGACTACGGACCATGGCTGAGGCAGTCGCGACCATCGCCGAGCTGTTCGCGAGTGAGGGCGCGGCCGATTACCTCGGCGAGGCGGTGACCCAGGCCACCCACATGCTCCAGGCAGCCGCGCTGGCTGAGGAAGCGGGCGCACCGCCAGCGCTGATAGCCGCCGCGCTGCTCCACGATGTCGGACATTTCACCGGCACTGTCACTGGCGAGGACCTCATGCGGGGTACTGATAACCGGCACAGCGAGCAGGGCGCGAACTGGCTGGCGCAATGGTTCGGCCCGGAGGTCACCGAGCCGGTGCGGCTGCACGTCGACGCCAAGCGCTACCTGTGCGCAGTCGAGCCTGGTTACCTCGGCCAGCTCTCGCCCGCGTCGGTGTACACGCTCGGAGTGCAGGGCGGCCCGATGCAGGAAGACGAGCGAGCCGGGTTCGAATCGAGCCCGTTCGCAGCCGACGCCTGCCAGGTGCGGCGGTGGGACGACCAGGCCAAGGACCCGGACGCGGTACCGCCGCCTTTCGGGCATTTCGCTCCCGTGCTGGAAGAGCTGCTGCGCTAGGGCCGGGCCCGCTGGCCCCACCGACCGCCCGGGCCGGCTGCGTCCCGCCACCGGCGGCTACCGTGGCGGCCATGCTGATCGATGCGGTGACGCGCATCCTGCAGGAGGCGGCCGAGGAGGCCATCGTCCGGCGCTTCCGCGCACTGACCGAGGCGGAGGTCTTCGAGAAGTCGCCGGGGGAGCTCGTCACCGTAGCGGACCGGGAGGCTGAGGAGCTGATCACGCCGCGGCTTCAGGCGCTGGTCGACGCACCGGTCGTCGGCGAGGAAGCGGCGGCCGCCAACCCGCGGCTGGTCCGCGTCCTGCACGACGCCCCCGCCGCATGGCTCGTTGACCCGCTGGACGGAACGGCAAACTTCGTCGCCGGCCGGCCCCAGTGGGCGGTGATGGCCGCCCTGGTCCGCGCTGGCAGAACGGTTGCCGGGTGGATCGTCCGCCCGGCCGACGATCTCGTCTACCAGGCTGAGGCCGGGTCAGGTGCCTGGCGTAACGGGGCGCGAGTTCGGCGAGCGCCGGCTTCTGCCCGGCTGGCCGAGTTGCGCGGGGCTGCCTACACCAGGTTCATGGAACCGGCTACGAGAACCCGGATCAAGGCGACCGCGCCGCAGTTCGCCAAGTTCGGCCGCGGAGCGTCGTGCGCCGGGGTGGACTATCCCCGGCTCATCGACGGCGAGCTCGACTTCGTCCTGTTCTGGCGAACGCTGCCCTGGGACCACGCAGCTGGAACGCTGCTGCTGAGGGAAGCAGGCGGCACCGCACGACGGCTGGACGGAACCGAGTACGACTGCGGTGACACGGAGCCTGGCCTCCTCAATGCGGCCGGCGACGCGTGCTGGGAGGCGGTCCGGCCCCTGATGCTCGGCTGACCGGGAGGCTGCAGAGGCGGCGGGACGAGCCGCCCCGTTCCCGGCGTGAAGGGTCCTTTATTCACCGATACTTGGCAGGGCGGTTTCCAGGGCAGGCGGCGGGAGGAGCCAGAGCATGCGGCGGTACGACCGGGTCGTTGTCAAGCTCAGCGGCGAGGCGCTGGCCGGCGAGGCAGGCTCGGGCGCTGACCCCGCGAGCCTGTCGCGCGTCGCCGACGAGGTGCTGTCCGTGCGCGGCCTCGGTGTCCAGGTCGCGGTGGTCGTCGGCGGGGGCAACTACTTCCGCGGCCGGATGGCGGACGGCTGGGGCATCAGCCGGGCGGAGGCCGACAACATTGGGATGCTCGGCACGCTCATGAACGCCCTCATGCTGCGCGGCGTGCTGACCGCGCGCACCGAGGTCGACGTGCGGGTGATGACGGCCGTGCCGATGCAGAGCGTGGCCGAGCCGTTCATCCGGCTGCGCGCCATCAGGCATCTTGACCACGGCTCGATCGTGCTGCTGGCCGGCGGCATCGGCCAGCCGTACGTGACCACGGACTATCCCGCCGTCCAGCGGGCGCTGGAGCTGGACGCCGATGCGCTGCTGGTGGCCAAGCGCGGCGTCGACGGGGTGTACGACAGCGACCCGAAGATCAACCCTGCGGCGATGCGTTACGAGCAGCTGACCTACGACGAGGCCCTGGCCGCCGGAGTGCGGGTGATGGACACCAGCGCGTTCGTCCTGGCGAACGAGCAGTCCCTGACCATGCATGTCTTCGACGTCGCAGCGAACGGCGTGATGCGAGATATCTGCAAGGGCGTCGACCACGGCACCCGGATCAGCGTAAAGGCGTAGCCAGGGCCGGACAGCTGCCGGGGGTTCAGCTGCTATCGCCGCTTGCACTCCCGGCCGCGGCTGGGAGCTTCAGGCCAAATCCCCAGTTCAGCAAGCGCGTCGCCGCCTGGGCAGCGGAATCAGGTCCGGTCGTCGGGCTCCCGAGCACAACGCCGATCAGCGTCGTGCCGCGACGCACCGCCTCGAAGAGCAGGCAGTGCTTCGCCGCATCGGTATATCCGGTCTTGATGCCGTCGGCACCACGATAGGTACTGATCAGGTCGTTGGTGTTGTCCCACCAGTACGAATGATGCACCCCCCGCTTCCGGGGCAGGTGATAGAACGACTGTCCCACGATGGACCGGAACAGCGGCAGCTTCATGGCCGCCATGCCCAGCGTCAGCAGATCAGCCGGCGATGAGTAGGTGGAGTACTCAGTTGGATAGGGCAGGCCGTCTGGGCTGGTGAAGTGCGTGTGCATCATGCCCAGCTTCAGTGCGGTCGCGTTCATCTCGGCGAGGAACGCCGGGATCCCAGGCCCGTACGTCGTGGCCAGGACGTAGGCCGCGTCACAGCCTGACTGCAGCAGCAGCGCCTCGAGCAGTTCACGGGGCGTCAGGACGTCACGCGGATGCAGTCCGGCGCTCTCTCCCTGGTACTTCGCCACGTAGTGAAGCACCGCCCTGGGGATGCGGATCCGGCGGTTGAGACCGCCAGATCCGATGACGACAAGCGCTGTCATGACCTTGGTGATGCTGCCGATCGGCCGTTCCGCATCGAGCTGGCGGCTCCACAACAGCCGCGTCGTGTCAGCGTCCGCCAGCGCACCGCCTGTCGCCTTGACGCGCCGGGGCGTACTCGTGAGCGTGATCGTTGGTGGGCCGGAATGCGCGGGCATGCCGGAATGTGCAGTTCCTGGTGACGCGGAGCTCGCCGCTGGCTTCGGATGCTCTGCCGGGGCCTGCGACGTTCCGGCGGTTCCGGCGCAGGCGGCGATGCCCGCAGCCAGGATGCCGCCGACCGCCGTGAGGGCCGTCAGGCGGACGCCGAACAGCATGGCATTCCTGTATTTTTCGGTTGCAACTGCACGAGACGACAGTACTCCGGGCCGGCCAGGACCACCCGCGCGAGCGGAAGACTGCGCGGCACTCAGAGGCCGAGCGCGGATGTGATGTCGTCGCGGCGAAGCTGTGCGACGCACCAGGCGAAATGCCCGTCGCTGCCGTCTGCAGTGAATGCGTTACTTGTCGCCACCGCGTAACAGGCCTGATAGATCAGCAGCACCTGGGTGGGGTAGCCAAGGCCGTGCGCGAGTCGCGGCGTCAGCTCCCGGGTGATGGCGAGCACATGCGGGCCGTACATGTTCATCAGGCTGGCGGTAATCGCCGCGTCCAGCTGAGGGTCGCCCGCGGTCGTGAGGAAGCCGAAGTCAAGGACGGCCAGCGGGCGGAGGTCGGCGTTGACGAGGATGTTCTCGCCGAACAGGTCACCGTGAAGGACGGCATCTGGGCGTGGCCCGATGGTGGCGAGACCTTCCTGCAGCGCGGTGAAGCGAACGTCAAAATCCGGCAGGTGCTCGCGGATGACATGCCCGAACTGGGCAGCGCGACGGTCCAGCAGCCGGCTCAGGGCGACCCGGAAGTCCGGTGCGCCGGACCAGAGCGGCTTGTCCTCATCAAGAACGGCGAGCTCACGCATGCTGCTGGTAGCGGGAACGGCGGCAAGTGCGCGGAGAATGCCGATGACGCATCTGGCCGCCGCTGGGGCGACCTCCTGGTCATCCAGGCGCAGCCTGTTCTGAAGCGGTGCGCCAGGCAGTTTGCGCTCGTAGGTTACGGCGCTGCCGTTGACTTGCCGGACTTCGACGATCTCGGGTGTGGCGAATGGCAGGCCGGCCGCCGCCACATCGGCATAGAACCTCTGCATGCGTTCCAGCTCAACCGCGCCTCGCGCCCGCCAGACGTTGGCGATAAGGCCGCCGCCCAGGTCGTAGATCGCGCCCTCCGCCCCGGCCGCCAGAGGCTTGGCGTCGTGACCCTCGCTGCGGAAATGGTCGATCCACTGCGGTGTGTGATCAAGCATGAAATCCGGCATCCGCTCGATGATACTAGTAGTGCTACCATTCATGCATGGTGGCGTTCAACGTCCGCAACGTTCCCGGCCCCGTCGCAGCCGCCCTGCGTGAGCGAGCCCGCAGACACGGCCGATCGCTTCAGCAGGAACTACTGGACATTCTCGAATCAGCCGCGGCCGAACCCGTGCCTTCCGCCGAGTCCTTGCCGCCGCTCCAGCTGACCACGGTCAACGTCGGCGGAGCGCAGACCTGGTCCCGCGAGGACATCTACGAAGACGATGGCCGGTAGGCAATCGGCGCCGCCAAGCCGCGTATTGGTGGACACGAACATCCTCCTCTCCGCGACCGACCAGGGCAGGGCCGAGCACCATCAGGCACTGCTGATCCTCAATGAATGGACGGCTCACGGGACGACGCTGTACTCGAGCGGACAGATCATGCGCGAGTACCTCGCGGTCGCGACCAGGCCAGTGGCAGGCAACGGGCTGGGCCTGAAGCAGTCGGACGCTCTCGCGAACGTCCGCGCGTTCCGGACGCGCACGATCTTGCTCACCGAAGACGCCAGCGTGGCTGACCGCCTGCGGGACGTGCTGGGCGAGATCCCCTGCAGCGGCAAGCAGGTACATGACGCGAACGTCGTAGCGACCATGGTTGTGCACGGCATCGACAGCCTGGTCACGATCAACGTCGCAGACTTCTCGCGATTCGGGCACCTCATCATGCTGATCCCGCTGTCCGGCAGCTAACGGCAGCAGGTATTTCGAGGCCCGGCAACGCGGACGGCGGCAGGTGCGGACCTTCCTGCGGGAGCAGGTGGACGGGCGAGCGACCCGGCGTCAGCGAATCGTCACTCGGCCCGGCGACGGCCTAGCGGGAATGAGCCGTCCCGCTACGGCCCGGCGGCCAGGGTCCAGCCGGACCGGATCACGGCCGCTGCCCGTGCGCGGCTTTGAGATGCCGTGCCGGGTCTGAGGAACCTCGTGATGAACCGTGGCTGCCGGGAAATCGGCCGGCGTGATGTTGGCGGCGGTTGCTGTACCGGTACTCAGCAGCGCGGCCGCAGCGCCGGCGATCACAGCTGCCTTGGCGCCTCCGCGCCCAAAGGCAGTGAGATGCCGGACATTGCTGGCCATAAGAGGTCCCCCGTAAGTGCTCGCGGTTTTTGTTACCGGACTCTGACGCAGCGTCACCACGCTAGGTTTCACGTTGAGACGCAGATCACTACTGAGGGACTACTCGATGGGCCCAGTAGCCGATAACCGGAGAAAGTCGGGTAGATCATGCAGCCGTCATGCGGCTCGTTCCCGGTATGAAAGGGCTCGTGAGCCGCAGTGCTCAGCGCGCGAGCTGATCCGGCTGCGCGGCTGGGTCAGGCGCCGACGTAGGCGGCGAGGTGCTCGCCGGTGAGGGTGGAGCTGGCGGCGACGAGGTCGGCGGGCGTGCCCTCGAAGACGATCCGGCCGCCGTCGTGGCCCGCGCCGGGACCGAGGTCGATGATCCAGTCGGCGTGCGCCATGACCGCCTGGTGATGCTCGACGACGATGACCGACTTACCGGAGTCGACGAGCCGGTCGAGCAGGCCGAGCAAAAGCTCGACGTCGGCGAGGTGGAGGCCGGTGGTCGGCTCGTCGAGGATGTAAATGCCGCCCTTCTCGGCCATGTGCGTGGCGAGCTTGAGACGCTGCCGCTCTCCGCCGGACAGAGTAGTAAGCGGCTGGCCGAGGCTGAGATAACCGAGGCCGACGTCCGCGAGTCGGTTGAGGATGGCTTGCGCAGCCGGCGTGCGCGCCTGGCCTGCGCTGAAGAACTCCTCGGCCTCCGTCACCGACATCGCCAGCACCTGGCTGATGTCCTTGCCGCCGAGCTTGTACTCCAGTACCTCGGCCTGGTAGCGCTTCCCCTCACACTCTTCGCAGGTCGTAGCCACGCCGGCCATCATCGCCAGGTCGGTGTAGATGACGCCCGCGCCGTTGCAGTTGGGGCACGCACCCTCGGAGTTGGCGCTGAACAGGGCGGGCTTCACCCCGTTGGCCTTCGCGAACGCCGTGCGGATCGGGTCGAGCAGTCCCGTGTAGGTTGCCGGGTTGCTGCGCCTTGACCCGCGGATCGCGCCCTGGCCGATGGACACCACACCGTCGCGGCCGGAGATTGAACCCTGGACGAGGGAGCTTTTACCTGAGCCAGCGACGCCAGTGACGACAACAAGGACCTCGAGTGGAATGTCGACGTCGACGTCGTGCAGGTTGTGCGTCGCCGCCCCGCGGACCTCGAGCTTGCCGGCGGGAGTCCGAGTCGCCTGCCTGAGGCCCGCCCGATCGTCGAGATGGCGGCCGGTGAGAGTGCCGCTCGTTCGCAATCCATCGACGGTGCCCTCGAACACCACCTGGCCGCCCTCGGTGCCGGCGCGCGGACCGAGGTCGACCACATGGTCGGCGATCGCGATCGTCTCCGGATCATGCTCCACCACGAGCACCGTGTTGCCCTTGTCGCGCAGGCGCAGCAGCAGGTCGTTCATCCGCTGGATGTCATGGGGGTGGAGGCCTACGGTCGGCTCGTCGAAGACGTAGGTGACGTCGGTCAGCGAGGACCCGAGCTGGCGGATCATCTTGGTGCGCTGCGACTCGCCGCCGGAGAGCGTGCCCGACGGGCGGTCCAGGCTCAGGTAGCCCAGGCCAATCTCGACGAATGAGTCGAGGGTCTGCCTCAGCGCGGCGAGCAGCGGTGCCACCGATGGCTCGTCGAGGCCGTCCACCCACTTGGCCAGGTCGCTGATCTGCATTGCGCACACCTCGGCGATGTTGACGCCCTTGATCCGCGAGGAACGGGCCGTCTCGGTAAGCCGGGTGCCGTCGCACTCCGGGCATGCGGTGAACGTGACCGCGCGGTCCACGAACTCCCGGATGTGGGGCTGCATCGCCTCCTTGTCCTTCGACAGCATCGACCTCTGGATCCGCGGGATCAGCCCCTCGTAGGTCATGTTGATGCCCGCGATCTTCTTCCTGACCGGCTCGTGGTACAGGAAGTCGTGCAGCTCCTTCTTGGTGTACTTGCCGATCGGCTTGCTCGGGTCGACGAAGCCCGACTCGATGTAAAGCCGAGAGTTCCAGCCGCCGCCCGTGTAGCCCGGTACCGTAATCGCACCCTCGGCGAGCGACTTGGACTCATCGAAGATCTGGGTGAGATCCATAGCGGAGACCTTGCCCCGGCCTTCGCAGCGGGGGCACATGCCGCCGGTGATGCTGAAGCTGCGCCGCTCCTTCACGGTCTTGCCGCCGCGTTCGAACGCGACTGCACCCGCCCCGCTGATTGAGGCGACGTTGAAGGAGAACGCCTTGGGCGAGCCGATGTGCGGCCGCCCGAGCCGGCTGAAGAGGATGCGCAGCATCGCGTTGGCGTCGGTTGCGGTGCCGACCGTGGAACGAGGGTCGGCGCCGATCCGCTGCTGGTCGACGATGATCGCGGTCGTCAGCCCTTCGAGTACGTCGACCTCCGGCCGCGCCAGCGTCGGCATGAAGCCCTGCACGAAGGCGCTATAGGTCTCGTTGATCAGTCGCTGCGACTCCGCGGCGATCGTGTCGAACACCAGGGAGCTCTTGCCAGAGCCGGACACGCCGGTAAAAACCGTCAGCCTGCGCTTCGGGATCGAGACGCTGACATCCTTGAGGTTGTTCTCACGCGCACCGTGCACGCGGATCAGGTCCTGGCTGTCGGCGAGGTGCAGCGCCGCCTCCTGCGTGCCCGTGCTCGTATCCATGGTCATCGTGGATCTCCGTCTGGGCCCGGCGACGCTACGCGCCGGGCCGCGTGTCAGGCCGGCCAGCGGTGCGGCGTGGCCAGGCGCGCGTGGCGATGCGGTCACGCCGCTCCCGCGGCAAGGTAGCAGTCAGAGCGGTCAGGCCGGCGCCTCGTGGGAGACCTTCGCCGGCTGGAGGAAGCGGATGGCATTCCCGAAGGGGTCACGCACGCCCATGTCCGTGCCGTAGAAGTGGTCGGTGGGCTCCTGGGTGAAGTCGGTGACGCCTCGCTCCTTGAAGGTCTCATACAGCGCCCGGACGTCGTCGGTCCGGAAGGCGAGGAAGCCCACGGCGCCCTTGGTGATCAGCTCGCGGAGCTGCTCGGCGGTGGCTTCGTCCTGCGCAGGCGGGCCCGGCTGATCCAGGTAGATCTCAAGGCCGGGATCGCCGGGAACGCGCACTGTCAGCCAGCGGATGGGGCCCTGCTCGAAATCCTGGCCCACCTCGAGCCCGAGCTTGTTGACGTAGAAGTCGAGTGCCTCGTCCTGGTCGAGGACCTTGAGGGAGACGACGTTCAGGTTGGTGATCATCGCGTGTTTATCCTCTGCGAGTTTGGATGTGGACGACCCTCATGCTAGGAAGGCTGCCGCCGCAGCTGCTTCTCCAAAACTGCTCGATCGCATCGGCGCCCCCGCCACCTCGACCGGCCGCGTCACCGCCATCTGGAAGCAGTTGGGCGCCGCCATCGGCTCGTTCCTCACTCGGTAACCCGACGGCGTCTCGCCCACGATCTCCCGGAACGTGCGGCTGAAGGACCCCAGGCTAGAGAAGCCAACGTCGAAGCAGATGTCGGTGACACTGCGATCGGTCTCGCGCAGCAGGAACATCGAACGTTCCACGCGCCGCCGTTGCAGGTAACGGTGCGGGGTTTCGCCGAAGACGGCTCGAAAGCTCCGGATGAAGTGCGCCTCGGACAGATGGGCCACCGCAGCCACGGCGCGGACGTCGAGCGGCTCGGCATAGGCCCGGTCCATCGCGTCGCGGGCGCGCAGAAGCCGCCGGTTCAAGTCCTCGGCTTCCCTGCTCACGCAGTAACGCTACGCCATCGCGGGCGTGTCCAGCGCCTCCGTCAGCAACCGCCTGCGAGCCTCACCCGTCACATCTCGATCCCATTCAGATCACGTTCTGATGTCCGCAGCTGCCAGCCGCAGACGGACGACTGCGCTTCGCAGTCGATCCGGTTTATTACTTTTCAGCCGTTATACGGCATAGTTGAACGGCGAACGCGGGCGGAAATTACGCTAAACACCCAGCCGTACAGCCTTGAGCGGCATAGTCTCTCGGTCTGTGCAAGCCAAGCGACTCGCCGTATACACCGACCTAAGCGGTTCGGAGCTTTTCGGCCAGTACCGCGCTCAGGCTCTGCGCGATGGTGGCCCCCTGATGCCCGGGCCCCTCCCCCTCGGTCAACCCATGTCGTGGCACTCAGCGGGCCGCAGCGTCGGCCAGGCTCGGCACGGCAAGTTTTAAGGACGGCAACATCTATGGGCAGAAGAGCACGACGCGCGAGTCTGAAGCCGAAGCTCGCGGCAGTTGCGGCGATTCTGACCGTAGTCGCGGTTGCAGTCGGCATCTATTCATCCGAGAAGCTCGTCGGATCAAGATCCCGATCTCAGGCCGGGCATTACATCGCGACGAGCGTAGGACACGCACTAAAGGCAAGTTCCACGCCTAGCTCGCAGCCAACGCCGACGCCACGTCCCAGGCGAACCCACGCATCCAAGCCGAAGGCGAAGCGGAGGCCGAAGCCCCAGGCGTCCGCCGGTTCATCGTCTGCGCCTTCTTCACCGCCGTCCTCTGCACCTTCACCTCCGCCGTCATCCGCGCCGCCCGGGCCAGCGCTGACGCCGATTACGTCAGTTCCCAAGGGCAACGTGACGTGCAAGTTCGGTGTGGACACGTGGTCGGGTGACGCGAGCAATGTCGGTTACTCGGTGAGCGAGAGGTCGGCTACAGACGGCGATCGTGCGTCGTTCTCGGTCGCCATGGATGCGAACAGGGGGACGACCGAGGTTGTCGGCTATCCCTCTGACCAGTGCCTGGTCTATAAGGCGCTGCCGTCGACGCTGACGTCGAGCTTTGACATCACGCCGCCTGCTAACAGCAGCGGGCTGGACTACGAGTACGCCTACGACATCTGGCTGACCACGGCTGCGGATGCGACCAGTAACAACTGGAGCGGCGACCTGGAGCTGATGATCTGGACGTACGTCAACGGCCAGGTGCCCGCCGGGTCGGTGGCCGGAACCCTGAGCGACGGGTCGAAGGTCTGGGTCCGTGGGAGCAACTCCACCGGGACTGTGTCGGTGGTGCTGCCGAAGAACGTGACCAGCGGCACTGTCAACATCGCCAGCATCATCAGCCAGCTGAAGGCGGATGGCTACATTACCTCTGCTGACACCGGCGATCTCGATGTCGAGTACGGCATCGAGGCACCCTACGGCGGCGGCCAGACGTTCAACGTCAACGGGTTCAGCGTCACGGCCAAATCCTGAGGCAGGCAGGCCCTCAAGGTGCTCGTTTGTATCTAATGAGGCGGACGCGGCCGCAATTGCCACGGTTCTCTACCGAGCTTCGGCCGGCGTATACACGCGCATCGTTCCTCCTGGGTTTCTGTGGACCTTCGAGCAGACCGTGACAAGCTGCGACGACGGCGTGGTCGAGGTCAGGTACCTAAATACGCTGCGGCCAGCGGCCTGCTGGTTCCACATCGGCGGCACTAGCCTGTCCGCGCCGTTCTGGGCAGCCGTCTTCACTGATAAGGACGCCTTCGCCGGCCACCGCGTGGGGAACGCGAACTACATTCTCTATGCGAGCTTCGACAATCCGTTCACTCGCGCCGTCGACTTCCACGACATCACCGGTTTCCACCAGGTCAGCAATAACAACGGCTTCTGCCCGGTGACGCCTGGCTTCGACGAGGCAACCGGAATCGGCACGCCGAACCTCGCTGGCGTGATAACCGGCCGAGAGTAAATCACTCGGCACTCACCGCCAACTCCTAAGGAGAAAAGCAGCTAGAGGGTTACGTTGGGGCCGGGCCTAGATAGGGCCGGCCCCTGCACTCATCTGGGTCTGCCGCTCGGCCTTTGTCACCGTTGCTGCCCACCGGGTGACCGCCCTCAGGCAGTACGCACGACTATGGTGCTGTCGCACATTCCTAGCGAAACGGGGCACGATGAGTCATCAGCTGGGCGAAGAGTTGCCGTCAGATCCTGCGCAGGCATGGGACAGTGTGCGCCGGGTCCGCGAGCCGATCGCCTGGGCTCTCCTCGTTATCACGGCCATTGCGGTGCTCGTCAGCGCCTGGCAGCTGTTCGGCCTGCCTGGTGCCCCTGCTGTTCCGGCTCCCAGTTCGGTCGCGGTGACGCCCGGTGGCCCGGTTACTCCCGTTCCCAGTCCGGTCGCCGTGACAGCCTTCGCGTTGCGAGCCTCGCTTGTGGCGCCGCAATTTGTCGCCGGAGGCATCTTCACGCTGCCGGTACTCTCGGTGATCCTCGTAGCGTTCGCGGGCGGGCTGACGAAGCGTGCTCGCCGGGTAGTGCAGGCTACGCTGTGGATTCAGGCCGTGACGCTAGGGCTTGCCATCATCAGCTGGCTGAGCGCCCTCGGCGGCAACGTGCGGCAAGGAGTTTGGTTCATCTTCGACGCCACGGACATTGCTGCCGTCACGGCTGCGCTGGTGTTCACCGTCGCTGTGCTCCGGTCCCGCGCACTGCAGCCGGCAACGCCGCAGCGGAAGGATTTCGAGGAAGAGGACGAGGAATGACCTGCCGCCATCCGCAGCCGGCCCGGTGATCGCAGGGGGTACGGCTGGCTTCCCCGCTTAATCGGTTATCTGGTTTCCGCAACGATTGCGTGCCGACGAGATAACCATTCCCGGCAGCGCGAGGCGCTCTCTGCCAGTGGACATAGCGTAACGATTGTGGGCCAGCTCATCGGGTCCCGGCTGCTCGCGGCCGCCGCGGCAGACCGGATCAGGATCGCATGATGAGATGCGGCCTGCGCCGCTCGTTCGTGCTGAGCAGGATGGGCGCCTCGCGGCTGCTGCTCGGCAGCGTGCTCGTCGCCATCTTCATTACCGCCACGCTGACTGCCGCGCTCGTGACCTTCAGCGCACAAGCGCTCCCCCAGGCGGCCCGCCGCGAGCTGCTCACCGCGCCGAAGGTCTCGATCGCGATCAGCGGCCAGATAGGTGCCGCGCAGGCCGCGGCCGACTCCACAGTGATCCGGTCCACGCTCGGGGCGACATTCGGCGCGGTTCCGGTCAGCCTAGAACGAGCGCTGTGGTCGGACCCGCTCGGCTGGCAGGCCACCGGGACCGGGACCGGGCAGACGATACTGCTTACCGAGGCTGCTGCGGCCGACCACATCACCGCGCACACGATCCTCGTCAGCGGTTCCTGGCCGGGCCCGCCCGAGCCTGGCCGGCCGATTGAGGCGGCGCTGCCTGCGCTCGTCGCGGCCCGGTTTCACCTGGCTCCCGGCCAGCTGTTGTCGCTGCCTGACCGCGATACGGGCGCGCGCGTCAGGTTCCGCCTGACCGGCACGTACCGGCCGCGTGATCCACGCTCGCAGTACTGGGGCCTGGACCTGATCGGGACTTCCGGCATCAGCGTCCAGGGCAATTTCGTCACCTACGGTCCGCTGATCGTGGCTCCGGCGGCCTTCAGCGGTGGCAGTCTCCCGGTCGGGCAGGCCTCGTGGCTGGCCCGGCCAGCGGCGTCTCGCATCCCGGTCAGCGACCTGCAGGGCCTTGCCGCGCGCATCAGTCGGCTGGAGTTCCGGCTCAGCCAGCCGGGTTCACTCGGCGGCCTGGCCGTGCTGACAAGCATGCCGCAGCTGCTCGCGGGCATCGCCACTAACCTGGTGGTGGGCAGATCCCTGCTGACCGTGAGCGTCCTGGAGCTTGTGCTACTCGCAGCTGCTGCGATCACCCTCGCCGCGCGGATGCTGGTCAGCCACCGCGAGGAAGAATCTGCTCTGCTTAGCGCGCGCGGAGTGAACCGCTGGCAGCTCGTCAGGCTAACCCTGGCCGAGGCAGCGCTGCTGGCAGGGACCGCCGCCGCGGCCGGCACGCTGGCCGGCATCTGGCTGGCCAGGCCGCTGGCCCGGGTGGGCCCGCTCGACGCCTCGCAGCTGCACGTATCAGGATTTCCTCGCTCGCTCTGGTGGACGGCGGCCGCAATCGTGGTGCTCTGCACGATGATCTTGCTCTGGCCGGCGCTTCAGCCGGCGCGGCCAGGATCCGCCTGGGTTCGCCGCGGCCGTCAGGCTAGGATCGCTGGCGCGTTGCAGGCAGGTGCGGATCTCGCGGTCATCGCGCTCGGGCTGATTGCGATCTGGCAGCTGCGTAGCTACTCCGCAACCGTCGGCGGCACGTCCGACAGCTCCGGGATTGACCCGGTGCTCGTGATCGCTCCCGCAGTTGCGCTGGCGGGAGGCGCACTGATCCCGTTGCGTCTGCTGCCTGCGGCGGCCTCCGTCGCAGACCGGCTGTCGGCGCGAAGCAGGCGGCTGGGCGCTGCCATGGCCAGCTGGCAGGTCAGCAGGCACCCGATCCGCCAGAGCGGGCCAGTACTGCTGGTGGTGCTCGCTGTCGCTACCGGAACGCTCGCCCTGGCGCAGCATGCCACCTGGCAGCAGGGGGCATCGGACCAGGCTGCCTTCAAGGTCGGTTCAGATGTCCGGGTCGACCTCGCTGCGCCCCTCCCGCTCGGCCGGGTCGCTGCCATCGAGCACGTACCGGGAGTTCGGAGCGCGATGCCGGTGGCGAACTTCAACGGCGGGTCCGGCGGTGAGGTCGTCGCCCTGGACGCGGGACGGGCGGACGCTACCGCCCTGGTTCGACCTGACGAGTCGGCGCTGCCGCTTGCTACGCTCTGGAAAAAGATCACTCCTGCGCGGGCCGGGCCTGGCCTGGTGCTCCCGGGGCGGCCCGCCCGCCTTGAGCTGATCGCGAGCGCGCGGCCGCCATCGGGCGGTGGCGCCCTCGGCCCGCTTACGGTAACGCTGTCGATCCAGGACGCGGCCGGTATCGGTTACTCGGTCAGCGCTGGTCGCTTGCCCGTTGACGGCCGCAGCCACGAGCTGATCGGCCTGCTGGCAGCCAGCCGCCAAGCCAGTTATCCGCTGCGGCTGCTCGGAGTCGCGCTGCACTACCGGCTGCCTGCCATTCCGGCACCGCCATATGCCCCGGCCGGGGCGAGCGCTGCCGAGGTGCGCTCCGCAACCCGCGCCGCGGAGCTGTCGGCAAGGCGCACCGCTGCCCGCCGAGCCTCGCTGACGGTCAGCGGCCTAGCCGTGTCGGCTAGTCCAACGGGGAGATTCGCCACCATCGCCGCCGGGAGCGCGCTGCAGGCATGGCATGCGGCCGGGCAGTCGCAGGATCTGGCCAACCCACACGCGACCGGGTCAGCTCCGGTCGTCACCGCCTGGCGCGAGGATCCGGCCGGAGCCCGCACCATGACCTTCGGCCCTGGCGACGGATACCTGATCCAGCGGAACGGATATCCCGCCCTCGCGGTATCAGGCGAGCTGACCCTGACAGCCGGCGTCCCGGCCCAGGCCCCGGTACTCCCGGCCATAGCCACCCAGGCATACCTCACTGCGAACCGCGCGGCCGTGGGCAGCAACGTGTTCATCTCGGTAGGCCCAGTCAGCATCCCGGTGCGGATTGTGGCGGCGATCAGGGAGTTCCCGACGATGGGCACGGGCAGCGCGCTGATCGTCGACCAGCCTGCGGTCCAGCAAGTGCTGGCCAACCTGTCGGCCCCGCCGCTGCCGGTCACCTCCTGGTGGTTGCGGATGGCGCCCGGCCAGCTGCTTGCGGCGCGCGTGGGCCTGCCGGCTCGGGCAGCAGTGACCGAGCGGGCCAGTGTGGCGAGCGCGCTGCTGGACAATCCGCTCTCGGCCG
Organism: uncultured Actinomycetota bacterium; assembly: GCA_963822955.1. Classification (GTDB taxonomy): domain Bacteria; phylum Actinomycetota; class Actinomycetes; order Streptosporangiales; family Streptosporangiaceae; genus JAJYUU01. The sequence goes on along the minus strand of CAWGJS010000003.1, from coordinate 98,785 downwards.
TGCCACAGCAGGGCATCCTGGCCATCGCGGCAGCAGCCGCGCTGCTGGCGGCGCTCGGCTTCTCGGTCAGCGTTGCCGCGAGCATGCGCAAGCGGCGGACGCAGAGCGCGCTGCTGGCCGCCCTCGGCGTATCGAGGACCGCCCAGGCCCTTCAGCTCTCTCTGGAGGAGCTGCTGCTCAGCGTGCCCGCCGCGGCGGTCGGTCTGGTGCTCGGGGCGAGCATCGCGCACCTGCTGATTCCGGTAGTCACCGTCACAGCCAGCGGGACGGCGCCCATTCCGCCGACAGTGACCGCTGTACCGCTGGGCTGGGCTGCCGTACTTGCGGTCGTGGTGACGGCTGTCCCGGTGCTGGCCGCTGCTGCGACCGTGATCCGACGCCCCGATCCGGCGGCCGAGCTCCGCGCCGCTGAGGCGGTCTGATGGGCGCGACAGAGCACCCGAGCCGGTCGGCCAGCTCACCGCGGCCTCGGCTTCGGGCCGGCTGGACCCAGCTGACTGGCACCGGGCCGGCAGCCAGCCTGGGACTGGCCCTGCTGGTCGTCATCTGCGTGTTCATCTGCGTCGCGGCGCCGAGGGCGAGCCTGCACAACCGCACCGCAGCGCTGCAGCACCTGCTCGCCACGATGCCCGCCACGGAACGAACGATTTACGCCACTGCCCGCTACGACGATTTCGAGACCGCTCTCAGCGGGCAGGTCCGGGCCAGTGACATCCAGGCGGCCAGCGCGGAGCTCTCAGCCAACCTGGCCAAGACGGGGCTGCGGTTCGCGGCGGCCAGTACCGGCTGGTTCGGCCTCACCACGAGCTTCCTGCCGGTTATCGGCGCAGCGCGAACCGCCTACGCGGGCCAGCAGGCCCCGGTGCTTGAGGTCGTCTACCGTAACGCGCTGCCCCGCTACGCGCGACTGGTCGCCGGGCGCCTCCCGGCCGCGGCCATGATCCGCGCCAGGGGGCTGACCTTGCAGTCCGCGATCACCACGGCGACGGCGGCACGATTCAGCCTGCGGGTCGGTTCGCGGTTGCGGCTGGACGACGGCATCACCTTGGCGGTGACCGGAATCGTGGCGCCTAGGTTGCCGAAGGCGGCCTTCTGGACCATCGATCCGACTACGGCTGCTCCGCAGATCATCACCGGTGGCCCGCTGTCGTTCCCGTACTGGAGCGCGGCAGCCTTCATCGGGCCTTCTGAGGTCAGCGAACTGCCAGTGCAGCGGCTGGACCCTTCCAAAGTGTCACTGGCCTGGGACTTCCCGCTCAGCCTGGGCGGCGTAACCGCTGACCAGGCTGACGCGCTCGAGCGTCAGGCCACAGCGGCGATCAGCACCTCGGGCACGCTCGTCAAGAGCACGCGCGGCGTCCCGACCAACGTCGCCGTGAATTCCGGTCTGGCTACGGGCTTGTCTGCGTTCATCGGCGCGGACGGTGCCATCAGTAGCCTGCTTTCGCTGTTGTTCGTCAGCCTGACGCTCGTCGGGACCGTGGTCGTGCTCCTCGGAGCCCGGCTCCTGATCGAGCGCCGCGATGCCGAGTTCGCGCTGATGCGCGCTCGCGGTGCCGCCTTGCGACAGATTGCCGGTCTCGCGCTGCGCAGCGGGGCGGCCGTGGTGCTTCCAGCGGCAGTCATTGCGGCCGCGCTCGCGCTGGCCGTGACACCGGGAGCCGAGGATCCGCTCGGCTGGTGGCTGGCCGGCCTGACTACGGTGACCGCGCTGGCCGGGCCGCCGCTGATGTCGGTCAGCCGACATTCGAAGGCTGGCCGACAGGGGCGGCCGCGAGGGCCGGAAACGCCACCGCGGCGGCGCGCGGCGGGCCGCAGGCTGGTGGTCGAGGCTGCGCTGACCTGCGCGGCCGTGGGCGGCCTTGTTCTGCTGCGGATCCACGGTCTGCCCGCGCCCGGCCGCAGCGACTTCTACCCGACTGCCGCACCCGCGCTCGTCGCGATTCCTACCGCCGTTCTGGTGGTGCGCTGCTACCCAGTCGTGCTGCGCGCCCTGTTGCGCCTGGCGGTGGCCCGGCGTGGCGTCATCGGCTATCTGGGCCTGGCCCGCAGCGCGCGAGCCTCGCTGAGTGCGGTGCTGCCGGCCTTCGCCCTCGTGCTGGCGCTGGCGGTGATCGCCTTTGGCGCCATGGTCAGGGACGCGGTGCTGCGCGGCGAGGTCGCCGCATCGTGGCTGACGAGCGGGGCCGACGCGGTGGTCGGCGCGCCGGCCTCGGGCATCTCGCTGAGCCCGCGAGCGCAGCAGATCATCGCAGCGGTGCCCGGCGTCCGCCGCACCGCCGCCGTCCTGGATCTGCCGGGATCGGTCGGCGCAGTCGGCTTCGACACGCCGGTCAACATCACAGTGCTTGATCCGGTCCGCTACGCCGCTGTCCTCACGGACACGCCGGCTCCGCCGTTTCCCGCGGCCGCGCTGGCCAGATCGCAAGGCGGCGCGCGGGGCCTGGTGCCGGTACTGGCATCGCCTACGGTCGCGGCCCTGCTGCACAGGTCTCCGATTGTCACGGTGGGCATCCACAGCGTTCGGGTCCGGGTAGCGGGCATCATCGTCAGTACGCCCGCGATGCCGATACCAGGACCGTTCGTGGTGTTTCCGCGGTGGGCCCAGGGGTCGGATCAGGCACCGCCAAACGTGATGTTCCTGGCCGGGTCGCACCTGGACGGCAAGGCGCTCAAGGCGACGGCACTGCGCGTTGTCCCCGACGTTACCGTCACGCTGCGTGCCGACGTGCTGGCCGGGCTTCGTACCGCGCCGCTGCCCTCCGCTGGCTATGCCGCATTCGCCGAGGGCGCGGGCGCGGCCGCCGCCTTCAGCATGCTGATCTTGCTGCTCACCCTGATCCTCGGCGCCAGGTCAAGGGAGCTGACCCTGGCCCGGCTGTCGACGATGGGACTGTCGCAGCGGCAGGCCCGGCTGCTCGCCGCGGTCGAGACGCTGCCGTCGGTGCTGGCCGCGACGGCCGGCGGGATCGTCTGCGCCGCGGCGCTGGCACCTCTCATCGGGCCGACCCTTGACCTGTCGGCCTTCACTAGCTACTCGTTGAGCGTGCCAGTCAAGCCTGACCTCGCTGCCCTGGCGGCCACCGCGGGCGGACTGGTCGTGCTGACCCTGGCCACCCTTGCCTGGCAAGCGGTCGTGGCCAGCCACCGCGGCATCGGCCGGGCGCTGCGGGTCGGTGAGTGACGATGGCAGCCCGGCAGGTGCAAATGCCGATACTAATCACTGGCGGCGGCGCCGCCGGGCGTGAAAGGAGCGGCGCCAGCCATGACAGGAGATAGCACCGCCATGGCCGAAAGCGGCACGGGCGGGGGTGCGCCATCGCCAGCCGCCGGGATCGCCGAACTCGGCGCGGAGGCCGTGCGGGCCCGCACGTCCTACGGAGAGGGCGCGCTGGTCGTCTGTGACCGGCTGGTGCGGATCTACGCCGGGGACGGCATCGAAGTGCAGGCCCTGCAGGGCCTCGACCTGCTGGTGACCGAGGGCGAGCTAACCGCCGTGGTGGGCGCATCGGGCAGCGGGAAATCGACGCTGATGAACATCCTGGCCGGACTGGACTCGCCGACCGCCGGATCAGTCCGGGTCGGCGGGCACGATCTGGCCGCGATGAATTCGAGGGAGCGGCTCGGCTACCGGCGCAATACCGTCGGCTTCATCTGGCAGCAGACTTCCCGCAACCTGCTGCCGTACCTGACCGCCTGCCAGAACGTGATGATGCCGATGCGGTTCAGCAACGTCGCGCGGCGCAATCGCGCCCGGCGGGCCTCTGATCTGATCGACGTGCTCGGCATCGCGCATTGCGCGAACCGCACGCCCGAGCAGATGTCCGGCGGCGAGCAGCAGCGGACCGCCATCGCAACGGCGCTGGCCAATCGGCCCGTTCTGCTGCTCGCCGACGAGCCGACCGGCGAACTGGACAGCGCTACCGCCAGGGATGTGTTCGGTGCGCTGCAGACCGCCAACGCCGAATTCGGCGTGACCGTCCTGGTGGTGACGCACGATCCGGCCGTGTCCAGCCAGGTCCGGCGGACCGTCGCAATCCGGGACGGCCGGACCAGCAGCGAGACGCTGCGCAACGCTGGCCCCGACGAGCATGGCAACGCCACCCAGCATGCGATCGAGTACGCGGTGCTCGACCGGGCTGGGCGGGTTCAGCTCCCGCGCGAGATGATCGAGCCCCTCCGCATGCGGGACCGGGTCCGGCTGGAGGCAACGGAAGATCACATCGGCGTGTGGCCGGACGCCGGGGATGTCGCACCAACGCGGCCAGGGGGCTCCCGGCGATTGCCAAGGAACACGGAGGTGAATCCGTGACGGGGCCCGACGCTACCCCCGCCGCAGGCTCCGGCGTGGCCATCGAGTCCGGGCAGGTGATGGTGACAGCCGCTGGGGTATCTCGCACCTTCGGCACCGGGCGGACGGCCGTGCACGCGCTAACCGATGTTTCCTTCACCATCGGGAAGGGTCAGCTCGTGGCGCTGTGCGGGCGGTCCGGTTCGGGCAAGACCAGCTTGCTGAACATCATCGGCGGCCTGGACCTTCCGACCAGCGGCACCGTGCACGTCGGCGGGCAGGACGTCACCGCAATGAGCGAGCACGCCCGGCTGATGCTGCGCCGACGCACGGTCGCGTTCATCTTCCAGTCCTTCGGGCTGATCCCGATGCTTTCGGCGGCCGAGAACGTCGGGATCCCGTTGCGCATCTCCGGTACTGATCCGCGGGCACGCGAGGAGCGGGTCGCGCTGATGCTGGCCGTGGTGGGCTTGGCAGACCACGCTAAGCAGCGCCCGAACGAGCTGTCGGGCGGCCAGCAACAGCGGGTGGCGATCGCCAGGGCGCTCGCCGGCAGTCCCGATCTGCTCATCGCCGATGAGCCGACCGGTCAGCTGGACTCGGAGACCGGCAGGCAGATCATGCGGCTGCTCCGGACGGTGGTTCATTCCGAGGGCATCACGGCGTTGGTCGCCACGCATGACGCAGCGCTGATGGACCTAGCCGACGAGGTGCTCAGGCTGGAGGACGGCCGGATCACTCCGGATTGAGTCGACGAGCTGAAGCGCGGACCCGCCATTTTTCAACGCACGTGCTGGGTAGCGAATAGCTCGGGTGGCCGTAGCTGCTGACGGTGAGCAGCACCGTGTTAGCCAGCAGGCGTTCAGTGCGCTGGGCGCTGGCGTAGCCGCTGGCCGGGTCGTACAGGTTGCTGATGAGCAGGACTGCGGTTGTCCCCGTTGCTGTCGCAGTTGCTGTCACCCCGCTGCTGAGGCAGCCGCATCCATGCCAAGTCTTCCCAGCTGGGGGCTCACGTCTCGTCTTCTGGCATAGCTGGATGCTTCGGCGGGATTTTCACCGGACGGGGTATCTGCAACACCGAAGGTTAAGGTCGCGACTATCCGCCGGACCGGTCGCCGGGTGTGCGTAGGGGTTCCCCTGCGGACAGCGTTCCGATGAGTTTCGGCCCCGGCAGTTGTCCATCTCTGAGAGCCAACCCCAGTCGGGTACGTTCCACGTGATGCATACGACCGGCGGGGACGCGTAGCTTGTGCGGCCGTCCCGGCGCCACCGGTCTACGACGCTGCCCTGGAGGCCACGATGTGTCTGATGGTCCACTCGTTCCGGACGTCCGGCGGCGTCGCCGCGACGGGGGAGGCGTGATGACGACGGTCGAGGCGGACGGCGTCATGCTCGGGGTCGAGCACTTCGGCGACGCGGCGGCGCCGCTCGTTCTGCTCACGGGCGGCACGGCCATGCCCTCTTGGCCCGACACGCTCTGCGAGGCGCTCGCGCGCGGTGGGCGCCACGTCGCGCGGTACGACCTGCGCGATTCCGGCGCGTCGACCATCGTCGATCCCCAGGCTCCGGCGTACACGCTGCGCGATCTTGCAGCCGACGCCGCGGCGCTCGCCCGGGACCTCGACGACCGGCCGGCGCACCTGGCGGGCATCGGCGTCGGCGGGATGGTCGCCCAGATCGCCGCGCTCGACCACCCGGACGCGTTCTCGGCCGTCACCCTCGTCGGAACGCGGCCTGTGGCTCCGGGCCCGGTCGACGATGACCTGCCTGACCATGACACGGCGACGATGGACCGGCTGTTCTCGCGCTCGATGCCCGATTGGTCCGACCGCGCAGCGGTGGCGGAGTTTGCCGCCCGAGGCGCGGAGATCCTCGGCGATGACCCCGCCGCCGCGCGCGCGACCGCCGAGCGCAAGTGGGACCGCACGCCGGGTACGGAACCCGCGGTGCAGATGGCTAACCAGCTGGGCATGGTGTTCGCCAAGCTCGACTGCACGCCGCGCTGGCGCGAGCGCCTGTCCGAGCTGGCGATCCCGGCGCTGGTGGTGCACGGTCGCCGCGACCCGTTCTTTCCTGTCGGCAACGGCGAAGCGCTCACGCGCGAGATCCCCGGTGCGCGGCTGCTCGTGCTCGAACGCGCCGCGACGGCGATCCCGGATGCGGCCGCCGATGAGGTCGCGGCGGCGATGCTCGCGCTCTAGGCGCTCATGGTGCTGGCGGCCCTAACAAGGACAAGCGTCTCTCGGGCTCAAGACAGCGATCTTGTCAGACGGTCACTCGTTTGGTTATTAGGAAAACGGAGGTACCAGTCGACATGGCCAGGGCCTGTGAGCCGTCCCCCCGAGCTAACACGGCTCGAAGTCCCAGAAGATCAGCATCGGGTCGCCGTTGCAGGCGCGGAAGCATGATCCACACCCGCGAGATTGTCACCGCCACGGCCAGCGACCACAGCTTCCAGCTCGACATCGACGGCGAGACCGTCGGCGTCGTCGCCCGCACGAGCAGCAAGGAGATCCGAGATCCCACCTCGCGCTCCCGGCGTCGAGGTCAGTGACCACCGCGGTGACCTGGTCGGTCAGTTGCGGACTAGGCCATCGTCTGCGATGGCATTGACTTTGAATCTTGATGCTGCTGTGATGGTCCTGGCATATTGTGCTGGAATGTCTGACTCCGGCCAAGCAGATCAAGGTCGGCCGCGCTTTCCCGCCCTAGACCCCGAGCCAGATCCGCGTCCCTGGTGGTGGCGGGTCCTCGTCGGCGCTGGAGTGGTCGCGCCGGCAGGCGCCGTGGCAGCGGCGGTAATTTTCTGGCCGTTTTCATCGGGCGCACCGCGGCCAGGCCGGGCTACAGTCCCCTCCGAGGTGCAGACCGCCGCCGACCGCGGGCGGATCCTCGCCCTTGACCGAGCCGGCTACTTGCTCCTGGCCGACGCTGGAGGGACCCGTGTGGTCAAGCTGAGTGCGCTGGGTGCAAATCAGGGGGTCTCCGCGTCGCTGGACGGCCGCTACCTCTCACTCGGTAATGGCCAGGTGGCCGTCGTCAGGAACGGTGCACCGCTAGCTGGCTACCCCGCAAAGGTGCCGCTCAGCAGCTTGATAATCCCGGCCTGGCCTGATTCGTTCGCCAACCATGACCGAGACCTGATCATGCTGGCGTCCTCTGGACGCAGTTATTCGGCGGACAACCCGGTCTCAGTGGTCTCGATCGCCAGCGGCATGTCGCGCTCACTAGGCGTAGCGGACTCCGCGGAAGGCGACCCTGAGGCTGCTGGTGCCTTCGTATCAGTGGCCGCGGGGCTGGTACCGTCCGCCAACGTTCAGCAGGTCAGCCCCGACTCCAGAGTCGAGCGGCGCGATACCGGGCGGCCCGCGGTGGTGCTGGCCACGGCCCGAGAACTCGACCGCGAGCTCGGCCTGGCCCGGAATTTCGCGGTAGCGCTGAGCGCATATCCGGACCCGGCCGGCGACAAGATCGCTGTCGAGGTTTCGCCGATTTCCGGCAGCGCGGCAGGCATCGTGGTGCTGGACCGGACGGGCCGCGTCCTCGGCACCGCCCGGACGCCGTTCGGTGTGTATGGCATTCCCGCCTGGTCGCCTTCCGGCGCGACGCTGGCTTACGCCAGCACCGGTAATAACGGGGCGGGAGTGTTCATCTGGACAATCGGCGGTCAGAACGTAAACAGGCCGCTTCCCCCGACCGTTTCGGGCGGCGGCGGTTTCGGCGCGTGCGTGTGGTCGCCGGATGGGAAGTCGCTGCTCTGCGACACCGGCGTGCCCGGTCAGCTGTACTGGGTAGTTGTCCGCGCGTCGGGTGGCGCCGTGGGGGCGCCCGTGAACGCACCCGGAGTGCCTCTGGCCTGGCTGGCGGGCGGGGGTGGCAGGTGAGCCGGCTGATGGCGGCGTTGCGCGGGCTTGCGCACCGGCGCGGCTCAGTGCTGTTGATCCTCGCCGTAGGGCTCGTCGCCGCTGCGGCTGCCGCCACCGGGCCGGTGTACTACGCGTCGGCGAAGACATCGATTCTGCACGATTCCTTGCACGGCGGCAGTGTGCTCGACCGCGGCCTCGAGGCAACCGGAACGGGCCAGCTAACGGGATTGATTGTCACCCTGCGCGGGGAAGTGGACGGTGGGCTGTCCACGGCCCTTGGCTCTCGCTCCGCCCGGCGCCTGTTTGCGCCGCCGATAGCGGATCTTGAAACTTCGGGCACGTGGAACGTGTCTCAGAGCCAGATCCCGGTCGACTGGCGCGCCGACGTGTGCGCGCACTTGCAGATCCATGGATCCTGCCCGGCCGGCGCCAACGAAGTCATCGCCAGCCAGTCGCTGGCGAGGCAGTACTCGCTGCGCATCGGCGAGCGCCTCAGTGTCACCGGCTGGCCGCGACTGACTCTCACCGGGATATACCGCATCCCGAGCGTCTCGGAGGACTACTGGTTCGTCCGAGGCCCCGCATACTTCGCGCACGAACTCGGGCTTCCTTCGACCAACGCGTTGTCCGTGGCTCCGTCTGCCCTGGACGCGTTGTTCACGTCCTACGCGACCATGGCCGCTGCACCGAGGAACGCCCAGGGAACTGGCGTGCTCGACTATAGGCTGATTACCGGACATGTCACTGCCGCAGACGTGCCGGCGCTTCAGTCCGGGATTCAGAATCTCCTCGACAGCACACAGTTGCAGCTTGACCAGGTACCTGTCACTAGCGGGATTCCGGAAAACTTCGCGGCTGTCCAGGCCAGCTGGCGGACGGTACTTGTGCCCGTGTGGCTGATCACGGCGCAGTTGCTGTCGGTCAGCTGGCTGTTGCTCTTCCTCGCGGTGACCGACGCGGTCGAGGCTCGAGGCCCCGAGATTGCACTGGCCAAGCTGCGCGGGCGCGGGCGCGTGCGCACCCTTGTCTTCGGCCTGTCCGAGCCCGCCACCCTGCTGATGCTGGCGCTCCCGCTCGGTGTGCTCCTGAGCTGGGCAGCCACGACGGCACTCGGCTCGCTGCTGCTGCGCCCCGGAACCCAGGTGTCGATGTCGCTAGGTGGATGGCTCGCCGCGGCGGCGGCGACCGGGGGCGGCCTCATAGCCGTGGTTATAGCCGCCCGCAAAACGCTGCGCAGGCCGGTCGTCGAGCAATGGCGCCGGGCTGGCCGACATGCCGCCGACCGCGGCTGGATAGTGGACAGCATTCTGCTGACGGCTGCCGCCGGCGGGCTACTGAGCCTGGCCATCAACGGACAGATCAGCTCTGCTCGGCACAGTGTGCTGGTTCTGCTGGTGCCTGGCCTGCTCGGACTGGCCGTGGCCGTCGTGGCGTCCCGGCTACTGCCATTGGCCTGCCGGGCGATGTTCGGGCCTACCGGGAGGCGCGGCGGCGTCGCGACCTACCTGGCTATGCGGCACATCGCCCGTCGTCCCGGCGGGATCAGGACCACGATCGTGCTGGCCACCGCATTCGCGCTCGCAGCGTTCGCCGTCACCGCATGGTCAGTGAACCGGGACAATGATCGCCTGGTTGCCGACGCGCAGTCCGGAGCGCCGACGGTCCTCTCAGTGGCGACGCCGACGGGCAAGGACCTCGGTGCGATCGTCGACCGAGCCGATCCCGGCGGGACAAAGGCTGCCGTCGTCGACAAGTTCGTAAGCTTGAGCAGCGGCAGCGCCGGCACCGTCACACTCGGCGTCGACCCGCTGCGGTTCGCCCATGTGGCCTTCTGGGGGAGAGGGTTTTCGAGCGAGCCACTACAGGAACTCGCGGTGAAGCTCGACCCACCCGCGCCTGCACCGGTCATCCTGACCGGCAGCGCCATGCGGGTCACCGTCAATGTCGGCAAGCTCTCGCTGCAAGGTGAGCAGTTGCTCGCCAATGTGACGGTGGGCTCGTCACCAGTCAGCCTCGGAACGCTGCCTACCCACGGGACGGTGACGCTTACAGGCAGCTTGACGGGGTGCCCGTGTCAGCTGCAGGGGTTCTTCCTGCAGCCGGCGGGGCAGTACATCGCGCGTCCGGTACCGGCGACCGGAAGCCTCACTATTGCGGCGCTTGCAGAGCATGTCAGCTTCGGCTGGACGTCTGCCAGGTCGAGCCTGTTGACCAGCACGGCGGCGTGGAAGGCGGCCGATCCGTTCAGCCCGCCTGATGTCCTGCAGGCCAGCGCCGCCGGGCTGCACTGGACCTTCGACAGCTCGTCGGCGATGAAGGCGGCCCCGACAATCATCTCGGTCAACCGGCCATACCCACTGCCCGCGCTGGCCCCGAAGTCAATGATCGGCAGTCGCGGGACGCTGTTCCAGGGCGTCGGCCTGGATGGGAGCCCGCTTCCGGTGCGGATTGTCGCCGCGGTAGGCGCCATCCCCGGCGCCCCGGCTAACGGCTTCATCGTGGACCGGCAGTACGCCGAGTCGGCCGCGGGTCAGAACATGCCGCAGGTGCAGCAGCAAGTCTGGGTCGCCGCCGGCGCACTAGGCCTCATCGAGCCCAGGCTGGTGGCGGCCGGTGTGCATGTCACGTCGGTGAGCAGCGCAGCGACGGCGGCCGCGCTGCTGGGCAGGCAGGGTCCGGCGCTGGCGAGCGTCCTGTTCCTGGCCGACGCGGCCGCTGCCGCGCTGCTGGCGGTGGGCGCCGCCATCCTGGGCCTGTACCTGTCCGCTCGCCGGCGCCGGTACGAGTACGCCGCGCTGGTCGCGACCGGTGTATCCCGCCGCACACTGCGCCGAGCGGTGCTGATCGAGCTCGCCGTGGTGCTCGGGTTCGGCACGCTCGTCGGAATTGGCACCGGACTGGGGGCGGCCGTCTTCGCGCTGCGCGCCGTCCCCGAGTTCATTAGGAACCCGGTGGCTCCGCCGTTGTCCTACGTGCCATCGGCCGGTCCGCTGGTTGCACTGCTCGGCCTCGCCGTGGGCGTGCTCGTACTGACCGCTGCCATCCTCAGCGTCACTATCGTCGGCGGGGTCCGGCTGGAGCAGTTGCGGGAGGCACCGGCATGACAGAACTCACGGTCCGTTGCGACGGGCTGGTCCAGGTCTACGGCACGCCCGGCCGGGAGGTTACCGCGCTGCGCGGCGTCGATCTGGAGGTCGCGCCCGGCGAGACAGTCGCGCTGCTCGGTCCCTCGGGCGCGGGCAAGTCGACGCTGCTGTGGCTGTTCGCGGGATTCTTGCGCCCCACCGCGGGGATCGTCGAGGTGTGCGGGCGGCGCCTCACAGACCTGGCACCGAGGCAGGCGGCCAGCATGCGGCTGCGCGAAATGGGCGTGGTCATGCAGAATCCGGCGCGGAACCTGCTGCCGTATGAGACCGCGGCGGGCAACGTCCAGTTCGCGCAGGGCCCGACTCGCCGAACCCACTCGGCAAAGCGCCGTAGGACAGCGGCCCTGCTGGAGGCCGTCGGGCTGGCTGGCGTCGCACACAGGCCGGCGGGGCGGCTGTCCGGCGGAGAGCAGCAGCGGCTCGCGATCGCCGTGGCGCTCGCCAACGGCCCGGCGCTGTTGCTGGCCGACGAGCCGACCAGCCAGCTCGACCACCGGTCGGCCGCGACCGTCATCGACTTGATCCGCGCGGCCAACCAGGACGTCGGCACGACCGTGGTCGTGGTCACCCATGACCCTGCTGTGGGCAAGGCCATGGGGCGCACCGTGACTATCCGTGATGGCCGGGTCGGGGCAGAGGGGCATGCCGGTGAGGACTATCTGCTGGTTGCCAGGGACGGATCTATCCAGCTTCCGATGGATCTGCTCGACGTGCTGCCACCTGGGTCGCTTGCCAGCGCCGTGAAAACCGCTGACGGCGTGATCCTGCGCCGGGCCGACATCGAGCGAGGCTGAAGATGCTCACCGGACGCGGGATCGGCTACGTGCGTGACGGTCAGCAGATATTGAGCGGCGTCAACGTGATTGTCGAGCCAGGTGAGAGCCTGGCAGTCACCGGCCCGTCTGGGTCTGGCAAGACCAGCCTGCTCAGCATCCTTGCGGGTCTGGCTGCGCCCACGGCTGGCGATGTCCATATCGACGGCACGCCGCTCACCGGCTTTGCCGGGCCTGCGCTAGGGGTTTCCGTCGTGCTTCAGGGGTATGGCCTGGTCTCCCTGCTCACGGCGGCCGAGAATGTCGAGATTGCGCTGCGCGCCGCCGGTCGGTCACCGCGCGACGCGGCCAGTGCCGCGCGTGCATGGCTCGCGCAACTCGGCCTTGAAGCGCACGCAGGCCAGCTTGTCGAGGAGCTATCTGGCGGGCAGCAGCAGCGGACTGCCGTGGCGCGCGCCCTGGCACTGGAGCCGCGGCTGCTGATCGCGGACGAGCCGACCGCGGAACTGGATCCGGCTGCGCGGGCGCTCGCGCTCGCGCGGATGTTCGAGGTAGCTGCCGGCGGCGGCACGCTGGTACTCGCCACCCATGATCCCGAAGTGGCCGACAGGTGCGACCGGGTCTTGGACCTGAGCTGGCAGGACGAACCGGAGCGCAGAACTACCGCTAGGTAACCCGGTCTTCCCGGCGGACCATGCCACCCGCGATTATCAGCGCCATGGCGGAAACTCTCAGCCCAATCGACGACGTGCAAGACCAGCTGCGTCGCGCCGGCTACCTGGCGGACGCGGTGACCGGCAAGGTCGTGCACCTGCCCGCAGCGCTCAGCAAGCCGGTGCTGATCGAGGATCCGGCCGGTGCCGGCAAGACACAGCTGGCCAAGAGCGTCGCCGTCATGACCGGCAAGCCGCTGATCCGGCTTCAGTGCTACGAGGGGCTCGACGAGTCCAAACCAGCGGGTTTTGCCGACCCGCGCGCCCCCTCTCGCGCGAGATCTCTTCAGTTGGTCTTGTGCCTCAGGTGACCGTCCGGGCCTCGTTCAAGGTCGCGGCTCGCGAGGTACTTGTCCCACGCGCCCGGTCGGGCCGAAGAACGCCTCGCGGCTGGCGCTGCCTGGACAGACAATGATGGTCTGGTCTTCGTCACCAAATGGGGCGAGCCGCTTTACCCCGATACCGTCACCGCGCTGATGACCAAGCTGATCAACAGCCACAACAAGACGGTCGTCCCGCCCGCTCAGCCCTTGCCGCACGCCCGGCTTCACGATCTGCGCCACCTGCACGCACTACCTTGCTGGCAGGAGTCCCGGTCCACGTCGTAGCAGCTTGCCTCGGCCATGCCGACCCGGCCGTTACGCTGCGCGTCTACTCCGACGTTTTGCGTGAGCACGCCTAAGGTGTCGGTGCCGTTTTCGCCCCGGCCATCGAGGCCTCAGTTAGCAAATCCGTTAACAGCGAGACGGCAACAGTTGAGCAACCCAGCGTTTACGCTGGTCAGAGTGGTGGTCAGGGGCGGGGTCGAACCGCCGACCTTCCGCTTTTCAGGATTAAGAACCGCGGTCCAGACAGAGCCATAGTTGTCTTTCTGGCTGCTCAGCGAGCGTGGTTAACAATTGGCCGACCCCGCTGAACGAAGATGAATGAGACTAGAAATGAGACTAACCGATCTCACGCCGAGACTTTCCGGCGCCGAGCCGAACGTCGACATCGTCAAGACTTCCACTGCCTACCTTGTTGATCTGGCCATGGACCGGTTCGCGCCATCCGGCTGAGGCGCCATCTCGGCGTTAGCAACCTGACAACTCAACAGTGAGTGCATGATCGCGGATGCGCGGTCCGACCAAGGCATCCATGCCGGGACCGCCGTCACGCGACCCGCGGCGACAGTTGGTCCTGTGAGATCCAGACGGTTGTCACTGGGTTTGGCTGCTGGCCAGCCCAGCACACGACCGGGGGCCCATTGTTGGCCTATGGCACAGATCCACTAACCCCCATTTCGGCCCGTGCTCGCTGGGCCGCGTGGTCGAGCAAGACGCTGGGCATGACCAGGCGCTTGGCGGCGGTGGCGGCCTGTGACTTGCTGACGCTCGCGGTCGGCGCGTGCCCTGCTAGCAGTGGAAGTGACCGCGGCTCGCTGAGTCACGGCAAAGAGATCGTCCGGACCGACGGCGCCGTGCAAGAGCCGCAGTCGGCCGCGGTCGGTGCTATCAGCAGGACGCTCTTCGGCGCGTTACCGGATTACGGGGCCATCTCCCGCGAAGTACACCTTCGATGTGTCAGTCACCGCGCCGGCGTCCGTCAACGTAGCCGTTAACATCCGCACGTGGTACGGGACGACGCTCACCATTCTGGACTCGTCACATGATCGAACATGGTGTAGGCGCCGCGCTTCGAACGACATCTGCTTCCTGCCGCTCCCGTTCTTGCCTGCCCAGCTCGCCGACAAATGGACGGTCGTCGCATCCAAGCAGTCGGGAGCCCAGGCCACAGTGGGCTTGGTCGTCACGTTCGCGAAGCCCTAGCGGTGCTTCGGAAAGTGCCGGCCGGCCCAGGCGACCTCCGTCTAACGCCCGTGAAGGTCGATGACCGTGGGCACCCAACTGTGGACTACAAATGAGACTAACAACGCGCCACGCGGACCGTTGGTGATCTTCGACCAGGAGTTTTACCTGGTGAGAGTGGTGGTCAGGGCCGGGGTCGAACCGCCGACCTTCCGCTTTTCAGGCGTAGCAGATGCCGAGTGCGGGCCGCCCGCTCGCAGTGCAGATGGCACCCGAAGTGCATCGCTGATTGACTAGGACAGTGGTCGTCGCTGTCACCTTGGCTGTCAGCTCAATTTCCTGAGCGGTTGTCCGCTAAGGGAGGTCGGCTAGCCAGCGATGCCGCATTTATCCTGGTGATACGAGCTGAGCCATCGACTGGCCGGCGGGGAGTATGAGAACCAGAACCGTGACGTACAGCTCGCGCAGCTGGCAAGTCCGATTCCCGGTACTGAGATTGTTCGGGCGCGGGTACTTCTGCCGCCTGCGCTGGCCAGTCCGGATCCTGGCGTGGCTGATAACGGCAGGCATCGCCAGTCTGGCAGGCTGGCAGTATGCCATAGTCGGGCCGCTCGCGTTCGAGATCGCTTTCCTGATTTCTGTCCTTGCTGACGCCCGCCGGGTGCGCGGCCTGCCTGGCCCGACTGTCGTTGAAAATGGGCCCCTGCTAGAGGCGCTCCGCGCCGAGGCTCGTCGCCAGGCCGCATTGCCGCGAGTCGCCTCTCCCGGCGGATGGAGCGTGCCCGCCGGTGTCCGGCCTGCATGGAACTGGACGCCCCCGCCGGGCATCGAGCCTCGGCTGGATCGAGTCCCACTGTGGGCCCGGCTTTGGAATGGCACCCCTGTCGTCGACCGATACGCCCACGCCTGGCTCTGGTACCACGGGGGCTGGGATGTGATCCCCCCAGAGTCGTGGGCCGGCCCGTCGTCATAGGCGAGCCGACTCCCGCTCGCCGTCGCGACGACTACCCGCCGCGACGGAGACCGAGCACCCTGTGTCGAACGGCGCGCAGGTTCCTGGCCTGGGCCACGCGGACTAGCTGGACCGCCAGCGCGCACGCTTCCCAGGACGAAGAACCAGATTCGCCGTCCGCGAGACAGATCGCGGAATGGCGAGCCGTCCGCTTGCGGTAAATGAGACTGAAATGAGACTACAGGCCGCCTGCCGGAACCTGGAAACCATTACCGGTCGCGTATATCCGCAGGTCAGAGGTGGTCAGGTCTTCACATTTGGCTGTCACCTGCGGGACGAGCCGGTGATCGCGGGGCTGCCCACGGGTTAAGCGGGCCGTGCCCACGGTGTTACGGGCTGGTTTGCCCGGTGCCAGCTGGCGCGGATCCGGGCTTGTGCTGCCAGCGGGGGTCGGCGTCGAGGGCGGCGGCTCCGAGGGCTTCGAGCCGGGCGAGCAGCTCGCGCAGCCGCCGGTCGTTGTCGATCCAGGCCTGGTAGTCGTGGTGCTGCTCGGGGCTGATCCAGCGGCAGACGGTTCTGGCGGCGACCTTGCGGGTCCACTGCCAGTACGGGCCGTGCAGTACGGGCGGGTCGGCGCGGCAGGCGCAGTTGCGCTTGCCGCAGCGGGTGCGCCGCTGGGTGATCGAGCCGGGCAGCACCATGCCGGTGCCGGCGATGGCCGCGAGCTCGGCGGCGATCTTTGTGACCTCGGCCTGGTGGCTGGCGGCGACACGCACCGCTTCAGGGTGGCATAGGTCCGCCGTCTCAGCCATGTCTTACTGTATATCTACAGTATGACCGGGCGGGAAGCGGCCAAGGCCGAACTCAGCGGCACGGTCGGCTACCTCGTGTCCTGGCGGCCGTCGTCGGTGTCCCCGCAGGCCGCGGAGTTCGCCCGGCAGGTCGTGACGGCCGCCGGGCCGCACGGCCGGGAGCGCGCGAAGAACCTGCTGTGGGCCGCGGGCAAGCTCGCCGATCACGGGATCGGCCTGGGGCTGGACCCGGTCCCGGGCGTGCTGCTGCACCCGTCGGTGATCGAGCGGTTAACCGCGCACGCGCCGGGACTTTCCGGTGTGACCCGCCGGACGCTGCGGACGAACCTGCGGTTCATCGCCCGGCGCGTCGTGCCGCAGCTGCACCCGGCGGACGCGCCGCTGCCCCGCGAGCGGGCCAGGGCGCCATACAGCCCGGCCGAGATCAACGGTTACCTCGCGCTGGCCGATGCGCAGCCCACGGCGGCGCGGCGGATGCGCACGGCCGGGCTGGTCTGCCTGGGCGCCGGCGCCGGACTGATCCGCGCCGACCTGCGCGCCGTCCGCGGCACCGACATCTGCTGCCGGTCCGGCGGCGTCATCGTGACCGTCCGCGGCAGCAGGCCGCGGGTGGTGCCGGTGCTGGCCCGCTACCACCAGCCGCTGCTCGCGGCAGCGGCGTTCGCCGGGACCGGGCTGATCACCGGCGGCACTGATCCCGCCCGTCATAACGTGACAAACCCACTGGCCCGGTCGCTGGCCGGCGGGACCGGGCTGCCGGCACTGGACACCAGCCGGCTGCGCGCGACCTGGCTGGCCGGCTGCGCGGAACGCCTCGGGCTGGCGACTTTCATGGCCGCGGCCGGGATCACCTGCTCCCAGCGGCTGGGCGACATCATCGCCGCTCTCGATCCCGGCGGCGAGGCCAGCGCCGTGACGCTCCTGGGCGGGCAGCGCGCGGACAAGCGGTGACAGTCCCGCTGGCCGTGCTGGAGGGCATCGTCGACGGCTCCGGCACCGCGCCGGCGATTGAGGCGCTGCTACCCGCCGCCGTCCGGCACCGCCAGCTGACCGTCCGCACCTTACTGCTGGGCATGATGCTCACCGTGGGCGATGACCGGCCCGCGCACCTGACCTGGGTGCACCAGGCGCTGACCACGCTGCCCGCCGCCGGCCAGGTCAGGCTCGGCGTCACCGAGGACTGGAAGACCGGACCGCACCAGCTCACCTACCGGCAGGTCGAGCACACTTTCCGCCTCGTCGCGGAAGCGCTGGCCAAGCAGCATCCCGACGGCGCTCCCTCCGAGGCTCTGGCCGCAGTCTGCGACGGCCTGCTCGAGGCCAGCATCCCCGCCCGGCACAAGGACGCCGCCGCCTTGTCAGCGGACTGGACGGACACCGAGACCTGGTCCCGCCCGCCCCGGCACGGCACCCTGGACTGCGCCGACCCCGAGGCGTCCTGGGGGCACCGCAACTCCAACCTGCCCGGACCCAAGGGCGAGATGTTCTTCGGCTACTACCTCAGCGCGGCGACCATGACCCGCGAGGAAACAGGCCCGGCCGTGCCGGAGCTGGCCCGCCGGATGACCCTGACCAGCTGCGCCCTGGATCCGGTCCGGGCCCTCGTCCCCGTGCTGCAGAAAATGCCCGCCGCCGGTATCCCGCTGGGCGACATCCTCGCCGACTCCGGCTACGCCCACCGTGACGCCGCAGCCTGGGCCATCCCGCTCCGCCACGCCGGCGTGCAGCTCATCCAGGACCTGTACCCGCATGACCGCGGCCCGCAGGGAACCCACGCCGGCGCGATCATCGCCAACGGCAGCCTGTACTGCCCGGCCACGCCGAAGACACTGCTGGAACTCGGGCCGCTGCCCCGCAACGCCACCATCGAGGACATGGCCGCGCACGACGCCAAGACCGCTGAGCTGGCAAAGCACAAGCTCGGCCGGGTCACCGGCGACGACGCCGACGGCTACCACCGCGTCATGTGCCCGGCAGTCACGGGAAAGATCCGCTGCCCGCTCCGCCCCGGCTCGATGACGCTCAGCCGGGACAGGCCCGAGATCCTCGCCCCGCCCGAGCACCCGCCGGCCTGCTGCGCCCAGCAGACCATCACCGTCCCGCCGCCGGTCGCGGCCAAGACCCGGCAGAAGCATGACTACCCGTCAGCCGCCCACCGGCGTTCCTATGCCCGGCGCACCGGTGCCGAGCGGACGTTCGCCACCATCAAGGACCCCGCAACCACCAGCATCGCCCGCGGCTGGTGCCGCATCACGGGCCTGACCCCGCTCACCCTGTGGATCGCGTGCCTGATCACTGTCCGCAACCAGCGCATCCTCACAGCATTCGACGCCCGCCAGGCCGACAACGCCCGCCGCGCCGCCGCCGGGCTCCCGCCCAAAACCCGCAAACGCCGGCGCCAGACGCTCGCCAGCCTTGCCGCCGCCCCGCCATGACAGCAGGCCAAAGACCGCACCGGCCCGACAGCCGATTCTCACTCAGCCCGACGACATCGCCACCGCATCCCGCCACACCATAAGCCGGGCCGGCCACACCAACCGGCGCCCGCGCGGCGATCACCCGAGACCATCTCAGGCCAGCACACCCAGCCAGCGAAAACGTCAGAGCCAAATGTGAACATGGGCACTGGCGAAATGTGAAGACCTCGTGGTGGTCAGGGGCGGGGTCGAACCACTGACCTTCCGCTTTTCAGGCCGACCGGATGCCGAGCCGGAGCGCACCAGCGCAGTGTGGCGGGCCACTGGAAGCTCGTATATGGCGGGCGCTGGCTACCGCCGGCTACCGCCGTTGCTGTCACCGTTGCTGTCAGCTTGGGAGGTCTCAGCCACGGTTAGATAGTGACCTACGTGAACTCCTACCTGCGGTCAGCCGTACGACCTGCCCGTGAATAACCGCCTGTGGCCGCAAGGGCGCGCACGATCGGGCACGTGGCGGGCACGACAAACAGGAACGGCTCCGAAGGCCGCATTTCCGAGCTGGCAATGCGGGCCCGACGAGCTGGGGCGGTGTCCTGCCGAGCGGTGCCCAGCGCCGACGGTTCCGCGTATGTTCCGGATCATGGTCGGGGCCGCCGACGTCCTGGGCCTGAAGCCGATTACGAGCGAGGTGGCGCTGCGCGACGCCGCGGCCCGGCTGCGCGCCTGACCGCGCACAAGAAAGTCGGGGTGCGCTCTCAGGAGTTAGCCGTCCGCGGAATCTCTTTAGTAGTGTCTCTGCCCCTCAGCACGCGACCGGGAAGGACCGCAGACCATGACCGAAGCCATACCGGCCGTTGCGCATGAGTCAGCCGAGCAGGTCGTGACCGAGCTCTACCAGCTGCACCGGCTGGGGCTCATCGGCACGGCGCTGGTGCTGACCGGCGACCGGCCGACGGCCGAGGACGTCGTGCAGGAGGCGTTCGCAGGCCTGTACCGGGCGATGCCGCGGCTGGCCGATCCGGACAAGGCGCTCGGCTACGTGCGCGCGTCGGTCATCAACGGCTGCCGGCAGGTGCACCGGGCCAGGACCCGGTCGCTGCGGCTGCACAGCCAGTTCCGCCCCGACCAGCCAGCGGCCTGGTCCGCGGAATCGGCCGTGCTCGCCCGCGAGGAGAGCCGACTCGCAATGCTGGCCGTCGCGCGGCTGCGCGGCCGCGCGCGGGAGGTGCTCGCGATGCGCTACCTGCTCGACATGTCCGACGGCGAGATCGCCGCAGCGCTCGGGGTCAGCAAGGGCACCGTCTCGTCGACAGCATCGCGGGCGCTGGCAGCGCTCGCCACAACCCTGAAGGAGCAGTCATGACACCAGGGGAACTCAGCAGGATCGAGGACACGCTGCGGCGCGCGTACGGGGACGTGCTGGAATCGGTCCGGCGAGACGGCAGCTCACCCGAGCTGATGCCTGGTTTCCAGCCGGGGCGGCCGGGACGGAGGTTCGGCCGCCCCGGTCGCGCCGGTTTCAGCCGCCGGCTCGTGCCGGTGGCCGCTGCGGCGGCCGTGGCCGTTATCGCGCTGGTCGCCGGGCTCATCGTGCCGGGCGCGCTGCGGCCCGCGGCGGCCCCTGCAGTGCATCTGGGCTACGTGGGCACCACCCGCGCGCCGCAGTACTTCAACCCGCTCCGCCCGTACGCGCGGTTCGGCTGGCTGCCACCCAAAAGCCCCAGCTTTCCGGCCGACGGCGAGGTAATCAGCCAGAGAATGATGTCGCTCGGCAACACCTCGGGCGCCTTCCTCGCGCTCTTCGCGGCAGGCGCCTGCCACGTCACCGGCCACACGCTGAACTGCTTGCCGTCGGGGGAACGGTACCCGCTCGGCCGCAACATTGCCCAGGGCAACGGGCACCCCGCCTACTGGACGGCTCCTCAGAAGGCGCGGGGCCCACTTCCTGGCACCTCCCCCGGTCAACTTGCCTGGCAGTACGCCGTCGGCGGCTGGGCAGTTCTCGACTACGCAGCTTCTGGCCATGCGTCCGCGACACATGACGCGGTCAAGATCGCCGATCACGTCCAGTTCGGCTACCGAGGCGAACCCGCCATCAGGTTCCCGGTCCAGCTCACGGACGTACCTGCGAACTGGCAGGTCAACTGTGTCGCGACAAGCCTGCTCGGTCACGTCATGTACGCGACTTCAGACGTGGTAACCGCCGGGCGCGTGACCGGGTCGATCTGCGGCGACGATGCCCCGCTGAACGCCCCGCACTTCGATGCCGGCCAAGGAGCGAAGAACCAGTGCGGCGATTTCAGCCACGCTGAAGGAGCCCATTCCAAACCCGAGGTGATCAACCGCTACCAGGTTGTCCTCATTACCGACAAGAAGTTCTGGCCCAACCATGAACTGTGCGCCGACAATGCAGCAGGCACCTTCGTGTGGATCGCCATCGGAGCGCACCCGACCCTGAGCCCGGCCAGCATATTCGCCCACCACCTGCGGCTGCTCGGCTCGAACCCGGCGAAATGGACAACCAAGCCGATCGCCTGAACGAGATCTGCTGCCGCCGGCTCAGGCCTCCACCACGACCGGGAGCGGAATGCTGATCCTGCTCAGCGAGCTTGCCCAGGGCTACGGCCCGGCCCTCTACCTCGCGCCGGATAACTACCTGGTTAGCCAGGTCCCGCGCCGCTAGTCGAAGCCCGCTGAGGCACGTCTGCAGGTGACCGCGATTGACCGCCTGTTACCTTGCCATCGGGCACATATCGGGCACGGTGGTGCCGCTTTTCAGGTCGGGCAGATACTGAGCTGACTTGGCTGCCGCCATAGTTCTGCCATTACGGCGGCCAATGCAGCGGCGCCGGGTCGACACGCTGTTCGGCCGAGAGAATCGAGCGCATAGGGACGGCAGCTGGCGCCGACAACGACCACACTTTTCGGGTGGAGGACCTCCAGGCCACCAATGCAGCGTTCCCGGTGAAGGACTACGCCCTCACCGTGCAGCGGATGCGGCAGCGGGGCCAGTGCTTTGTCTGCCGAGTGATCAACCGCACTCACAGCCACAGCCATCACATCGTCTACGAAGACACCGATACGATCGTATTCCTCAATCGCTATCCGACGCTCCTCGGCTACTGCCTGGTCGCTCCCAGAAAACACGTCGAGGACTGGGCGCGTGACCTCAGCGAGACTGAATATCTCACCTTCCAGCGCATTGTCCACCGGGTCGCGCGAGCCATCGCGGCGTCGGTGCCCACCGAGCGCCCCTACTCCCTGTCCTTCGGAAGCCAGCAGGCCAACGCGCACGTGCATTGGCACGTTGCCCCCTGCCGCCGGGTGTCGCCTACGAACACCAGGAATTCAGCGCGCTGCTCAAGGAGAACGGAATCCTGGACATCTCCGAAGCCGACCAGGCTGAACTAGCGCAGGCGATCCGCAGTCACCTTTAGCTCAATGCACAGCTCAGCAATCCAGTAACTCCTGCATAGTCACCGGGCCGGCTGGCGCTAGGAGCCGCGAGATGAGGGCTGCCTGCTCGGCACTCACCACGTGCGCCTGCCGCAACGGCAGCCAGTACAGCTCGAACCGGATCGGAGTGATAGTGCCATCCCCGCGCTCGTAAGCATGCCATCGCTCGGGCACATGGTCGCCTTCAACGGCGAGGTGGAAGAAGTGCCGGACCTGGATTACGTCCTGGGAAGGCCGCATGTCGTACTCAGCTGCGCCCAGGTAATTGACGATCCGGAGGCCAGCCAATCCGGTCTCTTCGCGAGCCTCGCGCAGTACGGCATCCGCAGGCAGCTCGTGCGGTTCGATCGTGCCCGCTGGCATTTGAATACCGGACTCATCGACGCTCGGATCATCTGCATGCTGGAACACGACAACGCGTTCGTCCCGGACGATGTAGCCCACTACATTGTGCGCGATCCTCATCCGCGACAGCTTAGGCCGTTTCTGCACCTGTTCCTTCCTCGATAGCAGCCGGGCCCGGCGTCGACCGGAACCCGGCAAGGGCGCTACGCGTCGCTAGCGCGATGGCCTGGCGGCCACCCTTGCCTGAACCCGGTTGGGCTCATCTGCCGATGGTAAGAGCGAGGAGGGTATCGACCGCAGTTTCGAACGGGCGGGTACTCCGTTGCACCTGGGCGAGTAGAAGCCCTCCTTGGAGCGTCGCGAGCAGAGTAGTGGCGAGGTCGTCCGGGTCGATGTCGGACGGGAGCTTCCCGTCGGCATGTAGGGATCGCAGTTTATCGCTGATGGCGGCTGTCCACTGATCGAACCCGGCCGCGATGAGGGCTCGGGCCTCGGGGTCGCTCTCGGCCAGTTGACCACCGAGCGAGCCAAGCGGGCAGCCGCCCTTTGCTTTGGTGCGCTTCGCTGCGGTGATCACCATGTTCCGCCAGGCTTCGACTCCGTTCGCGCTGCCGAGCGCGTGGCGCTGGTTATTGACGATGGTGTCGGCTTGGTAGTCAATGACCGCCTGCACGAGTTCGTTCTTGTCGGGGAAGTAGTGGTACAGCTGCGAGCCGCTGACTTCCGCTGCCACCTTGACGTCTTCCAAGGTGGTCGCTGAGACCCCGCGCTCATGGATCAGGGCGGCGGCCTCCTCCACTATTCGTGCCCGGGTGCGTGCTCCCTTGGGGGTGAGCCTCGGCCGGTCACTCGTCTCGTTGACCATGCACCAATGTTAGCAGGATTTTGAGTTTGACAACCCAGTGCCGAACTGTCAGAGTGAGTCGCACGACCCATTTTTGGAGCGAGAGGACGACACATCGCATGACTGACCTAAAGGGCAAGACAGCTCTGGTAACGGGCTCGACGAGCGGGATCGGCAAGGCTACGGCCATCGCCTTGGCCGCCCGCGGCGCTCACGTACTGGTAGTGGGACGCAACGAACAACGAGCCAAAGACGTGGTCGCCGAGATCGAAGGCAGCGGAGGCAGCGCAACGTTCCGGCTCACTACGTTGAGCGATCTGAAATCGGCCCAGGACCTGGTCGAGTGGGCCACTGAGGCAGGCGACGGTCACGTCGACATCCTCATCAACAACGCTGGCGTCGCCTTGCTCGGACCAAGCAACGCAGCCACCGAAGCAGAGTTCGACGAGACCTTTGCACTGAACGTCAAGGTTCCGTTCTTCCTCGTCGCGTCACTGGCGCCAGCCATGGCCGAACGCGGATGGGGTTCGATCGTCAACGTCTCCACGATGGTCGCGAGCTTTGGACAGGCCGGCATGGCTATGTACGGCGCCAGCCGAGCGGCTCTCGAACTGTTGACCAAGGCCTGGGCGGCCGAATACGGCGCTCGTGGTGTCCGGGTCAACGCCGTTGCTCCCGGTCCGACGCGCACCCCGATGATGGAAGGTGTCCCCGACGAGATGGTGAATCAGCTCGCAGCACTAGCACCAGCAGGTCGCGTAGCTCAGCCCGAGGAACTTGCTGCGGCGATCGTCTTCCTGGCAAGTGATGATGCCAGCTTCGTCCACGGCGTCACTCTTGCAGTCGACGGGGGCCGAGTAGCGACGTAACGTCTATCGGGGAGCCGGCGCTCAGGTCCCGGGGCGGCATCCGAACGGGCGAGCCGCGGACGTTCTCGACATCCCCATCACGCCGATGACGAGCCTGCACGAAGCCGCTGTGCTGGGCCAGGCCGAGCGGGGCATGGCCGTTGTCTCTACGCTGCGGGCCGACCACACCATTCAGTCAACCCTGGTCAACGTCGGCATCCTCGACCACCCCGAGACCGGTCGGTCGGCAGTTGCCTTCGTCACCGCCGGGCCGGTCAAACGGGCTCAACTCCGGGCCCGACCCCAAGATGAGACTCCGGGCCCGACCCCAAGATGAGAGGGAATCACGATGAGCACACTCCCCGCAAAGACGGTGCTGATCACGGGCGCCAACGCCGGGATCGGCAAGGACGTGGCCCGGCAACTGGCACTACGTCCCGAGATGGCCCGCATCTACCTGGCGTGCCGAAACCAAGGCCGGGCGACAACGGCCAAGGCCGAGCTCGAAGCGAAGACCGGCCGACGCATCTTCGACATCATTCTCATGGACGTTGCCGATCCGGGCTCGGTCCGCGCCGGCCTGGCCGGCATCAACGGATCCCTCGACGCGCTGGTCATGAACGCCGGTACAGTCGGCGGCAAGACGGCCCTGGACTTGACCGCCGACGGGGTCACTACCGTGTTCGCGTCGAACGTTCTTGGCCACGTCGTCCTCCTCGAGGCGCTCCTGACCGAGGACCGACTTGGCGAGGTGGCGGTCTTCGCCGGAAGCGAAGCGGCTCGGGGAGTCCCGAGGTTGCGGATGAAACGGCCATCGTTCGTCTCAACCTCCGCCGACGAGCTCGCCGCTGTCATCGACGGCAGCTATTTCGCCGGCCGAAAAACTGACCTCAATTTGGCCTTCGGGCAGGTCAAGTACATCGGGGCCCTGTGGATGGCCTACCTGGCCCGCCAGCACCCCGACCGCCGCTTCATCACCGTGAGCCCCGGCGGCACCTCCGGCACCCAAGCCCCCAACGACCTTGCGCTACCGCTGCGTGTAGCGGCCAAGTACGTCATGCCCGCCCTGGGGATCTCCCACAAACTTGACGTGGGCGCGAGGCGACTGGTCGACGGCGTCACCGACCCGACCCTGTCTAGCGGCGTGTTCTACGCCAGCGCGGCCAACACGATCACCGGTCCCGTGGTCAACCAAGCGGACATCTTCCCCGATCTGGCCAACCCGTCCTTTCAGGACCACGCCAACGAGGCCATCCACCGCTTTATCGCCTAAAGACATTCGCGTAAACACTTCAAAAATCCAGAAGAGCGACCTCACGAGCACTTCGCCGTCAACGTCAAGGTGCCCTTTGTCCTCGTCGCCGAGCTGGCCCCGGCCATGGCTGCTCGAGGCAAGGGCGCCATCATCAACGTCGGTACCATGGTCGCCGAATTCGGGATACCAGGTATGTCGCTCTACGGGGCCACCAAGGCGTCGCTCGTCCTGCTCACCACCCCTCACTCCGGCCTGTTAGGCCCGGATCGACCGTCGATCTTGAGGTGATGAGCTTGGCGTGGAGCCGAGATGCCCTCGTGCAGCAAGAGAATCAGAGCTGTCGAAGAACCGATTCTGACTGTGACGAAGGGCATCTGGCGGGTGCCGCTATCTCATGTCGCTTCCGGTGCGGAGCGCGCGATTCGATGATCTGGGTTTGGCTCACCGATACTGCTCGCCGCGCAGCCGCCGGACTCGTGTCTCGCGCACCCAACATCTGCCGGTTGCGGCGAACAGCCGTCAACCTGAGGTTGGAGGAGTGATGGGCGAGGACCCCTCCCACCTCGAAATACCGAGACGCTCACAGACAGGCGGTGTTGACGTCCCGTGGGAGCTTGAGCTGGTTCGCCCCGCCTTGACATTGTTGTCAGGCAGGTGGGTCGTGCCCGTACCGCTGGAATGCTGACGATGTTCATGCGTGGGCCAGCACCCATGGCTTCACGACCGAGGACGCGCTACGTCTGGCCGAGTATGCGGACGGCGTCCAGGCGGGAACTCGTGTCGGTGGGGTGAGGCGCTCTACCCCGACACCGTGACCGCTCTCATGACCAAGATGATCACCCAATACAACAAGACGGTCTCGGCAACTGAGGTGCTACCGCACGCACGCCTGCATGATCTGCGCCACTTGCATGCGACCACCTTGCTCCTGGCCGGGGTCCCGGTGCACGTAGTGGCCGCGAGGCTGGGCCACGCTGATCCGGCCGTGACGCTGCGGGTCTACTCTCATGTGCTCCGCGAGCATGATCTAGGCATCGGCGACGTTTTCGCCCAGGCCATCAGGGCATCGGTTAGCAAATCCGTTAGCAAGCCTGGACGCTTAGCTTGATCATCACAGCGTTTCCGCTGGTGAGATTGGTGGTCAGGGGCGGGGTCGAACCGCCGACCTTCCGCTTTTCAGGCGGACGCTCGTACCAACTGAGCTACCTGACCGAGTGTGGAGCCAAGGCCCCGGCGGGGAGGCCTTGACGCCAGACCGGGCGGTCCTGACGGGATTTGAACCCGCGACCTCCACCTTGACAGGGTGGCGAGCACTCCGAGCTGCTCTACAGGACCAAGCACTGCCAGGTTAAACCTAGCGTGCCCCCAACGGGATTCGAACCCGTGCCGCCGCCTTGAAAGGGCGGTGTCCTAGGCCGCTAGACGATGGGGGCTCGACGGATATCGCCGCCTTGCCCGTGGCGCCCGCCGTCGGGGACCGCCCCAGCATAGGGGACAACGGCACTGCCGGCAAAGCGGCCGCCTCATTACCGCACGGGAAGAACCGCTACTCCGTCACGTCCCGCTGGCGTCGCCAGCGCTTACGTGCCGTTCTTGTTGATGATCTTCTCGGCGATCGACACTGACTCGCCCTCCTCCGGCATGAGCGCCCAGGCCAGAAGGTAAGCCAGCGCGCCGAATCCGCCGAACACGGTGAGGACCGCGAAGATCACCCGGACGAGGGTGGCGTCCACTCCTAGGTAATCGGCCAGTCCGACGCAGACGCCTGCCAGCCACCGCCCTTCGGCTTTGCGTTCCAGGCGCTTGCCGCCGCCCATACCGCCGGGGCCAGGCCACCCACCGGGCTTGCCGAAGCCGCCAGGCCCGCCGGCAGCACCGGGTCCGCCCCCGTCGCTTGGGCCGGGCCCGCCTGCCCCGTTCCCGCCATTCATGTCGCTCATGGAACCATGATGCCCGATCGCAGGCCGCGGACGCCTTCTGGCGGACGGCGCGCATACGCTAGCGGCGAGGCCAAGGCCAGCCGCAGGCCTGCAGAGAGGACCCAGCCATGCCGCGCTACACGGACCCCGCGCCGACCGACCTGCTCCGCGTCGATGACGAGCTCGCCGACGAGGAACGGCTCGTCCGTGACACGGTCCGCAAGTTCGCCGCGGACCGGATCATGCCCAACATCGCGGACTGGTTCGAGGCCGGCACGCTTCCCAGGGAAGTGCTCCCGGAAGTCGGCAAGCTTGGCCTGCTCGGCATGCACCTGCAGGGCTACGGCTGCGCCGGGATGGGTGCGATCGCCTACGGCGTCGCCTGCAGGGAGCTGGAGGCAGCCGACTCCGGGCTGCGCAGCCTCGTCTCGGTGCAGGGCTCGCTGGCCATGTTCCCGATCTGGAAGTACGGATCGGACGAGCAGAAGGACGAATGGCTTGCGCGGATGGCCGCCGGCGAAGCCGCGGGCTGCTTCGGACTGACCGAGGCAGACCACGGTTCAGACCCCTCGAGCATGAAGACCCATGCGAGAAGGAACGGGTCCGACTGGGTGCTCAGCGGCTCGAAAATGTGGATCACTAACGGCGGAATCGCTGACATTGCCGTCGTCTGGGCGTCCACCGACGACGGCATCAGGGGCTTCCTGGTTCCGCGTGGCACCCGCGGCTTCAGCACTCGCAACATCCACAAGAAGATGTCGCTTCGCGCCTCGATTACTTCCGAGCTGTACTTCGACGACGTCAAGCTGCCCGGTACCGCGGTCCTGCCGGGCGTACGCGGCCTCAAGGGACCGCTGTCCTGCCTGTCCGAGGCCAGGTACGGCATCTTGTGGGGCGTCACTGGCGCGGCGCGGTCCTGCTTCGAGGCGGCTGCCGACTACGCCCGGACGCGCGAGCAGTTCGGGCAGAAGATCGGCGGCTTCCAGCTCACCCAGCGCAAGCTGGCCTGGATGCTCGCCGACCTGCAGCGCGCCCAGCTGCTCGCGCTGCACCTTGGCCGCCTCAAGGAGGCGGGCGCGATTACGCCAGAGCAGATCAGCCTCGGCAAGATGAGCAACGTCAGGACTGCGATCGACATCGCCCGCGAGGCCCGCACGGTCCTGGGCGCTAACGGCGTGACCCTGGAGTACCCGGTGATCAGGCATGCCAACAACCTGGAATCCGTGCTCACCTACGAGGGCACCGAGGAGATTCACACGCTCGCTCTCGGCCAGGCGATCACCGGCATCTCGGCGTACCGGTAACCCGGGCCTCGCCCGGCGCCAGCTCATGCCGCCGCGCTGGCAGCCCGGAACTGGTGCGACGATGAGGTCCATGAGCGACGTTGCGGTGACCGATAATCAGGGCAGCTCTCAGCTAGAGATCCATGCCGATGGCGAGCTCGCAAAGCTGCTCTATCGCACCCGCGCCGGACGGCTGGTGCTCGTGCACACCGAGGTGCCCGAGTCGCTTGGCGGCCGCGGTCTCGGCGGCGAGCTCGTCCAGGCTGCGATCAGCAAAGCCGCGGCCGCGGGCATGACGATCGTGCCGCTATGCCCGTTCGCCCGGAGCTGGCTTGAGCGGCACCCCGATGAAGCCGCTAAGGTCCCGATCGACTGGACGGCCCGGTAAGCATCGGAGCGATCAGCCCGCGGGAGCGATCAGGCTGTCGTGGTACTGCCGTGCAGCAGCCATGATCTCCGCCAGGTCGGTGCGCAGGCCGCGGCCCTTGCCCTTGCTGGCCAGGACGCTAGCCCGGCACCCGGCGACCATCAGCACCCGCGGGCTGGCGCTGGCCAGCCAGTCTGCCGTCTGCGCAACGGTCAGCTTGCCGGATCTGACGGCGAGAAGCGGCCGGCCCAGATGCGTGGCGGCGCGCACGGTCTCCCGGCACCCTGCGCCGCCGGCCGGGTCGAGCAGCAGTACCGCATCGGCCAGGTAGGCGCAGGTCCAGGTCCGGTAGCGGAAGCTTGGCGACGACAGCTCGTGCAGGATCGCGCCGCGCAGGCGGCGGCGGCGCGCGGGAGTCAGCGCGCCGTCTTCCTGCCGGTAGCCGTGCGGGAAGACCAGATGTACTGCCAGGCCCGCGTGCAGCGCAGCAAGCACGGCATAGGTGTCGACGCCAGTCTGACCGCCGGTCAGCACGGTCAGCCCGGCAGCGGCCCGCACCAGCCCGCGCAGTTCCCGCTCGGCGGCCGTCGCTGCGTGGGTCACCTGCCCGTTCCCGGACGCAACGTCGGTGGCTACCGCGGGGAGACCAGGAGCGACTGGACGCCGATCCCGACCTCCCCGATCGTGTCCGCCAGCTTTGTCTCAGCGAGGCCGGTGCCTGTACCGCCCATCGTGGTCACCGCATCCAGCAGCAGCCACTCGCCGACGGGGTCGCGCTGCAAGATCACGGTGAGGTCGACGTTGATGAAGATGTAGGCCCGCGGGTCGAGTGCCATGCTGACGCCGTTGCCCGAGTCGGCCAGCAGCAGCGCCCGCGACATCGGTGACAGCTCCTCGCCGGGCAGCAGCGGGATCCGCGGCCGGGCCCATGCCTTGCAGGGCCCGGGCTCGTCAAAGTTGCCGGCCTCGAACCGCCATTCGATCTCCCTCAGATATCCGTCGGCGTTCCCGCCCGGGAACCTGGGCTCCTTCTGCGCTGCCGGAATCGGCGGCACGCTGACGTCTCTGGTGATCACTGGCGCGCTCGGATCTCTCGCGATCCGCCAGCCCCGCGCGACCAGGACTTGCTGGCCGGCGGACTCCAGGAATGTCTGCAGCAGCGCTACCCGCTTGCCCGGACGCAGCGTCCGGGTCGTCGCTGTCAGCGGCCCGAGCGGAACCGGCCGCAGGATGTCGATGCCGACTCGGGCCAGCCGCATGTTGTCGTCCGGTTCGTGCAGCTCGAGCTCCCGGGCGGCAAGGGCGGAAGGTGGGCCGCCGTGCTGGGCGTCAGGGCTCCATGGTCCAGCCGTGGCGACGGTCGCCAGGAAGCTGCCCGGCCCGGCGGGCTCGAAGAAACTCGTGCGCACGATGCCAGATGTTACCGGCGAGATCCGACATCGTCTGCGGACGAACGGTGTGGGCGTTTCCTGATATTCACGCTGCGACGATGACACAATGACCAGGAAATGCGCGTAGAAGGGCATGACTGCTGTGTTCGGGACGAACGGACTGCTGCAGGCCGGCGCGGCCTTAAGCACCGCCAGTACGCCAGTCACGCGGGCGGCGCTGCTTGACGACAGCCTCGT
Organism: uncultured Actinomycetota bacterium; assembly: GCA_963822955.1. Classification (GTDB taxonomy): domain Bacteria; phylum Actinomycetota; class Actinomycetes; order Streptosporangiales; family Streptosporangiaceae; genus JAJYUU01. The sequence continues at coordinate 68,083 of CAWGJS010000003.1, read as the reverse complement.
CGGCCTCCTGGCGCTTCTTGTGCTGCTGCTGGTGCTATCACTCATCGTGATAGTGCGGCTTGAGCCGCCGGAACGCGTGGCCGTCGCCGAGGAGACGCCAGAGTCGGCTGTTCCGGCGCCTGCTTTTGCCGGACCCGGACTGGCGACGCCGCAGAACGGGCATCGTCAGGGCGTTTCAGCGCCGCTACCTGTGCGGCCCATCGGCCAGCAGCCAACCTACGCGCCCAGGCACGGGCATGGTCCGATCACAAATCCGGGCATCACTAGTCGCCCTAGGGTCACCGGGGGACCGCCGTGGGGGCCTGCGCCCAGGCCGCCGGACGCGGATCCGTTCGCTCGCTCCGCAGACTGGCGTTCGTCCGACTGGCGCTCGTCAGACTGAGCGACCGGCGGGCTCAGCCGCTGGCAACTGCCTGGAGGTTTTCACGGGCAGTCTTCGTCAGCGGATGATCGGGCCCGAGCGCGTGCTCACTGTCGGAAAGCGTCGACTGGAAGATTGCGATCGCGTCGCTGAGCCGGCCGACCGTGTGATAGGCAAGCCCGAGATTGCTGCGCAAGGTCAGGGTGTCCGGGTGGACATGGCCGAGGACTTCTCCGCAGTCGGCGATAGTGCGTTCGTAGATCGGTATCGCGTCCGCCAGCCGCCGCGCCGAATGATAGGCACCGGCGAGGTTCCCGCGGGCAGTCAGAGTGTGCGGGTCGCGAGGCCCGTGGACCTGTTCCCAGTCGGCGAGGGTGCGCTCGTAGACGGGAATCGCTTCCTTCATCCGGCCTGCCGAATGGTAGGCGGAGGCAAGGTTGCCGCGGGCGGCCAGTGTGTCCGGATGATGTGCTCCCTGGGCCTGCTCGCGATCTGCCAGAACCCGCAGGTAGGCCGGAATCGCTTCCTTCATGCGTCCCGCCGTGCGGTAGGCGTAGGCCAGGCTCGCGCGCGCGGCCATCGCGTCAAGGTGCCGTGAACCCTGGATGCGCTCACGGTCGGCCAGGATGCGCGTGTAGAGGTCGACCGCTTCCTTGAGCTGACCCGCTGCCAGACAGCAGTCGGCCAGCCGGGCGCGTGCCGCGATCGTCTCATGATGGCGAGGCCCGTGCGCCCGCTCTCTGGTTTCCAGATTGCGCCGGTGCAGCGCGATCGCGTCGCCGCTGCGCCCGGCGCCGAGGTAGGCGGCGGAAAGCCTGCCAAGGGCAGTAATGGCCTCGGCACTATCGGGACCGTGCACCTGCTCCGAGTCTGCGTAAGCCTCCTCGTACAGCCCAATGGCGTTCTCCGGCTGACCTGCGCGCTCGTAGCTCTCGGCCAGCTTGCCGCGGGCGAAGATGGTGTCCGGGTGGCTGTTCCCGAGCAGAGTGCTGTCGGCGGTCAGCAGCGCCTGCCAGTAGGACGCGGCCGACCGGGTCAGCCCGGCACTGTACAGGCTCTCGCCAGCCTGGGCCAGCACCGGGTGACAGCTCCGGCTCCACAGCAGCTCTCCGGTCACCTCGCGCAGCCGGGCCGCGCAGGCGCGCAGCCGCTGTCCCGAATCCGGTGAGCCCTCCACGGCCGGCCAGGCCTCAAGGAGCGCATCCGCCGCCGCGGAGCCCGCCTGGTCGCGGTACTCGGCCGAGATATAGCTCATGACCGCCTGCTGGATCTGGGCGTGCATGCGAACGGTGTGCGTGCGACTTGGGCGATCGAGAGTCAGCAGTCCCAGCCGAGCCAGGACGCCGAGCACGCCTCGGACGTATGCCTGGTTCTCGGCCAGCGGGGCATCGGGCCGGTCAGTCAGGTAACGACAAGCGGCATCGCTCATGACCGCTGCAGCTGGCACACCTTCTGAGTCCAGCATGGAGCTGAACGCAAGTGCGCGCCAGGCGAGCGCGCCCGGAACGACCTCGGTGGCGCGGTCGACCGCGAGGGACCAGGCGGCTGTTACCGTCAGCGGCCACCGGCCGGCTGGCGACCGAGCCAGGAGCTGGCGGCGCTCGGCAAGCATCGCTCGGTAATCCCGGCAGTCAACGCGGCGATCGGTGATTACCGCAACGGCAAACGCCAGCCCGACGGGCAGGCCTTCCATGTCCGCGGCAAGGTCGGGCGCACCGAGCCGGAGATCTGGGTCCTCCTTCAGCGCTGCCGTCAGGTAATTCACCGACTCGCGGTGACTGAAAGGCCCGATCTCACGGACCCGGACGGATTGACCTAGGGGCATCGCGGTGGCACTTCGGGCTGTGACCAGGACCCGTCGCCGTGCACCCTGCGGCCACAGCTCGGCCAGGTCGCGCGGGTCGGTGACATCGTCGAGAACCACAAGCCATGGCCGGCTGGCGCTGGCGAGCCACTCGATCATCATCGGCCCTGCCGATTCGATGTCGGATGTCAGCTCAGCGACCTGCAGGTCGGCGAGTGCGCGGGCGTATCCGGTCAGGACCGCGTCCCGGCTGCTGGCATTCACCCAGATCAGCAGTTCCGCGCTCCGGGTGCGCATCAACTCCAGGGCAGCCGCGGTTGCCAGCTGCGTTTTGCCGGTCCCTCCCGTGATGGTCTGGCCTACGGAATCGCTCGGGACTGGCCCGGCTAGAACGAGAATCTCGCCGGCGACAGGAGCATTACCAAGGGCAATCCCCGTCTCAGTTCGCGCGCAGTAGTTGTCGGTGAGTGCCGGTAGCGGCCCCGACTGCAGCGGCCAGATCTCCCGCTGGTCCGCCGCATGGACCGCACTTAAGCCGGTGACATAAGTGTCCATGTCAGTCGGTTACCGCCATGCTTGTGACTTGTGGGTGACTCCCGTCACATTACGGCCAGTGAATGCCGTCTACTAGCATTTTCCGCGATTAGGCGGAAGCCAACCTGCCCGCGACCCGGAGACCCTGGTCGCGAATCGTCATCCGCTCGGCCTGGCCGGCATAGGCGTGTTCAACCCGCGCAATCTGCGACGCCTCGGCGAGCTCATTGCGCGCTTTCACAGTTACAGAGCGCGGCTGCGCCGGCGGACGATCCTCTAGGCCGGGAAGTGGAGCCACCCGCCATGTCGACCGGTCAGACGAAGGTCTCGGCGTCACGGAAAACGCGCCACTGGCAAGCCTTGTGCAGCGGAATCAGTCGCCGATATCAGTACGTGAATCCGATATCCGTCGTCGAGCGCCTGTTCCGCGCAGGATTCCGAAAGCGCTCGCTTGCCGTTGTCTGACGGCATGCGCAGAGAGGGAAGTCCCGTGGCGACAGCATCGGTCGGCTATTTGGTGATTGACAGCACCGACCCGTCCGCACTCGCGCCTTTCTGGTGCGCTTTGCTTGACGTGGCCGTCGATGCCACGATCGGCGATGGCACCTTCGTGGTCCTGGCCCCCACCGCCGACGGCCTCACCGTCGGATTCCAGAAAGTGCCAGAGGGCAAGCGCGTTCGAGTAACAACCGGCTCGAGCGGGGCGTTGGCGCTGAGGGCACGCCCACTACGCCGGGGATCGCCGGGGTACAACCACCAGCGGGACCTGCTGGAGTGAGCCCGGCGGCGCTGTGGCTCGACGCCTGCGCGCGCCCGGTCATAGCACTAGCCCCCGGGGCCGAACCTCAGCAGGAGGAGCAGCAGCAAGGCGCAGGGAAGCCCGCCGGTTCCGTGATCCGGCGGGCATCTCGCGACCGCGTGCCACGGGCGGAGGACCGCCTGCCGTGACTTCAAGCCCTGCCGGTTCGCTGCTCTCCTTGCGGTACAGCCCGCTTGGGGGACGTTGGCCTCTGGCGAAGCCATAAGGTCGCCTGATCCGGTGGAACCATGTTCGTCGCCGAGGAGATGCTGCTGGATCTGGGCTTCCGCCCGGCCCAGGCACGCCTCGCGGATCTGGCTGGCGGCGGGCTGCTGGCTCACCTATCGCGAGACGCCTACGGCGACGGCCTGACCGGCCTGGTCCGGGTCGGCCCGCTGGGCACCGCGCCCGGCATGTCCAAGCTGGTCGATGTGCAGTTCCTGGACGTGATTAGCCGCCATGGGTGCGCTGTCCTCGCTCTGCGGTGGCAAGCGACCGGGCTGGCCGGAGGGCTGTTCCCCGCCCTGGATGCCGATATTGCGCTGACCCCTGCCGGGGAGCATTCCACCCGGCTATCACTGGCCGGGTCCTATCGTCCTCCGCTCGGCGCTGTCGGCGCCAGCCTGGACCAGGCGCTGCTGCATAAGGTGGCCGACGCGACCATACGGTTCCTGCTGGCTAGTGTCGCGGACGCTCTCACCGGCGCGCGGGACTCGACCGGCACCGGGCAGGACAGCGACCCGGCATAGCCAGTGCGCTGCCAGCCTGCGAGGCGCCCTAGCCTGGCTGCTCCCGGCCAACCGCAGGAAAGCAGCGGTCATGATCGAATATGACGTTCCTGATGTCCCGGATCGCCAGGTCAATCTCGCTGACGGCGTCGTGGACCTTCCCGGCCCCCGGATGGTCGCCGAGCAGCCCCAGGGCCGACTGGAGGGCGAGTCCGGTGGAGAATAGCCGGTGCACCACGACGTCGGTCATGGCCCTGGCGATCCGGTCACGATCCCGTACAAGATGCAAGGTGACCGCTGCCCCGTCGCCCGCTATCGCATCCGGGGGGCCGCGCATGGGCCGGACATCCGGCTCGACCAGTTCGAGTATCGCATCCTCGGCTGGCACGCTAAGTGACGTGGGCATCGCTGGGCACCTCGGTCCTAACCGGCCGTAACTGGCCGTGCCGCCAAGAGTCCGGAGCAACGCGGTCACCTGCGCCCTAGCCCGGCGCAGGATCTGATGAATCACTCTCCTCCAGCGAGCGTACGCCCGCGCCTGGCGCCTGGATAGCCAGCCACAGCCCCGGAGTAGTTAGGGACCGGCGTAGTCGGCCCAGTCTTCGGGTGGGCGTGCGAGCGCGCGGATGCCGTCGAGGTTCCTGGCGCGCAGCCGCGAAGTAGAAGAAGCCGCCGCCCCCGCACCGAAGTGGACCAGACGGTGCGGGGGCGGTTCTGGCTGCCAGGTGCCCGGTCCGCGGAGAGGAACTACGCGCCGGCACTTAGCCACGCTGGCGAGCACTCGCATCCCGGCTGCGCGGCGACAGCGATGGAGAACCGCGCGGTTTCCCGGAGCGGGCTGACCCCGGCCAGATGGCTTATCCAGAAGCGGGGCCAGCCCCTACGGCGCATCGCGTGGGATTTATCGCCGCTCTCCGAAGGACCCCAACGCAACTGCGGCCTGTCCCGCCGCGCCGCGAGGCGGGAGTCTCGATGTTCAGTTGTCGGTTGCGTAGGCCAGGCCCCGGCAGACGACAGCCCGCTCGCGCCGGATCGCCGCGCCCTCGGGATCGTCATAGTCGTCGTCGCCGCCGACCGGCCCGATCCTGCTTGCCTCCCGCCGCGCGCTGGTCTCGCAGCGCAGCGACCGGCCGATGCCCAGCCGTCGCGGCACCCTGGCCCGCATGCGTGGCTGCACGCCCGAGGCGTCAGCTACAGCCCACCGCCATTCGCCGAGCGCGGCCTGTACAGGCGCGTCCGGCGTCCGCTGATGACCGGGTTCGTCGTCATCTTCTGGTCAGCGCCCACGATGACGGCCGGGCACGTTCTGTTCGCGGCCGCCGCGACCTGCTACATCCTGGTTGGCATCGCGTTCGAAGAACATGACCTGATTCGCAGCCTGGGCGACACCTACCGCGACTACCGCGCCCGCGTACCCTCGCTGATCCCCCGTCCGTTGCCCCGGCGATCGCGAGGCGCGCGGCAGTGAGTAACTCCTAGCGCCGGCCGGGCTCCCTCGGTCGTGACATCCTCGACGTCGCCTGGCATATGGTTAGCTGCCAGGAACGTGGTAATACCACCGCAGCTGAGATGGCGGCATGGCGGCCGAGGCGACTTCGAGGAGGAAGCTGCAGGTCAGTGCCCTAGTAAATCTCGGGGCGTTAGCTCAATGGTAGAGCAGCGGACTTTTAATCCGTGGGTTCTGGGTTCGAGCCCCAGGCGCCCCACCCTCTGAACAGGCCTTTTATGGCCAGCGCGGGTTCTCGCGGGGGTCGGCGGCCGGATGTGGGACCGTCGTGGGACCGGCAGTCTCCGCTGAGTCGTCGCCAGCGACCTTGCGGAGCCGGGGCACCATGCTGGCGATGTTCTCCGCGAGTGCCGCGGCATGGTCAGCAAACACAGAGGTATAGGTGTCGGCGGTGATCGCCTGCGAGGCATGCCGCAGCATCGCGGAGATCGCTTTCATGTCCGCGCCGCTGGCGTGCGCCAGTGACGCCGCGCCGTGCCGCAAATCGTGCAGCCGGATCGGCGGCAGCTGCGCATCGAATTCAGCCCGCTCGAATTGGCGGCTGATCTGAGCCGGATGAAATGCGGACCTGTCAAGGTGCGTGAATACCCGGCCCGACCGGATCCAGTCGCCAGCCACAGCCAGCTGGTCAGCCACCTGTGCTTTGCGCCAGGCCCGAATCAGCGCGACGGTGTCCTTGTCCAGCCGGACTGGCGCAGCGGACGCATCGGTCTTCGGCGTGCCCTCGGCAACCTCCCAGCCCACCTGTGTCAGCTGCGTCTCGACATGCAGGACCCCGCGGTCCAGTCCGGATGCACCATCGCCACCGCTGTCTCCACGCTGGCGGCTTGGGCGCCGCGCAGCGAACTCCTCGCGGTCGCCCGCGGCGGGTGATGACGAGCCGAGCTCGGCCATGATGGGCGGTCGGGCCTGGCTCTGGTAGCCGGGGAACAGGCAACTGCCTGCGAAGACGAACCGGACAGAAGGGTCATCCCGCCCGCCCGGGTCTGGCGCGCCCAACCCATGCGGCAAGATCGAAGTGTGGGGCGATTGTGGCAGGGCATGGAGGGGATCCGGCGGTGACGAGTCATACGGATAGCCAGCTCTCGCGGTAGAGAACCAGATGGCCGGTCAAGGAGGATCCAGCCAGAGTCCGCCGCCGCGGCCGGGCCGTGGCCGCCCGCGTCGCCTGCCTCAGACCTCCTGGCGGTGCATCGCCTCGGCACCGGAAAGCCGCATCGTCGGCCTGACCGCCCTGGTCGAGGGCTTCATGCTGGTCTCCTTTGCGTCATCCAGCGCAATCCTCACTGCACAACGAAGGTTCAGCATGTCCGAACCGCGGTACGGAGAGCTGGTGCTGCCCGAGGTGGCAGCGGCAATCGTATTCTCGCTCACCGGCTTCGGGCTCGCACGCCGCCACACGACCAGATTCGCCTACAGCCTCGGCGTCTCGCTGGGCCTGGCGGCGATGGCCCTGCTCCTTCTGGGCGCCGCCGTGAAGGACGGGCCCGCCGGCTGGCCCCTGGTAATGGCCGGCAGCGCGTTCCTGGGAGCCGGGTTCGGGGTGACAGTTCCGGTTCTGATGGCATATGCCCGGTTCCTTAATGCCTGCACCGAGGATAGGGCGCTGATCGCGCTCAACGCGCTGCTCGCGCTGGGCGCGATTGCCGCGCCGGGCACCACCGTCCTGTTCACCTACGTCGCTCCGTTGTGGGGCCTGGCCGTCATCACAGGAGCGGCACTGCTGGTGCTGCTGCTCTGCAGCGCCCGCCTGCCCTCGCACGCCGGCGCTCCGCCCGCGCCGCCACGGCAGGCCTGGTCGCGCGCCGTGCGTTTCCTCATTTACGCCATATGCGCCATGTTCTACGCCGTATGCGCCTCGATAATCGTCATCTGGTCGCAGCTCATGGTGGCAGCCCCGGCCGGCAGCACGACCCACCTGCACCTGGCGGCGGCGGTAAAGCTGGCGCACTCAGGGTCCGGGTTCCACACATCGGTCGCGCTCGCTTCGCTCTGGGGGGCGACGCTGGCGGCCGGGCGGGTCATGTTCGCCGCCGTCGACCGGTGGCGGTCAGCTCGGGCGCGAGCCGCCGGCCACCTTCTCCCGATCCTGGTGCTGGCCGGGCTTATCGCGGCCGGGGTGGGGTCTCACCACTTCATCCTCGCCAGAATCGCCCTGTTCCTGCTGGCCGGGGTCGGCTGCTCCGCGCTCCTGCCGCTCCACATCGGCTTCAGCCAGAAAGACGTCACGGCCGTCTCGGCCGCGCTGGCCGGCTGCATTGTCGCCTACCAGCTCGCCTATGACCTCGTCGCTCACGGACTTCGCCCGTCGCTCACCCCTGGGTCGGGCGCGCTGCCGATCTTTGAGATTGCAGCGCTGATCGGGCTTGTCATGAGCGCGGTGTCGTTCACAATGATCAGCTTCGCACCGAGTCTGGCTGACCGGGCAGAAGCAGCACGCGCCGACCGCCGCTCCTGAGCGCGGGGCGTGACCGATATCGACGCCGAGGCGCGCGACTCCGTCCCAGTCGCGCGCCTCTCCTACTTTGATGCCATGGTGGGTGACTCGCAGCCAGTCCCCGTCCGGGCTGCCTGCAGCTGAGCGGTGGATAAGCTCGACGATCCATTCGCCGTCGCTGGTCATCCACTTCATGCCCACAGGGTAGGTCCGTGTGGCCACCGTGTGGCCATCAGGACGGTGACCGGATACTCCCCGATGCGACATGCACGCGCCAGGAGGCGCACGCCGCGTGGCCTGTGACCTGCAGTGATATCCCGTCGGGCACCGGGACGCGACACGCACGCTCCAAGCCGCGCCGACCGGGCAGCGGACTTTTAATCCGTGGGTTCTGGGTTCGAGCCCCAGGCGCCCCACCCTCTGAACAGGCCTTTTATGGCCAGCGCGGGTTCTCGCGGGGGTCGGCGGCCGGATGTGGGACCGTCGTGGGACCGGCAGTCTCCGCTGAGTCGTCGCCAGCGACCTTGCGGAGCCGGGGCACCATGCTGGCGATGTTCTCCGCGAGTGCCGCGGCATGGTCAGCAAACACAGAGGTATAGGTGTCGGCGGTGATCGCCTGCGAGGCATGCCGCAGCATCGCGGAGATCGCTTTCATGTCCGCGCCGCTGGCGTGCGCCAGTGACGCCGCGCCGTGCCGCAAATCGTGCAGCCGGATCGGCGGCAGCTGCGCATCGAATTCAGCCCGCTCGAATTGGCGGCTGATCTGAGCCGGATGAAATGCGGACCTGTCAAGGTGCGTGAATACCCGGCCCGACCGGATCCAGTCGCCAGCCACAGCCAGCTGGTCAGCCACCTGTGCTTTGCGCCAGGCCCGAATCAGCGCGACGGTGTCCTTGTCCAGCCGGACTGGCGCAGCGGACGCATCGGTCTTCGGCGTGCCCTCGGCAACCTCCCAGCCCACCTGTGTCAGCTGCGTCTCGACATGCAGGACCCCGCGGTCAAGGTCAAGGTCGGCCCACCGCAGCCCGGCGACCTCGCCGCGCCGCGGCCCGGTGAACGCGAGCAGATGCCACATCGCATAGAGCCGGTCGTCGGCGACCGAGTCGAGGAACATGCCGGTCTGCGCCGGCGTCCACACCATCACCGGGTACGGGCGCATCGCCTTCGACAGGTAGACGTCGAGCTTGTGCCGGGTGATCGTCAATTCTGCGTCAGCTGCCCGGTAGGCCTTCCAGAAAGCCGCCGTCTGCTCCGGGGTCCACTCGCGGGCTTTGGGCCGCGTGGCCTTGGGCAGCCGTGCGGCCTTGGCCGGGTTGTAGGCGATGAGCGGATGCTCAGCCCTGGCCGCGTCCGCCAGCGCCGACCGGAGAGTCGCCAGAATCCGCTGCATCGTCGCGGGCCCGGTCTCGCGCCGCCCGGCCACCGACCGGCAGACCAACGGCGACGCCATCGAACTGCCCGACCAGCCGTTCGACGCGCCGACCTGATCCGTCTCGGCGGCGCGTTCGGTCTCGGCGTCACCTTGATCTCCCAGCGCGCAGCAGTGATCAACAAGGATGCGCTCACTCAGGTCGAGACGATAGTCGCGCTGCGGACCACCAGCCCGCCGGACCGCAAAGCCATCCGTGACTGGATGGAACACCACGCCGTCGCCACCGAGATCATCGAGTCGCTGCCCGGCCTGCTGTCCGGCGAGGCATGGGTGTCGTCGTCGTTCTTCCTGACCGAGCACGGCCAAGCCCCGATCCAGCGGATCAGGTTCCGGCAGCGCCGCACATTCGACAGCGGCGCGACACCGAAGGTCGGCGAGCCCCGGCCGGTCGCCACCCTGGCTGACATCGACCTTGGCGCACTCGAGACGCGCATGGCCGACGTCGTCCAGAAGGCCGCAGCCGATGACCCGAAGGCACTCCGCAAGCAGATAGCGGACCTCAAGCGAGCTGGCGGAGAAAGGTGCGCGCGGACGGCCAGCTGGTCAGTGAACCGTCGAAAGCTGCAGTAGATGCAGCCGTCGCGGAGTATCTGACGGAGATCGGCCGACTGCGATTGCGGGTGAGGGAGCTAGAAGCCCGCGAACCCGAGCGGGTGGAGATCCCGACGCTGACCGATGCTGACCGCGAACTGGCGCGCGAGGCGTACAGGGGCCTGGGAGAGATCGCACGGCGGCTCGCTGTCGCGGCCGAGATCCCAGTAGTCGTCGCCCCGGCCACCGCGCGAGGCAATCCACCCGATCCAGCGCGCACCCGAGCCCGTGCGCCCACGGCCGACGCCACCCGAGGCGGGTGAGCGGACACTCAAGAAAACCGAACGCTCGATCCTCACTGTCCTGGCGCAGTTCCCATCCGGCCGGACCGTCGTCCAGATCGCCATGCTGACCGGGTACTCGCATCAGGGCGGCGGCTTCCGCAATGCCATCGGCGCGCTCCGGTCAGCCGGGTACATCGACGGCCGCGACCCCATCGTCATCACCAGCGAAGGCGTCCACGCGGCGGGTGAGTATGAGCCCCTGCCAACTGGTCCGGCGCTCCGTGACAACTGGCGAGGCCAGCTCAAGAAGGCCGAACGGGAAATCCTCACCGTCGTCCTCGACGCCTATCCGAATCCGCTAACCCCTGTCCAGATCGCCGCCAACACCGACACCCAGTAGGAGCCGATAGGCGGCGGGTTCCGCAATGCCCTTGGCCGGCTCCGCACCCTGCAGCTGATCGAAGGGTCAGCCGAGATCACTGCCAACCCGACGCTCGCACAGGAGATCACCAATGGCTGAGCCGATGCGCGCGATCACCGTCCGGCAGCCGTAGGCGTGGGCCATCGCCGTCGCAGGCAAGGACGTCGAGAACCGCACTTGGCGAATCCAACGGGCACGAATAGTCGACCTGAGCTTACGGACTTGCTATATGTCGGCCAGCTACTTATCGTGGCCTGGTGCGTCAGCCGAGAACTCCGATGAGAGAGCCAACCTATTTCGTCCTGGCGTCCTTGCTGGACGGGCCCCTGCACGGTTATGCGATCATCCAGCGCGCGGAGCACCTGTCCGGCGGCCGGGTCAGGCTGGCCACCGGAACGTTGTACACCGCCCTTGACCGGCTGACGGCTGAGGGTCTTGTGGAGCTGGTGAGCGAGGAGATCGTTAACGGCCGGGCCCGCCGCTCTTACGGTCTGACGCCGCCTGGTGCTGGTGCGCTGCGGGCCGAGGCGGAGCGGATGGCGGCGGCGGCCAGCCTGGTGACCGGCCGGGGCCAGAACCCGAAGACTGTTCGCAGTGCGCGGAAGGTGAGCCCGGCGTGAGTTCCCTGGAGCGGCGCTGCCGGTGGCTGCTGCGCGCCTATCCCGCCTGGTACCGGCGTGACCGGGCCGGGGAAATGCTCGGCACCCTGCTGGAGGCCAGCCCGCCTGGTGCGAGGTGGCCCTCATTCCGCGACGCGCGGGCCGTGGTTACCGGAGGGCTGCGGGTCCGCGGCCCGCTGGCCTGGTGCCTGTCGATCCCGTGGGCACTCCTTGGAGCCTCCGGAGCGGGCTACAACTTCATCCTGTCCGAGCACGTGCCCGACGCGGTATACCCCGAAGCACTGACTCCCGGCTGGGTCGGCGAGCCCAACGTGATGGCTGTTGCGGCCCAGCGGGGAGCGCTGACATGTTTCCTGCTCACAATCCCGGTGCTGGTCGCCGGGCTGGTCCGGATCTATCGAAGGAGGTTCCGTGCCCCCGGGGTTGCTGCGCGGCTTACGGCCATTGCCTGGGCCGGTACGTGGATGGTCGGTCTGGCGCTCATGTACCAGGTCGCGGACTGGCAGCCCTCCGCCCGAGCCATCTATGCATGCAGCGGGAACCAGGGCTGTGTCCTTGCCGGGTACCGGCATGCCATCGTCAGCTGGGAGGAGCTGGCCGTCGTGGCCGGATGGATCGCTCTCGCCGCCGCAATGGCCCTGATCCTCGCCAGCACGCGATCCCGCCGGATATGGGATATACGCGGGATCAGCAGCGCCTGAACCCGGTTGCCGATTGTCCTGGGCTGGTGTCGACTGCCGGAAGTCACGGCCTGTAAAACCGTCGGCCCAGGCTATCGATCTCGCTTGCTATATGTCGGCCAGTTACTTATCGTGGCCTGGTGCGTCAGCCGAGAACTCCGATGAGAGAGCCGTCGCGGAGTCGGTCCGGGCCGGGTTATCAGTGTCGTACGGGCCGTCGCGACCTGGCCTGATAGTGACCCCGTTACCGGTCACGACGGGTCTGTCAGGCGCATCGCATAACTAGCGGCCCAGCGCACTTGCAGGTCCGGATCAGTGCGGAGCGCAGACTGCAGGGCCTGCTGAATGGCCGGCTCGGCGGCCCTATTCGTCAGCAGGAGTGCGATTTTCTCGCGCACGTACTCGCAAGGATCGTGCGCTAGCCGATCAAGCAGCACAGGCAGAGCGCGCGGGTCGCCCTGCGCATACTGTGCGATCGCCGCGCGCGTCGACCCCGGTGCAGCTTCGGGTTGCGCGCGTGGCCGGTGCGTCTCATCCTGAGGTTCGAAGACGCGCGGGTCCATGGCAGCCTGCAACGCGGGCCAGCCTTACTGCCAGAACCCGTCAAGCAGCGCGGCTGCGACCGGATCGACCGGATGCCCGGCAAGGACGGTCCAGCGTCCTACCCGCATTCCCGGTATCAGGTGGTGGAGTTCCCGGTCCCAGTACCCGCGTTCCGTGGGTTCGTACACCGCCAGCAGGTGCACCCAGAATTCCACCTCCATCTTGGTGCTGTACCTGTTCTTCTGCGTGACCACCAGGCCGGTGTAATCTCCTCGCTGAAGCTGAAAGCCCTTTGTGTAACTTCCAGTGAACCCGTGCTCCCGCAATCGCGGCGCGATCAGGTCGCGCATCAGGTGCTTAAAGCCCTCCTGCGCCGTCGCGCCACCGGGCTCAGCTCGCTTCGTGCCGGCCACGTCCCTTTGTCAACCTCTCATCGCTGATTACAAGACCAGCCGTCGCCCGGCTGTTCCGGACAGCCCTACGCGCCTTTCTGGCAGAACTGCAGACGATGCCTCCTAATCTGACGCCGAGGCGGATCAGTGGATACGCGACATCATGGCCCAGAAAGGCCAGCCGCAACCACCGGTACCGCACGAATGGGAACCCGCCCGCCTGTCGGTCCTGTACTGCCGGTCCTGCCACGCGGCCGGGCGCAAGATCCTGCGAGTGATCCTCTGCGAACCCGGCTGTCCTGGCGGTCCGGACTGCCGGTCAGCCGAAGTGTGCCCGGTCTGCGACATGCGCGCGGCTAGCCGGTAAGCATCGAGCGTGGCGCTGCTAGCACTTGGCGGTGACTACCAGGGATGTCTGCTCGGTGAGCGTGTAGGTGCTGCCGCCGGCGGTGTAGGTGACCTGCGGACCGGCCGAGTAGCCGCGGCGCGCTCCCGTCCGGATCAGGCCGAATACCAGGTTGAGATCCTGGCGTGGCCTGATGACCTCTCCGATCAGCGGGCGGCGCTGAGCCCACTGGCTGCGGGCGACCCGCGAGAACGAGGGCGGGTACGGGAAGCCGACGCCGATCAGCTCCTCGTTGCCATTCTGGTGGCCGATCGGTGTCAGCCACGCCTTCGTCATCCGTAGGCCATGCGAGGTCCCCAGCGTGATGCCGGTGATTGTGACGTCTGACTGGCCGGTGTTGTGCAGGTCGAACAGGCCCATCGAGACCGGCCGTCCCTGGGCATAGGTCATGCATGCCTGACCGGGTGTCCCCCCGTTGCCGAGAGGTCCTGGCGGGTCAGAGGTGCAGGCGGCGGCGAGGAGCGGCGCCGCGATCAGCGGCAGCGCCCGAGCCATGGTCTGCTACGAGGCAACGAGCACCCCTGGGTGTTAGGAGGACTGTTATTCACGCCGCACAGTTGGCCGGTCTGCGAGAAGACGAACTTGGATTGCGGCGGTCTTGCTGTATCCGGTCTGGGCGGTGCCGGTGAAGCCTACCGGAGTGACCGTGAACCTGGCTTTGACCGTCGATGCCGTCGTGGTGCTCTTGGTGAACTTGTCCTGGGGATGGTAGGGGGCGCAGTGCGTGGCAGCCGGTGGCATCGTCTCGTAACCGACTTCCTGGGGGCAGCTATTGGGGATGTAGTACTTGCCCCACTCGAAGTATGTCTGGAGATGGTTCTTGGACGCGCCCGTCTGAGGTGCATAGCCGATGCTGGCGTCGGTCGAGACGCTCGTGGTCCCGTTTCCGCCGAACGTCCCGGAGTCGCCGGAAGCCGAGAACCCGACCTCCAGGCTCGATGACTGCCCCTGCCCGTAGGCGAAGTTCTGGGTCATGCCCGAGATCGTGGAGTACGACTGCATCACAGTGGTTGCGTGCGAGCCCTGGTCGGACTGGTACTCGGGCAAGCCCGGAACGCAGCTATCCGGGCTGATGGGCTCAGCTTCCAGGTTGACGATGCCTGCCGCGTTCTCCAGCGAGCGGTACGCGCGGGCCATGTTCGTCCGGTGCGTCACGGCCATCAGCGGCACCGTGTGCCCGATCTTGATGTGGGCCAGCACCCTGGCTGACGGCCACGCCATGAGCGGGTACCCGGCCCGCACATGCGGAAGCGGCCTGCCTGGCTTCCAGGACATGAAGTAGGGCCTCTAGTGATGCGCCTTGGTAGCCGCTGCCTGGCCGGAACGGTTGCGGCAGTTAATGCGCCGAGGCCGAGAATGGTTGCGAATAGTAAACTTGCTCTCGTTCTCACGACTGTTCCTGATGCTGCGGCGACCGGGGGGCGAGCCGGTCAAGGTCACCACTAGCGACGGCCGGGAAGTTATCGCGGTGGTCGACGGCCACGGCGACCCGGAGAAGTGGTGGGCGACCATCAGCGCAACGGCCGCACGGTGATCCGCCTCGAGCACGCGGACATGCCAGCCGGCATGCGAGCCACGGTGAGGCAGGACGGCCACGATCTCGTCATCACCGTCGCGACGTGGCTGCCCGGAGATGCCAAGCGCGCGACGGTCAGGGTGGCGAAGGCGGCCGCTATGCGGACCGGGAGGCTGCGTCACCAGCTGATGCCTCCCGCTGTGTGGCTTCCGCTCGCCGCGGGAGCTGTCGGGGCTGTGGTGCAGCGGCTGCTGTCGGAGGCCACACGCGCGCACATCGCCGTCGCGGCCGGAGCAGTCGCAACCGCTGCAGCTGTCACTGTCGCGGTCGTTGCGGTCGCGCCCCAGCAGCACCTGATCGCGCTCAAGCCAGTCCCGCCGATTATGCAGACGCATCACCCTCGCCGCGTAGTGCCCGCTGTCAGGCCTTCGCGGCTGCCGAAGCGCCAGCGGCCCGGTGCGCCTGTGAAGCTGGTCGCGCAGCGGCACCCGTCGTCTGGATCCGGTCAGGTGGTGTCGAGCACGCCAGCGCCGACGTCGGCGCCATCGCCCGCGGTCTCGGTGTCGGTATCGGCATCAGTCCCGCCCGTGCTGCCGTCACCATCATCGTCCCCGTCGACGTCGGCCGCGCCGACGTGCCTGACCCTGCTCGGCGTCACGGTCTGCGTCTAGCGGTCCTGGCCGCGCGCTGAAGCAGCCAGCGGGAGCGGCTGACGCGTTCGGAGTCTTCGTCATGTTAAAGGGAGGCTGATTGAGCCGCCCGCAGCCGGGCGGCTGGGTCCGGTGCAGCGACCGTGGCGATTGGGACCGCTACTCCGTCAGCCCAGCCGGATGGGCTGCGCCAGCGCAGGCGGTCCAGGCGCGAGAACGGCACGCCATTGTCCACCCGGAGTCACAGCTCCCGCGTGCCCACCACGTACTCACCCTCGGTAAACGGGCAGTTCTGGCCCATCATCGCTCGGGCCGTGCTGTTGCAGCTTCGGCGGGAGCCTCTAAGTGACCGTTGCGTTCACTCTGGCGCCCAGATCAGCTTTCGCTCGATGCGCCCGCGGCCCTGCTCCTTAGGGCGAGAACTCGGTGCTTACGGCTGGCTGGTAGGTCTGACCAGGTTTGCCAGGCCCGGCGGGTGCGGTTTCAGTGAACGCTGTGCGTACCACCGCCATGGCGTAGAACACGGTTCCGATGCGCCGCTTAAAGCTTCCCTTGCCGGTCACAACGTCCGCGGACCCGATGAACCGGTAGGTGCTCGGATTGAAGATGAGTTCGCTGCTCAGCCCGTTCATCTGCATCGCCACCGCGATGCCTGGCTGGCCAGCAGCGTCTACAACATGGCGGATCACGGTGGTACCCGGCATGCTCGCGGCTGCTCTGAAGATAGCCGCCGCTAGCTTAGGCGGCACCGTCAGATCATCGCGGAGAATGTCCTGGAGTGCATCCCACGTCAGCTGGCCTTTCGGTGCCGCAAACTCGTGCGCCTTAACGTGCGCGTTGATGTAGGCCAGCAGCGCATTCGGGCTTGTCGGAAGTGTCCTCAGCCCGGCATAGCTCGCGACGGCGGGCGGGTTCCTGCCGGCCTGGATGGCCAGCACGCAACTGCCTGTCGGCACGACGGGCACCAGGCGGTGGCCGACGCGGCGCGCCGGGAACGTCTGCGAATAGGTGCCAGGCGTGAGCCCGTCACAGGGTGCGACCTTGATCGTTCCGACTCTCGATCCGTCGGCCGACTGCCACATCTGCTCCATGATGGTCTTGTGCGCGCCCGCAGAGAAAAGCTGGTGGCCTGTGATCTCTGTGTAGACAAACTGGTTGTCGCGGGGGACCGGTTGGGCCAGCGCCGCCGTGGCCGCGCGCTGCAGCACCTGAGCTGCCGCGGCGGACGAAACCAGGGCGGTACCGCCGCGCAGTGGAACGCCGACGGTCACGAGCACCGCGATGGATGCCGCTGCCGCGACACCGCCCACGACAGCCAGCCGCGGCCTCAGAACTAGTGCCCGGACGCGCCCCCGACGGCTGCGGCCGGACACCGCGCGGCCCGCAGCCGCGTAGCCAAGATCGTCGACGATCCGAGCTCGAACCCACGAGAGGCGTTCGGCAGCGGGCGGTGGCACCGCTGCGCACATGTCGTCCAGCAGCTTCACCTCGTCCATCGGACTACTCCTCTCGCTCATCGGCGGGGTCCACTCCGCCGAGCGCACCGCGTACCTTCGCACGCACCCTGACCAGTCGCGACGACACGGTGCCGACCGCTACGCCCAGGGCTCGGGCGGTCTCCTCATAACTGAGGCCATTCGCCGTCAACAACAGCACGTCTCGCTGGTCCTGCGATAGTGCGGCAACAGCAGCGGCCAGCTGACGGACGGCGGCGGACGCTGCCACCTGGCGCGTGACCTGGTCAGCCACCGGCTCGGCCGCCGGGTCAATGCCGGTCCGGGCGATCGCCCGGAAGAACCGAACCTCATCGCGGCGGTGCCGGGCGATGAGATTCGTCGCGATCCCGTACAGCCACGGGCGCGCGTCGCCGCGGGCCAGGTCGTAGCGATGCCGTTGGCCGAAGGCTGCCAGGAACGTCTCGGCGACCAGATCGTCTGCCAGGTCAGAGCCAAGTCGCCGCGTCACGTAGCGGAAGATCGCGGGCGCATGGCGATCGAACAGCGCGCCGAAGCACTCCGGATCGCCCAGTGATCGTGCGATCAGCGCGGCGTCACTGTCATCGTCTGGCTGGTCACGCCCGGCCAACTCGCTCACCTGACGCCTCGCCTGGCTCATCTATCCGCTCCTCGGCACGGGTTCGCCCCCAGTTGTTGCCCGATGGACGAGATCTTGCTCCCGCCTCAACTGGTCGTACTCAAATAAACTAGGCGGAGCGACCCAGCAATGAACCCCACGGTGTTCTCAGCCCATGCAGCTGTGGCACAGACAAGTTGCAGTGCAGACGAGCGACCGGCAAAACCAGGTAATCAAAACGAGGAGCGGGGACTTTAACTGGCCACCAGCGGGGACCTCAACCTGGCCGTTGACGGTCGGCGCAGGAGACTCGATGAGCGATCTTGATAGCACTTTCGCCTTCGATGAGCGAGTGCTAATTCCAGCCGTGAGAAGATTCCCAGACCTAAGCTGCTAAATCTACTCGCATGGCGGGAAGCCACATGGAAATCCGGCCCGGTGCACGCCCGGCGACAATGCTCGCCACCGCGCTCGCGGCTGTCGCGATGGCCACCATGACGGGCTGCGCCAGTTCGCCGCAGTTCAGCGCGATGCCACCACCCGGCCAGGCAGAGAAGCCGGGTTATACGACGATCCTGGGACCAGTGTCCGGCAGCGGTTCAAAGACCTTCACCATCACCGCACGGCCCGGCATCGCCGAATGGCTTGGCTGCATCGGCAAGGGCATGGCGGTGCTGACGCGCCCGTATGCAGTCGTGGCGCGCTGCAGTAACAGCGGCAACGGCTTCGTTGGGGGCCTGACCCAGCCGACGCATTACCGACGCGGGCAGAAGCTGACTGTGCGCATCACCGCTCCGGCAACTGCCAGATGGGAGTTCCGGCTAGACGGCGCACCATGGACGGGCTCGTAGCTCAGCCAGGTATCGGACTCTGCGCCGGACGATGCCAGGGATGCCAGGTTGCAATGCAACCATCCGCCGCACGGCACCTAACCCATAGGTGCGCGGCCGAGATCGTCCGGTATGTGCTGCAGCAGGCTGGCTACCCGGTCTAGGCCGCTCAGCGATGTCAGGCCCGGCCAGCGCAGGTGGCCAGGCCTGATGCATGTCTGCGCCTGCGACGTAAACAGCCACGTGAGCAGAGGCACCCCCCAGCTTCTGTCTGCGGAGCGTCTGACCGGGCCAAACCGTTACACCGCGGCTAGGTCTCCCGCAGATCCCCGATATCGACCCCGAGGTGCGCGACTCCGTCCCAGTCGCGCGCGTTGCCGATATAGAAGCCGTGGTGAGTGACGCGCAGCCAGTCCCCGTCCTGGCCGCGGGTAGCGGTGAGCCGGATCAACTCGACGACCCATTGGCCGTCGCTGCTCATCCACTTCACCCGGTCAGGGTGGGCGTTGTGGGACCTGCGTGGGATCGCCAGTATGGGACGGACGGCACTTGACCGACGCGAACAGTTGTCAACGATTGTCATGGCCATCTCCGTGACCTGCGGCCCGGCAACTGACCAAAGCGCACGGTTGTCAACGATTGTCAACTGTCGCGGACGTCCAACCGACTTTTAATCCGTGGGTTCTGGGTTCGAGCCCCAGGCGCCCCACTCGCTGACCAACGGAAACGATAGCCAGATATGCGGACACCAGCTACCTGACTTTGGAGCGCGACATGCACTCCTCGCTTCTGCTGCACGCGGTGGCGATCGACATCAATCAGCCGAGCACCCCGCTGCACTGGTTGATCTTCGACGTCACCGTGGCGAACCTGGTCCTGATCGCGGTGATGGTCGTCATCTTCGGCGTGGCGCTGCTCCTCCCGTTTCCGGGCGCCGTCGCAGGCCGCTGCCGGTGCCTTCGCACCGTGAGACACTGATAATCAGCGGCAGGGAGCGGCCCGGTCACCGGAGACGGCGGGTTCAAAGTGTTCAATCCCAGATATACCTTCAACCCCGCCGGTGCGCTTCCCTCAAAGGCTAGTCGTGATGTAGCCAAAGAATCTGAGCGCCATAGGGAGGATAGGCAGGAGGGACGCGAGCAAAATCAGGGCGGGCTGGCGGACGACAACGCGGCGACCGCTCCCGGCAAGGTCTGCGAGCTGTGCGGGTCGCTGATCACCGCAGCCCAGGATGCAAGGCTCCGGGTTGACGGCGAGTGGATCCACGAGGCGTGCCCGATCCACTAGCCGACGGACTAGCTCGCATCGACCTACCTGCGGCGGAAGCCAAATGGATGCGGGGACGTCAAGAGTCGTCGCGTTGCCCGTACCGGCCAGCCAGCAACATAGGTAACCGGTGGCGAATGGGTACGACCCGGCTGTTGTCTCCGTCAGGCGAAAGCACGAGCCCCGCCGGGGCGAGCCAGATCAGGCGTTAGCCGCCTCTAGTTCCTCGATCAGGACGTAGATTGCCTCGATTGCGACACGCCGGACCCGGTCCCACGAGTCGGCCCAATCGCCTGTGAGCCTGATGCCGAGCCGGGCGGCGGCTTGCCGCGAGTCCTGGGCGGCGTCGGAGTGCGCCTGGCCACGGCGCAGCTTCACCAGCTGTTGGAGCGTCTCCACCGCGCTTGTTGCACGTTCGAGCGATTCCGGGTCGGTTATGCGCTGTGTGAGGTCGGCCTTCAGGAAATTCAGCGGCCCCTCGACTTTGTCGACCTTGGGGACCGCCAGCATAGAGAGCACGTCGTAGAGCGCGTAGCAGCGCGCCTCGAACTCGACGGCACTACTGGCCGGCTCAGCGAGTGACACCGCGCGCGCAAATCCTGGGCGTTTGAACAGCCGCTGCCTGGCTATCAGCTGCCACGCGGAGTCCAGGTGATCCAGCGCACGCGGCAGCGCGGGCGGCTCGACTGGGGCCCAGGAGTCTGCTGGCTGCGTGAGCTAACTCCCTACGGCCTTACTGTCGTCGGTGTCCGTCTCCAGGCTGATGTCCGTCACCTCAAGGACTCGGTCCATGGTCCGGAGAAGGCTTTGCTGGATGTACTCTAACTGGCGCACTTCGGCGCGGAGGCCGTCGAGCTCGCGGCGAGTGCGGAAGATTGGCCAGCTGACACGCCGGAACGCGCTGCCAGCGCGGTCGCTTGGCAGCCACCATGACAGCGGCGGTCTGGCGGCAACCGCGGGGATCGTCCTCAGTTCAGTCGTCATCGAGGGCTTGGTCCTTAGTGCGAGGAATCGCGCTGTGGGGTGACAAGATGACGCGCAGGTTGGCGACGGGGTTTACAGTCACTGCGACCTCCCGGCCGCGTCGGTGCGGTGATCCAGCACGCTCGCCAGCTGAGGTCAGTCAATGCGCTGCCCGTACCGGCCAGCCAGCACGTACCGGTACGCTCTCGACCATGATCGTCGCCGAATGGCTTGCCTCCGGTGCAGCTGTCGTCCTGGCCTTAACGTCTGTTGTCGCAGTGGTCACCTGACGGGAGAACCGCCGCCGCGACCGAGAGAGCCGCCAGCGCGAGCATGAGACTGAGATGGGCGACCGCATCCTTGACTCTGCGCGCCGCGAGTTCAGCACGAAGGAAGAGGTAGGCGGACTCATGAGCAATCTGATCGGGCTCGGCCTGATCGGCCTCGTCGCGGCAGCTCTAGTCGTGTGGGACAAGCTCAGCCCCGACGACGAGAAGTAACCTGGTCAGCCGTCGGCCCGCTGCCCGTACCGGCCAGCCAGCAAACAGGAGCCGGCGGACGGCTATACCCGGAAGGTCCCGCCTCCTGTACGTCTACGACGCCGCGCGGTCCTGACGCGGCCTGCGTTGGCGGGTCCGAAGCTCGCTCGGGTCGCCAGCCTTGGCGGCCGCGATTGCGGCGCGGACCTCCGGGTTGTTCAGGGCGGCTAGTTCGATCGGGCTGATGGTCAGGGCTGGTGTGAGGATCAAGGTGCCGTCGGGTAGTTCCTCGACGGTGTACCTGTCATAGACGCGGGTCCGGACGCGGGCCAGGCTTGTCCGGCCGCGCTCGTCCACGGTGACTTCGTTGGCTGGCATTGATCATCTTCCTGTCCGTTCGGCACGCGCGGCCTCCGAGGCTCTGGCGCTTGCACTTGCACTATACCGCTATACCGCACTGCCACAATACCCCGATTACCTACCTTGGCTTTTTGGCTGTACGCTGGCCTCGACAGCGACCCCCGTCGATAGGCTCAACGTCGTGCCATACGAACTCAAGTACCGGCCCGAAGCCGACGAGGCCCTAGATCGTCTCGAAGCCGAGCCGGCCATGGCAAAGGCTCTCGACGCCGTCGACGACTGCCTCGACCGGCTGGAAGACGACCCCTTCGACCGGCGCCTTGGAACCCTGGCCTTCCAGGCAGAAGAGTTCAGCAACGTCAGCGCGACCCCGGTTCGCTACGACAAGTGGTACGTCATCTGGCGGCGCGGCCCGAGGCCACGAACCATCGAGGTCATCGCCGTCGCCCAGCTGGACGTCTAGCCGTCGTCCCGCTGCCCGTACAGACCGGCCAGGACGTACGAGCCGGCCCGGTCGAGGTTGCTAGACATGCACGAACGGGTCGGGGTCGCCGCTGCCGCCGCTGGAACCCGGTCCCGGCCGTGCGGGAGCTGAAGGCGGGCTGGGCTGGCGGATCGGGGAGGCCAACTGCCCGGCCGGAGCATGACCCTAAGTGGGCTGGTATCTTCCAGCAGACAGGTCTGACTGGACACCGAACTGGCAACATCATGATCTACCCGACGAACGGCTGCGCGGTCTGCCGTGTGCTGAGCAAGCCGCAAATCGCGCCTTCGGCCGATGACCCAGCCTGACGCTTCAGCACAGCAGTCGCCTAGTCTGGCGCTTGGCGCTACCGACTACGGCAAGTCACAGGAGGCGCACGCACCGCGCTGGGGATGGCTGAGCTCGCCAGCACTCCAGGGCCTCCTGGCGCTCGCGGTCTACGCTGCGGTCTGGCTCCCGGCTGTCGTCCGCCCGCTCGTCAGCCATCTAAGCCGGGCGCAGTTGCTGCAGTCCAATCCCGACCCGAACTTCTACGTCTGGAGCCTGCGCTGGTGGCCATACGCCGTCGGGCACGGGCTGAACCCGCTGTATACAAGCCTGATTGCCGCACCGGCCGGGCACTCGCTCGCCTGGGTCACCACGGTGCCGCCGCTCGCACTCCTCGCCGCGCCGCTCACCCTGACGGCCGGCCCGGTAGTCGCGTTCAACCTGCTCATCGCGCTGGCGCTGCCACTGTCGGCATGGGCGGCGTTCTTGGCCTGCCGGCGGCTCACCGGTAAGTTCTGGCCCGCGCTCGTTGGCGGGGCGGTGTACGGATTCTCCGCCTACGAGTTCCGCCATCTCGTGGCCGGCCAGCTCAACCTGTGCTACGCCCTGCTGCCACCGCTACTGGTCTACCTGGTCGTGGCCTGGCGGGACGGCGCTATCCGCAATTTCGTCCTGGTGATCCTGGCCGGCCTGGTCCTGGCCGCGCAGTTCTACCTCTTCCTGGAGACCTTCGCCGACCTCACCGCCATCCTGGTCTTGTCGCTGCTGCTCGGCCTGGCGGTGGCCGACCGGGCCGGCCGGGCGAAGGTACTACGGCTGGCCGGCCTCCTCGGGCTTGGCTACCTGATTGCTCTGGCCCTTGCGGCGCCCTACCTGGCAGCCACGCTGGGCGCCGCGTCGCCGATACCACCGCCCGCCGGCTCGATGGATCTCACCAGCCTCTGGCTGCCGGAGGGTGGCCCGGGCCTCAGACTCGCCTGGCTGGCTAATGCCCAGCTTGGACCGCATTTGGTGTCGGCGGGCTGCTCGGTCGGCATCCCGCTGCTGGCAGTCGTGGTCGCGACAGCGGCAACCCGCTGGCGCAGCCGGCTCGTCTGGTTTCTCACCAGCCTGCTCGTTGTCATCATCGTCGGCGCCCTCGGGCCTGTCCTCTATATAGCCGGACAGCCGGTGGCGGTGCTGCCATGGCACGGGCTCTTCAGCATGCCGTTCGTCCGAAACGCGTATCCGGCCCGGCTGATGCTGTTCGCCTTCCTGATGCTGGCCCTGGCGACTGCGCTCCTGCTGGCCGGCGGCACGCGGCAGCGACAGCCGGGCCGCTGGCGGGCAGGCTGGTCGCTAGCCTGGCGCTGGTCGCTGGGTGGCCTCGTAGTCGCGTTCGGAGCGCTGAACGTGGCCGGGTCCTTGGACGTGACCCCGCAGACCACTGTGCCGGCGTTCGTCAGCAGCGGCGATTACCACCGCCAGCTGGCTCCGGGCGAGATTGTGCTGGTTTTCTCCACCGTGCGCAACGCGGGCATGCTCTGGCAGGCGGAGTCCGGCTTCTACTGGCGGCTGGCCGGCGGGTTCATTAACGCGGGCTTCGATCATCGCAGCGACCTGCCAGTGGGGGCGCGGAACCTCGGGTCGCCCACGCCCGCGCGCATCGCCAAGTTCGAGGATCTGATCCGGACTGACCACATCGGCGCGATCCTGATTGACGCCAGAAATGCTGCAAGCTTTGCCCCGGCAGTCAGCGTCATGGGCCTGACCGGGTATTGGACGGGGGGAGTCCTCGTGTTCCCGACCCATGGCTGCCGGACGTGCCGCTCAGTGACAAGGGCGGAGATCCACGCGGCCATTTTCCCGTCCTGAATTAACAGCGGGAACGAGGTACAGCGCCGTCGCAGTAGCCCGTCCGGCCTGGCGGCTCCCCGGTTCACGAATTCAGGCGCCAGGCGATCGTGGAGCCGGACTGGTATGTCGGCGGCCCCAGCAGCCTGGTCAGGAATCGTCCGAGCGGGGAGCCGAGGCTTGTGACCGCCACCACGGCCGCAGGCCGCAAGGCCCTCAGGTCGGCACGGGCCCGCCAGAGGGCAAGCTCAGCGGGATGTGACCCCATCCATAGCGCATCGAGATATGCGGCGGTCTTGGTGCGGTCAGCGCGGCCACCCCGCCAGACCACGCCGTGACGGTCAGCTGCGATGAACGTGCCGCCAATCATCGACGCGGGTTCGCCGGTGTCGGCCTGCCACCGCATTGGCTGCGGAATGTGGCTGTACCCGACTGGTACCACCAGGACGGGCGCGTCCGGGGCGACCCGCAGCCTGCCGAAGACTGTCTGCCAGCCGGCCGGGAGGGGCGTGGTGGGAAATGCCGGGTAGGAGAGCGGGATCAGCGGGAGCACCGCCGCCACGGCGACCACTGTGAGCGCAGCGCCAAGGTGGCGCCATCCTCTGCCGTTCGAAGCCACTGATCGCGCCTGGTCGAGTGAGAACGCCAGGACCGCGGCTGCTGCGCCAGCGGCCAGGACGGGAAGCCGATACGGCAGCGCGGACCCCAAAATCGGCAAGCGATACAGCCAGTCCCAGGGCAGCAATGCCGCCGGTAGCCGCATTCCGCCGAGCGGCAGGACGTGGCTGCCGAGGGAGAACCATTCCAGTACCAGGAAGGTGACGGCTGCGGTCCGGATCGTCCGACTCCGCCAGAAGAAGACTGTGGCGGCCAGCAGAGTGATGAGCAGCGGCCAGCCCAGGTAAGAAAAGTAGACGCCCTGCGCCGGGGACTGGGCTACCGCCGCTGCGCTGGCGCTGGTGTGGAACAGCAGGTCGCTGGACGGAGTGACGAAGCCGGCGAGGCTGGTGCGGTATCCCACAGCCGGAACGGCCGGACCCTGGAACTGTACCCAGAGTGGATATGCGCAGATCGGCAGCGCAACCGCGCCCGCAGCGCCCAGGCCGATCGCCGTGCGGCGGACACGGCCGAGCACCTCCTTGGGCCAGCTCGCCCCGAGGCTGACAGCCAGCACCATGCCTGCGATGGCTGTGAAGGTCAGCACCTCTTCCCCGATGAACAGCTGAGCAGCCACCAGCAGGCCGAGCCAGATGCCATTGCGGACTGCGCTCCCCCGCCCGGTCAGGATGCGCAGCAGCGCATCGATCACCAGCGGCGGCAGAAGCACAAACTGCACCTGATAGTGGCTCAGGCCGTTGTGCACCAGCGCCGGGGAGAACCCGTAGATAGCACCGCCCAGAGCTGCAGCCAGGACGCTAGCCCCCCAGCGCCGCAAGACCAGGAACAAGCTGGCCGCAGAGCCAGCAAAGCCGATGGTGAGAGCGACGGTGAGAGTGGTCTGGGGCCCAGCGAGCAGCGTAACCGGGGTCAGCAGGATGCCGGGCAGCAAGAATGACGTGTTCTGCATGAGGTTGATGCCATACGGCGCGTTCATGGCAGTCGTCATCAGGGCCGGGAGCCTGCCATGCGCGATGGCAGTCGCGTCGTAGCGCATGAACCAGGCGAACTGGTCAATGTCGCCGGTATGTGCTTGCATCAGGTTCGCGGGGTCGGCCCAGAGCCGCCACGTCACCGCAACCGCTGCCAGCAGGTATCCGGCGAGAATCAGCCACTGTGCTCTCGTCCCTGCACGGGTGACGCGGCGGTGGCCCGCCGCCGGTCGAACTGCCCGCTGCAGGACGCCACTCACCGAATACCTCCGTTGACCCGGGCACCTCGGGCCCGCCATCGGACCATACTGCCTGGACCGAACAGAAGGCGCCTACCCCGCAGCTTCCTGCCGGTCGCAGCGCGGTGGGCAGCAGTGACGTGGGCGGTACCGGCCTCCGGCGGAGGCTATACCCGGTGACGAACATCACAGAAAGTGGCAGAATAGGATGTTATGCGGGCGGTGGGCATCCGGCAGATCACATCACAGGACGCAACCCGCGTCGCCGAACTCCTGACGCAGCTGGGCTACCCGGCGGCGGCTGACGACGTATCGCTGCGGCTCGCCTACTGGCTGGACGACCCGATGAGCCGGATCCTCGTCGCCGAGCAGGACAGCCGGGTGATCGGATGCCTGTCGCTCCACGCGATCCCGTATCTTGAGCGGACCGGTCGATGGGCGCGGGTCGAGAGTCTCGTCGTCGACAGCGCCGCGCGCCGCAGCGGTGTGGCCCGATCGCTTGTGCAAGCCGCCGAGGACACGGCGCGGCAGTGGGGGTGCCTCGCCATGGAAATCACCAGCGCGCGCTACCGAGACGACGCGCATGCTTTCTACCAGCGACTCGGATACACCGATGTCTGTGACAAGTCGGCACGGTTCTTCAAGGTGTTCGACTGAGTTCGGGCCAACTGGAGGAATAGTTGCCAACGCCGCACGCGCCGGTCTACGACCGGATCGGACAGCGCTACCGCCAGGCACGCCGCCCAGACCCGCGGATCGCGAGCCGGATCTGGGCGGCGCTGGGAGACGCGGCACCGGTACTGAACGTCGGCGCCGGCGGCGGATCGTATGAGCCTGAGGACAGGCGCGTCGTTGCGCTCGAGCCGTCGGCCGTCATGATCGCCCAGCGTGGACGTAGCGCGGCGCCAGCAATCCGGGCCGTGGCCGAGCAACTGCCGTTCCCCGATAAGTCGTTCGGCGCAGCGATGGGCGTCCTCACGGTGCACCACTGGGCCAACCGTGCCCGCGGCCTGGCAGAAGTGAGACGGGTCACCCGTGGCCCGATCGTGCTGTTCACCCGCGACCCGAGGGCTGTCCCGACATGGTGGCTGCACCACTACTTCCCGGCAACCGCCCGGCTGGAAGCCAGCCGGGAAACGCCGATCCCACAGCTGGAAGAACTGCTAGGTTGCCCGCTGGACGTCATCAAGGTGCCCATCCCGGCCGACTGCACGGATGGTTTTAACGCCGCCTACTGGCGGAAGCCCGCGGCATACCTTGACGCCGAAGTCTGGCGGCCGATGTCGGCTATCGCGCTCATTCCCGAGGCCGACCGAACCGAGGGCATGCGCCTGCTGGAGCGCGATCTCGCCAGCGGCGACTGGCGACGTCGCTAGGGTCATCTTCTCGACCGCACCGAACTAGACCTGGGCTATCGGGTCCTGGTGGCCAGGCCCCGTGGCTGATCTGCGCAGGAAGCCACTGGCCGGCCATAGCCGGGTGAGATTCCAGGCCAGGTTTCGCAGGAACTTCCGGTCGCAGCTCACTGCTGCTGCGATGTTCTTCAGCGCCCTGCGCCTAGCTGGCCAGCCTGAGGGCCATGGCTGGGTTGGCGTGACGCGGCCCCGCTGGCAGTACATCCCCTTCTTCGCCGCATCCGCCAGCGCGGCACCATGTGGTATCTGGGTTGGAGCGCGCGTTTCCTCGGCTTGGCCGCAGGCAGCATGTGAAGTGCTGGTCGCATGGACTGGCGTGACTGCGATAGCGATGCTCGGCCGGGCAGTTCTGGCTGGCCGAGCCCAGCGACTGTTCTGGTGGCACCCGCCTGCCTGGCTGCCTGGGCCGGCTGGCTAGCCCGCCCGTTGGGACAGGTCGAGCACCTGGTCACATCGCTCTGCTACTTCTGCATCGTGCGTGGCGAGCACCAGCGCGCCACCCGACTCCGCGACCTCGAACATCCTGGCCAGCGCGAGGATCCGGGCGCCCGGGTCGAGCTCGGCAGTCGGCTCGTCGGCGATCAGTAGTCGCGGCTCCAGGGCCAGTGCCCTGGCAACTGCAGTGCGCTGCTGCTGGTGGGCGCCGAGAGGCCCGCCGCCACCACGGCCACGACCAGGATCATGGCGGCCGACCCGGCCCGGTGGACGAGCCCTCGGACGAGGGCGATCAGCTGGCTCATCCGCCCAGCCGCCCGCTCGCCCAGAACAGAGGCTGCCCCTGGCCAGGCGTGACGGACTCGGTACCCGACCTGACGACCAGCCAGTTCCCGCGAGGCCCACCGTCGCAGAGCAGCGCGGCGTCATCGGGAGACCAGGCACAGGCCGTGGGACCTATCCTGCTGGCGTCGGGTAGTGCCGTGGTCACGCTGCCGGCACCGACTGTCCACTCGGTGATCTCGGGGCCGGCCTGGCCGTAACCGACGAAGGCCAGCGTCTTGCCCGAGTGAGACCACGCAGCCCAGGAGAAGGCACTCGCGCCCCGCTGTGAGCCGAGCACTCTGCCCTTCCGGCTGACGACCACGATCCCGGCCGAGTAGTAGTTGGCGCCTTTCAGTGAGCTGACTGCCACCGCCACCATCGATCCCTGCGGGTTGGGAATCGGGACCAGCGACGTCGTCGCAGCTCCGCGCTTGACGCCAAGCACACGGTTCAGCCGGGCAGTTGTCGCGAGCAGGCGAGGCCGCGAGCCCGCATCCGTCAGGACAAGCTTCGCGTCCGGCTGGTTGCCGTTCGGGAGCGGCTTGCCGCGCTTCGGGACGGCGATGAAGGCGCCCTCCTGTTGCTGATCTCCGGCGGCAGAGTCAGCCCGTCCCAGTGACGCAGCGCGGCCGGTTCGGACCGGCTCGACATCGGCGACCGGGATAGGCGACTGGACGCCTTCTGCGCCGTTCGGATAGCTCAGTTCGACGACGCCGATGTCATGATCACTCCATGGGTCCGCTGAGAATCCTGGCGTGTCGCCGGGCGCAAACGAGAGCGCGTTCGGCACCGTCTGCAGATGACCGAAGCTGGAGATGGACACCAGCCGACCGACAGCTGCGTCAAGCAGGTACCTGCCGTCGGCCGAAACGGCAGGATCCGGGTTCGAGCTGAACTGGCCGAGGCGCTTGAACACCACGGCGTTGCCGGTGTGCAGGTCGGTTTCCGACAGATAGCCGCCGGGCGTCTCGGCTAGCACCACCCCGGTCAGGCCGCGGACAAACGACACCGAGATTGCCGGGCTCCGGTGGTGCGGGGCCGTGCCGGACAAGACGTAACCGACCCAGCTACCCAGGCCGGCCAGGAGGATGATCAGCGTCACGCCGATGCGCCGCCACGGACGTGGCGGCGGCTCTGGGTCAAGGGCGGGGAAGCGGGAGCGCGGGCTAATCTGGGACGAATCAGCCTGCTGCATCGCTTCAATTTAACAGCCGACCAGGCTTGCTAGGTCACACGCTGGCTACGGCCGGGCAGCGAGCGGGATAAGGCGATCGGCCCCAGCACCTCCTCCACGCCGGAGAAGGCAAACGCCGCTCGCTCCGTGCCTGCCATAGCCAGCCTGATACGGCGTAGCGTGCGGCCGTCCAGCTCCGGCAGATCAGCCACGGAATGCCAGCTGACCTCGACCGACTCTGAGTCGTTCACCCGCGCCGCGCCGCCCGCGGCGTGGCAGCGGAACAGGACCTCGAGGTACTGGACGACGTCGCCGTTGGAATAGGTGACCACCCCGGACACGGTCACTGCCACAAGCGCTTCCGGGACCGCTATCACGCCGGTCTCCTCGTATATCTCCCGCACGGCGGCATCGGCCGGCTCCTCGCCCGGGTCGATGACGCCGCCGGGGAGCCCCCAGTTCCCGGTATCCGACCGGCGGCCGAGCAGCACGCGCTCGCCGGCATCGAGAACAACACCTGCAGCGGTGGACAGCCACAGCAGCTCATGGCCGATGTGCGCGCGGAGGCCGGTGACGAACTCGGGAGTCGGCATGCCGGTGACACTATCGTGGCGCCGGCACCAGAAATTCGGTCGCGTGCGCCTACCAGACAGCCGATCATGGTAACCATGTCGCAACCCGCCGGAACTGACCCTGAGACCAGCGAATCGCATCACCGCGACCCGGGAACGGATGAGCCGGACCGGCAGTTCGGTTGGTGGGACATGTTCGTCCATCCGGACGACGATCCGCGGGAGCAGGGCGGCGAGGTCACCGGCGAGCGGGATGTTCTCGTAAGGTACCTGCGCGACTACCGGCTGACACTGGAGCTGAAGTGCGCCAGGCTCGATGCCGAGGCAATGGCACGCCGCTCGGTACCGCCGTCGAACCTGTCCTTGCTCGGCCTGGTGCGGCATCTGGCCGGGGTGGAGCAGTACTGGTTCAAGATCGTGCTAGCGGGCATCGGCGAGCCGCGGCATTACCGCTCCGACACCCAGCCGAACGCTGACTTCACCGGCGCGGCTGCCGATCCGGACCTGGTCGCCGAGGCGTGGCGGACGTGGCGGTCCGAGGTGGCCTTCGCCGAGCAGTTCGTCGACGAGGCGCCCGACCTGGAGTTCTCGGGCACATTTCCGGACGGCGAGTTCGCCTCCGGCTCGATCTCGCTTCGCGAGATCATGCTGCACATGATCGAGGAGTACGCGCGGCACATGGGGCACGCCGACTTCCTGCGCGAGCGAATCGACGGCCGGGTGGGCCAGTAACGTTACGGCCGGGTCCCGAACGACGGCCGGCCTGGCTGGGCAGGCAGGACCGCGTAGGCGTCGCGGACCCACTCGCACAGCAGCGGCCTGGTCTCCCGCGGATCGATGATGTCCTCCACCCCGAACCGCTCCGCGGTCCGGAACGGGCTGCGTACCGCCTCTAGCCGCGCGCGGATCTCAGCCAGCAGCGCCGCGGGATCGTCAGCCGCCTCCAGATCGGCCCGGTAGGCAGCCTCGATACCGCCCTCGACGGGCAGCGAGCCCCAGTCTGCCGATGGCCACGCCCAGCGGCGGACGACCCGGTGCCGGTTCACCAGGCCGGCGCCGCCCACCCCGAAGACGCGCCGAACGATGATCTCAGCCCCCGGCACGCTGCCCTGGTAGACCGCGCTGATCGCGCGCACGCCGTGCCGGATCGTCGCCCGCTGCTCAGCTCTCGTGCCGATCAGCAGCCCCGGCTGGTCGGTGAAGGTCACAACGGGCAGGTGGAAGGTCGAGCACAGATCGGCGAGCCGGATCACCGCGTCGGCCCCCTCGGTCGTCATGCAGCCGCCGGCGACGTACGGATCGCAGGCCACCACTCCGACCGGATGCCCGTCGAGCCGGGCCAGCGCGGTCACGATTGATCCCCCGTACCGCTGGATCTCAAGCAGCGAGCCTTCGTCCAGCACAGCCCGCAGGATCTCCCGGATGCGGTACGGCTTGCGCCGGTCGCGCGGCACGGCGGACAGCAGCGATTCCTCCCGCCGCGTCGCCGGGTCCGCCGAGGCGATCACGGGCGGCAGCGAGTAGACGCTCGGCGGCAGGTACGACAGGAACCGCCGGATGAGCCCGAACGCCTCGGCTTCGGAGGCGGCAGTCAGGTCGACGGCCCCGTTCCTGGCGTGAACGTCCGAGCCGCCCAGTGTTTCCTTGTCGACGTCCTCGCCGACGCCGCTCTTCACGACCGGCGGGCCCGCCACGAACAGCTGAGCCGTCCCCTCCACCAGGATGGACAGGTGCGAGGCGCATAGCCGGGCGGCACCAAGACCTGCCACCGGGCCGAGACCAGCCGCCACGACGGGAACGACGGAGAGGTTGTCAACCACGTAGTCCCAGCCCGGATTGACGGGCACATACGTGTGTCCGGTCTGCTCAAGCGACTTGACGCTGCCGCCGCCGCCAGTCCCTTCCACCAGCCGGACGATGGGCAGCCGCAGCTGGTTGGCGAGCTGCTCGCCGTAGATCTGCTTGCCCGCGATGGCGGCGTCTGCCGCGCCGCCGCGGATGGTGAAGTCGTCCCCGCCGACAACGACCTTGCGGCCGTCGATGCGCCCGGTGCCGATGACGAAGTTGGCCGCCATGAAGCTCGTGAGCTCGCCGTCCGCGCCGTACCTGGCCGCTCCGGCAAGGGCGCCGATCTCGCTGAACGAGCCGTCATCGAGCAGCTGAGCCAGCCGTTCGCGGACGGTGAGCCGCCCCGCGTCGTGCTGGCGCCGGATCTTCTCCGGGCCGCCCATCTGCTCGGCGAGTTGCTGCCGCCTGCGCAGCTCGTCCAGTTCCGGTTGCCATGTCATGCCGACACAAGCTAACTCACCGGAGCATCTCGCCACCAGAGCGGCGGACCGTGCCGAAAGCGCCAGATCCGGCCCGGCTATGCCGCCTGACTGAGCGGCCCGGCCGGTTGCTCAGGCGACGTCCGCAAGGTCGGGCGCGGGCGCCGACGACAGGTCGCTCGCCTCGCCGCCAGCCCGCCATTCGGCGTACGCCATGGCCAGCAAGCTCGGCACCAGGTCAGTCGACCGCCGCGCCACCCAGGCGGTGCCCTTGGTGGCCATCCAGGCCAGCTGTTCCACCCTGCTCGGCGGCTCGTTGAGCGGCTCGGCGCCGGGCGGCGTCCCGACGGGATGGCCGGCCGCGGCGAGCAGTCCGTGGAACCTGCGCGCGATCAGCCGGTGTCCCCGCTCGCTCGGGTGCAGCCGGTCAACGGCCCACATCGACGGGTTGAAGACCTCCGCGTCGCCCGCTGCATCGAAGTGAAGCGTGCCGAACCGCTCGGCCACGTCGTCCATCACCTGGTTGACCGCGTGTGCCCGCCGCGCTAGCGGCCGGGCCAGGAGGCTGGGCACGCCGAGCATCCGGCCCGGATCGGGCAGCCGCATGGTGAGCACCTCGGCGCCGCTGGCGCGCAGGGCGCCGACCACGTGCGCAGCGGACTTCCCGATCTGGTCGGGGTCAAAGTTCGGGCGCAGCGTGTCGTTCACGCCGATGACGACACTGGCCACGTCCGGCCGGAACTGCAGCGCCGTCGGCAGCTGGTCGCGCTCGAGATCAGCCCAGCAGGCCCCGTTCCCGGCAACGATGTGCAGGTCCGGCTCCGGCAGGCTCTCGGACAGCAGGACCGCCCAGCCGCGCCAGCCGCGCCTGCCCTTCCGGGCGCTGCCGCCCGCCCGGCCGGGCGTCGGCTCCAGCCGGATCGGGTCGCCGATCCCGAGCGTGATCGAGTCGCCCAGGGCGACGAACCTCGTCATGCTGCCACCGCCTCTCGTTCCGCCGAACCGGCCGACTCAAGCACGTCCGCATAGTGCCCTATCAGCTCATCGCACATCACCGGCCAGCTTCGATGCAGGACCATCTGCCGGCCGGCCCGGCCCTGTGCCGCGCGGAGGGCGGGATTGGCAGCCAGCCTGGCAACCGCGTCGGCCAGCCCCGCTGCGCTGCCCGGCGGGACCAGGAATCCGGTCGTGCCGTCCCTGACAAGGTCGAGCGGACCGCCTGCGGCTGGCGCGACCACCGGCAGGCCGCTCGCCGCGGCTTCCTGCAGCGTCTGCCCGAAGGTGTCATGCGGCCCGCTGTGCACGAAGACGTCGAAGCTGGCGTAGAGCTCGGCCAGCTGCTCACCGCTTTGCTGGCCGAGGAACAGCGCCGAGGGAATGGCCTGCCGGATTGCCGCCTCGGCCGGCCCGCTGCCGACGATGACCAGCCGCACCCCGGGCACGGCCGCAGTCGCGGCCAGCAGGTCGACCCGTTTCTCCGCGGCGAGCCGGCCGACGTACCCGACGAGCAGCTCGCCGCCGGGCACCAGAGCGGCCCGCAGGTCCTCGTTCCGCTTGGCCGGGTCGAACCGGCGGTAATCCACGCCCCGGGCCCAGACCTGTACCCGCTCGATACCCTGCTCGCGCAGGTCAGCGGCCGTGGCAGTAGAGGGCGCCAGAGTCCGGTTGGCAGCATTGTGGATCTTGCGCAGCCGCCGCCATGCGAACGCCTCCCCGACCGCGCCCGCGTGGTAAAGCCGCGCATAGGCGGGCAGGTCGGTGGCGTACACCGCCACGACGGGCACCTGCTGTTCGACCGCGGCCGTGCAGCCACTGGCGCCGAGCACGAACGGTCCATGCAGGTGCACCACATCAGCCCGGTGCGCCGCGATGGCCTCCCGCACGGCTGAGCCCGGCAGGCCCACCCGGAAGCCGCGGTACAGCGGAACGGCGATCGACCGGACCCGGACGATCGGGAACTCGAAGCTGCGATCCGGCACCGGCCGTCCGCTGGCTGCCTCGGGCGCGATCACTAGTGGCTGGTGTCCCCGCGACAGCAAGTGCTCCGCCACGCGCACCGCAGTGTGCGCGACGCCGTTGACGTCGGGCGGGAATGACTCTGTGACATAAGCAATTCGCACGCTCACACCGTCGGTCATCTCCATGCCAGGAACGTACGCCACGCCGTAACCATCCGGCGAACTGTAGGTGACATCTCAGCGAGCCAGAACGGGCTGAGTGGCAGGCCAGCCGGGGACTTATTTGGCCGTCTCGGTGCATAAGTCCGGCCGCAGGCCCCCGACCTGCCGTTTACTCAGGCGGGGAGCGGGGAATCCCGCACCCGGAGCTCTCGTCCGTGCGCGGGACCCTCGGGCTGCCTACTTCTTGCTCTTGAAATCGAGCGCGAGCTTGTCCAGATCGGGCACCCCGAGGCCGGAGCCTGGGTTGTAGATCGCGCCGGTGGTGCCGGTGTAGTAGAGGTTGTCGTTGTCCGGGGTCTGCGAGTCAAGCGGAGTGAACGGCGTGCTGCTCGTGACCGCGAACTTGTAGATGTCCGGGTTCCAGAACCCGGTCCGGTGATGCAGGTAAGAGTTGATCACCGCGGCCGAGCCGTTCAGCTGCGGCGCCACGAAGCTGGTGCCGCCCCAGCCGAGTGCGAGCTTCGGCAGGCCGATCGCCGGGAACTTGCTGAAGTACTCCTCATAACCGGTGTACGGGTCGGCGTCAGCGACGATGTCCGGCACGGCCCGGCCACCGGGCCCGGAGAACGTCCCCTGCTGAACCGCAGGCGCCGTGTCCGTGGCGGCACCGGGCCAGGCGGTCCATCTGGTCGGCAGGCAGCTCACACTCGAGCCAGCCGTGCAGCTCGCCTTCGTGCCGAAGGTCAGGTAACGGCCCGGCGTCTCGTAGGCGACGTAGCTGTAGTTGTCGATGTTCGGGATCGTGCCCTGGTAGGCCGGCTGATCTTCGACCACGCTGTATCCGCCGCCGCTGCCGGCAGCGTAGTAGGTGTCCTGGACGAACGGCGGCTCGGTCGAGAAGTACGCACCGCTCCTGCTGTTCTGGTTCTGGAACAGGTAGTAGTACGGGAAAAAGTAGTCCCACCCCCAGGTCCGCTGGGCGGGCACCTTCACCGTGGTCTGGCCGCCGTACTGGTTGTAGATCGGGATCTGGCCGGCATTGGTCGTGCCGCCACCGGCTGTCACCCACGGGCTGTCGGCAGGGTTGTCGACCGACAGCTCGGTGTAGGGCTGCGAGTCGGCGACATCGTCATAGGCGCCGGAGTCGCCGGACGCAACGAAGGCACTCTGGCCCTGCGCGGCCATCTCCAGGCCGGCCTCGTCGTAGATACCACCGTAGGTTGCGGATTCCGTCCGGTTAGCGGCCACGTCCTCGTTGAAAATCTCCGACTGGCCCCAGCTCGTCGAGATCGTGGCTGCCTTGTTCTGGCTCGCTGCGCTGAACCAGGCGTCCGCCTGTCCGTAGTCGGTATTGGGAGCCTGGTAGACGACGATGTTGGCGTCTGGGGCGACGGCGCCCGACTGCTCGACGTCGAGCGTGGTCTCACCGGAGCCGCTGCCGTAGCTCACCCTGCCAGATCCGCCGTCAATGTTGTCGAGCTTGATCCGGCTCGCCTTCGTCCTGATCCTCAGGACGGTCGACCAGAAGTGGGTGGCATCAGAAGGCAGCATGCTGGCGTAGGTGATGATGCCGATCGTCTGACCCTGGCCCTTCGCGCCGCCGCTCGTCAGCGGGGTCAGGTGGTACTGCTTGGCGAAGTTCGCCGGGGTGCGGTTGCCCTCCTGCAGGCCCTTCGCGGCCGAGCGCTTCTCCGGTGTCGGCGTGTGCACGGCGTCGCTGCTGGCGATGGGGTAGTCAGTGAGGCCGAGGATTGAGTAGGTGAACGAGGCCAGGCTCTTCGGCAGGAGCGGCTTGTCGGTGGTGCCGTGGAAGGTGACGGCGGGCCGGGCTGGCTGGTCGCCCTGGGCAGGGATCGCCGCGGTGGTGTACACGCTCTGAGTGACCGACAGCGCCTTGTTGAACTGCGACGCCTGCCCGGTCGCGCTCACGTCGAGCCCGTCCGCGTACGCCGTCGACTTGAGGCCGTAACGCTTCAGGTACCTCTGCAGCGCGGCAATGTGGGCGCGGGTCTGGCCGTATCCGGTCGCGAACTTCTGGACCGACAGGAATCCATGCGGCATTCTCGCCTCGACGAGTGCCTGGAGCGCTGCGCTGTTCCGCAGCCGCAGGACGAAGGAGACGGTCTCCTTGGTGCTCCCCTTCACCGGGAAGACGCGGTGAGCTCCGACCGCGGCGGCGTCGAGTCCCTGGGCTACCGCTACCTTGCCGGCAGTCGGTCCGCCCCCGCCCGGCTCACTGCTCCCGGTCGGCACTGTGCTCGTGGCCGGCACTGTGCTCGTGGCCGGCACTCTGCCCACACTCGGTCCGGTGACCGCGCCAGCCGGCGCCACGGCGGCCAGCACGACCATCGAGCCGGCCGTACCGGCCGCAAGCAGGCTGGCAGCGCGCAGTCGCCTAGACCGGATTGCAGACTTCAAAGCTCGATCCTCCCGTAGAAATCCCACAAGGGCACTCTGCCGTCGTAACTCAGGCCAAGTTGGTAGTTCCGCGGAATTGACGGCTACCACTTAACCCGGAGCGCGACAGTGGACCAGCCGGGTGGCGATCGCCATGAATGTGAGGAACGTCACCTTGCAGCGGCGGGTTGGAGGAGCTACGCCGAGCGGGCGCGGTCGCCGGCCGGACGCTGCCGGTGCACCGACCGGGAGGGCCGGCCTGGACCGCGGCGGGCCCTCGCCGGGGCTCCCGCAGGCCGCGGGCGCCGGTCGGGGGCGGGCGGCGGCGACGGTACCGGCGTGCCCGTCGTAGCGATCTCCCGCACAACCGGATGACCAGCGGCTACGTGATGGCGGGCCGGCTGGACGCCAGCGGCGTCGTGCAGGCGCTGGATCTCGCGGACTTGGTCGCGCATGGCGAGCGTGACGACCAGCCCAGTCGCCCCGGCCCTGGCAGTGCGGCCAGAACGGTGCAGGTAATCCTTGTGGTCATTCGGCGGGTCGAAGTGCACGACCAGCTCGATCCCGTCCACGTGAATGCCCCTGGCCGCTACGTCGGTAGCCACCAGCACCCTCGGGTGGCCGACTGCGAAGTCGTCCAGCGCGCGCTGCCGCTGATTCTGGTTCCGGTCACCGTGGATGGCTGCGGCCTTCACTCCGGCTCGCTCGAGCTGCCTGGCCAGCCGATCGGCCCCGTGCTTCGTCCGGACGAAGAACAGCGTCCTGGCCGGACGGCTGGCGATCTCAGCCGCCACCGCTACCTTGTCCTCCGCGTCCAGCACGAGAACGCTGTGCTCTGCCGCGCCGCCCGCCACTACTTCCGGCGTTACGGCGTGCAATGCGGGATCGCTCAGGTAGGACCGCACGAGCCTGTCCACGCCGCGGTCGAGCGTGGCCGAGAACAGCAGTCGCTGGCCGCCGGCCGGGGTCTCGTCCAGGATGCGGGTGACTGACGGCAGGAAACCCAGGTCAGCCATGTGATCAGCCTCGTCGAGCACCGTTATCGCGATGTCGGTCAGCAGGCATGCGCCGCGGTCAAGCAGGTCGATAAGACGCCCGGGCGTGGCGACCACGATGTCGACCCCGCCCGCGATGCGGTTGATCTGCCGGGAGATCGGGACTCCGCCGTAGACGGTAGTCACGCTCACGCCCAGGCTGCGGCCGAGCGGTGCCAGCACACTCGCGACCTGCTGCGCGAGTTCCCTGGTCGGGACCAGGATCAGGCCTCGCGGCGCCTTATCTCGCGGTCGACCAGGCATTCCGGAGATCCGGCTGAGCATGGGGAGTCCGAACGCGAGCGTCTTGCCCGACCCGGTCTCGGCGCGGCCGAGGACATCCCGGCCGTCCAGGGCATCTGGCAGCGCACGCGCCTGGATCGCGAATGGCTCCCGGATATTGCGCGCGGCCAGCGCGGCGACCAGCGGGCCGGCCAGGCCGAGCTGGCCGAAGGTCATCGCGGGCGGCGGTGGCTGCTCGGCCGCCGCGGCAAGCGCCCGGTCTAGCTCCGACCTGACGTCATCGGGCCGGGGCAGCCTGCGGCTATCGGACGGCCGCTGACTGCCGCCGGGATGGCGCTGCGGTTTGGCGCGGTAGTGGCTGGGCGCACGCCGGCGCCCTTGGGTATGAGGCATATGTGCCAGGCTCCATCGGTAGTAGTCCTGGGCCGCGTCATGTCAAGAGTCGACGACAGCGGCGAAATAGCAGGCTCACCGAGAAGCGGACAGCTCGAACAGCGACCATGCGGGCACGTGGCCAACAGAGCACCGGGCCCGCGACATGATGCAATGTGCATCGTCGGTGCCTAACGGTATCAGCGGCGGAGGAGTGCGCCGAACCTCAGCCGCCGCGGGACCTTCGCAAACCTCCCGGCGCGGCCGGTGTTACGCCGCTACCGTCGTGCTAACGCCGCGGTCGGCTGGTCAGCCGACCGGAAGGAGGAGCGCTATGAGAAGAACAGCAGTTGCGCTAATCGCCACGCTGGTCACCGCAGCAGGCGCTGCCGCAGCGCAGGCGAGTGTTCCCGCGCAGGCGAGTGCGGCCAGGGCCCAGGCCTGTGCAACGAACTGGGGAACAGCGCCACGGCACGCGGGCACGATGGTCCAGACCCCCGTGCGGGCGGTGCGCGCCGGGCAGCACGCGTGCTTTGACCGGCTCGTGATCGACCTTGGCGCCGGCCGGGCGCCGGGCTATCGCGTCCGGTACGTGCGGGCGTTCTACGCCGACGCATCGGGCAAGCTCGTGCCGACGAGGGGCCGGGCAAAGCTGCAGGTAAACGTCGGGGCTCCAGCAGCCGCGAGCTTCCACAGCAATAGCAGGCACCTGGTCAGCGTCGCCGGCTTTGCGGAATTCCGTCAGGTCGCCGGGCTCGGCAGCTTTGAGGGCGTGACGTCGATCGGCATCGGCCTGCGGGTCAAGGCCGCGTTCAGGGTCTTCGTGGTCAGGACCGCTGGCCACAGGCCCAAGCTGGTCATTGACGTCGCTCGCCAGTAGGTCAGCGCAGCAGGAGCCGTGCCGCCAGTTCGAGGTGCGAGGCCACGTCATTGGCCGATGCCCGCCTGGTGACCCAGGCCACCAGGTTGGACAGCCAGACGTCGCCGATCACCCTGGCGATGGCACGCTCGTCCGCTGTCGGCTCACCGTCGTGCATCGCCTTCGTCAGCATGTCCTCCATCAGCCTGGCGACCGCGTTCACCTCCGCGGCCGCACTCGGGTCGGCGAACATGAAGGCCCTCGTCATGGCCTCGATGAGCAATGGCTCCCGCTGCATGGACCTGGTCACCCGGCCGAGCACGTAGAGCATCCGCTCGTACGGCGTGTCGCCGGGTATCGGCGACCGGTCGAGCCGCTCCTGCGCCCGCTCGAACTCACGGGCAAGGCCCGACACCAGCAGGTGAATCTTGGACGGGAAGTAGCGGTAGAGCGTGCCAAGCGCTACGTCAGCGCGCTCGGCCACGGTGCGCATCTGGACCGCGTCGTAACCGCCCTTAGAAGCTAGCGCCAGTGTCTCGTCGAGGATGCGCTTGCGCCGCTCGCGCTGGGCAGCCGATCCCAGGTCGGCCTCCGCAGGCGCAGCCGGCTCAGCGGTGCCGTCGGTAGGTGTTCTCGGCGCTGCCATAGTGGCCCTTCGTGTTCATCCAAGCGCTTAGCGATCGGGCCCACGGCGGCGCATTGCCTGGTAGATCGCGTCCCTGCCCGCAGAAGCCTAGCAACGCGATCACCGGTTAACGAAGATCGTGCTGCGTCCGCCTAGATAGGCCACCCGGTGCTCCAGACGTTGAATGCTGCGCTCTCGGCTGCCTCGGCGCTCGACGGCTCGTTACTGATCGCGTCCGCGCGCAGCAGATCTGACCGGTCGCCTTGCCCGGCAGACTCGGCCGGCACAAGGTCAGTCTCGGGAAGCGGCGTGTCCGGTGGCTCGTCGTAGCTTTCCTGGCCGTCATCCCGGACCAGCTTTGTAGGGATGCCTCCGGAGAACCAACGATCCTCGTGCACTGAATAAGGATCGCGATACCAGCCCTCGGCTTTCGCCTTCATTTCTCCAGAGTAGGCCTCCGCGCTCCGCTGCTGACGCGCGTGACATCCGGGCTTGCGCTGCGCCGGGGACGGGCTTGCGGCCCGTTACCCAGTCGACGTCTGCCGGATTCCGGCTGCGGCGAAGTGCGGCTGAATCATGCCCGTCGAGGACGACCACATGTCATTGGTGCAGGGCGGTACGAAAGAGTGTCCGCCCAGCTGGAGTTCAGTACTGGCGCGTCCGGGGCCGAGCAGGGTGCTCGACAGCGCGCAGCCGCCCTGGTTTGAGCCCGCGCTGCTGTGGCTGG
The DNA here is from genome assembly GCA_963822955.1 of uncultured Actinomycetota bacterium. Lineage (GTDB taxonomy): Bacteria > Actinomycetota > Actinomycetes > Streptosporangiales > Streptosporangiaceae > JAJYUU01. Next base: position 27,491 of record CAWGJS010000003.1, on the reverse strand, counting down.
AGACCACGACGTACCACACCACCATGGTCGTGGATGCGTACGGGGATGACACGGTGACGACGAAGTCGATCTGCGTGGGCTGGACGGTGCTGCCGGTGCCCAGGCTCACCCGGAGCGTGCCGGACCCGTTGACGCCCCCGTCCCCGCTGATCTGGCTGGCGAGATCACCGAACGCGGGCGCGCTGCGCTGTGCTACGGGCAGGGCGAGCTGACGGGCCTCCTCATCGGAAAAGCGCCATTCCGTGGTGAGCACCTGCATCCGGTACAGGTCACGGGCCGCGTTCCGCTGATCGACGGCGTGCTGGACCGTTCCGCCCGCGACGAGGGCCACGGCCACGGCCAGCGCCGTGACCGGCCACCAGGATCGCCGGGGTCGGGTAACCCCAGGCGGTGACCCGCCGCCGAGTCCCGGGGACCCGAATCCGGTGCCGCCGGGCGGACTGGCGACCTGACTGTTCACCGCGCACCTGCCTCCCGGCCACCCCGGCCATGCGTCAGCTCCTCCAGCAGGCTATTCCCAGACCGCGCTGGTAGCCATTGCTAACGGCAAAGGCCGTCAGCGGAATGCGCCCACCGGGTGAAACGTGTTCTAATTTTGAGTGCCAGCCGACGAGGAGGACGAGTTGCCGATCGCGAACTCCGACGATCAGCTCGCACTCCAGGCGTCGGTCCGCGAATGGGCCAAGCGCGCCGCCACTATCGATGTCGTCCGTGGGCTGGAACCCCCGGCCGGCCGTCATGGCGTCGCCACGGCTGCCGGAACCGGGCCCGCGGCCGAGCGCTGGGCCAGCCTGGCGGAGCTCGGCGTGTTCGCAATCGGAATCCCCGCGGCCGCTGGCGGGGCGGGCAGCGGCACGACCGATCTCGCCGCGGTCCTGGCACAGGCGACCGAGTCCCTTGTGCCCGGCCCGGTGCTGCCGACCCAGATCGCAGCCCTCGTGCTCGCCAGCTGCCCGGACCAGGCGGCGGTGCAGGCTGCTATGCAGGCCCTGGCGGCGGGCGAGCTCTCGGTGGCAATCGCGCTCAGCGCCGGCTCGACTAGCTGGCACGTGGCAGCCGGACGGCTCACTAATGTTGAATGGCCAGGTCGGTGAGGTGCTGGGCGGGGGCGGCGCGACGCACCTGCTTGTCAGCGCGGCGAACCCGGACGCTGCGACCGGTGCTGTCTGGTGCCTGCTGCCTGCCAGCCAGCCCGGCATCACGCTGACCGAGCGCACGCCAGCGGATTTCTCCCGGCCGCTCGCCGACATCTCTCTGTCGCATGTGGTCGCCGGGCCGGACCGGATCCTGGCCGGCATCGCCGCGGAGCACGTCGGCGACATTGCGGCCACATTGTTCGCGGTCGAAGCGGCCGCGGTGGCGAACTGGTGCGCCAGGACGGCTGCGGAGTACGCAGCGATCCGCCATCAGTTCGGCCGGCCCATCGGCTCGTTCCAGGCCGTCAAGCACCTGTGCGCGAGCATGCGGTGCCGCGCCGAGACGGCCGCGGTACTCGCCTGGGATGCGGCCCGTGCGATCGAGGACGCGCCGGGCGAGCTCCCCATCGCGGCCGCTGCTGCCGCCGCCGTCAACCTCGACGCCGCTGTCGAGACTGCCAAGGACTGCATTCAGGTGCTCGGCGGGATCGGCTTCACCTGGGAGCATGACGCTCATCTGTACCTGCGCCGGGCCATCGCGCTCCGGCAGCTGCTCGGCGGCAGCGCGCGGTGGCGGGATCGCACCGCCCAGCTAGCGCTCTCCGGCGCGCGGCGTCAGCTGCGGCTGGATGATTCGGGGACCAGCGCCGAGCTGGCCGGGGTGCGGCGGGCAACGGCCGAGCTAGCAGCCGGTCTTGCCGAGCTGGCACCAGAGGGGCAGCGCCGCGTCCTGGCCGACTCTGGTTACGCAGCGCCCGCCTGGCCGGCGCCGTACGGGCTGGCAGCCTCGCCAGCCGCGCAGCTGACCATCGATGACGAGCTCCGCCAGGCGGGCATCGCCAGGCCCGACATCGTCATCGGCGGCTGGGCCATCCCGGCGATCCTGGGCCACGGAACCAAGGAGCAGGCCGACAGGTTCGCGGGGCCGACGCTGCGCGGTGAGATCTCCTGGTGCCAGCTGTTCAGCGAGCCGGAAGCCGGGTCGGATCTGGCCGCGCTGCGGACCAGGGCCGACCGGACCGAGGGTGGCTGGCTGCTCACCGGGCAGAAGGTCTGGACCTCGCTCGCGCGTGAGGCTGACTGGGCCATCTGCCTCGCCCGCACCGACGCCAGCGTGCCCAGGCACAAGAGGCTGACGTACTTCCTCGTGGCGATGGACAGCCCCGGCATCGACATCAGGCCGCTGCGTGAGATGACCGGCCGCCAGATGTTCAATCAGGTGTTCCTCGACCAGGTCTTCGTTCCCGATGACTGCGTGGTCGGCGCGCCCGGCGACGGCTGGCGGGTGGCACGCACCACGCTTGCTTCCGAGCGGGTGGCGATGGGTGCCGGCTCCTCGGTCGGGGAGGCCGTCGAGCAGCTCATCGGGCTAGCAGCGCGGACCGGGGCCGGCGACGACCTTGTGACGCGGCAGCGTCTTGGCGCGCTAGTCGCTGACGGCATGGCCGTGTCGCTACTCGACCTGCAGGCGGTGCTCGCGCAGCTCCGCGGCGCCGATCCGGGCCCGCTGGCCGCGGTGCGCAAGCTCGCCGGCACCGGGCACCGGCAGGCGGTTGCCGAGGCCGCGCTGGAACTGACCGGAACGGCAGGCGCGGCAGCGGACGGCGAGCGGGCGGCGATCGTGGCCGAGTTCCTGCTGACCCGGTGCCTCAGCATCGCTGGCGGCACCACCCAGATCCTGCTGTCGCTCGTCGGCGAACGGCTGCTCGGCCTGCCCAGGGAGGAGACGCGGTAGATGGACTTCACCCGCAGTGAGGCTGAAGTCGAGGTCTCCCGCCTGGCCGCGGAGGTGATCGGCACCAGCCAGGACGGCACAGCGCAGGCGGGCACTGCGGATTTCGATACCGGGCTCTGGAAGGAACTGGGCCAGGCGGGCCTGCTGTCGCTCGCCTTGCCGGCCGAGCTGGGTGGTGAGGAACTCGGTGTGCAGGCGACGGCTGCGGTGCTGACGGAGGTCGGCCGGCATGCAGCCCGGATCCCGGCGCTTGCCACCCTCGCGCTCGGCGTACTCCCGGTCGCACGCTCAGCCGGCCTTGCGCTGAAGCGGCAGCTACTCGCCGGAGTCGCGTCCGGCGAGACAGTGCTGACCGCCGCCATCCGCGAGCCGTCTGACCCGATGCCAGCTGTGCCGCGCACTGTCGTGACTCGTCACGGTGCCGCGCCAGGCACCGTGAGCGGGCTCAAGATCGGCGTGCCGTACGCGGCTGCCGCTAGCTGGATCCTGGTGCCAGCAAGCATCGATGCATCCGCTGACACGGGGAGCGCCGACGGTAGCCGCACCGTGGTCGCGGTCATCGAGCCGGACGCCGACGGTCTCTCCTGTCAGCGCACTCGCAGCTCCTCCGGCATGCCGGAGTACACGCTGCGCCTTCACGAGACCCCGGCGGCCCACCTGCTGGACGGCTGCGACGCCGCCGGCCTGTACCGGCTGGCCATCGCGGGCGTGTGCGCAGTAGCCGATGGCACCCTCGCGGCCGCGCTGCAGCTCACTACTGACCACGTACGGAGCCGGGAGCAGTTCGGCCGGCCGCTGGCTACCTTCCAGGCGGTTGCCCAGCAGATAGCCGACGTGTACGCGAGCGCGCGGACGCTGCACCTGGCCACCTTGTCCGCATGCTGGCGGCTGGACACCAGACGTGATGCCGGCCGCGACACCGACGTCGCCGCATACTGGCTCGCGCACTACGGGCCGACCGCGGTCCGGACGTGCCACCACCTGCACGGCGGCCTCGGCATGGACATCACCTACCCGCTGCCGCGCTACTCGGCCCTGATGACCGACCTAGTCGCCCTGGTGGGCGGCGAGGATGACCGGCTCAACCGGCTCGGCGCCAGGGAAGCGGCTGGTGCCTGATGTTCCTCGACCTCACCGATTCGCAGCTCGGCCTGCGCGAGAAGCTTCGCACCTATTTCTCGACGCTGATCTCGCCAGCCGAGCGGGAGGCCATGCTGACGCAACGGCACGGTGCTGTTTACCGGGAGGTCGTCCGCCGGATGGGCCGGGACGGCTGGCTCGGGGTCGGCTGGCCGGTCGAGTACGGCGGGCACGGACTCGGCCAGATCGAGCAGCAGATCTTCGTGACCGAGGCCGCGCTGGCGGACGTGCCGCTGCCGGCGGTCACCCTGCAGACCGTCGGGCCGACGCTGATGGACCATGGCAGTCAGGAGCAGAAGGACTTCTTCCTGCCGAAGATCCTCACCGGAGAGCTGCATTTCGCCATCGGCTACACCGAGCCCGGGGCGGGCACCGACCTTGCCTCGCTGCGCACCAGGGCCGTTCTGGACGGCGATCACTACGTGGTGAATGGCCAGAAGATCTTCACTACCGGCGGGCACGACGCTGACTACATCTGGCTCGCCTGCCGGACCGACCCGGACGTGCCGAAGCACAAGGGCCTGTCGATCCTGATCGTCGATACCACCGACCCCGGTTATTCGTGGACGCCGATCATCACCCACGACGGCGCGCATCACGTGAACGCGACCTATTACTCCGATGTGCGCGTGCCGCTGACGATGCGGGTCGGCGACGAGAACGCTGGCTGGCGGCTGATCACCGCACAGCTGAATCACGAGCGAGTGATGCTCGGCCCGTCGGGGCGGATCGGCGTACTGCACCGGCGCGTGCACGACTGGGCGGCCCGGCAGGCCGGGCCGGACGGGCGCCCGCTGCTCGATCAGCCGGACGTTCGTCGCGCGCTGGCCCGGGCCAGCGCGGCCGAGCGGGTCAATGAGCTACTGAACTGGCAGGTAGCGGTGACAGAAACGGTCGACATCGCGGACGCGTCGGTGACCAAGGTGTTCGGATCCGAGCAGGTACAGCAGATCGGCACAGAGCTAGCCCAGCTGGTCGGCAAGCACGGTGACCTCGCGGAGGAGCAGACGGCAGAGCTGGCCCAGTGGCTGGACGTGCAGAACAAGCGGAACACGGTGATGACGTTTGGCGGCGGTGTCAACGAGGTGCAGCGTGAACTGATCGCAATGGCCGGCCTGAAGCTGCCGCGGGTGCCCCGATGACGGATCGCCCGATGACGGAAAGCACACCGGCTGACGAGCAGACCGCAGCGATTCTCGCGACGGCGGAGAAGGTCGGGGCAGCCGGGCCGGGATCGCCCCGGATAGCCAGGGACCCGGTTAACTTGCCGTCGATCCGCAACTGGACCGACGCCATCGGCGACACGAACCCGATCTATACCGACGCCGAGTTCGCTGCCGCCTCGGTGCACGGCCAGGTCGTAGCGCCGCCGGCGATGGTGCAGGTCTGGACCATGCCAGGACTCAGGCCGCCGTCGGGTGAAAACGCCGGCACCGACCCGCTCGCGCAGATGATGGAGGTCCTGGACGCGGCCGGGTTCACCTCCGTGGTGGCGACGAACTGCGACCAGCGCTACTACCGCTACCTGCGCCTCGGCGAGCTGCTGAGCGTTCGCGCCGAGCTAACCGATGTCTCCGGGCCCAAGCGCACCGCGCTCGGCGAGGGCTGGTTCGTGACCACGAAGAACGTGTGGTACTCAGGCGACGAGCCAGTGGCCGAGATGGGCTGGCGGGTGCTGAAGTTCCGGCCGCCGGCAGCCGCCGCGCTGGCCTCGGCAGATGGCGCTGGGCAGGCGGCTCTCGCAGGCGCCGCCATGCGACCGCCTGTCTCTCCGGACACCGAGTTCTTCTGGGCCGGAACGCAGGCCGGCGAGCTGCGGATTCAGCGCTGCGGCGCATGCGGCGCGCTGCGTCATCCGCCCGGCCCGGCATGCCTGTCCTGCGGCATGACCAGCAAGCAGGAGTACCAGGTGGCCGCCGGCACCGGCACGGTCTACAGCTATGTGGTGCACCGCCATCCGCCGGTACCCGGCAAGCAGCTGCCCATCATCGTCGCCCTGGTCGAGCTCGCCGAAGGGGTCCGGGTCATGGCCGAGCTCACCGGCATTGACCCCGGCAAGGTAGACATCGGGCTGCCAGTCAGGACCAGTTTCATCCGCGTGGACGACGACCTGGTGCTGCCGGGCTGGCGGCCGGACGAGCGTGCCGCGCCAGGAGCGCTTCCCGAGCTGGCCATCGACGTCACGCCGACTGTCGTGGTGTCCACGGCGATCGCGACCCGTGACTTCTACCCCGTGCATCACGACCGCGACCTGGCGGCGCAGCGCGGCAGCGAAGACATCTTCCTGAACATCCTGACCACGACCGGGCTCGTCCAGCGGTACGTCACCGACTGGGCCGGACCGGAGGCACTCGTGCGCGCAGTCTCGATCCGGCTCGGCGTTCCGTGTTATGCGGGCGACACGCTCACGTTCTCCGGCCGTGTGATCGAGCCGGAGACCGGCCCCCAAGACGGTGAACTGGTCGTCGCCGTCACCGGCCGGTGCGGTCTCGGCAATCACGTCACCGGTGCGGTGCGGCTCGCTCGCCGGGAGCACGAGTGACATCCCGGGCGGCCGCGTTCTGCGGCGCGACGGCGATCGCCGGGATCGGGGCCACCGAGTTCTCCAAGGATTCCGGACGCAGCGAGCTCAAGCTAGCCGTGGAAGCGGCGCGGGCGGCACTCGACGACGCCGGGCTGACGGCGGCCGACGTCGACGGCCTGGTGACGTTCAGCATGGACAGCAATGCCGAGATCGCGGTTGCCCGTGAACTCGGCGCGGGCGATCTCACCTTCTTCAGCCTGATCGGCTACGGCGGGGGCGCCGCCTGCGCGACCGTGCACCAGGCAGCGATGGCGGTCGCTACGGGCTCGGCCAGCGTGGTCCTCTGCTACCGGGCCCTGAACGAGCGCTCCGGCCGCAGGTTCGGCCAGGTGTCGGTCGCAGCTGTGCAAGCGGCCACCTCGTCCGGCATCGACAGCGGCTGGCACTACCCGATGGGGCTGGCCACTCCGGCTGCGACCGTCGCGATGGCGGCCAGGCGCTACATGCACGCGTTCGGTGCGACCAGCGCGGACTTCGGCACCGTAGCGGTCGCGGACCGCAGGCATGCCGCGACTAACCCGGCCGCCTGGTTCTACCAGCGGCCGATCACGCTGGCTGAGCACCAGGAGTCGCGGTGGATTTGCGAGCCGCTGCGGCTGCTCGACTGCTGTCAGGAGACCGACGGGGCCGTGGCGATCGTGGTCACTAGCCTCGAGCGAGCCCGTTCCCTGAAAAAATCACCGGTTGTCATCCAGGCCGCGGCGCAGGGCAGCGGGCCCGACCAGTACACGATGACGAGCTACTACCGCGACGACCTGACCGGGCTGCCCGAGATGGGTGTCGTCGCGCGGCAGCTGTGGGCGCAGGCAGCCCTGCAACCCGGTGACATCCGCACCGCGGTACTGTACGACCACTTCACTCCGTACGTGCTGATGCAGCTGGAGGAGCTCGGATTCTGCGGGCGCGGCGAAGCGCGGGACTTCATCGCGGGCGGCGCGATCGAGCTCGGCGGCCGGCTGCCGCTGAATCCGCACGGCGGCCAGCTCGGCGAGGGCTACCTGCACGGCATGAACGGCATCGCCGAGGGCGTGCGGCAGGTGCGCGGCACGTCGGTCAACCAGGTGCCGGGAAGCGGGCCCGTGCTCGTCACGGCCGGGACTGGCGTGCCCACCAGCGGGCTGATCCTCGGCCCGGATTGAGCGCTGCCGGATCAGTCTCCGTTCATCCCGTCGTTGCCGCGAGGTCCTCCGGTTCGGCGCTCGGCGTGGGCGGCCAGTACCGCGAGCAGGTCGTCGGCGTGCTCAGAGCGAGCGAGGACATCGGCCGGGTACGCGCACAGCAGCGAGAACGGATACTGGCCGGCCAGCTCGTTCCACAGCGCTTCCAGATCGATCGCGGCGCTGGTCAGGTCCCGGGCCCACAACAGCTCGACCATCTCGCCGAAGACGGCCACCTTGCGCTGGCCCACCGTCGCGTTCTTGATGACAGGACTGATCGTGCGCCAGAATCCGGCCGGGTCAGCGAACCCGTTAATCATGAAGCGGCCCATGACCTCCTCGGCGTCCAGGGGGACGTACGTGCCGCGGGCCCGCGCTGCCGTCACGCTGATGCCCGCCTGCTCCAGCCGTGCCTCGATCGCCGCCCGGTGCCCGGAGGTCGCGACCGTGACCCCGACGCCGTTGTCCCGCATCACCGCGAGCAGGTGGTCGGTCACCTGCATCGCCAGATCGTCATCGCGGGCATAAAACACGACGTCGTGATCGTGACGAACGTCGCTGGGCACCGGCAGATGTCCCTTCCGTCTCGGTTGCGCCTGCCCAGGGCCCTTCCCGGGGCGGAACGGACTAACCATTGGCCGCGTCGAGCGCCGCCAGGTAACCGAACGTCATCGCGGGACCGATCGTGGCTCCGGGCCCGGCGTAGCTCCGACCCATCACCATCGCGCTGGTGTTGCCTGCGGCGTACAGACCCGCGATAACGGAGCCATCCGCCCGCAGCACCCTCGCCCGCTCGTCGGTGCGCAGCCCGCCCTTGGTGCCCAGATCGCCAGGAACGATCTTGATGGCGTAATAGGGCGGCTGCGTGAGAGGCGCGAGGTTCGGGTTGGGCTTGCAGTTCGGGTCGCCGTAGTAGCGGTCGTAGGCGGAGTCACCCCGGCCGAAGTCGGTATCCCGGCCCGCCCGGGCGAAGTCATTGAACTTGTCGACTGACTTGACCAGGCCGTCCGCCGGCACGCCGATCTGGGCGGCCAGCCCCGCGAGTGAGTCGGCCTTCACGATGACGCCGGACTTCAGCCAGCGGCGCGGCAGCGGCTTGCGGGGCGGGATGCCGGTGAACACGTACCGGTTGCGGTAGCGCTGGTCGGCAATCATCCAGCACGGGATGTGCGGGTTCGCCTCGGTGTGCTTGTCGTACATGACATGCACCGCGTCCACGTAGGGCGCGGCTTCGTTTACGAACCGCTCGCCAGCCCCGTTAACGAAAATCGAGCCAGGCAGGCTGCGCTCGGCAAGGCAGAACACCGGCCCGCTGGCCAGCGGGATCGAGGGCCCCCACCAGGCGTCGTCCATCAGTTCCAGCACGCCCCCGGCGGCCTCGCCGGCCAGGATGCCGTCGCCGGTGTTGCCCGGCGAGCCGACGGTCCACTCCGTGCCGATCGGCGCTCGCTGGAAGCGCTGACGCATGTCCTCGTTCTTCTCGAAACCGCCGGTTGCCAGCAGGACGCCGCGGGTGGCCCGGACGACTGCTGGCTGTCCGTCGCGTCTGATCTGCACGCCGGTTACCCGGCCGTCCTCGATCTGCAGCCCGGTCATCGGCGTGTTGAGCCAGACCGGCACGCCGGCCTTGACCAGCCCGGCCGTGAGCCCCGCGGCCAGCGCCTGGCCCATACTGAGCAGCTGGCGCTTGCGCAGCTTGCTGACGATCATCCGGCCCGTCACCCGTGCCGTCGTCGTGATCGCCCGCGGGTGGCTGGTGCCCAGGCTCATCCACCGGTAGTTGGCCTGGGTCACGGTGATGCCGGCCGGGGCGGGCAGGTAGGGCGGGCGCAGGCTGGCTAGTTCCCCGCCGAGTACGCGGGCGTTCAGCAGGGAGGGCTCGACCGACCGCCCCCGAGCCTGGCCGCCAGGTGCCTCAGGGTAGTAGTCGGAGTAATTCGGCACCCAGTCGAAGGCGAGCGGAGTATTGGCCAGCACGAGGTCGAGCATCCTGGGGCCGTGCTCGAGCAGGGCGTTGCGCAGGCTCTCGGGCACGCCCTCGCCCGCGACGTAGGCCAGGTACTCGCCCGCCTCCTCCGGCGTGTCCGTCCGTCCGGCTTTGCGCAGCACGGAGTTGCCCGGCAGCCAGACCCCGCCGCCGGAGCGGGCGGTCGAGCCGCCGAAGTACTCGGTCTTCTCCAGGACGACGGCTTTCAGGCCATGGAGCGCGGCGGTGAGGGCGGCAGTCAGGCCGGCTGCGCCGCTGCCCACGACGACGAGGTCGAACTCTGGCTCTTCGGCAGTCATCTGCGCTCCGTCATCCGAACCGCGCTCGGCGAGTCGCGGCGCTGGCCACGCCGTCCATAGTAGAACACGTTTCAGTTTTGCCTAGATGCCGAAGCTCGGCCCGGCCGGCATCAAGCGAGCAATCAGTAGCTGACGCTGACGTCCGCACTGAGAGCCACCGACTGGCAGGCCAGGATGTACCCGTCGGCCAGGTCGGCCTCGTCAAGGACCTCGTTGTTCGCCATCTCTACCTCGCCGCTGGCCAGCTGGCAGGCGCAGGCACCGCAGATGCCCTCCCGGCAGGAGAACGGCGGGTCCAGGCCTGCGCCGATCAGGACGTCCAGCATCCGCCTGCCCGCCGGCCAGTCCAGCGACCTCGTCTCGCCGTCAAGGGTGACCTCGAGCGTTGCCGCTACTCCGGCGGCCACGGGCGCCGGAGCATCGAACGGATTGTGCTGCAGCGACAGGAACCGCTCGACGCGAACGCCGCGCGGCGGGACGCCAACGGCGCCTGCCGCCTCGCGCACCGCCGACAGGAACGGGTCCGGACCGCTGGCGTAGATCTGGCAGGCACGGAACGGCCGGATCAGCGGGACCAGGCCGTCCGCAGTCGGCAGCCCTTGCAGCACGTCGAGCAAGTGCACCACCAGGAGCCGCGAGCCCGACTTCGCGGCCAGCTCACGCAGTGCGGAGCCGAAGATCACCGAGCGCTCGTCCCGGTTGGCGTACAGCAGAACGACCCGCCCGGTGCCGGCCGTCAGCACGGACTTGAGGATCGACATCACCGGCGTGATCCCGCTGCCCGCCGCCAGCAGCAGGAAGTCGTCGTCAAGCGACGACGGCACGAACATCCCGGCTGGAGGCAGCACATCCAGCGTCGTTCCGGGCCTGACGTTGTCGGCGATCCAGTGGGAGGCGTAGCCGCCTGCCGTCTGCTTGACGGTGACCGTCAGCGGATCGCCGGTCAGCGGCGAGCTGCAGAGCGAGTAGCACCGTGCCACCGAACCGTCGCGTTCACTGGGGATCCGCATCGTCAGGAACTGACCCGGCTGGTAGGCGAACACGGCCACCAGCTCGGGCGGCACGTCGAACACGACCGAGCAGGCTTCATCGGTCTCCGGAATCACGGCCTCGACCCGGAGCTGATAGAAGCGCCGGCCAGGATCAACCGCAGGCCCAGTCATGGGGGCGCCACGGGCAGCCGGCCCTCTAGCGCCGCTACCTCGATGCTGGCCCGCATCGTGTCGCAGCGCTCGATCAGCGGTGTCTGGTCCCCGATAGCAGTCCGCCGGGCGAACTCGGCGCACTGACGCACGGCCGCAGCATCCCACTGGACGCTGGTGTGCTGCACGCTGAACTTGGCGGCCAGCACCACGGCCCCGCACTCAGCGCAGGCTACCTCACAGTACCGGGACTGGCGCTCGTCTGAGCGCGCGAGCCTGGCGGCGTCAGTCATTGCCTGGCTGACCCGGATTCACTCGCGACCGGCTGCGGGTCCTCCAGCAGCCCCAGGGCCGCTGCCTGGCGAGCCGCCAGGTTAGCCGCGACCTCGGCCTCCCACGCCTCGACCGCCCTGGACGTATCGATCTCGTACTCGTGCCGCGCGACCATGTCGGCGGGAATTTCCTCGACGTCGATGTAGAACTGCTCGTACCAGCGGCGCAGCTGGTACACCGGGCCGTCATCCGCGCACAGCAGCGGGTTGTCGATCCGGCTCTTGTGCGTCCAGATGTCGACGTCCTGCTGAAAGCCGAGGCCGACGAACTTGGCGAACTTGGCCGCCACCTTGTCGGCCTGCTCTGGCGAGAGGCCCGGCAGCTTCTTCACGATCACGCCCCACTGCAGGACGAACCGCTCCGGTGTGACCGGGTAATGGCAGTTGATCAGCACCGCGTCCATCGGCACGCCGTGGTAGTCGTAGTTGAGGTGGTCGATCATGTAGGACGGCCCGTAGTACGCAGCCTCCGATACCAGCCCGATCTGCGTGGAGCTCACCGGTTGGCTGGAACTGCCTGACCTGCCGGAGTCCGGCTCGTAGTCCGGCCGCGACCTGGTCTTCAGGTACTGCGACGCGATGTGGCCCTCAAGCACGTTCCGGAAGTAGGTCGGGAGCGCGAAGTGGATATAGAAGAAGTGCGCCATGTCGACGACGTTGTCGACGACCTCGCGGCAGTTAGCGCCGACGGTCAGCGTGTCCCAGGTCCAGTTAGACCACTCGTCTGAGTAGGCGCCATCGATTCGCGGGATCGTCACGTTCGCCGACGGCAGGTTGCCCTGCGGGTCGTTCCAGACAAAGAGCTGCTGGTTCTGCTCCAGCGTCAGCCAGGACCTGGTCCGAGCCGTCGGCGGCACCCGGCGCGAGTACGGGATCTTGGCGCACTTGCCGTCGCCGCCCCAGTGCCAGTCGTGAAACGGGCAGGCGATCGCGTTCCCCTTGATCGTGCCGCGGCTCAGATCCCCGCCCATGTGCCGGCAGTACGCGTCCAGGACATGCAGCGCCGCGGACTCGTCAGCGAACACCACGAGCTTGGTGCCGAATGCCTCGACCGCATGCGGGCTGCCGTCACGGAACGGCGCGGCCAGCCCGAGGCAATGCCAGCCGCGGGCGAACCTGGTCGGCGGGGCACCTGCGTCGATGCTCCGCACTCCATTCCGGTCGTTCATCGGTCCTCCAGCACAGCTGACCTGCGCGCCCACTCCGGCAGCCCGGGCGACGGCCGCTGTTCCTAGACTAGAACATGTTCTAGTCTAGGGGTATTGTTCGGCGCGGCAGGATGGCTTGCGATCGGAGGGCGCCGGAGTGACGGAGAACGTCGGCCAGGAGGTCATCGAAGCCGTCCGCGAGCTGCTTCCGGTGCTCCGCGACCGCGCTCAGGAAGCGGAGGACGCCCGGGCCGTGCCCGAGGACTCCATCAAGGCCCTGGAGGGAACGGGGTTCTTCCGCCTGCTCCAGCCCGCTAGCTTCGGCGGCTTCGAGGCCGACCCCATCGATTTCTATACTGCGGTCCGCCTCATCGCGAGCGCCTGCGGGTCCAGCGGGTGGGTAGCGTCCGTGCTCGGCGTTCACCCGTGGCATGTCGGGCTGTTCCCCGCGGAGGCGCAGCAGGAGGTGTGGGGCGCCGACCAGGCGACCAGGATCTCGTCGTCGTACGCCCCGACCGGGAAGGCCGTCAAGGTCGATGGCGGGCATCAGGTCAGCGGCCGGTGGAGTTTCTCGTCGGGCTGCGGTCACGCTAGCTGGGTCCTGCTGGGCCAGATCGTCACCGACGCTGACAACCGGCCGACCGACTTCCGCACGTTCCTGCTCCCGATCTCGGATTACGCGATCGATGACGTGTGGGACACGGTCGGGCTACGCGGCACGGGCAGCAACGACATCGTCGTCAGCGACGTGTTCGTGCCGGAGCACCGGTCGCTGAGCTTCATCGACGTGTCGAAGCTCGTCGTGCCCGGTCAGGAGCTAAACCCGGCGCCGCTCTACAGGCTGCCGTACGGCTCGCTCTTCCCGTACTCGATCACGACGCCGATCATCGGCATGGCCACCGGTGCCTACCAGGCGCACGTCGACTACACCAGGGAACGGGTTCGGGTCGCGTATGTCGGCCAGAAGGCGGCACAGGACCCGTTCGCTCAGGTCCGGGTCGCCGAGGCGGCCGCCGAGATCGATGACGCGTGGGGCGCGCTCGAGCGGAACATGGGCAGCCTGATGGAGTGCGCGCGAGCTGGCCGCCCTATCCCGACCGAGCTTCGGCTGCGCGTGCGGCGCGACCAGGTCCGCGGGACCGGGCTGTCGATCAGGGCAGTGGACAAGCTGTTCGAGAACTCGGGCGGGCGGGCGCTGAAGACCGGCACGCCGATCCAGCGGTTCTGGCGGGACGCGCACGCCGGCCGGGTCCATGCGATCAACGATCCCGAGCGGGCACTGTCGATGTTCGGCGGCGCGCAGTTCGGCCTGCCGGTTCCGGCCGACGCCATGCTGTGAGCAGAATCAGATGCGTGAGCGTGAAGGAAGCCGATGGGTGAGCTCGACGCGGAGTCGCTAAGCCACATCGCCGAGATTGGCGGGCTCCCGATCCGGTACTACGACTCCGGCAGCGCGCCGGCCGACGCTGGCGGAACAGGCCGCGGCGACGCCGATACCGTCGTCCTTCTGCATGGCGGCGGCCCGGGTGCCTCGTCATGGAGCAACTTCGGGCGGAATATGCCCGTCATCGCCAAGCGATTCCGGGTGGTGATGATGGACCTGCCCGGCTACGGCCAGTCAGCGGCGCGTCCGGTCACCGGTCACTTCTTCACCGTCGCGGCGGACGCGCTCGCCGGCCTGCTCGACGAGCTCGGCATCGGCAAGGTGCACCTGATCGGGAACTCCCTCGGCGGCGGGGCGGCGCTGCGGTTCGCGCTGCGACATCAGGACCTGACGGGCCGCCTGGTGCTCATGGGCCCGGGCGGGCTGACGCTGAACGTGCTGGCCCCCGATCCGACTGAGGGCGTCCGCCGGCTGATGGACTTCGGCGCGCCACCCGGACCCAGCCGGGACAAGATGGCTGCGTTCCTGCGAGCCATGGTCTATGACCAGCGGCTCGTGACCGACGAGCTGATTGACGAGCGCTTCGCCGTGGCCAGCCAGCCGGCGGCGCTGGCCGCGATGATCGCGATGGGCGGCTCGTTCTTTGGCGAGTATGCCGAGGACGGGATGCTGTGGCGCGAGGCGCACCGGGTCAGGCACGAGGTTCTGCTGATCTGGGGCCGCGAGGACCGGGTCAATCCGCTGGACGGCGCTCTGATCGCGCTCAAACAGCTCCGGCGCGCGCAGCTGCACGTCTTCGGCGGCTGCGGCCACTGGGCTCAGCTGGAGAAGTTCGACGAGTTCAACGAGCTCTGCATCCGGTTCCTGGCAGGAGGCGCCGCATGACCGGGCTGATCAGCTCCCTCGGTTACCTGCGGATCTCCTCAGCGAACCCGGATGCCTGGCGCGAATTCGGCACTAGGGTGCTCGGCATGGTCGAGGGCCGCGGCCCGGATCCCGCTGCGGTCTACCTGCGGATGGACGACTTCCCTGCCCGGCTGGTCATCGTGCCCGGAGAGCAGGAGCGCCTGCTGGCGTCGGGCTGGGAGGTAGCCGACGAGCACGCGCTGGCCGAGGTCGCAGACGTCCTCGCCGCGGCGGGGGTGCCAGTGAAGACCGGCGACGCGGCTGAGCTCGCCGACCGGCGGGTCGGCCAGCTCGTGCATGCCGACGATCCGTCCGGCAACTCGCTGGAGATCTTCTGCGGCGCGGTGCTAGACAACCGGCCAGCCGTCAGCCCCTACGGCAACGTGTTCGTTACCGGCGACCAGGGGCTTGGCCACGTGGTACTTCCAGCCGCGAGCGACGGGGACACGCTCGCCTTCTACACCGACCTGCTCGGCTTCCGCCTCAGGGACTCGATGCGGATGCCGGGCGAGTTCTTCGGCAAGCCGGGCGAGCAGGTCTGGATGCGATTCCTTGGCTGCTGCCCGCGGCATCACTCGCTTGCGCTCGCGCCGATGGACCCCGCAGCCCGGATCGTGCACCTGATGATCGAGGTCGCCACGCTGGACGACGTCGGCCGGGCGCTGGATCGCTGCATCCGGCGCAAGGCGACGATCAGCTCGACGCTCGGCCGGCACGCCAACGACCTGATGGTCTCGTTCTACCTGCAGACGCCGGGCGGCTTCGACATCGAGTACGGCACCGACGGCCGCGTCGTCGACGACAGCACCTGGGTCAGCCGGGAGAGTACTGCCGTCAGCCTGTGGGGACACGTATTCAGCGCCGGCACCGCGCACTGAGCAGAAGGGGCATCTGCGGCCCGTCCGACTCGGCCGCCCGGACTCCGCCTTAACGGACTCCGGGCACCGCGCGGGAGACTAGAGCCATGATGCAGACAGCCGAGCCCGACCCGCAGCGATACCGCCAGGTACTCGGTCATTTCGCGTCCGGAGTGACCGTGATCACCGGGATGCACGAGGGCGAGCCAGCCGGATTCGCGTGCCAGGCATTCACCGCGCTGTCGCTCGATCCGCCGCTCGTGCTCTTCTGCCCGGCCAAGTCGTCCGGGACCTGGCCGCGCATCGCCCGGATCGGCGACCTCGGCGTGAACATCCTGTCGGCAGGCCAGCGCGAGCTAGCCCGGAAGTTCGGCGTAAGCGCACCGGACAAGTTCGAGGGGGTGAGCTGGAGCCCGGCGCCGAACGGCGCGCCAATCCTCGACGGCATACTGGCCTGGGCGACGTGCACGGTCGAGACGGTCCACGAAGCGGGCGACCATTTCATGGTCATTGCGCGGGTCACCGGCCTCGGGGAGTGCTCCCCCGGCGAGCCGGTGCTGTTCTACCGCGGTCGCTTCACGCTCTCGGCGACGACGGACGCCGACACCCTCCCGGAGGTTGTCGATACCCTGCTCGCCTGGCCCCGGTACGCCGACTGGATCTAGGTCGGCGTCACGCCGTGCGGTCGAACGCACCGTCCGCTAGCAGCCCGAGGCCGATCCCGAGCATCCAGACATCCTTGCTGACCCCGGTGCCCGCCTGCGTGGGCCAGACGCTGCCCTCCTGGTGCAGGGACGGTGTGCGAAGGTACATAGTGACCAGGCCGCCGGCGAACGCCGTCAGGGCGGCGCCGGCCACCTTATTCGGAACGACCGGGATCAGCAGCGCGGCACCTACGCCGATCTCGGCAGCCGACAGCGCCTTCAGGAAGGTGCCCGGCGGCACCTTGGCCAGGAACGGGAGTGCGCCAGCCGCCATCGCATGCACGCCCTTGGCCCGCTCCTCGGTCCCGTTCCATTTCTCGAGCCCGGTGTGCAGGATGTAGCCGCCCGTAGCGACTCGCGGCGGGATGTTACGCAGGTGCAGGAACATGGCGTGCTCCTTACTGGCCTGTAGCCATCTGCTCGTAGAACGCCCTCGTCTTGCTGATGCGAGCGTCCAGGTCAGCCAGGAAGCCCTCGATCTGGAGTCGCTTGGCCTCGACGGTGGCACGCAGATCTTGCTGCAGGTCCAGACTCTCACGGACGAGCTCCCGCCGTTCGGCGAGGCCCGTTCCCTCGTCGTGATACGCGAGCCTGATCTCCCCCAGCCGGTCTTCGCGTCGCAGCACCAGGGCAATCTCGTCGAGGTTCAGCCCCAGCAGTTCCTGCAGCTGCCTGATGCGGCCAACTCGCGCCAGGTCCGCCTCCGAGTACCGGCGCAGCCCGCCCGGCGTGCTGGCGCACGGGGTGATGAGGCCTAGCTGCTGGTAGTAGCGCAGGGCTCGCTGTGACACCGCGGCGCGCTCAGCCGCAGCGCCGATGCCGAGCAGCTGCTCCCCGGTCTCTTCCGTGGGATCAGTCATCACTAGCCAGCTCTGCGTCGACCGGATAGGTCACCATCTCGCCGGTCAGGGCATCCACCGGCGCCTCGGCTGACACCGGAGCAGTCTCCCACGCCTCAGTGTCTGCAGCGACACCGTTCGCCCCGGCAGTGCCGACCGCGGCCGTGCTCGCACCAGCCGCCGACACATGCACGTAGCGCTTACCGCGCAGGGCGGAGGCGATGATGGCGATGAGCGTGGCGATCGCAGCGAACGTGAACGCGAGGTGCAGGCCGCCCGCGAACGGCTCCTCGATCAGGTGCGGGAAGAACGACCGGCCGGTGATGTAGGCAACTTGCTTGGCCGGCATCTGCTTGAGTGCGCCGGTCGGCCCGAGCAGTTCCTGGATCGGGTTGTAACCGAGGAACGCAGAGAACAGGCTGCCAATTGGCGGCTCGCTCGCGACGAGATGCGCGGCCGCTGGATTCACCCCCTGGCTGACCAGGCCCCTGTACAAGTGCGAGGGAAGCCTGGAGGCCAGGCCCAGCGTGACGATCGTGAAGAAGAGGCCCATCGACAGCACGGTGGCCGAGTTCTGGAACGTGTTCAGCATGCCGGCGCCAGCACCGCGCTGGTCGGGCGGCAGGCTGTTCATGACGCTGGCCTGGTTCGGTGAGAAGAACAGGCCCATGCCGACGGCGAACAGGAAGATGAGCAGGGCGAACCAGATATAGCTGAAGTCAATCGGCAGCGTCTCCAGCAGCAGGAACGCCACGCCCGAGACGATCAGGCCGGTAGTGGCAAACAGGCGGGCGCCGTGGCGGTCGGACATCCATCCCGCCAGCGGGCCGACGATCAGGAAGCCGACCGTCAGGGGGATCATCGATATGCCGGCCCACAACGGCGTCTGGCTGAAGCTATAGCCGTGCTGCGGCAGCCAGATCCCCTGCAGCCAGATGATCAGCATGAACTGAATGCCGCCGCGGCCGAGCGCGCCCAGCAGGCCGGCGATGTTGCCGAACGTGAAGGCGCGGATCTTGAACAGGCTGAGCCGGAACATCGGCGCGGGCACCTTGGTCTCGACCCAGGCGAACAGGACGAGCACCGCGATGCCGCCGAAGATCCCGGCCAGCACCCACGGGTTGGTCCACCCGGTGGGGTGGCCGCCGTACGGCAGCAGCGAGTAGACGATGCCGGTGAGCAGCGCGATGAGGCCGACGGCGAAGAGCGTGTTACCCAGCCAGTCGATCTTGGCCGGGATACGGATGCCGTTGTCCTTGAGCTTCAGGTAGGCCCACACCGTGCCGAACAGGCCGAATGGCACCGAGACGAGGAACACCAGCCGCCACTCGATCGGGGCGAGCACGCCGCCGAGCATCAGGCCGAGGAACGAGCCGCCGACCGCGGCGATGCCGTTGATCCCCATCGCCTTGCCGCGCTCGTCAACCGGGAACGCGTCGGTCAGGATGGCGGTCGAGTTCGCGAACAGCAGCGCGCCGCCGACGCCCTGGAAGACGCGCATGATGATGATCCACAACGCGCCCCCGACCCCGGTAAGGAACGTCACCGAGAGCAGGATCGAGAAGAACGTGAAGACCGCGAAGCCGAGGTTGTACATCCGGACCCGGCCGTAGATATCGCCGACCCGCCCCAGGCTGACCACCAGCACGGCCGTGACCAGCATGAAGCCCATGAAGACCCAGAGGAAGTACGAGGTGTTCGACGGCACCAGCGGGTTGAGTTTGATGCCCCGGAACAGCGCCGGCAGTGAGATCAGCAAGATCGACTGGTTGATAGTGACCATCAGGATGCCGAGGGTGGTATTCGACAGCGCGATCCACTTGTAGTTCTTGCCCCTGGTGTCCCGGACTGATCCTGCCTCGAGGGTGCGTTCCTCGACCGCCATGCGTGCTCCTCACCCGTCCCGCGCTGAGCCAACTCCAGCCTCAACTCTAACCTTGACGTCAGCGTCACACTTCAGCGGAGTGCCAAGCCGTCGGCGGGCTTGACCACCCACGGGCCGCCGGCTACACCATTGCCCGTGCCCCGTCACGCCCTCCCGCCCGCGCAGGCGCGGGTCATGAACCGGGCCCGGCGGCGGCGCGCCTTCCGGGCCTCACTCGTCACCTGGGTGCCAATGGCCATCGTGAGCGCGGTCGTGCGCAACGGCGCGCGGGAGCACGCGAGTCTCGCCTATTTCCTGATAGCCGTGCCGGTGTGCACCGGGGTCATTGCCGTCTTCGCCGCTGGCAGCTACGCGGCGAGCCGGATGGCGGCAGTCTCGGTGACCCGGCGCCCGCGGTGGCTCTACGGGCTGGCAGCCATCGGGTACGCGGTTCTGGTTGCGATCTTCGCCCGGGCCGTCGCGGACCATATTGCCGCTGGCACCGCGAACGATGACAGCTGGGCAGCAGTGGCCGGCGGTAGCCTCGCGCTGCTCTGTGCGATCGCGGCCCTGCTCATGCTCGGCCGGGCCGTCGTGCCCGGCCGGTGGCGGCGCGCGTTCTGGCTCTACCCGCCGCTCTGGCTCGATCACGAGCTCGGCACTACCACCCCGGCATTGCCCACTCGCCGCCTCTCCGGCACAGCTGATGGCTGGCGCCCGCCATGGCTCTAGCCGCCTGACCCAGGCGCGGCGATCGCCCGCCTTAGCTGGGCGGCGGTACGGCCTGCGAGTTGCTGATCGATGACCCGTGCCGGAGCGTGGCGACCAGAAAGACGCGAACCTCGAGGTTCTGCAGCCGCTTGCCGCTCAGGACGAAGGCGGTCCTCCCGGCCGCATTCAGCCGATGGTGCCGTAGGTTCGTCCAGGTCCCGCTTTCGTCAACCTGGAGCCAGACCAGGTTGCCGCGGCGGGCGTACATGGTGCTGATCATCAGGACGTCCCGCAGTCCGGAGGCCCCCGGAGTAAGAACCGCGGTGACGGCAGGCCTGACGATCACCAGAACCCTGGCGCTGTGCGCGACGCCAGGCACGCGAAGCCGGAATACCGCGTTGGCGGGAACGGCCGAGACGGTGACCGCCACGTTCCCGTCCGCAGTTGTTTGCGCAGTTCCGGCGAGATGCCAGAACGGGTGCCCGACGAAGTGCTCGATCAGCTGGACGGTCATGCCCTGGACGCCGATGCCCGACCGGGTGAACTGACCGTCAATCACCACCTGCGAGCCGGCCAGGATGACCGCGCTGCTGGCGGATGCCGTGAGCTGCGCCGGGCCGGTGACAGCAGACGGCGAAGGCGACGGCGACGCCGACGGCGACGGACTCGGCGTGGCGGACTTGTGCGCGGACGGGCTGGAGACGGCAGGGGCCGAGCGGCCCGGCGTCACACCGGCCGCCGGCGAGCCGCTCGGATGGGGCGGCGGGGCGCGGTGACGCCGTGGCGATGAGCTAGCCGAGTGGCCGGCGCGCGGCGGGCTCGGCACCCCGAGGGGACCGAGCACGCGGTGAGCGAGGAGCTGGATTGGATGCGGGAGCGCCGCCGTGTACGCAGCGGAGGCCAGGGCCACGGCGAGCACGAGCACCATGGCGGCTGCGAGGCGGATCCCCCAGCCGCCAGACCGCCCGAACAGGCGTCGAGCTTGTCGTGTCGGCTCGGCGGGCTCCGTGGCGGGCCGCTCGGCCCGGAACGGCACAGTCGGATGACTGGGAGGCGGACTGACGTTGGCCCGGAACATCGCCACGGCGCCCTGCTCGCCACCCAGCTCAGCTGGCGTCGGCCCGGAGGTCAGCGTGCGGAACAGCTCGTCGACGCCAGGATCGAGTGGGCCGATGTCTCCTGACAGATCAGAGATCATTAATCCACCTCCTCCAGCGTCCAGATATTCGGCGGATCTGGCCTGTTCCCATGTCGGCCGGCGAGCGCCCGGACGGAGGGATCATCGGCCAGCGCCTTCAGTCCGCGGTGCAGGGCGACCCGGACCGCCCCGGCCGACTTCCCGAGGATCTTCGCCACGTCCGGGGTGTCGAGGCCCGCGATGACCCGCAGCGCGACCGCCTCGGCCTGGTCCCTGGACAGCCTGGACAGCAGGGCGACCGCGCCCTGGATCGACAGCCCGTCCAGCACCTGGTCCTCGACCATCTGGGTGTCTGCCAGGATGTCCAGCCCGCTGCTCGCCGCCCCGGCGGGCCGCCGGGACCGTGCCCGCGCCGCGTCGACCGCGCGATGCCGGCCTATCGTGAACAGCCAGCGCCGGAAGTCTTCCTCGCCGCCCGAGAACCGGTGCAGGTCCCGGACGACCTGAAGCCAGGTCTCGCTCGCCACGTCGTCCGGATCCTCGCAGCCGACGACCCGGAGGAACCGCAGCAGCCGCGGCTGGAGCGCACGCCAGAGCTCGAGAAACCCGGCCTCGTCGCCCCTGCTAGCCCTGGCCAGGGCATCGTCGAGCACACCAGTCTCACTTGCCATCGCGCGAGTAAGGGTCGCACACCGGCGGGCATCCTGAAGGCATGTCATGCCAACCGGATGCCCGCCGCCGCCAGAGCCTTCGGAGGACTAGGAGGCCGTGGCGGGGCTGATCGTGTCGATCACGCTGACCGACTTCGCGAAGTTCCGCGTGCCGCGGAAGACCAGCCGGAACGTAGCGGGCTTGGCGAAGATGTGAACGCGGAAGGCAACGTAGCCGTGCACGTGGGTCCGGCCCGCCTGCTTCACGTTCCAGTGGCCCTTAGGGCCGAGGCGCTCGAGGAACACCCGCAGGTGCCGCAGATTGTAGGTGCCCGCGGTCAGGTGGCCGACGACGGTCGCCGTGGTCTGGTGCGCATGGGCGACCGGAGCGGTGTTGCTGATGGTCAGCGTGGTCGGGATCTTCTGCACGGGAGCTGCGGTTGAGGCGCTGGCAGCTGCCGTCGCGCCGGTCACTGCGATCGTGGCCGCAGCAGCGACGGTGCCGAGGCGGACTGCCAGGGAGGTCGGAAGACGCATTGCACTCCTTCAGGTTGGGCCTCGATCGGGGTGAGGCCGCCGACAACACCGACTACAGCGACGGCGTACCGGCAGGCGTTACTCGGCAGAATGTGACCTGCGTCACACTCCGCCGCCCGGATCGCTGGCCCGTCCCTCGGTGGCAGGCTGGGCTGCCGTCGGCCTGATGCCGACGTACATTGATTCCCAAGGGGGAGGGGGGGTCAGGACGATGCCTACCTGGTGCCGGTGCGCGAGCTGCCAGCAAATCGGGGCCAGAGCTGAAGATCCTTATGCCGGCCCCTCGTACGGCGCCGAGTACTTGTCGACGCCAGGCGGCCTTGTGCGCGTGATGAGCGTGGATGACGAGCTGTTGCCGTGGGACGGCGTGGAGCGCCGCCGCTACCCAGTGTGCTCGGACTGCGGCTTCCCGCGCGGTGGGGGCCATGCCGATGACTGCCGTCATGCCAGGCCGTGGCAGCGGCGGTAACTGGCCTGGCCGGTCGTGGCTGCGGAGCATCGGGACGTCAGTCGGCGAGCTAGCCGTCAACGACGGCTGCCGCGACCCTGCTGGTGTGGCTGGCCGGCGTGCCGAGGAGCATGGCGGCGCCGTGCCCGCGCTTAAGGTACCTGTGGGCCTGGTGTTCCCAGGTCATCCCGATCGCGCCATGCAATTGGATCATCTCGCCGCTGACCTGCTGCAGCGCCTCTGAGCAGTATGCCTTAGCGGCAGCGGCCCGCAGGCTCACGTCTGGCGCCTTCTGCTGCGCCGCCTCGGCCGCTGCGTACGACAGCGACCTGGCCGACTCGACCAGCACGTGCATCTCGGCCATCCGGTGCTGGAGGGCCTGGAAGCCGCCGATCGGGCGGCCGAATTGCACCCGGACCTTGGCATAGGCCACGGTCAGCGCCAGCGCCTGCGCGGCGGCGCCGGCCTGCTCGGCGCTGAGTGCGATGCACGCGGCATCCCGCGCCCGGTCAAGCGCCGCCGGGCCGCCGATCCGCCGCGCGGTCGCGCCTTCCAGCGCGACAACGGCGAGCCGCCGGGTGTCGTCCATGGTGGGGCAGGCCCTGCAGGTCACCGCGGGCTGGGCTGGGCGCACCTCGAACAGGCCGGCCCCGCCCTCGGGCACGAGGGCGGGAACGAGCAGCACCGAGGCCGCCGTGCCATCCAGCACGTAGTGGGCTTCGCCGGTCACGAGTGAGTTATCGGGAGCGGCTGCGTCGCCGGCCGCCGTTCCCCGTGGCCGGTCGGCTCCCCGTGGCGGGCCTGCACTGCACGCCACTTCAGCTGGGTCGAAGCGCCCGGCCGCAGTCGTCCACGCCAGCGCGGCGACTGCTCGGCCGTCGGCCAGGGCCGGCAGCAGCCGGGCGCACGCGGCCTCGTCCTGTGATCCGAGCAGGGCCTGAGTTGCCAGGACGGCCGAGCCGAGCATGGGCGACGGCACGAGGAGGCGGCCGAGTTCCTCCATCACCACATGCACCTCGAGCGGGCCGGCTCCGGCACCGCCGTAGCGTTCTGGAATCGCCAGTCCGGCGACGCCGATCTCGGTGCAGAGGCGCTGCCAGAGCGCGCGCTCGGCGGCCGGATCGGGTTCCGGGCCCACCGGGTTGCGCTCAAGCAGGCCGCGGACCGCCGACCGCAGGTCTTCCTGCTCGCTGGTCAGCCGCACGGCTGCTCGCCCGTTGACGGGCCGCCGATCGGCTGGCCGCCCGTCAGCTGGCCGGTGAGCGCGCCGAGTACCCGCGCCTTGTGCATGGCCTCGCTGCCCCATGCGGGACTGAGCGCGCGGATCAGCGTCAGCCATTGACTGACATCGTGCTCCGCCGTGTAGCCGATGGCACCGTGCACCTGCAGCGCGGCTCTTGCGGCAAGGTTCGCGGCGCGGGAGCACGCGACCTTGGCCGCCGACACGTCACGAGGCGCATCCGCAGACCCCTCCGCCAGCGAGATCGCAGCCGCGAACAGCAGAGGCCGGGCAAACTCCACCTCGATCAGCACATCGGCGAGCTGGTGCTTGACGGCCTGAAACGAGCCGATCGGCCGGCCGAACTGGACCCGGTGCTGCGCGTGCCTGGCAGACGCCTCCAGCAGCGCCCGGCTGGCACCGAGCAGCTGGGCGGCGCAGGCGATCGTGCCGAGGTCGAGCGCGGTGCGGAGCGTGGCGGTAACCGCCGTTCCCTCGGCAATCAGCTCCGCCTGCCTGACATCAGCCAGCGTCCTCGCGGCATTGACCGAAGGATGGAAGGCGGTCGGCTCGGCCAGCCGCAGGGTGGCTGGTTCCGCGATCACGATGAGGCCAGCCACGTCAGCATTGGCAGCGAACGGCAGCAGCGGCGGCGCGGCCAGGGTAGCGATGAGCTGCCCCGAGGCGAGCCCGGCAAGCCAGGCGGCAGTGCGGTCGGCTACGGAAGCATCGATGCCGGGCCCGGTGGCGACGCCCGCCAGCAAATGCGGCACGACGGCCAGCGACTCGGCGACAGGGCCAGGCAGCGCGTGATGGCCCAGCTCGTCGCAGGCGACGAGCAGATCTGCCGGATCTGCCGGCAGCCCGCCGAACTTCGGCGGGACTGCCAGGCCGGTGACACCCGCAGTCGCCAGTGATCGCCAGATGATCAGGCCGGGCTCGTGGTCCCCGGCGCCCCACCGCCGCGCGCTGTTCAGCGCGTCGGAAACAGTCAGCATCCCGTGCAGGCTGGCCGAGAACTGGCGCTGCTCGGCGGACAACGTGAAGTACATCAGGCCGCTGCTTCCGTCACGACCATCGCACTGGTGACCGGTCGCGCGGTCATCGCGGCAAGCCCAGGACTCGCTCGGCGAGTATGCTGCGCTGAATTTCGTTCGTGCCCGCGTAAATCGGGCCAGCCAGCGCGAAGAGGTAACCGTCCAGCCAGCGGCCGTCCTGCCCTGGCTCGTCACGCAGCTCAGCTCGCGCGCCGAGCAAGTCCAGCGCCGTCTCATGCATGGCCACATCGAGCTCGGACCAGAACACCTTGGTCAGGCTGGACTGCGCGACGCCGCCACCGCGGTCGCCGCGGGTAGCCAGGCGATAGCTCTGCAGCTGGTAGGCGCGGGCGCCGATCCAGGCGTCGGTTACCCGGCCCGCGAGCTCGGTGTCGGCGGGATCGCCATGGCGCTGCCAGAGGTCGAGCAGACGCGCCGCGGTCGCCATGAACCGGCCAGGGCTGCGCAACGGCAGCCCGCGCTCGTGCCCGGCCGAGCTCATCGCAACCTGCCACCCGTTGCCCGGCGCTCCGACGACGTCGGCGTCCGGCACGAACACTTCGTCGAGGAAGATCTCGGCGAACCCGGCCTCGCCGTCGAGCTGCAGGATCGGGCGCACCGTCACGCCGCTGCCGCGAAGATCGAACATCAGGTAGGTGAGCCCGCGATGCCGCTCAGCCTCAGGATCGGAACGGAAGAGCCCGAACGCGCGGTCCGCGAAGACGGCTCGCGAGCTCCATGTCTTCGCACCCGAAAGGAGCCAGCCGCCGGCCGTCCGCACGGCGCGTGACCTGATCGCAGCCAGGTCGCTGCCCGCTCCCGGCTCGGACCAGGCCTGTGCCCACACCTCGTCGGCTCGCGCCATCGGCGGCAGGATCCGCGCCCGCTGCTCGTCGGTCCCGTGCGCGAACAGGGTGGGCGCCAGCACGAAGAGGCCGTTCTGCCCGACCCGGACCGGGCCGTTCGCGGCGTGATACTCCTCCTCGAAGACCAGCCATTCCAGCAGCGAGGCATCGCGGCCGCCATAGCTGGCCGGCCAGGACACAGCCGCCAGCCGGGCGTCGGCGAGCCGCGCTTCCCACTCGCGGTGCTGCGCGAATCCCTCGACGGTATCCACCGACGGGAGCGGCTCGGCGGGAGCGTGCTCAGCCAGCCACCCGGCGACCTCGGCGCGGAACTGCTGCAGCGCAGGATCGAAGTCCAGGTTCACCCTGAGGCCTTCTTCATCGAGCGGGCATCCATCCCGGCCAGCGAGTCGGCGCCGATCTCGGCGTTGTGGGCGTGCGCGACGTGGTGCAGGCCGAAGACCGAGTCCATGCCGTTGCGCATGCCCATCTGGTCCTCGCACTGGTTGACCGCGCGCTTGGCAAGTGCCAGGCCGAACGCTGGCATCGCCGCGATACGGTCCGCCAGCGCGAACGTGGTCTCGGCGAGCTCGCCCCGCGGCACCACGCGGCTGACCATGCCGAGCTCGTAGGCGCGCGCGGCGGTGAACCGGTCCCCGGTGAACAGCATTTCCTTGGCGAAGCGCGGTCCCACCACCCACGGATGTGCGAAGTACTCGACGCCAGGGATACCCATCCGCACGACCGGGTCCGCGAAGAACGCGTCGTCGGACGCGACGATCAGGTCGCAGATCCAGGCGAGCATCAGGCCGCCGGCGATGCAGGCTCCCTGCACCATGGCGATCGTCGGCTTGGGAATCTCCCGCCAGCGACGGCACATGCCGAGGTAGACCTCCATCTCGCGGGCGTAGCGGTTGTCGGCCCCCTGCCTGCCCACGTGGTCCCACCACATGACAGCCCTGCGCTCGAAGGAGACGTCGATGTCGCGGCCCGGCGTGCCAATGTCATGGCCAGCAGAGAAGTGGTCGCCCTCGCCCGCGAGCACGATCACGGCCACGGCGTCGTCGTTGACGGCTGCGGTGAACGCCGCGTCCAGCGCGTACGTCATCGCCGAATTCTGAGCGTTACGGTAACGCGGCCGGTTCAGCGTGATCACTGCCGTCTGGCCGCGGACTTCGTAGCGGACCACGTCCTCTTGGCTCGCCCCGCTGTGCTCGTGGCCTGCACTGCTGTGCTCGGGGCTAGCTCCGTTGCCGGATGCGTGCTCCGTCATGCCGACTCCTCCCTCAGCAGCCGCTTCAGCGGCTTGCCAGCCGGGTTGCGGGGCAGTTGCGCCCGGAACTCCACCTGCCGTGGCACCTTATAGTTCGCCAGGCGCTCGCGGCAGTGCGCGACCACCTCGCTCTCGGTTAGCTGCAAGCCGGGCCTGATCACGACGAATGCCTTGCCGACTTCTCCCAGCCGCGCGTCGGGGATGCCGATCACCGCCGACTCTGCCACGCCATCGAGACGGGCCAGCACCTGCTCCACCTCAGCGGGGTAGACGTTGAACCCGCCGCAGATATACATGTCCTTGAGCCGGTCGGTGATCGTGAGATTGCCCTCGGCGTCCAGCCAGCCGACATCACCGGTGTGCAGCCAGCCGTCGGCGTCGATGGCCTCCTTCGTTGCCACCGGATCATCGAGGTAGCC
>CAWGJS010000002.1:0-2496430 GCA_963822955.1 uncultured Actinomycetota bacterium | reverse complement strand
AAGCTGGCTGCGGCTGAGGGGGTCAGCGTCGAGACCGTGCGCTTCTATCAGCGGCGCGGCCTGCTGGCGCAGCCCGAGCGCAGCGGCTCGGGGTACCGCGAGTACTCCGAGGCCGACCGCTGGCGGCTGGTGTTCATCCGGCGGGCCCGCCAGTTCGGGTTCACCCTGGCGGAGATCGGGGAGCTGCTCGGTCCGGCCGAGTCGCCGTCGACGCAGGACATCGCCGCGGCTGCGCAGGCAAAGCTCGCCGCGATCGACGCCCAGATCAGGGAGCTCATGCAGCAGCGATGCCGGCTCCGGCAGCTCGTCAGAGTGTGCGAGCACGGAGACGGTGAGCAATGCGCCGCGCTCCGGCTGACCGGCTAGCGGGATGGCACGAAAAAGCAGGGAGGGCACTGATGAGTAGCGCGAGGGTTGTCACCGATGAGAGCTTCGAGGCCGAGGTACTGGCCAGCCGCCGGCCCGTGATTGTCGAGTACTGGGCCGAGTGGTGCGGGCCGTGCCGGATGGTGGCGCCGGTGCTCGACTCGATCGCGGCCGATCACGCCGACTCGATCGACCTGGTAAAGGTTAACGTCGACGAGAATCCCGCAACCGTTCGCCGGTACGGGATCCTGCACGTGCCGACCATCAGCCTGTTCGCTGACGGGGACGTCGTAAAGCAGGTGATCGGGGCGCGCTCCAAGGCCGCACTGCTGAGTGAGTTCAGCGACTTCCTAGAGCCATCGGCCGTCTAGCAGGGCCGACGGCATCCATTCGGCGGTCACCGGAAGGCGCGGGCCCGGGCGCGGGCCGACGGCTCGTGCCGCAGCACACCGGATGTCCGGTACAGGAACTCTGTGTATGTCGCTGGCGCAGCGTCGGGGTCGAACAGGTAGCGGTCGGGCGCCGTGCTCAGCTCAGCCATCCGCTGCTGGGCGTAGTTGCATTCGGCGATGACGGCACAGATCCTGCGTGCGAGTCCGCGGATGCGACCGGCCGGCTGGTGAGCTGAAAGGTTCATGCATCTAGCCTGATTGACGGGCGCGAGAATCAACAGTGGCAGGAGTGCCACTTGCCCTTAACATCCTGCCAATAGGTCGTGCACAATAAAGGCATGCTGAAAAACGTGGCAGTCGTGGTGCTGGACGGCTTTGCGCCGTTCGAATTGGGCGTCGTCTGCGAGGTGTTCGGCACCGACCGGACCAGCGAGGGACTGCCTCGCTATGACTTCGCGGTCGTGGCCGGCGAGCCAGGCCCGTTGCGATCGGAGGCTGGCTTCAGCCTGGAGACGAGCTTCGGCCTGGACCGGCTCGACACCGCTGACCTGATTGTCGTGCCGGCCAGCGGAGACCTGCGCTGCCGCCGGGAAGAGTGGCCCGAGCCGCTGCTCACCGCCCTGCGCCGCGCGATCGATCGCGGCAGCCGGGTGCTCAGCGTGTGCACTGGCGCGTTCGTGCTGGGTGCGGCCGGGCTGCTGGACGGCCGACACTGCACGACGCACTGGCGGCATGCCGACAGGCTCGCGCGGATGTACCCGGCCGCGAAGGTGGATCCGTCCGTGCTGTACGTCGATGACGAGCCGGTGATCACCAGCGCCGGGACGGCGGCGGGCATCGACGCCTGCCTCTACCTGGTTCGCACGGAGCAGGGCAGTCGCGTGGCCAACGCCATCGCGCGCCGGATGGTCGTGCCGCCGCACCGCGACGGCGGCCAGGCACAGTTCATCGAGCGACCAGTCGCCGAGCCGGCCGGTGACGCGCTCAGCGATGTCATCGAGTGGATGCAGCGGAACCTGGACCGGCCCGTCACTGTGGCCGAAGTGGCCAGCCTCGCGGCGATGTCGCCCCGGACTTTCGCGCGGCGGTTCGTGCACGAGACCGGGACGACGCCGCTGCGGTGGCTGACCGGTCAGCGGGTCCTGTTCGCCCAGCAGTTGCTCGAGGACACCGACGAGACCGTGGACGTGATCGCGGAACGGGCCGGGTTCGGGAACGCGGCCACGTTCCGCCATCACTTCCGCGCCTGGCGGGCGACGACGCCGGATGCCTACCGGCGGACCTTCCGCGCGGGCGCGCCGGCGCGGACCGGCTAGCGGGCCGGCGCCGCCGTCGCCGCCATCCGGGCCCTGATCTTGCCGGGCAGGAGCTCGCCCGCAGCGCGCGCGTTGCTCAGCGCGGCAGCCCACCACGCCAGGTCCTCGAGCAGGATCTGCAGGCTGACCTCGGTCGCCCGGTCGGCTGGCTCACCGTCATCGGTGAAGGCCTTCTCGACGAAGGGCAGCACGACGGTGCTCCGCAGCGGTGCGGCCTCCACCTCGACCGCGATCTGGGCCAGGTGCTCGATCGCGCGGATGCCGCCGCCGATCCCGCCGCTGTAGCCGACCATTGCCATCGGCTTGTTCCGGAAGGCGAACGAGACGAACACGCTGTCAATGGCGTTCTTCAGCTCGCCGGGAACGCTGTGGTTGTACTCCGGCGTGATCACGAGGTAGGCGTCGGCTTCGCCAATCTTCCGGTTCCACTGCCGCACGATCTGGTCGGAGTATGACGGATCGGTCGGGTCGCCGATGCTGCCCATGTGCTCGCCGAACATGGGTAGCTGCCAGTCCCGGAGGTCAATCACCTCAGTCTCGAATGCCTCATGCAGGGCCGCCCGATTGACAACCCAGGGCACTACTTTGTCCGCTGCCCTGGTGGGCCGGGTGCTTCCCACGATGACCTGAAGCTTCATGCCGGCGTCCTGACGTACCGGGCGACGACGCTGACGTGCGCTGGGCCGCTGATCATGCCGAGCCGGTTCCAGCCCATTCCGAAGTCAGCCCGATCGATGTCGGCCTCAGCGCGGAGGGTGATTGCCTGCCCGGTGGCCTCGCTGATGGTTGCGGTCAGCGACAGAGGCCGGGTCTGACCGGCCGCGGTCAGCGTCCCAGTAGTCGCCACGCGATCGCTGCCCTGTGCTGCGGCTTGCGTCAGGTCCACCACGATCTGCGGGTGGTCTGCCGCGTTGAAGAAGTCGGCGGACTTCAGATGCTTGTCACGCTGAGCGTTCTTGGTGTCGATGGACGCCGCGTCGATCTCGAAGCGGCCCCGAGCCGAGCCGTCTGCCAGAATCTCGGCTGACCCGCTGAGCTTGGAAAAGGAGCCTCGTACCTTGGCGAGGCCCCAAAAGGTCTTGTGGCTGATCGAGACTGCCGAGCCCGCGGGGTCGAGCTGGAAGCTCGCCGGGCCGGCATAAGGGTTCGCCGTCGAGCTCGCTGGTGTCGGCTGGTTACTATCTGCATTCGTCATCGTTGTGCCTCGATTCGGAACCGAGTAGTTGTTGAACACTTAACTGTCACTTCGGGTAATAGTACCGGGCGGAATAATAGTGTCAACCGAAGTAGGCTCGTATCATGAGGACGGCCAGGTCAGCGCAGGACCAGGCAGGAGAAGAGCACGAGATGGGCCAGGACCTCGAGGCTGGCTTCGCCAGTAGCGCCGAGGCTGGTGGCCAGGATGCCATGGCGGCCGAGTTCGGCATCGAGTGCGCCGGCGAAGCGAGCCTGCCACCCGAGACCGGCTTCGAGTGCGCCGGCGAGGTGAGCCTGGCGGGCCGAAGCGAAGCGGAGGCCCAGACCATCCTTGTCGCCCAGACCGCGCGCTTCTCCGCCAGCTTCCTGCGCTGGATGGAGACGCGGACCTGCGACGGCATCAACTTTGCGCGGCTACGGCTGCTGCAGGCCCTGCATTGCGGCGGACCTGCCATCATGCGCGATCTGGGCACCCAGCTCGGCGCGACGCCGCGCAACATGACGGCGCTCGTGGACGCGCTGGAAGAGGCACAGCTGGTCGTCCGCCGCCCGCACCCCACTGACCGGAGGGCGACCCTGATCGAGCTGTCGCCCGAGGGCGCGCGCGAGGCCGAGGAAGGGCTGGGTCCGCGGCTGAGCGCGATGGCGGAGATCTTCGCCGGGCTGTCGGCAGCGGAGCGGGAGCAGTTCTCAGCCACGATGACGAAGCTCTTGCGCGCGGTGAGGGAGCGTCAGGGCGGCGCATGCTGAGCTGCGAACGCCGCGCCACCAGCACCCCGGCGGCGGTAGGCGAAGAACACCCGGTCTGAGTCGTCGCTGACCGGGCTGCCGTCCAGGCTCGCCTCGTGCAGCGACTCGAATCGGTCCGCAAGCCCGCCGCGGATCTGGTCCAGCGGCACAGTCAGCTCGTAGATCTGCTCGTCATGCAGCCGGTAGGCGTCGTGCTGCTGGTGCTCAAAGATCATGGTTCGCCACAGTGACAGCGACTCGCCGGCCGACCGCACTGTCATGACCACCACGTTCCCGTCGAATTCATCGAGGTAGGGCGGCGCGCCGTCAAGGCGCCGCAGCCGCCCGGCCGTGTTCACGTCGAAGATGAACAGGCCGCCGTCGGCCAGGTGCTCATGCGCGCAGCGGAACAGCGACAGCCAGCCGGCCAGCGTCTGCACGTGATTGAGCGTGTCGAACATGCAGATGACGACGTCGAACCGGTCCGGCAGGCTGAACGCGGTGATATCACCCTGCAGCAGTCGCGCCGCGGGCACGGTGTGCGCGGCGACCGCCAGCATCTCGGGCGACCGGTCGATGCCGGTGACCGACAGCTCCGGCGAGAGGCCCGCGAGCAGCGCCCCGGTCCCGCACCCGAGTTCGAGCAGCGACCGTGCGCCCGGCAGGTACCTGCTGATGTACGCACGAATGCGGGCTATCTCGTCGTCGCGATCGCCCATGATCCGGTCGTAAAACCGCGCGAAGCCCGTGTAGTCGGCCACGCCGCCATCGTGCCCGATTGCCGCCTGACTGCTGCGGGTCAGGGCCGGCCGAGTGCCTGATCGATGTCGCCGGCCAGGTCCGCGGCCGGCTCGATCCCCGCCGACAGCCTGATCAGCGATTCGGGCGCGGTCTCGCCCGCCCAGCGGCCGCGCCGCTCCCAGGTCGATTCGACGCCACCGAAGCTGGTGGCCGGCAGGATCAGCCGCGCCGCCGCGACGACCGCATCCGCGTCCGCCGCACTGCCGTCCAGCTCGAACGACAGGAGCGGCCCGAAGCCGCGCGGCATCTGCGCGCTGGCGACGGCGAGCGTGTCGGCGTTCACTCCCGGATAGTGCACGGCCCGGACGCGCGGATGCGACGCGAGGTGCCGGGCGAGTGCCAGCGCAGTCGCCGACTGCCGCTCGATGCGCAGCGGCAGCGTCTTCAGCCCGCGGATCGCCAGCCAGCTCTCAGTCGGCCCGGCAATGCCCCCGCCAACCGACCGCCAGCTGCGCAGGTCCTCGGCAAGCGCGGGATCGCGCGTCATCACAGCGCCGAGGATCACGTCGGAATGCCCGGACGCCGACTTGGTCAGCGAGCACAGCGAAGCCGCCGCGCCGAGATCCAGCGGCTGCTGCAGCAGGCCGGTCGCGACTGTGTTGTCCACGATCATCGGCGCGCCCGCGGCTGCGGCGAGGCGGCCGAGCGCGACCAGGTCAGCGACGCGCAGCAGCGGATTGGTCGGCGTCTCGGCCCACAGCACCGCGCCGCCCTCGGCCGCGGTCAGCGCGCGCTCGACCGCAGCCAGATCCTGCAGGTCGACCAGGACCGGAGCCGCGCCATGCGGTCGCAGCCGGTCCGCTAGCACCCTGGCGTTGTAGTAGCCGTCGCCGGGCAGCAGGATCGCATCCCGGCCGCGCGCCAGCGCGAGCATCAGCGCCATCGACGCGGCCTGGCCGGAGCTGAACACCACTGCCTCGGCTTCCTCGATCGCCCCGAGCGCCTGCTCCAGCGCGGTCCAGGTCGCGTTGCCGCCGCGGCCGTAGTCGCCTGCGCTCGGCTCCCCGGCGGACACGAGGATGCTGGCCAGCACCGGCGGCTGCACGACCGGCTCGCCGGGCCGGCGCTCGGTGCCGGCGTGCACGAGCCGGGCGTCCGCCGATACCCCAGGGTCAGTCATGCTGCCAGCCTCCGATCGACAACCAAACCCCATTACCTTAAGGGCCGGGAACGAGGCGGCCCGCACCCATGATCCTTTTCGAGGAAGACTTCGCGTCCGCATGAGACGCCAACTCTCCATCAGAAAGGATCACCGTCGTTAGGTCTGCCGCGACGTCGGATCCCAGTCGTCGGACAGCATTGCCCAGCGCTCATGATCACGCCACTCGCCGTCGATCAGCAGGTAACGCGGCGAGAAGCCCTCGCGCTTGAAGCCGAGCCGCCGGACGATCGCGAGCGACCGCGCATTGCCTGGCTGGATGTTCGCTTCCAGGCGGTGCAGCCCGAGGGCAGCGAACGCATCGGAGATGACGGCTGTCAGCCCGGCCGTCATCAGGCCGCGGCCAGTGTGCGAGGCGAAGGCGGCATAACCCAGGTAGCCCGACTGCAGCGCGCCGCGCACGATGTTGTTGATATTCGCGCAACCGATCAGCCCGCCGCAGTCGCGGTGCCTGATCAGGTAGCTGGCCTGGTCCTCGCGAGCGGCCCTGGCCAGGTACGCGATGAACCATTCAGCCGTGTCAGGTGCGGCGATCCACGGGTCCAGGTGAGCTGCACTGGCCCGCGCCGCTGCGATGAACTCGGCCGCGTCGGCCTGTGACGGGCGCGACAGGATGACGGTCATGCCGGCCGCCCGTCGCCGCCCGGCTCTGCTGCCGGGAGCTGATAGGGGTCAAAGCCGGCGCCGAGAGCGCGCAGCGCCAGCTCCAGGTAGACGGTCAGGTCGGCGTCAGCGCGCTCGGCCCATCGGTCGTAGGCCGACCGGCAGACGGCGAGCGTGGCCCGGCCCACGGCCAGCGGATACAGCGAGCCAGCCGGCTGGCCAAGGCGCCCGGCCGCGAACTCGGTGACCGCCCGTTCCCATGCGTCATAGTGCTGGGCCGCGCTCGCCTGCAGGGCTGGCACCGACCCGATCAGGTTCATCCTGGTCCGCAGTTCGGGCACGTCTTCAGCCCGGTACTGGTTGACGCCGACGACCACCTGGCGGATTGCATCCATCAGTGCAATATGACCGGGAACGGCGGCAAATGCACTACGCAGCGCGCGCACCTCGCCGTCAAATGCATGCCACAGCACATCGGCTTTCGAGTCGAAGTACCGGAAGAAGGTGCGCTTGCTGACCCCGGCGGCGGCAGCGATGCGCTCGACGGTGGTGTCTTCGAAGCCGTTCTCGCTGAACAGGCGCAGGGAGACGAGCTCGAGCTCGCGAGCACTGGTGCCCGGCGGACGCCCACGGCGCCCGCGCCCGCCGGCCGCTGGCGGATGGTCGGCGCCTGGCGCCTGGTCGACGGCTGGCATGCGGTCGGCGGCTTGCATCGGGCTAGCCCGTTCCTCCCATGACTTGATTTTGTCACCTGATGCCGATTAACGTTACTCCTATTCGTCGCGCGGTGCCGAAACTAAGGAGCGTCACATGCAAGAAAGCGCTACCGAGCTGCTCGAGCGCCCGGCCGAGGAGACCGCCGGAACTGCTGCCGACGTCACGGCAGCCGAGACCGACGAGGTCGTCGCCGCTGACCTGCTGGTCGAGGAGATCTCCATCGACGGCATGTGCGGTGTCTACTAAGACGCAGGCTTCCGGCAACGACACCCGCGGGGAGACGGCCGCGGAGGCTGCTGCGTTCGACATCGACGCTGCCTGGGAGCTGCATCCGCAGGTGTCGGTCCGGCCCGAGCGCTTCGGCGCGCTGCTCTATCACTTCGGCACGCGGCGGCTGTCGTTCCTGAAGAGCCCGGCGCTGCTCACGGTGGTGCGCTCACTCGGTGCGCAGCCGAGCGCGCGCGCTGCCTGCGCTGAGGCCGGCATCGGGCGGGCCGAGCTGCCCGCGTACGCCAGGGCGCTGGCCACGCTGGCCGCAAGCCAGATGATCCGCGGGAGGACGCGCTCATGACGGTGACCGCCGCGCCCCTGGTCGAGGAATTCCGGTATGGCCTCGACGCGCCGATCTGCCTCACCTGGGAGCTGACGTACGCCTGCAACCTGTCCTGCGTGCACTGCCTGTCCAGCTCAGGCCGCCGGGACCCGCGCGAGCTGAGCACGGCCGAGTGCAAGCGGCTGATTGATGAATTCGAGAAGATGCAGGTCTTCTACGTGAACATCGGCGGCGGCGAGCCGACGGTGCGGCCTGACTTCTGGGAGCTCGTCGACTACGCCACCGCGCACCACGTCGGGGTGAAATTCTCCACCAACGGCCTGCGGATCACTCCGGACGTCGCCAGGAAGCTGGCCGGGAGCGACTACATCGACGTGCAGATCTCCCTCGACGGCGCGACGGCCGAGGTGAACGACGCCGTCCGCGGCCGCGGCTCGTTCGAGATGGCGATGCGCGCCATGCGCAACCTGGCCGACGCCGGGTTCGCCGGCTTCAAGATCTCCGTCGTCATGACCCGCCACAACATCGCCGAGCTGGACGCGTTGAAGGCCATCGCGGACAGCTTCGGCGCGCAGCTGCGGATCACGAGGCTCCGGCCGTCCGGCCGGGGCGCGGACGTCTGGAACGAGCTGCACCCGACCGCCGGCCAGCAGCGCGAGCTCTATGACTGGCTCGTGGGCCACGGCGAGAACGTGCTGACCGGTGACTCCTTCTTCCACCTGGCCGGGTACGGCGCCGGGCTGCCGGGTCTCAACATGTGCGGTGCAGGGCGAGTGGTCTGCCTGATCGACCCGGTGGGCGACGTGTATGCCTGCCCGTTCGCCATTCATGACGCCTTCCTGGCCGGGAACGTCCGCGGCAGCGGCGGGTTCAGCGAGGTCTGGCGGAGCTCGGAGCTCTTCACCGACCTGCGCCGTCCCCAGTCGGGCGGTGCCTGCACGTCCTGCTCGGCGTTCGATGCCTGCCAGGGCGGGTGCATGGCCGCCAAGTTCTTCACCGGGCTGCCATTGGACGGCCCGGACCCCGAGTGCGTGCGTGGCTTCGGTGAGGCGGCGCTCGCGACCGCTGATCCGGCGGCTGCGCCGCGGTCGTCGGTGGATCATTCGCACCGCGTCGCGCCCAGGTCGCGGCAGCCTGTGCCAGTGTCGATCGGCCCGCGGCCAGCTGTCAGGGAAGGCGCGCCGGACCAGCGGGCCGTGCCGGACCGTGCCTGCGACCAGAGCCCGCTGGCGGGTTTCGCGCCGCCAGTTATGCGGTAACCCATGCCTGCGGCAGGCGGCCAGAGCGGCCGCGTGGCCCTGGTGACCGGCGCCGGCCGCGGCATCGGCGCCGCGACTGTCCGGGCGCTCGCCGCCGCGGGCTGGTCGGTGCTCGCACTCGACGTAACTGAGGACGACGCGGCGATCCCGTATCCGCTGGCCAGCAAGGCCGAGCTAGAAGCCGTCGTGAGCGAGGCAGCCGGCCTGGCTGGCGACGCAAGCCGGATCGCGTCGTTCATCGCCGACGTCCGGGATGTAG
Organism: uncultured Actinomycetota bacterium; assembly: GCA_963822955.1. GTDB lineage: Bacteria > Actinomycetota > Actinomycetes > Streptosporangiales > Streptosporangiaceae > JAJYUU01. The sequence goes on along the minus strand of CAWGJS010000002.1, from coordinate 2,487,079 downwards.
ACGCGCTGGCGGAGGCAGTGGCTGCGGCCGAGTCCCGGTGGGGCGGACTGGATGCTGCGATTGCCTGTGCCGGCGTTATCGCCGGGGGAGCTCCGCAGTGGGAGGTTCCCGCCGATGAGGAGCAGGCAGTGCTCGACGTCAACCTGGGCGGCGTACTCAACCTTGCCCGGGTCGCAGTGCCCGCGCTGTTGCGGCGGCCCGCACCGCGCAGCGGCCGGTTCCTGGCCGTGGCGTCGGCGGCCGCTTCCCGCGGGCTGCCAAAGCTCACCGCGTACTGCGCGGCGAAGGCCGGCGTCACGGGCCTGATCCGGGCCCTCGCGGTCGAGCTCGGCCCCACCGGCGTGACCGCGAACGCGGTCAGCCCCGGCTCGACCGACACTTCCATCCTCGCGGCCAGTGCGCGGCTCTACGAGCTGGGCAGCCCGCACGAGTTCGCCGCTCAGCAGCCGGCCGGGCGGCTGCTTGACGCGGCCGAGATCGCAGTCGTGCTGGCCTTCCTGGCCGGGCCGGAGAGCAGCGGGATGACCGGAGCCGTCGTGCCGGTGGATGGCGGCCTGGCACTGTGACCGCGCCCCGGGCAGCACCGGCAACACCGGCCGGTTTCCGCGTCGACCTCGACGCCGATACCAAGCAGCTCAGCGACGGTTCGCTGTTCGGCGGATCGCCGAGCAGGATCATGCGGCTGACTGCAGCTGGCGCGGCCGCACTTGCCGAATTGCAGAACGGTCCGGTCCGATCGGCGGCGGCCGGGCAGCTCGCCCGCCGGCTCACCGACGGTGGCCTGGCGCACCCGGTGCCGTCTGACGCCGCGGCCGACGCAGCAGCTAGCGTCACGGTGATCATCCCGGTCCGGGATCGCGCGGAGTTGCTGGAGCGCTGCCTGACTGCCGTCGGTGCTGAGCACCCCGTCGTCGTGATCGACGACGGCTCAGCTGACCCGGGCGCGGTTGCAGCGATCGCCGCCCGCCACGGCGCGGCCCTCAGGCGCCGGGCGGCCAGCGGGGGCCCGGCTGCCGCGCGCAACACCGGGCTGGCAGGGATCGGCACCGAGCTGATCGCATTCCTGGACAGCGACTGCACTCCGCCACCCGGCTGGGTTAACGAGCTTGCCGCGCATTTCGCCGACCCGCTCGTTGGCGCGGTCGCGCCCCGGATCGTCGCGTCCGGGATCGGCCCCGGTGCCTCGCGCGCCGCCCGGTATGCAGCCGTTGGCGGCAGCCTCGATCTCGGCCCGCGCCCGGCCCGGGTCCAGCCGTCCAGCCGGGTCTCCTACGTGCCGACCGCCGCCTTGCTGGTGCGCCGCGCCGCGCTGGATGCTGTGGCGGCCGGGCGCGACCCCTTTGACCCTGGCCTCCGCTTCGGCGAGGACGTCGACCTGGTCTGGCGGCTGCACGACGCGGGCTGGCGGATCAGGTACGAGCCTGCGGTTCAGGTGCCACACGAGGGGCCAGCGAGCTGGACCGGCCTGCTCGGACGGCGGTTCTGCTACGGCACCTCGGCGGCGCCCCTAGCCCGCCGCCACCCGGCGAACCTGGCTCCGCTCGTGCTGCAGCCCTGGCCCGCGATCACTGTGGCCGCGCTGCTCGCCCGCCGTCCGGTAGTGACGGTCGCAGCACTGGTCGCGGCCTGGTTCGACATCACCAGCGCGGTCCGCCGGGCTGGCGTGCCCGCGGACGGCGCGCCTGCCGCGACACTGACCGCGGTCCATCAGACCTGGCTCGGCGTCGGCCGGTATGCCACTCAGTTCGCCGGGCCCGTGCTGCTGCTCGGGCTGGCCAGACCGGGCGGGAAGTCCGCCGCCGGCCGGCTCGGCCGCCGGGCCGCGGCCGCGTCGCTCCTGCTCGGCCCGGCGCTCACCGCCTACGCCGAACGGAAGCCTGAGCTGGACCCGGTGCGATTCAGCCTCGCGCACATCGCCGACGACGTCTGCTACGGCGCCGGAGTCTGGGCTGGCTGCCTGCGCGAGCGGACGATCGTGCCGGTCCGGCCGGCGATCTCGGTGCGCCCGCTGTCGTCCGGCGGGCCGCGCAGTCGGAAACGAAAGGGCTGAGGCCACATGGGGAACGCCTGGTTCGAGTCGGTCGCAGTGGCGCAGCGGCGCGCGCGCAAGCGACTCCCCGCCTCGGTGTACGGGGCACTGCTCGCCGGCTCCGAGCGCGGCCAGACTCTGGAGGACAACGTCCAGGCGTTCTCCGAGCTCGGGTTCGCGCCGCACGTAGCGGGCAACCCGGCGCAGCGCGAGCTGGCGACGACCGTGCTGGGCCAGCCGATCTCGCTGCCGGTCATCATCTCGCCGACTGGCGTCCAGGCCGTGCACCCGGATGGCGAGGTCGCGGTGGCGCGCGCGGCCGCGGCTCGCGGGACCGCCATGGGACTGAGCTCGTTCGCGAGCAAGCCTGTCGAGGATGTCGTTGCGGCCAATCCGCAGACGTTCTTCCAGGTCTACTGGTGCGGCAGCCGGGACCAGATCGCGGCTCGCGTCGATCGCGCCCGGGCAGCGGGCGCGGTCGGCCTCATCCTCACCGCCGACTGGACGTTCTCGCACTCCCGCGATTGGGGCAGCCCGCAGATCCCGCAGCGCACTGACCTGCGCACGATCCTGCAGCATGCACCCGAGGCGATCCGCAAGCCGCGCTGGCTGGCCGCATACGCCCGGACCGGGAGGCCGCCCCAGCTGACCGTGCCGAACATGGCCGCGCCGGGAGATGAGCCGCCCACCTTCTTCGGCGCCTACGGCCAATGGATGCAGACACCCCCGCCGAGCTGGGACGACGTCGCCTGGCTGCGCGAGGAGTGGGGCGGGGTGTTCATGCTGAAGGGCGTGTCCAGAGTCGATGACGCCAAGCGTGCCGTCGACGCCGGCGTCAGCGCGATCTCGGTCTCCAATCACGGCGGCAACAACCTCGACGGGACGCCGGCCACGATCCGGGCCCTGCCGGCGATCGCTGACGCCGTCGGCGGCCAGGTCGAGGTCCTGCTCGACGGCGGCATCCGGCGCGGCGGCGACGCGGTCAAGGCGCTCGCGCTCGGCGCCCGCGCAGTCATGATCGGGCGCGCCTACCTGTGGGGTCTGGCGGCCAACGGCCAGGCCGGCGTGGAGAACGTCCTGGACATCCTCAGGAACGGGGTAGATTCGGCGCTGCTCGGGCTCGGCAAGGCCTCGGTGCACGACCTGGGCAGGGACGATGTGATTATTCCGCCGGGGTTCGCGCGCAGCCTCGGCGGCTAGTCACAGCGGTGCCTGGCGTCCTCCGGGGTGTCAGTGTCAGGCGTCCTCCGGCAGGTCTCTGATCATCTGGATGATCTCGTCGCGTCCGTAACCTTGCTGCCTGGCGAACAGCAAGAGGTTGCGGACTTGACTGAGCACTGCTCCCCGCTCTGGTGAACCCGCGACGGTGATGCCACGGCCGCGCCGGAATTCCAGCAGGCCTTCATCGCGCAGCATGTGCAGCGCCCGGAGCACCGTGTTCTTATTGACGCCTAGTACGGCCGCGAGGTCCTTGGCTAGCGGCAGGCGGTCACCGGGGCCTGCCTCGCCGTCGGCAATCGCGCGCCGGATCTGCGCGGCTACCTGGTCATGTAGGGGAAGCGCGTTCGCACGGTCGAGATTGACTTCCAGCATGGTGCTAGTCATAGTAGTACCATGCTCGAAACGTGCCAAGAACTAGGACCGGGCTCGGTCGTTGAGGCGCCTCGCCCGCCGTCCCTTGGCCCGGACATTCAAGTGCTCTTCGCTGAGGCGAGACGGCGGCGCAGACGCAGGCGCCTGTTTGGCATCGCGCTGAGCCTCTTGCTGACCGGAGCGGTGGCAGCCGGGGTCATCGCAGGTGGCGGCGGGCACGGCGCGGCAAAGCGCGGGAGCGATGGCAAGCGGCCGGGCGCGGCCCCAAAATCTCAGGCGCTGAGGCCGGGACTTCCTGCGGTGCGGCTGGCCTGGATCGACAACGGGTCCCTCATGGTCGGTAATCCGGCAACCGGAGCGCTCCGGACCGAACCCGCGGTCGACGCCAGCGCGTCAGCACCCCTGGTCTTCGCTGCCGGACGGCTGTACTGGGCCGACTCCTATCGGGACCGGGCCCCGATCCGCGAGTACGACCTCGCTACCGGCAGGATCCGCTACCTGCAGCGGGGCGAGTCGGTTTTCGCGTCGATCGACGACCGGCACCTCTACATCGCGCGCAGCAGCCGCGCGCTACTCGAACTGCCCGCCGACGGCGCTGGCCGCCCGGTCGTACTCAGGGCCCCGGCCGGCTGGTACATGCCCGGCCTGACCGCAGGCTGGAGGCCGACCCAGGCAGCGGGCGGCATCATCGTCGCGTCACGCGTCGATCACGGAGGCGCCGCACCCAGCGTGCGGGAAGGGCTATGGAATCCGGCGGCCGGCCAGGTCCGGATTCTCGGCGCAGGCATCTGGATCTTCGGGGTGTACACGCCGCCAGGCGGCCACTACAGCCTGCTGGCCTGGGCACCCAGGAGCCGGGAGTTTGCCAGGGACGACTCGCTTCGAATCACGAACACTGCGACCGGCGCCACACTGACGATCCGCAGTCCGCTTCACCACGGCTTTGCTGCCAGCGGCGCACCGGCATTCTCGCCCGGCGGCAGGCAGCTGGCGGTCTTCGTCAGGACAGAACGGCTCGGCTCAGGCAACGGAAGGTCGCTGCTGGCCATCATCGACACCAGCACTGGCGCGCTCCGCATAGTGCCTGGCACCGCGCTTGACGCGACCGAGGACGCCTTCTGGGCCATCTGGCTGCCAGGCGGCCAGCGGATCCTTGCCGGAGCGGTTGCGTCTGCCTACGTCGTCGACGCGCGGACGCTGGCGGTCAGCCCGTTCACCTACTTCGGGAGCAGTACGGACGGCTTCTCGGCGGTCGCGCTGCCCGTTCGTCGCTAGACGCGGCGCAGCCAGCTGTCGGCCCGGTCGTGACATGTGTCACGCTAAGTTCGTGACCGACGGTTGATTATCGGGTTGCCAGCGGCTGGGACTATGAAGCCATGACGGTTATAGATACGCGGACTGGAAAATGGCCAGCCGGCAGCACGCCGCCGGCCGTTGCACTGACGGGGATCAGCAAGAACTTCGGGCATGTCAAGGCGGTCAGGAACGTTGACCTGCGCCTGGAGTCCGGCGAGATAGTCGCGATCCTGGGACCCAACGGGGCGGGCAAGACCTCGACGATCGACATCATCCTGGGCCTGTCACGGCCGAGCGCAGGTCAGGTTTCGGTGCTCGGGATGCAGCCGCGCCAGGCCATCGCACGCGGACTGGTCTCTGCGGTCATGCAGACCGGTGGCCTGCTGAAGGACCTGACCGTCGGCGAGACCGTCGAGTACACAGCCAGCCTGTTCGCGCGCAGCCAGACGGTCAGCGAGGTTCTGAGCGGAGCGGGGATCACCGAGATAGCCGATCGCCGGGTCGGTAAGTGCTCGGGCGGCGAGCAGCAGCGGCTGCGGTTCGCGCTGGCACTGCTCTCCGATCCGGAGCTGCTCGTCCTGGACGAGCCGACGACTGGCATGGACGTCGAGGGCCGCCGCAACTTCTGGGCGGCCATCCGCAAGGATGCCGAGCAAGGTCGGACCGTACTGTTCGCCACGCACTACCTGGAAGAGGCCGACGCCTATGCTGACCGCATCGTGCTGCTGCGGCACGGCCGGATCGTGGCTGACGGCACGGCGTCGGAGATCAAGGCCATGGCCGCCGGCCGAACCGTGCGGGCAACGCTGCCCGGAGCTACCGAGGCCATGCTGAGCGGGATACCGGGAGCGGACACCGTGGAGGTGCGCGGCGACACCGTACTTGTGCACTCCACCGACAGCGACGCAACGGCGAGGTACCTGCTGACAATCACGGCGGCAAAGGATCTGGAGATCACCGCCCGTGGCATCGAGGACGCGTTCATCGCGCTCACGGGCGACGACACTGAGGTCAACGTCACGAGCACGGGAGCAATCTGATGAGTATCGCACCTGCCACCATCTCGCCTGACCTGAGCGGTCGCCGCCCGCCTGCGCTGGGCGGGTTTAACCTGACGGCGCTGAAGCTGGAGATCCGCCGGCTGATTCGCAACCGCCGCACCGTCATCATCGCGATCGTCGTTCCGGTGGTGTTCTTCCTGCTCTTCGGCACGGGCCAGACCTACGACACTCAGTCGGTCGGGAACGGCAATGTGTCGGCATTCGTCATGATCAGCCTCGCGCTGTACGGCGCCGTCCTGGCGACCACGTTCTGCGGCGCCATGGTTTCCATCGAGCGCGCCCAGGGCTGGAGCAGGCAGCTGCGGCTGACCCCGCTGTCGCCGGCCGCGTACATCATCATCAAGATCGCGACAGCGCTGGTGCTCGGCTTCTGCTCAGTGGCGGCGGTTTACATCGCGGGCATCGTCACGCACAAGCCATCGATGTCGGTCGGGCTGTGGATCGGTACCGGGGTATCGGTGTGGATCGGGTCGCTGCTGTTCGCCGCGTTCGGGTTGTTCATCGGCTATCTGCTGCCGGCCGAGAACGTCATGCAGCTCATGGGGCTGATCCTCGCGCTGCTGTCCTTCGCCGGCGGCCTGTTCATTCCGGTCAGCCAGTACGCGCATGTCGTCCAGGAGATAGCCAAGTGGACTCCGCTGTACGGGCTCAATCAGCTGGTGCACACCCCCATGCTCGGTAACGGCGTCGACTGGACGTGGGTCGTCAACGTCCTGGCCTGGCTGATCATCTTCGTTGCCGGCGCCGCCTGGCGGTTCCGCCTGGACACCGCCCGCGTCTAGGCCGGCGGGAGGATGTCGGCGAGGCTGAAGTTCACCGGCTCCTCGAGCTGGTCAAAGCCGCACGAGGCCGGATCACGGTCGTCGCGCCACCGGATCCACTGGGCCGTGTGCCGGAAGCGGGTGCCTTCCATGTGCTCGTACCGGACCTCGGCCACTCGCTCGGGCCGCAGCGGCACGAAGGACAGGTCCTTTCCGGCGTTCCACCTGCTGCCCTCTGCCTCCCGCGGGTGCCGCACGTGTTCTTGCTCCAGCGCGCCCGCCCAGTTCCAGGGATGACCCTCGAAGCTGGTGACGAGGGGCTGGACCTCGGCGAACAGCTCGCGGCGCCTGGCCATCGGGAACGCGCCGACGACGCCGACGCTGGCCAGGCGCCCGGCGTCGTCATAGAGGCCGAGCAGGAGCGAGCCGATCGCGTCCGGCCCGCTCTTGTGCACCCGGTAGCCAGCCACCACGCAATCCGCTGTCCGCTCATGCTTGATCTTGAACATGACCCGCTTATCCGGCTGGTAGGTGCCATCAAGCGGCTTGGCCACCACCCCATCGAGCCCGGCGCCCTCGAACTGGCTGAACCACCCGGTGGCGATGTCCCGGTCGGAGGTGGCCGGAGTCACGTACACCGGCGGCGCGGCTGCCGCCAGGGCCTCTTCCAGCCGCGCTCGGCGGCGTTCGAATGGCAGCCGCGTGCAATCGGAGTCGCCGACCGCCAGCAGGTCGAAAGCCACGAACGAGGCCGGAGTCTGCGCGGCCAGCAGCCGGACCCGGCTGTCAGCGGGGTGGATTCGCTGGAGCAGTGCCTCGAAGTCGAGCCGGCGGCCCTCGGCGTCCGGGATGACAATCTCGCCGTCGATCACGCACCGGTCCGGGAAGTTCGCCAGCACTGCCGCGACGACCTCCGGAAAGTACCTGGTCATGGGCCGCTCGTTGCGGCTGCCGATCTCCACCTCGGCGCCGTCGCGGAAGATGATCGACCGGAAGCCATCCCACTTCGGCTCATAGCTCAGCGCGCCCTCCGGTATCTCCTTCACGGACTTGGCGAGCATGGGCGCGACAGGCGGCATCACCGGGAGATCCATCGCCCCATCATGGCTGATAACCGCGCTAGCGCTGGCGCCGATGCCCTCATCGAATGGAAGTACAGCATCGGCCGGACGTCAGGCTCCTGCCCGTGGCGGCAGTTTCATGGCGGGGGCCAACCGCAGTCAGAACTGACTCAGAAGTTCGGGACCGAGCCTGGAGATGACGCCGGCGAAGGGCGCCGACGCTCCCAGGAGGTGAAGTCTCGTGAACTGGCTCTGGCTCAACATCCCGTTGATGGCCGTCTTCTTCCTGGCTGTGGCGGGAATCCCGCTGTGGCTCGTGCTGCGGCGGCCCGACTTTGTGGCAGTGCCAGCGGGGCAGCCGCGCCCAGTGCCGGTCACCATCGCCGCGCGCAGTGCGGCGGCGTCGCACGAGGAGCGGCCGCGTCAGCTGGCCGGCGCTCCATGCGTTAATCCGGCTGCCCAGCGACGTGCCAGCCGCGCCGTCATCCTGATATGAAGGCTTCAGCGACGTAGCTCGGAGAGCTAGTAACTGACGCGAGGAGCCGTTCATGAAGGTGCCGCTCACTATCGGTGACTACCTCAGCCGTGGTGCGGCCGTCTACGGCGAGCGGACGGCCGTATTTGACGAGCCGGGGACGGTCGGCTCGCTCGGCTCGCTGACCTACCGGGAGCTGGAGAGCCGCGCTCGCGGCATGGCGCTGGCCCTGGACGCGATGGGTGTCGGCCACGGCGAGCGGGTCGCGATCGTGAGCCCGAATGCGGCCCGGTTCCTGGTCTCCTTCTTCGGTGTTAGTGCCTACGGTCGGATCCTGGTACCGGTCAACTACCGGCTCAACGCCGACGAGATCGGCTACGTCATCGACCACTCGGGAGCGTCGGTCCTGCTGGTCGATCCCGAGTCGGAGGAGAGCCTGCGCGGCATCAGCGCCAAGCACAGGATCGTGCTGGACGGGACGGCCGACGCCGAGCTGTTCGCGCCCGCTGCCGATGGTGCGCTGCCGGCCGCATGGCAGGCCGACGAGGACGCCACCGCGAGCATCAACTACACCAGCGGTACCACTGCGCGCCCGAAGGGCGTGCAGCTCACGCACCGGAACTGCTGGCTGAACGCGGCAACCTTCGGCTGGCACACCGCGGTGACCGACCGGGACGTGTTCATGCACACGCTGCCGATGTTCCACTGCAACGGCTGGGGCATGCCGTACGCGGTCACCGGCATGGGGGTGCCGCAGGTCGTGGTCCGCAAGGTCGACGGCGAGGAGATCCTGCGCCGGATCGACACCCATGGCGTGACGCTGCTGTGCGGAGCACCGGCCGTTGTCGCAGCGATCCTGACCGCCGCGACAGACCGCAGGGCCGCGGGGCAGGAGATCCCCGGTGGCGGTACCGTGCGGATGGTGGTAGCCGGGGCGCCGCCGCCGTCGAAGACCATCGAGCGCGTCGAGGCCGAGCTTGGCTGGGAGTTCATCCAGATCTACGGGCTGACCGAGACCGCGCCGTTGCTGACCATCAACCGGGCGGTGCCGGAGTGGGACGACCTGCCTCCCGTCGAGCGCGCGCGGCTGCAGTCGCGGGCTGGCGTGCCGGCGATCGGCGTGCAGATCCGCACCGACTCCGAGGGAGAGGTCCTGGCAAGGTCGAACCACGTGTTCGCCGGGTACTGGGAGCAGCCCGAGGAGACGGCGAAGGCGCTCGATGGCGGCTGGTTCCACACCGGGGACGGAGGCCACCTCGAGGCGGGGGACTACCTGGTGATCTCGGACCGCAAGAAGGACGTCATCATCACGGGCGGCGAGAACGTCAGCTCGATCGAGGTGGAGGACTGCCTGTACCAGCACCCGGCGGTGGCCGAGGCCGCGGTCATCGGCGTCCCGGATGCGAAGTGGGGCGAGACCGTCAAGGCCCTGGTCGTCTTGCGGTCAGCCCGTGCCGCCACCGAGGCTGACTTGATCGGCCACTGCCGGTCCCGGCTGTCGCACTTTAAGTGCCCCACATCGATCGAGCTGCGGGACGCGCTGCCGCGCACCGCGACCGGCAAGCTGCAGAAGTTCAAGCTCCGCGAACCTTACTGGCAGGGCCTCGAGCGCAAGGTCAACTAGGCGGGTCAGCGCGCCGCGGAAGCTGGGCCGCGGCGGCGCGGGCCACGATCTGCTCGACGATCGCGCTCTTCGCATCGGCGTAGTGCTGCACATGGCGCCAGGTGCGCTGCGCCAGCTCGCGCTTGACGTCAAGGTAGGCGTCCCGGTCTGCATCGCTCGCGCGCAGCCAGTCACGAAATAGCAGCATCTTGTCGATCTCGGTCGCCCCGGCGGTGAACACGTGCAGGTTGATGTCGGTGTCCGGACCCTTGAACATGCGGTGCTCGAACCAGCCGGGCTCGCGCGCCCGCAGCACGTAGCCAGCCGCCTCCAGCGCAGGGACGTAGGCAGGCTCGTCGGCCGAGTCCGGCACAGCGAGCACGATGTCGATGATCGGCTTAGCGGCAAGACCTGGCACCGACGTGGAGCCGGCGTGCTCGAGGACTATCGCCGTGCTGCCCAGCGCCGCCCGGATCCGGCCGGCCTCGCGCGCGAACAGCGCTGGCCAGCCGTGATCGTACTCGGCCAGCGTGATCGGCGCATTATGCGGCACCACGGGGCCGATCAGGGCCTGCGCAATCTCCTCGTCGCTCACGGGTACGAGCCGGCGCCATCGGCTAGGGGCGGCATGCCTGCAAGCCTGCCACCGGCGGCCTCCCGCGAGCTGGATTAGTCGCCTTGATTTACTGGGACCGCGGGGGGCCGGTTCAGCCAGCCGGACCTGCAGCTGTGCGCACCGAACGTACTAGCGGGAGGCCGCCGGTGGCGAGTTCGGGTGGTTCCCGGCTCAGCGGAGGTACCGAGCCCTCGGTCACCACGATTGAGCGACGCGGCATCGAGCATGTCCCGGCGGCTGAGCGCTGGGGCAAGCCGAGCGGCCTGTTCTGGATGTGGGCGGGCGCCGTCTGGAACGTCGAATTCGTCGTCTACGGCGCAATCGCCGTCGTGGTCTTCAAGCTGTCCTTCGCCCAGGCCGTCGTGGTCATCCTGATCGGCAACCTCTTTTACCTCCTCACCGGCCTGGCCAGCCTGCAGGGCCCGGCGGCGGGTACGACGGCCTTCGGGATCAGCCGGGCGCCATTCGGGCCCACCGGCAACCGGCTGGTGTCGTTCTTCAACTGGCTCACTCAGGTCGGATTCGAGATCGAGGGCATCTCGCTGATCGTCTTCGCCGCGATCTTGCTGGCGACCAAGGCCGGCTTCGCCGTCGGCATCGCACCGAAGATCATCTTCATCGTGGCCGCGGTGGCGATCCAGGCGGTGCTGCCGCTGCTCGGGCATGCGGCAGTGCTCAGAGTGCTGCGCTGGCTCGCGATGCCGTTCGTCGTGCTGTTCGCCGCGATGGCGGTGCTGACGGTGCCGAAGGTCAACCTGCACCTGCCGGCCCACGGAGCGAGCTGGGGCGCCCTGACTATCTTCCTCGCCCTGGTGATCTCGGCAGGCGGCCTCGGCTGGACCGAGAACGCGAACGATTACTCTCGCTACCTGCCGCGTCACGCGGACAGGAAGCGGATCGTGCTGGCCGTGGCGCTTGGCGGCGCCATCCCGTCGGCGCTGCTGGAGATCCTCGGCGCGGCGATCGCGACCGGCGTGCCTACGGCGACCACCCCGAACGGCCTGGTAGCCGGATTCCCGGGCTGGTTCGTCTGGCCGTACCTGATCTTTGCCATCGTCCAGCTGTTCGCCATCAACACGCTGGACCTTTATTCCTCGGGTGTGACGCTGCAGAGCCTGGTTCCGCGCCTGAAACGGCTGCAGTGCGTGGCGATCGATGCTCTCATCTGCGGCGCCCTGGCCGGATACGCCGTGTTTTCCTCGGACTTCTACACGCTGCTCGCCGACTTCCTGCTGTTCATCATCGTGTGGCTCGGGCCGTGGTGCGCCATCTACCTGGTCGACAGCTGGCTGCGCGGCAACAGGTACGACTACCACGGGCTGCTCAATGAGCGAACCGGAAGGTACTACAGGAACGGCGGCGTGCACTGGCCGGCCGTCATCGCTCAGGTCGCCGGCATGGTGTGCGCCGCGCTGTGGCTCAACGCTTACCCGCCATATGTCGGGCCGCTAGCGAGCCGGGCCGGCGGGCCGCTCGGCTCCGACTTGAGCGTCTTCATCGGGCTGCTGGCTGGCGGCGTCCTTTACTTCCTGCTGGCGCGCCGAGCCATGCGCGCCGAGGGCGTGGCGACCCCGGGCTAGTGTCAGCCAGCGTGACTCCACCGCGTGTTGCCATCGGCCCGGGTCGCGGCAACTTTGCCGCTGAGGCCGTCCGCGCTGGCGGCGGCGTGCCGGCCGACGCAGATTCTCGTGCTGATGCCCTGATCTGGCTATCGCCGCCGGACACCGACGGCTTGCGCCGTGCACTCGACGCCACTGCGGCGCGCTGGGTCCAGCTCTCTTCGGCGGGCGTCGAGCTCGTGCTCGCCGCCGGGCTCCTTGGCCCGGACCGCATCTGGACCTGCGCCAAGCAGAGCTATGCCGAACCGGTCGCCGAGCACGCCCTGATGCTCGCCCTGGCCGGGCTGAGGTCGTTGCGCCCGCGGATCGAGGCTGGGAAGTGGGGGCCGCCGGCCGGTCAGTCGCTGTACGACGAGCCGGTCACCATCCTCGGCGGCGGCGGGATCACGGTGAAGCTGCTCGAGCTCCTCGCGCCGTTCCGGGCTAACGCGACAGTCGTGCGCCGCCGCCTGGAGCCGGTTCCGGGGGCGAGGGAGACTCTGCCCACCGAGATGCTGCCGGTGGCGCTGTCCGACGCGAAGGTCGTCTTCCTGGCGCTGGCGCTGACCCCGGAGACCGAGAAGATCATAGGAACGGGGCAGCTAGCGGCAATGCGGCCCGACGGCTGGCTGGTCAACGTCGCCCGCGGCGGGCATGTAGATACCGGCGCGCTGGTGACCGCGCTGGAGCGTGGCGAAATCGGCGGCGCTGCGCTGGACGTGACCGATCCCGAGCCGTTGCCGGACGATCACCCGCTCTGGACGCTCGAACGGTGCATCATTACGCCGCACACGGCTGACACCCCGGAGATGGTCAGGCGGCCGCTGGCAATCCGGATCCGTGACAACGTGGCGCGGTTCGCGGCCGGCGAGCCGCTGATGGGAGTCGTCGACCCAGTCGCTGGCTACTAGCCAGCGCGCCCGATGCCGCCCCGGGGTTACTGGCGGGCCAGGTAGGCGGCGCCACGCGGCGAGATCCGGTAGCCGACGTCGAGGCTGATCGTCAGGCCAAGTTCCTTCAGGCGGCGGACATGGAGCTTGAAGTCAGCGCGTTCCCAGTCAAGTTCCGGGGCGAGTATCGCCGACGAGACGCCCGGCTGGCCTGCAATCGTGGTGAGCACTTGCACCGTCCACGGGCCGCGCTTGCTGGCCCGGTCCATCCGCGCGAGCCGGGCGGCAATCGCAGCGGCCTCGCTATCGGTCAAGATCGCGCTGGCCGCCAGCTCGTCCCGCGGATCTGGCGCGTCGAGCGGACGGAACCTGATGCGGTACAGCGGCAGTGCCGGATCGCCGCGCAGGTCATCGATGAGCGCCTGCGCCGAGTCGAATCCGGCGTCACGCGCCTGCGCGAGCGTGATGTCCGCCGGCTCGACAACGTCGACGGTCTCGGCCAGAGCCATGCCGATCCCGGTGCGGTAGTGATGGCCTGCGACGACCTGGCATCGGCGCCACCGGCGGAACGCCAGCGTGATGGTGCCGTCGTGAATGCCCTGGCGCAGGCGCGGCTCAAACTGCATTCGGCGACTGTACTGCGCTACCGCACCTGGCGGGTCGCCCGGGCGATCACCGACAGCTCTACTGGGCGCAGCGCATCGAGCCTCTCCCACAGCTCGGCCGGAATGGCGTCGCGCTGCCGGACATGCTCGGCGACGGTGAAGCCGAATTCGGCCAGCAACGCGGTTATCTCGGCAGGGCTTGCGAAGGTGAGCCATGGCTCGCCCCGGTCCGCTGCGGCCGCGGCGACCTGCCTGACATAGCTGTCGGCCGTCTCATCCCGCAGGCCGGCGGGCAGCATGTAATCGAAGATCAGTTCCGTGCCGGGCGCGCAGCCGGACAGCGCGGCGAGCGTGTCGCGGATGGCGTGATCGTCCAGGTACATCGTGACGCCCAGCCAGCTGATAACGGCGGCCCGGCCGAAGTCGAAACTGCCAGCCTGCAGAGCAGGGGCCAGCGAGCCGCTCCCGAACTCGGCGGGGATGAAGGTAACGCGCGCACTGGCGCCGATATGTGCTGAGGCAAGCGCGCCGCGTTTCCACGCCTGCGTGGCGGGATGGTCGACCTCCCAGACGGCGAGCTGCCCGGCAAGGGCGGAGCGGCATGCGAAGGTATCGAGGCCTGCGCCCAGGAGCACGTACTGGCGCACTCCGGCGGCAGCCGCGGCCGTGAGGTGGGCTTCGGCATACCTGCTGCGGCACAGCACCTGGCCGCGTGCGGTTGCCAGGACCGGATGCGATGGGTTCTCTTCGTGGTACCTGACCAGCCCGGCGGCAAGGTCGCCGAGAATGGCAGCGGCACCAGTGTCGGAGAAGATGTAGGGCGGCTGGTCGACCACCAGGTGCGCCGCGCGGGCGGCAGCTGCTGTCAGAGCGGTAAAGCTCGGGCTGGTGTCCATCGCCCCAGGCTAGTGTTATTGAGGCACACTATACCATAAAAGGGCGTTTTCGGCAATATTTGGCCGATAACTTTTTGGCCAAATATCTCGACTAGCTGCCAGGCCGCAGGCCAGTGACCCGGCTGACGTGATGACGTACAGCCGGGGTCACCAGGATGATGGTCTGGGCAATCACGAAAACGTACAGTGCGCTGGCGCAGGCGCTCCAAGCGGCGGCGATGAGCATCAGCCCGAGTACGAGGATGTTAGGCCCGAACAGAATCGCCCATACCGCGCGGCCGCCCCGCCAGACGCGCCACACCAGAAAGGCGTCAAACGCCGTCCAGGCAATCTGCTGCGCCGTCAGGCCGATGTGGGCATTGATTCGGGCACCGGCTGTCTCGGTGTACGCGAAGATCGCGACATCGATGAGCATGAACGCGAGTAACAGCCTGTAGAGGTACGCGATATCCGGGCCATAGCAGCAAGGGTACGGCGGGACCTGGCCGACCACGAGTGCGCGGGGGAGGTTCCTTACTGGCCCAGCTCTGTTCTTCTAATGGTCAACTTGGCCCCCTACGTTAGTCGCCGTGACGGATCCGGTATTGGCCGTGGAAGCACGCGGCGTCACGAAATGGTTCGGCGAGACTACAGCTCTGGACGCCGTCGACTTCGTGGTCAGCCCAGGCGTCGTCCACGGCCTGCTCGGGCCGAACGGCGCCGGCAAGACGACACTCCTGTCGGCATTGTTCGGGCTGGTGCTGCCCGACGAGGGCTCCGTGCGCCTGTTCGGGCGCACGCGCTCGGATGCGGGCCCTAGCTGGCTTGACGGCGTAGGTGGTTTCGTCGAAACTCCGCGGTTCTATCCGTACCTCAGCGCGCGGCAGAATCTTGCCGTGCTGGCGAGCCTCGACGGCGGGGACGCGGCTGGCCTTGTCGATTCCGCCATCGAGCGGGTCGGGCTAAGTGCCGCACGGCGCCAGAAGGTACGCGGCTACTCCCTCGGGATGCGTCAGCGGCTCGGGCTGGCCGCCGCGATGCTGCGGCGCCCCCGCCTGCTCATCGTCGATGAGCCGACCAACGGCATGGACCCGGCCGGGATCCGGGACTTGCGCGCCGCGCTGCGGCGCCTCGCCCAGGATGGCGTCACGGTAATCCTGAGCAGTCACGACATGAACCAGGTCGACGAGATCTGCGACAGCGTCACCGTGCTCCATCGCGGCAAGACCGTTTTCGCCGGGGGACTCGATGCCATGCGCGCTGACGCGCCAGATCCAGTGTGGCGGCTGCGAACCAGCGATGACAGCGCCGCGCTGGAGGCCGCCGGGGGCATCAGCGGCGTGAAGGCCTCAGGCCACGACGACGGCGGCCTCGTAGTGTTTGCCGCACAGGATCGCCTGGACGAGTACGTGCTGCATCTCGGCCGCGCCGGCGTCGCCGTGCGCGGGCTTGAACTCGACGTCACACCGCTTGAATCGCTCTTCTTCCAGCTGACCGGTGCCCCGAGCATCGGGCAGGTCGGGAAGGCACCGGAGCCCGGAACCACAGACGAGCCCGGAACCAGGAGCGGACCGGGAACGATCCGGTGGCTGCGACTACCGGGGCGCCAGGCTGCTACCCAGGAGGGCCGATGACTCTCGCCGCCGAATCGTGGCCGGCGTATGCGGAGCGAACCAGCGGCGGCAGGCGGCCAGGTGCGCTAACGGTATGGCGAGTCGAGGTCGCGAAGCTGACCGGCCTGTTCCGGGTGCGGGCGATCATCGCGCTGTGCGTCATCACGCCCTTCCTCGCATACGTGGGCCTGAATCTGCAGAGCGCAACCCCCGGCGACACGCCATTCGGCCAGTGGATACACGCATCGGGTTTCGCGCTTCCGATGGTCGTACTCGGCTTCGGCGGTCAGTGGGTGCTGCCGGTCCTGACTGCAGTGGTGGCCGGCGACATGTTCTCAGCTGACGATCACTTCGGTACCTGGAAGACGATCCTGACGAGGTCGCGCACGCGCGGTCAGCTGTTCGCAGGGAAGCTCCTCGCCGCGATCACGTTCGCGGTCGTGGCAATGGTGCTGCTGACCGTCTTCGACCTGATCGCCGGGCTGCTTGCAGGTACCGAGCCGGTGGTCGGGCTTGGCGGCCAGCTCGTGCCCGCCAGTCAGGCCAGCTGGCTCGTCGCCGCCAGCTGGGCTTCGGAGATTCCTCCGGTGCTGGGATTCACGGCGCTGGCCGCGTTGCTGTCGGTCGTCAGCCGCAACAGTGTCGTCGGCGTCGGCGGCCCGGTGCTGATTGCGCTGCTGTTCCAGATCGTGACGCTCATTAATTTGCCGGCCTGGGGCCAGACGGCGCTGCTGAGCACGCCCTTCATGGCGTGGCATGGCTTTTGGACCCAGCCGGCGTTCCTGGGGCCGTTTCAGGAAGGGCTGGTTACGTGCGCTGCCTGGTTCGTAGTGTGCTCTGGCGCCGCATGGCTCGTGTTCCGGCGGCGGGCGATCGGGGTGGCAGCATGATCCGGCGGCGCGCACGGGCCGCAGCCACGGTCGGGGCTGTGGCTGCCTGCCTGGCACTCGGTCTTTCCGGTTGCGGCTCGACTGGCCTGACCGCCTCGCGGTTGCAGGAGTCCATCGGCCACACGTTCGCGAACCTCTACGTGTACCAGCAGGCTGAGCAGGGCAACCCAGCTGTTTCGGCGGCCAGCCTGCACAGTCACGCGAGCTGCCAGAAGGGCGGGTCGATCGACAACGTGCAGGACGGATCGGGCACGTGGCTGTGCGAGATCACCTATCTCGTGGCTGGGCCTGGCTACCCGGTGATCGCCAAGTACAACGTCGACGTCCAGACGGATGGCTGCTATGCGGCCGACGGCGACGGGCCGGCCTCGGTCAACGGATCGCCGACCGTCACAGGGCCGCATTACAACCAGGTCACCAATCCGCTCTTCCTCATCGACGGCTGTTTTGACACGATCTGACAGCCATTCCCGCTCATTCTGAGCAAGCCTTAAGGTTCCCGGCAGGTTTCGTTCATCTTCCATCGGTCGCGCCGCAAGCAGGGCGCAGGAGCCTTTTCTGACACCGTTGCTGATCTGCATGGAAAAGGACGGTGAGGCCGAAGAGGGCCGTCGAAGAGATGGAAGTGGTGTAATGCGACAGTTAATGTCTGTCCGGTGGCGGCACGAACACCGGCGCGCTCTGCGCCTGGTAGCCGGCGCTGGCGTCTCCCTGGCCCTGGTCAGCGGGGTCGTTACCGCCGCCCTGGCCCAGAGCGGCAACCTCGGATTCGGAAACGAGCAGGTCGGTCAGACTACTCCGAACGGGATCCTGCTGCCGACCCAGCAGTGGATCAACCCGATAGGCACCAGGGCGGTGGTCCTGGACGGGAAGGCGACGCTGCCGAACGGAGCGCCGGAGCTGAACGGCCGCATCGTGTCGTCCTCGATCAGCCCCAACGGTGCCTTCCTGGCCGCCCTAACCTGGAACGAATTCACCGGCTTCCTGACCATCGTCAACCTGAAGACCAACACGATCATCCAGCAGGTCGGCACCGGAACGAAGACCGACCCCTACATCGGCGATGGCACGGTCGCAGCCGACGGGCCGTTGTGGTCGGCCGATGGCACGTCCCTGTGGGTGCCGCAGACCTCTGACATGATCCGGTTCAGCGTGGCCTCCGATGGCATGGTGTCGAGCCCGATCACCACGACGCTTGAGAAAACCACGCTCAACCTGACGACTGGCACGACCGTCGCCCCCGACCTGCCCTCGGGCATGGCCCTGAGCCCCGACGGCTCCAAGCTGTACGTCGCGCTTAACGGCGTCAACGAGCTTGGCGTCATCGACACGTCGACCAACAAACTGATCCAGGTCATGCGGACCGGCAACGCGCCCCGCCAGGTGGTGCTCGTCGGAAACGATGCGTTCGTCTCCAGCGAGGGCGGCCGCAAGGCCAAGCCCGGCGATTTCACCAACAACTCGGACGGGACGAACATCGTGGCCAGCAAGGTCACCGGCGGCGCCATTACCGGCACGGTGACCGAGCTCGACGTCACGACTGGCAAACCGGTCCGCCAGATCAGCGTTGGGCTCCAGCCGACGGCTGAGTACCTCGCGCCCGATGGCACGCTGATGGTGGCCAACTCCAACGACGACAGCATGTCCCTGATCGATCCGGCGACCGGCCAGGTCGATCAGACCGTCAATGTCAACCCGCTGCCTGGCTCGACGGTGGGCAGCTACCCCAACGCGATCACGATGCCTGACTCCAGCACCATCCTGGTCAGCATCGGGCGCGACAACGCGCTGGGTGTCTTCGGCTACAGCGGCCCGAAACACCCGGTGAAGTACGAGGGCCTGCTGCCGACCGACTGGTATCCGGTGGCGGTCTCCTACGACGCGGCGATTGGCCAGCTTGTCGTCACCAACGACAAGGGCATCGGTGCCCTCGGCCCGCCGAGCACCCTCAACAAGGGCCCTGGCACCGCACCCGGCGCGCAGTCAGTCACCAGCCATAACACCTACGACGACACCGGCTCGATCACCGAGTTCACAATGCCCAGCCTGGCGGATCTCGGTGCCTATACCAAGCAGGTATTCGTTCTCAATGCCTGGGATCACCTGCTCGCGAGCACGCCTATTAAGGGCGCGGCCAAGGCCAGGATCAGGCCAAGGGCAGTTCCGTTGTGGCTCGGAGGTCCTTCCCCGATCAAGCACGTCTTCCTGATCGTCCGGGAGAACCGGACCTATGACCAGGAGCTCGGCGACATCGGGAAGGGCAACAGCGATCCCACCCTGGCCCAGTTCGGTGCAACTATCACCCCGAACGCACACGCTCTCGCCAACCAGTTCGGGGTGTTCGACAACTTCTACGACGAAGGCACACTGTCGGCGGACGGGCACAACTGGCTGGTCCAGGCCGATGCGAACGACTACATCGAGAAGGAGTTCGGTGCGTTCTACCGGAGCTACCCGGCGCAGGGCGGTGACGCCCTCGCCTACCAGCGCGACGGCTTCATCTGGAACGCCGCCGAAGCCGCTGGCAACAGCGTCAAGGTCTACGGCGAGTACAACAATTTCCTGAGCCTGCCGGCTCCCAACCCGTCCTGGTCTGATTTCTACCAGGACTCGCAGGTCATGGAGGGCAAGCAAAGCGGACCGCTGGCGGTTCCGCCGTCGCAGGTGCGTGGCTACGCCGATATTCCCTCGCTCAACGCCGTGGACTACCACGCTTACCCGCCGTTTGACCTCGGCATCCCGGACCAGTACCGCACCGACATCTGGGAGCAGTCGTTCGCTAAGAGCGTTGCTACCGGAGAGCTGGCCAACCTCAACCTGATCTGGATGCCGGACGACCACACCGGCGGTGCGGGTAACCCCTCTTCCGTCGCCCAGGTCGCCGACAACGACCTGGCAGTCGGCCGGATCATCGACACCATCTCGCACTCCAAGTTCTGGAGCAGCTCGGCCGTGTTCGTGGTGGAGGATGACACCCAGAACGGTGCCGACCATGTCGACGGTCATCGCGGTCCGCTGCTGATCGCCAGCCCGTATGCACAGCGGGGCATCGTTGACGACACCTATTACACCCAGCTCAACGTGGTGAAGACGATCGAGCAGATCCTCGGCATCGCCCCGATGAACCAGGAGGACCGGGCCGCCGTACCGATGTACGACGCCTTCACAGACAAGCCCGACTTCACCCCGTACACCGTCCTTCCGAACCAGATCCCGCTCTGTCAGGGCCTGACGAACTGCTCGACTAACCCGTCGGCGGCCTTCAAGCCGGCACTCACTCACACCGCGGCCTCCCCGGCCCAGCTCGGCGTGCCGAGGTCGGAGCGGAAGGTCTACGCGGAGTGGATGGTGTGGATGCGGTACGGCCGGTTCAACGGCCGGACCGCGATCGTTGACTGGGCGAACCCCGCTCAGCTCGACCATTACGACTGGTACAGCGCTCACAACTGGCGGGTACCGTACCCGGGCGAGAAGAAGATCCTCGCGCCCAGCCAGGTGCCCGGGCACAACCTGCCCGCCGGCTACCTGGGTGACTGATAAAGGAGTGATTCAGATAGCGGCGTAAGAGACGTTGCGGCCCCGGGCCCTGCTTGCCAGGACCCGGGGCCGCAACGATCTCGGCCGCCGTTCTGGCTGCTGTTGCAGGCTGTTGTCGCGATATCATCGCCTGAACTCGACCCAGGCGGTGAATCCCGGCACGATGACGGCGACGGATGCGAGCTACGACTTCATCATCATCGGCGGCGGGTCGGCTGGCTGCGCCCTGGCGAATCGCCTGACAGCTGATCCCGCGAACCGCGTGCTCGTGCTCGAGGCCGGCCGCCCCGACTACAAGTGGGACGTCTTCATCCACATGCCGGCCGCACTGACGTTTCCGATCGGCAGCAAGTTCTACGACTGGAAGTACGAGTCCGAGCCCGAGCCGTTCATGAACGGGCGCCGGATCTATCACGCCAGGGGCAAGGTGCTCGGCGGGTCAAGCAGCATCAACGGCATGATCTTCCAGCGCGGCAACCCGCTCGACTATGCGCGGTGGGCCGCCGATCCCGGCATGGAGAGCTGGGACTACCCGCACTGCCTGCCGTACTTCAAGCGGATGGAGACCTGCCTGGCCGGCACCGACGAGTTCCGCGGCGGAGACGGGCCGCTGGTGCTGGAGCGCGGTCCGGCCACCAGCCCGCTGTTCACTGCGTTCTTCGAGGCGGTGCAGCAGGCGGGCTACCAGCTCACCGACGACGTCAACGGATATCGCCAGGAGGGCTTCGCGGCCTTCGACCGCAACCTGCACCGCGGCCGCCGCCTGTCCGCCGCCCGCGCATACCTGCATCCGGTCATGTCCCGGCCGAACCTGATCGTGCACACTCGCGCCCTGGTCACCAGGATCGCCCTGGACGGCACCAGGGCGACGGGCGTCGAGTACACCCGCAGCGGCCGCCCGGCGACAGCCACGGCCGGCGAGATCATCCTGTGCGGCGGCGCCATCAACAGCCCGCAGCTTCTCCAGCTGTCTGGTATCGGCAGCCCGGCCGTGCTCGAGCCAGCCGGCGTGCAGGTCCGGCACGAGCTGCCCGGCGTGGGCGAGAACATGCAGGATCACCTCGAGGTATATGTCCAGTACGGCTGCAAGCAGCCGGTGTCGGTCCAGCCCGCGCTCAAGTTGCGCAACCGGCCCATGATCGGGGCCCGCTGGCTCTTCCTGCGCAGTGGTCCGGGCGCGACAAACCATTTCGAGGGCGGCGGATTCGCGCGCAGCAACGACGATGTGGCCTACCCGAACCTGATGTTCCACTTCCTGCCTATCGCTGTCCGCTACGACGGCTCAGCGCCGGCGGGCGGCCACGGCTATCAGGTCCACATCGGACCGATGAACTCCGACGCCCGCGGCAGCGTCCGGATCACCTCTGCCGATCCCGGGGCCAAGCCAGCGCTGCGCTTCAACTACCTGTCCACCGACCAGGACCGACGCGAGTGGGTAGAGGCGATCGGCGTCGCACGCAAGATCCTGAGCCAGCCCGCCATGGATCCCTACAACGCCGGCGAGCTGTCGCCGGGGCCGGGGACGCAGACCCCCGAGCAGATCCTGGACTGGGTCCGCCGGGACGGCGAGACCGCGCTGCACCCGTCCTGCACCGCCGCGATGGGCCGCGGGCCGATGTCGGTCACTGATCCCGCCACCATGCGGGTGCACGGGATCGACGGATTGCGGGTCGTGGACGCATCCGTGATGCCGTACGTCACCAACGGGAACATCTACGCGCCAACCATGATGATCGCAGAGAAGGCAGCCGACCTGATCCTGGGCAACACGCCGCTCGCGCCGATCACCGCCGCGTTCTACACCAGGACGACCGCGCAGGCGGCCGACGGCGAGACGGTGTCGTGATCGCTACCCGCAGTCGAGTGGACCTGCACGCGCGCTCGGAGCTGGCTCGGTGAATCCGCGCGATCCGCTCGGCCTGGCTGCCGACGCGCCGATGCTGGCGGCATGGCTGGAATTCACCAGCCGCGCCGAGGCAGGCGAGCTACTGCCGATGGGCGTTCCCGGTCACAAGATGCGCCGGGACCTCGTCGGCGCAGTGATCGCCGGAGATGCCCCGTTCTACGGCGGACTCGACACGATCAAGAACGCGGACGGCCTCCGGGTAGAGTCCGAGCGCCGCGCGGCGCAGCTCTGGGGTGCGGACTGGTGCCGGTTCTCGGTGGCCGGCTCGACGCACGGAAACCAGGCCCTGGCGCTAGCTGTTGGCCGGCCGGGCCAGGAAGTGATCATCAACCGGACACTGCACAGGTCGCTGCTGCTCGGGCTCGTGCTGGCCGGACTGCATCCGGTCTGGGTACGGCCGGAGATCGATCCCGCCTCGGGGCTGCCCGCGGGTGTCGCGGTGGACTCAGTGCGGGACGCGCTCGCTGCGCACCCGGACGCGTGCGCGGTGTTCCTGGGCGATCCGACCTACGTGGGGACCATCTCCGACCTCGCCGGGCACGCCGACGCCGCCCACGCTGCCGGGATTCCGCTGATCGTGGACGCGGCCTGGGCCGCGCACCTCGGGTTCCACCCCGAACTTCCGCTGCACGCGATCGCAGCAGGCGCCGATGCGATGGTGACCAGCGCGCACAAGGCGCTGCCTGCCTACACCCAAGGCGCGCTGGTGCTGGCCCGCACTGAGCGCCTCGATCCGGCGCGGCTCAACCGGGCGTTCGAGGCAACCCATACAACGAGCCCGAACGGGCCGATCATGGCCAGCATCGACGCCGCGCGGGCGCTGCTGGCCGCCCACGGCGAGCGGCTGTGCGGCCGGCTGATCCAGGGCGTCGCGAGAGCGCGCAAGCAACTGAGCGAGGTGCCCGGCGTTGCTGTGCTTGATGGCCCCGGCGTGGAGCCCACCAAGCTCGTCGTCCTGCTGGCCGGCACTGGAGCGAATGGCAACAGGGTCGAGGACGACCTCATCGCCGAGGGGATGATGGTGGAGATGGGCGACCGCGATACGGTCGTGCCGATACCGACGCTGGCGGACGACGAGGGGCACATCGCCACGTTCACGGACGCGCTGATCGCGTCGATCGAACGGCACCGCGGGTCGCCGCGTCAGCCGGCGTCCGCGGCCGCATGGACAGTCGAGCCGCAGACGGTACTCCCGCCGCGGGAGGCGTTCTTCGCCCGGAACGAGACCGTGCCGGCCGCCGCGGCCGCCGGGCGCGTCAGCGCAGAACTGATCGCACCGTATCCGCCGGGCGTCCCGCTACTGGCGCCCGGCGAGCTGATCACGGCCGCAGCGATCGAGGCACTCCGGGAGGTCGCGGCCGACGGCGGCCGGATCGCCTACGCCGCCGATCCGAGTCTGGCCACGTTCCAGGTGATCGCTGAGCCGAGATAAGCCGGCCATCTTGAAGGAGGCGGAAGATGACAGAGCCCGTGGCTGGCGGCAAGATCCAGGAGACCCAGATCACCCGTTACCGTTCGACGCGCGGCCTCGATTATGAGTCGGTGCCGTGGCGGCTGTGGGAGAAGTCCAAGAAGCTCTTCTGGGATCCGGCCGACATTGACTTCTCGCAGGACGCCATCGACTGGCAGGAGATGTCGCACGAGGAAAGGGTGCTCGTGGGCATGTCGGCGCGCGGCTTTATGGTCGGCGAGGAGGCCGTCACGCTCGACATCGTCCCGCTGCTGCGGTGCATGTCTGACCTGGGGCGTCTCGAGGACACGATGTACCTGTCGATGTTCGCGATGGAAGAGGCTAAGCACACCGAAATGTTCCGCCGCTGGTTCGACGCCGTCGGCCTCGACCCGGCCTCGCTGGATGACCTGGTCCGGGCTCAGCAGGCCGCCCTCGGGCAAGGCCGCACGGGACTGTTCGACGGGGCACTGACGAGAGTGATGCGAAAGCTCGACACGGACAGATCGCCGCGGGCGATCCTGGACGCGACCCTGATCTACAACCAGCTTGTCGAGGGCGTGGCGGCCATTGCCGGGTACCGGCGCTGGGATCTGGTCCTGCGCAGGCTGGGCAAGCTTCCCGGGCTTGCGGCCGGCTTGAAGCTGACCCAGCGGGACGAGCGGCGCCATATTGCCTACGGCACGTACCTGGGGCGGCGCATCATCGCGGAGAACCCCGAGCTATGGGAGTGGGTCGAGCGGCGCTGGGCGAAGCTGACCGCCGGTTTCGGCGGCGGTTACGGGGCGGCGGATCCGCAGACACGGGAGCGGCTGGCTGCCGCCGGTTTCGATGACGAATTCCAGCAGCAGCTGATCAAGCGCCGGCTTGAGGCGCTCGCCGTTGCCAGGACGATGAGCATCGAAGAGGTGGACGCCAGCGCCATCGAGGCATTCGAGCCGGAGGAACTCAAACACGTGGACTAGCCCCGGCGGCCGCGGGCGGCAGCTCGCTGGCGGCACAGTCGAAGCCGCGACGGCCTTAACGTGCCTGTTCACCTCCAGCTGTCGGCGCTTGACGAGAAACGGGCCTGGCGTCCGGTGCGGCTGGACACGTTGTTCGCTCGTGAGCTCGGCGAGCCGCAGGCGCCCTATAAGCGGTTGCTGTACGACGCGCTGACTGGCGACGACCGGCTGTTCGCCCGCCAGGACGCCATGGAAGAGAGCTGGCGGATCCTGCAGCCGCTGCTGGCTTACCCGCCGCCCGCGCAGCGATACCAGGCGGGGACGTGGGGACCGCCGCAGGCCGAAGCGCTTCTTCTATCTGGCTACCCGCGCTGGCAGCCGCCATGGCTGCACGAAGCGCTCAGCTGACCATCATCCAGACCATTACCGGTCAGACCGGCAGGTGCAGCAGCAGGCCAGCCGGGTATGGCTGAGCTAGCGAGTCGTGACCAGGGACCGGGGGGCCCGTCATGTCAGGTACTTTGGCTGCTAATATCGTCATCCCGATCATCGCATTTCTCGCGGTTTTTGGCTGGGTATCTCTCGTTTTGTACGCGTCGACACATCCAGCCTGGAAGCACAAGAGCCCGCCGCCGCGCGCCGAGGTAGCAGGCGGGGTGTTCAAGGCCATCGACGGTGGCCGGCAGCTCATGCCCATTCCGGGCGAGCAGCCGCCGGAGATTCCGCCGCAGCGGCTCGCGGCACCGGAGGAGAGTTATCAGACCGCAGGCGCTGGCCGCGCGAGTTCGGCTAGCTCCGAGGAAGCCGCGCGAGAGGCAGCGGAAAGCCAGTCGGCTGGCAGCGGGCTACCGCCCCGCTAAGCCGCGCCATACCGGGCCGGCGCGCTGAGTGATCGGGGCTCGCGCAGTAATCGGCACTAGCCGATTTATGTTCTAGCGGCCGCTTCGTCTATAGACCCCTGTATTGTGCGGTTGACGCCATACCTCGCCGCCGTGCAGGAGCAAGCCGTGGGAGTTCAGCCAGGCCATTCGCCGGATACTGTCGTAGACGATCCACTGCCCGAAGCAGTTGCGCTGGCACAGAATGCCGGAACCGCTGGCGTCGGGCTCAAGCTGCTCGGCGGCTTGGCGGTGCGCGTCCTGACCCCCGACCTGCCGCCACGGCTGCGAGCCGGCCAGGACATGGACTTCGCCTGTCTGTCTAAGGGGCGGAAGGCGACCGCTGCCTTCCTCGAGGACAGCGGCTGCGTGCCGGACCGCAGGTTCAATAACCTCAACGGCGACCGGCAGATGTATTTCAATGCCCCGTCGGGCCGGCCGATCGACGTCATGGTGGACCGCCTCACCATGTGCCACGTGCTCGACTTCCGCCCCGGATACGGCCGGCTCCCGCTCACCCTGGACGCGATCGACATCCTGCTGTCCAAGCTCCAGATCGTCGAGCTGAATGAGAAGGACGTCAGGGACATCATGCAGCTGTTGTCGGGGCTGCAGGTACGGGCGGCTAGGGGCGCGCCGAGCGCGCCGCACCTGGACACCGATCGCTTCGGCCAGCTGCTGGCCGCCGACTGGGGCTGGTGGCGAACCGTCACTGCGAACCTGGAGAAGCTGGCTGCGCTCGTGGCTAACAGCCCGCATCTTGTCCCGGCCGGCGCTCGCCACGACCCGCTCGCGCAGGCTCGTCACCTCGCCGAGGTCGCCCACTCTGTGCCCAAGGGCATGAAGTGGAAACTGCGCGCCAACGTGGGGGATCGCGTCCGCTGGTATGAGCTGCCGGAGGAGGTTGGCCACTGACCCGCTGCCAGCACTAATTCGCGCAGGCTGCGCGCCATTGGTCGGGTTTCAATCTTGACGTCCAGTTGCGCATACTGCTAGACCGATTCCCACAAGCCAAGCGGTAAGGGCGCAGTACATGAAGATCTTTTTTGCCACCGATATCCACGGGTCAGAGGTCTGCTGGCGTAAGTTCCTGAACTCGGCGGCCTTCTATAAGGCCGACCTCGTGGTGCTCGGCGGTGATGTCACGGGCAAGGCAATGGTGCCGATCACGGCCCACAACGGCTACTGGCAGGTAACCGTGCGCGGCGAGACTATGCGCCTGGAAACCAAGGCCGAGCTTGACGAAGTGATGACGAAGATCCGCAACAGCGGCTTCTATCCGGCCATCGTTAGCCAGGAGGAGCTGACGCACCTCGGCGAGAACGAGGGAGCCGTCGATCGTCGCTTCAGCGAAGAGATGATCAGTTCGCTGGACCGCTGGCTGGACATGGCGGATGGCAAGCTGCGCGGCGGCCAAATCCCCTGCATCCTCAATGGCGGCAACGACGACATCTTCGAGATCGACAGCGTCATCGAGTCTTCGCCGTGCGTGAGCTTCGGCGAGGGCAAGCTGCTTGACCTCGACGGTTTCTCGCTGGTCTCGATGGGCTGGACGAATCCCACTCCCTGGGACACCTACCGGGAGGCGCCGGAGGAGGAGCTGGCGGCGAAGATCGAGGCGGTCGCCAGCCTCGTGCCTGACATGGGCCGGGCGATCTTCAACTTCCACGCGCCGCCGTACGGAACCGGGCTGGACGAGGCGCCGGCACTGGACGAGAACCTGCGCCCGATGCATGGCGGTGTGGTCATGAAGCCGGTCGGGTCTGTCGCTGTGCGGAACGCCATCCTCAAGCACCAGCCGCTGCTATCGGTGCACGGCCACATTCACGAGAGCCGCGCGACCAAGAAGATGAACCGCACTCTCGCGATAAACCCCGGCAGCGTCTACGGCGACGGGATACTGCAGGGAGCAGTAATCGACCTGGACGTCAAGAAGGCGAAGGTGTCCAGGTATCTGCTAGTGAACGGTTAACAACCACTGAGAGGGCTAACTAGAGAGGCGCAGATGGCGACAGAATCGATAGGCGAGACTCCGACGCTCTTTCTCCGGAAGGCCACCGGACTCGTCCGAGGCTGGTCAGTCAGGGATTCGATTATTTACGCGTGCCTGGCGACCAACTTCCTGACGCTGGGAATCTATGAGTTCACTTTCGCCGGGCCCGCGTTCCCCAAGGGTCAGTTCATCACGTCGATCATTATCTCGGCCATCCTCGTGTCGTTCCTGGTGATCGCGTATAGCGGACTCATCGTCACTATCCCGCGGGCAGGTGGCGACTATGTCTGGCAGACCCGGATCCTGGGCAGCGGCATCGGGTTCGTGATGGCCGCGACCGGCTGGTGGTTCATCCTCTGGCTGTGGGCGCCGATCTACGGCAACATCCTGTCGGTCATCCTGTTCCAGCCGCTATGGGCGACACTGGGCGACCCTAGCGGTGCTGTCTGGTTCACCTCGAAGACGGGGATCTTCGTGGTCTGCCTGATCACGATCGCGATCGCCGGCATCCTGGTCTCCCTGGGCATGGCTGGCTACGCCAAGATCCAGAAATGGTGCTTCTACGGCGGTTTGGTTTTCTTCGGGGTGGTCGTCGTCCTGCTGCTGATAAACAGCCACGCCTCGTTCATCAGCTCGTTCAACTTGGAGGGCCAGAAGATCTTCGGCGTGCACAACGCCTACGCGGCGACCAATGCGGCAGCCAAGAAGGCCGGGTACAGCACGTACAACCTGGGCTTCGGCCCTATCGGCCCGACCATGCTTCTCGTGCCGGCGATGATGTTCTTCATCCTGTGGCCGAACTGGGGCTCTACCCTGTACGGCGAGATCCGCGGCGCCAGCGACTTCAAGCGTGTCTTCACCGGCATGTTCACCGGCCTGTGGATCACCGTGCTGCTGACGATCGTCTTCCTGCTGCTGGTGGACAAGACGATCGGCTGGGCGTTCTACCAGAATCTCAACTCGCTGGACTACAACCTGACGCCGCAGTTCGGCATCTGGCCGTATCCGTTCCTGTTCGCCGGCTGGCTGGTGCACAACACCGTGTTCCAGGTAATCCTGATCCTTGGGCTCAGCCTGTGGTTCATCGGCTGGGTCGGGACCTTGTTCCTGTCCTCGACGAGGGTTATCTTCGCCGCCGCGTTCGACCGCGTACTGCCTGACCGCGCGGCCGAGGTGTCGGAGAAGCGCAAGGTGCCGTTCTACTCGCTGATCCTGATGCTGCTCCCGGCGGCCGGGCTGAGCGCGGTCTACGCGTACTCCCTGTCCTTCCGGAGCTACACGCTGGACGCGACGCTGGTCATCGCGGTGACGTATCTGTTCAGCGCGATCGCGGTCGTCATCCTGCCCTGGCGCAAGCCCGACCTCTGGGCGGCGTCCCCGGCGAGCCGGATCAAGGTAGCTGGCATTCCGCTCGTGCCACTCGCAGGCTGGGTGACCATCGCGCTGCTGGTCTTCGACCTTTTCGAGTGGTTCCACAACAGCCTGTACTTCGTGAACAACAGGGATTCCCTGTACTTCATGGGCGCGATGTACGTGCTGGCGATCGTCGTGTACGTGTGGGCCCGGCTCGTTCGCCGGAGCCAGGGCATCGATCTCGGCCTGATCAACAAGGAGATCCCGGTCGAGTAGGAGCACCGGAAGCTCACCGGGTCTTCCTGGTGAGCCCCGACAATCGATGGTTTGCGCATGACGATCACGGGCGGCTTTCCCAGGAACGGGGAAGTCGTCCGTGATCTTGCCCGGCGGGCCGCAGCCGTCCGTGGCCGGCTCGCGACTAGTTGCACCACACTTGACACCACAGATCGGCCCTTGACAGATCGGCGGAGAGTTAGATGAGCGAGACCCCGGACCGGGCTAGTGCCGTCATCATCGGTGCGGGCATTGTCGGCAACAGCCTGGCCTACCACCTGGCCCGGCTCGGCTGGACGCAGCTGGTGCTGGTGGACAAGGGGCCGATGCCGAACCCTGGCGGCTCGACCGGGCACGCATCGAACTTCATCTTCCCGATCGAGTACTCCAAGATGATGATGGAGCTGACCAGGGACAGCACGGACCAGTACAAGGAGCTGGGCGTCTTCACCGAGAGCGGCGGGATCGAGGTTGCCCGCACGCAGGCGCGGATGCAGGAGCTGCGCCGCCGGTGCACGCAAGCGAAGTCCTGGGGCATCCCGGCTGAAGTGCTAACCCCCGAGCGCGTGCGCAAGCTGGTGCCGTACCTCGACGACTCGGTCATACTCGGCGGCGCCTACTTCCCGACCGTCGGTGTCGTCGACTCGCTGCGGGCCGGAACGCTCATGCGCGAGCGAGCACAGCAGCTAGACGCGCTGACCGTGATCGCCGGAGCGGAAGTGCTCGGCATCGACAAGACCGAGACGGGCCGGGTGGCCGGGGTCCGGACCACGAAGGGCGACATCGCGACCGACGTGGTAGCAATCTGCTGCGGCGTGTGGAGCCCGCGGATCGCGCGGATGGCCGGCGCGCGCATCCCGCTGACGCCCATCGTGCACCAGATGATCAGCGTCGGGCCGATCGCGCTGTTCGACGGGACGGAGGGCGAGATCGCCTATCCGATCGTGCGAGACGTCGACGAGAACATGTATGAGCGCCAGCACGGCGGTGACATGGAGGTAGGCTCGTACGCGCACCGGCCGATCATCGTGTCACCGGAGGACATCCCCTCCATCGAGGAAGCTGTGCTCTCGCCCACTGAGATGCCGTTCACCTCAGACGACTTCGACCCGCAGCTGGAAAAGGCCCTGGAGCTCATGCCCGACCTGCTCGGCGACGAGCGGGCCGGCGTGCGATACGCGATCAATGGGCTGATCTCTATGACGCCCGACGGTCACCCGGTCCTCGGCGAGACGCCTGAGGTACCCGGCTTGTGGTCGGTCGCGGCCAGCTGGATCAAGGAGGGCCCTGGCATCGGCCGCGCGGTGGCTGAGTGGATGAGCGGCGTCACCCCGGAGATCGACATTCACGAGACCGACATCTCGCGGTTCTACGGCCACCAGCGCACGACCGCGCATGTGACCGCACGGGCGCAAGAGGGCTTCAACAAGATGTACGGGATCGTGCACCCGGCCGAGCAGTGGGAGTCCGGCCGGCCGGTACGGGTCAGTCCGGCCTATCAGGCCGAGCGCGCGCTCGGCGCGGTGTTTCATGAGACCGTCGGCTGGGAGCGGCCGTTCTGGTATGAGTCCAACGCCGGCCTGCTGGACAAGTACGCAGGCAAGCTGATGGACCGCGGCAGCGAGTGGGAGTCGCGCTGGTGGTCGCCGATCATCAACGCCGAGCACCTGGCCATGCGCGAGGCCGCCGGGCTGTTCGACCTGTCGGCGTTCGCCATCCTGGACGTGACGGGTCCTGGAGCCCTCCAGGCACTGCAGCGCCTGGCGGTGGCGCAGATGCAGGTGGCGGACGGCCGCGTTATCTACACCTCGTTCCTGGATGATGCCGGTGGCTTCAGGGCGGACCTGACGGTCATGCGGCTCGGCCCGCGGCACTTCAGGGTCGTCACCGGCGGCGCGACCGGGATGATGGACTACAAGTGGATCACCGATCACCTGCCCGATGACGGGTCAGCGGCGGTCAGCGACCTCACTTCGGGCTGGGCCACGTTCGGCCTGTGGGGACCGCGGGCGCGCGACATCCTGAGCCGGGTCTCGGCGGACGACATCTCCAACGACGGCTTCGCGTTCGGTACCTGCAAGGAGATCGAGGTCGCCGGGATGACGGTGCTGGCCTCCAGGATCTCCTACGTGGGCGAGCTCGGCTGGGAGCTGTACATACCGACCGAGCAGGGCGGGAAGCTGTGGGACACCGTGTTCGAAGCCGGTCAGCCTGATGGCCTGGTGCCGGCCGGGATCGGGGTCTATGGCACGACCGGCCGGCTGGAGAAGGGCTACCGTGCTTACGGCGCCGAGCTGGATGCCAGCTACACACTGGTCGAGGCTGGCATGACCCGGCCGAGAGTCAAGGACCAGGACTTCGTGGGCAAGGCCGCCTACCTGCGGCAGCGGGAGGTCCCGCCGACGGCGGTGCTGTGCACGCTCACCGTCGACGACCACGCCGCGGAGTCGGGCGAGCTGCGCTACATGCTGGGCGGCGAGCCTGTGCTGTCGGCCGAGGGCGAGCCGCTGACGGACGCGCGCGGCCGTCGCTCGTACGTCACCAGCGCCGGCTCCGGGCCGTCGGTCGGCAAGCACCTGCTCATGGCTTATCTGCCGCCAGAGCAGGCCGTCGCGGGGACGCCGCTCTCGGTGGAGTACATGGGCGAGCAGTACCCGGTGACGGTGGCGGTGGCCGGCTCGACACCGCTGTTCGACCCGACGAACGAGCGGGTTAGGCGCTAGCGCATGGACATCCTCGTCTGCGTGAAGCGCGTGCCCATGGTGGGCGGCAAGGTGGTCGTCACTGCCGACGGCCAGGACGTCGACACTCGCATGTCCGGGTTTACCGTCAGCCCGCACGAGGAGTGCGCGGTTGAGGAAGCCGTGCAGATCACCGAGCGGTTCGGCGGCTCGGTCACGGTCCTCACGCTCGGGCCGGCCGAGGCTGCCGACCAGCTGCGCGAGATGCTCGCGCTTGGCGCACACCGCGGCGTACTGCTAGAGACCGACGGCCGGGAATGGGGTCCGGTCGCCACTGCGGCCGCGATCTCGTGGGCGGTCGGCGAACTCGGGCCGACCCCGTTCCCGCTCATATTGTTGGGAAACGAGGCGGCCGATACCGGCGGTTACCAGGTTGGCGTCCGGGTGGCGCATGCGCTCGGGCGGCCGTGCGTCACCGGGATCAAGCGGCTGGAGCTGGCCGGTGACGTGCTGCGCGCCGGGCGGGAGCACCTCGGCGCCCAGGAGGAGTTCGAGGTCGCCCTGCCTGCCGTCGTCAGCGTGAAAGAAGGGATTAACCTGCCGCGTTATCCCTCGCTGCCGGGCCGGCTGCGGGCGAAGCGGGCCGAGATCACGGTGCTGCGGCCGCAGTGGCAGGCCGAGGGGCTGCGCAAGGTCGGGCTCCGCGTGCCGGTCAGCTCGGCGCAGCGCGCTCAGGTTCTCGGCCAGGGGACGGACGCTGTGCCGGAGCTGGTACGGGTCCTTGGCGAGATCGGGGTGCTGCCGTCGGCGGCGCGTTCGCGGGTCGGGGCCGGCGGAGACGGGGCGGCGGCATGAGCGGCCTGGTGCTGTGCCTGCTCGAGCGTGATGGCGATGACATCGCCGCCGGGTCGCTGCGGGCGCTGAGCCTGGCCCGGTCGATGGCCGGTGCTGACGGTGGCCGGCTGTCCGCAGTGGTGTTCGGGCCGCAGCCGGAGCTGGTGGCTGGCGGGGGCCTGCTGGCCGAGGTGGCGGGCGGTGGTGCGAGCGAGCTGTGCGTGGTGTCGGCCGCGGGGCTGACCGGCTACGCGCCGCTAGCCTGGGCGCGCGCTCTCTCGCAGCTCGCCGCTGCCGAGCAGGCCGTCGCTGTGGTTGCGGCTGCCAGTGATCGCGGCAGTGAGGTGCTGGCGCATCTCGGCGCCCTGACCGGACTGCCGGTCGCGGCGAACTGCATCTCGGTGTCGGCGGCCGGCGCTGGCGGCTGGCAGCTGGTCCGGCAACGGTGGGCTGGCAGCGTGCTCGAGGACGCCGAGCTGGAGGCGTCCTGTGCGCTGCTGACCGTCGCTGCCGACGCGCTGGCGGCTGACGAAGTGGCAGCTGGTGCAGTGACAGCCGATGCGGTGGCGGTGCGCACTTTCGTTCCCGCACTTGAGGACGCCGACCTGCAGGTCTGCGCAACGGAATCGGCCGAGCAGAGCGCGGGCGTGTCACTCGCCACGGCCCGGGTCGTGGTCGGTGGCGGCCGCGGTGTCGGCGGCCCTGAGGGGTTCGCTGCGCTCGAGGAGCTGGCCGGGCTCCTTGGCGGTGTCGTCGGCGTGTCCAGGGTCGTGACCAGCCAGGGCTGGCGGCCGCATCGGCAGCAGGTTGGCCAGACTGGCACGAAGATCTCCCCGGAGCTCTACCTTGCCTGTGGCATCAGTGGCGCGATCCAGCACATGGCGGGTTGCCTGTCCGCGAAGCACATCGTCGTGGTGAACACCGACCCGGACGCTCCGATCATCTCGCGCGCCGAGTATGCCGTGATCGGAGACCTGAACGAGGTGATCCCGGCGCTGGTCACCGCAATCAGGGAGGCCGGCGGTTCGGGCAGCTGACAGCTGGTCGGCGCCCTGGCGGCGGGGTGGCCGCCGGGGCGCCGGTTACTCGTAGTCGAGGCGGGCTACCTCAGCTGGATCTGATCCAGGTGTTGCTGAACGCGCCTGAGCTCGAGATTGAGCTGGTCGAGTCCTTATCGAGCCCGCTGTTGTCGATCATGATGATGGAGGTCGGGCTCTGCGTGCCCATCGAGCTGCCATTGTCACCGGCTGCGGTGTAGTTGATGGTGCCGAAGTCGGCGAGCGGCAGGATTCCGCCGCTGTTCGTGCAGCACGGCGCCTCCGTGATCACCTCAGCCGATGACCTGTCGAACCCGCTCTCGTTGATCGTCTGAGTCTGGTTCCAGCCGCGGGTGTTGTCCTTAAGGACGAGCGTGTAGGTCTCCGTACCCGAGAACGTCACCGATGCGCTGATGGAGTCACCGGGCTCGACCGTGTTGGTGTAGTACACGGGGTTCGCCGGATACATCTCGTACCAGCCGTAGTAATCCGGTGTCCGGCCGGCGCAGTCGGAGTCAGTGCCAGTCTGCTCGACCGAGTCGCTGCTGTAGCCGTCGAGCCCCACCCAGAACGCGGCGTACTGATCGCTGCGCCGGTTGCCTGTGCAGGTTGCGGTGGGCTGTGTCCAGCTGGCGGACACGCTCTTGAAGGTGCCATTCGATCCGGTCACTGCGTAGCCAGACCAGTTCGTGCTCTCGGCCTGGAAGCGCGCGCCGTGCCGTCCGTCGGGGCGCACTCTGCCCGCCGCGCCGCCTGGTCTCAGCATGACGCCGCCCGGCTTGAAGCCGTGCGCGGCGACGCCACCGGGCCGCACCATCGTCGTCGACGGATGGCGCATGTTGGCTGCCGACGCGTTGCCGGCTGCCAGCCCCAGAAGCGAGCCGACAGCGAGTACTACCGTCGTGAGGGGGATGCTCCAGCGTCTTAACATCTGTCTCCTTCGGCAGGTTCCGTGATGTGACGAGCGCCAGGGTCCAAAAAACCCAAACTCTTCTAGAGTCTGGGCAAATTACGCATTCAGGCCTGGAGGCTAGTCATCACCACGAGTGGGACGTTGCCGAGAACCTATAGCGACGCTGAGTCAGCGTTAAACAAAAGAAGCGTAAATACCAAGTAAAATGGTCAAGATAGCACTTACATTGCGAAACTTCGCAGTTAGGGCGACGGCCCCGGTGTCCTGTTGGCGTCTGGCGCACGATCGGCCCGGCGTCCGGCGCACGAGGCGCGCGGCCCAGGCCGGCGTTGGCACTGACTGACGGCTGCGGCCAAGGCTTGCCGAGACTCTTGCAGCCCTACCGTGACGCTTCCAGCACTACTGTGACGCTTCCAGCACTACTGTGACGTTTAGGCGGGCGCAAAGGCCGCAATTCGGGGTGCGGTTTTAGCGCCAAGCGTCACAGTCTGCTCGTCGGCCACGTTAAGCGTCACGATGTGCTAGCCGGTGAGCTTCTCCGTCGTCATGGCCGGTGGCAGCGCACAGCTATGGCTGCCGCAACGGCAGCATGCACTGGCTGCGCGGGCGTACCGCCGCCACTGGCCGCGCGGGCGAACCGCCGCCAGCTGCCTGCTCGACGCTGAGGGCTGTGCAAGCACCTGTGGATATTCGGTGGATAAGCGTCGACTGCGGGGGATAAACAATGCTGATCCTGTGGACGGAAAAGAATCTTGAAAAAGGTTCGCGGAAGCCCTTGCGCGCCCATGGCCGGAGGCAGTAGAAATTCACTCACTACCTGAACAGCAGGCAACCTCGGGGCGACCCTAAGGTTTGCGCGAAGACCGGGAAACCGGCGGACGTGCGGGAACTGCTAGCCGGGTGGTAGGCCTAGGCGAGGTGCTTGGCAGTCGAGAGATCGGCACGTCAGCGCTATGCTAAGGCCCTGCGAGGCCCCTGCATCTCATACATGCAGGGGCCTCGCGGCGTTAGGAGGGGCGCGCGGCGAACGGCGCCGATCGCCGAGTCCGATGCCCCCTTGGAATGCCAACTGCCCGGAATGTCAGCGGCGCTGTCACTCATCAAGAAAAGAATCTTGGTGGAATTCCCGAAACCACTTGCGCTTGGTACCGACCTCGCAGTAGAAATTCATACACAGCCAAGGCGGATACTGGTTCGCAGAGCAATCTGCGGAAGGCAATGCGCGGGTAACCGCTACTTGCCGCAGCGCACGTCTGGCAGTGCAGGTCGCTTGAGCTAGTGTGACCGAGCAATCGGACACCAGGCGAGGGCACCTACCTGAGGCCCCTCCGTCTCATACACGGGGGGGCCTCAGTCTGTGAGCGGGGGGACTCCAGGCAGTCTGTCCTCGGGCTCCGGGTCCGGCGTGCGGCCCGCGATGGCGGCGCCGAGGCGCCACCTGCCATAGTGGCCGCCGTGGAGACTTCGGAGCTGCAGACGCCGGAGGTTCGGACCGCCCGGCTGCTGCGCTGGCAGGCTGACGCATGCCGGGAACTTGGCAGCCCGCTGTACGGAGACCTGCTCACCCATGCTGCCGAAGACCTCGTCGCCGGCGGGCCAACCGCCGAGGTCCTGCGCGGTCATCTGGACGACCGGCTTTCCAGTGTGCTCGCGCTGCGGCTGCTTGGCGGCGTGCATGCTCTTGCACTGTCCGGTCAGGCGCCCGAGCTTGCCGTTTTTTATCCCAGCTGCGGGGGCACACCCGAGAGCAGGCCGGGCAGTCCGGAGGCCTGGGCGGCGTTCCGGCGAACGCTGACCGATCAGGGCCACCTCGTCCGGACGTGGCTTGATCACCCGCCGCAGACCAACGAGGTCGGCCGGGCGGCGGCGCTGCTCGGCGGACTGCGGCAGATTGCCAACGCGGCCAGCCTGCCGATCCGGCTGGTAGAAGTTGGAGCGAGCGCCGGCCTGAATCTCCGCGCGGACCAGTTTTACGTGCCTGGCCCGGCCGGCAGCTACGGCAATCCGAAGTCCCCGGTCGTGCTGACCGACGGCTGGCAGGGCGATCGCCCGCCGGAGGCGAGGATCGAGGTCGTGGAGCGAATCGGGGGAGATCTGGCCCCTGTCGATCCGCTGACCGCTGCGGGGCGGCTGACCCTGACCGCCTATGTCTGGCCCGATCAGGCCGACCGGCTGCAGCCGGCTCCGCGGCGCGTTCGAGGTGGCCGAGCAGGTTCCGGCGGAGCTGCGCGCAGAGTCGGCGTCAGCAACCGTCGCGCGGATGCAGCTCGCTCCCGGCACGTGGACAGTGCTCTGGCACTCGATCTTCCGCCAGTACCTGTCTGACCTCCAGCGGGCAGAACTTGCCGAGGGCGTAGCGGCGCTCGCTGCTACTGCCACGGATAGCGCCCGGTTCGCCT
The DNA here is from genome assembly GCA_963822955.1 of uncultured Actinomycetota bacterium. GTDB lineage: Bacteria > Actinomycetota > Actinomycetes > Streptosporangiales > Streptosporangiaceae > JAJYUU01. Next base: position 2,449,912 of record CAWGJS010000002.1, on the reverse strand, counting down.
ACCTCTACCTCGAGCAATCGCGGGCGGGCGGCTGCCCCGTCACGCTGACGACGTGGCCTGGCGGTGACCGACGGGTGCTGGGGTCCGCGCCGGCTCACGGACTCCCGGTCCGCTGGCGCCTGCAGCCGGGCTGACCATCAGCTCAAGCTCGCGTTCCAGGCTCCCGGTTCCTACGTCGATAGTTCGCAGCGGCAGGCCGAAAGACTCTGCAATCTCGGAGGCTCGTTTCTCCAGGGCGGCGGTGCGGTCCTGGGCCAGCCAGACCAGCCGGCGGTAGTGCCCGAAGTAGTCAGCCCACAGCTCCGGATGCCGGTCAAGGCCGAGTCCGGCGAGCACCGTGGCATCAAAGCTGCGCACCAGGTAATCGGTCAGCAGGTAAGTTCCCGGCTCACGCGCCAGCAGCGCACGCACCCGGTCCGCGCCGCCGAGCACGTCGTAGCAGTGAAGTCCGCGCAGCCTCGTGATGCCAAGCCGCGCGCACAGCTCGTCGAGCGCACCGTAGCTGCCGCAGTCGGCGTAAGCGAACGCCACCCGCAGCCCGCGAGCCTGCAGCGCAGCCGCCAGCTCAGCCGCAGCTGGCGCGATCCGCTCCGGCCGGTTGTGCAGGACAGCAGGCAGCGGATGCACCTCGACCGGCCAGCCCCGGCGGGCGACGATGTCGTGCACCGGACCGGCCAGCGCACCGCAGGCGATGACGGCAAGCGAACGATCAGGGCGGGAACGGCGGCTAGCCCCGGAACTGCCGTCCGTCGGCGAACTGCCCTCAGTCCGGGAACCGCAGCTGGTCGACGAACGCATCGTTGAAGCCGTCCCGCTCGGAGAGCTCGACATATCTCACCTCCCCGAGCAGGGCAAGAGCCGCGGCCCGCTCGCGCACTGAGAGCAGGGCCATCTTGGCGCCCTCACCTGCCACGTTCCCGGCGCTGACGACGCGCAATACCGGCAGCCGCGGGACCAGGCCGAGCGCGATCGCGCTGGCCGGCGACAGGTAACTGCCGAAGGAGCCGGCCAGCAGCACCTGCTGGATGTCACCGGGCGCGAGACCGGCCTCATCCAGCAGCACGTTCCAGCCAGTTGCGATGGCAGCCTTGGCGAACTGCAGTTCCCGGATGTCGCGCTGGGAGAGGTAGACCGAGGCTGCAACGTCGCCGGGCTCGGCGAGCCAGTGCAGCACGAACACGCGCTCGGCGCCGAGCATGGTCAGCCGCGGCGCGATCGCCGGAGCCAGCTCGGCAGCAATCTCGTCGGCGACGAGCCGGCCTGAGTGATCGAGGAGGCCAGCATTCACCAGCCCGGCCACCGCGTCGACCAGCCCGGACCCGCATAGCCCTGCGGGCTCGCAATCACCGATCACGGTCAGCGTCAGCCCGTCCGGTGATACTGCGACGCCTTCGATCGCACCTTCCGCAGCGCGCATTCCGCACCGGATGGCGGCGCCCTCAAAGGCAGGTCCGGCCGGTGCCGCGGTGGCCAGCAGCCAGTCGCGGTTGCCGAGCACGATCTCGCAGTTGGTTCCGATGTCAATGAACAGCCGGGTCCGGGCGTCACGGTTCATGCCGGAGGCGAGCAGTCCGGCGGTGATGTCGCCGCCCACGTAGGCTCCGAACGCTGGGAACACGAAGGACCGCGCCCGCGGATGCACCGGGAGGGACAGATCGGCAGCGAGCACTTCCGGCAGCTGGCGGGCCGCCATGATGAACGGCGCGACGCCAAGCGGCTCGGGGTCGATGCCCAGCGCGATGTGCGTCATCGTGGCGTTGCCGGCGACTGCGACCTCGGCCACGTCTGCGGGGTCGGCCTCAGCTTGCGCGCACACCTCCGCGGTGAGCTCGGCGAGGGTCTCGTGCGCGAGCCGGCGCAGCGTGTCCAGCGCCGCCGGGTCCAGCATCGTCGCGCTGATCCTGGTGATGACGTCCGCGCCGAAGGGCTGCTGCTTGTTGAGCATCGACGAGACCGCGAGCGGCGTGCCCGTGCTGAGGTCCAGCAGGGTAGCGACGACCGTGGTGGTGCCGAGGTCGAACGCGATGCCGAGCAGCTGCTCGGTTGTGTCGCCCGCCTGCACGTCGATCAGCACGTCATCGACGATCACTGCGGTGACCTTGAAGTCGGCGGCCCGCAGCCGCTGGCCGAGGCTGCGCAGCACGTAAAGGTCGACCCGGAGCTCCAGGTCATCCAGCGCGGCCAGCACCCGCTCGATATCGGTCTGCTGGTCGGCCAGTGACGGCTCGGCCAGTTCCAGGTAGCGTTTCTGCGCGGCCGGGCGCAGGATGACCTGCCGTCCGACCCCGACGGTAGCTGCCTTCGGCCTCGTCACCAGCGGCGGAACCTCGACCTGTACGTCTGCTTCGGCGAGCGCCCGGCAGGCGAGTCGCCAGCCGCTGCGAAGCTCGTCGGCCGAGAAAGCTCGCGCATCGAGCGGAGACACCGCCGCGCCGCCCTCGGTAATGCGGACCTTGCACTTCTTGCAGGTGCCGTGGCCGCCGCAGGTTGAGTCGATCGCGATGCCATTCCAGCTCGCCGCGTCGAACAGGGTGACTCCCGGCGGAACCCGCACGCGCTGGCCGCTCGGCTGGAAGTTCAGCTCCACCCGGGCGGGCTGCGTGTGCTGGGTCAGGTCGCCCAGCTGGTCGGCGGTGGCGTGTGTCACGGCGCCGCCGCTGACTCCGCCACCGCAGCTGCGGCCGCGGCCGCCTGGCGGGCCCGGTGCGCGGCGATCCACCCGGCACCCCACGGATCCTTGTTGCTCAGCAGGTCGGCAGCCTTGACTGCCTGGACCAGCTGCAGTGACCTGGCATCCATGATGGCGCTGGTCAGTCCGTTGGCGATCGCCATCGGCAGGAACGCGGCCCCGATCGAGCCGCGGTCCGGCATCCCGAACGACACGTTGGACGCGCCGAGCGTCATGTTCACTCCCAGCTCGTCCCGCAGCAGCTGGATGGTTTCCAGCGTGCGCAGTACCAGCGAGGTATCGGCACCCACGGGCATTGCGAGCGGGTCGATCACGATGTCCTCGATCGCGATCCCGTACTTCCCGGTTGCCACGTCGACGATCTTGCGCGCGAGCTCAAGCCGCCTGGCGGGCTCCTCCGGGATTTCCTCCTCGTCGTTCGGCAGCGCGATCACCGCCGCGCCGTGCCGCTTGACCAGCGGCAGGATCGCCTCGAGCCGCTCGTCCTCGGCCGTCACCGAGTTGACTAGCGCCTTGCCCTGATAAGCGGCCAGCCCGGCCTCGAGCACCTCGATGATCGAGGAGTCCAGGCAGAGCGGCAGATCGCAGCGGGACTGGATGAGGCCGACCGCGCGAGTCATCAGCTCGGCCTCATCGCACAGCGGCGCGCCCATGTTGACATCCAGCACCATCGCCCCGCCGGCAACCTGCTCAGCGACGTCGATCTCGATCCTGGACAAGTCGCCGCGGCGCATCTGCTCCTGGAAGATCCTCCGGCCGGTCGGGTTTATCCGCTCGCCGATGATGCAGAACGGGTTCTCCCCGCCGATGCGCAGCTCGCGGGTGGCGGAGGAGAGGACTGTTTCCATCGCAGGTGCATCCGTTCGTTGTCTGCAGTGCGGATTGTGGTCGGCGGGCGGTCAGGCGGGCGCAACAGCGCGACGCCGCTCCAGCAGCAGTTCCTTGGCCCTCACGACGGCGGCCGAGGCGTCCGCGGCGTAGCCGTCAGCACCTACTACGTTGGCGTACTCCTGAGTCACGGGCGCGCCGCCGACCATCACGATGACCTGATCGCGCATCCCGGCCTTCTGGAGGGCGTTGATGTTGGCCTTGAACATCGGCATCGTCGTGGTCAGGAACGCCGAGAACCCAACGATGTCTGGCTGGTGCTCGCGGATCGCGTCCAGGAACTTCTCCGGTGCCACCTGGACGCCGAGGTCGATGACCTCGAAGCCTGCCCCCTCGAACATGATGTTGACCAGGTTCTTGCCGATGTCGTGGACGTCACCCTTGACAGTGCCCATCACGATCTTGCCGATCGTCTGCGCGCCGGTCTCGGCCAGCAGCGGCCGGAGTATTTCCAGGGCGCCGGCCATCGCCTTGCCAGCGATCAGCATCTCCGGCACGAAGAAGTCGCCCCGCTCGAACCGAGCGCCTACCTCTTCCAGCGACGGGATCAGCGCCTCATACAGCAGCACCTCCGGCCCGAGGCCGAGGTCCAGTCCCTGCCGGGTGAGGCTGATTACCTCGGGACCATTGCCGACCAGGGTGAAGTCATATAGCTGGCGGAGCAGCTCGTCTCTCGTCACGGCGTACCTTCCTCCGGGTGATTCGAAATGGTGCGGGCTCCCGCGCGAGCATGCGGACTGTGCCCGAGCTGCGCCGACAGGGAGCGCGCTGCGGCCATGCAGCTGTCCGCCGCGGCCGGGAGCTGGCTGCCGGTCAGGCGGCTGGCTGGCCCGGACACCGAGATGGCACCGACGGCTGCGGGCCCGCCAGCGAATACCGGTGCGGCCACGGCGACCAGGCCGGGCTCGAGCTCCTCGATGGTCACGGCGTACCCACGCTCGCAGCACCAGGGCAAGCTCGGCCGCCAGGGCGGACCGGCTCGTGATGGTCCGCGCGGTGCGGCGCTCGAGCCGGCCCTTAGGCAGCTCGGCGGCTCCGAATGCGAGCAGCACCTTGCCGAGCGCCGCGCAGTGCAGCGGCACCGTCAGGCCGACCCAGTTTGTGCCGCCGATCAGGTACTTGCTGTCCACCTGGGCGACCTGCTCGACGAGGCCGCCGTCGCGCGGTACGCCCAGGTTGATGGTCTCGCCGGTCTGCTCGCCGAGCTGTGCGAGCACCGGCTGGGCAAGCGCGACCAGGTCCGCCTCGGCGCCGCCGCGCCAGGCATAGGACAGGAACACCTCACCGGGCGAGAAGCGGCCGGCGACATCACGGCGGACTAGCCCGTTCCGCTCCAGGGCGGTGAGAAGCCTGGAGGTCGTGCTTTTAGCCAGCCCGCTCACGGCGATCAGCTCGGTGAAGGAGACCGGGTCGCGGTGCCTGGCAACCTCGACGAGCAGCTGCGCCGCCCGGTCGACGGCCTGGGTTCCGGTCGGACTGGTCACCCCGAACCTCTCGGGAAGTCGCGGTTTCGGTGAGTTCCATAATGCGGATCTCTTGTTCTACGATGTGATCCTAGAGTTGGTCATTATGCTGGTCAAGCCAGCCGCTTTGTTTAGCTGGCGCCATGCCGTTACCCGCTGCACTGCTGAGGTGGCAATGTTCCGTAACACGATGCCGAGGTACGAGATCCTGTCGCCCGACGCGATCGCAGTGCTCGAGAGGGGCTGGCGGCGGATCGTCTCGGAGATCGGCGTGCAGTTCGCGAAGCCCGAGGCGGTCGAGTTGTTCCGGAAGGCCGGCCAGAAGACCGACGGCGAGGTCGTCTACCTCGACCCGGACTTCGTCCTCGAGCAGGTGGCGCTGGCGCCCCGCGAGTTCGACGTGCAGGCCAGGAATCCGGCTAACAGCGTCCACATCGGCGGGGACGATATGGTCTTCGGCGCGGTCTACGGATCGCCGTTCGTGCGCGAGGGCGCCGTGCGCCGCGACGCCAGCATGGAGGACTTCCGCCGCCTGTGCATGCTCTCGCAGTCGTTCAGGGAACTGGACTCAGCGGGGGGCGTGATCTGCGAGCCGAACGACACCCCGCTCGACTCGCGGCACCTGGACATGATCTACGCGCTGCAGACGCTGACCGACAAGATCTACATGGGGAACGTCGTGTCCGGGCCCAATGCCGCCGACACCATCGCCATGTCCGAGATCCTGTTCGGCGGCCGGGCGGCCATCGAGGCGGTACCCGCGACGATATCCCTGATCAACTGCAATTCGCCGCTGCGCTGGGACGACCGGATGCTCGACGCCCAATTCGAGTACTGTGCCGCCAGGCAGCCGGTGGTGCTAACCCCGTTCCTGCTCATGGGTGCTATGTCGCCAGTCACGATCCCGGCCGCGCTCGTGCAGCAGCTGGCCGAGGCGCTGTCGGGGATCGCCCTGGCTCAGCTGATCCGGCCAGGCTGCCCCGTCATCTTCGGCTCGTTCCTGTCCAATATCGACATGCAGTCCGGTTCGCCGAGCTTCGGCACGCCGGAATCGGGCATCGGCCTGCTGTGCACGGGGCAGCTGGCGCGGCATTACGGGCTGCCGTTCCGGACCGGCGGCGGCCTGAACTCCAGTCAGACCTGCGACGCGCAGGCAGCCTATGAGTCGCTGATGACGCTGCTGCCGACGTTCCTGGCCGGCACGAACTGGGTCATGCACGCGGCGGGCTGGCTGGAGGGCGGCCTGGTGTCGTGCTACGAGAAGTTCATCGTCGACATCGAGCTGCTGCGGATGCTCCGGGTCGAGTTCACGCCGCTGGAGATCGACGAGGACTCGCTGGCGTTCGGCGCGCACGAGGAGGTCGGACATGGCGGTCACTTCCTCGGGGCGCAGCACACCATGGAGCGCTTCCGCGAGTGCTTCTACCGGCCGCTGCTGTCATCAACCGCCAACTACGAGCGCTGGCTGAAGCTCGGCGGGAAGGACGCGGCGGCGCGGGCCAGCGACATCTGCGCCAAGACCCTGGCGGAGTACCAGCAGCCGCCGCTGGACGACGCCATCCGGGCGGAGCTCGAGGAGTACGTGACGCGGCGGCGCGCGGAGCTCGGCGACTGACCACGCGCCTAGATCGATGCCGGATTACTGGGGTCATTGCCCCAGCAATCCGGCATCCATCTGCCGCTGAACGGCCCGGCAGCGGGCGATCGGGCATGAGGGCGGTCGTGCGCGATGGCGAAGGCGACGGCGGCTGGCAGTGTGTGGGGATATGCGGACTACGCTCCTATTTAGCCGGATTCGCTGTCGTTGGAATTTAGCCAATCTTTCCGCCAGCAAAGGCATTCCTATGCTCGCGCCCGTTATGCCAGATATATCAGTAAGAATACTTACGATGCGGTGGGGCTAATCAGGTGTTATGAGCGGAATGATCTTCAGAATGAAGACTCAATAATGGCGCCGGAATAACTGCCCATGGCAAAACGTGTCGCCTTAGCTGCGTTTTCACAAGCGCCTGACCTGGTACATTCCCCCGGTCAGGCGCCTGTGTCCCGTCCGGGCGCAACTGCGACAGAAAGTAACGTGTGGACGGAAGTATCACCCGCTGCGCAGCCAACCGGTTCCTTTATCAACTGCGCCGCGTGGTGCAGATCGCGCTCGCGGTCCTCCTCCTCTCCATCGCATCAATCGGAATAGCCCAGCCGCTTCCGGCTCGGGCGGCTGCCGCATCCGTCATGACGGCGCCTCGCAACTCAATCCGAACAGCCCATCCGTCTCGGGCCTGGGTTGCGGCCGAAGCCGCCATGAGGGCGGCTCGCAGGATGCGGCTCTCCATCTGGCACTGGGCAGTGGAGCAGCGCGGCAAACCGTACATCTGGGGCGGCACCGGTCCGGCCGGGTTCGACTGCTCCGGCCTGGTGTACGCGGCCTACCTCGCGCGCGGGATCAGATTGCCGCGCACGACGTACGAGATGCTAGGCAGCTGGCGCCTGGTCCGGATCCGCAAGTCACATGCCAGGCGTGGCGACCTGGCCTTCTTCGGGACCGGGCACGTCGAGCTCTATGCCGGGGGCAACTGGACCTTCGGCGCCGCGGCGCCAGGCACGAGCATCGGGTACCACCGGATGAACAGCTACTGGCACCCGACGATGTACTTCAGAGTGCGCATGTAGCAAGGTCCGGCTGCCAGGCCGTCAGCCGCGGTAGCGGTCATGGGCTACCGCGGCTGACGGCCCGGAGGGGCGGTTCAGGTCTCGACGGGGAGGACGCTCAGCGCTCCGTACGTTCTGCTGCCGGGTTAGTGGCGGGCCGGCGTTCGCGTCCTGCTGGTATCTGCTGCGCGCGGCCTGCTTGACGTGCCCGAGCCAACGGAGGCGGCTAACCACCTCTTCTCGCTCACGATGGGCCAGATGAACAATCGCTCGCTGTTCGGGGCCATGCCGCTCACGGACGCAGAGATCAGGCGGATGGCCACGAGCGGCGCGCGCGCATTCCTGCGGGCATACGAGCCTCGGTAACCGACCAGATCTTCAGTCGTCGGCTTGGGCTTCGCCGTCGGCTGTGGGCTGGGCTTCCTCGTCGGCCGCGGCCTCGCCTTCGGCTGTGGCCTGGGCTTCCTCGTCGGCCGCGGCCTCGCCGTCGGCTGCGGGCTTGGCTTCCTCGTCGGCCGCGGCCTCGCCTTCGGCTGGCACGTCGGTGTCGGAACTGGGCTTTGCTGAACTGCCCAGTTCCCCCTCGGCCTCAGCTAGTGCGCGCTCTGCCTCCCTGATCCGCTCCGGCAGCAGCTCGGCCGTGCGCGCTTCGGCGACCGCGCGCCGGAGCAGTTCGACGGCGCGGTCACGGCCGCCCGCCTCAAGCACGGCCTGGCCCAGCGCCAGGAGCCCGCTCGGGATCCGCCTCGAGTCGCCGAGCTCCTCGCGCAGATCAAGAGAGAACTGCAGGTGACGCTCGGCCTCGCCAGGCTGCTGGGCTTCGACCAGGAAATAGAAGCCCACATGCCGGTGTACCTCCGAGCGCAGGTACAGGTCAGCCTTCGCATCCGGGTCGCTCACCACGCCGAGCGCCTGCCAGTAGTACGGCATCGCCGTCATCCAGTCGCTATGCAGCACCTGGAAGACCAGTCCCAGGCCGAACATCGACTGTGCCGCGCCGACCGGCTCACCGAGCTGCTGCCAGCAGCCGAGAGCTTGGCGGAACATCCGCTCCTCGGCGTCGATGGCGTCAGCGCTCACGGCCGAGCCGCCCATGAGCGTGGTGATGTTCTCGTAGTGCATGAGCAGGCCGAGCAGGTCCAGCGACCGGGCTTGCGCGGCAACGTCGCCACCGCTGGCCGCCGCATCGCGTGCGGATTCAAGCAGCTCGCGAGCCCGGCCAAAGTCCCCGGTGCGGAACGCAGCCTCGGTGAGCGCGTCATCACCCTCGGCAAGGATCGCCCAGACGTTCAGCTCCGTCGTCATGACGCCGATGTTAGCGCCGCGAACGCCGCGAACGCTGCGTACCGGGTACCTAGAGGAAGCCGGCTAGCCGGTACAGCACGAGCGAGCCGGCTACGGCCACGTTCAGGCTGTAGTCCGTGCCGATCATCGGGATCTCCACCGCAGCGTCCACCAGGTCAAGCGCCTCGGGCGGAATGCCGTCCTGCTCGTGGCCGAGCGTCGCAGCGATCACGTGAGGGGAGCTGGTACTTTGCGGCGCACCTGAGCCATCGTTGGGGAGACCGTGAGACCTCCCCGAGGGTAACGCGGTCCGCCGAGGCTGGCCAGCTAGCGCATGCTCAACCCAATTTGCCAGGATGATCCCGTGACGGGTCTGACGGACGGCATGACCGCGGTAGTCTTCGACTTTTTCGGCACGCTGACTCCCGTCAGCTCGAGCGAGGCGTGGGCGCGCAACGCGGCCCAGCTCGCGACGGTGCTGGAAGTATCACCCGCAGCGCTCCTGCAGGTTATGGAGGACAGCTTTCCCGAGCGGATCAGCGGAGCACTCGGTGACGCCCGGCAGACGATGGCGGCGCTCGCCGAACGACTCGGTGTGCCGCTGAGCGAGGCGCAGCTGACGAAGGCCACGCAGACCCGACGCGCGATTCAGGAGTCGACGTTCGTGCTGCGGCCCGAGGCGCTCGGCGTGATCGGGCAGCTGCGTTCCGCAGGACTCGGAATTGGTCTTGTCTCGGACTGCACGACCGAGCTGCCGGACGCGTGGTCGCGGCTGCCGCTGGCAGCGGTGGTTGACGCGCCTGTTTTCTCCTGCATCGAGGGAACGCGCAAGCCCGACCCTCGGCTCTTCCGCAAGGTCGCGGCCGATCTGGGAACTGACCCGGGCCGGTGCGTCTACATCGGCGACGGCGGCGGCCGGGAGCTGACCGGCGCCAGCGGCATCGGCATGCGCGCGGTGCTGCTGGCCGGCCCGGACTGGCACGCGCACCGCGATCACAACCGCGAGTCTGACTGGACCGGCCTGCGGGTCGGCTCGCTCACCGAACTGTGGCCGTGAGGTCGCTCAGCAGGGGTCGGGCGGGGTCAGTCGCGGAGCGTTGCCGAACCCGAGAAGGTGAGGATTGCCTGGACGGCAATCGGGGGGCGGGTGGTCACGCAGGCGCCGCCGCGCTTGTGGTGCGAGAGGACGCGGTCAATGATGGCGAAATGGCCGGAGCCGCGGATGCCCGTGTACCTGCCGGTGCCGTGGCTGAGTTTGTAGGTGCCGCGCTCGGTCGTTGTTGTGAGGCACGTGGCGGGGTTCGTCTTGGAACTTGGACCGCGATGGCTCCCGGGGGTGAGCCGGATCGTGCCATTGCCGAGTTTCATCTCGGCGGACGGCCCTCGCGAAAAGAGATTCAGGGTGCCGCCGTCGGTGAACAGGCCGGTGGCAATGACGCTGGTCACACCCGATCTGGTCGAGGTGAGGATGATCGTGAAGTGCTCGGCGCCGTGACGGGACGCTGCCGCCGGCGCCTGGGCGGATGCGGCGGCGATGCCAGTGCCGCTGGCGGCAATCACGGCGACGATGATCGCGATGAGCTTGGCGGGTGCGCGGCGCATTGGTGATCCCTTCGGCGATGAGGCGCAAGCGGGCCAACGGCGGCCCGCCACTAGGGTCTCGCCATTAGGGGCGGGTTCGCTGGTTTTGCGCCGAATCGCCGCGAGGGGTTTGCGACGGGATGACCAGAACTGCACATATTGCCCACCCTGGCTGACATCTCTGACCGGCGAGAACTGACGGGCCGCGAGATCTGGCGCACAATGACAAGATGGATGATCTCGATGAAATAGGCGCGAGGTACCTGGCACACCTGACGGACGCCGACCTGCGGGCGCTCGTGCACGCCGACGAGGTCTCAGCAACGGAGGCCGAGGCGCGGGTTCAGGCTCTGCGCCGCGTGCCTGAACTGATACTCGACGTGCTGGACAGGCCCGGCGTCTCGGCAGGACTGCTCAACCTGGCCTCCGCCGACGAGGGGCCGCGCTTTGCGGTGATCTCGCCGTTCCTGGTATTCGCGGCCGCAATTCACCGGGTCGCCGCCGACCTCCGGACGGCCACGTACGCGCCTGAGCGCGCCACGCCGCGGCTGCGCATCCCGGTTTTCGACGGGCCACAGCTGGCGGCTTACCTGGCCGACCCCGCCCATCGGCTGTTCCTGGCGGAGCTGCTGGCCTCGTTCGCGCGCTCCTCCAGCGGCGTCATCGTGACACGTACCCCGCACGGCATGCGCCGACGGAGGTGGAACGATCTGGACCTCGGGAGGCTCGCCATGCTGCTCGACTCGCTGCCGGAGCCCGACCGGCCGCCGGTCTGGCGGCGGCTGGGAGATCTTGCCCTGTTCCTGACCGGCGTCTTCCCGGCCTCGGTCGAGCGCGCGGCCGCCGGAAGTCTCGATCTGGCCCGGCTGGCCAGGACCACTGGGCTGCCGGTCCCGCCCGCCGTGGGCTTCAGTCCGGCCGATCTGTTCGAGTGGTTCGGCGCCGGCTGGTACCGGCTCGCGGCCAGCCGCGCTGGTGCCGTGCCGTCCGCCACGACCCTTGCCGTGACGGCACTGCGCGACAACGCCACCCACTTCCACCAGGCCCGGCGCGTCCTTAACGCAGCCACCGACCGTTACTTGTTCCCGGTCAGCGTCGACTGGTTCCCGCCTGCCGCCTAGCGCGCCGGAGCCGCGGCAGGCTCGTAGGAGAGATTCGGCCGAAGCCAGTACTCGGCCTCCTCGACCGGCACGCCCTTGCGCGCCGCGTAGTCCTCGGCCTGGTCCCTGGCGATCCGGCCGACCGCGAAGTACCGCGCTGACGGGTGCGCCAGCAGCAGACCGCTCACGCTGGCGGCGGGCATCATCGCGAACGAGTCGGTCAGCGCGAGGCCAATCCGGTGGGCCTCCAGCAGCTCGACCAGCTTGCGCTTCTCGGAGTGATCCGGGCATGCCGGGTAGCCGAACGCTGGCCGGATCCCGCGGAACCGCTCTGCGTGCAGCTCCTCGATCGTTGGCGCCGAGTCGGGCTCATACCAGGCGCGCCGGGCTTCCAGGTGCGCGTATTCCGCGCAGGCCTCGGCGAGCCGGTCCGCAAGCGCCTTCGTCATGATCGCGCGGTAGTCGTCGCGTTCGCTCTCGAACCGCCGAGCGAGTTCATCGGCGCCGGTGACGGACACCGCGAACGCTCCGATGTGATCGCCCTCCGGCGCGACGTAGTCGGCCAGGCAGCGGTTCGGCCGCGTATCGGTGCGAGCCACCTGCTGACGCAGCATCGGGAACCGCAGGCCCGCGGGCTCGCTATCCACCACCACGTCATCCCCTACGGCATGCGCGGGCCAGAATCCGTAGACGCCGCGTGCGCGCAGCAGCCCGCCGTTGATGATCTCGTCGAGCTGCGCGCTCGCGTCGTCGAACAGCTCCCTGGCGGCAGGCTGGTCGAGGATTGCCGGGTACTTGCCCTTGAGCTCCCAGGCCAGGAAGAAGAACTGCCAGTCGATCAGCTCGCGCAGCCGGCTGAGGTCCGGCTCGATGATGGTGCTGCCGGTAAACGACGGCACCGCGAGGTCCGCGAAGCTGACCTTCTCCCGGTTGGCCTGCGCCTGCCACAGCGGCAGCAGCGGCCGTCGTTGCTTCGCCGCGTGGTCAGCACGGAGCCGCTCCTGGTCTGCGCGGTTAGCCCGGTCCAGCTCGGCCGAGCGAGTGGGGTCGAGCAGGTCGGAAACCACGCCGACCACCCGGGAGGCGTCGAGGACGTGCACGGTGGGATAGTCGTAGGCGGGGGCGATGCGGACCGCTGTGTGCTGCCGGGACGTCGTCGCGCCGCCGATCAGCAGCGGGAGCCTGAGTCCGCGCCGCTGCATCTCCTCGGCGACGCTGACCATCTGGTCGAGCGATGGCGTGATCAGCCCGGAAAGGCCGACGGCGCTGGCGCCCTCAGCTACCGCGGTATCCAGGATCTTGTCTGCGGGCACCATCACGCCGAGGTCGATCACGTCGTAGTTGTTACAGCCGAGCACCACACCGACGATGTTCTTGCCGATGTCGTGGACGTCGCCCTTGACCGTGGCCATCACGATCTTGCCCTGGCTGCGGCCGCCATCGTCGCGACCCTCGAGGAGCGCCTGCTCCTTCTCAGCCTGCATGAACGGCTCCAGGTAGGCCACCGACCGCTTCATGGCCCTGGCACTCTTCACTACCTGCGGCAGGAACATCTTGCCGGAACCGAACAGGTCGCCGACGATCTTCATGCCGTCCATCAGCGGACCCTCGATCACGTCGAGCGGCCGGTCGGCAAGCAGCCGGGCCTCCTCGGTATCAGCCTCGATGAAGTCGACGATGCCGTGTACCAGCGCGTGCGCCAGCCGCTTCTCGACCGGAGCCTCTCGCCAGGACAGGTCGATCTCTCGCTTGGTACCGGAACCCTTGACGGTCTCGGCGAACGAGACAAGCCGGTCTGTGGCGTCCGGGCGGCGGTCGAAGATCACGTCCTCGACCAGCTCCAGCAGGTCGGCCGGGATGTCCTGGTACACCACGAGCTGGCCGGCGTTGACGATGCCCATGTCGAGTCCCGCCTGGATCGCATGGAACAGGAACGCCGAGTGCATGGCCTCGCGCACGACATCATTGCCGCGGAACGAGAACGACAGGTTCGAGATCCCGCCGCTGATCCGCACGCCAGGACAGCGTTCCTTGATCTGGGGAAGAGCCTCGATGAATGCCTTCGCGTAGGCGTTGTGCTCCTCGATGCCGGTGGCGACCGCGAGCACGTTCGGGTCGAAGATGATGTCCTCTGGCGCGAAGCCGGCCTGCTGCGTCAGCAGGTCGTACGCCCGGCCGCAGATGGACACCTTCCGCTCAACGGTGTCGGCCTGGCCCTGCTCGTCGAAGGCCATCACGACCACGCCGGCGCCATAGCCGCGGATCAGGCGGGCGTGGCGGAGGAACTCTGCCTCGCCTTCCTTCAGGCTGATCGAGTTGACCACGCCCTTGCCCTGCACGCACTTGAGCCCGGCCGCTAGCACGCTCCAGCGCGAGCTGTCGATCATGACCGGGATCCGGGCAACTTCGGGCTCGGTCGCGATGTAGTTGAGGAAGGAGGTCATCGCCTGCTCGCCGTCGAGCAGGTCAGCGTCCATGTTGACGTCCAGCAGGTTCGCTCCGCCGCGCACCTGCTCCAGGGCAACGTCGACGGCGGCCTGATTGTCCCCGTCCTCGATCAGCCGCCTGAACCGCGCTGAGCCGGCTACGTTGGTCCGCTCGCCGATCATCACGAATCCGGTGTCCGGCCCGATCTCGAATGGCTCCAGGCCGCTGAACTGGGTGCTCGCGCGCCCGGTCGGAAGAGCGCGTGGCGGCAGCCCGGCCACCGCGGCGGCGATCTGCTCGATGTGCGCCGGCGTCGTGCCGCAGCAGCCGCCGACGACGTTCACCGTTCCCTGTTCAGCGAAACCGCGCAGCAGGGCTGCGGTCTCCTGCGGCTGCTGGTCGTAGCCGCCGAACGCATTCGGCAGCCCGGCATTGGGATGGCTGCTGACGTAGGTGCCGGCCAGCCGGGACAGTTCCGCCACGTGCGGCCGCATCTCCGCGGCACCGAGCGAGCAGTTCACGCCGACGATCAGCGGCTCGGCATGCTCGACCGAAGTCCAGAAGGCCTCGACGGTCTGCCCGGACAGCGTCCGGCCGGACAGGTCGACGATGGTGACCGAGATCCAGAGCGGTAGCTGCGGCGCCACATCGCGGGCGGCTGCGATTGCCGCCTTCGCGTTGAGCGTGTCGAAGATCGTCTCGATCAGCAGCAGGTCAACGCCGCCATCGGCGAGCGCCGCGATCTGCTCGGCGTATGCGCTATAAACCCGGTCAAAGGCGACGGTCCTGAACGACGGGTCGTCCACTCGAGGCGACAGGGACAGCGTGACGTTCAGCGGGCCGACCGAGCCGGCGACCAGTTTGAGGCCTGCCGCGCCGCCAAGCTCCCCGACGGCCTGCCGGGCGAGGCGCGCGCCAGCCAGGTTCATCTCCCTGACGGAGCCCTCCAGGCCGTAATCCGCCTGGCCGATGCTGGTCGCTGTGAACGTGTTCGTGGTGGTGATGTCGGCCCCGGCCGCCAGGTACTGGCGGTGGATGTCCAGCACGACATCGGGCCGGGTCAGGTTCAGGACGTCCGGGTCTCCGGCTACGTCGCGAGGGTGCTCACCAAAGATCTCGCCCTGGTAGTCCCTGGGAGCGAGACCTGCGGTCTGGAGCATCGTGCCCCAGGCGCCATCCAGGACCAGGATCCGCTGATCCAGCAAGCTAGTGATGGCTTTGGCTTCCGCCACGATCTGCTGCGCCTCCTTGCTTTAGCCAGAAGAGGCGCGGAAACCGCGTGGACTCTTTAGGCGTTTTTGACCTGGTCGCCAAGCTGTCTGTCAAATCTCTCCAGGTGCCTACACAGTACTGCATACGGTGGCTGGGCCGCGAGTGACCACCGCTAGTGGCCAGCGCATTCGTGCCTACAGCCTGTGCCGCAGCCAGTGAAACGACGCTAGCAGGCTCTGCTTATGGCCTGCTTAGCCCGCGTACTCAGAGCGCAACATCCTGGCGGCCTCGGTCAGCGCGGCGAGCTTGCCATCAGCCGATTCGCGGCTGAGGTATTTCATGCCGCAGTCGGGTGCCATCACGATCTTGCCGGCCGGGAGGTACGGAAGGGCCCGGCGGACCCGGTCCGCGATGACATCGGCCGTCTCGACGGCCGGGTCGCCGAGGTTCAGCACGCCGAGGATGATCGTTTTATCCGTCAGCTCGGCCAGCACCGCGCAGTCCAGCCCGGACTGCGCGGTCTCGATCGAGATCTGGTCAGCTTTGCTGGCGGCCAGCTCCGGCAGGAACGAGTAGCCGGACGGCCGGTCATGAATGATGGCCGCGTAGCCGAAGCACAGGTGCACGGCCTTGGTTCCGGTAATGCCGTCGAGCGCGGCGTTGAGCACCGCCACTCCGTACTTCTTCGCCGCCTCGGGCCTGGCCTGCAGGTAGGGCTCGTCGAGCTGCACGATGTCGGCGCCTGCCGCGAAGAGGTCAGCGACTTCCGCATTGACGGCCGCCGCGTAGCCGAACGCGGCAGCTTCCCTGCTGGGGTAGAAGTCGTTCTGCGCCTGCTCGGACATCGTGAATGGCCCTGGCACAGTGACCTTGATCGTCCGGTCGGTGTGCGCGCGCAGGAACTGTAGTGCGGCAACGTTCACCGGATGCCGCCGGCTGATCGGACCGGTGATCCTCGGCACGGGGTTGGGGTGGCCGCTGCGGTCGAGCGCGCTGCCGGGGTTGTCGACGTCAACGCCGTCCAGTGCCGTGGCGAACGCGTTCGAGTAGCTCTCGCGCCGGATCTCACCGTCGGTGACGATGTCGAGCCCAGCGTCCTGCTGCGCTCGTATCGCCAGCAGCGTGGCGTCGTCCTGGGCCTGCTGCAGCTGATCCGGGCCGACCCGCCACAGTTCGGTCGCCCTGACCCGCGGCGGGAACCGCCCCGCCAGCCGCTCGCGGTCGATCAGCCAGTCCGGCTGTGGGTAGCTGCCCACGAGCGAGGTAGGGAAGAGCACGGCTGCCTCCGGTAATCGTGGTCGCGTCCGGCCCAGTATGCCGTTGTTGCCGAGACTGGCGCGGTCGGGCAGGCTGGCTGTTTGGCAATCAAGGATCCGGGAGGAAACGTGGCCGTCCACGACGCCGTCCTGGCTGACCTCGCGGCCGAGGGGGACGACCTGGTGTGACCTCGGAAGAGCCGAGCGCGGCCTCGGCAGGTACGTGGAAGCTCGGCGACCTCGTCGTCAACCGGATGGGCTTTGGCTCGATGCGCCTCACGCAGAACGGGCCAGCCTTTGCTCACGCTGCCACTCCGAGCGACCGGGCGACAGCTGTCGCCGTCCTGCGACGGGCGGTCGAGCTCGGGGTCAACCACATCGACACCGCCGCTTTCTACTTCTCCGCGCTGCGGTCGGCCAACGAACTGATCAACACAGCGCTGGCGCCTTACCCAGCCGACCTGGTCATCGTCACCAAGGTCGGGCCGGGCCGCGATACGTGGGGTCGCTGGACCGACGCCGCGCGGCCCGATCAGCTGCGCGGCCAGGTTGAGGAGAACCTGCGCCAGCTCGGGCGTGATCACCTGGACGTGGTGAACTACCGACGGCAGCCGAATGTGGAATCAATAGCAGAACATTTCGGCGCGCTGGCCGACCTGCGCGATGCGGGACTGATCCGGCATCTGGGCATCTCCGGCGTCGCGCCCGATCACCTCGCCGAAGCGCAGGCTATCGCGCCGGTAGTGTGCGTGCAGAACGCCTACAGCATCGCCGACCGGCGGCCGGAATCGCGCGAGCTACTGCGGTCATGCGGAAAGCAGGGCATTGCTTTCGTGCCGTTCTTCGCGATCGCCGGCACCGGGCGGCACGGAGGTCCGCCAGGTGACGAGCCTGGGCAGCTGACGGCCATTGCCCGCGAGCACCGCGCGACTGTCGCGCAGATCCGGCTGGCCTGGACCCTGCACCAAGGGCCACACGTGCTGTCGATCCCAGGCACCGGCAACCCGGATCATCTGCGTGAGAACGTGGCTGCCAGCGCTATCCGGCTCGGCGAGGACGAGCTGGCGAGCCTGGCGCGGGTCAGCTGCTGACCTCCGCGAGCCGCCGGGTCAGGTAACGGCGCTCGGGCTCGGTCGGCGCAAGCTCGAGCGCCTCGCGGTAGCTCGCCGCCGCCTCTGACCGTCGCTCCATCCGCCGCAGCAGATCGGCGCGCGTAGCTGGCAGCAGGTAATAGCCGGTCAGCTGATCGCTCGCCGCCAGTTCATCGACGAGTGCAAGTCCGGCATCGGGACCATCAGCCATTGCGACGGCCACGGCCCGGTTGAGCTCGACGACCGCGGACGGCACGATGCGGCGGAGCTCTCCGTACAGCATCGCGATCTGCGGCCAGTCAGTGTCGGCCGCAGCAGCAGCCTCGGCATGGCAGGCGGCGATGGCGGCCTGCAGCTGGTAGGGACCGGCACGCTGCCTGCGCAGGGCTGCCTCGAGCAACCTGATGCCCTCCGAGATCCGGACGGCGTCCCACCGCGAGCGCTCCTGATCCTCCAGGCTGACAAGCTCGCCAGCGTCGTCGAGCCGCGCCCCGCTCCTGGCGTCCTGCAGGAGCATCAGCGCGAGCAGCCCGGCGGCCTCCGGCTCATCCGGCATCAGCTGCGCGAGCAGCCGCGCCAGCCGGATTGCCTCAGCGCTGAGATCGGGGCGCAGCAGGTCGTCGCCGGCTGAGGCCGAGTAACCCTCGTTGAACAGCAGGTACAGCACGCCGAGGACGCCGGTCGTCCGCTCGGGCAGCAGATGGGCCGGCGGCACCCGGTAGGGGATGCCGGCATCGCGGATCTTGTGCTTGGCCCTGGTCAGCCGCTTGGCCATGGTGGCCTCAGGGACCAGGAACGCCCGCGCGATCTCCGCGGTGGTCAGCCCGGCCAGTGTGCGCAGCGTGAGCGCGACCCTGGCCTCGAGCGTCAGCGCCGGATGGCAGCAGGTGAACATCAGCCGCAGCCGGTCATCGATCACGCCGCTGTCCCCCCAGGGCGCCGGCTCTTCCGGTCCCGACAGCACGGCCACCTCCTGCAGCTTGGCTGCCTCGGTCTTGCTCCGGCGCAGCCGGTCCAGCGCACGATTGCGCGCGGTCGTCGTGAGCCAGGCACCCGGCCGGTCGGGCACGCCGTCAGAGGCCCACCGGGTCAGCGCGGTAGTGAACGCGTCCTGGGCGCACTCCTCAGCGAGGTCCCAGTCGCTGGTCATCCGGATCAGGGTGGCGACAACCTTGCCCCACTCTCGCTGGAACGCCTCAGCGACCGCAGCCTGGGCATCGGTCATACGCTGGCCAGGACTGGCCGCACCTCGACAACCCCGCCATTCAGGGCAACCGGGTGCCGCGAGGCCGCGTAGATCGCCTCGTCCAGGTCAGCGCATTCGATCACGTCGTAACCGAGGATCTGCTCCTTTGTCTCGGCGAACGGGCCGTCGGCCACCAGGACTTCGGAACCGCTGTTCCGGACCGTGGTAGCGGTGCTGGTGGGCCGCAGTTGCGAGCCCTCGACCAGCAGGACGCCGCGCGCCTGCATCTCGCGCGCCCACGGCATCCAGCACGGCTCTTCGTCCTCGGCGTGGGCCGACGGGCTGTCGACGTCCTCATTACCGCACATCAGCAGCATGTAGCGCACAGACTCGCCTCCTAGCTTGTCGTTTCCTCCGCTGTCGCTTCTTCACCTCTGACGACGAGCGAATGACCTTGCGATGGACAGACTGCCGCCAGCGAATTCCCGAGCGCAACTGTCCATCCGGGGCGATGTCGTTCGTCGCCAGTGCAGCGGAGCAAAAAGACGACGCATGAGGAGGACGCCATGAGCATGCCGGACATCACCACCCGGGAGCAGTGGCTGATCGCGCGCAAGGAATTGCTGATCAGGGAGAAGGAACTGACCCGGCAGCGGGACGCGCTCAACGCCGACCGGCGCAGGCTGCCGATGGTGAAGATCGACAAGGACTACGCGTTCGAGGGCCCAGCCGGGACGGTGCAGCTGGCAACGTTGTTCGGCGGCCGCAGCCAGCTGATCGTCCAGCACGTCATGTACGACCCGTCCTGGGATGCTCCGTGCCCGGGCTGCTCGGCCTCGCTCGACGAGCTAGCACCTGGCGTGCTCCGGCACCTGGAGTCGCGCGACACCACGTTCGCCGGCGTATCCCGCGCGCCGCGGGCAAAGCTCGCGGCGGCGAAGGCGGCTCGCGGCTGGGTGCTCGACTGGTACTCGTCCTTCGGCAGCGAGTTCAACTACGACTTCCAGGCCACGCTGGATCCTGCCGTAGCGCCCGCCGTCTATAACTACCAGTCCCCGGAGCAAGCCGCTGCCGACCCGGTGACCACGTCGACCGAGGTCCCAGGCCTGAGCTGCTTCCTGCGCGACGGCGAGAGGATCTTCCACACCTACTCCACGTTCGCGCGCGGGACCGACCAGGTCGGGAACGCTTACACACTGCTCGACCTGACCGCCTTCGGCCGCTCGGAGGACTGGGAGGAGCCCAAGGGCCGGGTAGCTAAGCCGCACGGCGCTGATCCGACTTTCAGCGACTGAGTGGCAAACGGCTGAGTGGCAAACGGCTGAGTGGCGCCAACTGAGCCGCAAACTACAGAGCGGCTGCCGACATTGCCGGGGCCGGCAGCCGCTCGGTTAATCCAGCCAGCGCTCCGTTATGCCCGGCCGGGCAGGCCGGCCTGCTGCAGGATCGCCGGGATCGAGCTCTCGGCACCGATGGCCATCACATGGACGCCGGCTACGCCCGGGATCTCGGCGAGCTGGGCGATGATCTCGGCGCAGAGTTTCTCGCCCTCGGTCCTGATCCGGTCGGCACTCGCGGCCGCCAGCCGCTCGGCCACGTGGTCCGGGATGATCACGCCGGGGATTGTAGCCAGGTGCGCGAGTGCGCGGTGGGACCGTACCGGGCCAACTCCGGCCAGGATGTGACAGCGCTCGTCCAGGCCGAGGTCGCGGATCTGAGTCATCCAGGCGGCAAATGCCGGCACATCGAAGACGAACTGCGTCTGAACGAACTGCGCCCCTGCCTCGATCTTGGCAGCCAGCCGGTAGGTGGCCTTGTCCGCGGCATCGGAAGCGGCCTGGCCGGAACCGGCCTGGGCGGGGGGATTCTCGACCGCTCCAAGGAACCAGCTGGGCGGCGGCTTGAGCTCTCCGCCGGACATCAGGCGCCCCTGGTCGCGCATTGCCGATGCAACCTTGAGCAGCTGCGTGCTGTCCAGGTCGAACACCGGCTTGGCGTCCGCGTGATCACCATGCCGCGGATGGTCGCCGGTCATGATCAGCACGTTCGGCACACCGAGCGCTGAGGCGGACAACAGCTCGGACTGCAAAGCGATCCGGTTGCGGTCCCGGCAGGTGAGCTGCATGATCGGCTCAATCCCGGCCTGGAGCGCAGCGAGGCTCCCGGCCAGGCTGGAGAGCCGGACCGCGGCGCTCTGGTTGTCGGTGATGTTCACCGCGTCGACGCTGCCGCGCAGCAGCGCCGCTTTCCTGGTAACCGGGGCCGTATCGGCTCCGCGCGGCGGGCCGATCTCAGCGGTAACGGCGAACTCGCCGGCTGTCAGGCGGCGCCTGAACGAGCTCGGCTGCGCCGATCCGGCCTGGCCATGGGCGCCGCCCGGTTTGTCCGCCATGCGAAAGATCCTATCTCCAGCATGCGGCGAGCAGATAAGGGCGCTGCGAGGACTGAGCGCTCGCAGGTCGTGCGAAGGCGCGCTCGGCCAGGGCCGATTAGGCCAGTACGGCCGCGGACTTCTCGGTGCTCAGCTTCCGCCTCACCACGCTGAGGCGCCCGAGCCCGGACAGCGCGAGCAGCACCTGCGCGGCCAGGCCGGCCTGCGCTGAGGTCGATTCGGCCACTCCGATGGTGTGGACCGCGGTCAGCATCGCGGGCCTGATGTCGGCTACCTCGGCGATCACCTGGACATGCGTGCCGGAGTCCCGCGCCTGACCGCAGACCTGCTTGGTGTCGGCGGAGTCCTGGTCGCCGAGCACCAGCATGAGGTCGCTGCCCAGCGCGACGGAGTAGATCGTGCCTGCCCGATCGGACGGCGCGTAGCAGGCGTCTGCGGCCCCAACTCCCTTCACCGCCGGATACCGCGCGCGCAGGGCACGGACGATCGGTGCGGCGGCTTCCTGGGTAGTGCCGGGCTGGAGCAGATACTGAACATGCTGAGAGTCGCTGATCTGCAGCGTGGCCGTCTTTGCCGGAGTCTCCACGACCGTCATGTGCCGGGGCGCCTGGCTCGCGATCGCCGCCGTCGACGCCTGGCCGGGCTGGCTGATCAGCACCATGTGCTGATCGCGATCTGCTGCCCGCCGTACCGCCATCTGAGCGGCAGCAACTATCGGGCAGGTGGCATCGATCACGGTCGCGCCCCGCCGCGCCGCCTCTGCCCGCACCTCTGCTGCAACGCCGTGCGCGGGGAACACGACGACGTCTCCGGCTTCGACTTCCGTCAAGGAGGGCGTGATGAGCGCACCGAGATCCGCCAGCTCGGCCGCAGTTTCGGGCGGGATCGCGACCGGCGCCAGCACGTGCACCCTCCGGTCGGTACCGCTGTGCTCCGACGCCGCCTGCCGTGCCGCGCTGGCGGCGTGCAGCGCGCCGCTGCACCACGGGCTGCTCGCGAGCAGCAGCGTCCGAGTGGCAGATGCGGTGGCCCATTCCTCGACAGCTGCGCGTGCGACCGTGGCCGACAGGGCGTCGCCGGGCGCGACTGCTGCCGCGATGGCCGCCGTCGTTCCGTCTTGCTGCGGGCAGGTGGCCAGGTACAGGGTCGCGTCGACGTCGCCGGCCGTGGAGTCGCAGCTGGGCAGCTCCGCGAACCTGACGTCACGGCCCTTGGCCCGCAGCGACCCGGCGACGAGCTGCGCCGCGCTGCAGCTCAGCTTGCCGTGTACCGCATCGCCGATCTGGGTGGGCACGACTACCTCGCCGCGGCGCACCCTGATGTCGGAGACCTGAATTTCCCGTACCGCTGATCGGCTCATCGGCCTTTCGCCCTCTTAGCCCGTAGTCCTCCGGGGACGGGGTACCCAGCCGATGTCGCGGTTCGCTCAGGTGCTGGCCAAGTTTCGGTCTGCGGACAGCACAGTCCGACCCGGAGCTGCCGGTTCGGTGAACGGAAACTGAAGCTCCGGACGGTCCAGGTTTTACTAGCTATTAAGTAGGAATAACGCTCATGAGTCGCCTGCTAAAGCTCGTGCCGCAGCCCTGGCTGCAACACCGGTACTGCCTGCCAGAGAGGATCAGCCGTCATGTCCAAGACCGACGAGTACCTCGCGAACAACCAGAGCTACGCCGAGTCTTTCGGCGGCCAGCTGCCGATGCCCCCGTCAGCCGGCGTTGCCGTCGTCGCGTGCATGGACGCTCGCCTCAACGTGTATGGGATTCTCGGCCTCGCTGAGGGCGAGGCGCATGTGATCCGCAACGCCGGCGGCGTAGTCACCGATGACGAGATCCGGTCGCTGGCGATCAGTCAGCGGCTGCTCGGCACGAGGGAGATCATCCTGATCCACCACACCGACTGCGGGATGCTCACGTTCACCGACGACGCGTTCAAGGCCGCCATCGAGAAGGAGACCGGCATCAAGCCGCCGTGGTCGGCCGAGGCGTTCGGCGACGTGGATGAGGACGTCCGCCAGTCGATACGGCGAATCAAGGCCAGCCCGTTCGTGCCGCATACCGATTCGATCCGCGGCTTTGTGTTCGACGTGGCAACCGGGAACCTGAACGAGGTCACCTGAGCCCCCAGCTTTGCTGGGGCTAAAGGGTCCTGGTTGGGGTGCGTTGTACTTGGGGGCTCAGGGGGGCGTCCCCACGTGGGTGGTTTAGCTCGGCGGGTTTACAGGGGGTTGTCCCCTCGTTGGTCGGGGTTCTCCCGGCCCTGCTGGTCGGCGAGGAACTGCTCGAACTGAGCACCCAGTTCCTCCGCCGTCGGCACCTGCTGGTCGCCGGCTAGCAGATTCTCCCGGTCGGCAGCGAAGGCGTCGTACTGCTGCTCCAGTGCCTGCACCACCTCGGCGACCTCTGCCGATCCCTCGACCTGCCGGGCGATCTCCAGGTCGGTGCGCCGGGCGGCCTCCCGCAGCGCGTCGCCGGGCAGCACCAGCCCGGTGGCGCGCTGTACCGATTCGAGCAGCGTCACGGCAGCCGCGGGGTACGCGGCCTGTGCCAGGTAATGCGGCACGTGCACCGCGAAGCCGATGGCGTGGCGGCTGCTTTCCCCCAGCCGGTATTCGAGGAGCGCTGCCGCATGGCCCGGTACCTGCAGCTTGTCGAGCAGCGGCCGGTAGCCCTCGATCAGGTCAGTCTCGGTCGCATGCGCGGTCACCCCGAGCTGCCTGGTGTGCGGCACGCCCATCGGGACTCCGTGGAAGCTCACCGAGAGGCGGACCCGGAGGTCGGCTGACAGCTGCATGACCGCGCTAGTAAACGCTTCCCACTCCCGGTCCGGCTCGAGCCCTGCTAGCAGCAGGAACGGCTTGCCCTCAGCGTCGCGCAGCAGCGACAGCGCCAGCTCGGGCGCGTCGTAATCCTCCCAGTGGTCCTTGTCGAAGGTCATGATCGGCCGGCGAGACCGGTAGTCGAGCAGCGAGTCGATATCGAAGCTGGCGACCTGCTCGTGCTCCAGGGTCGTCATCAGGTGCGTGGTCAGCAGCCGTCCGGCCGCGCCAGCGTCGATGAAGCCGTCGAGGTAGTACAGCATGACCAGATCGCCGTCCGGGTCGGGCGTGGCAGGGCCCACCTCGTACAGGTCAGCCGGGTTACGCGCCACGTTCAGCAGCCCTTCGTCGGGTCGTCACTTATTCAGTCTTACCAACGAGCGAGCGCCGCTGGTAATCCCGCACAGTAAACCTAGTGGTCAGCAACCTAGTGGCTTGGACCGGATACGCCGGATTCGGTCCCAGCAGACTCGGTATCGCCGGATTCGGCCCCTCGAGGTTTGACATGGCCAGTGCCGGTAGCAGCCGACTCCCTGCGCCACCGGGATTGCAGGCGGGGCAACTCTGCGCTGAGAAACTCGAAATAGTGGACGCTCTCCGCCAGCCTGGCGCCAGCGGGCGAACCTGCACCCAGCACGTCGACACCGTCCTGCAGCTCGATAGCCCACCGCGCGAACTGACGGTCGCGCAGGCGAACGATCTCGTCCCAGACGTCGGCGGGCATCTGATAGTGCTGGCGCCGGGAGCCGGGCTCCCCCTGGGCCGTTACGAGGCCGACCTGGATCAGGTACCGCACGCCGCCCGACACCGATGCCGGGCTCGTCTGGAGCAGCTCGCCGAGCTCGGCCGCCGTCAGGCTGCTGGAGTCCGAGGTCAGCAGCGCCACGAAGATCCGCGCTGGCGTCCGCGGGAAGCCAGCCTGGGTGAGCTGCCCGGTGAAGCGCTCGATGAAGTCGCGTAGCGCGGCGGGATCGCGTTCGCCCCACGTAGTGAGCTGCCTGACGGACACGAGTGAGCCCGGACCTCCTCGTTCCCTCATATTTAGGATCTTATGAATTTGCTGTAGTGTATCGCGCTGTGAACGCTATCGAGGTCTCC
Source organism: uncultured Actinomycetota bacterium (assembly GCA_963822955.1). Taxonomy (GTDB): domain Bacteria; phylum Actinomycetota; class Actinomycetes; order Streptosporangiales; family Streptosporangiaceae; genus JAJYUU01. Next base: position 2,424,784 of record CAWGJS010000002.1, on the reverse strand, counting down.
GGGCTGCGTAAGTCTTTCGGCAAGACGGTCGCGCTAGACGGCCTCGACCTGGAGGTGGCGGAGGGCGAGGTACACGGGTTCCTCGGCCCGAACGGCTCAGGCAAGACCACGACGATCCGGGTGCTGCTCGGGCTGCTGCGCGCAGGCGGCGGGACGGCGCGGCTGCTCGGCGGTGATCCGTGGCGCGAAGCAGTTGAGCTGCACCGTCGGCTGGCCTACGTGCCAGGCGATGTGACCTTGTGGCCGACGCTGACCGGCGGCGAGGTCATCGACCTGCTCGGGCGACTGCGCGGCGGGCTGGATCCGGCGCGCAAGGCCGCGCTTCTGCAGCGGTTCGACCTCGATCCGACGAAGAAGGCGCGGGCGTACTCCAAGGGCAACCGGCAGAAGGTGGCGCTGATCGCGGCCCTGGCCTCAGACGCCGAGCTGCTGATCCTTGACGAGCCCACGTCGGGGCTTGACCCGCTGATGGAAGCGGTGTTCCGGCAGTGCGCTGAGGAGGAGCGGTCGCGCGGCCGCACTGTGCTGCTGTCCAGCCACATCCTGTCCGAGGTGGAGGCACTGTGCGACCGGGTGACGATCATCCGCGCGGGCCGGACTGTCGAGACCGGCACGCTGGCGAGCCTGCGGCACCTGACGAGGACCTCGATCGCTGCTGAGCTGGCGGGCCCGGTGACCGGCCTGGACCAGCTCACGGGCGTGCACGCGCTGGTCGTGGATGCGGGCCAGGACGGGGGCAGCCGGGTGCGCTGCGAGGTCGACTCCGACCAGCTCGAGGACCTGCTGCGCGAACTGGTCAGCGCCGGCGTCCGGACGCTGGTGAGCCAGCCGCCCACGCTGGAGGAACTCTTCCTGCGGCATTACGCCGCGGAGCCGGATCAGCCTGCCGGGCGGGTGCACCCGTGACCGCCCCTGGCGCTCGCGATCTGGTCACGCTGGCGCTACGGCGTGATCGCTTCATGATGCCGGCCTGGATCTACGTGCTCGCCGTCGTGATCGGCGCATCTGGCGGTTACGCGCTTAAGGCCGTTTACAAGACCGCGGCAAGCCGAGCCTCGCTGGCCGCGAGCATTCGCAGTGACCCGGCACTGCTGTTCCTCTACGGTCAGCTGCACGGGAGCTCGCTGGGGGCTATCGCGACCTGGCGTTACCTCGCCTATGCCGCGCTCGGCGCCGCGCTGATGAGCACGTTCCTGGTGGTGCGGCATACCAGAGCGGACGAGGAGACCGGGCGCCTGGAGCTGATCGGGTCGACGGCCGTTGGCCGGCACGTCCCGATGGTGGTCGCGATGGTGGTCGCGTCGGTAGCGAACGTTGTGCTGTTCGTGCTGACCGCAGCGATACTGGCGATAGGCGGGCAGCCGCTGGCCGGGGCGGTCGCATTCGGCCTTGCCGAGATCGGCTGCGGGCTGGTGTTCGCTGCAATCGCCGCAGTGGCCGCGCAGATCAGCGGGACGGCAAGGGGCGCGCGCGGGATCACGATCGCCGTGCTGGCCGGCTGCTTCCTGCTTCGCGGCGTGGGCGATTCAGGGGGAAGTCACGGGCTTACCTGGATTACCTGGCTATCGCCGATCGGGTGGGCCGAGCTCGTGCGGCCGTTCGCGGCGCCCCAGTGGTGGGTATTCGCGCTGCCGGCTGCTGCGACGGCAGCCGGGCTCGGGGTGGCTTTCGCACTGGCGGCCCGGCGTGACCAGGGCGCCGGCCTGATTCAGCCACGGCCCGGCCCGGCCGTCGCGGGGCCGTTGCTCTCCGGCCCGGCTGGCCTGAGCTGGCGCCTCCAGCGCGGCTGGCTGACAGGCTGGGCGGCCGGCTTCCTCGTCGGTGGCCTCGCGATCGGAGTCGTGACCACGAGCATCGGCAAGCTGGTCGGCTCCAGCGTGGCCATCGACAAGGCGATCAGCAAGATCGGCGGGCAGTCGGGGCTGACCGACGCCTACCTGGCCGCATGCATGGGCCTGATCGGGCTGATCGCGGCCGCTTATGCGGTCTCCGTGGTGCTGCGGCTGCGGTCCGACGAGGAGGCACAGCGTGATGAACCGCTGCTGGCCTCGCCGGTGAGCAGGCTGCGCTGGGGCGGCGGCAACCTGCTGGTTGCGCTGGCCGGGACGGCGGTCGTGCTGGTGGCAGGCGGGCTCGGGGTCGGACTCGCGTTCGGCATCGCGACGTCGGACCTGAGTACGCAGCTGCCCAGCCTGATCGGGGCTGGCCTGGTTCAACTGCCGGCAGCGGCAGCGGTGGCCGCCGTCGCGGCTGCCGCCGTCGGGCTCGTGCCGCGCTGGAGTGCGCCAGTTGGCTGGACGGTGCTCGGTATCTGCGGGTTCGTCGGCGTCTTCGGCCCGGCCCTGAATCTGTCGCAGTGGGTCCTGGATATCTCGCCGTTCACGCACGCACCCAAGCTGCCCGGCGGCGTATTCAGCGCCACGCCGGTGCTCTGGCTCAGCGTGGCCGCGCTGGCGCTGGCCGCGGCTGGCCTGACGGGCCTGCGCCAGCGCGACATCGGCTGAGGCTCGCGCCCGCGCCAGGCCCGGCTCGGTCGCCGACATCGCCGGGCGTCAGGGATGCAGCATCCGGTGCTCCGCCAGCATCTGCACGTACTGGGCGATCTTCCTGGCGCGGGTCTCCGGCCGCTTGACTGTGCCGATCCGGTACAGGATGCCGTACCTGTTGATGCTGTTCAGGGTCGCGAAGAACGCGGACGCCGCCGGATTCGCGGCGAGCGCCGCAGCCAGATCGTCGGGGACCTCGATAGTCCGCGGCCCGGCGTAGGCCGCGTCCCAGCGGCCGTCGGCCCTGGCGCTATCCACTTCCGCCAGCCCGGCTGGCTGCATGCGGCCGGAAGCAATCAGTGCCTCAGCCTTCTGCGTGTTGATCTTTGACCAGCGGCTGCCGGGCTTGCGCGGCGTGAACCGCTTCAGCCAGTAGCTGTCGTCCAGGCCGCGGGTCTGGGCATCGATCCAGCCGAAGCACAGGGCGACGTCCAGTGCCTCGGCGTACGTCAGCGTCGGCTCGGGCGCATCCTTCTTGGCGAGCTTGAGCCAGAGACCGTCCGCCGCATTGTGGTGGTCGGCCAGCCAGTCCCGCCAGGCGCCGGCAGTCGGGAATGCCGTTGCCGGCGCGTCATCAGCCGTCACCGACTTAGTGAATCACCCGGGTGTGACATTCTGCGGCCTGGCCGCGCGCAGCTTGACGCGGATTACCTGCCCTGGCCGAATCCGCGCAGCATGTCGACCACACGGGCACGCGCTGTGGCTTCAAGTGCGCCCGCCTCAACCAGGATGCTCGTCGCCGCGCTGTCGGCGTTCCGGTACAGGCCGAGCAGCAGGTGCTCGGTGCCGATGTAGTTATGGCCGAACTGCAGGGCCACCGTCAGCGCGTCGCTGAGCACGCGCTTGGCCGGGCCTGAGAAGGCCGACGCTGACCCGCCGGCGTCGTCTCCCGCGGTGCTGCCGTGAGCCTTGGTGCCTTCGGCTGCAGTCCCGCCGCCGCGGGCCTGGATTGCGGCCGCGACGGTTTCCCTGCTGACGTCCATGGCGGCCAGCGCTCTCGCGGCCAGTCCGGCTGGCTCACAGAACAGCGCGAGCAGGATGTGCTCGGGGCCAACGAAACTGTCGCCGGAGTCAGCTGCCGCCTGCCGTGCCTCGGCCATCACATGCCTGGCGCGGTCGGTGAACCGCTCGAACATCGGGCTCGGGGTCGCCGCGACGATGTGGGCCGCCAGCGCCGGAGCGAAGCGCTTATGCACGGCCTGCTTTGTCACGCCGAGCGCATTGCTGATCTCGGTCCAGGATCGGCCGTCGCGGCGGCAGCGGTCGACGAAGTGCCCGAGCAGGGCATCGGTGGTCTCTTCCAGCTGGGCCGCCGTGGCGGCCGCCGTGACAAGCTGGTCGAGGGGCTGGTCGGAGCTGGAGTCCTGGCGGACTATCTCGATGAGCTCCTGGAGCGTGGGCGGAGGTGCCATGCGTCAATGCTAGGTTGACGCTCGCCCCGTCGTCAACTTTGCGTTGACCAAGTGACCGGGCATACTGCATCTATGCCACCGAACGACCTGAGCCACCGCCGGCGGTTGCTGATCCTCGCCATCTGCTGCATGAGCCTGTTCATCGTCGGGCTGGACGTCACCGTCGTCAACGTGGCGCTCCCGTCGATCGGCCATGACCTGCACGCCGGGGTCTCGGGCTTGCAATGGACCATCGATGCCTACACGCTCGTGCTGGCCAGCCTGCTCATGCTGTCCGGCTCCACGGCAGACCGCGTCGGCAGGCGCCGGACGTTCCAGACTGGCCTCGCCATCTTCACGGTCGGCTCGCTACTGTGCAGCCTGGCTCCGGGCCTCGGCTGGCTGGTGGCGTTCCGGATGCTGCAGGCCGTCGGCGGGTCGATGCTCAACCCGGTCGCCATGTCCATCATCACGAACACCTTCATCGAGCCCAGGGAGCGCGCCAGGGCCATCGGCGTCTGGGGCGGCGTGGTCGGACTGAGCATGGCGCTCGGACCGGTGGTCGGCGGCCTTCTGGTGGAGGGCGTCGGCTGGCGTGGCATCTTCTGGATCAACGTCCCGGTCGGGATCGCGGCCATCGTGCTGACGGCCTTGTTCGTGCCGGAGTCGAAGGCACCGCGTGCCAGGCGGCTGGACCCGGTTGGCCAGCTGCTCGTGATCGTGGTGCTGACAAGCCTGGTGTACGGGCTGATCGAGGGGCCGGGCTCCGGCTGGACCTCGGCGAAGATCCTGACCTCCTTCGGCTTCGCCGCAGCTGCGCTGATCGCTCTGGCGCTATACGAACCGCGGCGGCCCGAGCCACTGATCGACTTGCGCTTCTTCGGCAGCGCGCCATTCTCCGGTGCGGTGGCGATCGCCATCTGCGCATTTGCCGGACTGGGCGGATTCCTGCTGGTCAACACCCTGTACCTGCAGGACGTTCGCGGCTACTCGCCACTGCTGGCGGGGGTCTACACGCTGCCGATGGCCGCAATGGTCGCGATCTGCTCGCCGTTGTCGGGCCGGCTGGTGGGCTCCAGGGGCACCCGGCCGTCGCTGATCGTGGCGGGCTGCGGGATTGCCGGGGCGGGGCTGATCCTCACCCATGTCACCACCGGCAGCCCGGTACTCCTGCTGGTGGTCAGCTACACCCTGTTCGGCATTGGCTTCGGCGCGGTCAATGCGCCAATTACCAACAGCACGGTGTCGGGCATGCCGCGCGCGCAAGCCGGGGTCGCTGCCGGCGTCGCGTCGACCAGCAGGCAGGTGGGGTCGTCGCTCGGCGTGGCCGTGATTGGCTCGGCCACCATCTCCGCGCTGCACGGGCCGTTCCGGTCGCACTTCGCAGGCGCCAGCCACGTGGGCTGGTGGATCCTGACGGGCTGCGGCGCGGCGGTCCTCGCCCTGGGCCTGCTGGTCAGCGGCAGCTGGGCGCGCGAGACAGCGCTGCGCACAGCGAGCCGCCTGATGCCGGCCGCAGGCGAGCACGAGACCAACGGTCAGGACGCGGCCGCCGCTCTGCCGTGATCAGGAAGACCTGGCGTCTCATGCGGACGCCAGGTCTTCCGCATAACCAGCTACCAGTTCGACGACATGAGCGCGAACATCGCACCCTGGTCGTCGCTCACTACGGCCATCCGGCCGTACGGGCTGTCCCACGCGGGCGCGACGAGGCTGCCGCCGAGCTCGATGACCTTGGCGACCGCGGCGTCAGTGTCGGCGACCGCAAAGTAGGTGCCCCAGTAGGCCGGAGTCTCAGCAGGCCGGTCAGCACCGATCTCGCCGATCCCGCCGACTTGGTGCCCGTCCAGGTCGAGTGTCGAGTACTTCATGCCCTCGGCACCGATGTCGCCGAACTGGTAGCCGAACACCGCGCCGTAGAAGTCTTTGTTGGCTTCGTAGGCGCGGCTCATGTTCTCGCTCCAGATCAGCGATCCGGGCTCATTGGCCAGGCGAATACCGGTGTGCGCGCGGGCCTGCCAGACGCCGAAGATTGCACCGCCGGGATCCGCGGCGATGAACATCCGGCCAACGTCCATGACGTCGAACGGCTCTGCCATGAGCTGGCCGCCTGCGGCCTTGATCTTCGCCGCGGTCTCGTCGGCGTCATCGGTTGCGATATAGGTCGTCCAGAACGTCGGCATGTCGGCAGGGCCCATCTTCGGCCCGATGCCAGCCACCTGCTTGCCGTCAATCTCGCACATCGAGTAGCCGCCGGCCTCGGGCGGACCGTCGGTGATCTGCCAGCCGAACAGCGCGCCGTAGAACGCCTTCGCCTTCGGCAGGTCCGCCACTCCGATGTCAATCCAGCACGGTGTCCCGGCTGGCCAGGCAGTGTCACGAGTGACCATAGTTCCTCCAGTGCGGGCGGGAGATGTGCGCACGCTGGCCCCTGGCTGTCATTGGCGAGGGAAGCGTACTGCGGGGAACGCCAGAGCCGCGGGCTAATGTGCGTAGCAGTAAGAGTCGCTTGAGGCGTCGCCGCCCTGGAGCCTGATCTGGTGCGGCCGGCGGCCGCGGAAGGCCTCGCCCTCGGCGAAGAACCGCTCGTCGAACGAGATACCGCCGGCGGCGGCGACATCGAGCTTGGCCATCCAGGCGCCGACGCCGCCGGTGTAGAACTGGTCATCCCAGGAGCCGTAGAGAGAGTTAGTGAAGTAGACGCGCCGGGAGTCCCTGCTCACCTCCACCATCTGCGGGCCGCCGGCCAACGGCTGATCCGGCCGCGCCGGGTGGGCAACCCGGCCAACGATGCCGCCGATATGCACTGACCCGATCTCGCGCGGGCGGTACGGCTCGCTCGTCCCGGAACGGATGTAGTCCGCGCAGTCCGACACGTCGAACTGCTTCAGCTCGCCGGTGCCCCAGCAGGACACATAGAGCCGCTGGTCGTCCACCGCCAGCGCCAGGTCCGTCACCAGCGGCGGCACCGCGCCGAACGGCTTCAGCACAGGTGGCAGGTCCGCCTCGCGCGCAGGCTCGGCCGGAATGGAGATCACCTTCTGCGCTGCCCACCTGCCGTCGTCCTGCCTATGCCAGAGCCAGACGGACGCCGAGAGGTCCGCCGCGCTGATCACGACGCTGGCGAAGCCGTAGGTCTGCGTCGGGTCATGCGCGGGCCGCAGCTCCAGCACCATCTGGTGCTCGTCGCCGAGGTCGATGGTCTGGATGTTCGTCCGCGTCTTCATGTCCCAGAAGTGCAGCCGGTGGCCATACTTGCGGCCGAGCAGCAGCTCGGGCACGACTCCGTCCTCGATCATGGTCGGCGTTCCCCACTCAGAGGTGATCGCCACGTCGTGGTTGATGTGCCACCAGAGGTCGTAAGCGAGGTACTGATCGCGGCGGTCGGCTTCCCACTGCCCGTGAACCTCGAACGTGCTGTGGTCGAGCAGCGCTACGCCGCCGGGGCCCTCGTTGCTGCCGCCGCCGAGGCAGGAGACGAACACGCCGCCCGGCCCGCAGTGCACGGTGTGCGGCCGGGAGTAGTTCGCGCGCTTGCCAAGTTCCTCAGCGCCGAGAACCTTCACGATCTGCGGTGCCGCGGGATTCTCCTTGGTATCCAGGACGTAGAGCCGCGAACTGCGGAGGCCGGGGACGATGAGGTAACGCCGGTCGCCGTGGTCATGTCCGCCGCCTGGGCCCAGGGCACTTGAGCAGGCGTTCCAGCCGAAGTGGTGCAGTTCATCGCCAAGGCTGGGCAGCTCGGTGAAGCCTGCCACCTCGCCGTAGGCGGCAGACTCGGGGTCGACGTCGACGACGGCCATCGCGTCGGGCTTGTCGGCCCGGCGATCGAAGGTGACCACGTAGGCCAGCTTCTCTGGCGGGGCCAGCGCGGCGTCCCGCGGCGATCGGTAGAAGGTCGGATCGGTGCTCATCACCTACCTGTGCCCGCGACGAGCGGGTGAACGCACCCGACCGCCGGCCAACCAAAGTGGCCCTTATCGAGTCATCGGACACTGACGGCCAGTCAACTCGGACAGGTGTGATTCACTCATATGAGGCGATTCGGCTCGGAGGCAGCGCTCGGAGACGGCGCTCGGTCCGCAGTATTCCTGTGGCGTGCCTGCCCCACAGGCCACGGGGTGTGCCTCAGGTCACATGAGGCGGCGAGCTGCCCGCGCCCACGGAGGTTACTCGTTGCGAATTCACTGGCCCGGCGACAAGGTCCGCGGCCACAAGCTCTGCGCCATTGCCGTCGGGGCCGCCCTCGCGCTCGCAGCCGTAGCGGGCTGCAGCTCGCCGGCCAGCAGCGACGGCCCTACTTCGGCTGCGGGGCCGACCGGGTCCGCGCGCGCCACCCGGTCGCCGGGGGATCAGCCGGGGAGCCAGCCGTCGGCGAGCCGCAGGACCGGGTCGGCGGGTGTTACGGACAGCCCGGTCAGCGCAGCGCAGCGTGCGGCTGAGGCGGTGCAGGGACCGGCCGCCGTTCCCACGGCGGCACAGCTGGCGGCCCTCAGCGCGGAATCAGGCCTGCTCGCAAAGCTGTCGCCCGAGCAGCTGGCGGGCCAGCGGGTCATTTACAGCTACCGGGGGCTGAGGGCGCCCGCAGGCCTGCTGCGCCTGATCCGGCACGGCGACGTCGGCGGCGTGATCTTCTTCGGTAGCAACATCTCCGGCGAGGGGCAGCTGCGGGGCGTCATCGCGCAGCTGGTCGCGGCCAACGCCAGCAGATCGAACCCCGCTCGCAAGTACCCGCTGCTGCTGATGACGGACCAGGAAGGCGGCCAGGTCCGCCGCCTGGCGTGGGCTGGCCCGCACCAGTCCGAGGCGCAGATCGGCGCGTCGCCTGACCCGTCCACCGCAGCGGCCACGGCTGGCGCCCAGGCCGCGTCGGGCCTTCGGGCCGTCGGCATCAACCTCAACCTGGCCCCGGTCCTTGACGTCTACCGCAGGGCGGGCGACTTTGACGACCAGTACCAGCGCTCCTACAGCATGAATCCGGGTGTCGTCTCGGCGGCGGGTGGCGCGTTCATCACCGCCCAGCAGCACGGCGGCGTCGCGGCCACTGTCAAGCACTTCCCCGGCCTCGGCGCAGCCGGCACCACGCAGAACACCGATGACGGACCGGTCACGATCAGCCTGCCTGCGCGCACCCTGCGCAGCGTCGATGAGCTGCCGTATAAGGCCGCGTTCCAGGCGGGGGCCAAGCTGGCGATGGTGTCGTGGGCGAACTACCCCGCCCTCGACCCGAAGCTGCCGGCCGGGCTCTCGCCGACGATCATCCAGGGCGAGCTGCAGCAGCGGCTTGGCTTCACCGGCGTGACGATCACTGATGCGCTTGGCGCCGGAGCGCTCCGGGCGTACGGGGCCCTCGCGAACAAGACGATGCTGGCCAGCCGGGCCGGAATGGACGCGCTGCTATGCACGGGCGTGAACCCGCTGCCCGGCTGGAAGTGCGTTGCCGGCCTCAAGGACGGCTACACCAACGGCGCGCTACCGAAAACAGCGTTCCGGGCGCAGCTCGCTCAGCTGCTGCAGCTGCGCGCGAGCCTGCCGAGCTGACCGCCTTTTGCCGCTTTCGCAGCGCTGCGTCCCCGCAATTCATAACATGAGCTCAACGCGCATGTCGGATTCGGCTAGCGAATCCAGACCAGCGGAGCTAGTGCCTTGCTCTGCGGAGAGGCTTCCGGCGCCTTGCTTCACCAGCTCTGGCTCAGGGTCTGCGGCATTGCCGTCGCCGTGTCATGCGCACTGCTCATGGGCGCGGACGCCAGCAACGGACACGTCGCGGCTACCGTCCGGGGCACTGGCGACCATCAGGAGCTCGCGCTAGCCTCGACGCTTTCGGCGCGCCAGCTTGCGGGTCAGCGGGTTATCTACAGCTACTCGGGCCGCACGCCGCCAGCCAGCCTGCTGCGGCTGATCCGGCTCGGTGATGTTGGCGGCGTGATCTTCTTCGGCAGCAATTTCAAGAGCAGGGCCCAGTTCACCGCGGCCGTCGGGCAGCTGGAAACCGCTAATGCCAGCAAGTCGAACCCGGCCCGCAAGTACCCGTTGCTGCTGATGACGGACCAGGAAGGCGGCCAGGTCCGCAGGCTTCCCGGTGCGCCAGTGCACTCCGAGAAGTGGATCGGCAGCCGCCCCACCGCGTCGGCGCGGGCGTACCAGGCACGCAGTGCGGGCAGGGGCGCCGGAAAGAACCTGCTGAGGTTCGGCCTGAACGTGAACCTTGCGCCCGTGCTCGATGTGTACCGGGTCCCCGGCGACTTCGACGACCAGTTCCAGCGCTCCTACAGCACGAATGCCAGCATCGTCTCGAAGCTGGGTACCGACTTCATCAGGGCGCAGCAGGCCACCGGCGTGGCGGCGGCCGCGAAGCATTTCCCTGGCCTCGGCGCCGCTGGCGCGAGCCAGAACACCGATGACAGGCCAGTCGCCATCCGCCTGCCGGCGAAGACGCTGCAAGACGTCGATGAGTATCCCTATCGGGCGGCGATCGCCGCCGGAGTCAAGCTGGTCATGGTGTCCTGGGCGCGGTATCCGGCGCTCGGCTCAGGCTTGCCGGCCGGGCTCTCCTCGGTCATCGTGCAGGGCCAGCTCCGGCAGCAGCTGGGCTTCACCGGCGTGACCATTACCGACGCGATCGGCGCAGGAGCCCTCACCGCGTTCGGATCGCCGTCGAACCGGGCTCTGCTGGCAGCCCAGGCCGGCATGCAGCTGATCCTGTCCGCTGCCCAGACTCCGACCGAGGGCCAGCAGTGCCTGGCCGGGCTGCTCAGCGGGTTCCGCAGCGGTGCACTGAGCAAGGCGACGTTCCGGGCCACGGTCGCGCAGATTCTTCAGCTGCGCGCGAGCCTTCCGGCCTGAACCTCGGTGATGCCGGTGCCCATCACGACGGAGCACGCTGATCCAGGCGGCGTCAGCTGGACGAAGCGCAGGGTGTCGCTCACCTGGTAGTCATGATCGGCGTTGAAGCCGACCTGGTCGACGTAGAACGCCTTGGCCCGGTCGACATCGGTGACGGGAATGGGGACGAGCTCGATTTTCCAGTCCATGCCCCGACGTTATCCGGCGGGTCCGACAGTCGGCCGTGGTCGCACAGCAGGTGCCGTGCGGAGCGTTCCCGCAGGTCGGACCGGTGCCCCGGATCCGGCTGTTGCCGGCGGTGCCACCGGCGTGTACGCGGTCAGGAAGAAGCCGCGCACCGGATGGGCGATGTTTAGGTTGTGCCGGAACGTCGTCGCTGCCGTCGGGTCTGAGGTATCGAACTGGAGGTGCACGCCGTTGTCCTGACCAGAGTTCGGGTCGTAGACCTGCACGGTCACCTCGGTGCCCGCGATCTGGTAGCCGCAGGCGAGGACCTGGTGGTTGCTGCCAAGCTGGGCCGGGTTGGCACCGGCGACGGTCACCAGGCCGAGCGCGGCCGGGACGCCAGCGTCGAGGCTGGCTCTGACCTCCGGCCACTGCTGCTCGATAGTCCGCCAGGACAGTCCGCGCTGGCCGACGACTGACTTACCGAGGACGGTCAGGCTGGCATCCCCGTCGGGCAGGTTCATCCACTGGTAATACTGGGCGACTCCGGCAGGAATATGCCAGGAGTCGATCAGCCGCCGCACGATGAACTGATACAGCGGTGAGCCGGGGGCAGGCCGGGCGGCCGGCGGGACAACTTGTGCCTGCCAGTAATCGATCGCGGCGAATACCATCCCGCCGCAGAGCCCGGAAGCAGCGTTGCCGATGCCGATGGTGCCGAACGGAGTCGGAACTGATACGGCAGGTGCGGACGGCCAGGCGTTGGTGAAGGCGAAGCCGTCGGCTAAGGGCGAGAAACGGGTCGCATGCGGCTGAGTCATGCGGCCATTATCGGCAGCGAATAGCGCTACGGCTAGCTCCCGGCCAGGCCATCGATGCTGGCCATCTCCTCCGGGCTCAGGACGAAGCCGAAGATGTCAAGATTCGCCATGATCCGCTCCGGCCGGGCCGACTTCGGGATCACGACGACGTTGTGCTGGAGCTGCCACCGCAGCACGACCTGCGCAGTGGTGATGCCGTGCGCGGCGGCGATCTTAGCGAGGGCCGGGTCGTCGAGGTTGGTGTTCTTGAGTGAGCTGTAGCCCTCGACAGCCACCCCGCGCTCAGCGTGCCCGGCGAGTAGCTGATCGTCGTAACGGGTCGGGCCCCACTCGATCTGGTTGACCGCCGGAGGCTGGCCGGACGACCGGGTTATCTCGTCGATCTCCGGCAGGGAGTAGTTGCTCACCCCGATGTCGGTGACGTGACCTTCGGCCTGCAGCTCAACTAGCTCGTTCCAGAGCTGGCGGCTCTCGCCCCGGCGCGACGGCGGCCAGTGCACGAGCCAGAGGTCGACATAGTCGGTACGCAGCGCGCGCAGCGACTGCCGGAGCACGGCGTCGGCCTGCCCCGCGTCGGATGGGCGGATTTTCGTCGTGATGAATACCTCGGCCCGGTCCAGCCCGCTGTCCTGCACGGCCCGGCCGACCTCTGCCTCGTTGGCGTACATCGTGGCGGTATCGATGTGCCGGTAGCCGGCGGCGAGAGCAGCCAGCACCGCCTCGTGTGCCACGTCGTGGCGCATCTTCCAGGTGCCGAACCCGACCATAGGCATCCGGCCGCCGCGCGGCAGAGTGACGGCGGGAAGTTCAGCTGGTGACGTCATCCGGCCATTATGCGCCGCGCGTCAACAGAGCTTCGTGCCGGACGAGGCTGTGAGGTCGGCAAACAGTTCGGTAAGCTCCGCCGTCACCGGTCCGCGCTGGCCTGTGCCGATCGTCCTGCCATCCAGCGCGAGGACCGGCGTGAGGCCGCCCATCGTGCCGGTGACGAATAGCTCGTCCGCCGCGTAGAGCTGGGTGAGGCTGTAGTCACCGACCGCGCACCGGATCCCGGCGTCCGCCGCCAGGTCGAGCACGGCCTGCCGGGTGATGCCCTCCGGGCAGGCTGCCGCCGACGGCGTGCCAAGGTCGCCGCCGGTAACCAGGAAGATGTGCGTGGCGTTGGTCTCAGCCACGAAGCCGCGCTGGTCCAGCATGACCGCGTCATCGGCGCCGGCCACGTTGGCCTCGATCTTCGCGAGGATGGAGGTCAGCAGGTTGTTGTGATGGATCTTCGGGTCCAGGCTGTCCGGCGCGGTGCGGCGCACGCTCGAGGTGATCAGGGTGATCCCGCCGGCGTCGTAGACCGGCGCTTTGTGCTCGGGCAGCACGATCAGCGTCGGCCCGGACTGATTGAGCCGGGGGTCCATGCCGCTGGTGATCTTGATCCCCCTGGTGAGGGTGAGCCGGATGTGCACGTTGTCGGTCATCTGGTTCGCGGCCAGGGTGCGGCGGATCTCGGCACTGATCTCCTCGTCGGATGGGATCTGGTCGAACGCCAGCGCCTTGGCTGACCGCCGCAGCCGTGCCAGGTGCTCAGCCAGCCGGAAGATCCCGCCGCTGTACAGGCGCAGCCCCTCCCAGACCGCGTCACCGCCCTGGACGACCGAGTCGAACGGGCTGACCCCGGCCTGGTCGCGGTGCACGAGCTTGCCGCCGACACTGACGATCAGGTCCTTGTTGCGCTCATCGAAGGTCTGCAGCACGTCGCGCTCCTCGGGTTGGCCGTAGCTGTCGCCAGCCACGAAAATATCGAGCCGCGGACGAATTGCGCATTCGGGTTCACCTGTCGGGCCACCCGAGGGTGACCTGGGATTTCGGGGCCAGTGCCCTGGTGGGTCCCCAGCCTTTCGCCCGGAGCCGTACTGTTTAGTCCTAGCCTGGGATGAAAGTGTCAGGAGATCCGCATGGAGCACGACCCGGCTCTGCTAGCGAGCCTGCGCAGGGCGGTCGAAGCGATGCCAACCGATGTCGGACTGCGCCTGCACCTGGCAACGCTGCTGCTCGAGGCCGGGCAGCGGGATGAGGCCATCCGGGAGGCCGGGGCCATCTTGCAGCTGGATCCGGTTAATGCCGGGGCACTCGCCCTGGTCACCGGGGCCCGCGCTCCGGCCGCGGACCAGGGCGACGACCAGGGTGCCCACCCCGGGTTCGAGGCAGCCCGCCCTGAGTTCGACTGGAAAGCGGCGGAGTCCGAGCTGGCTGACGTGCTGCCGCCCAGGTTTGTCAGCCCAGATGGAGCCGCCTCGTCCGGTGCCGATGGCTCCAGTGGCGCCGACGACGGCGCGGGCCAGCTAGACGACCTGCCCTTCGACGTTGAGCACTCCACATTGCGGCTGGCTGATGTCGCCGGGATGAAAGAGGTGAAACAGCGCCTGGAAGCGGCCTTCCTTGCGCCGATGCGGAATCCTGAGCTGCGGCGCCTGTATGGCAAGAGCCTGCGCGGGGGGCTGCTGATGTACGGGCCGCCTGGCTGCGGCAAGACGTTCATCGCCCGCGCAGTCGCAGGCGAGCTGGGCGCCCGTTTCCTCGCAGTGTCCTTCGCCGACATCGTGGACAGCATGCTTGGCCAGAGCGAGCGCAATATTCACGAGCTCTTCGGCCTGGCCCGCCGCAGTGCGCCCTGCGTGGTGTTCCTCGATGAAGTTGACGCCATCGGCCAGAAGCGCACCCAGCTCAGGCACACGCCGATGCGAGCGGTCGTCAACCAGCTGCTGCTCGAGCTCGACGACATGACCGGCAGCAACGAGGGAGTCTTCGTGCTGGCTGCGACCAACCATCCGTGGGACCTGGACAGCGCGCTGCGCCTGGCCGGGCAGATTCGACCGTACCCTGCTCGTGCTGCCGCCCGACCAGCCCGCGAGGGCGGCGATTTTCCGCTTCCACCTGCGTGACCGGCCGGTCGAGCGAGTCGACCCTGACCGGCTGGCCAAGCTGACCGACGGTTACTCCGGCGCCGATATCGCACATGTCTGCGAGTCGGCCGCCGAGCTCGCCCTGCTCGACTCGGTCCGCCGCGGCGAGGCCCGGATGATCGGCCAGCCCGACCTGGAAGCCGCTATCAAGGACGTCCGGCCCTCGCTGAGCCCGTGGTTCGACGCCGCGCGCAACGTGGCGCTGTTCGCCAACGAGGGCGGTGCCTACGACGACCTGGCCGCGTACCTGAAGAAGAAGCGGCTGCTGTGAGCGACGCTGTCGCGCAGCTGCGCCGAGCTAATGTCATGGTCGCAGCTGGCAGGTTTGCCGATGCCGCCGCGCTGATAGCTGCCGTTCTCGCGGCCGACCCTGACAACAGCGGGGCGTGGTCACTGCTGGCTCAGGCGCACCTCGGGGCCGGTCAGCTTACCGAGGCCCTGGCCGCCGCGAACCGGGCTGCACAGCTGGATCCGGCGTCAGCCTGGCCGCACCGGCTGCGCAGCATCGCGCAGCGCCGCGGCGGTCAGATACGCGACGCCCTGGACGCGGCTGCCGAGGCATGTCGGCTGGAGCCGCACCACTGGATCAATCACCTCAACATGGCTCAGGCCGGGCTCGCCGCAGCCGAGCTCGCGGGCGGGCCAAACTCCGGACTCGAAGTCGCTCAGCAGGCCAGCTCAATCGCTCGCCAGCTCGCGCCGAACGAGCCCTCGGTGCATTACGTGTCCGGCCAGATCAGTCGCGCGCTCGGCGATCCAGAGGCGGCGAGGGCATATTTCGAGCAGACCCTTGCCCTGGATCCCGAGCACAGTAGTGCCGTGAACGAACTCGGCCTGGCTCATGCTCGAATCCGGCAAGGCGGGGGACGCGGCGCGGCATTTCGTCCACGCCGCCAGGATGTCGCCAGGCCAGAGTGCGTACGGGCACAATGTCGAAGTCGCCGTGGCCAGGGCCGAGCGGTCGGTACGCACGCTGATCCGGTGGGTGATCTACGGATCGTGGCTCGTCGTGATCGCCGCGCTGAGCATCTCGCAGCGCAGCCTGCCCGTCCGGATCGTGATGCTCGCGGTGCTAGCGGCCGCGGCCGTCGGCGTTGCCGCCTGGTGGCAGGTGCAGTTGCGGCGGATGCCGAAGGAGGCACGGCCGCTGTTCCGGGGCCGTTCGATGCTGCTGGCGCTCGGCGTGTCGCTGAGCTCGCTGCTCGTCGGCGTGGCTGTCGTGGAGTTCGTGCCGGGCCAGCTCGGGAACTATCTGCTGCCGGTGGTCATCATCATGCTCGCGGCGAGGTTCGCTGCCTTTAAGATCCTCGCCAGCGGCGCCCGCAAGCGCTACGAGCAGATCAGCCACGGGTCATCGACGGTGAAGGCCTGATCTACGCCACACTGGACGCGTGGAACTCCTGATCGCGCGCAACCCCGACCCAGCCTCGAGCCTGCCGTACTTACTTCGCGTACCGCTCGGTGACGGACTTGTCTTCCGTGCTCGCGATGTGTGGCCGCGGACCAGCGCGGTTTACCTCCACCCGGTCTGGCCCGGCGAGTGGCCTGAGGCGCCGGAGATCGTGGACCGGGTGCGCGTCCGGTCGTGCGTTCGGCGCGGCGCGGCTATCGACTTGATCGTGGACCGAGCCCGAGAGAACCGGTCGCAGATCGTCTACACGACGGCGTCGGGCAGGGAGATGGTCTTCTGGCAGTCGCCGCGGACGCGCAAGCAAGCCAGGCCGAGCGTGCTGACCCCGAAGGCGCGGGCTGCCGCACTTGCGGATCTGACCATCGTGGTCGACTCCAGCGAGCGCTACGCCTACCGGTTCGCCGATAAGCAGGTGACGCTTGTCCGCCGGGCGCTGGCAGCCGGTGATTACGCCATCGAGCGCGATGGCACCGTCATCGCGTCCGTCGAGCGCAAGAGCCTGGGCGACCTGGTGTCCTCGCTGATGAACGGGAAGCTCAGGTTCGCAGCCGCCGAGCTGGCCGCGCTGCCGACTGCCGCTGTCGTTGTGGAGGACCGGTACTCACGGATCTTCGCCAGCGAGCATTTCCGTCCCGCCGCGATCGCCGACGCCCTCGCTGAGCTGCAGGTGCGATACCCGAATGTGCCGATCGTCTTCTGCGAGACACGCAAGCTCGCCGAGGAATGGGTATACCGCTACCTCGCCGCTGCCTTCGTTTGGAACGGGAGCCCGGAACGCGCCGCCGAGACCGCGCCCGGCGACATGCCGCCTGACGGTGATGTCGCGGCGGACGGCTGACTGCCTCACGTTGCGTACACCCATGCAGTTTGCTGCGCTCGCAGCGACGATTTGCACCTTTTGCGGGCAGGAAACAGCATGCATGTCCAGCCGCCTTGCGCCGAGGCGGCAGTCAACGGCCGAAGCAATGCGATCGGTGGGATGCTACGGTCGCAGGCGATGCGCAGCCAGTTCCTCGTAGAACGGCTGGCACTGCGCGGCCAGCCCGTCCAGTTCCGGGGACAGGTCACCACCGCCGGACTCGCGATATGGGCCGAAACCGGTTGACCGCCAGACGCTGTCGTACCAGTAGGGCGCCCAGACGCCGTCGGTAGGCCGCGGCCCCGCCCGCCACGACAGCATGGCCGGATCGAAGCCGATGCCCAGCGCGTCGCACAGCGCTTCCAGCGCGGCCCGCGGATCACGGAGGATGTCGGCCGAGTCGATCACCGGCCCGCCGAACGTGGCGAAGATCTCGGCCTGCTGCGCCAGCCCCAGGTCGGCCAGGGTGGGCGCCGACCGCACCCGGGCATAGGAGGCGAGCAGCTGCCGCGGGTCGCGGATGAGGAAGGCGTGCCGCAAGCCGGCGAAGGCCGCCCGCTCGACCTGCGGCAGCAGGTGATGGGTCATGTGCTTCTGGTAGTAGACCGACTTGCCCTCCGGCAGGGGCGCGCCCGCAAGCTGAGCGAGCACCTCGCGCCAGTCTGCGGGCATGCTCGCGATGATCTCCGCGCGGCCAGGATGATCAATCGACGTGCTGGACAGGTAAAAGGAGTACAGCGGCTCGTCCACGACGACGGTGTCGGGCCTGTTCCCGAACGACCGCATCAGGGCAGTTGAAACGGTGCGCGGCCCGGACCACATCGCGATCCGGGCCACCCCGTCGGCAGCTGGCTGCGCTCACAGCATCACGACCGAGCGGAGCACCTCCCCGCGGTGCATCTTGGCGAACGCCTCTTCGACCGCGTCGAGCGCGATGGTCTCCGACACGAACTTCTCCAGCGGCAGCCGGCCCTGCAGGTGCAGGTCGACCAGCATGGGGAAATCGCGGGTCGGCAGGCAGTCGCCGTACCAGGACGACTTGAGCGAGCCCCCCCGGCCGAAGACGTCCAGCAGCGGCAGGTCCAGCTTCATCTCCGGGGTCGGAACGCCGACCAGCACGACGGTACCGGCGAGGTCGCGGCCGTAGAACGCCTGCTTGTAGGTCTCCGGGCGCCCGACAGCCTCAATAACCACGTCGGCGCCGTTCCCCTCGGTAAGGTCCCTGATCGCCTCCACCGGATCGGCCGACCTGGAGTTCACCGTGTCGGTAGCCCCGAAGCCGCGGGCCCAGTCCAGCTTGCGCTCGTCGACGTCGACGGCGATGATCTTCCGCGCCCCGGCCAGCGCGGCGCCGAGTATGGCGCCGTTGCCGACGCCGCCGCAGCCGATCACCGCGACCGAGTCGCCTCGGCTGACTCCGGCCGTGTTGAGCGCGGCGCCCAGGCCGGCCATCACGCCGCAGCCGAGCAGGCCGGCCACCTCCGGCTTGATCTCCGGGTTGACCTTGGTGCACTGGCCAGCGGCGACCAGCGTCTTCTCCGCGAACGCGCCGATGCCGAGCGCGGGAGACAACGGCGTGCCGTCGGCAAGCGTCATCTTCTGGCTGGCGTTGTGGGTGGCGAAGCAGTACCAGGGGCGGCCGCGCAGGCAGGCCCGGCACTGGCCGCAGACCGCACGCCAGTTCAGGATCACGAAGTCGCCGGGCGCGAGGCCGGTCACATCCGGGCCCGATCGCCTCCACCACGCCTGCTGCCTCGTGGCCGAGCAGGTACGGGAAGTCGTCGCCGATGCCACCTTCCCGGTAGTGCAGGTCCGTATGGCACACACCGCAGGCTTGCACCTTGACCAGCGCCTCGCCCGGACCCGGATCGGGCACGATCACGGTGGTAACGCTGACCGGCGCGCCCTTGCCGGTGGCGACGACGCCCTTGACTTCATGTGCCATGCCGCTGCTCCTTATGAAACCCACGATCCTGACCGGAACGGGGTGGCCTGGCGCCAGCGCCGCCCGCCCAGCCAGTGTGCCAGGCAGCGGCAATCCAGTTGGACCGACCCGGCCAGCGAATCTGGCCTCAGCTCACCGGGGTCGGTGGTCGGCGGATGAACGGCCCTCGTGACGATGCGTCGGAGAGGCGCAGGGCAGCCTTGCTGGGCAGCTCCCGGACGCCAAGTCCGTCCGGCTTCACCGAGTCCAGGGCGAACCGCAGGTCGGCGGCACTGATGTCGCATACCTTCACCCGGTAGCGTGGCGGGTCCATCCGGGGACTCGTCAGGGCCGGGTTCCCGCGGCCGAACGCGAACGGCAGGATCAGCACGCCGAGCAGCAGCAGGGCCTGCCGGCCCAGGCCGGGCCTGTGCACGATCCTCGCCGCGGGCCCGAGCGAGATCTCCAGCAGCACCCCGTAGTGCCTCGGCACCATCCGCAGCTGGGCGATCTCCGGCCATGCCAGTTGCACCTGGCGCAGCTTCGGCCGCCTGCGGCTGGTGCTGACGCCCAGGCAGATGCCGTGCTGATCGGCCCGGAAGGCAGCCGAACGGCCGGTCGTCAGCACGCACAGCGCGGTGATGGCCGCGATCGCCAGCCCGCTGAACTCGGTTATCCCGAGCCACAGCGGGAGCGCGCCGCTGGCGATCCGCCCGACCGCGAGCGCGGCCACGCTGAGAATGACAAACCAGGCCGGGATGAGCCACATGAATCCGCGCGGGTAGCGGCTGGCTGGCCCCCGGACCAGGCACGTGACGGTATCTGTCCAAGGCCGCCTCCCCGCTTGGTCCCTAGCAACGATCTTCCGGCCTTAACACCCCGGAACGGCAAGTACCTGGAACGGCAAGTACCGCAGACGGCGACTACACATTGCGTTACGGGAACGGTCAGCGACGGGCAGCCGCGGCGAGGGACGCCGCGTTCCCGCCTTGGCCGGTGACTTACCCTGGGGGCAGCAAGCGCCAGGTATTTCGAAAAGGGAACCGTCGCATGCCGATAGCGGAGATCACACGCGCCGAGACCAGCGCACGGGCCAGCCTCCTCACGGTGGACTCCTACGCCGTGGATCTGGACCTGACGCGTGGCGATAAGGTCTTCCGGTCCACCTCCGTGATCGTCTTCGGTTGCGCGGAGCCGGGCGCGTCGAGCTATGCGGACCTGGTCGCCGAAACCGTTCATGAGATCACCCTGAACGGCACCCCGATCGACCCCGAGACCGCCTGGGCCGACGGCAGGATCGCGCTGCCCGGCCTGGCAGGGCACAACGAGCTTCGCGTTGTTGCCGACTGCGCCTACGCCTCCGACTCCAAGGGCATGCACCGGGCGACGGACTCTGCAGACGGCAAGGTGTACTGCTACACCAACTTCGAGCCCGCCGACGCCCGCCGCGTCTACGCGAACTTCGAGCAGCCTGACCTGAAGGCGACGTTCATCTTCAGCGTCACCGCGCCTGCGCACTGGACCGTGCTGTCCAACCAGCCGCGCCTGACCCGCAGGACGCTGGTCACGGAGCAGCGACCTGGCACTTCCCGCCGACGCCGCGGATGTCGACCTACCTGACGGCGGTGGTGGCCGGCGAGTACCACATGGTCAGGGGCACTCACACGACCCGCGGCGGCCAGGTGATCCCGCTCGGGCTCGCCTGCCGCGCCTCGCTAGCGGACAACCTCGAGCCCGGCGAGATGTTCGCCGTGACCGGGCAGGGCTTTGACTACTACAGCGCCTTGTTCGAGACGCCCTACCCGTTCGCGAAGTACGACCAGGTCTTCGTGCCCGAGTTCGCCGCAGGCGCGATGGAGAACGTCGGATGCGTGACTTTCTCGGAGCGGCTGATCTTCCGGTCCAAGGTCACCGACACGATGTACGAGCTACGGGCCACCGTCATCCTGCACGAGATGGCGCACATGTGGTTCGGCGACCTGGTCACCATGAAGTGGTGGGATGACCTGTGGCTTAACGAGTCGTTCGCCGAGTTCAGCGCGGCCCTGTCCAGTGCCGAGGGCACCAGGTTCACCGACGCGTGGACCACGTTCTCCGGCGCACGCAAGACCTGGGGCTACATGCAGGACCAGCTCCCAACCACGCACCCGATCGCGGCGGACGTGCCGACGCTCAGCGAGGCGATCGCGAACTTTGACGGCATCAGCTACGCCAAGGGCGCCTCGGTGCTGAAGCAGCTTGTCGCCTACGTCGGGCGGGACAGCTTCTTCGCCGGGATTGCCGCGTACTTCGCTGAGCACGGGTGGGGTAACGCCACCCTGTCCGACTTGCTGCGCGCGCTGGAAGCGAGCTCCGGGCTCACCCTCGGCGACTGGGCCAAGGCCTGGCTGCAGACCGCCGGGCCGAACACGCTTCGTAGCGAGTTCGGCATCGGCGCGGACGGGTCGTTCACCGAGTTCGCCGTGCTGCAGGAGGCACCGGATGAGCACCCGACGCTGCGGCCGCACCACATCGCGATCGGCCTCTACAACCGCGCGCCAGCGGCTCGGGGCGCCGCCCGTGATGAGGACGGCGCCCGTGGTCAGTATGACAGTGGCGACGATGAGGGCGCGCTGGTCCGCACCCACCGGATCGAGGTCGACGTAGCCGGGCCGAGAACCGAGGTACCGCAGCTGGCCGGCGTTCAGCAGCCCGACCTGATCCTGCTTAACGACGATGATCTGAGCTACGCGATCGTCCGGTTCGACGACCGCTCGCTCGCCACGCTCACCGAGTCGATCGGCGCGTTCACCGACCCGCTGGCCCGTACCGTGTGCTGGAGCGCCGTGCTGGACATGGTCCAGCGGGCCGAACTCTCCGTTCCCGATTTCGTCGCCATCCTGGTCGGCGGCATGGGCAAGGAGCCGTCTGTCTCGGTGCTGCAGATCCTGCAAATGACGGCATCGCGAGTGATGGCGGTGACGGCTGACCCGCGCTGGCTGCCCGAGGGGAAGGAGCGGCTGGCCGCTGCGGCGCTCGGGCTGCTGCGCGCGGCTGAGCCCGGCAGCGATCATCAGCTCGCCTGGGTCCAGCTGCTGAGCTGGACCGCCGTGGCGCCGGAGCAGCTCGATTTCGTGGCCGGGCTGCTGGACGGGTCGGTACTCGTGCCGGGGCTGGCGGTCGACACCGAGCTGAGGTGGGCGCTGCTGCGACGGCTCGCCGCGACGGGCCGGGCCGGAGATGCCGAGATCGACGCTGAGCTTGCGGGGGATCCGACTGACGCCGGACGGCGG
This sequence comes from uncultured Actinomycetota bacterium, assembly GCA_963822955.1. Taxonomy (GTDB): domain Bacteria; phylum Actinomycetota; class Actinomycetes; order Streptosporangiales; family Streptosporangiaceae; genus JAJYUU01. Next base: position 2,402,595 of record CAWGJS010000002.1, on the reverse strand, counting down.
CACGCGGCCGCCAGCCGCTCGTCGATCCCCGATGCCGATCACAAGGCTGCGGCCTGGCAGCTGCTCACGCAGTCGCAGGAGCTCGGGCACGAGGGCGTCACGGCAGTTGCCAGTGGCTTTGGCCAGCCTGAGCATGCCGACCTCCTGACACCCTACGTCGAGGCGTACTTCGAGGTGCTGCCAGAGATCTGGGAAGGCCGCGGCGATCACATCAAGCGACTGCTGGCGGACTCTCTGTTCCCGTATGCGGCCGCGTCGCCGGAGCTGCTCCAGCGGATCGATGAGTTCCTGGCGGCCGAGCAGCGCGACCCTGCCATGGTGCGAGTACTGATCGAGAGGCGGGACATCGTCGACCGCGCGCTGCGCACGAGGGCACTGGACGGGTGAGCGCCGACGGGCTTACCGCTCTTTAGCGCACGGATTTATCGCGCTTGGGGGACCGCTTTATCGCGCCTCAGGCACCGCCGATCAGGTCCGCACCACCGCTAGTGCCCTGGTCAGGGTGCTGATGTCAGAGATTTTGCATTTCCCGGAAATGCTCTCGTTGGCTCAGAATTTGCCCGCTGACCTGCGCGATATACGTAAGAGTAATTGCAAGATAACGCTGAGTTGCGACACGAAACTTCGATAACGTAGCGGTAACAGTCGGCAGTGCAGCATGATGTTGCCAGTCCACATCGGGCAGAGACGCCGCATCAGTCTCAGGAGTACCAGTCGTTATGACCACGGGATGGGCGCAGAACCAGCAGGATCTGCGGTGGCCATACTCCGACGCCAACGATGCCGGGCAGGATAGCCAGGCTGGCGGACGCGTAGCCACCGACAGTGACCGCACCGACCGTCCGGGCGCAGCCGGCGATCTCTGGGCCGATCACCCAAGTGCGCCGCTGCCCGTCACCCCAACGCCGCAGCCGCGCGGACGGCTAGGCCGGGGCAGGTCACGCAGTGACCGGGACTCGCTTGGCCTCGGGGAAGTTGCCGGCGACGCCGATTACGACTGGATCCGCTACCTCGGCGAAGCGGGACCTGCGCAGGAGCACTCCAGGCGCCCGGCCGAGCCCGGGCCACCGAGTGCCGGGCAAGACTCGCGCAGCGGGCGCGGCGCTGGGCGGATGCGGCCGCGTCGGCACGCCGCCCCGGAGCAGCCGGAGGCAGACACCGACGCGAGCCCGTCTGCGGCGCCGGGAGGGGCCGACCATCGGGGTCGGGCTCCTCAGGTCACCGATTTCGCGGCGCCAGACCGCATCGCATCCGACCGGGTGACGCGGGACTACGCGACACCAGACCGCGCCGCGCCGGAACGCCCGATCGCGCGGCCCTCCGAGCCAGCACCAGACTCGTGGACGTCCGGACTGGCGGGGCCAGGAACTTCATATCCCCCCGGCCCGCCGCCGAGCGCGCCCCGACCGGCGACTTCCCGGCACGGAATCCGGCAGCCGGATGCGGCGTCCTCGACATCGGCCTGGCCGACTAATCCGGCCTGGCCCGCCAGCTCGGCCTGGCCAGACCAGGCAGCCCCGCGCCATGGACAAGACATAGGCGGCTGGTCCGGACCAGCGACAACCGGCGAGTGGTCACGGCCAGCAGCGACCGATGAGTGGTCACGGCCAGCAGCAACCGGCGAGTGGTCCGGCCCAGCGGTAACTCGCGAACCCGGGCACAGCGGCGGGCATCTTCGGCCGCAGCAGCCTGGCAGCCTAGCGTCGCGAGCCGCCGCAGGGCGGGCAGCCGCGCAGTCAGCGACAGACCAGGAACTAGACCTCGCTCGTCCGGCCCGCAGAGCCGCTGGTCACAGGAGCACGCGCGGGACGGCTGCACTGGCCAGGGCTGATGCCCCTGCCGCCGCGTCCGCGGCAACGGCCATTGCACCTCGGCCGACCGAGGCAACAGCGATCGCCACCGCGCCAGGCGTGACTGCGCCTGCCAGGAGCCGCAGGCATGACACCAGCCGCAAGGCCGCGCGCCGCAAGGTCCGCCATCCGGTCCGCCTCGCGATCGGCGGCGGGACCGTCGCCCTGGCCGCAGCGGCGGGCGTGGTCATGGTGCCGCACCTGCTCAACGGCGGCGGACCCGCGCACAGCATCTCAACGCCCACCAGGCTGCAGAACTATGTGCAGGACCCTGCGCTTGCCGCCAGCATGGGCGCCGCGGCGCTGCGGGCAGAAATCGTCCAGCGTGGCAGTGGTGAGGCCAGCCACGTCGTCGACGCCGTGTACGAGGACACCACAGGGCTGGCGGCAAAGAAGGCCCCGCTCATCCTCCTCTTCGTGGGCGGGAACCTTTCGGGTTCGGCCGGATCCTTCATCTCCAGCTTCACTGGCTCGCTGCAGGGTGCGTTCGTGACCAGTCCCGGTTCGCTCGGGGGTCAGGCCGCGTGCGTGCCGGGCGTGGGCGGGCATCCGGCTGAGTGCGCCTGGGCTGACGGCGACACGTTCGGGCTGATCGCGTCACCGGACCTCGGCGCGAGTGCGCTGGCCACTGAGCTGCGACTGATGAGGCCGCAAGTAGAGCACGGCGTCAAGTAGCCACTGTCCGGCTGCCGCGCGGCCTAGAGGCCGCCGCCGGTCACGGACGGTTCAGCTCAGAGCCAGACTGCTCGGGTACTTGGGGCAACTGCCGTTCTCAGGGTTGCGGCTGCGGCCCGGAAACCGGCGTCCGCTTGGAGCTCGCGTCGTCCTGCGGCTTAGGCGCCCGCAACGACAGCCGGGCGATCGCCATCACGACTGCTCCAGCCAGCACGGCCAGCCCGGCTAGCTGCCCGCCGATGAGGCGGTCGTCCAGCGGGACTGTGGCCGCCGCGTCAACTGCACGGAACTGCGCTCGCCGCTTAGCCGGGCGCACGCTCGGAGTTCGGGCGCTGGGCGTCGGACTGGCCCCCACAGTGGGGAACAAGCCGGAGGGATCGGCCGCTGAGACCCCCGTTCCCGGTATGGGCGGCAGGTTTCCCTGCGGTGCGATGCTCACGGTCGGGCTTGGGATCTTGGGCGGCTCGATGACCCTGTCCTGGGCTGACCCGGTGAAGGACAACGCGCCTGCGCCCGTCGCCTTGGCGGATATCTGCACCAGTTCGCCGAGGGTCGCGAATGAGCCGACCTTCACTGTGGCCTGCAGTTCGTCTTCCTGGCCGGCGGCCAGGACTCCGACATCGCACGTGGAGCCCTGGGCGTGGGGGCACACGGTGAACTTTGCCTGACCGATGTAAGGAGCTGAGACGACGTTGGCGTGCACCTTGACGCCGCCGCTTCTCGCCTTGGTGCTCCACACCCAGATGGCGAACGTGGCCGTCTTGCCAGACTTGACCTCTTTGGAGGTGGCGAAGGACTCGACCTTGACACACAGTTGGGGAGTCTTCGTCTTGTGGGGCGGCGGTGACTTGCTGGAGCTCGGCGTGGGTGTCGGGCTCGGCGACTTGCTGGGTGAGCTCGGGGACGGCGAGGGCGACGTCGGACTCGACGCGCTGTCCGTGGGAGGGGACGAACTGCTGGGCTTCGCATTGGAGTCCGAGGCGCTCGGACTCGACGAGGGACTAGCGCTGGCAGAACCGCTCGACGACGGCGATGCGCTCGGCGCTGTGCTGGCCGAGGCGCTTGGTGACGTGGAGTCGGAGCTGCTCGGCGAGGCAGCCTTGCTCCTGGACTTCTGGCTGCGAGGCTCGATGACCGCCGCCGTCAGCACGGTGTCCTTCGGCAGCGACGAGCACGCGCGGGGAGCGGAGTGCACGGGGCCGGCGCCCATGGCCAGCCCAGCACTGATCATGCTGCCGCCGATGAACATGAACCCGGTAAGCACGCCGAGCGCCGCTGGCCGGACGATCAGCGCCCTCACCTGTCCGACCTCGTTTCGCTAGGCACGCTGGGCAGGCTCACCGCTGCCGCCATGACTCCCACATTATGCATCGTGTGCCGACCGGCCCATAGGTGAGCTTAACGGCCATCTAACGTTCACCAACGTGTTACCGAAGTCCATCTTGGCCTATCTGTCCGTGATCCTGGCGCCCGCTCCGTTCGGCTTCTGCCCCGACTGAGGGGTGGTTATGCAGCCGGGCGGCCTTCCTCGGGTGGCTGCAGGGAGGAGGGGGCGGCCGCCTCGGGCTCGGGCGGGCCTGACGTGGCGCAGTCGTGTATGCTCACTCAGTCGCAGCAGCGTGGACCCGGGCGACCGGAGCGCCAGATGCTGTCGGCGCCCCCTTAGCTCAGTCGGCAGAGCGTCTCCATGGTAAGGAGAAGGTCTACGGTTCGATTCCGTAAGGGGGCTCCAGGTCAGAGGCCTAGTCCGACCAGATGATCAAGCTAGTGGTGACATTGGTGGGGACTAACGGTTCGCCGTATGTCGGATGGACAGCTGAGGCGGCCGTGGTTGCTCGTGCCCCACAACCAGATTGACGAGCTTGCGCTCATACGACACCAAGCACTGCGGCAATGTCGCCGTGGTGGGCCAACGACAAATGGTTGGTCAGCCAGGATCTCAGCAATCCAGGCGAGCAATAAACCGAGGCGCATCAGGCTGTGCCCGGACACTCCCGCTTTGCGCTGGCGTTCCGAGTCCGTCGTAGGCCGCGGCTGCGCATCTGCAGGCTTTTCCAGATCTTCCGGACGTATGGCCCGAGCACGGTCGGGTCGCCGGTACAGTTGAAGACGTCCGCGCGGCTAATTAGGCGCCAGCCGGGCCTCTCTTTGGGACCCGGACGCAGCTTCTCGGCAAGCCGTCTGAGACGGCGCTGCCACTTCGGGAAGCCCGCGAAGCCTGCCTGCCACGCTTGTGCGCTCCACCAGACTGCGTGGTCGTCCGTCTGGCTCGGGAAGGAGCTGATGACCTTTCCGACCAGCGACAATCGTGCAGCCTCAAACACCGGACGGCCGTCGATGCGGCTTCGCACTATCTCACGCAGTTCAGGCAGCCAGGACGGCTCAGCACCCACCGCGTGATTCTCGCGTCTGCAGGTCCTTGTGGCCACCAGGACGGGCGCCGGTTGGTTGCTGCCGCCGAAAGCGCCAACTTGCTGCGGGGTAGCCAAGTTATTCCTGCGTCGGCGTGCGGGATGCGGTCGGCTCGTCAACAAACAGCTGGCCGCCGACGGCGTCACCCTCAGCCGCGGAACGAGTGCTCCTGTGCCAATGGAATTAACTGCCTCGACCCGGCTACTGACTGGCCGAAAGCCCGGCCTAGCAGGCAGCCCTCCGCGTACCGGCGAGACTCTCGGCGCCCGGTGCTTCATGCGGGCGCCACCCGGTGAGTTGACTGAACGTGTCGTCGGTGATCCGCCGCGAGGGCCCGAACAGGATGCCGCCTTCAGACCAGTGCGGATCATCGGGGCTGTGCAGTGTCCGGCCCGAGCGGCAGCTTCCATGCGGGCATTCAGCTCGGCCTGGGCGACCGGGAGTCCGTCAGTGATGTTGTAGGTGCCTGGGGGTGCGGCGAGTGCTGACAGGGATGCCCGGGCCGCGTCGGGTTCCGCGATCATGGCCACGCAGGCTACGGGGTCGCCGTCAATGAGCCGCCAGCCCCGCCGGGCGGCTGACAGGACTCGCCGGGTAATAGCCTCGTCGCGGCCCAGGGTCCAGCCGAGCCGCATGACCACTGAGTCGCCGCCAAGGCGAGCGAACAGGCGTGCCGCTTCTTCGGCCGCGGCGGCGGGGGCGGTCTCGGCCGCTGTCAGTGTCGGTGCGCCAGTTTGCGGCGGCAGCCCGTCATCATCGTCGTAGCAGAAGGCGGTGGACAGGACTACGACCCTGGCGCGCCGTATTGCCGCGCGGCGGTGACTGCCTGGATGAAGCCCGCGGCCAGTGCGGGGTCCCGGAAGCGGTGGCGCAGCCGGGTGGCTGGCCCTGGCGGCCGGGGAACGGTCACGAACAAGATGGTGGCGCCTGCGATCCCGTTCCCGCCGCTGGCGGCGGATGAGAGGGCTTTCCCCAGGCGGTCTGGCGTGTCCACACAGGCCAGCAGGCTGGTGGCGGTGCGCAACTGCCCGGCGACTGCAGATCGCAGTGGGCTGGGGGCGCCGATCAGCGCGACAGGTGCGGTCCGGTCAGGGAGTGGCGAGCGGATGGGTTCGCGGCGGGTGTCACTCACGAGGGTCACCTCACGATGAACGGTCCGTGCATGCCCATCTGCGCGTGGCCGGGCATGGGACAGATGTACTGGTAGGTTCCGGCCGGGCCGGCCTGGAAGGTGAACGTGCTGGCACCCTGGCCGTTGGCCGTAGGGTCGCCGATCAGGCCAGAGAAAGCGCCGCTGACGATCGGAGTCTTGGGCTGGTAGAAGCGGAACGGCGGCTGCTCATTCACGACCATCCAGCCGTGTGCCTCGTCGTTGTCGCCGTTGATGAACCGGACCGTGACCTGGGCATTCTGCGGGACAACGACCGCGGGATTGGTGAGGCCGGCCACGCGGAAGGTCATGTCGGGACCGCCGGGTGGGACCGCCACCACGGTGAAGGACACCGAGTGGCTGGTGAAGGTGATGGCGTTGGCCGCCTTGTCGAGTCTGGCCCCGGCGGGTACCTGATCGCCCAGCGTGCGCGCCTGGGCGAGGCTCACGGTCTGCGGTGCCAGGCCGGCCATTGCGGTACCAACCTGCGTGCCGATGCTCTGAGCCAGCGACGACGAGGAGGAGGAACCGGCGACTGATCGACCGCCCATCGGCATGCCGGGGTTGCCGCCCCCCGTGCCAGGAGCTGCTGGGGAAACGGGAGCGGTGGCGGGCGCCGGAGTTGGAATGGGAGATACGGGGGAACTGGCGGTTGCCCTGGCGATGCCGTACCCGCCGCCTGCGGCGATGACAGCGATGACGGCCATCGCGAGCGCCCTCCGTCGGAGGTCCGGTGTTCTGCCCGGCGGCGATGCTGTCGAGGCAGACCGGCCAGGCTCTGGGGTGAGGGGGCTGAGATTCGTCATACAACGAGGTTCGCGATTAGCCGTTGAAGAACCGCTGAAGACCGCCCAGACCCGTTTCGGCGGGCCTGGATGACTATCGCCGACGCAAAGGTGGCCTGCTCGGCAGCAGGCCACCTCGCGTTCGACAGCAGCGTTCGTTACGGCACTGGCGAGGGCCGCGCTTCCGTCCGGACGGCCTCGGCGGCGGGACGGCGAGCCAGGGAGCTCGGCCACCACATCCAGCGGCCCAGGTCCAGGTTAAGTGCTGTTACCAGGACTGACCTGACCACGATGGTGTCGAGGAGCACGCCGAATGCGACCGCAAACCCGAGTTCTGTCAGCATCGTGATCGGCAGCGTACCCAGTGCAGCGAAGGTCCCGGCGAGCACCGCGCCGGCCGACGTGATCACCCCGCCGGTGGACGCCAACCCGGTCAGTGCGCCCTGCCGGGCGCCGTGACGCGCCGTTTCCTCACGGACCCGGGTCATCAAGAAGATGTTGTAGCCGATGCCGAGCGATACGAGGAACACGAACACGAACAGCGGGAAAGAACTGTCCGCGCCGCCGAAGGTGAACACATGGTTGAAGAACAGCGCGCTGACGCCGAGCGCGGCGGCGAACGACAGCACCACGGTGGCGATCAGCACGACCGGCGCGACCAGCGCGCCCAGCAGCAGAATAAGGATGAGCAGCACCAAGCTTAGGATCACCGGGATGATCACCTCCCGGTCGTGCGCGCTGGCCCGCTGCACGTCGAGGGTGGTCGCCGTCGGCCCGCCGACCGCGGCGTCTGCGCCTCGGACTGCGTGCACGGAGGTGCGCACCCGATCGACCGTTGTGTAGGCGGCCTGGCTATCGGGCGCTGCCTTGAGCGTGCCGTTCAGGTAGGCATAGCCGTCCCTGATCACCGGTTGGGTCACCGCCGTGATGCCGAGAGTAGAGCGGAATGCGGCGGCCACCGGCGCAACGTACGCGGCTTTGGCGACAACCTGGACGGGCTGGCCGCTGCCGGCCGGGAAGTTCCGCTCGATGACTGCCTGCCCGGTTACTGAGTCGGGGTGCCCGCGGAACATCTCCGCGGTCGTCAGGCCGCTCGCCTTCAGGCCTGTGATCCCCACGGCCATCGCACCGAGGACCAGCACGGTCGTGATCCACACCGCGCGCGGCCGCTTGGCGATGAGGGCACCACCGCGTGCCCATAGGCCACGCGAGGTCGGTTCGTCGCTGCCATAGGCGGGCCGAGCAGGCCAGAAGACCCAGCGGCCGCAGATCACCAGCAGGGCCGGCAGCAGCGTTGTCATCGCGGCCAGGGCGACGGTCACGCCGATCGCCAGTACCGGTCCCATGTCCTTGGTGGAGTTGAGGTCGGCGAGCGTCAGTGTCAGCAGGCTGGCAATGACAGTGCCCGCGCTAGCGACGAGGGCCGGACCCGCCCGGCGCAGCGCGATCGCCATCGCCTCGTGCCGGTCCTCGTGCCGCCGCAGTTCCTCCCGGTACCGGGCGGTAAGAAGCAGCGCGTAGTCGGTGGCCGCGCCGTACACGAGCACATCGAGGATGCCGGCGCTCTGGGCGTTGACGGTCAGGTGCTTGGTGAGCAGGTAGACGACCCCCTCAGACGTGCTCAGCGCGGCGGCCGCCGACATCACCGGCAGCAGCCACAGCACGGGACTTCGGTAGGTGAGCAGCAGCAGCACGATCACGACGGCCAGCGTGGCGCCCAGCAGGGTCCCGCTGATGCCGCTGAACGCGCTAGCCGAGTCGGCTGCGTTGCCCAGCGGCCCCGCGACGTAGCTGGCCAGGCCGTCGGCATAGGCCTGGCTGATGGCATGCAACCTGGCAGCAGCGGCCGACGCGCCGTCATAGCCTTTGCTTCGCAGGTTGACCGGGACGATGGTCTCGATCGCCTTGCCGTCCGCCGCCGTGATCGGCCCGGCAACCTGGCTTTTCACCACGCCGGGCACTTTGGTGAACAGCCGGGCGTCAGCCGCCGCCTTTGCCCGGTCCGCGCCACTCAGCGGCAGGAAGTGGCCGTCAGCTGATCGGTCGTAGACGATCACTGCCGCAAAGATGTTGGGCGGCTGGAGACGGGACTCCAGGGCAAGGACCTTGGTGGATTCGGCGCTGCCAGGCAGCCAGGCCTGCTGATTGTTCTGCTCCGCTCCGGTCAGCTTTCCGGCCAGCGACCCGAAGACACCAAGAATCACCAGCCAGAACACCAGGACAACCCACTTGGCCCGTCGTCCGCTGGCGACGCTCAAGACCGCGTACACCCTGTTCAACGCGGCCCCCCTGGCGCACCGCGCCTGGCCACGTCCCCGGAATCCGGATCCAGGGCCGGGAGGCCGGACAGCGCGTCCGCCCTGAGCGCCGGGCTGGGCCGCTCCCTCCGCGTAGAGACAGTTGCCGTGGATGTTGTCATGTCATCCTCCTCACTGGTCGCTTGCAGGTTTGCAACTCGCGGCTGAAGAACTGCTGAGGGCGCACACTGATCCATCCCGGGCCGCCCGGCTGGCCGTCATCCGTCATCCGGCGTGCTCGGTGAAGCTGGTGCCGTCGGGCAGGCGTGACGCGCCGAAGGCGGTTGGGCCGTCCCCGCCGCTTCCTGGAGGGCGTTGATGTCGGCCTGCGTAGCCGGGGCGGCCGTCGGCGAGCTTGTTGATGCCGGGTGGCGCTGCAGCGGCGTTTGCCGGGGCGAGGGCACAGGCGGGGCGAAGGGGGCTGCCCCGCCTGTGCCAGTCATGCGCGCGGCACGTCCGCGCCCGGAGTTTCCCGGGCTGCGGCTGGCTCGCCGTCTGGGCCACCCGCGCCCCAGGCTGCGCCGTTCCGGTCAGGTGGCCGGGCTGCGATGGGTAGCGGGCCGGAGCGCAGGAGGACGGCGGCGATGACGGCGCCGCCGGCGTAGATGGCGGCGGCCCACCAGAACACTGTGTGGTAGGCGTGCAGCTGCGCGGCGGTGATCAGGGCCGGGGCGGGCAGGCCGCGGGTGAAGGTGGCGGGTCCGGCGTGCGCGGCGACGTAGGCGGTGATAGCGCCGGCGAAGATGGTGTTGAGCAGGCTGGTGCCGATCGAGCCGCCGAGCTGGTTGCCGGCGTTGACGGTGGCCGAGGCGACGCCAGTGTCGGCAGGCGGGACTGCGGACGTGCCGGTGGTGACGACCGGGGCGAAGATCAGCGCGAGCCCGGCCCCGACGAGCAGCACCGCGGGCAGGATGCCGGTGGCGTAGCCGGAGTGGGCACCCAGCTGGGTGAGCCAGACGCCGCCGCCGCCGGCCAGCAGCATCCCGGCGGCCACCAGCGGCCGGGGCCCGGTGCGGGGCATCAGCACCATGGCGGAGATGTTGTTGCCGGCCATGGTGAGGGCGACCATCGGCAGGAACGCCAGCCCGGTGCGTACCGGGCTGAAGCCCAGATTCTGCTGCATGTAGAAGTTGAGGAAGAGCAGGATCCCGAACATGCCCGCACCGGCGATGAGCATGCCCAGGTAGGCGCCGGCCCGGTTGCGGTCGGCCACGATCCGCAGCGGCAGCAGCGGCTGCGGCGCGCGGGCCTGCCAGGCTCCGAACGCCGTGAGCAGGACCGTGCCGGCGGCCAGGAACCCCCAGGTGGAGGGGGTGCCCCAGGAGTGGCTGGCGGCGTTGGAGAACCCGTAGACGATGCAGAACATGCCGCCGGAGACCAGCGCCGCGCCGGGCAGGTCCAGCCGGGAGCTCCCGGCCGCGGCCTGGTGGCGCAGCAGCGCGGCGGCGCCGGTGACGGCGAGCCCGGCGAAGATCAGGTTCACGTACAGGCACCAGCGCCAGGACAGGTACTCGGTCAGCAGCCCGCCCAGCAGGAGCCCGACCGCGCCGCCGGCCCCGGCGACCGCGCCGTAGACCCCGAACGCGGTACCGCGCTCCTTCGGGTGAGTGAAGGTGGTGGCCAGCAGCGACAGCGCTGCCGGGGCCAGCATCGCCGCGAACGCCCCCTGGACCGCCCGCGCGGATATCAGCATGCCGAAATTGACCGCGGCGCCGCCGGCCGCCGATGCCGCGGCGAAGCCGACCAGGCCGGTGATGAACATCGCCTTGCGGCCGATCAGGTCGGCCAGCTTGCCGCCCAGCAGCAGCAGGCTCCCGAACGCCAGCGCGTACGCCGTTACCACCCACTGCCGGTCCGCCAGGGTGAAATGCAGATCCCGCTGCGCCGACGGCAGCGCGATGTTCATGATCGTCGCGTCCAGCACGATCATCAGCTGGGCGATCGCGATCACCGCCAGGATCAGCCACCGCCTGCCCTCCGGCCGCTCTATCGCGCCGGCGCTCGCCCCGCGGCCGGCCGGAATGCTCTCTGCCGACATGTTTCCTCCCACGGATCTGGAGATCCTTTCTCCGGTTGCGCGAAGAGGCTAACATAAGTGGAGACATGTTCTCAAGATAGCGCGCGAGCCGTTAGGGTAGGGGTCATGAGCAGGAGCGCGACCCGAGAGCCGGTCCCGGAGCGTCCGCTGCGCCGGGACGCTGAGGCCAACCGCCAGAAGATCCTCCGGGCGGCGGCCGAGGTGTTCAGCGAGCGCGGCCTGGACGTGACGCTCGACGACGTCGCGCACCGCGCGGGCGTGGGCGTGGGCACCGTGTACCGGCGGTACCCCAGCAAGCAGGCCCTGGCCGAGGCTCTGTTCGTGGACAAGCTTGACGCGGTCGCGGATCTCGCCGAGCAGGCCCTGGCTAACCCCGATTCATGGGATGCGCTGGCCGGCTTCCTCGAGCAGGCGGCCGGGCTGATGACCGCCGACCGCGGTCTGCGGCAGATCCTGATGTCGGCGACCTATGACACCGAGCGGATCGACCAGGCCCGCGCGCGCCTCCAGCAGGTCGGCACGAGGCTTGTCGAGCGCGCCCAGCACGATGGCGCTGTGCGCGACGATCTGCGGCCCACTGATGTGCCCCTGATCGAGTTCATGCTGGCTAGCACTGCCGACTACGCCTGGCACGTCCGGCCCGGTATCTGGCGCAGGTACCTGGCGCTGATCCTCGACGGGCTGCGGCCTGCCGGGCCGGGAACCGCGCTCCCCGAGCCCGCGCTGACCCCCGCCGAGATGCGGCAGGCCCATCAGGCCATGACGAGGCGGGGCCGCCACAGCGCGCAGGCCAGCTCCCCGGCAGCCGCCCCTGGCGACACCACCCGGCCGGGAACGGCCGTCACCGAGCCGGTTAGGTCCCGAGTATCAGCACGGCGTCCGCGGAGTGGGGGGAGTCATGAAGCTCGAAGCGCTTGATCACGTGGGTGTCCTCGTGTCGGACATCGACCGGTCCATCGACTGGTACCAGCGGGTGCTCGGACTGGAGCGCGCGTATGAAGACATTTCGGGCAGCAGCCCCGCGGTTCTGGTGACTAACGGCACCGGGGTGGCGCTCTTTAGCGCCGAAGGTGAGCCTGCCCGTCTGGCCGCGTCGCGCCCGGCGGAGCATGTCTGCTTCCGCTTGCCGGCACTGGCCTACGAGTCAGCCCGTGCTGAGCTCGAGGCTGTCGGCATCGAGTACCGCGAGTTCGATCACCGCGTGGCCCGGTCGCTGTACATCCGGGACCCGGACTCGCACGTGATCGAGATCACCGCCTATCAGGTTCCTTCGGCAACGCCCGCCGATTGCAAAGTTGAGGACTGACCTCCAGTTGCGCTAGTCTGGAAGCAAGAACCGGAGGTAGCACCTCCAGATATAGCGAGCAACGAGACTACGGGGGTCTGACATGACCACACCGACGGCAACCATCCTTCCTCGCAGGGAGCGCTCCGAGCCTGAGGCCGGCGAGCGGTTCAGCATCCCTGTCGTCGGGGGCTACGCCTCGGACGGCGAGCCTGCGGGGACGCTGTTCCTCTGGGCGCACAGTCTCATCAGCAACGGTTACGAGTTCGGCATGCACCGGCACGAAGGACTGGAGATCCTGACGGTCGTGCTGGAGGGCACCATGAGTCACTACGACACGGCGAGCGACCGGTGGGTGGACCTGCACGCGGGCGACACCCAGCTCATGCAAGCCGCGTCCGGGGTCTCCCACGACGAGCGAGCCGCTAGCGGGACCCGGGCGTTCCAGATCCAGTTCGACCCCGGCTATGAGGCCGCGCTGCGGCAGGCGCCGTCCTACACCGATTATCCGGCCGCGGCGTTCACCGAGCGTCCAGCCGGCCGGGCGCTGGTCACCGAGCTCATCGGTGACGGTAGTCCGATGCGGGCACGTACCGAAGGGCTGTCCGTCCGGCGGGTCAGGGTGCCATCGGGCGCGCGCGCTGAACTCGGGCTCGGACCCGGGCGCGTCACCGTGGCCTACATGATCGACGGCCAGGCCGACGTCAACGGCGCTCATGCCACCCGCGACGACGCTATCTCTCTCCGTGGCGCGAGCACGATCACAGCCGACGCCACCGCGCCCACTGACCTGCTCATCGTGTCGGTGCCCGCCCAGCCGTCCTACCAGCCATACCGGCGCAACCCAGGCGAACTCCGGGAACGCCCGCGATCCCAGCCCCCCACCGCGTAGGAGCAGTGGCAGTGCTACAGGCAGGAGGGTGAGGCATGTGGTAGCAGTGAGGCAGCTAACAAACGGCGGGTATCTCTTCGAGGTAAGCGAAACTGAGCTTGGACTCATCAAGGCCGCGCTGGAGCAGACAGAGCGAGTGTCGCGGTTCGGAATCGAAGTCCTGGAGGGGGCACATAAGCCCGAGGACGGCAGGCGCTCGGAGAACACCCGGCTGCGGCGGGAGATCGACGGTCTCGCTGTTCGTGAAGCATCGCTGAGGTCGCTGCACGCAACAATCGCTGCGGCTGCGCCCGGCGAGGAGGTTGCGTAGCCGCGGGTCCTCGTCGGTTCCGCGGGGTCTGGACGTGCATCACGGGGCCGCGTCAAGCTCGGCTCGACCCGAGCCCGCACGGGACGCGCGCGAACCGGCCGTTGCTGGAGCTATGAGCGCTCGGCCTCCTCGCCGGCGGCGTGTTCGGCTGCGAGGTGGCGGGTCACGGTCTCTGCGATATCCCCGAGAGCGTCCAGCTGGCTGGGGGTCAGCAGGTCGACGAAGCAGTGCCGCACAGCCGCGAGGTGCATGGGTGCTGCGGCCTGGATGGATGCCAGCCCGGCATCGGTCAGGACCACGTCGAAGCCGCGCGCATCATCCGGGCATGGTTCTCGCCTGACGCTGCCGCGGGCCTCCATGCGGGAGACCTGGTGAGACAGGCGGCTGCGGTCCCAGCCCAGTGCCCGGCCGAGATCGCGGGAACGCTTCCGCCGGCCTGGTGACTCCGACACCGTCACGAGGACGGCGTAGTCGGCCTCGGTGAGCCCCGACTCCGCTGTCAGCTGCCGGGCGAGGTGGGCGGTGAGGCCAGTGCGCATGCGCTGGAAGCCCCGCCACGCTCGGTCCTCGCGCTCATCGAGCCACCTAGGTTCCATGACCGGCAGCTTAGCTGCTTTGTTGACACATCCACCACCGCTCAAATACTTTTGTGGACGTGACAACATATGGTCGCCGTTTCACGACGGCCAGCCCGATCCGCAGCGCACCGTTGGGGGACTTGTCATGATGAAGATCGGCATCATCCTCGGCAGCACCCGCCCCTAACCGCAACGGCGAGCAGGTCGCGAGGTGGGTTTACGACATCGCCACGAAGCGCCATGAGTACGAGCTGGTGGACCTGCGGGACTACCCGCTTCCGCGCTGGATGAGCCGATCTCGCCGTCCTTCGGCCAGTACCAGCGGGGGCACACCAGGCAGCGGGCCGACAAGATCGCCTCGTTCGATGGGTTCGTCATGGTCACCCCGGAGTACAACCACTCCACTTCCGGCGTGCTGAAGAACGCGATCGACTACCTGTACGCGGAGTGGAATAACAAGGCTGTCGGCTTCGTGTCGTACGGCGGCGTCGGCGGCGCACGCGCCGCCGAGCACCTACGGCTGGTGTGCGGCGAACTGCAGATGGCAGACGTCCGCGAGCAGGTCGCACTGTCGCTGCTGACCGAGCTCGAGAACTTCGCCGAGTTCAAGCCCGGCGAGTACAACCTGGCCGCGCTGCACACCATGCTGGACCAGGTACTGGCCTGGAGCAGCGCGCTCGCACGCTGCGGACGGCGACGGCCGCAGTCTGACACGGCCGACGCGCACTGCACCTCCTCATGAGTTCGCGGTCCTCTCCGGGCCGCGGGAGCGCTGCGAGATGGTCCAGCTGGCCTGTGCACGTCGGGCGCCCTTAGCGGTGCGCCGGGCCGAGGGGCCGTTCGCCGTGCGCGCTAGCCCGCCAGCCCAGTCGCCGGCACGGACAGCCCGCTGGTCCCTGCAATCCGCCGCGCTGAGCGGCTCGCCTATGGCTCAGAACCCGCCCGACACCGCGATATCGCTGCCCGTGAGATACGACGCCTCTGGTGAGATCAGCCACGACACGGCTGCCGCGATCTCCTCGGGCAGGCCCATCCTCCCTAGCGGGGTTTGCATCGCGATCTCCCGCATCTGGGGCGACGGCATTCCGGTATCGATGACCCCGGGCGAGACACTGTTGGAACGGATTCCCTCTGAGGCAACCTCGTTCGATAGGCCGCGCGCGAGCGTAACCAGGGCGGCCTTTGTAGCCTCATATGGTACGGATCCGACCAGTCTGGCCGGAGCCTTCGCCGCGCCGGACGCGATCGTCACGATCGATCCTCCGTTGCCGCCCCGGGCGGTAGACATAGCCCGCACGGCGTGCTTGGCGCACACCATCGACCCCACGACGTTCACTTTCATCAGCAGGATCAACTCGCTGGCCTGGCGCTCGTCGATCCGCGCTCGCTCGCCGATCGTTCCGGCGTTGTTAACTAGCGCGGTGATCGGCCCGATCTGCTCCTGGGCGCGATCGAACATAGCCTCAACGTCATCCTCGGAGGCGATATCGGCGCGTACCGCTACCGCCTGGCCTCCTTTGGCATGGATAGCCGACACGACCGACTCTGCTCCGTCAGCGTCGGTCGCGTAGTTAACGATCACGCCGTAGCCGTCACTCGCCAGCCGCTGGGCGATGGCGGCGCCGATGCCCCGGCTCGCGCCCGTGACGATCACCGCGCCCTTGTCCTGTATCGCCGTAGTCATGTGACAACCCCGTAAATCTACGTCCGAATCAATGCAGAATTATCGAACAGCGCGATTCGCGCCAGGCCTGATTCGCAGGCTTGGCAGATGCGAGGCTTGTCCATCTTCGCTGTCTCGTTACTGAGCCCGTGCAGTCAGGTTTCCCGCGCCGCGCCAGCTAGACGCGTGCACACCCGAATGTTCGGTTGGCCATGTTTGGCTGCCGCCCAGTGTGGCGACGGATCTTGCCTGGCTGAGCACGTGGTGGCCTGCAAGAAGGGACAGGGCGGAGGAACCGAGGTCCGTGGCCTCAGCGGGGACCGCCATGCGCTGAACGGCTTGCCCGACGCGGTCCCGGTGCCCCAGCCGGATGGCCCTTGTGCGGGAGGTAGGTCGAGCTCAGCCGGGGCAGGGACAAGGATGCGGGCAGCTCAGCTCGTCGTTCGGCCCGCAGTGAAGCGGCCTGCTTGCCTGGGGAGATGGTGACGAACGGCGGCGCAGAGTCCTCGTCCTGCTGCGGGGCGGGCTGCCAGGGCAGCCTTGTCGCGGACCAGGCCGTCGCCAGCCAGCACCGCCACCGGGCCTGAGTCGGGACCGGTTCTGCTTGACCGCCGGGATGAGCGCGCGGCAATCGGCCGCGTGCTCGATACGGTGCGCGGCGGGTTCAGCGCCACGCTGGTGCTCCGCGGCGGTCCCGGGGTCGGGAAAACCGAACTTCTCGAGGGTGTCCCCGATAGGGCGTCCGACATGCAGATTGCCGCGGTGGCTGGCGTCCAGTCGGAGATCAGCATGGAGTATGCGGCTGCGCAACAGCTGCTGCGCCCGTTCATGTCCGCCCTGGATGTGCTGCCGCCGCCTCAACGCCATGCGCTGAGGGCCGCGCTGCAGCCTCGAAGCAGGCCCGCCGCCAGACCGGTTCCTGGTAGGACTCGCAGCACTGACGATGCTGTCCCACACAGGCGAGAAAGCGCCGGTCCTGAGCGTCATCGATGACGCTCACTGGCTCGACGCCGAATCAGCGCTGGTGCTCGCGTTCGTCGCGCGCCGGCTGTACGCCGACCGCGTGGGCATGATCATCGCGGTCGGGAAGCCGGACCTGCAGCATGAATTCGACCAGCTTCCAGCCGTCAGGGTGGGCCCGCTGCCCGACGCCGAGGCTGCGGAGCTGCTGCGCAAGGCAGCGGGCGCGCCGCTGAGCGATCAGGTCGTCAGGCGCATCCTGGCCGGCATTAAGCGCAACCCGCTCATGCTGGTCGAACTGGGCGCCGCATATACGGCCGAGCAGCTGGCTATGCTTGCATCCCTTCCTCAGCCACTCCCGCTGAGCGACTGGCTTGAAGAACGCTTTATGCGCCAGGTTAGTGAGTTGCCTGCGGATTCTCAGAGGCTCGTGCTGGGCCGCGGCCGAGGTGTCGGGTGACCGCGGCCGCCTGTGGCGGGCTGCCGCGCTGGCGGGCATCGACCCGGACGCCGCGGCGGCCGACGCGGAGTCAGCAGGCCTGCTTAAGTTCTCAGCCGCTGCGGTTCGGTTTCGTCACCCGCTGATCCGGTCAGCCGTCTATCACGCTGCCACTGACGCTGAGCGCCGCCGTGCACACCTCGCGCTGGCCGAAGCCATTTTCTCCGGCCCGGATCAGGGTCAGCGGGTATGGCACCGGGCGAAGGCGACCACGGCACCGGATGAGGGGGTCGCAGCCGATCTCGAGCGCGCGGCCGGGCGCGCCCGCGGCCGGGGCGGCTGCTTCGCCCAGGTTGCGCTGCTGCGCCGCTCCGTCGAGCTGACGCCCGACTACCAGCACCGCGCCGAGCGCCAACTAGCCCTCGCTGATGCCGAGCTGATGAGCGGTCACCCCGACACGGCACGGAACCTATCGATGACGCCACGCCTCGTCTGACGGATTACATCTTGCGTGCCAAGGCGAAGCGGCTGAGTGGCGACATCCTGTTCGCGGAAGGCAAGTCCACTGAGGCAGCAGGTGTCCTGGCCGCCGCGTCCCGGGCGCTCGTCCCGAACACCTCGGCAGCGCGCGATGCGATCCTGGACGCGCTGCGGGCTGGCATTGGCCGGGCCGGACCAGATACGCGCCGTCGCGAGCGCGGCGCGGTGAGTGCCCTCCGCCGCAGGATCTGCACTGGCGGTCAGCGACTTGCTGGTGGATGGGTTCGAGGCCCGGTTCACGGTCGGCTACGCGGAGGCCGTCGCGCCGTTCGCGCAGCCATTGCCGCTCTGCTAGCCGACGACCTAGATCCCGTGACGAGGTTCCGGTGCTTCGAGCTCGGCGCCAGCGCTGCCAGCAGCCTGTGGGACGACCAGGCCTTCCATGACATCGGGGAGCGCTGGGTGCAGAGCGCGCGGACGCAGGGAGCTTTCGCCAGCCTGCCGGTGGCACTGGGTTTCCTGGCGGTCTCCGACTGGCTGGCGGGGCACTTCGACGACGCTACGAGCGCTTGGCCGAGATGAGCGACCTGATGGCCGCCAGCCAGAGCCCTCCGATACTGGGCATCCGCAGCCACAGCGTAGGACTTGTGCTGGCCTACCGCGGTCGCACCAGCGAGGCTCGAGCCGCCGGGGTAGCCCAGATGCACGAGTCAACCACGCGGGGTCAGCGCTGGCTTTCCGGCAACGGCCGGTACATCATCGCGCTGGCTGAGGTTTGCTCCCGGAACTATGAAGCGGCGGTGAACGCGGCACTGCCAGTGATCGAGGACGACCTCTTTCTCACCGCAGAGGCAACTCTGCCGGAGCTGATCGAGGCTGCCACACGCTCCGGTAATCGTGGGGCGGCGGCGCGGGCGTTCAGCACTCTGTCCGAGCGAGCCCTGGCGGCGGGGACGCCCTGGGCGCTCGGGCTGCGCGCCCGCTGCCAGGCCCTGCTCGATGGCGGCCGGAACGCCGAGGACGCCTACCTGGAGTCCATCAGCCAGCTGAAGCGGTGCCGAGCCGTCGTCGACCTTGCCCGCACCCAGCTGCTGTACGGCGAGTGGCTGCGGCGGGCCAACCGCCGCCGTGACGCGCGACAGCAGCTCCACACCGCGCACGACATGTTTTCCGCGATGGGCGCAGACGGCTTCGCCAGCCAGGCAGCAGCAGAGCTGCGCGCGACAGGCGAGCGTGCCAGAACCCGCGCGCCGCAACAAACTTCGACCTCACCCCGCGCGAAACCCGCGTCGCCGAGCTCGCTGCCGAAGGTCAATCGAACAACCAGATCGCCGAGCAGCTGTATATCAGCCCGCGCACCGTCGAATACCACCTCGGTAAGGTCTACAGGAAGCTCAACGTGACTTCCCGCAGCCAGCTCGCGCTGCGCCTGGCAACCAGGACATCGTGACGCTGGAACCGTGCCAAGGGGCGGAAACTAAAGCAAGCCACCTAACGCGCGCCCATGCGGCTAAGAGCGGATTCCGAGTGCACCGCGCCATCACTTCGCCAGTTCCACAGTTGTGCCATAAGTTTCCCGATCTGACAGGTGGCCGACGATGAAGTCGGCAACGTCGGCTCTGTTGATGCTGCGGCCCAGGGCAAGGTGACGGTTGATCGCTACCTTGTAGCGACGAGTCCGCGGACCATCCGATAGCTGCGGCA
Organism: uncultured Actinomycetota bacterium; assembly: GCA_963822955.1. Classification (GTDB taxonomy): domain Bacteria; phylum Actinomycetota; class Actinomycetes; order Streptosporangiales; family Streptosporangiaceae; genus JAJYUU01. The sequence continues at coordinate 2,383,077 of CAWGJS010000002.1, read as the reverse complement.
GGCGCAGGATTGTCCAGTCGAGGTCACGAGCCTTAACGGCGCCCTCCATCCGCGGCAGGTCTGCATACATCCCTCCGTAGAAGTGCCACAAGATTGGCTTGACGGTCCAGCGCTGGAAGCCGCCCGGATCAGTCGCCGCAGCCGAGACACACAAGAGTCGCCGAATGCCGCTTCCCTCCTTCCCTTGCAGGATGTTGTTCATGTTGGACGAGTAAAAGTCCGTGGCATCCCTTGTCATGGCCCCCAGCGCGGACACCACAGCGTCCTTTCCCGCGAGTGCGTGGCGGAAGCTGGACACCTCAAGCGCGTCGCGTCTCGCCACCTCAAGCCGCTCGTGCCGGGTCGTTACCATTTCCGGGCGGCGGGCGATGGCAGTGACATCGTGCGCAGCGTCGAGGGCCGGGTACAACCGGCCGGCTGATGCCGGTAGAGCCGAAAACCATGATTTTGATGAAATCAGCCTCTTCTTACAGTTTCTATCCCCGATGAGACATAGCCGAAGCTGGCAGGCAGGCGCACCAGGAAGGTCGCTCCTGGGCCTGGTTGGCTGGCGATTACTGAGACGGTGCCGCGGTGCGCGGCGGTGAGTTCTCTGACCATAGCCAGCCCGAGGCCGCTTCCGCCGCTCGCGCGCGACCGGCCATCATCGAGCCGGGTGAACCGTTCCCAGATGCGTTCCCGGTCGGCAAGTGGTATCCCCGGCCCGTCGTCGCAGACCGCGATCACCGCGTCCCGCCCGTCCCGCCGCACGGAGACCTCGATCGTCGTGCTGGCGTATCGCACGGCGTTGTCCACGAGATTGCTGACGATCCGGCTGAGCTGCGTCTCGTCGCCGAGCATGCACACCCCGTCGCACTGGCCGAGGCGAATGTCGATCTCGTCAGGGACCGGCCTGCGGGAACAGTCGGTGACCACGCAGGCCAAGTCGACGAGCTCGGATCGCTGCGGTGCGCGCCCGTCGACTGCGGCGAGGATCAGCAGGTCGTTGACGAGGCGGCCCAGCCGGCGATGAGTAGCCAGCAGGTCCGTGGCGAGGTCCGGGCTGGCCTCCGGGTGGGCTTGCGCGACTTCGAGGGCAGTGGTTATGCCGGCCAGCGGGGTACGCAACTCGTGCGCGGCGTCGGCGACGAATCGCCGCTGGCGGTCCACCGACCGCTCCAGCGAGGCCAGCATTTGGTTCAGCGTGCCGCCAAGCCGGGCCAGCTCGTCGGTGCCCAGGTCGGCCAGCCGTGCGGAGAGCTGGCCGCTGGCGGCGATCGCCGCAGCCTGGGCGCGCATTCGCTCGACCGGCCTCAGCGCCTGGCCGGCGGTCAGCCAGCACACTGCAGCGAGCACCCCGAGGGCGGCTGCGGCCAGCGTGGCGGTGAATCCGGCCGCGCGTCGGGCGTGCGCGGTGGCCGGGTCTAGCGACAGCGCGGCCACAACAGTGACCGGCCCGTGCGGCGTGGTGGCGCGCACGGCGTAGACCGCGGCTCTGCTGGCGGCAAGGAAGGCGGGGTGGCTCACTACGACGCGCTGGCTTTCGTGGCCCGGTGGCAAGTGGTAGAGGGGGGGCTCGGCGGCCGACGCCGGGTCCCCGGTGACCACGTGGCTGTAACTGTTCAGAACCTGGATGCGAGGCACTGTTGTTGAGACCGGCATGGGGATGGGGTCGGGTACTTCGTCGGCGGACGCCATCTTGGCGACGACCTGGTCAGCGGCGCCGTTCACCGCGCCCCGGCGGAGTTCGTCAGCGACCGGTAGTAGAGGCTGATGGCGACGGTGCCGGCGATCGCGAAGATCACTGTGGCGAGCACCGTGCCGGTCACGGTCAGCCGCAGTCTTAGGCTGGAGCGCCAGATCCGGGCGGGGCTCGCCATCATTGCTGGCCCTGGAGCCGGTAACCGACGCCACGCACGGTCTCGATCAGGGAAGGTTGCTCGTCGGTGTCGAGCTTGCGCCGCAGCGAGCTGACGTAGACCTGGACCACGTTGTAGTCGGCAGCGTCGTTGTCACCCCAGACGTGGTCGAGCAGGTCCTGCCTGGTAACGGTCTCCTGCGCGTGTGCCATCAGGTAATGCAGCACGGCGAACTCCCGGGGCGTCAGGTTTACCTCCGCCGCGCCCACCGTGCAGCGGTGCCGCGCCGCGTCCAGCGCCAGCGGCCCGTGCCGCAGTACTGGTGGCAGCCGGGCGGGGCCCCGGCGAAGCAGCGCCCGGAGCCGGGCCAGCAGCACTGGGTAGCTGAACGGCTTGGCCAGGTAATCGTCTGCCCCGGCGTCTAGCCCGGCAACGTGGTCATCCGAGCCGTCCTTGGCGGTCAGCATCAGCACCGGCAGATCGCGCCCGGCCTCGCGGAGCCGCGCGCACACCCGCACCCCGTTCAGCCCCGGCAGCAGAACGTCGAGGATCATGGCGTCGTAATCGAATTCGGTGGCCAAGTGCAGGCCCTCAACGCCGTCTGCCGCCACCTCGACCGCGTAGCCCTCTGCGGTCAGCCCCCGACTAACCGCAGAGGCCAACAGCTCGTCATCCTCAACGACCAGCAAGCGCATAGCGATCATCCTCCGAACGGAGTCTTGAAGAAACGCTGAATGACCGGCGTCGGGAGACCCGAGCCAGGGACGATCCCCGAGACCAGATCTGGCGTCGGTGCTTCTTCATCCGTAGACCGCCCGCCTGCGCACGTGTGATAAGAGCATGTGTCCCAGGCCGGGTCGTGGCGAGCGGAGCTCGTCGTCGGCAGTTGCACGGACCCGTCACGTGTCCGGGTCTGGAGTCGTCCCTGGCGGGGCCACAGCCAGTTTGTTGTCAGATCAACAAGTTAGCTCATGGTTAGCGGACACGTCAACGTAAGTCTCCGCCCTGCTCGCGCGGCCGCCTGGTTTTGTTGATGTGTCCCAGTTGACGGGCTAGAGTTTGTGGATGTGACAACAAATAGCGAATCTCACAACGCTCACCGGGAGTGATCACCTTGCCGAGTCAGTTCTCGCCGGTCGTCGGCGCCAGGCAGCGCCAGGTACCGGGGTTCACCTCTCTGCTGTTCGTTGACCTCGAGGAGTTGGGCGTGTCGGCGTCCCCGCTCGCTGTTCTGGACGACTTCCGCGTCGACGGCCTGCCGTTCTCGCCGCATCCCCACGCGGGCTTCGCCGCCGTTACCTACGTCTTCGAGGACTCGCCCGGGGAACTGCGCAGCCGGGCCTCCACCGGCGCCGACCTCCTCGTCGGCCCTGGGGGGATCGTCTGGACTCAGGCGGGCAGCGGAATTGTCCATGAGGAGATACCTGCGGTCCCGGGCCTCGAGCTGCACGGGCTCCAGCTTTTCGTCAACCTCAGCGCGGCGAACAAGCTCGTGGCGCCTGAAGTCCTTCACCTCGACCGGAGTGAGGTGCCGGAATGGCGCGGCGACGCCGGAGACTGCGTCCGCGTTGTGGTCGGCGCTTTTGACAGCGTCACGTCGCCGCTGGTGCCAGCCGAGCCGTTCACCCTGCTCGACGTCCATTTGCGGCGCGAGGTTCGTTTGACCTCCGGGCGGGCCACAATGCGATCGTGTACGTCCTCAACGGGACGGTCCTGGTAGACGCCGACGGCCACCAGCAGAAAGTGGACGGCGGGCAAGCGGTGGCGCTACGTGGCTGCGGCAGCGGAGAGCGCGTCAGGCTCGCGGCCCCGCAACGCGCGCACGTTCTCATCCTGTCAGGCGCCCAGATCCGTGAACCGGTGATCAGCCAGGGACCTTTCATCATGAACGACGCGGCGCAGATCGAGGACGCAGTCGCGCGGTATCGCACCGGAGCGATGGGGCACCTGACGCCGCTGCGGACCTATTGACCGGCCCGCTGACGTTGGGCAACCCTGCTGGCACGGCAAGCGCATAACTGAACGTCATGGCGCGGTGGGTGCACGATGACCGAATCCCCGACGCCGGCGAGGTGAGCCTGACGGTTAGGAAGTCGGATGGCGGGCAATGACCCCCGATTCCCGCTTTGGTGCTGAGATTGCGGTCCCGAAGGCAGTCGGGCGGGATCACTGCCTGACCGTAAGGACGCTGGCCGGCGCGGCGGAGTGTCTGAGTGCTGCTGCGCGGCCGTGGTGATGTTGCGCGCCATGGCGGAGAAGACGAGGGCGTGCAAGGGGAGCAGTGTGTACCAGTACAGGTGGCCGGGCAGGCCGCGGGGATGGAAGATGGCGCGCTGCCGGTAGAGGGCGTGCCCGTGATGCTCGCAGGCTGACAATTCCAGCCAGGCCAGGCCGGGCAGTTTCATCTCGGCGCGCAGCCGCAGCAGGTGGCCGGGTTCGATCGCCTCGACTCGCCAGAAGTCGAGGGCGTCGCCGGGCCGCAGGTGGTCGGGGTCGCGCCTGCCGCGCCGCAGGCCTGTCCCGCCGATGGCCCGGTCCAGCCAGCCGCGGGCCCGCCATGCCAGCGGCCAGGAGTACCAGCCATGCTGGCCCCCGATTCCCTCGATGATCTGCCACAGCGACCTCGGCGGCGCCTGTGTCGGCTCTTCCCGCACATCCTGGTAAAGGCTGCCACCCGCCCAGTCCGGGTCGGTGGGCAGCGGGTCGCTCGGCGCCCCGGGCAGGGCGGCTGACGTCCACCTGGTGGCCACGTCCGCCTCCCGGATCCGCCGCAGGGCTAGGCGGACGGCATCGTCGAATCCGGTCAGCCCGCTGGGCGGGTCCGGTACGTAGCGGGCGATGTCGTGCTCGGCGGCTACTACGTCGTGGCGCAGGGATTCCACTAGCGGGCGAGCCAGCGCACCGGGGACCGGAGTGACCAGACCAACCCAGTGGCTGGACAGGGATGGAGTGAGCACCCCCACCGGCAGCAGCAGCCGTGGCCGCAGGCCCGCCACGCCGGCGTACCTTTCCATCATGTCCGCGTAGGTCAGCACGTCCGGCCCGCCGATGTCGAACGCCCGGTTCACTTGAGGGGGCAGGTCCGCGCATCCGGCCAGGATCGCAAGCACGTCACGGATGGCGATCGGCTGAGTGCGTGACCGCACCCATTTCGGTGTGACCATGACTGGCAGCCGCTCGGTAAGGTACCGCAGCATCTCGAAGGAGGCCGAGCCGGAACCTATGATCACCCCCGCTCGCAGCACCGCTGTCGGCACGCCGGAGTTCAGCAGGATGTCGCCGACTTCCTCCCGGGACCGCAGATGCGGTGACAGCGGGGGGCTGCCCGCAGGCCGCAGGCCGCCCAGGTAGATGATCCGGCGGACCCCGGCATCGCGTGCGCAGACGGCGAAGTTCAGCGCGGCGGCCCGGTCGGTGGCCTCGAAGCCAGGGCCCGAACCCAGCGAGTGGATCAGGTAGTACGCCACGTCCACGCCCGCCAGCGCTTGCCGCAGGGAACCGGCATCCAGCGCGTCGGCCTCGGTCACCTCGACCTGGCCGATCCAGCCGAAACCCGACAGCCGCCCAGCCCGGCGCGCCATGCAGCGGACCCGGTACCCGGCCGCGAGCAGTTCCGGCACCAGGCGCCCGCCCACGTAGCCGGTCGCCCCGGTGACCATGCAGGTGACCGGCCTCCCTGGGCAGGCGGGCCGCTCATGCGGGTGCGGTGTCCCCGTCCCCGGCGGGCAGGCCCGCGTCCTTGCCCGGTGCGGGCGGCACCACTCCCGGGCACGGCATTCACGACGCTGGCCTACCCGCCGGGCTGGCACGACAGTCCTGGCTGCGCCCGACGTAGCTGACGCCGTCACTGAGCCCGGCTACGTTCCGCTATCCGGCACCGCTGGAGTAGATCAGCGACGTCTCATCCCGGCCCGCGGCAGCGCAGGCGGCCCGCACCCGATCAAAGGAGGCATCCGGGGTACCCTGACCTGGCCGTTGGCTCCGGACGCAATGAGCGGGTCGGGAAGGGTGGTGGCGGTGCACATTGACGAGTCGGCTCTGTCGTCTAGCCTGCACAGTATGCCCAGTGGGCCGACGCCGGCAGGCGCGCGGCGGTAGTCCTCGCGGCGGCGGCCGACCCCGATCCGCCCCATCACCAGCAGGTCATGGACGACCAGCCAGCCGGTCGGCGCGTGCCAGGTCGTCTCGAGCACCATCGTGCCCGGGGCATACCTGCGATCCTGCGGAACCTGCGCGCTGGTCGGGCCGAAACGGAAACCCCCGCGGCCCGGTCGAGCAACGCGCCGAAACGCTCGGCGAATCGGGGCGGGGCAGGCATAGCCACTCGATGGCGCCGTTTGGCGCGACCAGGCAGCACTGCTCGCAGTTCGACAGAAAGGCATCGTCAGCGATAAGCGGAAACGTGGTCATTGATCACTGGCCTTCTCGCGCGAAGCGCAACACGAGCGCCTCCTAGCCCCGCGGTTCGCTAGCCCCGCGCGACCGGATCATTCCCTATCTGCAGGCGCCGGCGCTCGAGCACGGCGCCGTGGCGCTGAGCGTTGCACTGTCGGGACGCGTGCTGGCATTCGAGTGGGTCGGCGGAGGGGTGCTGTGGCGGGCGGCGCGGCAGACCGTGGTCCGCATCGAGGGGCCGCCCTCGCCCGATCCGGCCCGAGCAGACGCCGGGATGCGCCGTTACGCCGAGGCAGTCCACAGGACGCGCCGCGATCCGGGTGACCCGGACGGTCGCCCCGCTGTCGTCTCCCCGGTCGCACCCCGCGATTCGGGGCCGATCCGGCTGGACCTGCCAGCCGCCGCTCCGGCGCTGCCGGTGTGCCACGACGATGCCGGCTGGTGCGCGGTGGCCGGCGCGTTCGAGTACGTGACCCGACATCTGATTCTGACCAGCGGCAGCAGGGATGACCGAACGCGCGACGCTCCCACCGACCGGATTCCTGCCCCCGCTCTGGCGTCCTAGGACCGCCAGCATCTGCAAGTAGCCGCCTAACCGGGTTACTAGCAGGCAACGCGTACCTTTACGCGCGTCAGGGCGGCGGGTCATGCAACGACAGGCGCTACTTGCGGCAGATGAGGATGCTTGTATACCTCAATTGGGCTTAGCCGTTAGCGGCTGAATTCGTCGCGTGACTGTGCGACCGGTAGGGTGCATGCACGACGATGGATCCTGAGGCCGACAGCTTTCGAGCGCCGGACGTGACCCCTCGGCCCTATCACCATCGTGTAATTGATCGTGTCCCAGCCGCCTAGTGCGGTCACCGTCGCTGCTGGCCTCAGCTCGTTCCCCGTTTCGCCTGAGTCCGCTGACGGAGGGAAGCTTTAATCTCGCTGATTCCGGCCGCCGCAGCTGGCGTCCAGTCCGCCCTTTGCTCGCTGGCACGCAGGGCGTCGTCGACCTCGGCGAGTTTGGCGGCAGACAATGCGCCTGCCCGCTCGATCAGGTCCTCCCGGCTCAGGGTGGTCAGCCAGGTGCACGGGGTAACGCCCGGCCAGCGGAACCCGAACCGCAGCACGCCGTCGAAGGGCAGTCCTTCCCGGACCCCGACTGCTACCTCGATTCCCAGGCCCGAGATGTCACCTTCAGCCGGCGCGACTACCTGCATCGCCCGGAACCCGGATGGCTCGTATTCCGACAACAGCACCACAGGCCGCCGCTCGTCGAACGCGGCCCACCAGATCTCGCCTCGTCGCATCGTCCTTCTGTCCATGAGATGGCGGCGGCGGCCCGCTGGCCGCCGCTGAACACTGAGGCGAGGCTATCCCGGGCACACGGACCAGCCCGTCCGTGATCGATGAGGTCTTTGCGGATCACTACCTCGACGTCGTGAAAGCCGCCGCCGCATTGCTCCGGCTGCCGCCGACTCTGACTGAAGGACTGGCGCGGATCCCAACGGAAGGGCCACTCGCGCGCTCATCGGCATAGTAAGTGGTTTTGCGTGTCGGTCCGGGCTGTGAAGACGTCCTCCTGATGCGCTGTTCGGGTTCGGATCCCAAGCGTGAAACCAGGAGGACGTCCGTGTCTGACCGTAGTGGAGTTTCCCGGGGTGATCGCAACCGCAACGCGCGACTGGCCCGGTTGCGTGAGGCTGTGCCGCCGTGCAACGCGATCGCGGGTATCGACCTGGCTGATGTCAGGCAGATGGTCGTGGTGACTGATCATGAGTCAAAAGTGCTGGCGCGGCGGGTCTTTCAGCGGCGGGCCTGGCAGCTGGGCGCGGCGCTGGACTGGGCGGCGAGCCGGGCCCGGGCAGCGGGATACGCCGGGGTCACGGTCGCAGTCGAGCCGACCGGGCACCGGTGGAGAGTGGTGGGTCAGCTGGCTGCCGGCCGTGGCATGCCGTTTGTGTGCGTGCAGCCGCTGCTGAGCTCGTGGGCGCGGCGGGCCGAGGATCTGACTTTCGACAAGACCGACGACAAGGACGCGGTGCTGATCGCCCGGCTGGCCGGGCAGCTGCGCTGCTACCTGCCCGAGCCGGCCGATGAGACCTGGGCCCGGCTGCGGCACCTGGGCGTCCGCCGGGCCCGCCTGATCGCCGAGCACACCGCGCAGGTTCAGCAGATACGCGACCTGCTCGAGTGCGCCTGGCCCGCTGGATGCCGCCCGGCAGCCGTTAAAGTCCACGACCTGGCACGCGGCACTGACCGTCGCCCTTGCCCGCGCCGCTGATGGTGACCTGAGCCGGGTGACCGGGCTGGGAGCGCGGCGGTTCGACGTCGCGGTGCGCCGCCAGGTAGCCCGCTGGGGCGCCATCCACCCGTGGCAGAAAATCATCGATGCGGTATTCGCCGCGTGCGCCGACCCGGCCGGGGTGACCGTGATGCGCTGCGGCGACGGCGCGCTGGAACGCGTCGCGCTGCTGCTCGCCGACTGGCGCGACACCCAAGCCCGGCTCGCCGGCACCGAGCAGCGGATGGCCACCGTCCTGGACGAGCTCGGACTGACCGAGCTGGCCACCTCGATCACCGGCCTGTCCGCGGTCGGCGCCGCCAGCATCCTGGCCGAGACCGGCGACCCGGCCCGGTTCACCACCGGCCGGGCGCTGGTCAAGCACTCCGGCCTGGCACCCCAGCAGAAATCATCCGGCAACTACACCGGCCGCACCCGCACCACCGGCCAGGGCCTGCCCGGGCTGCGGCTCGCCGCCTGGCGCGCCGTCTGGGGCGCGCTGAAATCCAACCCCGTCTACGCCGCCCGGTTCCGGCACCTGACCAGCCGAGAGCACAACAAGCCGCGGTCATCGCATATTGGCCGCAGCGTGGGTCGAGGTGTAGGCAGCAGGCCCCAGGTCTACCGCCGCCGACCGCCCATCAGCGCGAACTCTCAAGGCTGATGACGACATTGCCGGCTTTCTGCCCGGACTCGACGTACCTGTAGGCCTCGACGATCTGGTCCAGCGGATATGTTCTGTCGATGACCGGCCTGAAGTCTCCGGACTCGATCAGCTTGCTGAAATGACCGACCATCAGCTGGTCGTGCTTCGGAATGGGGAACTTGACCTTCTTGCCGCCATGCAGCGGGGCGATGAGCGCACGGAACGGATTCTGGGCTAGCCTACCCAGCTCCGAGGAGATGTAGATTCCGCGCGGTTTCAGAAGTCGTTTGCAGTGGCTGAAGGAGCTCTTCCCGACCGAGTCGAGGACCACGTCGTATCTCTGCTCGTCCTTGGTGAAATCCTCGACCGTGTAGTCGATGACCCTGTCGGCGCCCAAGCCCCGGACCAGCTCCACGTGGTCCGTGCCGCACACCGCGGTCACGCTGGCACCCAGACTCTTCAACAGCTGGACCGCCGCTGAGCCAATAGCGCCGCTCGCGCCATAGACCAGGACGTCCTGCCCGCTGTGGATCCTCGCCGCCCTGATGTGCGCGAGGGCATAATGTGCCCCCTCCGTACCAGGAGCGGCCTGCTGGTAGGTCACGTTGGCCGGCATCGTCGCGACCGAGCCGTCCTCGGGAATCGACATGTACTCAGCGTGAGCGCCGAACGGGCCCTCGTTGTATCCGAACACCTTGTCGCCGACCTCGAACGACGTGACGCTGCTGCCGACCGCCTCGACCTCGCCCGCGAACTCAGTGCCCAGGACGGTCGACCGTGGCCTGATAAGCCCGGTGAGGAATCTCATGAAGAAGGGCCTTGCAGCCCGGTAGGCGCAGTCCGTCCGATTCACCGTCGTCGCGTGGACCTTGACGAGCACTCCGTTGTCCTTGGTAGTCGGCTTCTCCGCTTCTGAGATCGCAACCACTTCGGGCGGGCCGTACCTGGTGCAGATCGCTGCCTTCATAGGCGGAGTGTAGCCAGGAGACACGGCACCCGAAACGCCACTGCCGTGGCCAACCTCAAGCCGAGCCGCCGTTCGGCGCGGTGCTCGACGCGTACGGCGCCGTTCCGCCGTCGGCAACGGATATGGGAGATCTGTTACGGCGTATCCGGCGAAGCCCGTCGACGCCTTTAGGAAGTGCTGTCGACATGCGAAACAGCCCAGTTGCCAGATCATCGCGCCTGGCGCAGGCAACGGAGAGCCGGGCCTTCCCCTCCAGACGACCCGGCTCAGCGCACCACACCGAACGCGATGTATAGGCTGACCGATGCCGCCAGGGTCCAGAGCAGGCCAACAGTTACCTGACAGCCCGCTGCCATCGACGCACGCACGCGAACCGGGAAGCAACCACAGGCAGCGTAACCCGCGCTCTCCGCCTTCCGGGGGAATTGACGCTGACAGACACGACTCCAGGCCAGGCTTAGCGCCCGGGCGCTGCATTACGTGCGGCGCTGAGGAGAACCGCGTCTCGTCCGTCGCCAAGAGCGGCCACCCCAAACGGGTACTTCGCTCAGCGAGTGGGCTCGCGCCCGCTTGGCGCCGGGGTTCGCGGGCCGGGCCGGAGGAACGGCCGGCGCTGCTGCTCGCGCCGCCCCGGTCGGCCTTGCTGCCGGTGCCGGCGGCGTCTACGTTCCGGCCCCTGACCGGGGAAGGGGCGGGGAATCGTCGTCGGCGTTGCGGCCAGGAGGGGGGACATGGCGCTCGCCCCACTCGCGCAGCGCGATCAGGGCGGGGAAGAGGCCCCGGCAGGCGGTGGTGAGGATGTACTCGTCGCGCGGCGGGTGGTCGCAGTACCGTCGGCGTTCGATGACCCCGGCCTGCTCCAGCTTGCGCAGCCGCAGCGCGAGGGTCTCCCGCGGGGCGCCGGTGTTGACCTGGATGTCCTTGAACCGGTGGACGCCGAAGCCAACCTCCCGGATAACGAGCAGGCTCCAGCGCTCCCCGACGACCTCGAGCGCGTCAGCGATGGAGCAGACCCGGGGAGCTCCGAGATTAGTCGGTTCGCTTTTCTGACTCACGCTGGCTACTATAGCGCGTGTCAGTGAGTTCGAGAGTCGAACTGACCTGGTTACTTGGTGCCCGCGCCCTGCGGGAACCCCTCAGCGAGCAAGGAGCAGCAATAGCTATGTCCTCGATCCTGATCACCGGCGCCTCCAAGGGCATCGGCCGAGCCACCGCCGCCGAACTGGCCCGGCGCGGCCACCGCGTGGTCGCCACCGCACGCGACCCGCGCACCCTGGACGGCCTCGACGCCGACCAGCGGCTGCGCCTGGACGTAACCGACCAGGCCAGCATCGACACCGCCATCGCGCAGGCCGGCGAGATCGACACCCTTATCTCCAACGCCGGCGTCATCTTCGCCGCCGCGGTCGAGGCCAGCCCGGCCGCCGAGATCGAACGCCTCTACGCCCATAACACCGTCGGGGCGATCCGCGTCACCCAGGCCGTCCTGCCGCAGATGCGCCAGCGCCACAAGGGCCGGCTGGTGTTCGTCTCCAGCGTCGCCGGGCGGACCGTACGGCCCGGCAACGCCGCCTACGCGGCCACCAAGTGGGCACTCGAAGCCTTCGGTGAGGCACTGGCCATCGAGCTCGCCGGCTTCGGCATCGACGTCACCCTCCCCGAGCCGGGCCCGGTCAGCTCCGGCGCCCTGGACAACATGCTGTCCTACAGCCTCCCCGGCGACCCCTACAAGGCACTGTTCGCAGGCGGCGGCATCCCCGCCGAGATGATGAGCACTCCCGAGCAGGTCGCCGCGGCCCTCGCCGACCTCGTCGAGGCACCCACCGTCCCGCTGCGGGTACCGGTCGGGCCCGTCGCCGACCACATCATCACCGCCCGGAACGCCGCCCCCTACGACCAGCCCTTCATCCCCGCCTAGCCCCAGGGTCCTCGAAGCCGGGCCGGCTGACAGAAGGGCGGCGGCAGGCCTTCCCGCCGAGCCGGACACCCTTGAGCTGCTCGCCCAGGCCGCCGATCCCGATGGTGCCGCGGCCCTATCTCAGGCCAGGACTGTTTGCCGCGGGACGTAACAAGGCATGCAACAAGGGACGAAAGCCGAGAGAGCTAGCAGTCCGGATGGGATCACCTGCATTCGCCACGGGCAGGAGCCCAGGGTTCTCAGCCCGGAGATCAAGGTCAGCTTCGGGCCGGAAATGATAATCGATCGGTAGCACAGGGACAGAACGCCCAGTAACAGCGGTGGCTGTGGCCTCCGCCTCATGTCCACCATGTTCACCGACGGCCCTATATAGCGAGTGCCCGGGGCTGGGCTTAGAGTCCGGACGGGTTCCGATGCTCGACGACCTGGACGCGCAGCTGCACTGGCTCCCTGAGGACGCCCCAGACGGTTCTCGGACTCGGCGGTGCTGTTCTGCGATGAGTCCGGCGGGCGCGTATCGTCCGGCACGGTCCACACCCGGCCGCGGCATCCGATGCACGTGGAGGGCCGGCGTGCGTGGGGCCGGCTGCGCCGCCAATCCCAGCCCCGCCTCCGCAATCACCGGCCACGCCAACGAAATCATCCCAGCCACTTTCACCGAGCGCACCCACAAAGTCACCCCGAAATGGCCGATCTGCGCGGGGGCCGACGCTGGCATCGAAACGCGAAGAACCGCGCAGAGTCGGCAGGGACGTTCCAGGGGCGGAAGTGCGGATGGTCCGCGGTGGCGACTCGCATGCTCAAGAGCAGGCGCGCTATCATGGGATATCATCACGGAGGCGCCGATGACTGACATGCTGATCCGAGACGTACCCGACGACGTCGTCGCCGCTGTCGACGCGCGCGCGAGCCGGATGGGCCTGTCGCGCAGCGAGTATGTCCGGCGGCGGCTCGCGCAAGACGCAGCCACGACCGGCGCGCCCGTCAGCGTGCAAGACCTGGCCCGGTTCGCCGACCTGTTCGGTGACCTGGATGACCCCGAGGTGATGTCGCAGGCATGGCGGTGACAGACTGGCTGATCGACAAGTCGGCCCTGGTCCGGCTGGCCGGCATCCCCGATGCCGCCCAGTGGGCAGCCCGCATCGAACGCGGGCTGGTCCGGATCGCTACTGTCACCCGGCTGGAGGTCGGCTACTCCGCCCGGTCCGGGTCAGACCTTCGCGCGGGACTGACACAGCCGCCGCTGTCGGCCATGCCGGTGGAGTACCAGACCCCGGCCATCGAAGACCGGGCAGTCGAAGTCCTCACGCTGCTGGCAGATCGCGGCCAGCACCGGGCGCCGTCCATCCCCGACCTCGTCATTGCCGCGACTGCTGAACTGACGGGGCTTGCTGTCCTGCACCTCGACAAGGACTTCGAGATCATCGCCAGCATTACAGGCCAGCCCCTCGAGCGGCTCAACCTCAGCTAATAGGGATCGAGCCCCCTCAGATCGCGAGCACTCCCCGGCGGCAGAACCGCGCATAAAGCGCGAGTAGTCATGCGGATGACCGCCTGGTCATGCCCAAATCCAACGCGCGCTATTCGGCATGTGGCCGAGCTGTAACTGTCCGCCGTCGTTGTCAGTGCCCGGTCTACTGCGGCGGCGTCCAGGTCGCGGAGCTTCACCGCGCCAATGACCATCAAGATGGGTTCCAGTACGTCCTTGTTCTTGCGGATGGTCTTGGCGGACCGGCCGGGCAGCCCGTTCTCCAGCCAGTCGTCGGCTGCTTTGCGGAGGGTGTAGTTGGCCGGCGGTGCCTTGGTAATGCCGGCGGCGGCGTCGGCGCGCAGTTCTTTTAATGCGTCCTGGACCGCTGCCTTGCTGGCAGCTGATACGCGGCGGCGCCGCAGCTTGCCGCTGGGCCCGTAGCCTAGGCAGATTTCTGCGCGCTACCGGCCGGGGCATCTGTGGTGCCTGCTGGCATCGCGGCAGGCGCCAGCGTGCTCAAAGTAGACGGAATCGTCGCCCTTGCTCCGCCGTTCCGTCATATGCCAATGCTAGAACGGCCGGGGACAGTGGGGGACTATTGCGGGGGACCATTGCCGGGCACCGGGGGCACAGGCAGGCATGCGCAGGCATGAATCTGCAGGTCAAGCCTGGAGATTGACCAGCTGAGCAGCCTGCTTAGCGTCCATGGTAAGGAGAAGGTCTACGGTTCGATTCCGTAAGGGGGCTCCAGGTCAGCCGCCTTATCGGAACCGAATGATCAAGCCGGTGGTGAGATAAAGGAGAAGGTCGATCGTTCGGTTCCGTAGAGGGAACCAGGTCAGGCCCATACTCCGATCAAAGCCAGTGGGGACATTGGTGGGGACTAATGGGCCGGGCGAGCGATTCCAGTGTGGCAACGCTGTAGGGCGGCGGGCCTGGCGTCCGGCTAGTAGGCCGGCGGCGTTGTGACTGGCCGGCAGCCGGGCGCTTGCCTGGATACGGCGCTCTTAGCAGGCTGCAGTGAGCCGGTGTGCGCACCGTCGAACCGCGGGTCGGCGTGCTTACCCATCGCCCCCAGTGCGCGCAGCAGGACATGCAGGCCGCCGACGAAACCGCGCGCCTCTCGCGGACGTGGCAGCGCTCTGTCCGCGAACACAACGCGCGGGAGTGCGAAGGGCCTGCTTTGGTGTGCCCGCGCAGGTCAGCGACGCGCGTGCCCGTGTTGCAAGGCGCAGCCGGCGAGCATGCGAGCTAGTCCTGATCGGATCATCGCGTCGCCGGCGGCGGAATCGGCGGGACAACGAATGGGTACTGGCGGCGATAGTTAACGCGGTCCAGGTAACACCCTTCACGCGCTTCCGAGGACAGTTACTGCCGGCGCCCGCCATAGCCCGGGACCGTTCCCGGTGTACTCCGGCGCGTGCTTGAAAGCATCGTTCAATCCGCGCTAGAGGAGGCGTGTGGGGCGGTCCGAGCTCATTCGCAAGATCCGGCAGGAAGCCAGGCGGCAGGGCGTCGAGTGGAAGCGGTCGAGGGCGCCAAGCACGACACGTTCTGGCTGGGATAGGTGAAGATCCCGATCCCCGCCACGCCGAGATCGGCCAGCGGACGACCGGGGACATCCTCCACGAGTGCGAAGCCGAGCTGGGGAAAGGCTGGTGGCGGAACTGAAGACCCATCACGCTGAAGTGGACCGCGACGGCACGGTCTGGCGCGTCCGCGTGCCCGAGGTCGCGCGTACCACCCAGGCGCGCACGCTGCGGGAGGCCGAGTCCATGGCCCGCGATCTCGTCGCCATCATGGACGACATCCCGGCCGGCTCTTTCGACCTCGACATGACGATCATCCTGCCTGCTAACGTCCGGGCCGAACTGGACCGGTCCGCCGAACTGCGCGAGCAGGCCGCCCGCAGTCAGGCCTAGGCCGCGCAGCTGGCACGGCGTGCCGCATGGCGCCTGCGGGACCAGGGATTGCCGCTGCAGGACGTCGGCACGGCACTCAGGGTGGCCGTTCCAGCGTGCCAAGCAGCTGATCGTCGAGGCCGACAAGCTCGCAAGCTAGCCTCAGGAGCGGCTGCCAGCACCACGCCCGGCATCGCTTGGTACCGACCTGGGGCGATCTCCTCTGGTTTGGAAGATCAGCGGCTCTGCCAGGTGATCACGTCGGTCGGCCCAGGCCAGTTTCGTGAACGGGTGGCGCCAGTGCACTGACACGGCGGTTCACCCTCGCTGCTCCTGCACGGTCGGCGACGCGCCTGAAGATGGCCGATTGCCGCCATCGCAGGGCGCGAGGCTGCGGATAGAAATTAGTAACGCACTTATAAAAGTTTCGGGCACTGCTGGGGAGGCGATGGAGAGAACAGCGCATAGCTAACTAGTCGGGCAGCAACACGGCATATATGCGGTGCTGTCGAAAAGAAAAAGCGATAACGCTGGTCACTGTGCTAATGAGCCCGATCACGAAATATCGCCGAAAGGATCACCTATGGTGCACTTGCATCGGCATACCAGGGAAGCCCGTCGGCACACCGCCGAGGCGCGCCGCCATACCGCCGAAGCGCGGCGGGATACCGCTGAGGCCCCGAAAGCAGAGCATCCGGTGGCGGTGGTCGGCCGGCAGTTCGTCCGGTACGCGCTCGTGGTCGTGATCGCCTGGATAGGCGCCCTGAAATACTCCTCGTACGAAGCGACCGCCATCCACCCGCTGATCGCCAACAGCCCCATCATGAGCTGGTTCTACAACATCCTCAGCGTCCGCTCGCTCGCGGCAACGCTCGGCACCGTCGAGGTCATCGCGGCCGTGCTCATCGGCCTTCGGTTCGTCTCGCCGCGGATATCAGCCATCGGCAGCGCGCTGGCCATACTGCTGTTCCTTGGCACGCTGAGCTTCCTGTTCACCACGCCAGGAGTCACGGCAGCGGGCGGATTCCCTGTGCTGTCGGTGCTGCCGGGCCAGTTCCTGCTCAAGGACCTCGTGCTGCTCGGCGCCGCGCTGTGGACGCTGGGCGATTCACTCGGCGCCGCGAAGTCGAAGTCGCGCACCCAGCCGGAACCTGGCGTGCCGGGGCAACGGAACTCACCGCCATAGTCAGCACGACAACAGCGCTAATACCGCCGCACGATCTGCGGCCGGTCAGGTCACCGCGCCAGCTTCACGGCGTGTCAGGGTTCTTGCGGGTCATTCGCTCGACAAGGATTCTCGGCGCAGTGCTGCCGGTCATCTACGAAATGCGGGAGATCGCTGTGGACGGCACGTCGAGGCCGGCGGAGGAGGGCAGCGGAGCGCCTGACGCTAGCCGGCGGCGCACCAGCTGTCGGCGTGCCAGTCTTCCTGGATACCGATCTGATCGAGTTCGACGCAAGCGTGCGGTCGGCTCGTTCTGCGCCCTCCTGCTTTTGGCTCCCTGAATAGGGTCTAGACGTCGCGGGAGGGACCGGCGTGCTCGAAATAGATGCTGTCCTCGGCTTTGCGGCGCCGTTCCGCCATGCGCTGATCGTACGGCCGGTGGGGGACTATTGCGGGGGACCATTGCCGGGCATCGGGGGACACAGGCAGGCATGCTCAGGCATGAACCTTCAGGTCACGCCTGCCGCTTGGCCAGCCTAGCTGGCTTCTTTGTGTTCATGGTAAGGAGAAGGTCTACGGTTCGATTCCGTAAGGGGGCTCGTCCATTCCATGGTGCCTTTTCGATATTAGAGGCGGACGCCTTTAGTCCCCCCTGGGGACTGTGGGAGGACAGCGAACTCCCCGTGTTTCGCCAGCGCTGCATCCGTGACCGGGAGAAGGTCATCGACGGCCGCGGCCGCATCCCGCGCGGGTCAGCGGCGCAGCGCGGGCAGCCCTGCGGCCCGGCCGCCTCGACCGACGGCAGGTCCGCCACAGCCAGGTCGCCGTCCCGGACCGGCTGTAGAGGCGGGCAAGGGTCGGCTGCATGCGCGCCACGCGTTTCGGTTCGCTCTGAAGACTGCGCGCTCCGGCAGTGTCGGCGATCGGCCTGCTCATACTTTGCTGCCCGATGTGCAGGGAGCGCGTGCGCGCCAACAGGAGGATGCGTGATACGGCTAGCGCGAGGGCAGGGCATCGCCGATTACGCACCGTAAGACGAAGCGTCGCGCCTCCCGGATCCCGAGCGATGCTCTTACGCCGCGTCAAGGGCTGCGGACTTTCCTGGTTCTTTTCTTGGGTGGTCCGGCGTGGGGCTGCTGGGTTGCGGACAAGACAGGGACGGGCCGATCGGGCGGAGGACAAGCTCTTATTAGATTTTGATGGCCCTGACGGGCCGCGCGCGGTGGATGAGACTGGGCGCGTGCACGCCATGCGTCCTACGGGACCTTCCAGCGCAGGTTGACGAGCTTGAGAACCTGCGGGATGAACGAGTCGGTGATCTGGAGCGCGGGCTGCCGCTTGCTGCCGATGCTGAACCGTACGGTGCCGCAGGCGGACGGCGCTTGCGCGACCGCGAGCGGCCGGCCGCCGGGCTTGGCGAGGAACGTCAGCTTGATCTCGTCGCCGGGAGGCGCTGGGCAGGACGCGTACGGCCCGATCGTGGACAGCTGGAGGCCGTCGACGAGTGCGGCGAGCTGCCGGACGACTGCCAGGTCGGTGATCGTGACTGGCGCGCGCGGACGCTTGGCGCGCGGGTCCGGGCTGAGGAGCTGGGTGATCGTTACCACGCGGGTGGCGGAGGGAACCCGTTCGGAGCCAGGCCGGGGTGGCTGCCAGCTCACCTGGGCGTCCACCCGGATCGCGGTGTGCCGGCTGCCCACTCCGGTCACCTCGACCACCAGGTCCCGGGCGTTCAGCACGCCGGGGATCGGAGATAGCGAGAACGTGCGGTCCCATGAAGGCGGCCCGAAATCGGCGTCTTCGGGCGTGAAGCTGCGAGGCAGGTGCGCCTGCTCCCAGGCGAGTACCGCCTGCGGCTGGCCGGGCGCCCGCCAGAAGGAGACGTCGTCCACCGCAGTGGTGGTGCCGAGGGTGGAGATCGGCGCCTTGAGGAGAGCCGGCGCCTCCCGCAACCGCTGCGCGCGCGGGGGCACGACGAACTCCTTCAAAATCGCCGCCGCGTCGGCGACGGCACGTTGCCCCGTTGTCGGCAATTCCGCTGTATGAGACGCCGCCGCCGTCCGAGACGCCGCCGCCGCCGGTCCGGTCGCGGTGTGCGTAGCGGCGCAGCCCGCCAGTGCAATGCCCGCGCTTGCAGTCAGGAGGAGCGTCATGCACGGCGCGCGCCGCATACGTTGTCGCATACCTGTTGGACGCCGACCGGGACACCGCGGTTGCGCCCTCTGGCAGCAGCAGCATTTCGGGCTGCAAGGCACGCGCCGAGATTGCCTGGCTCATCCGGTCATCCCGTGACCTCATCACGCCGCCGCCCTGTCGCTACCCGGCCCTGGGGTGGCGCTGCCACTCTCTGTATGCAGCGGTGGCCCACCACCTCATATCCCTTACCGCCAGCCGCTCATTGGCCGGGCGACGTCACCAGCGACGCGCCGGCGATCACCGGCGACCTTGCCACAGGTGGCCCTGTGATCGCCTGGACCACGCATACAGACCGCGTCATGCTGCTGTACTGCTTCGGCGCCGGGACCGGCGCGTGTTCCCAGGCAGTGCCGACCGCCGTGCCGCAGGCGCACACCAAGGCGACGCCGGCGCTGGCATTCGTGGGCGGTCCGCCGGCACCCTGTACATCGCCTGGAAAGGCAATCAGTCCGGCCGGATCGGCTATAAGGCATCCTTCGACAAGGCGGCCCTGACGGCGCAGGAACTTCTGCCGCGGGCAGTCACAAGCACGGGCGCCGCGTTGACGGTGCGCGGCTACACCCTGTTCGTGGCCTGGACAGACGTAGGCGCCAGCGGACGGATTCTCTACACGCGAGCCAACGATCCGTACTGACGTCGCTACGCTGCTTCCGCGCCCCGGCCAGCCTCGTGCACTCCCCTCGGTCGGCTGAGAGATCCGCCGGCCGACGACATGGGGCACGCCCGACGAGTTCCGGATTGGCAGGCCCGATCCCGGTCGGCACCTGTCCTTCTCGCTCGGCATGCATCACTGCCTCGGCGCCTCGCTCGCCCGGCTGGAGGGCCGCATCGCCATCGAGGAGCCGACCCGGCCGTACCCGGCTTGAGCTGGCCGCCCCGCCGACCCGGCGGCCACTGCCCAGCAAGGGCAAGTCCTCGCGCTTCCAGGACGCCGCGCCGACCGGCCCGGCCGAGAGTTCATCCACTGGCACCTCGACGGGGTCTTCCAAGCTCGACCAAGCTTCGGGAGAAGCCACCAGAAGATCGTCGGCCGGCGGACTCGGGCACGACCAGGGTGCTCGCCGCGATCGGTTCCGCGTGGTCGCAGGGCCGGGTAGGCGTCACGCCGTCGCCGGCATCGTGTGACGGTGCTCGCCGCGCAGGAGTTGCCAAGAGTTACAACTTCGCCCAGTTCCTCGTGCATCTGAAGGCCGTCGCGGCGTCGGCAGGCCGCTCAGCGCAGGCGATCTGGTCGTGGTCGACGAGGCGAGGCGTGCCAGCCGGCGAAGTCGCCTGCCGGAACGTATGCTCGGTTCCAGGATGAGCGTTGCGGAAGGACTTACCGGTGACTGGCTACCGTCCGATGACTTTGGCCGGCCTGGCGGACCGGCTGGCACGGACAGCCGATGACAGGGTGCGCTGGAAGCTGGTCTGGGAGTTCCTGGAGGAGTACCGGTGGGAAGCACCGGAGGTTCAGCCGTCGCTTCTGCGTGACCGGCCACCTGAGGTGGGCGATGAGCGCTGGGACGCGCTGCTGGCAGCGATAGCGGAGCACCTGGCGGCCGCTCATGATCTTGCGCCGCCGCAATGGGCGGAGCCACGGGTGCTTCGCCGGCCGTGGTTCCCGGCCGAGTTGCGGACGCAGCGGACCGAGGCGCTGGTGTGGGCTCCGGCTGCCTTCAGGAAGCACGGCGTCTATGTGTCCGCAAGGGATCTGGAAGCGGCGTGACCGAGTCCGACGATGTCCTGCTCGGCCGCGATGAGCTGGAGCGGGCCTTCACTGCTCCGGGCGAGCGGCTTGCCAGGCGCGGCATCGTCGCCGATGTGTTCATCGTCGGCGGTGCGGCGATGGCGCTGGCTTACGACGCCGAGCGAGTGACACGCGATGTCGATGCCGTGTTCGTGCCGCACGGGATCGTGCATGAGGAGGCCCTGAACGTCGCGGACGATCTCGGGCTGCCCCGCTGGTGGCTGAACGAACAGGCCAGTGTCTACGTCTCTGGCAAGGACGACCCAGGCAAGCGCAGGGTGTTCGATCACCCGGGACTGCGTGTAACTGCCGCGTCCCCGGATCACATTTTCGCGATGAAGGCGCTGGCCGCCCGGGCACGTGACATCGATGATCTGCGCGTCCTCGCGCGCATCGCCGGGATACAGACCGCTGACGACGCTCTCGCTGTCGCCAGCGAGTTCTATCCCACGAACCGGTGCCGCCAAGGTCAGCGGCGATTCTCCGAGAGTTGTTCAGCTGACAGGCGATTGAGACCAGTGCCTCATGAGCTATACGGGAGTCAGCGTCGACAGGATTGACGGAGGTATGGCACTCTCCGGCTTCGGCGCTCGAAGGAGGTGCCGTCTCCACCGTGACGCCCGGGGCGGCCATGACGACGTAGGAGTAGCCCGCAAGTGGTGACAATTGGTGGTGGCAACGGCCAGGCTATCCGCGGCAGTCGCAGACTCTCCGGGACTATGAATCTGCAGGTGAGCTGCGTCTAAGCAGAGGTAGTTCCTGGTGCCGCGGGGGCGCAGATATCCATGGTAAGGAGAAGGTCTACGGTTCGATTCCGTAAGGGGGCTCGTCAACAGTTGATTTCGAATGTCTGTCCAAGGCTGTTTCCGGTGTGGGAGCCATTCTGGCTGGGCGATGGCCACGTCCTGGCCAATGTCTGTGTGTGATGGTGCGCACGGAACTGCGCTGGTCATTGGCGACGTCACCGGCCACAACATCCGCGCCGACGAGTGCCGCGCCCATCGCGCGGCGGCTCATCATGCCATTCGGGTATCCTGGGCAACGGACCATTACTCATTGCTTTTCAGCCCTTTTCCTGTCGCTGATTTCCAATGCCGTAGGCAGATTTTCCGGAGACCCAATAAAATCAGCGCGCCAGCGAGCCCGCCCGATTCCCAGATAACAACGCTGCGCGGCCAGCTTGATCGCTGGCGGCCCTGCTAGATAGCAGCGCCGCCAGCCAGCGGTTATCGCGTATGCGTTACTTGCTGAAGGTGATGTCGGCTAGCTGGCCGTTGAAGACGACGCCTAATGGTACGGTGAATCTCTATCGTAATGCTTTCACGAACGACGAGCAGCTGGGAAGAACACTCGCGCACGAGATATTTCACACGGGCCAGATAGCGAACAACGGATGGCCCACTTCGATTGAGGAGTTCGCGAGTTAGGAGGCAGGGGCCCGGGAGTATGAAGCCGCGTGGTGGGAGTCCGTTAGCACCCCTTAGGAGCCCATCCGATACGCGAGGGACTGTGATGAATGACGCTGCGACATACGAGGACTGGCTGGCTCAGTACCAGGAGATCTTCGTGTCTCCCGAACTTGTATCGGTCACGTCATGCCGGAATTGCGGCAGCCGCGACCTGCACCTGGTAATGGTGGTGCGGCGGCGAGACGATCTACAGGGCTGGGCGGCCTTCTGGTGCGGCCACTGCATGACGGGAGTTGCTCTTGATCGTGCTGAAGTGCGGCGTGGGATGCGAACGCTTGTCTCGGGCCTCGATGCCGGATCGATCGCTCGGGTGATCCCGAGCTACCGGCTGATCCCGCCGTCGCCTACAGCCTCGGACCCGGAGTGAGCTGAGCAAGGATCCCACTGGCCGTTCGATTCTGGGACCGGTTCCCGCACGAGCACCCCGCGACCGACATCAGCCCGACCGGCTCCTGCATGGGCCATTCCGACAGCACCGTCACCGGCCGGTCCCCGGCGCCGTTCTGGCTGTCGCATCAGGCCTGCCGCTGGTTCGCGGCGGGATGGCAGGGTGATCTGGTAGCGGCGGGAGCGGGGAGAAGTGCCCGCGGTATCCGAACTGGCGCGTCCATGGCCCCGGCCTCGGGTTCGCGTGTTTCTCGCGGCACGCGAGCTGCCAGCACACGGCGATCACTCGCGCACATGTGGCGTGACCTGCCAGTCGTCCAGGTCGGCCGCCGGCAATATCGCGGCACCGGGATCCCCCTCCTGTCGATCTGCCTGCGCACCGCCCGCACGTTGATCTGGTCTGCCCACGACAGGGTGAACATGCCGCCGGCTGCCGTGAGCGCTGAGGTCACAGGGCGATCAGCCTGAGGGCGGGGTCGAGGTGGCGGAGGTCGCCGGGACCGGAGGTGAGGACGGGCTGGTCCGCGCGCCGGGCGCAGATGACGACGTGGGCGTCGGTGATGTCCGATGTCCCGCTGGCGGCCAGGAGCCTGCCGACGCTGGTCGCGTCGACCCGGCCCAGATCGGCGACGTCGGTCGTGGGCTGGCGGATCAGCCGAGACAGCCGGGCCTGCCGCTCAGGTCGGCGGATGGCCTGAGCCAGCGCCGATGCTGGCACGGTGACGCGGGCGCCGGTTTCGCGGGCCCGGGCCAGCAGGACGACGACGCGGCGGTCGTCGCCGTCGAGGGCTATCAGGCCGCCGGCGTCGAAGGTCACGCCGGGCATCAGGCGGCCGGGCGGGCGCCGGAGCGGAGCACGTCATCAGCCCAGGCGCGCTCGTCTTCCGACAGCGCGCCGCCGGTCTGGCGCAGTGCCTCGGCCAGCATCGCGCCCCACCCGGCGACGTCGTCGAGGGCAACGGTAACCGCGTGCTGGACGAAGCCCGACACGCTGGGCGCGGTCCTTGCCTGCACGAGCGAGCGGATCTGCTCGAGCTGGGCCTCATCGAGGGTAATGGTGACCTTCCGGGTTGCCATACCGATCACCATACCATCGTCTCCGGCTTGGGTCTGCATGCACTGCGGGCTCTCAGGCGCTGTGTGGCTCGCCGGGTCTGGGCGCGGGGGTGCGGGGGAGGAGGTGGTCGAGGGCGGTGGCGCCGGTGGTGATGACGGGGCGGAGTTCCTGGCGGTAGATGAGTTCGGTGGTGCGGGTGGTGGCGTGCCCGGCGATGCGGGCGATTTCCTCGATGGGGACGCCGCCGAGGGAGAGCAGGGACACGCCGGTGTGGCGGAGTTCGCGGGGGGTCCAGGTGCCGGGGATGCCGGCCGCGCGGAGGACGGCGCGGAACTCGCGGCGGACGTTGGCGGCGTCCAGTTCGGTGCCGTCGGGGGTGGCGAACACCAGCTGGTGCTGCCCGTCGGGCCGGCTGCGGTGGGCGCGCAGGGCGGTGATGGTGAGCTGGGGCAGGGCCAGGGTGCGGCGGGA
Organism: uncultured Actinomycetota bacterium; assembly: GCA_963822955.1. Taxonomy (GTDB): domain Bacteria; phylum Actinomycetota; class Actinomycetes; order Streptosporangiales; family Streptosporangiaceae; genus JAJYUU01. The sequence goes on along the minus strand of CAWGJS010000002.1, from coordinate 2,359,195 downwards.
CAGCGCGGTTTTGGTGTCGCCGCGGGCGCGGACCGACCGCCACACCTGGACGTGCGGCGGGACGGGCGGGACCGCGTGCGGGTCGCCGTCGAGGCTGACCGGCGTCCCAGCGCAGCGCGCGGGCTTCCTCGGTGCGGATGCTGGTGCCCACACAGAGCGCGATGTAGGCGTGCATCCGGGTGCCCTCGGATGCCTCCAGCAGCGCCGCGACCTGGCTCGGGGTGAAGGCGCGGGAGAGGCCGGCCGGGCTGGCCGGGCGGGGTGCCGGTGAGCTCGGCGACGTTGACCGCGACCAGCCTGCGGGCCATGGCGTGCCGGATCGCCCAGGTCAGCGCGTTGTGGGCCATCCGGCCGAGGGCAGCTTCCATGCGGGCATTCAGCTCCGCCTGGGCGACCGGGAGTCCGTCAGTGATGTTGTAGGTGCCCGTGGGTGCGGCGAGTCCTGACAGGGATGCCCGGGCCGCGTCGGGTTCCGCGATCATGGCCACGCAGGCGACGGGGTCGCCCTCAATGAGCCGCCAGCCCCGCCGGGCGGCTGACAGGACTCGCCGGGTAATAGCCTCGTCGCGGCCCACGGTCCAGCCGAGCCGCATGACCACTGAGTCGCCGCCAAGGCCGGTGAACAGGCGTGCCGCTTCTTCGGCCGCGGCGGCGGGGGCGGTCTCGGCCCCTGTCAGGGTCGGTGCGCCAGGTTGCGGCGGCAGCCCGTCATCATCGTCGTAGCAGAAGACGGTGGACAGGACTACGACCCTGGCGGCGCCGTAGTGCCGCGCGGCGGTGACTGCCTGGATGAAGCCCGCGGCCAGTGCGGGGTCCCGGAAGCGGTGGCGCAGCCGGCTGGCTGGCCCTGGCGGCCGGGGAACGGTCACGAACAAGATGTGGCGCCTGCGATCCCGTTCCCGCCGCTGGCGGCGGACGACAGGGCGGTCCCCAGGCGGTCTGGCGTGTCCACACAGGCCAGCAGGCCGGTGGCGGTGCGCAACTGCCCGGCGACCGCAGATCGCAGCGGGCTGGGGGCGCCGATCAGCGCGACAGGTGCGGTCCGGTCAGGGAGTGGCGAGCGGATGGGTTCGCGGCGGGTGTCACTCACGAGGGTCACCTCACGATGAACGGTCCGTGCATGCCCATCTGCGCGTGGCCGGGCATGGGACAGATGTACTGGTAAGTTCCGGCCGGGCCGGCCTGGAAGGTGAACGTGCTGGCACCCTGGCCGTTGGCCGTAGGGTCGCCGATCAGGCCAGAGAAAGCGCCGCTGACGATCGGAGTCTTGGGCTGGTAGAAGCGGAACGGCGGCTGCTCATTCACGACCATCCAGCCGTGTGCCTCGTCGTTGTCGCCGTTGATGAATGGGCCGTGACCTGGGCATTCTGCGGGACAACGACCGCGGGATTGGTGAGGCCGGCCACGCGGAAGGTCATGTCGGGACCGCCGGGCGGGACCGCCACCACGGTGAAGGACACCGAGTGGCTGGTGAAGGTGATGGCGTTGGCCGCCTTGTCGAGTCTGGCCCCGGCGGGTACCTGATCGCCCAGCGTGCGCGCCTGTGCGAGGCTCACGGTCTGCGGTGCCAGGCCGGCCATTGCGGTACCAACCTGCGTGCCGATGCTCTGAGCCAGCGACGACGAGGAGGAGGAACCGGCGACTGATCGACCGCCCATCGGCATGCCGGGGTTGCCGCCCCCCGTGCCAGGAGCTGCTGGGGAAACGGGAGCGGTGGCGGGCGCCGGAGTTGGAATGGGAGATACGGGGGAACTGGCGGTTGCCCTGGCGATGCCGTACCCGCCGCCTGCGGCGATGACAGCGATGACGGCCATCGCGAGCGCCCTCCGTCGGAGGTCCGGTGTTCTGCCCGGCGGCGATGCTGTCGAGGCAGACCGGCCAGGCTCTGGGGTGAGGGGGCTGAGATTCGTCATACAACGAGGTTCGCGATTAGCCGTTGAAGAACCGCTGAAGACCGCCCAGACCCGTTTCGGCGGGCCTGGATGACTATCGCCGACGCAAAGGTGGCCTGCTCGGCAGCAGGCCACCTCGCGTTCGACAGCAGCGTTCGTTACGGCACTGGCGAGGGCCGCGCTTCCGTCCGGACGGCCTCGGCGGCGGGACGGCGAGCCAGGGAGCTCGGCCACCACATCCAGCGGCTCAGGTCCAGGTTAAGTGCTGTTACCAGGACTGACCTGACCACGATGGTGTCGAGGAGCACGCCGAACGCGACCGCAAACCCGAGTTCTGTCAGCATCGTGATCGGCAGCGTACCCAGTGCAGCGAAGGTCCCGGCGAGCACCGCGCCGGCCGACGTGATTACCCCGCCGGTGGACGCCAACCCGGTCAGTGCGCCCTGCCGGGCGCCGTGACGCGCCGTTTCCTCACGGACCCGGGTCATCAAGAAGATGTTGTAGTCGATGCCGAGCGAGACGAGGAACACGAACACGAACAGCGGGAAGGAACTGTCCGCGCCGCCGAAGTTGAACACATGGTTGAAGAACAGTGCGCTGACGCCGAGGGCGGCGGCGAACGACAGCACTACGGTGGCGATCAGCACGACGGGTGCGACCAGCGCGCCCAGCAGCAGAATAAGGATGAGCAGCACCAAGCTTAGGATCACCGGGATGATCACCTCCCGGTCGTGCGCGCTGGCCCGCTGTACGTCGAGGGTTGTCGCCGTCGGCCCGCCGACCGCGGCGTCTGCGCCTCGGACTGCGTGCACGGAGGTGCGCACCCGATCGACCGTTGTGTAGGCGGCCTGGCTATCGGGCGCTGCCTTGAGCGTGCCGTTCAGGTAGGCATAGCCGTCCCTGATCACCGGTTGGGTCACCGCCGTGATGCCGAGAGTAGAGCGGAATGCGGCGGCTACAGGCGCAACGTACGCGGCTTTGGCGACAACCTGGACGGGCTGGCCGGTGCCGGCCGGGAAGTTCCCGCTCGATGACCGTCTGCCCGGTTACTGAGTCGGGGTGCCCGCGGAATGTCTCAGCGGTCTGGACTCAGGCGGGCAGCGGAATTGTCCATGAGGAGATACCTGCGGTCCCGGGCCTCGAGCTGCACGGGCTCCAGCTCTTCGTCAACCTCAGCGCGGCGAACAAGCTCGTGGCGCCTGAAGTCCTTCACCTCGACCGGAGTGAGGCGCCGGAATGGCGCAGCGACGCCGGAGACCGCGTCCGCGTTGTGGTCGGCGCTTTTGACAGCGTTACGTCGCCGCTGGTGCCAGCTGAGCCGTTCACCCTGCTCGACGTCCATTTGTGGCGCGAGGTTCCGTTTGACCTCCGGGCGGGCCACAATGCGGTCGTGTACGTCCTCAATGGGACGGTCCTGGTAGACGCCGAAGGCCACCAGCAGAAAGTGGACGGCGGGCAAGCGGTGGCGCTACGTGGCTGCGGCAGCGGAGAGCGCGTCAGGCTCGCGGCCCCGCAACGCGCGCACGTTCTCATCCTGTCGGGCGCCCAGATCCGTGAACCGGTGATCAGCCAGGGACCTTTCATCATGAACGACGCGGCGCAGATCGAGGACGCAGTCGCGCGGTATCGCACCGGAGCGATGGGGCACCTGACGCCGCTGCGGACCTATTGACCGGCCCGCTGACGTTGGGCAACCCTGCTGGCACGGCAAGCGCATAACTGAACGTCATGGCGCGGTGGGTGCACGATGACCGAATCCCCGACGCCGGCGCGGTGAGCCTGACGGTTAGGAAGTCGGATGGCGGGCAATGACCCCCGATTCCCGCTCTCGTGCTGAGATTGCGGTCCCGAAGGCAGTCGGGCGGGATCACTGCCTGACCGTAAGGACGCTGGCCGGCGCGGCGAAGTGTCTGAGTGCTGCTGCGCGGCCGTGGTGATGTTGCGCGCCATGGCGGAGAAGACGAGGGCGTGCAAGGGGAGCAGTGTGTACCAGTACAGGTGGCCGGGCAGGCCGCGGGGGTGGAAGATGGCGCGCTGCCGGTAGAGGGCGTGCCCGTGATGCTCGCTGGCTGACAATTCCAGCCAGGCCAGGCCGGGCAGTTTCATCTCGGCGCGCAGCCGCAGCAGGTGGCCGGGTTCGATCGCCTCGACTCGCCAGAAGTCGAGGGCGTCGCCGGGCCGCAGGTGGTCGGGGTCGCGCCTGCCGCGCCGGAGGCCTGTCCCGCCGATGGCCCGGTCCAGCCAGCCGCGGGCCCGCCATGCCAGCGGCCAGGAGTACCAGCCATGCTGGCCCCCGATTCCCTCGATGATCTGCCACAGCGACCTCGGCGGCGCCTGTGTCGGCTCTTCCCGCACATCCTGGTAAAGGCTGCCACCCGCCCAGTCTGGGTCGGTGGGCAGCGGGTCGCTCGGCGCCCCGGGCAGGGCGGCTGACGTCCACCTGGTGGCCACGTCCGCCTCCCGGATCCGCCGCAGGGCTAGGCGGACGGCATCGTCGAATCCGGTCAGCCCGCTGGGCGGGTCCGGTACGTAGCGGGCGATGTCGTGCTCGGCGGCTACTACGTCGTGGCGCAGGGACTCCACTAGCGGGCGAGCCAGCGCACCGGGGACCGGAGTGACCAGACCAACCCAGTGGCTGGACAGGGATGGAGTGAGCACCCCCACCGGCAGCAGCAGCCGCGGCCGCAGGCCCGCCACGCCGGCGTACCTTTCCATCATGTCCGCGTAGGTCAGCACGTCCGGCCCGCCGATATCGAACGCCCGGTTCACCTGAGGGGGCAGGCCCGCGCACCCGGCCAGGATCGCAAGCACGTCACGGATGGCGACCGGCTGAGTGCGTGACCGCACCCATTTCGGGGTGACCATGACCGGCAGCCGCTCCGTAAGGTACCGCAGCATCTCGAAGGAGGCCGAGCCGGAACCTATGATCACCCCCGCTCGCAGGACCGCTGTCGGCACGCCGGAGTTCAGCAGGATGTCGCCGACTTCGGCCCGGGACCGCATATGGGGCGACAGCGGGGGGCTGCCCGCAGGCCGCAGGCCGCCCAGGTAGATGATCCGGCGGACCCCGGCATCGCGGGCGCAGACGGCGAAGTTCTGCGCGGCGGCCCGGTCGGTGGCCTCGAAGCCAGGGCCCGAACCCAGCGAGTGGATCAGGTAGTACGCCACGTCCACGCCCGCCAGCGCTTGCCGCAGGGAACCGGCATCCAGCGCGTCGGCCTCGGTCACCTCGACCTGGCCGATCCAGCCGAAGCCCGACAGCCGCCCAGCCTGGCGCGCCAGGCAGCGGACCCGGTACCCGGCCGCGAGCAGTTCCGGCACCAGGCGCCCGCCCACGTAGCCGGCCGCCCCGGTGACCAGGCAGGTGACCGGCCTTCCCTGCGCAGGCGGTCCGCTCACTGGGGTGCGGTGTCCTCGTCCCCGGCGGGCAGGCCCGCGTCCTTGCCCGGTGCGGGCGGCACCACTCCCGGGCACGGCATTCACGACGCTGGCCTACCCGCCGGGCTGGCACGACAGTCCTGGCTGCGCCCGACGTAGCTGACGCCGTCACTGAGGCATCCGGGGTACCCTGACCTGGCCGTTGGCTCCGGACGCAATGAGCGGGTCGGGAAGGGTGGTGGCGGTGCACATTGACGAGTCGGCTCTGTCGTCTAGCCTGCAGCATCTACGCGAGGCGGCTTCTGATGCCGATGTCGCGGGCGTGCTGAAACGCACGGTCGACTCTGTCCACGCGGTGTTCGGCTACAGCGGAGCAGGCGTGATGTTCGTCACCGAGTCGGGTTACCTGTCGTACGTAGCTGCCTCCGACGAGGTCGGCCGCCAGCTCGAAGAGGCGCAGGCGGCCGCGGGACAGGGGCCATGCTACGAGTCGTATGTGTATGCGCGCGAGGTCGTGAGCAGCGATGTGTGCGCCGATGAGCGATGGCCGGGTCTGACCTCGAGGCTGTCGGGCAGCGTCCGGGCGGTAGCCGGAGTCCCTGTCCTGCTCGGCGGCAGCCCGGTCGGCACACTGAACGTCTACCGGGACGAGCCTGTCGACTGGGATACCTCCGATATCAACGCCCTGACGGCTTACAGCAGCCTGGTCGCTGATGTTCTGGCGGCCGCCCTCACGGCGCAGGACCGCGGCGTGCTCGCCGACCAGCTGCAGTACGCCCTGGATTACCGAGTGGTCATCGAGCGTGCGGTCGGCTACCTGATGGGTCGCCACGGACTGGACCCGGTCACGGCTTTCGATGTGCTGCGGCGCCGGGCCCGCGATTTGCGGCGCCGGGTGGCCGACGTGGCTGGCGAGATACTCGGCGGGAGCACGGGGCCGGCCAGCGATGAGCGCACTGGCGACCTTGAGCCTTCTGATCTGGGACGGCCTGCCCTGCCGGGCGTTGAGGCTGCGAGCTCGGTTCTCCAGGACTGACCGACCGGGCCGCAGCAGCGAGGGCCGCCGGCTCTCACCGGGACGCTTCGCGAGCTGCGAGGTCGATGTCCGGTAGCGCACCCCGGTGTTGCGGAATACCGGGTGAGACGGTACATTGCGCGTGTTCCGCCGTGTGTCCGCGGATCGCACCTAGGAGGTGACGATCTGTGGCATACCCGAATTCCGGCGGCGACCGGCCGATGCGGCGCTATCGCAGCCGCGGCCGTCTCGAACTTATTGCGCAGGCCCGCCGTGCTGGCCCAACGCCCGCAGCGGCCTCTGCGTCGTCCCAAAGGGCCGTTGGCCCCCGCGGGTTTCTGCCTGATGTTTGCCCGGACCCTGCCCGCTTGCACCGTGCATCGGGCTGGCTTCTCCTGCCCCAGTCACAAGGCCCGTCCAGGCGCCGACGACGACCGGCGCTTCCATCGCCAACGTGAAAGCGTGACCATGATCCCTTCGGACTATCTGGCTATCTGCGATGAGCAATCGGGAACCACGTGCGTCCTGCGACTGCGGGGAGAACTAGACGTGTGCAGCCGGGACGGCCTGCGCGCCGCCATCAGCAGCGCTTTCAAGCGGTGCCCGCGGACGCTGGTGCTAGACCTGTCTGCCCTTGAGTTCATCGACTGCAGCGGTCTGTCGGTGCTCATCTGGGCGCACAATCTTCTGGAGGCGGATCGCCGTCAGTTGCTCATCACCGGCTGTCCTCCCGCTGCCCGGCGGCTGATCCGCCTCACCGGCGCCGATCAGTACCTGCACCTGTGCCCGGCGCATGCCCGGCACACGGCCAGCCGGGAGGCGATGCGCCCCCGAAACCGCAGCGGCATAGGGTGCCGGTCAAGCGATGCGTTCAGGTCGGCTGACCGCTCCGCGCCAGGCCCGGCCTGACCGATATAGGCACTGCCCGGCTGGCTGTCAGGGCAGCGAGCCTGGGACGACGCTGATCTTGGAGTGGCTGGTGGTGCCATTGAAAGGCCGCAGCGATATGTCGATGCGGGTGTAGTACGCGAGGTTGACGCCGGGCGGCATGCTGAACGTCCCGGCGTGGTCGCTGCTGAGATCTCCGAGGGAGATCATTTTCACGCCGCCGCGGCCCAGCAGCCAGACTTCGAAGAATCCTCGGCCCGGCGAGGCGTGCAGAGTGACGTTCGGCAGCCGCCCACTCCCACTCTGAGTCATGACTGCGCTGCCTGTTGCTGCGCGCCATTAAGGGAATTGCGGCAGCGGACGGAGTGGAATCTCCGCGATGACAGCGGGCCGGGAACGGGTCAGCTGCTCGACGCTGACCGCCGCCCTGCCCCGACCAGGACGGCGAGCGCCCAGGAGGCGCATGAGGCGATCCGGCCCGCCGGGGACTCGGCTGCGAATGCGGCGACGCGACGGGGGGCATGCTCGCCGGATCCGCGGCTTGCAGACTGGGTGCCAGCGGCGCGCGGCGGCCGGGCCGATGACGCGACCGGCGGCGGACTCCCGTCGGCGCCTCCGCCCGACGGTGGCACGTGGCGGTGGGATGATCCGCGCGAACGCGGCTCAGTCCTGGTACCCGGCATCCCTGCGTGCACCCGTGTCATCAGCCCGCCGGGCGCGGTGTACCGGCCATGTGGCCGGCCGGGAAGCCACTATTCGTGCGGCTGGCGCTGCCCGCAGCATCCCTCGAGCGCGCCCCCTTCCGGCGAGCCCCACCTCGCCAATGTGGGCCGGCTGGGCTCTGGGATCGGAGCACGTACCGCTCCGGCTTGCCCCGCGGCGGATCAGTCGGCTGGCAGCGGCTGGCCCTGGCCGGCGGAGACGTTGCCCCGAATGAATGTGCTACAGTGTAGCCACTATGAGTCACGCTGTAGGCATAAGAGAGCTCCGGCAGCAAACCAGTCGGGTGCTGAGACGCGTCGTCGCGGGTGAGGTGGTGGAGGTGACCGAGCACGGGCATCCGATCGCGCGGATCGTCCCGCTGCGGCCGGGTGCCCTCGATCAGCTGACCGCCGAAGGCCGGGCTACGCAGGCGGCAGCAGATCTGCTTGACCTGCTCGACGAACTGTCGCTGCCCGCAGCCCCGGCCGGCCGCATGCTGCCGTCGGCGGCACTGGCCGAGCTGAGGGCCGACGAATAGGATTGGCCGGTCCTGTCGCCTACCTTGACAGCTCGGCGTTCGTCAAGCTGATCGTCGCCGAGCCGGAATCACCGGCGCTGCGCCGCGCGATCGCCCGGTGGCCGCAGCACGCATCGTCCACCCTGTTGCGCACCGAGACGATCCGGGCACTTCGCCGCTCCGGCAACACCGGGCAGATTCCGGCGGCCCGGCGGCTGCTGCGCGCGGTCAGCATGATCCGCATCGATGAGCCCCTGCTCGACCGGGCCGCCGACCTGGAACCCGGCGAACTGCGCACGCTGGACGCCATCCACCTGGCATCCGCTCTGCAGATCGGCCAGGACCTGGGCGTCATGATCGCCTACGACGCCAGGCTCACGGCCGCCGCGCAGGCTTACGGCCTGGCCGTCGAGTCACCCAGCTAGCCACGACCCGCTCGGCCTTTACGGCGTCGGCGCAGGAGCCCGGACCGGACGCTCGTCTTTGGCGTCTTCAACGTCAGCCGCGCCCAAAGGCTGCCGCGTCGCTTCGCCGGCCACTCCCGGCACCACGGCCAAGTGCTCTGGGTGGCGGTGCCTGGGGCGATCTCGCGGATTCCTGCCGACCGGGCGCCTCCGCCGATCAGCAATGCCCGCCGGATGGTGAGGCCGCAGTTGTCGAGCAGGTCGATGGCGTCGGCCAGTGAGCAGAGCACTCCCTCGAATGCAGTCCGGGCGAGGTTGTCCGGCGTGGCGTTCGACGTGGTCAGGCCGGTGAGTACGCCAGTTGCGCCAGGCCGGTCTGGTGTTCGCTCGCCATCGAGGTAAGGCAGCAGCGTGATGCCACCCGCGCCCGGCCCGGCTGCCAGCGCGCGCTTAGCCAGTCGTGCGGCAGCATGACCCGGCATACCCGCCGGGCGGCGGCGGTTCGTGCTCGGCGAGCCAGCGCAGCTTCGTCACGGTGAACGACGCGCCGGGCACGCTGCCGGTCCGCTCCGCCCACCAGCGGGGCCCGCCGAACTCGGCAACCAGTGCTGCAGCCTGCGGTGCCGACCGCAGGTCGTTCCATAGCAGGGCAGGCCGGATAACCTCATCGTCGGCGTCAAGCACGACCATGCCGTGCTGCTGCCCGGCGATCGCGATCGCGGCCGCCTGCTCGAGCAGCCCGTTCCCGGCCTGCTGAAGCGCAGTCCACCAGTGACGCGGATGGCACTCGGTGCCCGGCGGGTGCGGGGCGCTGCCCTGCGCGACGATTTCGCCGTTCTCGGCCCGCAGAGCAGCACCTTTGTCGACTGAGTGGGGGAGTCCACACCCGCGACCAGCAGACCGGATAGCGTTCCGCTCACCGGCCCAGCCACCCGCCGTCAACCGGGATGAGCGCACCGTGCACATAGTCGGAGGCGTGCGAGGCCAGGAAGACCGCCACTCCGGCGAAGTCAGCCGGCTCGGCCCAGCGTCCCGCCGGGATGCGCTCAAGAATGGCGGTGCTGCGGACTGGGTCATCGCGCAGCGCTGCCGTGTTGTCCGTCACCACATAGCCAGGAACGATCGCGTTGACGTTGACCCCGCCGCCTGCCCATTCGTTCGCCAGTGCCCTGGTCAGCCCGGCGATGCCGGACTTCGCCGCGGTGTAGCTGGGCACGTTGATGCCGCCCTGGAAGCTGAGCAGCGACGCGAGGAACACGATCTTTCCGCCTCCGCGGGCGAGCATTGCCCGTCCGAGTTCTCGTGCCAGGACGAACTGGCTAGTGAGGTCGATCTGCAGGATGCGGTCCCAGTCGCCGTCGGCGTGCTGTGCGGCCGGTGCCCGGGCGATCGCGCCGGCGTTGTTGACCAGGATGTCGACTGGCCTGGGCCACGCGGCCAGGCGGGCCGCTAGGTCCGCTACTGCTGACCGGTCCGCGAGGTCCGCGCGCAAAACTGAACAGTCCCGGCCACGCGCGCGGACCCGCCGCGCTACCTCTCCGCCGTCAGGCTCGATGTGCGCGCTCACACCGACGATGTCCGCGCCGGCCGCCGCCAGCGCATCGGCTATGGCGAGCCCGATGCCGCGGCGGGCGCCAGTGACGACTGCAGTCTGCCCGGTCAGGTCGAAAAGGCCAGGCATCCCGTGGATCGCATCGGTGGCTCGGTCCGAGCTGACATCAGCGCTCACCGTCGGCCTCCGCGGCTTGGCAGTCGATCAGGACCTTCATGACGCCGGCCCCGCTCTCGAGCGCGCTGAACGCCTGGCTGGCCCGGCCCAGCGGCTCGACGCGTGAGATCAGCGCAGTCGCTGGAATACGGGCCGCCGCGACCAGTTTCACTGCAGTCTCGAAGTCCGCCTTGTCATAGAGGCGCGCCCCGATGAGCGTGAGCTCGCGCCAGAAGATCCGGTGCAGGCTGACCTCGCGCGGTACGGAGTGGATGGCGACCTGCACGAGCCGGCCCCGGACGGCCAGTGCGTCCACAGCGGTCGTCACGCCGGCCGCGGCCCCGGACACTTCGAAGGCAACATCGGCTCCGGCTCCGAGGCTCCAGTCCGCGAGCGTCCCGGACAGGTCAGGGTCTGCCGTGTCAAGGCAAGCGAAGCCGAGTCCGCTCGCAAGCGCCCGGCGATAGGGATCGGGCTCAATGAGGCGCAGATCTGCGCCCTGCTGTGCGGCCACGCTTGCGATCAGCAGTCCGATCGGGCCTCCACCGACAACCAGTGTCCTGTCCTCGGGCCGCAGGCCGGCCCGACGCACGTCGTGCACGGCGACTGCGGTCGGCTCGACGAGCGCCGCGCGGTCGAGGGCGAGCTGTTCCGGGAGCCTGATCAGGGTTCGGGCCGGAACGGTCCAGCTTCCTTGCATCGAGCCCGCTGCGTCGATGCCGAGGAAGGTCAGCTCGTGGCACACGTGCGTGTTCCCGGCGCGGCAGGCTGGGCAGGTCCCACACCAGTCCAGCGGCATCACGGTCACAGGATCACCTGGCTGCCAGCTGTCAACGCCATCGCCCACCTCGGCGATCCGCCCGGACATCTCGTGCCCGATGACTTGCGGGCAGCTGACCCGGCCGTCCATGTCGCCGTGGTAGATGTGCAGGTCGGTGCCGCAGATGCCGGTATAGGCGACGTTGATCCGGACCTGTCCGGGGCCTGGGGGCTGCGTGTCTGCAGGCTCCAGGCGGAGTGTGCGGGCTCCCGCGTAGACAACGCGAGCCGTCTCCGCTTGGGCGTGCCGGGCCTGCGGACGTGCCTCCTGGCGCGGATGCGATCCCGGAATCGGCGACGTCATCTCCTCGCTCCGTTACTCGGCGCCGCTGTGATCGGGCGCAGCCGGTAGGTGCGGAGGGCGGTCCGGGTCAGCACGTCCTCGCGTTCGGTCGCGCTCGCGCCTGAATGATCCAGTGCTGCTAGGACCACGTCCAGCCAGGCGTCGGGGCTGGTCGCCAGCGTGCAGACCGGCCAGTCGCCGCCGTACAGGCAGCGGCTGGCGCCGAACGCGTCCAGCGCAGCGCGCAGCGCTGCGACTAGATCATCGCGGGTAGCTGCCGCCGCTTCGGTGGCGAGGCCGGACAGCTTGCAGCGCACGTGCGGGAGGGCGGCGAGCGCGGTTATTGCGCGGTGCCAGGACGTGAGGTCGGTACCGCACCGCGGCTTGCCCAGGTGGTCCAGCACGATGACCGTTCCCGGGCATGCAGCTGCCAGCTTGGTGAGCTCGGTGAGCTGCCACGACCGCACGCATGCGTCGAACGGCATCCCGGCTGCGCCCAGCCGCCGGACGCCCGCGCGCAGCCCAGCGTCGGCGAGGTAGCCGGCTGGCTCGTCCTGCAGGTTCCGGCGCACCCCGGCGATCAGGTCGTCGCCGCGGAACTCGGAGAGCCCGGCCGTGAGGGCGCTGGCTTGCTCCACCGGCAGCTGGGCCACGAGGCCGCGGATCCAGGGATGCCGTGCCGCTTCCGCGCGCACCCAGGAGATCTCGCGGCCCACCCGGCCGGGTGCGACGCCGGCCTCGACGACGATCGCGGCCGTGACGTGGAGGGCCTCGGCGGCGAATCGCGGCGGGTGCCACGCCTGGTCCAGGTCATCCCCGCGCTTGATCCATGGGTAGTCCAGGCGGGAGGGGTCGATCAAGTGCAGATGGCTGTCCAGCACGTGCGCTGTCATGACGCCCGGCCGGGATCCTGGTTCTCGGGCCGGCCGTTCAGCCAGCCCACGTCCCGAACCGGCGCCAGCACTGCTTCGACCTCGCCGAGCAGGCCGGCATCGATCGGCTCACTGAGCCAGGCGACATCGCGGCGGATGTTGGCTGAGCTGGCGCTGCCCACGACTGTTGTCACGCAGGGACTGGTCGTCACCGAGAATTGCAGCGCAATTTTTTCGAGGCTGGTCCCGCGCTCCTGGCAGAGCGCGGCCGCGCGCGCACACAGGTCGCGCACCCGGCGCGGGGCCGGGTGCCAGGGCGGCGCGCCGCGCCCGGTGAGCTCTCCCATGGCGAGCGGGGATGCGTTGATGATCGCCGCGCCGGTCGCGGAGAAGTGAGCGGCGCTGCCGGCGAGCCGCCGGTCCTGCAGGGTGTACTGGCAGTACGACATCACGGTGTCGACGCCTGCCCGTCTGGCGATATGCAGCAGGGCGGGCAGGGGGTAGCCCGTTATTCCGACCCACCGGATCAGGCCGGAGTCCCGGAGGGCGCGCAACGCCGGGATTGTCTCCTCGACGATCTGGTCCAGCGATCCGAACTCGACGTCGTGGCACTGGATCAGGTCGATGTGCCGGACTCCGAGCCGGCCCATGCTCTCGCGCACGCTGCGCGCGACTCGTGCGGCGGAGAAGTCGAAGACATTGTCGCCGTACCGGCCGACCTTGGTAGCCAGCACGTAACCGTCGCGGTCGATGCCGCGCAGGGCCTTCCCGAGGATGGTCTCCGCCACGGTAAGCCCGTAATACGGCGCGACGTCGAGGAAGTTGACTCCCGCGTCGAGCGCTGAGTGGACGGCATCGATGCCGTCCCGCTCCGCGAAGGTGCCGTAGATGCCGCCGAGCGGCGACGCGCCGAAGCCCAGCTCGGAAATCGCCGGCCCGCATCTGCCGAGGGTCCGGTACCTCACGGCATGCTCTGACCGGGCACGGATCCGTCAAATGGCGTGGCGTAGGAGGGCGCTTGTGTCCGCAGGCCGAGCCGCATGGTCGCCCGGATCTGGGTCGAGGCCGGCAGCCGCACGGTCAGCCATGGCCCGCCTACCTCGGCCTGCTTGCAGGCTATGACCGGCTCGGCGTGGCCGTAGTCGTACAGCCCGCCGATCCAGGTGGGGTCCGGGCACGCGGTGTAGCGGACTCCCTCGATGGTGTGCTCGGCGAAGGCCCCGGACTGAATGATCACCGTGCGGTCCCGCTCGGGGTCGAGGTTGACCAGGTCGACGACGGTGGCTTCGGGGTCGATGGCCGACACCAGCGCGGCCACCGAGACGGGCAGTCCGGGCCGGCGCCGTTCAGCGTCGTAGTAGCGCACCCGGGCCTGCTGCATCCCGCCGTTGTAGAGCACCTGGGGACCGCCCCAGGTCAGCTGCACCAGGGCCTCGGTGACCACGGGGTTGCACTGCTGCCAGACATGGATGTCGGGCTCGGCGACGTCAATGTCCCGGTACGCCCGGCAGCGGGCGAGCCGGTGCCGGACCTGCGCCTGTGCCGCGGCGAGGATCTGCTCCGGATACGCGGGGTGCTCGCCCGCCAGGAAGGTGAGCCAGGGTTCCTCGTGGCCTGCCTCTTCCTTGCTGCGGAACGGGCGGACCGTGCGCCAGTCGTAGCCGGATCGCTTCCGCAGGTCCGCCAGCCTGCTCAGGTCGGCGGGGTCGCCGCTGTGATGCCACAGCGCCACCGGCACCGCGGGCATCAGCGGGTTGTAGTCGAACCAGCCGCGGTCGGAGCGGCGGAACGGTACCAGGAAGGTCGGCACCGCGACATCCTCGCGCAGCTGCGGGTACCACTTTGACCGCAGTGAGGAGTCCGACTCGGCGAAGGGTTTCACGAGCCCCTCGCCGATGAGGGTGTCGAGCGCGGGCCGCACCAGGTCCAGGAACGACTGGTCATCAGTGGCGGCGGCAGCCGCCAGTGCACCGACCGCGGCTGCCTGGCCGACGCTGTACCAGCCATGCGGCCAGCTCCAGCCGTAGTGACCGCCGTACCAACGGCCGTCGAGCTGGCTGCCGACTACGCCGTCCGGCCCGACATTGTCGGGTATCACTCCGCCGTTCGCGGCCGCACGCTCGCGCCAGGCTCCGACATACTCACTGATCCAGTCCCGGTAGCGGGGATCTCCGGTGAGGATCCAGGCGTTCAGCACCAGCCCGGCCGATGCCAGGTTCACGGCGGTATCCCCGGCCCCGAGCCGGGCGGTCATCTCGCCGGCCAACCGCGGGTCCGCCGGACGCGGCGGCCGGGCAGCGTCGGACACGAGCCAGTCGAGCGGGAACCCGTACAGCCGCTCCTCGTGCTGCAGCCACGGATAGTGGGTCCCGTCGAACAGGCCGGTGCGGTCCGGGTCCGATCCGTTGTGCGGCCGGCGGATGATCCGGTGCGCAGGGTCATAGTTGCCGTGCGCCGGGTTGACATACAGCTCAGCGAACCTGGCCGCGCGGTCGCGCCACCGCGCGGGCGCAGCCATGCACAGGAAGTACAGCAGTAGCAGGCTCTCGCCCTGATGAAACCAGTCGTAACCGCGCTCGTACTCGCCGGACAGCAAGCCGAGCTCGGTGAGCTGCGCCGTTACCCCTTCCCAGTGCCGCTCGGCTTGCGGCAGCAGGTCATCGGCGCCGCCGAGCAGATACAGCTGCGGCCAGTTGAAGAACGTCTCGTAGAAGTCGTCGGCCCCGTCACGGGAGGTGAGCTGATGCCGGTAGTTCAGCCGTCCGTCTGGCCCGGTGAAGTCGGCAGCGAACCGCCGCCACGCGTAGTCCAGCAGGTCGAGCAGCTCGCGCTCGGCCACCGCCCAGCCGGGCGGCTCCAGCAGCGGCACTGAGGCGGTCACGGCCGGAATTGTCATCTCAGCCTTTCGTGGCACCGGCGAGCAGCCCGGTGATGAGGAACCGCTGGGCGAACAGAAAGACCAGGAGCACCGGGCTGATCGCCAGCAGTGTGGCCAGCGCGACCTCGGGCCGGAGCACCGCCGCGGTGCCCGCGGTCGGGTTGAACTGCGGGACGTCGGTAATCAGCAACCCGAGGCCGACCTGGATCGGGTACTGGTTGCTCGACGGCAGCATCACGTAGGGCAGGAAGTAGTTCGTCCAGTTCGCCACGAAGCTGAAGAACCCGACGAGCGCGATGACCGGCGTAGCGAGCGGCAGCGCGACACGCCGGAACGCCCCGAACTCTGTGCAGCCGTCGATCCGGGCGGCGTCGAGCAGATCTGGCGGCAGCGCGGTGCTGAAGTAGATGTAGGTCAGGTAGACACCGAACGGATAGAACGAGTACGGCAGCACGACCGACCAGACCGTCCCGATCAGGTGCACCGCGTTGATTTCCAGGAACAACGGGATGACCAGGGTCGTGGCCGGCATCAGCATCACGACGAGTGTGAGGATCAGCAAGGCCCGGCGGCCTCGGAACTCGATCATCGCCAGCGCGTAGCCGGCGGGGATGCCGGCTAGCAGGCTGATCAGCAGGGCGAGCGAGGCCTGGATCGCCGAGTTCCGCAGCCAGAGCAGGATCGTGTCGCCCTGGAATCTCGTCAGCGCGTCCCAGTTGTCCCGCAGCGCGTGCCAGGACCCGAAGGAGAACGGGCTACGGTAGACCAGTTGCGGGTCGGTCTTGGTCGCGGCGAGCAGCAGCCACAGCACTGGCAGGATGAAGAAGAGCAGGAAGGCGGCGAGCAGCACCGCGGCGGCCAGGTAGCCGGGCATCGCCGCGGGGCGCGGCAGCCTGCGAAGCACGGGGCGCGCCTGCCTGCCGGCGGATGCCCTCGGTGCAGCCGGTGCGATTGTGTCAGCTCGCATCGAAGAACCTCGATCGGGTCACGAACAGCGCCGCGACGACCAGGCAGACCAGGAGCAGCTCGACCGAGATCGCCGCGGCATAGTTGACGTTGTTGTTCTGGAACGCGAAGTCGTAGGACAGCTGCGTGAGCGAGAAGTCGCGGCCGGCCACGCCCAGGCTGGCCTCGGAGATGAGCTGGGGTTCGACGAACAGCTGCGTGCCGCCGGCGAACGCCAAGATCACCATGTAGACGATCCATTTGCGCAGCATCGGGATCTGGATCCGGCGGGCTATGTTCCACCCGCCAGCGCCGTCGATGCGCGCCGCCTCGAGGAGCTCGTGCGGGATGTTGTTGAGTGCACCGGACATCACTACGATCCAGCCGCCCGCGCCGGTCCAGAACGCAATCATGGCGAACAGGATCGTCAGGTGCCCGGGCTCGATGACCTGGCCGAAGGTGTCGTAGCCGAGTAGCCGCAGCAAGGGGGCGGCAGGGCTGACGGTCGGGTCGAGCATGAACAGCCAGACCATGACGCTGGCCGCGCCAGCAAGCGCTCCGGGAAGGTAGTAGAGGAAGCGGACCATTCTGCTGAGCCGCCGGGCAGGCAGCTGCTGGAGGACGATCGCCAGGCCAGTGACGAACACGACGAGACTGACCAGCCAGATCACCAGGTAGAACCCGACGTGCCCGACGGCAGGAAGGTACCGGAAGTCCTGGAAGGCGCCGGTGAAGTTAGACAGCCCGGCGAAGGTGTTCCCGGCGGTGCTGAATGCGAAGTAGATGCCGTAGGCGGTCGGCAGAATGCCGAACGCGGCGAGCAGGAGCACGTAGCCGGCGACGAAGAGGTGGCCGGCCGAGACCAGCCGGGGCGCGCCGCGGAGGCGCGCCCCGGCCTGCTCGGTACCGGTGGGGCTCAATGACTAACCGTGTAGCCGTCGGACGTGGCGTAGTTGGTGATCGCGGTCTGCCAGGCGGGCAGCATCGACACGATGGTCTTGCCGGCAGTCAGGCCAGGGTCGATCGTGGCGGCCCAGATCGCCTCGTTGCTCCATTTGCCGTAGTTCCAGCCGGGCCAGACCTGGCCGGCGGCCTGCTCGAGCACGGGCGCGATGTCGTTGGCGAAGTACCCGGAGCTGGTCTGGTGGGCTAGCCACACCTTGGCGGCCGGGACGTAGGCGGGGAATCCCGGAGCCAGGTCGCCCTGGTAGGCGTCGTTCGTGGTCACCCAGGTGATGAAGTTAACCGCCTCACTGAGATGCGTCGAGTGCGCCGACAGCAGCCAGGTGCCGCCGCCGACGTTGCCCGTGCTGGCCGTGGAGGTACCTGGCCACTGGGGGATGGGCGCGGCCGCCATCTGGCCCTTCGGAACGTTAAGGCCGGAAGTGCTGTCGAAGACCGCGCCGGAGAACCAGGACGGGCCCGGGAGCATCAGCACCTTGCCATGCTCGTTCTTGTCGAAGGCCGTGCTGAATACGCTGAGCTTTGACATCGAGCCGGCCTTGATCAGCGTGTCCAGCAGGGATGCCATGCGCGTGCAGTTGGGGCTGGTGACGTTGACTGTCACCGAGCGCGGACCGGTGATGTCGCTGCCCTGGCACTGGCTGGCCCACATGTAGATCTCGGGGGTGAAGGTGTCCCCGGCGTTGCCGACCAGGTAGCCGGGATGCTGTTTGGCCACCTTCAGGCCGAGTGCCTCGTACTGCGGCCATGTGGTGGGCACCTGGTAGCCCCACTTCTTCATGAGCGCGGCGTTGTACCACAGCACTACCTGGGCCAGGTCGTTGCGCAGGCAGTACACCTTGCCGCCGACCGTGCACACGTTCAGGGACCCGGCGGCGAAGCTGCCCAGTGTGGACTGCGGGATGAGGCCCTCGTTCAGCGGGGCGGCATATCCGGCTGTGACGGCCCAGGTCGTCTCGTTCTGCTGGCTGCTGAACACGACGTCGGGCCAGCCGCTGCCGGTCCGGTTGTACAGGTCGACCTTAGTCTGGAGGAAGTTCGAGCCATTCGCGTCGCCGTCGTAGGTGACGATGTTCAGCTTCACATTGGGATGCGCCTTCTGGTAGGCCTGCGCGGCCGGGACGCGGGTGGAGTCCACCCATACCGTCAGCGCGCCCGAGGAGGACTGCGTGGCCTGATGGAAGCCGTCCTTCATCGCGCTACCCGTGGAAGAGGAGGATCCGCCGCCGCACGCCGCGATCGCGATGGCGACCGTGGCGGCCAGGCCCGCGGCCGCGAAGGCGCGCCGGCGGGATGGGCCTGTCGGAGTGAGCACCCGGCTGGTGCCGTTCATCGGGGGCATGGCAGCTCCATTGCTCGTGTCGTCAAGACGGCTGCCATCTGGATGGGAGCCGATGGGCCGTCTGAATGTGTACTACTTATCTGGCTCGCATTTCGGCCCTTTTGGCGGGCCAGCTGAGGCTGGCCCCGAGCGTTCTCCGGGCCAGATTGGAACCTGGCACGTGCTTGCCCATAATTAGCAGACCGGACGGACCAAGTCGTCAAGACCCTCGCAGACCTATCTTTCTCTGCGTGTTCGCTCCTTCCGCTTTAGTGTGTGCATATCAACCCATTTGGCTGACTATGGAATATGGTTCGTGATGCAAGTGCAACAATTATTTCATACTTATATTGACGATCGGATGATGTAATAGATACGATCAAAGGCAGTGTCACGTTTCAGTCATAATGGTGGCAATGGCCGACGAGGGGAGGCAGGCTGGTGGATGCGGAGCTGTCGAGCGTCGATGCAAGCGCGGCTCCCGCGCTGCCCCCGACGTCGCGAGGCGCCAAGGTCAGGCATGGCAGTCGGGGCGGTTACCGTCCGGGTTATGAGATCGTGGCCGAGCAGATCCTGCAGCTCATCGCCGACCTCGGGCTCGCGCCAGGCGATCGTCTGTTTACCGAGAACGAACTCGCAGCTCAGCTCGGCGCCAGCCGCACTGTCGTGCGCGAGGCAGTAAAGATCCTCTCAGCGACCGGCAGGGTCAGCGCTCAGAAGGGCCGCGGCCTGTTTGTCGCGGACGGCGAGAACGTGCTCGGAGCGACCCCGTTCGGCGGCTTTTTCCGGCCCACGAACCTGGACCACATCTTCATGTTGTTCGAGTTCCGGCGCGTCCAGGAGGCAGAAGCCAGCAGGCTCGCCGCGACCCGCGCCAGTCCGTCGGAACTGCGGGTCATCGAGACCGCCGTGCAGACCTGCCGGCGCGGCTACCTCGGCCGCGAAGACTCCGAATTCGAGGCGGGCGACGACGACTTCCACCTCGGCGTGGCTGCCGCCTCGCACAACTTCTTCCTTGTGGCGGCAGTGCGGGAGGCGCGGCGGCTGCAGCGCCAGTCGAGCGTTATCGGAATCCGGGGCGTCGGCGGTCACGCGGCCGAGGCGGTCGAGGAGCACGAGGCCATCTACCGTGCCATCCAGACCGGGAAGCCTGATGCTGCCGCCGAGGCCACTTACGTGCACCTGGACAACACGCTCAAGGACTACCGCCGCGAGATCCAGCGTCGCGTGTTCGGCGAGGGCGTGCCGTGAGCCCGGTCACCCCAGGAGCGGCGCGGACCTGGCACGGTTCAGCCGATGACGGGCCGGCCGGCGCTGATCAGTACAGCGGTGACCTGGCCGAATCCGGACCGCTCGGGGCGATCAGCGGCCTGGGCATCATCCCGGTCGTGGTGATCGACGACGTCGGTCAGGCGGCTCCGCTCGCTGAGGCCTTAATCGCTGGCGGCATCGGCGGTGCTGAGATCACCCTCCGGACGCCAGCTGCGCTCGGCGCACTGGCCGTGATGGCCCGTTATCCCGGGTTCGTCGCCGGGGCGGGCACCGTGCTGGACGCCTCGCAGGTCGCGGCCGCCGCGGACGCGGGCGCGCAGTTTGCTGTCTCGCCCGGCTTTGATCCCGATGTCGTGGACGCGTGCCAGGAACGCTCACTGCCTGTGCTGCCAGGTGCCGTGACTGCCACCGAGATCCAGCGGGTCCGCCGCGCAGGCCTTGCGGCGTGCAAGTTCTTCCCAGCCGAGGCGAGCGGCGGCCTGCGGACTCTGTCAGCCCTGGCCGGACCGTTTCCGGAGATGCGGTTCATCCCGACCGGCGGGATCACCCCGGCAAATGCGGGCCAGTACCTCGCCGCCCCGTTTGTCCTCGCCGTCGGCGGCACCTGGATGGCAGCCACGGAGCTGATCGCCGGCAGCCGCTGGGATCGCATCCGCGAGCTCGTCTCACAGGCTGCCGCGCTGGTAGCCGGCCGGGAGTCACCCCGATGACAAGCGACGCCCAGGACTGCCTCCGCGACACGCCCGGCCGACTGGTCACGTTCGGTGAATCGATGGGCCTGATCAGCACCTCCGACATCGGGCCGATCGACTTCGCTGCCGCATTCCGGTACGGCATAGGCGGAGCCGAGAGCAACGTAGCGATCGGAGCGGCGCGGCTTGGCGCACCGGTGACCTGGATAGGCCGGCTTGGCTGCGACTCCACCGGCGACATGATCGAGCGCCGGCTCCGCGCTGAAGGGATTCGCGTGCACGTCATCAGGGATGGCGGATATACCGGCCTGATGCTGCGGCACCAGCGGGTCGCCGGGCACTTCAGTGTCGACTACCACCGTGCCGGCAGCGCTGCCACCAGGCTGTGTGCTACTGACATTCCCGACGGCCTGTTCGCCGGCGCGGCAATCCTGCATCTGACCGGTATCACCCCGGCGCTGTCGGAGTCAGCCCGGCGGGCAGTTTTTGATGCTGCCGAGCGCGCGCGGGCGCTCGGCCTGACCGTCTGCCTCGACGTAAACTACCGGGCCAAGCTGTGGTCGCCCGCCACAGCCGGACCGGTGCTGCGAGCGCTGGCCAAGCGTTCCGACATCCTGATGGCGGGTCCCGGCGAGGCTCGCCTGCTGCTCGGAGATGCGGATGCCGGAGACGAGCGCGCGCTGCTACATCGCCTGGCCGCACTCGGGCCGTCTGAGGTCATCGTCAGGGATGGACCGCGCGGGTGCTCAGCGCTGATCGACGGCGCTGACTTCAGACTTCCCGCGCCCAGCGTCGTCGTGGTGGACCCGGTGGGAGCCGGTGACGCATTCGCGGCCGGATACCTGGCCGACCGCCTGGCACAGGAGCTCCCCCAGACGCGGCTGCGCACAGCGATCATGGCCGGAGCCTTCGCCGTCGGCGTGCCGGGCGACTGCGAGGGACTGCCCCGCCGCCACGAACTGGCCGCTCTCGGCGAGCAGCTGGAGGACGCGATCCGTTAGCCTCCCGCCACTCCAGTCTCACGCCCGAGCTCACCTGAGAGGAACTCTCGATGACCCGCTTCGTACCGACACCAGCGGATCGTTTCTCATTCGGTATCTGGACGGTCGGCTGGCAGGGTGTCGACGTTTTCGGCCCGGCCGTACGACCGCCCATGGCAGCGGACCGGGCTGTCCGCAAGCTGGCTGAGCTCGGCGCCTACGGCGTCAACTTCCACGACAACGACGTTTTCGACTTCGACGCGAGCCAGGCGGAGCGGGAGCAGCGGATCGCCGGATTCCGGCAGGCGCTGGCCGACACTGGCATGGTCGTGACCACCGCGACTACGAACCTGTTCAGCCATCCGGTGTTCAAAGAGGGAGCGTTCACCGCCAACGACCGCGACGTCCGGCGGTTCGCGCTGGCCAAGGTCATGCGCAACCTCGATCTCGCCGCCGAGCTCGGGGCGGCGGTGTACGTCTGCTGGGGCGGCCGGGAGGGCGCGGAGTCCGGCGCGAGCAAGGACGTCCGCTCAGCCCTGGCCCGGTACAAGGAAGCACTTGACGTGCTGGGCGCCTATGTTCTCGATCACGGCTACGATCTGCGATTCGCGATCGAGCCCAAGCCGAACGAGCCACGCGGGGACATCCTGCTGCCGACAGCCGGGCATGCCCTCGCCTTCATCACGGAGCTAGAGCACCCTGACCTCGTCGGCATCAACCCCGAGGTCGGTCATGAGGAAATGGCCGGGCTGAACTACGCGCACGCCATCAGCCAGGCCCTGTGGCACGGCAAGCTATTCCACATCGACCTCAACGGCCAGAACGGACCTCGATACGATCAGGACCTGCGGTTCGGAGCGGGCAACGCGCGGGGCGCGTTCTGGGTTGTCGACGCGCTGACGTCCGGCGGTTACGACGGGCCGATCCACTTCGACTACAAGCCGCCGCGGACCGAGGACGACGACGGCGTCTGGGCGTCCGCGGCGGCGTGCATGCGCAACTACCTCATCCTGCGGGAGAAGGTGCGTGCGTTCCGCGCCGATCCGGAGGTGATTGCAGCGCTAGCGGCGGCGCGGGTCGACCAGCTGAGTGTCCCGACCCTAGCGGAGGGCGAAACCTGGCGGGACGTCGCCGAATACACTCCCGACGCCGATGCGCTCGGCCGTAGAGGGATGGCGTTCGAGTACCTGGACCAGCTCGCCCTCGAGCACCTGTACGGGGTCCGCTGACCAGCGGGCATCAGCGCAGGAGGCGTGGAGGGCGGTCCGAGCTCTTCAGCTGCCAGTGGCCGCGGCGGCGGCTCCGGCGCGTGCCAGGCTGAAGTCAGTGTGCATGCCCGGCGCGAGCTCGCGGGTGTCTCCACGGACCACGATCTTGATCGGGGACGCCCGGCCGGGGCGGGACTCAACCGACATCAGATCCTGCCTCAGCGTGACCTCGACCCGATGGCCGCGGTAGTGGATGCTGAAACGGACTTGCTTGACTTCCGGCGGCAGGGCGGGATCGAAGCTGAGCGCCTCGCCGCGAGCGCGCAGCCCGGTGACGCAGCGCAGCACCATGTCGATGGTTCCTGCCATGGCCCCGAGGTGGATCCCCTCGGCGGTGGTCCCGCCTTGGATGTCGCTGACATCGCTCTTCAGCGCGGTGAGGTACGAGCGCCACGCCTGCGCGGGGTCCAGCCGCGACAGCACCCAGGCACTCACAACACCGCTGAGGGTCGAACCCTCGGCAGTCCGGTCAAGGTAGTAGTGCACGGTTCGCGCCAGCTGTACGGGCGTGACATCGTAACCCAGGTTGCGCAGCAGCCCGCGAAGCTCGTCCCGGGACAGCAGGAACAACAGCATCAGGACGTCCGCCTGCTTGGACACCTTGTACCTGTTCGTGCTATCGCCCTCGGCCTCGAGCACGCGGTCAAGCCGCCGGATGTTGCCGTAACGCGCCCGGTAGGCCTCCCAGTCGAACTCCTGCAGCTGGTCGTAGCCCTCGAACTGGGCGAGCACTCCATCACTATGGATCACGACCCGCATCTTGCTGGTGATGTCCCGCCAGCGGCTCAACTCGCCAGAGTCGAGCCCGAGCTCCGCGATCACCTCCCGGCGGTAGTGCGGCGGCAGCTCGTCGATCGCCTGCATCGCCCGCAGCAGCACCCAAACTGCCATCACGTTGGTATACGTGTTGTTATCCACGCCGGGCCGGTCGGCGCCTGGGTACCCGTCGTGGTACTCATCCGGGCCCATCACGCCGAGGATCTCGTACCGGTCCAGCGCGGGATTGTAGGTCGCCAGGCTCGCGAAGAACCGCGCTATCTCGATCAGAGTCTCGGCCCCGCCGAAGCGAAGAAACTGCAGGCTGCCGGTGACGAGGTAGTGCTGCCACACGTTGTAGGCGACTGATATGTTGACGTGCCGCTGGAGATGTGAGTGGTCGGGCAGCCAGCGTCCGGATTGCGGGTTCAGGTGCATCCGCTGGGTTTCCTCGCGGCCGTCGCTGCCGCTCTGCCACGGGTACATTGCGCCCCGGTACCCGGCTGCGCTGGCGGCGGCACGCGCCGCGTCGAGGCGTGCGTGCCGGTAGTTCAGCAGCGCGCCGGCTAGCCACGGCCGCTGGAAGTTCAGGAACGGGAAGGCGAACATCTCGTCCCAGAAGACATGACCGCGGTATGCCTCCCCGTGCCATCCGCGTGCCGGGACGCCCACGTCCAGGTCGATCGAGTTGGGTGAGATGGTTTGCAGCACGTGGAAGATGTGTAGGTGCAGTACTGTCTCGGCCCAGTCGTTGGCGCTGTCGAGCTGGATGTCGAAGCGGCTCCACATGATGTCCCACGCCGCTGCGTGCCGTGCGGCCAGCGCCGCGAAGCCGGGTGCGTTCTCGGCTGCCGTGCGGGCCTGGAGCAGGCTCTCGGAGATCGCGCGGTCGCGCGAGGTGTAGAGCCCGCAGATCTTTTCTACGGTCACCGGAATGTGGGGATCGAGGCGGAGAGCGAGCGAGTGCGCGATGAAGTCTGGCTCGGTGATCACGCGGCGCTCGGGCGCCGCGGGCCTGCCTTCGACGCGGACCCTCGTCCTGGCAGCAAGCCCGATCCGTACGTGGGACTGGGTCGTCTCGGCCTGTAGCTCCACGGTTTCCTGGCTGGCTTCGCCGGCACGCAGGACGGTGAGGTGACGCCCGTCCAGGTCGCGGTAGCGTTTCACGCCGGAGTTGGTGATCTGTCCGTCCAGGCCAGACCAGACCTCCATCGTTCCCGACCAGTTCTCGGCCGTGAACACCGTCTCCAGCGCGGCCAGATGCGGATCCTTGATGCTGACGATCCGGCGCTGCACCATGCTGGTCCGGCGGCCGTCGGGGTCCTGCCAGCGCAAGGTCCTGGCCAGCACGCCTGTCCTCAGGTTTAGTTCCAGCTGGTCCTCCAGAACGTCGGCGTCCGCGATCTCGAACCAGGGCCTCCCTGCCAGCCGGAACCGCAACGGCAGCCAGTTCGGGACGTTGACCAGGTCCTCGTTCTCCACGGCGCGGCCTGCCACCTGGCTCTGCAGCCTGTTGTACAGGCCAGCCACGTAGGTGCCCGGATAGTTGACGTCATCCGCGCGCGCCTCCGGCAGGGCGCCGCGGGTCACGAAGTACCCGTTTCCGAGCGCGCACAACGTCTCCCGGAGCCCCTGGTGCTCGGCGTCAAAGCCATCGTAGACAAGTGACCACACGCTCTGCGGTTGCTGCCGCTGCCGCGGCACCGGGGCGAACTTGCGTTCGAGCCGACCCGCGCGCAGGGCGTCCCGGGAGACGTCGTCGAGCGAGGTTACGACCAGGTCCGCGCCTGCCTCGGCCAGCATTTTCTCGTCCCCGAGGCGCGCCACGCCCAGTGCCGCCATTCTGCCCGCCTTGGCGGCCTGCACGCCGGCCACCGCGTCCTCGACCACGAAGCACCTGCCGGGCTGGGCGCCGAGTTCCTCCGCTGCCGTCAGGAAGATCATCGGATCTGGCTTGCCGCGCGGAAAATCGCGCCCGGATATGTCGGCATCGAACAGCCCGAGCAGGTTTAGCCCGGGGCGGATGAACGGGTACTCGAGCCGCTGCTCAGCGGCGAAGGTGTCCAGCCGGATCTGGCGCAGGAAGAGGTTGGCGTTCTTCGAGGACGACGCGGCCGCGACCGGGATGCCCGCGGCCTTCACCGCCAGGATGAACCGCAGCGCGTCGGCGAAAGCCACAAACTGGCCCTGCTCGATCAGCTTGACCACGTGTTCCTGCTTGACTGCCGCGTACCGCTCCACGCGGCTGTCCACGTCAGGCACCTTGAAGTGCTCCAGCGCCGCGCGGGCCCCGGCCAGTCGCGGCAGTCCGGCCATCACCTGCTGGTAGACATCCTTCGTAAACCGCTCTGGCGTGTAGCTTGTTGTGTCGCGGATATCGCGCCATTCGCCAGCCATCAGCTCCTGGAGTGCCTCACGCCACGCGCGCTCGTGCGGCGAGTCCACCAGCACCCCGTCGACATCGAAGATCCCGCCCAGGAATTCCATGATCGTTCCTGCCCCCTTGCCCCGCCGCCCGGTTGAGTTATCCGGCGGCTGGGCGCCGTTGCCCCCGCGTTAGCTGGGCTTGTGCTCGGAAACCCAGAGGTGCTTGCGCCCGGCAGCTGTTATGTACCCAGCCCAGGACGGGTCGGCGCGTGAATGGCGGCCGGGCAGTTGAGCAGCGCGGCGGACAGGGCCGCTGAGTCTGGACGCAGCGCGCAGGGAAGCTCGGTGACAGGTCTCCCATGCTGCTGCCCCAGGTGGATCTAGTCCCGGTCGTGGAGCGCTACTTCGATTTCTCCAGCGGGCTGTGGATGTGAACCGGGGCATGGCCATCCGCTGGGCCTAGGGGTGGCGGCGCTCTCAGGTGCGGCCCGGCATCGTGCGGAGTCGGCCGGTGAGGTCGCGCGCGAGCGGGCTGAGCTGCTCGAGCGCGCCGCCGACGGAACGGGTGGCTCCGGTCGAGCAGGACCTGGTCCGGGAGGCCGGCGAAGAATCTCCGGCGCAAGGTACCAGGACTGGCGGTCTGCCGTGCCAGGCCAAGGCCGGCGCGGCAGCGGGCGCTGGCCTGCCGCCGGTTTGTGTGAGAGTTGCCAGCGCCCGCGTGAGGCTAGCGGTGCGGAAAGCCGATCAGGTCAGCCGGTGACTACCAGGTCGTCGCTGACGTTCTTGACGCCGATGCCCCTCCAGGCGGCGTCGATGACAGCGTCATGCTCGCCCCAGGTTTCGACATGGCCGGTGAGGGTGACGGTGCCGTCGCTGGCGCCTACCCGGACATCGGTGTCACCTGGGAGCAGCCCGTATCGGTCAAGGGCGCCCTGCACCAGGTCGGCCACGTTGGCCGCCTCCAGATCGCTGAAGATCTCGATGTCGTCGATGATGCCGCGCACGCCGGTCATCCCGGCGACGGCGCGCTCGGCCTCGTCCCGCTGAAAGCGGTTGTCCACTGTGCCGGTCAGCCAGACATCACCGTCGCTGGCGCTGGCCTCGACGCTGCGCGGCACGCTGACAGTCGTCGCCAGCGCGTTGTTGGCATCCGTGGTCAGCAGCACGTCGTCCCGGTAGTCGGCGAACGGCAGGTCCACCATCAGGTGGTTATGCACCCTGGTCACCCCCCGTACTCGCCTGGCTGCTGCGGCCGCCTGCAGGTACTGCGGGTAGCTGGTCACCGTGCCGTTCAGCGCCACATCGCCGTTCATGTTCCTGACCGCGATGCCGGACGCGTCGACCAGCGGGTCAAACTCCAGCTCCTTCTGGACCGCCTGGCGGACGTCCTTATTCCTCTGAGCTGCCTCGCGCGGGCTTTTCGGTGCCACGGCCAGGTCCCCCTCCCTGCCATCGGGCGGCTGTTCTCTTTGTTCTGTCTCTTGGATTTACCCACGGCCACCAGCCGCCAGTCGTCACCACGGGGACCAGCCCGTCCTTGACGCCACGGCGCGGGCCGGCAGCGCCTGCAGGGGGGCCCGGAAGCCGATGAGGATCTCCAGGATGCCGGAGATCACGCCGAGCCACCGACGCTGTTGACCACCCTGGACCCGGTCGAGGTGATGAGCACGAAGGCTCCCTGCAGGATCAGCAGCCCGACGACGGAGGACAGGGACCAGAGGGTGCCGAGCGGATCGACGAATGCCCGCATCGCCGCGCCGAGGAACAGCAGGTCCAGCAGGGCATGCGCCGAGCCCCAGCGCGGCCGAGGCGAGCAGGAACTCGCCCGCGATCGCCGCCAGGAAGACGGCACCGACGAGGACGCCGATGGTGGCCGCTGAGGCGAATCGAGAACCTCAGCACGACCACGGTGATGATCAGCCAGGCGATCCCGGTCAGCAGGATCAGCCACCACGGGCCTGCCTGCCGCACCAGGCGGGCGCCGGGCGGGACGCTGGCCTGCCTGCCGTCCTGGCTGGATGTACTGACTGATGCTCACGGAACTCAGCCCGCCTTCTACGGCGCACAGCAACGGAGAACCGGCCGCTCGCCGGATGGTGGCGGTCGCCGCCTCAGCTGGTCGGAGAGAAAGCGGCCCGACTGTCTGCCCAGCTTCGGGCATCTATTGCGTCGAGGACAGCGGCCTCCGTGTGCTCGATCGCCCACGAAACGAAGCCCAGAGTGACGAGAGCGTCATCCTCAGCAGCCTCGGCGTCCGCGTTGGCTCTCTGACTTGGTCCTGCACGCAGCCCGAAACCAGCAAGGATGACAGCGGGTCAGCGCCACAGGCGGTCGACCAGCCGGGCAGTATGGACGCCGCGGGCTGTACGGGCGAATGTCCGGATTGACCATCCGTCTCGCGCTCGAACAGCGGCTGAGCGCCGCCCCGGCGCGTCGTGGGCGCCACGCGATCCCAGGACGAATCCACGCTGGACATGACCGAGTCAGCGGCAACGCTGTTGGCTCCGGACGGCGCAGTCCGAGCAGCCGCCGCAGCGGCGGGTATTGTCCATCGCCTTGATCGCCGACTGCCGCACCGCTGACGGGCAGGCTACGGGCGCCCTTGACTGTCGGCGGATACGTCCAGTCACGCTGACCCTTGAGGATGGCCCGCGCCGCGCCGATAGGTGAGCCGGCGATGCCGCGCGAGCCTTCACTCGCCGCGCCTGCTCGTCCCTCCGAGGCTGCGGCTGCGCAGCGAATTCTGTTTGCGTGCGCCATCGCCGGCGGTCACCCGGTGATCTGGAGCGCGTCATCGATGACGGCCATGACGGCGCGTCCGCGCCATGCGGCGCCGACCACGGCGTCACGTTGTGCCTGGGTCCGCACCCGGCCGCTGAGCATGACCGTGTTACCGCTGGTGACGGCAACCACGCTGCTGTCGCCGGGAGCCACCGCGTGGCGGCGGAGCGCCTCGCTGACTAGCCGGTTCACATCATCGGGGTCCACGTCGAAAACCAGATCAGTGTGGTCCCTGACATCGCGGACACCTGTCAGGGCGCTAACGGCGGATTCGGCGGCCCCGCGCTGGCTGCCGTACTTTACCGAGCCGGTCAGCGTGAGGTTGCCATCCTTCGCGGTCGCCTCGACCCCTTCTGGCACCGCGGCGCTGGCTGCGAGCGCGTTGTTGGCGGCCGTGGTGAGCATGGCGTCGTCACGGTAATCCTCTGGCGGCAGTACCACCTGCAGGTGGTTGCGCACGCTGGTCGCGCCCGCGACGCGCCGTGCTGCCTCGGCTGCCTGCAAGTACTGCGGGTAGCTCGGCACCTTGCCGTTGAGCGCCACGTTCCCGCCGATGTTGATGACGCTGATTGCGCCCGCGTCCAGGAGGCGATCGCGGCACAGCTCTTCTTCCACGGCCTCGCGGATATCCCTGGCCTCCCGCATCTCCCCCTCTCCCGGGCAGCGGACCTGCAACTTCCCGATATCCCGCCTGCAGAGAATGACGTTCTGGGCGTACCCGCGCCATGCGGGGTGAAAGCCGTTCGCCCCTGGCCAGCCTGGCCGGGCCGCGTTCGGCTACCCCGGCCGTCGGCCGGGCGTCCGGCAGAATTCGGGAATCTTGTGAAGTAGCGGGCGTCGTGGAGAAAACGCTCCGGCGTGCGGATCCTGGGCCGACAGGGGCCAACCCGTCCAGGGCGGGCATCTCGGCGGCCAGGTGCGTCCCGGGAACGCGCTGCCAAAGGCGCGCCCGCAACGGGCTCGACAGCACACGCGCTGCGATCAGCCTGATCCTCTCGGGCGCGACGAAGAAATACGACGGGCTCAAGTTCATTCTCGCGCACGCAGGCGGCTTCGTCCCTAGATCGACTAGCGCATCCTGCGCAGCGCGGTCAGCCGGGAGAACGAAGAGGCGGCGCCGGACCCGCAGCAAGCCGCCTGCGGGCTGGTCAGCCGTGCTTGTCATGATGGCTGCGTGGGGAAGGATCGGCGGCCAGCCTCCCGGGCGGAAAGGTTCTGGGCTGGTGCCAATGCCAAGGGCATTCCGTTGCAGGCAATCATCGCGACGGTGGCCGTCGTCGCCGCAACCTACCTGGCCGGAAAGCTGCTTTACCGGCTGCGCGACGTTGTCTTGCTGCTGCTGATCGCGGGCTTTTCCGCGGTGCTGTTGAACCCTCTGGTCGCTGGCCTGCAGCGCCGGGGGATCCGGCGCCGTGGTATGGCAGTCTTTGTCGTGACAGTGCTCCTGGTGCTGGTGTTTGCTGGCCTGGCGGCAGCATTCGGTTATCCGCTCTCGCACGGGATCGCTCATCTGGCCCACGCCATGCCCGGGTATGTCGCCCGGGCTGAGC
Source organism: uncultured Actinomycetota bacterium (assembly GCA_963822955.1). Classification (GTDB taxonomy): domain Bacteria; phylum Actinomycetota; class Actinomycetes; order Streptosporangiales; family Streptosporangiaceae; genus JAJYUU01. The sequence continues at coordinate 2,328,944 of CAWGJS010000002.1, read as the reverse complement.
ACGGCCGGGGCTGGGCTGGTCATCTCGTGCGCCAGTACCACGTCGCAGCGTGGGTCCGGCGTAATGAAGCAAAGCTCGTCAGATTCGGCCAGGATCTGGCCAGGCCGGCCCTGACCGTGGGTAAGGGCGCCGCATCGCTGGTCGCGGCGCTGGCGACGGTCTTCGCGCTGGTCGTGCTCTTGCTCCTGGAGGGGCCCGCGCTGATGCGCGGGATACTAAACGGGATGTCGCCCGTCCACGCCGGAAAATTCTCCCGGCTTGCCGACGAGGCCAGTCGCGCGGCCGCCGGCTATATGTCGGGCAATTGCCTTACATCGCTGATCGCCGGCGTCGTCGTGTTCATCACGCTGCTAATCCTGGGCGTCCCGTTCCCGTATCTGTGGGGACTCTGGGTAGCGCTTGTCGACTTCCTGCCGGCAGTGGGCGGCGCGCTCGCAGGGATCCCGACGGTGCTGTTCGCTGTGGCCCATTCGCTGACGGCGGGCATCGTCACCGCAGTTGTCTTCGTCGTGTACACCCAGATCGAGAACCACGTGCTCAATCCGGTTGTCATGAGCAAGACGGTGCGAGTCAGCCCGCTGTTTGTCCTGGTCTCGGTTCTGGTCGGGGCGTCCATTGGCGGCTGGCTAGGCGGAGTTTTCGGAGGTCTCGTGGCGGCGCTGCTGGCGATTCCGACTGCCGCAGCGCTTCAGGCCGTCATCCGGGACCTGTGGCGGGAAACCGCACCCGATGGCTCACCGCCATCCGGCACCGGTAACTAGCGCCTTGCTGGTGCCCGGCCGGGAGCTGAACTCTCCAGCTGCGACTGCGCGGCGCGCATCTCGAACGCCAGCACGATCTCGAAGATGCCGCGGAACAGCGCGAGCAGGCCGGCCCAGATGATCAGGAAGACCGCCTGCGCGCGGAACGACTGCGCGGAGACCCAGAAGCCGATGAAGACTTCCAGCAGCCCGCCGATGACGCCGAACCACCACGCGTCGTTGAGGACCCTGCTGTAGATCGCGGTGATGATGTGCACCGTGCCGGCCAAGACGAGCAGGATGCCGAGGACAGACGCAAGGGCCCAGAACGCCCCGTAGGGCGTCATGAATGACCATATCGCGCCGCCGATGAACAAGATGCCGAGCAGCGCGTGCGCCCACCCCCACCCGGGCCGGACCGCTGCGATCACGAACTCCTCCACCGCGGAGAGCAGGAACAGCGCCCCGAGCAGGATGCCGATGGTCGCCACTGAGGCGATGTTGAAGCGCAGGATGATGACTGAGATGAGGACCCAGGCGATCCCTGCGAGCAGGAATGCCCACCACGGCCCGGTCAGCCGCCTGGCCAGCTGCATCGGCCCGGACTCCACCTTGGTGGTGCTTCTGACGCTCATCTCGTCCCCCCAGGAATCGTCGTCGCTGGGAGTCAGCCCGCCGTACTTTATTCAGTGAGCGATACCCGTCAGCGACGAGCAGCCATCATGAATCTGCCGGCCAATCCTGACCCGGAGCCAGGGACCGGCGGGACATCCGGGATGCGCTACTTGCCGGCTTGATGAGGTGACGATCGCCGCCACGCTGCGCCATAGCGATGGCGGAACATCAGGTAGGCCAGCCGCCGGCCAGGACCGGCAGCCAGTAGGCGAACAGCCGGTAGGCCAGGGTGGCCACGAACGCCGAACTACTGGGCACGCCCGCGAGGACGAGGAGGCTGGCAAGGCTGGCTTCCACGATGCCGAGGCCGCCGGGCGTCAGGGGGATCAGGGCGACGATATTGGCCGCCGCATATGCCAGCAATGCAAGCGATGGCTGAGGGTGAGCGCCGGTTGCGCGCAGGGCGCCCAGCAGGCAGCCGAAGTCGAAGCCGATCCGGCCTGTGGTCAGCAGCAGCGCCTGGCGCCAGCGGCGTCCCAGGACCTCCCGGACCGAGTCCCGGTCGGCCAGGAACCGCTTGTCCAGCCCCGTCACCGGCTGACGGTGGCGCGCGAAGACGTGGTTGTGCAGGCTCTGAACGGCGCGTGCCAGGCCGCGCAGCGGCCAGTCGGCGTGCAGGACGACGCCGCCAGCCGCGGCGAGCAGGACAAAGCCCGCGACGCCGACAAGACCGGCGTGCACGAGGCCGGGACTGGCCGCGATGCCGGCCAGCATCGCCGGGAGGGCCAGCAGCGGCAGGGCGAGCAGGGCAGCCACGTTGATGAGCGAGATGGCCGCAAGGCCGCTGACCGTGCTATCGGTGTCCAGCCCCGCGGCTGAGAGCATCTCGAACTGGAGCGTGGCGCCAGCCGCCGACCCGCCGGGCAGGAGGCCGCTGACGGCGTTCCCCGTCAGGCCCGCGGTTACCAATGGGAACCACGCGCTGGTCCGCAGCCCCGCGCGCTGGAGGCCGAAGTAGCATGCAAAGGAGGCCACCTCGGCGGCCAGCGCCAGCACCATCCAGGCCGGGGCGAGGCCGGCCAGGCGCGGCCACGAGGCCAGCACCTGGGTCAGCTTCGGCAGCAGCAGGTAAATGACCAGGCCGGCGACGGCCACAACGACTGCCCGGCGCAGCAGCAGCTTGCAGGTCAGCGGGCGATGACTGGCGGCGGAGGAGGCATTCCTACCTCGTCCGGATCTGCGCTGACCTGGCATTCGCCCTCCGGCGAGCCTGCGGCCCGACTGTCTGCTCCTCTACGTGGATACCCGGCGCTAGCGCGCGCTTTCAGGACGGCCAGCCGGTGTAGGGCCGCGATTGCTGTCCTGGCGCATTCCTGCGTCTGGTGACAGAACTGATCGTGGCAGCCGCCTCGCGCTCGCATGCTCACGCGGTCGGCGGGGCAGCCAGGATGAACCTTGACGATCCGAAAATCATAACTGATACTAGTCATCAATATTGATGCGGCCATGCATGAATCCGGCGAAGGGAGCGACCATGGTCACGCAGGGCAGCCGGTCCGGCTCGCCGGCCACGCAGAGTCAGGGCCAGGATCCGCACCGCGCGCTGCACAGCGAGGACGGGGCGCGGCGCGACGAGCATCCGGGCCGCTCGCGCGATCCGCTCATCAAGGTGGCCGGGCTGGCCTGGCTGGAGTTCGAGAAGCCAGACCTGAGCAAGGCCGAGAAGTTCCTCACTGATTTCGGGTTCACCGTCGCCGACCGCTCGCCCGAGGCTCTGGTGCTGCGGGGCCGTCAGGCCGCGGCTCCATGCCTGGTCATCCGGCCCGGCCCGAGGCCGCGCTTCACCGGGCCGGCGTTCCAGGCCGCCGCGCGCGAGGATCTTGACCGGCTGGCCCGCGGGACTGGCACGGACGTGACCGGGTATCGGGGCGGGCACGCGGTCGAACTGCGCGACCCGAGCGGCCTTCCGGTCCGCGTCACGTTCGGCGTCCCCGAGCAGCCCGCGTTGCCGGAGCGCGGCCCGCTGCCGCTGAACTTCGGGCCGGCGCCGGTCCGGGTGAACGCCGCCCAGCGCCTGGAGCACCGGCCGGCCGAGATCGAGCGGCTCGGCCACGTCGTGCTGGGAACCACCCGGTTCCAGGCGGCGCTGGACTGGTACCTGGACACGCTCGGGCTGATCGTGAGCGACTTCTGCTACCTGGACGGCCAGCGCGGCCGCGGACCCGTCATGGCGTTCATCCGGTGCGATCAGGGCAGCGTGCCGACCGACCACCACACCCTGGCGATGCTGCTGCAGCCGCACACCGGCTACGTCCACTCCGCCTACCAGCTCACCGACCTGGACGAGGTCGCCGCAAGCGGGCAGTACCTGCTCTCTCACGGCTACCGGCACTCGTGGGGCATCGGCCGGCACATCCAGGGCAGCCAGATCTTCGACTACTGGCGGGACACCGACCGGCTGATGTTCGAGCACTATGCCGACGGAGACGTGTTCGACTCCTCGGTGCCGCCAGGCTGGGCGCCGCTGTCGGTCAGCGGCCTGGCCCAGTGGGGGCCGAAAGCGACCGCCGAGTTCACCGGCGCCCGGGACCCGGCTATGGTCATCGCCGCGATCCGGTCTTTGCGGGAGCAGGGCAACGAGATTGACCTGCCCACCCTGCGCGGGCTGGTGAAGGCGATGAGCTCATGAGCACCCGGCTGGCCCGTACTGCGGACGGCTGGTGGGTCGACACGCCGGCTGGCCTTGTCCGGCTCGGCCTCGAGGCGCCTGCGACCGGTGCGCTGCTGGCGGACAGGGACGCCCTAAGCTGCCGCCGTCGAGGCGGCGCGCGCCGCAGCCGCCGCGGATCCGCAACTGGCGGTGCCGGCCGGTCGCTGGACCTGCTGAGCCCGGTCACGGCGCCGGCCCGGGTCGTGGCGCAGGCGGTGAACTACCGCTCGCACGCGATCGAGTCCGGATTCGACCCGGACAAGCTCCCGCCGGTCTTCTTCCGCAAGAGCTCGCACTCGCTGACCGGGCCCTACGGTGACATCATCCGCCCGGACGGCGTCGGGTTCCTCGACTACGAGGTCGAGCTCGGCCTGGTCATGGGCGCGGACCTGCCGGTCGGCAGCACCGTGTCCGACGCCACCCTGCATCAGTTCGTGGCAGCCCTGGTGGTGGCCAACGACGTCAGCGCCCGGCAGATCCAGCTGACAAAGACCCAGTTCTACGAGGCCAAGTCCTACCCCACCTTCACCCCGGCCGGGCCATGGCTGATCCTGGTCGATGCGGCGGACCTGGTCCGGCTCGGCACGCTGCGGCTCACGCTGCGCGTCAACGGGGAGGTCCGCCAGGATGCCGTGGCCACTGACATGATCGTCCCGCCCGCCCGGGCGCTGACCGCGCTGTCGAAGTTCCAGCCGCTGGCCCCTGGCGATCTGCTGCTGACCGGCACGCCTGGCGGCACCGCGCTGCAGGCACCGCCCAAGGCCGATCGAGAAGCTGGCCGGCCTGCTGCCGCCGGCGACCAAGTGGAAGCTGTTCTTCCGGCGGCAGGCGAGCAATCCCCGCTATCTGCGCGACGGCGACGTGATCACCGCCGGCATCGTCGGCCCCGACGGCGAGCTCGACCTCGGGACGCAGCGCAGCACCGTCATCGGGAAGACATCATGACCATGCCCTCGCCTGCCAGGCAGGAGTCGACTTACGAGCTGCTCCGGCAGGCCGCGCGGACCTGGCCGGACGCTATCGCGACCCAGTGGATCCCCGACCCGGCAGACCACCGGCGCTGCCTGGCCCTGACCTATGCCGACCTGGCTGGAGCGGTGACCCGGATCGCCAACGGCCTGGCCGCCCTGGGCGTCCGCCGGGCCGACGCGGTCACGCTGTGCGGCCCGAACTCCTCCGGGCTGCTCGCCGCGACCCTGGCCGCGCAAGCGGCCGGGATCGCGGCCCCCGTCAACCCGGCCCTCGGCGCCGAGCGGATCGCCGGGCTGATCCGCCGCACCGGGTCGCAGGTGCTTATCGCGGCCGGGCCGGAGGCGGACCCGGAACTCTGGCAGCGGCTGACCGGCGTGGCCCGGCAGGCCGGGATGCGCGCGATCATCGCGCTCCGGCCGGACGGCGCGACCGGCCAGCCGCCCGTCCTGGACGCCAAGCCGGGCCTGGCCGCCCGGTACCTGGCAGAGCTGGCCGACGGCCAGCCTGATGACGACCTCGCCGGGACCCGCAGTCCCGCGGCCGGCGATCTGGCCGCGTTCGTGCACACCGGCGGGACCACCGGAGCGCCGAAGATCGCCGCCCACACCCATGCCAGCCAGGTCGCCTGCGCCCGGGGGATCGCGGAGTCGGCCGGCCTGGCGCCGGGTGAGGGCGTCCTGGCGGGCCTGCCGCTGTTCCACGTCAACGCACTGATCGTGACGTGCATCGCGCCGCTGCTGAACGGGACCCGGGTCGTCTGGCCGGGGCCGGCCGGCTACCGGGACCCGGCGCTCTACCAGCGGTTCTGGCAGCTGGTCGAGCATTATCAGATCGCGGCGATGTCCGCCGTTCCCACCGTCTACGGCGCCCTGGCCCAGGTCCCGGTCGACGCCGACATCAGCTCCCTGCGCATCCCGATCGTCGGTGCCTCCCCGCTGCCGGCGGCGGTCCGCGAACGCTTCGCCCGGCACACCGGGCAGCGGCTGCTCGAGGGTTACGGGCTCACCGAGGCGACCTGCGCCAGCACCTGGAACCGGCCGGGCGCAGACCGGCCCGGATCGGTCGGCCAGGTGCTGCCCGGCCAGCAGGTCAAGGCGGTCCGCGTCGGCGCCGACGGATCCTGGCAGGATTGCGCGCCGGGCGAGCCCGGTGTGCTCGTGATCAGCGGGCCCGCAGTGTTCGCCGGATACGTCACCGACCCGCGCGACGGCGGCCCGCGAGTGAGCCAGGGCGACACGGTCCGCGACGGCTGGCTGGACACCGGCGACCTGGGCCGCGTCGACGCTGACGGCTACGTCTACCTCACCGGCCGGGCCAAGGACCTGATCATCCGGGGCGGGCACAACATCGACCCGCGCGTGATCGAGGAAGCGCTGCTCGAGCACCCTGGCGTCAGGGCAGCGGCGGCTGTCGGATCACCGGACGCCCACGCGGGCGAGGTGCCCGTCGCCTACGTTGTCCCGGCCGATCCCGGCGCGTTCGACGAGGCCGTGCTGCTCGAGTGGGCTGCGAGGACGATCGGCGAGCCGGCCGCACGGCCGAGGCGGATCTACGCCATCCCGGCCATCCCGGTCACCGCCGTCGGCAAGCACTTCAAGCCCGCGCTCGCCGCCGACGCCGCCCGGCGCGCCGTCGGCCGAGGCGCTGCGCCGCGCAGGCGTCCGGGCCGCTGCCGAGCCCACCGTGACGCCCGGGGACGGCGGCATCGTCGTCACCGTGCCCGGCGCCGACCCCGGACAAGCGCGGCCGGCCCTGACCGGTCCGCCGCTCACCGTCGCGGCCGGGAGCTAGCAGTGAGCGGTGCCGCAGGAGGACAGCCATCCGGACCGGTCATCGTCGTGGGCGCCGGCCCGGTCGGCACCACGGCAGCGCTGCTGCTGGCCGACGCCGGGATCGGCGTCATCATGCTCGAACGGCACGCCGAGCCCGCACGCGCTGCCGCGGGCCGTGCACCTGGACGACGAGGTGATCGGAACGCTGTCGCGGGCCGGCGTCGGCGAGGAATTCCTCGCCCGGTCCCGGCCGTGCAGCGGCCTGCGGCTGCTCGACGCCCGGCATCAGGTCATGGCCGAGCTAGGCCGGGCCGCGTCCGGGGTGCACGGCGTCCCGCAGGCCAACATGTTCCATCAGCCCGACCTGGAGGAACTGCTGCTCAGGCCGGGCAGCCAGCCACCCGCTCATCACCCTGCACCGGACGGCGGAGGTCGTCGGGCTCCTGCGACCCGGCCGGCGCAGCCGGTTCATCGCCTGTCACCGTGACGGCGCGGACCGGGGCCGCCGGGCGGGAACGCGAGTTCGCGGGCAGCTTCGTGCTGGGCTGCGACGGGGCCGGCAGCACGGTCCGGGACCTGGCCGGGATCACCATGGAGGACCTCGGCTTCACCGAGCGCTGGCTGGTGATCGACATCCGGGTGGCCGGCGGCCTCGATACCTGGGACGGCGTGGAGCAGGTTTGCGACCCGGCCCGGGCGGCAACCTTCATGCAGGTCACCGGCGACCGGTACCGCTGGGAGTTCCAGCTGCGCGACGGCGAGGACGAATCCGCCCTGCTCGCCCCCGCCGAGCTCGGCAGGCTGCTGGCGCCCTGGACCGGCAAGTCGGACCTGGATGGCCTGGAGATCACCCGCAGCGCCAGCTATGTCTTCCGGGCGAGGCTAGCCTCCAGCTTCCGCGCCGGGCGGGTGTTCCTGCTCGGTGACGCCGCGCACCTGACCCCGCCGTTCATCGGCCAGGGCCTGGCCGCCGGGCTGCGCGACGCCGGCAACCTGGCGTGGAAGATCGCGGACGTGCTCACCGGCCGGTCCGGGGAGGGCCTGCTGGACAGCTACGACGCCGAGCGCCGGCCACACGCCCGCGCGATGGTGAAGAAAGCCGTCATGATCGGCTGGACGATGACCGGCGGCCAGGACCGGGCCGCTGCCGTCCGCCGGGTCGCGCTCGCCGCCGCCGTGCGCATCGCGCCGGTCCGCGACGCCCTCGCTGCCACGGCGACGCCACGGCTGAAAGCCGGCGCGCTGCGGCCCGGCATCCGGCAGCTGCAAGTGCGGCCTGGTACGCGGATCCGGCCGGGCAGCCTGATCCCGAACCCGGGGGTTTGCGTGCCCGGTTCCGCGCCAGTGCGGCTAGAGGAGATCCTGGCGGGCCGGACCACCGTGCTGACCGCCCGTCAGCCCGAGGCGGCACTGGCGGACCTGTGCGACATGTACGGCATCCAGCTGCTCCGCGTGCGCCCGGTCGCCGCGCCGGCCGGCAGGCCAGCTCACCACCGCGCCAGCAGACCGCTGGATCGACGTCCAACTGACCGACGGCGAACCGCCCCGCCCGATGCAGGCGCTGATCGCCGATCCGGCGCTGGCCATCCTCGTCCGCCCGGACCGGGTGATCGCCGCGGTCGCGGCCGGACGCCGGCTGCCCGTGGTGCCATGGCCGATCAGGCCGCACGCAGGAGCGCGGCCCGCAGCTAGCGCGCATCGCCATCCGTCCTGACCCTGCCGGGCACACCGGCCGCTGATCCGGGAGAACTCCATGCTCGTCACCGTCTCGCTGCTGCTCATTCTCGCCAGCGTCATCCCGGCCAGCGCGAAACTCGCGGGCGCCCCCGTCGTCCGGGAGTCAGCCGCGCACTTTCGGCATCCCGTGGGCCCGGTACCGGCTGATCAGCGTGTCTGAGCTAGCTGCATTCGCTCGGCATAGCCGCCGCGTCCGGCATGACATTGCTTCTTGCCGCCGCCCTGGCCGCCCACCGCAGAGCGCGCGATGACATCAAGACGATGGCGCCTGCCGTGGCGGCAGCGGTCATCGCAGACGCCTATCTGATTGCCGCGCTGGCCCGCTGAGTGATCATGCCGGCCAAAGGCGCCAGAAAGATGTGAGCGGCTGCCGTGCCGCCGCGAGACGTTGCCGTTCAGCTGACGAAGGAGTGACGCTATGCAGACATCGGTTCAGGTCGATGAGGAAGTTCCGGTCCTGATCGTGGGAGGCGGCGGGGCCGGGCTTACCGCGTCGATGCTGCTCGCCGGCCAGGGCGTCCGGCATCTGCTGGTCAGCGCACGCCCGCAGACCTCCGACCTGCCCAAGGCGCATGTGCTGAACCAGCGGGCGATGGAGGTGCTCGAGGATGCGGGAGTCGCCGCGGAGATCGAGCGGCGCAGCACCCCGGCCGCCAGCATGGCGGCGACCGCGTACTACGCGGGCTTCGCCGGGCCGGCTGAGGAGTACGGGCGGCGGCTGGCCCGGCTGGAGAGCTGGGGAGCGGGCGGCGCGGACGAGAACTGGCGGGCGGCCAGCGCCTGCCGGCAGCTCAACCTTCCGCAGATCCGCCTCGAGCCCGTGCTCAAGCAGCGCGCAGAGGAGCTGTCGCCGGGCGCGATCCGGTTCGGTCACGAGCTCATCGGCCTGAAGCAAGACGACGAGGGCGTGCACGCGACGATCCGCGACAACGCCTCGGCTCGTACCTACACCGTGGCCTGCCAGTACCTGGCCGGGGCCGACGGCGGCCGGACCGTGGCCGGGCTTATCGGCGTCGGCTATGAGGGGCTCGGGGTGGTTACCCAGACCGCGACGCTCCATGTCACGGCAGATCTGTCGGCCTGGGCCCCGGACCCCGACGTGCTGATCCGGTGGATCTTCTCGCCGCAGGCCGGCACCCTGGTGGTCCTGGTCCCGATGGGGCCCGAGAGCTGGGGCCCGCAGTCGGAGGAGTGGGTGATTCATCTCAACTACCCGGTCGGCGATCCGCGCGCCCAGTCCGACGCCGAAGTGGAGACAGATGCTCGCCGTGCGCTCGGCCTGGCCGATCACCCGATGAAGATCCACAAGATCACCCGGTGGTCGGTCGACGCCGTCATGGCGTCCTCGTTCCGCGCCGGCCGAGTCTTCCTGCTCGGCGACGCCGCACACCGCCATCCGCCCACTGGCGGGCTGGGGCTGACAAGCGCGATCCACGACGCGCACAACCTGTGCTGGAAACTCGCGCTCGTCCTAGCCGGTCACGCGTCACCGGCCCTACTCGACACCTACGCGGACGAGCGCCGCCCGGTCGACGACCGCAACGCGCAACGATCCCTGGAGAACGCGATGAACCACTTCGGGATCGCCGCGGCTCTCGGGGTCGCGCCGGAGAACTCGCCGGCGCAGAACATGACGCAGCTCCGGCGGATGTGGAGCGGCCTGCCCGAGGACGCCGCGCACCGGTCAGCGGCACTGCGGGCGATGCGCGCGCAGTCGATGGAGTTCAGCGAGCTGAACGTCGAGTACGGATTCCGCTACTCGTCCGCTGCGATCGTTCCCGACGGAACCGCCGAGCAGGTCCCGCTCGACGACATCCGCATATACCAGCCCGGCACCAGGCCGGGCAGCCCGCTGCCGCACGCCTGGGTGGATGACGAGGACGGCCGCAGACGGCCGATCAAGGACCTTGTCGCGCCCGGCCGCTTCCTGCTCATCGCCGGCGAGGACGGCGGCGCGTGGTGCGGCGCGGCCCGCCAGCTCGCGGCAGACACCGGCCTCCCGCTGGACGCCGTCCGCATCGGCCACCTCGACGGCGACCTCTTCGACCCGCGGTGCACCTGGCTGCGGCACCGGGAAATCACCGCTGACGGAGCGATCCTGGTACGCCCGGACCGCTTCATCGCCTGGCGGCATATGACTGCTTCCGAGGACCCGCGCGGCGAGCTCGCACGTGCGCTCGGCCGCATCCTGGGACGTCAAACTGATACAACCCGGAGCCCGGCCTAAGGAGGGTGTCCCATGACAGCCGACCCGGATGCGGCTGGAGCCTGGACGGCGCGTTGTCGCTTATGGACCTCGTCGGAATTCGGACCGCGACGCCCGCTCGGCGGTAGTGCTCGTCCACCCGGCCGCGCTCCCAGGCCCCGAGGTGCCGGGCGTCCCGCCCTTCGCGACCGACTTCCTGCTCGACACGACACGAGCCGCTTACCTGCTCGTCCGCAACGGCATCATCACGCGCTACGCGCGGATACGGTTCGTCCTCAGCCATGCCGGAGGCTTCGTCCCCCTATGCCGCACACCGGCTCGCCATGTCGCTCGCCGCCGAGACCGGCAGTCCGACACTGGATTTCCTGGAGCAGTTCCGCTCCTTCTACTTCGACACCGCGCTGCCCTCGAGCCCGTCAGCCCTTCCGGCACTGCTCGCCTTGGCACGGCCGGAACGCGTCCTCTTCGGCAGCGACTCGCCCTTCGCGCTGGCTTCTGCTGTGCAGTACTTCGACTTCGCGGCCGGCCTTGATGCCTACCGCATGCCGCCGGAGACGAGGATCGCAATCCAGGCAGGAAACGCCGGCGCTGTTGCCGAGACTTGGCCGCACTCCGACGGCAGAAGCCAGGTCATCCCCGCGCGAGCGAATCGCGCAAGGCGTCCAGCGGGCGGCTGCGCGTGCCGTCTTCCGGCTGGTCCAGCCGCGCTGACGACACTCGCCGCGCTGGCGATGCCGTCGGCATGGCTAATCCGAAGCCCGGCCGGCAGGAGGGAGCGGTAGATCATCCCGGCCATCTCGCCGTTCCCGCCGTACCAACCCGGCTTCCCGTGCGCAGTCCGGCGCTGCCATGGCGGCCGGCGCAAACTGGCCGCTGTCAGGCCAAAGCAGCTATCAGGTAGCCGATGGCGATGAGCAGGGTGATCAGGGCGGGCGCGATGTCCTTACCATGGTCTCCCGCTCGCCTGTGTGCGATCAGGGCACCCACGAGCAGGATCGCCATCCCCGTGGCTGCCGCCACGCCGAGCAGATGCCACCACAGGCCGGCGAGGACTCCTGCTGCCGCGGCCAGCTCCGCCGCGCCGATGAGCCGATACTGCTGCCAAGATATCCCGAAATGCCGGGCTGACTCCTGCATTCTTGGGTGACCCGCCAGCTTGGCGGCGGCTGGCAGCAGGCAACCGATTAGCAGGAGCACCGACAGAGCAGCAAACATCACAACCCCCTCAGTTTGTCGCGCTGGCCGGCCTGCCCTGCCGTAACAAGACGCGTCGCGGCCTGCAGCTCCCCTCGGGACGTGCGAGCCGTGTCATGTCCAGGTCGAAGGCGGGGCCGAACCCAGCGCCGCGCCGCTGGGCGCAAGCCAAAGTCCCCGTTCGACCCTGACGAGCGGGTTGCGTGACCGGGCAGTGCCGCTCCGGCCAGTCCTTCAGCGCCCATGCGCAGCGTGCTCGGCCGGTCCTCGGCTCGCGGCCGATTTTGGCTGGCTTCGGGACGGCTCTGGCGTGCCGACGTGATCATTCTGCGGCTCCCAAAAATGACCTTGAGATCAATATTGTCATCTATCATCAGTCATGATGGGGGCGGTGTCAAGCGCTGGCCGCGCAGTGCGCCAGCGGAGCAACTAAAAGGACGCAGCCCTGCTGAAGTAGCTGAGCAGCGCCTGATCATGCGGCCGGCCTGTCCTGCGGCGCTCGCAGTCTCGTGCAGGTCATCAAGCTGGGCGACCGACGACAGCAGCGCATCAGCCGCGCCCGGAAGAGATCCCGGCCCGTACCGCTTCTGGCTACCAGAGCAGCGCTTGCGGCCTGGCCGCATGCTGGCTGGCGCCAGGCGGCGGTAGCTAGCCTCCGCCGCCTCGCCGACAATGTGCCCGGCCTGGCAGGTCCCGCGTGCATCAGGACGACCTCGAGCACCGAACCATCCCACAGCTGGTAAGATCAGTTCTGTTGCTAGTAATCAGTAATGATTGCGCCTCTGAACTGATGCCGGGATGGGTCACCTCCGTGGCCGATGCGGCGCTGGCATCGTGACATCGCCAGCATGCGTGCTGGCCCCAGCTCTGAGGAGGGAGCACATGACGGACGCGGCGCTGGCCCAGACGCCCCGGCCTTCGCGGCTGGACCGGCGGAAGGCACGTACCCGGCAGGCGCTAGTCGACGCTGCAGTGCACCTCATCGCCGAGGGCCGCGGGGACCGGGCGAGCATCCAGGAGATCACTGAAGCGGCCGACATCGGATTCGGGTCGTTCTACAACCACTTCGACAGCAAGGATCAGCTCTTTGCGACAGCGTCCGCTGAGGTAATGGAACGCTGGGGACAGCTGATCGACCGGGCCTGCGCGGGCATCGCAGACCCGGCCGAGGTATTTGCCACGTCATTCCGGATTTCCGGGAGGCTCGGCTGGACCCACCCGGACATGGCCCGGTTCCTCACCGGCACCGGGCTGAATGTGCTCGATGCTCCGACCGGACTCGCGCCCAGGGCCCTTCGCGACATTAAGGCCGGCCAGGCTACCGGCCGCTTCACCGTCCCGGACGCCGAGATTGCCCTCAGCGCCGTGGCCGGCGGCCTACTGGGCCTCCTCCGCCAGCTCGAGCGCCACCCCGACGACACCGACGAGGCAATCGTCGACCGCCTCGCCGAGGCTATTCTGCGGATGCTCGGCGTCCCCGCAGCCGAAGCCGAACGCATAGCAGCCCTCACGCTGCCAGAGATCGGCGCTTGGCAGTGATGAGCGAGCCGCTGTTACTGGTTCCCGACAGTGGCAAGGCCTCGCGGCGAGGCCGCTTAGAGACAAGTCACCTTAGGCGATCCTGCGGCCCTGGGCCGGACCGGCTAAGCACTGTCTCGGCCGCGCTCTCAGCAGAGCGGTGCGCTCGCCCGGTAGTAGCGCATCAACTGCAGGCAGGCGGAGTCGCGAACCGGTCAGCGCCCGAACACGGCGCGCCAAGGCGAACTGTCAGGACTAGCGGCTCCTGCCCGCGGGTAGATCCTGCAGCGAGGAGTAGACGGGAAACCAGCAGCCTATGGCGAGGAGGGGACCTGGCCGTGGCATCGAAGAGCCCACGCCAAGCGGCTCAGATGAGCAAGGACATCCGCGAGGCAGTGCAGAGAGAACTCGAACTTCGACCCGTTGGTCGACACGTCGGGCATCTCTGTCAAGAACATGAACGGGGACGTGGCGCTGAACGGCTCGGTTCCCAGCTACCCGCAGTATCTGCATGCGGCGGCGGCGGCCAAGCGGGTTCAGGGCGTCACCAGGGTGCATAACCACCTGATGGTGGACCTGCCGATGGCCGACTACCGCGATGACCCGATGCTGACCACGGCTGCCAACAACGCGCTCGCGCTGACCGTCACCGTGCCCGGCACCGTCGAGGCCAGCGCCAGCGACGGCAATGTCTGGCTGACCGGCATGGTGGGCAACCGGTTCCAGCGGGACGAGGCGGAGCGGTCTGTCGCCGGGCTGACCGGGGTGCGCGGCATCGCGGACGACATCGAGATCTTCACCGACATCCAGTCCGAAGGCGTGACTGAGCTGGTGCAAGACGCCCTGTTCCGGTACGGGCTGCTGCCCGGCGACAGCGACATCCAGGTGGGCGCCAGCGACGGCACCATCACCCTCACCGGCAGCGTCTTGAACTGGACCGAGCACGACGCGGTCATCGACGCCGCCTGGCGGGGCGCGGGCGTCAAGAATGTCCGCGATGACCTGGTAGTTACCGGATGACCAGACTGGGTCTTAGGTCGGCGCTTCCGAGGCGGGCCCGGCGATAAATGCGGGCCCGCCGTCGGCCTTCGTCACTGTTGCCGTCGGTACCGCGTTTGCCCGCCCGCCGTATCCGGTAGAGCTCTCCCGATCGCGCGACGTGGTCCCTGTCGTCGTCTGGACTCGAGCAGTCTTCCGTTGCAGGGACGGTCTTCCGTTACCTGATTAGATCGGCGGCCTCCGCGAAGCTGGCCTTCACGATCGTCGCCGGACGCGACACAAGCGAATCACCATGCAGGTGGCCGGGTGGTTACGCGTCCCACCTAACCTTCGCTATTCATGCATGAGCGGCAGATGATCGGTCAGTCTCCGAGCCATTGGATTCTGACGACGAGCACGAGGTCGTCGGGAGGATAGACGAGGAACGTGACCAGTCCCTCGTGGTGCGGTCCGAAGTGCAGGGTGCGCAGTGGCGCGGGCGGGTTGCGCTCGCCGGCGTGTCGCTGGTACTGGAGCGGGCCGGCCGATGACGACGGCGTCCATGAAGGTGGCGAGCGCTGCCCGTGCTGCTGGGCTGAGTGCGGCGAGTTCCTACTGGGCCGGGCGGTCCGGCTCCCACCGGTACACCGGTCAGATGCCGTGCCGGGTACGGACTTCCTGCCGCGTCATCCGCTGGCCGGGCGGCGGCCCGCCGGTGCCTGCCAGGGGTGTCAGGTCGCCGTGCTGACGGGCCTGCTCGTATGCGGCGTCCAGATCCTAATCATAGCTTTGCAGCACGGCGGTGTCGGCGCTGGCGGCGAGCACGGCGCGGATCGCTGCCGGGCTGCAGGCAGGGCTGGGCGGGATCTGTGGTCGTCTGGCATGCGGGGTTGTCATGGGCGGCTCCCTGCCCGCTATCAGGTGATGTCCGGCATAGGCGTGCCCGCCTGCCCGCGCCAGACCCGGTGTCTGAGCCAACGGCCATATCGGTGTTCCGCCAGCCAAGAGCGCGGCTGTCAGATGATCGTTTCGATCTGGCACCCGACTCCGGTGCTGCGTGCGAACTTCTCGTCGCATGTCACCAGCGTGGCGTTGAGCCTCTCCGCCAGGGCGACGTAGGCGGCGTCATAGACGGTGAGATTGTGCCGAAGTCCCCAGATCCGACGGCGCAGCGGCGCGATGTCCTCACGGCGCACCGGCAGCAGCTCAAGATCTCGGATACATTCCACGACGTAGCTGTCATCGAGGCGGTCGTCCTTGCGCGCCAGCCCCCGCAGCGCTCCCAGGACCTCATAGTCAAGGATCGTCGGCGCGTAAAACGCGTCCCCTTTGCGCAGCCGGGCGCCGACGTGCCTGCCGCGCGGGTTATCGAACGCCAGGAACGCCACGATCGCGGACGCGTCGACGACCGACACGCTCACACGGCGTCCCGGAGCTCGCGCACGGCCTCGACCGCGGCATCGCTGGAACCGGCCAGGCGGGCACGCGTTTCCACCATGTCCGCCCACTCGCTCATCGTGGGCAGCCCCGCTTCGCGCTCAAGCAGGTCCACGATGTAGGAATTGAGCGACTGGCGCCTAGCCTCGGCCCGCTGCCTGAGCATGTCCCGGGTTGCTTCCGGCAGGTCGCGTATCGTCAGGCTCACAGACATGTAACCATTATAGTTGCATCGCGTTCGGCAGGTCGGCTGTAGCTACCCCTGGTCTAGCAGGTCGGCACGTTCCGAGCTGTCCGCCAGGCGGTTGAAATGGTGCAGCATCAGGGGGGACGTCCGGCCGCCGGACAGAGAACTCCAGGATGCCGCGGGATGTCTGGCAGGAGATAACCGCATAACCTGCCTGCTCAAACAGCTGTCCAGGACCATATTGGCCACTGCCGAGCAGACGCACGGCCTCCGTCATGCTCTCAAACGGGCGGACGCGGGCGGAGAAGACCTGTTCGGTGACGGGAATTCGCTGCCGCAGGAATCTCAGGAACACCAGCGGTGACACCACCGGGCCGTCTGCGGTCAGGTCGAGCATGCACGCCATGAACCGCCTCGGGTACTGCCCGTACAGGGCGCGGTAATAACAGAAGAGCCTCCTGCCCTCGCCGCGATCCACGGCGGCGATGTCAGCGGCGGACTGTGCTTCCCTCGGAACCCGGCGCCACAGGTTAACAACGTCCCGCGGCATCAGCGCAGTGCCGGTCGATCGCCGCAGCCGCTCGCGCGTGCTCACCTATCTCCTCCGAGCAAAGCCGGGCCTCGGGAGTGTGGCCGGCAGAACGACCCAGTTCGGCACGCCAAGACCGCTTGCCTCGTCGTAGCCGACGGTGCCGTGGCAGCAGCCGACTCTGGCGAGATCGTTGCTGCCTGAAGTGACGTCGTAGAACGCCGACGGAATTTGCAATGCGGCCTTATAGAACCAGCCGTTCGCCACTTCGAGGTGCTTGGTGACGGGCTGCCCGCTTTGCGTGCTGCACGGCGATGCCGCACAGGACGTTCAGCTCGGGCATGTATCTGCTGCCGGTGGTGTACGCCCCGGTCATCGGCGACGCCATTGAGTGGTACTCGCACGAGTACCGCGGCCTGTAGCTGCCGATCGACCTCGGCAACCTGGCAGACCACCAGCCGAGCGTGCGAGCTGACCCGTGCGTCGCGACGGGCTACATCGATGCCGATTCCGTGCAACTCGCGGTTGCGCCGCTCGCGCGGGCGCGTCCGCGGCAGTTTGCCTGCATCGAGGCACGGAGCGGCGGCCAGGCCCGGACTTGCGGCGCAACCCTTGGGAATGGGCGCTGGCTACGGTGGCGCGCCGACCGGTATTGCCATCGCTGCAGCCTCTTCCTCGGTTTCGGCGGTCACCGGGATGTTGGCGGTTGGCGTGCGGAACCATTCCAGCACGCCGAGGATTAGCGTGAGTGCGGCCGCGTACACCAGCAGCACGACCGTGGCTTGGGTAGCGCCATGGCCGCTGAAGTAGGTCGTGTTGTGCAGCAGGATGTAGGCATTCCGGGGCGGCAGGTAGGGGCCGATGTCACGCCAGAAGGCCGGAAGGTAGGGGACCCCGTTGGCGCCGCCGGAGGACGGGTTGCCGAACAGGACGATGACGATGATGGTGACCAGGGTCCCGGCAGCTCCGACGAGCCGTCCCAGGACCGCCGCGACCATGGCGACCGCGTAGATGACGAGCGACAAGATCGGCCACACGATCCAGAACCTGTCGGCGGGGTAGCCGCCAAGAACGGGCCGAAGTCGCTGTCCACGCAGTACACGTAGAACTGGTTGACCAGCCCGGTGGTCTTGACGATCCACGGGTAGGAGCGGCCGTCACGGTCGCGGCGCTTCTCGGTCCGGAACACCTGCGTCTTATCCTGCGCCCGGCCGATGAACAGCATGCCCTCGGTCCGGCCGGCCGTCTCGAACGCGGCCAGGTGCTCGTGCATGACATCGTCCTTGCGCTGCCCCCTGGCGAAGTCCACCCACGGGATCCGCTCATCGGCGGCACAGCGGTGCACCGCGGCGGCGAACCGATCGGTGATCCTCGCCAGCGGGGCCGTCGAGGCGACCGGCAGGCCGAGCTGCCGGTGCACGTAACCCACCAGCCCGCGAGCGAACTGCAGCTGCGGGACATACACGTTGAGGTACATCCGGTCGATGCACTCGACCTCGAAGACCACGTGCTCTGATAGCACCTCAGCGACAGTGCGCGGTAGCGTCATGACAAGCTCCGGCCGGACGACTCGGCCCAAGCGGCCACCTACCGCCCAGGCGGTCAATAACGGGACACTGTCACCGTCTGTCGCCGGCCGGAGCCCTGTCAACGCAGCACCGCCACCACGGCATGGCTCGTCGGGCTGGGGCGAAGCCCCGTTAGTGCTTGACGTGCCAGCCATACACGCCGTTGACGTTCGCGGTGAACAGCATGGCGCCGGCGAAGACGCTCTGACTGAAGTCCATGCCTGTGACAAGCCTGCGCAGGATTCTGCCGTCCGAAGCGCGGACAAGGTAGGTGCCGGATGGAACCGGGGAGATGTCGTAGGTACCGACTGCGAGTACTCCGCCGCCGTCCAGGCTGGGGCTGCCGATGACGCCGTCGGGCAGGCCGGTCTCCCACACCAGCTTGCCGTTGCCTGGGTCACGCTCCTGGATCGAGCCGCGGTAGGACACGCCGCGGATGGTGACCGACAACCCGCCAATGAACAGGTGATGCCCGTTGTACGCCGCAGCAGCGATGCACCCGGTCACCGGGCCGGACGCGCCGCTGACCCGCTTCTCCCAGGCCAGGGTCATGGTCGACTGACGTACCGTGTAGAAGATACCGTTCTTGTCGCAGGCGCCGACATAGCGCCCGAACAGCACCGGCGAGGCGCCGAAGTCAGCGTCGTAGTTCACCTGCGTTGCCGGTACCTGGAACCGGCCGAGCAGCCTGAGCCTCGGGCTGAACTTGAGGATCGACTCGGAGTAGCCAAGCAGCTGGTCATCTTCCGGCCCGTTGCCAGTGGTGGCGAACACGTCGCCGTCTGGTGCGACCGCGACGCTCGACCAGATCGAGCCGCCGACATCGCCCTTCGGCGTTGTGTAAAACTCGGCGAGTTTCTTGCCTGTCACCTGGTTGTAGCTGATCAGCCCGGCATGGACCAGCGGGTTGTCGCAGTTCGACGCGACGCCAATGTAGATTCTGCCGTTCGCCACCGTCGGGGATGACCAGTCAAAGTAGCTGCTGACCGTGGTGGACGGGATGGCGATAACTGACTTCCACTTCACCCGCAGGTTCGACGCGTTCAGCGCGTATAGGTAGCCATCGGCGCCTGCGACATAAACGGTCGGCTGATGGTCGCCAGGGTCGGTTGTCACGGTGGCCGTATCCACGGTGCCGAACGCTCCGCAGGTCTTGTGCGGCTGGAAGCCGAGGAACCTCTTGCCGAGCACCGTGCCCGTGGTCAGCCTGAGCTTGTAGAACCAGCCGCCGTCCGCGCCGATGAACACCGCCCCGTCAGCGACGGTCGGGCTAGCCAGGTAAGTTCGGCCCGGCGCGTGATGCCACAGTTGCACTACCTGCCGCGCGCTCGCTGAAGTGATAGCAGTCTGTGCTGGCGCATACGACGAATGCCGGGGCCCGTTCAGATATGCCTGCCAGTCCGCCGAAGTCCGCGCCTGCGCGACGCTCGGCAGTCTCACCGGAGCCGCGGCGGCTGTCGGACCCGTGCAGGCCAGCCAGCCGCCGAACACGACGGCCAGTGAGCCCGCGACCAGGCCTCTGCGGAACCAACGGCCACGTTGAAGCAGCCATTTTCCGCCCATATACCCTCCAGGGAAACCATTAGCCACGCTTCGCGACAGTGTCAAAGTACGCAGCTATTCACCACGCTGCCCCGGTAACGTCCCAAGCCCACTGCCGGGTGGCTCTAACCCCAGCCAGTGCGCACGGCCAGGAACCACGCTGGGCGCCCTTGCCGGGCTGCTGGTTCTGTCCCACCTGACTGACTACATGTCGGCGGCCCCGATCGCCATGACATCCCACAGGCGTGAACGAGATGGCGCTGCGATCTGGCTGCTCGTCCGGGGTTCCGGCCGGGCCGCGGCGGCCGTCGGGGAGCTGCCTGCGCCCGTGGTGGGGCGTCCGGCGCGATCATCAGCGAGCCGTCGGTGCGGCGGGATACCCAGCCGGCCTGGATGAGCTGATAGACCGCGATGGCTACCTCATCACGCTCATCACGCGAGAGCCCGCACCCGAACGCGGTGACGTCCAGGGACGACGGCCAGCCCGGACGGGACTGCGCGCGGCCGGAGCGCGGGACTTCAGGTAGCCCAGGACCGTTTCAGCCGCCTCGCTTACCGGCCCGCTGGCGACGGGGACGGTGCCGGACTGCTGGGCCGGGCGTTTACGCGGCCAGGCGACCCCGCTCTGAGCCACGATGCGTTGCCTGAACCTCTCCGCAGCGGCATCGAAGTCTGCCGTATGACTCTCGTCCTGGGCGGCGTCAGGGAGTTCACTCGTGGTGTCGCCCTCCGCGGCAGCCCAGCGCGCATGCAACTCGGCGGAGCGTCGGTGAGCGATTGCACATCCGGGTCTGGCTGGTGCCTGGCGCGGATTCTCGTGATAGCTCTCGTCTGCCCGGCCCTGCAGTACCTCCGGTGCGGCGCCGTTTGTTCACCAGGAGCTGGAGGAACTGCTCCTCGGTCAGGCCGCAGCGGTCGAGCGCATCGAGCAGCAGGGTATTACTGCGCTTCCGCTTGTCGGTCCAGGCGTCCCTATCCGCGCTCCTGTCTCTGCGATCGCGTACGGCGGCAGCGTGGGGAGCACGACAGCCGTCGCACCGGCAGCCCTGATAAGTCGAATCATTCCACCTTTCCCCAGCTTTGTACGCCATGGGTGAAACCCAGGCAGCGCAACGCCTCGTGCAATTCCTGCTCGATCTCGCCGGAATCGTGCTCTACGTGAAGCACTTGCAGTTCCCCAGCCCCAGGGATGTTCTGATACCAGAATGCTTGCGCTGGCGACTTCCGACCTAGGGGGTTGAATGACTGGCCGATCTTGAAGATCGAAAATACGCCATCGCTCAGGACGTAAAAGTGCCGCGGGCGTCGCGCCGAACCATCGGGCTCATCAAAGGACACGTTTTGCCTCCCGTGTGCTATTCACATAGCTACTAGCAATGCTATTAGCATGCGAGGTGCCTTTGGTAATGCATAGGAGGCGTATTACGACATTCCCTTAGGATTATTACCTGCTCAGCACCTGGTAATCGACCAGTGGGCGGCGCTCGTGCCGGTGGGTATACTCGGCCGTTTGCGAAGGAACGGTCAAGAGCCCGGGCGGCGCGCGGCCGTGCCCGGCCGCTGCCACAGCTGGCGCACCTGCGCCCGGCGGCGCAAGAGCAGGGCAGAGGGAAACCGGCCGCCGGCCGGACGCGTCCTGCCCGGGTGAGAGCGGGGTGACAGCCCGTCATGACCCGGCACGACAAGCACCCGGCCGCGGACCAGCTTGCCAGGCTGGCCGTCGGCGAGCTGCGGCCGCGCAAGGCCGCTAAGATCCAGGCGCACGTTGCCCAGTGCGAGCAGTGCACCCGGGTCCGCCAGCAGCTCAATGCCATCGCAGCCATCCTGGCCAGCGCTTCGTACCCGCCGATGCCGGAGAACCTGTCCGCCCGGATCGCCTCGGCAATCAGCAGCGAGGCAAAGCAGCGCCTCGCCGCGATGCCCGCGACCGAGCCCGCCCGCCGCGACCTGCCAGCCCGCCGGCCGCGCGCGGGGGCTGGCGGCGGCTGGCACCCGCCGGGCCTGTCGGCCGCGGCGACACAGCTGGCTGCCGCCACCGGCGCGGTCGTGATCGCGGCGGCGGGCAGCTACCTGGCGGCCGGCAATGTCGGCACCAGCGTCACGCGCTCGCCGTCCTCGCCCCTGGCAGGCGCAGCAGCCCCGGCCCAGCAGATGTCGCCCGGGCCCGACGTCACCTACGGCCAGCCTGGGTCGCTGCACACGATTCGCGTCGTCGAGTCGCACACGAACTTCGTGGCCGCGCACCTGCGCACCGAGGCGATCTCCGCGGTGCACGCCGCTGAGGCCGTAGACGCCTTCGCGGCACAGCCGCCGGCGAGCACAGCCGCAGCGCTGACCAGCAGCGCGGCAGGCCCCGCCGCGGACGGCCCGAGTGCGAGGCGACTGGCAGGCTGCATCGGACTGATCGCTCCTGGCCAGT
The DNA here is from genome assembly GCA_963822955.1 of uncultured Actinomycetota bacterium. Classification (GTDB taxonomy): domain Bacteria; phylum Actinomycetota; class Actinomycetes; order Streptosporangiales; family Streptosporangiaceae; genus JAJYUU01. The sequence continues at coordinate 2,306,820 of CAWGJS010000002.1, read as the reverse complement.
CCATCCTGGTCATCGACGTCGCCAGGTACCAGGGCAAGCCTGCCGCGGTGATCGTGACGGCCGCTACCGTCGTTAGCGACGCAGAGGCGTGGGTGGCCGGCTCGTCTTGCTCTGCGATGACGAAGGACGTGCTCGCTCAGGCTGCGCTGGGTAACCCGTAGCCATGGCGGGCTGGCGGTGCGGTGCGGCTGCACGCCGTCGCGGCAGGCATACCACCATGGACCCTGCCGGAAGCGGAACGCGTGAGCCTGATGTATCGCTGCTGGTTGGGCTTGTTATTCCGGCGGCAGCGAGCGCAGGCCCTTTCGTGTGGCCTGGCTGGCCAGGCGGTCCCGGACAGCGCGGCGGGCCCGCTCCAGGTAGGCGGGATCGTGGTAGAGGTGGTAGTACCAGTTCGCGGACAGCAGAGCGGCCTCGAGCTCGAAGGCGAGCTGCTGCGGGTCGGTGCTGGTTTCCAGCTCGGCTGCTGCCTGCGCGGCCCGGGCGGAGCGCTCGAGGGTGCCCATCCACTGGGCCTGGCATTCGGCGATCCGGTCTCGCACCGGGCCCGGTGCCTTGGCGTCGAATTCGGCCATCGCCGAGGCGAAAAAGCATCCGCCGGGGAACACGCCGCGGTCGAGGTAGGACAGGAACGACTCGCACAGCGCATGCAGCCGCCGGATGCCCGGGTTCGCGGCCAGCGCCGGCTCGATGACCTCTCGCACGTAACGTTGCCGGGCTTCCTCGATGGTGGCCAGCTGGAGGTCCTGCTTGGAGCCGAAATGGGCGAACAGCCCGCTCTTGCTCATCGACAGCTCGGCGGCAAGCCGCCCGACGGTCAGGCCGTCGAGACCGTCGACGGAGGCCACGTCGGCGGCGGTCGCGAGGATGGCCTGCCTGGTCCTGGCCCCGTGGCTGGTTTTCGCCGGCATGCACCTATCGTAGCACGAACGATCGTGCTAATTTGAGCCCGTCGGCATCCCAGCCGACTGGAGGAAGGGACACGGCTATGCCGTTCGTCAACGTCAAGGTCATCGAGGGAGTCTTCTCTGCTGACCAGAAGCAGGACATGGTGCGCCGGCTGACCGACACCATGGTCGAGATCGAGGGCGAGAACATGCGACCGGTCACCTGGGTGGTCGTCGAAGAAGTCAAGAGCGGCGACTGGGGCATCGCCGGCAATCCGCTGACCACCGCGGACGTTAAGGCCCTCGCCGCCGGCCAGCCCGTCGGCTAGCCATCACCGGGTCCACCGCGCCTGTCCATGTATGACGTTATCGTGGTCGGCGCACGCTGCGCCGGGGCGCCGCTGGCCATGCTGCTGGCGCGCGCCGGGCACAAGGTCGCCCTGGCCGACCGGGCGTCGTTCCCGAGCGACACTATGTCGACGCATTTCCTGTGGCAGCGTGGCGCGGCCCGGCTGAAAGCCTGGGGGCTCCTCGGACGGCTGCAGGCACGCGGCTGCGCGCCGATCCGCCAGATCACCTTCGACACCGGGCCGGTGCAGCTGACCGGCATCGGCCCGGCCGTCGGCGGTGTCGCAGAAACGTACTGCCCGCGGCGGACCGTACTCGACGCGCTGCTGGCCGAGGCAGCCGCCGAGTCCGGCGCGGAGCTGATCGACGGCTTCGTGGTCGGTGACCTGCTGTGGTCGGATGGCCGGGTGGCGGGCGTGCGCGGCCACACCTCGGGTTCGCCCGTGCAGTCGTCGCTGCCAGCCAGGCTCGTTGTCGGCGCCGACGGCCTGCACTCGACCATCGCACGGAAGGCTGTCGCCCGGGCCTACCGTAGCCATCCGCCGCTCACCGCGGTCTACTACTCCTACTGGAGCGGGATCAGCCATCTGGGCGCGTCCTTTCATGCCCGGCCCGGTCGGCTGATCCTGACGTGGCCCACCAACGACGACCTGACGTGCATCTACGTCGCCTGGCGCCATGAGGAGTTCCGTCAGGTGCGCACGGACATCGAAGGCAGCTTCCACGCTGCGCTGAAACTCGTTCCCGGATTGCACGAGGCCGTCGAGTCCGGACGCCGGGACCAGCGCTTCGCCGGCACTGGCGACCTGCCCAACCTGTACCGGGAATCGGCAGGACCGGGATGGGCGCTCGCCGGCGACGCCGGTCACCACAAAGACCCATCCACCGGCATGGGGATGTCCGACGCCTTCCTGGCCGCCGACCTGCTAGCCGGTGCCATCCACGACGGGCTCACCGGGCGCCAGCCCATGGACGCCGCGCTTGCCGGCTATCAGCGTCGCCGCGACCGGCTAACGGCCAACGGCTTCGAACTGACCCTGGCCACCGCCAGGCTCGCGGCGCTCCCGGCCCGCCACCAGGCGCTCTACCGGGCGGCAGCGGAACAACCCGACCTGGCCAGCCAGATTTTCGGCGTCCTCGGCGGATCCATCCCCATCGCAGACATCTACTCCGACACGCAAATCCAGGCAGCACTAACGCAACGCTGAACGCCAGGCTCGTGCTCGAGGTTCAGCTCAGCGCCGTGCGAGCCGGGCTCTCCGTCACCGCGAACCGCGCCGCGAGCGACCGCGAGGTAACAGGCTGTGACCGTAATTGCAGCTGCCAGCCAGGTGCGCCCGCGATCAGCGTGCCCGGTCCGCACGGCGGCCGGGCCCTCTTGCCATCAGCGGTCCGCGAGTTCCACGCCTCGCAGATGCGGACGTTTGCAATGGCCGGTTCAGCTCGCATGACTGTGCAGCGTCCTGGTATCGATACGCGAGGGTTCGTTACGTTGCTCCCTGGCCGCTGGCGCTGACCGCGAGCACGCTCCCCTGCTTTGCTACCGTCATCAGTACGGCCGGGCAGGCGGCAGGATTCTTGCCGTCGAGCTGATGTCGGGGCGTGCCCAGTTCGATCAGGCCTAGCCTGGCGTTAGGGCGCAGCTTTGCGGTGTGGCTGCCCAGGCTGCGCGACCGCGGGGGTGTGCTGCACAGCCCAGCAAGGGAGCGCGCGTGGATCAGCTGAGCCTCGGTGTCATGGGCCGGTCGCGGAAGGAGAACGAGCGCAGGCTCGCGATCCACCCGCTGCACGTCCGGCGGATTGCTGCTGACTTGCGGAAACGTATCTACCTTGAGCGAGGTTACGGAGAGCTCTTCGGCGTCTCCGACGAGCAGCTCGCGCAAAGCGTCGCGGGGCTACGGACCCGTGCCGAGCTCGTCGCGGATTGCGATGTCATCCTGCTCCCCAAGCCGCAGGCCGCCGACCTCGAAGACATGCGAGCGGGACAGGTCTTGTGGGGCTGGCCGCATTGTGTTCAGGACGAGGAAATCACCCAGCTGAGTATCGAGCGCCGGCTCACGCTGATCGCGTTCGAGGCGATGAACTACTGGGCGGCCGACGGCTCCTTCAGCCTGCACGTCTTTCATAAGAACAACGAAATGGCCGGTTACTGCTCAGTGCTGCACGCCCTGGCACTCGCGGGGGTAACCGGTGGATATGGCCGGCGGTTGCGGGCGGCCGTCATCAGCTTCGGGGCTACCGCGCGGGGCGCTGTGACCGCTCTCAACGCCCATGGCGTGAGCGACGTCGACGTGCTGACGCATCGTGCCATCAACGCGGTAGCCTCGCCGATCCACTCCGCGCGCATCGTGCACTTCGCAGTGGACGACGATGACCCGAGCCGCTGCCACGTGCTGCGCGAAGGCAGCCGGGTGCAAATGGCGGCGTTCCTGGCCGAGCACGACATCGTGGTCAACTGCGTGCTGCAGGACACCGACGCGCCCTTGATGGTCGTCACGAGCGACGACCTGGGCTTGTTCGCGCCCGGCAGCCTCATCGTCGACGTCTCCTGCGATGAGGGCATGGGATTCAGCTGGGCGCGGCCGACTTCCTTCACCGAGCCCATGTTCACGGTCGGGAATAATGTCCGCTATTACGGCGTGGATCACAGTCCGTCGTACTTGTGGGACTCAGCTACCTGGGAAATAAGCGAAGCGCTCCTGCCGCTCCTGCGGCCCGTGCTTGCCGGTCCCGGGTCGTGGGAAGCAGACCGTACTGTCCGCCGGTCGATCGAGATCCGCGACGGTGTCATCCAGAACCCGCGCATCCTGTCATTCCAGCACCGCTCACCCGACTACCCGCACCAGCCGCTGCCAGCCTGACGGCCAGTCATAGCTCCCGCGCCGCCTACCCGAGCCACCGTGCGGCCAGCCGCGAATCAGCCAGCCCATGGCAGAGAAGGACAGGGGCCGCGTCGTGATCGCCGGCTATTTCGAGGGCGATCACGTGTCCGTCACTTGCGCGCAGTTCCATCGGCTCATGGTTTCGCGTCGAACGGCGCCGGGCTTACCTGTCGTCACCAGCCGGGCGAACCTAGCGCGCTGGCTGTGCCGCCGCGCCCGCCATCTTCCAGCTCCTCCCATCGCCGCCGACTCGCCGGATGCCCCGCCCGCCATTCGTGCTGCGGGCCGGTGTCCGGCCGGATCGCGTTTGAGGTCGATGAGGCTGTTGAGCCCCGCCGTCAAGAGCACCGGCCCAACTGCCGTGGCGGGGCACTCGTCAGCAGTCCGGTCAGGAAGGCAGCACTCGGGTGCCAGGTCGCCGGCGCGTTGCGCTGACGCTCGATGATCCAATCCGCCATGAACTCGAGCGAAAGGCCAACGTTGCCGATGTGGACATGGTTGTGGGCCGCCGCCGGGCTATCTGTCCCACCTGCGCCGGATCTCGCCTGGAGGTATGGCCATTGCTGCCCCAAGGGGGGCAGTGCCGCGAATGCGGACTGTGGTTGCTGGCGGGAACGCACGGCAGGACACCGGGTACCCCGCCTGCGGGCGGCGGCGGGGCTGGCAGAGGCCTGATCAGGTGCCGAGGAAGTAGTCGTTGATGTACTTCTCCCCCTCGTCGCAGAAGAACGTGACGACGTGCCGGAGGTCGGGGTGCCGGGCTCGCAGCTCGTGCGCGGCGAGCAGGTGCGCGCCGGAACTCGGGCCCACGAACAGCCCGAACTCGCGGGCCAGGCGGCGCATCTCGCTGATCGCCGCGTCGCTGTCCACCGCGACTATCTCGTCGATGATGTGCCCGTGCCGGGCGAAGATGCCGGGGACGAAGCCGTCGGAGATGCCCTCGATCAGGTGCCGGCCGACTTCGCCGCACATCAGCAAGCACGACTCGTTCGGCTCGACGGCGACGACCTTGCAGGACCGGTTCCGCTCGCGGAAGCACTGACCCACCCCGACGATGGTGCCCCCGGTGCCGACCCCGCCGACCACGGCGTCCGGCACCGCGCCGTCCGGCAGCTGAGCGAGCGTCTCCGGGCCGAGCCAGGTGCGGTTTTCCTCGACGTTCCACTCCGAATCGAATTGCTGCGGTGCGAAGTAACCCGGCTGGCGGCCCAGTTCGGCGACCTTGGCCAGCGCGTCATTGACATGAAAGTCGCCGAGCGTCATGACCTGCGCGCCGAAGGCCCGCGAGATCGCCAGCCGCTCGCCGCTCATCCCGTTCGGCATGACCACCAGCATCCGGTAGCCCTTGACGGCCGCGACCATGCTCATCGCGTTCCCGGTGTTACCGCTGCTTGCCTCCACGATGGTGTCCCCGGGCCGCAGCAGCACTTCCCGCTCCGCCCGCTCGATCATGTACCGGGCGATGCGCGCCTTGATGGATCCGGACGGGTTGAGGTACTCGAGCTTGACCCAGATCCCGTCAACCATGATCAGCGGCGTGTTGCCGATCGCATCCAGGATCGTGCCTCCGCCAGGCCGGACCAGCCCAGGCGGCAGGTTGCTCGCACCTCGCGCGCTGCAGCGCGTGGCGCGACCGTGCCACTCATGCCTGCAGCCTATGTCCGTGCCGCGCGCCCCGATCCGCCTTTCCTCCGGGCCGGAAAGTGATTCGCTGGCCCTGCAGCGTCACACGCCCAGCGGTCATACATATGCGCCGGCCATTCCAGCCGAGTGTCATGGTGCTCTCGCAAGGATGCTGGAGAACTCTTGCACTGATTGCCCTCAGGTGGGCAGGCTCTGCGCCGGGTGGGCCGCGGCATCGTCCAGATGGGCGACATCCGCGGCGACACCGGACGTACATAAATATGGAGAGTCCTTCCTAGACTCTTACCCGGGCTGCCGGGACCTGCAAGCTCCGGGCATGATCACCCGGTGGAGGCACCGGACGGGAGTTGGCTCGGTGCCTTGGCTGGTGATCAACCGGCCTTTGGCGTGGGCGCCTTCGAGTTGCGGACGTGGTAGTGGCCGTTGCCGCGAAATTGGCCGTGCAGGTGCGCGGTCAGATGCTGTTGTACGGCGTCGTGGATAGTGCCGTCGCTGCCCTTGGCGGGGGCGTCTCGGCCGTGCTCCTTGCGGAGGTGGGTGAGCACGCTCGCCGGGTACTCGACCGCGACGATCTGGATCGACGGCTGGCTGTAGTGGCTCGTCATTGTTGTCACCTCCCCCTGTGGCCGGCATCCGGGTGGCGGGTGCTCATGACGGGTTCATCTGCCAGGTGCGGGCCTCGCGCAACGCGGTCATGGCGACGCTGTCCTGGCCTTGCGCAGTCAGATGATGCCCACGCTGCCGATGGGGCCGGGCTGGAGGCTCCGGCCCTGGCCTGCTGTTGGCGCTTGTGCTCGTCGTCCTTGCACAGCACGGCCAGGGACCGGCCGAAGCGCTCGGCTGCGCTCGCCCAGCCCTGCTCGCGCGGGCCGATCAGGTCGCCGTTGACCTCGATGCCGCTCTTGCGGGCGACGACGGTCATGGTGAATCCGATGTCGCCGGTCTTAGGCGACTTGGTGAAGTTGCTGCGAATCCTGTCAGGCTTGATCGATGGCATGGACGCTCGATCCCTATCCACAGCGATTGTGTCTGCGGCGCGCTGACGGGCCAGTTCGGCTTCCAGAACCGCCAGGTCGTCGGCCGTCAGGATCGGGCCGTGCGCGCCGCGCGGGTGCTCGTCGTCGGGGACGTCTGAGCGGGTGTCGCCGTCCCGGCCGTGCGTGCCGTCGTGCGAGAAGGTGCCCGCCGTCGCGCCGAGGCGGCCGGTGCCGCGCTGTGCGTTGCGTGCGGTGGCGTCCACCTTCGTTCCCCCCTTTTTCCATACACCTTTTACTGTACGGCCCGAGCCATGAAATGGCGAATCATGAACGACTTGATAACCGTCAGAAATCGAACACCTCGTCGAAATCTCAGAAATGACAGACGCGCCCCGGCCGTAAATGCACTGGGGTGGTCAGCGACAGATTGCGAACATGCCGCCGGATGGACGCGGGCGAGCAGGCAGGCGCTTGCAAGTGGCCGTAGGGAACCGGCTCCACGTGCACGCCAGCACCGTGGGCCATCGGGCCGACGGGCGAGATCGTCGAGGTCTTCGGAGGCAGGCCCAGGCCGGGTTCCCAGGCGCCGGTTCGGCGCGGTTGTGTTATGGCAGCCGCCTGTCGGTCCGCGGCAGAAGCGCCGTGGCCGGTCATATTCCAGACGACGCAACCCGCCCACGCCTTGCAGCTGGTGCCGCCTAGTGTGAAGGCCGCCATGGCCGCTTTCGCAGCCCGAATCCCAGCGGCAGTGCCCGGTTTCCGGCGCGCGCTAGTGCGGACTGCAGGGTGATGCTGCGCGTCATGCCCGACTGGCTTGCAGGCAATCCGCCCGGCCGCGGTCAGCGGGCACAGCCGTGCACGCAGTGCCGGGACTCTGGCGTAGTGTGCATGTCAGAACTGGCGAAACGAGCCGCTCGGTCAAGACCCCGCCTTGCTGCGTAGCAGGGAGGCGTCCTCAATGTTCAGTGCGGACAGTACCGGCGAGTGTGGCGGCCACGTTGTCGTCGCGCTGCGCGGAGAACTTGACGTAGCAGAAGCAGCTAGTCTCGGGGCCGCGCTCTTGGCGGTCGCAGCCCGCGGGCCGGAGATCGTCGCCGACTTGACGGACCTGGAATTCATCGACTCCAGCGGCGCTGCGGCACTGGTGCTGGCGCGCCAGGAGGCTCGGCGTGCCGGGGGTGATCTGCTGCTCGCCGCGCCGCAAGAACAGGTGCTCCGATTTCTTACCCTCACCGGCCTCGCGGGTGTCTTTCCCGTGCTGGCCAGCGTGGAAGAGGCCGAAGCCGGCGGCGGACGCTCACTGCGGGCGGCCATGCCGGTGCTTTAATTGACGGCCCGGCAAGAGGTGCGGTCGCGCCGCGATACAGCCGGGAGCAAGACCCTGAGTGGCCCGCCAGCGGGTCGCACTCCCGCGCGAAGAAACTCGTCTTAGATTCAGGGGGTCAAGGCAACACACTCAGCAGGAGTGATGTAGCCGAGTCCTTTGCGCGGCCGGTTGTTGAGCCGCTGCGCCAGCTGGTCGAGGTCGGCCTGGGCGTAGCCGCTGAGGTCGGTGCCTTTGGGCAGGTACCGCGGTGATCGCGCCCGCTCAGTCGGGTGGTCCCCAGCGTGCTCGCGGACCAGCCGCACCGCGTTTGGTCCTGGTCTCGTTGCCGTACTTGCCCTTGTTTCAGCATCGTGCCGGTCTCCTTCTCTCAGAAGGAGGTGCGGACGAAACTCGGGTCAGTTCAGTTCCACAGGTAGGCCGGGCTGCGCTCGACGGCGCAGTGGTGGACGTTGAAGCTTGCCCAGGCTCAGGGTCGTCCTGCAACCGGGTAGCGTGGAGCTGACGGGGCGCCGTGAGCAGTCCTCGGTGTACGTGCGTGACCAGGTCGCGTGCGTCCGTACCGCCGATTCGTGGATGCCTCGCTGCGGGCGGAGGTCACCGGTGACGGTCGCTGAGGAAGTTGTCGACGTTGTGGTCGGTGTGTGCACGACTGATGAGCTGACCAAAGGTGTCGCCGAGGTCCGCCGGCTGTGCGCCGGCCCGCTGGCCAGCCCGTCGGCTGGTCCGGACCTAGGACGGGTAGCTCCACGATGACCGGGCATCAGCCTGATCTCGTCGCGGCCGGGGCGGAGTGGTCTGCGGCGGCGGAAATGGACGCGTTCGAGACCGTCATGTGGCGCGCCGAGGCTGATCCGCGGCTCCGGTCGACGCTGACGCTAGTCGAGGTCCTTGATCAGGTCCCGGACGCCGACCGGCTACTCAGGGCGCATGACTGGGCCTCCCGCGTCGTGCCCAGGTTCCGGCAGAGGGTGGTCGAGCCAGCGCTGACCCTGGGCGCGCCTGCGTGGGTGACCGAGGCCGAGCTCGACTTCGGCTACCACCTGAAGCACGTGCACTTGCCGGCTCCGGGCACGCTAAGCCAGGTGCTCGAGATCGCGCAGTCTGTCGCCATGCGCCCGTTCGACCTGACCCGGCCGCTGTGGGAGGCCGTTGTCATCGACGGCCTAGAAGGCGGCCGTGCCGCCTACATCCTGAAGGCTCACCACTGCATAGCCGATGGAATAGGCGGCGTCCAGCTGCTGGCGATGCTGCACAGTCGCACCCGTGAGCCGATGCGCGACAGGCCAGAACCTGCAGCGCCGCCAGCTGATACGCGCACTCCGGTGGAGATACTCGCGGCTCAGGCAGCACGGCAGGTCGCTGAGGCCCCCGGATGGGCGATCCGGCAGTCGGCTGTCGCTGTCGGGCTCGCCGCCCAGGCGCTGAGATCGCCTGCGCGCTCGGTGCTGGATGCGGTCGCATTCGCGTCCTCCCTCCGGCGCGTGGCCGACCCGGTGACCGGAGCGTCCTCGCCGCTGCTGCGCCCGCGGAGCCTGGAGTGGCGGTTCGAGATCGCCGAGGTTCCGCTGGCCGACCTGAAGGCGGCAGCGAAGTCGGCGGGCGGTTCGGTCAACGACGCGTTCGTGGCCGCGGTGCTCGGCGGGTTCCGCCGCTATCACGAGCACTTCTGCGTACCCGTCGACACGATCCCCGTCGCGATGCCGATCAGCCTGCGGACCGCGACGGACGCGGTCGGCGGCAACCGCTTCGCTGCTGCCCGGTTCGCCGCTCCGGTCGCCGAGCGCGATCCGCGGGAGCGCATGCGGCAAGTGCGGGAATTCGTGATCGCTGCCAGGGCAGAGCCTGCGGTAAATGCGGCAGCGCTGCTCTCCCCGGCGCTCAGCCATCTGCCTGGCCCGCTGGTGGCACGAGTTCTGGCCAGCATTACCGCCAGCAATGACGCACAGGTCAGTAACGTGCCCGGCATCCCTTACCCGGTCTACCTGGCCGGGGCAAGGATCACACGCATGTACCCGTTCGGTCCGCTGCCCGGCTGCGCTGCCATGATCACTCTGATCTCGCACGCAGGGACCTGCTGCATAGGGATCAATACGGATGCCGCAGCCATCACTGATCCGGCGTTGTTTCGGACCTGCATCGCCCGGGGCATCAGCGAGATCCTGGCACTGCGCCCGGCGGCGCCTGCCCTAGCGAGACTGAAACCGAAGTCACAGCCAGCCCCCAGCAGCGGCGGCGGCTAGCGCCGGCCGCCGGCCATGCGGCGCACGACCTCAGCGGCTCGTCCGCCACGCCGGATTAGTTGCGCTCTTATGCGGCTGTGACCTGGTCTGGGTGGCCGGGCAAGCCAGCGGCCCGGGCGGTGGTTGCCGTTCAGGTGTCGACGTTCGGGTTCTCACTGGGGAGCGGAACCAGGCGCGCTGGTGGGTCTGTGATCACCACCGCTGACTGGACGCTCAGGTCGGGCCGGACGTGGACGAGTTCCCCTTCGGCGAGCAGCCGCCAGCCGCTCTCACCGTCGAGCCGCTCGGAGGCGACGACGAGAGAGGGTGCGGACTGCAGCGCGGGTATGTGGACTGATGATGTTGCGCTGCGGACCCGCAGGCCCGCCGGGGCGTCGGGACTCTCACCCGCTCCGGCCTGCCGCTCGAGGATGTGCAGAGCATGCTGGCCCGGATACCGCAGCGCCCACAATTCGCCCGGCGCCGCGACGACGGTGTTCAGCGCAGAGACTGGAAGGTTGGCGGCGATCCACCGAGCCGCGGCGGCGATACCCGCGCCGACGTCACCATCGTGGGCGTCGGCCTGCTGGGTGATCAGCGCGAAGTACCGTTCGGAGTCGGTGTCGCCGGCCACCAGGCTGGCATAGGGGCCAAGCTGCTCATCCAGCCGCCACAGCTCACCAAACCCGCCGTTGTGCGCCATGATGCGGCCGTGCATGGCGAACGGGTGCGTATTGAGCACCGTCCGGCCGCCAGCGGTCGCCCACCGCACATGCGCGACAAACACTGAGGACTCAGCCTGCTTTGCCGCGCGAATGAACTCCTCGTCTCGGAACGCTGGTTCTGGCTGCTTGTCCACAACGGGAGCGCCGCCGGAGTCGAAAAACCCGATGCCGCTCCCATCGACGTTACGGTGGGCCTGCACTTCCAGCGAGTCAGGGGCATCCAGCAGCCAGAACGTCGCCCGGACGCGGTTGGCCCCCGCGGTCAGCCCGAACAGCCGGCACATGATGCTCCCTCCGCCTCACTGGGCCTGCCGCTGCTCGCGGCAAGCTGCACCGGTCGCCCCGGCAGTAGCGAGTGAGGTGGACTGACGATCAGTTAACGCCATCAGGCCGTCCCGCGTCCATGCCGGTCGTCCTGGCGTCATTCAGCAGGAGCGATGGTCCGGGAATGGGATTCCGGCCTGTCTTGCCGGCTGTAAGGTTTCGCGGCTTGAGTTGCCGGGACTGGCGCAAGACCGAGACCACCACCTGGCTGCGCAGCCTCAGCGGCAGCGCGTTTGCGTGCGGAACCCGCCGCGATTGCCTGAAGGGCGAACAGCGGCCTGCGTGTCCGCGCGCCGCCTAGGTCCACGTTGACCGCCGCCGCGCCCAGCCGGTAGCAGTGTCCCGGCCCGCAAGCTGGTGGTCCCAGCGTGCCGGGCGTACGCTCTTAAGCAGGACGATCGCGCTCGCTATGCCTGCATATAGGAGATCTGCGAGTCCGGCTGCTCTGGACCTCGGCGCCAAGCGCCTATTAGCCGAGGTGACAAGTGGCAGCAACTATCGTCGGCCAGGCGGGCACGGACGTCATCTCCGGAACTGAGCGTGCCTTGGGCGCCGGTTCTCCTGCCGCCGTGGGCGCGGCGCTGGTGGCACGGATCGCCTGGATTGCTTCTGTGTCTGGTTTGCCGGCCTTTCTCGGCGGGCGGACGGCCTGGGCCAGCCCGGGCGTCACTCGCCGGTTCTGGCAACGCGAGTACGCTGCGGCGAGGCGTTAGCGGTGGCGGGCCGGTCGCGACACATCAGTGTCATCGGCTGGGTCTCTGCTGCTGTCGTCGTGGTGCTGGCTGCCAGCTCGGTGGCCGCGTATGCGAAGTACCGGTCGGTGTGGGACAGCATCAGCCGGGTTCCGATACAAGCTAAGGACCTGGGCAAGCGGCCGCCAACGTACAACAGCGCGCTGAACATCCTGGTGTACGGATCGGACAGCAGAGCCAATCTGAGTCTTCATCAGCAGGTCGCGCTTCATGTGGGGCGCAACGACGGGGAAAACAACACTGACTCGATCATGATCGTGCACATCGCGCCCCGCCGACGCGGAGTCACTGTGCTGAACATCCCGCGCGACACGCAGGTTCCCTACTACGCCTGCCTGCGGGGGCACGCGGCCGGGCAACGCTGGCCCGGCCAGCAGGCCGACCACGACGCGTTCGAGCGGATCAACGCGGTCCTGGCGGCCGGTGGGCCGTCATGCTTGTGGAAGACAGTGGAGCAGCAGACGGGCATCCACATCGACCATTTCATCGGCCTTGGGCTCAGCGGCTTCGTCGACGTCATCAATGACCTTGGCGGCGTCGGCGTGTGCGTGCCGTTCACCGTGAACGATCCGGTATCCGGGCTGAGGCTCCGGGCCGGGGAGCATCACATCGGCGGTATCCAGGCGCTGGCCTTCTGGCGTACCCGCGAGGGCATCGGCACCGGCTCGGACCTGGAACGCATCCAGCGGGACCAGTACCTGCTGGCCCAGGTGTTGCAAGGGATCCTGCGCAGCGGCCTGCTGTCTAGCCCGACGAAGATGCTGGCAGTGGTCAGCGATGCCGCGAGGGCAATGACCACCGACACCGCGCTCACCTCATCCGACATGCTGCAGGTCGCCGAGAGCCTCCGCGGCCTGTCCAGCAAGGACGTGCAATTCGTCACGGCACCGAATGCCCCCTACTCTCTGGACCCCGACGAGGTCGAGTTCCAACAGCCTCAGGCCGACACGCTGTTCTCGGCGATCGCGCACGACTCCAAGCTGCCGGCTGTGTCTGGAGGCAACATGGCCGCGACAACAACAGTTCCGGCTGCCGTGCCCGACGCCAGCTCAGTCCGGGTCAACGTCCAGGTGCTCAACGGTTCAGGCGTCGCCGGCCTAGCAAGACGGGTAGCTGCAGCGCTGACCAGCCGCGGCTTCGTCGTTGCGGGCACCGGCGACGCCGCCACCTTCAGCTACACCGACTCTGTCATCGAGTACGCCTCAGCAGCTGCCTTGCCTGCGGTCCAGGCTCTGAAGAAACAGCTCACGTCGGTGACCGCATCGCGAGACTCCAGCCTCGTCCCCGGCACGATCGACCTTATCGTGGGCTCGAGCTTCCGGGCGCTCGCCCCGAAACCCTCGCACTCCGGTGCGCACTCATCTGGGGAGTCGGTCACCAAGCTGGCGGAATCCGACGGCGGCATAACCGGCAGCGCATCCTGCGCCAGTGACGCCGAGGCGTTCGCAGGGCCGCTCAGCCCCGGCGGATAGGCGGTAACGGCGTGGTGCGCAGGTCCGGCTCACGACCTCGCGCGTCATGGTTGACACCGGGTGCCCTCCGTCCCGCTCTTGCTGACTGCGACATCCTTGCGGTCTATTCGGCCGGCCAGCTGGCTTCGATTGTGCCGGCCTGGTCATCGCGAGTCGCGAGTCATCGGGCACTGGCGCGGGGCTTGCGCCATCTCCGGGCCGGGATACGGCCACTCACGGGACTGGATGCTCGGCGGGGCACGGCCCACGTCACGCCGCACGCTGGCCGACCGGGGGCCAGCCAGCGGAGCAGCAGCACGCGCAGCATCGCGATCAGTGCGATCGGGCTTGCGGCCCGCGGGCTCAGTCGCATCCATAGGTCGTTCCTTACGTGCTCGGTCCGAGGCATTGCCTCGTGCCTCGTTAGCGCGGTGAAGACACCTAGCATCAACCTGAGCTGGGAATCACCTTCCTGCAGGGTTTTCTCGATGCGATCAAGAGCTTGCTGCTCGCGGACAGGCAGTGTCATCGTGCTCTCCGTTACGTCTGTCCTGCCCGACTGGGCTCGGGCACGAAGGTGATGGGCACTGCGCCGCGGATTTGGTTATGACTGGCCGCGGCCGATCCGGTAGCGTCGCGTGCAGCGCTGCGCCGGCGCGCCGCAGTTGTTAACGCCTGAAGGCGGCCCTGATCTTCGCTGCGGCCTGCTTTAGTTTCCCCTTGGCCTGCGCGCGGCGGCCCTTGGCCTGCAGGCGCCGGTTGCCGGTGACGCGGCCGGCGGTCTTGGTGGCGGCGCCCCTGGCCGTTTCGGCCTTGTGGGCGATCTTCCTGGTCATGCTCATTGGGCTGCCTTCCGGGATCATTCTGCGGCGGCGGACGCATCGGCTGGGACATCCTGGGCAGGGACATCCGCCCCGGCCGACGTGGTGGGAATCTGCGCGGGCTGGCCTGCCGGCTGCCGTGAGGGGGTGGTTCGCTGGCCGAGCAGCCGCTGCCAACTCCGGCGGTTGTCCGGGCTGGACTGCGAGGCGCCGTTATGCGAGCCGTTGTCCGGCGCGGTGGCGGTGTCGGCGCGGGCGGCCTCGCGCTGGCTGAGCAGGTCGTCGCGGTCCCGGCTGACAGCGGCGGTCTCGCGGCGCGATTGCCGTAGCGCGCCTCGCGCCGCGCTGCCCCGCCGCGACGTCCGTCGCGCGCCGGCCAGCAGTAGGCTCAGCCCGAACAGGCCTAGTGCCCCGGTCACGATGCCGTACAGGAACAAGGTGCCGGTCGAGCCGGTCACGTGGTAGCCGAGCACCGTGAACGGGTGCGTGAGCGGATGCCCGCTGCCTGCGTTGCCGAGCACGCCGGCCACGCCCGCGACTACAGCGGCGACCAGGATAACGAGCCCGAGAATTATGATCACGAAGTACTCCGTGGACTTGTAGTGGGCCGTCAGCGGTAGATGTGGCGTCCGCCGGCCGGTATGCCCGTGCCGGCGGACGCCTGGGCTGCGCGCTCACCGCGAAACAGCCCCGTGCACTACTTAGCGGTGCGCGAACCGGCCGGACCGGCCCGTGACCAGGTGGTAGGCCACGAGCAGGACGAATGCTCCGGCGATGGCGGTGAGCCATGTGGAGAGGTTGAAGAAGCCCTGCAGGCTGTGGATGTGGAACAGCTTGGTGGCCACCCAGCCGCCCAGCAACGCTCCGGCGATGCCGATCAGGCACGTGATGATAAGGCCCTGCTGCCTCCTGCCGGGGATTACCATATTGGCGATCAGGCCAGCGGCCAGACCGAGAACGATCCATGCGATGATGCCCATAACCGACTCCTTAGTCAGCGACGTTACGATGCGTGCGCGGTAATCGGTGTTGCGAGGCAGATCGCGGCGGGAGAAAGGAATGCTCTCCCTGGGGTTTTCACCGTCCTTTGGCCTGTAGCGTCTTTCCGGCACCGGTCCGTGTACGAAAAATCCGGGCCCTGCCGCCGTGTCCGCGATAGTGCGGGCGCAGCTGGCCTGGGTCCGGAGCGTTACCTCTATAGTACTCTTTTCAGGCTCGCGCGCATATTCCATTCCGGAGCCAATAGCAGCTCCCGGCGCTGGCGGCGGCGACGCAGCGATCAGCCAGCGGGAATGCGGGCTGAGGTTGCCGGCACCACGTCGCACCTTGAAGAACCGGTGGACGCCTGGGTGACGGGCCGCCGTAATCCTGCGCCGAACGCGCCGCGGCGTCCAGAGCGAGCTCTGCGGGTGCCGGCCGTCGCTGCGGTGGTCGCGCGTCAGGCGATCAGGCATTGACATCTCCGGTCGGCGCGCCGAATCGGCGAGCGTCCTAGCCTTCACCAACAGGCCCTTCTTGACCGACCCCGAAAGCGCGGGCACCATCGCACGCTCCGCACCGTATTTGCCGACACCGACGGACTCGCCGATGTCATTCGGAACGCCCCTAAAGGCTGCGGTCATCTCGCCTCATGCGCTGCCCAACGTCGTGGCTCGTCACCGCGCCGACTCGAAGCGCCGGGATCGCGAGCGTCCGCCCGGCAAACATCAGCGGGGAACACATGAACGTCGCCCACAAGCTCCAGGTTCAGCAGGAGGCTGTACGGCAGCACGAACCGTTGTCGTCCGCCGGGGAATGTCGCTGCAAGACGTCCAGCGTTAGCAACGTTCTTGTCGCAAGACCGGGGATGGCTCATCGCGCTGCTCCTGCGCGGCAAGCATTCGGCCCTGGGAGCTGTCAGCTGCGTTGTCGCTGGTTGCCTGCGTCTCGTGCGGTCTGCCGCAGGGCGAGCGCGACGACGAACGGAAACAGGCCCTGAACCTCCGACGTCAGCCGCTCGACCATGCCGAGGTCACCGCCGCCGTCCCGTGCGGCGATCAGGAGCCAGCAAGACAATCCGGCGAAGACCACGGTCACCGCCGCGCAGCCGCAGACGCTGAGGATCCACGATCGCGCCGGCGCGCGCCTGGCCACAAGCACGGGCCAGACCGCCGTCGTGACCACGCAGCTCACCGCGAAGGCGAGGTGGCGCGACGTCGGGCCCGCTGCCGGCTCCGGAGTGGCGGCGATGCCGAGAGTTGAAAGGCCAGTCAGGATCAGCAGGATACGGGCAGGCTTGCCGACGCCAGCCAGGCCCGCGCCGGTCGCGATCTGACAGCTGCCCACCACCACCAGGGCCGCGGTCATTACCCAGCGGTCGGCTCCCGAGTACCCGGCCAGCACGCTCATCGTCTGCCGCATCGGGCTATACGAGGTCGGCTGAAGCGTGGCGGCAGCCAGCCAGCCCCCGGCCAGGACAACAGGGGCCAGCAAGGCTGTGCCTATCGCCCAGCCAGGGACTGGCCGGCCAGCCCGCAGCAGTCCTGACCGGTCGGCCGGCAATGGTTCAGTCATCCCCGAAGCCGGGCCAGGGCGCACGTCATCTCGTCCTGATCGGCTGCGCGCGAGGTCTGGACGCGCAAGCTGAGTCATGGCTCCTCCATCAGCCACATCGACTCGGGCTGCCGTAACGAGGCGCTGCTCGCCCCCTAGGCGCGGTTCCCTGCCCCGGATAGTGAGACAGACAGCGGCCTACAGGGCCGACATGTGGTTCCTTGCGGCCTCGTACTGGCAGCGAGCCAGCCTTCCCGACAGCACGACACGGGTCCGGGCTATTCCCTGTGCCGGCAGTTCCTTGTGGGCCGTGGCGTGCACAATCTCCGGCCTTCGGGCCGCAGGCCCGCCGAGGGCCGACTATTGCGTTCGCGCGGCGCGTGACGGCGGTCTCCCGAGGCGGCTCTGTGTTCGGTGACGAAAAGCCGAAGACAGTCGGGCGCGGCCACGTCCACCGCGGCAGGTGCCCAGTCCCGCGGCAGGCTCGTCACCTGACTAATCTGCCCGTTGCGGGTGATGACCGCTGCGCCGTCGGCGGTGCGCACCGTGGTCACCCGCAGGGGGACGTCCTCCACGGCGCCGATCACAGGGTCGGGCAGGCTCGGCACCGCAAGCCGGATGAGATCGCCGTGCCCGTACTGGCGCTCGGTGATGATGAAGGAGCCGGCCAGGATGTCCTGGACAGTGGCCTGGGCATTAAGCCCCGGCGCCGCGGCCGCCCGCCGCGGAAGCGATTACCCGGCTCGTCACGGGCGCGCCAAGGCGCGCAACGCAGCGCCCTTCTGGTAATTGGGTGTCCTTCTTCGGGACCGTCAGCGGTGGGTCACGATGCAACGAGCTCTCGTGTTTCCTCCGGTTCTTCAATCTGCCATTCGCGGTGGGTCTGCCGGAGTGACTGGCTGGGCAGCAGTTGCTTGTCGGCAAAGTAGACCGTCGCCTTCGGCCGCTTCACCTTGTCTATCAGGCCCAGCATGGCGAGCAGCTGGATGAGCCTCCACGTAGCGTCGGGGCGCCAGCCGCGGTCGGGCTCAGCTCCGGCGGCCGCTGCCTCGGCGTCTAGCGCGACGTTGCGCCCGTGGCGCGGGCAGGCGGGGTCGGCGTGGTGCCAGCTGTGGTTACCCTCGCCGCCCGCCACGACAGCGACAAAAGAGTTGTTGCGGCTGTCGTCCGCCCGGTACTCGCGCCCGCGGCTGTCGATCGCCCGGCTGCCCCACTTGTGGCAGACGGAGTTGACGAAACCGGTCGCTGTCATCAGGAATGCCGTGCGCAGCGCCCCGGCTATCAGCACCGAGTTCCACCCGTACAGCGGATAGAACGCCAGCGGCACGACGAAGTTCGCCACCGCCAGGAACGGGAACGCCCGGCGCTGCCACTGCACCACCCGGTCCTGGGCCAGGTCGCGGTGCAGTGCGTATTCCGGCGGCCGCTCGTATGCGAAGAACAGCCAGACGCCCTGCGCCCACAAAAGGCCCTTGTACCCCCGCCACCCCGGGTATTCGTACGGCGAATGCGGATCCTTGCCCACGATGTCAGCGAAGCGGTGGTGGGCTCGGTGGTTCATCACCCATTGCTGGATGTCGCCCTCCAGCGACATGCCGCTGGCCACGGCGAGCACTACCTGGAGCGGGAACTTGACCTCAAATCCGCGGTGCGTCCAGTAGCGGTGGTTTCCTAGGGTCACGCCGAACAGCGTGAGCAGGTACAGCGCAGCTGCCAGGATCCACAGGCCGATGGTGGTATGAGTCGTGACGGCACGGTAGAGGCCCCACATCGCGAAGCCGGGCAACAGTATTCCTAGAGTCAGAATGTTGGTAGGTATCGGCTTGCGTCGCCTGCCGTTGCGGTCGATGTTAAAGCCGAGCGACAGGACCGGCGGCCAGTCGCGCCTGCCTTTCTCTAGTGTCGGCATGACTACCAGCTCCCTTCAAGAGCCGCGGGTTCGGGTGTACAGGGCGCCCCGTTGCAGGCCCGGTGCCGCGACACATAGCAAGGCAAAAGACCTCGCGAGCCGGGTACTGAATTGGTGCCGCATCGGACGGAATCAGGGGGATTGCTTGTGACGTTAAGCCGGACGGTCTTTCTGTTCCACTTCTCGTCGATCGCAAAAGCGGCCATGGCGATGTGTTCACTGGCCGTTGTTCCGATAGGTCCGGAACCTTGCTGCTGGGCGGCGCTGCCGGTCAGCGGGGCTGGGGCAGGGCCAGGTTGTCCTGCGCCGGGTTTATCGCGCTGGCACGCAATCGTGAGGGCTGGCCGCGCGGTGACGCCCACACGGACTCCTCAGTCAGTTGATCGGGAGAGGTACGCGGTAGTCGGTCATGCTGATCAGAGCGCGAGGAGAGACGAACTCACTCGCCTGTCCAGTGGCGCTTCGCTGGCACGGGTCCCGCGTAGGAGAAAAGAAAAACCGGGCCCTTGCTGATGTGGTCGCTGATTACGCGTGCACTCTTGCCTGGGTCCGGAGCTTTACCTCACTATACGCTTTCCTGTTTTTTGCGTAAAGCCAGCGGGCAACACGCAGGCCTGCATCTGCAAGCCCTCCAGTTGCTAGCCGACTGCCGTTGACCGGGCAGGAACTTGCGCGAGGCGACTGGCGGGAACGCCTGGGCGTACTGGCGCGCACGAGTGCCCTGCTGGTCCGCGTGCGTCCTGGCGCAGGTGGCTGTGCCCAAACACCGGGCATCACAGATGCGGCAGCGACGATCAGAGGGCAGCAAACCGCCAGCGGGAGTGGCGGCGCGCTTCTGCGGGCGCACCACACGGCTCAGGCCGTGCAGACGCCACCCGATACCTGATTTAGCACTACTTATCCCGGCTTGCCCACACGGATTTCGCCCCGTGCGATCGAATCCGCTCCAGACCCCCGGTGGCCAATGCCCTGGCGCGACCGGAGGGTAGCTCATGTCCGCGATGTGGCTGTTGCGGCAGAGGAGGCTGAAGCAGCCAGCAGATAACCGCTCTCGTGACCGGCTGGCTGTAGCCCTAGACGGCCGGGTCGGCATCGCCAGGCGCGCCGCCTGGCCCTGGTCATAGCGCCTGAAGCCGGGACGGCCAGCGGGCTGGTCCCCGACTGGCTGGGGCGAGGCTTGGTGCCCGGCGGCGGCCTGAGATTGCTGCTCCGGTAGCAGCTCCGCGTCGGAGCCCGCCGGGCGCCACGCCGGGCGGCAATCGCGGCAGCGGCAGACCCTCGTGGCCGATCTTGCCCGAATGGCCCGCGTAGTCACCGGGCCGGACAGGGCCGTCCCGACAGGCCGCGCCGTGTCCGTGCTGACGATGCAGACATCGCATCAGCACATCCGCTCATGCCCGCGCTGGCACCGCCTTGGGAGAGTCTCATGATCGGCATCACTGAACGCAACCAGGCCGGTCGCGCTCGGGCACCCGGGATGCCCGCCTGGCGCGGCAGCGCTGAACGCTCCGCCGCTGCCTTGTCCGGCCGGATGTCGCGAGGGCCTGCCAGGGGAGGATCCCGAGCATCATGGCTACTCGTTACCGGCACATCGCGGCCGCCTGGGAACCGCCGGGTTAGTCGATGAGCCCGAGCGCCCGGGCCCGCATGACTGCCTCGCCCCGGCTGTGAACTCCGAGTTTCTTGTAGGCGCGCTCGGCTCGCTCCTTCGCCGCCGACCGGGAGATCCCCAGCTTGCCAGCGATGAGCGCGAAGGTCAGCGGCGTGGGCAAATAGCGCAGAACCCGTGCCTCAGACAGGGTCATCGACGCTGCCCTGATAGCGGCCGCATCCTCCGCGATGGCCTCCGCAGCCACCTCACCAGCCGCTCGCACCTGTGCCGTGTCCTCCGCGACGCTCTCCGCAGCCACCTCGTCGGCCGCAGCGAGGATGAGACCGGCGGCGCTCAAGGCCTCCGCGGCCTCGTGAGCAGCCGCCTCCTCCACGATGCCGGCGGCGATCAGCGCTTGGACGGCGCCGGCAGCGGCGGCTGCGCGGATCGCTTCCGATGCTGCGATCGCCTCGGCTGCCCGGGTCTCTGCCGCCATGGCCTGGAGCGTTGCGCGGGCTTCGGCGGCCTGCGCCGCCGCTATCACCTGAGCCGCCTGCTCCATCGCCGCGACTTCCGCCCCGACGAGCGATCTGACCTCGGAGGTGAGCAAGCCCTCGCCTAGCAGCGCCCCGCCGGTCTCGGCGATCGCGTCGAAGAGCGGCTGCGCCCAGCTGTGCTCGATGAGCAGGAATGCCAGCGCTGTGGCGGGCGGCAGGGAGTATGCCAGTACCCGTGCATCAGCTGGATCGAAGCCCGGCGAGCCGTCGTCCGGCGTCGGTTCCGCGGGGCCAGCGCCGTCGAGAGGGACGATTTTCGACAGGAGTGCGCCGAAGTCGTCGTCGTCGGCGGCGACCAGGCGCTCGATCGTGCCGTCCTCGTTCTTCGCCACGAACAGCAGGTCGAGCAGCCGGAGCACTCCGCGGCCTTGTAGCCGGTCGACTTCGGCAAGGACCCGGCGCTCCAAGCCGACACCAGGACCCAAGCTCATAGCGATTATCTGCAATGGACCGGGCATCTGCGGCCTCCCGATTTCTTAGCGCGAACGTAGCAGTCGTTTGAAGGGGAGCCGGTCCCTCGCCCCGTTGCGAGGCGTGCCGTGGCTGCCGACGGGATGGCGGCGCCGCGCTCGATCAGGATGGCAGTGGCCGGGCGGGGCTGGGTCTATCGAGGCTGCTCGTCCCGGTAGAGGGGGCGGTCCTGCCCGGCGGGCGGCGCTGGCGGCGCTGGCGGCGTACTGGCCTGGTAGCCGACTGGGTCGCTGGCACGGCGTCGGGCTGGGTTGAGCGGCCCCCAGACCAGTAGTGACAGCAACAGGCCCAGAACGCCCGCCAGCAGCACGATAAGGCCCACGACATGGATGTTCACGCCGTGGGAGGAAGTGGCGGAGACGGCATACCGCAGGATTGCGCCGACTGCGATCAGCGCTATGCAGGTGCCGGTGCCCATCGCCACCCGCCCCACAGACTGGGGCGGGGGACCCTGGCCGTTCACCGGCCCGCCATTGTGCGGCCGGGCGAAGTCGGGCTAGTGACAAGGCCGGGCGACCTGCTGCTGCCGGCCAGCGTACTGGCGATTGTGCTGAAGATGGTCAACGCGATGATGCTCATAACCGGCTCCTCGGTGGGCGATGTCTCGACGCGCATGAGTGGCCCGGCCCTCGTAACGGTTGAAGGTCGGGAGAATTGTCGATGGCGGTCCCGGAGGCGTCGTGCCGTGCTGGCAGCGCTGCACACCAAAAAACTCCGGCCACCCCCAAGACTGCTCCGCGATTTTCTGCGGTGCAGCTGCCGGGGTCCGGAGCACTCCCAGGTTACGCTGTGCAGTCGCTCACGTCTATGGATCCATATCAGCGGGTAATGCGCCTTCAGCTGCGTCCTGGAGTGATCACCTATGCATTCGGCGCTGTCGGGTTAAAGCTGTCAGGCGTAAATGGCGACGTGATATCTGAGGTCAGCGGAACGCGGCTCGAGGATCTTGGAAACTTGGCTGCTCCCGAGACTGGATCGCCGACGCGAACGGCCCAGGTCCGTACCGCCACTCGCCTGGACGCGGCTGCAGCTGCTGGCTGCGAAGGCTTCCCCGCGTGCGGTTGGATACGGTTCCAGGCCACTGACCTGCACATGTAGCGTCCACTCTCAGAAACTAATCGAGTGATTCTAGAAATGCATTGCGCGTTTTTGGCTTCATGCGTACGCTGAGGTGAGACCCGGACAGTCTGCAGCCGACGGCCGCAACGAGACCGGGTCACTCAGTGAGGCGCCCGGCCGGCTTACAGCGGCCCGCTCTCACTTGCGAAGGAACACCGCCATGACCGAGCAGCCACCACCCCAGGGCGCTACCAGCACCCTGCCGCCGCAGTCGGCCAACCGCACGTCCCCCCAGCTACCGGCTGCGCCTAGCCCTCCCATGGCCGGGCGGATGAACACCCGGCTCAGCGGCATGCGGGCCAGTCTGTCCGCCGCCTTCGTCGGCCTCGTCGTGGCGGTGATCTTCATCGTCCAGAACGTGCACGCCGCGAACATCAGCTTCCTCGGAATCCACCTCGTGCTGCCCCTGGCGGGCGCTCTGCTCCTGGCCGCTATCGCCGGCTCCCTGCTGACAGTCGCCGCCGGACCGGCCCGGATCAGCCGGCTGCGGCAGATCATGGGCCACGGCCTGCGCGAGGCCGTGGCAGCTACGCGGCCGCCGGTGACCCCGCGTTCCCCGCGTACCCAGGCAGGCACCGCTGGCCCGGAAACACCCGCGGCGTTCGTCCCCCGTGACTCTGGCCGGCCGGCACCGACCACCGCCTACCCCGCGCACGTGACTGACTAAGGAGCCGGTTATGGGCACCATCGCATGGATCGTTCTCGGGCTGGCCGCCGGCCTGCTCGCCAGCATGCTCATCCCCGGCAGGAGATCACAGGGCCTTACCCTCACCTGCCTGACCGGCATCACCGGAGCACTGCTCGGCGGCTGGGCCGCCACTACGCAGTTCCACATCGGCACCCTGCCGGGGTTCTACGGCTCCGCCTGGCTGACCGCCATCGCCGGGGCGGCTGTCCTGCTGCTCGCCCACCGCCTGGTCACCGGCCAGCCCGGCCGATCCCGGCGTACCGGATGGCTCGCGCGATGAACAGGATCATCGCGCCCGGCCAGCCCGGTGACCAGCGCGGCCAGCCGCCGCCCGCCAGGCGGCCGGCGATGCGCACCGGCACCGGAATCTTCCTCCTCACCGCCGGCGCCATCCTGCTGTTCGCCCTCAGATCAGGCTCTCCGCACTGGCTCAACCTGCAGATCGTCGGCGTGATCCTGATCCTGGCCGGCGGGCTCGGCCTCCTGCTGCCCCGGCTCGCCCGCTCCCGGCACGACCGGGACTGGCTGCGACGCCTGGTCCGGCCCGGCCAGTCCGAAGACCTCGGCGTCCCGTTCATCACCGCAGACCAAGGCGGCAGCCCGCCGGCGCAGGCCCCCGACGACAGCGCCCCGACGCTAGCCGACGACCTGCTCACCTACGAGCCGCACCACTGAGCCGAGCACCCGCAGACGGTGCCGACCGCTCTTCGCGCGCCTCCGGCTCTTCGGGCGCCGCTCGGCTCGTCGTGCCCCGACGCGCTGGGCCCGGCGGCTTGGCGGAAGAGGTGCGTGAACGACCGCGCCATTGGACGACGCGACGAAGAAGATCAAGCCGGCGAAGTACCCATGATGCGCCGGCCAGGAAGAAGTCTCTTCGCGGACGAGTACTTCTGGCAGCCTGCGCTGCGGGCGTACTGCAGGGTTTTGCGGTGCGATAGCGCGCAGCCGACGTGAGGATCGTCTGCGGTTCTCGACGGCGGGAATTCCGCTGGGCTCGGTGGGCGAAGCTGCGCGAACCAGCGCGGTCCCGCGATGACAGAGCGATCGTCAGTTAGGTCTGCGGCAGCCTGTAGCCCGGTCGGCACGGCAAGCACGGGAGACCTTCCTGGCCGGGTCATGGAAACGGGCCTTGGGCCAGGTAGATGTGCGCGTGGCGCCGGTCAGCCTGGCTTCGTCCGGCCACCTGACGTCATAGGCCCAGCCGGGTTTCTCGGCCACCCAGATTGCCCGTGCGGCGATGTCGATCTGGAGTTTGAGCGCGCCATGACGCGCGCAGGTCGGCGTGGTGCAGGTTGTGCCAGAACTCGCCGAAGGACAGGATCGCAAGCCAGGCTATGTTCCTGGACTTGTCTCGCACTTCCAACTCTTTCTTGCCGAACGTGTGGCAGATCGAGTTGATCGACCAGGTGATGTGATGCCGGAACGCGATCCGCACCAGGGTCGCCCAGAAGAACGCAGTCGCCGCGCCCTGCCACGGCATGGGCCATAGTCCGCCGATGAGTGCAGGCGCGAGGAGGGAGACGGCTACCAGCCCCCGGAACCACCGGGAGATCCACGGGATGACAGAGTCCGCGAGCCAGTCGGGGCAGAATCTCTCCAGTGAGGTGACGTCACCGTCGAACAGCCAGCCGACGTGCGCGAAGGCGAGGCCCTTTGCCAGGGTCTTCAAGTCGTTGCCGAAGGGCCATTACGTATCCGTAGCTTATGTCACCGTAGGTTTATGGCGGAAAGCTCGCTCCGACCGCCCGTCGTCAGCTGGCTCTAGCCTGAAGACCGTCAGATTCCGGCGCTGAGGACCCGCCCGCAGGCGGAGAGCTACCCGGCTTGCGTCGGCGGGGTGGCGCGCAGGCGGTGCCCGTGCGGGACGCCGGATCGAGAACGGCGTCGGTGACGCATCGGGGCTGACCGAAAACGCGCGGCCGCAGGTAGCTCAGGGCGCGGGCGAGTAGGCGGGACACGTGCATCTGGGAGAGGCCGAGTTGCTGGCCGATCTGGGCCTGCGTCATGCCGCGGTAGTAATACAGCACCACGATCTGCTGCTCGCGGACTGGCAGCTCGCCCCAGTGAGTGGCGATCGCGTGCATGCCGAGCATGTGCTCGAGCTGGGGATCTTCCGCGCCGATGATGTCAGCCAGGCTGGCCGCGCTGGCCTGCCCCGTCAGCGGCTGGTCCAAAGACAGCGGCTGGAGTACCAGCTCGGCCTGCCGGGCCTCGCGGATGTCAGCATCGCTGATTCCCAGGTGGCTGGCCAGCTCGACGTCTGTCGGCGTGTGGCCGAGCTGCTGGGTCAGGTCGTGCGTCGCCTGCCGGACTTCCAGGACCCGCTCCTGGAGCGGGCGCCCGACATGCACCTGCCAGCTCTTGTCGCGGAAGTGTTTCTTGATCTCGCCGGTGATGTAGGGCCGGGCGTAGGTGGCCAGGCTGAAGCCACGCGCAGGATCGAAGCTATTGATCGCTTTCAGCAGGCCGACATACCCAACCTGCATTAGGTCTTCCGCCGGCTCGGGGCTGCGGGTGTACCGCCGCACGCAGGACCGGACCAGTGTGCGGTAGCGGGCGACCAGCAGGTCGCACGCCGCTGCGCGCCGCTGGCTGGACAGCGGCAGCGAGCCCGCCAGGGCCAGCAGTTCCCGGTCCTCAAGCCCCGGCAGATCATGGCGGAACCCGGCTGCCAGGTCAGGCAGCGGCCGCAGGTCCTCTGCGGCGGCGAACTCGCTCATTGACACATTTGCCATGGGATGCCTCAGCTCAGGTGAACGCCAGATAAGGACGCCGAGGTCCAGAGCAACCAGAATGGCCGCAGTACGTGTGCATGACCGGCGCAGCAGTATGTCAGCCAGTTGTCAGGCTAGGACAAGTTCACAGCTCCGGCAACGCCGACGCCGGCTCACCTGTAGTGCGGGCCCGGGAGAGATCGCGGACCTCCGCCCGCCGAACCGCAGATGTCATCAGCGGCACCGCGGCGGCGCTTGGCGTGCCCGTCGGCTCTTCGCGCCCAGACGCGGGACGAAGAGCCGGCAGGCTCGTCTGGGCAAACCGTACCGCCTGCGGTCAAGCCCGCCATCAGCCCGGCAGCTTGCCGTCGGAGGAGCAGGGGTAGCCGGCGTCAGCGAGGGTGGGGTTCCCCGCGGAGTCATACCCGTAGATGTAGGCGCCGCTGACACTCGGTACCTTTCCTGTCATGTCGTCCGCGTCATCCACGATGGCCGGGGAGTTGCGTGCTGCCGTCGCAGAGAGGTCGTCGCCGTTCCCGGCCGCAGACAGGCCCGGCAACGCGGCCACGGCAGCTGCCAGAGCCGGGGCTGATATGCCGGCAATGCCAGACGAAGTCCGGTCAGCAGAATGAGAAGACACCGATGGCTCCTTCGGACGGCAGACGCAGTTCGACACGTCCGTGCAGTACCGAAGAGAAATGCTCCAGCACTGCGCCGCAACGGCGCGGGTCACGCGCGGTGCAGCTGCCAGGGTCCAGAGCAACGTCGCTGACGTTACTCATTTTCTTGCGCTGGCGCATAACAGACATCGCGCCGGATCCGCTGACCGCCGCCGTGTGCATGCGGTGATGGCGGGGGAATGCCAGGCCTCGCGGCGAGCAGATGACGCAGCGGCTGCGGCAGGTTCAGCCGGCGGCAGGCGGGGATGATTGGAAGGGACAGCTTCAGATATCCGGCGTACAGTTGAAGACGACCACTGGCGACACGAGCCGTGACGGGTCCAGACCCTGCCTTTGCTGCTGATGCGGAAGGGCGACCCCGAGATGGTCAGCGTAGAACTGAGTACCCCCGACGGCGACGGCCAAGTTGTCGTCGTGCTGCGCGGGGAGCTAGACGTGGCAGAAGCGGCGCAGGCCGCGGCGGCACTGGCCGTGGTGGCGGCCACCGGCCGCACTGTAATCCTCGACCTGGCAGGCCTGGAGTTCATCGACTCCAGCGGCCTGGCAGCGCTGGTACGCGCGCGGCAACACGCCCGGCGCGCCGGGCGTGACCTGCTGCTGGCCGCGCCGCAGCAGCAGGTGCTGCGGATGCTGGCCATCACCCGCCTGATCGATGTCTTCGCGGTGCATGCCAGCGTCCATGAGGCAGCCGGCATCGCCGGACGCATCCCGGTAGCGAGCGCGCCGTCGGCCGGGAACCCCGCGATCCTGGCCGTGACATCAGCAACACGTTGCAAGCTGCTCGCCGCAGCCGACGCCGCCTGACTCGGCAACCACAACCCCCGCCGCCGTCCAGGACGACAGCTCCCAACAGCCAGGAGCACCAGATGATCATTCTCGGCGCGATTCTCCTCATCATCGGCTTCGTCACCGGGGCCGCCATTATCTCGACGATCGGCATCATCGTCGTGATCGCCGGCGCGATCCTGGCGCCGCTCGGATTCGCCGGTCACGCGGTCGGCGGCACTGCGCATGGCCCGTGCTGGCGAGGCGCAGCGCAAGAGTCTTCTAATCCGAGGAAGCGCCACGGGGCCTTCCGGTAGGTCTGGCTCACCCATCATCGCACCGACAAGGTCACCGCCCCTCACCTAGCGGCCATCGGAGGACGCAATGCGAATCGGAACCATCCTTCTAGTCATCTGGCTCATCATCGGTGCAATCGCCGCTGGCCAGCGCCACTACTTCGACAGCTCAGGCCCAGGCTGCGCCAAGGCCAGCACGATCGTGGTGACCATAGCCGCGGGTCCGCTCAACTTTGCCGGCGTGAACCCGAAGGTCTCTTGCAGGGCCTCCGCCTGAGCAGATGTTCGCCGGGACCAGTGCGCCACCACGGCAAAGTGCGGGGTCACGCTGTGCGGATGCTGACCCTCGCACCGGGCGGTCGCCGCCGGGCCGGGTCCTGGCCGGGCTGCCTGCGAGCATGTCCGTGGTGCCGCTGGTGACGTCGGCGGCCAGCACTAGCGTCGGTTATTACCTGGGTCGCCCTGGTGGTCATCTACTGCGTGATCGGGGTGGCTGTGCTGACGTTAACGCCATCAGGCCGGCCCGCGTCCATGCCGGTCGTCCTGGCGTCATTCAGCAGGAGCGATGGTCCGGGAACGGGAACTCCGGCCTGTCTGCCGGCCGCGAGGTTTCGCGGCTTGAGTTGCCGGGACTAGAGCAAGACCGGTGAACGCCATGGCCGACTCGCGCGGTGGCGCGTACCGCTGCAGGCCGACCTGGGGAGGAATACGCGCAACGGGCGCGCTGGAAGGCGCCCGCGCCTGGTCGTTTCGCGGTGTGGTGCGTGGTGGGTCCAGGATGGTGGGGTGGTGAGCGAGCGGGCGGTGAAGGTGTGGGCGTGGATCGCCGCCGCGCATCGGGGTGACGGGCCGGTGTCGGTGGCCGCGGTGTGCGTGGCGGCGGCGCGTCATCTGGGGGTTGACGGGGCGAGCGTGACGGTGGCGAGCGGGTTGCTGGTGGGTGAGCCGTTGTTTGCCTCGGATGAGCTGAGTGCGCTGCTGGAGGAGCTGCAGTTCACTGCCGGGGAGGGTCCGGGTGCCGGTGAGTTCTGGCGGGGGTCGCCGGTGCTGATCGCGGATCTGGATCTGGCGGCGGCGCGGTGGCCGGGGTTCGTGCCGGAGGCGGTGGCGGCCGGCGCGCGGGCGATGTTCGTGCTGCCGTTGCAGGCCGGGGCTATCCGGGTGGGGGTGCTGTCGTTGTACCGGGCGGTGCCGGGGCCGCTGCCGGCCGGGGAGCTGGCCGATGTGCTGGTGTTCGCTGATGTTGCCCTGCAGCTGCTGCTGGATGCTGCCGCGGGGATCAGCGGGTCACCGGCGTGCCGGCCGCTGGAGGGGCTGTCGGACCGGCGGGCGGTGGTGTACCAGGCGACCGGGATGATCTCGGTGCAGCTGGGCGTGGGCCTGGCGGAGGCGCTGGCGCGGCTGCGGGCGCACGCGTTCGCCTCCAGCGCCGCGCTCGGCGATGTCGCGGCTGAGGTGGTGAGCCGCCGGCTGCGCTTTGATCCCGATGCCGGTGCCTGATCGGGCGCCGTGACGGCGGTGCCGGAGCGGTTCCTGGGGGGCGGCGCAGGGCGCTACGCTGGCATGCCATGGCAGCGATCGTGGACGAGCGCCTGGCGCAGACGTTCGTCGAGCTGGCCGACACCCTGGTCGGCGGCTTTGACCTGATGGAGTTCCTGCACATGCTCACCGAGCGGTGCGTGGAGCTGCTGGAGGTCGACGCGGCCGGGCTGCTGCTGGCCGACGCCCGCGGGACGCTGCAGCTGGTGGCTGCCTCCACCGAGCAGGCGCGGGTCGCCGAGCTGTTCCAGATCCAGAACGACGAGGGCCCCTGCCTGGACAGCTACCGCACCGGGCAGCCCGTCATCGTCGCCGACATCACCGCCAGCCACGCCGTCGGCCCGGTGGCCGCGGTTCGCCGCGGCCGCCGCCGAGATGGGCTTCGCCGCGGTGCATGCCATCCCGATGCGGCTGCGCGATCAGGTCATCGGCACCCTCAACCTGTTCGGCACCGCGCCCGACGGCCTGGACCCGGCGGTCGCGCGGGCAGCCCGCGCGCTGGTCGATGTGGCCACCATCGGGATCCTGCAGGAACGCGCCACCCGCGAGCACGAGCTGGTCGCCGGGCAGCTGCAGGTAGCCCTGAACAGCCGGGTGATCATCGAGCAGGCCAAGGGCATCCTCGCCGAGCGGATGCGGGTCACCCCCGACCAGGCATTCATCGTGCTGCGGGCCTACTCCCGCACCAACAACTACCCGCTCACCCAGCTGGCCGCCGACGTCACCAGCGGCACCGCGGACATGCTCGCCGGCACCCCCGCCACAACCCGGCCCCGCGGCAACCGCCCGGTCCGAGGCTGAGCATCCCCCCAGCGTGACCCCGCACCTGACCCCGGTGCGCACCGCCCGGTGCCGCACGCCCCTGGCTCCGGCGAACAGGCGCCACCGGCTCAGGCCGAGGCCCGGCATGAGACCTTCGGGTTCACGCCGACAAAGTTAAGCGGGCCCGGTCAGTGCGAGGATGCGTAGATAGGGATGGTGACCCACTCGCCATTGCCATCTCTGCTCCTAAGCCGTCTCCACGCTCCCAGAAGGCTCAACAACATCACCGCGATGATGACTGGTGTCGTTAGAGCCGCGAGCGGCCGCCAGGTCGTGCTTAAAGGCTTGCCTGAATTTGTCTGCGGCCTGCCTGGCGTCACCTTTGGCCTTTCTGTGCGTCCCTTGGTCCTGAGCTGGCGACTCCGGCCACGCGGCCGGTGCTTAACTTGGCGTTTCCTTTCGCCGTCTGATCCTTGTGCCTGATCTTCTTGAGAATGCTCACGGTGCTTCCCGTTCCTCGGGGATTATGCCTGCCAGGGTTAGGCAGGCGACGGATGCATTACGGCCGGTCAGTGTCTTCGCAGGAAGATGACGGCAAGCACGATGATCACGCTCACGACTATTGTTCCGAGACCGATAGCCGTGGGGCTCGGCAGGGACGGGGGTCAGTCTTGTGCCGGGAGATCTTCGAGGCTGTTCCAGAAGGTGCGATAGTGCTGCAGCGCAACGCGCAGTTCCTCGGTTCCCGCGTCATCTGCCCACCACGCCGACTGCATGGAACGCTGCCGTTCCCTGAGGGACTGGATGAGGGCCTCGACCCGGCCATCCACCAGACCAGCGGCCTGCTCGATAGAGGCGCGCGGATCGTCGACGAACATCGCCTGAACCTCGTTCCAGGGCCCGCGGGTGCTTGCGGCGTTGACGGCAAGGTGCGTACTGGTAACTGACGCGGGGACCGTGAATGCCACCGAGACCATCGAAGCGTCCCCGGGACTGCTGTCGGCCGTCCATGGCTCAGCAGCGGCGTCGTCGTCGCCGTCGGCAGTGAGGCCTGGATCAGACACCCTGACGGCTGCGGACTCATGGCCTGCTACAGCCGCGTCGTCTGCCGGGTGCGACGTGGGGTCCTCGTGATCTGTCTGGTCAGCATCCGGCTCGGTCGGGGGAGCCTCGGCCAGGGCCGGGCGGGCGTCCGGCTCGGTGGGGGGAGCCTCGGCCAGGGCCTGGCAGGCGTCCGGCTCGGTGGGGGGAGCCTCGGCCAGGGCCGGGCCGGCGTCCGGCTCTGTCAGGTTGTTTTCGAGGAGCACCTGGTCATGTTCTTGAACCAGCTGGTCATCGTCGGCGTGATAGGTCTGTGCGGTCATTTCGTTAGCTCCTTGCGTTTGTTCGGCTGAGCTGCTGGTCGGGCCCGTCAGCGACGGGATCGACGGCAGCCATTTCGGGCAGGGTGTCGGCAGCCCGCACGTCGGCCGCCTCGGTCACTGGTGCGGACTGGGTAGCAGATGATCGGTTCCCTGTCCCGGCGGGCTCTGCGACGAGTTCACGGAACAGGGCACGGTAGTCGATCATGGCCAGGCGCAGGTCCTCGGTCGAGGCTGTACCAGCGGCTGCGCTCCGGCTGGTCTCCTCGGCTGCCCGGTAATGGTCAAGGGTGGTCGCGTGCTCGACCGACAGGTCGGCAAGCATCTGGTCAGGATCCTCCGCCGGGTATCCAAGCTCGCTCATCACCGCTATCACGAGCAGTTGCGATGATGCGACGGCATCCTCTGGGGTGTCGACGAACTGCTCCTGAATGGCTGCCCACTGCAACGCGTAGGCTGCGCGGGCTGAGTCTGCGAGCGGCTGGATGTCCAGGCCGTGCACCCGACGCTCGCGTCCCGCTAGCTCCGACTCCGCCTTGCGCTTGCTGTCACGCTCGCTGGCCAGCCGGTCGTACTCCGGGCCGAACCGGTGCTGGAGCCGACGGCGCCGGCGCACCGCCGTTATGCCGGTCACCAGGACGGCGACCACGATGGCGGCCGTCACGATGACCGCGATGGTCACGGTTGACATGAGAATCATCTGCCTTCTTTAGAGTCCGCTGGCCGTCAGCCTGGCCAGACGAAGACGCCGTTTGAGTGCATCGCTAGGATGCTGAGCGCGTCAGCCGAGCTGGCTGCGAGAGAGCGGGGTCGTGCATCCCGAGCGGTACATAAATGCCTAGAGCTGGCCGAGTGATGATGCGCACACCGACTCCTCAGTTAGTCATAAATCAGCCAGAGGTACGCGGTAATCGGTTCACGCTAAAAACAGCGCGATAAGAGCAGAGCTCGCGCACGGGTCCGCAGATGAGAAAAAGAAAACCGGGCCCTTGCTGATGCGATCGCTAGATTACGCGGGCACCCTTGCCTGGGTCCGGAGCTTCGCCTTTCACTATACGCTTTCCCGGTTCTTGCGCAAAGCCCGCCCCAGGACCACTAACCGTTTCCATGATCCCTTTCCATGCCCCAGCCGGACGGCTGGGACAGGACAGCGTCCGCGGCAGCTGGTCCGTTTCTGCTCCCGCCCGAGCCGCCCGCAGCCACGGGAGAGGCGCACCGCCGCGAGCCACCGGTTAGGACCGCGGCCTGCCTGGTCCCGCCGGAACCGGCAACGCTTGTTTGGCAGGTCGGCTGCGGAGTGCCAGACGCTGCAGAACATCTGGCAGCCCATCGAACCAGGGTCGTGCTGGCTGCCCCTTCGCGCGGCCCTGGCGACCCGCTGATGCCCGCACCCGGTCGGTCTGTCAGCCTCCGAATCGGCCGCCGGGCCGGAGTGTATTGCCCGGGCCGCCGCTGACCCGATCAGCTGGTCCAGGACTCGCACGATCTGCTCAGCAAGAGGCGGCCCTGCAGGCCCGCTCACGGACGGCGGGGTGGCGCTCCGGCCCTGTCAGGCCAGAAGTCACCTGGCCTGACGCCGGCCGGGCCGGCGCCGCATCCGCAGGGCGGCCAGCAGGAGCGCGCCTAGGAACACGGCGATGCCGATGAACAGCAGGTACAGCAGGCCCTTGACGACCACGCCGAAGATGCCCAGCACGATCGCCGCGATCACCAGCAGCAGGAAGAGGGCAATCATGGGATTCCTCCAGTCCGCTCGGACGGTCAGCGGCGGGCCAGCAGCCGCGCGCCGCCAGCGCCCGGCTGATAGGTCAGGCCGTAGTGCGTGAAGATCGCCGCTTCATCGCTTGCCGGGAGCTCGCCGTCGGTGCTGATCGAAGGCGCGCTCCTGACTTGTTTCTTGTCGTAGCAGACCTTGAGGTATCCCGGGCCTACGGTTGCCTGGTTCAGCGGGACGAACACAAGCCGGTGCCGGGTTGGCAGTCCGACTCTGACTGTGGCGAACGACGGAAGGTCGGTGCCCGTGTCGACGTACACCGCTTCCAGCTCCCCGATCTTGTGCCCGTCCGGGTCGGTCACGTCGTGGCCGCGCCATTCCCGGATATCGGCAGCCTCGAACATTGCTGATCTTCCTCCCTCGCTGCACCGCACCTGCCTGCGCTCCCATCCTGACATGAAGGCTGAAGCGGTGGCTGCTAGCACCAGAGCAGCCGGAGAGATTCCGCGCTGCCGGGCCACGCGCACGAGTGCGATGTCGGCGAAGGCCACGTTTTGGCTTAGCGCATGCGCACCTGGTCCAGCTTGATTGCCGGGCCGGCCTGGCATCGCGTGGCAAGGCTTTCCGACGACATGCCAGCCGCGGCCGCGTGTCTGCCCACGGGGCACGTCTGGCGGCTGAATGTCAGCCCGCTAGCCGCCAGCAGGGCTAGCAGGCTGATCACCACGAGCGGAAGTATTATCGCGCGGCGCAGGAGCCGCCGCAGCCGGCGCGGCACCTGCTCGGTGTCAGGGATCGCCTCGTGCCGCGTTAGCCTGGCGAAGACCGCGAACCGCAACCCGAGGCCGGGATCCTCCGACACGAGCGTCTTACCGATCCGGTCCAGGGCCTGGTGCCGGCAGCCAGGCAGCATCATCATGGCTTTTCTAAGCGTCTCGGACCGGTACCGTATCGCGTTGCCACGGCGCCGGTGACGGCCATCCTTCGTGTACTGCTGGCCTGAACGTTGCCCGTCGGCTTGCATGCTCACCGCCCGGCGTGATGGCTGTGATGGTCTGCGGCAGCGCGTGTGGTGCCCGGACTCGTGCTGTGCTCGCGGGCCGTGCTGCCGGACGACCGCCGCATGGCGTGGCGTTCCTCCTGCGTGGTTCCGCCCCAGATGCCGGCCTGCCCGGTGGCCAGGGCGTAGGACAGGCACGCGGCCCGCACGGCGCACCGGAAGCACACGGCCTTGGCGGCAAGAACCTGCGCCAGCGCCTGGCCGGCCGCGGTGATCGGAAAGAAAAGCTCGGGATCTTCACCCCGGCAGGCGCCTCGCGGCATCCAGCCTGCGGAGCGGTCGATGAACTCTGATGTCGGCATGACAACTCTTTCGGGGTGTGCGCCAGGCGCGAGGACGGGAGCCGCGGCAGGCAGCGCTGCCCCTGTTGAGATCAGCACCGGCCGTGGGCCGGTGTGCTGGCTGGCAGCCGGACTGGTCGCTATGTCAGCCGCCGTTCACTCCGCGGGCCCGGACGCAATGGCATGCGCGTCAAGGGCTGGGTAGGCGGCAGCCACGTCGGGGTCGGACGGGTCGCCTGTCACATCAGAGGCGGGGGAGTTCGGGGTCACGTCGGGGCCGGGCGAGCGCGCGGGGACGGCGGGTGAGTCTGATTGTGCGCCGGTCTGTGGGGGAGCGAGCCGGTGTCTGAGGTCCCGGAGTCTGCTCCAGCGATCGCCGGCCGGCCTGATGGGGGCATCCGGGGGCCTCGTGCCGTTGCTCAGCTGGCTGGCGGGGAGGCGCGGGCGGTGTCGCGCTGGTCGATCAGGTCGTCGCGTTCCTGGCTGACCGCCGCGGTTTCGCGGCGGGACTGCCGGAGGCCGCGGCGCGCGGCGCTGCCGCGCCGGGAGGTGCGCCGCGCGCCAGCCAGCAGGAGGCTCAGCCCGAGCAGGCCAGCCGCCCCGATCACGATGCCGGACAGGAACAGCGTGCCGGCCGAGCCGGTCAGGTGGTAGCCGAGCACCGAGAAATGGCTGACCGCGTGCGCGCTGCCGGCGTTGCCCAGCACGCCGGCCACCCCCACGACCAGCGCGGCGATAAGGATGATGAGCCCGAGAATGATGATCATGACAGCTCCGAACGACGTTGCACGGTGACGATCCGCGGAGGACGCCGCCGGGGGCGGCCCGAGCTGGAGCGCCCCTGACGGCTGTCAGCGGTGCGCGAGCCAGCTGCGGCGGCTGGACGACTTGCCGCTGATCAGGTGGTAGGCGAGCAGCAGGACGGCCGCGCCGGCGATGGCGGTGAGCCAGGTGGACAGGTTGAAGAATCCGTGCAGGCTGTGGATGTGGAACAGCTTGGTGGCGAGCCAGCCGCCGAGCAGTGCGCCGACGATACCGATGACGCAGGTCAGGATGAGGCCCTGCTGTCTGCGTCCGGGGATCAGCATATTGGCGATCAGGCCCGCGACCAGGCCTAAGACGATCCAGGCGATGACGCTCATAACTGACTCCCTAGTCAGCTGGCGAGGTGAGGTTTGCGTTAGTTAGTCATTGCTGGCAGATCACGACTGGAGGAGAATTCGCGGTCGTAGCTCATGGCCGCGTTTGGGGACGTGGCGCCTCTCCGGCACACGTCGGTGCACGAAAATGCTCCGCAACCCTGTGTCACGCGTCCGCGAATATGCGGATGCGGCTACCGGGGTCCGGAGCAACACCTCCACGCTACGCGCCCTTCTTCTTGCGCGCAAAGAGCATTCCGCAGCCAATGCCTGCGCGCTCACCCCGTGACAGGCCAGCGCAACAGTCGTGACGCGCCGTCAGAGTGCGACAGCCCGCAGCGCACGTGTGGTCATGGGCCGTATGACGCCGCTCAGTAGTAGTGCCTTCGGCCGCCGACCGCGTGACCGGCGAATCCGAGCAGCGCCAGGATCGCGCCGGCGATCACGACGATGATGCCGATCGTCCAGATAATGGCGGCCCCGGCGACGAAGCCGATGATGAGGAGAATCACGCCGAGAATGATCATCTGGTGCTCCTGGCTGTTGGGAGCTGTCGTCCTGAACGGCGGCGGGGGTTGTGGTTGCCGAGTCAGGCGGCGTCGGCTGCGGCGAGCAGCTTGCAACGTGTTGCTGATGTCACGGCCAGGATCGCGGGGTTCCCGGCCGACGGCGCGCTCGCTACCGGGATGCGTCCGGCGATGCCGGCTGCCTCATGGACGCTGGCATGCACCGCGAAGACATCGATCAGGCGGGTGATGGCCAGCATCCGCAGCACCTGCTGCTGCGGCGCGGCCAGCAGCAGGTCACGCCCGGCGCGCCGGGCGTGTTGCCGCGCGCGTACCAGCGCTGCCAGGCCGCTGGAGTCGATGAACTCCAGGCCTGCCAGGTCGAGGATTACAGTGCGGCCGGTGGCAGCCACCACGGCCAGTGCCGCCGCGGCCGGCCCCGTTCCCAGAAATGCAGGCCGTTATCGCCATCGGTCGCGATGCGCGCAGCTGCGAGGATCGCCTGCGGAGGGCCGCCCGGCCCGCTGGACGCGGCAAGCCTCCGGTGGGATCACCAGCAGGATCAGGTCGTCATGACTGCCCATGGTCAGCAGGACCGTGTCCACGTTCATGTGCCGGAACCGGGCCACGTGCACCTGGTGCCCGCCCAGCAGTGAGCTGATGCGGAATTATTGCTAAAGGCGCCCACCTGCAGCGTTACCCGGCTGACCTGGAGCGGGAACGCGTCGCGGTCAGCAATTGGAGACGCCTCCTGCCGTCACCGTGGAGGGGGACGGCAGGAGGCGGCTAGCGCATGGTGCGGGCCAGGCGGCGGAGAGGCCGACCGCTCAGCCCGCGGCGTCACGCGCCGTTCTTGCTGGCGGATCCGGCTACCGCAGGCTTGGCTTTGCTCGGGCGGACCTGGATGCGCTGAGCGTGTGCCTCGGCCGCCTTGGGCACGAGGATCTGCAGGACGCCGTCCTGCGCGGAGGCCTCGATCTTGTCCGCCTGGACATGCCGAGGCAGGGTGATCGACCGCCGGAACGCGCCGTAGCGGCGTTCGGCCCGGTGGACCTTCTCTCCGGCTGTGTCGGATGCGGGGCGCCGCTCGCCCTGGATCGTCAGCAAGCCGTCCTGGAGCGTGATCTCCAGGTCCTCGATGCCGACACCCGGCAACTCCGCCGTCACCACGTAGGCATCCTTGCGCTCGGCAATGTCGACTGCGGGCGCCCACGCCTGACCGCCGGCGTCCGCGCCGCTCCGCCCGCCGAACTGGCCAGAGGCCCAGTGGCCCGGCATCCTGCTCTGCCTCACCAGTTCATCCTGCGCGTTGCGCAGGTCATCGAATAGGTCCCAGCTTGTCATGACTGTCATGTCGTTCTCCCTCACGCATCTCGCCGAGCCAGCGGCTAGGCGACCCGGGAAAAAATGCAATTCGAGTGAACGACATTCGCTTCCGAGTAACACTGTTCACTATACTGTGAACATCGTTCACGGTCAAGTTTAGGTAGCAGAGGCGGCCATGCCGAAACCGCAGCAAGCAGCCACCGGAGCGGGCCAGCAGGACCTGTGGTTCAGCCCCCCCGACGGCGAGGAAAGCCGCCGCCGCGCACTGACCCGCGAGCGCGTTGTCGCCGAGGCGCTCGCCGTCATCGCCGCGGACGGGGCGGCCGCACTCAGCATGCGCGCGCTGGCCGCCCGGCTAGGCGTCGTCCCAGGCGCGCTTTACCGGCACGTGCGCAGTAAGGAGCAGCTGTGCGACTTGGCCGTGGATGGAGTGCTGGCCGAGGTCGGCACCCAGGCTGACCATGCACTCGCCTGGCCTGACCGGGTTAAGATCCTGGCCCGACGGCTGCGGGCGACCCTAGAAAACCATCCGGGAGTCGCCGCCATGCTCAAGACCCGCGACCCGCTGGGGCCTCACTCCCTTGCCCTGGCCGAGGCCTTCCTCGCGGCGCTGCAGGAAGCCGGCCTCCCGCCGCGAGAGACCGCCCAGGCATTCTCCCTTGTCTACGACTACACTCTCGGTTTCGCGCTCAGCGACCGCACCACCGTCAACGAGCAGCGCGTCCAGGACGCCGCGACCCGGCGGCAGTTGCAGGCATTCTTCCGGTCACTGCCCGCCGACCAGTTCCCCGCCCTGGCTACCTTGGGCGAGCACGTGTGGGCCGGCAATCGCGACCAGCGATTCACCGCGGGCCTCGCCACCCTCCTGGCCGGGCTCCAGGCAGCGAAAGCGCGCCCGGCGAGCCGGCCACCCCGACGCTGAAGCCGGGCGGAACGATCCGAACGGGATTACCGCCAACAAGACGGACCGTCTTATGCAGCGCGCCTCCGCCCCCGACCGCAAGAGGAACGACGTCGAATGGTCGGGGCGCGGCCGGTGGCCGCAGGGTTAGTGGACTTCGGCGGGTGCGCCCGCCCGGTTAAATGCCTCAGGAGCCCGGCGCGGCCGCCTGGTGCTCACGGCAGATGCCGGGACGCCGCCAGGGGGCAGCCCGAGAGCCGGGGCGCCCCCGCGGCTCTCAGCGGTGTGCGAACCAGCCGCGCGGCTGGACGACTGGCCGCTGACCAGGTGGCAGGCGACGAGCAGGACGGCCGCGCCTGCGATGGCGGTGAGCCAGGTGGACAGGTTGAAGAATCCGTGGATGGTGTGGATGTGGAACAGCTTGGTGGCAACCCAGCCGCCCAGCAGCGCCCCGACGATCCTCTTGCCGGGGATCAGCATGTTGGCGATCAAGCTGGCGATCAGGCCCAGGACGATCCATGCGATGACGCTCCTAACTGACTCCTTCGCCAGTTGACCGGTGAGGTAGGCCGCTAACGCGGCAGGCCGGCATTGGCTCTTCGATGCTCCGGCACCGGCTGAAGCACTGGCGACCGCGTATGCTAAGGGCCATTACGTCCGCTCAGGCAGCCTGAACGAGTTCCGGACCTGGTCTAGACCACGCGCCTGTTTTGAGATCCGCCTCGCTGCATTACTAGATCGCGAGGCGACTGATGAGCGCCAGGGTGACCTCAGGCCGTTATGGCGGCACTGGCTCCTTTACTATTTCCGGCGCGCCTTCCGTTTGGCCATTGTGGCCGGAAACTGGCCCCGGCAAGGTACCGCGAGCAGCCAAGGCACGACCCGCCGGACGTTTCTTCCCGCCCTCGTCATGACCGGCCGGCCGCGGGTGAACTACCAGGGGACCGTGCCCGCCCCCGGCCCTGTCAGCGGAGCACCACCCGGCCGGACGTCAGCCCAGCTGGCCGAGAGCGGCAGCGGCACTGCGCAACGGAATCAGCCAGCGGCCGCCGCAGGTCAGTTCCGGCGCGGGCGAAAGATAGCTAGCACCGCAGTGTCCGCCGTCCTAGTCGCTGCCATCTTCGGCTTCGCACTCCCGCATTTCGCGTCCTACCGGAGCGTATGGGCGACCGTCCAGTTGATGACGTGGCCGCAAGTGCTGCTCGTCGTCATCGCCGCGGGCGCCAGCCTGGTCGCAGGCTGGCTGACGATCTGTTCCATCCTGCCGTCGATACGGCTAGGCGAAGCAGCAGTAGTGAACCTGGGCTCCACTGCGGTGGCCAACACGCTTCCTGCTGGCGGGGCTCTCGCCATGGGCATCAGCTGGACGATGCTCTCCGGCTGGGGCATCAGCGCGGCCGACTACGTCCTCTACACATTGGTGTCGGGTATCTGGAATGTCTTCGCCCGGCTGGGCCTGCCGGTCATCGCCCTGATGATCATGATGACGGTAAGCAGGCCCCAGGCTGGCCTGCTAGCTGCCGCCGTTGCGGGCCTGGCCCTGCTCGTTATCGTGGCCGTTGGCTTCAGCCTCCTCCTGCGTAGCGAGTCTTTCGCGTTCCGCGCGGATGCGGCGCTACAGCGAGCACTCACGATCGCCGGCAAGCTCACGCGCAGGCAGCCGCCGTCCGCCGGGTTCCTGCAAGGATTCCGTGTGCGGGCTTCCGGACTCCTCGCCGCGCGGGCCTGGCGGATTACGGCCGCCACAGCCCTCGGCTCCCTCACACTGTGGCTTGTCCTTCTGGCGAGTGTCCGCGGCGTGGGGCTGTCCCAGTCCCAGGTGCCCTGGCAGACTTGCCTTGCAGCATTCGCGTTCGTCCGTCTGCTGACCGTTCTGCCAGTTACGCCGGGCGGTGTTGGCATTACCGAGCTCGGGCTCGTCGGCATCCTGGCTGCGGGTGCCGACCACAAAGTCGCCGGGCAGGTAACCGCGGCTGTCCTGTTGTACCGGGCTGTCACTTACCTGGCGCCCATCCCCAGCGGGGCGCTAGCTTGCGTCGCGTGGCGGTACGCACCGCTGCTCAGACGCGGAGATATCAGCTCATGGACGACTGCCCAGCCGGGACGCGAGGACATCCTTGGCGTGCAGGCGACCGCAGAGCTGTCGCCAGACGCAAAAGCAGCGGTCAGCCGCAGCTAGCGGGAATTCCTTGCATGAACATGGATGCCCGGCGTGTGCTCACAACGCGCGCAGCCGCCGGTGAGGTGGCGGACGGTCGGGAAGACCGGATCATTGGTTGCGCAGCGAGATCTCGTCGGACTCGGCGATATTGTCGGCCTCAATGGCTCGGAGTCCCTGGCCGAGCCGCTCACGAGCCTGCCGCAGAAGCTTGAGCGAGTTTGTAGAGGGGCTCCGCGCAGCGGCACGCTCCGGCTCTGCCCCGTGCTCCTCGATCAAGTGCGTCTGAAGGGCTGCAGCGATTTCATCGGATGCCTTCAGCGCCTGATAGATGGCCCGATCCCGTGCTGTGTCCTCAACCATTCCGACAGTATCTCGCGCGCTTGACTGCAGTGGTGCCGCGCCAGGCCTCAATGCTGCCGTAGACCTGCAGGCCATGATGTGCACGCACAACGCCGGCAGCAAATCTCGCGGAGTGGTCGTCGTCGACAAGTGACCGTCCCCGCGCATCCACTGGGACGTCACCGTCCAGGACGTAGCGCCGCTCGTCGGTGCCGGCGCCAGGTTGCCGCGCGAGCCGGATGACGACACCAACTGGCACGTGCTAGTGGCCGCACGGGAGCCCGTAGTCGAGCATGCCGCCCGCAACAAGGAATGCGGGCCAGTCACGCTGCGCTGCGAGTGCAGACCGCCGAGGTCGATCTTTGCCAGCCCCGGGACCGCGCTCGGCCCCGAACATTCACGTGTGATGTCTGAGGCAAGCCATTCCGTCGCCGGCCCGGCCGGTTCCCGCTCCCGTTACCGGCACCGCCAGCTGATGACCTCCGGTCATTGCGCGCATGCGGTTCATTTGCCGCTCTACGGTGCGCCGGCTTGCCGGGCCAGGGTGCAGCGCCTAGAGTCCGTGTTCCAGCGAGCGCGTTCGCGCAAGCGGCCGGGAGGTGCGGTAGCTGTGTCAGCGTCCCAAATCCTCAAGGTTAGGCCCCGTCTGCTGGGAGGGACTAGGCGGCCGGTGCCGGTGTTCCCCGAGCCGGAGCCCATCGTCGTGCACGGGCCAGCGCGCATCGCCGCCGTCTGCAATCAGAAGGGCGGCGTGGGCAAGACCACGACGACCATCAACCTCGGCGCCGCGCTGGCCGAGCACGGCCGCCGCGTCCTGCTGGTCGACTTCGACCCGCAGGGCGCCCTCTCCGTGGGCCTTGGGATACAACCGCACGAGCTGGACGCGACCGTCTACAACCTGCTGATGGAACGTCGCCTGACCGCGCATGACGTGATCATCAAGACCCGCGTCGACGGGATGGACCTGATGCCGAGCAATATCGACCTGTCCGGCGCCGAGGTCCAGCTGGTGCACGAGGTCGGCCGCGAGTTCGCGCTCGGCCGGGTGCTGCAGCCGGTAATCCCTGACTACGACGTGATCCTGATCGACTGCCAGCCGTCCCTTGGGCTGCTGACCGTCAATGCCCTCGCCTGCGCCGACGGCGTGCTGGTTCCGCTGCAATGCGAGTTTTTCGCGCTGCGCGGGGTGGCGCTGCTGATGGAGACCATCGACAAGGTGTCCGCCCGGCTTAGCCCGAAGCTTGCCATCGACGGCCTGCTCGCGACCATGTACGACTCCCGTACCCTGCACACCAGGGAAGTGCTGGCCGGGGTCGTCCAGGGGTTCGGCGACCTCGTCTTCCACACCGTCATCAGCCGGACGGTGCGCTTCCCTGACTCTACGGTGGCTGGAGAGCCGATAACCAGGTTCGATCCTGCGTGCAACGGTGCTCACTCGTACCGTGAGCTGGCCAAGGAGGTTCTGGATAGGTGGCGTCAGCCTCAGGGCGTTCCCGCAGTTCGC
Organism: uncultured Actinomycetota bacterium; assembly: GCA_963822955.1. GTDB lineage: Bacteria > Actinomycetota > Actinomycetes > Streptosporangiales > Streptosporangiaceae > JAJYUU01. Next base: position 2,264,548 of record CAWGJS010000002.1, on the reverse strand, counting down.
GCCGGGTAAGCGCGCCAGGAGTCGCAGAGCTGCTGCGGCCCGACTCCCCTGGCAGTTACGAGCAAACCTCGGCCCTCGGCCTGGCAGACGATGCCGGGTCGCTGGCCGAGGCAAGATCCTCGTCGCCCCTCATAACCGCCCTGCGCGTCCGCCGCGAGGACATAGTTCAGCTTGTTGCACACACGACGCGGCGATCTACTCGACCCCCATATCTGCCGCATGTCGCTCGCTAGACCGTTCCAGTGAACCGATCGGCGCTTGCCCCATGGGGCCCCGCCGGCCGACGCGCGAGATGTGATCGCCGCGAGCCGGCCGGCACGTCGTGCTGCTAGGCGAGGCCGAGCTGCTGCCGCTGCGAAGCCGCCGTTTACGGTGGAGCGGACCTCGGCGAGGTGATCGTCACAGCGCAAAAGGTGAAAGACGGCGACGTCGCCAGCTGGCACCGGTCATGGCACCCTGCGGCAGATCCTGAGGCGCGGCTGCTATCAGCTCGATCGCGGGAAACGTTCGACCAGGCGGTATCGCTCCTGACGTGCTGTCGGATTTCCGGGATCGGTTACCGTGCGGATCGGAGCCAGGCGCTGTGATGGAGAGTGCCGTCAACGGCAGCCTGGGCGACATCGGTGAGCCGCAGATTGTTGTTCCGTGCGTAGCTTCGCAGCCGCGAGAAGGCCTCGGCGAGGTCAACTCCAGCTCGCTCGGAGATCACGCCCTTGGCCTGTTCTATCACTATGCGGCTAGACAGTGCGGCGGAGAGCTGCTCGTTCAGCCGACGGGCTTCTGCGGTGGCTCGATGCTGCACGATGCTGAGGGCAGCCAGGTCGGCAAAGGCACGCGCGACGATTCTGTCCGCCTCGGCCATAGGTTCCGGCGACACGCTGAGGATGTTCAGCGCACCGAGGATCGTTTCACGCCACCTTAGCGGTATCGCGAACGCGGAGCGGAATCCGGCCTCCAGCGCCGCCGGCGTGAACAGGGGCCACCGAGCACCAGATCCTGAGGTCAGGATCCGGTGCTCAGTGGTCTCGCCGGAATGGAAGGCGTCTACACAGGGGCCTTCCTGGGCCTGCAACTCGAATAGCTCCAGCAGGCGCATTGCCTCGCTCGAGGAGGCCACAAGACCCAGGCTGCCTGAGGGCGAGGCGAGCATCACGCCGGCAGCGGAAGCACCGAGCAAGCTCACGCACCGGCCTGCCATGCCGGTGAGCAAGTCGACCACGTCATAATCGTCGACAAGGGTGTCAGCCATCTCGACAAGAGACCTGACAACATCAGCTTCTCGGGTCATATTCGCTCGTCCCCTTGAGCGCCCCGACTGATCCCACTGAACCGGTGCTCCCATCCTACTAGCCAGGTCCGCCCGTGCTCCGGGCTGCGGCATGCCGGTGTCATTCCAGCCGCAGCTTGCGGTTGATGACGTCCTGGGCGACGTCACTGATCATGCGGTTAGTGGCGAAGGCGTATGCGCGGAGCCGGATCAGCGCCTCGGTGACACTGATCCCCAGCTGGACGGAGGTGATCCCGGCAGCGTTGTGCACTGCGAAATGAAAGTCAGCCCCGATCTCCAGCTCCGTCGGGATGTCCTCCGGTGGGGCTCCAGCTTGCGCCTCCAGCACCCAGCGAGCCGCCACTTCGGCGATCACCAGGGCGTCGGCGTGCTCATCGTCGGTCAGCGGGCTCGCCCGCACCCGGTAAAGGTTCAGCGCACCCAGGCGAACGGTGCCCACCCGCATCGGAAACCCGTAAACAGCCCGGACCCCCGCCTGGAGAGCGGGCGGCGTGAAAGGCCGGCCACCGCATGGTCCCGGGATCGGCCAGATCCGGCTCAGATACCACCTGATCATGCTGGTAAGCGTCCACGCACGGGCCCTCACCAAGGGTGTATTGCAGCTCCTCAATGAGATGGCTGACCGCGTTGGTCGTGCACAACGATCCGCGCGGTATGTCACCTGACATGAGCATGACGCCAGCGCCGTCGACGCCGACGATGGCGGGAAATGCCGCGCACAGCCGTGCCGACGAACACGAAGCTGCGCCCTCGCCGGCGAGCGCTGCAAGGACCCGGCTGCGCCTATCTCCGGGCATCGGCATCACGAGCCCTTGTGCGCCGGCAGCGTAGCTGCCGGCGCTCCAGCGCGTCCGTCCACCGGCGGCTCCTTCACCTGCAACGGGAAGGCACCAGCGGGGACTGGACCAGGTGCTATTCCAACGCCAGTCTAACCGGGCTACACCAAGCGCTCTCGCAAGGCGTCAGCCTGACGGGCGGGCCAAACTTCCGGCACGTCGGGCGATATGTGCGCCGGACATTTCCGATCATTGACGACGTCCTGACAACATGCGCCGTATTGCCAGCAGAAGCCCGTGCCGCGGCGGCAGCGCGTGCTGCGCTTGGTAGCTGGCGCGGGCTGGTATATCCGCGCTGCCGCTCGACCAGTTGTATCCCACTGCGTGTCTCCCGACCCGGGCGTTCGCGATGCGTGAGGCACGGGCTCCCTCCCCGAGAACCCGGTCGTCACGCGGCAGCGAGACGCGGTTGCGGCAACTCAGATCGATGCCGCCAGGGTCCGGAGCGGACAAGGTGACAAGCAGGACGCGCTCGAATCAATGCATGAAACTAGCGAGCCCGACATGACCTCAAGGACTATATCGACTCGCCAGCCTGCGCCGGAACGGGTGGCAGCGACGCGGCGACGGGAGGCTGGAAATTGGCCCGACGCGCGGCCCGCCGGAAGGCAGCCAGCACGACCGGCCCGACGAGCAGGATCGCGACGACGTTCGTGATGGCGCGTCCGGTGTCCCAGCCGAGCGAGGTCGTGGCGTCAAAGAGCAGGTAACGATGCCACAGCTCGGCGAAGGACAGCCCCGGCCTGTAGGCGATGGAGCTGGACGGGTCGAGGGAGAACGGCCAGAACGACAGGTTGAGCAGGAATCCGAAGAGGTAGCCGGCGACCGCCCCGTCGCCGGCCAGGAGGGCGATCTCGGCCTTCCCCCGCAGCGGGGGCAGCAGGCCGGCGAGCATGCCGATCCAAGCGCAGCCGAACATCTGATACGGCAGCCACGGCCCGACGCCGCCGGTCAGCAGCGCGGACGCGAACATCGAGGTGCAGCCGAGGGCGAATCCGAAGCCCGCCCCGAACACCCGCCCGGCCAGCACGAGCAGGAAGAACACGGTCTCGATTCCGGCCGTGCCGGCGTCGAGCGGCCGGAGCGCGGCGTTGATCGCGGACAGCACGCCGAGCATCGCGAGGGCTTTGGCGTCGATGCCGCCGTCGGCCACCTGGGCGAAGACGACCGCGATGACCAGCACGAGCAGCGCACCGAACATCAGCGGCGGCGTCTCGGTGGAGGTGAAGGTGCCGGGGGCGACGACGAACGGCCACAAGAACGCGACGAGGCCGAGGGCCGACGCCAGCGCGATCGCGACCGCAGTGCGGGGCCCCAGCCGGATCGCGGCAGCCTGGATTCTGGCCGGCTTGCTCATGGTGCGGTAGCCCGGTCAAGGCCGGCGGCCACCTGAGCCTCAGTGAGGTAGGGCAGCGGAGAAAGGATCTTCGCAATCTGCGGCGCGAAGGTCGGCGAGGCCGTGAGGACGGCTGCGGCTGGTCCGTCGGTGACGATCTCTCCTTCGGCCATCACGACGACCCGGTCGCAGGCCCGGGTGGCGAACTCGACATCGTGCGTCGCCACCACCACGGCGTGCCCGCTGGCGGCCAGCTGGTCCAGGACGCCGATGAGGCTGGCCTTAGCCCGGTAGTCCAGTCCTCTGGTCGGCTCGTCGAGCAGGATGACCGCGGGCGCGGCCGTGAGCTGAATGGCCAGGACCAGCGCCAGCTGCTGGCCGGCGGACAGGTCGCGTGGATGGGTGCCGGCGAGTATCCCGGGTGCGATCTGGTCGAGAATGTCCCGCGCCGACGCAGGGCCGGCGAGCAGGCTAGCTTCTGCCCTGGGGCTGTCACGGACGTCCCGGTCGGCCTGCGTTAGCTCGGCTTCCACCGTGTCGAGGTAGAGCAGGTCTGCTGGTGTCTGCGGCACGAGCCCGACTAGGCGCCGGGCCTGGGCAGGCGGAAGCCGGGCCGGGTCAGCGGCTAGCGCCCCGACGCGGAGCGTGCCCGAGGCCCGGCTGCCGGTACCCTGCAGCGCCCACAAGAGTGAGGACTTACCGGAGCCGTTGCGTCCCATCAGCGCAGTGCACTCGCCGCCGCGCAGGGTCAGGCTTGCCGCGCGGACCGCGACGACGGGCCCGTACCGCACGACGATGCTGCTCGCGGTCAGGGCCGGCGGACTGACGTTATCGATCCTGGCGGTCCGGCACGGGAGCGGCGGTATGTCCGGAAGTTGTTCCCTTAGCCGAGGAGCGAGGCGGCGTGCGTCGCGCACGGACAGCGGGAGTGGTTCCCATCCGGCGAGTTTGCCAAGCTCCACGACGGGCGGCCGGACGTCGGCGCGGTTGAGCATGTCCGCGGGCCTGCCGCGCGCGGCCGAGCCGTCGCCGGCCAGGTAGACGACCCGGTCGGCATACGGAAGCACTCGTTCCAGCCGGTGCTCGGCCAGGACGACAGTTACCCCGAGGTCGTGCACTAGGCGAGTGATGGCAGCGAGCACGTCCTCGGCGCTCGTCGGATCCAGTGCGGACGTCGGCTCGTCTAGGACGAGGACCCGAGGGTGCGCGGTCAGCGCGGCACCGATGGCGACGCGCTGCTGCTGGCCGCCCGACAGCGTGTGCAGCGCGCGGTGCCGGAGGTCGGCGATGCCCAGGACGTCGAGCGTCTCCTCGAGGCGCGCCCGCATCGCTGCAGGCGCGATGGCAAGCTGCTCCATCGTGTAGGCGAGCTCTTCCTCCACGGTGTCCGTCACGAAGCCGGCCAGCGGGTCCTGCCCGACGACACCTACAACATCGGCAAGATCTCGCGGCTTGTAGTGGGCGGTGTCGCGGCCGTCCACGACGACGCGCCCCGTTAGCGTGCCGCCCGTGAAATGAGGCACCAGCCCGTTGATGGCGCCCAGCAGCGTCGACTTGCCGCTGCCGGTGCGCCCGACGACCAGGCACAGCTCGCCCTCGTCGATGAGGAGGGTCACGTGCCGCAGGGTAGCGGAGGTGCTGCCGTCGTAGGTGATGCTGACCCTGTCGAAGTGGATCACGGGCGTGCTCCGGCGAGACTGTGCACTGCCGGGAGATCCGGCACGGCGTCGCTCTGCTTTGCTGCTGGTGGCGGGGGCGGTGCTACGAGGCCGGCGAGCGCCGCGGCCAGGATCGCGACGGCGGGGATCACCGGGAGTGACGGCCATTGCAGCGGATGAAGTGACGGGTTCAGCAGGGCCGGGTCGTAGCCGGCGGTCAGGCACAGCCCGGCGGCGCTGGCGAGGCCGCAGGCGGTGACCACCCATTCGGGCCAGCCCCAGGGATCGGGCCGGTAGTGAGTCCGCGACACGCGGCGGCCCCCGAGGAACAGGCCTGCGACGCTGGCTGCGGCTCCGGCCGCGAACCCGCCGATCGACAGCATGGCCGGCGTCGTGCTGCCCAGAAGCCCGTAGGCGCCGAGGCAGAGCCCGGCGAGGCCTGCCAGCAACAGCGCTCCCGTCAGGCGCCGGCTGGCCTGGGTCGCGGTGCCGGTGCGGCCGTATCCGCGCGAATCCATCGCAGCGGCCAGCAGCAGCGATCTCTCCAGCGCGTCATGCAGGACCGGGATCGCGACGGTACGCAATGCGCGGAAGCGGCGGTTGAGTGTGCCGCGGAGCTTCTGCGCGCGGTGCACACGCCGGACGCTGTCGACCAGCTGCGGGGCCACGGACAGCGCGACAGTGACCGCGACACCGAGTTCGTAGAGCGCGCCGGGAAGCACCCGCAATGCGCGCTTGGGATTTGCCAGGGTGTTCGCGGCACCGACGCAGCACAGCAGGCAGGCCAGCCTGGCACCGTCGAGCGCTGCGGACAGCACGGCCTCCAGCGAGACCGGGCCGCCGATCTGGATGCCGGCATACCAGGAGGGAGTGGGAATGCGGGGCAGCTGGAACAGGATGTGGTCGCTCGGTGCGGCCCCGCTTTCGAAGACCATCCGGAAGACCACCCGGAAGATGATGACTGTCAGGGCCATGAGCAGGTAGAAGCGGTATCCGCGGGCCCATGGCGCGTCGCCACGGCACAGCGCGACCACCAGGCCGAGGACGGCCAGGATCAGCAGAAGCAGGAGGGGGTTTGTCGTCCTGCTCGCGGCGACCGCGAGGGATAGGGCCCACAGCCACCAGGCGACTGGATGCAGCGCACGGGGCAGTCGCCCGCCGCCGGGCAACGGGACCCTGCGGTACCCAGGCGCCGGCTTGGTGGGCTTACCTGCGGTCATGATCGCTCGAGCCGCCGGCGGCGCACGACGGCGGTGGCACCAGCACCCGCTAGCACTAGCGCGATCGCCAGGGCGAGGACAGTCGGCCACGGGGTGCCACGGCTGACGACGATGCTGCCGGTGGTGGTTACCGGCGGGGCGCTGACGATCGCCGGCGTGCCAGCCGCCCGTCCCCGTGACACAAGCGCGCGGAGGCTGGCCGGAGTGATCGCAGGCACGGCCGAGCCCGCGGTGCCGGCCAGGTTCGTCCCGCCGAACACCCACAGGCCGACGCTACCCGCCTGAGGGTGGTAGTTCACGGCGCCAGCTTGGCTGTATGCCCAGGTGTTCTGGCCGGGTCCGGCCTGCCAGAAAGCCCAGTAGGCGCCGGCTGGCGGTGTTTGCACGCACGCCTCCTGCGCCGGTGTCGGGTACTGGGTGCCGTGCCGGTAACCGCTATAGCCGATCCGGCAGATGAATCCGGGGCCGTCATGCTCAGTACCAGCGGTAACCCAGCCACCCTGGTTCAGGAGGGCATAGCCGGTAGTCGGCGTCGTGCCGCAGGACCGGAGGACCGGCCCTCCCCAGTGGCCGAAGTCGACCGCCACGATCACGCCTGTAGTGGCAGTGCACTGGACCAGCGGCCGGGCAGCTGCGGCGGCCGGGCCTGCGCTCGCGGCCGTGATCGCGGCGAGCACCAGGGCGGCCCCGGCCGCCGCAGCATGCCGCAGCGCGTGGCGGCCCGTGGCGCTCGGCCTGGTCACCGTGAGCTGACCCGGCGCGAGGTCTGGGATTGCTGTGGCTCGGCCGACGGGCGGCGCGGCCGCCGACGGCGCAGGAGCGCTACCGCCATGATCGCGACGGCGGCAACGATCAGGACGATGACGGCCAGCACGGCTAGCCAGGCGCGGTTGGCCGAGTTGCCGTCGTGCCGAGGCGTCGATGCCGGACCGCGAAGATTGATTCGCAGTGTGCCGAATGGCGTGCCCACCGCCCCGCCGACAGCCTGAGTGGACGCACGAAGATTCGAGCCGTGCTGGCCCGCGTCGGCGTCGAACCCGCCGTTGCTGCTCTGCTCCCTGGCCAGGAATTCCCGGGCGGCGCTGATGGGTGCCCTGTAGACCGCAGCATCCAGGGTCAGGGCCTGAATCGCCAGGCCCGCCGAGTTGACCGACTCCGCGCCGGCGCTGGGAAAGCCGCCATTGCCCTCCTGCTGGCTGGCAATCCAGGTCAAGCCGGCCCGGACATCACCCGCAGCGCCCGAGCCGCGAGCGAGGGCGAGCGCCATCATGGCAATAGCGGTGCTGTCAACATCCGGCCCGCCGCTGGCCGGGATCAGGCTGGGAAAGGACCCGTCCGCGCTCTGGAGGCTTTCCAGGTATGCGATAGGCGCAGCCGCTTGGCGTATCTGGCCCGCGCGGAGCTGGGCCATGATGCCAAGCGCCTGGTCGAACACCGACGAGTCATTCAGGTAGCTTCCGGCAGCCGGACATCTGGTGTCGGAGCCCGCAGATGCGCGGGCGCATACCGAGGCGTCCAGCGCCGCGATCAGGTTGCGCCCGCCGAAGTTTCGCGGGTTGTCGCCGACCACCTCAGCAAGAAGCGCTTCCTTGGCGATCGCCCCGCCGCTGGCGTCGGAGGTGCCGATGCCGGTCCAGTTGTTGACCGTCCTCCCGGACGGGTCTTTGCCGTCGCCGTCGATGAACGCGACGATTGTCCGCAGCGCGGGGTCGTCGTCTCCGGTCGCCGCCAGGGCCAGCGCGCCATCGATGGTGAGGCCGAAGTCGGCTGTGCCAGGGAACGACTGGTAGTAGTGGCCGGCGATCAGGTTCGCTGGAGCAGCCAGATACGCGCTTCCGGTCCTCAGGTTCGGGGCCTTGCCCGGGCTTGCCACCGCGACAGCGGGTGTCGGGACGCCGACGAACGTCCAGGCGCCAAACGCCAGCACTGCGGCAGCAAGGGCGCGACGCGACGCGACGCGGGAACTGAGGATCAACGAGCCTCCCTGGGGCCTGCGCGCTGGCCGCGAAACCCAGGCGCAACCGGCCTTACGCCGGGAAAGCCCGTTGTTCCGCGCCGCAGACCACGACGACGCTAAGACGATGCTGCTGCCTAGCCAGGTAGTCCGACTCGCCCGCACCTGCGGCGGGCCCACGGCTGCGGGTCAGTGCCGGCTTCTGACCGGCTTCCCCTGGCTGACCTCGGAGCTTACCGGACGTGGTGGTCGTGGCCGACGCCAATCCCCAACCGGCCGGCCCGGCTCGCGCACGGCGTCGCAGCCCGCTGTTGTTGACAGGCCTGTCCGTGCGCGGGAAGGTTACGTCGAGCCAGCACAACTGAACAGGCGAGATGGTGGGGGAAGTCCGGTGAGATCCCGGCGCTGACCCGCAACGGTGATGCTCGCGGCCCTCCGGTCGCGGCGAGCCCGAGTACCCGCGATCGTCGCTCAGTAACTCCCCTACCCGTCGTGGTCCGCGGGCCGGAGTCTGGCCGTCGCGCGGCGAGCCGGTCCCGGTCAAGCCGGACCGGAAAGGCCAAGCCGATGCCTCATTTCCGAGCGCGCGCTGCCGTGTTTCTCCTCGCCCTGGTCCTCGGGTGCACAGCTGCCAACGTTCCCGCATTCGCCTCCAAGGCGGCCGTTCCCACCAGAGGTCAGGCTGCCTCCGGCTGGCTTGCCCGGCAGATGGTGCATGGAAGCCACTTCGTCACCGTGTTCAGCGGCGTCTCCTACCCAGCCCAGGGCGAGACGATCGATGCCCTGCTTGCATTCGCCGCCACTAAGAGCGCGAATGCCTACGGAGCCAGGGCCATCGCGTGGCTCGAGCAGCCGTCCGTGCTGTCGAACTACATCGGCTCGGGCACGGAGTCTTACGCGGGCGCTACGGCGAAGGTTGCCCTGGCTGCGGAAGTCCGCGGCATTAACCCGGCCAGGTTCGGCAAGGTCAACCTGATCAGCCGGCTGGATAAGCTGCTCGCAAGGTCCGGCCGGTACTCCGACCATTCCAAGTTCGGCGATTTCAGCAACGCCTTCAGCCAGTCTCTCGCCATCATCGCGCTCGGCCGTCGCGGCGGGGCGCCGGCCAAGGCGGTCAGCTTCCTGATCTCCAGCGAGTGCAGGAACGGCGGCTTCCCGCTGGACTTCGGCCAGAAGAAGTGTGTCAGCGACGCCGACTCCACCGCAATGGACGTTCAGGCACTGCTGGCCGCCAGGCGTCGTGCTCCCGCCGTCCGCGGGCTGACATGGCTCAAGCGCGTCCAGCTCAGCAACGGCGGTTTCAAGTCGTCCGGCGGGACCGAACCGAACGCCAACAGCACCGGCCTGGCCGGCGAGGCATTCGCCGACGCCCGGTGGTACCGCAACGCGGCCCTGGCCGCCAGGTTCCTGCGCAGCCTCCAGGTTGGCTGTTCCGCCAAGCCCTGGAAGCGGGGGGCGATCGCGTATGACTCGACAGGATTCGTCAAGAGCACCGCGATCGACGCCACGGCCCAGGGCATTCTCGGGCTGGCGGACCTCAGCCTTGCCAGCATCACTGCCCGCGACTCCAGCAGCCGCGCTCCCTGGCTGGCCTGCGCGTCATGAGCGCCATCAGCCGGTCGGTTTCGCCCGCGGCAGGCCACTGGCGAGCCACCTCCGCAGCCCGTGCGATAGCGACGCTCGCGGCCGCCATCCTGCTCGCAGCCCTGCTCGTCCTCGCGACCAGGGCAGCGCCAGCAAACGCTGCCGCCTGCGGCAGCAAACACAAGAAAGGCGTGACGGTCGTCGTCGACTTCCGCAAGTTCCACAAAGGGATCAAGGTCGGCTGCGATGTCCGACGCCCCGCCAGCGGCCTGGTAGCACTGCGGAAGGCAGGCTTCCGCTACACGTTCGTGCCTGGCCAGCCTGGCTTCATCTGCACGATCAATCGTGAGCCCAGGAAGTGCAATGGCGCGCCCACGTCGGCGTACTGGTCGTACTGGCACGCCAGGCCACACGGCAAGTGGAAGTACAGCACGATGGGCGCCGCCAGCTACCATCCGAAGTCCGGCTGGGTCGAAGGCTGGGCATTTGGCAACGGCAAGCCGCCCGGCATCTCACCGCCCTAGGAAATCGGCGCGCCGCCTGCGCCGTGTACAAGCGGTCGCCGCCGTTCCCGGTCATCGAGCCGCACAGCTCGCACGCAAGGTGGCCGTGAGCGGCTGAGGCTAGGTGGTAGGTGGCTGGCCCGTGCGTGGCATGGATGCGGCAACGATGCTGAGTGCCTGCCAGGAATGATGCGGCTGGTCTGGGAGTTCCTCGAGGGGCACCGTGGGAAGCACCGGAGTCGGTCTGGCTAACCGTCGGCTCAGTGTCGATTCGCAGGGTCCGATCGCTCATCCAGAGCGGCCTGGCGAATTTCAAGGTGCGAGTCGCGAGTCGCCCGCAGTTCATCATGGGAAGCGTGTTCCAGCATCAGCAGTGAGTTATCAGCCCCCGGCAGCGCTTGGACGATCTCATCGAGCTTGCGCTGAGTAGCCGCCTGCTGGCGTGCCTGGGTGTGTTGGATGACAAAGACCATGGCCAGTGTGAGAGCAGCAACCAGGGTCTGAAATACCCGTTCGCCGAGCGCGGGGAAACCCACGGCGATGCTGAACAGGACCCACGCTGCATCCGCGGCGATCACTATCAGCGCGGTCAGCGGACGCGATGCCACCCGATCGACCGAAGAAAGCAACCGCCTTAGTGACGATGGCTCACGATCGACCAATGGTTCTGATTCAGATATGCCGACTCCTCGTACCGCTATTGACTCGCTGGGCTCGCCCGCTTGGCCGGGCGCTGACGTTACTCGGCATGGCCCTGCCGGTCGGCACCTGCTTGATCTTCACGTAACGGGCGATGCCATGCCCCTAGCCCGCGAGGAGCACTGCCGAAATAGCCAGTGCCGTGAAGAAAAGCCCTTGCGGACCTCATCTTCGTCCTTCCGCCGAGGCCGCCCGCATTTAGGAGCGGCAAGCTTGTCCGCTACCCGCCGAGCACGGAAGTATGTGCGCGCCCGAGCCCGCACGCCGCCTGACAGACCGGAGACCTGGCCCACGGACGCGCGGGTTGGCCTGGCCTTGGCTCTGATCAGCGGCCCGCGCCCGTCCGGTCCGCACTGCCCGCAGCCTCCCCTCATGATGCAGGTGACCGCGCAGATCCAACATAGGACGCCGGCCCAGCGCCCGAAACTCGACAGACTCACCTTGCAGGGCCATGACTCCGGCGGGTCGGCGCCGACCGATGGGCGCGATCCGATGCGCAAGTACGTGCACGGCCGCGCTTTCTGGGTAGCTGGACGCCATTGTGCTACCTGCATGGAGGCAACCTGTGTCGCCTGGCCCGGACCCGGACGATATCGTCAGCAAGCTCGATGCGCTCGTCGAGCGTGCACCGGAACCGGAGAACGCCGTGCTCACCGACGAGGCGCGTGTCGTCCGCTGGACTGGCCCCCTATTCGCGCTTTTCTCGGTGATATTGCTGCCGTGGACCATCTACCTAGCCCAGTCGCTGCCTCGGAGGCAGGTCTCACCCCACTACGACGCCGCCTGGGCCGGATTCGACGCGATGCTGCTCGTGGCCCTGGCCAGCAGCAGCTACTTCGCGCTACGCCGGTCCCGCTACCTCGGGACGGCGGCCGCGGCCACGGCGGCGCTGCTGGTCGTGGATGCTTGGTTCGACATCATGACTTCGCCGGCGAGCCAGCTGCCGGAGTCCGTGCTGCTCGCTGTTGCAGTGGAACTTCCGCTTGCAGCGGTGTGCGCGTGGCTCAGCCATCACACTGAGCAGCTGGCAGAGCGCAGAATGGTTCTGCTGCTCCGACTCGGCGGGCGCACCGGCCGCCGGATCGCTGGCCGCTAATCTGCTCGATGCGGGAAGCTCCCCTATTCGCGCTGCCCCAGCCAGATCAGCGAGCGGCCCGGCCGAGCGGCGATCTCCGGCCGCCGTGTCGCGCCCGTGACATCCCCGTCCAGTTCCACGGCGCTCGTGCTCGATCTGGGCGTGGAGACTGCTGAACTGAACTCGGGTCAGCCGTTCGGTGCGGCCGCGTCGCAGCAGGAAGTACGCCGCCACCCCCGCCCAGGCGGTCCATCCGCGGGTGTGATTACCACTGCGTAGGTCTCTATCATGGGCGCAGCGATGTGCTTGCTCTGCGGGAGCAGATCCGTCGGCCGGGCGCGGCGAGCCTGGCTGCTGGCTGAGCTGGCATCGCCAGCCGCTGATCGCGCCTGTTCAGGGCCTGCACAAATCACTCCCGTACGTTCCTGTCGCGCACCAGTCAGCCTGCCCTTCGCTGTGTGCCCGGCTCTGCCGCGCTGGCGGGCACGGCGTCGCCGGAGTCGCTACGACCCGCGGTCTGCTGCCGGCCGGGCCGCCGTCCACGGCGCGCTCGAAGCACGAAGAGGACGATGCCGCCGAGCACGAGCAGGAGCGCTACGCCAGACACGACATAAGTGGGTCCCCGCACGACGCTGGCAACGTGCTGCCAGTTGGCGCCGGCCGCGTATCCGGCCCAGGCCAGGCCCGCGATCCATGGCACGCATCCGGCCGTGGTGTAGATGCCGAAACGCAGCGGCGGCATCCGGGCGAATCCAGCTGGCAGCGAGATGAAGGTTCGTATCACGGGCAGCAGCAGGCCGAAGAAAACGGCTCTGCCACCCAGTCGGTCGAACCAGCGCTGGGAGCGCTCGATGCCGTCCTCTCCGCCAAGGCCAAAGCGGCCGAGTCGGCGCCAGGCGGCCCGGCCACCGTAGAGTCCCGCCGCCCAGGCGACATAGCTTCCGGCCACGTTGCCGGCGACCCCGCATCCAATGACAAGCGGCAGGCTCAGATGAGCGCCGGACACAGCGCCTGCGGCCAGGGCACCTCCAAGGGGCATCGTGATCTCGGACGGGACAGGAATGCATGCTGACTCCGCCACCATAAGAACGAAGATCGCCAGGTAGCCGAATGAGCCAATGAAGTGCTGCACGGAATGCCCCGTTCCCTCCTTCGCCATGTCTGCGCCGCTGCAGCCGGCTCTGCGGCCGTCGCCAGCAGCCTTGGCCGCGCTTCTAGCTGCCCGGCGCGAGGGTGAGTAAACTGCCCGACGTCGTCGCCGGAGAGCTCGCGCTGGCGGTCTCCAGGCACCCGGCCCCGGATCACCGGCGGGCGTGCGCGGGCGGCGCGGCAGGCATGGCACGGAGCGCCACCTCGAATGCCGCCAGGCGACAGGCGGTTCTGGGCCAATACTCGCGGTAGTAGTCGCTGAATGACTGCGCCAACCCGCGGTGGCGAGACCAGGGATCAGCGCGACGACCGTGCCCTTCCGGAGCCGCCTCACTGTCCTGCTCGACTGGAGCCGGTCTCATGAGCGACATCAGCCCGGCGTTACTTTCGGCGCAGATGGTGGGCCTGTGTCAACGTATAAGCCGACGCGGGTGATTACGACCGTAAGCGCTTGCGGCCCTACCTGGAGGGACAGGACCGAAGCGGCAGTTGCCGCCCCGCCTGCGTCCTCAGGATTTAGGGCCATTACCTGCTGTCTGCCTCGACGAGGCGCTCGATGAGCTCGTCTTTGTTGCCCGTCTTGGGTAGATGCCGCTTGGCCAGCCGGTCGCTCAGCTGGGCCTTGGGCAGTTCCTCGTAGCGCTTGCGGGCCCTTTCGTGTGCCTGCCTGGTGTACCTGCGCTTGGCCTGGCGGGCCTGGAGTGTCAGTTCCCTCTCGGCCTGATCGGCCCTCCCGGCCCGCTCGCGCGCGGCCTGCTCGGCCTTCACCGCCTGCTTACGCTCGGCCTGGCGGGCCCGGCGTACCAGCTCCGTCTCGGCCTGATCCGCCCACGCGGCCTGCTCGCGGGCGGCCTGATCGGCCTTCACAGCCTGCTCACGCGCCATGTCGGCGACCGCCTCGGCCTTTTCGCGCATGACGTGACCGGCCGACCCGGCCTTCTCGCTGACCCTGCCGGACATCGTGCCCGCCGCCTCGGCGCACCTGAGCGCCAGGCGGCGGTTGATGTCTACCGTCCGCTGCACGAGGTTGAAGTAGCGGTCCACGGCCGGGACCAGGTCGACCTGCGGCAGCCTGGGAAACTGGCCCGTCACCGTCCGCGCGCCGTCCGTCCAGACGTCAGCGGTCTTCTCCACAACATTGCGCGCGTGCCTCGCCGCGGCGCTGTACTGCCTCGTCATGTCCATCATGTGCATCCCTTCATGGTGCCCAGTTAACAGATAACGGCTTCGGCCGCTACTGGCTCGGGGCGGGAGGTTGCACGTCGGCTCCGGCCTGAGTGGCCCTCAGCCAGGTGAGGAGCGCGGGCCGATGCGCGGATCCTTCATACCAGTGTCCGTCGTGGCTCCTCCGCCCCGGAGGCCAGACTCTGTGAAGCTACCCGTGCTCACTGGACCAAACCGGGTCAGCGCCCTCACATAGAAATCCCGGCATAACAGGACGCAAACCTCACCCAGCATCGATTCTCGCCGCGATCCGCGATCGCGCTCGGCAGAAGATGGGTCAGGGGACGCGATAACCGAGTCCTACGGGAACGATCCCGAGCAATCCTCCGGCCGGCCCGCCTTGCGAGGCTCGCTGAAGCTCGGCGGGAACTGGGAAGGGCGCCAGACGCGGTGCACAAGTTCGGGTCGCCGCGGCTGCGTATCGGCCGGAGCGCCGATAACGACGTCATGGTGCCCGACCTGACCGTGTCCACGCACCACGCCGAACTGTAGAGGCGTCAGCTGACCACCGCTCGTATCCGGCGATCCGGTGCGGGAAATCATAAGTGTTTGCCGGAGTTGTACCTGGGCACCTTCGGTACCTCGCCGCGTCCTCCTACCAGCATCCGAGGTCTTCAATGCAGCTCAGGGCACCGGCGCGGGCGCGCGGGCGGGTGATCACCGGACAGCGTCGCTACCGTGCGTGGGTAATCGCTCTGAGCTTGCTTGGTGGTGCAGTCGCGATCTGGATCGTGCTCACCGTGTTCGGTCTGATTTTGACGCACGTTTTTGACAAGGACTCAGTACATCGTGCGGACCTCGGCGTCGATGTCTGGTTCGCGCATCACCGGAGTCCCGGATGGAACTCCGTGATGCTGTTCGGGACAGACCTGGCACGCACCCAGACGGTCATTGCGGTTGCCGCAGCGGCTGCGCTACTTCTTCGCTGGCGTCTGGGGCGGTGGCACGAGTCCTTCGTCGTGATTGCCGCTGTGGCTGGTGAGGTGCTGATCTTCCTCGCGGTCAGCGAGACGATCCCGCAGCGGCGACCTCCGGTTCCAAAGCTCCAATCCGCTCCGACGACGTCCAGCTATCCCTCCGGGCACACTGGCGCCGCAATCGCCATGTACGGCTGCCTGGGCGGACCTCCCGGATGTGCCTCCCGGCACATCCGGGCGTGACCGGCGTCTCCTACGATTGCCCGGTCCCGCCGATGAGCCTGTCTCGCCCGCGCAGTCTCACCAATATCAAGAGTGGAGGAGGCACCGCGTGAATCAGCTGCTGAGAGTCCAGAACTTCACCGTCTCGCGCGACGGATTCGGTGCCGGTGAACATCAGAGCATGCAGAGGCCGTTCGGCCACGCCGATCCTGCCGACATGTTCGCCTGGGCTGGCGCCACGGCGAGCTGGCCCATGCGCACAGACCCCGGCGGAAGCCGCGGACTCGACGACTACTTCACGCGCGACTACGCCCGCAACATCGGCGCCGAGATCATGGGGCGCAACAAGTTCGGCCCGCAGCGCGGCCCCTGGCACGACCACGACTGGCGCGGCTGGTGGGGCGACGAGCCTCCGTTCCACACCCCAGTATTCGTGCTGACCCACCACACGCGTCCTTCGTTCAGCCTTGGCGACACCACGTTCCACTTCGTCGACGCCGATCCTGCGTCGGTCCTCGACCGGGCACGAGACGCGGCGCAAGGCAAGGACGTCCGACTCGGCGGCGGGGCTACCGCCATCCGGCAATTTCTCAACGCCGGCCTTGTCGACACTATGCACGTGGTGGTCTCGCAGGTGGAACTCGGATCCGGGTCGCGCCTCTGGGAATCACCCGATGAGCTGCATGGCCAGTTCCACCTCGAGGTCGTGCCCAGCCCGAGCGGCGTGACCCACCACCTGTTCTGGCGAAGGTGACACGAGGTGGTCCGGGCTTCATAGCGGTGCTCGATCGGGCATGTCAGTAGACGACCCTCAAACGAGAACCAGGTATGGCCCCCTGCCCGTCCCATCTGGCAGGCCCCTGGCGACCGGCCGGAGCATCCTGTCTTTGCCAGAGCAGGCGGAAAGGTCTGCACTGGCCGCTGGCGCCCGACCATTCCGACGCGGCATCCGGCGAATGCTCGTGCGGCTCGGGGACCTCGCCTGGGTCTCGTGCGGCTCATGCGGGACGATCACCAGAGTCAGACGAGGATCATGCCGCCGTCGATAACGCTGACGGTTCCGGTGGCGTAGTCCTGGTCCATCAGCTGCAGGTAGGCCTTGGCGACGTCCTCGACCTCGGCGACGCGGCCCAGCGGTAGGCCGGGGCCAATGCTGTCGTACATAGCTTCGCGCTCGGCTTCGGCCATATCTGACCACAGTGGGCTGCGGACGACGCCGGGGGCGACCACGTTGACTCGGATAGGTGCCAGTTCCACGGCGAGCGCCCTGGCCGCCGAGATGATCGCGCCCGAGGCGGCCGAGCCAAGGACCCAGCCGGCGGCGCCCCGGAATGCCGCGGTGCCGCTGGTCATCGTGATGGAGCCGCCAGGCCGGATATGCGGGACGGCGACGCGCACGGCGCCGAGGGCGGCGACCAGCCGCAGTTCGAAGAAGGCGCGGCCTGCCTCCGCGGTGTACTCGGCGAGCGGGGCGGGGACAAGGGGCCCCGCCGCTGTGTAGACGAAGTGGTCGAAGTCCCCAATGAAGTCGAAGAACGCCGCCAGTTCCTCGGAGGACGATGCGTCAATGGCGCGGCCCGCCGAGCCGGCGGGCAGTTCAGCCAGGGCTGATTCGACCGAGGCGGGGTTCCGGGAGGCGACCGCGACCGAGGCGCCGGCCGCGGCGGCTGCCTTCGCGGTGGCCAGACCGATGCCGCTGGTTCCGCCGAGAATGACGACGCGGCTTTCAGTGGAGATAGACATGGATTTCTCCGCTTTCGTTGTGACCATCCGGCGATGAGCGGTGGGATACCCGCGCACCTGGCGCCGGGAGCGGTGTTCCGATCAGGTCGGCGCAGCCATCAGACCGAGCCCGTCGGCGGGCCCCGGTGATCATGACGCGTGACATCAAAGTCCCCGTTCGGTCGATGCGGACCGCTGGCCCGTCGTGACCCTTACCCACCATCCCGGCGGACAAGGTCATTCGCCCAAGATCTGATGCCGCACCTGTCAAACCCTGAAGGCATCACTGCGGAACCCATGTGTCGCGACCCGATCCGCGGGGCGGGGTCATTGGCATCCAGCCAGTGGGGCCAGCCCGGCGGCCTGTCAGGCCTCCTCGGGGAAAGGGCCGCCAGGCCCCAGGTGGGTGCGGGTGCCGTCGTGATCGAGGATGCACAGCATCTCCGCGGCTTCCTCCCGAACGCCGAAGGCATGCGGCTCCATTGTGGAGAACTCGGCCGCCTCGCCGGCCCGGACGAGGATGGTCCGCTCGCCCAGCCGCAGCACGATTGTGCCGGACAGGACGGTGAACCAGTCCCGGCCCGGGTGGACGCGCAGCCGGGCGGGCACTTTCCTGGTCACCCGCAGCTTCGCGACCGTCATGCCCTGCGGCGCACCGGTCCGCGACAGCAGCCAGGTCGTCATGCCCCGTGCCTCGTCCCTGATCGGCCTGATCACCACGTCGGCGTCGTCGTCGGACTCCACCAGCTGGTCAAGCGTGATACCGAGTGCCCTCGCGATCGGCGTGAGCTGATCCAGGGCAATCCGTCGGTGACCTGTCTCGATCCGGCTCAGCGTGGACGGGCTCAGGTAGCTCCGGGCCGCCAGATCGTCCAGCGACCAGCCCAGCGACGTGCGGAGACCCCGGATGCGCTGCCGGACAAGAGCGTCCAGATCGGCGTCTTGCTTCATACGCAAGAGAGTATGCCATAACGGCAAGCCGGCGGTAGCGTCGAGGACATGGCACACGAACATATGGCTGACCTGCTCGACCTCGATGCGGAGGTGCTCAGCGAGTACCACCGGGAGGTAGCCGAATGGGTCTCGGCAAACCTCACAGGACGAGCCCGCGTCATCGACGTGGAAGCCGGCACGGGCACCGGTACCCTGGCGCTGGCCAGGCAATTGCCGGACGCCGAGGTGATCGCGCTGGACGTTGACGAGCAGATGCTGAAGCACATCCAGGACAAGGCCCGCGCGTCCGGGCTCGCCGGCCGGATCCGCACCGTCCAAGCCGACCTCGATGAGGCATGGCCTGATGACCTGAAGACCGCTGACCTGGTGTGGGCCGCCAACTCGCTGCACCATATGGGCGATCCCGCACGGGCGGTCGCGCAGATCTACCAGATGCTGCGCCCAGGGGGACTGCTGGCCGTCACGGAGCTGGAGTCGTTCCCGCGTTTTCTCACCGACCCGGCGGGCGCGGGGCTCGAGGAGCGGATCCACACCGCCATGGCGCAAGCTCGTGACGAGGCCGGCATGCACATGCATGAGGACTGGCCTGCCCGTTTCGCCGAAGCCGGGTTGGCGGTCGAGTCCGAACGCTGCTTCGTGATCGAGTTGCAGCCGGCGCCGGCCTCACCGATGGCCGCCGCCGTGACCCGCTACGCCATGGTCACCCTCTGCCGCGCCCGGCGCGGCCTGGACGACAAGCTCAGTGCAAGTGACATCGCGGAGCTCGACGCCCTGGCCCCGGCCCTGTCCACCCGCGAGGACCTGACGGTCCGCACCAGCCGTACGGTCTGGCTGGCGCGCAAGCCGGCAACATAACTGGGCTGGCCGCAAGACCGCTGGAGCCCGTCCGTCCACCCCAAGGGAGCGAGGAACAGCCATCGACATGAAGATCATCGCGGTTGAGGAACACTGGAACAGTGTCAGCATCCGGGACGCGCTCGGCCGCCTGCCGGACGGAGCACGTGACGAAAGCGTCGCGTTCAACACCGTGGGCGACAACCAGGCCCGGCTCGAGGACATCGGCGAGGGCCGTCTCGAAGCGATGGACGCTGCCGGTATCGACGTCTCGATCTTGTCAGTCGTCACCCCCGCCACTCAGGCCCTCCCGGCCTGGGAAGCCGTCGCGCTGGCCAGGGACGCGAACGACGAGGTCACCAGCGCCGTCGGTGCGCATCCAGCGCGCTTTCGCGCGTTCGCGACCCTGCCGACTAGCGACCCGCAGGCCGCGGCGGCGGAACTCGAGCGCTGCGCAACCCGGCTAGGTCACGTCGGCGCCATGATTCACGGGCGGACCGGCACTCGCACGCTGGACGACCCCGCCTACGACGACCTGCTCGCCACCGCGGCCCGGTTGCGCCAGCCAGTCTTCATCCACCCGCAGATCCCGTCGAACCAGCAGCGCGATGCCGCCTACCGGGGCCTGGATCCGCTGCTCGACCTCGGCCTGGCGACGTTCGGCTGGGGCTGGCACATGGACACGGGCCTGGCCGCGCTGCGACTGATCCTGGCCGGCACCTTCGACCGCCACCCCGATCTACAGCTCGTCCTCGGTCACTGGGGCGAGATGCTGCTGTTCTGGATGGACCGGGCCGACAGCCTCTCCGGCATCGCCACGCACCTCCAGCGCCGGGTGGCGGACTACATCAGGACCAACATCTACATCACCAGCAGCGGAATGCTGCACGAGCGCCTGCTGCGCCACACCCTCGACTTCACCGGCGCCGACCGGGTGCTGTTCTCTACCGACTACCCCTTCCACCAGCCCGGCGCCACGGCGGTCGGGCAGTTCTTCGACGCCATCCCCGGCCCTGCCGACCGCTCCAGGATCGCTTCCGGCAACGCACAAGCGCTGTTCCACCTCACCTGACCGGACAGGTCGAGGTCGACGTGGCGGTGTCCGGCCCGGACGCTCCCTCCCGCGGCCGCGCATGCGGTGGGAGGTTCTGCCTACCAGCAGGGAGAATGCTGGTCGTGGCGGGATCGGAGGCTGCCGGCCATGGTGGATACATGACCGAGACCGCAGTGAGAACCAGGGTGCCGCTTCGGTCCAGCTGACCCGCCGTCACGCCATCTTTCTGGAGATCGGTCGCTGGCGGTTGCTGACCGAGCGCGACGCTGAGGCAAGTACCGCCCCTGCAAATCAAGTGCTCCGGCGCCTGGCGGCTAGACGCCGGACGCTGCTCGACTTCCCGCGCACCTGAACCCCGGCCGGCCAGGCGCCTCGCCGCCTGGGCGCGGAGAGCTGCGCACGCCCGCGAAAGAAGCTGGCGGAATCGCCAGCAAGATGCAGAAAGGCTCAAGGAGGCAGATATGAGCTCCACCGAAGTACACAGCCCGAGCCGCGGCGCGGCGGTCGGCACAGTTGACATGAAGCTTGAGGTCCAGATCATCCCGGTGTCCGACGTCGACCGAAGCAAGGAGTTCTATCAGCGCCTGGGCTGGCGGCTCGACGACGACGTCGCCCCGCTAGACGGCCTCGCATGCCGGCCACTCCGCGGCATCGGTCACCTTCGGCGCGGGATCACTTCGGCCGCTCCTGGTTCGGCCGGGCGGCTGATCGTCCCCGACATTGTGGCGGCCCATGACGAACTCGCCGGCCGGGGCATCGAGGTCAGTGAGATCTGGCACGGCCCGCCGTTCCCCCCCGGGCACGGCAGCCCGGTCCCGACCCCGAGCGCACCAGCTACGGGTCGTTCTGCTCCTTCACCGATCCCGACGGCAATACGTGGCTGGTGCAGGAGGTCACGACGCGGCTGCCCGGCCGCATCGACACCGCTGGAACCGCATTCGCGTCCGCGACGGACCTAGCCAGAGCGCTCTTGCGCGCCGAGGCCGCCCACGGCGAGCACCAGAAGCGCACGGGCAGCGGTCGCACCTTCTCCACCGCTCAGGCCAAGACGAGAACTGGCCCGCCTGGTACGCCGCCTACCTAGTGGCGGAGCAGGCCGGGACGGACCTGCCCACCTGACCGGTTCTGGGCTCGGGGGCGATGTCACTGATCCAGCGACAGAACGGCGAGGCTACGGAACCGGTCCTCGCTAAGCGGTGGCCGAACCGTGGTCATAGAGAGACGTCATGGATTTTGGACCTGGTGGGCGTCACCCGATATAGAGCTCTAGGCATCGCCGGCGTCGGGCCGCCCGATGACGTGAGGAAATGACAATGGAGTTCCTGGTCGACATGGTGACCACGGTGCCGGACGGCGCCACGGACGCGGAGATCGACGCTATCCGGATCCGGGAAGCAGCGCGATCTCGGGAGCTTGCCGCGCAAGGGCACCTGCTACGGCTGTGGCGTCCGCCGGTGGACGCCGACGAGTGGCGTACCTGGGGCCTGTTCCAAGCTGCAGACGCAACCGAACTCGAGAACGTGCTGTCGTCGATGCCGCTGCGCGCCTGGCGGCACGACGCGGTGACGCCGCTGACTGCGCACCCCAGCGACCCTGCTCGCGGCGACGTCCCGAGCAATCAGACGTCCGCAGCCGCGGCGGACCTTCTGGACGCCGTCCTGGCCCGGTGGAAGGCAGCGGTCGACGCCCACCAGCCTGAACAAGTCGCCGCGTTGTTCACACCAGACGCGATCTTTCAAGGCCTGCATCCCTACACCGCCGGGCAGGCGGGCGTCGCCGAGTACTACGCCGCCCAGCCGATGGGCATGATCGCGGTGTACACGCTCCGCGAAACCCGTGCGCTGAGCGATGACCTGGTCCTCGGCTATTTCACCGTCGACTTCGGTTTCAGTGACCGCGCCACCCTCACCGTGTACCTCAGCGTGATCATCCGGCAGCAGGCCGATGGCTGGCGGATCGTCCACTACCAGGTGTCGCGCCTCGGCTGAGATCTCACCATTGAGATCGCCTTACAGAGCGAGTAGCAGGGCGCCGGTTAGGATCATCGCCGCGCCCGCGACACGGCCACCGGTCACTCCGAACGGGATGGTCTTTTCCAGTAGGACAAAGACCGCGATGGCTGCGATCCACACCAGGTTCATCACGCCGCCGACGAACAGCAATCCCATCAGGATCCAGCAGCAGCCCAGGCAGTACGCGCCAAGCCGCGCGCCCATGCGGAAGGCTCCTAGACGGCCGCCCAGCCAGTACCGGGACAGGAAATGCGCTGGCGCGCGGCAGTTCCGCAGGCAGGCGTCCTTGATCGGGGTGAGTTGGTAGACCCCGGCCCCGATCAGCAGTGCGGCGCCGAGCCCGGCGCTGCGCGAGACCATCATCGGGGACAGCAGCGCGGCCCGGTCAAGGCCCCACTGGGCGACGGTGGCCACCACGCTGAAGACCACCCACATCACGGCGTACCCCGCGACAAAGATGAACGCCGGTGCCACCGGGCTGTGCTGGGCGGCGGCCTTGCGCGCGACCGCTGCATAGAGCAGAGTCATCGGGACCGCGGTGGGGACCATCATGGCCACCATCATCACCGTCCACATCGCCAGCCGCAGGCCGAACTCGGTCGCCGTCCACGGCTGCACCCCGGCCATGGCGTGCGTCACCGGCACCATCGAATGACCTCGCATGCCGGCTGGCCCGCTCGCCATGCGGCCCGCTGCCACGACGATGTAGACCCACGCTGCCGCGGTGATGCCGGCCAGACCGGTCAAGACCGCGAGGCTGTCCCGGTGGCGCCAGGCCCACAATGACGGCCTCGCGCCCGCAACGCTTGCGGCTGGGGGCGTGGTCAGCGGATTACTCCGTCCTGGTTCATGTGCAGAATGTTGAACTGGCCGTAGCTGTCTTTCAGGTCCAGCTTGATTCCCGCGCGGGAGTTTGTGTTGCCGTTGCCCATCTCCGCGACGGTGTACTCAAACCCATTCGGCAGGTCGATCCGCGACCGCACCGGATTGCCGGTGTGACGGCTGATAATCGGCGTACCGCGGGACTCGACCAGCCCGTCAATCGTCAGGCTGGCCATCCGCTGGTCTAGGTCGATGGACAGCTCGATCGGCGCGTACAGGGTGTCCAGCACCGTCGACATCGTGCTGTTGTAGACGAAGAAGTGCGTCGCCCCCGGCGTCGTTGACTCGCCGTGCAGGATCTTCCGCAAGCCTTCCCGCTGCACCGGGTCCGCCCGCTCATCAATAATGACCTGCTGTGTGCCGTTGCCGTCGGCGATCTCGCCGGGCCAGTACAGCAACAGCGCCCAGTTCAGGCCATCGAGCCTGGTTTCGTTGAAGTGTCCTTCGTCGATGCGCCCGCACACCACGGCTTCGCAGTGCCCGTGAGTTGTCTTCGCCCCGAACTGACACGGGCAGCCCCAGGAACAATTGCAGTTCCCGTACTCCCTGCCCCAGATCGTCCATCGATCAGCCATCGGCTTCTCCGGTATCGCTCTTGTTCTGGAGTTCCTATCCTCAGCACGACCTGGCGGTCCTGGGTCATCGTCACTGGTCGGCTCGCGAACATCCACAGCAACTGTGCTGGACCACGTTGCAATCACGTTGCAGGCAGAGCAACCGCCGAGACGCGACGCACGTTCGAGCGACCTGCGCGGACGCGCAGGCATGATGTTCAGACCCCCGAGGCGGCCGCTTGGTCGCGGGAAGCCAAGCGGCTTGCCTCACCCTCGCTTGCGCATCGGTAACTTGCGCGTTACGGTAACTTGATTGTTACCGAAGGCGAGGCGCGGACACAATGCGGTGCTACGAGCCGTGTCACGAATGTGACCACCGGACGGGCCTACTGCCGGGGCTAGCCTGGCGGTCGATGCCCGATCTGGGATCATCGTCTGACCTGCTCATCAAAGGGCTCAAGCGGCGGATCGAGGCGGGCCGCTGATGCCGATGCCGCACGCGGACGCTGGCGGGGATCCGTTTGAAGCACTGGGGGACCCGAACCGGCGTGAGATCCTGCGCCTGCTGAGTGGCGGCGACAAGCCCGTGCACGAAATCGCGGCGGCGCTCCCGATCAGCCGCCCGGCCGTGTCGCGGCACCTGCGGTTGCTGAAGGATGCCGGAATGGTGGCCGAGCAAGCACATGGCACCCGCCGAATCTACCACCTGCAGGAGGAAGGGATGCGGGCGGTGCAGGCCTATCTCGAGCGCGTGTGGGGGGAGGCCGCAGTCCGGTTCACGCTGCTGGCCGAGAACTCCGGTCCGGGCGCCCAGCGGTGACCGCGCCGCTGCGCATCACCTTCGAAGTGGCCTGCCCGGCCGAGCACGCGTTCGCCGTGTGGACGTCGCGGATCGGGACCTGGTGGCCGCCGGATCACACGGTCACCGGTGACCGCGACCTGGCCATCGTGCTGGAAAGCGGCGTCGGCGGCCGGATCTACGAACGGACAGCCGGGGGGGCCGAGCACGACTGGGGCACAGTGACCGTCTGGGATCCCCCGAAGCGGCTGGCGTACCTGTGGCACCTGGGCCGGGACCGCAGCGCGGCCACCGATGTCGATATCCAGTTCGTCGCCCGCGGCCCGGGCGCCACCCGGGTCGAGATCGAGCACCGGGGCTGGGAACGCCTGGGCGCCGGGGCGGATGTCTGGCGGGAGCGCAACCGGACCGGCTGGCAAACCCTCCTGCCGCACTTTGCGGCAGCAATCACCAGAGGAGACCGCTGATGGCTGCTGGCACGAAAGAGGATCCATGGCGGCTGAAGACCGCGCCTGGCACGTCTGAATTTTCGATGTACAAAGATGGGCAGGCCAGCCCGCCCGCGCTGGTCTGCCAGGTCGGCTCCACCACCCTTAAGTACCACTTGCGGGCGATCGAGGACCTGCACGCATGGCTTTCCGAGCAGGACGGCTGGGTTCCCCTCGGCGCGGCCGATGAGAAGAAACCGGCGGCTGAGGGCACGGTCGAGGCGTGGGGTCGGTCGCCGGGTAATCCAGTCGGCGGCTGGTACGGACTGCGCAACGGATACCGGGGCCGGTTCGGCATGTACCTCCCGCCACTGCTGGAAGAGCTCGGGCTGGCCGAGCTCAGCCATGACGCCCGCAACAACCACATCCGATCGATCCGCTAACAAGGGAACGCATTAATGAGCAGCCATGCCACCGTCGTCCGCTACACCACCCGTGCCGGGTCCGCCGACGAGAACGAGAAGCTGATCAAGGCCGTGTTCGCCCAGCTCGCCGAGCAGCTGCCCAAGGGGCTCCGCTACATTGCCATCCGGCTCGATGACGGGGTCAGCTTCATACATGTAGCGGTGCACGACAACGATCACAACCCGCTGACCGACCTCCCCGCGTTCGGCGAATTCGCATCCACCATCAAGGAGCGCTGCGCCGACGGGCAGGCACCGGTTAACGGCACGGTGGTCGGCTCATACGGCGACGCCGGATGACTGCTGACCTCGGCGATCGGCGCTCCCCCCAGTCTCACCCGCGGGATGCGGAATGAGCGGAGAGTCCTCGGTGCGCTACGTCTGGCGTGATGCGAGGTCGCCGTTCGCTCGGACGTGGTGGGATCTACCGCGAACCGGCAGCGTCGAGCGCTGAGGAGATCGGTTCGAGGTCCGCGGTGAGCTGGTCGAGCTCGCTCGGGGTCAGGCTGTCGTACGCCGGTGCCGCCAGATCGTCGGTGAGCGACTCTATCCGCTCTTTGCTGCCCCGGCCGGCGTCACTGAGCCAGCCGGTGGCGTCGATGAGGCCGCGGGCGCGCATCCCGTCCACGACCGCGGCCAGCTGCGTCGCGGGGAGGTGGTGGACTCTGCCGAACTCTTCCGCGGGGATGCCCTGGGAGAGAGCGTGCAGCACGTGAGCCTCCGTCCCACCGATGCCCTCGACGACCAGGGCCGCGATGTGACCGTCCCCGCGGTGCTCGCGGAGCAGGGTGGCCGCGTGCCAGAGGCGGGCCACGGGCTCCTCGGGGACGGGGAGCGCTCGGAGCGCGGCGTACAAGACCCGTCCCTCCGTCGGGGCGCCGGTTGCGGCCTTGGTGGCAAGCTCGGCGGCACGGGCCAGAGCGGGGGCGTCGGCGAGGTCGTTGAGGATCCGCCTCAGCGCCGCGACGCTGCCCCGCTCGCGAGCGGCGAGCGCATCCCAGGGAGTCGCAGCATCCCAGACGCGCGGGATGTGGCGGGAGACCTCGCCGTCGGCGAAGTTGTAGAAGATCGCATGGACCACCTCGGCCGGGACCCGGCCCAGCGGTGCGGCCCGTCCCGCGAAGTAGCCGTCCCAGTAGTTCCGAAGGCCGAGCGCCATGAGCGCACGCGTCGGCTCGTCGGAAAGGTAGGTGACCAGGTGGATCGGCTCCACGAGCCGGAACAGGCGGCGGGCGGCGGGCTCCATCTCAGGTCAACTCCTGTGCTTGGTGGCGCCCCTCGCGGGCGACAATTCACCCATGCCACGAACAGCACTGCCCCGATCCGACACCGACACCCGGATTACTTTCAAGAACGCCACTGACGCATCAGGTTGGGGTCCCCTCAATGACGCGACAGTGGGTAACGCCGGCCCGATACGCTGCTCGCGACGCTATGGACAAGGGCGGCAGACATGGGCGGACACAGCAGGGGTGCCAGGCGCGGCCGGGCGTGGTGGTGGTCGGCGGGATCGGCGGTGCTGGCGACCGGTGCGCTGGTTGGCACGGGCTTCGCGGGAATCGCGCAGGCGGCGTATCCCGGCTCCAACGGGCTCATCGCGTTCGTGCGGAACGGCGACATCTACACGATCAACCCTGAGAGCACCACTCCCAGCTCGACGGTAGTAAGGCTGACGCACGACGGACATGACTCAGGGCCGCGCTGGTCGCCGAACGGCCTGCAGCTGGCATACCTGGACAAGGGCAACCTGTGGATCATGAATGCGAACGGCAGTCATAAGACGCAGATCACCAGCCAGGCGCCCGCTTACACCGATGCGCGTCCGTCCTGGTCTCCTAACGGCCGCTACCTCGCCTTCGTCAAGGCCAAGAAGGGCGTCGGCTACGGCTACCTGACCAGGTACGACACCGTGACGCACAGGTTCGCGACGTTCAGCACCCCGTACAACTCCGAGCAGCCGACCAGGCGCCAGATCAAGGTGACGGCGCTGCGCGCGGCTGTTGCCTGGGCCTGGGCGCGGAACGCCACCGGCGTGAGTTACGGATCCTTCATCATCTTCGAAGGCGCGACGGCGCCGCGGTGCGCCAGCAGCTCCCACTGCCTCGACGCCCTCGGATTCGGCGCGCAATCCGACTACCGCAATGGCTTCCCGAGCGGGGAGGGTGAGACGACGAAACCGATCCGGCAGCTGGACCCGGACTGGTACCCCAACAGCCCGCTGTTCAGTGTCA
Organism: uncultured Actinomycetota bacterium; assembly: GCA_963822955.1. GTDB lineage: Bacteria > Actinomycetota > Actinomycetes > Streptosporangiales > Streptosporangiaceae > JAJYUU01. The sequence goes on along the minus strand of CAWGJS010000002.1, from coordinate 2,236,949 downwards.
ACGCGCTCACTACGCAGCAGAAATGCTCCGGCGGTCACTGCACTCACCAGGGCATCAACCTCACGATCGGATCCGCGCCGGTACTGGCCAGCGCGTACGAGGCCGTGTACTCGCCTTCAGGCACCTTGCTGGCCTACGTCAAGAACGTTCACCGAACGCCGAAGATCTACATCTACTCTCCGCCGACTGTCGGGCCGATCATTCAGGGAGCGCTGACGACCGGCACCGAGCCCGACTGGCAGCCGCTGGCTCCGGTCACCTGATCACGACCGTCCACCTGCAGGTGGCCCGATGGTGGTCGTCGGTTGAGCCGCCCGGATTAGGTCCTTTCTGGCATCGGCGGCGCCGGGTCATGAGAATCACACCTATCCGGTTCTGCGGATATTCTGAGCGGCATGGACAGCCGGGCGAGTGACAAGCTCCCCGGAGCACGGGTGCGGGTCAAGCGACCCGTGCCAGCCCATCCCTCATCAAGTGCCAGGCCACGGGAGTGGCTGGCCCTGGCTGACGGAGCTGTCCAGGAAGCCAGGACCGACGGGCCTGCTCTTGCCCTCATCGGGCGGCCGCTGCCGTACCAGCCGGGTCGCGCCGAGCGGCGCAGCGGCGTGCCTGCCGAGATCATTACTTGCGACCACGTACCTAATTCCTGTACGTGCTCGTGGGCGTATTCGCAGGGGAAGCTGACCTTGAAGCACTACAACGCAGCATGCCCCGTGCATCTAGAAATCCTTAGTCGCTAATACCGGCAACGGCCGCAGGCGCCATTCTTGGCACGCGCCTCGGCGAACTCGGCGGTGAGCCCGGTGAACCGGCGGACCTCACCACCGCCGCAGCACAGGCTGCGACGGATCCACCCATCTCTGCCTGACTGGCCCGATCCCGCTGGCCGCTATGACAGCCGGCTCAGCAGCGTCCGGCCGAGCACCGTCGTCATGCGGCGTCTCCGCCACGCGGCGTACGAAGCCACCGGGGTAGACCGGAATTGCCCGAGCGGGGTCGAAGTCAGGGCCGCTGTTGCAGCACCACACCCCCGACAGCACGACGCACAGCCGGTCGGTCATATAGGTATGCGGAGCGCTCATCCATCCCGGATACCACTTCATGAGCACCAGGTAGGCGCCAGCCTGGCCCTCACCGCCCGCCAGGACGGCCTCCTCGACGCTGTCGCGTGGCGCCTGATCCGGCGCCCGCCACGGAATATCCTCCGGTAGCACAATGATCGTCTGGTCTGGATTGAGCTTGGACATGTGCTGTGCTCGAAATCCTCGTCCGAGCTGCGAGAAACCTCGCGTCCATGGGAATCGAGGCGGACCGGCTCGTCGAGATCCAGCTATCCGCGATGACGGAGGCGCTGGGATAGGCCGAGAGGCACGGCGCGGCTCATCCGAGGATCGAGGCGGACCTACGCAACCTTTTCACCAGGCTCAGCCTCCGCCAATGCTGTCCGCAGCGACCTGAGAGAGGCTCCTCGCAACGCGAGGGCTTGGACCTCCCGGCTTAGCCGGATGTTCTCCACCTGGCGGCTGTCCGCGGCCCGGTGCGTCTGCTCCAAAACCTCGATACCGAGGCGCGCCACTCGCTCGGTCTGCTCCAGCGCGGCCTTGATCAGGGCAAGCTCAGTTTCGCTTACCTCGACCAGATACCTGCGGTTAGTCAGCTGCCTGACTTCTGCCACTTGGCTCACCTTCTTGCCTTCTGCCGGTCGCGGCCCTGTGGGTACTCGCCGGGTCGTTAGCGTGCTCATGACGATGCTCCTCAGGTCGGACAGCGACCGCTCCCTCGTGGGCGACATCGTCGCGAAGATCGCATTCGCGCTAGAGATGCTGACGATCATCGAGGAAACGGCGTAGGGCTGGCCGACGGTGATTACACTCAGCTGGCGGTTCTCCGGCTCAATGACGTCGCCGTTAACCCAGGCGGTCACCGCCGGGTACCCAGGAATCGAACAACTGGATCGACGCCCCGCTCGCTGCTGTCATCCCGGTTGTACCTCTACTATGAGCCGGCAGCCTCCGGCACCGCCACGACCAGCGTTCTCTCTGCTGGTAGGCAGAACCTCCCACGGCGATGAGATTACTTCGCCGAGGCGAACCTGAGGCCGGCATTCGCCGCCGCTAGGGCTGGCAACCTGGAGCGAGGTGCTTGTCCCACCTCCAGGACGCTCTGTTAGAAAACGGCATCGCCGACCTGGCCGACGCTGTCGCTCGGCCGGTACGGGTCGTCGGAGGGCAGCCACGCGACGCCGTTGTCGAAGGTGGGGAAACCCCGATCGCCGGTTAGCGCGTTAGCGGCCGCAAGCACAGACGGGTGATTCTCGGTCCGGCGCCAGATTAGGGACCAGGTCCAGTAAGGCGCAGGTACGACAATCGGTCGCTTGACCAGGTCCGGCGGTATTGGTGTGGTCTGTCCCCTGGGCGAGTTGACTAGTGGGCGGCGAAGCCGTCGTACATGGTCGAAGAACGCCGGGCCGGTGATGCCGCCGTCGTCGACGGGTATGCGGGTGGCTCCGGTGTCGGCCAGGAACTCCTCTGCGTATCTGTTCCACGACAGCCAGCTGGTTTCGTCGGCGTCGACTAGCACTACCGTGTCCCGGGCACGCACCGGCGAGGTGTCGGTGCCGGGGGCAACCGCGTAGAGCCGGTCGGCACCGAGCAGCCGGGCATCGAGGCCGTAGGTCGCGAGGTCCTGGGCCCGGACCCAGCAGATCGCCAGATCGATGCTTCCGTCGGCGACCCGGGCTGCCTGGGTGTGTGAGGGCAGCACCCAGGCGTCGACGAGCAGGTGGGCGACACCAGAGGTCCGGCTGGTGAGGTCGGCCGGGCGCCAGCTGACGTAGCCGAGCCGGACCGGCTCGTGCGCGGCCAGGCCAGCGGCTACCCGGCGCAGCTCGTCGGCCTGCTCCAGCAGAGCCCGGATGCGTGGGAGCAGCGCCTCGCCGGCCGGGGTAAGCGTAACGGTGCGGCGGTCCCGGTCGAACAGGCGTGTGCCGAGGGCCCGTTCCAGGGCCTTGATCTGCTGTGACAGCGACGGTCCGGCTATGCGAAGCCGGACGGCGGCCCGGCCGAAGTTGAGTTCTTCGGCGACGGCCACGAAGTAGCGCAGTTGCCGGAGCTCCACGAACTCAATCGTAGCGCCGTGGGAGGTTCTGCCTACCAGCAGAGAGAACGCTGGTCGTGGCGGTGCCGGAGGCACTTGAGATACTGCAGCCATGCTCAACGACCCGACCAAAGGCCGACGTGGCCTGGAATATCACAAGACGCGGCCGCTGTAGTGGCACTGCGAGTTGGAAACTTAACGTTCGACTGCGACGACGTGCTCGAGGTTGCCCGGTTCTGGTCGGCCGCGCTCGGCCGTCCGCTGGACCCGCACAGTGGACCACTGTTCGCGTCCATCGGCGGTAACGACGCTGGCCGCGATGAGCCAGCCTGGTACTTCGAGAAGGTTCCCGAGGGCAACTAGACAGTCTCAAGAACGGGCGGCGAGGTACCGGTAAGCAGCAGCAGGCGCGCCGAAGCAGTCAGTAAGCCGAGTTGGTCTGCGGTTAACTGTGAGCAAGTCGACGGTGCGCTGATCAGCGGGTTCACGGTTCAGGAGTGGCAAAGTTGCGCACTAATCCGGGGCCGTGGAGCGCGCGGTGCCTTTCGCGATCTGCGTGTGCCCTGCGGAAGACGGATCCCGTAGAACCCGCCGGCCGGTGGCCCCAGCTCATCCGTTGAAACCGTGGCGTACGGGTACGCCGGTAGCCTGAGCGCCAGGCGCGCTGCCTCACCGCGTGGTCGGCCTCGTATCAGGCAGTCGGCGTCCCTGGTCTGGCCGCAGGTAAATCCAGAACCGGGCGGTGTGGAGGCCGAAGAGGGTGGCAATCGCCAGCCGTCGGACCGCCTCGGCCGGGCCGCAGGGCCGGGCGGCCGCCCGCTCGGCCGGGTTCCGGCCAGCGACCAGGCGCGTGTTGCTCGCCACCGCCACCGCGGCCGCAGCGCACTCCAGCCACAGCAGCGCCGACGGCCCCGAGCGCAGGACCTTCGGGGCACCATCGGCGATCATCACCGCGTCGCGGGCTAGCAGCCCGAGGCACGCGACCTCCACCACCGCCGCGCCACATCGCCCGAACCGCCGGATCGCGAGCTGCGTGATCGGGTACCCGGCGCCACTGAAACCGAGTACGGCCTTGCCCACCCTGCTGTCCACGCATGCCTCCCAGAATCGTCACGCCGTAAGCCGCGGTACGGGGCCCGGCGCGCCGCGGCGGGCGGCGACGGCGAGCAGGACGCCAGCGATGATCAGCACCAGCCAGTCGACGGCGATGCCCACCACCTCAAAGCGGTAGTCGAGATCCGCACGGTACGCGACCGCGTATCCGATCAGCGCACAGACGGTGAGGGTGCCGCCGGCGACGAATACGGTGCGTGCGGCACGCTCGAGCCGGGCACGCACCGTCATCGCCGCGCCGAGGCTCACGAACGCCAGCGCCAGCAGCAGGTAACCGATGTTCTCCAGGGCGATGAACACTCCGTGCGGGTTCAGCTGCGACCACAAACCCAGCCCCTCGGTCTCTCCCCTGAGCAGGCTCGGCTGCACCACCATCAGCTGGATGCCATAGTCGGTGACGAGCACCCCCGCCGCGAGCGCCGCCAGGGAAGTCGCCACCCGATGTGCCGTCCGGGCTCCCGCCGACTGGCGCGCAGGCTGCGCCGAGACGAACACCAAGGCTAGGACGGCCACCAGCGCCGCGGGATACTGCCACCAGAAGTCACGGGGCACGAACTGGGCGCCGCCTCTGTAGGGGTACCCGATGCAGTCACCGCGGCAGTAGGGCCCGGAATGGGCCGGGGTGAACAGCCCGACAGCGAGCCCCACCGCGGCGGCCACCGCGACGCTCAGCGCAATCGCGAACAGCCACCGGTTGCCCGATGGCTCATGGACACCGACTAGAACCCGGTCGGACTCGACCTGCCTCCCGCTCACATCCGCATACTCAACCGGCCTGATCCCACCCCGGATAGGGCCGTTCGGCCCTTCGCGGCCGATCGAACGACCTCGCCATCGTGATGGCCACCGCCCGACGCAGCCGTGGCTCGTGCTAGCTGATCCCGAAGGTAACGAGTTCTGCTTGCTGGGTGCTATCGACGCCCTTGCAGGAGCCCAAAACGGCCAAGAACCGCATGCACGTGGACCTTGTGGACGCTGACCTCTCGGCCGTCGAGCGACTGGTGTCCTTGGGGGCGTCGATCGTCGCTGAGCACGAGCTAGGGGCCGGCGGCCACCGCTGGACGGTCATGCAGGACCCGGAAAGATACGAGTTCTGCGTTGCCAACAGGAGCTTCACTGGCTGAACGCGGTGGCCGTCCGGGTCGTCCAGTTCCCGGCCGCCGACTGCCCAGGCGTCGCCCGAGCGCGCGATGATGGCGACACCGTCAGGAAGTTCGGCGGCTGGCCCGGCTGGGGCTGCGCTGCCAAGGCTCCTCGGCCGGTGACATTCGCCTCACGTCAGCGCATACTTGCGTCAGGAACTGGGCGGACGCATTCGAGAACGGCAGCCATTTCACCGCCCCGAAGACCGGAACCGTCCGGCACGTGAAGCTGGTGTCGTGTACGGCCGGGGAATTCCGGCTCCAGCTGGCCAGGGCCAACCCGGCCACCCGCAAGGCCAAGATCGTGGTCAACGGCCCGGAGATCAGCTACCGCGGCCAGAGCCCGTGCGGGGGTGCCAGCGGCGACCACTACGTCGTCCAGAGCTTCCGGGTCAGCTTGCATGTCACCAAGGGTGACTACATCGCCATCAGGGCACGATCGACCGGAACGCTGTCGTGCTCGGGCGGCGACGGCTTCCTGCTGTACGCCCCGCCGCTGCCCGTGGGCGGTCACCTCAAGAAGTCCCACTCAGGGGCCAGCTGCGACCTGCTGGTCCAGCTCAGCTACAGGTAGGCGACGGCAGCCCCGCGTCCGGCTAAAGACCGTAGTATGCCCGCAACCCGTCGAGCTTGCCGCCCGGAATGACCGCCTTCGCGATGCGCGCGAAATACGCGGCGTCGTGGGTAAGGGTGTCCAGTTCCGGAATCGTGGCTGTGGCAGCATCGGCGAGGAGCGCAGGGTGAATCGCAGGGTCGTCCCATGGCTTATCCGGCCGCAGGTCGAGCGCGGGAACCTGGCCGCCATCTCGGGCGATCGCCGCTGCGCGGGCCGCACCCGGGTTCGCGCGCGCGGCTTCTAGCGAGCTCAGGATTTCGGGCCAGCTCATATCGGCGTTCGGTATGCGCGGGTCACGCAGGTTGATTGTCCGCGTCAGCGTAGGGCTCACTGCGATGGGCTCAGGGCATACGGCGTTCGCGGCTGTCATGAGCTCGTCCGTGCCGTACATCGGGTAGCCGTTGATCGCGACCAGGAGGATGTCCGGCTCGGTTGTGTCGATGAGGGTGCGGTATGCATCCTCATTCCGGCTGAGCACTGCGACGAAGTCCCCGTGCAGCCCTGGCCGCAGGCGGCCGAGCTTGTCTGCCCAGCCGAGCGCGGCAGCAGGATTGCAGGTCGCCATCGCGCACAGCTCCTGCGGTGAGAGCGCTCCGCCCAGCTGCGTCCGGCTGTACATGTCGGCGACCTTCAGCTCGCCCAGCAGATTCTTCGAGCCGGACGGCGACCAGTCGGGACCCAGGCAGATCAGCATGCCCGCGGCCCGGGCCGCAAGTACGTCGGTCGTCGCGTCATAAAGCCAGATGTTCGAAAATGGTGACCAGATGACGGTGCCGCCGGCGAGGGAGTGCCATTCGGCGAATTGTGGCTGGCCGAGAGCGGTCGAGTGGATGCCGAGGAACTTCAGCTCGAGCACGCCGTGATCGCGGATGCCGTCGTAGTCGGTCAGCAGCCGCGGGTCAGTGCCCTCGCAGAGGTGGTACACGAACGCGTGGCCCTCGTCGAGGTCGTGCTTGGCCGCCGCATAATCTGCCGCGCTGGTGAACGGAAGCACGGACTGGTTCACGGTCTTCTGCCCGGTGCCGAATGTCTCGTTCTCGACGTTGCGTACCATCCAGCCGCTGAATGATAGGCCGGCCTTCACGCTCCCCTGGATAGCCGTCACGCCGCCGACTACCGCCTTGGTCTCGACATACTTGAGCACAGCCTTGCCGTCGGCCTGGCAGAGCGCGTTGGCAGGCAGACTGACAGACGGCCTGTAATCCGGGTCCCGCGGCCACTGCAGCCGCGACGTCCACGGCTCGGTTCGGTCGGGTGCTATCCATAGTGACAGGCAGTTGTACGCCACGTGATTGTGCAGGTCTATCAGGCCCGGATAGACCAGCCCGTTGGTCTCGACGAGAGCTGCCGTACCGAAACCAGCGGGCGCAGCGTCGGTGCGCGGCTGGACGCCCTGGATTATCCCGTTGGAATCGATATAGAGGGCACCGTCAGCGATCTCGGTTCCCGGCGGATCGAACGTGACCAGATGCCCGGTGACAATCAGTGGCTGCTTAAGCAGGGGCGCTGGTGCGGAAGTCTGACTCATGGCGTGCGCTCTTTCCAAAATGGCAAGCAATTGTCATCTCAGGATCCTTGATAGCAGGGCACTGGCCAATATGTTCGGGCCGTGGCGCACGAATTCGATCCGGTCCAATCGCCGAGCCATTTGTCAGCCTTAGTCAGGATTATCCTGGCGAGGAGGCTAGCTGACCGCGCTAACCCAGACAGCTCAGCTGGACGCGGTGATTGCCCTCGGCGAGCTGGCCGACGACGCATGGAGCAAATTCAAGGCCCAGGCCGGCCAAAGCGTCGCGTCGCTGCCCTATAGCCACATCACTCATCCAACCGAGCCCGAGAGCAGCTCAGCTGGTGACAAGCAAAAGTATGCTCAGGCGGTCAAGGCGATGCTCGCCAACTGGAACGTGGGCCTGCAACAGCTCCACCCGCACGTTACGCACCCTGACACCTAACGCTCTACGGAGAGCAGTTCGCTGCTGGGGATTACGTAGAGATACCAGAAGCGGATCTGCCACCGGGCATGCCCGCTTGGATGCGATCACCGGCCCCCTGGGCCCAGCGGAGCGGCACCACTGCCGCCGACAAACGTGCCACCATCACGATCACAATTCCGGACGGCGCTGAGGTAACCGTGTTGACCACGCCGGAGGGCTCGCCGCGGACCTGAGTGGTGTGGAGCTCGGGGAAGCCGTCGTTGCCCTAGTCGCCGGCAAAGCTGAACTGGCGCTTCTTAGATGGCCGTCGCGTGCCACGCTGTTGCCTGTTCACTACCCGGAGGTGTCATGACCCGCTGCTATGCCTGGCCGCTCACGATCAGCGCCGGCGAGGACCTCAACCTGCACGTGTCGACCGAGCACTCCCGGTTCGGGGTGCGGCTGTTCAGATACGGCGCCACTGTTGAAGCGGTACCCGGTCCCGAGGCCGCCTACGACGGCTACGACCTGCCGATCGGCCGTCCGGACGAGGCCTGGGGCTGGCCGCGCTACCCGATCAGCCTGAGCGCCGACCTGCGGGACGGCATCTACCTTGCCGTCCCGGTTCCGGAGGCCGGTGCCATCCAGGCCAGTGCGGAGCTGGCCACCCGTTCCGACGCGTGCCTGTTCATCCTGCGGCGCCAGCCCGCCAGCGAGATTCTCGTCAAGCTCCCGACCGCAACCTATGCCGCCTACAACCAGATCGGCGGGGCGAGCACGTACGCGGGTGCCTTCTGGGCGCGGGACTGGGCAGCGCAAGGCTACGTGGCTAGCCTGCAGCGGCCCGGCAACGGGGGCGTGGGCGGCCGGGTGATGGAAGGCGACGCGCCTGACCCGTACGCGCGAAGCTCGCGCCGCCAGGTATTCGCGCACTGGGACGCCCCGTTCGTGGCCTGGCTCGAATCGAACGATTACCCGGTCAGCTACTGCACCGACTTCGACCTGCATTTCGAGGATGGGCTTCTGGGCAATGCCGGGTCTGATAGCCCCCGCCTGCTCCTGTCCGCCGGGCACGACGAGTACTGGAGCGAGCGGATGCGGCGCACGGTGCTCGACTTCGTGGACCGGGGCGGCAGCATGTGCTTCTTCGCCGGCGACGTGGCTTGCTTCAAGATCGAGTACTCCGCCGCGGGCGACCGGTTGTTCTGCGCGAAGATGGCCGGCGAGTCGCCCGAGGTTGCGTCACGGCTGACCGGGGCGCTCTGGCACGTGCATGATCCGCAGGACTGGCTGACGATGAACAGTGGTGCCTACGGCGGCGGCTGGTGGGACGGCCGCCGGTCGATCGAGGCGTACCAGCCGGTCGTTGCCGACCACTGGATCTTCGACGGCGTCGAGATACCGGAGGGCGGGATCAGCGGCGGCGCCGACACCCCGGCGATCGGGTACGAGACCGACGGGGTGCGGCTCGAACGTGCCAGTGACCCGCCCCGGCTGAGCGAGCACCGCAAGGGCGGTAGCGGCGGCCGGACGCTGCTCGCGGTCGGCAAGCTGTCGGCCGGGTGGGTGGCCGGTTACGAGCAGGCCAATGCCGCGATCGTGATCAGGACCGCGCAGTCGGGCGGCATGGTGTTCTCCACCGGGACGACCGACTGGCCGCTGGCGCTCGGCGACCAGGCGATCGCCAGGATCACCGCGAACGTGATTGACCGGCTGCGCTGCCGGCCGCTGGTCATTCGCGGCCCGGTCTGCGGCGAGGGCGAGTACATCGGCGAGGGCGAGATGGTCGGCGCTGGCCAGCAGGTGAACTGGTATCTCGACGGCAGTCAGTCCGTCACCGGACCGCGGTGGAGCGTGGCCGGCGGCGAGTCCGCCCCGGGAAGCTCGGCTGCGCACCTCACCACGGTCAGCGGCGACGGCGACAGGTATCTCACCGTCTCCGCGACCGCAACCGACGCGCGAGGCCGAGAGTGCTTCGGCAGCCGGACCGTCCGGGTAGCTGGCACCGAGGAGTACCTGCGGCGCCGGATTGTCCGTGCGCTCGACGCGATCGCGTTCCCCGACGAGCAAGGCGGCGCCCTCGTCGACCAGGGCGCCTCCGAGGCACAACTCGCGAGCGGGGTGATCCCGGTCAGGCTCGGCTGGATCAAGCATCACGCGGCGACTCTGGGTAGCCTGATCGCCGAGCTTGAGGCGCGCTGGATTCGGGAAGGCCGGATGGCGGACGCGTCGCTCAGCCGGGACGAGATCGATGCCTACAAGAAGTGAGAGGACTGTCACCTGGGCTTACCGGCCAGCCTGGTCGCCGCCGTGGATGTGCTGACCGGCGAGCCGGCGGCGCAGCGCTGCGGATTGTCCTCTTTGCGCTTGCGATCGCCGTCTGTTACCCAAAAGCGATATTGGCTCTCTTGACGCCTTCTTGGCGTCATGTCATCGTCATTCTTGCAATCGATTAACCTGCACTTCACTCGCCTGCAGCGTCGCAGGTATCCGCACCCCATTCGCCAGCAGTCGTGCGCTGCTTCCTGCTTCTGGCATGCCGCGAAAGGTGAGCTGCGAACCGCCCATGAAACGCAGGGTGACGATGAAAGACGTAGCTGCAGCCGTCGGCGTGTCGACCGCGACGGTCAGCCGGGCGCTGCAAGGCGATCCGACCATCAGCGTGGCCACCCGGCTGGCGGTTGCGGATGTCGCGCAGCGCGTGCAGTACCGCCCGTCTGCGGCTGCCCGGCGACTGCGGACGAAGTCCAGCTCGCTGATCGGTGTGGTGGTCCAGAGCGTCGGAGACGGCTATATCGGTGACGTCGTGCTCGGTATCCAGAGCCGGGCCCGACAGCTCGGCTACCAACCGCTGTTCTTCTCGTCCGAGGGCCGAGGGGACCTTGAGGCTGAGGCGCTGGACGTCTTCCTGTCCGAGCAGGTAACCGCGTTCATAGCAGTGTCACCGACAGGGCGGCCGCAGCTACTGCGCCGGGCAGTGGACGAAGGCATGCATGTCGCCGTCATCAACTGGGACACCGAAGTACCTGGCGAGCTCTTCGATACCGTCAGGCACGGCAGCGTCGGCCGGCGGGTCACGAACTTCGGCTCGCGGCTTGGCCAGGACTCGGTTAGCCACATCACGTTCGACGACGTGGCCGCCGGAAGGCTCGCGACCAGTCACCTGCTCGACCTCGGCCACCGCGACTTCGTTCACCTCCGCGGTCCGGGCGTCCGGTCAAGCCTGCTGCGACTGCTCGGCATGCGGCAGGAACTCGAGGCGGCCGGCCTGTGGCCGCAGCCCGTGCTGGTCGCCCCGTCCCCGGTCATGGCCAGCCGCGAGGAGGTCGTGACCGCGTACCTGCGAGGGGCGCACCCGCCGCTGGCCTTGGTCGCGTACGACGACTTGGCAGCGGTAGCGGCATTGCGTGCCGCGCATCAGGCTGGCTGGCGGGTGCCCGACGACCTCTCGATAGTCGGGATCGACGACATCCAGTTCGCCGCCTACACCAACCCAGGCCTCACTACCGTTGCGCAGCCCAAGCAGGACCTTGGATCGCTGGCTGTCGATGCGCTGCTGGCCGCACCCGACGACCCGCACCCTGCCCAGGTCCTCGATGGGCAGCTCGTCATCCGCCAGTCCACCGCTCCTGCGGTGACCGAGCAGCCCGTGGCAGGCCAAGCTGAGCCGGCCGCTGCTGAAGCAGGACGGTGATGCATGACCAGCAGCATGCAATCGATTGACCTGGACCAGGGCAGCCAGCAGGGTTCGGGCCAGCCGACCGGAATGCGGGCCACTGCGCTGCGGCGGCTGCGCCGGGACCCGGTGGCCATCTTCGCGTTCAGTGTGCTCGTGCTTCTCGTGCTCGCCGCGATTATCGGCGGACCGCTGGCCGCGCACCTGACCGGGCACGGGCCCAATCAGCAGTTCCCTAACGCGCTCGCTTCCGATAGCCAGCCGCTCGGACTGATGCAGCGCACCTATTTTCCGAACGGCACCGTGCATAATCCGCACGGCAGCCTTTTTATCCTCGGGGCCGACGAACTGGGCCGCGACGTTCTGGTTCGCGTGCTCTACGGCGCCCGAATCTCGCTCCTCGTGGCCACTTCGGCCACAGCGATCGCGGTTGTCATCGGCATCACGCTGGGCTTGCTCGCCGGGTACCTCGGCGGCTGGGTTGACGCGGTGGTGAACCGGCTGACCGAAACCGCGATGGCGTTCCCGAACCTGCTGCTGGCGGTGGGACTGGCCATCGTCGTGGGCCCCGGCCTGCTCAACGTCGTCATCATCATCGCGCTGTTCACCTGGTATTACCCGGCCCGGATCGTCCGGAGCACGACCATAGCCACCAAGAAGATGACTTACGTCGACGCCGCCCGGACGGTGGGCGCGCGTCCGCGCCGGATCCTGCTGGTCCACCTGCTTCCGCAGGTCTGGGGACCGCTCCTGGTCTATGCCACCTCGATTATCGCGAACAACATCATTTTCGAAGCCGGATTGTCCTACCTCGGCGTCGGCGTCCCGCCGCCGACGGCGAGCTGGGGGCAGATGCTGTCGGACGCGGTCACGTCCGGGATGTACCAGACCGACATCACGCTCGCACTCGCGCCCGGCCTGGCACTGGTGCTGACAATGCTGGCGTTCAACCTGCTCGGCGACAGCCTGCGAGACGCGCTGACTCCGGGAGGCCGCTGATGCGAACAGTCATCCTGAAGCGACTCGGCGGCGCCGTGATCCAGGTGATCGCGATCACCGTGTTCGCCTGGCTGCTGTTCTACGTCATCTCGAGGTTCACCGGCGCGTCTCCCGCGCAGCGCATCGCCGGCAAAGCCGCCACCGCCCAGCAAATCGCCGAAGTCGCGAAGATCTACGGGCTGAACAAGTCCTACTGGGAGCAGTACCTGATCTTCATGAACCACCTGATCCACGGTAACTTCGGCTTCTCTTACGTCCAGCAACGCCCCGTGTCGCAGATCTTGTGGCCGGCGACCAGGGCTACTGCCTCACTAGTGCTGGGCGCCGCGGTGATCTGGCTATTCATCGCGGCACCAATCGGAGCCTACGGCGGGATGCATCCCCGGTCAGCGGGCGACGTGACTGGCCGCGCTCTCGCAATCCTCGGTATGTCGATCCCGGTCTTCTGGCTCGCGCCGATGATCTCCTACTTCTTTGGCTACGAGCCGACCCAGGGCAAGATCCTTGGCTTGCCGATCCTGCCGCAGGGCACGACGGTCTTCCCGATCGTCGGCTACGTGGACTTCGGCCAGAACCCGGTGGAGTGGGCGTACCACCTGATACTGCCGTGGATCACGCTGGCCATCGGCTTTGCGGCGGTCTACATCCGCTTCATCCGGACCCTCACAGCCGAGCAGCTTGCTGAGGACTACACCCGTACCGCGAAAGCGAAGGGCGCGTCGACGATACGCGTCTTGCTGCGCCACGTCGGCCGCAACATCGCGCCGACCGTCACCGTGCTCCTCGGCGCAGACATCGCGACGGCTCTCACCGGAGTGTTCTTCGTCGAGACCGTCTTCGCGATTCCCGGCCTCGGCTACACCGGCCTCAGCGCCATCGAGAACCTCGACTACCCGGTCATCACGGGAGTGATCATCCTGTGCGCGCTGATCGCCGTCCTGTTGAACACCATTGTCGACCTGCTGCACGCCGCGCTTGACCCGCGTCTGCGGCGCGTAGCCGGTTAATGAAGACACCGTCGGCACACAGACAAAACCACGCGGAGGCGCGAGAAATAGGAGATTGACATGACAGCACACACAGCCCGGCGCCATTGGGCCAGAGCTGGAGCAGCACTGGGAGCCGTGATACCGCTGCTGATTGCGGCGTGCGGCGGCAGCAGTACCAACTCACCTAGCAGCAATAATTCGTCGACCAATCAATCCGGCCCGCCGAAGGCTGGCGTGGCCACCGGTACCCTGACGGGCGCGATGTCCTCAGGCGCCATCGACACTATGGATCCGAATCAGTGGTATTTCGCGGTCACCTGGGGCCTGGCTAACGCCATGTGCACCACGCTCATCCGCTACGCCGACCAGTCGGGCACCACTGGCACCTCGCTCGTCCCCGGCATCGCGAGCATGCCGACCGTCAGCAGCGATGGCCTGACCTACACGTTCACGCTGCGGCCAGGCGCGCGGTTTGCTGACGGCCAGCCGATCACGCCCGCCGACGTCAAGTACACCTACATGCGGCTCATGGCGCCGGCCGTCGATAGCGGCACCGGATATTACTTCCTCGGGCTGATCGGCGCACCCCAGTACCTCGCCGGAAAGTCCAAGACCCTGGCCGGCATCACCACGACATCCAACACGGTCACGTTCCGCCTGACCGCGCCAGACGGGGCGTTCCTGTACAAGACCGCGCTCCCGACAACCTGCCCGGTGCCGGCCGGCACCCCGATGAAGCCGATCACCAACGGCTCCCTGGAGCAGAAGTACGCCAGCGGCCCGTTCAAGCTGCAGTCCTACTCCCCGGGCCGCCAAATAGTGCTGGTCTTCAACAAGAACTACGAGCAGTCGCTCGGCGTCCGCGGCCATGTCGCGAAGATCGTCTTCTCGATCGGCGTCCAGTCCACGCAGGCTGTCGAGGAAATCCAGGCCGGCCAGCTCGACTTCCAGACTTCCAACCTGGCAACCGCCGACATCCTGAAGATTTCGCACAACCCGTCGCTGCAGAGCCAGGTGCACACCTCGCCCCGGCCATCGATCACTTACCTGTTCCTCAACAACGAGGTCCCGCCGTTCAACAACGTGGACGTGCGGAAGGCCATCAACTACGCGATCAACCGCACCGAGATCCTGCAGCAGTGGGGCGGTCCGCTGGCCGGCACCGTGACCGACAACATCATCCCGGCAGGTCAGCTCGACTACAAGCAGTTCAATCTCTACCCGAACACTCCGAATCTGACCGAGGCCAAGAAGCTGATGGCAGAGTCCGGCGTGAAGACCCCGATCAACACGGTTCTCCGGACACAGAACGACACGCCAGGCTTCATCAACATGGCCCAGGTCATCCAGGCGAATCTCAAGCCACTCGGGATCAACGTCCAGATCGTCGGCTCACCGAACAGCGTGAACGGTTCCTACATCGGCAACTACAAGGCGCGGGTACCCATGGGAATCGAGCCGTGGTCCCTGGACTTCCCGGACGGCGAAGCCATCATCAACACTGGCTTCGACCCGGCGACGCCGAACGCGGTGCCGAACCTCACCCGGTTCGGCGACAAGGCATTCATCGCCCCGTTCAACAAGGCCGTCACCCTGCAAGGCTCGGCCCGGGTGCAGGCCTACCAGCAGCTGGACGACAACCTGATGGCGCAGGCGGCTCCGGTCGCGCCGATATTCAACCCGCGCTGGTACGACTTCGTTTCCGCGCGGCTCGGCGGTTACGTCTACAGCGAGGCCATGGACGCCATCAACTACAACACGCTCTACACCAAGAGCTGAAGCGGGCACTCCGGTGACGGTATCGCTTAGCCAGGTGGCCCCTGGCCGCCGCTGGTCCCGGCGTGGCCGGGTTGCGGAGGCGGTCACCGTGCCGACCGGAGTGCCAAGTCAGCGGGCGGGCGGCGAGGCATTCGGCTCGCCCCCCGCCCGTCCAGGCCCCCTGCTCGAGGTATCTGATCTAGCGGTTAACATCCCGACCGAGAGCGGACTGATCGAGGCAGTGCGCGGGATCAGCCTTGCGATCAGCTGGGGCGAGACGCTCGGCGTCGTCGGCGAATCCGGCTCGGGCAAGACGATGCTGGCGCTGTCCGTCATGGGCCTGCTGCCGGGTACCGCGAGGGTCAGCGGATCGATCCGGCTTGAAGGACAGGAGCTGATCGGCGCCAGCGCGGCGCAATGGCAGAAGATCCGTGGCTCCCAGGTGGCCATGATCTTCCAGGACCCGATGACGGCGCTGAACCCGATGTACACGATCGGCTGGCAGGTCGCCGAATGCATCCTGCTGCATCGCAAGATCTCCCGGCGCGCGGCCATGGAACGTGCGGTCGAGCTGCTCGCGGCGGTGGGCCTGCCCGAGCCCGCCCAGATGGCGAGACAGTATCCGCACCAGCTGTCCGGCGGAATGCGCCAGCGTGTGGTAATAGCTATCGCGATCGCCAACGAGCCGCGGCTGCTGATCGCGGACGAGCCGACGACCGCGCTGGACGTGACGGTGCAGGCGCAGATCCTCGACTTGCTCAAGGCCGTCCGGCAGCAAAGCAACGCGGCCATGATTCTCATCAGCCACGACCTCGGCGTGGTAGCAGGCGTCGCCGATCGCGTGCTCGTGATGTATGCAGGGCGGGCGGCCGAGCTCGGCGGCGTGGACGATGTGTTCGCTGCCCCCTCCATGCCGTACACGGCGGGCCTGCTCGCGTCGCTGCCTTCGCTCGGCCACCGGCGCGAGCGGCTGCCGGCTATCCCGGGCACGCCGCCGACCGGCTTGCGTTACGGGGCGGGGTGCGCCTTCGCACCGCGCTGCCCGCTTGCCGCCGAGCCGTGCGCCAGCCAGCCCGATCTGGTCGCGATCGGGGCGGGCCATGTTGCCGCATGTCACTTCGCCGGCTCTGTGGCGGGCGGCAATGCCGCAATCGCGCTCCAGCGGTCAGCTGAACAGCCGCAGGCATCAGAGAGCGACGATAGGGCGGGGAACGGCGGTTACCGCCAGAACTCCGCCGGCGTCCGGGACGCCGACGCCACGGAGCAAGGCGATGTCGTACTCGCGGTAAGCAACTTGACCAAGCATTTCCGAGTGCGCGGCGCCGGCTTCCGGTCCGTCGCGACCGTGCAGGCAGTTTCCGGCGTTGACCTCGAGCTGCACGCCGGTCGCTGCCTCGCCCTGGTCGGCGAGTCCGGCTGCGGGAAGTCCACGCTTGCCCGGCTGCTGATGCGGCTGGAGGAGCCGACCTCAGGCGCTATCACCCTGAACGGCCGCGACATGACCAAGCTGTCCGAGGACGAGCTGCGGGCGACACGCCGTGACGTGCAGATGGTCTTCCAGGACCCGTACTCCTCGCTCAACCCGCGGCTGTCAGTCGGCGAGATTGTCGGCGAGCCGCTGACCGTGCACAAGGTGCCGGCTAAGGCTGAGCGGGTGCGCGAGCTGCTGCTCAGCGTCGGACTGGACCCGGCAGCCGGAGTCAGGTTCCCCGGCGAGTTCTCCGGCGGCCAGCGGCAGCGGATCGGCATCGCCCGGGCGCTGGCGCTGGACCCGCAGGCGCTGGTGCTGGACGAGCCGGTGTCGGCACTGGATGTGAGCATCCAGGCAAGCGTGCTGAACATGCTGCGCGACCTGCAGCGCGAGAGGAACATGGCGTACTTGTTCATCGCGCACGACCTGTCGGTCGTCCGGCAGGTCGCCGACGAAGTCGCGGTGATGTATCTCGGCCAGATCGTCGAGCAGGGCCCGGCCGACCAGGTGTACGGGCAGCCGGCCCACCCGTATACGACCGCGCTGCTATCTGCAGTCCCGGTCCCTGACCCGCCGGCCGAGCGCAGCCGCGAGCGGATCCTGCTGCGGGGCGAGGTCCCGAGCCCGGTGAACCCGCCGTCCGGCTGCCGGTTCCGCACCCGGTGCTGGAAGGCGGACGCGCGCTGCGCGGAGGAGGCGCCGCTGCTGCAGGTCGTCACCAGACGGCAGGCGGCCGCCGCTCGGAACGGTGCCGCCGGAGACCACGGTGCCGCCGATGACCACAGTGCCAACGCAAGGCACCGGGTCGCCTGTCACTACCCGGAGAACAGCCACTATCCGGAGGTCAGCGCGTGACTGGCTGGCCTGCCGAGAAGGGCCGACGATGACCCGCTCTAACACGGAGGCCAATATGTTCCGGCTCGGCCTGGTCGGTGCCGGGCGAATGGGGCGTACCCACCTCGATGCGCTAGCCGGGTCCGGCGTGGTGCGCATTGCCGCCGTCGTTGACCCGTCCCCGACCGCGCGCGCCGCAGTGAGCGGGCACGGCGCGCGGACCTACGCAAGCCTCGCTGAACTGGTGGCTGCCGGGTCGCTCGATGGGCTGCTCATCGCCGCACCGACCAGCCAGCATGTGTCGCTCGTCAGCCAGGCGCTGGCCGCCGGGCTGCCAGTGCTATGTGAGAAGCCGTGCGGGCTGACCGTCGATGAGGCCACCCGCTGCGCTGAGGCCGCCCGGCACTCGGGCTTGCTGCTGCAGGTGGCGTACTGGCGACGGTTCGTGCCCGAGCTGATTGCGCTCCGGAACCAAGTCGCTCGCGGCGAACTGGGCAAGATCCTCGCGGTTAACTGCTATCAGTGGGACGCAGCGCCTCCGCCTGCTGTGTTCAGGGAGAACAGCGGCGGCATCTTCGTTGATATGGGCGTGCACGAATTCGATCAGGTGCGCTGGCTGACCGGTCAGGAGTTCGGCGTAGTCCGTTCAGCCGGAGCGCGCGCTACCGGCTCTCCCGGCGATCCGGACTGCGCTCAGCTGGTCGGCGAACTAGACGGCGGCAGTACCGCGATGGTGAGCCTCGGCCGCTGGCATCCGGACGGCGACATCTGCCGGGTTGAGGTGTTCGGCACCAGAGGCTCAGTGTCGTGCCCGTTCCTGCGGCAGGCCGACGCCGACGCTGTGTTCGCGCTGGCGCTGCGCAACCAGGCCGAGGATTTCGCCCGCGCCGCGCAGGCGGGCCAGAACGCGGGTGTGGCCACTGCCGCCGGATCCGGTGCTGAGGCTGGGGAGGGGGCAGGCATCGCCGACGCAATCGCGGCGCTGACCGTTGCCACGATCGCCGCGAGATCGCTGATAACGGCCGAGAATCCGGAAATCTGAGAAGGATGACGATGATAAAGATCGGTAATGCGCCGGTGAGCTATGGCGCGTTCGAGGTAACGGTCGGCAAGCGGGAAGGCGTGCCGAACGCTGCTGAAGTGCTGGACGCTGTCGCTGCGGCCGGATACGAGGGCATCGACCTCGGCCCTGTCGGGTACCTCGGCCTCGCCGGCGCCCTCCGCGACGCGCTGGCCGCCCGAGGATTGCTGCTGACCGGCGGTTACGTTGAAGTCGACGTGTCCGCTGACGAGGCGGCGGGTGCCGGCCTTGCTGAGCTCGACAAGGTCTGTGATCAGTTCGACGCGGTTGCGCCGACGGTGACGAAGGAGTTCCTGCCGCGGCCGACGGTCGCGATCATCGGTGCTTCGCCGGCATCTTCCGGGGAAACGCACGACCAGCGGTGGCAACGGATCGAGCGCACCATAGGCGAGATCGTCAGCCGCTGCCAGAACCGTGGCTACCAGGCTTGCCTGCACAACGAGGTTGGCACTCAGATCGCGACGCAGGACAGCGTGATACGTGTGCTGGAGTCGACAGCGGCCTCGCTGTGCCTTGATTCGGGCCATCTGGTGGCCGCGGGCGGCGACCCTGTGGCGGTCCTGCGTGACTGGCGCGAGCGGGTCAGCCACTTCCACCTGAAAGACGCCAGGCTCCCGCCGTCCGGTGCGCACTACGAGGACGCAATGCAACTGTGGGAAGACGACGCCTTCTGCCCGCTCGGCGCCGGCGACGGCCAGGTGGACGAGGTACTCGCCGAACTCCGGGTTAGCAAGTACGCCGGGTGGATCGTGGTCGAGCAGGACGTCCTCCCTCGTGATCCCGCGGCCTACCAACTGGCCAGCGCCCAGCAGGCGCAGAACCGCGAGTACCTCCGGGCTCGGGGCTGGTAGGCCGGCGCCGCGCCACGGCGGCGCCAGGTCGCGGCAGGCGTCCCGGGGCGGCGGCCCGCCGCATCAGACTTGCCGCCTCGCCGGAGTTCGAGAAGATTCATCAGGAGGCTTACCGAGAGTTCGGGCCTACGACGATGGGAGCGCGCTGAGATGACGGAACCGGTTGCTGGCGGTGCAGCGGAGTTCGAGGCGAAGGTTGCTAGGTTCGTCAAGGACAACCGCATCGCAGGGGCAGCTGCTGGCGTCGTGCACGGTGACGAGCTCGTGTGGGCAGGCGGCGCTGGCTTCGCCGACATCGCATCCCGGCGGCACGCCGGTCCGGACACGCTGTACCGGATCGCGTCCATCACGAAGACGTTCACCGGCACGGCGATCATGCAGTTGCGAGACGCTGGGAAGCTGGACCTCGATGACCCGGCCGTGCAGTGGCTACCCGAGTTGGCCGGCAGCGGAAGCCCGCGGGAGACCGTACCCCGATTACATCCAGCAGGAGATCCTGACGCCGCTTGCCATGCCGGATACGGCGTTCGACCCAGCGCGGGACGTACTGGCGGGGCGTACGGCCACCGGCTACAGCGGCCGGTCATTCTCCGACGAGCTGAGCATTGCGCCGCACATGACTGACTGCTGGGCCGAACGCATGCTTTGATCGCGAGCACAAAATCGGGGCGATCGTGCTCCTCAACGGCGTAGCCAACGCCGCGGCACTGAACATGGAGCTGGCTGGCATCGCCCATCGGCTGGTGAGGGAGAGCGCCCCTGAAGTGAAGGCGCCGGCCCCGACCCCGGCGGACTACAAGCCCCTCCTCGGCCTCTACGCGTCAGAGAGCATGGACGAGATGTACCGCGTCGAGTGGCGGGACGGAAAGCTCGTCGTCTGCGTCCCTGGCGAGCCTGCCGAGACTGTGCCGCTTGAACCCCGGGACGAGCCCGATACGTTTGTGGCCGGGCTCGGCTTCCGTCCCTCAGGCGAGGCAGTGCGCTTCCGCCGCCTGCCGAGCGGCCAGGTCGCGTCAGTATTCGTCGGCGGCGGCACTCTGCTTCGGCTCGACCCGGTGCCCCCGAGCAGGCCGACGGCTGACCGTCATGCGAACGCCCTGAGGCCGATTTGCTCGTCCAGCAAGGTGCCGGCAATGAGTACTTCTGCTCTGGTGGCCCTCTCGACGATCGCACGATGCTGTCAGTATGACCAGGCCGATGCGGTCGCCTCAGACGGCGGACGGCAAGCGCGAGGTGGCGAGGTGGGCCGCCTTGCCCCCCGCTGCCGGGCTAGTGCTCACGTTCCCGGTCGCGACGTGGTGGCTGGTGGGAGATCAGTCGACGGTTTCGGCTAGCGCGCATCCCGATTTCGCGTTCCGGCCGTTCGATGTCAGCCGGGGAGTTGAGCATGCCGCCGGGCGGGCATCAGTGCTGCTAGCTGCGGCCATGTTGCTGTTGTTGGTGTGGTTCACGGTCAGGCACTTGTTTGATGCGCGCTGGTGGTCTGTCCTGGTTCCGCTGATGGCCGCTGGTTTCATCACCGGGGCGGGGTGGCGTGTGATGTCGGCCGGGGTGATCGGCGCGAATATCGGAGCGGGCATCGTCGTCTTATTCGGCGTACCGCTTGTTGCGGCGCTGCTGGTATGGGCGGTGGCTCGTTCGATCTATATAGTGCACCGGCTGCGCCACCCGTTGACAGGCTCCTCCAACTGATGGCCGTATACCAGGTCGGCCCGAGTTAGGCCATGTTTTGGCTCTGAGCGCTGCGACAGCCTGCTGACCTTGACTTTCGTGGCTGCTGCAGACGGAAAGTGCGCACTAATCCGGAGCTGTAGAGTGGCGTGGCGCCGTATGGGCGAACGGTGATGCAGGCGTTGGGCGCCCTTCTTAGAACTGCATGAACACGCCGATGTTGGTATCGACCTGGCTGGCGGGCGGAGGGATGACGGAGAAGCGCGCGCCGAAGTCGCTGAAGGTGAAGGCGAGCCTGTAGATCGTCTCTCCTGGTGTGCCGGGCTTTCCGCTCGCGACGAGCACAGTCGTCTGGACCAGGCTGCGGATGTGTCCGTGGCTGTCAACGTCCACGGTGCAGGTGATGCCGTCGACCACGCCCCCGGTACCGTCCGGGTGCGACAGGCTGAACCGGTACCGGGTGCCGGTCCAGCCCGGGCCGGACACGGGCCCCTCGTCGAGGACCGTGGCGACGGATCTGAGCAGCGCGAGCAGGGCCTGCGGGTTGAACGGCCGGTCCGAGTTGAGATCCCACGCGAGCTGCGCCCCTGTTGATCTGTACGGAAACACGTCGGCTTCCCATAGGAGCTCTTCCGTCCAGAGTTTGCCTCGCGTTCCGTATGCCTTGGTTTGGGAGGGGAGAAGTTTCGTGTACGCCTTCCCGCCGACAATGAGGGTCCGCCATCCATTGGATAGCGTCTCCTCGCCCAGGTTCCGCTTCAGGTCGAGTTCGCCGGTTATGTATAGCGGCGACATGGCTGGCTCGCCCGGCACTGGCACGGTGTTCCGCTGGGTAACAGTCAGGTTCATGCGGAAGCTCCCGGCTGAGGCCCGCGATAGCGCGCCGGTCACCGCCGCGAGTGCCGGCGGCGCTCCGGCCCAAGTCAGCGACAGCAGCACCGCGGCAGCGGTTCCGGCCGCCGCGGCGGCTCCGCCCGCCCGCACGAGAGCGCGGTTTCGGCGGCGACGCGCGTATCGGCGGCGGACCACGCGCAGCAGGCCGTCGCCGGCCGTGGCGGGATCAGTGGGCAGGGTCTCCAAGGCGGTCGCCAGCCAGCTCCGAGCCTCGCGGGCCTCATCGGTGTGAACGTCTTCCATGTTGTCCTCCATCACAGGCCGCTGCTTCTCATCCACTCGCTGGACCTGACGTCTGGTTGACTGCGGAGGAATCCAGATCACCGAGCGACTCGCGCAGGGCCCGCAGCCCGCGATGTGCGTGCGTCTTCACCGCGCCGGGCGAACAGCCCAGCAGGGAGGCCACCTCGGCCTCGGGCAGGTCCTGGCAATAGCGCAGCACCAGCACAGCCCGCTGCTGCCTGGGCAGCCGGGCCAGCGCCTGCCGGACCAGCGCCCCGACCGCATGCCGTTCGGCGGCGTCCTCGCCTGCCCCCGCTTCCGGCACCTCGGGTACCGGCGTCTCCTGCCGCCACCGCGCCCGCCACCAGGACCGGTGCGTGTTCACGATGATCCGGCGCAGGTAGGCATCAGGCTCGATTGAGGTGTCGATGCGAGGCCACGCCTGGTAGAGCTTCAGCAGGCTAGCCTGCACCAGGTCCTCGGCGGCGGCCGGATTTCCGGTCAGCAGCGTCGCCACCCGCAGGTGATGCTCACCGCGCGACCGCACGAACGCGGTGAACCGCTCGTCGAACTCCTGAGCACCACGTCGCGTCATCCCTGCTCTCCGCTCGGCCAGTTCTACCTCACACGCCGCCGGCCAGGTCGGAGGTTGACATGAGACGAAACGACGTCCTCACGGCCGCCGACCTCCCGCGCTCTGAACTTCTGACCACAACACTCGGCTGCATCTCAGATGTGCACTCAATTGGCCCAACTCAGGGCCCGTCTTGCCCTATGAGCAGCTTGCGGACCTGCTGCGGGAGGACATCCGGTGCAGCCGACCCACCGGTCGCGTCCCTGCGCCAGGCTGTCGACGTAATCAACGCCAGCAGCTGACTTGCGCACTAGTTTGGCCGAAGTCGGGTTTGATGCGCGCTGGTGGTCTGTCCTGGTTCCGCTGATGGCCGCTGGTTTCATCACCGGGGCGGGGTGGCGTGTGATGTCGGCCGGGGTGATCGGCGCGAATATCGGAGCGGGCATCGTCGTCTTATTCGGCGTACCGCTTGTTGCGGCGCTGCTGGTATGGGCGGTGGCTCGTTCGATCTATCTAGTGCACCGGCTGCGCCACCGGCTGACAGGCTCCTGCAACTGATGGCCGTATACCAGGTCGGCAGAGGCGCTAACCATCCGGGGAACATTTCCGGGCCGCATCGAACTCCGCCAGCCGGGCGCGCTCCTCTTTGCTGAACGGGACCGTGGCACGCACAATCTGGTCCCAGCGCACCGTGATCACGCGCGCCTCGGCGGCCAGTTCGCCGTGCGGCGTCCGAAGGGTCTCGCGGGTCGTCAGGCTGGTCGTTCCGACTCGTTCCACGGCGACCTCGACGCGCACGGTCCGGTCGGCGTGGCGGATCTCGGCACGGAAGTCGATCTCGAGGCGTACCACCACGTAGATCGGATCTCCGAGCGCGCGCAGGTAGAACGCGTCGCGAGCCTCCTCGAGGTAGGTGAGATAAACCGCGTTATTGACGTGACCCAGCGCATCGGTATCCCGCCAGCGCACGCTGACCTGGTGCTCGAAGACCGGCGCCACGCACTGCTCCTTACCCTCACGCACAACTCGAGTCGTCATTGAGTGAGCTCATTATCGTGCGCTGTTCCACTGCCCTCATGGCACATCCGGACGACATCAGGGTGCGCCCGGGGCGGGTGGGAGACGAGCAGTCAGCTGGGCCAGACCACAGGGAACAACGGATGGTCCATCTCGGCGCCTGCGGGCAGTTCGCGGTCGAGTCCCTCGAACGGCGGCGACGTCGGCCAGCGCCGCGGCGCGTGCCGGGCGTCCGCCGCCAGATATCGCAGCGAGAGTACCCGACGCCGTGAGTCGAAGGGGAATCCTGGCGCGCCGTGCACAGTGAGGAAATCGAAGAAGATGGCGTCGCCCGGCTCGAGCTCGAACCGGCGGATGTCGTACGACTGCCGATCCACTTCAATATCTGGCAGCTCCGCCAGGCTGCCTTCAGGGAACCAGCGTGCCTGGTTGGTGAGGAAGGTACGGGGCAGCAGCCACGGGCCACGGTGCGTACCGGCGATCAGCTCAAGGCAGCCGGCATCGGGCACAGGGTCCACCGGGATCCACGCGCTCACGCCGTGCCCGTCCACGTTGTAGTACGGCTGGTCCTGGTGCCAGGGCGTGTGCTGGCGGGTGCGGCCCTCCTTGACCAGGACATGATCGTGGTAAAGGCGGACTCGCGGCGTCGCCATAAGCGCGGCCGCGATCGCGGGAAGCCGGGAGTGCCGGGCCAGCCTCTCGATCCGATGAATCTGCTGCCAGCGGCAGAAATCCTCAGTAAACAGGCCGGGGTCGTCGGTCCCGCTCGCGACCTGCGCCAGCGGGCCAGGATTCGCCAGCACCTGATCGATGGCGCTGGCTGCCTGCGCGACCTCGGCGGCGTCCAGCGCTGCCCGGACGCAGACAACGCCGTCACGGCTGAATGCGGCCGCGAGCTCCCCGGTATCCGCGTCGCCGGTCATGCCGGAATACTAACGGTCGCTTTGGCCAGCCAGCCACGGCCAGACGCCGATCAGGGCCGCGGTCCGCCGTTGGACGGACCGGTCGTTCCAGTCCAGTACTTCGCGGAATCTATGCCTCATGATGGTCGATTTCGGAGACCGCGATGCCGCCTAACGGCCCCGCGGGGAGCGCGTGTTTGAGTGGTAGGAGACCCACGCACCAGGGAGACGACCACGTAATGGAAGCGAACGCGCCGATCCCGCCGCCGGAGCCCCGCGGTGCGCAGGTCAATGAACTGCTGCCGCTGGGTGATTGGCTCCGGCACCACTCGCTGCGCAGCTGGCCGGTGCTCCTGTTCTTGGTGCTGATCTGCGTACCGTCGATCGCGCTTGTCATTTCGGGCGCCAGGCCGACCGTCCGCACCTTCGATTACGCTGCGTGGATCTTCGCCGCGTACTTCGCCATCGCCTGGCTGTTGCTGCTCGGCGTCATCATCCGCCCGGAAAACGTCACTAGACCGATGCTGGCGGTCCTGACGGTAATCGCCCTGGCAACTCAGGTGCCGCTGGCGCTCACGCTCGAGGTCGCGCTGCATGGCAGCAACGCGAACCTGGGCCAGAGCATCTTCACCGTCGGCATACCGGAAGAGCTCGTCAAGGCCCTGCCGGTACTGGCGGTAGCGCTGATCTACTGGCGGCGGCGCCGGGCCCTTCTCCCACGCGACTACCTGTTCCTCGGCGCAGTCAGTGGGCTGGTCTTTGGCGCAAGCGAGGTCGTCCATTACTTCACCGTAAACGGAGTCGACACCTTCTATTCGACAGTGCAGTCGGCTGTTCCATCCATCAGGCAGTTGATCAATACCGGGCATTCCGCAGCGAGCTCAGTATTCGGCGCACTCATTGGCCCGGTGCTGTACTTCGTACTCGATTTCGTCTGGCGTTTCCTCACCGACTCGATCACGCATGCTTGCTGGTCTGGCCTGACCGGATACTTCATCGGGCTCGCGGTTACCGGCCGGTACAAGTGGTATCAGGTTGCGTGGATCGGAGTCGCCGCCGCCGCTATCCTGCACGGGCTGAACGACTGGAGCCGCGTCAGCGGCCACCCATTGTGGATCGTCGTCGTCATCATCAGCGGGATTCTCTTTCTGGGCTACGCGAAGGTCGGATCCCGAGGCGACCTGCATCTTGAGGCTGGGGGATTGTCGGCCGCCGTCAAGCTGCACGGGCCGCCGGCTCGGCACGTAGTCGTATCTCCGGTCGGTCACGCTGATGGGCAGGAAGCCGTACACCCGGCGACACTCACGGCGGGCCAGCCTGCCCCTGGCGCGCCAGCCCCCAGGAGGCACGGAAGACCATGGTGGGAGCACTAACGAGGCGCCGGTACTCGGCCGGCATTCATGAATCCGTAATAGATCACCACCGCGAAGGGAATGACGCTGAACTGCCAGCTCACTCTGGTCCGGCTGGCATTGGTAATCCGTTCCTCGGGGGGATGCAATGCAACGGGTCGAAGTACGCCTGGAGGATGATCTGACTGGCGGCCCCGCCGACGAGACGGTGAGGTTCGGCCTGGACGGCCTGCACTACGAGGTAGATCTGAGCACCCGGCACGCCAACGAGTTCCGCCGCAAGCTTGCTCCCTTTGTGGAACATGCACGCCGGGTGCGCGCGCAGCAGTCGCGGGTCAGGGCCAGAACGGCAGCTAGCCGGGAGCGCAGCCGGCAGATACGGGCCTGGGCCGAGCGGCAGGGATTCTCCGTGGCTGAGCATGGCCGATTGCCCGGCAGCATCATTCACGAATACGACATTGCGCACAGCGGGCAGCAATCTGCCGACCGAAAGACGCCGCGGTCAGCCGCTCGCATGGCCGCACTTGACCGCGCTACGTCGAAACGGCAGGGACGGGCGAAGCCGGCACGGCGGCGCCGGACTGCATCCTTACGGGCGCGCGGATTCACCAGTCGCGGGGGCCGGAGCCCGTGCCGTAGCCGACGGATCCGCCGCGGCGCCAGCCAGGGCCGTGCTGCCGGCGCCAGATGCAATAGCCGAGGAAGGCCGCGATGAGCGCGAAGAAGATGAACGGCCCGTATGTGTGGATATGCCACACATAGAACATCAGCCGCCAGATCGCGTGCCAGATGAAGAGGTGGATAAGGACGCCGCCAATCCCGGCGCCGCCCAGAGCCAGGTGAGAAGCGGCTAGCTTGGCTGCAAGTGTGTTGCCGTACGTGTGCATAGCGCTTACAGAATGCCATGCGCCGAGGCATGATCTGGCCGCAATGTCGTTAGGATTTCGTCTGCGTCTATCGTCGTGTCTATCGATTCTTGTAGGACCCCCGGAGCAGTCGATGACAACGGCCACAGATATCAATCTCGTCGACCCTGACGTCTACGCCCGGAGCGGGGCTCCGTACGAGCAGTTCGCGTGGCTGCGCGAGCACGCACCGGTCTTCTGGCACGCTGACGGCGGCGGTCCCGGCTGGCCCGGCTTCTGGGCCGTCACCAGGCACGCCGATGTCACGCACATCATCCGGCGTCCGGACATCTTCTCGTCAGCCCCCCGCACCGCGGCGTTCCGCGAGTGGAGCGATCCGGCAGTCGAGCGGATGCGCGTGATGATGATCAACATGGACCCGCCAGAGCACAGCCGGCTGCGGTCCTTTGTCAACCGCGGCTTCACACCCCGCATGATCGGGCAACTGCAAGGCCACATCACCGGCATCTGCGACGGATTACTGGGGGAGGTCGGGCAGCGCCGGGAGGCGGATTTCGTCGCTGACATTGCCGCCCCGTTGCCGACGCAGGTGATCTGCGAGCTGGTGGGAGCCCGGCCGGAGGATCGGCAGCGGATCTACGAGCTGTCCAACCGCATGGTCGGCTTCGACGACCCGGAGTTCAGCGGCATGCCGGAAGACCAGATGCACGCGGTCGCGGAGATGTTCGCCTACGCCGGCGAGCTGGCGCAGGAGCGGCGCGAGCAGCCGCGCGACGACATCGTGACGCGCTTGCAGCAGCCAGACAGCGCCGGTCAGGTGCTGACCTCCCTGGAGTTCAACTTTTTCTTCCTGCTGCTGCTGGTGGCCGGCAATGAGACGACCAGGAACGCGGCCGCCGGCGGCATGCTCGCCTTTTTCGAGAACCCAGCGCAGTGGCAGCGCCTGGTGGACGATCCGTCGCTCGCGCCTCTCGCGGCCGAGGAGGTCATCCGGTGGGTAAGCCCGGCAGTCCTGGTCAGGCGCACCGCCATCATGGACACCGAACTGGCCGGTCAGCCGATCGCGGCCGGCGACAAGGTCGTAGCCTTCCTCGCCTCGGCCAACCGCGACGGGGACGTATTCGCTGCGCCGCAGGAATTCGACATCGGCCGCGATCCCAATCCGCATGTGGGCTTCGGCGGCGGGCCGCATTTCTGCCTGGGCAGGCATCTCGCCGCGCTAGAACTCCGGGTGCTGCTCGCGGCGCTGGCCCAGAAGACACCGGCCATCAGGCCAGGCGGCCAGGTCGACAGGCTCCGCTCCAACTTCCTCAACGGGATCAAGCGAATGCCCGTCCTGCTGGCCGCCGCAGGCGATTCCGGCCTATGAAAACCACGGCCGCATGCCCGCTAACGACTCGCGGGTTAGGCCGAGCGGGTTACGGCGATCTATCTTTCGACCGGCCAAGCGCCGCGCGCCGCTGCCGAGTTTCGGAAGGAACTGCAGGCCATGGGGCAGGTAGGCGGCCTGGAATGACACAGTTTGCGAGCCGGGCTCAGCCCGGCTCGCGCGGGGTAAAGCGAACTGGCAGGCTGCGCATCGTGTAAATCCCGGTCGGTGTGCCAAAGACGGGCTCGCCGTCGGGCTCCAGATTGCGCATCCGGGGGGCCAGGAATGCCAGCGCTTCGATGATTTCGGCCCTTGCCAGGTTCGCGCCGACGCAAAAATGCGCACCGAAACCGAACGTGACCACCTGCGCACCGCCTCGATCGGCCAAGATGTTGAAGCGCTGCGGGTCCGCGTACGTCAGCGGGTCACGGTTAGCGGTCGCCGGGTCGTCCCCTAGCCGATCCCACTGGTCGGGATGATCCGCGAACAGCCGCAACCCGTGTGCCAGCTGCGACTCGGGGTCCAGTCCCGGGCGAAGAGCCTGGCCGTTGTGAAGTGCTCCATCAGGGCATTGTGAGTACCCAGGCCCGTTCAGCGGGCCTATTCTCGGCGCATGGGAGTCATGGTGCTGCCGGCGGCCGGGAGATGGGATGACTTCGCATCGTTTATGGCGCCGCGCGGGTGCATCTGCATGGCCTACCGCAACTCCAGCCTCGACACGGCCGGCCGTATCGCGCATATGCGCGCGCTGTGCGCCATCGAACCGGGCCCGGGGGTGCTGGCGTACGCCGATGGCGAGCCGTCCGGCTGGTGCTCGGTCGCCCCGAAGTCCACCTACCGCGCCCTGGTCAACTCCCGGACAGTCCCGCACGTCCAGGACGATGATGCGTGGTCGGTGGTGTGCTTCGTGGTGCGGCCGGGGTTCCGGCGCCGCGGCCTTATGCACCAGCTGCTGGAAGGCGCGCTCGGGCGTGCGCGCGCGATGCGCGCGACCGTGCTGGAAGGCTACCCGGTGGACCCCGGCAGCGGGCGCGTCGACCAGACCAGCGGCTACGTGGGTACCGTCCGGCTCTTCGAGGCACACGGATTCACGCGCGTCTGCCAGACCGCCGGACACAGCGGCGGCAAGCCCCGCTGGCTCATGCGCCGCGAGTTTGCCTGACTTCGCCCGTCGCCTGCTCCCCTGGCCTCGCCAATTACCGATGTGTGTTCGTCATGACCCTTGAAGCGGCGCGGATGAAAGGGGTAATCTCCGCAGAAGCCCCCTGGCGGAAGGTTTGCCGATGCTGGCTCGCCGTTACGCACATCGCGCGCTCACCGCGTTCTCGTTCAGCACAGTCCTCCTGCTGGGGGTGGCGGCTGCCGGGCCGGTATCGGCCGCGGCCGCAACCTTAGCGTTCAATCCCGGTAACTGCGTCACGACACCAAGCGCTGTCGTTCCCGGCGTGCTGGTCGCCGACCCGACGTGCGAGTTCAACGGGGCGGCCTACACAGGACCGTTCGCTCCCATCGCGAGCGCTGCTGGCCAGCTATCGCAGGTCTGGACCGGCATCGCCAAGGATGGCGCCGCCTACCGAATCGAAGTGCCGCCGAACTGGAACGGCACGCTGGTGATGTTCGCCCACGGATTCCGCGGCACCGGCAGCGTGGTGTGGGTCGACGATCCACAGCTACGCCAGTACTTCGTCGACAACGGGTTTGCGTGGGCTGCATCGAGCTATGCCCTGAATGGCTACGACGTGGGCGACGGGGTTGTCGACACCCACGATCTCCTGCAGGCGTTCCCGTCCATCACGGGGCTGGACGCGCGGCAGGTAATCATGAGCGGGCTGTCCATGGGCGGCGAGATCACGACCGCCGAGATCGAGGCGTACAAGGGCCAGTTCGCGGGCGCGATGCCGTACTGCGGGGTGCTAGCCGGCAACGACCTGTTCAACTACTACCTGGGTGCCAACGTCACGGCCGCGGCCCTCACCCGGACCACGATCAGCTACCCGGCAACGCTGGCGGCCGGCGAGGCGTACACGCCCGCTTACCAGAGCGCCGTGCAGTCCGAGTTGCCCGCGCTCGGGATCATTCCCAACCCGGCTACCGGCGGGCAGACCTTCACCACCGACCTGACAAAGACCGGATCGCTGTGGGCCGACACCGTCGAGCAGCTGTCGGGCGGCACGCGGCCTGGGTTCCAGAGTGCCCTCGACTACTGGGATGGATTCGGGTTCGCCCCGCTCACGCAGATCCCCTTCCTGTTCGGCCTATACCCTGGGCTCAATGGCGGGACCCTCGGATTCGCCAACGGCAGCGTGGCCGGGAACGAGCGCACTTTCTACACCTTCAGCGATAACCCGTCCCGGATGCTGCCCGAGGAGATCGCTCTCAACCGCGCCGCGCTGCGGGTAGCGGTTACCGCAACCTCCTCCGCCGACGGCCTGTCACCGGCGGAGCTGCCCGTGATTCACGGAGATCCTGGGATCCCGGTGCTGTCGATCCACGGGATCGGGGATCTGTTCGTTCCGCTCTCCATGGATCAGCACTATGACGAGATGATGATCGCCCACGGCGAGGGAGACTTGTTCGTCGACCGCGCGATCCGTGAGGTGACTCACTGCGGCTACACGACCAACGAGCTGTCAGCTGGCTTCGCTGCGCTCGTCTCGTGGATCAGAACCGGGAAGCGCCCGGCCGGCGACGACATTCTCGACCCACGGGCCGTGGCTTCGCCGTTCTTCGGGTGCCGCTTCACTGATCCGACGCCCGGTGACCACCCAGAGTTCCAGGGTTTGCCGTGCCCACCCGGCAGGCAGCATTCATAATCCGGTTCTGCGACAATCGCCGCGTCCTTGTCGGCGACGTCCGCCGGATACTCCGGCAGCAGGTCGTCCCAGACGACCAACCACGACCCGTACAGCTGAGCCTGTCCTTCAGGCCGGGCGAAAATCCAGACATGCAAATGAGCGCCGCCATCCCCGATGCGGTACACGTGGGCTCGGGAAATGTTCGGCAGTGCCTCCACGTGCCGGACGATGTGAGTGGACAGCAGCCCCAATTCGGCCGCCAGGTCATCGGGCAGGTCCGCCATGTCGTAGTGATCGCGCGGGTGGAGCATGAGGACCAGCGGAACACCGACTCCCGCGATCCGGGTTAGCCGCCAGCGGTCGTTAAGCCAGATCCCGTCGTCGCGGCAGCGGCAAGCGCTGCAGTCCGACGGGTCCTCACCATGTCGCGGTGGCTCGGGCAGAACCGGCGGACGCAGCGGCGCGACGCGCAGTCCAGCCTGCTCGAACGGACTGATATCCCACCCGGTCATCCGGGCCAGAGGCAGCCTGCGCTCACTATTCCCGGCGGCGAGCGCGTGGTCGTAGAACTCGTCAGGTCGCAAGGCCATGAGCCAAAGACTAGGCCAGTGCGACCGCGGTCCAGATGGTGTGCTTCCCCGGCCGGGTTGGGGCGCGCCCTATCGGTGTCCTATGACGAGCTCTCCTTAATAGAAACGGGGATGCCGGAGCTCCGGACGGCCAGGTGATCCCTGTCGCCGTTGTACTCGACATAGGTGATGGCCACAAAGGTGCCCTTCCCGGCAACCGCGGTCAGCCTGAAGTACCCGCGCGCGCTGGTGCGAGACGTGCCGAGCTTGCTCCAGAATGACGTGCCTTTCACGTGGTAGACGTACTCGACGAGCCGGTGCGCATAGGGCTTCCAGGAGTTTGTTCGCTGCCACAAGCGACC
The DNA here is from genome assembly GCA_963822955.1 of uncultured Actinomycetota bacterium. Taxonomy (GTDB): domain Bacteria; phylum Actinomycetota; class Actinomycetes; order Streptosporangiales; family Streptosporangiaceae; genus JAJYUU01. The sequence continues at coordinate 2,204,817 of CAWGJS010000002.1, read as the reverse complement.
GCTGATCGTCACCGTGTGGCCGCTCACGACCGCGTGCCGACTCACACGGAACGAGGTGATCCGGGTTTCGTACCGCCACGCATGCACGACCCTGCTGACGGCGCCCAGGAAGCTGTCACTGGCCGGGAAGTCCGCGCGGTAGTAGGCGTTGGCAAGCCGGTGCCGGATGTCGCCGCTGAAGTAGGACTCGTTGGCATCACGGCAGGATCGCTGCTTGCGCGCCATGTTGTGCAGCTGCAGCCGTCCGAGGGACTTCCAGGGTCCGCGCGCGTGCGCTGAGTACTGAATCTCCACTGTCGTCTGCGGGCCGTAGCGCACGGGCACCGTGACCTGCAGGCACCCGCTAGCCCTGACTTCGCCATCTGCCCGGAGACTGGCGGCGAACGACCGGACTCGCAGCGGGACGGCTATGGTCAGATTTCCGGTGGCCGAGGCCTGCTGCGTAAGGGTGCTGGCGCTGACCGTGGCCAGCCAGGTGGAACCACGGGTAGTTGGCAGCGAGGCCTTGAAGTTGCCGCTGTTGTCGGTAGTGACCGAGCTCAGGCTGCTGCTGCCGACTTCCAGCTGAACGGCGACTCCCGGCAGCGCCGTCCACGTCGTGCCGAGCAGGTACTGGACTGTTCCTCTGAGTGTCGCTTTCTGGCCGTACCTGAGGTGAGCCGGAGATACCGATATGTCAGTGATCCGGGTCACGGCCTGGACCGTGCCGATCTGGACGTCGTCGGTGGCCGACGTGTAGGTCTTGGTCGCCGCGACGCTGAAGGCATACAGACCGGCCTGCGAGATATCGCTGGCGGTGTAGCTGAAGGTGCCCTCCGCATCTGTCGTCGCCACGTGGCTGGCTGCCCCTCCGTTGACGCTGAGATCCACCGGGGCGTTCTTTATGTTCACTCGAGTCGTGCTGCCTGGGGCCAATCCGGTCAGCGTGCCGGAGAACGTGACACTCTGAGATCCCTCGGAGATGCTGGCAGGGCTAGGCGTCACCGTCATCGAGGCCGTGACCTGGTTGAGGCCGATCGGCACGACCGCGGTGGCGGCCGAGTAGAACTTCGTCGCGCGGACACTGAAGTTGTAATCGTTGGCCTTGCTGATCCCGGTCGCGGTGTAGCTGAAGTCGCCCTGCGCGTCACTGGTCGTCGCGATCACTGATGCGGTCCCGGAGCCGACTGCCAGGTATACCGGCACGCCGCTGCCGACACCGATCGCCTTCTTGCTTCCGAACGGAGTCACGGTGACCGTGCCGGAGAACGTGACTGTATGCGAGCCCAGGTTGACGTCCGGGGGATTGGCCGTTGCCGTCATCGCGGCCTTGCCCTGATAGAGATGTACGGTAACCGCATCCGAGGCGCCCGCATGCAGGGCTGTGGGCTTGACGCTGAATGTGTATGTCGCGGTCGTGCTGATGTTGAGAATGGTGTAGGCGAAGTCGCCGTTCGCATCGTCTGTCGCTGTCACCTGCGTGACCTTGCCGCCAATGCGGAGATACACGGGCGTGCCGCTGCCGATTCCCACTGGGTTCGCGCCTGCCGGAGTCGCTGTGACGGTGCCTGTGAAAGTAACCTGCCGCGATCCGAACGTCACCCGTGGCGGGGTGGCCTTCAGCGTCATGACGGCTGGCGCCTGCACAGTGCTGACCGTGATGGCAGGAGCCGATGCAGCTGCGTAAAGGGGCGTCGCGGCGACGCTGAAGGTGTAGGCATGCGTATGGGCAATGCTGTGCCGGGTGTAGGTGAAGTCCCCGTTCGCGTTATGCGTGGTGGCGATCCGGCTCGGAGGCCCGCCATCGATGCTGAGGTCCACCGGAACGCCTGTGCCTATGCCAGTGCCCGAGGTAGCGCCGGCCGCGGTCACCGTCACCGCGCCGGTAAAGGTGACCTGCTGCGACCCTTCGGTGACGCTCGTTGCGCTGGCCGATGCAGTGATGATGGTGGCTGCCTGTACGGCATTGACACTAATGACCTTGGATGCAGCTGGGTAGCTGCTGGTCGCGGCGACGGTGAAGTCGTAGCTAGCAGTCTGCTTGATCCCAGTGAGCTTGTAGCTGAAGGTCCCGTTCGAGGCCGTGGTGGCGACCTGGCTGCTCTTGCCGCCGGCAATGCTGAGTCCGACGGGCGCGTTGGGGATGCCAGCCTGCGTTCCGGTCGACGTAGTTCCGATCAGCTTGCCACTGAAGGTCACAGCTTGTGAGCCTTGTGTCACGGTAGGCGGATTGGCCGTCACCCCCAGCTTCGTTGCGGTGTAGTCGGACGGCGATCCCAAGGCCATTGGTGCTACGAACGTCACAGCCAGGAGCGTGGCGGCGACGCTGACGATCGAACCTAATGTGAGACGCAGAGGTGACATAGCGATTCCCGCCGCGAGAGTGGATGAAAGGTGAGCCTCTGGATCGCCAGCATCACGGAAGAGTATGGGAGATCACGACCGCGATCCTGGGAGCTCCCCGGGAAATGCGGCCGGGACGCCTAGAACCTACCGTTGTAGCGGTCATTGTGCAGCCAGCCGCTGCCGCTGGCCTGCAGCTGCGCGCCGGCGGGCTCCGAGCAGCTGCGAGCGCGCTGCGGTGCGTCCTGCCTGCCGCAACGTCGGCCAGCGCCGTCAGTATTAGGCGACTGCCGGCTCGTCTACGTCACGCTGTTTTCTGCCGCGCTGAGGTCTTGCTGGCTGGTTTCGGCGTCGGTGACGCGGTGCTGACCGTCGGCCTCGCGGACATTGTCGTCCTCGGCCCGTTCGGCTGGCTGTGTGGCTGCGGGCATCCGGCGCATGCGGAGAACGGCAGCTGCGGCGCCCGCGGCGGCCAGGAGCCCGGCTGCGCCGGCGCCCTTCGTCCAGCGGCGGCGCAGCGGCCGGGCTGGCTCGATCTTGCGGGCAGCGGAGGAGAGCAGGGCTGAGAGCCTGGGGGCGGCGGTTTGCTGCACGAACTGGCCGGTGCGCTCGACCTGCGGCGCCGCCCAGGTCCGCGATCTGGTCACGCCTTGCCGGATAGCTGCTGTGGTGCGAGACATGTGAACCTCCGGGGGTTGGCTCACGCAGCAACTTCCCCCTGTGAGGTACGTAAACAAAGCAAGAAGGGTGGTATGAGAGCTCAGGCCGCTTCACACACCGGCAGCAGGCGCTCCGGCTGCTGCGGTGGAGGGCGTGACTGCGGTCGGGAAGTACAGGCAGCTGCAGAGGTCGCCGGTCAGCTGGCGGATCCAGCGCATGCGGTCGATTGCCGTCTCCGGGTGGTCACCGAACTCCTGGGCAACGTGGCTGGCACAGCCGGTGGCACCGAGACGCCGGACCGTGCTGCCAATCGCGTCCGCAACATTCTCGGCCGTCGGAGCGTCCGAGGGCTGCAGGGGCGAGGCGAACAGTGCTTCACAGACGGCTTCGTTAACGATCGTCCGGGTCACGGCAAGCCTCCAGGTGCGGATTCCTGCGCCAGTTCCAAGCGCAACTTTCGATTACCTGGTGTTAGGACGCAGTCACCTGCTGTTTCCGTTGCGTGATCTGCGTCACATTCAGGCCCGAGGCAGGGACCCTTATCGCTAAATGTTCACGCATAACCCCAGGCGGCCGTTCGGCTGGGGTTGGCGACCTGCGCCCCCTTTTTAGGGCACGACTACCAGGGGAACGGGGGAGTGGCGGGCGAGGTTCGGCGACGGCGCCCGGTGACAGCGCGGCCATGCTCGGCAGGTGAGCCACACACACGATCTCGATCCGGCCGGTCCGGCCCTGGAGCAAGTTGACCGCGGCCTCGAGTGCGCGGCTGGACGGCGGCGATCCGTCGTAGCCGACAACTAGACGCAGGTCCGTCGCAAGCGGAGTGGTGGTGCTCACGGACGGAGAATAGCCCGTGCGGGTGCCTTAGCTACTGGCGAGCAGCTGCACAGCGCCACCGGAATCGCCTCGTGCACCGGCTGCGAGGCCGGGGCCGCGACGGCAGCCGCTGGTGCAACTGCGGCTCTGAGCTCGGTGCAGCCGGCGCTTGCCCGGGAGCAGGACGATCGTGAGGATGAGGCCGAGCGCGAGAAGCGCTGCTGACGCGCTGAAGGCAACCGCGTAGCCGTGGGTCGCCGCGATCGCGGGTCCGAGCGGACTGGCGTGGTGGGCGATCAGGTAGCTGGCTGCAGAACTCAGCGCGATCGTGCTGAGAGCCGACGTCCCGATCGAGCCGCCGACCTGCTGCATGGTGTTAACCAATGCGGCGGCGACTCCGGAGTCCTGGCGGGCGACGCCGAAGGTAGCGGTGTTGATGGCGGGCGCAAAGATCATGCCGAAGCCCAGGCCCAGGATGAGCAGCGCGGGCAGCACGGCACTGGCGTAGCTAGAGGTCACGGTCACCTGGGTCAGGTATGCCATTCCGCCGGCGCCCAGCAGCATCCCGGTTGCGATCAGCGCTCTGGGCCCGACCCGGGCCAGGCCAACGATGCTGGAGAGGTTGGAGCTGACCAAGATGCATGCCGTCATAGGCAGGAACAGCAGCCCGGTCGCCAGCGGGCTTTCTCTTTTGACCACCTGCAGGTAGTAGGTGAGGAACAGGAACGTTGCGAAGATCGCGACCCCTGATATGAAAACCGCGACGTAGGAACCGCCGCGGGTCCGGTCGAGGATTACTCGCAGCGGCAGCAGCGGGTGGCTGGACCGCTGTTCGGCGACCGTGAATGCGGCGAGCAGCACGGTGCCCGCCACCAGCGAACCGATCGTCAGGGCGGCCGTCCATCCGGCAGTTTCGGCATGAGAGAAGCCGAAAACGATCAGGAACAGGCCGACGCACCCCAGCACAGTCCCCGGCCAGTCCATCCGCGGCCTGACGTCCGGGCGGCTGGTGCGGATCCAGGCCAGCGCGCCGGCGACAGCTATCGCAGCGAACACGAGATTCACGTAGAGCGTCCAGCGCCACGACACGTACTGGGTGAGCAGCCCGCCTAGGAGCAGGCCCACGGCGCCGCCCCCGGCGGCGACCGAGCCGAAAACGCCAAATGCACGGCCTCGTTCCCGCGGTTCACGGAACGAACTGACCAGCGTGCCCAGGGCCGAGGGTGCCAGGATGGCGCCGAAAGCTCCCTGCAGGGCGCGTGCTGCTACGAGCATCGGGAACGAGACGGCGGCGCCGCCGATGGCGGAGGCTAGGGCAAATCCGATCAGGCCGGTAATGAACACCCGCTTGCGGCTGAACATGTCCCCGAGGCGCCCGCCCATCAGCAGCAGGCTGCCGAAGGCAAGTGCGTACGCTGTCACCACCCACTGCCGGTCGCTATTCGGGAACCCGAGCTCGCGCTGCGCCGACGGCAGCGCAATGTTCACAATCGTCGCATCCAGGACCACCATGAGCTGGGCGACCGCGACCACGACCAGGACCAGCCAGCGCCGGTCATCGGTCGCAGTGAGGCGGTCTCCGGTTATCGGCGATGTGGCTGACGACATGAACCTAATACTGCACGTGCGACCCCTGCCGGCTACAGGCCCCTGGCGGCGCCGGCCCGCAAGTGGGCGTTCCCGGCAGCCGCACTTCTAGACTTGCCGCCATGCCCTTGCTCGACGGGAAGCGCGCGCTCGTGACCGGCGGTACGACGGGCCTCGGCCTGGCGATCGCCGAGCGCTTCCTGCGCGAGGGAGCCCAGGTTGTGATCACCGGCCGCGACCGCGACCTCGGTAACCGCGCCGAGCAGGCACTAGGACCACAGGCGCGGTTCCTGCCCGCAGATGCAGCCGACCCCGATGCGATCGCCGCGTCGGTGAACGCGGCGGTCGAGCATCTCACGGGCCTGGATGTGCTGGTCAATAACGCGGGCATCGGGGTGAGCGCCCGGCTGATTGACACGCCCCTTGCGGACTACAACCGGGTCATGGACGTGAACGTCCGCGGCTATCTGATCTACGCCCAGCAGGCTTATCCGCATCTGGCGCGACGCCGTGGCTGCATGATCCATGTTGCCTCGGACGCAGGAGTGTGGGGTGAACAGGCAACCGGCCTGTACTCGGTCACCAAGGCTGCCGTGATCATGATCGGGAAAATGCTCGCGCTCGACGGGGGCGAGGACGGCGTGCGCTCGAACGTGCTGTGCCCAGGTGACATCTGGCCCGGCATGCGGCACATGGCGCCTCCCGGCGAGGCAGACAGGCCGGAGGAAGGCGACTGGCCGGTGCCGCCGATCGGCCGGCTGGGCACCGCCAGCGACGTTGCCGCGGCGGCGGTGTTCTACGCCAGCCAGGAGGCTGAGTTCATCACCGGGACCACGCTCCTGGTCGACGGCGGGATGACAGCCGGTTATCTGCAGCGCGACCGCGGCGCGTCGGCCGCCGACTGAGCTTACGGGTACCTGCGGGGCCAACCTCGCCTGAATGCACTCCGCCGAAACCCTCGGCTCTTCGCCAGCCTGCCCTGAACAACTGCGCAGCTGTCTCTCAGGAAATCAGGACCGCAACCCTAGCGTCGGCGGGCACCTCCTCAAGCGTGGCAACAGAGCGAAGGGAGCCTGCCGATGTCAGACCGGAGGATCACCCGGTCCATCATCGTGAGCGCCGCGGTCCTGGTGATCGGCGGCAGTACGTACGGAATCGTCAGCGCAACCTCGGGCGCAAGCTCAACTACGGTCAGCGGCGGCTCCTCGGCCGTCGGCTCGTCTGCCGCCGGTCATGGGCCCGGCAGCGGGTCAAATGCCCGGTCTGGACCCGCCCCGGGCGGGACGTCCGGCACGGTCGCTAGCCTGTCAGCGTCGGGCTTTACGGTGACGACGTCAGCCGGTCAGAAGGTCACCATCAAGGAAGCGTCCGCAACCAAATACCAGGACGAGACGAGTCCCGCCACCGCGAGCGACATACGGGCGGGGGACAGCGTCCTGGTTCTGGGCACCACCGACAACACCACGATCACGGCCACGCTCGTGATACTGCAGCCCGCGAGCGGCGGTGCGACGTCCGAAGCCGCAAGTGCGGTGCCCTTCAAGCGGGGTGCTCCGACTACCTCGAAGCAGTTCGGTCAGATCCCGGCTGATTACTCCGAAGGGCAGGGGACGATTGTCAGCGGAATGGCGGCGAACGAGGCGACTGAGGCCGCGCTGGCCGCCATTCCGGGGGGAATCGTCGACCGTGTCGTGCAGCTGAGCAACGGCGACTACGAGGTCCACTACATAGGCGTCAACTGGCCGCACCATGTCTTCGTCGGCCAGGACTTCAAGGTCATTGGTGCCGACTAGCTGCGATGACTGGCAGTAACGCGTCAGGTGCAGTTCACTTATGCAGGCGGCGCCGACAGCACCCGTTCCTTGCTGGTCGGCGGCGCGGCACGGGATGGCCTGCTCTGGTTGCGACGGTTGCCGCAGCGTCACTGGGCCCTCCCGCCGGCCACGCCCATCGCGCTCCAGGAAACCACCGCGGCAGCGCGATGCAGGCGTCTGCGCCCCCCTCGGGCAGGTTACCGACGGTTGCCACGCCGCGGTGCGCGATGGCAATGGCCGCAACCAGGGAGAGTCCTAGCCCGCTACCGGGAACGCGCGCCCGCGTGCCGCGGGTGAAGCGCTGGAATGCGCGCGCGGCCACATCCTCGGCGAAGCCGCTGCCCTGATCGGCGACGTGCAGCCCGAGGAGCTTGTCATCATCGCGGGCGGTCAGCGTGATCGTGCCGCTGCCGTATTGCAGCGCGTTAGAAACGAGGTTGTCCAGCGACTGTGCTGCGCGGTCGGGATCACCAAGCAGCCGGCTTCCAGGCGCCATATCACGGACCACGATCTGCCGGCCTTGAGCCCAGGCGGCGGCCCTGGCGCGGGCCGCGGCCGCCTCGAGCAGCATGCGCGGTTCCAGCGGGCGCACCCGCAGCGGAAGCCGTCCGTGGTCCGACCGTGCCAGCATCAGGATGTCGTCGGCCAGCCGGCAGACCCGCCGGATCTCCTCGGCTGCCGAGCTGAGCGCCGCGCGGAGTTCGCTGGCATCCCGGTTCCCCAGCAGCGCCAGCTCGACCTCCGTGCGCAATGCGGTAAGCGGCGTCCGCAGCTCATGGCTTGCGTCGACCAGCTTCCAGTGCTGTGCCTCTCGCGGCTGGCTGCGACCCTGCGCGTCGCTGACAGCGCCGGCGGAAGGCTCGCGGACACTGATTGTGGCGGTCATCTGTCCCCCCTCAGCCGGTACCCGGCACCGCGGACAGTCTCGATGGTCCGGGCTCCGAATGGGCGATCGATCTTGTCGCGCAGATAGCGGACATACACATCGACAACGTTGGATCTGTTCTCATAAGCCATGTCCCAGGCGCCCTCCAGCAGGTCGTAGCGGGACAGCACCTGCCCTTGCCGGCGCATGAAGACCTCGAGGAGCTGGAATTCTTTCGTCGACAGCGCGATCTCCGTGCTCCCCCTGCGGACGACGCGGGTGCCGGCATCCAGGCTGAGGTCACCGATGCTGAGCACCGGCCCTTGCGCTGCCGGCCCGCGGCGGGCTAGCGCCCTGACGCGTGCGAGCATCTCGCTGATATCGAATGGTTTGACCAGGTAGTCATCCGCGCCTGTATCGAGCCCTGTCACCCTGTCGTCGATGGCCGCGCGCGCTGTCAGCATCAGGATCGGCGTGCGGACCTCGGACGCGCGAAGCCGCTGGCAGGTCTCGAAACCGTTGATTCCGGGCAAGTTAATGTCCAGCACCAGCACGTCGTACGGCGTCGCATCCGCCATCCACAGTGCGTTTTCGCCATCGAGTGCGGTGTCGGCGAGTGCGGCCTGCTCGCGCAGCGCTCTCTGGATCAGGCCTGCCAGCTTGACGTCGTCCTCTACGATCAGCACCCGCATCGTGTCTCCAGGATCTCAGAGGCAGGTATACGTGATGGATCCGGGCGCTTACCGGACGATGATCGGCTTCGCTTTGTTGGCAGTGATTGCTTCCGTCGTCGACTGGTCCAGGTTCAGGTGGGCCTGAACGAGCTCCGACGGCGTCAGAGCCAGCCACTGATTGAGCGAGACGTCGGCGTACCGGCTGCTGCGGAACATCTCCAGGAACCGCAGCGGGTGCTCGCCGGTGTTGAGCACGTAGTGGCCCATCGCGAAGGGAACGTAGCCGACATCACCGGCCCGGTAGTCGAACGTCCTCGCCTTGCCGCTTGACGCGAAGACCCCCATCTTCCCCTGCCCGGAGAGGTAATACTGCCACTCGTCGTTGGTGGGGTGCCAGTGCAGTTCCCGCATCGACCCCTGGTCGAGCTCGACCAGGGCAGCCGCGATCGTGCTGGCCGCCGGGAAGTTCGTTGAGTCGACGATCCGGACCCTGCCGCCGGGAACCTCGACAGGATCCTGTTCGAGCAGCCGGTAGGTCATGCTCTCCGGGCCTTCGCCGGCCCGCATCGGGCCCTGGCCGGAGGCCGACCGCACCACATCGTCGGCGATCGGCGGCGGTACCTCGCCGTTGAAGATGTACCGCTCGTGATCGGGATCCTTCGGCATCCCCGTGAGCGCGGACTCGCTGACACCGAGGTTCTTCGCCAGGACCTCGACCGGCGTGTGGTCGAACCAGTCAGTGAGCAGGAACGTCTCGTTCTCCGAGAACATCCCGTCGTCGAAGACGAGCAGGAACTCGCAGCCGTCGGCCAGCGCCTGGATCGAGTGCGGCAGACCGGCCCGGAAGTTCCACAGGTCACCGACCCCGAGGTCGTCGATGAAGTTGTGGCCGTCGGCGTCAATGGCGGTGATCCGGGCGTGACCGGCGAGCATGTACGCCCACTCGGCTTCCTTGTGCCAGTGCAGCTCGCGGATCGCGCCGGGCTTGAGGCGCATGTCCACCCCGGCCAGAGTGGTGGAGATGGGCAGTTCGCGCGCGGTGACCTCGCGGGACCAGCCCCCGGTCAGCAGCCGGTTGTGCGCGTCCGAGAACGAGAACTTCAGGTTCGGGATCGTGCCCGCATCCGTATCCGGCGATGCGAGCAGATCGGGATTCTGGCGTTCCAGCTCCACATTGCGGGGGCCCATGATGGTCGCGCCGAGCCCATTGCGGACAGGTTCCGGAACGTCGACTCGAGTCGGCTGTGCCATGACTGTTACTCCTCTCGCCTCTGCTCGCCGTCGGCGTGGTTGCCGCCGTCGGCCCGCCGCGTGGCTGCGCCGCTCGTGCGGCGCGCGGCGTAACCGATCCTCCGCGAGCCAGATGAGATGAAGATGAGGCCAGCGGGCCTGCGAGGGGATCGGTCCGGCGGCGGACGCCTGCTGCTTTTCAGCGCCCTCATCCCCGGCTCACAATTGCGTGCGCATGCTAGTGGCTATCCGCGCCAGAGCGCATGAAAGGAGCAGGCTGGATGACGGCCACCACGCACAGCGCCGATTCCGCGCCAGCTCCTGCTGGCCAGCCGCTGGCAGGGGGGCGGATCCGGGCCGCTGTCGCGATGCTAGGCCCCGCGTTCGTCGCATCGGTCGCCTACGTCGACCCCGGCAACTTCGCGACCAACATCCAGAGCGGGGCCCGGTATGGCTACCTGCTGCTCTGGGTCGTGCTGGTCGCGAACCTGATGGCGATGCTGGTGCAGTACCTGTCCGCGAAGCTGGGCCTCATCACCGGCCAGAGCCTCCCCGAGCAGATCCGTGACCGGTGCCCGCGGCCTGTCACCTGGGGCATGTGGCTGCAGGCTGAAGCGATGGCGATGGCCACCGACATTGCCGAGTTCGTAGGCGCCGCGCTCGGGCTGAACCTGCTGTTCGGGATCGCGCTGCTGCCCGCCGGTCTGATCACCTGCGTCATCACGTTCGGCGTCCTGGGGCTGCAAGCCCGAGGTTACCGGCCGTTCGAGCTGGCGATCACCGCGCTGCTCGGTCTCGTCGTTGCCGGCTTCCTGTACGAGACGCTCCGGATCGGCCCGTCAGCACCCGGCTCGCTGCGCGGCCTGCTACCTGCCACGCAAGGCACGGGCTCGCTGTACCTGGCCGCCGGGATTCTCGGCGCCACCGTCATGCCGCACGCGATTTACCTGCACTCAGCTCTGACCAGGTCCCGCACGCCTTGCCGCGATGACACCGAGCGCAGGCGCGTGCTGAAGTTCGCGCAGCTCGACGTGCTGACTGCCCTCGGCCTGGCCGGCCTGGTGAACATGGCAATGCTCGCGGTTGCCGCCCGCGCTTTCCACACCCCGGCACTTTCAAATCTGGCCACCATCGGCCAGGCCCACGCTGAACTTGGCAAGAACGTCAGCGGCATCGCAGCCCTCGCGTTTGCCGGGGCACTGCTCGCTTCCGGTGTCTCCTCCTCCAGCGTGGGCACTTACGCTGGCCAGGTCGTGATGGCAGGCTTCACCAACCTGCGCGTCCCGCTGATCGCCAGGCGCGCGATCACCATGCTCCCCGCCCTGGCCCTCCTGGCCTCCGGCACCAACGCCACCGCTGCCCTGGTGCTCAGCCAGGTAGTGCTGTCCTTCGGCATCCCGTTCGCCCTGGTGCCGCTAGTCGTGCTGACCAGCAAGACGCAGGTCATGGGCAGCTATATCAACCGCCGCCGCACCACGATCTGCGCCTGCGCCAGCGTCGCAGTGATCATCGGACTCAACGCCCTGATCCTCGTCCAGCAACTCGCCGGCGGCTAGTCCTGGCTGCCCAGGGACAGCCGGGCCGCGCTGATGTCCTGGCGGCCATGTCCCGCCTCGACCGCGGCGCGCCACTGCCGGGACAGCGCCGCCAGCAGCGGCAGCGAGGTGCCGTCGGCGGCCGCGAGCGCGAGGTCCACGTCTTTCAGCGCCCATTCCAGCGGGAACTCGGGCGCATAGTCCCCTTGCTCCATCTTGTGAAGCTTGGCATCCGCAAGCGGCGCGTCGAGCGGACCGCCCTCGATCGCCTCGGCCAGCCGGGCCGAGTCGATGCCCAGCAGGGTGGCGAGTTCGACCGCCTCGGCCACGCCCTCGATCAGGGTGGCCAGGTAGGCGTTGATCACCAGCTTCATCTTGCTGCCCTGGCCGGCCTCGCCCAGCCATACCGGAGCACGGCCGATCACGGCGAACACCGGCGCGACGACCGGCTGCGCGGCTGCCGGGCCGGAGGCCAGTATGAGCAGCTTGCCGGACTCTGCCGGGCCCTTGCTGCCCGACACCGGCGCGTCCACGAACAGCACGTCGGGCCGCTCCCGGCCGAGCCTGGCGCTGATTTCCGCAGTGGCGTCAACCCCGATCGTGCCCATCTGCGCCCACACCGCGCCAGCCGGAAGGGCGGCAAGCACGCTCGCGTCGTCAAGAACAACCGAGCGCACGACCTCAGCGGTCGGCAGCATGGTGATCACGACGCGGGCGTCGCGGACCGCGTCCCCGGCTGTCGGCGCGGCTGTTGCCCCGGCTGCCGCCAGCGGCGCGGTCGCGGTCGCTGACCGGTCCCACGCGGTCGTCGGCAGCCCGGCCCTGAGCAGGTTGCGGGCCATCGCCGAGCCCATGATGCCGACGCCAAGAACCGCCACGGCGGGCCGCTCGCCTGAGGCACCGTCTGCAGTCACGTTTTCTCGCTTCGCTAGTCAGCAGCGTTTACTTTAGGTGCGCGACCGGCGCCGTCGGGGCAGTTTGCCCTGGCGCGGAGCATTTGCCGGTCGCCATGCGGTTGGCAACGATGCGGGCCTGATTGGTGGTGGCGTTGACCTGGTCGATGTAGGAGTTCGCGCTCGCGATCGCCTGCGTCATGCTGGCCTTGGCGGTCGCGATCATGGCTGGCGCTGACGGCGGCCCGGGCGTCTCGACTCGGCTCAGTCGCCGCAGGTCGGCATCTGCTGTCCGGATGTCCATCCGGATCGCAGTGACGCCCGCGGTCAGTGACTCACTATCGCCGACTGCCGCCAAGGCCGCGCCACTCACCCCGTGCGAATCCCCGACGACCGTCAGGGTGGCAGCGCAGTATTGGTTGTCGCCGGCGGCATCCTGCTTCTCTTTCCCCAGGCGCGCTCGCGCAGTCGCAGCATCGCGGGCGAAGTGGTCCACGTCGTCAGTGAGCATCGCATTCGGCGCGAGACTGGAGGCCTGGTAGAGCGCGGTGAGATCCGCCTCCGTATTGCGCTCGTCAGCCCTGACATTCGCGGACGGGCTGCCTGACCGCCCGGCCATCAGGTTCTCGTGCTGAGCGCTCCTGCGCAGCGCCGTCACTGCGGTGTCGTAACCAGAACGGCTGGACCTCGTGAAGGTCGTGCGCTGGATTGCTCCGTCGGCCTGCGGGACAGCCAGCGTCAGGCCGCTGCCAGTGAGCGTCCCCCGGGCATGGCTTTGCAGGAACAGGCCATGAGCAAAGGTCAGATTGACTGCGGTGCCGTGGACAGTGCCGGTGAACGGCACGCTGTTCACCGAGAGTGACGCCGCCGGCGCCGCGCCGCCGATGTTACCGGCCGTAAGCGTGCCCTGGACGTGGCCATGCGTCATGGTCCGCCACTGGACGAAGGCGATCTCTGACTTGCCGTTCGCCAGGTAGGTGGCAGGGCCGGCGACTGAGTCGGGCGAGCTGCCAGACCCAGAACAGCCCACGATGGCAAGCAGCATGGCGGCCATCGTGCACGGAATGATCAAGCGTTTCATCGCGTCAGCCTGGGGCTTTGTGACACTAGAGACACTAGGGAACGATAAGCAGCGTGCTAATCGGCCCACGCTGCTACTGCCGTTTGTTACCCATCCTGTGGCTGGCCAACCCGGCCGTGCTCAGAGGAGCTCACGCAGGTACTGCGGCAGCATCTGGCGCCACGTGTGCCAGTCATGCGACCAGGACTGGCCCCAGTTGTCGACCCGGTTTGGCACTCCCTTTGCGCCCAGCGCAGCTGCCATCTGCCATGACTCGCCGACGTCCTCCCATGGACCTTCGCCGCTCGCCAGCACGACGCGCCGCTGCCGGATCAGGTCGAGCTGCGGCCCCTCCAGGCCGGGCAGGAACTGTAGTGGCGCCGAGAAGAACAGGTCCTGGCTCCAGGCCCCGTCGTAGAACCTTTCAATCCTGTACGTCCCGCTCATCCCGATTGCCGCACAGAAGACGTCCGGATAGCGGCAGAGCACCGCGACCGCGTTGAACGCGCCGATCGAGGTTCCGGTGGCGATCACGTCGAATTCGTGTCCGCCCAGGTCGGCCAGGATCGCCGGCACCAGCTCGCGCCCGACGAACTCCTGGAATTGATTGAGCAGCCACATCCGGTGCTCGACCGGCTCAGCCTTGGCGATCATCGCCTGTCCGGCGATGCTGTCGACCGAGTACAGCTTGACCCGGCCGTCGGTGAGGAGCGGCCCGCACGCGTCGACCAGGCCGTGGCGCTCGATTTCCTCGGCATCGCCGCCAGCGGACGGGAAGACCAGCACCGGCCTGCCGTACGAGCCCCAGCGCACCACGGTGATCTCGCGCTCGAGCCGGTCGGAATGCCACCGCTGGACGGTCTTCATGACGTCATTCGTAGAAGAACTTCTGTGGTCCGGGGAATATCCATGACAGCCCCTCTCGCAGCCGGTCGCGCCAATTCTCCCAGCTATGACCATCCCTGGCCTCGGTGTAGCGAACGGTCATCCCGGCTGCCTCAAAGACCGGGATCATTGACCGGTTCGGCACGATCAGCGGCTCGTAAACTCCGCAGCTGATGAAGAGCCTGCTGGCGACCCGGCGCGGTGCGGCGCGGTACTTGTTGACGAACCGCACGACCGGCTCGAACGCGGGCCCTCCGCCGTGGTTATTGCCGATGTCCGTGAAGGCGAACGAGCCGGACTGCAGCAGCAGCGATCCGTACATAGACGGGTAGCGGTACGCCGTCGACAGTGCGGCGACAGCGCCGAAGCTCGCGCCCATCAGGCACCTGCCTGACGGTACGCCGGCCAGCGGGAGCTCTGCCTCCAGTCGCGGCAGAAGTTCCGCCGTCAGGTAGCGGGCGTGGGCAGCCGAGTTCGCATACTCGGCGAGCCGGTCGCCGGGGTACACCAGCGCTACGATCGTCTCCGCCACGTCGAGCCGGTGGATGAGGTTGTCCAGCACGACCTGCATCGAGGCGTATCCGAGATAATCGCCGCCGTCGTGCACGATCAGCAGCGGGTACCTGGCGGTGCGCCGGAACCTGGCGGGCAGGTAGATCGCCACCTGGCAGTCGCGCCGAAGGGCACGGCTAGGCACCGTCAGCTCAGTGAGCGATCCAGGGCGGGATTCCGGGTGCGGCCGGGTCCATTCGGGCACCTCGTAGCCGGCGGCATAACAGACCGACGAGCTGCCCACCGGGCTATGCGCGATCCGGGGATTCAGCGGGTCGTTGATGCGCTCGCCATGACCGCCGCGAATGACTTCGAGCTGATACTCGATCCTTGAGCGTTCCGGTAGTTCGAGGACGAGGTACCAGAGATCGGCGTCGCCCAGCCGGCGCAGGGCGATGCGCTCGGGCAACCCGAAGATGCGGTGAATGAGCCGGACTTCGTCCGCCTCGCCCCGAAAGAGGAAGGTGCACCGTGAGCCCTCGACGATGGGAACCTCATGGCGTGCCATGAAGCGGTCGATGACGGCAGGCTCGAGCGGTCGCCGCTCCTTGAGCCTGTTGATGGCGAGCTTTCGGCCGCGCACGAGGCCACCGGGCGTGCTCAGGCTGCCTCCAGCGTGGTAACGCGCCCGTCCTCATCGAGCACGGGGGCGCTGCGCGGCAGGCCGAAGGCGCCGTCAATGTCTACCCGGGTGCCGGCTTCCAGCAGGACGCAGTCGGCCGGGGCGAACCTGCGCGCGAAGATCGCCATCCGTGGCCAGTCATCGAGCAGCAGCCTGGCGCGGGCGTGCGGCAGCGCAACGACGTTCCGGACTGCGGACAGGCCAGCGCCGTACACCTCGGGGTGACCGGGTCCATGAGCTGCCCGGTCGTGGAACAGCACGATCCGCTCGGTCAGTGCCATCGCGCCCGCCGACCACGCGATCACTGGCGACCCGGCCGCGGCAGCGATGTTGAACAGGTGCAGCAGGTCGGTCAGCACGCCCACGTGGCCGCCGGCGATCGCGAGGCAGGACGCCTCGCCGAGGATGGCAGCCACCTCTGCGCGGTGCCCGGCTATCACCGGCCGGTCATGTGGCTGCATGGCCTGATAGAACTCGCCGCGGACATCGCCGATCCGGTGCAGGTGCGCGGCGTCGAGTTCCCGGGCGGCTTCAACTGCCTCGCCCAGCACTGCAAGCTGGAGCCGGCCATTGCCGGCCCGGCGCTGGAGTGCGTAGATCGCCTGGAGCGTGTAGTCGAGGCGCAGCAGGTATGTCTCCTGCAGTTCGGCAAGTACCTCGGCCAGCCTGCGCTCGGCGGCGGCGAAACCGGGGTCGCGCTCCTGGACGTCGAGCCACCGACGGTACAGCTGCAAGTTGACATCGCGGCCGTTAAGAAGGGTGCTCAGTTCGCCGTCGGCAGGCTCGCGCTCTTGCCATCCGGCGGTAATCGTGGCGATGGTTCCGTCCGGCACCAGGCTCGCGGCAACTGCGCCCACGGTGGGCCGCCGTTGCGGGCCGAGTAGCGTCACTCTCACGAGGCGTAGACGTGCAGCGTGCGGCCGACGTCGTCGAGCATGTCGTGCAGGGTGTCGTAGTCGGGGTGGCGCATCCGGACGTAGGCGTTGGCCATGTAACCGGCCGCCACAGGCTGCGTCGCAGTGCCCGCGGACGGCAGGGACGCGTCGATCACCCATTCGTCGTAGCGCTCACGCAGCTCGTCCAGGCCGGAATAGCCAGTGATGTGACCGTCTGCGTCCGGGCGCAGTGCGACAATCCCGCTGGCGTAGCGCCTCGACGGGGTCGCGTCCGTCCTGCCGTGCACGATCGCGTTGGCCCACTCGCGGTAGACGTCCATGTCATTGCCTGCTGAGTAAAGGTCCCATGCGCCGACACCCGGCGGACGGCAGCCGATCTCGGAGAACTTCAGCCCCTTCGGGCCAAAGAACCACTCCATGTGCGTTGCCGACGTCCCGATTCCAAGCGCCGTGATGACCCGAGCGCCTAGCTCGCGCAGCTCGCCGTAGTTCGTCGCCGAGTCGATCCGGTTGGTCGAGATGAACTGCGGCGAGATCCACCTTGCCCGCATCGCCTCCAGGACGTTCGGGTAGTAGTGCGAGGCGAAGTCCACCGCCACCTGGCCGTCGATCGTGATGGTGTCGTAGAAGCCTTCATGGCCCTCGATGTACTCCTCCACGGCGATCGACTCTGCGCCCTGGCCTCCGAACAGGCCGAGCGCATGGTCAAGAGTGGCGGCATCATCCGCCCGCACCGTGTCGAGCGCGCCGGCTTCGCTGCGCGGCTTGAGTATGAGCGGATAGCCCACTTGCTCGGCGAAGGCCCGCACCTCTCCCGCGGTGCTCGCTGCCGCCGATGCGGCCGTCGGCACGCCTGCCTCGCGCAGCGCCTGCTTCATCGACGGCTTGTCCCGGCAAAGCCAGGCACTGCGGTATGACGTCCCGGGGATCGAGCATGCCTCCCTGACCTGGGCAGCGGGCAGGGTGTGCGCTTCGATCGTCGCCTCCAGCCTGTCCACCCACAGCCGGTCCTGCACCCGGCGGACCGCGCCGGTAAGCGCCGCCACGTCCGTCACCGATTGCACCTGCTCGTAGTCGTTCAGCCAGCCCCTGAGATCGGCGTCCAGCGCGTCGGCCGGGTACTCGCCCACGCCAGTCACCGTCGCGCCTACCTCGGCCAGCGCCCGGGCGAAATGGCGCTGAGTAGGCGGGAAGAACGGCTCGACGAAAATGACGTTCATGCCTGGAATGCTAACCGGACCGGGGCCGCCTGGCCGAGCGGCGAGGCTGGGCAACAGGGGCGGGATAACGATTGGGCTCCACTGGGCTGTGAGTCGTAGCTGGCCTATTGCTCATCTGGGCTCCATCTGGTACCACTGACGGCAAGCATCGGGTTGCCCCAGTTGTACCGTTCGGTGCACAAGGAAAGGGAGCGAATGCGCTACATCGAGGCCGTACGCGCGCAGGGCAGGAACCTCAGGACTTCCCGCAAGGCGATAACTGACCATCTGCGCACCCTGGACCTCGCGCCGTGGCGCAATCGCCGGCTGGCCCTTGTTGGCATGGGCGCGAGCACAAACGCGATCGCCTCAGTCCTTCCTGGCTACTGGTCGGCTGGGGTGCAGGCGTCATGCTGGCTCGGCTCTGAGCTGGAGCTCGCCGGGTCTGCGGCCGGGATCGAAGCCGTGGTCGCAGTGTCCCAGACCGGCAAGAGCGCGGAGATCCACTCCGTCCTGCGGCATCTTCCGGCGGCATCTCCTCGGCTGGTGGTGACTGACGTCGTGAGTTCGCCAGTCGCCAGCCTGGCTGAGGCGACAGTGCCGCTGGCCTTGCTCGGGGACAGCGCCGTACGAACCATCGGCTACACCGGCACGGTTCAGGCGCTGCTGCTGCTTCGCGACGCGCTCGCCCCGGCCAGCGCACCCGCCGCCGACTGGGACGGGCTCGCCGACCGGCTCGAGCAGCTGATGCCTCCGGCTGAGGAGCTGGCGGCGCAGCTGCTGCCTGAGCTCCGCGGTGTCACCTCCTTCGATGTGGTGGGGTCTGGCGTACATGCCGGAACGGCCGCGCAGGGCGCCCTGCTGCTGCGCGAGGTCTGCAAGGTGCCCGCGTCTGCCTACGAGACCTACCAGTACCTGCACGGCCCGATCGAATCAGCCTGCCGGGGCAAGGCACTCATCGTGATCGGCGGTGCGCGGGAGACCCGGCTGGCCGAGTCGATGGCCGCCGCTGGCGCGACCGTGCTGCTGATCGCAGCTCGGAGTGCGGATGAGGAATCGACCGGCCAGGCTGGCCCGGTCGTGTTCCGGCTTTCCGACTCCGATCTGGCCGAGAATCCCGCAGCCGAAGCTGGCGGCCTGGCGCAGGCCGTGCTTGCCATCCTGCCGCTGCAGACCATCTCCGGTGTGCTCGCGGAGGACCGCGGGTGCGTCGACGGAGAGTTCCTGTACCACCAGGACGACACGAAGGTCGACTAGATGACGGCCTCCGATTCCCCCGCGGGCTACCGGCCATCGCCACGGCCGACCTTCAGCGGCGCGACCGTGATCGCAAGGTCGCAGGCGGTCCGCCATGTCTGGGGTGACTCGGAGTCTGGCGAGGTGCTTGACCGCATCTACGTCTCGAACGACAAGATCCACCAGCTGCTCTTCGAGATCCCGGCCGACGGGCAGTTCACCCATTCACCTGAGTACCGGACGGTGTTCGGTGCCGACGAGGTGCTGTATGCCATTGACGGCCACATCGTGGTCGCGAACCCCGAGACCGGTCAGCTGGTGCGCGTCTCGCCCGGCGAGGCGGTGTTCTTCGGGCCGGGGACGTGGCACCACGCCTTCAACTGGGGCACCGCGCCGGTGCAAGTACTCGAGTTCTTCGCGCCTCCGCCGGCCACGGGTACCTCCGGCGTCTACGCCAGGCAGCAGCCGCTGCTGGCGTGCAGCAAGTACGTGGACGACAGTCTGCTCGGAACGGTAATTCCCGGAGCCGAGGCTGACCAGCCGGGCGCAAGCGGACCCTCGACGAGCGAGCGCGGTCGGCTGACGGTCATCAGGCCGCAGGATTACATCTGGCGGCTTGACGGGGACCGCGCGCCGGTGCTGGCCGGAATCATCGCCAGCACGCCCCAGCTCACAGTTGCCCGCTGCGAGGTCCGGAGCAGCAGCTGGAGCGGCTGGCTGAGTCACTTCGGTGATACGGGCGGGTACGTGCTGGCGGGCACCCTCCTGTTGCAGCCTGACGAGGGCCGATCGTGGCATGAACTTTCCCCGGGAGACGGCTTCTACCTGCCAGGAGGTCAGCGGTACCAGGTCAGGAACGCAGGCACCGGTATCGCGACTTACCTGATCGGGTCCGCCCCGGCGGTTGACCCAGCCGCAGTCGGCGACCAGGCCACGCTCTCCAGCGGAGGTGGCTGATGTTCGCCGCCTTGAATCTGGCCGACATCGACCGACGCGATGGCGATGCGGCGATCGGCGTTGACGTCGGCGGCACCAAGACGGCCCTGGGACTCATCGATGCCGCCACGCTCACGCTGCTGGCCACGACGGTGATCCCGACCGCGCCGCGGCGTGGCGGCGAGGCAGTGCTTGGCGATGTTGAGAAGCACGTGTCGAGGCTCGGCGACACCGCAAGCCAGTTGGACCGTCGCGTGGTCGGCATTGGCGTTGTCGTCCCTGAGATCGTCAGCCTGGCCGGCGAGATTACCTCCTCCGCGGTGATCCCGGGCTGGAACGAGTTGCCGGTCGCCGCACTGCTCAGCGGGATCGCGCCGACCATAGTGGAGGCTGACGTCCGCGCGGCAGCATTCGCGGAGGCGGCACTTGGCGCGGGCAGCCGCTACGCCTACCACGTCTTCCTGACGGTGGGCACCGGTATCAGCTACTGCGCGGTCGGCGGGGGCCGCCCGTTCGCCGGGGCGCACGGCGGTGCCCTGAACATCGGAACGTCGGTGCTGGCTGTCGCGCCGCCCGATGCGGGCCCGGACGGACAGGAAGTCATCCTGGAGCACATCGCCTCAGGCAGCGCCCTGGTCCGGCGTTATGTGGAGCGTGGCGGGAACGCGCTGCGAGCCGAGGATGTGCTCGCCGCGGCTCGCGGCGGCGACGTGGCCGCCATCGATGTAGTGGATACCGGAGCCAGAGCGCTCGGCATCGGCATGGCGTTGCTGGTCAACCTGCTGGACCCGCAGGCCGTCGTGGTCGGCGGCGGCCTGGGCAGCGCCGGCACCGAGTACTGGACGTCAGCCAAGCGATGGGCTCGGCACTATTCGCACGCCCATGCCTCGCAGGTCGTGCTGACCCAGGGCGAGCTCGGGCCGGACGCGGGCGTCATCGGAGCCGGCCTTGCTGGCTTGCTGGCCCGCGAGGCCCACCAGACCAGGAGTCTTCGACTCAGTAACGCGAATTGCGAGAGCAGCACCCAACAGTTGCGATGAGAGGAAGTGACCCGAGGTGGCAAGCACAACAAAGGTCGGGCAGGCGGCGGTGACGCGCTGGCGATCCCGTCGGCTGGCACTACAGCTCGGTGCACTCGGCGTAGCCGTCATCACGGCTACTGTCGCCTGCAGCTCAGGCGGATCGGGCAGCGGCTCGCCAGCTTCGAGCAATAAGGCCGCGCTGCTGTCCAAGAGCGCCAGCGGGACGCTGGACGAGTGGAACTGGGACATTCCCGGTGACGATCCGGGCGAGAGCGCAGTGCTCCCGATCCTGATCAAGGCCTTCGAGCACCAGTATCCGCACATGCACGTCGTCAACACCTCGATGAGCCTGGCCGATCAGAACGACAAGCTGCCGCTAGCGTTCGCCTCGGACTCGAGCGCACCGGGCGTGAGCGAGACCAACGAGGGCCTGCAGAACCAGGGCCGCCTGGTTGAGGACAGCGAGCTGCTGCCCCTTGAGTCATACAACAAGTTGTACGGCTGGTTCTCCAAGGTCGGTACGCTGCCGCTGCAGTACAACTCGCTCCCGGCGAGCGGCAAGACCTTCGGGAGCGGCAACGTCTACGGGATCCCAGAGACCGGCACGGTCGTCGGCATCTTCTATAACCGCGCGCTGCTTGCCTCCGTAGGCGGCACACCGCCGACCGACTGGGCGACCTTTACGAGTGACCTGGCGAAGCTCCGCAAGGCCGGCAAGACAGCCATGTCCTACGCAGCCGGCCAGCCCACGGCCTACCAGCCCGTGCATACGCTCTACACGATCGCGGACCACTACGTTTCGGCTGCGGCCCAGAACGCGTTCGTGTTCCACACGGGCACGAACCAGTCGATCGACACGCCGGGCTTCGTTCAGGCGGCAGCCACGTTCGCTGCCTGGACAAAGGATGGCTACTTCCCGGCCGGCTACCAGAGCCTGTCCGACGTCCAGGCACTCAACCTGTTCGATCAGGGCAAGGCAGGCTTCTTCCTCGAGGGCGACTGGTACTCCAGTTCGGTGGACAAGGCACTCGGCAGCAAGGCCGGATTCTGGGTGCCGCCCGTGGTGACTGGCGGGCCGGGCGAGGGCTGGTCGATCCCCAGCAAGACGCCGAACCCGAACGCAGGTGCCGCATTCATCAACACGCTGCTCAGCCCGGCCATTCAGGACGCGCTACTGCGTTACGGCGACATCCCGGTCGTGACCCCGAGCGCCCAGGCGCTGGCGAGCGCTTCTCCGCTACTGCGGTCGGCGGCCGCTGGCTGGTCAACATCGGTGCACAGCGGCAACCTGGTGCCGTACCTGGACTACGCCACCCCGAACTTCCTCAATCAGGAGATGGCCGGGATCCAGGAGCTTCAGGCAGGCAAGATCTCGGCATCTGCGCTCATGTCGTCACTACAGTCCGACTACACGCAGTACTGGTCTTCGCAGGGCTCGTAACAGACCAGCTGCCGCGAAGGAGTGTGCGTGGCAACGCAGAAGACGGCTGCCGAATCGGCAGGGTCGGTCACCGCTGGTGCCTCCGGGCGCCGCGGTGGCCGGCCTCCGGGCGGGATGGCGCACCGCCGCCGGCGCAAGGAATGGCTGAGCGGGTATTTCTTCCTCGCGCCGGCGGCCCTCTTCATAGCCGTGCTGATCATCTACCCGCTCGCCAAGGCTGCTCAGTACTCGCTGCAAGAGTGGGATGGCATCGGACTCGCCAGGTACGTTGGCGTCGCCAACTACACCCAGATCCTGACCGACCCCGTCGAGCGCGGCTCGCTGGCCAACCTCGGCATCTTGCTTATCTTCTACGCGCTGATCCCGACCGCACTGGCCCTGATGACCGTGAGCATGATGCGGCGCACCCGTCCCCGTGGCATGGCGTTCTTCCGTGCGGTGTACTTCCTGCCGCAGGTCATCGTCACGGTAGTTGTGGCCATCGTGTGGACCTGGCTGCTGGCGCCGAGTGGCACGGGAACGGTCAATGGCCTGCTGCACGCGGTTGGGCTCGGGCCAAGCACCGGGACGCCATGGCTCGGGAGCTTCAACACCGCACTGCCGGCTGTCGGCGTCATCGCAGCCTGGCTGGACTTCGGGCTCTGCTTCGTCTTGCTGTTGCCAGGTATCCAGCGCATCTCCCCCGAGATCTACGATGCGGCCAGAGTGGACGGAGCCGGGTTGCTGCGCGAGTTCTTCAGCATCACCGTGCCCATGCTCAGGCGGGACATAGGTGCCGCCCTCACCATCTCGGCGGTGGCGGCGCTCCAGAGCTTCACGCTGATCTACCAGGCAACCAATGGCGGGCCTGGCTACACCACTATGGTGCCTGGCCTGCTCATCTACCGGGACGCCTTCCAGCTCGGTGAAGTCGGCTCCGCCAGTGCGCTCGGCATCGCGATGTCCGTGCTCATCTTTGCCATCACGTTCGGGATCCGCGCGCTGATCGAACGGAACGCCACGTGAGCCCACGACCAGACCGCAGCAGGAGGCACGATGCTGTCCCGAACTGAGCGCACGGTGTGCCTGGTCGTCCTGATCATGGCCGCCGTCATCACGTTGTACCCGCTGGTGGTCCTGGTCAGCACGGCTCTGACTCCCGCCAACGGATCGGGCGGGATCAGCTTCAGCGGTCACCTCTCACTCAGCGCCTTCAGCTACGCGTGGAGGTCGGGGAACTTCTCCACCTACATGCTGAACACGGCGATCGTAACGGTCTCGGTAGTCGCGATCTCGGCGGTGATCGCGATCATGGCCGGATATGCGATCGCCCTGGCGAAGCCGCCGGGCGCGCGCTGGGTGCTGTACGCCGCGGTCTTCGGCTTCATGCTGCCGGTCGAGGCGCTGATAGTGCCGTGGTACTACCAGTTCCTGAAGGTCGGCATCACCAACACGTACTGGTCGATGATCCTGCCACAGGCCGCGCAGTCCATCGCCTTCGGAACGTACTGGATGTATGTAGCGTTCCGGTCTATCCCGCGTTCACTGTCGGAGAGCGCGCGTATCGACGGCGCATCTCCGAGTTCCCTGCTGTGGAGGATCCTGGTGCCGAACGTGGCGCCCGCCGTGAAGACCATGGCCGCGCTCGTGTTCCTGTGGACCTGGAACTCGTTCCTGCTGCCGTTGGTGATGGTGTCCAATCAGTCCCTCTACACGGTCACCATCGGGCTGTCGACATTCCAGGGAGCGCATTTCAACAACTTCTCTGCCCTGGCGGCTGGCAGTTGCCTGGCTGCGCTGCCCGTAGTCGTCATTTATCTTTTTGCGCAGCGCAGCTTCATCGCCGGCATCTTCGCCGGGTCACTGGTCGAGTGACAGCGCGTGATGAATCGGACAATCACTGCTGTGGTGGAGGGATCCCGGATGACCGCCAGTGAGCGAGGCGGCGTTGGCTAAGTTCCCCGAAGGAGACGGCGCGGCAGGCCTGAGCTCGGCCAGGCGAATGCCGATGTATGAGCGGGCGGCCGCAACTCTGGAGGCCGAGATTCGCAGTGGCAGGCTCGGCGCAGACGAGCGGCTGCTGTCCGAACGGGCTCTGGCGCAGCGCCTGCACGTCAGCCGGATCACGATCCGCCGTGCGCTGGCCAAGCTCGCCGAAAAGGACCTGGTCAGGTCGTCGGACCGGAGCGGCTGGTTCGCCGGGCCGGTGAGCGAGGGCAGCGACGCGCTGATCAGCTTCAGCGAAATGGGCAGGCAGCGGGGACTGGCGGTGAGTTCGCGGGTGCTGCGCAGCGTCGCCAGAGAGGCCACGCTCGCGGAGGCTGAGCAACTCGGGGTGGCGCCCGGCAGCGCGGTGTGTGACCTCGCCCGTGTTCGCTGCTTCGACGGCCTGCCAGTCGCGAGCACCGAAGCCGTCGTACCCGAGTACCTGGCGCGCGGCCTGCACGAACACGACTTCAGCGCCCTGTCGCTTTACGACGTGCTGCGCACCGAATACCGCGTCCTGCCGAGCCGGGGCAGCTTCGCTATCCGGGCGGCTGCATGTGAGCCGGCCGACGCGGAGCACCTTGAGATTGAGCCGGGAGACCCGGTGCTTCTCTTCACCCAGACCGGTTACGACCAGCTTGGGCGAGCATTCGAGCTGGCGCGGACGACGTACCGGGCGGACAGGTACCTGTTCCGCGGCACGCTGATCTCCGCGGGGGAGCTCGACGTCCCGATAGTCCGGGCGGCCGTCGGCCCCTGACGTGGCTGCTGCCCGGTGGTGCATGGCCGAGGAAGCCGCTGAAACGTACAGTTAGTGGCGCTGAGAGCGTACAATTAAGGCATGGACGTGACAGTGACTGACCTGCGAGCGCACCTCAGCGGGTGGCTGGAACGGGCACGTAGCGGAGAAGATGTCGTCATCACCGACCGGGGCGTCCCAGTCGCCAGGGTGACCGGGTTGGCCGCGGCCGGCACGCTCGAGCGCCTGGCCGCCGAGGGCGTGATCAGCAAGCCTGCCACAGCGCAGCGGCCGCGCGCCTCCGGTCACGCCCGCCCAAGGTCACGTCGGCCGTTGTCGGACCTGGTCAGCGACCAGAGGCGGTAGCGTGCCGCTGGTGTACTTCGACGCGAGCGCCGCGGTCAAACTGCTAGCCCAAGAAGAAGGCAGCGATCTGGTCGCCCAGTTGTGGGACGGCTGCGACGCCGCAGTAGCTAGCCGTCTTGCTTATCCCGAGGTCCGTGCCGCGCTTGCTGCCGCTGGGCGAAACCACGACCTGGATCCTGGTCAGCTCGCCGACGCCGAGCGGGCCTGGGAAGGTTACTGGGCCGCCATCCGGCCAGTCGAGCTCACCGCCGCAGTCGCGCAGAATGCCGGCCACCTGGCTAAGACCGAGGCGCTGCGCGGCGCCGACGCCGTCCACCTCGCCAGCGCGCTAGCGGTCGGCGACTCGGACCTCATAGTTGCCGTCTGGGATCGGCGACTGCACGCCAGCGCGCTGGCATCCGGCCTGCGTGTCGCACCAGCAGAACTCGGCCGATAGCAGTGGTGTCAGTTGCCGCCACCGTGCGCGAGGACGTGCAGCGACTGCGTGACAGCCGCACGCGACGGCGCAGTACTCACGGCCGGGCTCGTGCGCCGCGGCCGGGAACTGTTCCACAAGATTGTCTCTGTGATACCCGGCGCCGAATATGACGGCTGGGAGGCCAGCATCGGCACCGACGAGTAGCTGCCTTTAGATCCAACTAGTACCGCGGGGCGGGATAGGTGACGAGCTTCGGCTCGGTGAATGTCTCCATCGGGTAGCGGCCGCCGACCCGGCCCCTGCCGCTAATGCTGCCGGCCCGCCCGCCGAACGGCAGGTGCGACTCCCACAGGTTGGTCGACGCGTTGATGTTGACCCAGCCGGCCCGAGCGCGTTCAGCGAATGCAAGGCCGCGCTCGAGATCCTCGGTGAACACCGCGGCGGTCAGGCCGAATGGGGAGGCGTTGGTGAGTTCCAGCGCGTGGGCCGCCGAACGCACCTCGACCACCGGAACAACCGGCCCGAATGTCTCCTCCTTCTCGATGGCCATGCCGACAGTGACGCCGTCGAGCACAGTCGGCTCAGCGTAGAGACGAGTCGGGAACCCGGCAGCGCGCCGCCCGCCGCAGCAGACCCGGGCGCCTCCGGCCAGGGCATCAGCGATGTGGCGGTCAAACTTCTCCGCAGTCGGCTCGTTGTTCAGCGGGCCCATCGTCGTCGCCGCGTCGAATGGGTCTCCGAGACGGATCTTGTCCTTCGTCACCGCCACGACGCGTTCGACAAAATCAGCGCGGACGTCAGCGTGCACCAGGAAGCGCTCGCCGGCCGTGCAGCTCTGGCCTGCGCACAGGTAGGCGGCCTCCAGTGCTGCCTCCACCGCGAGATCCAGGTCGGCATCTTCCAGCACGACCATCGGGCCGTTCCCGCCCAGCTCGAGCAGTTGGGTCTTGCCCGCGGCTCTCGCGGCAACGCTGGCGCCGGTCGCGACCGAGCCGACGAAGCCCACCCCGGCCACCCCTGAGTGGCCGGCCAGCGCATCGCCCACAACCGCGCCAGGGCCGGGAACAAAGTTGAAGACACCAGCCGTCAGGCCTGAGTCGGCGATGACCTGAGCCAGCATGGCGCAGCAGGCGGAGGTAGTTGGCGCGGGCACCCAGACGACTACGTTGCCGGCCGCCATGGCAGGCGCGATCAGCTCCGCCCCCATGGTGTAGGGCCAGTTCCAGGGGCTGATCACGCCCACGACACCGAGCGGGACCCGGCTAGCGAGGATCCTGCGACCAGCCGAGACCGACGGTGGCAGCGAACCTTCGAGACGCTTGGCATCCTCGCCGGCCATCAGGAAGTACGCAGCAAGCTCGTCTACCTCGTCGTAGGCCTCGGCCAGCGGCTTGCCCTGATCGAGGGTCAGCACGCTGGCCAGCTCCTCGCGCCGCTGCCGGATCCCGGCAGCGATCCGCTCGCACGACGCCGCACGGTCGAAGGCCGACGCAGCCGCCCAGGCGGGCCAGGCTGCGGACGCGGCAGCAACCGCCGCATCAACATCGGTGGCGCTGCCAACCGCCACCGAAGCGAACGCCTCTCCCGACGACGGGCTTTCCGCCTGAGCTGCCCCGGCGCCGCCGGGACGCCATCGGCCGCCGATGTACAGCAGATACTCCTGCATGTCCGCTAGCCTCCCTTTTCTGACAGAGCTGACGCTAGATCTGGATCATGCTGCCGGGCAAGCTCCTGGCAGGGGTGTGCAGGGTTGCCTGCGGCCTTAGGCTCAACCGTGCCGGTCGGCAGCACCGCACGGCGGCAGAGAATTGCGGCGGCGGCATCGGAGGCGGGGGCATGGCGGAATCGGACCTGACGATCATCGCCGATGGCGACCTGCCGTCTGGCGAGCGCTGGATACTGCGGGCCGGCGGCACCAGCGCGGAGTTCCTGACTTTCCTGGAGACGATTCACCCTGACGGGCGCCGTGACCAGGGCGGCATGGCTGGCCCGCCGCTATGGCCCGGCTCGATCATGAACGTCTACACCGGCGGGACCGACACCGGGCCACGCCGCATCGTGGTGCGAGCCGACCTGCGGGTGGCGCAGGTGAGGGTTCAGCTGGCCGGCGGGGAGGTCCTTGACCTGCCGCCCGTCGCCAACATGCCCGATGCCGGCCTCGCCTTCTTCGCCACGCTGCTTGCCCGGACTGCAGAGCTAGCCTCCATCACTGCCGTTGACGCCAGCGGCGAGGCCCTCGAGCCGTTTGACCTGACTGGGCACGAGCGGGCATGGCGGCGCTTCCGGGGGCATCGCGAGTGACGGAGTCCAGAGAGCCGACGACGCCAGCAGCGCAGCGTGATCTGGTCCGCCGCGGTTACGATGCCATCTCGGTCGCTTATCGCGGGGACGACGGCCGGCCGGCTGGCT
This sequence comes from uncultured Actinomycetota bacterium, assembly GCA_963822955.1. Classification (GTDB taxonomy): domain Bacteria; phylum Actinomycetota; class Actinomycetes; order Streptosporangiales; family Streptosporangiaceae; genus JAJYUU01. Next base: position 2,176,675 of record CAWGJS010000002.1, on the reverse strand, counting down.
CTTCATCGGAGGATGTGAGCCGTTACGCAGGATGGGTCGAGGAACTGGCGAGCCTGCTGCCCAGCAGGGCTGTGGTTCTCGATCTGGGCTGCGGCGCGGGACTGCCGGCCACCCGCGACCTGACTGACCACGGCTTGCGGGTCGTCGGGGCTGATTTCTCCGTCGTCCAGCTGAGCCGGGCGCGGCGTCTGGTGCCCGCCGCCAGCCTCGTGCAGGCTGACATGACCGCGTTGGACCTGCAGCAGGGCAGCCTGGACGCGGTGGTGTCGTTCTATGCCCTGATTCACGTGCCGCTTGAGGACCAGCGGGCCTTGTTTCCTCGGATCCGTTCCTGGCTCCGCCAAGGCGGCTACCTGCTGGCAATCACCGGCGCGGATCGCTGGACCGGAGTCGAGACCTACCTCGGCGCCGAGATGTTCTGGGATCATGCCGACACCGCCACCTACCTGCGGTGGCTCACCGTCGCGCGGCTCGAGCCCGTCTGGCACCGCCACATTCCCGAAGGAGACTCCGGGCACAGCCTGATCCTCGCACGTGCCGACTGAGTGCTCGCCTTGAGGCAGATTCCGAGCGAACCGAAGCGCGCGCACGCGCAGGCTGGATGCGAGAGCAGCCAGGGCGCACTGTGGTTGCTGTGGATGACGACGGAAGCGTCATCGGGAGCGCGAACACTCATCCCATCCACCCAGGCCGTGGCGCGCACGTTGCCAACGCTGGCTTTGTTGTCGATCCGGCGCGGCGCGGCGAGGGCGTAGGCCACGCTCTGTGCGGCCATGTCCTCGATCAGGCGCGCGCGGACGGCTACCGCGCCATGCAGTGGATTGCCGTCGTCGAAAGCAACACCTCCGCGGTCCGGCTGTGGCGCTCCTTCGGCTTCCAGATCCTTGCCACTGTGCCGGAGGCATTTCGTCATCCGGCCCACGGTTACGTTGGCCTTCACATCATGCAGAAGACGCTCTGAATCTGAGAGCGCCGGTGATGTCGGCAGGCCCCGCACTCAGTCCGGCAACGTCGATCGTGCGTTGCCGGGGCTTTCTGCTGACAGCAATGGTCTACCTATGTAGAGTTGCCTGCTGTGGTGACACGTTCCGGATTCTCGCCGCAGACGTTGTCGGTGCTGGCGGCGCTTTGCGGCCAGCCGTCTGAGTGGCGTCATGGCTACGCACTGGCGAAGCAGACGGGCCTGAAATCAGGCACGCTGTACCCGATCTTGATCCGGCTGGCCGAGCGGGGGCTAGTCGAGGCGTGCTGGCAGGACGAGCCGCAGCCGGGCCGGCCACGGCGCCATCTGTACCGGCTGACGGCTGCTGGACTGGCCGCGGCCATGCAGGCTGAGGCGGCTGGACGGGCGGCCCAGCCGGAAGCGCGAGCGGCGCTGGCCCGGCGGGGCATGGCAACGCGAGCGGTCCCATGAGCGGGCTAGGCCGGGCGGGCGGGACGATGCGGCGCTGCGCGATGCGTGTGGTGCCAGCCGGGCGGCGTGAGTGGGTCGAGGCTATCTGGGCCGAAGCGTCGGAGGTGCCGCCAGGATTCGGGCGCCTGGCCTGGCGCGCCGGTGGTGTCCAGCTGATAGCCAGGGAGGCGTTTATGCGACGCGGTCTCGGCAGCGCGATGCTGTTCGCGGTGGCGGCTGCGGCAGCGGCCTGGGCCGCCTGGCCAGGCTCGCCTGCCTACCTCGCCGCCTCGGGCCACCGGTCCTTCGTGCTCGCCATGATGCTGGTGCTGGCTGGGCTGCCGCTGCTGGCGCGCCTGTTCGTGGGACCGGTGGGCGGAAGCCGCGCCGCCCGGTTCCTTCGCATCGGCTTTTACGCCGCGATCCTGGCCCTCATACCAGCCAGAAACGTCATCGAGCAGGTCGTTGACGTACCGCCGCGCGGTAGTGTCGAGCTGCGCTTGTACCGGCTGATCGACGGGGGAAATTTCGGCCAGCCACGGCAAGGCGAGATCTTGTTCGTGATCCTCATGGCGCTATACGTGACTGCCATCCTCTGGATGACCTCGCGGCGAACACGGGTCGCACCGGCCACCCTTGCCATGGGCGTCGTCCCCGGTATCGCTCTCGGCGTTGTCATGTACGCGGTCGCGCCGCTTGGACTCAGCCAGGCCGCCACCAACCCGTGGCTGCCAGGTTCCGATATCGATCCGCTCGTGCTGCTCGCGTGGCTGCTGCTGCTCGGCGCCCCGGTGGTGGCTGGATTCGTAGCCGACCAGCGCTACATGGCCTCGTGCAGCTCACCTCCGTCGGTCGGTGCCAGGAACCGCCAGATCGTGGCGGCGGGGCTCGTGGCCAGCCTGACCGGCGCGCTGGTCGTCGCTGTTCTCGGAGATGGCACCACCGCGGTGATGCTCAGGGTGGCATGGCTGCGGAACTGGCTGTATCACGGTCAGCACCTGTTTTACGGTGTCCAGAACCTGTCCTCCGACCTCCGGACGTCGCCAGCGATCGCTTACAGTCATCAGATCACCGCCTCCGTGGACACGTCCGTCTTCTTGCCTATCTTCATCGTCTTCCCTGTATTCGCGCTCGCACTGACCGGATTCGCAGCCCTGACCGTGTGGGGCAACGCTACGACTGGCGGGGACAGTCGGGGTCCAGGTGGCGGCGGCCCGCCAGGTCCCGAGACGGCGCCAGATCCGCCAGATGGCATCTGGCTGGCCGACCTCAGCACAGACAAGGTGGCGGCCAGCCTGCCTGGCCTTGGCGAACCAGTACCGGGCATCGAAACCGGACCAGCTCGTAGCCGGCTGGCAGTTCTCGCACCGCCGGGATCCTGATCGCGACGCCAGGGGATGCGCTGGTGTCGTAACTGGCGATGGTTGATTATCAGCGGGTGAGCAGCGCGAAATCCGGGCAACTGCCCGACCGGCGGGTCTTCCGCCAGATCCATCGCTACGGGGGCAGCGAAGTTGACACGTCGCAGTGGCCGGCGACGGTGCCGGCGGTTGCGCAGATGCTGGCGGAGGGCCTGGACCTGAGAACTGGCATCACGGTGCTGGCGGGTGAGAACGGCGCTGGCAAGTCGACTGTCGTCGAAGTGATCGCCGAGGCGTGCGGGCTCAATCCCCAGGGTGGCTCGGCCAAGGCCAGGTTCGAGACTCGTGAGAGCGAGCCCGGGATCGGCGGGCACTTGTGGGCCGAGCGAGGTCCGGGGTATCCGGCGTGGATGTACTTCCTCCGAGCGGACACCATGCACGGTCTGTACACCTACCTGGAGGAGAATCGGGGCCATCGGCCCGAGCAGTTCCATGAGCTCAGCCATGGCGAGGGCTTCCTGGAGATCCTCCGCACGCGCATCAACCAGGCAGGGTTCTACCTCATGGACGAACCGGATGCGCCGCTGTCGTTCGTATCTAGCCTGAGCCTCGTCGCGCTGCTACACGATCTGGCCGCTGCGGGCGGCCAGGTCATCGTTGCCACTCACTCGCCGATCGTCGCGGCAGTCCCTGGTGCGCGAATCCTGGAGCTAGGTGACTGGGGAATCCGGCCATCGAGCTGGGATCGACTGGAACTGGTCGCCAGCTGGCGGCAGTTCCTCACCCGGCCAGAGTCATTCCTCCGGCATCTCCTCGACGAGTCGCCCGCCTGACGAACTGGCGAGCCCAGCTGGGCAGAACTTCATAAATACCATAAAACGGTGGATTCAGGCTCGGTTAATTCCTGATAATTTGGTAAGTAATCGGGGCAGTAGGTACCGTCGCTGAGGTGAGCGGCAGTTCGGGAGACGACAGCTGGTGGGACTCGCTGTATCGCCCGGCGCCCTCAGCCGCTCAGCTCCCGCAGGTTGTCGAGCGGCAGCCCCCGCATGGCAGGCACGGGGGGCGGGTCAGGAAGCGGCGGCGAAAGCTTCCGTACGTTCTGATCGCCGCGGTCGTGGCGGTGGCGGCAGGTGTCGTCGCCGTGCTCGTACTGCCGGGTCGGCACACCCAGACCACCGGCTTCCTGCCGACGGGCTCATCGGACAGCCAGGACGCACAGCAGACAGCTCGCGCCTTCCTGCGTGCCTGGGACACCGGGCACCTTCAGCAAGCGGCGAACTACACCAATCGTCCGGCTGTGGCCAGGACCGCCCTGACCGCGTTCCGGACTTACTTGCACCTCAGCAAGCTCACGAGTACCGCGGGGAAGGCGACGGCGGCCTCGGCGGGCTCGGCGACCCCTCCCCAGAAGGTCACCTACGCGGCCAGCGCTAGCGTCGCGGCGCCAGACGGCGCCGCGGCAGTCAGCGGCACCTGGCACTACCACGCATCGCTGGTTACTTATCGAGGCAAGCAATCGCAGTACTGGTACGTCGCCTGGGCCCCCGACGACCTGGCTCCCAACCTCACCGCGTCCACCCACCTTGCCACCGTCGCGGTCGCCCCGCGGATCACATCGGTCACCGACGCCAGCGGTAACGATCTCGCCAGCTACGGAGATGCCGGGCTGGCCAACATCGCCGCCGGCCTGGAGGCATCCGCGCCCCCTGGGACCGGGTCCCCGGGCCTGAACGTCGAGATTCAGACCAAGACGGGCAAGGCCCTCGCCCATACCCGGGCTGTCGTCGTCGCGCCTAAGAACGTCTCCGGATTCGCCACGACGATCGACGCGGCAGCCGAGCAGGCTGCCCAGTCTGCTGTCGGCGAGCATAAGAACAGCTCGATGATCGTCATCCAGCCATCGACCGGCAAGATCCTGGCCGTCGCCAATAACGCCGGCTTCAACGATTTCGCGCTCACTGCCAGAGTGGCACCCGGCTCGACGATGAAGACCATCACATCGACTGCCTTGTTCAACGAAGGGGTGCTCACTCCCGACAGCCCTGTTGCGTGCCCGAAGGCTGTCACGATTCAGGGGATCACTTACCACAATGACAAGGGCGAATCCGAGCCGCCATCGACGCCGTTCATTACTGACTTTGCGCAGTCCTGCAATAACGCCTTCAGCACCCAGTACGAGCACCTCACCAACGGCCGTCTGGCTGAGACAGCCAAGCAGTACTTCGGCCTGGACCGGAACTGGAACATCGGCATCGGCAGGGCCTCCACGAGGTACTTCAACGCCCCGCAGTCAGCATCGGGCTCCGAACTGGCACAAGAAGCCTTCGGCGAAGGTTCGCTGACCGCTTCACCGCTGGCGATGGCCTCGGTTGCTGCCACCATCGACAGCGGCACGTTCCGGCAGCCTTACCTGGCAGCTGGTAGCCCCCTGGTCACTGCAAAGCCGCTCCCAGGCACGACGGACACGTGGCTCAAGGAGATGATGCGGGCCGTGGTTACCAGCGGCACGGCTGCATCGATCGGGTTCGGCCCGGACGTCTACGCGAAAACCGGTACGGCGGACGTCAACGGCCAAGGGCAGCCCAACAGCTGGCTTATCGCATTCGAGCCGTCAAGGGACGTCGCAGTCGCCTGCCTGGTGGTCAAGGCCGGTTATGGCGCTCAATTTGCTGGCCCCGAGGTCAGGGCGTTTCTCTCCCGCTACTGATCTCGTGCTGCGATGGGCTCGCGTGGCTTGAGGAGGCGGAGAATCAGGAATCCAGGCTCGGTCATCAGCTTCTGGTAATCCTCGGGATAGAGCCCGCGCATGGTGTCTGCGGGGAGCGGCTCGATGACTTTCTCGATGAGGAATCCGGCGCCGGTGGCATGGCCGCACAGCGCGCCTAGCGGCTCGCGCCAGAACTGCACCGGCTGGTCGCCAGACTCGGTGTGCCAGATGTCGGTTTCCAGCTTCTGCTCGAAATAGGACCCGCCTTTGCGCAGCCAGTCCGTGGTCGGGTGCTGAGTGGATACCACGAGCGCGCCCCCGGGACGCAGCACGCGGCGGAACTCGGCAAAGGCGGCAGCTCGATCATCGGCGTAGTGAATGGCCAGTGCGCAGACGATCAGGTCGAACACGTCATCGCTGTAGGGCAGTGGCCGACCGAGGACGGCCTGATCGATCTGGGCCTTTCCTGCGGCCCGTGCGCGGGCCAGTTCCAGCATTACCGGGCTGGCGTCAAATGCCATCACCACGGCACCGCGGGCGAGGAGTTCCTGCGTGTACAGGCCTGGCCCGCACGCAGCATCCAGGACGCGCAGCCCGCGGACCGGTCCTAGCGCGGCCAGAACTGCCGGACGGTCGTAGTGGGCGTTGTACGCGCTGTGAGCAGCTCGCTGCTGATATTCGGGGCCCATCACGTCATAGGGCGACCACAGCTGCTCATCCACGCAGGCCTACAGGCTGGGGAAGGAGATGTCGGGGTTGTGCTCGGACAGCGCTGACGGCGGCCCGATGACAGTCATATCCGGTTCCCCGATGGCCTCCTCGTTCTTGCCCTCGTAGTCGAACTTCCTCAGTACGTGCTTGATCGCCTCGAGCCTGGCCCGCTTCTTGTCGTTGCTCTTGACCACCGTCCACGGCGCGTGCGCGCTGTCGGTGTAGTGGAACATCGCTTCCTTGGCATCGGTGTAGGCCTCCCACTTGTCCAGCGACTCGATGTCCATTGGACTCAGCTTCCACTGCCGGACCGGATCCACCCGGCGGATGATGAACCGCGTACGCTGCTCGGACCGCGTCACCGAGAACCAGAGCTTCGTCAGGTGCAGTCCGGAACGGACGAGCATGCGCTCGAAGTCCGGTGCCTCTCGCATGAATTCCCAGTACTCCTCCTCGGTACAGAAGCTCATTACCCGCTCCACGCCTGCCCGGTTGTACCAGGAGCGGTCGAACATGACGATCTCGCCCGCCGCGGGCAGATGCGGTGCGTAGCGCTGGAAGTACCACTGGGTCTGCTCGCGCTCGCTCGGCCTGGCCAGAGCGACCACGGTTGCGCCGCGGGGGTTCAGGTGCTCGGTGAACCGCTTGATCGTGCCGCCCTTCCCGGCCGCATCCCGGCCCTCGAACACGATCACGATGTGCTGGCCGTTGGACTTGACCCAGTTCTGCAGCTTGACTAGCTCGATCTGAAGCGGGCGCTTGAGGTACTCGTACTCGTCCCGCGTCATCTTCTCGGTGTACGGGTAGTCCTCGCGCCATGTGTCGACCACCCGGCCGTCCGGCCAGCGCAGAACCGGGTCGTCATGTTCGTCGTCGTCATCGACCCGGAGCGATGCGATCAGGCCGGGATCGGACGCCCAGTCCTCGGGCAGCGCGTTGAAGTCAGCAGCTGATTGATTAGTCACGCCACTAGCAGAGCATCTCGCCGCCCGCATGTCACCAAATGAGCCTCATCGGAACAGTGCGCTGTAGCCGTTCAGTGCCGGCTGACCAGGTCGATCATCCCGGCCATGGCCACGGGCAGCATCAGCGCCGGGCAACGCCGCGCCAGACATGCTGAACAGCTCGCCCGTCGCGCCGTGCCGGATCGGGACCGAGGTCAAATGCAGTTCGCGCCGCTCCCCGAGCAGGTCGCGCAAGTAGGCCTCGGCGAAGTAATGCATTGTCTGGCCCGACTGCTCGACGACGGGGAAGGGCAGCCGCTGGGTCATGTCGGCCACTGCGTGCGCCCGCTTCCCGGAGCGGGACCAGGAACGGCCTGGTCCACAGGCCTGCCCAGTCGAGATCGTCGCCAGAGTCCAGCCGCCGCCGGAAGAGCTGATCCCAGAACTCAGCACCCGCGTAGGCCATGCTGCCGGGCAATGCCGGACACACTAGGTCAGACAGCAGACTGTTGAGCTACGGGCCGGCCGTATGTCACTGCCTCCCGCACATCGTTGGGCAGAGACTGGGCGAGTTCGGCGTCGGGTTGAGCGCCGAGCGCGTCATTGATCGTGGAGAAGGCCAGCCGAAGGGCCACGAAGGCGGTGATGGCGAAGATCTGCCCGTCATCGAGTCCGCAGTCGCGGAGCGCCTGAACGTCTGCGGGTGTCGTCGCGTTCGGATCCCCAGCGACCTGCCGGGCCCACGCGGCGATTACCTTCTCCTGATCCGTCAGCCCGGCGTCGCTGCCGTTCAGAACTCCCGCGGCAACACCGGGATCGGACGCCTTGCCCAGCTTCCCGCCCCACGCCAGCGAGCAGTATGAATCGCCGAGGGCCGAGGCGGCAGCCGCCACCAGGATCCCGCGCTGACGGAAGGCCAGGCCGCTCGGCGCGAAGGCCTGAGACATCAGCTCGAACAGGCCATTCATGGTCTGTGGCTGGTGCGCCCACAGCCGGGACACATTCCACACATAGCCGCTGTCCGCGAGGTCCTCGTCGTAGAGCGCCTTCGCCTCAGGGGACGCGGGGGGCTCTTGGAGAAAACTGCCGGTCATGCGCCTTCGGCTCCTTCGGGTTTGCGGGCGACGTAGGCCACCACATTGATTTCGGCCCGGAGAGGAAGGCCGTTCCGTAGCTGCCCGCGAGCCTGCTCGACGGCGGCGCGATGAAACTCAGCCTCCCCGACGTTCTGGATGGCCTCATACGCCGGGCCGGTAGAAGCCAGCGCACGCGCGTACAGCTGAGGGTCCGCGAACTCCCAGGCGAACGGAACGTCCAGACGCTCAACGTCGAGGAATCCGTGTGATGTTAGGAGTTGCTCACCCGCACCAGGCCGGCCGAGCGACACCATCACCGCCTGGTTGTCGACCTTCTCAGCTGCGGCCAGGCGGAACGGTGCCAGCGCCCAGGCGCCGGGAGACACCTTCAGATGACCCCACACTGTTATCCCGGCGAGTCCGCCAGGGCGAAGGACCCGGCGTATTTCGGCAATCGCGTCGGGCGTAGTGCCCCAGATGCCCCGGAAGCTGGTCACCACGTCGAACGACGCGGTGCCCCACGGCAGCGCGTGCATATCGCCCACCCTGATGTCGCAACCAGGATTCCGGTCCCGTGCGACCGCGACGAGGCGGGCCGATGCGTCAACCCCACTGCAGGAAGCGCCGCGCAAGCGAGCTAGTTCGATCGCGAGGCCGGACCCGCACGCCACGTCGAGGAGGCGGTCCCCGGCATCGACACGCAGCCGGTGATGCACGGCGACGTACTCCCGGCAGTTACTCGGCTCGCTGAGCGTTGCGAAGTCGAGCGCCTTACGGCCCCAGCCCTCGTCCACCGTTGTCCACTGCGGAGACTCTGTGCTCGGTTTCGTCATCGCTGCTCCTTCGCGGTACGAGGCCCAGCGTTGCCGGGTTGCCACCGCTTCGGGCAGGCTACCCGCCTGCACCCTATCTCGCTGGCTGCCCGCCGCGGACCTGGTCCCAAGGCACTCAACACGAAGGTCTGGCCTGCTGCCGTCGGCGTAGGCCACCAGGGGAGTCACGCGCACGTCCCGGTAGCCGGACTGGATCAGCAGCGGGTACAGGCGCCGTCCTATCAGCGAATCGCCGCCTGCCTGCTGTTGCAGGTCGATCAGGCACTGAATTGCGCGGCGAGCTTGCTCGCTCGTCGGATGGAAATACGCCGAGCCAGCCTGGTCGCTGAGCCGCATGCCTTCCTCAGCCGAGTATCCGTGGACGTAATCCAGGGTCGGCGACACGCCGTCAGCTTATCGAGCCGCGCTCTTCCGGGGCCGCCATGATGCAGCTCCAATACCCAGCTGCTCCCCCTGGCCAGGATGTAGTTTGGGTGGCCGTAGAGCCTGTTGCGGTTATGTGCCTTTCCATTCCCTGGGGGCCCTGTTGGTTATCACCAGTCGTGGTTACCGCATTCGCTATCAGGCCTTCGGCGCCGGACCTACCATCGTGCTGTTGCATGGCCATCCGATGTGGGGTGAGCGCTGGCTCGACCGGGGATATGTCCAGCGCCTTCAGGATCGTTTCCGGGTTCTCGTGCCAGATCTGCTCGGTCATGGCGACAGCGACAAGCCCTACGATCCCGCGGCATACGCCAATCCTGGCATCGCCGCCGATGTTCTGGCGATCCTCGACGCCGAAGGTGTCGGCGCCGCTCACGTGTGGGGCTATTCCTGGGGCGCTGTGATCGCCGAGAACCTGGCCATCACTGCGCCTGGCCGTGTCGCATCGCTGATTCTTGGAGGTTGGCCGCTCGGCCTCGACGCTGATCAGCGCGCCGCCATGGAAACGCCTGCGAGCGATCGCCCGGCGACTATCGAAGAAATGTTTGCTGACTGGCCGCCGCAGGTGGCCGAGCTTTATATTGCCCGCAACGATTTCCGTGCCATCCGGGCCGTCCAGGAAGTCATCCGCAAGTTCCCGACTACCGTCGCCGACTTGCAGGCGGCGCCGCATCCAACGCTGGCTTACTACGGCGCCGATGACACCTACCTGGAGCTGGCAGTGCAGCAGGCCCGGATGCTGCCCTGCCAGCTGGAGATCGTCCCCGGTAATCACGTCATGGCCTTCGCTCAGTCTGACAACATCCTCCCCGTCGCGATCGCCCACATCGATGCCGTCGCCGCGACGGCCCTCAATAGCGACTGAAACCCGTCTGCACTGACGGCCGCGACGAGCAGGTCATTTCGGGGAGCGGCGGACCCTCCGGACGGCGGCGAAATAGCCCGCCCAGGCCAGCGCGCAGACCAGCGCAGCCGGTACGCCCACGAAGACCCAGACGAGAAAGGACAGCGGGATCGCCAGCGGTGCGACACTTTCCGGGTTGTTGCCGCCGGAGTAGCCCGCGGCGAACAGGTAGACGGCGAACCCGAACACCACAGCCGTGGCGGCCGAGACGAGAACTGCGAACCCGAGCAGAGCCCAGCGCAGCACTACAACCCACCATGGCGGCGGCGCATCATCCGGCGTCATGAGACAACTCTCGTCGCGGCGCGTCAGCGCGACCAGAGTTGTTCTACTCAGTGCCAGGCAGGTAAATCGCATGGACATCCAGACCGGCGGACGGCTGATGGGGAGCCGCCCAGCCACGCGCGGCTCCCTGCCTCTCGGTTCCGGCTAGCGAGCAGCCTCCGACGTGAACTTCCAGCGGTCAGACAGCCCGCTCGTGCACTTCGACAGCTCGACCTTGCCTGACACGTCCGCGATGCACCGGGCGAACTGGATCCATGCGATCGTGCCGTTGGGATTAATCTCCCACTGCTGACGATCGTTGCCGTTGCAGGTAGCGAACTTGATGGCGGAACCGAACTTCCCGCTCTGGGTCTGAAGGCAGAGCTTGCCGCGGACAAAGAAGGCACCGTCGAAGGCCAGGTTCTCGGCCGCGCTGGTCGTGCACCGAGCCAGCTTCGCGGGCGTTCCCGACCTGGCACTGTTGGACGGGTCCTGGAGGCACTTGCCGGCCTTCGCGTTCTTGTACCGCCCGTGGCTGGTCTGGGTGGTAGCCCGCCGAAGCAGTGATTGGTCCGGCTGTTGAAGAGCGCCTCGGTACTCACCGGCAGGTCCGCGGGCGGGTTGACGATGAAGGGTGTCAGGAGCGGGGAGCCGTTGGGCATGCCCTGGGTCAGGCCGTCCTCGCAGTTGATCACGTCGAACTCGTTGCCGCCCTTGCCGCCGATCCACAGGGGGGACGACCCTGGCACCTAGGACAGCAGCGTGCGGCGCTGGAGGTGATGGCCTGCGAACCGAGCGCTCAGAATCGCGTCGCGGACGGTGAGCACCTTCGTCGGCGACATCCACCCTTGCGAGGGCTTGTGCAGTGCCCAGCCGGCGCCGAGAGTGACGGCTGCATGCTGGACTGCCCGGTTGCCGTCGCGCCATACCAGCACCGTTCCGGCCTGCTCGTCCTCGCCGCCAGCACGTGTCGCTACCGCCAGCCACTCCTCGAAGGGCTCGCGCCGCATCCAGGTTCCCGCCGCGCCCGTGACGCCCGCAGCGCCCATTACGGTCCCGAAGCAGTTCGGCCCGCTTCCCGGCGGGAAGGTTCCGGCCAGCTTCCGGGCACCCGGCAGGACAGCTGATGCTTTCTCCCAGCCCGCCTCGTCTAGATCCGCGTGACGACTGCGGCGGCGGCCTTGCTCGACGAAGCGCACGACCCTGGCGACATCACGCGCGCGATCGGGGGAGGGCCAGCGATGGGCCGCGGGCTGAGCGCGGCGAACTTCCGACGGCAGACGACGGCTCCCGGCTCGGGTGAGCCAGCAGACGGCGCTGTCGCCGAGCTCGTACAGACAGAAGGAATCCTGCAGCTCGAAACTAAGCCGCGCGCCATCGTCCACCAGGCCATCCCGGCCCTGGATATCCCTGGGCACGAGAAACGGCTGCTCCGCAGGCATCAACCAGTTGCGCCACCGGTCCAGCAGGTCGGCGTCAACGTCGATGCCGAGCACTGCCATGCCAGGACGGCCCACGCACGGACCCTACAGTCCCTGCCAAGGGTTCTTCCATTTGCGTTTGCAGTTTTCCGCGAATAGCGCTGGAAACTGCAAACGTCAAGTGATCTTGCTCGCAGAGGACGGCCGGGCGCGACAGCACCCGGCCGTCCGAACGGCATGTGGTTACCTCCGGTTGCGCGCGTCCGGGCCAGGCCAGGGCAGCTGGTAGGCCCGGTAAGTGTTCACGCCTGCCGGGAACTCGGCGTCGAACAGCAACTGTCCCGACGGGCTGAACTCGGAGAAGTACGGCAGCGCGCCCCAGCCCACGAACAGGTCGCCGTTGCGGGTGGTCTGCGCGTTTCCCTGCGACGCAGCCGACAGCCCTTCCGGCTGGCTGTCGGACGCGATCAGGGTCGCCGTCCGCGTCCTGAAGTCCAGCTGGACGGTCACGGCGCGGCTGGCGGGCAGCAGCGGTGCGCCCGCGCTGTCGTTGTCGAAGAACGTGTACAGGTTGTGGCCGACCTGCTCGGGGTCGTGCTGGAAAGCGAAGATCTCGCCTGCGCTGTCCAGCGTCTGCCCGGCCGCCGCCGCGATCTTGAACGTGCTGTCCTTACCGCCGAGCTGCCACCTGATCGCGCCGGTCCGCGGGCTCACGTCATAGGTGGCCCAGGTGTTACGAGCGTCGATGAGCAGCGAGCCGTTCCTGGCCAGATGCACGGCGTTGATGTGGAACCAGTCCCATGGCGTGCTCGCGGACGCCGGCAGCGGCTGCTCGCTCTCGCTGTAGGGGACGTGATCCGAGCTGTTCCACTGGAACAGGACCTTGCCCGTCCTGATGTCGATCTCCTGCACGATGCCGTCGATGACTGTCTGGTCGGCCGGGCCACCGATCGAGGTCAGGTTGGCGGTCGCAGTCGTGTAGGCGAGGATCAGTGCGGTATTCCACGGCGTAATGAGGAACTCGTGCCCGTCCGCGCTGTAACCGTTGCCTGCCTGGACTTCGCCGATCTGCTGGTAATGATCGTTGTAGATGTAGTCCACGCCGCTTGCCAGGCCGCCAAGCCCGGTTCCCTGCCACCAGGTCAGGACTGGCCGGCCGTCGTAGGTCTGCGCACGGAAGTCGGACGCCTCCTCGCCGGTCGGCACGGCGTGGAACCAGACGACCTGGCCACTGCTGTTGAGTATCTCCGGTCCGTTGGCGTACGTGCTCTGATCCCCGAACGGCGAGATGAAGATGTCGCCGTCTGAACTGCTGGCGCTCCCGGTGAGCACCGTCACGGGAGGCGGTGCCGCAGGCGCTGGTGCTGCGGTTGCCGGGCTCGCTGCGATGAGTGCCGGACCAGCTGCAGCGAGGACGGCCGCGGCCGCGGCGAGACCTCGCCGACCTCCTAGCCTGCTGAGCGGCCCGACGCCGTCAGAGAATCTGGGCATGCGAAAGCTACCTTCCGTCCGTGGCGAGTGCGGGCCCACCATGCCCGCGCGAAATTCCCTACTAAGTCAATAAGTTAACTATGAAATTCCACGCCGCGCAAGGCACGTCCGATCACTTCGAGCAATCTGCGAGGAACGGCCGAGACCGGGCAGGCAGTAGCTGCGGTCCGCGCAGCAGGAGAAAGCGGACGCATGACTTGCAATAATCAGCTAGCTCTTTCGAACGATCGCTAGTCACGCCTGGGGGTGCGGGTCATCGTCATGGGCATGATCTCCTTCAGCCAGCGCCTGACGGCTCTCGCCGATGCCGACCCCGACCGTCCTGCCATCACCTGCGGTGATCAGAGCCTGACCAGAGCCCAGCTTGAGTCGGCGTCCAACCGCCTGGCTCGGGACCTCGGCGCAGGCGGCGCCGGTCTCGGCGACATGGTCACGATCGCGCTCCCGAACTCGGCGGACTGGTTCGTGGCCGTGGCTGCCTGCTGGAAGGTCGGAGCCATCCCTCAGCCTGTGTCGGCGAGGCTGCCCGAGCCTGAGCTCAGCGCCATCCTGGAACTAGCCGATCCAGCCGCCGTCATTGGCGTTGCCGCGCACCTCGCGCCCGGCCGGCGGGCGCTGCCAGCTGGTTACCGGCCCGGCCCGGACGTGCCCGACGACCCGTTGCCAGACGTCACCTCGCCTGCGTGGAAGGCACCGACATCGGGCGGGTCCACCGGCCGTCCCAAGCTGATCGTGTCCGGAGATCCGGCCGCGATGGAGGAGGACGCGCCCCCGCTGTTCGGCGTGGCAGGCGGTTGCATGGTCGTGCCCGCGCCGCTGTACCACAACGGCCCCGTTGTCTGGTCTTGCTCGGCCCTGCTGGGGGGAAGTCATGTTGTGGTGCTGCCCCGCTTCGACGCCCAGGCTACGCTCGCCGCGATTGACCGTTATCGCGCGGACACGATCTACCTCGTTCCTACGATGATGAAGCGGATCTGGCGGCTCCCGGCGGACCTACGGGACAGCTTCGACCTGTCGTCCCTGCAGGCAGTGTGGCACCTGGCCGAGCCCTGTCCGGAATGGCTCAAGCAGGTATGGATCGACTGGCTGGGGGCGGAGCGCATCTTCGAGCTGTACGCCGGCACCGAGGCGCAGGCGGCGACCATCATCACCGGAACGGAGTGGCTCGCCCATCGCGGTTCAGTAGGCCGCCCGGCGCCGGGCACCGTGATGATCTGCGATGCCGACGGCACCGAGCTGCAGGCCGGCGAGGAAGGCGAAGTCTGGCTGCACTCCCTGCGGGCTGAGCCGACGTACCGCTATGTCGGTGCCACCGCCCGTGCCCGCGCAGGCGGATGGGAGTCCCTCGGGGACATGGGATGGCTGGACGCGGACGGCTACCTCTACCTCGGCGACAGGCTGCAGGACATGATCCTGACAGGCGGCGCCAACGTCTACCCTGCAGAGGTCGAGGCGGCGCTGCAGGAACATCCCGCCGTCAGATCTGTCGCGGTGATAGGCCTGCCGGACGCCGACATGGGCAACGTCGTGCATGCGATCGTCGAGGCCGACCCGGAGACCGTGTCCGAGGACGAGCTGCTGGCCTTCGTCCGCGAGCGCATCGCTCACTACAAGGTTCCCCGCTCGATCGAGTACACCGACCACGCCCTGCGCGACGAAGCCGGGAAGATCCGCCGGGGCGCCCTGCGCGCGCAGCGCATTCCATAACGGCCGAGGCCCCGCGTCATGGCGGGCGCTTTCGGTCACCTAACTGCGCCGAAATTTGAGGTTTAGGGCAATGGCTTTTTATTGTGTTAATGCCCTTTGCCCGTGCCGACCTAGTGAGAACGATCTGGTGAACAGGCACAACATCCGCGTGGTTGCTGCCGTGGCTGCGGGCAGCGCGCTGATTACATACGGGTTGGCGGCTGCCGGGGCGGCGGGCGCGGCCCAGGCCGGGGCGCCGCCATTAGCGCAGGCGGGAGGCGGCACCGCGACCTCCTGCCCGTGGCTTGACCAGAGCCAGTCCGTCGCTCAGCGGGTCGCCGAGCTTCTCTCGGCGATGACCCTCGACCAGAAGATCGCGGAGATGCACGCCTTCATCAGAACGCCAACCGGCCCATATGCGGGCTACGAGGGGTACGTTCCGGCCCAGCCGACGCTGTGCATCCCAGCGCTGACCGAGCAGGACGACTCGCTCGGCGTGGGCGCGGGCGCCAAGGGGGTGACGCAGCTTCCGGCCGCAGTGGCGCTGTCGTCGGCCTGGGACCCGTCACTGGCGTACCAGTACGGGGTCGTAAACGGCGCCGAGCACTGGGGCAAGGGGATCGACATGGCTCTGGGCCCGGGGGTGGACATCCAGCGTGATCCTCGCTGGGGCCGCAACTTCGAGGCGCTCAGCGAGGATCCCTACCTGTCGGCGCAGCTGATCGTGCCTGAAGTCCGGGGCGTCCAAAGCCAGCACGTGCTGGCCGACGTCAAGCACTACGCCGTCTACGACCAGGAGACCTACCGCAACACCCCGGCCGATAACGTCGTGGTGAGCGACCGGGCGCTGCATGAGATCTACCTGCCCGGCTTCGAGGCCGCCACTATGCAAGCTGGCGCGGGCTCGGTGATGTGCTCGTATGCCAGCCTGGACAGCACGTTCCTTTGCCAGAACCCCCGCTTGCTCGCCGGTGTGCTCGACACCGAATGGGGCTACCAGGGCTTTGTGCGCAGCGACGGGAACGGCAACCACTCCACCGTGGCGTCGGCGAACGCGGGCCTGGACCAGGAAAAGGGCGGCAGCAGTTACTGGGACGACGGCCAGCTCGCCGCAGCCGTCGCAGACGGCCAGGTCAGCACGGCCACGATCAACGATGCGGTGAGCCGCATTTTCACCTCGATGTTCCGCCTCGATCTGTTCAACGATCCGCCGACCGGACAACTGTCGGATGTCGTCACCACCGCCCGGCACGCTGCCTTCGCCCGCACGGTAGCCGAGCGGGGCACCGTGCTGCTCAAAAACACCCGGCGCGCGCTGCCGCTGCGCGGCGTCAGTTCGA
Organism: uncultured Actinomycetota bacterium; assembly: GCA_963822955.1. Taxonomy (GTDB): domain Bacteria; phylum Actinomycetota; class Actinomycetes; order Streptosporangiales; family Streptosporangiaceae; genus JAJYUU01. The sequence goes on along the minus strand of CAWGJS010000002.1, from coordinate 2,160,118 downwards.
TCGCCGTGATCGGCCCGGACGGCGGCAGCGGCGCCCGCACTGCAGGCGGCGGCAGCTCCTTCGTGATCCCGCCGTACGTGGTCACCCCCTGCCATGGAATCAAGGCGAAGGCCGGCTCCGGGGTGAAAGTCACATGCTCGGCGGGTGCGCCCGCCAGCGGGTCGCTGCAAACTGCCCCCGCCCAGACGTTCACTGTCCCCCAGACGGGCACCTACCGGTTCTCGCTGACCAGCCAGGGGGCGGCCCGGCTGACCGTCAACGGCCACCTGGTCATCAACGCCCGCTCGCCGCAGGCCTCCCGCCCAGGCATGACCACCAAGACGGGCAGCCTTCGCCTCACGGCCGGCCATCTGGTGCCGGTCATGGCCGTCTACGCGCCCGCCGCCGGCGCCGGCTCACCCAGCTCGGCCAGCCTGAACTGGCAGGTGCTGGCCGCTCCGGGCCAGGCCCGCTCGATGCGAGCCGCCGCCGCCAAGGCGGCCGCGGCGTCCAAGGCCGCGATCGTCTTCGTCGACGGAACCGAGGCCGAGAACAGCGACCTGGCCACTATCGACCTCCAGGGCGGCCAGAACCAGCTCATCCGGGCCGTCGCGGCTGCCAACCCGGACACGATCGTTGTGCTCAACACCGGCGGCCCGGTGACGATGCCGTGGCTGCCTCAGGTGAGGAGCGTGCTGGAGGCCTGGTACCCGGGCCAGGAAGACGGCAATGCCATCGCTGCCGTGCTGTTCGGTGCCGTGGATCCCTCTGGGCACCTGCCGGAGACGTTCCCCAAGAGCCTGTCCCAGGTGCCTGCTTCCACACCCGCCCAGTGGCCCGGGGTCGACGGCCAGGTGCACTACTCCGAGGGCCTCGACGTCGGCTATCGCAGGTATGACGCCAAGGGCATCACGCCGCTGTTCCCGTTCGGGTACGGGCTGAGCTACACCAGTTTCTCATTTAGCCACTTGCACATCTCGCCGTCGTCCATCACCTCGCTCGGCGAGGTCCGGGTTGCCGCCACCGTGACGAACACCGGCACCAGGACCGGCGCTGACGTGGCCCAGCTGTACCTGGCGGACCCAGCCGCAGCCGGTGAACCGCCGCGGCAGCTCAAGGGCTTCCGCAGGGTGACCCTGCGCCCAGGAAAGTCGGCCCGGATCCACTTCACCCTCACCCCGGCCGACGAGAGCTACTGGGACAGCCCGGCCGGCACCTGGGCGGTGGCCGATGGACGTTACCGTGTGATGGTCGGTGACTCCTCAGCCATGGCCGACCTGCCGCTCAAAGGGTCATTCAGGATCACCAAGACTACTGGGACCAGGAACGCCGCCATCCAGGCCCCGGCCGCCGAGCAGGCCGGGCAGCCGTTCACGGTCACCACATCGCTGACGCCCGGCGGCAATCTCACCCTCAGCAGCATCCGCCTGCAGCTGGGCGTCCCGGCCAGCTGGCAGACGCAGGCACTCGGGCCCACCACCGCTGCCACCTTGCGCCCATCCGACGGCCTGACCGTCTCCTGGCTGGTCACCGCTCCGGTAGGCACCCAAGCCAACGTGAACCGCCTCACCGCCACCGCCACCTTCCGGGCCCCCAGCGATGGCCCAGCCGGAACCGTAACGGCCGGGACACTGGTAACAGTGACCACCGCAGCCACGCCCTAAGGACCTTTGCCTCCACCGGCCGCCGGCAATCGGTGCTGGAGTAAAGATCATGAAGACGCGATGCCTGACAGGTGCGCACCGGGCTGGGGTGACTGCGCTGGGCACGCTGATCCTGGCCGCAGCCGGTCACGTGGCCAGCTACGGCTTGCGGCGCCGCCCGGCTTGGTCTCGCCCTGGCTGGTTCAGATGGGGCCGGGCTCCGTGCTGAGCAGCTGGCCAGCCACAGCCTCGAGCAACGTCCTGACGCACCTGAGCCGTGCCCGACATGACTAGGCTCGTCAAGCTAGCTGCCGCGGGCCTTATAGCGAGCCTGGCTGTCTCCGCCCTGGCTGGCTGTTACGCCAGTGTCAGCGTTGGTCCTCTGCAGCATCGCACGAGCAGCTACTCGGTCCCCGGTCAGGTGCGAATGCTGGTGGTGCATGGCCAGGCGGGCGACGTTGACGTTACCGGATCCCGCACCGCCGTGGTCAGGGTGACCGACTACCTGACGTTCCGCCACACCGTGCCCGTCACCACGCATGGAGTTTCCGCGGGCGCCCTCACTCTGGACACCAGCTGCCCAGCGCTCGAGACCTGCACCGTCAGCTACGACATCGACGTTCCGCAGGCGACGATCGTGCGGATCCATGACGGGGCGGGCACGATCCGGCTCGACGGGCTCTCCGGTCCGATCACGGCGAGCACGAACGCCGGAGACATTGAGCTAGGTTCGGTGTCCGGGCCGATCGAAGCCACCGACCACGCCGGGTCAGTCCTCGGCCGTGACCTGTCATCCGCGCATGCAACGTTGCGAGTCTCAGTCGGCAAGATCGACGCCACCTTCTCGGCGGAGCCAGCCGCTATTACTGCCGCAACTGCCGTTGGCTCGATAGTTCTGCGAGTACCCGGCAAGCTGTCCTACGACGTCGCGGCCAGCGTCAGCGTCGGCAGCACGCGCGTCGGCGTGGCCGTCAACCCGAAGTCCTCGCACACCATCACGGCCACGACTCAGACGGGCTCGATCACTATCGAGCCAGAACACTGACGCAGGCACTTGCGGATGAATGCCGCAGCCGGGCAGCGTGGATGAGTCGCCCGCGCGAGAAGGGACCGCAAGTGGAGCCGTACGAGAGCATGCCCGTGCTCGTGGTACATGACGAGACCGAGTCCGGCCTGACGGTCCGCACCGCCGTGAAGAGAATCACTGGCGAGATGAACGAGGCGGGCATGACCGTTCTGGAGGCCAGCGGATACGCCGACGGCGACCTGATGCTGCGCACCCATCCTGAGCTTGGCGCCGTGCTAGCCGGCTGGGTGGAGAGCGGCGTGCCGCTGGAGGAATCCCGCAGCCCGGCCGCCCTGCTTGAGCTGGCGCGCGAGCGCTTCAACGGGCTGCCCGCGTTCCTGATGACCGAAGGGTTGTCCGTCCGTGGCCTGAGCCCTGAGGTAGCGGACTCGCTCGCAGGCGCGATCTGGCTGACCGAGGACACGCCGCACTGGATCGTCGGCCACATCCGTACCGCGATGCATCAGTACTACGACAGCCTGCTCCCGCCGTTCTTCGGCGCGCTCGTGCGCTACGTCAACGAGTACCGCTACGCCTGGCATACCCCGGGACACATGGGCGGCCTCGCGTACCTCAAGTCCCCGGCCGGCCGGCTGTTCTTCGACTTCGTGGGCGAGCGGTTCCTGCGTGCGGACCTCTCCTCGTCGGTGCCTGAGCTCGGTTCCATCCTCGAGCACGAGGGCGTCGTCGAGGCGGCAGAGCTCAACGCTGCCCGCGTGTTCCGCGCCGACGACACCTACTTCGTCACCAACGGCACCACGATGGCCAACCAGATCGCCTTCCGGGCCACGGTGACGCCCGGCGACGTGGTGCTGCTTGATCGCAATTGCCACAAGTCGATTGTCAACGCGGTCATCCAGACCGGCGCCGTTCCGGTCTGGCTGCAGTCGACGAGGAACGCGCTGGGCCTGATCGGGCCGATCCGGGCGGACGAGCTGGATCCGGCAGTGATCCAGGCCAAGATCGCCGGCAACCCGCTCACGGCTGAGCGGGGGCGCACGGCGGGCCCGTCTCGCCGTGGTCACGAACTCGACCTACGACGGCATCATGTACGACACCGGCATGCTCATCGACGCTCTGGGTCAGGTAGCCGAGCACGTGCTGCTCGACGAGGCGTGGATCCCGTATGCCGCGTTCCATCCCCTGTACGCCGGCCACTTCGGGATGGCTGCCGAACGGCACCGAGCTCAGTCGGCTCCCACCGTGATCACGACCATGTCGACGCACAAGATGCTGGCAGCCCTCTCGCAGGCGTCAATGATCCACATCCGGCACGGTCGCACGCCGCTGCCCCGGCCGCAGTTCAACGAAGCGTTCATGCTGCACACTTCCACTTCGCCGCAGTACGGGATCTTCGCCTCGCTCGATGTCGCGACGAAGATGATGGAGGGCGCGGCAGGCCGGACCCTGGTCGACGACGCGCTCGCAGAAGCCATCAGCTTCCGCCAGGAAATGGCCGACGTGGCCGCCCGGATGACTAGTTCCGGTGCCTGGTGGTTCAGCGTGTTCCAGCCGCCGCTGTCAGCGGGCGACGCAGGCAGTAATGCCACGCGGGGCGGGACGGATCGGGCGCTCGAGCAGGACACCTGGCTCCTGGCCACGGACCGGTCCTGGCATGGCTTCCCGCGGCTGCTGCCGGGCGAGGCAATGCTTGACCCGGTGAAGGTCACCATGGTCACGCCCGGAATCGGCACCGACGGCCGGCCTGACAGATGGGGGATACCGGCAAGCCTTGTCTCCTCCTACCTGCGCTCGCGTGGCGTGGTCGTCGAGAAGACCGGTTACTACTCAATCCTCGTGCTGTTCTCGATCGCCGTGACGCGCGGCAAGTCCGGCACCCTGCTCGCGGAGCTCTTTGACTTCCACCGCGCCTACGAGGCGAACACGCTGGTAGCAGCCGCGCTGCCGGGGCTTGCCGCCGTCTATCCGGAGCGTTATGCGGACATCGGGCTGCGCGACCTGGCCGCTGAGATGCATGAGTTCCTGTCCGGGTACGACACCGCCCACATGCAGGAAGCGCTCACCGAGCACCTGCCGACACAGGTCGTGACTCCAGCCGAGGCGTTCGCCGCACTGGTCAACGGCCAGACAGAGCAGGTACCACTTGGCGAGCTCGAGGGCAGGACGTGCGCGGTCACGTGCCTGCTCTACCCGCCCGGGATTCCGGTTGTGGTGCCAGGCGAGCGGTTTGACTCCCGCACCCGGCCAGTCGTCGACTACCTGCAGCTCGTCGAGCGCTGGGAGGCGCAGTTCCCCGGCTTCGAGAACGAGGTACAGGGCGTCGTCAAGGACCGATCAGCAGGTGCGCCAGCCCGGTTCACCGTCAGCTGCCTGCTGCCACGAGCCGCCAGCGATCTTCCCTAGCTCCCGGGCCCCCATGTCACAGACGGCCGGGGCTATCTCGTCTCGGGACTGGAGACTCAGTTCGCGGGGACCAGGCGGGTGATGGCCGTGCGAGTGCTCGTGGCAGGCGGTACAGGCGTTGTCGGGCGGCGGCTGGTGCCGCAGCTGGTGGCCCGTGGTCACCAGGTGACGGCGACGACGACGAACGCGGCGCGGCTGGACTTGCTGAGGCAGCTGGGCGCCGATGGGGTCGTGATGGACGGCCTGGACGCGGGGTCGGTCGGCGCCGCGGTGGCAGGGGCACGGCCGGACGCGATCGTGAACCAGATGACGGCCCTGTCCGAGGCGCATGCCGGCAAGCCCAACCTGAGGAATCCCGACCGCTTCTTTGCCACCACTAACCGGCTCCGCAGCGAGGGGACCGACCATCTGCTGGCTGCCGCCGAGGCGGCCGGCGTCACCAGCTTTGTCGCGCAGGGCGCCGCCATCTTCAACGGAACCCGCGAGGGCGGATGGGTTAAGACCGAGGAAGACCCACTGGACCTGGGGGCGGGGACGCTGGCGCGCGAGCTGGCGGAGGGGACGAAGGCGATCGGCCATCTCGAGGATGCGGTCGCCATGGCTGGCGGCGCGGTGCTGCGCTACGGCTCGCTCTACGGGCCAGGCGCCACCGACGATCAGGTCAAGCTCGTGCGCAGGCGGATGTTCCCGCTGGTCGGGGGCGGCACCGGCTACTTCTCGTGGGTGCATCTCGACGACGCGGCGAGCGCGACCGTGCTGGCGGTAGAGCAGCAGGCAACGGGCGTGTTCAACATCGTCGACGACGAGCCGGCCCTGTCAGCGAGTGGCTGCCCTATCTGGCCGAGTGCGCGGGCGCGAAGCCGCCGAGACGGCTCCCGGGGTGGCTGGCCCGGCTGCTGGCCGGCGAGATGGTGGTGGGCATGATGACCGAGGGGCGCGGTTTCTCCAACGCCAAGGCCAAGCGGGAGCTCGGCTGGCAGCTGCGGTATCCGTCGTGGCGGCAGGGGTTTAAGGAAGAGCTGGCGTGAGCAAAGGCGAGGAGTTCGAGGAGCTGCGGCCCCTGCTGTTCGCTATCGCCTACCGGATCCTCGCCAGCGTGAGCGAGGCGGAGGACGCGGTTCAGGAAACCTGGCTGCGATACCAGGCCTATCCGGCGCAACCCGCCTCGGCCAAGGCGTTCCTTTCGGCAACGGTGACCCGGCTCTCGATCGACGTGCTGCGCTCGGCCCGCGTCCGGCGGGAGGAATACGCCGGGCCGTGGTTCCCTGAGCCGCTGCTGACCGACCCCTATTCCGACCCCTATCCGACCCCGAGCGGTCGGCGGAGCTTGCCGACTCGGTGTCGATGGCGGCGCTGTTGCTGCTCGAGCGGCTGAGCCCGCTAGAGCGGGCGGTGTTCGTGCTGCGGGAAGTGTTCGGGTTCGGCTTCGGCGAGATCGCGTCGGCGGTGGGGAGATCGGAGGCGGCGTGCCGCCAGCTCGCGGTGCGGGCGCGGCGCCACGTGGACGCAGGGCGCCCGCGGTTCGAGGCGGACCGCAGGGAGCGAGAGAAACTGGCGGCGCGGTTCTTCGGCGCGCTCGCCGAAGGCGACGTCGACGGCCTGCGGGAGCTGCTCGCAGCTGACGTTCAGCTGGCCGGGGACAGCGGCGGCAAGGCTCCGGCGCTGGCCAGGAGCATCATCGGCGCCGACAAGGCGGCCAGGGTACTTGGCGCAGTCTTCCCCTGGCTCGTCCGGATCGACGTGACCCCGGAGCCGCGTGAGGTAAACGGCGAGCCCGGGGCGATCTTCCGCGATCGGGACGGCAAGGTGCTCTTTACCTTGACGCTCGACGTACTCGACGGGCAGATTCAGGCGATCCGCTCGGTGAACAACCCCGACAAGCTCCGGCACGTCGGTCCGGTGGCGGACGCCTGGGCCGCCGCGCGCGAGCTGAACCAGGCTCGCCGGCCTGCGAATTGACCGTGCGCCTCAGGGCTTCTTGTTCTTCCTCGTCACCCTGGCAATCGCGCCGGCAGCCGGAGCGAGCGTCAGCCAGAGCCCGATGGTCACGACCATGGACGTCAGGTAGCCGAACGGCCGGATGCCTACGTCAGGGCCCGTGATGCCGGCAAAGAGCATCAGGATCCACGAGCTGACGAAGAATGCCGGCCCTGCGGCCACGAGCTGAAAGAAATCCGTCACCCTAGTCTCCCGTCTTTGCGGCAGATGCTCTCCGGCGCGCCACCTCGGTGGCAGCCACGATGCCGGCAAGCTGCGCGGCGCAATGCGCGCCGAGCGCGAGCCACAGCACACGGTGGCGGTGTCCAGGGCGGGCACCAGCCGCCAGCGCATACAGCGCGACCCCGCCCGAAGCGGCAAGCGACAACGCGTAGGCCGGCGGGCGGTCCGCGAGATACGAAGCTAGAGCGTTGCCGCCCGGAGACTGTGCTTTGGCCGCGGGCTCCGCGGGCCGTCCTAGGGCCCGCGATCCGCTGATCGCCATCAGTGCACCCCCAAGTACTTGGTGATCGCCGGCGTCCGAGTTAGCGGCTGCCGATCTGGCGTTCCATTTCGCGCTGGATCTTGTTCTCGGAGATCGGCCTGCGCAGGTACACATCGAGGCCGAACGCAGTGGTAAGGAACGCCCACGCGATCGCCGGGTAGATGATCCAGATGTTCCACACATCGTGGATGCCGGAGCTCTGGCTGAATCCGCGAGTCGGCCAGCCGCCGGCGTTGTGATACTCGCTGATCGCCCAGATTGCCGTCAGCAAGATCATGCCGACCGTGGAGACCGCGGTCCTCGTCCAGTACCGGCGCCGGCGCTCGATCTGCTTGACGGCCTGCTCACGCGCCTGCTGCGTGGCGCTATCTGTCACGTTGCTGTCGCTGAGTGCGGGCCTGTCATCGGTGAGCTTTGTCATCGTGCTCCCTCCTTCATGATGGGAACGGCGTGACGATGTGATGCGGTCACACCAGGGCGTGACGGTCAGCCGGAACTCTCTCGCGCGCCACTGCGGTTGCGGGCCGGTGAGCTGCGTGCCGAGTGCGCCGCGCGTGGTGGCGCGGGCTTGTTGCCAGCGCTACCAGTGTCGTGAGCGCGACGAGAACTGCGGCAGCGCCGCCGAATATCGCCCACAGAATCGGCCAGGAGACAATGACACTGCCCAGAATGATCGAGGTCGGCATGACACTCGCCTCTTTCCCAGGCGGCTCAGGAGCCGCCCATTCATCGTGCTGGTTTAAGCCTGGCCGCTGAGGCGATCGGTCACGAGGGCCAAACGGGCAGAGTTGACGAGCCCTAAGTCATGCGGTTCAGGACTGCGCGGTACTCGCACTGGCGGCGCGAATGGACAGCAAGGTCACGAACGCGAGCGCGGCGAACGCGCTCAGGGCGACCGGCACGACCGTGACACTGGTCGCCGACACTGCTCCAGCGATAACGGCCGGGCCCACGACCCCTCCCAGCATCGCTGCAGTGAGCGCCCATGATGCCGTCCGGTGGTCACCCGGCCACGTTTCCGCGGCCCAGGCGAGTCCCACCGGGAAGATCGGGGCAGCAGCAAGACCCGCTGCCACGTAGGCGGCTGGTGCTATCACCGGTATCGCGGCGAGCGCGAGGCTCACCGCAAGCATCGCGGTTGACAGCAGGACGATGTGCCGGAGCCTGACGAGGTTGCCAAGCGGTGCCACGCAGAGCCGGCCGATGGTCATCGCAAGCCAGAATGCCGATGTGACCGCGGTGGCAAGGCGCGCGGAGTAGCCGAGCGCGCTGAGGTGTGCAACGATCCAGCCGGCGGTGCCCGCCTCCGCGCCGACATAACACAGATAGGCAAGGCCAATCCGGGCCAGCGTGCCGTGTTCTGAGGTCATCTTCGCCGAACGCCGGTTCGCCCTGGCTGGCTGCGACGTGCCCGCGTCGCGCGGCGGCGCATGGACACCGCGCTGGCCAGCTGCGAGCACGCAGGCCAGGGCAGCCGCGGCGGCAAACCCCAGTGTCAGGGTCCCCGCCTTGAGCGCGCTGACGATGAAGGGCCCTGCCACCGCCCCGGCTCCGAAGGCGGCGTTCACGGTGTTCAGGCGGGCTACCCGGTGGCGCGACTCGGTCGCGGCCAGCAGCCGGTTAAGGGTGAAGTCCAGGGTTCCGAATCCGGTACCTGTCAGCAGGACAGAGCCAAGGAACGCCAGCCAGGAGCGAGAAGCGGCCACCCCTGCACACCCGAGCGCAAGAGCCACCAGGGCGCCTGCCAAGACAGTCCGCCCGCTCAGCCGCCGGAGGAACGCCAGCGCGCTCACAACGCCCGCGAGTGCGCCAGCGAAGTAGACACTGAGGACGGTGCCAGCGGTGGGCAGGCCGACGCCGAATCGCAGCGAGATTATCCGCAGCAACGGCCCGTACGCCGCGTCGATAGCTCCGATGAGCAGGAAGATGCCTATCGCGGCCACGAGTGCAGAGCGGCTAAACCTGACTTCGCTGGCCTTGCTCACGTGCTCTCAACAGAGCCAAGGGTGCTGAGCTGCTTTTTCTTGTTCTGCTCGTAGTCCGCCCGGGCGGCCCGGGTCGCGGCCAGCTCCGATACCTCCGCCACCGGCACGTCCCACCAGGCTGCGGAGTCGGGCGCTGGCAGGGTCGGGTCGGTCTCGATGTGGATGACGGTGGTCCGGTCCGACGACTGGCTCGCGGCTAGTGCGTCCCGCAGCTCGGCGATCGTGCTCACCCTGATCGCATGCGCCCCGAGGCTGGCGGCGTTCGCGGCGAGGTCAACCGGTAGCACCTCGCCATCCAGCCGGCCAGATTCTCGGGACCGGTACCGGTACCGCGTCCCGAAGCCCTCGGCCCCGACCGAGCGGGACAGACCGCCGATGGACTGAAAGCCGTGGTTCTGCACCAGGATCACGACGATCTTGATGCCCTCCTGAACGCACGTGACCAGCTCGGAGCTGAGCATGAGATACGACCCGTCCCCGACGAGGACGTAGACGTCCCGGTCGGGTGCCGCCATCTTTACCCCGAGGCCACCGGCGATCTCATAGCCCATGCAGGAGAAGCCGTACTCCACGTGGTAGCCCTTGGAGTCCCTGGTCCGCCACAGCTTATGCAGGTCGCCGGGCATGCTGCCGGCTGCGCAGACCACGACGTCCCGCGGGCGAATTGCCTCGTTGAGCGCACCGATGACCTCAGATTGCGCAGGCAACGGCTGATGGCCCAGGTGATATGCCCGCTCGACGATGGCGTCCCATTCGGCGGCCCGCTGCCGCACGAGCTCGCGGTAGGAGTCGGCTACCTGCCAGCCGCGCAGTGCCTCAGTGAGCTGCTCCAGGCCGACCCGCGCGTCTGCCACCAGCGGCAGTGCCGACTGCTTGTGCGCATCGAATGCGGCAACGTTGAGGTTCACGAACCGAACGCCAGGGCATGCAAACAGGCTGCTGGACGCGGTGGTGAAATCGCTCCACCGGGTGCCGACTCCGATGACCAGGTCGGCGTCGGCGGCGGTGCTGTTGGCGGCAACGGTTCCGGTCGCGCCGATCGCGCCGAGGGCCGCGGGGTGGTCGTAGCGGAGCGCGCCCTTTCCGGCCTGGGTTTCGGCCACCGGAACACCGGTCAGCTCGGCGAAGGTGCGCAGGGCCGCAGCAGCGTCGCTGTAGTGCACGCCGCCGCCGGCCACGATCAGCGGGCGCCTGCTGCATCGGATGGCGGCCGCGGCCTGCGCGATGGCCTGCGGCTCGGGATAGGGCCGGGGAATGCGCCAGACCCGTGCCCGGAAGAGCTCCGGTGGCCAGTCGTATGCCTCGGTGGCGGTGTCCTGCGGCAGTGCCAGCGTCACCGCGCCGGTCTCTGCCGGGTCGGTCAGCACGCGCATCGCTTGCACGAGGGCGGCCGGCAGCTGCTCGGGCCGCCAGATGCGGTCGAAGTAGCGTGACACCGGCCGCAGGCAGTCGTTGACTGAGACATCCATCGTGCGCGGATCTTCGAGTTCCTGGAGGACGGGGTTTGCCACCCGGGTCGCGAAGACATCACCCGGAAGAAGGAGGACCGGAAGGCGGTTGACGGTGGCCAGCGCGGCCCCGGTCACCATGTTCGTCGCACCGGGACCGATCGAGGACGTGCACGCGAAGGCCTGCAGTCGGTTCGTCATCCGCGCATATCCGGAGGCCGCGTGCACCATGGCTTGCTCGTTCCGCCCCTGGTAGTAGCGGAAGCTGTCGCCGGCTTCGAGCAGCGCCTGGCTCAGGCCCGCTACGTTGCCGTGGCCGAAGATTCCCCAGCACCCGGCAAAGAACGGCTGCCTGACGCTGTCGCGCTCGCTGTACTGGACAGTGAGGAACCGGACGAGTGCCTGGCCAACAGTCAGTCGCATGAGCATTCCTCGGGCGGGGTAGTCACAGCAGGCTCACCGCGGCCATCGTCGAGACCGAGGCCGGGTCGTCCATGTCGATCCTGAGCAGCATCTGCTCGAGCACAGCTCCTGGCAGGCCGCCCGGGTTCATCGATCCGACGGCCAGCTTGCCGTCAAGCGCTCCGAGCAGGAGCAGGTCCTCAATGATGTCAGAAGTGCCGGGAACGCCGTCCACTCCGGGCCGGCTCAGCGCCACAATTATCCGGTCCAGCAGGTCGAGTCGGTTGGCCATTGCCATGGGCCGGCTCCCCGCAGCCAGCGTGCCGCGTGCGGGATGGTCGGCAGCGATGATCATCACGCGTTCGGAGCTGCCCAACCACGGCCTTCGAGTCCTGGCCGCGGCTGCCGCTCTGACAGCATCGGGGGTCCTCGCCCTGGCCTCAAGGATCTGGTTGACCTGGTCCTCAAGCACGGCCCGCATCCTGTCAAGAGTTAGTCCTAACAAACATTCATATATCAGATGTCTCAGCGCAGCGCGATGCCAGGGCCCGTGCAGCTGGGAAGGCATCAGATATGTCATTTCGTATTGACATACAACGGAGTCGTCAGGCAGGGTGGCCGCACCAACGTTGAGCTCGGAGCCGTCGGTCCGCGAGGTGAGCTTGGATGTCAGGCGCTGAGGCTCGAGCGGGTGTGCAGGCGTTCACGCCCCGCATAGGCGTGGTGCTCGAGGCCTTACTCGACAAGTCGCTCGCCGACGTCCTGACGTGGCTACAGCGTGCTGTCCCTGAAGTCACCGATATCGAAGTGGGCGCCGGAGGCTACGCCCCGCACCCGCATTGCGATGTCGCCGCCCTGCTGGCACATGCGCAGAGCCGCACGGCATGGCTGGACCAGATCGCGGCGCATGGGCTGCGCGTCGGCGCGCTGAACGCCTGGGGCAATCCGCTGCATCCTGACGAGCAGGTTGCGCGGCAGCATGATGCCGACTTGCGCAACGCAATCCGGCTGGCCACGCTGCTCGGCGTCGAAAGGGTGGTCGCGATGGCTGGCTGCCCGGCGGCGGATCCGCGGGACAGGGTGCCGCACTTCGGAGCTGGCGGCTGGCTGCCTTACCTGGAAGACGTGTACGAGCGTCAGTGGGAGCGGGCGATCGGGCCGTACTGGGCCGATCTCGCCGGCTTCGCTGCATCCGAGAATCCCGATCTGCTGGTCTGCCTCGAGCTCCACCCGGGGACGTCCGCGTTCAACGTGGAGACGTTCGAGCGCGTGGCCGGGCTGGGGACATCCCTGGCAGCCAACCTCGACCCGAGCCATTTCTTCTGGATGGGCATGGACGGTCATAAGGTGGCCGAGCGCCTTGGCAGGCTTGTCGGCCACTCGCACGGGAAGGACACCGTCTTCCATGCCGACAGCCTGGCGCTCAACGGACTGCTCGATCGCCGCTGGCCGCGGCCGGCCGAGCAGATGCCATGGAACTTCGCGGTGCCCGGCCGCGGCCACGACCAGAGCTGGTGGACCGGGCTGATGCGCTCACTCGCCTCCTCCCGGGTACAGGTGGTATCAATCGAGCACGAGGACCCCTTCGTTCTCCCGGAGGTCGGGATACCTGAAGCAGCCAGGATGCTGAAGAACGCCATCGATGCTGCACAGGAGGTGGCTGCATGACGGAGCGGCTCCGGATCGGTGTGATCGGAACCGGGATCATCGCCCGCGTCATGCACTTGCACTATCTCGATGAGCTCGCCAAGTCCTTCGACGTCGCGGCAGTGTGCGACATCGTGCCCGAGAACGCCAAGGCATGTGCGGAGCGCTACGGCGTGCCAGCTGCCTATGCAGACTGGCGCGAGCTGATCCAGCAGCCACTGGACGCCGTCGTTGTGCTGACCTCCGGCAGTCATGCCCCGATAGCCGTCGAGGCCGCCAGGGCCGGCCTGCACGTGCTGGTCGAGAAGCCGATGTGCTTCTCGGTCGCGGAAGGCCAGGCCATGGTGGCGGCGGCCGAGGAGGCAGGCGTGACACTGATGGTCGCCTACCCCAAGCGCTACGACCCCGCCTACGTCAGGTTCCGCGCGACGGTCGGCGAGCTGACCGCACCGCGGCTGCTGCGCGTGATGACGTTCGAGTCCCCGTTCCTGCCCTACATCGAGCACTACGCGCTGCAGCGGCCGGCCCCAGTGCGCGGCGACGTTCTGGCGGCGCTGCAGGCGGACGCGGACGCCAGCGTCCACTCGGCGATCGGCGACGCCACGGACTTCGAGCGGCACGTCTACCGCATGGTGCTGCTCGACACGCTGGTGCACGAGCTCAACACGGTACGGGGCCTGCTCGGCGAACCCGACCGGCTCGATTACGTGGACCTGCGGGAGGACAGCCTGACGGCCATGCTGCGCTTCGGCGAGGTGCCGGTGGCTATTCACTGGCTCGATCTTCCGGGCATCACCCGCTACGGGATGGAGTTCGCGGCGTATGCGCCGGACCGGAGGGTGACCTTGTCGTTCCCCTCGCCGTTCCTGCGCAGCGAGCCGGCCACTATCGTCACCGAGGGAGGCGACCCCGGCACCACGCGCACCTGGCGCACGGAGGAGATCGTCTCCTACGAGAGCGCCTTCAAAGCCGAGCTGGCCGCATTCCACCGTTGCGTTGTTACCGGCGAGCAGCCGCTGACGAGCGGCACGGACGGACTGCGTGACATCGCGATCTGCCAGTCGATCATCGAGTGCTACCGCCGGGGCAGACCGGTAGCTGCGCCGTCGAGCCTGGCAGAGCGGGGCCTGTGACGTGGCAGCGCCATTCCGCCTCGGACTCGTCGGCGCGGGCCGCATGGGCCGTACCCATCTGCGCGCGCTCGCGCACTCGAGCGCCGTCACGATCACCGCGGCCGCCGAGCAGGTGACCGCCGCGATTCCGGCAATGAGCCGGTCGGGCCTGCCCGAATGAGCAGTCGCGGCGAGCTACGGGTCGGGATCGTCGGCTATGGCGTGATGGGCAGGGCGCACTGCTACGGCTACCGCGTCGCCCCGCTGCTCCGCCGCCTTCCGGTCACTCCCGTCGTCACGGTGATGTCCGGCCGCAACGAGGCTGCCGTCAGCGCGGCCGCGTCTGCCTACGGCGTCGGTGACTACGTCACGGACTGGCGAGCCCTGATCCAGCGCGACGATGTCGATGTCGTAGACATCTGCACGCCGCCGGGAACGCACGCGGATATTGCGGAGGCTGCTGCGACGGCTGGCAAGGCGGTGTTCTGCGAGAAGCCGCTGGCGACGTCCTATGCCGACGCCAGACGCGCGCTGGCAGCGGTGGAGGCGGCTGGCGTGCACAACGCGGTCGGCTTCAATTACCGGCGGCTGCCGCGGTCGCGCTCATGCAGAAGATGATCGCGAACGGCGCGGTCGGCGACGTCCGGCTCTGGCGAGCGACCTGGCTGTCTGACGAGTTCACCGATCCGGCGACGCCCTATGACTGGCGCTTCGACCGTGCGATGGGCGGAACGACCATCGCCGATCTGGGCTGTCATCTCATCGACCTCGCGCTGTGGATGGTCGGTCCGGTCGGCCAGGTGTGCGCGCAGTCGCGGACCTTCATCCGCAGCAGGCCGCTGCCCGGAGGCGGCAGCGAGCCGGTCACCGTCGACGATGCGTCCGCGGCGCTGGTCACCTTCGAGTCGGGTGCCAGCGGCACCCTGGAGATGGCGCGGGCGGCGGTGCGACGGCCGTGCGACTTCACGGTCGAAGTCAACGGCAGCTCGGGCACCCTGAGCTTCAGCTACGCGCGCCTCAACGAGCTGTGGTACGGCAGCGCTGGCGACGACCCGTCCCTGTACGGGCTGCGCCGCATCCGGGCCGAGCACCCCAGCCATCCCTATGCCGCGGACTGGTGGCCCATCGGCCAGGGCGTCGGATACGGGTCCAGCTTCGCCAACCAGGTTGCCGACCTGCTAGAAGGCTGGCCGGCGGCGGCGTGGACGCCCGGCTTCGGGGAGGCGGCCAGTGTGCAAGCGGTCTGCGAGGCGATGGAGATGTCGGCCGCCGCGAGCAGGTGGGTGGCCGTCAGCGAAGTGAGCTGACGCCGGAGCCGGTTACGCCACAGATCGGCCACATCGGTACCAGACTGGGCAACACAGGCTCACCTGCGCCGCTACCGTTGCGCGCAGCAGCGGTGCGCGAGAAGGGCGAAGTTGACGTGGGCTTGACCAGGAGGAGCCGGATCCCGGCGCTCATGTTCAGGCTGGTCGTGGCGGCCGTCCTGGCCGCAGTTACGGTCGGCTGCTCTGAGGTCGTCCTTCCCCCTGGACCGCCGGGAGCGCGCAGCGCAGCTAGCCCATCAGCAGTGGTCCGGGAGGTCGGCGGGCCGGGGCCGCTTCTTCCGGTCCCGCAGGCTGTGGCCAGCAAGCTCAGTGGATTCATCTACCTGCTGGCAGGCCCGGATCAGGAAGACCAGAACGTCTGGGTGATCGGCGACCAGGCTGAGCGCCAGCTGACGTTCGGCACGAAGGACAACGGGATCTCCTCACTCGGGGCCGCGGCGGCAGGCATCGTGGTGTCCGACGACCAGTTCAACGCCGACGATCTTGCCAAGGTCACCACCCGCGGTGCCTGGTGGCTCCCCGCCGGGCGAGCGTCCCGGCTGCATCAGGGCAGCTCCGCCACCATCTCCGCAGGTGGCAAGATCGCTTTCGTCGCCGTGCCGCACGCACTGGGCTACCCGGACAGCAAGGCCTTCGAGCTGCGCAGCCAGGACAGCTTTACCAGCACATCCAAGGTCGTCTATCAGTCCCGGACCCCGCTGTCGGACCCGGTGTTCGGCCCAGCGAACCAGATGGCCTTTATCGTCCAGCCCAAGACCAGCGACTACAGCTCCACCACCGTGCTCGCCAGGTCAGCCAACGGGCACGTCCACGTGGTGAAGACAGGCTTCGCTAACCCCGACAGCCTGGTCTGGTCGGCTAATGCCCCTGACCTCGTCGTGACCTCCTGGCCGCTCAAAGCTGAGGCAATCAGCAGCAACGGGAAGCGAAAGCTGCTACCTGCCGGATGGTTCCCGATGGCCTGGAACCCGGCTGGCACCAAGCTGCTCGTCGCCTCGAAGACGTCGATCGGCTTGTGGGCCGCAGCCAGCCCAGCGGTCGTGCACACCATCGGGCCGCTGAGCCCGGGAGTCGTTGCCGGTATCGCGAGCTGGCTAGGCCGGCCAGCCTCACTGAGAATTCCACCAGCGCCCCGATCGTGATAACTCCTAATCCGCCTGTCGCACCCAGGATGGCGCCTTAGTGCGTGAGCTGTAGCTCGCGACCGGGGCGCATCTTCTGTGAGTCCGCAGGTTCCCCGGCGGACGCGTGCACCTTGGCGGCTGCCGACGGCTGATGCTCGCCGGGCGCCCTGTCGGGTCGCTTGAGCACCAGCCATAGCGGGATCCCGGCAGTGGCGAGGAAGAACACTGCCATCAGCGGGACGTTGAGCCAGATCCAGCTGGCCATTTCCCTCTCCGTTCTGCGACGTCCGCGACTGGCAGTGTTTCTGCTCAGGGAGCCGCGGCTAAGTTCGCTTACGGATACGACGGTAGGGAGGAAGCGCGGCGGCGAAATCGGGGCCGGGTGCGGAGATTTCGAGAGCGCGGATACGGAGCTCCCGCAGCCGTATACGTGGAACTACTGAGGCCGCTGGACCAGTTGCTCGCGTTACCGGATGCGGCAGAGCTTCCACTTTTCGGCTGCTGTGGTGAGATGTGACTGTGGCTGCCGATGGCAGCGGGATCGTGCGCCAGGCCGAATGGCGCCGGGTGCGCGATTTTGCGCTGAGTGCCCGGACATTCCCCGCCGTTCTTGCGCTGCAGGGCGAAGCCGGCGCGGGCAAGTCGACGCTGTGGCGCAGCGGCGTCGGGGCCGCGCAGGAAGCCGGCCACCGGATCCTGCGTACCGAGCCTTCGGCGGGCGAGACCGACATGTCCTTCGCCGGGCTGTCGGATTTGCTGGTGGAGGTGTTGCCAGAGGTAACCGCCGAGATCCCGGCGCCGCAGCTAGACGCCCTGGAGGTGGCGCTGCTGTTGCGATCTGCCGGGTCGCAGCCGCCCACTGCGCACGCCGTCGGGCTGGCTGTGCTGGCTGCGCTGCGTGCCTGCGCGTCCAGAGGGCCGGTGCTCGTTGCGGTTGATGACGTGCAGTGGCTGGACGACGCCAGCGTCGAGGCACTGGCGTTCGCGCTCCGGCGGATTACCGACGGAGCGCTGACACTGCTGCTGGCGGCCCGCACGGCAACATCGGCCGATCCGGTCACAGTCGGAGAACCGCCGCCTCCGCGCACCTGGCGGACCCTGCTCACGGCTCTGCCCGCCGCAGAGGTCATCGACCTCGCCCCGCTGGACATGTGGCAGATCCAGGATCTGCTGCCGGACTTCGTCACGACTGCTCAGGCAAGCCTCGTAACGCGGCAGTCCCGAGGCAATCCGTTCTGGGCCAAGGAGATCCTGGCCAGCCTGGAGACTGGGGAAACGACGGTGCCCCCGCTGGCGCTCAGCCTGACCGAGCGGCTGTCCCGCTCACTCAGCGCCGCGGCCGCAGAGGCGCTCGCCGTGGTAGCGGCGGCGGGCCGGATCAGGCTGCCCGAGGTACTGCCGATGCTCAGCCACCTTGACAATCCTGCCGCCGCGGTCGATGACGCCGTGCTGGCCGGCGTGCTGATCGAAAGCGCGGACCGAATCGCGGTGTCACACCCGCTGATCGCGGCGGCTGCCGTGCACGCGCTGCCGCCGGGCCGCCGCGGACAGCTGTATCGCCAGCTTGCAGATGCGTCCGCCGACCCAGAGCGTCGCGCGCACTTCGCCGCGCTGGCCGCCGGCACCGGCCCGGATCCGGCGGTCGCTGACGCGCTGGATGCGGCCGCGGACGCTGCGCATGCCCGGGCCGGTAATGCGGCCGCGGCGCAGTTCGCGTTGCAGGCCGTTAGCTTCACGCCCGTGGCGGACGACGCCGCGCGGGTGCGCCGCCGGATCCAGGCGGGCAGGATGCTGTTCCTGGCCGGCGAGGTCGGTGCGTCGCTCGAGCAGCTCGAGGCGCTCGACATCGACCGGCTCAGCACGGCGGACCTGGAGCGCGCCCTGCCGATGCTGCTCGACATGGCCGACCTCGTTCATGGCTCAGCCGCGGCGACGGCGACCGTCGCGCGTGCCGTCGAGCACGCGGGTGATGATCCGCGCCGACGTGCACTTGTGCTCGCGCTGGCTTCGGACTATTCCTATGGCATTCAGGGTGGCCGCCGGGTAGCTGCGATCGAGGCGATCAGCTGCGCGGAGCAGGCCGGGCCGGCCGCCGTTCCTGCCTTGCACCGGGCGCTGATCAACCTGGCAGTGGCTAAGGTGCACGCGGCCGAAGGCCTAGACACGACAATCCTCGAGCGTGCTGCGACGCTGGAGGCCGACCTTTCCGCGGTCCAGCTGTACGACACCGCGGACCTGCACCGCGGCATCTGGTCGACGTTCATCGAAGACCTGGCCACCGCCAGGGCCGCGCTCGGGCGAAGCATTGACCGGGCGAGGGCAGCTGGCGACGACTACCCGCAGTCAATCTTCCTGTCCTATCTGGCTTCGGTCGAGGAACTGGCCGGCGATTTCGGGGCCGCGGCGACGGTGCTGGAAGCGGAGCACGCGGTCGCACAATGGCATGATTGGCCGTTGTCGGCGTGGCACCTGAAGCCGCGATGCGAGCTGCTGATCGGCACAGGCAAGCTCGACGAGGCGGTCCGTCTGGCCGACCTGCACCTGCCGGACGATGCGTCAAAGGCGACGGTGGAGCGCTTTACCGGGGCGTGCGTGCGCGGCAAGGTTAGCGCTTGGCGTGGCGACGCCGGGGCTGTGGTGCACCACCTCGAGCGGGCGGCCGAGCACGCGGACCAGATGGAATGGCGCGATCCCGGCCTGCGCGACCGTATCGACCCAGTGCTGGCTGAAGCTTACGTCGCGGTCGGCCGGGTCGATGATGCCAAGCAGATCGCATCCTGGCTACGTGAGCTGGGCCTGCAGCTAAGCCGTCCGGCCCTGCTGGGCGACGGAGACCGGATCGACGCGTTCGTGCTCGCTCAGCAACGTGATCTCGATGCCGCGGCGGAATCGGCCCGCGCCGCGGTCGCCGCATACGGTGCGTCCCCGCTTCGCGCCGAGCTAGCCCGCAGCCTGCTCGTGCTGGGCCGGATCGAACGGCGCCGTAAGGCCAGGAAGGAGGCCCGCAGCGTGCTGCTTCGCGCGCTCCTCCTGGCCACAGAATGCGGTCATCGGCCCCTGACCGCGCAGATCGAGCACGAGCTGCCTCGCGTCGCGGCTGCTCGGTCCGGGACCGAGCTCACCGCCACGGAGCAGCGAGTCGCGGACCTAATCGGCGGCGGCGCCACTAACCGGGAGGTCGCGATGGCGCTGTTCGTGAGTGTGCGCACTGTCGAGACACACGTCGCGTCGATCTACCGCAAGCTCGGCGTGCGCACCCGGACGGAGCTGGTCCGTCACCTTTCCGGCGCCTGACATCCGATAACGGACTCCGGCTCCGTAATTCTACTGATACCCGAGGGCAGCCCTGCAGGTCAGGCACCGCAGAACTCGGTGGGCTCAGCGGATTCGCGCAGACCTTGTCGTCCGTAGCGTCGACAACGCGATCTACCGCACTCATAAGGGGAACGGAGTAATGAACACGTCAGCCACGAAGGAACCAGCCCGCTCAATTCGACGCACCGCGGTGCCGGCAACCACCACGGTGGCCGGGTACCTCCTCAGCCGTCTCGCCGAAGCCGGCGTGGTGTCGGTGTTCGGTGTGCCCGGCGACTACAACCTGCGCCTGCTCGACGCCGTCGCAGGCCAGCCGAGCATGTCCTGGATCGGCATGGCATCCGAGCTGGGCGCCGGATATGCCGCCGACAGCTACGCCCGCCTGCGCGGTCTCGGCGCGCTGATCACCACCTTCGGCGTCGGCGAGCTGTCCGCGCTGAACGCGGTCGCGGGTGCCTGCGCCGAGTCTGTGCCCGTGGTACACATCGTCGGCACCCCGTCCCTGGCGGCCCGCCGCGACGGCACGCCGTTGCACCACAACCTGCCGGGTGCCGGCTTCGATCAATTCGCCACGATGGCATCCGGGATCACCGCGGCCCAAGCCGACCTGCGGCCAGACAATGCCGGTACGGAGATCGACCGGGTCATCGCGACCGCGCTGCGCGAGTCCCAGCCGGTGTACCTGGCGATCCCGGCCGACGTCGGTGGCGCGCCCATAGCTGCGCCGGCCGGTCCGCTGCGGCCTGCCTTGTCCGGGGAGGCGCCGACCGCGGAGATCCTGCGCGCATTCACCAGCCACGCCACCCGGCTGCTTGACGCCGCGAGAACGGCCGCCGTGCTGGTCGGGCACCTGCCCGCCCGGTACCAGCTGTCCGCAGAGGTTGCCGCCCTTGTCAGCGCCGCCGACCTGCCAGTCGCCGTACTGTCGATGGCGAAAGGTGACATCAGCGAGTCAGGCCCGCGGTTTGCTGGGCTCTATGCTGGCGCGGCGTCAGCGAAGGCGACCCGGCTGGTAGTCGAGGACTCCGACGTGCTGATCACCGTCGGCGTCACCCTTGCCGACACCGTCACCGGCGGCGGTACCCACCAGCTGCCCGCGGCGGGCCGGATCGACCTGTCCGCCGACCACGCCAGCGTGGGCGCGGTCAGCTATCCCGGCCTCGATCTGCGCACCACGGTGGCCGTGCTGACACGCGTCGTCGCGGCAAGCCACGTGCAGTCCCGCCCGGACTTCTCGGGCATCCAGGCCGCTCGGGCCGATGACGAAGCCGCCGCTCCGGCCTCGGCCGACGGGCAGCTTACCCAGCGGCGACTCTGGGCAAGCGTGCAGGACTTCGTGGCGCCCGGTGACCTGATCATCGCCGACCAGGGCACCGCGTTCTACGGCGCTGCGAGCCTGACGCTGCCCGACAGGTCCCGGCTGATCGGGCAGCCGCTGTGGGCCTCGATCGGCTGGGCCCTGCCTGCCGCGGTCGGCGCCTCACTAGGCGCACCGGACCGGCGGGTGATCCTGATCGCGGGTGATGGTGCCATGCAGCAGACGGCACCCGAGCTCGGCACGCTGCTCGCCCAGGGCCTGGCACCGGTCATCATCGTGCTGAACAACCACGGCTACACGACCGAGCGCGCCATCGGCCATGCGGAGGCCGGATACCACAAGATCCCGGCCTGGGACTGGACAATGCTGCCCGCGACGGTCGGCCCGGCCTCGTCCGCAGTCGCGCTTCATGCGGGTACCTCGCACGAGCTGGCCTGGGCCCTCTGCGAAGCGAACAACCACACCGCTGCGGGTCGGCCGGTGCTCATCGAGGCCTCCCTCGACGCTGATGACGTACCGCCGCGGCTCCGCGACCTGACCCGGGTCCTGGCCGCCCGCGGCGGCGATGCGCACGACCACTGACGACCCAAGCCGGCGCGCCCGGAGGGTGCGCCGGCTCCTGCCCGTTCCCTTCCAGTAGAGAGGTACGTCCATGCCTGCCGCCACGGCCACCCGCGGCGACGTCGCTCACCACAAGTCAGTGACGGGCCGGATCGCCGCCATCGGACCCCACACCGTCCGTGTCAGCCCGCCGCCACTGCGCACTGCCAACGGCCACGACCTAGAGGAGCGCCGCGCGAGCTGGCTGGAGCTGTTCTTCGACCTGGTGTTTGCCGGCGCCGTCGGCCAGCTCGCGGGGGCCTTTCAGGACCACCCTGGTCTGAGCGCGCTGGCCCGGTTCGCCATCCTGTTCACGTCGATCTGGTGGCTGTGGGTGCAGCTGACGTTCTATGCCGACCGGCACGAGTCGGAGGACACCCCGCATCGCGTGGCGTTCCTGACCGCCATCCTGCTGTGCGTCGGCCTGGCCGTCAGCACCCCCCGTGCGCTGGCTGGCGACACGGCCGGCTTCGTGGTCTTCTTCGGTTCCCTGCGGGCAGTGCAGCTGGCGCTGTACGCGCGGGCCCGGCGGCACCTCCCCGCTACGAGGGCGTTGTACACGCGCTACCTGATCTTCTTCAGCGCTGGCGGCGCCCTCTGGCTCAGCTCGCTGGCGGTAACCGGGCCGGCCAGGTACGCGTTCTGGGCGGCCGGGCTGCTCAGCGACGCGGTCGGCGCGATGGCGATGACATCGCCGCAGCGCCGGGTGCCGGTGAACACCTCGCACCTGGCCGACCGGTTCCAGATCTTCGTGCTGATCGTGCTGGGCGAGTCCGTTGCCCGGCTTATCAGCGCCGCGGCAGAGCGGCCATGGAGCCTGCAACTCGCAGTGGTCCTGGCCGCGGCACTGCTGACACTCGCAGTACTGTGGCGGGCCTGGCTGACCGGGACTGACCTGAAAGCCCTCGACGGCCCGCGCACGGTCGCCGGGTTCACCGCACTCAACCTGCCGATCGTGGCGGGAATCGCGGCCGGAAGCGCGGGCCTGCACATCGCGATCCTGGCGGCAGACGGCGCATCGACGATCGGGATCGGGCCCAGGGCAGCGCTCTATGGAGGCGTCAGCGTCTACATGCTGGCCAGCGCATGGCTGCCGTCACGCAAGCGGTCCCGGTGCGCCCGTGCGACCCGCATCGCAACGGCGATGGCGGCGCTCGGCCTGGTGTTCATGGGCGCGATCGTGCTGCCGGTCTACCTGGTACCCGCGCTGACCGCCGTGCTCGCGGCCGGGCTTGCGGTCGAGTCTCATCCGGGCTGCATGGCCGCCGTACGGTCCACCATCAGCTGGTGGTATCCGGCCATCCGGCGCCAGAGCGGGTGATCTCCGATGGCCGCAAGCACGCTCGGGCCCGCCGAGGTCCGTCCGGACTCGTTCATCCACACACCCGATCAGCGGGTCCGGGTGTTCGTCAGCTCGACACTCGAGGAACTTGCCGCCGAGCGTCAGGCCGTGCGGGATGCCGTGGCGCGGCTCCGGCTGGTGCCGGTGATGTTCGAACTAGGCGCCCGGCCGCACCCTCCACGTGAGGTTTACCGTGCGTACCTGGCCCAGAGCCAGATCTTCATCGGGATCTACTGGCAGAGATACGGCTGGGTGCAGCAAGGGCAGGAGATCTCGGGGATCGAGGACGAGTACCGCTTGTCGGCCGGGATGCCCAGGCTCATCTACGTCAAGTCGCCGGGGCAGGGCCGCGAGTCCCGTCTTGCGGAGATGCTCACTCAGATCGAAGCGGAGGGCAGCGTCTCCTACCAGCGCTTCTCTGACGCCGCTCAGCTGCAGCGCCAGGTCGAGGACGACCTTGCCACCCTGCTGAGCGAGCGGTTCGAGATGACTCGCGAGCCAGACGGCAGGCCCGATCGAGTCTCGGCCGGCCGGCTTCCGGCGCCCACGACTCCGCTGGTCGATCGGCAGTGGGAGGGCGCCCAGGTCGAAGAGCTGGTAACGGTGCAGGGCGTGCGACTGATCACCTTTACTGGTCCGGGCGGCGTCGGCAAGACCCGGCTCGCGGTGGAGGCCGCATCCAGGCTTGGCCCGCGGTTTCCGGACGGAGTCCGTTTTGTCGATCTCGCCGCTGTCTCCGCCGCCGACCTGGTGCCGGCTGCGATCGCATCTCAGCTCGGTCTGAACAGCTCAGGCGACAGGCTCGCTACCGACATCGTGTCGTACTTGCGCTCGAAGCGGCTGCTGCTGCTCCTGGACAATTTCGAGCAGGTGGCGGACGCTGCTCCACTGGCCGCCGAGCTCCTGGCCGCGGCACCCGGCCTGGTGGTGCTGGTCACGAGCCGGACGGTGCTCCAGCTGACCGGTGAGTACGAGATCCAGGTGCCACCGCTCTCGGTCCCGCCGGCCGAGGGCGTATTCGATGTCCTGCACTTGCAGCGGTACTCATCGGTCCAGCTGTTCGTAGCGCGCGCCCGCGCTGCGGCGCCCGGCTTCGAGCTGACGACCCGCAACGCCCAGGCGATCGCCGGGATCTGCCGTGCCCTGGACGGCCTGCCGTTGGCCATCGAGCTGGCTGCGCCGTGGATCAGGCTGCTACCAGCCCAGGCCCTACTGGCCCGGCTCGACGACCGGATGAGCGTGCTGGCCAGCGGACCGCGTGACCTGCCCGAGCGACAACGGACGCTCAGGAACACCCTGGACTGGAGCTTCAGCCTGCTGTCCGCCGCCCAGAAGGCGCTGTTCGCCCGCCTGGGCGTGTTCGCCGGGACCTTCGGCTTGCCGGCTGCCACGGCGATCTGCGGCGACCGCGCCAGGGCGGGGGCGGCGGATGTTCCGGCTGAGGTGATGGCCACGCTGAGTTCGCTGGTGGCCAGCAGCCTGGTCCGGCCGGAACCGCGCGACGACGAGCCACGGTTCAGGCTGCTGGAAACCGTCAG
The DNA here is from genome assembly GCA_963822955.1 of uncultured Actinomycetota bacterium. Lineage (GTDB taxonomy): Bacteria > Actinomycetota > Actinomycetes > Streptosporangiales > Streptosporangiaceae > JAJYUU01. Next base: position 2,135,425 of record CAWGJS010000002.1, on the reverse strand, counting down.
GGAATATGCGCTGGACCGCTTGCGTGACAGCGGCGACTGGGACGACGTGCACGACAGGCACGCGGCCTATTTCCTGGCCCTCGTCAAGCCCGGCGAGGCCGAACTCCACGGGAGTGGGCAGCTGGCCTGGCTGAACCGGCTAGAGACACGGCATGACAACATCAGCGCTGCGCTGTCATGGCTGCTCGCGCGAGGCCGACCCGGACCAGCGCTCGACCTGATCTGGGCGACATGGAGATTCTGGTGGCTGCACGGCCACGCAGAAGAACTGGTGCGTCACGCCGACAAGATCTTGTCGGCTAGCGCTGTCCTGCCGTCGCACCAGCGGGCCCTAGCGCTGAGCGGCGCCGGCTTTGCGCACTTCGCCGGCGGCGACCAGGCCCGGGCCCGGCGCCTGCTCAAGCAGAGCCTTCCGCTGTACCGCGAAGCTGGGGACCGCCTGGGCCTTGGCCTGACTGCGGCCGTCCTCGGCCGTGTGCTGGCCGCTCAGCACCAGGTTGCGATAGCCATCGGACTGCTCGAGCAGACGATCAGCGAGCTGCGTAAGATGGCCGACCAGCAGCTGACCGAGCCGGAGCGCTTGCATTACCTGCTCGATGTCGCGCTCGCGGCCAACTTCCTCGGTCAGATCCGGCTAGATCAGGGAGATCATCGCCAAGCCGCGGACCTCTTCACCGATGGTCTGAGCGCGGCGCACAGCGCCGCCGACCGGTTCACGATCCTTGTGTCGCTCTACGACCTGGCCCTCAGCCGCCATGCCGCTGGCGATATGAGCGACGCTGAGGACCTGGTGCGCCAGGGCCTTTCGCTGGCGGCCGAGGCGGGAGACGAGCCGAGCCTGGCCTACTACCTAGAGGCGCTGGCCGACCTTGCGGCGCGGCAGGACCACCCGGAGCGGGGCGCCACCCTGCTGGCCGCCGCCAGCGCGCTGCTTGAGGCCAAGGGCAGCGGCTGGCTGCAGGCCTATGTGCCCCGCGCCCCTCACGGCGAAAATGTGCTGGCCGCGCTGCGCGCTCGCATGGGCGACACTCCGTTCGAGCGCGCATCGGCATACGGCCGCTCTCTTACGGCCGCGAGCGCTCTGGAATATGTCCGGGGAGAGCCCGTTGGCCAGCCAAACCTGCCGCGCCTTGTCACGCGCTGAAGGGCCCGGTTTGGTCTGCACAGGCCGAGCTAATGGCCGCAGCGCCGCCAGCATCATCCTGGCCGGGTGATGCGTCCGGGCCCTCGTAGCTGCGACATTGCGTATGTCAGCGTCAGGGGGAGGCAGCGATGGATCGGTACCCGAGCATCAGTGATCACGGACTTATTGGCGACCTGCAGACTACAGCGCTGGTGTGCACCGACGGCACCATCGACTTCTTCTGTTGTCCGCGCTTCGACTCGCCGACCGTTTTCGCGTCGCTACTGGATGCCGAGAAAGGTGGCTATTTCCGGATCAGGCCGGCAGCTGATAATTACGTCACCAAGCAGCTGTACTTCCCGAACACCGCAATGCTCATGACGCGCTTCATGACCCCGGACGGTGTCGGCGAGGTCGTGGACTTCATGCCGGTCATCGAGGGGGCGCCGACCGACCGGCACCGGCTGGTCCGTTTCCTGCGGGTCGCCCGCGGGACGATGCAGTTCGTGGCGGAGGTCCAGCCGCGGTTCGACTATGGCCGCGCAAGCCACACCGTAGATCTCACCGACGCGGGAGCGGTCTTCCGCAGCTCGAACGGAATGGAGCTGACTCTCCATTCGGCTGGCCGGCGCGCACGAGACGATGGCGCAGGCGTGGAGCGCGCTGGTGACGGGCTGCGCGCTACCTTCACGATGCGCGAGGGCGAGAGCGGACGCGGCATCGTCCTGGAGTCCATGGGCGGCAGCCCGCAGGCGCTGCCGCCTGCTGAACTGCAGCGGCTGGCCAGTGACACAGCCGCGTACTGGAAGGCCTGGCTGAACCGCTCCACATACGCCTGCCGGTGGCGGGAGATGGTCATCCGCTCGGCGATGACCCTGAAGCTGCTCACGTACGAGCCGACCGGCGCGCCAGTCGCGGCGGCAACCTTCGGCCTGCCCGAGCAGGCAGGCGGGGAGCGGAACTGGGACTACCGGTACACCTGGATCAGGGACGGCTCGCTGGCCATGCACGCCCTGGAGAACCTGGGCTACCTGGAGGAAGCGGCCAAGTTCGGCACCTGGCTGCGGGACCGGGTACTGGACGGCAGCGCCAACCGCAATGGCGCCAGCCCGATGAAGATCATGTACCGGGTCGACGGTTCGTCCGATCTCGACGAAGAAGTCCTTGACCACTTCGAAGGCTGGCGCGGATCACGTCCGGTCCGGATCGGGAACGGCGCTGCCGACCAGCTCCAGCTCGACATTTACGGCGAGGCAGCAGACGCGATCCAGGCGGGCGCGGACTGCGGGCTGCCGATCGCCCACAAGGGCTGGCTGGCATTCACCGGGATCACCGACTGGGTCGCCGACAACTGGGATCAGCCCGATGAGGGAGTCTGGGAGACCCGCGGCGGGCGGAAGGACTTCACCTACGGCCGGTTCCAGTGCTGGGTGGCACTGGACCGCGCGCTCAGGATGGCCGAGCGCAACGGCAAACCGGCCAATGTCATCAAATGGGCCGTCGAGCGCGACCGGCTCTACAACCAGATCATGAGCCGCGGCTGGAATGACAAAGTTGGGGCGTTCACTCAGCACTACGAAAGCGACGTGCTCGACTCCTCGCTGCTGTTCATGCCGCTGCAAGGATTCATCTCGCCGACCGACCCGATGTGGCTGTCGACGCTAGATGCCATGGACCGTGAGCTGGTCTCTGACAGCCTGGTGTACCGGTACAACCCTGGGGCTTCGCCGGACGGGCTGCATGGCGACGAGGGCACGTTCTCGCTGTGCACGTTCCTGTATGTCGACGCGCTGGCCAGGGCCGGACGGCTCGATGATGCCATCCTCACGTTCGAGAAGATGTTCACCTACGGAAATCATCTCGGCTTGTTCTCCGAAGAGATCGGCTCGACGGGCGAACAGCTGGGCAACTTCCCGCAGGCCTTCACGCACCTGTCGCTGATCAACTCTGCGGTCACGCTCAACAACGAGCTCGACCTTCGCGCCCGGCGGGCGGTGCCGCCAGCGGTGGTCGCTGCCGCTGCCGCCCTTAGCCGCGCCCTACAGTTATCGGATGGGCACGCTCGCGACGGCGATCATCCCCGGCGCCCGGGAGTCGACTGACGGGACAACCGTGATCAAGTACGGGCCGTAGATGCCGGAGCTCTTTCATCTCACTGACCGGGCCACGTGGCTTGCGGCGGTCCAGGCCGGCGAGTACCGGATGTCCACCCTCGGGGTGACGCTGAACGAGGAGGGCTTCATTCACTGCTCGCGGCGTGATCAGCTGCGCGCGGTTGCCGACTTGCTGTACGCGGACGCCGATGACCTGGTCGTGCTGGTGATCGACACCGAGAGGGTCCCGGCTCCGGTTCGCGACGAGGCGGGCGGGCCCGGAGGGGAGATGTTCCCGCACATCTATGGCGCGCTGCCGACTGATGCGGTGACCGACGTCATCGCTGTCGGACGTGACAGTGCTGGCCGCCTAGTGCTGCCGGCCGAGTGATGAGCCGCGCTGTCTTGACGTCGAGAGTCATGGTCGAGCTCTGAGAGTCACGTGACTGTCAGAGGCGCGCGCAATGCTGACTGGCATGCGGCGCGTAGGCCCGTTCTGGGACGCCATGGAAGGCAGGATGCCGCTTCCGGCCGCGGCGGTCACGCTCGGCTGGGAGCTCGTTTCCGTCAGCCCGGAGGACGGAACGATCGAGGTCGCGTTCACTGCCAGCGAGGCGTTTGTAAATCCGGCCGGTTTCATTCAGGGCGGCTTCCTGGCCGCGATGCTGGACGACACGATGGGACCCGCGCTCGTGGCTGGCCTTAACCCGGGTGACTTCGCCCCGACGACAGACTTGCATGTCCAGTTCCTCCGGCCTGGCCCGGCCAGGTCGGCTACTCGGGCGAGGGCGTGTGGTGCGGCGCGGCAAGGACGTGGGCTTCCTCGCCGGAGAGCTGATCGACGAGGCAGGCGCAGTGGTCGCTGTGGCTACCGCCACCGTGCAGATTCGGGCGCAGATGCTTCTCGGCCGAACGCACTCACCCGAGCCGACGGATTAATCGCGTAAGCCGCAACTGGTAGCTTCACGTTCACATATCAGGAGGAACCAGGGAGGCAGATCGACGTGAGCATTCAGGACGTAGAACCTCCGCCGGTGCCCCCGCCTGCTTCGCCGGAACCGCCGCGCACGACCGGACCGACCCCGCCTTCAAAGCCAGAAGAGACAGTGAGCGAGAGGTACCTGCGGCAGATCCGCAACGTGGTGGTCGCGGCCTTCATCATCTGGATCGCAGGAGCGGTCATTGCCGGCATCGCGTACGTCGCCATCGCCGTCCACGATCACAACGTTGCGCACCAGAACGCCTGTTCCAGCCAGGGCGGCGTGTACGTTAACGGGCAATGCATCGACTAGCAGTGGTCAGGGCGATCACCGTTTCGTCGGGCCGCTCGAATGTCTCCGTCACCGTCCACCCGCAGGCCTGGTAAAAGCCGACAGCATAGTCACCGGTAGCGACCCACAGACGCTCGTAGTCATGCCCGGCCGCCCAGCCGGAAACGGCGGCCAGCAGCCGGCGGCCGATGCCGCAGCCGCGCAACTCCGGCCGGACGATCATGCCCATTACCCACGGTGACCGATCGCGGCGCTCGTCGGGCTCGAAGCGGCCGAGTCCCACTGCGCCGGCGGCAGATCCGGCCGGGTCGATGGCGACGAAGGTGACCGGCAGGTCTGTGCGCCCGGACTCGCTCGCCGTGACGTCGACCCACCACGACAAGTCCGTGGGCTCGGGCTCGTGGCCCCAGTCTTGCCATCGCAACTGGCCGACTGCGGCGATGAGATCCGGATAGTCAGCCAGCAGCCCGATCTGCACCGTCGAATGCCTGTCAGCCATCGGCTGAGGTTAGCTCCGCCCGTCGCGACAGTGCACCTGAGTTTCGGCTGGGGGCCTAGTTTCCCAGATGCACGATTGTTGATCCGCCGTCAACGCACTCGAACCGATAGTTCCCGTTGCCGACTGGCTGACCGGCTGCGCCCATAACGGGTCCGCCGTTGCACGGGCCAGAGGGATTCACCGACGGCCCGCGCGAGGCAATCGTCGCGAACGCGATGAGGGCAATCAGCGCAAGAATAACCACGATGATCAAGCCGCCGAGTCCGCTGACTGGCATCCCCGACCTTCGCTGAGCCTGCCAGCCGGGGAAGCCGGGCGCGGTCGGGAAGCCGGGCGCGGTCGGGAAGCCGGGCGCGGTGGGAAAGTCGGAGGCGGTCGGGAAGCCAGGCGCAGGAAAGTCGGGACCCGGGCCCATGGCCCCAGGGAATCCCGGGTCGCCCGGAACACCCGGCTGGCCAGGGAAGAATGGCTGGCCAGGGAAGAATGGCTGGCCAGATCCTTGATCGATGTCCACAACGCAGACATTAGAGTGTCACTCCGCGCGGCATCAAGCGGCAGTTGCACGGTTGGGTCCTTCGGGCCGCCGTCCCGCAGATGCGGACGAGTTTCGTCCGCAATCGCGCGTACGCTGCCGCCATGGCTATCGCACGCTTTCCAAGCATCGTCATCGACTGTCCCGATGCGAACGCGCTCGCGGCGTTCTACGGCACGCTCCTGGACTGGAAGGTGGAGCCTTCCGCTTCCCCCGACGACTGGGTCGACATCCGGGCGGATTACGGTCAGTGCATCTCCTTCCAGCCGGTCGAGGGCTATACCCCGCCGGAGTGGCCGGCCCAGGAGGTGCCGCAGCAAATGCACCTCGACGTGGTCGTCGACGACCTCGACGCGGCCGAGAAAGCTGTGATCGATCTTGGCGCGACCAAGCACTCCCACCAGCCCGGCACAACCTTCCGGGTGTTCCTCGATCCGGCCGGGCACCCGTTCTGCCTGTGCCTGGAGTGACTGTACGGTCACCGGCGGCGGCCGATCACGGCCGCACTTCGTAGTAGAAGTTCACCGGGTCATCGATGTCATGCCGGGTGAACCGGGAGAAGCCAGCCTCCTGGCACATCCGCTCGGCCAGCTCGGGATAAAGGCCCAGGGTCCCGAGTCCCGCTCCGCCCGGCTCCGACAGGCCCGACGACATGCAGCTGCTCACCGAGATCCCGTACATCATGGCGAGTAGGGGGTTGCGGAGGTTGTCCTGCCAGGCTGCGCCCGAGCGGATGTCCTTGATGAGCCACGTGCCGCCGGGCCGGATGGCGCGCCGGATGGCGGCTGCGGCATCCGCCGGGTGAGGCATGTCGTGGAGGCAGTCAAGTGTCATGACAAGGTCGTAGCGGTTGTCGTGCGGCAGGTCGTCGGCGCTGGCCGTGCGGAATTTCACGTTCCCTAGCCCGGCGCCCGCCGCCTTAGCGCGCGCACGGTCGATCGCATGCCGCGACGGATCCAGGCCCTCAAACTGTGAGGACGGGAACGCGGCCGCCATTGTGCACAGCGCGACACCCGAGCCGCAGCCCACGTCCGCGACCAGGGCACCGGCTCGCAGCCGATCGACCACCCCGTCCAGGGCAGGCAGGATCGTCGGCACCAGGGCGAGCCTGGTCCACGGCTCTGTCATGCGCTCCACCGAGAGGGCGCCGGCCGGCCCGAGATCCTCATAGGCCAGCCCGATTCCCGACCGGAAGGCACCGGCTAGCTGGTCCACCACGTCCGGTGGTGCGACGCCCCCGGCGAATGCTCCGGCGGCGAACCACAGGCTCTCCCGGTCGTCCGCCAGGACCGCCACGGCCTCCGGACCGAGCTCGAAGACCTTGCCGTCCGGCGTGTCGATCAGGCCAGCCGCGGCCTGGCCGCGAAGCCACTCCAGCAGCCAGCGCTCCTGAAGCCCGGTCGCGGCCGCAAGAGAGGCCGCAGTCATCGGACCCTGGCCCGTCATGGCGCGGTACAGCCCGAGGCGATCGCCCAGGTGAATCATCAGCGAGACCAGTTCGCCCTGCCGGTAGCCCCACACGCGCAGGGCGAATGCGCGGAGCCGGTCGCGCTCGTCAGTTGCCATGTGCCAAGAGTGCCACCCAGGCCGCTCCCGCTATCGGGAAGACTGAGCGGAGTGGCTGCGTTTTAGCCGGCAAGCGGGGGCATGGCTTAGATGACGCCGCCGCGGGCCCGCGGCGGCTAGAGCGGCCGCATACGGGCCGATATCGACACGATGTGAGGAGACTGTGGTGCTGCCGTACGATTCCGCACCGAAGTTCCAGGATTATGCCCATCCCGAGAGACTCGTCACGACCGAGTGGGTGGCTGAGCACCTAGATGAGCCTGGCCTGGTGGTGGCGGAATCCGACGAGGACGTGCTGCTCTACGAGACTGGCCACATTCCGGGAGCGGTCAAGCTCGACTGGCACACCGAGCTCAACGACCCGGTCAGCCGCGACTACGTCGACGGTGCAGGTTTCGCGCGGCTGATGTCGGAGAAGGGCATCAGCCGGGACTCCACGCTGGTGCTCTACGGCGACAGGAACAACTGGTGGGCGGCCTACGCGCTGTGGGTCTGCACGCTGTTCGGTCACCCGGACGTGCGCCTTCTGGACGGCGGCCGGACGAAGTGGATCGCCGAGGGGCGGCCAGTGAGCACCGAGACGCCGCAGCGGGCCCGGACCGACTACCCGGTTATCGAGCGCCAGGACGCGCCGATCCGGGCGTTCAGGGCCGACGTCCTTGATCATCTCGGCAAGCCGATGATCGACGTGCGCTCGCCCGGTGAGTACACCGGCGAGCTTCTGCACATGCCGGACTACCCGCAGGAAGGGGCGGTCCGCGGCGGCCACATCCCTGGTGCCAGCAGCGTTCCCTGGGCACGCGCTGCGGCCGAGGACGCTACCTTCCGGCCCCGCGCCGAGCTCGACGCGATCTACGCGGGGGAGGTAGGACTCCGCCCGGAGGACGACGTGGTCGTCTACTGCCGGATCGGCGAGCGGTCCAGCCACACCTGGTTCGTCCTGCACCACCTCATGGGCTATCCGCATGTGCGCAACTACGACGGGTCATGGACCGAGTGGGGCAACAGCGTCCGGGTTCCCATCAGCCGAGGTGCGAATCCGTGACAGCCGAGACGCTTAACCCGCGGCTGCAGGAGATCGCCGAGGACTTCACCGCCCTCCCCGATGGCGACCGGCTGCAGCTCCTCCTGGAATTCTCCCGCGAGCTGCCGTCCCTGCCTGCCCGGCTCGCCGACCATCGCGAGCTGCTCGAGCCCGTGCCCGAGTGCCAGACGCCGCTGTTCCTCGCCGTCGAGGTCGACGCGGGTGGCATCGTTCATCTCTTCTTCGACGCGCCCGCCGAGGCACCAACGACCCGCGGCTTCGCGAGCATCCTGCATGCCGGGCTCGACGGCCTGACGGCCGAGGAGGTGCTGACTACGCCAGCGGAGTTCTCCAGCCAGCTCGGGCTGCAGGATCTGGTCAGCCCGCTTCGGCTGCGCGGCATGGCGGCGATGCTGGCCCGCATCAAGCGCCAGGTGCGGGAGCAACGTCTCTAACAGACGGGGAACGGCCTCTCAGTGTTCGGCAATCGCCGGGTCGTTCGGGTGCGGCGACAGCGGCGTGACCTGATCAGTGCGCCAGACGCGCAGCGGCATCGAGGCGAGCACATCTTCTAGCTCACCCTCGTCGGCTGCGGCGAAGAGCCCGAGCGTGCGCCATTCGCCCGGTTGCAGCGGCGGACGCCAGAGCCGCAGCAGATGTCCCTGCGCGGCGAGCTCGCGAGAGCGCGCGGCCTCGCGGGCGCGGAGATCGTCGATGGCGTCCTGCGGAGTTCGAGCCGGAACGTGTGTTGTCATCTCGACGAGATATTCCATGGTGAGGGCCTCCTGGGCGGCTTCAGGATGCAGAGCTGTCGGGGCTAGCCGTTCGGGGGATACGCCAGCGCTGGCCGTCAGTAATCGTGGACTGCACGGCCGGCTGCGCTACCTCCGAGCCGGTGGCGCTGCCGGCCATCGCGGCGTGCGGGCTTGTCAGACATACCCGCCATACCCAGGGGGAAGCGGTGACTAGCACAGGACCGAACGGAGCCTCGCGGTCGGCACACGGTAACGGGGCCGCGCGCCCGCGGGTTGCGGTCATCGGTCTCGGCACCATGGGCGGCGCGATGGCCCGCAACCTGCTGCGAGCGGGGCTGAGAGTCAACGTCTGGGACCGCACGTCGGCGAAGGCCGACCGGCTGACCGGGGCTGGCGCGACCGCGCATCCCGGTCCGGACGTCGCGGCCGCGAATGCCGATGTCGTGATCACGATGCTGCCGGACGGGCCCGCCGTGACCTCGGTAGCTGTCGACCAGGGCATGCTCAAGGCAATCCGGTCCCGGGCGATCTGGTCGCAGATGGGAACCATCGGCGTACGGGCTACCCACGAGCTCGCCGAGACTGTCGCGCGCCAGCGCCCGGATGTGCAGTTCGTGGACGCTCCGGTGTCCGGGACGCGCGGTCCAGCCGAGACCGGAGATCTGCACATCCTCGCTTCGGGTCCTGAGTCGGCTCGGAAGCCGCTCGAGCCGGTATTCGGCGCCATCGGCAGCAGGACCATGTGGCTGGGAGAGGCGGGCACGGGCAGCAGCCTGAAGCTCGTGCTGAACGCCTGGCTGGCCTTCCTCATGGAGGGCATCGCCGAGTCGGCGGCCCTGGCCGACACCCTCGGTATTGACCATGCGGTGCTCGCGGATGCCCTGCACGGCAGCCCGCTCGAGGCGCCTGCGGCGCAAGCGAAGCTCGCCAAGATCGCGGCCGGCGACGAGACGCCGGATTTTGCGCTGCGCTGGGCGACCAAGGACATCGATCTGGCCCTCGCCGAGTCGGGGACCACGACGCTGCCGGTCGCGGCGGCGATCAGCCGCAGGTGGCATGAACTGGTTCATGCGGGCCTCGGGGAGGCCGACGTGAGCGCGGCTCGGCATGGGCTGGGCCAGCCTCAGCACGCCTCGGTCGGCTGACACGGCGTGAGCCAGGGCCCGGTGTCAGCCTGGGCGGTGTCAAGCCTGGGCGGGGAGGCAACGGGAAGCGCAGCTCAGCGGCGGTTACCACGTCGCTCAGTCTTGTCTCCGCGCGGACATGCCGGACGGAGCCGCTGTCGTCAACCACGGCCTGCACGAGCTCGTCGAGAACGTCCGGAGTTGACCGGGTGGTCTTCCCGCACAGCGGACACGTATGCCCGGACATCGCGAGCCAGCCAGAATCGTCGCATACCACGCCCGGTACCGACGCTCCGTCCTGCACAAGCAGAGTCTGGATGGCATGAGCAGTGCCAGCCCAGAGGCAGTCGGGCAGCCCGAGCGCCGCAAGGCCGCCAGTCGCGGCCCGCTCGAGCGCCTCGGCTACCAGCTGCTGGTCGCGGCTGAGCTCAAAGCGATCGATGATCGCGGTTGCGCTGCTGCGCAGCTCGGCCAGAGGCATCGCGCTGGGGTCAACGGCAAATGTCCCGGCGACCCGGCTCCGCAGATCGCGCGGCAGCTGCTGGATGAAGTCCGGGACCTCGTATTCGTGGCCGCCCACGATCAGCAGGTCGTAGCCGTCGGCCGCCAGCAAATCAGTCAGCTGCTCCGTCACGTGCCGGTAATGCCGTTTGCGTAGTTCTTCGGTCTTGTTGTGCACCCCGTATTCGGTGGACCCCGCGGCGTAGTTCGCCTTGCGCAGCTTCGGATCTGAGATCTCGCCGAGGTCCCGCATCTCGTCCTGATACAGCTCAAACAACCTCGCTGAGGCCTCATCGACCACGGCGACGCAGCTGCGATCGTATTCCTCGAGCACGGCGAGCATGGGGCGCGAGAACGGAATGGCGTCCACGATCACCTGGTCGCGCACCGGCAGCGGGAGCGGGATCTCCTGATACAGGCCGTGACCGCTGCAGGCGAAGATCGCCATCGCGCCGGGGCGCCACTGCTCCTCTCCGAGCGCTTCCCTGATGCGGGCGATGTCATCGCGAAGTGAGAGCCGGCCCTCGTGCTCGACCGTCTCATCCTTCGCGGCCGGACGGATCTCGTCCAGCAGGCTCGAGACCCGGCCGTGCAGTTCCCTGTGGCCCGCGCCCGGCTCGACGCGCGCATACAGGGAAGTTACCGGGAGTCCGTCGCCTTCGAAGTGCAGGATGCTGCCGACTGTCTCTGCTGTGAGCATGAGTCCCCCTGCACCCCAGCGTGCCATGAGCCGCTACCCCCGCAGCGCTCACCCCGGGCCTGATAGGCCCGGGGTGAGCTTTAGTACGGCTTGCTACCGTTGTGGTGGCTTACGACGATCTGGGCCGCCACCCCGCGCGCTTACCGCACGGAACCTGGACCGGCGACGGTCTCGGGATGCCAGGTGGGTGTGCCGACGACGGCCCAGTAGAACTTCAGCTTGTTTTTCGCGCCGACCGCGGTGATGTTGACGGAGTTGCCGTCGAGGATCATCGACGGGGCCGAGTAGGTCGACCCCGGCCGGCGACGGTCTCGGGATGCCAGGTGGGTGTGCCGACGACGGCCCAGTAGAACTTCAGCTTGTTTTTCGCGCCGACCGCGGTGATGTTGACGGAGTTGCCGTCGAGGATCATCGACGGGGCCGAGTAGGTGCTAGCCCGCCCGGCGACGGTCTCGGGATGCCAGGTGGGTGTGCCGACGACGGCCCAGTAGAACTTCAGCTTGTTTTTCGCGTCCGACTGCGGTGATGTTGACGGAGTTGCCGTCGAGGATCATCGACGGGGCCGAGTAGGTCGAGCCCCGCCGGCGACGGTCTCGGGATGCCAGGTGGGTGTGCCGACGACGGCCCAGTAGAACTTCAGCTTGTGTTTCGCGCCGACTGCGGTGATGTTGACGGAGTTGCCGTCGAGGATCATCGACGGGGCCGAGTACGTGCTTCCCTGCCCGGCCACCGTCTCGGCGTGCCAGGTGGGTGTGCCGACGACGGCCCAGTAGAACTTCAGCTTGTGGTCCGGGCCCATCGCGGTGATGTTGACGGAGTTGCCGTCGAGGATCATCGACGGGGCCGAGTACGTGCTTCCCGGCCCGGCCACCGTCTCGGCGTGCCAGGTGGGTGTGCCGACGACGGCCCAGTAGAACTTCAGCTTGTGGTCCGGGCCCATCGCGGTGATGTTGACCGAGTTGCCGTCGAGGATCATCGACGGGGCCGAGTACGTGCTTCCCGGCCCGGCCACCGTCTCGGCGTGCCAGGTGGGTGTGCCGACGACGGCCCAGTAGAACTTCAGGCTGTGGTTCGGGCCCTGGACGGCGATATTGACCGAGTTGCCGTCGAGGATCATCGACGGGGCGGTGGTGGCCATCGCAGGAGCCGCCGTTGCCGCCCCGAGCGCGATCACCGCAGCCGTGACCAGCGAGCGGTAAGCGATTCGCCTGGTTGATGGCGTAAGACCGCGAGCGGCTGACGCGCGCACAGTATCGGGCAGTGGCATGAGATCTCCTGATCGTCGCCGAACGGTGCTGCAGTGGTTGCACGCGCCACTCGTTGGCCTAATGGCTTACATGCATGCGGCGGTCCACCCCGTGCCGCCCCGTTCCATGCCGTGCCGTCGCTGCGCCCGCCAGCAGGAACGATAAATCGGCGGGCTCAGCCCGGCCAGTAGGAGCAACGCACGCCGGTGTGCAGCGCCTGCCGCAGGTGCTCGCCGATGACGGTGTCCGCGTCGCTGATGCGCACGAGGGCCCGCCGAATTGCCTTGCCGACTGCCACGCGCGCTCGCTCCGCCTCGTCCGGAAAGGATCGGGTGCGCCCGGCGAGACCTGAGGCCGTGGCGAGCTGGCCCAGCAGCCATTCGCGCTCCGAGCGGGCGCTGGCTGCCTTGTCACTGCCGGCTACCGCCTGATCGATTTCAGCATCCAGCTGCTTCAGCCGGTTCCGGTACCCGCTGATCGCCTCGCGGTCCAGCACCGGGTGCGCCGCTGCGGCACCGGTAGTCGCAGTTCCGAGCCCGGTCAGCCCGGTCAGCCCGGCGACCAGATCGGCGGCCGCGATCTCCTGCCGGGGATTGGCGATCAGCACGGCGAGGTGGACCATGCCAATGCTGTCTTCGACGAGAACGCTGCGGTCGTGCACAGTGACGCGCCACTTGCGGCCGACGCGCTCACACTCGGCGAACGTGTCACGGCCGCTTCTCATGGCGACGTGGTCCGGTGCTGTCTTGCCCGGCGTCGCGGCCTCGGTCCGGGCGATCTCGAGTTCGCGGTGCGCGGCCTCCTCGTCTCCCCGCCGTCCGCGGTGCGCGAACGCCTGTGCCAGCCGTTGCCTGGCCGACACCACGGCGGGCCAGTGGCCAAGGGCCTGGTTCAGCTGGACGGCCGCCCGAAGATGGTCGATGGCTCTGTCCGGCTGCCCCAGGGCAAGCGAGGCAACGCCAAGCGCCTGCTCGGTCGCCCCGAAGCAGGTCACGCCGAGACCGCCCAGCATCGGCAGGTGCGCATGACTGCGCAGCAGGTCATAGGCCCGGTCGGCGAGGTCGACGTCTCGCAGGAGATACGCGGCCTCGACGACGCCGTTAATCGTCACTAGCCAGCTACTGGATCGCGGCAGGCTAGCCAGGTTGCTGCCGCGCAGGGCTGCAAGTGAGCTCACCGCGGTGCGCCGGTCGCCGTGCAGGGCCGCTGCGACAGCGAGCGCAGCTACTGCGGAGTTGTCGACCGGGCTGAGCGCGGGGGAGTGGACTCGCTCGTGCAGCATGGGCAGCAGCTCGGCAAGACGGCCCTGGTACCAGCGGATCGTGACCAGCTGAGCGCCCGGCCACCATTCATAGTCGATGTCGCCTGCCGCAGCGCCGCTTCGCGCACACTTCTCCGCTAGGGACTCGGCCTCGTCGAGGCGGCCTGCTCGGATGGCCAGCATCGCATCGATCGCGCTGACGACGAAGCTGACCGCGGCGTGATCGCGCTTACCGAGTTCACTACGCAGCTCGCCGAGTTGACGGCCCGCATGCGGATCGCCCGCTGAGTACGCGTCGGCGGTCTGCCACAGCAGGCCCATCATCAGGTCACTGCGGCGCTTGGTGCGGAAGCTCACCTTGATCAGCTCGACCGCAAGTTCCCTGCGGCGCGAAATATGCTCAGGACCCAGCAGGCAGTGATGGGCCAGGCTCAGCGCCTCGGCTAGCGGTACTGGATCGGAGCACGCTCGGGTCTCGGCCAGCACGGCTACGATCGCGGCGTGCTCGCCACGCCGGTAATCGGCTTCCGCGGCGAGCCTGGCGCGGACCCGGAGGCCGAGTGCCGATCGCTCGTCGAGTAGCGAGAGAGCTTGCTGAAGCCGCGCCTCCAGCTTGACCCAGCCCGTCACGGTACGGCGCTCGCCCACCCACAAGCCGGCCAGGCCGAGGGCGGCAGTGGCGAGGGCGGGTGCGTTCCCTTCCTGCTCGGCTAGCTGGTAGGCACGCTCGAACCGCTGCCTGCTGGCCTGCAGGTCACCGTCGACGTTGAGTGCACGGTTGCCCGCGCGAAGGGCGGCCCGAACCTCGCCTGCCGGAGTGCTGACTAATTCCAGCCGGCGCGGCGCATTCGCGCCGGCTTCGCTCATCATGCGTCAAATGTATTGGCAGCGTATTTGGCCGTCGAGGTTCTTGCGGAGGTGAAGGATTCCTAGAACTTTCGCGCGGAGCTGAACGCCACGGTGTACTCTTCCACGCCCCGCACGACGCAGCCTGCCGAGGCGACTGCCTCGGCCCTGGCGGCTGCGGCGGCGCTCCGGCTGCCGGCCAGGGCGTCGGTGTCCTTCCAGATGGTCTCGCTGATCGTGTGCCCGGACTGGGAGTCGACAAGGTACATGAGGCAGCGGCAGCCGCCGGTCTCGGCCAGCCACGGAACGGCTGTGTCCCCGAACACCTCGACCGCATCGTCGACCGCTGTCGGCTCCACATCCAGCCGGGTCAGCCGGACGCCCGCGTCGGCGCGCACGGGTCCCTCCCGCTCGAACACCGGGACCGCATAGCGCTCGACGGTCAGCGTCCCGTCAACGCGATGGACCGCCTCGTCGCGGCCAGGCGCGACCGTGTGCTCTCCGGCTCGCATCGCGTCGCCAGAGACCCAGAATGCCTCGAGCACGGCAACGCCCAGTTGCGGGTTCTTGTGCAGAGACATGCCCAGATTGCCAGGCTGACTCTCGACCACGGGGCGAAGCGTGGTCTCGATGTAACTGACCGACTCACCCAGCCGGGCCGGATCCATGGTGATCAGGTTGAGCTCGGCGTGCTCCACGACTACCCCCGACCTTGAGCAGCGACCCTAAACGTCGGCCTCGTCGACGTAGCACCAGCGCCAGTCCTCGCCCGGCTCGAACGACTGGACGATCGGGTGCCCGATGGCCAGTGCGTGGCGAATTGGCATCAGGTGGGGATCTTGAACGGTTGCCACGGCCGCCTCCGCTAGTACCCGCTGACCTCAGGCTGCCGAGATCCGGGCCGCGGCACATCAGCAGGGCGGCTAGTTCCGCGGCCGCTAGAGGCGGTGCGGCGCTACCTGGCCCGGGGATACCGCGTCCCTGTGCCGCCGGAAGCATGGCAGGCAGCAACCGAGCCCCGGGGGGCCTCGCGCGCGTGCAACGGCATGCGAGCTGACCAGAGAGGGGATGAGCTGCTGGCCAGGCCGGTGCTGACCCGGCGCCCGGCGCGGCAGCTCAGCAGGGCAGCCCGCGCCGCTGCGTCGCGTGCCCCGGAGAGCCTGACGGTGGTGCGGTATCGTGCTCAGTCCGCTGCGGCGATCATTGCGCGGCTTGCCAGTACGGCCACCCTGGCCTACGTGATAGCCCTGCAGCTGCCGGGCACTACGCACCCCGTACTTGCGCCGCTCACCGCACTGCTCGTGCTCCAGGTCAGCGTTTACCAGACGCTGCGCAGCGCGGCCCGCCGGATAACGGCCGTCCTCGTCGGCGTGCTGCTGGCGGTTGGCCTGTCGGTGTGGGTCGGGTTCACCTGGTGGAGTCTCGGGCTCACAATCGTGATCGCGCTCGCGATCGGCTTCGCCTTGCACCTGGGCGACACGATCCTCGAAGTTCCGATCAGCGCCATGCTGATCCTGTCTGTCGGAACCATCCGGAATGCGGCTGACACCCGGATCATCGAGACGCTGGTGGGAGCGGCGGCTGGACTGGCTGCGGGACTGTTGTTGGGCAGACCGCAGATCCAGTCGGCGGAAGAGGCCGTCGAGGATCTGGCTGACAAGATGGCCGGCCTGCTGGAGCGGATGGCGGCTGGGCTGCGAGCCGGTTCCGTACGCGAGTCCGTGGCGGGCTGGCTGGCCGAGGGGCGAGCGCGGAGCGCGGAGATCAGGCGGGTCGATGACGCATTGCGGCACGCCGAGGAGAGCGTCCGGCTGAACCCGCGCGCCTCAGCGCTGCTCCCGGCTCGCCATAACCTGCGATCCCAGCTGGAACCACTCGAGCACGCGGCGATCACCGTCCGCGGGCTCGCGCGGTCGCTGGCGGACAGTGCCTGGCTGACGGATGGCAGCACCGTGGTGCGCGATCGTGAGGTCCAGGTCAGGCTGGCCGGGACACTGGAGGAGCTGGCAGAAGGCGTACGGACGTACGGGCGTCTTGCCCAGGTGCACGATCGGCCAGACCGCGATCGGCTGATCACCGAGCTGCAAGCGCAGCTGGTCATCGCTCAGCAACGGCAGAACGAGCTCAGCGAGGTGCTGGGAATCGATCCGGCCCTGCATCCGGTGGGCTGGCCACTGCGTGGCGAGATCGTCAGCCTCCTCGACCGGCTGAGGAAGACGCTTGAGGCCGGGGTTCCGGGCGGGCCCCGGCCGCACGAGCGGCCCCGCCACTGGCCGCGTGCCAGGCAAGGGCGCCGGCGCCTCGCCCTCACCCGGCACCGGTAGCACGGCTACACTCGGTGGGATCGATAGAGCTGTCAGTGACGAACTTATGCGCGAGCCGGAGATGCACGGCTCGCCCTGCTCTGTCGGGATCGGCGGCAGAACTGAGGAAATCGGGCACTTCGCCCGCTCGTGCCTGGAGGCCCAGATCGGCGCCCTGCTGAAGTACGACGCTGTCCATGGCACACGGCTTGTTGTTACGCTGGGCGAGTACCTGGATTGCGGCGGGAGCTACGACGCCATGGCGGCGGCGCTGTCCGTGCACCGCAGCACCCTGAAGCACCGGCTCCGGCGGATCCATGAGGTGTCCGGCCACGATCTTGGCATCCCGGACACACGGTTCAATCTTCACGTGGCGACCCGCGCCTGGCGGACAATCCAGGTCTTGCGGCGGTCGTGACCGTATTCCCGGATGCGAGTCCAGGAGGGGATTCCCGGACGCGACTTGTCCCGTGCGGGCACCAGGTTGGCCCGCGCGGGACGGTGTAGCGAGGGTGCCGGCTGCCAATGCTGAGGCACTAGGGCGAAGGTGAAGCTTGGGGGCGAGCCAATGACCGCAGATCTTGATGAGCGCACCTACATACGCGAGCTTGAAGACAGCCTTCAACTGATCTTGTTCGGGAACGGCGGCGCCGCGACAGCTGTAGTCCTGCTCGTCCGAAGTGCCCTATCCACGGGCGATCGGCCGAAAGCGGAGCATCTGGCGTGCGCGGCGCGGCGGCTCGCGGAGACCACAATGGCGGACTCCGACATCGAGGCTGCCGCCTGCCACGTCCGCGGCCTGATCGACCGGGACGCCGGCCTGCTGCAAGAGGCGGCTGACCATTACGGGGAACCGCTCGCCCGCGCCTCGGCCATCGAGGACGCTGGCGTCACCCGGGCCGCGCAGGGCAAGCAGCAAGATGCCGTCGCGCAGCTACAGCACGCGTACGAGCAGTATGAGCAGCTCGGCTGCCCCGAGGCCATGGCACGGGTCCGGTCACGCTTGCGTGCCCTGGGCACCAGGCTGCATCACTGGACGCACGCCGACCGCCCTGCCTTCGGCTGGGACAGCCTCACCGATACCGAGCGGCGGATCGTGGAACTCGTCGCCCAGGGCCTGTCGAACCGACAGGTCGCGAGCCAGGTATTCCTCAGCGTCCATACGGTCGCCTTCCACTTGCGGCATGTGTTCTGGAAGCTGGACGTGTCCTCGCGGGTTCAGCTGGCGCGACTGGCCGCCGAGCACGCCAGCGGCGGGCCGGGCGGTTAGCGCCGCCAGGCACCTGTACAGGCGTTACATCGGGACGGCCGGACGTAAGGCGGAACCGTCCGCCGGACTATGAAATCCATCGAATTGATAGTCACGGCTGCCTGCCTCACAGGGCTGAGTAGTGTCGCGGCGCCGGACGTGCCGACTAGCCGGATTGAGGATGTGGGCGCTGAGCCTGCTCAGCCAGCGTGGGAGATACCGTGTCGGGGCCCAGCAGGCCGACCAGGTAAGGGCCGATCTGCGTGACGGCGTGACTCGGGCCTAATCGCACAGAGCAGGAGGTAAGAATGGCCACCGCAGTTGGCATCGATCTCGGAACTACCAACTCTGTCATCGCCTCGACCGAGCAAGGTAATCCCACGGTGATACCAAACGCCGAGGGGTCCCGGACGACGCCGTCGGTGGTCGCCTTCACCCCGCAGGGCGAGCGGCTGGTCGGCCAGCTAGCCCGGCGGCAGGCCATCCTCAACCCGAAGGGCACCATCTACTCGGCCAAGCGGTTCATCGGGAGGCGCTTCGACGAGGTGGACAGTGAGGCGAAGGCGGTCTCATTCGATGTGGTCCCCGGACCTGACGGCTCGGCCAGGTTCAATGTCGGCGGCAAACTGTATGCGCCCGAAGAGATCTCCGCCTTGATCCTGCGGAAGCTCGCCGATGATGCGGCGAAGTTTCTCGGCGAGAAGGTCAACGAGGCCGTCATCACCGTGCCTGCCTACTTCAACGATGCACAGCGCCAGGCGACCAGGGACGCCGGCAAGATCGCCGGCCTTGAGGTCCTGCGCATCATTAACGAGCCGACAGCGGCGGCGCTCGCCTACGGCCTGGACAAGAAGAGCAACGAGACCGTCCTGGTCTTCGACCTCGGCGGCGGGACATTCGACGTGAGCATCCTGGACATCGGGGACGGTGTCGTCGAAGTTCGCGCGACCTCGGGGGACACGCACCTCGGCGGCGACGACTTCGACCGCCGCATCGTCGATTACCTGGCCGATGAGTTCCAGCGCGATAACGGAATCGACCTGCGGGCCGACCCGCAGGCGCTGCAGCGCTTGTTTGAGGCAGCCGAGAAGGCAAAGGTCGAGCTGTCGTCAGTTACGCAGACTCTCGTCAGCCTGCCGTTCATCACTGCCGACGCGTCCGGTCCCAAGCACCTCAACACGACCCTGATGCGCTCGACCTTTGAGCAGATCACCGCCGACCTTGTCGAGCGGACGGTCGGGCCGGCCGAGCAGGCAATGGCCGACGCGAAGCTGACCGCGAATGACATCGATGAGGTCATCCTCGTCGGCGGGTCCACCCGGATTCCGGCGGTGCAGAACCAGGTCCGGCGCCTGACTGGCGGCAAGGACCCGAACATGACGGTGAACCCGGACGAAGTCGTCGCGCTCGGCGCCGCGGTGCAGGCCGCCGTGCTCAAGGGCGATGTCCGGGATGTCCTGCTCCTGGATGTGCTCCCGCTGTCGCTGGGCATCGAGACGCTGGGCGGCATCATGACCAAGGTCATCGAGCGGAACACGACGATCCCGGCGCGGCGTACCGAGACATTCAGTACGGCGGAAGACAACCAGTCCGCGGTGGACATCGTGATCCTGCAAGGCGAGCGGGAGCGATCCGCCGATAACCGGGTGCTGGGCAGATTCAGGCTGGAAAACATCCGGCCTGCCCCGCGTGGCGTGCCGCAGGTCGAGGTCACGTTCGACGTAGACGCGAACGGCATCCTCAACGTCTCCGCGCGGGACAAGGACACCGGCGCCGAGCAGCGCATCACGATCAGCGAGACCACGAACCTCGACCCGAGCGAAGTGGAGCGCATGGTCGACGACGCCGAGCGGCACCGCGAGGAGGACACGCGGCTGCGCGAGCTGACCGAAGCCCGTAACGAGCTTGACTCCGTCGCCTATCAGGTCGAGCGAGTGCTGACCGAGCGCGGCGACACGCTGCCAGTGCACGAGAAGGCGCGCGGCGAGAACGTGGTGGCGGAGGCACGGCAGGCGCTGAGTGATCAGGCGCCGCTGGACCGGCTCAGGACACTGACCGCCGAGCTCCAGCAGGTCTACCAGATCATCACTGCGGGGCGCGAGCCGCAGGCAGAGCCTGAGGTCCCGCCACGGTCGGACGCAGATGACGTGATCGACGCTGAGTTCACCACTCATGAATGAGCAGAGCAGCAACGCGCAGCCTGGGCCTGATCCCGGCAAACCTCCGCCGCGCGCCCGGCCGCCTGATCCCGATCACCCGGCGGCCGGGCCCCGCCGCGAGCCGGACGGCCCGGCAGCCGAGGCCGCGCCACCCGAGCCGACGCAGCAGGTCGCCGACCTGACGCAGCGGATCGCGGAGCTGGAAGACCAGCGGCTGCGCGCTCTTGCCGATCTGGACAACTTCCGCAAGAGGTGCGCCGGCCAGGTCAGTGCCGCCAGGGCCGAGACTCGGGCCGAGGTCGCGGCGAGATGGCTGCCAGTGGTCGACAATCTCGAGCGCGCCCTCGACCACGCGCATGCCGATCCTGGCTCCATCATCGAGGGGGTCAAGGCCGTGCTGGCGCAGGCGATGGGCGTGCTTTCCCAGCTTGGCTTCCCCCGTCGTGATGACCTCGGCGCCCCGTTCGATCCGGCTCGTCACGAAGCCATCGCCGCAGTATCCGAGAGCGATGCCCCGGCCGGCGCGGTGATCGACGTCGTCCGGCCCGCCTACGGCGAAGGAGACCGCCAGCTGAGGCCCGCCCAGGTAGTTGTCGCCAAGGACGGCTGATGGCCGACCGAGACTTCTACCAGATCTTGGGCGTGCCACGGGACGCCAGCCAGCAAGACATTCAGCGGGCTTACCGGAAGCTAGCCCGGCAGTATCACCCGGACATCAACGCAGATCCCGCCGCTGAAGAGCGCTTCAAGGACGTCTCGGAGGCCTATGACGTGCTGTCTGATCCGCAGGCCCGGCGCCGTTACGACGCATTCGGTCCCGACTTCCGCCAGGTTCCCGAGGACATGGACCCGCAGATGTGGCGGCGCGCGCAGGCTGACGCCCGGGCGGGTGCACGAGCCGGTGCCGGTGCCGGGGCCAGAGGCGGGCGGTCCGGCCGCGCCGGTCCGGGCTTCGGCTACACCGCCGGCGACGTCGACCTTGACGAGCTGTTCGGCGGGTTGTTTGGCGGCAGGGGCGGGCGCGGCTTCGGACCGGTGCCGGGAGCGGATCAGACATCCGACATCCAGCTGACCGTTGAGGACGCGTACCACGGAGCCCACCGGACAATCCGGCTCACCGGCGAGGATGGCACCCGGACCGTCGAGGTGACGATCCCGCCGGGAGTAACCGAGGGACAGCGGATCAGGGTCGCTGGCCAGGGCGGCCATGGCAGCGACGGAGCCCGGAGTGGCGACCTGTACCTGGTGGTCCGGATCGCACCGCACCCGCTGTATCGCCTGGATGGCCGCGACATCTACGTGGAGCTACGGCTCGCGCCCTGGGAGGCCGCACTCGGCACCTCTGTCGGGGTGCCGACGCCCGGCGGCGATGCCCTCGTAACGGTGCCGACGGGAACATCGTGCGGGCGTCGGCTGCGGCTGCGCGGCCGCGGCCTGCCGAACGCCAAGGGCGAGCCCGGCGACGTGTATGCCGAAGCCAAGATCATGGTGCCGCAGCATCCGACACAGCAAGAACGGGAGCTGTTCGAGCAGCTGGCTGCTGTCTCCCGCTTCGACCCGAGGAGGCGCGGGTGACCTACGCCATCGTGTGCAAGACGGAGCTTGACCTGGACCACTTCGCCGCGGCCACGGGAATGCATCCCGAGCTCGCCAGAAGGTTCGTGTCGCTGGGCGTCCTCGACGCAAGTGTCGATCGCGCCGGAGGCTTGTGGTTCGCTCCAGGCCAGGTGGCTGCGGCAGCGCGGATCCAGCGGCTGCGCTCAGGCTTCGCGCTGAACTACGCCGCCATCGGGCTGGTCTGTGACCTGCTTGACCGGATCACCGAGCTCCAGACGGCCCTGCGCCAGGCGCAAGGGCCAGGCGGGTAACTCGCGATATGGGGGGACGACGATGGACCCGGCACGCCTGACGCAGAAGTCGCAGGAGGCATTGCACGACGCGCAGACGAAGGCGCTGCGCTACGGCCATACCGAGGTGGATGGCGAGCACCTGCTGCTCGCGCTCCTCGACCAGGCGGACGGCATCGTGCCTCGGCTGCTGACCCTGGCCGGTGTGGACGCCGACCAGCTGCATAAGGAACTCGACGCGGAACTGGCCAGGCGGCCGCGAGTGAGCGGGCCGGGGGTGAGCCCTGGTCAGGTCAACGTTACGCAGCGGCTGTCCAGGGTGCTGGACGCTGCCGAGCAGGAAGAGCAGCGGCTGAAGGACGAGTACGTCTCGGTCGAGCACCTGCTGCTTGCGCTGCTGTCCGAAGGGCCGTCCGCGGCTACGAGCCGGCTGCTGGCGCAAGCAGGCGTGACCAGGGACTCCTTCTTGCAGGCGCTGACGAAGCTGCGCGGCAATCAGCGAGTCATGTCGGCCATGCCCGAAACCGCCTACGAAGCCCTGGACAAATACGGCCAGGACCTCGTTGCCGACGCCGCGGCCGGTCGTCTCGACCCGGTCATCGGGCGTGATGCTGAGATCCGGCGCGTGATCCAGATTCTGTCCAGGAAGACCAAGAACAACCCGGTCCTGATCGGCGATCCCGGGGTCGGCAAGACGGCCATCGTCGAGGGGCTCGCACAGCGGATCACCCGCGGTGACGTTCCCGAGGGACTCAAAGACACGTCAATCTTCAGCCTGGACATGGGTGCCCTGGTGGCCGGTGCCAAGTACCGCGGTGAGTTCGAGGAACGCCTCAAGGCCGTGCTAGCTGAGGTCAGGGCGGCCGAAGGGCGCATCCTGCTGTTCGTCGACGAACTGCATAACGTGGTGGGCGCGGGCGCTGCCGAAGGGTCGATGGACGCCGGCAACATGCTCAAGCCCATGCTTGCTCGCGGTGAACTGCACATGATCGGCGCGACCACGATCCAGGAATACCGGCGTTACATCGAGAAGGACGCTGCGCTGGAGCGCAGGTTCCAGCCGGTCATGGTGGACGAGCCCTCGGTCGAGGACGCGGTGTCCATCCTGCGCGGCCTGCGTGAGCGCCTAGAGGTATTCCATGGCGTGAAGATCGCCGACAGCGCGCTCGTCGCGGCCGTGACCATGAGTCATCGTTACATTGCCGATCGGTTCCTGCCGGACAAGGCGATCGATCTGGTCGACGAGGCATGCGCGGTCATCCGCACAGAGATCGACTCCATGCCGGCCGAGCTCGACGAGCTGACACGCCGGGTGATGCGCCTTGAGGTCGAGGACACCGCGCTCGATAAGGAAGACGACCCGGCGAGCAAGGCCAGGCTGGAGGATCTGCGCAAGGAACTGGCCGACCTGCGGGCAGAGGCGGACTCGCTCCGCGCGCAGTGGGAGGCCGAGCGCCACGCACTTCGGCGCGTGCAGGAGCTGCGAGCGGACATCGAGCATGTCCGCCAGGATGCTGAGCTAGCAGAGCGCAACTACGACCTGGACAAGGCCGCAGAGCTGCGGCTCGGCAGGCTTCCGGAACTGCAGCGGCGGCTGCAGGCCGAAGAGGAGCAGCTGGCCAGCCGCCAGAGCGGGCACCGGCTCCTGCGCGAGGTCGTCACCGAGGAGGAGATTGCCGCCATCGTGTCCCGCTGGACCGGTATCCCGGTTCAGCCGGCTTCAGGAAGCCGAGCGGGAGAAGCTGCTGCGCCTGGAGGAGATCCTGCACGAGCGCGTCGTGGGCCAGGATGAGGCGGTCCGGACGGTGACCGACGCGATTATCCGCGCTCGGTCGGGAATCAAGGATCCCCGCCGGCCCATCGGCTCGTTCATCTTCCTCGGGCCGACCGGCGTGGGCAAGACAGAGCTGGCCCGGTCGCTTGCCGAGGCCCTGTTCGACACCGAGGACAGCATGGTCCGCGTCGACATGAGCGAGTACCAGGAGCGGCATGCTGTCAGCCGGCTCGTCGGCGCACCGCCCGGCTATGTCGGATACGAGGAAGGCGGGCAGCTTACCGAGGCCGTCCGCCGCCGGCCGTACTCGGTCGTGCTGTTCGACGAGATCGAGAAGGCACACACGGATGTCTTCAACATCCTGCTGCAGGTGCTGGATGACGGGAGGCTGACCGACGGCCAGGGTCGCACGGTGGACTTCCGTAACGCTGTCATCATCATGACGTCCAACATCGGCTCGGAGTACCTGCTGGAGGGAGCCACGTCGGACGGCGAGATCATGCCCGCGGCGCGCGACCGCGTGATGGCCGGCCTGCGGGCGCGTTTCCGGCCTGAGTTCCTGAACCGGCTCGATGATATTGTCCTGTTCAAGCCGCTGACCGAGGCGGAGATCGAGCGCATCGTCGAGCTGATGCTCAATGACCTGCGTGAGCGCCTGAGCGAGCGTCAGATGGCAGTGAAGATCACGCCAGGTGCCCGGCGCTTCATCGCTGAGCAGGGCTACGACCCGGTGTATGGTGCCCGGCCGCTGCGCAGGTTCATCGCGAAGGAAGTCGAGACCCCCATCGGCCGGGCTCTGCTGGCTGGCAGTGCCCGCGACGGCGCCGTGATCGGGGTGGAGTATGCCGGGGGCCGGATCGCCATTGACATTCAGGAGCCCAGCTGATGCCCAGCACGACGAGCCTGCAGGCCACCGAGATCCGCTGCCCGGACTGCGGGCGCCGGAACCGGGTGCCGGCCGCTGCGGCGGGCACTCCGCGCTGCGGCAGCTGCCACCGGCCGCTGCCGTGGATCGTCGATGCCGGTGACGCGACCTTCGCGGAGGCGGCGGAGAAGTCCACGGTCCCGGTTCTTGTCGACCTCTGGGCGCCATGGTGCGGTCCCTGCCGGATGGTGAGCCCGGCGCTTGCCGAGCTGGCCAGCGAGATGGCCGGGCAGCTCAAGCTGGTCAAGGTGAACGTGGACAACTCACCCGAACTGCAACGTCGCTTCGGCGTTCAGTCGATCCCGACGCTGCTGGTGCTGCGCAAGGGACACGAGATCGCGCGGCAGGTCGGCGCAGCCCCAGCGCCCCAGTTGCGCGAATGGCTGGCCGGGGCGCTCAGCGGCTGAGCTGTCTAGGGCAGCGCACCTGCCTTAGGCCATCGCACCTTCGGTGCGCTCGGCGACGGCCGCGGCCGCGGCCGGTTCCTCGTGCAGCTCATGTACGTACTTCCCGCCGCGCAGCAGCGACGCCACGGCGGCAACCAGGCAGGCTGCGATCGCGAAGGTGAACGCTACCGCCAGCCCGCGCTCGAACGGCGCCGAGATCAGTGACGGGAAGAAGGTGTGGCCGGTGAGGTAAGCGGCATGGCTTGCCGGCAGCTTGCTGATCGCAGGCCCGAGCAGCGTCCGCACCGGGTTGTAGCCGAGCAGCGCGGCAAACATGATCGAGACCGGTGGCAGCGCGGCAATGCGTGCCGCGTCAGCGCTCGGCAGGCCCTGCGCTATCAGGCCGTGGTCGAGCGCTGTTGGCAGCGACGACGCCAGGCCGAGGATGATCAGCGTGAAGAAGATGCCGATGGACAGCACCATCGCCGAGTTCTGGAACGTCGCGCTCATGCCGGCGCCGACTCCGCGCCGCTCAGGCGGCAGGCTGTTCATGATCCCGGCCCGGTTCGGCGAGGCGAACAGGCCCATCCCCACGCCGTTGAGCAGCAGGATGACCGCGAACTGCCAGTAGGCAAAGTCGATGGGCAGCAGCGCGAGCAGCACGAACGAGGCGGCTGCCAGCACCATGCCGCCAGTGGCGAACGGCCGTGCGCCGTAGCGGTCCGATAGCCAGCCGGAGAGCGGACCGGCGACGAGGAAGCCGACAGTCAGGGGAAGCATGGCGATGCCGGCCCACAGCGGAGTCTGGCTGAAGCTGTAGCCGTGGATCGGCAGGTAAATGCCCTGCAGCCAGATGATCAGCGTGAACATCAGGCCGCCACGGCCGAGGCCGGCGAGGAGGCTAGCCATGTTGTCCGCCGTGAACGGGCGGATCCTGAACAAGGACAGGTTGAACATCGGCTCGGCGACTCTGGTCTCAACGACGCAGAAGATAGAGAGTACGACCCGCCGCCGAGCAGGCCAAGAACGAGCGGGCTGGTCCAGCCCATAGTGTGTCCGCCGTAGGGCTGGATGCCGTAGGTGATACCAGCCAGGACGGCGATCAGGCCGACTGCGAACGTCACATTGCCTGCCCAGTCCAGCCTGGCCGGACGGCGAATGCCGCGCTCCTGCAGCTTGAGGTAGGACCAGATCGTGCCAATCACGCCGAACGGCACTGAAACAAGGAAGACGTAGCGCCAGCCCACCGGGCCGAGCACGCCGCCGAGTACCAGGCCAATGAAGGAGCCCGCGATCGCCGCTACCTGGTTCAGCCCGAGCGCGAGACCGCGCTCGTTTGCCGGGAACGCATCGGTGAGGATCGCGCTGGAGTTGGCCATCAGCATGGCCCCGCCGACTCCCTGGGCGATCCTCGCCGAGATCAGCCACCAGGCAGCGGCTGCGCCATGAAGCCAGGTGACCGACAGCGTGATCGAGAACAGCGCGAAGAGCGCGAACCCGAGGTTGAACATCCGCACGCGGCCGAGCATGTCGCCCAGCCGCCCGAAGCTGACGACCAGTACCGCGGTGACCACGAGGTACCCCATCAGCAGCCAGAGCAGCAGGCTGGTGTTGCCCGGCTGGAGCGGGTTGACGCCGATGCCGCGGAAGATGTCGGGCAGCGCGATCAGCATGATCGTGGCCATCAGGACGCCCAGTGTCGTGTTCGACAGGGCGATCCACTTGTAGTGGACTCCGGCGCCGCATCTGTCGACCGTCCCGCCAGGTGACTCCCCATTGCGGGTGCCTGCGGAAATTGTCTCGGCGTGCTGCCCAGCTGGCGCGGGCGACATGACCATCCTTTCGCGACTGATCCCGGCCTGAGCCCGCAGCCTCGCTGCACTGGCAGCATCGTGGCTGGATCGCGCGCGCCCGCCGCATCGCGTTGGCAAGCAGCATCGCGGCGAGGGAGTGGTCCAGGACCGTCAAGAGATTATTTGCTTTATGCGAACTAACTAAGTGTGAACTATATTCCCGCCGGCACGGACTGCTTTTGCGCGGGGGGTCCTTCGTGACGGCGCACCGCGTTAGCGACCTGCTCGTCCGACAGTGCTGGCTCGCGTCCCCGCCCGCCGTCGGGCATCTCGCGCCGAGTGCATCGCGGCCAGGAACATCCCTCCTGAATCACCAGCTATTGCTCTAAGGCTGGAAATCATGCCAATCTCAGGATTGAGTCCGGGCGGGGCGCGCCGATGAGCGGGTGCGAGTGCCGGACTCGGATCTGGAGGGTCCCGTGCGCTGGCGAATAGTGCTGCCCGTGCTCGCCGTTACGGCAGGCCTTCTGACCGGGTCGCTGGCCGCGGACACTTCGGTGCAGGCTCTGGCCGGAATCGCTACTGCTGGCGAGCCGCTCTACGCGTTCAATACCGGGCTCGTCCTTACCGTCGGGTCGTCGGCAGGCCGGGGCGCGCTTGTGCGGGTGCTGGCGGACACTGGTTCCGAGGGCCAGCGCTGGATCTTCGGGAGCCACGGCACCATCAGCCCGGCGGAAAATCAGAACCTGTGCCTGAACGTGCCGGTGATCAAGCACCGCCTGACTACCCGCCTGAACCTCTGGCCGTGTGATGGCGCGGCGCGGCAGCGGTTTGCCGTTACCGCTCCGTCGGCCCACTCGCCGGTGTTCTTCATCGCCTCGGTCGCGGCCGACCGCAAGATGTGCGTGTCTTTTCCGGCGGTGGGCCTGTCGACGGCGATCGACGTTACCGGCACGAAAGTCTCGCTGCGGAAGTGCGGAAGCTCGGCGGGCAACGCTTTGTCCACGACTAATCTCCAAGGCGCGGTCGCGTCGATATCGATGACCGACTGGCAGAGAGCACTCAACGCCAACGAGGGTTCGAAGCTCGGTGCGGGCGTCACAGCGAGTTACCAGAGCCTGCAGCTTGGCCAGCAATGGGAGAGCCAGGCCAGCGGCAGCTACGCGTCGTTGAGTCCCGTGTACAACACCTCGCTGTGCCTGGCCGTCTCGGGCGCCCCGAGAGCGCGCGCTCCGCTGGTTCTTGCTCGATGTGACGGGTCCGCCGCACAGCAGTTCATCGGCATCGGCCTGCTTGACGGGAACCCAGCGCGCTACTACCTCGTCTCGGCCAATGCCCGGTTCTGTGTAAGCACCCTGCCCAAGAAGACCGCAGTGAAGGCCCAGGTTCCGACACGGTCGGTCGTGCTGCTGAACTGCCCCGGCACATCGGCTGGGTCCGCGTGGCTGGCGGACATAAACATTCCGTCGAAACTGGCTCTCCAATTCCAGCAGTTCTACGTCGTCGTTAACGACTGGTCCGGCCTGTGGCCCGCCATGGCCACCGATGGGGGTGGCGCCGGCAGCGTGACCACACTGTCTGAGTCGATGACCGGCGCCCAGGTCTGGACGGACGTGAATCCGGACACGATGACCGCCGGCAACGCGGACGGCAGCATCTCCATCAGGCCGCTCTACGACCTTGACCTGTGCCTCACCGTGCCGTCGGCCGACTATACGGCCGGGGTGCAGCTCCAGGTTCAGACCTGCGATGGGGCCGCCGACCAGGAGTTCAGTCGCCAGGACTCGACTTTCAATGGCGGCGCGGCCGACGTGTTTTCCCCGTGGGGGAATGGCGGCTTGTGCATTAGCTATGCGGGCGCACTTGCGAGCGGCGACCAGGTGGAGCTCGCGGCGTGTGACGGCCAGGTCAATCAGGCCTGGGAGGGCTGGGACGCCTGGTTCGGCTGGGCGGGCTGACCGGAGCGAGTGGCAGACAGCGAGGCGACCCCTACAAGCGGAGATCGTGTTCCGGTCCATGCCGCGAAACTGCCATGCGAGCGTGCCGCAAATGGTCATGCAACCGAGCTGTCAGGCGGCCATCCCTGGTGGCTGCGCATGGTCTTGGTGCCGTCGGGGCTGACGGCTGTTATGGTGACATCGGGAGGAGATTCAAGTCCCGCTGCGGGTCGGCGCGCCACGACACGGCAGTGAGCTAGGCGCTGCCAGGCACCCAGGCGCCGTCTCGGAGGATGACAGGTGCGAGCTTCCGCTGAATGGCTCTTAGTGTGCGCAGTGTCTCGACGTCACCAATGCCAGTCGTGTCAGGCCATTCGCTGCCCGATCCGAGCACGTCGCTTGCGAACACAATCTCGGTGGCCAGCAGCGTGCGGGTCTAATCGCGCCTGCTGAGTGGCCTCCTTGCGTCAAGGTCGCCGACGATACGGTCGCCTTGCTCGTAAAGGTTCTGGACACTGTCGAATCCCATCGCCCTAGCCATTGCGTCGGTGCAGCGAGCTGGCCCGCCCCACTCCACCAGCCCGCGGTCGAGCACTCGGCGCTCGGCGTCAGACAACTCAACCTCGATGACGTCATCAGCTTCTGCCATAGCGGCATCGTCGCACTTCTTAGCGGGGGCAGCCGTTCGCGGCGAACGTAGTCAGGCGGCTGCCGGTGGTGCGTGGCTGTGCAGGGTTTTGGTGCCGTCGGGGCTGACGGCGGTGGTTGTGCCGTCGGGGTGCAGGGTGAACACCCAGCCCCACCGGTGGATGGCGATGAGGTGATGGAACCGGCACATTAGGGTGAGGTTGACCAGGGCGTGCCGGCCGCCGTCTTTGCGGGGCAGCACGTGATGCACTTCGCAGGCGGCGGCGGGGACGTCGCAGCCGGGGAACCGGCAGTGCTGGTCCCGCTTCCGGACGGCTCTCCTGAGGTGCAGCGGGATGGTGTCGATCGCGGCGGGGATGTCCAGCGGCAGGCTGACGGTCGAGACCGGGATGCCGGTGACGTGGCGGCGCAGCCACGCGGCCCGGCCGGACGGCCCGGACAGCAGCGCGACCGCCTGGGCCAGCACGTCCCCGTACGGGGTCGCGCCGGCGGCGGACCGCTGCAGCCTCTCCCGCCACCCGGTGCCGGGGTCGCTGAACTTGGCCAGCAGCCCGTAATCGGCCATCCCGGTGATCACCGGGGCGATGACCGCGTCGCACCCAGCGCCCGGCCCGGCCGGGCCGCCGGTGTTGTTCAGCAGTTCGTCGAGGGTGATGCCGAGTTCGAGGCGGACCGGCTGCCCGGCCCGCTGCGGCAGCAGCCCGTCGGCGGCCAGCAGCCGCAGGAGCGCTTCCTCCAGCGCGTCGTGGCGCCGCTGCGCGGCGGTGCGGGTGTCCTCCGGCCCGGCCCGCCGGCCCAGCGCGCCGAGGACGGCTTCGGCCGCGGCGGCGCACCGGGCGGTCAGGTCACCCTCCAGGCGGCCGGCACCGCCGAACGTGGCCGCCAGCCGCAGCCGCCGGTCCTCGAACCCGCCGTCATCGGTGTCAGGCTGGGCGTGCGCGCGGAACAGCTCTCCCGCGATCACCGACAGGTCCGCCAGCCCGGCGCCGTCCGCCGCCGCCGACAGCAGTTCCTCATCCGCGGCGTCACGCACGGCGGCGGGCAGCCGGTCCGTCCAGTCCGCGATCTGCCGCGCCCACGACACCGAGATCCCGCCAGCAGCGAGGGCCGTCTCGATCGCCGGGTGTCCGGCCAGGCAGCGCATCCAGGCGACCTTCGCCCCGGCGGCCGGGCGGGTCGACTGCGTCTGCCAGGTCAGCCACACCCGCGGCGACCGGTGACCATCGCCGGCCAGCCCGCCGCCGGGCACGCTGAACGCGGACAGGACCCTGGCATGGGCCGCGGCCTGCCGGGACTCCGCCACCGCCAGCACGCGCAGGCAATCGGCCTGCAGGCCCTCCGGCCAGGCGGAGGGGTCATCGCGGGCCAGGAACTCCAGTGCCCCGGAGAGATACGCCAGTGCCTGCGCCGCATCCGCCGGCCGCACACCACCGGCGGCGGGGACAGCGTCCGCGGAGCCGGGCGGGACAGTGCCGGGCGCGACAGTCCTCGAATCCGGGCGGCGTTTACGGGAACCGCGCCTGCGGCCAGCCGTACCAGCAGCGCAGCCGGATCCGGCGGGACCCGCTGAGGGCGCAGCGAGCCCATCGGCGGCGTCAGCACCGGGAAGAGCGTCACGCGGAATACCGGGGATGTCCCAGCCGGAATCCGTCATCGGAGCCTCCCTCCGCCGCATGGGCGACTAGGCTGCCACGACCAGCCAGCCGGGTAAGTTAGTCGCTCACGTGTTCGATAATATCGGACCTGTCTGGCATTTTCGACTGATTATTCGTCAGGTGAGCGACTTGCTGCAGCACGAGATTGCTGCAACCGAAGAGTCGCGCGAGCCGAGAATGCCGCAGGCAACCGCCGGACGGCATCGAGCCGAGGCGGTCAGCACTGAGTGGGCGGTGCCAGGAGGCGCTAGTCGGTGCGCGCTGAAGTTCCCAGCCGATCAGGTAGCAGGACGGGGCCGACGCCGGGGATTGCCTGGGACCGGGCCTCGGCGAGCAGCGCAGCAGCCGCTTGCGCGGCGTTCTCGCCGGTACGGGACATGCGCGCCGCGATGAGGCCGGTGACGATCGGCGTGGAGAAGGAGGTGCCACTCCACTTCGCCATGCCGTAGAACTCCCGGGTCTGCCCTGAGTACGGGTCCACGTGGCACGTATAGGTGCCGGTCGCGTAGGCGTTGACGAGGTCGCGGCCAGGCGCGTACACGTCGACCCAGCCGCCGAAGTTGGTGAAGCTGGCCCGGCCGCGGCAGTCGCCTCCGAGCGCGCCGACTGCGATCACGCCGGGGAACGCGCCTGGCCAGTTCGGCCGCCGGTGACCGTCGTTGCCGGCCGGCGCGATGCAGATACTGCCCTTGTACTGATGCAGTCGCTTCAGCCACTGCTCAAAGGCAATCAGCGGAAGATCATGCCGGGAACGGGCGGCAATGCTCAGGTGGAAGATGTCGACGCCGCGCCGCAGCTCGTCCTCGAGCCTGGTAACCAGGTCCGACTCCAGCTGGCTCCCGGCGATCGAGAAGGCATTACACACAACGATCTCAGCTGCCGGAGCCATTGTGCGCATGACTCCGGCGACGAACGTCCCGTGGCCTGTGTAGGCCGGGATCGGCTGGACTCCGCCCGGCAGCATAGGCGGCAGCGGATCGGTGTCGGCTGCTTGAACCCCGGCCAGCCAGGGATGGGCCTTGTCGGCGCCCGCGAGCAGGCCGGTGTCGGCCACGTAGACCAGCACGCCGGCACCGCTATTGTCGCCGCGCACAGATGGGTAGGCTTCGATGTCCTCGTATGCCGGCTGTGGCTCGGTGGCGGGACAGATCGTCCCCTGGCCGGGCGCGACCGTCAGGACGTGATCGGGTGTTGCGATGCCCCGGCCAAGCTGCCGGTCAATTTCGTCGAGTGCCTCAGCTACCGTCGGCCCTGCGTCGGGCAGGGTGAGGAGCACAACGCCGCCGGTCAGCCGGCGGATGCGGTCTGGGGTATTGGCGAGCAGCTCGCGCTCGGCAGGCTGACTGAGAATCTCCAGGACCCGGTCGAGATGCTCCGGGCGCACCAGGACCTGGCCTTCAACGTAGAGATGGTCGACCACGCCGCCGTCCTTGCGCGCTGCTTTCACCTCCGGCCGCCGATCGGAGGAGCCGCGGAATGCCTTGACGACGCAGTCGATCTCATCGATGACCTTCTGGCCGAGGCCGTCTCGCCAGTTCTCGGGTTCTTCAGTCATGCCTGACCTCCACTGACTTCAGCGATACCTATGCGCCTAGGCGGGCTGCGGGACAGCTTCCGCTGGCGTGCGACAGTGATAGGCGCGCGCACCCCCGTCAAGATATGGAGTCATCAGCGGGCAGTCTGATACCTGACGCTATGCCCGACTACGTGGCGTTGTCTGACTGCGACCCAGGGTGCCATTGACAGAACTGTAGAAGCCGACACATAACATGCCTTCGCGCCATGCCGTAACCTCCTGGTGAAACTAGATCTAGGAGTTCTTTTTGGCGGATGGCGCTCTCGCGGCCAACTCCGGCCAGTGGGATGCCGATTACTTGCTGCAGCTGGCGGTGTCTCGTCCGCGCGAGGCGCTCGCCAGGGCGCGCAGCCTTCTCGCCGGACGGCCCGGCCCGTCCGAAGCCCTCATCGCGCGTCAAGCCGCGGGGATCGTGCTGCGGGACACCGGTGACGTCGGCGCGGGGATCCGAGAACTGCGGCAGGCACTGAGGCTCGCGCGCCGGATCGGCTCGGCCGAGCGCGAAGCGGATGTGCTGGGCTCCCTCGGCGCTGCCCTCGTCCTTTCGGGTCGGACAGCCGAGGGACTCAAAGCGTTCGAAAGCGCCACCAGGCTGTCGAGTGGCGCACTGGCCGGGCGAGTCCTGCACAAACGCGGCATCGTTCTGTGGACCTTGGGGCGCCATTCGGCGGCGCTCGCTGACTTGCGCCGGGCGGTCAGTGTGCTGCAGCGGGCTAATGACGCCCTCTGGACCGCGCGAGCGCTCAACGGCCGTGGCCTGGTTTACCTGGCTGTCGGCTCTCCGGCTCGCGCTGATGAGGACTTCGTCGCCGCCGGGAAGCTGCACGCCAGCTGCGGCCAGGAGCTGGAAGTAGCCCACACGGTGCTCAACCGCGGGTGGGCCGCGTTTCGCTCGGGGGACCTGCCGGCGGCGCTTGCCTTGATCGATGACGCCGCCGTACGTTACCGGTCGTTTGGCTGGCCAACACCCGCCCTCAGCTTGGACCGATGCGCTGTCCTGCTGGCGGCGGGACTCGCCAGCGATGCGCTAGCCGAGGCGGAGTCCGCTCTCTGTGAGATCGAGCAGACGCGGGGATCGTCGATCAAGCGGGCTGAACTGCTACTGATGGCAGCCAGTTGCGCGCTGGCTGCGGCGCAGCCGCACACGGCGCTCGAGCGGGCACGGGCCGCGCATCGGCTGTTCCGCTCTCAGCAGAGCGCCTGGGGGCAGGCTCACGCCAAGCTGGTTCTGGTCCAGGCACAGTACACGGCAGGGCCCGTCTCTGGACGAACATTCTCGGCGGCCACTCATGCCGCTGCGGACCTGACGGCGGTGGGCTCCGCGGAGGCAACTCAGGCCCATTTGCTTGCGGGCCGGGTGGCGATGCATCTGGGTCGGCGCGCGGACGCCGATCGTCACTTCGCCACAGCCGCGCTGAGCAGACGTCGCGGCCCCGCAATCTCCCGGGTTGCCGGATGGCTGGCGGAAGCCCTGCGCGCCCAGGCTGCGGGCGACTCCCGACAGCTGCAGATAGCGTGCCGGCGCGGGCTTGAGGTCCTGGACGAGTACCGGTGGACGCTCGGCGCGTCAGAGCTGCGCGCGCAGGCCACGGCACAAGGAGCCGAGCTGGCCGCGCTCGCGCAGCGCCACGTGGCCGCGATGCGCAGGCCGCGGCTGCTGCTGACCTGGAGTGAGCGCTGGCGCGCCACCGCACTGGCGGTGCCGGCGGTGCGGCCGCCGGCCGGCGACGGATTCGACGCGGACCTGGCCGCGCTGCGCCAGGCCACGAGCCGGCTGGAGGAGGCGCGGCGCCAGGGTATGCCAACCGTGTCTCTGGAGCGCGAGCAACAGCGGCTGGAGAAGGCCGTCCGGGCGACGTCACTGCGGACGCGGGGTTCCGCCGTTCCGGCCCATCGCGTGATCGATATCGGTGAGCTGCTCGATCATCTCGGCGGTGTGCAGCTGGTCGAGATCGTGGACATCAACGGCACACTAAACGTGTTGCTCTGCGGCGCTGGCCGAGTGCGCCAGGTGGTGGCCGGGAAGACCGCAGATGCCGTCCGTGCGGCCGACTTCGCCCGCTTCGCCCTGCGCCGGATAGCGCGCGCCAGGCCGGCCGATGATCCGGACAGCGCGGCCGCCATCCTCAAGGCCGCCGGACCGCAACTCCAGGAGGCGGTGCTCGGACCCGCCAGCGGCTTGCTCGGCGACGGGCCGCTCATCGTCATCCCGCCGGGTCGGCTGCACGCCATCCCGTGGGCTGTGCTGCCCGCACTTGCCAGCCGGCCGTTCAGCGTCGCTCCCTCGGCGGGTGCGTGGCTGCGCGCGAGTAGTGCGCCAGGCGCCCGAGCGGCATCACGTCGTTCTCGCTCGCGGGCCAGGCCTGGCCACGGACGGCGCAGAAGTGCCGCTGGTGGCTGAGCTGTACGACGACGTCACTGTTCTTTCGGACGCGGGGGCCACGGCTGGGGCGGTGCTGTCCGCGCTCGACGGGGCGTGGCTTGCGCACGTGGCCGCTCACGGCACCTTCCGATCCGATAGCCCGCTCTTCTCCTCGTTGCGTATGTGCGACGGGCCGCTCACGGTCTATGACTTCGAGCAGCTAAATCGCGCGCCGTACCGGCTGGTGCTGCCCTCCTGCGACTCCGGCGTGCTCGCGCCGGCGGGTGCCGATGAGCTGCTCGGACTGGTCAGCAGCCTGCTGCCGCTCGGCACGGCCGGGATCGCGGCGGCTGTCGTTCCGCTCAATGACGTCGCCGTTGTGCCGCTGATGGTAGAGCTGCACCACGGCCTGCGGGCGGGCCAGACGCTGGCCGAGTCAATGCTCAGTGTCAGGTGCGCCGCAGCCGCCGATGTTGTGCAGCACGCTGCGGCAACCTCGTTGCTGACCCTCGGCGCTGGCTGAGCGCCAGCGCCGAGGGTGGTCCGGTGGGCTACAGGGTGATCCACCCGGTGATGGTCTCAACGCCGGCCGCAGCCCGGCATCGCAGCCGGAACTGCCCAGCCGGAATCGGCTCGATCGAGAAGCAGCCAATCTCGTCTGCGGACACCTCAATCTCTGCGCCCGTCATCGGCTGGATGGTGATCAATGCGGTCTGGGCCGGCACAACCTGGCCGACCAGCGATTCCGTCCCAACCTCGAGCTCAATCGTCAGGTGCCCGGAGGTAAACGTGAGGGCGCGGATCGATGCCGCCTCTGTCCGCGTAGCCAGCGCGAGATCGGTGTCGCGCATGGAGTCGTACGTGAGCTGGGCGAGTTCGGCATCGATGTTGTGCCACGCGAAGGCATTCTTGGCCGCTGCAACGAAATCATCGGGGACAGCCCGTCGGGCGGTGACCGCCTCCCGTAGCGCCGCGAGGAGCTCATCGTCGTTCAGCTCTGCGCCGGCCATTCTCATCGTCCTGTCCCCCTGGCTCCGACATCGCCCGCGGTGTCTTCGAGGTAATCGGCGAGGTGTGGCGACTGCCGCAACCGATCGAGACAGCGAGCCCGTGTCGGTCCGATACTGCCCACCGGAATGCCGAGCATCTTGCTGACGTCGGCGTAGGCAGGCGGCGGGTCGCTGATCAGCATCGACAGCAGCTGATGACAGGGCTGCGAGAGCTCGGCGAAGGCTGCACGCAGCGCAGCGTTGAGCTCTGTCTCGATCAGCTCCTGCTCGATCATGGTGGCGTCCGGGTCCGGGGGCATCAGATCCTCAGCTGGCAATCCGTCCGGGTCATAACGCCGAGCTGCCCGCAGCACCCGGAGACACTCATTCCTTGTGGTGGTCGCCAGCCAGCCCGCGAGCGCCGCAGGCTGGCGGAGCTTGCCGATGTGCTCGACTAGCCCCAGCCAGACGCCCTGGCCGACGTCGTCAATATCGGGACGGCTGAGTTGGTAGCGCGTGCAGATGGACCAGACGAGCGGAGAGTACCGCTCGATGATCTCGTTCCACG
Organism: uncultured Actinomycetota bacterium; assembly: GCA_963822955.1. Classification (GTDB taxonomy): domain Bacteria; phylum Actinomycetota; class Actinomycetes; order Streptosporangiales; family Streptosporangiaceae; genus JAJYUU01. The sequence continues at coordinate 2,098,712 of CAWGJS010000002.1, read as the reverse complement.
CCTCTTGATCTCCGTCGGCCACCCTCGCGACCAGAGCGATGACGGACGGGTCGTCGCGCATGGTGCGTCCTTTCCGAGGCTGGCTGATCAACGGATATGTTATTCCGTGCCCAGCAGGCGGTTTGCCCTGATCGGGAGCGAGCTTAGCGACCGTCATAGCCGCCCGCCCAGGGAGCGTCACCCACATTCACTGGCCGGTGTCCCCCTCTGGGTCGTCTAAGCGCTGCCGCCCGCCCGGTCGCGGGCGGGTCATTTACCCACGGATGCACCGTCGGCCCGCCAGATACATCGCGCGGCCGAATTTTTGCGGGAAATCTCGGACCCTGCGAGGCGCGTACGCATCCCGCCCAAGCTGGCATGTATCAGGGCTGCTCGCGGGGCATCCGCAATCCGGGAGTACCTGGCGTGCTGCTGATCGTGAGGGGGAAGCACCGATGGATTCCATGCAATGCCCGGACACCGGGCCCGGCAGGGGCGGGCCCGGTGTCTCGGTCCGTCTCCTTGGCTGCCCAGAGTGTGAGCTGCCCGCCGAGATTACCGAGCGGTTCTGGCTGGATAGCACCGATGGGCCCGTACTCCATGTCTGCGTCAGCTGCTTCGACGGGCACTATTTCCGGATGCCAGCGGACCGGCTGGCGGCAGACGTCGAGCCTGCGACGTCAGCTCCGCCGGCTGGCTTCACCCGCCTGCCAGGGCAGCTCGGCGCCGTCTGGAGCGCCCTGGCAGACAGAGTGGGGGATGCCGGAGCTGTGGGGGAAGCGGACACTGCGCGGGGTGCGAAAACTGTGCGGGGTGCGGAAGCTGTGCGGGGCGCGGAAGCTACTGCCAGCCTGGCCTGACGTCGACTGAATGAGCGAGCTCGAGCGCAGCGGCAAGGGTCGGCGCGGCTGCCGTTCCCCCGGCCGCCCGAGTGGAAGCCGCGCCCACCGCGCAGCCGAGCCGGGCCGCGGACGGCAGATCCAGGCCGCGCAGCAGCCCGGCGATCAGCCCGGCGTTGAAGCAGTCCCCCGCGCCCGTGGTGTCGACCACCGGATCCGCGCGTGGGGCTCGCGGCACGATCCGGTGGAATTCCCGGCCGTCGGCGCAGAGTGCGCCGCTGGCACCGAGCTTGACGACGACCCTCGGTCCCAGGCCAGTCAGCGCCGCAACGGCGGCGCGGAGTGTCGGCTCGCCGCTGATGTGCCGTGCTTCTGCCTCGTTCGGCAGCAGCAGGTCGGTATGCGCGAGCGCTGCCCGCAACTGGTCGCCGCCCCAGCGTCCGGCCGGGTCCCAGTTGGTATCCAGCGACGTCGTCGCTCCGCCGGTCTGAGCTTCCGCAAGCAGCCCAGCCAGGCCCGGCCCGAGTGATTGCTCCAGCAGGAAATAGGAACTGACATGCACGTGGCGAGCGCGCCGGGCCAGATCTGGCGACACATCGCCGGCAGCCAGCGAGGCCATGGCTCCGGTAGCGGTGATGATGGCACGGTCGGCCCCCCGCGACAGTGCCACGGTCATCCCGGTAGCTTGTCCCGGCAGCACGCGGACTGGCGCAGTATCGACTCCGGCTGCCGTTAGCTGTCCGAGCATGAACTCGCCAGCCGAGTCCGCGCCAATGGTGGCCGCGAGCGCGACCCGGAGGCCTAGGCGCGCGGCAGCAATCGCGGTGATCGCGGCCGAGCCGCCCACTACCAGCGAGATGGTGCTGACCAGCTTCTCCTGCTGGCCGAACTCGGGCGTCACATCGTCGCCGAGTACGAGGACATCCGGATTGCAGTCGCCTAGGACCAGCAGGTCGAGTTCTGACGTCGGCTGGCCCTCGGTCACGCGATCACGCGATCATCACTTTGATCCCGGCCTCCCCAAACCGGGCCGCCGCCTCCACTCCCAGGCCCGCGTCGGTGACGAGCACGTCGATCTCGTTGGCGCCACAGATACGGGCGAATGCGCGGCGGCCGACCTTCGAGCTGTCCGCCACCACGACGACTAGCCCGGCCTGGCTCGCCATCAGCTGGTTGGTGCTGGCCTCGCCCTCATGCTGTGCCATGGCACCCGCGGCCGGGTCGATCGCGTCAACGCCGAGGAACGCAAGGTCGATGCTGACCCGTTCCAGCACCCCCGTGGCCAGCGGCCCGGTCAGCTCATACGACTGCGGACGGGCAACCCCGCCGGTGACGACGATCTTGATGTGCTGGCGGACTGCGAGCTCCGTCGCGATGTTCAGGGCATTGGTGACAACAGTCACGGCCGGAGTGCCGGACGAGGTTGGCAGGTCGGCACGGACGGCCAGCGCCCTGGCGACCTCGGTCGTGGTGGTCCCGCCGTTGAGGCCGACGATCTGGCCGGCCTGGACGAGCCCGGCTGCCACCGCCGCGATTCGCTGCTTCTCCGACGGATGGCGCTCGGACTTGTATCGCAACGGCAGATCGTAGGTGACGCCCTGGGCGACGGCACCACCCCGGATGCGGGCCAGCATCTGCTGGCTGGCCAGGTCATCGAAGTCCCGTCTGATCGTGGCCGTCGAGACGCCGAGCTCGTGCGCCGCGCGCTCGACTTGCAGCTGGCCTTCGGCGGCCAGCAGCTCCAGCAGCTGATTCCAGCGGCTATACCTGCTCATGCGCTTGCCTCACATCTGCCTGCAGCACGCCGAGCAAGCGAGTCACCTCGCCGGCGATGGCGTCCCGACCTATCGAGAAGTAACGCCGGGGATCGGTCATCGTGGCATCTTCCGCAAGGCGGTAGCGGACCGCCGCGGTGAAAATCTTGTTCAGCTGAGTGGCTATGTTGATCTTGGTGAGACCTGCCTGTACAGCGGCGCTGAGTCCGTCATCGGGCACGCCTGACGACCCGTGCAGGACCAGTGGCACGGAGACCGCTGCGCGGATGCGGCTGACCAGGTCCAGATCGAGCACGGCGTCGCGGCTGGTCATCGCGTGCGAGCTGCCGACCGCGACTGCCAGTGCGTCAGCCCCGGTCGCGACGACGAACGAGGCTGCCTCGCCCGGCTGAGTCCGGGCGCCTGCGGCGTGCACGCCGTCCTTCCCGCCTACCTCGCCGAGCTCTGCCTCCAGCCAGACGTCCCGCTCGTGGCACCATGCGGCAACGCTCGCGGTTGACGCGACGTTCGCCGCATACGGCAGCCGGGATGCGTCATACATCACCGAGCCGAAGCCCAGCCCGACCGCCGTCTCAACCAGCGCGATGTCAGTCGCATGATCCAGATGGACAGCGACCGGCACTGCCGCGGCGGCAGCAATCGCGAGCAGCGCGCGACCGACCGGTTCGAGCGCACCGTGATAGGCCACGCAGTTCTCGCTGACTTGGAGAATGACGGGTGCGCCGGCCGCCTCAGCCCCGGCGACGATTCCCTCCGCGTGCTCGATCCCGATGACGTTGAACGCCCCGACGCCGCGTGCGGCCGTGCGCGCCGCGCCGACGATCTCTGCAGCACGCACGGCAGGCATCAGCACGCCTCCCAGCGGCTCACGCGGAGACCGTGGCTCAGGCGGAGGCCGTGACTCACGTGGACGCCGGCCAGGGCACGCTCGTAATCGGCGGCGCGGAACTCACCGGCCACGGGTGCAGCTACGGCCGCCGCGCCTAGCGCAACTGCCCGCCCGAGCAGCTCAGGCCAGGGCTGGCCGAGCACATAGCCGTAGACGATCGCGGCGGCCGCCGCGTCACCCGCTCCGGTCGGATTCCCGTCTTCCGGCTGTGGCCTAGCCAGCCAGGTCCCCTCAGCAGTGACCGCTATCAGCCCGTCAGCCCCGAGCGTCACGACCACGGCGCCTGCACCCAGGTCGCGCAACTGCGTGGCAGCTTCTTCCACGCCGCCCAGATCGTCGGTCGGCAGGGCGCGGCCAACGGCTGATTCCAGCTCCGACAGGTTGGGCTTGACGATCGCCGGGCATGCGGCCGCGCCCAGCCGCAGCGCGTCGGCCTCCGCGTCCAGTACGGCGGGCACGCCTGCGCCGGCAGCGATCCGGATCAGCTCGGCGTACGTGTCACCGGGCAGTGCGCCGGGCAGGGTCCCGGTGAGCAGCACGGCCGAGCAGCCAGCGAGCGCAGCCATGTACTGCTCGAGGAAACTGGCGTACTCGTCGGCGGTCACCGGCGGTCCTGCCTCGTAGAAGCCCGCAGTGTGACCCCGCCCGACGTCCACGACCGAGAACGTCCGCCGGGTGTCCGCCGCGATCTCGGCGTAAACGGCCGGGATGCCGGTGGCGCTGAAGGCCGATCGCACCTCGTTCCCGGTATGGCCACCCGTCATGGCGACCAGCAGGACGTCGGCTCCGAGCGCACGCAGCACTCTGGCCGCATTGAGGCCTTTGCCGCCCGGCCTGGCATGTACCTGGGCTGGCCGGTTCACGCCCGCCCAGTCCACGTCACCTATGCGGTAGGTGATGTCGAGGGCCGGATTCAGGGAGACGACGAGGATCATGACTGCCAGGACCTAACGGGGGAGCAGGATGACCGAGCGGGTAAGGTTCCGAGGCCGGTCGGGATCGAAGCCGCGGGCCCTGGCGATCGCTGCCGCCACCCGGTGCACCCGGACGAGCTCGGCGAGCGGCGCCTGAACGGCCTCGGGCGGCTGCCAGGCCAGGCCGCCAGCGGCGGTCACCTCGGCGGGCAGGCTGCCGGGGGTCGGGCCCAGCAGCCAGACCACGCTGCCCGGCCCGGTCACCGCAACCGGCCCGTGCCGGTACTCCATGGCCGGGTAAGCCTCGGTCCACAGTCCCGCTGCCTCCCGCAGCTTCAGCGCGGCCTCACTGGCCAGCCCGCACGTCCAGCCAGTGCCGAGGAAGGTGAACTGGCGCGCGCCGAGCAGCTCAGCCGGCAAGTCGGCGGCCAGCACCCGGTCGGCCGCCGCCGCCATCGGCGCGATGTCCTCGCCGAGATGCGCGAGCAGCATCGCGAGCTCGGTCGTGGCGAATCGCGTCTGCACCACCGACTGCTCGTCGGCGAAGTCCAGGCCGATCACGCTATCGGCAGCCTGGGCAACCGGTGCCGCCGGATCGGCGCTGATCGCCACGGTGCGGACCGATCCGCTGAGCCGGCCGAGTAGGTCCAGGATCTCGGTGGTTGTGCCGGACCGGGACAGCGCGAGCACGCGGTCGTAGCGTCGGCCCGCGGGCATCTCGGAAGCAGCGAAGGCGTCGGTCTCGCCCTGCCCAGCGGTCTCGCGGGCGGCGGCATAGGACTGCGCGATGAACCACGAGGTCCCGCAGCCGACAACGGCAACCCGCTCGCCACGAGCCGGCAGCTGACCGGCCACGTCGCCGGCGAGCTCGGCCGCACGCAGCCAGCAGGCAGGCTGCGACGCAATCTCGGCTTCGGTATGACCGGGGAACTCTTCCGCCCGCTCCGCCACTCTCACTCCTTCACGCTCGCCTGCCGCCCCCGGATTCACTCAGGTACCCGCGAGGCCGGTCGCCGCCACCGAGCGGACGAAGTACCGCTGCGCAGCGAAGAAGACGATCAAAATCGGGATCAGGCTCATCACGTTGCCGGCCATCAGGAGCGTCCATTGGGTTGAGTGCGCGCTCTGGAAGGTCGCAAGACCTAGCGGGAGCGTCATCTGACTGGTCTGGTTGATCGCGATCAGCGGCCAGAGGAAGTTGTTCCATGAGTCGAGGAAGGTCAGCGCCGCCAGCGTGGCCAGCGCTGGTGCGGACAGTGGCAGAACGACCCGCCAGAGCACGGTGAGCCTGTTCGCCCCGTCGACGCGCGCCGCCTCTTCGTATTCGATCGGCAGCGTGCGGAAGAACTGGCGCAGGAAGAATACGCCGAACGCAGTCGCCGCGTTCGGCAGGATGAGGGCGCCGATGTGGTTGATCCCGACCAGGCCGAGCACGTTAATGCCGAGCCACTTGGTGATGATGAACTGCGGGATCATCGTCACCTGGAACGGCACCATCAGGGTGATCATGATCACGACGAACAGCAGTCCGCGGCCGAGGAACCGGTACCTGGCGAACGCGTAGCCGGCTAGCGAGCAGAGCACCAGGTTGCTCACGACGGTGGTCACTGCCACCACTGCGCTGTTGATGAAGAAGCGACCGAACGGTGCCGCATGCAGCGCAGCGGGGTAGTTGCGGAAGTCGAGCCGATGCGGGACGAGTATCGGCGGGAAGTGCAGCGCCTCGGCCGGCGTGTCGACCGACGTGATGATAAGCCAGGCGAACGGGAAGATCAGCACGATCGTGGCCGGAATCAGCACCAGGTGCCACGGGCTGAACGGCAGGCGGCGCTTGCGGCGGGCGGGCAGCGCGATTGCGGGGGCGCTCATGTCAGGACCGGTAGTGCACGAATCGCAGGCTGGTCCAGAACTGCAGGCCAGTGACTGCCAGGATGATGACGAACAGGAAGTAGGCGATCGCCGAGGCGTAGCCGAAGTCGCCGCTGCCCTGCTGACCGAAGGCCACCTGGTAGAGGTAGTAGACCATAACGGTGGTCGAGTTCAGCGGCCCGCCCTGAGTGCTCAGGTAGACCTCGTCGAACAATTGCAGCGCGTTAATCGTGAGCCAGACGAGCAGGAAGAGCGACGCCGGGCTGAGAAGCGGCCAGGTAATTCGGCGGAATATTGTCCAGCGGCCGGCTCCGTCGATGGCCGCGGCTTCGGTCAGCACCTGCGGTATGCCCTGCAGCGCGGCAAGGTAGATGACAACGGCGAACCCGGTCCAGCCCCAGATCGTCATGATCACGATGACGTACAGGGCCTGCGAGGTGGAGTTCAGGAACGGCTGCTGATGCAGTCCGACCAGGCTGAACAGGTAGTTGACGATCCCGTATGACGGGTCGAACAGCCAGATGAAGACCAGTGCCTCGCTGATCGCCGAGATGGCCATGGTCGCGTAGGCCGCGGTCCGGTAGATGGAGATGAACTTGAGCGGCCTGTTCATCGCCACGGCCAGGAACAGGCCGACCAGCATCGTGCCGGGAACGAACAGCGCGGTGTAGACAACCGTGTTTTGCAGCGCCTGGGCGACGACCGGGTCATGCAGCATCTGCCGGTAGTTGGCCAGACCCACAAACGGAGTGCCAGCACTGAACAAGCTGTTTCGCTGGAACGACATGATGGCCGACCAGATGATGGGCGCCACGCCGAAAAGCCCGATGATCGCCACTGCCGGCGTGATGAACGCCCAGCCGGCCACCTGCTCGCTGGCTCTCACCCGACGCGACGCGCCGACCCGACGCCCCGGGGACTGGCCGCGCCTTATGGCTAGCCCGGACGCTGTTCTGACCGCCACCTCAGGAGCCCGAGCCACCGGCTAGGGCCTGATTCACCTGCTGCGCGGCGCTGGCCAGCGCCGCTTGCGGCTGCGCCTTGCCCAGCAGGACAGACACGATCATCTGGCCAATGATGGTGGAGACCTTAGGGTAGGTCGGTAGCTGCGGCCGTGCCTGCTTCACGTTGCCGAGGTTGGTGACGAAGGTGTCCACGCCGGGCAGTGCCTGGTCCATCTTCTGCAGGAAGCCGGGCGAGTCCTGTACTGACTGCCGGATCGGCAGGTCGCCGGTGTGCAGCGAGAAATACGTGGCCTGCGGCGCCGCGGTCAGCCAGAGCAGGAACTTCTCAGCCGCCGCGACGCGCTTCGACCCGTTGTTGAAGATCACCCAGTTGTCCGGGCCGGAGATCGTCTGGTGCCCGCCGCCGGCGCCGGAGAATGACGGCATGATTTGCACGCCGTACTTCACGCTCGGGAAGATGGACAGGTCCCAGGGACCAGTGACCAGCATCCCTATCTTCCCGGAGTTGAACAGGTTGCCGTACTCGGAGTCGGTCGGGTCCAGGTACATGGACTTGTCGGTGACGGCCATGGTCCGAAGAGTGTTAAGCGCCTCAGGCAGGCCGGCGAGTCGAAGGCCGCCTTGGTATTGCTGGAGTTGAGTATCTCCCCGCCGGCTTCCCAGAGCAGTGCCTCCCAGTGCCAGACTGTGTCCTCGTTACCAGGCGTCACGTAAGCGGTGCCGAACTGCTTCTTGGCCGGGATGGTCAGCTTCTTCGCGTCGGCAACGAACTGGTCCCAGGTCCAGTTCGGGCTCGGCGGCTGCAGGCCCGCGGCCGCGAAGAGCGCCTTGTTGTAGACCACCGCGAGGTTGTCGACCAGCGCAGGGATGCCGATGATCTTGCCGTTCACGGTCGCGACGTCGCGCTCGCCAACCCAGAAGTCGGACCAGTTGACGCCGGGTCGCTGGACGACCTTAGTCAGGTTGACCACCTGGGGGATCTGCGCCACGTTCGGAGCCCAGGACCCGTAGACATAAGCGATGTCCGGCTGGCTACCGCCTTTCACAGCCGTCAGCAGCTTCGGCAGCGAGTCGTCGTTGTTAACGTAATAGCTGGTCACCTTCTCGGTCGGATGCGCGGCGTTCCACTCCGCGACCAGGTGCGCGAACGCCTTCCCCTCGGTTTGCTGGTAGCCCTCCCAGATCTGCAGGCCGCCCGCTGTCGAGTTCGGAGTACCTGTTCCGCACGCGGCAAGCCCGAACGCAAGAAGTACGGATGCCATGGCGGCGCCCAGCCAGTGAGCTCTCATTGCGGACCTCTTCGCGACGCGAAACGACGAGTCTTGCTCGATCTGTGCGTGTTTCCGACATCATTGCTCATCAGTAAGTGTCGTTGTCAATCCCTTCAGCCAACTAAATACGGATTGCCTGCCATGCAGACTGCTGCGCACCTCCTGCGCGCTCTTGCTCATTTCGACCCTGAATGCAACACTGGCGAGCTGTGATCACCGTCGCGTTCATCGGCGCAGGCAGCATCGAGTTCACCCGCAACGTCGTCACCGACTTGTGCAGCTACCCCGAGCTAGCCGAGTCGGGCCTGCGTCTGGCGCTGCATGACATCAGCCCGGAGCGGCTCGCGTTCGCTGAAGCACTGACCCGTCGGCTGGTCGCGCAGACCGGGGCTAACGCCACGGTGACCGCGTCAGCCGAGCGCGGGCCGGCCCTGGATGGCGCCCAGTACGTCATCAACGAGGTCCAGGTCGGCGGGTACGCGGCCACGCGTACCGACTTCGAGATCCCGGCGCGCTACGGCGTACGGCAGACGATCGGCGACACCCTCGGAATCGGCGGGATCTTCCGCGGGCTCCGCACGATCCCCGTCGTCACTGCGCTGGCAAACGACATGCTGCGCTACTGCCCTGACGCCTATCTGCTGAACTACTCCAACCCGATGGCGATGCTGCCCTGGGCCGTCTATGCCGGAACGGGCTTCCGCAACGTGTTCGGGCTGTGCCACTCGGTCCGCGACACGCACGCGTTCCTGGCTGGCCTGGTCGGCGCCGACCCGGCACGCGTCAGCTTCCTCACGGCCGGCTTCAACCACCAGGCGTTCGTGCTGCGGTTCGAGCAGGACGGCACAGTCGCTGTACCCGCGGCTGGCCGAGGTCATCGACGGTTCGCCCGACCTGCAGCGGCGCGTGCGGGTCGAGATCTACCGGCGGTTCGGCTACTTCCCGACCGAATCGAGCGAGCACTCCGCCGAGTATGTGCCGTGGTTCATGCGGCACGATGACCAGGTCAGCCAGTACCGCATCTTTGTCGGCGATTACCTGGCCCGCTCCGAAGAGAACCTGGCCGAGCTGGCGACCCTGCAGGATCAGCTGACGGCCGGAACCGAGCTCGATCTCGAGCCAGCCGACGAGCTCGCCTCGCAGTTCATTCACTCCATGGAGACCGGGACCGAGCGCGAGATCTACGTGAACGTGCGCAACGGCGGCCTGATCTCCAGCCTGCCCGACGACTGCTGCGTCGAGGTGCCGTGCATGGTGTCGGCGGGGTCCGCGAAGCCCCGCAGCGTCGGGCCGCTGCCGCCGCAGCTTGCCGCCCTCAACCGCACTTTCCTGAACGTCGTCGAGCTCACCGTCGCGGCCGCCCTGGAAGGCAGCCGCGAGCACGTCTACCAGGCTGCGCTACTCGATCCGAACACCGCGGCCACCCTGACGGTCGGCGAGACGGTCGCCATGGTCGACGAGCTGCTGGCCGCCCATGCCCCGTTGCTGCCAGCCGGCCTCTAGGTGAGGAGCACAGCCATGCGTGCTGACACGACCGGTCATCATCACCGCGATGCTCGCCGTCGCGTTGGCGTTCGGGCTGACGGGAACGGGGTGGTCCAGCCCGATCCACGCCCGTGCGTTCGCGGCAGCCCCGGCCCAGTCGGTAGCAGCCCGGTCGGCGACCGCACCGATACCCGCGCCGACGCGCGGTGGGCCGGCTGCACATCGCCGGGCCGCTGCGCGACGGCGGTACTGTCCGCGCGACCGGCCTGTACTGGCGCAGCAGCCTGCTGCCGGCCAGGGACTACGATGCTCAGCTTCGAGATCAGTTACACCTGGCAATCCTGCGCCGCGACCTGCGTGCGTGCTGCCGACTCGACCGTGACCCCGTTCGCAGCGCACAAGTACATCGTCGGGCACGCCGATACCGGCAGGCGGCTGCGGGTCACCGAGACTGTCACCGAAGTGGTCGAGACCGACCCAGCTACGTTCGCTTTCACCGTGGTCCACGCCTCGGCCAGCGCGACGACTTCGGGAACTATCGGCGACTACCCGGCATGGGCGCCGCCAGCGACCGAGTTCGTGAACGGCACGCCCGAGCGCCGGACCGCGTCGGACGCGGAATACTTCCAGGTTGACCCGCCGCACTACAACTCCGCCAACGGCATCCCGGTGCAGCAGTACCGGATCGACGACGGCCGCTGGCAGCACGCTGCCCGCCAGCCGCGTGTTCTACACCGGCAAACTGGCGGTCGGCAGGCACCGGGTGCAGGTCCGCACGGCTAACTCGGCCGGCTCCAGCCACGCCCACGTTCCGCTGGCGGGTCGTGCCGATGCCCCGCGCCGGTGGCCGTGCCGCCCATCGGCACGGCCCAGGCCTGCTGGTACCCGCCGCACCTCAATTCCTCCGGCAAGCCGATGCGCTGGGACTGGCAGATCGGCCGGGTGCGGCCGCTGCAGCGAACCGGGGCCCGCGCCGTCGACATCTACGACATCGACGGGTTCCTGACCACCAGGGCGGAGGTGGGGGCAATCCACCGCACGTGGCAGGCTGCGACCCTGCCGCATCCCAGGCTGATCTGCTACATCGACATGGCGTGGGAGGACTACCGGCCGGACGCCAGCCCCGGCGACGTCTTCCCTGCTAACACGCTCGGCAACGTCTACTACGGGTACCCGCAGGAGCGCTGGGTCGACTTCCGGCAGCTGGACGCCCTGAAGCCGATGCTGGACGAGCGGCTGAAGATGTGCGCGCGTAAGGGCTTCGACGCGGTCGAGCTCGACGACATCGACAGCTTCGACCCGCCGCCGACCACAGGGTTCCACCTCACGCCGGGAGACGCCCAGAACTTCCTCTCCTACGCCTTCAACGAGATCCACCGCCTCGGCATGACCGGGCTGTGGAAGAACTCGCCGTACCTGAGCTGGTGGGGCCGCCGGTACGCGGACGGCGCCATCGTCGAGGAGTGCTACGTCTACCGCCAGTGCACGGCAGCCCAGCTGCGTGGCAGCAGGCAGTACGGCATAACCTGCACGGCCCTGGCCGGTCCCACGCCATGCGGATGGGACGACTTCACGACCGACCGCACCCGCGACCAGCCGACCGGCAAGTGGGTAGGCGAAGCCGAGTACTCGGCCGACAAGTACGTGTGCAATCCGGGCCAGAGTTGCCAGGGAAGGCGGAAGTTTGCTGCCTTCTGCCGGGATCTCTACGCCCCGTCCTGGGGCTTCGCTGCCGTCAAGTTCGACGTCGACCTCGACGGCAGGCTCTTCTACCCGTGCCCGTCCGGAACCTGAACCGCGCCAGATCGCGGCGATAACCGTACGGCTGCTTTGCCCGTGCTTGAGAATCGCCGGGTATTGGTCATGGGGGAGCAGCAGCAGGGCTGCCGCAGGGCTCCTGCCGCTACTGCGCCAGCCGGGCCAGGCCGCGGCACACGTCAGTAGCGCCCGTGCCTCGCGCGGCGGACCAGGCCCTATTCCGCGCGGGCCGGAATGGCGCTCCTCCGGCGTCCGCATTCCACCCCGAATTGCAGCCGTGCTCCGGTTTAAACCACGGAGTTTCTGTGCGGCAGCTAGCCGAGGCCCCCGGAGAACCCGGACAGCCCGGTCCTGTCCCGCGTAAACACCCAGGCAGCGCGGCTGCGCCCGTCAGCATCCCCAGGTAGCCAGGCGATGCGCGTCCGGTTAGTGGTGATCGCCCCGCCGTCCTGGGTGAAGTTTGCTGCGCCTTTCCGATGGGAACATTCCATTCGGTTATCGGCTCCATACGCACAGTAATGGTGCGTCGCCTATAACTCTGGCACTTCCCCGCGGGTGCGCAGAGCAGGAGCCGGAACTGGTCACATGACCGGCACTGTTGGACGAACTCCCCATGCCGCCGTGTGCCCGTCCTGCCGGCGGAGCGCCAATCCGGGCGTTCCAGCCTAGGTGGAGCGGATCACCGGTAGCGCGCCCACCATCGTCAGCGCCGGGCGCTCGTCGCCTGGCCTGACGGAGCGTGATCGTCACGCGGCTCGACACGAGGAGGCAGTACAGATGCGGATCGGCCTGATTGCCCCGCCATGGGTGCCAGTTCCACCTCCCGCCTATGGCGGTACCGAGGTCGTCATCGACAACCTGGCGCGCGGCTTGCAGGAGCTCGGTCACGAGGTCCGGCTGTTCACGGTGGGCGAGTCACAGTGCCCGGTTCCAACCGACTACCTGTACCCCAAGGCGATTGCGCCCATCGGCGTGACCGTCCCGGAGACAGCGCACGTGCTGGCCGGGTACGAGGCGCTCGCGGACTGCGACATCATCCACGATCACACCTTCCTGGGGCCGCTCATCTCCGGCCTGCGCGGCCTGCGCCGGCCGCCAGTCGTGAGCACCAACCACGGCCCGTTCAACGGCGAGACCCAGCCCGTCCTTGCCGAGATCGCCAAGCACGCGTCCCTGGTGGCGATCTCGCACTCGCAGGCCCGCCAGGCCCAGTCGTGCGGCGGCGTCCCCATCGCCGGGGTCATCCATCACGGCATCGACCTCAGCGTCTACACGGCCGGCGCCGGGGGCGGCGGATACCTGATGTTCATCGGCCGGATGTCCCCGGACAAGGGCGTTCACCACGCCGTCCGGATCGCCAAGAAGGCGGGCAAACGCCTGCTGCTGTCAACGAAGATGCGCGAGGACAACGAAATCGCCTACTTCGAGGCGGAGGTCAAGCCGCTGCTCGACCCGGATGACGAGATGCCGTCGGAGATGCCGATGGAGCACAGGATCGAGCTCCTCCAGCACGCCGACGCGATGCTCAACCCGATCACCTGGCGTGAGCCGTTCGGCCTGGTAATGGCCGAGGCGCTGGCGTGCGCCACGCCCGTGCTTGCCTTCCCGAACGGCGCCGCTCCTGAGATCATTGATCCAGGCAAGACCGGGTACCTCTGCCGTGACGAGGGGGAGATGATCAGCGCAATTGAGCGGGTGGCCAACATCGACCGTGCGCAGTGCCGCGACGCCGCCGAGCGGCGGTTCTCACTGCAGCGGATGGCCCGCGACCACGACCGGCTCTACCGGAGGATCGCCGAGCGCGAGGCCCGGTTTGTGCGCCGGATCCCGACCGCAGGCCGCCGGCTCATCAGCGCATAGCACGGAGCACCTGGCTGCGCGCGGCCCGCTGGCCGCGCGCAGCCACGCGTGCGGCGCCTGGATAGCGGCAAGCGACGGGGGATAACTCGATGACCGAGCCGTGGTCGTCGGGTGACCTGCCGCCGGGGCAGGGTGCGGCGTGTAGTCCGGTAACGCTGATCGAGGGCTCGACCTTCTGCATCAGCGAGCCCGGCGGTGACATTGTGCCGGACCGTGCGCAGGGATTGTTCGTCCGCGATACCCGGATGCTCTCGCGCTGGGAGCTAACCGTGGACGGGATCGAGCCGCAGCCGCTGTCGGTGCAGCACGCCGAGCCGTATGCCGCCTCGTTCCTGGGCCGCATGCCGCCGCGAGTCGGCAAGGCCGACAGCACGCTGCTCGTGATCAGGCGACGGTACGTCGGCGATGGCATGCGGGAAGACATCACGCTGCGCAACACCTCGGGCCGGGCAAAACGCTTCAGGCTGGTGCTGACAGCTGAAGCCGACTTTGCCGACCTGTTCGAGGTCAAGGGCAGGTCCAAGCCGCGGGCGGCAGCGAGCGCAGCCCTCGCCGACGAGGGCCTGGTCATCACCAGCGGCAGGCGGGAGCGCCGGCAGGAGCTGCGGATCACTGGCGACCAGAGCCCGTCAGTCACCGAATCCGGGGCGCTGTCCTGGCTGCTCTCGGTACCCGGCCACGCCGAGCGCACGGTGACCGTCGAGGCGCTTCCGGTCGACGACGGGGTCGCACTCCAGCTGCGGCACCCGCGCGGCCACGCGGTCGACCGGACCCTGCCGGCCAAGCGGATGCGGAAATGGCGGCAGCGCGGCCCGCAGGTCCGCACGCCCGACCGCAACCTTGCCGAGGTACTCGGCCGCAGCGTCGAGGACCTCGGGGCGCTGCGCATCTTCGACCCTGACCACCCGCGCTGGCCCGTGGTAGCCGCGGGCGCGCCGTGGTTCATGGCACTGTTCGGCCGGGACTCGCTGCTGACCGCGTGGATGCTGCTGCCCTGGGACCCTGGCCTCGCCCTCGGCACGCTGCGGACGCTGGCTGCCTGGCAGGGCAGCGACTTTGATGCCGCCTCCGAGGAAGAACCCGGCAAAATCCTGCACGAGGTGCGGTTCGGGCCGGCCGCGTCGTTCGCGCTCGGCGGCCGCAGCGCCTACTACGGCAGCGTCGATGCCACGCCGCTGTTCGTGATGCTGCTGGGCGAGCTGCAGCGCTGGGCCGGCAAGGGCAACGCGATGGCCAGCCTGCTGCCGCATGCCGACCGGGCCCTGGAGTGGATCGAGTCTTACGGCGACGCCGACGGCGACGGTTTCGTCGAGTACTGCCGCAAGACCAGCCACGGGCTGGTGAACCAGGGCTGGAAGGACTCCTGGGACGGGATCAGCTTCGCCGACGGCACGATCGCCGAGGCGCCCATCGCGCTCGCCGAGGTCCAGGCTTACGTCTACGCGGCGTACCGGGCCAGGGCCCAGCTTGCCCGTGCCGCCGGGGACGAGCCTGCCGGAACGTACTGGCGCAAGAAGGCCAAGCAGCTCAAGCGGGACTTCAACGAGCAGTTCTGGCTGCCCGATCTGGGCTGGTACGCGGTCGGCCTGGATCGGGACAAGCGGCCGATCGACTCGCTCACCTCGAACATCGGGCACTGCCTGTGGACCGGAATCGCTGACAAGGCCAAGGCGTCGTCGGTGGCACGGCACCTGATGTCTGCTGAGATGTTCAGCGGCTGGGGCATCCGGACGCTGGCCAGCTCGATGGGCGCATACAACCCGATGAGCTACCACAACGGGTCGGTCTGGCCGCACGACAACGCGATCTGCGCGGCAGGGCTGATGCGCTATGGCTACATCGACCAGGCCCAGCGAGTGACGCATGCGATCGTGGACGCGTCCGCGGCATTCGGCTACCGGCTGCCCGAGTTGTTCTGCGGATTCGGCCGGGACGAGTTCGTCACGCCGGTGCCCTACCCGACGTCATGCTCGCCGCAGGCGTGGGCGGCTGCGGCGCCCTTGCTGCTGCTGCACAGCCTGCTGCGGTTCACGCCTGAAGTGGGCAGCAGCCAGCTCTGGTGCTCACCGGAGATCCCGGATCGGTACCTGCCGCTGCGCGTCAGCGGGCTTCGGGTCGGCAAGTCCAGGCTCGCAGTTGACGTCGGCGAAGGCCACTGGGAGATCACCGGGCTCGAGCCGGTCACGATCGAGGTGATACCAGCACCGCGGCCGGCCCGGTCAGGCTGACCGGGCCGCGATTTCCAGGGTTCAGTCGACCGCCGAGACCAGCATCCGGGAGCCCGGAGGCGCGATCTGGGCGTAGTCCTGTGCCGTCGCCGCGCCCTCGGGGGAGCCGAAGGCCCCGCCCATCGCGGCCTCGTCGGCGAAGTACAGCTCCGTGATCCGGTAGTACGTCTGCCCGCCGCCATCGAGCACGGCCGAGATCTTGCCAGTCTCGGTGCGCTCGAGTCCCGGGAGCTTGTCGACCAGCGGCATGTGCACACCGAGGTAGTGCTCGTCGAAAGCGGCCGGATCCTCGGGCTGGGTGTACATGACGACCAGTTTGACTGTCATGTCACCGGACGCTACCGGTCATGCGGGCGTCCGCCAAGCTCTGACGTCCAGACGACGACCTTGGTTCGGTCGCCGCGGAACAGGTCGTGCGCGTACTCGAGCGGCTGGCCCGCGAGGGAGTACGCGGTGCGCTCCACCAGCATCAGCGGCGCCCCCTCGTCCACTTCCAGCGCTTCCGCTTCGCGGACGCTGGCCACCACCGGCTCGAGCGACTCCCTGGCCCGGTGCGGCTGCTGTCCGTATCTATCGGCCAGCAGTTCATACAGCGATCCGTCGAGCCGGCAGTCCAGCAGGTCGGGAAAGAGCGCGGCCGGGAACTGCGAGTGCTCGATCACGATTGGCTTGCCGTCAGCGAGCCGGATGCGCCGGACGTCGTGCACCGGATCGCCTTCGGCGACCTCCAGGGCGGCCGCTGCCGCGCGACTCGCCGGGATCTGTGCTGCCGCCAGCACCCGCGCGCCCGCTACCTTGCCGTGCCGGCGCAACTGCTCGGAGAAGCCGGCGAGCGTGGTCAAGTCCTGTTCCAGCTTGGGCTCGGCTACGAACGTACCGCCGCCGCGCCCGACGGTCCGGGTGACCAGGCCGCGCTGAGCCAGTTCACTCAGCGCGTGCCTGAGGGTCATCCGGCTCACCCCGAGCCAGGCTGCCAGGTCATGCTCGGTCGGTAGCCGGTCGCCGGGCGTCAGCCTCCCGGCGGCGATAGCGTCGGCAAGCCAGTCCTCGATCTGGGCGTGGGCGGTGAAGCCGGGCTGCCGCACGATCATCGGCGGCTTCCTGGGCAGCGGCGCCATCGCGGCCGCAGCGGCTCCGCGCCAGGAATGCTGCCGTCGCTGCATGCTTTCTAGTGTCCCCTTCTCAGCAGGCCCCGGGCCAGGCCGTATGCCCGGCTTACAGCCGCGCGGCGGACCGCAGATGCCTTCCGGCCGCTGCGGCCCGCCGCCCGGAGGATGGCGCGCCGCCCTCCCCGCCGTGGGCCGGATCGACTGGCAATCCGGCTTGGCTCCACGGCGCGCCATCCAGCTCATGACGTCCCTAGGCCGCACCGCCTGCCTGGGCCGGGCTCGCCTGCAGGCGCGATGACCGGCGCGAAGTCCTTGCTTCTCCCGGTGATCAGGTAGTACAGCCCGCCAACGATGAGCAGGAAGATGAGCACCGTCCACAAGATCGGGATGCCGTTCAGGAATCCGATGTGGAAGTTCAGCAGCAGGCCCTCCTGCTTGGGCGTCGGGTTACTCTGCGGCCTGGGCCAGGCGAAGTTCACCAGCATGACGCCGCCATAGAGCAGGCCGATGATGTTGACCACCAGGCCCCAGCCGCCGAGCTTGAACGGTGCGGTCGTCCTCGGCCAGCCACGCAGCCGGTCGCGCAGGATCGCCAGGTTGCCGAGGAAGTAGCTCAGGTAGATCATCGCCGTCGCGGCGATCGCGATGATGCCGGCGCCGGAGTACTGGATGAACGGGATGGCCGCAAGCACGGCGACCGTGATGCAGGTCCATACCGGGGTGTGCAGCGCAGGCGAGACCCGCGCAAGCGGCCCGGAGAACGGCAGCTGGTTGTCGCGCGCCATCCCGAACGTCAGCCGGATGGTTGCCGCCATGATCGACAGGCAGCAGACGAAGATAGCCGCCGACACGACGAACAGGTACAGCGTCGCGAAGGACGAGGAGAAGTTTGCCTCGATGATGTTGGCTGGGCTCCAGCCGAAGCCGCCGTTCCCGGTGATTGCCGTGTGCAGGTTCGGGATCGCCATCAGGCAGCCGAGCAGGAAGACTCCGCCGATGATGAACGCTCCGACGACGGAGAAGAGCACCGCCTTCGGGGCCGCCCGCCGCGGGTCGCGGGTCTCCTCGGCCAGCGTGGACGCGGTGTCGAAGCCGTAAATCACGAACAGCGACATGAACATCGCGATGAGGAACGTGTTCGCGCCGACGTGCAGCCCGCCGCTGTTCGTAATGACGTGGAAGCCCTGGTGGTTGTGGAACGCCATCAGAATCAGTGCGAAGACGAACATGCCGAGGATCTCGAAGAGCACGCCGGTGTTGTTGATGATCGCGACCAGCCTGACGCCGTAAATGTTCAGCACGGTGATCACCACCAGAGTGATCAGCGCGACGACGAGCTCGGTGTGCAAGGTGAGGTTGAGGGAGTGCCAGCCGAGCCCTTCGAGGGCCGGGACCAGCGCGAGCGGGAGGGTAGCGACCACCGCGGTGACAGTCAGGATGCCGGCGAACAGGTAGATCCAGCCGGTGAACCACGAATAGGCCCGGTTGGCCATGTACTTCGACCACTGGAAGACCGAGCCGGCCAGCGGGTAGTGGCTCGTCACCTCGGCGAAGTTCAGCGCGATGATGAACTGCCCGAGCGCGACGACCGGCCAGGTCCAGATGAAGACTCCGCCGATCGTGGTCAGGCCGAGGGCGAACAGCGTGAAGATTCCGGTCGACGGCGAGATATAGCTGAAGGCCACGGCGAACGAGCTGAAGGTGCCCAGCGACCGCTTCAGCTCCTGCTTGTAGCCAAACTCAGCCAGGTCGGCACTATCGCGGTCTTGCCCGCTGCTAGCTTCCTGGGTTGCGCTCACGGAGGCTCCTGTTGATGGACGCTGCGTCTGATGGAACACCGGGCTGGATTGACCTCAGTGGCAGGAGCGTAGGACGTGGTGAGTTAACTGTCCAGACCCTTAAGGCAGACACTGGCGACAGGCGGCCCCGTTCCCGCTCAGAAATCCACCCACCCGTCACGTATCGCTGGCGGTCCTCCGTACCTAGATTCAGTTACGTCTAGACCTTTAGTACCGAGCGCCCTTAGTGTGCGAGCGTGACCGATCTTCGCCGGGCTGACGCCGACGCACTCGCGCTGCTCGCCAGGGTTCCGAGCCTGGCCGGCACGCCGCGGCAGGTCAGCGTGCTGTCTGGCGGCCTGACCAACCAGAACTACAAGGTGACGACGCCAGACGGGGTGTTCGTCGCGCGGGTGCTCTCCGACGGCGGCGAACTGCTCGGGATCGACCGGGAGCACGAGTACCGGAACTCGGTGATCGCGGCCGCGGCCGGGATCGGCGCGCCGGTGATCGAGTTCCGGCCCGACGAGCGGCTGCTCGTACTCGGCTTCATCGAGGGGCGGACGCTGACCAATGCCGACGTGGCCGAGCCCGTGACGCTGGCCAGGATCGCTCGGGCGTGCGCCACGCTGCACGGGGCCGGCCGGTTCGCCGGGGACTTCGACATGTTCGCCGTGCAGCCTGCCTATTACGCCACCGCGACCACCGCCGGGATGACGATCCCGTCCGGATACGACGACCTCATGCCAGCCTTCGAGGCGGCGCGGCAGGCGCTCGCCGTCCGGGCCGAGGGCACCGTGCCTTGTAACAACGACCTGCTCGCCGCCAATTTCATCGATGACGGCGAACGGATCTGGCTGATCGACTATGAGTACTCGGGCAACAACGATCCCTGCTTTGAGCTGGGCAACATCGCTGGCGAATGCGGCCTGGACACCGACGGGCTGGCGGCGCTGGTGACGGCCTACTACGGCCGCACCCGCCGGAGCCGGATCGCGCGGGCGCAGCTGTTCACGATGGTGTCACGGTACGGCTGGACGCTGTGGGGCGCCATCCAGCACGCCTCGAGCCGACTCGACTTCGACTTCTGGTCCTGGGCGATGGAGCGATTCGAGGCCGCCGCGGCCGGCTTCACGAGCCCGGAGTTCAATCGCCTGCTCAGCGACGCGCAGGTCGAGGACTGACGAGGGACGGGATAGCGAATGAGTACCCAAGCGGGGCTGCCGGCCGGGGCGCAGGTCGTGATCATCGGTGGTGGCGTGCTCGGGACGAGCGTCGCCTACCATCTGGCTGCGCTCGGCTGGACGGACGTGCTGCTGCTCGAGCAGGGCCAGCTTTCCAGCGGTACCACCTGGCACGCGGCCGGCCTGGTCGGCCAGCTCCGTGCGTCCGAGGCTGGCACCAGGCTCGTCCAGTACTCCACGCAGCTGTACGAGCGCCTGGAGGCCGAGACCGGGCAGGCTACCGGGTTCCGCCGGTGCGGCGGCGTGACGGTCGCGCGGACCGCGGACCGGATGACCGCGCTGCGCCGGACGGAGGCGACCGGTGTCGCGTATGGCATCGAGTGCGAGCTGATCAGTCCGGGCGAGGCAGCCGAGCTGTATCCGATGATCAGGACCGACGACCTGCAGGGAGCGCTCTGGCTGCCCGGTGACGGCCGCGCGAATCCGGTCGACCTCACCGCGGCCCTCGCCCGCGGCGCCCGGCAGCGCGGCGTCAGCGTCCGCGAGCGCGTCCGCGTCTCCGGCATCCTGCAGCGTGATGGCCGGGTGACCGGCGTGCGGACCGATCTGGGCGACGTCGAGGCCGAGGTGGTGGTCAACTGCGCGGGCCAGTGGGCCAAGCAGGTGGGCGCACTCGCCGGGGTGACCGTGCCGCTGCACTCGGCTGAGCACTTCTACGTGGTGACCGAGCAGATCGAGGGAACGCACCCGGACCTGCCGGTGCTCCGCGATCCCGATGGCTACACCTACTTCAAGGAGGAGGTCGGCGGCCTGGTCGTCGGCGGCTTCGAGCCCACGGCCAAGCCCTGGGTGTCGCCGGATGAGCTTCCGTACCCGTTCGAGTTCCAGCTGCTGGCCGAGGACTGGGATCACTTCTCGGTGCTGATGGACAGCGCGGTGCACCGGATCCCGGTGCTGGCGAGCACCGGGATCCGGAAGTTCTATAACGGGCCGGAGAGCTTCACCCCGGACAACCAGTTCATCCTCGGCGAGGCGCCGGAGCTGGCCGGGTTCTTCGTCGCGGCGGGCTTCAACTCTGTCGGCATCGCCTCGGCCGGCGGGGCCGGGCTGGCGCTGGCGCAGTGGATCATCGACGGGCAGCCGGACGGCGACCTGACGGCGGTGGATATCCGGCGGTTCGCTGCGTTCAACGGGAACGTCCGGTGGCTCCGCGACAGGGTCGGCGAGGTTCTCGGCCTGCATTACGCCATCGCCTGGCCGAACCGTGAGCTGGAGACGGCCCGGCCGTTCCGCCGTTCGCCGGTCTACCAGCTGCTGGCCGGGGCGGGAGCCTGCTTCGGCTCCAAGATGGGCTGGGAACGGGCCAATTTCTTCGCCCCGGCCGGCCGCGCCCCGGTGATCGAGTACTCCTGGGACCGGCAGAACTGGCAGCCCTGGTCCTCAGCCGAGCAGCTCGCGGCCAGGCAGCGAGTTGCGGCGTTTGACCAGACGTCGTTCTCCAAGTACCTGATCAGCGGTGATGATGCCGAGGCGGCCCTGCAGTGGCTGTGCACCAACGACGTGGCCGTGCCGCCCGGGCGCACCGTCTATACCGGGATGCTGAACGACCGGGGCACCTACGAGTCCGACATCACGGTGACCCGCCTGTCGGCGACCGAGTTCCTGCTCGTCGCGAGCGCGGCCACCACCGAGCGGGACGCCGACCACATCCGCAGGCACCTGCCGCCTGGTAACCAGGCCACGCTGACCGACGTCACCTCCGCGTACGCGGTCTATGGCGTGATGGGCCCGTCGTCGCGGCAGTTGCTGTCCCGGCTGAGCACGGCTGACCTGAGCGACGCGGGCTTCCCGTTCGGGAGCAGCCGGCTGATCGATCTCGGCTACTCCACGGTCCGGGCCACCCGGATCACCTACGTCGGCGAGCTCGGCTGGGAGCTGTACGTGCCGGCCGAGTTCGCCGTCAGCGTGTACGAGGACCTGATGGCAGCCGGCGCCGATCTCGGCGTCGCCAACGCCGGCTACTACGCGATCGAGTCGCTCCGGCTCGAGAAGGCCTATCGCGCCTTCGGCCGCGAGCTGACTCCGGATTACAACCCGGTCGAGGCTGGCCTGACCTTTGCCTGCAAGCTGAACGGCGCGGCCGGCTTCCTCGGCCGGGAGGCGGTCGAGAAGGCCAAAGCCGATGGGCCGCGGCGGCGGCTGGTCTCTGTTGTGCTCGACGACCCTGCGGTCATGATGTGGGGCAGCGAGCTGCTGCTGCGCAATGGTGAGCCGGCCGGACAGCTCACTGCCGCCGCCTGGGGCGAGACCCTGGGTGCCGCCGTCGGGCTGGCCTACCTGCGCGATCCGGCCGGAGAAGTCGTCACGGCCGACTTCGTCCGGGCCGGGCAGTATGAGGTCAATGTCGGCGGTCAGCTCACCTCGGCGGTCGTAGGGCTGCGGCCGCCCTATGACCCGGCGGGTAAAAAGGTTAAGGATTAGCGCGGGAACGCCGGCAGCCCGGCGTCGGTCGCGTCCACCTGGACGACGTCGTCCCAGAGCAGGAGTAGCCCGATGACGGTCAGCGTCTTCGATCTGTTCAAGATCGGCATCGGCCCGTCGAGCTCGCATACTGTCGGGCCGATGCGGGCCGCGTTCATGTTCGCCAGCTCGCTGGACGCCGACGGGCTGCTCGCTGACGTCTGCGGGCTGCGGGCAGAGCTGTTCGGGTCGCTGGGCGCGACCGGGCACGGCCACGGCAGCGTGAAGGCCGTCGTGCTCGGCCTGCGCGGTGAGCAGCCGGAGAAGGTTGATCCGAGCCTCGCGGAGCCGATGGTCGCAAGGGTGAGGGAATCCGGCGCGCTGGATCTGCTGGGCCGCAGGCCGGTCCGGTTCGACGTCGACGCGGACATCATCCTGCACCGGCGCAAGCGGCTCGACTTTCACTCCAACGGCATGCGGTTCGCGGCGCTCGACGCCGCCGGGGCTGAGCTGGTGGCCCGGACCTATTACTCAGTGGGCGGGGGCTTCGTGCTCGGTGAGGACGAAGCCGGCCGCCCGGCCATCGTGGCGGACCCGACGCCGGTGTCGTACCCGTTCAGCAGCGGGGCCGAGCTGCTTGCCATCACCAGCCGCACCGGCTTGCCGATCAGCGGCGTGATGCTGGCGAACGAGCTTGTCCGGCGGGACAAGGCGGAGGTGGAGTCGGGCCTGCTGGCAATCTGGGCGGTCATGCAGGAATGCGTCCTGGCGGGCTGCGCGGCTCAGGGCGTGCTGCCAGGCGGCCTCGCGGTCCGCCGCCGTGCCCGGGCCCTCCAGGAGAAGCTCGAGCAGGCTGGCGACCTTGCCGATCCGCTCTACGCGATGGAGTGGGTCACGCTCTACGCGCTGGCGGTCAACGAGGAGAACGCGGCGGGCGGCCGCGTCGTCACCGCGCCCACCAACGGGGCTGCCGGGATCATTCCGGCTGTGCTGCACTACTACAGCAGGTTCGTCCCCGGGGCAGACGACGCCGGTGTGGTCAGGTTCCTGCTGACGGCCGGGGCGATCGGCTCGCTATTCAAGGAGAACGCGTCGATCTCCGGCGCGGAGGTCGGCTGCCAGGGCGAGGTCGGCTCGGCCTGCTCGATGGCCGCAGCGGGCCTGGCCGAGGTACTCGGCGGCACCCCGAGCCAGGTGGAGAACGCGGCTGAGATCGGCGTCGAGCACAACCTCGGGCTGACCTGTGACCCGGTCGGCGGCCTGGTGCAGATCCCGTGCATCGAGCGAAACGCGATCGGGGCGGTGAAGGCCATCACGGCGGCCCGGATGGCGATTCGCGGCGACGGCGAGCACAAGGTTTCGCTAGATAAGGCGATCAAGACCATGCGCGAGACCGGCGCCGATATGAAGATCAAGTACAAGGAGACCGCCCGCGGCGGCCTGGCCGTGAACGTCATCGAGTGCTAGCGGCGCCGGAGCCCGGTTCCGACGCAGACGGTTCGGGCGACGCTGACGCCCGCTGCGCGCCGCCGGACGACTTGGCACCCGTTTCAGTGCTGGATGGCGAAGTTATATCCCGATTTAAGAGCTTTGCCTGCCACGCAACGGGTAACAAGTTGTCGAGAAGGGGTCAGCTGGAGGGGGACTGGGAGACCGGGGTCGTCTGCTCGGCGACCGGCGCCTCGACGACGGTCCGCGACGCCGGCGCCATGCGAGCGGCGCGGCGCTCGCGGCGGTAGGTCTCGCCGATGACGCGCGCGTACCGCAGGCCGTAGGCCAGGTTCCGGCCCTTCCTGCTCTCGCCCGATAGCCGCTGGCGCATGACGGTTGGCACCTCGGCGACGCGATAGCCCTGCAGCAGCGCACCGATGAGCAGTTCCGACGTCTGGTACTGCGGCTGGGTCTGGGTGACGGTGCCGGTCAGGTCGGCGCGCATCAGCCGGAGGCCGCTCGAGGTGTCGGTGAGCCGCGTGTGGGTGAGCGTGCTGATGACCCGGGCGAAGAACCGCACGCCGAGGTTGCGGAACGCGTCGGTGTTCTCGGTCTGCCCGAGCTGACGCGAGCCGATGACGAAGTCGGCCTGCCCAGCCTCCATGGTGGTCACCATCGCGGGCAGGTCAGCCGGATCCCACTGGCCGTCGCCATCCAGCGTGCCGATGTACTGGGCACCGCCTTCGCGGGCGATCCGGTAACCAAGGCGGAGCGCGACGCCATGGCCGCGATTAACAGCCAGCGTGCAGACCAGCGCGCCGTGCCGCTGCGCGATCTCGGTCGTGTTGTCGGTGCTGCCGTCGTCGATGACCAGCAGCGTGACCGGAACGTCGGCGATCTGCTGCGGCACTTCGTCTAGGACTGCCCCGATGTTGTCGGCCTCGTTATAGGCGGCGATCACGATGACCAGGGGCTGCAGCTTGAGGTCCGGGTAGGCGCTGGCAAAGGCCTGAAGGGCCGAGGAGGTCACAGCCGAGGTGTCCGGCGCCTCTCGCAACCCGTGATACGCAACGCCTGCTGACTGCTCTCGCCTCGACATCTACGTCGTCTCTCCCAGTACGGCCGACAGGTTTGTGACGCTCCACAATAGCCGCAACTTGGACGCGTCGACATCATTCAGATGAATCAAGCCCCCGCGCTGCTGCGGGTGAGTTATGTCTGTAACCGACGGTACCGCCGACGGCTAAGCGATGAGAGCTTCTCTGAGCTTCGTTGCGCTGCGTAGTCACCGCCCCCGACCGTCGTTGCGCTACGTAGTCGGGGCCTCCAGGTCGGCAGGCCGACGTCGTCACGTCCGGGCGAGCCGACCGGCTGCCGGAACACAACGGCAATGTACAGTACACAAAATCTACCCCCTGGACATCACTGAAACGGCAGACACGCTGGTTTTGGTGACAAATTGGTAACGCCGTGACACGCGGCTGCTCTGGTCGGGCGCGTCTCGGGTGGTCGCTAGAATGGTGTTCTGATCCGCAGCTCAGCACGCCGGCAGCGGCCGTGCTGCGGGCAGCTGATGCCGAAATCGAAGCCTCGGTGATTTCCGGTAAGCTGAGTCAGCCCCTGGGCCATGGCGGGGACTGGCCGGTGGTATGACGGCCCGGACTGAGCCTGGCGGGCAGGGCGGCGGAGTAGCTCAGTCAGGCAGAGCAAGCGGCTCATAATCGCTGTGTCGCCGGTTCAAGTCCGGCCTCCGCTACGGATCCAGGCTGGTATCGGGGCACCCCGCGCCAGAGCGGACTTCCGAGGATTGGACGAGAGAAAGGCGCGCCAACGTGGCTGCGACTGATGTCAGGCCCAAGATCACCCTGGCCTGCCAGGAATGCAAGCACCGCAACTACATCACGCGCAAGAACCGGCGGAACGACCCTGACCGGCTTGAGCTGAGCAAGTACTGCCCGTTCTGCCGCAAGCACCAGCCGCACCGCGAGACGCGCTAGCTGGCCGCGGGTGGCGATCAACCGCGACTACCTAGGGCGCGTCTTCGGCGTATCTGAGCCCTACGAGGTATCTCGGGTCAAGATCGCAGAGTTCGCGGATGCGATCGGCGATGCCAGCCCGGTCTACCGGGACAAGGCGGCCGCCCAGGCAGCCGGACACCCCGATGTCATCGCGCCGCCGACGTTCGCCATCGTGATCAGCATGGCCGGCTCGGGTGCCGCTCTGGGGGATCCCGGTCTCGGTCTTAACTACGCCATGGTCGTGCACGGTGAGCAGCGGTTCATTTATCGCCGGCCGATCAGGGCGGGGGACGCGCTAACCGCCCAGGTGACGCTCACCGACATCCGGGATGTGGGGCGCAACGTCATGCTCACGACCAGCACCGAGATCAAGACCGTGGCTGGGGAGCATGTCTGCACGGCGGTCTCCACCATCGTCGAACGGGGCGCGTCACAGTGAGCGGCCAGATCACCTACGCAGGTGTCGAGGCGGGCACTGAGCTGCCCGTG
Source organism: uncultured Actinomycetota bacterium (assembly GCA_963822955.1). Lineage (GTDB taxonomy): Bacteria > Actinomycetota > Actinomycetes > Streptosporangiales > Streptosporangiaceae > JAJYUU01. The sequence goes on along the minus strand of CAWGJS010000002.1, from coordinate 2,072,411 downwards.
GTCAGCTACCCGGTCAGCCGGCTTAGCCTGGTCAAGTACTGCGGGGCCTCCGGTGATTTCAACGTCATTCACTGGAACGAGCGCATTGCCAGGGCCGTCGGGCTTCCGGATGTCATTGCGCATGGCATGTTCACGATGGCACAGGCCGGGCGGTTCGTGACCGACTGGGCCGGGCCACAGGCAACTGTGGTCGAATTCGGCGTCCGGTTCTCCTCCATGGTCGTCGTGCCCGACGACGACCACGGCGCCTCGATCGAGGTCAGCGGCCAGATCGAGGAGAAACTTGCGGACAACCTGGTGTCCATCGCACTGACCGCCAGGGCCGCCGATACCAAGGTGCTGACCAGGGCCCTGGCCGTCGTCAGGCTGCCCTGAGCAGACGCTGCCTACCCGCACGTTTGAATTCTGCCTGCGCGGTCAGATAGCGCTGAGCCGCCATGGGGCGGCCAGAAGGCAGGTATTTCAGACATGACGACGGCCCCGATTCCTGACGAGCCCCGCCGCGAGGGGCGCAGTTCTCGTCCGCAGGTCGACGCTGGCAAGCTGTGGCCCGGCGGCATCGCCACGGCTGTCGTTGCGGGCCTGGTTGCCCTCGTCGGCGTGCTCGTCTGCCGGTGGCTGTTCGGCATTCCGCTGCTCGCGCCCAAGTCCCGGGGCGCCTACGGCGACGTGCATACGACCGACCTGGTGCTGCTCGCCGCGGCGGCAGCGCTCGTCGCCACTGGCCTGGCGCACCTGTTGCTGCTGAGCACGCCGCGCCCGCTCACCTTCTTTGGGTGGATCGTCGGCCTGGCGACCGTGCTGGCGGTCCTGCTGCCATTCAGCACCTCGGCGCCGTTGACCGCGAAGGCTGCGACTGCGGTCGTTGACCTGGTCCTGGGGGTCGCGATCGGCTCGCTTATCAGCGGCGTAGCCGCGCGGTCGGTCAGGGTGCCGACGGACCTGGATTCGGGATACCTGGGCGGTAGCCCGCCCTTGTACGACGAGCGGCCGAGCGCCCGCGAGCTCAGCTGAGCGGATACGGCAGCTTGACCAGCGTCAGGAAGAAGTCGTCAATCTGCCCGATCACCCCGATGAACTTCTCGAAATCGACGGGCTTGCTGATGTAGGCGTTGGCGTGCAGCGAGTAACTGCGCAGGATGTCTTCCTCCGCCTGCGAGGTGGTCAGCACGACAACCGGGATAGCCAGCAGGGCGGAGTCGGCCTTTAGCTCGGCTAGCACCTCAAGCCCGTTTCGCCGCGGCAGGTTCAGGTCGAGCAGGATCAGCCCCGGAGTCGGCATCTGGGCGTACTCGCCCGTCTTGCGCAGGAAGTGCATTGCCTGCTCGCCGTCGCCCACCACGTGGAGGCTGTTCGGAATGCGGTAGTGCTCGAAGGCTTCCCTGGTCATGAGGACGTCGCCGGGGTCGTCCTCGACCAGCAGAACGTCGACAAGCTCAAGTCCGCCACGCTCAGACATGCCATGTCTCCTCATCGTTGGCGGACGCGACCGGCAGCGTGAAGTCGAATTTCGCTCCGTCCTGATACTCAGTATCGAGCCAGATCCGGCCGCCGTAATGCTCGACGATCTTCCGGCACATGGACAGTCCGATCCCGGTTCCCGCGTACTGCGTCCGGTCGTGCAGGCGCTGGAAGATAACGAAGATGCGGTCGGCGAACTCGGGCTCGACTCCGATCCCGTTGTCGGCCACGGAGAATAGCCACTCGCCATCACGACGGGCAGCGCTGATCCTGATGGCCGGCGGCCGCTCCCCGCGGAACTTGATCGCATTGCTGATCAGGTTCTGGAACAACGAGGTCAGCAGCGTGAATTCGGCGTTAACCGAGGGCAGGTCCGTGGTCTCGATGACCGCGCCCGACTTCCTGACCTCGCTGGCGAGGTTGACGCGCGCCTGCGAGAGCGCCTTGGCACAGGACACTAGCGACGGTGCCCGCTCGGCCCGGCCGACCCGGCTGAAGGCCAGCAAGTCGTCAATCAGCGCCTGCATGCGCTTCGCGCCGTCGACGGCGAACTCAATGTACTGGTCCGCCCGCGCGTCGAGCTGACCGATATAGCGGCGCTGCAGTAGCTGGCAGAAGCTGGCCACCTTGCGCAGCGGTTCCTGCAGGTCATGCGAGGCAACGTAAGCGAACTGCTCCAGCTCCGCGTTCGAGCGCTCGAGATCACGGGCCCTGACCTCGAGCGCGTCTTTGCCAGCCCGGACAGCCGATAGCTCGTGCAGGATGCGCAGGCGCATCCGGTTCATGTCGACGGCCAGCGTGTGCACTTCCCTCGGCCCGGCCGGATCGACCTCGTGGTCGAAGTCTCCGCTAGCCACCTGCCGGGCGTCGCTCGCCAGGCGGGTCACCGGCCTGATCGCGGCGGCCCGCAGCGCCAGCCCAAGCGCAACGACCACAAGAATGAGCACAAGAGCGCTGACGATGCCCGTGACGTCCAGGACTTCCGCAGACCCGCGGAGCTGGGTGAGAGCCTGCCTGTGCTGCGCTGACAGGTAGGCCTGGAACGAGCCAATCGGACCGCGGATCGCGTCGAAGTCGCTCTTGCCGATGTTGATATTCCCGCCCGGCATCGGCTTGCCGGTCGCGGCGACGTGGCCGATGGCGGGCTGTGCATAAGTAGAGCGCCAGTATTCGATCTGACGCAGCGCCGTGGTCAGGTCGGCGCGCGCGGCCGGCATGCTAGCCAGCAGCGGCTGCAGCGCCTTGACCTGAATGCGCTGCTGGGCGATGCCCGTGGTGTAGGGGACCAGGAACGGACGCTGGCCGCTCAGCAGGTAGCCGCGCAGACCGGTTTCCTGGTTGAGCATGGCGGCATAGAGCTGCGAGCCGTGAAAAGCGGCCGGGTCGATTGTGCTGACCACCCGGGTGCGGTCGGTGGCGAGATTGTTCAGTGCCACCGCGCCCACTGCGATGGCCGCGACCAGGACCAGACCGAGCGCCAGCATGCCGGTGGCGATGATCCGGCCAAGTGGCCACCGTCCGGCCACGTCCTCGGCGGCGGCTGCCAGGCGCCGGACCGGCGGCGCTGGTGACACCGGGGCCGGGGGCCTCGGAGTCTCGATGGTCATCGACCGTCCGCTGGAGTGCAGCTCAGGACCAGCACAGCCAGGTCGTCTTCGAGATCACCGCCGTTGAGCTCCCGTGCCCTGGTGATAACCGCGTCGATCAGCAGCTCGTTCGCCTGGCGTTCCGGAACCCGCTCTGCCGAGCCCTGAGCCCGCTCCTTCTCGATGAGCCTGATGAGGCCCTCACTGCCCAGCCGCTCAGGTCCGTCGCCGACCTTCCCCTCGACGAGCCCGTCCGTGTACATCAGCACTGACCAGCTCTCGCCTAGGTCGACCTCGGCGCTCGGCCAGTCGATGGAGTGGCTGATTCCCGGCGGCAGGCATACGGGCGCGTTGAGCTCGCGCACTGTGTCCACGCCGAGCAGCAGTGGCTGCGGGTGCCCGGCCAGGTGCAGCACGCCTCTGGTCCGATCGGGAGCGACCGACAGCATGCTGATCGTGGCGAAGAGCCGGTCGTGGTGACGCTCGAGCTCGAGGACCTGCTGGACCGCGGACAGGGTCTCGCCGACCGGGCGGCCTGCCAGGATCATCGTCCGCCAGGCCACCCGCAGGCAGACGCCGAGCGCTGCCTCGTCAGGCCCGCGGCCGCAGACGTCGCCGACCATCGCGTGCACCCAGCCGTCACGGGCCTCGACGACGTCGTAAAAGTCACCGCCCAGGAGCATCTGCTGGCCGCCGGACCGGTACCGCGCCGCTACCGAGAGCCGCCGGTCGGTCAGCAGCGGTGACGGCAGCAATCCGCGCTCGAGCCGTGCGTTCTCGGCCGCATACAGTCGTGCCTCGCCGAGCTGGCGCTGCGTTTCCTCGGCACGCTGACGTTCGACCGCATACCGGACAACTCGCTGGAGCAGGAATCCGTCGACCTGGCCTTTCACCAGGTAGTCCTGAGCGCCGGCGCCGACGGCCTCCTCACCTACGTGCTCGTCTGAGATCCCGGTGAGGACGACGACCGCGAGGTTCGGCCAGGCCTCACGCAGCCACCTGACCCCCTGCAGGCCACGTGAATCCGGCAGCTCCAGGTCAAGCAGCACACAGGTGGCGCCGGCGAGGGACCGCCGCGCATCGGCCAGCGACCGGGCCCGGCCAAGGTCGAACGGCACACCGGCGTCAAGCAGCAGTTCCTCGACCAGAAGCGCATCGCCGTCGTCATCCTCGATGAGGAGAACGCGATTGCGTTCGGGGAGCGCCGACCCCCCTGCGCTCCCCGAACTGACGTCCTGTGCCACCATCTCGAACTGCTCGTTCCCTTTTACGCCGTTGGTGCCCGAAATCCTAGGAGTGGGAGTCAGCATAGGGGCGATCACTGCTGGCTGGCCTCCCACCATTAAAAGTACTCAGCATGGCCGGGTCGTCCGAACCTTTCGCTTGGGCGGGGACGTACGCACGCCATCAGTCCGGACTGCCGACCGCTCCGATGCTGACTCTGCGGATGGCTGCTCCGTCGCCACCGGGCCAGTTGTCTGGCTTGCGCCGCGGGCTCGGTAGCAGCTAGCAGCTTGCTGCGTGTGGACACCGTTGCCACGACATGTCGCTCCCTGGCACTGGCTCCAGAGGGGTAGCAGAGCCGATCGTGTGTCAACGGACCTGAGCAGCCTTTTAGGTCAGATCCGGCCCAGGGGTTTTCAGGCCGGCCAGCCCAGTCCAGGCACTCAAGTTACCCGATAACGCGTGGTCCCGACGCTTTATCGGCTGACTGACCGATTCGCGAATTTTGACGGCTCTGCATCCTGCTCGGTCTTGGATGGCGCTGGCGATCCTGGGTAGTTGGCATGCCGGCCGGGCCACGAACGACCCGTAACACCAAGATATGAGCCGGGAACGAGGGACTTAGATGGTTACCGTCACCCGAGAGCTAGCCGAGCGGATAGCCTCCATGGCCGAGCTCCTGCTGTCGGACGAGGATAGCTCCGACGCGTCACTGCGTCAGCTAGCCGAGCTATCGCTCGATCTGATTCCCGGCAGCGCTGCCGCCGGTGTCATTGTGGCCGGCGACAATTCGTGGGCTTTCTCCGCGTCTGAGGCCGGCATCGCGCAACTCCACCGGCTGCAGCTGGATACCGGCGCTGGGCCGGTGGCCGAGACGCTGCGGTTCGGCGAGGCAAGGCGGATCGACGACACGGCCAGCGAGGAGCGGTGGCCAGCGGTGTGCGCGGCAATGGCGGCCGAGGACCTGCGTAGCTGCCTGATCCTGCCGTTGCGGACCGACCGGGCGCCGGGTGGCGCGCTCGCCGTGTACGGACGGGAGCGCGGCAGCTTCGCGGGAGCTGGCCACGACCTGGCGCTGCTATTTGCCGCCCAGGGCGGAGTGGCGATGCGCAACGCGTCCGTGTACCGGAACTGCCGGCGCCTGGTGGAGAATCTACGCGTGGCAGTGGAGTCAAGGGCGGTTATCGAGCAGGCGAAGGGCATTCTGGTGGCCGAGTACGGATGGGAGCCGGAGGTCGCATTCAAGCGGCTGAGCCTCCTGTCACAGAACACGAACCGGAAGGTCAGGGACATCGCTGGCGATCTGGTTGCGGGCCGGATACAGCGCGGTCAGTTCTCCGCTGAGAGCTGAGCCGGATCACCGTGGCGCCGGGCTGCCCACGCCTCGTAGCGCCGGAGCCGCGCAGTGCAGCCGATCTGCTCGGATAGACCGCCAGTTCCACGTCAAGTCCGGTCAGGACGAACATGCGCAGCACCGGCGCGCTACGGGCGACCACGCGCAGCTCCGCGGAAGCTTGCGCGGCATAACCACCAGCGGCGCGAAGGGCGCTGACCCCGGCGCAATCGCAGAAGGCGGTCATGCTCATGTCAGCCACAACGACCGGGTTGCCGCTGTCAATCGCCGAGCGCAGGTCCGCTAGTACCTGGGCGGCGTTGGCGACATCGATCTCACTCGGCACGGTTACGACTAGCCAGTCGTCGGCCGGCGGGCTGGCATCGCTCGCCCGCGGGCATTGGCGGCTTGTCATACGCGGAAGGTCGAGATCATCAGACACGGTGGCCCACCTTGGCAGGGAGTTGTGCTGGGCCGCGTCTTTGACCCGATGCGCGATGGCCGGATGGCTGGTCGCTGGCTAAGGCTTGCACTCGGGCGGACAGGATGGCAAGCCGCGGCTGCTAGTCTGCAGGGCGCTCTTCGATCTCGCCGCTGCGGCGCTCCAGCAGCTCAGCGAGAGAGCAGCGCACGGTGCTGCCCCCGGAAGGATCCCAGGCTAGATACGCCATGACCCGGGCAAACTGACGGCGTAGCAGCGCTCGCTTGTGTCGGACCGGAACCCACAGCCACGTTAGGCCGAGCGCCACGAGGATCATGCCCACGGCCTGCACGTTGACTCCGCCGGCGTGAATGTGCACCGCCAGCGCGGAGACTAGGCCGATGGCGGTTATCGCGAGACCGGTCGGCATCCGCAACGGCGGCCCGTCACCGTGGCCAGCCCGACGAGAGGACCGCGGTCGAGGTACCTGGGTTGCAGCCATCACCGCACGGCGTATGACGGCTTCCTTACCTTCCGTCACGGCGCTGAGCCAGCCGAGGTGCTGGAGTTTGCCGGGGGAGCAGCCGATGACTGGGTCGCCGGGACGGCTGAATCTGGCCGGGTTGCTGAATCTGGCAGGGCTGGATCCGGCCCGGTTGCTGAATCCGGCTGGGTCGCTCCCGTCGGCGGCGTTGCCGCAGTTGACGGGGTTGCCGACGCCGACGGGGCTGCCGAAGCAGGCGGAGTAGCTGAGGGCGTTGCCGATGGGGTCGGCGCAGTGGTCGGTGTGGGCGTCGTCGTCGGCGACGCCGCCGGGCTCGAGGTGCTGGCCTTTGGCGACGGGCTCGACCGCGCCGGGTGCTGCGACTTAGTGACGTGACCGGGTGCTGTTACCAGCTCGGGCGGCTGAACCGAATGCGTCCCGGCGAGCATCAGCGCGACCGCCGCTGCCGCCACTGCGCCGACAGTGACAAGCCCGCCCGCGGCCGCGCGGCGCACGAACGTCCGCCGCTGCCTGGACCGCTTCCATTCCATCGTGCGCCATGCCTGCAGATCGGCAGGGAGCGCCGCCCGCTGTGCCGCCCAGCTGTTGAGCGGGGCAGCAGCCATGCCGAGCGTCGGGAAGAGCAGCAGGCCCGCCAGCAGCAGGCCGGCCAGCTCAGTTGCCTTGCTCAGCGCGCAGCCGATGCCAGCGAGCCCGAGTAGCGCGAGTGCGGACTCGGCCCAGTTGGCACGCAGGGCCTCCCACCACCGCTGCTTCTCGCTGGTCTTCGGAGTGCGCAGGAACGCAGCCTTGCGCGCGAACAGCGCCAGCACCGACGCGCGTGCCACTACCAGCGACGTGGACTGCCAGATGAAGAACGCGCCGAGGGCGTCGCGCCAGGACGCTTCGGTTCCCCGCCGTAGCAGGGCCACCGACCGAACGAGCCCCAGCAGCACAAGCACGGGAACGGTCGCGATCAGGAAAGCCGTCAGCTTCCTGAACAGCTCACCACCGCCGAGGGCCAGGTTCGCCGCGCCGGCCAGCAGGAAGACGAGGAACAGCAGGCCGAGCAGGTCGCCATACCACTGCACCGCGCCCGTCAGGTAAGACCAGCGCTGACCGGTGCTGAGCCGGTTCTGCGCCGAGGCCCGGCCGGGGAGCAGCGAGCGCCAGTGCATGCGGAGCAGCTGAATGCCGCCGAAGCACCACCGGTATCGCTGACCCTTGAGTGCCTCGAAGGTGAGCGGCATGATCCCCTTGCCCCAGGACTCGTCCACGTGCAGCCCGGACCAGCCTGCCCGTAGCAGCCGCAGGGACAGCTCGGCATCCTCGGTGATGCACCATTCGTCCCAGCCGCCGAGTTGCTCCAGCGCGACCCGGCGGATCAGACCCATGGTGCCGGCGAAGATGGCACCGTCACGCTCGTTCCTGGACGGCTGAGAGACGGCAAAAAAGTACTGGTAGGAGTAGTACAGCCGACGGAAGTAGCGGGACCGGCGCCAGCCGCGGTAGTCCTGCGGGGCCTGGGTGAAGCCCACCCAGTGGTCGGCGAACAGCGGGGCGCACCGGCGCAGGAAGCCCGGCTCCAGCTGGTAGTCCGAGTCGACGACCCCGATGATCTCAGCCCTGGGGTCGGTCATCTCGCGCAGCGCGTAGTTCAGCGCCCCTGACTTATAGCCAGGCCAGTTCTCCAGATGCTTGAACTTCGCGCCGTGGCGCGCGCACCATGCCTCGACCGGGCGCCACAGCTCTTCCTCGTCGGTGTTGTCGTCGATGACGATCACTTCGAACCGTGGATAGTCCAGCTGCAACAGCGAGCGCAGTGTGTCCAGGACCATGTCCGGCGGCTCGTTGTGCGCGGGCACGTGCAGGCTCACGAACGGCAGGTCGGCATCCGGAACGCGGCCTGGCTCAGGCCGGTTGAGCCGCCGGCGCCAGTGCTCTGACCCTAGGGCGTCACAGATCTCCCACAGGTAGGCACAGGCGAGGATCGCGGCGAACAGCTCGAGCAGCCACAGCAGCAGGCCGCCGGCGGTACTGGCGGCGCCGAGGTGAGAATCGATGGTCCACTGGAAGACGAATGCCAGATACACGACGAACAGGAAGATCGTGGAGGACCAGCACAGGTGGCCGCGGGCGTTCCAGCGCCTGGTCACCGGCAGCCAGACCAGGCTTGCGACCGCTAGGCCCGCAGCGCCTTCAATCGCGTAGTGCTGGGAGTCGCCAAGGAGGCGCAGCGCGATCACGACGACCAGGGCGAGCACGAAGGTGCCGCCGATGGCGAAGCCGAACCTCCGGATCGCCGGCCAGATGCCAGTGGTACGGACCGGGCGGCGAGCCCGAATAAGCAGGCAGGCCGTGCCGATCGGCGCGGCAATGATCCCGGCCAGGACGAGCGCAGCAAGCAATCTGGACCTCTTCGTGTTTTGAGCTCCGCGGTTTTCGAAGCCCCCCGTGTTTTCGAAGGCAGCCTGCTTCCGTAGCCCCCGTACTTTTGAAGGCGTCTGGGGCTATGGCCCCATGCGCTTCCCAATTAGCCCGATGTTATGCGCACGAAGTGTGTGCGACGGATCACCACCGTTCCGCCGTAGTGCCTCTGACATGCATGTTTGCCACTCATAGGTGGGCTACTGCGATGACTTGTGTTAAGTAACTTGAAGCTGGCATATTTCGCCCTAGGGACCAGTTGGAGCGAGACGGAGCCACGATTTCAATGCGTGAGTCGATGACAGTCGCAGCTGATGATTGGGGCCGCCGATGATTGGGGTGGCAGATGATTGGGGCCGCTGATGCCTGAGAACCCGGTCTTCACCTCGCGGCTGACCGGCCGTCGGCTGCTGGGCAGCGACGGGCTGTCTATCGGCAAGGTGCGCGACGTGGTGATCCTGCAGGCAGCGCCCGGCGATCCGCCGCGTGCACTCGGGCTCGTTGTCACAGTGCAGCGGCGGCATATCTTCGTCAGCCTCGGCCAGATCGGGGAGATGTCGGTCGACGGCGTCACCCTGGACGGCAGTAGCGTGGATCTTGGCCGGTTCAGCCAGCGCGCCGGCGAGATCCTCGCGTCCCAGCTGTACGACAAGCCGGCCGGCACCGGATTCGTCCTCGACGTCGGCATCACGCATTCCGGCGGCCGGAGCGGCTGGGAGGTCTCGGTGCTGGCCGTCGGGCAGCGACGCGGGCTCCTGCGCCATGCAGGTGCAATCGTGCCGTGGGACAAGTACCCGGAGCTGTTCGACGCCGGGGGCGTCGGCGAGCACATCGCCGGGCTTCGCGACATGCACCCGACTGACCTGGCGAACGTGGTCGAGTCAATGCCGGTCGCGGGTCGGCGCCAGCTCGCCGAGGCGCTGCAGGACGAGGAACTGGCAGACGTACTTCAGGAGATGCCCGAGCAGGACCAGATCGGATTCCTGGCCGGGCTCGGCATCGAGCGCATCGCCGACGTTATTGAGCAGATGGAGCCCGATGACGCGGTCGACCTGCTGGCGGAGATGCCGCCGGACGAACGGGGGCAGTTGCTGGCGGCGATGCCGACGGACCGGGCGGCTGATCTTCGCCGGCTGCTGAGCTATGACGCGACCACAGCTGGCGGCCTGATGACGTCCAAGCCCCTGATCGTGGCTCCGGACGTGCCGGTAGCCGAGGTACTCGCTCGCATTCGCCAGCCGGCCAAGGGAGTCACCGAGGCCGCGCAGGTGTACGTATGCGAGCCCCCGGCCGCCACGCCGACTGGCCGTTACCTGGGTACCGTCGGCTTCCAGCGGCTGCTGCGCGAGCCGCCGTCGTTCCCCGTCGCGCAATGCATCGAGGACAGCAGCTTCGTGCGACCAGACCTGCCGGAACGGGAGGTCGCGGCCAGGCTGGCCGCCTACAACCTGGTCGGCGTTGCCGTCTGCGATGACGCCGGCCGGCTGGTCGGCGCAGTCACCGTCGACGACGTACTTGACCGCTTGCTGCCAGCTAACTGGCGGAAACGAGGAGGCTGAGATGCAGACCAGCAGGCGCTTCGCCGAGCGAGCTGAACTCGCCGTTCCCCGCGGCACGGCCCCCCGGATGGGCGCGCGCTACGATGCCGACGCCTTCGGCCGGGTCTCCGAGGCGATCGCCAGGTTCCTCGGCACCGGCCGGTTCCTGGTTGGCCAGTCCGTGCTGGTCGTGGGCTGGATCACGTTCAACACCCTCACGCTGACCGGTGCGCTGCACTTCGACAAGTACCCGTACATCTTGCTCAACCTGGCGTTCTCGACGCAGGCCGCGTACGCCGCGCCGCTGATCCTGCTGGCGCAGAACCGCCAGGACGACCGGGACCGGGCCACGGTCGAACGCGACCGGGAAGTGGCTGCCCGCACCCAGAACGACACCGAGTACCTGGCGCGCGAACTTGCCGCCATGCGCCTGGCGCTGGCCGACGTGGTCACCACCACCGAGCTCGCTGACCGGCTGGACCACCTGGAGAAGCTGATCACGCAGCCCTGATCGGCTCGCGGGCCGCCTTCCTGGCGTCGATCCAGGAATCGACGATGGCCCAGTGCAGCCGGAGCCACTCGCGGCGCCCGTCGTCGGTGTCCGGCAGCGTCGCGGCCGGCTCGTACCACCACCGGACCGTCATCGGGCGATCGCTTACCGGCAGCGCTTGCCAGACCGTGGCCGGGCCCACCAAGTCCTCCAGGCCAGTGTGGGCAACCACGGCAACATCCAGATCGGATCGCGCCCTCAGGCACGCCAGCACCCCGGAGGCGCGCGGCGGCAGCACGTTCGGGTTGCCTTCGGCGTCAGCCGCTGCCTGCCGTCGGCCAGCCCGGCGCAGCCGGGCGATCGCCCGCCGGTGCCGGCGCGGAGTCCAGTTGCCTCCCTCGGGAAAGAGCAGGATCGTGTCACCGCCGCCCATGTTCCTGGCCAGATCCGTCAGGCGGTGCGCCATCCTGGCTCCATCGCCGCGGCGGACGAAGCACGACGGCAGCCGGCCCAGAATCACATCCAGGCCCGGATCCCACCGCAGGACTTCCTTGAGGACGATCGCCGGGCAGCGCTGGTACCGGGACATCAGAAGCTGGACAAGCGCGAACGAGTCGCCGGGCCCGCCGTGCCTGGCCAGTACCAGCAGCGGACGGCCGGCGATGAGGTCACGGTCGGGCGGCTCTTGCACTTCGACGCTGAAGCCGAGTAGCGGCCGAGCGGCCGCCACCAGCACGCTGAGTGCCCAGCCGAGCAGCCGCCCGTGGGCCTTCCTCCAGCGTGCCGGGTCCCTGCCCGCATGACGCGGGAAACGCAGCCAGAGTGCGGCGCAGCCGGCCACCAGGCTGACATCGATAGCGACATACAGCGCCGCGAACAGCGCCAGCCGGGCCGGCCGCCGTCGCCGGCTCAGCGGTGTGGCAGCGCTGACGATCGCGGCGGCAGCGAGGAAGACCAGCGCCAGTGCGATCCCCAGCGGCAGCCAGACCGGGCCGATCACCATTCTGCGAACCGCAACCGGCGGCGGTCTCACGCAAGCTCCCGCGTACTGAACCTCATGCTGACTCCCGCAAGCTGGACAGGTACTCCGCAGCGGCCTGGTAGCCGCGCTCGATCCGGCTGGCAACCGCCTTGGAGTGCCGGTAACGCATCGACACCAGCGGCATCTTCTCCTCGCCGCTCGGCAGCACGTGCACGCGCACATCAGCCGGCAGCTCGGCCATCTCCTCGACGAAGCGGTGCCGCCGGGCCAGCTCGAACGAGGTGAGGCAGACATCCCACAGCGATCTGGGCGGCTTCAGCGGCTGCTCGATCCGGCCGACGTGAAGCACGTAGACCTCACTGGCGCCGAGTGCAAGCGCGCGTCCCACCGGGATGGAATGCACCAGCCCGCCGTCCAGGAAATGCTCACCGTCGATGACGACCGGGGGCAGCAATCCCGGAACGGCGCAGGATGCCATGACCGCGTCCGTCAGGCTGCCCGCGGCGAACCAGTGCGCGCCCGATTTCTCGATGCTCGCCGCGACGCACTGGAATTCCACTGTCAGCTCGGCGAATGTTGCGGGCAGGTGGCTCGCCACCAGCTTGCGGAGCGGCCCAGGCGAGTAGAAGTGCGTGCGGTACCTCGCCAGCGTGCCCGCCCGCGCCAGCATGTTCTCGGTGAACATGCCCGCATCGGCGAGCGATCCCCAGAGGTCAGCCAGAACCGCCACGCTCGCGGTCGTCGGGTCGGCGGCGATGGCCGCGCCATTCAGCGCGCCGACGCTAGTGCCGACGACCAGGCCAGGCCGGAAGCCCGACTCGAGAAGGGCGCGGAGCATGCCGACCTGGGTGGCTCCCAGTACGCCGCCGCCGCCGAGCACGATTGCCGTGCGGCCGCGAGGCGGTGCGGCGTCTGGCTGCATGTCCTCACCCTCGGTTCCGGCCCGAGAGTTTTCCCGGTGCCGCGAAGTGTAAACCGGCACGCGCCGGGCAGCTTCCGGCATTGCGCAAGGAAGGGATAGCTATGGCAGCCCTCGCCACTCTCGGCAGCTTGTGGGAGCAAGCGGCGTGCCAGACCGCCGACCCGGAGCTCTTTTTCCCCGTCGCCGCGGCTGGCGCCAGCCTGACCCAGATTGCTCGCGCCAAGGCCGTATGCGCCGCGTGCCCGGTACGCGAGCCGTGTCTCGACTACGCAGTCGAGACCGGCCAGGCGCACGGCGTCTGGGGCGGTACCACCGTGGACGAGCGGCACGTGATCGCTGCCCGCCGCAGGCGGGAGCTGGCGCGCTCTCAGGTGGCCGGCGGGACGCCGACCCTGAGCACGAGCATGGTCAGGTCGTCAGCGAGTACGCCGTCGCAGAAGTCGAGCACAGCCTTGCGCATGTCAGACACGATGTCGGCAGCGCGCCGGCCTGCCAGCTGAGCGAGGCAGTCGCCGAGGCTGTCCTCGAAATAGGTGGCGTGCCGGCTGACGGGCGTCGGCCAGGCCGTCGGTAAAGAAGAAGAGCACGTCGCCATCGGCTAGTTCGAGTTCGAGCGTGGCCGGCTCAGGGTCGGGAAAGATCCCGAGCGGAACGCCGCCGCCTGGCAGCACCTGGACGCTGCCGTCAGGCTTGACCAGCACCGGCCCTGGATGCCCGGCCGTGGCCAGCACGACGTGCAGCTTGCTGCCTTGCCAGCTCAGATGTGCGCCGCTGGCAGTGACGAACCGGCTTCCGAATTCCTCAGCCAGCATGATGTCGTTGGCTCGCCGCAATACGTCGGCCGGATCACCGTTCCAGTGGGCGAGAACCCGGATCGCGTGCCGGGCCGCGGCAGTGGCAGCCGCCGCATCTTCGCCTTTCCCGCACACATCGCCGATAGCAACGCCCCAGCCGCCAGGGGTTGGATAGGCGTCGTAGAAGTCGCCGCCTACCTCACGGCCGCGAGTCGGAGCTAGGTGCGCTGAGGCCGTCTCGACACCGGGGATCGGCTTGAGCACGGGCGGCAGCAAGCTCGCACGCAAGGCGTCGGCGGCTTCTGTTCGCTGCCTCAGCACCCGGCGTCCGGAGATGGCGAGGCCCAACAGCGCGCTCACGTCCTCTGCCAGTGCCGCCTCGGCCAGACCGAACTGCCCTTCAGCCGCATGCCGGAGCAAGGTCAGCACCCCATACTTGCGTGAGCCGTCGGTCAGTGGCACGCACACCAGTGACGTGGCCCCGAGCATGGTCAGGAACGGCGGACCATCGGGGCTCGGGCCCAGGGCCATCTCGTCGGCCACATGGGTGAGCAGAAGCGGATGCCCGGACTCGTGCACCTGGTCAGGTACGGTGCCCTTGCCCGGATCAGCGGTCGCGACGGCATGCGCGAGCCTGGATGACTCCGGATCGTCGGGCCCGGCGACATAGTGCCGCCGCAGCTGACCACGGCGGCGGAGATCGACGATTACCCAGGTGGCCAGGCTTTCCGATAGCAGCCTGGCGCACCGCTGAAGCAGCACTGATTCGCTGACATTCGCGCCTTCAAGCAGCAGCCTGGCGGCGCCAGCCAGCAGGTCAAGTCGGCGGGTCGCGCTGACGACCGCGGTGCCCTCGCTGCTCTGGCAGCCGGGGTCCTGAACCACTGGGCGCTTGCGGGCCGGAGTGCTGCTAGCCCTGCCTGTGCTCGCTGCGCTGAGCGCCACCAGCAGCCGGTCGGCATCGCCGCGTACGCTGATCGGCCCGATGACCATCTCGCGTCGGACAACCCCGTCCTTCGCGAGCATGCCGCATGTCAGCCGGGCGGGCTGACCGGTCCTTGCCACTGCGGCGAGCTGCGATCGGACGGCGGCCCTGGCGGCCGGCTCAATCAGCGCCGTCAGCGACTTCCCGGTCGCGTAGCCGGACCCGACGCCGAGCACTTCGCACGCGGCTGAATTTGCCCGCAGCACTGTCCCGTCGCTGTCGGCGACGAACAGCGGCAGTGGTGCGGCGTTGAACACGGCGTGGAGCTGGCGTCGCTCCGAGTGGAGGCTGCTGAGGGCCCGCCCCTGCCCGCCCGCTTCTGGTCCGCCGCCATTAGCTTCGGCGAGGGCCTCAACGGCGCCCTCCAGCTCGGCCAGCGCGGCATCCAGCAGCGTTCCAGGCTCGGCCCGCGGCAGCCTAGAAGCCTGGCGCAGCGCGGCCATCCGTTCCCTGAGGTCGCCAACGTCGCCGCCAGATGATCGGTCGGGCCTCGGCATAATGCCACCAAATCTTCGCGGTCAGGTCACTATGCTATCGGCTCGGCCGTTTCTGCTTCCCGTTAGCCAACTCCGCCAGCTGGCCGAGCTCTCGGCGGCCATCGCGGCCGCCTGGCCGGCTGTGTGCGTCTATCACCCGGCGCGCCACCTCGGTAGCGCGCAGGTTGCTGCGCTGCGACACCTCACGCATCCGCTCAAGCGCCTCATCGGCAGTGCAGCCCAGCGCATGCATCAGGATGCCCTTGGCCTGGTCGACGATTGCGCGCGCGTCGGCTGCATCACGCAACTGCGTCGCGACCCGCCGGGAGTCGTCGTACTCGGAGACCGCGCCGACCAGGGCACCGCCATAGGCAACGAGGAGCTCGGCCAGCGGGAGCTGGTCGGCCTCGATCGCACGCGGTCGAACGCCTAGCAACGTCAGGACAATCACCACGGCGCCCCGATTGCTCAGCGTCACCGCGGTGCGGACGCCCAGCTGGAGAGCCGCGGCGGTGAACTCCGGCCAGCGCGTCTCGGTCAGGGTGTCCGGGCAGCTGACCGCCCCGCCGTCGGCCATCGCATCGATCAGCGGCCCGCGATTGCTGGCAACTTGCACCGCCACCAGGCGCGCCGGATCAGGATGGCTGGACGCCTGGCTGGCGAGCTCGCCGCCGCGCCATACCGTGACGCTCGCCGCCGCACATCCGGGCACCTGACTCGCAACGAGGGTGGTGAGCTGGCTGAGCGATCGCTCCTGCGTCGCGGCGGCCAGGCTGAGCAGGGCGGCAGCGCGATCGGCGAGATCCGATCCTGGCAGCGCGCCACCTCCTGTCAGCAGAGTTCCTCAGCGGTCAGGACTGCCGCTTGCCTCCGCGTGAGCGAGCAGGCCAGCGTCCACGGTCTCGTACAGGGTCAGCTTGTCCGCTAGCCCCGTAATCCAGAGAGTCTTCGTATAGCGGTACCGGGCGCCGGCCAGCGCCAGGCTGCCACCCGCGGCCTCTGCCTTCTTCCAGTGCCCGACGATGACCGCGAGCGCGCTGGTGTCCAGGAAATTAACGTCGGCAAGGTCGAGGATGATGCAGCTATGCCTGCTCTGAGCTGCGGTCAGGCACTCGTCGAGCTCGGGGCTCGTCACGATATCCAGATCGCCGTGGATCGTGATGACCATGCAGTCACCACGGCTCTCGGAGGAGAGCCAGGCTTCTTCCACACTGCACCTCTGGCATCCTGTCTCGTACTGACGGTATACCGGCCCATGGTAGAAGCGGACCGGCCCGTTGATCGGTTGCATACACCGTAATCCGGCGGGAAGGTAGCCTGCGGTCGGATCCTCAGGAGGTATTCCGCGAGGAGCGCCTAGATATGGCGGCTGGGGATGTCGGCGTGGCCTGCGACGCTAGCTTGACATGCCGGACCGGCTGGAGAGAAGCCTGGCAGGACACGCCGGGCGAAAAGGTAGGAGCAGGCTTTGGCGGACCAGGAGGTTGGCGGCAGCGGAATCCGCCACGTCGCCTGGTTCTACCGGACGCCGGCGGACTACCAGGCCGCCATCGCCGAGTTCGTGGAGGCAGGGCAAGCCCGAGGTGAACCGGTGCTGGTCGCCATTCCGTACGCTCAACTCCCGTCGGGATTCGGAGTGCCATCCGGCCCACATTGTACGATCATCGACATAACGGAGATGGGCAGGAATCCGGCCCGGATAATTCCGGCGCTGCGCGCGTTGTGTGATCGGAACCCAGGCCAGCGGGTCCGGTACCTGGGTGAGCCAGCCTGGCCGAGCCGGTCAGCAGCCGAACTGCAGGAGACCGCGAGACACGAGGCACTCGTCAATCTGGCGTTCGCCGACGCTGAGATCAGCATCCTGTGCGCATACAACACTGCTAGCCTCCCGCAGTCCGTGATCAGCGACGCTCGGGCGACGCATCCGGCCGAATTGCGCTCAGGCACTGAGTGCGCCAGCGTGAGCTACCGCGAGCCTGCCGACTATCTCGCGAAACTTGACAAGCCGCTGATGGCCCCCGCGGCGGCCGAAGCGCTTGAATACGACCGCGATCTGCGGCCGTTGCGAGCCCTTGTCGCCGCCGCCGGGCAGCGCGCTGGTTTGGATCCATCCCGCTGCACGGATCTGGTGATAGCAGCCAGTGAGGTCGCGGCCAATACGCTGCGGCATACCAACGGCACCGGGATCATCCGGCTCTGGTCTGCCGACGAGGAGCTCCTCTGCCAGGTCGAGGACAGCGGCTTCATCGCCGATCCGCTGGCCGGGCACCTGCGGCCCGTTGACAATCAGTCCGGCGGCCAGGGGTTGTGGCTGGTCAACCAGCTTTGCGATCTGGCAGAGATCAGTACCAGCCAACTCGGCACCACGATCAGGCTGCACATGTTGTGTCGGGCCTAGGACCCACTCGGCTTGTGGCCGGCTCGGCCGCGAGCAGGCAATTCCCCATGTTTGCCCGGCACAGCTGGGTTTGCCTGACGGGGTCTGGGTAGCTGCTTTGCAGCACAGACGAGTGGCGCGGAGTCATGATGAGTTTGCCGGCGGGTCAGCAGCGCGTTCTCGACGGGATCGCCGAGGTGTTCCGGATGACCGAGCCGCGGCTGGCATCCATGTTCGCGATCTTCACTCGGCTATCTAAAGACGAGCCGCCGCCCCGTCGGGAGCAGTTGGTGGCCGCCGGCCCGATCGCATTCCTGCTTGCAGCGTGGCGGCGACCGCCCAGGTGGGACATCCCGTCCGGCCGCCGCAACCGGCGGCTGATGCTGGTCATCAGCCAGCTGGCCATCGCATTCATCCTGCTGGCCGCCCTGATGGGCCTGAACTCTCTCGGGTCGGCTAGCTGCGCTGCCCCGCCACGTCCAGGTGCTGTGGCTGCCTCGTTGCACCAGGCCTGCAGGGCACAAGCCGGCGCGGTCAGCGCAGGCGGGAAATAGCCCCGCCCGGGGGGTACCGCAGAGTGAGGGCCTGGCGCACGCGCCAGGCCCTCCCGTCGCGTGGGGTTACCCTTCGCCCGCGCGGTCACACCGTCATGGGGCGGTCAGAGCGTTCCTGGGTGACTGTGTCATGGTCGTCGGCTGCCCAAGGCGCTGGCCGATCTCGGTGAGGCTCTGACAGAAGATCCGGTAACTGCGCAACGCCTCGCGCAGTTGCTCGGTACTGCTGCCCCCGTCAGCCGATGTGCTGCCCGCAGGCGCGAGCGCGGACTGCCGCTGGCGCAACATCTCGACCAGCGCGCTGACAGCGGTATCTGTCGCCGCCGCGGCCAGCTCAACCGAGCCGCGCGGATCGTCGACGAACTTCGCCTGGATGTCGTGCCACTGCTGGCCGAGGTCAGCAGTGTGGCCGTTATGATCGGTCGGGCTGCCGCTGATCGCGTAGTCGTCGCGGTCGCTTCGGGCCGGTTCACTCCCGGCGAGGTCGTCCCCGGCGAGGTCGTCGCCGGCGAGGTCGTCCCCGTCCGCCGCGTCCGGATCCGCATCTTCTTCGATGACATCTCCTGCCACGATGATGAGATCGGGGTCTTGGGTGGCCTGGTCGGTCTCCATTGCATCCTCATCGATGCCGGTGATGTCGGTGACAGAGCGATCGGACTGTGACGTCATGGCGTAAACCTCCGTGTGTTACGGCTGGGAATCTGGGTGGTCTGAAGCAGGGGCGCCCACCACGACGCCGTCAGGCTCCGTCGTTGCTGCGGTTCCGGTCGTCGCGGGTCCGGTCGTGCTGGCTGGCTGCGCCCCGGGCGTGCCGAGGAGATCCGAGAACAGGGCGCGGTAGTGGATGAATGCCTGGCGGAGGTCCTCCGTTGCTGCCTGGCCGGCGGCAGACGACCTGGTGATTTCCTGCGCGGTACGGAAGTGGCCAACGGTCTGCCCGTGCTCAACGGAGAGGTCGGCCAGCGCCTGGTCGTCGTCGCCGGTCGGATAACCGCGCTCGTGCATGACCTTCGTGACCAGCTCGTATGCCTCGGCAACTGCTGTCTGCGGTGAGTCGACGAAGTGCTCCTGGATGGCGGTCCAACCGGCGGCGTATGTGGCGCGGTCGGCTTCATCCAGCGGCCTGATGTCGAACTTGCTGACCCGCCGCCGCCGGCTGGTGAGCTCAGCCTCGGCGCGCAGCTGGCTGTTCTGCTCGGCGACAGCGCGGTCGTATTCCGGGCCGAACTGTGCCTTCAGCCTTCGACGGCGCGTCATCACGGCGGCCGCTGCAAGCGCGGCGATGACAACTATCACCACTACCACGATGATTGCTGTAGTCATGGGAACCTCCTGATTTCGGGTTCCCTTCCGCTTTCCTAAATGTGCGTCGTCAAACAGGCAAAGGATGACGGCGGCAGCAGGACGGAGTCCCCGTCGAGCGCCACGTCGGCGGCGGATGCGGCGAGGATGCGTCCGCCTGACGGGCCTGTGTCGGGGGCGCCAAGCGGCACCCGCTGGGCCGACTGGCCGAGATTGGCTGCGATCCGAATGCGGCCGCGGCTGATCAGGAGCCACCGATCTGCCTCATCCCAGCGGACGTGGACCCGATCAAGACGCGGGTCCGTTAGCTCCGGGCACTGACGGCGCAAGGCGATCATTGTGCGGTACCAGGCCAGGACGTCCGCGTGCATCCCGGCGCCGGGCTCGGTCCAGTCCAGCTTGGAGCGGGTGAAGGTAGCCGGGTCCTGCGGATCGGGCACCTCGTCGGTGTGCCAGCCGTGCCGGGCGAATTCTGCTCGCCGGCCGGCGGCCACTGCCAGGCCAAGCTGCTCATCGGGGTGGTCAGTGAAGTACTGCCACGGAGTTCCCGCCGCCCACTCCTCGCCCATGAAGAGCATCGGGGTGAACGGCGCGGTCAGCACCAGGCCGGCTCCGACTTTGAGCAGATCGGCGCTGAGGCTCGCCGAGATCCTGTCGCCAGTCGCCCGGTTGCCGACCTGATCGTGGTCCTGCAGGAAGGCGAGGAACCGGTGCGCGGGCAGCCGGAACGTCTCGACCGGACGGCCGTGCGTGCGGCCGCGGAATTCTGACCAGCTGCCGTCATGAAAGAAGACGTTGGTCCATGTCTTCGCGAGCGCTGCCATCGAACCGAAGTCACCGTAGTATCCCTGCCGCTCGCCGGTGAGCGCAGCGTGCAGGGCGTGGTGGAAGTCGTCGCTCCACTGCGCGGTCAGGCCGTACCCGCCAGCTTCGCGTGAGGTGACGAGCCGGGGGTCGTTGGCGTCGCACTCGGCGATGAGCAGCAACTCCCTGTTCAGGTGTGCCGACAGAGCCTGTACCTCGGTGGCAAGCTCCTCCAGCAGATGCAGCGGGCGGCTGTCGGCCAGCGCGTGTACCGCGTCCAGCCGCAGCCCGTCCAGGTGGTAATCACGCAGCCACATCAGCGCGTTGCCGATGATGAACGCCCGCACTTGGTCCGAGCCAGGCTGATCCAGGTTTACCCCTGGTCCCCACGGCGTCAGGTGCGCCGCACTGAAGTAGGGCCCGAAGTCGGCAAGGCGGTTGCCGCTGCCGACATGGTTGTACACGACGTCCAGCACCACCGCCAGCCCGCGGGCGTGGCAGGCTCTGACGAAGCGCTTCAGCCCGTCCGGGCCGCCGTACGGCTCGTGCACGGCCCACAAGGCGATCCCGTCGTAACCCCAGCCGCGCTCGCCGGGAAACGCGGCCACCGGCATCAGCTCGACGATGTCTACGCCAAGGTCGCACAGGTGATCGAGGCGCTCGACCGCAGCGTCGAAGGTTCCCTCAGCAGTGAAGGTGCCGACATGGAGCTCGTAGAACACCGCGCCGGGCAGCGGGACGCCGCGCCAGCCGTCGTCGGTCCAGCTGAATGCCGCATGGTCGTAGCACTGGCTCAGGCCTGCCGGGCCGTCAGGCTGCCAGGGCGAGCGCGGGTCCGCCAGGAGCTCGCCGCCATCGAGCCGGAAGCCGTACCGTGCCTGCTGTGCCGCCCCCGGAACGTCAGCAGTCCACCAGCCGCTGTCAGCGGCTGACATCTCGTGCGGGTGCCCGTCGACCTCGGCCGCGGCCGTGCGAGCGGCCGGTGCCCAGACCCGGAACCTCGTCATGTCGCCAGTCCGGCAGGATTACCTGACGCAGCCGGCACCAGCAGGGCAACCGGGAGGCGCCGCGTGAGGTCGGCAAGCATGGCGCGCCCTGTTTCCTTATCCCGGCGACGACTGTCAGCGCTGCCGAACTCGCTGCCGCTGAGCACGTCGAGCCAGCGGCCGGGCGGCAGGGCAAGCGCGGTGTCTCGCCAGCCTCCAGACCGGCGCAGCTTGCCGGGAAGCCTTGTGGCTACCGTGATGGCCTGCCCGGCACGGCAGAAAGCGAGCGCATGCGCTCCGGCCGCGCCAGTTGCCGACAGCGGCCGGTAGCCGGCGGCGAACCAGTCCGGGTGGCTGCGACGCAGCCGGAGCGCGGCCGAGGTGACCAGCAGCTTGGCCGTATCCAGCTCATCGCTCGTGGCGAGGTCGGAGTTCAGCATCTGCTGGCGGCGGTCGAAGTCGACGGGCCGGCGGTTGTCGGGGTCGACGAGCGCCATGCCTGCTAGCTCGCAGCCCTGGTAAATGTCGGGCACGCCGGGCATCGTGAGCTGCACGAGCTTGGCGCCGAGCGAGTTGACGGCGGCGTCCGGTCCGATCCAGGCCACGAACGCGGCGATCCGCCCTGAGATCTCGCTGTCGGCAAGGGCCCGGCCGGCGAAGGCGAGCGCCGCCGCCTCGTACGCGGCGTCGGGCTCGGTCCAGGAGGTGGTCAGCTTTGCCTCCCGCATCGCCTTGCGCAGGTAGCTCGCCAGCCGGTCAGCATCAATCGGCCAGGAGCCGACCAGCGTCTGCCACATCAGGTACTCGGTCGGCGGATCGAGCGGCGCGCCCGCCGAGAGGTCACTCGCCCGGCGGTGCCAGTAAGCCACCTCGCGCGTCCACGCGTCGGCCGATTCCGCGAGTGCGGCCAGCCGGGCGCGCACGTCTTCCTGCCGCTTGGTGTCGTGGGTGGACAGCGTGGTCATGCTGGCCGGCCAGGCGCCAGCCAGGTGCTGTGCGAAGCGGTGAAATTCCGCGGCGGCGCGACCAGGGTGATCCGGGTCCGCGCCTACCTCGTTAGCACTGACCAGCCGCGTCCAGCGGTAGGCCGCGGTGTCCTCCACGCCCTTGGCCTGGACCGCCGCGCAGGTCTGCTGGAACCTGACGATCAGCTCGTCTCTTACCGGCACGACGCCCGCGCTGACAGCGCGGCCGAGCAGCAATTCGGCGATGAGGTCAGCCGCCGGGTGCAGGCGGGCGGTCAGCCGCAACCTGGCCGCTGCTGCAGCCGCACGGACGCGCGCGACGCTGGCGGCGGGAGGCTCCTCGCCCGGCACAACGTAGGCGCGGTAGACGTCGAAGGCGGCCAGTAGCTCAGCCAGCACGGCATGCAGGTCGGCGGCAGGCACACTCTCGACGACCGGGTCGCCGAACCTGCCGAGCAGCCTGGCCAGCCTGCTGACCTCCGCGCTCAGCGGCCGGCTCGCGGTTTCCCTCCTAGCGGCCCGGGCCGCGGTCGCGAAATCCACCGGGCCGTCGGCGAACTGCGCGTACTCGGTGCCGAGCTGCCGCGCCCCATCGGAACTGGTGAACACCTCGCCGACGACAGCGAGGGCGTCATAACCGGTCGTGCCCGCGCATGGCCAGTCGGCTGGCAGCTCCTCGCCGGCCGCCAGGATCTTCTCGGCCACGATCCACCGGCCGCTCGCCGCGGTGGCCAGCTGCCGCAGGTAGCCGCGTGGGTCGGCGAGGCCGTCGGGATGGTCGATGCGCAAGCCGTCGATCAGGCCCTCGGCCACCAGCCCGAGCAACAGGCCGTGCGTGGCGGCGAACACATCCGGTTCCTCGACCCTGATCGCAATCAGCGAGCTGATGTCGAAGAACCGCCGCCAGTTCAGCTCGGTCGCGGCCGACCGCCAGCTGCCGAGCCGGTAGCACTGGGCGGCTAGCAGGTCAGGCAGCAGCAGGCTGCCGGTACCTGGCCGCACCGGCAGAACATGGTCGTGGTAGCACAGCACGGTCGCGTCATCGTCGTCGGTGACCGCCGTAACCCCTCGCACCGAGCCGAGGCGGGACAGCCGCAGTTCGTCCAGGCAGTGATCCAGCGGCTGGGAGAGGACGGGTAGCAGCAGCTGACCGCCGCAGGCGTCCCAGTCAATATCGAACCAGTGCGCGTGCGGTGACTGCTGCCCGCTGGCCAGCACCGACCAGAGCTGTCGATTGAGGTACTCCGGAGCCGACACGGCCATGTGATTCGGCACGACGTCGACGACGAGGCCGATGCCGACGCGCCTGAACCTGGCGGCCATGTACCTGAAGCCGTCTTCGCCGCCGAGTTCCGCCGAGATCCGGGAGTGATCGACCACGTCATAGCCGTGCTGTGACCCCGGCGCGGCTTGCAGGATCGGGGAGAGGTAGGCGTGCGTGATGCCCAGCTCGGCCAGGTACCCAGCCTGATCGGCGGCATCCGCGAAGCCGAACTCCGGAGTCAGCTGCAGCCGGTAGGTCGAGGCGGGAGGTCGCGACAGCCGGGCAGGATCGTCTGGCCCCATCTCCGGCGCCTCCGAGTCCCGCTCAGGCACGGCGGAGCAGCCGCAGCGACCGGCTCACCAGGGTGACGGAGTCGCCCGGCTTGACGACGAGCGGGTGCTCCGGCGGTGGCTGGCTGCCGGCCGTGTCCAGCTCAAGCGTCCAGTGCTCGCCATACGAAGTGGCCGGGATCGTGAAGTCCAGGTCATGCTCGGCGGCGTTGAACAGCAGCAGGAACGAGTCGTCGGTAATCCGGTCGCCGCGCATGTCCGGCTCGGTGATGGCGTTGCCGTTCAGGAAGACCGTGACTGACTTGGCGAAGCCCGCATTCCAGTCCTCCTCGGTCATCTCGTTGCCTGCTGGCGTCAGCCAGGCAATATCGGTCACGGCCTCGCCGTCGTCATGACCGGCACCGGCGTGGTCAGGCTTGCCAGTGAGGAACCGGCGGCGCCGGAACACCGGATGATCGGCCCGCAGCTTCATCAGCGTGCGGGCGAAGGAGTACAGAGACGACCCCGTTCCCGCGGCATCGTGCGGGAAGACGGGCGGCCAGTGCAGCCAGGACAATTCGTTGTCCTGGCAGTAGCCGTTGTTGTTGCCGAGCTGGGTGCGGCCGAGCTCGTCGCCGGCCAGGAGCATCGGGACGCCCTGCGACAGCAGCAGCGTGGCAAGCAAGTTCCGCTGCTGGCGTGCGCGCAGTGCCAGGACATCAGGATCGCTGGTTGGCCCCTCCGCGCCGCAGTTCCAGGATCTGTTGTCGTTGCTGCCGTCGTTCCCGTCCTCGCCGTTGGCCTCGTTGTGCTTGTGGTCGTAGCTGACCAGGTCAGCGAGGGTGAAGCCGTCGTGGCAGGTCACGAAGTTGATCGACGCGATCGGGCGCCGGCTGTCGCTGGCGTACAAGTCCGAGCTGCCGGTCAGGCGGGACGCGAACTCCGGCAGCGAGGCCCTCGTGCCGCGCCAGAAATCGCGGACCGAGTCCCGGTACTTGCCGTTCCACTCGGTCCATAGCGGCGGGAAGTTCCCGACCTGGTAGCCGCCGTCGCCGAGATCCCATGGCTCGGCGATGAGCTTGACCTGCGACACCACCGGATCCTGCTGCACCAGCTCGAAGAACGCCGACAGGTGGTCCACCTCGTGGAATTGCCGTGCCAGCGCAGCCGCGAGGTCAAAGCGGAAGCCGTCGACATGCATCTCGAGCACCCAGTAGCGCAGCGAGTCCATGATCAGCTGCAGCACGTGGGGGCTGCTCATCAGCAGGCTGTTGCCGGTCCCTGTGGTGTCGAAGTAATGGCTTCGGTCCGGGCTGTCGGTCAGCCGGTAGTACGCAGCGTTGTCGATGCCGCGGAACGACAGCGTCGGGCCGAGGTGGTTGCCCTCCGCCGTGTGGTTGTAGACGACGTCGAGGATGACCTCCAGCCCGGCCTCGTGCAGCGCGCGCACCATGGACTTGAATTCGGAGACCTGCTCGCCCAGCTCGCCGGCTGAGGAGTAAGCGTTGTGCGGCGCGAAGTAGCCGATGGTGTTGTAGCCCCAGTAATTGGATAGGCCGCGCTCGGTCAGGAACCCGTCGCTGACGAACTGGTGTACCGGCATCAGCTCGACCGCGGTGATACCAAGATCGACCAGGTAGTCGATCACCGCCGGGTAAGCGAGGCCCGCATACGTCCCGCGCTGCTCGTCCGGCACGTCGGGATGCAGCTTGGTCAGGCCGCGGACGTGGGCCTCGTAGATCACGCTCTGGTGGTAGGGCGTCCGCGGGGGACGGTCGTTGCCCCAGTCGAAGTACGGGTTCGCGACCACGCTGCGGGGCACGAACGGCGCTGAGTCGACGTCATTGGGGCGGTCCGGATCGCCGAAGTCGTAGCCGAAGACGGGCTGGCCGAACCGCACCGAGCCGTCGATTGCCTTGGCGTACGGGTCAAGCAGCAGCTTCGCCGGGTTGCACCGGTGCCCCTCCGGCGGGTCGTACGGGCCGTGCACCCGGTAGCCGTAACGCTGCCCGGGCCGGACGCCGTGCAGGTAGCCATGCCAGATGAAGCCGTCGACCTCCGTCAGGGCGATCCGCTCGCACGACCCGTCGTCGTCACTCAGGCACAGTTCAACCCCGTCTGCTACCTCCGAGTAGACCGCGAAGTTCGTCCCTACGCCGTCGTAGGTCGAGCCGAGCGGATAGCTGACGCCCGGCCAGGCTGACCTTGATGTCATGACTCCCTCATAGTCGCTGAACTTCATGATCACACCGAGCGGGAACGGGGTGGCCCCTGGTACCGCCGGACGGCAAGCTGCCCGGATCCGAGGCGAGCAAACCGTTGGTGCCAGCCTTTACCCAGCTTGGCCCGGCTTTGGCCAGGTTTGGGTAGCTAGTGGCCGCCATCCTCGTCGTGCTGATCCGCGCGTGGCACAAGAGCCGGCTTGCCGCTTCCATCGGCTTTATCGGGCGGCGGATTGCCGCCATCGTGGTGATGGGAGGCGTGCGCCAGCCGGTCAAGGGCGGCATGCGGCAGCTGACCCAGGTGCAGCTGCCGGAACACCGGCGCTCGCGCAACCAGGACCACTCCGCCGACCATCGCGGCCACGCCGCACAGCTGAACCGTCAGCAGCAGCGGCGTGACGTGTACCACGTCGCCGAATACCACGACGCCGAGGACTATGCCAGCCGCGGGCTCTGCTGCGGTGACACCAGGGAGGGACGCGTGCAGCGGGGCGGCGTTGAACGCGTTCTGCATCAGCCACAGGCCGATGAGGGAGCTGACGATGGTGGCGTAGCCGGGCCAGTGGACGAGCAGCTGCAGCGGGTGGTCGCTGTCGATGACCTGCACGCTCAGCCTGGTGAAGGCATCCGAGATGCCGAAGAACAAGCCGCTCGCGATCCCGGTGAGGGTGGCCCTGACCTGGCCGGAGCGGCGGCGCCCCAGCTGGACGAGCACGACGGCGATCGCGGCGATGACTGCAGCGGCTGGCCAGTGCGAGAACGAGCCGAAGTGATCGCCGGGCGAGCGAACTGACCTGGTCAGGGACAGGGCGGCGACTCCCGCGGTGAGCAAGATGGCGCCGACAACCTCAGTGCGGCGCAGCGCCTGGCCGGACAACGGGACGGCGAGCAGCAGGGCGAAGATCAGATTGGTGGCCAGCAGCGGCTCGGTGACCGACAGCCGCAGGTGGCCGAGCGTCCAGGCGGACAGCAGGTATCCGGCGACGAGAATGCCGATGCCCGCCAGCCACCGCCGGTTGTGCACGAGCTTCGCGATGAGCCCGAGCTGCAGGAACTGGCTAGTGCGAACCTGCTCAGCGGCATGCTGCTGCAGGACGAACCCGAACCCGATGAGCATCGCCGCCACGAGGGTGGCTGCGATGTAAATCGCGTTCATGAGGTCACTGCCATGATTCCCTCTGCACGTCCACTCCAACGACCGAGCCCGCCCTGGGGTTCTCCGCCAGGCTGGGCATCTGGCAAAGCGTTGCCAGTGACGGCCGTCCGGTGCGGTAGTGCGCCACCTAGCCATTGTGCTGCATTCGCTGCTGCCCCGCCCGGCCTACGCGGCTGGCGTTGGACCTGAATTGCCCTATTCCTCACGAACCACGGGACTCGCCGCTTCCCGTCGGCTGCGGGCCGGGCATTCAGGTTTGGCCACAACCTTCCGGGTAACGGTGCTGGTCATGAGGCAGACGTCAGACGCCTGTCTCCACCGGGGCGGCTGGCGGTGGGGCGCTCGGTGAATCGGGACCGGATCTACTTCATCCTCAGGGGCAGGTGTGCCGGATCAGTCTCCGCGGCGGCCCAGTCTGGCTAGCGGCAACGCTAGCCAGAGGCTGGCAAACAGCACGACAACGAATGCAGTGATGACCACGGCCGCCACGCCCGGCACGACGTAGCTCAGGACGAGCAAGACCGCGGCTGAGATGGCCAGCGCCACGGCTGCAAGGCCGCAGATTGCCATGATGTTGGCGGCGCGGATGAGGTGCTCCTTCTGGTGCCTGCGGAACACCACGCGGTGATAAGCCACGGGGCCGACCAGCAGGGCGATGGCCACGGCGGCGAGCGCCACGGCTGCCACATACAGGGCACGCTGGGCATCGCCAAGCCGCTGGAATCTGGCTGTGAACGGCAGGGAGAGCAGGAAGCCGAACAAGACCTGGACGCCGAGCCCGGCGACCCGTAGCTCCTGGAGCAGCTCGGCTAGGTTGCGGTCATCTCGAGTGGCTTGCCTCTCCCCGCGCCAGTCTCGCTCGTCGTCCGGGGGCTGCACGGCGCTCATGCCGATAGCCCGATGTCGCCGTCGCAGAGATGCCAGATCGTCCGGAGCACCGGGGGCTGCCAGGCAGGACGTATCCGCGGTTGGGTCACCCGGCGAAGGTGTCCCTCTCCTGGAGCCTTAAACGTACCCAGTGGGCTTCCGGCCCGTGCACCCCCCAGCCCGCCAGCCAGCCAGCCAGTGGGCTCCGCCCCGCGAAGCCCGCCAGCCAGCGGGCTGCACCCGCCGCGGGTCATGTTTGGTTACTGAGCGCTGGGTATGCGACTAGGTGATCAACCGAGGGGAGTTGCGGTGGCCATCATTCTGATCGCCTTGCTGGTCGTCCTGATCATCGGCGGCCTCGGGTTCGTGATCCACGTGCTCTGGTGGGTGGCGCTGATCGCCCTGGTTCTCTGGCTGCTCGGGTTCTTGCTGCGAGCGGGCGAGTCCACGTCCCGCCGCCACTGGTATCGCTGGTAGGTGGTAGGCCGCGCGCCGCGGCTATCGGCTCGGCTGCGGGACGGCGCAGTGAACCTTGGGGTTAGCGCCGACGTAGTTAAGCGGGCCTGCGGCAATTGTGGCTGCCACCGTGCCAGCCTTAGCGCAGCTGACGTTGCCGTCGTAGTAGTGCCGTTGCAGGCCGGCAAAGGCCCCGATGACGATCCAGATGACAATCAGTATCCCGACAATTCGCATTGCTGCCTCCGGTCAGCCGGGCGGTCGCCTTGAGCGCCTGGCCGGACCGGAACTACCTTGGGCGCTGCTCATTAAACGCCGCTTACGCGCGCCTGCGGCGGCGGGATGGCGGTCGCCGACGGTACAGGCGGAAAAGCTCAGTGGGGCTTCGGGTGGCCTTTGGCGGGTTTCTTCGTTCCGGATGGCGGCAGTCGTGCGGCGACTCGCTTGGCGGCCGCTTTTTCCTGGCTGCGCGTGCCTCGGCCGACTTGAGGGCCCTGGCTGCAGTGTTGACAGCAGCAACCAGGGTGCTCGTCATCCACGCGATCATCGGCGGCACTTCGGCGTGCCAGGTCGCCATGGTGTGGCCAGTGCCAGGGGTGAGCGCGAGCGGCACGTCGGCCTGATATTGCGACAGTTCCTGCAAGAAGTACTCGGCGTTGGCCACGTCCAGCTTGTCGCCCCTACCGGCTCCGAGCCAGAACCTGGGCAGCCGGGCGCCCGCGCGCAGCCCACGGAGCTCGTCTACCGGCGTGTTTTCCTCCCGCAGCGCCTTGTCCTTGCCGAACGGGCTCACTACCCCTGTCGCCAGCTTGTTGTCGAACGGGACGAAGTAGCCGCTCAGCGGGGCGGCAGCCCCATAGCGGTACCTAAATCGCAGCGCCATGTTCGCTGCGCAGAAGCCACCTTCGGAGTAGCCGGCCACGCCCCAGCCCAGGCCGGGATGCTGCACCCGGAGCATGTGAGAGACGACCGCCGGCACGTCTTCGGCCAGGTAGGTCAGGTCCTGCGGGCCGCCGACCTGGTTGAGGCACTGCAGCGAGATCCTCGTGCCGCCATTGGCGTCCGGCATGACCAGGACTGCCGGCTTGGCTCTTCCAGTATCGATCTCGTTGACGAGTGTGGTCGTGACACCGACGACGTTAATCCAGTCCTGTGGCTCTCCCGGCTGGCCATGGATGAGCTCGATCACCGGGAACTTGTAGTGCTGGTACTGCGGCTGGAAATACTGCGGCGGCAGGTAAATGTAGGCCTGCCTGGTGATGTGGCTCAGCTTCCCGGCAATGTCGAGGTGCAGCGTGTAACCGTCGACCATCGCCAGCCTCAGGTACACCGCGTGCTCGTCGAACGCGGGACTGTGGTCGCCTACCAGCAGGCTGCCCTGAGAGACCTGCGGCCCGGAGTTCGCCGGATTCTGGTTAGAAAGGTCGGCGATGGCGGCACCCCAGGTCTGGTAATAGCTGAAGTACCTATTCACCGCCAGAATGCCGAATGTTGCGGCCACAGCGAACGATAGGCAGGCCGCGGTGATGCGGAACCCCACCCGGCGAGCAATGATCAGCCACCAGGTAAGCACGCTGAATATCAGGATCAGCAGGATGAACAGCGTCGTGCTCTGCGGCTCTAGCATCCGAGCCTCCCGACCGCTGCGCCAGGATGCCGAGAAAAGTGTGATGTTCCCTGCATTGTCATCGTCGGCCCCGGCATCATCGCGCCTTGCCTGAATGGTCGTCGCTGCCGCCAGCGTGGGCGGTCACTTCTCCCCGCACGCGTCGTCACTCCGCACCTGGTACGACTCCGTTGGCCATGCTACTAACACCTGCTGACCCGCCAGGTCAACCGAGGCGTCAACGCCCGGGACATTCGCGAACGTGCCGCGGCCAGTGTCATTCTGTCGGAACGAATACCAAACCAAGACGTGCTTATTGCCTGCTCAGGGCCCGGCCATTGCCTCCCTCGCGGCTCGGTGCGGCGGATGGCCGATGTTTGAGTCGTGCGCTGAGGGCACAACGAAGCGCAGGCGGGCCCCCCAACCGCCGCGCAGGGAGTGGACATGACGACGGTAGCGACGCCGATGACGACGATGCGGCCCGACGACCTAGCCGAACTGGCGGACGCCGAGCTGCTCACTATGATCCAGCGGGCGCCGCGCGGCAGCGCACGGCGCGATGCGGCCTGCGAGGTGCTGGTCACCCGGTACCGGCCGCTGGTCAGGTCATGCGTACTTCGATACCAGAACAGCTCAGAATCACACGAAGAGCTCATGCAGGTTGGCTACGTCGGCTTGCTGAAGGCCATTAACAACTTCGATCCCACTCTCGGAACGAGCCTGGCGGGCTACGCCCAGCCGTGCGTCAGCGGTGAGATCAAGCGGCACTTCCGGGACAAGCGCTGGCAGATCCATGTCAAGCGGTCCCTGCAGGAGCTGCGGCTCGAGCTGCGGACAGCGGCCGGGGAACTGACCGGAAATCTCGGCCGGACGCCGACCGACGAAGAACTGGCCAGGCACCTGAACGTGAGCGATGACGAGGTGCGCGCCGCCCGGCAGGCCGAGCTGGCCTTCCAGGCCGCCTCTCTCGACTCGCCGGTCACTACTCAGGACGGCGCGGCCAGCCTCGCTGACCTGCTCGGCGGCGACGACCCGCAGCTCGAGCACGTGCTCGATATGCAGGCTGTATGGGCGCACTGGGGCGAGTTGCCTGACCGCGAGCAGCAGCTGCTGCTCATGCGCTTCTACGGCAACATGACCCAGTCCGAGATCGGTGCGCAGCTCGGCATCTCCCAGATGCACGTGTCCAGGCTGCTCGCCGAGTCGCTCTCCTACCTGCGAGCTCACCTAGTCGAGCCGGTGCCAGCGTGAGCGCGCAGGCAAGGCCGGAGACGTTGGCGAAGGGATACCCCCGATGAAGACAGCGACGGCCCTGACGGTCGCGGCGATAGGTGCCATCCTGGCCTTCGCCGTAACGGCCGAGCCCTCCTTCTTCAACTTCCATGCGGCTGGCTGGGTGCTGATGCTGACCGGGGTGGCGGGTGCGTTCCTCCCACGCCGCAGCTACGGCTGGCTGCGCCGGCGCCTAGTGCTCAATACCGGCGGAACCCGGCGAAATGACGTCGACCTCCGGCAGCGGCGGTTCTCGCGGCTGCTGGTGCCCGGCGGGCTGATCACCGAGGGCCGCGACGCGGTCGTGCGCGGCCGGGCGGCGACCGACACAGTGGTGACCGACACAGTGGTGACCGACACAGTGGCTACCAACACAGTGGCTACCGACATGGTGTCCGCGGACGAGGTGCCTGCCGCCACGCTGGGCGGGATACCGGTCGAGAGCGACACCATCGAGCAGTTCATCGAGGAGTAGGACAGCGGCGCTGCGGCCCGCGTGCGAGGTTTGTGCACGAGCGCCGCGGGGTATAGGCTTGCTCAGCGGTGTCTACGAAGCAGGCACGCCCTCACGCCAGCGATGGCGTACTGCACCTCACGGTGCGGGCACGAGGGTGTGCCTTTCTCAATGTCTGGCCCCTGGTGTGCGCGCTGTGATCGAAGCGATAACCCCCAGGAGGCATCCGAAATGCGGATTGCGATCATCACCGCGCGCAGCCCCCTCACGCGCTCCGGCGCTCACGACGGTCTGCTGCAGCCGACTGTGCTCGCCCGTGCACTGGCCAGCAACGGGCACCGCGTCACCCTCTACGCCCGGGCGGAGGATCCGGCGCTTCCGCCAACCGCGATCCTCGGCGCCGGGGTCAGCGTCGAGCACATCAAAGGCGGCCCGGCCAGGCTGCTCGCCGCCGACCAGGCCGCCAGGTTCATGCCCGAGGTTGCTGCCAACCTGGCCGCCCGCTGGCGGACCAGGCCGCCGGATATCGTACATGCGTTCTCGTGGCTGGCCGGGCTGGCTGCGATCGGGGCCGTCCGTGGCACCGACATCCCGGTGGTGCAGAGCCTTGAGTCACTGGGCTCACTCGAGCGGCGTCAGGCCGGCCTGGCTGTCCCGGCCTGCCGGGTAAGGGTAGAGGCCGCTATCG
Source organism: uncultured Actinomycetota bacterium (assembly GCA_963822955.1). Lineage (GTDB taxonomy): Bacteria > Actinomycetota > Actinomycetes > Streptosporangiales > Streptosporangiaceae > JAJYUU01. Next base: position 2,040,046 of record CAWGJS010000002.1, on the reverse strand, counting down.
GCCGTGCGGCGGCTGCCGTGCTTGCCCGCTCGGAGGAAGAAGCCGACGAGCTTGCCAGGCTTGCCGTACCGAAATCGGCCATCAGGGTGATCCCGGCCGCCCTCGACACCACCGATTTCCGCCCGGATGACCTGCGCGCCAAAGGTCGCGACAAGCCCAGGCTGATCGTGTTCGCCGACGATCAGGCTCGCGGGCTGCAGACGGTGATTCGCGCCCTGGCCCAATTGCCCGGAGCCGAGCTGACGATCGTCGGCGGTCCCGACGCCAGGCACCTGCCCCGGTCCGGCCCGTTCCGTGCGGCTGCTCAGCTTGCTACCAGCCTGCATGTGCGCAGCCGGATCACCTTCGCGGGCGACGTGGCCGATGATGAGCTGCCAGCCCTGCTGCGGTCGGCGGACGTTATGGTGAGCGCAACGGCCTACGACCCAACAGGCCTAGCCGCCATCCAGGCGATGGCGTGCGGCCTGCCAGTAGTCGGTTCGGAAGTCGGCGGTCAGCGCGATGCGGTCGTCGACGGCGTCACCGGCCTGCTGCTCCCGCCGGAACATCCGGCCATCCTGGCCCACCGGCTGCGCGCGCTGCTGGCGCAGCCGGCCATGCTGCAGGCATACGGGATCGCGGCCGCCGACCGCGTCAGGTCGCGCTACGGCATCGAGCGCACGTGCCAGGAGACGGTCGCTGCCTACGAGCGGTGCCTGCGGGCCGGCGCTGCGTTGGAGGCCGAGCTGGCCGAGCCCGACGAGGTGGAGGACCTGCGCGAGATGGCTGCCCTTGGCTAGACGGCATGGGCTGCGCAGCTAGTTCGGGCAGCAGGCCGGCCTCCGCCCGGCCTGCTGCCCGTACCCTGTTGTGCGACCCCGTTCGCGCCCTGGAGATTTACCGTCGTGATGACTACCGAGCAGGTTCGCCTGGCGGACTACACCACGCTGCACCTGGGCGGCCCGGCCAGCCGGTTCGCGACGGCAGGCAGCCAGGGCGAGCTGGTCGCCGTGGTCCGGGCCGCGGACGCCGAAGCCGAGCCGGTACTCGTGCTCGGAGGCGGCAGCAACCTGGTCGTCGCGGACGAGGGCTTCCCTGGCGTGGTCGTCCAGATCACTTCGGCCGGGCTGGAGTTCGCGGCCGAAGGTGACGTGGTCGACGTCACGGCCGCAGCGGGACACGACTGGGACGAGTTCGTGCAGTGCTGTCTCGCCGAGGGGCTGTCCGGAGTCGAGTGCCTGTCCGGCATTCCAGGCCGGGTTGGCGCGACGCCGATCCAGAACGTGAATGCATACGGCCAGGACGTCGCGCATACGATCACGGCCGTGCGCGCCTATGACCGGCTGCGCGATCAGGTCGCCGAGATCCCGGCGGCCGACTGCGGCTTCGGCTACCGGACCAGCATGTTCAAGGAGCAGGCAGCCGGACTGGGGCGCGGTGCGGCGCTGAACCCGGCGTCGGCGACAGGCAGGTTCGTGGTGCTCGCGGTGACGTTCCGGCTGGCTGCCAGCCCGCAGTCGGCTCCTGTCCGCTATGGCGAGCTGAGCCGGGTTCTCGGCGTCGCCGAAGGCGACCAGGTACCGGTTGCGGACGCGCGCGCTGCCGTCCTGATGCTGCGCCGCCGCAAGGGCATGGTCCTGGATGCCCTCGATCCCGACACCCGCAGTGCAGGCTCGTTCTTCACCAACCCGATCGTCAGCGCCTCGGCGTACACCGACGTGGTGGCCCGAGCTAGGCGAGCGGCAGACATCAGTGGCATCCCGCACTGGCCGGCCGGCGACGGCCAGGTGAAGCTGTCGGCGGCGTGGCTGATCGAGCACTCTGGGTTCAGCAAGGGTTTCCAGCTGCCTGGCGACGCGGGCGGGGCACGCATCTCGACCAAGCACGCGCTCGCGCTGACCAACCCCGGCGACGGGAGTTCTGCCAGCCTGATCCGGCTGGCCAGGGAAATTAAGGCCGGAGTCTTCGCAGCCTTCGGCGTCGAGCTCGCGAACGAGCCGGTCCTGGTGGGCGTAGTGCTGTAGGCAGCGCGCGTCACTCGGGCGGGGCGGCGAGCCAGTCGCCGATTCCGGCGAGCAGCTTCCCGCGCACGTCGGCGGGCGCAGCCGAGCCGAGCACGGACATCCGCGCTAGCCCGGCCAGCTGGTCGTCGGAAAGTCGGTGCACGCGCCTGGCCTGCTCGTACTGTGCGGTCAGGCGCGGGCCGAACAGCAGCGGGTCGTCGGCGCCGAGCGCCACCTGGACACCGGCGTCAAGCAGCTGCACGAGCGGCACGTCGCTCGCGGTGGCGGCAACTCCAAGTGCAACGTTCGACGTCGGGCAGACCTCCAGGGTCGTGCCGTGGTCCTTGAGGCGCCGGAGCAGGGCTGGCTCCGTAGCGGCCGAGACACCGTGCCCGATCCGGTCCGCGTGCAGCTCGTCTAGGCAGGCCCGCACGCTCGCCGGGCCGGACAGCTCGCCTCCGTGCGGGACCGACAGCAGGCCGGCTCTGCCCGCGATCCGAAAGGCAGGGACAAAGTCGGCGGTAGTGCCGCGGCGCTCGTCGTTGCTCAGGCCGAATCCGATCACCCCGCGGTCCACGTATGCGGCGGCCAGCCTGGCCAGGGTGCGGGCGTCCAGCGGGTGCCTCGTTCGGTTGGCTGCGACGATGATCCCGATGCCGACGCCGGCCTGGCTGGCTGCGGCAGCAGCGGCGTCTAGTACCAGCTCGAGCATGGCGGTGAGGCCGCCGAATCGGGCGGCGTAGCCCGACGGGTCGATCTGGAGTTCCAGCCAGCCCGAACCCTCAGCCTGCTCGTCCTGCGCGGCCTCGGTGAGCAGACGGCGGATGTCCTCGTGCGTCCTGACGACCGATCTGGCGATGTCGTACAGGCGCTGGAACCGGAACCAGCCGCGCTCGTCGGCCGCGCTCAGCTGCGGCGGCCAGTCCTCGGCCAGGGCCTCAGGCAGATGAACACCGTGCAGCTTGGCCAGCTCGACCAGCGTGGCATGCCGCATGGAGCCGGTGAAGTGCAGGTGCAGATGCGCCTTCGGCAGCGCGGCAATCGGCCGGGGCATCAGGCAAGTCTGCCAGCACAGCGACCGGCCCCGCACCGGCCGAGCGGTGCCTGGCTGGGCGTTAGTGGGCGGAACTGAGCAGCTTGGCCAGCCGCGAGATGCCTTCCTCCAGGTCGGCGTCGCCGAGTGCGCAGGACAACCGGAAGTACCCCTGGGTCCCGAACGCCTCGCCGGGGACGACCGCCACATCGGCCTCGTCCAGCAGCAGTTCGGCGAGCTGACTCGACGTGGTCGGCCGCTGCCCGGCGATGTGCTTGCCGAGGACGTTCTTCACCGACGGGTAGCAGTAGAACGCGCCGTCCGGTAGCGGGCAGACCACGCCCGGCACCTCGTTCAGCATCGCGGTCATCAGCTGCCGCCGTCGGTCGAACGCTGACCGCATCTGAGCGACAGCGGACAGGTCGCCGGACACCGCAGTGAGCGCGGCCGCCTGGGCAACGTTGCAGACGTTCGAGGTGGCGTGAGACTGCAGGTTGATCGCGGCCTTGATGACATCGGCCGGGCCGGCCATCCAGCCGACCCGCCAGCCGGTCATCGCGTAGGTCTTCGCGACTCCGTTCAGCACCAGGCAGCGGTCGGCAATCTCCGGCGCCACGACCGGCATCGATACGAACCTGGCGGCACCGTAGACAAGGTGCTCGTAGATCTCGTCGGTGACGACCCAGATCCCGCGCTCGGCCGCCCAGCGGCCGATCTCGGCGACCAGCTCAGGGGGATACACCGCACCGGTCGGGTTGGACGGCGAGACGAACAGCAGCAGCTTCGTGCGGTCGCTGAGGTGCGCCTCAAGCTGGTCGATGGTCACCAGGTAGCCGCTGGTCTCGTCGGTGTGCACCAGTACCGGGACGCCCCCGGCCAGCGCGATCGACTCTGGATAGCTGGTCCAGTACGGCGTCGGCAGGAGCACCTCGTCGCCAGGGTCAAGCAGTGTGGCGAACGCCTCGTACACGGCGTGCTTGCCGCCGTTGGTGACAAGCACCTGGCTGGCAGAGATCGCTAGGCCGGAGTCGCGGGCGGTCTTGGCGGCGATGGCCTCGCGCAGCTCTGGCAGTCCGGCCGCCGGCGTGTACTTGTGGAATCTCGGCTCTGCGCACGCACGTTGCGCCGCCTCGACGATGTAGCCCGGCGTAGGGAAATCGGGCTCGCCTGCGCCAAAACCGATCACTGGCCTGCCGGCTGCCTTCAGCGCCTTGGCTTTGGCGTCGACTGCCAGCGTGGCCGACTCGGCAATCGCTGATATCCGGGCAGAGATCCTTGTCGATGCGTGAGGCATGTGATCCATGTTCCCACTACCGGCTGGCCGGCCGTGCCACGACCGTCGCGACGTCGGCGCTTTCCGTGCGCTATGCGGTGTTCACAGGCATATTTCCGCATCGGCGCGGCGGCCGGGCCGGGGCGGCTAGCCGGAGCCGCTCGGGCAGCTGACCTTAGGATCGGGGCTGCGCTACCTGGCAGCTCGAGTCCGCAGTTCGACGTCAGCGCCGCAGACACGTACACTTCTGCATCTGGTGGTGGTCCACCAGTGGCCCGTGCATGCCCGCACGAGCTGTCACAGGGCAGTAGCTCAATTGGCTAGAGTCCCGGTCTCCAAAACCGGCGGTTGGGGGTTCGAGTCCCTCCTGCCCTGCGAGTACGGCCCGTTTATGCGGGTAGATGGCGGCGCCAGCCGACAGGAATCGTTGCTCAGGTGAGGACATGGCCACTCAGACACGCGGACCAGCCCCGGACAGGGCTGCGAAGCCGAACCGCCCTGCGAAGCAGGACCGGACTTCCCCGGCCCAGTTCGTCCGCGAGGTGCGGGACGAGCTTCGTAAGGTCGTCTGGCCCACGCGCAAGGAGCTGGTGACCTACACGACGGTCGCTCTGATCTTCATCCTGATCATGGTCGGGATCGTGACGAGCCTGGACTATGGGTTTACCAGGCTGGTGCTGGCCCTCTTCGGCTGAGGTAACACGGCTGGGTACCCCGCCGCGCACTGAGCGTGGCAGCATGATCAAAGGGGTCCCGGCCTGCGCCGCAGCAGCAGGTCAGGCGGCGCTGAGGTTCAGCCAGGAGCGCAGCGAGAGCGCAGGGGAGAAAGAGAATCGTGTCCGAGTCCGAGTGGCCGCTGGGCAGCCCGACAGCCGAAGAGCCGGCGGCGGCTGAGTCGACGGCCGACCAGTCAACGTCCGGCGACCTGACATCCGGCGATCTAGCCGAGGCCGAGGTCATTGCGGTGGAGCCGGCCGGGGCTGAGTCGGCCTCCGACGAGGACGCCGACCCCGTCCAGCAATTCAAGTCCGAGCTGCGCCTGCTGCCGGGCGACTGGTACGTCGTGCACTCCTACGCCGGGTACGAGAACCGCGTCAGGACGAACCTGGAGAGCCGGACGCAGTCGCTCAACATGGAGGACTTCATCTTCCAGATCGAGGTCCCCACGCACGAGGTCATCGAGATCAAGTCCGGCAAGCGCCAGCAGGTGCAGGAGAAGGTGCTGCCCGGCTACATCCTGGTCAGGATGGATCTCACCGACGAGTCCTGGGCGGCGGTCCGTAACACCCCCGGCGTGACCGGTTTCGTCGGCCTGTCGAGCCGTCCGTCGCCGCTGAGCCTGGACGAGGTGGCCAGCCTGCTCGCGCCGGTCCCGGAGGAGAAGGCTGCCAAGAAGGCCGAGGCGGTGCGGGCAGCGGCGGTTGACTTCGAGATCGGCCAGTCGGTTACGGTAATGGACGGGCCATTCGCGACTTTGCCGGCCACGGTCAACGAGATCAACTCCGATACGCAGAAGCTGAAGGTGCTCGTGTCGATCTTCGGCCGGGAGACGCCGGTGGAGCTCTCGTTCGAGCAGGTCAGCAAGATCTAGAGCAGTCAAGATTTCGAGCGAACACGACAGTGAGGTAAGGACCCAGAGATGGCTCCGAGGAAGAAGAAGGTCGCTGCGATCGTCAAGGTCCAGCTGAACGCGGGCGCCGCCACGCCGGCCCCGCCCGTCGGTACCGCGCTGGGCCCGCACGGCGTCAACATCATGGACTTCGTCAAGCAGTACAACGCGGCGACGGATAGTCAGCGCGGGAACGTCATCCCGGTGGAGATCACGATCTACGAGGACAGGTCGTTCAGCTTCATCACCAAGACGCCGCCGGCGCCCGAGCTGATTAAGAAGGCAGCAGGCGTCCAGAAGGGCAGCGGCGAGCCCCACAAGACCAAGGTCGGGTCGATGACCCAGGCGCAGGTCCGGGAGATCGCTCAGACCAAGATGCCGGACCTTAACGCCACTACGATCGAGGCGGCGGAGAAGATCATTGCCGGAACCGCCCGCTCCATGGGCATCAAGGTCGAGGGTTAGACCCCGGCTACCGAAGGGTGCGGGCTCCGCGGAATGCAAGAGCCCGTTCCCTGCTTGAGGAATCAGGAGCCCCGGGCCTGCCAGGCAGGGGCAGTGGCAGGGCCACGCGCTGGCCCGCTGACCACGAACTCCGACACATTCAGGAGAAGCGATGAAGCGCAGTAAGGCATACCGGAAGGCAGCCGAGCAGGTCGATGCGACCCGGCTCTACACGCCGTCCGAGGCGGTCTCCCTGGCTAAGGACACCACCACCACTAAGTTCGACGCCACCGTTGAGGTCTCCTTCCGGCTCGGCGTCGACCCCCGCAAGGCCGACCAGATGGTCCGCGGGACGGTCAACCTTCCGAACGGCACCGGCAAGACCGCCCGCGTCCTGGTTTTCGCGACAGGCGACCGTGCCGAGGAAGCCAAGGCCGCCGGCGCCGACTACGTCGGTTCGGATGAGCTGATCGAGCGAGTCCAGGGCGGCTTCCTCGACTTCGACGCGGTCGTGGCCACGCCTGACCTGATGGGCAAGGTAGGCCGGCTCGGCCGGATACTCGGCCCGCGCAGCCTGATGCCGAACCCGAAGACCGGAACCGTCACGATGGACGTCGGCAAGGCCGTCACGGACATCAAGGGCGGGAAGATCGAGTTCCGCGTCGATAAGAACAGCAACCTGCACCTGATCATCGGCAAGGCATCGTTCACCAACCGCGCGCTGATCGAGAACTACGCCGCCGCGCTGGAAGAGGTCATCCGGCTCAAGCCGGCCGCGGCCAAGGGCAAGTACGTCAAGAAGGTGGCGATCACCACGACGATGGGTCCTGGCATCCAGGTGGACCCGAGCCTGACCAGGGGCCTGACCGCTGAGGAGACCGCGGCAGTCTGACACGCGCCACCGCGCTCAGGGCCCAGGCTCCCGAATCAGGGACCTGGGCCCTTTGTGCGCGGTGGCGAGCGGCGGGTGGCGAGCAGCAGGGCCGCGGGTGGCCCGATTTGGCTCGGCGACGCCGGGCCGCGTACTCTGGTATCTGCCAAAGACCGTTGGCTGTTGGCGCGCGCTGAGCGCGGCAACCGAAGGCCCGTTATGCGGGCGGCCCGCGCAGGCGAGAGCTGGACCCGGACGCTCGATTGCGTGTGTCCTGGTCGTGCCCCGTGCGCCTGCGTACGGGGCGTTTGCATGTCTGCGGGCCATTCCGACGCCAGACATGGCCGGGCTCGTCGTTACCGCGGTGAGCACGGCAGGAGAAGGGAGGCCCGTGGCGAGGGCAGATAAAGCGGCCGCGGTCGCGGAGCTGACCGAGCGGTTCCAGAGTTCCTCAGGCGCAGTGCTGACCGAGTACCGCGGCCTGACGGTGGCGCAGCTGGGTGAGCTGCGCAAGTCGCTGGGCGGCAACGCGACCTACTCGGTCGTCAAGAACACGCTGACGAAGATCGCCGCCACCGAGGCGGGCGTTACTTCTGAGCTGACAAACCTGCTGACCGGGCCATCGGCGATCGCGTTCGTGCAGGGTGACGTAGTGGAGGCCGCGAAGGGCCTGCGCGACTTCTCCCGTGCGCACCCGCTGCTGGTCATCAAGGGCGGTGTGCTCGACGGCAAGCCGCTGACTCCGACGGAGATCGTCAGGCTCGCGGACCTGGAGCCACGCGAGGTGCTGCTGGCCAAGCTCGTCGGCGCCATGAAGGCGTCGCTGTCGAACGCGGCAGGCACCTTCGCGGCACTACCGACGCAGATGGCGCAGCTGCTCGCCGCGCTCGAGCAGAAGAGGGCCGCCGGGAGCGACGGCGAGGCGGGCGCGCCTGCTGCTGTGAGTACTGAGCCAGAAGGAGCAGAGCCGGAGGCGGCCGAGGCCGCGCCGGAAGCCGCCGGGGAGAGCTCGGAAGGCTGACCAGTCACCTGTGTGACACGAACCAAATCCTGCAGGTGGCTGATCGCCATCAGCGACACACGGAAACGAACGGAAGAGGAAGCACCACCATGGCAAAGCTCAGCACGGACGACCTGCTCGAGGCGTTCAAGGAGATGACGCTGATCGAGCTCTCTGAGTTCGTGAAGCAATTCGAGGAGACCTTCGACGTGAAGGCCGCCGCGCCGGTCGCGGTGGCGGCCGCACCCGCCGCCGGCGGCGGCGGCGCGGCCGCTGAGGAGGCCGAGGAGAAGGACGAGTTCGACGTCATCCTCGAGGCCGCTGGCGACAAGAAGATCCAGGTCATCAAGGAGGTCCGTACCCTCACGAGCCTCGGGCTCAAAGAGGCCAAGGACCTGGTTGACGGCGCGCCCAAGCCGCTGCTTGAGCACGTCAACAAGGAGACCGCGGACAAGGCCAAGGCCGCCCTGGAAGGCGCCGGCGCCACCGTCACCGTCAAGTAAGACCCGGTTCGAACGGACCTGGTGCGCCAGCGACACGGTCCGGGCAGACCCGGTACGCGAACGCCTTATGCGAGCGACGGCCCGCTGCCCCGCAATCCGCGGCGGCAGCGGGCCGCCGCTTAGCCGGGCCCCAGGTTCCAGAGCTGGCAGTAGCTGGTAGCAAAGGGAAATATCCGGCGCACACGCAGCGTTACAAGCTGCTGGCAGTGAGGCGCGAAGCCGCACGATCCGCCGAACCTACTTCTCTACCCACCTGCTCGGAAGGCTAAACCTCCAACAGGTGTGAGCCTCGTCACGTAGCTGAGAGTTGCGACACAAGCCGTCCAGGGCTTGACGTTTTGCCTTTTAAGAGCGATGCTCCATTGCAACCGTGAACCTCATAGTGACGTACAGTTGACCGGCGGTGTGTCCTTCGACTACACTGCCAATTTGCGCTGCACCCACTCGTCCTCGGCTCCCAACTCCCTAGCGGCGTAGCCGCAGGGCGTTTAGCGTGCGCGCGCTGCACCGTCCGTCACAAGCTCGGAAGGACCCCTGTTGGCAGCCTCGCGCAGCGCCTCAGCTACCGCTCTTGGTCCCCGTCGTATCTCCTTCGCTCGCATTCACGAGCCACTAGAGGTGCCCAGCCTCCTCGCCCTGCAAACCGAGTCGTTCGACTGGCTGCTCGGCAACGAGCGCTGGCGTGCCCGGCTCGAGGCCGAGAAGGAAGCGGGGCATAAGAACCTCCCGGAGCAGTCCGGCCTCGAAGAGATCTTCGAGGAGATAAGTCCGATCGAGGACTTCACGGGAACGATGTCGTTGTCGTTCCGCGATCACCGGTTTGAGCCGCCCAAGTACTCCTCGGAGGAGTGCAAGGACAAGGACATGACCTTCTCGGCGCCCATGTTCGTAACCGCCGAGTTCATCAACAACTCCACCGGTGAGATCAAGAGCCAGACCGTCTTCATGGGCGACTTCCCGCTCATGTCGGCTAAGGGCACCTTCATCATCAACGGCACTGAGCGTGTCGTCGTCTCTCAGCTCGTCCGCTCGCCAGGCGTCTACTTCGACCGTCAGGTCGACAAGACCTCGGATAAGGACATCTACAGCTGCAAGGTGATCCCGTCGCGGGGCGCATGGCTTGAGTTCGAGATCGACAAGCGTGACGCCGTCGGCGTCCGCATCGACCGCAAGCGCAAGCAGAGCGTCACCGTGCTGCTGAAGGCGCTTGGCTGGGACGAGGCCAGGATCCTCGAGCGGTTCGGCCAGTTCGAGTCCATGCGGGCCACCCTGGAGAAGGACCACACGACTGGCCAGGATGACGCGCTGCTGGACATCTACCGCAAGCTGCGGCCGGGCGAGCCGCCGACTCGCGAGTCGGCCCAGGCCCTGCTGGAGAACCTCTACTTCAACCCCAAGCGCTACGACCTGGCGAAGGTCGGCCGCTACAAGGTGAACAAGAAGCTGGGCCTCTCGCTGCCAATCGGCCAGGGCACCCTGACCGAGGACGACATCGTCGCCACCATCGAGTACCTCGTCCGGCTGCACGTCGGCGAGGAGGAGATGAAGTCCGGCTCCGAGATGATCCCGGTGGAGACCGACGACATCGACCACTTCGGCAACCGCCGCCTGCGCACGGTGGGCGAGCTCATCCAGAACCAGGTCCGGCTGGGCCTGGCGCGGATGGAGCGCGTGGTTCGCGAGCGGATGACGACTCAGGACGTCGAGGCGATCACGCCGCAGACGCTGATCAACATCCGGCCGGTCGTTGCCTCCATCAAGGAGTTCTTCGGCACGAGCCAGCTGTCGCAGTTCATGGACCAGACCAACCCGCTGGCCGGCCTCACGCACAAGCGGCGGCTGTCCGCGCTGGGTCCCGGTGGTCTGTCTCGCGAGCGCGCCGGCTTCGAGGTCCGCGACGTGCACCCCAGCCACTATGGCCGGATGTGCCCGATTGAGACCCCGGAAGGTCCGAACATCGGCCTGATCGGGTCGCTGTCCTCTTACGGCCGGGTGAACGCGTTCGGCTTCGTCGAGACGCCGTACCGCAAGGTCAAGTCCGGCAAGGTGACCGACCAGATCGACTACCTGACGGCTGACGAAGAGGACCGGCACGTCATCGCGCAGGCGAACACGCCGATCGAAAGCGACGGCAGCTTCTCGGAGGACCGCGTTCTGGTGCGCCGCAAGGGCGGCGAGGTCGACTACATCAGGCCGGACGACGTGGACTACATGGACGTCTCGCCACGGCAGATGGTGTCCGTCGCGACCGCGATGATCCCGTTCCTGGAGCACGACGACGCCAACCGCGCGCTGATGGGCTCGAACATGCAGCGCCAGTCTGTCCCGCTGCTCCGCAGCGAGGCACCGCTGGTGGGCACAGGCATGGAGTTCCGCGCTGCGGTCGACGCCGGCGACGTGATCGTTGCCGAGAAACCGGGCGTGGTCGAGCAGGTCTGCGCCGACTACATCACCGTCGCCAACGACGACGGGACCAGGACCGATTACCTGGTGGCCAAGTTCCGCCGGTCCAACCAGGGCACCTGCTTCAACCAGAAGCCGGTGGCCACCGAGGGCCAGCGGGTAGAGGTCGGCCAGGTCATCGCCGACGGCCCGTGCACCGACAACGGCGAGATGGCGCTGGGCCGCAACCTGCTGGTCGCCTTCATGCCGTGGGAGGGTCACAACTACGAGGACGCGATCATCCTGAGCCAGCGACTGGTGCAGGACGACGTGCTCTCCTCGATCCACATCGAGGAGCACGAAGTCGATGCCCGCGACACCAAGCTGGGCCCGGAGGAGATCACCAGGGACATCCCGAACGTCTCCGACGAGGTTCTGGCTGACCTCGACGACCGCGGCATCATCAGGATCGGCGCCGAGGTCGTGACCGGCGACATCCTGGTCGGCAAGGTCACGCCCAAGGGCGAGACCGAGCTGACGCCCGAGGAGCGGCTGCTGCGCGCGATCTTCGGCGAGAAGGCCCGCGAGGTCCGTGACACCAGCCTCAAGGTGCCGCACGGCGAGTCCGGCAAGGTCATCGGCGTCCGCGTCTTCACCAGGGACAACGGCGACGAGCTGCCGCCGGGCGTGAACGAGCTGGTCCGCGTCTACGTGGCGGCCAAGCGCAAGATCACCGATGGTGACAAGCTGGCCGGCCGCCACGGAAACAAGGGCGTCATCGCCAAGATCCTGCCGGTCGAGGACATGCCGTTCCTGCCTGACGGCACCGCGGTCGACATCGTGCTGAACCCGCTCGGTGTGCCTGGCCGAATGAACGTCGGTCAGGTCCTCGAGACCCACCTCGGCTGGGTGGCCAGCTCAGGCTGGGAGATCGACGGCGAGAACGCCGACTGGAAGAAGCGGCTGAAGAAGATCGGTGCCGAGACTGCCCAGGCGGGCAGCAAGGTGGCTACGCCGGTGTTCGACGGCGCTAAGGAGGAGGAGATCACCGGTCTGCTCGCCAGCGCCCGGCCGAACCGGGACGGCGACCGGCTGGTCGGCGCCACCGGCAAGGCGACGCTGTTCGACGGCAGGACCGGCGAGCCGTTCAGGGACCCGATATCGGTCGGCTACATCTACATACTCAAGCTGCTGCACCTGGTGGACGACAAGATCCACGCCAGGTCGACAGGACCGTACTCGATGATCACCCAGCAGCCGCTCGGCGGTAAGGCCCAGTTCGGTGGCCAGCGCTTCGGTGAGATGGAGGTCTGGGCGCTGGAGGCCTACGGGGCCGCCTACGCGCTGCAGGAGCTGCTGACCATCAAGTCCGACGACATCCTCGGACGGGTCAAGGTCTACGAGGCCATCGTCAAGGGCGAGAACATCCCCGAGCCCGGCATCCCTGAGTCCTTCAAGGTGCTGATCAAGGAGATGCAGTCGCTCTGCCTGAACGTGGAGGTCCTCTCCAGTGACGGCGCGGCCATCGAGATGCGCGATACCGACGAGGACGTCTTCCGTGCTGCGGAGGAGCTCGGCATCGACCTGTCCCGGCGTGAGCCGAGCAGCGTCGAAGAGGTCTGATTAGCCGCCAGTCCGATGAACTACCCCAGGGGAATGCAAACGTGCTAGACGTCAACTACTTCGACGACCTGCGGATTGGCCTTGCCACGGCGGACGACATCCGGACGTGGTCACACGGCGAGGTCAAGAAGCCGGAGACCATCAACTACCGGACCCTGAAGCCGGAAAAGGACGGGCTCTTCTGCGAGAAGATCTTCGGTCCGACGAGGGACTGGGAGTGCTACTGCGGTAAGTACAAGCGCGTCCGCTTCAAGGGCATCATCTGCGAGCGATGCGGCGTCGAGGTCACACGGGCCAAGGTCCGCCGCGAGCGGATGGGCCACATTGAGCTCGCCGCGCCCGTTACTCATATCTGGTACTTCAAGGGAGTGCCCAGTCGGCTGGGCTACCTGCTCGACCTAGCGCCGAAAGACCTCGAGAAGGTCATTTACTTCGCCGCTTACATGATCACCTACGTGGACGACGAGGCGCGTCAGCGCGACTTGCCGAGCCTCGAGGCCAAGATCACGGTTGAGAAGGGCCAGCTGGAGCAGCGCCGGGACGCCGACATCGAGGCACGCCAGGCCAAGCTGGAGAAGGACCTGGCCGAGCTTGAGGCGGCCGGCGCCAAGGGTGACGCGCGCCGCAAGGTGCGCGAGGCCTCCGACCGCGAGTGCAAGCAGATCAGGGACCGCGCGCAGCGGGAGATCGACCGGATCGAGGAGGTCTGGAACCGCTTCCGCACGCTGAAGGTCCAGGACCTCGAGGGGGATGAGCTCCTCTACCGCGAGATGCGGGACCGGTTCGGCCGGTACTTCCGCGGCGGCATGGGCGCTCAGGCCATCCAGGAGCGGGTCGGCAGCTTCGACCTCGATGCTGAGGCCAACAACCTGCGTGAGATCATCCGGACCGGCAAGGGCCAGCGGAAGGCACGGGCGCTCAAGCGGCTGAAGGTCGTGTCGGCGTTCCTGAACACTTCCAACAGCCCGCTCGGCATGGTTCTGGACTGCATCCCGGTGATCCCGCCGGACCTGCGGCCGATGGTTCAGCTCGACGGTGGCCGGTTCGCCACCTCTGACCTGAACGACCTGTACCGCCGGGTGATCAACCGGAACAACCGGCTCAAGCGGCTGCTCGACCTCGGCGCGCCCGAGATCATCGTCAACAACGAGAAGCGGATGCTGCAGGAGGCCGTGGACTCGCTGTTCGACAACGGCCGTCGCGGCCGCCCGGTCACCGGGCCTGGCAACAGGCCGCTGAAGTCGCTGTCCGACATGCTCAAGGGCAAGCAGGGCCGGTTCCGCCAGAACCTGCTCGGCAAGCGCGTCGACTACTCGGGCCGCTCGGTCATCGTGGTCGGACCGCAGCTCAAGCTGCACCAGTGCGGCCTGCCCAAGGAAATGGCGGTCGAGCTGTTCAAGCCGTTCGTGATGAAGCGGCTGGTTGACCTCAACCACGCCCAGAACATCAAGTCGGCCAAGCGGATGGTGGAGCGGGCCCGGCCAGTGGTCTGGGACGTGCTCGAGGAGGTCATCACCGAGCACCCCGTGCTGCTGAACCGTGCGCCTACCCTGCACCGCCTCGGTATCCAGGCCTTCGAGCCGCAGCTGGTCGAGGGCAAGGCCATCCAGATTCACCCGCTCGTCTGCACCGCCTTCAACGCGGACTTCGACGGTGACCAGATGGCCGTGCACGTCCCGCTGTCCGCGGAGGCGCAGGCCGAGGCGCGGATCCTGATGCTGTCTACCAACAACATCCTGAAGCCGGCCGACGGCAAGCCGGTGACCATGCCGACCCAGGACATGGTCATCGGGATCTACTGGCTGACCAGGGAGAAGGACGGCGCTCCGGGCGAGGGCCGGATATTCGGCAGCCTGTCGGAGGCGCTGATGGCCTACGACCGCGACGACCTTGACCTGCAGGCCAAGGTCCAGGTCCGGCTGTCCGACGTCACGCCGCCGCGCGGTTTCACGCCGCCGGAGGGCTGGGAGCCAGGTCAGCCACTGCGGCTGGAGACCACGCTTGGCCGCTGTCTGCTGAACGAGACGCTGCCGACGGACTACCCGTTCGTCAACTTCGAGGTCGGCAAGAAGCAGCTGTCCGTGATCGTGAACGAGCTGGCCGAGACCTACCCCAAGGTCGAGGTGGCCGCGGCGCTGGACGCGCTGAAGGACGCCGGCTTCCACTGGGCGACCAGGTCCGGCGTCACGATCTCGATCGAGGACGTCGCGGCCCCGCCGAACAAGCGGGAAATCCTCGACAGCTACGAGAAGCGGGCCGACAAGGTGCAGCGCGAGTACGAGCGCGGCCTTATCACCGACGACGAGCGGAAGCAGGAGCTCATCGAGATCTGGACGCACGCGACCGTCGATGTGGCCCAGGACATGGAGAAGGCCTTCCCCGAGACCAACCCGGTCTGGATGATGGTCAACTCCGGCGCCCGAGGCAACCTGATGCAGATCAGGCAGATCGCGGGCATGCGAGGCCTGGTGTCGAACCCCAAGGGCGAGACGATCCCCCGGCCGATCAAGTCCAGCTTCCGTGAGGGCCTGTCAGTGCTGGAGTACTTCATCTCCACGCACGGTGCCCGCAAGGGCCTGGCCGACACTGCGCTGCGTACCGCTGACTCCGGGTACCTGACCCGGCGGCTGGTGGACGTCGCGCAGGACGTCATCGTGCGCGAGGAAGACTGCGGCACCGACCGGTCGCTGCCGATGTGGATCGCCGAGAAGGGCACGGACGGCAAGGTCAGGAAGCTGCCGAACATCGAGAACACCGGCACCGGGCGGACCCTGTCCGAGGACGTTGTCGGTCCCGATGGCACGGTGCTGGCGACGGCCGAGTCGGACATGACCGAGGCCATGATCGACGAGATGACCGCCGCGGGCGTGGAGTCGGTGCGGATCAACTCCGTGCTGGTCTGCCAGGCCAAGGTCGGCATCTGCGCGAAGTGCTACGGCCGCTCGCTTGCTACCGGCAAGCGGGTGGACGTCGGCGAGGCGGTCGGAATCATCGCCGCCCAGTCGATCGGCGAGCCGGGCACGCAGCTGACGATGCGTACCTTCCACACCGGTGGTGTCGCGGGCCTGGACATCACCCATGGCCTGCCGCGAATCCAGGAGCTGTTCGAGGCGCGGATCCCCAAGGGTCTCGCACCGATCAGCGAGGTCGAGGGCTCGGTCAGGATCGACGAGCAGGACAAGTCTCGCAAGATCGTGATCACGCCGGACGACGGCTCAGAGGAGGTGGCCTACCAGGTTCCCATGCGGGCCAGGCTGCTGGTCGCCGACGGCGACCGCGTCAAGGTGGGGCAGCAGCTCATTGCCGGCGCGGTCAACCCGCATGAGGTCCTGCGCATCCTCGGCTCGCGCGAGGTGCAGCTGCACCTGGTGCACGAGGTGCAGGAGGTCTACCGGTCTCAGGGCGTGTCGATCCACGACAAGCACATCGAGATCATCATCCGGCAGATGCTCAAGCGGGTGAACGTGCTGGAGTCCGGCGACACCGATCTGCTGCCTGGCGAGCTCGTGGAGCGGCCCAAGTTCGAGGAGGTCAACCGCGCTGTGGTCGAGGCGGGCGGCACCTCGGCGGCAGGCCGGCCAGTGCTCATGGGCATCACCAAGGCCTCGCTGGCGACCGAGTCCTGGCTGTCGGCGGCCTCCTTCCAGGAAACCACCCGGGTGCTGACCGACGCGGCGATCCACGCCAGGTCGGACTCGCTGGTCGGCCTGAAGGAGAACGTCATCATCGGCAAGCTGATCCCGGCTGGCACCGGCATGGGCCGGTACCGGTCACTCAGGGTCGAGCCGACGGAGGAGGCCAAGGCGGCGGTTTACCCGCCTACCTCCTACGACAGCCCGGCTGACTACTCCTTCGGCCAGGTCTCCGGCCAGGCCATTCCGCTCGAGGAGTACGACTTCGGGGCCTACAACAGGTAGGGAACGAGTCTGGCGACGGCGCCGCGACCCTCCGGTCGCGGCGCCGTTTGCCGTCTACGTCGTTGTCGGCCGGGCGTGACTTTACGTTTCGCCGGGGCTTTTCGCGGTAGTGCGGTCGGGCGTGGCTGATGAACGCCCTGCTGCGGCTGCGGAACCTGGTGGTCGTCGTCGGCCACCGCGAGCAGTGACAGGCTGGCTCGCCAGGGGCTATGCGGCCGTTGTCGTCGCGTTCCGCTACTTCATCGTGGGCCGGCTGGATAGCGGCCGTGGCCGCGGCTATGGCGTTCCTGCCATCGCTCAGGCCGTCGAGCAACGTGGCCGGCCTGGTGCCCTCTAGTGCTCCGGCGGTGCAGGCGGAGTACACCGCGACCAGGGTCTTCGGCGAACCGCTTGAAGCCCAGGCGGTTGTCGTCCAGCGTGACTCCCGAGGGCTGCCGCCCTCGGCTCTCCAGGCCGCAGTCCGCAATGCCGTCAGCATCGACACCGGCCGGGCGACTGGTGCCCAGATCAGCGGGCTTGCCGGCGCGCTGCCGATCCCGAATACCGATGCGATCTTCCCGGCGTCGCGCGAGCGTTCCACCACGGTTCTTACCTATCTCTACTTCCGCCCCTCCACTTCGCCCGCTGATCAGCTAGCCGGAAGCGTGGCCTACGCCAGCCGGTACGCATCCGCGCCGGGTGACGGCCTCGTCGGCGTCACCGGTGCCGGGCTGGCGACGTATGAGCAGGGAGTCATCATCAGCCAGCACGTGGTCTGGGTCGAGATTGCCACCGTGCTGGCAATCGCGGTGATTGTCGGCTTCTTCTTCTTGTCGCTCGGGGCGCCGGTGGCGACGCTTGCCTGCGCTGCTACTGCCTTCCTGGTGGCCATCCGAGTTGTCGCCTGGGTCATGCAGCAGATGCACGTGACGCTGCCGCCCGACGTCGAGCCGGTGCTGGTGGTCTTGCTGCTCGGCGTCACGACCGATTACTCGGTTTTCTTCGCCTCCGGCATGCGCAACAGGCTGGCCGAAGGGATGTCCAAGATCCAGGCCGCACGCCTGACGACCGCCGAGTTCTCACCAATCATCCTGGCGGCTGGCCTGCTAGTTGCGGCAGGAACGGCGTCGCTCGGCGTCGCCCGGATGCAGCTGATCCGCGCCTTCGGACCGGCGCTCGCCGTGACCGTTCTGACCGCGATGGTGGTTTCGCTGACGCTCGCTCCGGCGCTCATCGCCATCTTCGGCAGCGCATTGTTCTGGCCGGGACCGCGCTGGCTCCGGACGTCCAGGAAAGCGGTCCAGCATGCTGCTAAAGCTCAGGCGGCGGGCGAGCCGCCGACCCGCGCACCGCGGCCGTCCTGGCAGATGCGGGTGACCATGGCGAGGGTGCTCTGTGGGCTGACAGTGGGCGCCGACACTGGCCCGGCGCTATGCGGGCTGGCACTGGCTCGCCCTTGGCCGGCGCTGGCCGTGCCGGAGACGCGCGACGCGACAGCTGAGGGCTGCGACGCCACGCCCGCTACCGCGCCGGGCCAGCGTCGGCGCCAGGCCACGGCGCCGAATAGCCGGCTCGGCGGGCCAGTCTGGCCAGCTCGTCCGCGTCGGCCGGGGCGGCGCAGTGCTGATCATTGTTGAAGAAGGCGAAGACGTCAGCCTCCGGCGGGAAGACGTCGGTGATGCGCTTCAGCCACGACTTGAGCGATTGCTGCCCGTAACGGGGCCAGGGCTGCGCGACGCCCTCGTGGAACCGGACATATCCCCAGTCGGCGGTGCGCCACAGTGGCCCCAGCGGTCGGCCCGCGCGGTCTGACCAGCACATCGCCGCGTTGTGCTCGGCCAGGATCGATCGGACCTCCTGCGTCAGCCAGGACGGATGGCGGAATTCCACGCATACCCGGCGGGAGCCCGCGTCGGGATGCTGATCAAACTGGCGGGCGAACTCATGCAGGCACGCGGCAAGCGCAGCCGGAGTGGCCTGCAGGTTCGGCGGGAGCTGCAGCAGCACCGGTCCCAGCCGGTCGCCCAAGCCGGCCGCGGCAGTCAGCAGCCGTGCGACCGGCTCCGCAGGCTCACGCAGCCGCCGGATGTGGGTGAGATAGCGGCTGGCCTTGATTGCCATCACGAATCCCGGCGGTGTCCGCGCTCGCCACTGCTCGAAAGTCGCGAGGGCGGCGAGCCGGTAGAACGTGCCGTTGTTCTCGACCGCCGGCAGCTGGGCCGCGTAGGACTCCAGCCACCGGCTCGTCGGCAGGCCGGCCGGGTAGAAGTCGCCGCGCCAGTCGCGGTACTGCCACCCCGAGGTCCCGACAAGGAGGGGCAAAGCGCAACTCCTCCCGCCCGCGCTCCTGCGGCCGGCCGCCTCGGCGGGCGTCGTACCTTGCCGCGGGAGCCTGGTGATTCTTGCGAAAGCTGTAAAGTCCGGCGGGCGCAGAGGCTCGCGCTCCGCAGATCTCCTTGATCTTGCAGCCTAGTCTCCGGCGCTATGGCGGCCTTTACCCTGCGCCCGCAGCACTGTGCGTGGCTAATACGGCCATCGCAGCAGCGACCGGGCCCGGACACCTGCGGGCAGACGGCCAGCTTTGCGCCCGGATGCCGATTTGCCCAGGTTCGCGCCGAAGGGCGCCTCTCCCCTCGGCCGCGCAAAGGGCGTGACTTAGCTCCTGAGGCCCGTAGTCGGGCCACGCTAGCTATAGCTCGCCCTTCGCGCCGCCCGGCCGACTCCCGCAAAAGCCCTCATAGCGAAATATCCGTCCTGGTCAGCTTGGTTGCGGCTCGCACGGGAGGACCCGTCGCCGCGGCTGCAGTGCAGACCCCAGCCGCCACAGGCGAAGCCGGGTCGGCTGTCGGAGCCGGAACGTTGATCGGCCGTCGGCCGGGGAATACCGACTGTTCAGGGGAAGCCGGCTGGTCAAGGAAAACAGGTTGCCGGGGGAATACATACTGGAGGTGATGCGTTCGCATATCGGCTGCGGCGGGGGTTCCGGCCGCCGGGGCGGTCAGCGTCCGCTAAGCTAACCTTCAGCAGAGTGCAAGAAGCCGGTCCGTTTTGCCAGTACGTCGGGGGTTCGGTACTCTAGTACTCCGCGCCCGTACCTTATGGGTGCGTGTTTGCCTGCGTGACCGCGGTCTCGTGGCCTAGTGCCGCCGAGCAGCGGTGCTCATTGAGATACATGAGACCAGGCAGACAGCGAGACTTCCCTTCCGGATCCGGGCTCGTTTTGGGCCCGGGTGTGTTGTGAGCCTAGCGACACGCCCGACCGCGGGGGGCGGACGAGCGGCGACTAGGCCGGGTGACCGGCTGAAACCAGCAGGCCAGAGACATACAAGGCCGCGCCACGCGCGCGGCTCGAGCACTAGAGGCCCTGCCGCATGGCAGAGCACCAGACTGGCCGCGCCTCCCGGCGCGGCACGCTGCCCACGCGCCAGCACGGGCAGTCAGCAGGCGGTAGACAGACAGGCACTGCGCCGCGAGGCGGCAGAGGAAGACGGAGACGCGTTGCCCACGATCCAGCAGCTGGTCCGCAAGGGCCGGCAGGACAAGGTAGCCAAGAACAAGACTCCTGCGCTGCAGGGCAGCCCGCAGCGCCGCGGGGTGTGCACGCGCGTCTATACCACCACGCCCAAGAAGCCGAACTCGGCGCTGCGCAAGGTGGCCCGCGTGAGGCTCACCAGCAAGATCGAGGTCACGGCCTACATCCCGGGCGTGGGGCACAACCTTCAGGAGCACTCCATCGTGCTGGTCCGCGGCGGTCGCGTCCGTGACTTGCCTGGCGTGCGGTACAAGATCATCCGCGGCGCGCTGGACACCCAGGGTGTCCGCAACCGCAAGCAGGCCCGCAGCCGCTACGGCGCGAAGAAGGAGAAGAGCTGACATGCCGCGTAAGGGCCCCGCGACCAAGCGGCAGCTGGTGACCGACCCGGTCTACGGCTCGCCGCTCGTGACCGCGCTCGTGAACAAGGTGCTGAAGAGCGGCAAGCGGTCGCTCGCCGAGCGGATCGTGTACGGCGCCCTGGAGGGCTGCCGGGACAAGACCGGTAACGACCCCGTGGTGACGCTCAAGCGGGCTCTGGACAACGTCAAGCCGACCCTCGAGGTCCGCAGCCGCCGGGTTGGCGGTGCGACCTACCAGGTGCCGGTCGAGGTCCGCGCCTCCAGGAGCACCACGCTCGCACTTCGCTGGCTGATCACCTACTCGCGGCAGCGCCGTGAGAAGACGATGACTGAGCGGCTCATGAACGAGCTGCTGGACGCCAGCAACGGACTCGGCGCGAGCGTCAAGCGCCGTGAGGACACTCACAAGATGGCCGAGTCCAACAAGGCATTCGCCCACTACCGCTGGTAGCGGGCATCTCCACTGACCAAGGATTGAGGATCACAGAAAGTGGCCGCGACACAGACCGCTAGCGAACTCGCCAACGTCCGCAACATCGGGATCATGGCGCATATCGACGCGGGCAAGACCACGACCACCGAGCGCATCCTGTTCTACACCGGCATCAACTACAAGATCGGTGAGGTCCACGAGGGCGCCGCCACGATGGACTGGATGGAGCAGGAGCAGGAGCGCGGCATCACCATCACGTCTGCCGCGACGACCACATCCTGGCGTGACCACACCATCAACATCATCGACACGCCAGGCCACGTTGACTTCACCGTGGAGGTTGAGCGCTCGCTGCGCGTCCTGGACGGTGCCGTGGCCGTCTTCGACGGCGTGGCAGGCGTCGAGCCGCAGTCCGAGACTGTCTGGCGGCAGGCCGACCGGTACGGCGTGCCGCGGATCTGCTTCGTCAACAAGATGGACCGGGTCGGCGCGGAGTTTCACCGCTGCGTCGACATGATCACCGACCGGCTGGGTGCCACGCCGCTGGTGATCCAGCTGCCGTGGGGAGTCGAGTCGGACTTCCGCGGTGTCATCGACCTGGTTCACATGCGCGCCCTGCTGTGGCAGACCGAGGGCAAGGGCGACACCTATGACGTCGTCTCCGTCCCCGACGACCATGCCGAGGCGGCCAGGGAGTGGCGGGACAAGCTGCTCGAGAACATCGCCGAGAACGACGAAGAGATGATGGAGCTGTACCTGGAGGGCACCGAGCCCGACACCGAGCAGCTCGTCGCCGCGATCCGGCGGGCCACGGTCGCCAGTTCCGTCACCCCGGTGCTGTGCGGCAGCGCGTTCAAGAACAAGGGCGTGCAGCCCATGCTCGACGCGATCGTCGACTACCTGCCGAGCCCGATCGACATCCCGTCGATCAAGGGGCACGCGGTGGGCGACGAGCAGACCGCGATCGAGCGGCATGCGGATGTGTCCGAGCCGTTTTCCGCGCTGGCCTTCAAGATCATGTCCGACCAGCACCTCGGCAAGCTGACCTACATCAGGGTCTACTCCGGCAAGCTCGATGCGGGCACGCAGGTACTGAACTCGACGAAGGGCCGCAAGGAGCGGATCGGAAAGATCTACCAGATGCACGCGAACAAGCGCGAGGAGCGCCCGTCCGCGGTAGCTGGGCAGATCGTGGCCGTCATGGGGCTCAAGGACACCACGACCGGCGACACGCTGAGCGACCCGAACCAGCAGGTCATCCTGGAGTCGATGACTTTCCCGGCGCCTGTCATCAACGTGGCAATCGAGCCGAGGACCAAGGGCGACCAGGACAAGCTCGGCACCGCGATCCAGCGGCTGGCTGAGGAGGACCCGACCTTCCAGGTCAGGACCGACGAGGAAACTGGCCAGACCATCATCTCGGGGATGGGCGAGCTGCACCTGGAGGTGCTGGTCGACCGGATGCGCCGCGAGTTCAAGGTCGAGGCCAACATCGGGCGTCCGCAGGTCGCCTACCGGGAGACCATTCGCAGGAAAGTCGAGAAGGTCGAGTACACCCACAAGAAGCAGACTGGCGGCTCCGGCCAGTTCGGCCGGGTCATCATCAACCTGGAGCCAACCGGCGGCGACGGCGGCGGCTACGAGTTCGAGAACAAGGTCACCGGGGGCCGGGTGCCGCGGGAGTACATCCCGTCGGTCGATGCCGGCTGTCAGGAGGCCGCTGAGTTCGGCGTGCTCGCCGGGTACCCGATGGTCGACGTGAAGGTGACCCTGACTGACGGTGCCTACCACGAGGTCGACTCGTCCGAGCTCGCATTCAAGATCGCCGGCTCGATGGCCTTCAAGAAGGCCGCCGGCCAGGCAGATCCGGTGCTGCTCGAGCCCGTGATGGCGGTCGAGGTCAGGACGCCCGACGACTACATGGGTGACGTTATCGGCGACCTCAACAGCCGCCGTGGCCAGATCCAGGCCATGGAGGAGAGGTCCGGGGTGCGGGTCGTCAAGGCCCTTGTCCCGCTGTCGGAGATGTTCGGCTACGTGGGGGACCTACGGAGCCGCACGCAGGGGCGGGCGGACTACAGCATGCAGTTCGACTCGTATGCCGAGGTTCCGCCCAGCATTGCCAAGGAGATCATCGCCAAGGCACGCGGCGAGTAGTCAGAAGTAACGACGACACGGATAAAGCAGCGCGCGTGAGCGCCTGGCCCCGCCTCGGCGGGGAAACGATCGCAACGAGGAGACTCAAGTGGCGAAGGCCAAGTTCCAGCGGACCAAGCCGCACGTCAACATCGGCACCATCGGTCATATCGACCACGGCAAGACGACGCTGACCGCGGCGATCACCAAGGTGCTGCACGACAAGTACCCCGACGTCAACACTGCCAGCGCGTTCGACCAGATCGACAACGCGAAGGAAGAGAAAGAGCGCGGGATCACCATCTCGATCTCCCACGTCGAGTACCAGACCGAGAAGCGGCACTACGCGCATGTCGACTGCCCCGGTCACGCTGACTACATCAAGAACATGATCACCGGTGCCGCCCAGATGGACGGCGCGATCCTGGTCGTCGCGGCGACCGACGGCCCGATGCCGCAGACGCGCGAGCACGTGCTGCTGGCGCGCCAGGTCGGCGTGCCCTACATCGTGGTCGCGCTCAACAAGGCTGACATGGTCGACGACGAGGAGATCCTCGAGCTAGTCGAGCTTGAGGTGCGCGAGCTGCTCAGCACGTACGAGTTTCCCGGCGACGACGTACCGGTGATCCGGGTGTCCGCGCTGAAGGCGCTCGAGGGCGACGCTGCGTGGGGCGAGAAGGTCGTCGAGCTGATGACCGCCTGCGACGACAGCATCCCCGAGCCGGTACGCGAGGTCGACAGGCCGTTCCTCATGCCAGTCGAAGACGTGTTCTCGATCACCGGCCGCGGCACCGTCGTGACCGGCCGGATCGAGCGCGGCGTCATCCACACCGGCGACGAGGTCGAGATCATCGGCATCAAGGAGAAGGCGACCAAGACCACGGTCACCGGCGTCGAGATGTTCCACAAGATCCTGGACGAGGGCCAGGCGGGCGACAATGCCGGCCTGCTGCTCCGCGGCACCAAGCGCGAGGACGTGGAGCGCGGCCAGGTCATCATCAAGCCGGGCACGAACACGCCGCACACCGAGTTCGAGGCTCAGGTCTACATCCTGTCCAAGGACGAGGGCGGCCGGCACACGCCGTTCTTCAACAACTACCGCCCGCAGTTCTACTTCCGCACCACGGACGTGACCGGCGTGGTGCACCTGCCGGAAGGCACCGAGATGGTGCTGCCCGGCGACAACACCGAGATGACGGTGAACCTGATCCAGCCGATCGCCATGGAGGAGGGCCTGCGCTTCGCTATCCGCGAGGGCGGCCGGACCGTCGGCGCTGGCCGGGTCACGAAGATCATTAAGTAACAGGGCACGGGCCCGGGGAAACCCCGGGCCCGTTCCACGGCCGTTCCCGCCCGTATGGGAGCGGCAGGAACCAGCGGCACGAACGAGCGAAGGACATCGAAGCCACATGGCGGGACAGAAGATCCGCATCCGGCTCAAGGCATATGACCACGAGGTCATTGACAGCTGGGCGCGGAAGATCGTCGATACGGTGATTCGTACCGGCGCCAAGGTCGCCGGCCCCGTGCCGCTGCCGACCGAGAAGAACGTCTACTGCGTCATCCGCTCGCCGCACAAGTACAAGGACTCGCGCGAGCACTTTGAGATGCGAACGCACAAGCGGCTGATCGACATCATCGACCCCACGCCGAGGACCGTCGACTCCCTGATGCGGCTTGACGTCCCGGCGGGCGTCGACATCGAGATCAAGCTGTAGTCCGAAGGCACGCAGAAGAGGTCCGGAGAAGAAAGCACTGTGATGACAAAGCAGATCAAAGGGGTCCTGGGCACCAAGCTCGGCATGACCCAGGTCTTCGCCGATGACGGCAGGATCGTTCCCGTCACGGTGGTTGCGGCCGGCCCCTGCGTCGTCACCGCGGTGCGGACGCCTGACTCCGACGGCTACTCTGCGGTGCAGATCGGCTTCGGCGACATCGACCCGCGCAAGGTGACGAAGCCTGTCGCCGGGCACTTCGCGAAGGCGGGCGTGACCCCGCGCCGGTACCTGGTCGAGCTGCGGACCGACAATGCCGCCGAGTACACACTCGGGCAGGAGGTCACCGCCGAGACGTTTGCCGCCGGCGAGCTGATCGACGTAACCGCCACCAGCAAGGGCAAGGGCTTCGCCGGCGTCGTCAAGCGCCACGGCTTCAAGGGCCTGAGCTCCTCGCACGGCACCAAGCGCAAGCACCGCGCGCCTGGATCCATCGGCGGCTGCGCCTACCCGGGCCGCGTATTCAAGGGCGTGCGGATGGCCGGCCGGATGGGCGGCGAGCGCACTACCACCGCCAACCTGACCCTGCACGGCGTGGATGCCGGCCGCGGGCTGCTGCTCATCAAGGGCGCCGTGCCTGGCCCGGCGGGCGGACTCGTGCTCGTCCGCAACGCCGTCAAGTCACCAGTTAAGAGTGAGGCGAAATGAGCCCGGCTCAGACGAGCTCCACGGCCAAGCGGAAGGCCGCAGCAGCCGGTGGTGATGCTGCCGCGTCCTCCCAGCTTCCCGCGGAGATCTTCGACGCCAAGGTCAACGTGCCGCTGATCCATCAGGTGGTCGTTGCACAGGAGGCCGCGGCCCGGCAGGGCACGCACTCCACCAAGACGCGCGGCGACGTTCGCGGTGGCGGCCGGAAGCCGTACCGGCAGAAGGGCACCGGTCGCGCCCGGCAAGGGTCCACCAGGGCTCCGCAGTTCGCCGGCGGCGGCGTGGTGCACGGTCCGCATCCGCGGTCCTACGAGCAGCGCACGCCGAAGAAGATGAAGGCCGCTGCGCTGCGGGGCGCGCTGTCGGACCGCGCCCGGCACGGTCGCGTGCACGTGGTCGCTGGCCTGGTTGACGGCGAGACGCCGAAGACCAAGACCGCGCTGGCCGCGCTGGCCGCCGTGACCGGTGCGCCCGGTGCGCACGTGCTCGTGGTGACCACCAGGGCCGACGAGGTGACCAGGCTGAGCCTGCGCAACGTCCGCG
This sequence comes from uncultured Actinomycetota bacterium, assembly GCA_963822955.1. GTDB lineage: Bacteria > Actinomycetota > Actinomycetes > Streptosporangiales > Streptosporangiaceae > JAJYUU01. The sequence continues at coordinate 2,014,001 of CAWGJS010000002.1, read as the reverse complement.
GCGTGCACCTGCTCGCCGAAGGGCAGCTGAACACCCGGGACGTCCTGGTGAGTGACCACGTCGTGTTCACCAGGGAAGCGCTCGACAGCTTCGTCGCGCGCGCGACCGGCAGGCCGGCGAGCGCCGCAACCCCGGCGGCGGAGCCGACGGTGCCAGCCGCGAGCACTGAGCAGGAGCAGGAGGGCGACCAGCAGTGAACAAGATCGTCAACCCGCGGGACATCCTGGTGCGCCCGGTCATCTCGGAGAAGAGCCTGCGGCTGGCGGATGACGGGAAGTACACCTTCATCGTCGCCCCCGACACGCACAAGACTCAGATCCGCCAGGCGGTAGAGGCCACCTTCGGCGTGAAGGTGACCGGCGTGAACACGATCAACCGGCCGGGCAAGCGCCGCCGGACGCGGTTCGGCTGGGGCAAGCGCCCGGACACCAAGCGGGCCATCGTCAGCCTCGCTCCCGGCGACCGGATCGAGCATTTCGGCGGACCGGTCAGCTAGCCGGCGATTACTAGGAGCTTGAGTTAGATGGCTATCAGAAAGTACAAGCCGATCACCCCCGGCAGACGGGGAGCGAGCGGTGCTGACTTCTCCGAGCTCACCCGGAGCGAGCCGGAGAAGAGCCTGGTGCGTCCGCTGACGAGCCAGGGCGGCCGGAACGTCTACGGCCGCATCACCACCCGGCATCAGGGCGGCGGGCACAAGCGCGCGTACCGCCTGATCGACTTCCGCCGGGCGGACAAGGACGGCGTGCCGGCCAAGGTCGCGCACATCGAGTACGACCCGAACCGGACTGCCCGGATCGCGCTGCTGCACTACGCCGACGGCGAGAAGCGCTACATCATCGCGCCGGTCGGCCTCAAGCAGGGCGACCGGGTGGAGAACGGTCCTGGCGCCGACATCAAGACCGGGAACTGCCTGCCGCTGCGCAACATACCAACCGGCACGGTGGTGCATGCCATCGAGCTGCGGCCTGGTGGCGGGGCCAAGATCGCGCGGTCCGCCGGATCCGGTGTCCAGCTGCTGGCCCGGGAAGGTAGCCGCGCCACACTGCGCATGCCATCTGGCGAGATCCGCCAGGTGGACGCGGCCTGCCGGGCGACCGTCGGCGAGGTTGGCAATGCCGAGCAGGGCAACATCAAGCTCGGCAAGGCGGGCCGGAGCCGGTGGAAGGGCCGCAGGCCCACGGTTCGTGGTGTCGCGATGAACCCGGTTGACCACCCGATGGGCGGCGGCGAGGGCAAGACGTCCGGTGGTCGCCACCCGGTCAGCCCGTGGGGCAAGCCGGAAGGCCGGACGCGGCCGGCGCACAAGCCCAGCGACCAGTTGATTACCCGCCGGCGCAGCAAGAAGAAGCGGTAGGAGCACCTAGCGATGCCTCGTAGCCTTAAGAAGGGTCCCTTCGTGGACGACCACCTGATGAAGAAGGTGGACGTCCAGAACGACAAGGGGACCAAGAACGTCATCAAGACGTGGTCGCGCCGCTCGATGATCGTCCCCGCGATGCTCGGCCACACGATCGCGGTGCACGACGGGCGCAAGCACGTGCCGGTCTTCATCACCGAGGCGATGGTCGGTCACAAGCTCGGCGAGTTCGCACCGACCCGGACCTTCCGCAGCCACGTCCGCGACGACCGGCGTAGCCGCCGCTAACCAAGGGCGCCGCTGCCGGCGGCGAGCCGTACCACGAGACCGACAGACAACAGGCAGAACCAGGCCGGATACGAGAAGAGCGAGACTGAGATGGAAGCAAGGGCTAAGGCGCGGTACGTTCGCGTCACGCCGCGGAAGGCCCGCCGCGTGGTGGACCTGATCCGCGGCATGCCTGCCGATCAGGCGCAGGCCACGCTTGCGTTCGCGCCGCAGTCGGCCAGTGACCCCATCGGCAAGGTGCTGGCCAGCGCGATCGCCAATGCGGGGCAGACGAGCCACCTCGATGCCAGCTCGCTCATCGTGAGCCGCGCCTGGGTGGATGAGGGGCCAACGCTGAAGCGCTTCCGGCCGCGGGCCCAGGGCCGCGGCTACCGGATCAACAAGCGCACCAGCCACATCACCGTCATCGTCTCCGACCGCGGCGATGCGGGCGGGGCACCGGGCCCGCGGGCCGCAGGCGGCCGGACAGGCAGCAGTGTCGCAAGAAGCAGGGAGAGGACCCGCTAGTGGGCCAGAAAGTGAACCCGCACGGGTTCCGGCTGGGCATTACCACCGACTTCAAGAGCCGGTGGTACGCCAACAAGCTGTACAAGGATTACGTTGCCGAGGACGTCGCGATCCGTCGGCTGCTGCAGCGCGGCATGGAGCGGGCCGGCATCTCCAAGGTCGAGATCGAGCGCACGATGGACCGCGTCCGGGTGGACATTCACACCGCCCGGCCCGGCATCGTCATCGGCCGGCGTGGCGCCGAGGCCGACCGCATCCGCGGCGATCTGGAGAAGCTGACCAGCAAGCAGGTGCAGCTCAACATCCTCGAGGTGAAGAACCCCGAGGTGGACGCGCAGCTGGTAGCACAGGGCGTGGCCGAGCAGCTGTCCAGCCGGGTCTCCTTCCGCCGGGCCATGCGCAAGGCCATGCAGACCGCGATGAAGAGCGGCGCCAAGGGCATCCGGGTGCAGTGCTCGGGCCGCCTTGGCGGCGCTGAGATGTCCCGGTCGGAGTTCTACCGCGAGGGCCGGGTGCCGCTGCACACCCTTCGCGCCGACATCGACTACGGCTTCTACGAGGCACGGACCACCTTCGGCCGCATCGGCGTCAAGGTCTGGATCTACAAGGGCGAGGCAGCGGCCACCAGGGCCGAGCGCGAGGCTGCCGCAGCGGCGCTGCGCGCGGGCCAGCGCCCGGCCGGCGGCGGCCGCGACAGGGATCGCGACCGGGATCGTCCGCAGCGCGGCCAGCGCCGCCGGCCGGGCTCACCGGACGGGACCGACAGGCCAGCAGCGCCAGCCGAGGGCACCGAGGCGCAGGTCGGGACCACAGAGTCCGGGGCCACCTCAGGCGAGGAGAGCTGAGTCATGCTGATTCCGCGGCGGACCAAGCACCGCAAGCAGCACCGGCCGGACCGCTCCGGGGCCGCCAAGGGCGGCACCAGGGTCACCTTCGGCGAGTACGGCATCCAGGCCGTCGAGCACTCGTATGTGACCAACCGGCAGATCGAGGCCGCACGTATCGCCATGACCCGGCACATCCGCCGTGGCGGAAAGGTGTGGATCACGATCTACCCGGACCGCCCGCTCACGAAGAAGCCGGCCGAGACCCGCATGGGGTCCGGCAAGGGCGCTCCGGAGTGGTGGATCGCCAACGTCAAGCCGGGGCGCGTCATGTTCGAGCTGTCAGGCGTGCCCGAGCCGGTGGCCAGGGAGGCGCTCAGGCGGGCGATGCACAAGCTGCCCATGAAATGCAAGTTCGTGAAGCGTGAAGTTGGGGAGGCGTGATGGCCAAGGCACTGGCAGCCGCTGACCTGCGGACCGCGACCGAGGAGGAGCTCAACCACAAGCTCACCGAGGCCAAGATCGAGCTGTTCAACCTGCGCTTCCAGGCGGCCACCGGCCAGCTGGAGAGCCACGGCCGGCTCCGGGCCGTCCGCAAGGAAATCGCGCGCATCTACACGGTGAAGCGCGAGCGCGAGCTCGGAATCGTGGTTGTGGAAGATGAGGAGTCGGCCGATGAGTGAGGCCAGCACGGCGACGGAGACGCGTGGCTACCGCAAGGTCCGCGAGGGCCTGGTGGTCAGCGACAAGATGGACAAGACCGTGGTCGTCGAAGTCGAGGACCGGGTCAAGCACCCCAAGTACGGCAAGGTCATCCGCCGGACGAAGAAGTACAAGGCACACGATGGCGAGAACGCCTGCGGCGTTGGCGACCGGGTGCTGCTGATGGAGACCCGTCCGCTGTCAGCGAGCAAGCGCTGGCGCGTGGCGGAGATCTTGGAAAAGGCCAAGTAGCAAGGGAACAGCGGAACCATAAATCCGCCGTTCCCGCCGGGGACGCCGATCCGCTGGACTCAGGGGACAGGCGCGTGAAGAAGCAGGAGTTGACGTGATCCAGCAGGAGTCGCGGCTCAAGGTCGCCGACAACACCGGTGCCAAGGAGATCTTGTGCATCCGCGTGCTCGGCGGCTCGAGCAGGCGATACGCGGGCATCGGCGACATCATCGTCGCCACCGTCAAGGATGCCCTCCCCGGCGCCGGGGTGAAGAAGGGCGACGTCGTCAAGGCTGTCGTCGTGCGCACCCGCAAGGAGCGGCGCCGCGGCGACGGCTCCTACATCCGCTTCGATGAGAACGCAGCCGTACTGATCAGGGACGGCGGAGACCCCCGCGGTACCCGCATCTTCGGCCCGGTCGGCCGCGAACTGCGGGAGAAGCGGTTCATGCGGATCATCTCGCTTGCTCCGGAGGTGCTGTGATGGCGGGCGCGAAGAAGGCGGCGCCGCGGAAGGCGCCAAAGATGAAGATCAAGAAGGGCGACAAGGTCGTCGTCATCGCGGGCAAGGACATCCACCGCGAGGGCACGGTCATGGCCGTCAACCTCGAGCGCCAGCAGGTGCTCGTCCAGGGCGTGAACCTGATCAGGAAGAACACCAAGGTCAACTACCAGGGCCAGCGCGGTGCCAAGGAAGGCGGCATCGTAACGCAGGAGGCCCCGCTGCATGTCAGCAACGTGCAGCTGATCGACCCGGAGACCAAGCGCCCAACCAAGGCGGGGTACCGGATCGATGCCGACAAGGACAAAAAGGTCCGGGTCTCCCGGACCAGCGGTAAGGACATCTGATGGCTGCCACCAAGACCAAGAACGCTGAGGCTGACGCAGCCGAGACCGGCCAGCAGGCCGGCGCCGCCAGCGCCGGCGCAACGGGCAACGGCGCCCAGCGAGCAAAGCCCCGGCTCAAGGAGCGATACCGCGCTGAGATCGCTCCGGCCATGCTGGAGGAGTTCGGCTACCCGAACGTCATGCAGACACCCAACGTCACCAAGATCGTGGTGAACATGGGCGTCGGCGAGGCGGCCAGGGACGCCAAGCTCATCGACGGCGCGGTCAAGGACCTGACCATCATCACCGGCCAGAAGCCCGCGGTCGCCCGGGCCCGCAAGTCGATCGCGCAGTTCAAGCTGCGCGAGGGCATGCCGATCGGAGTGCACGTCACACTGCGCGGCGACCGGATGTGGGAGTTCCTGGACCGGCTGCTGTCGCTCGCGCTGCCCCGTATCCGTGACTTCCGAGGCCTGAGCGACCGGCAGTTCGACGGCCGCGGCAACTACACGTTCGGCCTGACCGAACAGCTGATGTTCCACGAGATCAACCCTGATCAGGTGGACAGGCAGCGCGGCATGGACGTGACCGTCGTCACGTCCGCGACCACCGATGCTGAGGGCCGCTCATTGCTGCGGCGACTCGGCTTCCCGTTCAAGGAGAACTGAGCAGTGGCGAAGAAGAGCCTCATCGCCAAGGCCAACCGCAAGCCGAAGTTCGAGGTACGCGCGTACACACGGTGCTCTCGGTGCGGTCGTCCGCGGGCCGTCTACAAGAGGTTCGGCTTGTGCCGGATCTGCTTCCGGTCGATGGCGCACCGCGGCGAGCTGCCCGGCATCACCAAGTCCAGCTGGTAATCCAACAAAGCCACATCGGGAGCGTCAGCTCCCTGCAGGAAAGACCGACCTGGGCGCCTCCGGCGCCCACCGACCACGCCGTAGGTCCCCGGTGCTGAGAACCACCGGGGAAACCGCGGCGAGGAGGGCCATCAGGCCATGACCATGACCGACCCGGTCGCAGACATGCTGACCCGTCTGCGCAACGCCAACTCGGCTTACCACGACTCCGTGACAATGCCGCATTCGAAGATGAAGGTGCACATCGCGGAGATCCTCCAGCAGGAGGGCTACATCGCCAGCTGGAAGGTGGAGGACGCCGAGGTTGGCAAGAACCTGGTAATCGCGCTGAAGTTCGGACCGACCAGGGAGCGCTCGATCGCGGGCGTCAAGCGCGTGTCGAAGCCTGGCCTGCGGGTGTATGCGCGCAAGGACAACCTGCCGCGCGTCCTCGGCGGCCTCGGCGTGGCGATCATCTCGACGTCCTCCGGCCTGATGACCGACAAGCAGGCGAAGAAGAAGGGCGTAGGCGGGGAAGTCCTCGCCTACGTCTGGTAGGGAGCCAGCTATGTCACGAATCGGACGGATGCCGGTCGTCATCCCGAGCGGTGTCGACGTCACTGTCGACGGCCGCCAGGTCCGCGTCAAGGGCCCGAAGGGCGAGCTGAGCATGGAGGTAACGGCGCCGATCGACGTCCACAAGGAGGACGGCGTCATCACCGTGACCAGGCCCAGCGACGAAGGCGAGATCCGGGCCCTGCACGGGCTGTCCCGGTCGCTCATCGCCAATATGGTCACCGGCGTGACCGAGGGCTACCGCAAGACCATGGAGATTGTCGGCGTCGGCTACCGGGTCCAGGCCAAGGGCTCAGACCTGGAGTTCGCGCTTGGCTATAGCCACCCTGTGCCGGTGCACGCGCCAGCCGGGATCACCTTCCGGGTGGAGACGCCCACCAGGTTCGTGGTCGAGGGCATCGACAAGCAGCAGGTGGGCGAGGTGGCCGCTAACATCCGCAAGCTACGCAAGCCCGATCCGTACAAGGGCAAGGGCGTGCGCTATCAGGGCGAGCAGATCCGCCGCAAGGTCGGGAAGGCTGGTAAGTAAGACATGTCTGGCATCAAGACCAGGGCGCATGGCCGGGTCACCGGGCGGACGGCACCGCGCATCGCCGCGCGGGAGCGGCGGCACCTGCGCGTTCGCAAGAAGGTCGACGGCGGCCCGCAGCGGCCGCGGCTGGTCGTCACGCGCTCGGCGCGGAACACCTTCGCCCAGCTGATCGACGACACGGCGGGCCGGACGCTAGCGTCCGCGTCCACGCTCGACGAGTCGATCCGAGCCGGCGAGGGTGACAAGACGGCCAAGGCCAAGCAGGTCGGGAAGCTGCTTGCCGAGCGTGCCGTTGAGGCGGGCATCAGCGCCGCGGTGTTCGACCGGGGCGGGTACGCCTACCACGGCCGGGTGGCAGCGCTCGCTGATGGCGCGCGCGAGGCCGGGCTCGCTCTGTAGATGACGACCACACGCATTCAACGACAGAAGAGGAAGATCTGATGGCAGCAACACCGCGGCGCGGCGCTGGAGGCAGCGGCGAACGACGCGAACGCCGCGACGACCGCCGCGGGGCCGGACCCGAGAAGGGCACCGCTTACCTCGAGCGCGTAGTCACCATCAACCGGGTCGCCAAGGTAGTCCAGGGCGGCCGGCGGTTCAGCTTCACCGCGCTGGTCGTGGTGGGTGACGGCAACGGCATGGTCGGCGTCGGCTACGGCAAGGCCAAGGAGGTGCCAGCCGCGATCGCCAAGGGCGTCGAGGCGGCCAAGAAGGCTTTCTTCCGGGTGCCGCGCATCGCCGGCACCATCCCGCACACCGTGCAGGGCGAGGAGTCGGCCGGCGTGGTGCTGCTGAAGCCAGCCAGCCCAGGTACCGGCGTCATCGCCGGCGGTCCGGTCCGGGCCGTCCTGGAGTGCGCGGGCATTCATGACGTGCTGTCGCGCTCGCTGGGCTCCTCCAACCCGATCAACGTCGTGCACGCCACCGTCACGGCGCTGAAGAGCCTGAACCGGCCCGAGGAAATCGCAGCGCGGCGCGGCCTGCCCATCGAGCACGTGGCGCCTGCCGCCATGCTCCGGGCGCGCGCTGCGGCGGCGACTGCCGCGGGCACTGGCAGCCCGGCAGAGAACAGCTGAGCAGGGCGAGACAGCGGAGCGAACGACAATGGCAGAGCTGAAGGTCACACAGATCAAGTCAAAGATCGGCGGCAAGAAAGAGCACCGCGAATCACTGCGCTCGCTCGGCCTGCACCGCATCGGCGACGTGGTCATCAAGCAAGACCGGCCTGAGATCCGCGGCATGATCAACGCGGTGCGCCACCTGGTCACCGTGGAGGAGGTTGACTAACGATGGCAGACACCGACAGCACCACACGCGCCGCCGGGGAGCCCGGCGGGCGGGCCGGGCTGAAGATCCACCATCTGCGGCCGGCCCCCGGTGCGCGGACCGCGCGCACCCGGGTGGGGCGCGGCGAGGCGTCCAAGGGCAAGACGGCCGGCCGCGGCACCAAGGGCAGCAAGGCACGCACGCAGGTGCCGGCGGCGTTCGAGGGCGGCCAGATGCCGCTGACCCGGCGGCTGCCGAAGCTCAAGGGCTTCTCCAACGCGCGGTTCACGACGACCTATCAGGTCGTGAACGTCGACCGGCTGGCTGCGCTCTACCCGGCTGGCGGCGACGTGACGCCGCAGGACCTCGCGGCGAAGGGGGCCGTCAGATCCGGCGAGCTGGTGAAGGTACTCGGTCAGGGCGAGATCAGCGCGGCGCTGCGGATCAGCGCGCACGCCTTCTCGGCTGCGGCGCGTGCCAAGATCACGGCCGCTGGCGGAACCGTTACTGAACTGTGAGATGACTGCCGCCCAAACGCAGGTCCGGGCCAGCTTAGACTCCGCTGGCCCGGACCTGCGTGCGGTCGGGGGCCGCAAGGGACGCATGCTGCGTGGCCGTCGGAGTCGGACCGGCACGTTAGACTTCGGCGAGCACTCTGCTGCCGGAGCGCGGGCGCATAAAGCGCGGGCTCAGCAGGCGAGTAGCGGTGCTGTCCCGCGACAGGAGCGGCAGACGATGGTGAACTATCGAGTAGGGGACGGCGCATGCTAACCGCGTTCATCCGGGCGTTCCGAACGCCCGACCTGCGCAAGAAGCTGCTCTTCACCATTTTCATCATCGCCGTGTTCCGGCTCGGTCAGCAGCTTCCCACGCCTGGCGTCTCGCAGAAGGCCGTCCAGACGTGTCTCGCCGTCACGAAGTCGAACAACCTGTTCCAGCTGCTCAACCTGTTCAGCGGCAACGGCATCACCAAGCTGACGGTCTTCGCCCTCGGCATCATGCCGTACATCACCGCGAGCATCATCCTGCAGCTGCTCGCTGTCGTCATTCCGCGGCTCGAGACGCTGCGGCAGGAAGGCCAGACCGGCCAGGCGAAGATTACGCAGTACACCCGGTACCTGACCGTGGGACTCGCGATTCTTCAGTCGACTGGCATCATCGCGCTGGCCCGCGCCCATGAGCTGATCCCCGGCTGCAGCGCCGACCTGATTCCCAACCCGTCGGTCTTCACCATCACCACGATGGTCATCATCATGACGGCGGGCACGGCAGTGATCATGTGGCTCGGCGAGCTGATCACTGACAAGGGCGTCGGCAACGGCATGTCGGTGATGATCTTCACCCAGATCATCGCGGTCGTCCCCGGCCAGCTGCAGCTCATCTACGAGAACAGGCCCAAGTTCGTCTTCGTGCTCGTGCTGCTCATGGGCGTGGCCATCATCGCGTTCGTGGCTCTGATGGAGCAGGCCCAGCGGCGGATCCCGATCCAGTACGCCAAGCGGATGGTCGGCCGCCGGATGTACGGCGGTACATCGACCTATATCCCGCTGAAGATCAACCAGGCGGGTGTCATCCCGGTCATCTTCGCCTCCTCGCTGCTGTACATACCGCAGCTGGCTGCTCAGCTGTTCGGGCAGAAGGTGAACGGTCAGGTGGTGTCAACCGGCTGGGCCGGCTGGGTCAACACCAACCTGGTCTTCGGTGACAGGCCCGCGTACGTGATCGCGTACTTCGCCCTCATCCTCTTCTTCACCTACTTCTACGTGTCGATCACCTTTAATCCGACCGAGGTGGCCGACAACATGAAGAAGAGCGGCGGATTCATCCCCGGCATCAGGCCGGGCGGGCCGACAGCTGGCTACCTGAGCTACGTGCTGAGCCGGCTGACCGCTGCCGGATCGGTGTACCTGGCACTCGTCGCGCTGATCCCGCTGGTGGCCATCGGCCTTCTCGCCGCTACCGCGCAGTTCCCGCTCGGCGGCACCAGCATCCTGATCATGGTGGGCGTCGGCCTGGATACGGTGAAGCAGATCGAGAGCCAGCTACAGCAGCGTAACTATGAGGGCTTCCTGCGGTAGTGCGAGTCGTCCTCGTCGGGCCCCCCGGTGCGGGCAAGGGGACACAGGCCCAATTCATCGCCTCGCACCTGTCGATTCCGAAGATCTCGACAGGTGACATCTTCCGGTTCAACGTCAGTTCCGGGACCGATCTCGGACGTCAGGCCAAGGCCTTCATGGACCGTGGCGACCTGGTGCCGGACGAGGTCACCATCGCGATGGTGGTGGCGAGGCTGGCCGAAGACGACGCCCAGAACGGGTTCCTGCTCGACGGCTTCCCCCGCAACGTCCCGCAGGCTGAAACGCTCCGCAAGCTGCTGGCCGACTGGGACACCAAGCTGGACGTCGTGCTGGAGCTGGTGGTTGATGATGATGAGGTCGTCCGGCGGCTGTCAGGTCGCCGGACCTGCCGGGTCTGCGGGCGCATCTGGCACGTGCTGTTCGAGCCGCCGGCCAGGGCAGGCCTGTGCGATGACTGCGGCGGCGAGCTGTTCCAGCGCGACGACGACCGGGAACTCACGATCAGGCACCGGCTCGATGTGTATGCCGAGCAGACCCGCCCGCTGATCGCCTTCTACGCTGACGACGGCATCCTGCTCGGCATCGACGCGACCGGGCCGGTGGAGGAGATCACCGCCCGTGCACTGGTCGCGCTGCGCAGGTTCATGACCTGAGGCCCGTGCCACCGGTGACCGGGTACGGTGAAAGTCATGGCACGGGAGGCGTTATGCGACTAAGAAGGGACGAGCCGATCCAGGTGAAGTCCCCGGCTCAGCTCGCGATCATGCGCGAGGCGGGGCTGGTCACAGCGGCTGCCCTGCGCGCAGCAGCCGCAGCGGTGCAGCCCGGCGTCAGCACGGCCGAGCTGGATGCAGTCGCCGAGCGCGAGATCCGGTCGGCGGGCGCCGTCCCTTCCTTCAAGGGCTACCACGGCTACCCGGCGACGATCTGCACCTCGGTCAACGACCAGATCGTCCACGGCATCCCGAGCTCGGCTCAGGTGCTGCGGGATGGCGACCTTATCTCGATCGACTGCGGGGCCATTGTCGGCGGCTGGCACGGCGACTCGGCCGTGACGGTGGCCGTCGGGTCGCCACCGGCCGCTGGCGCGGTGCGTCACGCGGAGGCAGTGGGCCGGGAGCAGATAGCCGGCCTGCTGCGTGCCTGCGAGCTGGCCATGTGGCACGGCCTGGCGCAGGCTGTGCCCGGCAAGCGGCTCACCGACATCTCCCATGCGGTCGAGCAGGCGGCCAGGGCCGCTGGCCGGTACGGGATCGTCCGCGAGTACACCGGGCATGGCATCGGCAGTGAGATGCATATGGAGCCGGCCGTGCCGAACTACGGCCGGGCCGGCCGTGGCCCGGTACTGACCACCGGCATGGCACTGGCTATCGAGCCGATGCTCGTTCTCGGGGCGCCGCAGACGCGGCAGCTTGACGACGGCTGGACCGTCGTGACGCGCGACGGCAGCTGGGCCGCCCACTTCGAGCACACGGTGGCCATCACTGACGATGGTCCGTGGGTGCTGACCGCGGAGGACGGTGGTGCCGCTGGATTCGCTGCGCTGCGGTCCGGCCGGACAGCGCAGGTGACGATGGCGGAACGGGCGAGCAGAGTCAGCGGGGGAGTACACGATGGCATATGACCCCAATATCCGGGCATCGGACGCGGACCGGGACCGGACCGCGTCAATGCTGCGTGAGCACCTTGCCGCCGGGCGGCTGACGCCTGAGGAATTCAGCGACCGGCTGGACCGGGCCTTTGCCGCCCGCACCGTTGGTGAGATCGACTCACTGCTGAAGGATCTGCCGAGCATCGACCTCTACCGCCTGCCGGACGCCGCGCTGACCCGTCGGCCGCGTCAGGCCGATCAGAGCCGCCGTAGCGGGCACCGGACGGCCTGGCGGACGGCCTGGGGCGTGTGGTTCACCGTTGTGCTGGTCTGCTTCGTCGTCTGGGGCCTGAGCGGCGGCGGCTATGTCTGGCCACTCTGGGTGGCCGGTCCCTGGGGCGCCGTACTGGCCGGTGGCTGGGTCACTGCCAACGCACTTCGCGGCGGATCCGCGCACCGGAGCATTGGCGATAGTTCGGCGCAGGGCCAGCTGCCCAGCGGCGACGAAGACCTGCCCGGTCGCCCGGGCCGCTAGGCGGGCAGCCGCAGCCAGCGGGCCCGGAATATACTGGCTAGCCGCTTGGTTTGCATTTCCGTCACAGGCTGGCGGCCTGGGTTCGCGTAGCGGGCGGACCTGAAGTAGACTTTCGGACGGCCCGTGAGCTGTTGTTTGCCTGTGCGGATTCTGTGCGCGCACCGTGACCTCAGTCAGCCGGGCCAGCGGTGCCTGCGACAACGTGCGTCAGCATGGTGCGTGCGGGCACGCCGCAGCCTTCTGGTCCCGCCGGGAGCGAAAGGCCGAGGCCCAGCTACAGCTGGGCCCGAGCACGCGGACGCAGATCAGACCAACCACAAGCGGCCAGCTTGGCGGCATGACACCAAGCTGGTCACAGCAAGCAGCGAAGCGCGGAGGGCATGGCCAAGAAAGACGGCGCCATCGAGATCGAGGGAACGGTTGTGGAATCGCTCCCGAACGCATTCTTCAGGGTGGAGCTGGACAACGGGCACAAGGTCCTGGCCCATATCAGCGGGAAGATGCGGATGCACTACATCCGGATCCTGCCCGATGACCGGGTCGTCGTCGAGCTGAGCCCCTACGACCTCAGTCGTGGGCGGATTGTCTACCGGTACAAGTAAACGAGCACGGCGCTGGCAGCACCGACTGGCTAGCGTCACAGGAGACCAGCTATGAAGGTCAAGCCGAGTGTGAAGAAGATCTGCAGCAAGTGCAGGGTCATCCGCAGGCATGGCCGGGTCATGGTCATCTGCTCTGATCCGCGGCACAAGCAGCGTCAGGGCTGAGGACAGGCCCGGACAGTAGGCACTGGGCGCGGCAAGCGCGCTTAGCCCAGCACAACTGAATCAAGTTCGCACCGCACTCCGCTGTCGGCCAGGCCGGCAGCGGAGCACCCCCGGGGGAGGCCGGGGCTACGTCCGGGCAGGGACGTGGGGCGGCGCGCAGGACCTCCCGAGAATGAAAAGGAGAACTGCCCACTATGGCACGCCTCGTCGGCGTCGACCTACCGCGTGACAAGCGGCTTGAGGTCGCGCTTACCTACATCTACGGCATCGGCCGTACCCGGGCATTCGAGACACTCTCCGGCACCGGCGTTAGCGGTGACACCAGGGTGCATCAGCTGAGCGATGAGGATCTCATCCGGCTCCGCGACTGGATCGAGGCCAACTACAAAGTCGAAGGTGACCTGCGCCGCGAGGTGCAGGCCGATATCCGCCGCAAGATCGAGATCGGCTGCTACCAGGGCATCCGGCATCGCCGCGGCCTTCCGGTGCATGGCCAGCGCACGCAGACCAATGCCCGCACCCGCAAGGGCAAGAAGAAGACAGTGGCCGGCAAGAAGAAGGCCGGCAAGAAGTAGTCCGCTGCACTGTGCCCGCGCGGCCGCCAAGCGGTACGCGGGCCTGAGCAGCTGGTCCGACCACCTCCGGAGCTAAAGGGAGCAGAATGCCTCCGAAGAGCCGTACCGGCGTCAAGAAAGTCCGCCGGAAGGAACGCAAGAACATCGCGCATGGTCACGCGCACATCAAGAGCACCTTCAACAACACGATCGTCTCGATTACCGATCCGGGCGGCAGCGTGATCTCCTGGGCCTCCTCTGGCCAGGTCGGTTTCAAGGGATCTCGCAAGTCCACTCCGTTTGCCGCCCAGATGGCCGCTGAGGCCGCTGCGCGCAGGGCGATGGAGCACGGCATGCGCAAGGTCGACGTGTTCGTGAAGGGTCCGGGCTCGGGCCGTGAGACCGCGATCAGATCGCTGCAGGCGACTGGTCTGGAGGTCGGGTCCATCCAGGACGTCACGCCGGTTCCGCACAACGGCTGCCGCCCGCCTAAGCGGCGCCGGGTCTGAGGAGTAAGTACACATGGCTCGATACACCGGTGCGGACTGCAAGCGCTGCCGCCGCGAGAAGACCAAGCTCTTCCTGAAGGGTGCCAAGTGCGACAGCCCGAAGTGCCCGATCGAGATCCGGCCGTACCCGCCGGGTGAGCACGGGCGGAACCGCCCCAAGGAGAGCGAGTACTTGCTCCAGGTCCGCGAAAAGCAGAAGGCCAAGCGGATCTACGGCGTGCTGGAGAACCAGTTCAGCAACTACTACACCGAGGCTGCCACCAAGCGTGGCAAGACCGGCGACGTGCTGCTGCAGATCCTGGAGACCAGGCTGGACAACGTCGTCTACCGGGCTGGGTTCGCCAAGAGCCGGGACATGGCCCGCCAGACGGTGAGCCACGGCCACATCCTGGTGAATGGAAAGAAGGTGGACATTCCGTCCTACCGGGTCAGCGAGAGCGACATCATCGAGGTGGCGCCCAAGGCCCGCGACCTGACGCCATTCGTGGTGGCACGGGCCGAGGCGGGCGAGCGCACGCCGCCCGCCTGGATCGAGGTCATTCCTGACAAGATGCGGATCCTGGTGCACGCGCTGCCGGTGCGCGCCCAGATCGACACGCTGGTCCAGGAACAGCTGATCGTCGAGTACTACTCGAAGTAAGCACAGGCCTGACGGCCAGAACGATGGCCGTCGGCTGAGGTGGAAGAAGAGGCCTGACGGCCGAGAACGATGGCCGTCGGCTGAGGTGGAAGAAGAGGCCTGACGGCCGAGAACGATGGCCGTCGGCTGAGGTGGAAGAAGAGGCCTGACGGCCGAGAACGATGGCCGTCGGCTGAGGTGGACGTCAGCGCAAGCTGGCGTGGAAGGACCGTCGGCGGCCATCCGTCGGCGTCAGGCGCGACTGTCATATAGCGGGCAGCGCGGAAAGGAAGAGTCATGCTGATCGCACAGCGCCCCGGCCTTGCCGAGGAGCAAGTCAACGAGTTCCGGTCCCGATTCGTCATCGAGCCGCTGGAGCCAGGCTTTGGCTACACCATCGGCAACTCCCTGCGGCGTACGCTGCTGTCGTCTATCCCCGGTGCCGCTATTACCAGCATCCGGATCGAGGGCGTGCTGCACGAGTTCTCGACGATTCCCGGCGTGACCGAGGACGTCACCGACATCATCCTGAACCTCAAGAACCTGGTCGTCTCCTCCGAGCACGACGAGCCGATGCACATGTACCTGCGCAAGCAGGGCCCTGGCCCGGTAACCGCTGCGGACATCGCGCCGCCGGCCGGCCTTGAGGTGCACAACCCAGACCTGCACATTGCCACGCTCAACGGCAAGGGCAAGCTCGAGATGGAGCTGACGGTCGAGCGCGGCCGCGGCTACGTCTCGGCCGCGCAGAACAAGCAGCCCGGCCAGGAGATCGGCCGGATCCCGATCGACTCGATCTACTCGCCGGTCCTGCGGGTGACCTACAAGGTCGAGGCGACCCGAGTCGAGCAGCGGACTGACTTCGACAAGCTGATTCTCGATGTCGAGACCAAGTCGAGCCTGCGGCCGCGGGACGCAGTAGCCAGCGCAGGCAAGACGCTGGTCGAGCTGTTCGGGCTGGCCAGGGAGCTGAACCTGGACGCCGAGGGCATCGACATCGGCCCGTCGCCGACGGACGCGGCCCTGGCAGCCGACCTGGCGCTGCTGATCGAGGAGCTCAACCTGACGGTCCGCTCCTACAACTGCCTGAAGCGCGAGGGCATTCACACCGTGGGCGAGCTCGTCGCCCGCAGCGAGCAGGATCTGCTGGACATCCGCAACTTCGGCGCCAAGTCGATCGAGGAAGTCAAGCAGAAGCTCACCGACATGGGTCTCACCCTGAAGGACTCCCCGCCCGGATTCGACCCGGGATCGGCGGCCGACAGCTACGGGGCCGATGATGAGGACGACTACGTCGAAACAGAGCAGTACTGACAGGCGCCGCCTGTCAGTACCGTGCCGCAAGCCAGCCGTGATGCACGACAGTACTGAACCGGGAGATTCCTTCGATGCCCACGCCCACTAAGGGCCACCGACTCGGCGGCAGCCCTGCCCATCAGCGGCACATGATGGCCAACCTGGCCACGGCCCTGTTCGAGCACGGCAAGATCACCACGACCGAGGCCAGGGCCCGCAGGCTGCGGCCGCTGGCCGAGCGGCTGATCACCTTCGCCAAGCGAGGTGACCTGCACGCCCGGCGCCAGGTGCTGACTGTCGTGACGGACAAGACCGTCGTGCATAACCTGTTCGCCGAGATCGGGCCGAGCTTTGCGGGCCGTGACGGTGGCTACACCCGGATCACCAAGGTGGGGCCGCGCAAGGGCGACAACGCCGCGCTCGCGGTGATCGAGCTGGTGCGCGAGGAGGCGGAGCCGAAGACGCGCCGCCGCCGCGCTCGCCGGGCTCCGGCCACCGCGCCTGCCGCCAGGTCCGGCCGGGGCCAGGCTGCGGCGGCTGAGGGAACGGCAGTGGCCGAGGCAACTGCCGAGGAGACGGAAGCTGCCGAGGCAGTTGCCGACGAGACTGCAGCGGCCGAGCCGACTGCGGACGAGACGGCAGCTGGCGAAGCCGAAGCCACCGAGGACGAGGCTGCCGAACCGGCCTCAGCAGCTGATGACGCTGCGGCTGAGGATTCTGCGGCCGAGGACGCCGGCGACGAGCAGGCGACCGACGAGTAACGAGGCGCCACGCAACGAGCCCGGCCGGGCGCACCCGGCCGGGCTCGTGCGTGCCAGGGTCCCCGCAGCGGCCGATCCAATTGACCCGCAGCCGCAGAGAACGCTGCGGTTGCGCCTCGATCTGCGTTACGACGGCTCAGCGTTCCATGGCTGGGCCACCCAGCCTGGCCTCACGACTGTCCAGGAGACCGTCCAGGAGGCGCTCTGGCGCGTGCTGCGCCTACCGGAGCCGCCGCTGCTCACCGTCGCTGGGCGGACGGACGCCGGAGTGCACGCGCGCGGCCAGGTTGCGCACGCTGACGTCACGGCCGAGAGCTGGACGGCTGCGGCCGGGTCCGCAGAGCGGCGGCTAGCGCGGCTGCTGCCGCCATCCGTCCGGCTAACCGGGATCGGCCCGGCTCCCGATGGCTTCGACGCGCGGTTCTCCGCGCTGTGGCGCAGGTACTCCTACCGGGTATGCGACGACCCGGCCCGGGCAGACCCGCTGCGTCGCCACGACACCCTCTGGTACTCCCGCAGGCTCGACCTGGACCCGATGAACGAAGCGGCCCTCGCGTGCCTGGGCGAGCACGACTTTGCCGCGTTCTGCCGCAGCCGCGAGGGCGCGACCACGATCCGTCAGCTGCTCCGGCTGGATTGGACGAGGGCCGAGCCCGGCCTCGCCGTTGCCACGGTTACGGCCGACGCCTTCTGCCACAACATGGTGCGGGCGCTGGCCGGCGCGCTCTTGTCGGTCGGCGATGGCAGCAAGCCCGCCGAGTGGCTCGGCCACCTGCTGGCGGCCGGAATGCGCGATCCTGCGGCCTGGGTCGCGCCGCCGCACCCGCTGTGCCTGGAGGAAGTCGGCTATCCCGAGCCGGCTGCGATGGCGGACCGGGCTGCGACGACACGGCGCATCAGGATCCTCGACTCATAGACCAGGAAAGCAGCCGTCACTGCGGGCTGCTGTCTGCTGGGCCGCCGCCGTTCCCGGTCCTGAAGGGTTGTGCTGTTCGGCCGCCTCGCCGGTCACGGGGTGCCGGTGAGCATCCGGTTGGCCAGGCTGACGTTGGCCGTATTGTCGAGCAGCTCGGTCATGAAGTTCTCGATCGCGGTGCGCTGGGCGGCGGTCTTCGGCTTGCGCAGATTCGTGAATTCGGCCCAGATCAGGATCAGGTAGTGGCCCTTCGCGGCTGCTACCTCGATGCCGGTGCCGCCGCCGATCCTGTGGGTAGGGCCGCGCTTGGCCTTCAGCTGCTTGATGAAGTCACCGGCGTCCGCGGACCGGATCGCCTTGACGGCATGGCTGGCGGTGCTGAGGTTCAGCACGCCGATCGTGCCCATCATCTTCCCGGACGAGGCGAGATACGTCGCCCGGACCACCTGATTGCAGCTGGCCCTGCGGATGGCGGACCTGATGTTCGCCCCGTCGAGGGCGGCCACGCATCGCGTGCCCGCGGCAGTCGTCGTTCGGGTAATGACCTGCCCGCCGACGGTGAAGCTCGCCGGGAACAGCTGCGCTACGGTCAGCGGCTGCGGGTCGGCCGTCCGGGAGGCGATATGGCCGTAGGGCCCGAGCGTCGGGCTGGTGCTCGGACTTGGGGTGACCTTTGGCGTCGGAGTCGGGCCTGCCGTCGGCTTGGGCTTGGCCGGCGAGTGCAGGACGCCGTAGGCGAGGGTGGAAGCGGCCGCCAGTACGAACAGGATGGCGACGGTGACCGCAAGCTTGACGCTGGCGGGGTGCTTGCCACGGGGCTTCCGGCCGGCGGCGCGCGAGCCGGGCGAGCCAGCTGACCGGGTCGACTCAGTGGGCCGTACAGAGCCTGCGGACCGGGACGAACCAGCCGCACGGGAGGATCGGGTCGCGCTCTCGGCCTGGGCGGCGCCCTGGGGCGCCGTATGGGCGCCGCTGTGGCGCGCTCGGGTCCTGGCCCCGTCTGTCGTGCTTCCTGTCCTGGTGGCCGCTGGGGGGCTGGCCACGGCCGATCGCCCGGCCACGACCGGTGGGCCGGTCACGACCGGTGGGCCAGGAAGGGCCCGTCGGGCGGCCACATCAGCGGCTGAGCTGCCTGCCCCGGCATCGAGGGTGCTCGGCCCGGCGTCTTGCCTGGCCCCATCGGGGCTCCGACGGGCTGGCGGCACGGCCTGGTGACCTGGAGCGACCGGCCGAGATGGCCCGGCTCCGGGCCGGGCCGGGGCCGTCCAGATGCCGGTCGACCGGCCGTCGCCCAGTGCCTGCCAGGTTTGCGTGGAGGTCACGTCTGCGGCCGGGTCGCTGACGGCCAGCATCGAGTAGCCGGGCTCCACCTCGGAGCCGTCCGGCCGCTCGTAGTAGCGCGACGTTCCGGCGTCGGCCCCGGTCGGGGACGCCGGAGACTGCCAGGCCGCTTGCTGCTGGTCGTCGCGGCCAGGCAGGCCGCTGGCAGAGCGCGGCTGTCCAGCGTCAGCCTGGCCAGGAGACGCTACCGGCCTGGCCTGGCCGTGACGGTCGCGGTTCCAGGGTGCGAACTGCCCAGGCGGATACATCGGCGGCGGCTGGCCAGGCACCGGCGGGTACCCGCGGACCGGCCCCTTGCCGGCTGCGCCGCCCGCGGTCGATCCGTACCAGCGCGAGGAATCCGGGCCCCCCGGGCCCGAGCCGGGTGCGCGGTCGGTGCCACGCCGGCTGCCGTCATAGCCCGGCGCGAAGACCGACGAGCTGGCTGTGGTTCCTGGTGCGGCTGGGGCGGCCGATCCGGTTGGGGCCGCCGATCTGGCCGCAGCCCCGTCGCGAGGACGGTTGCCCTGCTGGTCTGCAGTGTCGCCGCCCGGAGTGCGCATGCGGTGAGCGTATCGCCCTAGAGCGCGAAGTTCGGGTCGTCTCGCGTTTCTGCTCCCTGCTGCGGCCTGGCCCCCGGGCTCCCATGTGGGCGCTCGCTTTGACCGCTGGGCGTTACCACCGGTATCCTTCTTGGGCATCCATTGCGTACCGGCATGCCCGCCGAGCCCCAGCGGCTGGTGAGCTGCAGCCGGTGCCTGCGGATCCCCGCGCCTAGGCAGGATATGTCCCCGGTACGGGCCAGAGATTCAGGACTCACACGCGAAGGCTTATGACTGTGCGCACTTTCAGCCCTAAGGCTGCTGATGTTCAGCGCCAATGGCACGTCATCGACGCATCTGACGTCGTACTTGGGCGGCTTGCCAGTCAGGCGGCAACGTTGCTGCGCGGTAAGCACAAGCCCATCTTCGCGCCGCATCTGGACACCGGGGACTTCGTCATCATTGTCAACGCCGCCAAGGTCGCCCTCAGCGGGAACAAGCTGCGGGACAAGATGGCCCACCGGCACAGCGGCTACCCGGGTGGCCTGCACTCGGTCTCCTATGCCGAGCTGATGGCCAAGAGCCCTGAGCGCGCCGTCGAGAAGGCCGTGAAGGGCATGCTCCCGAAGAACGCCCTCGGTCGGCAGATGCTGCGCAAGCTCAAGGTGTACGCGGGCCCAGAGCATCCGCACAAGGCGCAGCAGCCGGTGCCGTTCGAGATTACGCAGGTCGGGCAGCAGGTCGGCGCCAGGTAACGTCAGAGCAACCAAGACTCAAGCGGGAAGTACGAGGAAGACAACGTGGCCGAGTCCACTGAGACGCCGGAAGCCGGAGTACAGGCCGAGGCGCCCGAGGAGCACCTGTCGGAATACACGACGTCGACCGGTGACACCGCCCAGCCGAGGGCGGCCGTGCGCCGGCCGGTCGTAACCGGCAACGCGCTGGGAACTGGCCGCCGCAAGGAGGCTATTGCGCGGGTCCGGATTCAGCCGGGCACGGGCCGGTGGAAGATCAACGACCGGTCACTCGAGGTCTACTTCCCGAACAAGGTGCACCAGCAGCTGATCAGCGAGCCCTTCGTGGCGCTGGGGGCTGAGGATCAGTTCGACGTGGTGGCACGGATTGTCGGCGGCGGCGTCAGCGGCCAGGCCGGAGCGCTGCGCCTCGGCATTGCCAGGGCGCTCACCCTCGTCGACCCGGAGAGCCGACCGACGCTGAAGCGCGCCGGATTCCTGACCAGGGACGCTCGGGTGACCGAGCGCAAGAAGGCTGGCCTGAAGAAGGCCCGCAAGGCTCCGCAGTACTCCAAGCGCTAGCCGCGCCGCCCGGTTCTGCACCGAGGATCCGGCGGGTTATGGGTCAGCTTTTCGGCACGGACGGCGTCAGAGGCGCCGCAGGACGTGAGCTCACGGCTGGGCTCGCGATGGCTATCGCGGCGGCAGCGGCGAATGTGCTCAGCGCGTCTGAGGCTGCTGTCGGCCCGGTGAGTCCGGGGCAGCGCCCGTTCGCGGTCGTAGGCCGCGATCCGCGGGCGTCCGGTGAGTTCCTCGAAGCGGCTGTCGTCGCCGGCCTGGCGGCCAGCGGCGTGGACGTCGTCCGGCTCGGCGTCCTGCCCACGCCGGCCGTGGCGTACCTCACGGCCGCTCTGGGCGCCGAGTTCGGCGTGATGCTCTCGGCCAGCCACAATCCTGCGCCTGACAACGGGATCAAGTTCTTCGCTCGGGGCGGCGTGAAGCTTCCGGACGCGGTCGAGGACGAGATTGAGGCCCGCCTGACCGGCCGGAACGGCCAGGTACTGGCGGGCGGGCGCCTTGTGACCGGGAGCGCGGCCAGTCGGGACCTGGTCCGTCAGGGCCCGGCCGGAGTGCCGCCTGCTGGCTTCGGCCGGGTTACCGATGAGAGCGGCCAGGGCGAGCGCTACATCGCCCACCTGCTCCGCACGGTGCACAGCAGGCCGGGTACCGCTGGCAGGCCGCTCGCGGGCCTGCGCGTCGTCGTGGACTGCGCCCACGGCGCGGCGTCCGGATACGCGCCCGACATGCTGCGCCGAGCGGGCGCTGACGTCATCGCGATCGGAGCCGACCCGGACGGGCTCAACATCAATGCCGGTTGCGGCTCGACGAGCCTGCAAGCGCTGTCGGCCGCAGTCGTGGAGACGGGCGCCGACGCGGGTGTGGCGCACGATGGCGACGCGGACCGGTGCCTGGCAGTCGACGCATCCGGCCGCGTGATCGACGGCGACCAGATCCTTGCGGTGCTCGCGATCGCGCTCAAGGCGGAGGGACGGCTGGCGGGCAATACCGTAGTCGCGACGGTGATGTCCAACCTCGGGTTCAAGCACGCGATGCGGACCGCCGGAATCGACGTTGTCGAGACGCCCGTCGGCGACCGGTATCTGATCGCGGCCATGCTGGACGGCAAGTTCGTGCTCGGCGGCGAGCAGTCAGGTCACATCATCATGCTCGATCACGCGACCACCGGGGACGGCATGCTGACCGGGCTGCAGCTGCTGTCGGAGGCTGCCCGGCAAGACCGGCCGCTCGCCGACCTGGTGAGCGTGATGACCAGGTACCCGCAGGTCCTGATCAACGTGCCGGGCGTCAACAAGGCGCAGGTGATGTCCTCACCCGCACTGACCGAAGCGGTCGCCAGGGCCGAGGCCGAGCTGGGCGACACCGGCCGGATACTCGTCCGCCCGAGCGGAACCGAGCCGGCCGTCCGGGTCATGGTGGAGTCGCAGGATGCGGGCCAGGCAGAACGGCTGGCAACGCGCCTTGCCGACGCCATCGAGGAACTGGGCTAGCTGCTCGTCGGGCGGCTGCACGCCGTCCTGAAGCCGGTCTGGCTGCTGCCCGGGCGGCTGCACGCCGTCCTGAAGCCGGTCTGGCTGCTCGCATCAAGGGGGCCCGGCCAAAGGGCCAGCCTTAGCTACCGTGGCCCCAAGACGGGCTACGGTAGCTGACTCACGCCCTATGGCAGCGGGGCCAAGATTCGCAAAAGCCGCAATAGCCGCACGAGTACGGTGAGCTCACGGCAATACGCGGCTGCGGCCGGCCTGCGTGGGAAGCTAAGCGCCATGATCGTGGGCATCGGCGTGGACCTTGCCGAGATCTCCAGGCTCGAGCAGGCCCTTGACCGTACGCCCGCACTCGCGGCGCGCCTGTTCGCCGAGAGCGAACGAGGGCGGCCGACTCGCTCACTCGCTGCCTGTTTCGCCGCCAAGGAGGCAGTAGCCAAGGCGCTCGGCGGCCCGCGTGGGTTGCTCTGGACCGACGCCGTCGTCGAGCACGACGAGCACGGCAAGCCGGTCCTGCAGATTCGCGGCACCGTCGCCGCGGCTGCCGAGAGCCTGGGGATCACCACCTGGCACCTGTCGATCAGTCACGACGCGGGCCTGAGCATTGCCGTGGTGGTTGCTGAGCGATGAAGCGGGCACATTCCGTGCGCAGCCGTCCAGCCGCAGGCGGGTGGCTCTGGCAGAACGCGCAGATGGCAGGAGCTGAGCGATGAGGACCGCGCATACCGTCGCGGCTGTGCGCACGGCCGAGCAGGCGCTGATGGCGAAACTGCCGGACGGAACGCTGATGCAGCGGGCTGCGGCCGGCCTGGCCTCCGTCTGCGCGAGCCTGCTCGGCGAGGTCTACGGCGCACGCGTCGTGGTGCTGGCGGGTAGCGGCGACAACGGTGGCGACGCGCTGTACGCCGCGGCGCGCCTGGCGGGCCGGGGCGCTAGTGTGACGGCCATCGCTGCGGGTGCAAGGTTGCATGAGGCGGGCGCGGCCGAGCTCGTCGCCCGCGGCGGCTGGGTCACGGCGGCGACAGCTGACGGGGCTGCGGGGGACGAGGCTGCAAGGGACAGCGCCGCGGGCGACGGCACAGCTGGCGGCGATCAGATCGCGGCCACCGCACGGCACGCAATCGCCGACGCCGACCTGATCATCGACGGCCTGACCGGCATCGGCGGCCATGGCGGCCTGCGTGAGCCCGCCGCGACCCTTGCCGGGCTGGCCGCGAGTGCCCGCGACGAGGGCGCCCTGGTGGTCGCCGTCGATCTGCCAAGCGGCATCGACGCTGATTCCGGGGAGGCACACGGCGCTGCGGTTCAGGCCGACGTCACCGTGACGTTCGGCACTGTCAAGCCGGGCCTGCTGATCGATCCGGGAGCCAGCCTGGCTGGCCTGGCCGAGCTGATCGGAATCGGGCTCGAGGAGTACCTGCCCGAGCCCGCGGTCATCTCACTGCAGGCGGCAGACGTCGCCGCGATCCTGCCGCGGCCTGCGGCCGAGTCGGACAAGTACAGCCGCGGCGTGCTCGGCCTGGTGGCTGGCAGTGACCAGTACACCGGCGCGGCCGTGCTGTCCTGCGGGGGTGCCATCCATGGCGGGGCCGGCATGGTCCGGTTCGTGTCGGCCGCCGTCGCGGTGGACGTCGTGCGCCAGCGCTGGCCGGAGGCTGTGCTGACGACATACGACCCGGACCTGCCCGGCCAGGCGATCGAGACTGCGGGCCGGGTGCAGGCCTGGGCTGTCGGGCCCGGCATCGGTACCGGGCCGCAAGCGGAGGCGGTGCTGGCCGCCGTTCTGGCCAGCGACGTGCCGGTGCTCATCGACGCGGACGGTCTCACTGTGCTTGCGGCGCACCGGGACCTGCTGCGCCGGACGGCACCCGTGCTGATCACGCCGCATGCCGGCGAACTGGCACGGCTGCTATCGGCCGACCGCGCCGACATTGAGGCACGGCGCCTGCATTACGCGCGCGCCGCTGCGGCCGAGCTCGGCGTGACCGTGCTGCTGAAGGGATCCACGACCGTCATCGCCGAGCCAGGCGGCCGTCAGCCGGTCCTGGTGAACTCCACCGGCACGCCCTGGCTGGCCACCGCAGGATCTGGCGACGTCCTGTCCGGACTGGCAGGCTCCCTGCTCGCTCAGGGCGCCGACGCTCCTCACGCGGCAGCTGCGGCCGCGTACGTGCATGGCATGGCAGGCCGCCTGGCCGCGCGTGATGCCCCGATCGGCGCCAGTGACCTGCTCGCCGCGATCCCCGCCGCGATCCGCGCGGTTACCGGGCACGAGCTTTAGGGGGGAACGCCGGTAACCCCGCGACTCAGTTCTCCGCCCGGCCGCCGAGATACCTGGCGAGGAACCCGTCGGCCTCAGCGAAGAACTTCAGCCGGTTCTCCGGCTTCGCGAAGCCATGGCCTTCGTCCTCGAACAGCATGTAGTCGTGCTCGATCCCGGCCTTCTGCAGCGCGGCGACAATCTGCTCGGACTCAGCCTGCTTGACTCGCGGGTCATTCGCGCCCTGGGCAATCAGCAGCGGGACCCGGATCTGCCCGACGGCCGATAGCGGCGACCGGGACCAGAGGAAGTCCCTGTCCTTGGCAGGGTCCCCGACGCGGTTATGGAACTGGGCGATCATCGGCGCCCAGTACGGCGGGATCGTCTCGATCAGCGTGATGAGGTTGGACGGGCCGACAATGTCGACGCCGCAGCAGTACAGATCCGGTGTGAACGCGGCACCGGCCAGGGTCGCGTAGCCGCCGTAGGAACCGCCCATGATCGCGACCTTCGCCGGGTCACTCCAGCCCTGGCTGATGACGTGGGCAACGGCGTCGCTCAGGTCGTCCTGCATCGCGGCGCCCCACTCCCGGTTCCCGGCGTTGATGAAGGCCTTGCCGTAGCCGGCGGAACCGCGGAAATTGACCTGAACGCAGAGGTAGCCACGGTTGGCCAGCCACTGTGCCTGGGGGTCGTAGCCCCAGACGTCGCGCGCCCACGGGCCGCCGTGCACGAGCAGGACGGTCGGCAGGTCCGCTCGCTCCTTGCCGGGCGGGAAGCTCAGGTAGCCGTGCACCGTCAGCCCGTCACGGGCCTGATAGGAGAACGGCTCCATCGGCGCCAGGTCGTAGTTCGAGAGCTCCGGCTGGTGCTCGAACAGGAAGCTGCCTGCACCGATGACGGTGTCGAACGCGAAGTACGAGACCGGCCCGGCGTCGTTCGTGAACGCCACCAGCCAGACCCGGTCATCGTCGTCAGCATCCGGGAACACCGGGTCGCCTGGGTGCAGGGCGCGGATCGCGGCCAGGTGCCCGGCCACCGACGGATCCAGCACGCGGTACTCGGACCTGGCCTTGGTGAACGTCACGATCTGCGGTTCACGGGTATCCGGGTCGATCCGGACGCCGCTGACGTCTGCCTCGGGGTCCTCGGCCAGCACCTCGATGTCACCGCTCGCCACATCGAGCCAGATCAGCCTGGCCGCCTGCGCGGCCACCGACGAGATCATGAGCAGCGAGCGGCCATCGGCGCTGAACGCGACCGGGCCGGTCGTCAGCGAGTCCTCGGCCGGGATCGTCAGCGCCGGGCTCCAGTCGCCATCGGGACCGTCCCTGACGAGCAGGACCATCGAGCCATCCGGGTGCGGCTGCAGCGCAGCCCGGACCACCATGTCGCGATCGGCGACTGTGTCGAGGAATCCGGGGTTCTCGAATTCCTTCGTCAGCTCGCCGGTCTTCAGATCCAGCCGGTAGACGTCATGCAGCTGCTCGTTGTCCTTGTTGAGCCCGACCAGGATCTGATCGGGGTACTCCCGCTCGCTCGCGATCAGCCGGGCCTGCACGCCCTCGAACGGTGTCAGGTCACGCCGCTCCATCGTCGGCAGGTCGACATCGTGCAGCCGCCAGTTCTCGTCGCCGCCGGTGTCCTGCAGGTAGAGCACGTGCCGGCCGTCGTGGGCCCAGGCAAACTGCCGGATGCCGCGGTCGCGATCATCGGTGATGACCCGCGCGGTACCCCAGTCGACCCCGTCCTGCGTGCTGATCGGCGCCAGCCAGACGTTCAGCACGCCGTCATGCGGCGCGATCCAGGCCAGCTGGGTTCCGTCAGGTGACAGGCGCGGGCTCACTCGCTCGGGGTTGCCGAACAGCACGGTCAGGGGGATGAGTTCTGCCATGCCGACTGCCTATCACGTCGCGGCGGCAATGCGCGAGCCGGGCTGCGCCGCTGTGGGGCCAACCGGGTCGGCTGGGCTGGCACACTGGACTGTCATGGACGGGCACCCGGAGGCACTCGTTGACCTGGACGCGATCCAGGCCAACGTGGCAGCGCTGCGCCAGCACGTGGGCTCGGCGCAGGTGATGGCGGTGGTCAAGTCCGACGGTTACGGCCACGGCATGCTGGCCTCGGCCCGAGCAGCGCTAGCGGGCGGCGCGGCCTGGCTCGGGGTCGTCCACGTGGCTGACGCGATCGCGCTTCGCAAGGCCGGGATCACGGTGCCGGTGCTGAGCCTGCACGGCAGCCCAGACTCTCCGCACGCCGAGGCAATCCGCCATGACGTCGACCTAACGGTCGGCACAGCCGCGCTCGCCGACCAGATCGCACTTGCCGCCGAGGGCGCTGGCAAGCCAGCGCGCCTGCACCTCGAGGTAGACACCGGGATGAGCCGGGGCGGAGCCATCCCGGCCGACTGGCCGGGCCTGGTACAGGCGGCGCTGGCGGCGCAGGCAGCCGGCCGGGCGCACGTCGCCGGCGTGTGGTCCCATTTCGCCTGCGCCGACATACCGGATCACCCGGCGATCGGACAGCAACTGGAAGCGTTCCGTGCCGCCGTCGCGGTGGCTGAGAGAGCCGGAGCCAGGCTGGAAGTGCGGCACATGGCCAACGGCCCGGCGACCCTGACTCTGCCTGAGTCGTATTTCGACCTCGTACGGCCGGGCGGTGCCGTGTTCGGCCTCTGCACGCTGCCGGGCGGCGCGCCGGACTGGCTCCGCCCCGCCATGACCTTGCGTGCCCGGCTCATCCAGGTCAAGCGGGTACCGGCTGGCACCGCCGTGTCGTATGCGCACCGGTACACCACTGACGGCCCGACTGCGCTCGGGGTCCTGCCGCTTGGCTACAACGAGGGCATCCCTCGGCACGCTACGAACTCGGCCGGGATGCTCCTCACCCGCGGCCGGCGGGTGTCCATCGCCGGTACCGTCAATCTGAACCACATCGTGCTGGACCTCGGCGACGGGCCATCAGAGGCCGGCGACGAGGTCATCGTCTTCGGGCCCGGCGATCACGGCGAGGCGACAGCCCAGGAGTGGGCGGAGGCGCTCGGCACGCTCTCGTACGAGATTGTGACCCGGTTTACGGGAAAGGTCCCGAGAACTTACTCTGGGGTAACTGCGGCCGAGGAAGGTGCCTCGGCTCCGGGCATGGCCGCGGCCGGGTCCGGGGATACAGCGGCACCAGCCGCAGACGGGAGTGCTGATGGCCACGTGGCGGCGGCTTTCTAGCGTCGCTGGGCTGGCCACCGGGATCGCAGCAGCTTCGGCCGGAGCGGTGATCGCTGCCGAGAAGGTAGCGGTCGGACGTATCCGGCTCCGGCCTGATCCAGCGAGGGACGAGCCATTCGGCCAGCTGCAGGGCCGGCCTAAGGGTGTCATCGCCCCCGACGGCGTGCCGCTGCACGTCGAGGTGTGCGGGCCCGACGACGCGCCGGTGACGATCGTGTTCTGCCACGGTTACACGCTCAGCATGCAGACCTGGCACTACCAGCTGCGCGATCTAGCCGGCGAAGCCCGCCTCGTGCTCTGGGACCAGCGCAGCCACGGCAGGTCCGGCCGTAGTGATCCGGCACACATCAGCATCGACCAGCTCGGCCGCGATCTGGCCGCGGTGCTGGCCGCGACCGCGCCGGCCGCCGGGCCGGTAGTGCTTGTCGGGCACTCGATGGGCGGCATGACGATCATGGCGCTGGCGGAGCAGCAGCCGGAGTTGTTCGGCAGCACGGTGGTCGGCGTGTGCCTGATCTCGACCACCGCGCACCTGGCCGACGCGACCGGATGGGCGCCGGGACCGCTGCGACCGGTGGCTCGCTGGGCCGCTCCGGCGGTCCTGCGTGGCTCAGCCAGCGGCCGCCGAGCCGAGCTGACCGAGTGGATCCGCGGGGCGGCGGGCGACCTGGCGTTCCTGTCGACGCGGGCCATCGCGTTCGGCGACCCCAAGGCGAGTCCTACCGTCATCGACTTCCTTGAGCATGTGATCCGGGCCACGCCGATCGATGTGATTGCTGACTTCTACCTGGCCCTGACCGAGCACGACAAGCGCGACGCGCTCGCGACGATCGGCAAGGTGCCGACCGTCGTACTGGCCGGAGAGCAGGACAGGCTGATCTCGGCGAATCAGACGGCGGCCCTCGCGGCCGGGATTCCGGGTGCGGTCATGGTCACAGTGCCCCAGGCTGGCCACGTTCTCCAGCTGGAACGTCCCGACGTCGTCGCCGAAGAGATATCCGACCTCGTCGCGGTGGCGCTGGACGCGGTGATCCGGCGGCGGCCTGCGTGACCGGAACAGCCGGCCTGCCGCATCCCGGGGGACCCGGTGTCGACGAACTGGCCGTGGTGGCGACCGCCGATCAGATGCGCGCGCTCGGCCGGCGCCTGTCGGGCCTCCTGCATGCGGGTGACCTGGTCGTGCTGTCCGGGCCGCTCGGCGCGGGCAAGACCACGCTGACCCAGGGCATCGGCGCGGGTCTCGGCGTCCGCGGGTCAGTGACCTCGCCGACATTCGTCATCGCCCGGGTGCATCCGAGCCTGTCGTCTGGCCCGGACCTGGTGCACGCTGACGCCTACCGGCTTGGCAGCCGCGCCGAGGTTGACGACCTGGACCTGGACGGCGACCTGGCCACCGCAGTCACGGTTGTCGAGTGGGGCGAGGGGCTGGTGGAGGATCTGGCGCCGAGCTTCCTCTCCGTGTCGATCCAGGCCGATCAGCCGGTGGTGAGCGGGGACGGCGCCGGGGAGGGCGACATCCGGCGCAGCGTGCGCGTGCAGGGCTTCGGGGAGCGCTGGCATGGAACGGCGGCCGCGGAGGGCATCAGGATGGCGCTGACCGGCCTGGGCTAGGCATGGTGTCGGGCTGATGGCCCGCATCCGTTCGGGATTGTCCTCCGCGCAGTAGTTCGCACTACTACACTGCGGGTTAATCGAGCCGGTCCCCTGCCGTGGTCAATCGCGGTCCTGATCCGCCCTGAGGAGGCGCTTCGTGGCTCAGCAGGGCTCCCCGCCCCGTCGCTCATCGCGGCAGCTCGAGCCCGGCTACGCTGGCCGCCACGACCGCGCGCCACGGCCGGACGCCCCCAGGCGCGGCGAGCGGCCCGACCCGAACCGATGGCAGAGCGCTGATCCGTTCGCTCCCGACGCCGATGCTGACCTGCCATCCTGGGCCGGCCCGAGCGATCGCTCGCCCCGGCCGACCAGCACGCTGCGGCGCCCGGTTTCGTCCCCCCTGGATGATGACGAGCAGTACTCCGACGCTCCGGACCGCTATCGGCACGCTGCCGGTGACGGTGCCGAGCCGCCAGGCGTCGGGGGGCCCGGGCGTGCCGGCGGCCGCCGTGGCCGAGCCGCTGCGACCAGGCTGCGCAAGTCGCGCCGGCGCGTGTACAGATGGTGCGGCATCGCGATCGTGGCGTGCATTGTGGCAGCCGGGATCACCGCGTACCTGACTCATCACACTCCCAAGCCGGCCCTGTACGTGACATCGCTGCTGCCGGGTGAGTTCAAGTCCGTGCCGAATGCGTGCGCCAGCGTGAGCGCGACGGTGCTGAACCAGTACCTCCCTGAGCCGGGCCGGACGTCGACCAGCGAGCTGTCCGACAGCGCCGAGAGCCAGTGCAGCTTCACCGTTGACCGCAGGCCGACGTTCCTGGTGCTGGAGGTAACCGCGCAGGCCTTCCAGCCGTTCGCGGCGGCGACCGCTGGTGGCAGCGCGCCGGGCAGCGCATCGGCTAATGCGCAGGACAACTACGCGCTGGTCCTGAAGGGGCTGAAGCTGCCGCCGAAGGGGTCGCCGCTGTCGGCAGCGGAGGTCGCAGCGCTGCCGGCGACCGGCCAGCAGGCGTTCGTGGCGGTTCAGCACGAGCACGTCAGCGGCATCGTGAGCGAGCGGGTGACGGTCATTGTCCGGGAGCGCAACGTGCTCATCACTGTCTGGGTATCGGGGCAGGAATCAGGTCACGGTTTCGGGCCGGTTTCTGTCAGCACTCTGCAGGCGGCTGCCGAGGCCGCGGCCAGGGACGTGCTGGCAAGGGCGCGCACTGAGCCCACTGCCTGATCAGCTCGCTGACCCAGGCCGGTTACGACCAGTGCCGCGGGCTCATTAGGCTGGGCAACCGTGCTGCTGCTCGCCTTCGACACCGCAACCTCAGCGGTTACCGTGGCCCTGCACGATGGGACCGCGCTGATTGCTGAAGAGTCGGCTGCCGACGCGCGTCGGCATGGTGAGCTTCTCTCGCTGTTCATCGGCAAGGTACTGGTCACCGCGGGCGCCGATGTCGGCGACCTGACCGCGGTCGCGGTTGGTACCGGGCCTGGCCCCTATACCGGACTGCGTGCCGGGCTGGTGACGGCCAGGGTGCTGGGCAGCGCGCTCGGGATCAGGGTCGAGGGTCTCTGCTCGCTCGATGTGATCGCGGCGACGGCGCAGCCTCAAGCAGCCGGACGCGAGTTCCTGGTCGCGACGGACGCGCGCCGCCGGGAGGTGTACTGGGCACGTTACTGCGGGGCAGGACGGCGGACTGAGGGGCCGCAGGTGGGTCGTCCGGCTGAGCTGCCGACTGGCCTGCCGGTCGCGGGCGAGGGCCCGCTGCTCTATCCGGAGCTCGGCGCCCAGCCGCTTGAGGCGCGGTTCCCGCGCGCCGGCCAGCTCGCCGCGATCGCCGCAGCCCGGCTGGCGGCGGGTGAGCCACCGCAGCCTGCTGAGCCGCTGTACCTACGCCGGCCGGACGCCAGGGAGCCTGGCAGGCCGAAGCGAGTCACGCCGTGAGCCAGCTTGAGTTCCGGCTGATGACCGCGGCCGACCTCGACAGCGTGCTCAGCCTTGAGCTCGCCCTGTTCGGCGAGGAGGCATGGTCCCGGCAGATGCTGGCCGGCGAGCTTGGCCAGCAGCCGGCCAGCCGGTACTACCTGATCGCTGCGGACCCGGCCGGCACCGTCGTCGGCTATGCCGGCCTGCTGGCCGCGGGCGGCCAGGCTGACGTGCTGACGATCGCGGTGTCCGCCGCGCACTGGGGCGGGGGGATTGGATCACGGCTTCTGGAGGAACTGCTCACCGAGGCCGTCAGGCGCGGCTGCACTGAGGTCTTCTTGGAGGTCCGGGCGGACAACCTGCGTGCCCAGCGGCTGTATAGGTGGTGGGGATTCGCCGAGGTCGGCCTTCGGCCCGGGTATTACCAGCCGTCGGGCACCGACGCGATCGTGATGCGACGCGACCTGGCGGGGGCCCTCCGGCCGCAGCCGTCCGGCCGCGCTGGCCCCGGACTAGACGGGCCGGCCGGCGGCGAGGCAGGCGGGAGAGGAGCCGAGGCCGGATGAGCGCGCCGCTAGTGCTAGGCATCGAAACCTCGTGCGACGAGACCGGCGTCGGGCTGGTGCGCGGCCGTGAACTGCTGGCGGATGCCGTGGCGTCGAGCGTCGACGAGCACGCGAGGTTCGGCGGGGTGGTGCCAGAGATCGCCAGCCGCGCTCATCTGGAAGCCATGGTGCCAACCGTGGACCGGGCGCTGGACAAGGCGCGCGTGCGCCTGCAGGACGTGGACGCGATCGCCGTCACGGCCGGTCCTGGTCTGGCCGGCGCGCTGCTCGTCGGCGTCAGCGCGGCCAAGGCGTACGCCATCGCCATCGGCAAGCCGCTCTTCGGCGTCAACCACCTGGCCGCGCACGTGGCCGTCGACCAGCTTGAGCACGGCCCGCTGCCGGCGCCTGCCATCTCACTGCTGGTATCGGGCGGGCACTCGTCCCTGCTGCTGGTGCCGGACCTGACCGAAGAGGTCGTGCCGCTGGGCTCGACAATCGACGACGCGGCCGGCGAGGCTTTCGACAAGGTCGCCAGGGTCCTCGGGCTGCCGTTCCCCGGCGGACCGCACATCGACCGGGCGGCTGCAGCCGGGAACTGTGACAAGATCGCCTTCCCCCGCGGCAAGTACGCAGATGGCACCAGCGACTTCTCCTTCTCCGGCCTGAAGACCGCGGTGGCGCGCTGGGTGGAAGCCCGTGAAGCCGCCGGGGAGCCGGTGCCAGTGGCGGACGTGGCGGCCTCGTTCCAGGAAGCGGTGGCCGATGTCCTGACCAGGAAGGCCGTGGCGGCCTGCCGGTCGCATGGTGTCGACCACCTGATCATCGGGGGCGGAGTGGCCGCCAACTCGCGGCTGCGGGCGCTAGCGCAGGAGCGGTGCGAGGCGGCCGGGGTGCAGCTGCGGGTGCCGCGGCCTGGCCTGTGCACCGACAACGGCGCGATGGTCGCGGCTCTGGGCGCTGAGCTGGTCGCGCGCGGCGCCGCACCATCGGGCCTGGACTTTGCTGCGGACTCCTCGCTCCCGGTCACGACGATAACGGCCGCCTGAGCCGCCGATGTCGCCAGCGGCAGGTCACGAGTCGCCCGCGGCCTTGAGGCCCGGACCAGGGCCTGCGGTTTGACGCGTCATTACAGGGGGGCTAGCCTACGGAACTGGCACTCACTACGGTAGAGTGCTAATGCGACAAGGTTGGTCTGGCACCCGCGACGGCAGGCCGACATGGTCGACTCTCTAATTCAGCTAGCCCTTTCCGGAGGGGGAGGTCAGATCGTGACGACCGCCACCAAGGTTGTTCTGAAGCCGCTCGAAGACAGGATCGTGGTACGCCCGCTTGAGGCCGAGCAGACCACCGCATCCGGTCTGGTCATCCCCGACACCGCCAAGGAGAAGCCCCAGGAGGGCGAAGTCCTGGCTGTCGGTCCTGGCCGGTTCGACGATGCCGGTGCCAAGCGCGTCCCGATGGACGTCAAGGTCGGCGACGTCGTGCTGTACAGCAAGTACGGCGGCACCGAAGTGAAGTACCACGGCGAGGAGTACCTGGTGCTCTCCGCCCGCGACGTGCTCGCGATCATCGACAAGTAGCGAGCAGACTTTCGCGCGCGGGCCTGGCCCGCGCCGGGTTGCCTACAAGCCGCCTGGCACCGCCCCGGCTCGGCTCGTGGCTCCCGGAGTGAGACTCCGGGAGCCTGCGGCCCGGTCCGGGGCGGTGGCGTGACAGCCTCGGATCCCGAAGACCAAGATCATTACCGTTCACCACAGACACTGGGGACCAGATGGCCAAGAGCCTGGTTTTTGACGAGGACGCGCGGCGCGCCCTTGAGCGAGGTGTTAACCACCTCGCAGATGCCGTGAAGGTGACGCTCGGCCCGAAGGGCCGCAACGTCGTCATCGACAAGAAGTGGGGCGCGCCCACTATCACCAATGACGGTGTGACCGTCGCGCGCGAGATCGAGCTGGAGGACCCGACCGAGAACCTGGGTGCTCAGCTGGCCAAGGAGGTCGCCACCAAGACCAACGACGTGGCCGGTGACGGCACCACCACCGCCACCGTCCTGGCCCAGGCCATGGTGGCCGAGGGCCTGCGCAGCGTGGCCGCCGGCGCCAACCCGATGGCGCTCAAGCGCGGTGTCGACGCGGCGTCTGCTGCAGTAGCCGAGGCTCTGATCGCCGCGGCCCGCGAAGTGGAGGAGCGCGGCGAGATCGCCAACGTGGCGACGATCTCCGCCCAGGACGCCAAGATCGGCGAGGTCATCGCCGAGGCCTTCGACAAGGTCGGCAAGGACGGCGTCATCACGGTCGAGGAAGCCCCGACGATGGGCATCGAGCTCGAGTTCACCGAAGGCATGCAGTTCGACAAGGGCTACGTCTCGGCGTACTTCGTCACCGACCCAGAGCGGATGGAGGCCGTCATCGAGGACGCTTACGTCCTGCTCAGCGGCGGCAAGATCTCCTCGATGCAGGAATTCCTGCCGCTGCTGGAGAAGATCGCGACGTCCAAGAAGCCCCTGCTGGTCATCGCCGAGGACGTGGAGGGCGAGGCGCTATCCACCCTGGTCGTCAACAAGATCCGCGGCCTGCTCAACGTCGTCGCGGTGAAGGCGCCCGGCTTCGGTGACCGGCGCAAGGCGATGCTCGAGGACATGGCTGTGCTGACCGGCGGCCAGGTCGTGAGCGAGGAGGTCGGTCTCAAGCTGGACCAGGTCGGACTCGACGTGCTCGGCCAGTCCCGGCGCGTCGTGGTGACCAAGGACAACACGACGATCATCGACGGTGCGGGCGAGCAGGCCGCAGTCGAGGACCGGATCCGCCAGCTGCGGAACGAGATCGAGAACACCGACTCCGACTGGGACCGCGAGAAGCTGCAGGAGCGGGTGGCCAAGCTGGCTGGCGGCGTTGCCGTGCTGCGGGCGGGCGCCGCGACTGAGGTCGAGCTCAAGGAGAAGAAGCACCGGCTCGAGGACGCGATCTCCGCGACCAGGGCCGCCATCGAGGAAGGCATCATCGCTGGCGGAGGTGCCACGCTGATCCACGTGGCCAAGGAGCTCAGCGACCTTGGCAAGACGGGCGACGAGCGCACCGGTGTCCAGATCGTCCGGCGAGCGCTGTCGGCTCCGGCCCGGTGGATCGCCGAGAACGCCGGCGCAGAGGGCGGCGTCGTGATCGCCCGGATTGCCGAGATGCCGGCTGGTCACGGCTACAACGCTGCGACTGGCGAGTACGGCGACCTGGTGGCGCAAGGTGTCATCGACCCGGTCAAGGTGACTCGTTCGGCGGTGCAGAACGCCGCGTCGATCGCCGGCATGCTGCTCACCACCGAGGTGCTCGTCAGCGACAAGCCCGAGCCCGAGGCTGCGGATGCCAACGGCCACGGTCACGGTCACCAGCACTGACACGGCTGCCAGCAGCTAGCTGAGCCGGCCCCGCCCTCGCGCCTCCACCGGCGCGACGGCGGGGCCGGTTCTATGAAGTTCGTAGCTTCAGGCGTCGCGGAGCCGCAGCACCAGTCCGCCGACCAGCAGTGCCGCTGCGGTCCAGACGGCGAGCACGGCAATGCCGCCCCACGGGCCGATCGGCAGGTGACGTGTTCCCGTCGTGTCCTGGATGGTCAGCCCCGCGCTCGTCGGCGCGTACCGCTCGATCCGGCGCTGCCAGACCGGGCTGCCGACGAAGAGCGCGACGATGGGCGCGAGGTAGATCACGCCGAGCACTGCCCCGATCGCTGCCGCGGAGTCCCGCACGATGACGGTCACTCCCAGGCTGAGCAACGCGATGAGGGCAAGGTAGAGCACCGATCCCACTGTCGCGCGCAGGGTTGGCCCGTGTGTCAGGGACAGCAGCGCGAAGCCACGGGCCGTGGTGAAGCCGTTGCCCGGCAGTATCGCCCGACCGGCCAGCAGGGAGCCGGCCACGCCGATGACCGCGGCCGGCAGGACCAGGCCAGTCAGCACCGCGGCTTTGGCAGACAGCACTGCGAACCGCCGCGGCATCGCGGTGAACGTGGTCCTGATCATCCCGGTGCTGTACTCGTTGCTGATGGCGAGTACCGCCAGAACGGCGACTAGGGCCTGGCCGACCTGGATGCCAGTCAGGCTGAGCTTGGTCGTGTCGGCCGTGCATGTCGCCCCGGCCAGGCACTTGGCAGCGGCTGCCGCCGCTACGCTGACCCCGACGGTCAGCGCGGCGGTGCCCGCGACCAGCCACCCGGTCTGCAGTACCGTGCGCACCTTCGTCCACTCCGCCCGGAGCGTGTCGAGGCCCGCGCGGACCTGGCTAGGGACCAACCCCGGGCTTCTGCGCGCCGCCGATGCCTGGATCATCACGCGTCCCTCCGCCTCAGCAGCACGTACGCAAGGGCCAGGGCCAGCGCGGCGTATCCGGACAGCACTGCCAGACCAGCCCACGGCGCCAGCGCGAAGTATTCTGGCGGGCCGTACTGGCCGACCACCTGCGGGTACTGCGGCACGCTCTGCTGAACGGCGAACGCTGCGACCGGCGTCAGCCGGAACATCCACTCCGACACACTAGGGCCTACTACCGAGGTGTCGCCCAGTATGTAGGGCAGTATGAAGACCACGATGACCGTGGCTACCGCCGCCACGCCACGGCGCAGGATCGTGCCGACCGCGACGGCGAGGACGGCAGCCATCGCGAGCAGGGCCGCCGTGCCGGCGATCACCTGCAGTTCGGTCGCCCAGCCGACCGGGAGCACGTACACCCCATGGCCGCGCGATAGC
This sequence comes from uncultured Actinomycetota bacterium, assembly GCA_963822955.1. Lineage (GTDB taxonomy): Bacteria > Actinomycetota > Actinomycetes > Streptosporangiales > Streptosporangiaceae > JAJYUU01. The sequence goes on along the minus strand of CAWGJS010000002.1, from coordinate 1,977,491 downwards.
CGGGAGCCGACGACAACCGCCAGCGCGGCGGCAGGCAGCCCCAGTACGAAGGAGACCAGGCCGATCACGACGGCCTTGGCTGCTAGAACCCGGCCGCGCCGGGGACTGGCCGCCAGGGTAACCCGGATCATCCCGCGCCGGTACTCTGTGGTGACGAACATGGCGCCGATCACCACAAGCACGATCAGCCCGAAGATCACCGCCACCAGATGGTCGGCGATGGTGCCGGTGTCGTAGTTGGTGTTCGCTGCCCCGCCGACAATAGGTGCTATGTCGCCCGTTCCGGTGATCGTGAAAGTGCCTCCAGCATCGTGGAAGCCGAGGCCTGGCATGCTCTCGAGCCGTGCGCTGGCTCCCATGAGCTCGCCCGTCCATGTGCCTCTGGGCCGCCCGGCGCGCAGGCTGACGTGGTCGAAGACACCAGTGGCCCGGCTGGGCGAAGTGCTCCCGCCCGACTGGGCGTAGGCCGGGAAGTTGGACTGGAAGTAGAGCGGGGATGCGGCAAACAAGCCCGCTTGCACGGTGCCCTGCAGCCCGGCGAGCCGCACGACTGCGACCTTCGCCCAGTGCCGTCCGTCGGCCGAGTCATACCCGGTGACCGTGTCACCGGACCGGGTCAGCCGCAGCCATCGCGGTGCCGCCGCGGAGACGTCACCCGGCAGGCCGCCGACGTCTCCGGTGTAGTCGTACTGCATCCGTACGCCATGCTGTCCGGTGACCATCATCGCGGCGTACGCCGATCCTTGCTTGGCGCTCTGCTTGATAATGATCCCGGCCTTGGACCATGGCATCAGCTTTCTTGCCAGGCCGGTAGCCGAGTGCGGCCCGACAGGGCCACCCTCGGGTTCGTACATGCCGGTCAGCGACGTCACCCGGACAGTAAGACTCCCATCAGTGGACAACGGCTGCCCTACGAAGTAGAAGCTGTCCAGCACCGCTTCGCCGCCCGGACCAGTAGGCACGACCGGAACGCAGGGCCCGCCGCACTGAGAGTTGCCAGAGTTCACGAGGAACAGCCCGAGCACGTCGATCAGCAACGCAGCCGCGATCACGGCGATAACCCAGCCGCGCATGGTCCTGAACTTGGTCCACTCGGCGTGCACGAGCTGCCAGAAGCCGTCGCGACCCGCCCGCTGCGGGGCACGGTAGGGGGCGATGACGGTCATGACACTGCCTCCTCCGCAGACTGGGCACGGAACTCGACCGCGTCCCTGGTCATCTCCATGTAGGCCTCTTCCAGGCTCGCGCGGTGTGCCGAGACCTCCGAGAACCCGACCCCGGCCGCGGTCAGCACCGCGACCACGTGCTCAGCTGGCAGGCCCGCGACGGCCAGCGTGTCGCGTTCCGTAGCGGCCACTGTGCCGCCGGCGTGCGCGAGCGCCGTCATCGCCGCTGGCCGTTCCCTGGTGCGCAGCATGACCCTGTCGCCCGAAGCAGCGGTGATCAGTTCCGCCACGCTGGTGTCCGCGATCACCTTGCCGCGGCCGACCACAACTAGATGGTCGGCGGTGTCCTGCAGTTCGCTCATCAGGTGGCTGGACACCAGTACCGCCCGGCCTTGCCCCGCCAGCGCGCGCAGGAAGCCGCGCATCCACGCGATGCCCTCGGGGTCTAGGCCGTTGAACGGTTCGTCCAGCATCAGGATCGGCGGGTCACCCAGCAGCGCCGCGGCGATACCGAGGCGCTGGCGCATGCCGAGCGAGTATCCGCCAGCCTTGCGCCGGGCAGCGGGCGTCAGGCCGGCCTCACCGATGACCTCGTCCACTCGCCGCGCGGTGAGGCCCTGGGAGTGAGCCAGCCACAGCAGGTGGTTACGGGCGGTCCGGCCGGGCTGCAGCGCGCTCGCATCCAGCAGCGCCCCGATGTGGCTAAGCGGGTGCCGTAGCTTGGCATACGGCTGGCCGCTGATCAGCGCGCGACCGGCGTCGGGCGAGTCGAGGCCGAGGATCACGCGCATCGTGGTGGACTTCCCCGCGCCGTTCGGCCCGACGAAGCCGGTGACCTTGCCTGGCCGGACGACGAAGGACATGCCGTCCAGGGCCCGCGCCGAACCGAACTGCTTGTGCAGGCCGGCGACTTCGATGGTTGCTTCCATGCCAGGAACGCTACGGACCACGGCGCGCGGAGTCGTCACCCCGCGGAGCGCACTTCCCGGCCACTGTTTCCGGGGATGCGGCCAGATGGCCATCCCCCGCAAGAGTGACGCGTTGTGGATACATACGGGGACGCGATTTCAGCCAGGCGCGGCCACAATGAGGAACGTGGCGTACGTAGCCGAGTGGAGCAGCAGCGTGATTGCTGCCGGGCGGCGGGTTGCCGCTGACCGGCGTGCCCCGATCGCCGCTGCGGCAGCACTGGCCGTCGTGGCGTGCGCCCAGGCATTTCTGGTGGCGCAAAGCCAGCACGCTAGCGGCACGGGCGGGTTGCTGCTCGCATCCGGCTGGCCGCTCGGATCGATCGTGGTCGTGCTGCCCAGCCTGGTCGGTACGCTGCCGCTGGCCTTCTTGTGGAACCGGCCTGCGACTGCGGCGCTCCTAATCTGTGCAGCCGATTTCCTGTCGCTGGCTGTCTTCGGGGTGCTGCCAGTAGCCGCACTGGCCGCGCAACTGATCGTCATCTACCGAGTTGGCCGCCACGGTCCGCAATTGCTGGCCGCGTTTCTCACGCTGCCGTTCCTCGCCCTGGCGCTGGCCAATCCCGGACCTCAGCTGGCGGCGCCCGCCTGGCCAGGCGACCCAGCTCTCGCCATACTGGCGGCCGCCCTCGGGCCTATGGCCGCCTGCACTGGCGCGGCATTGCGGTCCCGCAGCGAGGCCGCGCAGCGGACCGCGGCGAGCGAGGCCTTCGCCCAAACTCTGCTCGAGAGCACTGTGCGCGGCGAACGTGCGCGGATCTCCCGCGAGCTGCACGATGTGGTCGCGCACCACGTGTCCATGATCGCCGTTCAAGCCGAGACGGCCAGGCTCGCTACCCCAGGCATGCCGGCTGCTGGAGCGCAGCGGCTGTCCGCGATCGGCGACATGGCCAGGGCGGCGCTGACCGAGATGCGGCGGCTGCTCGGCGTACTGCGTGAGGACAGCGGCGGAACCGGGTCGGATCGTCAGCCCCAGCCTGGCCTGGCGCAGCTCAATGAGCTGCTCGACGAGGCCAGGGACGTTTCCGGAATCGGCGCGAGGCTTATCGTCCGCGGCTGGATGACCACCCTGGATCCTGGTGTCGAGCTCGCCGCCTACCGGATTGTGCAAGAGGCGCTTACCAACTCGCGGCGTCACGCGCCGGGTGCGGCCGTGGATGTCGAGCTGGACTTCACCCACGACGCGCTACACCTGCGGGTCCGCGACAACGGTCCCGGGCCACCGACTGCGCAACGGGATCAGGTCACTGCCGGACACGGCCTGCTCGGCATGCGGGAACGAGCCGCTGCGGTGGGCGGAAAGCTGAGCACGGGCGGGGCGCCTGGCGGCGGGTTCCTAGTGGAAGCGACGCTGCCGACCAAGGCAGAGGTGACCGGATGAGCAGGTCCGCGCCGTCGGTGCGCATCGTCGTGGCCGACGACCACCAGGTGGTCCGTACCGGATTCGCCGCGCTGCTCGATACTCAGGCCGATTTCGCTGTAGTCGGCACCGCGTCCGACGGGGCTGAGGCAGTACGGATGAGCCGGGAACTGCTCCCCGATGTCGTGCTCATGGACGTCCGGATGCCCGGAACCGACGGCATCGAGGCCACCAGGCAGCTGACTGGCGACGCGGATGGCCCGCGGGTCATCATCCTGACTACCTTCGACCTCGACGAATACGTCTACGACGCGCTACGCGCGGGCGCTAGCGGCTTCCTGCTCAAGGACGTCACCGCCGAGCGGTTGTTCGACGCAGTGCGCGTGGTAGCGGCCGGCCAGGCTCTGCTGGCGCCGGCGGTCACCCGTCGGCTCATCAGCGAGTTCGCCAAGATCCGGCCGAAGGCCACCGATCAGCCTCAGAGCCCGGCAAGCGCCATCAGCGACCTGACGCCGCGCGAAACAGAAGTGCTCCGGCTGCTCGCCGAGGGCTTGTCGAACCCGGAGATCGCAGCCCGCCTCGTAGTCACCGAGGAGACGGTCAAGACTCACGTCAGTCGCGTGCTGCATAAGCTCGGGCTGCGTCATCGGACCCAGGCGGTCGTCCTGGCGTATGAGTCAGGGCTTGTTACGCCCGGCTCGCATTGAGCTCCGACTGTGCGCCTACGCACGCATCACGACATCACTCCCGTTGTCCCCTTAGGTATGTAATTCCCGGCCAGAATGCTATTTCTCTGTCGACAACGTCTTTTGAGAACGGCCTCTAAATACTTAGAGTAGTTGTTGAACTACTCTCGGTAATTAATTTACCTGGGTATCGGAGTGCCACATCAATGTGACCTTTCCGTTGCCTATTTTGATGTTGCCTTTACTCCCGGCTGGGGGAATCACGGTCTCGTACGGACTGAATCGTGAGACCGCCGCTGAGCCAGGGGGATCAGGTGGAATCGCAGGTAGATGGCACTAGGCACGACAACTTGAGCACACTGACCGAGCTCGCGGCGAGTGGTCAGCCCGCCGCAATTGAAACATTGCTGCGGCAGATCAGGCCGATGGTAGTTCGCTACTGCCGGGCCCGCCTCGGTCGCATTTCCGGGCATTATCACGCTGCCGATGATGTGGCGCAGGAGGTATGCATCGCCGTTCTCTCAGCCCTTCCGCGCTATCAGGATATGGGTCGGCCGTTCGCGTCATTCGTCTTCGGCATCGCATCGCACAAGGTGGCCGATGCGATGCGCAGCGCGTCCCGGCTGGCGGTGCCGACCGAGGACCTCCCGGACGGCCCGGACCCCCGGCCCGGCCCGGAGGAGACGGCCGTCGCGTACCTGGAAGCCGAGCGCGCACGGGCGCTGCTGGCTAAGCTCCCGGTCAATCAGCGCGAGCTGCTGGTGCTACGGGTGCTGACTGGCCTGTCTGCCGAGGAGACCGGTCACGCGCTCGGAATGTCACCGGGGGCCGTGCGGGTCGCCCAGCATCGCGCCCTGGCCAGGCTCCGCGCGATCGCAATGGCGGAAGCAGACGTCGCGGAGTCCATTGCATAGCCAGCAGTCCTGCGGGTAGCCGCCTGGCGGTTCGTGCCCGCCCCGCGCGGCGCGTCCGGCCAGGCCCCGCCAGCCGGGATCCCTGCTCCCCCGTGGCAGGGATCCCGGCCCTGGCCGGAGCGGCCCGGCCCGGTCACTAGGATGAAGGCAATCCAGAACCCGGACGCGGAGTCCAGTACCCGGACACGGAACGTGAGATGAGCGACGAGAAGTTCGGCCCCCCTGCCCTGACCTTCGACGACGTTCTCCTGCTGCCTGCACATTCAGTGATAATGCCCAGCGAAGCGGACACGTCGGCCCGGCTGACGCCGCGGCTCACGCTCCGGATCCCGCTGCTGTCGTCGGCCATGGACACGGTGACCGAGGCGCGGATGGCGGTCGCGATGGCCCGCCAGGGCGGCGCGGGAGTCCTGCACCGGAACATGTCGGTGGAGGAGCAGGCCCAGCAGGTTGACATGGTCAAGCGGTCCGAGGCCGGGATGATCACCAACCCGGTGACCTGCGGTCCCGATGACACTGTGGCCGATGTCGAGGAACTGTGCGCCCGGTACCGGATCTCCGGCGTGCCGGTGACCGGCGCCGATGGCATTCTGCTCGGAATCGTCACTAACCGTGACATTCGTTTCGAGTCTGACCACCGCCGCCGGGTCGCTGAGGTGATGACCCCGATGCCCCTCGTGACCGCGCCGGTCGGCGTCGCGAGGCCAGCGGCGCTGGCCCTCCTCAGCAGCAACAAGGTGGAGAAGCTGCCGCTGGTAGACGAGGCGGGACGGCTCCGCGGCCTGATCACGGTCAAGGACTTCACCAAGAGCGAGAAGTTCCCGAACGCCACGAAGGATGCCGAGGGCCGCCTGGTCGTGGGCGCTGCCGTGGGGGTCGGCGAGGACGCCAAGCGCCGTGCCCAGGCGCTGATCGAGGCCGGCGTGGATTTCCTGGTCGTGGACACTGCGCACGGCCACGCGCAGGCCGTGCTCGACATGGTCAGCCAGGTGAAGGCGAACTCGCGGGTCGACGTGATCGGCGGGAACGTAGCCACCAGGGCCGGCGCTCAGGCGCTGGTCGAGGCCGGCGTGGACGCAGTCAAGGTCGGCGTCGGGCCAGGCTCGATCTGCACGACCAGGGTGGTAGCAGGCGTTGGCGTGCCGCAGGTCACGGCGATCTACGAGGCCGCGAAGGCGTGCAAGCCCGCAGGCGTACCGGTGATCGGCGACGGTGGCGTGCAGTACTCAGGTGATATCGCCAAGGCCATCGCAGCGGGCGCGGATACCGTCATGCTCGGCAGCCTGCTGGCCGGGTGCGAGGAGGGCCCCGGTGAGCTGGTCTTCATCCATGGCAAGCAGTTCAAGCTGTACCGGGGGATGGGCTCGCTCGCCGCGATGCGCAACCCCGAACGCGGCGGTTCCTATTCTAAGGACCGTTACTTCCAGGATGATGTGCTCCGGGAGGACAAGCTGGTGCCCGAGGGCGTCGAGGGCCAGGTGCCCTACCGCGGGCCGCTGGCCGCCGTGGCCGACCAGCTGACCGGCGGACTGCGGGCAGCGATGGGCTATTGCGGCGCCCGGACGATCTGCGAGCTGCAGCAGGCGCAGTTCACGCAGATCACCAGCGCCGGGCTCGTGGAGAGCCATCCGCACGACATCCAGATGGTGGCCGAGGCGCCGAACTACGGCGGTCGGCGAGGCTAGCGCCCTGGTCCGCCAATCCCGGCGGCCAGGCGTGTGCGCACGCAGGGGCGGGAGAGCGACTTGAGCGTGGTAGAGATCGGGCGGGGAAAGAGCGGCCGGCGCGCGTACGCGCTCGACGAGATCGGCATCGTGCCCTCGCGCCGGACGCGGCACCCCGAGGAGGTGTCGATCGCGTGGCAGATCGACGCCTACCGGTTCGAGATGCCGGTGGTCGTAGCGCCGATGGACAGCGTGGTGTCGCCGGCGACCGCGATCGCCGTCGGCCGCCTGGGCGGCCTGGCAGTGCTGGACCTTGAGGGCCTGTGGTCCAGGTTCGAAAATCCCGAGCCGCTGCTGGCGGAGGCCGCTGAGCTTGACGACGAGGCAGCGACCAGGCGCCTGCAGCAGATCTACGCCGAGCCGATCAAGGAAGACCTCATCGGCATGCGGATCGAGGAAATCCGCGCCGCCGGCGTCACGACCGCAGCGCGGCTGTCACCGCAGCGCACGGTGCGCTACTACAAGGCCGTCATCGATGCTGGCGTCGACATCTTCGTGATCCGCGGAACGACGGTGTCGGCTGAGCATGTGTCCGGCCAGGCCGAGCCACTGAACCTCAAGCAGTTCATCTACGAGCTGGATGTGCCGGTGATCGTCGGCGGCTGCGCGACGTATACGGCGGCCCTGCACCTGATGAGGACGGGGGCTGCCGGGGTGCTGGCCGGTTTTGGCGGCGGCGCCGGGCACACCACCGCCGCCGTGCTCGGGGTCGCAGTGCCGATGGCCACCGCCATCGCCGACGTCGCGGCCGCGCGCCGGGATTACCTCGATGAGTCCGGCGGGCGGTACGTGCACGTGCTCGCCGACGGCGGCATGACCCGCAGCGGAGACATCGCCAAGGCGCTCGCGCTCGGTGCGGACGCTGTCATGGTCGGCTCGCCGTTCGCCCGCGCTAGTCAGGCGCCCGGCCACGGCTATCACTGGGGCAGCGAGGCGCACCATCCGGACCTGCCCCGCGGTGCCCGGCTGAAGGTCGGCACGATCGGCACGCTCGAGCAGATCCTGCACGGGCCTTCCACGGTCGCGGACGGATCGATGAACCTGATGGGCGCGCTGCGCCGCACGATGGCCACGTCTGGCTACTCCGACCTCAAGGAATTCCAGCGGGTAGAGGTAGTGGTGACGCCGAGTGCCACGGCGCGCTGACGGCCGGGCCTGGCCTAGCGTGCGAGGAAGCAGCTCGCCGGCCGGAAACGGGCATGTCGCCGTCGCTGACCCGGCCAGGGCGACGACGCGCCTCGGTCCCGCCGAGCGCGCTGCCGCCCTGGAGGCGCTGGCCAGCACCGAGCTGCAGGTCCTGGTGGTTGGCGGCGGAGTCGTCGGGGCGGGAGTCGCTCTCGACGCGGTGACCAGGGGCCTGACCACGGGGCTGGTGGAGGCCAGGGACTTCGGCTCGGGCACCTCGTCCCGGTCCAGCAAGCTGATCCACGGCGGCCTGCGTTATCTGGAGCAGCTGAACGTGGGGCTGGTGCGGGAGGCGCTGAGCGAGCGGTCGCTGCTGATGCAGCGGATCGCGCCGCACCTGGTGCATCCGGTGTCGTTCCTGTTCCCGTTCACCCATCACGCCTGGGAACGGGCCTATGTGGGCGCCGGCGTCACCGCCTATGACACTCTCGGGTTCTCCATGGGCCAGACCAGGGGACTGCCTGGCCACCGCCAGCTGACCAGGAGCGGCGCGCTGCGACTGGCGCCGGCCCTGAACCGCACGGCGCTGACCGGCGCACTGGTCTACTGGGACGCTCAGGTAGACGATGCCCGCTACGTCGTGACGCTGGTGCGGACCGCGGCCAGCTTCGGCGCGCATGCGGCTTCGCGCACCCAGGTGACCGGCTTCCTGCGGGAAGGCGGGCGCGTGACCGGCGTGCGTGCCAAGGACCTCGAGACCGGGAACGAGGTAGAGATCCGGGCGCAGCAGATCGTCAATGCGACCGGGGTATGGACCGACGAGATCCAGGAGATGGTGGGCGGCCGCGGGACGATTAACGTACGGGCGTCCAAGGGCGTGCATCTGGTCGTGCCCCGCGACCGCATCCACTCCAGCACCGGGATCATTCTGCGGACGCCAGTGAGCGTCCTGTTCGTCATCCCCTGGGGGCGGCACTGGATCATCGGCACTACCGACACCGACTGGTCGCTGGACAAGGCGCATCCGGCCGCCAGCCGTGCCGACATCGACTACGTGCTCGGCCAGCTGAACAGGAGTCTTTCCGTCCCTCTCACCAGGGATGACGTTGAAGGTGTCTACGCCGGGCTGCGGCCGCTGCTGGCAGGCGAGTCAGAGTCCACCTCGAAGCTGTCCCGCGAGCACACGGTCGTTCACCCGGTACCGGGCCTGGTCATGATCGCGGGCGGGAAGTACACCACCTATCGGATCATGGCCCGCGACGCGGTCGACGCGGTCGCTCACGGGCTTGACGAGAAGGTGGCCCCGTCCTGCACCGACAGCGTCCCGCTGGCCGGCGCCGACGGGTTCATCGCGCTCTGGAACTCGCGGCACGCGCTAGCCCGGTCCTCCGGGTTGCACGTCGCCAGGATCGAGCACCTGCTGCACCGGTACGGGTCGATGATCGGCGAGATCCTGGCGCTCATCGCGGCCGATCCCGGCCTCGGCAAGCCACTGGCCGGGGCCGACGACTACCTACGGGCCGAGATCGTCTACGCCGTGTCGCACGAGGGGGCCAGGCACCTGGACGACGTGCTGGCCCGTCGCACGCATGCCTCGATCGAGACCTGGGACCGCGGCGTCTCCGCTGCCGAGGATGCGGCCAGCCTGATGGCAGGGCCGATGAAGTGGCGGCCCCGCCAGGTCGCCAGGGAGCTGGAGAACTACCGGATCCGGGTCGAAGCCGAGCGCGCCTCCCAGGAAGCCGATACCGATCAGGACGCGGATGCGATCCGGCTCGGCGCACCCGACATCGTCCCGGTCGTGCAAGGCGACATCGTCACCGCCTGAGCCTTCCGGGTCGGCTGCGACATGGCACCCGTTCCGGTGCCCCGCGGCGAGCTTTTGCTGACTAATATCCGGCTTGTGATGCGCGTAGCGGGTGCAAAGTCGGCCATGGTCGTCCTGGCGGGTGCGCGCAGGGCAAGGTCGCGGCCGCAACTAGACTTCGATCATGCCCCGACCGCGCGTGCTCTCCGGCATCCAGCCCACTGCCGACTCCTTCCACATCGGCAACTACCTGGGCGCGCTACGCCAGTGGGTGGCCCTGCAGGAGACCCACGACACCTTCTACTGCGTCGTCGACCTGCATGCGATCACCGTGCCGCAAGATCCGGCCCAGCTTCGCCGCCGGAGCAGGGTGGCCGCTGCTCAGCTGTTCGCCGCCGGCCTGGACGCCGACCGGTCGACAGTGTTCGTGCAAAGTCACGTACCCGAGCATCCCGAGCTGGCCTGGGTGCTGGCCTGCATGACCGGCTTCGGCGAGGCCAGCAGGATGGTCCAGTTCAAGGACAAGTCAGCCAAGGGCGGGGCCGAGTCTGCCAGCGTCGGGCTGTTCACTTACCCGATCCTGCAGGCTGCCGACATCCTGATCTATGACGCTGACCAGGTGCCAGTGGGCGAGGATCAGCGCCAGCACCTGGAGCTGACCAGAGACCTGGCCCAGCGGTTCAACAGCCGATTCGGCCCGACGTTCGTTGTCCCTGGCCCGTACATCCTGCCGGAGGTCGCCAAGATCGCTGACCTGCAGGATCCGTCGATCAAGATGAGCAAGTCGGCGTCGACGCCGCAGGGCATCATCGATGTGCTCGAGGACCCGGTATCGATCCGGCGGAAGATCATGAGGGCCGTCACTGACCCCGATGTCGAGATCCGCGTCGACGAGGCGGCTAAGCCTGGCGTCACGAACTTGCTGCGCATCTACTCCGCGCTGGCCGGCGAGCCGCTGGCGGACCTGGAGAAGCGATACGCGGGTGCTGGTTACGGGACGTTCAAGAAGGACCTGGCCGAAGTGGTGGTCGACGCCCTGGCGCCGATCCGCGAGCGGACCGAGAAGCTGCTTGCCGACGAGTCGGGGCTTGACAGGCTGCTCGGCGCCGGGGCCGCCAAGGCGCACGTGATCGCTGCCGCGACCATGGCACGGGTGCGTGACCGGGTCGGCTTCCTGCCCTCCGCGATCGGCTAGCCGCGTGTGCGCGCATCTGCCGGTCGCGGCTGCGCTGATGTGTACACGCAGAACCTGCGGGTAGCTGCGCGCCGGCAGGCTTACTACCCCGAGCGCCTGCCAGGGGAGTGATCAACATGGCTGGGACGCTTCGCGTCCGGCGCAGCCGCGGTGCGCTGAGTGGCTTCCTGCTCGTCCTGCTTGGCATCTGGGGCGCGCTGATCCCGTTCGTGGGTCCTTACTTCCACTACGCCTACACACCCGACCGAGTGTGGACCGCGACGTCCGGCCGGATGTGGCTGGAAGTGCTGCCGGGCGTCGTGACGCTCGCGGGCGGGCTCGTCGTGCTGCTGAGCCGGTTCCGCCCGTCGGCAGTGATCGGGGCCTGGCTGGCCGCGCTGGCCGGCGCCTGGTTCGCGCATCGGCGGCCTGATAGCCGCGCGCTGGCCGAGCCTGCCGACCGCAGGCGTTCCGGTTGGCGGCAGCAGCATGACGCTGCTCGAGCAGGTTGGCTTCTTCACCGGCCTCGGCGTCGTGATCGTCTTCCTGGCAGCGCTGGTGCTCGGCAGGTTCACCGTGGTGGCAGTCAGCGACACTGCGCATAAGAGTGCGGCTGCACAGGCCGACGGCACTGCGCCGGCCACACGAAGCCGGGCCCGCATCACGCCGGTCAAGGTATTCGGCGGCCGCCCGCGTGACGCCGACAAGGCCGAGACGGAGCCAGCCGAGGCGGAGCCAGCGCAGACCCGCTGACCGCCGCCGTAGCGCTGCGCGTCGCGGTGGCTATTGCGGCGGACGATGTCCAGCGTCGGGCCGACGGCGCGTCCGCAGCAGCCCGACGAGGCCGAGCGCGGCGACTACCACTCCGCCCGCTGCGAGCGCGTAGTTGCCCGCGCTGCCGCCGCTGCCCGGCTGCGCGCCGGTTAGGGCAACTCTGGCCGGCTTCGCGGCACGACGCGCGTGAGTGACGGCTGCCGTCGTGGCCAGCGGGGGAACCAGCGTGCCGACCGGCTTGACCCGGCCGTTCATCGCGAAGCCCCAGTTCAGCAGGCGCTCGGCCGACGTAATCTCCTGCAGCGAGGTGCAGTGCAGCACGGTGGCGATCAGCGTGAGGCCGTTACGCCTGGCGAGACCGACGTAGGTGGCCTCTGAGCTCACGGTCCAGCCGATCTTGCCGCCAATGCCGCCGCGGTACCGGGTGAGCAGGTAGTTCTGGTTGACCAGCGTCTCCCAGTCACCTGGCTTCAGCTCGAGCCTGGCGGCATGGGTGGAGTCGTACTTCATGAACGCCGGCATTGCCAGCGCCTGCCGCGCGATGAGCGCCTGATCGTAGGCGGAAGTGACCTGGCCAGCCGCCGGCAGGCCGTTCGGCAGCTTGGCCACGACGTCATAGGCCTGCAGATGCCGGGCCTCGGCATTGATGAGGGCCATGCCCCTGGCGAGTGAGCCGGTGCTCTGGGCAAGCGCCACCGCGGCGTCATTGGCGGAAATGAGCAGCAGGGCCCGGAACAGGTCGGACACCCGGTACGCGCGGCCCGTGATCAGGAAGGCCGAGGTCGGCTGCTGCGAGGTCGCCAGCCTGCTCGCGACGATCATTCCGTCCGGATTGAGCAGCGGGATAAGCGTGACAGCAGTCAGCACCTTGAGCGTGCTGGCCGGCCCGAACTGGCCGTGCGGGTCCTTGGCAGCGAGCACCTGACCGGTATCGGCGTTAGCAATGACCCACGCGGACGCCGGGATGCTGGGCAGCGGCTCAGCGCCGCGGGCCGGCTCGTGGACCACCTCGCCGCGACTTGCCATCAGCGGGCCGCCGACCCTGCGGGCGGCACGGCTGCCGGGACTGGGCGCAGTGACGGGCTGCGTGGCGGCGGCCGCCTGGACAGCGCCAGGTGCATGCGCGGAGCCGTTAGTGCGCGCGCTAGTCGTCAGCCGGATGACCGTGGCTGGCCCGGCGGCCGGGACGGCAATCGCGACCGGGCAAGCGAGGGCGGTGAGCGCCGCGCCGGCGGCCAGCGCGGCCAGGGAGCGCGCGCGAGTCCTCATCCCGTACCTCTGATTTCCGCGGTCAGCTGGCCGGATGATCCGGAGCGTCAGGCTGATATCGCTGCCGGGCAGAGCGCAGATTATGCGGCGATGCCCGACGTACTTCGACTACGCATGGTGACATTGCCCGTACGTCTCGTATTTGCCACTCGGCATATTCCGGCCGTATCGGGTGTAGCCATGACGAACGGCCGAGACTTTGCGAAAGCTTTGACCGGCGCCGCCGGCCAGTTGAGCTGGCCAGCCGGCACTGGCGGGCGGTGAGGCTCAGCCGCGAGCGTGGCGCACTTCACAACGATCGGGTCCGCATGCGCGCCGTACGCTTGGGACATGAGTCGCATGTCGGAGTCAGGCGCGCCGATCGAGGGTGTCTACGGCCCTAAGGACGTGCAGAACCTCGATCCGGTGACAGACCTCGGCGAACCGGGCGCTTTCCCGTTCACCAGGGGCGTTTACCCGACCATGTACCTGACCCGGCCGTGGACGATGCGCCAGTACGCGGGATTCTCCACCGCTGCGGACTCTAATCGCCGGTATCACCAGCTGATCGAGGCCGGCACGACCGGCCTGTCAGTTGCCTTCGACCTGCCAACGCAGATGGGGTACGACTCCGACGCCGAGCAGGCCAGGGGCGAGGTCGGCAAGGTTGGCGTGGCGATTGACTCGCTGGATGACATGCGCCTGCTGTTCGATGGCATCCGGCTTGACCAGGTGTCGACTTCGATGACCATCAACGCGCCGGCTGCGCTGCTGCTCCTGCTCTATCAGCTGGTCGCGGAAGAGCAGGGGGTCTCTCCAGCCGCGATCTCCGGCACTATCCAGAACGACATCCTCAAGGAGTACATCGCCCGCGGCACCTACATCTATCCGCCGCAGCCGTCGCTGCGGCTGGTCGCTGACACTTTTGCCTACTGCCGGGCCGAGATCCCGCGCTGGAACACGATCTCGATCTCCGGATATCACATGGCCGAGGCTGGGGCGACGCCCGTCCAGGAGATCGCCTTCACGCTGGCAAACGCCCGCGAGTACGTCCGTACCGCGATTGACTCGGGCCTGGCTGTCGACGAGTTCGCGCCGCGGCTGTCCTTCTTCTTCGTTGCCCGCACGACCCTGCTCGAGGAGATAGCCAAGTTCCGCGCGGCCCGGCGCCTGTGGGCGCACATCATGCGGGACGAGTTCGGCGCGCGGGATCCGCGGTCACAGATGCTCCGGTTCCACACTCAGACGGCGGGCGTCCAGCTCACCGCGCAGCAGCCCGAGGTGAACCTGGCCCGGGTGACGCTGCAGGCGCTCGCCGCTGTTCTGGGCGGCACGCAGTCCCTGCACACCAACGCCTATGACGAGGCGATCGCGCTGCCCACGCAGAGGGCCGCGACGCTGGCGCTGCGGACTCAGCAGGTGCTGGCGTTCGAGACAGACCTGACCGCCACCGTCGATCCGCTCGCGGGCTCGTATGCCATCGAGGCGATGACCGACGACATCGAGGCGCGGGCACGCGAGCTGATGGACCGGGTGGCTCAGCTCGGCGGCGCAGTCGCTGCCATCGAGCAGGGTTTTCAGAAGGCCGAGATCGAGCGGTCCGCCTACCGGATCGCCCGCGAGGTCGACTCCGGCGAGCGCAAGGTCGTCGGCGTCAATGCCTATGTCAGCGAGCACGAGGAGCCTTACGAGCCGCTCCGAGTCGATCCGGCGATCGAGCACGAGCAGGCGGCCCGCCTCGCCGAGCTCCGCGGCCGGCGGGACTCAGCTGACGTCACGCGGCGGCTGGACGAGGTCAGGCGGGCGGCGGCGGGCGATGCGAATCTGCTGTACCCGCTGCGCGAGGCGCTGCGAGCGCTGGCGACGATCGGGGAAGTGAGCGACGCGCTTCGCGACATATGGGGTGTCTACCGGCCGCCCGAGGTCTACTGAGGCCCTCAGCCACCGCTGGTGTCCCGGAAGCAGCCCGAACGCCCGCTGCGCGACAATCCTGCATCGTCAGCGGACGCGCAATCCCACGCGGTAACATGCTGGCCAGTAGAGCGAATGTCGTCAGCGATTGGCCAGAACGTCGGGGCGCGAGTAGGCGCCTCACTGATCTTGTCGGACAGCGCTTGTTGCTTGCGAGCAGGATCACGGGTTAGCCGGTTCGCGTGCGCGGGTTTGAGAGCCGTAACGGCTGGTACCTAGCGGCGCGAGCGGGGAATAACCCGCGTAACGCATTTCCGGTGCGAGGGACGCCGGAGCAGTTCTGGAGCGGGCATGTTACTGGGCTCAGGCCCGGGATCTGGTGCCGTCAGGCATTGTCGTAATCCCGGACCGGCCTCGCTTGCTAGCGGACTGGAGTGAGTTCGAGGTTCAGATGGATAAGCCGCTAAGCGTCGACACCATGCGGCGCAGATCAGCAGCCCGGAGAGCCGACCAGGGAAGTCTCAACGGGGAGGCAGCTAATGGCCGAGCATGACCTCGAGGGTGAGCTCGACGCGTTCCTGGCCGGGCACGGGCCGGAACTTACCGAGTTCCGGCGGGACCTGCACGCTCACCCCGAGACCGGATACCACGAGTACCGCACCACCAGGCGGATTGCGCTCCGCCTCGAGGCCGCGGGCCTGAAGCCGGCCATCCTGCCGAAGGGCACCGGCCTGATCGTCGACATCGGGGAAGGCCTGCCGGACACGCGCGTCGTGGCGCTGCGCGCCGATATCGACGCGCTGCCGATCAACGACGAGAAAGACGTGCCGTACCGGTCGCTGAACCGGGGCGCTTGTCACGCCTGCGGGCACGACGTGCACACGGCCATCCTGCTGGGCACGGGGCTGTTCCTAGCCCGCGCGGCTGCCATGCGGGCCCTGCCGGGCAAGGTCCGGCTGATCTTCCAGCCGGCCGAGGAGGTTCCCGGCGGTGCGATCGACGTCATGGCGGCCGGCGGCATCGCCTCGGTCGACCGCATCTTCGCGCTGCACTGCGATCCGCGCCTGGACGTCGGCAAGATCGGCACCAGGACGGGCCCCATCACCGCCGCCTGCGACAAGCTGACGGTGAAGGTAACCGGCCCGGGCGGGCACACGGCGCGCCCGCATCTGACTGCTGACCTGGTGTTCGCCCTGGGGAAGATCATCACCGAGCTGCCGGCGGCGTTGTCTCGCCGGGTCGACCCTCGTTCCAGCCTTAGCCTGGTCTGGGGCCGGGTGAGCGCGGGCTCTGCCGCCAACGCGATCCCCGATGACGGCATCGTCGAGGGTACAGTCCGCTGCCTCGACGACGCCGCCTGGCACGAGGCGCCGGACCTGGTGAAGGCGCTGCTCGAGTCAGTGGCGAGCGCGTACGGCGTGCTTCCGGAGATCAGTTACCAGCGCAACGTCCCGCCGACGGTGAACGAGGCGATCAGCACGGCCATGTTCGAGGCCGCCGCGGACCGGGTGCTCGGCCCGGATTCGATCACCGAGGCCCCGCAGAGCCTGGGTGGGGAGGATTTTGCCTGGTACCTGGACTCCATCCCCGGCGCCCTGGCCCGGCTCGGCACCAGGGCGCCCGGATCGGCTGCCGACTTTGACATTCACCAGGCCGTGTTCGACGTTGACGAGCGGGCGATCGGCTATGGCGTGCGCCTGATGGCGGCGACGGCGCTCACGGCGATGCTAGACGCCGGCACGATCGCTCCCGGCGCCATGCCCGGCTCCACAGCCAGCGAGTCGCCGGCGACCGACGCCGCGCTGGCCTAGCCGCCCGCAATGCACGGGCGGAGGCGCAGCTCGCTGACATAGTCCGAGGGCGCCCCGGCCGCCTCGGCAGCGTCCGCCATGATGCCGAGATAGCCGGCCGAGGGGAGGCCGCCCTCGTAGTCGTCGAGTACGTAGAGCCAGGCGAGCACGTCGCCATCCAGCGTGCTGACACGCACCTTGGACTTGCGGTAGTAGCCCAGCTCGGCACCGTCCCAGCGGTCGAGCGACGCCTCGTCGGCCTCGGATACCTCGTAGAGCACCACGAAGACGCGCTCGGCCCTGTCCTCGACCACCGTGGCCAGAGCGCCCTGCCAGCCAAGATCAGCGCCGCCGAAGGTCAGCCGCCAGCCTTCCAGCCAGCCGGTGCCCTGCTGCGGCGAGTGCGGGCAGCGGCGCGCCATCTGCGCCGGATCCATATTGCTGCCGTATGCCGCGTATATCGCCACGAAGGACAAGGTTACGAGGCCGCCGGCCGCGATGCTGGCTAACTGGGCCGTACCGCGGTGCCGTTCCTGCCGGTGCCGATGCGCTCCGCCCCCGCTGGATAGGACAGAATGGGAAAACGTGAGCCAGCCGCACGCGACTATCGCGATCATCGGCGGCGGGCCGGGTGGGTATGAGGCTGCCCTGGTCGCCGCGCAACTCGGCGCTGATGTCACCGTGATCGAGCGGGATGGCCTCGGCGGGGCCTGCGTGCTGACGGACTGCGTGCCGTCGAAGACGCTCATCGCGACCTCGACCATGATGGCGGCGATCGAAGGCTCGCCGAGCCTGGGAGTCAGGATCAATGAGGACGGGAACGAGGCAGCCCTGCTCGATGCACCCCGCCTGTACGCGAGGGTCCAGTCGCTGGCGAGGGCGCAGTCTGCTGATGTTGCTTCCCGGCTATCGGCCGAAGGGGTCAAGGTCGTCGCCGGCACCGCCCGCCTCAGCGGCCCGCATCGCGTCGTGGCGGGTGATAACGAGATCGAGGCTGATGCGGTCCTGATCGCAACCGGCGCGCAGCCGCGGGTGCTGCCCGGCTCCGAGCCGGACGGAGAGCGGATCCTTACCTGGCGGCAGCTGTACGAGCTGGACACGTTGCCCCAGGAGCTGATCGTCGTCGGCTCCGGTGTTACCGGCGCGGAATTCGCCAGCGCTTACCAGGCGCTCGGCTCGCAGGTGACGCTGATCTCCTCGCGCGATCGGATGCTGCCGCACGAGGACGCGGATGCCGCGATGGTGGTCGAGGACGTCTTCAGGCGGCGGGGCATGACAGTGCTCAGCAAGTCCAGGGCCGAGCGGGTCACTCGGACCAGTGATGGCGTCTCGGTCACCCTGAGCGACGGCCGGACGGTTCGCGGCACGCATTGCCTGCTGACTGTGGGGATGGTCCCGAACACCGGCGGCCTCGGGCTCGCCGAGGCAGGCATCGCGGTTGACGTGCACGGATTCGTGCCGGTCGATAAGGTCTCACGGACGTCCGCGCCGGGCGTCTATGCGGCCGGCGACTGCACCGGAGTTCTCATGCTGGCGTCCGTTGCGGCCATGCAGGGCCGGATCGCGATGTGGCATGCGCTCGGCGAGGCGGTCAAGCCGCTGCGGCTCAGCAACGTCGCGGCGACGATCTTCACCGACCCGGAGATTGCCACTGTCGGTGTCCCGGAGGAGGCTGTGGCATCCGGAGAGATGGCGGATGCGGTGGTTGTCAAGCAACCGCTCGCGACCAATGCCCGGGCCAAGATGCAGGGCTTCCGGGATGGGTTCGTCAAGCTGATCGCACGCCGTAGCACCGGAACTGTCCTCGGCGGCGTGATCGTGGCGCCGCGGGCGAGCGAGCTGATCCTTGCCGTCTCACTCGCCGTAGAGCGGCAGCTTAGTGTCGACCACCTCGCGCATACGTTCGCGGTGTACCCGTCGCTGTCGGGCAGCCTGACCGAGGCGGCGCGCAAGCTGATGCAGCCTGCGGAGGGCATGTCTGACTAAGGGTGCGACTGAAGCAGCCCGGCGATGAGTAGCCCGACCATGCGACGCGCGTCATAGCGCGAGTCGCCGTCGACACTCACGCACAGGCTGCCGATAGCGCGCATGAGCTCGTAGGCATCGATGTCCCGGCGAATCTCGCCAGCAGTGACAGCGGCGTCGAGCAGCTGCGAGCAGACGGGCACGAGGCGGTCCAGAAAGTAAGCGTGCAGAGTCTCGAACCGGGCCTTGTCGGACTGCAGCGCCGCGGCAAGCCCGTGCTTGGTGATCAGGAAGTCAACGAAGAGGTCGACCCACTGCGTCAGTGCGGCGTGCGGTGTGCTGCTGCTCGCCAGCAGGGCTGGTCCGGCTTCGGCGCAGGCCTCGACCTGGTGACGGTACACGGCGATGATGAGGTCTGCCCTGGTCGGGAAGTGGCGGTAGATCGTACCCATCCCGACTCCAGCCGCCGCCGCGATGTTACGTACCGGCGCTTCCACGCCAGAGACGACGAACACGGCGGCAGCGGCCTCAAGCAGGGTCTGCTCGTTGCGTCGGGCGTCGGCCCGTTTCGGCGCGGCCGTCCGCTCGGCTCGTACGTGGGACACCGCCGGTTCTCCCCGTCGCCAGGTTGCAAAGCGGAACAGTGCTCCATATGATGGGCGGAGCAACGTTCCGCTTGCTATTCTGCCAGACCGGAGGACTACGGACTCATGTCGCCCACGACCGGAGCGCGGTTCGGGATCTCGACCGCTCCGCAGCAGGTCAGCTATCACGACGTCCTGCGGGTCTGGAAAGAGGCGGACGCGATACCGCAGATCGAGCATGCGTGGTTGTTCGACCACCTGATGCCGATCGGCGGCGACCCCGCTGGGCCAATCTTCGAGGGCTGGACACTGCTCCCCGCGCTCGCCGCACAAACCGAGCGGCTGCGCCTGGGGCTGCTGGTGACCAGCAACCGCTTCCGGCCGCCTGCGATGCTGGCCAAGATTGCGGCGACCGTCGACATTGTCTCCGGTGGGCGGCTCGAATTCGGGATCGGCGCCGGATCACGGCCTAGCATCCCGTGGGCCCGGCGCGAGTATGACGCCTACGGGCTGCCCTATCATGACGCCGCTGACGCCGTGGGCAGCCTCGCCGAAGCGTGCGTGGTCATCCGGCGGCTGTGGACCGAGGCCGAGCCATTCGACTTTGACGGCACCTACCTCCACCTGACCGGAGCATTCTGCAACCCCAAACCGGTCCAGCGACCTCATCCGCCGGTAGTGATCGGGGGACGCTCTACCGCGACGCTGCGTGTCGTCGCAGAGCATGCGGACGTGTGGAACATCCCCGGTGGTGACATCGACGACGCCGTCCAGCGCAGCGCCCTGCTGGACCGCTTCTGCGCCGAGGCAGGCCGCGACCCTGCCTCGATCACCCGATCGATCTTCCTGGCGGTCTCCTACGACCATCCGGGCGACACCAGGGACGCGAGCGCCGAGGCTACCGACGCCGGTTTCCGGCACATCGTTCTGGGGTTGCCGGCCCCGTATCCCGAGAAGGTCGCACGATGGGTCACCAGCGAGATCATCAGCAAGTCGGGCTAGGTGTCGTCGGCGAGGTCGTTCGGGTCAGGCCCTCCGGGCAGAGCTAGCAAGTGCGGGCTGGGAAGTGCGCGAGCGCCGACCGGGATTTCGTCGGCGCGACCGGCAGGGGGCAACACGGCTGTCGGGTGCAGTATTACCAGTTCCAGCCCGCCGGGCGCCTGCACGATCCGCGGGTTGCTGCCGGACCACTCCAGCGGCCGGCAGTCGGAGACAGTCGTCCAGGCGAAGGCCAGCGCACCGCCGACAAGGCCGAGCATCATGCCGATGAAGAATCCGCCAAGATTTGAGGTAACCCAGGAGCCGAGCGCTAGCACGATCGTGAGCAGCGAGTAGAAGTGCCGCTGAGCAGGGCTGAACCAGAGGAGCACTCCGCACAGCAGCATCATCACCGGAATCAGGTCGCCGGCCAGCCCCTGGATCCCGACATGGATGACAACCTGGAATGGGCCCTGCTCGGAGCTGAGGATCTCGCACGCGGCGACGATGGTCAGGAGCCCGCCCCAGAACGGGCGAGTCCGTCGCCACAGTCTGAAGGTCAGCTGAGCGTCACTCAGCAATCCCGCCATAGCCGCCGCGAGTGGGCGGTGTACGGGCAGGTGGCTGCGCTGTGGCGGGCGCTGCTGGTGCGGGCGGCTGCCTTCCGGGAGGCGGCGCACAGGCGGCCGGCGTTCTTGCGGCCGGATGCCTCGCGGCAGCAGGCCATGTCCGGGTCGTCGGCGCGGGGGCAGTTGTCCGCGCTCAGGCGGGCGGCCGCGGTCAGCCGGGCGGGGTTCGGCCGCACGGTGGCGCTCGGGTGGATGGCGACCGGGTTCTAGCGGGCGGCGCTGGGGCCATTGGCCGCGTCGTGGTGGCTGGCTGCGCCGTGGTGGCTGGCTGCGCTGGGGTGCGCGGCCGCGGTCAGCCGGGCGGGGTTCGGCCGGGCGGCCGCGGCCAGGTAGCTGACCGCGTTCCGGCGGGCGGCGCAGCGACGGCTGGCCCCCCTGCGGCGCGCGACCGCGGTCTTGCGGGCGGGGTTCTGCCAGGTAACCGGGTTCTTGCGGGCGGCGTTGTGGTGGCTGGCCCCGCTGCAGCCCCCGACCACGATCAGTCGGGCGGGGTTCGGCCGGCCGGACGCGGCCAGGTAGCCGACCGCCTTCCGGCGGGCGGCGTTGTGGTGGCTGGCCACGTTGTGGTGGCTGGCCCGGCTGAGCAGGGCGGCCGCGTTCCAGCGGACGAGGTCCGGCTGGACGACCGGGTTCTGGCGGCCGGCCGCGTTGTGGCGGGCGGCGTTGTGGTGGCTGGCCGCGCTGTGGTGGCTGG
Source organism: uncultured Actinomycetota bacterium (assembly GCA_963822955.1). Taxonomy (GTDB): domain Bacteria; phylum Actinomycetota; class Actinomycetes; order Streptosporangiales; family Streptosporangiaceae; genus JAJYUU01. The sequence continues at coordinate 1,955,994 of CAWGJS010000002.1, read as the reverse complement.
CCCGGCTGAGCAGGGCGGCCGCGGTCAGGCGGACGAGGTCTGGCTGGACGACCGGGTTCTGGCGGGAGGCCGCGTTCCGGCGGGCGGCCCTGCGGCAACCGGGCACGCTCGCCTGAGTCGCCGCCATCAGCAGGGTCCCTATCAGGGATCATTGGCAGCTTCCGCCGAAACGAAGGCTAAACCCGGGGAGTGTGAACGTTCCCGCAGTAGTGGCGTACGCGTGCTGGCGCAAATCGGTGATCTTTACCTTCGAAGCCTGAAGAGCAAACGCCCCTGCCGAGCCCCGCACACCGGGCACCTGGTTGAGCGTGCTGGCATCCTGGCCCTGGCTCAAATGCGTGAACGTCGCATTCCCGGAAAACTGATCCGCGTCGACGACAAGATCAGTCGCTGAAACGGGCGTCCTGCCACCGCCAGCCCTGATAACCATCGTGAAGGGGCCAATCCGGACGCTCTGGCAAAGGTCGCTAATTTTTGCCGAGCGGATGGCGGTTGACATGAGAGTCTTATGGTTCGAGTTGCCAGGCAGATCATTTAGAGTCGAATGGTCCACTACCGGGAACTGCTCAAATCCGTAGCCTCTCAAGACCCCCGCAGTGACCGTGAAGGCTTCGCCCGAGATGCTGAGGGAGACGGCCAGGACTGCTTGCGTGCTGAGCAGCATCAGCATGACGGCAAGCGCGAGCGCGGGGATCATCGTGATCGCGAACCGTCGCCAGCGCACTCGGCCGAGCCGATCGGGCGCCATGCCTGCGAGTGCCATGCTGTATGTCTCCTAGCCGTGGGTGGCGGTCGCCCCCCGAGAGCTAAGCCTTCCAGTTCGCCAACTTTGTGCACGCTCACGCAATTTCCCCGGAGTATTGAACGCCTAATTGACCGGGGGTTCGTAGCCTTGTTCTGTTGTACCTGATGTTGTCCTTACCGGTGACCGTGACGCGCCGGGCCATTGATGGATGGATGCTTGACCCGTGGGATTTAGCGCCAGCTTGCATTGTTAATGGACAGTCGCAGGTATTGGGCGCAACGCTCAAATTGCGAGTAATGGACCGAGACGCTTCCGAATCCACCAGTAGCGGCAGTAAGCTACCGGTGATGGACGACGCATCTGGCGCAGTCAACGGCGCGCTCAACGCAGTACATAGCCCAGCCAATGGGGCACATGGCCCGGTCAACGGGGTAGCGGCGGCATACCGGCCAGCGCCCGGCTACCGGCGGCCGTTCCTGGCCCGGTTCGTGCAGTACCTTCTCGTGACAGCGGCGCTGATGGTCATCGGGAGCGTGGCATCCATCGGCTACGTCGTCGGTTCGATCACCGCGGTAATCGCGGTGTGCTACGGCGTCTCATACGCGTGGCGCGGCCGGTTCCAGACAATCGTGACGCCTGCGGGTATCGAGATCCGCCGGTATCGCAACCGGATAGTGCCGTGGAGCGCGGGTGCGGGCAATCGAGGTGGGGGGCTACGGTGCAGCAAGCCTGCGAGGGCCGCTTGTGTACCGTCGCGGGCGCCCCCGCCCGGCTAGCCCCGTCTGGGGCAGGACGTCGGGCGCGCCAGCAGAGCTGGCTACTGTTACCGTCGTGCGCCTTGATAACAAGCGGATCCGGCTCCCGGCACCGCTGGTGACAGCCTGGGCTTCGGACCCGTCCTTCACCGATAAGGCCAGGGAACTGCAGCGGCTATGCGAGTTGTACGCCGGTCCGGTGGAGCTGCGGTCTACTCGCCCGCACAGCTAGCAGTGCACGGCTTGGTCACGCCCCTAATGCGTGGGGTGGCCCAGATCCGGATCGTCCGGCACGTCCAGGCCGTGCTGCCGTAGCCGGCTAGCACGGATGTCGTCGCCGTAGGCGGCGACGGTGAATACGCTGCCGCACAAGATCAGCGCGACCATCATGACCGCGAACCAGGCTGGCGCGGGCGACAGCACGAGCAGACCCGCGGCTACGAGCACGCAGATCGGGATGATGATTGCCAGGTGCCGCCATACGGTTCTGGCGCGCCAGCCCGCGTCGGTGAGTTCGTGCCGGACCCAGTCAAGGTTCTCGTCAGGCAGCCGGAAACCGGCCGCGAACTTGATCCAGCCGAGAACGCTGGGATCGCCTGGCAGTCTGGCCATCAGCGCAGCTGGCAAATCACGGCTCCGGCCGGCACCGTCTGGCCGACGGCGATGCTCAGCCCGGAGACCGTCCCCGCTTTGTGGGCGGTCAGCGGCTGCTCCATCTTCATAGCCTCCAGGACGACGATCGTATCGCCGGCCTCGACCTGCTCGCCGTCCGCTGCCACGATCTTGACGATCGTGCCCTGCATTGGGCTCACCAGCTCGTCACCGGCCGGCGCGCCGCCAGCGACCTTGCCGCCGCGCCGCCTGCCGGGCTGGCGCGCCGCTGGGGAGGTAGCCGCTGGGGCGCCACTCACGCCGAATCCGGCCGGAACGGTGACCTCCAGCCTCTTCCCGCCTACCTCGACAGTGATGCTCTCGCGCGGCACAGCCTCGGTCGGCGCGGCCGGGCTGCCTGCGTATGGCGGGATCTCGGTGGCAAACTCGGTCTCGATCCAGCGAGTGTGCACGCGGAACGGCTCGTCAGTGAACGCCGGATCATTCACCACCGCCCGGTGGAAGGGCAGCACCGTCGGCATGCCGTCGATCTCGAACTCAGCGAGAGCCCGGCGGGCGCGCTCCAGCGCCTGCTGACGGCTGGCGCCGGTAACGATCAGCTTGGCGATGAGCGAATCGAACGCCTGCGGGACCGTCTGGCCGGCCGTATAACCGGCATCCAGCCGCACACCTGGCCCGGACGGCTGGCGCCAGCCAGTAATCCTGCCGGGCGCAGGCAGGAAGCCGCGGCCTGCATCCTCGGCGTTGATGCGGAACTCGATCGAGTGGCCGCGCATCTCAGGGTCGCTGGACGTCAGCGGATCGCCGTCGGCGATCCGGAACATCTCCCGGACCAGGTCGATGCCGCTGACCTCCTCAGTGACCGGGTGCTCGACCTGAAGCCGGGTATTGACCTCAAGGAAGGAGATCGTGCCGTCCTGGCCGACCAGGAATTCACAGGTCCCGGCGCCGACGTAACCGGCGGCGCGCAGGATGTCTGCTGACGCCGTCCGCAGCTGCTTGTCCTGCTCGGCGGACAGGAACGGGGCAGGCGCTTCCTCGACCAGCTTCTGATGTCGCCGCTGCAGCGAGCAGTCGCGGGTCGAGACGATCACGACGTTGCCGTGCGCGTCGGCCAGGCATTGCGTCTCGACATGGCGCGGCTTGTCCAGGTACCTCTCCACGAAGCACTCGCCGCGCCCGAAGGCCGCCACGGCCTCGCGCACGGCAGACTCGAACTGGCTGGCAATCTCGTCGGCAGTCCTGGCGACCTTCAGGCCGCGGCCGCCGCCTCCGAAGGCAGCCTTGATCGCGATCGGCAGTCCGTACTCGGCTGCGAACGCGGCCGCTTCCTCCGCGCCGCTGACCGGGCCGTCTGTGCCGGCCGCGAGCGGAGCCCCCACCTGCTTGGCGATGTGCCGGGCCCGAACCTTGTCACCGAGCGACTCGATGGCAGCTGGTGGCGGTCCGATCCAGGTGAGTCCCGCATCGATGACGGCCCGGGCGAAGTCGGCATTCTCCGCCAGGAATCCGTACCCCGGGTGCACGGCGTCGGCACCGCTCTCAGCCGCCGCTGCGATGATCTTGCTGATGTCCAGGTAGCTCTCGCCCGCTGTCTGACCGCCTAGGGCGTACGCCTCATCGGCCATCGTCACGTGCAGGGCGTCAAGGTCTGCTTCGCTATAGACGGCGACGCTGGCCAGCCCGGCGTCACGGCATGCCCGCACGATCCGCACTGCAATCTCACCACGGTTGGCGATCAGGACCTTGCGCACGTGCGTCGTCTCCTCATTTCGACTGTGGAGGAGTCTAGGTGAGAGCTGCTCTCCGCGGCCTATCGGCCGGCCTGCCTGCATAACGGCCACCATCAGACATGTCGGGACTGCCCAGTCCGCGGGCCTACGCTGTATCGCTTGGCCGGCGTCGCAGAACCCAAGGCGCGCAACTGGCTCGGTGAGCTCGCGTTTCTCAGCTGCGCTGGCTAGCCGCCCGGCAGGGCGCTTGCTCGCCAGGCGCCAGGTCCGGCGATGACCGGCGGACGCATCACCCGGCCCTTAGCCGCCCATGCGGAGCGCTGCGGCCTCGCATCCGGGGTGTCCACCTGACTGGACCGGCCGCCAAGCACGACGAGAACGGCGGCAAGCTCGGCCGCGGTGAGCTCACCGCGAACCACCTGCAAGACCGGTCCCGGCTGCGGCCGGCGGCATGTGCACCGGACGGGGGATGCGCGGGCACGACTGTCAGCTAACCCTTCGACTTGCCGACGCCAAGGCCGAACTGGCGGTGCACTCTAGCCCAGAAGGCGTCGCGCAGCCATTCCCTTGCCTCCTGATAGGCGCGCAAGGACAGGCCCAGCTCCTTCTCGGCATCGACCAGGAGTTCCTTGTCGATAACCGGCGGCAGGATCGGGCCAGGCAGCAGGTCGCGGATGTTGTCCTCGCCTCGGGTCAGGATCCACTTCTGCGCCACATGCTCGCCCGCCTCCTCGACGCGCTCCCGATCAGGGCCGAGCCGGGTCGAGGTCAGGTGGGTAATCGGCAGCGGCCGTGACATCGGCCGGCTCATGTGCCGCTCGCCGAACACCTGGGCCGGTGACGGCGCCTGGGCGCTCGGCGCCGGAGCCTGCTGACCGACCCGGACCGGACCGCGCTCCGCGCCCGCAGCGGGCTCCTGCGTGAGCTGCCGCGTGAAGAACGGCTCGACGAATGACCGCTCCAGCACGTCGACGGTGTCCGACTCCCAGACCAGGCGCTCGGCCTGGTTCGTGCCGTACGGCGGCTCGACGCCCCACAGATGGACTCGGACACCGAAAGCCTGAGCCGCCTCCACCGCGGGGACCATGTCCTCGTCTCCCGCGACCAGGATCGCGTCGGTGATGGCGCGGTGCCTGGCCAGCGCTTCCATATCGGCGCGGATCTGGGCGTCCACGCCTTTCTGCTGGCCGCGCGTGTTCAGGTTCCCCAGGCGCAGCTTGACCCAGGGCATCTGGGCGATTACCCGCTGGTCGATCGTCGGAACCCGGTCTCTCGCCGCGTCATACCAGTAGATCCGCAGGAGCTCGCCTCTGACCTGGTCCTCGGCGTGCCGGGTAAGGCCCTGGATCAGCTTGTCGGCGTCCACCCGGTACTCGCGCCGCGAGGTGGCACCGAACAGCAGTTCACCCGCCGAGGCGTAGATGTAACCGACGTCGACCATGATCGCGTAACGCGACAACGGCGGCAGCGGCGGGCCAGTTTCGGTCATAGTACTGATGACTCTAATCGGTCTCGTGGGCCGGGAGCTCACGGAAGCTGGTATCTCAGCGCAACCAGCCGGTCACGATCCGGCGTTACCGCCCTGGTGAGTTGCCGCGTCAGAGCGGAATGTTGCCATGCTTTTTCGGCGGAAGCGTCTGCCGCTTTGTCCGGAGCGCCCGCAGGGCGCGGGTCACCTGGGATCGTGTCTCGGCTGGCCTGATGACGGCATCCACGTAGCCCCGCTCGGCCGCGATGTACGGGTTGAACAGCGTGTCCTCGTACTCGCTGATCCGCTGCCTGCGCAGGTCGGCTCGCTCGCTCGCGTCCTCGACGGCAGCCAGATCGCGCCGGTAGAGGATGTCCACCGCCCCGTCGGCCCCCATGACCGCGATCTGGGCTGTCGGCCAGGCCAGGTTGATGTCACCGCCCAGGTGCTTCGAGCCCATGACGTCGTAGGCGCCGCCGTACGCCTTCCGGGTGATAACCGTGATCTTGGGTACGGTCGCTTCGGCGTACGCATAGATCAGCTTGGCGCCCCGGCGGATGATTCCGCCCCATTCCTGGCCGGTGCCCGGCAGGAAGCCCGGCACGTCGACAAACGTCAGCACAGGTACGCCGAAGGCGTCACAGGTCCGGACGAACCTGGCAGCCTTCTCCGAGGCGTCGATGTCGAGAGTGCCCGCCGAGTGCATCGGCTGATTTGCGACCACGCCGACTGACATGCCGTCGACCCGGCCGAAGCCGACCACGATGTTCTGGGCGAACCCGGCCTGGATCTCGAGGAACTCCCCGCCGTCCAGCACATGCTCGATGACGGCGTGCATGTCATAGGGCTGGCGCGGCGAATCGGGGATCAGCGTGTCCAGCTCAGCGTCTTCGTCGGTGAGCTCAAGCGCCGCGGCCGGGTCTTCGGCGCCTGTACCGCCTCCGACGGGGCCAGCCGGCGGCTCGTCCAGGTTGTTGGACGGCAGGTACGACAGCAGGTCCCTGGCGAAATCCAGGCAGTCCTGCTCGTCGGCGGCCTGATAGTGCGCCACGCCGGACTTGACGTTGTGAGCGTGCGCCCCGCCCAGATCCTCCTGGCTTACCTCCTCGCCGGTGACCGTCTTGATCACGTCGGGACCGGTGATGAACATGTACGAGGTCTTGTCCACCATCAGGGTGAAGTCCGTGATGGCCGGGGAGTAGACGGCGCCGCCCGCGCATGGTCCCATGATCAGCGAGATCTGCGGGATGACTCCGGAGGAGATCACGTTCCGGTAGAAGATCTCCCCGTAGAGGCCGAGCGCGACCACTCCCTCCTGGATCCGCGCGCCGCCGCTGTCGTTGATGCCGATCATCGGGCAGCCGGTCTTCAGCGCGTAGTCCATCACCTTGACGATCTTCTCGCCGAAGACCTCGCCGAGCGAGCCGCCATTGACGGTGAAGTCCTGGCTGAACACTGCGACCGGCCGGCCGTCGATCGTCCCGTACCCGGTCACGACACCATCGCCATAGGGCCTGTTCCGTGCCATGCCGAAGTCCGTGGCCCGGTGCCGCGCCAGTTCGTCGAACTCTGTGAATGAGCCGGGGTCAAGCAGCGCGTCGATCCGCTCGCGCGCAGTCATCTTGCCCTTAGCGTGCTGGCGCTCGACCTGCCGGGCGGCGCCCGCGTGCACCGCCTCGTATCTTCGCCGCTCGAGGTCGGCCAGCCTTCCGGCGGTGGTGTGCAGGTCAGCAGTGTCGGCGGACTCAGGTCCGCGCGGCTCGGATGCATCTGTGGCCATGCCGGACAGGTTAGGGCAGAACCATCGCCAGGCGCCGACAGGCCCGGCTGGCGAGCACCTCCGCGCGCGCGAGAGAGTTGTCCGGTGACCAGCCCGACGCGGCCGCCGCCGCGCCCCCCGATCCGCGAGGCAGAGCTGGCCAGCCAGGTGCTGGCCAGTTCGCGCCTGTTCACCAGCGTGCGCGTGCTCGAGCGGACCGGGTCGACCAACGCGGACCTCCTGGCCGAGGCCCGGGCGGGCGCGCCAGCCGGAGCTGTGCTGGTCGCAGAGGAGCAGACAGCCGGCCGCGGACGGCTCGACCGCAGCTGGTACAGCCAGCCCGGGTCTGCGCTCCTTTTCTCCGTGCTCCTCCGGCCATCGGAGGTCGCGCCCTCCCGGCGCAGCTGGCTGCCGCTGCTCACCGGGGTAGCGATTGCGTCGGCGCTGCGGGATGCTGCCGGTCTTCAGGCCAGCCTGAAGTGGCCGAACGATGTCCTGGCTGGCGGCGGCACGCCGGGTGACAGCCGGAAGCTGGCAGGCATCCTGGCTGAGCAGGCTGGCGACGCGATCGTGGCTGGCGTCGGCCTTAACGTCAGCGCGAGCCAGGCCGAGCTGCCATCGCCTCAGGCCACCTCGCTGTGGCTAGCGGGCGCGCCCGGCCTGGATCGGGAGGCCATCCTGGTTGCGGCACTGCGCGAGCTCGAGCAGTGGTACCTGCGCTGGTGCCAGACCTCGCCGCCCGGAGATGCTGACGCGTCCGGGCTGAGGGCCGGCTACCTCCGGTGCTGCGTCACTGTCGGTCAGGACGTCCGGGTCGAGCTGCCCGGCGGCGTTGTGCTGACCGGCCGCGCCGTGGACGTCGACGGCGCGGGCCGCCTGCTGGTCAGCTCGGACGGCGCGACACGCGCCGTGAGCGCCGGCGATGTGGTGCATGTGCGACCGCCGCAGCCGCCGCGGAGCGGCGGTTGATCTTCGGTTTTGATCTAACGGATCCGAATGCTGGTCTTCGGGGGTTGACGGGGTTGTCCTCCGTCGGTGGTTTTTCAGGGGTCCACGGGGCGGAGCCCCTGTGTGTCACGATGGGGGTTATGGGCACTGCGTCCGGTCTCTCCGAGGGTGAGGAACTCGTCCTGAGGCTGCATCAGCACTGGAAGACTGTGCTGGGCCCGCTGCTGATCCTGGCCGCCACGGTTGTCGGGCTGCTCGCGCTCCTGCTCTTCATCTCCGCGGCCAGGGACTCTGGCCCGGCCCGGATCGCCCTCGCCGTCATTGCGCTCGTGATCGTGATCCTCTGGGTCGCACGGCCGCTGCTCCGCTGGCGGACGACGAGCTATGAGCTGACGAACCGGCGCCTGCGGCTCCGCGCCGGGATACTCACCAGGAGCGGCCGGGACTTCCCGCTCTCCAAGATCAGCGATGTGTCGTTCTCGCAGGGGCTGCTCGACCGGCTGCTCGGCTGCGGTCGCCTGGTGGTCGAGTCGCCGGGCGAGCGCGGCCAGCTAGTGCTGACGGAGATCCCGCACGTTCAGGACGTGCAGGCCACGCTGTTCCAGCTGGTCGAGAACGAGCAGGACCGCCTGTACCGTGAGCATGAATCGCGCCAGGAGGTCACCAGGGAAAGCAGGCCGCCCTTGCCCGGATAGCCTGGGCAGGCAACGACCTTTCCAGGAACGAGGCGCTTGTGTCAGACCTGCCCCGTCAGATATCGGTTCGTGAGGTCGGCCCGAGGGACGGTTTGCAGAACGAGGACCCCGTTCCGACGCAGGCGAAGATCGAGCTGATCGACCGGTTGTCGGGTACGGGTGTCGAGCGGATCGAGGCCGTCTCGTTCGTTCATCCCGCCGCCATCCCGCAGATGGCCGACGCGGACGCGGTATGGCAGGGCATCCACCGGGCGCCGTCCGTCAGGTATTCGGCCTTGGTGCCGAACCTGCGCGGCGCAGTCCGGGCGCTGGATAGTGGCTTGACGGAGATCGAGGCTGTCGTCTCCGCCTCCGACACGCATAACCGCAAGAACGTCAACCGCAGCACAGCTGAGTCGCTCGACGACATTGCGCAGATCATCGCGCTTGCTCACGACCGCGGCGCTACCTGCCAGGTCATCATCTCCACCGCCTGGGGCTGCCCGTACGAGGGCGACGTGCCGGTCGAGCGGGTGGTCGCGACTGCCAGCCGGGCGGTGGCCGATGGCGCCGACACCATCTCGTTCGGCGACACGACCGGGATGGCGACACCGGGCCGCGTCCAGCGGCTGGTGGGGGAGTTCCGCTCGCAGCGCCCTGACACCGAGCTGAACCTGCACTTCCATAACACCAGGGGCACCGGCCTCGCCAACGTGCTTGCCGCGCTCCAGCTTGGTGTCTCCGATTTCGACGCCTCGGTCGGAGGTCTCGGGGGCTGCCCCTACGCGCCCGGCGCTACTGGCAACATTGCCACCGAGGAGCTCGTCCACATGGTCGAGGACATGGGCGTCGAGACCGGGATTGACCTGGCGGCACTCATCGACGCCGCTGCGGACGCTGAGCGCATCATCGGCCGCCAGCTGCCGTCGCAGGTGCTGCGGGCCGGGCCGCGTTCCCGTGTTATTAGTGCTTAGCTGAGCCGCGTTCGCGAGCGCGCCGGGAAAGGCGTGCCCGGCCGCTGTGCAATGTTTAATTTTCGCTTTCCCGGTGACCTGATCGTCGCAAACAATTCGGCAGGCCGATCGGAGTCAAAAAGATGGCGATACTAAGCGGCCGCAGGTACAGCTGGCTCTTCATCATTTGGGTCATCATCGGGATCGTCGTTGCGTGGGAGCGGAGCTACCTCACCGTTCACATCCTCAAGCTGGTGCTGTCCCTGCTGCTGGCGATCTTCTTGTGGCCCCTGGTGCTCCTCGGCGTCAGCCTGCACCTCCACTGACGTGTGCCGGGGCGGCTGCCCTCCACTCCAGCCGCCCCGACATGCTTGTCGTACGCTCGCGAGCGTGAGCACAGCAGAGGACACCGCAGCAGAGCCAGCCGGCCAGGGCCATCCGGATCTGGCCGAGGTCCGGGCCAGGATCGCGAAGGGCGGGCCGGAACGGTATCACCAGCAGGCCGCCGCGCAGGGCAAACTCTTCGCCAGGGACCGGATCGAGCTGCTTGTCGACGCTGGCAGCTTCACCGAGGACGGGGCGTTCGCCAACGTGCTGGCGAGCGGATTGCCTGCCGACGGGGTGATCACCGGAACCGCCTCCATCGACGGGCGGCCAGTTGCACTCATGGCCAACGACTCGACGGTGAAGGCAGGCTCCTGGGGCGCGCGCACCGTCGAGAAGATCATCCGCATGATCGAGCGGGCGTATGACGCGGGGCTGCCGATGATTTACCTGGTCGACTCTGCCGGAGCGCGGATTACTGACCAGGTCCAGATGTTCCCCGGCCGGCGCGGAGCGGGCAAGATCTTTCATACTCAGGTCCGCGCGTCGGGCTCGATCCCGCAGGTGTGCGCGCTGTTCGGCCCGTCCGCGGCGGGCGGCGCCTACATCCCGGCGTTCTGCGATTTCGTGGCAATGGTCGACGGCAACGCCTCCATGTATCTCGGCAGCCCCCGGATGGTCGAGATGGTCGTCAGCGAGCAGACAACGCTGGAGGAAATGGGCGGCGCGCGGATGCACTGCTCGGTCTCGGGGGTGGGCCATTTCCTGGCCGGATCGGAGGCCGAGGCCATCGGGGCGGTCCGCTCGTATCTGTCCTACCTCCCGCGCAACTGGCAGCAGCCGCCGCCGCCCGCTGTCGCTCGCGAGCCCGATCCCATGGACCTGCGGGCTATGGTGCCCGTCAGCGAGCGGCAGACCTTCGATATGCGCCGCTACGTGCGCGGGATCGTGGATTCCGGCTCGCTGTTCGAGGTGCACGCGCTCTGGGCGCGCGAGCTTCTGGTCGGCTTCGCCCGGCTGGACGGCCAGCCAGTGGGGGTGGTAGCCAACAACCCGATGTTTAAGGGCGGCGTGCTGTTCGTGGACTCTGCAGACAAGGGAACGAGATTCATCCAGCTCTGCGACGCGTTCAATGTGCCGCTGCTGTTCCTTGCCGACGTTCCCGGATTCATGGTTGGAACTGCGGTGGAGCGGCAGGGGATCATCCGGCACGGTGCAAAGATGATCAGCGCGGTGTCCGAGGCGACCGTGCCGAAGATCTGCGTGATCGTCCGGAAGGCCTACGGGGCGGGTCTGTACGCGATGGCGGGGCCCGGCTTCGAGCCCGACGCGACGCTGGCGCTGCCGACCGCCAAGATCGCGGTGATGGGCGCGGAGGCAGCTGTGAACGCGGTCTACTACAACCGGCTCGCGGCGCTTGGCTCGCCGGACGAGCGGGAGACGGAGATCCGCCGGCTGCGGGCTGAGTACGAGGCCGACATCGATGTGCTCCGGCTGGCGGGCGAACTGGTCGTCGACGACGTGGTCGAGCCGGAGGATTTGCGGGCCCAGCTGATCCGCCGGTTTGCGGCCGCCCGCGGCAAAGACCGTTCATTCTCGCGTCGAAGGCATGGGGTAACTCCCGTCTGAATCCCGCCCAAAGCTGCCCTGGAATACGCAAGTCAAGGTCAAGCGGGGGGCAAGACATTGGCGGCGGGTGCGTGAAGCGGTCAGAAAACGTTCAGGTGGCCCTACCATCAATCTCATGACCAGCGTTTTGCTCGCCGAAGATGACCCGGCAATCTCCGAGCCACTAGCCCGTGCCCTCCGCCGTGAGGGATACGAAGTCGACGTGGCCGCCGACGGCCCCGGTACCCTCGAGGCCGCCAGGAATGGCGGCATCGACCTCATCGTGCTCGACATCGGCCTGCCCAGGATTGACGGGCTCGAGGTGTGCCGGCGTATCAGGTCGTCCGGGCAGTCGGTTCCGGTTCTGATCCTGACCGCGAGAGCGGACGAGGTGGATACGGTGATCGGCCTGGACGCCGGCGCCGACGACTACGTGACCAAGCCATTCCGGCTAGCCGAGCTGCTCGCCCGGGTCCGGGCGCTGCTGCGGCGCGGCGCCTCGGAAACCAAGACGGTGCAGGGCGTGCGCGTCGACACCGACGCGCGCCGGGCCTGGCTAGGCGAGACCGAAATCGAGCTAACCTCGAAAGAGTTCGACTTGCTTGCCCTGATGGTTGCCGAGGCCGGCAAGGTGGTGACTCGCGAGCAGATCATGCGGCAGGTGTGGGACAGCAAGTGGTGGGGCTCCACGAAGACGCTCGACATGCACGTCTCCTGGTTGCGCCGGAAGCTGGGCGACGACGCGCACAGCCCCCAGTACATTACGACGGTCCGCGGTGTCGGCTTCAGGTTCGAGCGCGGCGACTGACGCCGGGTAAGTGCAGTAGGGGCTGATGGCGGCAGGCTTTGACGACCTGGAGCGGGAACGATGCAGCGGCGGCTGCTGATCTCGATGCTCGCCGTGGCGGTAGTCGCGGTCCTGGCCCTTGGCGTCCCGCTGGCGTTCGTGCTCACCCGCCTGCAGGTTGACAACGCGAACCAGGAGCTCCTGCACGACGCTCAGCTGGTGGCCAAAAACCTGCAGCACCGGTATCAGCAGGATGCCCCGACGGGCTTGCCCATCCCGGTCCTGCAAACGGCCTCTGACCCTGACCGGTATGTCAAAGTCTGGGAGACTACGGCGAGCGGGCGCACGCTCTCGCCCGTGCACACGGGAAGGCTCCCGTCTGGGCCGTACAGGGACACGACTTACTCCACCACCAACTTCAGGGTCTATGTCGCCGCCAACGATGCTTATCTGTCCGGCAGCCTCGACAAGGAGCTGCTGCTCGTCGGCGCGGTTGCCTTGGTAGCCGTCGGCCTCGCGGTCGTGCTGGGCCTGCTGTACTCACGCCGGACCACCCGGCCGCTGGAGGAGCTCGCGGCCGCCGCCGACCGGCTGGGGTCCGGTGACTCCAGTCCGCTCGGTCGCCGCTACGGGATCCAGGAGCTCGACCGGGTCGCCGAGGGCCTGGATGGCTCCGTCCAGCGCATCAACGACCTGCTGTCCGCCGAGCGCGACTTCGCCGTCGATGCGTCGCACCAGCTCAGGACGCCGCTGACCGCGCTGTCGATGCGGCTCGAGGAAATGCTGGCTGCGGCTGACTACCCCGACGTGGTACGCGAGGAAGGTGCAGCCGCGCTGGCCCAGACCGAGCGGCTGGCGGACGTGGTGGGCCAGCTCCTCGGCCGGGCCCGTCGCACCGCCACCGGCGTCCCGACCGTGGCCAGCGTGGACGAGATCGTCGGCCAGCAAGTGGTGGAGTGGGAGCCAGCCTTCAGGCGGCACGGCCGGCGCCTCGCGGTGGCGGGGGAGAAGGGGCTGTTCGCATTCGCGACGCCAGGCGGTGCCTCGCAGGTCATCGCCACGCTGCTGGACAACGCACTGGTTCACGGCGCCGGGACCGTCACAATCAGGACATCCCGCACGAGGCGTTCCGTCGTGGTCGAGGTCCGGGACGAGGGCAGCGGGGTGCCGACCGAGCTGGCGCCGCGCATCTTCGAGCGGAGCGTCAGCGGATCGCCGAACGGGACCGGTCTGGGCCTGGCCCTGGCCCGGACGATCGCCGCCGCTGACGGTGGCCAGGTCGTGCTGGTCCGGCCGCGGCCTGCTGTGTTCGCGCTGTTCCTGCCGCACGCGACCGGTGACCCTGAGCCGCCCGCCGTCGCCGGACCGGCCTAGCTACCGGACGACGGTTTCGCGACCGTCCTGCTGAGCCCGTAGGCTACGGCGGGTAATGGATCATCGGGATGCACACCACGAGGCCGCAGCTCAGGCCGGGCGGCAGCCAGTTGTCGGCATGGTCGGAGCAGGCCAGCTAGCCCGGATGACCGCAGCCGCCGCGGTGGGACTTGGCGTCCGGTTCCGGGTGCTGGCCGCTGCCCCCGATGAGAGCGCGGCGCAGGTGTGCGCCGACGTTGTGCTCGGCGACTACCGCTCGACCGAGGACTTGCTGGCGTTCGCGGCTGGCTGCGACGTCGTCACCTTCGATCACGAGCACGTGCCGCAGCCCCAGCTTGAAGCCCTGGAGCAGGCCGGATATGTGGTACGGCCCGCTCCCGCGGCGCTGCGCCTCACCCAGGACAAGCTGACCATGCGCGAGCGGCTGACCGGCCTCGGTGTGCCGTGCCCGCGCTTCGAGCCGGTGTCGTCACTCGCTGATGTTGTCGCCTTTGCTGATCGGGCCGACTGGCCGGTGGTGCTGAAGGCCGCGTCCGGCGGCTACGACGGACGGGGCGTCTGGGTCTGCGGGAACCCGGCGGAGGCCGACGAGGTGCTCTCGTATGGGCTGCCGTTGCTCGTCGAGGAATACGTGCCGTTCGAGCGCGAGCTGGCAGTGCTGGTGGCGCGCTCGCCCAGTGGCCATGGCGCGGTCTATCCGGTTGTGCAGTCGGTGCAGCGCGATGGCATCTGCGTGGAGGTCCTAGCGCCGGCTCCTCGGCTGTCAGGGGCGATGGCGCTAGCCGCGCAGCGGCTTGCCCTCGAGCTGGCGCGGGACCTGGATGTCACCGGCCTGCTGGCGGTCGAGCTGTTCCAGACCCGGTCCGGGGGCCTGCTGGTGAACGAGCTGGCCATGCGGCCGCACAACACCGGGCACTGGACGATCGAGGGAGCCAGGACGTCGCAGTTCGAGCAGCATCTACGTGCCGTGCTGGATCTTCCGCTGGGCTCGACGGTGCCGGCGGCCCCGGCGGCCGTGATGGCGAACATTCTCGGCGGGACTGACCCGGATCTGTACGGGAAGCTGAACCACGTAATGGCGGCCGACACCGCACTCAAGGTGCAGCTGTACGGCAAGCCGGTGCAGCCGGGCCGCAAGGTAGGCCATGTGACAGCGCTTGGCAGCTCGCTCGCGCAGGTGCGTGACAGGGCATGGCGGGCGGCTAACTACCTCGCCACCGGCGATGAGGAAGCGGCGGCTGAACCAATGGCCACCGAGGGGGCACGGGCATGAACGTCCGCCCGGTCGTGGGCGTCGTGATGGGCAGCGACTCGGACTGGCCGGTGATGCAGCCCGCTGCCGAGGTCCTGGATGAGTTCGGTGTGCCGTCGGAGGTCGACGTGGTGTCCGCACACCGGATGCCGGCTGACATGCTCAGCTACGGGCAGGCCGC
This sequence comes from uncultured Actinomycetota bacterium, assembly GCA_963822955.1. Taxonomy (GTDB): domain Bacteria; phylum Actinomycetota; class Actinomycetes; order Streptosporangiales; family Streptosporangiaceae; genus JAJYUU01. The sequence goes on along the minus strand of CAWGJS010000002.1, from coordinate 1,940,821 downwards.
AGCCCGACGCGGCCTCAAGGTCATCATCGCCGGGGCAGGCGGCGCAGCGCATCTGCCTGGCATGCTCGCGTCGGTCACGCCGCTGCCGGTGATCGGGGTCCCCGTGCCGCTGAAGCACCTGGACGGGCTCGACTCGCTGCTGTCCATCGTCCAGATGCCTGCCGGGATCCCGGTCGCGACCGTCGCCGTCGGCGGGGCCCGCAACGCCGGCCTGCTCGCGGTCCGGATCCTTGCTGTCGGGGATCCGGCGCTGGCGGAGCGCATGTCCCAGTTCCAGGCTGAGCTGCGCTCGGCGGCCCAGGCCAAAGGAGAGGCCCTGCGGGCGACAGTGCGCGTACTGCGCTCCGGCCACCAGCCGCATCCGCCCACCGGATCCGGCGCCGAGCTCTAAACGTTGCTGGCGCTTGTACTTTTGCGGCTTTTATGACCAGCCCCACCGACTTTGCACCCACTCCGTGCAGAATAAATCGGCTATACGCCATAAAAGGTGCCAGCCGAGCGCTGGAGCGGGTGCTATGTCTGAGGCGACGGGCATCCTGGCCTCTATGGCGAAGGATCGTCCCGAGAAAATCAGCCGATTAGCGAATATTGTGACGACCGCCGAGCTGCTGTCCGCCGGCCTCTCCACCTCGCAGATTAGAAGCGGAGTGCTAAGAGGCGAATTGACACGGCTGCATCGCGGGGTCTATGCGGCTACCAACCTTGCCGGGTCCGTGGGGAAGACGGATAGAGGCGAGCTGGCACTGGAAGCAGCGGCTACCCTGGCATCGCTCGGGCCAGGCTCAGCGGCGAGTCATCACACCGCGGCCCGGCTCTTGGGCCTTGATCTGCTGGGCAAGCCTCCTCGCGAGATTGCGATAACGCGCAGGCCCGGGAGCGGGAGCCGGAAGAGCTGGCCAGGAGTACGGGTGCACACTGCAGCGCTGCCAGCCCAGCACCTCGGACAGTGCGGCGGAGTGCCAGTGACAACAGCCGCCAGGACGGTAGTCGACCTGGCCAGGATGTCAGCTTTCCGGGCAGGCGTCGTCGCTGCTGATCCGGCACTCCGCCGGAAACTGTCAACGAAGGCGGAGTTGCAGGCGGTCGTCGCCGGCTGCCGTCGCTGACCAGGTGTGCAACGGGCGGCCGAGGTCGTGGCATTTGCCGACGCGCTTTCGGAGTCGCCTCTCGAGTCCATCGCCCGGGTCGCATTCCGTGATTGCGGTCTGCCGCCACCAGAGCTGCAGGCGGTCCTGGGTACGGACGGCCGGATCATCGCCAGGGTCGACTTCTACTGGAAGCAATTTCGTACCATCGCCGAGGCAGACGGAGAGATGAAGTACGACAACCGTTTCGAGGCGACATTTCAGCTGCGCCGCGACGCTGAACTGCGGGAAGCCGGGTATGAGGTCGTGCACTTCGGATGGACCGATGTCTTCTTCACACAGACGCAGGTAGCGGCAACCATCCGGGCAGCCTTCAGACGCGGGATTCGATTGGGAACTGCGCCCGGACCGGCAGCCTGACCTGGCCGGGCTCCAAGGTCGGGGGTCGAGGCGGCGCTGCGGCAGGATGAGATCCGCCAGCCGCCAGCCGTCAGCGGTCAGCGGTCAGCAGATGGCAGTACTGGCTCGCAGATGAGGCCCCAGGGGCGGTCGTTCCGGCGCGTGATGACGATCGTGGCGCTCCTGTCTCCCTGGAGGGCCAGCCGGCGGTGGATCTGCTGGACGTCACCCGCAAGCCCGCGGCGGCGGATGTCGGCCGTGCCGACGCCGAGCTGGCGCAGCTTCCTGCCCACTTCGCGCTCGTGCCACGGCATCGATTCAAGAATGCGGAGCGTCCGGGCGAACGGGGTGCGCACGGGCTGGTCGACCGACAGGAAGGCGATCATCGGGTCGATCTGCCATGCGCCCAGCTCGTGTGCGAGATCGGCGACGAGGCCCGCCCTGGTCACGGCCGGATTAGGGTCGAGTAGGTACGCGCCAGGCTCGGACACTGGCGCAGGCTCCTCGGCGCTGGCCACCAGCGTGCAGCAGCCTACCTGGGTGCCGTCGACCGGCAGCACGGTAGCCCGCCGCCGCGCAGTTGCGAAGGCCGGCGACCAGAGCAGCGCTTCCTTCAGGGCGCGGCCGAGAGCGACGAACTCCGCTTCCCAGCCGGCGGGCACCAGGTCGTGTGGCAGGCCAGGGGCAGCCTTCACGCAGACGCGCGGGACCTGGCGCGCGAGGCCGAAGCACCAGTCCAGTGGCGGCTCGGAGTCGCCGGTGCGCAGACGGCGTCCGCCCGCCCGGCGGGCCGGGTCGATGAAAACAGCCCCGAACCCGGCCAGGTGCAAGCCGCGTACGTCGGCGCAGACTCCCGCGACCAGACCGGATGCACCCATCACCGCCACGTTTCGCATCGCGAACGCGAGAGTCTCCAGGTCAGCATCTACGGCCACGACCTGGCGGGCGACCGAGGCCAGCGCGGTCAGGTCTCCACCGATGCCGCAGCACAGGTCAGCAACCAAGCTTGAGCCCGCGAACCGGCCGGCGCTGTGGGCCGCGGCCTGCTCGCCGGAGGCCTGCTCCAGCCCGGCCCTGGTGAAATACATCTCGCTCGCCCGGCTGAACTTCTCCTGAGCGGCGAACCGCAGCGATTGCTGAGTCAGGGCAGCAGCGACCAGCCCGGCCGGGTACTGCCCTCGGAACTCGGTGGCTAGCCGCAGCGCCAGGTCAGGCGTCACATCGAGGCCGGCCAGACGGCCGAGTAGCTCTGCACCGGCCGGTGTCAGCAGCTCGGCGGCCTTGCTCATCGGCCCATCATCCCGCCCCGGCCCGGCAGGTCAACGCCGACCACCGCGGGATTGGCGCACTCAGTAGGAAGTCCTACGATCGGGGGCATGAGCAATGACTTTCCGGCGTTTGCCCTGTCAGAAGAGCACGAGGCGCTCCGCGAGGCGGTCCGTGACCTGGCTGACGAGAAGATAGCGCCATTTGCTGCGAAGGTGGACGAGGCAGCCGAGTTCCCACAGGAAGCTCATGACGCGCTGGTCAAGAACGGCTTCCACGCGGTCCATATCCCGGAGGAGTACGGCGGTCCAGGCGCGGACGCGCTCGCCACGGCGATCGTCATCGAGGAGGTCGCCCGGGCATGCGCCTCCTCCTCGCTGATCCCGGCGGTGAACAAGCTGGGCACCATGCCTCTGCTGCTATCGGCCTCCGACGAGGTCAAGCAGAAGTTCCTGCCGCCGGTGGCGAGCGGTGCGGCAATGTTCTCCTACGCGCTGTCGGAGCCCGAAGCCGGGTCAGACGCGGCCGCAATGCGGACCCGCGCGGTCCGCGACGGCGACAGCTACGTCCTGAACGGCACCAAGCGCTGGATCACCAACGCCGGAGTGTCGCAGTACTACACCGTCATGGCGGTCACCGACCCGGCGGCCGGCGCGAACGGCATCTCGGCGTTCGTGGTGGACAAGGCTGACGACGGCTTCAGCTTCGGCGCGCCCGAGCACAAGCTCGGCATCAAGGGCTCGCCGACCAGGGAGCTGTACTTCGACAACTGCCGGATTCCTGCCGACCGGATCATCGGCGCCGAGGGCAGCGGCTTTAAGACCGCACTGGCGACGCTGGACCACACCCGGATCACCATCGCCGCTCAGGCGCTTGGCATCGCCCAGGGCGCGCTCGACTACGCCGCGGGCTATGTGAAGGAGCGCAAGCAGTTCGGAAAGGCGATCGCGGAGTTCCAGGGGCTGCAGTTCATGCTCGCCGACATGGCGATGAAGATCGAGGCCGCGCGGCAGCTCACTTACGCTGCCGCGGCCAAGTCCGAGCGCGCCATGCAGGGCGACCGGGCACCGGATCTGACATTCATCTCGTCCGCCTGCAAGTGCTTCGCCTCCGACGTGGCCATGGAGGTCACCACCGACGCTGTCCAGTTGCTCGGCGGGTACGGATACGTCAGCGACTACCCGGTCGAGCGGATGATGCGGGACGCAAAGATCACCCAGATCTACGAGGGAACGAACCAGATCCAGCGCATGGTGATGGCCCGCCAGCTGCTGAAGTGAGCAAACGTCCGGGCAGCGCGCTCGGTGTCGTGGGCAATCTGGCGCGCTGTTCCGTGATCGTTCCGCCGGTCACTGCGCGCGCCAGAAAAGGTGAAGGAGCTCCTCACGCGGTGGCGCAGTCGGATCCGGGCTGCCCGCTGGCCCGGTTTGGATGTCGCTGCTGACGGTATGGCTGGCTAGTAGCGGGAGCGGGTGAGGCTGCGTCCCTTGGCATCTGGCTGAGCCCGTTCGGATCGGCGCCTCTTGATGATCGGCCTGATCGCCGGGCGCGGGAGCGGCCCCGGCCGCCGCCGGGCGCAGGCAGGCGGCACTCAGGAGCAGCTCCGCGAGATGGTTGCACTAGCGCAGAGCGCGGATGCGATCTACCGGCCGCCCGGCCACGCTGCGATCGAGAGGGATGCTTAGCTCATACCTGTCCCCTGCTTCCGGCCAGCCTGAATGACCAACGGTCAATTCGGTCAAGGCGCAACGTTTGCGCCTAAACCGCAGTCTGACGGTGATCGCCATTGTCACCACGCGCGGCAGCGAACGCGCCACCAGCGGGATAGCTGGTGGATGTCGGCGGCTAGAGGCCGAGGTCGTCCAGCTGCTGGTGCAGGTCCGCCCGTGGCCCGGCAAACATGCCTGTTGTGCCTTGCGCTGGCTTGGCCCCGCTGGCGCTGGCAGCTGCCCCAGCTGGCGCGACCGTCCCTGACGCGATCTTGCCCGCCTTGTGGCGCAGGCGGGACGGACTGCTCACCGCAGCGCCGCGGTCCCGGAAGAACCATCCGCCGAGGACGCCGCCGACCAGGCCTCCGATGTGGTCCTGCCAGCCGATTCCGGCCTGCGGCAGCAGGACCGTGAACTGGTAGGCGAAGCACAGTGCCATCACCGCGCCGATCATGATGTCGATGCCATGCCGGTCGAAGAAGCCGCGGACCAGGATGTAACCGAGATAACCAAAGACCACACCGCTGGCGCCCACCCCGACGGTGTGGGCGTCGCCAAAGGACCACGATGCCAGCCCGCTGGTGACGATGACGAGCAAGGTCAGCCAGAGGAAGCGCACAACGCCCCGGTAGGCGGCCAGGAACCCGAAGATGAACAGCGGACCGGAGTTGCTTTCGATATGCGTCCAGCTCACGTGCAGGAACGGGGCCGTCAGGATGTACGGGAGGCTTGCCAGGTCGCGCGGCTGGATCCCGTAGTGGTCGAGGCGGTAGCCGTCGGCGAAGTTGGCGAGCTGGACGATCCACAGAATGGCCAGGAAGCCCACCATCACGAACAGGGCCTTACGTGCCTCGGCCACCAGGGATTCTGCATCGCCGGGGCCCAGAGTCCAGGCTCTGTGCTTGGGGTTGCTCATGTTCCCGTCCCTGCCTCGTACGTGCCCAGGCCCCGTGCCGTGGCCGACGCCGCCCACACAAGCTAGCCGTAGTGCGGGCATGCGCGGAAGCCTGGGGCCCGCACGGACGGCCAGCCGGACCGACATATCGCCCGAAACTGATGGCTGACCCTGGCGCGACACGCCGGCATTCGGCGTGTCGCAGTCGTCAGAGCGGGCGTGCTGTGATCACAGCTTGCTGCCATTACGCCGAGTAATTGTTACAATACGTATTGCCAAACTGTGATCTGCGTGACACCAATAACGTGTTTCCGGCACAGCTTTTTCGGCGGAAACGCTTGGTCGGCGTGCCTAGTTCTGGCAACGTTATGCGGCGACGGCGCCGGGACCGAGGCAGTCGGACTCGCGCTAGGCCGCGGAGGCTGGGAATCGGGCCCCGCCGTCGCGCGACTCGCTGCCCTGTACCGCAGCGGTCCGCGCACCGGGCGTTCCGCCCGGCAGCGCATGGCCGACGGAAGGACCGCATTGTCACAGCACCGGAGACGGCCTAAAGCCAGGCGTCCTAAGCGCAGGCGAGTAGGCGTCTTCATGGTCACTGCAGCTGCCGCGACCGTTGCGGTGACCGCCATTGCGCTGCTGGTGATTACAGGCCGTCCTGGCTCGGTTACAGATCCGCTTGGCGCCGCTGTTGCGCAAGTGTCGGCAGGCAAGTCGGGCCTTGTCCTGATGCAGGAGCGCGAGCACGTTATCCAGCAGACGGCAGCCACCGAAGCGTTCAGCGTGACCAGTACACCGAAGATCAGCACGGTGCCGGTATCCATCGCTGGCAGCTCAGGCGGCGGTGGAGTCACGCTGGTTCCAAGCGGGCCACCGCCCTCCCCGGCAACCGCGCAGGGCATCGCCTACAAGCTGCTGGCGTCGTACGGCTTCGCCAAGAGCCAGTGGAGCTGCCTGGACGACCTGTGGCAACAGGAGAGCGGCTGGAATGCCGAGGCAGAGAACCCCAGTGGTGCTTACGGGATCCCGCAGGCCCTGCCGGGTTCGAAGATGGCCAGCGCAGGACCGGACTGGCAGACCAACGCGACGACGCAGATTAAGTGGGGCCTGGGCTACATCAAGTCGCTCTACGGCACTCCGTGCGGGGCCTGGGCCCACGAGGAAGCCGACGGCTGGTACTAAGTCCGGCGGGCAGCGGGCGCGAGGTAGCTGGCGACGGGCTGGGGCTGGCGTCGGCTTGGGCTAAGGAAGCGCGGCGGCAGCGGTGGCCGACGGCTCCGTCGGGACCGTTGCCGACGCCGAGATCCGGGTCCGGCTGCTCAGGCGGGCAGCGGCCGGAACGTCTTGATTGCGCCGTGGAGCACACCGCTGGCGGAGCCGAAGGTGGCTGACGGAGCCCACAGGTGGAAGGCGTACGGCTGGCTCCCGGACTTGGTCCCCAGCGTCACCAGGAGGACCAGCTCCGTGGAGGTGCCGCCCGTTAGCGGGTGCCAGCTGAACTTCAGCTCGGCCGCCGGAGCCGCACGGAAGCCGCCGATGCTGGCGAACCCGACAGGGGTGACGAAGATCTTCTTGTATCCCTTGTAGGTCGCCGCATACGTCTTCTGCAAGTACCTCGCCTCGGCCAGCGGCTTCACGTATGTCCACAGGTCGAGGTTGACGTTGAGGTGGAAGCCCTTGGCTGGCTGGTTGAGGTGTGCGATCAGGGCCGTGTAGTTCTGCGTCCAGGGGCTAGGGAGGCCGATCTTAAAGCCGGCCGCCGTGCCCGTCAGAGCCTGGGGGAACTTGTGCCAGACCCATCCCTTCGGCAGCACCGGCCCAGTTGCGCTGGGGGTCGGAGACGGCGTCGGCGTGGGGGTCGGGGTGGGCGTCGGCGACGGGCTCGGAGACGGCGACGGGCTCGTCCGAGGGCTCTTACTGTGGCCGGAGGGCTTCCCTGACGGCGTAATCGAAGGCTTACCGCTCGGTATGTGCCCTTGTGACGCACTCGGCGCGGGAGAGGTGGGGACCGTCGGCTTGGTGGTGCCATGGCGGTGGCCCGGGCTGGAGCCGGCAGAGTGTCCCTTGGCTGGGCTGGATCCGCCGCCGCCGATCGTTGGCGGCGTCAGGTTGTGCAGCGCCGCCGAGGTCTGGGTGTGGCTGTAGATGCTCCAGCCGATCACGGCAGCTATCACGATCGCGGCAACGCCCGCCCCCGCCACCATCAGGCGCCAGCGCCCGGACGACGGTCCCGGAGGCCCGTTGCGTCGCCAGAACCGCGCCCCTCCGCTGCCGTCACCTGGGCCGGACGGCCCGCCCGTCCTGCCGCCGCCAGGCCCGCCCGTCCAAGGCTGGAAGCCGCCGCCAGTCGCACCGCCGCCCGGCGTTTCGCCGGAGCCCGGCTTCAGCGGCTGCCACAGCACCGGGCCGCCGTCCGCGCCGAGGACCGCCGGCGGGGCGCCGCCCGCGGTACCGGCCGCATCGGCGTCCCTGGCAAGCCCCGTCGTCTCCGGCATCGAGAGCTCGGCGAAGACTGGCGGATCAAGGAATGCGGCGCGCTGCTGACCGGCCGTGTCCGCCTCGTCAGGTGCCGAACTCCCGGCGTGCCTGCCCGCGCCCGGCTGGGTGCCGCCTCTCCGGGCGGCGGCATCCTGGCCTGCAGTCGCCCCGAGGGAGGCGTCACCAGTAACCGCCGAAGTACTACTGACCGCGGAATCGCCAGCCAGGGCAGCCTCTGCGGCGCCTGTGGTTCCGGTCCTGGTCTGGCTGGCATCAGCCGCCGGGCCATCAGCGCGGCTCCGGACCTCGGCCGTGCTCGCCTCGGCAGCAAGCCACCCGTCGCCCAGCGGCCGTGCGCCAGTTCTGGCTGCGGTCGCCGCCTCGGCCAGCAGCCTCGCCGTTGTCGTGGCGTCGGGCCTGTCGGCAGGATCGCGGCTCAGCAGGGCGTCGATGACCGGGCCGAGCGGCCCCGCGGACGGCGCACGCGGCGCTTTCTCCGTGGCGACTCCGGCGGTAATGGCAGTTGAGCCGCCGTGCCGGTCGAACGGCCCGCGACCTTCGACGGCCGCGTACAGAGTCGCGCCGAGTGACCACAGGTCAGCCGCGGGAGTCGCCGAGTCGCCACGGACCCGCTCGGGGGCGGTGAAGCCGGGCGTGCCGACGACCATTCCCGCCTGCGTCATACCGGGGTCCTCGGTGAACGTGGCGATGCCGAAGTCGGTCAGCACCGTCTTGCCATCTCTGGTAACCAGGACGTTGCTCGGCTTCACGTCCCGGTGCAGCACTCCGGCTGAGTGGGCGGATGCCAGTGCGCTGATCAGGTGGCCGCCGAGCTCAGCTGCCTCCAGCGGCGGAAGCGGCCCGTCCTCGGTAATGACCCGGTCCAGGGAGCGGGCCTCGACCAGCTCCATGATGATCCACGGCGAGCCGCTCTCCTCGACGACGTCGAATACCGTTACCACACCCGGATGCGCCAGGCGCGCGGCCGTCCGGGCCTCGCGGAGCGTCCGCTGGTAGATGGCCTCGGCGTCAGCCGGCGAGGCGTGCGCAGTGATCTGTACTTCCTTTGCCGCGACGTCACGGGCGAGCAGCTCATCGCGCCCGCGCCAGACAATCCCCATCGCGCCCCGGCCGATAGGGCCTTGCAGGCGATAGCGGCCGGCGATAAGCCGACCGGTGCCTGTAACTGCGTGCATGGCGGGACCCTATCTACAGGAGGTTCTCAGTCTCCTGTGAGGAAGGTGTGAGTTTGACCGACGACAGCGTAGCGTCTGAAGGGGTCGGGTTTGTTACTCTTGCGGCCTCGCCATTGCGGCGACGTCCAGCGCCTTATCGAGCTGCTCCTGCGTTATCTCGCCGTTCGCCAAATGGCCACGTGAGATCACGACTTCGCGGATCGTCGCGCCGGTCTCTAGCGCCTCGTGGGCGACCGCGGCCGCGGCCTCGTAGCCGATGAACGGGTTCAGCGCCGTGACGATCGCAGGGGAGGACTCCGCGTTCCGGCGCAGCCGCTCGATGTTCGCGCCGATGCCGATGACGCACTTGTCCGCGAGTGCGACGGCCGCGGCCGGCAGCAGCCGCAGCGAGGACAGCAGGTTGCGGCCGATGACCGGCATCATCACGTTCAGCTCGAAGTTGCCGGCCGCGCCGCCGAAAGCCACCGCGGCATCGTTGCCGATTACCTGAGTGCACACCTGGCAGACCGCCTCGCAGATGACGGGATTCACCTTGCCCGGCATGATCGACGAGCCTGGCTGCAGATCCGGTATGCGGATCTCTGCCAGCCCGGTCCGCGGCCCGGATCCCATGAGGCGCAGGTCATTGCAGATCTTGTACAGGCTGACCGCGATGGTCCGGGTCACGCCGCTTGCCGCCACGAGGCCGTCCCTGGCGCCGGCCGCTTCGAAGTGATTAGGCGCCTCGGTCAGCGGCAGCTGCAGCTCGGCTGCGAGCCGGCCGATCACCTCGCTGGCAAACCGGGGCGGAGCGTTCAGCCCGGTACCGACCGCCGTCCCGCCGAGCGGCAGCTCGCCAGTATCCGGCAGCACGTCGCGCGCTCGCTGCAGTCCATGCCGGACGGCTGCCGCGTACCCGCTGAACTCCTGGCCGAGCATGACCGGCGTCGCATCCATCAGGTGGGTCCGGCCGCTCTTGACCACGTCGCGGAACTCGGCCGCCTTCGCGTCGAGCGTGTCAGCGAGGTGACTGAGCGCGGGCAGCAGCGACGTGACGATCAGGCGCACCGCCGCGAGGTGGATTGCGGACGGGAACACGTCGTTCGACGACTGGGAGGCGTTGACGTGATCGTTCGGGTGTACCCGCCGGCCAAGGCGGCGGCTGGCGAGCGTCGCGATGACCTCGTTGGCGTTCATGTTCGAGGACGTGCCGGAACCCGTCTGGAACACGTCAATCGGGAACTGGTCGTCGTAGTCGCCGCGGGCCACCTCGGCGGCCGCATCCTGGATGGCAGCGGCCAGGTCGGCTGGAAGCACGCCGAGCTCGCCGTTCACGACCGCGGCAGCGCTCTTGATCGAAGCGAGCGCGCCGATCAGGTCACGCGACAGCGGCTCGCCGGACACCTGGAAGTTCTGCACGGCGCGCTGAGTCTGCGCGCCCCAGAGCGCATCCGCCGGGACTGCAACCTCACCCATCGAGTCGTGCTCGATCCTGACAGTCGGCGGGACATTCCCCGACGGCCCCCCGACAGGTGCTGGCTCCGTCACGCGACATCCTCCCGTTGCTCAGCCCAGTTTCGACCCGATCGTCAGCAGCGGCTGCTTCGGCCCGGTGACGCCGGCGAAGAAGTCATTGCCCTTGTCATCTACCACGATGAAGGCCGGGAAGTCGCGCACCTCGATCCGCCAGACGGCCTCCATGCCGAGCTCGGGGTACTCAAGCACCTCTACCTTGGTGATGCAGTCCTGCGCCAGCTTGGCCGCCGCGCCCCCGATCGACCCCAGGTAGAAGCCGCCGTGCTCCTTGCATGCCCTGGTCACGTCGGCTGACCTGTTCCCCTTGGCGAGCATGACGAGAGAACCGCCGGCTGCCTGGAACCGGTCGACGTAGGAGTCCATCCGTCCGGCCGTCGTCGGGCCGAACGACCCGGACGCGTACCCGGCCGGCGTCTTGGCAGGGCCGGCGTAGTAGACGGCGTGATCGCGCAGGTAGGCCGGCATCGGCTGGCCGGCGTCCAGGAGCTCGCTGATCTTCGCGTGCGCGATGTCACGGGCCACGACCATCGGCCCCGTCAGCGCCAGCCGGGTCTTGATCGGGTACCGGGACAGCTCGGCCCTGATCTCGCTCATCGGTCGCGACAGGTCGATGCGCACGACATCGCCGTCCAGCTCGGCCTGGTCCGTGTCCGGCAGATACTGCGCGGGGTCGGTTTCGAGTTGCTCGAGGAATACCCCGTTCCCGTTGATCTTGGCTTTGGCCTGCCGATCCGCGGAGCAGGACACGGCGATGGCGACGGGGCACGATGCCCCATGCCGGGGCAGCCGGATGACCCGGACGTCGTGGCAGAAGTACTTGCCGCCGAACTGGGCCCCGATGCCCGCGCGCTGGGTGATCTCCAGCACCTGCTGCTCGAGCTCGAGATCGCGGAAGCCCTGCGCATCCATCGAGCCGGACGTCGGCAGCGCGTCCAGGTACTTGGCCGAGGCGTACTTGGCGGTCTTGAGCGCGTACTCGGCGCTGGTGCCGCCCACGACGATGGCGAGGTGGTACGGCGGGCAGGCGGCCGTTCCGAGCGATCTTATTTTTTCTTCCAGGAACGAGGCCATCCGGGCCGGTGTGAGCACCGCCTTGGTCTCTTGAAACAGGTAAGACTTGTTGGCCGAGCCGCCGCCCTTCGCCATGAAAAGGAATCGGTATTCCTGGCCAGCCGTGGCGTAGATCTCGATCTGAGCCGGCAGGTTGCTGCCGGTGTTGCGCTCCTCCCACATCGTGAGCGGTGCGAGCTGGGAGTAGCGGAGGTTGAGCCTGGTGTAGGCGTCGTACACGCCGCGGGCGATGTGCTCCTCGTCACGGCCGTCGGTGAGCACCTGCTGGCCGCGCTTGCCCATCACGATCGCGGTGCCGGTGTCCTGGCACATCGGCAGGATTCCGCCCGCCGCGATGCAGGCGTTCTTGAGCAGGTCGCCGGCGACGAACTTGTCGTTCCCGCTGGCTTCCGGGTCGTCCAGGATCGACCGCAGCTGCCTGAGGTGAGCGGGCCGCAGCAGGTGGGAGATGTCGTGCATCGCCGCCGCTGTGAGCTGGGTCAGAACCGTTGGCTCTATCTGCAGGAACTCTCGCCCGAGCGCGCTGCTCACGCTAATGCCGTCGGTCGTGAGCAGCCGGTACTCGGTGTCATCGGCGCCCGTCGGGAGCATGTCGGTGTAGGAGAACTCGGGCATGGACACGTCCTTGTGGCCGGCAGTTGACGCATCCATCGTATTTCGGGCCGGAGCTTGGGCGGCCGCGACCTCACGCGCGCGGCCGCGCGGATCTCAGAGGCTGCCGCGGCGGCGCAGCGACGGCATGGTCATGGTGCGGCCCTTCTCCAGCGCTCGGACCTCCGTGAGCGCCGCGATGAAGGCGGCGATCGCCACGAGCACGGCGATGAATCCGCCGTAACTCCAGCCGACCCCCACGGTGTCGGAAAACACCTTGGAGACCGTCGCGGACGTGCTGCCGGCGGACGGCTTCTGCACGAAGCCCAGGAAGGTCAGGATCAGGGCCAGCCCCGTCGCGCCGACCAGCATCTGCTCGGGGCTCGGCAGGTTGCCGGGCAGCTGGGCGATGGCGTCGCGTGCCACCAGGACTATCAGCGCCACGATGGCCAGGACGAGGACAATCCAGAGATAGCCGTGAGCGGTCGGGCCGTCAACTGTCGCAGCGCTAAATCCTTCGCTGAACCAGGGCAGGAACAGCGTAATCAGGAGAACGATGAGCGCTGTCCCGACGGCAAGGTCGCTGCCAGTCCAGCCTCGCCCCGCTGCGGACGGTGGCGGTGCGGCCGGTGGTGGCGGCGCCCCTGGGTGCGGCGAGGTCTCGCTGGTCATCGTTGCCTCCGCCAGTGCCTGGATGTGCCGCAGATCTTAGCCCTTACCCGTTTGCGTTTGCAGTTTTCAGCACATAGCGCTGAAAACTGCAAACGCAGGCACGGGCGCAGCCGATCCGGCCTAGATGGCCTCGGCCTCCAGGAGCTCGGCGTCGAGAATCTCGGTGGTGAGCTGGTCGGCGTCCGCCGGCTCCGGCTGACCAGCCGGGGCGCCCGCCTGCCGCATCCGGATCGCGACCGCGATCACGATGAGCGCGACGGCGTCGAAGATCGCCGCGGCCGTGAAGGCGGCTGCCATCCCGTGCACGCGGGCATGCTCTGCCTGGGCCAGGGCGGTTGCGCCGAGCAGCGAGTGCCCGGCAGCGGCCCGGCTCGCGGTGCCGTAGATCGTCACCAGGATGGCCAGGCCAAGCGCACCTCCGACCTGCTGCATGACGTTGACCATGCTCGCGGCGGCGCCGGATTCTCTCGGCGGCACGCCGGCCAGCGACGCCATGGTCAGCGGCACGAAGGCCACGCCCATGCCGACGCCGAGCAGGAGCATCGGGATCAGCACGCCGGGGAAGTAGCTGGTACCCAGGCTGAGCTGGCCGAGCCAGGCCATGCCCCCGACCACCGGCAGCAGGCCGACGATCATCAGCGGCTTCGGCCCGAACCGGGCGGCGAGCCTGGGCGCCAGCCGCGACGTCGCGAACAGCGCGCCCGTCATCGGGACGAAGGCTGCTCCTGCCTTCAGCGGGCTGAAGCCGAGAACCTCCTGAACGAACTGCGTGAGGAAGAAGAACGAGCCGAACATGCCCGCCACCAGGAGCAGGCGCGCGATGTAGGACGCGGCCCGGCTGCGGTCACGCACCAGCCACAGCGGCGTGATCGGCTGGCTGCTCCTGGTCTCGATCAGCAGGAACGCGCCGAGCAGTAGCGCGGCCAGCGCGAACGCACCCACCGAGACCCGGTTGGACCAGCCGTGCGAGGCGACATTGATGAAGGCGTAGACCAGGGAGGACATCCCGGCCGTCGAGGTGATGGCACCGGGGGCATCGAAGTGACCCCGCTGTCGCTGCGAGCTGGCCAGCAGCCGTGGCGCGAGCGCGACGACCGCGATGCCGATCGGGACGTTGACGAAGAAGACCCAGCGCCACGATGCCCACTGGACGATCAGGCCGCCGAGCACGAGGCCCAGCGACGAGCCGCCCATTGTGACGGCGGTGAAGATGCTGAGGGCGCGCACTCGCTCCCGGCCCTCGGGGAAGCCGGCCACGATAGTGGCGAGCACTGCAGGCGAAGCGATGGCCCCGCCGACGCCCTGGACGGCGCGAGCGGCAAGCAGGAGTCCGGACGACGTGGCCAGGCCGCCGGCGAGTGAGGCGATTGTGAAGATGGCGAGGCCTGCCATGAAGGCCTGGCGCCGGCCGAGGATGTCGCCGGCCCGGCCTCCCAGCAGCAGCAAGCCGCCGAAGGTCAGGGCGTAAGCGTTGAGCACCCAGGACAGGCTGGTGGCCGACAGGTGCAGACCGGTCGCCATCGACGGCAGCGCGATGTTCACCACCGTCATGTCGAGGACGATCATGAGCTGGGCGCAGAGCACGACGGCGAGCGTGATGTTCGGCCGTTCGCGACCACCTGCGGTTGGTGAAGAAGACATGGTTCCTTTCCCGGAACTGGTGTCGGGTGACGTGCTCGTGGTGAAGAAGTCGGGATCTGGGCAGCAGCGCACTGCACCAGAGGCTGGCTGGCTGCGCTGGCCAGCACGGCCGGAGTGAGCTAAGCTCTATTCGGAGGATCCCTCCGCTAACTATACGGAGGATGCCTCCGGTTTGCAACTCGATGCCGATGGAGTCAGTGATGGGCGCAGTCGTGCCGGCCACCCAGGCCGTGCCGCCGAAGCGGGCTGATGCGCGCCGCAACTACGACCGGCTGCTTGCCGCCGCCGCCGAGGCGTTCGCGCAGCACGGTGCCGATGACGTGTCGCTTGAGGAGATCGCCCGCCGGGCGGGCGTCGGGATCGGCACACTCTACCGGCACTTCCCGAATCGCCAGGCCCTGCTTGAGGCGGTCTACAAGGACCAGGTTGACGCCCTCGACGCGCTGGCCGCCAAGCTGCTCGCCGCCGAGTCGCCGGGCGCCGCGCTCCGCGACTGGATGCGGGCGTTCCTCGCCTTCGCGCGCACCAAGCGGACGCTCAGCTCCGCGCTTGCCGCGACGATCGGCAAGGACTCCCAGCTGATGTCGTCCTGCAGCACGATCCTGCGTGGCTGCACCGACTCGCTGCTCGCCCGAGCTCAGGAGGCAGGCGAGGCGCGGCCGGACGTGCAGAGTCCGGACATCTTCCGCCTGACACACGGGCTGATCATGGCCACCGAGTCGGCGCCGTCCGATCCCGGCCAGCCCGAGCGCCTGATCGGGCTCATCATCGACAGCGTGCTGCTGCCTGCCGGCGCTCGCACAGACGCCGAGAGCTAGCCGCGCGCCTGAAGCATGGCGCGCCGCTGCAGGGGTAACAACTCGGTGCCGGGTGGCCGGCTGGCGCCCCGACATTCGCGGGCGTGGGCCGGCCACCGGACCAGCCGGAACGATGAGGACGGTTATCAGTGAGCATCCCCGAGCAAGGTGCGAGCCCCGAGCAGCTCGACTCCCGCATTGACATCGCCGAGGCGACTCGGCAGCTAGAGCTTGCTGCGCACGACATCGCCGTCGCGGCAACCTGCATCGGCCTCGGCGACCTCGAGGAAGCGCACATTAACGTGATCACGGCCCGAGCGGCCGCCGACGCTGCCGAGGAAATCCTGGGCGTAGCCCTGGGGTCGGGTCGCGCGGGCCGCTCTGTGTTCTGACTTCCGGTGACGGGAACCTTCGTACCGGAACGCAGCCGTCACGCCACCCGGCTTCCCGATGGTCTCGGCCGCTCGACGGAATCGTTCACATCGGCGGTCCGCTTCTCGGTGGTCAGCTTCTCGGCCGTGTCGGCCACGTCCTGCTGACGTGCCGACAGCGCGGAACGCGCGCTGGCTAGCCACTGCCGGGCCTGATCGAGCCTTGCTGTCGTCTCCGCGACCTGCCGGGCCAGTTGCGGGCTCCACGCGTGGGCATGCCGCGGGTCGGTCCCGTCATCGTTGCCGTTCAGTAGAGCCTCGAGGCTGGCGGCCAGGTCGTGCACGCGCTGCTCGGCTCGGTGAACCGAGTCCTCCCGCTGCGCGCGTGCCTGCTTTTCCCGGATGGCGCGGCGATCGGCCGGCAGCAGTCGCTCGGCCGGTGTCAGGCCACGGCCGAGGAACATGATCAGCAAGGCCGCCCAGCCCACGACGGCCGGCACGGCGTCTCTGGATGCGCCCAGCGCCTCTACCCAGCGATGCTGCAGCAGGTCGGCGGTAAGGGCCGTCACGAACAGCGCAGTAATGAGAAGGGTCGACATCAGCAGGAGGCTGACGAGAAGCCATCGCCACCAGGATCTAGGGCGCGACCCGGCTTCCCTCAGGCACTGGCTGGCAGCCTCGGAATCGTCATCGTCCGTCACGGCGTCCCCCGCCGATGCTCAAGCTGGTTCAAAGAGCGCCCCCTCGTTCGGCTACCAGGCTGTAGCTGCGAGGAAGCGCATTGTTGTTCTGCCCGGTAGGCACCCTCGGCAGTCCGCCTGACTCCCTAGTTGTTCAGCCGCCCGCCCTGCCGACACCAGGTGGACTAGTGTATGAGTCACACATTATTTTCACGCGTGCCCGGGGCGGGTGGCTGGCAGGCTCGGCCGGCTGCGGGCGCGCGGAGACGCGGAGGAGATCGGCGATGGCGCGCGCGACAGGCACTTTCACTGTTCGTTCCTGGGATGAGAGCACCTATCAGGAGCTGGGCGGAGATGCCAAGCTCACCAAGGCCACTGTCGCGTTCGGGATGGAGGGCGACATCACCGGTGAGGCCAGCTGGGATTCGGTGATGTGTTATCGCCCGGACGGTACCGCTGTCTACACCGGTTTCCAGCGCGTGCAGGGAGAGCTGGCGGGAGTCGAAGGCAGCTTCGTCCTGCAGGCCGATGGTGAATTCGCGGCCGGGGAGGCGCGCTCGCGCTGGCAGGTAGTCGAGGGCTCGGGCACCGGCGGGCTGGCCGGCCTGACAGGCAGCGGCGAAGCCGTCGCATCAGCTACGCCGCCTGGAAGCTTCACTCTCGACTACGACCTTGGCTGACCATGCCAGCCTGGATCGCCCGGCGAACGTCTTCGGGGCGCTCGCGCTCGTTGTCGCCGACCAGATTGCCGACGCTACGACGGCAGCCGCTGGACGTGCTGACTCAGCCTCGGCGGCACTGGCCGCGCTGCTGCACTTCCTGGACCGGCCGACGGTCGATCTGCTCCGGCAGGTGCTTGGCCTGAGCTCCTCGGGAACCGTGCGCCTGGTCGACCGGCTCGCGGAGTCCGGTTACGTCGAGCGCGCGGCAGGGGCTGACCGCCGGTCGACCGCCATCATGCTGACGGATGCCGGGCGTGCGGCGGCCGAGCAGGTGTGCCGGGCTCGCGCCGACGTGCTCGGCGGGGCTTTCGCTGCGCTGTCGCCAGCGGAGCGGGCTGAGCTTGACAGGCTGGCCGGCAAGATGCTCGTCGGCATGATGCGCGGTCCGGGCGCGGTCCGGTGGATCTGCCGGCTGTGCGATACCGGTGTCTGCCGCGGTTCCCCCGGTGGCTGCCCAGTCGGGAATGCCGCGCGCGAGCGGTATGGCAGCGGATAGCGTCTACCGGGCGAGCCGGGGCAGCATCGCTGCTGAGGCTGCGACTCCCACGATGGTCGCGACCGCCAGCACGATGAGATCAAGCCCGATATGGGCTGGCGTTCCGATGAGCAGTCCGCGCAGTGCGTCGACCTCATACGACAGCGGATTGCACTTGCTGATCGCCTGCAGCCAGCCCGGCATGATCTTCTCCGGATAGAGCGCACTCGAGCTGAAGAACAGCGGCATCGTGATCGCCTGCCCGATGCCCATCAGCCGGTCCTTGGACAGCGCGAGCCCGGCGATCGTCATCGACAGGCACGAGAAGAACGCCGAACCGAGCACGACCACGCACACGGCACCGATGAGCCGCAGCGGATTGTCCGTCATCGTCACGCCGAGGATGGCCGCCAGGATGACTACGACGGTGCCCTGAACGACCGACCGAACGCCCGCGGCGAAGGCCTTGCCGCTGATGAGCGCGGCCCGTGGTGTCGGGGTGACCATGAGCTTGGTAAGCACTCCGGCGTCGCGCTCCCAGATGATCTGGATGCCGTAGAAGATGGCGATGAACAAGGCCGACTGAGCCAGGATTCCCGGCGCCAGGTACGCCAGGTAGGGGATGCCGCCAGGCGTCGGGATGGCGTGGATCTTGGTGAAGACCTCGCCGTAGATGAGCAGCCAGAGTGCAGGCTGGATGGCCCGGGTGTAGAGCTCGGTGCGGTCGTGCCGGATCTTGCGGAGCTCGACCCAGCACAGCGTGACGATCCGGCTGAGCAGCCGGCGCACGATGACCGGCTAAGGAAGTCGCGACCTGACGTGCTTACGGGCTGCGTTCGCTCCCGTCGCGGCCGGAGCCGACGGACCGGCCTGGGGCCAGGCCCGCCTGACCAGCGGCGAATTCGTCAGCCACGATGTCAATGCCGGCCGCGGAGGTCGCAGATCCGGCTGCGATCGAGGCAGCTTCGAGACCGGCCTCGGCGGCCTCCTCGTGCACGTAGCGGCCGCCGCGGAAAGCCGAGGCCGCGGCCGCGATGATCAGCACGCTGATCGCCATCAGGAAGACGATGACCAGGCCGTGATGGAACGGCTGGGAGATCAGCTGGGGGAAGAAGGCCTTGCCGGTGAGCACCGCAACGTTGTGCGCGGGCAGGTGGCTGAGCACGCCGGTCGGAGTCAGCAGTTCCTTGACCGGGTTATAGCCGAGGAACGCGGCGAACAAGCTGCCGACTGGCGGCAGGCCGCCGATGGTGTGCGCGATCCCCGCGGGCACGCCCTCGGCCGTCAGGCCGGTGGTCAGCGTCTTTGGCAGCGTGGCCGCCAGGCCCGCGATCATCAGCGAGAAGAACACGCCGATGGACAGCACGAAGCCGGAGTTCTGGAACGTGGCGAGCATCCCGGATGCCGCGCCGCGCTGCTTAGCCGGAACGCTGTTCATGATCGCGGCCGCGTTCGGTGCGGAGAACAAGCCCATGCCGGCGCCCGCCACGAAGATCAGCGCCGCGAACTCGATGTAGCTGAAGTTCACCGGGATCAGCAGCAGGCCGGCAAAGGCCAGCGCTGACAACAGCAGGCCGCCGGACGCGAACGCGCGAGCCCCGTGCTTGTCCGACAGATACCCGGAAATCGGGCCGGAGACCACGAATCCGAAGGTGAGGGCAAGCAGGTAGATGCCAGACCAGAGCGGGGTGTCCTTGTAGGCATAGCCGTGCAGCGGAAGCCAGATGCCCTGCAGCCAGATGATCAGCATGAACTGCAGGCCGCCCCGGGCGATCGACGCGAGCAGGGTGGCGCCGATGCCGGCCACGAACGCTCGGATCTTCATCAGGTGCAGGTCGAACATCGGCGACTCGACCTTGGTCTCGATGACGCAGAAGATCACCAGCATGACAGGGCCGCCGATCAGCCCGGTCAGGACCAGCGGGTTCGTCCAGCCCATGGAGTGGCCGCCGTACGGCTGGATGCCATAGGTAATGCCGGTGAGCAGCAGGATCAGGCCGATGGCAAAGGTGATGTTGCCCAGCCAGTCGATCTTTGCCGGGGTCCGGACACCGAGTTCCCGCAGGCTCATGTACGACCAGATGGTGCCGCCGAGCCCGATCGGGACCGACACGATGAAGACCAGGCGCCAGTCGACCGCGGCCAGGACGCCGCCCAGTATGAGCCCGATGAACTGGCCCGAGATGCCGGCCACCTGGTTGATACCCATGGCGGTGCCGCGCTGGTTCGCCGGGAACGCGTCGGTCAGGATCGCTGGGGAGTTGGCCATCAGCATGGCCCCTCCGACCGCCTGGATGACCCGGAAGCCGATGAGCCAGAGGGCGCCCTTCGGCCCGGTGAACGGATCGAACGGCAGCGCGAGAGCGCCGAGCCCGAAGATCGCGAAGCCGGCGTTGTACATCCGGACGCGGCCGTAAATATCGCCCAGCCTGCCAAGGGTGACCACCAGCACGGCTGACACGACCAGGTAGCCCATCAGCATCCAGAGCAGGTAGCTGATGTTGCTGGGCTGCAGCGGGTCGAGGTGAATGCCGCGGAAGATCGCCGGCAGCGCGATGATCACGATGGAGGCGTTGACGGTCGCCGCCAGCATCCCCAGGGTCGTGTTCGAAAGAGCGATCCACTTATAGCGCCCGTCCTGCAGGCGCTGTCGTCCCGCAGTCGCAGGTGTGGTGGCGTTGCTCACCCCGGGCCCCTCGCCGTCGCGCCGATATTTGCTAAGACCAAATTAACAGGCGGCTCACACCCGACTGCCCGTGGTCTGGTCAAGCCTCAGCCCGGCGGACCATGCCCGTCGACGCACAAACCCGGTGGTGACCTGCGGCTGGAGTATGTTCGGAGTGTGACATACCGCCCGGCACCGCGAGATCTTCGTGCGTCTGACTTCGATCGCGACCGGGTCGTTACGGTTCTCGCTGACGCCGCAGCTGACGGGAGGCTGACGGCTGCCGAGCACAGCGAACGGGTGGAGCGCGCGTACCGGGCCCGGACTCTCGGCGAGCTGGCGGTCCTCACCGCCGACCTGGTCGACCAGGCGGCACAGCCGATCCGGCTGGACGGCGGGCGGGCCGTAGCGGGCGTCTTCAGCCGGGACAGCCGGGACGGCCGCTGGGTCGTGCCGGACAGCCTGCCAGTGCTCGCAATCCTGGGCGAAGTCGAACTCGACCTGCGCGAAGCTCTGCTGCAGAGCGGTCGCATCGTGATCTACGCCACGATCATCTTCGGCACGATTCACCTGATCGTGCCGGACGGGGTGTCAGTGCAGACGAGCGGCACTGCCGTGCTCACCAGGAAGGTAACCAGAACCGTACGTCAGCCCGGACCCAGGGGAGTCAGCCAGCCTGGTCCTGGCCAGCCGGTCATCGAGCTGCGCACGGTAGGCCTGGGCGGGACCATCAAGGTGACATCGCCCAAGCGGCCGCGTCGGCTCAGCGGGCTGCGGCGGGGTGGCCTGCTGCGCTAGCCGCCGCGGAAGTCACCGGCCGGCTGTCCGTGGCCCGAGTGATCTAGCTGCGAGGCTGCCCGCCGTAGTCTACGGCAGAGTATGTGGAGACCTTCCACAGCTGGTGCTCGCTGTAGATGTTGCGGACCGTGCCCGAGCGGGCCCGCATGACCAGCGAGTGAGTGGTGGCCCCGCCGGCCCGGTAGCGGACCCCGGCGAGCAACTCGCCGTCGGTGATCCCGGTCGCCGCGAAGAATGCGTCGTCGGACGTGACGAGGTCGTCGGTGCCGAGGACCTGGTCCAGGTCATGCCCGGCCGCTAGGGCCTTGGCCCGCTCCTCCTCGTCGCGCGGCGCCAGCTTCCCCTGGATCACTCCGCCCAGGCACTTGATTGCGCAGGCCGCGATGATGCCCTCCGGCGTGCCGCCGATGCCAAGCATCAGGTCAACGCCGGTACCGTCGCGTGCCGCCATGATCGCGCCAGCAACGTCCCCGTCGGTCAGCAGCTTGATCCGGGCGCCCGTCGCGCGGATCTCGCTGATCAGCTCGGCATGCCGCGGCCGGTCGAGGATCACGACCGTCACATCGGAAGGCGAGCAGCTCTTGGCCCTGGCGACGGCCATGATGTTGACCCCGGCAGGTGCATTGATGTCCACGACGGCGGCTGCTTCCGGCCCGGTCACGAGCTTCGACATGTAGTAGACCGCCGATGGGTCGTACATCGACCCGCGGGCACTCACCGCAATCACAGATATGGCGTTGGGCATGCCGTTGGCCGTCAGGCGAGTCCCGTCGATCGGGTCAACCGCCACGTCGCAGAGCGGCCCGCTGCCGTCGCCGACCTGCTCGCCGTTGTAGAGCATGGGGGCGTGGTCCTTCTCGCCCTCGCCGATGACCACGACACCGTTCATCGACACCGTGTTAATGAGCTGCCGCATGGCATTGACTGCGGCGCCATCCGCGCCGTTCTTGTCGCCGCGGCCCACCCAGCGCGCCGAGGCCATCGCTCCGGCCTCCGTGACTCGGGCCAGCTCCAGCGCCAGGTTGCGGTCGGGCGCATGCCTGCCCGGTTCCGGTGCAGCAAGGCCGAGGTCGGCCGTGTCACTGGTAATTCCGGCGACGCCAGGTGCGCCCGCGACGCCAGCGAACGCGCCGTCACCGACTGCCTTGTCGTCGCTCATGGCTAGCGCACCTTCCCTGTCAGCGGCCCGTAGTGGAATCCTATGTAGCAGGCTCGCCAGCTGGCCTGCCTGCCCCGCACCGGGCCGGACCAGAACGCCGGAGCGCATGACTAGTGATCAGGTAACGCATCCAGGCCGCACAGCCGACCGCGGCTCCGCCACCCGGGCCATGCTGCTTGCTGCGGCTCGCGAGGTCTTCATGCTCGAGGGCTACGCGCAGGCGGGCGTTACCGACATCGTGGCGCTGGCGGGCGCGAGCGTCGGCAGCCTTTATCACCACTTCTCCGGCAAGGCCGATCTGTTCATGGCGCTCTTCGACCAGCTACATGACGAGCACGACGCGCGGACCCGCAGGGCCGTGCGCGAATGCCGCGACATGGGGATAACTGACCCGATGCGGCTGCTACTGGCCGGCGCGCGCGGCTACCTCGACGTCTGCATCGAGCAGCGCGAGCTGGCCGGCATGTTCGCTCGTGGCGACGGGCCGCCTGGCTTTGAGGTGATATGGCGCAAGCGGGTGTCGGACTGGGTCAGCCGCAACACCGAGTTTTTCGCGCGCAGCGGTGAGCCACTGGACGAGGCCGCCGCGATCGTGATGACCGGGGCGATGATGCTCGCGGCCGCAGAGGTTTCGCTGGCCCCCGACGCGGCCAGAGGGCGCGAGCTCGCGGACGGTGTGCTCGAGGTGCTGTCCCGGCTGCATGTCCGGTCGAATTAGCTTGCTGCTCAAAAGGGCGCGCCTGGAGTCTCGCTGCCCTCGTCCTGCCTGGCCAGTGCGGTAGCGAGCCGCGCACGGGCGCCTTCTAGCCACTCCTCGCAGATCGCGGCGAGCTGCTGGCCCCGCTCCCAGAGCTGTAGCGACTGCTCCAGGGTCAAGCCGCCAGCTTCGAGTCGCTTGACGAGTTCCGTCAGCTCGTCCCTGGCTTGCTCGTAGGGCATCGGCCTCGCCGCGTCGGTCTCCGTTACCGGTTTGCCCGTCCTCGCATTGCCCCCGGTGCCTGCCACTGCCACGCCGATCAGCCTAGTGCGTCGTAACGCGACGTGGCTGCCGGTCAGGTGGCGGATGCGGCGGCCGTCGGCTGTGCTGCCACCTGCAGCTGGTCGTCGGCGAACCGGAGGGTGAGCAGCTCGCCCTCGCTCACGTCGCTGGCCGACGGCACGACCCGGCCGTCGGAGTGCTGCACGATGGCGTAGCCGCGACGCAAAGTAGCAGCTGGCGAGAGCGCGATCAGCCGGGCTTTCAGGTGGACCAAGTCGTCGGCCGCCCGGCTCAGCCCGCCAGATATGGCCAGGCGCGCGCGCTCGGAGAGGGTAAAGATCTGCTCCTGCTGACGGTCGATCTCGCGTACCGGGCTCGCCAGCGCGGGGCGCGAGGTGATCGCCGCCAGCCAGGATGCTTCCCGGTCCAGCCGGCCCGCCATCGATCTGCGAACCCGCGACCGCAGCTGGCTGATCAGCTCAAGCTGCTCGGTCACGTCCGGGACGGCGCGCCTGGCCGCATCGGTGGGAGTTGATGCCCGGACGTCGGCTACCAGGTCCAGCAGCGGCACGTCCTGCTCGTGTCCGATGGCGCTGATGACTGGCGTGATACATGCCGCAACCGCGCGAACCAGGTCCTCGTCGGAAAATGGCAGCAGGTCCTCCACCGATCCGCCGCCGCGGGCAATGATGATGACGTCAACCGCGCGATCCGCGTCGAGCCGCTGCAGCGCCGCGATGATCTCCTCGCTGGCATACGGGCCCTGCACCGCGACCTGCTCCACCCGGAACCGCACGGCAGGCCACCTGAGCGCGGCGTTCCGCAGCACGTCCCGTTCTGCGGCCGAGTCGCGGCCGCAGATAAG
The DNA here is from genome assembly GCA_963822955.1 of uncultured Actinomycetota bacterium. Taxonomy (GTDB): domain Bacteria; phylum Actinomycetota; class Actinomycetes; order Streptosporangiales; family Streptosporangiaceae; genus JAJYUU01. The sequence continues at coordinate 1,916,795 of CAWGJS010000002.1, read as the reverse complement.
GCCGATCGTGCCTGGCAGGAACGGCAGCTTCCGCTTGCGCTCCGTCGCGAACAGTCCCTCGGCGGCAAGCGCGCTCCGCCGTCGCTCGAGGCGGGCTAGCAGCTCTCCGATGCCGACGGCCTTGATCTGGCTGGCTGCCAGGGCGAACGAGCCCTTGGCCGAGTTGAACTCAGGCTTGGCCCAGATGACCACCCGCGCACCTACGTCCGGCGGCGGGCTGGTGGCGTCGAGCACAGCGGCAGTGCAGATCACCCGGGCTGACACTGCTGCGACCGGATCGCGCAAGGTGAGGAAGACAGTGCCGCCTCGCCGCGTGAGTTCGGCGATCTGACCTTCCACCCAGACCTTGCCCAGGCGGCCGATCCACTCGCCGACCAGCCGCAGAACGGTCCGGACTGGAACCGGCGATTCCTCTGAGGTCTCTAGCGGCACTAGCCTGCCTCAAGCTTGTCGATGCGACGCTCGAGCATGCCGAGCACCTCTGGCCGTTCAGCGTTCCTGCGCTCGTAGTCGGCCAGGACCCGCAGCTGACCTGTGTCGAGGCCGCGCAGGCGGGCGCGAATCGAGGCGAGTGAGAGCTCGTCGTACCTGGCCAGCGGTAGCGAGGACGCAGCGGGCCCAGTGGTCACATCGGCTGCAGCGTCTTCGCCTGCGTCCTCCGCCGACAGCAGCCGGACATTGCCCGTCTGGTCCAGCGAGCGCCAGCGGGAGCCGGATTCGGTGCAGGCTTCCGGCTCCGCGGCCAGCGGCGGCGGGGCAGCCTGCGGCCGGTCGGCCGCCATGAGGATCCGGCCGATCCCGGCAAACACGGCCCGGAGGGCTAGCGTGGGCCCGCGCCTGAGCTGCTCAGGAGCCTGCGGGATAACCATTAATGATCGTTCTCCCTTAATAATTAACTTCAGCCTCGGCCCGAAAGCCTGGTCCCGGACCATTGTCGCTGGCCGTGGGCTGGGCCGACGCGCGGAGCCGCCGATTCCGTGCATGACCCCGACGTCTGGATCCGCTGGAGTGGCCATCACCTAGACTGACCCCATGTCCGTCGTGTCCCGTCGTGTGCTGCTCGCCAAGCCCCGTGGCTACTGCGCGGGCGTCGATCGCGCGGTCCAGACCGTGGAGAAGGCCCTGGAGCGCTTCGGCGCTCCCGTCTACGTGCGCAAGCAAATCGTGCATAACACTCATGTCGTCAGGACACTTGAGGAGCGCGGCGCGATCTTCGTAGAGGAAACCGATGCCGTCCCTGAGGGCTCGGTGGTGGTCTTCTCCGCCCACGGGGTCGCGCCTGAGGTTCGCGAGGAAGCCAGGAACCGTGGCCTGCGCACGATCGACGCCACATGCCCGCTGGTGACCAAGGTGCACAACGAGGCGCGCAGGTTCGCGGCGCAGGACTATGACATCCTCCTGATCGGGCACGAGGGTCACGAGGAGGTCGTCGGCACGACCGGCGAGGCTCCGGCGAACATTCAACTGGTCGACGGCCCGGCGGGGAGTGACTCAGTGCAGGTCCGGGATCCGGCCAGGGTGGCCTGGCTGTCCCAGACAACGCTCTCGGTGGATGAGACCTCCGAGACCGTGGCTGAGCTTCGCAAGCGGTTCCCGCTGTTGCTCGACCCGCCCAGCGACGACATCTGCTACGCCACCCAGAATCGGCAGGCCGCGGTGAAGCAGATCGCCGCCGAGTCTGACGTCGTGATCGTCGTCGGCTCGACGAACTCCTCTAACTCGGTCCGCCTTGTCGAAGTCGCGCGGGACGCCGGCGCCGACGCCGCCTACCTCGTTGATGACGCATCCGGCATCGAGCAATCGTGGCTGGACGGTGTAAGCACCGTTGGTGTTACCAGCGGCGCGTCCGTGCCGGAGGATCTTGTCGCGGGCGTGCTAGCCAGGCTGGCCGAGAGCGGCTTCGCTGACGTCGAGGAGGTCGAAGCGGTCCGCGAGCGCATGGTGTTCGGCCTCCCGCGCGAGCTCCGCAAGCCTGCTGACGGCTCGGCCCGACAGCCCTAACGACGCATGCTGCGCTGGTCACGCAGCGCGGTACCAGATGCGGTGCCTTGTACTGTCCGCCCGGCAGCCCGAACGGCGGGTCCGGTTCTCAGGTCGCGTACGCACTGCGGCAGGCCACGAAACATCGCGATGGCAAGGCATGCTGCCGTGCCCGCGAAGAGCCATGGTGCATCGCCGGCCAGGGCGAGGAGTGTTCCCTCGGCCGCTGACAGTACAGCTCCGTGGCCAGAGTTGCCTGACGTGGTGAGTGACTGAGCGACGATCTCGGCGACCAGGAAGATAACCGGTGCGGAGACGGCGACTTTCAGCTGCGCGGCACGCCGCGCGTAGACGGGCGCCAGCACGCAGCCCGCGCAGAAGCCAAGGCCGGCCAGCACGTCAAGCTGCCGCCACGCCGCGATCAGGCAGGTAACCAGGCACAGGAGCAGCATGCCGAGCAGCGCGCCGCTAGCCGTGAGGCGGCCGCGAAGTCCCGGACGCGTGGCGCCGTAGTACGCCGCGGTCCCGGCCTCGGGCAAGCCGCCGGCTTGAGGGACGGTGTCCCGGTCGCCTGGAAAGCGGGCGGTCGTCGGTACCGCGGCCGGACGCGCGGCAGCTGCCGATGCAGCCGCCGGACGGGAGGCAGGTGCCGGTACCGCGGCCGGACGGGAGGCGGTCGTCGATACGGCGGGCGGACGTCCCGCGAGCAGCCGGACGAAGCGCCCGACGCGCCGGGTGACCGGCTCCTGCATCCGGGCTCTCCCCCTTTCAGGAGCTCGGCACTGTGGCGAACCCCGATCTGCCGACGCGGCTGCGCGCCGACCTGCCCCGCTAGCCCGCAGCGCTGATGGGCCGGCCGCCGCCGAAAAGCTGCTGCGCGGGCACGCCATCTCTGGCCTGACCCGCAGCAGCTACCAGCTCGGGTCCGCCCTCCACTATCAGCTCAGGCGCCGATAGTGAACGCACTGTCTCCTCGACGGGGCTGAGCGGGCCCAGTTCTGCGTCGATAACGCCAATGTCGTTCAGCTTCCGTGCTGTGACTAGTACGCGGCTCTCCAGCGACCCGACCGTCCTGTTATAGGTCGATACAGCGTTAGTCAGGGCCTTGCCGAGCCCGTCAACATGCTTACCCAGGCTGGCGATCCGGTCATACAGCTCGCGGCCGAGATCGAAGACCACTCGCGCATTCTCGGACAGGGCCGCTTGCTGCCAGGCGTACTGCGCCGTCCGGAGCATCGTGACGAGAGTCGTCGGTGTCGCGATATGAACTTTCTGCGCCATCGCGTGCTCGAGCAGGCCGGGATCGTGCTCCAGCGCGGGAGCCAGGAAAGCCTCGCCGGGAATGAAGAGCACGACGAACTCTGGCGTGGGGCTGAGCGCGGCCCAGTAGGCCTTGGCAGCGAGGCGGTCAACATGCTCCCTGAGGTGCCGCGCGTGTGCGTCGAGTCGCGCCTGCCGGACGGTCTCATCGGTTGCTTCCGCGGCTTCCAGGTAGGCGGCCAGCGACACCTTGGAGTCCACGATGATGTTCTTGTCGCCCGCCAGCCTGATCACCATGTCCGGGCGCAGCGTGCCGCCTGGCGTCGGTACGCTGACCTGCTCGTCGAAATCGCATTTGCTGCTCATGCCTGCCAGCTCCACTACCCGGCGGAGCTGCATCTCTCCCCACCGTCCGCGCGCCTCCGGCCGGCGCAGCGCGGTCACCAGCGCCTGGGTCTGGACACGCAGCTGATCGGAGCTCTGCCGGGCGATGGATACCTGCTCCGACAGCGCGGCATGCGATGAGCGGCTGGCCGCCTGGGCCTCGCGCAGCTGGCTCTCGACCCTGGCGAGGGTGTCACGCAGGGGCTGGACCATCAGCTCGACGGCGGCTTTACGGTTGTCGAGCTCGCCGGCGGCCTTGGCGTTGGCTGCGCTCAGGCGGCCTTCGGCGATCTCCAGGAAGGTTCTCGTGCTGCGGTCCAGTGCCTGCGCCGACAGAGCCTCGAAGCGCTCTGCGAGCTGTCCGTCAATGAGCGCCGCCTTCTCGTCGGCGGCGCGCTCCAGGAGGCCCGCGCGATCTGCGGCCGCGCGAGCCCGCTCGTCAGCGGCCCTGGCATGGCCGGTCAGATCTGCCACGAGGCCGGCCAGCCGGCCTCGTGCCAGCAGGTAGCCGATGACCGCTCCAAGGGCGGCTCCCATCAGCAGCCCGACGAGCAGCATGATCACGTTCATGGCAGCATGCTCGCAGTCGCCAGTGACAGTTCCCCGGTCCGACACGCCCGTCCAGATGCGGCAGTTGCTCGCCGATGGTGCCTGAAGTGCCCGGATCTCCGTCGGGTGGCGGGCAGCCGAGTGCGCAGCGCGGGCGTTCCCGTCGCCAACTAGAATTTCCCCGGTGAGCCTGTCTATCGGCATCGTCGGCCTGCCCAATGTTGGCAAGTCCACCCTGTTCAATGCGCTGACCCGGGCCAATGCGGTCGCGTCTAATTACCCGTTCGCAACGATCGAGCCGAACGTCGGCATTGTCGGCATCCCCGATCCGCGGCTGGACGCGCTGGCCGCACTGTATGACTCCGCCAGGATCGTGCCCGCCACCGTACGGTTCGTAGACATCGCAGGGCTGGTGCGCGGCGCGTCGGCGGGGCAGGGCCTGGGCAACCAGTTCCTGTCGCATATCCGTGAGACCGACGCGATCTGCCAGGTGGTGCGCGTCTTCGCTGACCCCGACGTCAGTCATGTGGACGGGGACGTGTCGCCCGAGCGGGACATCGACACCATCGCCACTGAGCTGATGCTGGCTGACCTGCAGACGCTGGAGAAGGCCGCGCCCCGGCTCGCGAAGGAGGCGAAGTCCGGCAAGGACCCCGACCGGATCCGGCTGGCCGACGCCGCCGCCAAGGCCCAGGAGGTCCTTGATGGCGGCACGACGTTGTTCGCTGGTGCCGCGCCGGCCGGGATCGACCTCGCCGCCTTGCGTGAGCTTCAGCTGCTAACGGCCAAGCCGTTCCTGTACGTGTTCAACGAGGACGACGTCGAGCTCGCCGATGACGAGCTGCGCAAGCGGCTCACCGCGCTGGTGGCGCCCGCTGAATCGATCTTCCTGGACGCCAAGACCGAGGCGGAGCTGGCGGAGCTGGAACCCAGTGAGGCGGCGGAGATGCTCGCCGAGCTCGGCCTGGGTGAGCCCGGCCTGGCGCAGCTGGCCAGGGCCGGGTTCGAGACCCTGAAGCTGTCCACCTTCCTGACGGCCGGCCCGAAAGAGGCGCGCGCCTGGACCATCCCGGTCGGCGCGACGGCGCCGGAGGCCGCCGGAGTCATCCACACCGACTTCCAGCGCGGCTTCATCAAGGCCGAGATCGTGTCGTTCGACGACCTGATGGCGGCTGGCTCAGTTGCCGCCGCGCGCGCCGTCGGCAAGGCGAGGATCGAGGGCAAGGACTATGTGATGCAGGACGGCGACGTCGTCGAATTCAGGTTCAACGTGTGACGGCGGCAAGTGCGGCTGGGTGTTACGGCCGTTGCTATCTCTGCCTATCATGATCTTGTCGAGCGCGTGCGCGGCCCGCCAGCGGGAGGGTCGCCGGCTTATGGGGTGAAGCCGTTGGCCGTGCTCTTATCGGTATGGGCGCAATGCTCGATGCGCCCGTGCTCCAGGGGGATATCGAGCCAGTGAGCCGAACGTCGCTAAGCGCGGTACGGGGCGGCACGGCGGTTGTCTACGCCGCAGTGGGTTTTCAGGGCGCGGTGGTCGTCACGTTCTTCGTAGCCGTTCAGTTGCTGCTGAACAGGCACTATTTCGCACTTTCTGCTGCAGAGTACGGCGCGGTGTACGTACCGGTGTTCGCCGCCGCGGTGCTAGCGGCGCTCTTCGCGGTGGGGGGAGCGCGGGCGGCTGCACGAGGCCGTGTGTTCCGCCTGGGGCTGATCCTGAGCGCGGTCGGCCGGGCCGCCATAATCCCCGCAATTGTGGGCGCTATCCGCCACGGTGCCGTCTTCTTCCCGGATCTGGTGATCGTCGGCGCGCTTACCGGTGTCGGTTTCGCGTTGGTTTACTGGGCAGCCACCGCTTTTGCGCTGGATGTCGATCCCGCTCGGCCGGAGCGCCAGCTGCTCCGCCTCACCCTCACGCTAGCCGCCGGGATGGCCGTCGGCCCGCTGCTGCAGATCGGCCTTATCGAAGCTGGCCTATGGTGGGCCTTTCCGCTGATCGCCATTATCGTTGCTGCGCTGCTGATAGTTGCCAGCCAGCGATCGCGTCTGGGACCGGACGCCGCGCGAAGCTGCGCCCTCAGGCATCCAGCCAAGCGCATCCCCGTCCGGGTCACGGCTTACATCCTGCTCGCGTTCCTCGCGACCGGCGGCGTAGCCATCTGCGTGGCCTGGTCTCAAGTCGGCTTCATGGGTCCGGTAACCGCCAGCGTCGGTCCCAGGGTTCTCGTACTCGGGGCATTCTGGGCGGCAGTGACTGTGCTCGCCCGCGCTGTGTTCTCAGCCATCGACCTGCACACGCCATTTCGTCGCGGGGCGAGTCTCGGGCTGTTCCTGCTGCCTGCGATCGTCACGGTAATCGGGCTGGCGATCGGGCGGGCCGAGACGGCGATCGTCGGCATATTCCTGCTGGCAGCCGTAGTGTGTGCTGCGTTCTTGCCGCCGGCGTCAGAGCTCACCGAACGGCAGCTTGTGATGCTGCCGCTCGTCGTCGGGGCCGGCATCATAGGGATCTATCCCGTCGCTATCGCGCTGGCACGGCCAAGCCTCCGCGGCCTCCGTAGCAGCGGTGCAACGCTTCCGATGATCTTCACGGTCGCCGGCGTCGTGGCCATCTTCGCGTCTTTGGCCTGTGCCCGCCTGATCGCCTTCCGCCGGGGACATGCTGCGCAAGTCGGCAGCTCAGGGGCAACCCAGCGCGGCACGCTAGGCAGACCGTGTACCGCGATCGAGATGCCACGCCAAAAGGCGCCACGGCACGAGGACGAGGATCAGCCCGGCGCGCACTCAGAACCTCGTCACCAGTTAACGGCTAAACGGGCGCCCACTAAGGTCTGAGTTTCAGCGGCGCACGCCCGGTCTGCCGCTATAAATGCAGGTATGGCGCACCGGCAGGTACCGATTCGCAAGGGTGAGTCTGTTGCGACCGTCGCGGGCGCGCCGGCCCGTCGGATTATGGTGGCAGGGGACTGGCACGGCAACAAAGACTGGGCGCTGAATGTCATCATGCGCGTTCCGCAGCTATTAGCGGGCGAGCAGCAGCGGCTGATCCTCCACCTCGGGGACTTCGGGATCTGGCCGGGCGACGAGGGCAGGCGGTACCTCGGCTCGGTCAGTGCGGCCCTCGACAGAGTCGGTGCCGCACTGTGGTTCATCGACGGCAACCATGAAGACTTCACGGAGCTCGTCCGGATGGCCAGCAGTGGAACACTCGCGGATGGCCGCGTCGTGGTCCGGCCGAACATTTTCCACCTGCCGCGCGGTCACCGGTGGCAATGGCGCCGTCGCACGTGGCTGGCCTGCGGTGGCGGCGTGAGCCTGGACAGAGCCGGACGCGTCGAGGGCCGGGACTGGTGGCCGCAGGAAGAGATCACCCGCTGGGAGGAAACGGCGATCATCGCCAGCGGCCACGCGGACGTGATGGTGTGCCATGACTGCCCGTCCGGCGTGGACCACAGTTTCCCGCGGCCACCGGCCTGGTGGGCGCCAGAGGACCTGGCACGCAACAGCGCGCACCGGGAACTGCTCCAGCGCATCACCGACGTCGTCCATCCGGCGTACGTCATGCATGGGCATCTGCACCGCGCCTACCAGCGGAGTTGCGATTTCGGGTACGGACCCGTCCAGGTAACGGGGCTTGCCGCGGACGGTGTACTCCGGAATTTCGCGGTGCTCGACACCGAGCTAATGACGTGGAGCATCAGGCGCCGCGGCCCGTTGGACCTCCTCGCCCGCCACTAACTCGCAGGCGCCAGCGAGGCGGAGGGCGCTCTCGAGGCCATTGAGGATGAGGTCGAGCCCGAACTCGTACTCGCTGCCGTAGTCGTAGCCGGGCTGCAGGACATGCTCGAACGTGAACTCAGCGAGGTGCGGGTACTGGTCAGCAGGGAATTGCGCCAGTATCGCCTGCGCTAGCTCGGAGGTCTCCGCACTGGTGTCGAACGGCAGGCTTGCCTCCTGCAGTGCGAATCCGTAGATGTAACTGTCGAGGACCGCGTAGGCGTGGGCGGCAAGCGCGACCGGGAAGCCCGCACTTCGAAGGCACCCGAGTACAGCGTCGTGATGCCGCAGCGTCGCCGGACCTGGTGAGGTCCGGGACTCCATGAGGCCGATGGCCCAGGGATGCCGCGACAGCGCAGCTCGTATCGCGATCGCTCGCAGCCGCATCGCCGCCCTCCAGCCATAGGCATCGGACGGTAGCTCGATCTCACTGAACACCAGGTCAATAAGTCCGTCGAGCAGATCGGTCTTGCTAGGTACGTGGTTGTACAGCGACATCGCCTCGACTCCGACGGCGTCGCCGAGCTTGCGCATGCTGAGCGCGTCGATCCCGTTGGCATCAGCCAGCGTGAGGGCAGCCTGCAGGACCCGCTCACGGTTGAGCGGGATCCGGGGCTCCGCTGCTGGTCGGGCCGGTCGCGCCATCTGCGATGCCTCCTAAGCTCGCAACTTGACTAGCTTACGCTGTAAGTATAGCCTGACTTACAGCGTAAGCAAACGAGCATCGGAGAGACGATGAAGACAGCAACGCTTGATCCGCCGACGCGGGAGCGCGCCACTATGCAGGCGATCGTCCAGGATCGTTATGGCGAGGCAAGAGATGTGCTGCAGCTGGAGGAGATCGAACGGCCCGCGATCGGCGACGGTGAAGTTCTGCTGCGCGTGCATGCGGCCGCCGTTGACCGAGGGGTCTGGCATCTCATGACCGGGCTTCCCTACCCGGTGCGCTTGGCGGGATACGGGATCCGCGCCCCCAAGACGCGGGTGCGGGGCCGGGAGGTTGCAGGTCGGGTTGAGGCGATCGGGAAGGACGTGACGACCTTCCAGGTGGGCGACGAGGTCTTCGGCATCGCCGAGGGCGCCTTCGCCGGATACGCATGCGCCCTGCCGGGAAAGCTGGCGCTCCGGCCGAAGAACCTCAGCGCTCTGCAGGCGGCGGCCGTGTCCGTTTCAGCCCTTACCGCCTTGCAGGCTGTCCGCGACCACGGGCACGTTCAAGCCGGCCAGAAGGTCCTGGTTATCGGCGCATCGGGTGGCGTCGGGACGTTCGCCGTGCAGATCGCCAAGGCTTACGGCGCGGAAGTGACCGGCGTGTGCAGCACCACGAAAATTGATCTGGTCCAGTCCGTCGGCGCCGACCACGTCGTTGACTACACCCGCGTCGACCTCACATCCGGAGGGCACCGCTACGACGTGATACTCGACGCCGGCGGGAACCGTCCGCTACGACAGCTTCGTCGGGCCCTCGCCCCCCGCGGCACGCTGGTCATCGTCGGAGGCGAGACCGGCGGCCGGTGGCTCGGAGGGTTTGATCGCGCACTGCGGGCACCCTTGCTGTCGCTGTTCCTTCGGCAGCAGCTGGGCACGCTTATGTGCTCGGAGAACGCAGCAGACCTGCTTGTGCTCACCGAGCTCATCGAGTCCGGCAAGCTGACGCCGGTCATCGACAAGAGCTATCCGCTAAGCCAGACTGCCGACGCCATCCGGTACATGCAAGAAGGTCATGCGCGAGGGAAAGTCGTCATCACCGTTTGACGCAGGCGCGCTGGAGCAGCCTGGACCGCGGTGCGCTCCACTGACCGATGACGGCTGAGGGATCTGTTCCGGCTACCAGGTACCCCACGTCAAGCTCGGGGCAGGCAGATCCGGCGGGCTGATGAAGGCCGGCGGCGCAGCCAGGTCCAGGGCACCGATCGGCGAGCTCGCTGCAGCGTCACGGCGGGTGAGCGCGGGGAGATTCCACTTCTCCTCGACGAGCTTCAGAACGGATGTGTGGTCAAAGATCTCCGACAGTACGGAATCCGGCCGGGCGTACGGCGACACGATGACAGCGGGGACGCGGAATCCGTAAGTGTCGTAGGTGACCGGATCGGCAACAAGGTCTTCGCAATGGCGGACGTAGCCGGGGAACAACGGCTTGAGAATCGTCCGCAGCCATGAGTCGTGCGCTACGAGACTGCGGCCGAGCACGTCGTCGGGAGGCACTGCGGCCGGGGGCGCGACGTGATCGTAATAGCCGCCGTGCTCGTCATAGGTCCAGATCAGCAGCGTGTCTGGCCAGCCTTTGCCGTGCATGACGTGGTTGATGACCTGTGCCGCAAAGCTTTCGCCCTTCCGGATGTCCTGCGGGTTCTCCTCCGAGTACTCGCGGAAGTCCGGGTCCACGATGCTGAAGGCCGGGAGGGTGCCGGCCTCGGCGTCCTCGAAGAACTGCTCGATCCCCCGAACGTGCAGCATGTACCGAGCCATGCCAAGCGGGTACAGGCCTGCGGTGAATTGAAGGTCTCTCCTGACGCCGTCGGAGGCGCTTCGGAGCGGACGGCCGAAATGAGCCAGGTGGTGCCGCGAACGCCGGAGCCGGTACTGGAAATAGCGGCGGAAGTGAGACTGATCCTCCGCGGACGGACGGTAGTTGACCCAGGAAATGCCGTGCCGGGTGAGCATGTCCAGGATGGTCCCGGCCGGAGGGCGGTCCAGGATGTTGACGGGCAGGTCGTCGATCAGCCCGTGCGCTGTGCCCGCCAGCAGGAACCGCCGGTTGGGGAACGTCGGACCGAGGCACGAGCTGAACCAGTGATCGGCAACCGGGAACGTCCGCGCCAGGCCGTGGTAGAAGGGCAGGTCCTGCTCGGTCCAGTAGCCCATCGCGGCCGTCTTATCGGCGCCCGGCGAAGCGAGCTCAGTCGCGGTCACGAACCCGTCCATCTTGCCGCCGGCCCATTGTGAGTGCGTAGCTCTCCAGCTCTGGCACGGGACGCCGTCTTGCTGCACGGGCGAGGTCATGTGGTGGGCGTGAACGGGATGGCCGGAGATGTCAGGATTCTCAGCGTCAGGCTTCCCGTCGTCGCCGACTGCGAAGCCTTCTCCGCGGCCGCCCAGGGTGCCGAGATAGTTGTCGAAGGAGTGGTTCTCCATCATCAGCACGACTATGTGCTTGATCTGGGGCAGCAGGTCAGCCCCCGCAGGCCGAGAAGGGTCCGGCCGTTGCCCAGGCTGGCTGCGGACCATCTGACGGCTGCGCAGGTTCAATGCCTGCCGCTCGACGCCTTGCCATACGGTTGCGCCGCGCAAGAGTCAGCCCACCCTTCTCTGCTCGCGCGTCACCGGAACTCGGCCGCGGCCGCCGGCCTGCGCGCTCCTTCCGCTGGGCTGTCCAGCTACCCCACGGCCTCGCCGTCAAACCGCGTCGTCGGTCCGGCCCGAGCCGGGCTGCGGCAGCCAGATGACCGAGACTGACGCGCATGTCCAGCGCATCCTGACCAGCAACGGCACGATCGCCGTGGTCGGCTCCGGGCGCCCGGGGAATAGCGGGAGGCACGAGCTCAGGGACGGGGGCTAGCTGGTCGAGCGGTAAAGCTCTTCCGTCCGGTCGACCCTGGTCACCGATCGGTTGACCGGGACATCGTGCTTCTCGAGCTCACGGAGGATGTCCTGGCTCCAGTGCGTCAGGAAGCCGATCCCGTCCGATTCCCCGCGCAGTCTGAACCAGACCGCGAACCGGCTGAAGCGCAGCGCTACCAGCTCGGCAATCGCCAGATCCTCATACCGTGCCTCCCATGTCGGCACGATCCACCGGCTGATGGCGATGCCGTGGAGCCGCACTCCCCAGTCGAAGATCTCCAGCCGCGCCATGGACCCGCTCATCAGGATGTGCCTGCACAGCACGTCGCCAGTGAAGACGCGGCTGAGCTCGCCTTCCGGCACCTCGATCCTCCGGGCGCACGACCTCGCCCGCCTGATCCAGGTGATGAGCGCGGCCACTGCTGCCACGACGAGCACTATGACAAGCAGGACGACAACAAGCACTGGTCCTCCTGTCCGCCAATGCGGATGACCGGCACGGTGAGACTCTCGAGCCGACTGAGCCGACCATACTCCCGCCAGGCTCGGGGTCCGCCGCCGCCTCGTGGGAGTAGCCGAGGGCTGCCGCCAGTAAGCTCAACCGTCATGAGCGATCAGTCAGCCAGCGCCGCACCGGCAAGCCCCGCATCACCTGAGGTTGCCGGGAACGGCCCGTATCCCGAGCCGCCTGCCGCCAAGCGCGTGCCGACCGAGCGGACCCATCACGGCGACACGGTCATCGATGAGTACGCCTGGCTGGCCGAGAAGGACAATCCGGAGACGATCGCATTCCTCGAGGCTGAGAACACCTATACCGAGGCGGTGACAGCCGGGCAGCACGGACTGCGCGAGGCGATCTTCGGCGAGATCAAGGCGAGGACCAAGGAGACTGACCTGACGGTGCCCTACCGCAAGGGCGGCTCGTGGTATTACTCCCGCACCGTGGAGGGTAAGCAGTACCCGATTAGCTGCCGCCGGGCCGTCCGGCCGGAGGACGCCGGGCCGCCGATGACGGCGGACGGCAGCCCGCTTGACGGCGAGGAGATCCTGCTCGATAGCAACGCGCTTGCAGGAGAAAACCCGTTCTTCTCCATCGGCGCCTTCGACGTCAGCCCCGACGGCAACCTGCTGGCGTACTCGACTGACCTCGACGGCGAAGAGCGCTTCACGATGCGCTTCAAGGACCTGCGCACTGGCGAGATAGCGCCAGACGAGATCCCGGACACCTTCTACGGCAGCGCCTGGTCTGCCGACGCAACGGCGTTCTTCTACATCACCGTAAACGACTCCTGGCGGCCTTACCGGATCTGGCGGCACATGATCGGTACGCCGGCTGAGCGAAGACGTGATCGTGTACCAGGAGGACGACGAGAAGTTCGTTGTCGACGTGGGCCTGTCGCGCAGCGAGCGTTACGTGATGGCCGGCTCAGCCAGCTCACTCACGAGCGAGGTCAGGCTGCTGGATGCGTCGGATCCGACGGGCGAGTTCATCGTGGTGGCGGCTCGGCGGCCAGGGGTGGAGTACGGCGTCGAGCATCAGGTGCGACCGGACGGGACAGAGCGGCTGCTCATACTCCACAACGACGGCGCGCTGAACTTCGAGCTCGCCGAGGCGACCGTCGACAACCCTGGGCGATGGACGCCGCTCATCCCGCATTCAAGCGAGACCCGGCTGCTCGGCGTGGACGCATTCGCCGGCCACATCGTGGTTTACGGCCGGCGGGCCGCGCTCACCGGCCTGCGTGTCATCGGCAACGATGGCCGCGACTACGAGATCTCCTTCCCCGAGCCGCTCTACCAGGTGGGGCCCGGGGCGAACCCGGAATATGACACCGGCACTTTCCGCCTGGGCTACGCCTCCATGGTGACGCCGGGCTCGGTCTACGACTGCGACATTGCCACGGGCGAGCTGACCCTGCTGAAGCAAAGCCCGGTGCTGCCTGGTCCGGACGGCAGGCCTTATAACCCAGCGGATTATGAGCAGCTGCGACTCTGGGCAACGGCCGAGGACGGCACTCAGGTCCCGTTGTCTCTGGTCCGCCGGAGGGACACGCCGAAGGACGGGACGGCGCCGTTCCTGCTCTACGGGTACGGAAGCTACGAGATCTCGATCGATCCCACGTTCTCGATTGCCCGGATCTCCCTACTTGACCGCGGCTTTGTGTTTGCGATCGCGCACGTGCGCGGTGGCGGCGAGATGGGCCGACAGTGGTACGAAGACGGCAAGATGCTCACGAAGGTCAACACGTTCACTGACTTCATCGCGAGCGCGCGCCACGTGGTCAGCGACGTCTGGACGACGCCGGAACGGCTGATCGCGCGCGGCGGATCGGCCGGGGGCCTGCTCATGGGTGCCGTGGCGAACATTGCGCCGGACGCGTTCGGCGGCATTGTCGCGCAGGTCCCGTTCGTGGACGCGCTCACGTCGGTGCTGGATCCCAGCCTGCCGCTGACGGTGCCCGAGTGGGAGGAGTGGGGCGACCCGCTGCACGAACCCGACGTCTATCGGTATATCAAGTCCTACAGCCCGTACGAGAACGTAGTTCCCGGTCGGGTGTACCCGCCCATCTTGGCTGTGACCAGCCTGAACGACACTCGCGTGCTGTACCACGAGCCCGCGAAGTGGACCGCGCGGCTGCAGGCGGAGGGGAAGGGCGGCCCGTTCCTGCTGAAGACCGAGATGACGGCGGGACACGGCGGCCGGAGCGGCCGTTACGACGCCTGGCATGAGGAGGCGATGGTGCTCGCCTGGATCGTCAGCACGGCGGGCGCCGCCAGCTGATCACCCGGAAGAATGCGGACTCGGCCCGGCTGCCGGGCGTTCTGCCGGTACATCCATGCTGTTTCCTGCGCGCAAAGCGGATAAGTCGGCCGCTCAAGCGCAGGAAACAGCATGGATGTTAGTCCGGCGAGGCGGCTAGGCCTCATGAAACGCCGCACGCCGCAGGTAACGCGCCGCTTTAGCGGTACTGCGCGCCGGGCTCGTCACGGGGATGTCACACCCCGTTTGCTGTCCTATTTGCCGTAGCCACGCCGGCCTGCCCGGTGAGACGCGAGCAAAGGGACGACGAATGCAAGAACGCTGGTTTAGCCACGGGCTTGACGAGCCGGTAGCTGCCGCTCGCGCCTTCCCCGCTCCGGGCAGGACGGCGTGGTTCCGGGCGGCGGCCGGCGCGGAACTCGACGGCGAGAACGGTGGTGGCGAGCACGGTGGTGGCGAGCACGGCGGTAGCGAGCAGGAGCGAGGCCAAGGCCGTCGTGGCGATGGCACTCGCGGTGAGCATGGGCTGCGCTGGCCGCCTGCCGAATCATCGTGGCCCGAGTTCGACCGCGGCCGCGCGCGGGCGGACCGCGGAGTAACTCGCACGACGGCCGAACTGGACTGGCTGCTCGACGATCCGACTCCGATATCAATAAACGCTCAGGAATCGCCTCTTTCGCAACCCGACGGCGCGCCGTCCGGGTTTGGTGGGCGTTTTGGCGCAGAATGGTCTCCGCCAGGAACATCGTCAAGATCGTCGCGCCGGATGCCATTACTGCCCGAGCGCGAGATACGCGTTGAAAAGGACGGAGGTGTGATGGCCCGTCGGGCACTCCTCGAACGCAGCGATCAGCTCACTGCCGACGATGAGGCGCTGCCCCCTCGCCAGCCGCACTCCGCTCGCCCCGATCATGTCATGCCGCACTGGCGTGGCGCCGGCGGCAGGTGGCTGGTCTGGGTCGCGCGTGCGATCGCCTGGGCGGTGCTCCTGCTGATCGGCTTCCGCGGCGTGCTCGCGATCGTGCAGGGACCAGACACCAGCCCGTCGGCGAGTTCCGGCACGACAGCTGCAAGCACGCCGTTCCCGGCAAAGGCGGCTGAAGCGTATGCGCTGGAGTTCGGCCGTGCCTACCTGAACTTCAGCCCGGCGGGTGCCGCGGCACGCAGCGCCGACCTTGCGAGCTTCCTGCCGGCCGGCGCTGACCGGTCATTTGGCTGGAACGGCGCTGGAACGCAGCGAATGCTCGATGAGCAGGTCGCTGCCGTGTCAGTGACCGGCCCGCACAGCGCACTCGTGACGCTGCTCGCACAGCTCAGCGGCGGCAAACTGGTCGAGCTAAGCGTGCCCATTTACGCGGCCAACGGCGGCATGAGCGTGTCGGCCAAGCCCGCACTGCTTCCCGGCCCGGCAAAGGCGACACCTCCGGCAGGCAGCCGGCCGTCATCGGATCCGGCTACCGAGTCCGCGCTGCGAGGCCAGTTGCCGGCGTTCTTCCAGGCCTATGCCAGTGGCGATCGGGCGACGCTTGCCAGGTTCGCCACACGCGGGACGCGCATTAAGGGACTCGGCGGCGAAGTCTCCCTGGCAGCCGTCGACAACGTCTACGTTCCGGCTGGCGGCTCGACCCGCCAGGTCTCGGTCACCGTGACCTGGGATCTAGCTTCCGCGCCGGCCGGCGCGGGGGCAGCCAGTGTCAGCGCCGCACCCGCTGCGCTCGAGATGGCCTACCAGCTGACAATCATCCGGCAGGGCGGCAGCTGGGACATTCAGTCGATCAGCGCGTCCACCCACACGCTGGCTTCGGGTCCGCCGTGACGCCGAAGTCGCCACCCGCTCCCGACGGCCGCGGTCACTCACCTCCGGAGATTCGATGTCGGCTCAACTATTTACCGCTGCGCATCCCCTCGCTCTCAGCACTACTGGCCTTGTGTCCTATCTGCAGGGCCTTTTCGGGCCACTATTCCTCGGCATCGTCGGTATCGTCGCGATCTTCTTCCTGTTCACCCGGGAGATCATCCGCTTCGTGCAGTTCATCGTGCTCGCGATCGCTATCGCCGTCATTTTCTACACGCCGAGCATCGTTCAGACGATTGCCTCCGGTATTGCCAATGCACTTGGGGTGCACTGACCGGCGCACCGCGGCGAGACCTGAGCGGCGGACCACCCTGAGGTCGGTGCCGGCTTGCCGGACCCGCCCGCGCGGACGGAAGGAGGTGGCGCATGGAACTCCCGACCTACACCAACATCTGGAAGATCGAGAAACGGCTCTACAAGCTTTATGACTTCCGGCTGCCGATGCCGCTGCCCGTCGGTCAGCTAGCGACGTTCCTGGCCATCGCCGTCCCGTACATGCTGATCCTGACGACGGCCGGGATGCCGTTCAGCCACACATGGGTCTGGCTCTACGTGCTGCCGCCGGGGGTACTGGCCTGGCTGGTAACTCGCCCGGTACTGGAAGGCAAGCGGCTGCCAGAGCTTGTCTTGTCGCAGCTGCGCTACCTCAGCGAGCCGCGCACCTGGTGCCGCATGGCACCGTACGCCGAGAAGGACGTGATCGCTGTCGGGGCCACGGTCTGGCGCGGTCCGTCTGCGGTGGCGGCCGAGCTGGCCGCAGCGGCTCAGTCGGCGCCCGCACCGGCTGAATCGGCGCCCGCACCTGCTCAGTCGGCGCCGGCAGCGGCTCAGTCGGCGCCCGCAGCGCCTGCGACGCCGATCCAGTTGGCACCAGCGCGCGCGATGCCGATCCAGGTGAGGGCGATGGGCGCTACGCCAGCTCAGGTGCCGGCAGCGCGCGCCACGCCGCAGGTGCCGGCAGCAGGGGCGCTCATAGCTCAGGCGACGGCACCGCCTGCGCGCGAGGTCGTTGCGGGCGGCGCGGCTCGGGAGGCGATGCCTGAGCGGGAGGGAGCGGCCGCCCCGCGTCCGGTCTGGCCGAACCGCCCCGCGTTCGGTTCGCGGGTCCCGCAGGCCGAGACGCAAGCCGAAGCGCAGGCCGCGGCCGAAGCTGACAGCTCAGCTGAGAGTCCGCCCGGGCCGGCCAGGGCAGTCGGGTGGCCAGCGCAGGCCGCTAGCGCGCCGGCTCCGGCCGGTGGCGCTCCCGTCCGCCCGGCTGGGGCGCCAGATCGTGCGGCACGGCAGCAGCCACCGAGCACCCCGCCGGCTGGCAGCACGGCAGCGCGCCCGGGCATCACCGTGCGAACAGACAGTACGGCCGCGGAGCGGCTGCGGGTCGTCGAGCGCGCGCTGCGCAGCTCACCGGGCACTCCGGCAAGCGGCTGGCATGATCGCGTCGTCCTGGTCCCGGGCGGCCACCGGCCTGGCAAGCCCGACCAGGTTCAGCGTGATCAGGCCCGGGCGCGCCTGCCGCTCGAGCGGCCGGCCCGCATCGTCGTCCTCGGCTGTACTGCGGGCGCCGGCCAGACCGTGACCACGCTGCTGACCGGCCAGATCCTGGCCACCCTGCGGGACGAACCGGTCGCCGTGCTTGACCTCAGTCCTGGACCGGGCTCGCTCACCGAGCTGGCGCGCCGGATCCCGCGACTGATTCCGGGGCGCCAGGGTGCTGGCGAGACGCCGCACGGTTCGGACGGGCCAGGATCTGGCGGGGAACGGCGGTTGCAGGTGGTAACTGCCCACAGCAACCCCGATGAGCCGGGGGACGTCGCGCAGCTGATGGCCGCCGTGGTGGCCCGCTATCCGCTGACGCTGGTGGATCCGCG
The DNA here is from genome assembly GCA_963822955.1 of uncultured Actinomycetota bacterium. Taxonomy (GTDB): domain Bacteria; phylum Actinomycetota; class Actinomycetes; order Streptosporangiales; family Streptosporangiaceae; genus JAJYUU01. The sequence goes on along the minus strand of CAWGJS010000002.1, from coordinate 1,898,803 downwards.
CGGCCGCGCACGTGCCCCGTGCAATGGAGGCCGCGGACCAGCTGCTGCTGGTCACTCCGGCAAACGCGGACGCGGGCGGTGCGCTGGCGATGACGCTGGAATGGCTGGACGCGCACGGGCATGCCGCCATGGCGCGAACTGCCATCACGGTACTGAACGGGGTCAGTGACCAGACCATGATGCACGCGGAGAAGGCGGCAGCGGTCGCGAGCGGACGATGCCGGGCCATCGTCCGAGTGCCCTGGGACACGCGGCTCGCTGGCGGAGGGGCACTCGGCACGGCCCCAGTACCGACCAGCACCATGTCGGCCAGCACGGTCCATGCGTATACCGCCCTGGCCGGCGTGCTGGTGGCTGGCCTCGCCGGCTCGGCAGGGGAGACGCAGCCAGTGAGTGCAGCTACGAGCATGCAGCGGGGGCGGAGCGCGGACGGGTGAGCACGCGGACCGCCGGGCGCACCCGGCTCTCAGTGCGGTACTTCGACGACCGCATCGTGCTGACCGACCTGCATGCCTGGGCCTACTACCGGGTGCCGACAACTTCCTACGAGTTCACCACGCCGGTCGAGCGCGAGGCGCTCGCCACCAGCATCACGGTGGCGCTCGCGGCCATCCGGATGGCAGACGCCGAAGTGCACCTCCGGATCGCGCAGCGGCCGTATCCCGCCGCGGAGTGGGCAACCAAGCTGGACGCCACATCCGATGGTGGCCCCGGCTGGCTCGGCTACCTGGAGGAGATGTACCGGCACGTCTGGGCCAAGGACTTCTGGACCAAGGAGGTCTATCTGGGCGTGCGCCTGGGACAGCGGGGTGTGCGGGCGCAGCTGACCGGCGGCCTGCTGGCGCAGTTCGGCAACTCTTACCGGATGGCGGAGCAGGCTCTCGGACTTGTCGACGAAGCTGTGCCAGCCGCCGAGATCGCCCGCTGGACGGACCAGGCCGAACGGCTCGGCCGCGCCCTCTCCGCCAGCGCACTGGCCGCGGCTCACGCCAGTTCCGACGAAGTGGCCTGGCTGTTCCGCCACGCGCTCGCCGGGACCATTGCCGAGCCGCCCCCGTCGGCCGCGCGCCGCCGCGCCTGGGGGGCGGGCGAGATCGAGTCGCTGCTCGAAGGTCAGATAGATAACGGCCGCACGCTGCTTCGGTTGTCCCAGGCTGCCGGCGAATCCTGGGCTGCCTTCCTCTCATTCGCCCGGTTCCCCGACGTCATGTACTTCCCAGACGGCGAGCCCTGGCTGCATTACGCCGATGCGCTGCCGTTCCCGGTCGAATCGTCGTCACGGATGAGGCTGATCGCGCCCGCCAAGGCAAGTAAGGACGTCAGCCGGCGCCTCGCGCACGCACGGGACATGGACGCCCACATCAGGGAGGCAGGAGCCGACATGCCGATCGCGCTGGCCGAGCAGATCGAGGCAGCGCGGATGCTCGAGCACGGGATCACCAAGGAGCGGCTGCCGTTCGTGTACGGCTGGCACCGGCTCATGGTGAGCGCGCCGGACCGTGACATGTGCGTTCGGCGGGCGGAGGCGCTCGTCGAGCACTACCGGGACATCGGCATCGATGTGGTCAACTCGACGGGCGACCAGTTCTCGCTGCTGTGCGAGTCGCTGCCAGGCGACCGCGTCCGGCTCAACTCCTACCTTCAGCGCCAGCCGCTGTACACGGTCGCGGGCGGGATGCCGACCGCGACCGTCGACCTGGGCGACCGGATCATGCCGGACGCGGGCTGGGTGGGTCCCTACATCGGCGAGACGCTGGGCCGGGCCCGTTCCGTCGTGCATTTCGATCCGCTGGTCGCCGCGGCGAGGAACCGGCCGACCGCGGTCGCCATCACCGGCGAGCCGGGCGGCGGCAAGACCACGCTCGCGCTGCTGCTGATCCTGCAGCTCGCGCTGCGCGGCGTGACTGTTGCGGTGATCGACCCCAAGGGCGACGCAGAGTCGCTGGCCGGGTGGCTGACCGGGCGCGGGCGCCAGGCCAGGGTGGTGCCGCTCGGCAGCGCTGAGCCCGGCCTGCTCGACCCGTTCTCCTTCGGTGACGACCTCGCTGAACGGCGGACCATGGCCACCGAGACACTCCGGCTGCTGCTGCCCCGGATGAGCGAGGAACGGGAAAGCGCGATGATCCAGGCCGTGGCGGCGGTCGCGGCGGGGGAGCAGCCCAGCCTTGGCAAGGTCGTTTCGCATCTGGAGGCCTCCGGCGACCCGGCCTCGGTCAACCTCGGCGCCGTGCTCCGGTCGATGTCGGAGATGCGGCTGGCCCGGCTGTGCTTCGCTCCGTCGGGCGGCCAGCGGATCGATGCGGCCGGGTGGACGACCGTGTTCACCCTCGCCGGGCTCACCTTGCCGGACACCGCAATCGGGCGCGACGACTACTCCTATGAGCAGCGGCTGTCGGTGGCGCTGCTGTACCTGGTCTCCCAGTTCGCCCGGCGCCTGCTCAATGGCATGGATCGACGGCTGCCGAAGGCGATCTTCCTCGACGAGGCGTGGGCAATCACCTCGACGCCGCAGGGGGCCAAGCTCATCCCGGAGGTGTCCCGGATGGGCAGGTCGCGCAACACTGCGCTGATCATGGTCTCGCAGAATGCCGGTGACCTTCTCAGTGAGCAGGTCACGAACTGCATCTCGAGCGTCTTCGCGTTCCGTTCCTCCGAGCAGACGGAGGTCGCCAGCGTGCTCGCGCTGCTCGGCCTCGAGCAGTCGGCGGAGCACAAGGCAGTGCTGCGCGCCCTCGGCAACGGCGAGTGCATCTTCCGCGACCTGGACGGCCGAGCTGGCCGGATTAGCGTTGACCTGATCGCCGACGACCTGCGGCAGTCCCTCGACACCAACCCCACGCGAGCCCGGCCAGGCGACGTGCCAGTCGAAGTGCCGGCCGAGCTCGCCGACGGCCGAGCTGAGCCGTCGGATGCGCAGCCTCCGCCTGCCGCGCTATCTGGCCATTGCCATCATGGTACTGACGGCCGTCCTGGTCCTGCCGCAAGCCGGCCACGCGGCCAGTACGACTGCGCCGCACACCAGCCAGCTGGTGCCCGCGCCAGCGTCTGCCCTCGCCAGCGCTGCGACCGTCGCCGATGTCACATCCGCCGATGTCACGTCGGCCGATGTCACGTCCGCTCATTCCACCGTCGCCAGCGGCGGACTGTGCTCGGTGCCCGGAATTGGCGACATCGGCGGGCTGCTCGGCTTCTGTGCGCTCGGCAGCTCTGGACTGACCGGCGAGCTGAACGACGTGTGCCAGCCGTCGCTGCCGTCCCCGGAGCCGGCGAGTGGCGGCATCGACTCGATGGTCGCGCCACCATCCGCTGGCAGGCAGCCGGCCACGCTCTACGACGATTACGGCGTGGCCGGTGATTTCTGGGCTGCCACCAACCTGAAGTGCTCCGACATGACCTCGCTGATCGGCAACAACGTCGCGGGAATGGTGTTCGATGCGGCGAAGTCGATCGACCGGGTCACCATCACGGTCTACCAGTCGGCGGCCGGCCCGGGCATTGTGAGCTGGCTGCAGCGGGTGGCCGACAAGCTGATCACGAGCCTGGGCAATGCGATCTACTTCCCGTACCTCGCGGTCGTGGTCATCATTGCCGCCATCTGGCTCGCCTGGCAGGGACTCATCCGCAAGCGCGGAACACGGACAATCGAGGGCACGATCTGGATGATCGCCGCCTGCGCGGCAGCACTGTTCCTGATCGGCAAGCCTGCCGACGTCACGGGTGTCGGCGCCGGGGTGTCTAACGGGATCTCACAGGCGCTCAATGCTGCGTTTGCCAAGTTGCCAAGTCCAGGCCCGAGCAGCTGCGTTCCCGTCCAGAAGGGTGATCCTCAGGTTCAGCCGGCCACTTACAGCTACACCTCGGGCAGCACGGTCGTGGACCAGAACGCCGACGAGTTGTGGACCGTCCTGGTCTGCAAGCCGTGGCTGGTAGGCGAGTTCGGCACCTCGGAATTCAGCACCGGCAGCGGCAAGCCAACGCCCGTCAACACCTACGGGCGGTCGCTGCTGTGGGCGCAGGCCATTGCTGTCAACGAGAAACCAACGACTGCGCTCATCCAGGCGAAGCAGTCCGCGTACTCGGGTATCGCGAGCAGCATCCAGGCCAACGATCCCGCGGTCTACCCGCTGTTCCAGGGGAATCAGTGGACGACGCGGCTTGAGGTCGGCTTCGCGGCCCTGTTTGCGGCGATCGTCGCCGGCGTGCTGGTGCTGCTGATCGCGGTCACCCTGATCCTGCTCAAGCTGAGCTTCCTGCTGCTGCTGATCGTCGGGCCGTTCTTCCTGCTAATCGGGACGCATCCCGGCTTCGGCAGAGTGGTGGCACTGCGCTGGGTCGAGCTGCTCGTTGGCGTGCTGCTGAAGCAGGCAGCGGTGGCGCTCGTGCTCAGCCTGCTGCTCTACTGCTATGCGCTGATCATGGGCACCAGCGACGCGGTTCTTCCGTGGGCGCTGAAGATCCTGATGATCTCGCTGGTTACCGTTGCGGCGTTCATCTACCGCAAGCCGTTCCAGCACCTGTTCTCGGCGGTGGGCTACGGCATGATCGGCTCGCAGGAGCGTGCCGAGGCTGACCTCGCCAGAGCCGGAGCGACCGCGCGGGCAGGAACCAGCGCCCTGGCGACGGCTGCCGTTCCGGGGTTCGCTGCCTACCGGGCTGCCCGGTGGGCCCGGCGTAATCCCAGCCAGGCTGCAAACCTGGCGATGGCAGCCGCATCTGGTGGGGTCGGCGGCGCCGTGGCAGCCGGGGTGCAGGCCGGCGGAGGCGCCACCGGGACCGATGCAGATGGCAACCCAACTTCGGAGGGAACGGCGGCGGCTGCCGGTGTCGGCGCCGGCGCCGGCTCGGGCGTGGACGGGACTGGCGGCCGGGTGGCGCTGGCCGCTCGGGCGCGGGCCGCGGCCGGAGGGGCGACGACCTCTGCCGGAGTGGCCAGCGGCTCGGAACCGCCCCCGCTGAACCTGCCGCCACGCAACGGCGCTGCTGCAGGTGGCGCTGCTGCAGCTGGAACCGCTGCCGGTGCCATGGCTGCAGGTCGCGCGGGCTCAGCTGGCGCGCGTGCGGCGTCCCCGGGCGGCGGCTCGGCGCCAGCGCGCGCGGGCGGCGGCTCGGCTCCAGCGCGCGCGGCCGGCGGCTCGGCTCCGGCGCGCGCGGCCGGCGCTCCAGCCCCGGTGCGTGCGTCCAACGTTCCGCCTCCGGCGCCAGGCGCATGGCCGCTGGGACGAGGCGCCGTACCGGCGGCTCGGCCAGCGCCGGCTGACGCCTGGCTCGGCAGCGCCGGCCCCGGCAGCGCCGGCCCCGGCTTCGCCGCAGGCTCAGCCCCGAGGCCGGGCACCCCAGCGGGAGCGGCCGCCGGGCCTGTTGCTGCGGGGTCAAGGATCGCCGGGTCAGGCACCGCAGCGCCAGCCGTCGCGGGGGCAGCCGTCGCAGCGCCAGCCGTCGGAGCGTCAGGCTTCACGCAGTCAGCCGGCGCAGCGCCAGTCCTCGCAGCGCCAGTCCTCGCAGCGGCAGCCATCGCAGCCCCAGCCGCCACGGGGCCAGGCAGGGCGGTCGGCCGGACGCTCGGCTGAGGGAACGCCTAAGGCTGGGCGGCAGACCACCGGACGACCGAGCCAGGCGCCAGGCGAGACCGGCGCTGCCCGTTCGCAGCCGAGCGGGCCGCTATCGGGCCCCGACGTCAGCTCGGACGCGCCGGTACCCTTCTGGCTTCGGCCGGTGCGCCGGAGGTAGCTGCCGATGGAGAGCAGCCCGGTTTGGCGGCGAATCATCTTCGCGGTGGTCGTGTGCGTGCTCGTTGCCCTCGGCGCCTACCTGATCGGACCGGTGGCGCATCGCGGGGGGCGGGGCCGTCAGGCCGGCGCGGCAACCGCGCCGCGACCGTCGGCCGCCCCGGTGGCGGTCGCCACCACATCGCCGTCTTCCGGCCCGCCCGATATCTATCAGTGGCTGCCGTTCACGCAGTCCGGCCTTGCGGCTGCTGCGGCCGTCGTGACCCAGTTCGGCAACGCCTACGGCACCTACTCGTACAGCCGCAGCGCCACTGCTTATGGGGCCTCCCTGCAGCCAGTGACCGCGCCATCGCTGCTCGGCCAGATCGAGGCAGCCTATGCAGCACCGGGAGTCGCGGCCGCCAGGACCGGGAGCAAGCAGGTCGCGGTAGGCGCGGCGACGATCGACGCGATCAGCGCGTTCGGTCCGACCAGCCTGACGTTCCTCCTGCAGATCGCACAGCAGATCACGGCGACATCCGGCACCAGCCGCACCAGCACCAGGTACTCGGTCACGCTGACGGGTAACGGCACTAGCTGGCAGGTCACCAGCGTCGAGCTGGCCACCGTAGGCAACTCGTGATCGCCGGGCCCGGCCGCGGCACCAGCCCGCGGGGCTTGATCGTGGCGATCGTGAGCGGGGTCGGCCTGCTGCTGACGGCGGTGCTGGCGGCGCCGATCGTCATGTTCGCCAGCAGTGGCCTGATAGCCGCAACGGGCACGTCGTGCACATCCGGCCGCGGAAGCACTTCGACCGTTCAGCCAGTCGCCAGCCAGTCAGCCCGCAACTCGATTCCGGCCAGCTATCTGGCGCTGTTTGAGTCGATCGGCAAACGGTACCGGGTGCCGTGGACGATCCTGGCCGGCATCGGAAAGGTGGAGAGCGACGACGGCCAGTCCACCCTGCCGGGAGTGCACAGCGGCGCGAACGCCTTCGGAGCGGCCTGCCCGATGCAGATCGGGATCCTCGGGGCCGCAGGGAACGAGTGGGGCGGCGCCCCCGTGCATCCGGCCCGCGAGAAGGTAAACGGCATCGCCACGGACGCTAACGGAGACGGGGTCGCCAGCGTCTACGAGCCTGCCGACGCCATCGCCGGCGCCGCCAAGTACCTGCTGGGACACGGCGTGCTCAGCAACACGGAGCAGGCCATCTTCGCTTACAACCACCTGCAGTCCTACGTTCAGTCTGTCCTGTACTGGGCTGGTGTCTACGCTCACGGTGGCTACACCGTGAGTCCGGTGACGCTTGCCAGCGCAGAGCAGTGCGTGACTGCATCAGCCCGCATGCCCAACGACGCGGTCGCTACCGCGATCGCCTACGCAAAACAGCAGCTGGGAAAGCCATACTTGTGGGGTGGCACCGGACCGGATGCCTTCGACTGTTCAGGACTGGCCATGATGGCCTACCGAGCCGCAGGCATCGACATCCCGCGCACCTCACAGCAGCAGTGGGCCTGGGGACCCCGAGTCAAGGCCAGCCAGGTACAGCCAGGCGATCTCGTGTTCTTCGCGGGTGCCGACGGGACGCGCACCTCGCCCGGCCACGTCGGCTTGGTCATCGGCAAGGGATTGATGATCGAGGCCTACGCGGTGGGCGTCCCGATCAGGATTGCTCCGTACCAGTACCGGGATCCGGTCGGCTTCATACGCCCATCGGCACACGCCGGCGTCTCACTTGCGGGTGCCGGGTGATTACTGCCTTACGTCGCAGCTTGTAACGCGAGTTGCACGGGTGGTTCACCGCCGAGCAGGGAGATCAGCTGGGCGAGAAGGGCATCGAGTTCGCGGCCGACGTCGGCGATCTCTGGGCTGTCGTAGCTGACGAATAGCAAGCTGGGCTGGTCGATGGCCAGCTGAGTGTCACCGTCGGCGTCGGCGTAGAGCAGGGTCCGCAGGGGTGCGTGCATCGCCGAGGGGTCGTGGCGGAACATACGCCTTCTGGACCAAGGCTGGCACCAGAACGGAGCCTCAGGCCGTGCGCGCAGCCGCGGAACCACCACGATGACCTGGGACTACTACCAGGGTCACACCGGCTCGCGGTCGTCGGTGACGCTAGTCGACGTCGACATCACCGTTCGCTGACGAGTGCGTGCCCGGCCGACACTACGACACACGCCTGCTGGCGGCAGGTCGCCCGATGTGTTGAAAACCGCCGCCCTCGGTACCACCCGGATCGCCGGGTGCTCGCCCGCCACCGTGGCCGCAGGTCAGCGCGCCAGCCACCGACCTAGGCAACTCAGGAGTGTCCAAATGATCATTCCGGTAGCCGCGCGAATGCACGCACCGGGATCGTGCCGAAGTCCTCGATCCGGAGTGGCACAGCAGTGAAGAGGGCGCCGGTCGGGGGCAGTCGGTCCAGGCCCGTCAGGTGCTCGACGATGGGAATGCCGGCCCGGAGCAGCAGCGTGTGCGCGGGCCGTTCGGCATCGGCAGTGTCGTCGATGTTGATCCCGTCAATGCCGACCAGGGTGGCGCCATGGCGGGCGAGCCAGGCAGCCCCATCGCGGGTGAGGAAATGCTGCTGCTCGGCGTAGCCGGGCGTGCCGAACCGAGCGTCGTCACCGGTGTGCAAGAGGACGGCCTTGCCGCGGATGTCGAGTGCGGCGAGGGCCCCGACACCGATGCCGGGGCGGCGAGAGTCGGTTACCCGTATAACGATCGCTGGCAGATCGACAGTGCCGGCCAGAGCGATCGAGCTCAGGTCCGCTCCGTCCGGGAAGCGGTGGTAGGGCCCATCGAGATACGTCCCGGTGTTGCCGACGAGTGTCAGCTGGTCGATCGCGAACTCGGTGCCAGGGGCATAGCGCTCACGTGAAGCTTCTCTTGTCAGGTAGGGACTGATCTGCGGTGCCGGGAGTCCCGGGTAGGTGATCATGCCGGCCCGGATGACGTGGCTGAGCTCGACCAACTGTCCAGTTGCGGCCGCCGGGTCGGCATTGTGGTCCGACGGTCCTGCTCGTGTTCCCTTGTGCGGCTCAGCAAAGATCTCGACGTTGCTGAGATCGGCTGAACTTGTCATCAGCAAACCGAGCGAAGCAACGAACAGGGCGGCGATTTCAGCCTCGGTCACGTTCGGTCCGGGGACGTCGACGCGAAAGCCGTGGACTGCCAAGTCACCCCCGTTGCTGAAGTTGATCACGGCGTCAAAGGAAGCGCGGTACTCGGTCACGAAGCCTCCATCGTGGTCACAGGCCCGGCCACGCGGTCTGCTCGGCGATCTTGGTGATCTTCCTGCGGGTGGCTTCATCGCACAGCGCGCCGCGCGCCGCCGCGTGGAACACATGCCGGGGTTCGACGCCCATCCGGGGCAGGAGCTCGTACTCCTGACCGAGGTCAGTACCGAACATGGCCGGGTCGTCGGTCGAAACAGAGCAGCCCACTCCGGCGCGAACCAGAGCCGGGAGCGGGTGGTCGGCGAGAGTATCGACGACCTTGGTTCGCAGGTTGGAAGTCGGGCAGACGTCGAGCACTGTCCCCCGCTCCGCGAGCTCAGTGACCAGTGACAGGTCCTCAATCGCGCGGATGCCATGCCGGATCCGATCTGCGCCGAGGCTGTCGAGCGCAGCGCGCACTGAATCCGGGCCCGCTCCCTCGCCGGCGTGCGGAACTGAGCCGAGGCCGCCGTCCCTGGCGATCGCGAACGCCTTGGCGTACGGCTGTACCGGGCGCAAGCCCTCGGCACCGCCGATTCCGAGCCCCACTACGCCGCGATCCCGGTAAGCAACAGCTCGGCGCGCCGCGTCGGCCGCGTCCTCGGGGTCGAGTCCCACGTACATGTCCGGGGTCAGCCGGACGATCACGCCGTAGTCCTCTTCCGCCTGCTGGGCGCCGTCGCAGTAGCCGTTGAACAGGGCGTCCCAGCTGACCCCGGTCTGGACCCGCTCGGCGGGGGAGAAGATGCCCTCGATGTAGACGGCTCCGTGCGAGGCCGCTTCGGCTGCATAGTCCACGACCACCTGGCGGAAGTCCTCCGCAGTGCGCAGGCAGTTAGTGGTCAGCATCCACACCTCAAGGAAGTGCCCGAAGTCCCGGAACTCGTATAGCTGGGCCAGGCCCTCCACGGTGTCGGCCGGAAGCGGCAGCTCGTTGCGCCGCGCGATGGCCAGCAGGGTGCGAGCCCTGATGGTCCCCTCCAGGTGCACGTGCAGTTCGACCTTGGGCAACGTTCCGGGCGCTAGCGTCGGCCTGCTGTGCATCGTGGTTGATCGTCCCCTCTGGCCCGGTCGGCCATCGTGCTCTCACGCTACGTTGGACTACACCGAAGGAACCAGCATGGCCGAGCCGCTGCTCGCGCTGGAGGAGCTCGCCGGTCTCATGCCGCTCGCGGCCGCGCTGCGCATCACGGTTGATCATGCCACTCCGGAGGCAGTGCGAGGAGCCGTGGCGCGGGCACCAGGGGAACACGGGTTTTTGACAGCCAGCGGTGATTCGATAGCGTGAAAAGTGTGCGGCTAGGGAGGGGGCCCTATGCCGAAATATCTTGTTGTCGGCTCATATTCCACGGGTACCTGGGCCCGCTTGATGCGTAGCATGGACGACCGCATCGCTACGGCTCGCAAGCTTGCAGAGGCGCTTGGCGGGTCTCTCGAGTGCATTTACTGGGAGATCGGCACGCGAAGCGTCTATGCGATCGTCGACATGCCCGATTCAGCCACGATGGCCGCCGCCGCCGCCGCGGTGACGCAGACCGGCGCCTTCAAGAGCATGGATTCGCATGAGCTGCTCACCCAGGACCAGCTCAGCGGCGCGCTCGCGCTGGCTGCGGACGTCTCACAGATTTACAACGTGCCCGGGCAGGCGGACGCCCCGGAGATCGAAACCAACCTCCGTGCCACCAGTCGCGTGCGCGACCGCTGACACCTGATGGGCAGGCTTTCAGTCGACGCATGGAATTCCGTCCTTCGCGATGACCGCGCCGCCTTGCGGTCCGGTTGTCGGAATGACCGACGCCGGGCTGGGCGTGGGCGATGCGCTGGCAATGCTGACCGCGGGCACACTGGCGGGCGCGGTAGCCCCGGTGCCGAGAAGGATCTCAATGTGCCCGGCCGCGACTGAGGTGCTGGCTGTGGCAGTGGCGCCGAAGACCGCACCGAGCCGTGCAGCTTCCGCCGCCGACCCGGTGCCGTAAAGAACGGCCGTTGTGCTGCGATAGGCGGTGTCAGCTGGCTTTCCGACGTGGTATCCGGCCCCGGCGAGCTCCGCTGTCACCTGCGTGGCAAGCCCCTGGGTGTGTCCGCCGTTAAGAACATCGACCACGGCTTTCGCGATCTCTGAGTTCGCGTGATGGCGGTGCTTGCCACCGCTAGTGGTCGGCGTCGGGTAGAACGCGGCGTGCACGATGGCCTTGATGCTCGCCGGGTCGACCGTATTAGCGTCCTGGCCGTCAATCGTGGCGTAGCCCGTTATCGGCAGCGTATGAAAGACCAGGTGCGAGCCGGTCAGGCCCTGGGCCTCCTGCGCGAAGTCCAGCAGATTCCAGCCCGCGTCCGTGATGACGTACCGTCTGCCGACATTGATCACGGCCGCGATCTTCGTGAGGTCGCTGAGCACTCCCTCAGTCCGGAGCTGATAGAGCACTGAGTCGATGAATGCCTGCTGGCGGTGCGTGCGGTCCAGGTCGCCGTTGGGCAGGCCATGACGCTGGCGGACGAAAGCCAGCGCCTGGGCGGGGTTGAGGTGCTGGTAGCCCTTATGGAAGTGCGCGCCGGAGTAATGATCACTGACTCTGTGCTTGAGACAGACCTCGACCCCGTTAAAGACCTTCGCGAGCTCGTAGAACCCGTCGAGGTTGACCTCGGCGAAGTGGTCGACGTGCACGCCGGTGAGCTGCTCCACAGTAGCCACCGCGGCTTTGCGGCCGGCCTCGTTGCCACCGTAGGCAAGCTGATCTTGGCTCAGGCCTGGCTGCTGCTGGCGTAGCTGCGCCTCCCGGTAATACATGCTCACGCCGTAGGCCTGGTCGATCTTTCCCTGCTGCTGCGGCCCGACGGTGCCGGCGAAGTTCACCCAGTCATCACGGGGGATCGAAAAGCCGATAGCTTGCTTTCCGCCGGCGAATATGTGGATGAGGATCAGTGTGTTGGTGTCATTTCCGCCGGTGCCATTCAAGATGGCCTGCCGGCTGCCGGCGTGCAGTTTACTGAGGATCCGGTTCGGAAGGATATTGCCGTTCCAGTCCGTGCGGCTCTCCAGGCCCATCAGCAGGATATTCTGCGCACCTATCGACGGGCCGCTGGCAATCGCATGCGAGCCGCCGATACTGCTCACGTCCTTGACCACAAAGAAAGAGATTCCGCTGATCATCAGCACCAGAGTGGCAAGGATGCACATCACCGCGTAGCCGAGTGTCCCGGCGATGCCGTGCGCCGGAGGCCGGCGACCGGCCCTGCGCGGCGATCCCCCGGAACCGCTGCCGCTCGCATGCGGACGCTGACTCGGGCGGCCTTGTGTAATGCTCTGGTAATCCCCCGGCCTTGGCATGGCATCCTTTCGGACCAGGCTAACTACCCCCGACGCGAAGAGTACCCGGCGCGATCACATAATCCGGTGGCATCGGTTAGCCTCTTTGCAAATGTCGGCACCAGAAGAATACGAGACCGAGGCGGGGCTCGGGCTCGGCAGCTCACGCGAACCCTATCCGGGTGGGCGCGGGGCCAGTCCGTTCGGCCGCACGGCCCGGCACGTGGCGGATACAACCGGCCGGGCGGGCGCGGGCGGGCGCTCGGCGGGTCCAGCCGGGACCGGGCACGCGCGGACGGGAAGACCGCGCGCGCAGGCGCCGCTGCCGCCCCGGTGGGGCTCGCTGCCCGCCCGGCGCGGGGTCGTCATCGTGCTCGTCGCGACCGCGATTGGCGCAATCGTGACGCTGGTCATGGGCGGCGGGCCTGGTGCCGTGCTCGGCGTTCTGCTTGTGGCCGGCTCGGCTGGTGCTGCCTTCGCAGTGGACTTCGGGCAGGGATACCTGCTCATCCCCGCGCCGGCACTCGCTTACGCGATCGGTGCCACCGTGACCGGAATGTTCCACGACCGGGGGCTCGATATCTCCCATACGGCGCTGCTGGTGAGCGCTGCTCAGTGGTTCGCCGGCGGCTTCCTGTGGATGAGCGCCGCCACTGTCGCAGTCATCGCCATCACAGTTGCCCGCTGGCTGACCAGCCAGTAGCGGCGGAGCAGCCACAGGCCAAACCTGGCCATAGCAGGCGGCTTGCTGCGGGGTTAGCATTACCAATCAGTAACGTGTCGCGCTTTCGGCATCCCCGCGGCGGCGGCTGCGGGGGAGGCGAGTCCCGGAGGGAGCATCGCATGACCGTGACCGATGAACGGCTGGCTCGCATCGAGGGTACCGACCTCGCCGGGCTCAGCCGTACCGACATCGATGACGTCATCGAGTACGTGCACGTGCCCACGGCACGCCTGCCGGAGTGGATGAGCCTGTACGACCGCTATCTGCGCCAGCGCTGGAACGTCAACGAGCTGGACTTCTCCGCGGATAAGGGCGACTGGACGCAGCGGATGACCGACGACTCGCGCAACTCGTTCCTGTCGATCGCGTCAGGCTTTCATCATGGCGAGCGCCAGGTCGCGGTCGAGCTCGCGCCGTTGCTTTTCGGCGTGCCAGAGGACTACAAGATCTTCCTGACCAGCCACCTGGAGGACGAGGCCCGGCACACCGTCTTCTTCGACCGCTTCTACCGCGAGGTCGTCGGCCTTGAAGGCGACGGCATCATGGACATCCTGGACGCCTCCTGGCCGTTCATCCAGGAGACGTTCGTCGGCCCGTTCGGCCTGCTTGCGTACCTGACCGACGACCTGCGGCGGGATCCATACAACAAGCACCTGCAGATGAAGTACGCGACCTGCTACGTGATCTGGATCGAGGGCGTCCTGGCGCTGTCGGTCATGAAGATCACGCTGAACTACGCGCGCGACTTCAAGGTGCTGCCGGGCTTCTATACCGGCTTCACGGCCACCTGCCGGGACGAGGCGCGGCACGTCCAGGGCGGCCTGCGCTTCGTCCGCGAGCTACTGAACGAGGACCCGGCGTACGTCAGGGACCTGCTGGACACGCTGCGGACGCTGCTCACCATGAGCGCGGCCCGGTCCAGCTACATCTACTACGAGCCGCTGGGCTGGTCCGAAGACCGGGTCACGGAGCTGTTCATGAGCCAGCTCAACCGCAAGCTGGCAATGGTCGGCGTGACGCTGCCGCCCGATATGCAGCAGATGCTGTCGCAGACCAAGCCGACGCTGGCGGGAGGCTGACATGGCCGGGTTCATGACACAGGACTGGGCGGCCGAGATCCAGCGCACGTTCAGCGCCTGGCCCGACGCTGAGCGGAAGGCCAGCAAGCTGCAGGACTTCTGGGACTGGATCGACATGATCAGCCCGTTCGTGACCGGCAAGCTGGCCCTGGCGGTCCGCGATATGCCGGCCGACGGTGACGGCGACACCCTGGTACTGGACTTCGAGGCCGGCAACATCAACGCCGCATCAGTGGGGGAACGCGCCGAGGCTGAAGCCGATGCCGTCTTCCTGCTCGCGGGGTCCTACGCCGACTGGCTGTCGATGCTCGATGGCTACGACGTCGGCAAGATGGTGATGTACCGCAAGCTGATGCTGGAGAAGGGGGACACGCTGATGTTCTTCACGGCCGCCTTCTTCTGGACTGAGCTGCTCGCCGCCATCCAGACGATCCCAGCCGAGGTTCCCGCGCCCGCCTGAGCGGGAGACGAGCCTACGCCGGGCGCCGAGCCAGGTCGTAGGCGAAGCTTGTGTCCTGGCGGAACAGCCCGTCCGGCTCGCACCCCAGCAGCGAGCGGCGCAGGTCGGCATCGAACTCGGCGGCGTCCGGGCCCAGAGCTGCCGGAGACAGCACCGAGGTCGAGGCCACGAACCCGGCGATCTCCGCGACTGTCCATGCCTGCCTGACCGGAAGCTCCCGTCGGCCGGCGATCTCGAACCCGGACGCGCGCAGGATCTCCAGATCGGGCCTGGCGGCCCGGTCGGCCGCGTAGCCGGCCGGGATCCGCGGCTCCCCGGCAGGTCGCTGCTGCCAGCGCTGCATCGTCTCGCGGAGCGCCAGCTGCCAGGGTGCATCGCCGTCGTTCGGCGAACCGCCCCAGAGCAGCGCCAGGAATCCGCCCGGCTTTAGCCAGCGCAGGACGCTGGCAGCGACAGCCTCGCGGCGCATGCGGTGGAGTGCGTTCCCGATCGTAACCAGGTCGAATGCCTGCTCTGGCGCGCGGAGCTCTTCCGCAGCGCAGGTCAGGAACCGGTAGGGCCCGGAGCGACCGCCTGCCTTCGCGCTGGCGACCCTGATCATGTCGGGTTCCTGGTCGACGGCCCAGATGGACGCGAACCGCATGCGCAGCGCGAAGCTCACCTGGCCGGTACCGCAGGCCAAGTCGAGCAGCGACCCGGTGCCGTCGGCGCCGGTCCGGGCGGCGAGGTGGTCGATCAGCTCGGCCGGGTAGGGCCGCCGGAAGCTGTCGTAGTACTCCGCAGTGCCGCGGTAGAGGTCGGTTCGGAACTGCTGATCGGCCATGCGCCCCATCTTGACCTGGTCATTGTTCCGCGCGCACGTCCGGCATGAGCAGCGGTGTACTTACGATGGGACAGTGCTCCCGCGTACTCCCGATGTGCCGCCCCCCGACACGCCGCCTGAGCGCGTCGAGGCCGGCCCCGTCATCGTGCGCCGGGTCCAGGCCGACGATGCTGGCGCCATTGCCGCCGCTGTCGGTGCCAGCCTGGACACGCTGCGGCCGTGGATGCCGTGGGCCACGCCCGCTGCAGCCGACCGCGCCAACCAGCTTGCCCGGGTTGCTGAAGCTGATCACCGCTGGGAGTCGGGTCTGAGCTATACCTACTCGGTGCTGACCGCGGAGACTGGCACGCTTGTCGGGGAAGTGGCCCTGCACCGGCGGATGGGCGACGGCAGCGCGGAGATCGGGTACTGGATCGCCGCTGGCCAGGCGGGCCGCGGTTACGGGACGTCCGCGAGCGCTGCCCTCACCTCGGTGGCGCTCGCCCTGCCCGGCGTGAACCGGGTGGAGATCCACTGCGACGCTGCGAACGCTGGCAGCGTGGCCGTGGCCCGGCGGCTCGGCTACCGGCTGGACCGGATCGAGGAACGGCGGCCTGAGGCGCCCGGCGAGAGCGGCCGGCTGATGGTCTGGGTGCGGGATCGCCAGCCCAGCTAGGCGCTGGTGAGCGCGGCGGCCTCGCGCCTGGCCAGGACCGCGACCGTCGACTCTGCTCCGTCGATGTCGGCGTAGCAGCCCTGCAGATGCCGGTGCCCGGTGGCCGTGAAGCCCGTGCGCGAGTGCAGGACCCGGGTGTTGTCGAACACGACGCAGTCGCCAGGCCCGAGACTGAACCGCAAGGTCAGGTCCGGCTGCAGCAGTGTTGTGGCGAAGACCCGGTAAGCGCGGTAGAACTCTCGCGCTCTAAGCGCCGCCTCGCCGGGCTCGCTGCCGCGGGGAGGTCGCAGCGGCTCCATCGACCTGCTGTTGTATCTCACCTCCCTGATCCGGCCGGCCGCATCGATGCCGATCATCGGCTTGGTCGCGCGCAGTTCTGCGGTCGCGTCGCGGTAGCAGAAGGTGACCGGGGTCGTCGTCAGGCAGCCGAACGCGGCCGGGTCTTCAGCGCGTAGCTGTCCCGCCGCGCGGAAGCCGTCGAGCAGGCCGGATTCTCCGCCGCCGGTGGCGCTGACCAGGCAGTGCAGCAGTTGCATGGTGGGGACCGGGTCGCGGTACGGGTTGTCGGTGTGAGGGCCGATCGGGAGCCCGGTGTACGCGAGATTGGCCGGCGTTGGCTCGACCCGCACGTCGAACAGCTGGCCGTAGTTGGTCTCCCGGACGTACCCCAGGGTTGCCGCGACGGTCAGGACAGCACCAGGCTCGGCTGGCACGCCGCGCAGCAGCATGAAGCCGGCCGACAGCAGCTGCCGCAGGCTGTGGAGCCGGGTTGCGTCGCTGGTCACGTAGTCCGTCCAGGAGACGGCAGGCGGTCCGGCGGGGAAGTCCGCGACGGTCCACAGCCGTTTCGCATCCTCGGTCCGGTCATCGGCTGCGGGCGTCAGCTGTGCGTAGAGCCAGGCTCCGGTGACGACGGCCTCGTGCCCGTCCGGCTCGAACCGGACGACCCAGCCGTCAGCCGTGGCGGTCACGCCGGCCAGCCTCACCTCAGCGGGCTGATCGGTGATGCTGATAAGTCGCTGGCCGCTCACCGGATCGCGGCAGTCCGGGCACTGGCAGTTACCGCGCAGCCAGGCCGGATCGAGCGCCCGGACATCCGCCGCGGCGGAGGTCTCGACGCCGGCGACCTGAGAATCAGTCGTTCCCTGGCTGTCCAGGTCGTCCATCTCGCCGCCTCCTCGCTTGGCGTTACCGCCGATGACGCTTCTCAGCGTGGCCGGCCAGTCCACGTCATGCCGGGACGTTCGCTCACTGTTCGGCTAGGCGCCGCCTCAGCGGTCCGCTGCGTCGCCACGAACTAGACGGCCCGCCACTCGCCGCCGATTAAGCAGCTTTTGCAGGATTTGCGCAACTGAAGTCGATCTTCATAGCGCCGAGATTGGGCGTGAGTTAGCTGCCGTAGCCCCAAGATGGGCCACGGTAGCTAACTCGCGCCCAAAGGAGTCAACGCGCGGTAGGCCTGGCGCGTCCGCTTTATCCCGGTACTGCCGCTACGTGCGGCGCGCCGTCCCGCTCATCGCGACGGCGACCGACAGAGCGCGCATCGGCTAACGTTCGGAGCATGTGCCTGCTGATCGCGATGTCCGGCGTGGTTGCGGACGCGCCGCTGATCGTGGCGGCGAACAGGGATGAGCGGCTCGACCGGCCGGCGGTTCCGATGACCGTCCTGCGCGACAGCGGACCGCGCATCCTCGGCGGCCGGGACGAGCTTGCGGGCGGAACCTGGCTGGCAGTCAACGAGCATGGCGTAGTGGCAGGGCTGACAAATCAGCCCTCGGCCAGCGGCCGCGATCCATCGAAGCGCTCGCGTGGCGAGCTGCCGCTGGCCTTCGCCGGCTACGCGACCGCCGCCGAGGCGGTTGCTGCGGTGGCCACAACACTGGACGCAGCCGATTACAACCCGTGCTGGATGCTGGTCGGCGACCGCAGCACGCTGTTCTTCATCGGGATCCCCGGCCACGGCAAGCCGGAGGTCCAGCAGCTTGGCGCGGGGCTTTACGTGCTGGAGAATGCGCCGCTGCAGCCGAGGTCGCCAAAGGCCGAGTTCGTCACCGGGCTCATCGATTCCGCGCTGTCCTTGCAGGCCGACCACGGCGCCGGGAGCACCGTCGCGGCGCTGGAGACGGTGCTCGGCAGCCATCAGCCGGCGATCCCCGAAGCGCGGACCGACACGACTGGCCGGATCTGGCCGCCCCAGGTGACCGCGGCCTGCGTCCACGTCGAGGGCTACGGCACGAGATCAGCCATGACCGTGGTGGTTCCGGTCGCTGGCGTGCCGTCGGTCCGGGTGGCAGACGGCCGTCCGTGCGAGAGCGAGCTGCGCGATGCGACGGACTTGTGGTCTGCTCAGGACAACGAGCGGGCCACCTGCTCGAGGTAGTTCAGCGCTTCCTGCAGCCCGTCTTCCATGCCGGACCCGACGTGCGCGTCACGGTTCGCCTTGTTCTGGTGCACGACGAGGATTGACACTTTCGCGCGGGCGCCTAGCCCCTCGAATGTCGTCGTCGACACGGCGCCGGCGTCGGGCATGCCCTCGAAGACCTCGGTCGACACGATCCGCTCGTCCGGCACGATCTCCTGGTACTCGCCATGGAACGCCACCTCGAAGCCGGCGTTTGCGGTCATGACATAGCGCCAGGTGCCGCCGGGACGCAGGTCGACCTCGATGGACGTCACCTCGCCCCGGTCACCGCTCCACCAGCGCCTGATCAGATCCGGCGTCGTCCACGCACGGTAGACAAGGTGCCTGGGCGCGTCGAACTCCCTGGTAATCAGGATCTCGGTATCGCTCGGCAACGTCACCACTGCCGGGCCGCTAGTCCTCATCGCCGTCATTTCGGTCCTCCGGTTCCTCAGTTGTCGTCTGCTGTAGCTCTGCCAGTACGACGTCCAGCCGGGAGAAGCGCTCCGACCACAGCAGCTCGAAGTCCTTCACCCAGTCATAGATCGGCTTGAGCGCGATGCCGTTCAGCCGGTAGAGCCGCTGCCGTCCCTCGTCGCGCACGACGACAAGGCCGACCTCCCGGAGCACTCGCAGGTGCTTGGAGACCAGGGGCTGCGGCAGGCCGAGCAAGGCAACGAGATCGCTGACGGAGCGCTCCCCGGCGGCAATGACATCGACGATCTGCCGCCGCCGCGGCTCAGCGATGGCGTTGAACGCGTCCGCCGTCGTCGCCGCCCGAGCCATACCTCAATCATATGCCCATATAGGCATGTGTCAACGCGAGGCTCGATCAGTCGCGCGTGTGGCCGTAGTCGGCCGACCCGTCACGGCCCTGAGCTGCGACTGCAGTGGCGGCCGCGTCGGCTACCACGGCTGCCGCCGCGTCGGCGACCGCGGCCGCGTCGGCCACGATGGCATCAGCCGCTGCCGCCGCGTCGGCTACCACAGCCTCGGCGGCCGCCGCGGCGTCCAGCAGCGTGCTGTCAGCCTCCGGCCAGCGCTCGGCGCCGACCGCAGCCAGCGCATCATTCGCGATCGCCAGCTTCTCGTACACGAACAGGACAGGCCCGCCGTCAGCGAGCCTCAGGCCCTCCCGCAGGGCGTCTGCGGGATTCTCTGCCTCGCTGCACCGGATGCCGGGGCGTGCCGATCGGAGCGCGGAGCTGACGAGTTCCAGCATCTGGCCGGCCGGACGGCCTCGCTTGTCGCTGTCCTCGTACAGCACCACCGTGCCGAACCAGGCAGCGATCGCCCTGGCGGTCGCCGCGAGCAGGTCCTCGCGTCGGTCGCCGGGCAGCGTGACGACAGCGACCGGTGCGCTGTCCCAGACCTCACGCACGAACCTTCCGGTCGCCTGCAGCGCAGCGGCGTTGTGGCCGTAATCGACGATGACCGGGCTTGCGCCGGCCCTGAAGACGCTGCCGCGGCCCGGGTTGTCCTCAGCCGGAGTGAACGCGGCAAGCCCTTGCCCGATGTCCTTCGCGCTGACGCCTGCGGCCCGGCAGGCCGCGACTGCGGCCAGGGCGTTGGCGACCACATGCGCCGCCCTGCCGCCATAGGCACCAGGCAGGTCGGCAACGGCGAGCAGCGGCCGTGGCTCACCGCCTTCAGTCTCGGTCAGCTGCCCGTCGATGACCTCGTAGCAATGGCCGCCCGCTGCCTTGTGCCTCGCGATGATCTTGCTGCCGGGCGTGCTGCTGAAGTACCTGATGACGGGGGAATGCACTCGCACCGCCGGGCGGTCGGCCAGTGCCGCGACGGCGGGATCATCCGCGTTCAGCACAACCGACCCGCCGTCCCGGATTTCCTCAGCGATCAGCGCCTTGACGTGGATCAGGTCATGCAGGTCCTCGATGCCGTCGTCACCAAGATGATCTGCCGTGACGTTCGTGATGACCGCGACATCGGCCTTGTCATAGCCAAGGCCGCGCCGCACGATGCCGCCGCGTGCCGTCTCGAGCACCGCGGCCTCGACCGTCGGGTCGTCGAGCGCCATCTCGGCGGAGCGCGGGCCGGAGGCGTCAGCGGCGTAGACGAGCTTGCCGCCCACGTAGACGCCATCCGTGCAGGACATGCCGACCCGCAGCCCGGCCTGCCGCAGCACCTGGCCGATCATGCGGACGGTGGTGGTCTTGCCGTTCGTGCCCGTCACCGACACGATCGGGATCCGGGCGGGCTCACCTGGCGGGTACAGGCTGTCGACGACCGCCGCGGCCACGTCCCGCGGCCTGCCCTCGGTGGGGGAGAGATGCATCCGCAGGCCGGGGCACGCGTTGATCTCGAGCACCGCGCACGGCTGAGCCGGGCCGTGGCCCGACTGGTCGTGCAGCGGGGCGGCAATGTCGCCGAGCCGAACGTCCATCCCGCAGATATCCAGGCCGGAAACAGCTGCCGCCCGGCGGCACATCTCCGCTACCTCCGGGTGCATCATCTCGGTGACGTCCTTGCTGGTCCCGCCGGTGGAGATGTTGGCGTTGCGGCGGAGCGTGACGACCTGCCCGGCGGCTGGGACCGAATGGTCGTCCAGCCCGATCGAGTGCAGGTGGCTGAGCGCCTCAGCGTCCAGCGAGATCTTCGTCAGCTCGCGCGAATGGCCGGTGCCGCGGCGCGGATCCGCGTTCGCTGCCGCGACGAGCTGGCCGACAGTCAGGTCCCCGTCGCCGGTCACTGCCGCCGGGCGCAGCTGCGCCGCCGCTGCAATCTGACCGTCGACAACGAGCACCCGGTAGTCGATCCCGGGAACGAGCGCCTCGATGAGCACTGCTTCGCTTCCGGCCGCAGCCTTCGCGTACGCGGCAGCGGCCTCGGCTGAGGTGCGAACGCCGATGGTCAGGTTGGCGCCCTGGCTGCCCACCAGGGGCTTGACCACGACAGGTCCGCCGAGCTCCGCCAGTGCCGCTGCCGCATCGCTGTCCGACCGCGCGACGACACCCGGCGCGACCGGGATCCCGGCGTCGGCCAGCAGCTGCTTGGACAGCTGCTTGTCGGCCGCGATGTCGACACCGACCGCCGAGGTCTGGCTCGTGAGCGCTGCGCACACCAGCCGCCGGTGGCAGCCGTAGCCGAGCCGTAGCAGGCTGAGGCCCGCCACCCGCCGGACCGGGATCCCGCGCCGCCGGGCCGCGGCAGCGATCGCGGCAGTGCTCACCCCGGGCCGTTCCCGCTCACACACCGATGCGATCCGCTCGAGTTCGCTGTCAAAGTCCGGTGTCAGCTCCTCGGTCACATCACTCACGACGCTCATCGCGAGCCGCAGCAAGTCGGCGGGCACCGCCGAATCGGCTGGCTCGTCTTGCGGGCACTCCATCATGACGTCGTAACGGCCCTCCGCACCCGCCCGCATCGTCCGGCCGAGGTGAACGTCGCGGCCGGCCAGGCCGGACAGCTCCAGCGCGACGTGCTCGGTCACGTGACCGAAATAGGTGCCGCGCACCATCGCATCCAGGAACCCGCCCGGCCGTCCGGCGGCGCAATGGTGGCTGGCCAGCCCTGGCAGCCGCGCGCTGAGGCGGTCGGCGAACCCGGCGAATTCCGTCGTTTCCTTGCAGGTCAGCTCTTCGAGTTCGATCCGGGCGACGGTCACCGGGCTGGTGGTGAAGACGTTTGGCCCGCTCAGATGACGCAGGTCAATGAAGCGCACGTCCGCTCCCTTAGCAGTGGTAGGTGATGTCGGATTCGACGGGCGGACGGGCTAGTACCGGTGGTGCGCCGGGCCGATGGCCGGCCGTCCGGGTGCCGAAATCGAAGCGGCAGCCGGCCGGCAGCAGATGCAGCCGCACGCCGAACAGCGTGATCGGATCGCAGTCCCCGGCGGCGTGAACGACTGTGGCGTCCTCGGCGTCGACCACAGTCGTGACTCCGGTGCCGATGACCTCGAAGCCGTCACCATCGACGAGAACGCCGGTGTTCTCGTCGAGCCCGATGCCGAGGTGATCAGGGTCGAGTGCGACCGCGCTGAGCAGCCGGGGGAGCCGTCCGCGCTCGCCGAAATGCATGTCGATCAGGGCGTGCGGCACCAGTCCGAGGCCGGGCCCGGTCCGCACGGCCGCTGCCGACACGTCGGAGCCCGCGCCGCCGAGGATCATGGTCCGGCCCATCGCGGTGGCACCGGCGCTCGTGCCGGCCACAGCCAGGCCGTCGCCGAGCCGGGCCGCAGATCACGTCGTTGGTCCGCGAGCCGACCAGGGAGCGCAGCCGTGACTGGTCGCCGCCGCTGAAGAACATGCCGGTGGCGTCGGAGAGCAGCTGAATGGCATCGTCAGCATCCGCGTCGCCACGGCCGCGCAGCCGCAGCTCACTGGTCTGGTCGACGCCCAGTTTGCTAAAGACCCGCTCGTACTCGGCGAGCACCTCTTCCGGCACGTCAGTTGCCGTCGTGACCAGAACAATCCGGGCTTCGGCGCCGCCGCTCAGCGCAACGAATCGCTCCAGGAGACCGGAACCACAACACCGATCCTCAGCGCCGCCGATTATGAGCAGCCGAGCTGGAGATCCCCCGTCGTCCACGCCCCCGCCCTCGTCCCGGACCTCATGCGGTCCACGACGCGGTGCTTACCCGCGGCCACCTCAAGTCAACCCCAAGGTCAACTTCACTGACAGCAGGGAACGAGGCCGTCCCGCTCGCCGCCGTCGGGCGGACGCAGGGCAGCTGGCTAGCAGATGCCGCGCAGCGGGCTAGAGGTGCCGCGCAGCGGGCTAGAGGTGCTGCGCAGCGGGCTAGAAGTCCTGCCCGGTGGGCCAGGAGGGTGCTGCGCAGGGGGTTAGCGGGTCCCGTGCGGCGGGTCAGCGGGCGCCGGACGGCTGCTGGCGGGGGCCGCGGCGCGGCGCCGAACGCGGCCGGGATAGCTCGTCCGGCAGCTGCAGCAGCGGGTTCGTCGCGCTCGCGACGACGTCACCGGCTATGTCGATGACCTTGCGGCCACGGCTGCGGGCGGCCTCCCTGAGCTGCTCGAACGCCTGCCGAGGCTTGATCCGGTGGCGTTCGGCGAGTACGCCGATCGCTTGCTCGACGCGGATCCGGGTGGCGAGCGCATGCTCGAGCTGGCTGACGGTAGTGCGCAGCCGCCCCGCCTCTCCGGTCCCGGCTGCCTGCGTCGCCGGCTTCGCCGGCGCTTCGGGCATGCCGCTCTCGGCCGCGATCAGGTCGGCCAGGATCATCGCGCAGGTCAGATCCGGCAGGTCATCGCTGCCGACTCGCCAGCCATCCTTGGTACGCCTGACAATGGCATCGTCCGGTGCGAATGCGGCGATTGGGGTGCCTTCCACGGCGGTCGCGTTGCCCGCCGTGCCCTGGATCACGCTCGCGGCCACCGGGGCACTGCTGGGATCGCCGCCGCGACCGGGCGCGTCGCTGGCAGCACTGCTGCCCGGCGCGCTGCTGGTCGCGAAGCCAACACCGTCGTCAAACCGCCCGGCATCGATCCCTTCCGTACCGCCCGCGGCCATATCTGCGCGCGCTCGCGCAACGCTTTGGCTCCGGCTCGCCGCCGCATCCGCTCCTCGTGCCGCCCGCGCGTGGCGGCCCCGCTTACTGGTCATCGCGCACCAGCTAGCTCACCCAAGCGCTGCTTTACGGCCGTCAGGGACGGATTGGTGAGAGCGCTGCCATCCGGGAACACGACGGTCGGAACCGTCTGGAATCCACCGTTGACGGACATAACGAACTCGGCCGCAGCCGGGTCCTCCTCGATATTGACCTCGGCGATCTCGATGCCCTCGGCTGCCAGCTGGCTCTTGAGCCGACGGCAATAGGCGCACCAGGTCGTGCTGTACATCGTCAGCGGCTCCGGCACCGTCGTTCTCCCATCCGCCAAGGCTAGTCAACTAGATTCTAGTAACGCTCGCGGCTATCGTCCGCTTCCCAGCCAGGCGGCGGCCGTCGGTGGCATAGGACAGGATGGGATCCGGCGGCCTCGGGCGGCACCGGCGTCCTGGCGACCATTCTGACTGATGGAGAGGCGTGAGGATGCCTGAGCGGCACGATCAGGCGGCCATTCTGGCAGCCGGCGGCAGCTCGCCCCTCAGCGGACCCGACGCCGTCCTGGCCAGCCTGGATCCGGAGCAGCAAGAGGTTGCCCTGGCTCCGCGCGGCCCCGTGTGCGTCCTGGCCGGAGCGGGGACGGGCAAGACCCGCGCGGTAGCGCACCGGATCGCCTACCTGGCCGCTACCGCCCAGGCCGACTCGGCGCGTGTGCTTGCCGTCACATTCACGACCAGGGCCGCCGGAGAGCTCCGCGGTCGGCTGCGCCAGCTCGGACAGCTCGTGCCTGGCGCTGGCCTGGACCGGGTTCAGGCCCGGACATTTCACTCGGCGGCGTTGCGGCAGCTGACGCATTTCTGGCCGTCCACAGTCGGCGGCCCGGCCCCGCGAGTGCTGGAGTCGAAGATCAGCCTGGTAGCAGAAGCGGCGCGCCGCTTGCGGATCTCAGCTGGCCTGCCCGAGTTGCGGGACGCGGCGAGCGAGATCGAGTGGGCGAAGGTCACTCAGGTCAGGCCAGCCGATTATGCAGCGGCCAGCGTCAAGGCCGGCCGGACTCCGCCGCTGGACGCAGCCGCGCTGGCCAGGATCTACAGCGCCTACGAGGAGCTGCGAACCGAGCGGCACATCGTGGACTTCGAGTCAGTCCTCGAGCTGACCGCAGCCATCCTTGCCGAATATCCGGCGGCGGCCCGCTCCGTCAGGGACCGGTACTGCTCCTTCGTCGTGGACGAGTACCAGGATGTCAACCCGCTCCAGAAGCTGCTGCTGGACATGTGGCTCGGCGGCCGGGACGAGGTCTGCGTCGTGGGTGACCCGCGCCAGACCATCTACTCCTTCACCGGCGCGACTCCCGCTTACCTGACCGGGTTCCCGGCCGAGTTCCCGGCTGCCGCAGTGATCCGGCTGGTACGCAATTACCGGTCCACGCCGCAGGTCGTCACGCTCGCCAACAGGCTCATCGCTGCTGTCGGCTCGTCCGGTCCCGGCGCGCTCATCGCGCAACGGGCGGCCGGGCCGGCCTCCGCAGCTGACCGAGTATCCCGACGAGCCTGCCGAGGCGGCAGCCGTCGCGCAGCACGTGCGGACGCTGCTCAAGGCCGGGACTGCGCTGGCCGAGATCGCCGTGCTCGTTCGCACGAACGCGCAGACGGAGGGACTGGAGCAGGCCCTGGCCCAGGCTGGAGTGCCCTTTCAGCTGCGCGGCGCTGAGCGATTCTTCGACCGGGACGAAGTCCGCCGGGCGGTCGCCCTGCTGCGGGCAGCAGCCAAGTCCGCATCCGCGGCCGACGATCCGGCTGCACAGGTCGCGCCCATCCTGGCGAGCATCGGCCTGACTGCGCAGCCGCCGGCCGGTCGCGGCACCGCGCGTGAGCGCTGGGAGTCGCTGGAGGCCCTGGCCCAGCTCGCCGCCGACTTCTTTGCCGCCCGCCCCGAAGCCGGACTCGCCGACCTGTCGGCCGAGCTTGCGGTGCGCAGCGCGATCGGTCACGCGCCGGCGATGGCCGGCGTGACGCTCGCCTCGCTGCACGCGGCGAAGGGCCTGGAGTGGCAGGCGGTGTTCCTGCCCGGCCTGACCGACGGCAACGTGCCGATTGTCTACGCGCAGACCGACGAGGCCATCGAGGAGGAGCGCAGGCTGCTGTACGTCGGTGTGACGAGAGCACGGGAGCGGCTCTACCTTTCCTGGGCGCTCGCCAGGGCACCGGGCGGGCGTCGGACACGCAAGCCGTCGAGGTTCCTCGCCGACGTCGTCGGTGGCCGCGGTGCGGCGGCGGAGCGCGCGCAGACGAGGCGGCGCGATGGCGGGCGCGCGGCCGGGCCGGCTGGCGGCCGGACGGATGCCGACAGCGCACTGTTCAGCCGCCTGAGGGACTGGCGGCTGGCAATAAGCCGGGAGCAGAGCGTGCCTGCCTACGTGGTCTTCTCCGACGCGACGCTGCAGGCGATCGCTGACGCGCGCCCGGCTAGCCGCGGCGAGCTCGCCGCTATCCCGGGTGTCGGAGCGGTCAAGCTGGATCGATACGGTGCCGCGGTGCTCGAACTTTGCGCGGATGAGACCGGGCGGAAGGCCGCGCCATGAGCAAGGCGCTCGATGAGGTCATCGGGTTGCTCGATCTGGAGCAGATCGAGGTGAACATCTTCCGCGGCGAAAGCCCGGAGGGGGAGCGCAGACAGCGTGTCTTCGGGGGCCAGGTGGCCGGCCAGGCGCTGGTCGCCGCGGGCCGCACGGTCCCTGCGGACCGGCCGGTGCACTCGCTGCACGCTTACTTCATCCGGCCGGGCGACCCGACGGTGCCACTGGTGTACGTGGTGGAACCGGTCAGGGACGGGCGCTCCTTTACGACCCGGCGGGTGACCGCGGTCCAGCACGGCAAGACGATCTTCACACTGTCGGCCTCGTTTCACCGCGCCGAGCCTGGCATCGAGCATGCCGACGCCATGCCGGTGGTTCCGGACCCGGAGGAGGTGGAGCCGACGGCCGACCGGCTGCGCCGGCTGTACGGTCCGTCCGCTGATGAGTACATGTGGCCCAACCCGATCGACATCCGGCATGTGGGTCCGCTTACCGCCGAGGCCTCCCGTGACCCCTCCCTGATCACGTCGCGAAACGTCGTCTGGCTCCGGGCCGACGGTGAGCTGCCGGACGATCCGCTGCTGCATGTCTGCCTGATGACCTACGCCTCGGACATGACGCTGCTGGACACCGTGCTGCTCGCGCACGGGACATCCTGGAGCGACGGCCTGGTCGCTGGCGCCAGCCTTGACCACGCGATGTGGTTCCACCGGCCCTTCAGGGCCGACCGCTGGCTCTTGTACGTCCAGGATTCGCCGGTCGCGAGTGGCGCGCGCGGCCTGGCGAGAGGCGAGGTGTACACCCGCGACGGGGAGCTAGTTGTGTCAGTGGTTCAGGAGGGGCTGCTGCGCCCGCGGGACCCGTAGCCACTGCAGCCGTGTAGCTGGCAAATGAAATCGCAGCTAGAAAAACAGTTGCCTTGGCCGCGGCGCCCTACATAGGCTGCTTCGTGTTCGCGTGCCGACCCACTACGCCCGAGAGGAGGTGCCCAAGATGCTGAAGTCCACACCGGCCACGGCCAAGCCAGGCAGCGAAGCTGCCGAGGCAAGTGCCGCGCGGGCCGCTTTGCGACCGCTTGCCGGCTTCGGCGCGGGCGCCTTCACGTCAGATGGCGCCTGGGTCGGCTCGCACGCCAGCGAGAAGGTCGCCTCGCCTGCGCTGCCGCGCTTCCGGGGCGCCGTTGCCGGTACCACCAGCCAGGACTGCGCGCAGGCGCAAGGCCATGGCGGCGCGTATGAGCCCGGCTTGGGCGGCTTCCGCACCGGCACTGTCCGCACCAGCACCATCCGTATCCGCCCTGTCGGCAGCACTGCCGGCACCCAGCAGATCAGCCTGATGGCCCGCCTCAACCCGGTTACCCCGGGCGGAGTGGGTCCGCATCCGGCGAGGGAACCTAGACCGGCCTAGCAGAGACCGGCCAGATCCCCTCCAGGCCGCGGACCCGAACAGGGTCCGCGGCCTTCGTGTATGCGAGGCCACAAATTGTCAGAGGCACGAGAGAAGCTCGACGAGTAGTGGAGAGGGGATGGCACCGATGCAGTGGCCCGGCACAACTGGCGTGCTGGAGGGACTAGGCGGCGCTCCTAGCGGGAATGAGCTCTGCGACCAGGCATTCAGCACCCAGGTTTTTGCCAACGCTGAGCTGCCGTGCCGGGACGACCCGGAGCTGTTCTTCGCGGAATCACCGGAGGACGTGGAGCTCGCAAAGTCCCTGTGCGGAAGCTGCGCGGTCAGGATGGTCTGCCTAGCGGGGGCTATCGGACGCGCAGAGCCATGGGGCGTCTGGGGGGGCGAGCTGTTCCTGCGCGGCGAGATCGTCCCGCGCAAGCGCCCGCGGGGACGTCCTCGCAAGGACGCGGTTGCAGCCTGACGCACAGCTTGGCGCAGCCATGGAGTACGAGAACGAAGACAACACGAGGGATGAGCATGAGTGCAATGGCGCCTCTTCAACCACAACTAGCCCGAGAACGACAACGACACCTGCTCGCAGTCGCTGCCGCTGAGCGCGACGCCAGCCGCGCGCGGCTGCGTCGGCGGATCACGAGGCAGGCTGAGCGCGCTGAGCGGCGGCAGCTCAGCCGGCGTGATCAGGCGATCAGGCTGAGGGCCCGGCTCGAGGACCTCGAGTCGGCCAGCTAGCCGCATCAACGCGGGGCGGGCCCGGGAAGCAACGGACTTCCCGGGCCCTGGTGTTTTTTCCGTCGCGGTGTTAGCTGCGCAGGCCTCAGACGGCGAGGAGCGACCCGTCCGGGATGAGGTCATCGCCGGGCCCGTAGCCGGGTATCCACCGCAGCACCTCGGCCCGGAACGGGCCGGCGCACTCCAGCTGGCACAGGACGCCGATGCCGGCAGTCGAGACGCGGTGGATAAGCACATAAGACGGCGGCAGGTTGAGCCGCCTGGCGACGTTAGCGGACCGCAGATCCGCCACCTGGGCAGCCTCGGCCCGCATCCACTCCCGGCTGAAGGCAAAACTCTCGCCGCGCGACGGCTCAGCCAGCGGAGCAAGGAACGCGTGCAGCTCGTCGAGGTCGATGCTGACGCCCGGCCGCAGGAAGCCGTGCTCGCGCAGCTCCCGCTCCACCATCTCGATGTCGCCGTCATTGTGCATCAGCCACAGCAGCCGGCCGAAGATCAGCGGCAGCCCGCCAGGCAGGCGATCGACGGCGCCGAAATCTAGGACGCCCAGCCGCCCGTCCGGCAGTAGCCGGAAGTTCCCCGGATGCGGGTCGGCGTGCAGCAGGCCTGCTGGCCGGGCCGGAGAACAGGAACCTGAGCAGCAGCAGGCCCGTGCTGTTCCGCTGTTCCTGCGTGCCGGAAGCGATGATCTCGGCCAGCGGAGTGCCGTCCATCCACTCGCTGACCAGAACGTGATCGGTCGCGGTGAGTACCTGGGGCACCGCGATGTCGGGATCTGCGGCGAAGGCGTCAGCGAACGCCTGCTGCGACGCCGCCTCGAGTCGGTAGTCGAGTTCCTCGACGACCCTGGCGCGCAGCTCCTCCAGCATCGGCTTGACGTCCAGCCCGGGCATCAGCACGCCGAACAGGCGGCCCGCGCGGCTCAGCTGGGTGAAGTCATTGGTGAGTGCCTTGCCCGCACCCGGGTACTGGATCTTGACGGCAACATCCCGGCCGTCGTGCCAGACGGCCCTGTGCACCTGGCCTATTGATGCGGCCGCCGCGGGCCTGTCGTCGAAATCGGCGAAGCTGGAGCGCCAGTCCGGGCCCAGATCTTCCGCGAGCACCTTATGGACGGTCGCTGCCGGCAGCGGAGGCGCGGACTCCTGCAGTTTCGTGAGGGTGGCCCGGTAGGGTGCCGCGATCTCCGGCGGCAGTGCCGCTTCGAAGATCGAGAGTGCCTGCCCGAGCTTGAGCGCTCCGCCCTTGAGCTCCCCGAGAACGCGGAAGATCTGCTCCGCCGTTCGCTGCTGCAGCTCGTGCGCGACGATCTCAGCGGGCCTGCCGCCGAGCCGCTTGCCCAGTCCCAGTGCCGCCCGGCCCGCCACTCCCACCGGCAGCGAAGCCAGCTTGGCGGTCCTGGTCACGGTGCGGTATGGCAGATCGGTCATGATCTCCATTGTCGGGTATGCAAGGCAACGCTTGCCACACGCGACGCACCGGCAAGCCGTGAGCGGGCTGGTCGAACCGGTCACCGCAGCCGGGCCGTTACCGCTAAGGGCACTGAACCAGTATCTGAGGGAGACTGCGCTCATGGTCAATCGCCTGCTCATCACCGCCGGAGTCGTTGCCGCGGTGGCTGGGGTGATCTTCGCTCTGCAGGGTTTCGGCGTTCTGGGCGGGAGCGTGATGTCAGGTAGCTCACTATGGGCGGCTCTCGGGCCCCTTATCGCCGTAGCGGGGCTGCTGGCACTCGTCGCAGGCCTCCGCGGGCTGCGCTCGTCCTCATCCGGGCAGCGCAGCTAGCCGTTGCCGCGAGCTCGCATCGTGCGCGTCCGTCTCACTGCTGCCGCAGGTGCACGCCGGATGCGGCAGCCAGCTTCTGCGCCGCCACTGCCAGGCCGGGCAGACGAGCTCCAGCGTGCCGTTCGCCGTCGCCTGCGCTAGCGGCGCCTGGTCAGCGAAGGCGAGCACCTGCCCGGCCGCTTGCGCGGCGACGGTCGTGGCCAGGACGGCGTCGCACGCCGGCGGGTCCACGCTGCGCCCTGCCAGCTGGGCAAGGATCAGCGGCCATGCCGGGTCGCGCTCGGCCTTCGCCAGGTCGATGCACCGCAGGCAGGCCGTGACCCCAGGCTGCACGAGCGGGCCGACGACGCCAATGGCCTCGCTGGCGTGCACTGCGAGGTGCGGCAGCCGCAGCCGCGACAGGTCCGCGGTGTCGGCGGGCGACTGATGCCCGACGAGCACCACGAGGTCGGGCCGCACCGTCCGCCGCGGCTCAGTGAGCTCCTGCACCGGGAGCACAGGGCTCGATTGGGTGGGCAGCCCGGACCGGGTGAGCAAGTCGGCAACGATGCCCGCAATAGGGCCAGGACCGCAGATGAGCACTGCCGTCGACGACCGGCGCGCGAGGCAGCGCGCACCGCCGTCGCCATCCTGAGCCGCCAGGGAGGCGGTTGCCAGCGCCGGCAGCAGCTGCCGGCGCAACTCTGTCGGCAGGCTCCGGACTACCTCAGCAGGGAAATCCACCAGGACTCCGGCCGCGGCGAGCAGTGTCATGATCCGTTCGGTCATGGCTGGCTGCACGCCGCCCGCGCTAGCCTCGGCGACGAGCTGATCGCGCTCGCGGCTCCCGTCGAGCAGCCGGATCACGTCTGCCGCTCGGCTCAGCCCGGAAATGGCGACGGCGCGCCGCGGGTCGATGCCGATCTGGACCGTATCCCGGTCGCGCCATAACGGCTGTAGCCCTGCTCTCAGTGCCGGTCTCACAGCTGCGAGGGTGTCACGTCGGACCGACATTCCGGTCGCCAAGTCCCCGGGAGCCAGGCCGGTCGCCCCCCCTTCCCCGGAGGTTGCGGGTGGGCCTGGGCCCGGGGACCCCTGGCCTGCGAAGCTAGGCTCGGCTGGTCGGCTGGTCAAGGGCGCCCTGTGGACATCCCTGTGCAAATCGTGGGGAGCATGCGGCGTGTTCCTGTGGATATCCGCGCATACCGCTGTGAATTAGCGGACGGGCCTGGATGGTCTGTCCTCCTGAACTGCCGGGATGTCGTCCACCTGCTGTGGACGGACATTAATGGCGTTAGGGCCGCCTATGGACCGTCGGACCTAGCTCTGAGCCTTCTCGCCCGTTTCGTCGTCCCCGGAATCGTCGCCCCCGAGGTCAGAAATATCGAACTCGGTCTTGCCGTGGATGAAGCCGTCGGGATCGTCAAGATCGTCCGCGGTCGGAAGCAGGTCCGGGTGAGCCCAGACCGCATCCCGGCCGGTCACGCCCCGCTCGGTGGTGAGTCCCTGCCAGATCGCCGCAGCCTCGCGCAGGCGGCGGGGGCGCAGCTCCAGCCCCACCAGCGTGGCAAATGTGCGCTCCGCTGGCCCGCCAGTCGCCCTGCGGCGCCTGGTGGCCTCGGCCAGCGCGTCTGCCTGCGGCAGCCGGACGCTGGCGGCCGTGGCGACGACAGTCGAGACCCAGCCCTCCACCAGAGCCAGCACAGTCTCAAGCCGGGCCAGGGCCGCCTTCTGCTCCGGGGTGTCCTCCGGCTGGAAGAGCGCAGCTCCCGAAAGCACCTCATTCAGGGCTTCCGGGTTGGAGGGGTCAATCTGAGGCATGGCGTCGCGGAGCGCGGATGCGTCCACCTTGATGCCGCGCGCGTAGTCCTCGACGGCACCGAGCAGCCGGGAGCGCAGCCAGGGCACGTGGTCGAACAGTCGGTGATGTGCGGCTTCGCGAAGCGCGAGGAACAGCCGGACCTCGTCCAGGTCAACGGACAGTCCTGCACCGAACGCCGCTACCCCAGCAGGGAGCAGAGCTGCCGTGCCCGCCGGGCCGAGCGGCAAGCCTACGTCAGTGGAGCTGACGACCTCCTCGGCCAGCGCACCAACGGCGGCGCCGGTCTGGCCGCCGACCATCATCCCGCCGATCCTGCGCATCATCTCGCCAAGGCCGCCGAGACCGCCGAGTCCGCCGACCATGGCCTGCATCTCAGGCGGTAGCTCTGCCATCGTCTCTGCCGGGTCGGTGCCGATGAGTCCGCTCATGGCCTCAACGGCACGCGCGGCGATGGGGTCGCAGAGCTTGGACCAGACCGGCAGGGTTGCCTCGACCCACTCGGCCCTGCTCCAGGCTTGCGCTGTCCTGATCCCGCTGGGGAACTCAGTCGCGTCCTCCAGCCACAGATCGGCGAGCCTGAGAGCCTCGGTGACCTTGCTGCGGTCGGATTCCAGAACGCTGGCGTCACCCTTCTGCGCGACCGTCTGCCGGGCGATGTTCTTGGCCAGATCCCAGTTCACTGGCCCGCCCTGCCAGGACATCAAGTCGGCGAACTGACGCAGCGCCTCTGCGAACTGCTGCGGGTCGCCCATCGGTCCGAGCGGGCCCATGCCGCCGAACGGGCCGAGCGGGCCGGGCCGCCGGAGCCGCCGGGTTCATCGCCGGAGCCCGGATCGGAGCGCGGCCGGAGCCAAAGCCGAAGGGAGGTTCAGTCATCTGCCCGCCCTCTCAGGCAGGATGGAAGGGTCCACACTCGCCAAGCTATCCCAGGAGCGGTCCCTAGTGAGCAACCGAGTAGGCCGGGTTCGCCCTGAGCGCAGCAACGGCGAGGAGCCGGCGGCTCCGGCGGCGCGGCGCCGCGCCGGCAAGCGGGACGCC
The DNA here is from genome assembly GCA_963822955.1 of uncultured Actinomycetota bacterium. Taxonomy (GTDB): domain Bacteria; phylum Actinomycetota; class Actinomycetes; order Streptosporangiales; family Streptosporangiaceae; genus JAJYUU01. The sequence continues at coordinate 1,865,578 of CAWGJS010000002.1, read as the reverse complement.
AGCCCCGACCCGGCTCGCGGCGACACGGCTCACGGCGACGCGGCTCGCGGCGACGCGGCTCGGAGCGCGGACGCCATTCAGGTTGGGACAGCGGGTCCGGCAGGGACAGCCGTTCAGGCCGGGGCTGCCCAGCCCGGCGTAACGGCTCAGGCCATGGTGGCCGCCCGGGCTTTCGAGCCTCCGCCTGCCGCGGGAATGCGGCCGGTGGTCGCGGTTACCGGGGCCGCGCACGGACTCGGCCTGGCGCTCACGACCAGGCTGGCGGCGTCCGCGCTGGTCGGGCGCGTTGTCGCGATCGATGACATCCGCGGTGACGTCAGCGGTGTGACCTGGCGGATAGTCGACGTTCGTGATCCTGCGCTGGCCGGGCGCCTGGCCGACGTGGACGTTGTCGTGCATACCGATCTCGACCTGTCGCCGGACTCTGATGCCCGGGCCCGGCGTGCCTTCAACGTCCGCGGCGCGCAGACCGTGCTCACGGCGGCTGCGGCCGGCGGCGTCGGCCGGGTCGTGCTGGTGACCAGCGCTATGGTCTACGGGGCGCAGCGTGACAACCCGGTCCCGCTGCCTGAGGATGCGCCGCTCAGCGCCGAGTCCGACGACAGCGTGGTCGGTGACCTGCTGGAGATCGAGCACCTCGCGGAGCGGTCGGCTCGCGCCCATCCCGGCCTGCAGGTATGCATAGCCCGGCCTGCCGCGCTGGTCGGCGATGGCATCGACACGCTGATCACCCGCCATTTCGAGGCGCCGCGGCTGCTTGCGGTCAAGGGCTGCGCGGCGTGCTGGCAGTTCTGCCATGTCGAAGACCTGGTGTCGGCCCTGGAACTCGCCGCCGCCGGCCAGATAGCTGGCGCTTTCGCAGTTGGCTGCGATGGATGGCTGGAGCAGGACGAGCTCGAGGAGCTCGCCGGCCTGCGCCGGATCGAACTGCCGGCCGGGCCTGACATTCGGCACCGTCCAGCGCCTGCACCGGGCCGGGATCACCCCTGCGCATGTCGCTGACCTGCGCTATGTCGTCTACCCATGGGTCGTGGACTGCAAGGTCCTGCGCGAGGCCGGCTGGCACCCCGCACTGGACAACGCTGAGGTGCTCCAGGTGCTGCTTGACCAGCGCGCCGGCCATCACGCCGTGGCCGGCCGGAGGCTGGCAAGAAAGGACGCCACGATCACTGCGGCCGGCGCCACTGTTGCGGTCATCGGCACCGCGGCCATCGTTCGCCAGGTCCGGCGGCGGCGGCGCGGGTCCTGACGCGAATGCTGCCAGTGTGCGCAGTGTGGCGGTAACTTGACATGGTGACTGTCGTGAGGATGACCGAGGTGCGCTCCGAGCCGCTGTCGGTCGATGAGATCCGCAGCGGCTGCCGCCGATCCGGCGGCGGGCGCGATCGCGCGTGTTCATCGGCACCGTCCGCGATCATGATCATGGACGCAGCGTGACCGCGCTTGTCCTACAGCGCCCATCCCTCGGCGGTCGCCGAGCTCGGCCGGGTCGCCGAGAAGATCGCAGGCCAGCTACCCGATCCTGTCGCTGGCAGTCGCGCACCGGATTGGTGACCTGCAGGTGGGCGATCTGGCCGTGGTCGCCGCGGTCGGGGCAGAGCACCGGGATGTCGCATTTGCCGCCTGTCACGCCCTGATCGACGAGCTGAAGGCCACAGTGCCGATCTGGAAGCACCAGTTCTTCACGGGCGGGGACAGCGAATGGGTCGATAGTGCGTAGGCTTCGGCCCATGTCCCGTCGGCTCCCGCCTATGTCGACCAGTTCGTGACGCTGGTCATCGCTGGTGTCTGCGTGTTCGCCGCGCTGGTCGTGGCGTCGGTCGTCTCCGTACCGTACGTCGCCCTGACTCCCGGCCCGACGCTGAACACGCTGGGTCCGACGCTGAACTCGCTGGGCAAGCCGCAGCACGGCGACCTCATCCAGATCACCGGCCGGCGGACCTATCCGACAACGGGCCATCTCAACATGGTGACCGTGTCCTATACCGGCGGGCCCGGCACAGACTTCAATATCTTCAGCGCGATTCGCGCCTGGCTAACGCCCGATGACGCAGTCGTCCCGCAGAGCGAGATCTACTCCTCCGGCCAGACGCAGCAGCAGGTGGTGCAGCAGGACACCCAGGAGATGCTGGGCTCGCAGCAGGACGCCACGGCAGCGGCCCTGTGCTACCTGAACATCAAGTTCACGACGGTGAACTCGGTGGCGCCGACGGTGAAGGGGATGCCTGGCCTACGGCGTGCTGCACGCGGGCGACGACATCACCGCAGTCGACGGGAAGCCCGTCACCTGCCATAACACCGTCGTCACCATGATCCAGGACCGCAAGCCGGGAGCGCGCGTCACGCTGACCATCGATCGCAAGGGCGTCACCAAGACCGTCACCCTGGCGACTAAGGACGTGAGCAGCGAGCCCGCCATCGGCGTCGATCTGGCTCGCCGGCCTACCGGTTCCCGTTTACGATCAAGATCAACTTGACTGGTATCGGGGGCCCGAGCGCAGGGATGATGTTCGCGCTCGGGATCATCGACAAGCTCACGCCGGACAACCTCACTGGCGGCAGGTTCATCGCAGGGACCGGCGAGATCGAGCCGAATGGCAGGATCGATCCGATCGGCGGCATCCAGCAGAAGATGGCCGGTGCCAGGCAGGCTGGCGCGACGATCTTCCTGACCCCGGCCGGCAACTGCTCGAACACCACGGGCGCCGTGCCGTCCGGGCTTCGCCTGGTCAAGGTCAGTTCCCTGGCACAGGCCGTCAGGGACCTGCAGGCCATCAGGCAGGGGCAGCCCACGCCGTCGTGCTAGTGCCAGGCGTCAGCAGCCGTGTGAGGCCGGGCGGGTACCAGCCGTGCGTGGCCCGGTGCCAGCCACTCTGGCAGGCCCGCAAATGTGGCCAGTAGTGAGCGCGCCTGACCGGGTTGCGGGACCGGATCTGGCTAGCCTTGGCGAGGACGCACGGCGCCTCCGCGGGATGGCGCTGAACGTCCGGCGGGATCGGGCTGAATTCTTGGCTGAGCAACACTGAACTCGCCGTTCGTCGCTGCCGGACCCGTTGCCACGGCGGCGCGGCGGCACCGCTGAGGGCGTACGCTCGGATCTGACGGGACATCCAGGGCGGGGTCGTTGGCTGTGCCGCCCGCGCAGGCACAGCTCTTGCAGGCACCGGCGCGTCGGGAACGTTGCGGGCGGGCGAGAGCACTCGGAGCCTGAAACAAACTGGATCTGAGCGAGTGGAAATCGGAGCACTGAGAGAAGGGAGCGGGACTGGTCGTGGCGCCTCGTGTGCTGGTTGACGCGACCGCGGTTCCTGCGGACCGCGGCGCGCTTGGCCGATACGTGGACGGCCTGGTCACCGCATTGGGCGTTGCCGGGGCTGATCTTGCAGTGGCCTGCCAGCGGGCAGATGAGGAGCGATACGGCCGGCTCGTGCCGAATGCCAGGGTGGTGGCCGGCCCGCCTGCCATCGCGCACCGGCCGGCAAGGCTCGCCTGGGAGCAGAGCGGGCTGCCCCTCGTTGCGCAGCAGGTGGACGCCAACGTCATCCATTCCCCGCACTACTCGATGCCGCTGCGGCCGAGTACTCCGGTCGTCGTGACCATCCACGATCTGACGTTCTTCACCGAGCCGGACGCCCACAGCCCGGTCATCGCGACGTTCTACAAGGCGGCCATCCGGACCTCGGCGCGCCGCGCGACCCGCCTGATCGTTCCGTCCAAGGCGACCAGGGACGAGCTGGTCCGCGTACTGGCAGCCGACCCCACCGGGATCGACGTGGCGTACCACGGCGTGGACCATGACCCTGTTCCACCGGCCGGACGAGCAGCAGCGCCGCCAGGTGTCAGACCGGCTCGGCCTGCATGGCAAGGGCTATATCGCCTATCTCGGCACGCTCGAGCCGCGCAAGAACGTGCAGGCCCTGATCGCCGGCTGGTCCGCAGCCGTCGCCGACCTGCCTGATCCTCCGGCCCTGGTGCTCGCAGGTGCCAGCGGCTGGAGCGAGGAGGTCGATGAGGCGATCGCCGCCGTGCCGGCTCACCTGCACCTGGTAAGGCCTGGTTACCTGCATTTCAACGACCTGCCCGGCTTCTTCGGCGGCGCTCAGGTCGTCGCGTTCCCCAGCACGGGCGAGGGGTTCGGGCTGCCCGCCCTGGAGGCCATGGCCTGCGGCGCCCCGGTGCTGACCACCCACCGGACGGCGCTGCCCGAAGTGGGCGGCGACGCGGTTGCCTACACCGAGCCGGACGCTGAGAGCATCCGGGCAGCGCTCCGATCTCTGCTCGAGGATCCGGCCAGGCGTACGGCACTCGGCGATGCCGGCTACTCCCGCGCGATGGAGTTCAGCTGGGCAGCTTCCGCTGAGGCGCACATGATCAGTTATGAGCGGGCCGCGGCGCAGGGCGCCGAGTAAGCGATCAGCGAAACCGGTCGCCGACCAGTCAGAGGCAGCCGTCGTGGCCGCGTTCCCGTAGTTCCTCGACGATCTGCTTGACCTCCTGCGCCCGCGACCTGGCGCAGACCAGCGTCGCATCCGCAGTGTCGACGACGACGACGTCGTCGAGGCCGATGACCGCCACGACCCGGTCTGTCGTCGAAATAACCACCGAGTCCTTGACATCGCGGGCGACGATCTGCGCCTCCGGGCCAATAGGAGATTGCCCGAGGAGTCCGCGGGGAGCGACTCGCCCAGAGAGTCGAAGTCGCCGACGTCGCTCCAGGGGATATCGGCAGGCACAGTGGCGACCTTACCTGCGGCCGCCGCGCCCTCCAGGACGCCATAGTCCACCGAGATCTTCTCCAGGCCCGGCCACACCTCGGCGAGCACGGCATCGTGGTCAGCGCCGTCCCAGGCAGCGGCGATGCGCTCGATGCCGGCGTGCAGCGCGGGGCGCTGGCGGGCAAGCTCACCGAGGAAGGCCCGCACGCCGAAGACGAAGATTCCGGCGTTCCACAGGTACTGGCCGGACTCGACGTATCTGGCCGCTACCTCGAGCGAGGGCTTCTCCTTGAACTCGGCCACCCTCCGGGCCGCCCCGTGCAGCGGGTCGCCGAGCTTCAGGTAGCCGAACCTGACCTCGGCGTGACCGGGCCTGATCCCGACCGTGGTCAGGTATCCATCGGCCGCAGCCGCTTCAGCCTGCCGGATGACCTCGGTGAACCGCAGCTCGTCGCCGATCAGGTGGTCGGCTGAGAACGCGGCCATGATCGCGGCCGGATTACGCCTGGCCAGCACCGCGCAGGCCAGGCTGACCGCTGCGCACGAGTCCCTCGGTGACGGCTCGACCAGGATGTTGGCGGCTGGCACCGCGGGAAGCTGACGCGAGATCGCAGCGGCGTGCGCGGTGCCGGTCACGACGTAGATGTCTGCTGCAGCGGACAGCCCGCTCAGCCGGTCGGCGGTAGCCTGCAGCAATGACCGGTCCGTGCCGGTCAATGGGTGCAGGAACTTCGGCTCGCAGGCGCGGGAAAGTGGCCACAGCCTGGTGCCGCTGCCACCTGCCAGGATCGTCGAGTACAGCATCTAGCCACTATGCCCGACCCTGGCGGCACATTGTGCAGCAGCCGGGCAGTCCGCAGGAAAGGTCACGACCACGGAACCGCCCGTCACGGCTATGGTGCCAGCGCTCGACGGGGGCCTGAGCTGTGACTGGCTCGCCCCGTTCAGGGTCGGCATCTTCGCTGACGCTGGCCGTCCACCGGCGAGGTCCGGGGGATCCGACCTTCCGCGTCGATGCCTCCGGTGCGCTGTGGCGCACCTTGCTGACGCCGGCGGGCCCGGCGACGCTGCGGCTGACCTCGTCCGACCGCCACGTTCGGCGATCGTCCGACGGCCGCGAGGCCCAGCGTCCGGACAATGGCCACCGAGGCCAGCAAGGCACCTATGTGCAGGCCACCGCCTGGGGTGAGGGCGCCCGCTGGAGCCTTGCCAGGGTGCCTGACCTGCTGGGAGCGCAGGACGATCCCGCCGCATTCCGCCCGCAGCATCCGCGGCTCCGCGACCTGGTCCGCCAGCACCCTGGGCTGCGTATCGGCCGGACCGACCGGGTAATGGAGTCCCTCGTTCCCGCGGTGCTGGAGCAGAAGGTGCTGGGCGTCGAGGCTCATCGGGCCTGGCGGAGCTTGCTGCGCTGGCATGGCCTGCCGGCGCCAGGGCCGACCCCGCCCGGAATGCGGGTCTTTCCGCCTCCCGGCGACCTGGCGGGCCATCCCGTCGTGGGACTGGCACCGGGCTGGCGTCGAGGCGGTGCGGGCACGGACCATTGCCGGCGCGGCTGCGGTGGCCGGCCGGCTGGAGGCCACCGCCGGGATGACCGGCGCCGAGGCGGACCGCCTGCTGCAATCGCTGCCCGGTATCGGCCCGTGGACGGCGGCCGAGATCCGGCAGCGGTCGTGCGGCGACGCCGACGCGGTCAGCGTCGGCGACTATCACCTGCCGTCGTTCGTGGGCTGGGTGCTGGCAGGCGAAGCGGACGCAGACGACACGCGCATGCTCGAGCTGCTGGAGCCTTATGCGGGCCAGCGGTACCGCGTGACGCGGCTGATCGAGCTCGGCGGGGACGGGCCGCCGCGCCGGGGCCCGCGGCTGGCGCTCCGCGACTACCGGGCGTTCTGACCCGCAGCACCCCGCGGACGGCTGACGGCTCGTTGTCGCGTGACGGACCGGGAAGCAGCGGGACGGCCAGCAAGTTATCGCTGCAGCCGACTTCTGCACGCGGCCTCTCCAGCGGCGGCGCCGGCCCGGGCAGCAGCCTAGGGTGAGACGGAAGGCCGATGCACGATGAGCGAAAGAGGTAACGCCATCAGCGCCGACGAGCACCGCGACGGCCACGACACCGCCCGCCAGGACCGCTCTGGCGGCGCGCAGGCAGCGCCACCCGGCATCGTGGCGAGCGCCAGCGGGATGAGGCGGGCACTGGCCCGCGCCAGGGACGGAAAGCCGCTCGATCAGGCCGAGGCCGCCGTGCTCCTGCAGGCGCGCGGGGAGGATCTGACCACGTTGCTCGGCCATGCCGCGCGCGTAAGGGACTCCGGGCTGACTGCAGCTGGCCGGCCGGGCATCATTACCTACTCACGTAAGGTCTTCATTCCGCTGACGCGGCTGTGCCGAGACCGCTGTGCCTACTGCACCTTCGTGACAGTTCCGGGTCGGCTGGCGGCCCCGTTCCTCTCTCCTGATGAGGTGCTCCAGATCGCCCGCGATGGCGCGGCACTCGGCTGCAAGGAAGCACTCTTCACGCTCGGGGATCGCCCGGAGGCCCGCTGGCCGCAGGCGCGCGACTGGCTGGACAGCCACGGCTACGACGACACGCTGTCCTACGTGCGCGCTATGGCCATCCGGGTACTGGAGGAGACCGGCCTGCTGCCGCACCTCAATCCTGGTGTCCTGACCTGGCAGGACTTCCAGCGCCTGAAGCCCGTTGCGCCGTCGATGGGGATGATGCTCGAAACAACCTCTGACCGGCTCTTCTCGGAACGGGGCGGCGCGCACTTCGGAAGCCCGGACAAGAACCCGGCCGTCCGGCTGCGCGTGCTGCAGGATGCCGGGCGCAGCAGCGTCCCGTTCACCACCGGGATCCTGATCGGCATCGGCGAGACGCTGGCCGAGCGCGCTGACTCGATCTTCGCGATCCGTCAGATTGCCCGCGAGTACGGCGGCATCCAGGAAGTCATCGTGCAGAACTTCCGCGCCAAGCCGGACACCAAGATGCGCGGCGTCCCGGACGCAGAGCTTGCCGATCTTGCTGCGACAATCGCCGTGACCAGGCTGGTGCTCGGCCCATCGGCGCGGATCCAGGCGCCGCCGAACCTGATCGGCGATGAGTACGAGCTGATCCTGTCGGCCGGCATCGACGACTGGGGCGGTGTGTCGCCGCTGACGCCCGACCATGTGAATCCGGAGCGCCCCTGGCCGCAGATCGACGACCTGGCGGCGCGCACTGCCGCTGGCGGATTCCACCTGGCCGAACGGCTGACGATCTATCCCGGCTACATCCGCGAGCCGTGGCTGGACCCGCGCCTGGCAGCGCATGTGGGCGCGCTTGCCGACCCCTCAACCGGGCTCGCAAGGCCCGGCGCGCAGCCGTCCGGGCTGCCATGGCAGGAGCCTGACGGTGGCTGGGGGGATGGTGCGAGCGGGCGAACCGACCTGTTCACCACGATCGACACCGCGGGCCGGTCCGCCGATCGCCGGGCTGACTTCGCCGAGGTCTACGGCGACTGGGACGAGGTCGGGGCGCGGATCGATCCGTCCGCCCGCCGCGCACGGGCGCGCGGCCGCCGGGGCGCCGCGGCGTGCGCCCGCTGAGGTACTGGATGCCCTCAGGGCCGCAGAGCGTGACCCGGCGGGCCTTACGGACGCCGCGCGCGCTCGCGCTGCTGGACGCAGACGGCGCGGAGCTTGACGCGCTCGCGGCGCTCGCCGACGGGCTGCGCCGGGATACGGTCGGCGACGACATCACCTACGTGGTCACCCGGAACATCAACTTCACCAATGTCTGCTACACCGGCTGCCGGTTCTGCGCGTTCGCGCAGCGGCGCACTGACGCCGATGCCTACACGCTGTCCCTGGAGCAAGTCGGTGACCGCGCTGCCGAAGCGTGGGACGCCGGCGCGACTGAGGTCTGCATGCAGGGCGGCATCCATCCTGACCTGCCTGGCACCGCGTACTTCGACATCGCGGCCGAGGTGAAGCGGCGCTGCCCGGACATCCACGTGCATGCCTTCTCGCCGATGGAGGTAATGAACGGCGCATCGCGCACCGGCCTGCCGGTCCGCGAGTGGCTGATCCGGGCCCGCGAGGCCGGGCGTCGACTCGCTGCCGGGCACGGCGGCCGAGATCCTGGACGACGACGTCCGCTGGGTGCTGACTAAGGGCAAGCTGCCGGCCGCGGCCTGGATCGAGGTCATGACGACCGCGCATGAGCTGGGCATCCCCACCACCGCGACGATGATGTACGGACACGTGGACGTGCCCGCGCACTGGGTCGGCCACCTGCGCGTCCTGCGCCGCATCCAGGAGCAGACGGGCGGCTTTACCGAGTTCGTCCTGCTGCCGTTCGTGCACGCGAGCTCGCCAATCTACCTGGCCGGGATGGCCCGGCCCGGACCGACGCGCCGGGAGAACCGGGCCGTGCACGCGCTGTCGCGGCTGATGCTGCACGGCGCGATCACCAACATCCAGTGCTCCTGGGTCAAGCTCGGCGCCGACACCTGCCAGGAGGTGCTCGACGGCGGCGTGAATGACCTCGGCGGCACGCTGATGGAGGAGACCATCAGCCGGATGGCCGGCTCGGAGAACGGGTCCTACAAGACCATCAGCGAGCTGGCGTCGCTGGTCGAGCGCCACCGGGCGGCCGCTGCGGCAGCGTACGACGCTGTACGGAACGCCGTCAGCGGAGCGGATGGCCGCGGCGGCGGCCAGCGACGGGGTCTGCGCGTCGGTTCGCGGCCGTCGCACCGTGCTGCCACTCGCGCCTAAATAGCAATCCTCACTCCGGGGCGACGTGAGTGCGCTGCCGGCCGCGCCGGCATGGCCGTCGTCAGTCTGGCCCGAGATGCAGGTCAGGCTGCGGGCGGCGGGTCGTCGTGAAGGTCGCCCAGACGACCTTGCCTTGCTGCTGCGGAACGGCGCAGTAACCCCAGTCGTCGCTCAGCGAGGCGACCAGATGCAGGCCGCGGCCGGACTCGTCCAGCTAGTCGGGCTGGCGGAGCACTGGCACCGCACTGCTGGGATCCGCCACCGCGCACAGCACGATGTAGCCCACAGACAGGAGGCCGAGCCGGATCCGGCCGGGCTCTTCCGAGCCAGGGCATGTCTAACGGCTGCTGCAGAGCGTGCCGGAAGGCATTGGTCAGCAGCTCCGAGACAACGCCGGCGACGTCGTGGCTGCGATCGGCCGCTTCCCAACGCAGCATCGTCCTGAGCGTGAACGCGCGAGCCGTCGTGACGGACTGCGGCGCCAGCGCCGGGGTGCGAGTCGCCACTTTCGGCAGCGCACGCGGCCGGAGCCGGGACTGGCCGGCGGCGGCCGACCACGTCTCGCTGGCGAGCGAAGCCATTTCAATGGCTGATTGCAACCACGGCCAGTCCGTTGCGTTCACGGGCGCGAGCTGGGCCGGAGGCGTGGTCATCGCTGGTCCAAAGGGTCAACTGGTCACGGACGACAAGCACGAAGGCCAAGAATCTGACCGTATTGCTCATATCCTGCCTCATGCACAAGGCCGTCGCAAGCGCCATCTGCACGTGCATTTGCATTTGTTCTCGTCGCATCTGCTCGCGCTATGCTGCCACCGTTCGTGCAAGTGCACGTGCATATGCAATGTCAAAGGTCGAGATTTGGCTGGTCAAGGGGCGAGCATGCAGATCACGAATGGCATGAAGGCTGGCGACCTCGGGCCCGTGGAATGGCGCAAGAGCAGCGCCAGCAACCCGAGCGGCAACTGCGTCGAGGCTGCCGCCCTGCCGGACGGCTCGGTGGCGCTGCGCAACTCGCGCGAGCCCGGACGGCGCTGCGCTTGTCTACACCAGGGCCGAGATTGCTGCTTTCCTGGCAGGCGTCAGGAATGGCGAGTTCGACGACCTGGGCTAACGATTACGACATGAAAAAAGTGACGGTACAGTCACGGCACTGTCCATAGTGCGCGTACTAGGTGATAGCGTGCTCTGAGTGCGCAGTGTGCCTGCAAGCCGTCTCAATTCGGCATTGCCGCAGGCCATTGGCAGTGCGCTAGCCAAAGCGGAGCGGGATTCTGGCGTGGCGGGGCGGGACGCCTACCTCGTCGTGCCGCGGGAGCGATCGTGAGCATGGTTCAGCAGCCTGGTGAGGAATCCCAGGATCAGCTGAGCTTTGCCGAAACGCAAAGCGGACCGACGGTGCTCCGCATGCTGCTTGGCAGCCAGCTTCGCAGGCTGCGCGAGGACGGCAGGCATCACGCCGGACGAGCTGGTTATCGAGATCCGGGCTTCCCGCTCCAAGATCAGCCGGCTCGAGCATGGCCGGGTCGGTTTCAAGGAGCGGGACGTCGCCGACCTGCTGACCCTCTATGGCGTCACCGACCCGGACAAGCGCCACCACATGCTGACGCTCGCCGAGCAGGCCAATAGCCCTGGCTGGTGGGCCCGGTACGACGACGTCATGCCGGACTGGTTCGAGACCTACGTCGGGCTTGAGCAGGCGACGTCGCTGATCAGGACGTATGAGCTGCAGTTCGTGCCGGGCCTGTTCCAGACCGAGGACTACGCCCGTGCGGTCACTGTGCTCGGCCACCGCGCGGCGCCAGCCAGTGAGATCGAGCGGAGGGTCAGCCTGCGAATCCAGCGGCAGGAGATCCTGTCCAGGGCCGAGCCGGTGCCCAGGGTGTGGGCGGTGATCGATGAATCCGCGCTGCGCCGACCGCTGGGCGGCCGGGAGGTCATGCGGGCGCAGCTGCGGCACCTGATCGAGCTGATCCAGCTGCCCCAGGTGACACTGCAGATCATGCCGTTTGACCGCGGTGGGCATTCGGCGGCCGGTGGTTCGTTTGCCATTCTCCGCTTCGCCGACGGCGACCTGCCCGACATCGTCTACATCGAGCAGCTGACCGGCGCGCTGTACCTCGACCGGCCAGAAGAGCTCGACCATTACCGCGAGGTCATGAACAGCCTGAGCGCCGAGGCTGAGACGCCAGCCGAGAGCGAGCGGCAGCTAACTTGGCTGATTAAGACCATCTAGCGCCTCGATCCGAGATCCCCGGGTGACCTGGGTGACGGCCGCCCGAGTGCAGCGATAATCTGCTGCTAAATAGGGCAGATATCGGCCGGTGGCTAAATCCAGCGAAAGGGCGTCGTAATGGCTAGTGAAGGCGCAACCGCATACAGCGAGGCGGCGCCTGAGCCGGGTGACGCTCCGGCCTTCGACACCAGCGTGGCCCACGTCGCCAGGGTCTATAACTACTGGCTCGGCGGCAAGGACAACTTCGCCGCGGACCGCGCGGCGGCCGAGCAGGCTATGTCCGCGTTCCCTGGAATCGTGCTCTCGGCGCGGGCCAACCGGGCCTTCCTCCGCCGGACGGTCACGTACCTGGCCCGCGAGGCCGGCATCAGGCAGTTCCTCGACATCGGCACGGGGATCCCGAGCGCGAACAACACGCACGAGGTGGCCCAGTCCGTCGCCCCCGACAGCCGCATCGTCTACGTCGACAACGATCCGGTCGTGCTCGCGCACGCCCGGGCGCTGCTCACCAGCAGCTCGGGCGGTGCCACCGACTACATCGACGCAGACCTGCGGCAGGCTGATCAGATCCTGGCCTGGGCGGCGCGCACGCTGGACTTGAGCCAGCCGGTCGCTGTGATGCTGATGGCGATCCTTCAGCACCTAAGCGATGACGACGACCCATATGCCGTTGTCGGGACGCTGATGGCGGCCATCCCGCCGGGCAGCTACCTGGTGCTGTCGCACCCCGCTAAGGACATTCACGCGGCCGAGATGGCGGCGATGGCCGAGCGGCTCAACCAGACGATGGCCGAGAAGGTCACCTTCCGCGGCGAAGCGGAGGTGGCGAGATTCTTCGACGGACTGGAGCTGGTCGAGCCAGGAATGACCAATGTCCCGGACTGGCGGCCCGACACCGAAGAGGAAGCCGCTAGCCCGGCTGCCCTGTGGGCAGGTGTGGCCCGCAAGCCCTGACTCACGCGCGGTTCCGCGGCCGGGCCATGGGGCGTGAGTGAGCTACCGTGGCCCCTCTTGAGGCCACGGTGGGTGAGGCTGGCCCTTTAGCCGGGTCCGCGACGATCGTGTCGGCTCGCTCGCGCCGCGCTCTGCTGTTCTCGTGCGCGGCTTAGTTTCGGAGCACCCGCGGCAGTACGGCGGCGGCGACGCCGGCCGCTGCCAGGCCGCCGGTGCCGGCCACGATCAGCGTGACTCTCGGGCTGGCGGCGTCCAGCAGCACGCCGCCGAAGATGTACGACAGCCCGGCGGCCACGCCGACGGCGCCGTAGACGTTGCCGAACACGCGGCCGAGCACGTCGGCCGGCACGAGCCGCTGGATCAGCGTGTTGTGGCCGACGTCCATGGCCGCGATCCCGAGCCCGCGCACGACCTGGAACGCCAGCGCAGCGAGGATGGCGAACGAGACCCCGGTCAGCAGGTTGCCCAGGCTGCTGACTGCGTACCCGGCCAGGATCAGCAGCGGCATCGCCAGCCGCGGGGCCGCCCGGGCGAGCAGGACGAAACCGGCCAGCATGCCGAGCCCGGCCCCGGCATAGACGAGGCTGGCGGCCGAGTTGCTGCCGTGCAGCGTGCGCCGGGCGAGGAACACCAGAGCCACGTCGTCGACCCCGTTGAAGAGCACGACCGCGCAGAATGCGAGCGTGATGACCCGCATCACCTTGTCCTGCCAGAGATAGCGCAGGCCCGCCCCGGACTTCACCCAGCAGGACCCGCAGGCGCAAGCCCGCACTCGCGACAGAGCCGTTCCCGGCGGCTGCCGCCGCGGGACGGGCTTCCGGGGCGAGCGACGGCAGTGTCTGACAGCAGCACGGCCGAGACAGCGAACGTAGCGACGTCGATCAGCAGCAGACCCCGCACCGATAGCCAGGCCAGCAGCGCGGCGCCAACCAGCGGCCCGGCGCTGTCCATCCCGTTGGTGCCGAATCCGATCGCGGCGTTGGCGCGCTCCAGATCAGCATCGCGCACCAGGCCCGGCAGCACGGACCTGGACGCGGGCTGGAACACGGCCGCGACGCAGGACTGGACGGCGACCAGCGCCAGCAGCAACGGCAGCGATGGCAGCGTCAGCGCGATGATGGCGATGACCCCGCCCTGGATGAGCTCGCAGCTCACCATCACCGTCGCGCTTGTCCCACCGGTCGCTGACCGCGCCCGCCACCGGACTGAGCAGGCTCGGAACGAAGTCGCCCGCGATCATCAGCAGCGCGACCGCGAGCCCGGTGCCGAAATGCCCGGCCGTATAGAGGAGCAGTGCGATCAGGCCGACGCTGTCGCCGAGGAACGACAGCAACCGGGCCAGCCACAGCGACCGGAACGCAGGGTTACCCCGCAGCAGCGCCCGCATTCCGGCAGTGCGGCCAGACACTCACCTGCTCCTTTGCGCATCGGCTGCCCGGCGGGCGACCGCCTGGGCTATGGCGTGCGCAGGCTAGCTGTGCGCGAGCTGCTTACTCCAGTGGTTTTCACCGTGGAGCCTTGATCTGTCTCGCGCTGAGGTCGGGCGGCACGGGCCCGAGGCAGCCGTTTCCTCTGGCTGCCTCGGCGTCCGTGCAGTCCGACCGAGATCGCAGCCTAGAGCCGGAGCGTCAACCGGTCGGGGTCGCGCGGGGGCCGGTCCGGCGGGGGAGCGGCCGGGTAGCCGACGCCGATCGCCCCCATGGGCTCCCAGTCCGCCGGCAGCCCGAGTGCCTGCGCCGTGACCTCCCGGCAGAACAGAGTGCTGGAGATCCAGCAGGAGCCGAGGCCCTCGACGGCCAGGGCGACGAGCAGGTTCTCGATCGCGGCGCCCATCGCGACCAGGAACATCGTGCGCTCGGCGGCGTTCCGGCGGGCGTCCGGGTAGGTGTGCGCGGCGTCGGCCGCCAGGCACGGCACGATGATCAGCGGCGCCATGCGCAGCGGCTCGCCGCGCCGCACGCGCTTCGGCGATCTGCTCGGGCGTGAATCCGTCTGCGGCCAGGTCAGCCGTCCAGGCCGCCAGCATGTCGTCGAGGAGCCGGGTCCTGGCCTGCTCCGATTCCAGCACGGCGAACCGCCACGGCTCGCTGTGGTGCGGCGCCGGCGCGGTGATCGCGGCGGCAATCGCACGCCGTACTGCGTCCGCCGGGACAGGCGCCGGGGTGAACTCGCGCACCGTCCGGCGTGCGGTCAGCACGTCTGCGGCGCCGAGCCGGAACATGTCCTCCTCGGCTGGCCGGATGATCGAAGCCGCGCCCGGTCCCGGCTGCGTCGGTGACGAGGTCAGCCAGGCCGCGGACGACGGCAACCGGGCACGCCGGTCGTCTTCTGCTTGACCAGGTCGGCGGCCGCGGCGATCTCGTCGGCGACGGCCGCGACGGTGACCTCGAGCAGGTTGCCGAAGGTGTCGGTGTCGGCCGCGATGGTCGCGCAGCGTCGTCACGCCGGCCGCGCCGATCGCAGTGTCGGTCTGACCGGCTCGCCAGGGTCGGCCCATCGTGTCGGTGATGATCACGCCGATCCGGGCGCCAGCCCGTTCGCCGATACCCTTGCGCAGCGCCTCGGCCGAGCCGTCCGGGTCGAGCGGGAGCAGCACCAGGGTGCCGGGCTCGGTGTTCGACTCGTCAACGCCGGCCGCGGCCATGACGAGGCCGTGCCGGGTCTGGCTGATCGTGGTCGGGCCGCGGCGCGCAACCACCCGGACTGTCTCGGCGCTGATCGCGGACTCCCGGTCGCCCCGGATCACCCGGCCCTCAGCCTTGCTGACGATCTTTGAGGTGATCACCAGGATGTCGCCGTCGGCGAGGCCCGGACCGGCCAGCGCGGCATCAGCGATCAGCGCGGTCAGGTCGGCGCCCGCTGTGATCTCCGGGATGCCGGTGACCGGCAGCACGGTGAGCTGCGCGGGCCCGGCCGTGAAGTGCTGGCCGGTCACCTGCGCACCTCCAGCGCAAGCTCGACCGCAGCCCTCGCGATCTCCGCCGAGGTGGCGACATTGGTCATGTACAGAGGCCGGCTCCGCACGGCGATCCCGGCTAGCTCGGGTGCGTCGACGGCGTCCTTGTCCTGGTCGTCGACCAGCCACCCGTCCAGCAATTCCGGCCCGTAGTGCGCGCCGACCGCGATGGCGGAGGTCTCGACGCCGATCGCGGTCAGGCAGGCGTCGGCCATGCCGCGCACGGGAGCGCCGCCGATGATCGGCGAGACGCCGACTACGGTCTGCGCCCGGACGGCGTCGGCGATGCCGGGCACCGCCAGGATGATGCCGATGCTGACGACCGGGTTTGAGGGCGGGAACAGCACAAAGTCCGCCTCTCCGATCGCATCGAGCACGCCGGGCGCGGGGCTGGCCTGGGCCGCGCCGACAGCCTCGATCCTGCGCGCCGGTACCGCGGCGTGCAGCCGGACCCACCATTCCTGGAAGTGGATGTCCTCGCTCGCGCCCGTCGAGTTCCACGGTCACGTGCGTGCGCACCGGGTCGTCGGACATCGGCAGCAGCGTGACGCCCGGCTGCCAGCGATCGCATAGCCGCGCCGTCGCTTCGGACAGCGTGCGGCCTTCGGCCAGCAGCTGATTGCGCAGGATGTGCGTGGCGATGTCGAGGTCCCCGAGCCCGAACCAGCCGGGACCGGCCCCGTAGGCGGCGAGCTCGCCGAGCACGACGCGGCTCTCACCGGCGCGGCCCCAGCCCTGCTCCTCGCTGATGCCGCCGCCGAGCGTGTACATGACCGTGTCCAGATCCGGGCAGACGTGCAGGCCGAACGGGGTGAAGTCGTCGCCGGTGTTGCCGATCACCGTGATGTCGGCATCCGGTACTGCCGCCTCGGAGTCCGCGCAGGAACCTTGCGGCGCCGACGCCGCCGGCCAGAACTGTGATGCGCATGCTGGCAGTCTTCCACCACCCACGGGGGGCGGAGCCCCCCGTGTACCCCGCGCAAAACCATCACCGGCCGACGTCAAGGACAAGCCCACCGCGGGCCGCTGGCACCGACTGCGAATCCGCCTGAACCCATCGGCTGACTCACGTCCCGGACCGCCGCTGAGGCGCGCGGACCGAGATTTTCTCGGCCGGATTTTCACCTCATCCCAGGGCAACCAGGTGGCCATTATCACGTATCTCCCTTGACGCGGCGCAAGACACGCGCGTGTAATTTCAACCATGTAATTCTCGCGCCGACAGGCGGGCGCGGGATACGGGGAACTGACGGCAGGAGGTGTGCAGTGGCCGAGGTCATCGTCTCGCTGGTGCACGACGCGCTAGGCATCGGCGCAGATGATGCCGGGGAGCAGAGCTGGCAGGATCGTGCGCTTTGCGCGCAGACGGATCCGGAGGCGTTCTTCCCGGAGAAGGGCGGCTCGACTCGCGAGGCGAAGCGGGTCTGCCGTAGCTGCGAGGTCCGCGCCGAGTGCCTTGAGTACGCGCTTGGCCACGACGAGCGGTTCGGGATCTGGGGCGGCCTGTCTGAACGCGAGCGGCGCAGGCTGAAGCGCCAGGCCGTGTAGCCGCACTGCTGCCGGCCTGGCCCGAGCGGGCGGGCACGACGAGGAGCCGATCGAAGGCACCAGTCGTTTCCGGCAATTCTGTCTGGCCATCTGGCTGCGCCGGATTCGCGTATTGTTCACGGGTACCCCACCTGGGCAAGTCGGCACTCGCCGTGCTTCCCGCCCCCGCTAGCGAACCCGGACACAAGCGAATCCCTTGTCGCCAACCGACCCGTACTCCCAGCATGTGGTGACCGCGGTGATCGTCGCCCACGACGGCGCCGCGTGGCTGCCGCATCTGCTTGATGCGCTGAACGAGCAGACCAGGCCGGTGCAGCGGGTCGTGGCGGTCGACACCGGCAGCCGGGACCGGAGCGGCTCCTTGCTGGCTGGGCAGTTTGGCCAGGCCGCGGTCTTCGGAATGGACCGCAGCACCGGCTATGCGGCCGCGGTGCGGCGAGCGCTTCAGCACAAGGCAGCGAACGCGCCGGTGGCTGTCGGCGCGGGCGGAATCGCCGGCCGCGGTCGCGACGATCAGGTCGAATGGCTGTGGCTGCTGCACGATGACTGTGAGCCCGCCGCCGACGCGCTCGAGCAGCTGCTGCGCGGTGCGGCCGAGACCCCAACCGCAGGCGTGCTCGGGCCGAAGCTGATGGACTGGACCGACCGGAACGTGATCGTCGAGGCCGGGCTGACCATCGATACGGCCGGCCGCCGGATCACCGGCATCGAGC
Organism: uncultured Actinomycetota bacterium; assembly: GCA_963822955.1. GTDB lineage: Bacteria > Actinomycetota > Actinomycetes > Streptosporangiales > Streptosporangiaceae > JAJYUU01. The sequence continues at coordinate 1,847,698 of CAWGJS010000002.1, read as the reverse complement.
CGCGTGAGGTCGACCAGGGCCAGCACGACGGCGACCGGGACTCGCTGGCCGTCAGCAGCGCGGGCATGCTCGTTCGACGGGACGTCTGGGAGCAAGCGCGCGGCTTCGATCCTGGCATGACTCTCTTCGGTGAGGACATCGACTTCTGCTGGCGGGTGCATGCGGCGGGCTTCCGGGTCCGCGTCATCACCGACGCTGTCGTGTTCCACGCCACGGCAGCGACCAGGGGCCGCCGGCCCGTCTCGGTGGGCCGCCGGGCCAGGCTGCTCGAACGGCGCAACGGCGTCCTTGCCCTGCTGGGGAACCTGCCGGCCGGGCCGATGCTTGCCGCGCTCGTCGGCAATCTCGTGCTGTCGTTCCTGCGGACCGTCTTTTACCTGGTAGCCAAGCGGCCGACGGCGGCCCTCGATGAGTCGGCCGCGGTACTCGGCGTGGCCGGCCATCCAATCAGGCTCGCAAAGGCCAGGCGGCTGCGCGCCCGCGGCCGCCGGGCCGCCTATGCCGCGCTGCGCGGTGACATGCCTGCCGGACGCTCGGTTCGCCGGGCGGCCGAGTTCGCCGCGTCGGTGCTGTCTCGCTCGTCGCCACAGGACCTGGCCGGGGCTCATCACGCGACCGACGACCCGACCGACGACGACTCGCTGCTGACCGACTCCGGAGTCCTGCAGCGAGTGCTGACCCAGCCCGGCGTCCTTCTCCTGCTCGGGCTGATCGCCGTCACGATCGCCGCCGAGCGATCCCTCATCACCAGCGGCACCATCGGCGGCGGCGCGCTCCTGCCCGCCTGGGAAGGCTCATCGAGCCTGTGGGCGCAGTTCCTGCAGGCCTACCACCCGGCTGGGGTCGGCTCATCCGCCACCGGCCCGCCGTATGTCGGCATGCTGGCCGTGCTGGCGACCGTGCTGCTGGGCAAGTCCTGGCTGGCCATCGATGTGCTGCTGCTCGGCTGCGTACCGCTGGCCGGGATGACCGCGTTCTTCGCAATGCGCCGCGTGACCGGTTCGGTCGCCGTCCGGATCTGGGCCGCAGCGTCCTATGCCGTGCTGCCGGTTGCTTTCGGGGCGATCTCGGCAGGCCGGCTGGGCACCGCGGTTGCGTTCGTGCTGATCCCGGTCATCGGGATGCTAGCGGGCCGGATGCTCAGCCAGCCGCCGAAGCTCGCCCGCCGGGCCGCCTGGGCGACCGGCCTGGCAGTCGCTGTCGGCTCGGCATTCGTGCCGATGCTGTGGCCGATGGCCGTTGTCGGCGCCGCTGTCGCCGGCGTTGCGTTGTGGCGATCAGCTCCAGGCCTTGTCCGGAATCTGGCTATCGTCGTGGCTGACGCCGCCGTTGCTGTTGCTGCCCTGGTTCATTGGCGTGCTCGCGCACCCGTCGCAGCTGCTGCTGGAGGCGGGGCTCCCGCAGCCGGGGCTAGCTACCCCGGACCTGCCCGCCAAGTGGCTGCTGCTCCTGAGCCCAGGTGGCCCTGGCCTGCCGCCTTACTGGGTCAGCGGAGCGCTCGTGCTGGCAGGCCTCGCGGCACTGCTGGCCTCCAGGGGGCGGATGCTGATCGTCTCCGGCTGGGTGGTTGCGCTGCTGGGCTTTGCCACTTCGCTCCTGATGAGCCGGGCGACTGTCACGCCACCCGGCGGAGTGCCGGTGACGCCGTGGCCGGGTGTAGCCCTGGCTGTTGCGGCCGCCGGCCTCTTGCTTGCCGCTGCCGCGGCGGCTGACACGCTGCGACGCGCGTCGTCGGCTAGCGGGCGATCCGGGCAGCGGAGGCTCGCCTCCGCCCGCCAGCTGCCGGTAGCGCTTATCGCCCTCATTGCCTGCACGGCACCAGCACTTGCGGCCGCTTACTGGGTGATGAACGGAGTCAGCGGGCCCATCGGCCCGGCTTCCGGCCAGGCCGTGCCGTCGCTGGTATCCACGACGGCGGGAGCTGGGCGGCAACTTCGCACGCTGGTGCTGGGGCCATCCGGTCGAGGCGGCCAGGTGTCATTCCTCTTGCTGCGCGGGGAAAGCCCGCCGTTCAGCTATCCCGACGTCACTCAGGTGACGTCGGCTCAGGCGGCACTGTCGAAGGCAGTGGCCGGGCTGGTGGCACCTGGCGGCGGCCAGGCAGTCGATCAGAGCCAGCAGCTCGCGCGGTTCGACATCGGCTTCGTTCTCATGCGGGCTCCCATCGACAGCGGCCTCGCCAGCGTTCTCGACAATGTCAGCGGCCTGACCGAGGTCAGCATGACCTCCGCCTTCGACCTCTGGCGGCTGTCTACCCTGCCGTCGCGGGTCAGCGTGGTGGAGCCGTCCGGCGCAGTCGTTCCTGTCGGATCGGGCCCGGTTAATGTCGCCGGTGCGCCAGTTCCGGCGGCAGGCGGCACGGTTCTGCTCGCTGAACCGGCCGGCGGCTGGTCGGCAGCGGTCAACGGGCACGCGCTGACGCCGGTTCCGTCGCCAGCCGGAAGCTGGGCCCAGGCATTCCGGCTGCCAGCCGGTGGCGGGACGCTAACGATCACCAGGAATGCGCTGCTGCACGACCTGCTGATGGCCCTTGAGCTGCTCGCATTCGTAGTCGTGGCGGCGCTGGCGCTGCCCGGTATCAGGTCAGCAGCTGAGATGGAGGCCGCTGCCGCCACGCTAACGGCCGCAGCAGTCGACGGCCCAGCATCGGACGCGGAAACCGACGCGCAAGTAGGCGCCGACCACGGCGGGCTCTCCAGCCGCTCGCGGCTGGCGGGCCGAGGAACGCGATCGGGTGGCGGCGGGCGGGAAGCCGGCGCTGCGGCAGGCAGATCCCGCCACCTGCGGCGGCGTCCTGGGGTTCAGCTGCCGACATCTGCGGGCGGAAGGTCCGCGGGTCGCCGTGCCGCGGCCGTCGCCGAGAGCGGAGCGTCAGGCGCGGCGGGGCCAGCTGCGGCGGGCGGTGTTTCTGCGGCCTCCATCGGCGCGGGTGGCGCTACCACGGCGGCTGCTGCGGCCGGGCGGGGCGCCAGTGCAGCCGTCAGCGCGACAGGGCGCGGGCCAGTGCGGCCGGCTGCGGCCTGGCCTGCGGGCCAGGCCGTGAGCCGCTTCATCAGCGGCCCGCCCGAGGGCCAGGCGCGCCCGTCGCTGCCGAGCTCTCCTGGTAGCCCGGACCAGCCCGGAAGCCCGGACCAGCCCGGGGTGCCGTACAACAGCCCGGTGCGGTCGCCGTCAGGCTCCGGCTACCCGGACGCACCGGCCTACCCGGCCGCAGGCTATGACCAGATCGCGGACGACGCCTCCAGGGACCGTTATGCGAGCCGGCCCGGTTACGGGACCGGTGCCAGCGCGGGTTATGACGACGCGCGCAGTTATGGCCGCACGCGGGATTATTCGGGCGAGCCCGGTTATTCAGGCGAGCCCGGTTATCCAGGCGAGCACGGCTACTCCGGCGAGCGCGGTTATTCAGGCGAGCACAGCTACTCCCCCGAGCGCGGCCACTCCGGCCAGCGGGGCTACTCCAGCCAGCCCGACTCCGCTGGTCCGGCTGACTACGAGGACCGGGCTGATTACGAGGGCCGGGGCGGCTACCCTGCCCGTTCCAGTGGTGGTTACGAGCAGCCGCCGGGGAACTGGTCGTCGTCGGGCCAGCATCGCGGTCGGCCAGAGGGCTATCAGGCTGCGGGGAGCTGGCCGGAGGACGACCAGCGACGCGGATGGCCCGAAGCTAGCCAGCAGTCGGGCAACTGGGCGCAGGACTATCAGCGGCCCGGCAGCTGGCAGGCGGATGACCAGCAGCAGGGCTGGCCGCAGGACCAGGCACCGGGCTCATCAGCTGGTCCGGCGCGGCACGTCTACGGGCAGGAGGCCTGGCCACCACAGGGTGAAGCGCTTGAGGCGCTGCCGCCTGATGCCGGCGAGGTCCACCATGGCTGGCCCTCCGGGGACGACAGGACAGCGCACGGTTGGGCGGTTCCCGGCGACGACGGTGAAGGAGAAGCGTGGTGAGCCGGCTTCGGTACGGTCGGCTGATCTTCGCTGCGGTGGTCGTGCTGGTGCTCGGCGGCATCTATGCCGCGGCCGGGGCCAGGCATCCGGCGGCGGCTGCCGGCCAGCGCGCCCGGCCGGCTCGTGCCCCGGTGTCCATGGCTACGCGCGTCTGTCCGGCGCCCGGATCACCCGGACCGACCGCTGCTTCTGTTGCGGTGGCCCCCATGCCGGCGTCATCGGCAGGCGGTACAGCCGTGGTTTCCGCGCTCACCCCCGGCGGCAGCTCATCGGCCGGGTCGCCGGTAGCCACCGTCGACAAGCCCGGCGTCCTGCAGGTGGTCGGCATCAAGACCGCTCCGCCGCTGAGCGCTGCCCGAGAAGGCCGGCCAGCCGGGCTCGAGCCCCAGCGTGACGACGCAGGTAGGCCGGGGTGGCGTCGAAGTCAATGCCACCGGCGCGATAGCCCAGGGTCTTGAGGTTGAGCAGACCAGCCCAGGCGGTGTGGTGACAGCGCGGTGCGGCGCCCCCGGCACTGACTTCTGGTTCGTCGGGCCAGGACAGGCCTCGGCGGGCACGATTGAGCTGTACCTCATGAACACCGGGAGCGCGCCGGCTGATGCTCAGGTGTCAGTGCTGACTGACATCACCAAGGGCCCGCCGGTGCTCGGCAACGCCGATAACGGCATTACGGTCCCGCCGCACGGCATGGTGGTGCAGTCGCTCACTCGCTTGCTGCAGGCGTCGAAGATCATGGCGCTGAATGTGACGACCAGCGTCGGCCAGGTGGTAGCGGCAGTCCGCGAGAGCCGGTCCGCAACCGACGGCGGGATCTGGCTGCCGGCTACTCAGGCGCCAGCCCGGCACCTGGTGATTCCCGGCCTGCCCGGCGCAGGCGGGAGCCGGGAACTGTACGTTGCAGTTCCCGGCTCCGCCGCAGCGCAGGTCAAGGTCACCGCGGTCACCCCCAAGGGCTCTTACCAGCCGACGGGCGGCACGGATATCCCTCTGCTCGGTGGCTCGGCGGTCGCGACCGCGCTGCCGTCCCTCAGCGGAGTGCCGGGCGCGATCTCGATCTCGTCCAGCGTGCCGGTGGTGGCCGCCATGCTCCTGCCAGGCGGGCCGCCGGGAACGCCTGGTGGGCTCGCCGCGAGCAGCGGGCCCGTGCTGGAACAGGGCGTAGTCGCCGACAATCCAGCTCGCTCGGCCGGATCGACGGAACTGGTGCTGTCCGCGCCCGGAAAGGCGGCCGCGGTCCGGATTACCACGGCGACCTCCTCCGTCTCGGCGGTCGGGCAAGAGGGCAGCCTCGTGCAGATCAAGGCAGGATCGTCGGTTGTGATCGCGGCCACGCCGCCGAAAGGTAGCAAGGCAACGCAGTTCGCGCTGATCGTGACCCCGATGAGCGGGTCAGGACCGGTTTACGCGAGCCGGATCATTACCACGGGACGGACCGTGCGGTCGGTACTGCCGGTGCCGAGTTCGCTGACGTGGATTCCGCTGCCTGCTGTTAAGGACTCGCTGGCAGCCATCGCGGCTGGTCACTCTTCTGCCGGATAACCCGGATCCACAGCCTGCGGGTCGACACCGAGCCAGCGGGCGAACTGCTCGACGATGACATCGAGCACCAGTTCAGCAAGCTCTTCCTCGCCATCTGCGCGGGCCATCAGGGGGCGCCGGTACAGCACGATCCGCGCTTGCCGGCTGGCCGGGCCGGACAGATCGGGCTTATCGGAGTCCGGCGGGTCCGCGGCGCCTGGCTGGACCCATCCCGCCTCGATCGAACCTTGCCGCGGGATGTCGGAACCTTGCCGCGGAATGTCGGAATGCGCCGAGTGGAGCTCAAGTCTCGCTAGCGGAATCGGCTCCGGATCTTCACTATCCGGGATAACCGGAGGGATTTCCTCGACAGCGAACTCAACGTCAGCGAGCTCAGCATCCCAGCGCGGCTCAAGCTGGGAGACCGCCAGCAGGACCAGGTCGTCGAACCGGTCGGACCGGCTGCGGTACAGCGGAACTCCTGGCGGAACGAGCGAGCCGCGCAGCCCGCGGCCATGGCGATCCCGGCGCCGGATCCGGCCCGTCGCGGCACGGCTACCACCGTCGGCGTCATGCACAGTCACCGAGCGTATCCCAGATGGAGACGGCGGGCTCCGGGCCTCCGATCTGGCAGCCGGAGACACGATCGCGCAGTGTGCCCCGGGTGGTGGCGTTACCGCCTGGCGATCGATACCGTCTGCCGTTGTGAGCGTCCATCGCGATCCCGCCATCCCCGGCCCGCTGGTACAGCGGTCCGCCGGGACCGGCCTGAAGCCGGGGTGATCGTCAGTGACAGCTCGCCAGTGCTCAAGGCCGGCCTGCAGGCAGGCCGCCGTCTACACGCTGACCTACGTCTACCGGGATTCGACGGCCGTGCTAGGCCCGCTTGCAGCCTTTGTCGAGCCGCATTGCTACGACCTGTGTGCCAGGCATGCTGACCGGATGACCGCTCCGCGGGGCTGGGACGTCGTCCGCCTTCCGGTCGGCGAGCCCGATGAGGCCGCCGCGGATGACGACCTTGAGGCCCTGGCCAATGCCGTCCGCGAAGCCACCTCACCCCGGACGCCAGACGAGCCGACGGGCCAGGGGGTCGAGATAGGCCGCCGGGGTCATCTCCGGGTGCTGCGCTCAGCGCCGCCGGACGGCGGGCTCCTGAGGTAGGCGGCGCATTCAGGAGTGGGCGGCGGACGCTGGAGAGAAGGCGGATGCGTGAGGTAGCCGGTGCGCCCCGCGTCTGGTGCACCAGTAGGATGCCTGGTGCCCGGACGCCAGCGGCGTCTGGCCACGGTGAGCGACTGGAGACGTAATGAAGATCGAAGACTGGCTGCTCGACATCCTGGCCTGCCCGAAGTGCCATTCGCCGCTGCGGGCCGACGAGGCAGCCAGCGAGCTGGTGTGCACGGGAGCGGAATGCGGCCTGGCCTACCCGGTACGCGACGACATCCCGGTGCTGCTGATCGACGAGGCGCGCGACCCGGCTGCTGGCGACGCCCGGGAGTGATGGCCTATCGCCACGGGCGCGGCGCCTGCCTCCGCGGACAAGCCGGGCGGACACGCCGGTAAGCGCTCCGTCATCTCGGCGCTCGGCGCCAACCTCGGCATTGCGATCACCAAGTTCGTTGCGTTCGCCATCACCGGCTCGGCGTCGATGCTGGCAGAGTCCGTGCACTCGGTCGCCGACTCCGGCAATCAGGTTCTGCTGCTCATCGGCCGGACCAGGTCGGCGCGGGCCGAGACCGAGGAGCACCAGTTTGGCTACGGCGCCGAGCGGTACTTCTACGCCTTCATCGTGGCGGTCGTCCTGTTCACGGTCGGCGCGGCATTCTCGTGCTACGAGGGCATCGACCGCATCAGGCACCCGGAGCGACTCACGTCCCCGGTCGTTGCCTTCTCTGTCCTCGGCCTAGCGATCTTGCTCGAGAGCTTCTCGCTGCGGACCGCTGTCAAGGAGTCGAACCGCAGCCGCCGCGGGGCGGGCTGGCCCAGCTTCATCCGGCACGCGAAGGCGCCAGAGCTGCCCGCGATCTTGCTGGAGGACGTAGCTGCGCTGACCGGCCTGCTGCTGGCGCTCATCGGCGTCACCCTGGCCACGATCACCAGCGACGACCGGTGGGATGGCGCCGGCTCGGTAGCAATCGGGCTGTTGCTCGGCTGTGTCGCCGTAGTCCTGGCGACTGAGATGAAGAGCCTCCTGATCGGCGAGTCGGCCGTGCCCGCCGTCGAAGCTGAGATCGTGGCCGCCATCCAGGCCGACCCCGAAATGCAGCGTGTCATCCACCTCCGTACCCTGCATCTCGGCCCGGAGACGCTGCTCGTGGCGGCGAAGGTCGGAGTCAGGCACGATGCCTCAGCGGCCAGCGTCGTTGCGGCAATCGACGCGGCAGAACGCCGGATCCGGGCGGCTGTTCCCATCGCTGAGCTCATCTACCTGGAGCCGGACATCTACCGGGCTGCCCGCGACGACCTCACCGATCCGGCCGTCATGGCGGCCCAGCGATCACGGGGCAGCCCCGCAGGCCGCGCCGGAAGTAACCCGCGGCTCGTCAGGCAGCCCGCGCCGTCGAAGCCGACCATCCAGCGCGGCTCGATGCGGACGTAGACGATATCCGGGCCCCACGTCGACGGCGAGGCGCCGTAGTGCCTGGGTCAGGTGTTCCTCGATCCAGGCGCGGTCGGGATGGGCCTGGTCCAGGAACTCGGCGTCGCCGTGAGTGAACACCCCGAACGTGTCGCCCTCCAGGTACGCGGCGCTCACTGCGGGCCGGCTCCGGAGGTCGGCGGCCTTGACCGCGGAGCCGCTAGTCGTGAACGTCCAGCGGCCGCGCAGCAGATGCCCGTCGACGCCGCTTACCCGCGGCCGTCCGGCCGCGCTGACGGTGCTGAGCGCCAGCGTCCGCATGCCCGTCAGCCGGCCAGCAAGGACATGGCGGGAACGGCGCGGCCAGGCCTGATGATCGAGCGAAGGTGCTCGCTCGCCCCGGTGAGCGAGCGGTCGAGCAGCTGCTGCAGCCAGGCGATGTCACTCGGTTGCTCATACATGCTCGTTAGCATCGCTCGCTAACCGCGGAGCAGCGCGGTCATCCGGCCGCTGTCGCGCAGCGACGCCAGATCGGGATCACGTGCGGCGTTGGCCGCCACGTCCGGATTGAGGGCGATCGCCTCGGTCACCGCCGTCGCCGCCGCGTCGAGCAGGCCGGCCCCGGCACGAGCACACGCCAGGTTGTAGCTGGCCATGCCGCGGGCCTGATCGGGAGCGCTGACGCTGGCCGTCAGCGTCACTGCCTGCTCGGCCAGCGCGACGGCCCGGTCCGCCTGGCCATGGCTCAGGTAATACTCACAGAGGTGCCCGGTCGGGTGCCAGAACCCGCGCACGATGACCTGCAGCCAGAGCTGCCTGCCGCGCAGCCAGGAATGCCGGGACGGATCCAGCAGGTCGTCCGCGGATGCCGAGCGCAGCTCCTCGAGCAGCTCGCCGGTCACCCGCCAGCTGTCCCGTGCAACGGAATCGGCGGGCTGCGCGGACAGCTCGGCATACAGGGCAGCCGACCGGTGATCAGACTCCGCGAACTCGGGCGGCGCCTGACCGGTCCTGACTGCCCGCAGCCGCTGCACCTGCTGCCGCCTGAACTCAGTGTTGTGCGCGGCCACCGGCAGCGCCGCCCAGCAGGACGCATCGCCTGGCTCAGCCTGGTGGGTTTCGGCGATCAGCAGCTGCTCCTGGACCGCAGCGAAACCAACAAGCGCGGTCATCACCGCTCGCAGGTCCGCAGCGCTGGTCATGCTGCTCCCTCCAGCTGAGCGCCAGGCTTGCGAGCGATGAACTTCAGCGACCAGTCGACCATGACAGTGATCTCGGCGAATCCCAGCGTCTGCAGTCGGCTGAGCAACGTGGCCGGCTCGATCGGGTTGTAGGTATCGCCCGCGTGGAACTCATGCAGGTCCGTGCTGGGCAGGCTGTCCGATCCGATGAACACTCCGCCGGTCCGCAGCACCCGGAACGCCTCAGAAAGGATCTTGTTCTGCACAGCGATCGTCGGTACGTGGTGCAGCATGGTGAAACAGCCGACTGAGTCGAATGAGCCGTCCGGGTACGTCCAGCTCGGCGCCGCTGCCGGTCGCTATCTCCACGTCTGTGCCGGCGAAGCGGCCGGCCAGCAGCGCCGCGGCCGTCTCGTCGATCTCGACCGCGCGTGAGGCGGCGCGACCTTGTGGCGCAGCCAGTCCGTTGCAGCTCCCGGACCGGGCCCGATCTCGAGCATGTCCGCGCCCAGGTCAACGTCGCGGGTCAGGACGGGCAGTATCTCGGTCTGAATGTGCTCAGCCCATTCCGGGCTCGCGCATAGCCGCGCATGGTTGTCGTTCATGACCACGAAGTTACGGAGCCCGAGCCGGGCGGGCCAAGGGCGTAGGCTGCCAAGCTGTGTTGCCTGACGGACAGATGACGGATCAGCACAACGTGGCCAGCAGTCCCGATGCGGCAGATGCGGCGATGCGAGATCAGTACTGCGTGGCCGACGCCGCGGGCCGGCGCGGTCATCGTGGTGACCTTCCCGATGCTGGCGGGCCTTGTCTTCGACTGGCATACCCACCGCGACCATCAGCTGGCGTGGGCTGCCAGCGGCGTGCTGACGGTGCGCACGCGGGCGTCTGCGTGGGTCCTGCCACCGACTCGTGCGCTCTGGATACCGGCCGGCCTGCCGCACGAGACGCTGTCCGCAGGTACAGCGACCATGCGGTCGGCCTACGTGCGGCCGGATCAGTTCCCGCTGGACTGGCCCGAGCCCACTCCGGTCTCGGCAAGTCCGCTGCTCTGCGAGCTCATCAGCTATCTGGAAGACCCAAGCCTGACGCCGGAACGGCGGGCGCGCGCCGAGGCAGTGCTCGTCGACCTGCTGCAGCCGGTCGCTATGACGACCGTTGACGTCCGCTGGCCGACGGACGACCGGGCCAGGCGCGTAGCGGACCACCTTGCGGCCAGTCCCGCAGACAGCCGGACACTGGCCGAGTGGGGCCGGCAGACCGGAGCCAGCGAGCGGACCCTGGCGCGCGTCTTCGTGGCCGAGACAGGCGTCAGCTTCGGCAGATGGCGCACGCTCATCAGGATCCAGGCGGCTCTGACCGCGCTGGCTGGCGGCGAGCCGGTCGGCAACGTCGCCAGGCGGGTGGGTTACGACTCCGACAGCGCGTTCGTGCAGGCCTTCAGGCGCGAGACCGGCGTGACGCCCGGGTCGTACTTTCGCAGTGGCGACGCTTCCGTAGGGCAGGCAGCCACGCTCGTGTTATGGCTGGCTCAGCAGGCGCAGGGCGCGCTCCTGCTCGAAGTCAAGTGCGCGGGCGGGCTGCGGCTGGAGCCGGCCGATGCGGCGCCCTAGCTCGGCGACATCGGCCCGCACCCGCGAGTCGGCAAGTACTCGTATTCCGAAGGCCAGCGCTACCGGGCTGATGTCGTAGCGGCGCTCGATCGACATGCCGAGCGCGACGGCGGCCAGGTCTGCGTCGCTGAACTGGCGGTGGGCGTTCGGCGCGGCCGGTCCCGCGGGCCTGGCCCAGCCAGGCCGGCGCCTGCCCGCGTGCCGCAGCGCCGGCAGCAGGCCGAGCGACTCCCGGTAGCGAAGCATCCGGGGCGTCAGGCCGAGCCGATCTGCGGCCTCGGTGATCCTCATGGGCGAATCTTACAAGTTCTTGTCAGAAAACGGTACCTGAGCGTGCTAGCGGACGCTCTCCTGCCGTACGGTCGTGTTATGACTCCACCGCCGCGACCATGACGCGACACGAGGAGCCTGCATGCCTGCTGACACACTTCCGTTCAGGGTCGCTGACCTGTCGCTGGCGGACTTCGGCCGCCGCGAGATCCGGCTGGCCGAGCACGAGATGCCCGGACTGATGGCGGTGCGCGCCGAGTTCGCCGACAGCCAGCCACTGGCGGGTGCCAGGATCACCGGATCGCTGCACATGACGATCCAGACCGCAGTGCTCATCGAGACCCTGGTCGCGCTCGGCGCGCAAGTCCGCTGGGCATCGTGCAACATCTTCTCCACCCAGGACCACGCCGCAGCGGCGGTCGCCGTCGGCCCGGACGGCACCCCCGATGACCCGCGCGGCATCCCCGTGTTCGCCTGGAAGGGCGAGACGCTCCCGGAGTACTGGTGGTGCACCGAGCATGCGCTGACGTGGCCGGGCGAGACCGGCCCGAACATGCTGCTGGACGACGGCGGCGACGCGACGCTGCTGGTGCACAAGGGCGCGGAGTTCGAGGCCGCGGGCAGCGTGCCTGCGGCCCGTGACGACGACCCGGAGGAGTGGGCCGTGATCGTGTCGCTGCTGGCACGCTCCCTGGCCGAGACTCCGGGGAAGTGGACCGCGACGGCAGCGGGGATCAGGGGCGTCACCGAGGAGACGACGACTGGCGTGCACCGGCTGTACGAGATGGCGCGGGATGGCTCGCTGCGCTTCCCGGCGATCAACGTGAACGACTCGGTGACCAAGTCGAAGTTCGACAACAAGTACGGCTGCCGGCACTCGCTTGTCGACGGGATCAACAGGGCGACCGACGTCCTGATCGGCGGCAAGGTCGCCGTTGTCTGCGGGTACGGCGACGTGGGCAAGGGCTGCGCGGAATCACTCCGCGGCCAGGGCGGGCGCGTGATCGTGACCGAGATCGACCCCATCTGCGCGCTGCAGGCGGCGATGGATGGCTATCAGGTGGCGCGGCTGGAAGACGTCGTCGAGATCGCTGACATCTTCATCAGCGCGACGGGCAACCTCCACATCATCACGGCCGAGCTCATGAGCCGGATGAAGCACCAGGCGATCGTCGGCAACATCGGCCACTTCGACAACGAGATCGACATGGCGGGCCTCGCCCGGCAGCCAGGCATCCGGCGCACCAACATCAAGCCGCAGGTCGATGAGTGGACCTTCCCTGATGGTCACAGCGTCATCGTGCTGTCCGAGGGCAGGCTGCTCAACCTGGGCAACGCCACCGGCCACCCGAGCTTCGTGATGTCCAACAGCTTCACCAATCAGGTCATCGCCCAGGTCGAGCTGTTCACCAAGACCGACGAATACCAGGTCGGGGTGCACGTGCTGCCCAAGTATCTCGACGAGAAGGTCGCGCGACTGCACCTGGACGCGCTCGGTGTCCGGCTCACCACGCTGACCAAAGAGCAGTCCGCTTACATCGGCGTTCCGGTCGATGGCCCGTTCAAGCCCGATCACTACCGGTACTGACCGGTCCGGGCAGGCAGCATCCCGGGGAGCTCCTCCCCCGGTGGCTGCACCGCCCTCCGACATCGCCGATCCCGGACTGGCGCTGGCCGGCCAGCCCGGGATCGCCTGGGCGCAGCGAGCGATGCCGGTGCTCGGCATGCTGCGGGCGTCATTCGCCGAACGGCAGCCGTTTGCCTGGCCTGACCGTGGCGTGCTGCCTGCATGTCACGGCGGAGACGGCCGTCCTGGTGGGCGCGCTGACGGCCGGCGGCGCGCAGGTGCACCTGGCCGCTTCTAATCCGCTGTCGACGCAGGATGACATCGCTGCCGCGCTGGCTGCCGAGCCGGGCGTGACGGTGCAGGCACGTTCCGGAGTGGATCGCGGCACCTATTACGAGCACATCCACCGCGTCCTGGACTCCGCGCCCGACCTGGTCATGGATGACGGCGGCGACCTGGTCAACACGCTGCACGAAGCGCGCGCGGAGCTGATCGGCGGCGTTCGGGGCGGATGCGAGGCCACCTCGACGGGAGCGGCCAGGCTGCGGCGGATGGCTGCGGCGGGATCGCTCGGGTTCCCGGTGGTCGCGGCCGACGTCTCCGCGACCAGGCGCATGATCGACCATCAGCACGGCACCGGCCAGGCTGTGCTCGACGGGATCATGCGCGCGACAAACACACTGATAGCCGGCAAGACCGTGGTCGTGGCCGGCTTCGGACCCTGCGGTTCGGGAGTCGCGGAGCGGGCGCGCGGCCTGGGTGCACAGGTGATCGTCACCGAGGTTGACCCGGTCCGCGCGCTCGCCGCGATCATGCAGGGTTTCCGCGTGATGCCGATGAGCGCCGCCGCGCCGGTGGCCGAGCTGGTGATCACCGCGACGGGGTCTCGTGAGGTCCTGGGAACGGCGGAGCTTGCGGTGCTGCCCGATGGCGCGATGCTCGCCAATGCCGGGCACTTCGACGTCGAGATTGACGTGGCGGCTCTCGCCAGCCTCGCGATTGAGGTGAATCCGGCGGTCCGGCCGCACGCGGCTGAGTACGTACTCGCCGACGGCCGGCGGCTCATCCTGCTGGCCGAGGGCCGCGTCGTGAACCTCGTGGCCGGCGAGGGTAACCCTGCCGCCGCCATGGATACCTCGTTCGCAGTGCAGGCGCTCGCGCTGGCCTGGCTCGCCGGCGCAGATCCGCAGCAGGAAGCGGGCGGTCAGGTACTCGACGTCCCGGCCGCCATCGATGCCGAGGCGGCCAGCCTGGCTCTGGCCTCACTCGGCACCAAGATCGATGTGCTGACCCCTGCGCAGCTGAAGTACCTCGACTCCTGGCGGCTTGGCTCCTGACCCTGCGCAGTCAATGACCCCTGCGTAGCCAAATCGTTATAATATGTCAGATACTGGCTCCGGGCTTGGTGTAACCGATGGCCGGCCGGCAGACTCGGAAGTAGGAGCCAGAGGGGACGCGGATGCGGCACAGTGACGGGGCCCGCGCTGATGCGGACACGGCTGGCCCGGATCTGGTGACTCCGGGCGCGGCCGCAGCGACGCCGGCCGACACGGCTGGCCTGACGCTCGCCGCGCTGCGCTGGCTCGGGCCGCCGAAAGGGCCGGCCATCGAGCTGCTGGACCAGACCAGGCTCCCGGCCGAGGAGGTATTCATCCGGTGTGGCAGCGTGCCGGAGCTCGTCGGCGCGATCGGCCGGCTGGTAGTCCGGGGCGCGCCGCTGCTGGGCGTGGCCGGGGCATTCGGCGTGGCTCTGGCGGCATACCGCGGCGACGATGTGGAAATGGCGGCTGCCGCCATAACCGCGGCCAGGCCGACGGCGGTGAACCTGGGCTGGGGTGTTCGCCGGGCACTGCAGTCGTATCGGGCTGCGGCTGGCGACGACGGCCCCGTTCCCTGCCGGGAAACGGGCGCCAGGGCGGCACTGGCCGAAGCGCAGGCAATTGCCGCGCAAGACGCCGCGGCGAGTGCGGCGATGGCGGGGCACGGGCTGGCCCTGGTGCCTTCTGATGCCCGGATCCTGACCCACTGCAACACCGGCGGTCTGGTATCGGCGGGAGCGGGCACGGCGTTCGCCGTGATTCTGGCCGCGCACCGGGCGGGCAGGCTGGCCCAGCTGTGGGTCGATGAGACGCGGCCGCTGCTGCAGGGCGCGCGGCTTACCGCCTGGGAGGCACGTAATGCCGGGATTCCGCATGCGGTGCTCGCTGATAACGCAGCTGCGTCGCTGATGGCGGAGGGCCAGGTGGACCTGGTCCTGACCGGCGCGGACCGGATCGCGGCTGACGGGAGCGTGGCCAACAAGGTCGGCACTTACGGCCTGGCCGTGCTGGCCAGGCACCACGGGGTGCCGTTCGTGGTGGTGGCACCTGTCTCCACAGTTGACCTGGATACGCCCGACGGAGCCTCGATCACGGTGGAGCACCGGCCCGCCGGAGAGGTCACCTGCTTTGCCGGTCAGCAGGCCACACCAGCCGGGACGCCCGCTTACAACCCGGCCTTTGACGTCACCCCGCCAGACCTCGTCACGGCCATCGTGACCGAAGAAGGGGTGATACAGCCCGTCACTGCAGGTAATCTGCGAGTCCTGGGCTCGGGTGCTCCTGCTATTGCGGGTCCCCAATCCGCCGTCTACGTGGAACGATGAGGATTATGAAGGGTCGCGTGCTGGTCGTCGATGACGACGCTGCTCTGGCCGAGATGCTCGGCATCGTGTTGCGAGGCGAGGGCTTCGAGCCCACGTTCGTTGCCGACGGGGACCGGGCGATGGAGGTTTTCAGGGACAGCAAGCCCGACCTGGTGCTGCTGGACCTGATGCTGCCCGGGATGGACGGCATCGACGTGTGCCGCCAGATCCGCGCGGAATCCGGCGTTCCCATCGTCATGCTGACAGCCAAGAGCGACACGGTGGACGTCGTTCTCGGCCTGGAGTCGGGTGCTGACGACTACATCGTCAAGCCGTTCCAGTCCAAGGTGCTGATCGCGCGGGTCCGGGCCCGGCTGCGCCGGACCGACGACCCGGCGCCGGAGACGCTGACGATCGGCGACGTCACCATCGACGTTGCCGGGCACTCGGTGCAGCGCGCCGGCGAGCCGCTGAACCTCACTCCGCTGGAATTCGACCTGCTGGTGGCGCTCGCTCGCAAGCCGCGTCAGGTGTTTACCAGGGAGGTCCTGCTCGAGCAAGTCTGGGGTTACCGGCACGCAGCCGATACCAGGCTGGTGAACGTCCACGTCCAGCGGCTGCGCGCCAAGATCGAGAAGGATCCGGAGCGGCCGGAGATCGTGGTGACTGTGCGGGGCGTTGGTTATAAGGCCGGCCCGGGCTGATCGTGACGTGCGCGAGCCTGGCCGCTAAGCCAGGCCGAGGATCCAGCGGGGAAGGGCAGTGAACGAAGCAGCCGCCACCGTGGGGGCGAGGTATCGCGGCTGGCTCGCCAGACCGCGTCCGGCTGCGCTGACTGCCATCCGGCGCAAGCTGCGTCAGGTCGCGGATCGCTACCGTCACTCGCTCCAGCTTCGCGTGGTCACTGCCACCCTCATCCTGTCCGCCGTGGTCGTGTCGGCGCTCGGCTACATCCTGATGCAGCACCTCGTGGCCGGGATCTACGCGAATATGCAGCGGACTTCGCAGACTATCGCCGCCGCGGGCCTGAACGACGCGCAGAGCTCGGCCCGCCTCAGCATGCTGCCCAGCGCTTCCGCACCGAAATACATGTGGCAGCTGACCGAGAACCTCAAATCGACCGGGGGCACGCCCTACGCCGTTGAGGTTGCCCCGCTGCCGCCATTCCAGGGCGCGCCCGTCTACAGCGGCGGGTACGCGGTCGGGTTTCACGCCTTGCCAAAGCTCCCCATTCGGCTCACGCAGGACGTCTACACCGAATGGATCAGACGCCCTGAGAAGCCGCAGCAGGTGTGGGTGAGCATGGCCATCGGCGGGAGCCCCCAGCCCGTGCCCGGCCTGCTGATCGGCGCACCATTTGGCGGCGGTTACGCGCTGTACTATTTCTTCCCGCTAGCGGCTGAGCAGCGGACCATCGCGAGCATCCAGCAGAGCCTGCTGGTCGCCGGCATCGCCGTCGTGTTCCTGCTGGCTGCGATCGCATGGCTGGTAACCCGGTGGGTGGTGGTGCCGGTCCGGCAGGCTGTGCAGGGCGCGAAACGGCTGTCCACCGGTGAGCTGAACCAGCGGATGGAGGTGCGTGGCTCCGATGAGCTGGCCGCGCTTGCCACCTCGTTCAACGAGATGGCGGCGAGCCTCCAGGAGAAGCTTCAGGAGCTTGAGGACCTCTCCCAGGTCCAGCGGCAGTTCGTTTCCGACGTCTCGCACGAGCTACGGACCCCGCTGACGACCATCAGGATCGCCTCCGATGTGATCTACGGGTCCAGAGATGAGTTGGACCCGGCGGCCGGGAGGTCGGCTGAGCTCATGCAGGGTCAGCTCGAGCGGTTCGAGTCGCTGCTCACCGACCTGCTGGAGATCAGCCGGTACGACGCGAACGCCGCCACCCTGGATGCTGAGCCGGTCGATGTCTGCACGATCGTGCTGCAGTCGGCCGACATCGCGCAGCACATGGCTGAGCGTCGCGGGACGAAGATCGAGTTCCGGCTCCCTGCGGCGCCGTGCATCGCCGAGGTAGACCGGCGCCGGGTGGAGCGCATTCTGCGCAATCTGCTGCTGAACGCGGTAGAGCACGGCGAGGACAAGGACGTCGTGGTCACCGTCGCGATGGACTCAGCGGCAGCTGCGATATCCGTGCGCGACTTTGGCGTGGGGCTGCGCCCCGGCGAGGAACAACTGGTCTTCGATCGGTTCTGGCGAGCGGATCCGGCCAGGGCCCGGACCTCGGGCGGCACTGGCCTCGGCCTGGCAATCGCACTGGAGGACGCTCGGCTGCATGGCGGCTGGCTCGAGGCGTGGGGGGCGAGAGGGCAGGGCTCGGTGTTCCGGCTGACGCTGCCGCGCGCAGTCGGGGGAAGTCTGCACGGGTCGCCGTTGCCACTGAACCCGATGCCGCCGATTTCGCGCGAGGAGGGAATGGATGCGGCCGAGCTGACGCGCCAGGCCGAGCCCGGCTCGCCGGGCGAAGATCGGCCGGAGCGAGCCGTGCCGGATCTGGCGGGAGGCGGTGGCATAGCTGGTCAGGCGGGGCCTGCGGCCAGCGAGGTAATCGCTCGTGGCTAGCCTCCGCCCGGCGGGAACCGTGGTGCGCATCCCGATGCGCACCAGGATGACGGTCGGGCTGGCGGCTATCGCCGTTGTCGTCGTGACGGGCTGCGCGGCGCTGCCGTCAGGCGGCGCACCCCAGCAGGTGAATTCCGGCGGGAGTCAGGTCCAGTCGTACGTGGAGCAGCTACCGCCGCCCGGTCCGGGTGCATATCGATATCCGCGCGATGTCGTGCTCGGCTTCCTGCACGCGAGTGCGAGCTATGCGTTCGATCCGACTGCCGCCAGGCTGTTCCTGCTGCCGTCGCTCCGCAAGAGCTGGCATCCGGTTCCGGGTCCGGTCACCGTCGTCAGCTCAATTGCCAGCACGCCAACGGCGACGGAGCGGGTGCACATTCCGCTGGCCGATTCGAGCGGGGGCGGGCAGTCGGTCTCAGTCGAATTCACGGGCCAGCGGCTCGCGACATTGAGTCAGACCGGTCAGTACCGGTACTCGCCCAGCACCCGTACCTATCGGTTCACCTTGCAGCAGACCAGCAAAGGCGCCTGGCTGATATCCGCGCTGCCGTCGGGCCCAGCGGGCCTGCTGGTGACTCAGGCCGATTTTGAGCATGTCTATCAGGCGCGCAACCTGTTCTTTTTCGCCCTTCCGCCGTCTCCCGCAAATAGCAACCTGGTTCCTGATCCGGTCTATGCACCCTTGCAGAACTCTGCCACGGCCCTGGCGCGCGGGCTGATCAAGGGCCTGCTCAACGATCAGAGGAGCTGGCTGAGCAGCGCGACGGAGACCGCCTTCCCGCCCGGCACGACGATTCTCGGGATCGCCATTACCGGCCAGACTGCCGTCGTCGACCTTGGCGGCGCTGCCGCTCACGCGTCGGCAACACAGAAGCTAGAAGAGGCCGAGCAGTTGCAGGCGACGCTGGGCAACACCGCGTACTCGGCCGCCGTCGCACGGCTTGTACAGCTCGAGATAAATGGCCGCCCGGCGGACACGGGCACGTTCAGTAGCCTGGTCGATGAGGTGCCGAAAGGATCGCTCGTCTACCTGAGCAGCCAGAGCAGCGTCAGCGTGGGACTGGGATCAAATCGGCGGCCCCTGGGCCTGGCGGACTTCGGCTCGGCGGGCATCACCGCGGTCGCCGCGGATCCGGTTACCCAAGCGCAGGTAGCGGTTGCGACGACGGACGGAACGGGCTGCCAGCTGTACCTGCCGAAAGGGGGCGCGGAAGGGTCGACGGTGCCGTACCGCAGCTATCGGCTATCCACCTCGGGCGGGCCCTGCCAGTCGCTGAGCTGGGATGGCAACGGAGACTTGTGGGCGGTGGCAGGCCAGCGGATCTGGGTGCTTCCAGCGCCGTACCGCCGGGCACTAGCCGTCGCTCTGCCAGCGAACCTCGTCTCGGGCGGCCAGCCGACGCCGAAGATCATCGCCCTGAGGATGGCGCCGGACGGGGTTCGCGTCGCGCTGCTGATCAAGCCTGCGGCCCGTGGCCACGCCAACAGTGATAACCGCCTGGTGCTCGCCGCGGTCCGGCAAGCCGGCGACCAGGTGTCGCTGGGCAGCGCCATACCTGCTGGGACAGGACTGCGCGACCCGATGGCAATGAGCTGGTTCAGCCCTTATGACCTCCTGGTCCTCGACCGGTCGGGCATCGCTGAGGTGCCCCTGGCTGGCGGCGCGGCCCAGCGGCTAGGTTCCGTGCCGCCCGGAGCGGTGTCGCTCACGACCAACGGCGTGGCGATCGTGGTCGGCACATCCGATTACAAGATCCTGACCTCATCGAATATGGCAACAACCTGGGGTAAGCCAGTAACAGGGGCAATTCCTGTCTATCCGGGTTAACGAGACTTGAGCCGGGCCGACTTTGCCTGAAGCCCGGGCTCTGGGTTCCGGCCGGCGGAAACAGCAGGGATCCGGTCCTGACATTCGGCCGGCATGCGGATAACGTCGTGTCATGGCACCCGTCCGGGTCCGTGGTTGCGCTAGGTCGGCTGCCCTGTCAAAAGGGCACCTGACCTGGCAAGCCGATGCCAGCCGCAGGCGAAGCGGCCCACGTAAGGCGACTTGTCGTCGACCGATCACGGTGCGGCTTAGAAGTAAGTCCTGCCCCGCCGGGGGATCCGATGTCCCCTGGGTAGGGAGAAGGGCAGTAGTGGCACAAGCAGCCGCGAACCTCTCAGCAGGCGGATGTGGGGTAGAAGACCAGGTCGGCCGGACGGGTGCCGCTCATGACCCGGACAAGAAGGGAGTTCCTGAGTGGACATCATCTTCACGGCCCGGCACACCGAGATGCTGGAGCGATTCCGGACGTACGCGGCGGGCAAGCTAGCCAAGATCGAGAAGCTGGACAGCAAGACCATCCGGATCGATGTCGAGGTAACAGCGGAGCACAATCCGCGGCAGACCCAGAGCAAGGAGCGGGTCGAGCTGACGGTCAGCTCGCGCGGTCCCGTCATTCGCGCCGAAGCGGCGGCGGCAGACCGGTTCGCCGCCTTTGACATGGCATTCGGCAAGCTGGAGTCGCGGTTGCGGCGCGCCTGCGACCGGCGCAAGGACCGCCACGGGGCGCACGCCGCCGTCCGGCTGTCTGACCTGCCCGAGGCCGACCTGGCATCGGATGCTGAGCTCCCCGCCATCAGGCTGGGGAAGGGCGGCGGCCTGCTGGCCGGGAACGCGGCCGCTGCTACCGCCGCAATGGCTGCCGCCGCCGATGCAGCCGACGCTGCCGAAGCCGCTTCGGCCGCAGCGGCCGCGGACCGCAGCTCGGCTCGCGCCGGCCGGGACGCGGGCGACCGGGGCACGGCCACTCCTCAGGATGCGAGCGATATCGGGGATCTAGCGGGCAGCGGTACCTCAGACATGGCCCAAGCCGAGAACGAGCGCCTCGTCGAGATTGACATGCAGGGCAATGGCCCGCTGGTCGTGCGGGAGAAGTTCCACGCCGCGACCCCGATGGCGATTGATCAGGCGCTCTTCGAGATGGAACTCGTCGGCCACGACTTCTTCCTGTTCACCGATGCCGCTTCTGGGCTGCCGAGCGTGGTCTACCGGCGCCGCGGCTACCAGTACGGTGTGATCAGGCTGACCGATGAACGCGCGCCGATCGCGGTCGGAGCCGACCGTCGGCAGGCCGGCGTCAGCCAGTCGTAGGACTGGGCTAACGTTCCTGTTGACCTCGCATGGCTGGGCCGGATACATGACTAGGCGGCCAGTGCCGGCACTTCGGCCACGCCGGGCTAAGTCGGGACTTGCAAGCCACGCCTTAGTCAGAGAGAGTTCAGGCACGGGCGACGCGGGGTCTGAATCTGGGGGGCCGGGCGGGGCAGCTGGCCGGGTTCGCTAAGGAGGAAGGATCATGGGCCGCAGTGCCGGCGTCAGCCCGCAGGCACCCGACGGAGGGCCGGGCTCCGGCGTGCCTGGCGCTGATACGCGCGCAGCCTCAGGCAGGAACGAGGCGACAGGGGCGGGCGCCGCCCGTGAGCCGACTGCGGAGCCGATTCGCACGCTGATCGCGGACGATCACGCGCTCTTCCGTCGCGGGCTGGAAATGGTCCTCGATTCCGAGCCCGACATCGAGCTGGTCGGCGAGGCAAGCGACGGCGAGGAGGCCGTCAGCAAAGCTGGCGAGTCGCTGCCTGACGTCATCTTGATGGACATCCGGATGCCGCGAATCAGCGGAATCGAGGCCTGCCGTGCGCTCAAGGACGTGGCTCCGAGCGCCAAGATCGTGATGCTGACAATCAGCGATGAGGAAGAAGACCTCTTCGAGGCGATCAGGGCCGGTGCCAGCGGTTACCTGCTGAAGGACATCCCGCTTGACGAGGTCGCCGACACTGTCCGGGCCGTCTACGGCGGCCAGTCGCTCATCAACCCGTCGATGGCAGGCAAGCTCCTGACCGAGTTCGCAGCGCTCGCCCGGCGGGACGAGGAGGAGCCGCCGCAGCAGGTTCCGGCACCCCGCCTCACCGACCGCGAGATCCAGGTGCTGCGGCTAGTGGCCCGTGGCATGAACAACCGGGATATCGCCAAGGAACTGTTCATCTCCGAGAACACCGTGAAGAACCACGTGCGCAACATCCTGGAGAAGCTCCAGATCCACTCGCGGATGGAGGCCGTCATGGTCGCGGTCAGGGAGAAGCTCATCGAGTTCGGCTGACGCCCGATCGCCAGCTTCGGCCGGGCCGCTCGCGGGGCTGCTTGTCAGGTGCGTCCTGACGGCGTAAGGTAATGCCTGACAAGTTGTCAGGTAACTCCTGACGTCTGCCAAGCGGGAGGTCTCCCACATGGCCACCAGCGAGTTGTCGCCGAGCATCGCCTGCTCGTTCTGCCGAAAGACCCCGGACGCGGTGGCCAAGCTTGTCGCGGGGCCCGGCGTCTTCATCTGCAATGAGTGCATCTGCCTGTGCGCCGATCTCGTCGACACGCCATCCCGCGGCACGCCGGCGGAAATGGTGGCCAGCTGGGAGGCGAAGATGTCGGACGACGACCTGCTGCAGCACCTGCCGCGGGTCGCTGCTGCGGCGGCGCAAGTCGAACGGCAGCTGACCGAGTGGGTACGGAAGGCGCGGAGCCGCGGGGTCACCTGGACCCGGATCGGTGAGTCACTGGGCATGACCCGCCAGTCGGCCTGGGAGCGGTTCTCGGGCGAGGACTGAGCCGCGGGGCACGACGTCACGGCGATCGCTGGGGCGTCTCGCTGGGGCGACCGTCCTGCCGGCCGCGAGTACATAGCGCCCGGTGGCGCCGAGATCGCGCCCGGATTGGTCCCTTTGCCCCCAACGAGCGGTCGCTATCTCTGGGACGGTGCTGGGTCAGCGGCCGGCTGGGGCCGACGGGCTCTAGGCCCGGGGCCCGTCAGGCGCCGTGGTCCGCAAGTGCCGCACGCAGTCGCGGCTCTAGCGACGGCGGCTCGACCTGCTGGAGCTTGACGGTGTCGCAGCCAACCCAGGACGCGGCCTCAACCAGGGCCTTCGCCATCGGCTCGGCCGCACTGGGCTTGTCCATCGTCAGCTTGCGTGCGACCAGCGTTGTCCCGCTTCGCGCCGGATCGACCCGGCCGACTAGGTGCCCGCCCGCCAGCAACGGCATGGTGAAGTACCCGTGGACGCGCTTAGCTTGCGGCACGTAGGCCTCCAGGCTGTGCTCGAAGCCGAATACCCGCATCGTCCGCTTCCGGTCCCAGACCAGCGAGTCGAAGGGCGAGAGCAGTGTTGTCCGGTGCCGACCACGGCGGGTGGTGCTCTCGGGCAGCTCCGGGTCAAGCCACGCCCGGACCGCCCTGCCACGTCGGCCGGCGGCTATCTCCACAGGTATCAGGCCCGCGGCTTGCGCCGAGCCAGCCGCGGTCAGGGCCGGGCCGTCCTGAGGGATTTCGGCGCCGCCGTACCTGAGGCGCTGGTAATCGCCGAGATCGGCCTGAGTCACCACTCCCAGTGCGCGCCCGGCCACGGTGGCCAGCCGGCTCACGCATTCCTCGTCGGTGAGTCCGGCGTTCATGAGACCGGCTGGCAGCACTCGCTCGGGAAGGTCGTAAACGCGGCGCCAGCCGACCCGGCGGGCGCAGATCACCTCGCCGGTGTCGAGCAGCCACTCGACTGCGATCTTTGTGTCGGACCAGTCCCACCACGGGCCCCCGTTCTTGGCTCCGCCGAGCTCGGTGGCGGTCAGCGGTCCTTCTGCGCCGATCCTGGCCAGGACCTGGGCACAGACCTCGGGAAGGCTCTGATGCCAGCGCAGTCCGCGCTGCCTGAAGGCCCTCCGGCGGAACTCGTAGTACGGCCATTCCTCAATCGGCAGTACGCAGGCAGCGTGCGACCAGTACTCGAATGCGGCCGGTCGCTGCCGGTGCCAGAAGGCCTGCTCAACCTTCGGGCGGCCGATGGCGCCGAGCCGTGAATACGCGACCAGCTCGTGCGAGCGGGCCAGGACGCTGATCGTGTCCAGCTGAACCCCGCCCAGTCGCCTGAGCATGCCGGGTACGCCGCCACGCCGGGCGCCGGCACCGATAAAGCCCTGCGCATAGAGCGTGATGAGACGCGCCTCGTCCTGGCTCAAGGTGAATTCTGGCGGGGGGAGCTGGGGGCCGGCCACGACACGAAGGCTAGCCGCTGATACCGACAGTTTTAGCTGGTCAGCCTTAGCTCGGGTGCCGTCGGAGGCTTGAACCTGCCCGGTTTAGGAGATTTTGGCTTAATACCAGTCGTCGAAGATCCCGACTGCCAGGGATAGCAGCGCGCCCAGGCCGGCCAGGCCGACCGACGCCCAGAAGAGCCACCAGGTCGGGCCGAAGACCAGCGCAAGGCCGCCGATCACGAACGCAACCATGATCAGCGAAACGGCGATCCAGGAGATTGCGCGCCCGTGGAACGTCGGGAAGTGGACGGGCGTCCCGGGTACCTGAGAGACGAACGGGACAATCTCCTCGCCGCCGGCCCCGCCAGCGACTGCGCTTGCTCCCACGCTCATTGCCGTGGCGCCTGAGGCCGCGGGTGTCACCGCTCCGCTCGCAGTGCCTGGCCCAAACTGCTGCGCCATGCGCGCTGCTCCTCTCCTACTGCCTGTCGTTGTACATATCATTGTGGTCAAGGGCCCGCCATGGGGCGCAATCGACCCCCTGGATGAGTGTGCCTGACCAGCTATGCGTGCGCGGGCTCGGCTTCGCCGGCTAAGTCGCCTACGATGACGATGAGGCAGGAACGCGGGCTGCTGCCATGGCGTTGAACTGCTTCAGAACCACCACGTAATCGCCAGGAAGCCGCTGCTAGCCCGCTGAGCCGCAGCTAGCAGGCGGTTAGCCCCAGAAATGGCCGCCAGGCCAGGCCAGGAAGATCTGCAGGGAGCGCGACGACAAAGTGCCAGCCATCATCGATAACCTCCTTCGCGCTGGCGAGGGCAAGACGCTGCGCAAGCTCAGGGCGATCGTCAGCCAGATCAACTCGGTCGAGGACGAATTCAAGGCGCTGAGCGACGCTGAGCTGCGGGCGATGACCGCCGAGCTCAGGCAGCGGCACGCAGACGGTGAGCCCCTGGACAGCTTGCTGCCGGAAGCGTTCGCCACCGTGCGCGAAGCAGCCAGCAGGGTGCTCGGCCAGCGGCATTTCGACGTACAGCTCATGGGCGGCGGCGCGCTGCACCTGGGCAACATCGCCGAGATGAAGACTGGTGAGGGCAAGACCCTGACGGCCGTTCTGCCGTCCTACCTGAACGCGCTGACCGGCCGGGGCGTGCACGTGGTCACGGTCAACGACTACCTGGCCAAGTACCACGCAGAGTGGATGGGCCGCGTGCACAGGTTCCTCGGCCTGGAGGTCGGCGTGATTCTGGCGAACATGGATCCTGACGAGCGCCGCAAGCAATACGCCGCCGACGTCACGTATGGCACGAACAACGAGTTCGGCTTCGACTACCTGCGCGACAACATGGCATGGGGCCTTGAGGAGTGCGTGCAGCGCGGCCACTACTTCGCCATTGTCGACGAGGTGGACTCGATCCTGATCGATGAGGCCCGGACCCCGTTGATCATCAGCGGGCCGGTCGATCAGAACAGCATCTGGTACCAGGAGTTCGCCAAGATCGCCCCCCGGCTGCGGCGCGGCGAGGACGGCGAGGGTGACTACGAGGTTGACGAGAAGAAGCGGACTGTCGGCATCCTCGAGTCGGGCGTGGAGAAGGTCGAGGACTGGCTCGGCATCGACAACCTCTACGAAAGCATCAACACGCCGCTGATCAGCTTCCTCAACAACGCCATCAAGGCCAAGGAGCTCTACACCAAGGACAAGGACTACGTCGTGATGAACGGCGAGGTCCTCATCGTCGACGAGTTCACCGGCCGGATCCTGCACGGGCGCCGCTGGAGCGAGGGCATGCACCAGGCCGTGGAGGCCAAGGAAAGCGTGCAGATCAAGGACGAGAACCAGACCCTCGCCACGATCACGCTGCAGAACTACTTCCGGCTGTACGAGAAGCTCTCCGGCATGACCGGAACGGCGCTTACCGAGGCCAACGAGTTCCACCAGACCTACAGTCTTGGCGTGGTGCCGATCCCGACCAACATGCCCATGATCAGGACCGACCAGCCAGACCTGGTGTACCAGACCGAGGAAGCCAAGTACGAGGCCCTGACCGAGGACATCGTCGAGCGCCACGCGGCGGGCCAGCCGGTCCTGGTCGGCACCACCAGCGTCGAGAAGTCCGAGCTGGTAGCGCGGCTGCTCAAGCGCAAGGGCGTGCCGCACGAGGTGCTGAATGCCAAGTACCACGAGCAGGAAGCGGCAATCGTGGCCAAGGCCGGCCACAAGGGCGCGGTCACGGTCGCGACGAACATGGCCGGCCGCGGTACCGACATCATGCTGGGCGGGAACCCGGAGTTCCTCGCCGACCTGCAGCTGCATCAGCGGGGCCTATCGCCGGCAGAGACTCCTGAGGACTACGAGGCAGCCTGGCCGGAAGCAGTCGAGAAGTGCCGCAAGGCGGTGGCCGAAGAGCACGAGGAGGTCGTCGGCTTCGGCGGCCTGTATGTACTCGGCACCGAGCGGCATGAGTCGCGCCGCATCGACAATCAGCTGCGCGGCCGGTCCGGCCGGCAGGGCGACCCCGGCGAGTCGAGGTTCTACCTGTCGCTCGAAGACGAGCTGATGGTGCGGTTCAACGGCGAGAAGATCGCGCACCTGATGCAGCTGATGAAGACGCCGCCGGACATGCCGCTGGAGTCCAAGCCAGTCAGCAGGGCAATCCGGTCCGCGCAGTCCAACGTCGAGTCGCTGAACTTTGAGATCCGCAAGGACGTGCTGAAGTACGACGACGTCATGAACCGGCAGCGCAAGGTCGTCTACGAAGAGCGACGGAGCGTGCTGGAGGGTGCGGACCTGGCGCCGCAGATCAGCGGCATGATCGATGACGTGGTGGACGGCTACGTCAAGGGCGCGACCGCCGACGGCTTCCCCGAGGAGTGGGACCTGGACAAGCTGTGGCGCGCGCTCAAGCAGCTCTATCCGGTGAATGTCACGGTGAACGACGTCATCGAGGCCGCGGGAGGCGAGCGCGCTCACCTGAGCAGGGAGTTCCTGTCCGAGGCGATCACTGCCGACGCCCATGCCGCGTACAGCAAGCGTGAGCAGGAGCTCACGCCGGAAGTGATGCGGGAAGTTGAGCGCCGCGTCGTGCTGTCGGTGCTGGACCGGAAATGGCGCGAGCACCTGTACGAGATGGACTATCTGCGCGAGGGCGTCAGCCTGCGCGGTTACGGCCAGCGCGACCCGCTGATCGAGTACCAGCGTGAGGGCTACGACATGTTCACCACGATGATGGACGGGATCAAGGAGGACTCGGTCGGCAGCCTGTTCAACCTGCAGGTCCAGGTTCAGGAGAACCCGATCATGCCGCAGGATGGCGCCGACGGCGCGCTCCCGGCTGGCCCGGTCATTAGCGTCTCCCAGGCCGCAGCGCCCGCGGCTCCGCCTGGCGTCGCCTTGCCGGCGGCCGCCCCGCCGGCCGTCGGGCCGCAGTCCGGCTCGCCGCGGCAGGCGGGGCAGCCCGCTCAGCCCGGCCGGAAGGCGGCCAGGCAGGCCGGACAGCCCGCCAGCACGGGACCGCAGGTCGCAGCTTCTGCCGACGAGCCGAGCGTGCCGGCCGGGCTTGCCCGCGGGCTTGCCAGGCCCGAGCGCCAGGGGAGCCTCAGCTACAGCGCGCCGAGCGACGATGCATCTGGCCGGGCCCAGCATTCGACGGGCTCGTCTGCCAGCGGCAATTACGCCAACGTCGGCCGGAATGCGCCGTGCCCCTGTGGTTCGGGCAAGAAATTCAAGCAGTGCCACGGAGATCCGCGCAATCGCTAGCGGCACGCAGGTCGAGGTCAGGCTGACTCGATAGCCGTACAACACCAACGGCTGCCGCCCTGGCGGTACGGACGTGCCTGCTCGTGCTCCAGCCGGAAAGCGAGCGCGCGCACTCTCGGCCCGAATCCGACCACTGCGGTCAGCTCCAGGACCCCGTCGGCTGGCACTGAGGTCATGACCCGGCGGACCCTGGGCCGCTGATCGGTGGCGAGCATCGGTCCGAGCTGGCGGATCCGCCTGCGGGCCTGCTCGGTGGTCCACGGGGTCAGCTGCTGCGCGGGCCGCGAGCCGGCCAGTGTCTCGGCCAGGACCTGCGCGAACTGGCTCGGCCAGGCGTCGGCCGGATCAGGCCGCAGTGACTCAGCGGCGGGATCGCGTCGCGGCGAGCCGCCGGATGAGGGGCCGTGCCCGTGCGCGGCGCTGTGCGGGTCCGAGGCGCACGTGCTGGCGGTGCCAGTGTCCGCGGTTCCTGTATCGCCGGTCTCCAGGTCAGCGCACCGGCGGTCGGCTGCGTCATGATCGGGCTGCTGCTGGCCGGCCTCCGCGACCTCGTCGTCGTAGGGCGGCGCCGGATCGGGCACGGCAAGCCGGCGGACTGCCACAACGTCCGGCAGCGGGGCCTGCCGGCCGGGCTGGCGGAGGCGGGTGGGAAGCATCGGGACGACAGCCGGGCTGGCCGGGAGACAGGGACCAGGACCAGGCTGACCGGGCTGGTGTGATGGCGTCAGCGATGACCCGGCTAACTGCGGGGGAGGGGGCGGGTTCTGCGTCATGCCTGAGAGTTGTACTCGCCGCCGGTGACATTTCCGGCCCTGGAATGCGGCGCCGCTGGCCCTGGTTCAATTGCTTAGTCACCACGCAACGATCTGGAGATGACCGTGTCGTCATTGCCCCCGCTGGTCGAGCCGGCTGCCGAGCTGACCTTCGATGAGGTGAAGCGCTACTCGCGCCACCTGATCATCCCGGAGATCGGCATGACCGGGCAGAAGCGGCTGAAGAATGCCAGGGTGCTGTGCGTCGGCGCGGGCGGTCTCGGCTCGCCTGCCCTGCTCTACCTGGCCGCGGCC
This sequence comes from uncultured Actinomycetota bacterium, assembly GCA_963822955.1. Lineage (GTDB taxonomy): Bacteria > Actinomycetota > Actinomycetes > Streptosporangiales > Streptosporangiaceae > JAJYUU01. Next base: position 1,818,952 of record CAWGJS010000002.1, on the reverse strand, counting down.
GGCGTCGGGACGCTGGGGGTGATCGACTTCGACGTGGTCGACGAGTCCAACCTGCAGCGCCAGATCATCCACGGGCAGTCGGATATCGGCAAGCTGAAGGCCGAATCGGCCCGCGAGAGCATCGCCGAGATCAACCCCTACGTCAACGTTCAGGTGCACACCGAGGCGCTGAGCAACGACAACGTCATGGAGATCTTTTCCGGCTACGACCTGATCGTCGACGGAACGGACAATTTCGCCACCCGGTACATGGTCAACGACGCCTGCGTACTGCTGGGCAAGCCGTACGTGTGGGGATCGATCTTCCGCTTCGACGGCCAGGCCAGCGTGTTCTGGGCCGAGTACGGCCCCTGCTATCGCTGTTTGTACCCGGACCCGCCGCCGCCGGGCATGGTGCCGTCCTGCGCCGAGGGGGGCGTTCTCGGCGTGCTGTGCGCGTCGATCGGCTCGATTCAGGTCACCGAGGCGATCAAGCTGCTGACCGGCGTCGGCGAATCCCTGGCCGGAAGGCTGATGATCTACGACGCGCTCGAGATGAGCTACCGCACGGTCCGGGTGCGCAAGGACCCCGAGTGCGCGATCTGCGGGAAGAACCCGACGATCACCGGCCTCATCGACTACGACGCGTTCTGCGGCGCGGTTTCGGCCGACGCGGCCGAGGCGGCCGCCGGCTCGACCATTACCGCGACCGAGCTGAAGGACATGCTGGACCGCGGGGATGACATCTTCCTGGTCGACGTCCGCGAGCCGAACGAGTACGAGATCGTCTCGATCCCAGGCGCCACGCTGATCCCGAAGGACCAGTTCCTGACCGGGGTAGCGCTCGAGAAGCTGCCGCAGGACAAGCGCATTGTGCTGCACTGCAAGAGCGGCGCCCGCAGCGCTGAGGCCCTGGCCGTGGTCAAGAATGCGGGGTTCTCGGACGCCGTCCATGTCGGCGGCGGCGTGCTGGCCTGGGTCAACCTGGTGGACCCGAGCCTGCCGACGTACTGACCTGCCGTCAGGCGGAGCCGCAGGGTCAGCCAAGGCCGTAAAATCCCCGTGTGAAATGGCAGCCGGAGCCCGACCAGAGCTGGCCGGGAAGTCCCGGCGGCGATTACGGTTGGCTGCCGCCCGGCAGTGCACCGCATGGTCCGCTGCCCGGCAGTGCCCCGCAAGCTCGGCCGCCTGCCGGCCAGGTCCGGCGTTTCATCCGCCAGGTCGCCTTCGGCATGGTCCTGACGATCGGCCTGGCCGGCCTGGCGCTGTCGGCAGTCGGAATCGCTCATCAGCTGCTGCCGCGGCGGTTCACCCTAGCTCAGCGGCGCGCGATCTCAGCCTGGGAGATGAACCGCCGCTGGCGTGCCCTGCCCGCCCGGACGATCTTTCCGGCATCGGTGCCCTACGCAGTGCCAGCCGACGCGCTCGAATCGACCGGCAGCCTGGTGCTGGACGCCCGCCGCCTGGGGATCAGCCCAGCGACGAGGTGCACCTCGGCAGTCTCCGGGGCAGCTAGCCGGATCCTCAGCGAGCACGGCTGCTCAGCCGCGCTGCGGGCCACCTATGCCGACTCCTCCGGCAGCATGGTGGCGACTGTCACCGTGGCCGTGCTGCCGAGCGCGCCGGCTGCCCAGGCTGTGGCCAGCGAGCTCCCCGCTCCCGGTGCTGGCCGCATGGTCGTCCGCGTGCTGCGCATCCCCCGCTCGCCAGCCGCCGGGTTCGATGCCGATGATCGGCAGCAGTCCAGCACCTCAGCGGCCGGCTCGTACGTGATCCTGGTCACAGCCGGCTTCTCGGACGGCCGCCACCACTTGCGCCTCGCCGATGCGTACGTCGACGCCGAGATGATGAGCCTCATCAGAGGCCTGGTGCACGCAGCCGGCGCCACGCTCGATGCGCCGCTGCCCGTGCCGTCGTGCCCGGGGGCGCCTGGATGCTGAGCTCCCATGGTTGTCGCCTGAACAGGCGCCGGACGAACCGGCGACGGCGGGGAACGGCGCTGGCGCTAGCGGCCGCGGTGACCGCCGGATTCCCGCTGGCGGCGCTCGCGCCGGCCGTCTCCGCCCGCGCAGACGCCGTGCGCAGTACCGAGATGTGGGTGCTCGACGAGCTGAACCTCCCGGCCGCCTGGAACGTGACGCTGGGCGCGGGCGTCACCGTGGCCGTGATCGACAGCGGCGTCAATCCGCAGGCATCGGATCTGGCCGGCAGCGTGATTAGCGGCCCCAACTACAGCGGGGTGGACACCCCGGCATCGGATCCGAACTGGGGCGTACACGGGACCTGGATGGCGTCCCTCATCGCCGGACACGGCCCCGGCGGCCTCGGCGCCGACGGCAGTGGGATCGTCGGCACCGCGCCAGAAGCCAAGGTGCTGTCGATCCGGGTGATCACTGACGTCGACGATCCCAATCACGGGGCTTACGAGCGAGAGCCAGCCGCTAAGGGACAGCGCGAGCTTGCCCGAGCGATCACGTATGCCGTCACGCACCATTCGCAGGTGATCAGCATGTCGCTCGGCTACAGCGACCCGAGCCGGGCGGTGCGGGCAGCGCTCCAGGATGCTTACGAGCACAATGTCGTGGTGGTCGCGTCGGCGGGCAATGCCGGCACCGCGGCGGGTGCCGACGGCACCGGAGACGCGCCGTATTCATTCCCTGCCGACTATCCGGGAGTACTCGCCGTCGGGGCAGTGAACAGCAGCGATCAGGTGACCAGCTTCTCCAGTGAGAACCAGTCGGTCCAGGTAGCCGCCCCCGGGTACAAGGTCCCAGCACAGGGCCGGGACGGGGGGTACTGGTCCGTCAGCGGCACGAGCCCGGCCTGCGCTCTCACAGCGGGCGTGGTGGCGCTGATCAAGGCGAGGTACCCGCACCTGACCGATCCGCAGGTGATCTCGGCTATCACCAGCACAACGAACCCGAGCACGCGGCCGCCGGACGGATACGACCAGCAGATCGGGTTCGGCGTCGTTGACGCCGCCGCCGCGCTGACCGCCGCCGGCAAGCTGGCGGGCGCTGCGGCGCCGCCGCCCGGCATGGCCCCGGCTGGCCACTTCGGCGGCGGGGTGGCTGCCATCCCGAAGCCACCGGTGCCGCCGCGCCGTCCGGCGACCCTCATCCTGTACTGCCTGCTCGGAGCGGCGTGCCTCGCCATCGTGGCGCTGGCGACCAGCAGGCTGCTCGGGCAGCGCGACCCTGTGATCGCGGACGAGCCGCCGGGCGACGCTAGCCACGCGAGTCACGCCAGCCATCTGCCGCCCCGTGCCGCCGGGATGGACGGGCCGCCGCCACCCGCCAGGCACGCAGCGCCGCGGGGCCGCGGCAACCACGGGACCGGAGCGCCGTGACCGCCTGCCGGGCAGGCGCCGATAACCGCGCGGGTGCCGCCGATCGTGCCCACCCGGAAGACAGTGCCCGCCCGAAAGACAGTGCCCGCTCGAAAGACAGTGCCGGCCCGGAGGACTTCGCCAACCGGGTGCTCGACGTGGTCGATGCGATCCCGCCCGGTGCCGTCATGTCCTACGGCGACGTGGCCGAGTTCCTCGGGTCCGGCGGCCCGCGGCAGGTCGGCCGGGTCATGGCGCTATGGGGCGGCGCAGTCGCGTGGTGGCGCGTGGTGCACGCCGACGGATCGCTGCTAGCCGGGCACGAGCGAGCGGCACTGGCCAGGTACGAGGACGAGCACACGCCGCTGCGCCGCCCGCCGGGCGCCGCCCCCAGGATCGACATGAAACTCGCCCGCTGGCGTGGCTAGCGCCTTAGCGCCATCAACTGTCGGTAGCGTCTGCTGGAATGCAAGGCGAGATGGACGCTAACCCGCCTGCCTACCGCCTCGTCCGGCTGCCAGGGCCAGCCGTGGAGGCGCCACGCCTGGATGATGCGCAGCAGCGCGTCGTCGAGCATGCGGGCGGCCCGCTGCTCGTGCTCGCCGGACCAGGCACGGGGAAGACGACCACCATCGTCGAAGCGGTTGTCGACCGGGTGATCCGCCGGGCGATCGACCCCGGCCGCGTGCTCGTGCTCACGTTCAGCCGCAAGGCGGCCGCCGAGCTGCGCGAGCGGATCACGCTCCGGCTTGACCATACGGTCAGGCAGCCGCTGGCGATGACGTTCCACAGCTATGCGTACGCGCTGGTCCGGCGAGAGTACGCGCTGGCAGGTGAGCAGCCGCCGGTCCTGCTGCCTGGCCCTGAGCAGCTGCTTGAGGTACGCAGGCTGCTGCGCGGCGAGGCCGCCGATGGCGGCCACGGCTGGCCGGAGCGCCTCCGGCCTGCTCTGGGCACGCGAGGATTCGCCGAAGAGCTGCGCGACTTCCTGCTCCGCGCTGCCGAGCGCGGTCTGGATGGGAGCGGCCTCGCGGCGCTTGGCCGGGTGCACGGCAGGGACGACTGGGTCTCGGCCGGCCGGTTCCTCGACTCGTATGCGGCCAGGTTCGACCTCGCTCCGGTGCCGGCCTATGACTACGCCCAGATCATCAGGATCGCGGGCGCGCTGCTGCGCCGCGGTGCAGTGCGAGCGCGCGAGCGCGACGCCTACGACGTCGTGCTCGTCGATGAGTACCAGGACACTGACCCGGCGCAGGAGGAGCTGCTCGTTGAGCTCGCCAGCGACGGCCGCGAGCTGATCGCCGTCGGAGACCCGGACCAGTCGATCTACGCGTTCCGCGGCGCGGACGTCGACGCCATCCGTCGTTTCCCGGAGCGCTTCCGCGCGCCTGGCGGTGAGCCCGCTGGCGTCGTCGCGCTGCGTACCAGCCGGCGCAGCGGCCTGGCGCTGCTCGCGGCCTCACGGCGGGTTGCCGAGAGGCTGCCGCGGGCGGCAGGACGCCAGGATGCCGCGGCCAGCCGGGAGCACCGCCAGCTCGTTGCGCTCGATGGCGCCGAGCGGGGGCGGGTCCGGATCATCACGGCGGCAAGCGTCACGCAGGAAGCGGCCGTGATCGCCGACATACTGCGGCGCGGGCATCTGATCGACGGCCTCGCCTGGTCGCAGATGGCGGTTCTGGTCAGGTCGGCAGTCCGCCAGGCCCCGTTGCTGCAGCGCGCTCTGAGCGCTGCTGGCGTGCCGGTTCACGTGGTAGGTGACGATCTGCCGCTGACGTTCGAGCCCGGCACCCGGCCGTTGCTTCGGCTGATCACCTGCGCGCTGCGCCCCGAAGCGCTGGACGAGCACGCCGCAACAGAGCTGCTGACGGGTCCGCTCGGCGGTACCGATGCACTCGGCCTGCGACGCCTGCGGCGTGGCCTGCAGGCTGCGGCGCTGGCAGCCGGGCAGCCGCCGGCCGCTGAGCCGCTCGCCGGGGCACTCCGCGATCCGCGCGAGCTGGTTCAGGCCGGCTGGCCTGATGGCGGGCCGGACGCGCTGGCGCAGCGCGCTGCGGTCTCGGCACGGGCAGCCGGGCCGGAGGTCGCCGCCGCCAGAAGAGTCGCCGCGCTGCTTGAGGTTGCCCGGCAGGCCGAGCAGGACGGCACGCCGCACGAGGTGCTCTGGGCGGTATGGGAGGCCTCAGGGCTGGCCGCGCACTGGCAGTCGGCAAGCGCTGCGGGCGGCGCGCGCGGCGCACTGGCAGATGCTGACCTCGACGCCATGGTCGCGCTGTTTGATGCGGCGGCCAGGTTCACCGCGCGGCTGCCGCACTCCTCGACGCGGTTGTTCCTTGACAGCCTCGCTGGCCAGGAGATCGCCGGCGAGACGCTAGCTGAGCAGGCTCCCCGCATCGACGCGGTGTCGCTCCTGACTGCGCACCGGGCCAAGGGCCTGGAATGGGACCTCGTCATCGTGGCTGGCGTCCAGGAAGGCAGCTGGCCGGACATGCGCCAGCGGGGCTCGATGCTGGGCATGGACGAGCTCATCGACGTCATGGCCGGCCGCGAGGCTGGTGCCAGCTGGCACGGCAGCGAAGCCGCGGCGGCCGTATCGGCAAGGTTGCTGGCCGAGGAGCGCAGGCTGTTCTACGTCGCCGTCACGCGCGCGCGGCGGGACCTGATCGTCACTGCCGTGGGCGCTGAGGACGCCGATGATCGGCCGTCACGGTTCCTGGCCGAGCTGGCGGGCGATGAGATCGAGATCGAGAGCGTTGCCGGCGCCGGACGGCACTGGCTGTCATTGCCGGCGCTGACCGCCGACTTGCGCCGCTCTGCCGCCGACCCTGCGCTGTCGGCTCGCGTGCGGGCAGCCGCTGCGCATCAGCTGGCCCGGCTCGCGACCGCGGGTGTGCGCGGCGCCAGCCCGCGCCAGTGGTACGCGCTGACGGAGCTCACCGCGGCCGGGGAGCGGATCCCCGGCAACGTGCAGATCTCCCCGTCCAGGGTCGAGACGTTCACCAAATGCGGTCTTCGCTGGATGCTGGAGGCAGCGGTCGGCGTACGCACGCCGGCTGTAGCGCAGCATCTGGGCATCGTCATCCATGCTGCCGCGGCGCTCGCGGCCGAGGGTGCCGACGACGGAGAGGTAGCCAAGCGAGTCGACGAGCTGTGGGGGCACCTGGACTTCGGAAGCTCCTGGTACAGCGAGCGGCAGCGGGCGAAGGCCGAGGCCATGGTTGCCAAGTTCCTAGAGTGGCACCACAACAACCCGCGCGAGCTGGTGGCCGTCGAGCATCAGCTGCGGGTGAGCATGGGCGAGATCACCATCACTGGCCAGGTAGACCGGCTGGAGCGCGACGAGGATGGTGCGGCGATCATCGTCGACCTCAAGACTGGGACAGGCAAGCCATCGGGCGCAGAGCTCGACCGCCATCCGCAGCTTGGCGTCTATCAGCTTGCCGTGCTGCTGGGCGCGTTCGAGCAGCTCGGGCTCTCCGAGCCGGGCGGGGCCGAGCTTGTCCAGGTCGGCAACGCGGCGCTTAAGGCCAGTGTCCGGGTGCAGTCGCAGCGCGGCCTCCGCAGCGATCCCGATCCGGAGTGGGCGCGGAAGCTGGTCGAGACGGTCGCGGCGGGAATGGCAGGGCCGGTCTTCACTGCAACGGCGAATCCCGGCTGCCGGGTCTGCCCGGTCGCCTCTAGCTGCCCGGTCGACGAGCGTGGCGGGCAGCTGACGCCGTGATGACCGACGCGGTCCGCTACAGCCCGGCGCAGCTGGCACGCCTGCTCGGCGGCCCGGAGCCGACGGCCGAGCAGGCTGCTGTCATCGGCGCGCCGCTTGCGCCGCTCGCGATCATCGCCGGAGCCGGATCCGGCAAGAGCGAGACCATGGCCGCCCGGCTGGTATGGCTGGTGGCCAACCGGCTGGTGCGCCCCGAGCGCGCGCTTGGCCTGACTTTCACCAGGAAGGCGGCGGCCGAGCTGAGCCAGCGCGTCCGGACGCGGCTGACCGGGCTGCGCAGGGCTGGCCTACCGCCGGACGGCCTTGCTGAGGATGACGACCAGCTCGCAGGCGAGCCTGTCATCTCGACCTACCACGCCTACGCTGGCCGGCTCGTTGCTGATCACGCGCTGCGCGAGGGCCTCGAGCCGACCGTGCGCCTGATCACTCCCGCCGTTTCCTGGCAGCTGGCGGCCCAGGTTGTCGCCGCCTACGAGGGCCCAACCTCGGCATTCGAGTGGACGCCTGCGACCGTCACCGCGGCGGTCCTCGCGCTCGCGAGCGAGATGGCCGAGCACCTGCGAGGACCCGACGACGTGTTCGCCGTCGGCGAATGGCTCGACGGCAGCCTGGAGAGCCTGGCCGGCCGGGTGCCCAAGGCCGTGACCGACGTGATCAAGACGCAGCAGACCAGGGAGCAGTTGCTGCCGATGGTAGCCGCATACTCCGCGGCCAAGGCCGCCAGGGAAGTAGTCGACTACGGCGACCAGATGGCCCTTGCCGCCCGGATCGCCGCCCGGCACTCGGCAGTCGGCCAGGCCGAGCGCTCCCGTTACCAGGTGGTGCTACTCGATGAGTACCAGGACACCTCGCATGCGCAGCTTGTCCTGCTGAGGTCGCTCTTCGGCCGTGGTCATCCGGTCACCGCAGTCGGCGACCCCTGCCAGTCGATCTACGGCTGGCGCGGCGCGAGCGCCGGCAACCTCCGCCGGTTCTGCGCTGACTTCCCGGCAGCCGACGGCGAGCCAGCCCCGGTGCGCGTCCTGTCGACCAGCTTCCGTAATACCGGCGGCGTGCTGATGGCGGCCGGCGCGATCCAGGCGGACCTGCGGGCTGCGGCTCCCGACGTGCCGCTGCTGGTGGCACCGCCGGCCCGAGCTGACCGCGGGCTGGTGCGGTGCGCCCTGCTTGAGTCGGTGCAGGACGAAGCCACCTGGGTAGCCGGTGAGGTAGCCGGACTGCTTGGCTTGCCGCCAGGACTGGCTCCGGACGGAAGGCCGTGGCCCGACGGCGGCACGGCGAGAGTCAGGCCAAGCGACATCGCCGTGCTGTGCCGGAAGCGATCCCAGTTCGCCGCGCTGCGGGCCGCGCTTGAGGCACGTGGCGTCCCGGTCGAGGTGGTCGGCCTCGGCGGGCTGCTGACCGTCCCTGAGGTCGCCGACATAGTCGCGACTCTCCAGGTCCTGTATGACCCGACCGCCGCGGGCGCACTTGCCCGCCTGCTGACCTCACCGCGCTGGCGCATCGGGCCGGGCTGACCTGGTGGCTCTGGGCCGGCGGGCGCGGGCCCTGGCGAGCTCAGGCGACGCAGCGGCCAGCCCGCAGCGTCAGGCCGGCTGACGCGATGGAAACCTGATAGCCGGTGCCGTCGGTGATCTGACCAGAGATCCGGGCAGCCTGGCGGAAGCGCTCGATGACCCGGGGAGCCCGTCGGCGTACTCGTTGCCTGGCTTCGCGCGGCTGACGGCGCTCGGGGCCGAGCTCCGGGCACTGCGCGGGCACGTTGCCCGGCCGCTGGCCGAGCTTGTCACCGAGGTCGAACGGGCGCTGGGGCTGGACATCGAGGTAGCCTCGCGTCCCGGCGCCGACCCGGCTGCTGCCAGAGCTGACCTCGACGCATTCGCCGACGCTGCGGCCGCGTTCGCGGGCGACGCGCAGGAGCCGACGCTCGGCGCATTCCTCGCCTATCTCGCTGCCGCCGAATCCGAGGAGTTCGGGCTCGAGGCCGGCCAGGTCGGAGACACGGACTCGGTCAAGCTGGCGACGGTGCATGCGGCCAAGGGCCTGCAGTGGGCCGCGGTATTCGTGCCCGGCCTGGCCGGCGGCGCGCAACGTCATGTCTTTCCTGCCAAGCCGCTGGTGACGACGCGCTGGACCGAGAACGCCAGGCTGCTGCCCTTCGGGCTCCGCGGTGATGCCGCTGACCTGCCGGAGCTCACCGGCCTGGCAAAGCAGGAGCTGACGACCTTCAACCAGGCATGCACGGCCCGCGACCTCGGCGAGGAACGCAGGCTCGGCTATGTCGCCGCGACCAGGGCGGCCTACCTGCTGGCGTGCTCGGGTTACTGGTGGTCAGATGGCGTGTCCCGGCTCGGTCCGTCGCCATTCCTCACCGAGGTACGGGCTGCCTGCGAGAACGGCGCGGGCGTGGTCGGTCACTGGCAGCCCGAGCCTGAGCCCGATGCAGTGAATCCGGCGCTCGCTGAGCCGGCTACCGGCACCTGGCCGGCTGCGGCAGCCGCTAGCGGCCGCTACGAGGCAGTCCTTGAGGCCGGCGCGCTCGTCGACGCCGCGACGAGAGCACTCCGCGAGGGTGCATCCGCCGAGCCTGCCAGTGCTGCAGACCAGGACCTTGACCTGACCGATAGTGATCAGGAAATGGTGGCAGGCTGGGCGCGCGACACTGATCTGCTGCTGGCCGAGCGGGAACGGCGCCAGCACGGGCAGGCCGTGCTCGTCGCGCTGCCGCAGCAGCTCGCGGTGTCCGCGCTGGTGACCATGGCCAGGGATCCGGCTGAGCTGGCACGGCAGATCCGGCGCCCGATGCCGCGCAGGCCAGCACAACAGGCAGCCAGGGGCACCACGTTCCATCACTGGCTGGAGCAGCGATTCGGGCAGGCTCAGCTGATCGACTCAGAAGAGCTGCCCGGTGCCGCCGACGACGAGCTTGCCCAGAGCGGGGACCCGGACCTGGCGGAGCTCAGGCAGCGGTTCGAGGCTGGTGACTGGGCCGGGCGCTGGCCGGCCGAGGTCGAGGTCCCGTTCGAGACGAAGATCGGGGACCGGCTGGTACGCGGCCGCATCGACGCCGTGTTCGCCGACTCGCCGGAGGGCGGATACGACGTCGTAGACTGGAAGACAGGCCGCCAGCCAACCACGGCCGCGGAGAAGCGAATAGTAGCGGTGCAGCTAGCCGCTTACAGGCTCGCCTGGGCCGCGCTGGCTGGCGTGCCGCTGAGCGAGGTTCGCGCCGCCTTCTATTACGTCCGGGACAACGTCACCGTCATGCCCGCGGACTTGCTGGACAGCGCGGGCCTCGCGCACCTCATCGAGGGTGTAGCCAGTGCCGACTCGCTGACAGCGGCCAATAATGACAAGCGACGGCGTCCTGCTGCGCCCGCGCCCGGTGGCGAATTCGGTCGTCGGCCCCGAAATACCGCAACTAGCGCATGAGCGCGCGTCAGAACGGCCGCGACGTCCCGGCTAGCCGGCCTGCTGGCGGGGATGGATAAGATTCCCCGGTCTAGCGGGATGGAGGCATGCAGGTGACTGAACGACGAGTTGCCATGAGCGATGGCATCGCCGAGCGCGTTGTGCGGCGGGCCATCTCGCACCTAGCGAACTCCTACGGGCAGGCACCAGCGAAGGCCACCGCCGCCAAGGAGATGCTGGTACACGCGCTTGAAGGCGGCAGCGACAGAGCAGACGAGGCGGACGGTTACGCCGCCGCAGCCGCGATGGCGGCCCTGGCCCACGGGATCGAGGCCGAGGTTGGCCGCGGGCTCGACTGGCTGGCCGTCGCGGCACTGCAGGAGTGGGACTTCCACCACCCGGAGAACCCCATCTAGCCGTGGGCCGACCGGCGCGATCCGAGAGCCGTGCGGCTCGGCAGGCTGCTGGGCGCCGCTAGCTCGCTGCCAGATGCCGCTCGAGCGAGGCCACCTTCGAGTCGAGCCCCCCGGTCACGCCCGGCCGGATGTCTGCCTTCAGCGTGACGCTGACCCGTGGCGCCCGGGCGGCGACGGCGTCGCACGCCCCCTTTACCACGGCCATGACCTCGTCCCACTCACCCTCAATCGTGGTGAACATGGCATCTGTCCGGTTCGGCAGCCCGCTCGCGCGCACGACCCGGACCGCATCGGCCACGTATTCGGCGACGTCCTCGCCGACGCCGAGCGGCGTTACCGAAAAGGCGACAATCATCGGGCCATGCTAGTCGCCCCCGGGCGCGCCACTACGATCGTGACCACCCGCCATCCGTCGCTCGCGCTAGCGAACCGACGTCCAGTCTGCGAGGGAGCACCATGGCCGTTCGCGAGTTCATCGACAAGCACGCGCCGGAGTTCTTCGCCTCGCTGACTCAGTGGCTGGCGATCCCGTCCATATCGGCCGACCCGGCTCATCGCGACGACGTCGGCCGCTCAGCTGAGTGGCTCAAGGCCTACCTGCAGGGAACGGGGTTTCCGACCGTCGAGGTATGGCCTGCCGGCGAGCCTGGCTCGCCGGGACTGCCGGCGGTATTTGCTGAATGGCCGGCGACCGATCCCGCGGCGCCCGTGGTCCTCGTTTACGGTCACCACGATGTCCAGCCGGTGGAACCGCTCGACGAATGGGAGAGCCCGCCGTTCGAGCCGGTGCAGCGCGACGGGCTGCTGCTTGCCCGCGGCGCATCGGACGACAAGGGCCAGGTGCTGTTCCACGCCCTCGGCCTGCGGGCCAGCTTGGCTGCTTCGGGTGCCACGGCGCCGCCTGTCACGCTGAAGCTCCTGATCGAGGGAGAGGAGGAGTCCGGCTCGCCGCATTTCGCCGACCTGCTGCGCGCCCGCCGGGACCGGCTGGCATGCGATGTGATCGTGGTCTCTGACACGAGCATGTGGGCGGCCGACGTGCCCTCGATGTGCGTCGGCATGCGGGGCGTGGTCGACGCAGAGATCAGCCTGCGGGGCCCCGAGCGCGATCTGCATTCGGGCTCGTTCGGCGGAGCAGTGCCGAACCCGCTGCACGTCATGGCCGACCTGCTCGCCGGACTGCACGACGCCGATGGTCGCGTGACGGTGGCCGGGTTCTACGACAGGGTGCTGCCATTGTCGGAGGCCGAGCGCGAGCTGATCGCGCGGCTGCCGTTCGACCAGAAGGCGTGGCTGGCGGAGGCTGGCAACAGCGGGGCTGCGGCCGGAGAAGCTGGATACGGAACCCTGGAGCGCGTCTGGACGCGGCCGACCGCCGAGGTCAACGGGATGTGGGGCGGCCACACCGGCCCCGGCGGCAAGACGATCGTGCCAGGTCAGGCGCACGCAAAACTGTCGTTCCGGCTGGTAGCCAACCAGGATCCGGCCGAGGTCATCGCCGGACTGCGGCGTTACGTCGGCGAGCACACCCCGCCAGGGATCGAGGCCACGGTCAGCTCAGACGGCCAGGGCGTTCGTCCGTGCTTCGCGCCGGTCGATTCTCCGGCGGTCCGGGCCGGGCAGCGCGCGATGGAGCGAGCATTCGGCACGGAGGTCCTGTTTACCAGGGAAGGCGGTAGCGGACCCGAAGCTGATCTGGCTGACATCCTGGCTGCGCCGCTCGTGTTCGTTGCAGTCGGGCTTGATGCGGACCGGATCCACGCGCCGAACGAACGGGTCGACATGGCACTGCTGCTCAGGGGCGCCGAGGCGGCGGCTTACCTATGGGATGAACTGGCGGCAGCGGGCGGCGAGCTGACGGCAGGCAGGTGAGCGCCACTGCCGGAGCCACGCCAGCCGGGCCGGTGCTGTCCGGGCTGGCGCTGGCCCGCGGCGAGGTCGACAGGTGCGCGCATCTGCGTTCCGACGCGGACTGGCTCCAGCGGGCCTGGGCCGATCCCCGGACCAGGGTGATCGTGGTCGAGCGCGGTCAGGCGCTCTGTGAGCTGGATGGTGGCGATCCCCGCCTGACCTTCGCTGCGCCCGCCGAGGCGTCCGACGGGGTGCAGTTCCTGCTCGGCGTTGACGACGACGGCACTGCGTACTTCGGTGTTGCAGGCCCGCTGTCCGAGCCGTCCCGTCCTCGTGTGCGCGCAGTCTCGCTGCGCGAGGCGGGACCGCTGCTCTCCGACCGCGATGCCGGCCTGCTGACGCACGCTGTCGCACTGGCGAACTGGCACGAGACGTTCACGCACTGCCCGCGCTGCGGGTCGCCGGCGGATCCGATCCTGTCCGGCCACGCGCGTAAGTGCCCCGTGGACGGCAGCGAGCATTTCCCGCGGGTTGACCCCGCGATGATCGTGCTCGTTACGGACCTTGCTGACCGCGCCCTGCTAGCCCGGAACGCACTGTGGCCTCAGCGCCGCGTCTCGATCCTCGCGGGCTTCGTGGAGGCGGGGGAGTCGGCCGAGCAGGCGGTGGCCCGCGAGGTCGCGGAGGAGACGGGCATCGTCGTGGGCGCGGTGACGTACCTGGGCAGTCAGCCCTGGCCGATGCCGCAGAGCCTGATGCTCGGCTTCAGGGCGGCCGCGCTCGGCACCGAGATCACGGTTGATGCCGACGAGATCGCCGAGGCGAACTGGTACAGCCGTGCGGACCTCGCCGCAGCTATTGCGTCCGGAGAGCTGCTGCTGCCGCCGCCCATCTCGATCGCACACCGCATCATCCAGTCCTGGTACGGCACCGAGCTGCCTGGCAGCTGGTGACCCTACTGCGGCGCGGCCGCTGCACGGCACCGTGCTCGGTCGCTGCGGTCAGACGCTGACGACGACCTTGCCCCTGGCGTGTCCAGTCTCGAGATGGGCAATAGCTTCGGCAACAGCGGTCAGCGGATACGTCTTGCCGATGACCGGCGTTACCTTCCCGGTCTCGATGAGGTCGCGCAGGACGGCAAGGTCCTCGCGGCGCTGCTGCGCCAGGAAAACCGTCAGCCGCTGGCTCACCACTGGCGAGAGCAGCAGGATCTTGAGGCCGCGCCCGGCCGGCCCGATCCAGCGGCCTTTCTCTGGGGCCCCGACGCCCACCAGCACCCCTCTAGGAGCGAGCACGCGCGTGCACTCAGCCAGTGTCCGGTTGCCGGCGATGTCAACCAGCAGGTCGTAGCGCTGACCGGTCCTGGTGTAGTCGTCTTTGGTGTAGTCGATGACGTGGTCGGCGCCAATCGATCCGACCAGCTGCATCTTGGCGGTGCTGCACACGCCCGTCACTTCGGCGCCGAGCGCCTTCGCGATCTGAACCGCGAACGTCCCGACCCCTCCGGCCGCCCCGTTGATCAGTACCTTCTGTCCGGCTTGCAGCTTCCCCTTGTCGCGCAGCGCCTGCAGGGCGGTGAACCCCGCGACCGGCACTGCCGCGGCTTGCTCGAATGTCATGCTGGTCGGCTTGGGCAGGACGACTGCGTCCTGCCGGACGCTGATGTACTCAGCCAGAGTCCCGAGTTCCGGCACGCCTCCGAAGACCTCATCACCGGGGGCGAACCCGGTGACGTTGCTGCCGACCGCCTCGACTGACCCTGCCATGTCGGCGCCCAGGCGGGCACTGGCCTTGGGCCGCACCAGCCCGGCCTGGAGCCGCGCGAGATACGGCATGCCGCGCATGAAATGCCAGTCGAGCGGATTGACCGAAGCGGCGCGCACCCGGATCAGTAAGTCGTCGCTTCCGATGGCAGGCATGTCGACGTCCTGGAGCTGCAGGACGTCAGGCGAGCCATAGGCGTGATAGCGAACCGCCTTCATGAGGTCTCCCAGCGAACCGGACGGTAGCCATGCCTTGACGGTAGTCATTGTGGACGGTAGTCACTCCGGACGGTAGTGACCCCGGAGTAGTCAGCTCCGGGCGGGCGGAGGAGTCCTGGCCAGGCAGCCCTTGACGAATCAGATGAACGTTCGTTTAATTCTTCCATGGGACGCATCGCGGGCGTTACCGCCGCCGAGACTCGTGACCGCTTGCTGCGGGCCGCTGCGGATGTGTTCGCCGAGCGAGGCTACGACGGCACGCGCGTGGCCGACATCGCTGCCGCTGCAGGCGTGAGCAACGGCGCCCTGTACTCGCACTTCGCCTCCAAGGCGGACTTGCTCGTCGCTGCGCTGCGGACGCATGGCCGACGCGTGCTCCCCGAGATGTTCGCCGCCGACCCCAGCCGGTCCGTTACGGATTTGCTTCTCGTCATTGGCCGAGGTCTGGCTCGCTGCCGTGACGCACGGGAATACCTGCTTGTCGAGGCACTGGTTGCGGCCCGTCGCGACGAGGGCGTTGCCCGGCCAATGCGCGCCTACATCGGAGAGCGAGCCGACTGGCTCGCCGATCTCATGCGCGTGGCCCAGGCCAGCGACGAGCTTGACCCGGACCTGTCACCGGGCGCGCTCGCCCACTTCTGTCTCCTGCTCGCCATGGGCAGCGCGCTCATCACGCCGGACCTGCATGGCGTTAATGCCGACGAGTGGGCCGCATTGCTTGGTCGCGTTGTCGCCGGTCTTGGCCCAGAAACAGCACAGACAGGAGCAGCACGGTGAAGCTGCATATCGACTCCGAGCGTTGCCAGGGGCATGGCCGGTGCTATGACCTGGCCCCTGACCTGTTCGGCGACGACGACGAGGGATTCGGGAAGGTCCTCGGCGACGGCGTCGTGCCGGCGAGCAAAGACCGTGAAGCGCGCCTCGCAGTCGCCAACTGTCCAGAACGCGCGATCGACCTCCTTGAGGAGACCTGACATGACTGTCGACGACCGCTTCGCCCGGGACTTCCGCGAAACGCGCGCTGATGAGCCCCTTGGCACTCGCAGCGAGATCATCACAGGACCGGTCTCGGACTGGGCCACCGACTTCTCCCATCTCGAACCGGAGTGGGCTGCCGACCCCTACCCGATCCAGGACGACCTGCGGCAGCGCTGCCCGATCGCGCATACGGATCGGTTTGGCGGCGGATGGCTACCCACCCGCTACGAGGAGGTCTCGGCGATCGCCTACGACACCGACCATTTCTCCTCCCGATCGATCATCATGAGCAACTTCCGGCCGCCCCGCGATATCGCGCCGATCGGGGGCTCGCCGCCGATCTCATCCGACCCGCCGTTCCACCACGACGCCCGCAAGCTGCTGCTGCCTGCCTTCACCAAGACCGCAGTAGCGAAGCAGGAGCCGTCCACGCGGGCGTTCTGCCACGCGCTCATCGACGCTTTCCAGGGACGTGATGTCGTCGACGCCGCCGCGCGATTACGCGCAGCACATCCCCATGCGCGTCATCGCCGACATGCTGGGCTTTCCGCCGGAGGACGGACCGCAGTTCCGCGAGTTCGTCGAGAACACGCTCGAAGGCGTGAACCTGCCGCCCGACGAGCGCATCGCGCGGATGACGAAGCTGTTCGACTATTTGCTCGCGCAGGTCCACGCCCACCTTGACAGCCCGCGTGAGGACCTGACGACCTACCTGATCAACGCCGAGCTTTATGGCCACAAGCTCGAGGCCCATCACGTGGTCTGGCACGATGGCCCTGCTGCTCATCGCAGGCATCGACACGACATGGAGCGCGATCGGCGCCTCGCTGTGGCATCTGGCGGGCAATCCGCGGACCGGCAGCGGCTCGTCGCCGAACCCGGCCTGCTGCCGACCGCGATGGAGGAGTTCCTCCGCGCTTACGCCCCGGTGACGATGGCCCGGCTCGTGAAGGAGGACATGCACTGGCACGGCGCCGACATGAAAGCAGAGGACTGGATTCTGCTGTCGTTCCCGGCAGCCAACCGCGACCCGGCTCAGTTCGAAGAGGCCGGCGACGTCGTCATCGACCGTGAGGTTAACCGGCACGCAGCCTTCGGCCTGGGCATTCACCGGTGCGTGGGGTCGCATCTGGCACGCATGGAGCTTCGCGCGGCCCTGGAGGCCTGGCTCGAGCGGATCCCGGAGTTCAGCCTCGACGACCCGTCGGCCGTGAAGTGGTCTGCGGGCCAGATCCGCGGCCCGCGCTCCCTGCCGCTTCGCATCGGCTAGCCGAGGGCAGCCAGGCGAGGCACTTCCCTCGTTAGGTGCTGCCGCGAGCGGGCAGACTCCTGCTTTGTGACTGCGCTGCCGATGCCGCCAGTGCTGCGCGCGTCAAGACGCCATAAGGCTGTCATAACGGACTGGGCCAGCCGCCATCTAGCAGCGGGGGAGAAGCCGAGATCGTGGACACGAAGCTCGAGGTCATGGTACTGCCGGTCGCCGATGTGGATCGGTCCAAGGACTTCTACGAGGGCCTGGGGTGGCGGGAGGACGCAGACTTCTCGTCAGGCCCCGACTTCCGGGTCGTGCAGCTCACGCCCCCAGGCTCGGCGTGCTCGGTCATCTTCGGCACCGGGGTGACCTCCGCCAAGCCAGGGTCGGCCGACGGCATGCTGCTCGTCGTCCCCGACATCGAGGCAGCGCGAGGAGATCTGGTCAAGCGCGGCGCCGATGTGAGCGAGGTCTTCCATGACGCGGGCGGGGTGTTCCACCACGCCGGCACCGCGGACCGCGTGGCTGGTCCGGCTGCGGACCATTCAAGCTACGCATCGTTCGCCTCGTTCAGCGATCCGGACGGCAACGGCTGGCTGCTCCAGGAGATCACCACCCGGCTGCCCGGCCGCGTGTAGCTGACCCGGCCCGCCGACCTGACGAACTCTCCCGAGGAGGGTGCACATGCAGGTGACCTTCTGCTCCGCGGCCAACCCTGACCCGTCGTGAGCCAGGATCAATCGACGGCTGACTATGCGGGCATGGCGGTCCCGCGGCCTGCTGAGCTCTCGGCATTGCCAGAGCGCTATGGGCCGCTGTTCGATCGCATCGCCGCGCAGTTCGCCGCAGACGAGCGCGTCCGGGGGATGTGGCTGCACGGTGCACTCGGCCGCGGGCAGGCGGACGCGGGTTCGGACATGGACGTGGCCGTCGCCGTCAGGGACGAGAACTTCGCCGAGTTCGCGGGCGAATGGCAGGGGTGGCTGGCGGCCATCACGCCGACGCTGTCCGCCCGTCCGATCGGCGCCGGCAGCTTCTACGCCCTGACCCGGACCTGCGAGCGGTTCGACGTCATCACCGAGCGGGTGAGCGGCCTGCCGGGTACGAGCATGTGCCGCCGCATCGTCGTGTTCGACCGGGACAACCTCGGCGCCCTCATCCCCGGCCCGGCCGACCCGCCGCCGGATCCGGTCAAGATCAGCTATCTGATTGAGGAGACGCTTCGTCAGGCGGCAACCTTCCCGACCGTGATCATCAGGGCTGACTGGCTGATGGGCGTCAGGGCTATCCAGCACATTCAGCTGTTCCTGTACGACCTGTTCGCGGAGTCCAACAGCCGGCCCCGCTGACCGGCCCCAGGCAGTGGAGCTTCAAGCTGACTGCGTACCAGCGTGACGTGCTGACGAGCCTGCCCGTACCAGCCCCGAACGAGCAGTCCGTCCGGTCCGCGAGGGACGCTGCACTCGCCGCCTTCCTCGCCGAAGCAAGGCCGATCGCGGACAAGGCCGGCGTTCCGTGGCCAGACGATCTTGAGAACGCCGTGGCGGCGTTCCTGGCGGGCGAGGGCTGCCCGCTGCCGGCCCGTTCCCGGCCGCATAAGTAGATTGACAATGCATCGGTAGTCGACTTATCGTGTGTCCATGCCCAGGCCAGCCGCGGCGATGCGTGAGCCCACGTACTTCGTTCTCGCGTCGTTGCTCGACGGCCCGTTGCATGGGTACGCCATCATCAAGCGCGCCGAGGACATGTCGGGCGGCAGAGTCCGCCTCGCCACCGGGACTCTCTACACCGCGCTTGACCGGCTGACCGCGGAAGGCTACGTCCGGCTGGTAAGTGAGGAGACCGTCGCTGGCCGCATCCGGCGCTCCTACGGGCTGACTGACAGGGGCTCAGCCGCGTTGCGCGCAGAGGCACAGCGGATGGCAGAGGCCGCGAGCCTGGTCACTGGCAAGGCGGTCGCCCCGCGCACCGGCAGGATCGGTCGGAGGGCGAGGACGACATGAGCTCACTTGAGCGTCACTGCCGGTTGCTGCTGCGCGTCTATCCGGCCGCCTACCGGGAAGTCCGCGGCGACGAGATCATCGGCACCTTGCTGGAGGCGACGCCAGAAGGTCGGGCCTGGCCGAGGGCGAGAGACGTCCGCGGCCTGATCTTCGGCGGACTCCGGGCGCGGGCCGCACTCAACCGCCAGCGCACGACAGCTGCAAACCTGCGGGAGGCCGTGCTCGCCGGCGCTGCCGCCTTTCTCGTCTATGCTGCCGCCAGTTTCGTGAGCTCCGACGTGATGGCAGAGCTCTCGGCCTCCGGGCACATCCAGCCTGCGCTGTCCGACTGGCCGATTCTGCTGGCCTCGGTACTGACGTTCGTGGCCGTGGGCCTGGCCCTGGTGACCGGGCGTCGCATCGCAGTCCTGGCTGCCGCGCTTCCCGCGGCCGCCGCCCTGTGCTACTCCATACCGCGGACGACCGGCGTCATTGGGGACGCCGCAGCTGTCCTGGCGCTCCTGGCAGCCCGGCTGGCGCTGCTGGCGGCACTAGTCGCGCTAGCAGGAGGCAGCAAGCGCCCGAGCCGCGGCTGGCTCGTACTTGTCGGCCTCTTCGGCGTCATGCCGTTCGCCCTCGACTTCGGGGTGCCAATCTGGCTGGCTGCGTTCGGAACGCTCCTTCCGTCGGTTGTCGCCGTCAGCATCGTGTGGGCCGTGATCGACGCGCGGCCAGCGATGGCGATGGTCGTATTCTTCGTGGCGCTCTGGCTGCCGCCGGCGGTCAGCAACCTGATGCAGGGAGACGGCTTCGCGATTTCCTCGCAGGCCCTGGTGATCGTGACCATTGTCGGGGGAGGCGCGCTCTGGCTGCTGCGCCGCCAGTCGGCGCATCCGGGTCGGACGCAGACTCCATGATCGTGGCGGATCCTGAGGGGCTATGGACCCTCGAGATCAACATCGATCATGGAGCCACTGCCCGCTAGCCGAGCTCGCTGAGAATCGCGTCGCTCACGGCCGCCATGTGCCGCGCGCCCGCCGCCCGGGACACCAGGCGCGCGGTCAGGTAGCCAACTGCCATCTGCCGCTCGGGATCAGCCCAGCCAAGGCAGACGTAGCTGCCGTTGTGGCCGAATGCGGTCGGGCTCGCCAAGGCGCCCATCGGCCCGGAGCCGCCGCCAAGCCGCGCGCTGGCCTTGCGCTCGCCGCCGAGCTGGAAGCCTTGCGACCAGCGGACCGGCAGCTTCAGGTACCGGTCGGTCTCGCCGTCGCTCGACGGCATGGTGGCCTGCCTGATGGTCTCCGGCCTCAGCACCCGCGCGCCGCGGAGCTCACCGCCGTTCAGCAGTGCCTGGTACAGCCAGGCCAGGTCGCGCGCAGTGGCCGACACGCTGGCCGCCGGGATAACGGCTTCCCTGGTCGCACGCCGGTTGATCACCACCTGCGTTGCCAGCTCGGCGGGGCCGCGGCCGGCCACCGGAACATGTCGTGCCCACAGCCCGGCCGGCAGGCCCAGGTGGGTGTCGCTCAGGCCGAGCGGCTCGAGTAGCTCCGACCGCAGGAACTCGCGGACCGGCATGCCGGTCACCCGCTGCACGAGCTCGCCCAGGATGAAGCCGAAGCTGATGACGTGATAGGCAGGGACAGATCCGGGAGGGAACGACGGCTCGGCTTCCTCGAGCGCTCGCACGGACGCGGTCCAGTCCGTCATCGCGAGCGCATCGAGCGCCATGCTGCGCGCCACCGGCAGGCCGCTGCGATGCTGCAGCACCTGGCGGACGGTGATGTCCTGCTTCCCGCGGCGGCCGAACTCCGGCCAGTGCGCGGCGACGGGGTCATCGAGTCTCAGTTCACCGCGCTCAGCCAGCAGGTGCACGAGCAGCGCCACGAGCGGCTTGCTCGCCGAGAAGAGGAAGAACAGCGCGTCAGGCTGGCAGCCGAATGACTCGTCCGCCACCACTTCGCCGCGCGCCACGACACACAGCTGCGCCGGGCTGCGTCGTTCCCTGATGAGGCTGATGGCCTTTGCCAGGCCGGGCTCCCCCGGACCGGGCACGTCAGGCCGGGGCGAGCTTGCTGATCGTCTCGGAGAATTCGATACCCGGTGTCGGCGTGATCGCGATGACCGGGGTATCCAGCCCGGCCGCCGTGTACTCGGCGACGCGCTCGCGGCAGTACTCCAGGTGGCCGTGGATGAATAGCTCATCGACCAGCTCGTCGGGGATGGCCGCCAGCGCGCCCTTCCGGTCGCCTGAGTTCCATGCCGCCAGCATCGGCTCGATGATCTCGCCGCGCCCGAGCCACTGGTGGAACGCAGCGTAGACCGGCACCGTGAGGTAGGCCGCGATCATGCGCTTACCGATGAACCGGGCCATGTCCAGGTCGGTAGTCGGGCAGACAAAGATCCGGGCGACCAGCTCGCACTCCGGCCCGGCCACGCCGCGCACCTGCGGCACGTCTTTCGGCGCGAGCCAGTTAGTGATCGCGATGCCGGCCTCGGCGGCGGCGAGCCTGACCATGCCAGGCCGCAGCGCCGCGAGCGCCAGCGCGGGCGGGACTTCGGGAGCCGGGTCGAGGCGGAAGCCGTCCACTGAGAACGTCTCGTACTCGTGGGTGACCTTGCCGCCAGCCAGCGCCTCGCGCAGGAACCGCAGCATGTCCCGCGACCGCTGGTACGGCTTCTCGAACGGGATGCCGTTCCACTGCTCGACTGCGACCTGGGACGACGTGCCGATCCCCATGACGAACTTGCCGGGCGCGAGCGCCGCCAGGGTGCCGGCCTGCACGGCGAGGGCGACCGGCGCCCGCGTGTAGATGCCGACGATTGCCGTGCCCAGGCGCAGCTGCGGAGCCCATTGCGAGGCAAGCGTCAGCGGAGTGAACGCGTCGATCCCGTTCAGCTCAGCCGACCAGACGTCGGTGTAGCCGAGGTCGGGCAGGCTGGCCACGAGATCTCGCTGCGCCGGAAGCGGCACACCGGTCAGCGGCAGCGTCAGACCCCAGCGCGATTGCGATTCCATCGGCATCCCTCCGCGGCGTGCTCAGCTCCCTCGCGAGTATGCCAGGGTCTGCCGCTCGTCATGAGGCCGCGGCGACGAGGCCGCGGTCATGCAGTGCGCGGAGACGATCGGCGGTCTGCTCGTCGGCCGGGGTGTACGTCGTCATCCGGGTGCCCAGGCGCTGGCCGAGCCACAGGTGGGTGTAGTTCATCTTCAGCAGGCCCACTTCCGGATGCAGGTAGCGCTTGGTCAGGTTCTCCGGGCTCGCAACCTCATGCCGCTCCCACAGCTCGGCGAACTCGGGCGAGGCCGTGCTCAGCCTTGACACCAGGCACTTCCAGGCTGGCTCGGCCACATGCTCGGCCATCGCCGAGCGGTACTCCGCCACCATCCGCCGCGTGCTCTCCTCCCAGTCCAGCGTTCGCTCCCGGCAGTGCGGAATCGTGAACATCCGCCACAGCGAGTTCCGCTCTTCGAACGGCACGTCGCCGAACGGGCCGATCAGCGTGTCGAAGGCCTGGTTGTAGGCCAGCACGTCGTAGCGCGCGTTGCGGATGACGGCCGGGAACGGCTCAAGCTGGTCCAGCAGGATCTGGGCGGTCGGCGACAGCGTGCTGCACTCGGACTGCCCGTTGCTGTCGGGGGCATCCGCCAGCCGGAACAGGTGATCCCGCTCGTGCGGATCGAGCATCAGCGTCCGCGCGACCGCGTCGAGCACTTGCGGGGAAGCATTGATATCGCGGCCTTGTTCCAGCCAGGTGTACCAGGTCACGCCGACTCCGGCCAGGGTGGCAACCTCCTCGCGGCGCAGGCCCGGAGTCCGGCGCCGGGAGGCCGGCGGCAGGCCGACCAGCTCGGGCGCGATCCGCTCGCGCCTGCTGCGCAGGAATCCGGCCAGCTCCTGGCGGCGCAGAGCGGCGATGTCCCTCCGGTCTGCGGCCGTCATGCCGGTGCTGATCTGCGTCTCGATGTCGGCGCCGCCAACCAGGGTCTGCTCGCTCATGACTACTAGTATGCCCTCTCGCCGATCGTATTGCCAGGTAGTGCCGCTACCAGTATAATCGGGCTCTTGTACCTGGCTAAGGTTATCGGACACTCTGTATGCATGCCTTCCACGAACCTGTCTGAGCCTGCATTCGCGCAGGTCAACGTTTCGTCCGTTGCCGATTCGCGGCATTTGCACAACCGCGGGCACGAGCCGCGGACGCTCACCGGAGCGGGCCTGGCCGTCATCCTCGTCGGCGTCCTGCTACCCATGATCGACTTCTTCATCGTGAACGTGGCGCTGCCGACCATTGACCGGGACCTGCACGCCAGCCAGCCCCTGCTCGAGCTGGTCGTGTCCGGCTACGCCACGGCCTACGCGCTGCTGCTCGTGCTCGGCGGCCGGCTCGGCGACAGTATCGGCCGCAAGCGGCTGTTCCTGCTCGGCATGGCCGCCTTCACCGTCACGTCGCTGGCCTGCGGGCTCGCGCCGACGGCCGATTTCCTGGTGATCGGCCGGGTGGCGCAGGGTGCCTCGGCGGCCCTGATGGTTCCGCAGGTGCTGGCGACGATCCAGGCGGCCACCACCGGTGAGCGCCGGACAAGGGCGCTGGGGCGGTACGGCGCGACCGGCGGCCTCGCTGCGGTGCTCGGCCAGGTGCTCGGCGGCGTGCTTGTCTCCGCCAACATCGACAGCCTGGGCTGGCGCCCGATCTTCCTGGTTAACGTGCCCATCGGGCTGGCCGGCCTGGTGCTGGCCCGCCGGTACGTGCCCGACACCAGGCACGGCGCGCCGGCTCCGATTGACGGGCCGGGCACGGTGCTGCTCGGGGTGACCGTCCTGACGCTGCTCGTTCCGCTGACCGAGGGCCGCTCACTCGGCTGGCCGCCTGGACGATTGCCATGCTCGTGATCGCGCCGCTGGCCGCCATCGCATTCGTCCGGTACGAAGTGCGGGCCGAGCGGGCCGGCCGGGTGCCGCTTGTGCCGCCCTCACTGCTCGAGCACCGGAGTATGCGTCGCGGACTGATCCTGGCGCTGCCTTTCTTCGCGGGCTTCGGCGCGTTCATGTTCTGCTACGCGCTGCTGGTGCAAGAGGGCCTGCACGCCAGTGCACTGACAGCAGGCCTCGGGCTGGTTCCCATGGCGGCCACGTTCCTGTTCGCGTCGCTGTCCACGTCCAGGCTGCTCGCGAGGTTCGGCGCGAAGGTACTCGCCGCTGGCGGCGTCCTGCAGGCCGTTGGCCTTGTCATCCTGGGCGTCACCGTCTACCTGGGCTGGCCGCACCTGCCGGTGGCGGAGCTGGCGCCCGGCCTTGCGGTCGCGGGCCTCGGCCAGGGCCTGGTGATGAGCCCGCTGTTCGGGATCGTGCTCTCCGAGGTGCCGCCGGCGGTGGCCGGTGCTGGCAGCGGAGTGCTGACCACGACACAGCAGACGGC
Source organism: uncultured Actinomycetota bacterium (assembly GCA_963822955.1). Taxonomy (GTDB): domain Bacteria; phylum Actinomycetota; class Actinomycetes; order Streptosporangiales; family Streptosporangiaceae; genus JAJYUU01. The sequence goes on along the minus strand of CAWGJS010000002.1, from coordinate 1,794,634 downwards.
GCTGGCGCTTGGCGTGGCGACACTCGGCGGCCTGTTCCTGGCACTGGCCGGTGACGGCACAGGCGTCAGGATCGCGTTCGTGGTCGTGCTCGCCATCCAGGTCGCGGTGGCGATCGGTGTCGCGGCCGGGGCGCGCAGGCTGCCCGGATGGCGGCCGCGGGTGAGCGCAGCGAGCCCGGAGCTAGCCGCCGCCGGACATAGCTGAGCGGCAACGCTGTGGGGCGTCGGCGCCACGAGCATGGCGCCGACGCCTCCCTTGCCCGCTGCTGACGGCTGATTGAACTCTTGTCGCGCACTCGCCCTTCTGAGAAGCTCGCAGGACATCTGCGCGAGTTGGAGGACAGAGTGCGCGAAGAGCAGACCAGGCGGCGCGTGCTGAAGACAGCGCTGGCGGCAGGCGTCGTCGCTGGGGCGACCGGATGGCAGGGCGCCGAAGCGCTCGCCGCCGCGGTCGCGCGGCCCGCTAAGCTCCGGCAGCCAGGCTCGCTGCCCTACCCGCACCTCAAGGCGGGGACAGACACGATCCCGCAGATCAAGCACATCGTCGTCCTGATGATGGAGAACCACTCCTACGACAACCACCTCGGCATGCTGGGCCGGGCCGGAGCGGACGGGTTCACGCTCGGCGCTAACGGCAAGCCGACCGCGCAGAACCCGTATGCGAACGGGAACATCCAGCACGCCTTCAGGATGCCGACCACCTGCCAGCCCTCGGGTCATCCGAGCCAGACCTGGATCGACAGCCACACCCAGCTGAATGGCGGCAAGCTGAACGGTTTCGTCAAGTCGGGCAGCGGCCCGGTCGCGATGGGCTACTGGCAGAAGGCTGACCTGCCCTTCTACTACTCGCTGGCGTCGACCTTCCCGATCGCGGACCGGTATTTCTGCTCGGTGCTCGGCCAGACGTTCCCGAACCGCCGGTACCTGCTGGCCGCCACGTCGATGGGCATGGTTAACGATGGCGTGCCCGACCCGCTGCAGTATCCCGCGAACGGCACTATCTTCGACCGGCTGCACAAGGCCGGCGTTTCGTTCGCGGACTTCTTCTCCAACCTCGACGGCTTCCTGCCGGTGCCGACGGCCGGCCTGTACCCCAAGCTGCTGGTCAGGTATCCGAGCCAGATGCTCGAGATCGGCCACTTCTTCGACCAGGCCAAGGCCGGGACGCTACCGGGCTTCTGCCTCGTCGAGCCCAACTACGAGAACAATTCCGAGGAGAATCCGCAAAATATCGCGGAAGGCGAGCAGTTCGCGGCGAAGGTTATCAACGCAGTCATGACCGGGCCGGGCTGGAAGAACACCCTGCTGATCTGGACCTATGACGAACACGGCGGCTACTACGACCATGTCGTCCCGCCGGCGGCCATCGCGCCCGACAACATCGCGCCCAAGATCGAAGGCGGCAGCGCCTATACCGGATTCAAGCAGTACGGGTTCCGGGTTCCGTGTGCCATCGTCTCGCCCTGGGCGCGCTCCGGATACGTCTCGCACACCATTTACGACCACACGAGCATCTGCGCACTGGTGGAAGCCAAGTGGAACCTGCCGGCGATGACCCACCGCGATGCGAACGCACACAACATGCTCGACATGCTGAATCTGAAGACGCCGGCGTTCCTGCACCCGCCCAAGCTGGCCCGGCCGCTGCTGGCGACCGATCCGCAGGCGGCCGCCTGCAGCACGACCGGGCCGGGCAAGATCCCGCCGCCTGGCTCAGTGTCCCCGCCGCCGCCCAAGGGATAACTAGCGCAACCCGATCGGGGCGATCGCCGTCTTAGTCCTCGTGCCGCCAATCCGGACCTGGTGGTACCGGCTCACCACGGCGCGCGATGTCGCCACGAACTTAAGGCAGGAATGATGACGAGGAACCGGATCGTGGCCGCTGTTGCCGGCCTGGCACTGGCGACTGGTGGCGTGCTGGCCGCGGCCGCGCCGGCCGCAAACGCGGCGCGGTCTGCCGCGTTTGCGGCACGGACGACCCCCCGCGTCGGCCCGGTGCCAGCGGGCTTCAAGGTGGCCTCGGTGACGTTCGTGTCCCCCAGCCAGGGCTGGGTCCTTGGCACGACGAGGACGTGCGCGCACGCGCCGTGCACGTCGGTCCTCTGGACTACGAACGGCGGCAAGGCCTGGGCCGGGATTCCCGCGCCGGTCTACAAGCTGGCGAGGTACAACCTCACGGCGGGCTTGCAGAGGCTGCGGTTTGCCGACCCGGGGGACGGCTTCGCGTACGGATCGCAGCTGTGGGTGACGCACAACGGCGGGTCGGCCTGGCACCGCGTCCGGCAGGTGCCCGGTTACATCACCGACCTGGAAGCCTCGCCTTTCCGCGTGTACGCAGTCAGCACCTCTGGCGCGTCGGCTCGGCAGATCGTCTACTCCAGTCCGGCTGGCAGCGACTCCTGGCACCGCGTCTCCGGATTGCCGGTGACGAAGGGCTATGGCGGGCTCGGCGCGATCACGATGCACGCCAAGGCAGCGTGGATCATCCTGCAGAACCGGCTGTACTCGACGCGGACCGGCGCCCGCTGGGTCAGGAACGGCTTCAAGTGCCCAGGGGGCTGGGGCATCGCCAGCGTCGGTGCCTACAGCACGCAGCAGATCACGCTGCTATGCGTCGGCAACGGGGGACTCGGCTCGACGCAGAAGCGGCTGTACGCGTCCAGCGATGGCGGCGCGCACTTCCATAAGGTCGGCACGCCGCCGGCCGGCGGCGACGGCGGGCTGCTGGCCGAGCCGACTCCGCGGCACGTGTTCATCGCGACCGCGTCCGGCGCGACCTGGCTGTACGCCAGCACGAACGGTGGCCGGCGCTGGCGCGACAACCTCACGATTGACGATGGCGGTAAGGGCTGGAACGACTTCGGCTTCACGACCGCGACCCAGGGCGTCGCCGTCGAGGGGACTCCGTCGATCGGCAGCACGCTCTGGATGACCACGAATGCGGGCCGCAGCTGGCACAAGGTGAAGTTCTGAGGTTGACCAGCTGAGACTGGCCGCTGGAGTTCGGCAGCGCCGAAGATCGCTAGCCGGTGAGCGCCAGCGTGGCGCCGGTCGGATCGACCAGCCGGTGGCAGCCGTCGGCGCCGTCGAACTTCGCGAGCTGCCCGCGTACCCGGGCGAGCGGCCCGTCCGGACCTGTCAGGATCGCCCCGTCGGCGTCGACGGCGACCAGTTCATCGCCGGCTCGCAGCAAGACGGGGCCGATCTGGTCAGCCGAGATCGCCGTGCGGCCGGCCGCCAGCGCCTGGAGCACGGCGGCCGGATCGGCGTCCTCGGCCTCCACCCAGGTGGTAGGCAGTCCGGGCGGCGCATCCGAGCCCGGCCGGTGCCAGTCACTGCCGCCGACCGGGACAGCCGCCGGATACCAGGCCTGCCACCAGCCGAGCGGAGTAGTCCACCGGGTGTCGAGCCAGCTCCAGTGCCAGACCTCGAGCAGGGGAGGCCTGCGCTTCATCGGCGCGACCCAGCTCAGCTGCCCGCCGTAGGGATGGTTCACCGACATCAGGCCGCCCGCCTGCTCGCAGGCTTGCAGCCAGTCGTCGGGCGGCTCGCGGAAGTCGATCCAGCCGATGTCGCCGAGCGCTCCGGCGTGGCCGAACTCGGTGGTTACTTCCTGGCCGGCCAGCAGCGAGATGCCATGCCTGGCGCCCGCTGCCGGCAGCTCTGCATGGTGGCTGATCGTGTTGTGATCGGTGACAGCGAGGAAGTCCAGGCCGCGCCCGGCCGCGAACCTGGCCAGCTCGGTCACCGTCATGATGCCGTCGGAATGCACGGTATGGGAGTGCAGATCGCCGGCCAGCCACTGGCGTCCGGCTGTGGCGGGCAGGATGCGGCGGGGCGGCCGGTCGGTCAGTGGCGGCAGTGGCTCCGGTGGCGTGTCTGGCGCCAGCTCTCCGGGCGTGGTGGAAACCTCGATCGTCAGCCGGTAATCGGCGCCCTCAGGCGGCACCCGGTGCAGGCCGAGAATCACCTGCCACTGACCGGCCTCTAGCTCCCCCGGCAGATAGCCCGGTGTCGCCGTGTCGATGGTGATCACGAACGACCGGCGCGCGCCGCCGGACCAGCCGCGGAACCCGGCTGAGCTCAGGCAGCCCAGGTCGATGACCGCTCCGGAGCGGTCATAGTCAAGCTCAACTCGCAGCCCGCATGCGCCGGGCCAGACGTCGAACGGCAGGTAATGCCAGGCCGAGATGAACCGGTCCTCTAACGTCCACCGCCCCGAGTGCGAAGTGATGACCATCCCCTCATCTGATCAGATCGGCAACTCCGGAGCGATCGGCGGGGCGGCGCGCGTCCATGGGCTCCGGGACGCCGCAAGCCGCCGTGGTTTCCATTCTTCACGGATCTCGTACGCTTTGGCGTCCGTTTCATCCCGAATCTCGCGCACGAGATCCGTGATACGTGGGCCGAGCGGCCGACTTGTTACCCGTTCCAGCGCTCATAAAGCTTGCAAATACACGTATAACTTCGCGTCTTGGCGCTGGACCGGGTGTGAGGTCGCCGCGGGCCTGGGGTTGGCCGGGTCCGGTTGGCGGGGCTGGCTAAGCCTGGGGTTGGCCGGCTGCGGCAGCGGGCGTAAACGTCGCGGGCGTCCGGTGGCGCCCGTGCCTGCAACGGGCCTGATCGCAGTCATTGCGGTCGACCTGTGCCAAGCCCGCCGAGCGGCCGGGCAAGCTCAGGCGCTCCCGTCCCTTGATGAAAGTAATTCAACGCGCGTAGAATTCAACGTACGGTGAAATCCGCTGACCGCTGGAGGCCGGCCATGTGGGCGATGATCGTGAAGGAATTCCGGCAGATGCGGCGCGACCGGCGCACGCTCGCGATGATGATCATCATGCCGGTCCTGCTGCTCGTCGTACTCGGCTACGCGGCGCGGTTCTACCCGTCGTCGATTCCCGTCGTCGTCGCCGGACCTGACGCCACGGTGGCGGAGCACCTGCTGCCCACGTCGTTCGACGTCGTCAGCGTGGACCGGGCAGGCAACCGGGCCTGGGCGCAGGATCAGCTGCGCGACGGCCGCGCCACAGTCGCAGTCGTCACTGGCGGAGCGTCTCCTGCCGTGCTTGTGGACGGCAGCCAGCTGCTGACCGCGCAGGCGGCGCTGACCGCGCTGGAGCAGCTTCGCCTCGGACGCGCGGCCGCGAGCACGACGACGCCCAAGCTGTCTGTCACCGTCCTGTACAACCCGGGGCTGTCGTCGTCTGACGTGATGGTTCCTGGCCTGGCAGGGGTAGTGCTGGTGTTCGTCGGCACGGTCATCACCAGTCTCGGCGTTGTCAGGGAACGGCAGTCCGGAACGCTCGAGCAGCTCGCGGTGATGCCGCTGCGACCGCGGGATGTGTTCCTTGGCAAGATCGTCCCGTACTTCGTCGTCGCGGCTGTTGACCTGGCGATCGTGCTAACCATCGGCATCGCTGTCTTCGGCGTGCCCTTCCGTGGTTCCTGGCTGGTGTTCGGGCTGGGCGCGCTCCTGTTCGTGTTCGTGACGCTGGGCATGGGCGTGCTGATCAGCACGGTGTCTCAGAACCAGGGGCAGGCGATCCAGCTGGCCATGATGACGATGCTGCCGCAGGTGCTGCTCTCTGGCCTGGTATTCCCGCTGTCCTCGGTCGTGGCCGGAGTCCGCTGGATCGCGTATCTGCTGCCGCTGACGTACTTCAACGAGATCGCCAGGGGCGTCATGCTGCGCGCTGAGCCCATCGGTCCGCTCTGGCGGCCGTTCCTCTTCCTCGTGCTGCTCGGGACGGTGATCGTCGCGCTCGCGATCACGCGGTTCCGCAGTTATCTCGCGCCGGCGCTGTCGGGCGGGCGGAGGTCACGGCGGCCTGCAGCTAGGGGTATGACGGCCGGTGGAATGACCGTCCAGGGTGCGGTCGCAGGCGGCGAAGGTCACGGCGGGACTGGCGGCGTGGCGTGAGCGGACCTGCGACGTTCGGCGCATCGGCACTCCGGCTGCGTTACGAGGACGTGGTTGCTCTCGACGACGTTTCGGTGTCCGTGGCAGCCGGCGAGGTCACAGCCGTCGTTGGCGGTGACGGTGCGGGCAAGACGTCGCTGCTTCGCTGTCTGGCCGGAGTGCTGAGGCCGGACGACGGTCAGGTGCGCAGTCCGGGGAAGCGGCGGACCGGGTACCTGCCTGCCAGTTCCGGCACCTATCCGGATCTGACGGTGGCCGAGAACCTGGCGTTCCGGGCTGCTGTCTACGGCCTGAGCGGCGCGGAGGCAGCCCGGCGCACGGCAGAGCTGACAGACCGGGCCTGCCGGCCGCCGCACGAGACCGGCTCGCCGCCCAGCTATCAGGCGGGATGCGGCAGAAGCTGGGCGTCATCGCGGCACTGCTGCACCGCCCGGAGTTGCTCATACTCGACGAGCCGACCACGGGCGTCGACCCGGTCAGCCGGTCGGGCCTGTGGTGGCTGATCGCATCCGCCGCCGCTGACGGCGCCGCGGTGATCCTGGCGACGACTTATCTTGACGACGCGCAGCGCGCCACCTCGGTCCTGGTACTCGATGCCGGCCTGCAGCTTGCGGCAGGGACGCCCGCGCAGATCGTCAGCGCGATGCCAGGAGCGGTGCACGCGGCATCGGGCCGCCGGCCGGGCTGGCCGGAGAGCGCGCGTGGCGCCGGGGCGCGGGCTGGCGGGTGTGGTACCCGCCGGACGCGAGTGGGTCGGATGCGGGAGAGCCGGATGCGGCCGGGTCCGGTGCCGTCGTCGAGCCGGACCTGCAGGACGCGGTGACAGTGGCGGCGCTCGCGCGCGAATCGCAGGAGCGCGCCCCGGCTGTGGCGTCCGCGCCCGATCCGAGGCGCGCGGGGTCCCGGCATGCCGGACCGGAGCCTGCCGGACCGGAGCCTGCCGTACCTCTCGCGGAGAGCATCGATGTCACCTGCCGCTTCGGCAGCTTTACCGCCGTCAAGGATGTCAGCATCCAGGTTCGCTCTGGCGAGATCGTCGGCTTGCTCGGAGCGAATGGCGCCGGCAAGACGACGCTGATCCGGATGCTGCTCGGCCTGATCCCGGCGAGCGCGGGCCAGGTTCTGCTACTCGGCGAGTCGCCGGGCCGCGAGACCCGGCGCCGGATCGGCTATGTCCCGCAAGGCCTCGGACTGTACGAGGACCTGACCCCCGCGGAGAACATGGAGTTCGCGACCGCGGTGTTCGGCGTCCGGGCCGGATCGGAGGTACGGCTCAGCGAATCGCTTGCCCGGCCTGGCCGGTCCCGTATACCGGTAGGCCGGCTGCCGCTGGGCATCCAGCGGCGAGCGGCGTTCGCGCAGGCGCTCGCACATGAGCCCGATCTGCTGATACTCGACGAGCCGACGTCGGGCGTAGATCCGCTCGGCCGCGCCAGGCTCTGGCAGGCGATCGCGGACGCAGTGCAGGCTGGCGCTGGAGCGCTGGTGTCGACTCACTACATGGAGGAGGCGGGGGAGTGTGACCGGCTGATCATCATGGCAGACGGCTCGGTCGTGGCGGCTGGAACGGTCGCTGAGATCATCGGCCAGGCGGAGGTCACTGTTGTGGAAGCAGCGGACTGGGCTGCCGCGTTCGCCCGGCTTGAGCAAGCCGGCCTGCCAGTCTCGCTCGCCGGGCGCGTCCTGCGCGTGCCAGGTGCGAGCCCGGACGAGGTGCGGCGCGTCCTGCCGGACGGCTGCCACGTCGGCACCGAGCCCGCGACCCTCGAGGAACGGTTCTTCGACCTCGTCCTCGCATCCGGCCGGCGCGGAGTGCCAGCGTGACGCAGCCCGCCCGGCGGAGGCCCAGGCGGCCGGCGACTCGCCCAGCCGCCCGGACCGGCCGCCGTGCTGGTGACAGCGGCACCCGGGACGCAATCCTCCAGGCAGCGCGCGCGCAGTTTGCAGCGCACGGGTATGACGGCGCGACGATCCGCGCGATCGGCGCGGCGGCTGGCGTCGACCCGGCTCTCGTGCACCATTTCTACGGGAGCAAGGAGAGCCTGTTCGCGGCCGCGATGCAGCTGCCCTTCATCCCGAGCGAGGTCATCGGAGCAGCCCTGGCCCGGCGTGAGCCGACCGAGTCGCTCGGCACCCATCTGGTCCGGTCCGCCCTGGCGGTGTGGGAGAGCGCCGAGGTGCGCGGCGCGTTCCAGGCGATGCTGCGATCCGCCCTCACCAGCGAGCAGGCGGCGGCCACGCTACGCGAGTTCATCGCCGCGGCAATCCTCCGGCCAGTGGCGAGCGTCGCGGGCGGCACCGACCCCGAACGTACCCCGTTCCGGGTATCACTCGTGGCCTCACAGATGCTTGGTCTCGCCCTCGGCCGTTACGTCCTGCGGTTCGGTCCGGTGGCCGAGGCAAGCCCGGAGGAACTGGCCGTCGCCATCGGCCCGACCATCGACCGCTACCTGACTGGCGAAATTGGCGGGCAGGAAACGTAGGCCACGGGAACGAGGTCTGCTCGGCTGCAGCCGCCCGTCTGCGGCAGGCACGCGCGAAATCGCAGTATGGCGCATTACCATCCGCAGGGTGGATCCCGTTCTCGGCGACTGCTCGCTGGCGAGCCTGCATAAGCGCACGAGTCATAAGTGGCGGACCTATCCGCCCGACGTCCTGCCTGCTTTCGTTGCCGAGATGGATTTCGATCCGGCCGACGCGGTCAAGGACGCCATCAGGGCCGCGCTCGACGCTGGTGACCTGGGCTACCCGCACAAGGGCGAGATGGGCGAGGCGTTCGCCGAGTTCGCGGCCGACCGGCTTGGCGGATGGTCGCCCGATCCTGATCTCGTCTTCGCCATCCCGGACGTCATGACCGGCATCATCGAGGTCGTCCAGGCGCTCGTTCCGGCAGGCGGAGGCGTCGTGATCAACCCGCCGGTGTACGCGCCGTTCTTCTTCCGGCTCGAGCTCGCTGGCCGGCAAGTGGTCGAGGCGCCGCTGGCCGCTGGCCCCGATGGCAGCTACGACCTCGATCTGGAGGCCATAGATCGCGCGCTCACGCTGCCGGGGACCGGCGCTTACCTGCTCTGCAATCCGCATAATCCACTCGGGCGCGTCTGGTCGGCCGAGCAGCTGACCGCTGTCGCCGGCTTGTGCGACCGCCGGGGCGTGCCGCTGCTCGTCGACGAGATCCACGCGCCGCTGGTGCTGCCGGGTGCCAGGCACGTGCCGTTCCACACGCTCGAGCATCCGGCCGCCCGCCGGGCCGTCATTTTCACGTCAGCTACGAAAGGCTGGAACATCCCCGGCGTGAAGTGCGGTCTTGCCGTCGCCGGTGACGCGGAGTCCGCGACCATCCTGAGGCTGCGCTGGGACGCGCTGCTCGCCTCACATCTCGGCGTGCACGCGACGATAGGCGCACTGCGGCGCGGCCGGTCCTGGCTCGACGCCGCCGTCGCCCAGATCGACGAGAACGCGAGGGTGCTAGCGGACCTGCTCGCGCAGTATCTGCCGGGCGTCCGGTACCGGCGCCCTCAGGCGAGCTTCCTGGCCTGGCTTGACTGCCGCGACATCGGCCTCGGCGCCGACCCTGCCGCTGCGTTCCTGGCTGCGGGCCGGGTCGCGCTCAGTCCCGGTCCCGACTTCGGCAGCCAGGGCAGCGGCTTCGCCCGGCTGAACATCGGCACCTCGCCGGAGCTGGTGGCCGAAGCGGTGCACCGGATGGCGGCCGCGCTGCCCGGCGAGCGTGCCACGCACGGCTGAGTTACGTGCGGATAGCAACCTGAGTGACGGCCGGAAGCGATACCGGCAGGCGCTCGGCCTTGCCCGTGCTGGCGTCGACCGCCACGAGCTTGCCATCGGCAGCGGCCACGAAGAGCCAGCGGCTGTCTGGCGACCACACCATCGACTGATCACTGAGGTCTGCGCCGAGGGGGCTCCCGAGGTCGGCGCCGAGCGGGATCTTAATGCGGCGCCCGGCGCCGGTGTGCAGGTTGATCAGGTGAACAGTCAGCTGACCAAGGCGGCTGCTTTCCGCGACGGCGGCGGTGCTGCCATCGGGCGCGATCACGCCGGTCGGCGGCCACTGGAACGTATACGGGAAACCTGCGGCCGGACCGGGCAGACGCCGGCGGGCGCCGTCGGATGTGTCCACGACCGCGTTGCGGCAGCGCTGGTTCCGCGCGTCGCAGGTGACCACGAGCCACGCAGCAGGCCCGACGGCGATCACCGTGCCGGGAACTACTCGGTCCCAGCCTGGCCCGGCGTCGTAGGCGCTGGAGCTCCCGGTGTCCACCAGGACGTATCCCCGGCCGTCCGAGACTGCGGTTGCGGGCAGCTGCGGACCGCCTGGCGGGAACCGGATCGTCGGTCCCGACAGGCGACCGCTCAGCGAAATCAGGGACAGCGCCGGGTAGCCCGGCAAGCCGGTCATGACCCACCCGGCTTGGGCGCGCGCCGGACCAGGAACTAGCGGACCGCCGTCGGCCAGCGATCCAGGTAGCGGCCGGGCCTGGGCGCCGTCAGGCACGACGTATCCGGGCACGAGGTCGGTCGACCTGATGAGCACCTCATGCGGTCCGATCAGGAAGGCCACATTCGGGTCCGCCGACTCCAATGACGGCACGTAGGTGACCAAGATCTTGCCCTGGGCCAGCTGCACTCGTATCAGGTCGTCAGGCCCCCTGGCGAACAGCTCCCAGCCCGCGGTCACGCCGAGCAGCCGGTGGCCGACCGTGATGACGCGAATGGCCGGGGGCGGCGGAGTCCTGGCGGCAGGCCGGGACTGATGACCAGCGCCGCGCACGACGAGCGCGATGATCGCGGCAAGGACGAGGCACGCCAGCGCGATGCGAGGCAGCCAGCGGCCGCCAGGTGAACGGTCCTTGCCGAACTGCACGACCTCGTCGTAGGTGTCCTGGCCGGAGCCGTCACCGTACGGTGGATGCACACTTCATCATGGCTGCGGCTGCTTGTCCGTCGCCAGCGGGTGCTTACGGTTCGCGCACATTTGCGGATAGCTATTGCCGAGCGCTTCCAGGCGCTGCCACGATCGTGACCGCTTTCCTCTTTGCTGTTGGTAACGGCCTCGCGCGCCGGTAAGTATTGCTGAGCCCAAGGTGGAGTGCCCCAGATGCCTGCCTTCAGATTCGCTGGCCTGTTCGTTGGTGCAGTGACCGTGGCGGCCGGGCTGACCGCCTGCGGGGGCGGCTCGCCGTCCCCGGCGCCGACGGTCACGGTCATCCAGAGCACATCGGCCTCGGCAAGTACGCCGGCCGGCGCCGCGACGGTGACCTCGCCCGCGATCGTGGCGGTGACGAAGAAAGGCGCACTCGTCACGCTGGATCCGGCGACCGGCACTGTCTCGCAGACGCTGGTGCCATCGCATGTAATCGGCGACGAGATCTCGGTGTCCAGCACCGGGATGGTGTACTTCGCAGTCAGGCATGGCTGCTCAAACTCGGTCGAGTCAATTCCGGTCGCGGGCGGGACTGCGGCGGTGATAGCCGCCGGCAGCCTGCCAGCCGTCAGCCCGGACGGCACGAAGCTCGCCTATGCCGAGCAGCCCAGCCTCACCACGGGCTGCCTGCCGGCCAACTCAGACCTGGTGCCCTTGTACCACCTTGACATCCGCACGCTCAGCTCAGGCTCGACCACGTCTCTGGCGATGGTGCCATCCGGCCAGGACAGCGGACTGCCCGCGCCGATCTCGCACCTGTCGTGGTCGGCCGACAATGACCACCTTGCCGTCTCCGCCCTGTCGGTGGAGGACAACGAGGGCTGGGCGCTGGTGATCGTCGACACGTCCCAGGCGAAGTACTACTTGTCCGGACCGGGCACCGCGGATGTGCCGACGACCGGTAGCCCTAGCGCACAGGACAGTTATCTTCGTGAGGGCGTCTTCCTGCCAGACGGCAACCTGTTCGTGAGCCGCGCCTGCTGCGCTGGCGTTCCGGTTCGCAATACGTCGCGCCTGATGTGGGAGGTCAGCACGGCCGGGGCCCTCGTCCACCAGGTCGCGATCGGGTACCCCAACCTCGACCACGTCAGCCTGGACGCCAGCGCTGACGGCAAGTGGCTGCTGTACCTCGCGGGCAAGGCGCTGTACGTGTCCCACTTGGGCAACACGCCGCGCGAGCTCACCTCGGGCCTGATCGCGGCCGCCTGGGCATAGCTTTCGCTGACCAAGGGCGCGCATCCGCTCGGGCCTGCAGCTGTTCCTGCTTCGGGCGCCATCTCACCCCCTCAGAGCCAGTTCTGGCTGACCTGCGGTAGAGAACTCCGACGAGGGATTCTTACTAATCCGGTTATTATAATAGGTTTCATCAGGCGTGCAGCAGCCTCGCTTCGTGCTTATTCACGACGAGACCCGGACACACCTGGTCAGGCGCACTGTTACGTGCGAATGTGGAACCGAGTCCCCCGCCCAGGACGCAGTTGGAGGGGTCATTTATGGGCAGGGATGTCCCGTCCATCACTGTTAGTCAGCAAGATCGGCGCGCTTACCGGGAGAAGGTCCGTCAATGCCTTGACGTTTTCGCCCGGATGCTGCGGGAGTCCCGGTTCGACACCGAGACACGGCAGATGGGCGTGGAGGTCGAGTTGTACCTGGTCGACGCGGACGGGATGCCGACCATGACGAACACCAAGGTGCTGGCGGCCATCGGCGATCCCAGCTTTGCCAGCGAGCTCGGCCGCTTCAATCTGGAGCTCAACCTGCCGCCCCGGCAGCTCGGTCGCGACGCGCTCAGCACCCTCGAACGTGACCTGCAGGGGAAGCTGACGCGCGCCGCCGCGCGGTCTGAGGAGACCGGCAGCCCGGCTGGTGATGGTCGGCATCCTGCCATCGCTGCGGCAGTCTGACGTCACCGACGAGGCGATGTCGGCGAACCCGCGGTACCGGCTGCTGAACGAGCAGATGATCGCGGCCCGCGGCGAGGACATGCGGATTTGCATTGACGGCACGGAGCGGCTGCTGACGCACGTCGACACGATCATGCCCGAGGCCGCCTGCACGAGCGTTCAGTTCCACCTTCAGGTCAGCCCGGAAGCTTTCGGCAGCTACTGGAATGCGGCCCAGGCCGTGGCCGGCATCCAGGTTGCGCTGGCGGCTAACTCGCCATACCTCTTCGGCCGCGAACTCTGGCGGGAGACCAGGATTCCGCTGTTCCAGCAGGTCACAGACACCAGGCCGGAAGAGCTGCAGCAGCAGGGCGTGCGGCCGCGAGTGTGGTTCGGCGAACGGTGGATTACCTCCGTCTTTGACTTGTTTGAGGAGAATCTTCGCTATTTTCCGGCGCTGCTCCCGCTGCGTGAGGATGAGGACCCGGCGGCCGCGCTGGATAGCGGGGAAGCGCCCCAGCTCGCCGAGCTCACCCTGCACAACGGGACGGTGTACCGCTGGAACAGGCCCGTCTACGCGGTCGAGGACGGCCGGCCGCACCTGCGGGTGGAGAACAGGGTGCTGCCCGCCGGGCCGACTGTCGCCGACGTCGTAGCAAATGCGGCTTTCTACTACGGGCTCATCAGAGCGCTCGCCGAGACCGAGCGTCCGGTGTGGACCCAGATGTCGTTTGCGGCTGCCGCGGACAACCTGGCGGAAGGTTCGCGGCACGGAATCGAGGCACGCGTCTACTGGCCGGGAATCGGCGAGGCGCCGGTTACCGAGCTCACCCTGCGCCGGCTGCTGCCGCAAGCGTGGGAAGGGCTGCGCCGGTGGGGCGTCGACTCGCACGACGCCGACCGCTTGCTCGGGATCATCGAGCAGCGTTGCCTCACCGGACGCACCGGTGCCACGTGGCAGGTCGAGGCCGTGCGCGGCCTTGAGCGGGGCCGGGCCGACCGACGTGCAGCGCTCCGCCGTATGACGCAGGGCTATATCGAGCGAATAGCGACTAATCAGCCTGTCCATGCCTGGCCCGGTCTGTAGGCAGCCTGCTCGTACGCCTGGCCATCGACCGTCCGAGCCACAGCGCAGGCGGCCTCATCAGCGGCGCGGTTTCGCCGCTGCGCCGCCACTAAGTGAGCGGTAAGTAACCTTTGTTCCTATACCTAGCCTGTCTTTGTAACGATCTCAGTCGCTTTGGCATAGGTTCTATGGCTATTTGGGCGTTCGAGACTAATACAAAGTGAGCCTAGGTATCTGAGCGTGAGCCTCGTGGCCCGACGCGCTTGCCAAACGCCGAGGGGGTTCGGCCACGATACGTAGCTTTGTGGCTACCGCCAGTGGGAATACCAGTCAGGTAAAGGCCCCGGACGATGCGAACTGGGGGTGGCACATGGCGCTCAGGTCGGCGGGCACGGAGGCGGAAACGCGCTCCGAGCAAGTAGAGCCCGGCTCCGGACGCAAGAGACTTGGTTTCGGGGCCTCGGGGCCCGATTCCGGCTCTGTCACGATCGACGCGAGTATGGCGCGCAGGTACAGCGCCGAACTGCTCGGCACGGCGCTGCTCGTGTTCTTTGGCGCTGGCATGGCGACCGTCACCTTTGGCTTCCGTGCCTTCGGCAGCAGCGTGGCAGCAGGAATCCTGCTGACTGGCCTCACCTTCGGCCTGGTCCTCACCGGCCTGGTGGCGGTGATCGGTCCGATATCCGGTTGTCACGTCAATCCAGCCGTGACCCTCGGTGCCTTCCTGGCCCGGCGGATGAACGTGATCGATCTCGTCGGCTACTGGGTATCTCAGCTGATCGGCGGCCTGCTGGGCGCCCTGCTTCTGCTGTGGGTCATGCATAGCTCGCCGTTCTATGTCAGGCCCAGGATCGGGCTTGGCGCAAACGGCTATGGCTCGCTGTCGTTGCTGCACGCGTCGGCAGGCGGCGCCTTCCTGATCGAGGTGATCATCACTGCCACGTTCGTGCTCGTGGTGCTGAGCGCGACCCGCAAGGGAGCCAGTGCGCCGGTTGCTGGGCTAGTGATCGGGTTCGCGCTGGCTCTTGTCAACATCATGGGCATCCCGATCGACGGCGCATCGGTGAACCCGGCCCGGAGCTTCGGCCCGGCGATCGTTGTCGGTGGCGCGTGGTTCAGCCAGCTCTGGCTGTTCCTCATCGCACCGCTGGTCGGAGCGATCCTGGCAGCTGGCATCTTCGTGCTGTTCCACCAGGTTGGCGTGGCGCCGTCCAAGGCCGTCGGCGACCTCAGGGCTGAGCACACCATGACGATGTCCGCAGCCGACGAGGCGGATGTGGCCGCCACGGGCCCGGCTGCCGCCACAACCAGAGAAATGCCACCCGGGACGACGCGGGTGGTGTCCGGTACCGGCGCGGGCAGCGCTGGGGCCACCAGCGCCCAGCCGGAGCCACCTGCCGGATCGGCTGGGCCGGCCGGGCAGGCCGGCCCAGCCGGGCCTGGTTCTGCCGGGCCAGGCGAGCCCGGCGAGGGCAGGGGACCAGCCAGCCCGCCGGGCAGCCGACGCTAGGACCAGACCGGATGCGGCCGCGAGCCGCTCCTCAGGATCGCCCGCGGGTTACCTGACCCGCGGGCGATCGCTGTCGTCGACCGGCAGGCCGCGAGGTCTACGCCAGCTGCCGGTTCTGATGAGAAGATCGCCAGATGAGCGACGGCGAGGTTATCGCGCAGATTCCGCAGTTGCGGACAGGGAGTACCAAGGGTCGCTGGGTGCTCGCGGCAACCGTCCTTGGCAGCGCGATGGTGATGCTCGACTCGACCGTCGTCAACGTCGCATTGCCCACGATCGGGCGGCACCTGCACGCGTCGCTGGGCGGCCTGCAGTGGACAGTCACCGCCTACACGCTCACCCTAGCGGGGCTGATCCTGCTCGGTGGCTCGCTCGGCGACCGGCTCGGGCGCCGCAAGGTGTTCGTGATCGGCGTGGTCTGGTTCGCGCTGGCCTCAGCGCTGTGCGGACTTGCACCCGATATCGGCGTGCTGATCGGCGCACGAGTACTGCAGGGTGTCGGCGGAGCGCTGCTTACGCCCGGTTCACTCGCGATCATCCAGGCGACCTTCGCTCCCGACGACCGGCCGCAGGCTGTTGGCGCCTGGTCTGGCCTCGGAGGAGTCGCTTCAGCGATCGGCCCGATCCTCGGGGGCTGGCTCGTCCAGACAGCCGGCTGGCGCTGGGTCTTCCTGCTGAACCTCCCGCTGGCAGTCATCGTCGTTGCCGTGACGGTTCGGCACGTCCCCGAGACGAAGGACGACGCGGCCCGCGGGCGGTTCGACGTCGCCGGTGCCGTCCTCACGGCGCTTGCGCTGGCCGGCATTACGTACGCGCTGATCGAGTCGGCGGATCCGTCCCAGCACGTCGCCGTCGCCGTAGCGGCGATTGCCGGTATCGCGGCAGCAGCCGGGTTCATCGTGATCGAGCGCCGCCGGACGCGAGCGCCGGAGAAGGTCCCCCCGATGCTGCCGCTCGACGTGTTCGCGTCCCGGCAGTTCACGGCGATCAACATCGTGACGTTCCTCGTTTACGGTGCCTTCGGCGGGCTGCTGTTCCTGCTGGTGCTGCAGCTGCAGGTCGTCGCAGGGTTCTCGCCGCTCAAGGCTGGCTCAGCGCTCCTGCCGGTGACGGTGCTGATGCTGGCCCTGTCCGCGCGCTCGGGCAGGCTCGCGCAACGGTTCGGGCCCCGCTGGCTGCTGACAATCGGCATCACCGGTCTCGCGATCGGAATGGCCCTGATGACGCGGATCGGACCACGGGCCGACTACCTCACCGACGTTCTTCCTGCCGTCGTCATCTTCGGCCTCGGCCTGACCCTGACCGTTGCGCCGCTTACCGCGACCGTTCTGGCCAGCGCGGATGTCCGCCACGCCGGGGTGGCCAGCGGCGTGAACAATGCCGTCGCACGGGCCGCGAGTCTGGTCGCGGTCGCTGCGCTCCCGGCGGCCGTCGGCCTGGGTGCTGCGAGCTACCGCCAGCCAGCGCGTTTCAATCACGGATTCGATCTGGCGACGATAATCTGCGCGCTCACACTGCTGATTGCCGCGGTGCTCGCGGCAACCTTGATCGACAACAACGTGCTGCGCCCGGCCGGCGGCCCGGCACCGGAGCCAGAAGCGCCCATCAACTGCACGATCGGCGCGCCGCCGCTCCTGCCGGCATCGCCGCATTAGCAGACCTATCCGGCGTCATAGTGGCAGGTGCCGGAGTTGTCAGCGACGGGGCGGTCAGGCGTCCAGTCCGAGGGTGAACGTGGGCTTCGGCGAGGTCTCCGGCAGCCGGTGCTCGTCGCTGAGCCTCCGGATCGCGGTGCCGGTGGCAAGGAACTCGGTGGCGTGCTCGCCCCAGACATGGTTCTTCACCTCAACCGTCACCCCGACGATGCCAGACGACTGGGCCTGCGTGGCCTCGACCTGCATCCTGGTGAGCGCGAGCTCGCGCGCCTCGTAAACGCCCTGGGTGAACTGGATCATCTCCTGATTCTGCCCGGTCTGGCGCAGCGCCTGCATCGCGCTCTGATGAGCGATGTGGTAGACGCAGGTGCCGAGCACGAACGCCACCGGCACCGCGCCGGCCGCGAGCAGCCGGAAGAAGTCCTGTGCGGACAGGTCAGAGGTGAACGCGCGGCCGTCGGGCGCGCGGTGCGCGCCTGTGCCGGCCAGATGACGGACCGCGGTGCCGGTCGCGACGAACTCCAGGCAGCCCTGGCCCCATGCGTACATCTGCATCCGCAGATCCACGCCGACGATGCCGTCGGCGCCGAGGTGGTCGGCCTCGGAGCGCATCCTGGTCATCGCAAGCTCTCGCGCGTTGTACATGGCCTGAGTGAGGACCTGAAGCTCCTGGTTCTGGCTCCAGCGGCCAACCTGCAGTCCGACGTGGTAGATCGACGAGCCGATGACGAAACCCAGTGGCTCGAAGCCGGCCTCGCCCAGCAGAACGTACTCCGACACTGACAGGTCGGAGGTAAAGACGCCGGCCGGGCTGGCGCCGGCCGTCTGGGCGAGCCGGGTGTCGGCGGCCTCCGGCTCCCACGTTGCCGTGCTCTGATTCTGCTGGCTGGAGAACAGCGGCATGGTGCCTCCTCGGCGTTGCGGAACGTCCGCTTCGCAGCTTACTGCGGGGCGGGCGGGCTGCCGCCGGGTTCGGTCTCCGGCGCCCGCACGTGGATCTCGATCTCCGGGCGGCGCTGGGTCGCCTCCGCATAGCGCTGGTAGGCGGCCAGGTCCGCAGCAGTCAGCGGCGGCGGCGCGAGAGAGCGCGGCCACAGGCGCAGGACTCGTACCACGTTGAGCTCGGCGAGGTACAAGGTGATCTGCGCCTGAAGATAGAACCAGGCGAGCAGGCCGAGCACGACCGCGAATACGCCGTAAGCCGAGTTGCTATTGGTCTGGTGACCGATGAAGAAGCCGCCGACAAGCTGGAGCAGCTGCCAAGCGATTGCGGCCAGGATCGCGCTCAGCCGCAGGTCGCGCGTCGCGACCTCGGCCGCAGTGGCAAGCCGGAAGGCGACCCAGAACAGGCCGATGTTCAGCACGAGCGCGACGGCGAAAGCGGCGACCTTGGCGAACACTCCGCCAAGGTGACCGGTTCCGCCGGCGACGGTGGACAGCGCGACCGTGATGATCTGGCCGGGCCCGAGCACGGCGATGAGACCGAGGCTGCGGATCAGGTTCTTGGGGAAACGGGGCCGCCGGAACTGCGGTACTTGCCAGACTGAGTTCAGCGCGTTCTGCATGGCGGTGGCGATGCCGCGAGCTCCGTACAGGGTCAGCAGGATGCCGATGACGAGCGCCAGCCCGGTCCCGCTGACGCCGTGCTTCATGGTGCTGCTGAGCTGAGTTCCGATCACCGGGTAGTCGTGCAGTGCGGTCAGCAGCTTGGCGCCGAGCTTGGGAAAGTGGCTGGCCACGATGTCCAGGATCGTGACGGCCACGAGCAGCAGCGGGAAGATCGAGGCGAAGGCGTAGTAGGCGACCAGCGCGGCAAGATTGCCGGCCTGGTCGTCACTGAACTTCTTCCACGTTGCTACCGCGACTGCAATCCATGGCCAGTGCTGCTGCGCCCGGTCAACGCGGTGAACCAGGCCCTTGGCTCTCGCTGCGGGGCTCTCGTCGGCGTCCTTGCGTGCCGGGCTCATGACTCCGCTTATGTACCCGGCGACGTGCAGTTACTCATGCACTCCTGCGGAACGGCCCGGCCCGACGGCGAGCTCGAGGTCGTCGGCGGACACCTGGTGCCCGGCAGTACAGCGCAGCTGCGCATGCACAGTCTCGCCGCACTCGCGATGCCTGAGCAGCACCGGCGGCCCGGCCGGGGCCAGCCAGCGGTCGCCCCACTGCATGAGCGATACCAGGACCGGCAGCAGCTCGGCGCCCTTCTCGGTCAGGCGGTAGGCCATCCGGGTGCGCTGGCCTGGCTCACGGTAGGGCTCACGCTCCAGCAGGCCTTCGTCGACAAGGTCCCTGAGCCTGGCGGCAGCGACCGGCTCGCTGATGCCGACTCGCTCGGCGAAGTCGTCGAATCTCGTCGTCCCGTAAAAAGCCTCGCGCAGGATCAGCAGGGCGGACCTGCTGCTGACGACCTCGAGGGCGCGCGCCATCGAGCAGCTGGTGGCCTGCCATGCGCCGCGCGGGAACAGCGGTCCGGTCATCCGCACCGTGTGAGCGGCCTCAGTCGACGATCCCACGAACCTCACTCTATCTGACTTGTGAAAGCTTAAGCCAGCTAGGTAAGGTCTGGCTATGACTACCCTAAGCCAGCCTGCTCACGCCGGCGCTGCCCGAACCATCCGGCCGGGCCAGATCCTCGTGATCGTGTGCGCCGGCGTGGTCATGGCCAGCCTGGACCTGTTCATCGTGAACGTGGCACTGCCGCAGATCGCCGCAGACCTGCATGAACCCGACCTCGGCACGCTGTCGTGGGTGCTGAACGGCTACGCGATCGTGTACGCGGCGCTTCTGGTCCTGGCCGGGCGGCTGGCAGACCAGCGAAACCGGAAGACCGGCTTCCTGATCGGCGTGGCGGTCTTCACGGCGGGCTCAGCTGCCTGCGGCGCTGCCGTCAGCGTGCCGATGCTGATCGCCTTCCGGCTCGTCCAGGCTGCCGGCGCCGCCCTGCTGACGCCAACATCGCTTGGCCTCGTGCTGGCGAGCTACCCGGCAGAGCGCCGCGGCGGCGCGGTCCGGGCCTGGACCGCTACCGGCGGCATGGCCGCCGCGCTCGGGCCAGTCATCGGCGGACTGCTGGTCGCCGCGAGCTGGCGGTGGGTGTTCCTCGTCAACGTGCCGATCGGGGTGGCCGCTCTCATCATCGGATGGCGGAAGCTGCCGGACGTCGCAGGTCACCCTGGCCCACGGCCGGATGAGCTGTCGGCTCTGCTGGTCACGGCCGGCGTGGGCGGCCTCACCCTGGGGCTGGTGCGCGGCGGTGACTGGGGCTGGGGCTCGGGCCGCACGGTCGCAGTCCTGGCAGCGGCGGTGATCCTGCTCGGGCTGTTCGCGCTTCGCTGCGCGCGGCACCATAACCCGCTCATCGAGCCTGCCCTGTTCCGGGTCCGCACCTTCTCCGGCGCCTCACTTGCGACGCTGCTGTTCTCGGTGTCGTTCGGGGCGATGCTGCTGTCCATCGTGCTGTGGATGCAGGACGTCTGGGGATGGTCGGCGCTGCAGACCGGTCTCGCCGTCGCGCCCGGTCCGGCGATGGTGCCGCTGTTCTCGTTCGTGGTCACCGGGCGCCTGCTGGCCCGCCACGGGCCAGCCTTCGTCATCGGCGCGGGCGCAACCGTGTTCGCTGCCGGCGTCGGCTGGTGGGCGGCTGCGGTCCAGCTCACGCCGAATTACCTGGAGATACTCCCCGGCATGCTGATCACCGGGATCGGCGTCGGCCTGACCCTGCCGTCTCTGATGTCGACCGCGGCCTCGTCGCTGCCGCCACCGTCCTTCGCTACCGGCTCCGGCGTGGTCAACATGCTGCGCCAGGTCGGCTTCGCCGTCGGCGTGGCGATGCTGGTCGCGGTGCTCGGCAGCCCGCACGGAGCTGCGGCCGAGCTGACCGCCTTCAGGCACGGCTGGTACGCCATTGCAGGAGCGGGTGTCGCCGCGGCGCTCGCCGCGTTGCTCCTGCGCCGGGGCTCAGTCGCCCGGCCCCGTGTGACTGGGCGGCCGGTGGTCAAGCAGCCGCAGCCGGACGCGATCAGCTGACGGTCGCCTAGCCGCGCGGCCGCGTCGGAGCTGCCCGCTCACCGTGGTGGGTGCACAGGCCGCTAGCCCAGCCGCAGCGCTTCGGCAGGCGGAAGCTGCGCCGCCCGGACCGCCGGATAAAGCCCGGCGAGGGCGCCGACAGCGAGGGCGACGCCGACCGCCCCGCCAAGGCTCGGCAGTGAGACGACGGCGTGCCAGTGCCTGGCGGCGGCGAACGCCGCTGTAGCGATCGCGCCGAGCGCAGCACCGGCTGCACCGCCCGCCCCGGCAAGGACGACGGCCTCGGCCGCGAACTGGAGGCTGATGTGGCGGCGGGTCGCGCCGAGTGCACGCCGCAGGCCGATCTCATTACGGCGCTCGAGCACCGCGATCACCATCACGTTGCCGATGCCGATCCCGCCGACGCACAGCGCGACGGCGCCGAGCGCGAGGAACAGGCCCTGGAAGGCCGTCGTCGCATCTGCTCGCGCAATGAGCGCGTCGGCCGGATCGGTCACCGTGACGTTCTGCGGAGCGCTCGGGTCTGCCGTCGCTGCCAGCACCGATTCCACGGCCGGAACGCTTGCAGGGTTGGTGCGGACGTAGACCTGCGCCGGCCTGACGCCCGCATGCAGCAGCTGACGGGCGACCGGCCAGCCGATCAGCACCGCCCGGTCAAGCTCCGGGGCCAGCGCCAGCGGATCCAGGATTCCGGTAACCGCGAACCAGTGTCCCCCGATCCACACCAGGCCAGATCCGTCCGCCCGGTCGATGCCCAGCGCCTGCGCTGCGTAGGGACCGAGCACGGCGGCCGGGTACCTAGCCGTGGCCGCAGTCAGGAAGGTCCCCTGAGCCATCTTTCCCTGGAGTGTGTGCAGCAGCCTGGGCTCGGTTGAGTAGACGCTGATGGCGTTGGTGTTGGCCGCCGGTACGCGGTCGCTGCGGTAAGCATTCGCCGCCACGTCGCCGATGGCTGCGGCATCGATGACCGGGCCGATCCGGGCGATCATCTCCGGAGCCGTCGCGGGCAAGCTGGCGCCGGGGCCGCCGAACGACTGGCCGGGTGTCACGGTCAGCAGGTTGGTGCCGAGCGCATCGATCTCGGCGACTAGCTGAGCTCGGCTGGAGGCGGAGATCCCGAGCACGGCCACCATCGTTGCGATGCCCAGCGCGATGCCCAGCGCGGAGAGCATACTGCGGACCGGCCGGATGATAATTCCGGCGACTGCGACCGGCCACAAGTCGGCTGGACGCATGACCGCACGGGCTGTCCCGCGCCCGCCGCCGGTCACGCTGCCTCGCTATCGTGCTCGATCACACCATCCCGGAGCCGGATTGTGCGGCGCGCGGTGGCCGCGATATCGGGGTTATGCGTGACCACCAGCAGGGTGACCCCCCGCTTGTTCAGTCCCGCCAGGATCGACAGGACGCCAGCCCCCGCGGTGGTGTCCAGGCTCCCGGTCGGCTCGTCGGCCAGGATGATCGCCGGCTCACCGACGATCGCACGCGCGATCGCGACCCGCTGCCGCTCACCGCCGGATAGCTCGGCTGGCCGGTGCCCGGCCCGGTGGCTCAGCCCAACCTGCTCGAGCGCGGCCGCGGCCGCGGCCCGCCGCTGCCCGGCGGCCGTGCCTCGGTACAGCAGCCCGGTCGCGACGTTGTCGAGGGCCGTCAAGCCAGGCAGCAGGAAGAAATGCTGGAAGACGAAGCCGATGCTCGCCGCCCTGATGCCGGAGACGTCACGGTCGGCTAGGCCGTCTAGCGCCTGGCCGGCGACCCGGATCGAGCCGGTCGTCGGTCGTTCGAGCGTCCCGGCGAGGGCCAGCAGCGTAGTCTTCCCAGACCCGGACGGGCCGATGACTGCGGCGAAGTCGCCGGCTTCGACCGTCAGCGTGAGCGACCTGACTGCGGTGACCGGCGGTGACCCCGGATGAACCTTGCTGACATCGGACAGCTCTAGCACCATCACTGTGCCACCACCACCTTGGTGCCGGCCGTCAGGCCGGAGCCGCTGATCTGTACAAGGCCGCCGGCGAAGATGCCGGTGTGCACGCCCACCAGGCGGTGTGCTCCGGAGGGCAGCACGATCTCGACGCCGTAGCCGCCTCCGGCCAGCGCGAGAAGCGCGTTAACCGGCGCCGACAGCGCGTCACGCACGATCTGGACAGCGAGCGACACCTGGACCGCCACGCCGTCGCCGGTGCCGGTAGCCGCCGGGTCCGCGGGCCTGACGTACAGAACCGAAGTGGCTCCCTGTGCCGCGGCCGTGGCTGTTCCGCCGTTTCCGCCTGCGCCAGCGTTAGCTGCGCTGCCGTAACCATCCGCGCTGGCGCTGGCCACGGCGGACAGCGGCCCGATGCTCGTGACCCGGCCGGGCGTCGCGACCTGCGACGGCAGGATGATGCTGACGCGCTGGCCAGCGTGAACGACGGGCATGTCCGGAGTCACCGGCACGATGACAACCCTGCGGTCGGTAGTCACCTCGTAGGGCTGCTGACCCGGCTGGGCGCTCAAGCCTGTTGCGGCCTGCCAGCCGCCGACCAGGATCGCGCCCGGCAGGAAAACGATCTGGCCGAGCGGGATCTGCCCCGTCGGCACGAGCCCGTGCGAGGCCTGCCATCGCTCGACCGCCACGGCCGTCGCCCCGGTGAAGTCGTCGCTCGGCGCCGTCAGCAGCCCGGTGGCGAAGTGCCCGGCGATCAGCGCCGCCGTCAGCTGCCGGATGTCCGGACCGCTGGTCATGCCGAGCTCGAAGGACCGCCAGGCGGGCACCCGGCCCGCCATCAGCAAGACCGGCTGATCGTCCACCCGGTACAAGACTCGGCCCGGCCTGATCGTACGGCCCGGCGCTGGCAGCCAGGTGTACGTGCCGGTCATGGCGTTGATCACGGGAGCGCTGGCCTGATAGCCGAGTGTGCCCTCGGTCAGTGCGGACTGGGTCAGCGTGGTCTGGTTTACGGTGGCGGTGGCGAGTCGCGGTAGTTGCGGCGCGGCCGGGCCGGCCTGGCCGCCCGCCAGCGTGACGGTGGCGGCCGCGCCGACCGCAGCTGCGCCGGCCAGGCCTGCCACCAGGGCCGGCCGCCTGGCCGTCACGGCCCGGTCCCGTTATCGCTGACGCCGGCTGGCAGGAAGTGGCGGCAATCAGTGTCGGCAGCCCGGAACTGCGGCGAGTACCGGCCGAAGTCGCTGGTAATGCCGGGCACGTTGCCAAGGTTGAGCTCGCCTGCCGGAGCGGGGTCCAGCATGTTGATGTCGTGACCGCGCATGCACTCCGCGTAGCTTGTCAGCGCCGCGAGCCTCGCTGGCGTCAGCGCCCCGGCGGCGCCGGCCTGCTTGGCCCGGATGATCGGCTGAACGAAATGCGTGCAAGCGCTGTAGGCAGGTCTGGTCGCAGCATCCTGCGTGGGCATGTCGATGCTCAGGCCGGCGTGGCCGGGCCGGTGGAATGGGTCTGACATCGCGACGCCATGGCTGCGCATGCACGCTGCGAAGTGGACCATATCCAGGTCCGACTGCTCTTGCGTGAGCTGCGCAACCCGTCGATGGCCGGTCTGTCCTCCGGAGGACAGGCTCGCCACTGGAGCGCCGCCCGGGCCGGTGCCGCTGGCACTTGAGCACCCCAAGATCCCCGCGGTCAGGGCCGCCAGAACCGCTGCCAGGATGGTGCAGCGTGCCGCCAGGCCAGCGGCGCCGGCAGTGTTCGGCCTCGCCAGGGCCGTTCGATCATGGTGCTGTGTCATCGTGACCTCCTTCTGCGCCCGGTGAGCGCCGAGCAAGGCCAGTCGTAGCGGACTGGGGATCACGCGGGGATCACAGCGAAAGCCTCGGGCAATCCCGTGCGGCAGCTCGCCGTGCGCTGTTCTGGCAGGTCAGATCGCCGAGTCCGGAACGCGGACGCGGTCGGGCTGTGACCGCGCTGTGACCGCACAGAGGGCAGGATGACTGCATGCGGGTGCTGGTGGTGGAAGATCACGTCGAGCTGGCCAACGACATCGCTGACGGCCTGCGCGATCAGGGCATCGGCGCGGACGTGGCCTACGACGGATCGGCGGCCGTCGAGAAGGCGATGCTGACGCGATACGACGTTGTCGTGCTCGACAGGGACTTGCCGCGAATCCATGGGGACGCGGTCTGCGCCACCCTGGTTGGCGCCGGGGCTGCGCGCGCTCGCATCCTCATGCTCACCGCAGCCGGGACTGTCGCGGATCGGGTCGACGGGCTGATGCTCGGCGCCGACGACTACCTCACCAAGCCGTTTGCGTTCGCGGAGCTTGTCGCCAGGGTGCGAACGCTAGCCCGGCGCGAGCCTGCCGCACCGCCGCTCCTTGTCCGCGGCGACCTGGTTCTCGACCGGGCCAGGCGGCGGGTGAGCCGGGCGGGTCGGCCGGTGCCGCTCAGCCGGAAGGAGCTAGGCGTGCTGGAAGAGCTGCTGGTCGCCGATGGGGCAGTCGTCAGCGCCGAGGACCTGCTGGAGCGAGTCTGGGACGAGAACGCCGATCCGTTCACCCGGACCGTGACCGTCACTGTCGGCAGGCTGCGCAGCAAGCTTGGCGAGCCAGACCCGATCGAGACTGTCGTCGGCAGCGGGTACCGGCTGCCGTGAATGCACTCGCGCGAGTGGCCCGGCGGTGCATACCGCAGCGCATCGGTCCCAGGCTGACACTAGCGTTCGCCGCGCTGTTCCTGCTGGCCGGCTCTGCCCTGCTTGGCCTGACGTACGGGCTGGTCGACGCGAGCCTGCACAGCACCGGCGGCCATAGCGGTCTCACCAAGCAGCAGGCGCTGAAGGTGCAGGCAAACTGCGCTGCGGACCAGAAAGGCAAGCGCGCGATCGTGGGCTGCGAACAGAAGGCGTTCGCTGAAGGAATCCGGACCGGCGCATCCGACCAGCGCAGCCGCGCCCTCGACAGCCTGCTCACCTACTCCCTCATCGGACTCGGCATCACGACGCTAGCGTCTGGCGGCATCGGCTGGCTTGTTGCGCGCCGGATGCTGAAACCGGTCCGGTCAATCACGGAGACGGCCAGGCGTGCCGCACAGGACCACCTCGGCGAGCGGCTGGCGCTCTCCGGTCCCCGTGATGAGCTGCGGGAGATGGCCGACACCTTCGACGACATGCTGGACCGGCTGGATCGATCCTTCGCGGCGCAGCGGCAGTTCGTGGCCAACTCGTCGCACGAGCTGCGCACGCCGCTGACCGCAATGCGCACCGCGATCGATGTCACGCTGGCGAAGCCAGGCCGCACCCAGCGCCAGCTAGAGGACATGGCGGTCCGCGTGCGCCGGTCGACAGAGCAGGCTCAGCGCATGGTCGAGGCCCTGCTGACCCTGACGGTCAGCGAGCAGGGCGGCCAGCATGCAGAGCAGCTCGATCTGGCCGCGCTCGCGGAAGACGCGCTGGACCAGGCATGCGATGGCATCCAGCAGGCTGAGCTGGACCTGCAGGCCACCCTGGCCTCGGCGCCGATCCGCGGCGACGCGCACCTCGTCGAGCGGATGGTCTGGAACCTGGTCGACAACGCCGTGCGGCATAACGTCACAGGCGGCTGGGTCCGCGTCAGCACTGGCACCGACGACGACATGGCGTTCCTGCGCATCGCGAACGGCGGCGAGGTCATTCCGGACTCGGCGGTGGACGCGCTGGCCGACCCGTTCTACCGGCTGGCTGGCCGGACAGGCGAAGGCGGGGGCTTCGGCCTGGGGCTGTCGATCGCCAAGTCGGTCAGCAGCGCCCACGGGGCCACGATGACCGTGAACAATCCCGCCGGAGGGGGCCTGGACATCCTGGTCCGGATGCCGCCGCCGTCCTAGCTGCCCGACGGCCAGGGCGGCCGCCTGCTCAGCCGATCCGTCCGCGGGATTCGAGCTCAGCCACGAGGCTCCCCGGTGCCTTGCGGCGCCATGCCTCTTCCACCAGTTCGCTGACCCGGTCCTGCGGCGCGGCGGGCAGCCGGACCCGCAGCCCCCTGACCCGCTTGCCCCAGAGCAATGGCTCGAACGCGCCCGGATCTTCCGCAACGCAGGCGGCGATCTCGTCGTCTCCGACGAAAATGTGCAGGTGACTGCCATCCGGCGGCGCTGTCGTGAAAATCCTGCCGTTAACCCGGAACGAGGTCATCTCGAAATGCGGTTCCTCGATGGCGCCCGGTAGCGACAGCGCGAACGCCCTGACGCCATCGAGGTCGGCCATCCTCGCAGGCTAATACGGCCGCCGGGCCGTCAGCGCGGAAACGGGTGCTCGGTTACCTCGCCGAAGGCAGTAAAGCCGAGGCGATGATAGAGCGGCTCGCCCTGCTCAGACGACTGCAGAACGGCGGTGCCTGCGCCCGTCCGCCGCGCGAGCTGCAGGGCGGCTGCGGTGATTGCCGTACCGAAACCGCGTCGCTGGTAGCTCATCAGGGTCGAGATGTTGTACAGGCCGGCCACCCCGGCGTAGCGGAGGACCTCGGCGGTGCAGACCGGCCTGCCGCCCGAATATCCGACTAGCAGCAGGGCCGGGCAGTCCGGCGCCAGGACGCGCGGGGCGGTCCGGGCGAAGAACTCCACCAGCCCGAGCGCGAGCGGATGACTGCCCGCGGCCAGCACCCAGGCCCAGTCGCGCAGTTCAGTGGCACTGCTTACCTGCCGGATGTCGAGGCCCGCCGCGCCGGGACCTGTCGAGCCGGAACCCGTCGAGCCGGGACCTGTCGCGTTGCGGAGGGGGGCCCACATCGCGGGCTCGGTCCCGGCGGCCGGCAGGCCCGCGGCTGCCAGCAGGGCGCGCAGGCCGGCCGGAGTCGACGTCGGGCCGACCCGCCAGGCGAACGGCCGGCCGGTTTCCTCCACCGCGGCAATGGTCTCGGCGATCCTGGCCGGGGCCGTCGCAGCGGTGAAGCGTGCCGCGCCGACGAAGTTGACGCTGTCGTTGTCCAGGCCGCTGTCGGCGATCAGCAAGTCGGCCGTCTGCCGCACGGTCATGCCCGGCGTGCCGCGATGCAGGTGAGTGGAGTGCTCGGCCAGGTTCTGGTCCATCCGCAGGGCCAGGCCGGCTGGCGGATCCGGGCCGACTGGATGCTGCAGGCGGGCCGGCTCGCTCCGGCCGTCCGCGACCCCCGTCATCAGGTCCGCCCTTCCCGCTGCCCCAATGTCGGCTGGCACCGTGTCGGCTGCCCCCGTGTCGGCTGGCACCGCGCCCGCTGGCACCGCGCCCGCTGGCACCGCGCCGAGCCAGCTCAGCCTGCCAGGATAGTCTTGGCCCGGGTACAGGCACGGGGACCCGCGCTTGAAGGGCTGCACATTGCTATCGCTGGTCATACCGAAGGGCTCGCTCGAGCGCGCCACCCTCGACCTTTTCGACGCCGCCGACCTGACTGTGCGCAGGTCGTCGGACCGTGACTACCACGCGAGCATCGACGATCCCCGCATCGAGCGGGTCAGGTTCCTGCGGCCGCAGGAGATCCCGTCTTACGTCGAGCAGGGGCTGTTCGATTTCGGCATCACCGGCCGGGACTGGATCACCGAGACCGGCGCCGACGTCGAGTCCCTGGGCGAGCTTCAGTACTCCAAGGCCACCTCTGACCCGGTGCGGGTGGTGCTGGCCGTCCCCGCAACCGTGCCCTGGCAATCGGCCGCCGACCTGCCCGAAGGCATCCGGATCTCCACCGAGTTCCCGGCGCTGACCCGCCGCTACCTGGACGCTCACGGCGTCAAGGCGGTGGTCATTCCCTCGTATGGCGCGACCGAGGCGAAGGTGCCCGACATCGTGGACGCGATCGTGGACCTGACGGAGACCGGCGCCTCGCTGGTCCGCAACGGCCTCCGGATCCTGGACACGCTGCTGCTCAGCTACACCGAGCTCATCGCGAATCCGGCCGCCTACGCCGATCCGGCCAAGCGGGAGGCGATGGAAGACGTCCTGCTGCTGCTGCGCGGCGCCATCAGCGCCCGCGGCAACGTCCTGCTCAAGCTCAATGTGGGCGCGGCCGACCTCGCCGCGGTCTCCGCTATCCTGCCGGCCATGTCCTCGCCGACGATCACCTCGCTGGCCCGCGGCGATATGCACGCGGTCGAGGCGGTCGTGCCCAAGCGCGGGGTGAACACGCTGATCCCCGCGCTCAAGGCGGCCGGCGGGCGCGACATCCTGGAGATTCCGATCAGCAAGATTGTCGAGTAGCCCAGATTGTCGAGTAACACAGTGCTGGGGAGAGTAGATCTCCGTGGTCAGGCGCCGAGCCGGATGCCAGCGGCTGAGCTCTCGGCCCTGCTCCCCCGCGCCGCACTGGACGTGACCGCAGCCGTCGATCAGGTCCGCCCGGTCTGCGAGGACGTCAGGGTGCGCGGGGCCGCGGCGGTCCGCGAGTACACCGCTCGCTTTGACGGCGTCGAGCTGGCCAGCACCATCGTGCCCCGGGAGGCGCTGACCGCGGCGCTGGACGGCCTGGATCCCGAGCTGCGAGCGGCACTCACCGAGGCCGCCAGGCGCGCCAGGCTCGTGCACCAGGCCCAGCGCCCGGCTGAGACCTGGACAGCGGTCGCTGCCGGGTCCACTGTCACCGAGCGGTACCTGCCGGTCCGGCGAGCTGGGGTCTACGTGCCCGGTGGCCTCGTGGCCTACCCGTCGTCGGTGCTGATGAACGTCATCCCGGCCCAGGTCGCAGGCGTCAGCGAGATCGCCGTCGCGTCACCGCCGCAGCCCGCGCATGACGGCCTGCCGCACCCGGCGATCCTGGCGGCGTGCGCGCTGCTCGGGATCACGGAGGTGCACGCGGCAGGCGGCGCGCAGGCCATCGCGATGCTGGGATACGGCACGCAGGACTGCCCGCCTGCCGACGTCATCACCGGGCCCGGCAACGTCTACGTTGCCGCAGCGAAGCGGCTGCTCCGCGACCGGGTCGCGATTGACGCCGAGGCAGGCCCGACCGAGATCGCCATCGTGGCCGATGACGGCGCCGACGCCAGCTTCATCGCGGCTGACCTGGTCGCGCAGGCCGAGCACGATCCGCTGGCCGCCTGCCTGCTGATCAGCACGAGTGCCGCGCTCGCCGACCGGGTCGACGTCGAGCTGGCGAAGGCGGCCGCGCAGGCCAAGCACGCTGACCGGGTCCAGGCCGCACTGGCCGGGCAGTCCGCGTGCGTGATCGTCGACGACGCCGATGCCGCGATTGCGGTATCCGATGCCTGGGCGCCTGAGCACCTGGAGATCCAGGCCAGGGACGCGGCGATACTTGCCAGGCGCGTCCGCAACGCAGGTGCCATATTCGTCGGCCCGTGGGCGCCGGTGTCGCTCGGCGATTACCTGGCCGGGTCAAACCACGTGCTGCCGACCGGCGGGACGGCACGCTACTGCGGCGGCCTGTCGGTGCTGTCCTTCCTGCGGTGCGTCCATGTCGTGGAGTGCGATCAGCCGGCGCTGGCCGAGGCGGCGCGGTACATTGACGCGCTCGGCGGCGCGGAGGACCTGGCCGCGCACGTGCAGGCGGTACGGGTGCGAGTGCCGCCCGCTGGGGGACAGCGATGACGGCCGAGAGCGTGCAGGCCGGCCTGCCGATCCGGGCGGACCTGGCTGGGCGGCGTCCGTATGGTGCGCCGCAGCTCGATGTGCCAGTCCGCCTGAACACCAACGAGAACCCGTACCCGCCTTCTCCGGCCCTGGTCGCTGACATCGCCGCAGCGGTCGGCGAGGTTGCCGCGGGCCTGAACCGCTACCCGGACCGGGACGCGGTGGCCCTGCGGACGGCCCTGGCCGGTTATCTGGGGCACGGCCTGACGGCGGCGCATACCTGGGCGGCCAACGGATCGAACGAGATCATCCAGCAGATGCTGCAGGCATTCGGCGGACCTGGCCGCAGCGCACTCGGCTTCGAGCCGTCCTATTCGATGCACCCGCTGATCAGCCAGACGACCGCGACACGATGGATAGCCGCGGAGCGGACCAGCGACTTCAGCCTCGATCCGGGCGAGGCCGTCACAGCGGTCCGCCACCACCAGCCCGACGTGGTGTTCCTGACATCGCCGAACAATCCGACCGGCGCGGCGACTCCGCTGGCGGTGATCGAGGCCGTCTGCGCAACAGCCCGCGGCATGGTGGTCGTCGACGAGGCGTACGCAGAATTTTCCAGAGACCCGTCGCAAACCGCCCTGGCCCTGCTGCCGAGGTTCCCGCGGCTGGTGGTCGTCCGCACCATGTCGAAGGCGTTCGCGCTGGCCGGCGCCCGCGTCGGTTACCTGGCCGCGGATCCGCAGGTCGCGGAGGCACTGCTGCTGGTGCGGCTGCCCTATCACCTGTCCGCGGTGACCCAGGCGGTCGCGCTGGCCGCGCTACGGCATTCCGCCGAGCTGCTGTCCTCGGTTGCCGCGATCAGGGCCGAACGTGACGGGCTCGTGCAGAGTATGCGCGGGCTAGGGCTCACGGCGGGGGACTCCGATGCCAACTTCGTGCTGTTCGGGCGCTTCGCCGACCGGCATCAGATCTGGCAGGCACTACTCGACCGCGGCGTGCTGATCAGGGAAACGGGCCCGCCCGGATGGCTGCGCGTCAGCATCGGAACGGCGGAGGAGACGGCCTCGTTCCTCGCTGAGATAACGCGCATCGTGGACGACCGCGCCGAACGGGTACTGCGGTGACCAGGACGGCGCGGATCGGCCGCGTCACCGGCGAGACGCAGGTGCTCGTCGAGCTGAACCTGGACGGGGCCGGGATCGGCCGGGCCGAGACGGGCGTGCCGTTCTTCGACCACATGCTGGCCCAGCTCGGCCGGCACGGGCTGCTCGACCTGACCGTCCAGGCCCGCGGCGACCTTGAGGTCGATGCACATCACACGGTAGAGGACACGGCAATCGCCTTGGGCCAGGCGCTGCGCGAGGCCCTCGGCGAGAAGCTCGGCATCTGCCGGTTCGGGGACGCGCTGGTGCCGCTGGACGAAACGCTGGTGCGCGCGGCTGTCGACCTGTCCGGGCGGCCGTACGTCGTGCATACCGAGCCGGACGGCATGGCGCCGCTGATCGGCACCTTCGACACGACGCTGACGAGGCACTTCTTCGAGTCGCTTGCGCACTCGGCCGCCATCTGCGTGCACATCGACGTACTGCGCGGGCGGAACCCGCACCACATCGTGGAAGCTGAGTTCAAGGCGTTCGCCCGTGCGCTGCGGGCGGCCGTCGCGCCCGATCCGCGGTCCGGCGGCTCGGTGCCGAGCACGAAGGGCGTCCTCTAAGACCAAGTCCTGGATTACATGGTTTCTGTACTTCCCAAGCCAGTTGCCTGACATCTAGCCTCAATGAGCACACAGTTCATTCGCCTGGTTGCTGCAACGGAAGAGGGTCCGATATGGCCCGCATGCGCCGATCTGCATTAGCGCTGAGCATTGCCGGCCTGCTCTGCCTGCTCACTGCGCCGAGTGGCGCGGCGGCCGTCGCGCGTCCGGCCGGTGGCATCAAAGGCGATCCCCAGCCGGAGCTGAAGCCTTTCAAGATCGGCGCGTCGAACTACGGCGGCGGCAGCGCCGCGATGGAGCCGGACGGTGCCCTGGTCGTGGCCTACGGCAGCACCAGCGGCAACGGCAAGGTCGTGGTGTGCCTGCTGAACCGCGGCGCGCGCAAGTGCTCGCAGAAGACGACTCTCAGCCCGCTTGGCTCGGACTCCCTGTACGGCGTACCGGAAGTGTTCGTGCCGTCGGCCAACCACGTCGTGATACTCGCCGAGACCTGCTGCGACTCTAATTCGGCCGGCGGCGACCTGCTCTTCTCGTCGACCGATGGCGGCAAGACGTTCCCGGCCCCGGTGCGGGTCGGCACGCTGGGCGTGGACGCCGCGACCCTGATCGCCGGCAACATCGTCTTCAGCCAGTCCCTCGACACCAATGGCGCGGAGGTCGAGAGCATCCCGGTCGGCGCCAGCGGCCCGCCTGGCTCGACCGCGATCGCCACGAATAAGAAGGCGACCGACATCGCCGTGGCCAGCTATAAGGGCGGCGCGCTGGTCGCCTCCGATTACCTGGGCGCCGATTACACGACCTACGTCGCGTTCGCGCCGCCGGGTGACAACTTCAACGCGTCTGGGTCATACGAGCGCGTTGGCAGCTTCAGCCACGAGCAGCTCATCGCGATGTCGTCGGACGCGCTGCTCACAGTGCAGACACGGGGAAGTGAGGCCCTGGAGCTCAGGTTGTTCAACGGCACGAGATTCGGCGCGCCGCACGTAGTGCCGGGAACGAAGGGCGGCGGCGCCGAATGGTTTACCGTCGACCAGGACGCCAGCAGCAGGATCCACGTCTTCAGCGAGAGAGCACACGCTGCCAGGCCGTACCACCTATATGAGCTGTCGACATCGAACGGCACGCACTGGAGCGCACCAGTGGATCTCGGAGACGCGATCCAGAGCAACACCTTCGGCGCGGCTCTCGACGCAGCCGGCAGCGGTCTAGTTGTCGGCACGAGCGCCGACGCGGCCGCCTGGGGGTATCCGGTGCTCGGCACCCAGAGCGTCTCGTTCAGCCTGAAGCCGACGACGATCAGCAAGGGGCACTCAACGACTGGCAGCGGGATGGGCAGCCCGGCGGCGAAGGGCCGCAAGGTCGAGCTGCAGGTGGAGCGGTCCGGGCGGTGGTACACCGTAGCCACCGCGCATGAGGGCAGCGGCGGAAAGTTCAGCTTCACGATCAAGGGCACGTCGGCCGGCACGTACGCCTACCGCGCGGTCGTGTCTGACCTCGCTGGCTACCTGCAGTACGGATACTCCCCGGCGCGGACCCTCCGAGTCACCACGTAGACCAGTCGGGATGCGGAAGCGGCGGGCTCGATCGCGGGCTAGCTCCGCAGGTCGCCGATGCCGAGCGAGCCTGGCATGTGGCCCGCGCGCTCAGCGGTCTCGACCTGACGCACGTAGGCTTCCGGGTCCCTGTCGACCGGCCGCACGCCGGCGAAGTTGCGCGCCTCGAAGTCGGCGAATGCCACCGCCAGCTCGTGCCGCAGCTGGAGGCTGGCACCCCGGCGGAAGTCGGTGAGGCCCTCGCGCTCTTCCTCGGCCATGTGATCGCCGTTGGCCCGGTTGACCGCCGCGATTGCGTCATGCCAGCCGGGGGATCCGACTGAATGGCCGGCCACCACGGCGATCGAGTCCCTGATCTCGTTGTGGTCGTGAATGGCGTCGAGCGTTTCTGGCTCCGCGCTGGTCACCGGGCGCGGGCCGATGGCCAGCCGGAGCAGCTCCGGGTAGAAGATCTCTTCCTCGGCCGCGGCATGCACCTCAAGGAACACCGCCAGCCGCGCCCACACACCGGCCAGTGCGCTGGTGTGGGACGGCTCGATCTGCTCCAGCATCGCGAAGCGGCGGCGCTGCTCGTGATGGTCGTCCAGGATCAGCTGGGTGATGTCCACGGTTGTCTCCTGGCGTCGCGAGCCGAGTTACAGTCGCCAGCTTGCCGCCCGCGCGAACAGTTCGCGCGCGCCGCGCCGCGGCGACGGTCAGACGCGGCGCAGGAACATGATGACAAGCACGATGATGATGATCAGAACAATCGTCCCGATTCCGATAAACATGACTCACTTCCTCTCGGTGTAAGTGCAACCGCTACCCTGCCCGCTCCCGATGAAACTGCGGCGGCCTGCCGTGGATCGGCCGCGGTCGAGCTGCGACGGACCCGCTCGGTAGCCTGGAGGCACCCGGCGACCATTGCGCCGGGTCACCGTGATCTTGGAAATGGAGCTGCCGTGACCAGCCGCCGGCCGCGCGTGGTCGTGCTCGACTACGGCTCCGGTAACCTGCGGTCGGCGCAGCGGGCGCTGCAACGGGCCGGCGCTGACGCCGAGGTCAGCGCAGACGCCGGCACGGCGCTGCGCGCTGACGGGCTTGTGGTGCCCGGCGTTGGCGCGTTCGCGGCGTGCATGGCCGGGCTGCAGGCGGTCGGCGGTGACCAGGTCATCGGCAAGCGACTGGCCGGCTCCCGCCCGGTGCTCGGGATCTGCGTGGGCATGCAGATCCTCTTCGAGACAGGCGATGAGCACGGCACCAGAACCCAAGGTGTGGGCTGCTGGCCCGGCGTCGTGCAGAAGCTGACCGCTGCTGTCCTTCCCCATATGGGATGGAACGTGGTAGCCCGTCCCTCCGCCTCCCGCCTGCTAGCGGGGATCGACGGGGACGCCATGTTCTACTTCGTGCACTCCTACGCTGCGACGCAGGCACCGCCAGCCAGGCCGGGGACGCCCGAGCGGCCGCTGACCGGATGGACCACCCACGGGGAGCCCTTCCTCGCGCTGGTCGAGGATGGCCCCCTGATGGCCACCCAGTTCCACCCGGAGAAGTCGTCCGACGCGGGCGCGGCGCTGCTCGCCAACTGGCTGGAGGTGCTGGCATGATCGCCGCGCGCGGCGCGCTCGAGCTGCTGCCCGCCGTCGATGTCTCCGGCGGCCAGGCGGTCCGCCTGGTGCAGGGTGCTGCCGGGACCGAGACGAGCTACGGCGACCCGGCGGACGCGGCAATGGCCTGGCAACAGGCGGGCTCGGACTGGATCCACCTGGTCGACCTGGATGCGGCTTTCGGCCGCGGGTCGAACGGACCGCAGCTTGCGGACCTCATCAGCCGCCTGGCGGTCAAGGTCGAGCTGTCCGGCGGAATCCGCAACGAAGCTGCACTCAGCACCGCCCTGGCGACTGGCTGCACGCGTGTGGTGATCGGCACCGCGGCTCTGGAGGACCCGGACTGGGTCGCCAGCGCGATCGCCGAGCACGGCGAGCGCATCGCGGTCGGGCTGGACGTACGTGGCACCCGGCTGGCCGCGCGCGGCTGGACGACCGATGGCGGCGAGCTTGACGAGGCGCTGGACCGTCTGGAGTCGGCCGGCTGTCATCGGTACGTCGTCACTGACATCGAGAAAGACGGGATGCTGCGCGGGCCCAACCTTGACCTCCTTCGCCGGGTGTGCGCACGCACCGAGCGGCCGGTGGTTGCCAGCGGCGGCGTATCGAGCCTTGCTGACCTGCACGCGATCGCCGGGCTGGTCCCGATCGGGGTCGAGGGCGCGATCGTCGGCAAGGCGCTGTACGCAGGTGCGTTCACGCTGCCCGAGGCGCTGACGGCGGTCACACTCGCGGCGGGAGAGGAGGCCCAGTGACCGGTACGCGCAAGGTATCCAGCGGCACGGCCTGGGAGCCGGTGGTCGGCTACAGCCGTGCGGTGGCCGCGGGGGACTACATCTTCGTGTCTGGCTGCACGTCGGTCGCGGGCGCTGAGTTCGCGCACCCGGGCGATCCTTATGCGCAGACAGTGCAGGCCATCGCGAACGTGCGAGCCGCGCTCGAGTCGCTCGGGGCCGGGCTGGCCGATGTCGTGCGCACCCGGCTGTTCGTGACCGATATCTCGCGCTGGCAGGAGTACGGTCGCGCCCACGGCGAGGCCTTCGCCAGTGTCGTTCCCGCGACGTCCATGGTCCAGGTCAGCGCCCTGATCGACCCGCGGATGCTGGTCGAGATCGAGGCCGTCGCCTACTCGCCCGGCATCGGCGGCGGGCGCGGCACGCCGGACGCAGACGCGAACGCTGGGCACAGCGGCGTGGCCGGGTCATGACAGTCGCGGTGCGGGTCATTCCCTGCCTGGACGTCGATGCGGGGCGGGTGGTCAAGGGAGTCAACTTCCAGAACATCCGCGACGCCGGCGACCCGGTTGAGCTGGCCGCGGCCTACGACCGGCAGGGCGCCGACGAGCTGACGTTCCTTGACATCACCGCGTCCAGCGATAACCGCGAGACTACCTACGACGTCGTCCGGCGAACTGCCGAGCAGGTGTTCATCCCGCTGACTGTCGGCGGCGGCGTGCGCAGCGCGCAGGATGTCGATCGCCTGCTGCGAGCCGGAGCCGACAAGGTCGCCCTGAATACCGCGGCCGTGGCCCGGCCGGAATTGCTCGGGGAGGCTGCGCAGCGGTTCGGCGCGCAGTGCGTCGTCCTGTCGGTGGACGCCCGCAGGTCACCGGACACCGAGTCGGGCTTCGAGGTCACCACGCATGGCGGACGGCGGGGAACCGGAATCGACGCGGTCGCCTGGGCCGGGCAGGCCGCCGCGCTCGGCGCTGGTGAGATCCTGCTGAACTCCGTCGATGCCGATGGCACGAAAGCCGGATTCGACCTCGAGCTGATTGCGGCCGTCCGCCAGGCTGTGCGCGTTCCGGTCATTGCCAGTGGCGGGGCCGGAAAGCTGAGCCATTTCGGCCCGGCAATCGACGCCGGGGCGGACGCGGTGCTGGCGGCGAGCCTGTTCCATTTCGGTGAGCTGAGCATCGGGGCGGTCAAGCAGGCGCTTGCGGCGGCCGGGCACCTGGTCCGGCCGGTGACCGCCACGGAGGTGGCACATGCGGATTGACGCCGCGGCGTCCGGGCTCGACCCGAAGATCGCTGCCCGGCTGAAGCGCACCGGCGACGGGCTCGTCGCGGCGATCGCGCAGCAGCACGACACCGGCGAGGTGCTGATGCTGGGCTGGATGGACGACGAGGCGCTGCACCGGACGCTGACGAGCGGGCGCTGCACCTACTGGTCGCGCAGCCGGCAGGAATACTGGGTCAAGGGCGAGACGTCCGGGCACATCCAGCGCGTGGTCTCGGTCGCGCTGGACTGCGACGGCGACGCCCTGCTCGTGCGCGTCGACCAGACCGATGGTGCCTGCCACACCGGCGATCGCACCTGCTTCGACGCCGACGTGCTGCTCGATGGCGGCTAGTGCGCCAGTTCCGCGGTCAGCCTGAAGCCTGCCGGGACCGGGGCAGGGGACAGCATCGCCCGGTTCGCCTGGCTGGCGCTGAGCCAGTCATAGGTCATGGCAACGAGCACCCTCCCGCCTGTGGCGGTGACCTCCGCGCGGACGGGCAGATAGCTGGTGGCGCTGATCCAGATCTGCTGGGCGAGCGCGGCGTTGTGCCGGCCGGCGGCCGCGGGCAGCATTTCCCCGCTGCCGAACAGCGGCGCGAAGTCGGGGCCGCCACTGCTGGACAATGGCCGCGGATAGGTGAACGTCACCAGGATCATCCGCTTACCGCGCACGGTGGCTGTCGTGATCGTGCGGCTGGGATCGTCCGGCGAACCGGCGCCAGGCACCTTGGGCCGTTGCATCGCATGCGGCATCAGGAGCTGCCGCATGCGCTGACCGGGCGGCCCGGCGGAGCCGTACTTGCCGAGGGCGATCGAGTCTGTCTGCCAGGTCCGGCTGGTGTAGTCGACGAAGCGGCGGACGCGCATCCCGTGACTGATCACGGCGGACACATCGTTCAGTATCGCGCCGCTGGCGCCGAAGAGCTTCTCCCGGTCTGAGATGCCCTTCGTCCAGCTCTCCATGACGGCAGTGCCGCCTACGGTGGTGCCAGGAGCGTAAACAGTCCGGACGTACAAGATGTACCTGCGGCTGGCCGCGTCCACTGCCTTCGCGGCCAGTGCTGCCATCACCTGGTCGGCTGGCAGGCGTTCCTGGAGGGCCATGTGATGACCAGATCCTGGCGGGGGCGGCGCCGGAGGGTGCATCATCTCGGACCGGATCAGCGCGCTGCCGCCGGCCACGGCCGCGACTGCCGCTGCAGCGGCGATCGCGGTCGCCGGGCGCAGTGCCTGAGGGCGGCGGGAGGTGCGGGTTCGGTCGCGGGCAGGCGGCGTCGCCAGGATGCGCCGCAAGATCTGATCTTCGGCCACCGGGTCGACGACCACCTCTGAGCGATCGAGAAGCGGCGGGCGGGCCGCGGCGAGACGGTCAAGCTCGGTTTGCGCGGGCATCAGCGTGCCTTCCTGCTGGCTTAGGAGGTCCCGGTGGCACCGGCACCGCGATGGACCGGGCCGGCGGCTGAGACTCGGGCGCGCGGGCACTGGCTGGTTCGTGCACGGCATCGGCAGCGGCAAGTCCGCTCGCCAAGCGTCGGCGGGCGCGGTGCAGCCGGACGGCGAAGCTCAGACGGGTCAGGCCGAGCGCCTCGGCGGCCTGGTCGCCAGTCAGGCCATGCCAGGCCAGTAGTGTCAATATCTCGCGGTCGCGGTCGCCGAGCAGGGCCAGGGCCGCTAGCGCGGACTCACGCTGTGCGACCTCATCGGCCGGGTCGGCCGCCTGCCGTGACTCCCGGTGGGCGGGTGCGGCCAGGCGCATGACCAGCGCGTCCCGCCGCGAGTCGGCACGCAGCTGCTGGGCGACGACCCGCCTGGCCACTCCGAAGACCCAGCCTGCCGGCTCGGCCGGGACCTCGCCGAGCCGACGCCACAACACCAGGAATGTCTCGGCAGCCGCATCCTTGGCTCGTTCCGGCTCAAGCCGCGCGAGTGCATACCCGAGCACGCCCCTGAAGTGCTGGCGGTATAGCGCCTCGAACCGTTCGGTGTCGTCGTCTGCCAACTGAGGCTCTCCTGGTGTCCCTGTCGTCACAAGGTAGTGGCCGGCTGGCCCCGGATATTTCAGCTGGAGTGGGGCTTTTCTCAGGAGGCGGACGACGCTTGCGCGGGACTGATGCCGGCCAGCCGGCACTGCGGCCGGGTCAGCGCGGATGCCCTGTCCGTCCCGGCGTAGGCGCGCTTGCACAGCGACCTGGCATCGGCGCCGCACTGGTGGATCAGCTGACCGCCGGTGGTCCCGGGGATCGTGACGGTGATGCAGCCGTCCTTCGAGCTGCCGTAGGCGCCGGGCCGCACGGCGGCCCAGGCTGCGACGGCGGCCAGCACCAGCAGGATCGCCGCAACTGCGGTCGCGATCCTGCGCTTGTCCCGGCTGGTTACCTGCTCAGCGGCAGGCTGGCTGGCGAACGGCATCGGGGGAAGCTTACCGCCCTGGTCAGGCTGGACGATTTTTACGAAATGAGAGCATCGCGAAATACGCTAGCGGGCCGCACTCGCCGGACGGGCCTCCCACACCGTCCACAGCGGCCGGTAGCCCTGCTGACTCCAGAACGGTACGGACAGCGGGTTGACCTGCGCGTAGTGCAGAATTGTGACCGGCACGCCAGCCTCGGCAGCGTCGTGGTGCAGTTGCGCTGTCAGCGCTGCGCCGACGCCCCGGCCGCGCTCGCCGGGCTGGACGCCTGCCAGCAGGACGTAAGCGACGGGTGCCGCGGCGACCAGCGGCGCGATCCAGGCCGCCGCAGCGGGCGGCTCCGCGATCAGCATGCCGACCGGATCACCGTCGCGCTCAGCCAGCCACGCCCACGGCCGTGGCTCAGCCAGCAGAGCGGCGCAGTCGCGGCGGAGTGCCGTCGCGGTATCCGGCCGCACCGTGACGCTGCTGACCTGCGCGTCGAACGCGATGACGTCGAAGCCGAGACTGACCACCGCGTCAATGTCCCCTGGGCCCGCTCGCCGCAGCAGAACGCCCTGGCCGCTCAGGTCCGCAGTGCGCTCTTCCTGGTGCCCGCCGGTGCGCCGCGCCGCGATGACCACCAGCGGCGCGAAGCCGTGCTGCAGCAGCGCCTGTACCCCGCAGACGTCCCTGGACGGCCAGGTGAGGACCGCGGTCGTGTCGGCGCCGTCCGTGCCGGGAACGTCCGCGAGGTGGCCGCGCCACAGCGTGAGGAGCTGGTCGAGCGCAGAGCCCGGATCGGGTCCCGCGACTCGGGCCGTGAGCCCGAACTGAAGCGCCGCGCCCCAGGTCAGGTCGAGCGAGCCGGCTTCTGCCTGCCAGTGCGCGCAGCTGCTGTCGGCTATCAGCCGTCCGCTCGGATCGGTGACCCGAAGCTCTGCGCCGCAGCCGGGCTCCGGGCCCGGCGGCTCTGGCAGCAGCGCATCGACCGCCCGCCACCGCGAAGCGACCTCGGCAGTGAGATTATCGGCGCCATCGCTCCTCGCACCGGGCATGAGCTTCCTCCAAGCTGCGGCATCGTCGCGGTCGGTCTCACGGTGGCGTGAGGGTCACCGTATTGGAGGAGATCATGGTGCTGCCCAGCGACGCATTGATGAACACGTCGGTATCGGAGGTGACCTGCACAGTCGTCGCGGCGAAGGTCGCTGAGCTCTTGCCAGCCGGGATCGTGACCAGGCCCGGAACGGTGACGATGCCCTGCGACGACTGGAGCTCAACGGTCGTGGCGGTGTCAACCGGACCAGCAAGGCTCACGGTGCCGGTGAAGCCGTCGCCACCGGTGACAGTCGCCGGCACGCTGACCGAGGCCAGGCCGGGTTCGATGGTGATGGGCAAGGTGGCGGTGATACCGCCGACGGCAGCGGTGAGCTTGGCGTGGACGGGGCTGGTGATGTTGGCCGTGTCGATGTCGACGTAGCCATCGTCGAAGCCGGCTGAAATGAAGTCGGTGGTGCTCTGCAGCTCGATGCTGGGATCGGTGGCCGAGAAGGTCACGGTCTCCCCGCTGGCCGGAGCCGGATTGCTCAGCAGCACGACGTACTCCAGGTCAAATTCCTGGCCGTAGATCGGGCCCGGGCCGGCCTCGGCGGACAGCGACACGGTATCGCCGGGGCCGAACGGCGGGAGCAGCACCGTCGTGGCGCGCAGCTTGCGGCCGCCGAAAGCCGCGGTCAGCGTGACCGTCGTGTTCTTCGTGACGGGCTGCACTGTGACGTTGAAGTTGCCACCAAGGCTTCCTGCTGCAGCCGTGAAGGTCGCGGGCACGACGATCGCGGGATTGCTTGAGGTGAGCCGGACTGTCAGCCCGCCCGCGGGCACGATGCCGGTAAACAGAACCTCCGGCTGCACGCAGTTCGGCTCCGAGCAAGGCGGGATCGAGAAAAGCGACATTCCCGGGTCGACGGTAGCCGACCTCGCCAGCGCCGTTGACTTGTAACGGACCGTGAGCCGTGCAGAGTACCGGCCAGCTTCGTCAGCACGAGGATCAAGCGGCACGATGGCGTAGTCGTAGTAGCGGCCAATCGTGACCGCCGCGGGAACCGGCAGGTCAGGGTTTGCGCTCTTCAGCGACAGCCGGATCGGAGCGGTCGGCGCGCAGCTCAGCCGGATGGTCGCGGCCGCCGGAGTGCCCGCGTACATCAGGCTTGGCGCCGTGAAGCCCGTGAGCCGCGGCGTCTGGCAGGACGGCGGAGTCCTGGTGACGGTGAGGACGGCCTTGCGATGCGTGCGGCCGAGCGCCGCCTCGATCTCGCCGTGCTTGGTGCTGGCCCTGACCGAAGTGCGGATGGTGGCCGTCGCGCCTTGCTTGCCCCGTCTGACGTCAAGCGCCCGCGGGACCGTCACCCCAGTGAATGCCGACAGGTGAATCGTCACCGCCGCCGGCGCACGGCAGGAGAGTGTCACGGCAACCTTCGAGCTGGCACCGCCTGGCGCGGCGGCAGGCGACACCGTGATCCTGGTCAGCGCGGGCCTGCAGGCGGCAGCGCGCGCGGCCTGGCGGGGTGCCAATGTCGTCATGGCCGCGACCAGGATGAGCACGATCAGGGCAGCCCGTTTCATCTCGAGTTCCTTTGTCAGAGATTGTTCGCAATTCTTGACAATAGAACTGTTCATTGGATATCGGCAACGCCGCAATCGCGCTGTCACGCACCGTCGCAATGATCACAGCTTCCTCGCGACTGACATTGAGTAACCGGTGTCATTGCTTGACCCGCCCTAGTTCGCAATGGTTCATTCTGATAATGAGCAGGGGCGGGGCTCGGAAGTCTGCGTGGCTGCCATGACCTGGGCGGTCGGGTTCACGGCGCTTGGCGCGGTACTGTGCGCGGCAGCGGTGCTGGCATTCCTCGGCATTGCGCAGGTGGCGCTGGCTGGCGCCGCGGCCATCGAGCGCGATGGGCTCGCGACCGGCGCGCATGCCCCGTCTTGGTCATTAACGGACTCGGCGGGAGTCGCGCACGCTTCGCCGCCAGTCCTGCCGCTTCAGCTCGTGATATTCGCCGATCATTCGCTGAAGTCCTTCCCGTCCGTGGCCGAGGGGCTGCGCGAGCTCGCCGCGCAGGACGCCGGGCTGGAGATCGTGCTGCTGCTACGACAGCCGAGCCCGATGGCCGAGCCAGTCCTCGCCGAGCTCGGCCTCAGCGCGGTGAGCGTCCTCGTCGGCTCACCCGCCCTGTACGCGGATTACAACGTCCGGGTCGGCCCCTTCCTCATCTTCCTCGACTCGGCCGGCCTGGTACGCGCGTCGAGCCTGGTCAACTACTCGTGGCAAGTCGCCAAGCTGCGCCAGCTCGCTGGCCTGCCAGTTGCGGCGGCCCTGCGGTGACCGTTCCCGTGCTGACGGCCAAGGCAGCGATCGCGGTACTCCTGCTCGCCTCGGGCGGGGCGAAGCTCGCCGATGTCGCCGGCTTCGCCGTCACGATCAGGCTGTTCGTACCTGCCCGCGCAGTGGCCCGCATCTCGCCGGCGCTTCCGGCCGCTGCGATCACCGTCGCGGCCGCCGAAATGATTGCCGGGGGTGTCAGCCTGTGCTGGCCCGCGGTTGGCTGGCTCAACCTGGCTGTGCTGACGCTGGGCTGCGGATTCGCGGCGGTGGCTGGCGTCGGCTACGCCCGCCACCGCGGCCGGCCATGTCATTGCTTCGGTGCCCTGAGCCGCCGCGGGTTCAGTGCCCGCACGTTGCTCCAAGCCCTGCTCATCGCCGCCGCAGCCGCCCTGGCCTGCCAGCGGGTACAGCCGGCCGCGCAGCTGCACTTCGGCGCGGGTTTGCACGTGCTCTTGCTGGCTGCTGCGGGGCTGCTCGTCGCAGCCGTCTTTACCGCGGCGAAGGCTCTGGGGAAGTCTGCAACCTCCGGGATGGTCGCGTGATTCGGATACCGCTGTACCTCGAGATAGCGCAGTGGGCGGTGCTGTTCGGGCTCGGGACACTGGTGCTGGTGCTGTACCGGCAGCTTGGCCGGCTGCTGAGCACCGCAGCCGGGCCAGAATCACCGGGACCGGCCGTCGGCAGTAAGGCGGCCCCGATCCGGTACTCCCGCCTCCCGGCTGGCAGCCCCGGTCGGCTAACGCCCGGCGACGGTGAGCCAGCGCTGGTCGCTTTCGTGGACCCGACCTGCCCGTCCTGCGAGCAGCTCGTCGCGAATCTGGGCGAGCTGGCGGCCGCCGGGGAGCTCGCCGGGATACGCGTCCTGCTGCTCATATCCGACCCGCCCGGGTATCTCGGCATCTCCGCATCGTTCCAGGCGACCAGCCTGGAGATCGGCCGTCCGCTCACGACCGCCGAAGTCAGCGGATACCACGTCACGGGCACGCCGCTGCTGGTCGCCATCGACGGTGACGGCGTGGTGCGGGCGGTTGCCGTGACCAGCAGTCGCTCCGATGTGCGGGCACAAGCAGCCGCGATCCTCAGGGAAAGCGAGGCCGCGCGATGAGCTGGAAGCAAGCAGGGGAGCGGTTCGACGCTCACATCGGTTCCTTGGCCGAGCGGGCAGCCCGGCAGCTGAGCAGGCGGAACGCCCTGCGCAGCGTCCTTATCGGCGGCAGCGCGGGGATCGCCGCCCTGGCGGTGGGCGAGCGCCCAGCGCTCGCTGCCGACTGCCGGTGCGGCCCGACCCGCAGGTGCTCAGGCTGCCCGGAAGTCGGTTGCCCGCACGGTCACGAGCTGTGCAA
Organism: uncultured Actinomycetota bacterium; assembly: GCA_963822955.1. Classification (GTDB taxonomy): domain Bacteria; phylum Actinomycetota; class Actinomycetes; order Streptosporangiales; family Streptosporangiaceae; genus JAJYUU01. The sequence continues at coordinate 1,750,204 of CAWGJS010000002.1, read as the reverse complement.
GGGCTCGTTCACCGGCGACTGCTTCAACTCTCAGGGCTACCGCTGCGAATGGCCGCAGGGCACCTGGATCGCGTGCATGGGCGTCGGTAAGGGCTACGGCTACCGGGTCTGCTACGACTGCATCGGCAAATCCGGCTGCAAGGGCTGGTGCACTTGCCTGAGCGAGTGCGTGTGCTGCCACTGCCAGACGGTTGCCGACGTGCGCGCCGAGCAGCACCGGATCCAGCTGGCCGGGCTGCCGGCGACCGGGTCGCCCCCGTCCCTCAGCCAGGGATGAGGTCACGATGCCAGGGCAGCCAATGGCGGGGCAGCTTGGGGAGTGGCCGGCCGACCGGTCCGCGATCCGGGCGGTGCTCGGAGTGGCCGCGATCGCCGGCGGCATGGCCGTCGCCTGGGTGGCGACGGGCAACACCAAAGTTCTGGCCGTGATGGCGGTCCTGCTCGCGGCAGCCAACGGCTACGGGAAGGCCTACTCGCCTTGAGGTGCCAATTCGGCGGCCTCACTGGCTGCCTGCCTTCCGGTCGGGAGGCTCGCCAGGGCCTGCAGCGTGCTGGTGGCCTATGCGCTGCCGGCGGCGGTCGTGTGGGCGCTGGTCGGCCTCGTGCTCGCCGGGCTGCCCATCGCCCCGGGCGCGGTTGTCGCGGCTGCGGTCTATGGCATCGGCTACGGCGTGGTGGAAGCCAGCGGCATGGCCCGGCCAGCCGCGCCGGGACGCCGCTGGCAGGTACCCCAGGACCTGCTGCTCGGCGGGAGCGGCGGCCGACGGATCGCGCTCTGGGGCGCGATACTCGGACCTGGCCTGCTGACCAGGAATCCGTATGCGAGCTTCGGCATGCTGGTCATCCTGGCCGCTACGGCCGGTGGCCTGCCAGCCGCAGTCTGGGTCGCGGCGCTGATTGGCACGGCGCACGCGAGCGGCCGCGCCGTCGCGGTGCTGCGTGACAGCGCCAGGCCGCAAGATGAGCCGTTCGCCCTGCTGCTGCGCACACTCCGGTGGCGAGTGCTGGACGGCATGGCCCTGCTGGCAGTGGCCGGAGCAGCCATCGTGACGGCCGGGTACCGCCTGTGATGACCACTCGAGCAGGACAAGGGAGAACCGATGCTAACCGCTAGCCGACTGACCATGCCCGCCAGGTCGCTGGCTGCGGCCCTTGCTGCTCTGGCGGCCCCGGTGCTCATCGTTCCGGTCCTCGTGCTGCCAGTGCTCGCCGCAGGACCAGCTCTCGCGGCACGGTCGTCCGGCGTGGCGCCGACAATGCCGGCGGCCAGCGACCACCAGGAGCAGTTCACTCTTGTCAGCTATCAGGCTCACAGCCGCCGGGAGCAGCTCCGGGCGGTGGGCGTGCTCAACGCCCGCGGCTTTGGCCGGATCAGGGCGGTCTCGCCGCGCCGCACCGTGACCCGGCTGGTTTTCGCGCACGGCGCTGTGCGGCTGGTGAGCTATCCCGCGCTCAGGTCGGTTTCGGTGCCGAGCCCGTCCTGCAGGTTCACCGAGGTGGTCCGCGGCGACTACGCGATTCGGGGCGGCGGGCGGCGGTACCGGAACGCCACCGGTTCCGGTGCCTTCGTCACCAGGATCGTCGGCCATCTGAAGAAGGAGCATGGCGGCGGCTGCGGCTCGCAGCTGACGCGATTCTGGCAGCGCACCCGGACCTGGGGATCACTCCGCTGGTAATCCCACGTTGCGGACCAGCGAGGACTGCGGCACGCTTGCCTTCGCGGCCGTCAGCAGGTCGTCAGCCAGCAAGGTGAGGACTGAAATGGGCGACCTGAATGGACGAACGTTCCTGGTCACCGGTGGTAACACCGGCATCGGCCTGGCCACCGCGACTGCGCTCGCGGTTCGTGGCGGCCGAGTGCACATCGCCTGCCGGTCCGAGCAGAAGGGCCGGGCCGCGCAGGCAGCTATCGCGGCCGCGGCCGGTCCCGACCACGTCAGCTTCCTCAAGCTGGACCTGGCTGACCTCGCCTCAGTCCGGGCTAGCGCGAAGGAGTTCCTCGCGCTCGGCGAGCCCCTGCATGTGCTGGTGAACAACGCCGGCGTCGGCGGCCAGCGCGGCCTCACCAAAGACGGCTACGAGCTGATGTTCGGCGTCAACCACCTCGGGCACTTCGCCTTCACGATCGCGCTGCTTGACTGCCTCACCAGCAGTAAGGCCAGGATCGTCAATGTGGCGAGCGACGCACATTACGCCGCTAAGGGCATCGACTTCGACCAGCTGCGGCGCCCGGCACGCGGGATCACCGGCATGGCCGAGTACTCGGTCTCCAAGCTGTGCAACGTGCTGTTTACCCAGGAGCTGGCCCGGCGGCTGGCCGGTACCGGGGCGACCACCTACGCGCTGCACCCGGGTGTCGTGGCCTCGGACATCTGGCGCCGGGTGCCATGGCCGATCCGCCCGCTGGTCACCATGCGGATGCTGACCGTGGAGCAGGGTGCGCAGACGTCGCTGTACTGCGCGACCGCACCCGAGCTGGCCGGCGTCAGCGGCCGGTACTACGACAACTGCGCCGAGCGCGAGCCCAGCCAGGTCGCCACTCCCGATCTTGCCGCCCAGCTGTGGCAGCACAGCGAGGCCTGGATTAAGTCCTGAGGTTCCCGCACCGGCTGCCGCAGGGCGGCCTACCGAGCTACTGTCAGACAATGCGGCTAACCCGGCGCGAGGCGGCAATCTCGCTGGCCCTAGCAGCCCTGCCCTGCGCGGGGTGCGCCGCTGCGCAGAAACTTCCGCCGCCCGCAGCCGCCGGGAGCTCGAGGGCTAGCTCGCCAGCCAGCGGGCCGTCGATCAGCGGATCGCTTAGCCCCTCGGCTAGCCCGAGCTCGGCCGCCCAGCCGCTAGCCGGGAAGGTGGTCGGCATCGACCCGGGTCACAACGGCGGCAACTTCACTGATCCCGGCTACATCAACCAGCTGATCTGGAACGGGCGGGAGCAGGAAACCTGCGACACCGCCGGTACGCAGACTGAGAGCGGCTACACCGAGGCGCTGTTTAACTTCCACGTGGCCAGTCACCTCCGGGATAGCCTGGCCGCGGCCGGTGCGACCGTCGTCATGACCCGAAAGACGAACAGCGGTGTCGGACCATGCGTGAACCACCGTGCCGAGATCATCAACGCGGCACACGCCGACGTGGCGATCGACATTCACGCCGACGGCGGCCCATCATGGGGCCGCGGCTTTACCGTGCTGGAGCCAGTGGCTGACGGCCCGAACGACAAGGTGATCAGGGACTCCATCCGGTTCGGCGCAAGCGTTCGGCACGCGCTGCTGGCGTCCACTCGGATGCCGCAGAGCGATTACTACGGGCACGACGGAGTGATATTCCGCAACGACCTGGCGGGGCTCAACCTGACCACGGTGCCGAAGGTGCTCGTTGAGTGCGGCAATATGCCGAACCCGACGGACGCTGCGCTACTTGCCAGCCGACCGTTCCAGCGGGAGATAGCCGATGCGTTCACGAGTGCCGTCGTCTCGTTCCTGACTGGTCGCCAGACCTGATTCCAGCCGTTCCGATCACCAGCCGCCCGACGCAGGGAGTCCCGTCAGATGATCGATCACTTGTCCATCCAGTGCGCCGACGTCGCCGCGAGCGCGGCCTTCTACGACGCGGCGCTGGCGCCTCTCGGAGGTAGCCGAGTCATGGATTTCGGCTCCGTTATCGGCTACGGCATACCGCCGGCGCCGGACTTCTGGATTGGCCAGCAGCAGACCGGAGACGGGTTCCGTGAATCGCATATTGCTTTCACGGCGGCCGACCGGGCAGCCGTCCGCGCGTTCTTCGACGCAGCGGTGAGTACTGGGGCCGAAGTCCTGCACGAGCCGCGGGTCTGGCCGGAGTATCATGAGACCTATTTCGGAGCTTTTGTCCGCGATCCTGACGGCAACAACGTCGAAGCGGTGAGCCACGGCCCCGAGTGAGATCCGCGGATAGGGCGTGAGTTATCAACTGCGGCCCCTCTTGGGGCTACGGCAGCTAAGGCTCGCCCAACAGCGGCGGTGCGGGCGCCGAATACGTCCCCCGCGGGCCGGTGTCCGGCGCCCGGGGGCATGTCCGATGGCGGCTACTGCGCTCAGGCCATCTTGAACGACTCGCGCACTACTGGCTGCGGCTGCAGCGGCACGACCGGAGAGCCGGCGAAGTGGCCGCGGATCCCGCTGATCCACTGGGTGCAGCGGCGCTCGAGCCTGTTGTCGTCGGCCTGCAGTCGTCCTCTGGTGACCAGCGCGCCGAGGTCCGCGCCCTTGTAGCGGAAGTCGCCCGGCGCCAGGATCCGCAGGAAGAAGGCCTCCCGCTCGTCGCTGATGCCATGCCAGTCCGTGGCCGGGCGCCGGAAGTCGGCCGTCCCGTCCGGAGCGAGCGTGTACACGCCGCTGCGCGGTGTGCGGGTCAGCAGGTCCACCCCGGGCGCGGTCTCCTTGAGAATGAGCTGGCTCCACACGTCGACAGCCGACTCGCGCGACCACCGGGCGTTGATCTCGTCGATGTCGACTTCGTAGTCAAGATCGAGGTACTCCAGCAGGTGGAACAGGAACAGCGGCATGTCAGCGTAGGCACCTGCGGTCACGTTGGTCATCGGGCTGATGCCGCTGATCCGGGGATTCAGCTCGCCCAGGTACAGCTCGCCGGAGCCGGTATCGACGAGGTAGTCGACCTCGAAGAAGCCGAGATAGCCCTGGGTGGCCAGCTGATCACCGAGCTTGCGGGTGAGCTGACGGGCGCGCTGCTTCTGCTCGAAGGTCAGCGTTGCCGGGTAGTCGTTCCCGGCCCAGCCGCCGCGGTACGGGGTCAGCTCCGGATGCCCGGTGATGTCGTTCATCAGCGGCCCGACGAGCGTGCCGTGCCTGGTTAGCACCGCCTCTACCGCGATCGCCCGGTGCTCGATCCGGCGCATCACCTTCAGTTCCTCGGTGGCCAGGGGCTCCTTTGCTGCCGCCGCCGACCAGGCGTCCGCAGTCGCGATGAAGAACGTGGTCTTGCCCGAGTCCCCGTACGGCATCTGCACGACAAGGTCCGTCCCCAGCCCGGCGGTCGCCGCGAGCGTGAGCAGTTCCTGATAGCTGCCTGCCCGGCCGAGCACGTTCGGCACACTGGGCACGCCTGCCGCGTTGCCGAGCTGCGTCGTGACGATCTTGGAATCCAGCCGGTGCCGGAGGGCCGCCGGGGGATGAGCGACCCGCAGGCCCAGTCCGGCGGCCAGCGCTTCGGTCTGCTCGTCGAACATCACGAACGTGACCAGCCCCCTTGGCCCGCTGCTGCGGACCAGGCTGATCACCTCGGGGTGGCCGAGCAGGTAGTTGCAGATGTCCTCGATCGACTCGAACTCCGGTGCACGCCGGTCGGCCGGGACGAAGACGTTCGGGTGCCCGCCGTCAAAGGAGTCGTAGTGGCACACGTAGCGGAAGCCGCGCACCCACCGGTCGATGCCGAGCAGGTTGAAGGCGATCGGCGAGACAAAGTAAATCGGCCGCTGGTTGGTGCGGAAGAACTCCCTTAAATCGGAGACTCCCCGCAGTGTGGCAGGAGTAGTCACGGTAGCCTCCCGCCGGGTGGATACCCGCGCCAAGCTCCGCAAAAACCCGGTAGGGATGCCTTCGGGGATGTCGGGCCAGATTCTGCGCTTCCGGGATGCCGTGCCACATCCCGCACTTTCCGGATGCTGCGTTAGATCTTGCCCTCCAGGGCGCTGACCGGAGCGGTCGTGCAGACATTGGCCGGGGCGTTGCCGGTCATCTTGCAGATCGCCGCCGTGAAGAGGTTGGCCGACCCGACGGCGCCCTTTGCGACCGGCGATGAGGGGTTATGCAGGTCCGCGGCGATCTGGCTCCAGGTGAGGCCCTTCAGCACTTGCGGGTTATACGTGGTCGAGGCCACGAACTTATTGCCGATATTGATGAACGGGTAACTGCCGCCGGGCGGCTCGTACTTCGCCCACAGCGCCTGCTGTGCGGGGGTAACCTTCTGCAGCAGGTTGCGATTGATGTCCTCGTTCTCAACCGGGGTGAACACCAGGTACTTGCTCGTGTACTTGGCGTTGTAGAACGTCAGTGTCGCGGTGTTCGGGTACACGTCTGTCGACGATGAGTGGATGCCCTTGAGCGGGCTGAAGGTGCCGAAGCGGCTGAGGGCGACCGCCATCGCCCACCGCTCAGCAGCGCAGTAAGGGCACCACTCGGCGCCGATGTACAGCATTTCCGGCTTGCCGCCCGACGCCAGCGGGGGACCGGTGACCGGCTTGACCGCTGCCGGGGGTACGGAGCCAGCGCCTACGGCTGCCAGGGCGCTCACCGGCACGTTCAGCTTCGCCTGGACGCTGGACGGCAGCGGGCCCGTGGTGGCTGAGGACTGCTTGGGCGTGCTCTTGCCCAGTTCGATGGCGACGATGATGCCGATGACCACCAGCACAACCACGCCCACGGCGCTGACGGCGAGAATCCTGCGGCGCTTCTCCGCGCGGCGCTGCTGCGCCTGCTGCGCTGCGATCCGCGCCCGCGCGGACTGGGCCTTGTTGCGGTCAGCCTTACCCATACTCAGCATCGACCCCTAGATCGCTGCGAAGTCCCCGGTCAGATTGCTGGGGCTGGACTACCGGAGGGCGGCTCGCGTGGGCACGCCGGTACGCAGCGCCCTGTTCAGGCCATCATGGCATGCCAGCACTGCCGGGCCGATGGTGGGGAGCTATTACCGGCTAGCTCCGTTTTGCTCCACCGGCCGACCCCAGGTGAACGTGGTATAGAACACCAGCAGCGCGAAGATCAGGAAGGTGGCCACGTGGACGCTGGTGCACCACAGGCAGATCGCGTGGATCTCGTCGATCTCGGCGTAGATCAGGTAGAGCACGAAGCACATGCCGACGATCACCGAGCCGAACCGCGTCCAGCGGACCGCGGGCCAGTTCAGCCGCCAGCCCCACGGCGAGTTGACCGCCACCATGAAGACGTAGAAGGCCAGGCCGAGGACGGCAACCGGGAACACCCCGAACACGATCGACTCGGCACTGGTCGTGACGGCCTGGCAGTTGATCAGGCCCTTGTCCGAGCAGGCGAGCGTGATGTGCGTGTCGTAATGCGCGATCGTCAGGTAAATAGACGCGCCCAGGCCGTAGAGCGACAGGATGAACGTGGCGAGGGGCAGCGCGCCCATCGAGCCGAACGGCGAAAGGATGCGCCTGGCCAGCGGCAGCCTCCCGATCCAGCGGAATGGCGACGAGATGACCTGCAGGACCCGGCCAGCCATCCTGTCCGCAGGGGTCGACCCGGCCGGCCGAGGCCCGACGGCCGGGCTAGGCCTGGCTGCGGCCTTGCGCACGGCGGTCGACGCCGAAGCACTGCTGCCGGAGGGGCTGGACTGGCTGCCGGTCACCCCGTTCCCGGACTTACTGGGCGTGTTGCCGGGATTGCCCTGCCGCGTACCTGACGGACTCCTCGGCTTGCCGGAGCCTTGCCTGGCGCTTGCTGTCGCCGGGCGCGCGGTCGGCGAACCCGGCCGGACCGGGCCCTGCTGGCCCCCTCCGGTGCGCCGCCCGGCCGGCTTCTGGCCGGCCATCAGAGGGATCCGGCCCCGGCCTTGGCGGCGGCAGAGTTGCAAACCGCTGCAGGCGCGTTCTTGGTGATCTTGCAGATGGCCGCCGTGATGGAGTTAGCGGCACCGTCGACGCCCTTGGCTACCGGGCTGGAGGGGTCCTTGATGTCGGAGGCCACCTGAGACCAGCTGAGGCCGGCCAGGGCGCTGGGCAGATACTGAGAGCCGACCACCAGGTACTGGTTGCCGATGTCCACGAACGGGAAGCTACTCGCATCGGAGCTGGGGACGTACGGCGGGGCGTCGTACTTCACCATCAGCGCGGTTTGCGCGGCGGTCGGCTTCTGGAGCGTCTGATTCTCCTTCAGGCCGTACATCTCGACCGGGGAGAAGGCCAGGTACTGACTCGTATAGGTGGCGTGGGCGAAGGTCAGTGTCGGCGTGCTGGGGTAGACATCCGCGCTGGAGGAGTGGATCAGCTTCAGGCCGGAGAAGGAGCCGAAGCGGCTGAGCGCCACCACCATGGCCCAGCGCTCGGCAGCGCAGTAGGGGCAGTACTCGGCTCCCATATAGACGACCTCGGGCTTTCCGCCTGAGGTCAGGGCGGGCTGGCCCTTGGTCGGAGTCATGGGGCTGATGTTGCTGCCCGCCCCGACCGAGTCGAGCGTGGCGGCGGGAACCGTCGCGAGCTGCCTGGTCACCGACGCCACGGTGCTACCGGACGCCGGGCCGGAGGCGGCTGCGGGCGTGCTGGTCAGGGCCTTGCCGACGATCAGGCCGATCACGATGACGAGCACGCCGAGGACGCTGCCTCCGGCGATCAGCATGCGCCGACGGGCCTCGGCGCGCCGCGCGGCTTCCTGCTGCGCAGCGATCTTCTCCCGAGCGTTCATCCGCCGGATCCGCTCAGCCTTGCCCATGCCTTCCTCGCCTTGCTTGTCTGGGGGTTGCCTGTCCTGGACAGCCAGCCGGGGCCCCGTCCGGCTGGGATCTGCCACCTCGGTGGCGCGCTGCCTGGCCGCGATCAAGTGCCGCAGTCAATGGTATGGCGCCCGGTCCGGTGCGGCCGCATCTGTTATAGAAGCGGAAGCTGCTGAGGGTTAGCTGAAGGCTTGCTCTGCCGGGCCTGAGTGCCTCCAGAGCGACGCGCAGGCGAGGTATGTCCATCGTTCTTGCGATGCGCAACCTATGGTGGCTATCGTCTGGGGGATGGCGACACTGAAGAGTCGGCGCGGCGCTCAGGTCGGCGCGCTTATTGCATTTGTTTGCGTCGGGCTTGCCGCGGCTGGCTGCGGTAGCTCCGCCCCCAGCACCTCGAGCTCCACGCCCCCCGCGGCGACCGGAACCGTCAGCGTGGCGTACGCCTCCTCGCTGGAGTACCTCAACGAGAAGGTCGTCGGCCCGGCATTCACGAAGGCCACCGGCGACAAGTACGTCGGACAGGGCGCCCCGTCCGGGACGCTGGAGTCGGAGATCGCCAGTGGCGAGATCCACCCGAACGTGTTCGAGAGCGTCGGCGGCGACAACGTCACGCCGCTGTTCCCCAAGTTCACCAAGTGGTACGTCCAGTACGCTGGCACCTCGATGGTTGTGGCCTACAACCCGAACAGCAAGTACGCCCCGCAGTTCAAGGCCATCGCGGACGGGAGCAAGCCGCTGAAGGACCTGTTCGCCCTGATGGAGAAGCCCGGCTTCAAGCTCGGCCGGACCGACCCCAACATCGACCCGCAGGGCCGGGATTTCATCGAGATGCTCGAGCTCGCGCAGTCCTACTACCACCTGCCGAAGAACACGGTGACCAAGATCCTCGGCGGACCCGCTGGCTCGGCAACCTCGCCGGAGATCTACGCCGAGTCCTCGCTCGACTCGACCCTGCAGTCCGGGCAGCTTGACGCATCCAGCGCGTTCATCACCCAGGCGATCGAGCTGCACCTGGCCTACATCCCGCTCCCGGCGGCCATCAACCTGGGCGCCGCGGCCCTGGCGGCGGACTATGCGAAGGCGACGGTCACCATCACCCCGCCTGGCGGCACCGCCACGGTGAAGAGCGGATCGCCCCAGGTGATCGACATTACGATCATCGGGAAGCCGACTCCGGCCGCGATCGCGTTCGTCAAGTACACGCTCTCCCAGGCTGGCCTGGCGCTGTACAAGACAGGCGGATTCACCCTCCTGACGCTGACCCCGACCGGTACGACCAGCGCTATTCCTGCCGATATAAGCAGTGAGCTGGGCGGCTAGCCCCGTAGCGGCCACCGGGGCTGGCCGGGGCGACCGGGGGGATGAGTCTCCCGGCCGCCCCGGCGGCCCCGGCTGGGCTGCTCTTCCGCTCGGGATGCGGTCGATCTCCGGGGTGGCGTCCATCGCCGGCGCCGGCGTCATCTGGATCGCGCTGCTCGGCCCCGTCATCACGCTGCTGACGCACCTGTCCTGGCACTCGATAGTCAGTTCGCTGGACTATCCGGGTGCGCTCGACCCGCTGGTGACGTCACTCGAGGCCGGGGGCGTCACCCTGGTTGTGCTCGTCGGCGTATGCACTCCCCTGTCCTGGAAGCTGGCCAGGGGCACGCTGCCGTTCCCGCGGGTCTGGGAGGCGGGCGTGCTGTGCAGTCTCCTCCTGCCGCCCCTTGTCATCGGCCTGCTGCTGGTCTTCATGGTTGGCCCGTATACGCCGTTCGGCAATCTGATCGGGCACCTGAACCTGTCCGCGACCAACACCTTCCTCGCGCTGGTCATCGCCGAGGTCTACGAGTCTGCGCCGTACTACGTGGTGGGCGCGCAGGCGGCCTTCGTCGCGGTGAACCCCCGGCTCGAGCAGCAGGCGGCGCTGCTGGGCGACCGGCCCTCGCGGGTGTTCCGGCGGGTGACCCTGCCGCTGGCCTCGCCTGGCCTGGCCATGGCGCTCGCCGTCGCGTGGGCGCGGGCGATGGGAGCTTTCGGGGCTGTCGTCATCATTGCTTATCATCCTTACGGGCTGCCGCTGCAGATCTGGACCACGCTGGCGGAGACAGGCCTGGCCTCGGCGCTCCCCTACGCCCTGGTCCTGCTAGTGGTGGCGCTGCCGCTGCCGCTGGCTGCCTACCTCTGGAGCGCACGTGCTCAAAGCCGACGTCGAGGTTGACCGCCGCGAGTTCGCCGTGCATGCCACGATCGAGGTGGCACCCGGGGAGCGCCTGGCCCTGTTCGGGCCGTCCGGGGCCGGGAAGACGACGCTGCTTGAGACCATCGCCGGCCTGGTTCAGCCGAGATCCGGCCTGATCGAGCTTGCGGGCCGTACGCTCACCAGGACAAGTGCCCCGCGGGTTGCGGTGCCGCCCTGGCAGCGACGGGTTGGCCTGCTGCGCCAGGATCCTGGCCTGTTCCCGCATCTGTCAGTCCGCGACAACCTGGGCTATGCCCGGTCCGCCAACACGGCGGGCAGCGAGCTCCTTGAGCTCGCGGAGGCCCTGGGGATCGGAAGCCTGCTGGCCGCGATGCCAGCCCGGTTGTCGGGTGGCCAGCAGCATCGGGCGGCGCTGGCCCGGCTGCTGCTGGCCCATTGCGATGCGCTGCTGCTCGACGAGCCCTACACCGGACTCGACGCGGGCCTGCGGCGGACGCTCACTGCCCTGGTCGCCGGGCTGGTGACGGAACGCGCCGTGCCGGCCGTACTGGTCACGCACGAGCTCGCCGATGCACAGGCTTTCGCCAACCGGCTGGCCATCCTGGATCATGGCGGGATTCTTCAGGTCGGTGAGCCCGACCAGGTCGTGCTCCGCCCTGCATCAGTGCGGGTGGCTGAGCTGGTGGGGTACCTGGCGTTCGCCGGCCTGCCGGGGCGGCCTGACGTGGTGGCAGGAATTCATCCGGACAGGGTCGTGGCGGGCGCGGCTCCGGGCCGCGGGCTGGTGCTGACCGGCACGATCGTCACGAGCGGCCAGCCGGTGCGGCCTGGGAGGCTGATCTCATGCTGCCTGAGACCATAGCTACCTCGGTGACCTGCAGGCTGGCGGAACGGCCGGGCGCGGATGGCAGCGAGCTGACGGTGACTGCACTCGATCCGCCGTGTTTCGGTCCTGATGGCTCGGCCGTCGACGGCTACTCCGGCCCTGTGCGCGAGGGGGTGCTGCCGTGACCGGCGCACAGGACGCCGGGCAGCACCAGCCTGGCAGCGCGCGGGCCGGGGCCCGGCTGCGGCTAGCGCGTCAGGTACGTGGCTTCTCCCAGCAGCAGCTGGCCGGGATGGCCGCGGTCTCGAGGCAGGCGGTGTCGGCCGTCGAATCCGGCCTCTCCGATCCTTCGCTGCGGGTAGCCCTGGCGTTGAGCCGCGCACTCGGCCTCACTGTCGAGGAGCTGTTCGGGCCGGCCATCCCGGAGCCCGTGGTGCCGGTGCGCCCGGTGGCCGCACTGGGCCCGGCAGGAGCGAGGGTATCCCTGGCTCCGGTGGGCGATTCGTTTGTGGCACTGCCGCTGACCGGCGGCACCATCACCAGAGCGGGGTTCGCGCCAGCGGGCGGCCGGGTGACGGGCGCGGAAGAGGTCATCCCGCTAGCACCGCCGCGGCCCACCCTGGTAGTGGCGGGCTGTGACCCGGCTCTGCCGCTGATCGAGATGCCCCTCAGCCTGCTGGACCCGCCTGTTTCCTTTGTCTGGTGGCCGTGCCCGAGCCAGGAGGCTCTGAGCCTCGCCGCTGACGGCCTGGTCCACGTCGCCGGCGCGCACCTGCGCGGGCCCGGCGGCGAGTACAACACCGGCCCGGCCAGGGAACTGCTGCGCGGCGGGGGCGAGGTGATCGGGTTCTGCTCCTGGCGCGAGGGACTAGTACTGCGGCCGGATCTCGCCGGTCAGGTCACCAGTTTCGGCGACGTCGCCGCGGCCGGGCTGCGCCTGATCAACCGCGAGCCTGGCGCCGAGGCGCGCCGCGTACTTGACCGTGAACTGGCCAGGCATGACATCGACGCCGGCCAGGTAGCTGGGTACGGCACCAGGGCGACCGGGCACCTCGAGGTGGCGGGGGCCATCGCCGCCGGGCTCGCCGACGTCGGCATTGCCAGCGAGCCGGCTGCGCTTGCCTACGACCTGGCGTTCGTGCCCCTGACTGCCGAGCGGTTCGACCTGGTCGTTCCGGCTGCGCATGCCGGGTCACGCGAAGTCCAGGCACTGCTGCGGGCACTGTCCTCGAGCTGGCTGCTCGACCAGCTTGCGAGCCTCCCCGGATATACCGTGACGCAATGCGGCGAGCGGGTCGCCACCATCCCGCCGGCGCGATGACCGCACTTCCGCGGCCGGTGCGCCGGACGTAAGCTGCGGCGATGTACAACAGCGACCTCGAGGACATCGAGGAGATCGGCTGGGACCGGTTCATCTGCGGGGCGTGGTCGGCGATCTTCGTCGGCTACCGGTCGACGATAGGGATCAGGTCCATCGGCCGCCGGTGGAGTGACTTGCTTCAGGCCGGCCTTGGCTGCTCGGAAGAGGTTGCGGACCTGCTGCTCCGCGATCAGGTCATCGTTCGGCAGGACCGGGACCTGATGACGATCAAGGATCCGGAACGGCTGCTGGCCGCGATGGATCAGGTACTGGCCGATATCGGGACCGACATAGCGGAGCTCCCGGAAATCAGGCCGTCGGACCGCGACCGCATGCTGGCAGCACACCATGAGCTGCGGGAGTTCCTGCGCGAGAACTTCCTCGACGCCGATGCGGCCGACGGGCTCGTCGACGGTTAGCCCGGCACCTTACGCGCGAGCACGAGCGCGGTGTCGTAAGGGACTGTCATCTGGCCGTCCGGGAAATGCTCAGCGAGGACGGCAGCGATGCGGTCCAGGACCGACTCCCGGAACGTCGGCTCGAGGTCGATGAAGTAGGACTTGCTCCGGCTGTCGGTAATCCACTCAGCTGCCGAAACCTGCCTGCTCCAGGGCACGACGATAGCGCCGGCGGACGCCATCCGGCCCTCGGCCGCCACTGCCGCGTCGGCCCAGTCCGGGATCAGCAGGTCGTCTCCGGAGTGCAGCCAGCGGTAGCCAGGACACGACGCCAGCACGAGCTGCTCGTACTCCTCGAACCATGGCTCGCCCGCAGCCTTCGCCCTGTTCCACCAGGCAGCCCAGTACCCGCCTGGCTTCAGGACCCTGGCTACCTCAGCTGCTGCCGCCCGCTGGTCGAACCAGTGCCAGGACTGCGCGAACGTCAGCAGATCCGCAGAGCTGGCACCGGCCGGCATCCGGTTGCCGTCGGCGAGCACGCAGGCAGATTGCGGCCGACGCGCCTGTGCCATCCGCAGCATCTGCTCACCGATGTCGAGCGAGATGACCTTGGCCCCGCGCTCGGCCAGCTGGCGGCTGGCTATGCCGGTGCCCGCGCCCCAGTCGAGCGTGACCTTCCCGGCCAGCCGCCCGGCCTGCTGCTCCACGGCGTCATACAGTGCCGCCGGATACGACGGGCGGGCCGCGTCGTACTCGGCGGCGACCCGGTCGAACACAGACCGGATCGTTGCATCAGCGGGGGGCATGGGCAACATCCTGGCCGGCGCGGGCCGCGCCGGGGACTCGCTAGCCGTTGTGGCCGTAGGCCGGGACGATAACTGCCTTGGCGATCGTGGCGAACGTGAGGTTGAAGCTGGCCACCGCCGGGGAGACGTCCGAGTCAACGCCCAGGTGATCGGTGTTCAGCGCGTAGACGGTGAAGACATACCGGTGCGGCTCGCCGGGCGGCGGCGCAGCGCCGCCGAAGTCCTTGGTGCCATAGTCGTTGCGAACTGAGAAGGCGCCGGCTGGCAGCCCGGCCCCGTCACTGCTCCCGGCGCCGGTAGGCAGTTCGGTCACGGATACCGGAATGTCCAGTACCAGCCAGTGCCAGAAGCCCGACCCGGTCGGGGCATCCGGGTCATAGCAAGTGACGGCGAATCCCTTAGTCTCGGCGGGGAAGCCGTGCCAGCGCAGGGACGGCGAGATGTTCTGGCCGCTCATGCCGAAGCCGTTGTACACCTGGGCATCGGTCATCTGCTGGCCGTCGGCGACGTCATCGCTCTGGACCGTGAACGACGGGACTTGCGGCAGAATGTCATGCGGTAGAGGAGCGCGATCAGGCATTGATTCCTCCAGTTCGGGCGGCACGGTGGCGAGGTCCACGCTACTGAAACTGCCGCGGGCCCCGGGTCAGCATCCCGCCGATCGGGCTGCTGGCGCTCGGCATAGCGCAGGAAGGACCGGATAGAGTCGTGAAGCTCGCGCGCGGGCCGATCGTGTGGGCGAAGCGGGCGCTGCTCGCCGTCGTGCTGGTGGGTGCCGCGGTCATTCCCGGCCGGGCCAGCAGCCACGTCTCCCGGCACTGCGCGGGCCTGCGCTGCCCGACCAGCGGTTCAGTGCTCTGGACCGCCGGGCTATCCGGTTCCTGGCTCGCCGAGCCTGGTGAGTCGGGCACGGTAGCTAGCCAGAGCGGTTCTTACGCAGCGGCCGGCGATGGTCTCGCTGTGGTCGGTACGGGCACGACCGTGACCGGCTTCAGCGAAAGCACGGGTAAGCGGCTGTGGCAGATCGCGCTCGCGGGCCTCCCGGTGGGGTCGGCCATCGTGGGCGTGCGAGCTTTCCAGGGCGTGGTCGCCGTAGGCGCGGCGCCGCCAGCAGGTCCGTCAGGTTCGCGCAGAGAGATCATCCTGTCCGCAGCGACCGGCGGAGAGATCCGCTCCTATCGCGCGGCCGCCTACGGCGGGGCCGTCAGGGCGGATACCGCCAGCACGGTCATTGTCGGAGTGCACGCTGTCAGCGCTTACTCCAACTCCACCGGCCGGGTGATCTGGCGGTCCGCTACCGGCCCGACCGGCCAGACGTGGCGAGTTACGGGCCAGACGCTCTACATGACCGATAGCCGCGACTCCCTTGGGAGCACGGTGCCCGCGCTCCGGCGGATCGACCTTCGAACCGGGGCGCAGCGGATCGTCCGCCCGCCGAGCGGCCCCTTCCTGGGTACCCTGACCGACGCCGTCGGGGACATCGTGCTGTTCTCCGCTTCGGATGGCGTGCGGGCCTATAACGGCGAGACTGGCGAGCGCGTGTGGTGGCACAAGTCTGCGGGCCTGGAGCTTGCGGCTAGCGGGCAGACCACGGTCTATCTCACGGCAGGCAACCGGCTGTTCGGGGTGAACGTTTCGACGGGCCATGTGGTCAGCTGGGCGGCGATCTCCGTTACGGCAAGCCTGTACTGGGTCGCTCACGGCATCGCCCTGGGACTGGACCAGAACAGCCTGGGTGAGGCCTGGGGCTACAACCTCAGAACGAGGCGAATTGTCTGGTCGTCGGGTTCCTTGCCCTGGCCCCATTTTTTCGTGGATCTATCTGGCCTGGGCGGGAGCGCGAGCGAGGATAGCGACATCGTGCTGCTGGCGACGTGCGCTCAGGTGGGGACGGCCGCTACCCCGAATTCCGCCCCGAGCTGCGAGCGGCCGCAGCTCGCAGCCGTCCGGATCTGATCGCAGCGAGCGGCAGCCGGGCAAACTTAACGGCCGAAATACATCCGGTTCATGCTGTATGTCTTGCACAGCTTGGGCTTGGCAACGTTCGCGGCTCCGACTGTCCGTGTCGGCGCGCAGGAGTCGCCAGAGCTGGACCGGACCGCGAAGACGATCGCTACCACCGTCAGGGCGATCGCGAGCGGGAAGAACAACATCGCGGGCTGCCGGGCAATGAAACGAAAGCGCAGCCGACCGGGCAGTGCACCCAGGCCGAGGCGGACCCGGATCAGAAGCACGAGCGCACTATGCCGCAATTGCTCGATCCTGGGCATCTCTTCGTCCCGGTTTAGCCGGGCGAACATCGCGTAGAGAGCCGCAAGCTTTGGGTCTGACCCCCGCAGCGTACTTTCGATGTGCTCAAGCACCCGGCGTTGCCGCACAGGCAGGCCCATCGAACACCTCCGATCTGTCCCCCGGATTTCCCTGGGCCAAGATAACAAGCAGGTCACGGTCGGCCGTGACAGGGTGATGCCGATGCATGACATCTGTCACGGTCAGGTCCGGACGCCGGACACGGCCGCTGGTGCGGCCCGGCCGCTAGCCTGAACCCAGAGCTGCCCCGCCAGTAACCGCCGGGCTACCGGGCTCCCGCGGGGGCAGCTGACAGGGGATATATGTCCAGCCAGGCGCTGTCCTACCTCGTTATCGGCGTGGTCATTCTCGGCGGGCTCATCTACCGGCAGCTGGTGGCCAGGCCGGTGCGGTCTAACCAGCGGATCCTGCTGATTCTCGTGGTCATCGGCCTGGTCGAGGCAGTGCAGTACATGCAGGGCCTGCACGCCGGATCGACAGCGGTGATCGCGCTGGCCGGCAGCCTGATCCTGGCCGGGGTGTTCGGCGCGGCACGGGCTGCCACGGTCAGGATCTGGATGCAGAACGGCCAGCCCTGGTCGCAGGGGAACCTGCTGACGGCCGCGCTCTGGGTAGTAGCACTCGGGGCGCATCTGGGCTACGACTACCTGATTGGCCAGCACACGGACATCGGCAACCTTGGTGGCGCTACGGTCGTGCTCTACCTGGCAGTGAGCCTCGCCGTGCAGCGCGTGATCGTCACGGTCCGTGCGCAGCGGCTCGATCCGGCGGCGATCGGCCGGATGGGACCCGGCTCTGCCTGACAACTGGAGAGCACTGGTGGATACCCAGACTGCTGAGGCTTACCTGGCCCGGATGGGTGCGGCGATCCCGGCTGGAGCCGACGCGGCCGGATTGCGCGCCCTGCACCGTAGCCATCAGATGGCGGTGCCGTTCGAGAACCTGAGCATCCACCTGCCGGAGGCGATCTCGCTGACCGAGGAGGATCTGGTCGACAAGATCATCCGGCGCCGCCGCGGCGGCTTCTGCTACGAGCTCAACGGGCTGTTCGCCCTGCTGCTTGAAGCGCTCGGAGCTCGGGTGACGCGGGTGGCCGCGCGCGTCTACGGTGACGGCCGCCTCGGGCCGCCGTTCGACCATCTGGCTCTGATCGTGCTCGCGACGGACGGCAGCGGCCCATGGCTCGCAGACGTGGGCTTCGGCAGCCACAGCAGCTATCCGCTGGCGCTGGACAGCCGGGCTGATCAGGATGATCCGGCTGGAACGTTCCGGCTGGCCGATGCCGGCGACGGCGACGTGGACGTGCTGCGAGACGGCACGCCGCAGTACCGGATCGAGACGCGGCCTCGGCTGCTGGACGACTTCGGGCCGACCTGCTGGTACCAGCAAACCTCGCCATCCTCGCATTTCACCCAGAGCACCATCTGCTCTCGGCTCACCGGTGACGGCCGCGTCTCGATCAGCGGCCGCACCATGATCAGGACAACAGGCGGGGAACGTGCGGAGGAACGGCTGGCCGACGACACGGCCCTGCTCGCCGCCTATCGCGAGCACTTCGGGATCGAGCTCGACAGGGCTCCGTCGTTCCCGGAAGTATGACCGATTTCCTTGCGCTGCGAAGATGGCGCCAATCGGGTCTAACTTCCGCAGGGCCGGCATGCTTGGATGTGGGGCAAGGTCGCTAGAGGAGGTGCAAGATCGCGCGGAGTCTCATGAGCCGCGGCGCGCTGCGCAAAGCGGCATTGCTCCTTGCCCATCCGCGATACGAGGTGCTGCCGACTGCCAGCACCGAGCAGTCCGTGCTTGAGTGGGTGCCGCGCGACGTGGTCGTCACCGTCACTGCCTCGCCGGTCAAGGGCCTTGAGCCGACGCTTGAGCTGGCGGGCCGGCTCGCTGCGCATGGGTACTGCGCCGTTCCGCATCTGTCGGCCCGGCTGGTCAGGGACCGGGCGCACCTGAACGACATCGTCGACCGGCTGCGGGCTGCCGGCATCACTGACGTCTTCGTGCCCGCCGGGGATGCTGACCCGCCCGCTGGGCCGTTCAGCAGCGCGCTCGACTTGCTGCAGGAGCTAGATGAGATGGGCCGCCCGTTCCCGAATGTCGGCGTCACGGGCTACCCGCAAAGCCATCCGGTCATCGGCGATGATGTCACTATCCAGGCAATGTGGGACAAGCGGCAGTACGCCACCTACCTGGTGAGCAACCTCTGCTTCGATCAGCGAACACTGCGCCAGTGGGTCAGGAGGATCAGGGCCAGGGGCGTCACGTTGCCGCTCTTCGTCGGCTTGGCCAGGCCCGATCGAGCGGACCAGGCTGCTGAAGATGGCAGCCAAGGCAGGCGTTGCTGAGTCCTCACGCTTCATGGCCCGCCATGGCGAGTGGTTCGTGCGCCTGGGGGCCCCTGGCGCCTACAGCCCAGAGCGTCTGCTTGGCGATGTGAGCTCTGCGCTGACGGCTGCGGATGCAGGCGTTGACGGATTGCACATCTTCACCTTCAACCAGGTCGAGCAGACTGAGCAATGGCGGCAGGAGCTGCTGCAGCGCACAGTCGGGGGGACACCCCCCAACAACCCCGCGGAAACCTAAACCCCACGGGGATGCCCTGATCAGCCGGGCCTTCGCATCGTGATAGCGCGGCCCGCTGCCGCTGGCAGCGGAAGCATCGCGTGCTGTCCTGCGAGCGCACTGACAGCTGCCAGCTGCTCGGGAGGGATGGCGGACACTCGCTCGGTGGCCAAGTCGACATGGAGGAACATGAGTTCGCTGGTGGCCGCCTCTGTGCCGGAGGCCAGCAGGATCTGGTGAAAGACGTGCAACCGCTTGGCATCGCAGCCGAGCAGGCGGGAGGTGTATCGCAGCTGCTCCCCGGCCCGGACGCTGGCGCGGAAGCAGACATGGCTCTCGACGGTGTAGATACCGCTGCCTGTCCGCGCCCGGTAGGCGGCACCCAGGCCAATGTGATCCAGCAGCATCTCGGTCGCCTCGGTGAACGCCACTGAGTAGTAGGCATCCATCATGTGGCCGTTGTAGTCAATCCAGTCGGCCGGAACGACGCGTCCGCCGGTCTGCAGTTCGGGTGCGGCGCTCACCGGCCGCGCCAGACTGGCTTCCGGCGCGCTGCGAATGCCTGCGCACCCTCGCGCGCGTCTTCCGAGGCGAGCATCGCCCGGTAATCGGGAAGGTCAGCGGTTCGCAGGATGTCAAAGCCGCGGCGGATATCGCTTGCCTCGGTCGCTCGCAGGATCTCTAGCACGGCGGCCACCGCCAGCGGCGCGGCCGCGCAGATCGCCTCGGCTAGCTCAGCGGCGGCCGACAGCAAGCCGGCTGCGGGCACCACCTGGTTAACCAGGCCCCAGGCCGCCGCCTCGGCCGCGTTCACACGGCGTCCCGTCAGCAAGTACTCCGCCGCGATGGGCCGCGGCAGCCGGGCAGGCAGGCGCAGTACCCCGCCGGCATCGGCAACTAGGCCGAGCGTTACCTCGGTCAGGGCGAACTCAGCGTGATCAGCGGCCACTGCCAGGTCCGCGGCGAGCATCAGCTCGAATCCGCCACCGAGCGCTAGTCCATTGACGGCTGCGATCACCGGCTTGCCGATATCCGCGAACTCTGTCAGCCCCGCGAACCCGCCCGGACCGTGATCGGCCTCGGCGCTTTCTCCGGCGGCCGCCGCTTTGAGGTCCCAGCCGGCACAGAAAAAGCGCTCTCCCGCTCCAGTCAGCACGCCGACCCGCAGGGCCGGATCGCGGCGCAGCCGGTCGAACGCAGCAAACAGCGCATGGCTGGTAGCCACGTCGACGGCGTTCGCCGGCGGCCGGTCCAGGGTAATCAGCAGGGTCTGCCCGGACACCTCGGTGCGGACCGGCTCCGAGCCGGTGGCGCTGGCGGCGGGCATGTCAGCCCTCGTGCGGTCGAAGCAGCGACCGCGCGATGATATGCCGCTGTATCTCGCTGGTGCCGTCCCAGATTCGCTCCACTCGCGCATCCCGCCACCACCGTTCCAACGGCAGCTCGCTCATCAGGCCCATGCCGCCGAAAATCTGCACGGCCGCGTCGGTCATCCGGCCGAGCATCTCGGACGCGAACACCTTCGCCATGGCCGCGTCGGCGTCGGTCATCAGACCCGCATCCAGGCGGGCGGCGGCGCGCAGTGTCAGCAACTCCGCAGCTGCCAGCTCCGTTGCCATGTCGGCAAGCTGGAACCCGATGCCCTGGAACCTGCCGATCGGCTGGCCGAATTGCTGTCGCTGAGCGGCCCATTCGGTCGCCGCTTCCAGCACCCGCCCGGCACGGCCGGTGCTGGTAGCGGCAACTGTCAGCCGGCTTGCGCCCAGCCACTGGCTCATCAGCTCCAGGCCGCGGTTCTCCTCGCCGAGCCGGGCGGCCGCGGGCACCCGGCAGTCGGTGAAGTTCAGCTCGCACTGGTGGTAGCCGCGATTCGAGACGCAATGCGGTCCGCGGCTGATGCGAAGGCCGGGTGCGTCGCTATCCACCAGCAGCGCGGTGACGAGGTTGCGTGCGCCCCGCTGGGTATGCTCCGCTCCGGTGACCGCGAACAGGATGACAAAATCGGCTACGTCCGCGTGGCTGATGAAGTGCTTGGTCCCGTTGATGACATAGTCGTCGCCATCGCGCCGGGCCGTGGTCGTCATCGAGCGCACGTCGGACCCGGCGGCCGGTTCTGTCATCGCGACGCAGTCATGCCGCTCACCGCGAATGGCCGGCAGCAGGTACCGCTCGCGCTGCTCGCCGGTGCAGGCCCGCAAGATGTTGCTCGGCCGCTCGACCAGCATCTGGAGCGCATAGCTGGCCCGGCCGAGTTCTCGCTCGACCAGCACCAGCGAGACCGCATCCAGCCCGCCGCCGCCGAGCTCGGCCGGCATGTTCGCGGCGTACAGGCCCGCCGTGATCGCCTTTTCCCTGATGCTCCTGGCGAGGTCCGAGGGAACCTCGTCCAGCCGCTCGACGTCCGCCTCGTGCGGATACAGCTCACGGGTGACGAAGTCGCGGACAGTAGCGACCATGAGGCGCTGCTCCGGGCTAGGTTCGAAGTCCATCGGCTCAGCGCTCCGGGATCCGCAGGCACCGGCCGGCGTAACCGGGCATGCCCAGCGGGGCATGGGCGGTCGCTATCTGCCTCAGCCTGTCCGCGATCTCACTGCCGAACGGCGCGACCCGGCCCAGTGCAGAGTTCACGTGCAGTAGTAGCTGCTCAGCAGTCGCGACGACGCCGATGCCGTCGACGCGCATCTCGTGCAGGATATGCAGTCGCTTGGAATCATGGCCGAGAACAGCCAGGGTGAGAACGAGCTGCTGGCCGATCTTGACCTCACGCAGATGGCGCAGGTGGGTCTCGGCTGTATACAGCGATCGCCCGGTGGCGCGGTATGCGTCGTCTATGCCGATGAACCGGAAGAGGGCATCCGCGTTATCGCCGAAGACCAGGAGGTACGCCCACTCACTCAGGTGACCGTTGTAATCGACCCACTCCGGCACAACGGTGGCCGCATGGATCTGCAGCGGAGCTGGGATCGATCCTCCCGGTTTCCACGCGAGGCCGCTGCTGCCCCGGCTGACGTCGGCGGCCATCAGTCCTCGCCGACCGCGGCTGCGCGCTGGCGTGAGACAGGCGGGAAACGGGCCATGTCCTCAAGATCGGCGAGGTCCATATGGTTGCGGATGTAGCGACGCGACGCGTCGTAGCTCGGGGCGAAGTCCCACGGCGCCTGTACGCCGGTGCCAAGTGCCCTGCCGACTGCGAGACGGCGCTGCTGGCTCTGGCGGACCTCACGCTCCAGCGCCTTGAGGTCCCAGCGCGCGGCGATCTCCTGCCTGAATCTCGCCACCAGCTCAGCCGGAGCCGGATCGTCGGCCAGGTTGGATTGTTCGTCCGGGTCGGCGGCGAGATCGAAAAGCTGGTCAGGGTCCGCCGGTGAGTGGATGAACTTATGCCGGCCTCGGCGCATCATCACGATCGGGGCGATCGCACCCTCGGCCAGGTATTCCGCCACGACCTCATCGCGATCCGGGCTGCCCGACAGGTGCGGCATCAGGCTCCGGCCGTCAATCGGGCCGACGACGGCCGACAGGTCGCCGTCGTTCGCAAGGGCGACGAGCGTTGGCAGCAGGTCCATTGTCGATACCGGGGCCGCCACCCGCCCCGGCGGGATCAGCGCGGGAGCGCGGACGACGAGCGGCACTCTCGCCGCACCCTCGTAGAAGCTCATCTTGTACCAGGCTCCGCGCTCACCGAGCATCTCGCCGTGGTCGCTGCTGAGGATGACGACCGTATGGTCGAGCCGACCGGTCTCGCGCAGCAGGCCGATCAGAGCGGACACATGGTCGTCGACGTAGGAGATGGCGCCGTAATAGGCCCGCCGGGCCGCGCGCACATGATCGGCAGTGACCTCAACGTCGTTCATCGCGCACACTTCGCGTAGCCGGCGCTCGTGCGGGTGGAGCGAGGCCTCGTTGGGCCCGATGCGGGGCATCGGGATATCGGCGTCGCGATACAGGTCCCACCATTTCCGCGGGATGGTGTACGGGTCGTGCGGATGACTGAACGAGACCACGTAACAGAACGGCCGCTCGTCGCCTGAGCGGATGTGGCCGAATAGCGACCGCTCGGCTGCGAAGGCGACCTCGTCGTCGAAGTCCAGCTGATTCGAACGCACGCACGGTCCGGCATCGACGACCGAGGCCATGTCGTGGTACCAGGCCGGGCGACTGCGGGGGCGGTCCCAGTCCGGTGTCCAGCCGTAGTCCGCAGGATAGATGTCGGTCGTGAGCCGTTCTTCGAACCCGTGCAGCTGATCCGGCCCGCAGAAATGCATCTTGCCGGAAAGCACCGTGCGGTAGCCGGCGCTGCGCAGGTAATGGGCGAAGGTGGGAATGTCAGACGTGAACTCTGCTGCGTTGTCATAGACATGGCTGCGCGAGGGCAGCAGGCCGGTCATGAACGACGCCCGGCCAGGGGAGCAGAGCGGGCTGGCCGTGTACGCTGCATCGAACACCACCCCGGACTCGGCGAGCCACGACATAGCCGGGGTTTGCGTCACCGGGTTGCCGTGGAACGGCAGCGCCGACGGCACCATCTGATCAGCGATCACCATGAGGATGTCCGGGCGACGGCTTACAGGCATCCTGAGTTACCTCCCGGAAGCGTCGGCCGTCGGCTCGTCGCGCTCTACATCGGCAATCGCCACCTCCAGCGACGGGGTGTCGGACAGCAGCTGGCGCGTGTAGGGCTCGACCGGTCCGGCCAGCACCTGTGCCACCTCACCGAGCTCAACGATGGCGCCCTGCCTCATCACCGCAACCCGCTGGGCGATGGACCGTACGAGGGGCAAGTTATGCGTGATGAACAGCATCGAGAGGCCGAGGTCACGCTGCAGGTTGCCGAGCAGCTCGACGATGGCCGCCTGAACGCTGACGTCCAGGGCCGACGTCACCTCATCGCAGACCAGCACCGTGGGGTCGCACACAAGCGCCCTGGCGATCGCCACCCGCTGCCGTTCGCCGCCAGAGAGCTGGTCGGGGAAGCTTCGGGCGTACGCGGCCGGCAGCGACACCCGCTCGAGCATCTCGGCGACCCTTCTGTCGGCGTCACGGCCGCTCGCCGTGCCAAAGACCTGGAGCGGCTGTCCGATGATCTGCCCGATCGTGCGGCGCGGGTTCAGCGAGCCATACGGGTTCTGGAAGATGTACTGGATCTGCCGGCGCGCGTCGGTGCTGCGCCTCCGCGCGGATGTCTGCAGCTCGGAGCCCGCGAGCGAGATCGTGCCTGTCCAGCTGTGGTGCAGGCCGGCAATCGCGCGGGCGATGGTGGTCTTGCCCGAGCCAGACTCGCCGACCAGCGCCAGGCACTCGCGCGCCGCCAGGCTGAGGCTGACCGAATGTACGACCTCGTTCCCCCCGTAAGAGGCGACAACGTTCGCGAGACGGAGCGCAGGGACCTCAGCTTCGTCCTCAGCCGGCATCTCGATCGGGTCCCCGACCTTGCCTCGCTGCTGGGTCAGCACCAGCTCGGCGCGGATACACCGAGCCGAATGGTCCGGGCTGATCAGCCGCAGCTCCGGCACCGCCTCCGTGCACTGGTCGATGCGCAGCGCGCAGCGTGGCGCGAAGTCGCAGCCACCTGGGCGGTTACCAGGCGACAACGCGCGACCGGGGATGCCCACGAGTGTCCGGCCGCCGGTCAGACGCGGGATCGCACCTATCAGGCGCTGGGTGTAGGGATGCCCGGCGCCCTCGAAGATCGTGTCGGCGGTCGCAAGCTCGACGATTCGGCCCGCGTACATGACCGCGACCCGCTGGGCCAGCGTCGCAACCACCGCGAGGTCGTGACTCACGTACAGCGCGGCGACGTCGTGCAGCGAGGCGAGCTCGCGCACGGTTGACAGCACGTGAGCCTGGGTCGTGACGTCCAGTCCGGTGGTCGGCTCGTCGAGCACGATGAGGCGGGGCCGGTTTGCGAATGCCATCGCCAGTCCAACTCGCTGCTGCTGACCACCGGACAGCTCATGCGGGTAACGCCTGAGGAAGCCGCGGTCGTCGGGCAGCGCGACCTCCAGCATCATCTCGGCAACGCGCTCGGAGGTGTCACGGCGCGGACCACCGCCGTGCGCCTCCAGCACCTCCCGCAGCTGCAGGCCGATCCGGAGGGCGGGGTTCAGCGATGACGCCGGATCCTGGGGAACGTAGGACACGACGGAACCGCGCACTTTGCGGAGCTGCTCCTCGTCGAGTGTGAGCACGTCCCGGTCGCCCAGCAGCACCGAGCCGCCAGCGATGCGCAGCCCGCGCCGGGCGTGGCCGAGCAAGGACAGGCCGACGGTGGTTTTGCCGGACCCCGACTCGCCGACCAGGCCGAGGATTTCCCCGCGCGCGATCCCGAACGACACGTCGCTGACGACCGGCGTGCCGGTCGTGCCGACCTCGATTTGCAGACCCTGGACGCAGACCGCCGTGGTGATGGGCTCGGCTGGCGGCTCGGCCAGCTCGGTACTCACATCTCACCTCGAGTCCGGTCGATGCCTGCGGCGGTACGCGCGATGCCGTCGCCTATCAGGCCAGTTCCCATCGTCAGCAGCGCGATGGCGATGATCGGCGCGACGGCGCCCCAGGGCTGGACCGGCAGGGCGATCTGATTCTCGTTGATCATCGTGCCCCAGTTCGCGCCGTTGGGGTTGGGCGCGAGCCCGAGGAACGCCAGCGCGGCGATGACAGCGATGGAATAGGTCACCCGCAGGCTGGCCTCCACCATCAGCGGGCCGAGAGTGTTGGGCAGAAGTTCGCTGAACAGGATGCGCCAGCGCGGCACGCCCATCGCCTCGGAACACGCGATGAAGTCGCGCTCCACGACTGGCTGGGCGGCGCCACGTGCCACTCGCGCGATGCGCGGCACGGTAGTGAGGGCAATCGCCACCACAATGACCCAGGTTTTCGGCCCGACGATGGCCACTGCCACCAGCGCCAGCATGATCTGCGGGAACGCCATGATCACGTCCATCCCGCGCATGAGGACGTCATCGAGTGCGTTGCGCGAGTACGCCGCGACCAGGCCGATGATCACTCCCACGACCAGCCCGATCGCAGTAGCGACAACAGCCATCACGAGGATGCTGCGTCCGCCGTAGAGAAGTCGGCTCAGCACGTCCTGCCCGAGGTAGTCCGTCCCGAGCACCGCCTTGCCGCCCGGTAGCGAGTTCGGCGCTCCGACCGGGACGTTAGGGCCGTACGGTGCCACGTATGGTCCGATGATCGCCAGCAGTGCGAGCGCAGCGACGAGCAGCACGCCGATGCGGGTCCGCCAGAGCCGCAGCGACCGGCGCAACAGCGACGACGCGCGGACAACCGGCGGCGCGAGTTCGCCTGCCTGCACGATCTCAGCGCTGCTCGGCGGATTCAGCGGAGTCACAGCCGGGTCCGTAGTCTCGGCGTGACCAGGATCGTGGCGATGTCGGCCATCAGGTTCAGCACCACGTACAGCGCGGCGATGAGCATGGCCAGCGCCTGAACAACCGGAAGGTCATGGTTGAGGACCGCCTCCTGCACGGCACCTCCGATGCCGGAGTAGTTGAAGACGTACTCGATGACGATGATGCCGCCCGCCAGGTAGGCGAGATTGAGGGCAATCACCTGGAACACAGGCCCGAGCGCGTTCGGCAGGGCATGTCGGATTAGCACTGTGCGTTCGGGCAGCCCCTTGAGCCGGGCCATCTCCACGTAATCACTCTCAAGTACCTCGATCATCGACGCCCGCATGATCCGGCCGACGTAGGGCGCGACGGCAATCACGAGCGTGAGGCAGGGCAGAACCAGCGCAGCCGGGTTGTCCCATGGCCGCGATCCCGGCGGAACCGTGCTGACGGCGGGAAGGACATTGGGGAACACCGTGGTGGCGAGCAGGATCACGAGCACGACGGCGACGACGAACTCCGGCAGCGCCGCCAGCACGAGCAGCAGGTTCGAGCTCACTATGTCGAAGAGCTTCTCGCGCTTGAGCGCCGCCCACGAGCCGATCGCGATCGACAGCGGAATCGACACCACGGCCGAGATCAGGACGAGCACGCCGGAGTTCACCAGCTTCGGCCCTAGCAGCGTCGTGACTGGCTCCTGCGCCGCCAGCGACTCGCCGAGGTTCCCGTGCAGCAAGCCGACGATCCAGCTCCAGTACTGACTGAGTACCGGCTGGTCGAGGTGGAGTTGCCGACGCAACGCCGCCAGGCTCTGCGGGGTCGCCGACCGGCCGAGGATGGCCAGCGCCGGGTCGCCGGGCAGCGCCTGCGTCGCGGCGAACACAACCACGGAGACCAGGAAGAGGACCAGGACTCCGAGCAGCACCCGGCGCACGATGAATCCCGACACGCCGCCAGATGCGAGCCTCCTCACGACAGCCGGCCTAACTGCGGCTTAGCCGAACCAGATCGTGCGATAACCATGGCCGAAGCTATCCAAGTTGAGGGTGCCCTTGCTGGGCTTGAGCCCCTTCACGTTGGCCGCGTAACCGTCGATGAGACCACCGAAGAACGGGATGATGTACCCGCCGATGTTGTACTCGATCTGCTGCATCTCGTGCTCGATCTGGATGCGCGTGGCCGAGTCGGTGGTGGCCAGTGCCTGGGTGTACAGCGACTCGAAGTTGGACCCGGTGCCCGACTTCGGCGGCCAGTGCGTCTCGTTGTACGGGGAGTTGGGCAGCGAGCCCTGCTGCACCTGGTTGAGGTACGAGCGGGTACCCCAGAAGTCGACCGAGAACGCTAGCTTGAGGTACTGGGTCCCGTAGTAGTTCGGGTCGTTAATCACGTTGATCTTGACGCCCGCGACAGAGGCCTGGTTCGCGAAGACCGTCGCGGTCTCCACCATGCCCGCCGCGCCGTTAGTGGTGTGCAGGTCCACGCTCAGGTTGGCTTGGCCGGCTGCCTTGAGCAGGGCCTTGGCCTCGCTGATGTCCTGTGCTCGCTGCGGCAGCGAGTGGTCGTAGCCGGGGTCGAAGGGCGCGTAGAGGTCGTTGCCGATAAACCCATAGCCGGAGGCGACCTGCTCAAGCATCCCTGGCCGGTCGACGAGCAGGCGCATCGCCTGGCGGACCCGGACGTCGTTGAAAGGAGGCAGGTCGATCGCCATGCATATCGGCAGCCAGCCGCCGGTTTTGGAGACCAGCGCCCCCATGCCGCGCGCCTGCACCACCTTCACCTGCGAGGGCGGCAGGTCGGTCATCGCGTCGATCTGGCCGCCGAGCAGCGCGTTCACCTGCGCCGTCGAGTCGCTGAAGTCGATGATCGTCACCGTGTCGAAGTACGGCTCGCCGCTGCGCCAGTAGTTCGGGTTGCGCTCGTGGACGCTCTGCGCGCCAGGCGTGAACGACTTGAGCTTGTAGGCGCCGGTGCCGATCTGCGGGTGCGGGTAGCCCTGGTACCCGACCGGCACGACGGTGAACGTATAGCTGCCGAGGGTCTGCGGGATGGTCGAGTCCGCGGAATGCAGCGGGAGCCCCACCGTGTACTTGTCCAGCTTCTTCATGCCGGCGATGTCCATGGTGGCGGTGGCGGCGTAACCGGTGAGGCCGAATTTCTTCGTCCCGATGCGCTGGAAGGAGTAGATGACGTCGTCGGCCGTCATCGTCTTGCCGTTCTGGAACTCGATGCCCTGGCGCAGCTTAATGGTGTAGTGCGTCGGAGTGTCCTGGGTGACGCTCTCAGCGAGGCCTTCGTTCGTGAGCTGGTAGTTCTCGTTAAAGAGCAGCAGTGTCTCGAAGGCGGTCACCAGCCGTGCCTGGTCTGGCTTGGTGATGATGTTCTGACCGTCCATGATGTCCTTGGAGCCGCCACCGGTGACTCCGAGGCGGAAGTTGCCGCCCCGCTTTGGCGCTCCGGCCGCCCCGCCCCCGGTCGAGGTCGCGGTCGGCGATGACGAGCCACCGCAAGCGGAAGCCAGACCGCCGACGACCACCAAACCTGCCGCACCGGCAAAGAGCTGCCGCCGTGAGACATCCGTCATGTCATTACCCTTCCGTTCGCCGACCTCCGCGCTGTGCAGTAGGCCGGGGGGCAATCGTCGATGAAGTCGCGAATGGGCAGCGCCCGGAAAGTCCCTTCGCTGCCAATGGCCGGTTCAGATCCATTTCCGGTCCTGACTATGAGCTCCGGCTAGGTAACGCCGACGTCGCTGATGCGGGCTGTCGGCGTTCACGATATGAACAAAGGGTGCATTATATGCTGCGCATGAGTGTAGGGACGCTGTCAGCTAGGTGTCAATAGATATGGCTTTAGCCCGGCCAATAGGCCGCCAATGACTGCTGGGCATCGTCAGGCCGATCCGAAGGTTCGCTGCCCTCGGCTCGCCCGATGAGGCCAGCGTTTCGCGGCGGACTGACCGGGCTAAGCGAGAATCGCTCAAGCAGGGTCAGCAGCTCCGCCAGAAAATCGTCCCGGAACCGTTCCAGTTCGCCGACGGACCGGCCGGCTGCCTCACGCTCGCAGCCGTCGATCATCCGGTCGCGCAGTTGCTGGGTCAGCGGCGGGGCCGCAAGCCTGGTCCAGGGCTCAAGCAGAGCTGCTCCGAAGTGATCGAGCATGTGGGCCATTCCGCCGACGCCGCCGGCCAGATGAAAGGTCAGGCACGGACCCATCAGTGCCCACCGCAGGCCAGGACCGAAGGCGATGGACTCATCGATCTCCTCGACACTCGCCTCGCCTGCCGCGACCATGTGCAGTGCTTCCCGCCACATGGCCTCCTGCAGTCGGTTGCCGACGAAACCCGGCAGTTCGCGTGTCAGGCGGAGCGGTCGTTTTCCAACTGCCGTATAGAAGTCGCTCAGCCAGGTCACGGCCGCGGGGCTCGTTTCCTCGCCGCCGACGACCTCTACCAGCGGGATGAGATAGGGCGGGTTGAACGGATGACCGACCACGCAGCGTTCTGGCCGGGCACAATCGGCCTGCAGCACCGTCATGCCGAATCCTGAGGTGCTTGACGCGATCACCGCGTCCGGGCGCGCGAGGCGGTCAATATCCGCGAGCACCGCCCGCTTGACCGCGAGGTCCTCTGGCGCGTTCTCCTGCACCATGTCGGCGTCGGATACGGCGCTGGCCAGGTCAGCGTGCAGGACTAGCCGGTCCGGGCTGGCCCCCGGCCGCACGCCCATCCGCTCAAGTAGCGGCCAGATCTCGGCGCGCATCCGCAGCAGGTCGCTCCGGGCGGTGGGCGCGGGATCGTAAACATCCACCGCCAGTCCCATTCGCAGGAAGTGCAGCGCCCAGCCGCCGCCAATCACGCCAGCCCCGACGATGCCGACTCTGCGAACCTGATCCGCGGGGACTGCACACACGTGGTCCTCCTCTATATGCCCGTCTCGGTCAGCCATCCGGTCACCAGGTCCCGCAGCGCGGCTCGATGCCACGCGAACGCGTGGTTCGCACCGTCGACCTCGACGTGCCGGCGCGGCTGGCCGGCCTGCTCATACAGCTGCCGGCTCGCGGCGGCCGGGATCCATTCGTCGGCACTGCCGTGCACGACCAGCAGCGGCCGCGGCGATATCGCCGCGACAACGTCGGCCGGACGGTGCCAGCCGCTGACCTCGGCCTGTTGCCGGCGCAGCTCGGCCGGCGTCACGGCCAGGAACCTGGTGAACTCACGGTCCAGCGCTTCGGAATCGGCTGAGGCGAAGCCGAGCTCGGCAGGAGCCGCCATCGCCACGACGGCGCGTAGCCGCTGGTCTGCCGCCGCCGCCAGCACGGCCGCCCACCCGCCCAGGCTGTGCCCGGCGACGGCCAGCCGATCGGGGTCGACACCTGGATATCCGGCTTGCTGCACGTGGTCGGCAGCTGCCCGCACATCCTGCGGGATTGTCCGCAGGTCGTAGTGGCCAGCGCTGCCCCAGCTGCCGCGGTAGTGGAATACGAGGGAATTCCAGCCGCAGTCGCGCAGTGCGATAGCAATGTCCAGGTTCTGCTCCAGGCCAGGGCAGCCATGCAGGAGCAGTACGGTCGGCTTGGGAGCATCACCCCGGGCCAGGTACAGCACGCCGACCAGCCGATTGCCGTCGCTGGGGAAGGTGACGCCGGTGATCCCCTCGTGCCCGTGCGCGGTCATCGGCTCTTCACTCGGCCGGTCAGTATCCGACGCTGTCCAGGCCCTTGAGACCGAGGAGCTGACGTGCCTCGGCCGGCGTGGCGATCTCGAGTGACAGCTCTTCCATGATCCTGCGGATCCTGGCCACCTGGTCGGCATTTGACTCCGCTAGCTGGCCCCTGCCGAGGTAGAGGCTGTCCTCCAGCCCGACGCGGACGTGCGATCCCATGATGGCCGCAGCCGTGACTATCCCCATCTGGTACCGGCCAGCTCCAAGCGTGGACCACTGGTAGGCATCGCCAAGCAGGCGATCGGCCGTTCGCTTCATGTGCACGATGTGATCGACGTCAGGGCCAATGCCGCCCATCGTGCCAAAGATGGTCTGGATGAAGATTGGCGGCTCAACGAGACCCTTATCCAGGTAGTAGGCCAGCGTATAGAGGTGAGAGACGTCGTAAGCCTCGGCCTCGAACCTTGTCCCGGTCTCCGGGCCGACCACCTTGAGCATGTGCTCGATGTCGGCATACGTGCTGACGAACGGCTCGGCCCTCGTGCTCTCCAGGTACGGCTCTTCCCAGTCGTAGCGGAAGGTGCCCCGGTACCTGTCGATCATCGGGAAGCTGCCGTAATTCATGGTTCCCAGGTTCAGCGTGCACAGCTCGGGCCGCAGCTGCAGCACGCCGGCGAGCCTCTGCTGCACGGTCATGCCGGTGCCGCCGCCGGTGGAGATGCTGATGACTACGTCGCAGCGATCGCTGATGCCCCTGGCGTATTTCGCGAAGACAGCGGGATCGGCTGTGGGCCGGCCGTCGCTCGGGTCACGTGCATGCAGGTGCAGCACGGCCGCCCCCGCGGCCGCAGCGGCGACACCCTGCTCGACGACTTGCTCCACGGTATAAGGCAGATGCGGCGACATCGACGGCGTGTGTCCGGAGCCAGTGATTGCGCAGGTAATGATGACCTTCTGGGAGACTGCCATCGCCGCCGCCTTCGCCCGACAGAACTTGTTCACGATATGAACGTTATGTTCTCATCGTGATTATGCTAACAGCCGATTTCGGGAATGGTCAAAGGCCTGTTTTCAGCCAAAGGCCTGCGGGCAACCATGGAGCACCCGGCTGGCAGGCTGCCGCGCCAGCGTCACTCCTTACGCGATCAGATCGCCGACGCTCTTCGCGGTAGCCGCGGCGTGGCGACCGATCTCATGGAGCCGGCGGGCCGGGTTGCGCGGCGCCGGTCCCCAGACGTTGATGACGGCCATCGGATACTGGCGCGAGTTCAAGACAGCCGCCGACACACCCGATGAAAACTCCTCGTACTCGCCGACGCAGAGCGCATAGCCGACTTCCCGCGCTGTCTCCAGCTCACGTTCCAGTTCGTCTCGGTCGGTGATCGTGCGATGGGTATAGCGCTGCAGCTCCCTCGGCAGGATCGCGGCCCGCTCGTCGGGACGCAGCCAGGCAAGGAATATCTTGCCGCCGGAGGTGGCGTGCAGCGGCAGCGGCTTGTTCAGCCAGCTCGGCACGATCACGTCCGGCGGATCGACCTGTTCCACGTACATCAGGTTGAATCGCCGGGCGACCGCGAGCGTCACCGACTCCCCGACCCGCATTGCCAAGTCCTCTAGCAGCGGCCTGGCCCGGCGAACGAGTGCGTCGTCGGTCACTGCGGCGGCAATCGGGATTGCCCCGTAGCCCATGGTGTATCGCTGCGTGATCGAATCGCGGTCAAGCAGGCCGTGGTACTCAAGAGTTCGGAGCAGTCGCCAGGCCGTGCTCCGGTTGAGGCCGGTCGCCTGCGCAAGCTCCAGCGCAGTCGGCGGCGTCGTGCTGTTGGCCACCGCCTTCAGCAGCACAACTGCCCGGTCGACTGCCTGAATGCGCTGATACCCCATGTCCGCGGCGCTACCGATCGATCTCGGGGCGCTCGCTGCCGACGGTTGCACAGCTGCAGCATAACCATTTGGCGCAAAACCGCCATCGGATGTTCCTGCGGCGCAGTCGGACACATTTGGCGCCCCGTGTCAGCTGTATCAGTCAGGCGATTGCGACCTCCGACCAGGCAGGACGGCAGTTCATCGCCTGCGGCGGGCGGCCGGCCACCGGCGAAGAAACGGAACCGGGGGGAATCAGATGCAGATCTTGCTGCTCGCGAGCGCCTACAACAGCATGACCCAGCGGGTGCACGCCGAACTTAGCGACCGTCGGCACACTGTCGCGGTCGAGCTCGCGCTCGGAGACGAGATCATGCGGGACGCGGTCCGCCGCCACGACCCGGATCTGATCATCGCGCCGATGCTCACCACGGCCATTCCCGCTGACATCTGGTCAGCCCGTCCGTGCTTCATCGTCCACCCGGGGCCGCGGGGCGACCGCGGCCCGTCCTCGCTTGACTGGGCGATCATGACGGGCGCCAGCCGCTGGGGAGTCACCGTGCTGCAGGCGAACGCGGAGATGGACGCTGGCGACATCTGGGCGAGCGCGGAGTTCACGATGCCGGCGGGCTGCTCCAAGAGCTCGCTGTACCGGACGGAAGTCGCGGACGC
This sequence comes from uncultured Actinomycetota bacterium, assembly GCA_963822955.1. Lineage (GTDB taxonomy): Bacteria > Actinomycetota > Actinomycetes > Streptosporangiales > Streptosporangiaceae > JAJYUU01. The sequence goes on along the minus strand of CAWGJS010000002.1, from coordinate 1,716,764 downwards.
GGCCATGGAGGCGGTGCTGACCGCGGTTGCGCGCTTTGCTGGTCGCAGCTACCGGCCTGAGCCCCTGGATTACGGTCGCCCCGAGATGACTGGACAGTGCCGCCCGCCGTGCCGGCAGGCAGATCGCAGCATCGACTGGGGGAGCGAGCCCACCTCGTCGGTGGGAGCCAAACTGCGTGCGGCTGACTCCAGCCCGGGTGTCCTGGACGTGATCGACGGCACCGAGTACGTGCTGTTCGGCGGCTACGAAGACGATCAGCTGCGAGGTGCGCCCGGTGCGATCATCGCCCAGCGCGACGGCGCGATCTGCCGGGCAACCGTCGACGGATCGGTCTGGATTCCGCAGCTGCGCCGCCGCCAGGTGGCGGGCGGACCAGAAACCTGCAAGCTGCCAGCGACGCTCGCGCTCGGCGGATCTGCACTGGCTGATGTGCCGCACGTCCCCGCCGCCCTGACCCCGCCGCCAGGCCGGCGGACGTATCAGGAGATCAGCTACCGCGAGGACGGCGCTGTCGGCTACCTGGAATTCTCGTTCCCTGGTGGCGCCACGAGCACCGGCCAGTGCCGCAGATTGCTTGCCGCCTACCGGCACGCGCAGGCCCGCCCGACCAAGGTGATCGTGCTCGGCAGCCGCAGGGACTTCTTCGGCAACGGCATCCACCTGAACGTAATCGAGACAGCCGGCGATCCGGCGGCAGAGTCCTGGCGCAACATCAACGCGATCGATGATCTCGTCGAAGCGATCCTGACCACGACCGGCAAGCTCACCGTGGCCGCGGTTGCGGGGAACGCCGCCGCCGGCGGACTGATGGTCGCGCTGGCGGCCGACCACGTCTGGTGTCGTGCCGGTGCGGTCCTTAACCCGCATTACCGGCTGATGGGCCTGCATGGTTCGGAGTACTGGACCTACACCCTGCCGCGTCGCGTCGGGATCGAGCTGGCAGCCCGGCTCACCGAGGAGTGCCTGCCGATCACGCCGGCTTCGGCGCTCAGCTACGGCCTTGTCGACCAGGTCATCGCAGGCGGTACCGCCGAGTATGGCGCCCAGGTCGCCATTCTGGCTGGGCGGCTCGCCGCTAGCCCCGACTACCGAGCCCGGCTGACCGCGAAGGCACGCGATCTCGCCGCCGAGGAGCAGCAGCAGCCGCTGGCCGCTTACCGTGCCGCTGAGCTGGCGATCATGAGGCGCAACTTCTCCGGACCCGGCGAGCCTTACCCCGAACTGCGCCGCGCGTTTGTCTATAAGCACAAGGCGACCCGGACACCGTCGCACCTCAACCGCGAAACACGGCGCCTGGGCCAGTGGGTGCAGCGCGCTGGTCAGGAGTTGTCAGTGCCCGTCGCCGCCACTGCACAAGCAGCACGCTGACACCGGACCGACCGGACAGGCTGAGAGGTGTCGGTGCAGGGAAACCTCGGCCGTCACGGACTCGGAGTCGGCTTCGGAGTGTGTGCCAGCGTGTTGCAGTCGGCGTATCTGCCTATCGCCATGAGACGGACTTCCGACAGCGGGATAACCGAGAAGTAATCGTGACTGAAATCGGTCCGGTGGTACTCCACCATGTAGGCCCATCCGCCATTCGTGCCGATGAGATCGCCGGACAGCTCTCCCTCATGGAAGGTGGGCGAGCACACGAGGGTGCCGGGGAACAAGGTGCTTGCTGAAATTGCCGCGGCGCCAGGAACGACAGCCAGGGCTACCAGAGCTCCGGCCAGTGCCTGCCACTGCCAGGGGAGCAGTTTCGACTCGCGAGGAAGTTCAGGGCCGGCCACGTCAGCAGCTTGCGTCGGCGCGCCTGCCGGGCGCGGGTAAGGGAACAAGATCAGGGCGATGGCGACGGCCATCGCGCTGACCAAGGCGACGACCAGGAAGAATCGTGTCGGGCTGATCACGACGCTTGGATAGGTGTACCTGGTCCTGTGGTACAGGTAGTCCGGCAGGGCGATCCCGGCTTCCGCAGCTCCCAGCACCACCGAGGCGACGAGCCAGGCGGCGAAGTGTCGCGAGCCTGGCCGAGCCTGGAGGTAGTCCCGCACCCTCCGCTGAATTAAAGCCGCGACGCCCTTTCTGCCAGCCTTCGGCTCGTCGGCTGCCTGATCTACCGCCGTTCCGTGCCCCTGATCCGGGGGCTGGCCTGCATCGTGTCGCTCGTGCTCCTCGTTGACCAGGAAGTTCAGCAGGATTGCCCCGAGCACTCCGATGATGGCCGCCGGCAGGACAACCTGGGCGAAGCCCGTCGTGAGGAGCAGGTCGTGAGGCAGCTGGCTGAGTACGGACTCCCACGGCAGGTGGGTGAAGTAGAGCCGGAGCGCGATGGTGAGCGCGCCCGCTCCGTAGATGAGGGCTGCGGTTAAGGTAAGTCCCGCTGCCGCCTGGGCGAGCAGCGAGTCAGTCAGCGACTGTCCGCCTGACCTTGTGTCGGGCGCGATGTCCGTCATCGCTTTAGTCCCACCGCTGGGCGTTGCCGTCGTGGAGCGAGCCGAGGGGTTTCGGGACGACGCAGAAGAGCATTCCGGCCGGGTCGCGCATGATCCACCAGGCGTGCACCCGCTGGATGCGCTCGGCGCCGAGGTCTTCCAGCCTGCTCACTTCGGCGTCCAGGTCGTCGGTATGGATATCGAGATGCACCCGGCCCTGGCCATGCACCAGCCGCTGGATGAGCAGTCCGAAGTCCTGGCCGGCGAGCTCGGCTCGGTGATACTCGGGGTGGTCGGTGAGCTGGGTCAGGGGCTGGCCGGTAGCCGCGCTCCAGAACCCCATCTCGCGGCTGTGATCGCCAATCGGAACGTCAATCACGACCTCGGACAGCCTGCTGTAATGCGCCACGCGGGCTTCAGGTGCGGCCCAGGTTGGCTGACGGCGCGATTCCTGCCTTGCGGAGCTTGCGAACTCCGCGCCCGTTCAGGTCGACCTTCGGCATCGTCGTGACCGCCCAGGCCATCGCGTCCTCTTCGGCTACCGCGAAGACCGGTCCTCCGGCCTCAGCTGCCAGCCTGCGCGTAGTTGACGTAACCGCATTGGCCGATATCCCAACTCCACCGCCGACGGTCGCAATGGATGTCCAGACCTCCGCTGCGCCGGCAAGGTTGCTGATCGTGAGGTAGAGCACGCCGCCCACGGCCGCGGCGACGATAATCGCCGCGAACCAGTAATGCTTCAGCACCTGCCGGACGGTTATAGCTGACCGGTGCAGTGCCTCCTCAGCGGCGGCCACATAGGCTTCGGGGCTCAGGCCAGGCCATGGGGCGGGCGCCGGTGAGCAACATCAGCCAGGTATCGCCCTGCGGCAGCAAGTACTGGCACATCGTCGCTTCGAAGGCAGCGCGCTGACGACTTTTGATCTGGCTGTTCGTGCCGACCGTGACCGCCACGAATTCACTCCACCGGCCAAGGCAGGTGGCAACGACCGAAGCGGCATGACGTGGCAACTGGTCAGCCAGGGTGGCCAGCCACTCCTGCATGGTGGCGATCCGTTCCCGGCTAAACTGCCGGGCCAGCGCCGGGACTTGCGGCTTCGCGTCAGCCGCGGGCATCAGCGGCGGATTCACGGTATCGCGAAGCGACCGGCCCAGTTGGTAGGCCAGCAGGACGTCGGGCGGGCTGGCCGTGAGCGCCTCGAGGATCGCCCGATGGAGATCCATCAGATTCGGGGACAGCGCGTTAGCGTCTGCGGCACCTGCAGGAACCTGTGCCATCAGGTCGGAAGGCCTTATCGCAGGCACGCAGGACAGCTCCCCGAGCAAGTGGCCAATCCTGGCCAGCTCGAGTTCCCGGCGGTCCGGCGGCTGCAGCTCGTTCACCGTCCGCAGCTCAAGAACGTCGTCGGGCTGGTCCTGGAGATTTCCGTAGAGGACCGCCATCGTCCACCCCGTGTACAGGGCCAGCTGAATTGCTGTCAGCGGGTCAGGCGAAATCGGTGTCGCGGGTGCGGCTTGTTCCGTCGCGATCACCTCTTGCGTGGCAACGGCAAGGCCGTCCGGCAGTGAGTGTGATGACGGATTCCCTACCTCAGACATCCGGGATCTCCTTTCGAAGCATCCCTGCTAACCAACGCAGCTTTACGCCGGTATAGCACGACAAGCGGCCGAACCGAAGCTTCACGCGGGGAACGGGGCGCATTTGCGCCTGCCATTCCGTTACGGCTGGCGGCCGCTAGCCCGGCAGCGCTAAGCCGTCATCCGTGCCATTCCCTGGCCGGGGCGGGCAGCGTCGGAGGGTCCAGGAAGTGCGGCGGCTTGTCAAAGTCCACCGCGTCGAGCGGATCGGTCGCTGCCGCGTCGCGCTTTGTCAGTGGCGGCAGGTTCCACTTCCGTTCGATGAGCTTCAGTATGGAGGTGTGATCGTAAACCGTGTCGGTCACATAATCGGGCTTGGCGTAGGGTGACACGATCACGGCCGGCACGCGGAATCCGAGCCGGTCATAGGTAGGCGGCCCTACATCTGCCGCCTCGATTTCCTGGGCGTAGCCGAAATAGCGCAGCAGCAGTCGCAGCAGGAAGAAGCGCTGCATCGGGCTTCGGCCGGGCACGTCGTCGGGCTCGGGCGCGGGCGGCGGCGGCACGTGATCGTAATATCCGCCGTGCTCGTCATAGAGCCAGATCAGTAGTGTCTTGGGCCATCCCCGCCCGGCCATGACCGCGTTGATGACCTTGGCTGCGAAGCCTTCGCCAACATGGATGTCCTGCGAATTCTCTTCTGAGCAACCGTCGAAGTCGGGATCGACTATGGTCACCGCCGGCAGCTTTCCGACCCGTGCATCCTGCCAGAACTGGTCAATGGATCGCAGATGGTTAATAGATCGCAGCATCCCGAGCGGGTACAGGTCCGCTGTCGTCTGCATCTTGCTTTCCATGACCGGCTTGAGCTGCGGAAAGATTGAGGCCAGCAGGGCACCGAGCACGCGCAGGAAGTTCAGCCCCCAGGCATGTGACAGCAGCCGCCAGTTGATGCGCAGCGCGGTGACGTGATGGTAGTTGGTCCAGCTGATGCCGTGCGCGCTCAACAGGTCGAAAATCGTCCCGGCCGCTGGGTAGTCGACCATGCCGAACGGCAGGTCATCAATGAGACCGTGCGCCGTGCCGGCGATCATGAATCGCCGGTTGGGGAAAGTCGGACCCAGGCACGACGAGAACCAGCGCGTGGCCAGCGGAAACTTCTTGGCAAGTCCGTAGTAGAACGGCAGGTCATGCTGATCCCAGTACGTCATGGGCGCTGTAGCGTCCCGGCCGGGGAGAGTCAGCTCAATGCTCCGCACGAAGCCATCGCAGGCCCCGCCGTTCCACTGGATGTGAGTGGCATTCCAGGTCTGGGTCGGCACCCCTACCTTCTGCCGGGTGCCCTCGAAGTGGTGCATTCGAACTATGTCGCCGTTGCTGTCCTTGTTCGCTTCCGAGGGGAGTCCTTTTTCATCGAGCTGAAGGCCGTCACCACGATCCGCCAGCATGCCGAAGTAGTTGTCGTACGAGTGGTTTTCCATCATCAGGATGACGATGTGCTCGATCTGCGGAAGGCAGTCAGCACCCACCCGCAATGCGGGCTGCGGGCGCGCGGCGGTGGTAACAGCCCGGCGCGCAAGCCGCCGCTGTGCAGCAGCCATTTCGGCTCGGTCCAGCACATTGCCAGCTTCTCAGATCAGACGCGGCCGAATCGAGCACTCACGGCAAGATCGGCCACCTGTCATTGCTCCGCCGCCGCGTCAGCTCGGGCGATCGCGGCAGCATACTCGGCAGCATCGATGCCGAACTCGCCGTTGAAGTCCGCCCACAGACGGTGCTCGTCCGCTGCCCACTCGCGGTAGTCCCGCCGCGCTTGACCTTCGTCGCGGCCTGTCGCAGCCGCCACCTGTTCCCAGGTCGCTCCCGCCTGCAGTGCCCGGTGCGTATGCGCAGGATGCCGGTAGTACCGGGCTAGCAGTTCGCCCGCCGCCAGCAACTCCAGGTGCTCGGTCACGGTTAGCGGCTCGGATCCACCGACTTCGCCGTGGATCCGCGGATCGTAATCGCCGCGCGCCACCACGGACATGAAGGCGCGCGCGGTGAGATCACGAACGGCCAGCTCTTCGAAGCGCTCGCGGGCATCACCAGTGGCGTGGTAGCGGCTCGACGTCTCTCGGTATGTCGTCGCGGGCGGTGATGTTTGCTCCAGCACGCGGATACCTGCTCGTCTCGTCCGATCTCATCCGTTCAAGGATGGCGCACCAGCGATGGCTAGTCCCACCAGAAGGTCCAGACAGCTGATTCCATCAGGTAATCGGTGATGGCAGGAACGTCGTGGAGTCCCCGTCCGGCGCACTCGTCGCAGAAGGCGTATTGTTCGGCCGCCAGGAGCTGCGCTGCTTCGCGACTGGTCGGAGGCCGCTTGACCAGGAGCCGGATCTCCGCGAATCCGACCTGGAGCAGTGTCGCCCCGAAGCGGTCTTCCCAGGAGCGCAGGACGGCAGCGACGGGCAACGCTGTTCGGAAGCTGTTGGCTGTGCCGGTCCAGCCGATCGCCGGCAGTACGTCCGAGGACCGGCCGGCGGCCGCAAGCCCGATCCGCGCGGGCGGTAACGCGTTTAGTACCTGCTGGATCTGCTCTGTACCGAGCTGCTGAGGCTCGGCGGGCGCCAGACCGGGAAACCGGCGCGCGAACGGGGTCCGCATTGCCCGCCACTCATCGTCGTCTTCTTCCTCGGAAGGCAGCTGGCCATCCCACAGTTCCGCGAGCAGCTGACCTCCATCTATATGTCCGAGCTCGCGAATGTCTGCGGGATCGTCGAGCTCGTCATTGTCCCAGGGCCGTCCGCGTTCCTCGGCAGGAAAGCTGGCCGCAATGCGTGCCGGCAGCGCGTCGTCCAGCGACGCGGCCAGGAAAGGGACCAGACCGGTGTCTGGGCTGGCGTCCGAGAGAGCGGACCAGAGCGGCCCCGGATCTGAAACCGGATCGCTGGTGACCCACGCCACCGGGCTCCCATCGCCCATACCGGCGACGATCTGCCAGCCATCCGGAAGGGCCAGCTCGCCGATGTGCAGTTCACCGTCGTCAGGCAGGATGCCGATGGCCACCAACTCCACCTTCCTGCCAGCTGTAGCTGGCCCGTGGGCCACGACAGCGACTGGCACCTCGCACTACCACGTCCCCCTCGTCCACAATGAGGAGGCGATTGTCTGTTTTGGGATCTCTATCATCGAGCCTGCCGGAGCATTCTTGTGTCCAAATCCATCGCAGTGTTCGGGGCCGGACCCGGCCTCGGCCAGGCCGTCGCCCGTCGCTACGCGCAAGAGGGTTACGCCGTCACGCTGGTGGCTCGCCGCTCAGAGCCACTTGACGGCCTGGCGAAGGATCTGACCAGTGCGGGGGCAACGGCGCACGCCATCACAGCCGACCTATCCGACACCGGTGCCACGCCCCGGCTAGCCGAGCAGATTCGCGCTAAGGCCGGCAACCTCGACGCCTTTTACTATGCACCCACTCCAAGCACCGGGTTCGTCGCCGCAGCCAACCTGACCCCACAGCACGCCCAGAACTTCATGCCGCTGATCTTCTACACGATGCTGGCGCTCGTCCAGGAGTTCCTGCCACACATGCTCGAGCAGGGGGACGGTGCCATCCTCACCGCGCAGGGCGGCAGCACCGTGCAGGGGCTGCCGAACATGAGCGGCCCCAGTCCTGCACAAGCCGCCCAGCGCAACTATCTGCAAGCCCTGCACGCCGAGGTAGCCGAGAAAGGCGTCTACGTCGGCATGCTCTACGTTGGTGCAGCCATCAAGAACAGCGCCTTCCACGCTGAGATGGAAAAGAACAAAGCTGCGGGCGACCCGGTCTGGGAGATGCCTATCGTCGACCCCGAACATCTCGCCGACCTGCTCTGGACTATGCACCGCACGAGACAGCGGGAAGCCATCTATCCGTAGTATCCGGGTTCCTCAGGAACCGATGTCCATCCGCCAGACTGACGGGCCGCCCATCGAGACCATGTTGATGATCCCTTCCGAGTCATCAACGGTGCCGTCGGCGAACCTGATCTTGACGTACACGTACGTGGAGTCAATTGGGTTCGGCGCGAAGATCGCGGTAGCTACTCCGCCCCGCGCATCCTGAGAGTACCTAAAGTCGCTGCGGGTGATATGCGCAGCCGGGATATTCCGGGCGACGGCAGTCAACTGGCCGGTGTTGTGCTCGGCGACGGCTTTCAGGTAACACCGGACCAGACCCGCCTGCTGACCCGTCGCGGTTCCGCGCACGCGCAGCGGCCATGAGCATGATGGCGTGCCGTAGATCGACACTGCCTTGTGGTAGACCCAGCCGCCGATGAGGCCGAAGACGAGGAGCGCACAGGCCATTATCGCTAGCCCTCTTGCGTGCAGGGTCGCCCAATAACGGATTCGATGAGGCACGGATTGGGCGTCTTCCAAATCAATCCGCTCCCTCAGGACACTGGGTCTCGGCGTCCTGCTCACAGGTTAAGGATCCGTGTCGGCTGGACACTGAGCCAAGGCTCGGCGCCGATCGTATACGGCGCTGAGGGCAGCCTTGACACGGTCGACTGACGCGGGGCTCGTCGGCCAAACGCAAGCGCCAGAACGCTAACTGGGTCGCTGAGGGTTCCATGCCTTATGGACGAACTCCAGCCGATTACCGTCGAAATCGGCAACGTTGGCGGCGTAATAGCCGGGAGCGAAGTACGTACGGTCGGCTGGCTCGCCCTCGTCGAGACCGCCTGCTTTGATTGCAGCTGCGTACGCGGCATCGACCGCCTGGTTGCTCCCGCAGACGACGCCGAGGTAGAGGCCTGTCTCACCCGGTTGGCGCTGCCGGAGCCAGATGCTTGATCCGACCCCCTTGCCTGTGCCGTAGATGTCGTCACAGAATCCGTACAGGTCCGGGACGCCCTCGGGGCCGGATGCTGAGTTGTAGCTGCCGCATTCGTGCCAGCCGAGTGGTTTCAAGGTTTCCGAATAGAAGGCAAGCGACTTCTCGATATTGGTCACTGAGATGTAAACGTGGTCGATCATCGGGCCTGCTTCCAGCTGTTCGTGTTCATGTGAGCAGAGTCGCGGGACCTGCCGACGCGGCAACTGGTCTGCCGGCCCGCTTCGACCTCGCTGAAGTCGGCGGAACGGGTGCGCGACAGAGGGCGCCACAACCATAGCGCTGCTGGTCAGCGGCCTAGGCGGCGGGCGAGATTGCCAGCCAGCTCAGCGACCTTGTGGCGCCAAGAGCTGAAGCGCGGCAACCGGCCGGAGCGGCTGGGTCCTGACCACCAGCGATCGAGCGCCCATCGCCCTGGGCGGTGGAGTGGCGCCCACCAGGTCTCCTCGCAGCGGGGGTCATTGCATTGGACGTGCGCGATCGTGCAGCGTTAGGTGCGCTCTGTCGATTCGCTGCTGCTCAGACCGCTCGAACTTCGGCGAGCCGCTTGACTGCGAACTGGTCGGTCCCGCTGGGGTCCCAGCAGACGGCGGCTTCCCATGCGGCCCGCGCTTGCGCGGCGATGTCATACGCCTCCTCGTCCAGACCGGCGGCGTTGTGCGGCAGTGCCAGGTCGAGGTCGGGGACGTCGACGTGCGACTCGTCCCAGTCGATCATTACGACGCGATCCGCGGTCATGCGGATGTTGCCCGGGTTGGGGTCGCCGTGGACGACGCACGTCGTGCGACCGGTGAGTCGCGCCCACGCTGCCCGGCATCGAACAACTCCCTCAGGCGGCAGCTCACCAAGGTCGACCCTCGTCCCGGTCTCGGCATGCAGAAGATCGGTCGACGATCGCCAGCCCGGGCGCTGGGGCCAGCCTTGTGTCAGCCGATGCAGCTGGCGGAGTGTATCGGCGACGCGACCCCAGTCGGCTTCGGTCTCGGGCGATCCGCCCTCCACGTAGGTCATCACCACCAGACCGTCGGCGAAGGGCCGGCCGTCCGTCGTCGGGATCGGCACCGGCACCGGCATCCCTTCACGGTCGAGGTGTCGCAACAGGCCGGTCTCCCACGCAAGATCAGCGTCGCTGCGATGGCCGAGCCGACCGACCGCCAGGTGCCCGTTGACGCGCACGCTCCACACCCCGTTGACGCCAACTCCGCCAGTGAGCGGTTCGACGCGAACGACGTCGTCACCCCACTGCTCAAGTGCCTCCCATCCCACCGGCCACATCTTCGCAGAGGGTCATGAAGCGGTCGACGAAATTACGAACCCGTGTTCAAGGCCCGTCCCAACCCGGCCCCGCCGGGCCGGGACGGTCCGCACTGGTCGGGGTGGCGACCGGCGACTCTCTCGGCCGGGTTCGGACAAGGGTGGCCGCAGGCCATCGCCGCAGGCGACGCAAACCGCCCTTGGCGGGTTCCGGTCGACGCCGGAAAATCGGAATCGGGGATGAGCCATCTGAGCCAAGGACTGTTCGCCTTCGACTGCGGCGTGCCCGTGCGAGCGGGGCCTCAAGCCAGAGCGCGGCGCGGGCGGCGCCGGTGCGGCTGCGCGGAGCGCTGCCGCCTTGATATGGCGCAAGAGGCGTTCGGCAACTGCCGTCCGGACGGTGGCAAGCACGGTATCCGGGTCCGGGCGGCGTAGACCGGGCAGCTCCCGAGACTTTCACCACAAAGACGGATGCGGAAATCTGGCTGGCTCTCAAAGAAGCTGAGATCCGAGTCGGTGACTGGATCAACCCCGAGGACGGACAGGTCGCGCTAGAGGACTACGCGCAGACATGGATAGCTGAAAGGCCCGGCCTGCGGCCTAAGACGGTCGTGCTATATCGCTACCTGGTCCGGAAGCACATCGGCCCCGTCTTGGGCTACGTCCCGATCGCTGGTCTCTCCCCAGGTCAGGTCCGGCGCTGGCGCTCCGGGCTTCTGGCCGGGGTACTGAGTGAAGTGACGACAGCCAAGGCATACCGGCTGCTAAAGGCTGTTCTCAATACGGCTGTGGACGATGGAGTGCTCAGTCGCAACCCATGCAAGATCAAAGGAGCTGGCCGCGAGATTTCGGCCGAGCGCCCGACGCTCACGATTCAGCAGGTCTACCCGCTCGCCGATGCCGTCGATCAGAAGTATCGCGCCGGCTGGCGCGCCTGGCAGGACTCGAACCTGCGACCGGCTGCTTAGAAGGCAGCTGCTCTATCCGGCTGAGCTACAGGCGCCTACGCGGACATTGTGCCCGATGCAGATCACGCACCGGACACGCTTCGTGCTCCCGGCCGCCGTGTGATGGCGGACTCGAGCGGCCGTGAAGTCGCCAGCATGTAGGAAGTCGTCAGCATGTAGGACAAGGCGTCTGTGGGACGCTTTTTCCTTCGTGATCATGAAAGGCCCGGCAGTCCAGCCGCGGCTCAGGCGGGGGACTCCTGCGCAGCCGCAGCAGCTGGCTCCTGTCCGCCAGGCGAGCCGGTCAGCGTTGAGTTCCGGAGGGCTGGGATCAGCGCGCCGAGGATCAGCGCCCCGGCCACGCACGCGAGGCCGCCAGTGACGACCGAGAATCCCGGTGACACCAGCCGCGCTACGCCGCCGGCCTCGACGTTGCCCAGGGCCGGAGCGGTGGTGACCTGGGCGAGGTACAGGCTGGACACCCGGCCGCGCAGCTCATCAGGGGTGTACCGCTGGAGCAGGGCGTTCCGCAGCACTTCAGAGATCAGGTCGCCCATCCCGGCCAGCGCGAGGAAGAACAGCGCCAGCGGCAGGCTGGTAACGATCCCGAACAGGGCGATGGCCGCACCCCAGATCATCCCGGCGCCGATGACGACCACGCCCGGCCGCCGCAGCCGGCCAGTCCAGCCGCTCGTGGCAGCACCGATCATCGCGCCGAGGCCAGGGGCGGCCGTCAGCAGGCCGAAGGTGGCTGACCCGCCGTGGAAGTGCGTGCTGGCCAGCGCGGGGAACAGCGCGGACGGCATGCCGAAGATCATGGCGTTGGTGTCGACCAGCAGCATCCCGCCGACTACGCCGTTGTGGCGGACGTACCGCAGGCCCTCGGCCAGCGACTTCAGGCCGGGCCGCTGCGCCCTGACGGTCGGCGGCAGCGCGGAGACGCCCAGCATCGCCAGGCCGAACACCGCGAAACAGACGGCGTTGATCGCATAACAGCTGGCCAGCCCGGGTCCGGCGATGAGCAGGCCGGCGACAGCCGGGCCGCCGAGGTTGCCTAGCTGGCTCGCAGTCGCGTTCAGCGCAGCTGCGGCTGGCAGCCTGCCCAAGCCGACCAGAGCAGGCGTCGCCGCTGTCGAGGCCGGCGAGCTGAGCCCCGACAGCAGCCCGATCGCGAATGTGATCGCGTACAGCGGCCACAGCGCCGGATGCGCCAGCAGGCTGTTGACCAGAAGCAGCGCCGCGAGCACGGCCTGCGGCAGCGGCACCACGGCGAGCAGCACCCGCCGGTCGTGCCGGTCGGCGAGCATGCCGCCGGTCAGCAGGCCGATGAACATGCCGGCGCTCGCCGCCAGCGTGAGCAGGCCAACTGCCAGTGAGTTGTGGGTAAGGCCGTAGACCTGCCAGTCGGCCGCGGTGGTGGCGACCGCGTTCCCGGCCATCGAGACGAAACGGCCGATGAACAGCCGGCGGAAGTCGCGACTCTCGCGCAGCGGGGCGATGTCGATGACCACCTGCCCGATGCGCACTCAGGCAGGTTACTTGCTGACAAGCAACGGTCGGCTGCGGTCAGGCCTCGACGAGCTCGGCCTTATCGAACTCCCAGAATGCTCGCAGCGCAACGAGCTGGCCAGCGTCATTGCACCGGTAGGTGTAGACGCCCCGCACCACCGCGACATGCTTTCCGCCGGGCAGCACCGTGCGGATGATGCCAACGTCTGCGACCTCGTTGCCGCACAGGTAGGAGTTCTCGATCTCGAACGTGATCTGCTCGTTCGGCGCAATTACCGTGTCGTAGAAGGCCGCAATCGCTTCCAGCCCGTGGTGCCCGCCGCCGGCCGGGTCGAATGGCGAGGGGCCGACCGGGTCCTGGACGACGGCATCGGCGGCGAACAGGCTCAGCCACGCCTCCCGGTCCCTGACCTTGACCGCCGCCTGCGACCGTCGTGCCAGGTCACGCGCGGTCACGCTGTCTTCGGCCACGGCGCTGGTCTCCTTCTGGACGTCAGTACTCAAGTTAGCGATCGCAGTTGTCAGCAAATATCGCTGAGAAGCACCATCAATACCAGCATCCAGCGCGGCTGATCTCGACACGAGCGCGGCTACCGCTGCTACCAGCGGGTATGTGGGACAGTTGATCGACCCAACCGAAGGAGTGACATGGCTCTGCCAACACTGACCCCGGAGCAGCGCGCCGAGGCACTGGCCAAGGCCCAGGCTGCCCGCAAGAAGCGCAGCGAGCTGCTCGCTTCCGTCAAGGCCGGGAAGACCAGCATCGCCCAGGTTCTGGCGAAGACTGACGACATCACCAAGAAGACCAAGGTCGCTCAGGTCATCAAGGCGATGCCCGGCTACGGACCGGCGAAGGCCGCTGCCGTGATGGAAGAGGCTGGCATCGACGACAACCGCCGTGTCGGCGGACTGGGCGACCAGCAGCGGAAGAAGCTGCTGGAGGCGGTATCAGGCTGAGCTGAGTCCGGACGGCTGCCGTCGCGACGCCACGGCGCTGTCCGGCTTAGCTATTTGTCTGAGCGGCCGCGAACTGGGGCGGCACGCTCAGATTGCCGTGTGGCCGCGCTCACTGTTGTCGCGAATTAGCATTTTTTATCGGGGAACGCACCCGCTCGCTGCCGGTCTAGCCCGCATGCCGCGGTGGATCGTGAACTCAGGACCGACCTGGCGGCTGCGGCAGCCCCTCCTCCCCTAGCGTGCCTTGAGCATGCCGAGGTGTACGGCGCACCCGCCGTTCGGCATGATGAAGGTCTGGCCCGCTGACTGAGACCCGGCAACTGGCAGGCCGCCGCGCGCCAGGGAGCGAAGGAGCTACTGATGCACCAGCCGCCCATCCCGCACGTCGCGGGCAGCGACCCCGACATCGCAGAGCTCATCCAGGCCGAGGCGCGCCGGCAGCGCGACAAGATCAGGCTGATCCCGTCCGAGAACTATGTCTCCGTGGCCGTGCTCGAGGCGAGCGGCACCGTGCTGACGAACAAGTACTCCGAGGGCTATGCCGGGCGCCGGTATTACGAGGGCCAGCAGTTCATCGACCCGATTGAGCGGATCGCCTGCGAGCGGGCTGAGCAGCTGTTCGGCGTCGACCACGCGAACGTGCAGCCGTACTCGGGCTCACCCGCGAACCTCGCGGTGTACCTGGCCTTCATGCAGCCCGGCGACACGGTCATGGGAATGGCGCTGCCGATGGGAGGGCACCTGACGCACGGCTGGCCGGTGTCGGTCACCGGGAAGTGGTTCAAGGCAGTGCAGTATGGCGTCCGCGCCGACACCGGCAGGCTCGACCTGGATGAGGTGCGCGACCTTGCCAGGCGCGAGCGGCCGAAGGTGATCTTCTGTGGCGGCACGGCGATCCCGCGTACGATCGACTTCCCTGCCTTCGCCGAGATCGCCAACGAGATCGGCGCGATCCTGGTCGCGGACATCGCGCACATCGCCGGCCTGATAGCCGGCGGCGCGCACCCGTCGCCGGTCGGCTACGCCTCCGTGATCACCACCACCACGCACAAGACGCTCCGCGGCCCGCGCGGCGCCATGATCATGTCGACGGCTGAGCACGCGCCAGCGGTCGACAAGGCGGTGTTTCCCGGCCTGCAGGGCGGGCCGCACAACCACACCACGGCGGCGATCGCGGTCGCGCTGCGCGAGGCTGCGCAGCCGTCGTTCCGCGCCTACGCGCAGCAGGTCGTGGCAAACAGCAAGGCGCTTGCGGATGCGCTGCTGGCCCGCGGGTACAGCCTGGTCTCCGGCGGCACGGACAATCACCTGATCCTGATGGACCTGACCCCGCAGGGCATCGGCGGTAAGCCTGCCGCGAGGGCGCTGGACCGGGCCGGCGTCGAGGTGAACTACAACACCGTGCCGTTCGACCAGCGCAAGCCGTTCGATCCGTCCGGCATCAGGATCGGTACCCCGGCGATCACCACAAGGGGCCTGACCGAGCAGCACATGAGCCAGGTCGCCGCGTGGATGGACGAGGCGATCATCGCCGCGACCAAGGACGACGAGGAAGTCATCGGGCGGGTGGCCAGCGAAGTGCGCGACCTGCTCGCGGGCTTCCCCATGGCCGGCTGGGCCGCGGCCTGATGGGCGAGGCCAGCCCCGTCCTGCACGTTCCCGTCCGGATTGCCCGCAGAACGGGCGGGGCGGCTGCCGGACGGCCCTTGCTCGTGCAGTCTAACGAATGTATGTTCGAAAGTAGAAGTCTGCCTGTCTTCCCCTGGGCGGTGGGGTGGCACCAGTGCGGTGCCTGTGCCAGGGAGCGGCAGTATGAGCGGCATCCGCGGCGAGCCAGTGGATGTCTGGCTCCGGGATGGCACGCCAGCCAGGTTCGTCTGGCGCGGCCGGAGGTACACGGTGATGTTCGTGCTGGACCGCCAGTCCAGGCCGGCTGAGACGCCAGTCATCCCGGCTGAGACTGCGGCGAGCACCGGGAGCGAATGCTGGCAGGTTGAGGCGACTCCCGAGCGGGCGCTGCCCCCGGCGACCTACGAGCTCTGTCACGACCTGGCGGCCGACCGCTGGTCCTTGTCGCGCGGCTGATCGGCGACGCCCGGTTGCGTGTAGCGGAGGGTTTCGGGCGAAGCCGCCCGCGGGTTCCCGTACTCTAGTGGCTGTCTGAACCCCGCCGACGCTGTTCGCCAAGCTAGGGAATCGATGTCTTCCGTAACGGACAAGATCGCCCGCGCCTCCTGGCGCCTCCTTCCCGGGCCTCTCGAGCGCAAGCTCCGCACCGAGGCTGGCAACCGGTTCACCCGGTTCATCCTGGTGGCAGTGGCTGCCGTGATCACCAGCCAGGTGATGCTCGGGGTGCTGACCGGCCCGGTCAACCTGAGCGCCGGCGCCTCGGGAGTCATCGCGTCCATGGTGGCGGCCCTGGTGAGCTATCTACTCAGCCGCTGGGCGTGGGAGCGCAAGGGCAAGCCGGACTGGCTCCGGGAGACCCTGCCGTTCTGGGTGGTTTCCATCGCGGTGTGGATCATCCTCGGCCTGACCTCGCATTACGCCAGCGTCTGGGCGCACTCCATGGGCTACACCCACCTCAAGAAGCACCTGGTCGTCCAGGGCGCCTACTTCCTGATGAACTGCGTGACCTTCGTAGGCCGGTTCCTGATCTTCCACTACGTGCTGTTCGCGCGTAAGAGGCACGAGGAGGAGGCCGCGGCTACCGTCGGGGCCGACCTGGCAACCGTCGAAGCGATCGGGAGCGACACCGGGCCGCTGGCGCTGGTGCCAGGCGATTCGGCTCAGCCGCCGCGCTGACGCGCTGGCGATGCCTGCTAAGCGGGGGGTCTGCCCGGGCAGTTCGGCTCGGTGCGCAAGGAGGTGCCGGCTGCATGACGTTGCCGGATGGGGCGGCTACCTCGGTCACCGATGAGTCGTACCGGATACTGCGGTCCAGGCTCGACTTGTCCCGGCTGCCGAGGTTCAGCCGCGATGTGACGGAGCGCGTCATTCAGGCGAGCGCCGACTTTGACTACTTCACTGACCTGGTCTGTGACGAGGAATCGCTGGCCGAGGCTGTCGCGGCGCTAGCGGCCGGCGCTCCTGTCGTCGCTGACACGCCGATGGTGGCAGCCGGAATTACTGGCAGCCCTGTGCTGTGCAAGATCAGTGAGCCGCTAACCCAGCGCCTGGCGAGGACAGCGTCGATCACCAGGGCCGCAGCGGCGGTCAGGCTGGCGTTCGGTGAGGTAGGGCCGGGCGCAGTCTGGGTGGCGGGCGGCGGATCAGCTGCGCTGGCAGAGATTCTCAGCCGCCGGGTGGAGCCCGCGTTCGTCGTCGGGTTGCCGGTGGGCTTCGTCGGCGCCGCTGAAGTGAAGGATGCGCTGCGGGCCAGCGGACTGCCGTCAGTGAGTAACGTGTCGGAGAAGGGCGGCCCGGCTGTGGCGGTCGCGGCATTCAACGCGCTGCTGCAGCACGCGATCGCCGTTCCAGATTCGGCTGCCGGCTGGCCGCCGGGCGGACCTTCCCTGGCCCAGGTGGATGATGACGGCTCAGGCTGGTAGGGCCTGCGCCCAGGCCGGGGGTGACACCCGGCCGGCGACGGACGGAATAGGCGGCCCGACGTGCGGGTCCCGGTGATCCTTGATGGCGTGATCGCCGCCGCGGCGGGCGTTACGGAAAAGTAGCTGGACTGGCACGATGCCGCAGCGAGCCCTGAGACCCGATGACGCTGCATCATGTAGTCTCGCTATTAATTTCGATTACGCTCGCTGAGGTCAGCGATTGCGGTCTCAAGTCGCCGTGAGAGCGGGTGCTGCGGCCGGACCTGCTGACGGGCTGCAGCGGGGCCGGTCCCGCGGCCGGTCGTGTTGGCGCATTACTGACGGTAATCTGCCCTAGCGGAGCACAATTAGGTCAAGGCCGGATACTGTCGCCCCGGGGCTGGACAATGGCGGACCTTACGTCTGACAGTCGTGATAGCGAGGTGAGCGCTGCCTTGCGCAGGCCATCGTCAGGGACGCCGCGGCGGCCGCGCCGGGTGGTGCCGCCGCGGGGAACGGAGCTGCGGCGGTCCGAAACCATGCGCCAGGCAGTAACTAAGCGGGGGGCAGACCGATAGTGAACAAGATGGCTGGGGCAGGAGACCCGCGGGCATGACCGAGGGACAGGACGCGGGCGCGGCGCCGGTGCCGCGCAACGCAGGCGGCTGGCCGGACTCGGCCGCCGTCGGCGCGTTCCTGCCTGGCGGTACCCCGCCGATGCCCGCCCCGGTGCCCGCGAGCGCTCCAGGCGCGCCAGCTGCCTCAGCCGAGCCAGGCGGGACCGGCTGGCCTGAAGACGCGCGAGCCGGGTCGCCCGCCGAGCAGCGACCAGGCAGCCCATCGGGATGGCCCCTACCGGGCCCGACCGGCGGGGATGACGTGCCCGGCACTGGGACCGCAGGAGTCCGGGCGGCCACGGGGGAGTATGCCCAGGCGACAGTCGCGGATGAGCAGCAGCTGCCAGCCGGTTCAGCCGTTCCCGTGCCTGGATCGCTCTGGACCCGTTCCCCGGATGCGGGGCGCGCGAGTGCTGGCCTGGCGGCGCAAGCGGACGATGAGAATCCATTCGCCCGGGTGGACGCCCGGCGGCTTGAGGCAGCCCTGCTCGGCCTGCGGCATCCCATCGTCACGGTGCCGCTTGAGTTCGAGACGGCAACCGTCGCCGACGCGAGAGCCGAGCGGGTCAAGCTGCTCAGCCAGATCGACGACTACCTGCTGCCCAGGCTGCGGCAGTCGGGGGCGCCGATACTGGTCGCGCTCGTCGGGTCAACCGGCGCCGGCAAGTCGACTCTCATGAACAGCCTGGTCGGCAAGCAGGTCAGTGCGACCGGCATCCGCCGCCCCACGACCAACAGCCCGGTGCTCGCCTGCCACCCGGACGACACGCGCTGGTTCGCTGAGAACGTCTTCCTGCCGACGCTGCCGCGGGTGCGCCAGCAGGGCCTCGCCATGCCCGGCCGGGACGGGCTTCTGGTGCTCGCCGCAAGCGAGGGCATGCCGCGAGGCGTTGCCGTGCTCGACACGCCTGACATCGACTCCGTGGTGCAGGCGCATCGTGACTTCGCGCATCAGTTCCTGGACGCCTCCGACCTCTGGCTATTCGTGACCACGGCACGCCGGTACGCCGACGCCGCTGTCTGGGAGATGCTCCAGGACGCTCGCGATCGGGGAGCTGCGCTTGCCGTCGCGCTGTCGCGGGTGCCGCCGCCTGCCGCGGCCGAGCTCACAACACACTTTGACGCGATGCTCGAGGCGAACGGCCTGCGCGAGGTCCGCCGTTTCGTCGTGCCCGAGACCACCATCACCGACGCTCAGCTGCCTGCCGACGTCGCGGCACCGGTCCGGGAGTGGCTGGCTGATACTGCCAGGCGCGAGGACCGCCGGGTCGCGGTGCTGACCCAGACAATGTCGGGCGTGCTCGACACCTTCCGCAGCCGGGTGCCCGCCTTCGCCGACGAGGTGATGGAGCAGAGCGCGACCTCGCGGCGGCTGCGGGACGCGGTTGACTCCGTCTTCGCGGCGAGCCTGGGTGAGTTCGACGCGGCCACCGCGGACGGGTCACTGCTGCGCGGTGAAGTACAGGCCCGGTGGCAGGACCTCGCCAGCACCGGCGACCTGCTTCGCACGCTTCAGGTCCGGCGCGGCCGGGGAGCCAGGCAGAAGAAGGTGCGCATGCCGGCCAAGGCGGCCGCGCTTAAGACCGCGCTGCAGGACAACCTGGTGTCGCTGGTGACGGCGACCGCCGATCGAGCTGCCGAGCTTGTGGTGGCGGACTGGCAGCAGCGCCAGGCGGGAGCAGCCCTGCTTGCCGGGACAGGGCTGGCGGGTAGGCGCGGCGCTGACGGGATCACGTCCGTTGAGGCAGATTTCGTCGCGACCGCGCTGGCTGACCTCGGACTTGATACCGGCGGTGAGGCAGGGACCGCAGGGCTGCACCCGGCGGCACTGGCCAGGGCGACCGCCGGGCTGACCCCAGCGGCAGGCAGGGCAGTCGCCAGCTGGCAGGAGCACGTGGTGCACCTGGTCCGGGAAGAGAACGTCACCAAGCGCTCGATCGCCCGGGTCGTGTCCTTCGACGAGGAATCGCTCGCACTGGTGCTGACGATTGGCGTGCTCGGTTACGCCAGGGCCGATGGAACGGCAGACGGCGCCGTGCCGCAGCGCCTTCTCGAGTCACTCTTCGGGGCGGGGCTGCTCCGCGACATGGGCGTGCGCATCCGCGTCGACCTGCGCGAGCGGGTGGCCCAGCTGCTGGAACTCGAAGCGCGGCGGTTCTCTGCCGTCATTGACGCAGCGGGCGTGCCCAGGGAGGGCGCAGCCACCGAGCTGCTGCAAGCAGGCTATGAGCTCGAGGCCGCGCGATGACCGCCACCATCTGGCCGGCGCGCAGCCCGGACAGCGATCGGGCCGGGCTGTCCGTCCGGTTGGCCGCGCTGGCCCGGATGGTGGAGATCGGCGCCACGCGAAGCGGACCGGACGGCTTCAGCGAGGAGCTGCTTTCCTCGGCCAGTGATGTGCTGGCCAAGGCCGACCAGCGGCTGATGCTGTCCTCGCGCCACACCGTAGTGTCCTTGGCTGGCGGCACGGGGAGCGGAAAGTCGTCGCTCTTCAACCGGCTGGCCGGGGCGGACTTCTCAACGGTCGGAGTGACCAGGCCGGTAACCAGGGAAGCGCACGCGTGCGTCTGGGGAGTGGCAGGCTCCGGCCCGCTGCTGGAGTGGCTCAACGTGCCGCGCCGGTTCCGCTACGCGCGAGCCAGCGCGCTGGGCAGCGGGGAGCAGTCGATGAACGGGCTGGTGCTGCTTGACCTGCCCGACCATGACTCGGTGCTGGGCCACGCCACTGACCTCGTCGATCAGCTGGTCGGCCGGTCAGACCTGATCGTGTGGGTGCTGGACCCGCAGAAGTATGCCGATGCCGCAGTGCACCGGCGGTTCCTCGTGCCGCTCGCCGGCCACTCCGAGGTCATCGCCGTCGTGCTCAACCAGGCGGACTTGCTGTCAGCAGCTCAGATTGAGGACTGCGTGCAGGACCTGCGGCGGCTACTCGACTCGGAGAACCTGCCGGACGTGCAGATACTTGTGGCGTCTGCGAAGACAGGTGCCGGAATCGAGGAAATGCGCAAGCTGCTGATCGAGGCTGTCTCGGCCAGGAGGGCGGCTACCGCCAGGATCTCGGCTGACGTCGACAAGATCGTCGCTCGGTTCCGGCCCTACGCCGGGGACGAGCTCACTGCCGCCGGAGGGCCGCTGGATCTGGACGGTCCGCAAGCGGGCGGGCTGCCCGATGGCGAGGCGAGCGACCTGGCGGGAGCGTTCGCGGCGGCCGCAGGCGTCTCCGCCATCGGCGATGGGCTGCGTAGCGCCCGCGAGCTCCGGGCGATGGATTATGTCGGCTGGCCGGTGAGCTGGGTAATCGAACGGCTTACCAGCCCGGATCCGATCCGGAAGATCCGCCTGGGCAAGCTCTGGGACGAGCTGCGCGGCCTCACCGCGGGCCCGTCGGGCGCTCAGCAGTCAGAGATCGACAACGCGCTCACCAAGGTGGCAGACACAGGCGTGCCGCCGTTGCCGCGGCCGTGGTCGGTCACGGTCCGCGCTGCGGTCAGGTCCCGGGCCGAGGACGTGCCCGCTGCCATCGGCGCTGAGATCAGCGCGGCGCTTCCGGCCGAGTCAGCCGTCGAACGCTGGTGGCGTTTGATCGGCGTGGTTCAGGGCCTGCTGCTCGGCTGCGTGCTGGTCGGCATTGCCTGGTTCGTCGCGCTGCTGGTCATTGGCGCTGGCGGCGTCGCATCGGGCATGCCCAAGCTCTTCAGCGATGTGTGGCTGCTGCCCTGGCCGGTGGTCATGGTTGCGGCGGGCCTGGCAGGCGGATGGCTGACGGCGCGAGTGAGCACCAGGGCCGTCAGCGCGGCAGCTGAACACGAGACTGAGGCGCTGCTTGATGACATCGATCAGCGAATGATCGGCGTCGCCACCGAGCTAGTGCTGGCTCCGGCCGAACGAGAGCTCGATGAGCTGGCGCGGTACCGCGCAGAGCTGCGGACAGCCGCAGGGGACTTCCGGCTGCGCTGCGCCGGCCTGGCGCATTGTCGCACCCCGTCGGCTACCGGCCGGGGTGCATTCCACAGGCCACGGCACGACGGACGTGGTTGTGCACAGCCAGGGCCGGGCCGCCCGGCTCGCCGGCTGAACGGGCAGATCCTAGGTAGGTGCGCTGGCGGCACCGGGCCGCAGGCAGGCAGTTGCGGCGCTGACCGGCAGCTGCGGCGCTGACCGAACGACGGTCGCCGCGCCCGATGTCGAGGAGACCTGAGATGGCCAATGAGGCAACTTTCAGCGTGACTGGCTACGTGGCGACGCCGCCAAGAAGCGGATGGACCAGGGATGGGACGCGAACGCTCTATATGCGTGTTGGCTGGACCCCGCGCCGGATAGACAAGCGCACCGGCGAGTGGGCGGACCAGGCGACATCGTTTGTCAGCGTGACGTGCTACCGGAAGGTGGCAGAGAACGCCGCCGCGTGCCTGCGCAGGGGCGACCCGATCGTGCTCAAGGGAACGCTGCGGGTCCGCGAGTACGGCGACGACAAGCGCGTCACCGTCGACGTCTTTGCCGATTCGATCGGGCACGACCTGTCCCGTGGCGTGACCATCTTCAAGAAGAGCACCGAGCAGCTGGAGCAGACCGCGCTCGAGCGCGAGCGCGAGATGGCGGGGGCAGGACGGGCGCCGCTGTACGGCGACCAGGATGCCAGCGAGCGGACTGGGCAGCCAGACGGCGGGCAGCCGGGCGCCGGGCAGCCAGGCGCCCGGCAGCTTGACTCTGAGGTGCCGGATCCTGAAACGCCGGATCTCGAGGGCGTTTCGGATTCCGATGTCGGCGAGGCGTTCAACGAGGAAGAAGCCATGCAGATGCTGGCGCAGGCCGACGAATCGGCTGAGCCGGTCTCAGTGCCGGCTTGATGCAGGGCCGCCTGACACAGGGCCGGCCTGACACAGGGCCAACTTCACACAGGGCCCCCTGACACGGGGGCGGGTCGCGCTCTGGACCGGGGTCGGACTCCTGGTCCGGAGCGCGCCTGAGCTGCGGCAGACCGCAGCCGGCCTGGCGAACGGGTCCTGTTCGCTGCATCGGAGGCCGCTGGTTCGTAGCCGGTCAGGTAGCACCTAGGCTGGAGGCCATGCCGGAGTTCATCTATCAGATGAGCCGTGTCCGCAAGGCGCACGGCGACAAGGTCATTCTCGATGACGTCACGCTTGCGTTCCTGCCAGGCGCCAAGATCGGCGTACTTGGCCCCAACGGAACGGGCAAGTCCACGCTGCTGCGGATGATGGCGGGGGTAGAACAGCCATCCAACGGCGAGGCCAGGCTGATGCCCGGCTTCACGGTGGGGATCTTGGACCAGGAACCTGAGCTGGATGAGTCCAAGACGGTGCTGGGCAACGTCGAGGAAGGCGTCGCGGAGACCAAGGCGCTGCTGGATCGGTACAACCAGATCGCCGAGCAGATGGCCACTGACTACTCCGATGAGCTGCTTGAGGAGATGGGCCGACTGCAGGAGCAGCTGGACCACAAGGACGCGTGGGATCTGGACAGCCAGCTGGAGCAGGCTATGGACGCGCTGCGCTGCCCGCCGCCGGAAGCTGACGTGAGCGTGCTGTCGGGCGGGGAGCGCCGCCGGGTCGCGCTGTGCCGGCTGCTGCTCTCACAGCCGGACCTGCTGTTGCTCGACGAGCCAACCAACCACCTGGACGCCGAGAGCGTGGCCTGGCTGGAGCAGCACCTGGAGAAATATCCCGGCACCGTGGTGGCGGTCACTCACGACCGGTACTTCCTGGACAACGTGGCGGGGTGGATCCTCGAGCTCGACCGTGGCCGGGCGTACCCCTACGAGGGCAACTACTCGACCTACCTGGAGACCAAGGCGGCCCGGCTGAAGGTTGAGGGGGCCAAGGACGCCAAGCGCCGCAAGCGCCTGGAGGACGAGCTGGAGTGGGTGCGCTCGAGCCCGCGTGCCCGCCAGGCCAAGAGCCGGGCCCGGCTGCAGCGGTATGAGGAGATGGCGACGGAGGCTGACCGCGACCGGAAGCTGGACTTCGAGGAGATCCAGATCCCGCCGGGTCCGCGGCTGGGTACTCAGGTTGTCGAGGTCGACGGTCTGTCCAAGGGGTTCGGCGACCGCGAGCTGTTTGAGGACCTGAGCTTCAGCCTGCCGCAGGGCGGCATCGTCGGTGTCATCGGCCCGAACGGCGTCGGTAAGACGACCCTGTTCAACATGATCGTCGGCGAGGAGCAGCCCGACGAGGGTGCGATCAAGGTCGGCGAGACCGTGCAGATCGCCTACGTCGACCAGGAACGGGCGCGGATTGCGGCGGACAAGAATGTCTGGGAAGTCATCTCCGACGGCGAGAGCTACATCACTGCGGGCAAAACCGAGATCCCGAGCCGGGCGTATGTGGCCGCGTTCGGGTTCAAGGGCGGCGATCAGCAGAAGCCGGCCGGCGTGCTGTCCGGTGGCGAGCGCAACCGGGTGAATCTGGCCCTGACCCTGAAGCAGGGCGGCAACCTGCTGCTGCTCGACGAGCCGACGAACGACCTGGATGTGGAAACGCTGTCGTCACTGGAGCACGCGCTGCTGGAGTTCCCCGGCTGCGCCGTGATTACCAGCCACGACCGGTGGTTCCTTGACCGGATCGCCACGCACATCCTGGCCTGGGAAGGCGGGGCCAGCTGGTTCTGGTTCGAGGGCAACTTCGAGGCCTACGAGAAGAACAAGATCGAGCGTCTCGGCGCCGAGGCCGCCCGGCCGCACCGCGTCACCTACCGGAAGCTCACCAGGGGCTGAAAAGAAGCGGGCTGAGTGCCGCTTCCTGCGCATATATGCTCGATCGGCATGCCCGCGGCGAGGTCGCGCTGCGGCGTACCTAGCAGTGATCGGAGCGACAGCAAGCATGCCCAGCGGCGAGCTCTCGGTTGACCGTGCCAGCCTGCCCGTGCCCGTCCCGGCGCTCGCTGATGCCGACGCCCGCGGCAGTACGAGCCTGCCGGAGCGCGCTCGCGTTGTCGTGGTCGGCGGCGGGATCATCGGAACCTCGATCGCCTACCACCTGGCGCACCTCGGCATCCGCGACGTTGTCCTGGTCGAGCGGGACCGGCTGACCTCGGGCACGACCTGGCACGCGGCCGGGCTGATGGCGACGTTCGGCTCGACCTCCGAGACCTCCACTGAGCTTCGCAAGTACACCCGCGACCTGTACCTGCGGCTGGAGGCCGAGACCGGGCTGGCCACCGGGATGCGCCAGGTCGGCCTCATCGAGCTGGCCATCGAGCCGGGCCGGCTGGAGGAGTACCGGCGCGTCGCGGCCTTCAACCGGCACTGCGGCGTCGAGGTGCACGAGATCTCCGCCAAGGATGTCGCTGACCTGTGGCCGCTCGCCAGGACCGACGACGTGCTGGCCGCCTTCTACATCCCGGCTGACGGCCGGGTGAACCCGGTCGACGTCACCATGTCGCTGGCCAAGGGCGCCCGTCAGCAAGGCGCGCGGATCATCGAGGGCGTCGCGGTGACCGGCTTCCTGGCCGAGAACGGCACGGTGACCGGCGTACGGACCGACAAGGGCGACATCGAGTCCGAGTACGTGGTGAACTGCGCCGGCATGTGGGCCCGGCAGCTCGGCGAGCTCGCCGGCGTCAGTATCCCGCTCCAGGCGGCCGAGCATTACTACCTGCTGACTGAGCCCATCGGCGAGGTGAGCCGGGACTGGCCCGTGCTGGAGGATCCGGCGAACTACGGCTATTTCCGGGAGGAGGGCGGCGGCCTCATGCTGGGCATGTTCGAGCCGGTCTGCGCTCCGTGGAAAGTAGACGGCATCCCGGCTGACTTCTCCTTCGGAGAACTGCCGCCAGACTGGGACCGGATGAGCCCGTTCCTGGAAAAGACGATGTCCCGGATCCCGATATCCGCGCACGTCGGGATCCGCAAGTTCTTCTGCGGCCCGGAGAGCTTCACGCCGGATCTGGCACCTGTCATCGGCGAGGCCCCGGAGCTGAGGAACTACTTCGTGGCAGCCGGCCTGAACTCGATCGGAATCCTGACCGGCGGCGGCATCGGCCGCCTGATGGCAAACTGGATCGCCACCGGCCGGCCGGATATGGACGTCACCGGCATGAACATCGATCGGCTGCATACCTACCAGGCCAACCCGGAATACCGCGCGACGCGAACCGTCGAGTCGCTCGGCATGGTCTACGCGACGCATTATCCCGGCCGGTCGATGCGAACCGCGCGGGGCGCCAAGCTGTCGCCGGTCCACCACCGGCTGGCCGCACACGGCGCGTTCTTCCGGGACGTCAGTGGCTGGGAGGGCGCCGACTGGTACGCGCCGGCAGGCACGATGCCGCAGGCTGGCGAGCTGTCCTGGGGGCGGCAGGACTGGTATGCCAGCTGGGAGGCCGAGCACCGCGCATGCCGCGAGGGCGTCATCCTCATGGACATGTCGTTCATGGCGAAGTTCGCGGTGCAGGGCCGTGACGCAGGCCATGAGCTCGACCGTCTGTCGGCCAATGCTGTCGACGGTGAGCCCGGCGTGATCACTTACACGCAGTGGCTCAACACGGCAGGAAAGCTCGAGGCGGACCTCACGGTCACCAAGCTCGCCGATGAGGACTTCTACGTGGTCGCCTCGGACACCGCGCACCGACATGCGCTGACCTGGATGCGCCGCCACTTCGCCGCCAGCGGCGCGCACGCCTTCGTGACCGATGTCACGTCGGCATATGCGCAGCTCAACATCCAGGGCCCGAATTCACGCGCGTTGCTGGCCGCCGTGACCAAGGCCGATGTCAGCGACGAGGCGCTCGAATTCAGGGCAGCGCGGCAGATCGACATCGGCTTCGCGCGCGTGCTCTGCATCCGCATCACCTACCTGGGCGAGCTTGGCTACGAGCTGCACGTTCCGGCGGAGCAGGCGGTGCACGTCTACGACCGGCTAGTCGAGGCGGGCCGCGAGTTCGGACTGCGGCACGCGGGCCTGAAGGCGCTCTCCAGCCTCCGGATGGAGAAGGGATACCGCGATTACGGCCACGACATCGACAACACCGACACAGTGCTCGAGGCAGGACTCGGTTTCGCGGTGGCGCTCGACAAGCCCGGCGGTTTCATCGGCCGGGACGCCGCCGCGGCCCAGCTGGCGGCTGGCCCGCTGAGACGGCGGATTGTGCAGGTGCTGCTGACCGATCCTGAGCCGCTGCTCTTCCATGCCGAGATCGTCCGCCGCAATGACGTCGAAGTCGGCTACATCAGGGCCGCGTCCTACGGCTGGACGCTCGGCGGCGCAGTCGGCCTGGCCATGATCGAATCTGGCGGCGAGCCGATCGATCAGGCCTGGATTGATGCTGGCCAGTGGACAGTGCAGATCGGCGACCGGATTGTCCCGGCGCGAGCCTCGCTCCGGCCGCTCTACGACCCCGCCAGCAAGCGCATCAGGATGTAACGGGCGGGCTCTGGCTCACCAGATGCACGTTCGGATTGGTGATCTTGCCGTTGGTGACCGTGTAGCTGCCTTTGAACGTCTTGACTGAGCCGTCGGTCTGCAGCGCTCTCAGAACAGCGGTGACCACGTTCCCGTTGGTATTCGTGATCGTGACCGTGTCGCGCTTGGTCCCGGCGAAGCCGGCCTTGAACGTGGCGTACGTCTCGCTCTTGTCGCTGAGCTGGTAGGCGGCCCGGAAGTGATGGTGATTAATGTCGGCGAAGTACCGGCGCACGATCTTGTCGGCCGCATGCCCGATGGCGGCTGACCCGGTCGAGTGCCCGCCGTGCGGATGAGGCGGGACCTGCTGGCCGTGAGCCAGCTTGTAGCCGATCCCGGCGGCGCCTGCGAGAACGACGAGCCCTGCGAGGGCGGCGACGGTGAGGTTCCGGCCGCGGCGGGTGCGCCGGCTGCCGCGCGCCCAGGATGCGTGATCACGCCGGTGCGGCCACGTCCGCGGTCCTGATGTGTCCGCCGGGCGCAGCGGGTGAGCCCCCTCGTGCGCGGCGTAGTCAACCGGGTTGATCCTTGCGGGAAGGTTGTCCAGCAAGGTCCCAGGAACCATACGGTCGGTTCCGTTGGCGCCAGCCGGATCCGGCAGTGCCCGATCCGGCAGTGCCCGATCCGGTCCGCGCTCATCGAAGCCTGCCAGGTGATTGACCGCTTGCTCGTCCCCCGGCCAGGGCGGTTCCGGCCGGAGAAGCCGGCCACTCCGCCCGAATCTCGGCCGGCGCGGTGCGGGGGCGCGCCGGCGGCTCGCAAGCCGCGCTAAGCGCCGCGGCGAATTCGCGGCACGTCGGGTACCTGCCGGCCGGGGACTTGGCCATGGCTACGGCAATGACCTCGTCAACAGCAGGTGAGAGCTCAGGCCGCCGCTGTGTGACGCTGGGCGGAGGGGCCTCGAGCTGGGCCCACATGACCGCCATGCTTTCGTCGTGATGGAAGGGCGGCGTCCCGGTGAGCATCTGGACGGCCGTGCAGGCCAGCGCGTACTGGTCGGCCCTGCCGTCCACCGGATGGCCCTGGATCTGCTCGGGTGAGACGTAATCGAGCGTGCCCAGGAACTGGCCGGTTGAGGTGAGCGTCGTCGGGCTGACCGAGTGCTTGCTCAGCCCGAAGTCGGACAGGTAGACATGGTCGGAGTCATCGCTCGCCAGGGCGAGCAGCATGTTGCCCGGCTTCACGTCGCGGTGCACGAGGCCATGGGCATGCGCGGCATCAAGGGCCCAGGCGGCCTGGGCGACGATCGCAGCGGTCCGGGCCGGCGTAAGCCTGCCGTGGGTGTCGATCAGTGACCGGACGTCACCATGCCCCACGTAGCGCATCGCGATGAACAGCACACCGCCCGCCTCGCCGGCCTCGTACACCGGGATGATGTGCGGGTGGTCGACGCCGGCCGCGGCGCGGGACTCGCGGATGAAGCGCTGCCGGAACGCCTCGTCCTCACTGAGGCGGGGGGCCAGTACCTTGAGCGCGACTACGCGGCCAAGCCGCAGGTCAAGCGCGCGGTAGACGATCGCCATCCCGCCACGCCCGATCTGCTCCTGGACTCGGTAGCCGGCGAGCTGTTCGCCCGGAACCAAGCCCCCCGGGTCGGAGCGAACATCCTGTGTCACTGCTCAATGCCTCCAGCGGCGGGCCCGTTCGGCGCCCTGGAACTAAGCGTTGGCGGTGCCACGATCGTGCCAGGTGAGAACTGGTTGTCCCAAGTATCTTGGGATGAGCGGGTCACCGCAAATGCCTCGGGCCAAACTGACCGATGAGTAACCAACCCGAATCGCTAGATCGCCGTCAGGCCGGCGTGAGGCCCAGGTCAGGCCCCCGGCCGGATCCGCCCGGCTCATCCGGCTGGTTCACCAGGCTGTGCGCGGCCATGACGAGGTATTCCCAGAGCTGGCCGTCGCGGGCCGGGTCGAGCTCCAGCTCGTCCATCGCGGTCCGCATATGCCGCAGCCAGGCATCGCGCTCAGCTGGGCCGATGGCGAAGCGCACGTGCCGCATCCGCAGCCGCGGATGGCCCCTGAGCTCGTTGTAGTCAGCCGGACCGCCCCAGTACTGGATCAGGAACAGGCGCAGGTGCTCCTCAGCCGGGCCGAGATCGCGGCTTGGATATACAGGGCGCAGTTCCGGATCGGCAGCGACCTCCTCGTAGAAGCGGTGCACGAGGCGCCGGAATGCCGGCTCGCCGCCGATGGCCTCATAGAGGCTGGGGGCTTCGGTTTCGCTCATATCGGCCCCCAGCCTAATAGCTGGCCGAGGCTGATGATCACGCCCGCGGCGCCGGGCCCGCCGGGACACCGGCCCTGCGGCCCAGGTCAGCCGATCTGCAGGCCGGTCTGGGCCGCGGCAAATGCCAGCGACTCGGCCGACAGTGCAATCGACCGGCTGAGCGCGCGGGGGCCGTGCCCGACCTTGGCCTCGTTCCGGAGCAGAACGGGCCGCTCGCTGGCGGGCGCCTCGGTGGCGTACTGCAGCGCGGCGCACATCTTCCGGGCATGCAGCGGATCGACCCTGGTATCGCCGTCGAAGATGGTGAACAGCACCGCCGGGTACCGCACGCCCGCCCGGACGTGGTGGTAGGGCGAGTACGACAGCAGCCAGCCGAGCTCCTGCGCGTCGGCCGCCGTCCCGTACTCATCGTTCCAGGTCTCGCCCAGGCCGAAGCGCTCGTACCGCACCATGTCGAGCAGCGGCGCCGAGCAGACGGCTGCGGCACTGAGGTCCGGCCGCTGCGTCACGCTGGCACCTACCAGCAGCCCGCCATTCGATCCGCCCCAGACGGTCAGCTGGCTGCTGGCCGTCCAGCCATCGGCGATGAGCTTCTCGGCCGCAGCATGGAAGTCGTCGAAGACGTTCCGCTTGTGCTCGCGCATCCCGGAGCGGTGCCACTGCTCGCCTTCCTCGCTGCCGCCCCGAAGGCCCGCCACCGCGTAGACGCCGCCTGCCTCGACCCACGCCAGGATGGCGGCAGAGAAGGCGGGCGTCAGGCTGATGTCGAAGCCGCCGTACCCGTAGAGGATGGCGGGGCGCGTCCTGCCGGGAACGGGGCCGTCCGGACTCGCCGAGATGATCACCATCCGGATCGTGGTGCCGTCAGCCGATGAGTACGCGACCTGCTGAGCGCGCGCAGCGGGCACGGTGATCGCGCCCGGCGCCCGGGCCCACTCGGAGACGCCGTCAGACGTTGCGTCGTACTGCAGGACCACGCCAGGCGTGGTGTAGTCGGTGTAGCCGAGCCACGCCTCATGACCGCCTTCGGGGCGCTCGGTCAGGCCGGTGACGGTGCCCAGGCCCGGCAGGTCGACGTGCCGGATGAAGTCGCCGAAGGCCAGGTCGTGCACGCTGATCTCGCTAATGGCGTGCCGAGACCTGGCGGCGAGCAGGACCGGCTCTGGTACGCCTGGGCCGTCAAGGATGGCGAAGCTGGTCAGCACGGCATCGGGATCCTCGCCGATCAGGTCCTGCCAGCTGGCGTACTCAGGGAACGCCGGATCAGCGGGGTCGGTGATGGCGATCCGGCCGCGCGGCGCGTCCCGGTCAGTCAGGACGTAGAAGCGCCCGTCCCGGCCTGCCACGGGCCAGGCCGTGGCGTCGACGCCCTGCTGCATGACCTGCAGATTCGGCGCGCTCGCGGCGCTGGCGGCGAGATCCGCGATCCATACGTCATTGCGTGGCGCCGTGCCGGCCGAAGCCGTGATGGCCAGCCAGCGCCCGTCGTGGCTGACGGACATGCCGTAGTAGGTCGTCTTCTCCATGCCGTCGCCCAGGATGAGGACATCCTCATCCGCGGGCGTGCCGACGCGGTGCAGGTAGACCCGGCGGTGGTACTGCTCCTCGCCGGCCGGGACGAGATCGCGAGCGAGGCGACGGCTGTAGTAGAAAGCCGCACCCCCTGGCAGCCACGCGACATCGGAGTAGCGGCAGCGGTCGATCGGCCCGTCGATGTCCTGGCCGGTTGTGGTGTCCATCACCCGCAGCACCGACTCCTCGCTGCCGCCCTCCGACAGCTGGTAAGCCAGCAGCCTGCCCTCCCAGTCCGCCCGCCAGCTGTCCAGCGTGGTCAGGCCGGCCCGGTCGATGGCGATCGGGTCGATGAGCGGACGCTCGCCCTCGGCCGGGCTGGACGTGTAGAGCACTGAGTGCTCCTGGCCGGGATCACGGCGCGTATAGAACTGCCGCTCGCCACGCCAGACCGGCGGTCCCACTTCGCCCGCTGCGAGCAGCTCGCCCAGGCGCTCGGCGAGCTTCTGGCGGCCAGGCAGCCTGGCCAGGTACCGGGCGTACACCTCGTCCTCGGCCGCCAGCCAGGTCTTGGTCTCGGCGCTGGCCGGATCCTCGAGCCAGCGATACGGGTCGGCGACAGCGCGGCCGTGCAGTGTCTCGGTGAGGTCGAGGCGACGGGCGGCAGGGTAAGGGGGCGTCGTCATACCGGCACCCTAATGTCCTGGTGCGGCCGTTGCCGCACCGAGTTCGCTGGGGCTTCGCGGTGCGTTGGCGGTGGCTTAGCGCTGCGATTGCCTATTTGGTGTTGGCTATCGGGGCGGCTGGCAGTCACACTGGTCACGGGTGCCCCGGCGGCACGACTCCGGCTGCACCACAGGCATGGGATATGGCCCCGTCACGAGCGGGAGGTGCAAGTGCGCCGGGTGCTGCTGCTCAATATCACCTATGAGCCGCTGACCACGGTCGGCTTGCACCGCGCCGTCTGTCTCGTGCTCGGCGAGAAGGCCGATGTCGTGCATTCGGATGTCAGCGGCATGGAGCTCCATTCCACCTCGACCCGGCTGGCCGCGCCATCAGTGATCCGGCTGCGCCGGTACGTGCGCGTGCCGCACCGCAGCCGCGTTCCGCTCACCAGGGCAGCGCTCATGCGCCGCGACAATTACCTGTGCGCTTACTGCGGAATCAAGGCCGACACGATTGATCATGTAATCCCGCGCAGCAGGGGCGGCGCGCACGCCTGGGAGAACTGCGTTGCGTCGTGCACGCGGTGTAACCACCGCAAGGCGGACCGGCTGATCGAGGAGCTCGGCTGGACGCTGGCACGAGATCCGGCGGCCCCGCGCGGGCCACATTGGCGCCTGATTGGAGCCATCAATGACGGCGACCCTCAGTGGGTCGCCTATCTCGCGGAACCGAGCGCTGCGTAGCGTAGTCACTCGGCTACGGGCCGCTTCTGGCTCGTGCGGGCCGCGGTGTTAGCTTCAGGCATGACCAGTGTGCCGAATCCTCCGCCGCCCGGCGGGCTGCCGCCGCGGCGGCAGTGGCCTGCGGGCATTCAGCGCCGTCGGGTCAATCCTGTGCCCTACGTCGCCGGACTGCTGCTCTGGCAGGGCATCACCTGGCTGGTGCTTGCGGCAGCGGGGTTCGCCTTCTGGATCATGACCCTCCCCGCTGGCCTGGACCCGGCCGGCGGCAACGGGGCGGTGCTCTGGGCCGGCGCGCAGTTGCTGGCTATCGGCATCGGCGCCGGGATGGGAGCGGCCGAGATCGGCATGGCCTGCAAGCTGCGCGGTGGCCCGCGGTGGATGCTGTCGGCGGCAGTTCGCTTGCAGGGCCTGACGCTGGGAGCCAGCCTGGTCGTGGCGGCCGTCTCGATCATGATCGTCGGCAGCGTGCTGGAGCTCCTCGCACTCAGCGGGGTGCTCTGAGGGGCTGTCGCGCGACGTTCACGCCGAGGACTGGCAACGGCCCCTCCATCTCATACCTGGAGGGGCCTGCGCTTATTGTCCCCCGGCGCGGCCGATCACCTCGGCAGCGACACGCCGCCGGAAGACGAAGTAACGCGTCATGCCATCGGCACCGATGATCAGGCAGACGCGGGCGGCGTGGGTACCCCCGAGCTCACGCCGCCGCGTCTGCACCTCGCGTCAGTTGCGTCACTTCCGGCTCGAGGTCGTGGGATAACGCCGGACTGTGCCGACGTGCCGGCGGTGTGCCGTCACCTTGCGGCCCGGTAGCGTTTGCTTATGAGTGACACAGCACATCCGGCCTACCCGGCCGCGGCGCCATTCGGGCGCATGCTGACGGCAATGGTCACCCCGATGGACGCCAGCGGGGCGGTCGACTACGACGGCGCCGCTGCCCTCGCCGAGCACCTGGTCACCGAGATGCGGAACGACGGCCTGGTGGTCAGCGGCACGACTGGTGAGTCGCCGACTACCTCGGATGAGGAGAAGGCCAGGCTGCTCGCCGCCGTGCTCGAGGCCGTCGGCGATCGCGCCACGGTCATCGCCGGCGTCGGCACGAACGACACCGCCCATAGCTGCGAGCTCGCGAGGGCAGCCGAGCGGGCAGGCGCCCACGCCCTCCTTGTCGTCACGCCGTACTACAGCAAACCTCCGCAGAGCGGTCTGCTAGCGCATTTCACCCAGGTCGCCGATGCCACCGGCCTGCCGAACATGCTGTACGACATCCCTGGCCGGA
Source organism: uncultured Actinomycetota bacterium (assembly GCA_963822955.1). Lineage (GTDB taxonomy): Bacteria > Actinomycetota > Actinomycetes > Streptosporangiales > Streptosporangiaceae > JAJYUU01. The sequence goes on along the minus strand of CAWGJS010000002.1, from coordinate 1,683,257 downwards.
CCGGAACGCCGATCGCGGCCGAGACGCTGCTGCAGCTCGCCGAGCACCCGCGGATCGTGGCAGTGAAGGACGCGAAAGCCGACTTCGCCGCCGCGTCGCGTGTCATGAACAACACGCCGCTGGTGTTCTATAGCGGTGATGACATGCTTAACCTGCCATGGCTCTCGCTAGGTGCCGCCGGGTTCGTCAGCGTGGTCGGGCACCTCGTCGGTGAGCGGCTGCATGAGATGATCGACTCGTATCAGGGCGGCCAGGTAGCGGAGGCGCTGCGGCTGCACCGTGAGCTCCTGCCGGTCTACATCGGGCTGTTCAGGAACCAGGGCGTCATCATGACGAAGGCGGCGCTGAGCCTGCTCGGCCTGCCCGGCGGAGCAGTCCGGCTGCCGCTGTCGAACGCTACTGAACCGGAGGTCGAGCGGTTGCGCATTGATCTAGCTGCGGGCGGTGTGAAGCTGAAGTGAGTCACCCGCATCCTGAGCTGGGGCCGCCACCACCCCTGCCTCCTGAAGGCTTGCGCCTGGTCGCGCTCGGCGGTCTCGGCGAGATCGGCCGCAATATGACGGTCTTCGAGTTCGGGGCCGGCTTCTCGTCGTGGACTGCGGCGTCCTGTTCCCCGAGTCGGACCAGCCCGGGGTCGACCTCATCCTGCCGGACTTCACCTCGCTGGAGGACCGACTCGACCTGATCGACGCACTGGTGCTGACGCATGCCCACGAGGACCATATCGGCGCCGTGCCGTACCTGCTGCGGCGGCGGCCCGACATCCCGCTGGTCGGGTCGCGGCTGACGCTGGCGCTGGTCCGCACCAAGCTCGCCGAGCACCGGATCACTCCGGTTGACGTGGAGGTCGAGGCCGGCGCGCACCAGACCTTCGGCCCGTACGAGCTGGAGTTCTTCGCGGTCAACCACTCCATTCCGGACGCGCTCGCGGTCGCCATCAGGACGCCTGCCGGGGTCGTCCTGCACACGGGCGACTTCAAGATGGACCAGCTGCCGCTTGACGATCGGCTGACCGACCTCGGCGGGTTCGCCCGGCTCGGCGCTGACGGCGTTGACCTGCTGCTGGCCGACTCCACGAACGCCGAGGTGCCGGGCATCGTGGAATCGGAGCGCTTGATCGGACCGGTACTGTCCGAGGTCTTCGCGGCCGCCAGCCAGCGCATCATCGTGTCCTGCTTCGCCAGCCACGTGCACCGGGTCCAGCAAGTCATGGATGCCGCCGCCGAGCACGGCCGCAAGGTCGCGCTGGTGGGCCGGTCCATGGTCAAGAACATGGGCGTAGCGCGTGAGCTCGGCTACCTCAAGGTGCCGTCGGTTCCCGGCGGCCTGCTGGTAGACCTCAAAGACGCCGAGGAGATGCCGCCGGACCAGATCGTGCTGATCTCGACCGGCTCGCAGGGGGAGCCAATGTCGGCGCTGTCCCGGATGGCAGGCCGGGACCACCCGATCCGGATCGCCGAGGGCGACACCGTCATCCTGGCCTCGTCGCTGGTACCCGGCAACGAGTCGGCGGTCTCCAGGATCATCAACGACCTCACCAGGCTCGGCGCTCGGGTCATCCACAAGGGGAACGCGCAGGTGCATGTCTCCGGTCACGCGCCGGCTGGCGAGCTCCTGTACGTACTGAACCTGGTCCGGCCCAGCAACTTCATCCCCGTGCACGGTGAATGGCGGCACCTCAAGGCCCACGCGAACCTGGCAGCCCTGACCGGAGTGCCGCCGCAGAACATCGTGATCGCCGAGGACGGGGTCGTCGTCGACCTTGTGGACGGCCGCATCTCGGTCAGCGGGATTGTCCCGTGCGGGTACATCTACGTGGACGGGCTCTCGGTCGGCGAGGTAACCGAGGCGTCGCTGAAGGACCGGCTCATCCTCGGTGAGGAGGGCTTCATCTCGGTGGTCGTCGTCGTCGACTCGACGAGCGGCAAGCTGGTCGCCGGGCCGGAGATTCACGCCCGCGGCGCCGGGATCGACGACGCCAGTCTGGCCGAGGTGCGGCCGCTCGTCGAGGAAGCACTGGCCGGCGCCGCGAAGGAGGGCATCACCGAGGAGCACCAGCTTCGCCAGCTCGTGCGCCGGACCGTCGGCCGGTGGGTCAGCGATAGCTATCGGCGCCGGCCGATGATCATCCCGGTGGTCGTCGAGGTCTGAGAGAAGGCGGCGGATATCCCTATCCGGCCGCCGTCTGGCTAGTCCGGCCCTATCCTTGGCCCGAGTACTGACCTGGAGTGGTGAGGGCGGGGTTGTGCGTGCCAGCAGGTGAGCAGGGCCCGCCTGCCTGGCCACCGCGCGGGCCGGGCGCACGGCCGCGATACGGGTCCACCGTGCGGGCGCATCGTCGCAGGCGCAGTCAGGTCATCAGGAACACCCGGCTCCAGGCCCTGCTGGCAGTGTGCGTCGTCGTGGTCGTCGCCGCGATCGGTGCCTGGGCCATGATGGTCACGAGGCCGAAGCCGCCCGCCAGCCGGCAGCCGGCGGCGGCCGGTGGCGCTCAGCATGCAGCGGACCACGATGCGCCGTCCGCGACGCCTGGCACGGCGACGGTCAGCATCACCTGGGTCGGCGACATGACCTTCGGCACGCTCGACGAATGGCCCCCGGACGGCACCGGATCACTGCTGGATGACGTGAAGCCGTACCTGCACAGCGATCTGACTGTCGGCAACCTGGAGACCGCGCTCGGTGACCTGCCGATGTCCAAGTGCACGCCGCACGAGGCGGACTGCTACCAGTTTGAGGCGCCCCCCTATACCGCTAAAGACCTGCGGCGCGACGGGTTCTCCGCGGTGAGCGTGGCCAACAACCACACCCTGGATGCCGGGCAGGCCGGCGAGGTCAGTACCGACAAGGCACTGCGCGTCGCCGGGCTGCGGTGGGCTGGGCGCCCCGGCCAGATCACGTACCTGACCAGGGACGGCATCAAGATCGCGCTGCTCGGCTTCGCGCCCTGGTCATATGACGCGGACGCGCTCGACATCCCGGCGGCCGAGGCACTGGTCCGCCAGGCCAGGCAGCATGCTCAGGTCGTCATCGTGATGGAGCACCTGGGCGGCGAGGGCGACAGTTACCGCCACGTCAGGCCGGGGGAGGAGTACTTCCTCGGTCAGGACCGCGGCAACTCGATCGCGTTTACCCACGGCGTCATTGACGCTGGCGCGGACCTGGTGATGGGCTCCGGCCCGCACGTGCTGCGCGGATTCCAGTGGTACCACGGTCACCTGATCGCCTACAGCCTGGGCAACTTCTGCGGTTACGACACGCTGGGCTTGGACGCAGACACCTCGGTCAGCGCGATCCTGCACGTCACGCTCAACGCTCGCGGCCAGTTCGTGCGCGGGAACATCACGCCGCTGCGGCTGGCATCGCCCGGCGAGCCGGAGCGCGATCCGGACCGGACGGCCGTCAGTTACATCAACTCGCTCTCCAGGGACGACTTTGGCGGGAACGGGGCCGTCCGGCTCTCGGCCGCCGGCCGGATCGAGAAGCCATGACGACTGCAACACCTAGCCGGGGCTGAACGTCACTAGGTCCGACTCGGTCAGGAGAGCGGGTTCGTCACCCAGTCAGCTTTCGTCGTGCCGAGTAGCTGCAGGCGATACATGATGCCCGTCGGCGTCAGCGCCTGGTGCGCACCGTTCTCGCTGATTGAGACAAACAGTCCGTCCTCATTAAGGCCGCAGAGCTGTCTGCCGGGCAGCCTGCCAGGGATTCCATTGCGAGCGCGCCCGGGAATGCGCGCAACCGTGAACCGGTAGCCGTGAATCGTCAGCTGCTGCTTCGGCCATTTCGGCGACATGCTGCAACCTCCAGCTGGCGCCTGCGGGATGGTCTCCACCGTCGGCATGTCCTTCGCGGCAGTTATCGATCCGTGTACCGACTGAGGGCTGATCGTGCGCAGCTTGGCGATCTGGTAGACGGTCGCCAGGGAGACGCCGCGCTCGCGCTGGACGCTCACCCCGATGATCCGCCAGCCGCGGGGGGGCGACCCGAACCGTGAGGCGTAGCGGACCGAGAAGTGCTGGTGAAACTCCACGGACCTGGCGATCCGAAGCCCGACAGCCGGCACGCTCGCAGTTGAGCCCGTGTTGACCACGTACTGCAGCTCCGCCCAGGCGTGCGGGCCGTACGGCCACGCCAGCTCGGTTCCGTTCCAGAGCCAGAACGACGGATGCCCGTCGATGGCAGGCCCGTGACCGGAGATCGGCTCGGGGTAGGGCTGCCCGCCGGCGCAGACGAGTGCGGGGCGAGTCTTGCGGACGTGGCAGAGCGCGTTCGCAGTAGGAGTCCACTGCCCGTGATGCGGCCCCGCCGTAGTGAGCCACTCCTGGCCCGGAGAGGTGGATGCGGCGTCGAAGTGGGTGTGGGCAGGCAGCCAGCCGAAGGTGACGGCTACATACGAGGGGTCAAACGCACCCTGGACAAGCCTGCCATAGCTGCCGGTCTGCGGACTCTGATGGTCGAAGATGCTGGCAGGCACGGCGCTGGTCAAGGCGACCGCGAGCGCAGCGCTGCCAGCCAGCACCGCCGTGCCGGCTGCTCCGAGCAGGCGGCGCCGCCGCAACCGCGCGCGCCCGTCTTGGAGCGCCAGTCGGATACTGACCCTGGACGGCGGCTGGTCCCTCGCGGCTGTCTGCTGGAAGAACATTTCCACTGAGTGCTCAAGCATGGTTGAGGCCCTCCTCAGCTCGGGCGTCGTGAACTACGGCGGGCGAGCCGACGTCTTCAGGCTCGGAGCTTGCGCGCAGGGCGACTCGAAGCGCTGCCAGGGCCTTGGCTGTCTGGCTTTTGACAGTGCCAGGTGGCTCGCTGCCGCGGCGGCAGGGCGGCGATCGCGGCCTGCATATCCAGCGCGGTCTCCGGGTCCGTGCCGGCGCCCGGGCGATCCGGCAGCTCGCTCGTCAGCGTGACCCGGCGGATCCAGCTGGACCGGCGCTCGTCCAGGAACTCCCGTACCACGATGGCGGACGTAGGCGTCCATGTTGTCAGCGGCCTTTGCTTTCGGCCAGTGCACGTACAGCTTGGTGATCGCGGCCTGGACCAGATCGTCGGCCCGGTGCCAGTCCGGGCAGAGCAGGATGGCAAGACGCCTGAGGGAGGCTTCCCGCGCCGCCACAAAGTCAGCGAATTCGGCGTCGCGCGATGACGTCATCGGTGCATACTGCCGCAGCTGGTGCTCACATAGCCAAGACGTGTCCGGCAGCCGGATCGGTTGCCTGTGCCCTAAAGCTCATGGGCAGGTCACGGGCCATGTTCAGCCGCTCGCTGGCGGAGCAGGAATCGCTGCAGCTTCCCGGTGTTGGTGCGCGGCAGTGTCGTGACGAACTCAACTGCTCGCGGGTACTTGTAGGGCGCGATCCGGGACTTGACAAGCTCCTGCAGCTCGCGTGCCTTGACATCGTCCCCGGCTGCGCCATCACGCAGGATCACGTACGCCTTGACGATCTGGCCGCGTGCCTCGTCGGGGACGCCGACGACGCCGCATTCGGCAACATCGGGATGGCTGAGCAGCACCTCCTCGATCTCCGGGCCGGCGATGTTATAGCCGCCGGAGATGATCATGTCGTCCGATCGGGCCTGGTACCAGAAGTAACCGTCGGAGTCCCGGACGTAAGTGTCACCGGTCAGGTTCCAGCCGTCCCGGACGTACGTGCTCTGCCGCTCGTCATTCAGGTACCGGCAGCCGGTGGGACCCTTGACGGCAAGCCGGCCCGGCTGCCCGTCGGGCACGGGCTTGCCATCCTGACCAACGACCGCCGCGCGATACCCGGGTACCACCTTGCCGGTTGAGCCCGGCCTGATGTCATCGTCTGCGGCCGCGATGAAGATGTGCAGCATCTCGGTGCTGCCGATGCCGTCGATGATCTGCACGCCGGTTGCGTCGTAGAAGGCGCGCCAGGTGGCCGCTGGCAGATTCTCCCCGGCCGACACCGGCCGGCGCAGGCCGCGCAGCTTCTCGGCCTTGCCGGTCGCCAGCATCGCCCGGTAGGCGGTCGGCGCTGTGGACAGCACAGTCACGCCATGATCGGCGATGTAGTCGGTCAGCTCAGCCGGGGTGGCCTTCTCCAGCAGCAGGGTGGCGGCCCCGACCCGCAGCGGGAACAGCAGCAGAGCACCGAGGCCGAAGGTGAACGCGAGCGGCGGCGTTCCGGCGAACACGTCCTCGGGCTCGGGCCGCAGCACGCGCGCGGAGAAGGTGTCGGCCACTGCGAGCAAGTCGCGGTGGAAATGCATGGCGGCCTTGGGCTTGCCGGTCGTGCCCGAAGTGAAGGCGATCATCGCAACGTCGTCGGCGGCCGTCTGGATCGAGGCGAACTCGGCGTCCTTGCCTGATGCCAGGGCGGCGAGGTCGTCGGCGGCGGGACCGCCGAAGGTGATGATCCGCAGACCTGGAAGTGCAGCTGCGGTGAGCTCCTCGGTGAATCTGTGATCGCACAGCGCCAGGTGCACCTGCGCCTTGTCTCCGATGGTGGTCAGCTCGGCAGCCCTGAGCATCGGCATGGTGGCCACCGCGACACCGCCGGCTTTGAGCACGCCGAGCCAGCACGCGGCCAGCCACGGGTTGTTCGGACCGCGCAGGAGTACCCGGTTACCTGGCGCAATGCCCAGATCCTCGGTGAGCACCCTGGCTATCTGGCTGGCCCGCGCGGCGGTTACGCCGTAGCTCCAGCTCTCGGTCGGGGAGAGCAGGCACGGCCGGTCGGCGCCGCCGGCCGCAATGATCGGGCTGAGCAGCTCGTCGGCCGCATTGAGGCGCTCCGGATACAGCAGCTCAGGGAGCGTGAATTCCAGATCGGGCCACTGGGCGTCCGGCGGCAGGTTGTCCCGGCAGAACGTGTCGACGTGGGCGGACGGCGAGAGCTTCATGTCCGGACCTTCCTCGGGGACCACGGGACGGACCTAGTATCGCGTTATCGTGACGGCAGTCAATGAATCGGCACAGCTTTAGCTCGGCAGCCAGTGCGCCGCCGGCATTCCCAACGCTAGGTTCTGACCGTGACCCCGTCCGGCGCAACAGGCAGCGCTTCCGGCAGCGACGTGCTGGCGGCCCAGCCGCGAGCACTGATCGTGACTATCTACGGCCTGTACGCACGCGAGTCCTCGGGCTGGCTGAGCGTCGCCACCGTCATCAGGCTGATGGGGGAGCTCGGTGTCGATGAGCCGGCCGTTCGCTCGGCGATCTCGCGGCTCAAGCTACGCGGCCTGCTGGAGGCGCGGCGCGAGGCGGGCGTGGCTGGCTACGGGCTGTCCAGCCGGGGGGCCGAGATCCTGGCCCAGGGTGACCGGCGGATCTTCCACCGGCCTGAGCCCAGCGCGGCCGACGGCTGGCTGCTCGCGGTCTTCAGCGTGCCGGAGCAGGAGCGCGCCCGGCGCCATGCGCTGCGGTCCCGGCTCGCCTGGCTTGGCTTCGGCACGGTCTCGGCCGGAGTCTGGATTGCGCCGCGTCAGCTTGCCGGCGAGACCGGCGACGCGCTGATCACGGACGGGCTGTCCGGCTATGTGAGCCTGTTCGCGGCTGACTACCTGGCCTTCGGCGACGTCCGGGAGAAGGTCGGCCGGTGGTGGGATCTGGACCGGCTCGAGCAGCTCTACCAGGGCTTCATCGAAGCGGCCGGTCCGGTGCTGACCTACTGGCAGGCTAACGGCAGCGGCGAGCTGGCTCCGGCCGGTGAGGCTGGCCGGGCCTTCGCCGACTACGTGCGCGTGCTGACGGCGTGGCGGCGGCTGCCATTCCTTGACCCCGGGCTGCCGCCGGATCTGCTCCCGGCGGACTGGGACGGAAGCCGCGCTGCCGGGCTATTCCGGCAGCTGCAGGGCCTGCTCAGCAGCCCGGCGCGCGACCACGTGCTGGCCGTGATCGGCGAGCCTGCGGTCTGATCACTCTGGCGGGCAGGCAAAGTGATAGGCAGGACATTGGAACTGAGGTGCCCGGGCGCGCCACCGCGATACGGTTAGCGTGCTTACGGCGGATGCGATCTGATCTGTGCTGACATCAGGCGGTTCTCGGCGGGCGGTCCGCGGCGGGGACGATGAGGAGGAGTCGCCATGACTTACCAGCCCTATCCAACGGGCGGCGGCGGTAACCAGCTGACTGAGCGCGCGCCGCAGCCGCCGAGCCTCCGCAACGCGGTCCGGCTGATGTGGGTAGGGGCCGCGCTGTCCCTCATCGGCGTGATTATCACCCTGTCGTTCGGCAGCAAGATCAAGACTGCGATCACGAACGCCGCGATCACGGCGAACAGGACTAACGCGAGCCAGGGCAAGACTCAGCTGACCGCCAGCCAGATTCACTCGCTGGCCAACGTGACCTTCGGGTTGCTCGTGGTTTTCGGCATCATCGGCGTGCTGCTGTGGGTGTGGATGGCCTGGGCGAACAACCGGGGGCGCGGCTGGGCTCGCATTGTTGCCTCGGTGCTGTTCGCGCTGAACACGATCGGGCTCGTGCTGGAGTTCGGCAGGGCCAGCATCTCGCTCATCTCGATCGTGCTCGGCTGGCTGGTCGGCCTGGCGGCGATCGTTCTGCTGTGGCGTAAGGACTCGTCGGAGTACATCGCCCAGTCCAAGTTCCGCTGACTCACGGCGCTGCTACTTCCTCAGCCAACGACAGCGAGCCCCTGCACCTCCACCAGGGCCGCTTCATCCCAGAGCCGGCAGACGCCGATAGCGGCCATGGCGGGGTAGCTGCGCCCGGCGAGCTGTCGCCAGACCGCGCCGATCTCGCGGCTGTGCGCGCGATAGTCGGCCAGGTCAACCGCGTAGACGGTCAGGCTCGCCAGATCAGTCGGCTGTCCGCCGGCCGCCGCGAGCGCTGTCAGCAAGTTGCCGAGCGCGTGCCCGAACTGCTCGACGACGGTCTCGCCGACAATCGACCCGCTGGCGTCAAGCGCGGTCTGCCCGGCAAGGAACACCAGGCGACCGTTGGTCGCGATCACTGCATGCGCAAACCCTGACGGCGCCGCCAGCGATGGCGGGTTAACTCGCTCAATGCTCACGTGACACCCCTATCACGGGCGCCAGCGGGCGTGGCGGGTGCCGCCCTGCCCGCCAGTGCGGATCAGCTCCAGGCGCGGCCGCGGTCCGTCGCTGCGGCCGGTCTGCGGGGGCCGTCGGCCGGCCTGCCACTGCACCGGCCACGTCGCGCCGGGTCCGGAGTAGCCCTGCTCAGCCGCAGCATGCAGCGTCCAGTTCGGGTCGTACAGGTGCGCCCGGCCGAGTGCGCACAGGTCTGCCCGCCCGGCCACGATGAGTGAGTTCACGTCGTCGTAGGACGAGATCACGCCGACGGCGACCGTCGCGATGCCGACCTGGTTCCTGATCGCGTCCGCGAACGGCGTCTGATACGACCGGCCGAAGGCGGGCCTCTCGTCCGGCGTTACCTGTCCGGTCGACACGTCGATCGCGTCCGCTCCCGCTGCTGCGAAGGCGGCGGCAATCTCTACCGCGTCGGCTCCGGAAATGCCGCCGGGCACCCAGTCACACGCGGAGATCCGCACGGTCATCGGCTTGCGGGACGGCCAGCTGGCGCGCACCGCGGCAAACACTTCCAGCGGGTACCTCAGCCGCCCCGCCAGCGATCCGCCGTAGGCGTCGGTCCGCTGGTTCGACACCGGCGAGATGAACGACGACAGCAGGTAACCATGCGCACAGTGCAGCTCGAGCAGGTCGAACCCGGCGCGATCGGCGGCCTCCGCCGCGGCCACGAACTGGCTAGTGATCTGCGCCATCTCGCCGGCAGTCAGTTCCCGCGGCACCTGGCTGAGGCCGGCCGCGTACGGCAGGGGAGATGGACCGCAAACCTCCCACGTTCCCGTCGTAAGGGGCTCGTCCATGCCCTCCCACATCAGTCGCGTGGCACCCTTGCGGCCGGAGTGCCCGAGCTGTATCCCGATCCTGGCGCCGGAAGATCCGTGCACGAACGCGGTGATGCGCTGCCAGGCCTCCTCGTGCGCAGGCTCGTACATGCCCGGCGCAGCCCGGCGTGATGCGCCCGTCGGCGCTGACGCAGACCATCTCGGTCATGACCAGGCCGGCTCCGCCGAGCGCCTTGCCGCCCAGGTGCACCAGGTGGAAGTCCGACGGCACCCCGTCGGCTGCCGAGTACATGTCCATCGCTGACACCACGACCCGGTTCGCCAGTTCCATCGACCGAAGCCGGAAGGGCTGGAACATCGGCGGCACCACCTCGCCGGTCCCGATCCCGAGCCGCTTGCTGCTCGCCGGCGAACCATGCATCGATCGCGATCGGTGAACTCGGGGTCCCGGAGGCGCAGGTTGGCGTGGGTTACCCGGCGGCTGCGCGTCATGATGTTGAAGGCGAACTGCTCAGGCTCCTGGCCGGTGTACTGGCCGAGGTTCTCGAACCACTCCAGGCTGGCCTGCGCGGCGCGCTGGGTCGATGCCACCACGGGCCGCCGTTCCGCCTCGTACGCAGCCAGGGCGGCGGGTATGCGGCCGTCGGAAGCCTGGCCGCCCGTGCTCTCATGCAGGCAGGCGGCGAGTGCGAGCGCATCCTCCATGGCGAGCTTGGTACCCGAGCCGATGGAGAAGTGCGCGGTGTGGGCGGCATCGCCCAGCAGCACGACGTTCCCGTCGTGCCAGCTCGCGCACCGCAACGTGGCGAAGCTGAGCCAGCGCGAGTTATTGGCCAGGAGGGCGCGCCCGCCGAGCACGCCATCGAAGAGCCCGGCCACGCGCCGCGATCGAGGCCTTGTCAGACTCGCCCGGCGCCAGGTCCCCGGCTGCCGCTGCCAGTTCGCCGAAGCCGGCCGTCTGCCAGACCGCCTCGTTCATCTCGATGATGAACGTGCTGCCGCGCCGCGTCGTAGGGGTAGCCGTGCACCTGCATGACGCCGAACGGCGTCTGCTCGATGATAGAACTTGAATGCGTCGAAGACCAGGTCGGTACCCAGCCACATGTACTTGCAGTTCCTGACCTCAAGCTCGGGCCGGAACGCGGCCGTCCTGGCACTGCGGATGGCCGAGTTCAGGCCGTCGGCGGCGACGACCAGGTCGTGGCTGCCGGCCAGCTCGGACAGGCTCGGCGCGTGGGTGCGGAACAGCACAGCCGCGCCGAGCCCGGCGCACCGCTGCTGGAGGATCTCCAGCAGCCGGCGGCGGCTCATGGCCGCGAAGCCGTGCCCGCCGCTGGTGATCACCTCGCCGCGGTAGTGCACGTCGATGTCATCCCAGCGGGCGAACTCGCGCTCCATCTGCTGGTAGATGACTGGATCTGCGTTCTCGATCCCACCGAGGGTCTCGTCGGAGAACACCACGCCGAAGCCGAAGGTGTCATCCGGCGCGTTCCGTTCCCAGACGGTGATCTCGGCGTCGGGCAGGAGCTGCCTGGCGAGCGCGGCGAAGTACAAGCCGCCCGGCCCGCCGCCAGCGACCGCGATGCGCATCGAGCCTCCCCGTCTAACCGCTAGACCGTGAGGCTATGCCGTATCTGCGACGGTCGTCAATGCAACGCGATACAGCGGCCGCTCAGCGCGCCAGCCGGGCCCGCGTTTTCATGATCGTTGTTGATCCAGGGGGCCTATAGCCCCCCTCACTTCACATCGATCATGGAAAGGGCGCGAGTATGCACCCGGTCAGGACAGGCGGCGGATCCGCCAGTAGCCGAGGCCGCCAAGGCCCACCGCGAGGATCAGGAAGATCCCGGTCTCCAGCCACTGGAATGCCCAGTACCGGCTGGTCGGCTGGTAGCTGACCGCCAGCCGGACGCCGTGGTCAGCCAGGCACGGCACGAAGTTCGTCGCCGATGCGCAGGCCGGCACCGACGTGACCGCATGGCCGGCCGCATTGACCAGATCGCTGCTGATAATCCAGTCGCCTGGTAGGCCGCTGACTGAGCCGACGAAGAGCACAAACTGCCCGTCTGGGCTGGTCTGCATGCCGTCAAAGCTGGCTGTGCTGAGCGCCTGGACCGACCGCACCGGCGGGATGAGGTGCGGCCGGACAACGTTCGGCCAGAAGATCTGGATCACCGCGAAGATCGCAAGCGTGACGGCCATCGCTGGCAGCGTCCGGCGGATCAGGACGCCCGCCGTGACCCCTAGGGCGAAAGCGAAGGCGGCATAGCCGATCGGCGCGACGCCGTTCGCACCGAAGAGCTGGGGAGCGAACTTGGTAATGCTCAGCGAGTTCTGCCCTCGCGTTTCCTGCGCTGCGCGGTAGAGCGGACTGGCCCACCAGCCTGTCATCAGGCTGAGCAGGCCGGCCGTAATCATCGCGCTGAGGCCGAGCAGCCCGAGCTTGACCGCGATCCAGCGAGAGCGGGGGACACTCTGGTTCCAGGCCAGCCGGAAGGTGCCAGCCTCGAGTTCGCGAGTGACGAGCGGCGCGCCCCAGAACAGGCCGATCAGCGCTGGCACCGCATACAGCAGGAAGATGCCGCCGTAAAAGATCAGCTCGGTCGTGCTTCCCTTCACCTGGTTGATGAAGTTGCCCGCGTCCGTGCCGCAGCCGGTCCTGCAGGTTGCGAGCCCGCTGCTGTCGAAAAGCGATGCCAGGTGCGGGCCGGTGACCGTCAGGGCGATTGCCACCGCGACCAGCGCGGCGCCTGCCACGATGGCCTGGGCCCGGAACTGGCGCCAGGTCAGCCAGGTCATTCGCGATACCTCCAGGTAACCAGTCGGCTGTTTACGCCCGCCGGCGACGGATGCGCCATATGCACAGTGCGCCAAGCCCGGCGGCGAGGACGAGGTAGATCGCCGTCTCCAGCCACTGCAGCGGCCAGAACCGGCTGGCGGGCTGGTAGGTGACCAGCTGACGCAGGTGCAGGCTGTTCAGGTAGTTGCTGCACTGCTGTGGAGGAGCCGAGTTGCTGAGGCATGCGCTGGTCGCCGGGCCGGTGAACACGTGACCGGACGGGGAGATGGTCTTGTTCGACAAGACCCAGGCGCCGGGAAGGCTGAAGTTCCCCTGCAGAGTCATGCTGCCGGACGAGGTCATCATCATCTGGTTGTTGGCATTGGCGTTGAACGGGGCCGTCACCTGCACAGGCGGGATCAGGTGCGGCTGGATGAGCGTCGGCATCAGGATCTGCACGGCCACGAAGATGACAAGTGTGACGGCCATCGCGGGCAGCGTCCGTCGGATCAGCGCGCCAGCCGTGACGCCGAGCGCGAATGCGAACGCGGCGTAGCCGACCGGCGCTATGCCGGTTGCGCCGAAGAGCGGGGGTGCGAGCCTTCTCAACGAGTGCCCGGCCTGCTGGGCGGCCTGATAGAACGGGCTTGCCCACCAGCTGATCATCAGGCTGAGCAGTCCGGTAGTGGCCATGGTTGCCAGACCGATGAGGCAAAGCTTGACCGCGATCCAGCCAGTGCGGGGGACGCTCTGGTTCCAGGCCAGCCGGAAGGTGCCGCTTTCGAGCTCGCGGGCGACCAGTGGCGCGCCCCAGAAGATGCCGATCAGCGCGGGCACGGCATACAGCAGGACGATGCCGGCGTAAAAGATCAGCTCGGTCGTGCTGCCCTGCACCTGGTTGATGAAGTTGCTCGCGTCCGTGCCGCAGCCGGTGCGACAGGTTGCCAGCCCACTGCTGTCGAACAGCGAGGCCAGGTGCGGGCCGGTGACCGACAGGGCGATCGCCACGGCGACGAGCGCGGCGCCTGCCACGATGGCCTGGACACGGAACTGGCGCCAGCTCAGCCAGATCATCGGGTGCCCTCCAGCATGGGGTAAACCGAGCTTGCCTTTGCGCTGCCCATGTACGCCAGCACCAGGTCCTCCAGGTTCAGGCCGGTGACGGAGAAGGCCGGATCCTGGATCGGCTCTTTGCTGCGCACCACAAAAGTGCTCTGACGGTCGGTGTGGCTCTCGGTGATCACCTGCTGGCCAGCCGGAAGGGCGCCGGCGTCGCGGCGCGGTCCGGTCAGCAGATGATGGGTGGCAAGCAGGCTGTCGACCTCCCCTGCGATCTGCACTCGGGACGCTACGAGCACGATCAGGTAATCTGCGACGCGCTCGAGGTCGGTGACCAGGTGCGAGGACATCACGACGCTGAGCTCCTGGTCGGCCGTGGCCTCCATCAGGATCTGCAGGAACTCGCGCCGGGCGAGTGGATCCAGGCTGGCAATTGGCTCGTCCAGCATGAGCAGCTGCGGCCGCTTCGCGATGGCCAGAGTCAGGGCGAGCTGGGCCCGTTGGCCGCCCGAGAGCTTCCCGGCCTTCTGCTTGAGATCAAGCCCCAGCTGTTGCACGCGCTTGAGCGCGAGAGCGTTGTCCCATGCCGGATTCATGTGCGCGCCGAACCGAAGGTGGTCCTCGACGCTCAGGCCGGAGTAGGTCGGGGTCTCCTGGGCGACGTAGCCAACCCGGGCCAGCTGACCAGGGTCGCTGGCAGGCTGCTTCCCGAGTACCACGACGCTGCCGGTGGTCGGCGCCAGCATTCCGGTGGCCAGATTGATGAGGGTTGTCTTGCCTGCCCCGTTCGGGCCGACGAGACCGACGACGTGGCCGGCCGGGATGCTGAGCGTGCAGTCGGTGAGTGCCCACCGGCGCCCGTATTGCTTGCCCAGGCCGCGGGCCTCGATGGCTGCGGTCATACTGCTTCCTCCTGAAGGGCGGACCTCACGGTCTGCTGGTAAATGCCGTCGATGCTCTCGCTGTCAAGGCCTGCCTCTCTGGCCTTGTGGTACCAGCGCAGCAGATCCTCGCTGAACTGCTGATGCGCGGCTATCGATGCGTCGGTCAGCGTCTTGGTGACGAAGGTGCCAACCCCCGGCCGGGCTGACGCCAGGCCCTCGTATTCGAGTTCCCGGTAGGCCTTGAGGACGGTGTTCGGGTTGATCGCCAGCGAGCCCGAGACATCCTTCACGGTCGGGAGCTGATCGCCCTCCCGGAGCAAGCCGAGCCGGAGCGCCTGCCGGACCTGCTGGATCAGCTGCAGATACGGCGCGACCCCGGAACGGCTGTCCAGGTGGAACTCGATCACCGGGCCTCCCATCACCAGGTACGAACGGGTATCTATTCATCTAGGTGACTAGCACAATAGCTAGCTACGTTGCTGATGGCAACTGGTCCGGCAGAACAGGCCGGCAGATTCCGCTGGAACTCAGCGACACGCCGCGAGCGTTCTGCTGCTGTCGGTCCGGTGCTCGTTACGGTGGGGATCATGGCGACTCGTGCGCCCAAGGGCGCAGCGCGCCCGCGTGGCGGCACGGCCACCCGGACGCGGCAGGCGAGCAGTTCCGCTCGCGCTAGGTCCGGTTCTTCGGCGCGCAATCGCCGCGGGACCCGCTACTACAGCGGCCGGTCAAGGTCCGCCCATCGCGGCAAGTCCAACGGCCGCCGCAACTCCCGGGCGGCGCGGCCTGCGAACCCGTTCGTGATCCTGACCGGCTGGATCGTGGCTACTATCGCGGGCGTCTGGATGGCACTGGCGCACACTGTCGGTGCCGCCTGCCGCGTGATCGGCCGGAGCGCGCGTGACCTGGATCCGCTGCACCGCAGGGATGGCCTCGGGCTGACGGCGCTGTGCGCGGCTATCGTCCTCGCCGTGGCGACCTGGGGCCATGGCGCCCGCCTGCTGAAGCCGCTCGCGAACTTCATGCACGCAGTGTTCGGCTCGGGCTCCTGGGCCGCCCCGGTTCTGCTCGCCCTGCTGGCCTGGCGCTTCCTGCGGCATCCCGACCGCAATGCCGACACCGCGCGGATGGTGATCGGCTGGACCGCGCTGCTCGCAGGAGTCCTCGGCCTGGTGCACGTCGCGTCGGGAACGCCGGGCCTCACCGCGGGCATGCCGGCCATCAGGTCGGCAGGCGGCCTGATGGGTTACGTGTTCTCAGCCCCGCTGGTCGCGCTGATCACGAAGTGGGCCGCGATCCCGGTGCTGATTCTCATCGCCGGATTCGGCCTGCTGGTCATTACCGGCACGCCGCTGCACCGCGTTCCCGACCGGATTGCCGAACTGCACGGGTTCAGGCAGCGCAGGCGGGCCGGCGCTGAATCCGATGAGGGCCGCGAGTCGGCCGGAAGCGGCCGCACGCAGGCAAGGCTGACGCGGCGCAAGCCGGAGGCGCTCGAGGTTGGCGCCCGCGACCGTGCCTATGACACTCCGCTGATCGGCGGGTTCCTGGGGCGGCGCGACGGCCAGAAGCACCTCGCGCCAGGCGATGACGGAGGCGGAGTGAGCGCGGCCGAGGCGGCGGCTGCGGCGGATGGACTGTCGTTCGCGCCAGGCGGCGCCGCTGCGGCAGCCGAGGATGGGTGGCCTGCGGCTGCTGACGGCCAGCCGCCGGCGATTCCGTTGCCGCGAACGCCGCCGGCCAGACGGCGAAGAAGCCGGAGCAGCTCACGCTCGCCGCGGTCACCGCTGGGAGCTACACGCTGCCGCCGGTTGCGCTGCTCAAGCCGGGAACCGTGCACCGGGCGCGGACCAAGGCGAACGACACCATGGTCGAGGCTCTCTCCGCGGTGCTCGAGCAGTTCGAGGTCGATGCACAGGTCACCGGGTTCACCAGGGGCCCGACGGTGACCCGCTATGAGATCGAGCTTGCGCCGGCGGTGAAGGTCGAGCGCGTGACTCAGCTGTCCAGGAACATCGCCTACGCGGTCAAGAGCGCCGACGTCCGGATCCTGTCCCCGATCCCCGGCAAGTCGGCGATCGGGGTTGAGATCCCCAACGCCGACCGCGACATCGTGAGCCTCGGCGACGTGCTACGGTCCCCGGTTGCGACGAGCGATCAGCACCCGATGGTGGTCGGGCTCGGCAAGGACGTCGAGGGCCGCACCGTCGTCGCGAACCTCGCAAAGATGCCGCATATGCTCATAGCGGGCGCCACTGGCGCCGGCAAAAGCACCTGTATCAACGGACTGATCAGTTCTATCCTGCTGCGCGCTACGCCGGACGAAGTGCGCATGGTGCTCGTGGACCCGAAGCGGGTGGAGCTCGCTGCGTACGCCGGGATCCCGCACCTGATTACCCAGATCATCACGAACCCGAAGCGGGCGTCCGACGCCCTCCAGTGGGTGGTCGGCGAGATGGACCGGCGTTATGACGACCTGGCAGCGTCCGGCTTCCGGCACATGGATGACTTCAATAAGGCGGTCCGGGCGGGCCGCATCTCCTCGCCGCCCGGGTCGGAGCGCGTGTATGCGCCGTACCCGTACCTGCTGGTGATCGTGGACGAGCTGGCCGACCTGATGATGGTCGCGCCCAGGGATGTCGAGGACGCGGTGGTCCGGATCACGCAGCTGGCCAGGGCGGCCGGCATCCACCTCGTGCTTGCCACCCAGCGGCCGAGCGTGGACGTCGTGACCGGCCTGATCAAGGCCAATGTGCCGTCCCGGCTGGCATTCGCGACCTCCAGCCTCACCGACAGCCGGGTCATCCTCGATCAGCCGGGAGCGGAGAAGCTGGTCGGCCAGGGGGACGCGCTGTTCCTGCCGATGGGCACGAGCAAGCCGATCCGGCTCCAGAACGCGTTCGTTACCGAGAAGGAAATCCGCGAGATCGTCGCGCACTGCAAGAAGCAGGGGGAGCCCGCCTACCGCGAGGACGTGGTCGCGCGCGAGGGCCGGCAGCGCGAGATCGACGCGGACATCGGCGACGATCTGGACTTGCTCGTGCAGGCGGCCGAGCTGATCGTCAGCACGCAGTTCGGCTCTACCTCGATGCTGCAGCGCAAGCTGCGGGTCGGCTTCGCCAAAGCCGGACGGCTGATGGACCTGCTGGAAAGCCGGGGAGTCGTAGGCCCGAGCGAGGGCTCAAAGGCGCGTGATGTACTTATCCGGCCAGACGATCTGGCCGGCTTGCTTGCGTCGCTGCGCGGCGAGGACTGAGCTGCTGCCGCCAGTTGGCGGCGCGGCAGAACACGGCAGACAAGTACGGCCAGAAACCTGCAAGGCCCCGAGATCCCGCCCTGTCCGCGTCGGACAGTAACCGGATGTCTACACTTAGTCACCGATCCCCGGCTTGGGATTCGGGGAAGCCAACATCGGGGCGCGTGGTCCAGTCATCAGGGACCAGGGCGGGAAACAGCATGAGTAATGGAGGCACCGCGTGAGCATCGGTGAGGAGCTGGCGGCTGCGCGTCGCCAGGCCGGTCTCACTGTTACGCAGGTGAGCCAGCGTACGTGCATCAGGGAGACCATCGTCCGTGGAATTGAGCGGGGGGACTACTCGGCTTGCGGTGGTGATTTCTACGCGCGCGGTCACATTCGCAGCATCGCCCGCGCCGTCGGGCTGGACCCCGAAGACCTCATCAGGGAGTACGACGCCACCCAGGCTCCGCCGCAGGCCATTACGGCTGCGGATGTGTTCCAGCCGTTCACGCCGGTCAAGCTGAAGGAGCGGCGCCGGCCCAGCTGGAGCGTGGTCCTGGCCGTCGGGGTGATCGCGGTGGCCGGCATCGTCGGCTTCCGCTACTTCGGCTCGCGTCATGACAACAGCCCGCCGGCGGTCAGACGACTTCGAGTCAGTCCGGTCAGCACAAGGCCGGTAAGTCGCCGCCGCCAGCTACGCCGGTCTCGCATCACGCGCCGACGCACGTGCGTGTCAAGGTTGTCGCCCATCAGGGCGGCCTGACCTGGGTGCGCCTGACCTCGGCGACGAAGCACCAGATCTTCCAGGGCGACATCGGTGCCTCGGCGGGAATCCTCAGCAGGTCGTGGACCCGGATTCATCCGATCACGCTGGAGTTCGGGAATCCTGGCGGGGCGACCTTGTACCTGAACGGGAAGAAGCAGCCGTTCTCCGAGACCACCTCGCCGATCACGGTTCAGTGCACTCTGACGGCCTGCACCACCACGCTGGTCGGCTGAGCCCGTGGCCTGTGCGGGTGCTCCGGCACCGGCGGGCTTACCGTAGTCTGCCGGTGTGTCATCCAGCCAGCTAAGCCCGGGTTCTGCGACGCGGCGCGTCAGGATGGTGACCCTGGGCTGCGCCCGGAACGAGGTCGATTCCGAGGAGCTCGCGGCCCGGCTGGAGGACGGCGGCTGGCAGCTGGCCGACGACTCACAGGACGCTGACGTCGTGCTGGTTAACACGTGCGGCTTCATCCAGGCGGCCAAGCAGGAGTCCATCGACGAACTGCTCGATGCCGCGGCCGGCGGCGCCAAGGTCGTAGCAGCTGGCTGCCTCGCTGAGCGCTACGGGTCTGGGCTGGCCGAGGCCATGCCGGAGGCACAGATCCTGAGCTTCGACGACTATGAGGACATCGCCGCCAGGCTCAACTCGGTCGCGGCCGGCCAGCGGTGGGAGGCTCATGAACCGCGGGACCGGCGCAAGCTGCTGCCGCTGTCGCCGGCGTCACGGCCGGGGAGCGCTGCTGACCGGCTGCCCGGCCACGGGGTCGTGGCTGCGCCCGCCGCTCTGGATGCCCGGCTAGCTGATCTGCCGCCGGGCGTGGCGCCAGCATCCGGCCCTCGGGTGCTTCGCCGTCGGCTGGGCGGGGGAGTCGTTGCGCCGCTGAAGATTGCCTCAGGCTGCGACCGCCGCTGTACATTCTGTGCAATCCCGGCATATCGCGGCTCCTTCGTGTCGCGGCGCCCGCTTGACCTGCTCGCTGAGGCGAGCTGGCTGGCCGATCATGGTGCCCGCGAGCTGCTGCTGGTGAGCGAGAACTCGACCTCCTACGGCAAGGACCTGGGCGACCTCAGGCTGCTTGAGTCGCTACTGCCGCAGCTGGCTGCCGTGGCCGGGATCAGCCGGGTCCGTGTCAGCTACCTGCAGCCGGCCGAGGTGCGGCCAGGCCTGGTCGAGGTGCTGGCGGGCACGCCCGGCGTTGCCAGGTACTTCGACCTGTCGTTTCAGCACGCCAGCGGCAAGGTGCTGCGCTCGATGCGCCGGTTCGGCGACACCGACCGGTTCCTCGCGCTCATCGCGCAGATCAGGGAGCTGGCGCCGGATGCCGGGATCCGGTCGAACTTCATCGTCGGGTTCCCCGGCGAGACCGAGGCCGACGTAGCCGAGCTGCAGGCCTTCCTCGCGGAAGCGCGGCTGGATGCGATAGGTGTCTTCGGCTATTCCGACGAGGACGGGACCGAGGCTGCTGGCCTGGCCGGTCACCTGCCGGCGGCGGAGATTGCTGATCGGGTCGAGGAGCTGGCAAGCCTGGCCGATGAGCTGATGGATGAGCGGGCGGCGGACCGAATCGGCGAAACTGTCGAGGTGCTGATTGACGAGGTGCTGGCGGATGGCCGCTACCTGGGCCGGGCAGAGCACCAGGCGCCTGAGGTAGACGGGGCAACCGAGGTCCGCAGCAGGCGACAGCTCGCGCCCGGGGAGATGGTGACGGCCATCGTTACCGGAAGCGACGGGGTGGACCTGGAGTCCGACGCGGACGCATCGGTGTCCAGACCGGGGCACTGACGCCAGTTGAGCTCGCCATCTGCTGGCACCCGCGGGGACGGCGATCGAGGGCCAGAAGGGCCCGGCTCGCCGGGCAGCGACGACTGGCTGGAGACCGCGGCAGCAGCAGCGACAGGCGCGGTCCTGGGCGTCCGGCCGAGCCCGGATGCGGCAGCACCGGGCCAGCCGCCGGCGCCGGACCAGCTCCCGCCGTCACGCCAGCTCCACGGGCAGGATCAGCTGTCGGCATATCAGCCGCCTCCGCCACGCATACTGAACGCCGCCAACGCCCTGACGGTGCTGCGGCTGGCACTCGTTCCGGTCTTTGTCTGGTTCCTGCTCTCCGGCGGCACCGGCGACCGGTCGATCGCGTTCGTGGCTTTCGCGCTGGCCTCGGTCACCGATCTGCTGGACGGTGAGCTGGCCAGGCGGTGGAGCCTGATCACTGACTTCGGCAAGATCGCGGACCCGATCGCCGATAAGGCGCTGACTGGATCTGCCCTCATCACGCTGTCCTACCTGGGCGAGCTGCCCTGGTGGGTGACCGCGGTCATCGTCTTCAGGGAGCTCGCCGTCACCGGGCTCCGGTTCTGGGTCATCAGGCGGGGCGTCATCGCCGCCAGCAGGGGTGGCAAGGCCAAGACGATGCTGCAGGTGATCGCGATCAGCCTGTACGTGCTGCCGGTGGACCTCGGCCCGACCAGGGCGATCGTGATGGGCGCCGCGCTCGTGGTGACGGTGCTGACCGGGATCGACTACACCGCGCGTGCGATCCGGCTGCACCAGGCGGTTCAGTGATGGCAGCCCCAGAAGGGGACAGCACAGCCGTGGCGAGCACCTACGAGCTGGCCAGGGAGGCCATTGAGCTGCTGACGGCGGCCAGGCAGACGGTCGCGGTGGCCGAATCGCTGACCGGCGGGCTGCTCGCGGCCGCACTGACGAGTGTGGCCGGCGCCTCCGTCGTCGTGCGGGGCGGCGTGGTCGCATACGCCACGGACCTGAAGACCGCGCTGCTGGGCGTTCCTGGCGGGCTGCTCGAGCTCCACGGCCCGGTCCATCCCGAGGTAGCGGCGGCCATGGCCGCGGTGCCCGCCAGCGGCTCGGCGCTACCTACGGTGCCGCCACGACCGGGGTGGCCGGGCCCGGCCCGGCGGATGGCAAGCCGCAGGGGACGGTCTTTATCGCGGTGGATGGCCCGGCTGGCCCGGCCACCGCCGCGCTCCAGCTGTCCGGTGACCGGAGAGATGTCCGCGAAGGTTCCGTTCGCGCGGCGCTGTCCTTGCTGGTCAGCGCATTGCGGGAAGACATACCCTGATTACAGTGTTACGGCGCTGTGAACACGCAGCTATGCCCTCTCCCGTACGGTCCGTAAGGACGGGTACGGTAGAGGAGTCAGCTGGTCGACCTCAGGGAGGGAGCGCGACGATGGTCCTGCTTCGTCAGTTGCTCGGTGACGCGCTTCGGCGACTGCGTCTTCGCCAGGGTCGCACCCTGCGTGAGGTCTCGGCCACGGCCAGGGTTTCCCTCGGATACCTGTCCGAAGTAGAGCGCGGCAGGAAGGAAGCCTCCTCGGAACTGCTTGCCTCCATCTGCGATGCCCTCGGCGCGCCGCTGTCACAGCTTCTGCGCGAAGTGTCGGACGGATTCGCGCTGGCCGAGCTCCAGAACGAGACGGCCTTCGGAGTCCCGCTCGAGCCCGCCCTCGCTGGCGGGGACGCGCCAGCCAGGCAAGTGGCCGCGGAGCCGGTCCCTGCTGGCTCGGCCGCGTCGGCTGGCTCGCCCGGCACCGCGCTGCGCCTAGCCCAGTCGGCCATCCAGAAGTCGGCACGGTCGCAGCCGGCACCGCAGCGTATGGTCATTCCGGCACGCAAGATCAGTGTCCGCTCTGGCCCTCATCTGGCGCCCGCCGAGCCGCTGATAGAGCAGGTCAAGCTAGCGGGCACCGAGCCGAAGTTCGACAAGCTCGCCCGTGACATTACGGACATGGTGCCGGTTTAGGCTCAGGCTGTCGAGTGCGAGGTCCAGGCTTCGGGGTTGTCAGCTAGCTTGCGCACGCTGTCCGGGAGGTTGCCGGACACGATGTGCTCCAGCGTCACTTCCTCTAGGATCGCCCGCTCATTCGCCCGCAGGGCGATCCAGACCGCCTGCAGGGGCTCAGCCGCGCCCGTATAGCCGAGGTTCTCGGGACGCTCGCCCCGGACGCCAACCAGCGGGCCGTCAATGGCCCGGATGATGTCAGCCATGGAGATCTCGCTGGCCGGGCGGGCGAGCCAGAACCCGCCGTCCGGGCCGCGCTGGCTCCGGACGAGCCCGGCGCGCCGGAGCTGAGTCAAGATCGCCTCGAGGAACTTCCCCGGGATGCGCTGCGTCCGGGCAAGCTGATCAGCAGTCACGTGGCCGCCGCCGGAAGCGGCGAGCTCGATGACAGCGCGCAGAGCGTAATCTGAGCGTGCGGACAGACGCATATGCAGCATTATGCAGGTAACCGCG
This sequence comes from uncultured Actinomycetota bacterium, assembly GCA_963822955.1. Classification (GTDB taxonomy): domain Bacteria; phylum Actinomycetota; class Actinomycetes; order Streptosporangiales; family Streptosporangiaceae; genus JAJYUU01. The sequence goes on along the minus strand of CAWGJS010000002.1, from coordinate 1,660,471 downwards.
GCCGGCCTGGCCGGTGGCGCTCCGGTTAAGGGCCGTGTCCGGTGATCTGGCCGCAGCTAGGGAGCGGTCAGACCGAGTGTCTCGGCTGCCGCGCGGCCGCTGCTGCGGGCTGCACCATAGCTCGCTACGTAGCCTCCGCTCGCTGGCCGCCAGACCGGAAGGCCCATCTCCAGCACGACGGCGTCGGGCCGTGCGGCCAGTAGCTCCTCCATCGCGGTCATGGCCCCCGGATGGCGATGCGCATCTCGCACGACGATGATCAGGGTGCGTCCGGCTGCCGTCGCCACTACCGCGGATACCTGATCAGCCAGGTCGGACGGCTGCGTGTCGGTGCTGATCTCCCGGTAGCTGTCGGCGGGCACGAACGGGCTCAGCCCCCAGGGGACCGCGCCGGCGGCGAGGTTCGACGGCGGCACCAGCTGAACCACCAGGGGCCGCCCCGGCGGCGGCAGACTGCCGGAGACGGCAATGGCGCGCCTGGCTGCAGCGAGGCCGATTGCGCTCGCCTCGGTGCTTCCCGCTGCCGCCGGGTGAGCCAAGCCTGCGGTGCTGCCAGCCGCCAGGGTCCAGGCCCGGAGATCGGCCACCCTGGATGCCGCCTCCTCGAGCCGCTCGCCGCGCAGGCGTCCCGACCGCACGGCCGCCATGAGCGCCGCCTTGACGGCCAGGAAGCTCTGCTGGTCCTGATCGCGACCCAGGCAGAGCAGGTCGGTGCCGGCGATGACGGCCTGGACGGCAGCCTCAGGGATGCCGTAAGGCTCACTGACCGCCCGCATCTCCAGACCGTCAGAGACGATAACGCCGGTGAAGCCGAGCTCCCCGCGCAGCAAGTCAGTGAGAGCGCGGTGGGACAACGACGCGGGCAGGTCGCCGGTCAGCTCCGGGATGCGAAGGTGACCCGGCATGATGGCACGCACGCCGGCCCGAATGGCCGCCTCGAACGGCGGCAGGTCCCTAGCCCGAACCACGCTGAGCGGGGCATCCACGGTGGCGAGCGAGACGTGCGAGTCCAGCGTCGTGCTGCCATGGCCCGGAAAGTGCTTGGCGCACGCCGCCACGCCGGCCGACTGCAGGCCGGTCACCGCGGCCGCGGCGTGCCTGGCTACCAGGTCCGGGTCGGCCCCGAAGGACCTGGTGCCGATGACCGGGTTGACGGCGGCGGTATTGACGTCCACGGCCGGTGCGAGATCCAGATTGATGCCGAGCGCGGCGAGGTCGGCACCGAGAGCCCCGTACACGGACGTGGTCAGCCGGACGTCATCGATCGCGCCCAGCGCTGCGTTCCCTGGATAATCGCTGCCGGTCTGGTGCGAGATCCTGGTGACATCGCCGCCTTCCTCGTCGATCGCGATGATTGGCTCCGCAGCGGCAGCGCGCAGCCTGGCAGTGAGGGCGGCCAGCTGCCGGCTGTCCTGAACATTCAGGCCGAACAGTGTCACCCCGGCTAGCCCGTCCGCCAGTGCTGTCCGGATCCAGTCCGGCTCCCGGCCGCCGCGGAATGGCGGTATCAAGACTGCGTCGGCTAGCCGGCCCAGGGCTGGGTCGGCGGCAAGCTCCTGGGTCATCCCTTCACCGCTCCCGCGGTCAGGCCGCCCACCAGCCGTCGTCGGACGATCAGGAAGAAGATGATCACTGGGATTGTGTACAGCGTGGACGCCGCCATGATCGGGCCCCACTGTGCACCGCCCCGGCCGAAGAAGTAAGTGACGTAGATCGGCAGCGTGTAGTCGCTCTGCGCGAGGCCGAGGAACGTCAGCGCGACGATGAACTCGTTGTATGCGGTGATGAACGCGAAGATGCTGGTGGCTACCAGGCCTGGCGCGACGAGCGGGAACAGGATCCGCCAGAAGATCGTGAAGCGGCTTGCCCCGTCGATGGCGGCGGCTTCCTCCAGATCGCGCGGAATAGTCGCGACGAAGTTGCGGAGCATCCAGATCGAGACAGGCAGCGCCTGGGCGGTGTAGACGATTACCAGGCCGACGAGGTTCTGCAGCAGGTTGAGCCGCTTGAAGTCGAGGAACAGCGGGATGATCAGCGCCTGTGCCGGGATCATCTGCACGATGAGCAGCATCACGAGGAAGGTCGCGCGCAGGCGGAACCGGTACCTCGCCACCGCAACGGACCCCATCAGCGAGATCAGCGACGCGAACAGCACCGCGGCCAGGGTGACGGCCAGGCTGTTGCGGAAGAAGATCCAGACGGAGCCGATGCCGCCGGTCACCTGGCCGCTGCTGACCACGCGGAAGTTCCCGAGAGTCGGGTGCGTCGGGATCAGGTGCGGGGTCAGCGAGTAGATCTCCTGCGACGGCTTGAAGGCCGTGGAGATCATCCAGAACAGGGGGAAGAGTGTCGCCAGCGCGATCAGCAGGCCGAGGAGGTTGACGCCGATGGCCCTCGAGCGCTTGGCAGCTCGAGCGCGGGAAGCGCGGCCGTCACCTGCATGATCCCGGCTCACGGTGCGGGTGCGTGGCCGCGGGGCGGTCAGCTCCGTGCCGGTCATGTAAGCGCTCCCTGCCGGACTGAGGTCCGCACGTAGCCGACGGTGACCACCAGCAGGATGAGTGCGAAGATCAGCGCGATCGCGCCGCCGAGGCCGTAGCTCGGGATCGTGCTGGCGAATCCCTTGTCATAGAGGTACAGAGACAGGTTGTACTCGTTCTGATTACCGGGGAACCCGGTGATGATGTAGCTCTGGCTGAAGATGTTGAAGTCCCAGATCACCGACAGCAGGAGCAGCACCAGGAAGATCGGCCTCAGCAGCGGGAACGTCACCTCCCAGAAGACGCGCCACGGCGTCGCGCCGTCGACGCGCGCGGCCTCCAGCAGCTCGCCGGGGATGGTCTTCAGGCCGGCGAGGACCGCTACCGCGATGAAGGGGAACGCCTGCCAGATGACGAGTGCGCCGATCACGATGTAAGCCTGGAGCCATCCGTTCGTCGTCCAGTTGTACCCGGCCCACTGCGCTCCGCCGCCGAGCCAGTGCGGCAGCTTGGACAGCGCCCAGTCGACGACTCCGCCGTCCGGGTTGACCAGCCAGTAGAACAGCACGGCCGCGGAAATGGGCGGCGTCGCCCAGGCCATCAGCGCGGCGGTGCTGACGAAAGCCGACATCTTCTTGCCGAGGCGGTTCAGGAGCAGCCCGACGATCGTCCCCGCGATCAGCGTGAGCGGCACGACAACCGCGGCGACGATCACCGTGGTGCGCAGCGAGAGCCAGAACTCCGGGTCCCTGAACGTGACGGTGAAGTTCGCCAGCCCTACCCACTGGGTGGGAGCAGCACCAGTGATCTGCATCAGGCTGTAGTTCTGGAAGGAGAAGATCACCACCTGGACGAGCGGCCAGAGCAGCACGAGCACGATGCCCACGAGGCCGGGCGCCAGCAGCAGGTAGGGGCCGAGCTTGTGCCGCCGGACGAAGGTGCTGACGCGGTACCGCGGTGATCCCGGGTCCCGCTGACCCTGGCGGCGCTCGGGAGCGAGCGCGGCAGGCTGGTGCTCGATTGTCTCGGCCATCTGGCTAATCGCTCCCTTCAGCCGACCGGCGTCCTGGAGGTTGCGTCCTGGTCGGGCGTCCTGGCCGGCCCGCTCGCCGCGAGCCGGCCAGGAACGCTTAGCGATGGATCAGGACTCGTTCCCGGTGTTGAGCACGTTCTGCAGTTCAGTGTTGGCCTTGTTCACCGTGGCGGAGAAGTTGGCGCCCTGCATCAGTGCCTTCATCATGTCCGGGATGATCTGGTCAGTCGCGTCGGCCGTGCCCCAGTTCTTGCTGTTCAGCGGCGAGATCTGGGTGTAGCCGGCGGCCTTGGCGAATCCGGACAGCAGCGGGCTGCTCGCGTAGGTCGGGTTCGACAGCTGCGAGGTGAACTCGGGGAAGAACCCCTGCGAGTTGGCGAACGTGGTGGCGTTGGCCGGGCTGTCCATCACAGACAGCAGGTCCCAGGCCGCGGCCTTGTTCGGGCTCTTGGCCCACACGCCAAGGTCAGAGCCGCCTGCGAATGCGGGCGCGGGGTCCGGCCCGTTCTCGCTGGGGATCGGGAACGATGCCCACTGCGACATGTTGGCCTTGCTCACCGCTTCCAGCGAGGACTCGGCCCATGGTCCGTCGATGTACATATCGAGGGTGCCCTTGGCGAAGTCCTCGTCGCTGCCCCCAGAAGTGGCACCAGGTGCGCCGAGCTCGGTCTGGCCGACGTACTTGGCCGGCGAGACGTGCTGGGTAAGCAGCAGGTCCGCATAGAACTTGATGCCAGCCTCGGACTGCGGGGAGTTCAGCTGCGCGACCCACTTGCCGCTCTGCTGCACAGCAACTTGGCCGCCAGCGCCCCAGATAAAGCTGACGATCGCGTTGGTGTAGTTGCTCGGCGCACCGAGGCCGAAAGTGCCCTTGTACGCCTTCATCAAGGCCTTGGCGTCGCTGACCAGCTGCGCCCAGGTCGTCGGGGTGGAGGTGATGCCGGCCTTGGCGAACTGGGCCTTGTCGTACCAGATGCCCCGCACGCCGCCGAACCACGGCACCGCGTAGTTCTGGCCGCTGATGGTGTCGTTGGCCAGGTTGCCCGCGATGATGTCGGAGCCGCTCGACCAGGCCTTGACCTCGCTGGTGACGTTGGACAGAGCGCCCTGGGCCGCGATTCCCGGCGTGTCGGTGTTGCCAAGCTCGGTGATGTCAGGGCCGCCCTTGCCGCTGGACAGGGCGTTCGTCCAGTCGGTGGTCCGGTTGGCCCACGAGACCCATTTCACGTCGACCTTGGTGGTCTTGTACTGCGGGAATTGCTTGTGGAACTGCGAGACCACGCCGTTCATCCAGGTCACCTGGGACGGAACGGATGCACCCATCCGCCATACAACGAGCTTGGCGGGGGCCGACGAGGTCGATGTCGAGCCGCTGCCGCTCGAGGAGCCGCAGCCCGCGATGCCCGCGGCGGTCCCCGCGAGCGCGACGGCCATCCCTAGTGCGGCCGCCGATCTGGTGAAAGTCACTGATCGATCTCCCTTCCCGGCTGTGTGAGCGGAAGTGACGTCCTCCGGGCGGACGCCTCCGGCCGGGGTTTGGCCTGGCGGCCGGCCCTACGCTAGATGGAAGGCGATGTCGATTCGACCCGTTTCAAGCGTTTGGTGCCTGCCTGGGCTGAGCCCCTATGTTTGCTTGGGCAGAAACTAACAGGAAACTTTCCTATAAGATAGACTCCGTTGCCAGATTGAAATACAGACTGTGTTCGCGCAGGTCAATTGCCGCCGAGCCGGCAGCCCGGCCTTAGAGTTCGGGTGATACTGCGCTTCAGGGGAGGCTGCGTTCGGGTGCGGGCGAGCCAGAGGAGGGTGGCGCATGCAGCGACGGCCTGGGACGCCGAGCCTGTTGCGGGAGCTGAACGACAGGTCCGCGCTCGAGCTGCTGCTCACCGGAGGGCCGATGACCAGGGCACAGCTGGGAGTGCACACTGGTCTGTCGAAGGTCACTGCATCCCAGCTGCTGGCGCGGCTGGAAGAGCGCGGCATCGTCGCGGTGGCAGGCGAACTGGCCGGTGGCCGCGGGCCGAACGCAGCGCTGTACGCCGTCGTTCCGTCCACTGCGTATGTTGCCGGGCTTCATGTCGAGCAGGACGAGGTCAGCGCAGGGGTTGCCGATGTTACCGGGAACGTGGTGGCCCGGATCTCAGTCAACCCGAGTGACGCGGCGGATCCGGTCGCCCTCGTCCGCGGTGCCGTGCTCGCGGCCTGCGCATCAGCCGGCGTGCCGCCAGAGTCGCTGCGGGCCTTCGTCATCGGCACGCCGGGCGTGCTGGATCCGCGGACCGGTGATCCGCGGCTGGCGGTCAACCTTCCGGCCTGGCACGAAGGCGTCCTGGATGCCCTGCGCAGTGATCTCGGCCGGCCGGTGACGCTGGAGAACGACGTGAACCTGGCCGCTATGGCCGAGCAGGCCGTCGGGGCCGCGGTCTGGCGTGCCCGACTTCGTGCTGGTCTGGATCGGCGTCGGCCTGGGTCTTGCGACCGTCCTCGGCGGCCGCCTGCACCGCGGCGTCGGCGGCGCCGCCGGTGAGATCGGCTACCTGCCGGTGCCCGGAGTACCGCTGCCGGAGGACCTGACTCACCCCGCAACCGGGGCCTTCCAGCGGCTCGTCGGCGCGCAGGCGGTGCTGCCGCTTGCGGAGTCGTACGGGTTCGCGGAGCCGACCGCCGCCGCCTGCGTTGCCGCGGCGGTCAGCGCGGCCGGCCGCGGAGAGCAGCGAGGCGACGATTTCCTGTGCGAGCTGGCGGTCCGGGTCGCGACCGGAGTTGCCGCCATCTCGGTAGTGCTCGACCCCGGCCTGGTAGTGCTCGGCGGTGATGTCGGCATGGCGGGCGGGACCGGGCTGGCTGACCGGGTGGCGGCCGACGTGGGCCGGCTCTGCCCGGCCAAGCCGACCGTAGTGCCTACCGCCGTGGATGGCTGGCCGGTGCTGCGCGGCGCGATCCTGGCGGCTGTGGACCAGGCGCGGACAGAGTTGCTCGCATCCGTGGCCGACCCAGCCTCGCCCTCGGCCGCGCAAAGGGCGTGACATAGCTACTGAGGCCCATAGTCGGGCCACGCTAGCTAACTCTCGCCCTTCCCGCCGTGCGGCCCCACCGGATGCAGACTGCCGTGCCGGCACGCGGCTACTCTCGGATGAGCCGGTAACGGAAGGAACTCGATGTCGGGCGAGCTAAACCGCGCCATGGTCGGCGCACGCGGCCTGGGCGGCCGCCTCATCAAGATGCTCACTCACGCCGGCTGACAGCGCGATTCGAATGATCACCCTGGACGGCAGGTCGCTGACGTGCGCTGACGTTGCGGCGATCGGCCGCCGGCTGACGGGCGTCGAGATCGGCGCCGACGGCGTGCGGCGCGCGAGCGCTGCGGCCGAGACGGCGCGGGCGCTGACAGAGCAGGCCGCGGCAGCCGGGCGTGCCGTCTACGGCCGGACGACCGGCGTCGGCTTTAACCGCAGCATCGAGGTGATCCCTGCTGACGGGCGGGCGGTGGGATTGCGGCTGGTCCGCAGCCATGCCAGCGGGGCCGGGCCGCCGCTCGCCCCGGAAGTCGGCCTGGCCATGCTGGCTGTCCGGGCCAATCAGATCGCAGCCGGCGGATCTGGTGTCGAGCCAGGCGTGCTCGACGTGCTGGCCGACTGCGTGAACCGGGGATTCCGGCCGCCCGCCCGCCGCTATGGCGCGATCGGCACCGGGGACCTGACCGCGCTCGCCACGACTGCGCTGTGCCTGCTCGGCGAGCGCGACTGGCTCGCAGCCGACGGCGCGTCCCGAGCACGCCGGACGGCCAGCCCCGCTTCGCGCTGGACCCGGCCGACATGCTCGCCTTCATGTCGAGTAACGCGGTGACGCTGGCCGAGGCCGCGATCGCGTGCCACGACCTGGCGGGGCTGCTGACGGCGAGCACCGTCATCGCGGCACTCAGTCACCTGGCGGTGCGGCGCGTCGGCCGAGCCCTATGCCGAGGCGGTGCAGCTAGCCGGCCGTCATCCCGGCCAGATACGGGTCGCGCCGGACGCTGCGCCAGCTGCTGGCCGACGAAGCCGGGCCGCAGGCTCGGGTGCAGGATCCCTACGGCTACCGGGCGCTGCCGCAGGTGCACGGCGCAGCGGTCGACGCACATGCGCGCGCGGATGAGCGTCCTGGTGCGCGAGCTGAACTCCGCCGCGGAGAACCCGCTGATCGACGTCGGCGGGCAGCGGATCTGGCACAACGGCGAACTTCCACACCGCGTTATCTCGCGCTGGCGCTGGACTCGCTGCGCGCGGCCGTGTTCCAGACCGGCGCCCTGTCGGTGGCGCGGCTCGGCGCGCTGCTGGACGACCGCGAACACCGGGCTTACCCCGTTCCTGGCCATGGACACTCCGCCTAGCTCGGGGCTGATGATCGTGGAGTACGCGGCGCACTCGGCCCTGGCGGACATCCGCCGGCTGGCGGCCCCGGTCGTGCTCGGCGGCGCGGTGCTGTCGGTCGGTGCCGAGGAGCATGCCGGGCTTCGGGACGCAGGCGGCCTGGTCGGCGACCGAGACGGTGCGTGCCTACCGGGTCGTGCTGGCATGCGAGCTTGTCGCCGCGGTCCGGGCGCTGCGGCTGCGCGGCACCCGCCCGGCCGGCCGCGAGCTCGCGCGAGTCTTCGACCGTGCTGACGCGGTGCTGCCCGACGTCGATGGCTGACCGGCCGCTGGACGAGGACCTGGCCGCCGCCGAGCAGCTGCTGGCCGATGTGCTGAGCGCCATCGACCCGGATCAGTGACGATATCGGTTTGGTCATCGCTGTTGCGCTGGCGGGCCGGCTAGGCGAGAGTCCAGGCATGGAATACGTCATGTCCAGCCGCTGGTCGCTGATGGAGCACTTCGACATCACCGACGGTCGGGCACCCCGCAGTTCGAGGCCCGCGGCCATCTCGGGCGCGCGGATTTCGCTGCTCGACAGCGCGGCCGGGAAGTCGCCGATATCCGCAAGCACCTGATGACCGACACCCATGAGGTCTACGTCGACGGTCAGCGGGTTGCCCAGGTTCGGCACGCGGGCATCTTCGGCGACAAGTACGACATCGAGTCGGCCTTCGGCAGGCTGCAAGCGCGCGGCCACTTCGACGGAGGCGACTACACGGTCAGCCGTGGCGGGGTACCGGTCGCCAGGATGGTGCGCAAGTTCTCGCTGCGGGAGAAGTTCGCGGTCGACATCGCCGACGACGAGAATCAGGCATTCCTGCTCGCGATCGTGCTTGCCATCGAGGCGATCCACGACGAGCGCCGTCAGCAGGCTCCGGGCGCTGGCCTTGGCCTCGGCTTCGGCCTCGGTGGCGGCTTCGGCGATCGTGGCGGTATCGCCGGGATTATCGAGCGCGACATCCTGTGACCTTCGGGGGAAGGCTGCCAACGCACATGGCACGGGGCGGGTAGGCTGATGCGCGTTGCCGATATCGACACGCCGGCGCTGCTCGATCGACGCTGACGCACTCGAGGAGAACATCGCCACCATGGCGGCGGCTCTTCCCGGTGCGCGGCTGCGGCCGCACGTGAAGGCGCACAAATGCACGGGCCTGGCGCGGCGGCAGGCTGCCGCAGGCCACCACAGCTTCACCTGCGCCACGATCCGCGAGTGCGAAGGCATGGCCGCAGCCGGGCTCGGCGAGGACCTGCTGCTGGCCAACGAGGTCCTGGACGCCAGGCGCCTCGGCAACCTGGTCGCCGCCGGCGCACGGGTGACGGTAGCGGTCGACTCGGCCGAGACCATCGAGGCCGCAGTCGCCGGAGGAGTGCGCGAGGTCCTGATCGACGTCAACGTCGGGCTGCCGCGCTGCGGTTGCTCGGCGGCGGATGCCGGGCGGCTTGCCGACCTCGCGCGGAGCCGCGGGCTGCAGGTCCGCGGCGTGATGGGGTACGAGGGCCACGTTGTCGGGCTGCCCGACGCGGTCGAGCGGGCTGAGCGATGCAAGATCGCCATGGAGATACTCGTCGCGGCGCATGCCGACGTCGGCGGCGAGCTGGTATCGGCCGGCGGCACCGGCACGTACGCGCTCAACACCTGGGCTACCGAGATCCAGGCCGGGTCATACCTGCTGATGGACACCGCCTACGGCCGCCTCGGACTGCCGTTCAAGCAGTCGGCGTTCGTGCTGGCAACTGTCGTGTCCCGGTCGGACGGCTGGGCGGTCGGCAACGCGGGCCTGAAAGCGTTCGGCATGGACCACGGGAACCCGGAACTGGCCGGCAGCAATGTCATGTTCTGCTCCGACGAGCACGTGACGTTCACGCCGCCGCGTCCCGTCGGCGAGCGGGCCTGGCTCGTGCCGGCCCACATCGACCCGACCATGGCCTGCCACGAGCGCGCGTATCTCTTCTCGGGCGATGAAGTCACAGACGTCTGGCCGATCGACCTCCGTGGCTGGTGACGCCTCGGGCGGTGGCCGGCCGGACAGATTTACGCCGGGAACGCTCAGCTTCCGGCATGCGGAACACGGTGATATCCCGGCCATCGTCGAACTGGTCGAGTCCGCCTACCGGGGCGAGGCCAGCCGGGCCGGCTGGACGACCGAGGCAGACCTGCTGGCCGGGCAGCGCACCGACGCCCATGCGATCGCGGAGATCGTGGCGAGTCCAGGCCGTGTCCTGCTGGTCGCCGAGGCCGGGGGCGTGCTGACCGGCTGCTGTCAGCTGGAACGGCGGCCCCCAGCAGAGGCGTACTTCGGCTTGTTCTCGGTCCGGCCGGCCGCGCAGGGCCAGGGCTGGGGCCGGGCAATCCTGGCCGAGGCAGAGCGGCTCGCCCGCGCCGAGTGGGGTGCCGCGACTATGGTGCTGACCGTGGTCAGCCTGAGGCCGGACCTGATCGCGTGGTACGAGCGGCGCGGTTACCGGCTGACGGGGGAGAGCAGGCCGTTCCCGTACGGGAACGAGCGATTCGGGATCCCGCAGCGCCCCGACCTCAGCTTTGTCGTGCTGGAGAAGCCGCTCTGAGCGCGATCGGCGGGTCAGATCTGGCCGCGGAGCCGAAGGCCGCGCGGAGTCGGCCGGAAGCCAGCTGCTTCCAGCGCAATAGCGAGCGGCGAGTCGTAGACGTCGCCGCCGTCGGCTCGTTCGACGGTGAGGCGGCCGAGCGCGCCCGCCCGCACCGCCGCCGCCAGCGCGGCGGAGGCCGGTTCGAGCAAGGCCGGCTCACTGGTCCAGGACAGCAGCGTCTTGCCGCCGCGCTCGACGTAGAGGATCAGCTCGCCGTCGGCCAGCACGACCAGCGCGCCAGCCTTGCGGCCGGGCCGGTGCCCGCTCGCGAGCCATCTCCCGGCCGGTCCGGCCACGGCAGGGCGGCACCGTAGGCGTTGGCCGGATCTGTGGCCGCCAGCACCGTGACCCGCGGTTCGGTGCTGCTGCGGGCGTTCGCCTGCGTATCCCACGGGTCGGCGGCCTGGTCCGGCCGCGCGTGCGGCATCGGCCATGGCGCGCATCCGGTCGACAGCGCCGGGCAGTGCGAACTGTGCGGCGCCGAGACCCTCCACGAAGTATCCGCGCCGGCACTGGCCGCCATCTTCCAGCGCGCGCAGCACCGGGTACAGCGCACCGAATCCGCCGGGGACGCGCTCGGCCGCGACCGCGCCGCGGATCAGGATGCCGTACCGGTCCAGCAGCACGAGAGCCTGGGCGTGCAGGCGCCGCGTCGGGTCACTCAGCCGGCGCCGGCAACGGCCGACCATCGGCCGGTGACCGTGGGCGGCCCGGTGTGCGAGGGCATAGCGCCGCGGCCGAAACGCGGCCGCCTGGAGACGGCGGAGCCGGGCCGGGCAGTCGCATGCCGCTGGCCGGTTTCGCCGCTAGCCGCAACCGGGCGCCCGGCGCCCAGCACCGTGCGCAGCGGCGCCAGCGTGTCGTTGGTCAGCCGGCCGGCCCAGACCAGGTCCCAGATCGCGACTCGCGACATCGCGGTCGCTGAGCCGCGACGGGCCTGCCGGCTCCTGTATCGGCGAGGGCGGCCTGCGACCCGATCGGCGATGCGTGCGGAAGAACAACGCACCGCCGCCCTCGAGCGCGCCAAGAACGGCTTGGTGCACCGGCGTGGTGGTGATGTCGGCCGGCTCGGGCAGCAGCAGCGGCGCGGCAGCCGCTGGCGCCAGGATGATCCAGCCGTCACTGCCAGGCAGCGCACCTGCGCCAGACCAGACGATCTCGCCTGCCGCAGTCAGCTCGTCCAGCAGCGCCGGGGAGTAGCCGGGCACCCGCCCCGGGAGCACCAGCGTTTCGAGTGCGGATGCCGGGATCGCCGCTCCGGCGAGCTGGTCGATCACCTCGTAGACGGCGTCGGCCCTGGCCTGCCGGCGGCCGGGCCGCACGCGCTGGCTGGCTAGTGCCACTGCTCCTCGGTCCAGCTCTGTCAGCGTGCTGCCAGGCAGGCAGGAACGCCGCGTAGGCCGACGGCGGCGCCGGCTCGACCTCCTTGCGAAGCTTGGCCAGGCACCGGCGACGCAGCATGCCGCAGCACCCCGACTTCGCACCACTGGATGCCGGCGGACTGGCTGGAAGTCGCCTTCGGATAGCACGCCTTCGGCGGTCAGCCGGTGCAGGGCTCCGGCCACGATCGGCGACCCCGAGCCCGTAGCGCTCCGCGACGACAGCGGCACCGAACGGCCCGTGCGTCCGCGCGTACCGGAGCACTAGGTCCCGCAGCGGATCGGGGACTGGCTCGGTGAAGGCATCCGGCACGCCTGGCGGTAGTGCCACGCCGAGCGCGTCGCGCAAGCGGCCGGCGTCCTCGATGGCAGCTCCAGCGCGCCTGCCCGGCGATGCGCAGTTCGAGCACGCGCCGCTGCGCGGCAAGGCTAGCCAGCCAGGACGGCGCCTGCGCGGGGTCGGCCGAGCGCTCCGCCACTTCAGCGGTGCTCAGCGGGCCAAGCGCGCGCAGCATGTCGGCGACGGCCTCGGCGTCCCGGCAGACCCGGCCGGGCGCGAGCCGCTGCAGCTCGCGCTCGGTCTCGTCGACGACGAGCGGGTCAAGCAGCTCGCGCAGCTCTGCCTGGCCGAGCAGCTCGGCTAGCAGAGCCGAGTCGAGCGCGAGGGCCTGAGCACGTCGCTCGGCGAGCGGCGCGTCGCCTTCGTACATGAACGCGCCCACGTACCGGAACAGCAGCGACTTGCTGAATGGCGATGCGGTCGGCGTCTCGACCTCGACCAGCCGGACGCGGCGCGCGGCGATGTCGCGCATCAGCTCGGTCAGGCCCGGCACATCGAACACGTCCTGCAGGCACTCGCGCATCGTCTCCAGCGACGATCGGGAACGTGCTGTACTGGCTGGCCACCGCGAGCAGCTGCGCGGATCGCTGGCGCTGCTGCCAGAGCGGCGTACGCCTGCCCGGCTGACGGCGCGGCAGCAGCAGTGCGCGTGCCGCGCACTCCCGGAATCTGGACGCGAACAGCGCGGACGTGCCAACCTCGGCGGTCACGACCTGCGCGACCTCGTCCGGATCGAGCATGGCGATGCCCGCTGGCGGCGGGTCGTCGGCGTCCGGCACCCGGATCACGATGCCGTCGTCGGTGTGCTGGGCCTGCACGTCCATGCCGCCGTACCGGTCGCGGAGCCGGGCCGCGATCGCCAGCGCCCAGGGCGCATGCAGCTGCGCGCCGTACGGGCTGTGCAGCACCAGCCGCCAGTCGCCGAGCTCGTCCCTGAACCGCTCAAGCACCAGAGTGCGGTCGTCGGGCAGGTAGCCGGTAGCCTCGCGCTGCTGGTGGAGGTAGGAGACCAGGTTCGCGGCCGCCAGCTCGTCCAGTCCGCCGGCGCGGAGCCGGGCGATCGCCTCAGTGCCGGGAGACCGAGCCGAGCTCACGGCAGAACGCGCCGATTGCCGCACCCAGCTCGGCCGGACGACCCGGCGCATCGCCTTTCCAGAACGGCAGCCTGCCCGGCTGGCCCGCCGCGGGCGAGACGAGCACCTGGTCGGCGGTGATGTCCTCGATCCGCCAGGACGTCGCGCCGAGCACGAAGACGTCGCCGACTCTGCGACTCGTAGACCATCTCCTCGTCCAGCTCGCCGACCCGGCGGGAGTGCCGGCCCGAGCCGGTCAGTCTGGCCGCCCGGCCAGGAACACGCCGAACAGCCCGCGGTCCGGGATCGTGCCGGCGTTGCTGACGGCCAGCCGCTGGCTGCCAGGCCGCCCGGTCAGCGTCCCGGTGGTGCGATCCCAGATCAGCCGCGGCCGCAGCCCGGCGAAGTCCTCGCTCGGATACCGGCCGGACAGCATGTCCAGTACGGCATGCAGCACCGGCCGGGTCAGCCCGCTGAACGGAGCCGCCCGGCGCACGACCTGCTCCAGCTCGCCAATCTCCCAGTCGTCCATCGCAGTCATCGCGACGATCTGCTGGGCCAGGACGTCGAGCGGGTTGCGGGGCATCCGCAGTTCCTCGATCTGCCCGGCGTGCATCCGCTGGGTGACAACCGCGGTCTGGACGAGGTCGCCCTGGTACTTCGGGAAGAAGATGCCACGCGACTCGTCGCCGACGTGATGCCCGGCGCGCCCGGTCCGCTGCAGTCCGCTGGCAACCGACGGCGGCGACTCGACCTGGATCACCAGGTCGACCTCGCCCATGTCGATGCCGAGCTCCAGGCTGGAGGTCGCGACGACAGCCGGGCAGCGTTCCCGCCTTGAGCGCCTCCTCGATCTGGCTGCGCTCCTGCCGGGACACCGAGCCGTGGTGCGCGCGGGCGACGACTCCTGGCGCGCCGGCGGCTGCTCCGGCCTGACCCATCAGCTCGGCGGGCGGCCGGGCGTAGTGGTCGCTCGCACTGCCGATGCTCGGCTGATCCGCGCCTCTCCTGGCAGCCCGCTCGGCGGCCAGGTCGTTCAGCCGGGCGCAGAGCCGCTCGGCCAGCCGCCGCGAGTTGGCGAAGACGATCGTCGACCGGTGGCTCTGGATCAGGTCGAGTACCCGCTCCTCGACGTGCGGCCAGATCGAATGCTGCCGGGCCGGATCGCCGCTGTCCGGCAGCAGCTGCTGCCCGCCGTGGCTGCCGCCAGGTCCGGCCGGGCGCACGACCCGCCCGTCCGCCATCGGCACGCCGGCCGCGGGGACCTCGTCGGCGCCCTGCAGGTCGGCCATGTCCTCGACCGGGACGACGATCTGCAGGTCGAGCCGCTTCTCGCTCGGCGGCGCGACGATCGTCACCGGCAGCGCGCCGCCGAGGAACGCCGCTACCTCCTCCGGCGGCCGGACCGTTGCCGACAGCCCGATGCGCTGGGCAGGCCGCGCAGCGGCAGTGCCGCGCGCCCGTCAGCTGGTGCCCCTTCGCCACCGGGATCGCGCTCCCTAGCCCGCAGCGCGTCGAGTCGCTCCAGCGACAGCGCCAGGTGCGCGCCGCGCTTGCCGCCGGCCAGCGCGTGCACCTCGTCGACGATGACGGTCTCGACGCCACGCAGGCCCTCCCGGGCCTGTGACGTCAGCATCAGGAACAGCGACTCCGGCGTGGTGATGAGGATGTCGGGCGGCTTGCTGGCCAGCTTGCCGGCGCTCGTCGGCGGCGGTATCGCCGGTGCGGACAGCGACCGTTATGTCGGGCTCGGGCAGGCCAAGCCGCCGGGCAGCGTGGCGTGACGCCGGTCAGCGGGGAGCGAAGGTTCCGCTCGACGTCAACGGCCAGCGCCTTGAGCGGCGAGATGTACAGGACCCGGCAGCGCCGCTTGGGATCGGCCGGAACAGGCTCGCTGGCCAGCTTGTCGATCGCCCACAGGAAGGCAGCCAGCGTCTTGCCCGACCCTGTCGGGGCGATGACCAGAGTGTGCTCGCCCTTGCCGATCGCACTCCAGGCCTGCGCCTGAGCAGGCGTCGGCTCGGCGAACGCCGAGGTGAACCATGCCCTCGTCGCCTCGCTGAAGTCAGCGAGCCCAGGACTGCCGTCCGGTGCCATAACCCCCATCTTGCCTGGTGGTACCGACACCCGGAATCGAAGTCGCCGTAGCGCCAGCTCCGGCTAGATTGTCCGGGTGCTACCAGTCAGGCTGCGCGCGGGCGCGCGAGGGATCATTCTCGACGAGGACGACCGCATCCTGCTGTGCAGGTTTGAGTTCTCCCGGCAGGACGGCGCGGCCGTGGTGTGGGCGACGCCGGGCGGCGGGGTGGAACCGGGCGAGAGCCTGCTGGCGGCCCTGCGCCGCGAACTGGATGAGGAAGTCGGCCTCGTCGTCGACCGTGATCCGCCACACGTGTGGCATCAGGAGGTCGTCCATCCTGGGCGCATGGAAGGCTACGACGGCGTTATCAACGACTACTTCCTCATCAGGACCGTCGCCTTCACCCCGCGCGGCTCCATGACTGACGCGGAGCTCGCGGCCGAGGGTGTTACCGGGTTCCGGTGGTGGACGCTGGAGGAGATCGCCGGATATCGGGGACCGGACCTGTTCGGGCCGCGCGAACTCCCCAGCGCCTTCGCGGCACTGCTGGCTGATGGGCCGCCAGCCGTCCCGTTGCGGCTGGGGCGGTGAGCGGCGTTACGGAACTCGCCAACAACAGCCGATTGAGATTATGATGCTAATGTGACTAGCACTAGTCCTACTCTCGCGATCGACCACTCCAGCCCGGTCCCGCTGCACGAGCAGGTTGCGGCAGCCATCCGCCGTGCGCTCGCTGATGGCGAGGCGGCATCGGGGGAGCGACTGCCGCCTGCGAAGGACCTGGCAGCCGTACTGGGGGTCAACGCGAATACCGTCCTCCGTGCGCTGCGGACGCTGCGTGACGAGGGCCTCGTCGAGTTCCGCAGAGGACGCGGCATCTCAGTCACCGGCATAGCACCGCGCCGCAGCCAGGTGGTCACCAAGGCGCGCGAACTGGTCGCGCTAGCCCGCCAGTTCGGATTCGGGCCGGAAGAAATCGCCGAGATCATCGAGCAGGTGCAACATCCATGAAGACCGCGCAGCCGCGCTCGCTGCCCGGTACTGCACCTATCCCTGAGGCGCTGATCAGGGAGGCACGCAGGCGGCAGCGGCGCCGTCGGATAGCGATCGCGGCTGCCGTCATTGCTCTCGCTGGGGCTACGGGTGCTGTCGCCGGCGGGTGGTCGGGGGCGGGCAGTCGGCCTCGCCTCGCGAGGCCGACTGCGGCTCCAACCCCGTCGGCAGTGATTACAAGGCTGGTAATGGCGAGCCAGACTCGGATGCCCGCCGGATCGCTCAACCTCGCCATCGGATTCGGCAGGATCTGGGTGACCGGAATCAACGCCACCTACGGGATAAGCCAGCGGACTGGCCGAGTGGTCGTACGGGTTGCCACTCCTGGCACCTTCCCCGATGGATGCGGCAGCGGAATCGCCGCAGGCGCGGGTGCCGTGTGGGTCACCCATGGTTGCCGCGGGGTCTACCGGATCGATCCGCACACCGGCGCTCTCGCAGCCTCCCTACCGGTCGCCGATGCAGGCGATGCCATCGCCGTGGCCGACGGCCTGGTCTGGGTCACCAATTATCACGGCTACCTACTGCGGCTCCAGCCCAAGACCGACCGGGTTGTTGGCGCCGCCATTTCGGTCGGGTACGGCGACTGGACGATGACGGCAGGCGCTGGCGCCCTCTGGGTATCGAGCTACTTCGGCAACTCGACCGCGACCCGGATCGACTTCGCCACCGGAGTGGTGCGAGTGATGCCGCCGTCAATTGCGGATGTAGAGACGGCGGGCGCTGGATCGCTCTGGACGTCGGACGTGCATCGGATCAGCGCCGTCAGCGAGAAGGTGACCGCCTCCATTCCTGTCGGAGGAGCCATGCAGGTTGTCTTCTGGCGGGGATCGGTATGGACGCTGGCGCTACGACGATCACTCGCGCTCCTTCGCATCGACCCGACTACAGATCGGATCATCGGCCGACCCGTCGTTGTCGGCCGGCCAATCCCGCGCGGACAGGACACCGAGCCGAGTTCGCTGGTGGCTGGACCTACGGGCCTTTGGGTTCTCGACTACAGCCGTCAGACACTGTTCCATCTGGCGCCGACGCCATAGACCGCTGACGCTGGCCGGGATCTACCTGGCCTTAACCGCCGTCCGGTACCGGTCGATGGCCAGCCCGGCGAGGGCCGGGTGGTCGCCGAGCGGCTCGGTCACCCAGTCAGCGCCGCTGCGGCTGAGCTGATCCTGGAAATAGCCCGGCGCGAGCAGGTAGCTCGCCACGGCGACCGGCCTTGCCGGTCCGCTCGCGCAGCTCGGCAACGGCCTCCGGCACCGTCGGCTGGGCTGCCGTCGCGAAAGCGCCGAGTACGGGCACGCCGAGTCGTCCGGCCAGCAGGTCGGCCTGCTTGCGGACGTCGTCGGCAGCCGCCGGATCAGACGAGCCGGCTGCTGCCAGCACGACCGGCGTGCCGTCCGGCACGCCGGCCTCCGCGAGCCGGGCTGTCAGCGCGGTCAGCAGCAGCTCATCAGGTCCGAGCGGCCCGGCCACCAGCGCACCCGCCGAGCTCGCCGCTCCGGTGATGTCGGCGGTCAGGTGATACCCGGAGGACAGCAGCAGCGGCACGACGACCGCGTTCGAGCCGGCTGCGCCGAGCTGCGCGGGCAGCGACGGCTCGGCGTGCCCGATGAACGCGACGCGGACGTCCAGCATCGGCGCCAGCCGGCGGATCTGGCGGGCGAGCGCGCCGATGACGTCGGCGGCGGCCGGGTTCCGGCTGCCGTGGGCGACGGCGAGCAGCGCCGGCCGGCTCATGCGTGCTGCTCCCGCCACGCGGACCGGCGAGCATGCTCCCGGAGGCGGACCACGTCGCCGATGACCACGACCGCGGGCGGCCGGACGCCGGCCGCCTGCGCATCGGCGGCCACGCTCGCCGAGCGTCGAGGTCAGCACCTGCTGGCGCGGTGTCGTGCCGTCACTGATTACCGCGACCGGTGTAGCCGCGTCCCGCCCGCGCTTGATCAGCTCGGCCGCGACGGCGTCGAGGTGGGCGACCGCCATCAGCAGCACCAGCGTCCCGGTGCCGCGCGCCAGGCCGTCCCAGTCCACGGTCGCGCCTGGCTGAGACGGGTCCAGGTGCGCGGACACCACCGAGAAGTCCTGTGTGACGCCCCGGTGGGTGACCGGGATGCCCGGCATAGGCGGGCACCGCGATCGCGCTGGTCACACCGGGAACGACCTGGAACGGCACCCCGGCCCGCACGCAGGCCAGTGCCTCCTCGCCGCCCCGCCCGAAGACGAACGGGTCGCCGCCCTTCAGCCGGACGACGCGCTGGCCGGCCACGCGCCCTGGTCACGATGAGCTCGTTGATCTGCGCCTGGGTCAGGTTGTGCGCGTGCGGCTGCTTGCCCGCGTCGATGACCTCCACGTCCGGATCCAGCTCGGCCAGCAGCGACCGGGGCGCCAGCTTGTCCGCCACCACGACGTCGGCCTCGGCCAGCAGCCGCCGTCCGCAGCACGGTGATCAGCCCCGGATCGCCCGGGCCGCCGCCGACGAGCGCGACGCTGCCGGCGGCTGCACCCTGGTCCGCGCGCGGTCGCACCGGGCAGCGCCGCCCTCGGCGAGCGCGAGCGCGATCGCAGCGCGAAGTCGCTCCGACCGGCCGCGGATCGCCGCCGCAGTCACCGCGACCGTGACCTCGCCGTGCCGGGTGACAGCCGGCGTCCAGGCCGCCGATGCGGTCGGCGTCATCGGCGCGCACGCACCAGATCCGGTTGCGCTCAGCCTCGGCGGCCACCCGCGCGTTGACGGCCGGGTCGTCGGTGGCGGCGTGCGCGAGCCAGGCGGCCGACAAGTCCCCGTCGCGGTACTCGCGCTGCAAGTACCGTGACCGGCAGCCCGGCAAGCTCGGGCAGCACCGACGGGGCGACGACCACGACGTGCGCGCCGGCCTCGAGCAGGCTCGCGGACGCGGCGCAGCGCGACCTGGCCGCCGCCAACGACGACCGCACGCCGGCCGGCCATCGACAGCATCAGCGGATAGCGGCTCGGCGTATCGCGTCATAGCCGCGCTCGCAGGCGCAGCCGGCGCCGTACGGCCTGCGGCCGCACGACGGCCGACGAACTTAGGCTGAAGCCGCGGGCGCATGCGCGGCACTCCCAGTCGCCGGCATCCGCGCTCGCCGGGCCGCAGGTTCTCCTCACCGCAGTACGGGCAGAAGAACGGCACCTGCCGCTCGCCGCTCATGCTCGCCCGCCCGTCTGCGCCCCGCCGTGGCTGCGAGCTCCGGCTGCCAGCTCGCGTCGCGGCTAGCTGCCGCGAGCTCGGCGGGCCGGGTCAGCAGGCTCGGCGTCGGCGCGCCGGACCCAGGCGGCGAACTCCTCGCCGTCGGCCCGGTCGGCCTGGTAGTTACGCAGCAGGCCCTCGACGAAGTCGGGCAGCGCGTCGGCGGTGACCTTGAGGCCGCGCAGCTTGCGGCCGAAGCCCGGGTCGGTGCCGAGCGACCCGCCCAGGTGCACCTGGAAGCCTTCCTCGCCGTCGACGATCGAGCCCTTCAGCCCGATGTCGGCGAGCTGGAACCGGGCGCACGAGTTCGGGCAGCCGTTCACGTTGATCGTGATCGGGCGTGTCGAAGTCGGGCAGCCGCCGGCCGAGCTCGGTGTACAGGTCGCGGGCCCGGCCCTTGGTCTCGACGATGGCCAGCTTGCAGAACTCGATGCCGGTGCAGGCCATCGTGCCGCGCCGGAAGACGTTCGGGCTGGCCTGCAGGTCGACTGACTCGAGCTCGGACACCAGCTCCGCAACAGCCCGTTCCGGCACGTCCAGGATCAGCAGCTTCTGCTCGATCGTGGTGCGGACCCGGCCCGACCCGTAGGCCTCGGCCAGATCGGCCACCTGCCACAGCTGGGTGCCGGACGTGCGGCCGGTGTGCGGGGCCACGCCGACGTAGTACAGCCCGTCCCGCTGCCGGTGCACGCCGATGTGGTCGCGCGATCCCGGCGCAGGTGCAGGCGGCGCGGGCCCGTCAACTAGCCCGTTCCCGCCCAGGTACTCGCGCTCAAGCACCTCGCGGAATCGCTCCGGTGCCCCAGTCCGCGACCAGGAACTTCAGCCGGGCCCGGCTGCGCAGCCGGCGGTAGCCGTAGTCGCGGAACAGCCTGGCCACTGCCCGCCCAGACCTCCGGCACCCGCTCGGGCGGCACGAACGTGCCAAGGCGCTGCGCGAGCATCGGGTTGGTCGACAGCCCGCCGCCCACCCACAGGTCGTAGCCGGGCCTGCCGTCCGGGCCGATGACGCCGACGAACGAGACGTCGTTGACCTCGTGCGCGGTGCACTGGTTGGCGCAGCCGGAGATCGCGGTCTTGAACTTGCGCGGCAGGTTGGTGAGGTCGGGGCTGTTGGTCGCGACCTCCTCGGTCGCCCGCAGCACGGCGCTGGCGTCCAGCACCTCGGCCGCGTCGATCCCGGCCACCGGGCAGCCGAGGATGTTGCGCGGCACGTCGCCGCAGGCCTGCTGGCTGGACAGGCCGACCTCCTCCAGGCGTTCCCAGATGGCCGGGACGTCCTCGATCGTGATCCAGTGGAACTGCACGTTCTGCCGGTCGGTGACATCGGCCAGGTCGCGGCCGTACTCCTTGGCGACGCCCGCGACCGCGCGCAGCTGGTCGGCCTCCAGCTGGCCGCCGGGGATCCTGACGCGCATCATGAAGTACGGATCCTCGATCTCGGCGTCCTCGAGCGCGCCGGTCTTGCCGCCGCCGATGCCGGGCTTGCGCTGGGTGTACAGGCCCCACCAGCGGAATCGGCCGCGCAGGTCGGACGGGTCGATGGAGTCGAAGCCGAGGTGGGCGTAGCGGTTCAGGATGCGGTCGCGGACGTGCAGCCCGTCGTCGTCCTTCTTGAATCGTCTCGGCGGGATTAAGCGGCTCGTGGTGGCCGAGGGCCCACTGGCCCTGGCCGCGAAGCGGCTGGGATGGCATTGCTCGAGATCCTTCTGCTGGCGTGGCGCGGGCACTGACAGGTGCCGCCGCGGCGATACGCCGGGCGCGCTGTGCGGTGCGGGGAACGCTGATTCAGCAGGAAGGACGACAGATCGCGCTGGATACGCGCAGCAGGTCGATGTGACGCCGGCAGACAAGCCACGGGCCGCGGCTGGCGGTCGGGCGGTGTCACTACTGCCTCCGAGGGCTCGGAGCGCTGCGCTGCGCTGGACTGCGGTCACAATGACCGTAACATCCGGTCCAGCAATCGCGCAAGAGGAATTATTTCTGTGCAATCCTGGTCAGCGGGCCAGCGGCCTCGTCGGCCAGGGGCCGGTCGGGCTGCGGTCAGGCCGAGCAGGGGCTCGTCAGCCGAGCGGATATCGGCGGTCGGCAGGCCGCCCGGAACAGCTGCCTGGCCTGTGCCACTACCGAGATGGCGATCTCGACGTGCTGGCGCCGGGAGGCTGCGTAGAAGGCCTGAGCCTCGGCGCTGAGCTTGGGGCTGGCGTGCAGCGGCTTGTCGCTGACCGCGAGCAGCGTAGCAGTCGGCACCCGGTACCTGAAGCCGTTAGCCGCGACGGTCGCCGACTCCATGTCCACCGCGATGGCCCGGGACAGCCGCAGCCGGTCGCTGACGGCCGATAGCTGCAGCTCCCAGTTCCGGTTGGCGGTGGTGAAAACGATGCCCATCCGGTGCGCAGGTCGCGGGACATGACCTCGTCAGCAGCAGCATGTTCAGCGTGTGGTTGGAGACGATCGGCACGCTGACCGGCAGCACGTCGTCCAGCACCCGGTCGTCGCGCATGTAGGCCGTGGCCAGGACCAGGTCGCCGATCTCCTGGTGATTACGCAGCCCGGCGCAGTGGCCGATCATCAGCACCAGGTCAGGCCGGAGGACCGCGAGGTGATCGGTCAGTCGTCTTGGCGTTGGACGGGCCGACGCCGATGTTGATCATGGTTAGCCCAGCGCGGTCCGGGCAGCTATGTAGTGCCAGGCGGGCATCTGGCGGTCGGGCGAGTCGGGACCCGATGCAGTCTGGCAGCGCGGCCCGGAACTCCTCGACGTGCCAGGAATAGTTCGTCAGCAGGACGTAGCGCTGGAACGGCTCGGCCGGGGTCCCGGTGTAATGCGTGCAGGCGGTCGATCGACAGCGCCATGCGCTCTGGCCCGAACAAGAACAGCTTCTTGCGCCGCAGGTCAGAGCTGGTTTCGTCGACGGCCTCGGCCAGCGCGGGATCATGCAGGTCGAGGGTTTCCCGGCCGGGGCGACCGCGATCCTGGCGCCGGCCGCGGCGAGGCGGCCCAGTTCGCGCTCCAGGTACCAGCGGATGGCTCTCGGTGCGGCGAACTCGCCCTCCAGCACCGGATTGTGGGCCGACCACGGCCGCTCCACTGTCACGCGCGGGTAGCGGCCCGCCTGCGTAGGCCTCCTCCATGGCGTCGCAGAGCTGCCTGACCAAGGCGGCGCGCTGGTTCTCAGGGACGGCTGAGAAGTCCACCGACATGGTCATCCGGTCATCATGCCAGCCATGGGCAAAATGTCGGTGGCCGCTGGCAGGATCGGGGCCATGGAGACAGAACTTAGCTGGGAGCAGTTCGCCTCTGCCCGCCCTGAGCTCGCCGAGGCTGGGCGAGAGTTGCTCTATCAATTCGGGGTTGGCTTAGCGTTCCTGTCCACCGTCCGGCCGGATGGCGGGCCTCGCCTGCACCCGATCTGCCCGCTGCTGGTCTCGGGCCGGCTGCTGGCCCACGTCATCCCGTCGCTGAAGCGAGACGACCTGCACCGCGATCCGAGGTATGCGCTGCACTCCTTCGCCACTCCGACTAACGAGGATGCCTTCTACGTCACCGGGCGGGCGGAGCCGGTGACGGACGCCGACCTGGCAGCGACTGCGGCCGCGCAGTTCCTGGCCGAGCGCGGCATCGAGACGGAGCCAGTTGGCTTCGCGGAAGGCGAGTTCTTCGAGTTCCTGCTGGAGCGCTGCCTGGTCACCAGGACCACCGGTCAAGGGGACTGGCAGCCTCGGCACTTCACCTGGGCCCCGTGAGCAACGCGGCACCATACCGCGACGGATGTTGCACCGTTTTTTCGGCCAAAAATCCTCACTGATCATGGTGAGAAGAACGCGGAAGCTCGATCGGCCTGGCGTTGCGCCCGTCTGAGGTGCCGTTTACGCTGACGCGGTGCGACTGACGGAGTTCTGGGACCGGATGCGAGCCCAGTTCGGCAACGGCTACGCCGAGAGCGTGGCTAAGGACTACGTCTTGTCGGCGTTGGCTGACCGAACCGTTAACCAGGCACTGGCCGATGGTGAGGAGGCGAAGGTGGTCTGGCGGGCCATCTGCGACGCATTCCGCGTGCCGGAGCGGCTGCGGTAGCCGGCGTCGTCCGGCGATCTGTTCGTGATCATCCGCCGAGGCTTCCGCTGCATCCCTCTGTTTCCTGACCACAAAAGCAAATAAATCGGTCGGATTGGATCAGGAAATCGCACGGATGTCACCAGCGGGCCACCGCGAAATGATGGTCGGCGGAGATACGAACGGCAGATCCGCGGGTAGGCGTCTGATGTCAGGACGAACGGCCTTACCTCGCCAGCGGACCAGTTGCGTCGCGCGGGCTGACCGGGTCCGGCGCTCACGTCCGGTTCTTTGCGCACGAATCCGGTGAGGCTACGCCTCGTTGACGCACGCGGTCGCTTGGGCGCGGCCCAGGTCGCAGCTAAAGATGCGTGTCCGACGGGGGGTGTCCGGTGAGAGCTGTCGTTGACCTCACACGGTGTCAGGGGTACGGCCAGTGCGCTTTCATGGCGCCGGACGTCTTTCAGATGCACGGCCAGGAAGCCCTGATGTACGACCTCGACCCCGACGACGCCCAGCGCGAGCGGGTGCTGCGCGCGGCGGCGGCCTGCCCGGTTCAGGCGCTCCATGTCGAGCCGGCGAGCCGAGAAGAAGGCGGCAAGGCCGATGCGTCCGCTGACGGCAAGATCGGCGCGTCCGCAGCGGGCAGGGCAGAGGTACCCAGAGCCCGCCGCGGGAACGGCGCTGGCCTCGGACCCACCAGTCGCATCGTGATCGTCGGTGCGTCGCTGGCAGGCGCCCGAGCCGCGAGCGTGCTCCGCCGGGACGGCTTCACCGGATCACTGACTCTGATCGAAGACGAGAATCATGATCCGTACGACCGGCCGCCACTGTCCAAGCAAGTCCTGTCCGGGTGGATCCCTGCTGATCACACGATGCTTCCGCGCCTGCACCAATTCGACGCCGAATGGATGCGCGGGCAGCGTGCCACCGGGCTGGACATGGAAGCCAAGCGAGTACGCCTCGCCGACGGAACCGAGGTCGGCTTCGACCGGCTGCTGATTGCCACCGGAGTACGGGCGCGGCCATGGCCGAACAAGGACGAGGCCGCCCTGGATGGCATGTTCGTGCTGCACACGATGGAGGATGCGGCCCGGTTCCGGCAGCGGATCGCACAGCATGCTGGCCGGGTGCTGGTCATGGGCGCCGGGTTCACCGGATCAGAGGTCGCGTCGGTGTGTCGCGAACAAGGTCTGCCCGTGACGGTAGTGGAACGGGGTCCGGCTCCCCTCGCGGGTGCCCTCGGCGGGGCCATTGGCGCGATCGCAGCGGACATGCAGCGCGCCCACGGCGTCGATCTGCGATGTGGCGTCACGGTCACACGGCTGGAGGGTGATGCGGCCGGGCGGTTGCGCCGAGCGCACCTGTCTGACGGCGACACGCTGGATGTCGAGGTGGCCGTGGCCGCGCTCGGCTCCATTAGGAACATCGAGTGGCTGCAGGGTTCGGGGCTCGCCTTCGGGGTGTGGGGCGTGGGCTGCGATGCAGGCTGCCGCGCTTTCGACGTCAATGGCCTGGTCACCGATGACATCTTCGTGGCCGGCGACGTAGCGCGCTTCCCGCACCCGGTCTACCGGTACCAGTTCCTGGCGCTCGAGCACTGGGGCAATGCGGTCGCCCAGGCAGAGGTCGCTGCTCACAACATGATCAGCGATCAGGCCCATCGCTGGCCGCATCTGTCGCTGCCGGTGTTCTGGTCGAGCCAGTTCGGTACCAATATCAAGTCCGTCGGCGTCCCGACCCTCGCCGACGAGGTTGTCATCACGCAAGGCTCAACTGCGAAGCACCGGTTCGTTGCCGCCTACGGCTACCACGGCCGCGTCACCGCCGCAGTCACCTTTGATCAGGCGATATGGCTGGAGCATTACCGGCGGCTGATCGAACAGGCTGCCCCGTTCCCGCCAAGTTTCTCGGGCGTTGACAAGCCGGAAAGTTTCCAGCCCGTCCCGGCCGAGGTTCCCGACCATTTCCAGGCCGGTCTTCAGGCCACGGTTGTACTGACCGGCCACGACCCGGCCGAACGCCGCGCCGAACTGGTCTACGAGCAGTGACACAGGCCTCGTGAGGGACGAGTCAGGGAGGGCACGCCATGACACCGGCCAGCGTCTTTGAGCAGGTTCTCGAGTACTCCAACCGCGCCGACCCGTACCGGCTGTACCCCGAACTCCGCCAGGAGCCGGTATCACGGCAAGAGGACGGAAGCTACGTCGTCAGCACCTACCGGGAAATCGTCGCGCTGCTGCACGACCCGCGGGTCAGCTCAGACGGGCGCAATCTGTCCTACCTGCCCAGCACCCAGCCGCCCCCAGTCGAGGCGGGTGAAACGCCCCCGTTCATTCGCCTTGATCCACCTGAGCATGACCGGATCCGGCGCCTGGTGATGTACCACTTCGGACCGCCACATTTGCCACACAAGATCGACAACATGCGGCCGCAGATGGCCGACATCATCAGCGGGCTGGTCGACGGCATCGCCGACCGGACACGGGCTGACATAGTCGAAGATATCGCCCACCCGTTCCCGGTCATCGTCATCTGCCGCCTGCTGGGCGTGCCGCGCGAGGACGAGTCACGGTTCCGGACGTGGGCCGACACGGTCGCTGAGGGCTTCGGCCCCGGCGCAGGCGACCAGGCCGAGCGGGAGCGGAAGCGAACCGATGCTATGAAGTCGCTGCAACAGTATCTGGGGGGCCTTGCCGATGCCCGCCGTACCAGCCCAGGCGACGACATGATCTCCGGCTTCGTCACCTATGACGGGCCCGAGGGGCGGCTGTCGGATCAGGACGTGGAGGCAGCGGGCACGTTGCTGCTGATCGCGGGCCACGAGACGACCGTAAACCTCATCAGCAACGGAGTGCTCACGCTGCTGCGCCACCCAGAGGTTCTGGAGCGGCTGAAGCACGAGCCCGAGCTGGTCATCCGGACGGTCGAGGAACTGCTCCGCTTCGAGCCGCCGGTGCACTTCCCCGTGTTGCGGGCCGCGCTCGACGACATCACGATCGCCGGCACCACCATCCCCAGGGGTGCCCCCATCGTGCTGGCGCTCGCATCTGGCAGCCGCGATCCGGCGTGCATCGCTGACCCCGAGCGCTTCGATCCCGACCGCGATCAGAACCAGCACCTAGGCTTCGGCGGTGGCGTCCACTACTGCTTCGGAGCGCCGCTGGCCAGGCTGGAGACCCAGCTTGCACTGACCGAGATCTTCAGCCGACTGGTGAACCCGCGGCTGCTGACCGACCCTCCGCCGTACAAGGCCAGCTCGACCCTGAGGGGCCCGAGTCACATCCAGGTCGAGTTCGACCGCGTCCTTCCGCGCGCGCAACGCTGATGAGCGGGAACGGGCACAATGTGGCCATCGTCACCGGAGGCTCGCACGGCATTGGGGCCGGTCTGGTTGACGGTTATCGCGAGCAGGGCTGGGCGGTCGTCTCCAACGCCCTGAATGTCAAGCCGTCCGACGACCCCGATGTGCTCACCGTCGCGGGGGACGTCTCCCAGCCCGCAACGGGCGAGCGGATCGTCAGCGAAGCGCTCGAGCACTTCGGCCGCATCGACACCCTGATCAACAACGCGGGCCTGTTCCGCTCCAAGCCATTCACCGACTACACCGCCGATGACTACGCATCCCTGGTTGGCGTCAACCTCACCGGGTTCTTTTGGCTAACTCAGCGCGTCATTGGCCAGATGCTGAAGCAAGGCGGTGGCGGCCACGTCGTCAACATCACGACGACCATGGTCGATTACGCGAGTTCGGCAGAGCCCGCAGTGCTGACCGCGCTCACCAAGGGCGGCGTCGACGCGGCGACCAGGTCGCTAGCGATCGAGTACGCCTCTCGGGGCATCCGGGTCAACGCGGTCGCCCCCGGCGTCATCCAGACGCCGATGCATGCCGGCGAAGACTACGAGGTGCAGGCCAGCCGTTCCCCGATCGGGCGCGTCGGCCATGTCAGCGACATCGTCAACGGTGTCTTGTTCCTTGAGTCCTCGCCCTATGTCACCGGCGAGACCCTGCACGTTGACGGTGGCCAGATCGCGGGTCACTGACCCGGCGCTGGCTCGATGCCGTACTCGGCGAGCCATGCGAGCAGATCGTGGCGGCGTGTCCGGACGAGGTTGCCTCCGGTGAACCGGGCGTCATCGGTGACCTCGGCGATCGCCTCCGGAGGCAGGGAGAAGGCCATGGCTGCCTCGTCTGTGGTGAACTCGATGTCTGCCAGAACCAGGCCGTGCAACGGGGGATCGAAGACGTCGATGCTCAGCGGTGGAAGGCTGAGCCGCGTCTTGGACAGCACCTCAGCCGGAAGTGTGGCGAGCAGGTCGTATTCGGGAGCGGACAGGTAGGTGCTGGTGATCATCCCCTGGACGTAGCCGGGGCGGCAGGCCGGCACCTTCTGGGTGAACTTGAACTCGCATGCTTCGCTGCTGAGGTGGTCGATACGGCGCAAGCGCAGGCGCGTTCCCGGCAGATACCGGTCGGTGATCCGGCGACTGGCGGTGACGGCGGACGACGACGGCGGCGCGGCGAGCAGAAAGCGCCTCTCTCGCTCGACTCTGGCGTACTTGCCGTCACGGATGGGCTCTGGTTGTGCTGTGCCGATCCGCTCGCTCATGCCGGGGAACGTACACCCCCTCCCCGGCCGATCCGGATGCTCGGCTGGCAGTACGGCGCCGGCGTGTCCGCTTCATGATCGAACAGTTGTTCGTTAGAGTTATCTCACTGGCGGTCGCCTGCTTGTCGATGGCTAGGAGGATGAGGCGCTGCGGTCCTCGGCGGGCCGTGATTGTCAGAGGGGCCGCGTAACTTCTCCGCCAGCAGGTAACCGACAAGCTGTTTGGTCCATCATCGGTGGCCGGCAGTCAGATCTCAGGCAACGCGCAAGCGAGCGTGTAGTCAGCACTTCCCCACAGGAGCTTCAGATGGCACCGAACGACAGAGCGGGTAGTGGCAGGGGTATTGGCGGAGACAGGGACAAGTCCCTGGAGACCGCGCTCGCGCAGATCGAGCGGCAGTTCGGCCGGGGTGCCATCATGCGACTCGGCGATGAGGCCCGCGCGCCGATGGAGGTGATTCCGACTGGGTCTATCGCGCTGGATGTGGCGCTGGGTATCGGCGGCTTCCCTAAGGGCCGGATCGTCGAAATATACGGGCCGGAGAGCAGCGGGAAAACCTCCCTTGCGTTGCATGCCATAGCAAATGCGCAGAAGGCAGGCGGCATAGCGGCCATCATCGACGCCGAGCATGCGCTCGATCCTGATTACGCCAAGAAGCTCGGCGTCGACACCGACGCGCTGCTGGTCTCGCAGCCGGACACCGGCGAGCAGGCGCTGGAGATCGCGGACATGCTGATCCGCTCCGGTGCCATCGACATCATCGTCATCGACTCGGTTGCCGCTCTGGTTCCGAAAGCGGAGATCGAGGGTGAGATGGGGGACAGCCACGTCGGCCTGCAGGCCCGGCTGATGTCCCAGGCGCTACGCAAGATTGCCGGTGCGCTAAATCAAACAAAGACCACTGCGGTATTCATTAATCAGCTTAGGGAAAAAATCGGAGTGATGTTCGGAAGTCCCGAGACGACGACCGGCGGGAAGGCGCTGAAGTTCTACGCGTCTATTCGGCTGGACATTCGCCGGATCGAGACTCTGAAAGACGGACAGGACGCGGTCGGAAACAGGACACGCGTAAAGGTAGTTAAGAACAAGTGCCTAGCCGAAGGCACTCGAGTTTTCGATCCCGTGACCGGCCAAACGCACCGCATCGAGGATGTCGTCGACCAGCAGCTTCGGGTTCACGTCGCCGCCATAGACAAAAACGGCGCTCTACACGTACGTCCAGTGACTTCCTGGTTTGATCAGGGCGAGCAAGAGGTGATCGGACTCAAGCTCCGGGATGGAACTGAGTTGTGGGTGACGCCCGATCATCAGATCATGACCGAACAGGGCTGGGCAGCTGCCGCGAGTCTGTCGCGAGGAGATCGAGTTGCGAGGCCCAGGTCATTCATGGGCTTTGGCTCGCAGACTCCGGTGCCCCCTGATCATGCACGGCTTCTCGGCTATCTAATCGGCGACGGCTATGTCGGTGGCAAGACGCCAGTGCAGTTCATCAACGCTGCCCAGCCGCTGCAGGACGACGTAGCTCATATCGTCGAAGCTATGGGGTGTGAGGTCAAACCCACATCTCATGAGATCACCGTGGCGATTTCCCACCGCCCCGGCGAGAAGAATGGCCTACTTGACCTCTGCCGCTGGGCGGATATTTACGGTCACCTGGCCTATAATAAGGAGATTCCCGCAGCTTTCTTCGCGCCAGATGCTTCGGCAGCTGTGATAGGTAATCTGATATTCGGAATCTTCGAGACCGACGGGCATGTCTCTCGGGAGCAGACGGGTGGACTTCGAGTCGGCTTTACAACCACATCAGAGCAGCTTGCACATCAGATCCACTGGCTGCTGCTTCGATGGGGTATCGGGAGCGCGGTCAAAACCCGGGATCCCCGTGCCCAGCGCGGGGGTCTGATCAAGGGACGCAAGATCGTCTCCAAGCTTCCGGTGTGGGAAGTCCGGGTATCTGGCGTAGAGAATGTCGCCGCCTTCGCTGCGGGAATTCCCATGTGGGGCCCACGCGGACAAGTGCTCACGCGAGAACTCGCGAAGTTTGACGGCCGCTACCGTGGCTCGCAGCGGATCTACCTCAGTCCGCGACTAGCGGAGCCAGTCTTGGCTCATCTGGAGCAGCGCGGCGTCACGGCAATCCTGGCTGCTCAGCTGATCGGCGAGCATGCGGGGAATCCCCAGGGCGGCATGAAGGCGGTCCTCGGCAGTTCGCGTATGCGCCGCGACAGGGTAGAGGCACTAGCCGAGGCGCTTGGCGACGTGTTCCTGCGGGAGCTGATAGCTGACGATCTGTGGTTTTCCCGGATCGTCGATGTCGTGCCTGCTCGGAAGGCCAGGACCTTTGATGTCGAAGTTGAGGAGATGCACAACCTCGTGGCGGAAGACATTGTGGCTCACAACTGCTCGCCCCCCTTCAAAGTCGCCGAGTTCGACATCCTGTATGGGCACGGGATTAGCCGCGAGGGCAGCCTCATCGACCTCGGCGTCGAGCAGGGCATCGTGCGCAAGTCCGGCGCCTGGTACACCTACGACGGCGACCAGCTCGGGCAGGGCAAGGAGAACGCCAGGAACTTCCTGCGCGACAACCCGGACCTGGCCAACGGGATTGAGAAGAAGATCAAGGAGAAGCTCGGCGTCGGTGCCAAGGTCGATGCTGAGGCTGGCGCGGCAGACGGCCAGAGCGCTGGTCGCGGCACGCCGGGACTGGCGTCGGTGACGAGCCTGCGCTCCGAATAGGACATCCGGTGGCGCGACCGCGCAGCGCGCGGGCGAGGAACGGGTCCGCAGCAACGGCCGGTTCCGCGGGAAGCGCCGGGTCAGCGGGCGCCGGCGGCCTGGCAAGCGCGAGCCTGGCCGCCGGCGCCGGGCACGGTCAGGAATCCGGGCCGGACGCGGATCCGGAGGAGATCGCCCGGCAGATCTGCCTGCGGATGCTGACCGCGGCGCCGCGAACGAAGGCGCAGCTGGCAGCTGCACTCCGTCGGCGCGGCGTGCCCGAGGAGGCCGCCGCAGCGGTCCTCGCCCGGTTCGCCGAGGTGAAGCTGATCGATGATGCCACGTTTGCCAGGGCATGGGTGGATTCGCGCCACCACGGCCGCGGCCTGGCGGGCCGGGCCCTTGGCGCGGAGCTCCGCCAGCGCGGCGTCGCCCAGGACGATATCCAGGCGGCGCTCAGCGAGCTTGACCCTGAGCAGGAGCTCGCGACCGCCCGCGAGCTGGTCGCACGGAGGCTGTCGAGTACCGCGAGCATGCCGGTCCCGGCGCGGATGCGCCGGCTCGCCGGCCTCCTGGCGCGCAAGGGCTACCCGCCAGGGCTGGCTTACCGCGTGGTCCGCGAGGCCCTTGACCAGGAGGCCGGACACGGCGTCGTTCAGTTCGATGATCTTGAGGACCTGCCTGAGCCTGATGACATCGATGAGGCTGCTGAGGTATAGCCCTGTAGCACCCTCTATCGAAGATCATCCGCATGTGCTTGCTCAAATCGTTATAAGCGCTTAGCCTCACGGCAGCGAGGTTTTCTGCTCCGTGCAACCAAGTTCGGCGTGTGAAGACGTTTACAGATACAAACGGCGCGAATGCGGCAGTCTCTGGCCAGGCCGCATGAGGGCCTTGATAGTGGCGGACGGGCCTGGGCCCGGCTCGGCACGGCGGGATCGTCGGCTGAGGCGGACCGACAGCCTCGGCGGAAGGAGGATGCGGGGCTGAGCTAGCGCCCGCCGGGTGCGATCAGCGCACCTGGCGTCCGTGCGAGCTGGTGGTAGCGGGCGGCAAGGTCGAACCGGGCCTGGCGTTGAGTCCGCCGTCCATCAGGCCGTGAACTCTAGCCCGCGCCATCGGTGGCTGCGCGATACCGAGATGCGCAGTTCCGTGTGTCGCAGGAGTGCTCGTTGCAGCACACTGCGTCACGCCGGGCAGCCGTGCCGGGGCAGTACCCCTCGCTGCAGGCATCGTTGCCTGCGATCGGCTTAGGCGACGCGCGCGGGCCAGGCGGAAAGGGGCGGGTCTTGAGTAGCAGCGGGGCTGTGCTTGCACTCGTGATAGTGGGCTGCCTGGCGGCGGTAAGCGCCCTGGGAGTTGTGGTTGTGCTGCTCCGCAGGGGTGTCAGCCTGCCGGCCGCACCGGCCACAGCCGCCCGCGCCGAAGCTGTCTCCGTCGATACCGTGCCCGAAGCGGCCGGGCGGGTACCGGCCGCCGCCGCGCTTCCGGAGTCCGCGCGCTTGCTGGAGGCGGATACTGCCCGGCTGCAGGCGGACGCCGACGTATTCGCGGCCGAGCTGAAGAGCAGGGCCGAGCGCGAGGCCGCCGAGATCGTCCGGAAGGCCGAGGCGGCGGCGACGACGGCAACGGAGATGAAGCGCGATGCTGAAGCCGCGGCCAGCGCAGCCAAGGACGAGGCCAGCCGGCTGCGAGCTGACTTTGAGCGCCGCGAGGACCGGCTCGGCGAGCGTGAGCAGCGCGTTGACGCGCTCGCCAGGAAGGCTGACGAACGGGCCGCCGAGCTGGATGCGCGCAAGGCCGAGCTGGACCGGCTGAGCGCCGAGCGGCAGGCTGAGCTGGAGCGCATCGCCGGACTCAGCACTGAGGCGGCCAAGGCCGAGCTAGTTGCTGCGATCGAGAATCAGGCCAAGCGCGACGCGGCCCGAATCGTCAGGGACATCGAGGCGGACGCGCAGAAGGAAGGCAACAAGCGCGCGCGCAAGATCGTCACACTCGCCATCCAGCGCATCGCCAGCGAGCAGACCAGCGAGTCAGTTGTCTCGGTACTGCACCTGCCGGGTGATGAGATGAAGGGCCGCATCATCGGTCGCGAGGGTCGCAACATCCGCGCCTTCGAGTCGGTGACCGGGGTGAACCTGATCATCGACGACACTCCCGAGGCGGTGCTGCTGTCGTGCTTTGATCCGGTCCGGCGCGAGGTTGGACGGCTGACCCTCGAGCGGCTCGTGCTCGACGGCCGCATCCACCCGCAGCGGATCGAGGAAGCCTACGAGCGCAGTAAGGCCGAGATCGAGGCCCTCTGCGTGCGGGCCGGCGAAGACGCGCTGGTGGATGTCGGGATTACCGACATGCACCCGGAGCTGACAATTCTGCTCGGGCGCCTTCGCTACCGCACGTCCTATGGCCAGAACGTACTTAAGCACCTGATCGAGTCAGCGCACATTGCCGGAATGATGGCCAGCGAGCTCGAGCTGGACCCGGTGCTGATGAAGCGGTGCACGCTGCTGCACGACATCGGCAAGGCACTCACGCACGAGGTCCAGGGCAGCCATGCGCTCATCGGCGCCGAGATCGCCCGCAAGTACGGCGAGCCGGACGACGTCGTGCACGCCATCGAGGCGCACCACAACGAGGTTGAGGTACGCACCGTCGAGGCCGTTCTGACCCAGGCGGCTGACGCGATCAGCGGCAGCCGTCCTGGCGCGCGCCGTGAATCGCTCGAGGCCTACGTGAAGCGGCTGGAGAGGCTCGAGACCATCGCGCTGGCGCAGGACGGGGTCGAGCGAGTATTCGCCATGCAGGCCGGCCGGGAACTGCGGGTCATGGTCAAGCCCGGTGACGTCGACGACATCCAGGCTCAGGTCATCGCGCGCGACGTGGCCAAGCGCGTCGAGGACGAGCTGACTTACCCGGGCCAGATCCGGGTGACAGTGATCCGCGAGTCGCGCGCGATCGAGTTCGCCAGGTAAGAGCTTAGGGTCGCCGCACGCGCCGGGAGGCAGCACGGCCTGGCCGGAAACGAGCCGCGCTGTGCGGTTACCCGGCGGCCCGTTGCTGCCTCGTTCCCTTCTCAGGTGTGATGACGTCGATTTTCGGGATTCCAGGCGGGTTGAAGCCCAGGATCTGGCCGTAGAAGGACAGCTCGGCTTCGTACGCGGCGATGACGCTCTCGGCCCTCCTGAAGCCGTGTGACTCGCCCTCGAAGGCGATATAGGCGTAGCTCGTTCCGTGCGAAGCCAGCTCGGCAGCGATGCTCTCGGCCTGAGCCGGGGGCACGATCGGGTCGTCCAGGCCCTGGAGCAGCAAGATGGGGCAGGTCGCCTCCGTCACGTGTCCGACGGGGGCTCGCTCTTCGTAAGTGACCTCGAAGCCCGGCAGCGGGCCGATCAGGCCGTCTAGGTAGCGGGACTCGAAGTCATGCGTCGTGGCGGCGAAGTCACGCAAGTCGGAGACGCCATAGTAGGAAACGGCGGCGCTGAACACGCGGCCGCGCTTCGTGCCGGTGGTGACCGCTGCCAGCGTCGTCCAGCCGCCGGCCGAGCCGCCGGTGATTGCCAGCCTGTCCGGGTCTGCGCCCGCCGATTCCGCCACCCACCGGGCCGCTGCGATGGCGTCCTGGACATCCACGATGCCCCACTCGCGGCGCAGCCGCTCCCGGAACTGGCGGCCGTAGCCGGTGGAGCCGCCGTAGTTCACGTCGATGATGCCGATGCCGCGGCTCGTGAAGTACGCCTTGGCCAGGTCAAGCACGGCTGTGGCGCGCGAAGTCGGGCCCCCGTGTATCCGGACCACGAACGGCGGCCGCTCGCCTTCCGGGCCGTTGACGTCCGGATTGGTAGGCCGGTACAGCAGCGCGTGCACGATCTGCCCATACGGGCCCTCGAAGTCCACTTCCTCCGGCACCGGCAGGTAGGCCGCGTCGGGCAGCTCCGCAGACGCGCTTCGCACCTCGATCTGGCTCGTCGCGACGTCAACCCGGACGACAGCAGGCCAGCTCGCCGGCCCGCCGGCGATGCCAGCGATCGATCCGCCGTCCGCGGACAGGTCGAATGCGAACTCGGCGAAGGGCGTGTCCAGGTCCTTGAGCTCGAACGACTCCGGGTCGAGTATGCCGAGCCTGGCCGGGCCGGCGCCATGTGCCACCGCGAGCCGGCCGTCGCCGAGCAGGGCGAACGGCCGCGCCCCGAGCTGCCAGAGCGGCCCCGCGAACTCCTCGTCGGCGGGGAAGAGGGCCAGTGGCGGCTCTCCGGTCAGGCCCACCTGGTAGATGTTCCACCAGCCTGGCCAGTCCGTGGCCAGGTAGAGACTCGAATTGTCCCGCCACAATGGCGCCAGCACCGACTCCCGCTGACCGCCCATCAGCGGGCGGCCCTTGCCGGGCACGCCGTTCTCGACCGGCGCGACCCGCAGCTCGGTGCCGTCCCAGGGCATGTGCGGATGGTTCCAGCAGATCCACGCCAGCCATTTCCCGTCCGGCGACGGCGCGGGGAAGGCGAAGAAGTCGAAGCCGTCGACCAGGGTCCTGATGGCCTCGGGATCGTCGGCCGCGGAGCCGTCCAGCGGCACCGCAACGATCGCGCGGGTGACCTTCCCGGCGGAATGCCGTTCCTGTACGCACCACACCTCGCGGCGGCCTGCCGGCAGGACATAGTCGGCATACCTCAGGCCCGCGGCAGGCAGCGCCTCCGCGCCGTCACCAGCTGGCACCGCAGCAGGATCCGGAGTGAGCGGGGTTGGGTCCGCATCGCCTGGCTGGGTCAGGTAGAGCCGCTGGTCGGCATAGTTGGCGAAGAGGATCTCGTAGGCGTCCCTGGCCGCCTTGCCTGATGAGCCCTTCTTGCCTTTCTGGTCGGCCAGTACGGCACGAGGAATCGGCAGGTAGGACCGCCCGCCGTACTCGTGCACCCGTGTCCTGGCGTTCCACGGGGCGGCGAGTAGTGGTGCCCGCTCAGCACCGGAACTGCGCATGACTGTAGTGCGGCCGCCCTCATCCGGCAGCCCTTGCTGCCACCAGACCTCGTCGCCGAGCACGGTCGGGGACGAGACCCTGACCTGTCCGCTGGCGACCGCTG
The DNA here is from genome assembly GCA_963822955.1 of uncultured Actinomycetota bacterium. GTDB lineage: Bacteria > Actinomycetota > Actinomycetes > Streptosporangiales > Streptosporangiaceae > JAJYUU01. Next base: position 1,624,363 of record CAWGJS010000002.1, on the reverse strand, counting down.
CCGCCGTTATGGGCGATGGCCATTCGCCAAATGGAACAGCGGGAACTCCAGCCTCGGCACTCGCTTGCCCTGCTGCCCCGCCGGCCGGCTCGGCCTGGCCGGCACCGGCTTGGTTACCGCGCTCTGTCATACGCATATGGTGCCCTACCGGACGACCGGACGAAGCGTCGAACCGGCACTATCGCTCGATCTATCCCGCTCCCGGGTAAACCGGTTATCCCGGTCGCCCGGGCTCGTGCCAGCTTGCTGCTGCCGCGCTGCGGGTGGCCGCCCGGGGACTGCCGGGCGTCTACCCTGGGAGCATGGCCGGCGCTACCGCGGAGCGAAGCTTCGAGATCCGCACCTACGGGTGCCAGATGAACATGCACGACTCGGAGCGGCTAGCCGGGCTGCTGGAGGCCGCCGGGTACCATCGCGCCGCTGCCGGAGCCGACGCGGACGTGGTCGTCTTCAACACGTGCGCGGTTCGCGAGAACGCCGACAACCGGCTGTACGGCAACCTTGGCCACCTGCTGCCGGTGAAGAACGCCCATCCGGGCATGCAGATCGCCGTCGGCGGGTGCCTGGCCCAGAAGGACCGGGCGGTCATCACGCAGCGGGCGCCGTGGGTGGACGTGGTGTTCGGCACCCACAACATCGGATCGCTGCCGGTCCTGCTCGAGCGGGCACGGGTGCAGCAGCAGGCGCAGGTCGAGATCCTGGAATCGCTGGAGCGCTTCCCCTCGGTACTGCCAGCCAGCCGGGAGTCGGTCTACTCGGCCTGGGTGGCGATCTCCGTCGGCTGCAACAACACCTGCACGTTCTGCATCGTGCCGAGCCTGCGCGGCCGGGAGGAGGACCGCCGGCCCGGCGACGTCCTTGCCGAGATCGAGGCCCTGGCTGCTGACGGCGTGCTGGAGATCACCCTGCTGGGGCAGAACGTCAACTCCTATGGCGTCGGGTTCGGCGACAGGCTCGCGTTCGGGAAGCTACTCCGCTCGTGCGGGAACGTGGCTGGCCTGGAGCGAGTCAGGTTCACCTCGCCGCACCCTCGTGACTTCACCGACGACGTCATTGCGGCCATGGCGGAGACACCGAACGTGATGCCGCAGCTGCACATGCCGTTGCAGTCTGGCTCCGACGCCGTGCTGCGCGCCATGCGCCGTGCGTACCGGCGGGAGAAGTACCTGGCCATACTCGACCGGGTCAGGTCCGCGATGCCCGACGCCGCGATCACCACTGACATCATCGTCGGCTTTCCCGGCGAGACCGAGCAGGACTTCGCCGACACCCTGGACCTGGTCCGGCAGGCCAGATTCGCCGGCGCCTTCACGTTCCAGTACTCGATCCGGCCGGGTACTCCCGCTGCCGGGATGCCCGACCAGGTACCGGCTGAGGTGGTCGCGGAGCGGTACGAGCGGCTGGCTGCGCTGGTCGCCGATCTGTCGTGGCAGCAGAACCAGAAGCTCATCGGGCGCCAGGTGGAGGTCCTGGTCGCAGACGGCGAGGGCCGCAAGGACAGCGCCACCCACCGGATGTCCGGGCGGGCGCGGGACAACAGGCTCGTGCACTTCACTCCGGCTGAGCCCACGCCGCGGCCCGGCGACGTGATCACCACCGTGGTGACAGACGCGGCACCGCACTATCTGCTCGCCGACGGCCGTCCGGACAGGGTGCGCCGCACGCGCGGCGGAGATGCGTGGGAGGTCAGGCACGCAAGCCGGGAAGCGGCCGGCAGGGACGAGTCGGCCGCGATGCGCAGGTCGGCTGGGGCTGGTTCAGGGACTGGTCAGTCAGCCGATGGCGGCTCGGTGCTGCTCGGGATGCCGAGCCGGCGTCCGGTGATTTAACCGGCGCCACCGTTACCGTCGGCGCGCGGACGCGCCCCGGCCCTCTCAGCTCTCGAGCTCATCGTCGTCCAGGGTGTCGTCGTCGAGGTCGTCCTCGTCTTCATCGAGGTCGTCCTCGTCGAAGTCGTACTCATCCTCGTCATCCTCGTCATCGTCGTACTCATCGTCGGTGTCGAGGTCGTCCTCGAACTCTTCTTCCTCGACGGGCGCGTCGAGGTCATCCGCGTACGTCATATTTCCCCCAAACACCGGGTGGACCACCGGCCACCTCGCGTGGGCAGGGACATACCCTGCGCTGGCAGACTGATGCAATGCTACGGCCAGTCATCGCGGTCGTGGGGCCGACGGCCGCAGGTAAGTCAGAACTCTCCTTGACCCTGGCTCGTACGCTCGACGGCGAGATAGTGAACGCCGACTCCATGCAGCTATACCGGGGAATGGACATCGGAACGGCGAAGCTCACACTGGCCGAGCGCGCCGGGGTTCCGCACCATCTGCTTGACGTCTGGCCCGTCACGCAAGCGGCGAGCGTGTCGGAGTATCAATTCCTTGCGCGGCAGGCTATCGACGACATCCGCAGCCGGGGCCGGACACCGGTCCTTGTCGGCGGTTCGGGGCTGTACATCAGGGCCGTGACCGACAACCTCCGGTTCCCCGGTACTGATCCGGAGCTCCGGGCCAGCCTGGAGGCGGAACTGAGCCAGGTCGGAGCCGCCGTTCTGCATGCCCGGCTGGCTCAGCTCGATCCCGCAGCCGCAGCGGCGATCCTCCCCGGCAACGGCCGGCGGATCGTCCGGGCGCTGGAGGTCATCGAGTTGTCTGGGCATCCGTTCAGCGCCACGCTCCCGGACTACGAGCCCGTCTACCCGGTCGTGCAGCTCGGCGTCGCCGTGCCCCGGCCTGAGCTCGACCAGCGGATCGCCGATCGGGTCGGACGGATGTGGCAGCTGGGACTGGTTGGCGAGGTGCGCCAGCTGGAACGGGCCGGCTTGCGCGAGGGCCGGACCGCGAGCCGGGCGCTTGGTTACGCCCAGGTGCTCAGCTACCTGGCCGGTGACTGCACCGAGGAGGCGGCCGCCGCGCAGACGATCCTGGCGACGCGGCGGTTCGTCCGGCGCCAGGAATCGTGGTTCCGCCGGGACCCGCGTGTCAGGTGGCTTCCGGCCGGGCCGGACCTGGCCGATCGTGCGCTGGCGGAGATCACCAATGTCGCCGGCGCAGCCGCCGGTGGCTAGCATCGTCGCTATGCGGTTCGCCAAGGGGCACGGCACGGGGAATGACTTCGTGATCTTGCCTGACTATGACGGGGAGCTCGAGCTGTCCGCGGAGCAGGTCGCGAGGATCTGCGACCGGCACTTCGGCCTCGGAGCGGACGGGGTCTTGCGGGTCGTGCGGACCGCTGCCGCCCCCGCGGAGGCCGCCGGGCAGGCCGCGGAGTGGTTCATGGACTACCGCAACGCCGATGGCAGCGTGGCGGAGATGTGCGGCAACGGCGTCCGGGTGTTCGCGAAGTACCTGCTCGAGCGGGGGATGGCTGACGGGCCCGAGCTGGCGGTGGCTACCAGAGCCGGGACCAGGATGGTCCGGGTCGAGCCGGACGGCCAGTTCACCGTAGACATGGGCGGCGCGGCCGTCCTCGGCGAGGGGGAGGCCCGGGCCGGTGACCAGCAGGTGACCGGGCTCGCCATCTCCGTCGGTAATCCGCACCTAGCCTGCATGATCAGCGGGCCGGTCGCGGCGTTCGATCTGACCGCGCCTGTGGTGCTTGCACCCGCGGAGCTCACTGCCGGCGCCAACGTCGAAGTGGTGCGGGTCATCGGCGAGCACGAGATCGAGATGCGAGTGCATGAGCGCGGATCGGGCCTGACGCTGTCCTGCGGTACGGGGGCCGTCGCGGCGGCCGTCGCGGCAGCCGTATCGGCGGGGGAGTGGCAGGCCCAGGCGGGCTCGCCCTGGACCGTGCAAGTCCCTGGCGGCACGCTGACCGTGTCGCCGAGCGCCACGGCAAGTCTGCTGACAGGTCCGGCGGAAATTGTCGCAGCTGGCGAGCTAGCGGGCAGCTGGCTGGCCGAGCTGCCGTCAGCCGCGCTGTCCAGTTGCCGCATCTAGCGCGCGTGCCATGAGCCTGTTCTCCAGCGAGCCCCGATCCGGGCGGCGCGTACCCGCAAGCCTGGGCAGCCGGACTGCCGACCCGGGGGTGTCGGCGCGGCCGCGGAGCCGGATGCCAGGCCGGCTCGTCGCCGGCGGCCTGTCAGCGGCACTGCTCGTCACGACGGCAACTCGCCTCATGCCCGCGATCCGGGCAGGCCTGCGCGACGGCACCCACGGCTTCTGGGTAGCGACCGCGAAGAACTGCGCCCAGTCCGCTTGCAGCTGGACCGGCAGGTTCGTGGCCGACGGCGGCCATGTCCTGCTGTCCTCGGCGCAGTACGACGGGAGGCTGCCCGCCGGCATCCGGGTCGGATCATCGGTCGCTGGCCTGTTCACCGGCGGCCCGGCCGTCGTATTCCCCGCGACCGGCTCCGACCTGTGGATCTGGCTGCTGGTAGCGCTCGGCGTAGCGGCGCTCGGGCTGTACTGGTCGAGCCACCAGCTGGTGCGGAAATACTTCCGTGAGCGCCGCCCGGCCGCGAGCTGAGCCCCGAGCGCAGCGTGTCAGCGGCCCTGCAGCAGTGCTCCCGGCGTCCTGGCCTGGATGGAGGCGTCGAGCACCTCGGCGATGTGCGCCACCGGCATCGGCCGGCCGGCCGCCGCCAGCGCCTGCGCTATCTGCAGCGAGCACCCCGGATTAGCAGAAACCAGCAGATCAGCACCAGTCGCGTGGACCGCGCGGGCTTTGCGGCGGCCGAGCTCGGCGGCTGCCGCTGGCTGCACGAGGTTGTAGATCCCGGCTGATCCACAGCACGTACTGCCGTCGGCGATATCGGCTAGGGCCAGGCCGGGAACGCCGCGCAGCAGGGCCCGCGGCTGGTCCGTGATGCGCTGGGCATGGGCCAGATGACAGGCGTCGTGGTACGCGACGGTGAGCGGAAGCGCCGATCGCGGCGCCACCGGTCCGAGCTCGGCCAGGAACTCGCCGAAGTCACGGACCCTGGCGCTGAAGGCCGCGGCACGGGCGGCCCAGCCGGGGTCGCCCGGCCAGCAGGTGCCCGTACTCCTTCATGGCTGAGCCGCAGCCTGCCGCGTTCACGACGACCGCGTCCACTCCGGCCCGCTCGAACGTGTCGATCGTCCGCCGGGCGAAGGCCGCGGCCTCGGCGCGGCGCCCACCGTGCAGCGACAGCGCACCGCAACAGCCCTGCGACCGCGGCACGATGACGTCGCATCCCTCGGCTGCCAGCACCCGCGCCGTCGCGACGTTGACCTGCGGGAACAGGACCTGCTGAACGCACCCGGTGAGCATCCCGACGACCGCCCGGCGCTCCCCGCGGGCCGGGATCCTCGCCGGGAGGCCCAGGCCCCGGGCGGAAGGGCTTCGGGCCGATATTTTCCAGGAACGGCGGCGACCGCGACCGCGGCGTTCGCCAGCATCGGGCGGTGCGGGTGCGACCGCGAGGGCAGCAGCGGCCTCGGGCGCAAGTCTGGCGAGCACCTTGCTCCGCAGGGCCAGCTGGTCCAGCCGGGTCCGCTGGGCGACTCGCAGCGGCCCCAGCGCCGCGCGCAGCCGGCCGGGATAGGGGAACGTGGCGAAGATTGCCGCCCGGACTGCCCGGTCCCGGAGCGAGCGGGCAGGCAACGGCGACGGGATCGGCTCACCTGCTCCGCCACCGGCACGTCCGCCTTCCTCTTGGCCCCACGTCCTGGCGGCCTCGATCAGCTGGTCGTAGTGCACGCCGGACGGGCAGGCGGTCACGCAGGCCATGCAGCCGAGGCAGCGGTCGAAGTGCTCGGCTGCAGCAGCGCCGCCCTGCCCGGTTTCCAGGATCTGCGTGATCAGGTGGATCCGGCCGCGCGGGGAGTCCATTTCCTCGCCCCACAGCTGGTACGTCGGACAGGCTGGCAGGCAGAAGCCGCAGTGCACGCAGTCGCCCGCCAGCTCGCGCAGTGATCCGTCCGGATCCAGGGCGCTGCGGATCGGCGCCTCGTCCGCAAGCGGCTCCACGATGCCCGCATCTTCTGCCATCAGATCCCCCCAGCGAACCGGCCGGGCGCCATTCGGTGTCCGGGATCGAACTGATCCTTCACCGCCCGCATGAGCGCCAGCGACGGCACGGGCCCCCATACGTCCACGGCGTCCCGGACGGCCGCTGGCGCGTACAGCACCACAGCGCTCGCCCGGCCCGGCGGCAGCCCGTCAGACAGGCCCTCGAGCCCGGCCCGAAGAACCGAGACGAAATCAGTGACCGAGTGCGCGGCCGCGGTCGCGGGCACTGCCACCTCGAGAACGCCGGCCCCAGCCGAGCCGCTCGATCGCCGGATCCAGCGCCGCTGCGTCCGCTGCGGCCCTGATCGCCGTCAGCACGGCTGTCAGCTGGCCGGCCCAGAATGCGACACGCACGAGCGTTCCGGGGGGCTCACGACCGTCGGACAGCGGCCGAAGCGCACGAAACGCTTCGTGTGCCGACTCCGACCGTCCGCGAGCAGGCGGTCGGTCCGGCCGTCGACGCTCTCGGCCTCGCCCTCGAGCAGGACCGAGACTGATATCGACGCGGCCGCGGCCGGCCAGGTGAGCTCGATGGCGGACGGGGCCAGAGGTGAGTCGGCGGCAGCCCGGACCGCTGATGCCGCCGCCGCGGAGTCAGCGCACTCGAGTGTGACCCAGGCAGCGGCCTCGGGCAGCGGATGGAGGCGGAACGTGGCCTCGGTGATCAGGCCGAGCGTGCCGAGCGAGCCGGCGAAGAGCTTGCCGAGGTCGTAGCCGGCCACGTTCTTCACGACCTTGCCGCCGGACTTGGCCACCGTGCCGTCGGCTCTGACGACGGTGATCCCGATGAGCAGGTCGCGCGGCGAGCCGTAACGGTAGCGCATCGGCCCGGCCGCGCCGGTCGCGATGAGGCCGCCCACCGTGCCACGCGCTCCCTCGGTGCTGGCGGGCGGGTCGACCGCCAGGCGCTGGCCGGCGGCTGCCAGCACCTTGGCTAGCTCGTCGAGGCGGATTCCGGCCTGGACCGTGACGACCAGGTCGCCGGCTGCGTGCTCGAGGACCCGGTCCATCCGGCGGGTATCGACGATCAGATCGCAGCTCGCTGGCGAAGCACCCCAGCCGAGCCTGCTGCCCGAGCCGCGCGGCACGACGGTCAGGCCCAGTCCGGCCGCGGCTCGCAGGAGCGCGGCCGCCTCGGCCGTCGATGCTGGCGCGGCCACGTAGCGGGCTGGCCTGCCGCCGACGGCATCGGCCGGGCCCGCGGAGTCGACGTCAGCGCATGCGCTGCTGAGTCCCGCCGGTACGGCGCCTGCCGTGTTCGATGAGTCCGCTTGAGCCACTTCGTTCCCGTCAGAATTGATCGATCAGGCCGGACGCGACCAGCGGGTGCGGGGCGCGGCGGACCCCGGGCACTTCTCCGCACAGCCGCGGCGTCGGGAACACCTTGCCGGGATTGCACAGGCTGGCCGGGTCGAAGGCACAGCGCAGCAGTTGCATCGTGTCGAGGTCGTCGGCGCTGAACATCCTGGGCATGTAGCGCGACTTGTCGACGCCGACGCCGTGCTCGCCGGTGATCGAGCCGCCGTGCTCGATGCACAGGTCCAGGATCATGCCGGACAGCTTCTCGGCAGCCTCCTGCTCACCCGGTACGGTGTCGTCGAACAGCACGAGCGGATGCAGGTTGCCGTCGCCGGCGTGGAAGACGTTGGCAACCCGGATCCCGTGCTCGGCCGATAGCTCGCTGATCCGGTCCAGCACCGTCGGCAGCGCGGTCCGCGGCACGACGCCGTCCTGCACGATGTACGCCGGACTGATCCGGCCGACGGCGGCGAAGGCGGACTTGCGGCCGGTCCAGATCGCGGCCCGCTCGGCCGCGTCCTGTGCGGCCCTGATCTCGTACGCGCCCTCGGCGGTGCAGATCGCCCGGACGGCGGCGGTCTGCGCCTCGACGTCCGCCGCGGGGCCGTCCAGCTCGACGATGAGAACCGCGCCTGCGCCCTCGGGGTAGCGGCACTTCACTGCGGCTTCTGCCGCCTCGATGGCCAGCGCGTCCATCATCTCGATGGCGCCGGGCAGGATGCCCGAGCCGATGATCGCCGACACGGCGGCTCCGCCCGCGCCCATCGTGGTGAAGGCCGCAAGCAGGGTAGTGACGGCCTCCGGGATGGGGGTCAGCTTGACGATGATCTTGGTGGCGATGCCGAGCGTGCCCTCCGATCCGGTGAACGCGCCGACGAGGTCGTAGCCGGGCGCCGCGCCGGTCCCGTCGCCGAGCCAGGTCAGCTCGCCTTGCGGGGTCACGATCTGCAGGCCCGTGACGTGATGAACAGTGAACCCGTGCTTGAGGCAGTGCGCGCCGCCGGAGTTCTCCGCCACGTTGCCGCCGACGGAGCAGACGACCTGACTGGACGGGTCCGGCGCATAGAACAGGCCGTACGGCTCCGCGGCCTTGCTGACAGCCAGGTTGGTGACGCCGGGTTCGACGATCGCACGGCGGCTGGCCGGATCGATCGCGATGATGCTGCGCATCTTGGAGGTGACGATCAGTACCCCGTCGGTGCGGGGGAGCGCTCCGCCCGACAGCCCGGTGCCGCTGCCGCGCGCGACGAACGGGATCCGCCTTGCGACGCATTCGCGGACGACGGCTGCGACCTGCTCGGCCGATTGCGGGAGCACGACCAGGCCGGGGCTGCACCGATGCGCGGTCAGCCCGTCGCATTCGTACGTCCGGAGCTCCTGCGGATCGGTGATGACGCTGTCAGCGCCGCAGATCCTGGCCAGCCTGACCGTGAGCCCGCCGTCGAATGGTGCCGCCATGCCCCCAGCATCCCCCGGCGTTCGCGGACCGCCACCGCAGGGCGAGCCAGACGACTGCGCTGCGGCCGGCGTACCGGTGCCGAACCACGCGGGCCCGTTTCCGCACCAGCGCGCGTCTCATTATGTGGACCCTTAGTATCAACATATGTAGCGACACGTCCGGGGCCCGACCCGATGCCCGCCGTCGCTGGCTCATCCTGCTGGTCGGGCTGATCGCGATGACAGCGGGCTGCACGTTCCAGTACGGCCTCGCCTACCTGATCCCGGCGCTACGGCATGCCGGTGCCTCGCTCGAGCTGGCCAGCGTCCTGGTGGCGTGCCCGACGGCCGGATTGCTGCTGACCCTGATCGGCTGGGGCGCCGCGGCCGACCGGTGGGGCGAGCGGGTCGTGCTGGCGACCGGCCTCGCGCTGGCCGGCCTGGTGCTGCTGACCGCCTCGCGGGTGCACGGCACGGTCGGGCTCGGCATCTGCCTGGCGCTGGCCGGCGCGGCGGGCGGCTCGGTGTTCGCGGCGAGCGGGCGGCTCATCCTTGGCTGGTTCGCCCGGCACGAGCGCGGTCTGGCGATGGGCATCCGGCAGAGCGCGCAGCCGCTGGGCGTCGCGCTGGCGGCCGCGTCGCTGCCAGCGCTGGGCGCCAGTGGCACGGGCGTGCCGCTGCTGTTCCTCGGCGGGTTCTGCCTGGCGGCGGCGGCTCTGGTCGTGGCGCTCGTGCGCGATCCGGCCCGCGCGCAGGCGGTGCCGCCCGCGGCGGGTGGATCGGATGGCGCTAACGGGCAACCTCGCGCGGACGTGGCGGGCTGGCGCCGGAACTCGCCGTACCGGCAGCCGGTGCTCTGGCGCATCCATGCAGCCAGCGCGCTGCTGGTCGTGCCCCAGTTCACCGTCGCCACGTTCGCGCTGGTCTTCCTGATCGACGCGCGCGGCTGGAATGCCGGTGATGCGGGCCGGCTGCTCGCGGTCGCGCAGCTGGGCGGGGCGCTGTCCCGGCTCGGCGCCGGCTACTGGTCCGACCGGGTGGGCAGCCGGATGCGGCCGATGCGCATCCTGGCGGTCAGCACCGGCGCCGGCCTGCTCGCGCTGGCTGCCGCCGCAGCCGCTGGATCGCCGGCTGCGGTGCCGATCCTGCTCTGCTGCGCTGTCGTGGCCGTGAGCACGAACGGGCTGGCGTTCACCGCGGTGGCCGAGTACGCGGGATCAGCCTGGGCTGGACGCGCACTCGGGATTCAGAACACCGGGCAGAATGCCCTGGCCGCAGCCACGCCGCCGGTCCTGGCCCTGGCCATCGGCTCGATCGGCTTCGGCGGGGCGTTTGCTGTCGTGGCCGTGTTCGGCGGAGTAGCGGCCGCACTAGTTCCCGTCTCGGGGGAGCGTGCTGCGGCCGGGGAGCACGCTCCTACGGCATCCGCTCGTACGCAGGAAGCGTGAGGAAGTCGACGTACTCATCGGCGAGGGCGACCTCGGTGAACAGCGATGTTGCCTGCTCGTACTGCGCCTCGTCGTAGAGTTCGCCCAGCTGTGCCCCGATCGTCCCCAGCTCCTCGCCGATGATCCGCTCCACGAGGTCCCGAGTCACCTGCTGACCGTCGCTCAGCTTGATGTCGTTGTGCAGCCACTGCCAGATCTGGGACCGGGATATCTCGGCCGTGGCTGCGTCCTCCATCAGGTTGAAGATCGCAACGGCACCGTTCCCGGCGAGCCAGTTCGCCAGGTACTGCAGGCCGACGCTGACGTTGTTGCGCAGCCCGGCCTCCGTGATGTCGCCTGGCGTGTCCTTGATGTCGAGCAACTGCGCCGCGGTCACGTGCACGTCATCGCGCTGCTTGCTGAGCTGGTTCGGCGCGTCCCCGAGCACGCTGTCAAAGATCTCGCGGCAGATCGGGACGAGGTCCGGGTGGGCAACCCAGGAGCCGTCGAAGCCGTCCTGTGATTCGCGTGTCTTGTCGTCCCGGACCTTGGCGAGCGCGCGCTCGTTGACCTCCGGGTCCCGGCGGCTGGGGATGAAGGCCGCCATGCCGCCCATGGCGTGCGCACCGCGAGCGTGGCAGGTCTTGACGAGCAGATTGGTGTAGGCCCGCATCATCGGCGCGGTCATCGTCACCGCATTACGTTCCGGCAGCACGAAGTCCGCGCCCCTGGTCCGGAACTTCTTGATGATGGAGAACAGGTAATCCCACCGGCCGGCATTCAGCCCCGCGCTGTGATCGCGCAGCTCATAGAGGATCTCCTGCATCTCGAATGCGGCCGGGATGGTCTCGATCAGTACCGTTGCCCTGATCGTTCCCCGCGGGATGCCGAGCGCATCCTGAGCCAGCACGAAGGCGTCATTCCAGAGCCTGGCCTCCAGGTGGCTTTCCATCTTTGCCAGGTAGAAGTACGGGCCCTTGCCCTTTTCGACCTGCCGCCGGGCGCAGTGCGTCAAGTACAGCGCGAAATCGACCAGGCTGCCGGACGCCCGCTGGCCGTCGATCAGCAGGTGCTTCTCCGGCAGGTGCCACCCGCGTGGCCGCACGACGATCGTGGCGAGCTCGTCGTCGGGCCGGAGCTGGTACGACTTGCCCTCTTCGCTGGTGAAGTCGATCTTGCGGTCCAGCGCGTCCTTGAGATTGAGCTGGCCGGTGACCATGTTGTCCCAGAGCGGCGTGTTGGCGTCCTCGAAATCTGCCAGCCAGACCTTCGCGCCGGAGTTGAGCGCGTTGATCGTCATCTTCTTGTCGGTCGGCCCGGTGATCTCGACCCGCCGGTCGATCAGGCCGGGCGCTGGCGGGGCGACCCGCCAGGAGGTGTCACTGCGAATGGCCTCGGTGCTGGTGAGGAAATCGAGCGAGCCGCCCGCTGACAGTTCGTCCTGCCGGCGCGCGCGAGCCTGCAGCAGCTCAGCGCGGCGCTGGCCGAGCTCTCGGTGCAGCACGCCGATCAGGTCGAGTGCCTCAGGGGTCAGGATCTCGTCATACCGGCTGCCCGACGGGGCGGCAATCTCAACGCCACTCGACATCGCGTGCTCCTCTGGTGCCTGGCCGCGACCCGTGCTCCGCCGCGACGCCGCTGGATTGATAACCCGCAGGACCGATACCAGACGCTAACTCATGGGGTCTCGCGGCACACCGCCGGCGCAGCAAGGTTCCGCTGCCGGGCACATCTGGAGCCCGCCAGATGTTAATCAGGTGAGGATGTATGCGCGCCGTGGCACTATCAGGACCAGCGCTCGCCGCCAGCGAGCGCAATGGCGTATCAGCCGTTCTCACGCGATTTATCGAATAATTCGACTATTTTCGGGCCAGCTCCTTCGAGCCTGGCCGGCAGCGCCGACACCGTCGGCCCCCTGCAGGCCCGGCGCCAGCTCGCCCGTAGAGGTGGTATGACCGCACTATCAAACGACAACTCAGACTCCAACGAGATCCTGGACGACCAGGACGAACGCTACGAACCGGATAGCGGCGAGCTGGACCTAGCGGATCGGCACGCGCTGCGGCGCGTAGCCGGGCTGTCGACCGAGCTGGAGGACATCAGCGAGGTCGAGTACCGTACCCTGCGGCTGGAGCGGGTCGTCCTGATGGGCGTCTGGACCGAGGGCACGCTCGCCATGGCCGAGAACTCGCTGCGCGAGCTGTCCCGGCTAGCTGAGACGGCCGGATCGCTGGTGCTCGATGCCCTCGTTCAGCGACGCAGCCGCCCGGATGCTGCGACCTACGTAGGTGCTGGCAAGGCCAGGGAGCTGGCTGACATCGTCGCAGCGCAGGGCGCCGACACCGTCATCTGCGACGGCGAGCTGACGCCTGGCCAGCTGCGGAGCCTTGAGGGCACAGTCCGGGTCAAGGTGGTCGACCGGACGGCGCTGATCCTGGACATCTTCGCCCAGCATGCCCGCAGCAAGGAGGGCAAGGCCCAGGTCGAGCTGGCCCAGCTGCAGTACCTGCTGCCGCGGCTGCGTGGCTGGGGCGAGTCGCTCTCCCGGCAGGCTGGCGGACGCATGGGCGGGGCTGGCGGTATCGGTACCCGCGGTCCCGGCGAGACGAAGATCGAGACCGACCGGCGGCGGATCCGGTCCCGGATCTCCAAGCTGCGCCGGGAGATCGCGGAAATGTCCGTCGGCCGGGAGGTCCAGCGCGGCCAGCGGCGCCGCCATTCGGTACCGTCGGTAGCGATCGCTGGCTACACCAACGCGGGCAAGTCCAGCCTGCTGAACCGGCTGACCGGGGCGCAGGTGCTGGTGGACGACTCGCTGTTCGCCACCCTGGACCCGGCTGTCCGCCGGGCGAAGACTCCGTCCGGCTGGCCGTACACGCTGACCGACACCGTCGGCTTCGTGCGGCACCTGCCGCACCAGCTCGTCGACGCGTTCCGCTCGACGCTGGAGGAAGTGGCCGATGCCGACCTCATCCTGCACGTGGTCGACGGGTCCGATCCCGACCCGCGATCTCAGCTCGCCGCCGTCCGCGAGGTGCTGGCCGAGGTCGGGGCCGCCAACGTGCCCGAGCTCGTCGTGATCAACAAGGCGGACAGCGCTGATCCGATCGAGCTGAAGGGCCTGCAGCTAGCCGAGCAGCAGTCAGTGGTCGTGTCGGCGCGCACCGGTCAGGGCATCGACGACCTGACGGCGGAGATCGAGCGCGTGCTGCCACGGCAGTTCCGCGAGGTCAGCGTGGTGCTCCCGTACGACCGTGGTGACCTGCTGTCTCGCGCCCACTCCGAGGGCGAGATCGTCCGGGTGGAGCACGGCTGCGATGGCACCGACCTGACCGCGCGGGTACCGCTTGGCCTCGCCGCCGAGCTTGGCCGATTCGCCCGGGCAAATACGTCGCGCTAGGTGCGCAACGCGGATGGCCGCTATATCTCGCGCAATTGCGTCAGCAAATGCGCGCGGCAGATGCGCCCGCGCTGCCACGAGGATTGTTGCCAGATCGCGGCCGCGTGTTCAGTCGTTAAGTCCAGCCAACGGGAACGAGGTCGGATACGCTCAGTGCCGGCCTTTCTGCCAGCGGTAAGGAGGCTGGCAGGGGCTAGGCCCGGTCTCGGACCTGGCCTGCTGACCGACCATTTAGCACGTCAGCATGGCTGTGCCAGTACGGATGAGTTCGCGCATTGCATACGTTCGCAGCCATTAGGATGTAAGCGCCGGGCAAAAGAAGTGTGCCTGCCGCAATGGTCAAAGAGCCCTTTACACCGCTTCTGCTCGTGCAATACCGTGACTCAACCGATATGTTAGTGCCTTGCGAGACCGTCGGCCGTATGGGTAGTGCCTGGCGCGATCTTGCCCAGCCTGGCTAGCGCCAGTGTTCTTGCCCGACCCGACGTTCGGTAAGGAAAGCCCGCAATGGTTGCCCGGAGTTTGGCTCACCGCAGCAGTCGCCGGCGTGGTGGCGAGCGGCCGGGCGGCGCGCGATGACCGTACGCCTGCTGACCAACATCGGCCGCCTCTGGACGGGCACGGAGATCTGCAGCAACGCGGCCATCCTCTCCCAGGACGACCGCATTGCCTGGGTCGGGCCGGCCTCGGAACTGCCGACCAGCATCCCCGGCGTGATCCACAACATCGTCGACGTTGATCACATGGAGAACCTCGGCGGAGCGCTGGTCACGCCCGGCCTGATCGACTCGCACACTCACCCGGTCTACGCCGGGAACCGGTGGGCCGAACTGGCCATGCGGTCCGGCGGGTCGTCGGCCGCCGAGATCGCGGCGGCGGGCGGCGGCGTCGCGTCGACTGTCACGATCACGAGGGGCACCGACCCGTGGACACTCTGCAGCGGCGTACGCGAGCGGCTGCGCAACTGGCTGCTCAGCGGCACCACGACCGTCGAGGCCAAGACCGGCTATCACCTGACCCGGGACGGTGAACTGGCCGACGTTCGGCTGCTGCGGTCGCTGGAGAAGGAGCCGGGCATCCCGAGCGTGCACGTGACCTTCATGGCCGCCAATTCCGTACCACCAGAGTTCTTCGGCCGGCGCGCCGACTACGTCGATGCCGTCGGCAGCTGGTGCTCGGACGCGGCAGCGGCCGGCGCGGACAGCATTGATGCGTACTGCGGCGACGGCGGCTTCACCGCGCACGAATCACGCTGGATCCTCAACGCGGGCCGGGCGGCCGGCCTGCAGCCGCGGCTGCACGCCTGCGGCAACGGCCAGGCCGGTCCCACCCTGCTGGCCGCGGAGCTCGGATGTGCCTCGGCGGACCTGCTGCCCGGCGCGACGGATGACGACGTTGCGGCCCTGGCCAGGGCCAGTGTCGTGGCGGTCTTGTGCCCGGCAGCCAGTTCCGATTCGCGGCCGCCGCCGGTCCGGGCGCTGCTGGACAAGGGCGTGCCCGTCGCGCTCGGCTCCGGGCACGCGCCCGGGGTCAACGGGATCACCTCGATGCCGCTGGTCATCAGCCTGGCGATCGCGGCCTTCGGGATGAGCGTCACCGAGGCCCTGCGGGCAGCGACCGTCGGCGCCGCGCAGGCGCTCCGTGCGCCAGATCGCGGCGCCATGGCGCGCGGCCGGAAGGCTGACATCGTGGCCTGGGACGCAGACCACGAGGGTGCGTTCGCCTGGTCTTACGGCATGAAGCCCGCGAAGGTCTGGCACAGCGGCGAGCTGATCACCAGCTAGCAGCCTGCAGCGTCGGATCGCAGCGACCGCGGCCGCTGCCCCCACCACGGCCGGTGCCGTAGCGGCATGAGTGCCGAGAAGTCGCGGCTGACGACGTGATTGCGGTCCGCCAGGGTGCCGAGTGCATAGGCCGGGTAGAGCCCCAGGTAGCCGCGGCCCGAGACCTGGTTCCACTGTCGTGCCAGGTCGCTGGACGACTTGTAGAAGTTGACCATGTAGCCGTCCTCGTAGACCTTGAGCAGCGCGAATCCGCCTGGGTACTCCTTCGTGGCGGCGACCTCAAGGAACTCCACGCCCGTGGCGACCGGAGAGTGCGTGCGCAAGTTGCGATGAGTGTGGCCGGAGTGATGGAGGAACACGCCGGGGGTCGCGGCGTACAGTGCCTGCAGCCGGGCGGCATCGGCCCGGTCCAGATCAAACGCGGGCCCGGCGATGGTGATCGCGGCTGACTCGTCAGTGACCGGATGATGACTGAACACCAGTGTCGGCTGGTCTGGGTTGCCCGCCAGCACGCGCCGCAGCGCGGCGAACTCGTCTGCGCCGATCGCCCCGCCAGGCGCGGCGGCCATCGTAGTGTCAAGGCCGATGAGGCGGAGTCCGCCGACCTCGGTTGTCGTCAGCATGCCATGCGGCAGGTCATATGCGGCGCGAACGCTGTCGTCGTCCCCTACTCCGCCAGGCGAGCTGCCGCCTGCGCCGGGCGAGCCGTGTCCCGGCTGGTCATGATTGCCCCTGGCCACCACGTAGTCACCGGAGGTCAGACGCCCGGACAACGCGTGGGTGCCGAACCGGTCGAGCAGGGCCTTAGCGACGGTCATCTCATCGGGCCGGGCGCTCGCGGTCAGGTCGCCGCCAACGACCAGCACGTCTGCGCCGCGCGCAGCTGCGTCGCGCGTCATAGCGCGGGCCATCACGACCGGATATGGCGGCAGCCCCGGCGCTTGCCCGAAGCCAGGCGGGAGGTCGCTGGAAGCCCGGCTGCTGACGGTCTCTCCGGTGTGCAGGTCGTTGCTGAGGGCAAGGGTGAACAGCAGCCGCCCGGACGGCGGCATGAGCGTCGTGACCCATCCGGGCGAGAGTGACCTGCGGGCTCCGGGCGTGATCAGCCTGCCAAGGGCGGCCGCTAGCTGAGCAGTGGTCGCGCTGTCGGGAAGCGCCAGTCCGCCAGTGGGGAATGCCAGCTCCGGCACGAGCCGCGGGGTGGCTGGAATGCCGGCCGAAAGTGCCTGGTAGTAGTACCGCACGCCTGGCTCCAGGCCGGTGACCTCGACGTAGTGGTAGGGCGTTTCACCACCCCACTCCACCGCGATGCGATCGAGGCGCGCCGGATCCGTGCCGTACCGCACCATTCCGTCGGCGGCAACCGGCGCGGGTGCTGCGGCCGGGTCGTACGGTACCGTCGGCGAGGGCGCATCGGCGGTGTACCAGGTGAGCACGAAGCTGGAGTCGGTCACCGTGACCAGCTCCAGGTCCTGCGCGTACACGCCGATCCCGTCCGTCCCGCCGGAACTGGCCGCAGCCGCGCCAGTGCGAAGCGGCGGCGTCGCGAACCCCGCGGCGGCGCCCGCAGAGGCCAGTTGGATGAGCTGGCGGCGACTGAGTCCGCAGCAGTCCTGCATGCTGACCAAGAGTCGCTCACAGGTAAGAACGACCAGCCAGGGCCGGCTGAACACTTGGCGACGATCCGCTAAACGACAAATCGGGAACAATCACCGACGAGTGGGTCGCAACTCGCCGGGCCGCTGCTGTGCGCGCGAGCCAGAGCGGCCGGGATCCATGGCATGCTGCGTACATGGCTTCTGGCGCCCAGCGGGCGGCCTCGGCGACGGACCGGACGGGCCCGCCGGCTCCGTCACGGTCATCGTCGGGGACGAGGAGCTACTGGCGGAGCGAGCGGTTCGCGCTGCCGTCGCGCTCGCCACCGGAGCTGGCAGCGACTCGGGCACTGGCACCGGCGCGACAGTCCATGCAGTCGAGGCAGCTGGCCTCGCGGCGGGCGAGCTGTCTGCCCTGACAGCGCCGTCGCTGTTCGGCGACGACTGCGTCATAGTCGTGCGGGGCGCGCAGGACGCGGGGAAGGAGCTGTCCGCCGAACTCGTCCGGCTCGCCAGGCAGCCAGTTCCCGAGGTCTTCCTGGTCGTCACCCACAGCGGCGGTGCGAAGAACAAGGGGCTGCTCGCGGACCTGCTCAGCGCAGGCGCCCGGCGCGTCGACTGCCCGGCAGTGAAGCGGTTTGGCGAGCGGATGGACTTCCTGCGCGCAGAGTTCCGCCGGGCCGGGCGCAAGGCCGACGATGCCGGATTGCGCGCACTGCTCGACGCGGTCGGCACTGACCTGCGCGACCTCGCCGCCGCCTGCAGCCAGCTGTCGGCTGACACCACCGGCGTGATCAGCCAGGCTGCAGTCGCCCGCTATTACCACGGCCGGGCCGAGGCCAGCGGCTTTTCCGTCGCGGACAGGGCGTGCGAGGGGAATCTGGCCGGTGCGCTCGAGCAGCTGCGCTGGGCGCTTGCGACCGGCACCTCGCCGGTGCTCATCTCCAGCGCGCTGGCACAAGGGCTGCGCACGCTCGGCCTGGTCGGCTCAGCTGGCCGCGGCCTCAGCCCGAACGCGCTCGCGGCCGATCTCGGCATGCCGCCGTGGCGGATCGACAAGGCCCGTCAGCAGCTGACGGGCTGGAGCGCCAACGGGCTGGCCAGGGCGCTCGCGGCCGTCGCCGAGGCTGACGTCGAAGTCAAGGGTGAGGGCGCCAGCGCCGGCTATGCCCTCGAGCGGGCGATCAGCACGATCGTGGCCTGCCGTAGCGCGACCGTTGCCGCCTCGTAATTTCAGCCAAGGTCGAACGCCTCCTCCCTCGTGAAGCCTGACCATTTCGCGCGGCAAAAGCGCTGCGCCAGAAAGTGCCGGTGAGCTACGTTGTTCGACGGCCTTCGCCAATGTGGCGGCTACGTCCTAAGGAG
This sequence comes from uncultured Actinomycetota bacterium, assembly GCA_963822955.1. GTDB lineage: Bacteria > Actinomycetota > Actinomycetes > Streptosporangiales > Streptosporangiaceae > JAJYUU01. The sequence continues at coordinate 1,606,083 of CAWGJS010000002.1, read as the reverse complement.
CGGCTTATGCAGTGGTATCTCGCGGTATTGAAAAACTACGCGGGCTTTTCGGGCCGGGCGCGGCGAACCGAGTACTGGATGTTCGCACTCGTCAACCTCGTCATCACGCTGATCTTCTACGTTCTTGCGCTCGTGACACGCTCGAGCTTCTTCATCGCGCTTGTCTTTCTGTACGGCCTGGCCGTTCTGCTGCCGGGCTTGGCTGTTGCTGTGCGGCGCCTGCACGATGTCGGCATGTCGGGATGGTGGATCCTGATCGGCCTCGTCCCGTTTGTGGGCGGCATCGTGCTCCTCGTGTTCACGCTCCTGCCGGGTAACCAGGGCCCGAACCAGTATGGCGACGACCCTAAAGGCCCTTCGATGGCGGTGCCGTATCCGCCGTATCCCACCTATCAGTAGGGGTTGTGCGGGTCCTGCGCACCGCCCGGCGCGCTGCGGCCGTCAGGCGCTCGCGGCGGCGCGCAGATCCCGCACGTCGATGGTCTGGTCGGTCCGTACGGCTTCGGCCAGCCGCCGGTCGTGCGTGACCAGCAGCAGCGTGCGGGAGTAACCCGAAAGCGCCTGCTCTAGCTGCTCGATCGCCTCGATGTCCAGGTGGTTGGTCGGCTCGTCGAGGACGAGGAAGTTGACGCCGCGGGCCTGCAGCAGCGACAGTCCCGCCCGGGTGCGCTCGCCGGGCGAGAGCGCGCTCGACGGCCGCAGCGCCGCATCCCCGCGCAGCCGGAACTTGGCCAGCAGGGTCCGGGTCTCTTCCTCCGTGGCCAGCCCGGCTGCCGACCGGATAACGTCGACCACGCGCTCGTCGGTGGCGAACTCGCGCCTGGTCTGGTCCAGTTCGCCGACCACAACGCTGGGGCCGCAGTAACGCTGTCCGGCCAGCAGCGCGAGCCTGCCCAGCAAGGTGTCGACCAGCGTGGTCTTGCCCGAGCCATTGGGACCGGTGATCCTGATCCGGTCGGCCGGTCCGATGATCATGCTGAGCGGGCCGAGCGTGACTTCGCCGCGGTGCACGACCGCGCCTGTGAGCGACACCGCCGTGTCGCCGGCTCGTGCAGGCCTCACCGATAGATAGCTGCAGGTGCCAGGGCTCGCGGACCTGTTCCGGGGCCGCGGAATCTAGCCGGCCGATGGCCTTGTCGATCCGGGCGGCCGCACTGCCCGTAGTCTGCGCGCTGGCGACGTGGTGAGCCCGGATGAACTTGTCCGGCTCGCTCTGTTGCGCTCGCGCACTGCTGGCACGCTGAGCCCCGGCCCACTGCCGTTGCCGCCGCGCAGCCTCGGTGAGCTTGTCGCGTTCGCTCTCGTAGGCGCTGTAAGAGTCGACCGCGCGCCGCCTGGCCCGCTCGCGCTCGGCGGCGTAGGCGTCCCACCCGCCAGAGAACAGCGATCCCTGCCGGGTAAATTCGTCCAGCTCGAGGATCTCGCTCGTCACTGCCGCCAGCAGCGCTCGGTCGTGGCTGACTAGGGCCAGCCCGGCCTTGCTGCGGCGCAGGTGCGCTTCGAGCAGGGCAAGCCCCTCGTCGTCCAGGTCATTCGCGGGCTCGTCCAGCAGCAGGATGTCCGGCTGGGCCAGCAGTACCGCCCCAAGGCCGAGTCGTGCCTTCTGGCCGCCGGACAGCTCGCCTGCGTTCCGGCCCAGAAGGTTATCGCCAAGGCCAAGCTCCGCGGTCACCCTGGCCATGCGCTCCGGCAGGTCGGCACCGCCCAGCGTCAGCCATCGCTGGAGGGCGGCGTCGTAGGAATTATCGGCGCCTGCGGCGCCGCTGGCCAGGGCCCCGATCGCAGCGTCGAGCTCAGCTTGCGCGGCTGACACGTGGGTGCGTCGCGCCAGGTGATCCGCCAGCGACTCGCCGGGCCGGATGTCGGGTTCCTGGGCCAGCCGGAGCACGGTGGTGCCAGCAGGGGACCGGGTCACGCTGCCGGAATCCGGCTCGAGTTCCCCGGCCAGGACCTTCAGCAGGGTGGACTTGCCGACACCATTCGGGGCGATGATCCCGGTACGATCTCCGGCGCCGATGCTGAGGCTGACGCCATCCAGCACGACAAGGCTGCCGAAGGAAACGCGGACGTTGACTGCTGCCAGCCTGGACACCGACGCACTCCCAGAAGTAGGCCGGCTATCAGCCGGCCGTGCGTTATGCCCAGGGCGGCGCCAGAAGGGCTGGGGCTCAAGCCATCGGCGAGCCTGCCAGCCCGATCGTGCGCGGAACCTAGGCGCTCGTGAGCTGCGCAGCCCGCTTGGCGATAGCCGACTTGCGGTTGGCAGCCTGGTTCTTGTGGATCACGCCCTTACTGACGGCCTTGTCCAGCTTGACCGACGCGGCCCGCATCGCGGCCGCGGCAACCTCGGCGTTACCGGCGTCGGCAGCCTCGCGGAACTTGCGCACCGACGTCTTCAGCTCGGACTTGACCGCCTTGTTGCGCAGGCGCGCCTTCTCGTTCTGCTTGTTGCGCTTGATCTGGGACTTGATGTTTGCCATGCGAATGCCTCGCTACAGTTCTGGGTCTGGTGTCAGGATGCCGGCACGAGCCGCTGCTAGGCGGTTCGCGGCGTCGTGCCCAGCTCGAGGCGGGCATGCAGGCAGCCAGCACCACAGGATAGCCGAGATCACCCGCGACGCTCAAACTCGGGCTTGCGGCACCCCAGGGCCGGGGCCCCGCGGCGGCCCTCAGGGGGTGCAGCCGGCGCCTGAGGCATCCCTCGGCGGCTCGTGGCCAGGGCACAAGGCCCGGCATGCAACGATAAGTAAGTCCACTGACGTGCCGAGCCGACTACCACCTGGCGGATGCCCCGTGTCACCAACGCCGCAGCAGCAGATCAGTCAGCTGCCCGCGCCCGAACCGTCCCGCACTCCGCAGCCGCTGATACGCAACTTCTGCATCATTGCCCACATTGATCACGGCAAGTCGACCCTGGCCGACCGGATGCTGCAGCTCACCGGCGTGGTGGATGCCCGGCAAATGCGCGCACAGTACCTGGACCGGATGGATATCGAGCGGGAGCGCGGCATCACCATCAAGAGCCAGGCCGTCCGGCTGCCGTGGCGCGGTGAGGACGGGACCCACTACGTGCTCAACCTCATCGACACCCCTGGTCACGTGGACTTCACCTACGAGGTCTCCAGGTCACTGGCCGCGTGCGAAGGCGCGATCCTGCTGGTGGACGCGGCGCAGGGGATCGAGGCTCAGACGCTGGCGAACCTGTACCTGGCGCTCGCTGCGGACCTGCACCTAATCCCCGTGCTGAACAAGATCGACCTGCCCGCCGCCCAGCCCGAGAAGTACGCGGCCGAGCTGGCCAACATCATCGGCTGCGAGCCCTCCGACGTCTTGCGGGTCTCGGCTAAGACCGGCGAGGGCGTCGCCGAGCTGCTGAACGTCGTGGTCGCACAGGTACCGCCGCCGGCCGGCGACCCGGATGCCCCGGCCCGCGCGCTGATTTTCGACTCGGTGTATGACACCTACCGCGGCGTCGTGACGTACGTCAGGGTGGTTGACGGCCGCCTCGGCAGGCGCGAGCGCACGCTGATGCTCTCGACCAAGGCGGTGCACGAGACCCTGGAGATCGGCGTGATCTCGCCCGAGCCGGTACCGTCCGACGGCCTCGCGGCTGGTGAGGTCGGCTATCTCATCACCGGGGTCAAGGACGTCCGCCAGGCACGGGTCGGCGACACGCTGACGACTCTGGCCAGCCCGGCGACGAAGCCGCTCCTTGGCTACGAGAATCCCAAGCCGATGGTGTTCTCCGGCCTGTATCCCGTCGACGGCGACGACTACCCCGAGCTGCGGGACGCGCTGGACAAGCTCCGGCTCAACGACGCATCGCTGGTCTACGAGCCGGAGACCTCGACGGCACTCGGCTTCGGCTTCCGCTGCGGCTTCCTGGGGCTGCTGCACATGGAGATCATCAGGGAGCGGCTGGAGCGCGAGTTCGACCTGGTACTGATCTCGACCGCGCCGAACGTCGTCTACCGGGTGGTGACCGAAGCGGGCGGGGAGACCGTCGTCACGAATCCGAGCGAGTTCCCTGAGGGCAAGATCGGCCAGGTGTTCGAGCCGATCGTCAGGGCCACGATCCTGGCGCCCACCGACTACGTCGGAGCCATCATGGAGCTGTGCCAGAGCCGGCGCGGCGCCCTGCTCGGCATGGAGTACCTGTCAGCGGACCGCGTCGAGATCCGGTACACGATGCCCCTCGGAGAGATCATCTTCGACTTCTTCGACCAGCTGAAGTCGCGGACCCGCGGTTACGCGTCCCTCGATTACGAGCCTGCCGGCGAGCAAGAGTCCGACCTGGTCAAGGTGGACATCCTGCTGCAGGGCGTGCCGGTGGACGCGTTCAGTCAGATCGTGCACACCGAGAAGGCACGGGAGTATGGCCTGTCGATGACGGCCAAGCTCAAGGAGCTGATCCCGCGTCAGCAGTTCGAGGTGCCGATCCAGGCCGCCATCGGCTCCCGGATCATCGCCCGCGAGAACATCCGCGCCATCCGCAAGGACGTGCTGGCCAAGTGCTACGGCGGAGACATCACCCGTAAGCGCAAGCTGCTGGAGAAGCAGAAGGAAGGCAAGCGCCGGATGAAGGTCATCGGCCGCGTCGAGGTGCCGCAGGAGGCCTTCGTTGCGGCACTATCCAGCGAAGGGCCGCCGGACAAGAAGCGCTCTTAAGACGCGGAGCGGGTGCCCTCAGCCGTTCGGGAAGCCGGTCGGGAAGCCGTTCGGGTTGTTGAAGTTCGTTGCTACTCCGTGGAACAGCGCGACTATGAAGATCAGCAAGAAGACGGCGATGATCAGGCCGACGATGCCAAGTACGAGGCCCGTTATGGCCATGCCGCGGCCGTCCTCGCCCGACGCCTCGATCTGCCTCAGCGACATCACGCCCAGCACGATGGCGGCGATGCCAGCGAACGGACCGGCGATGACCTGCCCCACTGCGCAGGCGAGCGCCGCGATGGCCAGGGAGTTCGTCCCGCGACGCGGCGCCTGGGGCCAGCCGGTGCCCTGCGCGTAGGGATCCGTCGGGCCATACGGATAAGGGGGCTGCCACCCGGCGCCCGGCTGGCCGTAGGGACCGGGCGGAGGCTGCGGTGGCCAGCCCGGCTGCTGGCCGAACTGACCCTGGCCGAAGTGACCCTGGCCGGGCTGATCGGGCCCGGGCTGATCCTCGGAACCTGAGCTCATCGCTTCCCCTCGAGAACGGCCACCCCGCGCTGATGCCTTCAGTATCGGCCAGCGCGGCTGCACCAGCGAGCAGTTGGACCGAAATGTTCGCTCGTGCTGTGGCCCTCATGTCAGTTGGGTTCGACGGTCGCAGTGTGGTCGGTTACCGTCAGGGCATGCCGGCGGCTCGGGTGATCTCAGTGAACCGCGGCCGGGAGGCCGATCTGCTCATCGGCGGCAAGCCCGGCCGTTCTGCCATCGACAAGCGGCCGGCCGACGGCCCGGTAGCCGTGCAACTGATCGGCCTGGACGGCGACGAGCAGGCCGACGAGGAGAACCACGGCGGTCACGACCAGGCCCTGTACGCCTACGCCAGGGAGGACCTGGACTGGTGGACCGAGCGGCTCGGCCGCGAGCTGCCCGACGGGACCTTCGGCGAGAATCTCACCACGGCAGGAATCGATGTCAGCGCCGCCCTGATCGGGGAGACATGGCGCGTCGGCTCCGCTTTGGTTCAGGTGACGGCGCCGCGGATCCCGTGCGTTACGTTTAAATCCTGGCTGGATGAGCCGAACTGGGTGAAGCGGTTCGCCGACGCAGGACGGCCTGGTGCCTACCTGCGGGTGCTCTTGGAGGGAAACGTGCAGGCCGGGGATGACCTGACCGTGCTGAGCCGCCCGGACCAGCCAGTCACGGTGGCCGAGTCGATGCGGGCCTTCTACGGCGATCGGGAGATCATGAGCAGGCTGCTGCAGGTAGCTGGACGGGGCACGAAATGGGACGCGATCGGCGCGGCCATGCTCAGCCGGACGTGCTAATCAGCGGAGGCTGCTGACATGGCCGGCCAGCCACCCGCTGGCGAGGCAGTTCCGGCCGACGGTCACCTGCCTGAGGCCGCCCTTGGCCGGCTCGGCAGGGCGCCGTTCGGGGTCTACGTGCACGTGCCGTTCTGCCTGACCAGATGCGGCTACTGCGACTTCAACACCTACACCGCCACGGAACTCGGCTCCGGCGGCTCCCGGGATTCCTACGCGGGGCTGGCTATCGACGAGATCAGGCTCGCGGCGAAGGTCCTGGGGGGCCGCGCCGGTCCGGTGCAGACCGTCTTCTTCGGTGGCGGGACTCCGACGCTGCTGCCGCCTGCGGACCTTGCGGCAATCCTGCGCGCGATCGACGCCGAGCTCGGGCTTGCCGACGGCGTCGAGGTAACTGCGGAGGCCAACCCGGAAACCGTGGACGAGCGGACGCTGGCGGAGTTGCGGGCCGGCGGCCTTACCCGCATCTCACTCGGCATGCAGAGCGCGGTGCCGCACGTACTGGCCGTGCTGGATCGGGTGCACCAGCCCGGCCGGCCCGAGCAGTGCGTGGCCTGGGCCCGGGCAGCCGGGTTCGGCCAGGTCAGCCTCGACCTGATCTACGGGACGCCGGGCGAGAGCGATGCGGACTGGGAGACGTCGCTGGACCGGGCGCTAGCAGCCGGGCCGGACCATATCTCCGCCTACTCGCTCATCGTGGAGGAGGGGACCCGGCTCGCGGCCAGGATCAGGCGCGGCGAGCTGCCGATGCCCGATGACGACGTGCTGGCCGATCGTTACCTGATCGCCGATGCGCGGCTAGAAGCGGCGGGCCTGCGCTGGTATGAGGTGTCGAACTGGGCAGCCAGCGCGCAATCGGAGTGCCGGCACAACCGGCTGTACTGGACAGGCGGGGACTGGTGGGGGATCGGGCCAGGGGCGCACAGCCACGCCGGCGGCACGCGCTGGTGGAACGTCCGGCACCCCTCGGCCTACGCGCAGCGCATCAGCGCTGGCCTGAGCCCTGGCCAGGCGCGGGAAGTCCTGGGTGATGCCGAGCGGGCCACCGAGCGGATCATGCTCGCGACCAGGCTGGCTTCGGGCTGCCCCGTGCAGGAGCTCAGCCCGACCGGGCTGTCGGCCGCTCGCCGGGCGGTCGCGGCCGGCCTGGCCTGCCAGGAGGCGCTTGACCGGGGCACCGTCCGGCTGACCAGGAAGGGCCGTCTGCTCGCCGACGCGGTCATCCGGGACCTGACCGACTGAGCGGCTCGGCGTGACTTCGCACCCGTTTCAGCGCTTGAATGCGAAGCTTTATCCTTGTTCGTGAATTTTGCGGGGCACCGAACGGGTGCCAAGTCGTCCAGGTGGCCCATGATTCGGGCGCAGGACACGGACGTCCGGCGGATCGCCATTTCTCGGACTACCCGACCGAGCTTGACCGGTGACTAGCCGGACTGATATGTGCCTTTTTGGGTAACCGGTCAGCGCCGCTGATCTGTCCCGTGGCCTGAGATCGGCCATACAATTGGCACTCAGGACGCAGGAGTGCCAAGGGGAGGTGCTGCGTGCTCGACGACAGGAAGCTGGCGGTTCTCCGCGCGATCGTGGAGGACTTTGTCTCCACGAACGAGCCGGTCGGCTCCAAGACGCTCGTGGACCGGCACAACCTGGACGTCTCCCCGGCAACCATCCGTAACGACATGGCAGTGCTGGAAGACCAGGGCTATATCGTCCAGCCGCATACCAGCGCCGGCCGGATACCCACCGAGCACGGCTACCGGCTGTTCGTCGACCGGCTGTCCGGCGTCAAGCCGCTGTCGGCGGCCGAGCGGCGGGCGATCGAGACCTTCCTGGCCGGTGCCTATGACCTAGACGACGTCGTCATGCGGACGGTCCGGCTGCTCGCCCAGCTCACCAGGCAGGTCGCCGTGGTGCAGTACCCGTCCTTGACCAGGTCCGCCGTGCGGCACATCGAGCTGGTCCCGCTGACGGACCGCCGGCTACTGCTGGTGCTGATCACCGACACCGGCCGGGTCGAGCAGCGCACGGTCGAGCTTCCGGCCGATATCGGCGAGGAGTCGATTACCCAGCTCCGGGCGGTACTCAATGCCTGCCTTGACGGGCGCAAGCTCGCCGACGTCCCCTCTGTGGTGGCTGAGCTGCCCGAACGGGTGAGCATGCTCGAGCGGCCGAACGCTGCGGCCATCTTTTCCGTGATCGTCGAGACGCTCGTGGAGCGGCATGATGAGCGGGTGGTCGTCGGCGGTGCTGCAAATCTCACGCAGGCCGACTTCTCGAGGGGATTGCGCGAGGTCCTCGAGGCGTTGGAGGAACAGGTAGTCCTGATGCACCTGCTCGGCGAGTCGAGTGACCAGGCATCGGTCACGGTCCGCATCGGATCGGAGAATGACGTGCAGGGACTGCGGAGCACCTCGCTAGTTGCCACCGGATACGGCGCTGGCGACCAGGTGCTGGCCAGGCTCGGAGTGCTGGGTCCGACCCGGATGGACTACCCGACGGCGATGGGAGCGGTACGCGCAGTGGCACGATACGTAGGCCAGATCCTGGCGGAGTCCTAGGAATGCCGGTGGCGAACGACTATTACGGGATTCTCGGCGTCCGGCGCGAAGCCGGTCCGGACGAGATCAAGAAGGCCTACCGACGCCTGGCTAGGGAGCTGCACCCGGATGTCAACCCGGACCCGCAGCTGCAGGAGCGGTTCAAGGAGGTCACCCAGGCGTACGAGGTGCTGTCCGATCCGGAGAAGCGCCAGATGTACGACCTCGGTGCGGACCCCTACGCTCAGCGCAGTGCGGGCGCGGCAGGCTTCGGCGCGGCCGGATTCCCGTTCAGCGACCTCATGGACGCGTTCTTCGGCGGCGGAGCCGCCCAGCGGGGTCCGCGCAGCCGGGCCCGGAGAGGGCGCAACGCCACGATCCGCGTCGACCTGGACCTGGCGGAGTGTGCTTTCGGCACCACCAGGGAGCTGGTCGTCGACACGGCAGTGGTCTGCCCGACCTGCTCAGGCGAGGGATCCGCGCCAGGAACTCACCCGGTCACTTGCGACGTCTGCAACGGGCGTGGCGAGGTTAGCCAGGTCACCCGGTCGTTCCTCGGCCAGATGATGACCTCGAGGCCGTGCCCGGGCTGTGGCGGCTTCGGTACCGTGATCCGCCGGCCTTGCCCGGAGTGCGACGGTGATGGCCGGGTCAGGACCAGGCGCACGATCAAGGTGCGCATTCCGGCCGGCGTCGAGGACGGCACGCACATCCAGCTGGCCGGCGAGGGCGAGGTTGGTCCGGGCGGCGGACCGCCCGGCGATCTGTTCCTGGAGATCGTGCAGCGTCCGCATCCGATCTTCGAGCGCCAGGGCGACGACCTGCACTGCACCGTCACGATCCCCATGGTGGCCGCCGCGCTTGGCGCGTCGCTCCAGGTCGAGACGCTGGACGGGCCCGCTGACCTAGACATCAGGCCGGGAACGCAGTCAGGCCACGCAATCCCTATGTACGGCCACGGCACCGAGCGCCTCAACAGCACCGGTCGGGGCGATCTCATCATTCACGTCACCGTCGAGACGCCTACCAAGCTTGAGCCCGAGCAGGAAGAACTGCTCCGGCAGCTGGCCAAGCTCCGCGGCGAGGAGGCTCCGCCCGGTAAGTTCGCGCCTGGCCAGCAGGGCTTCTTCAGCCGGCTGCGAGATGCGTTCAACGGCCGCTGACCTCAGGGCCGGCCGCTCCTGAGGCCGCCCGTCTTCGTCGCCGCCGCGGCGGACCTGGCCGGCGAGAGCCTGACTCTGCGCGGCCGGGAGGGCAAGCACGCCAGTACCGTTCGGCGGCTCGGTCCCGGTGAGCGCGCAGATGTCACTGACGGGGCCGGGACCGTTGCCGAATGCGTGGTCGCTGCGGCGCGGCCGGGTGAGCTAGAGCTGACTGTGCTGACCAGGCGGACGGTAGCGCGACCACAACCGCACGTCACGGTGCTGCAAGCGATCCTTAAGGGGGATCGCGGCGAGCTCGCCGTCGAGCTGCTGACCGAAGTCGGCGCGGACACCATCGTGCCCTGGGCGGCCGAGCGGTCGGTGGCGGTGTGGCGCGGCGAACGGGCGGTCAGGTCGCGGGCCCGCTGGAACTCGGCGGCCGAGGAGGCTGCAAAGCAGAGCAGGCGGGGCTGGTTCCCGGAAGTAACAGAGCAGGCCGATCTCGCTGACGCGACGCGACGTGTCGCTGGCGCGAGCCTTGCGATCGTGCTCGATCCCGATGCTGCTGAGCCGGTGACCGCGGTCAGGCTGCCTACGGCGGGCGAAATCGTCCTGGTAGTCGGTCCCGAGGGCGGCGTATCGGCAGCTGAGGCCGATGCCTTCACGAAGGCGGGCGCGGTGCCAGCCGGGCTCGGCCCGACGGTCCTGAGGGCATCCACGGCGGGCGTTGTAGCAGCCGGCATTCTGCTGAGCCGGACCTCGCGGTGGCCAGGCGCACAGGGCTGATCGGGCGCACAGGGCTGATCGGGCGCAGGGCTCGGGCGCGCTGGGCTGATCGGCCGACCCGGCGTCAGGTTGCGAGGTGCCGGTTCAGCCGTGCCGCAGCGCCCGTTGCCTCAAGCCTGGCGGCTACCAGCTGGGCGCTGGCCGCGCCGTTTGTTCCGTGCCCGGCCGGAGGCCGCACCACCTCTGGCGGCCTGAACACAGCGGTCGTCTTGGTTGCGCATGGGCTCGCCGAGGCCGTCGCTGACGGCGAGACCTTGGAGTGCGCCGGGGTCTTATCCGTCGACGAGCTCTTTGTGGTTGTCCTGGCGTGCGAGGTGCCGACCGTATCCCCAGCGCTCAACCCGGCTGTGGTGCCCGGCTGGCCAGTGCCCGCTGCGCCGTTAGTGCCCCCGCCAGTCGCCGCCGTGGTGTTGGCCACGCTCGGGGTCGTGCTGGAGCTTGATGATGGGGTTGGCGTGGGCGTTGACGACGGCGTGATCGTCGGCGTCGGCGAGCCGGTGGACGTCGGGCTCGTCGAGCCGCTCGCCGTGGAAGTCGGCTGCAAGTAGCTCGGCGTCTTGCGGGCCTTCCTGCAATCCGACGGACTCGTCGAGCTGCCGGACGGGCCGCGTGAGCTGACCGGCGATCCAGAGCCGTCGGGCCCCTGGCTGCCGTGCCCGCCGCGGTTGCCAGCGCCTGGGCCGACGGTCCCCGAATTCAGTGACGGGGCGGAGGGGAACAGGGCCGAACTATTGAGTCCCACGTAGGTGCCGGCTCCGAAGACGAAGGCCGCCAGGCTGAGCGCGGCGAGCGGGCGAAGCCATCTGAGCGCCCGGCCCCGGCCTGGCGCCGACGCTGGCCCGAACCGCTCCCAGATCTGGCGCAAGTCGCCCGCCACCAGCGGGCCGGCCGTCTGCAGCCCGGCGCGGGCACGCAGGTAGAAGTCGGTCCATGCCGCCTCAAGCCAGGCGATGACCGTTGGTCGCGGCCGCCGCAACCTGGCCTGGATGCGCTCAAGGCCATCATGCGCCGGCTCGATGCTCGCGGCTGCACTTTGCAGTGCCCTCCGGAGTGCTGCCTCGCGTTCACTGAGCGTGCTCATACGTCACGCTCCAGCACGGTTCGGAGCGCCTGCATTGCTCGCGCTGTATGGCTCTTGACGGCGCCGCGGCTGATCTGCATGGCGTCAGCGATCTGAGCTTCGGACATATCGGCGTAGAACCGTAGCACAAGGGCCTCGCGCTGCCTGGCGGGCAGCGTTCGGAGGGCCGAGATAACGGCCGACCGCTCAAAGAGCGCGATGGCTCCGTGCTCGGCGCTAGGCATGTCCGGCGGGGGCGCGGGCGCGTTCCGATCCACGACGACCCGGTGTCTCAGTACCGAGCGTGATCGGTTCACCACCGCCTGCCGGAGGTAGGACAGGGCCTTGTCGCTGTCGCGGAGGCGGCGCCAGCCACCATGCATCGCGACAAACGAGTCCTGCACTACTTCCTCCGCGGTTGGGATATCGCGCACCAGCAAGGCTGCGAGCCGCACCAGCGAGCGGTAGTGACTCGCGTATAGCTCGGTCACAGCCCGCTCGGCTTCTACGTCGACCGGAACTGAACCCAGTGCGACATCCGCTACCAGGGTTTCGGTCACGTGTATTGGACGCGAAGGCACGTCCGAAGGTTCACCGGCTGTCATCACGGGTATAGCCGATGTTTACTCATCGGTCCCGCTCGCCTCACGACCCGCACTTCCCCCAACACCCACATCCAATGCCTTCGCAACAGCGCCCGCGCATGACTCATCCCTGAGCGACGGAAGCCAGAAACTGGCGAGGCCGCTGCACCAGAGGGGTGGTGCACCGTGGGTTCGCAGTACGGCCACCATATATGTCGGCAGCGTTCCAGGCCGGGCACACGTTAAGATCTACCGCGTGCCTGAGTGCCTGTTTTGCGCCATCGCGGCCGCCGAAATACCAGCAACGGTAGTTTCGAGCACCGAGCGGACGGTCGCCTTCCGCGATATCAATCCGCAAGCACCCGTACACGTGCTCGTTATTACGCGAGCCCACCACGCCAATCTGGCTGAGCTCGCGGCGGCCGGAGACAGCCTGCTCGCCGACATCGCAGCCCACGCGCATGAGGTCGCGGTCGCCGAGGGTATCGCCGATTCGGGCTACCGGGTTGTGTTCAACACCGGCGCTAACGGCGGCCAGACGGTGGGCCATGTCCATGCGCACATCCTCGGCGGGCGCCCGATGACGTGGCCGCCCGGCTGAGCTAATCGGGCCAGGTGGATATCATGGCCAACGAGCCGGGCCAGTGAGGGCGCCGCGGCAGGGAAGAGCCATTGACTAACAATCCGACCGATTCGCGCCGGGGCGGGCAGTCCCGAGGTCGCGGTGCTGCGGGCACCGGTGCATCAAACAGCGGTGCTGCAAACGGCGGGACTGCCGGCAGCCGAGCTGGAAACGGCGGTTCGGGCAGGGCCGGGGCCGGAAAGAATGGCGTAGCAGCTGCCGGCCCTGCGAACGGGGCTGGTGGCAGCCGCTCCGCCGATGATCGGGCTGGCCGCGGCCGGGCAGAGACGGACCGGGCTGGCATCGACCAGGCTCAGGTCAGGATCGTGATCCCGGACGAGCACTCGATGGTGGGCCTGCTTGGCTCCGGCGATGAGCTGCTCCGAGTGATTGAAAATGCGGTCAATGCGGACTTTCACGTACGGGGCAACGAGGTGACGATCACCGGTCCCGGCGCCGAGACTGCGGTAGCTGCCCGGCTGTTTGATGAGCTGATCCAGCTGGTGGCGGCCGGCGCCGAGCTGACCGCAGATTCCATCGAACACAGCGTCTCGATGCTGCGGCGGAAGACCGGAGCCCGGCCCGCCGAGGTGCTGACCCTTGACATCCTGTCCAGCCGCGGCCGGACCATCCGGCCTAAGACGCTGAACCAGAAGCGCTACGTCGATGCCATCGACGTCCACACGGTCGTCTTTTCGATCGGCCCGGCGGGCACTGGCAAGACGTACCTGGCGATGGCCAAGGCGGTCAAGGCGCTGCAGGCCAAGGAAGTCAACCGGATCATCTTGACCCGCCCGGCGGTCGAAGCCGGGGAGCGCCTGGGTTTCCTGCCCGGAACCCTGTACGAGAAAATCGACCCTTACCTGCGGCCCCTGTATGACGCCCTCCACGACATGGTCGATCCTGACTCGATCCCGCGCCTGATGGCGGCCGGGACGATCGAGATTGCGCCGCTGGCGTATATGCGAGGCAGGGCGCAGCCTGTCGACACGGCAGTGCTCACCCCCGCGGGGTTTCGGCCAATTGGCGAGCTAGCCGTCGGTGACCTGATCACGGGGTCCGGCGGTGAACCAACGCCTGTAATCGGCGTGTACCCGCAAGGCGAGAAAGACATCCTCAGGGTGACGGCTCAGGACGGCGCCTCGACGCTCTGCTCGGCTGACCACCTCTGGGCTGTTGCAACTCGCGATGACCGCCGCCGAGGCAAGCCGCTGCGCGTCCTCACGACACACGAGATGATGGGGAACCTTCGGGCGAACCACTATCACCGGTACGAGCTACCCCTTCTTGGTGCGCCGGCGTACTTTCCTGCCCGAGTTGTGCCGATAGACCCGTACGCGCTGGGGCTTCTGCTTGGGGATGGTTGCCTCACGGGGAGCACGACCCCGTCGTTCGCAACACGTGACCTGGACCTCGCGATGGCTCTCGGGGAGCTAGTGCCGGGCATCACGGTCCGCTATAAGAGCGGTCCAGACTACGTGCTCAGCGGGGTCAGGCTGCCTGGGCAAGCAGTCAATATCGAGAACGCAGTGACAGGCGTTGCGCGTCTGCTTGGACTGCACGGCACGAGGTCCGAGACTAAGTTCGTTCCCGAGGTCTACCTGTACAACTCGGCGGAGGTCCGTCTCGGTGTCTTGCAGGGCTTGCTGGACACCGATGGCGGCCCTATTACGCAGCAGGACAGGACGTGCCGCATCCAGTACACGACCACCTCGCGGCAGCTTGCTGATGACGTACTCTTCTTGGTCAGGTCGCTCGGCGGCGTTGCCTACGTCCGCACCCGTCCTGCCCTGGGGCGCACCCCCGGTCTCGCCAATGGCCGAGCTGTTCATTACCGTAATGACGCATACGTTCTAGATATTCGGCTTCCGGCCGATATCCGGCCCTTCCGGCTCGGCCGGAAGCTGGCGTCATACCTAGCCACTGGCGGGGGTCACCCACAGCGGTTCATCGAGAGCATCGAACCGGCGGGCGTGGCAGAAGCCGTCTGCATCGCCGTGGCGGCAGCCGATTCGCTATACGTCACCGAGGACTTCCTGCTTACCCACAACACCCTTAACGACTCTTTCATCATCCTGGACGAGGCTCAGAACACCTCGACCGAGCAGATGAAGATGTTCCTGACCCGCCTCGGCTTCGGTTCCAAGATCGTCGTGACTGGCGACATCACCCAGGTGGACCTCCCGGCCGGGACCGCCAGCGGACTCCGGCAGGTCCAGGACATACTCGACGGCGTCGAGGATGTGTATTTCTCACGGCTGACCAGCCACGACGTAGTCCGGCACAAGCTAGTGGCGGACATTGTTGACGCCTACGAGAGGTATGACGCCCTGCGGGCTGCCGCCGAGCCCGGCCGACTGCCGGCCGGACGACCGCGACGGGACGGTTACCGCGGCCGGTGACCGGCCGAGCCGTGGCCGGCGAGTCCGGGCCGCGGGAGCTGGGCCAACGGAGCCAGGGGACCAGATGAGCATTGAGATCGCCAACGAGTCGGGCATCGACGTCAACGCGTCACTGCTAGCGGGCCTTGCCCGGCACGTCCTGGATGACATGCGGGTGCATCCGCTCGCCGAGCTGTCGGTACTGCTGGTGGACGAGCCGGCCATGACCGAGCTGCACGTGCGCTGGATGGGCGAGGAGGGCCCGACAGACGTGCTGGCGTTCCCGATGGATGAGCTCAGGCTGCCCCAACCCGGCGGTGGTCACGGTGATCATGGCTCGCCCGACGCGGATACCGCCGATGTACTGCTCGGTGACGTGGTCATCTGCCCGCAGGTAGCGGCGGCGCAGGCGGCCGAGGCCGACCACGACGTCCAGGACGAGATCGATCTGCTGTGCACGCACGGGATCCTGCACCTGCTCGGCTACGACCATGCTGATCCGGAGGAGCACGCCACCATGTTCGGGCTGCAGGACCGGCTGCTTGCGTCCTGGCGGGCCGAACGGGATGCGGGCGAGGCCGAGCGCGCCGACGGCGGCAGCGGTCGCAACGGCAGCGGACGCAACGGCAGCGGGGATAGCGCCAGGGGGAACGGCGCCCGGGGGCACAGCGCCCGGGGGAAGTCAGAAGGGTCGGTGTAACGGCACCGTGGGTTGGCTGCTTGTCGCGGCGCTAGCGCTCATGCTGCTAGCCGGCTGGTGCACGAGCGTCGAGACGGCCCTGCTGCGCCTGTCGAGGGCGGGAGCCAAGGAACTGGGCCGATCAGCCGGTGAGTCCGCGGAGCCGCTGCAGGCGGTGCTGGCGGATGCGCCCCGTTACCTCTCGGTTGTGCAGTTGATGAGAGTCGCGGCAGAGATCGGCGCCGCCGTTCTTGTCACCGCCGTCCTGGTGGCCTGGCTGGGCGTGAGCTGGAAGGCCTTCCTGATCACCGCCGTCGCCATGACCGTGGCCAGTTACCTGCTCGCCGGGGTGATCCCGCGCAGCATCGGCCGGCGCGAACCGGTCAAGGTGGCCAGCGCCGCCGGGACCGTGCTGCGCCCGGTGCTCCGGCTGCTCGGGCCGTTGCCCAGGCTGCTGGCGGCGGCCGGGTCAGCGATGGCGCCGGGCCAGGGGAGGCGCGACCGGGACGCACAGTCCGGCGCGGAGGAGGATCTGCGCGGCCTGGTCGACCTGCTGGAGCAGCGCCAGATCATCGAGCCGGGCGAGCGTGCCATGATCCACTCGGTGTTCGAGCTGGGTGACACGATCGTGCGGGAGGTCATGGTGCCGCGCACCGAGATGGTGTTCGTGGAGCGGGGCAAGACGCTGCGGCAGGGATTGTCGCTCGCGCTGCGCAGCGGCTTCTCCCGGATTCCGGTGATCGGCGAGAACCTGGACGACATCGTGGGCATCGCCTACCTCAAGGACATCATGACGCGCATCCATGAGCACCCTGAGGGCGAATCGGTCGAGACGGTCGAGACGATCATGCGGGCGGCTACGTTCGCGCCGGAGAGCAAGCCGATCGATGACCTCCTCCGGGAGATGCAGGCGCGGCATGTCCATGTGGCGATCGTGATCGACGAGTACGGCGGGACGGCCGGCCTGGTCACGATCGAGGACATCCTCGAGGAGATTGTCGGCGAGATCGCGGACGAGTATGACCGGGAGCGGCCGCCGGTGGAGTGGCTGGACGACGGCTCGGCCCGGGTCAGCGCGCGGCTGTCGGTGGAGGAGCTAGAAGAGCTGTTCCACGTCAGCATCGATGCCGAGGACGTCGAGACGGTGGGCGGCCTGCTGGCGCATCAGCTTGGCAAGGTCCCGATCGCCGGGTCCGTCGCGACCGTGTCCGGGCTGCGGCTGACCGCCGAGAACCTGACCGGCCGCAGGAACCGGATCGGCACCGTGACCGTGCAGCGCCTGGATACCGAAAGCGAGCCTGACGCAGGAGCTCATCCGGCCGTCAAGCAGCAGAGCAGCAAACCGCAGGGCGACAGCCCTGCTGTCGCAGGCACTACCAGGAACAATGCGGGGAACGGGGTCGCCGCGGCCCGGCCGCCGCAGGACTAGCCAAGGCCGGCGGCCTCGGTCAGATCCGTTGTCAGTAGGCACCTTTGCCGTTAGTCACGGCAGCCCAGGTCTTCCACAAGATCTGGAGGTCTAGCACGAATGACCAGTTCTCCACGTACCGGACGTCAAGCCGGACTGCCTCATCCCAGGGAAGGTCGGACCGCCCGTTGACCTGCCACAAGCCGGTAATGCCAGGCTTCACCGCCAGCCGCCGCCGGACGTGATTGCCGTAGGACTCCGCCTCCTGCGGAAGCGCGGGGCGCGGTCCGACCAGCGACATATCGCCCTTCATCACGTTGATCAGCTGGGGCAGCTCGTCGAGTGAGTGACGGCGCAGCCAGCTTCCCACCGGCGTGATGCGAGGATCCTTCCGCATCTTGAACAGCGCACCGTCGCTGTCGTTGAGCGCGATCAGCTCGGCCAGCCGCAGCTCGGCATCGACGACCATGGTGCGGAATTTGTAGAGCGTAAACGGCCTGCCGTCCTTGCCGACCCTGATCTGGCGGAAGAAGGCCGGCCCGCCATCGCCAAGCCTGATCGCGAGGGCAATGGCGACAAGGAACGGCAACAGCAGCGCGAGCGCAGAAATGGCGAGTGCGCGGTCGAATGCTGACTTGATCAGCCGAGGGACGCCAGAGAACTCCGGATGGTCCATGTGCAGCAGCGGCAGGCCGGCTGTCGGCCTGATCGTGGTCCTCGGCCCTGCGACGTCCAGCAGCGCTGGCGCCACGCACAGATCCGTTCCGGACTTCTCCAGTGCCCAGGCAAGATCTCGCAAGCGCGCGCCGCTCATCTCGGGGCAGGCCAGCACTGCCACGGTGTCGGCCCGCGTTCGCTGAACGAGGCTGACAACGTTGCCGAGGCCGCCGACCGCGGGGATGCCGTCGATCATCTTCGGGCAGTCCGGTCCGAGTACGCACGCTGCCACCACCCAGAGGCCGTGATAGGTGTCTCGCCGCAGGACCTTGGTGAGATCAGCGATGACGTCCGGATGCCCGACGACCACGACCTTTCGCATGCAGTTCCCGAGCTCACGCATGCGATGCAGTCGTTTGCGCAGCGCGTACCTCGCGAGCAGGTCAAACGCCGTCACGCACGGCAGCGACACGACCACGTAGCCGCGGGCTATCTCGGTCTTGCTGGCGTACGCGACCAGCGCCACGGCTGCGGTCAGGCAGATACCGGTATTCACGACCCGGCGGAACTCATCCGTTCCTACCCCGATGAACCGGGCGTCGTAAGCGCCCGCCAGCATCAGAGTGGCAAGCCAGAGGACCGGCAGCGAGAGCGCGAGCCAGAAGTAGGCCGTAGCGCCGGCGGTATCGCCGCCGAACCGCACCTCGAACGCCACGAGCCCGGCCGCTAGGGCGCAGCAGGCGTCAGCGATGGCGACCTGGCGCAGGTAAGTCCTCGTCCATGCCGGGATGCTAGGAGTGGCGACCTGAGCAACCTGGCCGACCTGCAGTGGTTCAGGAACAGTTAGATTCTCGGCCATTGCCCGCTCTCTGCGACACACCCCTGCGTGAGCATGCTGCCGGCACACTGGCCGCGTCCGGCCATTTCCAGGTGCCGTGCATAGGAGAGACGCGCAGAGCGACACCGCGGTTGACAGCTTGCCTTTGCTCCATAGCCTTCGTGCCGTCAGGCGAAACCAATGGTTTTCTGATGTCAGCTCAAAATCCGGCTAGCGAAAGCACAGGCAGCTCAAAGTCAAGGCTGCGAAACCACCGTGATCGGGATATTAATTCGCGATTTCGGATATCTGGCGCGCCCCTTCCGGGCCTCAATCAAGCGTGTGCGGCTGCCAGCCGTGGCCTGCGCTTGGCCCGAGCCCGGTCCGGTCTATCATCAGCAGCGTGAGCGAGGAGGCGCCGGAGGTTCCCGGCCCCGAAGACGTCAAGATCATCACCCTGGCCCGCGCCGCGAGGGCCAGGGTGGCTGCGGCTGAGGGCGCGGCTGTTCGCGATGAGACGGGGCGCACGTACGCGGCGGCTGCGGTCGCGCTGCCATCACTCCAGCTTTCCGCGCTCCATCTTGCGGTCGCAATGGCGGTCTCCAGCGGCGCGTCGAGCCTGGAAGCTGCTGCTCTCGTCACCGACGGGGGCAGGCCGGACCCCGGCGACCTTGCTGCAGTCCGCGAGCTCGGTCCGGAAGCCGTCGTGTTTCATGCCGCGCCAGACGGCACGGTCCTGACCGTGCTGCGTGCGTAACTGAGTGCCTGGTCACGCGTGCAGCCTTCCGTCGCGACCCGGCCGGGCTCGCCACGGCGCGCTACCCGGCCGCCGGCAGGCAGCGCAGTAGCGGTCCTGGTCGGCGCGGCTGCATGGGGCAGTACAGGCACGGCCGCGCACTTCGCCCCGGCGGGGGCCAGCGCGGCGTCGATAGGCGCAGCGCGGATCTTGCTGGGCGGCGGGCTACTGCTCGGGATTGCGCTGCTGACTTCCGAGCGTCGGCGCACTGTCGGCGTGCTGCTGTCGGCCGGCGGCCGGATCAGAAACGCGCTGGTTCTGGCGGCGGCCGCCGTGGGCGGCTATCAGGTCTTCTTCTTCGCGGCCGTCCGGATCACCGGCGTGGCTATCGGCACGGTGGTGGCCATCGGCAGCGCGCCAGTGTTCACCGGGATGCTGACCCGGCTGGCTGGCGGTCCCAGACTCGGCCTGCGGTGGATGCTGGCAACGGCCGCCGCGGTGGCGGGCTGCACGGTGCTGGTCACAGCTGGCACGGCCGCCGGGGCTGATCCGGCCGGGATCACGCTGGCGCTGGCGGCGGGGCTCTGCTACGCCGTCTACGCGGTCACTGCCGCCCGGCTGATCTCAGGCGGCCATCCGGAGACCGCCGTGATGGGCATGCTCTTCGGCGGAGCGGCCGTCCTGCTCGCCCCGGTGCTAGCGGCCACGTCACCCGGCTGGGTGCTCAGCGGGCGCGGTCTCGCCGTTGTCACGTACCTCGGCGTGGTCACGACCGCGGTGGCCTATCTGCTCTACGGGCACGGCCTCAGGAACCTGTCCGCCCCGGTGGCCGTGACGCTGGGTCTCGCGGAACCGGTCGTGGCCGCGATACTCGGCTTTGCCGTACTCGGAGAACGCCTGCCGCCGGTCAGTGTCGTCGGCCTGGTTCTCGTCGGACTGGCGCTCGCAGCCCTGGTCGTGCCAACCGCGGCGGAGATCACCTAGCGCTTGGATCTCGTCCGAGCCCCAAGTGTGACTCTTCCACCGGAATTGCGACTCTTAGCGCTGGGCAAAAGGGGTAGTTCGGGGCGCGATTATGACGCTAAGCGTCACGGTAGAGCTATAGGCGTCACAGTCTGTCCTGGCGGGCGGGGCCGAGCGTCACATTCTGCTAGCGAGTGCGCAGGCGGCTCGCGGCCGTCGGGTTAGGCCCGGAGCGCCCTGGTAGGGGAGAATCGCGGGGTGGGACAGGGCGACACTCCGGCGGAGGCCACGGCAGAGTTCAGGTCCGGCTTCGCATGCTTCGCCGGGCGGCCCAATGTCGGCAAGTCCACGCTCATGAACGCACTGGTCGGCTCCAAGGTGGCCATTACCAGCAGCCGGCCGCAGACCACGAGACGGGCTATTCGCGGCATAGTGCACCGCCCCGACGCGCAGCTGATCATTATCGATACGCCCGGTCTGCACCGGCCCCGGACGCTGCTCGGCGAGCGGCTGGACAGCCTGGCCAGATCCACTCTGACCGAAGTCGACGTGATCGGGTTCTGCCTACCGGCCACTGAGCGGATCGGTCCGGGCGACAAGTACCTGGCCGCCGAGCTGACCAGCGTCGGCAAGACGCCGGTGGTGGCGATCATGACCAAGACCGACCAGGCGACGCGCGAGCAGGCCGCTGCTCAGCTGGCAGCGGTGGGCGACCTGGGGGACTGGGCGGATGTCGTCCCTGTCTCTGCCGTGGCCGGATTCCAGCTGGACGTGCTGTCCGATGTGCTGGTCTCCCACCTGCCGCCCGGCCGCCCGCTGTACCCCGACGGCGAGCTGACCGACGAGCCCGAACAGCAGCTTGTCGCCGAGCTCATCAGGGAGGCCATCCTCGAGGGCGTGCGGGACGAGTTGCCGCATTCAATCGCGGTCGTGGTCGAGGAGCTGGGACGGCGGGATGGCCGGGACGACCTGATCGACGTGCACGCGGTCATGTACGTGGAACGGCCGAGCCAGAAGGCGATCGTGCTCGGCGCCAAGGGCGCTCGGCTCAAGGAGGTCGGCACGACCGCGCGCCGTCAGATCGAGGCGCTGCTCGGCACCCGGGTCTACCTCGACCTTCGGATCAAGGTCGCCAAGGACTGGCAGCGCGACCCGCGTCAGCTGCGACGGCTCGGCTTCTACGACTGAGCCCAGCCGGTGCCCGCGGTGCGCTGGCAGGACCGCGGTGATCTGCTGGAAGGCCCAGTCGGGCGTGTCGGGCTCGACGAGCATCTCCGTCAGCGCGGCGAGTTCGCCGGTGGCGTCGTCGCGTGCGGCGATGGCGTAGCACGTCAGACCGTGCTCGGCCATGGTCTGTTCCGAATGCCGGATGCGCGCGGCGTCCCAGACTTGCGGCTCCACCCCTTCGTCGCGGGGGGCGTCCGCCATCGCGCTATGAATCCGGGCGAGCTGATCCAGATGCTCCGCCGGGGCCGGCGTCTGCCAGGACAGCAGTGAATAACCGCCCGCGTGCTGCTCCGCTGTCGCGCGCAGGGCGGCAAGGCGGCCACGGAGCTCGGCGTCGACGGTGAGCGTCCGGCGGACCTCCGCGATGCCAGCCCGCGCGCCGACGGCGGCCGCGAACGCGGCCCCCGGCGATCCATCGACAGCACCGAATACCAGCCGGGACCGGCCAGCGCGCCTCGTCTCACCGGCGCAGTGTGCTAGCAGCGCTACGGCCAGCAGGGCTCGTCCGGATGGTCGACGGGCCAGCCCGCCTGCGTCATGTCGAAGCAGGCGCGCAGGCGAACGCGGTCGGTCGTGGCGTCAAACTGCTCCATCTGCATGCCGGCATCTAACCGGCCCGCCGCGTCAGCCTGCAATCGAGCTTTGAGGCAGCCGCCAGGTCCAGCTCCCAGCGCCGGTGCACTGAGCCGACCTCGAAGCCGAGCTGCTCATTGATAGCGATCATGTGCTGGTTGGGGCCCGCGTTCCCGGTCACGATCCGGCGAACGTCCGGCCGGTCTGCTAGCAGCAGCTCTAGCATCGCGACTTTCACGAGCAGCCCCAGCCGATGGCCGCGGTGCTCTGGCAGCACGGCGGTGAGCGACTGGAAGCCCCAGCCCGGCGTGCCGGGCTCGGTGCCGACCTGCGTGATGGCAGCAAGGCGACCGGTCTGCTCATGCATCGCCGCGATGCAATACACGGACTGGCCGATTTCCAGGAGAGCCCGCTCAGCTCTCCTGATCCGGTCGGCGTCCCACAGCTCCGGGTCCGTGCCCTCATCCCGAGGGGCATCGACCATCGCGGCGCTCAGCCTGGCCGAATCGTCCAGGTACTGCGGCGGTGTCTCGCCGAGCCAGGACAGCAGCTTGTAACCGGCCGCTCGCTGTTCGGCAGCTGCACGCAGTCCAGGCAGCCTGGCCCCGAGAGCGGCGTCCACGGCAAGCAGCCGGAACACCTCTGCGATACCGCCGGTCGCACCCAAGGCGGCAGCGAAGGCAGCCCCCGCCGAGCTGTCCCTGGCATAAGCGCCTAGCCGGGACCGGCCTGCCAGGCGTGCCTGCCCTGCGCAGTGGGCCAGCAGCTCACTTCCGCGACCCGACCGGCGGGCATCGGGCGCGACGTACAGGGCGCAGGTTGCGGTCGCCAGGTTCTCCCGGTCGGGAAGCATCAGCAGGTAGCAGCCAACGATCTCGCCGCCGGGCGAGTCTGAAGCCAGCCAGCTCCGCCGTGGGCTGCCCCCGAAGCCGTGCTCCCACCAGGCGGCGGTGCTCTCCAGCGACCTGACCGGCATATTCGGATCGTCCAGCCGGTCACACTCTGCAAGAACCTGGTAGCAGCTCCGCATCCGCCCGGACTCGGTGGCCGGGTCGAACTGTTCGATCAGCACCCCAACAGTCAACCGGCCTGCCAAGTGGACGGGCAACGGGTTTACGCCGCCACCCGTGCAACCGAATATTGCGGGCTAGATCAATTCGGGTCACCGCGTTTCCTTGCTGAATAAGCGCCCTGCGCGAGATGTTTTCGCGAATTAACTGAGCCGCTGCCGGAATTCCTGCGGTCGGCGTGGATAAGCGGCGCCTCCGGCCCGATCATGCCCGCCAACCCGGCAGCTCCCGCTTTTGCCAGATTGAGGTGCTGGCGCCGCTTGGACGTGTGATGATCTGCTGACTTGGATCGATGTCCGAGTAGCGAGTACGCGGCCCCGGCCGCGGGGGGAGTGGGTCGTTGAGTCTGGTCGGGCTTCGTTTCTACTTCCGGACGACCGGCCGCGGAGCCTTGCATTGCCAGCGCTGCGGCGGGGACAGGCAATACCGGCGCTGCGTCGGCCGCCGCTGGTTTCACGTGCTGCGTATTCCGCTGATTCCGCTGGATCGCGTTGCCGAGCACGTCCAGTGCCGCAGCTGCCGGACCAGGTACCGGGTCGAGGTTCTGTCGATACCCACCATTGCCGCGATGCTGGAGGCCTTGCCGGCCGGGGCCGTGGCCGCGGTCACGACCATGCTGCGGGCCGGCGACCCGGCCAGCCCGGCGGCGCGGAGCCGGGCGATTGACGTCCTCCTCGCAGCAGGCCTGACCGGGTACGACGATGCGGCCCTGACCGTGGATCTGGCCGCTCAGCGAGGGACCGGGGTCCGGACATCGCCCCGCCGCTGGGAAGGCTGGCGGTCCAGCTGACCATGCCGGCTCCGGAATGGTTCCTGGCCGACGCGGTCCGGATCGGCCTCGCCGACGGCCCGCTGTCCGATGAGGAGCGCGAGGCGGCCCGGATGATCGCGGCGCACCTGGGCATGACCGCCGCGCAGGCGCACGGCGTGATCGTGATGGCCGAGGAGAGCGCCGCGGCCGGCTGAGCCGCGTGCCCGCGCCGGCGAGCGCGCGGCCGCCGGCGCCCGAAGTAGGCGAGAATGGCCTGGTGGCGATCTACCGGGACGACGGCATCGTGCTGCGCACGCACAAGCTGGGCGAAGCCGACCGCATCGTCACGGTCCTGGCACGCAAGTCAGGCCGCATCCGGGCTGTCGCCAAGGGCGTGCGCCGGACGAAGTCGCGGTTCGGCGCGCGGCTGGAGCCGTTCACCCATGTCGACCTGCTGCTGTATACCGGACGGTCGCTGGACGTCATCACCCAGGCTGAGACGCTGCGGCCGTACGGGGAGCAGCTGGCCGGCGACTATCCCAGGTACACCACCGGAACGGCCATGCTGGAAACCGCCGAGAAACTGACGCCGGTGGAGAAGGAGCCCGCCATGCGGCAGTTCCTGCTGCTGGTCGGCGGCCTGCGCTCGCTCGGCGAGGGCGAGCACGATCCGCGCCTGGTGCTGGATGCCTTCCTGCTGCGGTCGCTGGCGGTGGCCGGTTACGCCCCGGCGCTGGAGGAGTGCGCGATCTGCGGCACCACGGCGCGCGAGGCGCAGGCATCCGGCGGCCTGCGCGCGTTCGGCCTCGCATCGGGCGGCCTGACCTGCCAGAACTGCCGCGCTCCCGGCTCGGCGACCCCGGCTCTGGCGACGGTGGCGCTGATGGGAGCCCTGCTGCGGGGTGACTGGGCGCTCGCCGATGCCAGCGAGCGCAGGCACCAGGTAGAGTGCAGCGGCCTGACTGCCGCTTACCTTCAGTGGCATCTGGAGCACTCCATCAGGTCGCTGAAGCACGTGGAGCACGCGTAAGGATCTGCTAGCCGATGAGCCCAATCAGGCGCGAATTCGTGCCGCCGTATCCGCATCCCGACGGGGTACAGCCGCCGAAGATCCCCGGCGAGCTGGTACCCAGGCACGTAGCGCTGGTCATGGACGGCAACGGGCGATGGGCCAAGCAGCGGGGCCTGCCGCGTACTGAGGGGCACAAGGCGGGCGAGTACGCCCTGTTCGACGTCATCATGGGCGCGATCGAGCTGGGCATTCCGTACCTGTCGGCGTACGCGTTCTCCACCGAGAACTGGCGGCGCTCACCTGACGAGGTGCGCTTCCTGATGGGTTTCAACCGGGATGTCATCCGCCGTCGCCGGGACCAGCTGAACTCGATGGGCGTCGCGATCAGGTGGGCGGGTCGCCGCCAGCGGCTATGGCGCAGCGTGATCTCCGAGCTCGAGGACGCTGAGCGGATGACCGTCGGAAACCCGGTGCTGACGCTGCAGTTCTGCGTCAACTACGGCGGCCGGGCCGAGATCGCCGACGCTGCCAGGGCGATCGCCCTGGACGTGGCGGCCGGCAAGCTCAGGCCCGAGAAGGTCGACGAGAAGACCATCAGCCGGTACCTGGACGAGCCGCAGATCCCGGACGTCGACCTTTTCGTCCGGTCGTCGGGGGAGCAGCGGACCTCGAACTTCCTGCTCTGGCAGTCCGCGTACGCCGAGATGGTGTTCCTGGACACCCTGTTCCCCGACTTCGACCGGCGGCATCTGTGGCACGCGTGCGAGATCTACGCCAGCCGGGACCGCCGTTACGGCGGCGCCATGCCGAATCAGGTCCCGCCGGTTCCGCCGCAGCCGAGCTGAGCAGCGAGGCACGTCACCGGAGCCAGGTGCGAAGCGCGTCGGTCAGCCCGGCTGCGGGGTCGGCCGCACCTGGCCCGCTTGCCCAGGCGACGATCCCGTCCGGACGGATCAGCAGCGCGTCGGCTGCGGCCTTCCCCGCCTCTGCTCTCAGCACCAGGGCCGGAACGGGCTCGTCCGGGCCGGCCGCCTGCTCCGCGACCCGGCCGTCGGCGGTGAGGTCCAGCAGCATCGGCCGGACGGCGCGCGCCAGCTCGGCCACCCGCGTGCGGTTTCCGTCCGCGGTCGTCAGGCGCAGGTCCGGGGCGAGCCGCCCGGCAAGCGGATGCGGCCTGGGCCGGCGGTGCCCGGCATGTCGTACCGAACGTCCGAGCCCTCGATCAGCTCGCCGAGATGCCGCGCCACGCCGGGCAGGGTCAGCAGCTCGCCGAGCACCTCCAGAAGCGCGTCGGCAGCCTCGCCGCTGCACGGTCAGCGCGCGCTGTGCTCGAGTCTGCAGCAGTGCCCGGCGCCCGGCCGCGTGCCGCTCGGCGTGATAGCTGGCCAGCAGCCCGGCTGGCGCCCGGCCCTGGACCTGGGCGGCGAGCTTCCAGCCGAGGTTGATCGCGTCGAGCAGCCCGGCGTTGAGCGAGCCGCCGGCCCCGAGCAGGTGCGCGGCGTCGCCCGCCAGCAGGACCCGGCCGACCAGGTAGCGGTCGGCCTGACGGCTGTTCCCGACCGTCTGCGTGAGCCAGGTGCGGGTCGGTCATCGTGACGTCGGCACCGGTCACCCGGCGGAAGCTGGCCTGCAGCTCGGCTAGTGTCACCGGCGGCTCGCGGTGGTCCGGCCCGGCCGCAGCGCCGGGGTCGGCGTCCTCGCGGATCCAGATGATGTAGGTGCCGGCGGCCGCGGTCGACGTCGAGGCTGGTCAGCGGCGCGATCGAGTACATCCCGCGCGGCGTGCGATGCTGCTGCGGCGAGCCGGACGCGGCCGAGCTCCGGCAGCTCGGCCTCGCCAGAGCTGGCCACGACGACCGCGTCCGGCAGCGTCACGCGGCCGATCCGCGACACTTCCGGCGAGGTGTAGCCGGGGAACCCGATCCCGGCCAGCTTGCGCACCGGGCTGTGCGCGCCATCACAGCCGGCCAGGTAACCGGCCCGGAGCTGGTAGCGGCCGTCCGGGCCGGTCACCGGTCACCGTCACGCCGTCGCCGTCCTGCTCGAAGCGCGGTCATCTCGTGCCCGCGCCGTACCGCGCCGCCGAGCTCGGCGAGGCGCCTTGCCAGCACGTGCTCCAGCCGGCGCTGCGGGATCGCGAGCACGTGCAGCGGGCTCTCCGGCAGCCCGGAGAAGTCCAGGTGCAGCGGCCCGAAGGAGAATCCCGGCACCGGGCCGGTGTAGGTCGACTCGGCGCGCAGCGGCTCGAGCAGCCCGCGATAGTCGAGCAGCTTCACGATGTGGCCCGACCAGGCCGTTGCCCTTGGGAACCTCGCTGATCTCGGGCAGCCGCTCCAGCACGATCGGCTCGACGCCAGCCAGTCTCAGTTCGATCGCCAGCATGAGGCCCAACGGGCCCGGCGCCGGCAATGACAACGGCCGTCGTCGCCTCGCTGCCTGCCGCCGAGCCGGTCATCCGCCCAACCGCTCCGGGATCAGTCACCGCTCCGGGATCAGTCACAGCTCCGGTATCCGTCACAGCTCCGGTATCCGTCACAGCTCCGGTATCCGTCATGCGCGTCAATATATGTTGACTGACCGGCAGTGTCAACGTTGGTTGACGCCAATGCCCGGCCGGTGTCAAGGTGGGCATACCGGCCTGCACGCAGGCCTCGGGCCCGTCACAATGTCGCAATGGCCGGTATACCGCTAGACGGCGGCACAGACGGTCGCGAGGCCGGACCAGGACCGTCCGCAGTCTCGCCGCCGAGAGCCGCGCGGCAGGGTCAGCGCCCTGGCGCGGCAGCACGCCGACCGTCAGGCGGCTGGATCTGGGTCCTTGAGCATGCACAGGACGTGGTCGCGATCACAGTAGGGGTCGTGCTGATCGCGCTTGCCGCGGTCGTACTGATCTCGGCCATTGTGGACTTTTCGACGGGGCCGATGGCCCTGTTCGTCAGGGGCCCCTGACCTGCTTGATCGCGTCCTGCTGGTGCTGATCCTGGTCGAGATCGTGCATACGGTCGTGCTGTCGCTGCGGGCGCATCGGCTGGTCGCGCAGCCGTTCATCGTGGTCGGGCTGATCGCTGTCATCCGGCGAGATCCTTGTCGTGCTGACACCTGGCAGCCACATCAACGCCAGTGCCTCGGAGCTGGCGCTGCTGATCGGGATGGTCGCGGTGTTTGTGGCGGGCCTGATCGCCGTCAATTTCTTCGAGAAGAGGCACCGACGGACTGAGCCCTCGGGAGTCGGCGATGGCCAGCAGGCGCGGGTGCTGGACTAGCGGGTGGCCTGGTACCCGGCGATCGCCAGCATGGCCGCAACCGCGACAATCCGCCCGAACCGTCCGCCGGACGACAGCCGCGGCCAGGACAGCGCGGCCAGCCAGGCCAGCACTGCGGCCACGACGCACAGCGCTACAGCTCCTGCCGGGCCGCGCACGGCGAGGCCCGCGATCAGGAACACGACAAGGACCAGGGGCGCTACCCAGGTCGGCAGCTGGTGCAGGAAGATCAGCGGCCTGGCGCTCCGGCGCTCGGTTGCCTGCCTGGCCGGAGATGCACTCGGGCGTGTACAGGCTGGTGCCCTTCGGCAGCGGCCTGACCCGCTGCGCTGGAACGCTTCTGACCAGGCGAGCTCGGAGGCCTGCGGGCGCTCTGCCTGGTCGGCCGATTGGAGCTCACGCCAGCGGTCCCTTCGGCCAGTCTTCCTGGCCCAGTCGGTTGGTGTTCGCGACGGTCGCCGCCCAGGTTACCGCCGGTTACAGGCGGCCTGTCCCGCTGACGGTCACTGAAAGTCATGCGACGTACCGCTTGGGCAACCGCTAAGCTGGCAGGCACCGCCGCCCCTGAACCAGGGTTCGAGCACGTCAACCGCAGGCCGCCGACCGCCAGCCGGATGGAGAACTCACAATGGCACGACGCAGCGATCGCATGGAAACCATCGTCAGCCTCTCGAAGCGGCGGGGCATCGTCTACCCGTCCAGCGAGATCTACGGTGGATTGCGCGCTGCCTGGGACTACGGCCCGCTGGGCGTGGAGATCAAGAACAACATCAAGCGGCAGTGGTGGCGCTCGATGGTGCAGGTCCGGGACGACATCGTCGGCATCGACTCCAGCGTGATCCTGGCGCCCGAGGTCTGGCAGGCAAGCGGCCACGTCACCCAGTTCACCGATCCGCTGACCGAATGCCAGTCCTGCCACTACCGGTTCCGGGCCGATCACCTCATCGAGGCGTACGAGGATAAGCACGGCCGGCCGCCGGAGAACGGCCTGGCCGACCTGGCCTGCCCGCACTGCGGGACGAAGGGCGCGTTCACCGAGCCGCGGAACTTCAACGGCATGCTCCGCACCTACCTGGGCGCCACCGAGGACGAGTCCGGGCTGGCCTACCTGCGTCCGGAGACCGCCCAGGGCATCTTCATCAACTACAAGAACGTCCTGCAGACCTCGCGCAAGAAGGTTCCGTTCGGCATCGGCCAGATCGGCAAGTCCTTCAGGAACGAGATCACGCCCGGCAACTTCATCTTCCGGACCCGCGAGTTCGAGCAGATGGAGATGGAGTTCTTCGTCAAGCCCGGCACCGATGAGGAGTGGCACGAGTACTGGATCGACACCAGGGAGGCCTGGTTCCTCGATCTCGGCCTGAGCAAGAAGAACCTGCGACGGTACGAGCACCCGGCCGAGAAGCGGTCGTTCTACTCCAAGCGCACCGTTGACCTGGAGTACCGGTTCGACTTTCCCGGCAGCGAGTGGGGCGAGCTCGAAGGGCTCGCTAACCGGACCGACTACGACCTCGGCGTGCACGCGCAAGGCGTCCGGGCAGGACCTGTGCTACCTGGACGCGGAGACGAACGAGCGCTACATCCCGTACGTGATCGAGCCTGCGGTCGGGGTGGACCGGTCGATGCTGGCGTTCCTGCTGGAGGCCTACACCGAGGACGAGGCTCCGGACGCCAAGGGCAAGCATGGAGAAGCGGACGGTGCTCCGGCTCGACCCGCGGCTGGCTCCGGTCAAGGTCGCGGTCCTGCCGCTGTCCCGCAACGCGGACCTGTCACCCAAGGCCAGGGACATCGCGGCCAAGCTCCGCGGCAGTACTGGAACAGCGACTTCGACGACGCCAGCGCTATCGGCCGCCGCTACCGCCGCCAGGATGAGATCGGCACCCCGTTCTGCGTCACCGTCGACTTCGACTCGCTGAATGACCAGGCCGTGACGGTTCGCGAGCGCGACATGATGAAGCAGGAGCGCATCGGCATCGACGGCCTCGTCGCCTACCTGTCGGAGCGCCTGTCCGGCTGCTGAGGTTCAGTCCGCTCGGATGGCCGCCAGGGCGGCGCTCACCGCCGTCTGGACGGCCGATGACGAGGCATGGTGCCAGCAGAGGGCCAGCCCGTTCGGATCGGTGGCGGTGTAGTGCCTGATGCCGACGTGGTAACGCACGACGATCTTCGTCATCACCACGCACGTACCGCGGGCAGGCGCGCTCACCCGCGCTGCGGCGGCGTAGCCAAACGACGTGGCGGTTGTGAAGCCGATGGCCCGCCCGACCAGCGGGCCGTCCTCCCTTGTGCCGCAGTCGCGAACTGCGTAGCCGCTCCCAGCGCTGATCTCCGCGGCGAAGGCTGCCCCGCACGCGTGTGACCCGACAAGGTCCAGCGACAGCAGGTGCGGAGCCGGATACGGCGTCCCGCCGATAAGCTGTACTGAGTCGATCACAGCGTGGTCGTGACCAGAGTTGTGGACCGGCAGCAGGATCGCGTACGGTCCTGCGCCGGGGTCGGCTGCACCTGAAGCGCCGCCCGACGCCATCGACAGCGGGCCGTTACCCAAGCCGACGGGCCCCCAGAGCAGGAAGCCGCCGGCTGCAGCGAGCACCACAGCGGCGACAAGAAGGATCCGCAGCGTCCGCTTCGAGCGGCCGCCTGAGAGGCTGTGTGCCGAGCCGAGTTCCGGCATGACGACATCGTGACAGCCGCATCGGCTGCCCGGCAATGGGCGCACGCGCCTGGCGCCCGCCGGCTTGGCGCTTACTCGCTGCCGCTCAGAGCCGTCAGGACTGTCGCCGTCAGGTCCGGCCCGGCGCCGACGTCAGGCAGCCGCGGGCAACGGCGGAATATCTCGGCGGCGGCCTGGTGGAAACCGTCGGGAAGACCTGCCCCGGCCATCGACTGCGCGATCTCCTCCATTTCACCGACCCAGCGCCAGCCCTTGGTCACGCCCGACCTGGCCGCCCCTGCGGACAGCTCAGTGAGGTGCGGCTGCGACCTGGACCATTCGGTGAGGAGCGTGTCCTCGACGCCCTCGGCACACGCGAGCGCGCGTGCGGCGAGGAGGAGCGCGGCCGTTCCCTTGGTCCAGGCCGCGTATGCCATCTTGACCGCGGAAGCGGCGGTCAGCGATCCGGCGGCAATCTGCGGCTCGAGCGCCGTGCCTTCGAACAGCTGGCGGACTGCGGGGGCGTCATGACCCGAGAGGTACAGCCTGGTTGTTCCCGCCCGCTCGGGCGGCGGCCCGATGATGCCGCCGTCCACGTAGCGACCGCCGTTCCCGGTAATGAGGTCCGCCACCTCCCTGGCGGTCCCCGGCGAGATCGCGTTCGCGTCCAGGTACATGCCGGTGAAGCCGTGCACCGCCCAGGCGACATCCAGCGCGGCGTGCGGCGGGCAGACCGAGATGATCACGCTGGCCTGCGCCGCCACCTGCCGTGGCGTGCTGGCGTCGGTCAGGCCGGCCGCCGTGGCGCGCGTCGCGCTCGCGGGGCTGCGGCCCTGCGAGGCCCACAGGACCGTGTGGCCGCGCTCAGTAAGGCACCGCCCGACAGCCGTGCCCATCTCGCCCGGGTGCAGCAGCCCGACCACTTCCGACCTCGTCGTGTTCATGGCTGAGATTGTGCCGGGAGGACCGGCTGGCTGCAGCGTGCTAGAACACGATGGTGGTCTGGCTGAGGAGACTCAGGCCCGACGGGGCGGGTGCGCCGGGGATCGGAGTGAATCGGTCACCGCTCAGCACGCCAAAGACCGAGCGCTTGCTCGCGCTACCGCCTCTGGTTGCAGGCGCCGCCACCACGAGGACGCGCCCCGATGAGTTACTCCAGTCGACGGAGTAATACGGAACGAAGAACGGGTTGCGGGCTGGCTGCTCGTCCGGCCAGCGGACCCCGACCTCTGCGCCAGTCCCCGCAGCGAATTCGGCGAATGCGGCACCCGTGACGCCAGCGCGTTCCTGATGCCGCTCGATGGGAGCGACGACGGTCCTTCCGTCGGGGGTGACCATGCCGTCGCTGGCCCAGGCCCACCGGCCAGCCAGACCAGGCGATACGTGTGCCTCCTGCGAAATGTACGCGGAGACCGAGAACCGGCTGTGCGCCAGCAGGCTGCCGCCCGGAGCGTTGGTGTTGAGGAGCCATAGGCCCTGTCCGCGCCGTCCGCCAGCGGCTCCGGGGTAGTTGAAGGCGAGCATCCCGCCCCAAGTCCACGACATAGCGCGTGGGCCAACTTGGCCGCTGACATCCCATAGCGGGGCCGACTGCCAGGTCTTGACCGCGCCGCTCGGCAGCGAGTAGACGCGGACTTGTTCCGGCGCCGTTGCGGCGTTGACGGGCCCAGGCAGCGGCGACACCATCGCCGCGGCTGAACAGGGCTGACCGTCTGCAAGCGCGACGGCGAGCTTTGTGCCATCGGGTGACAGGGCAATCGCGTCCACGCGGCTGGCCGCCGGGAATTCGCCTGCGGGCAGCGGCGTCAGCGTGACGCCGCGGTCGGTCGGGTCAAACTGGGCCAGCAGCAGGCTGGTGCCGTCGCATAGACCCGAGTTACCGGAGAGGTTCTGGGCCGCGAGCACGAAGGTCCGGTCGTCGGCCGCACCAGTGGCGAAGGCGAACGTATTGAAGGGCCGGGGTGGCTTGATAACGGCGGCTATCGCGCCGGTCACCGTGGCTCTGATGACGGCGAGCTGCCCGCCGGTAGTTCCGAGCACCGGGCTGCCGCTGGGCGAGGTGCTGGGTGCGGGACTGCTGTAGCTGGCTGCGGGCGAGGGGCTGCTGCCGGTGATGGCTGGTGCGGGACTGCTGTAATTCGCCGAGGGCGCGGCGCTGCTGGCGGTGGTAGCGGGCGCGGTACTGGCGCTGACGGTGGCGCTGATCGTCGTCACGGAGCTGCCGCTGTCATCCGACATCAGCGTCAGGTAGTACGGCGGCACTCCCGCGAGGCCTGCCGACGGGGCTGGGGGATGCGATCCGCCCGCTAGAGCCAGCGAGGTCGCGACGACCGCCAGTACGGCGGCCGCTGCGGCGAGCGGCGTACCGACGCGCAAGAGCCCGCCCCGGCCCGGCCCTCGTGTCCACGGAGCCCGCAGCCAAGTTCGCGGTGATTGCGGACGGGCAGGCAACCGCAGCGGCGGTGCACTGCCATCCGGGACAGTGCTGGCGGCCGCCCTCGTGGCAGCCCTTATCCGGTCCTCGAGGGAGGCCGGGTCATGAAGCGAAGTCATCTGCTTACCCCCAGCAAGCGGGCGAGAGCGGTCAGCGCTCGCGAGGTAGTCGACTTGACGGTGCCCTCGGTGATGCCCATGGACCGGGCGATCTCAGGTTCGGGCAGGTCGAGGAAGTACCGCAGAACTAGCGCCTCACGCTGCCGGTCCGGCAGCCGCTGCAAGGCGGCGAGCACCTCGCGGTGCTCCTCGCCGATGAGCGCGAGATCCTCAGCGGACGCAACGGTCGCGGGCAGTGCCTTGGCGGTGCGCCGCGCATTCCTGAGCCTGGCGCGGAGTTCGGACCGGCAGCCATTCAGGACGCTGGAGCGCACGTAATACAGCGCCCGGTCGGTCTGGGCAAGCTGACCCCAGCGGCGGTACAGGCCGCAGAAAGCCTCCTGAACTACATCCTCTGCGGCCTGCCGGTTGCCGAGCATCACGACGGCAAGACGGATGAGGCCGACAGCGTGGGCCTCATACAGCGCAGTGATGCCGCTCTCGGCGCCCTCAGCACCCGCACCGTCGCCGGTGTCATCCAGCGATGCGGGACCAGCGCCGGCCCGCTGGTATGCCCGGCTGCCGGAGTGCTTGCGCGGGCTTGCCAGCACGTCGGCCCGGCCGGGGAATGCCGATTGCTCTACGCCTAGGTCCACGTATCAGAGACGCCTTGGTTGGCGCCAGGTTGCCTGCGGGCGAGGCCGGCAGTAGAGAAATGCTGCTGCGCAGTCACGTCCTCCGCTGTGCGGCCGCAGATCTCGTTACGTTCAGGCTTTGCCGAAGTCGGCAGTTTGCCAGCGCTCTGGCCTCATGCGGATCACCACGTCATCGGCAGCAGGGTTGTCAGCGATCCATGCATCGCCGGCTTTCTGGCCGAGATAGCGGCGAGCGATAGCGGTTCGCTCGGCCAAGTCGCTTGGCTCGATGACGGCCGGACCCTCTACCGTCACGTACTTGTACGGTAGTGCCTCGTCCTGGGCGCACAAGCTGAACCGGCCCGCGGCCGCTATGGCCCTGGCCTTGCTGCTGGTACCGCCGGTGGTCACGCTGACCGCACCGCCGGGCTGGTAGCTGTACCAGACGGGGGTGGTGAGCGGCCCCCTGCCCTCCCCGGCGGCGACCGCGAGCACGCCGACATGCATTTCGGCCAGGAACGACTCCCGCTCCGCGGGGCTCATACTCACCGACATGGCAGCTCCCTTCGGCTTGGCTCTGCTGGCGCTAACAGTCTCCCATCAGCTGCGACGGGAAGTTGTTCACCTCCCGTCCGGTGACCGTCGCACCGGCCACCGGCCGGGGTCGATAGGCTCAGGGTGAGGGCCGCCAGGCCGCCAGAAGACTAAGCGCCACTACACAGCCGCTACCGCCTGGCCGAGCCGGCGGCGAGACGGCAATCTCGAGGAGTGCATGCAGTGCCGAAGCTCGTCTACGACTTCACCGAGGGCAACAAGGACCTGAAGGACCTGCTGGGCGGCAAGGGTGCCAACCTGGCGGAAATGACCAACCTGGGACTGCCCGTTCCCCCCGGTTTCATCATTACCACCGACGCGTGCCGCTATTACCTGCAGCACGGGACCGTGCCCGACGGCCTTGCCGCCGAGGTCAGCGAGCACCTGAGCCAGCTTGAGGCGAAGATGGGCCGCAAGCTGGGCGATCATGCCGATCCGTTGCTGGTCAGCGTGCGTTCCGGGGCCAAATTCTCGATGCCCGGCATGATGGAGACCGTCCTGAACATCGGCCTGTCCGATGAGTCGGTCCATGGCCTGGCCAAGCAGGCTGGCAGCGAGCGGTTCGCCTGGGACTCCTACCGGCGCCTGATCCAGATGTTCGGCAAGACGGTGCTGGATATCGAGGGTCACGAGTTCGAGCAGGCCATCGATGCGGCCAAGCATGCCAAGGGCACCAGGAACGACCTGGACCTGGACGCCGAGGACCTGCAGGCCCTGGTCGAGAGCTTCAAGGCCATCGTCAAAGACCAGACAGGCCGGGACTTCCCGCAGGACCCGCGCGAGCAGATGGACCTCGCCGTGCAGGCGGTGTTCAACTCCTGGAACGCCGACCGGGCGATCCTGTACCGGCGTCAGGAGCGGATCCCGGCTGACCTCGGTACCGCGGTCAACATCGTCGCCATGGTCTTCGGCAACCTCGGCATGGACTCCGGCACGGGGGTGGCATTCACCCGCGACCCCGGCAGTGGCCAGCAGGGCGTCTATGGTGACTACCTGCAGAATGCGCAGGGCGAGGACGTCGTGGCGGGCATCCGCAACACGGTCCCGCTGCAGCACCTGGAGCAGATCGACCCCAAGTCCTACGCCGAGCTGATGCAGATCATGGCCAAGCTCGAGAACCACTACAAGGACCTGTGCGACATCGAGTTCACGATCGAGCGCGGCAAGCTGTGGATGCTGCAGACGAGGGTCGGCAAGCGCACCGCCGCGGCCGCGTTCCGGATCGCCACCCAGCTGGTGGACCAGGGCCTGATCGACATGGACGAGGCGCTGACCAGGGTGACCGGCAGCCAGCTCGCGCAGCTGATGTTCCCCCGGTTCGACGCCGGCTCGGACGTCAAGCGGATCGCCAAGGGCATCAGCGCGTCGCCCGGTGCTGCGGTCGGCAAGGCAGTCTTCGACTCCGCTACCGCGGTCGAGCAGGCCGCGGCCGGCGAGCACGTCATCCTGGTCCGGCGCGAGACCAACCCCGACGACCTGCACGGCATGATCGCTGCCCAGGGCATCCTTACCAGCCGGGGCGGCAAGACCAGCCACGCGGCGGTCGTTGCCCGCGGCATGGGCAAGACCTGCGTCTGCGGCGCGGACGAGCTCGAAGTGGAAGTCCAGGCCAAGCAGTTCACCACCGCAGGCGGCGAGACTGTCCGCGAGGGCGACGTCATCTCGATCGACGGCACCTCCGGAGTTGTCTACCTCGGCGAGGTGGCGGTCGTGCCGTCGCCCGTGGTCGAGTACTTCGAGGGCAACCTCGACCCGCAGTCCGACGAACTGGTCGCCGCCGTGCACCGGCTGATGACGCACGCGGACGAGCGGCGCCGCCTCGGCGTCCGGGCCAACTCCGACAACGGCCCGGACTCCGCCCGCGCGGTCAGGTTCGGCGCGCAGGGCATCGGCCTGACCAGGACCGAACACATGTTCCTTGGCGAGCGGCGGCAGCTGGTTGAGCGGCTGATCCTGGCCGACGACCAGGCAGCCCGGCAGGCCGCGCTGGATGCCCTGGAGCCACTGCAGCGTGGGGACTTCGTGGAAATCCTCGAGGCTATGGACGGCCTGCCGGTGACGATCCGGCTGCTCGACCCGCCATTGCACGAGTTCCTGCCCGACCTGACCGAGCTGTCGGTCAAGATCGCGCTGGCCGGGGACAAGGCCACTGCCCAGGATCACAAGCTGCTCGAGGCCGTCCAGCGGCTGCATGAGCAGAATCCGATGCTCGGCCTGCGCGGCGTTCGCCTCGGGCTAGTGATTCCGGGTCTGTACCAGATGCAGGTACGGGCGATCGCGCACGCCGCAGCAGACCGGGTCAGGGCAGGCGGCAATCCGCGGCCAGAGATCATGATCCCGCTCGTCGGCGCCGTTCAGGAACTCGAGATCGCGCGAGAAGAGACCGAGAAGGTGCTCGCCGACGTAGCGGCTGAGACCGGGACCTCGGTTCACACGCTGATCGGCACGATGATCGAGGTGCCGAGGGCGGCGCTGACGGCGGGGCAGATCGCGCAGGCGGCGGAGTTCTTCTCTTTCGGTACCAACGACCTGACCCAGATGGGCTGGGGCTTCTCCCGCGACGACGTGGAGGGCTCGTTCTTCGGCCGGTATATCGACCTGGGCGTCTTCGGGGTGTCGCCGTTCGAGACGATCGACGCCGACGGCATCGGCCGGCTGGTGAAGATCGCCGTGGCAGAGGGCAGGGCGACCAGGCCTGACCTGAAGATCGGCGTCTGCGGCGAGCACGGCGGCGACCCGGACTCGGTGCACTTCTTCCACGAGGCCGGGCTGGACTATGTGTCGTGCTCGCCGTTCCGGGTGCCGGTCGCGAGGCTTGAGGCCGGCCGTGCGGCGGTGATGGAGACCGCGGGAGGCAGCGACAGCAGGTGACGGTTGCCGCCAATGATGGGGCCGTCGATGACGGCGGCTACGACCGCCTGGCCGTAGCGCGCTGGGCGGAGGAGCCGCCGAAGCGCGCTAACGGGGCCAGCGGTTCCGGGCGCGGTCCGTTCCTCAGGGATCGCGCCCGCGTGCTCCATAGCTCCGCGCTGCGCCGGCTCGCGGGCAAGACGCAGGTCGTCGAGGTCGGCTCCAGCGACTTCCCGCGCACCCGGCTGACCCACTCGCTGGAGTGCGCGCAGATCGGTCGGGAGCTTGGCGCGGCGCTCGGCTGCGATCCCGACCTGGTCGATGCCGCCTGCCTGGCGCACGATCTCGGGCACCCTCCCTTCGGCCACAATGGCGAGGCGGCGCTGGCCGCGCTCGCCCTCGGCAGCGGAGGCTTTGAGGGGAACGCGCAGAGCCTGCGGCTGATCACCCGCCTTGAGGCGAAGGTGCCGGGGCCGGCCTGAACCTGACCAGGGCAACGCTGGACGCGACGCTGAAGTACCCGTGGGTTGGTCCGCGTCCGGATGCGGCCGCTGCCGCAGGAACTGAGGAGGCCGACGGCGGGCTGGCAGGCAAGTACGGCGCGTACGCTGACGATTCAGCCGTGTTCGGCTGGATCCGGAACGGGGCTCCAGCGGGCCGGTCCTGCCTGGAAGCGCAGGTGATGGACTGGGCTGACGACGTCGCGTACTCGGTGCATGACCTGGAGGACGGCCTGCACGCGGGTCTGGTCACGCTGCGGCAGCTGCGGGATCCAGTCGAGCAGCAGGCGGTCGCCGAGCTGACGCTAGCCGCCTACTGCCCGCCCGGTTTCACCGGCCTGAGCGAGCTCACTGCTGTCTTCGCCCGATTGCTCGAGCTGGACTGCTGGCCGCGCGACTTCGACGGCAGCCTCTCCGCCGCGGCCGCGGTGAAGAACCTGACCAGCGTCCTGATCGGACGGCTGTGCGGCGCAGCCCAGCACGCTACCAGGCCAGCCGGTCATCCGCCGCTGACCCGGTACGCGGCCAGCCTGGTGGTACCCCGACAGCAGCTGCTGGAGTGCGCGCTGCTGAAAGGCGTGACCGCGCACTACGTCATGAACCGGCCCGGAGTGCTGGCTGCGCAGGCGCGCGAGCGGCAAGTCATCGCCGAGCTGGCCGAGTCTGTGCTGGCCGGGGCGCCGGTGACGCTGGAGATGTTCTTCCGGCCGGAGTTCGAGTCGGCGCCGGACGACCGCGCTCGGCTGCGCGTCGTCATCGATCAGATTGCGTCGCTGACCGACACCTCAGCCATGGCCTGGCACCATCGGCTGCACGCTGCGGGCACCTGACGTTGCGCGCGCCGACCGCCGCCCGCTGCTCCGCGGGCTGGCACACGTCCAGCCGCACCTAGCGTCTTCATGCCCGAGACGGGCTGACTGCATGGTTCTGGTGCCACGGTTACGCCCGCTTCCGCACCGCTCGGAGGTCGGCGAATATCGTTCCACCGGCTGTCACCGGGGTGGGCAACGCGGCCGTCTAGCTCGACGACCGTGTGGTACTCGTCGTAGAGCGTGTCCCGATACTCGACCCGGCCGTTCCGTCGCGAAGCCGCCTGTCTGCGACCTGCCCCAGAATTCGGCAGCGGTCTGGTGACTCAGCATTGCCCCGGATCCTGCGCTCAGTACTGCCGCCCACAGCGCGGCTTCTCGGCTGAGCTCACCCGGGAAGAGCGCGTAGACACCCGGGTAGACACGCTGCCAATGACCCAGGCCATGCCGAGATGCGATGAGGTCCTTCGTCAGGCCGAGCCCGAGTAGCTGGGCGCGCGAGAGAACGCCGCACTGTCGGCGCGCTAGACCCGTCAGCTCTGGCGGTAGCTCGCTAGCCATGGCAGCCAGGGTGCTCCCACAGTCCGAAAAAAAGGGGCGCGCCCGTCCAGGACGAAGGATCCGGTGTCTGCTGGGGCGCCTTTTCCGTCGTGATCATGACTTAGTAGGTTTCAGCGCGTGAACATGCCCTCACGGACAAGCCAGGCAGTCGCCCTGACGAGGGCTGGTATTGCCCGCCCGCACAGTCTGCAGGGTGATCCGGACGCGCAGCGGATCCTGTGTCGGGAGATGCAGTTCACGCCGCCCCCGTGGCTGCAGCCGAGCATCGCGGCCCGGACGAGGTTCGTGGACGAGCAGGTGGTCGCGGCGATCGCGGCTGGCCTGCGTCAGGTCGTCATCTGCGGCGCAGGATATGACGATCGGGCCCTCCGTTTCCGCACCCCCGGCGTGCGGTTCTTCGAGCTTGACCACCCGGCGACTCAGCATGACAAGGCGAGGCTGCTCCGCGCGGTGAGCGCCGGCGAGCGTGTCCTGACGCTCGCCGAGATCGACTTCCGCACCGATGATGTGCATGCGGTGCTGGGTCGCGCGGGTCATGACGCCAGCCAGCTGACCCTGTTCGTGTGCGAGGGCCTGCTCATCTACCTGGACAAGGACACCTGCCAGCGGCTACTCGCGGGGATGGCTGCCCGCGCCCAGGCCGGGAGCGTCCTTGCGGTCAGCATCGCGATACACGCGGACGGGTTCGACTCCACCGAGGTGGTGGCCGTGGCCAACCTGCGGCGCCGCACCGGCGACGCGGAGCCGTGGCAGACGATCCTGCCGGCTGCGGAGCACCTGGCGCTGATCGAGCTCGCGGGCTGGAGAATCACCGGGGTCGAGGAGTCGCCGGTGCCGGCCGCGGAGGTGACGGATGGGCGGCGGTCGCTCCTCGTCAGCGCTGCCGTCGGTGCGCAGTCCGGCTGATCGCGCGAAGTTGGCGACACGAGGGAGAAACCTTTGCCGCGTAGCACGCGCGATGGCTACTCAGCGTGAGAAGGTGTCACGCATGGAAACTGCCATCGACTTCACGCCCTTGGGACTCGACGCAGAGTGGCCAGCTCGGCGCTGGCTTGAGCTCATTAACGGCCGCCATGACCAGCCGGTCCGTGGCATCCGGCTCGGTCACGCCAGTGACTCAGCGATGGTTCTGACCTGCACCTATCCACGCAGCCGTTTCGATGCCGAGGTCAGCGCAAGCGGATCAGACCCCGTCCGCGAGATCGCGCACGAAACCACCTACGCGCAGATCAACCTCGCGCTGCACCAGATCAGGACACCAGGTGCCCGGCCAGACGGCCTGATCGGCGCGCTGCTGAGCTATGCGGGCCAGCAAGCCAACCGGTACCGGGAGTGGCCAAGCGCGCAGTGGGGCGCAGAGCCCGCGAGCACGACGAGCCTGGCTAGCTGGCAGTCCGGGTTCAGCCTGGCGTATCCGGATGCCTACGTGATCGTCCACGCCTGCGGCATCGACATTGACGAGGTACGGCTCGCGCCTGCAGCGGACCTGTCGTCGTACGACCTCAGCAGCGACCCGCTGGAACTCGGCGCTATGCACTGGGAGCTGTGGTCAAGCCAGACTGAGCTGGCGTACGAGGACCTGGCTCCCACGCTGGTGCCGCTTTAACGCGGCCCGATCGGCGTGCTGCGGCTGACCGAGTCGGCCTTCAGCACGGCGCTGACCACGAGGCCGCTGTCACTGAGATCGGGTAGCACGACCTCAGCGCCGGCATCAATGAGCTGCTGCATGGTGAAGCTGCCGGTAGCGACGCCGATTGACCGGGCCCCGGTCGTGGCCGCGGCCTCGATGTCATTCGGGGTATCGCCGATGAGGACAGTGGCGGTCCCGGAAAAGTCAGCGCCATAACGCAGGGCGGCGTTCTGCCGGGCTACGGGCACCAGGTCTGCGCGGAACTGACTGACATCGCCATACGCGCCAATGCCCAGGTCGAGGTGCTCAATCAGGCCGAGGGCGCCGAGCTTCACCCTGGCCAGTGCCGGGATGTTGCCAGTCAGCAGCGACTGGATGACTGGCTGCCTCCCGTCGTCGCTGCTAGCGAGGCCAGCCAGCGCGGCGATGGCTTCCGCCGCGCCCGGTAGCACGCGGCCCTGCTCGCGAACCATGCCGTCAAGTTCCGGGGCCCTGGCAGCGAGCAGATCCTGAAACCTGGACAGCTCGCCGTCCGGTTCCGGCACGCCGGCCGCCGTCAGCACCTCGAGCGCAATTGAGCTATCCGTACGCCCGGCCATCGATGCCAGCGGGCTAGGCAGGCCCAGCCCGTACAGTTCCGCCAGTACGACCTCGTAGAGGTACCTGCCGACGCCGTCGGTGGCTACCA
The DNA here is from genome assembly GCA_963822955.1 of uncultured Actinomycetota bacterium. Taxonomy (GTDB): domain Bacteria; phylum Actinomycetota; class Actinomycetes; order Streptosporangiales; family Streptosporangiaceae; genus JAJYUU01. The sequence goes on along the minus strand of CAWGJS010000002.1, from coordinate 1,564,387 downwards.
GCGTGTAGTCAATATCCCAGAGCACAAGCAGCGGCCGCACGCCGTGACGGTACCAGGACCTGCCGGGCAGGATGCCGGGAGAGCCGGCGCGAATCGCCAGCCTGCTGCCAAGCCGGGCGCCGCAGGGCGGCCCGGACTAGACTCGGCCAGCAGTACGCAGTCGGGGTAAGCCCGACCGCACCAGGGTCGATACCCCCGGCCGCCCTCCGAAACTCGGGCGGCAGGGCGGGCTAGCTGGCGGAGGGCGCAGATGCCGGGCCGGATCCGCGACGAGGACATCGCGCTGGTACGGGAGCGCTCTGCCATCGACGAGGTCGTGGGAGAGTACCTGCAGCTCCGCGGCGCGGGCGGCGGGTCGCTCAAGGGCTTGTGCCCGTTTCATGACGAGAAGACGCCGTCGTTCAATGTCACGCCCGCCAGGGGACTGTGGTACTGCTTCTCCTGCAACGAGGGCGGCGACGTCATTAAGTTCGTGCAGAAGATCGACAACCTCGGCTTCACCGAGGCAATCGAACGGCTAGCGAACCGGGCCGGGATCGAGCTGCGATATGAGCAGGGCGGCCATATCCCTGGCCAGGAGCAGTCACAGCGCAGGCGGCTCATCGAGGCTCACAGGGCGGCAGCGGAGTTCTACGCCGAGCAGATGGGCACCCCGGCGGCGCAGGTGGGGCGCGATTTCCTGTCGTCGCGCGGATTCGAGCTTGCCGATGCCGGGCGATTCGGCGTGGGCTACGCGCCTGCGGAGTGGGATTCGCTGACCAGGCACCTGCGTGGTCGGGGCTACACCGAGGCCGAGCTGCAAGCCGGCGGCCTGGCCAGCCAGGGCAGGCGCGGGCCGATCGACAAATTCCGGGGACGGCTGATCTGGCCGATTGCAGACCTTACCGGCGACGTCATCGCGTTCGGCGCGCGAAAGCTGGCAGCTGACGACGACGGGCCGAAGTACCTGAACACGCCGGAGACCGTGCTGTTCAAGAAGAGCTCGGTGCTGTACGGGGCGCATCTCGCGAAGCGAGACATTGCGCAGCGGAGGCAGGCCGTGATCGTCGAAGGTTATACCGACGTGATGGCGTGCCATCTGTCTGGCGTCACGACTGCGGTGGCCACGAGCGGCACTTCATTCGGCGACGGCCATATCAAGGTGCTGCGCCGGCTGGTCATGGACACAGACAGGCTGCCGAGCGAGTTCATCTTCACGTTCGACGGCGACGCACCCGGCCGTCGCGCCGCCCTGCGCGCATTCGAAATGGAGGCGCGGTTCGTCAGCCAGACGTTCGTCGCCGTCCAGCCGGACGGACTTGACCCGTGTGACCTGAGGCTCAAGCAAGGGTCCGCCGCCGTGCGCGACCTGATCGCCAGCCGGGTGCCACTGTTCGAGTTCTCCATCCGCGATGCACTGTCCAGATATGACCTGGAAACAAACGAGGGCAAGCTGGCAGCGCTCGACGACGCTGCCCGGGTTGTGGCCGGCATTAAGGAGCCTGGCCTGCGCGACCGATACGCCATCAGCCTGGATCGCTGGCTAGGGATGCTGGACGAGCAGTTCGTGCTGGACAGAGTCCGGGCTGCAGCGGGCGGCCGGGGAAAGCCAGGCCAGGGCCAAGCTGCGCGTGCCGAGCAGCCGCCCGGGGTGCCCGGTCAGCGGATGAACGGGACGAAAGGGTCACGAGGCCAGCAGGCTGGCTATGACCCTGCCGACCCCGTCGTGAACGTAGAGCGGCAGGCGCTGAAGCTCGCCATCCAGCGTCCGGCCTTGTGCGGCCCGGTTTTCGACGACCTGCCGCTGTCGGTCTTCACGGTCCCGGCACACGCGGCGGTGTCCGGGCTGATCGCCGATAACGGCGGGGTGGGGAGCGCCGGGAGCTCGATGGAGTGGGCGGAGCGGCTGCGTGCCGCTGCACCGAACGACAATGCGCGCGGGTTCGTGACCAGGCTGGCGGTCGAGCCGATCGAGGTCCCGGACGCAACAGGAGAGCCCGACGCCAGGTTCGCCGAGGGCGTGCTCGCCCGGGTTGAAGAACTTGCAGTCAGTCGCGAGATCGCGAGCATCAAGTCCCGGCTACAGCGGATGAGCCCGGTGGCTGAGCCGGCCTACAACCGTCTTTTCGGCGACCTGGTCGCACTGGAGGCGCGCAAGAAAGTGCTGTCCGATAAGGCTTCCGGCACGCTGTAGGCACAACATCGGGTGCCCGCGGTACTTCCGTTTTGGTGACAATATTGAGTCCGCTACACCGTGAATTCGTGACGCAGACTGGTCTGCATGAGTCTCACGGCTGCACCCCCGGTAGATCAGGTAGCCGACCTCATCGCTCAGGCGAGGGAGCACGGATCGGTCTCCATGACCGATCTGACTACCGCCTTCGAGCGCTGTGATCTGTCGGCCGATGCCGTCGACAGTGTGCTTAAGCTGCTGGCTGATGAAGGCGTCGACGTCACCGAGGCGGTACCGGAGACCGACGACCTCGTACCGCGGCAAGTTCAGGCAGAGGCCCGGCGGGCGGTCACCGGCGATCTGGTCCGGATCTATCTGCGCGAGATCGGCCGCGTGCCGCTGCTGACGGCGCACGATGAGGTGGAGCTGGCTAAGGCCATCGAGGCCGGGTTGTTCGCTGAGGAGAAGATGCAGGGCGGCTTGCAGGCTGACTGCGGCGGCGCGCGGACGGCCGAGCTGATGCTGATTGCCGCCGACGGGATCGCTGCCAAGCAGCGGCTGATCGAGGCGAACCTCCGGCTGGTGGTGTCGATTGCCAAGCGCTATATCGGCCGCGGACTGGTGTTCCTGGACCTGATCCAGGAGGGGAATCTGGGCCTGATCCGGGCGGTGGAGAAGTTCGACTACACCAAGGGTTACAAGTTCTCCACATATGCGACCTGGTGGATCCGGCAGGCCATCACCAGGGCGATCGCCGACCAGGCCAGGACCATCCGGATCCCGGTGCACATGGTCGAGACCATCAACAAGATGGCCCGCATCCAGCGTCAGCTGCATCAGGACCTAGGCCGGGAAGCCACTCCGGAGGAGATCGCAGCGGAGATGGGCCTGCACCCCGACCGCGTTGCCGAGATCCAGCGGATCGCCCAGGAACCAGTCTCGCTGCAATCGCCGATCGGCGAGGAAGACTCTGACCTCGGCGATTTTATCGAGGATGCCGACGCCGTCGTGCCGATGGAGGCGGCGGCCTTCATCATGCTGCAGGACCAGCTGGATCGGGTGCTTGACAACCTGAGCATCCGCGAGCAGCGCATCATCCAGATGCGGTTCGGGCTGACCGACGGTCATCCGCGCACGCTGGAGGAAGTCGGGCGGGAGTTCGGAGTCACGAGAGAGCGCATCCGCCAGATCGAGTCCAAGACGCTCGCCAAGCTCCGCCACCCCAGCCGCGCGCAAATGCTGCGGGAATACCTCGCCTGACGAATCGGGTCTCGGGCGGACCTGCCGCGGTCATCCTTGGTCGTGGAAACGCCGGCGGGACGAGTCGTCGGCGAGCACGAGATGTCCGGGCACGTTGTAAGCGTCGGTGGCGTCGTCGGCCAGTTCGAGCACGCCGTTGAGTTGCTCCTGGGTGAGCAGCTCGTTCGACTCCACACTCTTGAAAGCGCCGGTATGAGTGAGCACGGCCGTCGCCGCTGCCGCAGTGGCCGAGTCGGGCATGTCGGCAATCGCATAGACCGCCCGCCCGCTGACCTCCCAGTATGCACTGTCCAGACGTCCGCCCAGGTAGTTCATCAGCCGGCTGGCCGCGCCCACGCGGTCGTCGCTGACACGCATCAGGCGTGCCCACGAACCCGGCGAGTACGCGCAGATATACATGTATTTCGGCATGGAGGCCCCCTCTCCAGCCTGACACCTTCAAGCTATCGATTCGAGGATCGGTGTCAAAGGGCCAGGGCGGAGCAGCCCGCGCGGTGGCCGCGGAGGCACAGGACCCCGCGGGCCGCGCCCATCCGAACTGCAAGGCCTGGCGATGTGCGGGAGGGGCCAGGCTGTCAGCGTTGAGCGACATGCAGCTAGCGGAGGGAGCGCTTCGGGTGAACGTGAACCTTGACGGCAGGGAGCTGGCGGCCGCCGATCGGACGATTGCGATGGGTGTCAGCGCGGCAGCCGGGACTGCTGCAGCTGTGACGACGGACTGGACCTTCGGGGGGCTGTGGCCGTTTGAGCCGCGCTGGTTTGAGACCTCCGACGGGCGGATGCACTACGTCGACCAGGGGCCACGGGAAGGCCGCCCGGTCGTGCTGGTACACGGCAACCCGACCTGGGGCTTCTTGTACCGGAACTTCATCGGCCCGCTGACAGCGGCGGGCCACCGTGCGATTGCGCCCGACCATCTTGGATTCGGCCGCTCGGATAAGCCGCCCGATCCGGAGCTGTACCGGATCCCGCGCCATGTCACACGCCTGGATGCGCTGCTGGAATCGCTCGGCCTGCATAACGCAGTGGTCGTCGTGCAGGATTGGGGCGGGCCGATCGGGCTGTCGTGGGCGGTCGCGCACCCTGAGCGCGTTTCGGGCCTGTTCATCCTCAACACTTTTGACGGGCCGGAGCAAAGCCTTCCTGTTCCGCTGCGGCTGTTCCGTGCGCCGGGTGTGGGCGAGGTGCTTGTGCAGGGGTTCGACATGTTCGTCCGGGGCTTCCTGTTCCGCGACGGCACCGTGCATCACGACCGGCTTACGCCAGATGTACGCCGCGCGTACCTAGCGCCGCACCCCACGTGGTCCAGCCGCACCGGCGAGCTCGTCTTCCCGCGCGAGATCCCTGACCCTCGCAGCGCCACCGGACCGGTCGCCGAACTGCTCACCCTCCTTGAGCGCGGCGTCGAGCAGCATTTTCGCTCCAAGCCCGCGCGGATCATGTGGCCGATGCGCGACCCGGGGTTCACGCCCGCGGTTCTCCAGCGATGGCGCCAGACTTTGCCCGACGCGCTGGTGACCGAACTCGACGACGCCAGCCACTACATTCAAGAAGACGCCCACGAGCGCGTCGTCCCTCAGCTGCTCAGCTTCCTCGCCGGCATTGGCGCGCCGTAGGTTCCTCCTTCCGATGCATTCCGTCCGCCGTCAAGCGCGGACTGGACCCGCAGGGGCAGTCCAGAGCAGACCGGCTGTCCGCTCTTGACCGACAACGAGCTGCTCGTACCCCGCCGAGCACAACAGGCGACGCGAGGAGGGACAGCCATGCTCAAGTACGTGGGGACATTCGCCTATCCCAGCGCGTCATGAGCGCGCATGCTCAAGGTCCCTGCCGACCGGCCGATCAATGTGACTGCATCGCCAGCTTGATGCCGAAGCCGAGGAGCGCGGTGCCGGTGACTGCATCGAGAGCGCGCCGCACCCGCCGCCGTGAAAGGACCCGGCGCGCGCCATGAAGGCCGTGCACCAGCGCGATCAGGTAGAACACCGACAACGTCGCATGGGTCAGCGCCAGCGCCAGCAGTGCCCACAATGCCGGGTGCGCGCCGAGGAACTGCGGCAGCACGGCCAGATAGAACACCAAGACCTTGGGATTGGTGATGTTGCTCAGGAAACCGTGCCGCCAGCCCCGAGCGCCTGCCGCTGCCGCAGAACCGTCCAGCGGACAGTACTGACCGGCGGCCGCGGACCTGAATGCCTGGACCGCGAGATAAGCCAGGTACGCAATTCCCGCCCACTTGATCATCTCGAACACTGGCTGGGCTCGTGCGATCAGAGCACCCAGACCAGCAGCAGCAGTCACGCCCTGGACCGCGGCACCACTGGCCACACCGACCGCCGTCCACACCCCGCGACGCCTGCCGCCGAGCAGGGTGTTCCTGGTGACGATTGCAAAGTCGGGCCCCGGCACAAGGATCAGCACGATCGCGAAGATCAGAAATGAGGCATAGGCGGACATGGACACTTGCCCAGCATGCCACGACCGCTAGGGATGCCTATGCCGCGCGGGACGCCGTCCAGATCGGCAGAGCTAGCTGCACGAGCTCAGCGTTGCTGCTGACGGCGGAGCCATCGGGACCGGTGGTGGTGTCTTCCAGGCCGATCCGGGTGGGCAGTCCGAGCGTGCCAGCGTGGGCTACCAGCTGCCAGCAAGCTGCCTGTTCGCCGTGTAGCAGGCGGGGCGTAGTGGTGTTCAGCTCATCAAGGCGGCTCAGGATCTCATCGGCAGTTTCGACCGCGCTGCCGGCTGGGACAGCGATGATCTCCACGAGAATCCGGAGCCAGTCGATAGCCTGCCCGGCAGTGTCCAGCTGGTCCGCGTCCGCCACCGACCAGATTCCGGCTTCTGCTGCTACGCCGGCCGATCGCAGCACAGTGCACAGCTCGGCCCAGCCAGGTTCAGACAGGTTGACAGAGGCGAAATCTGGCCGGGCAGCGGCGGGAAGGCCTGCCCACCCCGCGACCGCGGACTGGCGCGCTGCCGGGTCGCCGCCAGTGATCCACAACCCGGTCGACACTCCGACCGGCATCTCCCAGCACGCGCGGCGCATCGCGGTCACGGCCGCTGCGACGTCGGCGGCCATGAGCGATTCGCGGCCATCAGCCCGGCGGGGATGCATATGCACCGACTCCGCACCTGCGGCCATGGCCGCGGCCGCTGAGGCGGCCAGCTCCGCCGGAGTAATTGGCACGCCAGGATGATCTCCGCGGTCGCGTCCGCCGTTGAGGCACACCTTCATCCGCTCGATCTGCATTTTCACCGAGCCATGCTCCCACCCGGCCGCCGAGATGAGCGTGACAGAACGCGTGATCGCCCAGATCTGCGGCTGTCCGGTCAGCGGCCGCGGGCCTGGACGGCTAGTTCCGGCTTGGCCCTCGGCCGTCACCGTGCGCGGAGAAAGGGTGGCCGTCGCCGGACCCGTCCCTGTGCGTGCCTGACGAGTTACGGTGCTTGAGGCCGGGAATGCGCTCGCCAACCGTGTGTGCGGCCTGCTGGGCCATCTGCGGGACCTTGTCATGCAGCTGGCCGCCGACCTTCTGGGCTGTCGTGCTGGCCAGCGTCGTGGCCTGGGCCTGGATCGCCCCGGCGGCCTGCTGCACCGTCGGGTTCTCCGCAGCGTTCTTCGCAAACCTCACCATCTGGTCATATTTCTCGCGGCCAGCCCGGGTCCCAAGTACGAATCCCGCGGCCAAGCCGACGATAAAACTCAGTCGATACAGGCGCATCTGGACCTCATCCCGTAAAGCCTGTAGGCGTTGCTGCGCTGACTTCCCCGTTAGGCCCCGGTCATGCGCATCACCCTGGTCTCACCGTCATGCCCAAGGCCGCCGCCGGATATGCCCACCTAAGCAGCCGGTTATGCGCTGGGTTAGTCGGCGGTGCTCCGCCTGTGGAGGAGGTGCGCTACCCTTATGGCCGCGGCGCCGATCACCCCGTGCCCTGACGGGCGAGGCCTGGCGCCAGGCAGTCCCGCGTAGCTCAATCGGCAGAGCGTCCGGCTGTTAACCGGCAGGTTATAGGTTCGAGTCCTATCGCGGGAGCCCCGTTTACCTGCGGAAACGCGACAGGCCCCGGCCCGCGGGCCACACACGGGCCAGACGCGCCGTTCCGCTTGACCCCGTTAACTACGTCCATGTAGTTTCGTTTTTACCGAAGCGCCAGGGCCACCGTATGAGAGGTCGGAGACCTTAGTAGAAGGGTTTCCGACGTTGTCAGCACCACAGCCCAAGCGGCCGGCCACCATCGCCGAGGCAGCCGAGAGATACGGCGTCTGCACGGTCACGATCCGCCGCTACATCAAAGACGGCAGGATCACCGGCTACCGCACCGGCCCCAGGCTGCTCCGCGTCGACCTCGACGAGCTGGACTACAAGCTATTCCGGGCTATCCCGGCCGCGCCGCCAATGGAGCCGATGGCACCCCGCGCCCGCGCCCGGACGGCCGCTCCCGCTGCCACGTTCAGGCCTGCGCCCGGTGCCACCAGCCGGCCTGCTGCCCCGCCGGCGTCCCGCTCGGCCGCTCCCGGCACCGGCCGCCGCAGCTCCTGACCCGGAGCAATGGGCCCGGAAAACGGGCGAGGACGCCGCGGCGGCGACGCCCTCAGTACGCCCGTTACAGGTACCGCCAACAATCTACAGCGCGCCGGCGACAACCCGCGGGACTGGCGGGAACTGTGGCGCCCCGCGCTGCACCTCGCTGTGATGCGGTCCAAGACCCGGCGCGAGCGCGTCCTGAAGTATCCCGACCTCGCCGAGCTCCTCACCCGCCCAGAGATCGGCTACGCCCGGCCCGACCAGTGGACCGGCTACGTCCCGCCCGAGATGTGGAACGGCGACCGCAACGACCACCCGCGCAGGGCCGCGCTCGTAGCGATCGCCACCGAGGCCATGGCTCGCGAGAACAGATCGCTAGAGCCGGCCGAGCCGTGATCGAACGCTGGCTCGTCGCCATCCGCGACCATCCCGAACGGCCGCCCGCGGTGCAGCGGCTCGTCCTGCAGTGCCTGGCGCTGCGCTTGGACTGGCGGACCGGGTCCGGGTTCGCGTCGGTTGCCGAGGTCGCCGAGGATGCCGACGCGAGCGAGCCCACCGTCAGGCGCGCCACCAGCTGGGCGAGGCGCGCCGGGCTGCTGCTGCAGACCCGCCGCGGTCACCGGCTCGGCAACGGCCAGGTCGCCGCCACCGAGTGGAAGCTAACTCAACCGCTCACGGGTGAGCTATTGAAACCGCCTCAACCGCTCAACGGCAGCGCCTCAACCGCTCAGCAGAGCGATCTCAACCGCTCAGTGGAGACCCCCCATCAAGAGTCCTCTACATCTAAACCCTCCTCATCTCTCTGCGCGCGCGCCCGCGAGCTGCTGACCGAAGCCGACCCGGCCGTATCGGAGAGAGTGACAGAACTGATCATCGCCAAGATCAAGACCGGCGGCGGCCGGAACGTCCTCGCCATCATCCGCAAGAACATCAAGGACGGAGACGCCCCGGCGCTCATCGCCGAAGCACGCCGGACGGCCTCATACGGAGCCATCTCGATGCCGCCGGTCAGCGAGCTCTGCGGCCGCTGCGGCGACCGCGGCCACACGGCAAGCGAGTGCACCGCATGACCGCCGTCCCGGTACTCGCGACCAACGTGCGCAAAGCCAGGTTCGAGTCAACCTGCCCGGCCTGCCGCGGGCCGGTGCTGGTCGGCCAGCAGATCGCCCGCTGCCCCGCCGGGGTGTGGCAGCACGCATCGTGTTTCGTCCGCGGCCACCGGCACGAGCTCGGGCACCGGCCAGTGCATCACCGACGACAACGACGGCTATGGGCCGTGGAAGGACTGACCTAGATGACCGATCAGCTTGAGAAGTACGGCTACCTGCCGCTGCTCGCAACCGGCGCCAGGGCGGCGGGCAGCAACGGCACGTGTGCCCTGTGCCGGCGGCGGTTCTGGCGTGGCCGTGACCGGATCGCCACGCTGCCCGGCGACGGCGAATCCCACATCTTGTGTGTTGCCCGGGCCGCGCAGGCCCACCCCTTGCCGCGCGAGCCGTAACAGCACAATGCTTGGCGCGTGCCCGCAGGTCAGGTCACCCAGGCCAGCCGCGCCGCCCAGCTCGCCGGCCTGCGCGGCATCTGGGCGCAGAAACGCGTCGCAGCGCTCGACCGCGTCGCCCTGGGCGTCAAGGTCTGCACTGGCTGCGGCCAGCTGTGCAAGCTCGAGGAGTTCCCGCCCGACAGCTCGAGAGTCGACGGCCGCCGGTCACGCTGCCACGCCTGCTGCGCCAAGGCCGCCAAGACGTCGATGGCCGAGCTCCGCGCCGCGCGCAGGGCGCCGCGGCTGGAAGGCTGGACCTTGCGCTGCTGCGGCGATGGCCGCTATCCCGGCTACCTCGTCAACGATCCCGTGCTCGGATTCTGGGTTGCCGTCCATTCGAAGCGCTGTAAAGCCCTGCGCCCGTGGCAGCCCGACCGGGTCGGCGTCGACGGCTCGTGGGAACTGCTGCATGGCCGTTCGGTGAAGCAGCGCAACCGGAAAGCGCGATGACCGGGCGCCGCGGGCGTGCCTTTAAGAAACCGAAGCGACGCCGCGGCTCGCGTGTAGCATCGCGAGGGTGGCGGCAATCTTCCCCGATCCGGCCGTGAAGGCGCGGTTCTGCGTCTGGTGCCGGATCCCCGGTATCAGGTGGCTGCACGCGGCGCGGCGTGTCCGCGCAGGTGATGCGTGGCCTGCCGAGGATCCCGATGTCTGTTACCTCACGCCAGTGACGCGACGGCGGTGAAGGGTCAGCATCGGCCCCAGGTGCGGGCCGTTCCCCTTATATGCCGCTGACTCAGCTGATCCGGGGCCCGGTCGCCGCTCAGCCGGTGACCGGTCGCCGCAGCGTCGTGGTCCGCGCGGACACGCTGGCCGTGGAGCTCCACGGCCATTGCGGCGTGTGCGGCAACCGGGTGTCTGAACGGCTGGCCGGCGACCGACTCGCCTGGCGCCTGGCTGGCCGGCGCCGGTTCCTGCTCGGCCCGCGGCCATGGGTCGTTCTGGGCGGCTCGCTGCCGTGCGACCGGTGCGGCTACCCGGTCACGTGGATGGCCGCGCGCCGCGACGTCCGGCCGCTCGAGCGCAACTGGAGCAACGGCCCCTAGCGGGCCGGCGCCGCCGAGTGGTAAAGCCGCACAACCACCAGGGCCGCCGGTTCAGGCCGTCTACGGTCGCCGCGCGACGCGGGAAGACGGCACTGAGCGTCGCCGTAGGATCACGGGTATGCGAGCAGCCAGCGGGCAGGCGTTCAGAGTCCGCTCTTGCCTTTGGTGTCGGCTGCCGGGTGTCCGGGCGCTGCACCGGCAGCGCCTCATCGCCGTCCTGGCCGCCATCGTCGTGCTGTCAGCCGGCGTCGCTATCCTGGCCAGCCTCACGCTCGCCGGAGCGCTGTGACCTGCCAGCCAGAGCGGCGTCGGCGGCATAGGTGCCCGCATTGAGAGCCACGTCAGAGGGACGATGGCCCCGCCGGTCCATTGCGGATGGCGGGGCGCTTCTTATGACAAGGAAGTCACCCGCAGCCGATAGCGACGAGGCGCTCTGGGTCTACGCGGGAACCTGTTTGTGACTTCGGCCTGATTGCGTCTGGGTAATCGAACTCGACGGCCGGTGCCGCGGCTGCAACCGCAGTCGCCGAGGGCTGGCGGCGCTGGATCTCTCTGCCGACCAGCTGACGAATCCAGGTGCTGACGGTCACTCCATCCTGCCTGGCGAAACGCTTAACAGCCTCGATCACTTCCGGTGGAAACCGAACGGGCACCGTTGCGCTCATGCGCCGCCCTTCGCGGCGCACAGCCGCGCCTGCCGGAACCTGATTCGCCGGATCCCTGTAATACTCGTAAGCCTGCCGATCGTCGCCCATGCCGTCACCTTGTGTCTTCTTTGTAGCGCTTGTCAAGGTATCCCCCCGTGACCTTGTAGACGCCAATGGGCCTGGCCTTGTTCGGCGTCGACCCCGGTGCGAGCGGAACCATCAAAATGTCACCCGGAACCTGCCCCACCATCAGCCAGTCTGCTTCCCCCTCTTCTTTGCCAGGGTAAAAGGCTGGATTGTCCATCCAGACCTCCGACACGTCGCAGAGACTCATCCCCTCATGCTTGAAGAGATGCATGCGCTGTCGGTCGACCTCGAACGGGTCTTCCTCGTCAAGCAGCTCGACGTCGAAGCGGTCTCGATCCACACGTTCCAGGCTACCACTGTCCTGTGTTACATTGTGATACATGGAACTCACTACCGCGATGCTTGCCGATGCTGCTCATGCTGTAGGGAGCAAGCTCTACGTCCTGGGCGGCCAGTGGGACCGCTTGACGGTGGCAACGTTCCCGGCGCAGCACCCGTCGATGGCGCTCGTACTGGTGATCAAGGTTGAGTACACCGAGGCGCCCAAGACCTATCAGCTGAACATCGAGCTCACGCTCGACGGCCAGCCGGTAGGCGTCAAGGCAGCGGGAGCCATGGCCATGGGTCATGCCGCTGGCCTCGCGCCCGGCGCAGCGCAGTACACGCCTCTTGCCATTCCCTTCAACAATGTGACGTTCGGCGCACCTGGCCGCTACGAGTGGGTGATTACCGCGGACACGAAGGAGTTGGGCCGTGTGCCACTTGAGGTTGTCCAGGGACTTGTTCTAGGACAGCCGGCCTTCTGCCGCACCGCAGCAGCCGGGCGAGGACGCCTGATCCGCTGTCTCATGGTTGACACCTCAGTCCTCCTCGACAGTTCACTCGGCGCCTTCGTCGGCGCGATCATTACCGGCTCGGCGCAAGTCTGGTCGTACCGGCAAGGCCGGAAGGACACCCGCCGGGAGCTCAGCATCGGAGCCGCGCGCGACCTGCTGGACATCATCAATGACGCACTCGACGTCATCCGCCAGCTGCCCAACACCGCCGACGCCGGCGGCTCGCCGCTGTCCTACGGCCAGCGGCTGGACATCAGCCAGCAGATGCGGGCCACCTTCCGGAAAGCCAGGCTCGCCACCGTGCCCGTTCTCAATGACCAGGAGCTGCGACGGCGCTTCATCAAGCTCGAAACGATGTTCAACGTGCTGTGCGGCCCGTACACCGACTACGAGCAGCTCTATCGCCAGCAACGAAGTCGTGAAGTACGCCCACCACGTAGCTGACTGCCTCGCAGCCCACATAAACGGCCAGCGGCTGCCCGCCGCGCCCGAACTAGCGCTGCCCGAGCTCAGGTCTGGCGCAACGTGGCCAGACTGACCCCCAGTCGTCGGGCGGCGTCCAGTGCGGCTGTGCAGCTGGGCCCCGAGGTGATCCGCGTCCTGGTCGCCATCGTCGTGCTGTCAGCGGCCGTCGCAATCCTGGCCAGCCTCACACTCGCCGGCTGGTGGCGGTGCTGGCACCGGCCGGCCAGCCCGGTCGCCTGACCGAGCGCGGTCTAGTCGGCCGGCCCGCGGTCCACTGGCGGCATGATCCGGACCTGGCGCCTGCGGAGCCGTCGCGTGATCGGCCGCGCCCACGCCGGAAGCTCGTAGACGCGCCTGGCGCCGCCTGGCACTTGAGGGCGCACGCGCCACCGGCGCCCCGCGTTGTCGAAGGCCACGAAGCCCGTCACGTTGACCAGGACAAAGGGATCCTCGGCGTCCGGCGGAATGGTCGCTTGGTCGCCGATGATCACTGGCAGCATCTCGGGCGGCGGCGGATACCTGAGCATGTCCTCCCAGCGGTCTTGCGGTGCCACGACACCGACATGCAACCACCACCGCTCGGAGCCCGCGGAGCGCTTCTGCGCATAGCGGTCGCCGTCCACGCCGAGTACCGGGACGTACCAGTACGCGCGCCAGGTCACCTCCACCTCTGTGACCACCACCGGCAGGTCGCTGGCGTTGCGGACGTGAATCCGCGCGTTGAACAGCGGCGGGCCCTCCTGCACCTGAGTCGGCCGGTCGCACCACGCGCCGACCCTAACCACCTGCCCACGCCGCCGGTCCTGCTGCTCCCGGCCAAGCTGCACGAACGCCACCAGCAGCGCAGAGCCGGCGAGCCACTCGGGCACGTTGCCGAGCGCGATCTCGAACATGAGCCGACGATATCGGGCGGGTCGGCCGCCACGGGGGCATCGGCGCAACAGGTCGGGTTGGCGACCGCTCGCAGCAGTCGTACCCGCGTTGCCTGGCCACGGGATTCCGGGCCGCACGATTGACCCGTGCCGGTCACCGAGGCGCAGGCTCCGCACTCCGGGTTGGCTGGCAGACTGTGAGAGCGCCTGGCGGCTCTGCGCTTCCCGAGGATGGTCCAGACCAATGAACGCGATTCGCGTCGAGTTTCTATTCAGAATCGGTCCGCCAACAGCTCCCCTCGCGATAACGAAGGACATGCTCGGCCGGAGCTACCGGCTTTCGCGCAACGGCCTGCCGGTGGAGGTCACGCTGCCCACCCAGGAAGACGACTGGCTCTGGTGGCGGCCGTCCGTTGCTGGTGAATACCGCACGTTCATTGATTGGGGTGATGAGGATGAAGTGTCCCTCTACATCATCCGCGTCAGCGTCGACGTCGAGGCTGACGTCTCTGTGACTGCCCCCCTGGAACGTGAAGCGTTCGGGCGGGCGGTCGAGGCGATCGACTGGGCTAAGGACGTCGCTGAGCGGGTGGTCACAGCGTTCGTGGCGTGGGTGCGCGCAACAACGCGGATGACGAGCTTGCCGCTAAGCAGCGAAGTGCCGCCGCTAGCTGGCCCTGTCCGGGCGATCGATCTCGACTCAGGTCTCCGGCTGGGTGCCGGGCCAAGCATCAGAGGCGTGGCGGAAGCGAGAGACCCCGCGGGCAAGTATCGCCTCGCGGTCTCGGACGTGGACGAGATCATCGGCCGCATCCGGCGCGACGAGGAAGCGCCCATCGCCGAGACACTCCTGGCCGACGCAGAGCACTACGCCCGGCACCCTGTCCGCGATGGCCGCCGTGCTGTTCTCATGGCGGCCATCGCCTGCGAGGTCAAGGTCAAGACGACTCTCCGTGATCGCGCAAGCGAGGCGCAACGACCGCTGCTCGACTTCGCTCTCGACAATCCAAGGGAAATAACCGTCACTGCTGCTGGCGGCTTGTTCAACAGCCTGATGCTCGCGACCCTCGGCCGGTCGCTTAGCCGGGACGACAAACCGCTATTCAAAGATGTTGAGCGCCTCTACACGGTCCGGAACGCCATCGCTCATCATGGGCGCATGCCGGACGAAGCCGATGTAGGCCGGGTCGTCCGTGCGGCACGCCGATGCTTCACCTGGCTCGACAGCCTGGCGTTGTAGCTCGCCGCAGCTGTCCGATGGCGGCTCGCGGCCGATGCGCCAGCCGTGATCAGCGTTGCCGCTTGTCCGCGGCCGCGCGGAAATCAGCAAGTGCCCGCTCGGCGCCGCTGCGAGCACGCCCGTACCGGTGTTGCTTGGCGAGCACGTCATCGAGCAACTTACGGACCGCGCCCGACAGCTTCCGAGCCCAGTCGGCCATCGCCTTGTCGTCGCCGAGCGTGAGCGCCGCAACGCCGCCGTAGAACCGCACCATCCGGGGTATCAGCACCGTGGACACGTCGAGGGCGGCGGTGCGCTGCTTGTCGTCGAGGTCGCGGTCGATCGAGGTCAGCCGGTCGATCGCGAAGCCCATCCTCCCCGCCGTCGACAGCCACTGGTAGGTCTGCCAGCCGCGCCGCATCCGGCCGCCTGGCCCCGCGGGCCGCTCCGTCCAGTCGACGTCCGCCACCGCCAAGAAGCCGATGGCGGTCAGCCTCGCGGTCAGGCCTAGGTAGTGGCGGAACTGCGACGCCTGGCTCTTGTACGCGGCCCGGATCGAATCGACCGCTGACAGCAGGTCGGCGGTCGCCGTCAGCAGCTCGCCGATCGCCGCATCCCGGATCCGGCGCGCCTCGCGGCCCTCGCGGCGCCGGTCGAGCCACGCCTGCCCGCCGATGCCGAGCGCAACGCCGGCCAGCGCAGTGCCAGCAGAGATCAGCGCCAGCTCGGGTGCTGTCAGGTGCGCCACGGCGCCAAGCATTTCGCAGCCGAGGCGCCCGGCACCGGCGATCCGCCAAGTCCGAGCCGGACGGGTCTACGACTAGGACGCCAGGCGCGACGCGTCCGCGGAGCGACTACCGTGAACCGCTGACCGGCGCCCGCAGCCGCCAGCGTAGGCAGCTCGCCAGCGCACCCGTACAGCCCGGATTCCTCGCGACACGCCCAGAGCCCGGTCGCCACCGTCCGCTCACCACAGCCCGCGCACACACGCGCCTGCCGCGCCGTCCTGCCATTCGCCCCAACGCCGAAGCCAGCCTCGACCTGGCACGCGCCAACCTCCACCACGCCATCCTCGCCGACCTCGCCGACGGCGTCGCCCAGGCCGAGCTCGCCCGCGCCACCGGGTACAGCCGCGAGCAGCTGCGCCGCATCGCCATCGCCGCCGCCGCAGCCGGATCGGCCGAGCCCGAACCCGTGCGCACACCGCACCCCCATCTGCCACCCGCACACGGTCACGCACGGTTCACGACGGACACAACGCCCAGCGCAGCGCGGAAGGGGCAAAGTTCTTAAACCGGACCGCCGGACCCCGAGATGGCCGATCTTGTGAATTCCCCGGCGAAGCCGGAGATAACGGCGGGCTAACACGCGCGGTAACGGCGCGTAGCTCTCGATTTTGGCCTGTGACCTGCGCGGACTTGACGCCGGTCGGCTGGGGGTCGCGATAACGGCCGCTAACGGGCACCTCGCGTTAGCCTGCTGGCATGGCAGATGACGTCGCGTTGCGGCAGAGGCGGCTGAAGAAGCACCGGGCCGGAGATCACAGTCTGTGCAAGGAGGGCAACTGTCCTGAGCTGGTCGCTCAGGTGGCCGCGGTGGCGCCGGGGGAGTTCTCGCGGGCGCTGGATGATCTGGTGGCCGGCCTGGACTTGCAGCCTGGTGATCCGCGGCTGATTCAGGTGGCGATGGCGAGGTCTCTTGCCCCGATGGTCGACAAGGGGAGCACGGCGGCGGTAACGCAGGTGCAGACGATCTTGTCTCTTGTGACGCAGGACCGGCAGCCGGGTCCTGGTGATCCGCCGGACTCCATCGACATCATCCGGGCTAAGCGGGCGGCTCGGCATGAGGAGCTTGCCCGCCGGGCGGCGAGCGGCGAGTTCGACCGGTTCGGCGAGGAGATCGACCATCCGCCGTGGCGCAGGGGCAGCTGGGGCGTGCCGGGCGCGCTGCCCGTGTGGGACGACGACGAGCCGGCCGGGTGCAGCCTGCCGTACGGCGGGGAGCACCGCCGCGACCGGCGGGACAAGGTTGCGGTGCTGGTGAACGGCACGCCGTGCCCGTGGTGCGGCTGGCCAATGTTCAGGTCCGCTCGGGAAGCGATGGCTGCTGGCTGGCCAGGCTGGGCCGGGCGGCTTCATCTCGATCACATCGTGTGTGTGGCGGACGGGGGTGCTGGGGGTCCGACCAGGCTTCTCCACGGCCGGTGTAACGATGCCCGGTCGGCGCGGCGGACGGCGGCGATCCTGCGGCAGCAGATGGCGAGCGGGCAGCGGGCGGAGTGGCCTGGCCGGCCTGGTTTGCGGCAGGCGAAGGCGAGGCGGGTGGCGGCGGCGCTGCGGAAGCAGCCGCGGTGGTAACTGGCGCAAAATAGCCGGTCCGCGCGCTCCGTTGTACTAACGGGCGCGGGTGTTGACTGGTCTCAAGCCGGGCCGCGCGATCTTGCGTGAGAGCTCCAACGGGCCGCCTGGCGTTTCAAGCCGGGAAGGCCGGGAGCATGGATATGCCGAGGGATCGTCGTTACGGCTTTCAGCAGTCGCGCGATGAGCAGGATCGGCGGCTGCGGGAGTGGGCGGCCGAGCGTGAGCGGCAGGGCAGTGTCCGGCGTGCTCCCGCGACCCTCCCGTATGTTCCGGTGCGCCGGCGGCCGCGCCGCTCGGTCGGGGAGTACTGGCAGGAGCTCGGCGAGTCTGAGCGCGACGATCTGCGGTATGCCGCTGCCCGGGGGCCGGCGCGCAGCAATGGCCAGATGGCTAACTTCGCTGGCCAGTGCGCGGGCCTCGCTGATTCCGCTGACCGCAACCTCTGGCTGGTGGTGCAGGCGTGCCTGGATATGACGTCCACGCTGGCCGATGCCGCGAGCAAGATCATGGAGTCGCGGCAGCTCGCGCCGGGGGCAAGGAAGCGGGCGCTTGGGCTGCTGGGCGATGTGCTGTCCGAGAACCAGCCGTGCGGGATCTGCGGCAAGACCGGCGGCGAGCATGGCCTCCACTGCCCGATGCGGCTGAAGAAGAAACTCAAGTGAGGAGCAACCGTGACATCGCCGATGCCCGACCTCAGCCAGGACTGGGGTGTCCCGCGGACCGAGCTGCTCGATGTGAGCGGCCTCGACATCGGCAAGGCGTCCGCGCCGGCCGACCCGATGCATTTCCTGCCGAACACTGGCGCGCCGATCTCCGGGTCACCGGATCCGCTGTCCGGCCCGGCCGGCGACGCCAGCTGGGGCTACCCGCATCCATGACTGACGGGTGGAGGGTCGCGGACAACGTCGCCGATGCGGCGGCGCTGGTGGTCGCGTTCCGGGACGGCGACACCCGTGCGATCGAGTGCCTGCTCGCGAACGGCTGCCCGCGGGGGATCGCGATGATGTGCGCCGGGTGGCTGGGGGTCGCGCTCGCGCAGCTGGACCCGGCGCTGGCGGCCGAGGTCGTGGCCGGGTGGCGGCAGCGGGCCGAGGACTGCCGCATGTAGTGAGCTCGCGTCCCGGTCGTCTAACCAGTCCGGCCGGGACGCGAAAGGGCCGGGCCAGCTACCTGCTGCTGGCCCGGCCCACTGCCGGTGGCTTACCGGTCGCGGTCGTCTCGCTCCAGCAGCGCGGCGGCGGCAGACGACGGACTGGCGCCATCGGGGGGGACAGTCTGGTGACTGCGCGCTGCGTTCGGCATCTAGCTGCTGTGCCAGGACCAGCCGGAGAGTGATTCCAGGCGCCTGGCGCGATGCGCCGCCAGCTTGCCGAGGGTTTGGCGTCGCCGCTGGACGGCGGCCCATTGACCGAGCGGGAAGCCCGTATCTGTGGTGTGGGCGACCGGGACTCGCGCAGTTCCTGTCTGCCTCACGTATGCGCTGAGCTGGCTGAACCCGTTTTCCCATGTCGCGTCGAGGGGACTCCATGCCCAGCCGGGTATGGCTTCAATGCGGGGGACGCGCTCGGGTGACAAGGCGCCTTTCTTGTAGGCCTTGCGCTGGGTGCCGATCCACCAGCCGATCCTGATCCCGTCTTCGGTATGGCTCTTGGGCGGTTCGGCGCTTCCGGTGCGGGCCGCGTATCGTGCCAGCGCAGCGAACGCCTCGTCCCAGCCTTCGTCCTGGGCGTCCCAGGTCCAGCCAGGCAGGTGCTCCAGGCGTTCGACCTGCCCTGGCATGAGTCTCGACTTCTGGTAGGCCGTGCGCTGGTTGGCGACCCACGAGCCTAGATGCACGCCGTCGATCACGGCCTTCGTCGGTACGCGGGCGTGTCCTTCCCGTTCGGCGTATGCCTGCAGAGCGGCGAACGCGCGGTCCCAGCGGTCGTCATCGATGTGCCACGTCCAGCCGGTCACCTGCTCGAGGCGTGCCCGGCGGCCGGGATCGAGCTTCCCGCGGTCCCGCAGCTGCCGCTGGTGGCGCCGCCAGTGGCCGAGCGGGAATCCGTCCTCATAGTGGGTGTCCGGGACTTTCGCATGACCTTCGCGTGCGGCGTAGCGCTGGAGGAAGGCGTATCCCTGTTCCCAGCGGTCGGTCTTGGTGTTCCAGGTCCAGCCCGGGATCTCCTCGATCATCGCGGTCCGTTCTGCACTGAGTTCCCGGGTGCGGTAGTCGGTCCGCTGATGCAGCACCCACGTGCCGAGCGTGATCCCGGCCTCGACGTGGCGTTTCGGGACCTCGGCGTGGCCTTCCCGGGCGGCGAAGGCCTGCAGCGCTTCGTAGCCTTTCTGCCACTGCTCGGCGTTTGGGTACCAGGACCAGCCGGGCAGCTGCTCCAGCAGCGCCCGCCGGTCTGGCAGCAGCGACCCGTCACGGTACTGCTTGCGCTGGGTGGCCACCCAGTAGCCGAGCTGCCAGCCGTCCTCGGCATAGTTGACCGCCACCATGGCATGGCCCTCGCGCTCGGCGAAAGCCAGCGTCATCCCGTACCACTGTTCCCAGGTCGCGGTGGTCTGCTCGACCAGGCGGATCCTGAACGCCCGGGCGAACTCCGCGCCCACTGACGTTGGCAGGTCCAGGTGCAGTTTCTCCGGCAGCACGAGGTCCCGGTAACGGCGGCGGCCCAGCTCGCGGCGCAGGAGGTCAAGTTGCTCGGCCAGTGCGTCATCGTGGGCTCGCAGGGCCCGGAGCACGTCCCAGACTGGCCGGAACACGGAGGAGTCCAGCAGCTGTTCCGCATCGGCTGTGGTGTCGATGAAGACGGGCAGCACTACGGTGCCCTTGACCTTGTCCTCGGACAGCCGGATGGCCCGCCCGACCGCCTGCGTGACGTCGATCGCGGACCGGCGGGGGTCAATGAAGGCGACGGCATCGATTGCCGGGACGTCGACGCCCTCGCCCAGGCACCGGGCGTTGGACAGGACTCCGCGGGTTCCGGGCTGAAGGTCGCGGAGCCGGGCCAGAAGCGTGTTGCGCCGACCGGCGGGCATGGCACCGGATACATGTTCGGCCCACACGTCGCCGGACGGCCGCTCGTCGGGCGGCATCCACGACACAGTCCTCGGGAGCCCGGCGGCGAACCGCTGAGCCCCGGCGACGCGCTGGTGGAACGACACGATTCGGCGCAGGTGGTGATCGCGCATCGCTTTGGCCACGCCGATCTGGCTGGCCAGGCGCCGCGCGTCCGTCATGCCGAGGCCCTCGCCGGTCACCAGCGTGCCGCGGTCGGCCATGTCCCGGCTGGCCGTGTCGTCCACGCCGATGATCAGCACCTGGTAGTCCGACAGCAGGCCGCGGGAGATCGCCTCGGCGAAGCTCAGGCGGTGGAACACCGGCCCGAACCTGGCCGGGTCATCCATTGACGCGACCTCACGGTCGCTGCGCTCGGCGGTGCGCTGGAGACGGTCAGTGAAGTACCGGGGCGTGGCGGTCATGAACAGGCGGCGCCGTGCCGGGATCGCGTCCGGGTCAACGATCGTCGCGAACGCAGAATCCGCCAGGCCGGCTGTCCGGTGCGCCTCGTCAGCGATCGCCAGGTCAAAGGCAGGCGCTCCCAGGCGAGCAGCCTCGGCCATCCGCGGCGATGACTGATATGTCGCGAACACCACATGCTTACCCGGCCGGGCCAGAACCCTGGCGATCACCTCCGGGTCAGTGGTGACCGGGATCCCGAGCTCCGATGTGCGCTCGACCAGATCGTCAGTCTCGACGGTCGGGTCGGAACACACGGCCAGCCAACTGAACGGCACTGCCGCCGATCGTGCCCATTCCCGCAGCGTTTGGCTCAACAGCGACAGGGACGGCACCATCACTAGGGTCCGCTCGCAGCCGAGCCGCTCGGAGACCCAAAGGCCGATCAGCGTCTTGCCGGTCCCGCACGCCATCACAAGCTGTCCGCGATCATGCCGGCTGAATCCCGCGCAGACGGCCTCGATGGCCTCGGAGCTGTGCGGCCGTAGCAACTTCGGCTCCGGCAGCCGGGAACGCAAGTCCTCCAGCGATGCCGGCCAGTCAGCCTCGGCCCGCTCCAGCTGCGACAGGCGCACGATCCCGGCCGGGATCGCCTGCTCATCGAGGGTTTTCTCGGCCCGGGCGCTGATCCGGTTCGTCGTCGCGATCAGCAGCCGGTAGCTGAACACGGGCCGGCCGGACTCGCTCAGGAACGAATCAACATCAGCCTTGGTCACCGAGTACGCGGGATCGTAAGCCTTGGCCTGAACCGCCCACAGATCCCCGGCCGTCGTCTCGGCGACCAGATCGATTCCCGCATCCGGACCGAACCGGCCCGGCCACTCATCCCACAGCCACACCTGGCGGAGCTGGCCGGCATAGACAGGCTCGTTCCGCAGATACCACTGGCACAACCGCTCGAAGGACTTGCCCCGAGGCGTGGGCTCTGCCGGGGACTGGCCAATTAGTTGAGCGAAGCTGGTCATTCCTACGCACCATATCCGTCAGCAGTCGAATACCAGCCTGTCGCTTCCCGATGCCCTCAGCAGCTTTTCCAGGATCGTCATGGGCGCACGCGACGAACGTCGGGTCACTGATCGTGATCAACGTCTTCTCGGCTCGACCCTCATCGGCTGGGTCGTATGCACCTCGCGATGGCGGGTCGGTCGCGGTCGCTGGCTAGGCCTGGCCCGGTTTGGCTGGCGGAATGGCGACGGCCCGCCCCTCCGCCATTTGTGGGGAACGGGCCGCCTGAACCCTGGGACCACCAGCCGGCGCCGGAGGCTTACTCGCCGAGGTACTCGATGCGGAGCCGGATCAGCCGGGCGAGGTGCTCGGACAAGATCAGCACGCGCTCGTCGCTCGCCTCGCGGATCGTGACGTCGCCGGCCCTAAGATCGCGGGTGAGGTTGGCGATGCGCTGGTCGTATTCAGTCTGCGCTCGCGCGACCACGATCTGGTAGTCGTACACGGGGTCGGCGTCGGCGCGGACGACGTAGTGCGCTGCCTCGGGCTGCCCGCACAGCATGCAGGCGTCGGGTGCGGGACATTCCGGCGCGACCTGGCCCGGGCGGATGAACTCGTGGCTTGGTGTGGGTGTTGGATCTGACATAGCCGACTCCTTGGGTCGGTCAGGGCCGGGTAGCGGGTGTCTTCAGCACCCGTCCGGCCCGCTTCAACTTGGCAGGTCTGCCATGTTGATCGTGCCTAGCCGCTGGACTCCTTCCGCTTGCGCTTGCCTTTCGCCGCGGTGATCGGTGTCACCGTGGCCAGCTCCGATAGCGCCTCGGCAATGGCCTTGTCCCGGTCCGCTGCCGCGTGCTGGTAGCGCATGGCCGCGCTGACCGTGGAATGGCCGAGCCGTGCCATCAGCTCGGCGAGCGTGGCGCCTGTCGCCGCGGCCAGCACCGCCCCTGTGTGGCGCAGGTCGTGGAACCGGAGGTCATCCCTGCCCGCCGCGTCGCGCGCCGGGTGGTACACCGCGTAAAGGCTGGACGGTGCCATGTGACCGCCAGCGGCGGCCGGGAACACCAGCGCCGTCTGACTCGCCGCAACGTGGTCGCGGAGATGGTCTTTAACCATCGGCATCAGGTGCGGCGGGATGTTGACGTCACGCTTGCCGGCCTCCGACTTCGGGCCCTTGACCGCCCGGCCGTCCTCACCGCGGATGACAGCCCGCCGGACATGAACCAGGCCGGCCCTGACGTCAATGTCGGAGCGGCGCAGCTCGGCCAGCTCCCCGAACCGCAGCGCGCACCACGCGGCCAGCAGCGCCATCAGCCGGTACCGGGCCGGCATCGACGTCACGATCGCCTCGAGCTCGGCCACCGACGCCGGCCTGATCTGCCTCGCGCGCTTCGCCTGCCCGGCGCCGCGGACACGGCACGGATTCGACGCGATCAGGTCATCGGCCAGCGCAGTGTTCAGGATCGTCCGCAACAGGCTGTAGGCGTGCGCGCGCATCGTCGGCCCCGTCTCGGTCCGCAGCCCGGCGTGCCATTCCCGGACCATCGCCGGGGTGATCGACGTGATCGGCTCGCCGCCGAGCGCGGGCAGGATGTGGGTCAGCACGTTGGAGTACAGCAGGCGGGTTGAGTCCGACAGGTCACGGTCGGCGAGCCACAACGGGGCGTAGGCGCCCAGCGTGACCGCGGCCGCAGCCATGGGCCGGGGCGCGTCGGGCGATACCCACCGGCCAGCCTGAATGTCGGCGTGGACGCGGGCTAGCCACGCGTCGGCGTACTGCCGGGAATCGAACGTCATCGGCCGGCCGTCATCGGTGCGGGCGGTGTAGGTGACGCCATCGGGGCCGGGGTAGCGGACCTGCCAGCGGCCGGAGGCGCGCTGGCGGACGTTGCCGAAGGTGCGCTTCGCCATTGATCCCACCGCGATTCCGGGCCATCCGCGGGCCATTGAGACTGCCAATCTGAGTCTATCAGTGTCCACGTGAGTACACGTCAAAAAAGCTCTGAGCTGCAGGTCAGCAGTGGTTTATGACGGCGCGACCTACGACGACGTTATAGGTTCGAGTCCTATCGCGGGAGCCACGTTTCCGCAGGTCAGGCCCGGTAGATACCGGGCCTTTCTGATGTCGTGGCATAGGCCGCTAGACCAGTGCTTTCTGATGGTGCGAAGCGCGGTGTCGAATCGCTAGGGAGGACATGCGAGCGGCCTGGCCAGGGAGCGCTACTCACCCGGCCAGGCCGCCGCCTGCGTACGGTCGCGGCTTCCGTCGAGGCCGCCGTTCCCCTATGGTTATCCCACCATCGGTGGCCTGACGCCGGCGAGGTCCCTGCGCGTGACATTGACCATCACGACCGCCACGATCACCGCGATCAGCATGATGCCGGCTGACACCTCGAAGCCCCTCGCGAAACCGACGGCCAGCGAATGGTCCGTGATCGCCTTGTGGAGTGCCGCGAGCTGAGCGGCTGTGGGCTTGACTGCGTTCCCGGCGGCTGCCGCCTTGGCTGCCGCGGCCTGAGCGACGGCAGCTGAGTGACGGGCAGTGGTCGCGACCAGGCTCCAGGCAACCGTGCCCAGCACCGCGAGGCCGATGGACCCGCCGACCTGCTGACCGGTGTTCACCAAGCTGGAGGCCAGGCCCGCGTCTCGTTCCTCGACCTTGGACAGGGCCACCAGCGTGGCCGGCATGAACAGCATGCCCAGGCCCGCTGCTGTCAGGATCATCGGCCCGAGCAGGCCGCCTGCGTAGGAGCTGTGCTCGTTGATCCGGGACAGCCAGAACATTCCGCCTGCGCCGATTGCGCTGCCCGCCACCAGGAGCGGCCGTGCGCCGATCCGCGGCACGAGGGCCGCGCTGACACCGGCCATCGCCATGATCGTTGCGACCATCGGCAAGTACGACACGCCAGTTCGCAGCGCGCTGTACCCCCAGACCGTCTGCACGAAGATGGTGAGGAAGAAGAACAGCCCGAACATCGCCGTGCCGATGCAGAGCATGATCAGATTCGCCGCTGACCGGTTCCGGTTGCGGAAGATCCGCAGTGGCATCAGCGCGTGCTTGCTGCGCGATTCGATCACCAGGAACGACGCGAGCAAGACGACGGCCGCCGCGAGCGACACGACGACCTTGGTGTCGCCCCAGTGGGACACGCCGCTGGCGCTGGAGGCCGCGCTGGACAGACCGTAGACCAAGGCGGCCAGGCCACCGGTGCCGGTGATGGCGCCGGGCAGGTCGAACCGGCCCGTGTGCCGCTCGGACTCGACGAGGAATCGCGGCGCCATCAGCGCCACCACTATGCCGATCGGGACGTTGACGAAGAACACCCAGCGCCAGGACGCGTAGGTGGTGAGCAGGCCGCCGGCTAGCAGGCCGACCGCCGCGCCGCCGATGCTCATCGCCGCATAGACGCCCATGGCGCGGTTCCGCCGCGGTCCCTCAGGAAACGTCGTGGTGATCAGCGACAGGGCGGTGGGCGCAACGATGGCGCCGCCAACGCCCTGAAGCGCCCTGGCTCCCAGTAGCCAGGCCTGGCTGGTGGCGAAGCCGCCGAGCAGCGAGGCGGTCGTGAACAGGATGATTCCTGCGATGAAAACCCGGCGCCTGCCGAGGATGTCGCCGGCCCGGCCGCCCAGGAGGAGCAGGCCGCCGAACGTCAGCGCGTAGGCGTTCACCACCCACTCCAGGCCAGAGCCAGAGAAGCCCAGGGCCTGCTGGATGTGGGGGAGTGCGACATTCACGATGGTCGCGTCGAGCACCACCATCAGCTGCGCTGCCGCGATGACGACGAGGGCCAGGCCGAGGTAACGCGGGACCGAGCCGGCAGCGCTGCGAGGCGAGGCGTCTGCCGTGGTCGTGGTGCCTGGCTGTGGCGCCAGGCCCGGTGACTTAGCACGCATTGTGAGAGTGACTCCTTCGGTACAGTCCGTGTTCAGTACGGGCGCTCGTGATCGTTGGGCGTTGGGTCCTGATGCTGTACTGCGTGGTGCTGCAAGCTGGCGAGTTGCGGTCAGCGACCGATGTGAGGCCGCGCTTGTGCCAGGCATGGCGCTGGTGAAAGTGGTCGGCCGCTGAAGAGTCGCTGGTGACGGATCTGACTGGCGGCCGAGCTGACTGAGCGTGGGTGAGCTACCGCTGCCGACCTGCTGTCAGCTGGCAGCCGCGGTCTCGCTCACGACGTCGTTCACCTCCCCCGCGGAAGCCGGGGGGCTGGCGTGCTTGGCCTCCTGAGCGCTGGCCTGCGCGATACTGTCCTGTAGTGCGCTGGTCATCAGGCTGGCCAGGGGGCCGCGCGCGGCATCCTTGGCTGACGCCCCCGCGTCTTCGCCGTTATCAGCGCTCAGCATCTTGCGGATCAGGGCAAGCAGTTGGGCGCGCTCAGAGTCGTTCAGGGCCCGGTTCCATGGCATGCGGGCCAGGATCTCGGCTTCAACCTGCTGCTTCAGCGCTTCGCCCTGCTGGGTCAGGACAAGGTTCTTGACCCTGCGGTCACCCGGATGCGGCTCGCGCCGGGCCAGGCCGCGCTTCTCCAGCATGTCTGCCACGAGCGTCACGAAGGACGGGTCGCAGTGCATGCGCTTGCCGAGCTCCTTCATGGCCATCGGGCAGTCGAGAGTGTGCAGTGCCTTGATGAACGGCGCAGGGACGCTCAGGCGCTGGGCGAGCTGCTCAGCCTGTCCGACGATGTTCCCGATCAGCTCGAAGAAGCAGTCAGCGACATCCCAGCTCTGCTGGTCGGCGCTGGGCCGGTCGGGCACGGGTGGCACGGGCACAGGTGGCTGCTCCGGTCTCGAAGGGTTGAGCAAGTCAATAGTTGAGCAACTCAAACGTTAGTGGACTCAGTTGAGTCTGTCAATCTTTGCTGAACTCAACTATATCGGCCCTCAAGCAGGCACGTGCCAGCCGGCTGGCCTCACGAAGTTTGCGGGCCAGATCAGCCGAGGCGCTCGAGGATGCCCCTGACGAACGCCGCCTGGCCGGCGTGCTGAAGATCATCGGCAAGGACGCTCACCAGGCGTGCGGCCATCGTGACCGGCGGATTCCAGCGCCGATCGACGATCTTGCTCAGGTCGGCCTCTGTCAGGCCGCCGATGAACGCGATTGTCTGCTCGTACGTTGCGTCGTGATACCCGGCGAGCAGGTCGGCATCCAGCCGGACGACGGCCACCTCGTCAGAGTCGTGGCCGTAGCCGATGTCCAGGGGATCGAGCGGAAGGCCGCACCGCTCTTCCCAGCCACCCGACAGCCAGACCTGCTCGAGGCCACTGGCCCCGGCGATGTGATCGTCCTGGACTCTCGTCAGGTGCCAGATCAGCCAGCTGATTGAGTTGGCCGCGGCATCCGCGCGGAAGTTGAGGCCGTCGGACTCCAGTCCGTCGAGCACCTCGTGCACGATCTCGCGGATGCGGCCGAAGCCGTCTATCAGTAGTTCGTTGTCCGACACCGGATCTCCTCCGAAAGCCATGGACGACCTGACCGCCGAAGTTCGGCGGTTAGTGCGTCATCAGCGCGTCCCAGGCCGCCAGGAGAATGACGACGGTCAGTGCTGCAACCCACACGCCACTGCGCCAGCGAGTCTTGCGACCGCCGCGAAGCCTGTTCTTCGCGACCTTGATGTCGGCGTGCGCCGCAGCCGACTTCTGACCGTGCCAGCCCGCTACCAAGCCCACGATCATGAAGACTATGACAAACCCGATCGCTGCCGGTGACATCCCCCAGTCCTCCGCCAGTCCCCCGCCCGCATCGATGATCCATCATTCCCGAATCCGACTCCAGCGGAAACGCCGGGGGACAGCGCTGGCAGGATGGAGCGAGCGCATATGACAAGTTGAGTGAAGGAGCGAGCACTGGGATGAGCGAGGAACTAACCGCGCAGACCGTCAGTATTGCCGGGTTCGGTGGCGACGAGATCGAGGCGTATCTGGCTGTGCCAGATGACGGCGCTACCGCCCGCGGAAGCGTAGTTGTGATCCACCACATGCCGGGCTACGACTCCTCGTCCAAGGAGATCGTCAGGAAGTTCGCAGCGAACGGATACGCAGGCCTGATGCCGAACCTGTACTACCGCGAGGCGCCGGGGGCCAGCCCGGATGACGCAGCTGCCACAGCACGCGCTAACGGCGGGGTGCCGGACGAGCGGCTTGTCGGCGATGTTGCCGGTGCTGCCGATTACCTGCGCAGCCTGCAGAGCTCCAACGGGAAGGTCGGCGTCATCGGCTATTGCTCAGGTGGCCGGCAGTCCTTCCTGGCTGCCTGCAGCCTGAACCTGGATGCGGCAGTTGACTGCTACGGCGCATTCATCATGAGCTCGCCGCCGGAGGGCATGCCGCTGAAGGCCGGCCCGATCGGTGACCTGGCGCCGCAGTTGTCGTGCCCGCTGCTCGGACTGTTCGGCGCGGACGACAAGTATCCGACGCCGGAGGAGACCGCTGAGCTGTCGAAGGTGCTGGACGAGCAATCCAAGCCGCACGAGTTCCACACCTATGACGGCGCTGGTCATGCGTTCTTCTCGGTGGATCGGCCCGCATACCGGCCCGAGGCGGCAAACGACGGCTGGCAGAAGATCTGGGATTTCTACCGTCGCTACCTGGCAAGCTGAGGAGCTCGCATGTGCACGTACAACACCGAGAGAGTTGAGATCAGCGGCAGCGGGAAGGGCGCGAGCGGATGGTTCTCGCTGACTGACGCCACGGTCTACTTTGACCACCCTGTGCATGCGATGGCAGAGCACACGCTGAACATCGACTTCCTCAATCCGGCTAAGGGCCCGTCGGCGCGAGTGGCTGTGGAACTGACTGCTGAGTCGGCCCGCGCACTCGCGGCTGCGATCGAGGCCGCGCTCGGGTCGGTGCCGGCGGCGCTGCTGTCCTGACACGCCTGCCTCTCCATCGCGGCGTGAACTGTCGGCAGGGCATGGCACGATCGGATGATTCACACCGCGGGTCGGGCGGGAGGGTGCAGTGAAATTCAGCATCGAGCGTGAAGTGCTGGGCGATGCCGTGTCATGGGTGGCGCGCGCGCTGCCGACACGACCAGTCGTTCCGGTGCTGTCCGGGTTACTGCTGCACGCGGACGGCGGCGCGCTGACGCTGTCCTGCTTCGATTACGAGGTATCCGCGCGGGTTCAGGTCCCGGCGGAGGTAGGTGAGCCAGGCACGGTGCTCGTGCCGGGACGGCTCCTGGCCGAGATCACCAGGAGCCTGCCCGCCGCCGACATCGAGGTTGCGAGTACCGCGGGCCTGGTGATGCTGACGTGCGGAAGCGCCGAGTTCGCGCTGGTATCGCTGCCCCTTGAGGACTACCCGCGGCTGGCCGAGCCGACGGCGGTCGCAGGTATCGTCGACGGCGGCATGCTGGCCACGGCCGCTGCCCAGGTAGTGCCGTCGGCCAGCCGGGACGACACGCTGCCGATGCTGACCGGTGTCTGCATGGACTTCGACGGCGACAAGGTGATGCTGGCCGCTACCGACAGGTACCGGCTGGCGGTGCGCGCAGTCAGCTGGGAGCCTGCCGACCCAGCGCTGCGGGCGACGGCGCTGGTCCCGGCGAGGACGCTTGCCGACGTGGCCCGGACAATGCGGCCGGGACAACCCGTTACGATCGCCTTCGGCACCCCGGGCGCAGAAGGCGCCCGACCAGCGGACGGCATGATCAGCTTCGAGGGGGGCGGGCGCAGGCTCACGGCGCGGCTGATCGGAGCGGAGTACATCAGGTATGACTCTCGCTTCCCGAAGAGCTTTGACGCGGCCGCCGAACTGCCCGCTGGCTCGTTCACCGAGGCGGTCCGCCGGGTCTCGCTCGTGGCCGACCGCGCTACCCCAGTCCAGCTGGCATTCCGGCGGGACTTGGTCGTGATAGAGGCGCAGTCTGATGGCCGGGCCAGGGCAGTTGAGTCCGTACCGGTCAGCTTCGCGGGTGCCGACCAGGTCATCGCGTTCAACCCGCATTACCTGCTCGACGGGCTCGCCGCAGCCGCATTGACCGCTCAGGGCCGCGCTCCGGCGAGCGGCGACGCCGAGCCGGCACCAGCTGCCGGACGGATCAGGCTGGAGTTCACCAGCCCGGCCAAGCCCGCCCTGATCAGCTGGATCGACGGGGATACGCCGGCGGCTGCGGGCGAGCAAGCCGCAGCTGGTGGCCCTGAGGCATTCCGGTACCTGGTCGTGCCCGTGCGGGTGCCCGGGCCAGGCTGAGCTTGCCCGGCTACCAGCGTTGCCGGAGCCTGGTCAGCGGCGGGCGCGGCCGCCGCGGAAAATCCGCCGGAGCAGGCCACGGATAACCGTGAAGATGGCGATCAGCAAGCCCAGGCGCCCTGGCAACGGGAATTTCAGGCCGACTAGCAGCACGTGGTATACGAGCAGCCAGCTGCCGAGCGCGGCCAGCAACGTTGCGAGTGCAGCGAAGCCGCCGCGCGGATGGTGGCCGGCATACCGCTGACGGCCCGACCAGTCGCCCCCCGGAGATCCTGGCCCAGCCACGGCTGCATCCGACCAGACGTTTCCGGCAGATGCGAGCCCGTACGAAGCGGCGCCGGTCCTGCGCCCGGGCCAGCCCGCCGTCGGCGGCCCGCTGACCAGGCTGGGGGCACGGCGAGAGCTTGGAAGCGGAGCGCCGCCGGTTCGGACGTGCGGCAGGTCAGCGGTGATACGGCTGAGGTCGCGCTGGGTCTTCGCGGCGAACGCGGCATCGAGCCGCTCGTTGAATTCCTCGAGAGTCAGCCGGCCGTGCGCGAAGTGCTCTCGCAGCTCTGTCGCTACGGCCTCACGTTCCCTGTCCCCGATGCGCAAGCTCGGCTGAGTCGCCATCTGCCCTCCGTGCCCCTAGCGCGCAGCTATTTAGGAAAAGATATATCGCGATCAGGTGGACTGCAACCGCAGGCGAACGAACTGCATGCAGGCGCGGCCGCGGGCGGCTGTCTCAGGCTTCCGGCTAGTTAAGGAAATAGCTAGCGCCGCCGGACTGCGGGTTGGTCACCATCGCGGCCACCGAGTAAGTCCCGGCGTGGGCGAAGACCAGGGTGAGGGTGATCTCGGTGCCGGCGCGCATCGGTCCGGAGTCGCTGACGAGCAGGTGCGAGCCGTTCGGCTTAAGCCCGACCAAGCTCCTGGCCGGAATCGAGATCGCCTGTACAGTCCGCATCTCCAACTGACCTGCGTGCACCGGCGACCGCAGCGCTACCTGGCCGCCGACGCTTAGCCTGGCGCCGATGAGCTTGGTCTGCGGCCCGTTGTTCTGCACGTCGACGTACACGTCGGTGATGCCGTTGGCGCCGGGCACGATCACCTGCGCGGAGCTGAGCTGGATAACAGGCCCGCCCCGCGCTGGCGCCGCGCAGCCAGCCGCCATGACCGTGCCCAGGACGGCCAGAGCCCACATGGTGGCCTTCCGGCCGGGCCGATGGCGGCGCCGCGGCCGCGCAGGCTCGCCTGAACCCGTCGGCGGGGACATCGGTGTCCGCGACGAGGCGGCAGATCTCGGCATCACGACTGACCTTCACTCATGCGGGGCAACCCATATTCTCACGAGCCGCGAGCAGCCAGCGGTCAGGGCGACCCGGGAGGCGCCCGCCACCCGTCGCTACGGGGCCGGCCAGACGCTGCGGAGCGGCTCCGGGGCCCGTTACGGGCCACTCGCCCCCGGCCGGACTGCGTAGATTCCGAGCGTGCTGCCGCTCGGTATCTTCCCGGCGCAGGTCACGGCCGTAAATCGGACGTACAGCGCCGCGTACGACCCGGGCGGGTAGACCTGCAGCCAGTGCCCGGTAACCGGCTTGCACGTCACTACCGGGTAGCTCTGCGCGACCTGGACCTGCAGCGAGGCGTGAGCGGTCGCACCAGCTGCCAGGGTCACCGGTTTCGCAGCGAAGGCCGGGTTCCTGACGGCTGGCGCGCCCAGGATGGCACCGCCCGCCGCCGTGCCCCCGGATTTGGTCACGAACGCCACCCCCGGATACCCGTACATAGTGCAGGTGGCGCCGCTGGTGTTCGTGAAGTCCAGGGGATAGTAGATGCTTCCAGCGGCCCCGTCGCCCTGCCCGACGGTCACCTTAAGGCCGGAGACCGCACACGCGCTCCGGGTGGCGGCGGCCGGCTGGCTGGCCGGACCGGTGGATCCGGCAGCGGTGGCTGCGGACTGGGAGCCCTGGCTCGCTGATCCCGACGGGCTACTCGCCGTCCCGCAGCCGGTCGCCAGCACTGCGGCGGCCAGCCCCGAAGCCAGGGACAGTGCCGCGCGCCGCGCCGTAGTCTGCGCCCTGCGGTAGGTGAGCGTAGTCACCGGCCACTCCTTCCCTTCAGGCCCGCTAGATGGCTGTACGACCTCCTACGACGCCGGAACGCGCCCGCTGGTTAGGTTCCTTTGTCTCGCCGCTGATTGCCCCAGGCACGCCGCATTGATAAGAAAATGTGACAGATAAGTCTCCGTAGCTGCAGCGACCGGCGGATAACTTCGAGGAACGTCCGGCACCCGGCGGAGCGCCGGTAGGAGAAAGGTGACCTGGTGGCGCCGCTACTTGATATCAGCGACCTGCGCACCGAGATCCGGCTGCGCCAGGGCGTCGTGCACGCCGTCGACGGCGTATCGGTGCAGGTGGAGCCCGGCGAGACGGTAGGCATCGTCGGCGAGTCCGGGTGCGGCAAGACGATGACGGCCTTGTCGATCATGAAGCTGCTGCCGAATGGGGGCTCGATCGTCGGCGGCAGCATTACGCTCAACGGCCGCGAGCTCACCACCCTGTCTGACGACAGCATGCGGAAGGTCCGCGGCAACGAGATCGGCATGATCTTCCAGGATCCGTCGACCTCGCTGAATCCGACCATGCCAGTGGGCAGGCAGATCGCCGAGGCTGTGGTCCTGCATCGCGGGGTATCGAAAGCGCAGGCCATGGACCGGGCAGCCGAGGTGCTGGACCTGGTCGGGATACCGCGGGTCAGCGAGCGGATCAAGGCTTACCCGCACCAGTTCTCCGGCGGCATGCGCCAGCGCGTCATGATCGCGATGGCCCTGGCGTGCGAGCCGAAGCTGCTGATCGCTGACGAGCCCACCACCGCGCTTGACGTTACGATCCAGAAGCAGATCCTCGAGCTGATCGATGACCTGCGCCTGCGCCTGGGCATGGCGGTCATCCTGGTGACCCATGACCTCGGCGTGATCGCCGGCCGCGCAGACCGGGTAGCGGTGATGTATGCGGGCAGGGTCGCGGAGATTACTGATACCCAGACGTTGTTCGCCCGCCCACGGCACCCTTACACCGAGGCGCTGTTCCAGGCGCTGCCCGACAAGGCCGCCGAGACTGGCGAGCGCCTGTACTCGATACCTGGTCTGCCCCCGGACCTGGTCACGCCGCCGGACGGCTGCCGTTTCGCCGCACGCTGCCGGTACGCGGTCGACAGATGCCGGAATGAGGAACCGCGGCTACTCGGCGAGGTGGCCGGCCACGAGTTCCGCTGCTTCTTCCCGGTCGGGCCCTCCGAGCGCAACCAGGCCGCCCGCGTCACCGCCGACAGCGCGATGCCCGCCGAGTTTGCACAGGACGGCGGCCCGGCCACTGGCGACATCCTGCTGGACGTCGATCACCTGGTGAAGAACTATCCGGTCACCACCGGTGCCGTGCTCCAGCGGCGGGTGGGCTGGCTGAGCGCAGTTGCGGACGTGAACTTCGCGATCCGCAGCGGCGAGACGTTCGGCCT
This sequence comes from uncultured Actinomycetota bacterium, assembly GCA_963822955.1. GTDB lineage: Bacteria > Actinomycetota > Actinomycetes > Streptosporangiales > Streptosporangiaceae > JAJYUU01. The sequence goes on along the minus strand of CAWGJS010000002.1, from coordinate 1,531,227 downwards.
GGTGGGCGAGTCAGGCTGCGGCAAGAGCACGATCGGCAAGCTCGTCGTCGGACTGGAGAAGCCGACCGCGGGCTCCATCAACTTCCAGGGTAAGGACCTTGCGAAGAGCAGCCCGAAGGAGTACCGGCAGGAGCGCAGGAACATCCAGCTGATGTTCCAGGACTCCTACGCGTCCCTCGATCCGCGGATGCGCGCCGGCGCCCTGCTGCGCGAGCCGCTGCAGGTCCAGAGCATCGGCACCAAGCAGGAGCAGTTCCAGAAGGTTGCCGAGATGCTGGACAAGGTCGGCCTGCCGCGCTCGGCCGTCGACCGTTACCCGCATGAGTTCTCCGGCGGGCAGCGCCAGCGGCTCGGGTTCGCCCGCGCGCTCATCCTGGAGCCAGAACTGATCGTCGCCGACGAGCCGGTGTCCGCGCTTGACGTCTCCATCCAGGCGCAGGTCCTCAACATGATGAAGGAACTGCAGCGCGACCTCGGGCTTACCTACCTGTTCATCTCGCACGACCTCGGCGTGGTCCGGCACCTGTCTGACCGGATCGGCGTCATGTATCTCGGCAAGCTGGTCGAGGTCGGACCGGCCGAAGAGGTGTACCTGCGGCCTGCGCATCCCTACACCAAGGGCCTGCTGGACTCGGCGCCGGTCGCCGATCCCGAAGCCGAGCGGGCCAAGGTCAGCGCGGGCGTCACCGGCGAGCTGCCGAGCGCCATCCATCCGCCGTCAGGCTGCAGGTTCCGGACGCGCTGCCCGCTCGCCCAGGCGCTGTGCGCCGACATCGAGCCGCCGATGCGGTCGTATGCCGGCGACGGTCATCTGGCGGCGTGTCACTTCCCGCTGCAAAGTCCGCTGAGCGATGCGGTGATGGCACCCGGGTGATGACCGCCAGCCCGCCGTTCACCACCAGGCCGCAGCTTGCCGGCACCTTCGGAGCGGTGGCATCGACCCACTGGCTCGCGTCCGCCGCCGGCATGGCCGTCCTGGAGGACGGCGGTAACGCGTTCGACGCGGCCGTGGCTGCGGGCCTGGTCCTGCAGGTGGTCGAGCCGCACCTGAACGGCCCGGGCGGCGAGGTGCCCATCATCGGCTTCAGCGCCGCCGACGGGCAGCCATTCGTGCTGGACGGCCAGGGGCCCGCGCCGGCGGCTGCGACCCCCGAGCATTTCGCCGGCCTCGGCCTTGACCTCGTTCCGGGAACAGGGCTGCTGGCGGCGTGCGTTCCGGCCGCATTCGGTACCTGGATGCTCCTGCTCGAGATGTACGGCACTCTTCCGCTGCGAGCGGTGATGCAGTACGCCATCGGCTACGCCGAGCACGGCTATCCGATGCTGCCGGCTGCGAGCGCCACGATCGCGGCCGTGTCCGGGACCTTCCGGGAACACTGGCCGGGGTCAGCTGAGATCTACCTGGCCGGCGGCGTGCCAGCGCCGGGCAGCCGGTTCGCCAACCGCCCGCTGGCGAGCGTCTACGAGCGCATCCTGACCGAGGCCGAACGAGCCGGATCACGGCGGGAACGCCAGATCGAGGCGGCCCGGAGCGCGTTCTACTCGGGTTTCGTGGCAGCAGCCATCTCGGACTACCTGCATGACGCCCGTGTCATGGACATCACCGGGCACCGCCACCACGGGCTGCTCACCGGTGCCGACCTGGCAGGCTGGCGCGCCAGCGCCGAGGCTCCGGTCACAGCAGAGTTCCGCGGCCTGATTGTCTGCAAGACGGGCCCGTGGGGACAGGGGCCGGTCTTCCTCCAGCAGCTTGCGCTGCTGGATGGGCTGGGCATCGAGCACCTCCAGCCAGGGGGATCGGACCTCATCCACACCGTGACTGAGGCCGCCAAGCTCGCATTCGCCGACCGGGAGGCCTGGTACGGGGACCCACGCCAGAGCTCGGTCCCGCTGGCGGCACTGCTGTCGGCCGAGTACGCGGCCGCGCGGCGCGGCCTCATCGGACCGGATGCCTCCGGCGAGCTGCGGCCCGGAAGCCCGGAGGGCATCACGCCCCGGCTGCCCGGCTTCGCACTGACCAGCTTCGGCGTGGCACGGCCTGACCCGTCAGTAGCTGGGACGGCAGGCATCGGCGAGCCGGCGGCAGCCGAGCTAGGGCCAGGCGACACCTGCCATCTCGACGTTGCCGACCGGTTCGGCAACATGGTGTCGGCGACTCCGAGCGGCGGCTGGCTGCAGAGCTCCCCGGTCATTCCTGGCCTTGGCTTCTGCCTCGGTACCAGGGCGCAGATGTTCACGCTCACGCCCGGACTGGCCAGCACGCTGGCCCCGCGGCGCCGCCCGCGAACGACGCTCTCGCCCGGCCTGGCGCTGCGAGACGGCAGGCCGTACCTGGCCTTCGGGACGCCGGGTGGCGACCAGCAGGACCAGTGGTCGCTCGCCTTCTTCCTGAACCACGCGGTCTTCGGGATGAACCTGCAGGAGGCCATCGACGCTCCTGCCTTCCACACCGACCACTTCCCGTCGTCGTTCTATCCGCGGATGTCGGACCCCAGGTCGCTCGCGATCGAGTCCAGGGCTGGCGAGACTGTGACTGCCGACCTCCGCGCCCGCGGCCACCGGGTCAGTGTCCAGCCGCCCTGGTCGCTTGGCCGGCTGAGCGCGGTGTCGATGTCCGGCGGTTTCATTTACGCAGCGGCGAACCCACGGGGCATGCAGGGGTATGCCGTCTGCCGCTAGCGGCTGCGACCGAGCCAGGCCGGGACGGCCATCGCGGCAACGACGACCGCGATGACGATGGCCGCAACCCGGATCAGCCCTGCGGCAGGGCTCGTCGGCAGGCCGGGCAGGGCGGCCGCGGCCACAGCCAGGGCAGTCAGCCCGATGCCTGCGCTGAGCAGCGGCAGTTGCGCGCGCAGCACGCTCGCACCAGCGCCGCTCTCGGTCAGGTGGGCTGCGAGCAGGTAGCCGGTCAGCCCGATGCCCAGCACGGCGGTATGCCAGGGCCGGGAAGGGTGCAGCGCCTCAAGGGCCAGGGTGGCCACGATGGTCAGATCCGCCCACGGCAGTGACCTGACCAGGCCAGCAAGCCGCCAGGCGACCTGCTCTGCCGGCCAGAGACTCTCGACGGGGGGAGCGACGATGGCAGCAGCCGCGAGCTGAGCGACGCTCATGACCCCCGAGACGATCGCGACGATCAGCGAGAGCCGCGTCCCGGCGTGACCGCCCGCCAGCGGGGCTGCCGACCAGCAGATACTGCCCGCTGCCAGCAGAGCAGCCGCCGTGATGCTGGGGACCGGCAGCCGGTGGCGGCTGCGCGCCGTTAGTTCCTGCCCCGGCGTGTTCACCGACGTGCCACCACGACGCGGCGGGTGTACGGGGCCAGGGGCTCGTCGAGGCTGCTGACGCCGTCCCAGTGGACGACCGGAACGCCGATCTGCGTCAGAGAGAAGCGGATCGCGTCCTGCTCGAGGCGCCATATCCGGCCGGTCAGCTGCGACAGCTTGCCGCGGCCGCGGCTGGGCTCGGCATTGAGCACGTCCACGACGATCACGCTGAAGCCGCGCTCGCGCAGGTCACGCAGAGCCTCGATGAAGAGCGGATCGAGCAGCGGGCTGAACACCAGGATCAGGGCGCCGGGGGGCAGCGCCGCCCGCGGCAGCCTGGTCAGGCTGACCCCGCGGTCCCAGCCGCCGGGGCTTGCCATCATGAGGTCGATCAGCTGGCTCGCATGCCGCCGACCCTGGCCAGGGCCGATCCAGGCGAGGCTGCGCGCGTGGATGATCAGCCCAACGCGGTCGCGGGCAGCCAGGTAGCGAGTGATGACGCCCGCGGCGCCGCGGAGCACCAGATCCAGCGTGCTTGCGCCAGGCTCGCCGACGTCGGCCGTCTCGTCCGCGATAACGACAAGATTCTGGGTTCGCTCCGCCGCAAAGGTGCTGAGGTGGAGCGTCCCGTGCCGGGTGGTGGCTGGCCAGTTGATCCGGCGCTGCCGGTCGCCGGGCACGAACTCGCGCACCCCGGCGAACTCAGCGCCGTCGCCGCTGACCCGTGCCGAGTGCTCGCCGAGCCTGCTGGGCAAGCGGCTCAGCACGACACTGCCGGTCAGCTGAGCCGGCCGCGGCCGGCAGCTGACGAACGGCAGCGGCACTCTGACCTCGCCCTCGCTCAGCCGATAGCGGTCGGTGAACGTGATCACCAGCACGCCGAGCGAGCGCCTGCCCCAGCGCATCGGCATCAGCCGGAGCCGAGCAGTCCGGTGCGGCCTGCCGCCTGGCAGGATGACCGGCGCGCCTGCGCCCACCGTCTCGGCCGGATCGATGATCAGCGCGGCCCCGAAGTCAGCGAGACCGTGAATCTCGATCCCGACGCTCGTCTGTACTCCCTCGACCACGATGGCGGTGGGCATGCTCACCCGGACGCTCACCTGGCCTGGCCGGTCAGTGCGCCAGGCCGCGAGCAGCAAGAGCGCGGGCGCGGCAAGGCCGGCAAACTCCGGCCGCCGGGTGACGATCGCGATGATCAGGCCCGCGAGCGAGAGGGTCAGCAGGCGCCGGGCATGCGGCGACAGCCCCCAGCGCACCGCGAACTGCCGCGGTTCTTCCTGGCCGGCAGGGCTAGCCAACGGCCGCCGCCGGATCGGTTCGCGGCACCGGCACAGTGCCGAGCAGCGCGCCGATCACGTCGTCGGACTTGACCTGGCGCACCCACAGCTCAGGACGCAGAGTTATCCGGTGCGCGAGGGCGGGGACTGCGACGCGCTTGACGTCATCGGGAATGACATAGTCCCGATGCTCAAGCAGGGCCTGCGCCCTGGCCAGCTGGATCACGGCAAGGCCGCCGCGGGGGCTGACGCCGACCTGGATCTGGGAGTGATGGCGAGTCGCCTGGACGATGGCCACGACGTACTCGAGCAGGTCAGGCGAGACCTCAACCCGTTCCAGCGACGCGCGCATCGCCAGTAGCTCAGCAGCCGTCGTCACCGGCTGCAGTGATGCGGTTTCCTGCCGCCGGTCTAGCCTGCGCTGCAGCATGGCAATCTCGTCCGCGGTGGCCAGGTAGCCCAGCCTGAGGCGCATGGCGAACCGGTCGAGCTGCGCTTCCGGGAGCTCGTAGGTGCCCTCGTACTCGATCGGGTTGTCGGTAGCCAGCACGACGAAGGGCTGCGGCAGCGGCCGGGTGATCCCGTCCATGCTGACCTGGCCCTCACCCATGGCTTCCAGCAGGGCGGCCTGCGTCTTCGGTGGCGTCCTGTTGATCTCGTCGGCCAGCAGCAGCTGCGTGAAGACCGGCCCGGGCCGGAAGATCATCTCGCCGGATCGCTGGTCATACAGCGGCGCTCCGACGACATCCGACGGCAGCAGGTCAGGTGTGAACTGAAGGCGCGCGAAATCCAGCCCGAGCGCTCTGGCGAACGAGCGGGCGATCAGCGTCTTGCCGAGTCCCGGCAGGTCCTCCAGCAGGACGTGACCGCCGGCCAGGATACCGATGAGCACGAGCTCCAGGGCGCGGCGATGGCCCACCACCGCCCGCTCGATCTCATCCAGCACCGCCGAGCTGCGCTGTGCGGTCTGTTCTGGACTCCACGTCACTTCCGTCATAGTCGCTCCAGCCGGTCGAGAATGGCCGCCAGTGCTCTTGGCGGGATACCGGCCCGCTCAGGATCAGTCTCGGCCTGGCGCCCGGGGTCGAGCCAGAACCACAGGGCGTCGTCGCGCGCCCCGGCCAGCAGCAGGCGCCGCGCTGCGGCCGGGTCCGCGTACAGGCTCACGCCGTGCCGCTGCGCCAGCCTAGCCGCCAGCAGATGCTGCAGTGCGGGCCGCAGCTCGGCGTCATAGCTGGTCATGCGCGCCGTGGCGTCCTGTACTGCCGCTCGTTTTCGCCAGACGCCGAGGAAGCTGCCCGTCGCGTGCCAGGACGGCAGCGCCTGGCCGCTCTCTGGCTGGTCGGCGGCAGGGGCAAGCGTGCGCAGGTAAGCGATCGCCGCTACCGCGCAGCCGGCCACGACCGGAACGGCCGCATCAGCTCCTGCGTAGGCATACACCGCGAGCGCGGTGACGAGGACACCGACCGCTGCTGCTGCCAGCTCGGGTGCGCTGGCCCGCCAGCTGCCGGCAGTGGTGCGCTTGCCGTCCGCCGCCCCGTCCGTGCCGGCCCGGCCGGTCATTGACCGGCTCCGGTAGCGGCGCGGTCAGGCGGGTCCGCCGGAGAGCTCTGCGATGAATCGGCGGTCGGCCTGCGAAGCTCAGCGGAAATCGCGTCCAGCGCCGCCAGGGCCGCAGCCTTCACGCTGCCAGGAAGGTCGTGGCTGGAGAACCTGGCCTCATAGAACAGCCCGGTCAGCTCGCCCGCCGCCGGGCCGCGCAGCAGGCCGGTCGCTGTCGCCCTGGTCAGCAGTTCATCCGGTGTCTCGGCCGCTGCCCTGGCCGTGCCGGCCTTCGCCAGGCTGCCTTCCATGGCCAGGTAACAGGCGATGATCGCTGCCCGGGCATCGTCTACTGCGCGCAGAGCAGTGCGGCCCGAGTCGACGGCGCTGCGCAGGCTGGTGCTTTCGTCCTCGGCCTCGCCGGCAAAGCCGTAGGAGCTGCGCGGCCGCATCCGGCCGATGAGGACTGCGCAGATCACGACGGCAGCCAGCAGGACCAGCGCGAGGACGGCGTCGAGCAGATAGCCGAGATGTTGCGGGCCGCCGTGGGTCAGCGGCGGCCGGTGCGCAAACGGATTGGCCTTCCTCCCCTCCTGCGGCGCCGTGATGCGCAGGCGGGCGCCGCCGAAACTGCGGTCAAGTGCGCTCACTGCGGCGAAGATGAGAATGGCAATCATCGCGGCGAGTATCACCCTGCGCAGGTCCCTGCGGAGCATGGCGGGCAGGGGATCCGCAGGCGAGCTGTACCTGCCCCGGACGGCAAGTCCGATCTGCAGTGCGGCGAGCGCGGCCTCCAGGCCTGTCCCGATGATCAGCGCATGCTGATGCCACGGACCCTGGCCGCCAGCGGCCGGGCTGGCCGCGCCGACACCGACGATGACGAGCATGAGCAGCAGCCCGGCGATGACCGGGCGGCCATACCTGAGCAGCAAGGGCGGGCGTGCGGCACGCGACGGCGCCGGTCCCGCATCCCCGTTCACCACCGGACGCAATCCCTCGGTCGGGCCGGCCTGGCACAGTTCCGGCATCCCACGCAAACAATAACCGCTGGGGCGGGCGCCCTGACGAGGCTCGGCTGCACTGCCAGTCACCATAAGGTCCACGCCGTATCAGCCTTATGGCTGATGCCACCGGCTAGGTTTAGCTGGGATCGTGTTGCTCGCACATCGGGGAGACGCCGGACGCCCGGCGGTCGGAGGCATAGTGATCACGGAACCCAGTACGTCGGCCGGTGCCCTGCCGTCGCAGCCTGTGCGGGGTGCTGTCATCGAGGCTCGCAGCCTGACCAAGTGCTACGGGCCCGCAGTGACGGCACTTGACCAGCTGAGCGTGGCAGTCGGCCCGGGAATCACCGGGCTGATCGGCGCCAACGGCGCCGGCAAGTCAACCTTGATCAAGATCTTGCTTGGCCTGCTCGCGCCGACGAGCGGTCAGGCGGCCGTGCTCGGGCACGACTGCGTGTCCGACGGGTTCGCGATCAGGACCCTGACCGGTTACATGCCCGAGCACGATTGCCTGCCGCCGGACGTGACAGCGACCGAATTCGTGACGCACCTCGGGCGGATGTCGGGCCTGCCAGCGACGGCGGCCAGGGAACGCGCCGCGGACTCGCTGCGCCACGTGGGCCTGTACGAGGAACGCTACCGGCAGATCGGCACTTACTCGACCGGCATGAAGCAGCGGGTGAAGCTGGCTCAGGCGCTGGTAGGTGATCCACGGCTGCTGCTGCTTGACGAGCCGACCAACGGCCTGGACCCGGCTGGCCGGACCGCGATGCTGGACCTGATCGCGCGGATCGGATCGGAATTCGGCATCTCGATCCTCGTTGCCTCGCACCTGCTGGGCGAGATCGAGCAGATCTGCGACAACCTGGTGGCCATCGACGGCGGTCGGTTGCTGCGCGCGGACTCGATCAGCTCGGTGACGCAGGCGAGGGCAGTGCTGCTAGTCGAGGTCGACGAGGGCACCGAGCTGCTGCAGGCGGAGCTCAGCAGCCGGGGCCTGGTCCCAGTGCCGTATCAGCGGGGCTTGCTGATCCAGCTGACCGGCGACGAAACCTACGACGTGATCCGCGACAGCGTCGCTGACCTCGGCCTGCCGCTGACCCGGATGGAGCAGCGCAGGCACCGGATCGAAGAGCTGTTCCGCGAGGACCCGTCCGCTGCCGCTTCCGGCGTCGGCGGCCAGACGACAGGAGCCGCCAGTGTCAGCTGACGCCCCGACTGCCAGCGGGCAGCAGACGACATCCGGTGGCGACGGCACCGCCGGAGTGATCCATAACATCGGCTACCGGAGCTACGATGCCGGCGGGCTCGGCCGGCCGCAGATCGTCAGGGCGCTGGTCTGGCACAGCTATCGCGCGGCGTTCGGCTTCGGCCGCGGCGCGAAGGCCAAGATCTTCCCGGTGCTCCTGTTCGCGCTGATGTGCCTGCCCGCGGCCGTCAACGCGGTCGCACTAGCCACCAACCCGGGCGGCGGTCCGATCGTCAGCTACGACGGCTACGTTCCCTCCCTGCGGGCTCTCGTGATGCTGATCTTCGTCGCGCTCCAGGCACCGAACCTGGTCTCTGCCGACCTGCGCAACCACACCCTGCCGCTGTACTTCGCCCGTCCGATCGGGCGGACCGACTATCCGGTCGCCAAGCTTGCCGCCTTCGTGCTCGCATGCCTGACGGTCATCGAGGTCCCGCTGCTGCTGCTGTATATCGGCAATGTCACCCAGCAGCACGGTGCCAGTGCAGTGTGGGCGCAGACCCGCCAGCTTGGATCGGGACTGCTGTACGGCGCGGCCTGGGCGGTACTGATCGCGAGCATCGGCCTGCTGCTAGCGTCACTGACCGGCAGGCGCGTCTTCGCCATCTGCGCGGTCGGCATCCCGCTCTTCTTTACCTACATCCTGGCCAACGCGATCACGCACATCGGCCAGATTGCCTATGGGCAGGCGGCGTTCGGTCAGCCATCAACGGTCGCCAGCCTGGCCGGGCTGATCAGCCCGTTCACGCTGCTTGGCGGGGTGCTGCACTGGCTGCAGGGCCCGGCGGCGACGGCCGGGCAGTTCCATGCGAATGACCTGCAGCGCGTCATCATCGGGAACTACGGCTGGGTGTACGGGCTGGTCTTCGTGCTGCTGCTGATCGCGGCCGTCGGCGGCCTTATCGCGAGGTACCGGAAGGTTGGTGTGGCGTGACCGCGATCGAGCTGCGCGGAGTGTCCCGCTGGTACGGGAATGTGGTGGCGGTCAACGACATCACGATGTCGATCGGGCCTGGCGTCACCGGCCTGCTGGGCCCGAACGGCGCAGGCAAGACCACGATCATGCACATGATCGCCGGGTTCCTGGCACCCTCGCGCGGTGAGATCACGGTGGCTGGCACCAGCACCTGGCGTAACCCGGGCATGTTCCGCCGGGTCGGCCTGGTACCCGAGCGCGACTCCGTGTACTCGTTCCTGACTGGGGCCGAGTTCGTTGCGGCCACCGCCCGGCTGCACGGCCTGCCGGAGCCCGACTCGGCGGCGCGCCGGGCCATCGAGCTGCTGGAGATGACGGAGGCGCAGGACCGGAAGATCGCGACCTACTCCAAGGGCATGCGGCAGCGCATCAAGGTGGCCGCAGCCCTGGTGCACGATCCCACGGTCGTGCTGCTCGACGAGCCGTTCAACGGCATGGACCCGCGGCAGCGGCTGCACATGATGGACCTGCTGCATGCGCAGGGCGAGCGCGGCCGCGTCATCGTCTTCAGCTCGCACATCCTCGAAGAGGTGGAGCGGGTCTCGGGCACCATCCAGGTGATCGTCGGCGGCCGGCTGGCTGCCTCGGGCGACTTCCGTGCGATCAGGCGCCTGATGACCACCCGGCCGCATGTGTTCCTGGTGCGCTCGTCCGATGACAGGGAACTCGGTGCTGCCCTCATCGGCCGCCCTGCGGTCAGCGCGGTCGAGGTCACGCCGGCGGGCCTTCAGGTCCGCGCATCTGATTACGGGACCTTCACCAGGGAGGTCGCCGGACTCAGCCGGGATCGCGGCATCCGGCTCACCCAGGTGCTTCCGGCTGACGAGTCCCTCGAGAGCGTCTTCACTTACCTGCTGGCGTCCTGAGCCATGGCTAACGAGAGAGCGGTGCATCCGATGTCTGGCCCGATTAACGGCGTGGTGCTGCGCCTGACGCTGCGTGCCACGCTGAGCCGCAAGCGCGCGCTGTTGTTCGCCATCCCCGCCGTGATCCTGATCGGCCTGTCGGCGCTATTCACGGAGACCGCGCAGGGCAACGACTGGCAGCCGGTGCTGCTCGGCACGTTCGGCTACACCGTCATCCTGGCCCTGACGGCGCTGCTGGTGGGCGGCAGCGTGCTCGGCGCGGAGATCGAGGACGGGAGCATCGTTCACCTGCTGGCGACGCCGGTGAGCCGGCGGTCTGTCGTGCTGACCAAGTATCTGCTCGCCGTCGCGCTGACGATCCTGTTCGCGGCGGTGCCGGAGTACCTGGCAGGTGCTATCGCGTCCGGTGCCGGCAGCAAGCTGGCGGTCGGGCTGTTCGTCGGCGCGCTGGCCGGATCGGTCATCTACAACGCGCTGTTCCTGATGCTGACGGCCGCGTTCAGCCCGGGTCGGGCGCTGGCACTCGGGCTGCTGTACGTGCTGATCTGGGAGGCATTGCTGGCCAATCTCGTGCCCGGCGTCGGGCTGCTGTCGGCCGGCCACTACTCCCTGGCCATCGCGAACTCCATCGCGCACAACGGGGCGCTGCACGCGAACCTCACGACTGGCACTGCCGTGGGGATGGGCCTGGTGGTCACCATCGCCGCCCTCATCCTGGCCGTGCAGCGCCTCTCGGCATTCTCGATCAAGGGCGACGTCGCCTGACCATGGCGGACGGCGGCTGGTTAGCGGGGCGTGCCCGCGTCCGGCCTGAAGGCCGGCCCGTGACCAGGGATGATGACGGTCGCCACGGCCAGGATCCGGGCGCGGCTGGGCGCCAGCGCTGCCGGTTCAGTGGCCAGCGGGTCGTCGGCCTGCCCGTCAGCGGCCCACCACGCGTGAGTACACGCATGAACCCCGTCTGGCGTGGCAGCCAGGGTGGTGATGTCCTGCGCGGTGTGACCCGGTGTCGCAATCAGGGTGATCGACGGACTCAGCTGATAGCCGTCTGCTTCCCGGCTGATCCAGAGGTCGCCGTCGTAGATGGCCCAGTGATCGTGGATGCGCGCCGCGGGGAACAAGGCCGCGTTCACGGTGTGATCAGGGTGGTGGTGGCTGAACACGACATCTGTCACGGTCTCGGGCGCCACGCCGTGACCGGCCAGCTCCGCCAGCAGGTGCTGCCGGGAGGCGACCATGCCCGGATCGACGATGACGGCCACGTTCCCGTCCTGAATGAGCGTGACAGTACTTCCGACGTGCTCGCCGTCGCCGTCCTCGCGGGCGTAGCCGGCCTGGAGCACGTGCACGGCCGCCGAACCGGTCAGCGGGAACTCACTGTTCTGCATAAGCCCCGACCCTAACGGGCCGCCGGGATAGCCGCCCTGCCGGGCTAGTGCTCGCTGCCCGCCTTGGCAGCCGCCTTGCGCTCCTTCTTGTAGGCGCGCACCGCGGCTAGCGAGGCGTCGTCGACGATGTCGGCGACCGAGTAGTGGGAGCCGTCCTCGCCAAAATGCCCTGCGGCCTCGCGCCAGCCGTCCGGCTGCACACCCAGCTGCTTGCCGAGCATCGCCGCGAAGATCTGGGCTTTGTAGCCTCCGAAACCGGGCAGCTCGGCCAGCCTGGCCACAAGCTCCTTGCCGGAGGTGGCGCCCGTCCACACCGCGGCAGCATCCCCGTCGTAGCGCTCCACGATCAGCCTGGCCAGGTCCTGCGTCCTGGCCGCCATCGCCTTCGGGAACCGATGCAGGGCGGGCCGCGCCGAGAAGACCGCAGCCAGCGCCTCGGGATCGAACGTGGCCAGCTCAGTGGCGGTCGGCTCGTGACCAAGCCGGCGGACGAGCTCGTATGGCGAGCTGAACGCCTTCTCCAGCGGCACCTGCTGATCGAGCAGCATGCCGATCAGCAGGGCGAGCGGGTTGCGGGTAAGAAGCTCGTTGGCCTCGGGCTCGACGGGGAGCGACAGCGTCATGGGTGACATCATCTACCATCAGCCCCAGATGCAGGAAACCTCCGGGCAGCCTGCCGGGGCGGGTAGCGTGCTGATACGGCACCGCAGAAGAATGCCGCTGCCCCAGTCGTTGGGAACCGCAGCGGCCGGGAACTACGGAATCAGCCGGATAGTTGAGATACCAGGGGAACGAAGTTCCCGGAGGGAGTCCGGCATGGCGCCGCATTTCAGGTATAGCCTTATCGGGGTCGTGATCGGGCTGCTCCTCGTGATCATCGGTCACCCGCTCATCGGCCTCGCGGTCATCGCAGCCACCATCGCCATCCCTGCCATCGCCTACGCCATGCTCTCCCCGGAGCAGCGCAGGAGGCTGCGCAGGTCCAGGGAGCGCAAGCAACTCGGCGGCTGAGGGGCCCGTACTGGGCCGTCGCAGCCCTTGCTGGACCCTGCTGGCGGACCGGCAGAAGCAGCTAGACCAGCGGGTTCGTTATCTTCAGCTCGCGGAAGCGGCTGAAATCGCGATCCGCGCTCCACAGTTCCGTTATGCCGTGGCTCAGGCACAGCGCCGCGATCCGCGCGTCGTGCACGAGCGGCCCGGTGACCTTCGCGCTGGTGAGCAGCGAACTCAGCACAGACCAGTAGGTGCCGCCCTCGCTGAGCGGCACCACGGATGGTGATTCCAGCCAGGCGTCAATCTGGCCGATTGCCTCGGCGGGAGTGCTTGGCGGGTCGTAAATGCGGGGATGCGTGGCGATCGAGTAGAACTCGTGCACGCAGGGCCAGGGGAGTGCCCACGGTGCCGGGCTCTCGGCCACGTCCCGGATCGCCGCCGCAGCTGCATCATGGAACGGCGAATCGTGCCGGTGCGCGTAGACCAGCACGTTCGTCTCCACGGCTATCAAAGCCGATCTCCGTAGCTGAGCTCCCTGATCTTGGCCCAGCCGGCCTCGGCGACCTCCGGCCGCAGTCCGCGCCCGTCGACGCTGGCATCGCGCAACGCGAAGGACTGAGCGCGCCGGCGCCGCGCGATGACCGCCCTCAGGCCCTCCTCGAGCAAGGACTTCATGGTCGTGTCCTCTGCTCTGGCAATTTGCTGCACCTCATGCAGCAGCTCATCGGGCAGTTCGACGGTCGTCTTCATATGGATAACCGTATCAGCTGACCCATACAACCGTACTGATCTCTCGTGGCGGCCAGAATTGCGCGCGCCACGGGCAAATTGTGACCCTTAACGCGGCCGACCAGCACGACGTGACGCTTAGCGTTAAGATCGTGCCCCGAATTGCCGCTTTTGCCCCGACCGAAGAGTCACACAAGGGCTCGAAGGGTCACCAAAGGCACCAGGCCACCGCCGAGCGACAGGCGCCGCAGCTGGGCCAGATGGAACTCGACCCGATACACCAAGGTGTCATCGCTAATAGGACCCGCGTGCGCCGCGCGCTGACAGCATATGGCGAGGGCCGGCGAGGGCTGGCCTGGCTGCCAGGACGCCGGGAACTCGCGCGGCGCCGCCGGGCCGTCGTAGTGCGCGAGCGGCCGGAAGATGCGGTTGTCGTCCATCTGCTCGAGCACATTAGCCATCCAGCCGATGATGCGGCTGCAGGCGAATGTCGCGGTGAACATCTCCCGTGGCAGCCCGGCTGCCTCCAGCACCACGCCGGCGTAGAACTCGACGTTCGCGTACAGCTCACGGCCTGGCTTGAGCTCGGCGAGCAGCCGCACGGCGGTCTGTTCCACCAGTTCGGAGAATTCCACCCGCTGGCTGCGGAGCTCCCTGGCGACCTCGTGCAGCAGCTGCGAGCGCGGATCGACCGTCTTGTAGATCCGGTGCCCGAAGCCCATCAGCTTGTCGCCGCGCTCGATGGCCTTACGCAGCCAGGGCTCGGCGTTGTCGGGCGCGCCGATCGCGTCCAGCATGTCGAACACCCGCGCCGGCGCGCCGCCGTGGAAGGGGCCGGACAGCGCTCCGAGCGCGCCGGATACGACCGCGCCCAGGTCAGCGCCAGACGAGGCGATGACCCTGGAGGTAAATGTGGAGTTGTTGAAGCCGTGGTCGATAGTGAGCATGAGGTACCGCTCGACCGCATACCGGCTCCGCTCGTCCGGCATGGTGCCGGTGATCATGTAGAGGTAGTTATCGCTGTAGCCGAGATCGGCGCGCGGCTGTACGACGTCCAGGCCGCTGGCTAGCCGGAACAACTGCGCGGCGAGCACGGGCATGATGGCCGACAGCCGGATGGCCTGCTGAGCCGTCTCGGCGTCGCTCTGGTCAGTCCACGGCAGGCAGCCCATGGCCTGCGCGGTGGCCGAGACCGCGGTGCGCAGGGAGGCCAGCGACCCAGGCGGGCTCAGCCTCGCGATGGCGGGCAGCAGCTCGGCAACGCCCGCGGGCAGCTCGCGCAGCGCCGCGGTCTCGCGCGCGAACTCGTCTCGCTGCTCTGCCGTCGGCAGTTCGCCGCGCATCAGCAGGTACCAGGCGTCCTCAACCCGGCCGCGGCGGGCGATGTCTACAGCGTTGTAGCCGCGGTAGTGATAGAAGCCAAGCCGGCCGAGTACGTCGGACACCTCGGTCCGGGCCACTGATACTCCGGCCAGCCCGGCGGGTGCCTCATAGGGTGCGGTGGCGAGGTCTGCAGCGGCGTTCATGGTTCTCCTTGGGCCGTCACCGAGAAGTCAGTTAAATATTGATCGCTACTGGACCAGAGTGTCAATGTTGATTATAATCAATACACTGCCGAGTTGTACGCTGTCATTTTCTCCGGGAACGTGGCGGCTTAGACACCCCGGAGCCCGCGGACTTGATGTGTCCGGGCCAGGGCTGACAGGAGCGTGAATGGCTGACTGGATCACCGCGGCTGAGGCGGCGAACCGGCTGGGCATCAAGCAGGCGAGCCTCTATGCCTACGTGAGCCGGGGCGTGCTCAGCCGTCGGCGTGACGCTGACGGCCGCACGAGCATGTTTGATGCCAGCGAGGTAGAGGGGCTTGCCCGCAAGGGCCGGCCGCGTCGCAGCGGCAGGACAGCAGAGCTCGTGTTCGAGTCGGCGCTTACCGAGATAACCGGGAGCACTCAGCGCTATCGCGGTCACGACGCCACCGACCTCGCGCTTCGGTCTAGCTTCGAGGACGTCGCGATGCTGCTGTGGACTGGGTCGCTACCCAGGGCCGCGGGCAAGCCGGGCGGTGAGGCGCCCGCAGCGGGGGAGCAGCCCGCCCTGGCCGGCCGTGGCTGGCAGGCCACCGCCGAAGCGCTCGCGGCGGGCCGCGCTGCCCAGGCTGCCCTCCCGCCCGGAACCCTGCCGCTGGAGCGGCTGCAGGTCATCGTGCCTGCCCTGGCCGCGACTGACCAGTTCCGCCTCCACCTGGATCGGCCGGCTGTGGTCGCCGCGGGCAAGGCCCTGGTGGCAGGCATGGTGGGTGCGCTGCCGCAGGCCGGACGCAGCCCCGAGCCGCCGGAGCCAGGTGTGGCGGCCAGGCTGGCACCGAAGCTATGTACCGGCCCGGTGCCGCCGGGCCTGGTCCGCATGCTGAATGCCGCGCTGGTGCTGGTCGCCGACCATGAGCTCGCCGCGTCCACCCTTGCAGCAAGGGTGGCGGCGTCGATGCGGGCTGATCCGTATGCTGTGGTCGCGACCGGCCTCGGGGCGATGGGCGGCGCGCTCCACGGTGGCGCTGCCCTCGGTGCCGAGCTCATGCTGGGGTCGGCAAGCTCGCCTGCCGATGCGCCCCGGGTGGTCGGCGATCTGCTCCGGCGCGGGGAGAAGCTGCCTGGCTTCGGTCATTTCGTCTACAAGGACGGCGATCCGCGGGCCGACCTGCTACTGCGCCTGGTGGCTGAGCTGGCGCCCGACTCGCCGCGGCTGGCCATCGCCTCGGCCGTTACCAACGAGGCACGCCGGCGAGCGCTGCCTGAGCCGAATATCGAGTTCGCCCTCGCCGTACTGGCGCAGGTGGCAGGGATGACGCGCGGCGCCGGCGAGGCCATCTTTGCGACCGGCCGTACGGCGGGCTGGCTCGCACACGCTCTCGAGGAGTACGAGCGCAACATCCCGATCCGCCCGCGCAGTGTCTACACCGGACCGGAAGCGGTCACCTGAGCGCCACGGGCCGGGCTCTCGAAGGCGGGCTTTGCCATTCCGTAATGGCCCATCGGTTAACTGCACGTCGGATGCAGTGCGCTAGCGGAGGACAGGATGGCGCTTATCAGAGCGAGGTTAGTTCGCTGGGCCGTGATCGGGCTCTGTGTGGTGGTGTCGCCTGCTGCGGCGGCATCGGCCGACGCCAGCGCAGCGGGCACCGCCGGGGCAGCCGCCGCACCTTTTTGCTGCCGCAACGCCTCGCCCTGGCGAGGTGCAGCCGGATTCAGGTTCAGCCGGACCGCCGGCTCTCAGACGTTGTCGCCATCAGCCGGGACGACGCCTGGGCGGTGGGCAGCGTTGGCGCACGGGTGTCGCGCGGTATCGCGGTGCACTGGAACGGCAAGATCTGGCGGCAGGTGCCGCTTCCGCTGAAGGGTTTCACCCTGGTCAGCGTGTCGGCCCGCGCCGGTAGCAGCGCCTGGGTCTTCGGCTACCAGTACCACCCTGGATCCCTCACGGACGAGTTTCCTGCCTACGGCCTCCAGCGGGCGCACGGAACTGGACAGGTACTGGCTGGGTCAGGTACCCATTGCACGTCGCGGGCGTTCGCAGCATCAGCGGATCAACCAGCGGGAACGTCTGGGTCGCGGGCTCATGAACTACCAACCGGACGTTCGCCGTGCAATGGAATGGAACTCGGTGGCGGCGCGTGCGGGTCCCGGATCTCGCGGGGGCGAGCGTGGTGGCGGATTCGGCGCACAATGTCGGGCTTGCCGGGTCAGTTGCCCGCAGCCACGTCGAGGTGGGCGCTGTCGCGCACTGGAATGGAGCCCGCTGGTCGGGTACGAGCCTGATTCTCTTTGTCCAGGTCCCCTGGACTCCGGCCGCGACCGACTGGCGCGGCGGCCTGTGGTTCGGGCCGTACGCGCACGAAACGGACGGGACCTGGTACGTGCCGACGGGGCAGCCGTCGTGGCACGGCTGTGGTTTCGGTGCCGGAATAGGCGTGGTCGCCGCGATCCCTGGCACGTCGGCTGCCTGGTTCGCGGGCGCCTGCGGCCGGGGACACTCCACTCGGCTCATCGCAATGATTGCCGTCGACGGTCGTACTGGTTAGGCGGCAGCCAGGTCGAGCTCCAACGGGCTGGCCGCCGGGAGGGGAATGTGGCGGCCTGGCCGGGCATTATGGCGGTGGAGCTGATGGGAGAACTCTGATGGCTGTCCGCCGACTGAACCATGCCGTCCTGTATGTGCAGGACCTTGCTGCAACCGTTGACTTCTATACCGACACGCTCGGTTTCGAGATCGCCATGGAGATACCAGGCCGCGCTGCCTTCCTGCGCGCGCAGGGTACTGCCAACGACCACGACCTCGGGCTCTTCTCGGTCCCCGACGGCGTGCCTCCGGCCGGTCCCTACCTCGGCCTGTATCACCTGGCCTGGGAGGTCGGCACGCTGAGCGAGCTCGCCGAGATCCGCGAGCGGCTGGCGGCGAGGAACGCCCTCGTCGGGGCCAGCGATCACCGGGTGTCGAAGTCCCTGTATGCCAAGGACCCGAGCGGGATCGAGTTCGAGGTCATGTGGCGGGTGCCCGCCGAGGACTGGCAGCACGAGACCGCCGACGGCTCGATGATCAGGCCGCTGGACCTGGAGGCGGAGATCGCCCGGTGGGGCGACCGGGTCACCGGTGCGGCAGCAGGCTCAGTGACCTGATAGCTAACTAGCGCTGCCGCGTCACGCCGGTGACGTTATCCGCGACCCTGCAGCTGCCGCGGCTCATCCGCCTGATGGACACGGATCGCAGCTGGGGCGTGCTCGTGCGGGCGAGTGCTGACGTCGATCGTGCCCTTGTAGCCGATGCCGCGGATGTGCACCACCGGCGCGTCTGCGGGCAGGCGGCTCTCCAGGCCCTCCTCGGCCGACCAGCTCTTGCTGACGCCAAAGCCCTCCAGGTCTACCCGGACGCCGAGGGGCACCAGCACCTCGATCCGCGATTTGTAGGCGATCGCGAAGACCGTCGTGACCGGTGCGGTCAGCTCGGCAGCACGCAGATCGATGTGGCCGCTGCCCTTATAGACGACAGCCCGGAACTGCTCGGGCACCTGCCAGCGGCCGCCCCGCCGGATCGAGCTCTTGTATGCGATCGCGAAACGGCCCGGCGTGCGCTGGCCGCGGGACGGGGTGATGGACCGGACCTGGCCGGTGGCTTCAGGCAGGTCGCGCGTGAGCACGGCGAGCTCGGTGTCCAGCGCGGCGGTCAGCGCCACCCTGGTGCGGCGGTCGAACTCGTCATCATCGAGCCGGCCCTCAGCGAATGCTTCCTGGAGCCGTTGCACGACCGCGTCCCGGTCCCGGTCGCCAGCCCGCATCGGCTGGGGCTGCGGCTCGCCGCTGGGCTGCATGGCTGTCCTCCAGAAATCAAGATGTATCTCAAGACAGCATACTGACGCCTACGGCCCGCGCCTAGCGGTCGGCCGGCCTAGCGGCGGGCGAGCTGCAGATAGAGTTCCGCCGTCTGAGCAGCGATCGTGTCCCAGCTGAACTCGGCGACCGCCCGGTCGCGCCCGCGGGCGCCGAACGCCGCCGCCATGGCCGGATCACCAACCAGCGCGTTGATGGCCGTGGCCAGGGCCAGCTCGTCGCCCGGCGGGACGAGCAGGCCCGTCTGGCCATCGACGACCACCTCGGGAATCCCGCCTACTGACGAGGCGACGACGGCGCTGCCGCACGCCATCGCCTCCAGGTTGACGATGCCGAGCGGCTCGTACTCCGACGGGCAGGCGAACACAGTGGCGTGACTGAGGATCTGGATGACCTCCGGTTTAGCCAGCATGCCCGGCAGCCAGATCACCCCAGACCGGGTTGCGCGCAAGTGCTCGACCAGCCCGGTGACCTCGGCCTGGAGTTCCGCAGTGTCGGCCTGTCCCGCGCACAGCACTAGCTGGGCCGCCGGGTCGATCCACTCGGCCGCCCGCAGCAGCACCGACAGGCCCTTCTGCCGGGTGACGCGGCCGACGAACACCACCGACGGCTGGCCAGGATCGATGCCGAACCGGTCCAGCACGTCCCGCGCCGGGTCGGGACGGTACTGCTTCGCGTCGATCCCGTTGTAGATCACGTGCACGCGATCGGCTGGCACCTGCGGGTAGGAGGCGCGGATGTCAGCGGCCATGCCTTTGGACACGGCAATGACGGCGGCGGCGGACTCGACAGCCGTGCGCTCGCACCAGCCTGACAGCGCGTAACCGCCGCCAAGCTGCTCGGCCTTCCATGGCCGCAGCGGCTCGAGCGAGTGCGCGGTCATGACATGCGGAACTCCGTAGAGCAGCGAGCTGAGGTGGCCGGCCAGGTTGGCGTACCACGTATGCGAGTGCACCAGGTCGGCGCCGCCAGCGGCCTCGGTCATGGCCAGGTCGGTCGAGATGACCTGCAGTGCGGAGTTTGCCGCGGCTAGCCGGTCCCAGGGCCGGTGCGCGATGGCATCGGGCCTGTCAGCGCCCTGGCAGTGCACGGCAAGGTCAACCAGACCGGCCAGCGACCTGGCTAGGTACTCAACGTGCACCCCCGCCCCGCCATAGACCTCCGGCGGGTACTCCCTGGTGAGCATGGCGACCCGGAGCGGTCTCGGGGGCACTAGGGTGCTCCGGTCACAGCGGTACCTCCTGGCCCTTGCCGACGACGGTGATGCCGCCTTCGGATACCACGAAGCCCCTGGCCCGGTCGTGCTCCTTGTCGACGCCGATAACTGCGCCCTCGGGGACATTTACGTTCTTGTCGATGATCGCGTTCTCGACGACGGCATACCGCCCGATCCTGGTGTTGTGCAGGATGACCGCGCGCTCCACACGCGACCAGCTGTTCACCCGGACGCCCGGTGACAGTACCGCGTCCCGGACCAGGCCGCCGGACACGATTACCCCGTTACTCACAACGCTATTGATCGCCCGGCCAACCCGGTCGCCGCTGTCGTGCACGAACTTCGCCGGCGGCTGTGAGGGCACTTGCGTGAGGATCGGCCACTTGTCGTTGTACAGGTTGAACACCGGATGCACCGCGCACAGATCCATCTGGGCCTCAAAGTAGGAGTCCAGCGTCCCGACATCGCGCCAGTACCCCGCGTCCCGCGGCTCAGCGCCGGGGACCTTGTTGTCGAGGAAGTCGTAGACCTGCGCCATGCCCTTTCCGACGAGCATCGGCACGATATCGCCGCCCATGTCGTGCCGGCTGCCGTCGTCGGCGGCGTCCTCACGGAGCGCGTCAACGAGCACGTCGGTGCTGAAGACGTAGATGCCCATGGACGCGAACGCCTTGTCCGGCTGACCGGGCATCGCAGGCGGATCGGCTGGCTTCTCGAGGAACTCCTCGATCGTGTGCCCGTCCGGCCCGACGGCGATGACGCCGAACGCCGCCGCCTCCATCCGCGACACCGGAATGGCCGCCACTGTCACGCCCGCGCCCTGGTCGATGTGCTGGTTGATCATCTGCTGCGGGTCCATCCGGAAGACGTGGTCGGCGCCGAAGACCGCGACAATGTCCGGCTGGTCGTCAAAGATCAGGTTCAGCGACTGATAAATGGCGTCGGCCGAGCCGGTGTACCAGTGCGGCCCGAGCCGCTGCTGAGCCGGCACTGGCGTCACGTAGTTGCCGAGCAGGCTGCTCAGCCGCCAGGTCGTGGTGATATGCCGGTCCAGGCTGTGGCTCTTGTACTGAGTCAGCACGCAGATGCGCCGCATCCCGGCATTGACCAGGTTGGACAGCGCGAAGTCCACCAGCCGGTACAGCCCGCCGAACGGCACCGCCGGCTTCGCCCGGTCGGCCGTCAGCGGGGCAAGGCGCTTGCCAGCGCCGCCCGCCAGGACCATGCCAAGGACCCTGGACGGTGCGGCCTCCATGTGGGCAGCCATCTCCACCTCCTGGACCCACTATGCCCGGCAATCTGCTGGCTACCAGTCTGGCCTCAGAACGCGGTGAAAAATATGCCGGCCGCTATGCCGGGCGGACCACCCGGATCTTCGACTGCTCGTGCCCGGTCTGTTCCCAGTCCGCCATGTACTCGGCCTGCAGGCCGTGCCGATGGGCCAGCTCGATCAGCGTCTCGGTGCGGTAGTAGAAGTCCTCGCGCAGGACCTGGTGCTCGGTGCCCTGCGTGCGGTCAAAGGTGAAGTCGAAGAAACCGCCGGGCCGCATGATCCGGCCGACGTTGGCGAGGCACTCGTCGATCACGGCCAGCGGCGAGTGCGAGAAGACGCTGTGCGCGTGCACGACGTCGAAGCAACCGTCCGGCAGGAAGTCCAGTCGCAGGTCGTCGACGAGCGTGAGGTACGGCATCTTAGGCTGCAGGCCGAATTCCACTACGGTGCGCTGAGCGGCCAGCAGGATGTCCGGCGAGATATCGGTGCCGTAGTAGTTGCCGGCGTCCAGATAGTCAATGAACAGGCGGCCCGCCCGGAGGTTGCCGCAGCCGATCTCGAGCATCCGCATGTCCGGCTTCAGCCCGTGACCGCTCAGGTAGTCGAACTGAAGCTGGCCGAGCTGCAGCCACGCCGCACGCGAATTGCTGCCGACCGCCGCGTCGCTGCTCCTGCTCGTGTCGGAGCGCATCACCGCCCGGTAGTAGCTCACGTGGTCGCGAGTGGTCAGCCAGAGCCAGGTATCGCGGCCGCGGCGGCGCGCATAACCGGCGATACGATCCGGGTTGCGGATCGCGTAGACCAGCTTGAAGATCAGTCGAGACCGGTTCTTCCCATGCACGGACTTACGATAGAGCACCACGCTGGCACCACGGGCGAAAGGCCGCCTAGACCGACTCGTCCGAATCGGAGTGCCGGTGCATGGTCGCCCTGGTGGCCAGCATCCGGGCCGTGTGCACTGCGGCCCCCAGGAGGATGCCCCAGATCAGCGCCTCGCGGAGCGCAACCTGCGGGTCTTCCGGGTGCTCCGGTGGCTCCTTGCCAGTGATCTTCTTCCAGCCAAAGGACAGTAGCTTGCGCGCTGCGAAGGCAGCGCCGGCGCCGACCAGCGCGCTGATCACCTTGCCGCCAGCACTGCTCTTGCCTGCCATCAGCCCGTCCTCCTCAGCATGCGTACCGGGTTCCCGTTCGGCTGTCCGTAGGTAACTCGCGGTGGGCCCCGACTTGCCGATCATGTCATGGCCACGCCGCCGGGGCTGACGACGGGGCGGGAACGGTCGATTGCGGCCGCGAGCTCGGCCGGGTGCCTCGTCTGCAGCAGCCAGTACGGACTGGCCGGATCCTTCCCGGTGATCTCGATGTAGACCGCATAGCGCAGGTAGGGCCGGATGAGCAGGTAGGCCCGCGGATCGGCCCGCGGCCCGCAGAGCGCCCTGGCCTGCGCCTCGTCCAGCGCCCTGACCTCGCCAGCAAGAGCGAGCGGCAGCGTGGCGGTGCCGGTTCGGAGCTCACCGGGCGTTACCTCGATTGTGGTCCGGCTCCAGTTGAGCAGGAACGCAGCAGTGATCCCGATCAGTGCCGCGAAGACCGCGGCCGTGATGGCCAGATCGAAGCCGGTCCAGACGATCGCGCCGAAAGTCAGCATCGTGATGATCCCGACGACCCACCACAGCGGCGGCGCGAAGAGGCGCTCGCGGTAGAAGTGCATGGCACCACGGTATTCGGTTAGATCTACTGCATGACGGGCCGGCGGAGCTCAATGCTGTGGCGACGGCGGGCCGGCCTTGCCTCCGGTGCGGAGGAACCGCAGGCGCCGGTCACTGCGCCCGAGCCCCCCGATGCCGAGCACGCCGGGGTGAGCCCGGCCGCGCCGGTGCCCAGGCTGCTGCAGCAGACGGCTGCCTGGTCCTGGCGTCTGCTGATCACCGGCCTGATCATCTACCTGGCATTCCGCCTGGCGGTCTACCTGCGCCTGGTCACGCTGCCGTTCATCGGCGCCCTGCTGTTCACGGCCCTGCTGCAGCCGCTCGCTGGCTGGCTTCGCCGCCGGGGCGTCGGCACGCTGCTCTCGACCTGGTGCTGCTTCCTGATCGCGCTACTGATCATCGGCGGCGCGATCACGCTGGTGACAACCCAGATCAGCGCCGATTACCCGACGCTGTTCGCCGAAGCGCAGCGCACCGCGAGGGAACTCGCGCGTTCGCTGTCAGGGCCGCCGTTCCACCTGAATGCGGTGCGGCTCTCCCGGCTCAGCTCCAATGCGCTGAACTACATCGCGCAGCACAAAGCGGTGGTTGCGGGCACGGTGCTGACCACCGGTAAGTACGCGCTCGAGGTCGTGGCCGGCCTGATCCTGATGCTGTTCATCTCGTTCTTCCTGATCAAGGACGGCTCCCGGATCTGGCATTTCGTGATCGGGGGAGCACGCGGGGAGGCGCACCGGCGGCTGGATAACGCAGGCGGTGCAGCCTGGCAGGCGCTGGTCTACTACATCCGGGGCACGACCGTCGTGGCGGCCATCCACTCGCTATTCATCGGGCTGGCGCTATGGCTGCTCGGCGTGCCGCTCCTGGTTCCCTTCATCGTGCTGATATTCATCGCGGCCTTCATCCCCATCATCGGCATCCTCGTGGTCGGCGCGCTGGCCATCCTGGTCTGCCTCGCCACGAAGGGCTGGGTAGCTGCCCTCATCCTGCTGGGCGTCTTCATCCTGGAGAACCAGATCGAGGGCCACCTGCTACAGCCACAGGTTGTCGGGCGGTTCATCAGGCTGCACGCGCTGGGGATCATCCTGGCCCTCGCGGTCGGCGGCATCGTGGCGGGCATCCCCGGCGCGATCATCGCCGTTCCGTTCGCTGCGGCGATCTCCTATGCGGTGCCCGCCCTGCGGTCCGGTCCGCCAGAGGGCTAGCCTTCGCGCGGTACGGTCAGCCTGGCGAAGTTACACCAGCGGAGGCCAGTCAGATGGGTTGTGCCTGTTGCGAGCCCGGATCGGTCGAGGTACTGATCAGGCGGCTAGATTCAGACTTGCCGCTGCCGGAGCGTGCCCATCCGGGTGACGCCGGCAGTGACCTCTACATCACGGCGGATACCGAGCTACAGCCGGGGGAACGGGCCGTTGTGGGCACCGGTGTGTGCATTGCGCTGCCGGATGGGTACGCCGGGTTCGTGCATCCTCGTTCCGGCCTTGCCGCGCGCTGCGGCGTGACCATCGTCAATGCGCCGGGCACCGTCGATGCCGGGTACCGTGGCGAGATCAAGGTGATTTTGCTGAACACCGATTCTGAGCACCCGGTTCAGTTCCGGCGAGGCGACCGGATTGCGCAGCTTGTGGTTCAAAAGGTAGAACGCCCGGTCTTTCGGGAGGTGGTGCACCTGCCAGGATCGCAGCGCGGTCATGGCGGCCACGGTTCGACCGGGGGCCACGCGATGGCCGGCGATCCTCCGGGCGGCAACGAGATCCCGGTCGGCCAGTAGGCCTGGCCGGAGATAGGGAGCGTGCGGGGTGTTCCGACGACGCCGTCGTGACGGCAAGGACGATGCCGGGCTCGAGCCCGGCGACGAAGACTACCCGGCAGCAGACGATGACCTGGCGGAGCAGGATGACGCAGGTGCCGGATGGGCCGAGGACGAATGGGCTGACAACGAATGGACTGATTCCGAATCGGCCGACGAGGAGGCCCGTCGGGAGGAGACGCCGCCGTCTGATCTGGGCGATCCGGCTACCTGGACGCGGCTGCGTGACTCCCAGGTCGTGAGCCCGGCGATGATCCGCGCGGCCGGACCGTGGGACGGCGCGGGCGAGTATCCCGGCCACGAGCGCATCGACTTCGGCAGCCTGCTGGTACCGGTGCGGGATGGCTACGACGTCCAGGTTTTTGTCTCCGAGGAAGAAGGCATCTCGATCGCGGTCGTGCACGGCGAGAGCGGGCTGCAACTCCAGCCCTTCGCCGCACCGCGGAGCGCCGGCCTATGGCACGAGGTCATGCCGGAGATCGCCGAGGAGGTTGCCAAGGCAGGGGGCGAGAGCTCAAAGCAGGAGGGCCCGTTCGGCCAAGAGTTGCTGGCAACCGTGGTCCCGCAGGGCCCTGACTTCGATGACGTTCCGCCGCAGCCGCTGCGGTTCATGGGTGCCGACGGCCCCCGCTGGTTCCTGCGCGGCCTGATCAGCGGCCCGGCAGCGGTCGACCCGCAGCTTGCGCTGCCGTTCGAGGAGATCTTCGCCGACGTCGTCGTCGTGCGGGGTGACCATGCCGAGCCACCTCGTAAGCCGCTGGAGGTCCGGCTGCCTGAGGAGGCCCGCCAGGCCCTTGAGGGCCAGCTAGCCGAGCAGGACCCGAACCTGCTCAACCCGTTCGAGCGCGGGCCTGAGATCACCGAGACACGATAGGCGGGGTCCCCCTGGAGAGGGGTCCTCGCTCAGCGGTCGCCGGCTAGCAAGGTGGCCAGATCGTGCTCCACGTTCTGGCTGGTCACGAACAGCAGCTCGTCACCAGCTTCAAGCGGATCATCGGCACTCGGCACGATCACGCGGCCGTCTCTCAGGATTGCCACCAGCGCGGTGTCGACGGGCCACTCGATGCTGCCGACTCGCTCGCCGGCCAGCGGGGCATTTGCCGGCATGGTGAGCTCGACCAGGTTGGCGTCGCTCTGCCGGAACGTCATGAGCCGGACGAGGTCACCGACACTGACCGCTTCCTCCACCAGGGCAGAGATCAGCCTCGGGGTGGAGACTGCGACGTCGATTCCCCAGGACTCATTGAACAGCCACTCGTTGTTGGGGTGATTGATGCGGGCCACGACGCGCGGCACGCCGTACTCGGTCTTAGCGAGCAGCGAGACGACGAGATTGGCCTTATCGTCTCCGGTCGCCGCGATCACCACATTGCACCGTTCGAGTTGCGCGTCATCCAGCGCGCTGATCTCGCAGGCATCGGCGAGCAGCCACTCAGCCTTCGGCACGCTGTGCACCTTGATGGAGCTCGGGTCCTTGTCGATCAGCAGGACCTCGTGCCCGTTGTCGAGGAGCTCCTTGGCGATCGACCGACCGACTGCCCCCGCACCCGCGATCGCGACGCGCATTAGTGGCTACCCCTTCCGGACTCAGGACCGGAGAGGACGCTGGCGATGCCGGCGATCTCGCTTTCCGCCGCGACCACGTGCAGTACATCACCCTCTTGCACCACGAGGTTGGAGCTGGGCACGACGGCTTCGCCGAGCCGCGAGATGTACGCGATGCGGGCTCGGGCAGCGAGTTCAAGGTCGCAGACCTTCTGCCCGATCCAGAAGTCCGAGTAGGCCACCTCAGCCAGCACCACCGCACCCGTCGGATCACGCCACAGCGACTCGGCGCCTTCCGGGATGAGCCTGCGGAGCATCTGGTCCGCGGTCCACGCGACAGTGGCCACAGTGGGAATGCCCAGCCGCTGGTAGACCGAGGCCCGGCGGGGATCGTAGATCCGGGCCACGACCCGCCGCACGCCGAAAGACTCCCTGGCCACCCTGGCCGCGATGACGTTCGAGTTGTCGCCGCTGCTCACGGCCGCGAACGCGTCCGCCCGCTCGATCCCGGCCTCGATCAGCACGTCCCGGTCGAACCCGACGCCTGTCACCTTGGTGCCCTTGAAACCCGAGCGCAGCTTCCTGAAGGCCTCTGGGTCCTGGTCGATGACGGCGACAGAGTGACCGGAGTTCTCGAGGGTATGAGCAAGGCTCGAGCCGACCCGTCCGCATCCCATGATCACGATATGCACGTGCTTCCTTCCAGCCGCAGCTGTGCAGTCACGGTAATGCCTCTGTCTTAATGCTGCTACCCGCCAGCCCAGCGCCGGCGCCCGACGGGTACCCAGCGGGGGCTGGCCAGTGGCCGGGGGGCACGATGTAGGCCGTGACCACTGAGATTGCCTCCGTGCCAAGGGTCGGGGACGAGCTGGAACTCACCGTCGGTGAGGTCGTGCATGGCGGCTGGTGCGTTTCCAGGCAGGATGATACGGGCTGGGTGATTTTTGTTCGGCACGCCCTGCCGGGCGAGCGAGTCCTTGTCACTGTGACGCAGGTCACAGCGCGGTTCGCCAGGGCGGAGGCGACGCAGATCTTGCAGCCTTCGGCCGACCGGGTAACGCCTCCGTGCCCGTATGCCCGGCCAGGCGGCTGCGGCGGGTGCGACTGGCAGCACGCCAGCCTGCCTGCGCAGCGTGCGCTCAAAGCCGAGGTGATCCGCCAGCAGCTCATCCGGATCGGCGGCATCGACAGCGACGTGGAGGTCCAGCCCCTTGCCGAAGCGGACGCGGGCCTGCTCTGGCGGACCGTCGTATCCTTCGCGGTCGACCAGGACGGCATCGCCGGGCTGCACCGGCACCGGTCACGCGAGATCGTCCCGGTCGACCGCTGCCTGATCGCGCACGAGCTCATCACGGACGCGGACGTCACCGGCACGCCGTGGCCGTCGGCGCAGGCGGTGGAGGTCAGCGTCGCGCCGACCGGCCGGGAACGGGGCGTGCTCGTGCGCGGGCCAGCCGCAGCGAGCACGCTGCCCGACATACCTGCCGACTCTGTTCAGCTGATCCGCAGGAAAGGGTCGCGGATTCCGGTGCGCGGCCGCGGTTACCTCACCCAGCGCGCGGCCGGCCGGGACTGGCGAGTCAGCCTCGGCGGGTTCTGGCAGGTGCACGCGGCCGCCCCCGACGTGCTGGCTGACGCCGTCCTGGCCGAGGCCAGCCCAGAGCCTGGCGAGGTGGTGCTCGACCTGTACTGCGGAGCGGGCCTGTTCGCCGGCGTGCTCGCCGAGGCAGTCGGCCCGGAAGGCGCAGTCGTGGCCATCGAGCAGGACCCTAGCGCGGTGCGCGACGCGCGGCATAACCTGCGCGAGTGGCCGTGGGCTCGAGTCCACCGCGGCGACGTCGGCGCCGTGGTTGCCCGGATCGGTCTCGGTGGCGCGTCCGTAGCGGTTCTCGACCCGCCGCGGGTCGGCGCTGCCAGGCCAGTTATCGACGCACTGTGCGCCGGGCCGGACTCGGCGCTGCGCCGCATCGTCTACGTGTCGTGCGATCCCGCGACGCTAGCCCGCGACCTGCGGCTGCTGCGAGCGGCCGGCTGGGAGCTAGCCGGGCTGCGCGCATACGACGCATTCCCGATGACACATCACGTCGAGTGCGTAGCTACCCTGACCAGGAATCAGCGACCCGGAGTGTAACCAACTGGCGTGCTCGGGCGTCATCCCTGACGTGAGAGCACTCGCGACCGCGGGCGGTCGGCCAGATTCGGCCAGCCGGAGCTACCAGCTGGTCTCGGCCCCGCGCCGGCCGGCCACGAAGCCGCGTCCGATGGCCTCGGCCGCGGATGTCACTGACTTCGACGACTTCTATGGCGCCACCACCCGGCGCGTGGTCCGGCATGCGTATGCGCTGACCGGAAACATTGCCGACGCCCAGGACATCGCCCAGAAGGCTTTCGCCCGGGCATGGCAGCGCTGGGACACCGTCCGCGCGTGCGACTCACCCGAGGCCTGGGTGCGACGGGTCGCGACCAACCTCGCGACCAGCAGGCTTCGCCGGGACCGGACTGCGCAGGCAGTCGTTCGTCAGCTCGTCGCCAGGGAGGTTCCGGAGATCGGCCCGGACACCGTCGCGCTGGTTGCCGGGCTACGCACGCTGCCTGAGCGCCAGCGCGTGGTCCTGGTCCTGCACTACCTGGCTGACCTGCCGGTCGAGCAGATAGCGTCCGAGCTCCGCGCGCCAGTCGGCAGCGTGAAGGCGTGGCTGCATCGCGGTCGGGTAGCGCTGGCAACTGCTGTCGCCGAGCACTTCGAGCCTGAAGTCCCGACGGAGGTGACCGATGCGTGACGCACAATCGCCGCCCGACGGGGTCGAGCAGCTCTTCGGGGCGCTGGCAGCCGAGCCGGTGCCGGTGCCCCCGATCGGCCGGGTGCTCGATCGGGGCCGGCAGCGCCGCCGCAGGTCCCGGATCGCGGCAGCGATGGCCGTGGCGGCCGCCATCCTCGCCTGTGTCCCGGTGATCGCCAGCCTCTCGCACGCAACCAGCCGCGCGCGACAGACATCGGCCGCCAGCCATCCGCGCGGCAAGTCTGGTCATGTCAGCCCGGCGACGCCAGCTGGCAGGGGAGCGCTCATTCTCGGCACGAATGCATCCCGGCAGCTCGTGATGACCCGCATTGGCGGCACAGCGCGGGCGATCACGATTCCCCGAACCTGGGTGATCGCGCAAGTCGCGACTGACCCGGGTGGCGGCTGGGTGATCGCGTACTACCCCGGATCTGCGACGACGCCGGGAACCGCGAGCACGCACCTGGCGACAGTCAGTGTCTCGGGCCGCATTCGGCCATCTGGCCTGGCGGTCGGGAAGGGCTGGGTCGTAACCGGGCTGGCGGCTAGCCCAGACGGCTCGGCTGTAGCCTTCGCGGGCTGGGAGATCACGGTCAACCGCCTGCCGGGCGAAATCGGGACTGTCCCGCTGCCCGGCCACGGTGGCAGCCGCCGGGTCTGGACGCTCAGCTCGGCACAGGCAACGCAGGCCTGGAGCCTGTCCTGGAAGGATGACACGCACCTGACCTACCTTCCTGGAAGCGACGCAACCGGCGGCGGATTCGCTGCTCAAGGTGCGGTGACTCTGGATACCGCGCGGCCGGGCAAATTCGCACCTGCCGTGTCGCGATGGCCGGTCTTTGAGAAGAAGGCTGGTCAGTGCACGCTGGATTCAGGGACCTGGCTGGTGAGCGCGCGCACCTTCCTCGCATTGACCGGGTGCAATGGCAGCGAGTACCTAGGACCTGCGAACGTCACTACCGGCGCCGCAGCAGGAGCGCGAGTTAAGGTGCCCGGCTGGGGCTGCGCAAACGGGCAGCCACTGGATCCGGATCCGGATGGCGAGCATGTGCTCATCTCGTTCTGCGGCGAGTACGTGGACAGCGGCGGGCACATCACCGCAGTGCCTGGCATCGCCCAAGACGCGGCCTGGGCCGGATAGCCAGGGCCGGTCGCACGCTGCTGCTCGCTGCGGGCCAGGATGGACGCATGCAACTGCGAATCTTCACCGAGCCACAGCAGGGCGCCAGTTACGACACGCTGCTGCGAGTGGCTACTGCCGCCGAGGACCTCGGCTTCGATGCGTTCTTCCGGTCCGATCACTACCTGAAGATGGGCAACGTCAGCGGCCTGCCAGGTCCGACCGACGCCTGGCTCACGCTCGCCGGGCTAGCTCGCGAGACCTCGCGGATCAGGCTAGGCACGCTGGTGAGCCCGGCCACGTTCCGCTACCCGGGACCGCTGGCAATCTCGGTCGCCCAGGTCGACCAGATGAGCGGCGGCAGGGTGGAGCTCGGCTTCGGTGCCGGATGGTTCGAGGCGGAGCACTCCGCTTACGCCATCCCGTTCCCGGACACGCGGGAGCGCTTCGACCGCTACGCCGAGCAGCTCGCGATCATCACCGGCTTGTGGGAAACGCCCGTGGGCGAGAAGTTCAGCTATGTCGGCCAGTACTACCAGGTGGCCGACTCGCCCGGGCTGCCGAAGCCAGCGCAGCAGCCGCGGCCGCCGGTGATCATCGGCGGCGGCGGGCTGAAGCGCACGCCGAAGCTTGCCGCGCGCTACGCCGACGAATTCAACCTGGCGTTCGGCAGCGTTCAGGACACTGCGGCCGCATACGACCGGGTCCGGGCCGCATGTGCTGCCGTAGGGCGGGACGAGACGTCACTGATCTATTCCGCGGCGCAGGTCGTCTGCTGTGGCCGGACCCCCGACGAGATCAGCAAGCGAGCTGCGGCCATCGGGCGCGAGCCGGACGAGCTGCGCGAGCACGGGCTGGCCGGCACACCCGCGGAGATCGCCGACGGGATCGCCGAGTTTGCCGGGATCGGCGCGAGCCGCGTCTACCTGCAGGTGCTCGATCTGGATGATCTCGACCACCTAGAGCTGCTCGCCGAGCTGATCACCGCCGTCCAGTAGTCAGGGCCGGTCGAAGGGAAGCCGACGTGGCACGACCGCGCCCCCGCCGACTGGGCTGGTGGCTGCTCGGCGGACTGGTGGCGCTCGCAGTAGTCGTGTTCGGCGGAACCTGGCTCTACATCCACGTGATCGAGGGTCCGGCACCGGCCCCGCTGAGCCTGAAGTCCGCCGCGAGTTCCACGCCGGCCAGCGCCAGCAGGACGCCCTCCGCAGCCGCCCCCTCCGGGACGCCGTCAGGCGGAGCGGCGTCGGCGGCCGCGGCCGGAACCTGGCACGTGTCGTCCGGCTCGGTTGTCGGCTACCGCGTCAACGAGGTACTGGCCGGGCAGGACAACGTCGCTGTCGGCCGCACGAGCGACATCACCGGCAGCCTGACTATCCGCGGTAGCACCGTCACCGCCGCGTCGTTCTCGGTACCGATGGACACCATCAAGAGCGATGAGAGCGCACGGGACGCGCAATTCAACGGGCGGATCATGGAAACATCGACCTACCCGATCGGAACGCTGTCGCTCGCCACTCCGGTCCGGCTCGGCGCGCTGCCCGCGGACGCAGTGATCAGGACCTATCACGCCACGGCCAACCTCAGCCTGCACGGTCATACCCGGCGGGTCACCTTCGCGCTGCAGGCGGAGCGTACAACTGCGGGCATCGCCGTATCCGGATCGATTCCCGTCCTGTTCGCCGACTGGGATATCGGCAATCCGAGCTTCGCCGGGTTCGTCACAACGCAGAATCACGGTCTGCTGGAGTTCCTGCTCAAGTTCAGCCGGTCCTGACCCGCGCTCGTCAAGTGGCTGGCGCCAGTCCCCCGGACAACCCTCGTACTTCGATCCGCATGTCGAGCCATGCCCGGAGGATCATCTCATTCGGGCTGCCGGGGTCGGCTGGGATGAGCATGGCCACCGGCGTGAGCATCGCCTGGTGAAGCGACATCTGCAGGGGGCGCTGCGCTCAGCAGCCGGACGGCGACCGCCACGATGGCGGCCAGCGGCAGGCTGACGGCGATCCGCTGCAGGGTCGCATCCCAGGTGCTCTGCGGAGCGGAGTAGAACGTCACGAGCAGGGCGGCGGACGCTGTCGCGCTTGACACCAGCGGCACTGTCAGCCTGCGCCAGCGCGGGTCGCCGGAGAACCGGCGGGCCAGCAGCACCGGTGCAGCGACCAGCAGGACGTAACCGACGGCGCTCACGACGTCGTGCGCGTGGTTGTGCCAGGATTCCGGCCCGGTTGTCAGCAGCACGTGATCGCGCCGGAGCAGCCCGGCCGCGATAGTAAGCACGCCGGCCAGCTGGATGAGACGCGGGCCAGGTCCGGCCTGACGGCCGCTGAGCATGTTCTGAAGAGCGGCGCCGAAGCCGACGGCGCAGCCGCCGAGTAGCACGAACCCGGAGATCATAAGCCACGGATCGCGTGCATTGTCGGCGGCAAGGCCGCTGATCTGCGGCGCCGCGAAGGCCAGGCCCGGCTGCCGGGACGCAGCCGCGATCCAGGCCGCCGTGAAGCCGACCGGGCCGAGGATGCCCGCGATCGCCCCAGCCAGAACTGCACGGCGGCCGGTCCGGCGACTGCGGACGGGGAGGACCGCCGTTCCCGCCCAGATGGGGCTAGCTGCCGACCGTGCGCCACGGGTCATAGTCGACCTCAAGGGGCTCCTGCTCGGGCCGGTCTGCCGCCGGGATATGCCGGAGGTTGAGCCGGATCCTGGTCCACGTCGACGACCGGCCGCGCATCGAGTCGACGAGGATGTCGGCCGGCTCGAGTAGCGCTGCCGCGTCGGGGTGGCGCTGCTTCCACCGGTCCAGGCCGACCATCGCCTCGGCCTTGCTCGCCGCCCGGGCGATCTCGATCAGGGGCATGGACGAGCGACGGCGGCCTGTCGCGCTGCTGGACTTCGCCGGAGCGGGCGGCGCGCCCGATTCTTCGGCAGCGGGCGCTTTCCGCTTGCTTGGCTGTACCCGCGGGAGCTCCCCGGCTTGCTTCTCAAAGTGCGGTGGCCACGGCGCGTCCGGCAGCCCGGCCGCCTCGTCGGCCGCGGCGAGTTCCAGCAGCCCGTCCAGCGATCCGATAGCGTCTTCGATCCCCTCGGCCGGGTCACCGAGCGCGGCGTACCGCTGCGGCACCGTGTCGATGGTGAACGCGGCCGGATCACAGCCCGGCACCTCGTCCCAGCGCAACGGCGCTGACACCCGCGCGTCTGGCGTCGGGCGGACCGAATACGCCGAGGCAACGGTCCGGTCCTTCGCGTTCTGGTTGTAGTCGATGAAGACGCCGTGCCGCTCCTCCTTCCACCAGCGCGAGGTCGCCTTGTCCGGCGCACGGCGCTCGATCTCCCTGGCCAGCGCGACGGCTGCGGTCCGGACCTGCGTGAAGGTCCAGTGCCGCTTGATCCGCGCGTAGATGTGCATGCCCCGAGAGCCAGATGTCTTGGGCCAGCCAGTCAGCCCGAAGTCGGCGAGCACGTCGCGAGCCACCAGCGCGACGTCGAGGATCTGCGGCCAGCTAACGCCGGGAACGGGGTCGAGATCGACGCGCAGTTCGTCCGGGTGCTCGAGGTCGTCGGCGCGGATCGGATGCGGATTCAGGTCGATGCAGCCGAGGTTGACGACCCAGGCCAGGCCGGCTGCGTCCGAGATAACGATCTCCTCGGCGGTCCGGCCGGACGGGAAGCTCAGCACCACGCTGTCCAGCCAGCCCGGCCGGTTTGCGGGAGCACGCTTCTGGAAGAACGCCTCGCCCTCGGCGCCATTGACGAAGCGCTTGAGCACCAGCGGCCTGCCGCCCGCGCCGCGCAGCGCGCCGTCGGCCACGCTCAGGTAGTACCGGACCAAGTCCATCTTGGTATGGCCGGTCTGCGGGAAGTAGACCTTGTCCGGGTTGGAGATCGTCACGGCTCGGCCGGCGACCTCGATGATCTCCTTGCGGTCCGGCATGCTGCCACGATAACGCCCGCTCAGGCCGCTGAGGATCAGCCGGGGCTACGCCCCTGAGATGTTCGGCCAGCAGTGACGACAGTTTTCAGACCGGCGAAGTCGTCAGGGTTGCGCGTGTACTGACTCTCCTCGGCGGCTGGTAGGCAGCGCGGTTTCGTGACCGCTGAAGAAAGTGCTTCTATTGTCTCTCGTGATGGACGATAGCGGTGGAGGGTCGGCCCAGGCGAGCATCGAGGCGCTGATCGGCTCGCTGCCGCCAGACAGCAAGCTTCCCTCCTACCGGGAACTACAGCAGCGTTACCGACTGAGCCCGGCGACGGTCCAGCGGATGCTAGCCGAGCTTGCGCGGCGGGGACTGCTGGTCACCAAGCCGGGTAGCGGGACGTTCACCGCGCCGCGGCGGGCGCCCCGGCCGGCTGCGGATCTGTCCTGGCAGACGCTCGCCCTTGGCAGCCGCGCCGGGCTGGGACCCGACCTGGACCGGCTGGTCGACTCGCTCCCGGCAGATGCGATCGGCCTGGCCAGCGGGTTCCCCGACGACCGCCTGCAGCCGCTCGGCCTGCTCGCTGCTGCCGCCTCGCGGGCCGCCAGGCGGCCGCAGGCCTGGAACCGCATGCCACCGCAGGGATTGCCCGAGCTCCGCAGCTACCTGGCCGACGAGGCGGGCGGCGGGCTGACCGGCGACAACGTGCTCATCTCATCGGGCGGTCAGTCGTCGCTGTCGGCGGTGTTCCGCCATCTGTGCGCGCCCGGCGACCCGCTGATTGTCGAATCGCCGACCTATGTGGGGGCGCTCGCGGCCGCGCGCGCCGCCGGGCTGGTGCTGGTCCCGGTACCGGGCGATGCCGACGGCGTGCTGCCGGATGCGCTGGCAGACGCCTTCGCCCGCACCGGCGCACTGCTCGCCTACCTGCAGCCGCGCTATGCCAATCCGTCCGGCTCGCTGCTGGCCGCAAGCCGCCGCGAGCCGGTGCTGACGGCGGTCGCGCGAGCGGGCGCGTTCCTCCTCGAGGACGACTGGATGCGGGACTTCGACCTGGGCGCGCCGTCACCTCCGCCCCTGATCAGTCAGGACGACGACGGTCACGTCATTTACTTGCGGTCGGTGTCCAAGCCGATTGCCGCGGGCCTGCGAGTCTCCGGGATTGCGGCGCGCGGCCCGGTGCTGTCCCGGCTGCGGAGGGGCCGCATCAGCGACGATCTGTTCGTCGCCCCGGTGCTGCAGCGCATCGCCGTCGATGTGCTCACCTCGCCTGGCTGGCCGCGCCACCTCGGCACCGTACGACGGCTCCTGCGGGACCGCCGGGATGCCCTGGTGGCGGCCCTGAATGACCAGCTGCCGTCCTGCCGTATGGACCTGGTCCCGGCCGGGGGAGTGCACCTCTGGCTCCGCCTGCCCGACCACTGCAGCGACGGGGATGTGACCGAGGTGGCCGCGGCCCGCGGGCTCGCGGTGTATCCGGGTCGCGGCTGCTTCCCCGGTGAGGCACCAGCGCCTTACCTGCGGCTGAGCTTTGCCGGGGAGGAAGCGCCCGCGTTGCGGCGCGCGGTCCAGATCCTGGCGGAGGTCATCAGCGGCTCCTGATGGCAGTCTGCAGTGTGCTGTCAGGCTGCGGGTCCGCTTGTCAGTACGAGGCTCACCGAGCGCTGTTCTCCGGCGGTGTGCCCTTGCTGCCGCTTATCTCAGCAGTTCGTCGGCCGCTGCGGCGAAGAGCTCGGTGTGGGCATCCGCGTCGGTCGGCGTCGTCGCGGGGCACATCAGCGCCATGTTGTGGAACGGGGTTAGCAGGATCCCGCGGTTGACCAGATACAGATGCAGGTACTCATCGAGGTCGGTGTCGGCCGCAGCTGCCGACTCACCTCCGTCTCGGGGCGGCTGCGGGCAGAACCGGTACTCCGCTCGCGCGCCGAGCTGGGTAATGGTCCACGGCAGTCCTCGGCTGGCGAGGACGTCCTGCACCCCCGCCGTGTACCGGTCGGCCACCGTGATCATCTGATCGAAGGCCGCATCAGTCAGCACGCTCTCGAGCGTGGCGCGCATCGCGGCGACCGACAGGGCGTTGCCGGCCAGCGTGCCGCCGACACCGCCAGTGTCCTCGATGTCCGCCGCCTCGTCGGCGAGGATCCGTCCGGCAAGCCCGGCCGTCAGCCCGTAAGCGCCTGCCGGGATGCCGCCGGCGATCGACTTGCCGATGGTGACGATGTCCGGCTCGAGCCCCCAGGCCCGCGTACATCCGCCGGGACCGGCGCTGAACGTGTGCGTTTCGTCATTGATGAGAAGCGTGCCGTGCTGGCGAGTCAGGGTACGTACCGCGTCCAGGTAGCCCGGCTCGGGCAGCACGATGCCGATGTTGGTCAGTGCCGGCTCCATCAGCACGGCGGCGACATCGCCATGAGCGAGCTCGCGGTCCAGCGTGGCGGTGTCGTTGAACTCGACCACACGCGTGGTCTCGCGCGGATCGACCGGGGCGCCGACGTTCCCCGGCCGGGACAGCGGCCCGTCCGGCGTGGCCACGATGAACGCCTCGTCAACGCTGCCGTGATAGCAGTAGCTGTACACGAGGATCTTCGGCCGCCCGGTGAGCTGGCGAGAAAGCCGCATCGCCCAGCGGTTGGCGTCGGTGGCGGTGAGGGTGAAGCTCCAGTGGGTCGTGCCGAACCGGCGGGTGAGCTCGCCCGCCACCCAGGCTGCGTCCGCCGTCGGCAGCATCGTGGTGGCGCCGCCCAGATCGCCATACCGGCGGGCTACTGCCGCCGCGACAGCAGCGGGGGAGTGGCCCGCCATGGCGCCGGTGTCGCCCAGGCAGAAGTCGATGAACTCGTTGCCGTCGATGTCGGTCAGCCGGGCACCGCTGGCCGAGGCCAGGTACAGCGGGAAGCCGCCGGACCACATTCGCATCCACGTCATCGGCACCCCGCCTAGCAGATTCCCGCCAGCCGAGGCGTAGGCCGCGGCTGAGCGCGGATGACGCTCGCGGTAGGTGTCCCGCTCGCGGCTGATCAGCTCGGTGAGACGGGTACGGCTGAACGGCTGGGCGGCCCGCTGCTCATCGGCCCGCTGCTCTGCTGCACGATCGGACATGGTGCGCTCCCTGACGTCTGAACGACCGGACAGCATATCGACCTGGCCGCTCGCGCTGTCGGTCGCTGCCGGTAGTAGGCCGCCTATGCCCTGGCTGGATTTGGCTTGGCTGCTCTCGGCTTGGCGGCCTTCGCCGGCATGGCGCCGACGAACGCTAGTGCGCGGCCCACCCAGTCGGCGGCGAGCTCAGGGTTGTCCCGCCAGGCCAGCGGCAGGCTCTGGTAGCCGCCCATCGGCCGCTCGACCGGCCCGAACGGGCCCGACCCGTCGATGCTGGCCAGCTCGGCCAGGTCAGCAGGGGCGAGCCGGACGCCGACCGCCGGGCCGAACAGGCCGGCGAACATGTTGCCGTGAACAAACGCGCCGAGGTTGCCGAACATCGGCTTCAGCTCGACCTCTGGGTGGTCGGGCACGACGGACCTGAAGTAGGCCTTATCCGCGTCCGTCGGCCTTGGTATCTCCATCAGCGGGCCTCCTGATCTAGCCATTGCCGCTGAGTTACAGCCTGGCTGCAGCCAGCCTGCCATCGCGCCGTTCCGC
This sequence comes from uncultured Actinomycetota bacterium, assembly GCA_963822955.1. Classification (GTDB taxonomy): domain Bacteria; phylum Actinomycetota; class Actinomycetes; order Streptosporangiales; family Streptosporangiaceae; genus JAJYUU01. Next base: position 1,493,556 of record CAWGJS010000002.1, on the reverse strand, counting down.
CGTCATGCTAGACAAGCAGATCGGGGGTGTCGCGCAGCATCGGCATCCGGAAGCGCGCAGCAGTGCCACTGAGGAGAGAGGACGCGAATGTCGGACGCGGGACTGACCCTGGATCGTGTGCGGGCCGCAGCGGGTCGCCTGGAGGGCGTCGCCCACCGCACGCCGCTGCTCACCTCGGACGCGCTCGACCGGCATTGCGCTACCAAGGTGATGCTGAAGGCCGAGCCGTTCCAGCGCAGCGGGTCATTCAAGTTCCGCGGCGCGTATAACCGGCTGAGCCTGCTGAGCCTTGATGCCAGGCAGGCCGGGGTCGTCGCGTTCTCCTCCGGCAATCACGGCGCGGCGGTGGCACTAGCCGCCAAGCTGCTGGGCATCGATGCGGTGATCGTGGTCCCCGCCACCGGGTCCGCTGCGAAGCTGGCCGCCATTGCCGCCTACGGGGCAGAGCTGCGGCGGTACGACCCCGACGTCGAGAGCCGGGAAGAAGTCGCGGCGAAGATCGCCGCCGAGCGGGGGATGACGCTCATCCGGCCATTTGACGACCACGACGTCATGGCCGGCCAGGGAACGGTGGGACTTGAACTGGCCGAGCAGGCGCCTGACCTGAAGCGGGTCCTGATTCCGATCGGCGGCGGGGGACTGGCGGCTGGCGTTGCCACCGCAGTCAAGGGGCTGATTCCCGCCGCGTCCGTGATCGGCGTCGAGCCGGTCAGGGCGGATGACACCCGGCGGTCGCTGTCCGCGGGCCGCCGGGTCAGCATTCCCGAGCCCGACACGATCGCTGACGGGCTGCGCGCACGCGAGCCGGGCGAGCTAACCTTTGCGGTCAACTCGCGCCTCCTCGACGATGTCGTCACGGTGACGGAGGACGCGATCATCGACACCATGCGGTTCTGCTTCACCCGGCTCAAGATCGTGGTGGAGCCGAGCGGTGCCGTTGCTCTCGCCGCGCTGCTGTCCTCAGTCGTCGGCGCGAGCGGCCGCACCGCCGTGGTACTATCCGGCGGGAACATCGCGCCCGAGGACTTCAACGCCCTAGTGCGCTCCTAGCGGTCTGGCGCCCGCTATCCGAAGCGCCATCGTCACGTACCTGTCCTGCAGATCGGCGATGTCACGCGGGTTGTGCTCGAGCGTCCATTCGCTGATGTGCACGCACATGCTGCTGATCGTGGCGGAGACGAGAGTCGCCGACGACGCGTCGTTCCCGCCCGCAAGGTCGAACACGCCCTGCTCCGCGCCGGCCAGCAGGATGCGGCTGAACCGGTCACGGATCTGGCGGCGGAGGGCCCGCACCTCCTCGCGCCGCTCGCCGGTCAGGATGGTGAACTCCCTGTTGGCCATCCGCGACCGCTTCTTGTATCCGGCCGTATGGGCCACCAGGAACCGCACCGTGGCGGCGAGCTGGGTGGCGGGCTCGGGGCCTGCCGTGGCGAGTGCCACGTCCATCTGCTCGTTCACCTGCACGTGCACGTCGCGGACCAGGACGTACAGCAGGTAGTCCTTGGATGCGAAATGGTTGTACAGCGCACCCTGTGTCAGGCCGCACGCTGCGGTGATGTCACGGACAGTTGTGGCCAGAGCCCCACGTGCGTAGAACAGCTCGACTGCGGCCTCGCCGAGCCGGCGCTGGATGGCCGTCCCGCCGATCGGCAGCGGGCCGGCAGGCGGCATTTCGAAATCATCGGTCATCTGTCCGGCCATCCGAGTCACGCAAATTACGGCATCCGAGTCATGACTTCCAGTCATGGCTCGGATAAGGTAGGTCTGTAATCGACGCTTGTTCCGGTCGGTTGGTTGTCATCGAATGCTTGACAAACGATGGCCAGCAAGCGTACGACTATATCGCTGTGTGAACGGACGTTCAGGTCACGACAGCACTTCGCGCGTCCGCTGTGACGGCCGCGGACGCGTGCCGGAAGGCCCGGGCCGACCCCTCCTCCCGGCCCGGGTCCAGGCACTCTCCGCGGGTCGGTCAGCTTGCCGGACGCGACAGTCGCCGCACTACTGTCAGGCAGTGACCACCGGCAGTCCGGCAATCGCCTCCTCTAGGGCCTTGTCGCTGAGCTGCAGGTCCTTGAGCTCGCCGGACAGATAGTCGTGGTAGGCGGATAGGTCCAGTAGCCCGTGACCGCACAGCGCGGTGAGGATCACTTTCTCCTCGCCGGTCTCCTTGCACCGGAGCGCTTCGGCGATGCATTCAGCCACGGCGTGCGTTGGCTCGGGCGCGGGCACGATCCCCTCGGTCCGGGCGAATCGCAGCCCTGCCGCGAAGCATTCCGACTGCGGCTTCGCTACCGCCTCGATCAGCCCGAGCTCGTAGATGTGCGAGAGCAGCGGTGACATTCCGTGATAGCGCAGTCCGCCTGCGTGAATGGGATCCGGAATGAACTCGTGCCCGAGCGTGTGCATTTTCAGAAGTGGCGTCATCCCGGCCGTGTCGCCAAAGTCATAGGCATACACGCCGCGCGTGAACGACGGACAGGCAGCGGGCTCGACAGCGCGGATGACGGGGTTCATCCGGCCGGCCATCTTCTCCCGCAGGAACGGGAAAGCCAGCCCGCCGAAGTTCGAGCCGCCGCCGGTGCAGCCGACGATCACATCCGGCGTATCGCCGGCCTGGGCGAGCTGCTTGAGCGCCTCTTCGCCGATGATCGTCTGATGCATGAGCACGTGGTTGAGCACGCTGCCGAGCGCGTACCTGGTGCCTGGGTCGCCAGCCGCTACCTCGACGGCCTCGCTGATCGCGATGCCGAGGCTGCCGGTCGAGTCCGGGTGCTCAGCGAGCACGGCCCGCCCGGCGTTGGTTACCTCGGACGGACTGGCATGAACGGTCGCGCCGTAGGTCTCCATCAGCAACTTGCGGTAGGGCTTCTGGTCGTAGGACGCGCGGACCATCCAGACCTCGAGGTCCAGGCCGAATAGCGAAGAGGCGAACGCCAGCGCACTGCCCCACTGGCCCGCGCCGGTCTCTGTTGTCAGCTTGGTCACACCCTCGGCCGCGTTGTAGTACGCCTGCGGCACCGCGGTGTTCGGCTTGTGCGAGCCGGCCGGGCTCCCGCCCTCGTACTTGTAGTAAATCCGGGCGGGCGTACCGAGCTCCCGCTCCAGCCGCCGCGCGCGGAACAGCGGTGTCGGCCTCCAGAGCCGGTAAACGTCCAGGACGTCATCGGGAATGGCGACGTGCCGTTCTGCAGTGACCTCCTGCGCGATGAGCGCACTTGGGAACAATGGCGCGAGATCATCGGGCCCGACGGGCTGGCCAGTGCCCGGATGCAGCGGCGGGGGCGGCGGCGAGGGCAGGTCAGCGATCACGTTGTACCAGTGCTGCGGCATCTCAGACTCGGGCAAGAGGTACTTAACCTGTCGATCCATAGATGCCTCCACTGCTAGGAACCAACTATCGGGAAACGTAACGACAGGCGTAACGGTAGCCGACAATCTGATCGGCCAGGAAGAGTGCTGAAACCCCGCAAGAAACCCCTTTAACTGGCCGGGAACGCGCCGCTACCAGCACACAGATGACGCCGGTGCGCGGTCGCCCAGGGCCGGTACCAGGACAGCTGCGCAATTTCCGTGCCCCGGATGCTGGCGGGAGTGGTGCGGGAAGCACCTCGCCGCAGTGGCGGAGAGCCTGTGGAGAACGGCACAGCCGGGTTGCGGCGCCACCGCGTGCATGCGACCCTTGGCCGGTAGGCCCGAGCTTGAGCGCGCCGGGCGGGCAGCACGGGGTGCGGGCGAGCTTCGCGGGATGTGTGGAGGCGGCAGTGCGCTGGAGGCGGGACGATCGCCAGCAGCCTGACGATAGCCCCGATCTCGCGGCCGAGGACTGGCTGAAGGAGTTCCGTCCGGTCCGACCCGAGGCGCTTACTGCAGCGGACCGAGACGCTGTCCGGCCGTCCCCGCGGCAGTCCACATCGAGCGAGTGGGACCGCCGGTCCGGGCCAGCCGGCAATGGCGGCGCGCCCGCTGGCCCCCGTAGCCCGGCACGCGCCGCGCAGGACGATGGCGCCCCGATGCGCTCGCAGCAGTACGGAAGTTCGCGCCCTGCTGATAGTCGGCCTGCGCCGCCCGGCGCACCCGCCCGGCCCGTGCCGCCCGCAGATGGCGGCTACCGACTGCACCGGAACGAGGATGAGTACCTCGCTGGCCGGGTCTTGCCGCCGCGCACTAACCGGGATGACGGCGGCGAGCACTGGCAGAGCCGGGACGGGTTCCGCGGCAGTTACCCTGAGCGGCCGAGGCCCGATGAGGGCTACCGGCGCCAGGCAGATACTGGCTACCCGGCGCGCCGGAATGACGGCTACGAGGGACGCAGTTATGACGACTACGTAACGCGCCGCGAGGATGGTTACGCGCCGCGCCGCGAGGATGGTTACGCGCCGCGCCGCGAGGATGGTTACGCGCCGCGCCGCGAGGATGGTTACGCGCCGCGCCGCGAGGATGGTTACGCGCCGCGCCGCGAGGATGGTTACGCGCCGCGCCGCGAGGATGGTTACGCGCCGCGCCGCGAGGATGGTTACGCGCCGCGCCGCGAGGATGGTTACGCGCCGCGCCGCGAGGATGGTTACGCGCCGCGCCGCGAGGACGAGTACCGCGGCTACCGCGGTGCCGACTACGCGCCTGCACCCGCGCCCGAGTATCCGTCGATCCTGGACCGCCCGCCCGCCCCGCGTTCGGCTGCGCCTCAGCCGGATTACGGCGGTTACCTGGAGCGGTCCGGCGACGACCAGGGCCACGGCTTCGACCGTCCGGGCTTCGACCGTCCCGGTTATGACCGTCCCGGCTTCGACCGTCCCGGCTTCGACCGTCCCGGCTACGACCGGGCCGCTCCGAGCACCCGGCGACGGGAGCTCAACGCACTGCCGTCTGCGGAATCCCAGCCGGAACGCCCGGCGGCCGCATTGCAGTGGCCGGCTGAGAACGGAGCCGACCTCGTTCCCCCAGGTAATCAGCTGTTCGTGCGTGCGGAGTTTCAGCCGGCCGACCGCAGTGACGACGACACGCTGACTCATCCGCTGCCAGTGATACTGCCCGGTGCCACGTCGGTCCCCCGTCCGGCCCCCATTGAGGCGCCGCGCGGCCCGTTCGAGCCCGGCCCGGCCTAGCCAGGGTCCTGTCCGGCCGCAGAGCATTACCGGGTCAGTGGAGCCGCCTCCTACCGACTACCCGCCGCCGGTGCCCCCGCCGCCGCGGCCGATTCCGGCGGCAGCCGCCGCGAAGCTCGACCAGATCAAGGACCTCTACGTCACCGCTGAGGCCATCGGCCCGGATGCTCTCGACAAGCACTTCGACCAGGTCAGTGCCCGCCAGCGCGAGCTGATCAGGGAATTCTTCGATCGGTCAGAGCCAGGCGATGCACCGACAGGACGCGTCTAGCCGGTACGCGCGAGCGTCCGCTGCATCAGCACCGTGTCGATCCAGCGGCCGTGCTTGAAACCAACCTCCGACAGCCGGCCCGCATGACGGAACCCGCAGGCTAGGTGCAGGGCCAGCGATGCCTGGTCGCCCGAGTCGGCGATGACCGCAATCACCTGACGCAGTCCGGCGTCCGCGCAGCCCGCCAGGAGCTCGGTCAGGAGCCGCCAGGCCGACACCCAGGCCCGTCCGGCCTGGCGTCACGAACACTGAGTCTTCCGCCGTGCACCGGTATGCCGGCTTGCGGCGCCACGGCCCGGCGTAGGCGTAGCCGGCGATCGCGCCGTCGGCCTCAGCCACTAGGAACGGCAGGCCTAGCTCGGCGAGCTCGTCCGCATGCTGCGACCAGGAGGCCTGCGTTCGGGCGGAATCCTCGAATGTCGCCACCGAGTGGACGGCGTACCAGGCGAAGATGTCGCCGACCTGGCCGAGATCGCCGGGAGACACTGCCCTGACGGTCAGGCTCAGCTCGACCTGCCCCAACGGGCCCGGAACGCGGCGGTCAGGTTCTCTGCCTCTTGCTCGCTGATCTTGACAAGCTCAGCGTCGAGATCGCCGTACTCCCATTCGACGATGGCCGAGTCGTTCCGCCAGCTCAGGTCCCGCTGCAGGCTCTCATCCAACGGGCCGGCCTCGCTGTACGTACGGCGCGCCAGCCCGGACGCGGCCCGGCTGCCCTGGCCGCCCACGATCACGTAATACTGCACCTCGCCGCTCACCGCGGCTCGCTGCGGAAGTCGGCGATCTCCATGCAGCCTGGCGGCGGCTTGGCGCTCGCAGTCGCTGCTACCTGCCCGGCGCGCAGCTGGGCGCGCTCAGTCGGCGGCGTGTCCGGATCGGTGATGCGCTCGTACGCATCGTGCGTGCGCTTCGCAACCGCCCAGCTTGCCATCGTGTGGAACTGCACCTCGAAAGCGATGCCGTGAGCCGGATCGCGCCAGCGGGTGAAGATTCCCTTGTACTCGGGGCTCTGCCAGCGATTGCGCCTGGCCTCGAGCTCAAAGCCCTGCGCCTTGAGCTTGCGGTGCACCAGCCAGGTTGCCTCGGTGTAGTCGGCAGTCTCGAAGGCGAATGCGTACCGGACCGCGTCGCTGATAGTCGCGGCCAGGTCGGCCGCCGACCTGGCAGGGTGGCGGGCGATCAGCCGGGAGAGCTTGGCAGCGTACCGGTCGGCCGGCTTCAGGCTGTCGGCCTCGCTGCCCGGCGCCAGGCCGCCGGCCGGGAGCTGGGCGGCGAGCCGCTGCATGGCCGGGGTCAGGCCGCTGCTGCCATAGGACCCGAACATGTTCCGACCCTCAGCCGCCTGGCACCTGGTCAGGGTCTGCTCGACCAGTTCGGCCAGGCCGTCGAGATCGGCTCGCGGGGCGTCGGGCCGGGGAGCAGGCGGCCGGAGAGTACCGTACTGGACCGTCTCATTGTGCGGACCGTCGGGGACCACGCGGCAGGCCCGATCAGGGCCGGGCGGAGTGCGGTATGGCGGCCGTGGATCGGACCGGTCCCGGTCGAGCCGCGGATGGTGCCGTTCCGGCTCCGGCATCGGATCGGACCGTGCCCGATCGGGCCAGGGATCGAGTCGTTCTTGCTCCGGTCGGGGATCCAGTCGTTCCCGGGCTGGCCGCAGCGGGAGGCCGACGTCGCTCCGGCCGCGGTCTTGCCGGTCCCGGTCCTGCCAGTCGCGGTCGGACGGGCCGGATTCGGGTCGGCTAGGTTCCGGCCTGGCCTCCGCGCGACCGTTGCCCTTCCCGTTCCGGCTTCCGTTACGTGGCCGGCGGGCGGGCTCGGCGCCTTCGGCGGGCCACGGCCCGAATACGGGACCGGTCGCGGAGACGCTATTGCTCTCGCGCGCCGCGTGGCCGTTCTCGTCGAGGCTGGCCGCGTAGGGATCTTGCCATTGCGGATCTCGACGGCGCTGGAGTGGCCGACCGCTTGCGCTATGGCTGCTAGCGGGCCGACTGGTATCCGCGCCGGGCAGCTGCTCCGCGCCGGCTGGCTTGGTGTCCGGCTCTGTACTCTCCAGGTCTGCTGGCCCGAGGTCTGCTGGCCCGAGGCCAGGGGAGACGTCCAGGTCAGCGGCCACCTCGGCCAGCACGCTGGCATAACGCGCGCCGTCCCCGGTATCGGCACCGCTCGCAGCGCCGTCTCCTGGCTCGCGGCCGGGAGCCGGAAGCCCCAGCTCCAGCTGCCGGAGGCGGGTAGGCGACGGCCGAGTGTGACCGCCATCCTCGTAGGGCGACGATGGGTGCCCGGCGGGCAGCCGGGCAAGCCGGGATCTCAGGTCGGCAATCGAGCCGGCGGACGGCCGGGCTGCCGGAGCGATGATGGCTGGCCCGCTCGCCTGGACGGGCTCGGAGGACTGCATGGCCCGGGTCGGCCCCGCCGCGGCCGGGTCGCTGGTAGCCGTGGCAGCCTCGGCGGTGTGCAGAGAAGAAGCCGGAGGATTGTCGGCGTCCAGTTCGGCCTCTGCTTGCGGGGCCGGTGACGGGGGCTCTCCGGGCGCCGGCTGGGCGGAGACAGCGGGCCGGGGTGGCGGAGCCGCGCCGCGGAAGTAGTCAGCCAGTCCGGCCAGATCAATGCGCGGCAGGTCCACAGTGCTCTCGCGCGGGTCCTCTGACTGGTCCCACGGCTGAGTTGACCCCGCCATAGCTACATTCTCCCGCCTCCTGGCGATGCGCTCATCGTAGTTTCAGTTCCTGGCAGTTGGACCGGACTTAGCGGCGCCCTTCCGCAGGCTCGCGTACCGCTGGGAGGATGCAGCCGGTCACCGACCCGAGCCCGATCCGGACGCCCTCCGGGCCGGGTGCCGTGGCAGTAATGGTGACCTCGTCACCGTCCTCCAGCCATGATCGCGATGCACCCTCCGGCATGGAAACGGGGTTGCTCGCGTTCCAGGCCAGCTCGATGAGCGAGCCGCGCTGGCCTGGCTCAGGACCGCTGACAGTGCCGGACGCGTACAGGTCGCCGCTGCGTGCGGACGCTCCGTTCACGGTCATATGCGCGAGCATCTGCGCCGGGCTCCAGAACATGGTGGCGTACGGGGGCCGCGAGATGATGTGCCCGTTCAGCCGGACCTCGAAATCGATGTCCAGCCCCCAGTCGGCGGCCTCGGTGAGGTAGCACATCAGCCGCGAATCGCGGGATGGCGGCCGGATGCGAGCGTGCTCCAGCGCCGCCAGCGGCAAGATCCATGGCGAGATGGTGGTCGCGAAGGACTTGCCGAGGAACGGTCCGAGCGGTGCGGATTCCCAGGACTGGATGTCCCGCGCCGACCAGTCGTTGACCAGGCAGACGCCGAACACGTGCTCGGCGAACCGGTCGGCCGGAACAGGTTCGCCTAGATGGCTGCGCACGCCGACAACGAAGCCAAGCTCGGCCTCGAAGTCGAGCCGGGTGCTCGGGCCAAACTCCGGGTGCCGCATGCTCGGCGTGCGGGCCGGGCCGCAGGGACGCCGGATTCTCGTGCCGGAGACGACGATGGTCCCGGCCCGGCCGTGGTAGCCGAGCGGCTGGTACTCCCAGTTCGGTGTCAGCGGCTCGCCGCCTGGCCTGAAGATCTGCCCGATGTTGGCGGCGTGATGCGCGGAGGCGTAGAAGTCAACGTAGTCGGCAACCGTGAACGGCACCCGCATGCTCACCGTGGCCTGAGGGACCAGCAGGTCCTCGATAGCCGGACGGCACTGGTCCTCAGACAGCCAGCGCGTCAGCTCAGCGCGGATCTGAGCCCAGGCTCGCTCGCCAGCAGCCAGGAAGTCGTCCAGGCTGCCGGAGGTAAACAGCTGCGCCCGGCCGGCCAGCAGCCGGTCGGTCGCGGTCGTCAGGTCCAGCACGTGGTCGCCGATGGCGACGCCGACCCGGTATTCCTCCGGGTGATGAGAAGCGGTGTAACTGCCGTACGGCAGGGCTGCCAGCCCGAACGGGTGATCGGGCGCGATACCGAGCCAGGCAGCGGCCTTGGCCATGGTGCTCCTTCAGCTGGTCCCGCGGGTCAGCTTCCGTGGAGTGCTGATGACGCCAAGCGTAACTATCAGCGTCGCTGGTGCTTGGCGCAGCCGCAGGGCCGCGGCGCGCGACGGATGAGTCCGTCGATCACCAGGCCGAGGATTGTCGCGGAGATATCGTCGTCGTTGACGTCTGGCAGATCCGTCCTGATTTGCCAGATGTTCGGGTGCTCAGCACGGCTCACCCCGAGGTACGCCCGCGTCCAGGCGGCGGAGTCGCGCTGCTGGAGCCGCTCGTCCAGGGCCCTGAAGGACGCTTCGAAGCCCGCCCACGACAGCGCGAAATCCCCCACAGTCCGGTACATAAGTGCCGCTTCGGCGCCCTCAAATCCCGCTTTGAACATGGCGCCAATGATGATGTCGACGGTCCGGATCTCGGCCGGCCCCTGGGTGGTCCGGTAGGAGCAGTTGGACGCCGCGGCCGGGTGGGCCAGGTAGGTACGCCGCAGGCGTCCGGCCATCTCGATCAGGGTGTCGACCCAGCACTCCTGCGGCTCAAACCCGGTCATGGCTTCCTCGATGAGCCGGTCAGCGAGTGCCAGGACGATGTCGTCCTTACTGGCGAAGTGGCGATAGACCGCGGTCTGATCCGCGCCGAGCGCGCGGCCCAGCTTCGGCAGGCTGAACCCCTCGATCCCGTCCTCGTCCAGTAGCCGCAGGCTCTCGGCCAGGATCATGTCGTTCGTCAGCGTTCCGCGCCGGAGGCCGCGCCGGAACGCCGGGACTCCCGAGGGCGTGGTCGGCTCCGCTGCCATCTGGGTCCTTCCTCGGCTGATCTTCCGTTATGCGGCGTCTGCCGGGACGGTATCAGTCCGCCTTTCGCCAATTTTAGTCCAAGGCGTTGACAACACTTTTGTCAAGTGCTTGAGTACCGGGCAAGTTCCCGGACAAAGGGAGACTTTGGGTGCTAAGCCACGCAACAGGGCTGCTGGGTCGCAACGCCATGCTCCACGCGGCGGCCGCTGCCTGCCGGGCGCTGCCAGCGTTCAGGCCGGCCTGCTGTTCTGTCGCCCTAACGGGGCAGCGGGCCGCAATCGTCGGCCACGTCCATGGGCCAGGAGATCTCCCGCCTGTCTGCTGCGCCGCGCGCAGCATGGCTGGCTCCCGGCCCGCCAGCGTGAGGACGATCACCGCTTAGCCCTTTCCCAGCGAGCAGGACCGACCAGACACATCACGCCTTCGGGAGGAACGATGGGCCGGATAAGGCAGATCACGGCGGTCGCGGCCATCGCGACAGCAAGCGTGCTGATGGCCTCGGCGTGCGGGCGCTCGATCACCGCGGGAACCGCAGCAGGCAGCGTCTCGCCCACGATGGGCCTGGTCACGACGACTGCCGCCGGGACGACGCCAGTGCCATCTGTGACCTGGGCGGTCTACCGGGACGTGAATTCGCTTGACCCGATCTTCGCGTTCGACTACCCGGAGAACACGGCAATCTCGCTGATGTGCGAGTCGTTGCTGCGCCAGGCGCCGGATGGCTCCATCGGGCCCGGCCTGGCAACCGTCGCAAGTCCGTCCCCGACCAAGCTGGTGTTCACCCTGCGGCCGGGGGTGACGTTCTGGGACGGCAGCCACGTCACCGCCGCCGATGTCGTCTACAGCCTGGACAGGCAGATGAACCCGGCTTACGGCGGCTTCTACGGCGGCGTCTTCGACCGGGTCCGGTCCATCACGGCTGCCGGGCCCGGCCAGGTGACGATCACGCTCAAGCAGCCCGATTACTGGCTCGAGGGCGAGCTTTCTTCCATGGCTGGCGTCGTCATCCAGAAGAGCTATGCGGCGAAGGAAGGCAAGAACTACGGGACGCCCGCCGGCGGCATCATGTGCACCGGCGCGTACGAGCTCAAGTCGTGGACGGCGGGCGCGGGCGTGACCGCGGTCGCGAACCCGCACTACTGGAATCCGGCGGTCAAGCCGCTGGTGAGGCAGATCGTGATCAAGGGCGTGCCGGACGCCGCGTCGTTCAACTCCGGCATGCTGACCGGCGCGATCCAGGGCTCGTATTGATTCGGAGATCCGGCACTGAGCCAGCTTGAGCACAGCAGCGGCGTCAAGGTCTACCAGGGGCCTGGCCAGTCCACCGACGCGTTCATCGTGTCCGCGACCACCGGGCCGCTGGCTGATGCCAAGGTGCGGCAGGCGCTCTCCCTCGCGCTCGACCGGCGCGCCATCGTCAGCAACGTCTACCAGGGCGCGGCACTGATGCCGCGCTGGCTGGCCAATCCCGGCACGTTCGGTTACGGAACGTCCGTGTTCGATGCGGCCTACAACTCCTCGCCAGTGCTGAACCAGGACCTGGCGCGGGCGCGCAAGCTCGCCAAGGCGGCCGGCGTGATCGGCCAGACGATCACCATCGGCACCTCGAGCCAGCTCACCAGCATTGCGACGGTCACCGCGGCGTACCAGCAGGCTGCCGAGGCCATCGGGCTGAAGGTCGTGCTCAAGTCGGTCTCCGCCCAGGACTACATCAACTTCTTCACCAGCGCGCAGGCGCGGCAAGGCGTCGACGGATTCGCCACCGTGAATTACGGCGACTACGCGGACCCAGCGGCCCTGCTGGCCACGATCGTGCTGCCGGACGGCTCGCAGAACTACGACAGGTTCAGCAACCCGCAGCTGACGTCGCTGCTGGAGCAGGCACGCGGAACGGCAGATCCGGACAAGCGCGCGGCGCTCGTGGCGAAGGCAGAGGAGATGGCGGCGAAGCTCCTGCCGTGGATCCCAGACGTGCAGCCCACCAACATCCTGATGCTGAGCAAGAGCCTGACCGGGGCTGTCGCCTCGTTCTCGTATATGTTCGCGCCGTGGGCCGACAGCCTTGGCGGCAAGGGCTAGCCGATGCGATGGCGATTCCTCGCTCGCAGGCTGGCCATGCTCATGGCCAGCCTGCTCATCGCGAGCTTCGTGATATTCGGCGCGCTGTACCTGGCGCCGGGGAACCCGATCTCGGCGCTGTCTGGCGGGCGGGCCCTGCCCGCGAGCAGCATGCACGTACTCGAGCAGCGCTATCACCTCAACCAGCCGTTCCTCGCGCAGTACTGGTACTGGCTGGACAACGCGCTGCACGGAAATCTCGGCCTGTCCATCACACTGCAGGAGAACGTCTCCTCGGTGATAGCAGCGCGCATCTGGACGACAGCCGGGCTCGTCCTGTACGCCGCGATCATCATCCTGGTCATCGGCATCGGCAGCGGAGTCATCGCAGCGCTGCGCCCGGGCGTGGCCGACACTAGCGTGCTGGTATCCACGGCGGTATCGGCGGCAGTGCCGTCCTTCGTAGCCGCGATCGTCCTCGTGCTGGTCTTCTCGGTGAAGCTCGGCTGGTTCCCGGCACTCGGCAATGGCGCGGGCTTCTGGTCGAGCGTGCGGCATTTCACGCTGCCCGCCGTCGCGCTTGCCTTCTCGTCGATCGCGATCGTCTCGCGCGTGACCCGGGCCGCGGTTCGCGAGGAGTCCGATCGAGAGCACGTGCAGACGGCAATCAGCCGTGGCATTCCGTCGCGCCTGCTCGTCCGCCGGCACATCCTGCGTAATGCGGCGATCCCGATCGCCACGGTCTCCGGCATCACGATCGCCTCGCTCATTGCGGTCGCTGCGGTGGTGGAGACCGCGTTCAGCCTCAACGGCCTTGGCGCGTATTTGGTGCAGGCGGCCGAGTCGAAGGATCTGGCCGTGGTCCAGGGCATCTCGCTCGTGCTGGTCGCCGCGTTCGTCTTGATCAACGCGCTAGTCGACGTGCTGTACGCGGTACTGGACCCGCGCGTGTCGCTCGGTAGCAGGGCGCAATGAGGACGGCGAGCCTGCTGCGCTCTACCGGGGCTGCCGGGATGATCTCGGCAGCCGTCATCCTCGCGGCCGCCATCCTCGCGATCATCGGCCCGTTCGTCGCTCCTTATAGCCCGGTTCTGCCGAACCTGAACATGACGTGGGTCGGTCCGATGGGCGGGCACCTGCTCGGCTTCGACTTCGCGGGCCGCGACGTGCTGTCCCGGCTGATCGCAGGTGCGCAGTCGTCGATGCTCGGGCCGCTGGCAGTGGTCGTTGGCGCGATGGCGCTGGGCACAGTGATCGCGGTGGTCGCAGCCTGGCGGCAGGGGCTTGCCGACACAATCATCTCCTCCGGCCTGGACATCCTGTTCGCGTTCCCCGGCATCCTGCTGGCGGTGCTCGCGGCGGCGGTGTTCGGGGCCGGCCTGACCGCGGCCGCGGCCGCGCTGGCGATCGCCTACATGCCCTATGTCGCCCGGGTGCTGCGCGGCGCCGCCCTGAAGGAACGCGGGCAGCCGTACGTGGCCGCACTCGAAGTGCAGGGTTCGTCAGCGACCGCCATCTGCCTGCGGCACATCGTGCCGAACATGCTGCCGCTGATCGTGGCGCAGGCCACCATCATGTTCGGCTGGGCGATGGTCGACCTTGCCGCGATCTCCTTCCTCGGGCTGGGCGTCCAGCCGCCTGCGCCCAACTGGGGTGTCATGATCTCCGAGAACCAGCCGGGGATCCTGCAGGGCTATCCGCTGCCGGCGCTCGCGGCCGGCCTGTGCATCGTCGGCGTCGTCATCGCCTTCAACGTCCTCGGCGAGCGCCTCTACCAGCAAGCACAGGCCGAGCAATCTCGGGCCCAGCAATCTCGGATCCAGCACGCGCGGACCCGGCAGCCGCAGGCGGTCAGCCGGTGACATCGAGCGACCAGAACGTGAATGTCCCGACCGCGGAGGGGGCAGCCGGGGCGGTGTCTGTCGGCGCGGTGTCTGTCGGGGCAGTGCCGGCCTTGGACGGGCCGGGCGGAGCACCGCTGCTCGATGTCGACGGCCTGACCGTGCGGCTGCCAGTCGGCGGCGTCAAGCGTGCCGTGCTCCGCGACGTCTCGCTCACCGTGCGGGCAGGCGAGGCGGTCGGGCTGGTCGGCGAGTCCGGCTCGGGCAAGTCCATGACGGCTCGCGCGATCGACCGGCTGCTCCCCAGGGGCGCCGAGGTTGAGGGTGAGATCCGCTACGGCGGCAGAGCTGTCAGCGAGCTTGCTGGCGCGGACCTCCGGGCCTTCCGCACCAAGGTCGCGATGATCTTCCAGGACCCCCGTGCGCACGTGAATCCGGTGCGCCGGATCGGCGACTTCATGACCGAGGCGATGCGCACGAACCTGGACGTCCCCGCCAGGTACGCCCACTTGCGCGCGCTCGACCTCCTCGCCCAGGTCGGCATCGAAGACGGAGCGAAGCGACTGCGGCAGTACCCGCATGAACTGTCCGGCGGCATGCTCCAGCGGGTCATGATCGCGGCGGCGCTGCTCACTGATCCGCGGTTGCTGCTGGCAGACGAGCCGACGACCGCGCTCGATGTGACCACGCAGGCTGAGGTCATGGCCATCCTGGACGAGCTCCGCCGCGAGTACGGCCTGGCCATGCTGTTCATCACCCACGACCTGGAGCTGGCGGCAGCCATCTGCGACCGGACTGTCGTGATGTATGCCGGTCAGGTGGTCGAGGTGCGCAGCTCAGCCCTGCTGCACGACGACCCGCTGCACCCCTATACCGCCGCGCTCGCGGCGGCACGGCCCGACATCGCGCGGACCACCGTCAGGCTGCAGGCCATCCCTGGCCGGCCGCTGTCTGCGTTCGAGGCGCCGGCCGGCGAGTGCGCCTTCGCGCCACGGTGCCCGCACGCTAGCGACGCCTGCGTGGCGGGTGTGCCGGGACTCACGGCGCTCGACGGGGGTTTCTCGCGGTGCGTCCGGGCCGCCGAGCTGCGCGGACAGCTGACGGTGACGCATGACTGAGAAGCCCGTGCCTGATTCGCCCGTGCCTGACGAAAGCGGGCCTGTGCTAGCCGTCACCAGCCTGCGCAAGGAGTTCGGCAGCCTCGTTGCCGTCGACGACGTCAGTTTCACCGTCCAGGCAGCGGAGTCGATGGCGATCGTCGGGGAGTCCGGCTCGGGCAAGACCACGATCGCCCGGATGATCGTCGGACTTGAGCAGCCCAGCGGCGGGACGATCACCGCCTGCGGCGCCGACAGGTCCCGGCCTGCGCGCTCGGCCCGTGACCGGCGACGCCGCGGCGGCGAGGTACAGATCGTGTTCCAGGATCCCTACACGAGCCTTGATCCGCGGCAAACAGCTGAGGAGGCGGTCAGCGAAGCGCTCCGGCTTCATCACGACTGGCCTGCTGACCGGCGCCGGCGCCGGGTCACCGAGCTCATCGACCTGGTCGGACTTGATGCCAGGCAGGCGCGCTCGCTGCCGCGGACCTTGTCCGGCGGTCAGCGGCAGCGGGTTGCGATTGCCCGCGCTCTCGCGGCCGAGCCCCGCGTCCTGATCCTGGACGAGTCGGTCGCGGCACTTGACGTGTCGATCCAGGCGCAGGTACTCAACCTGCTGGCCGACATCCGCGACGAGACGGCCGTCTCCTACGTCCTGATCAGCCATGACCTTGCGGTCGTCCGCCAGCTCACTGATCACGCGATTGTCATGTACCGCGGCCGGGTCGTTGAACGCGGGCCGACGCCCAGGGTCCTCGATGAGCCGCAAGATCCCTACACCAGGAGGCTGCGCGCGAGCGTGCCGCGGCCGGGCTGGAAGCCAACCCGAGCAGGAAGCGAGTTCTCGTGAGTGACCTGTGGTACATGTCCGCGGCCGAGGCGCTGCGGCTGTTCCGTACTCGGCAGTTGTCGCCCGTCGAACTGGCCGAGGCGGTGATCGCCAGGGCCGAGACCGTCGAGCCGACGATCAATGCCTTCGCGGAGACACACTACGAGCAGGCCCTGGCAGAAGCGCGAGCAGCGGAATCCAGGTATGCGGGCAACGGCCGGGCGCCGGGCCCGCTGGACGGCCTGCTGGTCGCGGTCAAGGAGGAAGCACCGATAGCCGGTCAGCGCAACACTCTGGGCTCGCTGCCGCTGCGCGATGTCGTCGCTGACAGTACGGCGGTGTTCGTGCAGCGCATCATCGATGCCGGAGGCATCGTGCACGCCCGGACGACCACTCCGGAGTTCAGCTGCGCGCCGGTTACGTGGACGAAACTGTGGGGCGTAACGCGCAATCCGTGGCACACCAGTTACTCGCCAGGCGGGTCAAGTGGTGGGTCAGGGGCCGCGCTCGCGGCCGGCAGCACCACGCTGGCGACCGGATCGGACATCGGCGGGTCCATCCGCATCCCCGCCTCCTTCTGCGGCGTAGTCGGCTTCAAGCCGCCTTACGGGCGCGTGCCTGAGGTGGAGATCTTCAACCTCGATCACTACTGCCACGAGGGTCCGATGGCGCGCACCGTTGCCGACTGCGCGCTGCTCGAGAACGTGATCGCCGGTCCCGATCCGGGCGACGTCGCGTCGCTGCGGCCAAAGCTGGAGATTCCCGAGCGGCTAGAGCCAGTCAGCGGGATGCGCATCGCGCTGTGCCCGGACCTCGGCTGTTACGAGGTCGACGCCGATGTGGCCGCGAACACGCGCGCGGCCGCAGACCGGCTGCGCGACGCTGGCGCGACGGTGACCGAGGTGAGCCTGCCCTGGGAGCTGGACATGATCGCGCAGGCGGCGCGGATTCACTTCGGGATGATCTTCGGGGCCTCTATCCGCGAGCTGTATGAGCAGCACGGGGCCGAGCTCACGTCCTATGCACGACACTTCGCGGCCGAAGCGGCGGAGGTCGCCAAGGACGACTTCCTGACCGGGCTTGAGCTCGAATCGCGGATCTACGCCCCGCTGGGCGCGCTCCTTGCGGAGTTCGACGCGCTGATCTGCCCGACTTTTGCGATCCCCGCGCTGCCGGCCGATGTATGACGTCGCCGACCAGATCACCGTCAACGGCGAGCCGAGCGCCAACTGGACGGACGTCATGATGACGCTGCCCTTCAACATCGCCAGCCGCTGCCCCGTACTCAGCGTGCCGTCCGGGCTGTCCCGCGACGGCGTGCCGACCGGACTGTCGATCGTCGGCAAGACCTATGACGACGTCACCGCCTTCCGGGTCGCCGCCGCGCACGAGGACCGCCTGCCCTGGCTCGACCGGTTCAGCCGTCGCCCGGCCCTGTGAGCCGCGCGGCCCCGTAGGGCGCAGGGCCCTGTGAGTCGCCCGACCGTGGAGCCGACGCGGCGGCCGGTGGCAGGCATCCGCCGACTTTTCACCCCCTCCATGATTCGGAAGTCGGTTATAACGCTATAAAGGTTCGCCCCGAAGCGCTGAAGCGGGTGCCATGTGGCTTGCGGCCGGCATTCTGGCCACTGCGGCGGCCTAGACAGCAAGGCCAGCGACGCCGGGGTCGGCTCCGTGTCGGAAGGGCTATCCGGGCCTGCCGGTTCTGTCTAGGATCGGGCCATGACTGAACGATCAGACAGCCGCCCGGCAGGTGGCGTAGTGGCCGACGGCGGGCTGAGTGGCGACCCAGGGGCTGCAGGCGGCCGGGTACCGGAGCGGGCGCAGGTGGTTATTGTCGGCGGCGGTGTTATCGGCTGCAGCATCGCCTATCACCTGGCCCATCTCGGCTGGACCGATGTCGTCCTGCTTGAGCAGCACGCGCTGACCGCAGGGACGACCTGGCACGCAGCCGGGCTGATCACATCGGCCGGGATGACCGACGAAACCTCGCTGTTCTTCAGCCGGTACTCCCGCGACCTGTACTCGCGGCTCGAGGCCGAGACGGGTCACTCGACCGGCTTCCGGGCCGTCGGGCATATCTCGCTGGCGACCACGCCGCAGCGGCAGGAGGCGCTGCGCCGTGAGGCCGCCTGGATGCACGGCTTCGGCGTCGAGGACACCGAGATCTCCGCCCGCGAGATCGCCGACCTCTGGCCGCTGGCCAGGACTGACGATGTGCTGTCCGGCTTCTACGTCGCCGACGAGGGCCGGGCCGACCCGGTCGGCGTCGCCACCTCACTGGCCAAGGGTGCCCGCCAGCTCGGCGTCCGCATCATCGAGGGCGTCGCAGCGACGGGTGTCGAGACCAAGGGCAAGCGAGTCACCGCGGTGCTGACCGAGGCGGGCCGGATCGAGACCGGGATCGTGGTCAACTCGGCCGGAATGTGGGCTCGCCAGTTCGGCGCGCTCGCAGGCGTGTCGGTACCGCTGCAGGCAGCCGAGCACTACTACCTGCTCACTGACACCGTGCCGGGGATGAGTCCGGATCTGCCGGTGATCGAGGACCCGGACAACTACGGGTACTACCGGCCGGAGGGCGACGGCATGCTGGTCGGGCTCTTCGAGCCAGTCGGCGCTCCGTGGTCCCTGGACGGTGTCGCCCGCGACTTCGCCTTCGGCAAGCTCCCGCCGGACTGGGACCGGCTGGAGCCATTCCTCGGTCCGGCGCTCGCGAGGATCCCGTGCCTGACCGATATCGGCGTCCGCACCTTCTTCTGCGGCCCGGAGTCATTCACCGCAGATGTCAAGCCCCTGATCGGCCCGGCGCCCGAGCTCGATGGCTACTTCGTGGCGGCCGGCCTCAACTCCCTGGGCATCCTGTCCGGTGGAGGCGTCGGCAGCGTGCTCGCGCAGTGGATCGTCGACGGCGTGCCGCCGGTCGACGCCGCGCACATCGCCGTTGACCGCACCGCGACCTATGAGACCTCGCGCCGATTCCGCCGGGAGCGGACACCCGAGCAGCTCGGCGTGCTGTTCGGCGACGCGGTGTGGCCATCCTGGAAACCGTCGACCGGGCGCAACATCCGCCGGTCGGTGCTCCACGACCGGCTTGTCGCGCAGGGCGCTCACTTCGGGCAGTCAGCGGGCTGGGAGTTCCCGGAATGGTTCGCCGGGCCCGGTGAGCACCCGAAGACCACGCTGGACTTTGCGCGGCAGGAGTCGCACGACATCGTTGCGCGCGAGCATGACGCCGTCCGGACGGCAGTAGGCGTGCTGGACATGACGCTGATGGCCAAGCTCATCGTGCAGGGCCCGGATGCCGCGGCCGTGCTCAGCAGGCTGTCGGCCAACGACGTGACCGCGGGCATCGGCCGGATCGTCTACACCCAGTGGCTGAACGAGGCGGGCGGCATCGTCGCCGATGTCACCGTCACCTGGCTGGAGGAAGAGAAGTTCCTGGTCATCGCCAGCGACGTCATCCACCGGCGGATCGAGCCGCTGATCCGGCGGGAGATCAGGCCCGGTGAGTTCGTCGCCGTGACGGACGTGACGTCCGGAACGACACTGCTATCAGTACAGGGCCCGGCGTCACGCGAGCTGATTAGCCGGCTGACAGACGCTGACCTGTCGGGTGCCTCGTTCCCGTATCTGTCAGCGAGGCAGATTCATGTCGGGTATGCGCCTGCGCTAGCCGTCCGCGTGACCTATGTCGGGGAGCTTGGCTACGAGCTGCACGTGCCCGCCGAGTACGGCCCCGGGGTGTACGACGACCTGATGGCGGCCGGGGTAGATCTCGGCATCCGCCCGGTAGGCCTGGCCGCGATGACGAGCTTGCGGCTGGAGAAGGGCTACCGAGACTTCGGCGTCGACATCGACAACACCGACAATCCGATGGAAGCGGGCCTCGGGTTCGCGGTCGCCTGGGACAAGCCAGGTGGTTTCACCGGGCGGGAGGCGGTGGTGAAGGCGCGGGCCGAGGGCGCGCCGCGCAGCCGGGTGGTCGGGTTGCTGGCCGAGGATCCGGCGGTCGACCTGTTCGGGAACGAGCCGGTGCTGCGCGACGGCGGCTGGGCGGGCTATGTCCGGGCGGCTGCCTATGGCCACACCCTCGGGGGGGCCGTCGGGCTGGCGCAGGTGAACTGCCCCGATGGCGTGACCGGGCAGTGGCTCAAGGACGGCGTCTTCACGGTGCGAACCGGGGCCGGGACCGATGTCCCGGCCCGGCTTCAGATCGCGCCGTTCTACGATCCGCAACGGATGCGCATCCTGAGCTGACGGTCAGCTGCGGGTGAACACGTCTGGCCCGAATGCGTGTACCTGCGGCTGCTTGGCGTCGCCGAGCAGCTTCAGGCCGAAGATCTGCTCCACGGTCTTGAACAGCGAGTAGTGGTTGTAGCCCGCCGTGCTCAGGGTGCCCGGCCTGATGAACGGGGACAGCGCGATCGCGCCGACGCGCCCGCCGCCCGGTCCCCATAGTCCCGGCTCGTTGGTGTTGGGGTGGGACGGGTCGTCGTAGCCCAGGCTGTCCTTCTCGCCGCAGCACGCCGCTGCGAACAGATCGTTGCCCGACTCGTCGAACGTGATGACGATAAGCCCGTTCCTCTTGTAAGCGGGGGAGGCCATGATCCGCGGGACCCAGGTGGCGAGGAACTTGTCAGCCTGACGGAGGCCGCCCTTCTGGCCGTTCTGGCAGCGCGGCGTGTCGTGCGCGTCAGCGCAGGTGTCGGGCGTGATCCAGGAATAGTTCGGCGTCGTTGCGATGGACTTCAGGTCCGTCTGCAGCGGCTGCAGCGTGACCACATGCGCGTCACAGTAGGCCTGGCTGCCGATGATGTTCTCGAAGTACACGAACGGGTTGTGACGGGTGGCGTAGCTGTCGTTCGCTGGCCCGGTGACATCGGTCTCGTCGATGGCGCCGAGCTTGGGGTGACCGCAGGCCTGCCCGTGCGCCGTCAGCGTGGTCCCGTCACGTCCCGGATCGACGCCCATCTGCTGGTTGTAGGACTTCCAGCTCAGGTGCTTGGCGGTGAGCTGCGAGGCAATGTTCCCCACATAGCGCGGGTAGACGCAGCCGTCGCCGGACAGCTGGTCGTACTTGGTCCACCTGTCGAAGGTCTCGCCGCCAAACTGCAGGAACTGGCTGAAGTACTCGCAGTCCTGGCCCGTCTGGTAGTCCGGCGCCTGACCGGAGATCTCGGCGATGTAGTTGTCGAGGCTGTCGTGGCCGATGCCGTAGTAATTCTGCAGCAGCGCGCCCTTCGCTCGCAGGACCCTGGCCAGCTCGGGATCCGAGGACGGATGCCCGAAGCCTCTCTTGAACGAGGTGTTCTCCAGCTCGATGATCCAGACGTGCTTGATCCGGGTGAGCGAATTCGCCGACGCCGCGGACGGGCGGGCCGCGGCGCTGGCGCGCACTGAGCTGGCGGCCGCGGGGCCCGCCGCTGCCGCCGCGGCGAGCAGGCCTGCCACGCCGAAGCCTGCCACCAGCGCATGAGCGCGGTGACTGGCGAGGAACGAGAATCCACGACGCGCTGAAGTGAACCGCATGCTGGTGGCCTTTCCCGAGGCGGGCCGCTCTCGGCGGCATTGGACTGAGATGCTGCGCCTGTCGGCTGACCGGAGATCGGCTACCTGGTAAATG
This sequence comes from uncultured Actinomycetota bacterium, assembly GCA_963822955.1. Lineage (GTDB taxonomy): Bacteria > Actinomycetota > Actinomycetes > Streptosporangiales > Streptosporangiaceae > JAJYUU01. The sequence continues at coordinate 1,471,942 of CAWGJS010000002.1, read as the reverse complement.
CTGCCTATACCGCAGGCTAACGGGGGACTGTTGGGGCGTGATGTTGCTGATGCGGCCCCGGCCCCAGCATGATCATTGTGAAGCTAGGGGGCCTATGGCACCCCCAATTCAACAACGATCAAGGACGGCGGATGGTCACGCACACTGACGCTCCGCCGCACGCCCGTCCCGCCGCCGCCGTCCGCCGCCCGGCCCATTAGCTTGACGTCGAGATAACCGCTTACTAGGCTGGTTGCCGAGATAGCTTGACGTCGAGATACTTGCGGCAGGGTCAGCCGGGGTCGGCAGGCGCAGGAAGCCCGGCAAGCGGCAAGATGCATGCAGGACATCACGCAGGGCAGGTCCGTCGGACCCGCAGAATCCAGGAGGCCAGGACCATGACCGGGAACAGCTTCGGCAGCCGCGCCGAGCTAGCCGTCGGCGGGAACAGCTATCAGGTACACCGGCTGGATGCCGTCAACGGCGCCGCTGACCTGCCCTACAGCCTCAAGGTCCTGCTGGAGAACCTGCTGCGGACCGAGGACGGCCTGAACGTCACCGGTGACCACGTGACCGCGCTCGCCCAGTGGGACCCGGCTGCCGAGCCCGACACTGAGATCCAGTTCAGCCCGGCCCGGGTGCTCATGCAGGACCTCACCGGCGTGCCCGCAGTCGTGGACCTGGCCGCGATGCGCGAGGCGATGCGTGCGCTTGGCGGTGACGCGGCCAAGATCAACCCGCTGGTGCCGGCCGAGCTGGTGATCGACCACTCGGTCGTCGCGGACGTCTTCGGACGGCCAGACGCCTTTGATCGCAACGTGGAATTCGAGTTCCAGCGCAACCATGAGCGGTTCGCCTTCCTCCGCTGGGGCCAGGAGGCGTTGCGCCAGTTCAAGGTCGTGCCGCCCGGCACGGGCATCGTGCACCAGGTGAACATCGAGTACCTGGCCAGGGTTGTCATGACCGGGAAGACTGGCGACGGCCTGGCTGCCTACCCCGACACCTGCGTCGGCACTGACTCGCACACCACCATGCAGAACGGCCTCGGCGTCCTCGGCTGGGGGGTAGGCGGCATCGAGGCCGAGGCCGCGATGCTCGGCCAGCCGGTCTCGATGCTGATCCCGCGCGTGGTCGGCTTCAAGCTCACCGGCGAGCTGCCATCCGGCACGACGGCGACCGACCTGGTGCTCACTATTACCGAGCTACTGCGTAAGCACGGCGTCGTCGGCAAGTTCGTTGAGTTCCACGGCGACGGCGTGGCGGCCGTGCCGGTGGCCAACCGGGCCACGATCGGCAACATGAGTCCTGAATTCGGCTCGACCTGCGCGATCTTCCCGATCGACAGTGAGACGCTCTCCTACCTGCGGCTGACCGGCCGCCCGGCCGAGCAGGTCGCGCTCGTCGAGGCCTACGCCAAGGAGCAGGGCCTGTGGCTTGACCCGAACGCCAGCACCCGCTACTCGGAGAACGTCGAGCTTGACCTCTCCACGGTCGTGCCCTCGCTGGCCGGCCCGAAGCGGCCGCAGGACCGCGTGGCACTGTCGGACGCGAAGACCTCGTTCCGGACAGCACTTGGAACTTATGTGCAGCTGGACAGGCTGGACGATGAGATCGCCGATACGTTCCCGGCGTCTGACCCGTTCGTGGCCGAGCGGGAGAACGGCGGCGGCACCCACCCGGCAGCGGATCCCGCGGCGCACCGGGCCGGTGGCCGGCCCACCGCGCGCGCTGATGTGACGCTAGACGACGGCACGGTGACGTCGGTCGACCACGGCTCGGTCGTGATCGCCGCGATCACGTCGTGCACGAACACCTCCAACCCGTCGGTGATGATCGGCGCCGCGCTGGTGGCCAAGAAGGCGGTCGAGGCCGGCCTCGAGCGCAAGCCGTGGGTGAAGACCACGCTCGCACCGGGGTCCAAGGTCGTCATGGACTACTACGAGCGGGCCGGCCTGACGCCCTATCTGGAGAAGCTCGGCTTCAGCCTGGTCGGCTACGGCTGCACCACCTGCATCGGCAACTCAGGCCCGCTGCCGGAGGCCATCAGCGCCGCTGTCGCCAAGAACGACCTCGCCGTCGTCGCGGTGCTGTCCGGCAACCGGAACTTCGAGGGCCGGATCAACCCCGACGTCAAGATGAACTACCTCGCCTCGCCTCCGCTGGTGGTGGCATATGCGCTGACCGGCACCATGGATATCGACCTTGTCAACGAGCCAATAGGAACGGGGTCCTCCGGCCAGGACGTGTACCTCAGCGACCTGTGGCCTACGCCGGCCGAGATCGAGCAGATCGTGGAGACTGCCGTCGCGGCGGAGATGTTCACGCGCGACTACGCCGATGTCTTCAGCGGTGACGAGCGCTGGCAGGACCTTGACGTTCAGCCTGGCGAGACCTTTGCCTGGGAGCCGGAATCGACCTACGTCCGCCATCCGCCGTATTTCGAGGGCATGCAGATCTCGCCGAGCCCGGTCACCGACATTCACGGCGCGCGAGTGCTGGCCATGCTGGGTGATTCGGTGACGACCGACCACATCTCGCCGGCTGGCGCGATCAAGACCGACAGTCCCGCTGGGAAGTACCTGACCGACCACGGGGTGCAGCGGCCGGACTTCAACAGCTACGGGTCGCGGCGCGGTAACCATGAGGTGATGATCCGCGGCACCTTCGCGAACATCCGGCTGCGCAACCAGCTCGCGCCCGGCACCGAGGGCGGGGTTACGGTCAAGCTGCCGGCGGGCGAGGAGATGTCGATCTACGATGCGTCCCGCCAGTACATCGCCGAGGGCACGCCGCTCGTGGTGCTCGGCGGCAAGGAGTACGGCTCTGGCTCGTCGCGGGACTGGGCGGCGAAGGGAACCGCGCTGCTCGGCGTCCGGGCGGTGCTGGTGGAATCGTTCGAGCGGATTCACCGGTCCAACCTGATCGGCATGGGCGTGCTGCCGCTGCAGTTCAAGCCAGGGGACAGCGCGGCGTCGCTGCTCCTGACCGGGCACGAGGTGTTCGATATCACCGGCATCGAGGCCATGAACTCAGGTGAGACGCCGCGCGAGGTGACAGTTCGCGCCGACGACAGGGAGTTCCAGGCCATCGTGCGGATCGACACGCCCGGCGAGGCCGAGTACTTCCGGCACGGTGGCATCATGCAGTACGTGCTGCGCTCGCTGCTCGGCAAGCGGTAGCCCGGACACCGGCGGCGCCGCGGACGTGGCGCAGCGTGTATCCAGCACGAGGTCACGGCATCCTTCTAGTGGCAAAGATGTCAGCTAGAAGGGGTTCATCCGATGAGGCTTACTCGTGTGCGCGTGCTGGTCGCTGTCGCCCTGGTGTCAGCTGCAACGATCACCGGAACGGCGCTGGCTGCCTCGGCAGCGCCAGCCGCTTCTCATAAAGTCGTCCTGGTGCAGTGCAACGGCACTGGCCAAGTCAAGCCGTCGACGACGGATCAGCCTGGCTGCATGCCATCCAACGAGCTCATTCCCAGGCTCAAGTGGGCGAGCTGGACGTCATCTGCGTTCGCGACTGGCGTCATCGCCGTCAATAACTGCACGCCCAGCTCAAGCTGCGGTCCGAGCAAGTTCACCCGGTACCCGATCCTGGTGGTGCTGTGGAAGGCGGCGGTATGGCCTAAGCACTCTGGCCGCGACTACTTCACCCGGATGACGATCATCCTGAGCGGCAGTGGCAAGCGAGCCCCGAAGAACGTGCCCAGGGTCCAGACGTACACACTGCTGCCCGCGCAACCGTAGCTGCCGCCGCAGTATCGGCCTAGTAAAGGTTCCGGCATATCACCAGCAAGTTCGTGTTCGGAGCAGCGGCACCGCTAGGGTGCTAACCGTGGGATATGTGCTATCTCGCCCGATCTGGCCGGGCTGGTGACCAGCCTGGCCGCGGCGGGTGCGCCGCTCTGGACCCCGGCGCTGTGGCTGACGGGCATCGAACGCGGCCTGATGCTGGCTGGCCTCGCGATCGCTCTTGGCGGGCTGGCAGGCCGAGGGCTGTCCCGGCACTACAAGGGCGAACGGCCAGCCGAGCTCCCCGGTCCGCTGGCACTCAGCGGTTCGCTGCTCGGCCTGGCGGCCAGCGCCGCTCTGCTCGTCACGGCGGTGCTCGGTCCTGGTCTCGCGGCCCGGCTCGCGCAGCCAGCCCCGCCCGGCCTGCGGTCCGGCGGAACGGCGGAGATCGCCGCGGTCGAAGCCGGGCTGTTCGCGCTATCGGCGATAGCGGTCCGGCTTCGGCGCCCGGGCCTGGCGGCAGCGCTGCTGTCAGGTGTCGTGCTGGCCGAGGGACTACGCTCGCATCCCGAGGGCGTCGTCCCGGTGGCGGGCGCGTTCGTGACTTACTGCCATCTGCTGCCGGCTGTCGTCTGGGCCGGAATGCTGTTCTACGCGGTGCGCGCGGCGGTCGCATGGCGGCACCATCCAGCGGCTGCCCAGGGCATCGTCGGGCTCTATGCAACCGCGGCCGCCTGGTTGTTCGCGGTCGTCGTCATCACCGGCATCGTCTCGGCGCTCGTGCTTGTTCCGCTGGGCTCGCTGCTCACCACGGCTTACGGCTTGTTCCTCACCGCCAAGGCCGTGATCGTCTGCGTTGCTGCCGGACTGGCCATGGCGGGCCGCCGGTGGCTGCGGCGCCGCGCTGAGCCGGGCGCCGGACCTGCGCTCGCGACCAGGCTCGAGACAGGCGCGCTAGCCGCGGTCCTGGTCGTCACCGGCATCCTGACTGTCCTGACGCCGCCGAACAGATAGCGCCGGGTCCGAGGACGACCGCCACGTCGGTTGGCGCGGGGTGGCTGCCGCGGTGCCCGCCAGCGCTCTATGATGTCCCGCTAGAACTACATATGCCGTCACATCGTCATCGTGGTGCGGGGGTCGCATGCATCGTTTCGCGCGCATTGCCGTCGTGTGCGCTTTGGCTATTCCGGCTGCCGGGCTCGCGACCTCGGTGCCGGCAGCCGCAGCGACAACGGCGCGGATCAATGTCGTCGGCGTGGACAGGAACGGTCACGTTATCCGAGCCCAGCCGGCGACGCTGGAGGCGGCCGACGGGCAGCATTACCAGGTCAACGGCAAGTCGATCCGGATCCCCCTGGGCACCTACCTGATCGGCGGCGCAGTCACGACCGGGAGCGCGAGCCAGACGCTGGTCGTGCGCCAGGTGCGCATCACGCGCAGCGACACGATCAGGCTCAGGGCAGCCGGCGGCAGGCTGGTTCGGATCTCGCTGACGGGCGTGAGTGGTCCGCCGGGCGACGAGCAAGTCAACGCGTGCCTGGGCAAGCAGACCGCGGCCGAGTCTGAAGTAAGCGCAGGCGGCGGAGGCATGGCGGTCTATGCGGTCCCGTTCCGGTCGCACGACGTCGGTTTCTCCTACCTGGCGTCCTGGACTTCAGGCCAGGCGGGCTATGACATCACTGGGCATTCCGCCGACGGCGTACCGAGTCATCTGACGTACAGGCAGCGCCTCGGCGATCTGGCGACGCTGACTCTGAACGTGCGCAGCGGGGCGAACCCGGCCACCTCCAACTACTGGGACATCGGGCCCGGTAATTACTACCAGCTGCTCTGCGCGGCTGGCCGGCTCGGCGGCCAGATGGTAGCGCCCTTCAGGGTGATTCAGCACGTCACGCGGGGCGTGTGGACCTCGGAGAGCGATACTGAGTATGTCACTGCGCGCGGCGAAACGGACTTCACCGGCTTCAACTACCTGGTCCGCCGGCTGGCGGCCGGGCGTCACTACACGCAGAACTTCGGTGCGGCTGTAGCCGGGCCGGGCTCTCGATTCAGCCCGCCATTGACGGGAACCTGTTCCGGTTCAATGCCTTCGACCTCTTCGCGATCCCTGGTTTCCTCGGCGATGACGTGTGCTGCGCGCGGACCGCGGCCACGCTGACCCGCGGCAATCACAAGCTGTGGACGCTGCACCTGAATGAGTGGCGCGGCCGGACCTACCTCAGCCGGACTGTGACTCGCGCTGGGTGGTACAACTTCGACGTCGATGCAAGCCGGTGGAATCCGGACGGTTCCGAACCCGCCGATGTCCTCTCGCCGAGGGCGACGATCCGCTGGCACTTCTACATCCGTCCGGTGCCGCCTGCCGGGAACACCGTGAACTTCCCGGTCACCGTGACCACTTACGAACCCCGCGGGCTCTCGATGAGCAACCAGGCGCAGCCGGGCGCCTCGACCACCGTTCGGTTCCAGATCGTGCGCAACGGAGAGGACGGCGACCGGACGCGCCAGTATCCGTTCCGGACGGTGCGTGTGCTGGCCTCGTTCAACAACGGCGCGAGCTGGAAGCAGGTCGAAGTCTCCCGGCATGGAGGCAACTGGCTGGCCGTGCTGCACGATCCGGCGAGCGGTTACGTCGCGCTGCGCTCGATTGTCACCGACTCGCATGGTGACAGCACTACGCAGACCATCTACCGGGCCTACGCGATCGCTGGCTGACGAGCCGCGGTGCCGGCAGGCCGCCGCTGGCTGCCGAGTAGTGTCGCGCCGCAGCTCAGGCTGAGACCGAACCGGGCGGCGGGACGGTCCCGGCTCCCGTCACGATGCACAGCAGCGCCGCAGGGTCTACTTCCAGCAGCGGCTTAGCGAGATCCGGCGGATGCTTGAAGGCCGGCTTGGTCAGGTCGAGCATGTCGAGCATGTTGTTGGCGTTGGCATCCCGGCGTGTCATGGCCGGCAGGTTCCATTTGGCCTCGACCAGCGCGCAGATGCTCGTGTGGTCGAAAACCTCATGCGAGACATAGTTCGGTCGCGACCACGGGGAGACCACTGCGGCCGGCACCCGGAAGCCGTACTGATGGAAGCCGGTGTAGGCCGGACCGCTCGTGTCCGGCGGGATGTCGTCGGGCGGTATGGCCGCCGGGGGAACGACGTGGTCGTAGTACCCGCCGTGCTCGTCGTAAGTCCAGATCAGCAAGGTGTTCTCCCAGCCCGGCCCTTGCATGACCGCGTTAATGATCCTCGACGCGAACAGCTCGCCCAGCGCGATGTTCTGCGGAGTCTCTTCCGAGTCGGCGCCGTAGTTGGGCTCGACGAGACAGAATTCGGGCAAGGTCCCGGCCTGCGCATCCTCGAAGAACTCGTCGATCTTGGAGAGATTGCCTGCGTACTTGACGAGCAGCTCAGGGAACAGCGCGAGCTGTGTCAGCAACGTGGAGACCGAGAAGTAGTCCTTCCACGTGATTCCCGCGTCGTGCAGCCGGTCGAAGATTGTGCCGCCCGCTGGGTAATCCAGCGGGTTAGGCACGCTGTCGTTGATCATGCCCATCGACGTTGCGGCCATCAGGTAGCGGCGGTTCGGGAATGTCTGGCCGAGCACCGAGCAGAAGTACCGGTCCGCGATCGGGAACGTCGACGCCAGTGAGTAGTAGAAGGGGAGGTCAGCCTTCTCCCAGTAGCCCATGGAGACCGGACCGCTCCCGGATATCACGAAGCCGTCCAGCTGGCCGCTCGCGAGCTGGGTATGGCTGTCTTGCCATGTCTGGCTCGGATGACCGGAAAGCTGGCAGGTGGTCGGCATCCGGAACGCGTGCTGGATCTTCCCGTCTGCGTACGGGTTCTGCGCGGTCGGCTTGCCGTCAGCGCCGAGCGTGAATCCGTCCGCTCCCGCACGGGCCAGCATGCCGAGGTGGTTGTCGTACGAGTGGTTCTCCATCATCAGCACGACGATGTGCTTGACCTGGGGAATCGTGTCCGTGCCTGATGGCAGGTCAGGATGGGGCAAGCTTCCTGGCTCGCGCAGGCCTGGGACAACCTCGCCCGTCATGTTCTCAGCGCTCCGCACACACCGACCGCCACCCCTCTTAGCCGCAGGCTGTCGTTCCGGTCAGGTTCTCAGACCCCACCGCGGTGTGCAAGGACGTGCTCGCTCAGCGCGACCTAGATTTGAGCTGTGACGTTCGATGTGCCGGCCGAGTCCTACGCCCGCTTCATGGGTCGCTTCTCCGAGCCGCTGGCTGTCCAGTTTGCCGACGTGGCCGAGGTCCGCAATGGCCAGCGAGCGCTCGATGTCGGGTGCGGTCCGGGAGCGCTGACCGCGGAGCTTGTCCGCCGTCTCGGCGCGAGCGCGGTCTGCGCGATCGATCCGTCCGACTCCTTTGTCGCGGCGGTTCGTGCCCGCTTGCCCGGGGTCGAGGTGCGATCTGGCGCGGCCGATCGCCTGCCGTTCCCTGACGACGTGTTCGATGTCACGCTCGCGCAGCTTGTCGTGCACTTCATGGCCGACGCGGTCGCGGGGCTGACCGAGATGGCCCGGGTCACGCGTCCGGGCGGGGTGGTGGCCGCGTGCGTCTGGGATCACGCCGGCGGCGCGGGACCGCTGGCCACCTTCTGGCAAGCTGTGCACGACATCGATCCCGCCGCCAGGGATGAGGCAGGACTGCCGGGCGCTCGCGAAGGTCACCTGGCGCTGCTGTGCGAAGCGGCCGGCCTGAGCGACATCGAGCCGTCGTCGCTGTCGGTCACGGTCTGGTTCGAGACCTTCGCCGACTGGTGGGAGCGTTTCACGCTCGGCGTAGGGCCGGCCGGCGCGTATGTTGCGCAACTCGCCCCAGGCCAGCGTGAAGCACTGCGCGCCAGATGCGAGGAGCTGCTGCCGGCGGCCCCGTTCCCTGTCCATGCGTCAGCCTGGGCAGTGCGAGCTCATGCGTAGCCGGGCTGTCGGTGGTGACGTCTAGCATGTCCAGATCGGGCTGGACCGATCCGGAGGCTTCACGATGGCTGATGCGGAGGACGTGCGCCGCCTTGCGCTCGACCTGCCGGAGGTGGAGGAGATCGACTGCGACGGATTCGACTTCCGGGTCGGCGGCCAGGGATTCATCTGGTCGTATCCCGAGCGCAGGCCGGGCGAGCCGCGAGTGCTGCGCACGGATATTGCCGTTGTCTTCGTGGGAGATGAAGCCGAGAAGCAGGCCCTGCTGCTCGGCGAGCCGGAGGTCTTCTTCACGACGTCCGGCTATGACGGCTGGCCGCTGGTCATGCTCCGGCTGGATCAGGTCGATGTCGGCCGGCTGCGTGAGCTGGTCGTCGATGCCTGGCGGATGCGAACTGGTGCTTAGTGCACGAACTCGGCCCGCGCCAGGCTCGCGAAGTCGTCGGCCGGTTCTGACCGCCGCCACCGCGACGGAACGAAAATGGGGACGACGAGCATGATGCCGACCAAGGCGAGCACGCCGACGGTCAGCATCGTCTTGAAGCCGCTGGCGGCGTCCAGCCGGGTCAGGGGGATCAGCCGCAGCGCCCAGTGCGCCTTGAACAGCTCGAGGCCCGACCAGGCCAGCAGGATGAGTCCCGGCAGGCCGGCGCCGAGCGGCGAGGCTGCGGGCGCGGCGATCAGGATCCCGAGCAACAGGCCGGTGCCGAGGAGGGCCGCCAGTGTCAGGCCGCCAGACATGCTGACGAGGCTCGTTCCGTGTGCATGGGCCGCCAGGATCCGGGCGACGGCCCAGCCTCCGCCGAAGAACACCGCCGCTGCAGCTGCCAGCGCGAGGACTAGTCCGACCAGGTGACGCATCGCCACTACCTCCAGTTGGGTCGCACGGGCGTACCCGCGCGCACTGCAAGGACATGGCTCCCAGCGCCAGTCAGGTCACCCCAGCCGGCGTTCGCTCCACCAACAGGCACTTTACCGGTTCTGGGGCCTCGGGTGCCCGGCTCTCCGCATGACGGCGTCCCAGCCGGGCCATTCGCGAGCTTCCGGTTAGGCCTGCTGGCCGGCAGCCCCGCCTGGTCCACGGGACAGAATCGCCTTATTTCGCGATCGTCCGTCTTAGTGAGCGGATGATTTGCCCCGTTTCGTTTCGGGCTTGGCGGTGGCAGCCGACCGTGGTTGCGCATGGTAGGGCGGGGAGTACCAGACTGAATTACAGGGGGTGAGGTGATGACCAGACCTCGGATCGACTACCTGGCGGTCTACCGGCGGCTCCCGGTCCCGGTGCTGCTGCTGACGCCGGAATACGTGATGGCGGACATGAACGATGCCTACCTCCGGGTGACGGGGCGCACGCGGGAGGATCTGCTGGGCCGCGAGGTATTTGATGCGTTTCCTGACAACCCGTCGGATCCCGGCGCGACGGGGGTGCGCAACATGAGCGCGTCGTTCGGCCGGGTCCTGGCGACCGGCGAGCCCGACGAGCTCGCGCTGCAGAGGTATGACGTAGAGGTAAGGGGCAGTCCGGGAGAATTCGCGAGGCGGTACTGGTGCCCGGTCAACGTGCCGGTCTTTGGCCCTGGGGGCCGGGTGGTGCTCATCGTGAACTGCGTGGAGGAGGTCACCGATCGTGTGCGCAGGCTCGCCGGCGGAATGGCAGCGGACGCGATTTACGCCGCGCATGCGTAGCCGTACCGGTTGGCCGCGCAGGCCGGCCGCCAACTATGCGGCCTCGGTGCCATGCTTCTCGGGCGGGCCCGGTGGTGGCGCGGCGCGCCGCTGAATGTCGATGAGACTGTCGTGCAATGCCTGCCAGACCTTGCCCAGGCTGGCGGAGCCTGGCAGATCACCCGGAATAACGCCGGTCTCATCGCCCTCCGCCGAGATCGCAGCCTGGCCGAGTTTGAGAATCAGCGGATCGGTCGCCTCGATGGTGATCTTCTGAGGAGTCACCTTGATCACCATCTGCCGCCGGCAGGCTTCCTCCGGCAGCTCGTCGCTGGTGCCGGTGACATCAGTGTTGCGAAGGGCCTCTTTCAGGGGCTCGAGCTCCACGCCGAGCTCGGTTAGCGTGCGCGATGCTGCGCCGGCTGCATCCGCCAGGGCGGCCAGCAGGAGATGGTGCGAGCCAACCGGTTTCGAACCGGCGAGGCGGACAGCCTCAGTCAGGCTGGTGTCCGCGGCCTGCGTGATCTGGAGCTGGACGGCCTGGCCTGGCTGGGGTCCTCGGCCCGCCAGCGTCTCCATGACGTCGCGCAGCCAGCGGCGGCCTTTCGCGGGTTCGGCTGGCATCGTCGACACCACGTCGAGCACTGCCGCGCGGGCTTCGGCCAGAGACGAGCAGTGCTGCTTGACGACCTGAGCGCCGACGCCTTCGCCTTCCCTGATGAGCCCGAGCAGGATGTGCTCGGTCCCGATGTAGTCGTGGTTGAGCTGCAGCGCTTCGCGGAGCGCAAGTTCGAGCACCTTCTTCGCGCGCGGAGTGAACGGGATGTGCCCGGCCGGCTTGGCTTTCCCGATGCCAATGATGGCCTTGACTTCATCGCGTGTGCCGTCGAGCGACATTCCGAGGCGCGACAGGGCCTCGGATGCGACGCCGCCTGACTCGCCGATGAGGCCGAGCAGGATGTGCTCGGTGCCGATGTAGTTGCACTGCAGCTGCCGGGCTTCCTCCTGGGAGAGCACGACGACATGCCGGGCGCGGTTAGTGAATCGCTCAAACATGAGGCTACCGTCCAGCACCTCAGCCACCTAGTCAATACCATGCTAATACTAAGGTTTAGCGTCGCGGCGGCTCGTGGGCAGGACGGAGCGGCCTCGCGCCGAGGGCGGGTGCTTGATCGGGAGGAGGCAGGCGTCATGGACTGGGAGGACCGGCTCGACAACTGGGAGCTCGAGCTCGAGCTGGCTGCCCAGTTCCAGGGCTCGGACTGGGTGACCCTGGAACGCGCGGCCGCAGACACGGGCGCATCGCGCGCAGCCATTCGCAGCTGGTACCGGACCGAGGAGATTCCGTCCCGATTGGTCAACGGTCCGCACGGGCCGCAGCGCCTGGTGCCGCTAGCTCTGGTCGCCGCGCGCGCCGAGGCCTCGCCGCGGCTGCGGCGCACCGCGGAGCGGCGCCTCGCGGAGGAGGCGCAGCTGGAGATCCTCCGCCACCGGATCGACCAGCTGGAGCTCCGGCTGGCCGCCCTCGAGCGGCGCCAGCAGACCGAGCCGCCCGGATGAACCTGGGCGGCTCGGTCTCCGGTGATCGGCTAGCGCACGATGACGTTCACGATGCGATCGGGGACGACAATCATCCGCTCGACGCTCCCGGCCGCTGTCCAGTCCGCGTACTGCGGGTCTGCCCGGACGATCGCCTCAACGTCGGTCGCGCCCAGCCCGGCCGGCACGTCGATCCGGAACCTGGTCCGCCCGTTCACCTGGACCGGCAACGTGACATTCTGCGCTCTGGCCAGTTCCGGATCGGCCTGCGGGAAGTTGGCATACGCCAGCGAACCGGCGTGCCCGAGCCGTGCCCACAGTTCCTCGGCGATATGCGGGGCGAGCGGGGCGATCATCAGGACCAGCGGCTCTGCCAGGGCACGCGGCAGCGCGCCGTCAGTGGCCGAGATCCGGGCCGCTGCGGTTGTCAGCTCGGTCAGCCGGGCGATCCCGGTATTGAACCGCATCAGCTCGAAGTCATGCCGGACCGCTGCGACCGTTGCGTGCAGCAGTCGCAGCGTAGCGTCGTCCAGCTGGTCGTCACTGACGGTGAGCGTGCCGGCCTGCTCGTCGATCATGCTGCGCCACAGCCGCTGCAGGAACCGGTGCACGCCGACGATGTCGTCGGTGCGCCAGGGCTTGTCGGCCTCCAGCGGTCCCATGGCCATCTCGTACAGCCGCAGGGTGTCGGCACCGTACTGCCGGTAGATCTGGTCTGGGCTGATGCCGTTCTTCAGGCTCTTGCCCATCTTTCCGGCCCGCCGCCTGAGCGGCCGGCCGCCATAGGTCGCCGAGCCGTCGGCAGCGACCGCGACGTCGGCTGCCGGGACATAGCTGCCGCGCTCGTCGACGAATGCGTCGGCCTGGATCTTGCCCTGGTTCACCAGTCGCGCGAACGGCTCCGGCGTCGACACCAGCCCCAGGTCGTACAGCACCTTGTGCCAGAACCGCGCGTACAGCAGGTGCAGCACGGCATGCTCAACGCCGCCGACGTACAGATCGACGCCACCGGGGCCGTCATCGGGCGCCGTCATCCAGTACCGTTCCACGGCCGGGTCGACGAAGGCCTGATCGTTGGCGGGGTCCAGATAGCGCAGGTAGTACCAGCACGACCCGGCCCATTGCGGCATCGTGTTGAGCTCGCGCCGGTACATCCGCGGGCCGTCACCTAGGTCAAGCTCGACGTTCGCCCAGCCGGTCGCTCGCGCCAACGGCGGCACTGGTTCGCTTGCGTCCCCGGCGTCTTTCGCGGGGCGGAAATCAGTCATGTCCGGCAGCAGGACCGGAAGGGCGTCCGCCGGCAGGGCGATGGGCAGGCCGTCGTCGGCATAGACGATCGGGAAAGGCTCGCCCCAGTAGCGCTGCCGTGAGAACAGCCAGTCACGGAGCCGGTATCGACGCGCCGCGTGCCCGTGACCAGCTCGTTCCAGCCATGAAACTGACGCCGCGATGGCGGCCTCGGTGTCCAGGCCGGCTAGCTCGGGCCCTGGCGCCTCCAGATACGCGCCGTCTGCGGCGGTGACCGGCCGGACTGGCAGCCCGAATCTTCCGGCGAACTCCAGGTCCCGCTGATCGTGGGCGGGCACGGCCATGATGGCGCCCGTGCCATATCCCATCAGGACGTAGTCAGCGATGAAGACCGGGATCGGCTCCGCCGTGATCGGGTTGGTCGCGTAGCCCCCGGTGAACACGCCCGACTTAACACCGGTGCCAACTGTCCGCTGCCGGTCGGACAGCTGGGCCGCTGTGTCCCTGTAGGCCGCCACGGCCTCGCCCGGTCGCGCTGCACCCCCTCGCCAGCGTTCTGGCGTCCCCTCCGGCCATGCGTCTGCGACCAGGGCGTCGACCAGCGGATGCTCCGGCGCCAGCACCACGTATGTGGCGCCGCGCAGGGTGTCAGGCCGGGTGGTAAAGACCTCGATCGGGCCGTCCGCAGAGCGGGCCAGCGGAAACCGGATGATGGCGCCGTCGCTGGCGCCGATCCAGTTGCGCTGCAGCTGCTTGACGTTCTCCGGCCACGCGAGCGGATCCAGGTCATCGATCAGCCGCTGCGCGAACGCGGTGATGCGCATCATCCACTGCCGCATCGGGCGCCGGTAGACGGGGAAGTTGCCGATGTCGCTGCGCCCGTCGGCGGTGACCTCCTCATTCGCCAGCACGGTGCCCAGGCCGGGGCACCAGTTGACGGGCTCCTCGCCGATGTAGGCCAGCCGGTGGCTGTTGACCAGGCCGCGGCGCTCCGCCGGCGCCAGGTTGTCCCACCGACGGCCGCCTGGCACCGGCCGCTGACCTGACGCGTACTCGGCCACTAGGTCACTGATGGGACGCGCGGTCCCGGTCCGCTCGTCTACCCAGCTGTCGAACAGCTTGAGGAAGGTCCACTGGGTCCAGCGGTAAAAGGCGGGGTCGGTGGTCTCGATGCTGCGCCGGGTGTCGTAGCCCATGCCCAGCCGCCGCAGCTGGCGGCGCATGTTGTCCACGTTCTGCCGGGTGGTGACGTGCGGGTGCTGGCCGGTACTCAGCGCGTACTGCTCGGCCGGCAGCCCGAAAGCGTCGAATCCCATGGCGTGCAGCACATGGTGGCCGGTCATCCGCAGGTAGCGGGCGTACACGTCGGTGGCGATGTACCCGATCGGGTGTCCAACGTGGATGCCGATGCCGCTGGGGTAGGGGAACATGTCCAGCACGTAGCACTTCGGGCGGCCCGCGACGGACTCGAATCCGCTAGCCAGCGGGCCGGACGGATTGGGCGAGCTGAAAGTCCCGGATTCCGCCCAGCGGTCCTGCCACCGGAGCTCGATCTCGCCGGCCATGCCGGCGCCGTACCGGAACGGCGCAGTTGCGGGGCTGGGCTCGGCTGACTCTGCGCTGGCTCCGTGCGCAGGGCCTGCCGCGGCCCCGTGGTCTGACACGTCCGTTACTTGCTCGCTCATGGCGCCGTTGCCCTTCGCTGTGCCTGCTCGATCCGGCCGGGAAATGAAAAAGCCCCTCACGGTGAGCATGAGGGGCGGCCGCGCTGACTTAGTTCGTCAGTGCGGCCTGCTGAGAAGAAGGCTGCGGAAGCTTGTCACGGACTCAGGGTATCGCGCCAGGATCCGCAGCGCGACTGGACTTAACCCGCCGAGGCGAGCGTGAACGGCAGGACCGCGGGCGCGCCCGCCTGGCGCAGTGCCATGGCGGCGACCGTCATGGTCCATCCGGTGTCGAGATGGTCGTCGACGAGCAGAACCGGGCCGCCCAGGCCGGTGAGCCTGGCACTGATCGCGGCGGGCACCTCGAAGCTCTGCCACACGGCCCGCAGCCGCTGTGCGCTGTTGTGCTGGCGGCCCGGCCCGGCGGCGGACACCGCCCTGTCGCCGTCCGCGTAGGTGAGCTGCCCGATGTAGGTGATCCGCCCGATCTCCGCGATCCTTGCGGCCACGTCGCCGATGAGCTGCGGCCGAGTCCGGGACGGGAGGCTCACGACCGCGGCCGGGCGGTGCTCCCATTGCCAGCCGGCCAGAACCTTGACGACCGCAGCGATCACATCATCCGGAGCGGCAATGTCGGGCGCGTTGCTAGCAAGGAGGGAACGCAGCCGCGGGCCCCAGCCGAGATCGGTCAGCCGGCCGACCGCCCGGCCTGGCTCGGCGGCCAGGTCCTGGCTGATCTTGCCGGCCACGTCGATGCCGAGCTCGCGCATGCCGGTCGGCCACATCTTGCGCGGTTCCAGCTCCGTGCCCGGGCGAAGCAAGCGGTCCCGGGCGGCGGCGGTCGCGGCTTCTGGGACGGCCTCCGGCCACCTGTGCCCGGTGCAGTTGTCGCACCGGCCGCATGGCCCGGCGGCCGGATCGTCGAGCTCGCGGCGCAGGTAGCCCATCCGGCACTCGCTCGTAGCGATGTAGCCGAGCATGGCCTGCTGCTCGCGAGCGCGCTCGGCGGCGACCCGGCGATAGCGCTCAGTGTCGTATGCCCAGTCCTGCCCGGTCGCCGTCCAGCCGCCGGTCACCCGCATGACAGCGCCGTCGACGTCCAGGACCTTGAGCATCATCTCCAGCCGGCCGCGTGCCAGGTCCACTTGCGTCTCCAGTGCCGCCGTCGACAGCGGCCGGTCCGCCTCGGAAAGCACGGACAGGGTGCGGCGCACGATGGTCTCGGGCGGGAACGCCAGCGACCCGAAGTAGGCCCAGATGTCAGCGTCCTCGCGTCCGGGGAGCAGGATCACCTCGGCCCGGCCCAGGCCACGGCCTGCCCGGCCGACCTGCTGGTAATAGGCGATCGGCGATTGCGGCGCGCCGAGATGAACAACGAAGCCGAGGTCTGGCTTGTCGAAGCCCATGCCCAGCGCACTGGTCGCCACCAGGGCCTTGAGCTGGTTGGCGAGCAGCGCGTCCTCAGCCGCGAGCCGGTCAGCGGGCTCGTCCTGGCCGGTATAGGGCCGCACGTCGTGGCCGCGCTCGCGCAGGAACGCCGCGGTCTCGTGCGCGGCGGCAACGGTCAGCGTGTAGATGATCCCGGAGCCGGGCAGCTGTCCGAGATACTCCGTCAGCCAGCCGAGCCGCTGCTGGGCAGGTCCCAGCCGGACGACCGCGAGGCGAAGGCTGTCTCTGTCCAGTGGCCCGCGAAGGACCAGGGTCTCGCCGTCCGAGCCAGTCTCAAGCTGCTCGGCGACGTCGCGGGTCACCCGGGCATTGGCCGTCGCCGTGGTGGCCAGGACCGGCACGCCGGGCGGAAGCTCGGCCAGGAGCGTCCGCAGCCGCCGGTAATCCGGGCGGAAGTCGTGGCCCCAGTCGGAGATGCAGTGCGCCTCGTCGACCACGAGCAGGCCCGCCGAGGCGATGAGCTTGGGCAGCACGAGGTCACGGAAGCCGGGACTGTTCAGCCGCTCCGGACTGACCAGCAGGACGTCCACCTCGCCGGCCGCTACCTCGGCGTAGACCTCCTCCCACTGCTCGATGTTGGCCGAGTTCACGGTGCGAGCCCGGATGCCGGCCCGAGCCGCGGCCTCGATCTGGTTGCGCATGAGGGCCAGCAATGGCGAGACGATCACCGAGGGCCCGCTGCCACGCGCGCGCAGCAGCGCAGTAGCGCTGAAGTACACAGCCGACTTGCCCCAGCCAGTTCGCTGCACGACGAGCGCGCGGGCATGGTCGGCGACCAGCGCCCTGATGGCAGTCCACTGGTCCTCGCGCAGCCTGGCATCCGGGCCCGCCAGCGCCCGCAGGCAGCGCTCGGCGTCGGCCCGCAGCGGGTCCGCTGGCGCTTCAGGGCTTGTCATGTGCCCTTGCTATCAGGTCCCGCCGACAGTGCGGCGGCTACCAGCCGAACTGGCCGGCAAGCGGATCGCTGGCCGGGTATGCGAGCGTTGGGCGGGAACGGAGGATCCGGGTTGAGATTCAGCGAAGAGAGCACACCGGCCCGGCTCTTGCCGGGCAGGCTGCTTTCCGGCCGGCCGCTGCCGGCGCGGCAGGGCGCGGTGCTCTTGATCGTCGGTGTGCTCGCGCTGGCTGCCAACCTGCGGTCAGCGATCACCAGCCTGCCGCCGATCTTCCCCGAGCTGGAATCGGCGCTGCACATCTCAGCCGCCAGCCTGTCGCTCCTAGCTGCCATCCCGGTGCTGTGCTTCGGCGTTTTCTCTGGCGCCGGGGCGACGCTCAGCCGAAGGTTTGGCGAAGAGCGGGTCCTGGGCCTGGCGCTCCTGGTGCTAGCCGCGGGCCTGGTGCTGCGCAGCCTCAGCCCGGCCGCGCTGCTGTTCCCGGGCACGATCGTGGCAGGTGCGGCAATCGCGCTGATGAACGTCCTGCTGCCGAGCCTGGTCAAGCGCCGCATGCCGGAGCGCGCCGGGCTGGTCATCGGGCTCTACCTGCTGATGCTGGCGGGCGGGGCGATCGTCGCATCGCTGGTGGCGGTGCCGGTGTTCAATGCGGCTGGCAATGGCACGACCGCCGGCAGCGCATCTGTTCGCATCTCGCTCGGCTTGTGGGCAGGACCAGCGCTCATCGCGGCAGTCATGTGGCTGCCGCAGCTCCGTTACCGCACGATGCCCGATGAGGAGCGCACGGCCGGGCGGCCGGCGGGCGCCCTGGCGATGAGCAAGAGTGCCCTGGCGTGGCAGGTCACGCTCTTCATGGGGCTGCAGAGCCTCTCCTACTACGCCACGCTGTCGTGGTTCCCGAGCATGTTCAGGGACCGGGGTGTCAGCGCCATCCATGCGGGCGACCTGCTCGCGCTGATGAACCTGGGCGATGCGGTGACCTGCCTGCTGATCCCGGTGCTGGCTCACCGGGCGGCCGACCAGCGCAAGCTGGCGGCCGCGGCCATGGTGGCCACTGCAGGAGGCATCGCGGGCGCAGTGTTCGGCCCGGCCGGCCTCGCCCCGGCTGCCATCCTGCTGCTAGGGCTCGGCCAGGGCGCGACCCTCGGCCTAGGCGTCTTCTACACGATGGCGCGAGCGCCGGACCCGGTCAGGGCTGCATCGCTGTCCGCGTTCGCTCAGGGCGCCGGCTATCTGATCGCGAGCACCGGGCCAGTAGCTATCGGCTTCCTGCACGACGCCACCGACGGCTGGACGGCGCCTGGTCTGGTCCTGCTCGGGGTTGCAGCGCTGCAGCTGGTCACCGGCTGGCTCGCTGGCCGGGCGCGGACGGTGCCGGCCTAGGCGTAAGCGGACGGTCGCCGCAGCAGCCACTGCAGCAGCGTCCGGCGGGGCGGGCGCGCCTTCAGGGCTCCGCTGGCAACCTTGCCGGTGATCAGCACCCGCAGAATGACCGGCGCGTTCGCGTTGCGGTGAGTCCTGACCCCGGCGCTGCCGCTGCGGACGGCGACGTCGTCAGCGTCGACGACGATCCCCGGCCTGGTTATCAGGACGAGGCTGCCGCTGCCCACGTCGGCATCCACTTCCAGGGTCGGACCGGTGATCGCGGCCTGGGTGAAGTCGAGCCTGACGCGGCCGCTGCGAACCCGGACCTCCATCCGCTGCGGCACGATCCACTGGCCGTCACGCCCGGCCCTGCCGCTGCCGCAATCGATCCGGACGAGCTGCTTGGCCTCGCTAGCTGCCAGGGGCATTGCCTGGCCTGCCGGATCTGGCCATGCGGGCAGATCGGTCGTCAGGCTGGCGAGCTGACTGTAGGTGCGCGCTGTCAGCGCCTCCTCGAGCCGCTCGTCGAGCTCGGCTGGCGTCAGGCGGCCGTCGCCGGCTGCGACCCGGAGCGTCTCAACGACCCTGTCCCGGTCTGAATCGGAAGCCCTGAGCTCGCCTCCGGCGCCCAGCTGACCTGGATCGCTTACCGGGGAAACCTCGCCAGTCATGGGTCATACTGTAGGTCGCGGCCGTGGCCGGGCGCGACGGGCTGACTGACTGCCAGCAGCGCGTCCGCCTGTCGGGCGCCGGGTCCTGGCTGCGGGCAGGTGCCAGCAGGGGCAGATGGAGCGAAATAGACTCGTGGTTGTATTGTCCTGCAAGTACCTCTGGCCTAGACCTGGCCTCTCGCCAGCTGACCAGGCAGTTCGGGTAGGGACGGGCTGGCGCCGGGGTGGCGGCCGATCAAGCGAGGAGCAAATCTAGTGAGCTTGCTGGAGCGCATCCATAGCCCCCGGGACGTCAAGGACCTAGGCGCGGAGGAACTGCCCCAGCTAGCCGCTGAGATCAGGGATTACCTGATCAGGATCGTGACCAGGAACGGCGGACACCTGGGGCCCAACCTTGGCGTCGTCGAGCTCACGATCGCGCTGCACCGCGTTTTCGATTCCCCGGTAGACCGGATCATCTTCGACACCGGCCATCAGTCCTATGTGCACAAGCTCCTGACCGGCCGGTACCCGGAGTTCGGCACGCTGCGCCAGCGTGACGGCGTGACGGGTTACCCGAGCCGCGGCGAGTCCGAGCACGACGTGGTCGAGAATTCCCACGCGTCGACCAGCCTGTCCTACGCCGACGGCCTGGCCAAGGCCTACCAGCTGCGCGGTGAGTCGCACCGCAGCGTCGTCGCCGTCATCGGAGACGGCGCGCTCACCGGGGGCATGGCCTGGGAGGCGCTGAACAACATCGCGGCAAGCAAGGACCGGCGGGTGGTCATTGTCGTCAATGACAACGGCCGGTCGTATCAGCCCACCATCGGCGGACTCGCCGACCACCTGGCTTCGGTCCGGGTGTCGCAGCGATATGAGCAGGTCCTCGACTACATCAAGACCTCGCTGTCACATACGCCGCTGGTCGGCGCGCCGCTGTTCGAGACGCTGCACGGGATCAAGAAGGGCCTCAAGGACGTCCTCCAGCCGCAGGTGCTGTTCGAGGACCTGGGCCTGAAGTACCTGGGTCCAGTCGACGGCCACGACGAGTATGCCGTCGAGCATGCGCTGCGGCGCGCCCGTGACTTCGGCGGTCCGGTGCTCGTGCACGTCATCACCCGTAAGGGCTTCGGCTACCCGCTGGCCGAGGAGAACGACGAGGATTGCCTGCATCAGGTCTCGCCAGCGCCAGCTTCGGCCCGGCGGTCCGCGGGTAACGGCGGCAGGCCGGCCGCGACCCCTGGCCGCCCGTGGACGCAGATCTTCGGCGACGAGCTCGCCGCCATCGGGGCCGAGCGGCCGGATGTGGTCGCGATCACAGCAGCGATGCTGCATCCCACGGGCCTGGCCAAGTTCGCGGTCGCGTTCCCGGACCGGGTTTTCGACGTGGGCATCGCCGAGCAACATGCCGTCACCAGTGCTGCGGGCCTGGCGATGGGCGGCATGCATCCGGTGGCCGCGATCTATGCCACCTTCCTCAACCGGGCATTCGACCAGCTGCTGATGGACGTGGCACTGCACCGGCTGCCGGTCACCTTCGTGCTGGACCGGGCCGGCGTAACCGGGCCGGACGGCGCCAGCCACCACGGCATGTGGGACGGCTCGGTCCTCCAGCTCGTGCCTGGCCTGCGGATCGCGGTGCCGCGAGATGGTGCCAGGGTCGCTGAACTGCTGAGGGAAGCGGTCGCCGTGGACGACGGCCCGACTGCGCTCCGGTTCCCCGGCCGCCTTGCTACCCCGGACGTACCCGCCATCGGCCAGCTCGGCGGGATGGATATGCTCCGGAAGCCGGCCGACCCGGCCAGGCGGGATGTGCTGCTGCTGGGTGCCGGGCCGATGGCGAGCATCTGCGCCGAGGCGGCGGACCGGCTTGCCGATCACGGGATCGGCGTGACGGTACTGGATCCGCGCTGGGTCAAGCCGCTTGACACAGCGCTTCCCGAGGCCGCCCGCCAGCACGGCCTGGTGGCCACCGTGGAGGACAACGGCAGGGTTGGCGGCTTCGGCGATGCAGTCGCCAGGATGCTGCGGGACAACGATATCGACACGCCTGTGCGTACCTTCGGCCTGGATCAGGCCTTCCTGGAGCACGGCGAGCGGGCGCAGCTGCTCGACGCGCAGGGCCTGACGCCACAGCACCTGGCCCGCCAGATCACCGAGCTCGTCGCGCGGCGGGTCCCGCAGCTAGCCAGCGAGAGCCAGCGCGCCTGAGGCCCTACCCCCTCTTGTGTCTTCTGCTCCTGTGCCTGTGCTCGTGCCGTGGACCCTTGTGCCGCGGGCTCTTGAGCGTTGTGTTCTTTAGCGTCGTGCTCTTGG
This sequence comes from uncultured Actinomycetota bacterium, assembly GCA_963822955.1. Classification (GTDB taxonomy): domain Bacteria; phylum Actinomycetota; class Actinomycetes; order Streptosporangiales; family Streptosporangiaceae; genus JAJYUU01. Next base: position 1,450,516 of record CAWGJS010000002.1, on the reverse strand, counting down.
GCGGAGCGGGCTTCCCGGTGCCGTCCCTGAAGTACAAGCTATGGGCCGGAACTGCAGGGAACGACCCGAAGCTTGCACCCAGGTACGCGGATTCGAACGTCAGCTGCCAGATCTGCCCGGCACTGGCGCCGAATACCGAGCCCGGGCAGTCACTGCCGCCGCCTGGGGCGCGGTAGCAGGATGCAGTGCCGACCATCGGGTGCCCGATCGGGCCAGCCGGATTGAACATCGTCACATAGCCCGCGAGTTTCGGGGTGTAGCCACCGAACGCTGCGAAGTCGAAGGTGTTCGCTGTGCCGGTCTTCCCGGCCTGCGGTAGGTAGACGCCATTCCTGGTGACGCCGTCGCCCTTCGCGGTGCCACTGGTGAGGACGCCGCGCAGGATGTACGTGGCGGCGGCGGCAACGGCGGGGGAGAACACCCGGTGACAAGCCGGGGAGGCGACAGGGAGCGGACCGCCGCCGTCGGTAGTGATCTTGCTGATTGCGACGGGAGTGCAGTAGATGCCGCCCGCCGCGACCGCGGCATACGCGGCTGCCATTGTCATGGGCGACACCCCGACCGACCCAAGCGTAAACGAGGGGAGATCATCGGCCGGTGGCTGATATCCCGGCGTTCCCGGCTTGCCTGCCGGTTCCAGCAGTGAACTGCCGTCCGCCCGGTGGTCACCCATGCTGACCGCAGTCCTGACGACGTCGCACAGGCCGACGCGCAGCTCGAGCTCGGCGTAGAACACGTTGATCGACATGGTCGTCGCGGTGTACAGCGAGTAGGTCCCGTGCCCGGCGCCTTCAGCGTTCGCCACATGGAACGGTCCGATTCGCGTGCGGTGGCAGTTGTAGAACGGCCCGATGACGCCAGGCGAGGTAATCGGCAGCCTGAATCCAAACGGTACGCCGTGCTTGAGGGCAGTGATCAGCGTGAACAGCTTGGACGCGGACCCGGCCTGCACGCCGATGCCGCCGTTCTGGGCCGTGTCCACGGCGTAATCGATGCTGTCCTGACCGATGCCGGTGCCGTACGGCCGGTCGACGGCGATCGCCTCGACATGACCTGTACCGGGCTGGACGAGCACTTCCGCTGCCGCGTTCTGGCCGGGATTGTAGGCCGACGGCGGAGCGGGCAGCATGAAGTTCACCGCGTTCTGCGCCGCGTCCTGGTCCTGCGGGTCCATCGTGGTGTGGATCTTCAGGCCGCCGACCGTGTTCAGCTGCTGCCAGGCGGCGGCGTAGGCCGGGTTCGTCCTCAGCTCGGCAGTCACGTAATCGCAGAACCAGGCCGCGTTGGCGCCCGCCGCACTCGAGCAGCCTTCCTGCAGGGTCTGCGGCCGGAAGTGCACGCCAAGTGGCGCTCGTTCGGCCGCCGCAGCGGCGGCCCTGCTGATGTCACCGACCTGGGCCATCCGCTGCAGCACCACGTTCCGGCGTTCCACGGCCACGACGGGGTTCGTCACGGGATCGAACTCGGCCGGATTCTGCACCAGGCCAGCCAGCATGGCGGACTCGGTCAGCGTGAGGCGCGCGGCCGGCCGCCCGAAGTACCGCTCGGCCGCGACCTCGATTCCGTAGGTCTCGTTCTCGAAGTAGGCGGCGTTCAGGTAAGCGGCCAGCAGCTGGTCAGGGGTGAGCTGGTGCTCGACCTCGGCCGCTATGCGCAGCTCACGGATCTTGCGCGCTGCGCTGTCGGCGATCGCGGCATGCTGCTGCGCGCTGTCCGCGGCTGTCAGGAGCAGGGCGTTCTTGACGTACTGCTGGGCGATCGTCGAGCCGCCCTGGACCTGGCCGTCGAGCACGTCCATGGCCAGTGCCCGCACGGTTCCGCGGATGTCAATCGCGCCATGAAGATAAAACCGCGAATCCTCGATGGCGAGGATTGCCTTGCGCATCGATGGCGCGATCTGGTTATAGGACACCGGAACGCGGTAGATGTGATTCGGGTAATAGTACGCGATCAGGCCGCCCTGAGAATTCAGGATCTCAGACCGAGTCGGCAGCCGTGAGAGCGCGGGCACTGACAAATCATTAAACGTCTCTGCTGCGTCTCGGGCGGCAATTCCAGCCATTCCCGCAATAGGCAATGCCATCCAGCTGACCAGCAGTCCAGCAATTAGGGACAGGACGGCCATTCCGCTGACGGCGCTCAGCACCGAGGCAGCCGATACCCGGCTGCGTTTCGATTTCACTCTGCGTTCTCACTCCGGCTCGCTGCTACGCTCGGTGCAGCTGATTCGCATAACCCGCCGTCATCCTGGATTTGCGATACCCGGGTCCGGCTAAAGACAATGCGGAGCAATACCTATGGAACGGCAAAGTAAACGATCGCCGGCGTATTGGACCCAGGGTCCCGGCATGGTCGCGTGATGTCCGTTTCGTTCATGGCGGGGTGAGGCCGAGCTCCCGATGCCCTCGCCGCAACGTCGTGAACCGGTTCTCGCGTTTCGGGTAATAGTGAGTGACCGTGGTAGCACTTCGCGTCGATCGGAGCCAGGCATGACTGCGCCGCCGCGAGAACGCGCGAACGACGCCGCGCTGATCGAGCAGTCCTGGCATGAGCCCGAGGCATTCGCCGAGCTTTATGATCGGCACGCGGCTCCTATGCACCGCTACGTCACCCGGAGGCTCGGCGATGGCGCGTCCGACGATGTCGTTGCCGAGACCTTTCTCCTAGCTTTCGGCGGCCGGCATCGCTACGACCTCGCCCGGAGCGATGCCCGGCCGTGGCTGTACGGAATCGCCGCCAACGTGATCGGCAAGCACCGTCGGATGGAGGTCCGCATGTGGCGGGCGCTCGCCCGGACGGGGACCGACCCGGCGGCTGAGGGCCACGCCGACCGGGTCGACAACCGGGTGTCCGCCGTCACCGTGCAGCGGGAACTCGCGGCGGCGATGGCCGGCTTGTCGGCCGGAGAGCGGGATGTCCTTCTCCTGATCGCCTGGGCCGATCTGTCTTACGACGAGGTCGCGGCGGCGCTGGACATCCCGATCGGGACCGTGCGGTCCCGGCTGAACAGGGCCCGCAGAAAGACACGCGAAGCGCTCGGCGGACAAGACCCTACATCGCTGCGTGAGGAGGTCTTCAATGAATGATCTCGACCTGGTGCGCGACCTGCGCGCCGACGTGCCGTCACCCACCCGCGAGCGCCTCGCCCCCGGACGCGCTCGGCTGCTCGCATACATCTCCCGGCCGTCACGTCCCCGCTACGCCCGCCGCGCGGTCCTGCCAGTCACCGCCGCCGCTGCCGCTTGTGCGGTTGCGGTTGCGGTCGCCAGCGGGGCGTTGTCCGGCCCCGCCACCAGATCCGCTGCAGTCAAACCACCCGCGATCAGGCTGACGCTGACGGTGCAACTACTGAGCACAGCAGCGGCCACCGTGGCTAAGCACCCGGCTGTGCGGCCCGGGCCGCGCCAGTGGTTCTACACCAAGTTCGTCCAGTACAGCTACGGGCAGGGCACCGGGTCGGACGAGAACTGGGAAACCTTCGACGGCCGCCAGACCGCGTACTTCCAGAACGGACAGCTGATCGTCCACAAGACCCTGGGAGTCTTCGGCGGCGGCGGCCCCACCCCCCTGGGCGAGTACGACGCCAACGCCACACCGCAGACCGCGTATGACGCGCTGGCGTCGCTGCCATCGAACCCCAAAGCACTACTGGCAGTCATCGCCAAGCTGGTGGCCAAGCTCGGCCCGAGCGTGGCGTCGGAAAGTGTCGTCTCGCTGTACGCCCCGACGAGCCGCGGTGAGCTCGAATTCGATTACCTGGCCCAGCTGCTGTGGAATTCGGCCACCGGCGAGCCGCCCGCCGCCGAGGCCGCGGTCTTCCGGGCCCTGGCCGCCATCCGGGGAGTCAGCAGCCAGCAGGGGATCACCGACGTTATCGGGCGGTCGGCGATCGGGCTGTCCGATAACGGCGGCAAGACACAGCTTCTGCTCGATCCGCGGACCTACCAGGTAATCGGCATGCGCGCCGCCAGCACAGGCACGGACCCGGTCCGGACCATCGCCGGGAAGGGACACGAAGTGCCCTGGCCCCCGAAGGGCACGATCATCGAGTCGATGGCCTGGACGCAGGTCACCATGGTCAGCGGAGCTGGCCGCCTCTGAACGCTGGATAGGGGCGCTCGCAGTCGGGCCGAGCGCCCGGTCCGGGGTGATCGCTCGTAAACGTGCCGTCAACAGTCGCAAGCCCCTAAACGGACATCACGCCACTATGCCGAGGCCCCGGTATTGGACCGGAGGATTCGCGGGGGCCGTCACGCACTCGGCGCTCCGACGCTCAGCGGACTGGCGCTAGTGCGGGTACATCCCGCCGTCGATGGAGATGACCTGGCTGGTCAGGTAGGGATTCCGCAGGACGGCGAGCGCGAGATCGGCGACCTCGGCTGGCCGCCCGAGCCGCCCGACTGGAACGCGCTGCCGCAGCTCGTCCGGCTCGCCTGGCAGCATGCCGGTGTCGGTGATCAGGGCGGGCGCGAGTGCGTTCACCGTGACACCAGAGCGCGCAAACCGCGAGGCCAGCGAGTGCGTCAGCCCGTGCAGGCCGGCCTTAGACGCCGCGTAGTGGGGTCCGATGACGCCTCCGGTGAAAGCGGCGGCAGAAGAGATGAAGAGCACCCGGCCGAAGCCCCGCTCGGCCATCGGCGGCACCAGCCGCTGGGCCAGCAGGAACGGGGCGCGCAGGTTCACCGCGATGGTCTCGTCAAACTCCTCGACCTCGATCGTCTCCAGCCGCTGGAGCTGGCCCATCCCGGCATTGCTCACCAGCACGTCCACCGGGCCGAACGCGTGCTCGGTGTCCTCGGTCAGCCGGGCCACCTCGGCCGCATACGCGAGGTCGGCGCTGAGCGCCGCGGCGCGGCCGCCTGCCGCGGTGATCTGGCCCGCTAGCTGCTGGGCCGCCGCGTCGCTCGCCCCGTAGCCGATGGCCACGCTCACGCCGGCAGCCGACAGCGCCAGGACGATGGCCCGGCCGATCCCGCCGCTGCCCCCGGTGACCAGTGCGACCCGCCCGGCCAGGCTGCTTGCAGATGCCTGCTGCTGCTGCTCCTCCTGCATGCAGGTCACGGTAGCTGATCAGGTGGCGGCGAGGTCAGGTCGGCGGGCGCGTCGTGGTGCCGGCCGGAGCTGGCCCGCCGCCCTTGACCCAGGGCGGGGCGGGCTTGCCGAGCTGGTAGGTCATGATGGCGCCAGCCATGACGACGGCGAGTGCAATCAGCAGCGGGTAATAAATGCGGGCATGCAGCACCAGCGCCGCGCCCGCCAGCGCTCCTACGAGCATGGCCGCCACCGCGGTGAGGCGGCGCCCGGACTTCGAGCCGGTCCCGCCCGCGAGCGTGCTGTCGGCCGCGATTCCGGTAATGGTAAGGGTGAGCACCGTTGTAGTGAGATCGGGGACGGCGAGCTTGCGCGCCGCCGCGTTCTGAATGCCCATGCAGATCGCGAGCACGGTTATCAGCGGGTAGCGGAATCCGCTGGTCACCGGGCCGCCGCAGACGGCGGCCAGGACAACCGCAGCCGTGAGGAAGACCGCCTGGATCGCGGCGGCGGAGCTGTGCAGGCGGCCTCGATGGTCGCTGTGCCGCGCGCCCAGCCGGCCGCCGGCGAGCGCTCCGGCTGCGAATGCGGCGACCGCGGTGACCGATGCGCCGATCGAGAAGCCGGGAGCACCGGCGAGCGCGAAGCCGAGGAAGACGATATTGCCGGTCACGTTGGCGACGAACACATGCCCGAGCGTCAGGTAGCTGAAGGCGTCAACCAGGCCGGTCACGACCGTCATGCTGAGCAGGATCGGCGGCAGCGGCCCGTGCCGTCCGTCGGGGTCAGGCACTAGGGTGCTGCGGATATCGGCTAGAAAGGTTGTCATCGCGGGCGACTCCAGTTGACTCGTGGCTGAGTCTAGGTAGAGGACAGAATCTAGACATGAAGACACTTCAGGTAGCGGTTGTCGGCTCGGGCCCGGCCGGCCTGTACACGGCCGAGGCGCTGATCAAGCAGGCGGCGGCGCTGACCCCGCCGCGGCCGATCCGGGTCGATGTGATCGACCGGCTGCCTACTCCCTACGGGCTAGTCCGCTACGGCGTCGCGCCCGACCACAAGTCGATCAAGTCGATCGCCGAGTACCTGCGTAATGTGCTTGAGCACGACCGGGTCGCTTTCATCGGCGGCGTTCACCTGGGCGACGACATCAGCCGCGAGGACCTGCTAGGCGCCTACGACGCCGTCGTCTACGCCACGGGCGCGATGCGAGACCGGCACCTGGGCATCCCCGGCGAGGACCTGCCGGGCAGCATCGCGGCCACCGACTTCGTCAACTGGTACTGCGGCCACCCGGATGTCGATCCGGACGCATTCACCCTGGACGCCGAGTCGGTGGCCGTGATCGGCGTGGGAAACGTGGCTGTCGATGTGGCCCGGATCCTCGCCCGGAACCCGGCCGAGCTGCGCGAGACCGACGTCTCCGAGCCCGTGCTCGACGCGCTGCTGGCCAGCAAGGTCCGTGAAGTGCAGATGATCGGCCGCCGCGGCCCGGCTCAGGCCAAGTTCACCACCAAGGAGCTGCGCGAGCTCGGCGAGCTTGAGGGGGTCGACACCCTGGTCGGCGAGGGCGAAGCAGACCTGGATGCCTTTGACGCGAGTGGCGAGAGCTCCCGGCTGGCTCAGGCCGACCGGCACGTCCGCGGCAACTACACGGTGATCTCCGAGTGGGCGGGCCGGACGCCGACGGGCGCCGGGCGAAGGCTGACCGTCCGGTTCTGGCTCAGGCCGGTAGACATCCAGGGCGGGAACGCGGTCGAGGGGCTGACTCTCGAGCGCACCCGGCTCGACGAGTCGGGGCGGCTCGTCGGGACCGGTGAGCTGGAGACCCTGAACGTGCAGATGGTCCTCCGCTCGGTGGGCTACCAGAGCGTTCCGCTGCTCGGCGTGCCGTTCGACGAGCGGTCATCGACCGTGCCGAACGAGGCCGGCCGGGTGCTCGGTCCGGACGGTCAGCCGCTGCCCGGCGAGTACGTGGCCGGGCTGGCTCAAGCGCGGGCCTACCGGGGTGATCGGCACGAACAAGTCCGATGCGGCCGAGACCGTCAGGTCGCTGCTGGCCGACCTGGCGGGCGGCCCCGGACCGGATGACGTGCAGCTTCCCAGGGCCGGCCTGCTGCGGATGCCGGCCGGCGAGGCCCCCGGCGACGAGGGCTCGTCCCCGCTGCACGAGGTGCTTGCGGGCCGTCAGCACCGGCACGTCAGCTATGCCGACTGGCTCCGGATCGAGGCGGCGGAACAGGAGCTGGCCGCCAGGCTCGGCCGGGGAGCCAGGGTAAAGCTGGCCAGCCGGGCGGAGATCCACAAGGCCTGTGGCCTGGGCTAGCCACCAACGCACTCATTCGGCCTGACCGTCGCGGCTGGTCAAAAAGTTATCCAGTATGCCGTCAGCGGCGACGCGGCACAGGTAGGGTCCCGACGGGTGCTTGTTTGTGAAACGTCGGAATTGCATGGATTGCTTCTCTGCAATCCATGGTAACCGGAGCAGGTGCGATCTCCGGTGCAGCGAAAGGTAGCCGAATGCGTACAGCGCGTTACGATTCCGATGATGCGCTTAGCGTCGGGCAGCTCAGGGGCGATATGCAGACACGGCATGACGTCCTGGAGGCGCTGTCACAGTGCGCGAATCACCGGCAGTGGTTCGCCGGCTTTGCGCGGCCGTTCCTCGGCGAGCACCCGATCGAGATTGGTAGCGGCTTCGGCGACTACGCGATGCGGTGGATTCCGAGCGTTGAGAAATTCACCGCCACGGAGGCCGACCCGGCCTTGCTGCCTGGCCTGCAGGCGGCGATGGCCAGCTCTCCGAACGTAACGGTGCGTCAGATGCTCCTTCCGACCGATGAGCGCGCCGACCATTCCTGCCTGATCTCCTACAACGTTCTCGAGCACATTGACGATCACATTGGCGCACTGCGGAGCATGGCCGGGCTAGTGCGGCCGGATGGATACATCGTGCTGGTGTGTCCGGCGTTCCCGTTCGCAATGAGCGCCGTCGATGTCGCGACCGGGCACGTGCGTCGCTACACGAGGCGCTCGATGACGCAAGCGCTGACCGACGCCGGGCTTGAGGTCGTCGACGTGCGTTATGCCAACTCGCTCGGCCTGATCTGTTATTACGCGTTCACCAGCGTGCTGAAGCGCCAGCCTAAGACTGGCGGGACCATGAGCATCTACGACCGCCTCGTCGTGCCGCTCGTGCGCGGCATGGAGCGCCTGATTGGCCGGCCGCCGTTCGGGCAGTCTGTCATCGCGGTGGGGCGCGTCAGGGAAGAACCTGAGCAAGCTGAGGATGTGTGAGCCAGCAGGACGAGCGCGCGGTGGTCGCTGAGGAAGCGCAGCCAGCGCGCCCGCCTAGGTTTCTTGCCTGGGCACTGCGGATCGCTGACGCCGGCCCGCGGATCACGGGTCGGGCGGCGCTGGTGTCGCTGGTCGGCACCTGCCTCGTCGGACTCGCGGTCACCCGTTACGTCCGCCGCGCAGGCCCGCTGAACGCGGCGCAGCAGCAATTGGTGCTGATCAGCCTGTCCGGACTGGCCTTGGCCGGTGTCCTCCTGTTGCTGGCGGCAGTTGCCCGGGCGCGGAGGCGCGCTGCCTTCCTCGACCGGCTCGTCGCTCCGCAGCAGCGCGCCGCCATCTGGCTGGCCCTCGCGGCGTGGTTCCCCATGCTGCTGATAGTGGCGTATTACCGGGTCAAGGCCACGCTGCCGCCCACTCAGGTCTGGCTCTCCTTCGGCTATCTGGACAAGCGCTGGATAACTGCCGCCTACCTGGTCGGAGCTCTAGCGCCGATGGTGCTAGTCGTCGTGGCAGCCCGCCTGCTGGAGGCTGGCCGATCTCATCCGGGCAGCTGGCGAGCGTGGCTGCAGGACCTGGCACGGCACCGCCCGGCCAACTCGGCGATCAAGCCGGGCCCGGCAGTCGAAGCGAGCCCAGCTTCGGCGCCCGGCGCCGGCTCGCGCGCCGTCAGGCTGAGCCGGGCAGCGGCGGCCGTTCTGACCGCTCTCGGCCTCGCGTATTACTTCTATGGCCCGCCGTGGTACCTCGACCGGACGTTCGGCTCGGTCTCGATCAGCTCGCCGGAGGACCTCTTCCTCGGCGGCTTCCAGGCAATCTCGAAAGGCGCAGTGCCGTACATCGGCCCGGCCGCCATCCAGTACGGCCCCGGCGCGCAGCTGCTGTCCTACTGGTATATGCGGCACGTCGCCACGTTCTCGGTTGTCGGCTTCCGCGAGTCGTGGGCGATGTTCGAGTGGGCCGGCGCGTCGATTTTCTTCGTGGTGCTGTTCCTGGCGCTTGGCTATGTCCGCGGGCTCATCGCCGCCCTGATGTCCGCGCTGATCTATCCCGCACTACAGCTGATGGGCTTCGTGCCCGGCGGCGTATACACCGGGATCTTCGGCTGGGCGAACCCGCTGCGCTATGCCGGCGCGATCTCGCTGATCCTGCTGCTGCCTGCGGCCATCAGGCGAGCCCCGGCCTGGCGAGGTGTGGCGGGCGCGGCAGCGCTCGGGCTGCTGTGGGGCGCCCTGTCGTACGTGGCGCAGGAGAACCTGGCTGCCGGCGCGGTGGGTGCCGTCGTCGTCGCCGCATTGCTGCTCTTCAGCCGTAGCGCGTCGTGGCGCGCGGTGATCACCGCGCTGCTGGCAGTGCTGGCTGGCTTCATCATCAGCTGGCTGCCGGCGCTCGCTTTCTACGCCACCGAGGGGCTCCTCAGCCGGTTCATGTACCTTTACTTTCTCACCCCGAGGGCAGTCGCCGAGGGGTACAGCAACACCCCCTACGGCGGCTTGCATCCAACGGCGATCGGGCGAGCAATCTCGGCGCCCTGGGCGAACATTTATCACGCCGTGCCGTTCGTGCTAGCCGTGCTGGCCCTGCTGGCGGTGGTCGAGTTCCGGCCGTTCCGGATTGCGATGGAGTGGTCGGAAGAGCGGATCATGCTGGTCGCGGTTCTGCTGACGACAATTCTGCTGTACCAGGGCGCACTGCTGCGGGCGGATGGTGATCACCTCGCCGGAACCATGCTGGTGCTGCCCGCGCTGGTGGTCGTCGGCGCGACGGCGCTGCCGCGCCTGATGGGCGGTCGCCGGCTGTTGACGCTGGTGCTGGCTGGCGCCGCTCTGGCAGCCGGGTCGCTGACGCTCATGCCGTTGCGCACCTACCTGCCGGCCAGCATCGGCGCCGAGGCCAGGGCGCCCTGGGCAGACCGGCAGCGGCTCGCGACCATGCCAGCGCCGGCCCCGCCCGCGACGCTGGCGGCTCAGCGGATCGGGGCTGGGCTGTGGGCCGTGCCCGGTTGCTGCCACCGCGATAGCGAGCCTATGAGCGAGTTCATCCAGCTCGGAAACGAGTTGCACGCGGCGATAGGCAACCGGGTGACGTACGTGGTCAGCTTCGGCGGCGGCTACGCAGGGCTCATTTACTTCGTCGCTGATCTCCGGCCCGCGCCGTTCCCCCTCGACAAGCACACGATGGTTCTCACCGCGGCGCAGCTAAGGGCCTATCAGCAGAACTTCGGCGCGGCCGTGTTGCCGGACACGCAAGCGCTCGTGACCCCGAATCTCCGGGCTCCTGAGGCAACGGCCTTCCTTAGACGCTATCCGCACGCAGACGCTATTGGGCTGCGCTACGGCAAGCACGCGCGTCTCTGGGTGCTGCTCAGCTCCACGTAGGCACCACCGAGCCGGACTCTCACCCGCAGGAGCGCCGGAGCCTCGCCCGGCGGGCCTGAATCACCCGCTTCGGGTGGTTAGGCGCCGGACCAGGGCTAGCCGTCGGTGGCCCGCTGCAGCCACATCTCCGGCTCCGGAATCCACGGCCGGTAGGTGCGACGGTGCCCGGCCCGCCACGCTGCTTTCGCCTCGGCGACCGCCCGCCGGTGCTGCGTTCCGAGCCCGTGTATCCCATCGCGGTCAGCCGACGGTGCACCACATCCGCGCGGATCTTCCCGCTGCTGCGGTCCACGAGCTCCTCCACCTTCGCGCCCAACTCATCCACCGCCCGCGGCCTGCGCCGCCGGTCCGCCGGCTCAGCCCCGGCCGCGCGCAGCGTCACATACCGCAGCACCGTCTTGCGGTCGGTCCCGGCCAGCTGCGCAGCCGAGTGCGCGCAGCCGGTCAGGTCGTATGCCTTCAGAATTTCCATGATCTGCCTGCCAGACTTGGTCACGGATCCCTCCGGGCCGAGATGGGTGCGAACCAGACACCTCGAACCCATCCACTCCGGGGATCACACGCATCAGGACACGCCGGTCACCGGGAGATCTAGTGACCGTCCACCGGGAATTCTGATGGCCGCACAGCGGGACCTAACCGGCCGCACACCGGGATTTTGGCCGCTAGCAGGTAGTAGCCTCCCGGCCCGCGCTGAGGTTGATGGCGCTGCCGCCACGCTCGAGGATGCGCGGAGTCAGTTGCGCGAGCTGACGGAGCAGAAGCAACTTCGACTGGCGGCTGGCTGGCGGGTTCATCAACGGGGGAATCGATCGCGGCAGCGGCCTGCCGGTGGGGGCACAGAACCTGCCTTCGCAGACGGAGCGCAGAATCAGACGGTTCGAGAGGCTCATCCGCGCCGACCACATCGGGGCTATCGTGGTGGACGCCCGGCAGACTTCGCCCTGGGCTGGTATCTTCCACCGCGTAGGTCTCACCGGCACCGAACTGGCAAACCTCATGCTCTCCCCCACTACTTGCCGCGCAGCCTGCCGTCCGCTGGCCAGGTCGCAGATCGCAGCGTCGGCCAGTGTCTGAGCCTGAGGCTGTGGCCCAGCCGACCCCCCGACTCGGGCTCGACGACACAGACCACCGCACGTCACAACAAGTACCTGCGGCGCGCCGGCGCTGGCTGAGTTCGCCAGCGCTCCAGGGCCTGCTGGCGCTCGCCGTCTACGCCTCGGTATGGCTCACGACCGTGGCTCGCCCGCTGGTCAGTCATCTCAGCTGGGCGCAGTTGGGGCCGAACGGCCCTGACCCGAACTTCTACGTGTGGAGCCTGCGCTGGTGGCCATACGCCCTCGGGCACCATCTGAACCCGCTGTACACCAGCATGATCGCCGCTCCGGCGGGCCACTCGCTGGCCTGGGTCACGACCGTGCCGCCGCTCGGCCTGCTGGCTGCGCCGCTCACTCTGACGGCCGGCCCGGTGGTCGCGTTCAACGTACTCAACGTGCTGGCACTGCCGCTCTCGGGATGGGCCGCCTTCCTCGCGTGCCGGCGGCTGACCGGCAGCTTCTGGCCCTCGCTGATCGGCGGGGCGGTGTACGGCTTCTCGGATTACGAGGTGCGACAGTTTGCAACCAGCCATCTCAACCTGAGCTACGCCCTGCTGCCACCGATCCTGGTCTACCTCGTCCTGGCCTGGCGGGACGGCGCCATCCGTGATTACGTCCTGGTGATCCTGGCCGGCCTGGTTGTGGCCGCGCAGCTCTATCTGTACCTGGAGACCTTCGCCTACGTCACCGCCATCCTCGTCCTGTCGCTGCTGCTCGGCCTGGCCGTGGCCGACCGGGACGGCCGACGGAGAGTGCTGCATCTGGCCCGTCTGCTCGGGCTTGGCTATTTGGTCGCTCTGGCCCTCGCCGCGCCCTACCTGGCAGCCACGCTGGGCAGCGTCCCGCCGAGGCCGCCGCCAGCCAACTTGATGGACCTCACCAGTCTGTGGCTGCCCGCGCCTGGCCGGAACCTCGGCATCTCCTGGCTAGCCAGTGCCGCGACCGGACCGCACAGGGTAACGGGGAACTGCTCGGTGGGGATCCCGCTGCTGGCAATCCTGATCATGCTCGCGACGACCCATCGGCGCAGCCGACTGGTCTGGTTCCTCACTGGCATGTTCGTCGTCATTATCGTCGGGGCGCTCGGGCCGGTTGTGCACGTGGGCGGCACGCCAGAGTTCACGGTGCCCTGGCACGGGGTCTTCAGCCTGCCGTTCGTCCGCAACGCCTTCCTGGACCGGCTCATCGTGTTTGCCTACCTGGTCCTGGCCTTGGCGACGGCGCTCTTGCTAGCCGATGTCACGCCCCAATGGCTTCGCGCACTCCGGCCGATCACCGGGGTCTGGTCGCTGGCGTGGAGGTGGTCGCTAGGCGCCTTGGTGGTCGCGTTCGGAGTGCTGAACGCGTTCGGAGGGCTGGTGCTTGCATCGCAGCCTGAGGTGCCGGCATTCATCGCCAACGGCGACTATCACCGCTTTCTGATGCCCGGCGAGACAGTGATGGTGGTCTCTACGGCGGGCAATGCGGGCATGCTCTGGCAGGCGCAGTCCGGCTTCGACTGGCGGCTGGCCGGCGGGTTCATCAACGAGGGCTTCAATCACAGCGACCTGCCAGTCCAGGCGCAGGAACTGAATCACGCGGGGCCGGCCCGGGTCGATCAGTTCGAGAAACTGGTCCGGGCCGACCACATCGGCGCCATCCTGGTCGACGCCGCGCGCGCTCCGACCTGGGCCGGCATCTTCGGGATCCTCGGCCTGACCGGCCATCAGGCGGGCGGCGTCATCGTTTACCCGACTCATGACTGTCGAACGTGCCACGGTGTGACGACAGCACAGATCTACGCGTCGACACATCCCCGAACAGCTTGACCAGCGGGAAGTTGCATGATCGCGACGCCGACGCTCCCCCACCGTGCTTGGTCGATCAGTCGAAGTAGTCGTCGGCCGGGTAGTGGCCGGGGCCTGCGCACAGGGCCTTGGACAGGCCCGTGCTCGCACTGGCCAAGCTCGGCCGCGTAGGCGGCGAACGCCTCGTCCTGCTTGCGCAGGTAGTCCTCCCAGGCCTGGTCGATGTCCTGCGCCAAGAGCGTGACCGCGTCCCTCGCGTCCAGCAGCGTCTTCGCGGCCTCGTCCCGCTCGTGCGGGTAGTACCCGGTCATCTGACCGCCGTCGATCCACCGGATGACCTCGCGCAGGTTGGTGGCTGCCAGCAGGGCTTTGTCCACTGCCTTGTCGGCTGCCCCGCGCAAGTTGTAGATCCCCTCGGCGTGATCCGGCCTCGGGCCGCGCCGGGAGCCGTAGCCGTCCCGCTTCCTCATGCGTTCACGCATCCTTCCTGGTGGGCGTTCGAGCGCCTCAGGACGAACCTCGAGCTGGCGGGGCTCCAGGAACGAATCGTCGCTGCCCGGCAGAAGAGCGTACGGGCCGCCGTGGGGCGGCAGCTCACCGTCGTCGACAGCTTCCAGGCACAGGTCCTCGCCCTGACCAGCCGCCAGACGCTGCCGCGCCGCGGCCTTCAGAAGTTCCAGCTCCGCCGGGTCGTGCGCCGAACCCAGATGCTCGATCTGCCGCGAGCCGCGATGGTAGGAGTACACGATCTGCACCGCGGTGGCCCCAGAGGCCGTCTTCACCGACCGCACATGCGGCACGCGGCCACTCTACGGCCACCGGTTAGTGCGCAAAATCAGCTTCCGCGAACCACGAACCACGAACCCGCAGGTCACAGCGCCGTAACTCCCGAGAACCCGCAACCTTGATAAAAGTCAGGTCAGACGCTATCCGCCGGCAGACACCATTGGGCTGCGCTACGGCAAGCACGCGCGTCTCTGGGTGCTGCTCAGCTCCACGTAGGCACCACCGAGCCGGACTCTCACCCGCAGGAGCGCCGGAGCCTCGCCCGGCGGGCCTGAATCACCCGCTTCGGGTGGTCGCGATCGGCTTGCGCTCGGGTAGTGGTGTGAATACCACCGGGCGGAAGGAAGGCTTTGATGTCCGCCGCGAAGACCCCGCTGACTGCAGTGCAGATTCCAGCCCGAGCTCGCGTCAGTATGCCGGAATGGCCGGCGGCTGGCAGCCTGGCGTCGCCGGCCGAGCGCGTCAGTTTCGGCCGGGCGGCGAGGGGACTGGTGCCGCGGGAGGACCACGCGGCGCTCGACCTGCCCTTCGACCGCCCTGACCCGGTTGACCTGCTGGAGCTGCAGGCCCGCTCGCGCCTGCCTGACCTCGTGCCGGTTCGCTACGGCCGGATGCTGGCCTCACCCTTCGCCTACTTCCGAGGCGCCGCGCTGCCCATGGTCAGCGACCTGGCTGTCACTCCGGTCACCGGGCTGACGGTGCAGGTCTGCGGCGATGCACATCTCTCGAACTTCGGCGCGTTCGGCTCGCCGGAGCGCCGGCTGGTGTTCGACATCAACGATTTCGACGAGACGCTGCCGGGGCCGTGGGAGTGGGACGTGAAGCGGCTGGCGGCCAGCATCGAGATAGCGGCACGGGAGAACGGGTTCGCGGCCAAGCAGCGCCGGAAGCTCGTCGTCGCTGCGGTCCGTCAGTACCGCGACGCGATCCGGGCCTTCGCCGGCATGACCAGCCTGGATGTCTGGTATGCCCGCCTGGATCTCGACCAGATCCGAGCTGAGGTCAAGTCTGGTGTCAGCGGCAGACTGCGGAAGGCCGTGGACGAGGGCATGGCGAAAGCCCGCACCAGGGACAGCATGCAGGCGCTTGCGAAGATGACCACGGTTGTTGACGGCACGCGCCGGATCATGGCGGACCCGCCGCTGATCGTTCCGGTCAGCGACCTGGCGGCCAGCCAGGAGGATGCGGTCGGCCTGGAGAGCATGATCTGTGACCTGCTGGCAAGCTACCGGCGCTCGCTGCACGAGGACAGCGCCGAGCTGCTGAGCAGATACCAGCTCACCGACATGGCACGGAAGGTCGTCGGCGTGGGCAGTGTCGGCACCCGGTGCTGGATTGTGCTCATGCTCGGCAGTGACGAGTCAGATCCGCTGTTCCTTCAGGTCAAGGAGGCCGAGCGCTCGGTGCTCAGCGAGTACGCGGGCCCGAGCAAATACGACAATCAGGGCCAGCGCGTGGTCGTGGGCCAGCGCTATACCCAGGCCTCCAGCGACATTTTCCTCGGCTGGATTCGGATCGAGGAAGGCATCGACGGGGGCCCGCACGACTATTACGTGCGCCAGCTCCGGGACTGGAAGCTGTCGCTGGAGATCGAGAAGCTGTCCGCCGACTGGATGCGCCGCTACGTCAGCTATTGCGGCTGGACGCTGGCGCGTGCGCACGCCCGTACTGGTGACCGGTTCGCGATGGCCGGGTATCTGGGCTCCTCTCCCGTCTTCGACGAGGCGATCGCCGACTTCGCCGTCAGCTATGCGAACCAGAATGAGCGCGACCACAGCGAGCTCGGCCGGGCCGCCAAGTCGGGCCGGATCGTAGCGAAGACGGCCGTCTAGACCGCACAGCCGTAACGGCGCAGGCTGCCTGACCCGTGACCCGGGAAGGGAGCCCGTGGCCGGCTGAGGCCGTTCCGAGCCCAGCGCGCAGGCATGTAGTCGCCTGATCGATGGCGGCTCGCGTGGCCTGAGTCTCGCTCAGCGCATTGAGCAGCATGAAGTCGTGGATCGTGCCGTCATAGCGCACGGTGGTAACCGGGACGCCGGCAGCGCGCAACTTGGCGGCATATGCCTCCCCCTCGTCCCGCAGGACGTCGGCCTCGTCGACACAGAGAAATGTCGGCGGCAGCCCGGTGAGCTGCTCGATGCTGGCCTGGTTCGGCGATGCCGTGATATCGGCGCGCCGTGCCGGGTTGGGAGCGTAGGCGTTCCAGAACCATTCCATCTCAGTGCGGCTGAGGTAGTAGCCGGTGGCAAACTGCTCGTAGGAGGAAGTGTTCATCGCCGCGTCGGTGACCGGGTAGTACATCGACTGCTGGACGAAAGTTACGTCGCCCCGCTCCTTGGCCATCAGGGCCAGTGCTGTCGCCATGTTGCCGCCCACAGATTCGCCTGCCACTGCCATGCGGCTGGCATCCAGCCCCTTGGCGGCCCCGTTGCGCATGATCCACTGGGCGGTTGCATAACCCTGCTCGAGCGCGATCGGGTACTGGGCCTCTGGCGAGTTGGGATACTCCACGAACGCCAGCGCCGCGCCGGAGCCGACGGCAAGCTCGCGCACGAGCCGGTCGTGCGTAGCGGCGTTGCCGAGGATCCATCCGCCGCCGTGCATGTACAGAATGACCGGCAGCATGCCGGTTGCCCCCTGCGGCCTGATGATGCGCACCCGCGCTTCCCCGGCCGGTGACGGGACCGTGATCCACTCCTCGTCGACCGGCAGCTTGCTGACCGGGCCGGACTGGGCGTCCTCGAGGACCTTGCGGGCATCGGCGGGCGCCATCTCGTACAGGAACGGCGGCTTCGAGAACGCGTCGGCGACTTGCTGTGCCGCGGGTTCGAGGACGACTGACTTGCCAGCAGCCATGGCGATTTCCTCCGCTTGGGGTGAGGCCGGGCTTCGGTTGCCATCGGCCCGAGCCGACCTGGGTATGCCACCCCGGCCGACGCGGTCCGGCATCGTGATCCCCGATAACTACCCTGGCGGCGCGCCCAACTCACGCCCTCGTCTCCGGTCCCCGTCCCAGCTGCGGCGGGAGGTGGGCCAGCCGCCACTCGGCCGGACCACACGAAACGGTCCGGCCGCGTCCCGGCCCTCCCGCCTCTGTCTGATCGCTCGGCCCACGTATCACGGATCTCGTGCGGGCATATCCGGCAAACGCGACGCCAGAGTGCACCACATCCGTGATATGTGAGGACGACGGCACCGCAAAAGCCGCAATCCGGGTACCGGCCTGCGGCTCCCTGCTGGCGTGAGCGCAGCCGTGACCAGTCCTGGCGCTGAAAGGAACACGCTTAGGTTTGCGGCAGCGTCGCTTGAAAGGTGTTAGCAACCGGGGTTTCTGGTGCGTGCGTGACTAGATTCGCTGGTGTGACAGAACATGACTGGTGTGACAGAACATGACGAGGTGACGTTGCGACGGACCCGTACCTAGTCCCCGTCCGCGCTGGCGAGGCGGGGAACCTTGCGCTGAAGACCGGCCGGCTGATTACTGGTGAGCGCGTGGGCCTGGCGTTCACCTCGGAGTCGTCGCTCCTGATGACGCTGGGGCCGTCGCAGCGGTGGATATGGCTTGCCCCGAGCGCGCTGCGGGCTCTGCTGGCGCCGCTCGGAATCACCAGCGTCCGGGTCGATCCGCGGCCGATAGCCGAGCTGGCCGCGGACGGCAGGCCGGCTGAACGTCAGGGTCAGCTAAGCCCGGCGGCGAGCTTCCGGAGGAATGCCCTGGTTCGCGGGCCGTCCGCACCGCGGGCGTACTCGCCGGCCACGAAGTCGGTCACGCCAGCGTCGGCCAGCGCTGCGATCTGAGCCGCCACTGCGTCCTCGTCTCCGACAATCGCCACGTCGCCAGGCCCGGCGGCGCCCTCCCGGTCGAGCATGGCCCGGTAGGACGGCAGCTGGCCGTAGATCGCGAAAGCCTTGCCCGCGTTGACGCGCGCCTGCTCGGGATCGTCGGTCACGCACACCGGCAGGACGCAGACCACCCGCGGGCTCGGCCGCCCCGCCTCCTCGGCGGCCTCGGTGATCGACGGGACGATGTAGTCGCGCACGGTCGCCGGACCGGTCATCCACAAGACCGTGCCATCGGCCAGGCTGCCTGCCAGCCGGAGCATCTGCGGTGCCAGCGCGGCCAGGAGCAACGGCACCTTCTGACCGGAACGAGGTACCGACAGCCCGATGTGCGCCTGAACGGTCTCGCCGTCGAAGGCCACCGGATCGCCCGCCAGCAGCGGCGCGAGCACCGCCAGGTACTCCCGCATATGCCTGGCCGGGCGCTCGAAGCTGTACCCGTACATGTCCTGGATCACGATCTGATGCGACAGGCCGATGCCCAGCGTGAGCCTGCCGCCGACCGCCAGGTCGGTGGTCAGCGCCTGCTGCGCCAGAACGGCGGGGTGCCGCGGATAGGTCGGGATGACGGCAGTGCCAAGCTCGATGCCGGGCACCTGGCTGCCCGCGACGGCCAGCGAGATGAGCGCCTCGAGGCCGAAGATGTTTGACATCCAGGCCGAGGCGAAGCCGTCGTCAGCTGCGGCGCGCAGCTGGTCAGCGAGCTTGACCAGCGCGTCCGGGCCGCTGGTTTCCGCGATCGAGGTTCCGATCCGCATCCGGTCTCTCCATCCGCCCCGGTGGGCCGCCGTTCCGGTGTGGTCAAGGTGGTTGAAGGCCAGCCCTGGTCCCTCGATCCTGGCGGCAGAACGTAGCGTGCGCAACCAGGCGCGGGCTCATCTCCTGACGGAAAGATCACTGCAAATACGGCAAATCATCGGCCGGGATCGGCTAAGCCGTCTGACTCAGCCGCCGGACCCCCGTGTTCGCGCGCGAATCTGGGTACCTCGGCTCTCTTGCTGACGGTGAGCGCGGTGACAATGGGGACATGGAAACCGCTGCTCCCCGCCGTGCCTCGCCGCCAGACCACGCGGCGGTGGAAGACCGCGCCGCTGCGGCCGAGCGCGAGCGCGAGGCGGCGCGGGAGCGCGCGCGCAAGCACCAGCAGGCGGCGGCACGTGCCCGGTCCAGGGCTGCCTCCCGGGAGCGCGAAGCTGAGCTGACCGCGACAGGCAGGCCGCACTCGGAGACGGCTGAGCTGCCGCCCGACCGCTTCCTGAACCGGGAGGAGAGCTGGCTGCGGTTCAGCCAGCGCGTACTTGAGCTGTCTGAGGACCCGAATGTGCCGCTGCTCGAGCGGGTCAGGTTTTCCGGGATCTTCGCCAGCGGGATGGATGAGTTCTTCGGCGTGCGGATCGCAGGGCGCGTCCGGCGGATGGCCACTGGCCTGCCAGTCGAGGCGGCTTCGGGCCAGTCCCCGGACGAGATTCTCCAGAATTCCCTCGAGCTCGCTCGCCAGCTGGCCGTCAGGCACGCTCGCGGCTTCAGCGAGAAGCTGCTGCCGGCGCTGGCTGAAGAGGGGATCGAGATCCTGCGCTGGAAGGAACTCGTCCCGGACGAGCAGGCCAGGCTGGAGCGCCTGTTCAAGGAGCGCATCTACCCTGTGCTCACTCCGCTCGCGGTCGACCCGGCACACCCGTTCCCGTTCATCTCCGGCCTGACGCTCAGCCTGGCGATGATCATCGCGGACCCGAGGACCGGAGCGACCATGTTCGCCCGGGTGAAAGTCCCGCCCCTGCTGCCGCGGTTCCTGACCGCCGCACCGAACCGGTTCGTCCCGCTGGAAGACGTCATCGCCGCGCATCTCGGCGAGCTCTTCGTGGGGCTGGACATCCTTGAGCACCACGCCTTCAGGGTCACCAGGATCACTGACCTGGAGATCGACGAGGACGTCACCGAGGACCTGCTGAAGTCACTGGAACGCGAGCTGATCCGGCGCAGGTTCGAGCCTGCCGTCCGGCTCGAGGTGGAAGAGTCCATCTCCGATGAGGTACTTGAGCGGCTGGTCACCGAGCTCGACGTTGATGAGCGAGCCGTCTACCGGCTGCCGGGGCCGCTGGATCTGTCCGGCCTGAGCGCCATTGCCGACCTGGACATCCGCCGCCTGAAGTACCCCACGTTCGTCCCGTCTGAGTCCGCGCTCGCGCTCGACGGCGGCGACAGCGGCGTCTTCAGTCAGCTGTCCGAGCGGGACGTGGTCGTCCACCATCCGTATGACTCGTTCACCGCCAGCGTGCAGCGCTTCCTGGTCTCGGCGGCGACCGATCCGCGGGTGCAGGCCATCAAGCAGACGCTGTACCGGACCAGTGGCGACTCCGAGATCGTCGACGCCCTCGTCGATGCGGCCGAGGCAGGCAAGCAGGTCGTGGTCGTTGTCGAGATCAAGGCCCGCGGCGACGAGCGCGCCAACATCGGCTGGGTGCGCAAGCTTGAGCAAGCCGGCTGCCATGTCGTCTACGGGATGCTCGGACTGAAGACGCACTGCAAGATGGCGCTGGTCGTAAGAGAGGAGGCAGACGGGTCGCTGCGGCGCTTCTGCCATATCGGCACTGGCAACTATCACCCGAAGACCGCGCGGCTGTATGAGGACTTCGGCCTGCTCACGGCGGACCGGACCGTCGGCGAAGACGTCACGGACCTGTTTAACCACCTGACCGGGTACAGCCGGAAGGCCGATTACCGGCGGATCCTGGTCGCCCCGGCCGGGGTGCGCAGCGGCCTGATCGAGCGGATCGATCAGCAGGTTGACCAGCACCGGGCCGGCCAGCCCGCCAAGATCCAGGTGAAGTGCAACGCACTCATCGACGAGGCCATGATCGACGCGCTGTACCGGGCGTCGATGGCCGGCGTGCCGATCGACCTGTGGATTCGCGGGATCTGCGCGATCAAGCCGGGGATACCGGGGCTGTCAGAGACAATCCGGGTGCGCAGCGTTGTCGGCCGGTTCCTTGAGCACTCGCGTATTTATGCGTTCGGTACCGGCATGGCGGAGTTGTCAGGCGAGGTGTGGATCGGCAGCGCTGACCTGATGCACCGGAATCTGGACCGGCGCGTCGAGCTGCTCGTCCGGGTGACCGACGAGGCGCAGCAGTCCGAACTCCGCCAGCTCATTGATCTTGCTATGGACCCGCAGATCGCGTCCTGGTGGCTGTCGGCTGACGGTACCTGGACCCGGCATCACCTGGATTCCTCCGGGGCACCGCTGACGGACATCCAGGAGCTGCTGATCAAGACCAGGCGCGGCCGGAGCCCCGATGCCTGATGGCGGAGCGGCCGAGGAGGTTAGGGCCGCCGGGGCCATTGTCTGGCGACCGGCTGGCAGAGGCGCTCAGGTGGCGCTGATCCACCGGCCCAAGTACGACGACTGGAGCTTCCCCAAGGGCAAGCTGCTCGACGGCGAGCATGTACTGCTGGCTGCCACGCGGGAAGTCGCAGAGGAGACCGGGCTTGTCGTGACACTCGGCCGCCGCTTGCCGCCGGAACGCTATGACGTCGCGATCCCCAAGCGGGTGGACTACTGGACCGCCACGGTCGGCTCCGCATCGGCCGGCTTCTCACCTACTGCCGAGGTCGACGAGCTGGCCTGGGTTGCGGCGAGCGCAGCTGGCCGCAGGCTCAGTTACCCGCGTGACATGCAGACGCTG
Organism: uncultured Actinomycetota bacterium; assembly: GCA_963822955.1. Taxonomy (GTDB): domain Bacteria; phylum Actinomycetota; class Actinomycetes; order Streptosporangiales; family Streptosporangiaceae; genus JAJYUU01. The sequence goes on along the minus strand of CAWGJS010000002.1, from coordinate 1,428,620 downwards.
GCGAGCTTCCGGGCGGGTCCGCTGCACACGGTGCCGCTGATCCTGGTCCGGCACGCGTCGGCCGGCAACAAGTCCCGGTGGCGCAAGGACGATCGGTCCAGGCCGCTCGATGCCCGCGGCAAGAAGGACGCGTCGATGCTTGCCGCACTCCTGCGCTGCTTCGGGACCGGACGGGTCGTCAGCTCGCCGGCCGAGCGGTGCATTGCGACCGTCCGGCCGTACGCCGCGCTGGCGGGCACGGAGGTCGAGGTCGAGGTCGAGCCAGCGCTCGAGATGGCCAAGAAGGCAGCCGCTGCCGATCCTGAGGCGGCGAAAGCCATTGCAGTACTGGCCGGCGCAGACGAGCCAGTCGTCGTCTGCGCGCACCGGGAGAACATGCCGTTCCTGCTCGATGCGGCCTGTGCCGAACTAGGCGCGGACTGCCCGTCGGTCAAGCCGCTCCGCAAGGGCGAGTTCATGGTCCTGCACCGCGCCGACGGGAAGCTGGCGGCTATCGAGCGCTATCACCCCGGCGGCGGTTCATGATCTGGTGAGGGCCGGCGCCTCACCTTCGTGCCGAAGATGGCCAATCCGACGGCGACCGCGCTCCGGGCGTCAGCGTTGCGCAGCCCTCGCGGCCCTCCCTACGGGAAGATGCCAAACTCACAGATGGAATAGGTCAGGCCATCCGGCGCGGCATTCCGCAGATCGGGGAGCGCGAAGGTCGTGGTGCCGTTGCCGCCGTACTTGGTTCCGAGCAGGCTAAACAGTGCGGTGAAGCTGCTGATCTTCAGAATCTGCCCGTCTGCCCGAGCTGTCCCTGGGGCGGCTGTCTTGCCGGCCGTCAGGATGATCTCGCCGAGAGTGCAGGTACCTTGGCCGGTGGCTGTAGCAGCCTGATTCGTCTTGGCTCCGAAGAGAGCGGTGTTCCAGCTCACGGCTTGCGTGCCTTTGCGGCACCTGGCTCCGGCCTTCAGCAGGATGCTCAAGGCGCCGGTCTTAGTGCTGGCACAGCCGCGGATGGTCGGGCTCGGGTGGGAGCTCGCGGTGGCCGACGAGATTGCCGCTACGGCCGCAGTTCCGGATAGCAGCATGAGTGCGCCGGCAATCTCGGCCACAGTACGGATGTGTCGGTACCGGACGACGCGACGGACTGCGCGGCCAGGCGAGGTGGGCAGCTTCACAGATCCTCCTTTGTTTTATGTTCACCGGTCCATCGGGTCCATGGGCTGCCAGTCCAGCGTCGGCGGCAGGGCGCCTTCCAGGATGAGGAGCCACCGTTTCACCTCGACGCCCGCGCCGCCGCTGTAGCCGCCCAGTCCGTCGCTGGCGAGGACGCGGTGGCACGGGACGATGACGGGCATCGGGTTGGAACCCATGATCTTGCCGACGGCGCGGGCTGGCGGGATGTCGCCGCCGCCGACGAGACCCGCGCGGCCGGGCTAGCCCCCCGTAGCTGATCGTCTGGCCGTAGCCGACTGAACTGGCCAGCACTTTGAGTACCTCGCGCTGCGGGCCCGCTGTTCCCGACCAGTCAAGCGGCAAATCAAAGGTGCGGCGCGAGCCGCGGAAGTACTCGATCAGCTGTTCTCGCGCGGCTACGGCAAGGTCGCTGCTCTGGCCCGTGTATCCGCCGTGACCCGTCTCGCCGCTGTGACCGCGCTCCGCGGCGCCGCGGGCCGGAGCCGGGCCGCCGTAGCGCACCTGGGCGACGCCCTCAGCGCTGCAGCCGACGCAGACCAGGCCCACCGGCGTGCTCAGCCAGGCCCACGAAAGCGCAGTCATCTCAGCATTGTGCCGATGACCTGGCCTGCTCGCCAGCAGCGGGCAGTAACTGGCACGCCCAAACTGTCAGAGGCCGGCGATAGAACGGCTGTACCAGCCCGCCAGAGCTACCGGCACAAGCCGGCTTCCACCAGAGGCAGGAGTAGCGATGACAGACAATATTGCCGACACCGTCGAGGCTGAGCTCATCGCGCTGTCGGGCGTCCTGACTGAGCCGGGCGAACGAGAGTGCCTGCGGTGCTTCCTGCTCAGGATGCTCCACGAGTTCGGCTGCGATGGCACGCACCGGTGGACGATCAGATGGCGTGACCTTCGAGCGCCGCGGGCCGCTGGCCTGGTTCGCAGGCTAGCGGAGCTGGGGGGCTGCTGCGACTGCGAGGTCTTGCTGAACGTGTTCCCGCACTACCCCGACAGCGACGGTCCGCTGCCATGCGCAGGACAGTCGCAGCCTGGCTCGGCAGTCCCATGCAATCTGGGCACGCTGCGCCGGACGGCGTAGAAGTACTGGCAAGGTTGCTGGCGCCGCGCGAAGTGGCTGGGCGCCAGCAACGGCTGGTCACTTCCAGCCGGTGCCGTTCCAGTGCAAGTCCAGAGTCCTTGGATTACCAGTGGCGTAGGTACCGGTCTGCCCGACCGCCCAGGCACTCCGGCCAGAGGTGACGGCGACGTTATAGAGGAAACCGCCTGTTACGGGTGTCGGGCTCGGTACGTGCGTCCACGCTGAGCCGTTCCAGCGCAGAATCAGCGTCTTCGGCTTGCGCACAGATGAACGGCCGGTTAGGCCGACCGCCCACGCATTCCGTGCCGAGGTCGCGGCTACACAGTTGAGGAATCCGCCGGCCGCCGGGGTTGGGCTGGGCACCGCGGCCCATGCCGTGCCGTTCCAGCGCAGGATCAGCGTTTTGGGCTTGCGGCTGCCGCAGGCGCTGCAGCCGACTGCCCACGCGCTGGACGCGGAGGTCGCGGCGACGCCGCTGAGCGCCGCGTCGCCCGAGGGATCCGGACTTGGCACCTGCGTCCACGCTGAGCCGTTCCAGCGCAGGATCAGTGTCTTGGCTGTGGGATTATCGGACGCCCAGCCGACCGCCCACGCGCTGGATGCTGAGGTCGCGGCCACCGCTCCAAGCAGCGCACCACCGGCCGGGGTCGGGCTGGGCACCTGCCTCCAGGAGGTTCCGTTCCAGCGCAGGATCAGCGTCTTGCGACCACGGTAGGCCCAGCCGACCGCCCACGCACTTCGGGCCGAGGCAGCGGCGACGCTGTACAGGGCAGCGCCGCCGGCCGGAGTCGGGCTCGGCACCTGCGTCCAGGAGGTTCCGTTCCAGCGCAAGATCAGCGTCTTGGTCCTGGTGCCGGTGGCGCTGCCAGTCTCGCCTACTGCCCAACCTCTGCGCGCAGAGGTTACGGTCACGCCGTATAGGCTGCCGCGCCCTGTCGGCGTCGGGCTGGGCACTCGCTTCCACGCCTTGCCGTTCCAGCGCGCGATCAGTGTCTTGGGCCTAGAACTGAACGCAGGTCCGGCTTGCCCGACTGCCCAGGCGTTCCGGGCCGAGGTCGCGGCGACGGAGTCGAGGAACCCGCTAGCCGCGAAGGACGCCGCCTGGACACCAGGGCGCGCCCAGGACGCCGCTGCGGCATCGGGCCGCGGCTTGGCCGCGGCCGGTGCCGCGGGAGCAATCCACGACGCCGCGGCAACCGCAGCAGCCAGCCCAACAGCAAGAGCCCGGACGCGGTGCACGGCCACATGCCCTCCCATTTGATCCCCTCCTGCCGGAACCCAGCCCGGCCATCCAGCAGCGAACATCTGGGCGATGGCACAAGGCCGGCATGTCGATAGGCAGGCGCTCACGCGCCGCCAGAATGGTCACACGGCCGCGCATTCCGGCGCAAGCGGATGATATGCGGATGTATCGAATCTAGGACTCAGCGGGGGGCTGCCGACCGTCTGCGGGATACTCCGGCGCTGGCCGAAGGGGTTCCCTGGCATTTTGCTAGGGCCCACTAGGAGCCGACTGCTTGACCATAACTTGACCATTGCTTTAGCCATTGCTGACGCAATAGCGTGAGGGTCCATAGTTATGGCGCCGGGTGGGCCGCTGGTACAGCGGCCCTGACCCGCGCAGATCTGCCTGGGGGACTGATGAGACGACTCCCCGTCATCATGGTCGTTGCGAGTGCGACCGCGGCATGGTTCGCGCTGGCGGCGATTGCCGGGCCGCGGACGCCGGGGGTGCGTCGGCCGCGGGACCGACCGCCAGGGCTGCGTCGTGGCGAAACGCGATCGAGGTGCCCGGATCGGGTGCGCTGAACGCGGGCGGAGACGCCTCGGTCGACTCGACGTCATGCGCGTCGGCGGCAAGCTGCGGGGCCGGCGGGGCCGCCCGCGACGGCTCCGGTCTTTACCAGGCGTTCGTGGCCAGCGAGAAGAACGGCCGCTGGGGCAAGGCGATCGAGGTGCCGGGATTGGGTGCGCTGAACGCGGGCGGGAGCGCGTCCGCCAACTCGGTGTCGTGCGGTTCGGCGCGCAATTGCGGGGCTGGCGGGTACTACGAAGATGGCTCCGGTCGCGAGCAGGCGTTCGTCCTCTGGCGGGCCTGACGACGGTCGCGGCGGGCTGCTCATCAATCAGCTGGTTGGCCATTGCTTCGTCATTAATTGGCCATTGCTTACCCAGTGCTGACGCAATAGCGTGAGGGCTCCATAGTTATGGCGCCGGGCGGGCGGCTGGGACGGCGGTCCTGACTCTGGCGGATCTGCTTGGGGTGAGCGATGACGCGACGCCTGCTAATCATGGTTGTTGCGAGTGCGGCAGCGGCGTGGTGCGCTCTGCCGGCGGTGGCCGGGGAGGCGGAGGCCGGAGCTGCGTTGGCGGGGCCCGCCGCGAAGGCCGCATCGTCGGGCCACGCGCTCGAGGTGCCCGGATCGGGTGCGCTGAACGCGGGCGGGAACGCCGAAATCAGGTCGGTGTCGTGCGTCTCAGCGCGCTGCGCGGCTGGCGGGGATTACGCCGACGGTTCCGGTAACGGACAGGTGTTCGTAGTCAGTGAGAAGAACAGCCGCTGGGGTAAGGCGATCGAGGTGCCCGGATCGCGTCGGCTGAACGCGGGCGGGGGCGCCGTCATCGACTCGGTGTCGTGCGGCTCGGCAGGCAGCTGCGCGGCCGGTGGCTCCTACCGTGACGCGGCCAGTCACGACCAGGGGTTCGTGGTCAGTGACGAGAACGGCCGCTGGGGTAAGGCGATCGAGGTGCCCGGATCGCGTGGGCTGAACGCGGGCGGGGACGCCGTCGTCGGCTCGGTGTCGTGCGGCTCTGCGGGCAGCTGCGCGGCCGGCGGGGGCTACACCGACGGTTCTGATCACTTCGAGGCGTTCGTGGCCGCCGAGCAGAAGGGCCGCTGGGGCAAGGCGATCGAGGTGCCCGGTGCCGGCGCGCTGAACGCCGGCGGGGCTGCCGCTGTTGACTCGGTGTCGTGCGTATCAGCGGGCAGCTGCGCGGCCGGCGGGTACTACCTCGACGGTTCCGGCCACCAGCAGGCGTTCGTGGTCAGCGAGAAGAACGGGCGCTGGGGCAAGGCGATCGAGGTGCCCGGGTCCGGTGCGCTGAACGCCGGCGGAGACGCCTCGGTCGCCTCGATGTCATGCGCGTCGGCGGCAAGCTGCGCGGCCGGCGGGGCCTATCCGGACGGCTCCGGTCACTACCAGGCGTTCGTGGTCAGCGAGAAGAACGGCCGCTGGGGCAAGGCCATCGAGGTGCCGGGATCCGGTGCGCTGAACGCAGGCGGGAGCGCCTCCCTCAACTCGGTGTCGTGCGGTTCGGCGGGCAGCTGCGCGGCCGGCGGGTACTACCGTGACGGTTCCGGTCACCAGCAGGCGTTCGTGGTCAGCGAGAAGAAGGGCCGCTGGGGCAGGGCGATCAAGGTGCCGGGATCGGGGGCGCTGAACGCCGGCGGTTTCGCTGACGTCAGCTCTCTGTCGTGCGGCTCGGCGGCTGGCTGCGCGGCCGGCGGGGGCTACACGGACGGTTCCGGCCACGAGCAGGCGTTCGTGGTCAGCGAGAAGAACGGCCGCTGGAGCAAGGCGATCAAGGTACCGGGATCCAGCGCGCTCAACGCCGGCGGATCCGCCGACGTCACGTCGGTGTCGTGCGGCTCGGCGGGCAGCTGCGCAGCCGGCGGGCGCTACCGTGATAGCGCCGATCACGACCAGGCGTTCGTGGTGCGGCGGGCCTGACGACGCCTGAACAGCAGTAGGGCGGCTAACTCGATCAGTCTGAGCCTTTCTCCAGGATGCGAAGCAGGGCCCGGGCGAGCGGAACTGCCGTTAGCTCCACTTGCCAGGGCCGTGCGCCGTAGCCAGCCAGGTCGGCGGCGATCGTCATGGGTGTGATCTCTGCGGGTGGCTGCCAGGAGAGCCGGCGCACGGCATCGGGCGGGATCAGATTCTCCGCCGGAAGATGATGGGAGTCAGCAAGTGCTGCGACGACCGCCCTGGCTGCCGTCAGCCGGCGGGCGGCCTCAGGGTCGCGTTCCTGCCAGCGGTGCGCCGGCGGCGGACCCTCGCCAGGCGGCGCGGAGGCGGCGGGCAGCGCCCGGTCCGGCTGGGCTCTGGCGCGGCCGATCGCCCGCATCCACTCGGTGGTGTGCCGGCGGGCTATGCGCGCCGAGAAGCCAGATATGCCGATGAGGGCATCAGGCTCGCTCGGCATGATCTTCGCTGCCTCGACGATCGCGGCATCTGGCAGGACCTTGGTGGGGGAGATGTCCCGGCGCTGCGCAATCTTGTCGCGTTCCAGCCAGAGCTCCCGCACAACCGCAAGGCCGCGGCGGTTGCGCACCCGGTGGATCCCCGACGTGCGCCGCCACGGATCGGCGCGCGGCGGCTGCGGCTCGACGGTGAGCTCAGCCGCGAACTCCTGCCGGGCCCATTCGGTCTTGCCCTCCTCGGCTAGCTGGCGAGCAAGCACGTCCCGGAGCTCGACGAGGACCTCGACGTCGAGGGCCGCATAGCGCAGCCACTCGTCCGGTAGCGGCCTGGTCGACCAGTCGGCCGCCGAATGAGTCTTCTCCAGGCCGAGGCCGAGCATCGACTCGACCATAGTGGCGAGGCCGACGCGCGGGCAGCCGAGCAGGCGGCCGGCAACCTCGGTGTCAAAGAGCCTCCGGGGCCGGTAGCCCAGCTCGGCCAGACACGGCAGGTCCTGGGACGCCGCGTGCAGCACGGCCTCAGTGTCCGCGAGAACCGCATCGAGGGCGGACAGGTCCGGGCACGCGACGGGATCGATGAGCACGGTCCCCGCACCCTGACGGCGGAACTGCACCAGGAAAGCGCGATGACCGTACCTGAATCCGGATGCGCGCTCGGCGTCAACCGCAACCGGACCGCTGCCGTCGGCGAGGGCCTTGATCGCAGCCTCGAGCGCGGCGGCGCTGGCAACCAGGGGCGGCATGCCATCACGCGGCTCCAGCAGCAGTTCGACTCGGCGCTGCTGAGGGTCGGCTGCCGGCCCGCCCGGTGCCCGTTCCTGGCCGCTATCGGGCTGCCCTAGGCCCTCCCGTAGCGGGCCGCTCACTGGCGGGGCCGTCGGCGCTGCGGTCGCAGCGCCGCCACTCCGGGAGGCAGCGGGGGCAGGCCAGCCGCCATGCAGATGACGTCACACCAGGCGGCGACATGCCCGTCCAGGTCGGCTGAGACACCGTCGGCGATGGCCGGGGACCACGATGCACGCAGCTCGAATCCGGTGGAGGTGGGCTCATCCTGCTTACCGCCGAAGCCCTGAGTCACCACCGTGGTCACGGTCCCGCTGATCTTTCTGTAGCCGCTGGTACGGAGGTCCAGGGCCTCAGTGAGCCAGCTCCAGCCGACCGCGTTGACAAGCGGGTCCGCGGCCATTTCCGGCTCAAGATCAGCCCGGACGTATCCGATGATCCGATGCTTCCCATCCCAGCCCTGCTGGCCTGCGGCGTCAAATAGCAGGACGAACCTGCCCCCGCCGATCTCGGCCTCGCCGTCTGGGCAGACGGTTGCCGCCACCGCGAAGGCGAACGGAGCCAGCCGCCGAGGGGGCGGCTCTTCCTCGAACGCCAGCTCGGTCCGCAGCTCCCGCTGCACAGCCAGTCCCTCCTGGACCTGCGCGACCGCCTGCCGGAACTCCGCTTCGCCAGAATGACTGCTCACGGGCTGTCCGGAGGGCCTCAGCGGCTGCGGTTGCGGCACGGGCTCCGAACCCTCACGCCACGCGATCGCGGACGGGGGCCGCCATGGCTGGTTGGAGCGCGGTCGGGATAGTGCCGATCAGGAGGGCGGCCCCGCACCGCTGGCAGTACCACTCGGGACAGCGCGCGTCAGCGGTGTCAGGGCACCAGCCGCCGAGGCCGTGATGCTGCTCCAGGTCAAGGTCGCGGCCGCAGTCAGGACAGTGCCGGATGACGTCACTCATCAGGACCACCTTCCCCTTAGTCTCACTAAGGATGCTGGCACGGCACCGGTCACGAGCCCCGGACGTGCGACGGCGTGTCCTGCCCTTTTACCCAGGCGTCGCGCGGCCGCCAAGTGGGGGATATGGGATCATCCTGGAGTGACGTCGCCCGCTCAGTCATCGCCGTTCCTGCTTGCCTGCCGCCGTGAGCAGGTCCCGTATACGCCGGTCTGGTACATGCGGCAGGCCGGCCGGGCACTGCCCGAGTACCGGGCACTGCGTACCGGCATGGCCATGCTGGACGCTTGCGCTACCCCTGACCTGATCACCGAGATAACCCTTCAGCCGGTCCGCCGCTATGGCGTGGATGCCGCGATCTTCTTCAGCGACATCGTCGTACCGCTCCGGGCGATCGGCGTTGGGATCGACATCAAGCCTGGCGTCGGGCCCGTCGTGGATCATCCGATCAGGTCGGCGGCCGACCTGGCTGCGCTCCGGCTGCTTGTCCCTGAGGACGTCCCGTACGTGACCGAGTCCGTCGCGAACCTCACCACCGAGCTCGGCGGCACGCCCCTGATCGGTTTTGCCGGAGGGCCGTTCACCCTGGCGAGCTACCTGGTCGACGGCGGCCCGTCCAAGAACTTCGAGGTCACCAAGTCACTGATGTATGGCCAGCCGGAACTGTGGGCCGAACTGATGGCCAGGCTGACTGACATCACCATTGGCTTCCTGCAGGTTCAGGTGGCGGCCGGGGCCAGCGCCATCCAGCTATTCGACTCGTGGGCCGGTGCGCTCAGCCGGGATGACTACCGTAGCTGCGTGCTGCCGCACAGCAAGCGGATCTTCGATGCGCTTGCGGCCAGCGGCGTGCCCAGGATCCATTTCGGCGTGAATACCGGCGAGCTGCTAGGGGCCATGGGCGAGGCGGGCGCCGACGTGGTCGGCGTGGACTGGCGGGTGCCGCTTGACGACGCGGTCAGCCGGGTAGAGCCCGGCAAGGCATTGCAGGGGAACCTCGACCCGGCGATCCTGATGGCGCCGTGGCACGTCATCGAGGAACGGACGCGGCAGGTGCTCGACCGCGGCCGGACCGCGGAAGGGCACGTCTTTAACCTTGGGCACGGCGTGTTGCCGGAGACGGATCCGGATGTTCTGGCCAGGCTGACCGAGCTGGTGCATACGGCCTCAGCGCGATCAGCCTGACTTCTACGCCTCGCTGGCCGGCGGCGGGCCGGTTACGGAAGCGCCAGTTCCGCGGCGGATGAGGCGGACGACGCGCCGCCTCCCCGCGTAACCGATGCCTGCCAGCACGACGACGACGATGAGGAACGGCAGCACCGCACCAACCGCCGTCAGTACCCACACGGCGGCGCGCCGGAAGGCGCGCCAGCCAGCCGCGAGGCCCGCAGCGAACCCGTGCCGGGTCGGCTTGGCGTGCCGGGCCGCCCGCTGCGGGCTCATCAGGTTCATGGTCACCGTCGCGTAGGTTGTCTCGTGATCGAGCGCACGCTGCTGGGCAAGCAGCGAGTTCAGCCTGGACTCGTCAGAGCTGATCTGCCGCTGAACCTGGAGCAGGCCGGAGACCGATGCGGCGTGCTTGAGCAGCCCCTGCAGCGCGGCGATGGCGTCCTGCTCTGAGGTGACGAGGCTGTTCACGTCTGCCACCTGCTGAGTGACGTCGGTGGTTTGCTGCTGCATGGCTACCTGCTTGCCCAGTGCCGGCGACGAGAGCTGCGCCAGGACCGCCTGATAGCTGGCGACGGGGATCTTCAGGGTAAGGCTCACCGTCCGGCCCGCCTGCCCGGGCGAAGCCGAGGTGGCTTGCTCGTCGGCGGTATAACCGCCGGCTGCTACAACGATGCCGATGACGCGCTTCGCTACGGCGGCAACGTTGGACGATCGCACCGCGAGATTAGCGGTATAGATGATGCTCTGGCTGGCCGGAGCGAGCTTGGCAGTCTGAACGGCCGGCTGTCCGGCCGGGCCGAAGCTGCCGGATGGCGCGGTGGCGCTGTCTGCGTGCTCCGCAGATCCTGCAGCGATCCCGGGTGCTGCGGCCGCGCCGTAAGACGCGGCCGAGTTGGTGCCGTTGCTGCTGCACGCGGCCAGCAGCAAGCAGGCGGAGATTAAAGCGGCGCCGCTGAGCGCCCCTCGCCGAGCGAGGACAGTTCTGGTCATGCCCCTCGGACGCACCGGCCGAGAGCGGGGTTCCGGCATTGGCAATAATCGGTGCCGTGACATTTGCAGAGATCGAACCGCAATTCACGGCTGCGGCGGACCGGCTGTGACCGCAGCCGCGAACGGCCGCCAGCACCGGCGTTCGGTGGCCGTGATTGGCGGGGGCATCTCGGGCCTCGCGGCTGCGTTCCTGCTCAAAGATGCCGGGCTTGACGTGACCGTGTTCGAGGGGTCACCGCGGCTCGGCGGCAAGCTCGCGGTATCCGAAGTCGGCGGCGTCGCCGTGGACGCGGGGGCTGAGGCGCTGCTCGCCCGCCGCCCTGAGGGCACCGGCCTGATCAGCGAGGTCGGGCTGTCCGAGCAGCTTGAGGTGCCGGGAACGACCTCCGCCGGGATCTGGACACGGGGCCTTATCCGCCCGCTCCCGAAGCGGCAGTTCATGGGCGTGCCTGCTGACCTCGGCGAGCTTGCGGCGACCGGAATCCTGTCTGCGGACGGGCTGGTCAGGGCGGAGCAGGATGTCAGCATGCCGGATACTGATCCGGGCGCGGACGTGCCGGTGGCAAGCAGGGTCGGCGACCGGTTCGGCGCCGAGCTAGTTGACCGGCTCGTCGAGCCGCTGCTGGGCGGGGTGTATGCGGGGCGGTGCGAGGACCTGTCGTTCGAGGCCACCCTGCCAGCACTGGCGCAGGCCGCGCGCGGCCACAGGTCGCTGACGGAGGCGGCATCGTCGCTGATGCCAGCCGCGCCCGGCCCCGAAGCGGACGGGGATCGGCCGAAGCCGGCGCCGGTGTTCACCACCCTCAGCGGCGGACTGGGAACGTTGCCGCCGGCGCTCGCGGCTGCCTCGGGGGCCGTTGTGCGCACCAGGGCCATGGTGCGCGAGCTGGCGCGGACGCCGGCCGGGTGGCGGCTGACCGTCGGCTCGGCGCACGCGCCCGAGCTGGTCGACGCCGACGCGGTGATCATCGCCGTCCCTGCGACTCCGGCGAGCCGGCTGCTGGCGGGCGTCTCCGGTCCCGCTGCGGCCGCCCTTGCGGAGATCAGGTACGCGAGCATGGCGATTGTCACGCTGGCCTATCCGGCCGCGGCGTTCCCGGACCCGGTGACCGGCAGCGGCTTCCTGGTGCCGGCCGTGGACAACCGGGCGGTCAAGGCCGTGACGTTCAGCACCGTCAAGTGGCCGCACCTGCGCAGGCAGGAGCCGGACCTGCACCTCGTCCGGTGCTCGGTAGGCCGGCTAGGGGAGGACGCGGTGCTGCAGCGCGACGACGCCGAGCTCGCCGCGGTCGCATCGGCTGACCTGGCTGATGCCGTCGGCGTGCGCGGCGTCGCCGGCGGATATCCGGGTCAGCCGCTGGGGCGGCGGGCTGCCGCAGTACAGCGTCGGCCACCTGGACCGGGTGGCGCGGATCAGAGCCGGGGTAGCGATAGAGCCCGGGCTGGCGATCTGCGGCGCGGCCTTTGACGGGGTGGGCATCCCGGCGTGCATCGCGACCGCGAGGGTGGCGGCTGATCAGATCCTCGCCTACCTTGGCGGCCATGGTGCACAGCTGACCGAGGGGAGACGGCAGTGATCGAGCTGGACCAGGACGGCAGCGTCTGGGTGCTGCGGATGCGCGGCGGCGAGAACCGCTTCAACCTGGAGTGGCTCGACGCGGTCAACGCGGCGCTCGACCAGGTGGCGGTGACCGAGGGCCCGTGCGCGCTCGTCACGACCGGCGACGGCAAGTTCTACAGCAACGGGATGGACCTGGACTGGCTGGCGACGCAGCCGCACCGGGCGGGCGATTACCTGCGTGCCATCTACCGGCTGCTTGGCCGTGTACTCAGCTTCCCGGCGATCACTGTCGCCGCGGTCAACGGTCACGCGTTCGGCGGCGGTGCGCTACTGGCAGTGGCGCACGATTTCGCTGTGATGCGGGAGGACCGCGGGTACTGGTGCATGCCCGAGGCCGATCTCGGGCTGCCGCTCACTGCCGAGTACGTCAGCCTGCTGGCGGCCAGGCTGCCCGGCCGGACGACTCACGAGGCGCTGGTTACCGGACGGCGGTACGGCGGCCCTGATGCGCTGGCCGCGGGAATCGTTCAGCAGGTTGCCGCTGAGGATCAGGTCGTGCCGCAGGCCATCAAGATCGCCACTGAGCTGGCTGCCAAGGACCGCCGGACGCTCACCGAGCACAAGCGGCTGCTCTACGGCGAGGCGATCAGCACGCTGCTCCGCTAATCGGGGTGAGCCGCGACCTGTTGGCCGCTCACGTACATCCATGCTGTTTCCTGCCCGCAAAACGGGCAAATCGAGTGCCAAAGCGCAGGAAATCGCGTGGATGTCTGCGGACTGAGACCATGACGCGGTGACTGGAGATCGGGTACTAGGTGCCGATGCTTGCAGGGCGGGATGGATCGGCATCGCGCTGGCCGACGGCGGTGTGCGGGCCTACGTGCACGCGGAGATCGCCGGGCTCGTCACCCTGGCGGCAGCCGACGGGCCGATCGTCGTCGTAGGCATCGACATTCCGATCGGCCTGGCCGATGCGGGGCTGCGGCAGGCCGATGTGCTGGCGAGGAAGGCGGCCGGACCGCGTTGGGCGTCGGTGTTCGTGACGCCGGTGCGCCGGGCGCTGGCCGTGCCTGATCACCAGCGGGCGTCGGAGCTGAACAGGCAGCTGTCCGGGAGCGGTATCTCGCGTCAGGCCTTCAACCTGCGCGACAAGATCCTGCAAGTCGATCGCTGGCTGCCCGGGGCACCGTGCCGCGTCGTCGAGGTCCATCCCGAGCTCTGCTTCGGGGAGATGGCCGATGCGCCGCTAGCGGACAGCAAGTCGACCTGGGCCGGAGCAGTCGCCCGCAGGAAGCTCCTGGCCGCCGAGGGCATCGAATTGCCTGACGACCTCGGACTGGCCGGGCAGCAGGTGGGCGTCGATGACGTACTCGACGCCGCCGCAGTAGCGTGGACGGCCCGGCGCCTCGCAGCTGGCGCAGCCCGCAGCCTGCCGCCCGAGCCGCAGCGCTTCAGCGATCAGATCGACTGCGCCATCTGGGTTTAGTACCGGGCCGCGCGCAGGCCGGCATCATCAGGCCTACAGCTACCCTTTCGCCTGGTCCGCCGTGTTGCGGATCCAGAACCAGGAGCCGACGTTCCAGACGACCATTAGGGCTAGGTAGGCCGCTGGCAGCCAGAGGAGTGCGTCATGCAACCAGTGGTAGGACACCCAGAAGACGCCCCACATAAAGGCCACCGGCCCGATCACGACGTTGCGCCACGCACGCTGCCGTAGATCCGGCTCGATCACCTCGTCCTTGCCGACACGGATGAGCCGGAGCAGGGCTCTAGCAGCACTCCACGTCGACCAAGTGCCTAGCGCGATGGAGCACCAGCCAAAGACCTCGAACCACGGGGACATCGTCGCTCCAGCCCAGCGGCACAATGGCTCCTGGCAGAAGTCTACAAGAACAGTCGGCAGCCAGAGCGCCATACGAGCTGCAGCTTCTTACCCCGCCCAGCTCTAGGCAATAAGGTGCGGACCGTCGGCATGTTGGTCAGCCGGCGGTCGCATCACGCTTCGGCCGTCCCGGCAGGCGCATCTGCTCGGCGTGACCCGGCAGTCGTCCGGCCTCGGCGAGCGCGCGGCGCAGCAGGAACTCGATCTGGGCGTTGGTGCTCCGCAGCTCGTCCGACGCCCACCTGGCGAGCGCGTCGTGCACAGCCGGATCGAGCCGGAGCAGGATGCCCTTGCGTTCGCTCACGCTAACTCCGTGCGGCTGGTCAGCAGTCCGATGGTCACTGATACAGCGAGCCGGTATTGACGACCTGCTGAGTGGCTTGCTCGCTGCACAGCACTACCAGCAGGTTCGACACCATGGCTGCCTTCCGCTCCTCGTCCAGCTCCACGACTCCTTCCTCCTCAAGCCGTTCCAGAGCCATCCGGACCATGCCGACGGCACCCTCGACAATGACCTGCCGGGCCCCGACGACGGCGCTCGCCTGCTGGGTGCGCAGCATGGCCTGGGCGATCTCCGGCGCGTAGGACAGCCGTGTGAGCCGCGACTCGATGATGTCGACCCCGGCGGGCCGCACGCGGTCGGTGAGCTCGGCGGACAGCCGCTGCGTGATGTCGTCGGCGTTGTCGCGCAGCGACAGCGCGCCACTGCCGCGGCTGTCGTACGGGAAGCTAGAGGCGATGTGCCGGACGGCCGTCTCCGTCTGGATGGTGACGAAATGCTTGTAGTCGTCGACGGAGTAGATGGCATGGGCGGTGTCGCGGACCTGCCAGACCACTACGGCGGCGATCTCGATCGGGTTGCCATCGGCGTCGTTGACCTTGACCTCCGCGGACTCGAGGTTGCGGATCCTGGTCGAGACCTTAATGCGGTCGGTGAACGGATTCACATACTGCAAGCCAGACTCGCGGATCGTGCCGCGGTACTTGCCGAACAGCTGGACGACACGCGCCTGGCCCGGTACCACCGCGGTCAGGCCGCGGAACAGGAAGATACTGACCAGGAACGCCAGGATGCCGACGGCGATGAGCGCCTTCTGGGTGGCACCGGCCTGGCGGGAGGCCACCAGGATCAGGGCTAGGCCGCCCAGCACTATGACGATGCCGAGCACCAGAATCCGCAGGCCGGAGGCCGACCGGGCCGGATGCTCGGACACCGACGGGGCCGGGGAGCGGCTGCCTTCTGCGACGATAACCTCGGACGCCATCTGAACCACCTCCGCATGACGTGGCTGATACCACGCTCCTAGCATAGTGATATCAGTTTAATTGGGCAAGCAGCGACATCCTGATAGACATAGAAACATGGCAGGGAACGAGGAGTCCGTGGCGGCGGCCGCCCGCCCGAAGGCGCGCGAGCTCAACGAGTTGATCCGGTACGTCATGTGGTCGGTGTTCCGCGTCGGAGGCCCGGAGGCGATCGATGCGGCCGCGGTGAGCAGGGGGCGGGCCGGCCTCGCGGCCGAGGTATCTGACCTGTGCCAGCAGGCGGCCGGCAAGGGCGTTGTCACGCGGGGCTGCTACGACCTGCAGGGCTTGCGGGCCGACGCGGATTACATGTTCTGGTGGGTCGCGCCTACTGCCGATGACCTGCAGGAAATGTATGCGCGGTTCCGCCGCACTGGCCTCGGCCGGGCCAGCGAGCCGGTGTGGTCCGCGATGGCCCTGCACCGGCCAGCCGAGTTCAACAAGAGCCACATCCCGGCGTTCCTGGCCGGCGAGGATCCGAAGAACTATGTCAGCGTGTACCCGTTCGTCCGTTCGCTGGAGTGGTACCTGCTTGACGACGCCGAGCGCCGCGAGATGCTCGCCGAGCACGGCAAGATGGCGCGCGAGTATCCGGACGTCCGGGCCAACACTGTGGCGTGCTTCTCGCTCAACGACTACGAGTGGATGCTGGCGTTCGAGGCCGACGAGCTGCACCGGATCGTGGACCTGATGCGGCACCTGCGCGGCGCCAGGGCGCGCAGGCATACCCGGATGGAGATCCCGTTCTACACCGGCCGCCGCAAGCCGGTTGACGAACTCATCGCCGCGCTGCCGTGACGGCGGCGCAGGTCCTGGCCGGCGGGTTGCGCGGGCTAGCGGCCCAGTGCTAGCTGGCACCGGGCTAGCGGCACAGGGCTAGCGGCGCAGCGCCGCCTCAATCTCCGCGCGGTGATTGTCGGGATGCCTGGCGAGGATCTCCGCGAACCGGCCGAGCCGCCCGTCGGCCAGTTCCAGATCGCTGTCGGTCAGGCGCCCGATCAGGGCGATGACGGCATCGCCGCTGCGCTGCAGGTGGGCGACCGCGTCAGCCTGGGTCACGCTCGAGTGATCGGCCGCGTGCGCAGCGTTGAACTGGTCCACCAGCTCCGGGCTCACTGCAGGCTCCTCGCCAGCGACGATGGCTCTCATCCAGGCGCCGATATAGTCGCATGAGTCAGCGACGTGATCGACGATCACGCCGACCGTCCGGCGGTCGCCTTGGTCACTGAGCGGCGCGGCCCGCCACACGTCGTCGGGACAGGCTTCCGCGAAAGCCTGCAGTCTGTCTCGCGAAGCGGCAATCGCGGCTGCGTGATCTGACGGTGTGACGGCGCCTGTCATGACCGGACTATAGCGAGGAGAAGCCGATGGCGGACCTGCAGGCGCTGGTGCTCGGTGGTGGCGGGGTCGCGGGCATCGCGTGGATGACCGGCCTGCTCACCGGGCTCGCGAAGGCCGGCGACGACGTGACCGGGGCCGACCTGATCATCGGCACGTCCGCGGGCGCGAGCATGGCTGCCATGCTCGGCAGCGGGCTGCCGCTGCCGGACCTGTTCGCCCGGCAGTCTGATCCGGAACTGCAGTCGGCCGAGCTGACGGCCGAGCTGGATGTTGCCAGGATGACCGTCGAGGTCGCCGGCTACATGAGGGGCGCGACGACGCCGGCGGAGATGCAGCGCCGGTTCGGCGCCTATGCACTCGCTGCGAACACTGTGCCGGAGGCCACCCGGCGTGCCGTGATCGAGTCGCGGTTGCCCATCCGCGACTGGCCGGACCGCAAGATCCAGGTGACGGCAGTCGACGCGGCAACCGGCGAGCTGGCCACTTTCGATGCGCAGTCAGGCGTCGGCCTCATTGACGCGGTGACCGCAAGCTCTGCGGTGCCGGGCGTCTGGCCGCCGGTCACGATCGGCGGAAGCCGCTACATTGACGGTGGCGTCCGGTCGGCTGACAATGCCGACCTGGCCTCCGGCTTCGGCCGGATCACGGTGATCTCCCCGCTCGGCTTCGACTCGCCGATCCCGTCCCCGCTCCCGTTGCGCGATGTCGTCGCGCGGCTGCGGGCGGAGGGCTCCGTCGTCGCCGTTATCGTGCCGGACGCAGCGTCGGCGGCCGCCATCGGCGCGAATCCGCTGGATCCCGCCACCCGGACGCCTGCCGCAAACGCGGGCCGCGCCCAGGGACGGGCTGGCCTGGCCGCGAACACAGCCAGCTGAGGACGAACTGCACCCCCAATGTCGCGGGCCACGCTGCTGTGCACGGCCACTCGGCCTGCGAGAAGCCGAGCTGGGGCGAGGATGCAAGGGGTCCGTTCGGTAGATAGCGCGTTATAGGCAGGTGAACGTTTCGTCCGGGGCGTCCCCTGGACTAAACCATCTGCTTCGCCGCCCCTTACGGCAACCAGGGCGAGCTGAAGCCGGCGGCGAAGAAGGCGAAGAAGTAGCCGTCAGCACATCGGGCTTAGCGCTCTGCGGACTGCCCGGCACCGTTCGCGGTGCCGGGCAGTCCTGTTCGGCGAACTTCGGCATGACACGATGTGCTCGTGGGCCAGCCGCTGGAGACGTACCAGGACGAGATCTACCTGACCGGGACGACCGGTACGACGCCTGGCTATCCGACCGACCTCAGCCGCCTGGAAGACGCGGCCCGCGCCGTCATGACGCCGCAGGCCTACGACTATGTAGTCGGCTCGGCCGGCGCCGGCGACACCGCCCGGGAGAACCTGGAGGCGTTCCGGCGGTGGCGGATCGTCCCGCGGATGCTCACTGACGTCAGCACGCCGTCCTTCGGCACTACCGTGCTGGGGACTGAACTGACGGTGCCATTCCTGCTGGCACCGGTCGGCGTGCTGACGATCGCGCACCCGGACGGGGAACTGGCCGTAGCGCGGGCGGCCGCGGCCCAGCGGGTGCCGCTGATCCTGAGCACTGCTGCCTCCACCGCGATGGAAGACGTCGCCGGAGCCAACGGGGATGGTCAGCGCTGGTACCAGCTGTACTGGCCGAAGGACCGGTCCGTCGCGTCGAGCCTGCTCGGCCGGGCGCAGGCGGCCGGCTACAAAGCGCTCGTCGTCACCCTGGACACCCGCACGCTGGCCTGGCGGCCTCGGGACCTGGCCAATGGCTACCTCCCGTTCCTGCAGGGCATCGGAATCCAGAACTACCTGTCCGACCCGGCGTTCCGGGCGCCGCTGGCCAGCCCGGTCGAGGCCGACCCGAGCGCAGCCATCCTCAGGTGGACGCAGATCTTCGGTGATACGTCGCTGACCTGGGACGACCTTCCGTTCGTGCGCCAGCACTGGAACGGCCCGATCGTGCTCAAGGGCATCATGTCGGCCGCCGATGCACTTCGCGCCGCAGCGGCTGGCATGGACGGCATCGTCGTGTCCAACCACGGCGGCCGCCAGGTCGACGGCGCACTCGGCGCACTCGACGCGCTTCCATCGGTTGTCGAGGCAGTCGGCTCGCGCCTGGCTGTGCTGTTCGACAGCGGCATTCGCGGCGGCGCGGACATGCTGAAGGCACTGGCCCTTGGCGCGCAGGCAGTGCTGATAGGCCGCCCGTACGTGTATGGCCTGGCGCTTGGCGGCGAGGCAGGCGTCCGGCATGTGCTGCGTGCACTGCGTCAGGAGTTTGAGCTGACGATGCGCCTGGCCGGGCTGTCCCGGCTGAGCGAGCTCGGGCCCGACTGCCTGCAGTACGGACCGGGCCAGGCGCTGCCCGGCCGGCAGCAGGCCGTCTTGTCGCGGCCGTAGCGCCAGCGGCGAGCGGATAGGCCGGAATGCGCCCGATGGAGCTGCAGCAGATCGGCCTCAAGCATCCGGTCGCTGACCTGATCAGGGATATCCGCAGCAACCGCACCGGGATTCCGCGGCGCACGTTTGTTGCCGAGGGCCTGTACGAGATCAACATGGTGCTGACGACGGGCGTCGAGCTGGACGTGTTCGTCTGGTGTCCCGAGGCCGCGTACTCCGACGAGTCGGCCAAGCGGGCCGCCGAGCTATCGCAGCGGGCTCGGCGGTCCTACCAGGTCTCGGTCAGGACGCTGGAGCGACTGGCCGAGCGGCCGAACCCAGACGGCCTGCTCTGCGTTGCGCAGCTGCCGGACTGGCAGCCGGAGGACATCGGGCTCAGCAGCGATGCGCTCGTGCTCGTCGCCGACGCGATGGAGATACCCGGCAACCTCGGCACGCTGATCAGGACACTTGACGCGTGCGCAGCGGACTGCCTGGTCCTGACCAGCAAGCGCACCAGGCTCACCCACCCCAAGGTGCTGCGCAGCAGCCAGGGGATGAACATGAAGGTGCCATCAGTGGAGTTCGCCGAGGTCAGCGACGCGATCGACTGGCTCGAGCGCAACCGGTTCACCGTTTACCTGGCCGACACCGACGACAGCATCAGCTACCGGGAGGCTGATTACCGCGGGCGGACCGCGCTGGTCGTCGGCAGCGAGCGGTACGGCATCTCGCCGCCCTGGTACGACCGCGGGTTCCAGCGCATCGGCATTCCCATGCTCGGCGCCGCCGACTCCCTGAACGTGTCGGTGTCGGCGTCGGTCCTGTTGTACGAGGCGCGAGCCAGGAAGAACGGCTGGTGACGGGCGGGTTAGAGAGCGTCCACGTTGATCACGATTGCGTCCTGAGTGGACCTGGCGATCACCACGACCGCAAGCTCATCGGGCGAGGGGTTCTCTTCCCGGTGCGGAACGTGCGGCGGAACCCAGACATAGTCGCCCGGCTGGGTCTCCAGCCGGGTCAACTCGCCGGTGAGCGGGTCGCGGCAGACGAACACCGGGGTTCCGGTCACGACATAGATGCCCGTCTCGGATTCACCGTGGTGGTGGTCGCCAGAGTTAATGCCGGGCGGCAGCTCGGTCCGGCCCATCCATAGCGACCGGGCGCCGGTCAGCTCGCCCGAGATCGCGGCCGACCGGATCATTCCGCTGGTCTGCGCGGTGGCGGCCGAGAGTTCGCCAGGGCGGATCAGCTTCAGCCGCGCGGCGTCCTGGCCGGCCGCCCGGGCGTCCGGCGCAGATGGCTCGACGCCAGTCACTCCTCGTCGAGCGTCAGCGACACCGAGTTGATGCACCAGCGCTGGTCGGTCGGCACGCTATAGCCCTCGCCCTCGAACACGTGGCCGAGGTGACTGTTGCACGAAGCGCAGCGCACCTCGGTGCGGGCCCGGCCGAGCGACCTGTCCTCGAGGAGTATCACCGCGTCGTCTTCGCTGGGCTCGTAGAAGCTTGGCCAGCCGCAGCCGGAATGGAACTTCGCGTTCGACCTGAACAGCTCAGCGCCGCAAGCCCGGCACTTGTAGACGCCCTTGGTCTCAGTGTCGGTGTATTCCCCGGTGAACGGGGCCTCCGTCCCTGCTTCGCGCAGAACGCGATATTCCTCAGGGGACAGCCTGTCCCGCCATTCCTGGTCTGACAGCTCTACCTTCGCCATGAATCCGAGACTACCTGCCGGGTGACCCAGCTCTCCCGGCCGGCGGCCGTGGATGCAGGCGAGCAGGTCGGCGCTACGATCCGGCCGGGCCCAGTGAATCGGCAGGACCCAACTCGACGCAGAAGACATTGCCCTCCGGGTCGTCCATGATCGTATGCCCTGCGAACCGCTCGACCACAGTAGCCCCCATGGCCTGGAGCCGGCTGACCTCGTCCGCCATGGTGACCGGCGCCCGCAAGTCGAAGTGCATCCGGTTCTTAGCTGCCCTCGGCTCAGGCACCCGGACAAACCACATGTTCGGGCCGCCCCAGCCGGGCGCTTCTACGTAGGCACGGTCGCTAGTGGCGTCCTCATCGACGTCGGTGCCGAGCGCCGCAGCCCAGAACCCGGCCAGCGCAATCACGTCTGAGCAGTCGAACGTAACCGTCTTGATGAATGAGCCCATAGCTCAGCACCGTACGGGTCGCGAGCCGATCAGCGGCACGTATTTTTCCGGGGCTCTGCGCATCCGGGGTCTGACCGGTTGTGGCCGTCGACCCTTGCTAGACGCTGAGCAGCCGGTCAGCGGATGGGGAGGGGAGGGGCGGGGCCTACACGACGATGTCGTGGACCGGCTCCGCCTCGTCCGCTTGACGCAGCTCGATCTGCGCGACCCGGCCGGCCGACATGACATCCTGGCTCGCGGCCGCCAGTGCGTCGATGCTCTGCTGTCTCGCGGTCAGGACGAGCAATCGCACTGGATCCTTCATCCGGAGCTGCGCCTGCGACTTGGCCTTCCTGATCGCGGTGATCGCTGCCACAGCAGACTCGATCACGGTCTCATCTGCCGGCCCTGCCTGGTCGCGGAGGCCCGCGGCGTCAGGCCAGGGCGCCCGGTGCACTGACCCGTCCTGCCACCAGGACCAGACTTCCTCGGTCACGAACGGCACGAACGGGGCAAGCAGCCGCAGGATGACCGACAGCCCGATGCGCAGCGCGGTTACCGCCGAGGACGCCGCCGCCGGTCCATGCTCGCCATAGGCGCGCCCCTTCACCAGCTCCAGGTAGTCATCGCAGAAGAACCAGAAGAACCGCTCGGCCAGATCCAGCGCTGCAGCGTGGTCATAGCCGTCAAGGGCCCTCGTGCAGCGCTCGACCACGCTCGCCAGGCGCTGCAGCAGCGCCCGGTCGATTGGCTCGCTGACCGGGTGGCTGCCGTCGTTGCCATGATGCGCAGGCGGGTCGAATCCCAGCACGAACCGGCCGGCATTAAGGATCTTGATGGCGAGCCGCCGGCCGATCTTGATCTGGGCGAGGTCGAATGCCGTGTCCACGCCGAGCCGCGCGCTGGTGGCCCAGTACCTGACCGCGTCCGTGCCGTGCTCTCGCAGCAGGTCCAGGGGCGTGACCGCGTTGCCCTTGGACTTGGACATCTTCTTCCGGTCGGGGTCCAGGATCCAGCCTGAGATCGCCGCGTGCTGCCACGGCAGGACGCCGTGCTCGACGTGAGAGCGCAGGACCGTATAGAACAGCCAGGTCCTGATGATCTCGTGTGCCTGCGGCCGGAGGTCCATCGGGAAGACCCGGTCCATCAGGTCGCGGTCGGCCGGCCAGCCGCCAGCTATCTGGGGGGTCAGTGACGAGGTGGCCCAGGTGTCCATCACGTCCGGGTCGGCGGCGAACCCGCCCGGCTGGCCGCGCTGTTGCGGGGTGTAGCCGCGCGGAGCGTCGGCAGCCGGATCCACCGGCAGGTCGGCCTCGGCGGGCACGATCGGGCTGTCCTGCTGCACCTGGCCGTGCGCGTCGATGGGGTACCAGAGCGGGACCGGCACGCCGTTGTAGCGCTGGCGGCTGATCAGCCAGTCGCCGGTCAGGCCCTCCACCCAGTGCTCGAATCGGGCGCGCATGTACGCCGGATGCCAGCTGAGCTCGCGGCCCTGGGCGAGCAGCGCCTTCGCCAGGTCCGCTGAGCGGCTGCCGTTGCGGATGTACCACTGACGGGTGGTGATGATCTCGAGCGGTGCCTGCCCGTACTCGTAGTACTTCACTACATGCCGGACCGGCTCAGGCTCGCCGCGCAGCTGTCCAGCAGTGTGCAGCAGGTCGGTCACCAGATGCCTGGCGACCTTCGCCGGCCGCCCGGCGATCTGCGCGTACGCAGCGCGGCCAGTCTCGCTGATTATCCCCGTGGGCGGATCGGCCAGCAGCCGGCCGTCTGGGCCGAGCACCGGCCTTGTCTCCAGCTGGAGGTCGCGCCACCAGGTCACGTCGGTCATGTCGCCGAACGTGCAGACCATCACCAGACCGGTTCCCTTGGCCCGGTCAGCGAGGCGGTGCGCGAGGATCGGCACACGCACCCCGAACAGCGGCGTCGTGCACGTCGAGCCGAACAGCGGTGCGTAACGCTCGTCGTCCGGATGGGCCACGAGCGCGACGCAGCCAGCCAGCAGTTCCGGCCGCGTGGTCGCCACGATGACCTCCGCCTGGCGGGCGGCGGCCTGGCCCGAGCTACCCCGTTCCCTCTCATGGGGGCCGTCGGTGAGCGTGAATGCCAGCCGGATGAAGGTGCCCGGGGTCTCCCGGTCTTCAATCTCAGCCTGCGCCACGGCGGTGCCGAAGGTCACGTCCCACAGTGCCGGCGCCTCCGCCTGGTACGCCTCTCCGCGGGCCAGGTTCCGAAGGAACGCGAGCTGGGAGACGGCCTGCACACGGTCGTCAATCGTGCGGTAGCTGATCTCCCAGTCCACCGACAGCCCGAGTCGCCGCCAGGCCTCCGCGTACGCGCGCTCGTCGAGTTCGGTGAGCTGCCGGCAGAGTTCCACGAAGTTGCGCCGGGAGACCGGCACCTGTTCGCTGGGCGTGAGCGCGCGGGCGCTGCCTGCCAGCGGCGGATTGAAGCCCGGCTGATAAGGGAGTGACGGGTCGCAGCGCACGCCGTAGAAGTTCTGCACCCGGCGCTCGGTCGCCAGCCCGTTGTCATCCCAGCCGACCGGGTAGAAGACTTCCTTGCCGCGCATGCGCTGAAAGCGCGCGATGACGTCGGTCTGGCTGTAGGAGAAGGCGTGCCCGAGATGGAGCGAGCCGCTGGCGGTTAGCGGCGGAGTGTCAATCGCGTAGACGTCGCCGCGGCTCTTGGAGCGGTCAAACCTGTACTACACGCTCCTTGGCCCACCGCTGCGTCCACTTGTCCTCGAGGCCATCCAGCGTCGGCTGGGCCGGGATGCGGTGCGAATCGGTGCTCATGCCGTGAAGGATAGCGCTCGCGTCCAGCGGCCGCACGCCAGTATCCCGCGGCGGCGGCCCTCGTGGGCCGTGCTTCCGTGATCGTTGTGAAGGTAGGGGGGCTATAGGCCCCCTGGATCAACAACGATCATGGAGCGGCTCGTTGTCGGTACCGGCTGCCAGTCTTGACACATGCCGTCGGACGACCGCGAGGGCGCCTTCCTCTTCCACTTCCAGCGGGGCGTGTTATCGAGGCCGCAGGCGCTCGCCTGCGGGCTGACGCCTGACGCGCTTCGGCACCGGGCTCGGCCAGGCGGGCCCTGGCAGCGGCTGCTGCCAGGCGTGTACCTGGCGTCGACCGGAGAGCCGACGCTGATGCAACTCGCGACTGCCGCGCTACTGTATGCAGGCCCAGCGAGCGTCATAACTGCCGGGACCGCGTTACGCCACTACCAGGTCAAGGCGCCGGAAACCCGGCGCATACATGTGCTCGTACCCGCCAGCCGACAGCGCGCCAGCCGGGCTTTCGTCGCGGTTCACCGCACGTCGAGGATGCCTGATCCGGAAACACGCGACCTGGCCGTCCGTTACGCGCCGGCGGCCAGGGCAGTGGCGGACGCCGTTCTTGACCTAACCAAGAGGTCCGACGTCCGGGCGGTGGTGGCGAGCGCCGTTCAGAAGGGCTTGTGCACCGTTGCGGATCTGGCCGCTGAGTTAGCGCAGGGCCCGGTGCGTGGCTCGCTGCTGTTCAGATCGGTGCTCGCCGAGGTGTCTGACGGGATCCGGTCGCCCGCCGAGGCCGACTTCCGCGATCTCATCAGGAAGTCCGGGTTGCCGCAGCCTCTGTTCAACCCGCGGCTGATGTGGCACGGGAAGCTGCTCGCAGTGCCGGACGCCTGGTGGCCGGAGGCCGCGGTAGCGGCGGAGATCGACTCGCGCGAGTGGCATCTCGGGCCGGACGAGTGGGAGCAGACCATGCGGCGGTATGACCGGCTCGCCGCAGTCGGGATTCGCGCCCTGCACGTCAGCCCGCATCAAGTGCGCACCGAGCCAGCCCGGATCCTGCAGGACATCGCTGGTGCGCTCCGGGCCGGTCACCCGATACCGGGCCTGCTTACTCTGCCCGCTGCCGCGTAGATGTCGAGCAGGCGGTGTCCACCGGACGATGGACACCAGGTGCAGCCGCTCGACCGGCGCGGGATCAGGCGGCGGCCGCCAACCTTGATGTTATGAGCGACGAGAGTGCCATCACAGTTCGCGGGCTCCGCAAGAGCTACGGCCCGTCGATCGCAGTCAACCATGTCGATCTGGACATCAGCCGCGGCGAGGTGTTCGCGCTGGTGGGCCCGAACGGGGCCGGCAAGACCACCACGGTGGAGATCCTCGAGGGCTACCGTGACCGGGACGGTGGCACGGTTGCGGTGCTCGGCGAGGACCCGGCCAGCGCTGGCCGGGACTGGCGGGCCAGGATCGGGATCGTCCTGCAGCTGACCGCGGAGCCGGAACTCACGGTGGCCGAGATGGTCGGGATGTTCGCCGGCTTTTACCCGCAGCCGCGGGATCCGGCGGAGGTGATCGAGCTCACCGGCCTCGCCGGGCTCGAGCGGCGCCGCGGGCACCAGCTATCAGGCGGCCAGCGGCGCAGGCTCGACGTCGCGCTGGGCATCATCGGCCGTCCGGAGCTGCTGTTCCTGGACGAGCCGACCACCGGATTTGATCCGGAGGCCCGCCGGCAGTTCTGGGACCTCATCAGGAACCTGGCCGCGGACGGCACCACGATTCTGCTGACCACCCACTACCTGGCCGAGGCCGAGGCGCTCGCCGATCGCGTGGCAGTACTCGCACGCGGCCAGGTTGTCGCGCTCGGCGAGCCCGGCCGCCATCGGCGGACGGGAAGCGCAGGACGCGCAGGTCAGCTGGGACGCGCCGGAGGGCAGGCGAACCGTGCAGACGGCGGCGCCGACCGAGGTCGTGACCGCTCTGGCAGCCCAGTTCGGCGGCGAAGTGCCCGGCCTTTCTGTCGTCCGGCCAAGCCTCGAAGACGTGTACCTGGAACTGATTGGAGCAGGCCGATGACCGCCAGCCCGATTGTCACCTCCGCCGCGCAGCTCCGCGGCGAGCCCAAGCGCCTGCCCGGCGCCGTGCGGACCGGCCTGGCGAGGGGCCGGCTGGAGGTCCGGGCCTTCTTCCGCGAGCGACAGACAGTCGGCTTCGTGTTCGCCCTGCCCGCGATCCTCCTGGTCCTTCTTGGCTCGATCTTCGGCAAGCAGGCGGCCGCGCACGGCGTGACCATCGGCCAGCTGTTCACGGCGGGAATGATCGCGGGCGGCATCGCCGCGACCAGCTTCCAGAACCTCGGGCTGACCATCGCCGCCGAGCGCGAGCGCGGGACTCTGAAGCGGCTGCGGGGCACGCCGATGTCACCCGCCGCCTACTTCATCGGCAAGATCATTGAGGTCTTCGTCTGCACGATCGCCGAGGTGGCCGTACTGATCGCGGTCGGGATGGCCTTCTATCATCTGCACCTGCCGACGTCGGCAGCCAAGTGGTGGACGCTGGCGTGGATATTCGTCCTGGGCACCATCGCGTGCTCGCTGATCGGCATCGGCATCAGCAGCCTGGCGAGCTCCGCGACGAACTCGTTCCCGGTGATCACGCTGCCGTTCCTGGTGCTCCAGTTCATCTCTGGCATCTACGTGCCGTTCAGCGACGTGCCGCCATGGCTGCAGCACATCGCCGCGGTCTTCCCGCTCAAATGGATGAGCCAGGGCCTGCGCTCGGTGTTCCTGCCCGCCCAGGCGGCTAGCCTCGAGCCTTCCCACGCCTGGCAACACGGACAGACCGCCCTAGTGCTGGCGGCCTGGACTATCGGAGGATTGGTGCTATGCCTGACGACGTTCCGCTGGCGGTCGAGACGGGACGGCTAGCCGTGCCGCCGGCGACGGCCGAGGCCGCGGACAGCACCTGCAGCTCCGCTGCGATCAGCGGCAACGCGCGGGACGGCGGCATGCCGCGGTGGGACGTCCTGTACGCGGTCGTCTTCGTCGCCGTCCTGGCGGCGGTCGCGGTCTCGACCGGACCGACCGACCGGACGGCGATCGCGGTGGGCGCGATAGCCGCGATGGCCCCGTGGTACTTCCTGATCGGCCGCCCGCACCTGCGCTCAGCCGAGGGCACCGTGACCAGCCGCTCGGTCATCTACCTGACCGGCCTCGTCCTGCTGTATGCGGTCGGCGTGCTGCTGGCGCCCAACGCCTGGTTCCTGTCCATTGCGCTGCTGCCGCAGTGCTACCACGCGCTCCCGGCCCGCCGGGCGCTCATCCCCGCGGTCGCGTTCACGGCACTCGGCGCGTCATCGGTTGCGTACTGGAGCCAGAGCATCTATGGCGTGGAAACCGCGATCGCGCTCTTCGTTGCGATCGTCGCGTTCACCACCGCCTTCGGCCGGTACATCGGCGGGATCATCACCCAGAGCGACGAGCGCGCGGGCCTGATTGCCCAGCTCGAGGCGACCCGAGCGGAGCTGGCCGAGGTAAGCCGGCAGGCGGGCGCGATGACCGAACGGCAGCGTCTGGCCGGGGAGATTCACGACACGCTCGCCCAGGGCTTCTCCAGCATCCTGATGCTCGTCCAGGCGGCCGAGGCGCAGCTCGAGCTGTCGCCGGAAACTGCGCGCAGCCAGCTCAGCCTGGCCGCGCAGACCGCGCGCGAGAACCTGGCCGAAGCGCGGAGCCTTGTCGGAGGTCTGGCCTCGGCTCAGCTTCAGGCCGGAACGCTGGAGGACGCGCTGCGCCGGATCACCCAGCGGGCCGGCGCTGAGCTTGGTATCGCGGCGAGCTTCTCGGTCGACGGAACCGGGCGGCGCCTGCCTGCCGCCACCGAGGTCGTGCTGCTGCGGGCGGGGCAGGAGGCGCTCGCGAATGTCCGCAAGCACGCCGCCGCGCAGAACGTCGCGGTCCGCCTCCGTTATGGCACCGACCGCATCGGGCTAGAGGTGACCGACGATGGAGCCGGGTTCGACCCGGCAGTGGTCAACGGCGGTTACGGCCTGAGCGGCATGCGCGCGCGGGTCGACGACGCGGGCGGCACGGTCGCCGTCGTCAGCGCACCAGCGCAGGGAACGTCGGTGCAGGTCGAGGTCCCGACATGACCGCACACAATCACACCCGCAACGGGAACGGGGCAGCTTCAGCGGACTGCCCGCCCGACCAGGTAACGGTTCTGATCGTCGATGATCATCCAGTTGTGCGCGAGGGCCTGCGCGGGATGCTCGCGGCGGAGCCGGGCATCAGCGTGGTCGGCGAGGCCGGATCGGGCGACGAGGCGGTCACGATGGCCAGGCTGCATCGGCCCGACGTCGTCCTGATGGACCTGCGGATGCCCGGCGGCGACGGGGTGCTGGCCACGGCCGGCATCCTGGCGACGGCGCCAAGCACCAGGGTCGTCGTGCTCACCACCTATGAGACCGACGCCGACATCGTCCGCGCCGTCGAGGCCGGCGCGACGGGCTACCTGCTCAAGGACACGCCGCGGTCGGATCTGGTCACCGCGATCAGGGCCGCGGCGCGGGGCGAGACCGTCCTGGGCCCGACCGTGGCCGGCCTGCTGTCTCGCACCTGCGCCGCCCCGCCACAGAGCCGCTGTCAGCGCGGGAGACCGAAGTGCTGATGCTTGTCGCGCGCGGCCAGACGAACGCGGAAATCGGCCGCGCGCTTTACATCAGCGAGGCGACGGTCAAGACGCATCTGCTCCGGGCGTTCGGCAAGCTCGGCGTCTCCGACCGGACGGCCGCGGTCACCAGGGCGATCGAGCTTGGCATGCTCCCGGCGCCCGGAACGACGGCCTAGCCGCGCCAGTCCCGATCGGGAGCCGCTGCCCGGCTGGCGATTACGCGGGCCATAGGCTGAGCGATATGAGCATGCGCGTACTCGGTTCCACCGGCGTCAAGGTCAGCCCGCTCTGCCTGGGGGCGATGATGTTCGGCTCCTGGGGCAACCCCGATCATGAGGAATCGGTGCGGATCATCCACCGGGCGCTGGACTCGGGCATCAACTTCATTGACACCGCCGATGTGTACTCATCCGGCGAGTCCGAGCGGATCGTCGGGAGGGCCCTGGCGGGCGGCCGCCGCGCCAACGTCGTCCTCGCCACCAAGGCGCACGGCGTCATGGGCGAGGACGTCAACGAGCGCGGCAACTCGCGCCGCTGGCTCATCAGGGAGTGCGAGAACAGCCTGCGCAGGCTCGGTACCGACTACATCGACCTGTACCAGATTCACCGGCCGGATCCGGCGACCGACATCGACGAGACTCTTGCCGCGCTCTCGGACCTGATCCACGCGGGGAAGATCTGCTACGCCGGGCATTCCACGTTCCCGGCCGAATCGATCGTCGTGGCCCAGTGGGCCGCGCAGCAGCGCGCCCGGGAGCGGTTCGTCTGCGAGCAGCCGCCGTACTCGATGCTCGTCCGCGGCATCGAGGCAGACGTCCTGCCGACGTGCGAGCGATACCGGCTCGGCGTCATCTGCTGGGGGCCGCTGGCCAGCGGCTGGCTCTCCGGCCAGTACCGGAAGGACGGCGACCTGCCGTCCAGCCGCCGGGCGCAGCGGCTGCCGCATCGATTCGACATGAGCCTGCCGGGGAACCAGCGGAAGCTCGAGGCCGCCGACCGGCTGGCTAAGCTCGCCGCCGAAGCAGGCATGTCACTGATTCACCTTGCGCTCGGGTTCGTGCTGAGCCATCGGGCGCTGACGTCGGCCATCATCGGCCCGCGGACGATGGAGCACCTGGAGAGCCAGCTCGGCGCGCCGGCCGACGGGCTGCCCGCCGACATTCTCGACCGTATCGACGAGATCGTGCCGCCGGGTGTCAACCTCAATCCGGCTGACCGCGGATACGAGCCGCCGGCGCTGAGCGATCCGGCCGAGCGCCGCCGCAGTTGAGGGGGAGGCGCTTGCGTCAGGACCCGGTTGCGTGCGGCTGCCAGCCTGTCGCGGCGGCCCACTCGTCGGCCGCCGCGACGACGAGGTCAACGACCGGGTCCTTGACGTCGGTATAAGTGGCCAGGTCGAGATGCGCGGCCAGCATTAGCTTGAACCGGCTGTAGGCAGCCACCGCGAGCGGATGGGCGCGCAGGTAATCGCGGAAGAGCAGCGCCAGCCGCTCATTCGGCGATCCGACGATGCGCACGTGCAGGTTGACATCGCCGCCGGAGTGATTCCTGCGCATCCAGAAGACCTTCGCCGACAGGTGCGGGTCGCTGTCATCCCCGGCGGGCACGTGGTCATGTTCGTACGGACCCCGGAGATAACCGAGCGCTGCCAGCGGGCCCTCGAACGCGGCGGCTGCCTCCGCCAGATCCCAGACCGACAGCTGAAGGTCTAGCACGTTCTTGGCCGCCATCTGCGGAATCGACGTGCTGCCGATGTGCGCGGCGTGCAGGACCAGGCCCTCCAGGTTCTCGGTCAGTGTCCGCAGCTCGGCCTCGGCCCGCCGTGGCCAGGACTGGTCGTAGGACACGACGCTCACCTGCGGCTTGCCCATCTCGCTCACGTGGCGTGATGCTAGCCGGCCGACGTAAGCGAGCTCGAGGCTGGCAATTCCGGCTAAAGTCTGATATGCCATTTCCGAGACGCCACGTTGCTCCTTCTCGGGGGACTCATGATGAGCCGACGGGCTTTGATCCGCGCTGGCCTGACCGTCGTGCTTGCCATCCCTGGACTCGCGCTGACAGCTGTCGGCTCAGCATCAGCTAGCGCGGCCGCCACGGTACGCACCCCGACCTGGCACGTCGAGTACCGGCAGCCGGGCCCGGACTTCACCGCAGTCTCCGCCGCCGGGCCGGACAGCGCCTGGGCGATTGGGCTGAACCGCAGTCACGGCCTGACCGGATTGCTGCTGCACTGGAATGGCGCTCGGTGGCACTCGATGTGGTACCCGCACAAGTCCGCGTTCCTGCCGTCGGCGATTTTCGCGCTGTCAGCCACCGATTTGTGGGTCTTTGGCGAGGACGCTACGCCGCCCTACCAGGCGCTGCACTGGCACGACGGGCAGTGGAGTGAGCTGCAACTGCCGAACGGCGCGCAGCCGATGGCAGTGCTGAGCGATACCGACATCTGGGTCGAGGGCGGGAACGCCCCGGCCTGTGGCGTCGGCCGCGATGCAGGTCGCGGCTGCATCGCGACCTCGCGCTGGAACGGGGCGACCTGGACAACTTATCCGCTCGCCGCGCAGAACGTCGCGAGCGTGTCGGCCAGCTCAAAGGCCGGCGTCTGGCTAGTCGGCTTGAGCTATTCGCGGACAAAGGCCGTCCCGCATCACGGTGGCTACGTCACCACGTCTGTTCCGTACGTGTACCGGTGGACTGGATCGGCATGGCACCGGTCGGGGCTCGCCGGCCGCCGGACAAGCGCCGATCCGTCGATTGTCGCCGACTCGCCGAAGAGGGTGTTCGTCGCCGAGGCCTCCGCCGCGCATCCGACCGCGTGCGCGATGCACTTCGATGGCAGCAAGTGGAAGCCGCTGTACCGGCCTGCCCCGCGTGGTGCATGCGACTGGGCAGTGTCCGACGACCACGGCGGCCTCTGGCTGTACGGGACACTCGGCCTGGGCATCAGCTTCGTGCACTGGACCGGGAAGCGGTTCGTGACGACGAGGCGGTTCTCGCCGTCGCGCTCCTTCGACACCGACGGGTTCCTGGTGGCAGCGGTGCCTCGCTCGCGCGCGGTCTGGGCATACGGCTCGTACTGCAGCATCTCGCGTGCGTGCCGGGTCATAGGACTCATCGCCCGGCTCCGCTGATGACACCGCGGGCTAGCGTGCCGCGGGAGCGAGCGCCTGCATGATCTCCTCGGCGCGAGCAGTCGCGCGCAGCTCAGTCACGTCGGGCGACCCGATCTGCGGGTCCCAGTTGAGGTCGTAGAACACCTCGCTGACCCCCAGCGTCGCCAGCCATTCGGTATCGGCCCGGATCTGGTCGTAATTCCCGGACAGCAGCAGGCGCTGCCCGTCTGGGCCAGGCACCGGCTCGCCCGCCCGCACGACGCCACGGCAGATGACCCGCAGTGAATCCGGGTCGCGCCCAGCGGCTGCAGCCGACTCCCTGACCACCGCGATCAGCTGATCGATCGTTGACAGGTCGGTCCGGCTCGAGGTGATCCAGCCGTCCGCGATCCGGCCCACCCGCTGCAGCGCGGGCTTCGCAAGACCGCCCAGCAGGATTGGCGGGCCACCAGCCTGCACCGGGACCGGCGCCTGCGTGCCGCGCGGCACCTGATAGAACTCGCCGTCGAAGGAGACGTCGCCGCCGCGCCAGAGCGTCCGCAGCACCTGGACGTACTCGGCTGCCCGTGCCCCGCGCCTGGCCATATCGGCTCCGGTAAGCGCGAACTCTTCCGGCATCCAGCCGATGCCGAGGCCGAGGTCGTGGCGCCCGCCGGAGAGCACGTCCACTGTTGCCGCCTGCTTGGCCAGGTAAGCAGGCGAGACGAACGGCATGTTGATCAGCGCGACACCGAGCCGGATGCGGCTGGTGACGGCGGCGGCGAACGACAGCGCTCCCATCGGGTCGAGCACGCTGTGGTACACCGCGTCCATGCCGGAGGCAGCCGGGACGAGCAGCCGCTGGAAGCTCCACAGCGAGGAGTACCCACCGCGTTCAGCGGCCGCAGCGAAGGCGGCTAGATTCTGCGGTGTGGCCCACGCGCCCGATACCGGGGCGCCGAATCCGATGTCCATTCTGCTGAGCCTAACGGTGGCCGGACGGGCGACTGGGATTCGGAACGGCCCCGTTCCATAACTAAAGGAGGCACGGATCATGAGTTCGGATACCCGTACCTGGATCGCGACCCTGCGCGAGTCGCATGAGCGACTCGCCGGCCTGGCCCAGCCGATGACGCCGGAGCAGGTCCGCGGGCAGTCATACTGCCGGGACTGGACCAATGCTCAGGTGCTGTCTCACCTCGGCAGCGGAGCCGAGATCGCGCTGCTGACCCTGCCCGGCGCGCTCGGCGAGTCTGAGCCGGTGGGACGCGAGGCGTTCGGGCCGGTGTGGGACAGGTGGAACACCATGAGCCCGGATGAGCAAGCCGCTGACGCGCTGGCATCCGACGAGCGGCACATCGAGACGCTGGAGGCGCTGACCGACGAGCAGCTGGCCGCGGTCGACATGGACTTCTTCGGCATGATGCGGCTCGACGCGGCCGGCATGGTGAGGATGCGGCTCGGCGAGCACGTGCTGCACACCTGGGACCTCGCGGTGATGCAGGACCCCGCAGCCACGGTGCAGGCCGACGCTGTCGGGATGCTGATCGACAACGTGCCGCAGTTCCTCGCGCCGCGGCTGGGCAAGCCCCTGCCTGAGCCCTTCTCGGTGCGGATCACGACGACCGACCCGGACCGCGACTATCTGCTGACCTCGGGTGAGTCGGTGACGATGGCGAACTGGCCGGGGGAGTCAGCGGCCGGCACCGACATACCGCACGTGGCGATGCCGGCCGAGGCGCTGCTCCGGCTCACTTACGGGCGGCTTGACCCGGCGCATACGCCATCCTCGGTGTCGGGCGATGCGGACACGCTGGACAAGCTGCGGGCGATCTTCCCCGGGTTCTGAGCAGTGGCGGGCTCAGCCGAGCGCGCCAAGCACAAGCTCGGCTGCGTCCTGCGCGCAGCCCCAGGACAGCGTGACGCCCGCTCCGCCGTGCCCGTAGTTGTGCACGACGGTGACCTCGCCGCCTTGTTCCGTCTCCTGGCGCACGGCTTCCAGCCGCACTCGGGTCCGGGCGGGCCGCAACCCTACCCGGTGCCCGAGCACGGCCGCTCCGCGCAGGGCCGGCTCGATCACGGCGCAGGCGGCCAGGATGTCCGCGGCGGTGGCGGGGTCGGGCTCCAGGCTCCAGTCGCCCCGCTGCTCAGTTCCGCCCAGCACCACCACGTCGCCATGCGGGAACAGATAGGTGAGGTCACGAGGGTCACTGCTGGTGCCGACGAAGAACTCGGTGATGCCCGGGTTGGCGGCCACGACGACCTGGCCGCGCACCGGCGTCACATCGGGATCTGGAACCAGGTCGCGGGCGCCGCAGCCGGTGCAGTTGACGATGACCCTGGCGGATGGCGCAAGCATCCTCGCGTCGCCGAGCGTGCCGATTCTTACCGGGAACGTAGTACGTCCGCCAGCCCGGCCGTAGCGCCGGGCGAGGTAGTCCAGATAGCCGGGCATCGACACGATCGTCGCGGTGAGGCGCCAGGCGGACTGATAGCCGGCCGGGATCTGGCCCGGCGGACACGGCGCCAGGTCGCTTGCTCCGGCTGCGAATTCGGGCAGGGCTTCGGCGCCCTCACGAGTGGCAGCGATTCCGCTGGGAGTGTGCACGATGCCTGCCAGCTCGCTCGCGCCCAGGACCGGGTGGCTGAGCTCCGCGAGCTGGTCAAGCGTGACCCCGGCCCAGCGTGTTACGCGGTCGTCCATTCCGACCAGGTGCGGGCCCAAGATCGCTCCAGCCGCTGCCGAGGTGGTCTGCGCCGGGGGCTCCGCCGCTGCCACGGCAACCGTCAGGCCCGCCTCGGCCAGGCAGATGGCCGTGGTCAGGCCGATCACCCCGGCTCCGAGGACGAGTACGTCTGCGTCGATGTCCGCCACGGTCTGACCTTAACTAGCCAGCTCGGCGACAGCTCCCGGCCGGACCCGCGAGGAACCTTGCGTCATGGCTCCTGACTTCTCCAGAAGTAACGGTTGCGCAAACGTTACCAACGTGGTTTCTGTTAACCATGACCTCAGTTCGCGGCTCTGGCCCGCCGGGTCGCCGCACGTGACATCCGCGTCAGAACGTGTCGATGCGCCTCATGAGCTCATCACGATGGGCCGCGCGGGAGTCGACATCTACCCGCAGCAGATCGGCGTGGGGCTCGCGGAGGTCAGCACCTTCGGGAAGTACCTGGGCGGCAGCCCGGCCAATGTCGCGGTCGCTGCCGCGAGGCTCGGCCGGCGGGCGGCGGTCATCACCAGGACCGGCGCCGATCCCTTCGGCGAGTTCGTGCACCGCGCGCTGCGCGGCTACGGAGTCGATGACCGTTTCGTCACGCCCGTGACCGGGCTGCCGACGCCGGTGACGTTCTGCGAGATCTTCCCCCCGGACAACTTCCCGCTGTACTTCTACCGGCTCCCGAAGGCGCCGGATCTGGAGATCAGGCCCGAGGAGCTGGACTACGCAGCGATCGGCGCCGCCAGCGTGTTCTGGGCTACCGTCACCGGCCTGTCGGCTGAGCCGAGCCGCGCGGCTACGCTTGCGGCCCTCGCGAGCCGCGACCGCAAGCACCCGACGATCCTGGACCTGGACTACCGGCCCATGTTCTGGAAGTCGGCGACCCAGGCCCGGCGGTGGGGCAGGCAGGCGATAGCCTCGGCCACGGTGGTCGTCGGCAACCTTGACGAATGCGAAGTGGCCGTCGGGTCCAGGGATCCGGCCCGGATCGCTCCGGCCCTGCTCGGCCTCGGCCCGGAGCTTGCCATCGTTAAGCTCGGTCCTGACGGCGTACTCGCGGCCGACCGGGACATGCAGGTTCGCGTCCCGCCCGTGCGCGTTGACGTCGTCAACGGGCTCGGCGCAGGCGATGCATTCGGCGGCGCGCTGTGTCATGGCCTGCTGTCGGGCTGGGACCTGGCGGCGACGATCACGTTCGCGAATGCGGCGGGAGCCATCGTCGCCTCGCGGATCGCCTGCTCGGATGCGATGCCGACCGCAGCCGAGGTGCAGTCGCTGCTGAGAGAGGATGCACATGCGTGAGGAACTGCGGCGCCGCCTGATCGAGACGCGAGCGCACGACCCGGGTGCCATCGCTGCAGCCGCAGCTGCCCGGCCGCGCCGCCCGCTGCTCGGCGAGACTGGCCGGCTGATGATCATCGCGGCCGACCATACGGCGCGGGGCATCCTCGGCGTCGGCCGCGACACGATGGCCATGGAGAACCGGTTCGACCTGCTGGACCGCGTGATGGCGGCGCTGAGCCGACCTGGTGTCGACGGCGTGCTCGGGACCGCCGACATCCTCGAGGACCTGCTGCTGCTCGGCGCCCTGGATGACAAGATCGCAGTGGGCTCGATGAATCGGGGTGGCCTGCAGGGCGCGGTGTTCGAGATGGACGACCGGTTCACCTGCTATTCGCCGTCCGCCATCGTGGCCAGGAACCTCGACGCCGGCAAGATGCTGCTGCGCGTCGACCCGGACGACCCGGCTACGGCCAGCACGCTGGAGGCGTGCGGCAACGCGGTGAGCGAGCTGGCTGACGCGCACGTGCCGGTGATGATCGAGCCGTTCATGATGATGCGGGACACCGGCGGGCGGCACAACGACCTGAGTCCGGCGGCTGTCATCCGGTCGGTCGTGATTGCCGCCGGGCTCGGTACGACATCGGCTTATACCTGGCTGAAGCTGCCGGTCGTGGCGGAGATGGAGCGGGTCGCCGAGGCGTCGACGCTGCCGGTACTGCTGCTCGGCGGCGACCCGGCCGTGGATCAGGAGGCCATGTTCGGCAGCTGGAAGCAGGCGCTGGCGCTGCCGACAGTCCGCGGCCTTGTGGTGGGGCGCAGCCTCCTGTACCCGTCGGTTGGCGACGTGGCCACCGCCGTTGACACCGCTGTGAGCCTGCTGTGACGTCGCGGTACTACCTGCCGGCGGGCAGCAGCGGATCGGCCCAGTTCGAGCTGGAGATCACTCAGGCAGCGGTCGGCTGGACGTTCTGCTCGCTGCGCGTGCTGAGCCTCCGGCCGGGCGAGCGGGCGAGCTTCGAGACCGGGCCGGAGGAGATGCTCGTGCTGCCGTTGTCCGGTAGTTGCACGGTCAGCGCTGCGGGGACCGAGCTCGAGCTCGCCGGACGCGACGGAGTATTCAGCGGGGTGTCAGATTTCGGCTACGTCCCCCGCGAGACCACAGTCACCATCGGCAGCGCCGCGGGCGGCAGGTTCGCGCTGCCTGGCGCGCTGGCCTCCCGCCAGCTGCCGGTGAGGTACGGCGCGGCCGCCGATGTGCCGGTCGAGCTGCGTGGCGCCGGCCAGTGCAGCCGCCAGGTCAACAACTTCTGCCAGGCCGGACGCGTTCGACTGCGACAAGCTCGTGGCGGTTGAGGTGCTCACGCCCGCCGGCAACTGGTCGTCCTTCCCGCCGCACAAGCACGATCGCCCGGCGCCCGGCGAGGCCGTGCTGGAGGAGATCTACTACTTCGAGATCGCCGAGGCCGAGCGTGGCACCGGCCTGGCCTACCAGCGGGTCTACTCCTCGGGCCCGGACCGGGAAATCGACGTCCTGGCCGAGGTCCGCAGCGGCGACTCGGTGCTGGTGCCGCACGGCTATCACGGGCCGTCGATGGCCGCTCCTGGCCATGATCTCTACTACCTCAACGTGCTGGCAGGCCCGGCAGCCGAGCGGTCGATGGCATTCAGCTTCGATCCGGTCCACGAATGGGTCCGCGAGTCCTGGGCGTCGGAGCAGGTGGACCCGCGGCTGCCGCTGACGTCCGGGCCGCCCCGGTCACCGGCACGCTGACTGTGCTGCGCGTGCGCTGGCCAGGGGAGCGGCCATTTCCGCCCATGGCGCTACCTGCCGACAGTGAGCCATAGGTGCAGGGACGTCCCGGCCTTCGACAGCTGCCCGTTGGCGTAGACAGAACAGAAGCCAGGGTCGGTGTAGCCGAGCCGCAGCCTGCGAGTCACGGTGGACGTGCGGTGGAATCTGCCGCTTCTGCTGCGTGGGTGAAGTCCCTTGGTGCACGTGACGCCCCAGGTGCCGGATACTTTCTGCCTGGGCTGAGCCGAGACGTGCAGCCAAATGCTCCGGGGGTGTTTCGCATCTCCTGCGGCGTAGCATCTGTTATGTCCGCCGCTGGCGGTGCAGGACGCGATCGTCCTGGGGCGGTG
This sequence comes from uncultured Actinomycetota bacterium, assembly GCA_963822955.1. Taxonomy (GTDB): domain Bacteria; phylum Actinomycetota; class Actinomycetes; order Streptosporangiales; family Streptosporangiaceae; genus JAJYUU01. The sequence goes on along the minus strand of CAWGJS010000002.1, from coordinate 1,390,965 downwards.
GTTCTGGGCGGCTGCCGACGCTGATCCTGCAAGCAGCAGGAGGAACACTGTTCCGGCTGCGAGGACCGGCGCGAACTTCTTGATCATCTTTCTCCCGTCCAACTGGTACGCAGCAAGCAGACGTCCTGCCGGTGCACAAGATTGTCATTACGCCGCGCTCGGCGCCATGGGATCCGCACGCAAATCGGGACTTGCGCGGCATCCGCCGGACGCGAGACGGTGTTGGCCATGACCCTCGTTTCCGATCTCAGCCTGGCCACCGTTGACCTGACCGGCGGAGAGCTTGCCGGGGACAGCTACCACGAGCGGCTGGCAGAAGTGGCAGGGCAGGGCGAGTTCGGCTGGCTGGCCGCCTCGCCGCTGGCCTTCATCGTCCTGGACCGGGAGTCAGCAGAGTTCTTCCTGCGGTCGCGGGCTACGGCGTTCCCTGGCAGGGAGATCGCCGACCTGTTCGGCGTCACGTCAGGCCGGCTACGCGAGCAGATCGACGCGAACATCCTGAACCAGCAGGGGGACCAGCACCGGCGGCTGCGGGCGCTCGTCGGCGGGGCGTTCACGCCCCGGGCGGCCGACCGCTGGCGGCCGGTCATGCGCGCCTACATCGGCAGGCTCTGGTCCGCCATCGAGGCGGACCGCAGCTGCGAGTTTGTCTCGGCGATCTCCCGGCCCTACCCGGCGCTGACCATCGCGGCCGTGCTCGGCGCGCCGGAAGCGGACGCGCCGCGGCTGCAGGAATGGTCCGGCCTGATCCAGCGCCAGTTCGACATCCAGGCGCTGACGACCCAGATACCAGCAATGGAGCGGGCCGCCGAAGAGGTCTATGACTACGTCGAGGCGCTGCTGAAAATGCGGCGGTCAGAGCCCGGCGATGACCTGCTCACCGCGCTGTTGAACGCCGCGGACGCGGGCGACCGGCTGTCCCACGCCGAGTGCGTCAACCTGGTGCTCAACGTGATCGCCGGCGGCGTCGACACCACGCAGGCACAGCTGTCGCACGCGATGCGGCTGTTCGCTGCCCATCCAGATCAGTGGGAACTGCTGCGGCAGCAGCCCGAGCTCGTCAGCCGCGCGGTGGAGGAGGTACTGAGAGCCGAGCCGATCACTCCGTTCACCGCGCGGCTGTGCCTTGAGGACATCGAGTACCGCGGCGTGCTGTTCCCGGCCGGAACGATCGTGGCTGTCTGCGCCGAGCGCGGCAACAGGGAGCAGGCGCACGGTGAGGAGTTCGACATCACCGCGACCCGAGACGGCAGGCTGCTGACCTTCGGCGCGGGCGCGCATTTCTGCCTGGGGGCGAACCTGGCCAGGGCCGAGCTGGAGGAGGCGCTGGCCTTCCTCGCGCCCCGGACGGCCAGCCTGGAGGCTGCCGGACCGGCGGTCCTGGGCGGCGTGGAAGGTATCTACGGGGTGGACTCGCTGCCGCTGCTGTGGGACTAGAGCCCGGCGGCGAGTGCGGCGGCCATTTGCTGGATTGCCTTCGCCGCGCGGGCATGCAGCCCGCCGCCGAAGGTGATCCTGGCGACGCCAAGCTCGGCCAGTTCGCTGATGGTCAGCCCGCCGGGCACGAACATCACGTTCACCGGACCCTTGATGCGCTGCACAAGCTCGGTCAGAGCGGCGGTCGGCGCGAGGATCGGGTAGGTGCAGTCCGCACCGGCGGCCAGGTACCGGCTGGCCCGGGCGACCGCGTCGTCCGTGGCGGCCTGCAGGCGGGCCGGATCCGTTGTGGCGGCGCGGCCGGCCGGCTGCCGGACGTAGACGTCGACCCTGGCGTTGATCACCAGCTCGGAGCCAGCCTCCGCGCGGACGGCGGCCAGGAAGTCAGCCTGCCGTTCCGGCTCGGCTAGCAGGCCCGACGCCCGGTCGGAGTCTTCAAGGTTGCAGCCCGCGATACCAGCGTCGATCAGCCTGACAACAAGGTCCGCTGGCGGGAGGTCGTAACCGGTCTCGACGTCGGCCGAGACCGGTACGCTCACGCTGCTTGCGATCCGGGCGACGACCGCGAGCATCTCCGCGGCCCGCGTCTCGCCGTCAGCGTAGCCGAGGGTCGCAGCGACCGCCGAGCTTGAGGTCGCGAGCGCCCCGAACCCTGCCTCGGCGAACGCGCGCGCACTCACCGGATCCCAGACATTGGGCAGGACGAGCGGCTGCGGGCCAGCATGCATGGCCCGCAGCGCCGCCGCCGCGCTCACCGCTGCCGATGCATCATCGGCGAGGCTCGCTGGTCCCGTCATGGCTGGTAGGAGCCGGGCACCCAGGCGTGCGTGGTGACGCCGATCCCGTTCCAGGCGTTGATCGTCACGATGAGGCTGATCAGCGCTCCGAGTTCGGCCTCAGTGAACTGCCCGGCGGCCGCTGCGAAGTCAGCGTCGGGAACGTGCGTCTGCGGCATCAGCGTGACGGACTCTGCCAGCCCGAGTGCTGCGCGTTCCCGGTCGTCAAAGAATGGTGTCTCCCGCCAGGCCGCCAGGGCGTAGATTCGCTGCTCGGTCTCGCCGGCCGCCCGTGCATCCTTGGTGTGCATGTCGATGCAGAACGCGCAGCCGTTGAGCTGCGATGCGCGGATCCGGACCAGCTCGCGCAGCCGGACGTCGATGCCGGCATTGTCGAGTTCCTTGGTCGCCGCCTGGTCGAGATGCGCCATCGCGCGGTAGAAGCCGGCCGCGTGCTTCTCAAAGTCGATCCTGGCCTCTGTGGTGGTCATCGGATTCCTCCTCGTTGCCTCTGTGTGCCTTCAGGCTACTGACCAAGAGGATCAGGTTTAAGATCCAATCCTATGGAAGGAACGTGGGCCACTTCGGCCGGTCTGGACCTTCACATCGAGCTGTCCGGCACCCGGCCGCGGGCGGCGCTTGAGTCCGCGCTGCGCCAGGCGGTACGCAGTGGCAGGCTGGCGGCCGGAACCGCGCTGCCCTCGTCGCGCGCGCTTGCCGCGGATCTCGGGCTGGCGCGTAACACCGTTGCCGACGCCTACGGCCAGCTTGTCGCCGAAGGCTGGCTCGCCGCCAGGCACGGTTCGGGCACCTGGGTCGCCGAGCGCGCGGCAACGGTGCCGCTTGCCAGCGCGCTCGGAGCCCGGAGCGCAGACGTTGTGGTCAGGCACAGCTTGCGCCCCGGTTTGCCGGACGTGTCGGCCTTCCCCCGCTCGGCCTGGCTGGCCGCGGCCCGCCGGTCGCTTGCGACTGCGCCTGCTCGCGCCCTCGTCGGCTACGGCGATCCGTGCGGCCTGCCGGTGCTGCGCGTCGCGCTGGCCGAGTATCTGGCCAGGGCTCGCGGCGTCAGCGTGACGCCGGACCGGATCATCGTGTGCGCCGGGTTCGCCCAGGGCCTGGAGCTGCTCTGTGACCTGCTGAAAGCCAGGGGTCATCGCATGCTGGCGATCGAGGCCTACGGCCATCCGGCGACCCGGCAGGTGGCGATCTCAGCCGGGATGGCGCTCGCTCCGGTGCCGGTAGATGAGCAGGGCGCGCTGCTCGGCGATGCGCCGCCTGTCAGGGCGGGCGCGATGCTGCTGACGCCAGCGCACCAGTACCCGCTCGGCGTGGCGCTCGCTCCGGAGCGCCGGCGGCGGGCCGTCGACTGGGCTGCGGCCACCGGCGGCCTGATCATCGAGGATGACTACGACGGGGAGTTCCGGTACGACAGGCAGGCGGTGGGAGCGCTGCAGGCGCTGGCGCCCGAGCACGTCGTCTACGGCGGGACGGCCAGCAAGAGCCTCGTTCCCGGCCTGCGGCTCGGCTGGCTTGCCGTGCCGGAGCGGCTGGCCGGCGAGCTCACTGAGATCAAGGGCGCGACAAGCCGGCTGAGCAGCAGCCTCGACCAGCTCACGCTGGCCGAGTTCATCGGCTCGGGCGGCTACGACCGGCAGGTGCGCCGGGCCAGGCTCGCCTACCGGCAGCGGCGGGACCGGCTGGTCAGCGAGCTCCATCGTCAGGTGCCCGGGGCAGAAGTCACCGGCATCGCGGCCGGGCTGCACGTGCTGGTGCGGCTGCCGGCCAGGGTAGCGGAGTCCGACGTCATCGAGCACGCGGCTGCCCGCGGGCTGGCGCTGGAGGGGCTGGCGGGCTGCCGGGCGGGCGGCCAGGAACTCGGCCCGGCCCTGATCGTCGGCTACGCCACGCCGCCGGCCCACGCGTTCAGCGCATCGGTGGCCCGCCTGTGCGCCGTCTTGCGCCAAGCCATCGAGCAGTGATGAGCAGTCCATCCTGGCTGCGCGCTGGCGCTGACTCCTAGTCCCGTGTAACACACAGTGACCAATGTCCCGACAGTCTGTGACCGCTGCGCCTGTCCTAATCGCGCGCCGCGAGGCAGCGTGGTGAGATGGATGAGGAAAGGTTCGTTACCGATTTGCTTTCGAGCATCCGGTATCCACCCATCCCTGTGGAGGTGTTGGCCAGGATCACGGCCGCATTGCAGGCCGAGGCCGCGCGCCGGCAAGTGGCGGGTCGCCACCTCCTCGTCGCCGGCGAAAGACGACCTGCTGAGGGTCGGTAACCTTAGTCTTCGAATAATTAGATCTCGATGGAAATGTGCTAGCCTGAGCTTATGCGACCGGCTCGCACTCCCATCGGCCTGTACCTGACGCATGCGTCCAGGGTGATTAGCCGGGCGTTCGATGACGCGCTAGCGGCGGCTGGCGGTTCGCTGCCGGTGTGGCTCGTTCTGCTCAATCTGAAGATGCGCGCTGTCGCCAGCCAGCGCGAACTGGCCGAGGCCATGGGGATTACCGAAGCCACGCTCACGCACCACCTGAACGCGATGGAGGCCGCCGGGCTGCTTACCAGGCGACGTGATCCGGCTAACCGCCGGATCCACGTCGTCGAGCTCACTGAAGCGGGCGAGTCCTCTTTCGCACGGCTGCGGCAAGCGGCTGCCACTTTTGACGCGCAGCTCCGCCATCAGGTGACCGGCCAGGAGATCGCGACGCTCGAGAGCCTGCTGGACCGGCTCGCCGCCAACGTCGTGCCGCCCGACAGCCGGCCGTTGTGGGCCGGCCTCGCTGAGGAGAAGCCGTGACGGAAGGAACCACTACGATGCCCGAGTCCTCGAGGCCGCCACTCGGCCGACGGCTGCAGGCACGTGCGTTCCGGATCATCAACGTCCCGATGCGCGCAGTGCTGGGACTCCCGGTCGGCACCCCGCTCGGCGGCAGTCTCATGCTCGCATTCATCGTCGGGCGGACGAGCGGCAAGACGTACCGGCAGCCGCTCAGCTACGTGCGCGACGGTGATGTCCTGCTGACACCCGGCGGCGGCAAATGGAAGCTCAACCTCAAGCCGGATGTCCCGGTCCGGATCAGGCTGCGCGGCAAGGACATCACCGTCACCGCCGAAGTGGTCAGCGACGCCGACGAGATCGGCAGGCTGCTAGTCCTGATGGCGGCCGCGAACCCGCGGTCCGCGTCATTCATAGGAGTTCCGCGCGAACCCGACGGTCAGTTCGACCGGGACGGGCTCGCCAAGGCGGTCCGTTACGGCTTCCGCATCGTGCGCTGGCATCCCGTCGCGTCCGCCCGCTGAGTCGGTCCGGCGCGATTCTTGATCGTTGTGACGCTAGGGGGGCTATAGGCCCCCTGGATCAACAACGATCATGCGTAGCCTGAGGCCGCGAACCCTGACTGGGATCGGGGTAACTCCTGGGCGAATCCGGGAATGCACCTGATGTCTGGTCAGGCTTCGCGCTCCTACGGTGACAGTAACCGTGAGGAGCAGATCATGAAGAGAGCCGCCTTGATCGCGGCGACGGTCGTGGGCCTGTATCTGACCGGCCGGGCCGTTGCCGAGTTGTTCGTCGTGCACTGGGGCGACGCGGCGAGCTATCGGAACGACTGGGGCGGCCCGGACCTGGCAGGCGTGCTCGCGGTGCACTGCCTGCCCGGCTTGATACTGCCCTGCTACCTGGTCTGGCGAAGATGGCGGCCCGGCCGCGCCCGCTAGGATCGCATTATGGACGAGGAAGGCCAGCGAGTCCTGCACGAGATCGTCGGCCGCGGTGACGGCTTCGGTCATCGCCAGCATCTGGAACTCGCATGGCGCTATCTCGCGACGCACGATCCTGACCAGGCGGCCGACGCGGTGGCCGGAGCCATCCGCCAGGTAGCTGCCGCGCACGGCCAGGAAAGCCGGTTCCACGAGACGATCACCAGGTCCTGGGTACGGTGCGTGGCGGTCCATCGTGAGCGCTGGCCGGCCGACACGTTTGCGGAGTTCCTCAACAGGAACCCGCAGCTGCTCGATCCCGATCTGCTCGGACACTTTTACTCACCCCGGCTACTTGGCAGTCCAGAGGCACGGGGCCGCTGGGTCACCCCGGACCTTCGCGACCTGCCAGTGCCGGCGCGCTAGCTCGGCACGCGGATGGCGCGGGCCCAGTCCGGCGCGTCGGGTGCGTCTTGGCCGAGCAGTCCGACCACAACCTTGCTGCCGCGCGGCGCGCCGTCCGGCCATGGCGTGTAACCGTCGGTAAGCACGACGATGATGGAGGGGCGGGGGCGCAGCGCCGCGGCGGCGGCAATCCCGGCGCCCATGTCCGTGCCGCCGCCGCCGACGAGTTCCACCTGCCGGGCCGAACTGACGCGCTTGACTGGCCCGACCGCGGTGTCGCAGGCCAGCACGCGCAGCCTGCGGGCCAGGCCGAGGGCACCCAGCAGTCCCTCGACCTCGGCCAGGCTGGCTGCCAGCAGGTCCTCGGACATGCTGCCGGAGGTGTCGCACACGACGGCAACCTCGGGGACGGGGCGACGGAGTGCGGGCAGCACGACGTTGCCGACGGCGGCTGCGCGACGGGACGGTCGGCGGTAGCTGTAGTCGACAGCGCCTGCGGTGTCGGCGACTGCCTTGCGAAGCTCGGCTGCCAGCGCCTTGCGCCAGTCGACCCTGGGTGCGAGTACCTCGGCCGCCCAGCGGAGCAGGCCGGCCGCACGTGCCCGGCCTGCTTGCCGGCGAGCACCTGCTGCGCAACGAGGCGCTGCAGCAGGCGCGCTTGCCACGGCGGCAGCGCTGACGGCTGGCCAGACTCCCACGGCCGCCCGAACCCGTCCGCGCCGCTGCCGCAGTCCAGCTGGCCTCCGCTTCCGGCACTGCCAGCACGCGGGTCACCATCGCCGTCACCGGCTACCGTGCCTGGGTGCTGTCCCGGTCCGGTCCTGATCCTGATGGCGGTGAAGTACTGCTCGGCAAGCTGGCCTGGCGGGCAGCCCAGATGATCAGGCAGCATAGGGTCGCCCGGCAGAGTGAGTCCGGCCGGCACGAGATCGTCGTTGATCTCGGCATCGGCGCTGCGAATCCAGGTCGTGGCTTCGTCCGGCCGCACGCCCGCCAGCCCGGCACGCGGGCCATGCTCCCGCAGGAGATGACAGACGTGGTGCACAATCACGCTGCCGAGTTCGGCAGCCGTCCAGTTCGCGGTGAGCTCCGGGTCGGCCCACAGCCGCCAGCCCGGATCGACCGCGACTGTCGCGATGCCAGGTGCGGCGACGACTCTGGCGCCGAAGATCCCGCTGGCCAGATACGGATAGCGAGCAGCGGCCCATAGGCGGGCCGCAGCAAGCCCTGAGATTGCGCTGCTCGCGTCGGGCGCCGCCATGCTCACCTCAGCCGTGCAAGAGCCCGGCGTCGCGCAGCACTGGCGCGAACAACCGCACTTCGGCGGGCAACGGCACCCCGTCGGGTCGGCACCGGGCGAGTACGCGCGCTGCTACCGCCGCGACATCCGGTGCGGAGTTCGCCGCGAGGCCGAGTACCTGCCAGCCGGCTTGCCACCGCTGCGGTGTCGGATCAGCTTCCACCACGGCAGCCACCGCCGCCACCGCCGCGTAGGCGCGATCCGCGCGCTTCGGCAGCCGGAACGACTTCGGGTCCGCCAGTACTGCCTCGGGGTCGGGCAAGTCCATCTCCATCAGCCAGGCCAGGAACTCTGCACCGGCTCCGTCGCCGACCGCGCCGACAACCAGGGCTGAACGTGCCTCACCGGACGCTCCGGCGGCGCCGCTCGCAGCCCACAGCCGGGCGGCCATCTCCCAGGTCCGCGGACTTGGCCAGCCCCGGCCGGCGGTTGTGGCATCGGTAGGCGGCGCCGAGGCGAGGGCCGGCCGGGCATGCAGGAACGCCCCGACGAGGGCAAGCGCCAGGTGCTGCTCCAGCTCCCAGCCGTCGGGGAGCGCGGGTACTTCCGGCGCCGGGAATCCGGCCGCGAGCCCGTCGGCGACGGCGAGCGGGTCGATGTCCCAGGGCAGGTGACACAGCCGGTTGGCGAGCGGTGCGGACAAGTCCCAGCCGTCCGCTGCCTGCTCCGGCGGGTTCGCTGCGGCCACTACAGCGACGTCCGGCGGCAGTTCCAGGTCACCGACAACCCGCTCCAGCACGACACGCAGCAGTGCCGCCTGCACAGCCGGCGGTGCCGTCGATAGCTCGTCGAGGAACAGCAGGCCATGGCCGGCCTCGGCCAGCCGCCGTGCCCAGGCCGGCGGTGCGAACCGTACGTCTTCGCCGATCACGACAGGCAGGCCGGCGAAATCCGACGGCTCCCTGATGGAAGCGATCACGGTCTCGCATGGCCAGTCCATCGCGCGGGCCATCGCCCGGATCGCCGATGTCTTGCCAGTGCCCGGCGCGCCCCACAGCAGCACCGGCACCCGCGCCGCCACGGCGACGCCGAGTGCCTCCGCTGCAGCCCGCTGCCGTGCGGCTCGTCCAGTTTCAGCCACGTGTGCTCCCTGCTAGTCACACCGTCGCGCTGCGCGCTACCGCGACGTCACGCTCCAGTGTTCCTCGTCCTGCCGGATGCTGAGCTCCACCGGGTCCTGACCAGGCGAGCGGAGCGCGATCACGCGGGCGTGCGGCCAGGCCACTCGCAGCACCGCGACGACCAGGTGCGAGCCGACCACCGCGAAGCCCGGCGCCCACACTCTCGATAGCCAGGCAACCGGGAGCTTCGCCACCAGTCGCGCGTTCGCGTCAGTCCTGACGCCCGTCATCTCGCCCCAGCCGGTCCCGTCGTAGATGGTCGCGTCCACCTCGTCCGGATCGATGCCCAGCCACTGCGCGGCCGCCGGCGCCACCCGACCGGTGAGCGCTGCCGTCAGCGCCGGCCTCGCGCGCTCAGCCTGGGCAGCGTGCTCGCCGTCAGCGGACCAGGATTGCGCGACCGCGGCCGCGAGCCGGAGCTGGAACGGCGCCCCTAGCGCGAGCAGCCGAAGCAGGAGGAGCCGCTCGAGCCGGTCCTGGCCAACGTCCGGCCCAGACCAGCCGATCCCGGCCCGGCCAGCGAAACTGCGCGACACGAGCGGCCGGTACCCGGACCACCCGGACGAGCGCCTGACGAGCCTGCGTGGCCGACTGTGCGCGTAGAACGTGTGCACATGAGCAACACTGGCGGCCGCGTGCCCGGCGCTGCGAAGCAGATCGGCCTCCTGTAGGGCTGCGGCCGGAATCGTCACTGCGTCGACGGGCGACCGCGGCCCGACCATCAGCACGGTGAGATCGTCACTATGCCTGCCCCACGCCCTGACCACGTCAAGGCACGGGCTGGTGTCACCGCCGAGCGCGGCAAGGACCAGCTCGCCCTCAGCATCGGCATGATCCACTGCCCGCAGCGTCCCGTCCACCCAGCGCAGCCGGTGCTCGGCCTCGCCACAGCGCAGCGGCGCTTCGGCGGGCGCGAAGGCCGCGTACCAACTCGGACTCACGCGCCCTCCCGCCAGTCAAGTGGCACGGTAACGCTGACCTGCGTGGTCGTGCCCGTGAGGATGATGTCCAGCAAACGGGCCCGCGAATCGAGCGCGGGGCTGAACCTGAAGTCGAGGTCAGCCTCGTCATCGCTGTAGCTCCCGCCGCTATGGTCGAGTACGTACCAGCCGCCGAGATCGTCTCGCGCGGTCCACCGGAACTGCTCGATGCGCAGGCCGCCTTCATGCCAGAACTCCGGCCAGCCTCGCGCGTGCACCTGCACGGTCGCCGAGTCCGCGTCGGACGACAGGTCCCCGATGACGCACCGCGCTCCGTCTACCTCTGGCAGGACGGCACCAACAGGGATAACGCCAGTTGGCCCGCCGGTCCGGCCGGCTCTCGCGCGCAGGCTGAGCCAGTCCGCTGGCAGATCGGCGGGCTGGATCGCCGCGAGCGAGCCGGGCAGCCGCACCCCGAAGCGCGCAGCCGCTCCCGCCAGACGGCGCAGCGACTTGCTGCTAGTCGTGATCACGCCTGCCGCAAGCAGGTCGGCAGCGATTCTGGCCACGTTGGGCGTGTCCTCACCGCTGAGGAGTTGCGCCGCGTCGGTCGTGCTGGCGAGCAGCAGCCCGGCAGCCTGCGCATCGATGAGACGTTCGGCTGCCGTCATTGTCACTGGTTCCGCGGTAACCCGCAGATCGGCAGGCGGGGTGTCCATCCGGACGCGAACGGCAGAGGCGCCGGGCAGTGTAACGTCCAGCCAGCGCAGGCCCGCTGCAGGCGGTGGAATCAGATGCAGCCGACCCTCCCACGTGCCCGCTCCGCCACCACCGCTGAAGTGCGCCTGGTAGGTCCCGCCCCGGTCGTCGATGGCGCGCACCTCGCTGAGCGCGTGGAACATCGGGTCCGTGTAGTGATCATGCTCGAACGCTTCGGGCGGGAACCTGGCCTGCATAGTGAGCGTGACGCTGCCCTGGTCAAACACGAGAACACCGAGGTAGAAGCGCACCCTGACGCCCTCGACCTCGCCGGCCGCGGCAAGGCCGACGGGTCGCGCGACCGGCGGGGCGCCCGGAGCTGGATGCGGGCGTCCCCGGCCGGCCAGGCGATGGCTGGAGAAGCCGAAGTCGCCGAGCAGCGCATCCGGCTCGAGCCGGCTGCGGGCTGCGAGCGCGAACGCGAAATCGGCCACCACCTCAGCTTCCGTTTGCGTGCTGATGGCGCCGACCGCCGCGAGGACGCTGGCCAGTGCGCCCACCCGCTCTGCGCATGCTTCCGCTGGCGAAGGCTCGTGACTCCGGCCGCGAAACCGCTGGGGAAGCCGCCTGCGCACGCGCCTCCGCAGATGCCAGGCGGAGCGGCGGATCTGATCGCGCCGGTATGCCGCGTGGCGCCAGAACTGGTGCAGCCACGGCGCGAGCGGGCTGGCTGCCGAGCGGGCGAGGGTCAGCGACGAGGTCGCGCTCCGTTGCAACGCCGCCAGCAGGGAGCGAGCCTGGCGCTCTGGCTGATCGGCAGGTCCGCGCGTGACCTGGCGGCCAGCCTGAGCCGGTGCACGGGCGTGCTGCCGCATGATCCGGTCCACGATGGCACGGCGGCGCCGCATGCGACGCGCGTGAGCGGCATAGCTGACGAGGCTCGATGTCCGGTGCTCGCGCGGCGGCTTATAGTCCGGCATTGCGAGGGCCCGCCGCAGTTCAGCCTCCGCCTGCAAGCGCAGGTATGTCTCCGCGCGCCTGCGGTCAGGCACGGCTTGCTCGCTTGCGGCTGTCACTAGGACCCCCGATCGCCGCCGGGAACAACCAAGACGATATGACGCGAATCTCGCGGCTGCAATGCGATAACCACCGTCGCTGGCTAACGCCGAACGATCGTCCAGCGGTCACCTTCATGTCTGACGGTCAGCTCGACCGGGGCCTGGCCGGGTGCGCTGATCGCGAGGACCTGGGCCGTGGGCCACGCGGCATGCTGAACCCTGACCACGAAGTGGCCATCCACGACGGCCAGGCCAGGGGCCCACACCCAGGCTAGCCAGCTAACCGGCAGCCATACCTTTAGCCGGACTTCGCCTGCCGGACCGTCCAGCCCGATCGCACCCCAGCCGGGTCCGGAATAGAGGGCGTCCTCGATCTCAGTGAGATCGACATCGAGCCAGCGTGCCGCCGCCGGCGCCAGGCGACCTGTCAGGGCCGCCGTCAGGGCCGGCCGCGCGCGGTCTGCCTGGGCGGCACGCGGGCCATGGGCCGACCACGCATGTGCAACGGCACCAAACAGCCGCAGCTGGAACGGCCTACCGAGAGCCAGGAGTCGCAGCAACTCGTGCCGACTCTGGTCGCCCTCCTGAACTAGCTGGGCCGGGGCACCGCCGACCATGACCCGCCCCCAGGACGCAGCGGATCCCGAAGCTGGACCGCTAGTGAAGGCACTGCCACCGCGGAAGGTGACGTGCCCTCTGAGCCCAGTGCGGCGACTATGGACTGGGGGATGCCCCTGCGCCGCGAGCTCCTCTATCTCCGCTGTCGTGATCGTCACTAGGTCGTCGGCCGATCTGGCTGTGAGCGCGAGCACGACGAGATCGTCGCTGTGCCCTGCCCAGGTCCTGACCAGGTCGAGGCAGGGGGTGGCATCGCCGCCGAGCGCGGCCAGGACAATTTCGCCCTCCACGTCCGCATGCTCCAGCGGATGCAGCGTCCCGTCAGCCCAGCGCACGCTGTGCTGGCCGGAACCACAGCTGACTTGAGTCTCGACTGGCCCGAACGCGGCCCACCAAGGCGAGTTCACAGCCCCTCCTGCCAGTCCAGCGGCACGTTCATGCTGACCTCGCCGGTCCTGCCGCTGAGAATGACCTGCAGTTGCCGTGCTGCGGGGTTGATGGCTGGACGCAGTCCCAGCGTCAGATCGGCAGTCGAATCGCTGAAGGACCAGCCTTTGACGCTAGTCACGTACCAGCCGCCTACGTCATCCCGGGCGGACCAGCGGAACCGGTCGCGCCACGGTTGGTGGGAACTTGGTTCGGGCCAGCCCCGTGCGTGCAATTGGATCGTCGCGACTTCGGGGGCGGACTGAATGTCGGTGATGGCGCATTGTGCGCCGCCAAGCTCGGGGAGGTGCGCAGCAACGGGCACAATGCCAGTCGGACCGTCGTGGCAGTCCCAGCGGTCCAGAAGGCTGAGCCAGTCAGCGGGCAGCGGGCCCGGCGGGATCACGGCCAGCGGTACCGGCAGCTCGAGGCCCAGCTGGCTAGCCACCGCCGTCAGTCGACGTAGTGCCGGGTTGAGCGGAGTCAGAACTCCAGCTTCGAGCAAGCCGCGGGCCGCCCACACGACGAGTGGGTCCTTACCGTCCTCGCCGTCGTCAGCCGCGAGTAGCTCGACAGTCTGTGCATCGAGGTACCGGTCTGCCGATTCGCCCGCCGGGAGCGACAGCGTGCTGGTCGGCAGAACGCGCGGCGTGGCGTCCAGCCGCAGCCGGACCGGGTCGGCGCCCGGCAGGCTGAAGTCAAGCCACCGGAGTATCGCGGGCGGGGCCGGCGAGACATGCAGCCGGCCTGCCCAGTTGTCGTCGGCTCCGCTGCCGCTGAAGTGCAGTCCGTAGCTGCTGCCCAGGTCGTCAGTCGCCGTGCAGGAGTTCAGGATCTCCCAGGCTACGGGCAGCGGCGCTGGCGCTGCGTGGCCGGACGCGAGCCTGGCCGTGATGCTGACCGTGGCTGACGCACCGTCGATCACCATCGATCCGAGGCAGACGCGCACCGGCTGGTTCTCAACGTAAACCGTGGCCACGGTGCCGGCCGCCATGAGCCGCACTGGCACCGCGGGTGACCTGGGCGTACGCACCATTCGCTGCCCAGGGAAGTACAAGCTGGCAAAGCTCCGCATTGGACTCCCGAGCAACTGCTCCTTCGGTATCAGGCTGCGGACGGCCAAGGCAGCTTGCAGGTCAGCTAGCACCTCGGCAGCGGTCGCGTCATCGATGGCACCCGCTGCTGCCAGCGCACGTCCCAGCGTCGAGATACGGAGCAGGCACTCGGTGGCGGGACGTGGGTCTCCCGGCACCTTCCAGCCGCTAGATAGCCAGTGCTCGCCAGCTCGGGAACGCTGGATCGGCCGGATCTCGTCGCGCCGCTGGCGCCACTCCAGGATGTCGGGCACGACGCCGTGACGGAACCCGAGCGCCCGCTGCAGCTCGGCTTCGGCCTGCAACCGCAGGCATGTTTCGGCGCGGTCGCGATCGGGTGTGGCGGGCCCGCTGGTGGCTGCCAATGAGGAACCCCCGATCGCTGATCACAACACTCAACACGGTATGTCGCAGCCAGCATGCCGGCAAACGCGCCAGCATAGAGCGCGACACGCCGACCCAACATGTGGTGCCAGAGAAATGTCAGACCTCCTACATATGGTGTTCGTGCGGTACTCGTCGTGGGCGGACCAACTGGAGGAGCGGAGATGGCGGCGACCATGCAGGTGCGCAAGCGCAATGGCGAGAGCGAGCCCGTCGACGTCAGCAAGATCGTGCGCGCAGTGCAGCGCTGGGTCGGCGACCTGGATGACGTGGATCCGATGCGCGTCGCGACAAAGACGATCAGCGGCCTGTACGACGGCGCGACGACCGCGGAGCTGGACCGGCTGTCGATCCAGACGGCGGCGGAGATGATAGCGACCGAGCCGCAGTACTCGCGCCTGGCCGCCCGGCTGCTGTCCGGCTACATCGCCAAGGAAGTGCGCGGGCAGGGCATTGCCTCGTTCAGCCAGTCGGTCGCACTCGCCCACGCCGAGGGCCTGATCGGCGATGAGACTGCGAAGCTGGTCAAGGACAACGCGCGCAAGCTCGACTTCGCCGTCGACGATGGCGCCGACCTGCAGTTCGAGTACTTCGGCATCAAGACCGTGTACGACCGGTACCTGCTGCGCCACCCATCGAGCCGGCTCGTGCTCGAGACGCCGCAGTACTTCCTGCTGCGCGTCGCGTGCGGGCTATCCCGAATGCCTGCCGAGGCGATCGGCTTCTACCGGCTGATGTCCTCGCTTGCGTACCTGCCGAGCTCACCGACGCTGTTCAACTCCGGCACGAAGCACGCGCAGATGTCGTCGTGCTTCCTGGTCGACTCGCCGCGAGACGAGCTGGACTCGATCTACGCCCGGTACGCGCAGGTCGCCCAGCTGAGCAAGTTCTCCGGCGGGATCGGCATTGCCTGGTCGCGGGTCCGCTCCCGGGGCGCGCTGATCCGCGGCACGAACGGCCTGTCCAACGGAATCGTCCCGTGGCTGCGCACGCTGGACGCGTCGGTCGCGGCGGTGAACCAGGGCGGCCGCCGCAAGGGCGCGGCCTGCGTGTACCTCGAGCCGTGGCATCCGGACATCGAGGAGTTCCTCGAGCTGCGTGACAATACCGGCGAGGACGCGCGCCGTGCGCACAACCTGAACCTCGCCAACTGGATCCCGGACGAGTTCATGCGCCGGGTCGAGGCCGACGAGGTGTGGTCGCTCATCGATCCCGACGTGGTGCCTGAGCTGCCCGACCTCTGGGGTGAGGCGTTCGATCAGGCCTACCGGAAGGCCGAAGCCGATGGCCGCGTCGTCCGGCGCGTCAAGGCGCGTGAGCTGTACGCGAAAATGATGCGGACGCTCGCGCAGACCGGCAACGGCTGGATGACCTTCAAGGACAGCTCGAACGCCAGGTGCAACCAGACGGCGCAGGCCGGGAACGTGGTGCACCTGTCGAACCTGTGCACCGAGATCATCGAGGTGACGAGCAACGCCGAGACCGCGGTCTGCAATCTCGGCTCGATTAACCTTGCGCAGCACCTCACCGCAGCGCCGGATGGGACAGCCGCGATGGACTGGGCGAAGCTGCGGGCAACCGTGCGGGTCGCGCTGCCGTTCCTGGACCGGGTGATCGACATTGGCTACTACCCGAGCCAGCAGGCGGCCGCGTCCAACCCGCACTGGCGGCCGGTCGGCCTGGGCGTGATGGGCCTGCAGGACGTGCTGTTCGCGCTACGGCTGCCGTTCGGCTGCGACGCGGCACGTGACCTGTCTAGCCGGATCGCCGAGGAAATCTACCTCACCGCGCTCGAGACGTCGGCCGACCTGGCGGACCGGCATGGTGCGCATCCGGCGTTCGCGCTGACGCGCGCCGCGGCGGGCCAGCTCCAGCCCGACCTGTGGGGCGTCACCGGAACGCAGGCGGACCGGTGGGCCGCGTTGCGTACGCGCATCGCGGGAACGGGGTTGCGAAACTCCCTGCTCATCGCCATTGCGCCGACGGCGACGATCGCTTCGATCGCCGGGTGCTACGAGTGCATCGAGCCGCAGGTCTCCAACCTGTTCAAGCGCGAGACGCTGTCGGGCGAGTTCATGCAGGTTAACGCCGCGCTCGTGGCTGAGCTGAAGGCGCACGGGCTGTGGACGCAGGACGTCCGGGACGCGATGAAGCTGGCGGATGGCTCGGTCCAGGGCATCGCCGCGCTGCCGGCGGAGTCGCGTGAGCTCTTCAGGACGGCGTGGGAACTGCCGCAGCGTGCGCTGATCGACATGGCCGCTGCGCGGGCGCCATACATCGATCAGAGCCAGTCGCTGAACCTATTCCTGGCCGCGCCGTCGATCGGGAAGCTGTCGTCGATGTACCTGCATGCGTGGAAGGCAGGGCTGAAGACCACGTACTACTTGCGCTCCCGGCCCGTGACCCGGATCCAGCAGGCCACAGTGCCGGCGCCTGTGCCCGGATCCGACGTGCTGGAGTCAGCGGAGCCAGGGTCGGCGGTGGCGTGCTCGCTGGAGAACCCGGAGACGTGCGAGGCGTGCCAGTGACGGCCGGGCTCGGCGCCGCGGCCGGACCCAGTGAGCCCGCTGCAGCCCGCCACCTGCTCCTGGATCCGGGCATGGACCTGACGCTGCGGCCGATGCGCTATCCGCAGTTCTACGACCGGTTCCGGGATGCGATCCGCAATACCTGGACCGTCGAGGAGGTGGATCTCCACTCCGATCTCAGCGACCTTCGCAAGCTCACACCGGCCGAGCGCCACCTCGTTTCCCGCCTGGTCGCCTTCTTTGCTACCGGCGACACAATCGTGGCGAACAATCTGGTGCTGAATCTGTACCAGCACGTCAACTCGCCGGAAGGGCGCCTGTACCTGTCGCGGCAGCTGTTCGAGGAAGCCGTGCACGTGCAGTTCTACCTGACGCTGCTGGATACATACGTGCCGGACGAGGGGGAGCGGGCCGCGGCGTTCGCGGCGGTGGAGAACATTCCGTCCATCCGGCGGAAGGCCGAGTTCTGCTTTCGCTGGATCGACTCGATCAATGCGCTGCGTGAGCTGCGGACGGTGGCCGACCGGCGGTCGTTCCTGCTCAACCTCGTCTGCTTCGCGGCGTGCATCGAGGGACTCTTCTTCTATGGCGCGTTCGCCTACGTGTACTTCCTGCGCTCGCGCGGACTGCTGAACGGGCTGGCGTCGGGCACGAACTGGGTCTTCCGCGACGAGTCCATGCACATGGCGTTCGCGTTCGACGTCGTCGACACCGCGCGGGCGCAGGAGCCCGAGCTATTCGACGCCGCGCTGGCCGGACGGGTGCGTGACATGCTGGCCGAGGCCGTGGAGTGCGAGGTGCAGTTCGCCGAGGACCTGCTCGGCCCGGGCATCCCCGGCCTGTCGCTGGCCAGCATGCGCGAGTACCTCCAGCACGTCGCGGACCGGCGGCTCGTCAGGCTCGGCATCAAGCCGCTGTACGGTTCGGCGAATCCGCTGCAGTTCATGGAACTCCAGGACGTCCAGGAGCTGTCCAACTTCTTCGAGCGGCGGGTCTCGGCGTATCAGGTCGGGGTCACCGGCACGGTCAGCTTCGAGGAAGACTTCTGAGCGGAGGCCGGATAGCCCGGATGTAAAGTTCGCGTCCTATCCGGACGCCAAGTCTCCCGGATCATGGCGATTCGAGCACTGCCGTGGTGAGCCAGCCCTGCCAGGTGCTCACTGCTGCCCGGCCGGGCGGACGAACAAGCCCGCGACGGCGCCATCGGAATCGAACGCCACCTGGCCATCGGCCTCGCCCGCTTCAAAATGAAGCGGGATGTCGACGAGCGTGTGCTCACCGAGCGCGTGCGTGAAGGGCTCGCCCATGCTTTCGTAGCGGCCGATGAGGGCGGCCATCTGCGCCCAGACGGCGGCAAGCCGGCTGGCGCTGACCGCCTCCAGCATCGTCGGGCCGAAGTCTGCGCGCGCTGTTTCCCACTCGCCGGCCGCGATGTCGGCAAAGATCGCGATCGCCCGCTCCGCCGCACCGGGCAGCACGGCCCGGGTCATCGGCTCACCCGTCCGCGGGTCCAGCGGCCGTCCGAACCGCTGGAATGCCGCCTGCCTGGTTGTCTCGAGCACATCGCCGATCTCCTTCCAGCTGTAGCCGGCCGCGCGGGCACGATCGACGGCCGCCTGCAGCGCTGCGTTCGCCAGCGTCGCGAGCTCACGGGCCGACGCCATCGCGGCCAGCGCTGACTCTGCCCCTGTCTGAGTCAGCTCAGTCCCAAGCCGGCCGGCCACCGTAGTGACCCGGCCTGCGGTCAGCTCAGCCGAGCGGCCGGACGCGCCCACTCCGTCAAGATAATGCTGACGGTCATGAAGTGTCAATTCAGCCTTGACAGACGTCTCTATACCGCGGGTGCTGCGCTCGCGCTGGCGGCGTCCGGCGCTGCGGCAGGTTGCATCACAGTAGCGCCTTGGCCTGCCTCTACCTCGTCGGCCCGGCAGAGACCGGCCGCAGGCTTCGCAGCTGGCGATAGTCCCTGGATCTGCCATACTCCCGCTTTCGTGGAATTACGTGCTCCCATCATATCGCTATGGCCACTATTTTCGTGCTGGTATCAGCACGAAAATCGGCAGACTCCCAGCCCAGGCCGCTGGTCGGGCGCCAGCAAGCTAGCCCGACAACAGCACCCCAGTCGCGGCCAGTTCGTCGATTTGCGCGGCGCTCAGGCCGAGCCAGTCAGCCAGTGCGTCCGCGTTGTGCTCGCCACGCCGCGCGATCGCACGCCGGACGCTGGCCGCTGCCGCCGAGAAGTCGTATGGCAGCGCCACGACCCGGCGGGCTGTGCCGGGAAGGCTGGCCGTGTGCGTCCCGTCGGCGAAGACATTTGCGCTGTCTGCCAGGTTGGCCCAGGCGACTCCCGCGCTCTCGAGCGCCGTGATCAGGACGTCGCGGTCGGCGAATGTCAGCATCCAGTCCTGGATCGCCTGCTGTCGCAGCCGCACCTTGCTGTCCAGGTCGGTAGCTCCCGGCGCAGGGTCGGTGATCAGGCCTCGGCGGTGCAGCATGACCCAGG
Organism: uncultured Actinomycetota bacterium; assembly: GCA_963822955.1. Taxonomy (GTDB): domain Bacteria; phylum Actinomycetota; class Actinomycetes; order Streptosporangiales; family Streptosporangiaceae; genus JAJYUU01. Next base: position 1,371,991 of record CAWGJS010000002.1, on the reverse strand, counting down.
CATGCTTGGGCGGCGCGGCGATGAGGATCGGGCCGCCGGGCGCCTGCCAGATGGTGCCACGCGAGCTGTACGGCTCGGTGCTGCCGTCGATCGCCGCGTGGGCATGGTCGTCGCTGGCAGCTACGGCTGCCAGCATGCTCAGGCCGATGTGCTGGCCGAGACCGGTGACGGCGCGCTGATGCAGCGCAGCCAGCACGGCAATGGCGGCGTGCAGTCCGGTCACCGTGTCGGCGAGGGCAAGTGGCAGGTCGGCCGGCTCTCGGTCGTCCAGCTCGGCCTGCCTGGCCAGCAGACCGGATTCGGCGTGGATAACGGGAGCAAGCGCGCGCCGGCCCGCGTCCGGACCGGTGGCACCGAACCCAGATACCGAGAGCATGATCAGCTGCGGGTTGGCGGCAGACAGCCGGTCGTAGCCCAGCCCCAGCCGGTCCATCACGCCGGGGCGGAAGTTCTCGATCAGTACATCAGCATGCGCGGCTAGGTCGCGGATCAGCCCGGCTGCGCCAGGGACGGCGAGATCGATGCCGAGGTTCCGCTTGCCCGCGTTCATCTGCGCATACATTCCAGCCCGCCCGTCAATGACGATCCCGAACAAGTCGGTGACGTCGGTGCGCGGACCCTCAATACGCAGCACATCGGCACCGAGATCGCTCAGGATGCGAGCCGCGTACGGGCCGGAAATGGCCTGCGACATGTCCAGCACGCGCCACGGCGGCAATGGGGCGGCCAGTTCCGGGCTATCTGGGTAGGCCGCGCTGGCGGCGGTGTGGGCTGGGCCGGTGATGGTGACAGCCTCCTCGGGCCTGGTGGCGCCATCGGCGCCAGCGTTTACGGACATCTTGGCTGCGGTCTGCGGCTGTCGGCTAGAGCTAGATCGCTGGCAGCCTCCGGGCGACGCCGGCCAGCCGTTACTTCTAGACTGTGCCGATATGGGCAGCGGTGAGGTCGCATGACCTCCGCGGACAGTGAATCGACTTCGTCGTTCGAGCTGGGCACGGACGGTCCGTCCGTCATCCTGGTCGGCGTTGACGACTCGACAACCTCGATCCGGGCTGGCTGGTACGCGGCCGGCCTGGCTCGCAGGCAGCGAGCGCGGATCGTGGCGGTGTTCGTGGCGCCGCTGGCTGGCTTCGGCGCGGCCGGACCGGGTGGCGCGGCGCTGACGGTAGCGCAGGACCAGGCGTTCCGTGAGACCGCGGCGCAGATGGATGCGCGGGCTCAGGTGATCGCGGCCGAGCTCGGCATCTCGATCACCTTCATCGCCGCCAGGGGTGACCCGTACAGCGAGATCAGGCGCATCGCGGATGAGGTGCGCGCCGACGCGATCGTCGTCGGGGCCTCTGCGCATGCCGGGCACCGCTTCGTCGGCTCGCTGGCGGTCCGGCTCGTGAAGGCCGGCAAATGGCCTGTCACTGTCGTGCCGTAGGTGCGCTCGCTGGCTTCTGGCGGACTCACAGGCGTCTGCTTCGTCAGCGGTCTAGTCGGTGAGCAGCCGGTCAACGATCCTCGGGACGACCTCGCCGATCGGCTCACTGATGACGGCTGTGGCCAGGCGGTCGTACGGAGTCGGGTCGCGGTTCACGATAACGAGCCTGGCGCCTGCCTCTGTGGCGACGGCGCACAGTGAGGCTGCAGGCTCAACCGTGAGGGTGCTGCCGACCGCCAGGAAGAGATCGGCTGATCCGGCCGCCGCGGCGGCACGAGTGAGCACCTTGGCATCAAGCGCCTGGCCGAACATGACCGTCGCCGACTTCAGGATGCCGCCGCAATCGGAGCACGGCGGGTCTGCCTCGCCCGCCCGGACCCGCGCGAGTGCGCCGGACATTGACGTCCGCGCCTCGCAGCTGACGCAGACAACCGCGTACATCGAGCCGTGCAGCTCGAGGACACGATCTGCAGGCGTGCCCGCGCGCTGATGCAGGCCGTCGATGTTCTGCGTGATCACAGCGGTGTCGATCGGGCTGGCGGCGAGCGTGGCGAGGGCGAGATGCGCAGCGTTGGGCTTCGCCGTCCAGGCGGGGTGCGACAGCCGGGCCTGCCATGAACGCTGCCGCACAGCTGGATCGGAGACGTAGACCTGGTATGTCGACATTTTCTCGGCAGCCGGATCCCTGGTCCAGATCCCGGAAGGCCCCCGGAAGTCCGGGATACCGGAGTCGGTGGAGATGCCAGCGCCGGTGAGCACCGCGACTGTGCGCACGCCGACCGTCCACGATCCCATGCCCGCTGTCCAGTCGGCCGCGCGCGGTGCTCCAGTATCAGACAACTCGCCAGCCCCATCGCCCATGTGTCACGTGCTCGCTGTCCCGGACGTTCTCGTACTCTGCCCTGACTGTACCGGGCTGTGACGTGAGATTGGTTGACGCCAACTAGTTGGCTGTGCAAAGCTAATGGCAATCCAAAGCCGAAGGGACCAGATGTCGGATGGTGCAGAGGGAACCGGGCCTAGCTCGGGTGACGATGAGCGCGATGCGGCCCGCCATGCGTCTGACGACGACGGCGGTGCCGGCCGCCATGCCGCTAGCGATGAGGGAGCCGAGCGGGCCGAGAGCACGGCCGCCGGCTCGCCAGGCCAGGGCGGGGTGCACGGCGCTTACGCGGTAGAGACGCCTGAGGAGCTGCTCGGCGGCGTAGCAGCGGTCCGCAGACAGACCCGGCTAGCGCGGCACGCGTACTGGTTCCCGCTTGTGCTGTTCGGGCTGCTCCACGTGCGCGTCGATCCGTTCTACATCCAGCACCTCCCGGCAAGGCCCGGTGTGTACAAAAATCCAGGTTCGGCTGGTCCGGCGTTCCTACGGTCGGATTACCTGGGCGCCTTTGGGATCCCTCCCAACGTCTACATGGGCTACTACTGGCTGGCGGCAATCCTGATCGGCGTGGCCGCTACGGCCATGTGGTATCGGTGGCGCGGCAACCGGGTCGGCCTGCGCACCCCGGCCCGCGGATACGTGATCACCGTCGCGGCTGGCTTCCTCGCCTTGTCGCTGGTCGCCAGCCTCTGCGACATCGAGAACGTGATCTACAAGCTGGGCTGGAGCCTGAGCCCGGCGGTGAACGGCCTGCCGAACGTGGTGCTGCCCGCCCTGGCGCTCTTGCTGTCGGGGGCGGGCGCCTGGGCGGTGCAGCGCCGACGCCGAATGCGGCCCGTGAGCCCCGCCGATGCCGAGGCGAGCTGAGTGGCCGCGCAGCCAGCTGGCGAGCACCCGACCAATGGCCTAGTCGAGACGGTGCATCAGCGGCATCGGCTCGGCATCCTGACGATTACGTCTGAGGCCAGGCGGGCCGAGTTCGGCTACCTCCGCGAGGCGCTCGACCTTACGCCCGGCAACCTGTCCCGGCACCTCACGGTGCTGGAAGACGCCGGGATGGTCAAAGTCGAGAAAGGGTACGAAGGGCGCCGTCCGCGGACCTGGGTTACCATCACCCGTCGAGGCAGGTCAGCGCTCGCAGCGGAACTCGACGCGTTGGCGGCCCTGGTGCGTCGGCACGCCAAGGCGGCCGAGGAAGCCGACGCGGTGGCGCAGTCAGGCGCGGCGAACGAGGCGGACGCAGCGGACCAGCCAGGCGCTCCGAACTCCGGCGGTACGGCGGACTCCGCCGATCAGGACTAAGTCAGACCTGCGGCTCGTCCTGCTGGCGGTTACCGGCCAGCCGCCAGGCGACGGGGAGCAGGCCAGCGGCAATCGCGGCCTTGATCGCGTCGCCAATCACGAACGGCCTGAACCCGGCCGACAGCGTCGCCGCCGCACCGAGGTGGAGGTCGAGTGCGAGCCAGGTCAGGCCGAAGGCGTAGATGACGATCTCGCCAGCGATCATCGCGGGCACCGACTTGAGCACCGAGCGATCGGCGCCACGCTGGGCCAGGTACCCGCACGCGCTAGCTGCGAAGAAGAATCCGATGATGTAACCGAATGACGCGCTGGCATACCCGGAGGTGTGCCCCGCGAACCAGGGCACGCCCGCCACTCCCGCGATCGCGTACAAGGCCATCGCCGCAGCCGCGCGTCGGAAGCCCAGCGCGGTGCCCGCCAGCAGGACGCCAAGGGTCTGACCGGTGATCGGCACTGGCGTAAACGACAGATGGATCGAGATCTGCGCCAGCGCGCCGACGAGTCCGGCTGCCCCGATGACGAGCAGCACATCCCGTACGGCTTGAGTCGCCCTGCCCCGGCTGGCAGCGATCAGGTCGCCGAGGACCAGCGGGCGCGGACGCGAGATGGCAACAGACGACACGGGAGATCCTCCTCGGGCGGGCCGCGGAGCACGGCCGGCTGACGAGGGACTCTATCATTTGGGCTATTCGGGCCTCACGTAGGTGTTCGGGATGGGTTGTACGATTCGGGACAGGCTGAGCCGTTAGCGGCCGCTGCCCCCCTTGCGACGATCGGGCCTCGCTCTGCGGCAGCCGGGTCCCGGCGGTATGGTGCGGCCGTGGACGGCAGCGGAACCCTGGGCTATCTCAGCGGAGACTGGCAGCTGGAACGCCATATCGCCGACCACCGTACTGGCCAGCGCGGGGTATTCCGGGGCCAGGCTCACTTCCGGCCATCGGCCGACGGCCAGGCGCTTCAGTACTCCGAAGACGGGGAACTTGAGTTCGGCAGTTACCACGGGCCAGCCAGCCGGACCCTGATCTACCGGGGCCGCGGCGACGGTGCGGCCGACGTCCGGTTCGCCGACGGTCGGGAGTTCTACCGGCTCGACCTGCGGTCTGGCAGCTGGCAGGCAGAGCATCCGTGCCGGGCCGATCAGTACCTGGTCACCGTCACCACGCAAGGCCCGGTCAGCTTCACCGAGACATGGCGCGTGGCCGGGCCAGACAAGGACTACGAGCTGACGGCCACCTACACGAGGCGGGGCGCGGAGTGAGCCAGCCGGGTGTGAGCCAGCCGGGAGTCGGCCTCCCCGGCGTACTCGGGCACGATCCCGCGGCTGCTCGCGGCAGCGGCCGACCGCGACTCAGACGGCGTCTGGCTGCGCAGCGATGGCGGCGCGCTGACGTTCGGCGGTGCAGTGGCGGCAGTCAGCCTGACGGCCGAGGCCCTGCGCGCGACCGGTGTCCGCAAGGGTGACCTGGTCATGCTGACCGCGCGGACGACGCCCCCCTATCTGCTGTGCTGGCTCGCGCTGACAGCCCTCGGTGGGGTGGCGGTTGCGGTCAATCCGCGCAGTTCTGCTGCAGAGCTAGCGGGTCTCATCGTCCAGGTGCAGCCGCGGCTGCTGATCACTGACCACGGGCTGAGTGACCTGGTGGCGTCAGCCCGGAACGAGACCGGCCCGACGGGCGGGGATCAGCCGCGGGCGGCCCCGTTCCCGGAAGTACGTGATGTTGTATCGCTCGCCCCGGAGCTCTGGGCTGATCCAGCGGCGATGACCGCCGCCGCACGGCATGCGAGCCTGCCCGATGCCGGCGTCGGACCCGACGACCTTGCCGTACTGATCCCGACGTCGGGCACGACCGGCCGGTCGAAGCTGGTGATGCAGACCCACCGGGCGTACGCGATGGCGGGGGAGGGCTTCCCGTTCTGGATGGAGCTGACTGCAGCCGACCGTATGCTGACGACTCTCCCGCTGTTCCACGTGAATGCGCCCGCGTACTCGGTGATGGGCTCGCTCGCCTGCGGGGCCGGGCTGGTGCTGGCGGAGCGCTTCTCGGCCAGCACGTTCCTGGATACGGCACGGCGCCACGGTGCTACCGAGTTCAATGCGATCGGCGCGATGCTCGAGATCCTGATGCGCCAGCCGGAACGGCCTGACGACGCAGATACGCCGCTGCGGCTGTGTTACACCGGGCCGGCACCGGAGCGGGAACGGCAGCTCGAGATCGAGCGGCGCTTCGGCCTGCGGATCGTGGTCGGATATGCGATGTCGGAGTCGCCGTACGGGCTGATCTGGCCGCATGGTGCCCGGCCGTACGGCACGCTCGGCAAGGTGCGCCAGCACCCGGTGCTCGGCACCATCAATCACGCGCGGGTCACTGATGAAGCGGGCGCAGTCGTCGGGCCGGGCGGTTCGGGCGAGCTGGAATTGCGCAACCCGGTGCTGACGCCGGGCTACTGGGGCATGTCGGCTGAGACGGCGGCGCTGATGGACGACGGCTGGCTGCGCACGGGCGACCTGGTGACCGTGGGCGGGGACGGCACCTACACGTTCATCGCCAGGGTCAAGGAGGTGATCCGGCGGCGCGGGGAGAACCTGTCGCCACTGGAGGTCGAGGACGTCCTCACCGCGCACCCGGCGGTGCTCGAGTGCGCTGTTACAGGCGTTCCGTCGGAGCTGTCGGAGGAAGAGGTTAAGGCGTTCGTCGTGCCGGCCGCAGGAGTGGATCAGCTGGACTTCGCCGAGCTGCGGGCGTTCACGGCGGGGCGGCTCGCGGCCTTCAAGGTTCCCCGCTACTGGCAGCAGGTCGCTGAACTGCCGCGGACGCCGACCGCGCGTGTTGCCAAGCACCAGCTGCCGGCCGGCCATCCGGCCGGCGAGTACGACGCCGAAGCTGCCGCCGAACGTTCGCCTGACGCGGCATCGCCTGCGCCAGACTGACGTTCTGCTAACGACCGCGCCTGCCTCGGCGCGGCTATGGCGACCGGCAACGTCAGCGGATGTATCCAAAGATAGCTTTCCAAAGCTCTGCTTGGAAAGCTATCTTTGCTTACGTGACTGAAGACAGCCCGACGCGGTCGGTTAAGCGGCTCACGGACCCCAGGGCGCTACGAGCGCTCGCTCATCCGGTCCGGCTGAAGCTGCTCGGACAGCTGCGCATCCACGGACAGCTCACTGCGACCCAGGCCGGTGAGATGCTCGGCGAGAGCTCGGCCAGCTGCTCGTTCCACCTCCGGCAGCTGGCGAAGTACGGGCTCGTCGAGGAAGCCGGCGGCGGTCATGGCCGGGAACGCCCGTGGCGCCCGACCACGATGTTCACAAACGTGCCGGACTACGCCGAAGACCCGCAGGTGAACGCGGCGGCAGGGCTGCTCCGGGCGATCATTGCCGACCACTACTTCAGCGATCTGATGCGCTGGCTCGAGGCCAAGCCGGACGAACCCGAGAAGTGGCAGGAGGCAGCGCAGTTCGGCGACACGTTCCTTTACGTCACCGCTGCCGAGCTTGCCGGGCTGGCCGAGCGCACCCGCGAGCTCGTGGATGTCTACCTGGAGCGGCAGACGAGGCCCGAACTCCGGCCGGCCGGCTCCCGGCTTGTGTCGTATCTCCACGTCGCTCACCCGGTCATCGGCAACCCGGACCCGCCGCAGTCGCACGCCGAGGACCGCTGATGGCTTCCGGTGCCGACGAGGCGAGGCTTGCCAGGCGAGCCAGGGCCGGACTAGGCCGACGTGTCGCGGCCCGAGTCCCGGTGCTGCTGCGCGAGCGCCAGTTCCGTCGTTACTGGAGCGGGCAGACCATCTCGATGTTCGGTGACCAGATCTCCGGCATCGCGATCCCGCTGGCCGCCGTCCTGGTGCTGCATGCGAACGCAGCCGAAATGGGCTACCTCACTGCGCTGGTATGGCTGCCTAGCCTGTTGTTCGGCCTGCATGCGGGCGCCTGGGTAGATCGCCGCGGTCACCGGCGGACGACCATGATCATTGCAGATCTCGGCCGGTTCGCCTTGCTGGGCACACTGCCGCTCTGCTACGCACTCCATGTACTGACGCTGGCTCAGCTGTTCGGAGTTGCGTTCGCGGAGGGTGTGCTCGCCGTGTTCTTCAACGTCGCCAACTCGGCGTTGTTCGTCGCTGTCGTTCCGGAGGATAAGTACGTCGAGGGCAACTCGCTGATCTACGCCAGCCGCGCCCTGTCGTTCGTCGGCGGTCCGAGTATCGGTGGGCTACTTGTGCAGGTCCTGTCGGCGCCGTTCGCGATTGTGGCGGACGCCGTCTCCTTTCTCGGATCCGCGCTCTTCCTGCGCCGAATCCGGCCTGCCGAGCCGGCCGCCGACCGCGGCAAGGGCTCAGTAACCGCAGGTGCCCGGTTCATCGCCGGCTCGCCGATTGTTCGCTCGTCACTGCTCGCGGTGGCAGTCATCAACTTCTTCAATCTGATGTTCTCCGCGTTGTACCTGCTGTACGCGGTCCGCGCGCTGCACATTGGCGCGGGCCTGATCGGCCTGGTGCTCGGCGCGGCCGCGACCGGCGGCGTGATCGGGGCCGCTGTGACGAGCCGGCTGGCCAGCCGAGTAGGCGTCGGGTGGGCCTACGTCATGGGCTGTGCGCTGTTCACTGCGCCGCTGATGCTGGTGCCACTGGCGGGCGGGCCGAAGCTGCTCGTTCTGGCCACGCTCTTCGGCTCTGAGTTCGTTTCGGGCTTCGGCGTCATGGTGCTGGACATCAGTATCGGCTCGATCTTCGCGGCCGTTATCCCTGACGAACTGCGCTCCCGGGTCTCGGGCGCGTTCCAGGCAGTCAATTACGGCACCCGCCCGGTCGGCGCGCTGCTGGGTGGGGCGCTGGGGACGCTGGTCGGGCTCCGGCCGGCGCTCTGGGTTGCAACCGCCGGCGGCGTGATCGGGTTCCTGCTCCTGCTTCCTTCGCCGATCCCGGGATTCCGGATGCCGTCGGCCGTAAGCGAGCTCCCGGCAACGGCAGCGGACGGGTGAGAAGGCGAGTCTCAGCCGTGATTTTTGATCCGGTAAATCTGGCATCCGCATGGGACGCCAGGTCTACCTCAGGATCCGCCGCGCCGGCGGCAGCTGGCGAATCGAGTCGCCAGCCGCCGCTGCAGCAGCCCAGGCGCGCCGCTAGATCCGGAAGAACAGGTTCAGGAACCGGTTGGCCAGCGCCGTGTCGCCGCTCGCCGTGCCGCCGTTGACCCGGCCGAACGCGGTCAGCACCATGCTGCCCGGGTCGAACTCCAGCATGGCGGGCAGATCATCGATGCTGCCCGGCTCGTAGCTCATGCCCGCGTCACTGATCGACACCCGGGTGTCGCCCGCGTTCCGCCCGCTGACCCGGATGCCGATGCTGAACGGGCTAAGGTCAGCGTCTGGCCGGATCGTCGACTGCCAGATGATGAACATGAACGGAACGAGCAGGTCGGCGGCATCGGCCGAGAGAGCATGGGCGTGGCCACTGCCCTGCCGGATGTCCCAGGTGTGCACGCCGTAGTCCATCAGCTGGCCGCCCGCGTAAACGAATGCGGGCACCGGGCCCATGTAGGCGTGCGGCACGATCAAGCCGGTCCACTCGTCCGCGGTGAGGGGCTCCAGGATGCCCATCATCTTGTCGAGGTCGGTGCGGGCGCGGGACAGCAGCTCTTGCTGTGTCTCCTCGCCGAGTGCCTGCCCAGCGCGGCCGGCCCGCTCGTGCATCACGGCCAGCCCATAGGCAGCTGGCGCCTCAGCTCCGGCTCGCGCCGTGTCGAAGGCGCTGAAATATCCCTCGGTCGTATCAACGATGTGCCCGATGACGTCCCTGACCCGCCAGCTTTCACAGGCGGTCGGCGCATCCCATGCACCGGGCTGGCCGGCCAGCGCGAACATCTCGTCAGCCTCCCGGCGGACGACGCGCAGGATCGTGTCCTTGCCCTCGTAGGTCATGGCGTTCCACTCGCTCATGCCGTCACCTCTTCTTAGCCCCAGGTTCGGAATGTGAACCGCTGTGCGGTCTACAGTTCGCAAGCTCAGCGCATGCCGGCCCGGGTGTCAACGATGCTTTCCAAGCGGGAACGAGGCGGCCCCAGGCAGTCCTGTCACCAGGGCCGCAGTGAACTAAGCGAAGCGGCGCTACTACCCGGCCAGGCTCAGGCTGGCCAGCGCAGCGCCGTAACGGATGGCAACAAGCTGGCCAATTGCCTGGTGTGCACCGAGGACCGGCGCGCACGGAGCGCCAAGCGCGGCACTGAGGTCGTCGAGCACGGAGATGTTGGTCTCGGGGCCGATCAGGCAGGGCGCCAGGGCCGGGCGTGGAGCGCCCGAATCGGTCAGCCGGCTGACAGCATCCACGATGCTGGCCGGATCACCGAGTGAGGCCGGCACCACAGGGACCGACAGCCGGGACGCGAGCAGTACCGCGGCAACGCCTGCGGCACTGGCGGCCTGCTCGCCGACGTCGGCCAGGACGACAACGCCGCGGCCGTCGGCGGAAATACTCAGGCCCGTTGAGCGTGCCTGCCTCGCAAGTCCGGCGTCGGCAAGCCGCGTGTGCAGTGCTTCAGCGACGAGCGGGTGCGGTCCGAGGTGACTGGCCAGCACGGCCGGAATCGCAGGCTCCGAGGCTAGCTGTCGCAGCGCTGCGTCGATGTTCGCGTTGGGGCTGAGCAGCAGCGGGACGATGACGCTGGGGAACCGGTCTTCATGCTGCTCTGGCCCCGACGGCTGCAGGCATTCGGCGACTAGCAGGTCGTCGCCTTCGATGTAGCCGACGCGGATGTCGACTCCGGGGCACGAAAGCCCGGCGATGGACGCGACCCGCTGGCCGATCTCGCTGATGTCAGCCTCGGCGCGGCCCGGTACCGCCAGGACCAGGACTGGCGCGTCCGAGGCAACTGACAGCCGGTGCGGGCTGCGGTGGCGGCCGCTCGGCCGCGTCCTGGTGGTCCTGCGGGGCAGCGCGCCGACGGGGTCGGCAGTCTCGCCGCGCTGGGGCAGGTCGGCGCCGCGCTGGGGGAGGTCGGCTCCGCGCTGGGGGAGGTCGGCTCCGCGCTGGGGGAGGTCGGCTCCGCGCCGAGGAAGCTCTGCGCCGCGCTGGGGAAGTTCGGCGCCGCGCTGGGGGAGGTCGGCTCCGCGCTGGGGGAGGTCGGCTCCGCGCCGAGGAAGCTCTGCGCCGCGCTGGGGAAGTTCGGCGCCGCGCTGGGGGAGATCGCCACCTTGCTCCCCGCCCCGCTTGGGCAGCGATTCGTTCCCTTCGGAAGGCGGCGCGGACCGCTCGGGCAGCGACTCGTTCCCTTCGGAAGGCGGCGCGGACCGCTTGGGCAGCGATTCGGCCCCCTCCGTCGGCGACTCACTCGGCAGCGGCAGGGTGGTCTCACGGCGGGGGAGCTCTTGCGAGTCCAGACTTGACCCGTGTGGCGTGCGCCATTCCGGCAGGTCGTCAGCCGACGACTGAGGCACCGCAGACTGAGGTACCGCGGACTGGGGCACCGCGCGCTCCCAGAAGGACCCTCCCTGCTGGGGAGGGGACTGGCCTGGGGGCTCGCGCCGGGGAAGTTCCCCGCCGGGCTCCGGCAGGGACTCTCCTGGCTCCGTCTCGCCTGGCTGGCTCTGGTCCGTCACGCTGTCGTATCGTAATCGGCTCGCAGAGCGGTTGACGCGCCTTCTGCGATGTTCACACCAAAGCTGTATGTGTCACCGATTAGTACTACTCGGCCGGAAGCATGCTCCGGAGAACAGCGATGAGGGCGCTCTTCTGGGCGTCGGTAAGGCGCTGCTCGGCCTTGATTGCCGTCTCGATATCGGGCGGCACTGCCCCGTTCTTTGTCCCGTCCGCGCCATCCTTATGCAGCAGGCCGGCCTGCGCGAGCAGTGTCTCGGTCGACACGTTCAGCGCATCTGAGATTAGCCTGATTACCCGCACGGAGGGCTGGTGCAGCCCGCGCTCGATCTGGCTCAGATAGGGGTTAGAGAGCTTGGTCCGCTCGGCTAGCTGCCTGAGGGACAAGTTGGCCATCTTGCGCTTGTCCCGGATGAATGCGCCGAGCGCCTGCATCTGGGAGTCCCAGGGTTCGGCCATTGCTGTTCCTGTTCGCGGCTGGACGCCCGCGCTGAGGCGGGCCGCCCAGTAGGCGGCCGCCCCAGCCGGAGGTTGGCGTCGTTAGTTCTTCGTGCTGCGCGGCTTGCTCGTGCCAGCCGTCCTGGTGGTGCTGGCTGCCTTGGAGCCGCGAGCCTTCGTGGTGGTTGTCTTGGTCGTACCGGCTGCGCTGGTCGTCCGCGGCTTGCTGGTGCCCGCCGTCCTGGTGGCGCCTGCTGCCTTGGAGGTGCCGGCGGCCTTGGTCGTGCTGGCTGCCTTGGTGGCGCTGCCTCGCGACGTGCGCGCCTTGCTCGCCTTGGGGCGAGCCGGAGCCGATTCGGCGGCCGTGGTCGCCGGCCGGATCTCCCTCACCTCGGCGATCTCCGTGACAACTACAGCAGGACTCGCCCCTTCAGCGGAGTCGGCTTCGCGAGCGGCGACGCCGTCCGCAAGGCCGAGCCGCCGCACGCCCGGCAGCGTCCCTACCACGTGGGTGAACTTGGCGACCCGCTCGGCGACGATCGGGCTCGCGGCATGCAGGGTCCTGTCTGCGAGCTGGCGCTGGGTGGCGATCACCTGCTCTGCCAGCGGGCCCGCCACCTCCCGGGCTCTGGCTGCGAGCTGGCGCTGGGTGGCGACAACCTGGTCGGCAAGCTCCTGGGTCTTGGCACGTAGCTTGGCCCGGTCAGCCGGGGTGGTAAGCGGCGGGATGCGCACAGTTGGTACCGGCAGCGCCGGGATGCTCGGCCGGATGGCCTTGGCCACCTCGCCGCCACTGCGGATGGCCTCGGCCATCGCCTCGCGGCTCTTGCGCAAGTGGTCTTGGCTCTTGCGCATCTGGTCCTGGCTCTTCTGGAACTGCTTCTGCCCGCGGTGCGCAGCGGCGACCAACTGGTCCTGAACTTCCTGCGCCAGTGCGCGCGTGTCGATCATGGGTCCCTCCCTCTTAAGATCTCACACTGCAAACTATATCAAGCAGTGCGCGCAATATGTCAAGCGAAGGGCCGCGCGCTGGCGGGACTGACCAGATAGCTCGCCTGTATCCGAGTGAGCTGAATCCAGTCAACCCTCCCGGCTTCATGATCTTCCGGCCGGCTCCTGAACAAGCTCCAGGCCGTTGCCGTCCTGGTCCCGGAAAGCGAACATAGGCGGCACGCCCGGCCAGCGCAGCACCTCACCGGCGTCGACGCCGCAGGCCAGCAGGGCCGCGCGGTCCGCGTCGGCGTCAGCCGTGGTGAGCCTGATGCCCGTCTCGACGCCGGCCGGGACACCGTCGTGCTCGAGCACGAGCGCTATCGACGTGGCTGTGCCTGGCGGCGCCACCTCGATCCAGCGCACTCCGGCAGCCATGCTTACATCCATTCGCGTCTCGAAGCCGAGAACTGTTGTGTAGAACTCCAGCGCCCGGTCCTGGTCGCGGACCGGGACGCCGATCGTACGGAGACCGGTGATCTGGGCCTTAGTGCCGTCTGCTGCCATCGGTGTGCTCCGTCCAGGTCAGCCCTGGCCGCTGTACATCAGCGAGCCAGGAGTCGTCAGCAGTTCGCCGGTCTCCAGCCAGGTCTTCAGGCCGGAGAGGATCATCGGCCAGCCGCCGTAGATCTGGTCGTTGGCGCCCTCGCGCAGCTGGTCGTGGGTCAGCAGCAGACGGCATGAGTCCGCCACCTGCTCGATCTCCCAGGTGACCCGGCTGGGGCCCTCGCTCTTGACCTCATCGCTCCAGAGCGCGGTCATGGTGTGCACGAGCCTGCGGGGCGGATCGACCTCGAGCACCTCGCCCTCGCCTAGCAGGGCGGGCGCGCCCGGATGGCCGAACTCCAGCCGGGAACCCGGCGTCCAGTCCGACGTCGCGCTGGCGCCGAAGTTGTACTTGCGCCTGATCTCGGGGTCGATGATCGCCTGCCACAGGCGCTCCGGCGTGGTGCGGATGTAGATCTCGAAGACCTTCTCCATCGGCTTCTCCAGCTTCTGCTTGATGTCGCTGAGCCCTGCGGCCCACGGCTCGGCGTACTTGCTGACCCATCGGTCGTGGATCAGGCGGATCGGGACCGGATTGAGGAAGTGAAGCTTCTCCCGCCCGCGCTTCCTCGTCACGATCAGCCCCGCCTCCTGGAGCTGGCGCAGGTGCTTCATGACACCGAAGCGCGTCATCGGGAAGCGCTCCTCCAATGCACTGAGCGTCTGCCCGTCCGCGCGGAAGAGCTCGTCGAGCAGCTCGCGCCTGGTGGGGTCGGCCAGGGCCTTGAACACCTCATCCACGGCCTCGAGAATACGTGACCGATTGGTCACATGTCAATCTCGCCTCACCACGCGGCGGGGCGCGTTGAGCCGCCGTCGCGGCAAGAACTAGCGTTCAGCTATGACTAGCGCCTGGCCTGCCGTCTCCTACGAGGAGTGGAGCGCGACGTGCGACACCCTGCACGCGCACACGCAGGTACTCGGCAAGCTCGCGGTCGCGCTGGCGCCACCGGAGCCGCAGTTGCAGCACGCGGCGCTCCGGCTGACTGCCCGCGGCTGGGAGACCACGCCGCTGCCAGCCCCGGATAGGTCGGGCCGCTTCGTCGCGCTCCTCGACCTCCGCTCGCACGAGGCCGTCGCCGAGCACAGCAAGGGCGCGGTGGAGCGCATCCCGCTGGCACCGGACCGGCCAGTCGCACAGGTCACCACCGAGCTGCTCGGTGCCATCCGCAGGATCGCCGGCGACGTGCAGATAGATATGACGCCACAGGAAGTGCCGTGGAGCGTTCCGCTCGACGCGGACTTCGATCACGCCGCCTATGACCCGCAGCAGGTCGCGGCGTACTTCGAAGCAGCGGGCCGGGCCGCCATGATTCTGGCTGAGTACCGCGCGCCCTACCGGGGCCGGTCGACGCCCGTCAATGCGTGGTGGGGCTCATTCGACCTGGCGGTCAGCCTCTTCTCCGGAGAGCCAGCCGATCCGCCTTCGTCCGACTTCATCATGCGCAATGCGATGGACGCGCAGGAAGTGGCCGTCGGATGGTGGCCAGGTGATGCCCGCCACCCGGCAGCGGCGTTCTATGCCTACGCGCACCCGGCGCCGCCGGATTATGCGCGCGACGCGATCGAGCCAGCCGCCGCTCACTGGGATGCCGGGATCGGCGAGTACATACTCAACTGGGACGACGTAAGGGCCAGTGCCGACCCGCACGCGGCCGGGCTGGCCTTTGCCCGGTCCGCGTTCGCGCACGCTTGCGACGTCTGCCGGTGGGACCCGAAGCTGGCAGCCAGTGCGCGCAGCCAGCCGCCGCCAGTGCACTAGCCCCTCGCCACTGAACGAGGCAGTAACTCAGAAGCCGGCGAGCGAGCCGTACTGAGCGTCGCCCGTTCGCGGATCGGTGCCAGTGAGGTCGGCTGGGCCTGGCATGCTTGCCGGGTGAGCTCCGAATCGCCGTCGCCGCAAACCCGCCGGGCACGGTTGTGGCGCGCGGCCGAGGCTAGGAATGTGCCGCTGCGCGCCATCCTGGTGACGGTCGCGGTCGTGATCCTGGCCTACCTGGCTGGCAAGATCATCGACCGGCTGCGGGACGTGATCCTGCTGCTCGTGGTGGCGGGGTTCGTGGCCTTGCTGCTGAATCCGCTCGTCATCTTCCTGCAGCGCTGGTTCGGGCGGCGCGGCATTGCCGTGACAGTGGTGACGCTGCTGGCCGTGTGCGCGTTCGCGGGACTGGCTGCGGCCTTCGGGTACCCGCTGGTCAACGGCATCAGCCACCTAGCCGATGACCTGCCCTCCTACGTCAGCAATCTGGAGCACAGCAGCTCGATCGGGCGGCTTGCGACCAAGTACCACATGGGGGCCTGGGTAACTAAGAACGCCCCCAAGCTGGCTGGTTACGCCCGAGACCTAGCGCATCCGGCGCTGAGCCTGGGCAAGGGCGCGCTTTCGCTGATCTTCTCCCTCTTCACGATCTTCGTGCTCGTGGTTCTGCTGCTGTTGGAAGGACCGAAGCTGCGCGCCGGTCTGCTCGGCCTGATGGAGCCGGCCCGAGCCGAGCGCTATACCCGGGTAGCGCGGGAGGTGAACCAGTCAGTCGTCGGCTACATGCTCGGCAACTTCGCGACCTCGATCATCGCGGGGGTAGTCGTCTTCGCAACGCTGGTATCGCTCGGGGTGCCGTTCCCGTTCCTGTGGGCGCTCTGGGTTGCGCTGGTGGACTTCCTGCCCATGATCGGCGGGGCGCTGGCCGGGATCCCGGTGGTGCTGTTCGCGCTGGCCCATTCGGTGCCAGCCGGCGTGATCACCCTCGTGGTCTTCCTCGTCTACACGCAGGTCGAAAACCACGTGCTGAACCCGATCATCATGAGTCGGACCGTTCGGATCAACCCGCTGCTGGTCCTGGTGTCGATCCTCGTCGGTGCGTCGCTCGGGAGCTGGATCGGCGGATTCTTCGGCGGCTTCGTGGCCGCCCTTCTGGCTATTCCTGCGGCCGGCGCGATCCAGGTGGTCGTGAAGTCGGTCTGGCAGTCGACGTCGCCGGCGCGGGCTGGCGGAGCCGAAGTCCGCGATTCGCCAGGCGGCACTCAGCCGGGCCCGAGCCGGCCAGCCACGCCAGAGCAAGCTCCGCTAGCCCCCGGCTCGGCGCCGCTCCCTGACTGACGGGCTGCCGCCTCACCCGGCGGCACCCTCCGGTAGCAGCGGCAGCCGGGACGGCGGCTTGATCTCCTCGAGGCGCAGGTAGGTCACCAGTCGCTGGCCGCCACGTGCGGCGAGCGAGGCCAGCACCCGCTGGAGTTCGGTGACGTTCCTGGCCACGACTGTGAGCAGGTAATCCATCTCGCCGGTGACGTTGTCCGCGGCGATGATCTGGGGCATTGCCCGGACCAGGTCCTCGAACACGCGCGCCGATCGCGGGTCATGACGGCCGAGGGTCGCGCCGACGTACATCTGCAGCGGGAAACCGACGGCCGCCGGGTCAAGCCTGGCGGCGATGACCTTGATCACTCCCGAGGACTTCAGGCGGCGAACCCGGTTCAGCGTCGCGGCAGGCGACAAGCCCGCCAGCCTGGACAGTTCAACGTTCGTGCGGTCGGCATCGGCCTGTAGCTCGGCAAGGAGAAGCAAGTCAATTTCATCAAGTTCAACGGCCATAGTTCCAAATAATATCTTGCTCATAGCCCTCGTGCCCGAATTACGCAGCATGGTCCCGTGACACTGGATCATGACCTACAACCGTCGTCTCGTCTTCCCAGCCCTGATCGCCGCGGGCATCCTGTGGGGTGCCACCGTGCCCCTGTCCAAGCTTGCCCTTGCCTGGATCGCGCCGGGCTGGCTGGCCTTTGCCAGGTTCGCGCTCGCCGCCGCGGTCCTGATGGTGGCGAGCCGGCGGCAACTGCGCACGGCGGCCAGCCCGGCGATCCTCGTCACCGGCGGCATCGGGTACGGCGGATCGGTACTGCTGCAGAACGTCGGCATCGAGCGGACGAGCGTGACGCACGCGGCACTGCTGATCGGCGCAACCCCGGTGCTCGTGGCAATCATTGCCGCCGCGCTGCGGCACAGCGTGGCCCGGCCGCTGGCGTGGGTCGGGTTCGCAATGTCGCTGGCTGGCGTCGGGTTCATCGCGAGCGGACAGGGCTCGGGATCGACCCCGGGTGGCGACGTCCTGGTGCTGGCCGGGCAACTGGTGTCGGCCGGGTTCACGGTGTCGCAGGCCAGGCTGCTGCGCGGCCGTGACCCGATCGCGGTCACCGGGCTGCAGCTGATGGCGGCGGGCGTCATGGTGCTGCCGATCGCTCTCGCGACCGAGCACCACATGGCGGGGCCGGTGAGCGCCTCCGCACTTGTCGCGACCCTCGCGCTGGTGTTTGCCGGCACGGTCGGCCCAACCGCGCTGTTCGCATTCGGCCAGAGCCGGGTGACGGCTGATGTGGCCGCTGCATTCCTCAACATCGAGCCGCTGGTTGGCGCCCTGCTCGGCATCGCGCTGTTCGCAGATCCGCTCGGGCCGGTCCAGCTCGCCGGCGGCGCCGCCATCGTGACCGGCATCGCGCTGAGCACGCTGCAGGTCATGCGCGCCGAGCGCCTCCGCCGGGCCGCGACGACCGCGGCGAGCGAGCCTGCCGCGATCAGCACCGGCCGGGCTGCTGCGGTGGGCTCGCTACCGCGGCCCGGCGAGGCGCCGAGCATGGTGCGCCGCACCCGCTTCCCGCGGCTGCGCAACGCCAACGCTGCCCGGCTGGCTGGTCGCCTCAGGCCGGCCGGGCACGCAGGGCGGCGGGCCCGGGCAGGCAGCCGGCTGTCGGGTAGCGGGCGTCGTTCTGGCGGCGGGCGCGGGTCGGCTAGCAGGCACCGACCCGGCGCCCGGCGCAGCACCGGTGCGGGCCGCGGGTCAGGCGGAGCTCGGCCGCGGGGTCGCTAGCCCGACCGGGGGTTGCGTTCAGGTACTCCGATCCAGCAGGCTCGCCGGGTGACGTCACTGAAGTCCGTGGGTGTTATCGGCGCCGGAATCCTCGGGCTCGCGGTCGCGCGGGAGCTGACGATCCGCTTCCCCGGCATCCCGGTCACCGTCTTCGAGAAGGAAGGCCACGTTGCCGCCCACCAGAGCGGGCACAACAGCGGCGTCGTGCACGCGGGCGTCTACTACCCGCCCGGCAGCCTGAAGGCTTCGCTGTGCCGGCGCGGGGCCGCCATGACGCGCGAGTTCTGCCAGCAGCACGGCGTGGCGTACCGCGAGCTCGGCAAGCTGATCGTGGCCACCTCCGAGGCTGAGCTGGCGGGGCTGGCCGAGATCGAGAAGCGCGCAACGTCCAATCAGGTGCCCGGCCTCCGGCGCCTCACCAGTGCGCAGATCGCGGACGTCGAACCGCACATCCGGGGCGTCGCTGCGCTGCATTCGCCGCACACCGCCGCGGCTGATTACGTCGCGATGTGCGAGGAGCTAGCGCGGGCCATCAAGTCGTCGGGCGGAGAGGTACTGCTCGGCACAGAAGTGACCGCGGTCGGAGAAACAGCGTCCGGAATAGAGGTCCGCTCCGCCGCGGCAGCGCGGGATTTCGGCTACCTCATCGTGTGCGCGGGGCTGGCCAGTGACCGGTTCGCCCGAGGCCTCGGCCGCTCGGGCGATCTGCGGATCGTGCCGTTCCGCGGCGAGTACTACGAGCTGCGCCCCGAGCTCAGGGATCGTGTCAGGGGCATGGTCTACCCAGTGCCCGACCCGCGGTATCCGTTCCTCGGCGTCCACCTGACCCGGCACGTGGACGACACCGTTCACGTCGGACCCAATGCCGTACTCGCGCTCGCGCTCGAGGGCTACGAGTGGAAGGACGTCAGCGCCCGGGATCTGACCCGGATAGCGATGTGGCCCGGCACGTGGCAGCTCGCCCGGCGGCACTGGCGCAGCGGCATCAATGAGATCTCCGGCTCGCTGTCCAAGCGCAGGTACCTGACCAACGTCCGGGCATACCTGCCCGATCTGCAGCTGCCGGACCTTGTCAGGTCGAAGTCCGGCGTCCGGGCTCAGGCGGTGCGGCGAGATGGCAGCCTGGAAGACGACTTCGTGCTCCAGGCCGACGGGCGGGTGCTGCTCGTCCGGAACGCGCCCTCGCCTGCTGCCACGGCCAGCCTGGCCATCGCCGAGCACGTCGTGTCAACGATCGACGTCTAGCCCCAGGTAGTTCTCGGGGTCTGCCTTCTCAGCCGCTCGGATGTCGCGGTCCGGCACCTGGCTCACGCTCCCCGCGCGTCCAGCAGGGCGTTCACCTGCTCGATCACGTAGGCGATGCCGTCAGCGCTGCCCGGCAGCAGGTTGACCATCGTGAAGAAGCCGTGCATCTGGCCGGCGAACCGGCGCTGCTCGACCGGTACGCCCGCCTTGCGGAGCTGGTCGGCGTAGGCCTCGCCCTCATCTCGCAGCGCGTCATGCTCGGCGGTCAGCACGATGGCTGGGGCATGGCCCGCCAGATCGGCGGCCCTGATCGGTGAGGCGTCCGGGTTCAGCCGGCTCGCCGGGTCAGGCGCGTAGTGGTCCCAGAACCAGACCATCGACTCGCGGGTGAGCAGCAGCTGGTTCTCAGGGTCGGTATAGCACGCAGTGTCCAGGTCGGCGTCCGTCACCGGGTAGATGAGCACCTGGCCGGCTAGCTCAAGTCCGGCTGCCTTTGCCTTCTGGGCGACGACGGCCGACAAGTTGCCGCCGGCGCTGTCACCCATGACCACCAGGGGAACGGCGGCGTCCGCGATCTCGGTCGCGTGCTCGCTCGCCCACTGCAGGGCGGTCCAGGCGTCGTCCGCTGCGGCCGGGTAGGGATGCTCGGGGGCGAGCCGGTAGTCCACGTTGACCACGGCGGCGTGGAGGCCGTTCGCCAGGATCCGGGTCAGGTTGTCGAATTCGTCGATGTTCCCGATCACCCAGCCGCCACCGTGGTAGTACACGACGAGGGCCCGGATCTCGCCTTCGGGGACCAGTGCCCGGACCGTGATGTGCTCGCCGTCCGGCGTGGGCACCTGAACGTCGTACGACTTCGCTACATCCGGGCCGGGACCGTAGAGTTCTCGCAGCGCTGACATGAAGCCGCGCGCCTCCTCGGGCGTCATCTCGGTGAGGGGCTTTGCGCCGCTTTCCGCGAGATGAGTGAGGAAACCCGCCGTTGCTTCATCGATCGCCATCGCTGCCTCCGCCGGCATGGACCCGTGTTCACGGCGGAACTCGCGGCGGCATTGATGAAGGTGACCGCCGCAGTCCCCATGGCCCGCCGACTCGGACGCTACTACGAGGCACAATTGCCAGCAATACTCCGCGACGAGGGCGGGGCACGGACCGGATTGGGTCGAGGCCAAGGTCGAACGCGGATTCTTGATAGTGGTTGCGGTGAGTTCAGGCGGGAGTCGTAGTGGAGTTCAGCCGGGATCTGCGGCCCAGTGTCATCGCGGGTGACGTCACGTTGTCGTTCCGGCTGTGGTCGCGGCCGAAGGTGAGGGCAGCTGGCCGCTATCCGGTCGGGCCGGCAGTGATCGAGGTGGACTCAGTTGAGCTGGTGCCGTTCAGCACTGTCACTGAGGAGGAAGTGATCCGGGCCGGTGAGGCCGACCTGGAGTCTCTGCGTCGGCGGGCGGCGCACGCGGGACCGATCAGTGACGACACCCTGGTGTATCGGATCGAGTTTCACCTGGTGTAGCCAGCGGCTGGGGTGGCTCGGTGCTGGCGCGGTGCATTGGCGGCCCTTCCGGCCCTAGTGTGACTCTTCGAGCTCTACCGTGACTCTTAGGTGAGGGCAAAGGCGACAATTCGGGGCGCGATTTTAACGCTAAGCGTCACAGTCTGGTCGTCGGCCACGCTAAGCGTCACAAAATGTCGGTGCACCGCGCGATCCTGGCCGGCATGAAGGAGCAGCAACCGCGCGAGTTCAGATCAGCGACGTCGCGAGTGCCGTCGCGAGCGCCGGAGCCGGTGCTCAAGGTGTTCACCAGCCGGCGACTCCGGGCCGGGGGTCGGTCGCCCGCTCAGATCCGCACCATGCTCAGCGCGGGCAGGCTCGTTGCGATCGGCCGCGGCGTCTACGTTACTAAGGCCTTAGCCAGTGAATTCGCCGATGTGCCGCACGGCGAGCACATACTGACGGCCGCCGCAGCCTTATGGCTCGGCGGCCCGGGCTGCGTCCTGAGTCACCGGACAGCTGCCCTGATACACGAGATCGATCTAGTTGGTGGCGAACTCACCTACGTCAGCATGTACAGCAGGACCGGCCGTCGCGGAATCAGGAATGGCGTGCACCGGCACGTAGCGTTGCTGCCGGCAGACGACGTCACGCGGAGGTTCGGCGTGCCGGTAACCACAGCTGCGAGGACCGTCGTCGACCTGGCGAGAACGGCGACCTTCGCCGAGGCCGTAGTGGCCGCCGATTCGGCTCTCTACCGTGGCCTGGTCTCGCCGCTTGAGCTGCGGATTGTCGCGGGCGAATGCGGATCTCGCGGATCGGTGCAAGCGGTTCGAGTGGTTGAGTTTGCCAGCGGGCAAGCCGAGTCGCCCTTGGAGTCGCTGGCCAGAGTGGCATTCGACGACCAGGGAATTCCTCCGCCGGAGCTCCAGGTATCGATCGTCGGCGACCACGGGTTTATCGGCCGGGTCGATTTCTACTGGAAGCAGTATCGGACGATTGCCGAGGTCGACGGCGCGCTCAAGTACGCCGATCCGGCCCAGGCCAGGAAGCAGCTCTGGCGCGATAAGGCGCTGCGCCAGGCCGGCTATGAGGTCGTTCACTTCGACTGGCGCGAGATCACGCAACACCCAGACGAGGTGGCCAGTACGCTCCGCCAGGCCTTCCGGCGCGGCGCTCGAGCTGCCTGATCACGAGCGGATGGGTCGGCGGGCGCAGCGTTACTGCTCGGACAGGATCGCCTCGAGTTCGGCCAGCGGGTCACGCACGACGGGACCGGTCGCCGTGACCACCGCGCGCCGGATCGTGCCGCTGAAGGCGAACGGCGCCGTGTACCCGGTGCCGATGGCGGGTCCCCATTCGTAACCGCAGGTCAGGCCTACGCCGGTGCCGCTGAAGCCGGACGGGGTGAACCGGGGGATGATGTCGCGGCCCACCTCACGTCCGTCGCAGCGCAAGATCCCGGTGCCGCCAAGGCCGTCGTCCTTCGTGAACTCGTACTCGAGGTGGTGCTCACCGGGCGTGACGAGCTCAGCGGAGCTAACGATATGCCGCTCCTTGCCGTAGAGGTTGTGGACATAGCGCAGCCGGCCGTCCAGGATGTGCAGCGACCAGCCGCCCAGGGCGGACCCGAGAGCGACTAGCACACCATCGGTGGCGGCGAGCCGGCGAAGTCGGGGTCCGGGATAGTGATGTCGACCGCAATACGGTGCGACCGGTTGCGGACATTCACAGCGACGAGCTCGGGTACCTGCGCGCCGCCCTGCTGGTAGCGGTACTCCGAGGCCTGGCGGTGATCCGGCTTGGGGTTCACCAGCGCCCACAGCACTCGGTTGTCCAGCGGCAGTACCTGGTTACGGCGGGCTTCGGCCCACCACAACTCGATGAGCTCACCCAGCACGCCAGGTTGTTCCGCAGCGAGATCGCGCGTCTCGGACAGGTCCTCGGCGACGTGGTACAGCTCCCAGACGTCGTCCTCGAACGGCGCGTTCGGGTCCTGGTCGTCATACAGCGGCCCGATGGGGTGGAACGTGACGGCCTTCCAGCCGCGATGGTAGATAGCCCGCGATCCGAACATCTCGAAGTACTGCGTCTCGTGCCGCTCGGGCAGCGCATCCCCGCCCGGTGCCAGCAGGTAGGCGAAGCTCGCGCCGTCAATCTCCGACTGAGCTACCCCGTCGATCTCTGCCGGGAGCGTGATCCCGGCGACCTCCGCCAGCGTCGGCAGGACGTCGATGGCGTGGGCGAACTGGTGCCGGATGGCGCCCGGCTCGAGCAGGCCGAGCTTCGCCCCGGCCGGCCAGGAGACGATGCAGGGGTCGGCCACGCCGCCCTCGTGGACCTCGCGCTTCCAGCGGCGGAACGGCGTGTTCCCGGCCATCGTCCAGCCCCACGGGTAGTTGTTGTGCGTGGTGGGACCGCCGATCTCGTCCAGCCGCGCGAACAGCTCGTCGGGCTGCGCGGGATCGGTGTTCAGCATCCGCACGTCGTTGATCGAGCCCTCCGCGCCGCCTTCGGCACTGGCCCCGTTGTCGGAGACCACGCAGACGACGGTGTTGGCGAGCTCGCTGCGTTCCCCCAGGAAATCCAGGACGCGGCCAATCTGCTCGTCGGCATGCGACAGGAACCCCGCGAAGCACTCCATGAAGCGCGCCGCGACAGCCTGATCTCGGGCGCTGAGCGACTTCCACGCCGGGACCCATGGCGGGCGCGGCGAGAGCACCGTGGCGGCAGGCAGCAAACCGGTGGCTAGCTGCCGGGCGTACACCTGCTCGCGCCAGGCATCCCAGCCCAGGTCGAACCGGCCCCTGTAGCGCTCAAGCCAGCGGCGGGGTGGCTGGTGCGGCGAGTGGCAGGCACCGGTCGCGAAGTACAGGAAGAACGGCTTGCCGGCGTCGACTGCCCGCAGGTCGCCGAGGAACTCGATCGCCCGGTCGGCCAGGTCCTCGGTCAGGTGGTAGCCGTCCTCGACCGACGGGGGCGGGCGCACGCTGTGGTTGTCGTGGTAGAGGGCGGGAACGAACTGATGCGTTTCTCCGCCGTGGAAGCCGTACCAGCGGTCGAACCCGCGCGCCAGCGGCCAGGTGGCGCGGGATGCCGCCATGTTGGTCTCGTCCTCGGGGGACAGGTGCCACTTGCCGACTGCGTAGCTGGCATACCCGGCAGCCGCGAGGATCTCGGACAGGTAGCCATTCGACCGCGGCGGCTTGCCCCAGTAGCCGGGGAAGCCGACAGCCAGATCGGCGATCCGGCCCATGCCGCTGCGGTGGTGGTTGCGGCCGGTCAGCAGGCAGGCGCGAGTGGGCGAGCACAGCGCGGTGGTGTGGAAGTTCGCCAGCCGGACCCCGGCTGCGGCCAGCCCGTCGAGCACCGGCGTCTGGATGTCGGACCCGTAGCAGCCGAGCTGGGCGTAGCCGACGTCGTCCAGGACGATCATCAGGATGTTCGGCGCGCCGTCCGGCGGAGACGGCTCGGCGGGCCACCACGGCTCACTGTCCCGCCAACTGGTGCCGATACGACCGCCGAATTCGAGCGTCACGTCCGCCGCCCTTCCGCGCTTGGAGTACCGGCCCATGCTGCCAGACAGATCGGTAGCTTTGACGGATGGCGGGCGAGCTTGCCCCGGTCCGCACGGGGCGCCGAGGGCAGGCGGTGCTGCGTTACCTCGTCGGCGTCGCGATTGGGTGCGTCGTCCTCTGGCTGCTGGTCGGCAAGCGCGGAGAACTCGCGGCCGCCTGGCGTCAGGTCAGCGGTGCCGATCCCGGCTGGGTGGCGCTGGCCATCGGTGCTGAGTCCCTTTCGCTGCTGGCGTTCGCCTGGCTCCAGCACCGGGTTCTGAAGCTCAGCGGGACCGTGATCCCGATGCCCGGCTTGTTCGCGCTCGCGCTTGCCAATGACGCGATCGCAAGCACGGTCCCCGGTGAGCCCGGCCGTGTCCAGCGCCTACCGGTACCGCTATTTCCGGCGGCGCGGGGCGAGCGCCGCGAGCGCCGGCTGGGCCATCTTCTCGACCCTGATCGCTCTTGCCATCGGCATGTCGCTCGTCCTGCTGCTCGGTGTCGTGATCGCACTGGCCGCAAGTACCAGCATCACTGGCGCCGGCGTCACGATCGTCGGCCTGGTGATCGTCGTCGGCGCGGGGGCGGTCCTGGTCCGCAGGGACCTGATGCTGGCGCTGGCGGGCGCGGCGGTCCGCGGGCTGCGCCGGGTGACCGGCCACCCTCGCGGCTCGCTCGCGGCACGCATCGAAGGGACCCTGGCGCGCATGCGGGAGATACCGCTGAGCGGGCGGTCGATGGCCGGGATCGTCATGATCGCGGCTGCCGTATGGTGTGCCGACTTCCTCTGCCTGGTCTGCAGCTTCCGTGCCGTGCACTCCGGCGTTCCATGGCACGGGGTGCTGCTGGCCTACGGTGTCGCGCAGGTTGTCGGGTCGTTCCCGGTAGTCCCCGGCGGCCTCGGCCTCATCGAGGGAAGCCTTGCCATCGTGCTGGTCGCGTACGGCGCGGGGCGCATCCCCGCCGTCTCGGCCGTGCTGGCGTTCCGCATCGTGAACTTCTGGGCACCCATAGCGGTGGGCTGGACCAGTGTCGCGCTCATCGCACGGCACCTCCGCCGCAACGGCTAGCTAATAACGGCGGGCGCTTCCTACCGCAAGCTATCAACGGGTTGCGACAGCGCTGCCTTAACCTGCCTGCTCCGGTCGTCGGCAAGGACTTCGGCCGAGTCGTTCGCGAGAGCTTGCATCGTCTGCTCCGCCACGCTGGCCGCACTGATCTTGGGCGCGTCGATCCAGGTACTCAGGTCCGTGTCAACAAAGCCTGCATGTACCCCGACAACCAGAGTGCCCTGGTCACGCAGGCCGGCTCGAAGAGATTGCGTCAGCGACCACTCAGCCGCCTTGGAGGCAGCGTAGGCGGGAAAGTCGGGCCGCCCGGCCCAGGAAGCAACCGACAGCATGTTCACCAGAGCGCCGCCGCCGTTCCGGGCAAGGATCGGGGCAAAGGCGCGGGAGACAGCCCAGGTGCCGAAGTAGTTGATCTCCATCGCGTCGTGGGCGTCGTCGAACGTGCCTGCCAGGAGCTTCGTGCCCTGGGCGTCGACCCCGGCGTTGTTGATCACGATGGTCACGTCACCTGCGACCGCGGCGGCGGCGGCGACGTCGGCAGGGCTGGTGATATCCAGCTGCAGCGGAATGGCGTCCTGATCGACCACTGTCGCCGGATCACGGGCACCGGCATAGACCCTGGCTGCGCCGTGATCAACAAGCGCGCGGACGAACGCGCGACCGATACCGCGATTTGCGCCTGTCACCAGGGCAACTGACTCTCTGATCTCCATCGTGCTTCCCTCGCAAGGCCGTGCCGTGCGCCGCCCGCCTGGCATAGCACCAGGTGTGCCCGCTGCGGAGCGGCGCACACCCGCCCGCGGTTGAGCGACGACTGGGCCATTGGTCCCTTACCTGGCCCTCTTCTGACCCGGCAAAGCGGGTCGGGCGGACCTAATGGCGCCCGTGTATTGGCGGGCACGCTTGTCTTAGAGCCCGAGGGAACCGGGCTGATGAGCGAAGGAAAGAAGGACGAGTCCAATGGCAAGCCCCCTCGAATTTCTCGGTGACCCGGCTGCGCGCCGCAACCTGGGCGTGTGGGAGTGGGTCAAGCAGTCCAAGGTCATGGCGGTCGGCTGGACGGCCATGCGCGTCTGGCTCGGCATCATGTGGATCCAGGCCGGCGTCGCCAAGCTGTGGGGCGCGGAGAACCCTGCATTCCTGCACAACAACGGCGCAGCGGTGGCCGGCTTCGCCTCGCACGGGACAGCCGCCTACACCTGGTGGGGCAGCTTCCTGAACAGCTTCGTGGTCCCGAACGCGGGCTGGATCGCCATCCTGGTCGCGGTCGGAGAGTTCGCGATCGGCATCGCGCTGTGCCTGGGCCTGTTCACCCGGATCGCGGCGCTGGGCAGCCTGGCGCTGCTGTTCACCTACGTGATGTCGGGAACGGCTAGCGTGTGCGCGTTCTACGCACTGTTCGCCATTGTCATCCTGACCATGTGGCGGACCTCGGGCTGGATCGGCGTCGACGGCCTGGTGGCCGGCTACCGGCAGCGCCACCACCACGAGCGTGGCCTGCACACCCCCGTCCGTCAGCTCCTCAGCCAGGTTGCGGCCGGGACCCCCACGGCCGACAAGACCGTGTAACGGTCCGTTCCCCGGCCTAGGCCACAGCTGGTGCGGCTCGCGATGCGCGGGCCGCACCAGCTGTTCTGTGTAGTCAGGCAGGGCGTTGCGCGGCCAGCGATGCCCGGGGGTACCGGCTCTTGTCAGTAGTCGAGCAGGGCGCGGATGGCGGCGGTGACTTTGGCGGTGGTGGGGATGACTTCGTCTTCGAGTGCGTCGGCGAAGGGGAGGGGGACGCACTCGGCGGCGAGGCGGCGGATGGGGGCGTCGAGGGATTCGAAGCCCTCGTCGGCGACGATGGAGGCGATGGTGCCGCCCCAGCCGCCCTGGTAGGGGTTCTCCTCGACGATCAGCAGGCGCGAGGTGCGGGCGACCGAGGCCAGCACGGTGGCGATGTCGAGTGGTATCAGGCAGCGCAGGTCGATGACCTCGGCGCTGACGCCGGTGCCGGCCAGTTCATCGGCGGCAGCGAGCGCGAGCGGCACCGTCGCCGCGAGGCCGACCACGGTGATGTCGGTGCCGGGACGGACGGTCGCGGCCTGGCCGAGCGGCACGACATGGCCGGGCGGCGGGGCGTCGCCCCGGCTGGCGAACAGGCCCTTGTGCTCGAAGAACACCACCGGGTCGTCGGACCGCACCGCCGCGGCGAGCAGGCCGACGACGTCGGCGGGGGTGGACGGCGCGGCAACTTTCAGGCCGGGAACGGCGGCGGCCCAGTTCTCGGTGGCCTGAGAGTGCTGCGCGCCGAAGCCGAGCCCGCCGCCGTTGGCGGTCCTGATGACCAGCGGCACGGTGACCTGGCCGCCGGTCATGTACCGCATCTTGGGGATCTCGTTGGCCAGGTAGTCCCAGCAGCAGGCCAGGAAGTCGGAGAACATGATCTCCGCGACCGGCCGCATCCCGGTCATCGCCGCGCCCATCGCCATCCCGGCGATCGCCTGCTCGGAGATCGGGGTGTCGCGCACCCGGTCGGGGCCGAACTCGGCCAGCAGCCCGACGGTGGTCTTGAACACCCCGCCCGCGGCGCCGATGTCCTCGCCCAGCAAGACCACTGCCGGGTCGCGCCGCATCTCCCTGGCCAGTCCCTCCGCAACCGCGTCGCGGTAGGTCATCAGGTCCGCCACTGGTGTCCTCCATCTGCCCACACGTCGGTGAACGCCTGCCGGGGATCCGCGCTGTCGGCGGCCTTCGCCTCGGCCACCGCGCCAGCCACGATCGCGGCGGCCCGCCCGGCCGCCGCGTCGACCTCGGCCGCCGGCACGCCGAGGTCGGCCAGCCGTTTGCGCGCCACCTCCAGCGGGTCACGGGCCAGCCATTCGGCCACCTCGGCGGCCGGCCGGTAGGTCGCCGGGTCGGTGCGGCTGTGCCCGAAATGCCGGTAGGTCAGGGCCTCCAGGACCGTCGGGCCGCCGCCGGCCCTGGCCCGGTCTGCGGCCCGGCCGACCGCGTCGGCGACCACGACCACGTCGTTGCCGTCGATCACCTCGGCCGGCAGCCGGTAGGAGGCCGCGCGGTCGGCGGCGGGATGCCCGGCCGCGGTTACCGACCCGATCGGGGTGTACTCCATGTACAGGTTGTTCTCGCAGACGAACAGCACCGGCAGCGCCCACACCGAGGCCAGGTTGAGCGCCTCGTGAAACGCCCCGATGTTGGTGGCGCCGTCGCCGAAGAACGCCACCGAAACCTGCCCGGAGCCGCGCAGCTGCGCCGACCAGGCCGCGCCGGCCGCGATCGGCAGGTGCGCACCGACGATGGCGTACGAGCCGAGCATCCCGGCCGAGGCCTTGGTCAGGTGCATCGACCCGCCCTTGGCCTTGCACACCCCGCTCGCCTTGCTCATCAGCTCGGCCAGGCACTCTGCCGGGCCGGCGCCCCGCGCCATCGCGTGATGATGACCCCGGTACGTCGCGAACACGTAATCATCGGGCCGCAGCGCCGCGCTCGCGCCCACCGCGACCGCCTCATGCCCCGCCGCCAGGTGCGTGGTGCCCTTCACCAGCCCGGCCAGGAACAGATCATGCGCGGCCTTCTCCGTGCCGCGGATCACCGCCATCTGCTCGAACCAGCCGAGCAACACGGTCGGGGGGACACCCACAGCCGGGGGGACACCCACAGCCGGGGGGACACCCGCAGCCGGGGGGACACCCCCCGACAGCCCCCCGGCAGAACTGCCCGACAACCCCCCGGCAGAACTGCCCGACAGCCCCCCGGAACCCGCCTCCCCGGCCGACCGCCCGAAATCCGCAGCCGCAGTCCCGTCGACGGTCATGCCTCGCCTCCGGGTCGCTCCCCGCGGCCGGCCGCGGTGTTCAGGTTCGACTGGCTCTCCCGCAGCGTGTCCAGCGCACCGCCCGCCGTCCAGTACTTCCGTCCGGCGACCAGCAGCTCCTCGGCCGGGAACTTGGTGATCACCTCGCAGCCGTCAGCCGTCACGACCACCTCCTCCTCGATCCGGGCCGCCGACCAGCCGTCACTGGCCGGCCAGTACGTCTCCAGCGCGAACACCATGCCTTCCTCCAGCGGCTCGGGATGCTCCAGCGACACCAGCCGGCTGAAGATCGGCTTCTCCCAGATCGACAGGCCCACCCCGTGCCCGTACTGCAGCGCGAACGCCGCCATCTCATCGGGGAACCCGAAGTCGGTCGCCCGCGGCCACAGCGACACGATGTCGCCGGTCGTCACCCCCGGCTTCACCATCGCGATGGCCTGATCCATGTACTCGCGGCACCGCACGTACGCATCACGCTGCGCCCGCGACGCGCTGCCCACCGCGAACGTCCGGTAGTAGCACGTCCGGTAGCCGTTGTAGCTGTGCAGGATGTCGAAGAACGCCGGGTCGCCGGGCCGGATCAGCCGGTCGGAGTACACATGCGGGTGCGGCGAGCACCGCTCGCCCGAGATCGCGTTCACCCCCTCCACGTACTCGCTGCCCAGGTCATACAGCACCTTCGACACCACCCCGACGCACTCGTTCTCCCGCACCCCCGGCCGCAGGAACTCATACAGCTGCTGATACGCGGCATCCACCATCGAGCACGCGTGGGTCAGCAGGCTGATCTCATCGGCCGTCTTAATCCGGCGGGCCTCCAGGAACACCTGCTGACCATCAGCCACCTCGATGCCCTCCGCCGCCAGCGCCGCCAGCACCGGGATCTCCGCCACATCCACGCCCAGCGGCTCAGCGGCCAGGCCATGCTCGCGCAGCACGGTGGCGACCTGCCGGGCCACCTGCCCCGCCATCCCGGCGTCGGGATGCAGGGCGCCGCGCAGCGTCGAGATCCCGGCCCGTGCGCCGGTCGCGCGCGCGCCCTCCGGCGTCGGCGGGCCGCCCGTGTGATCCAGCCACGGGTTGTAGATCTGGTGATGGCGCGCTGCCGAGCCGAAATCCCACACCACCGGCTTCCCGCCGCGCGGCAGCAGCGCGAACCGCACCAGCTTGTCCATCCCCCACGTGCCGATATGCGTCGACGTCATGTACCGGATGTTGCCGAAGTCAAAACTCAGCAGCGCACCCAGCGACGACGCAGCCAGCTGAGCCTCCAGGCTGGCCAGCCGCTCGGTCCGCAGCCGGGCAAGGTCCACCCGCTGCTCCCAGTCCACGGCGTTAGAGCCATAGGTGTGAATCGCCATCGCCGGGTCATCCCTCTCTGCTGAGACTTACGCGCTTCGGGGGGTCGTCGGGGGCTGGCGCCCGACCGTCCAGCAGCCGCTGCGCGTTACCGCCGAGCAGCAGCCGCTCATCGGCCTGGCTGAGACGCAGCGCCCTGATGTCATCAACGGGCTGATCGGAGCCCATGTCAAACGGCCGGTCCGAGCCGAGCAGAACGTGCTCGGGACCCGCATAGGCGATCAGGTCGGCGAGCAGCGCCTGGTCATGGGTGAGGCTGTCGAAGTACAGCCCGCGAAGGAGCGCATCGGGGCCAATGGTGGTGTCCGAGCGTGCTTCCGGCCGGACGGCGAAGGCGCGTCGCAGGCGGCCACGCAGTCCCAGCAGAGCGCCGCCGCCGTGCGCGAGCAGCACAGTAAGTCCCTGGTGGCGCTCGAGTACGCCGCCGACAACGAGCTGGGCCGCCGCAATAGCGGTCTCAATGGGATTCCCGACCGAATTCCACAGGTAGTGGCCGTCGAGCGCGGGCACGCCTATTCCGGTCGTGGTCGGATGGACGAACACCACGGCGCCGGTGCCTGCTGCGGCCTCCCAGAACGGCGTGAACCTGTCCTCGCCCAGATAGCTACCCGCGAGACTGGCCGGCACTTCGACGCCGCGCATGCCGGGCAGTGCCATCAGGGCGGCAAGTTCGGTGGCCGCTCGCGTGGCGTCCTGCAGCGGTACGGCGCCAAGCCCGAATACCCGGCCGCCGCTGTCTTCCGCCGCCTGCGCGAGGCTCTCGTTCTGCACCCGGCAGATGCGGACCGCATCGTTTGCGTCGGCCGCCACGGGCACCAGCAGTATCCAGGGCGACAGCAGCAGATGGCTGACACCCGCCGCGGCCGCCTGCTCGAGCATCAGGCTGACGTCGCTGAACTCTCCGGTGACTGAGGTCAGCCTGCGTCCCTGGAAGGACACCACCGGCTGGCCGTCCTCTGCGTGCAGGACCGGACGCCACTGCTCAGGTACCGCGCTGGTCAGCATCCCCGCCGGGATGATGTGACAGTGGCAGTCGAGGATCACGCGGCCGGTCCCGGCGGCCCGGATCCGGGCTCGCTCGACTCGAGGAGGGCAGACGACGGGGGTTGGCCGGACGAGGGCTGGCTGGACTGGTGTTGGCTGGACTGGACCTGGCCGCCCAGGTAGAGCATGCCGATCTCCGGGTGCTCGAGCACTTCGGTGCCGGTGCCGGTCAGCCGGACCCGGCCGTTCTCCAGGACGACGCCGTGGCTGGCCATCCGCAGCCCGGCCCGTGCGTTCTGCTCGACGAGCAGAACCGTCTTGCCTCTGGCGTTCATCTCCTCGACAGCGCCGAAGACTACCCTCATGATCTTCGGCGCGAGCCCCATCGACGGCTCGTCCAGGATGATCAGATCAGGATCGAGCATCAGGCAGCGGGCGAACTCCACCAGCCGCTGCTGTCCGCCGGACAGGCTGCCTGCCTTCCGCTTGCCCCAGGTGCTGATGTCAGGGAACAGCGACTCCACGGTCGCCCGGCGGCTCGCTATCAGCGCCTTGCTACCCAGCGTGTAACCGCCGAGCTCGAGGTTCTCCGTGACCGTCATTTCGCGGAACAGGCTGTGGTTCTGCGGCACGTGCACGACGCCAGCCCGGAGTATCTGCCGGGGGTTCTTACCCGTCAGCCGCTCACCGCGATGCAGGACCTGGCCCGCGCGCGGCCGCAGCAGCCCGCTGATCACCGCAAGCAGCGTCGACTTGCCGGCGCCGTTCGGCCCCACGACGCACGTGATGCCGCCTTCGGGCACGGTGAACGACACCTCGTGCAGCACGTCGCCGCCGCCGTACCCGGCCGTGACGCCCTGGACCTCCAGCACGTTGCTAGTCATCGTCGTCCGCCTCGGTGCCGAGATACGCGTCAAGCACGCGCGGGTTGGACCTGATCTCCGCCGGCGGCCCGGCCGCGACGACCGTACCCGAGTCCAGCACCGTGACGCTGTGGCACAGGCCCATGACGAAATCCATGTTGTGCTCCACGATGAGGAACGTCTTGCCCGCAGCGTTCATCTCCTTGATCCGGTCAGCGATGTAGTTGATCAGCGACGGGTTCACCCCGCCCGCGGGCTCGTCGAGCAGGACGATCTCCGGATCGGCCACGAGCACATAGGCCAGCTCCAGCAGCTTGCGCTGGCCGTAGGACAGCGTCCCGGCCAGCGCATCCGCATGCCCGGTCAGGCCGACAAATTCCAGCAGCTCCATCGCGCGGCGTCGCGCGACGGCGCCGCCAGCCGCTGCGAGCGGGTTGCCGGAGCGGTGCTTGTGCTGGGCGGCGACCAGCATGTTCTCCAGCACCGTCAGGCTCGGGAAGATCCTCGTCAGCTGGAACGTGCGGCCGATGCCGAGTCCGAACACGCGGCTTGGCCTGAGGTTCGTGATGGCCCTGCCGTCGAGATAGACCTGGCCAGAGTCAGCCCGGACATAGCCGGTGATCACGTTGAACAAGGTCGTCTTGCCCGATCCGTTAGGCCCGATGAGGCCGGTGATGCCGCCCCGTTCGACCTCTAGGCTGGCGTCGCTCAGCGCCTGCACGCCGCCGAACGCCTTCGAGACATCCTCGGTGCGCAGCAAGGCGGTCACGCGAGCTCCTCGGCGCGGTTCGCCGCGGCGTCCAGGACCTCGGCCCCCAGGTCGGCGCCGCCGCCCAGGTTGCGGCTGCGCCGTCTCGCCCGCCAGTCGGCAGTGAGTTCCGCTGCCGTCGGGATGATGCCACGCGGCAGTAGCAAGATGACGAGCAGGAACAGCGCGCCGTAGGCGATCAGGAACGTGTAGCCGGACGATACCTGCGCCTGGAAGTACTGCTGGGCGGGCTCGATGATCACGGCGCCTAGCACCGGCCCGGCGACAGTGCCGAGGCCGCCGAGGAACGCCATCAGCGCCACTGTGACGTCGAGCAGCGGGTCGAACCCCGAGGACGGGTCGACGACCGTGGTGAAGTACCAATATAGTCCGCCGGCCATCGCGACCGGCACCGCCGAGATGATGAACGCGCTGAGCTTGACCTGCATGGTCTGCACGCCGAGGCCGGCCGCCCGGTCCTCGTCGTCCCGGATGGCGCGCAGCTGCAGGCCGAACCGGGACCGGCGGATCAGCCAGGATGCGGCGACGGTGACAGCGGCGATGGCGAACGCTATGTAGTAGAAGGGGTTGTTGTAGGTAGCCGGTGCAAAGCTGATGGTCGGGGCGAGCAGTCCAGAGGTGCCGCCGGTCACCGACAGGTTGTAGGCCATCAGCTGGAAGATGAAGAACACGGCGATCGTGACCACCACGAATGTGTGCCTGCGCACACGCAGGGCGAATAGCCCGAACCCGACAGCGAGCACAGCACCGAGCAGGCCGGCCAGCGGCAGCAACGCGAACACCGTCGAGCCGGTCAGGTTCCAGTCCTTGGCGGCGACCCCGGTGAAGTAGGCCCCGCTGCCGAAGAAGACCGCGTGCCCGAGCGAGATGTAGCCGCTGTAGCCAGAGAAGATGTTCCAGCCAGATGCGAACGCGACGAAGATCAGCGTGTAGATGGCGTACGTCGTGATGGCCGGGTTCGTGAGGACCTGCGGGAAAAAGGCGAGCGCCGCAAGCATTACCGCGATCCCGGCGATCGGCCCGAAACGCGCCAGTGTCACTGTGCTCGCCTCACTGTGCTTGGCTCACTGTGCTCGCCTCACTGGGCCCGCGCCGACTGCTTGCCAAACAGCCCGGACGGCCGGACGAGCAGCACGATGACCAGCACGGCGTAGTAGACCGCTGTCGCCCACGTCGGCTGCCAGAGGTTGACGATCTCCTCCGCGGTGACCATGAACAGCGCCGCGGCCATCGCGCCGCCGATACTGCCGAGGCCGCCGAGGATGACGATGGACAGCAGCCTCGAGATCAGGTCGTAGCCGCTGTCGGGGTTGAACGAATTCGTCATCCCGAACACCATGCCGCCCGCTGCGGTCACGGCGACGCCGATCCCGAAGCTCAGCGCCGCGACCCGGTCGACGTTGATGCCGATCAGCCGGGCGGCAACTTTGTCTTGCACGGTCGCCCGCACCGTGCGGCCGAACGTCGTCCGGTACAGCATGAAGTAGATGCCGCCGAGCGCCACGACCGCCAGCCCGAACCCGATCAGGTAGATGTAGGGCAGGTAGAACCCAAGCATGTGCACCGTCGACGTCACGTACCACGCCGTAATCGTGACCGGGGTGCCGCCGAAGAACTGGTACAGGATCCCCTCGATGATGACCGCCACGGCGTAGCAGACCAGCAGCGACATCGCCGTGCGCTCCCGGCCGCGCAGCCTGCGAACGAAGGCCCATTCGATGATCACTCCGAGCGCGAACATCACGGGCACGGTGATGAACAGGCCGAGCAGCGGGTCAATATGCAGGTGCACGGAGAGTGCGTAGCTCAGGTACGCGCCGAGCACGACGAGGATCCCCTGGGCGATGTTGATGATGTCGAGCACGCCGAAGATCAGCGTCAGGCCCGCCGCCATCAGCGCGTAGACCGCACCGCCCAGGATCCCGTCGGTTACCGCCTCAGCAAACCTACTCATCGGCAGTGGCTGCCCTGCGCCGATGCTGAGTCGCGCAACTCTCCGTGCACCTGTTCACTCACTGGCCCCAGTTTGGTTTCGGGTATTCGATAGCCGAAGATCCGCTGCCCGGCGGCAGAACCTGGACGAACGAGGCCTTCTGCCACTGGAAGACGAACGCGGTGGCCGACTCGTTCTCGCCGAGCGAGTTGAAGTGCACCGGTCCCTGGACACTGGTGAGGGTCACCCCGCTGTGCAGGTAGCTGATGATCTTCGCATTGTCGACGCCGCCGGTGGCCTTGACTGCCTGAGCCGCCACCTGGCCGACCGAGTAGGCCTCGGCAACGTCAGCGTTCACGCCCGACGGGGTGCCGCCGTACTTGGCGATGTACTCGGCGACCATGGTCTTGCTCGCGGAGTTCGGCGAGCCGCCGTACCACGCGTTCGGCACCATGACGCCCTCGGCGTTGCCACTGCCGCCCACCGCCTTGACGTAAGCCGCGCCCTGGTCTGGGCCGGACGTGGCGATCAGGATCTTGGGGTTGTAGTGCTGCTGCACGAAGGCCTGGGTGAACGCGGCGACCGTCGGTACGTCCACCGAGCCCAGCACCACCATGTCGGCCTTTGTGGCTGCCACCTGGTCAGCGATGCCCTTGTACTGCGTCGGCTCCGCGGGGAACACCTTGTAGTACACCGATTTGATCCCGGCCGCAGTCAGTTCCTTCTGCGCCCACTGGAGCTGGAACAGCGTGAAGGGGTCGTTGACGGTCGGGAACGCGGCGGTCTTCGGCCGCTGGCTGGCAGGCAGCCCCTTCACGTAGTTGATCAGCGGCAGCATGGACTCTTCGACCGGCAGGCTGACGTCGAACACGTTCGGCAGCTTGGTCGCGAACACAGCTGGAGACCCGCCGGCGCCCTCAATGAGCGCCTTACCGAACCGGTGCGCGACCGGCGCGGCGGACAGCGTCAGCAGCGACGAGAACGGCCCGAACAGGAGGTCGACGTGATCGACGCTGATCAGGGTCGTGTCGTTGGTCACCGTCTGGGTCTGCGAACTGGCGTCGTTCAGGACGATCAGCTTGACCTTGCGGCCGAGCAGTCCGCCCGCAGCGTTCACGTCCTTGACCCACAGGTTGTAGCCCTTCTCGAAGGCCTGACCGTCGGTCGAGAAGCTGCCGGTCAGCGAGAGCGAGGCGCCGATCAGCAGCGGCTTGGACGATGTGCCGGAGCCAGAGCCGGAGCTGCCGCAGGCAGCTAGTAATGCTGTCGCCAGCAGTGCAGCCGCGCCGGCAGCCAGATACTGCGCGCGGCGAGAGTATGACTTCATTCCCGGTGCTCCTTCCAGTCGGGAAAGGCCCGATCGTTACGGATGGCCAGCAACGACCAACGTCGCCGGCCGAGGTGGTGACGCCGGGGGCTCACCATGTGGTGTCGTTCTCACTCACTGGATGGCCGGACGGCTCCAGGCCGTCGGACACCTCAGCGTGCTCGCTGACCAGCTGCAGGCCGGCCGACCTGGCCGCCAGCTCAATGACGGTCGCGAAGTCCTGCTCGCCGTACCCGAAACCGACCAGGCTCTGCACGATCTGATGGACCAGCGATGCCACTGGCATCGGTACCTCATGCTCGCGTGCTGCGGCAAGCCCGAGATCGAAGTCCTTACGCAGCAACTCTGAGGTGAAGGTCGCATGAAAGTCCAGGTTCACCAGCGCAGGCGACTTGTAGCGGGTGAACGTGGAGCCCATGACACTGTCGTTGATGCAGGCCAGGAACGCCTGCCGGGTCACGCCCGCCTTCTCCGCCAGGATCGTCACCTCGGCCAGCGACTGGATCACGGAGCCGAGGAACAGGTTGTGGCACAGCTTGACGATCCTGGCGATCTCTCCGGACCCGACGTAGCTCGCGCCGGCACCGAGAATGTCGAGATACGGCCGGGCTTCGGCGGCCGCATCCGGGTCGCCCGATACTGCGAACGTGAGCTTTCCGGCGGCAGCCACCCGCGGATTCCCCATGACCGGCGCGGCCAGGAATTGCGTGCCGCGCGCCGACAGCTCTTGCCGCACCTGCCGGGAGGCCTCGACCGAGACGGTGGACAGGTCGATCACGATGGCAGGGGAGTGCACGCCCGCCGTCAGGCCTGCCGGGCCTATGAGAGCGTCGATGAGGTTCTGCGA
This sequence comes from uncultured Actinomycetota bacterium, assembly GCA_963822955.1. Taxonomy (GTDB): domain Bacteria; phylum Actinomycetota; class Actinomycetes; order Streptosporangiales; family Streptosporangiaceae; genus JAJYUU01. The sequence goes on along the minus strand of CAWGJS010000002.1, from coordinate 1,334,694 downwards.
CGTACCGACCATGGCGAAGACAACGCGGGCCCTGGCGAGGTCGGCGGCCTTATCGACGACCTTGGCCCCAGCCTCGGCCAGCGGCTCAGCCTTCGCCCGCGTCCGGTTATAGACGACCACGTCCAGGTTCGCAGCCAGTAGCCGGCGAACGAGCATCGAGCCCATCCGCCCCGTTCCCAGCCAGCCGACCTGGCCTTGCGGGTGGTCGGTCATGCGTCCCCACAGGTGTTCGATCACGGCAGCGACGTTTGGTCGGTCACGACAGAATGGCACAAGCGATTGCCGCAATCGATTGCCACAATCGTTTGCAAAAGACGGACGGCACTAGATTGGCCTAGCGCCAATCGGTTGTCAATGGCATAAATAAGGAAATCAGGAAAGCCGAGTGGTGGAGCCCCTGACGACAAGCTCGGGCGCCAGGTAAATGACCTTGACCACGTCGGCGCCGCCGTTCATGCGCTCAAGCAGCAGCTGCGCGGCCTGCGTGCCGACCTGGTAGTGCGAGAACGCGATCGTGGTGAGCGGCGGCCGCAGCATGTCGATGAACGGCATGTCGTTGAAGCCGACTACGGACATGTCCGCCGGGCAGCTGAGTCCGGCCTCGTCGAGCGCGAGGTAGCAGCCGACGGCCAGCATGTCGTTGCCGGCCGCCACCGCGGTGCAGCGGCTGCCGGTGTCCGCGGCCAGGATCTCCTGCGCGCAGCGGTGCCCCTCCTCGATGGAGAAGGCGCGGGCGAATGCCACCCGGCCAGGAGGTACCTCCAGGCCGGCTCCGGCCATCGCGGCCTGGAAGCCGAGGTACCTGGCAAGCCCGGTGGAGACGTCCTGCGGCCCGGCGATGCATGCGATGGCGCGATGCCCCAGCGAGGTGAGGTGGCCGATCGCGAGCTTGACTCCGCGTTCGTTGTCGACCGAGACCGACGGGAAGCTGTAGTCCTCGGCGATCCGGTTCACGAGCACGACAGGCACCCCGGTACGGACCGCGTCAGCCAGCAGCGGATTACGCAGGTGCGCGGTGGCGAGTACGTAGCCGTCCACATGCCGGGCGCGCATCTGCTCGAGCACGCGGTGCTCTCTGGCGTCGTCGCCGTCGGTATTGCCGATGAGGGCCACATAGCCGTCGGCTTCGAGCCGGTCGGCCAAACCCCGGACAATAGGAGGGAACAGCGGATTGTTCAGGTCCGGGATCAGCACGCCCACGGTGTGCGACCGACGGGTGCGCAGGCTCCGGGCTACCGCGTTCGGCCGGTAGCCGAGCTCGGCAGCAGCAGCCAGCACGCGACCTGCGGTGTTCTCGCTCACCAGCAGGCGTGTCTCCGGGTTCAGCGCCCTGGAGGCGGTCGCCGGGTGGACGCCAGCACGGCGTGCCACGTCCTTCAGCGTTACGGTTGCCTCTGGCATCAGCGCTCCGGTAGTGGCGGGCCCGGAACCGCCCGTTGCTCCTGGCTTGCCCGCATCGTATCCCGGCGCCGCTCTCGGACTGGTCTACAGCAGCTTTCCTGACTTCCGCCGTCTCGGCAGCGTCTTCGTGCGGCGGCCGCCAGCGTCGAGGGGTATCAGCTCACGCCGCGCTCGCCGGGAGACCCGCGGGGCCCGCTGCGGCAGCACCGTCCACACCTCTGGCTTCTGGGCATGGGGATGCACGCTATGGGCTTGCTGCCAGGCTGGCATGACTGGCTGCACGGCCTGGCCTGCCCGCTCGCCGGAGTCGGCCAGGCCAGCGAGCATCCGGGCGATGTCGGCTGCGGCTGCAGGCCGGCTGATCGCCGCCGAGGCCAGCCGCATCTCGGCGAGCGCCCCCGGATCACGCCGCAGCCGGTCGATCTCGGCGATGAGGTCAGCTAGCCCGGGGACGTAACGACCCGCTCCCGCGCTGACCACGAAGTCGGCGTTGCCTGCCTCCTGGCCTGGCACGTAAGACGTCAGCAGGAGCGGAGCCCCGCAGCATGTCGCCTCGGCGATGGTGCCCGGCCCGGCTTTGCCCACGACGACGTCCGCGCACCGCAGCCATTCCGGCATGTTGTCGACGAACCCCTGCACCGTCAGGCGGCCGCCGGCCCGCGCTGCCAGCCGGGTCAGCCGGCGGCGGAGCACCTCATTGCGACCGCAGATGACCACGACGTCGACTTCGCTGGCTCGCCTCAGGATGCCGGCAGTACGCCGGTAAATACCGCCCGATCCTTCCGCTCCGCCAGTGACGACCACGAGGAAACGGCCGCCGCGCAATCCGAGTGCGCGCTGCAGGGCGCCGCGCGCCTGCGTGCCCGCGGGCGGCTGCGAGAACTCAGCCGCGACCGGCAGCCCGATCTCCGTATACCGGGCCTCCGCCATCCCGTCCAGCCTGCACTGGTGGCGGACTGGCGCCGACGGCACGATGACGCGGTCGACGGCGGCATCGCGCCAGGACAGGTGCGCGGTGACGAGGTCAGTGATGACGGTCAGCAGGCCGGCGTCCGGCACGCTTGACGCGCGGGCGCGTACGGCCGGCTCCGACGTGAGCGCGTGGAACGAGACGATGACGGCCGGCTGGTGCGCAGCTACTGCGGCGGCGACGCTGCGGTAGGCGGGCCGCAGCACCGTCCGGCGGGCCCAGCTGAGCACGCGCGCTGAGTTATAACTGCGCCACAACACGCCCCATAGCCAGGGCGTCAGCCGGATCGCAGGGCCGTACAGCCGCATCAGCCAGCGAAGCCGGAGCGGAGCGCCGGGTCCGAGCAGCGGATCGCTGATCACCGGCTCGAAGCGTCCCGGGTAGGCGTGGTCGAGCGCCTGCCGCACCGCGTTCGCGGCGCTCCGGTGCCCGCCGCCGGTGTCGCTGACGAGGAAGAGCAGTCGAATCGGCTCTGAGTAGGTTCTGATCGTCATCCCCGTTCACCGCGGCCCGGAGGCGGCCAGGTCGCTGTAGAGCGATTCCCAGCGAGCCAGCGTGCGGCTTAGCTCGTGCGCGCTGATGACCCGCAGGCTCTCCGCGGCCATCCGGGTGCGCAGGCCAGGCTCCTTCACGAGCAGATCAAGGCGTTCCGCGAGCTCGCCGGGCTGGCCGGGAGTGACCAGGAAGCCGTTGCGCCCATGGGTGACCAGCTCGCCGAGCGCGTAGGCATTGGCGGCCACGACCGGAAGTCCGATCGCCATTGCCTCCATGGTCGTCAGGCTCTGAAGCTCGGCCGCGGACGGGATCGCGAAGACGTCGGCCAGCCGGTAGACCGCAGCCAGCTCCGCGTCAGGCACGAATCCGAGGAAGCGGACCCGGTCAGCATCCAGCCCCAGGCGCTCCGCGAGTGCCAGCAGCCGGCCTTCGTCCGGACCGGTGCCGGCGATCGCGATCTGCGCATCCTGGGTCAGCCTGGCCGCCGCTTCGAGTAGCACATCGAGGGCCTTCTCCGGGCTGAGCCGCCCGACAGCAAGGATGACCGGGCAGTCCGTCCGCAGCCCGTAACGGGCGCGGACCTGGTCGCTCACTGGCCCTAGGCAGTAGGTGCTCAGATCGACTCCGTTCGATATGACAGTGGAGGGAGCCTGCAGGCCCCGGTCGCGGAGAAGCCCCAGTGCAGTCGATGTCGGCGCCGTGACATGACTGCTGCCGTTGCCGAACCGGACGAGATACGAATAGAAGGCCGCGTCGAAGGACCGCGATCGCCGGCGGCGGGCGGGCCGGGCATTCTCCGGCAGGTAGTGGTTGGTGTAGACAACCGGGATGCCAAGCCGGCGGCCCGCCGTCCTGGCCCTGGCCCCGAGGGTCAGCGGCGAGTGAAGGTGGATGACATCCGGTGCGAACGCCGTGATCAGCTTGCGGGCTGCGGACCGGGATATCCAAGCCAGCCGCATGCCGTCATACCACGGCCACGGAACCGAGCGGCGATAGTCCACGGTCACCTGATCATCAGCGCCCACCTCAGCAGCGGCCCGACCTGGACTCGGCACTAGCAGCCACACCAGGTGGCCGCGCCCGGCAAGCCCGTGCGCGAGCGTCCTGGTGACAGTTGGTACCCCCCCGACCATGGGAGCGTACTGGTCGCTGACCACTAGGACCCGCACGACGGCGTCCTCGGGCATGTTGCTCGCGCCGTCGTGGCCGTTGCCGCAGTTGTCATGATCCGGCAGGTTAGCGGCGCCGTCGAAGGCATGGCTGAACACCAGGCCAAAGGTCGGCGACTGGACGGTGACGTTCAGCACCTGATCCGGTGTCGTAACAGCGTCGCGTGCACAATGGTTGCGGCCCTGCCGGGAAACGCGCCGCCGGCTGGCGGGAGCCGGCCACCTGCGCGGAGATCAAGATCGGAGCCAACGGATGCCTCGCGGTCGCCCGACGGCTGTTATCGACGCGCGGGTCAACGCCATGGCAGGCGCGCACGGCATCGCGCGGTCGGTGCTGAAGCTGACCGCTCACCTTGCGCACGACGACGATGACCTGGCTGTGCGGGTGCTCGTCAACGCCGGCCAGCCCCAGATCTTCCCGCTGTCGGAGCTGCCTGCCCGGGCGGACGTCATCGAGACCGACATCGGGCCGGGTGCGGTTCATCGCTGCCTCGAACTTGCCCGGCTGATCCGGTCCGCGGGCGCAGCCGTGATGTACATCCCGTATCCCACGTTCACGCCGCTGATCCGTCCCTGCCCGGTGGTGGTGACCCTGCATGACTGCACCATCGAGCGTGACGTCCGGTTCGCTGGCAGCTGGCACCGGCAGGCCCAGCTGACGCTTGCCACCCGGGCCGCCGTTCGCCGGGCCGCGGCGATCACGGCACCGAGCAAAGCCAGCCTGGCGGACATCTGCGTGCACTATCCGTCCGCCCCGAATCCCACACTGGTCCCGAACGGTGTCGACATAGGACAGTTCACCGGCGTGACGGCCGGCTTGGTAGCGACGGCCAGGCGGCTCTACCGGCTGCCCGACCGGTTCGTTCTCGCCATCGGCGCGCACCGCCCGCACAAGAACCACGAGATCCTGGTCCGGGCCCTGGCAGCGCTCCCGGCGCACGTCTCGCTGGTGATCGTGGGCTACCCCGATCCAAGCTTCGACCAGCCGCTGCCGGGCCTGATCGCCCGGCTGGGCCTGCAGGCGCGGGTCCTGCTCGTGCCGGAAGTAGCCGACCTCTTGCTGCCGGCGGTGTACCGGGCGGCATCGGTATTTGCATTTCCCTCGCTGGCGGAGGGATTCGGCATGCCGGTGCTCGAGGCGATGGCGAGCGGCGTACCCGTCGTGGCCAGCGACATCCCGCCGACCGCGGAGGTGACCGGGTCGGCCGCGACATTGGTCTCGCCGGCTGACGTTGCGGCCTGGACGGCTGCGATCGCCGCGATACTGGCCAGTCCGGTTCTGGCAGGGCGCCGCCGCGAGGCCGGCGCGGATCTCGCACGGAGCCTCAGCTGGGAACGAGGCGCCGCGGCCCTCCGTCGCCTGCTGTCCGCGGTAGCGACGGGCCAGCTGACGCGGTCGGGCCCGGACGGCCTCGCACCAAGCGTGCCAGCGCCGGACATTGTGCGGGCGGCCAGATCCTGACCTGGCTGTCGGTGGCGGGAGTTAGGGTGGCGGAGTGCTGGAGTTGTTCCACCCGGCCGTGCGTGCCTGGTTCGAGCAGCGGTTCCCGGCCGGGCCGACGGAGCCGCAGGCTGGGGGCTGGACCGAGATCGCGGCCGGGCGGCACACGCTGATCGCGGCACCGACCGGGTCGGGCAAGACGCTGGCGGCCTTCCTGGTCTGCATCGACCGGATCTATCGTGCGCACGAGGCAGGCGCGGAGCCGGGGGCCGGGCCGCAGGTCGTGTACGTCTCGCCGCTGAAGGCGCTGGCTGTCGACATCTGGCAGAACCTCGAGCGGCCGCTAGCCGAGATCGCTGAGGTGGCCGCGGGGCTCGGCCTGGCAGCTCCGGCGATCCGGGTGGCGGTGCGGACGGGGGATACCGCGGCAGCCGAGCGCGCGGCAATGCTGAAGCGGCCGCCGAACTTCCTGATCACCACGCCCGAATCCCTGTACCTGCTGGTCACCGCGGAGCGGACGAGGGCGATGCTGCGCTCGGTCAGCACAGTCATCGTGGATGAGATACACGCCGTCGCCGGCAACAAGCGCGGATCCCATCTGGCCCTGACGCTCGAGCGGTTGCAGCACGTCGCTGAGCAGCCGCTGCAGCGCATCGGCTTGTCGGCGACGCAGCGCCCGATCGAGGCTGTCGCGCGGCTGCTCGTCGGCGCGGGCGCAGACCGGTCTGATCCCGACGGCGCCGCACGCTGCGCGATCGTCGACGCAGGGCACCGGCGCGAGCTCGACCTCGGGCTGGAGCTGCCAGGCGACGAGCTCGGGGCGGTGGCCACCATGGAGCAGATGGCGGAGATCTGCGACCTGATCGCCAGGCATGTCCTCGAGCACCGCACCACCCTGGTGTTCGTCAACACCCGGCGGATGGCGGAGAAGTTCGCCCATCAGCTGGGCGAGCGCCTCGGCGAGGGCCAGGTTTCGGCACACCACGGCAGCCTCTCGAAGGAGCGCAGGCAGCGGGTCGAAGGCTCGGCTGCGCAACGGTGACCTGCGAGCCCTGGTCGCAACGGCGTCGCTCGAGCTGGGCATCGACGTCGGGCCCGTCGAGCTGGTCTGCCAGATCGGCTCACCGCGCAGCTTCGCGACGTTCCTGCAGCGGGTCGGAAGGTCCAATCACACCAGGAACGGGGTTCCATCCGGGCTGTTGTATCCGACCACGCGGGATGAGCTGGTGGAATGCGCCGCGCTGCTGCGCGGTGCCCGATCGGGCCGCCTCGACCGGCTGCGCATACCGCCCTGCCCGCTGGACATCCTGGCCCAGCAGGTGGTGGCCGAGTGCGCGGCCTCGGACTGGGCTGCCGACGACCTGCTGGCCCTGATGCGCGGGGCGGCGCCATTCTCGTCCGTATCTGCCGAGGACTTCGCTGAGGTCGCCGAGCTGATGTCCGAGGGGATCCGTACCGGCCGCGGCCGCCGGGCGGCGTACCTGCACCGGGACCAGGTGAACGGGCAGCTGCGTGGCAGGCGCGGTGCCCGGATCGCGGCTCTCACCTCCGGCGGTGCGATCCCTGAGCTCGGCGACTACCGGGTCCTCGCGGAGCCTGATGACGCCGTCGTCGGCACCGTCAACGAGGACTGGGCGATCGAGAGCATGGCCGGCGACGTGTTCCTGCTCGGCACGACATCGTGGCGGATCCGCCGCGTCGAGCCTGGCATCGTCCGCGTCGTGGACGCGCAGGGCGCGCCGCCGTCGGTCCCGTTCTGGCTCGGGGAGGCACCCGGCCGGACGGTAGAGCTGTCCGAAGAAGTCTGCGCTATCAGGTCGGGTGTAGCCAGCGAGCTGCAGGCTCGGCGGGGCGGCTGCCGCGGCTGCATGGCTGGCGGCCGAGTGCGGCACCGGCGATGCCGCCGCGGAAACGATCGTGGCCTACCTGGGTGCCGGACTCGCGCAGCTCGGCGTGCTGCCGACGATGGACACGATCGTGCTGGAGCGATTCTTCGACGACGCGGGCGGGATGCAGCTGGTCGGGCATGCGCCGTTCGGCGCCCGGCTGAACCGGGCGTTCGGACTGGCGCTGCGCAAGCGGTTCTGCGTGACGTTCGACTTCGAGCTTCAGGCGGCGGCAAGCGATGATGCGATCTTGCTGTCGCTTGGCCCGCAGCACAGCTTCCCGCTGGAGCGGGTCCCGAAGTTCCTGGCGTCGGGCACGGTCGAGGAGGTGGTCCGCCAGGCGGTGCTGACGTCGCCGATGTTCGCCGCCCGCTGGCGGTGGAACCTCAACACCTCGCTCGCGGTGCTGCGGATGCGGGGCGGCCGGAAGAATCCCCCCGCCATCCAGCGGATGGAAGCCGACGACCTGATGGCCGCCGTGTTCCCGACACTGGCCGCGTGCCAGGAGAATGTCGCGCCGGGTCCGCTGGAAATCCCTGACCACCTGCTGGTCCGCCAGACGCTGGCGGACTGCCTGTCCGAGGCCATGGACATTGACGGCCTCAAGGACCTGGTTGCCAGGATCGAATCCGGCCGGGTCACCGTGGCGGTCGTGGACTCGACCGAGCCGTCGGTGCTCGCGCACGAGATCCTGAACGGGCGCCCGTTCACTTACCTCGATGACGCGCCGCTTGAGGAGCGCCGCAGCCGCGCGGTGCCGCTGCGCCGCGGCCTGCCCGTCGACCCGCACGAGCTAGCGGCGCTGGATCCGGCGGCGATCGAGCGGGTGACCGAGCAGGTCCGCCCGGACCCGCGCGACCAGCACGAGCTGCACGACCTGCTGCTGAACCTGGTGGCGATGCGGCCCGCCGCCGACTGGCAGCCATGGTTTGATTGCCTGGTCCGCGACCGGCGGGCCGCAGAGGTCCGCACCTCGGCTGGTGTGCTCTGGGCGGCGGTGGAGCGGCGGGCGGAGATCGAGGCATTGTTCCCGGCTGCCGGGATCGTGCCCGACTGGCGCGGGCCAGTTCCGGTGGTGGCGCCCGATGAGGAGCCCGCTGCTGCGGACCTGCTGCGCGGCCACCTGGAATGCCAGGGGCCGGCCACGGCGGCGGCTTTGGCGGAGTCGACCGGGTTGAGCGCCGGCCTGACCGCCCGCGGGCTTGCACTGCTGGAGGCAGAGGGCTTCGCCATCCGCGGCCACTTCACCGCACGGGACGGAGCGGAGGAGTTCTGCTCGCGCAGACTGCTCGCGCGTATCCACGCCTATACCAGGGAACGGCGCAGGCGGGAGATCGAGCCGGTCACTGCCAGGGACTTCATGCGCTTCCTGCTGCGCTGGCAGCATGTCGCCGCAGGCACCAGGCGCGAGGGCCGGTTCGGGGTTCTTTCCGTCGTGGAGCAGCTTCAGGGGTTCGAGCTAGCTATCGGAGCCTGGGAGCATTCAGTCCTCGCCGCGCGGGTCGAGGGCTACCGCCGCGAGTGGCTGGACGAGCTGTGCATGTCCGGCCAGGTCTCGTGGGGCCGGCTGGCGGTGCGCGACACCGACGCTGACCCGGTGCCCCGCCGCGGCGGCATGACTCCGTCCCGTGCCACGCCCATCACGCTGGCCCTCCGGGACGACCTGCCGTGGCTGATGCGCGCGGCGCGCGGTGAGCTCAGTCCGGCCGAACCGGACACCGGCCGGACCCGCGACGTTCTTGACGCGCTCCGCCGGCACGGCGCCCTCTTCCGCCCGGACCTGGCTTCGGTGACCGGACGCCTGCCCGCCGAGGTTGACGAGGCGCTCTGGGATGGCGTAGCCCGCGGGCTGGTCACCGCCGACGGGTTCCGGGCGGTACGGTCGCTGCTGCGGCGCGGAGGACGTGAGCGGTACGAACCGAGGACGGGCCTGCGGCGTGGTCTGCGCGGTGCCAGCACTGGCCCTTCTGGACGCTGGTCCCTGCTTCCGCCGCCAGCCGCTGACTCTGACTCCGACGAGCTGGCTGAGGCCATGGCGGAGCAGCTCGCCGCCCGGTGGGGCGTGGTCCTGCGGGACGTCGTTGCCAGGGAGAACCTCGCCATACCGTGGCGGGAGGTGCTCTGGGCGTTCCGGCGCATGGAGGCGAGGGGAACGATACGCGGCGGCCGATTCGTCGCGGGCTTCAGCGGCGAGCAGTATGCGCACCCGGATGCCATCGACGTTCTGAAGTCGATCAGGAAGCAGCACCGAACTGGCGAGATCGCCCGCATCTCCGCTGCCGATCCGCTGAACCTGACCGGCATCATCCTGCCGGGCCCCCGGATCCCCGCCATCGCCGCCAACAGCGTTACCTACATCGATGGTGCTGTCGCGGACGCTGACGCCGTCGCGGGGGCGGGCTGATCCTCACAGTCGGCGGGACACCCCCCGGCTACCCCCCGAAACCGGCGTCGCCGCGAGCGGCCTACTTCTTCCGTGCCTTCTTCCGTGGCGTGTCGATGACAGCGTCAGGCCCTGGAAATATCAGGCCGGTGTGACCGTCCTCGAATCGCACCAGGTAGGGCGGCTCGCCGCCTGCTCCGCGCACTTCCATGATCTCGCCTATCTGGTCCGCCTGGCCCACGATGTTGCCATGAACGTGGAGCCGGTCCCCGACGGCTGCGTGCATCTGGGTACCTCCTCATCCTTGCTCGCCAGCCGGCACGGTCCTAGCCCTACCCAGGCCACCCGGTCGGCTAAGCCTGTTCGCGCGAGCACCACCAGGTCGTCCGGCCGCCGACCGTGCCGCGCACCATCGGGGCGCCGCAGCGCGGGCAGAGCGCGCCGGCCTGGCGGAACGAGATGAACGGCAGGGCGTGCACGCCGCCGCCCGCCACCGCCGACTCCACTGACTGCCGGACCGCCTGGAACAGCTGGTCCACATCGGACTGCGTAAGCTCGTCCACCCGCTGGGCCGGGAGGATCTTCGCCTGCCAGAGGACCTGGTCGGCCAGCAGGTTGCCGATGCCAGCAAGCGCGTCCTGATCAAGCAGGCGCGCCTTCACTGGTGCGGTGCCGCGGGTGAACGCCTTCTGGAACTCAGCCGCTGTGATCTCACCCGCATCCGGGCCGAGCTGCTCGACCGGCGGATCGAGGCGAACACGGCCCAGGCGGCGCGGATCGACCAGCAGCAGCGACCCGCCATCGGCCAGCGTCAGGGAGAAGCGGGAGAATCGATGGTCGCCGATGGCGCGGCCCCTCTCCCAGTAATCGCCTCCATCGATCTCGTGTCCGTGCCCGTCCGCGACGACGATCTTGCCTGACATTCCCAGGTGGAGACCCAGCGCCGGGCCAGCCGCCGTGGATCTGCCCGTGCCGGAGGTGTCGCACCACATGCTCTTGCCCCGGCGATGGGCCGCGGTCAGCCGCCGCCCCAGCAGGGCCGCGCGGATCTCGCCGGGCTGATGCGGGCGGCATACGTAGGTGTCGGAATCGTCGACGTCCACGATCCGGCGTCCGAGCGCCGCGCGCTCGATGACCGCGCGTGCCGATTCGACCTCGGGTAGCTCAGGCATGCCGTGATCTAATCAGGACTGCGGTAGCCGAGCCGAGCGGGGAAGGCATGACATGGCTGATGGACGAGCCAGGCGAGCTGGGTCGGCAGCTGAAAGTGCGCTATACGGCTGCCGATCTCGCGGTCCTGACCGACGAGGAGTCGAGGCGCTTCGTTCCGGACGGACACGGCGACCCGCAGACCGACGTGCCGCTGGCCTGGGAGCTGCTGTACCGGCTTGAGCCGGAGCTCTACGAACGCTTGATCGGCGCCGAGCAACTCCATCGCGGGGTCATTGACTGGCTGCCGCGCTCGGTGGACCGGATTGTCGAGGTCGGTGCGGGGACCGGCCGGCTGACGATGGACCTGCTCGATCGCGGCCGGGAGGTGCTCGCCATCGAGCCTGCGGCGGGGCTGCGCCAGATACTGAGCGCAAAGCTCGCCCAGGCTGACCACCGGCAATGCGCGCGGGTGAGTCATGGCTTTTTTGATGATCTGCCCGTTCCTGACAATTCTGCTGACCTGGTCGTCGCCTGCTCGGCCTTTACTGCTGCCCCTGGCCATGGTGGCGAGGCTGGCCTCGCCGAGATGGAGCGGATCTGCCGGCCCGGCGGCTGTGTCGCGATCATCTGGCCGAAGGACCCGAGATGGCTCGCCGAGCGCGGTTATCAGTACCGGTGCTTCCCTGGCGAGATGTCGATGGAGTTCGGCAGCCAGCGCGAGGCGATTGAGCTCGCCGAGATCTTCTATCCGCGCGCAGTCGGCGAGATCCGGCGCCGGGGGAGCCGGCGCGTTCCTTATGCGGTGCTGGGTACGAAGCCGCCCAGTGATGTGGCCTTTAAGACGATATGAACCTGACGATCGCGGCGGCGAGGGCTCGGGCTATCTGCCGCTGCACGCGTGCCTGCACCAGGAGCCTGGCGTCGGCGGCGTTGTTCATGTTGCCGCACTCGATCAGGACCTTCGGCATGGTCGTGAGGTTGAGCCCGGCGAGGTCGTCCCGGCGGATGTAACCGTTGCGGCCGTAGTAATCGCTGACGGGCATCGGCGTGCGGGCAAGCATCGCGCCGTGGACATCGCGGCCGAACCGCAGCGACGACTTGATCACCTTATTGTTGGGTCCGTCGGCGACTGGCTCGAGGACGGTGAAGCCGCGCCCGCTGGCCGGGCCGTAGTCGGCGTGGATGTCGATCGACACGTTAGCGTGCGCCCGATCCAGGATCCGGGCCCGCCGGTTCACGCACGGTCCGATGCCGTGGTTGTTGTGACGCGTCAGCACCACCTGCGCGCCGTCCTTGATCAGGTCAGCCTTCAGGTACATGGCGACATTGAAGTTGAACCTGGCCTCGGTGTAGCCCGATGCCGTCTGCGTCCCGGTCGTATCGCAGTCTTCCCACTCCCGGCCGTTCCAGATCTTGTGATCGATGTAGGAAGGGTCGGTCCAGTTCCGGCCGTTGTGGCCGGGATCAATGCCGATGATCTTCCCGGCGAGCGGCTGGCTGCTGCCTGCACCTGCCGGGCAGGCCCAGGCTGTGCCGACTCCGATCGTGGCAGTGCCTGCCGCCACCAGCATCGGGACCGTGATCGCAGCGATCGCCCGGCCAATCCGGCGGTGAGCGCGGCGAGCCCGGTGAGTTCTGAAACGCATTGTCGGCCGTTCTTTCGCTAGGTCGTGATGTCGGGGTAGGGCAGGCTCCAGTGCGCCAGCCTGGCGGCGTACTCGCGCTGGAACCCTAGCGGCTCGCCATAGTCGCGCTCGAAGAGGGCGATGAACAGGGTCAGGGTCAGGAAGTTGTGCGCACCCAGCTCGAACAGCGCCGGGTAGTCGTGGGTGCGGAGCGCCTCACGCTCGGCGTCGGTGAACGTCAGCCAGGTGCTGCGCTCGGCACTGGGGCAGTTCAGGATGATGCCGGCTTGCTCGGCCTCCCACCAGGCGACAGTGCCGAGCGGATCCTCGCGGTAGCGCTCGACCAGTTCCGGGTCGCGGTCGATCGTGTACAGGAACTTGTTGACCAGGTACTTGCTCACTGCGCCTCCACCGCCTTCGGGTACCAGGTGAAGTAGGCCTCCATGGTGTGGAACAGGTCGAGGCTGTCGGTGTAGTCGGCCTTTATGCCGGCCCCGGCCGCCCCCATCATCAGCATGAAGTCCATGAACCCGTGGGTGGCGTTCCCGGGCTGCCACAGGCTGTCCAGCGTTACCTCGGCGAGCGCGGCATCCAGGTCGGCCGAGGCGATCCACTCGACGGCCTTGCGGTCGAAGTCGGGATCCGGGCCGTGCGGGCCGAACTGCCGCGGGCCGCCGAGTTCCAGTGACAGGTGGCCGGTGCCGATGATGGCCACCCGGAGGTCCACCGGCCACGCTTCGACCAGCTTCCTGAGGGTCACGCCCAGCTCCACGAAGCGCCGGGGCTGCGGCATCGGCGGGGCGAAGATGTTGGTGTAGACCGGCACGATCGGCAGGTCGGCCTCGGGCCGCAGGGTGATCAGCGGGCACGTAATGCTGTGGTCGATCCGCAGCTCGTTGCTGAACGCCAGATCGAACCCCGCGTCGATGCCCTGGCGGAGCAGGTAGGCGGACAGTTCCTCGTGCCCGCGCAGGAACATCCGCGGCAGGCCGAACTCGCGTTCCTCGTTGTAGAAGTTCGCGTCGTAGAACGGCGCCTTCCCGATGAGGAACTGCGGCATGTTGTCGAGCCAGAGCTGATGGAAGTGATCGGAGCCGACCATGACGAGCACGTCCGGCCTGGCCTGGGTCAGGGTCTCCCTGAAGGCCTCGATCTTCGTCACCCAGTCGTCGGCGAACGGCGGACGGTCCGCTCCGGTGGCGTTGCTGGCGCGGTAATAAAACGGGTGATGGGTGGATGCGATCACCGCGGCGACAGTTGCCATGGCCGTTCCTTTGTCCGGGGCGTCAACAGGGGTCAGCGTCAGGCGGTGCCGGGGTTAATCGTGGTCAGGGGAAACGCTGTCAGGGGGAACATAGTCGGCATTACGGTCGACGGCCAGGTAGATGTCCATGCCGACCGGCAGGCGCTGCTCCTCGGCCAGGTGGCCGAGCAGGCCGGCCGTTCGCGCTAGCAGCGCGAACCCGCGCAGCAGCGCCGGGGGGAGGTCCAGGTCGGCAAGCGCGGCACCGCACGTGCCCGCTCCGTTGAGCGGCAGGGTCCGGCCCAGTACCTGCGGGTGGACCCGGCCGATAGCCTCGAACAGGCGCAAGTGCGGTCCCCGCAGGCCCTCCTCCTCGGCGATCCCCAGCAGCACCGGCGTGCGCGGGTCGGTGACCTTATGGACCGGGTGGCCGAGGCCAGGAATGAGCTTCCCGCTGGCCCGCGCCTGCCGCACAGCCTCAAGTGCGAGCGCGTCCCAGCCCGCCTCGTCCGCCGGCAGCGGCGTGGCCGCCGCGGCAAGGGCGCGAGAGAGAATAGCGCGCAGTCCTCGGTCACGCCCAGGAACCGGGAGCCGCCGCCGAGAAGGCCGGCCGCCAGGGCACCCTGGACAGAGTCAGGCGCGCTGAGGAACGTGAGCCTGGCGGCAATCGCCGTCGGAGTGAAACCGTGGTCGGCGAGGGCGACCAGGACGGCTTCGAAGACCCTGACCTCAGACGTGGTCGGCCTGCGCTGAGTCACTAGCCACAGGGCAAGTTCGCCGAAGCTGACCTTGCCCATCAGGTCAGCGGCCAGGTCCTGCCCGAGAAGCGTGATAGTCGTCTCGTCCGAGACGCCGATCGAGGTGGGGAAGCGCGGCGCAGGGATCTCCATTCCTCGGACTGTAGCGCTACAGTCATTCCGGTCAGACTGCAACCACGGGAGGTCCCGAGATGACAGCCGGATACCATCCCGCCGACCTGGCGGCAGGCCGGCCCATCTTGTTCCGCAACGGAACCGTGCTGACCATGGACGACGCTCACCGCGTGCTGACTGGGTCGGACGTGCTCGTCACGGGTGACCGCATCACCGCAGTCGGCCCTGGGCTCGCCGTTCCTGACGGCACGGCGGAAATCGATGCCAGCGACGGCATCGTGATGCCCGGCATGATCGACACGCACCGGCACATGTGGCAGACAGCGATGCGCGGCTACGGCGCGGACTGGACGCTGTCGCAGTACTTCGTCTGGTACTACCTGCAGTGGGGCAAGGTGTTCCGGCCAGAGGACATCTATGCCGGCAACCTGCTGGCGGCGATCGAGGCCGTCGACGCCGGCGTCACGACGACCGTCGACTGGTCACACGGTCTGCAGACGGTCGATCACGCCGAAGCAGCCGTTGACGCGCTGACCGAGGTGCCGGGCCGGTTTGTGCTGGCCTACGGCAACATCCAGCAGGGCCCGTGGGAGTGGTCGGCCACGCCGGAGTTCCGCAACTTCGTCAGCCGCCGCTTCACTTCCGGCAATGACATGCTCGGCTTCCAGATGGCGTTCGACGTTACCGGCGATCCGGCGTTCCCTGAGCGGGCCGCGTTCGAGGTCGCACGCGAGCTCGGCGCGCCCGTGACGACGCACGCAGGGGTCTGGGGCGCGACCAACGACGATGGCATCAGGCTCATGCACGAGGGCGGGTTCATGACCCCGTCCACCATCTACGTGCACGCGGCCACGCTGACCCGCGATTCCTACAACCGCATCGCCGCGACCGGGGGAACGGCGTCGGTGTCGACTGAGAGCGAGCAGAGCGCCGGGCAGGGTTATCCGCCCACCTGGCAGCTGCGCGAGCACGGCATCGGAGTGTCGCTGTCCATGGACACCAGCGTGTGGTGGAGCGGTGACTTGTTCTCGGCCATGCGGACGACCCTGGGCGCCGACCGGTCCCGCGAGCACCTGGAGGCGCACGCCAGGCAAGAGACCGTGACCAACTGCCATCTGCGCGCGGAAGACGTGGTCGACTGGGCTACTCGGGGCGGCGCCAAGGCGCTGGGCACGGATTCACTGGTCGGCAGCCTGGAGCCTGGCAAGAAGGCCGATATCGTCCTGATCAAGAATGACGCATCACCGGTCATGTTCCCGCTGCTGAACCCCTACGGGCACGTCGCATTCCAGGCGCAGCGCGGTGACGTGCACACCGTGGTTGTAAATGGCCGGGTGCTGAAGCACGACCACAGGCTGGTCGCGACCGACCTGGGCCGGGCCAGGCACGCGGTGGCGGAGACCATCGACTACCTGAAGGCCCAGCTCGGCCCGGACGCATGGACGGAGGGCATGCACCCGGCGATCCCGGCGACCAGGGTGATGGACAATCCGTACACCTACACGGAGTGGGACGCCGGTTCCGCGCAGTGGAAGGGCGGGGCTCAGACCGACCAGCAGTCCTGAGTACCGACCAACAACGCCACACCCGCTGACTCACTCATCCGCCGCATGGCGTGATGGTTCGCCTCCGGTCAGGGCGCTGGACGGGCTGCGGGAACATCCTGACCCGGAGGCGCGTTGACAAAATTAGGACACGACATATCGTGTCGGTTTCTGGTGGGCCTAGGCCGTTGACGAGCTGCAGGCCTTGCGAGGTGAGCGTGATGACCGGTTGGTACTCGGAGCGGACGCCGGACAGGTCGGCCCAGGCCGTCGTCGGCGTGACACTGCTCGCGCTGCTGCTGGTCGCGGCCACGCCGATGGCGCTGCTGGCCGCAGTGATCATGATGGTGCTCGGACACGTGGTCGGCGGGCTCGCGCTGTTCGGCGGCTCGGTCCTCGCCGCCGCCGTGGCTGTCGCGCTGGCTGGCGTGACGGGGTTGCAGCATGTTCGAAAGCTGCTGTCCAGGGCCGGCTTCCACGTTGTGCAGCTGGACCGCAGCCAGTACAACGACGTCGCGGAGCCGAACGGCAGCAACTACGCCGACGTCATGCAGCTGGACCGCAGCGAGTACACCGAAGTTCGCTGAGCTCGCCTCCGTTCCGTGCGTGTATTTCGGGCCGAGCGTCAGCAAGACGACGCGGTCTCATGCCGTGGACGCGTGCGGTCCTAGAACGTGAACTGAGCATGGCCGATCATCCAGAAGAAGCCGCCGGTCGTCAGCATGAGGCTCGCTAGGAATGCTCCGCCGGCCATGGTCCTCGCGCGTTCTGCCACCGATACCAGCCGACCAGACAGCAATGTTGCTAGCCCGCAGACAGTGGCACCGGCGACTGGGGCGAGGACGATCAGCATGGCTGTCTTAGCGGCCGCTTCATGGCTGGCATGGTTGGCCTGCCAGTTCACGCTGGTGTGGCCTAGCAGTAGCCAGACGAATAGGGCGGGCGGCGCCAGCGCAACGACGGTGAAGGCACCCAGCACGCATGCGCCGGCCCGGGCGGCGGCGTCACCTGGGCTGCGCCGAGCTTCGCGCCGGGCCAGCAAAGCCGCGGAAGATATCTCGTCCATGTGTCCAGATTGGCTGGCATCTGCTGGTCGCACCTGAGTATTGCTACTCAGCAAAGGCGACAATCTGAAATTCAGGCGGCAGGGGAGACTTGCTTACCCGGCCGCCGCGGGCGCGCGGCGTCAGGCGGGCTGGTTTCCGTCGATCAGGCGCCTGGCGGCTGCGGCGATGTGGTCGGCGTTGATGCCAGCCTCATCAAGCAGTTCTGCCGTGGTACCGGAGCCTGGCATATTGGTGACGGCAAGGTGGGCAACTGCGGTCCCGCTCAGGCCCTGGCCAGCCAGGGTCTCGAGCACGGCTTCGCCGAGCCCGCCCTCTGGGTGATGATCCTCGACGAGGACAAGCCGGCCAGTCTCGCGCGCGGCGGCTGTCAGCGTGGCCGTGTCGACAGGCTTGACCGAATACAGGTCGATGACCCGCGCGGCAATGCCGTCGCGTTGCAGCGTCTCCGCCGCGATGATGCACTCGTGCAGCGTGACGCCGGCCCCGATCAGCGTGACCTGATCGGTTGACGTCGAGCTGAGCACCTTGCAGCCGCCGATGGGGAACGGCTCGCCGTCTGCGTAGAGCACCGGATAGGCGCCGCGCGTGGTTCGCAGGTACGAGATGCCTGGCTGATCGGCCATGGCGGCGACGAGCGCGGCGGCAGTGGTGGCGTCGCTCGGGTACAGGACGGTTGAGCCGTGCACGGCCCGTATCATCGCGAGGTCTTCCAGCCCCATCTGGGACGGGCCGTCAGCGCCGATCTCGACGCCGGCGTGGGAGCCGACGAGGCTGATGTTCGCCTGAGAGATGGCCCCCATCCTGATGAAGTCATAGGCCCGGCTGAGGAACGCTGCGAACGTGGACGCGAAGGGCCGGTAACCGCGCGCGCTGAAGCCGACCGCCGCCGCGACCATCTGCTGCTCGGCGATGAACATCTCGAAGTAGCGCTCGGGATAGGCCTGGGCGAACTCGTCGGCGAAGGTGGAGTTGCTGACCTCGCCGTCCAGCGCGACGACGTCCTGCCGAGTGCCGAGTGCCTTCAGCGCGTCGCCGTAGGCCTTACGCGTCGCCACCTTGGCGCCGCGGGTGTAGGTGGGCATCCGCACCTGACCGTCACCGCGCCCGGGGCGCTGCGGGCGCCCCGACGGCTGCGGCCGCAGGCCGCTGACCAGCAGGTTCCGCTCACCACCGAGCTCAATGATCGCCCGCTTCGCCATGTCCTCGGGGAGCGGCTTGCCGTGCCAGCCCTCGCGATCCTGCACTTCGCTGAAGCCGCGGCCTTTCTCCGTCCTGGCCAGGATCACCGTGGGCCGGTTAGCGTCGGGCTCGCCCGCATGCGCTAGCGCCTTATCGATGTCCGCGACGTCGTGCCCGTCGACCTCAAGCACGCGCGCGCCGAATGCCTCGGCGCGGCGGGCATATCTGTCCAGCTCCCAGGACAGCTCGGTCGGTCCGCGCTGGCCGAGCCGGTTGACGTCGACGATCACGATCAGGTTCGACAGGTGATAGTACGCAGCCTTATCCAGCGCCTCCCACATGGAGCCCTCGGCCATCTCGCTGTCTCCGCAGAGCACCCACACCCGGTACGGGAGCTTGTCGAGATACCGGCCGGCCAGCGCGATCCCGACCCCGGCGGGCAGGCCCTGGCCCAGCGAGCCAGTTGCGACGTCCACCCAGGGAAGAACCGGCGTCGGATGACCCTCCAGTCGTGAGCCGAACCGCCGGTACCCGGTCATCAGCTCGTCATCCGACACAACCCCGACCGCCTTGTAGATCGAGTACAACAGCGGCGAGGCATGTCCCTTGGAGAAGATCAGGTGATCATTGGCGGCCTCATGCGGGTCGTTCCAGTCGTAGCGCAGGTGCCGCCCGACGAGCACCGCCAGCAGATCTGCCGCCGACATGCTGGAGGTCGGATGCCCCGATCCGGCCGACGTGCTCGAGCGGATCGAATCGACCCTCAGCTGCTGGCCCAGCTCCCGCAGCTGCTCATGCGTGACCTTGTCCGCGGGCAGTACCGTCCGGTCGCCAGTCATGCTGCACCTCATCTCCCTTTCGGATGGATGGGCTATCAGATCCGCCCAGCCCGGCCGGTTCTGCTGGTGCACGAGCACCCAGCTCCCATCGTCCCTCAGGCTTAAACCGCCGGGACAGCCGGGCTGTTAGCGGGGTACCCATATGCGTGCAGGACGAACATCTCGGCAGGCATATTCGGGGTTGCTAGCGGACCCGCACCGGGAGGTGCGCTGGTCCGCGTAGGTTAATGCGGCCGTTCCAGGTCACATCGCCGTCGAGGGCCAGGGCCGGGAAGCGCGTGACGAGCCGCGAGAAGGCAATCGAGGCCTCGAGCCGGGCCAGGGAGGCCCCCAGGCAGTGATGGGGTCCGGCACCGAAGGAAACGTGGTGGTGGGCGTTCTCGCGGGTGATCTTGACCCCGGCGGCGTCGGCG
Organism: uncultured Actinomycetota bacterium; assembly: GCA_963822955.1. Classification (GTDB taxonomy): domain Bacteria; phylum Actinomycetota; class Actinomycetes; order Streptosporangiales; family Streptosporangiaceae; genus JAJYUU01. The sequence goes on along the minus strand of CAWGJS010000002.1, from coordinate 1,315,015 downwards.
CCCCAGAACAGTTCGTCCCGGTTCGCCGAGCCGAGGCTGGCCATGACGAAGGCACCGGCAGGAATGGTGCTCCCGCGGATGGTGACCGGTTCCAGCGTGACCCTCCTGCTGGCCTGCACGGGACTGTCATAGCGCAGCAGTTCCTCGACGGCGCCCGCGGCGAGGGCAGGGTCGTCGCGCAGCAGCGCCAGCTGCCGGGGGTTGCGCAGCAGCGCCAGCGTGCCGCCGGCAATGAGGTTAACCGTCGTCTCGTGCCCGGCGATGTACAGCAGCAGGGCCTGGGCGATCAGCTCGTCGTCGCTCAGTGCGTCGCCGTCGTCCTCTGCTGCGATCAGCGCGGTGAGCAGGTCGTCAGCAGGGTTGGCGCGCTTCCAGGCGATCATCTCGGCCGCCATCACGGTCAGCTCGGCGTCGGCGGCCGCGATAGCCGCGACCAGTGCTGGGTCGGCGACCGGCTCTAGCGAGCGGACCACGGTGCCGGTCAGCTCCCTGAGGCGTGCGTGATCAGCAGGCGGGGTGCCGAGCATCTCGGCAATCACCGCGAACGGCAGCGGAAATGCGAGGGCCTCAACTAGATCAACGTGGCCCTGCCGGTCGGCAGCATCCAGCATGCCGTCGACGAGCGCGGTGATGCGCGGCCGCAGCGCCTCAACGGCCCGCGGCGTGAACGCCTTTGATACCAGCCTGCGCAGCCGGGTGTGGTCGGGCGGGTCCCGGTCGAGCATCGAGAGTTTCTCGGTGCGGGCGAACTGGTCGCCGTACATCTGATCCCGCAGCTGCTGGAACGGGCCGTCGGCGACGTTGCGGTCTTCCACCGAGAGGCCGGCCCGCAGCAGCCAGGACACATCGTCATAACGGGTGAGCAGCCAGAAGCCCAGCGGGTGCTGATAGACCGGCGCTTCAGTGCGCAGTGCTGCGTACTGCTGATAGGGGTCGTCAGTGAATCCCGGCGCGAACGGGTCGAACAGCGGCGAGGGCGCAGCCTGCGTCACCGGAATGCTCCTGTCTGGCGATCGGTGGCAGTGCCATCTCATCATCACACGCAGTTCGGGAGACGCGCCTTTATGGCATCTCCATCGGCGGCCCGCGGCTCATCGATGGGTGTCGCAGGGCTGTGACCCCGCGGTCCACATGATCTCCACATTCGGTCCGCGGTGGTTACACCGCGCTCAGGTGAACTGAGAGTTGCCGGTGGTCGAAGCTAACACGCCTATACACGGAGGAATCAGTTAATGTCCGTCACCACTACCTCACCCGCCTTCCTGTCCGCATCGCTGCCTGACCACCTCCCGCCACCTCGGGGCTTGCGGGTCCTGGCCGTGACGGCGCGGCCGGGACAGGAGTCGGCGGAGCTCGGCGGGCTGCTGAGTGCCTTCCGCCGCGCGGGCAGCAGCACCGCGCTGCTCTGCCTCACCCGAGGCGAGGCGTCCCCGCACAACTCGACGTGCGAGCGCCTGGAGGCGATCAGGCCGTGGGAGCTGCAGGTCGCGTCCGGCATCGTCGGGATCTCGTCGGTCATGCTTGCCGACTTCCCCGATGGCGGGCTCAGCCGGTCCCCGACGTCTGCGCTGGTCGAGCGGATCGAGCGCGCGATCGCGGAGTACGGGCCTGACCTGCTGGTGGTCGCGGAACCGGCGGCAGGCAGCCCCGACGACGAGCAGGTTGCCGAAGCGACCTGCCGCGCTGCCCGGCGGGCGGGGCTGCCGGTTGCTGCGCGTACCCTGCCGGGTGCCGTGGACAGCTGGCCGCTCCACCTCGGCGCCGCGACGCCTGCCGTCCGCGCCGTCCAGCGGTCCGCAACGGCGGCGCACGCCAGCCAGTCGGAGGCCCTTGGCCAGGTACACGGCCAGCTGGACTCGCTGAACGGCCAGGAATGGCTGCGGTGGCTGGTAGCGCCGGCCGCGGGCTGCCTGCCGGGGCTGGAGCCGGCGAGGCGCTCGCCGAGCGTGTCGATCTCGCAGCCACGGGGCAGTGAAGATCAGGCAGGAGAACTTCGGCGTTGTTGAGGCAGGACTTCACAGCCGGTCCGTCAGCACCCGGGGGTGCCGGAAGCGAGAGAGCAACCACGCTGCCACGATTGCGCCGGCCAGTGGCGCGAGCAGGTAGGTAGCCAGGAAGCCGAATTGTCCGGCGAAGACGGCAGGCCCGAATTGGCGTGCGGGATTGACACTGCCGCCGGTGATGGTGCCGAGGCCGGCGATGGCCGCGCCGATGAGCCCGCCGACCAGCCACGGCACGCGCGGGGCCAGCCGGGGTGTGGACAGGAAGACGCCGACGAGCACGATGATGAAAGCCATGCTGGCGGTCTCGGCCGGGAACAGCGTGCCGTTGGACCAGCCGGGCGCCGGCCGGAGAGCGGCGTAACTGGCCGGGGCCAGGGCCAGCGGCGGTCCCCACGCGGCGCGCGCGAGCAAGACGCCCAAGAGGGAGCCGGCGAGCTGAGCTGCCCAGTAGGGCAGGACAGCGCATCCGGGGAAGACCCCGAAGCGCCACATAGCCAGCGAGATGGCAGGGTTCAGGTGGCCACCGGACACCTTTCCGGGCGGGCTGAGGATAAGTCCGGCCAGCAGCAGCCCGACCACGACGCCGACGACCAGCAACTGGAGGTGAATGCCGGGGATCGCACGGGAGATCGGTGATGCGCCGATGACCCACCGCACGACGGTGGTCACGCCGAACAGCAGGACGGCGGTGAGCAACGCCTCGTATCCGCTGTTGCGCAGCAGCTGGCTCACCGGCGCCAGCCCAGGATCTGACCGAGTCCCGTCACCGGGATTAACTGGCCGACCGCCCACAGGTCCTCTGTACCCCAGCGAATGAGCTGGCCCGGCTGCTGGCTAGGCTGAGATTCGTACCTTCCCGCCTGCGAGGAACCCACCGGGACAGAGGGAGGGTCTGCCGTGCGTGCTTTGCGTTTCGACCACTTCGGTGATCCGCACGTCCTTTACCTGGCCAGCCTGCCCGATCTGGTGGCTCAGCCGGATGAGGCTGTCATCTCCGTCAAAGCTGCCTCGGTGAACCCCTCAGACCTGAAGAACGTGGCGGGCCAGATGGGGGGAAAGCGCCTTCCCCGCGTCCCCGGGCGCGACTTCTCGGGCGTCGTTCTCGACGGACCGCGCAACTGGATCGGCGCGGAAGTCTGGGGCACCGGCGGAGACGTCGGGATCACCCGCGACGGTTCCCACGCCGAGTTGCTGGCCATTCCGCCGGCGGCGCTGGCACGCAAGCCCGAGCAGCTGAGCTTCGAGGAGGCCTCGGCTGTCGGCGTCAACTTCGTGACCGCCTGGCTTGGCGCCGTCGAGGTTGCGCAGCTGGCTCCGGGGGAGACCATCGCGGTGTTCGGAGTTTCAGGTGGCGTGGGCGGCGCTGTCGCTCAGATCGCCCACGCCCTGGGCGCCTGGGTGCTCGGCGCCGACCGGGTGCAGCCCGCCGCCGACACTCCTGCCGCGTCCATCGTCGAGGAGTTCATCACGCTTGACGGCAGCTCGGAGGACGTCGGCTCGCACGTCAAGGCGCTGACGGCCGGGCGCGGGGCAGACGTGGTCTACGACGCTGTCGGTGGCGTTACGACACCGGCAGCCCTGGCCTCACTCGCCCAGCGCGGCCGGCTCGTGGTGATCAGCACTGTCGGCACGCGGACCGTAAAGATCGACCTTGTCGACCTCTACCACAACGAAACCCGGATCCTGGGCTGCGACAGCCGCCATCTTGACGTCGCCGAGTCGGGCACCCGGCTTAATCTGCTCACGCCGTACTTCGAGTCCGGGCAATTCCGCCCGCTCCCCGTTACCGAACGCTACGGCCTGGACCACGGCATGGACGCCTACCTGGCCGTGGAAGAACACGCGCGCGGCCGAGTAGTCATCTGCCCCTGACTGCCCAGGGCGTCAGAGCCCAGCGACCGCATCCGCGGTGGCTTGGCCGCTGCGCACTGCGCCCTCCATGTAGCCGTTCCACTGGGGGGAACACTCGGCGCCGGCCCAGTGGACGCGTCCGGCCGGCGCGCGCCATGCCTCTCCGTAAGACGTCCAGACCCCCGGCGCGAAGTGCGCGCCGTAGCAGCCGCGGGTGAAGTCCTCGGCCATCCAGTCCCGCTCGACGTACTGACCGGGCAGGCCTGCCGCGGCCCCGAAGTACCGGACGAAGCAGCCGATCACGGCCTCGCGGCGGTCAGCCTGGCTGCGCCGTGCCCAGACGCGTGCTTCCTTGCCCTCGATGAAGCCCATCAGGACGCCAGGCCGGCCGGACGGCGGCGAGTTATCGAAGGTCACCTTCACCGGCCCGACATCCGACGCGGCCTGCCCGTTGAGCCCGTCCTTGCGCCAGAATGGCTCGGGGTAGATGGCGTACGTCTTGATGACCGAGCCGGCCGGCGTCCGCTGGGTCAGCTGATCGCGCCAGGATGGCAGCGGCGGGTCGTACTCCAGCCGGCCGGCCAGCGTCGGCGGCAGCGTCACGATGGCGGCGTCCCCGTGGTACCGCGAGCCGTCGCGGGCGACGACGCGGACGCCGTTGCCGTCCTGCTCGATCCGTCGTACCGGACGTCCCAGGATCACTCGCTCGCCGAGGTCGGCGGCCATCGCCTCGGCGACGCGGACCGATCCTCCGATCACCCGGTCTCGCTGAGCTCCCCGGTCGACTGCGAGCAGCGTCTCCAGGTTGGCGTTGGAGTGGGCATAGAACAGCGCGTGCAGCAGCGAGACATCGCTTGCCTCGGCGGCCCAAACCGCCTCGCACGCGACATGGAAGTACGCCCGTCCGGCCTTGGTGCGCAAGTTCCGGCGGATCCAGCTCTCCCACGTCTGCCCGTCGAGCACCTCGGCGTTCGGGGTCAGCCACGGCCGCTCAAGATCGGTGCGCGCGGCCAGGCGGGCGAACCGGAGCAGGCCCTGGGCGAGGTCGGCGAGCGCGAACGGCGAGATGCGGGGAACGGCGCCTTTGCTCGGCTTCATCGTGGACCGCTTGCCCTGCAGCTCCAGTAGCAGCATTCCCTCGTCGTTCCAGGTGCGGAACGTCGAGAGCCCCAGCTCGTCCACGAGCTCCTGCATGCGCGCGTGACCCTCGCCAAGCCACTGCCCGCCCAGCTCGAGCGGCGTGCCGTCGTCGAGCACGAGGCCCTCGGTGCGCCCGCCAACGCGCTCGCGGGCCTCGACAACGGTCACGTCGTGCCCACTTGCCACCAGCCGTCGCGCGGCGGCCAGTCCGGCCAGCCCGGCGCCGACTACCACGACGTTGCTCATCATCCGCCATCCTGCCAGCCGTTGTCGTGCTCGCGCTCAGCGGGTGAATTACCTGGGCGTCGTGGTCCGCCGGAGACTAAGCAGGCTTTCCGGCGTCGATCCAGCGCTGCACGGTGTCGACCTTGGCCGGCGGCCACGCGCCGTCGCACGGCATCTTGCCGCTCCGCAGCGCGGCGACTATGGCGTCGGCGTGGCCGGCAACATCTGAGTAGTCGAAGAGGTCGAAGGCCCGGCGCATCGAGTCGCGGTCTTTGTCGCGGAACAGTGGCTTGATGTCGTGCGCGAAGCTGAGCCCGCTGCCGTCATCTTCAGTCGTCAAGTGCTGCCTCCTCGCATTCCGCTGGATCCCGCCTCAACCACCTATTCCCCGAGCCCGGAATCACCACGCGGGCCCGGCAGCCCCCCTTACCGTGGGCCCAGGCTGGCCCGTGTCGGGTTAGCGCGTTACCTCGCGTAGAGGGTGTCGCGGTTCTCGTGCATCTTCTGCGGCAGCGGCGGTGCGGCGTACTCGTCGGTGACGACCTCGATGTAGCAGGCCGAGCTGCTCTGGCCTGCCTGCTGCAGGGCCTGGTCAAGCTCGCCGCAGGTGGTGACGCGGGTGGTGAACCAGCCGTCGCAACCCAGGGCGTGCGGCAGCTCGGAGTAGCGCCATGCCGCCAGGTCGTTGTAGGCGATGTTGGGATCCCGGCACAGGAGCCGCTCGATCAGGTAACCGGCGTTGTTGAGGACGAAGACGATCGGCTTCAGCCCGCTGCGGCCCATCTGGCTGATCTCCTGAGCCGTGAGCTGGTGGGATCCCTCTCCGGTGAAGAGGACGATGCGGTGCTCGGGAGCGGCGACGCCGGCGCCGAATGCGGCGGGGGTGGCCCAGCCGATCGCGCCCCAGAGGGTCTGGTTGTGGAAAGTGGCGCCCTCCGGCATCTGGGCGAAGGCAAGGCCCATCGAGGACGTCCCGGTCTCGGTAATGACGATGTCATCTGGCCGCAGGAAGCCGGCCCACCGCGGGTACAGCGCGTCGGCGGTGATGGCGTCGCTGCTGTTGCCGGTCATCGGTCCGAGCGAGGCCGGCTGCAGGGAGGCTTCCCGGCCGCGGCGCTTGACTCGGCTGACCAGGGAGCTGAGGACGTCGGCCATCTCAACGTCCTGGAACTCCTGCTGGCCGATGCGGGTGTAGTGATGATTGATGGCGATCGTCTTCATCGGCTCCAGGCGCGCGGTGAACGCGCCAGTGTTGAAGTCCGTCATGAGCGTCCCGACGGTTACGACCTGGTCGCAGGACTCAACGTAAGCGCGCACGTCGGGATTCATCAGCCTGCCGTCATACATCCCGATGAACGACGGCTGCTGCTCGTCCAGGACTGACTTGTCGGCAAACATCGTGGCGAACGGCATGCCGCTGGCGTCGACGAGGGCTTGCAGCTGCGACCGGAGCCCAATGCGCTGGGCCATGATTCCGGGCAGGATGCACGCGGTCTTAGCCCTGTCCAGGGCGGACAGGATCACCTCGGTGGCAGCCTTGATGTTGTCCGCGTTGCTGCGCGGCTGGTCGAGAGGCTGCGCGGAACCCAGCACCTCCTGGTCCGCGACATCGCTCGGGATTGCCATGTAGACCGGCCGCCGATGGTAAAACGCCTCGGCGATCAGCCGCTCGACCTCGTATACGGCGTTCTGCGGGGTGAGGATCGCACTGGCGCAGACGACGGGATCCGCCATCTTCGCGAACAGGTCGAACTCGCCGTTTCCCAGGGTGTGGTGGACGAGCTGACGCTTGTGCTGGGCGGCCCTCGTGGGCATGCCGGTCAGGTGGAAGATGGGCACATTCTCGGCATAAGACCCGCCGACGGCGCTGATCGCGCTGAGCTCTCCGACTCCGTAGGTGGTGCTGAGAGCGCCGATGCCGCGAATGCGTGCGTACCCGTCGGCGGCGTAACCGGCGTTGAGCTCGTTGCAGCATCCGAGCCAGTTGATCCGGGGGTCCTGGACGATGGCGTCCTGAACGGGGAAGGCATAATCGCCCGCCACACCGAAGATGTCATCTATCCCGATGTCCTTCAGCCGTCCGAGGACGTGCTGGATAACTGTCTTCGGCATTTCCCGTTCCCCGGTGGTTCTGCTCCTGATGACGGCCGACAGCAGGAGGGTCCCCTCGACGCGCGCCCTCTCACCACCCACTAGGGGTGAATAAGCGCAGCACGGGGTCGAGCCGGTCCTGGGCAATCGAGGGCATCAGCGCGATTTATGCCGCCCGATCGCGCGTGACGTTCCGGCCGACGGTCCTGTCCTTCTTACGGTGCAGGATCGCGAGGCCGACGAACGGGGACGCGACGACGATCGCCGTGGCCGCCAGCAGTGCGACTGGCAGGGCCGCGGCTGGCGTCACCGCGACCGTGATCACGGCCGTGAGGATAGCGCCGTAGACGACGCTCAGGACCAGTGCGATCCGGCGGGTACGAAGCAGCGGGAGCACCTCTCGCGGCATCCGCCATAGCTGCAGCGCCGCGAAACCCACGCCGATGGCGGCGGCGATCGTGTACCCGATCACGATCGTGCCGCGCGAGGCACGGGTTGCGGCCGCCAGGTATAGGAGCACCAGGCCCGCTTCAAAAAGAGCGATGACACTAAGGACTATGACGCCCCTGATAGCCACCTCAACGTTCCGCGCGTATGTGCCCACGTCAGGCGAGGATCGGGCGGCCCGGATGAAATGCCGCGCGGCTCCTACATGGTCGCGGCGTTGAAGCCTGATTCGGCCGAGCCCGTTCAGCGCCCCGCTGTGTGCTGGGTTCAGCGCGAGCGCGCGTTCGTGGTGCGCGCGAGCGCTATTCCATCTTTCCCGCGCGAAGCTGACCTGGCCTGCGACAAAATGCACGTCCGCCTCGCCCGGCGTCAGCCGCAGCGCGTTGGTGATAGCCCGCTCGGCACCATCGAACTCCACCTTCGTGGCCAGACAGGCCCGCGCGAGGCAGACGTAATTCCGCCACATATGTGGCCCGAGCTTGCATGCCTCCTGAGCCGCGGTGACGTTACCGAGGAACAGTTGGGCACTGCTGCCCACTCGGTAGGGCCAGTCATCGGAAGGCCACAGCGCAACCGCGCGGCTGGCCGAAGCCGCCGCCTCCTCAAAATCGCAATTCCCGAGCTGGGCGGCGGCCAGCAACCAGCATGCCTGGCGGTTCGATGGCTCGGCCGCCACGATGCGAGCGAGCACTCGCACCGCCTAGCCGTACCGCCTAGCGTCGAACAGAGTGCTCTGGCCCAGGCGAGGTCTCGCGCTGCCTCGGTCATAGCAAGCGCCCCCGAGTAGTCCTTATGTCCCACGGGCCAGGAGTCCAGATTCAGTGCCCACCACCAGGGCTCGTGAAGATGGTACCTAGATGCACCGCACGCGCAGGACGCGTGAGAATGGTGTCGCACATGCTCAAGGCGAGCTTTGCGGGATCGTGAGTAACGGAGGCTGCCGTCATGAACTACCGGGTCACCAATCCCGCTACCGGGAAGGTCGAGCGCGAGTACCCGACGGCCACCGATGCCGAGATAAGTGACGTGCTGGCCCAGGCGGCCGCGGGTTACGCGTCCTGGAAGGTGACCGGCCTGGCGCACCGGTCGGAGATCGTAGCCCGCGTCGCCCAGCTTCACGCCGAGCGGGTCGACGAGCTGGCCGCGATCATCACCAGGGAGATGGGCAAGCCGACCCGGCAAGCCAGGGGCGAGGTGCTGTTTACCTCGTCGATCTACAAGTACTACGCCGACAACGCCGCCGAGTTGCTAGCGGACCAGCCGCTGCACTCGAACACGCCTGGCACCGCGGTGGTGCGCAAGAGCTCGATCGGCCCGATCCTCGGCATCATGCCGTGGAACTACCCGTACTACCAGGTGGCCCGGTTCTCCGCTCCGAACCTGATGATCGGCAACACGGTGCTACTCAAGCACGCGCCGCAGTGCCCGGAGTCGGCCTTGGCCATCGAGCAGATGTTCCGTGACGCCGGGCTGCTTGCAGGCGCCTACATCAACGTTTTTGCCACCAACGAGCAGGTCGCCACGATGGTGGCAGACCCGCGGATCTGCGGTGTGTCGGTGACCGGGAGCGAGCGGGCCGGTTCGGCCGTGGCCGCGGCGGCCGGTCAGAACCTCAAGAAGGTCGTGCTGGAGCTGGGCGGCTCGGATCCGTTCATAGTGCTGGACGCGCCCGACATCGCCGCGGTTGCCAAGGCCGCGGTCGGCGCCAGGATGGCCAACGCAGGTCAGGCCTGCAACGCGGCTAAGCGGATGATCGTGGCCGACTCGGTCTACGACGACTTCATGAATCAGTTCGTGCCGCTGATGGCTGCGCAGGTCGCTGGCGACCCAACGGATCCGGCTGTCACCTACGGTCCGCTCTCGTCCGAGCAGGCCGCGCAGACTCTGATGAGCCAGATCGACGACGCGGTGAACAAGGGCGCGACCGTGCACACCGGCGGACACCGCCTGGACCGGCCGGGTGCGTTCGTAGCGGCGACAGTCCTGTCGGGAGTCACCCCGGAGATGAGGGCATTCACCGAGGAGCTTTTCGGCCCGGCGGCCGTGGTGTACCGGGTGAAGGACGCCGACGAGGCCGTGGAGCTGGCCAACAGCAGCTCGTTCGGGCTCGGCGGCTCGGTCTGGACGGCAGACGAGGCCGTCGCGGCGCAGGTGGCTGACCACCTGGAGGTTGGCATGGTCTGGATCAACAGGAGCGAGGGCGGCGGCGCTGAACTGCCGTTCGGCGGGACCAAGCGCTCCGGCGTCGGCCGGGAACTCGGGCCGCTCGGCATCGAGGAGTTCGTGAACAAGAAGCTCATCCACACCAAGCCCGCGGACGCCTAGCCGATTGGTGTCATGATCATCCTCACGTCCGATAGCCGCTGCGGGCCGGCGAGTAGCGGGAGGCTGCCGGCACGCTGCTGATGCCAGCCACGAGCCGCGCATGACCGCCGATGCAATACAGCTCATAGGGTGCCACGGCGGTCTCTCCTGCGCACTCAGCACCAATCTGGGCACTCGCCTGCACACCCAGGCAGCCGACGGCAGATCACGACAGCGGCGGTGCAGCTTAGCCCTGCGGAGAAATCATCACATGCTGGGCCACTTCACGTGAGGAACCGACAGGTCAGCCGGGAACTGACACCCATCAAGGCGATGCTGATCTCGGGATGGGTATCTCTGAGTGTTAAGCGGGCAGCCAGGCGACGGTGCCCAGGGCGACGCGGCGTCAGGCCCTGACGGTTCGCGCCACTACGGGAGGAATTATGACCTGGACATGGATCCTGATTGCCATCCTTGTCGCCGCGGGCCTCGTCTCCCTCACGAGGAAGAAGCCGAAGAACCCGATAAACGACCCTGAAAATACGTCAAGCGCGGCACAAGGCACTGAGGAGATCGGCGATCCGGACTCCGACAGCCAGGACCTCTCAAGCAGCTCCGTCCTGCGGGCGCTGCCAGGCACCCAGACGGGGCAGCCGGATCCAGCCCTGCATGCCGCGACCGCGCTTGGAAGCGACCCCGGCACAGAGGGTCGCTCGGCGGTTCAACTGCTGGAAACCCATGAGATGCAGCGCATCCTCGGGCAGTGGAAAGACATCCAGAGTGAGTTCGTGGATGCGCCCAGAAAAGCGGTCCAGGACGCTGACGCCCTGGTGGCCGAGCTCATGCAGCGCCTGGCCGAGACGTTCGGAAGCGAACGCGAGCAACTTGAGTCACAGTGGGCCGCCGGTGACGACGTGTCCACTGAGGACCTACGGCAGAGCCTGCGCCTCTACCGCTCCTTCTTCGGCCGGCCGTATGCGCAACTGCTGGAAAGCCATGAGATGCAGCGCATCCTCGGGCAGTGGAAGAACATCCAGAGCGAGTTCGTGGATGCGCCCAGAAAAGCAGTCCAGGATGCCGACGCCCTTGTCGTCGAGCTCACGCAGCGCCTCTCCCAGACGTCCGCAAGCGAACGCGAGCAACTTGAGTCACAGTGGGCCGCCGGTGACGACGTGTCCACTGAGGACCTACGGCAGAGCCTGCGCCTCTACCGCTCCTTCTTCGAGCGGCTGCTCGCCGCGTAGCGGTGACGACAGGTTTGGTTCACCAGTCCGGGTCGCGGTGACCCGGAGCTTGGCCGACTGGCGCAGCTTCATACCTTTTGGTCCGATACGGGCGAACTAGGTATTATTTGCCCGTACTGCTTGCGCGTGACCAGCGCTTGTGCAACGGTCGTCCTGCGGAATTGAGCAGTCAAGGAGGGCCGTGGTGCTTTTGAAGCCGCTAGTCGTGATCCTCTTTTACACGCTCGGGCCGCTCGTGGGTCTGATGATCTTCTACTGGATAGTTCGCCTCGCTGTGCGGCACGGGATAGAAGATGCCTGGCGTCGCCGCGACCGCCCGCCGCCAGAATCTGGCTACTGGGATCCTGCCCGCATTGGGGCTCAGCTGGATGGGCCGGCAGCAGAGTAGATCCGGCAAGCTGAAGTCATAGGACCGCCGTTCCTGAGGGGTTTGGCCCTTCCGCTGCCGATTCGCTCAACCGTGTCTACGATGCGGCGGTATGCAAACAGCTGACCCGGCGATGGCTGCTGCACGCAGTCGCAGGTTGTTCCGCTCGCCTCCGGCGCTCGCGGTGCTCACGGCGGTGGCGGTCGTCACGATGTGGTGGAGCGGCCCAGCCGGCGTCGATGCCGCGGTGAGCCGTCCCGCGGCGGCGGAGGCGGGTATCGTCCCGCCGAAGAACCCGTCGCGGAGCTTGCCGCCAAGCCCGGATTTCATGGGGCTGGGCGTCTGCGCTGGCCGGAGCAACGGCCGGGCATGCAATCGAGAGGTGCTCAAGGCGATCGCGCATGCGCGGAAGGTGCTGGAGAAGATGGGCGGCATGTCGTTCTCCCTGACGGCCTACCTGAACCTGACGCCTGCGGAACAGCTGTTCGTCACTGCCGATCTTGAGCGGACTGAGCGAGGGCTGCCACCGGCCACGGTCCTGAGCAAGTCGCTTGACAAGGTCGCTCAACTCGGGGCGCGCCGAGGAGAGGACCCGCCGCTCAGCCGGGTGCCGGCCCGTCTTCCCGGCGGCGGGCAGGTGGTGGGCCTCGGCGGCAACTGGGCGGGAGGCTGGCCTAATGCCCTTGGCGCCGACTACGGCTGGATGTATGACGATGGCCTGAATAGCCCGAACGAGGACTGCACCAGGCAGGACCGCTCTGGCTGCTGGGGGCACCGCGACAACATCCTCGGCACGTTCAGCAGCAAGGCAGCGTGCGGCGGAGGTGCCAGCGCCCTGGCCATGGGTGCCGGATACGCGGCCAGCATCAACAGCCGGACCGAGTTGTTCGCTGGCGTATGCGGGCATGCCCCGACCGACGTGGTGCTGACCTGGGCTAAAGCCAAGTCACGGCTCGGCATCAAGCGCCGCAGCTAACTTAACGCCTGGCATGCCGGAGCGTCGCAGCAAGGGAAGGAGCGCTGCTACGGTGCCGCTATGGGTATCGCGCTCAGCAAAGGCACGCTGCGGCTGGTCGACGGCAGGAACTACGCGGTCCTGGCGACGGTGAATCCGGACGGGACCCCGCAGACTTCTGTCGTGTGGGTCGGCCGCGACGGCGATGACGTGTTGTTCTCCACGGTTGAGGGGCGCGTTAAGCACCGCAACATGCTGCGCGACCCGCGGGTCAGCATCACCGTGATCGACTGGTCGGACCCGGAGACCTACGTCGAGTTGCGTGGCCGGGTGTCGATGACTCCGGACGTCGGACGGCGGTTCGACACTCAACTGTCCTGGAAGTACGACGGCAAGGACCCAGTCCAGGACCGGCCAGGCGCGATCCGCGTCATCGTTCGGATGGTGGTGGAGAAAACCACCGGGGGCAGGCATAACCCGAAGTAGCCCGGCCGCGCTACTACGCTGCGGCCGGGCTACCGAGGCAGCGGGCTACCCGGGGAGGCGGACGGCTACCTCTCGCCGTCTGGCGGCGGCAGCTGGTCGTGTGCCAGCACGCGCTCTTCGATTGCGTGCTCGACGGCCTCGCCCATCGCGATCCCGGCGAGGGCCAGGTCGTTTGCGCGCCGGCCACGGTAGACAACGAAGACGACCGCTATGCCAATGGCGAGCCAGATCAGCACGACGAACGGCGCTGCTGAGATCGGCCACGGCGGCAGCGGCACGACCGAGTAGTAGACAACCACGGCCAGCGCGATCGAGCCGATGGCCGGGATCACCACATGCCTGCCCCAGCCGAACTCGGTCGGGTGCTCACGGCGGTAGAACACGTACAGCCCCACGTTCGCCACGATGTAGACGAACGCCAGCGCAAACGTGAACCACGTACCGGTCACGTTGTAGACGTTGGCCACGCCGATGGCGAGGGGCAGGAGGAGGCCGAGCACGATGTTGACGCCGGTCTGGGCGATCACGGCGTTGGTCGGCGTCTGGTTCTTCGGGTGTACCTTCAGCAGCCAGGAGGGCAGCGCCTTGGCCCGGGCCATGCCGTACAGGAACCTGGTCGACGCGTTCGTGCACGCGATCGAGACCGCGATCGCCGAGTTGAACAGCGCCAGCAGGACGAGAATCCAGGCACCGCCCCAGAGGCGCTGGCCGAGAACGAACGCCGGCAGCTGAGCCGAGCTGGCAAACGCGCCGAGCTTCGTGGTGCCCCATCCGGTCGTCTGGCCCCAGGAGACCACCACGAGGAAAACGCCCATGATGAGGATGGAGCCCATGACAGCCCGAGGGACGGTCCGCTTCGGATCACGGCTCTCCTCGGCCAGCGGGGCCGCAGCGTCCCAGCCCGTGATCGCGAAGATGGCGAACACGACGCCTAGGAACAGGCCGTGCAAGTGTCCGCTATGGAAGGAGTTGGAGATCCAGTTCAGGTTCACCCCACCGGTGCCCGGGCTGGCGAAGCCGCTGATGGCGAGCGCGAAGACGATCACGGCCTCGAAGAGGCCGAGCACGATGAGCAGGTTCACCGACAGCTCGACGCCGCGCCATGCGGTCCAGGCCACGAACGCGATGAGGAAGACCATGAACCACCACCACTCGAAGGTGATGTTCCACTCTGCCTTCAGCGTCGACTGAAGGGTGGAGCCCATGAACGACCCGACCTGCGCGATGACCACGGGGTAGAACAGCAGGTAGACCCAGGCCACCAGGAAGCCCCAGCGGCCGCCGAGTGAGCGGGAGACGAACGTATAGTAGCTGCCCGTTGACGACAGGTGCCTGCTGAATTGCGCGAGCACGTAGCCGAGCAGCAACGCGATCACGAACGCGCCGAGGTAGGCCATCGGCGCGCTGACTCCGGCGTTAAGCACGATGAACGGCACCGTGAACAAGCCGGCGATGGCGGGCGCGATGCTGGTGACGCTCTGCATGAGCACGCCAGGCAGCCTGATCGCGTTGGTCTTCAGATGGGCGCCGGCTTCGCCCGGCGGGCTTATATCAGCGGGGCTGGTGGACTGGGTCATGGTCTTGCCTCCTTGTAGGTAAAGCGGATGCCTTAGTTGCCCGGCATGGCCGGCCGCACGAACTCCTCGTAGGCGCGCTGCGGCTTGGCCGACTCGTGTACCACCGCACGGACGGCACGCATCATCGCGACCGGATGATCGCTCTGGAAGATGTTGCGGCCCATGTCGACGCCGGCCGCCCCGCCCTCGATGGCGTTGTACGCCATCGTCAGAGCCTCGAGCTCGGGCAGCTTCTTGCCGCCCGCCATCACGACCGGCACCGGGCAGCCCGCGGTCACCGTGTCGAAGTCCTCTGCGCAGTAGTACGTCTTCACGACCTGCGCGCCTAGCTCGGCGCAGATGCGGACGGCCAGCCGCAGGTAGCGGGCGTCCCTCGTCAGCTCGCGGCCGACGGCGGTCACGGCGAGCACCGGCATGCCCGCCCGCAGGCCCTCGTCGACCAGCATGGTCATGTTGCGCACGGACTGGCTTTCGAACTCCCCGCCGATGAACACCTGCACGGCGACAGCAGCGGCGTTGAGCCGGACCGCGTCATCCATCGCGACGGCGACTTGCTCGTTGGACAGCTCGCGCAGGATGCTGGGGCCGCCGCTGGCGCGCAGCACGACCGGCGCCCCGGACGTGGCCGGGATGGTGGCGCGGACTATGCCACGGGTCGCCATCAGGGCGTCCGCGAACGGCAGCAGCGGCACGATCGACAGGTCGACGCGCTCCAAGCCCGTGGTTGGTCCCTGGAAGTAGCCGTGGTCGATCGCGAGCATCACAGTGCGGTTCGTCGTCGGCCGGAACACCCGGGCGAGCCCGGCTCTGCATGCCCCAGTCCAGGGCGCCCGCACCCTTGAGTGGATTGACCTGCGGCTTCGCGGGCACCTGCGACTGGAACCGCGCTCCGCTGGTGAGCTCCTCGTTGTCGGCCATGGGGGTCGTTGCCTCCTGAATCGGCGCCAGCCAGGCTGGCCGGAATCGTGTGCTAGGCACCTGCCGCCCGCCAGAGCGGGCTGAGCAGGCCGTCGTCGCACATGGCGAGCATCCGCTGATACACCTGCTGCCAGACGGCGTACCGCTGGTCGTAAATCGATACCGTTGCGGCATCAGGAAGATAAGTGCGGGAACGGGGCCGCAGGTCGGACTCAAGTTCGGACAGTCCGCTGTAGATGCCCGCCCCGACCCCAGCGCAGATGGCCGCGCCCAGCGCGCTGCTCTCGGTCATTCCCGGCACATGTACGGGCGTGCCGAGGACGTCGGCCATGATCTGCGGCCAGAGCGTCCCCTTAGCCGCGCCGCCAGTGAAGACGAGCTCGGTGAAGCTGCTGCCGGCCAGCTCGGCGATGATGTCCCGGTGGCCGCGGGCAACGAACGCAGCCGCCTCCTCGATCGCGCGGACGCAGGCGGCCCGCCCTGAGCCAGCCGGATTGGCCAGGTCGAACTGGAGGAACGACGGGCTCGCATGCGCCCAGCGCCGCGCGTTCATCACGTTGGACAAGATCGCGATCGTGCCACCAGAGCCGGCTGGCACCTGAGCGGCCGCCTCTTCCATCACGATGTACGGGTCGAGGCCCCGGCTGCGGGCCTCGGCGACCTCCGCGGCGCAGAACGCGTCGCGGAACCAGCGCATGCTCATCCCGCAGTAGAAGCCGATCCCTTCCAGCATCCACTGGCCGGGTACCACGTGGCACAGGGTCCGCAGCCGGATCTGGGGGTCGACGAGCGGCCGGTCGAGGAGGACCGTGTTCTGCCAGAAGGTGCCGCCTACCACCGTGTACTCGCCTGGCCTCGCGCCGACACCGAGCAGGCCGAGCTGGGTATCCGCGCCACCGGCGACGACTGGTGTCCCTTCGCGCAGGCCCGACTCGCTGGCAGCCGCCCGTGTCACCGCGCCGATCACGGTTCCGGGATTCCTGACCGGCGGGAGCACGTCAGCGTCGAGGCCGCAGATCGCCGCGATCTTCGCTGACCACATGCGGTCGGCCAGCGAGAACATGCCCGAGCTCGACCCGCAGGACGGCTCGGTGGCCAGGACTCCGGACAGCCGGGTGGCGATCCAGTCGCTAAGCATCCCCAGGCCGCGGGCCGCGGCCAGGATGTCCGGCCGGTGCCTGGCCAGCCACCGCAGTCTGGCCGGCGTGGTGATGGAGACCCAGTCGCCGCCCTCGGCGTAGATCTGCTCGGCCGCTCCCTCGGCGATGAGCTCGACGGCCTCCTGCCCGGACCTGGAGTCCACGTTCGGGCAGGCCCAGATCTCGCGGCCGGCGCCGTCGTAGAGAACGATGCCCTCGCGCATGCTGGTCGCCGCTACGGCGCGGACGTCCGCGCCGGTCGCAGCGATCTGGCTGAGCGCGTCCTTGATGCAGGCCGTGATGAGCTGCCAGTTGGCGTGGACGTCGAAGTCCTGGCCGCCGGGGGCGTCCGGCGGCTCGCGATGGGTCCACTCCCGGAGGCTTGAGGCGACTTGCTCGCCCTTCTCGGTGAACAGCAGAGCCCGGCAGCTCCCGGTACCCGCGTCGATAGCCAGCAGGTAGCTTCCGCTCATGGCCGGCCCTCCTCCGTGCCGCCCGTCTCACGGTCGAACACCTCGGGATTGACCACCGCCGCGGGCCGGCGGCCCGCTAGCGTGTCGGCGATAGCGTCGGCCGCCTGCCGCGCGCCGCGCAGCAGAGTCTCCTGGGTGGCGCCCCCGATGTGCGGGGTGATGACGACGGCGGGCAGTTCGAGGAGCGGATGCCTGGCGCCGTCGCCGGGCCGCTCGAGGACATCAAGCGCGGCGCCGGCCAGGTGGCCGCGGCGCAGTGCGTCAGCGAGTTCTGCCTCGTCCACGAGCGACTCGCGCGCGGTATTGATGAAGTACGCGCGGGGCTTCATTCGCGCGAATTCCTTGGCGCCGAAGAAGTGCCTGTTCTCCGCCGTGGCCCTGGCGTGCACGGACACGATGTCGGACTCGGCCAGCAGCGAGTCGAAGCTGACCAGGGCGACGCCGCCGGGTGTGACGGCAGGCGGGATCGGGTCGTGCGCGATCACCGTGAAGCCGAGCGCGGCCGCCCGGCTCGCGACCTGCTGGCCGACATGGCCGAGGCCGACCAGGCCAAGGGTGATGCCGCGCGCCTCCCGGCCGAAGAACTCGCGGCCCTCAAATGCCGACTCCGCAAGCGGGCCGCCGTCGATGATGTACCGGCTCGCCCGCGGCACGCCGCGGATGAGCATCAGCGCGAACGCGATCGTCAGCTCGGCGACCGCCTGTGCATTCTTGCCTGGCGTGGTCACGACCGGGATGCCGCGCTCGGTTGCCGCCGCCACGTCCACATTGACGGGGCCGCCACGCGCGCAGCAGACCAGCCGCAGGCCTGGCGTGTCGAGCACCTCGGCGCTCACCGGGGCGCCGTGCAGGACGAGGACGTCGTGACCCGTCGCGGCGCGCGCGACCTCGGCCGGGTCACCGGCATACTCGCGAAGCCTGCGCTCTGACGCTGTCCGCGGCGGCTCGGCATCCGTGCGGCTGATCTGCAGCTGCGTGACGGTGACTGCCGCACCGAGGCTCGCTAGCGCATCGGCAAAGCTACCGACCGGCATGTACGGATCACCGATGGCGAGTACTCGCACTGGCTGGCGCAGTATCACGGGTAGACGTAGCTCGGCTTAAGCTCGATGGCGTGCCCGTTTCCCGACTCCAGGATCCACCTGATGATCGGGCCGGTGTCCAGGTAGTAGAACTCAATCGACTCGCCGATGCGGCCGCTCATGAGCACATCGGCGCCGCGCTCGCGCCAGTGCTCCTTCAGCAGCTCGCTCTCGTCGTCCGAGTGCTTCATGCACGCGATGTGCTGGACACCCTCGCCGAATGTGTCGAGGTACTCCTGATAGATGCTCGGGCCGCTGACCGGCTGGATGAGCTCGAAGCCCAGATCGCCGACGTGCGTCTCGGCGCCAATCATCCGGTACTCGACGGGCTCGCCCCGGACCATCGTGTCGTGCAGGAGCGGCGGCTTGTAGTCGAAGACGCTCCACGGGCCCCAGCCGAGGTTCTCGGTGTAAGCCTTAAGCGACTTCTCGATATCGCGTACCACGATCGCGATCTGGGAGATCATCATTGGAGTACGCGGGGTGACGATGCGTCCCGCGCTGTCGGTCGATCCGGTGCTGTCGGTCACGCAGTACCTCCTGAGCTGTGAGCCGGGACAGGCTGGCTGGCGTCCCATATCGCATCTGGCAGGGCGCCAAGAGCAGTGAGCATGGCGGCGAGGTTGCCGGGAGCGTCGCGGCCGTCGAAGATCGCGCTGCCGCTGACGACGACGTCAGCGCCCCAGCTGGATACCTCGGCGGCGTTGCGAAGCGTCACGCCGCCGTCCACGCCGATCAGAATGGGCCGGTTGGCGGCGACGGCGATCTCGCGGGCCGCGGCGATGCGGCGCCCGGTACTGGCAGCCGGAGCCTGGCCGGGCCAGCCAGGGTTGACCGCCAGCACAAGCACGAGGTCGATGAGGTCTAGCACCGGCTCGATGACATGAACCGGGGTGCCCGGGTTGATGGCGTAGCCGCGGAGCAATGGCCGGTTGTCTGCGGACAGGGCCGTGAGCTCTTGCAGAATCCGGTGCGGATGCCTGCTTGCCTCGGCGTGCACCGTGACGATGGCCGGGCCGGCCCGCACGATTTCTGGCAGGAACCGAGCGGGTTCGTCGACCATGAGGTGCACATCGATCGGCACGCCGGTCGAGGCGGCGCACGCGACGAAGGCCGGGCCGACCGTGATCTGCGGGCAGAAGCTGCCGTCCATCACGTCGACGTGCGCCCACTGCGCGCGGCCTCGGAGCACGTCCATCTCGGCGCCGAGCCTGGTCAGGTCCGCGGTCAGGATCCCGGCTGACAGCCGCGGTAGTCTCGCAGTGCTTGGCTGCGGCGCTGCGGGTGTCATGCCGTCGCTCCGGTCGCGGTCTCGGTGACGCTGGCGGCCGCGAGCGCGCGGGCCTGGTCAGCGAACTCGTCGATGGCCTCGGCGCCGCTGAGCGCGCCGACTTCCAGGTCATAGTGACGTTGCGCGCCGGGCGCCATGTAGGTCAGCTCGCCGCGTTCGCGGGCGTCAAACCGCCCCGCGTCCCGGTTCGTGCTCGGCTCCATCGCGACCACGTAGGTTCCGGCGCCAAGCTGTCGCCAGGTGATGTGATGGGGCAGCTGGTCACGCCGGTACCGCTGGTAAACGCCCAGCCCGGCCGCCCGGTTCAGGACGGCTGCGCGCACGTAACCGTCGCGGCTCGGGGCCATGTCGTGCTCGTAGCATTGCTCGACGTAGGCGGGCTCAGGCGCGGCGAGCGTCCGGTACTGCTCGGTACTCGCCTCGCTGACGCAGCTGCCAGTCGGTGCGGGATAGCTGAGCTCGGCACCGTCGTCTACTACCGGGAAGCCGACGTTGCAGTGGTAGAGCATCATGTGCGGGCAGGCAGTCGCGCCCGCGTTGGTCACGGTGTCGCTGATCCGCAGTGAGGTCCCGCCGAGATCGGCCTCGATCCTGCGGGTGAGCACAAGCTGCTCGCCGAAGACCGCCATCTGCGCGATCTCCGCTTCCGCCCAGAGCACGCAGTCGTCGCCGTGCCAGGTAGTGCCGTAACCCGCCAGCCGGGCCGGCAGCCCGGTGTACCTGCCGTGCAGGCCGTAGGTCTCGGTCTTGCGGTGCGGATAGTTGAAGACCGTCGCATCATCGGTCCCGCCGAGCAGCATGTGATCGAGGCCGCAGGTGGAGACGAGGCCGCCGGGGAAGCCGCGGAACCAGCCGATGCCGGCCGGCTCGTAGTACCACGGGCCGACCAGGCCGACGGGGGACCACCAGGCGAGCGGCCGCCCGCCGAGCCAGGCGCGGCCGACGTCGAATCCGCGGTCGACGAGAACCTCGAAGTCGAAACCGGCGCCTGTCGCGAACCGGAGTAGTCGAACGCCGCGTTCTGTCCCGTCGCCGGCTTGCAGCAGCTGCACGCCGGCCAGCTGGTCCAGCCGGCCGACGCGCGCCAGCAGATCAGACCGCGACCAGTGCCGTCCCCACAGCTCGACCACGGATACGCCTCCGCTGGGCTTTCGCTCATAGGCGGGACATTTGCTCAATCATGGGGGAACTGGAGGCTTCCCGCAAGAGCTGGATTCGCCTAGAACGTCACTCACGGTGCAGCACTTGGCCGCCATCCAGCGGGATAACCGCTCCGGTGAGGAACGACGCCAGCGGGCTGAGCAGCAGTGCTATCCAGAACGCGACTTCGTCGGCGGCGCCGATCCGGCCGAGCGGGACCTGCTCGGCTAGCCACCGGTACGCCGCGTCGAGATCGTCTGCCCAGGTGGCGTGGATGGGAGTGTCGATCGGTCCCGGCGCGATGCAGTTGACCCGGATGCCGGAAGGCGCGAGCTCTCCGGCCAGGGTCTTGGTCAGGTAGTCCACCGCCGCTTTGGTCGTGCCATAGACAGACTGGCCGACGAGCTGCAACGCGCCGGACGACGAGCTGATGTTGACGATTGCCTTGACGGGCGACCGCAGGAGGTCCGGCAGCGCGGCCTGGATCAGGAAGTACGGCGCCCGGACGTTGGTTGCGAAGTGCTCGTCGAAGCCCTCGGTCGTCCAGTCGCCGATTGGCAGGTGCCTGACAACCGCGGCGTTGTTCACCAGCGCGTCGATCCGGCCGTACCGCTCCCGGCACGCGGATGCGACCCGGTGCGGGCTGTCTGGCTCGGCGAGGTCGGCGGGTACGAAGTACGCGTCTCCGCCCGCTTTCGTGATCAGGTCGGCTTGCTCGGCGAGTGGGTCTGCACGCCGCCCGACCAGCACCACGCTCGCGCCCGCTGCGCCGAGGCGGCGCGCCGTGGCGGCGCCGATACCGCTGCCGGCACCAGTGACGATGATCGCGGCTCCGTCCAGGCCGAGACTGAGCGAGCCGTCCGGTGCAGGTCCCTCGGATGCCGTCATCGGACCTCCTGGGTGTCGTGCCGACGGCTGCGACGTAGCAGGCATCATGACCCGTCGGCCACAGCTTCCCCGGCTTGCCGCCGCCGGTAGGCCGGGACAGTTGCGGTGCTTCGATTGGGTACGATCCTTCTACAGCACCGTGGGCATATGTCAAGGCTTTGAGCGGCTGCTCAGGTACCAGTCCGGCTGAGCAGCCTGAGTTAAGCTTCGGCTGACCCATCAGCTGGTGCTGAGGAGACCGCAGGCGGCAGCCCCGAGTGAGGCGACTAGTGGCGAGCAGTGGAGTCGACGTCGGCCGTTGGAGTTCGGAAGAACTGCTGCTGCGCGCCGCGTGGTTCTACTACAAGGACGAGCTGACTCAGGATGAGATCGCCAAGCGCCTGTCGGTGTCACGGGCTTCGGTGGGCCGGCTGCTGACCGGGCCCGCCGAACCGGACTGGTATCGATCAACCTGAACGCCGAGTACCTCAATGCGTTCGAGCTCAGCGCGGAACTGCGCCGGGTGTTCGGCTTGTCCGAGGCGCTGGTCGTGCCCGACTTCGACAGTGAGCCCGCTGATCATCACGCGCTGAATGCCCGGGTGGGCCTGGGCGGCGCGCAATTCCTGAGCACCCACTTGCGGCCGGGCGGGAGCCTCGGGGTCGGCTGGGGCGAGACGGTTTCACGCGTCATCGCCGCGACGAACTTTGGCGTGGTCGGACCGATTCACCTGGTCACGCTCACCGGCGGCGTCGACGGTTACCTCCCGACCATCCTGTCCTCGAAGGGCGAGGCGCTGGCGGATGGCGATCAGGTCACCACGGCCGCCGTCATTCCGGCGCCGATGTGCGCGTCGACGCCGGCGTTGGCCGCAGCGCTGCGTGAAGAGCCCACGATCCAGCAGGTTCTCAAGCATGCCTGCGATGCGGAGCAGGCTGTGGTCGGCGTGGGCACGCCCACGCTGGATGCCACCATCGCCCAGCTCGGCTACCTCAGCCGTGATGACGTCGCGGTGCTCCGCGAGCACCACGTGGTCGGCGACATCCTGGGGCAGTTCTTCGACGCCAGCGGCACCGTCGTGAATGTGGCGCTGCATGACCGCCGTATCGGCATCGAGCTCGCCGACCTGAAGTTCATCCCGAACGTCGTGGGCGTGGCCGGCGGCGTGCACAAGACGCGCGCGATCCTCGGGGCGCTCCGCGGCGGCTTCCTCGACGTGCTTGTCACTAACGAACTCGCGGCGATCTCCCTGCTGGAACTCGAGGGCAAGCAGGCCCGTGCTGATGAGGCGCCTGTCCGCCGCTGACTAACGCTCGGGCTCGGCACTTGTCAGGAGCCGCGGCAGCGATTCATACTCCAGGGGATCAAATGATCTGCTTGTGAGCGAATGCTCGGGAGCAGCGGGAGCTCCGGGCGATTGGAGGCGAGCCGCAAGATGGCGACGCTGACACTGCCCGCGCCCGTGACACTGGCGGAGTTCGACGAGATCTTCGAATTGGTCAAGAACTGGGGCCGCTGGGGCGCCGACGACGAGCTCGGGACGCTGAACTTCATCACGCCCGCGATGGTGCGATCCGCCGCCGGCCTGGTCAGGTCGGGTCGTCACGTCACAATGGCGATCCCGATGAACACGGCGGCGGGGCCGGACAACCCCAGCCCGGTCGTGCACCACGTGGTCCAGGGCCACGACATCGACATCGGGTCAGGCACGGTGACCTTTGCCACCGACTACCTGGGCATCGCGTTTCACGGGGATTGCCACACGCATATGGACGCGCTGTGCCACATCGCCTACCAGGGGCGCGTGTACAACGGCCGGCCTGCGCAGCAGGTGATGACCTCCGCCGGGGCTACCGCCCTGGACGTCATGGCCTACAGCCGCGGGCTGGTCGGCAGGGGCGTCCTGCTTGACGTGCCACGCTTCCGCGGCGTCCAGTGGCTCGAGCCGGGGGAGGCGGTGAACCGCGCCGAGCTTGAGGCGATCGAGCGTGCCGAGGGAGTGCGTCTTGGCGAGGGCGACATCCTGGTGTTCCGCACCGGCCACCACCGTCGGCGGCTTGCGCTCGGCCCGTGGAGCAACGAGTATCCGCCTGCCGGGGAAGGCAAGGCCGGCCTGCACGTCGACACCATCCCGTGGATGCATGAACGGCGGATCGCGGCCTTCCTGCCCGACGGCGACGGCGAGACCATCCCGAGCAACGTCGAACGCATCCGTTACCCAATCCACCCGCTGCAAATCACGGCCATGGGCATGTTCGCCGCCGACAGTCTCCAGCTGGAAGACCTCGCCGCGGCCTGCGAGCAGGAGGACCGATTCGAGTTCATGGTCGCCGGACTGCCACTTCGGCTGCCCGGCGCGACCGGCTCACCGTGGAATCCGATCGCCATCTTCTGACGAAAGGCCGGCTTGCGATGGAACGGCGCTTCGAGGGCAAGGTCGCACTGGTGACTGGCGCGACCAACGGAATCGGGCAGGCGACCGCCGTCCGGCTTGCCGCCGAGGGCGCCGTCGTCGGCGTCAACCAGCGCCCTGGCGGGGACCCGGCGGAAACGCTCAGGCGGATCGAGGCAGCGGGCGGGCAGGGCTTCCCCGTCGTGGCCGACATGCGCGATCCGGACCAGGTAGTCGCCATGGTCGCCGCGGTAGCCGAGCGGGGCGGCCGGCTCGACTACCTGGTCTCCAACGCGGCTATCAATCCGTTCATGAAGTGGGACGAGACGAGCATCGAGGACTTCAACCAGCTCTTTGAAACCAACGTGCGGGGGACGTGGGTGGTCTGCACGGAGAGCGCCAAGCAGATGATCCGGGAGGGCCACGGCGGGGCGATCTGCTGCGTGAGTTCGATCTCCGCTCACGTCGGCGCCCCCTACCAGACCGCGTACTGCGGCACCAAGGGCGCGATCAGCATGCTGGCCAAGGCGCTCGGCTGCAACCTGGGTGAGCACGGCATCCGGGTGAATGCCGTCGAGCCCGGCTGGGTGCTCACGAACATGAGCGCGCCGATGATGGACGACCCGGCTGCCGTGCAGTATTACACCGAGCGGATCGCCCTGCACCGGCCGGCCAATCCCGAGGAGCTCGCGGCCACGATCGCCTTCTGCCTGTCGGCCGATGCCAGCTACCTGACCTGCGCGACGATGCTGGTCGACGGCGGCTTCGTCGTGAACGCCGAGCTGTAGCAGGTCCCGGTGCCCGACAACGCAGCCGAGGCGGGCCGCCAGCCCGAAGCGTCCCGGTGGAACGCCGCCGGCCGACCCGAAGCGTGCCGCTGGGATGCCTGCGTGAGGCGATCAGGCGGCCGCTGCCGCTCGCCTATAACCCGCTGTACAGGTTCTATGAGGGTGGCTCGCTAACCCGGGCATTCCGCGGCGAGCCCGAGCGCCCCGATGACTGGTGGTCCGAAGACTGGGTCGGCTCGTGCACGGAGGCCACCAATCGTGATCCCGATGGCAGGCCGCAGGGACTGAGTTGGGTGCAGCTGCCGGGCATTGGTGAGATGCCACTTCCGGAAGTCATCGAGGCGCTGCCGGAGGAGATGGTCGGGGCGAGCTTCGCCGAGCGGTGGGGACCGATCACAGGCGTCCTGGTCAAGCTGCTCTCGCCGGCCGGGCCGGTACCCGTGCACGCGCACCCCTCGCGCGCATGGGCCAGGGAGCATCTCGGGTCGCCGTTCGGCAAGACCGAGGCCTGGGTCATCCTGGATGCGCCGGGTGACGGCCGCGAGCCCGCTTATGCGGCGATCGGCTTTGCTCCCGGCATCGACCGCGACTGGCTTGCGGCAGCGGTTCGCGGTCATGACAACGCGGCGATCCGGGCAGCGCTGCACCGCACCGAGGTACGGCCTGGCGAGGTGTACGTGGCGCACGCCGGCGTGCCGCACTGCCTCGGTCCCCGGATCTCGTTCATCGAGGTACAGGAGCCGAGCGACCACATCGTGATCGCGGAGACCTCGGGCGACGACGATGCGGGCGCCACCATGGGCCTGGGCTGGGACGTGGCCCTTGACATGATCGACTATGCCGCCGCCATGCCCGCCGAGCAGACATTCGGCCGGGCCCGGCAGGCTCCGCGTGTCGTGCGCACCAACCACGGCTCCTCCGAAGTCCGGCTTGTCAATGATGACGTCCTGCAGTTCTTCGATGCCGCCACGCTGGAAGTGCACGACGAGATCGATGTGGCCGACGGTCGCTTCTCGGTAGCGGTCGTCGTGGCAGGTGAGGGGTCGATCGAGGGCGATTTCGGCAAACAGCCGATCCGCCGCGGCCAGACGTTCGCCCTCCCGGCCAGCTCCGGCTTCCGAGTACGGGCATCTTCAGCCGGACCCGTCCGCGTCATCCGGTGCCTCGGGCCGCCATCCTCCGGCTGAGGTGCCCCGCCCCCGCCCCCCGCACCTTCCTGAAGGGACACCAGATGGACGCCGCAAGGCTCTTGCAGGAGACACGGGAGCGAATGCAGCGCGATTACGGCCACGCGATCGGCAGGCGTCGCGAGGAACTCGCGACACCCGCGCTTGTGCTGGACGTTGAAGCGGCGCAGCGCAACATCGACAAGCTGGCCGCGGCACTGCGGGACATGGGCTCGACCACCCTGCGCCCGCACTACAAGACGCACAAGAGCCCGGATCTGGCCGCGATGCAGGTAGCCGCTGGTGCGCGCGGGCTGTCGATGGCCACCGTGTGGGAGGCGGCGGTGCTGGCCGGCGCAAGTTTCGACGACCTGTTCGTGGTCAACACCGTGTCTCACCCGGCCAAGATCCGGTTGCTCGCCGAGCTGGCCAGGGACCACCGAGTGATCGTCGCGGTCGACGAGGAAGCCAACGCCGCTGCGCACTCCGCGGCCGCGGTGCAGGCCGGCGCGATGCTAGGGATCGCCGTCGAGGTCGACACGGGCATGGACCGGTGCGGAGTCGACACTGCCGAGGACGCGGTGCGGATAGCCCGCAAGGTCATGGATCTTCCCGGCCTGCGCCTTGAGGGCATCACTGGTTACGAAGGTCACTGCTCGCTCACCCTCGATAACGACTTGCGGCACAAGCGCCAGCAGATCGCCATGGAGTTCTTCACCGGCGTCGCGGATCTGCTTGAGTCCAGCGGTATCCCGTGCACGATCAGGTCGGCTGGCGGCGTCGCGACCTGGCAGTGGACCGCTGCGTATCCGGGGATCACCGAGATCCAGATCGGCACCTACGTGGTGATGGACAACTACCACGGCCAGATGGCACCGGGCTTCGAGCACTCCCTGACCGTCCAGGCCAGCGTGATCAGCCGGCAGAGCGGCAAGGTGATCGTCGATGCTGGCAACAAGTCGGTGGCCGACCCGGCTAACGTGACGATGCTCGGCCACCAGCATGAGTTCTTCCGGTTCGACGAGGAGCACGGCATCTTCGCCGCCCCCGACGGTTCGTCGCTGCGAGTTGGTGACTCGGTGGCGCTCGTGCCTGGGTATTCGCCGACGACCGTCAACTGGTACGACGTATTCCACGTCGTGCGTGACCACGTCGTCGTGGACATCTGGCCAGTGATACCGCGCGGGCCCGGCGGTCACGGACTCGGGAGGTAAGGCCCGGGCGGCCATGAAGCGCCTTAGGTTCGGGACGCACCAGCGTTTGAATCGGGCAAAGAAAGGCGTTCCCATTCGACGACGAGAAATCAGCATGCGGTCACCGGCCACAGGCCTGATGACTACCATGGCCGGCATCCCAGCGGCTGAGAGAGGGCTTTCCGATGGTCCGGCGCCGGCGTCTTGCTGCTGAGCTGCGGCGGCTGCGCGAGGCCGCCGGCCTGACGTGCGATGAGGCCGCCCGGCAAATGGACTGCTCGGCGTCGAAGATCAGCCGGATCGAGACCGGGCGGGTGCTTGCGTCGCCGCGGGACGTCCGCGACCTGCTCGCCATCTACGGCGCCGCGGATGATCAGCGCGACAGCCTGATCCAGCTCGCCCGCGAGGCCCGCAAGAAAGGCTGGTGGCAGGGCTACGGCGCCGGCGTCGAACCGCAGTTGGCCACCTACCTGGGGATGGAAAGCGAGGCGTCGCAGATCAGGCAGTACAGCGTGGCACGCATACCGATCCTGCTTCAGACCGAGGACTACGCGCGCGCAGTCGTCACGACCGGCCGGGCGGGGACGGCCAGGTACCCGGATCCCGCGGAGCGGGTGGTTGAGATGATGCTGGAGCGCCAGCGGCTCGCCGAGGCCAGTCAGCCGCAGGTGTGGGTAGTCATGGACGAGGCCGCATTACACCGCAAGGTCGGCGGGCGGGAGGTTATGCGCGAGCAGATCGAGCACCTCATGGAGCTGAGCTCGCAGAAGGCCACGTTCCTGCAGTTCATCCCGTTCAGCAGCGGCGCTTACCCGGCCCTTGACCTGCCGTTCGTGATTCTCGGCTTCCCTGACCAGGCCGACCCCGATGTAGCGGCCATCGGCTACCCGACAGGCGTGCTGTGGATCGAGGAGATGGCCGACGTCCACCGGTACAACGTGCTCTTTCACTATCTGCAGGCGGCGGCGCTGTCGCTCGCCGACTCGGCGGCCCTGCTGACCTCGGCCCTGAGAGACCTGTAGCCCGCCGGCTCGGAGAGATATGATCACGCTAGCTTCCACGGGTTGATCAGATCGATTCCCGCTTCCGCAAAGTCGGCGGTGTTGCGGGTCGCCAATGTCGCGCCGAGCGCGCTGCAGATAGCCGCGATTTGCGCGTCGGCTACGCCGATGGCTCGTCCGAGCCGTTCCCTGCGCGAGACGATTTCGGCGTACCGGCTGGCGGCTTGTTTGTCGAAGGCCAGGACCCGGCCCTGGAATTCATCGCCAAGCAGCCCGTGGACCGCCGCAGAGAGCTCAGTCTTGCGGCGTCCATCTGGAAGCCGTTCGACGCCGTAGAGCAGTTCGGCCGCCGTGATCGCCGTCATGGCGACCTCATCCGCCGTCAGCGAATCAAGCCACGACACCACCTCAGGCGCCGGGGCTAGCCGCGTGAGCTCGGAGATGACGTCGGTGTCGACGATGATCAAAGGTCGAATTCCGCTGCGCGAGGCAGTTCGGTACTGCGGTCAGGGATCTGCAGTTCGCCGTGAAGGGCCCTGAAGCGCTCGTGGATCTTGGTGCCAAGACCGCGTTCGGGTGAGCGTGGGGCCAAGCGCTCGCGGAGTATTGCCCGCACTTCCGCCTCCATCGAACGGCCGTGGCGCGCTGCCTCGACACGAAGCCTCGCGTGCGTCTGGGGATCCAGGCCCCGGATCGTCAGCGTCGCCATCCCCTCGCGCCTCCCCGATACATCGTGGGCATTCAATGCCAGCATTGCAGTCAATGAAAGCGCAAGCTGGCCAAGGCGGTGAGACCCCTCGGTCCCTTAGAAGTCTCAGTTGCGTTGCATCCGCGTTAGTCCGATCTGCGTCATATAGCCCTGTTGTCGTCTGCATACAATCAAGCAACCTGCATAAGCGGCCTCGGATTGCTGCACGGGGGCGACCACCCGCTGACAGACCGGCGTTACACATGGAAGATCGAGTACTGATGGATGTCATCGCGATCGGTGACAACGTGAGCGACTGTTACCTGACGATCGGCCAGGTGTTCCCCGGCGGGAACGCAGTCAACGTCGCCGTCGCGGTGGCCAGGTCCGGGGGCAGCAGCGGCTACGTCGGCGTGGTCGGCGACGACGCCCGTGGCCGGTTGCTGACGGACTCGCTGGCCGCCGAGCGGGTCGATACCCGGCGGCTCAGCGTCGCGTCCGGGCCCACCGCCTGGTGCCAGGTCATGCATGCCAACGGGGAACGGCTGTTCAGACCGGGTCAGCGCGGTGTGGCGCTGTTCCGGCCGACCGAGGATGACTTCGCGTTCGCGGCGACGGCCAGCATCATTCACTCCACGTACGGCAGCGGCCTGGAGGACGCGCTGCCTGAGCTGGCTCGCCGCGGCCGGCTGTCATTCGACTTCGGCGAGCACCTAGACGACGGATATGCCGATGGCCTGCTGCCGTTTGTGCACGTCGCGGAGTTTTCCGCCGCCGCGCTCGACGACCGGGACTGCGCGGAACTGGTGCGCTGGGCAGCTTCTCGCGGGCCTGCCTTTGTCCTGGTAACCAGGGGCAGCAAGGGCGCGATCCTCTTCGATGGCGCGGTCAGCGTCAGGGTGAGCGCCGCATCGTCTGAAATGATCGACTCGCTCGGTGCGGGCGACTCGTTCATTGGCCGTGCTTTGTATGGCCTAATTCGCGGCGAGCCGGCTGACGCACTGCTTGCGGCAAGCTCCGCCGCGGCGGCACGGACCTGCTCGACTTGGGGCGCGTACGGGTACGGGGTGCACGTGTCCACCTGCTGCGCCGGCCAGAACGAGGCGGTTGCCATCGCGCCGTGCCGGAATCCGGTCACACAGAGCCCTGAAGCATGAGGTAACAGCAATGTCAGGTACGACTGAATTCGCGGATAGAAAGGCCCAGGGGTGTGGGTAGTCTGCGACTATGACTGATCGTGCGCCCTTTGGCCGGACGGGACATGAGAGCAGCCGGGTCATCTTCGGCGCGGCGGCACTGGGGTCAATGCGGCAGGAGCGCGCCGACCAGGTCCTTGCCACGCTGCTTGAGTTCGGCGTCAACCATATCGACACGGCGGCGTCCTATGGCGACTCAGAACTTCGGATCGCGCCCTGGATGGCAGAGCACAGGGAACGGTTCTTCCTCGCCACGAAGACCGAAGAGCGCTCGGGCGACGGCGCACGCGCCAGTCTCGAGCTGTCGCTGACCCGCCTCGGCGTCGACTCCGTCGATCTGATTCAGCTCCATAACCTCGTCGAGCCAGACGAATGGGAGGTGGCCCACGGTCGAGGTGGCGCGGTTGAGGCCTTGTCCCGGGCCCGAGACGAGGGGCTCGCCAGATTCATTGGCGTGACGGGGCACGGACTGCGGATTGCGGGCATGCATCTGCGGAGCCTGGAGCGGTTCGACTTCAGCTCGGTGCTCTTGCCGTATAACTACGCGATGATGTCTGACGAGCGGTACCGGGCTGACATGGACGCGCTGCTCGAGGTTTGCGACGAGCGCGGCGTGGCGGTGCAGACGATCAAGTCGGTTGCGCGCCGGCGCTGGCCGGACTCAGCGGGCCTCCATTACAGCTGGTACGAGCCGCTGGCCGATGGCGACGCACTGGTTCGGGCTGTGCGTTACGTCCTCGGGCGCCCAGGCCTGTTCCTCAACTCGTCGAGCGACGCCCGCCTCCTCAGGCCAACCCTTGAGGCAGCCGTTAGCGGGCCGGCTCCGACAGACGAGGAGATGGCGGCCGACGTCGAGCGGCACGAGATCCAGCCGCTGTTCGACGGCGCGGCACTGGAGCGGATTTAGGCGCTTGAGCCCGGGATATGGCCAGTAAGCGGGTGCTCCGCCAGATCCATCGTTACGGCGGCGGGGGAGTCGCTACCCGGTGATCCTCTTGTGGTGACGAGCGATCTGCTCATGTGTCTGTTGGCTTTCGAACACGTTGGCAAACTCGGTCATGCTGGCGTTCACGGAAGCATCGAGCGGGTTATTGAGCCAGACGTCGAACAGCCGACGCTGGGCAGCGGTCACATTCTGCGGGTGTGTCGCGACGCGTTCTAGCAATGACTCCGCTGCGGCGGCAAGCTCACCGGGCTCGGCGATCACGTTCGCGATGCTGCCGGCGGGCAGCTGGTCGAGCGTGTAGATGTCGCCGGTGAGGATCATTTCGCGCGCCTTGCTGAGCCCGACGAAGGCTGGCAGCAGAGCCGCATCGATGACCGAGGGCACGCCGACCTTGATCTCGGGCAGGCCGAACGACGCGGTCGGGGCGACAACTCGAAGATCACAGGCCAGGGCAAGCTCGAACGCTGCCCCGAGGCAGTACCCGTTGACCGCGGCGACAGTCACGACTGGCGAGTGCCGGATAGCTTGCAGGACCTGCGCGAGATCGCCGATCAGGGTACGCGCTCGATCAGGTGTCAGACCGACGAAGGCCTCGATGTTCATTCCGGCGCTGAACGCCACCGGGCCCGCGCCGGTGAAGCACATCGCCTGCACGCGACCAGCGAGATCGGCGATGACGTCGCGAAGCTCGCTCAGGTCCTCCGGATGCAAGATGTTGAGCTTCTCCGGCCGGTCGAAGGTGATCCAGAGGGCGCGGCCGCGGTGTAGTGCCGTGATATACCGCATGTGCTCCTGCTCCCATCTGCTGAGTTGGCTGCTTGAGCGACGTCAGCTCCTTGACAACTGGCACGGGTGCCATTCACGTACCGTTTGGACATGACCCCCACCGTGCCGACAGTGCATGACGAGATCGCTCAGGGGCTCAAGGATCATCCAGCCAAGAAGGGGATGTTCTTCAACGCTCTGGTCACCTTGATAGAGATCGGCGGCAGTATCGGGCTGTTCCACCTTGCCAGAAGGCTAGGTGCGAGCGACGTTGTCAGCTACCTAGTCGGCAGCATCGGCCCAGTCGTAGGCGGGCTGGCGATCTGGATCAAAGCGCGCAAGTTCAGCGGCGCTTCGGCGTCGATCTTCGCATTTACAGCCGTATCGGCGATCATCGCCATCATCGGCAGCACGAATCCCAAGGTGCTGCTCTACAAGGATTGCGCGGCCACCGCGCTCATCGGCCTGATCTTCCTGGGCTCGTGCGTCCTGGCCCGGAAACCGCTGGTCTTCTACATGGCTCAGCGGTATGGCACGGACGGCACGCACGAGGGCATGGCGACCTTCGACAAGATGTGGAGCACCTACCAGGACTTCCGCACCGGAATGTATGTCATCAGCTACTGGTGGGCGGCCTTGTTCCTGATCCAAGCCGCCGTGACAGCGCTCATCATCCGCCAGACTAGTTTCTCGGTCGCCTATAACTACGATCAGGTCCTGCCTCTGGTCGCGACCGGATTGGGGATTTTCGGATCGATCGCGCTCGGCCGGTACTTCGCTAGGAAAGGCAAGGAACGCCCCAACACCGCAGGCGCCGAACACCCCGGACCGGCTTAGCCGTGCGCCGTCGAACTCATCATCGGTCATGGGCCAGCGGACGAAAGCGCGATCAGCTGCTGGCCTCCGTCGACGGCATCACTACCTGGGAAACCACCTAGGCGCTGGTACTTTCCACACGCTAAGTGCCATCCTGAGGCGCGGGCGTGCCCTGACGGCTGCCTGATGGCGCCTATCTGACCGTCGACAACTGGTCAACTTCATCTGCAGCGACGGCACCAGCGCTGGTCAGAACTCTGCGGTCAGCTCATCCGGCACGCTGTCTGGGGACAGATCCGGAATCTCGAGCCCTGACCGCGTGCTTAAGGTGCAGCCCCATAGTGCAACGTCCAGGAGGAGAGATGACTGTCGTCCTCGAGGCGCGGGAAGACTTCACGCTTGAGGCGTTCCGCCGCGTAACCGTGGACGGCGAGGACGTTATCGTCGGCTCGGCCGCGCTACGGGTCATGGAGGTGGCGCGGGCTGGGTTTGAGCAGCTTCTGCAATCCGGACCTCAGGAGTTCATCTACGGCGTGACCTCGCGGCCGGGCGTGGAGGTCGGCACAGCAATCCCTCCAGGGGAATGGCGCAGCTACGCGCGCCGGTTCCGCGGGGTGGGCCGTGGCTTCGGCCGGGATCACCTGGATGAGCGGGTCGCACGGGGCATCGTGTTCGCCCGGCTGGCCGACTTCGTCGGTGGTCATGCCAAAGTGCGTCCAGAACTCGCCCAGCACGTCGCCGCTCTGCTGGCCGCACCGCTTCCGCGCCTGCCGCTCGACGGGCAGAC
This sequence comes from uncultured Actinomycetota bacterium, assembly GCA_963822955.1. Taxonomy (GTDB): domain Bacteria; phylum Actinomycetota; class Actinomycetes; order Streptosporangiales; family Streptosporangiaceae; genus JAJYUU01. The sequence goes on along the minus strand of CAWGJS010000002.1, from coordinate 1,281,677 downwards.
GGGCGCCGGGGAGATCCTGCCGCTCATGCATTTGATGGCGGCCATCGATGGCGACCTCGTTGAAGGCGAGGGCATGGCCCTGATCAACGGCTCTCCTTGCGCTACCGCACTGGTCGCTGACGTCGCCCTGCACGCTGAGCACCGCCTGAGCCTGGCCGAGGCAATCTTCGCGCTCTCGATCGACGCGTACCGGGCCCCCCCAGACGCCTACGACGAGGCGCTCGACGATCTGCGGGGCGACGAGGCAGACCGCGTGATCCTACAGCACCTGCGCAGCTATCTCAGCGGCTCCAGCACATCAGGTCGACTGACCCATCAGGCGCCGGTCAGCTTCCGCATCCTCCCCCAGGTGCTAGGCCAGGCTCGGCGCGCGGTGCTGGCAGTGCAACACGCCGCCACTACTGGCCTAGGCTCGGTCACCGAGAACCCGGTGTACCTGCCCGCCGACGCAGAACATCCGTCAGGCCGGGTGCTGTCCACTGGTGGCTTCCACAACGGCGCGGCTGCCCCCGCGATGAACTGGCTCACCGCTGCCTGGGCCGACCTGGCCCTAGTGGCGCAGCGCCAGATCATCGCCATGCACAGCCCCGCCTCCGGACTTCCGCACCTGCTCGCGCCGGCCGGCTTCATCGACGGGGCTTCTGGCGGGGCCACTAACCTTTTCGGCTGGGTCGCTACCGGGCTGGTAGAAGAAGCCCGGTTGCTAGCCTCCCCTACGCTCCTGCCGGCCAGCATCAACGACTCCCAGAATGACATCGCCTCGCCCGTCTTCGGTGCCTACCGCAGCCAGAACCGGGCCGCCGAGTGCCTCGACAGCGTGCTCGCAATCCTGGCCCTGGTCTCCAGCCAGGCACTGTTTGTCTGCGACCGTCGCCCAGCACCACCCCTGGCCGGACTGGTGACCGGCGTCCGGACCGTCTTTCCGCCAGTCGAGACCGAGCGGGCAGGCCAGGGACCGCAAGCTGGACAACTCGCCGACATCCTGCACGAAGCTGCGCTGACCGGTCGGCTCGACTTCCCGGGCCACTCGTGGCTGGCCAGCTCGTCGGCCGCGCGGTCACTGCGATCAACGATGACTTCGCCAGGGCCCGCCAGGCGGGGATGATCCTGACAGAGTCGCAACCCTCGCACGATCTACTGCGCACGTCGCAGACGCTACGGTGACTACCTGCTCGGGAAGGTTCAAAGTCTTCCCGCAGCTCCGCAGCGACGTCCTGGGATAGACGTCCATTCGGGCCGCTGCCCTGCAGATCGTCGGCGAGGTGCCCGACGTGACCGGAGGCAGGGGCCGTGCTCAGGATCGAGCGCTAGTCGCGGCGGACGCTCAGATACCGGGGCAGCACCATCGGCTGGAACCTGGACAGGGCTGCCGAGAGCATCGGCCGGATGCAGCGCTACAACGTTCGCCTGGACGTGCGCGGCCTCGACCTCCGCGGAACTGACATCGACCCCGCTGACCTGGCTGGCGGCACCTGGGATAACCAGACGACCTGGCCGGATGCCGCGCAGCTGAATGGGCCCGTGCTCACTCAACGCAAGCCGGCCCGTTCTACGAGATCAGTGACCAGCCCGAAAGACCAGCGAAACGACAAAACGGGCGCCGACAAAGGGCCGGAAATAGCTCGGACACAGGGAGACGGTAGCCGGGACCTGGCTTGCGACACGCTCGGCGATTTGGAGCTAGCACAGGTCGCTGACCTGTTTGTTTGCGGGTCATGGAGAACATATTTGCGCACTAATCCGTGCCCGTTGGCGGGGTTGACTGTCCGGCGTGGAGGTTTGCGCCGTCATGGGTGAGCAGGTCGCCGGGCTGGCAGTCGAGCGCCTGGCAGAGCCGGGTCAGGGTGCTGAACCGGATCGCCCTCGCGTGCCCGTTTTTCAGGATGGACAGGTTGACCAGGCTGACGCCGACCCGTTCGGATAGCTCGGTCAGGGTCATGTCCCGGTCGGCGAGGAGCTTGTCGAGGTGGATGGCGACGGCGTGGACGTCGGGGTCTGCGGGCGGCACTACACCGTCCCCTCGAGATCGGCGCGCATGCCGGCGCTGACCCGCATGATGCGGGCGAAGATGATCAGCCCCAGGCCGAACCACTCGACCGGCCACGACACCCCCCAGGACGCAGGCCAGTGGACCCAGTCGACGTCGAGGTGCCAGGTGACCAGCAGGCCGAGCAGGTTCAGCCGGGCGAACCCTTCGGCAAAGGTGGCCACCAGCCCGCCGGCCAGCAGCCACCAGCCGAGGATCAGCACCAGCCGGGCGGCACGCGCGGTGTAGACCCCGTCGCGGGCAGCGGTGCGGGCCAGTTGCATCGCGAGGTAGAGCGTGCCGACGCGGAGCAGGCCAGGTGGCAGCAGGGTAAGCGTGAAGGCCAGGGCCTGCCCGGCGGTGGGATGGAAGACGCCCAGAATCGCGCCGTTCCAGGTGGCTTGCACGCCAGGGGCCAGGCCGGAGTGAATGAGCACGCTGCCGGAGTGCTGAAGCAATGGTGGCGCGGTGGTCAGCCATACGCGCAGCGGCTGGCCGGGCTGAGAGGTCAGGGCGGGGGCGAACAGGGTTCCGGTGCGGGTCAGGGCAACTATCGTCTGCAGCACTGTGGCGACGGTAAAGAGCCAGAACACCCAGGTGACCGCGGTGGCGAGTCGGTCCAGGGTGGCGAGTCGTTGCAGCCGGCTGCGCGGCTTGGCGTGCTTGAGGGTGGGTGCGGACATCGGAAGCCTCGCTTATCGACTGTCGTTATTATCGATTATCGTTAATAACGATAATCGATATGTCAAGGGCGGCCGTCCCCGACGGGGCGATCAGCTCAGAGCCGCCCGCTTCCCTTGACCATTCGCCGGGGAAAGGGTCCGTCATCGAGCAAACCGGACCGTAGTGCCCGGCCGGCCGCGAACTCGCCGGATCTCGCGCCCTACCCGGCTCCGCGGGGCACGGTGACGCGCCCTGCCAGCACCGGCAGCCCGTCCCCGGACAGGTCGGCCAGGGCACTACGGCGCCCGGCCACCGCCATGAGCGTCGCCTCAGCCGGGCCGGTCACCTCGGGCCCGCTGCGTCGCCAGTGCAGCGGCTGCTGCACGTCCGCAAAGACCGCGCCGACTGGAATGCCGCTCTGGCCGAAGCTGGACGCAGAGCCGAAGACCAGGCCGCAAATCTTCGGCCTGGTGGGCAGGCGGCATGACACAGCGTGTGCCCTATGGCAAGCGGCACGGATGCCCTCGATGACTGAGCTGTGTGAGTGGCCGAACATCACGACGATGGTCTATCGTTGCCGGTTCACCAGTCCAAGCGCAGCCTTTGCTGAAGCACAAAGATGCAGCCGGGTACCAATTCGTCGGTGCACAAGTAGGGGGCAGCTAGCTCGTCGGCTAGGCGCCGGGCGAAAGCAGTCTTGCCGGCCCCGGACATCCCGTCGACGCCCACGACCCGGCAGCTACTGCCAGGGCCTTCAGCACGCTCGCGGATGGTCGCAGCAAGCTGCTCGAAGGTCATTCACAGTTTCCGCGGTGTTCATTCCTATGATTTTAGTGGGTTTTTCTGTCAGCGGGCGAACCTGTCGATGCCGGCGCTGGCCGCCAGCGCGGTCGAGGCGGGGCCCTGGGGTTCTCTACCTCCCGGTCGCGGCGGTGCTAAACGCGGTGCCAACGCGCGCTGAGCGAAGGCTTCGTACATGCCGTTCGCCGAGTCTAGGCTCGTGACTGGGGCTGCTTGCCGGCAGGCCGCGAGATCGATCAGCGAGGCAGGGAGGCTCCGGTGGGCGACTGGCAGCTGGATCCGTATCACACGCAGGTTGAGTTTTCCGCGAAGCACCTGGGGATGATGACCGTGCGCGGTCACTTCGCCGATGTCAGCGCGAGCGGTGACATTGACCCTGATCATCCGGAGTCGTCGTCGGTTGAGGTGACCATCCGGACTGACAGCATCCGGACGAACCACGAGGCCAGGGACAATGACCTGCGGTCGTCGAACTTCCTGGAGGTTCAGCAGTTCCCGGTCATCACCTTTACGAGCACCAGCGTCGAGCCGGCCGGGCAGGACAGGTATGCGGTCGCAGGTGAGCTGACGATCAAGGGGACCACCAGGCCGGTGGTCTTGCAGCTGCAGCGGTACGGGGAGTTCAGCGACCCGATGATGGGGCATCGGATTGCTTATGGCGCGAGGACGCAGATAAACCGCAAGGACTATGGCCTGAGCTTCAACATGGTGCTGGATGGCAAGTTCGTCGTCAGCGACGAGATCCAGATCAACATCGAGGGCGAACTGGTCGAAAAGCCGGAGGAGCCCGCGGCAGCCGAGGGCTGATGGCAGCTGCATTGCCGCCCAGCGCTTCGGGCCGGCCAGCGCACCCTAGAGGTCGATGATGTGGCTGGTGGCCGCGGCGGCCTCGAGGAGGCGGTGAATGTCGTCGCGGTCGCCGGTGACGACGTCGGCGTGGAGGTCGGCGGCGGTGCGGGCGACGACGGCGTCGACGATGTCGCGGGTGGCGGCGCTGCCCAGGAGTTCGCCGGCGGCGTGGGCTTGCGGTTCGGTCAGGGGGAGGACGTCGCATCCGCGCAGGAGCCGGCGGAGCTGGACCTGGGCGGGGGAGCGGCTGACCTGGGCGATGACCGGTGCGGGCACCACAGGGATGATCCCGGCTTCGAGCCGGACCCGGTGGTCGGCCCACACGGCGCGGACGTTGCGGTCGGCGGCGACCAGGACGCCCGCGTCGTAGACGACCGGGATCATGCGGTCCGCCGCTCGGCAGCTAGGCCAGCGCGGCGCCGCGCGGCCTCCAGTTCCTCGGCTGTCAGGGGGCCGTTGTCGGCTTCCCACTCGGCGACCGCGGCCAGGCCGGACCGGACCTGCAGGGCCCGCCGCGCGGCCGCGGTCATCCATGCCGAGACGCTGACGCCCTCGGCGGCGGCGGCCTCTACGACCTCAGCGTGGACGTCGGGATCGACGGTAATGGCGAGCTTGGGGGACGGGTTACCGCGCGGCATGCAGGAAAGTATACCACCACGGTACGACCGCTAATCTGGAGCTCCCGCCGAACCTGCTTGCGCCTAGCTCGCCATGCGTACGAGTGACCGATAGTCCCCGACTGGTCTGCGGAGGAACGCGGTCGGGGAGCGTTGTGCCTGGTAGATCTGATGGGCGGTACTGGGATTGAACCAGTGACTTCTTCCCCGTGCTTTGCACTTGCGGGCCCGCGTGGCCTAGGGCAAATGTAGGTCTGGTCCTAGGGGCGCATGGCTTTACGCGCGCGGCGTGCTGACCCGCGCCGCTTGGCCTGCTTGGCTTGCGCTGCCTGCTTGGCTCGCTGTTCACGGCGTCTGGCCTGTCTGGCTCGCCGTTGGTGGCGCCTGCGCACGCCGTCCACACACGCCACGATGATGACGATCACCAGGAAGGCGAGCATCACCAGCGACTTGTCCGCGAGCGGAAGAAAGTAAGTCTCGCCATTCTGCGGCATGGACACTGGCAGGCCATTAGCAGCAATGATCACGGTGACCTCGGCAGCTGGCCTTGATCCACCCGCAGGACTGGCATGCGGCGACTATAGGGCAAACTCCGCTTTAACCATGACTGCCCGCGTTGGCTCTGGGTTTGGCTCCGGCATTCTGCACTTGCCGACACCAGCGCGGGTCGGAGAAGCTGTCGGCTATGGGACCTCGGAGAGTTGGCGAAGCTGTCGCATCGTATCCATGTCGTAGACCCGGTTGAGTGCCCGGACGATGCTGCCTCCATGCCCGGCAACGAAGAGGAATGTCCGCTGCATACCGTCCAGCTCGGCTGTGGGCCGTATAGCAAGCGCGCCAGACTCGATCGCCTCGGGCGAGACTCCGGCCGCGTGCAGGTCTCGCTCCAGCTCTTCCCAGTCCTGCGCGATGCGCTTGGGCATGCCCGTAACTCTTCCTCCTGGTCCGTGTATTCGGAACTCTGGGAGCGATGACACAGTCGAGCACGCGGAAGCCGGAGTTGTTGCTGGCTGCGCCTGCGAGTTGCAGCAAGCCCCTCTATTGGTAGATGTCGTGGTACCCGATGGCGAGCCATGTCAGCAGCGGCTGGCCGTCGCTGTCGGGGCTGATGCTGAACAGCGCCCGGCCGTCAGGGCCGGAGAAACTCCATGTGAGCGAGTAGACCTCACCGATCTTGTGGATGCGCAGTCGGGTTGGCCAGGGAGTCGTACCGCGGTGCGCGCCTGCCGCGAGCGCAGGAGTCAGATGACTGCGGACAGCTTCGGTGAACAGCTTGCGATGTTCTCGAGGCAGTTTGGCCAGCGCCGCGTCGAACCCGGCGGTGGTCCGGTACTTCACCCGCCGGCCTCGTCATCTATGGCGTCGAGGTGCCGGAGGAAGTCCTCGTCGTCGGCAAAGCCCTGGGTGCGGCCTTCAGCCAGGTCGGCTTCGGCCTGCCGGAGCTTTTCTTGCCAGGCGGGGCTGTAGACCCAGGCGTCCTCCTCGGGGACGATGCGCGCAAGCCGGCGGCCGTCGCGGACGAGCACGGTGGTGACATGACCGTAGGCAGCCATGTTGACCAGCTCCGGGAGGTGCTTGCGGGCTTCGGTCGTGGTCATTTCCTGGACTTCGTAAGGCAGCGGCACGGCGTTCTCACTCATGTTCTTAGTGTACGTCATGTACGTAGCGTCAGCCGGGCTGGTAGTCCAGATGCTAGGCCCGGCGCCGTTAATCTGCCGCAGCGCCGACCTTCTGATCCGTTGCCGCCAATTGGGCGATGACGGTGCGGACGAGGTCATGCCAGCGCCGCAGTTCGACGGCGGTCGGGGCGAGGTCGTAGGCGTGATGGTGGGTTGCGCGGGCGAGGCCGAACCATGCTTCCGCCGCCAGCCCCGCGGTGCTCGCGCTCGCGTACTGGGGGAGCAGCAGCAACTTCGGGCCCACGCCGCAGTTCACCGCTTCGGGCAGCGTGCGGGTCCAGTACTCTTCGAGCGCCTGCTCAAGGGCGAGCCTTGTCAGCCACGCGCAGGCTCGCGGCCAGCGACCGCGGGTACCCGGAACGACAGTGGTCAGGAGCCGGTCCGCCTCGGCGAGCAACTGGTCCGGGGTCATGACCGGAGCGCTTTCGCCAGCTGGGCGGTGTCCTCGACGAAGTGGCGGAGATCGCCTTGGTAGCGCTCGTGCGTGCCTGTTTACCGTGCCCTGCCAGGTCTGGTTGGTACCCGCATCGCTGCGAGTTCAGGGCGGCGACGGGAAATAGTTGCTTCGGGACCGCCTGCTCGCACATCGTCGTGCAGCTGATCAGCGTCATTGCGAGCCGTCCTGTAGCTCGAGCGCGCGTGTGGCGACGGTCAGGTCATGGTCACCAAGGCCCCGGTCAACGATCGGCTGCCATTCAGCTGCCAGGCAGTCAAGGACCGCGAACCTGTCGTCACCGAGCGCCTGCTGCGCGAGGTGCACGTCTTTGAGCGCGAGAGACAGCGCGAGCTGAGCCGAGAACTCGCCCCCGGCGATCCGTTGCAGCTTGGCCGCCTCCCACGCTGATATCAGCGGGCCGTCGCCAATCGCCTCCGCCACGGCCCTGACGTCAAGTCCGAATTGCGACCGGCTCGCCCGTCGCTGCCATTGGTATCCGCCTTGCAAGTCGCCGGGTCCCTCGCTGAAAGTACCCGTCGGCCGCTGCGCTACATGAGGGCGTCAAGCGCCACGCCTCACTCCTTATGAGAGGCGGCCATTAGCTCGGCGAGGTCGTCCGGGGCGAGGAATGATCCTGGAACCGGGGGTCCCCAGCTATAGAGGGCCCGGATGTCGTTCCAGACCTCAGGGTCCCAGAGCTGGTCGTCGATGATGCAGTCCATGTCGGCGTAGTACTCACTAAAGTTGCCTGCGGGGTCCTTGAGGTACCAGAAGAAGTTGGACCCGATATGATGCCTGGCCCAGCCCCCACACGTGGCGAGTCGGGTCCTTGCTCAGCAGTGCGGTCGCGCCGCGGCCGATCTCGTCGACGTCGTCGACCTGCCAGGAGGTGTGGTGCAGGAACGGGATCGGCGCCGCCTGCACTAGAAGATTGTGGTGATCCGTCGAGCATCGGAGGAACGAGGCCGCGCCGGCGATGGTGTCGCTGACCTTGAAGCCGACTCCCTTGATGAAGAACCTCTCGCTGGCCTCGAGGTCGGTGGAGCCCAGCACGACGTGCCCGAGTTTGCGGGGCCGGACATCATCCGCGCGGTCGATGGGCTCGGCCCTTCCGGTGCCCCGGTCGGCTCGACCAGGCGCGTTCTGGGTGATCGCGGGAGCCGCCGCCTGGATGACCGGGTCAGCGATGCTGATGACGACCCGGATCTCGGTCCCGGGATCGACGGCCGTAACGGCGTCCGGCGTCTGCTTCGCGTTGCCCCCGAGCGCGGCCAGGCGCGCGGCAACCGAGTCAAGGTCGTCGGGATCGGCGACTCCGATGCCGAGCTCGACGACCCGCCGCCGCGGTGAGTGCACGATGCGGAGCTGCTCGCCGCCGTCGACGGTCGCGAATCGGTCGTCGTCGAGGCGGGTCAGGCCAAACTCTTCGTAGTAGGCGGCTGTCTCGGCGACGTTCGGGACGCCGATGCAGACTGACGTGAGCCGGTGCAGGGCCATGATGACTGCCTTTGCTTGTGTTAGGCGGGGGGGGCGATGAGGCGGTTGGCCATGGTGCCGACGCCTTCGATGTAACTGGTCAGGACCTGGCCCGGCCGAAGGAACTGAGGGGGCTGGCGAGTCGCGCCGATCCCTGCCGGGGTGCCGGTGAAGATCAGATCGCCGGGCAGCAGGGGCAGCACAGCTGACAGCTGGACGATGAGTTCGGGCACGCCGAAGACTAGCTGCGAGGTGCGGCTCTTCTGGACTTCGCAGCCATCGACGCTGCAGCCGAGTTCTAGGTCGTCCGGGTCACCTAGTTCGTCGGGTGTGACGAGCCACGGGCCAGTGGGACCGAAGCCGGGGAAGGACTTGCCGAGCGAGAACTGCCCGCCCGATGCAAACTGGACCACCCGCTCTGACAGGTCCTGGCCGATCGTGACGCCGGCGACGTGGTCCCACGCCTCGGACGGGCCGACGTGGCGAGCCCGGACTCCGATCACGACGACGAGTTCGACCTCCCAGTCGACTGCCTCGCTGGGCAGGACGACGTCGGCGAACGGGGCCGTCAGGCAGGTAGGGAACTTGGTAAAGGTCGCCGGACTGGCTGGCAGCGCAAGGCCCGTCTCAGCGGCGTGGTCGCGGTAGTTCATGCCGATCGCAAACACTTGAGCCGGTCTCGGCGACGGCGGCCCCAGATCGCTATCGCCGATGATCGCGCCGCCCTGCGATGGCGCGCCGCCCTGCGATGGCGCGTCGCCCGCCCAGGCGCGGAACGCCTGCCAGTGCTCGTAGATGGCCTCGGGGTTGGGCCCGAAGCGGCCAGCAGACGCTCTCTCGATGTCGATGCCGCCCTCATCAGTGACGATGGCGAGCCGCCCCGAGACATTGGCGATCTTCATGGGCGACGACTCCTTTGGGGGCATTGACTGGCTCTTGGTTACGCCAGTACTGTCACGGTAACAGTGTTCCCATCATGGGAGCAATGTAACCGGCGACGTAACTTAAGGGACACGCCATGGCGATAGCAGCGAGACGTTCTAGTTGGGCTATACCGGCGTGCTTGGCGGGTGCGCTGCTGCTGGCGGCGTGTTCGACGTCGGCGAGTGGATCCTCGAATGGCGCTGCTAAGCCGCCGCTTGTCATCGGGATATCTATGTCGCTGTCGGGCGACTTTGCCGACATGGCCAAGCCGGCCTTGCAGGGCTATCAGCTGTGGGCCGACACGGTCAACGCGCATGGCGGCTTGCTCGGGCGCAAGGTCGACCTGAAGGTTGTCGATGACGCTTCGAACCCGACCCAGGCGGTGTCCAATTACGAGAACCTGATCTCGGCCGACAAGGTCAGCCTGGTGTTCGGCCCGTTCTCCAGCCTGCTCACGATCCCGACGGCGACTGTCGCGCACCGCTTCGGCTATGCGTTCATCGAGCCCTCGGGCGCCGCACCGCAGGTCTTCTCGCTGCACCTGAACGACGTGTTCCTGGCCCAGCCCGCCCCGATCATCAGCGCGGGCGACGCGTTCGCTGACTACATTCTCTCGCTGCCGAAGGCGCAGCAACCGAAGACGGCGGCCTACCCCTCGGCCGACGACCCGTTTACGGAGGCGATCGTTGGCGTGGTCCGCGCGCGCCTTCAAGCCGCCGGCATCAAGACGGTGTACTCAACTGTCTATTCCACTGAAACCGTGGACCTGAGTCCGGTAGTAACCAGAATCGTCGCGGCAAAGCCCGACCTGCTCGTCTCCGGGACCGGGACCGCAGACTCGGTCGCCGAAGTCAAAGGCATGATCCAGGCCCACTTCACGCCGAAATTCGTCTTCTTCACCAACGGGCCGAACGACCCGACCTTCACCAGCCAGGTCGGGGCGGGCAATGCCAACGGGATCTTCAGCACCGGCGACTGGTTCCCGGAGGCCAGGTCAGTCGGCAACGCCGCTTTCGAGCAGGCCTATGTCGCGAAGTACGGGGGCACGGCCGCAGACATTGACCCGTCCGCCGCCGAAGCGTACGCATGCGGCCAGTTGCTCCAGCTGGTGGCCAAGAAATACGGGAACGTCGACAACGCGACCATTATCTCGGCCCTCCACAAGGGCAGCTGGCCCACGGTCGAGGGGAATCTCAGCTGGGACAAGTACGGCTCTCCGCTGGGCTCCGACCTCGTCGTGCAGTGGGTCGGCGGCAAGCTGCTGCCGGTGTACCCGTCGGCCGCGGCGCTCGCCAAGCCGATCGCCAAGCCCGCCTGGACAGGCTGATAATGCACCTGTTCGTGCAGGCCGTCATCGTGGGAGTCCTGTTCGGCGGCGTCTATGCGCTGATCGCCAGCGGTCAGGCGATGATCTTCGGCGTGACCCGCACCATCAACTTCGCCCAGGCAATCCTCGCGATCCTGTGCTCGTTTCTCAGCTTCACGCTCTTTACCGATTTCGGAATCGACCCGTTCCTGTCGATACTCATCCTGATCCCGGCGATGTTCGCCATCGGCTACGGGATCTACGTGCTGCTGCTCCGCCAGCTCAGCCGGTCGAGCGCCGAACTCGGCCTGCTCGTCCTGTACGGGCTGGGCATCGGAATCCAGGGAGTGCTGGACTATACCTACGGAACCAGTACGCGCCTGATCACCCCCAGTTACGCCAATAACTCCTGGACCGTGGCCGGCTTCCAGATCCCCGAGGTGCGGTTCTTCGCGTTCGTCCTCGCGGTCGCGGTGCTGGCCGTGCTCCAGCTCATCCGTCAGCGCACCAGACTAGGCCGGGCGCTCCGCGCCACCACCCAGAACCCGGTCGCTGCCAGGCTGCTAGGCGTAGACGTGGACCGGATCTCGGCCGTCGGGATGGGGCTGGGAGTGGCCGCCGCGGGAGCGGCGGGACCGCTCTTCGGGATGATCCTGTCGTTCAACGGCAACACCCAGTACGACCTGCTGTCCAAGTTGCTGTCCATCGCCGTGCTCGGCGGGCTGCTGAGCATGCCGGGAACGATCGTCGCCGCGGTCATCCTGGGCGTTGTCGAGTCGGTTGTCGCCGCCGTGATCTCGCCTGACTGGTCATCCTTCTCATTTCTCGTCGTCTTGTTCGCGGTCCTGATCGTCCGGCCGCAGGGCCTGTTCGGCCGGCAACTTCGGGGGGCGATGTGACCCGGCTCGACCCGCATTCCCGGATCCGCCCGGCGGGCGCCACCCGGGCGGTGGCCTTCCTCGCAGTCCTGGCCATGCTCCCCTTTGTCGCGGGCCAGCACTGGCAGGTCAACTTGCTGGTGTTCACGGTGATGTACGCCGGCCTGGCGGCGGCCTGGAACCTGCTTGGCGGTTACGCAGGTTACCCGGCCCTCGGGCACACCGCCTTCTTCGGTGTCGGGGCCTATGCCATGGCCATCGGCACCACCCACCTTGGCGTGGGCGGGGGTTACCGGCCGTTCATCCTGGTCGCACCGATCGCCGTCGGCACCGCCGTGGTCGTACTGCCGGTCGCCCGCCTGCTGCTGCGGACGCGGGCCGCCGCCTTCGCCGTGCTGACCATCACACTGCTGTTCATGGTCCAGACGCTGGCCTACAACATCCGCAGTCTGACCGGGGGCTCCTCGGGCCTCATCGTGCCTATCGCGCCGTTCCCGGTGGCCACCTTCGAGCGCCCCTTCTACTACGCGATGGCGGCCCTGCTCGCCCTCACCCTCTCCGTGTGCTGGGTGGTACGGACCAGCAAGCTCGGGCTCGCGCTCAACGCCGTGCGTGACGACGAGGACCGCGCCAGGGGCCTCGGTGTCCAGACCGAGCTGGTCAAGCTGGTCGCGTTCGCGGTCAGTGCGGGCCTGACCGCCGCCTTCGGCGCGGTGTGGGCCTATTACATCAGCTTCCTGTACCCCGGCTTCGCCATCGACCCGCTTCTCGCACTCGGTGCCGTCCTGATGGCGTTCCTCGGCGGGCGGCGGACCCTGTGGGGCCCGGTCGTCGGCGCGGCCCTGATCGGCCCCGCACAGCAGTACCTCGCTTACCGCTTCGGGGCCAGTCAGCTCTACCTCCTCGCGTACGCCGCGCTGTTCCTCCTCGTGATCTACCTCCTCCCGGAGGGGATCGTTCCGTCGCTAGCCCACCGCCTGAGCCGGCTGCGGACCAGGTCCGGACCCGGCACTACCGTGCGCGATCAGGTCGCGACCGACTCCATTTTCTCCGCCGGGGATCTGGGATGAGCGCGCTGCTCGCAGTGCAGGGACTGACCAAATCCTTCGGCGGAGTCCGCGCCCTGGACAGCTGCAGCTTCGAGGTCGCCGAGGGATCGGTCACCGCCCTCATCGGGCCCAACGGCTCAGGGAAGACCACGGCCTTCAACGTGATAACCGGCTACCAGGCCGCCGACACGGGCAGCCTGGCCTTCGGCGGGCGCCCCGTCCGTCGTCCCGACCCGTGCCGGTTGCAGCGTCTCGGCCTGTCGCGCACCTTCCAGCAGGCACGCGTGTTCCCCGGCCTGACCGCGGCCGAGAACGTCATTCTCGGCCGCAACGAGCCCTGGCATGCGCTGCTCCGCCGCCGCGTCGCCGGCCCGGACCGGCGACGCGCCGAAGAGCTTCTCGACCAGTTCGGGCTAGGTGCCCACGCCGACGCTGCCGCCGGCCGCTTGTCCTACGGACAGCGCAAGCTGCTGGAGCTCGCGAGCGTGCTCATGGCCGAACCCGCCCTCGTCCTGCTCGATGAGCCCGCCGCCGGCATCAACCCCGTCATGGTCAAGACGATCGAGGACCACATCCGCCGGATGCACGCCCAGGGTGTCACCTTCCTCATCGTCGAGCACGAGATGAAGTTCGTGATGCGGCTGTGCGATCCCGTTATCGTGCTGGACCGCGGCCGGACAATCGCCTGCGACGCTCCAGGGAAGGTGCAGAATGACCCCCGCGTCCTGGACGCCTACCTAGGAGACTGACCTATGGACGCTGGGCTGCAGCTGCGCGGCATCGTAGCCGGATACGGACAGGGCGACATCCTGCGCGGCCTTGACCTGGACGTGCCCGCCGGCCAGATCACCTGCCTCATCGGGCCGAACGGCTCGGGCAAGTCGACAGTCCTCCGGGTTATCAGCGGCCTGCTCGCACCCACCGCCGGCACAGTCAGTCTCGCCGGGGATGACGTCACCGGCTGGTCGTCACGAGCCCTGCTCACCCGCGGCCTCGCCCACGTGCCCCAGGAACGCGGCCTGTTCCCGGCCATGTCAGTCTGGGACAACGTCCTCATGGGCGGATACATCAACCCCGACCGCCGTGCGGTCGCGCGACGGGCCGCCGAGATCGCCGAGCGATTCCCGATCGTCGCGCGGCGCCGCCACGAGCTGGCCGGCTCCCTGTCCGGCGGCGAGCAGAAGACCGTGGAGATCGCCCGGACCATGATGGTCGACCCACCCGTCCTCTGCTTCGACGAGCCGTCAGCCAGCCTGGAACCACGCGCGCGCAGCATGATTTTCGGCACCCTGGCCGAGCTCAGCAACGACGGGCGGACCATCCTGCTGGTCGAGCAGAACGCGCGCTCGGGCCTGGGCATCGCCCACAACGGTGCCATCCTCGACGCCGGCACCGTCCGCATGGCCGCACCGGCCGCTGAGCTCCTCGATAGCCCCGACGTCGGGCGCCTCTACCTCGGCGCAACCTGACCCCGCAAGAAAGGACAAGCATGAACCGCGAGGAACGCAGAGAGTTCGTGGCGCGTCACCGCACCGCGATCTTCGGCTACAGCCGGCGTCAGGACGGGCCTGCCATGACCGTCGTGTACTACGTCGTCGATGGCGACGACATCCTGGTCTCGACCATGGCCGCGCGCGCGAAGGCCAAGGCCGTCCAGCGCAATCAGAAGGTCGCGCTGTGCGTCCTCGACGAGCAGTGGCCGCTCACCTACCTGCAGGTGTACGCCGACGCCAAAGTCGAGACAGATCTGGACGCCAACGTGGACCTAGGGATGCGCATCGCCGGCGTGATGGCCGGCGAGCCGATGCCCGAGGCAATGCGGTCCATGATCGCCGAAGGCATCGTCCGGGAGAACCGGGTTGTCCTGCGACTGACGCCCTACGCCACGTTCGAGACACCGCCGCGCCATGTTTACAGCGCCGACGACGTCAACGAGAACCTGACGCATGAGCTCGGAACTAGCCTCCCCTGGTAGCCGCGAGCGGTCAGCTCGGCTACGTCGTGCTCTGCGAGCGGCGCTGCCGGTTACGAGTCTGCCGCAACCGGAGCTCCACGCCATCAAGAAGGCACGCGAGCCCGAATTCGAACTCCTCCGTAGCGGTCCGCGATGTCAGCTCCTCGGCCAGCTCAACCACGTGGGGGTACTGCTCCGCTGGCAGCGAGCGGTAGAAATCGCGCAGCGTCAGGTTCTCCGCGGCGCCAAGGCCGCCTGCGCGGTAGTCATCCATTTGCTCCTGCAGGACCGAGGCGAGCACCTGATGAGCCAGCGCCGTATAGACGTCGGCCGCCAGAACTGCGTCGAAGCCGCACTGCCGCAGCGCGCCGAGCGTCAGCTCCCTGCCGCGCAGCGAATTCGGGCCGACCGGCACCGCGGTAGCAAACAACGCGGCAACGTTGGGATGGCGGCTCAGCGTGGTCCGCATAGCGTGCGCCCGTTCCTCCAGGACCTCGCGCCATCCGGCGCCTTCCAGGGGGCGGCGCAGCTGGGTCTCACCGAGCACGGCGTCTGCGACCAGTACCAGCACCTCGTCCTTGCCGGTGACATACCGGTACAGCGTCGTAGTGCCTGTACCCAGCTCCGCGGCGAGGTTCCGCATGCTCAGCGCGCTCAGTCCGTCGCGATCGATCAGCTCCAGAGCCCCGGCGACAATGCGATCCAGCGTGATGGGAACGCGCCGGACCGGCTCTTCCCTGTCCTTCCGGGCTGCCCACCAGGCGGGAGAACCAGGGGCCGTCAGATCCTGCTCATCGCCAGCGATCTCTCGGGGACGCGTTCCTGCCATGGCAACAGTGTACCCACTCCGCTGGCTATCCAGTATTGCATGACAGGGAGTCCAGATGCGTCGTGATGACCTCCTGTCATCTCGGACCCACCCCTTCAGCGGCACCGACGTCTGGGATCTGGTCCAGATGCGCGCTCAGCGCAGCGGCGACCAGATCGCGTTCGTGTGGCACCCATACGACGGGTCGCCGCGGGAGTGGACGTACCGCGAGCTGGCACGAGACGCAGCTGGCCTTGCTGCCGGCCTCCAGCGCCGGGGCATCGGACCAGGCGACAGGGTCTTGATCCACCTGGAGAACTGCCCGGAATTCGTCATCGCCTGGTACGCGTGCGCGGAGATCGGCGCCGTAGCCGTCACGACCAATACTCGTTCCGTAGCGGACGAGATGCGCTATTTCTGCGAGGACAGCCAGCCGGCCTGCGCGATCACCGAGCCGCAATTCGCCGAGATGATCGCTGCGTGTGCTCCGCAGCTCAAGTGGCAAGGCGTCCGCGATGAGGATTCATGGACGGCGCTGACTGGCGATCCCGCCGAGTTCAGGCCGCGGCCGCCTGATCCCACGGCCCCGATGAGCGTGCAGTACACGTCCGGCACGACCTCGCGGCCGAAGGGCGTCCTCTGGACTCACGCGAACGCGCTGTGGGCGGCCAGGGTGAACGCGGTCCACGAGGACCTGCACCCCAGCGACTGTCACCTCACCTACCTGCCGCTGTTTCATGCGAACGCGCTCGGCTATCAGATGCTCGCCAGCCTGTGGGTCGGCTCGCGATTCGTCCTGGTTCCGAAATGGTCGACGAGCCGGTTCTGGGATGTCTCCGTGCAGCACGGCTGCACCTGGCTCTCGCTGGTGGGCCTTTCGGCACGCGCCCTGGCTACAGGCGCAACCGGAGAGATACCGCCCGGCCACAGTTACCGGCTATTCGGCTGCGGCGTATGCGACATGCCCTTCGACGAGGCACTGAAGGTCAAGACAATCGGCTGGTGGGGCATGACCGAGACCATCTCGCACCCGATCGTCGGGAACCCGTACACGCCAGACCATCCCATGTCCATGGGCCGCCCAGCCCTCGAGTACCAGATCGCCGTCGTCCGCGACGACGGTCTCACTCCCGTGGAGCCCGAGGAGACCGGCCACCTCCTGATCAAGGGAACACCCGGCCTGTCGATGTTCGCCGAGTACCTGAACCAGCCAACCGCGACCGCGGAGAGCTTCGACGAACGCGGATGGTTCCGGACCGGAGACAGGGTCACCGTCCACGGCGACGGCTACCTCTCGTTCGCGGACCGAGCCAAGGACATGCTAAAGGTCGGCGCCGAGAACGTCGCAGCGTCCGAGATCGAGCGCGTCATCATGGAAACCGGTCTGGTGGCGGAGGTTGCCGTCGTGGGCAGGCCCGATGACAAGCTCGACGAGGTCCCGGTGGCGTTTGTGATTCCGTGGCAGCGCCGCGATTCGCTTGTGGCGGACGTCGAGGCCGCGTGCGCGGAGCGACTGGCTGACTTCAAGATGCCTCGCGCCGTCTACAACGTGCGCGACCTCCCGCGCTCTACGCTGAACAAGGTCAACAAAGCCGAGCTCCGCAGAGTCGCCCACGCCGAAGCCGACCGGTCAGCCGCCGAGGTGCGGTGGCTGTCTGCCGCCAAGTCGGACCCGTCCGGCGATGCCCATTGACCGGTAAAGCGATGCCGAATCCCCGATCCTTAAACCAGCAAGGAGCAGGAGGTCTCTCGATGACTCTCACGGTGGCCGAAGCCGGACTGGCTTTCACCGACCCGGCCGCGTACGCCGACGAGGACCGGCTGCACAAGGCGCTCGCGCTGCTTCGCCGGCAGGCCCCGGTGCATTGGGTGGAGGCGCCGGGGTACGAGCCGTTCTGGGCCGTTACCCGGCACGCCGACATCATGGACATCGAGCGGAACAACACACTGTTCCTCAATGCCCCCAGGCCGCTGCTGGCCACCGCGGAGATGGATGCCGCGGCGAAGCGGCGTGAGGCCGACGGGACCGCGCTGCGGACCCTCATCCACATGGACGACCCGCAGCACAAGGTCGTGCGGGCGATCGGCGCGGGCTGGTTCCGGCCCAGGGCGATGCGGGCATTGGAAGAGCGGGTACAGCAGCTCGCCCGCCGTTACGTGGACCGGATGGCTGACTTCGACGGGGAGTGCGACTTCGCCGCCCAGATCGCCGTGTACTACCCGCTGTACGTGATCCTGTCGCTGCTCGGGCTGCCCGAGTCGGATTTCCCGCGGCTGCTCAAGCTCACCCAGGAGATGTTCGGCGGCGGTGACGAGGAACTGCGGCGCGGCGAGACACCCGAAGAGCTCCTGCAGACTCTGCTCGACTTCTTCGCCTACTTCCAGGACCTGACCACCGCGCGCCGAGCCACCCCGACCGGCGACCTCGCCTCGGAGATTGCCAACGCCCGAGTCGACGGCAAGTACCTGTCCGACTTCGACACCGCCTCCTATTACGTGATCATCGCCACCGCCGGCCACGACACCACCAGCTCCACCATCGCCGGCGGCCTGCACGCCCTCATCCAGCACCCGGCCGAGCTGGCCCGACTGCGCGACAACCCGACCCTGCTGGCCAGCGCTGCCGAGGAGATGATCCGCTGGGTCACCCCGGTTAAGGAATTCATGCGCACCGCAACCGCCGACACCCACGTCGGCGGAGTCCCAATCCGGCAGGGCCAAGCGCTGCTGCTGTCCTACCCCTCAGCCAATCGCGACGAAGACGTCTTCGACGACCCGTTCCGCTTCGACGCCGGCCGCGACCCCAACAGGCACCTCGCCTTTGGCTTCGGCGTCCACCTCTGCCTCGGCGCCGCCCTCGCCCGGATGGAAACACGTGCCTTCTTCGCCGAGCTCCTGCCCCGGCTGGAATCCATCGAGCTGGCTGGCCAGCCCGAGTGGACGGCCACTACCTTCGTCGGCGGACTCAAGCACCTGCCCATCCGCTACAGCCTGAAGGGATGACATCTGATCAATCGCACCGAGGCTGACACTGCCGCCGGACTGGCCGTCGAGGCAGTGCTAATCCCTGACTCTGCGGTGTGATAAGCCCGAGTCCGTGGTAAGGGTCGGCGTTAGAGAGCCACGACGCGCGTCGGCGTCGGCGCCGCCAGTGCGTCCGCTGCCCAGTACCAGCCATAGCAGGCATCCAGCGCCACCTTGGTTTGCAGGCCCGCCTGCCTGATCTCCGCCGCCAGCCGCGCCGGGCTGTTGGTGATCCGCGCCGTGGCAAGCTTCCGGCCGTCCTCACTCATCCGGGCCAGCACCGACCGGCGGCGGTGCAGTCCATGCCCACGAATTGCGGGCCGTCGTACGCTTCGACAAGGGACCTCCCAGCGTCGTAGATGACGTAAACACTCCGAGCAAGAACGCCCGGGAATGGTCACCGCGACCCGGAACCGGGCAGCGCGGCCGGGCCAGGGAGAGCAGCGAGCATCCGACGGTCAGCAGCGGGGCGGCGACCGATCCGCTCGCGAAGCGCGCTTACACCGACGGTGCGGTGCTGGCAGGCAACAAGGTCCGGCTGATCGACGTCGACGGCCACGACGTTCCTGCTGGCCAGGTTGGCGAGATCGTCACTACCGGGCCGGAGCTGTTCATCGGCTACACAGATCCGGCTCTCGATGCGGCGGCCTTCCTGCCGGGCCGGTCGCACCGGACCGGAGACCTCCGATTCCTCGACGCCGACGGGTACCTGACGGTTACCGACCGGCTGAAGAACATCATCATCCGGGGCGGTGAGAACATCTCCTCGAAGGAGATCGAGGATCTGCTGGCCGAGCACCCCGCAGTCGCGGAGGCGGCCGTAGTCGCGGCTCCTGATCCGGTGATGGGGGAGCGTGTCTGCGCGGTAGTAGTAACCCGGGCCGGACATTCGTTCGACGTCGCTGAGGCCAGGCGGTACTTCGCGAAGGCTGGCGTGGCCAGGCAGAAGACCCCGGAAGTGGTGCTCCTGGTGGACGAACTGCCGCGCACGCCCGCGGGCAAGATCCAGAGGTTCGTGCTGTGGAGCCTCGCGGCTGACGAGCCGGGTTGAGCCGGGACATAGCCGACAACCAGCGCCGGCCGTGTTGTGTCTTAGTCGGTGCGCGGCCAGTGGGAGCCAAGGTAGGGGTCGGGATGCTCGCTGGCCCATCGGTCGAGGACGGCTGCGAGGGCTGGGGCCTGGGCGCCGCCTGCGGGCAGGTTCTTCTTTAAGACGAAGATGAGGACGACGTCGCGCTCGTCGGCGAAGTCGGCGACGTTCTCGGTAACAAGTGCCCTGCCTTCGGCGCCGGCGGCTGCTGCGACCTGCATGTCCGGGACGCCGCGCAGCCCGACTTCGGCGACGTGGACGGCGTCGTGACCGTACTTGTCCCGCAGCAGCCCGGCGGCAATTGCCGGGAACATTTCGTCGATCAGGAACGCGGTCACGTCAGCAGGGCCTTGCGCTGCCGGGCGGTCGCCTGGCTCCGCTCGGCCATCGCGTGGTTGCGGCTGATCCGCTCGGTGATCTCCTCGGCGTGGTCGGCTGCATAGTCCAGCGCGATGCGGATGAGCCGGGGGTGCAGGTCGCATTCCTCGCTCAGCAAGCTGATGCGCTGCTCTTCGGTGCCGTCGAGTTCCTGGAGCCTGGCGACGATCTCCCAGATATCGGGGCCGGCGGCGAGGGCGGCCCGGCGGTCGTGCGCCGGGCCGCGGAAGATCACTCCTGGATAGTCGAGCTGGTCGATGCCCTCGAGGATGAGCTGATCCAGCAGTGCCGTCGCGGTCACGCCGTCATGTGCGGAGCGGGCGGCGAGGCGGCTTTTGGCCGCGTCGCTGATCCGGAACGATGTGCTTCTGACCATGGCAACCTCCGCACATCAGGGTACCGCAGCGTAGCGCTCATGTGCTACAGCAGTGACAGGCGCGGTTCCGTCGTCGAGCCCGGCCTGGGAAGCGGCATAGCTCTGGGTTTGGCTCTGCCTTTCGTCGGCTCGGCGACAGCCTGCCCTATCAGCTCCAGCCACATCTTCCGGTGCAGGTCGACGACGGACAGCCTAAGTTCCCTCGGCGTATACAGGCCGAGTTGCAGCGAGCGGAAAGGCGCCCCCACCAGCGACTGTTGGAGGCGGTCGAGATTTGATGGGAGCCGTCACCGTGACGCCGATGAAGCCTGCGGACACAGCCGATGCGGGTTGAGAGGATGCGGTTCCGCGTTTGCCTCTCGGTCATGTGCTGCCGGCGATGCCCAGGAAGACCACCAGGGCCCGGTTTAGGCGCACGACATCCGCGTCGTCGAGCACGCCAACCTGCGAGCCAAGCCTGGAACGGCGAACGGCAGTGATCTTGTCCATCATGATCCGGCTGGGCGCATCCAGGCCGTTGCCGGAATCGGGCTCGATCAGCAGCCGGAACAACGGGGCATCGGTTGGATCGGTGGTGAACGGACACAGCGCCACCGAGTCAGTATCGAAATGATCGTCCTGCACGATCACCGCCGGCCGCGGCTTGCCCGTGTACTCGGCGCCACCAGAGACAGTCCAGATCTCGGCGCGCCTCACTCCGCCGGCCACTCCGACACCGAGTCCGCGAAGGCCTGGTCGTCCTCGGCGGCCGCGCTGGCCCCTACCGCGCGCGACTGACGGTGAGCCTCGCTGGCAAAACCCTCCGCCGTGACGTCCGGTACCCAGATCTGCACCGGCCGCAGGCCTTGCGCGCGCAGCCGCTCCCGGTGCGCCTGGACCCGCTGGCGCGAACTGACATCGCTCATCTCCAGCCCCTCCGTTACATGTAACGGTATCGCGAGTCTGGGCAGTCCGTTCAACCCGCCCGGTCGGCAGCGGGGCTGGCCGGCTGCCGAGTCGGTGGCTGACGCCGGCTGTGGACATCGTGAGCCTCGTCCTGCCGCCGCCATGGTGCTCGCATCGACTTTGGACGCCGGTTTGGCTGGCAAATCCCATAACTCCCGGGTGACCAACGGACTATTCGCCGTCATCGTAACGGCGGGGTCGCAATGCGCTGGTTGCAGACGTTGTTTAGGCAAGAGCCACGGACTGGTCACCGGTCGAACCGGACCTGGCGTGACAATGCCGGTACGGTGAGGTTCGCGGCGTTGGGCCGTGAAGGTGCAGTTAGCGGCGGCTGGCAGGTGACCGCGTGAAAGAGTACGCCGACTTCCTCGGCCGCCAGGCGCCGTACGACTCGCTCAGCTCGGCGGACCTGCAGCTACTGGCGCAGCAGCTAGAGGTCGAGTATTTCGGTCGCGGGGTCGTGATCGTGCCTGCTGACGCGGAGCCTCTGGATCGCCTCTATGTTGTCCGCACCGGCTCAGTCGAGGTGCTGGACCGCGGCCGGGTCGTCGACCTGCTCGGGCCTGGCGACACATTCGGGCATGTGTCGCTTCTTTCCGGTCTTCCGCCCGCCCTCGCGGTGCGGGCGGCAGAGGAGACGCTCTGCTACCTGCTGCCAGACCCGAGGCAGATTCTCAGCGACCCGGACCGCCTGCGCTTCCCTCATTACGGCACGCTGATCGCGCGCGAGCAGCTTACTGGTGGCAGCGGACTGACCGATCATGCGGCCGCGCCGGTCTCGGCGTACGCGCGGCCGCTGGTCTGGTGCGACGCCAGTGACCCGATCGCCGATGTCGCGCGGCAGATGGGAGAGGCGCGTCAGTCATCCGCCCTAGTGCGATGCAGGGACGGGCTCGGCATTGTTACCGATAGTGACTTCAGGCGGCACGTGGCAACGGGCAGCGTGGCAGTGGATACCCCAGTCGGCGACATAGCGACCGCGCCGGTCGTGATGATCACTGACAGTGCCACGGTCGCCGAGGCATTTCTGCGGATGGTCGAGCATGACGTGCACCACCTGCCGGTAGCAGACAGCGCGGGCAGGCCAAGCGGCGTCGTCCGGGTGGTCGACATGGCCTCGGCTGAGGTCCGCGATCCGCTTCTGATCAGGTCGGCCGTGGAGCATGCGGCGGATGTGCCCGCGCTGGCCTCGGCCGCGCGCATGCTGCCGTCCACCGCGGTGGCTCTCGCCGACGCCGGAGTCCCAGCTCTGCGGCTGGCTGCGCTGCTGGGGACGGTGCGGGATGCCGTCATGCGACGCCTGATCTCGATCGACGCCGGCATCGGCGCCACTGGCACGCAGTGCTCGTGGATGGTCCTTGGCTCTACCGCACGGTCAGAACCATTTCCTGGCTCTGACATTGACACCGCCGTGGCCTGGGCCGACGAGCCTGGGAAGCCAGGCAACTTCGACTGCGTGCAAGCCGCGGCTATGCGGCTGCTCGACGATATGGAGCAGTGCGGCCTGCAGCGCTGCCCGGAAGGCGCCAATGCCTCCGATCAGGCGTTCAACCGGTCGGTGAACGAGTGGAAGGCGGCCGCAGGCCGGTGGGTCAGCCACCCTACCGGCTCGGGAACTGCCCTGCTGGTCTCGATCATCGCCGACAGCCGCCCGCTGACCGGCGTGGCCCTTGGTCGTTCGGTGACTGACGCGCTCGCGGTATCCACACGGAGCTTCGACTTCATTGAGGGCGTGCTGCACTTGGCGCTGCATTACCGGCCCCCGACCGGGTTCGTGCGGGACTTCGTGGTCGAGCACACCGGAGAGCACCGGGGCGAACTGGATCTCAAGCACGGCGGGCTAGTCCCTGTTGCCTCGATTGCACGCTGGGCGGCCATCGTGACCCGCGATGTCACGGGCTCGACGCCCGAGCGGCTACGCCGGGCCCAGCAGGCTGGCCTGCTGACAGCGGATGAGTCAAGCAGCCTGACCGGGGCGTTCGAGGAGATCTTCGCGCTGCTCATGAGACGAGAGATCGACGCGATACGGACGGGCACGGCGCCAAGCAGGTACCTGGCTCCGCGGGATCTCGACTTGCTGACCCGGCGGCTCCTGCGCGAGACGTTCCGGGTCATCTCCGCGGTACAGGCCACGTTGGAGGGCGAGTGGACATCCAGGGTCAGGTGAGGCTGTCCATGCGCCGCCCGCGCGGCGACGTAGCCCGAGCCTATGCAGCCACCGCGGTGCGACTGGATCAGCCCTGGCGCTCAGCACGCTACTGCGCAGTTGACCTGGAAACCACGGGGCTTGACCTGAGACGCGACGAGATCATCAGCTTCGGCGCGGTGGGTATCGACCGCGGTCGCGTCATCGCCGCAAGCTCCACCTACAGCCTGGTCAGCGGACCTGCGCATGTGTCCCCTGAGGCGATCGCCGTGCATTCCCTGCGCCCAGCGGACCTGGCCGACGCGCCGTCCTGGGAGGAATCGGTGGACCTGCTGCTCGGCGCGCTGACCGGCCGGGTGCTCGTGGCGCATGCCGCATGGGTTGAGCGCGCATTCCTGCGGCGCGCCTTCCGAGCGCGGCAGGTCCCCCCGCCCAGAATCGCCATCGACACGGCTGCGCTAGCCAGGGCCGCGGGCCTGGCCGCGGTCGGCGCGTCCGCCGAACCGTCCCTCGAGCAACTGGCCAGCGATCTCGGACTCCCGGTTCACGAGCCGCATCATGCCCTGGGTGATGCGCTGACCACGGCCGAGGTGTTCCTAGCCATCTCGACGCGGCTGGATGCGGTGGCCCCGCAAACCGTTGGCTCGCTGGTCTCTGCCTCGCGGCGGTTCGCACTGCGGTGAATGCCGCACTCCGGGATCGCGGCGTGCGTCCACAGCACCGGTGATTGAACGCCCTGGCCGACGCAGTCCTAGTCGACGTGGGCCAATGCTGATCCGCACTAGCCGCTGATAAGCGGCGACGGCGTCCTGAGCCGCCGCCAGCGCGTCCGCGCCCAGCTTCAGGTCCAGGTAGCGGAACACCAGGTTGTCCAGGAAAACGGCCAGTTGCTGCTCGTACCTGGTCGGGTTGGCCTGGGCCAGGCGGTGGCCGATCTCACCGGCCTCCTGCGCGGCTGCCAGTCTCTTTTTCCGGCGTATCCGACAGCATGCCGAGGTTATTTCACCAGCATGGCGAGCTGTGGTTGGCAGGCAGGCGCATCTGCTTTCAACAGGCGCCGGCAGATGGCCGGGGCTGACTCGGCCTCCGCCAGCGCCTCCGACTCGCAGCCCAGCTCCGACAGGCGATGGGCTAGGTTCCCCAGTGCGCCCGCGGCGATGAACGTCACTGATGGGGCGAAGATGAGGCCCAGCCTTTCGAACTCGTCCGCGGACGCGCGGCTATTTAGCTCTCCAGAGCCTGCGACGGCGCCCGCAGATCGGCGGACTGGGAATGCAGATCGCCCACTGGTTCGCACCCGGCTTGCCGACCACCCGTCAGCAGGGTCGCCGACACGTACGTGCAGCTAGCGCTGCGAATGGCTGATTTCACTCCTCGTTAGCGCAGACCTGACGCCAGGACACCGTCGCGAGATAACGCAGGCGCAATGCCAGGGTTAGCGCGGGACTGGCCGATAACGCCAGTTTGAGGGGAACGGGGCCGTCCGGCGGTCTTCGTCGTGATCAGCTGGCCCAGCACTCTGCGCCAATCCGGTGCAAGTACAGCGCGATGCGGATCTCTAGCGCGCGCTGGCCGAGTTGCCAGTCTTCCCCGAGCACTTGGCTGACTCGGTCGAGCCGCTGCGTCACGGTGTTCACGTGCACGTGCAGGGTGTTCTTGGTCCTGGTGACATTGCCGCCAGCTGAGAAATACGCCTCAACCGTGCGTATCAACTCGGTTCCCTTTCGCGTGTCATAGCTGATCAGATCCCCGATCGCGGCTTGGATGAAGCCCTGCACGTCTTTGCGGTCTGAAAGCAGCATGCCAAGGAATCCAAGGTCGTGGGGCGTGGCCGCGGCGCCGCGCCGGCCGAGCGCGAGGAGTGCCTCTACACACCGGCATGCCTGCAGATATGCGGATGGGACGGTCGAGGTGCCCTGCCCGTGCGCGCGCGCTCCGTCCGCGGCTACTGTGATCCGCCGACCAGCCATGGCTTCCAGAACTGCCGCGACATCGCTGAGGACGGCTGGCGGGTCGTCGCCGGGCAGCAGCAGGACGGCGTTGCCCTCAAAGCTGGCCGCGAGGCCGTGCCGTGTTGCCGCCACGTGTGCTGCCGCCGGCCGCAGCCGGGCTTGCACCACGGGCTCGGCCCGGACGACGACGACCACATGCGGCTTGTCGAGGTCCACACCTAGCCGCAGCGCGCGATCCCGCAGCGATTCAGGGTCCCGGTGCGGCGTGGTGAGCAGGTCTGTGAGCAGATCGCCCCGCACCTGCTGCTCGGCTTCTGCGACCGAGCGGCGCAGCAACAGCAGCAGCGCGGTCACCATCGCGGCACGCTCGAGGATCAGCCGGTCCGTCTCCGGCAGGTCGGGGCCGGCCCGGAGCACGACAGTGCCGAGATGCTCAGATCCCGCGGATGCGGGCGCGGCCCACAAGTTGCCAGCGCATACCGCGCGGCGTCCGGCTCTGGCCTCGGCAAGGACCCGGAGTAGCGCGGCATCCTGTGCCGCTGGCTGCGCGCTGGCAGCGATGAGGCTGTCCTGCTCGTCCAGGATCATCACGTCACTGCCCAGCACAGCGGACACTGCCTGGGCGACGCTTTCCGCTCTGCCGCCCGCAAGCACCAACTCAGTGAACCGGTGATGCGCCTGCGAGGCCCGCTCCACAGCAGCGCTGTGGTCTTTGACGATCTCGTTAGCGGCATTCAGCTCAGCGAGCGCCTCCCTGGTCTCGTCAAGCAGGTTGGCTGCATCGATGGCAATCGCGGCATGTGCGGCCATCGAACACAGCAGCGAAACCTCCGCCGGACCGAACGTGCGGGTACGCCGGTCCGCGGCGAACAGCACGCCGATCACGGACTTGCCGAGCAGCAGCGGCACACCGAGGATGGCCACCAGGCCCTCCTCGCGCACGGCCCGGTCGATCGGGGCAGTGTGGAGGAACCGCTCGTCGGCGAGGTAGCCGGCCGTCGAGTACGGGGCGGCGCGCTCAGCGACGAGGCCGCCAAGACCCTCGCCCATGCCAAGGCGGGCCTGCTGGAAGTAAGCCGACACCGAGCCAGACGTGATCCGCATGTAGGTGTCCCTGGCGGCCGGGTCGTGCAGCGTCATGTAGGCAACGTCGGTGCCGAGCAACTGCCGCGCCCGCCGGACTATGGCGCGCAGCACCGAGTCCAGGTCGCGCAGCGCGGCGAGGTCGCTCGCCGTCTCGAACAGGGCGGCGAGCTCTGCCTCACGCCTACGGCGCTGCTCCATATCGGCACGGACTCGCAGGGCCGCGAGCTTGGCGGCGTCGAGGTCGGTCAGCAGGCTGGCCGGAAGCCCGGCTGCATGGGCGGCGCTTGCGGCCTGCTCGAAGTCCGCAGCCGGGGCTTCCTGCTCCAGGAGGCTGAGCACCTCGCGACAGAATGCGGTCACTACGGTCGGCTCGTCCATATGCGCATTGTGCGGCAGATCGGGTCATCATGCAGACCCTCTGCCGCCACAGGCTAGTAACAGTTTTCGCCACAGGTCAGCCATCAGAAATGTGTATTCCCGATATGCCGCGCCGCCCTCTCGTGGTCTAGCGTTCCCGGCCAGATGGCCCGAAGTTCACCGGCCGCACCGATACCAGGGCTCGGGCGGTGCGCAAGCACGAGGGGATGCCCGATGACCAGGCATAGGCAGGCGGTGGCTGGACAAGGGGAACCGCTGCGGTCCGGCCTTTCCTCGGTCGGCCTGCCGGGTGGCTGGCGGGCTGCGCCAGGGCTGACCGGGCGCCTGGCGGTGGTAACCGGCGGCGCCAGCGGCATCGGGCAGGCCTGCGCTATCCGGCTGGCGGCGGCTGGCGCCGAGGTTGTCGTTGCCGACGTCGACGCCAAGTCCGCCGCTAAGGTCGCCGCTGGCATCGGGGGCCGGGCCTTCGAAGTGGACCTGGCCGGGCCAGGTTTCGACCCAGACGCGGTGGCCGGTGACGCGGACATCCTGATCAACTGTGCCGGCCTCCAGCATGTTGCGCCGGTCCACGAGTTCCCTCCGGATCAGTTCCGGCTGCTGCTCACCGTAATGCTGGAGGCCCCGTTCCGTTTGTCGCGTTCTGCATTGCCGCACATGTACGGGCAGGGCTTCGGCCGGATAGTCAATATCTCGTCGGTGCATGGCCTGCGGGCGTCGCCGTACAAGGCCGCTTACGTGGCCGCCAAGCATGGCCTCGAGGGGCTTTCTAAGGTGATCGCGCTGGAAGGCGGGCCTCGCGGTGTCACGTCCAACACTGTCTGCCCTGCATACGTCCGCACGCCGCTAGTGGAGAGGCAAATCGACGACCAGGCGCGGCTCCACGACATCCCCGCGCACCGTGTGGTCACCGACATCATGCTGACCGAACCGGCGATCAAGCGCCTGATTGAGCCTGCGGAGATCGCCGAACTAGTGGCCTTCTTGTGCTCGGACATGGCGTCATTCGCCAACGGCTCGGCGTGGGTACTCGACGGAGGCTGGACCGCCCGATGACCGTGTCCATGCCACATCAGCGACAGGAGCGCTCATGGCCGATCTGCCGCCGCTGCTAGAGGTGCATGACCTCGCGGTGACCTACCGGGGGCTGCGCGGCCTTGATGGCGTCAGCCTCCGCGTGCCGGTAGGCGGGGCGGTCTGCCTGCTGGGCCCGAATGGGGCGGGAAAGACGACGCTGCTTCGCGCCATCTCCGGCCTCCTCGCCTTCCACGGCGGCCGCGTGTCGAGCGGAACGATCCGGTATAACGGCGAGCTCGTCAACGGAGCTGACCCGGCCGGTGTGGTCAGGAGCGGCATCGTTCAGGTGCTCGAGGGCAGGCGAGTGTTTACCGACCTGACCGTCGAGGAGAACCTGCGCTCCGGCGCGTCAGCCAGGAGGGACAGGCGCCGCAGCACCGATCTGTTTGAGCAGGTTGTCGAGCTCTTCCCGCTCATTGCCAGCCGACTGCACCAGCGTGCCGGACTGCTCTCCGGTGGCGAGCAGCAGATGCTTGCCATCGGCCGGGCCTTGATGTGCGATCCGCAACTGCTCCTGCTTGATGAGCCATCGCTCGGGATCGCGCCGCTCATCGTCCGTTCGATCGGACAGGCCCTGCGGCGCATCAACGAGCAGGGCGTCGGGATCCTGCTCGCCGAGCAATCCATGACCCTGGCGCTATCGGTGGCGAGCTACGGATACCTCATCGAGAGCGGAGCGATCAAGATCTCCGGTCCGACCGGCGATCTGCTCGCCGATGACGAGGTGCGTGTCACCTACTTGGGGGTAGCTCACACATGACGGTCACCGGATCCGATCCCCATGCCGCGCTGCCACCGGCACAGGCCCCGGTGCTCGAGGTCAGCGAGCTCAGCCTGCGATTCGGGGCGGTCGCCGCGCTCAATGAAGTGACCTTCGCGGTCCGCCCTGGCGAGCTGTTCGCCGTGATAGGCCCCAACGGCGCCGGGAAGACCTCCCTGTTCAACGTGCTGACGTGCATCTACCCGCCATCTGCCGGAACGTTGCTGTGTTTCGGCGCTGACCTTGCCCAGCGCCGGCCGCATCAGCTGGCGCACCTGGGGATCGCTCGTACATTTCAGAACCTTGGACTGTTCCCCATGATGTCCGTGGTCGACAACGTCCTTGTCGGCCGGACCCACCTGATGCGGTGGGGTGCGCTGAGCGCCGGGCTGTCGATGCCGTGGTCGCGGCGTGAGGAGCGGCTGCACCGGAAGGCGGCGCTTGAGGTTCTCGACTTCGCCGACCTCACCGATATCGCGGACACGCCAGTCGGCGCGCTTGCCTATGGCATTCGCAAGAAGGTCGAACTCGCCAGGGCCCTCTCGATGGAGCCAAGGCTGCTGTTGCTCGACGAGCCAGTCGCAGGGATGAGCCAGGCCGAGCGGGCCGAGGTCGTCGCGCTGGTCCGCGCCATCCGGGATCGATATGACCCGACCATCGTGCTGGTCGAGCACGACATGAGCACCGTGATGGCGCTGGCAGAGCGGATCCTCGTGCTCGACTTCGGCCGGGTTATCGCACTCGGCTCGCCTGCCGAGATCCAGGCCAACCCGGACGTCATCAACGCTTACCTCGGCAAGCCGGAAGGACTGCTCGCCGAACTCGGCCAGAGCGCCAGCGGGCCGCGGGAGGAGACGCCGCAATGACCACATTCGCGCTGCTCTTGTTCGCCGGACTGGCGCTCGGCGGCGTCTACGCCCTCGTCGCGCTCGGCTTCACCGTGATCTACCGGGCGAGCCGAGTCATCAACTTCGCGCAGGGCGAACTGCTCGCGCTCGGCGCCGTCCTGACTGCCTGGCTGGTCTCGGCCGACGGCCTGCCGTTCTGGCTTGCCTTCGCCGTCGGCGCGGCGGCCACCGCGGCGGCGGGGCTGCTGTTTCAGTTCCTCGTGCTCAGGTTCGCGATCGGCAAACCGGATTTCACCATCGTGATGCTGACGCTCGGCCTCGCCACGGTGGTCAACGCCGCCCTAGACGCAAAGTTCGGCGCCGTGCCCGTCTCCAACGGAGATCCATGGGGCGCAAGCGTCCTGCACCTCGGGAAGCTGGGCCTGCCGTGGGTGCAGATCTGGACGATCGTCACCGCGGTCGTCCTGCTCGCGGCGTTCTGGCTGTTCAACCGGCACTCGAAGTACGGGCTCGCGATGCGCGCCGCTGCGTCTGACCCCGAAGCAGCTCTTTCCGTCGGTATCTCGCTGCGCCGGGTGCACGCCATCGCGTGGGGCCTCGCCGGGCTCGTTGCCTGTGTCGGCGGGGTATTCCTCGGCGGTTACCCGAACTCGGTGAGCCCGCAGATAAGCGATGTGGCGCTGCTGGCCTTTCCCGCCATCATCCTCGGTGGCATCGACTCGACGACCGGGGCGGTAACCGGTGGCTTCATCATCGGCATCGTGCAGGAGCTGACGGCCGGCTACCAGCCGCCATACGCAAGCTGGCTGGGCCAGAACTTCTACCTGGTCGCTCCGTACGTCGTGATGATCATCGTCCTGCTCGTGCGTCCCTACGGCCTGTTCGGATCTCGTCCAGCGGAGCGACTATGAGCCGGGTCCTGACTGCCCTGACAACCTCGCCGGCCCGCACCGCCAGCGTCGCCGCTGTAATCATCGGCATTCTGCTGCCGTTCTGGGTCGGGGCGTACTGGCTGTCCGCGCTGGTCTGGGTTCTGATCTTCGCGCTCGGCGCGCTCGGCCTCGACGTCCTTACCGGCCGCACTGGTCAGATATCGCTTGGCCACGCGTTCTTCTTGTCAATCGGCGCCTACACCGGCGCGGTGCTGGGCGTGACCTTGCACCTTCCCGCCCTGCTCTGGATCCCGGCCGGCGGCTTCGTCGCCGGGATCGTGGGTGGCCTGGTCGCCCCAACAGCGCTGCGACTCAAGGGCTTGTACCTCGCGATCGTCTCGATCGGGCTGGTTTACCTGGGGCAGCACATCTTCACGAACGTCTCGTACTTCTCCGGCGGGCCCGGCGGCAGGTCGATGCCGATTCCCGCGTTCGGCTCGCTCAACTTCGCTAACGGGCTGACCCTCGGGCCAATCCTCATCGACGAGGACGGACTGTACTACTACCTCGCATTCATCCTGCTCGCGCTCGGCATGCTGTTCGTCCGCAATCTCAGCCGGACGCACCTTGGCCGCAGCATGACCGCAGTACGCGACGGTGAGCTTGCCGGGGCAGTGCTCGGCGTGAACGTCGCGAGGATGAAGATCACCGCGTTCGTCGTTTCCTCCGCCATCGCCGGCGTCGCCGGGGCCATGTACGGGTCCTACCTCAGTTTCGCTACGCCTGGCCAGTTTGACCTCGGCCTGTCCGTCCAGTTCGTGGCCATGATCATCGTCGGCGGAATGGGCTCGCTGTGGGGGCCGGTGCTCGGCGCGCTATTCGTCTGGGGCCTGCAGTCCGAGCTCGTCAACCTGGCCAACTCGCTGCCATTCCTGCAGGGCGGAACGCACACCACCGGCATCCCGGTCGGCGATGCCGCCGCCATCTTGTACGGCGTGCTCCTGATCGTCTTCCTGCTCGTGGAACCAAGGGGGGTGGTCGGCCTGGGCCACAGGGTGGCTCTGCTCGCCAGGCGCCGTCGCGCACCGCTCGGCGCGACGGGCGTCGTCAGTTCGGCTTCCGCTTCAGACAGTTAGGCACACGAGAAAGTTAGGTAAACCGATGCCGAAGAAATTTATCAAGGGCGCCGCTCTCACATGCATGGCCGGGCTGGTGCTCGCCGCCTGCTCCACGGGCGGCAGCTCAACCAACAACTCCTCCTCAGGGACGAGCTCCATAAAGGCGGGGCCCGGCGTAGACGTGAAAACCAAGACCATCACGCTCGGCGTGCTGACGCCGCTGTCCGGCCCCGCCGCGCTGATCGGCAAGCCGCTCACCGCTGGTCAGCAGGCTTACTTCTCCTATCTCAACGCGCACGGCGGGATCAGCGGCTGGAAGGTCAGCCTTGACATCAAGGATGACCAGTACAATCCGCAGCTGCACGTGCAGGATTACAATGCGATCGTCGGTAATGTCGCCTTCATCGGCCAGTCGCTGGGCAGCCCGACCACACAGGCGATCGAGTCCCAGGCCGACCATGCCGATGTCCTCCTGGGCACCGCGGCGCAGTCGTCGGCCTTCGTCAACCAATCGATTAACGCCGTGATCGGGACTCCCTATGCCGTCGACGTCGCTAACGCCCTGCACTACCTGACGCACACGCTCGGCAAGTCGCACGCCAAGGTCGGAATCGTTTACCAGGACGACGCCTACGGTGCGGACGGGATGAAGGGCTACCTGGCGGCCAAGGCCGCCTACCACTTCGATGACGTCGCGCATGCGTCCTACGCGGTCACCGACACGTCGTTTACATCCCAGGCCCTCGCGATGAAGAACGCTGGCGCCCAGTACGTTGTTGTCACGGCTATCCCGACCTCGGCAGCAACGCTTATCGGCACCGCCGCGGCGATCGGCTACCACCCGCAGTGGATCCTGCAGGGGCCGGCCTGGTCGGAATACCTGATGACCGCGACAGGGGCCGCGGGCGGCAAGCCCACGCCGGTAGAGAAGGCCATGGTGGGCGCGTGGGTGCTCGGCTTCGAAGCCGCCTGGGGTGACACCAGCGTCCCCGGCATGGCTCAGTTCCTCTCGATCCAGAAGCAATACAACCCCACGCAGGTCCCTGACGGCTACTACATGTACGGCTACTGCATGGCGGAGATGGAAGCCAAGCTCCTGGCCAAGGCCATCGCAGCCAAGAACCTCACCCGGGCCGGCCTGGTCAGCGCTAAGGAGAACCTCGGCACCGTGGACTTCGGCGGCCTGATCCCGATGGCGACCTACACCCCGGCGAACGGGCCCGCCGACCGCCAGACCGACATCGGCGTCGTGGACCTAACCTCGCCAGGCTTCCTGAAGATCATCGTTCCCTATATGGAAAGCCCAGTCGCAAGCTCCATGACCTTCACAGGCTGACCTGGCTGCGGTAAGTGCTGCGGCGCCGCAAGGCGCCGCAGCACCCGACAGCCGCTGACCAGAGACGGTGGCGGCATCAGCTAGTTGCGCGCGTGCACCCCTGAGAACGTGCGATCGGCGAGGGCGCAACAAGCTCGTCCAGCGGTTGGTCAGCAGTGCTCGCCCGCTGACATGCGTGAGCGTGGCAGGCGCTCGTCGCGGCAGGTCCGGATGGCCGTTCGCAGGGGGCGGGCAGCTGATTATGGAGGCACTACTGCTCGCGGCGCCGGCGCGCGAGATGGACGGTGATGTCGGCGGCTATCTCGACGGTCTCGGGCAGGACCTGCATGATCTGGCTGTATACCTCCTCTTGCTCCGAGGTCGGCAATTCGAGATAAGCCGAGATGGTGGACAGGTGGCCAACGTAGTCACGAGCACTCATCGTCAGGCGCCGCTCGATCACGAGCTCCTGAACATCTGTGAACCACTCAGTCCGCTGGAGCTCGGTACCTGGCCACTGCATGTCATGTCCCGGTGGCGTCCCGTCTGGAGATGGAACCTCGTCGCTGTCCAGGAACGGCGCCCGGGCCGCGCGAACAGCTTCCGCTAGAGCCGGGTCAGCCAGCTGAGCTGGTCCACCGAACGAGGCAAACACGCCGCCCGGCTCCAGTAGCGCCGCCATCCGCGCCCACCGACCTTCTGGGTTCGTCCAGTGCAGCGCCGCTGCCGCATAGACCAGCCCGTAGCTATCGTCGGGTTGCAGGTCCTCGAACGCGGCTTGGACGATCTTGACGTTTGCTGGCACGTGCTTCTGCAGCTCGGCGAGCATGGCCGCGTCAGGCTCGGTCGCGGTGATCGTTACTCCCCGCTGGGCGAAGAGGCGGGTTGCTTTACCGGGTGCCAGCACCAATCTCCAGGGCAGTCCGGACCGGCTGAGCCGAATACGTCATCACCATGTCGAAGAGCTCCGCGGGATACCCCGGCCGGAATCGTTCGTAAGCCTCTGCTCTGGCTCCGAAGCTCATTGCGCGACCAGGCATGCCGAGCATCCTGACACGATCTGCGCCGTCAACGCTCGCGCGTTTTCGCGCGACCCAGCCGCCCGATCATGAGCAGCGGAACACTGAGGCAGCGATGATCGCTCACCGGCATGAGCACCGGACCGAGAGTGGCCTATAGCGCCAGATCGGCCCGTTCTGCGCGCCCAAGCTGACGAGCGCCAAGGTTCCAAGGGCGGGCATATCGGATATAGAGCGGCAAGCGGCAGCCACGTCGGCGACTGACCGTGACGAGAGGGGCAGCCCTGGCTGGGCACGAGCCATCAGCAACGTAGGCGGCCTCCGCGGTGAGCAGCGCAGTTCCTCGATGCCGGGTTCTCCGCGCCTGGCCATGGACGCCGCTCACCGCGCGCAGGGTGGCTGCCCAGCGAACGCAGGCCTAGTTATTGGTCAGGCTGCGGTGGTGTCGGCGGTGTCGCTGACCGGCAGGCGGACCGTCCGGTCGCCGAAGTCGGCGACGAGGTCGAGACGGCCGCCGAGTGCTTCGACATAGCGGGCGATGACCTCGAACGAGGTAACCTCGCCGTGCTCGATCTGGGAGATCCGGGCGATGCTCACGCCCATCGTGGCCGCGACCTCGCGCTGGGCGAGGCCGAGTTGCTTGCGGGCCTGGGCGAGCTGGTCGCCGCGGGCCTGGGCGAGCAACATCCGGGCGCCGGCCTCGATCTCCTCGGCGGAGACGCCGACGGCGTGCAGTTCCCGCTCCAGGGTTTCCCAGTCCTGCGGCGTGCGCTTGGGCATCGCTTGTTACTCCTCGTTCTCTGTCGTGTACTCGAGGTAGAGCCGCTCGGCGATCGGGATGTTGTCGCGGTACCAGCGCTGCTGGTTTCCCGGCCTTGTCGCCGCCGAGCAGGAGCAGCGCGGACCGGGCGGGATCGAACGCGAAGATGATCCTGATCTCCGAGCGGCCGCGTGATCCGGGGCGCAGTTCTCCTTCAGGTAGTGGATCGTTGATCCCTTGAGCCGGTCGACTAAGGATCGGCCGAGCGGTGGCCCTTCTTCGCGCAGCGCGGCGACCGCCTGCGCTACCTGGGTCGCCGATGCGAGATCCTCCTTGATCAGCGTGGTGAACCATTCGGCGTACTCGCCGGTGACCTTCCCTGCCAAGGCCAACAGACCCTCCAGGATTTAAGGCTGCCCTTAACTCTGACGCGTCTGCGGCTGTCACGACAACTGGGCGGCCAGGCGGTCGGGCGCCCGGAGGGCCAGTGCAGGACGGCCCACCAAGCGGCATGCCTTCTGGTGAATCCGGTCCGGGCCTCCTTGGTGACCGATTCCGTGATGGGGATGCACTAGTGGTCGCCTGGTGCCGCCGGTGGTGGCGTCCGGCGCTGGCCCGGTCGCGGCAGCCCGCCCTGGGGATACGGTCGGCGTGGCTGGCAAGTCGAGCGTGATAAGTCGGCGGCTGCTCGCAGCGTCGCGTGCGCTGACGCCGTGAGCGGACTCGGTGGTGGACTGGCCTGCGGACGGTTGCTAAGCCGGGCCGTCGTCATCGAGATCGGAGACAGTCGGCGGGCGAGCAGGTCGTCGCGATAGCCGGGCCCGAAGGGCCGCGGGCGAGGAGGCTTTGGCTCTTCGGTGGCTTAGTTTGGCTCTTTTAGTTGGCCTGCGCAACGAGCAGGAATTCGAAAATATTGCACTGAACTGGTGGGCGGTACTGGGATTGAACCAGTGACCTCTTCCGTGTCAGGGTGTCGGCCTGGTTACTGATGTGCCCAGATGACTCTCCGGCCTGCGGTGAAAGCTGTGCCGGGTCGATCAGTTCCCTGTGCTGACACCTGTTGACCTGCTTGTCCTAGGGCAAATGTAGGGCTGGCGCTAGGGACGCGACCAGAGGTGTCCTGGCGGCGCCGCCGAATCATCGAGTCAGCGAATGTAGATACCGTTCGGTGATCCGGTGCTGAACCGTCGTGCCCAGCGGGCCCGCGAGCTTGGCCAGTCGTGTGTCTGGCCGGGAGAACGCGACGACGCTGAAGGTGACCGCGTCGTTGTCATGGTGCTCGACGATGAAGGCTTCCTCGCCGCTTTCCGGATGCCCGGCCAGCGTGCCGTAAGCGAAGCCACGCCGCCGCGGCTCGTCCACGGTGTAGACGACGCGGCACGGCGCCTTCAAACGCAGCGGCCCGATTCCGACGCCGATGATCAGCACCGTGCCCGGCATGGCTATCGGGGACGAGGCCGACACCGTGAGCCCGGCCCGGAGCTGCACGCGCCAGCTGCGCACGGCATCCGCGGCAGTGATGAAGACCTGGCGGCCGTGACCGATCGGCACGGCGCAAGTGATGTGGCCGTACCCGGCCGGGAGATCTCCCGTCGTTGCGCTGACCTCGCGGTAGGTCAGGTCGAGGCCAGCCAGCCAGTCGCGGACCTCGGCTGGTAGCGCGGTCACGACCATCGCATCGTCATCTCTCATGACATCTCCGCTGCTCAGAGAGGCTGGCTAACTTCGCTTTGCCAAATCACCAGCTTGGAAGGCTGCGGCGCATAGCCGACTGAACTGCTGCGGCGCAAATCAGGGGATGTTTGTCAGTTACTGTGAGTGCCCCTGAAACCCCGTCGTTGACCGTCTGATGGGGCACGCAACGGGCACGGCTACGTCGGCGCTCGGGCCGCGCTCGTGCGGCAGGACCGTAGCGGTCCGCGTCGGCCTGATGGCCGTCACGTTGCCGTCCCGGTGGCAAGCCGACCCGGACCGCAGGGCGCGTCAGCGGCCGAGGACCGGAAGCGGCGCGGCAGATCTGATCCCTTGCTTGCAAAGATCGTGACCCTGGCCACCGGACTCGCCTGCCGCACGTGAGCACCGACGTGGCGTGTCCGTGACTCGCCGCGATTCACCCCCGATCACCGCTCGATCGGGCACGCAGCGGGCACGGCCGAGAGCAGCCGTTTATAAGTTCGCGGAAGGTCGCAGGCGGAGAAGCTCGCGCACTGCTCCCGGCGGCAAAGGCCGTCCAGCTTGGTCTGCCGCCGTCCCGTGCCTAGGCTGCACTGCTGGCTGCACAACTCCCCACTGCCAGGCCGCGGGCTCGCGCAACTATGGTGGGGTCGCGTGACCGAGATCGCAATCCGCCGCGCCGAGACCGCAAATCTTCCGGAGATCATCGGGCTACGCTCCGAGTGGACGCGCGAGCAGGACGGCGACGTCGACGACCCAGGCTTTGGCGAGCGGTTCGCGGAGTGGTTCGTGCGCGAGTCCCCACGCCGGATCACCTGGCTCGCCGAGGCCGGCGGCAGAGCAGTCGGCATGATGAACCTGACCGTCTTCGAGCGGATGCCACGTCCTGGACACCCGCCAAGCCGGTGGGGTTACCTGGGCAACGCTTTCGTCCTGGCGGCGTACCGGGATCAGGGCGTTGGCGGCAAGCTCATCGACATGCTCCTTGATTACGCGGATGACAACGGCTTTGCTCGCGTAGTCCTGAGCCCGAGCGAACGGTCGATTCCGTTCTACGAGCGTGTCGGCTTCGGCCCAGCCGACGCCTTGCTACTTCGAACATCAGGCCGGACGACGACCGACGACGGGATTGGCTGACCACCAGATTGGAAGATCGGTGGTGCCGCAGCTAAGAAATTCCTGGTCGACTGGCGTGCTGCTTTTGGTGCGACGTCCCTTGTGAGTAACCGTCAGTCGCCCTGTGCGGCCATGGCTAGTGGCCCGTTTATGGCCCGTTCGTCATAACGCGCTGCCAGAATCGCAGCCATGAGCAGGAGCACGGCGTGAACCAAGTCCCAGAAGCTGACAGATGGCCGGTACAGGTGAGCGCATCCTTCGGCTTTGTCAAGCAGCTGGGCTTCCGGGTCATCGATGGTGGCTCCTACAGGCTGGGCAACTGGACGCTGTTCGGTAACGGCTCCGTCGGGATCTACCTCGACTGCGACGGCGACACCCGGTCCTTGGCCGTAAAGCTGGTCCGCCTCGAAAACGGCCACATGCCAGACCGGTGGTGGGACCCGCAGGTCCCGCGGGTGACCCTAAGTCTTCGTGACATTGCCGAGCTGCTTGCGCCCCAGTCTCTGGCGGGTGAGGTCAGCCTGCCGTCGATCGAACGCGAGGCGGACCGCGCTCCTCATCTCCGCTTCTGGGGCTCTGTTCTCCAAACCGTTGCTGGAGAAGGGGCGCACATAGATGAAGCCTGGTACGACAGTGTCGAGACTAGGCTTCGCGCCAAGCGCGCCGCGCAAGAGCTCACAGGATAGATTGCCGGATTTACTCTTTTCCCTGACTGCTGCCCTCTCCAGTGACTCTCGGCCGGGTTCAGTCGGGAGTGGCCGCAGGCCATCTCGTAGCGACGTGAAGCGCTCTCGACGGGTTCCGGCCGACGCCGGACAATCGGGAGGCAGGGGAATAAGCCACCTGAGCTTGATCTTAGGAAGGCGCAATTCGGCGGCGCCCGGTTAGCTGTGGCGTCCGATCGCGATCTACGCTTCGAGGCATGGTTTCGACTTCGCCACCGGATGAGCCAGCTGACAGTTCTCGTCGGACGTGGGCCGACAATGGCGGTGGATTCTTCAGGGGCGAGGATGCCGAGGCTCAGGTTCTCGCGGTTCTTCGGGAGCAGGCGGGTGATGAGGTAGCCGAGCGGACCCGCCGGTCGATGGAGCTGTCGCGGCGGCCGCGGCCGCTGACCGATGAGGAGCAGGCGGTGGTGCGTGATACGGCGTCGCCGCTGCTGCGGGATCTGGCTGCGAGTGGGCTGGTGCTGCCGGATATCCGCTACGAAGCACTTGAGGACCGCGGGAGCGAGGCGGTCTGTGCCTGGATTCAGGGGCCGGGATACGACCAAACGGGCATCTGGATATTGCTCAGGTCAGCGGCCGAGCAGTTGACAGAGCTAGCCGAGCAGTTGCAGAACTGGGCAGCGGACCAGCTTCATGATGCCGGAGACCCACCGGAGTGGCCGGTGTGCCCCGAGCACCCGGTGCCCCACCGGCTGAATCCCGAAGTCCGCGATGGCGCCGCGGTCTGGACATGCTGGGAAAGCGGGCATGTGGTATGCGAGATCGGCACGCTGACGAAGCCAAGGGGGGCCGAGAAGGCAGCGAGGAAAAGGCCCGGGCGAACGTAAAACCTCGTTCCATGGTCGGGGTCGCAGGGCGGCGAGCTGGAGGAGGTCGCGGGCGACCTGGCGGGCGATGCGGTGGGTCCTGGTTTGCTCAGGGGTGAGCTCCTCGGCTTGCTCGAGGTCGTGCAGGGCGTCGCCGATCTGGCGGCGCATGGCGTGGGCGGCGGCGAGGTCGATGAGGTAGCGGGCCTGCCGTTCGGGGGACAGGCCGGTGACTTCGATGTCCTGGGCGAGGTCGAGTGCCTGCCCTGCGTCGCCGAGGTCGACGGCGACGGCGACGGCGTGGATGGCCACGTTGGTGGGGCCGAATTCGGTGCCGTAGTCGTCGCGGTCTTCGCCGAGCAGGTCGGCGGCTTTGCGCGCCTGGTCGAGGTGCTCGTGAGCTTGGGCGCGGTCGTTGTCGCGGGCGGCGGCGATGGCCAGGACGAGCTGGCATGCGCCGTACAGCGACAGCACGGCCGGATCGGGGCGGCTGGCCGAGGCCCGGTCTTCGAGGGCGGTGGTGACGGAGGCGGCTGCCTGCCAGGCCTGGGCGGTCTCGCCGAGGCTGAGGAAGACGTGCGCCATTCGGAAGGTAGCGGCTGCGACGGCCAGGGCGTCGCCGAGCTGCTCGGCGGTGAACGCGGCCCGGTCGGCGGCGATCCACGCGGCGTCGCCTTCTCCGAGCTTGGCCATCATGGCGGCGGTGGCCTGGCAGGTGTCGGCCAGCAGGGCGCGGGCCTGCCGCCGTTGGTCATCGGCTGACGCCGACCTGGCCGCTGTCTCCAGCGTGGGGATGAGGGCGGCGAGGATCGGGGCCAGTTCGGTGTACTTACTGGCGTGCACCAGCGGCCAGACTTCGGCTTGCTGCACGTCCTCAAAGACCGCGCCGACTGGAAAGCCGCCCTGGCCGAAGCTAGACGCAGAGCCGAAGACCGGGCCACAAATCTTCGGCCCGTAGGGCGGGCGGCATGACACAGCGCGTGCCCTATGGGCAAGCGGCACGGATGCTCTCGCTGACTGAGCTGTGCGAGTGGCTGAACATCACCGAACGACATGCTCGCAAGCTCGTCGAGCGAGACGCGATCCCGTACCGGAAGATCGGGCACCTGCTGCGCTTCGCCGAGCAAGAGATCGAGCAGTGGTCGCGGCCCGCTCCGCGCCACTCTGCACCATCCGTCGAGCACCGGCACGGGCACGGGCACGGGCACGGGCACGGGAGTGTTCCGGCAAAGCCGCGCCGCTCGGCTGGCGTCCCGGTGCTTCCCAAGTCGCTGATCGAACATGAGGACAGGCATGTCCAGAAACGGGCATCGTGATCTGCTCGCCGGGATAACGCTCAAGGTCCGTAAGCAAGACGGCAGGAGCGTGCCGGTCACAACCCCAGGCGGTGCTCAAGTCTACCGGGTCCGGCTGTGGGATCCGGTTCTCAAGCGGCAGATCGAGCGAACCGCCGAGGGCCTCGACGCGGCCAAGCAGCTGGTCGCCGACTTCAACGAAGCCAAGCGCCGGCCCCGGCGCCTGCAGGCTGAGCATATCCGGTTCGTCGACGTGGCAGCCCGGTACCTGGTCGCCTACAAGATCAAGCGGGACGGCTCACCGCGCCCCAAGTCCTCGCTCGCTAAGGAACGCACTTGCCTGAACGTCTACCTGATCCCGGTTCTCGGCAACGCGTGGATCGGGGACCTGGACCTGCCCGAGCTGAACGCGACGATCCGTCATCTGACCCTGCAAGACGGAACCCCGGCCTCGGGTAGCACCAAGGGCACGGTCGCGCCCGTGCTCCGCCGGCTTTTCGCCTGGGCGCGGGAGGAGCGGATTATCCCGGTCAACCCGGCGCTCGAATTGCGCAGGCCGCGGCCGGACCAGCACGACCTGGCCACCGACCGGCTGGGGCGGATCGGTCCGGCGCCGTGTCGTCACCCCCAGCATCCCGCAGGTGCTCCGGCTCGCCGAGGCGCTCGATCATTTCAAGCCCGGCCTTGGCGACGTCGCCATCGTGCTGGCCTTCACCGGCCTGCGGTGGGAGGAAGCGGTCGCCGTGCTTGTCGACAGCGTGAATGTTGGCAGCCAGAGCATGATCATCGACCGGACTGCCAGCGAGTCCGGCGGCCTCCGTGACATCCGTGCGGACATGAAGACCTGCGCGGCCGTGCGGACCGTCATGATCCCCGATATCGCCATGCCCGCCGTCCGCCGTCTGGTCGACCGCGGGGACCAGGCCGCGAACGCAGCAACGGCCAGTCATACGAACGACTGATCAACGGCGACCGCGGCGGCTACCTCGGCTACGCGATGTGGCGCAGGTACCTCAGGCTCGCCCAGGGCTACACCGCCGCGCACCCGGGCGGCATCGTCAGGTACACCGCGCATGAGCTGCGGCATGTGTGCGCCTCGCTGCTGATCGCATCCGGGGCATCGGACATGCAGGTCGCTCACCAGATGGGCGACAGCAAGATCGAGACGACCAAGAACATCTACGGGCACCTGTTCGCCTGGGACCGCGCTGCGATTCTGGACGCGATGAATCAGGCCGTTAGCCGCTTGTATGCCTACGAGAAGCCCGGCGATGAAGCCAGCGAAATGGGTGCATAGTGACGCCTGGCCCTACCGACTTTAGGGCTACCAGCTGGGCCGTTGTAGGGGCTGACCCGTCTGAACTGGTGGGCGGTACTGGGATTGAACCAGTGACCTCTTCCGTGTCAGGGACGCTTAGCCGGTCGCTGACTGGCTCTGGACGGTGCCCGACAGGCATCTAGCTGTGGCTTTCCTGGCCGGACATGGCCCATCGTGGCTGGAGCGCTGCCGCTGATGGCTATCAGAATGGCTAGCAGCGAGGGCTCAGTCCGAGCGACTTTGGCAGACCGGCAGAAGATCATGAAGCATCCGTCACCAGGTCCCACAGAGGCCCACAAGCCGCCGGAGCCGCCGGCTGACATCGGCATGCAGGCCCGCTGATGGAGCACCCTTCTTCTGGCACAGATCTGCCTCGCCTGCGGCTCACTCGCACACGCTTACGGCTGAACCGATACTCACATGCATGTTATGCCTGTGATCTTCCGGTCATCTCGGCCAGCCTTGATGAGGCTGTTTCCCCTGTGACGATGGGAGTCTTGCTGTGCATACTGCTGAATCTGCGCGTGGCCGGTTTAGCTGATGGTTCCGGCGGGCTGGCGGTGCGGGTCGGGGTGCCGCTGGCCGATGTGTATCTGCAGTTCCTGGCCGGGCGGTGCCGGCCGAACACTGTGCTGGCGGCCGGATACGACTTAAAGGTGTTCTTCTCGGTGGTGGGCAAGGCACCGGAAGACGTCGCGCCTGCTGACGTGCTGGCGTTCATCACCGCCCAGCGGACCGGCAAGCCCGGCGTGCGTGGCGTGCTGCAGCCGGTGGACCGCGATGGTGAGCCAGCCGGAGTGTCAGCCGCGACCGTGCGCCGGCGGCTGTCGATCGTGTCGGGGTTCTTCGCGTTCTTGCAGGCCCGCGGTGACGTGGCAGCTAATCCGGTGCCGCGGGGGCTGCCGACCCGGCGGGAACGGTCTCGTCCCGGGCAGGGTGTCCCGCTGGTCCGCGTGACCCGGCGGCTGCCGCGGATCTTGTCCCCGGCCGAGGTCGATGCGCTGACCGCTGCTTTGCGCACGCACCGGGACCGGGCCATGGTCGCGGCGATGGT
The DNA here is from genome assembly GCA_963822955.1 of uncultured Actinomycetota bacterium. GTDB lineage: Bacteria > Actinomycetota > Actinomycetes > Streptosporangiales > Streptosporangiaceae > JAJYUU01. Next base: position 1,239,079 of record CAWGJS010000002.1, on the reverse strand, counting down.
GCTGGGCGGGTTACGCCGTTGCGAGGTCCTCGGGCTGCGGCTGGAGGACCTGCGTGCCGCCGAGCGGCGGGTGTTCATCGCGGAGGGGAAAGGGGGCCGGCAGCGGCTGATTCCGGTGTCGGGCCGGTTCTTCGCCGCGGTCGCTGCCTACCTGGACGCCGAACGGCCGCCCGAGGCCGGCACCGACCGTGTGTTCGTGGTGCTCAAGGGCCCGCGCCGCGGGCAGCCGCTGTCGGCTAAGGGCACCGATGAGGTCCTGGCGGCCGCCCTGCGCCGGGCCGGGCTGGCTCACGCGACCTGCCATGAGCTGCGCCATACCTGCCTGACCCGGCTGCGCGAAGCCGGGATGGCGCTGGAAGCGGTGCAGGCCCAGGCTGGGCACGCCTCGATCGAGTCGACGCGGATCTACCTGCACCTGGCCGATGACTGGCTCGCCGCGCAGTACCGCAAGGCCGCCGAGGTGATCGACGCGCAAGTCTTCGCCATCCAGCCCGCCGCGCCGGACGCCATGCCGGGGAGCCAGCGGTGAGCGGGCCGCCGCGGCTGGGCGCCAACGGGATGGGCGTGCTGCCGGCCTGGGCCGGGCTGGAGCCTGCGATCCCGCAGATCACCGCGACCATGCGCCGCTACCTGACCCAGATCGGCTGCGTCCTGCGGCCGCGCAGCGTGGATAACGCCGACATGGCCCTGCGGTCCTTCGCCGGCTTCCTGACCGAGGTCGCGCCTGAGGTGACCAGCACCACGCAGGTCACCCGCCGCCATATCGAGGACTACAAGCCGTGGCTTGCCGCGCGGCCCGGCCAGAACAAGCCCCGGCTGACGACCGCGACCATCGCCCACCGGCTGGGCACGCTGCGGATGTTCTTCGTGCGTATCGACGAATGGGGCTGGGACGAAGCCCCGCCGCGGGTGCCGATGTTCCCCGGCGACCTGCCCCGCCAGGACCACCCGCTGCCCAAGGCCCTCGATGATGCCGCCGCCGCGAAACTGCTGCGCGCAGCGCAGAACGACAAGCGGCTGCTGGTGCGGGTCACCGCGGGTGATGCTGCTGCGCACCGGGCTGCGGGTCAGCGAGTACACCTCGCTGCGCGCCGATGCCGTCGTGCACATCGGCGCCGGGCCGTGGCTGCACGTCCCGGTGGGCAAGCTCGGCGAGGACCGGTACCTGCCGCTGCACCCGCACCTGGTCGCCCTGATCGATGAGTACCGCAGCCGTCACGTCGCCGCCGGCAATCCGCTGCTGCTGCCGCGGGAGAACGGCCGTGCGCTGGACCGGCACACCGTCACCAGGATGATCAACCGGGCCGGCGCCGCGGCCGGGCTGCCGCACATCCACCCCCGCCAGCTCCGGCATACGCTGGCGACCCAGGCGATCAACCGGGGCATGAGCCTGGAGGCCATCGCCGCCATGCTGGGCCACCGCAGCCTGGACATGACGCTGCGCTACGCCAAGATCGCCAGCCGGACCGTCGCCGATGAGTACTTCGCTGTCACCGACAAGGTCGACGCGCTCTACGGCCAGGCCCCCGTGCTGCCCGCCGACGCGCTCGGGCCCAAGATGGCCCGGCTGCGCCGCGAGCACCACCGGATGCTCGGCAACGGCTACTGCACCCGGCCCGCCGAGCTGGACTGCGCGTTCGAGTCGATCTGCGAAACCTGCACGTTCTTCCAGACCAGCATCGAGTTCCGGCCCGCCCTCCAGGCCCAGCACGACCACGCCGCCAACCACGGCCAGGACCGCCGGCAGCAGCTATTCGGGAAACTCCTCAGCCGGCTCGATCAGGACGCATCATGAACCACGACAAGCAGCTTGACAAAGATCACCCGCATAATGCCGATGAGCGGACGACCGTTCCTGTGGACACGGCAGAAGGCGGGCAGGTTGTCCGGCTGACGCATCTGCTCCGGCTCAACCCGCGTGATGGACGCTCATCCCATATCGAATGGCAGCCTGAAGGACATCGACGTTTATGACTGCGAGGTGTCTGAACTTGATGCAATAGCCCGTAACACTGGCCATGCCGATCGAGCCGCCATAGGTGCGCGCCAGGTAGGTCTTGTCGTCGAGGCCAAGCACATAGACCGAAATGCCAGTCGTGTTGGCGCTCAGGCCAATGCGATAAAACTCTCGCGACGACCCATCGGCGTAGGTGATGGTGCAGGCGCCGTAGCCAATGTTCGGGTTGGCCACAATCTTGCCGTCCGCGTTCGTGCCATCGGTGAACCACAGCCTGCATCCGGGAAATTCCGCAAGGATGTGTGCGTGCAGCCGTCGGAGGTCGGCCTGCTTGGGCTCGGGTTGACTGGCGAGGTACGCCTCGACTTGCTCAGGTACATCCATCTCGCGCCGCATGCTAGCAACTAACTGTCCAATGCCCGGTCGGATGGACGCCGCCCAAGCATCGCCGGTGTCCGCGTGGAGGCCGTCAGCCGCGAACAGAACGACCATCCGCTCGTGCCGCAGCGCGATCTACTCACGCAGCGGTGCGGCCTGGGCCGTACCGACCCGTGGATACTGGCTGTCGTGGACAGGAGCCCCAGCGGTGGCAACGATGATCCCCGCGCCATTCCCGATGTGTACCGCGGAACCGCGGGAAGGCCCAGGTTGTTCACCCTCGACGTCGATGGCGAACGGTTCGCCATCGGCCAAGCTGGAGACGGCGGCACCACCTACGACTGGCTGAGCGGGCCCAACAAGGGCTACGGATTCGCGTCGAGCGGGAAATTGAATCGGTCGGTGGAGGAGCATCGAGAGAGCATCCGCGTGTTTCTCGCCATGATCGATCCCAATACGGGTTACATCGCGGACGACTGAGCCGCGGAGCTTCGATATGCCCGCGGTAACGTCCGGACATGCCGCCGACCGGTTGTGCGATGCCGGTGCAGCCGCACCGAACAGGGACCAAGAAAGCCGATGTCGGCGTTGGAACCTCCGATTTCGGTCGCGAATTAGGCCAGTGCACGTGCTCTGCGGTGAGGTCGGGCTCCCGAACCGGCGGAGAGGTAGCCGCAGTCTGCTCCGGGACTGGTAGTCCCGGCCACCTGAAAGCCAGCCTTCGTCGCCGACACCGACAGCGACTAAACACGCGGCGACCCCGTCGCGAAGTAGCCACGCTGTGGTTGCCCAGGTATCTAAGCGTGGAGCCCGTCTCGGTCCGCACAGATCCGGCGGCGATGCGCCCCCGAGATGGGCTGGCCCCTGTTCTACTGCGCGGTACGCCGCGCGACGGCGAGGAAGCGACCGCTCCTGGGCCCGGACTGCCCCGAGGCCGTCACGCTCTAGCCGCGTCGGACGGAATACCGACGACTGCCTCGACCTCGACTTTCGCGCCGGGTGTCACGAGCCGGCTGACCTCGACCAGAGTGCTGGCGGGCCGGTGCTCGCCGAAAACCTCCTGGCGAACAGGATTGATCTTGGGGCGATCGTTGATGTCGGTGAGGAAGACGGTCACTTTCAGGACGTCTGCGAAGCTGGCACCGGCAGCCTGCAGGACCCGGCGGATTCCAGCAAAAACGAGGCGCGTTTGCTCGACCACGTCGTCAGGAACCTCGCGAGACTCCGGGTCGATACCGATCCGTCCGGACACGAAGAGCAGCTGTCCGAACGACACAGCGTCGGTGTAGTGACTAACCGGCTCGCCGAGTTCCGGCAGGCGGAATTCTCTTCTTGATGTGGTGGTCACGGTCGCCCCGTCACAGAGTCTGAGTACTGGATGCCGCAATGCGGTTGTGGAGGAAGTCGACCACAACGGCGTCGAAATCTTCAGGACGCTCGAGGTAGGGGACGTGGCCGGTGCCCGTGAGCAACACCAGTGGCACCTCCTTGAGCACCCTCTGCGCCGCGGAGCCCACATCGGCCTTGATCATCTCATCGTCAGCGCCCCAGACCAACAGCATGGGTGTTCGCCCTGACACGCCGAGGAGGCGCTCGCCTATGACGTCGTCGTCGACTTTGTTGGCAAAGTAACCGGACAACTGCTGGAATGCCTCGTCCGCGCCCGGCGAGTTGTTGATCCGGAATTCTTCTTCGATCCACGCATCGCTAATGAGCTCGTGCTTGTGCAGGATGAAACGGAGCTTGCTTGCAATTCCCTCCCGTGAGCGATCCAGGATGCTCTTGCTGATGGCCATCGTCGTCTCAGCACCCAACGGCACTACGCCCATGGTTCCCACCATGACCAGGCTTGTGATCCGATCGGGTGCGGTAACGGCGGCTTGAGCTCCGATGTGGCCACCGAGTGACGTCCCGATGATTCCCGCTGTGTCAGCCTCCAGCGCGTCCATGAGGTCGAGCACGAATGATGAGTAGTAGCCGACCGTATAGGGCTCGGAGCCTTTAGCGGCCAGCCCATGACCCGGCAAGTCGACGGCTATCGCTCGATAGCCTGCTCGCCCGAGTCCGTCCACGTTGAAGCGGAACCGGTCGGCCCGCGAACCGACGCCGTGAAGCATGATCAGCAAGCTTCCTGGGCCGCCGCTGTCCAGCACACGCGTGGTAACACCGTTGACTCCGAGCGGGTACTGGATCACATCGTCTCCTTCGAGTCGATTTAATTGGGCGACTTGATCTCTGCGGCTATCTCTTTGCCGTCATTAGCGGTGAGGTTGATGGCGCTTCTGTCGAACGGCATGTTCTCAGGGTCGTTGTGGGCGACATCGAGCCTGGCCATGGTCCATCCCTTGGTCTTCACCGCCTTGTCGACGTCATCCTGCCCATCTCCGAACACGCGGTTGTAGGTCATGTGCTCGATGGAGTAGATGAGCCCGCGGTCATGGGTCCAGCGTGTCTCCAGTTCGTCCTCGCGGAAGCGCACCACGATCCCATCCTTGATCACCGTCTCAATATTGCGCTTGTCCTGCAGAACGCGGATGTCCTCTGTCGGGTCGCCGTTGACGATGATCACGTCGGCGAAGGCGCCCGCGGAGAGCTGCCCGACCTGTCCTTCAAGGTTGAGCATCTTCGCGCCGTTGCGCGTGCCTGCCCAGATCGCCTCCATCGCGCTGAGGCCCCCATAGGTCATCAAGAGCTCGAGCTCCCGGGCGTGCCATTCTCCATAGGGAGTGACCGCGAATCCGGTATCGGTGCCCAAGGCGAAGGTGACGCCGGCTTTGTGTGCCCGGTGGTAACTGTCGGCGGAGGAGTCAAGCAGGCGCTTGCAGCCATCACGGAGTGGCGCGGGCGCGCCGAACGGCTCCCCGAAGTCGGCGAGATTGGAGAGCAGCAAGAGCGTTGGCACCAGCGGAGTACGCGTCTCAGCCAGCTTGCCAACCGCGTCGTCACTCATGGCGTTACCATGCATGATCCAGTCGAACCCGGCATCAACTGCGGCCTCTACCTCGGCGGATCCCCGGGCGTGGATGGTGACTGCGCGGCGGAGCTGGTGAGCCAGATCGGCGATTGCCTTCATCTCATCGCCTGTGAATGCCTGGTACTCCCCGAGCGGGCTGTCAGCGAGCTTGATGTAGTCAACGCCGTTCTTCACCTGGTGGCGAACTTCGGACATCATTTCGTGCACGTTGTTCGTGAGCACGCCGAGATTCCCGGCGGGCACGCCGACTTCGTCCGGGTACCAGTCCGTGAGCGAATTGCTGGTCGACATGTACCGACCAGCCGCCGTCATCCTGGGCCCCTCGATTAGTCCGTCCACGATCGCGTCGCGTATCCCGACGCCGATGTAGTAACTTCCGCCAGGTTGAGAGATCGAAGTCACGCCCGCCCGGAGCACCTTCTTGGCGTTCGCTGCGGCGATGAGAGTCCTGCGCTCGTGACTGGTGTAGAGATCGATCTCCTCTTCGAAGCGGCTCTCCCCGTAGGTCATGTGGCAGTGAGCGTCGATGAGGCCCGGCATTACTGTCTTGCCGGCCGCGTCTATCCGTTCGACCGGTTCGCCGCGCGGGACGTCGGAGGCATCCACGTCCGGCCCCACGGCGTGGACTCGGTTATCGCAGATCAGCACGGACGCACCCGGCAGGGCTGACTCGCTGACCCCGTCGACGACGGAGCCGCCGGTGATGAGGGTCCAGTTGCTGCCCACTGCACTGCCTCCTCGTTTCGCGGCTCGCGCGAGCCGTACCCCCTCCTGGCGAGAGCCAGGTTCTATAAATTATCGCGCTCTGAGTCGTTTGCGCTAGCGACTCTTCTCGATAGTCCTTGTGCCAACAGCCGCGTTACTGGAGTGGAGCTCGATCCCTTGCTAGCTGGTTAAGTCGATGGATGGGCTAGGCACAGCAGGATCATTGACGGCTCAGGCACGCTGTGGTAGTAACCCATAATCCGATAATTTATAGATGTCTCGAACGGCCAACATTGGCTTGCCGATCGAGGCGTCGCGGAAGCTCACGGATGGCCCGAGGAGGACCATGGAGCAGCAAGGCGGCTATGTGCCGGGCAACGTAGCGCGATTCATCACACCCGAGGGCGCCGAGGTCGAGGGCGAGATCAGCGCCGAGTCGGCCAGCGCTAACGGGTCGTCGTATCCGCTCGGGGACGTCCGGTTCCTTGTTCCCGTCGCTCCCTCGAAGGTGATCTGCGTCGGACTGAACTATCTCGACCACATTGACGAGATCGGCATGGACCGGCCGCAGGAACCGCTCCTCTTTCTGAAGCCGCCAAGCTCGCTGATTGCTCACGAGGAGCCGATCGTGCGCCCGCCGGACGTTCATCGGCTGGACTATGAGGGCGAGCTCACTGTCGTGATTGGCCGTCGCGCTAGCCGGGTCGCTCGCGAAGACGCGCTTGAGTACGTAGACGGACTGACGATCGCCAATGACGTGACGGCCCGCGAGTTTCAGGTCCCCGGCTCCCAGTGGACCAAAGCCAAGGGATTCGACACCTTCGCGCCAGTGGGTCCCTGCGTGGTGAGGAGTACCGACTGGGCGGGCCGGCGCATCGAGACCCGAGTGAATTCCAAGGTCGTGCAGTCGTCCAGCACTGATCGACTGATATTCGACGTGCCCACGCTCATTGCATACGCGAGCTCGATTATGACGCTTGAGCCAGGCGACCTGATCCTCACCGGCACTCCGTTCGGCGTGGGTCCGGTCGCCAATGGCGACGTCATCGAGATCGCGATCGAAGGAATCGGCTTGTTGCGCAATCAAGTCGTCGGCCAGGACGCGGCTCAGCCGCATGCTGCATAGGGAGGGTGTGGTGTCAGTCCGCTACTCCAATCCACCGGGCGTCGCAGCGCCGATCGGGATGTACTCGCACGTCGCGCGCGTCAGCATCGGAGATAGAGACCTTCTGTTCGTCGCTGGCCAGCTCGCAGTCGGATCGCAGGGCGAGAGCGTCTTCAGCGGGGACTTCGCAGGCCAGATGCGACAGGTCTTCGCCAACGTTGGCGCTGTCCTGAGCGCCGAGGGCCTGGGATTCGATTGCATCGCCCAGATGACGACCTACCTGCGCAGCGAAGACCTCATCGCGGTTTTCTATCGCGAGCGCGAACAGCTGTTCAAAGAGCTCTTTCCCGGCGGTTCTTATCCGCCGAACACGCTTCTGGTCGTGTCCCGGCTCGTCCGGCCGGAATTCCTCATCGAGGTGCAATGCATCGCCACGGACTGACTGCGCAGGGTCTGGTAAGGGCCTGCCGAGTGCCCGGCCCGCCCGGTGCGGCAGTCGCAAGCCCCTCGTCGTGCAACCTCGCCGGAGGCTAGGAATGGGCGACGCCACCGAATGGCTGTCAGACCGTCGGCAGTTGGGCTGGACCGATCTCACGGTTGCGCCACTTTGCCTGGGGACGATGCAGTTCGGCTGGAGCATGTCGAGCGTCGGCGCGATGGATCTGCTGGACGCCTATGTGGAAGCCGGCGGGAACTTCATCGATACGGCAGACATGTACGGCCCGGACCAGACGCGCCGTTCCTGGTCAGCGGCGCGTCCTCATGTCGGCGCGTCGGAGGAGGTTATCGGGCGCTGGGTGCGCGATCGCCGGAACCGGGACCAAGTCGTTATCGCCACCAAGGTCCGAGCGCAGATGTGGGACGGCCCCGATGGGCAGGGCCTGTCGGCAGCCCATATTCGCACCGCCGCCGAGGCCAGCCTGCGGCGGCTGGGAATCGAGACGATCGACCTCTATCAGGCACACTGGCCCGACGACCAGGTACCAATCGACGAGACCCTGGCGACTTTCCAGGAACTCATCGATGCCGGCAAGGTGCGCTACGTAGGCACCTCGAACTTCCCTCCCGACATGCTCAGCGGCATGGCAGAGCTCCACCGGTCTGGCCGGTACCCGCGGATCGCCAGCGAGCAGCTTCGCTACAACCTGGTTAATCGTTCGGAATACGAAGCCGCGCTGCGCGACCTGGCCATCCGGGAAGACATCGGCATCCTGTGCTACAGCCCGCTTGCCTCGGGCTTCCTGACGGGCAAGTACGCCCGCGATCGAGACCAGCCCGCCAGTGACCGGCGCGGATTCGTGTCTCAGTACTTCACCGATTCCGGCTGGAGGGTCGTGGAGGAGCTGGGAAAGCTGGCCGCTATTCATGAGGTCGCGCCGTCTGCAGTGGCGCTCGCGTGGCTGCTCGCTCAGCCCGGCATCACTTCCGTGATCGCCGGAACGAACTCCATAGCCCATCTGCGGAAGGCGCTGCCAGCCGGCCGGCTACGGCTGACCGCCGAGGAAGTTGACCAGCTGACCAACGTGGGCTGGGAGAGCTCAAGGATCGAGTTCTCGTCGTGGTAACAGCAGGCAGCGAGAAAGGCAGTTACCGGGCCTCGCCCGCACCGACGGCAAAGGCAAGGATCCAGCGACTGACCGTTATCCGCTCGCGATCAACGGCCGGAACTAAATTCGATAAAATATAAAATTGCGTCGGCCTGAGGCCAGACGGAGGCAAGGGAAATGGTAAGGATCCGGAACGGGCGCGTCTTCGGGCTCGCCAGCGTCTTGCTCAGCCTCGGACTGGTGGCGTGCGGTAGCAGCGGCAGCAGTCCCGGGAGTACATCCCAGGGGTCGAATAGCAGCCTGGAGATCGCGGTCTTCAGCCCGTTCAGCGGGCCGAACGCAGACTACGGTTTCTTCGAATACGCCGGCTGCCCGCCAGCGGTCCGTCTCATCAACGCCGCTGGCGGCGTTCTCGGCCACCACCTGACGTGCACGATCGTCGACAACCGGGGCGACCCGGCGGACGCGGTACCCGCGGCCGCGAAGATGCTCGCCACTTCGCCCCACCTGGTCGGGATCATTGACGGCGACAGCGGCTTGCTGTCTGCGACAGTGCCGTTGTTCCAAAAGGCGCATATCCCTGACCTCTCCTGCGGCGGAGACATCCAGTTCGACACCAGTAACTACAGTTACTTCTGGCGGACGATCCCCGGTGACGACGTCAGCGGCTACGCGGTAGCGGCGTATCTCAAGTTCAAGACCAAGTACACGAAGGTCGCCGCCGTATTCGCGAACGACCAAGCAGCTCAGGGCAACGTCCCGGGATTGGTCAAAGGCGCGAAGCAACTGGGCCTGGACATCGTGGTGAACAAGGCCATCGCGCTGGACTCAACCTCATATGAGACAGAGATACAGCAAGTCCGCGCCGCTCATCCCCAGGTGCTAGCCACCGAATCCGACCCGCAGACCGCTGGTGTTTTCCTCGGCGAGCTGCAGCAATCGGGCGCACTAATGCCGATGATCGGCACGTCAGGCACGCTCGGCACTGACTACAACAGGGCTGCGATCGCCGCCATCGGATCGAAGGCGTTCACGCAGAACTTCGTCCGGCTCACGCTCTACGCACCCTCCAGCGGCCCGGCCTGGCAGGTCTATGACAAGTCGCTGCTCGCCTCCGCCTCCCAGGTCCAACACGCTTCGACCTATGACAACCAGATCTACGCCGAAGTCCCGTACGACAACGTCAACATGCTCGCCTTGGCGATGCTCGCCGCGAAGAGCACGACACCGAGTGTGTACAACCCGTACATCCGCAAGATCACCGAGGGCACGACTGTGGTGCACACCTTCGCCCAGGGCAAGGCAGCGCTCGCGGCCGGCAAGACCATCGACTATGTCGGAGTCGAGGGCCAGGTGCACTTCGATAAGTACCAGAACTCAGCCGGAGTCTGGGCTGCTCTCAACCCCATCACGAATGCCCCCGCCGCGGTGCTGACCCCGGCGCAGGTGTCGGCGGCTGAAGGGCGGTAGCCAGATGTTCGCCCCGGCCCCCGACCCTCGAAGCAACCAGGAGGAGATGCGTTGTCGCTAGTGTGGACAACCCTTGTCTTCGGGTGCTATACAGCGGCGCTGCTTGCGGTCGGCGCTGTGGGATTCACCCTCCAGTACGGCGTGACCAACGTGCTGAACCTCAGCTACGGCAGCATCATGACCTCGGCAATCTTTGTCGACTACGCCGTCAGCCGGGCTAACCCGAACATCTGGCTGGCGATCGCCGTCGGAGCCGGATGGGGCGCACTCATGACCTGGGTTATCGGGCACTACCTGATCTCGGCATTCGTGCGCCGCGGGACCTCGCTGTTCGGGATGGCGATGGTGACGATCGCGCTCGGTCTGGTTATCGAGTTCGGCCTGGAGTCCATCCAGGGGCCGCTGATCCTCACCTACCAGGCCCAGAATGGCTCGCTTGTCCACCTAGGGTCGGTCATCGTCAGCGTCGAGCAACTGGTCATCATCGGCGCCGCTGTCGTCATCATGCTCGCGGTGCACGCGCTGCTCAGGTACACGCGCCTGGGCCTGGCGATGCGCGCGACCGCGGCCGATCCGTCGCTGACGCGAGCCTGCGGCGCCGCGACCGGCCGGGTGCGAGGAATGGCGTGGCTGGTGTCCGGCGCGCTGTGCGGTATTACCGGGGTGTTTCTCGGCATCACGCAGGGCTCGTTCAGCTCTTCTACGGGAGGTGAATTCTTCATAACGCTGGTCGCCGCAGCCATCGTGGGCGGGATCGGAAAGCCCTACGGAGCCATGGTCGGCGCGCTGATTGTCGGCCTCGTCAGCGAAGGCGCCGCGGCAGTGATCTCACCTGACTACAAGTACGTCGTCGCCTTCGTGATTCTGGTCGTCGTCCTAATGGTGCGGCCGCAGGGAATCTTCGCCGAGTACGCCAGCACCAGGGAGCTTGTGGGATGAGCGCGAGCGCGCAGTACTACCTCACGACGCTGCTCGTCCTCTTCGGCATCAACGTCATTGCCGTCTGGGGTCTGGATCTGGAGTTCGGCCTGACTGGCATATTCAACTTCGCCTACATAGTGTTCCAGTCAGTCGGCGCGTACACAGCGGCAGTTCTCTCCCTGGGCCCTGACACCCAGTTCGGCGGCTTCCAGAAATACATCGGCGGGTATCGTCTGCCGTTCCCTTTGCCGCTGCTTGGCGCGGCCGCTGCGGGAGGCCTGCTTGCTGCACTGCTCGGATTCGTTGGCCTGCGCAGGCTGCGAGGCGATTACCAGGCGATGGTCATGCTCGTCATCTCGATCATCGCCACCGGAGTCGCGAACGCACAGCTGAACCTTGTCAACGGACCAACCGGGCTATCACTGATCCCGCAGCCGCTGAGCAATGCGTTGCACCTGAGTACATTGGGATACGACTGGTTCTACGTCGGCCTGACCGCGGCTGTTTGCCTGCTCGCCTTCTGGATCACCCGTGGCATCGCGGCCGCACCGTTCGGGAGGGTACTGCGCGCTGTTCGCGACAGTGAGACAGCGGCTGCGGCGCTCGGACGACGAGTGACTCGCGCCCGGATGACGGTGTTCATTACCGGCGGGTGTCTTGCCGGCCTCAGTGGGGGCCTCCTCGTGGAGTTCATCGGTGCCTGGGGCCCGGAAAGCTGGCTATACCCGGAGACCTTCCTCTTCTTCACCGCCATCATCGTCGGCGGCACCGGGAATATCCTGGGGAACGTCGTAGGAGCGCTGCTCGTTCCCATCGCCTTCGTCGAGGGGACCAGATACCTTCCCGCCTTCGGATATCCGGGCCTGATCGACTCGCTGGACTGGGTAGTGATCGGACTGCTGCTCCTAGCGTTCCTCTGGTTCCGGCCCAAGGGGATCCTGCCGGAGCGACGCAGGGTCTTCCCTGGCACTCCAGTGCCACGCACGAGCGAGAGCCAAGTTGTGACACCAACCGCCCAGCACCTCGCCCCGGCCGGTGACGAGTGACCCGGACGCCATCGATGAACGACCGCCCGCTGACCGCCGCGAGCGACCAGTCGTCGAAGCCTAGAGGTGCTACAGCACCTTCAGCGCAGCTGCTCACTGTCGACGACGTCTACCGGTCATTCGGTGGCGTGCAGGCCGTCGCTGGCGCATCGTTCACCGTGAGCGCCGGCACCATAACCGGCCTGATCGGTCCCAACGGAGCCGGCAAGTCCACCGTGATCAGCCTGATCGGCGGTCAGCTCCGTCCGACCTCCGGGCGAATACGCTTCGAGGCAGAGGACATCACCGCCCTGGCCCCAGATCGCATTGCCGGGCGTGCGGTGATCCGTACGTTCCAGACCGCCAACCTGTTCGGCCGGATGACCGTCATAGAAAACCTGCTGCTTGGCGCACCTGCCTGGAGCGGAGAATCAGTCACAGCTGCGCTTCTGGGCAAATGGACATGGCGCAAAGCCGAACGCCTGCTTGTCGCCCAGGCGCGTGAGATCCTTGCACGCTTCCGGATGGAGCACATCGAAAAGGAATACGCGGCCAACCTCAGCGGTGGGCAGAAGCGAATCGTCGAGATCATGAGAGCACTCATGGCGAAGCCGCGCCTGCTACTTCTGGACGAGCCCATGGCGGGAGTCAACCCAACCCTCGCTCAACGGATCGCTGATCATCTCGCGGACTTGCGCTCCGAAGGCATCACCATGCTTATGGTCGAACACGAGCTTGCCGTGGTCGAGCGTCTTTGTGACCCAGTCATCGTCATGACGCAAGGGCGCGTTCTCGCCGAAGGATCGATGGCCGAACTGCGCGCTAACCGGGAGGTAGTCAATGCTTACCTCGCCGGGTAAAGTCGCCGCTCGCCCGCAGCCATTCTTCGTCATTACGGATGTCGCAGCGGGCTATGGCGGAAACCGTGTTGTCGAAGCGGTGACGGCGCAAGTCGGCCAAGGCGAGATCGCGACCATCATCGGCCCGAACGGCTCTGGCAAGAGCACCCTGCTGAAGGCGATCACAGGGGATCTGCCCCTGCTAGCAGGCACGGTCTCGATCGCTGGCAAAGACATGACGGGGCTGCGCAGAGATCAGCTTGCCCGGTCAGGGGTCGGGCACGTGCCGCAAGAGCGAGAAGTCTTCGCCCCGCTGACCGTTCGGGAGAACCTCGAGATGGGCGGCTATCTGCTCAAGAGATCCCAGGTCCCCGAAGCCATGGAGCGCGTGTTCCTGCTGTTCGGCGAGCTCAAGCGCATGCTCACGACCCCGGCTGGGCGGCTGAGCGGAGGAGAAAGGAAGATGCTCGCGCTCGGACGCGTGCTCATGCATGACCCTTCGGTCATCGTGTTGGACGAGCCAACAGCGAACCTGTCACCTATCGCCAGCAGCGCTGTGCTCCGCGACCAGGTGCCCGCCCTGGCTGCTGCGGGGAAGGCAGTCCTGTTGGTCGAGCAGCGCGCGCTCGACGCGCTGAACATTTCCGATTGGGCATACGTGATGGTAGCGGGTAGCCTCCGTGCAGAGGGAGCAGCCGCCGATATACTCGCCCGCGGCGATATCGGCGAGATGTTCCTCGGCCGGTCCGGCAACCAGACGGAAAATGAGCGCGACCCACAGACTGCTTCGAGGCACGATGGCGGCCCCTGACCTGCAGAAGACCATTGTTGCCGAGCTTACGATCGGCATCCGCCAGGAGATTCTTTCTGGCCGGATTCGTCCCGGCCAGCGGATTAGGCTGCGGACGCTCGAGGACCAGTTCGGCGTCTCGCATATCCCGATCCGCGAGGCGCTGCGAAGCTTGGAAGCTGAGGGCCTAGTCGATAATATTCCGCAACGTGGCGCGATAGCCACAACTCTATCAGTCGAAGAAATAACAGAAGTCTACGACCTGCGCCGACTTATAGAGCCGGCCGTTGCGGAACGCTCCATTCCGAAGCTGACAAAGGACCGGCTGCGCCTATCGGGCGAGGCCCTAGATCAGTTGCGCGCGATTCCGGGTGAGTGGGCGTCTCCCGAGTTCCCCGAAGCCCATAGGCGGTTCCACTGGCTGTTGCTTGAGCCAGGCGCGACGAGCCTCATCGAACGTGTGCTGACGCAACTGTGGCAGACCTCAGAGCGGTACGTGCGGTTCTCAATGATCGCGGGTGGCGGTGGACCGATCGCCGAGCGTCAGCACGTGATGCTCCAGAGATTGGCTAAGGCCGGCGACGTGACGAGGTTCCGCTCCGAACTCATTGCTCACCTCCACAACACCGAGTCGCACGTTCGCGGCGTAATCGTCAACGGCGCTCCGAGAGCTGGCTGGTAGGTCCGTCTCGCCCCAACGCGGAGCAGCGACGTGATCGCCGACCTGGTGTCACTGCGGTGGGCCTTTGGCCTGGCCGAGCGCCTGGGCACGGATAACCGCGTACGTGATCGCTTGCGTCGAAATCAGCATGGATTGCGCTGCGATCACGAGGCCGGGGATCACCGGGGTCCCGGCCGAGAACCACTCCCACGGCGGCGTTCCCGAACCCGTCTGAGTGTGCGGCCACGGCGATGCCGATACAGATCACGCTCACTGAGACAGGGGGGACGCCCTGCGGTTTCGCGGTCCTTCGGGAACTGGCATGGGTGGGAATGAGAGCGGCCAAGGTATGAAGGACAGTGGCTCGCTTTTTCTGGACCTTGCCGCACTTTCATGGGGGAGACGATGCAGCGGATCGAGGTAGCGCTCGAGGACGACCTGGCTGGGGGCCCTGCCGACGAGACTGTCCAGTTCGGTTTCGACGGCACGGCCTACGAGCTGGACCTGAACGCTAGGCATGCCGCCGATCTGCGACGTCGGCTGGCGCCCTTTGTCGAGCACGCCCGCCTGGTTCGTCGTCCAGGACCCGCCCGAGCACTTCCACGGCGCGCTCCGTCAGGTCGGGCTGGCTCAGCATCTGACTACCGGTCTTATTGGTGGCGTGGCGCGTGTGGCGCGTTCAAGTCCCGGTTGTCATCTTCGCGATCCGTGTACACCATCGCCTGTACTGTGCTCGCCCTCGCCCTCGCACCCGCACTGGGTCCGCCAGGCGCGCTCCGCCCGGGTACCCGGGAACGCCGTCCCGGCCAGGGCTGGCTACCTCAGCGGTGGGCGTACCGGCGGCGGCTGGACCGGGATCTGGATCCGCCGGACCGGGATCCGCCGGACTGGCGGGTGGCCAGGTGGTAGGCGAGCAGGAGGATGGCTGCGCCGCCGATGGCGGTGAGCCAGGTGGAGGCGTTGAAGAAGCCGTGCAGGGTGTGGATGTGGAAGATCTTGGTGGCGGCCCAGCCGCCGCCGAGGGCTCCGGCGATGCCGATGAGGCAGGTGAGGATGAGGCCTTGCTGTCTTTTGCCGGGGATCAGCATGTTGGCGAGCAGGCCTGCGGCTAGTCCGAGGATGATCCAGGCGATGATGCCCATGACGGGCTCCTTCAGGTAGTGACGTGCGTGGGTTGCGCGTGAGCTGCTAGCCGGTGCTGTCCGGACGGGGCCGCCCCGCGGCATGGATCCTGCCTGGCCGTGCATGGTCCCGGATGGTTCCGGGGCCTAGTGGTGGCTGGTGTCAGCTGGCCGGCGGCGTGCGCCGGTCGCGGCGCATGATGCGCCGCAGCTGGGTGATCCGGCCGGTTCCCGCGGCGGCGATGAGGCTGGCGCTTATGCCGCTGATCCGGGTGTGCATCCGGCTGGCCTCAGGCGGGCTCGGCGCTGCTGGCAGCTGGGGGGATGAGCCGTTGGCTGACTGCGGCGGCAAGGTGGTGGTCGCGCCCTGGGGTAGTGGCTGGTCGGTCATGGCGGTGTGTCCTTCGCCAGCGAGAGCGGGCCGCTGAAAGGCTGGCCGGGCGCCTCGCTGAATGACCCGGTCTGGTTGCGGCCGTCGGCTGCTGACTGTCCGGGTCTGGTCTCAGCGTACGCATGAAACCAGAAACGCGCAATATATTTCTAGAATCGTGCGGTAGGTTTCTGAGGATGGACAGCTGGAACTTCCTCACCAACCACGCCCGGGTGCTGCTGTGTATCGCCCGCGACCCGGCGTGCGGCTGCGCAACGCCGCGGCCCGGCCGGGCATCACCGGGCGCAGCGCCCACGCGACCGTCGCCGACCTAACCGCGCAGCCGGGTACCTCGTCAAGCACAAGCACGGCCGCCGCAACCACTACCAGATCCGGGCGCACCTGGCGCTGCCCGAGCCCGCCAGCCAGGAACCCGCCATCGCCGACGTCCTCGCCCTGCTGTCAGGCGACGCCGCGGCGCAGAAACCTCGGCTGCCTGCGGCTGGTCACGACCACGCCGACGTGAACGATGGTGAGGCACACGGCACGAAGCCGCGCGCAAGGCGTTCGAGTCTGGCCCATGGTCGAGGATGACGCCTTCCGAGCGCGGCAGGATCATCTGGCGTATCGGTGACCTGATCCTCGAGCACGCCGACGAACTCGCTCAGTTCGAGTCGCTCGACAACGGCAAGCCGTTTGCTGTGGCGCAGGCCGCGGACGTCCCACTGGCCGCCGACCTGTTCCATTACATTGGCCGGCTGGGCCACGAAGATCGAGGGCAACTCGATCAACATCTCGGTGCCATACATGCCAGGAGCTAGCTTCCACTCCTACACGCTGCGCGAGCCGCTGGGCGTGGTGGGCCAGATCATTCCGTGGAACTTCCCGCTGCTGATGGCGGCATGGAAGCTCGGTCCCGCGCTGGCCACCGGCAACTGCGTGGTGCTCAAGCCTGCCGAGCAGACCTCGCTGACCGCGCTGCGGCTCGCCGGGCTGATGGCCGACGCCGGCGTGCCCGACGGCGTTGTGAACGTGGTGACGGGCTTCGGCGAGACCGCCGGCGCCGCGCTGGCCGCGCACCCCGACGTGGACAAGGTCGCGTGCACCGGCTCCACCGACGTCGGCAAGCTGATCGTCGCCGCCGCGGGGGCCAGCAACCTGAAGAAGCTGACCCTCGAGCTCGGCGGCAAGAGCCCCAACGTCGTCTTCGACGACGCAGGGCCCGCCGCCATCGAGGGAGCGGCCAATGCGATCTTCTTCAACCACGGGCAGTGCTGCGTGGCCGGATCTCGCCTGTACGTCCAGCAGAGCAGGTACGACGAGGTTGTCGACGGCGTCGCCGCGATCGCCAAGTCAATCAAGCTGGGACCTGGGATGGAGCCGGGAACGCAGATGGGCCCGCTGGTGTCGGAGGAGCAGTTCCGCCGAGTGAGCGGGTTCCTGGAGTCCGGGAAGTCTGACGGCGCGACCGCGCTGGCGGGCGGCGGCCGGTATGGCGACCGCGGCTACTTCATCGAGCCGACGGTGCTCACCAACACCCGGCCCGATATGAAGGTCGTGCGCGAGGAAATCTTCGGTCCGGTACTGGTGGCGTCGCCGTTCAGCGACCTGGATGAGATCGCCAAGCTCGCCAACGACTCCGAGTACGGACTGGGCGCTGGCATCTGGACCAGGGATATCTCCAAGGCCCACGCGCTGGCTAAGAAGCTCCGCGCCGGTACCGTCTGGATCAACTGCTATAACGTGTTCGACGCGGCGCTGCCGTTCGGCGGATACAAGCAGTCAGGCTGGGGCCGCGAGATGGGCCACGAGGTCCTGAACAACTACACCGAAGTCAAGGCCGTGACCATCCAGCTGTAAGCAGGAGCAGTTACCGGGAGCAGGGCCGGCGCTGGTCCTGCTCCCTCGGGACCGCAGGCGTGCGCGGACTCGGCGCACGCCTGCTACCTGCGGCGCGACTGGATCGCAGTCAGTGCCAGCGTGTAGATGATGTCGTCCACGAGGTCACCGCGGCTGAGGTCATTCACCGGTTTGGCCAGGCCTTGCAGCATCGGGCCAACGCTTACCATCTGTGCGCTCCGCTGCACGGCTTTGTATGTCGTGTTGCCGGTGTCCAGGTCGGGGAAGATGAACACGTTGGCACGCCCTGCCACCGGGCTGCCGGGCCGCTTTGTTTGCCCCACCGAGGCGACCGCAGCGGCGTCGTACTGCAGGGGGCCGTCGACGGCCAGTTGGGGTGCGCGTTCGCGGACAATCCGGGTTGCCTCGGCGACCTTGTCGACATTGCTGCCAGAGCCCGAGGTACCGGTGCTGAAGCTGATCGTCGCGACCCTGGGCTCGATGCCGAAGGTCCGTGCCGATGCTGCGCTCTGGATGGCGATGTCGGCGAGATCGTCGGCACCGGGCTGCGGGTTGATGGCGCAGTCGCCGTAGATGACCACTTCGTCAGGCAGGCACATGAAGAACACCGACGACACTAGGCGACTGCCGGGCATGGTGCCCAGGATCTGCAAGGCGGGGCGGACCGTGGCTGATGTGGTGTGGACCGCGCCGGCCACCATGCCGTCAACTTCACCCTGCTGGAGCATCATGGTGCCGACCACGATCGGATCGCCGAGGTGCTCGCGTGCGATCTCCTCGGTCCAGCCACGGTGCTGCCGAAGCTGAGCCAGCGGGGCGACATAGCGCTCGGCGACGCTCTGGGGGTCGACCACCGAGACGCCGTCGGGCAGCCGCAGCCCGAGGCTGCGGGCCAGCCTAGCCACCTCATCTGGCGATCCCAGCAGCACGCTGCGGGCGATGCCCCGCTCCGCGCACGCGACCGCGGCCTGCACGATGCGCGGCTCGGTGCCCTCGGGCAGGACGACACGCGCGCCGGCGGCGCGAGCTAGCTCGACCAGCCGGTACCGGAAGGCGGCCGGGCTCAGGCGGCGGGACCGGGCGGAGCCGGGAAGCGACTCGAGCCAGGCCGTATCCAGCTCATCGGCGATGCTGTCCGTCACGCCCTCGATCCGTTCCAGGTCGTCTACCGGCAGTCCGGGATCGAGGTCAGCTACCCGCGCCGCCGTCTGGTAGCTGTCGTCGTCGACCATGAGTATGGGCAGGCCAGTCGCGAACGCAGCCCGGGTAAGTTCCCAGACCCGCGGGTCCGGCATGATCCCAGCGGTGAGGAGCAGGGCCGCCAGATGCGTTTCGTTCAGCTCGGCCAGGCAGGCGGCCATGACGACGTCGTGGCGATCGCCAGGAACCATCACGAGCCTGCCCTCTGTGAGCACGCGGAGGCCGTCCGGGACGCCCTGGGCGAAAACCGCCACGTCCTTGATGCGCCTGGACAGATCCCCCTCGCTGAGCACCTTCGGATCCAGCTCCCGGACGAGGTCGCGCACTCGCAGCCAGGTCAGCTCCGGGCGAAGCGGTACCGCAGCGCGGAGTCGCAGCCCGCGCTGTTCCAGGATCTCGCGCAGCTGCGCTGTCGCAGACGGATCCTCAGGCACGCCATTGACCACGCAGCCGACCACGCGCACATGCTCACCAGACCAGTACCCGCTCGCCGCGATAACGAGTGTCTCAGCCAAGTTCTCGACGACGGCCGCGATCGCGTCTAGCCCCGGCTCCGACGTGCGATGGGTGTGGTCCTCGCCGCTTCTTGCGCCCGGTGCCGGCCAGCTTGCGACCAGGAGGACGTCGGCGTCGAGCGCGCGGGCCAGCGCCTGATTGATCTCGATGGCGTACAGCCTCGCCGGGCCCGGGGTGAGTGCCTCCACGACGACAACATCGGACCGGTTATGCACAGGCTCCAGGACTGCGATGATCTTCTCAAGCGCGGCGTGCAGCCCGCGCCTCGCGAGCTGCTGCTCTAGCTCGGCGGTGGACAGCGGATCTGGGGGACGGAGCGAAGTTATGGCCGCTGCGAGTCCGACCGAGCGGTCGGGACTGCCGTCGGCCCGCGGCTGCGCCACCGGCTTGACGAAGGCGACGTTGACGCCCTGCCGGTCGAGGGCCCGTACGAGCCCGAGGGCCGTCCTGGCCAGGCCAACGCCCGCGCTGGTCGGCACAATTAGCAGGCTACGGACCATGACGTTCCTCCTTGCCGACTGGCGAGCATGGTCAGCCACCCGCGATCACGTGGGCGGTATCGCGAGCGATCATCAGCTCCTCGTCCGTGGGGACGACGAGCGCTACGACCGGGCCGGCAAGACTGACACGCCCGCCCGTGTGTCGGCCGTGGGCGGCGTTGGCCTCGGCCTCCGCTGCCAGGCCGAGGAAACCCAGGCGGCTGAGCACCAGGCTGCGGACGACAGCGCTGTTCTCGCCGATGCCGCCGGTGAAGACCAGCGCGTCGAGCCGCTCCAGCGCGACGACCAGCCCCGCAATCGCCTTGGCCAGCCGGTACACAAAAACCTCCAGGGCGAGCAGCGCGCGTTCGTTGCCCTCCGCGGCCGCGGCGACGACCGTCCGCATGTCGTTACCCACGCCCGCCAGGCCCTGAAGCCCGCTGTCCACGTTCAGGGCGTGGGTGAGCTTGTCGACACTCATCCCGGTGCGCTCGGCCATGAAGCCGAGAAGGCCAGGATCCACGTCGCCGGAGCGGGTCCCCATCACCAGCCCCTCGAGCGGGGTCAGGCCCATGGTGGTGTCCACAGACGCGCCGTCCCGTACTGCGGAAGCGCTGCACCCGTTGCCGAGGTGCGCCGTGACCAGCCTGAGCTCGCGGAGCGGGCGGCCGAGCATGGCCGCGGCACGCTCGCTGACGAATCGGTGACTGGTGCCGTGAAACCCGTATCGGCGCACGGCGTACCGCGTGTACCACTCCTCGGGCGCTGCATAGCGGAAAGCGTGCGGCGGCATCGTCTGATGAAACGCGGTGTCGAACACGGCGACTTGCGGCAAGTCTGGCATTACGGCGCGCACGGCCTCGATGCCGGCGAGATTCGCCGGGTTATGCAGAGGCGCCAGGTGACTAAACGAGCGCAACGCGGCGATCACCGCGTCGTTCACGAGGATCGAGGAACTGAACTGTTCTCCGCCGTGCACCACCCGGTGACCTGCCCCCAGCAGGCGAACGCCGCCGTCCAGGGCTGCAGTCGCGTGCTCAAGCACTCTGGTCACCACAGCCTGGTGGGTGCCGTAGGGAAGCCTTTCGTCAACTGCTGGCGCCGGGAACCTGTGAACCCGCAGCACCGCTTCGGGCGTGCCGAGCCGCTCGCCCATTCCCGCCATCAGACGCTTACCAGTGCCTGCGCGCACGAGGGCGAACTTGACTGACGAACTGCCCGAGTTGAGCACCAGCACCAAGCTTCCTGGCCCACTCACGGTGCACGCACGCACTGATAAGCCGCCGTTGCGCGGCTGTCGCCAGATCTCGCGCCGGGCGCTGCGGTGGATTGGGTTCCCTCGTTCCCGCCGGTGTTCAGCAGGAACGAGATGACGGCGGTCGCGAAGCCGTCTGGATCCTGCCAGAACAGCAGATGGCCGAGATCTGGGAAGATCATGAGCTGGGCGCCAGGGATGCGATCCGCGAGCAGCTTGCCGTTGCCAGGGTCGACCACGGTGTCCGCCGTGCCCTGCACGACCAGCGTGCGTGCGCGGATGCGCGTTTGCCGCAGGCGGCCGGCGTAGCGCGCGCCAGCGGCTGCCTGGGCCGACACCGCTCTGGGGTCGGCCTGCCGGGAGCGCTGGACGTCGACGAGGCGGTCTACGACTTCTGGCTGGCGCTCGATGGTGTACGCCGAGAGGGCGTTCTCCGCGTGCCGGCGCAACGCAGCCTCGCGAGTCATGCTCCTTGTCGCCGCGAACAGCCGCACGGAGACGGCCGGCATGGGGAATGCGAAAGGCCAGCCGGGCATCGTGGACACCAGGACGAGCCCATCGACCCGATCCGGGTGGTCGACGGCCAGTTCCTGAGCCATCATGCCGCCGAGGCTCACGCCCATCGTGTGGGCTCGGCGGACACCTGCGTCGTCGAGCACGGCGATGACATCGCCAGCCATGTCGGCGACGCTAAACGAGCCGGCTGGCAGGTCGCTGAGCCCGCTTCCCCGGTTGTCCACCAGCACAAGCCGGAAATGGCGGCGCAGCTTCCGCGCTACCGGGTCCCATCCGTGGCGGTCGAAACCCATCCCCTGGACCAGAACTAGCCACGGCCGCTGCCAGTGGAGCTTTCCGCGGAGCTCGTAGGCGATCCGCAACTCACCGTTCCGGGCGTACCGCGTCCTCATGTCACGCCTCTCACGGGCCGGCGTCAGCCGAGGACATAGTCGCCGGGTGCGTCACCCGCGGCCGGGTTCAGCCTGCTGCCCATGCCTGGCGGCCGGACGCGGTCGCCGGCGCGTGCCTGGGACCACTTGGTCCAGTCCTCCCACCAGGAGCCAGCCTGCCTCGTGGCCGCCACTCGCCAGCTGTCCCCGTCAGCCGGGTTGGTGTTGTCGCCCGTCTCATACCATGGCTTCGGCCCCGGCGGGTTGACGATGCCGGCGACGTGGCCGCCGCTGGACAGCACGTACCGGACGTCACCTCCCAGCAGACCGGTGGCCCGATACGAGGCATGCCAGGGCACGATGTGGTCGTTGACGGCACCCACCACGTACGCGTCGTTCTTTACCTGCGATAGCTGCAGCGGCCGGCCGGCCAGCTTCATGTCGCCACGGGCCAGCTCGTTCCCGATGTATAGGCAGCGCAGGTAGAAGGAGTGCATCGCGGCCGGCAGCCGGGTGCTGTCGGCGTTCCAGGCCAGCAGGTCGAAAGCCGGGGGATCCTGGCCCATGAGCCAGCCCGACACCACGTAGCTGAAGATGAGGTCGTTGGCCCGCAGCAGGTCGAAGGTGCCGGCCATCTGGCTGCCTTCCAGGTAGCCCTTCTCCGCCATCTGGCGCTCAAGCCGCGCGACCGTCTGCTCGTCGGTGAAGGCCCCGAGCACGCCCGGCTCACTGTAGTCGAGCATGGTGTTCAGCAGTGTGATAGAGCCGACCCGGTCATCGCCAGTTCCGGCGAGGTAAGCCGCCAGCATGCCGGTCAGCGCTCCGCCGAGGCACAGCCCGGTGATGTCGATTTTCGGGGCGCCGGTGATATCTGCGATGACGTCGAGTGCCTTCGAAGGCCCATGGATCAGGTAGTCGTCCAGGGTTACGCCGCGCATGGATGTGTCCGGGTTGCGGTAGGAGATGGCGAAGACCGTGCGCTCGTGCTGGACTGCCCACTCGATGAAACTGCGTCCCGGTGCCAGGTCCATGATGTAGTACTTGTTGATCCACGGCGGGCTGGCCAGCATCGGGACGGCGCGGACCTTGGGTGTCTGCGGCGCGTACTGAATGAGCTCCATGAGCTCGTTCCTGAACACCACCTTTCCCGGCGTAGCCGCCATGTTCTCGCCGATCCTGAAGTGGCTTGTGTCCACCTGGCGCGGGCGCCCGCCGTTGCGCAGCAGGTCATCGAGAAAATGCCCGGCGCCTGCCGCTAGGCTGGCCCCCCCGGTCTCCATCGCCCGCTTCATTGCGGCCGGGTTGGTGAGCAGGAAGTTCGTCGGCGCTAGAGCGTCCAGCAGGAAGTCAGCGGCGAGCCCTGCCTTCGCGTCGGCTGCGGCCTCGCCGGCACCAGCCGCGCGGACATCAGCCGCGAGCTGGATGCCGGCCAGGTACGCCTGCCGGAGTGCGAAGAACGCTGGATTGTCACTCCATGAGCGGTCAGCGAACCGCTTATCCTCACTGACGGGAACGGGCGGCTCTGCCTGCGACCCTAGCCAGCGCGCCGCGGTCACCGGCCCGATCCGGGCCATGCTGGCCCAGTACCGCAGCACGGCGGCGGCGTCACCGGGATGCCCCGCTGCGCGCGTCAGCACGCTGGCCAGCGACTCGCCGAAGCCAGCCAGGTCCAGCGATGCGAACTGGTCTGCCTCCGGCGCCAGTGCCTCGGCAGCTGCCTCCGCAGCCTCCCAGGCCGCCTCGTGCCTGGTCATGCTCGCTCGAAGATCGCGGCAATGCCCTGGCCGCCGCCGATGCACATGGTTACCAGCGCGTACCGGCCGGCTATCCGCCTGAGCTCGTACAGCGCCTTGACGACGAGGACGGCGCCAGTAGCGCCAAGAGGGTGACCGAGCGAGATGCCGCTGCCGTTCGGATTGGTTTTCTCCGGCGGCAGGCCAAGCTCGCGGACGACGGCCAGCGCCTGGGCGGCAAACGCCTCGTTCACCTCGAACACATCGATCTCGTCTACCTTGAGGCCCGCGCGCTCCAGCACCAGCCTGACGGCTGGCACCGGGCCGATGCCCATGATTCTCGGCTCCACACCAGCGTGACTGTAGGCGACGAGACGGCCAAGAGGCGCCTGCCCGTGGCGGCTGGCGTAATCACCGCTGGCAAGGATGACGGCGGCGGCCGCGTCGTTGACTCCTGCAGCGTTCCCGGCTGTCACCGTGCCGTCGTCGGCGAATGCCGGGCGTAGCCTGGCCATGCCCTCGGCGGAGGCATCCGGCCGGATGTGCTCGTCAGCCACCACGCTGACGGTTCCTTTCTTCGCGGGCGCCTCGACGGGAGTTATCTGCTCGGTGAAGTAGCCAGCGGCTGCCGCGGCTGCCGCCCGTTGGTGGCTCTGGACCGCCAGTGCGTCCTGAGCAGCGCGCGAGATCCCGAACTCGCGCGCGACGTTCTCCGCTGTCACGCCCATGTGGCAGCCGTCGAACGGGTCGGTTAGCGCTCCGACCATGGCGTCGACGGTCACGCCGTCGCGCATCCGCTGGCCCCAGCGCAATCCCGGCAGCCAGTACTGGCTGCGGCTCATCGACTCGACGCCGCCCGCTACCGCGGCATCCGCATCACCGAGCTGGATTGCCTGGGCGGCCGAGACGATCGCCTGCAGTCCGCTGCCGCAGAGTCGGTTGACGGTGAAGGCCGGCGTGGTGACAGGCAGCCCGCCGTTGACTGCGGCGACCCGGCCCAGGTACATGTCTCTTGCCTCGGTGTGAATCACGTGGCCGAAGACCGCGTGGCCGACCTCGGCGGGCTCAACGCCGGCCCGCCGCACTGCCTCCCGGACTACTGTCGCGGCAAGGTCGCACGGCGGGACGCCGGCCAGGCCGCCGCCGTACCGGCCGATGGCCGTCCGCACTGCGGACAGTACGACGACGTCTGGCAGATCATTCATGACGTTCCCTCTCACATGTCCAGGCCGCCGTTAACGGCCCAGATCTGTCCGGTGATATAGGCGGACTCGTCGGCTGCCAGGAAGCACACGACGCGGGCGATTTCCTCAGGCCGGCCCAGCCGGCCGACGGGAATCTGTCCCCTGATGCGCGCGAGCACCTGATCCGGAATGGTGGCGAGCATGTCCGTGGCGATAAAGCCGGGGGTGACAGCGTTCACGGTGAGGCCGAGGCCGTCACCCACTGGCCGCTGCGCCCGGTTCAGCTGGAAGATGGCCTCCCTGGCCAGCGATTTCGTCAGGCCGAAAAGGCCAGACTTGGAGGCGGCATAGTTGGCCTGGCCGATATTGCCGGTCTCGCCGATCACCGATGACACGCTGACGATCCGGCCGGTGCCGCGCCCGATCATGTGCTCAAGAGCGGCCTGGGCAATGAAGAAGGCGCCGGACAAGTTGACGGCGATCACGCGTTGCCAGTCCTCGTCGGACATCTTGGCGGCCGTCCGGTCGATAGTGATCCCGGCGTTATTCACCAGGATGTCGAGGCGCCCGTGCTGTTCGATGACGTCGTGCACGACGCGCCGGCAGTCGTCGGCCAGGCCGATGTTGCCTTCGTGCAGCGTGCAGAGCTGGTCCGGAAACTCGGCCGACATGGACGCCTGGAACTTCTCGGCTCCCTCATGCTGACGCCAGTAGCCAGCCGCGATCGATGCGCCCTCAGCGGCCAGGCGGTGGCAGATCGCGGCTCCGATTCCCCTGGTGCCGCCGGTGACCAGGGCCACTCGGCCGCTTACCGTGCCCGCCGGTGCGTGCTGCGGCAACTGCGTTGCCGTCGCGGCCACGGCAGGCGGAACGATGTCTTCCTGCTGTCCTTGCATTGCTCACTCCCTGTGCTGGTAGCCGACGTTGTCTGGTCCCTAGGGCGTCATGACGATGCGTGCCTTTGCCCTGCCGTGCAGGACTTCTTGAATGGAGTCGTTGACTGCGGCCAGGGGCCTGGTCTCATAGATGACCCGGGTCTGTCCGGCCGCATGCAAGGCGAACACGTCCAGCAGGTCGGCGCGGGTGCCCACGATGGAGCCAATCACCGAAGTCCCATTGAGCACGGTGTCGAAGACCGGGATGGGGAGCGTGCCGGCTGCGGGCAACGCGACCAGCACGAGCCGACCGCCACGGCGCAGGCCGGCATAGGCGGCGGCGAAAGACTTGTCGTCGACGGCCAGGCCGATGGCGACGTCTGCGCCGCCGTGCGATTGCAGGACAGCCGCAGGGTCCTCGGTCCGCGCGTCAATGGTGATGTCGGCGCCGAGCTCCTTGGCGAGCTGCAGTTTCTCGTCGGTGACCTCGATCGCGGCTACGGTGCCGCCGAAGATCTTGGCGTACTGGACGGCGAGATGGCCGAGGCCGCCGACGCCGGAGATCGCGACCAGGTCGGCCGGGCGCACGTTGCCGACTTTGACGGCCTTGTAGGTGGTCACGCCCGCGCAGGGAGCGCGAGGACGCTGATCGGGTCGAGGTGGGCTCGGCGACCGGCTTCGTCACTCCAGGCCCGCCAGTCACAACAGCCTCAAACCCGGTCAAGCACCGACACTCCGGGGCCATGGGGCCATAGTGACGCGGCGCAGACAGCCGCGAATGTCAGACCCCGCTATTAGGCTCCCCGCCATGCGAGAACTCATTGACGCCCTGGTCCGGTCCGCCGAACGAGAGGGGATGGAACTCTACGGAGTGCACATCTACCGCCGCGGTGCCGAGCCGGTCGAACGCAGGCTCCGCTCGGACGACCGAGTCGACGTGCGGTCGGTCTCGAAGACCTTTACGTCCGTAGCGCTTGGCATCGCCGAAGCCGAAGGCCTCCTCGCCCTGGACGACCCCGCCCTCAAGTACTACCCCGAGCTAGCCGGCTCTGCCGCGCCCCGCCTGGACCAGGTCACCCTCCGGCACTTGCTCATGATGACGTCCGGCAGCCCGTACTCCTGGTCCGCCTACGACCCCGTCGTAGTCCCGGACCTAGCCGCTGACTTCTTCGCGACCCCGCTGGCGCACGAGCCCGGCACGTATTTCAGGTACACCGGCATCGGCCCGTACGTAGCGGCCCGCGCCCTGCGCGCCGCGACCGGCGCCAACGTCCGCGACTACCTGCTGCCCCGCCTCTTCACCCCGCTGGCCATCCACAACCCCCAGTGGCACACCTGCCCCCTCGGCCATCCGGTAGCGGAGAGCGCGCTCTACCTGAGGACGTCCGAACTGGCCCGCTTCGGCCGCCTCCTGCTAGACGAGGGCCGCCACGAAGGCCGCCAGCTGGTCCCCGCCGAATACTGTGCACGAATCGCGGCTGAAACCGTCCCGACCGTGAAGGACCCAACAGACGAAGGCTTCCGCCTCTCGGACAGCTACGGCCTCGGCGTCTGGTGCACCCCCCGGGAAAAAACGTACAAAATGGCAGGCCTCTACGGCCAGCTCTGCATAATCTCCCCGGATAAGGAAGCGGTGGTAACCGTAACCGCCCACGTGGAAGGGGGCGGCTCCCAGCGAACCTCTATAACAGCCCTAATAGACGAACAGATCGTAGGCCGCCTATAAAGGCAAGCGTTCCTCGGATGAAAAAGAATGGCGGCTCGCAGCCCATGGAGCGGCAGGGCCCTGGAGTGCTCCGTGCTTGACCTGGTTTGAGGCTGTTGTGACCGGCGGGCCTGGAGTGACGAAGCCGGTGCGCCAGCAGACGCGAGCCATGCGAGCGCCAGAGTCGACCGCATCTGCCGCCGTCAGAGTGCTCAGCCCGAGATCTGGACGTTCTGCGTGGTCGAGCAACAGTCTGCCGTTGCTGATCGTTAGTGACCCAGAATCGGCGCTGGGAGCGTCCGTCTCGATTGTGCGGTCGGGTTTCGCTACCTGCAGTGACGCGTCGCGACCCTGATGCAGGCCGCAGCCAGGCGAACCAGTCGTGCTCCTGAAACCGGTACTATTCCGCTAAATCTCAGGTCTTTTGTGGATGGCGAGGCCCGCAGTGCGGAACGGACGATGGCTGGTCGCGGGAGCTGGCGGACTCGTACTGGCGGCCGCCATTACGTATGTGGCGACGACGGGCTCGGTGACCGCGGCGGAGCATCCGGTTGCGCAGCGGCTAGTCAGCAAACCCACGCCGCCCGCGGCCGTGACCGTGACGCCGGCTGACGGCGCGGCGAAGGTCGCTCCCGACACTCCGGTGCAGATCACCGCGTCTGGAGGCACGCTTACCCAGGTCACGGTGGCGTCCGGCAACTCCGCCGTCACCGGGCAGTACGGACCGGGCAGCACGAGCTGGTCGACGCATTCGGGGCTGAAGCCCGCCACCTCCTACACTGTCACCGCCGTCGCCAGGAACAGCAAGGGCGCCGCGACGACCGAGGTCACGCATTTCAGCACCAGGAGCGCGGCTCGCCTCCTGCAGATCAGCAGCATCACTCCCGACTCCGGTGAGACCGTCGGCATCGGCATGCCGATCATCGTCGACTTCAACTACGACGTGGCCCGCTCGGACCGGGCCGGCGTGGAGCAGGCGCTTGAGGTCGAAAGCGACGTCCCGGTCACCGGCGCATGGTTCTGGGCCTCACCTAGCGAGGTTGTCTTCCGTACGCAGAGCTACTGGCCGGCCCACGAGCACGTGCTGCTCACCGCGCACCTGACCGGCGTCCCTGGCGGGCCGGGCCTGTGGGGCGCAAGCGACCTCCGCCATTCGTTCAAGATCGGCAATTCGCACGTGGTCAGGGTCAACCTGAAGACCGATTGGGCCCACTTCTACATCAACGGGTCGCTCGCCAAGGCGATCCCGGTCAGCGGCGGAATGGGCGGCTACGACGCTTTCGGCAACGACTTCTACACCACCGGCGGCATTCACCTCACCATGGGCAGCTACGACTCGGTATGGATGACCTCGCCCAACATCAAGCCGGGCCAGCCCGGCTACTACCACGAACTCGTCTACAACGACGTGCAGATCTCCGACAGCGGCGAGTACATGCACCAGAGCCCCGGCGCCTTCTGGTGCC
Source organism: uncultured Actinomycetota bacterium (assembly GCA_963822955.1). Classification (GTDB taxonomy): domain Bacteria; phylum Actinomycetota; class Actinomycetes; order Streptosporangiales; family Streptosporangiaceae; genus JAJYUU01. Next base: position 1,210,056 of record CAWGJS010000002.1, on the reverse strand, counting down.
TGGGCCACGAGAACTGCAGCCACGGCTGCGTCCGGATGACCGTCGACGGCGCCGCCTGGTGGCGGCACACCGCCTACCGCGGCGACCCGGTGATCATCACCGGCACGCCGCGGGCGCTCGCCTGGGACAACGGCTGGGGCTACTGGCAGAAGTCCTGGTCAGCCTGGCTAAAGGGCAGCTCCGCCGGGGCAGTCACCACAACCGCGCTAGGAGGACACCAGCCCCAGGGCGCCGGTGTCCGCCGGGCCTAAGCCTCCCCGCAGCTACGTCTCCCGCGCTCATCCGGGCACCCGCAGGCTGAACAAGGCAAGGCCAGCCGCCGCGAGCCGCCAGCCGGGTCCAAGGTTCCCCTCAGTCGTCCCCGATGTAGCCCGTATTGGGATCGATCATAGCGAGGAAGACGCGGACGCTCTCCCGGTGCACCTCCACCGACCGACTCGGTGTCCCGCCCGACGCGAATCCATAGCTCTTGTTAGGCCCGCTCGGCCAGTTGTAGGCGGTGCCGTCGCCAGCTACCCGTCCGGATCTCGTCATAGATCAGGTCCCGGCCGATACCCAGGACTGCCCCGAGTTGGCTGTGTGCGTCGAAGACAAGAAGGTTGCCGTATCGATAGGTGATCGTCTTGTCGTGCTGTGCGGATGATGAGGGTTTTGTGGCCCCTCGGGATCGCCCTTCGGGGGGTGATCTCAAGCCACCTCGTGCTGCGAAAGTCGTGAGGCTGTCGTGGTGAGCGACCGGGGAAAAGGCGCCCTTGAGGTGTCAGGCGGGGACCAGGAAGGCGTTGCGCTGAAAGCGCCCGTGCCGGTGTTGCTGGCGGGGGGCGTTCACCGTTGAGGCGTCGTTATCGGGTTGAAGGTGGCATCGGAACCGGGGAGCAGCTAAGTCTCCGGGATGAGCCTGGCGGTTGCCCGGATTGCTGGCCAGGTGGTGCCCGGCGTAGAGGTGGCGCGAGCCTGGTCTGCGGCGTCTGCACGGAACGGCGGAGGGCCAGCCCGGATAATGCTGTTCCCTGGCGGGGGCGGCGAGAGGGATGCCCGCAAGCGCCGGGTGGCGCGAGGGGCGAAACCGTCGCCGGGCTGGCAGTCGGACCGGCTCGTAGTAGTGCTGATCCTCCTGCCTGGCGCGGTGGGGCGGGGAGCGAAGGGGCCGGCTTGCTCGTGGCTTTATTCGTTTCGTCAACCAGCTGTGCTGGGAGGAGCGTCATGGATGAGCCGGAACCTGGCGGCGGGCGCAGGACGGTATCGGGAGGGCCGCTGGACGGGAAACCGTTCGCGGTCACCGGGTATGAGCATCATGATCCTGGTAACCGGAGCTACCGGGCAGCTGGGCGCGGCCGTCGTCCGCCAGCTGCTGGCCCGCACCGACGCCTCGGAGATCGCGGTCCTCGTCCGCGATCCGGGCAAGGCGGCCGACCTCGAGCGGCAGGGAGTGTCGATCCGGGTCGGCGAGTATGGCGACCCCGCCTCGCTGGCCCAGGCGATGAAGGGAGCCGACCGCGTCCTGCTGGTCGCCTCCAGCGAGTTCGCTCAGCGGGCACAGCAGCACCAGAACGTGATCGACGCCGCGAAAGCGGCCGGCGTCGGGCTGCTGGGCTTTACTAGCCGCGCGCTCAGGGACGTAGAGGGCTCCAAGAACGCCATGTTGCGCGACTACTTCGAGACCGAGGCGAGCATCCGCGAAAGCGGCGTACCCGCGGTGATCTTCCGCAACGCGCTGTACCTCGACACGCTGCCGCTCTTTCTCGGGGGCCCGGCCGTCTTCAAGGCGGGCATTCGCCTGCCCACCGGGCATGGGGCGGTCGCGTTCGCGCTGCGGCGCGAGCTGGGCGAGGCGGCGGCCAACGCGATGCTCGATCACACAGGAGGCGACCGCACCTACGTGCTCGCCGCACCCCGCGCCTACACCTTCGAGGACGTCGCCCGGGCGCTGAGCCAGATCTCCGGATCGACCGTCACCTACGCGCCGGTCAGCGATGACGACTTCGTCGCCCACGCCGTCACGGTGGGAGTGCCCGAGGAGCTGGCGCGGCACCTCACCGGGTCCTTCGCCGACGTCCGCGATAACCAGCTCGACGAAACCAGCACCGACCTGCAGACGCTGCTCGGCCGTCCGCCGACCTCGCTCGAGGACGGACTGGCCGAGCTGTTCACGCCGGCCGCTTCGGCGTGAGCATCCGATGAGCGGGCGGAGCGCGGGCGCTGCTCGGGTGAACCAGAAGGTCGCCGTCAGCGTGGTCTACGTGGCCGCGATGTTCATGAGCGTAATGGACACCTCGATCGTGAACGTCGCGCTGCCGTCCATCGGCCACGACCTCGGCACGCCGGCGACGCGTCCCGCGTGTCGATCGCGTTCTCGGTCAGCCTGCCGTGTTCATGCCCGCCTCAGGCTGGCTGGGGGACCGCTGCGGCGGCAAGCGCGTGCTGATGGCGGCGATCGCCGTGTTCGGCTCAGGTTCAAGGGGCGTTCACCGACCGGGCCCGCGCCTCGGCCTGCTGCCCTCGATGGGCTCGATCGGAGACTGCTACGACAACGCGATGATCGAGTCGTTCTGGGGCCGCGTCCAGACTGAGCTGCTCAACCGGCAGCGATGGAAAACCCCGATCGAGCTGGCCAATGCACTGTTCGAGTACCTGGAGATCTTCCACAACCGGCGGCGGCGACACTCCGCGCTGGGAATGCTAACCCCGATCGAATACGAACTACGGGCCAACCCCATCGAGCCCGTAGCATGACCACCATCCAGCATCCCGACTCCGGGAAACTCGGGGCACATCAGGGCCTCCGGAAACTCCGGGACGGTTCACTGGAACCCGCCCCAGGTCCTACCGATGACGTCTCCTGATCGAGGCGGGTCGGGGAGTCGCTCGCGCCGTCGTTGATCGCGCGTCCCCACCAAACAGGTCCACACCTTCGAGATTGAGAAGAGGGATTGATCATGAGCACAGACGTCGCGATCATTGGTACCGGCAACGTCGGGGCCGCGCTCGCCCGCACCTTCGCCCGGCATGGCCGGCCGGCATTCATCGCCAACACCCGTGGTCCCGACTCGTTCCGTGATCTGGCCCGAGAAGTCGAACCGTGGGTCCGGGCGGCCACACTCGACGACGCCCTCGACGCGGATGTGCTGGTGTTGGCCATACCGTTTCTTGCCACCGAGACGCTCGGTGCCCTGAAGCCGTCGTGGCGAGGGCACATCGTCGTCGACGCGACCAACGCCTTCCTGGTGCCCAATTCCGAGGCCATTCTCGGCGGACGTTTGTCGACCGAGGTCGTCGCCGGCTTTTTCCCCGATGCGTCGGTGGTCAAGGCATTCAACCAGTTGCCGGCGAACGTCCTGGAGCGGCAGATTCCTCTGGAACACGGGAAGAAGGTCGTCTTCGTTGCGTCGAACGACGCGTCCGCGAGCGCTGCCGTCGCACGCCTCGCCGCCGACATCGGGTTCGCACCGGTCGAGCTCGGGCGCATCGACGCGGGTGGACGGTTGATCCAGGCGAGGAACGCGCTGGTCTTACGACTTTTCGTCGAACAGCCCATGTTCTGAACCGGACGGGTGAGCGCAGCCTGCAGCGTCGGACGCGCCGCTCGTGTCGTCAGGTGGACTCGTGCCGAAACTTACGTCGAGGCAGTGCATCCGCACTCCAGCGTCGAAGTGCGCCACGCGGTGTTACGGGCGCCGGTCACCGGTGCTTTACAGACCGTCGGGACCCGAGTCGGCATCGTATCCGCCGAGGCCCTCGCGGCCCTCCTCATCGACGATGCGGACGATCGTCGTGGTGTTGTGCGGCGCCGGCAGCGCTTCGGTATAACGGAACCCTGGGCCGACCGTCCCGACCGCCATGACCTGGACCCAGCGGATGCGGCTCACGACGAGCGGCTGCGCAGCCGAAGAGTTCTCATGAGCCACCGCGGAGCCGTACCGAGGTCTGGCCATCCGAGGAGAGCTGGTTGAACCAGCCGTCAGGCGATTCGACGATGTCGGTCCACAGCGGGTTCCATGCCTCGAGCACATCGAGGTACTGCAGCACGATGTACGGCCGGGCATTGAAGACGATCTGCTGCATCTCGCGGACGATCTTGACCCTCGCGGCGACGTTCGTCGTCGCAGCCTGCTGCGCGTAGAGCTGGTCGTAGCGTTTGTTGCAGTAGCCGGAGTCGCTGTTGCCATACCACTGGTCACAGGTCATCGCGTCGAGCATGTAAGTGGGGTCGATGAAGGTATCCCAGCCCCACATCGCCAGGTCGAACTTCCGGTAGTGGTCGGCTGTGATGTCGGAGTTCAGCGCGTCGTCATCGGTGGGCTCGAACATCAGCTTGACGCCGATCCTGGCGAAGTCGCTGGTCATGATCTCGCCGGTGCGGATGCCCTCGCCGCCGTTGTCCTGCGACAGGTACACGGTGTACGCCATCTGGTGCCCGTCGGCGACACGGATGCCGCCGGGCCCGAGCCGGTAGCCTGCCTGGTTGAGCAGCTGATTGGCTTTCGAGAGATCAAAGGGAAGCGGCTTGATTGCCGGATCCCACCACATGCCCGAAGCCGGCGGGATGATGGAGGCGCCGGCCTGAGCGAAGCCCAGGTAGGCGACCCGGTCGATGGTCGGGCGGTCTGTCGCGTACTCAAATGCCTCTCGCACCAGCGGGTTCAGCAGCTCGTGATGCCCGGTCTTCTCAGGGTTGGTGCTGATGATCAGGTCGTTGAATGCCACGGCGGGCCGCGCGATGATCTTGAGGCCGTTCTCCCGCAGCGGGCGCACGTCGGTCGGCGGCAGGTTCGGGTCGCCGGTTGCCGCATCAACCTCTCCGGCCCGCATCGCGGCAACTAGCGCGTCGTCGTTGGAGAACAACTCGATGCCGAATCCCGCGATGTGCGCGGGCTTGCCGTAGTAGTTCGGGTTCCTGGCGAAGACGAGCACCTGCTCGTAGGAGTACTTGACGAAGACGAACGGCCCGCCGGACACCACCGGGTGACCCGGTAGCGGCGCGTTGGGGACAGTCGTCAGGGCCTGGCCCTTGCCATGGGCGTACCGGGCCCACACATGCTCGGGCAAGACAGGGATCTGTTCCAGGTTGGCCAGGGCGTCCCCCGCGGGCGCGGAGTACGTCACGACGAGCGTCGTCGGGCTCGTCGCCCGCGCGCTGGTCACCCCGGCCACCGCGCTTGCCCAGGCGGCCGCCGCGCCATTCTGCAGGTGCACCATCGTCTCAATCGTCCACGCCGCGTCGCTCGCTGTCAGCGGACTGCCGTCCGACCACCGCGCCGCCGGGCGGGTAGTGAACGTCCAGGTCCTGCCATGGTCGGAAAGCTGCCAGCGTGAGGCAAAGGCTGGCTCGAAGTCGAGGGTCTTCAGGTTGTACTGGATTAGCCGGGGATAGATGTCACTCTGGATGTCCAGGCTGAGCTGATCGACGGTGATCCACGGGTTCAGCGAGTTGATCACCGCTATAGTGCCGATCCGCAGGAAGCCGCCGGAGCCGGGAACCCCCGGGTCGTTCAGCGAATAGCCGCGCGCGCACCCGCTCAGCACGATGCCGAGGCACGCGACGACCGTGATCAGCAGCGCACGGCGCCGGACTCCGGCGCGGCGGCGGCCCGGCGGCCCGGCGGCGTTCATGACGCGACCGGGCACGCCGCAGCGTGATCCGCGCCGACGATGACAAGCTGCGGATCGTGGTCCTGGCATTGCGCGATGGCCAGCGGGCAGCGCGGATGGAACCGGCAGCCGGCTGGTATCGCCGACCCGTCGGGGATCTCGCCTGGCAGCAGGGTACGCGCCGCAGCCGCCCGGTCAGCTCCGGGCACGGCGGCGATGAGTGCGCGGGTGTAGGGGTGGCGCGGGGCGCTCACTACCTCGCTCGCCGGACCCTCCTCGACGATGCGGCCCAGGTACATGACGCAGATCCGGTCGGCGTAATGCGCGGCCGTCGAGAGATCATGAGTGATCATCAGCACCGCGACCGACTCGGTCCGGCGGAGCATGTCGAGCACGTCGAGGACCTCGGCCCGGACCGAGACGTCGAGCATCGACACGGGCTCGTCGGCGACGATGATGGCCGGCCTCATCACCAGCGCAGCCGCAATCGCCACTCGCTGGCGCTGACCGCCGGACAGCTCGTGCGGGAACCGGTCGGCGAAGAGCTCGGGCGGATCCAGGCCTACCCGGCTGAGCGCCTCCGCGGCGAGCCGCTGCCGGTCTCGCCGCCCCTTGCCGATGCGGTTGACGCGCAACGGCTCATTGAGAATGGCCCGCACGCGCATCCTGGGGTCAAGAGACTCGTACGGGTCCTGATAGATGAGCTGCACCCGTCGCGGCACGCCGCGCCGTTCATGACGGTCCATGACGGCGAGACTGCGGCCGGCGACCTCCACGCTGCCGCGGGTGGTCGCCACGTTCCCGACGATCGCGTGCGCCGTCGAGGTCTTGCCTGAACCCGACTCCCCGACAATCGCCACCATCTCCCCGGCCCGGAGCCGCAACGAGATCCCGTCGACGGCGCGTACGTTCAGTCGTGGCCGCGAGCGCAGGACATCGCCGAGACCACGCCGCCGGGGAAAGGCGACGCAGACCTCGTCCAGCCGGAGGACGGAACCGTCGGCGCTCTCGCCAGCTCCGTCGTCAGCCGGGGGTCCGGCGCCATCGGCTGGGGCCCCGGCACCGTGAACGGGCGCGCCCGGAGTCAGGTAGGCATCCGGCTGGGCGATGGCACCGCCCCGGCCCGCCGGGCCGGCCTCGGCGTTACCAGTGCCCGCGTCGTCGCCGGCTGGCACCGAGCGATGGCAAGCGGACCGCCGCCCGGCGGCCACCGGGCGCAGGGCCGGCCGTTCGGCGCAGCGCTCGAAGCTGACGTCACACCGCGGAGCGAACGGGCAACCTTCGATCGGCCGGTCCAGCCGCGGCGGAGCCCCCGGTATGGACAGCACGATGCGGTTGCCGAAAAGGTCAGGAGTGGCCGCGAACAGCCGTCGCGTATAAGGATGCTCGGGCATACGCGCCATCTCGCCGGCTGGCCCCTCCTCGACGAAACGGCCCGCGTACATCACGGCCAGCCGGTCACAGGTTGCCGTCGCCGCAGCGAGATCATGCGTGACCAGCACCAGCGCCAGGCCCAGCTCCGCGGTGAGCCTGCCGAGCAGGTCGAGGATGCTTGCCTGCACGACAACATCCAGCGCGGTGGTGGGCTCATCCGCGAGCAGCACCTTCGGCTCGCATGCCAGCGCCATGGCGATCGCCGCCCGCTGCCGCATGCCGCCTGACAGCTCGTGCGGGTAGGACCGCTCGATCGCCGGGGCCAGGCCGACCAGGGAGAGCAGGTCGCGCATCCGCGACCGTGCCGCCGCCCCCCACGCGGTGCCGTGCACGATCATGGGCTCGGTGATCTGCCAGCCCACCGTGCGGATCGGGTTGAGCGCGCTCATGGCCCCCTGAAAGACCGTGGCGACCTCACTCCAGCGCCAGCCGCCCGTGCCCCGTTCCCCGCCTGAAAGCAGGTCCGTGCCCGCCAGGCGGACATCGCCGGTGACCGAGGCGTTGGGCGGGAGAAGGCCCATCAGGGCCAGGATCGTCGTTGTCTTCCCTGACCCCGACTCGCCGACCAGGCCGAGCCGCTCGCCGGGGTCAAGGCTGAAATCAACTCCCTGGACTGCGTGCAGCTCGCCACCGGTGATGTCGAAGGACACCTCCAGGCCTCTGACCTCCAGCAGGCTCACAATGCCTCCTTCCCGCGCCCGACGAGCGGCCGGAACCGCCAGCTTCTGAAGGCGAAATGGGAGATCCGCAGGCGCGGGTTGAGCGCGTCCTCCAGGCCCTGGCCCAGCAGGTAGCAGCCGACGATGACAGCTGCTATGCAGAGTCCCGGCGGCACCACTGTCCACCACGCGCCGTAGCTCACGGCGGTCCGGTCGTTGGCGTGCTCGAGAATGACCCCCCAGCTGACGCCGTTCGGGTCACCGAGGCCCAGGAAGTCGAGCGAGGTCTCGTCGAAGATCGCTATCGCGACGCTGAGCACGGTGTTGGCGATCAGCAGCGGTGCAATCTGAGGCAGGATATGGCGGACGATGACGGACGTGCTTCGGGCGCCGACCGTCCGGGCCCGGCGCACATAGGTCCGTTCCCTGACGCTCTGCACCTCGGCCCGGACGATGCGCGCCGTGGAGGTCCACAGCAACAGCCCGATGACCAGGATCACGTGCTGCAGGCTCGGTCCCCACAAGGTGGCGACGACGATCATGAGGACCAGGTCGGGCACGACGAGGAAGTAATCGGTAATTCTCATCAGCAGCATGTCGGCCCAGCCGCCGAAGTAACCCGACAGGATGCCGATCAGGCCGCCCACGCCCATCGCCACGGCGGTCGCCGCCGCCCCGACGATCAGGGAGATCCGCCCGCCGATGAGGACGAGACTGAGGACGTCGATCCCGCCGTCGTCCGTACCGAGCCAGTGGCGGGCGGACGGCGCCGCGTAGACCGGGCCGCTCGCCACCGCGCTGGAGTACGGCGCGATCCACGGTGAGATGACGGCGATGAGTACGAAGAAGGTGAGGAGCCCGAGGCCTACGGCCGTGGATGGCCGCTCGCGCATGATGACCACTGTCTGACGTGCCATCCGCCGCAGTCCCCGGCCCGGCCGGGAGTCGTCCGGCGACAGCGGAGCCGAACTGGCGGCGAGGTCGGTGGGCGGCCCTGGGAGCGCCTGGCTCCCGCTCACCGGGAGATCCTCGGATCGAGCTTGAAGTAGATCAGGTCGGCAAGCAGGTTGAAGAGCACGACGGACACTGTGAAGAGCAAGAAGCCGCCCTGAAGCATCGGATAGTCCCGCTGCTCAACGGCCTGGTAGAGGGCGGAGCCGATGCCCGGCCAGGAGAACACCACTTCCATCAGGATCGCGCCGGCGACGATGGAGCCGAGGGAGAGCGTCACCAGGGTGGTGATCGGAAGCATTGCGTTCCGCAGGGCATGTGACCACATCATCCGGCGATGGCCGATGCCCTTAGCCCGGGCGGTGAGCATGTAGTCCTCCCCGAGGGTCTCCAGTAGCGCCGAGCGCACAATGAGCGTGTTGCCGCCGTAAAGAGTGAGGACGAGTGTGGCTGCGGGCAGCGCCATGTGCGCGAAGACATCCCCGAGGTGCTGCCAGAACGGCGGCGCTGTCACGGCGAACGGATTTGAGGTCCCGGCCGTCGGCAGGTACCTGGAAAACGCGATCAGGAGTACCAGGGCAATCCACTGGGTCGGCAGCGCGTACAAGACGATCGCCGCGTTGGTGCTCACCTGGTCGGTGACGGTGCCGCGGCGCCAGGCCGAGAGCACGCCGGTGCCGACTCCCAGGATCAGCGAGAGAACTGTCGCGATCGTGACGACCGGCAGCGTGTTGTACAGGGCGGTGGCCAGGTTCGCGGTGACTGGCTGCTGGTTGGCGAAGGAAATCCCGAGATTCCCGTGGAAGAGCTGCTTCAGGTAGTCGAGATACTGCGTGCCGAGCGAAAGATTGAGACCGAATTCAGCCGTCAGGTGGCGCTTCAGCTGAATCGTGGCATTCGGCACTCTCGCGAGACTCGAGACGGCGGTGCCTGGCAGCACCCGGAAGAGCAAGAAGTTGAGGGAGATCGCGACGAAGATCGTGACGACCGTGAATGCCACCCTGCGCAGGAGGTAGTCACCCCATTTCACCGGAGCCTCCTCCCGGCGGCCTTGTCCGCCTGGCCGGCGTCCGGGCCAGGACCGTCGCGATCGCTCCGGCCACGATGCTCGCGGCCTGGTCGATAACCTCGAGCGGTGTCACGAGCGAAGGCTGGATGTTGAGTGATGACGTGCTGGAATCGGTGATCAGGCCTCGTGCGAGCACCTCGCGGGCCACCGCGTCCTGCAAACCGGGATCCCGTTCCTTGCTTTCCCGGTCGCGGACGAACTCCAGGGCTGTCAGCGCGCCGACGGCTCGGACATCGCCGAGGGCGTCAAAGCTGTCCGCCAGAGCCCCGAAAGCGGCCAGCGAGCGCTCCTCGATCGCCAGGACGTGTTCCATGACGCCTGGCCGGGTCAGCTCATCGAGGGTTGCGAGAGCGGCAGCACAACCGGCCGGGAGCCATGCCCAGGTGCTGCCAGTGGAGACATCGTCAAACGACCCGAGCATGCGCTCGGACCCGAGCACCGCGCCTATCGGGGCAACTCCGCCGCCCAGGCCCTTGCCCAGGCAGATGACGTCAGGCTCGACTCCGAGCCGCTCCACCGCCAGAAACGCCCCGCACCGGCCGCAGCCCGTCTTCACCTCGTCAGCGCACAGCAGCCAGTCGTGCTCGGCGCACAGCTCGGCCAGGGCCGGGAAGAAGGTCGGGGGAGGCATGACCACTCCGCCGGAGCCAAGCACCGGCTCGATGACGACTCCCGCCACGTCGGCCGGGTCGATCGCATGGAACAGGACGTAGTCGCGCAGGTAGTCGACCGTGGCATCGCCCGAGCCGCCGGGGCGAGGGGCAGCGAACGGGTTGCGGTAGGGATTGGGGTACGGAATGTGAGCGAAGCCCGGAACGAGAGGCCGCACGCCCCGGCTGAGCTCCGCTTGCTCGGCGCCCAGCGACGCCGTGGCCGTTGTCTCCCCGTGGTATCCGCCGAAGAACCCGAGGATGATCGGGCGGCCGGTAGCGCGGCGCATCAACCGGATCGCGATCTCGACCGCCTCTGTGCCGTTCAGCGCGAAATCGACACGAGTGCAGGTGCGCGGCGCGAGCGCGACTAGCCGCTCGGCCAGCGGAGCCACGAGCTCGGTGGTGAGCACATGCGAGTCCTCGTTGCCGTACCGGCGCAGCGCCGAGGCGGCGTGCTCGACGAGCCGCGGATGGCATGCTCCCAGCGGTACTGACGCCGATGCGCTGGCCATGTCAAGCAGCAGGTTGCCGTCAGCATCCTCCACCACCAGGCCTGACTTGCGGGCCATCACCAGCGGGGCAAGGTGCTCGCCGGTGCCGCGGTACAGGACGGCCCGCTCGCGCCCGCGCAGCGCCTGACTGCGCGGCCCCGGCGGGCGGACCACGATATCGGGCACCGGTCGTCCCTCGAACCGCAGTGGTGTCATCGCGCGGCCTCCCGCTGCCGGCGCCATCGGCGAGCCCGCCGGTCAGCAATCACCGCCGCCGCGCAGTTGCGCCCGTTCGCACCGGTCACTCCGCCGCCCGGATGCGTTCCGGCGCCGCACAGGTAGAGACCGTTCAGCGGTGTCCGGTAGTCGGAATAGTGCAGCGCGGGCCGGAAGACGAAGAGCTGATCGAGGGTCATCTCGCCGTGCAGGGCATGGCCCCCGGTCAGGCCGAGTACCCGCTCCAGGTCAAGCGGTGACAGAACCTGGCGGCCGATAACCGCGCCGGGAAGATCGGGGATGAGCTCGCCAAGTTCGCTGATGACCCGGTCCGCCACCTTCTCTTTCCGGTCGTCCCAGCCGCCTGACTCGAGCGTGTAGGGCTGGGAGTTGACGTCGATGGTCGCGATGTGGCGGCCGTCCGGGGCCAGCGAGGGGTCATGGACTGTGGGGAAGCAGATCTCGATATGCGAGCCTTCGGCGGCGATGCCGCGGCGTGCGCGCGCCTGCTGCTCATCGAGAACCTCGAGAGGCGGGCCGATCTCGAGAATGCCGCGATGGTAGGGCTGCGGCTCTGCTGAGTGATCGCCGCGGATCCGCGGCAGCGTTGCTAGCGCCAGGTTGATCTTCATGCTCGTGCCCTCACATCGGAAAGAGCGGATCGAGCGGGCAAACTCGGCGGGCAGCGAATCCTCGCCGAGCAGGGACAAGAACGTGTGCCGGGGGTCGGCATTGGAGAGCACGGTGGCAGCGTCGATCTGGTCCCCGGACTCGAGGGTCACACCGCGCACCGTGCCCGACTCCGCGCGGATGGCCGCCACTGACGCGCCGGTTCTGATGGTGGCCCCGGCCTCGATGGCAGCCTCCGCCATCGCGGCTGTTACCTGGCCCATGCCGCCGTCGACGAAGCCCCACTGGCGGATCCCGCCGGCCGGATCCCCGGAGGCATGATCGTGGAGCAGGACGATCCCGGTCCCGGCGCTGAACGGCCCGGCCGTGCTGTCATTGACGGCGTGCCAGCCGAGCGCGGCCCGCACGATGTCGCTCTCGAACCGCTCCGACAGGAAGGCACCAGCGGAGGAGACGAGCAGGCGGAGCGTGGCGGCGGCCAGGGCGCGATTCCGCACCGCGGTCCGCGCCAGGCGCGACGCGGCCGCGAGGTCCCTGGCGCGGCGAAGCGACGGATCAGGCGCCGGGAGATCCATGGTCGGAAGCAGCACCTGAGCCAGCTGGCCGAGTTCGGCCTCGAAGCTGCCGAGCGCACTGGCGTCGACCCTGGAGTGCCGGGAGACCGCCTCCGCTGCCTGCACGGGGTCGTCCCCGAGCAGCAGCGGCGTCCCGTCCGGCAGCAAGTTCAGCGTGGGCCCGGCCGCAGACACCCGGATCCCGCGGCGTGTCAAGCCTAGGTCCCGCCACACCGCAGGCCGGAGCATGGACAGCACGTAAGCCCCGGTGGACGCGCGAAACCCGGGCGCGAATTCCTCGGTCACGCACGCGCCCCCGACGAAATCCCGCCGCTCGAGCACAAGCGGCGCCAGGCCCGCGCGGGCCAGGTAGAAAGCGGCGACCAGCCCGTTGTGCCCTCCGCCGACAATGACCACCTGGTGCCGCGCGGTCACGGGGCACCTGCCGGAGTGCCGGCCGCACCGGAGCCGACCGCATCGTGGTCGGCCGCGTCGATCGCGACGACCCACAGGTCGGAGACGTTCGTCCCGGTCGCCCCGGTCATGACCAGGTCCCCCAGTAGCCCGAGGGCCGCGGCAGAGTCATGACGGGCGAAGGCATAGCCCAGGTCGACGCCCGCCACGGCGGCGCGGGCGGCGGTGGTGCTGTCGACACAGCCGCCGGCGGCCTCGGTGCCCCCGTCCGATCCGTCGCTGTCCAGGAAAGCGCCGGCCACCGCCGTCCGGCCGCGCGCCACCGCGCGTGCGAAGCCAAGCGCGGTCTCCTGATTCGGCCCGCCGAGGCCCACGTTCGCCTCACCGGAGCGCCGGATCGCTACTGTCGCCTCGCCGCCCGCTCCCACCAGCACCGAGCCCGGCGCGAACGGCCGGCTGCGGGCTGAGGACTCCGCGGCGAGCGTTCCCACGAAGCCGCCGAGAGTCGCAGCCTCGCCCTCGAACGCGGAGCCGAGGATCACCGGCTGGCGGCCCAGCTCCCGGACCCTTTCGGCCATGTGCTCGACAACGACGGCGCCGGTGAGCAGGACGACCGTAGTGATGTCGGCGCCAGCCAGCGACGGCGATTCAGATCGCTCGCTGAGCAGGTGCTGCCGCACCTCGGGTGCTATCTCGGACCACAGTCCGCACCGCTCGAGGACGGCGACGGCGTCCCGCGAGCTGGTCGTGTCCGGGACTACGGGATCACACAGCAGGTCGACCGAGTCTCCGACGACATCAGACACGGTGAAGTTGAGGACGGAGGCGCCATGCAGCCGGTCGGCGAGTCGCCCGCCTTTCAGTGCCGAGACGTGCTTGCGCACCGTGTTGATCTCCGCAATTGACACGCCGCTATCCAGCAGAAGGGAATGCAGATGCTGTTTGGCAGCGAAGGGAACGCCCTCGGGCGGGAGGCAGGCCAGCGCCGATGAGCCGCCGGTGAATGCGGTGATGACCAGGTCTCCGGGGCCGAGGCCATCGGCAATCGCCGCGAGCCTGCGCCCAGCCGCCAGGCTCGCGGCGCTCGGGACCGGATGGTCGGCCTCCAGGACCTCAGTCCGGATCTGGCTGCGGCTGGTGCCGTGGCAGCCGATGAGCAGGCCCCCGGTGACGCGGTCGCCGAGCATACGTTCCATCGCCGCGGCGATCGACAGCGATGCTTTGCCTGCTCCGAGCAGGATGACCGACCGCACCGCGTCCAGGTCGAAACACTGGTCTCCTGCCCGCAGCAGCCCGTTGTGAAGCCGAACCTGCCTCTCAACGGCCAGAGCCGGGTCCGCCGCCCGCAGGCCCGCAGCGGCCACGTCGAGCACGACCCGGCGCAGCTCCGTATGCCCATGGTCCAGTAGCTGGCTTGCGTTACGGATCGGCGTCAGGCCGTCCAGCCCCGCGGGCCGGCCCTGCGACTCGGCGGTTGCGGCACTGGTTGTCATGGTGAGCCGCTCAGGCAGTCCTGGGGAAGCGGCTGCCGGGGTAAGAAGCCGAGCTGCCGAGTTCCTCCTCGATCTGCAGCAGCCGGTTGTACTTCGACGTTCGCTCGCCCCGGACCGGCGCGCCGGTTTTGATCTGGCCGGCGTTCAGCGCGACGGCAAGGTCAGCGATGATGGCGTCTTCGGTTTCACCAGAGCGCTCGGAAACGCAGACTCCGTAGCCGTGGCTGGTGGCCAGTGCCGCCGCGTCCCGTGCCTCGGACAGGGTGCCGATCTGGTTGACCTTCCAGAGCAGCGCGTTCGCGGCGCCCTGCTCGATGCCGCGCCGCAGTCGGCCTGTGTTCGTGACGAAGAGGTCGTCGCCCACGATCTGGATGCCTGACTGCGCGGTCAGCAGCGCGAAGCTCTCGAAGTCATCCTCGGCGAATGGGTCCTCGATCGTGACGACACCCAGGTCCCGCACAAGCTCGAGGTAGAGCTCCAGCAGATCGTCGCGGCTGAGCCGCTTAGCGGCCACCTGGTAGGAACCGTCCTCGGCATCGTGGAAATGCGTGGCCGCGCAGTCGAGCCCGTACTGGAAGCGTCCCTCGTAGCCGGCTCTCTGCACGCCGAGATGCAGCAGTTCCAGCGCCTCACGCGGGTCTGAGACCGGCGGCACGTAGCCGCCTTCGTCCCCCAGCACGAGGGCGCCGCGCCCGTACCGCTCTTCCAGTACGCTCCCGAGCGCCAGGTTGACCTCGGAACTCTCCGCCAGCGCCTCGCCGAACGACGCCGCGCCGGTCGGGATGACGATGAACTCCTGGAACTCCAGCTGTCCCGCCGCGTGCCGGCCGCCGTTGATGAGGTTCACCAGCGGCACCGGCAGCACGTAGCCGTCCGACGAGAGGTACCGGTACAGCGGCAGGCCCGCCGACGCCGCTGCCGCGCGAGCGGCTGCCAGCGATACGCCGAGTATCGCGTTCGCGCCGAGCGCGGACTTGTCCGCCGTCCCGTCGAGCCGGACTAGGAGCTGGTCGAGCTCCCGCTGGCAGTCGGCCGGCTGGCCGATGACGCCTGGCCCGAGGACGTCGGTCACGTTGGCGACTGCCCGGCGAACCCCGAATCCGCCGTACCGGGAGCCGCCGTCGCGGATCTCCCGGGCCTCGTGGGCCCCGGTCGAGCAGCAGGCCGGCACGTCAGCCCGGCCGAGTGACCCGTCTTCGAGGATGACATCGGCCTGAACTGTGGGAAGGCCGCGGCAGTCCAGCACCTCGCGGGCATGAACCTGGTGGATTCTGCGTGACCCGGCGCGCCGCATTGTTCTCCTTCTCTTCGCCTGCCAACGCGAACGTATTGCTTGTTTCGCAGGAATGTCAACAACCTGCGGATAGGTTGTCAACTATCAGATAATAGGAGTCTTGTGAGGCGGACTCAGCTCCGGGCAGGCCCGAGCCGTCGGCACCGGATTCATCCTGCTGCCGTGCTGGGCGCAGGCAGGTGCCAACTACCGGCACCCGGGGAAAGGGCCCGACATGGCGGCTCACGCGGCCGTCCTCAGCTGAAGAGCTCGTCCGCAATCTGCGTGAAAGCGGCGGTGTGGATATCGATCTGCGCCGCGGTCGTCGCCGGCGACATCAGCGCCATGTTGTGGAACGGGGTCAGCAGCACGCCGCGGTTCAGCATCGCCAGATGCAGCAGGTCGTCGAGATCAGCATCGCCCGCGCGGGCTGCCTCGCCGCCGTTCCGGGGCGGCTGCGGACTGAACAGGTACTCAGCCCGGCAGCCCAGCCGGGTCACGTGCCAGGGGAGTCCCCGCTCGGCGATCACCGAGGTGACACCCTCAGTGAACCGGATGGCCAGAGCCTCCATCCGTTCGAAGGCCGCATCGGTAAGCACGTGCCCCAGAGTCGCGCGGGATGCGGCCATGGACAGCGCGTTACCGGCCAGGGTTCCGCCGACTCCGCCGACGTCGGCCTCGTGCCAGAAAGTACTCCCGATCACCGACGAGCCCACGGCGGCACTCATCCCGTAGGCCGCGACCGGCACCCCGCCGCCGATCGTCTTGCCAATGGTCAGGAAATCTGGCTCAAGACCCTCTCGACCGGTATAGCCGCCCGGCCCGGCGCAGATCGTATGCGTCTCGTCGATGACCAGCAGCGTGCCAGTCTCACGAGTGATACGGCGGAGTTCACTGTGGTAGCCCGGATCCGGGAGCACGATGCCGATGTTGGTCAGGGCAGGCTCGACCAGCACGCAGGCCACGCGCCGGTCGGCCAGGGCCAGCTGCAGTGCGCCGAGGTCGTTAATCTCGACCACGCGAGTCGTCTGCGATACATCAAGTGCGGGTCCTACGGAGCCGAGGCGCGCTGTGACTGCCCCCGATTCGTCGAGGGTTGCCAGGGTCTCATCCACTGAGCCGTGGTAGCACCAGTTATGCACGACGATCAGCCCGCGCCCCGTGATCTGCCGCGCCAGCCGCAGGACGAAACGGTTCGCATCGGTAGCTGTGAGGCAGAACTGCCATCGGGCCATCCCGAAGCGCCGCGACATCTCCTCGGCGACCCAGGCTGAGTCCTCGGTAGGCAGCATAAGCGTCGCCCCGCGGCCCATCTGGAGCGCGACCGCCTCGGCTACCGGACCAGGCGAATGGCCCGCCATGGCACCGGTGTCGCCGAGGCACAAGTCGACGTACTGGTTGCCGTCAGTGTCCTCGACCTCTGCCCCGCGTGCGCTGGCCACCACAATCGGCGCCGGGCTTGCCCAGCGGGTCATCCAGTTCATCGGGACCCCGTAGAGCATCTTCTGCTCGGCACGATCACGAAACTCCAGTGCCCTGGGGTGGGATGCCGCGAAACGCTCGCGCTCAATGGCGAGCAGCTGCGTGACGCGAGCCGGGTCGGGCCCGTCAGCCGCTCGTCTTCCGGTCATGCGCCCGCACGCTCCGTCATGCTCACAACCGTAGCGCATACAATCCTACAATCATATCCACTACATGAAATGGTGATTGCCCGTCGTCGCCGGGCGGGCCAGGCCATCTCTGAGATGCGGCGCGAGGGGCCGGCCTGCCGCCGCGACGTCGGCAGAGGCGCCGGCTACGGAACTGGCGTCGGCACTGACAGGCGTGCCGCCGAGGCGTCCATGTGCAGCCGGACTAGCCGGTCTACGGCGCGCGCATTACCGGACCGCACGGCGTCCAGGATGGCCTGATGCTCAACGACAACATCCGACCCGCCGTTGTAGAACGGCTCAAGCCTGGTCAGGCAGAGCTGAGTCTCGGCAATGAGTGTCCGGAACATCCGGCTGAGGCGCGGGCTGCCTGCGGCCTCCACGAGTGTCTGATGGAATGCCAGGTCGTGGGCGATCGTGTCCGTCCAGGCCCCGCCGATCGAGGCGGCAAGCCTGTCCACGATCTCCTGCAGCTCGAGCAGGACGACCTCGGGCGGCTGCTTCGTCACGATCCCGGCCGCCGTTCGCTCAATAGCTCCGCGAGCCAGGTAGACGTCACGCGCATCATCCTGGCCGAGCTCTACGACGAACACTCCGCGATTGCGCTCGGCCCGAAGCAAGCCCTCCTGAATCAGTCGCTGCATCGCCTCGCGGATAGGTCCGCGGCTCACCTGGAGCTGCTGAGCCAGGTCCACCTCCGACAGCTGGGCATTTGCCGGGAAGGCGCCTTGGAGGATCTGCGAGCGAAGCCGGTCGGCGATCAGCGCCGGGGTACTCTGCATCTGCAACGGCTCGAGCGGACCTGGTGCGGACCGGGCGGAGCTGGCCATGGGCTCATCCTGCCTTCGGAATCGGGCAGCCCATCGGTCTGCCCTATTGCTTACAATGAGACTTTAATACCAGCCAGCATCAAATACGGCAGAGGAGGCCACGCGTGACGGCCAGCGGCGCGGGCCCCGCGAGCACCGCCGCGGTACCCGAGACCCTGAGTATTGCCGGAAAGGCCGTCCTGCGCGGAGTCCTGGTCATGCCCGGGGACAAGTCGATATCGCATCGCTGCGTTCTGCTCGCGGCCATGGCCGACGGGACGAGCACGATCCGCGGGCTGTCCGATGGGTCGGACGTGGCCCACACGCTTGCGGCTGTCAAGGCGCTCGGCGCTGAGGTCAGCTGCGGGCCGGGCGACGAGATACGCATCACCGGGGGTGCCTTGCACGAGAGCTCGCACGTGATCGATGCGGGCAACTCCGGCACCTGCATTCGCCTACTGGCCGGCGTTGCCGCAGGCCTGCCCTTCCTGACCGTCCTGCAGGGCGACGCCTCCGTAGCCACCCGCCCGATGGACAGGATCGCGGCGCCCCTCCGGCTGATGGGCGCCCACGTGGACGGACGATCGAGCGGCTGGTACCCGCCACTGGTCGTACGCGGCGGGCAGCTGCGCGGCATCGACTACACGACGCCCGTTGCCTCGGCCCAGGTGAAGTCGGCAATCCTGCTGGCTGGGCTGACGGCTGACGGCCCTACAACAGTTCGCGAGCCGGCGCCGAGCCGCAGGCACACGGAGGAAATGCTCGCCGCGCGAGGCGTTCCGGTATCTGTCGATGGCACGACTGTGCAGATCAGGCCATCCCGGCTGTCATCCCTGGACGAGTCTGTACCTGCCGATCCTTCGCAGGCGGCATTCTGGCTCGCGGCGGCGGCGGCTTTGCCGGACAGCGACTTCACCGTTCCTCGGCTGTATCTGGGACCAGCGCGAGATGGCTTTATCTGCGCGCTCAGGAGGATGGGGGCCGACCTGGACATCGAGATTCAGCCTGACGCTAGCCACACGGTGCGCGTCCGCAGTAGCGAGCTCGTCGGCACCGACATCGGGCAGGCGGAAATTCCCGGACTCATCGACGAGATCCCAGCGCTGGCCGTGGCCGCAGCGCTGGCAGAAGGGGTGACGCGCATTCGCGGTGCCGAGGAACTGCGGTTCAAGGAGTCCGATCGGATCGCGGTGCTCGCCGACATGCTGGCCGGCTTCGGCGTGCCAGTAGAGCAGCAGCCGGACGGCATGGTCATCCGTGGCGGGGCAAAGCTGGGGCCATCCCGAGTTCGGACCAGCGGCGATCACCGGATCGCCATGGCCGCCGCGATGATGGCACTCGCAGTGGAGGGTACATCCGTTATCGAGGGCTTCGGCGCAGTAAGCACCAGCTATCCGCAGTTCCTGGAGCATGTACGCCAGTCCTGCCCGGACGCCATCTCAGTCCGCTAGCCACCAATCGCAAGACGCTTTGCGGCAATCGCGGATACTGCGAGGACTTGAGCCTCACCCGCTGTGATGGACATCCACCAGCGCCCCCCGGGAAGTATGTCCGATCATGGGAATCATGGGGAACAAGACGCCCAGCAAGCGACGTGCGCTATCGCGGAGTTCAAGGCCGAGATCCGGCATGGCTATCAGAATGGCTAGCAGTTCCGGGCGCAACGACATGCAGTGCTCTAGATACTGCAGCTGAGCTGCATAAACTTCGTGGGCGGTACTGGGATTGAACCAGTGACCTCTTCCGTGTCAGCGAAGCGCTCTCCCGCTGAGCTAACCGCCCCCGAGGCGGAAGCGGGAATCGAACCCGCGTACAGGGCTTTGCAGGCCCTTGCCTAAACCACTCGGCCATTCCGCCACAGGCCGACCCACCAGGGAGCCGGGCCGGTACCGAAGAGCCGAGCGGACCGTCGGCACGCGAGACGGCTTCCGGCACCTCCGAGCGGACGACGGGATTCGAACCCGCGACCCTCACCTTGGCAAGGTGATGCTCTACCAACTGAGCCACGTCCGCATCCCCGGCTGCGTCCCCGCCAAGGCGGGACGTACCGGTGTGCGTTCAGAACTGTAGCCGATCCTGACGGCGCGGCAAACTCGCATACCCGGATAGTGGCGTCGCCGCGGCCGTGCTCATGGTCCGCCACGCCGCAGAGAGGCCGTGCTCCAGCGCGCAGTTGCGCTAGCGTCAGGACTGTGCCTGTCTGGATAAACGGGGAACTGCTCCCCGACACTGATGCGCGGATCTCGGTCTTCGACCATGGGCTCGTCGTGGGGGACGGGGTCTTCGAGACCGTGAAAGTCGCCGCTGGCCAGCCCTTTGCCCTCAGCCGCCACCTGGCGAGGCTGGGCCGGTCTGCCGCTGGCCTCGGGCTGCCTCCGCCAGATCTCGAGGAGATCAGGGCGGGCGCGATGGCGGTGATCGAGGCGTCACCCACGGTACGGCTTGCCCGGATGCGCATCACTGCGACGGCCGGAATCGCTCCTCTTGGCTCGGAACGGGGTAATTCCCCCGTAACTGCCATCGTCGCGCTCGCGGAGCAGAAGGCACCCGCCGACTCCGTCGACGTCGTGGTGGTGCCCTGGCCTCGCAATGAGCGCGGTGCGCTGGCGGGACTCAAGACGACGTCGTACGGGGAGAACGTCCGGGCCCTCAGTTACGCCGCCGAGCGTGGCGGCAGCGAGGCGATCTTCGCGAATACCGCGGGGGATCTATGCGAGGGAACCGGCTCCAATGTCTTCGTGGTTATCGGGGGCCGTCTGATAACGCCGCCACTGTCGAGCGGATGCCTGGCAGGGGTGACGAGGGCGCTGGTACTTGAGTGGGTCGGCGCGGCAGAGGATGCGCTTCCTCTGGACGTATTGTCAAATGCTGACGAAGCATTCCTGACCGGGACAACCAGGGACGTGCAGCCGATCCGCCGTGTCAATGGTTCCGAGCTTGCCGTTGTGGCCGGACCCATCACCAGAAAGGCTGCCGAAGTCTTCCGTATGAGGGCGGCGGAATCGCCCGATCCGTGAAATGGCCATGCCGATCACGGCATGGCCATCTTCACGCGGGATTGGCGTTTATGCGCGCCAGAGCAGCTCGTCAAGCTCACTGTCGACATCGACGTAGTCGGTCTCGTGACCCGGTGCGATGACTTCGTAGGTCCGGCTCAGGAACGCGGCGGTCGAGCTCCGCGGTGCCTCGAAGTGAGCCTCGCCGAACGGAGAGGAGAGAGCAATGTTCAGCAGTTCGTGGCCGTGCTCGTCGGCGGGCCAGACCTGAACGTCGCCTTCGCCAGCCGGACCTTCCATGCCAACTGCCAGCAGGTCACGCGCGAAAATCCACTCGACGGGCTCATCGGTGCCGACATGGAACGCCATGCGGATCGCGTACGGGTCATCAGCGCTGTAGAAGAGGCTCGCCACAAGGGGGACCGATCCATGCTCGGGGACTACAAGCCTGAGGCCGAGTTCGGCGGACACGGTCGCACTGCTGTTCATCATCGGGTCAGACCTTTGCCTCGTCGTGTCCCGGATTGCCGGGCTTCACATATTGGTGCGCGGTTGCCCATCACTTAGGACATCGCCTTGTCCAGCGGAATTGTTATCGCGGGGGGTTAATTCCGCGAAAGAAGCGCCCGTAACCTCGGTCACCGATCAACAAACCATCTACGACCTGGTCAAACGCTTCTCGCAATAAAACACCGGTTTAGACGCAGGATCATCCCGGTGGGTCACAAGCATCAGTTGTGACCTTCGTCTCACGAGCCCCAGGAAGGCCTGTTACCGCACGTCAGCGCGCCGGGTTCGAGGTAATAGTCAGCATTTACCGGACTTTCAAGGTAAAAACGGAGCGCACCAAGCAAGAGTACAAGAGCTCGGAACCCGAGCGCGTCAAGTTCTGCGTGGTCCAGAATTCGGGAAATGTTTATTTCCTGATTTTCTCGCTTTTACACGAAGATCGGAAGTCGCCGCCGGGAGATCGCCGCTGCAGTTATATGGCTGGCGACGAGGGCGCGCGGGGGGCTAGTGATGGCGCGCGGCGTCGTCCCTCGGCGCAGCGCGGCGGAAGCCTGGCATGCGCTACTCTGAGATCGCCCTGCGGCACCCCAGGCTGCTGCAGCGCCAGGGCGATTGGCTCAGCGGGAGAGCGCCTCGTTCACACCGAGGAGGTCACTGGTTCGATCCCAGTATCGCCCACAAGAAGCAGCACGGACGGTTGACTTATTCCTGCACCACCTCGGTCCGGGCATCGCCCCGGCCGCGGCACGTCGCCTTGCGCCTGCCCGCTGGCTGGCACCGCCGGACAGAGTGGCCGAACCTGTTCGAGGCGGCCTGCGGACCGCCAGCCGACGTGGCCTGACCAGCCCGGACCAGGTCAGCGCACTATGCCCCAACTGGCCGCCCCGCCCCAGCCAGCTACTTGCCAGGACACCCGGAAGAGACGGAGCAGCCGGACAAGCACACCCCGGCCAGCGCGCCATCACTCCCGTCCGAGAATCACGACCGGCAAACGATCATTCCCATTACCGCGGTGGATAGAGGCTTATCGCCCTAGCCGGCGGCTCAACGACCGTTACCGTCAGTAGCCGATGGGCGGCGCTGCTGGGCCGCGTGCTCCTCCGCCGTCGCCGCGCCTAGAAACCGCTGCTGGGCTGGGACTTCTCGTTACTGATCGTTTGCAAGCCTCATGGCTTTGCTAGCTTCCAGCTCGGGTACGCACGTGACGCTGAGTAACTAGGATGACGCGCACAGAATCCATCTGGAGGCTGTGCCGGCTGCTCATGCCACGGGACGGGGGATTTGGCGTGTTCGGAGTGAAACAGCCCGGTAATCAGCCAGGCGTCAGTGGGCCTGAGGGCGGCGATAACTCTGGCGGCCCGGCGCGCGCTAGCGCCGGGAACGGAAGCAGCGAGACACCGAACACGAGCGGCGGGCCGGGCGGAACCGATGGACAGCCACCCGGAGGCCGGCCAGCCGGAACGACCGCGCCCAGCAGGACCGGCAGGCCCAACGTCAAGGTCCTCCTGGTCGGAACCGCAATAGTAGCCGTCGCGGCGGCGGGCGCGGTCTATGCAGTGACGCAATCAGGACACGGCAAGTCCAGCCCGCGAGCCGCCAGCGGCCCGGTACCTGTAGGTCACATCCACTTCACCTCAATCACCCCGGCCAACAGGACGAGGGACGTCGACGGTGCGGACCCGATCGTCATTAGCTTCTCTGCGCCAGTGGCTTCCAACTCGCCAAAACCACGGCTCAGCCCGCAAGTTCCGGGCACCTGGAGCGTGCAGGGCAACTCCCTGGTCTTCACGCCGGCGACGCCGTTCGGCCCGTCCACGCGGGTGACAGTGGACATTCCCGCCGGCATCAGGTCAGCAACCGGGGCTCTCCTCACCGCAGCGGCGACGAATCACTTCACCACCGGCGGCTATGGCCAGCTCGCGCTCGCCGAGATGCTCACTGACCAGGGCTACCTGCCGATGACATTCGCGCCGACATATAGCGGCGCCGGCAGGGTGTCGGCCGCCATGGCAGATCTCGCCCCAGCCAGCCTTACTGTCGGTGGCGTCGCATATAACCCGCCCCAGGGCACGTTCACCTTCGACTCCGGTTACCCGTCCATGCTTCAGCGGATGTGGGACCCGAACCAGCCCAATGTCCTCCTGCGAGGCGCCGTTATGGCGTTCGAGTCGCAGCACAACATGACGGTCGACGGGAGCCTGACGCCGAAGTTCTGGCGCACCCTCCTCCTGGCCCAGCAGCGGGGCGAGCAGAACCAGAACGGCTATACCTATGCCGTCGCCAACAAGGGATCGCCGGAGACGCTGACCATCTACCACAACGGGCACTTCGCCATGCGCAGCCTCGCCAACACCGGCATCCCGGTCGCACCAACCGTGAACGGCACGTTCCCGGTCTACGCGAGGTACCGGTTCACGATCATGAGCGGAACCAACCCTGGCGGCAGTCACTACTCCGACCCGGTGCAGTTCGTGTCCTACTTCAATGGCGGCGACGCGGTGCACTACTTCGCGCGGCCCGGATACGGCTATCAGCAGAGCCTGGGCTGCGTCGAACTGCCATACAGCGCAGCCCAACGGGCCTTTCCCTACCTGACCTACGGCAGCCTGGTCACCGTCGACGGCTGAGCCCGGATGGCCTAGGCCCAGGTGCCTACCCGCCCGGCACCGTGATGATGCGGTGCCGGGCGGTGGCATGTCCGGGTTTCGTCGCCTGGGAGGCAGGTCGCAACCTGTATCCGTTTCTTAACCTCGTCACCGCCCTAGGTACTACTCAGCCCATCTAGAGTCGAATTCTCCTGATGTGCTGGTATACATCAGGCAGGCCTCTGTTACCGCCCGCGGCGTCTGGCCGGGCAATGACGGCGAGCGAGGGAGTCACCCGTTGTTCTCACTGACGCATTTGCGCGGGCGGATCACAGCGATCGGCGGCGTAATCGTCCTCCTGCTGGTCGCGGGCGTCTGGGTCGCCCTCACGCATGCGTCGGCTCAGTCCTCTGGACGCACCACGTCCTCCGGAAGCACCGGCCGCAGCGGCAGCACGCCGAGCAAGGGGAGCAGCACGCCACCGTCATCGCAGGTGCCGTCCGGTCCGCTGCACCTGCTGGCGGCGACTCCGGCCAGCAATGCCACCGGCGTCAGCGGTGCCACCGACATCAAGATTCAGTTCTCGGCTCCCCTCGCCACCAGCTCGCCGCTGCCGCGGATCAGGCCGGAAGTCGCAGGCAGCTGGCAGGGAGCCGGCACGAGCGCGCTGGAGTTCGTCCCCACCAGCGCCTTCAAGCAGCGGACCCGAGTGCACGTGACGATCCCCGGTGGTCCGCTTGGCGTACGGTCCGCGCACGGCGCGCTGCTGGCCAAGACAGTCAAGCTGAAGTTCACGACCGGCATCTACCGGACGGCCCGGCTGGCCGAGCTCCTCACCCAGCTCGGCTACCTGCCACTGACCTGGACCGCGTCGCCCGGCGCGACGGTGCCCGCGGCAACCGACCAGGCCGGGCAGATCGCCGCCGCTTACAACCCGCCGCAGGGCACCTTCAGCTGGGATCCGGGTTACCCGAACGAGCTACACAAGTTCTGGCAGGACGGATCAGCTGACAGCCTCATGCTCAAGGGCGCGGTGATGGGATTCGAGGCCAGCCAGGGCCTGGCGGTCGACGGCGTTGCCGGACCGGAGGTCTGGAGCGAACTCCTCAAGGCAGTAGCGGCGAACCAGGTCAACACGCACGGTTACACGTACGCGCTGGCGCGCGAGGGCAACCCCGAGACGCTCACGGTCTGGCACAACGGCAAGGTCATCATGAAGTCCCTGGTTAACACCGGGATCGCCGCCGCGCCGACAACGCTAGGCACGGCCCCGGTGTACCTGCGGTACTACTACCAGGTCATGAAGGGGAAGAACCCGGACGGCAGCAAGTACGCGGACCCGGTGTATTACGTCTCCTACTTCCGGTCCGGCGAGGCAGTGCACTACTTCAGCCGGGGGTCTTACGGCTACCCGCAGAGCCTTGGTTGTGTCGAGCTGCCGTGGAGCAATGCCAAGTTCATCTGGAAGTACATGAACTACGGCACCCTGGTCACGGTCGCGCGCGGCAGCCAGACCCCGTCTACGAGCCCGACGTCGAACTAGCCGGCCAGCACAGCAGTCGGCAGGGGCCTGTCTGGCCGCCGGCCGGCGCGGGCAGGCTGGCGTCGGTAGCATCGAGGCACGGGGCAATCGCGTTCGACTTGCCTCGAAATCGCGGCCGGGACGAGGTCGCGGACCAGACCACCACATGAAGGAGCCAGCCCGTGCCTGCCGACAAGCTTCACATCACACTCGCCGGAAGCGAGCACGTGGTGGAAGAGGGCACGACGGCCGGCCGGGCGCTGGCCGACCGCGATCCCGATACCACCGCGATCGCCGCCAGGGTCAATGGGGAGCTCCGCGACCTGGCAGCTCCGCTAGCCGACGGAGACTCGGTCGAGCCCGTGGCCATCGACTCCGCTGACGGCCTGAACATCCTGCGGCACTCCACCGCGCACGTGATGGCGCAGGCTGTCCAGGATCTCTTCCCGGAGGCCAAGCTCGGCATCGGCCCTCCGATCGAGAATGGGTTCTACTACGACTTCGACGTGCCGGCGGCCTTCACTCCCGAGGACCTGAAGTCGATCGAGCTGAAGATGCGCCAGATCGTTAAGCAGGGCCAGCGGTTCAGCCGTCGCGTCGTTACCGACGACCAGGCTCGCGCGGAGCTTGCAGACGAGCCCTACAAGCTCGAGCTGATCGGCATCAAGGGCGCTGGCGGGCCGGCGGACGGCTCAGCGCTCGGCGACTCCGGCGAGTCGGTCGAGGTCGGCGGGGCCGAGCTGACCATTTACGACAACCTGGCCCCAGGCGGCGAGCTGATCTGGAAGGACCTGTGCCGAGGCCCGCACCTGCCGACGACCAGGAACATCCCGGCCTTCAAGCTGATGCGCACTGGCGGCGCGTACTGGCGAGGCAGCGAGCTGAACCCGCAGCTGCAGCGGATCTACGGCACTGCCTGGCCGTCTCGCGACGCCCAGGACGAGTACCTGAGGCTCCTTGAGGAAGCCGAGAAGCGGGATCACCGCAAGCTCGGCGCCGAGCTCGACCTGTTCTCGTTCCCGACGGAGATCGGCAGCGGGCTGCCCGTCTTCCACCCCAAGGGCGGCGTCGTCCGCAAGGCGCTGGAGGACTACTCGCGCAAGCGGCACGAGCAGGCGGGCTACGAGTTCGTCTACACCCCGCACATCACCAAGTCGAACCTGTTCGAGACTTCCGGCCACCTGGAGTGGTACGCCGACGGGATGTACCCGCCCATGGAGATGGAGGGCGCGAAGTACTACCCGAAGCCGATGAACTGCCCGATGCACATCCTGATCTACGCATCGCGCGGCCGGTCCTACCGCGAGCTGCCGCTCCGGCTGTTCGAGTTCGGCACCGTGTACCGGTATGAGAAATCCGGCGTGGTGCACGGACTGACCAGGGCGCGCGGCTTCACCCAGGACGACTCGCACATCTTCTGCACACCGGACCAGCTGCAGGACGAACTGGCAAGCCTGCTCGACTTCGTCGTCGGGTTGCTCCGCGACTACGGCCTGACCGAGTTCGAGGCGGAACTCTCCACCCGGCCGGAGAAGTTCGTCGGCGAGATCGCCGAGTGGGACAAGGCCGAGGCGGCGCTGAAGTACGCGCTGGACAAGTCGGGTCTGCCGTACGTGATCGCGGAAGGCGAGGGCGCCTTCTACGCGCCCAAGATCGACGTGCACGTCAAGGACGCGATCGGCCGCCGCTGGCAGCTGTCGACGCTGCAGGTCGACTTCCAGGAGCCCGGCCGGTTCGGGATCGAGTACCAGGCCGCCGACGGCAGCCGCCAGCGGCCGTACATGATCCATCGGGCGCTGTTCGGCTCGATCGAGCGGTTCTTCGGCATCCTGCTCGAGCACTATGCCGGTGCGTTCCCGCCCTGGCTGGCGCCGGTACAGGTGATCGGCATCCCGATCTCCGACGCGCATGCCGCCTACCTTGGGAGCGTCGCGACCCGGCTGCGCGAGCACGGTATCCGGGTCGCGGTCGACACCAGCGACGACCGGATGCAGAAGAAGATCCGCAACGCGCAGCGGCAGAAGGTGCCTTACATGCTGCTGGCCGGTGACGACGACGTGGCGGCCGGGGCAGTGTCCTTCAGGTATCGCGACGGCACGCAGAAGAACGGCGTGCCCGTCGTCGACGCCATTGCCGAGATCACCGGAGCTGTGGCCAGCCGGGTCCAGGTCTGACGCCTATGCCCG
Source organism: uncultured Actinomycetota bacterium (assembly GCA_963822955.1). GTDB lineage: Bacteria > Actinomycetota > Actinomycetes > Streptosporangiales > Streptosporangiaceae > JAJYUU01. Next base: position 1,182,373 of record CAWGJS010000002.1, on the reverse strand, counting down.
ATCACGTGCCGGGACCGGAGGATCTCGACCCGGGCCAGGAGGGCACCCCGGCCAGCCGGGACGTCGTTCTGGACGAGGTGTACCAGATCGCGCCCGACGGCCTGCAGCGGCTGTGGATGCCGCATCGGCTCGCCTACATCAAGGGCGAGGGCAAGCCGGCCGGGGGCAGCGCGGTGGAGTGCCCGTTCTGCGCGATCCCGAAGCTCTCCGATGCGGACGGCCTGATCGTTGCCCGCGGCGCGGCTGTGTATGCGGTGCTGAACTTGTACCCCTACAACAGCGGGCACCTGATGGTCGTCCCGTACCGCCACGTAGCCGACTACACCGACCTCACTGGTCCCGAGACCGCCGAACTCGCGGAATTCACCAAGCACGCGATGACGGCGCTGCGCGACGCCTCGCAAGCCCAGGGCTTCAACATCGGCATGAACCTGGGCGGCGTGGCCGGCGCGGGCATCGCGGCGCACCTGCACCAGCACGTCGTTCCCCGCTGGGGCGGCGACGCCAACTTCATGCCGGTCGTCGGCCGGACTAAGGTCCTGCCCCAGCTTCTCGCCGACACCCGCGTCGTCCTCGCCGACGCCTGGCCTCATCCCTAACCAGCGGACTTCCATGATCGTTGTTGATCCAGGGGGCCTATAGCCCCCCAAACTTCACAACGATCATGGAAGCACGCCTTACATCAGCCTTGCTGAGCTGCCGCGACTTTCTCCGCGAGGTGCGAGGGCAGTGGCTCGTAACGCAGGTAACTGCGCGTGAACGAGCCAGTGCCGTGTGACATCGAGCGCAGGTCGATCGCGTACCTGGTCACCTCGAGCTCGGGGATCTCGGCCTTCACCAGCGTGCGGCCGCCCGCAACTGACTCGGTGCCGAGTACCCGGCCGCGCCGGGACGACAGGTCAGACATGACCGCGCCGACGTACTCGTCCGCGACGAGCACGGATACCTCGTCGACCGGCTCGAGCAGCTGGACATGCGCCTTCGCGGCGGCGTCCTTCAGCGCGGCGCGGCCGGCCTTCTGGAACGCCATGTCGGAGGAGTCGACCGAGTGCGCCTTGCCGTCGAATAGCGTGACCCTGATGTCGACCATCGGGTACCCGGTCAGCACGCCCTGCTCCATCTGAGCCCGGACGCCCTTCTCCACCGACGGGATGAACTGGCGCGGTACCACGCCGCCGACGATCTTGTCGACGAACTCGAACCCGCCGCCGGAGCCCAGCGGCTCGATCTCGACGCTGCAGATCCCGAATTCGCCGTGCCCGCCGGACTGCTTGACGTTCCGGCCCAGGCCGCGCGCCTTAGCGGCCACGGTCTCCCGCAGCGGCACGCGCAGCTCGACCGTCTCCACCGCGACACCGTAACGAGTCGACAGCCGGTCAAGCGCAAGGTCGACGTGCGCCTCGCCCATGCACCAGAGCACCAGCTGATGGGTCTCGGCGTTGTTCTCCAGCCGCAGCGTCGGGTCCTCGGCCACCAGCCGGGCGAGGGCCTGCGACATCTTGTCCTCGTCGGCCTTGGACTTAGCCTGGATGGCGACCGGCAGCAGCGGCTCGGGCATGGCCCAAGACTCCATGAGCAGTGGCTTGTCCTTATCGGACAGCGTGTCGCCTGTCTCCGCTGTGCTGAGCTTGGCAACAGCGCAGATGTCGCCTGCCGCGCAGCTGGACATCGGCCGCTGCTGCTTGCCAAGTGGCGAGGTGATTGCGCCAACCCGCTCGTCCTCGTCATGATCGGCATGACCGCTGGCCTCGCGGCCGTGGCCCGATACGTGCACGACGGCGTCGGGGCGCAGGGTCCCGGAGAAGACCCGCACCAGGCTTACCCGGCCGACGTAAGGGTCGGATGTCGTCTTGACGACCTCGGCGAGCAGCGGCCCATCCGGGTTCGACGCCAGCCCGCTCACCGGCTTGCCGTCCGCCGTCGTCACGGCTGGCAGTGGATGCTCCGCCGGGGAGGGGAACGCCTGCGTGATGACCTCGAGCAGTTCCTCCATGCCGATGTGGTGCGGGGCAGCCGAAGCGAGCACGGGATAGAAGCTGCCGCGCGCGACGGCTTTCTCCAGGTCCTCGATCAGGCCCTTGACGTCGAGGTCCGCGCCGGACAGGTACGAGTCCATCAGGGACTCGTCTTCGCTCTCCTGGATGATCGCCTCGATCAGCGAGCCACGGGCCTCCTCGACGCGGTCGGCCTGGTCGGCCGATATGTCAGTGTCGGCGCGCTTGCCGCCCGAGTAGTCGTAGAAGCGCTGGGAGAGCAGTCCGACGAGACCCTGGACGTTGCCCTGGCCGTCGGAGACTGGCAGGTAGAGCGGCGCCACCGAATCGCCGAACGCGGCCCGGCAGGCGGCCAGCGCCTCCTCGAAGTCGCCGCGCTGGTGGTCGATCTTGGTGATCACGACGGCACGCGGCGTCCCGACGGCAGCGCACTCCTCCCAGAGCATCCGGGTCAGTCCGTCGACGCCGTCCGCAGCCGAGACCGTGAACAGGGCGGCGTCCGCGGCGCGCAGGCCGGCCCGCAGGTCGCCGGTGAAGTCGGCGTAGCCGGGGGTGTCCAGCAAGTTCACCTTGACGCCCTCGTGCACGAACGGCACCAGCGTCAGGTTGACCGAGCGGCCCTGCCGGATCTCGACCTCGTCAAAGTCACTGGCGGTGCTGCCGTCCTCGACGCGGCCTTCGCGCTGAATCGTGCCGGTCGTGACCAGGAGGGCCTCAGCCAGCGTTGTCTTTCCTGCTCCCGAGTGGCCGACCAGCACCACGTTGCGCACGCTTTCGGGCTGGCCGGCCGCTGATGTCCGGCCGGCGGCTCCCGCTGCGTGTGACTTCTCCGCCATCCGCATCGCCTCCTGAGCGCTGAGTTAGGTACCTACCCTGTCCCGTCCTGGCCTGTCGGTCCTTGTGCCTGTTATCCGGGCGCGCCGCGCGCCCAGGGGTCGGCAGTGCCGCGCGGCCGTACGGCTTGTTGCCGTCTGGTCCGCTGCCGCACGCCCAGCCTTTACCTGCTGGTCGATGTAGACAAGACCCTGGCCGGAATGATTACCAGCGGTCCGGCCTGTCATGACCGAGCGGAGACATCGCTGCGGCCCGACATCGGTATGGTGGCGGGCATGCGTCAGCCGCCCGTTCAGCCAGGTGATCCGGTCACCGCGGACGACGTTGACCACGCCGTCACACTGGCCATGGCCACGATGAGCAAGGGAGCCGCACCGGACTGGCATGCCGCCGCCGCCGCGCTGGAATGGGACTGCTGGGAGACCGTCGAGCACATGAGCGACGACCTGTTCAGCTACGCTGCGCAGCTCGGGCCTAAGCGACCTCCGCTCACGGCTCCGGTGCCGTTCAGGTGCTACGCACGCCGCTCAGGCGGCCCGGTAGGCGCGATCTTCGCGGATCCAGACGCGGGACCTCACGGGCTCCTGCAGGTATTCGAGGCGTCGGGAGCGCTGCTGAGCACGATGGTGGCGGCATCCAAGCCCGATCCAGGGGAGCCGCGGCCGTTCGGGGTCGCAGACCCTGCCTGCTTCGCCGCGGCGATGGGTGTCGTCGAGGTGCTGGTACACACGCACGATGTCGCTCAGGGGCTTGGCCTCGCCTGGACGCCACCGGGTGAGCTAGGCCGGCGGGCGCTCAGCCGCCTTTCCCCGATGCGCCCGCGGACACAGCGCCGTGGGAGACCCTGCTGTGGGCGACCGGGCGAGGCCAGCTTGCGGGTTGGCCGCCGGTCACCTCGTGGAGCTGGTACGCCGGGCCGCCGGCCGACTTAACGGGTCAGTAACCAACGCCAGGCCGGCCGGGTATCGGCCGCCAGTAGGATCAAGCCGCCATGCTAAAAGTGCTGCGGCCAGCCATCGCCCGCGTACTCAATCCCGTTGGCCAGGCCCTCGCCCGGACGCCGGTGACTCCGAACGCGCTCACGATCATCGGCACGATCGGCATGTCTGCCGGCGCGCTATGGCTGTTCCCGACCGGCCACCTGTTCGCCGGAGTCATGGTCTGCACCGCCTTCGTGCTGACGGACATGCTGGACGGCACGCTGGCGCGGATTAAGGGGACGACCGGCAAGTTCGGCGCCTTCCTTGACTCGACGCTGGACCGCATCGCTGACTCTGCCGTCTTCGCCGGGCTCGCTGCCTGGTTCGTGCTTGGCGGCCATGACAAGCTGCTGGCCGGAGTAGCGGTGTTCTGCCTGGTGGCCGGCGCACTGGTGTCTTACGCTAAGGCCCGGGCCGAGAGCCTCGGACTGAAGTGTGACGTCGGCTTCGCGGAACGAACCGAACGGCTGCTTATCGGGCTAGGTGCCACGGGGCTGGCCGGGCTTGGCGTACCGTATGTCCTTCCTGTAGGGCTATGGCTGCTGGCCGCAGTGAGCGCCTTCACGTTCGGCCAGCGGGTAGTGGCGGCGCGCCGGTCGGCGGCAGAACTCGCCGCTGCCGAGAACCAGCCAGATGCCGAGTCTGTTGGTGCGGCGTCCGGAGAGCGGCACGGCTCCGGACCCCGAGAATAAGGACGACCATGCCGGCAGTGAAGGACCGGTTGATCGCGGTCGGCTACAGCCTTGGCTGGAGCCTGGTCTGCAAGCTGCCCGAGTCCTGGGGTAAGCGCGGCTCTGAGTTCTTCGCCGACCTGGCCTGGCGACGTCAGGGACCTTCGGTGCGCAGGCTCGAGGCGAACCTGGTGCGAGTGCTCGGGCCGGACGTCGACGGCAAGCAACTGCGCGCGGTATCCCGGCTCGGCATGCGCTCCTATGCGCGTTACTGGCTGGAGGTCTTCCGGCTCCCGGTCATGCCGGTCAGCAGGCTCGTCGAGGGCATGCATGCCGAGGGCCCGTTCGACGAGGCGTTCGCCAACCTGGCTGTCGGCCGCGGCGTCGTCTTCGCGCTCCCGCATATGGGCAACTGGGATCAGGCCGGGGCATGGATCATGGCGAAGGGGGCAGGTTCCATCACAGCCGTAATGGAGCGGCTCAAGCCCGAGTCGGTGTACGAGAAATTCGTCGCCTTTCGCGAGGGCCTTGGCATGGAGGTCCTGCCGGTTAGCGGCGGCGAGGCCAGGCCCTTCGGCGTCCTGGCGCAGCGACTGCGGGCTGGGAAGGTCGTAGTCCTGGTCGCGGACCGGGATGTCACCGGTACCGGGATCGAGGTCGACTTCTTTGGCGAGAAGTGCATGATGCAGCCAGGTTCGGCCGCACTTGCCGTTCAGACCGGTGCGGCGCTCATGCCAGCCGTACTCTGGTTCGATGGCGACGGCTGGGGCGTGCGCATCGGCCCGGAGATACCGGTGCCTGAGCTCGCTACGCGCAAGGACCAGGTAGCGGCCATGACTCAGGATGTCGCCCGGTTCTTCGAGGCAGGGATCGCCGAGCATCCGCAGGACTGGCACATGCTGCAGCCGCTCTTCCTTGCTGACCTGGACCCGGAGCGGCTGGCTGCCGCCCGCGCACGCGCCTCCCGGAACGGGCAGCTGACGAGCAAGGAAGCGCCATGAGAGTCGGCCTGGTCTGCCCCTACACCTGGGAAGTGCCCGGCGGTGTCCGGGAGCACGTCAGCGGGCTCGCCGAGGCGCTGATGGACCTCGGTCATGAGGTCTCGGTAATTGCGCCCGCTGATGACGACGCCGAACTGCCGCCTTATGTGGTGCCCGCGGGACGGGCAGTGCCGGTGCCCTACAACGGGTCGGTGGCCAGGCTCGCGTTCGGGTTCTTGTCCGCCAGCCGGGTGCGCCGGTGGCTGAAGGACGGTGACTTCGACGTCCTGCACGTGCACGAGCCGGCCGCGCCGAGCCTGTCGCTGCTCGCGTGCTGGGTCGCGGACGGACCGATCGTGGCGACCATGCACGCGGCGATGCCGCGGTCGCGCGCGATGCACGCTGCGCAGCCGATCCTCTCCTCGGCGCTGGAGAAAATCAGCGGCCGGATCGCGGTGGCCGAAGCGGCCAGGAACACGCTGGTGGAGCATTTCGGCGGCGATGCCGTGCTGATCCCGAACGGCGTGCACGTGGGCCGGTACGAGAAGGCCGAGCCGCTGCCGGGCTTTCCCGGCACCGGCGGGACGCTGGGCTTCCTCGGCCGGATGGACGAGCCGCGCAAGGGCCTGGACATCCTGCTGGACGCTTTCATAATGTTGGCGCAGGAGCGGCCGGGATTGCGCCTGCTGATCGCCGGGCGCGGCGACGCCGATGAGGTGCTCGATCAGGTTCCCGTCCCGCTGCAGGACCGGGTCGTCCTGCTCGGCCAGGTCAGCGATGCAGACCGGATCCGGATGCTGCACTCGGTTGACGTCTTCTGTGCGCCCAACACCGGCGGCGAGAGCTTCGGCTACGTGCTGGTCGAGGCGATGGCGTCCGGCGCCCCGATCGTCGCCAGCGACCTGGAGGCCTTCCGCCAGGTGCTGCACGGAGGAGAGGCGGGCGAACTTTTCGAGACCGGGAACGCCGCAGCCCTGGCAGCGGCCGCCGGACGGCTCCTGGATGACCCGGCGCACCGGGCCGGACTCGCGGCCGCGGCGTCGGCTGCCGTCCGGGAGTTCGACTGGTCCGTCGTCGCGCGCGACGTGGTCCGCGTCTACGAGGCGGTCGCTCCGGCCGCCGGGCGGGTGGCGCTCGCGCTATGACTGTCATGACCAGCATCATCGTGATCGCGGTCCTGGCGATCATCGGGGTCTACATCTCCTGGCGGGCTGGTCGCCTGGACAGGCTGCACGCGCGGCTGGACGCGGCCAGGTTCGCGCTGGACGCTGCCCTGGTGCGGCGCAGCTCGATCGCCCTGGAGCTGGCTTCGTCCGGCTTGCTGGACCCGGCCACGAGCGTCCTACTGGCCGGGGCAGCGCATGACGCCCGGTCGGCCGAGGAGGCCAGGGAACTGCCGGAAAGCGACCTCACCAGAGCGCTGCGCGCGGTTTTCAGCCAGCCCGACTTCCGCGCTCTGCTGGCCGGCCGGGAAGGCGCCGAGGAGCTGCTCGGCGAGCTGGAGAGTGCCTCCCATCAGGTCTTCCTCGCGCGGAAGTTCTACAACGACGCGGTGGCCGCCACTCAGGCAGCCAGACAGCGCTGGCTGGCGCGGGCCCTGCGGCTGGCCGGGCGCGCATCGAACCCCGAGTTCTTCGAGATCGACGACTCACTGGTGCCGGCCGGCGAAGCCGGCGGTCCTGGCGCCGATCTTCCGCACCTGACCACTTCCTGACGCTCACGCCGATGGGCGAACGCCGCGCTGACGAGCGCCTCGACTGAGAAATTGCTATCGTTAATTGTGGGAGACGGCAGAAGCACTTCTGAGAACGTGCAAGAAGTGCTACCAGCGGGTTCCGGGTCTCACGGCCCGCCTGAAGTTCACCGCGTGCCTGATCGGGCTGCGGGCTGCCCGGCGTGCTCCGCCTACCATGGACTAACCGTCACGAGCTAGCGAGCGAGGTTTGTCGTGTCCGTCCAGAATGCATCCTCAGGTTCCGACCGCTCCCGCAGCGGCAGCGCGCCCGGCGTCACCATTGCGGCCGGGGGAGCGCCAGACGGGCAGGCGCAGAAGGGAACCAGCCGGGTCAAGCGCGGCATGGCCGACATGCTCAAGGGCGGCGTGATCATGGACGTCGTCACGCCTGAGCAGGCCAAGATCGCCGAGGATGCGGGTGCGGTCGCGGTGATGGCGCTGGAGCGAGTCCCGGCCGACATCCGCGCCCAGGGCGGCGTGGCCAGGATGAGTGACCCCGACATGATCGACGGGATCATCGCTGCGGTGTCCGTCCCTGTCATGGCCAAGTGCCGGATCGGCCACTTCGTCGAGGCCCAGGTGCTGCAGGCCATCGGCGTTGACTACATCGACGAGTCCGAGGTCCTCACTCCGGCCGACGAGCTGCATCACGTGAACAAGTGGGAGTTCACGGTGCCGTTCGTCTGCGGTGCCACGAACCTGGGCGAGGCGCTGCGCAGGATCACCGAGGGCGCCGCGATGATCAGGTCCAAGGGCGAGGCCGGCACGGGGAACGTGGTCGAGGCCACCAGGCACATGCGCTCGATCCGGGCCGAGATCCGCAAGCTGGCCGGTCTCTCAGCCGAGGAGCTGTACACCGCGGCCAAGGAGCTGCAGGCTCCATACGAGCTGGTCGCCGAGGTGGCGGCGGCTGGCAAGCTGCCGGTTGTCCTGTTCACGGCTGGCGGCCTGGCGACGCCCGCTGACGCGGCCATGATGATGCAGCTCGGCGCTGAGGGCGTGTTCGTCGGTTCGGGCATCTTCAAGTCCGGCGATCCCGCAGCGCGGGCGGCCGCGATCGTGAAGGCAACCACGTTCTTTGACGACCCCGACGTGATCGCCAAGGTCTCCCGCGGTCTCGGCGAGCCGATGGTCGGCATCAACCTGGATACGCTCGCGCCCGAGCAGCGCTACGCCGGCCGCGGGTGGTGACGGCCAGCCGCGCGGACATGCCCGGGAGCCCACCTTGACTGGCAGCCGATCCCTGACTGGCAGCCCCGCCGTGGGCGTGCTGGCGCTGCAAGGTGATGTCGCCGAGCACATCCGCGCACTGCGCGAGTCTGGCGCGGAGCCGTCCGCAGTGCGCCGGCCGGAGGAGCTCGACCGGGTCGACGGCCTGATCATCCCGGGCGGCGAGTCGACCACGATCTGGAAGCTGATCGACATCTTCGGCCTGGCCGACCAGCTCAGGAAGCGGATCGCCGGCGGCATGCCGGTCTTCGGCTCGTGCGCCGGGATGATCATGCTGGCCGACCGGCTCCCCGACCCTGCTTCCGGCCAGCAGACGCTGGGCGGCATCGACATGACGGTCCGGCGGAACGCCTTCGGCCGCCAGGTGGACTCCTTCGAGCGGGACCTCGACGTGACGGGCATCGACGGGCCGCCCTACCGGGCTGTCTTCATCCGGGCTCCGTGGGTGGAGGACATCGGCCCCGGCGTGGACGTTCTCGCGGCCGATCCTGGCACGAGTAGGATCGTCGCGGTCCGCCAGGGTCGGGCGCTCGCGACCTCGTTTCATCCCGAGCTCACCCCGGACTGGCGCATCCACAGGATGTTCGTTGACATGGTGAGGGAACAGGCATGAGCGGCCACTCTAAGTGGGCTACCACCAAGCACAAGAAGGCGGTGGTCGACGCCCGCCGCGGCAAGCTGTTTGCCAAGCTGATCAAGAACGTGGAAGTAGCGGCACGCAGTGGTGGACCCGATCCGGCCGGCAACCCGACCCTCTACGACGCTGTGCAGAAGGCCAAGAGGAGCTCGGTGCCGAACGACAACATCGACCGGGCGATCCGGCGGGGCGCCGGGCTCGAGGCCGGCGGCGCCGCTTATGAGTCCGTCACCTATGAGGGTTACGCGCCGGGCGGGGTTGCGGTCCTGGTCGAGGCGCTGACCGACAACAGGAACAGGGCGGCTTCCGACGTACGCGTCGCGTTCACCCGCAACGGCGGCTCGATGGCCGACCCTGGCTCGGTGTCCTACCTGTTCAGCCGGCGCGGCGTGGTCATCGTGCCGAAGTCTGACGGTGTGACCGAGGACGACGTGCTCGCCGCAGTTCTGGACGCCGGCGCGGAGGAGGTCAACGACCTCGGCGAGACGTTCGAGGTGATCAGCGAGCCGGGTGACCTGGTCGCCGTGCGCTCGGCATTGCAGGACTCGGGCCTGGACTACGAGTCGGCGGAGCGGCCGTTCCTGCCCTCCGTCGAGATCGACCTGGACGAGGACAACGCCAAGAAGGTGTTCCGTCTCATCGAGGCCCTCGAGGACTCTGACGACGTCCAGGACGTGTACGCGAACTACTCGGTCTCCGACGAGATCATGGAGAAGCTCGGGTGAGCTCTGGAGAGGCTCGGGGGAGTTCCTGAGCGGCATCGAGATCCGTCCGCTCGGTCCTGATGACGACCTCGAGGCCGAGATTGACCTGAGCCGGCGCTCGTTCGGACCTGTCTCGGCAGCCTCCAGGCTCCGCCGGCTCGCCAGCGTGCAGCTCAGCATCAGCGCCGGTGAGCTGCTCGGGGCGTTCGACGGGACGCGGCTGGTCGGCAGTGCCCGCTACCACCCCATGCAGCAGTGGTGGCGCGGTCGGCCGCTGCCGATGGCCGGCGTCGCCGGGGTGAAGGTAGCCCCCGAGGAGCGAGGCCGCGGAGTGGGACGCGCGCTGATGATGAGCCTCATCGCGGAGATGACCGGTAGGCGCTACCCGGTGTCGGTGCTCTATCCGGCGACCGCGCCGTTGTACCGGTCGCTCGGCTGGGAGTTCGCCGGGGGCTACTACGAGACGACCGTGCCGACCGGTACTCTGGCGACGCTGATCGGGCCGGATGAGGCAGCAGCAGATGCCGGTCCAGCGGGGGCAGGCTCTGGCGGATCCGGCGCTGCGCCGCGGCTGCGCCGGGCCGGCCCCGCCGATGCCGCGACGGTGGTCGAGACCCTGGGGCGCGCCTACCAGGCGCTGGGCGACTGCGGGCCGGCCACGCACGCACCAGAGGTCGTCGCCAGCTGGCTGGAGGAGGCCGATTCGCTGACCTACCTCACCGACGACGGCTTCCTCAACTATCGCTGGGAGGACGGCCACGACAGCATCCGCGTTCACCTCCTGGTGACGGCGTCGGCGTCGACTGCCCGCACGTTCTGGCGAATCCTGTCCAGCCACGGCAGCATGGCCGACTCCGTCCGTGCCTGCCTTGCCCCCGACGATCCGGTCAGCTGGCTGACGGGCGAGCCCGCCGCGGAGACGCACCGGGTGACTGGCTGGATGCTCCGCTGCCTGAACGTGCCCGCGGCAGTCGCGGCGCGTGGCTTCCCGGCCGCAGTGCAGGCGTCAGTCTGCCTCGAGCTCACCGACCCGCTTGTCCCCGGCAACTCCGGTAGCTGGGATCTGGAGATTACCGGCGGGAACGGGCAGCTAGCACCCGCAGCGGGCAGCCGGGCGCCGTCGCTGCGCCTGGGGCCGCGCGGCTTCGCCGCGCTGTACGGCGGCGTCCCGCTCAGCACGCTGCGGCGCGCGGGCTTGGCATCGGGCGGTTCCGCTGCCGCGGACGATGCGCTCGACGCCGCGTTCGGCGGTCGCCCGGCATTCATGCTGCACGCCTTCTGAGCGAGCCACTTATCCGCGGCCCCGCGTGCCGGCCACGCCTGCGGGCCGGGACCCGGTAACGTGCAGCCGAACAGGTGTTCGCAGGGATGCTGGCAGGACGGTGACGGATGCGCGTGCTCGGCGTGGATCCCGGCCTGACCCGCTGCGGACTTGGGGTGGTCGAAGGCGAGCCCGGCAGGACACTACGCCTCGTCGGGGCGGAGGTCGTGAGGACTCCGGCAGGTGATGACATCGGATCCCGGCTGCTCGCACTTGAGGCTGAGCTTGACCAGTGGATCGCCCGGCATCAGCCGGATGCGGTCGCGGTTGAGCGGGTTTTCAGCCAGCACAATGTCCGCACGGTCATGGGTACTGCGCAGTCCGGCGCAATCGCGATCGTCTGTGCCGCGCGGCACGGCGTGCCAGTCGCGCTGCATACGCCGAGCGAGGTCAAGGCGGCGGTCACCGGCAGCGGCCGTGCGGACAAGCAGCAGGTCACCGAAATGGTGACCCGCCTGCTGCGGCTACCGGAGCGGCCCCGGCCAGCCGACTGCGCGGATGCGCTCGCGCTGGCTATCTGCCACTTGTGGCGCGGTGCCGCGCAGCAGCGGCTGGCCGCGGCCGCGCGCCTAGCCGCGACCCAGCGCCCTGTCCCCGCACGTCCAGCCACCGGAGGCACCAGGTGATCGCGCACGTAACAGGTCCGGTCGCTGCGCTCGCGCCCGACGGCGCCGTCATCGACGTCGGCGGAGTCGGCCTGCTCGTCCAGTGCACGCCCGGCACCCTGGCCGGCCTGCGGCTCGGGGAGCGGGCACGGGTCGCTACCTCGCTGGTCGTCCGCGAGGATTCGCTGACCCTCTACGGCTTCGCCAGCGAGGACGAGCGGAACACCTTTGAGCTGGTCCAGACCGCGAGCGGCGTCGGACCACGACTCGCCCAGGCCATGCTGGCGGTCCTCACGCCCGACGCTCTCCGGCAGGCAGTGGCTGCCGAGGACCTGGCGATGCTGATGTCGGTACCGGGCATCGGGCGCAAGGGCGCGCAGCGCATCGTGCTGGAGCTCGCCGGCCGTCTCGGCGCTCCGGCCGACGGTGCGGCCTTCACGCGCGAGGCCTCGGCCGTGTCGGCGGCGAAATGGCGAGACCAGGTCAGAGCCGGCCTGGTCAGCCTCGGCTGGCAGGCAAGGGAGGCGGATCAGGCGATCACCGCGGTTGAGCCTGAGCTGACCGAGCCCGACGACAACGGGCCAGCCGACATCGACGTCGCGCTGGCGCTACGGGCGGCGCTGCGCGTGCTGGGGCGGCCATGAGGGGCCTTACCGGCGATCCCGGCCCGGTGGTTCCCGGCCCCGTGGTTCCGAGGACTGCCGCTGACCGGGTCGTCTCCGCGCTGGCAGATTCCGACGACCGGGTGGTCGAGGGAGCACTGCGGCCCAGGCAGCTCAGCGAGCTCGTCGGCCAGAACCGCGTCCGAGAGCAGCTCTCGCTGGTGCTCGAAGGCGCCCTGCGCCGCGGCCGGACACCCGATCACGTCCTGCTCTCTGGCCCGCCCGGGCTCGGCAAGACCACGCTCGCCATGATCATCGGAGCTGAGCTCGGTGCGCCGCTGCGGATCACCAGCGGGCCGGCGATCGAGCGGGCCGGGGACCTCGCCGCCATCTTGTCCACGCTGAGCGAGGGCGAGGTCCTGTTCATCGACGAGATCCACCGGGTGGCCAGGCCGGCCGAGGAGATGCTCTACCTCGCGATGGAGGACTTCCGCGTTGACGTGGTCATCGGCAAGGGCCCAGGTGCGACGGCGATTCCGCTGGATATCGCGCCGTTTACCCTGGTCGGCGCCACTACCAGGGCGGGGCTGCTGCCAGCCGCCCTGAGGGACCGGTTTGGCTTCACCGCGCACCTGGACTTCTATGAGCCGGCCGAGCTGGGCGTCATCGTGCGCCGGTCGGCGGGGCTGCTCGGGGTAGCACTGCAGGACGACGGCGCGGACGAGATCGCAGGCCGGTCCCGCGGCACGCCCCGGATCGCCAACCGGCTGCTGCGCCGCGTCCGGGACTTTGCCGAGGTTCGCGGCGATGGCGTGGTGACAAGGGACTGTGCCAGGGCAGCCCTGGAGCTGTACGAGGTCGACCAGAACGGGCTGGACCGGCTCGACCTGGCAGTGCTCGGTGCGCTGGTCCGCAGGTTCGCGGGCGGCCCGGTCGGGCTATCGACGCTGGCGGTGGCAGTCGGGGAGGAGGCGGAGACTGTTGAGGTCGTGGCCGAGCCCTTCCTGGTCCGGGCCGGCCTGATGGCCCGCACGCCGCGGGGCCGCGTCGCGACGCCCGCCGCCTGGCAGTATCTCGGGCTGCCGGTGCCCCAGCAGGCCGCCTGGTCGCGTCCGCCCCGCGGCGGGCATGAATGGGCCGGCGAAGACGTTACTGACAGTGAGGATGAGCCCACGCTCTTCGACTAGGTTCAGGCCGCAGAAGTGCCCGGAAATATCACAACGGGTCGCGGGCTGGTCACGATCGCTCCTCAGACGCCGTAGCCTGTTGGTGCGCCGCGTGCGCGCCGCTACACTGCGGCAGTTAGTCCAAGACACGCCAATTCCGGCGCTGCCTCGGGGTTGCACCCACGGGCCGGTCAGCATGGCTGGCTGCCGGGGCAGAACTAATCGGAAGGATGCCCCTCAAATGGGGACAATACATGCTCTGGCCGTCGCTGAGGCGACTAAGTCCACAGGCAGTTCCAGCTCACTTCTGATCATCATCGCGGTGTTCGCGATCTTGATGATCTTCATGTTCCGGTCGCAGAGCCGGCGAAGGCGCTCGATGCAGGACACCCAGCGCCAGGTAGTGGACGGGGCGCGCATCCGTACTACGTTTGGCGTCTACGGGACTGTCATCGAGGGCGACGACCGCAACGTCATCGTCGAGGTGGCACCCGGCACCCGGATCAAGATGCTGCGGCAGGCCATCGCGATGGTCGTGCCGGATGACGAGCCCGACGGCGTGGCTCAGACCATGCCGACCTTCGGCGAGACCGAGCCTGATGTGACCGCCGACCAGACGGGCCCGGACCTGAACGGCGACGGGACGCCGAGGAAGCCCGAGGACCGCAGCGACCTGACGATCTAGCCGCTGCGCGGCGCTCGCGCCGCAGCAGGCGCGCCGTACCGGCCTAGCGAAAGACAAGGGCACCCGTGGCACCCCGAAGCACCCCCACCTCTCACCCGGGGCGGTATCTCGCCGCTCTGGGTGCGCTGATTGTCGTGATGCTCGTCAGCGTGCTTGGCGGCAATATCCTGTCCCCGGCCGACTGGCACAAGAGCTTCAAGGTCGGCCGCGGGCTTGACCTGTCCAGCGGTACGTCGATCACCCTCCAGGCGCTGACGCCCAAGGGACAGACGCCGTCCCAGGGCGAAATGACCAAGGCCATACAGATCATGACGAACCGGGTCGAGGCTACTGGCCTGACCGGGTCTCAGGTGGTCCAGCAGGGTCCTAGCGAGATCGTGGTCTCAGTACCGGGCGCTGGCGCCCAGAAGGTCGCCACGCTGGTGGGGGAGACAGCGCTGCTGCGCTTCCGGCAGGTCCTGCTCTATGCGCCGAACGAGACCACCGCCGCCGCGACCACGACGCCGACGCCAACGCCTGCGCCGACGTCGTCGTCAACCAGGCCCGCCGCGAATTCGCCGTCGGCGAGTTCGTCGGCGTCACCATCAGCGTCCGGATCGGCATCCGCGACGCCGTCGTCCGGCTCTGGCCAGGCGGTCGGTGCCAGCAAGCTCGGCGCTTCGGCGACGCCAACCCCGAGCTCGTCTGCGTCGAGCAGCGCGAAGGCCTCGAGCTCGCCGTCGCCATCCCCGAGCCCGACATCTTCCGCGTCGAGCAAGCCGGTGCTATCGACGACCAAGGACGGCCAGGGCGACGCCAGCGCGCTGACTCCGGCCACCGCGAAGCTTTTCAATGAGCTGAACTGCACCAAGAACTGGAAGCAGATCATCTATCACAGCACCCCGAGCGCCTGGGATAACCCGAACGTCCAGGCGGTCACCTGCCTGAAGTACCCGGGGACGGATATCTGGTACAAGTACGCGCTGGACAAGGCCGTCGTCCAGGGCAACCAGGTCTACAACGTGCAGGCGCAGGACACCAATACCGGTCAGGGCTGGATTGTCAGCGTCAACGTCAAGTCCCCTGCATCGACGAAGCTCGGCACGCTGACGGAGAGCATGGCCAGCAAGTACTACGACAGCAGCCGTGGCCAGGCTACGTCGCCGCTCGACTGGCTCGGCATCGTGCTCGACGGAACGCTGCAGGGCACGCCGCCCCAGGTGCAGGGCCAGTTCTCTACTTCGTTCGAGATCACTGGCGGCGCCGGCGGCTTCAGCCAGAGCCAGGCGTCCACGCTGGCGGACGTGCTGAAGTACGGCAGCCTGCCGCTGTCGTTCAAGAACCTCTACACGTCCTCGGTGTCGGCCTCGCTCGGTTCAGACCAGCTGTCGGCCGGCCTGTTCGCGGCCCTGGTCGGTCTGCTCCTCGTCGTGGTCTACTCCTTCATCTACTACCGCGGGCTCGGCCTGGTTTCTGTGCTGAGCTTGGCCATCGCAGCGTCGCTGTCGTACCTCTCGGTGGTGCTGCTGTCGCGGTACGAGGGGTTCACCCTGTCTCTTGCGGGCATCGCCGGACTGATTGTCGCGATTGGTATCACTGCCGACTCGTTCATCGTGTACTTCGAGCGATTGCGTGACGAGGTGCGTGAGGGCCGTTCGCTCCGGGCCGCGGTCGAGCGGGGCTGGGCCCGGGCCAGGCGGACCATCCTGGTGTCAGACACCGTGTCGTTCCTGGCCGCGCTGCTGCTGTACATCCTGTCCGAGGGCGACGTGCGCGGCTTCGCATTCACCCTCGGACTCACGACGCTGATCGACGTTGTCGTGGTCTTCCTGTTCACCAAGCCGATGATCACGCTGCTGGCCCGGACCAAGTTCTACGGTCAGGGCCACCCGATGTCCGGCCTTGATCCGGCTAGGCTCGGCGCCAGGGCGCCATGGCGTGGCGGGGGCGCGCGGCCTGCGGTGACTGGAAGCGCGGGCGCTGCCGCAGCGGCACGGACCTCGACCACCACCAGGGAGGCGTGATGTCGCGGCTGGGCAATATCACCGGTCGGCTGTACCGCGGCGAGGTCTCGATTGACTTCGTCAGCCGCCGGAAGCTCTGGTACACGATCTCCGGCATCATCCTCCTGGTCAGCGTGCTGGCGGTGATCTTCCGGGGGCTGGACTACAGCGTGGAGTTCAAGGGCGGTTCGCAGTGGACCGTCCCCGCCTCGGCGCAGGTGACGCAGGCGCGGCTGGAGCAGATAGTCACCAACGGCGGCGGCGCCAACGCGAGCGCCACCAAGGTCAACCCGTTCAACGGTCATGGCGCCTTCTGGCAGGTGCAGGCCGGGCAGATGCTGACGTCGCAGGCAATAAAGATCGAGGACAAAATCGAGGCGACATACCATCTTCCGGCCACCGGGAAGAACTCGGTATCCGTGACGACGGTGGGGTCCAGCTGGGGGTCGCAGGTCACCCAGAAGGCGATCGAGGCCCTGATCGCATTCCTGATCGTGATCGTCATCTACCTGTCGATTGCCTTCGAATGGCGGATGGCTGCCTCCGCCTTCGTGGCACTGGCACACGACATCGTCATTACCATCGGGGTCTATGCGCTGACCGGATTCCAGGTCAGCCCGGCGACGATCATCGGCCTGCTGACCATCCTCGGTTACTCCCTCTATGACACCGTGGTCGTCTTCGACAAGGTGCGAGAGAACACGGCGCCCATACTCGGCACCCGCCGGAGCACCTACAGCGAGGCCGCCAACCTGGCGCTCAACCAGACGCTGGTCCGGTCCATCAACACCTCGCTGACCGCGTTGCTCCCAGTGGCGGCGATCCTGGTCGTCGGCACCCTGCTGCTTGGCAACGGCGAGCTGAAGGACCTGTCGCTGGTGCTGTTCGTCGGAATGCTGTCCGGCACGTACTCCTCGATCTGCATCGCTACTCCGGTGCTGGCAGACCTGAAGGAGCGCGAGCCGCAGTACAAGCAGCTTGCCAAGCAGGTGGCACTGCGGGCTGCTGGCGGCCGGGCGGCGCTGCGCAAGGCTGCCAAGTCAGGCGCCAGTGTCGCGACCGCGGGCAACGCAACCGGTAACGGGGGCGCGACTGCCATCGGCGGGACGGGTAACGGAGCGGCGAGCCCGGCCGCTACTGGTGCGGCCGCTGGGCCGGCCGGCGCCGACCTGACCGGCGTCGACCTGCCGGACACCGACCTCACCGACGACCTCGCGGCTGACGACGCCATCGACGAGGCTGTGCCTGCCACGTCGGCTGCCGGCCAGGCCCGAGGCGCTACAGCGCGGCAGCCAGGCGCCCGTCAGCAGCCGGTGCGGCGGCCTGCGGCCAAGCGGCGTCCGAGCGGCAAGAAGAAGCGGCGGTAGTGACTCAGGCGACCGGGAGCACGGCCGATGACGAAGGTGCTGAGCTTCTCGAGATCAGCGACCTGCTGAAGGCGCGGATCCGCGATGTCGTCGATTACCCGCAGCCCGGGATCGTCTTCAAGGACATAACGCCGCTGCTGGCAGATGGTGCCGCATTTGCCGCGGTTGTCGCTGCGATGGCGGCCGGTCACGAAGGCGTGACCAAGGTGGCTGGCATTGAGGCTCGCGGCTTCATCCTGGCTGCTCCCGTGGCCCTGGCACTACGAGCCGGTTTCGTGCCGGTCCGCAAGCAGGGCAAGCTGCCGGCGCAGACCTACGCTGAGTCGTACGAGCTCGAATACGGGACCGCCACGCTTGAGGTGCATACCGATGCATTTGACGCATCCGACCGGGTGCTCATCGTGGACGATGTGCTCGCAACTGGCGGAACCGCCGCCGCCACTGCCGGGCTGATCCGCAGGACCGGGGCGAGCGTGGTCGGCGCCGTCGTCCTGCTGGAGCTCGAATTCCTCACAGGCCGGGCGAAACTGCCCGGCCTGGCGGTCCGCTCGCTGCTCTCGGTGTGACGCAACGTACGGAGCCCGGCACTTCCCGAATCGTCCGCCGATAGACTTGTTGAACGGCGGACGTAAGGAGCGGATGTGGCCGGTGACGTGGTGACGGCCAGCGCGGCCGGACCCGATGTCACCCAGGACCTGCCCAGGGCGGATGACAGGGTGACATCGCCTGGAGGCATGCCCGAGGCGCCGCACGCTGAGTCCGCTCCCGCGATAGCCGCTCCAGCGGCAGCAGCTCATGCCGCAGGCTCTCCAGCCCCAGGGCCAGCGACGGCGGTTCCCGCCACGACCGGTCCGGCCATGAGCACGCCTGCCGAGAGCGGTGATCTCGACGACCAGGACTCCGATGCCGGCGCTCAGGAGTCCGACGCAGGCGCCGCGGCCCCAGCGGAGCATGATCATCTCGGCCGGGGCCCAGCTCGGCGGAAGCCCGGTGCACGGGCCAATGGCGGCGGCGGGAAGAAGTCCGCGGCACGTGCGGCCGCCAGCCGGGTAAGCCGTCGCGCTGCTCCTGCAGACACGGCAGGGACGGCTGAGCCGCAGGCCGATGGCGGGTCGGGCGCCGCCGCCATGCGCCGCCGCCTGGCCCGGCTGGGCCCGCGCGGTGGCGGGGTCAATCCGGTACTCGAGCCGCTGATCAGGACGGTGCGCAATACCCACCCGAAGGCCGACGTCCGGCTGATCGAGCGCGCTTACGAAATGGCCGCCACGCTGCACGCCGGCCAGTCGCGCCGGAGCGGCGACCCATTCATCACTCACCCGCTCGCTGTCGCGACGATCCTGGCCGAGCTGGGCATGCCCCACGACACGATCTGCGCGGCGCTGCTGCACGACACCGTCGAGGACACCCAGTACACCATCGCACAGCTACGTGAGGAGTTCGGCGAGGATATCGCTGCGCTCGTCGATGGCGTGACCAAGCTGGACAAGGTCAAGTACGGTGATGCGGCCCAGGCCGAGACCGTCCGCAAGATGGTCGTTGCCATGTCGCGTGACATCCGGGTCCTGGTCATCAAGCTTGCCGACCGCCTGCACAACATGCGCACACTGCGCTACCTGCCCCGGGCTAAGCAGGAGCAGAAGTCCCGCGAGGTGCTGGAGATCTTCGCCCCCCTGGCGCACCGGCTCGGCATGAACACCGTGAAGTGGGAGCTCGAGGACCTGGCGTTCGCCACCCTGTTCCCCAAGCGGTACGACGAGATCGCCAGGCTTGTCTCCGGGCGTGCGCCACGACGCGAGATGTTCCTGCAAGAGGTGATCGAGGACGTCCAGGAGGACCTGAAGGAAGCGAAGATCAAGGCTCAGGTGACAGGGCGACCGAAGCACTACTACTCGGTCTACCAGAAGATGATCGCCCGTAATGTCAGCTTTGATGATATTTACGATCTGGTCGGCATTCGCATCCTGGTCGACTCGCTCCGCGACTGCTATGCGGTGCTGGGCACTGTGCATGCGCGCTGGAATCCGGTTCCTGGCCGGTTCAAGGACTACATCGCGATGCCGAAGTTCAACATGTACCAGTCGCTGCACACGACCGTGATCGGCCCCGAGGGCAAGCCGGTCGAGCTGCAGATCCGGACCTGGGGCATGCACAAGCGGGCTGAGTATGGCGTCGCCGCGCACTGGAAGTACAAGGAGGAGGTAGTCGGCGGCGGCAGCGGTGCCGGCGACATGGCCTGGCTGCGGCAGCTGGTCGACTGGCAGCGGGAGACCGAGGACCCGGCTGAGTTCCTCGACTCCCTGCGCTTCGACCTTGGCGGCGCCGAGGTGTACGTGTTCACGCCGCGCGGCGAGGTCATCGCGCTGCCGCAGGGCGCGACTCCGGTGGACTTTGCGTACGCCATTCACACCGAGGTGGGGCACCGGACTATCGGCGCCCGCGTGAACGGGCGCCTGGTGGCCCTGGAAAGCGCGCTGAGCAACGGCGACACTGTCGAGATCTTCACGTCTAAGGCCCCGGACGCCGGCCCGAGTCAGGACTGGCTCGGCTTCGTGAAGAGCGCACGGGCCCGCAACAAGATCCGGCACTGGTTCTCCAAGGAGCGCCGGGAGGCCGCCGCCGAGACTGGCAAGACCGCGATCGCCAGGATGATGCGCAAGCAGAACCTGCCGCTGCAGCGCCTCGCCACCGCGGACGCCCTGAATGCGATCGCCAACGAGCTGCGGTACGCCGACCTGTCAGCGCTCTACGCTGCTGTCGGCGAAGGGCACGTCAGCGCGCAATCGGTGGTCACCAAGCTGATCAAGTCCGCGGGCGGCATCGCTGGTGCGCAGGACGACCTGGCCGAGGCCACTGTCGTCACCAGGGCGCCGCGGGCAGCCCCGCCCGCCGGCGACTCGGGTGTCGTCGTCGAGGGCGCTAACGACGTCTGGGCCAGGCTCTCCAAGTGCTGTACGCCAGTGCCAGGCGACCAGATCACCGGCTTCGTGACCAGGGGCAACGGGGTCTCCGTCCACCGGGCCGACTGCCTGAACCTCGAGCACCTGCTCGCATCCCAGCCCGAGCGGCTGGTGAACGTCCGCTGGTCGCCGCGCGAGGGGTCGCAGTTCCTGGTCGCCATCCAGGTAGAGGCGCTGGACCGGACCGGCCTGCTCTCCGACGTGACCAGGTCGATCTCCGACCAGCACGTCAACATCCTGTCCGCGACAGTCACCACGACGCGCGACCGGGTCGCGTTCAGCCGGTTCACCTTCGAGATGGGTGACCCGAAGCATCTCGGCGCAGTCCTGCGCGCCGTCCGCTCGATCGACGGTGTCTACGACGTCTACCGGGTCACGAACTTAGCCAGCTAGAGCTGGACGCAGGAGATCCTCAGCTCGACAGCTCAGCGAGCGTGCGCTCGGCCTCGGCCAGCCAGGACCGCCGCGCCGCCAGCGCCTCCTGAGCCTGCTGCTGGGCCTTCTGGTCGCCGCTGGCCTGCGCCTTGGCGAGCTGGCCCTCGACCTGGGCGACCGCTGCGCGAATCTGCTCGACAGTACCCCTGGCCCGCGACAGCGCCTCCGGGTTCGTCCGGCGCCAGTGCGAGTCCTCGGCCTTGCGGAGCGTCTCCTCGATCTTGCGGAGGCCGCCCTCCAGCCGCTCCTGCGAGTCCCGCGGCACGGCGCCCGCCCGCTCCCAGCGCTCGAGGATGCTCCGCAACGTGGCCCTGGCTGCTCGGGCGTCCGTGACCGGCAGCAGCTTCTCTGCCTCGGCGAGCAGCTGCTCCTTGACAACGACGTGCTCGCGCAGCTCCCTGTCCTTGGCGTCGAGGACCTCGGCGCGGGACGCGAAGAACGCGTCCTGCGCGTTCTTGAACCTCGTCCACAGCTCGTCTTCGGCGGTCCGGTCGGCCCGGCCTGCCTGCTTCCAGGACCGCATCAGCTCGCGGTACGCACTTGCCGTCGCGGCCCAGTCCGTGGAGGACGAGAGTTCCTCGGCCTTGGCGACAAGCTCCTCCTTGCGGGCGCGGATGGTCTCGCGCTCCTCCTCGAGGGAGGCGAAATAGGCCTTGCGCCGCTTGGCGAACCCGTTCCTGGCGGCCGACAGCCGCTTCCACAAGGTCGCCTCCGCAGTACGGTCACCGCGCGGAGCGGCTTTCCATTCCTCCAGGAGCTGGCGCATGCGCTCGCCGCTCGCCTTCCAGTGGGTGGCCTCGGCGGCAAGCCGCTCGGCCTCGGCGACGATCCGCTCCTTGATCTCGTGGGCCTCGGTCCTGGCCTGCTCGCGTGCTGCCTTGTGCTCTTCGCGGCGATGCTCGATGGTGCCGCCCAGTGCGACCAGGCGCGCGGACAGGCTGTCCAGGTCCCCGATCGCGTGCGCGCCAGTCACCGCGGTCATCAGCCGGGCAATGCTGGCCCTGGCCTGGCCGGGTGACAGGTCCGTGCTCGACATGCGCTGCTCGAGCAAGCTGATCTCGGTCTCCAGCGCTTCGAACTTGCGCTTGAAGAAGGCCAGCGCCTCATCCGGACTGCCCGCCTGCCACGAGCCGATCTCGCGCTCGCCGTCGGCAGTGCGGACAAAGACAGTTCCGTCGTCGGCTACCCGGCCCCACGGATCGCTTGCGGTGCTCACCGCGTACCTCCTGCTTGGTACCTGACCAGCTAAGCCAATCAGGTCTTAGTGATCGTCACGCTGTCAATCTGGACCTTCTCCTTGGGCGCACCGCCCCCCGCAGAACTCAGCGGCGGACCGAAGCCTCGCTTGCCCACATTCTGGAGGATGTTAAGACCGCCGACGATACGGCCGAAAGGCGTATAGTTCGGGGGTAGGGACGTATTGTGAAATACTATGAAGAACTGACTCCCATTACTGTCCGGAACGCCGGAATTCGCCATCGCAAGGGTGCCGGCGGGGTATGTCGCGCCGGTCAGGTTCTCGCTAGCGAACTCGTAGCCAGGGCCTCCGCTCGGGGAGCCGCCCGGGGCGCCGCATTGCAGAAAATAGAAGCCGCCGGTATTGCTCAGCCGGGGGCACGGAGTGTTGTTGTAGAACTTCTGGCTGGCCAGCGAGACGAACGAGTTCACCGTGCAGGGCGCCTTGCTGTTCAGCAGGTCGATCACGATGTTCCCGCGGTTAGTCGCGATCGTGGCGACGTAGGTGGCCTTGAGGTCCGGCCTCCTCGGGGGCAGCGACACCTTGCGCGCCGCCGTGCCGCTCCGGGTGTACACGCACTTGCCGTTGACCATGGCAGACGTGACGCCTGGCGACGGAGTCGCCGCGGCACTTGGCGACGGAGAAGCGGGCTCGGCTGTGGGTGTCGGGGTAACCGAGGGGCTGTGCGCGCTGGCCGCGGTGCTCGGCTTCGACGAGCTGAACACGCCGGCGATCGCGGCACCGGCGAACCCTACCCCTACCACCAGCACGACGACGATCCCGATGACGGACAGCAGCCTGGCCCGCCTGGCCCGCTCAGCGTGCCGCTGGAGGCGGCGCGCGTGGGCATCCCTGGCAAGCTTCCGCTGGCGTTCCTTTTTGGTGGCCACCCGTGCGATCCTCCTGCTCACCCGCAGTGTCCTGCGGTCTGCGTCGTCCTGGCAAACGCCCGGCGGCAGGCCAGTGCCCCCGTGCATCGCACTGCGAAACTTCGCGAATCGTACCGTTGCGGCGGGACTGGTAACGCCACCGTTACTTTTCGAGTCCCAACCGCGCCCAACTCGTGTCCTGGCAGGCAGAACGCCGGCCGGAACGGCTGGCCAGCCGCAGGCCGGCCTGCGGTTCTCGATAGCCTGGGAGCCGCGCCGATGCGAGCGCCCTCACCGGGAATTACCCGAAAGCTGGGCTTCGCTCGCCAGGCCTATCCAGAAGGCCCCGGCGATGGCTAGGAGGCGCCGTGCTGATTGTCGGTTTCCCCGCGGGCTCGTTCGCGGCTAACTGCTACCTGGTGGCGACCGGACCCCGGTCCGAGTGCGTGATCATCGATCCGGGACAGGACGCCGAGGAGGGCATTGACGATGTCATCGATGAGTATCACCTGCAGCCGGTGGCCGTGCTGGCGACCCACGGCCACATCGACCACATCTGGTCGGTCGCGCCCGTCTGCGGCGCCCGCGGGATCCCGGCGTTTATCCACCCGGCCGACCGGGCGCTGCTCTCCGACCCGGCCCGGGGGCTGAGCCTGACCCCTGGCCAGCTGCTCTTCGGCGGCCTGACGTTCACCGAGCCGGACGACGTGCTCGAGCTGACCGACGGGATGAGGCTGGAACTGGCCGGGCTTGACCTCATCGTCGACCATGCTCCCGGCCACACACCCGGCTCGGTGACCTTCCGGCTGCCGCCCGCGACCGAGGCCGGGACCCTGTTCAGCGGGGACCTGCTGTTCGCCGGGTCGATCGGCCGTACCGACCTGCCGGGCGGGGATTACGGGACAATCCTGGCGAGCCTTGCGCGCGTGTGCCTGCCCCTGCCGGGCGAGACGCAGGTCCTGGCCGGGCACGGGCCGCAGACGACGATCGAGGCGGAGCGGGCACATAACCCGTTCCTGGCTGGCCTAGCTCCCGCGACCGGCCCGGCTACGGGGCTGTGAGAGGGCCCCGTTCCCTGCCTGATGGTTTGCTTGTGACGAGACGAGAGAGAGGCTGAGCTAGCGATGATCCGCAGCCACGAGGCTGGCAGCCTGCGGGCGTCCTCGGCGGGCGAGCAGGTAAGGCTGGCGGGCTGGGTCGCCAGGCGGCGTGACCACGGCGGCGTCGTGTTCATCGATCTGCGCGACGGCAGCGGGATCGTGCAGGTCGTGCTGCGCGAGGAGGACGTGGCGCATGACCTGCGGGCCGAGTTCTGCGTGCTGGTGACCGGCGCGGTGCGGCGGCGGCCGGCCGGGAACGAGAACCCTGAACTCGCGACCGGCGACGTCGAGGTCGCCGCGAGCTCACTGGAGGTGCTCTCGCAGGCCGATCCGCTGCCATTTCAGATCGAGGGCGGGGGCGAGCTGAACGAAGAGGTCCGGCTGAAGTACCGCTACCTCGACATCCGGCGGGCCGACATGGGGGCCGCACTCCGCGCCAGATCCAAGGCCGTCTACCTGCTCAACGCTGTGATGGACGCCCACCGGTTCGTGACTGTGGAGACCCCGTTCCTGACCAGGTCGACGCCCGAGGGCGCCCGTGACTTCCTGGTGCCCGTCCGGCTGCGGCCAGGGAGCTGGTACGCACTGCCGCAGTCGCCGCAGCTGTTCAAGCAGTTGCTGATGATCTCAGGGCTGGAGCGCTACTTCCAGCTCGTCCGGTGCTTCCGGGACGAGGACTTCAGGGCCGACCGGCAGCCCGAGTTCACCCAGGTGGACCTTGAGATGTCGTTCGTGACCAGGGAAGACGTGATCGAGGTTGCTGAGGACCTCGTCGAGCGGCTATGGGCCGAGATCGCGGGCTTCCAGATCCAGCGGCCGATCCCGCACATGACGTACGCCGATGCGATGGCGCGGTACGGATCGGACAAGCCAGACCTCAGGTTCGGGAACGAGCTTGCTGACCTGACCGAGCTCTTCGCCCAGACCGAGTTCCGGGTGTTCCAGGCGCCGTACGTGGGTGCGGTGGTGATGCCGGGCGGAGCCTCGCAGACGCGCAAGGAGCTCGACAGCTGGCAGGAGTGGGCGCGCTCGCGCGGCGCGCGGGGGCTCGCTTACGTGCTGATCGGCCCGGATGGCGAGGTCTCCGATTCCGGACCGGTCGCAAAGCACCTGTCGCCCGCTGAGCGATCCGGCCTGCCCGCCGCTGCTGCTGCAGCGGCCGGCGACGCGGTGCTGTTCGCCGCGGGCCCGGCAAACGAGGCGCGTACGCTGCTCGGCGCGGCGCGGCTGGAGGTCGGGTACCGGTGCGAGCTAATCGACCCCGACGCCTGGGCGTTCACCTGGGTGGTGGACGCGCCGATGTTCGAGGAGGACGGCGAGGGCGGCTGGACCGCAGTGCACCACCCGTTCACCTCCCCGCTGCCCGAGTGGGAGGGCAAGTTCGCCGCTGAGCCCGGCGGGGCGCTGGCCGACGCTTACGACATCGTGTGCAACGGGACCGAGATCGGCGGTGGCTCAATCCGAATCCACCGTCCGGAGGTCCAGCAGCAGGTCTTCGACGTGATCGGGCTGTCGCGGGAGGAGGCGAGCTCGCAGTTCGGCTTCCTGCTCGAGGCGCTGCGGTACGGGCCGCCGCCGCATGGCGGCATCGCGTTCGGCTGGGACCGGCTGCTGATGCTGCTGACCGGCCGGGAGTCGATCAGGGACGTGATCGCGTTCCCCAAGGCCGCTTCCGGGCACGACCCGCTCACCGGGGCGCCGACGCCGATCACGCCGCAGCAGCGCAAGGAGGCCGGGATCGACGCCGTTCCGGCCGAGCCTGCCGACTGGCACCGGCGGGCAGCCCCCGGGCGGAACACACGGGTGACCGGCGAGGAAGATCGTCAGCGAAATGCCCGGAATGCGGCGCGGACTTCGTCGACGAAGGTGGCCGGCTGCTCGAACGCGGCGAAGTGACCGCCCTTAGCGGGCTCGTTCCAGTAGCGGAGGTCGGGGAACTGCTTCTCGGCCCAGCGCCTGGACGCGCGGAAGATCTCCTTGGGGAACACCGAGCAGCCAACCGGTACCTGCACCTGGCCGCCGCTGCCTAGCTTGCCAAAGCTCTCCCAGTACAGCCGTGCCGACGATGCGCCAGTGCCGGGCAGCCAGTACAGCATCACGTTGTCGAGCATCTCGTCCCGGGTCAGCACGTTCGCCGGGTCGCCGTCGCAGTCCGTCCAGGACCAGAACTTCTCCACGATCCAGGCGCACAGGCCGCGGCGAGTCGACCAGCCCATAACCGACCGTCTGCGGGCGGGTCGACTGTTCCTTGGAGTAGCCAGAATCCCAGTCCCGGTAGTACGTCATCGCGGCGAGGGCCCCCTGCTCCTGAGCGGTGAGGTTGTCCATGGTGGCGGGATCGGGCGGGACGGTGACCATGTTGATGTGGATGCCCGCGAGGTGGTCGGGATGCCGGATGCCCAGCACCTGCGTGACACCCGAACCCCAGTCGCCGCCCTGAGCGCCGTACTGCGCGTAGCCGAGGCGGGTCATCAGGGCGTCCCAGGCATCCGCGATCCGCTCCACCCCCCAGCCCGCCCGCGCGGGCTTGCCGCTGAAGCCGAATCCGGGCAGTGCCGGGCAGACCACGTGAAAGGCGTCCGTAGCCTCGCCGCCGTATGCGGTCGGGTCGGTAAGCGGCTCGATGACCTTGCGGAACTCGACGATCGAGCCTGGCCAGCCGTGCGTCATCACCAGCGGAAGGGCATCTGCATGCGGCGAGCGGACGTGCTGGAAGTGGATGCTGAGCCCGTCGATCTCGGTGCGGAACTGCGGGAAGCGGTTAAGGCTGGCCTCGCACGCCCGCCAGTCGTAACGACCCAGCCAGTACTCGCACAGGTCGCGGACGTAGGCGAGCGGAATGCCCTGCGACCAGTCGTCGACGGCCTCCGGCTCCGGCCACCGGGTCTGCCGCAGCCGCCGCCGGAGGTCGTCCAGTTCGCGCTCGGGAATCTCGATCCGAAACGGAGTTATCGCGTCGCTCATGTGCCTAGCATGACGCCGCCCTGGGCGGCGGTGCCTCATTCCCTGGGATACCTGCCGGGCGGCCGGACGATCGGAGGGACTGAGCGTGGCGGGCTACGCTGCCTCTGATGGCATACCTGGGTCAGTTTGATCACCTCATCCGCGAGGCTGAACGCGGCCGGGCTGTCCTGAACACCCGCACGATCGCGGTCTTTGACGACGGCATCGTGGTGTGCCCGGTACCGGTGTACGGCGATGCGGCACTGCCAGCCGCCGGCCTCATCGGCGGCCTGCGGCGCGCCGGGCGCAGGAGAGGGCGGGCCATGGTGCCAGGCCGCGGGGCCGAGCAGGTCCAGGAGCGCGCAGAGGCTTCAGGCTCGGGCGTGATATTCGCCGAGACCTGGCCGAAGGCCCGGCTGATCCCGCTCGTGATCGTCGAGCAGGTCGTGCTGAGGCGGCCCCGGCAGGTCAGCGAACTCGAGATCCAGGTGCGCGATGCCGCTGCGGACCGGTCGGTGTTCCTGGGCGACCTGTCACCCGAGCGGGTGCGGCAGGTGCTGGGACCACTGCTGGCCGGGCGGCTGACGATCGATGTCGCGGAGCAGGCCTAGCCTGCGTGCCCGGCCGGAGGAACGCTGGTGACAGCGGGCAGGATCTGACGCGGGATGACGGGCGCGCTGGCTCGCCGCTTCCACTCCCTCGGATAGCCGAGCGACACCTCTTCGTGCCGGATGCCGTCGTGCCAGGTCGTCCGGGGGATATGCAGGTGGCCGTAGACCACCGCGACCGCGCCGAAACGGGTCGGCCAGTCGGCCGTGCGCACGGTGCCGCACCACTGCGCGAACTCCGGATAGCGCATGACTGTCGTTGGTTCCCGGACCAGCGGAAAGTGATTGACCAGCACGGTCGGCATCCCTGGCGGCAAAGCCGCGAGCCGCTGCTCCGTCTTCACAAGCCGGTCCGCGCACCACGCTGCGCGGCTCGGGTACGGGTCGGGATGCAGCAGCCGCTCGTCGCTGCTCACCACGCCTGCGGACCGCGCACGGTCCAGCCCGTCGCCGATTGACGCAGTTCCGTCAGGTCGAAATGAGTAGTCGTACAGCAGGAAGAGCGGCACGATGACCAGCGGACCGCCGTCTCCCTCCCAGACCGGGTAAGGATCCTCCGGCGTGATCACGCCCAGGCGCCGGCAGGCTTCGACCAGGTACAGGTAACGCGCCTCGCCGCGCAGCCGGACCGGGTCGCGGCCGTGCGTCCAGAGCTCGTGATTGCCGGGTACCCAGATGAGCTTGGCGAATCGCTCGCTGAGCAGTGACAGCACGTGCTCGACATCGTCGGCCCGTTCGCCGACATCGCCGGCCACGATCAGCCAGTCCGAGTCCGTCTCCGGGCGCAGCCGCTCGGCAATCGCGCGGTTGGGGCCGAACCCGACATGCAAATCGCTCACGGCCAGCAGCCTCGGCCCGTCAGCCGCGCGGCGGCCGGCGCCAGATGCTTCAGTCGTCACGTCCGTCCCGGATATCGCCGCACGCTTCGCAGCGTACGCGAGGCGGGCTTGGGGATGTTCGCGGGCGCATGGAGCCTGGCTCTGACGGCAGGTGCGGGTAATGTCGCATCGTGCCCCGCGTACCTAACGGTTCGACCGGCAGCCTGTTCGATTCCGCGGCCGAAGCTGCCGAGCAAGCCACTGCGCCGCTGGCTGTCCGGATGCGGCCTCGGTCCCTGGCCGAGGTGATCGGCCAGACCCATCTCACCAGGGACGGGTCGCCGCTGCGCAAGCTTGCCGACACCGACTCGCCCATGTCGGTGATCTTGTGGGGGCCACCGGGGACCGGGAAGACCACGCTGGCCTACGTGGTCGCGAACGTGACAAAGCGGCGGTTCGTCGAGCTTTCTGCGGTGTCGGCGGGAGTCAAGGACGTGCGGGCGGCCATCGAGACAGCCCGCGGCACGCTGGGCATGACCGGCGAGCAGACCGTCCTGTTCATCGATGAGGTACACCGGTTCAACAAGGCACAGCAGGACGCGCTGCTGCCGGCCGTCGAGAACCGGTGGGTGTCATTTATCGGCGCCACAACCGAGAATCCGTCGTTCTCCGTTGTCGGGCCGCTGCTGTCGCGGTCTTTGCTGCTGACGCTGCGGCCGCTGAGCGACGACGACATCGGGCAGGTCGTGGCCGGGGCGCTTGAGGACGAGCGCGGGCTGGCCGGCCGGGTGCGGCTGGCCGATGGGGTCACCGCTCAGCTAGTGCGGCTGGCGGGCGGGGACGCCCGCCGCGTGCTGACCTACCTGGAGGCTGCGGCGCTCGGCGTGCCGGACGGCGGCGAGATCACGCTGGAGATGCTGGAGCGGGCTGTCGACCGCGCGATGGTGCGCTACGACCGGGCTGGTGACCAGCACTACGACGTGATCAGCGCGTTCATCAAGAGCATGCGGGGCAGTGATGCCGATGCGGCGCTCCACTACCTGGCCCGGATGATCGAGGCGGGCGAAGATCCTCGCTTCATCGCCCGGCGGCTGATCGTGCATGCGAGCGAGGACGTCGGGATGGCCGACCCCACCGCGCTGCAGACCGCGGTGGCCGCCGCGCAGGCGGTCGAGTTTGTCGGACTGCCGGAGGCTCGGCTGAACCTGGCGCAGGCCGTCATTCACATCGCGCTCGCGCCGAAGTCCAACGCGGTCGCGAAAGCCATCGCGGAGGCGGCCACCGACGTGCAGGAGGGTCTGGCCGGTCCGGTGCCGAAGCACCTGAGGGATGCCAGTTATGCCGGCGCAGCGCGGCTCGGGCACGGCAAGGGATACCTGTATGCACACGACGACCCGGCCGGCGTCGTGCAGCAGCAGTACGCGCCTGATGGCCTGGTCGGCCGGCGCTACTACGTTCCGACGATGCACGGCGCCGAGGCCCGCTACAGCGAGCGGTCTGACCGGATCAGGGCGATCCTGCAGGGAACGGTCGTCCCGGCAGCCGGGCCGCTCGCAGTCGAGGAATGAGCGGGTCCCCGCGGGGATCGGTCGCCTGCCGGATGGCCCCGGGTCTTCCGCGATAGGGTCGGGCGAAGGTGACAGTCGCAGACGGGATTGGAGTCGGGCGAATGAACGCCGGGCAGCTAGCAGCGCTGATCGCCGCGATTTTCTTCGCCGCGCTCGCGTGCGTCGGCATGTTCGTGCTGCTTCGGCTGGCGCGGCTGATGTCCGCGGCTGCGGGCATGATCACGGACTACCGCGCCAAGACCGACCACCTGATCGAGCAGGCTCAGGCCGCCGTCGACCGCACCAACGAGCAGCTGGCCAGGACCGACTCGATCACTGCCAGCATGGACCAGGTGACCGCGAACATGGCGGAGCTGTCCGGCCACGTGTCCGCGCTGGCGGGGCTGGCCAGGGGCATCTCGGCGGCTGCCACCGCGCCGCTGACCGGGGCCTCCGCGCTGGTCTTCGGGCTGCGCCGCGCGACAGCAGTCCGGCGCTCACTGCAGGTGGCCGCGCTAGCCGAGCCGTTGCCTGAGGCAGCAGTTCGCCCGGCTATCACCGGGCCGGCGATACCTCCGGCCGGGCTGCCTGCGGGCGCGCGCGGACGGTCGGTGAGAACGGCAGGCCGGAGATGATCCGGCGGGGGTTCTGGCTGGCAGCGGGCGCCGTGCTCGGCATCACCGGGTACCGGAAGGCGACCCGGCTCGCACGTACGCTGACCGGGCAGGCCCAGCAGGCACGGTCCGCGGCCGTCCTGCCCGCGGCGGCGCGTGCCTCGATCGTCGCACGGCAGACGCGGCTTGCCCTGCCTGCGCGGGCTGGGGCCAGGCCAGGCGGCCGGGCTGCTTCAGCGATCGCTGGCGCGGCCTCGGCAGCCGGGTTCGTCCGCGACGTGCGCGACGGCATGGCAGAGTACAGGGATCTGCATCGCGGCGAATTGGACCGTACTCTCGGTAGTCGGAGCGACCGGTCATCGTCCGGCGATAGCCCGCAGGGCCACCGCGAGCCCTGACCAGTCCGCAACTCCCGGCCCCGCCGCGCCGGGCATATCTACGTGAAGGGTGACCTGATGGAGTCGGCAGAGATTGTCCGCCGTTTCCTTAGCTACTTCGAGCAGCAGGGACACACCATCGTCCCCTCGGCCAGCCTGGTCGCCGACGACCCTACGCTGCTGCTGGTCAACGCCGGGATGCAGCCGTTCAAGCCGTACTTTCTCGGCCAGCGAACGCCGCCATTCCGGCGCGCTACCAGCTGCCAGAAGTGCGTCCGTACGCCGGACATCGAGGAGGTCGGCAAGACCACCAGGCACGCCACCTTCTTCCAGATGCTCGGCAACTTCTCGTTCGGCGACTACTTCAAGGAGCAGGCGATCCCGTTTGCCTGGGAGCTGCTCACGACGCCGGAGTCGGACGGCGGGTTCGGCTTTGCCGAGGACCGGCTGTGGGCCACCGTGCTGTACGACGACGACGAGGCCGCGAAGATCTGGCACGACGTCGTGGGCGTTCCCGAGAACCGGATCCAGCGCCGCGGGCTCGCCGACAACTACTGGCACATGGGCGTGCCTGGCCCCGGCGGCCCGTGCTCGGAGATCTACTACGACCGCGGCCCGGAGTACGGCCGCGAAGGCGGGCCGGAAGCCGACGAGGATCGCTACCTCGAGGTGTGGAACCTGGTCTTCATGCAGCACCAGCTTGGCGCGGTGCGGTCCAAGGTGGACTTCGACATCGTCGGAGACCTGCCCTCCCGCAACATCGACACCGGCATGGGCATGGAGCGGATGGCCGCGCTGCTGCAGGGCGTGGACAACATCTACGAGATCGACACGATGTGGAAGGTGCTGGAGCGCGCGGCCGAGCTCACCGAGCAGCGCTACGGCGTTGACGAGCGGGCGGATATCGCCCTGCGTGTCGTGACCGACCATGTGCGCACGGCCGTGATGCTGGTGGCTGACGGGGTGATCCCGTCGAACGAGGGTCGCGGTTACGTGCTCCGGCGGATCC
This sequence comes from uncultured Actinomycetota bacterium, assembly GCA_963822955.1. GTDB lineage: Bacteria > Actinomycetota > Actinomycetes > Streptosporangiales > Streptosporangiaceae > JAJYUU01. Next base: position 1,150,366 of record CAWGJS010000002.1, on the reverse strand, counting down.
TGCGGCGCAGCGTGCAGAAGCTGCGGCTGCTCTCCGGCGCGCAGCGTGGCGGGACCGGCGGATCGGGCGGCTACAGCCGGGGCGGCCAGGACGAGCGCTTCCTGCACGAGCTGAGCTCGACAGCGATCGGCGCGCTCGGCGACCAGTACCCGGAACTGCACCGCGATGCACCGAACATTCATACGGTGATCGACGCCGAGGAAGCGGCGTTCCTGGGGACGCTTCGGACGGGCAGCGCCATCTTCGACGCAGCAGTCGAGGAGACGAGGCGGCGCGGCAGCAGCGCGATCCGCGGTGACCAGGCATTCCAGCTGCACGACACTTACGGCTTCCCGATCGACCTGACCCTGGAAATGGCAGCCGAGCAGGGCCTGACTGTCGAGGAGGGGGAGTTCCGGCGGCTGATGTCCGAGCAGCGCCAGCGGGCGAAGGCCGATGCGGCGGGCAAGAAGACCGGGAACGCCGACATCTCCGTGTTCGCCCAGCTGCTGGAGCAGGCCGGACAGGTCACGTTCACCGGCTACGACCAGGTGGTCGGCGACGCGACGGTCGTCGGGCTCATCGTCGGGGGTGCGTCGGTTCCGTCGGCCGGGGCCGGCACGGCAGTCGAGGTCGTGCTGGACCGGACGCCGTTCTACGCCGAGGGCGGCGGTCAGCTGGCGGACAACGGTGTCATCAGCGCTATCGGTAGTGGCGCCGGTGACGGCGCGCGGATCCAGGTCACTGACGTCCAATCACCCGTTCCCGGCCTTGTCGTGCACCGGGGCACAGTGCTGGCGGGGGAGATCGTCGTCGGCACGCCGGTGCTTGCCGAGATCGATGTGGAGCGCAGGCGGGCGATCTCGCGCTCGCACACTGCCACGCACCTGGTGCACCGGGCGTTCCGCGGCGCACTGGGCGAGTCGGCTGCGCAGGCGGGCTCGGAGAACGCGCCCGGCAGGTTCCGGTTCGACTTCACCGCCCTTGGCGCCGTTCCGCCATCGGTGCTCGCCGATGCCGAGCAAGAGGTCAATCAGGTCCTCATCAATGACCTCGAAGTGCGCGCCTTCCACACCTCGATTGACGAGGCCAGGGCGATGGGCGCGCTGGCCCTGTTCGGGGAGAAGTACGGCGACCAGGTGCGGGTGGTGGAGGTCGGCGATTACTCCCGCGAGCTGTGCGGGGGCACCCACGTCGCGCGGTCCGGCAACCTCGGCCTGGTCAAGATCCTCGGCGAGTCGTCGATCGGATCGGGCGTCCGCCGGGTGGAAGCGCTCGTCGGCATCGACGCATTCAAGTTCCTTGCGCGTGAGAGCGTGCTGGTCAGCCAGCTGACCGAGCAGCTCAAGGCGCGGCGGGAGGAGCTACCGGAGCGGATCGCCGGAGTCGTCACCCGGCTGCGAGAAGCCGAGCGCGACCTAGAGCGGATGAGGTCAGCGCAGCTGCTTGGCGGAGCGGCCGAGCTGGCGGGGAGCGCCGAGGATCTGCAGGGTGTGGCGTTCGTGGCGTACCGGGTGCCAGATGGCGTTCCGTCCGACGGCATCCGGAAGGTCGCACTGGACGTTCGCGGACGGCTACCGGGCGACCAGCCGAGCGTGGTGGCTGCCATCGGCGTTGCCGACGGCAGGCCGACCGTCGTCGTGGCGGTTAACGACGCTGGTCGCGCGCGCGGGCTGCGGGCCGGAGCCCTTGTGCTGGCGGCGGCTGGCGCCCTCGGCGGACGTGGCGGCGGCAAGGATGACGTGGCGCAGGGTGGCGGTGCTCCGCTCGGTGACCGAGCCGACGAAGCGATCTCTGGGGCCTTTGGCGCAGTTCGTGCACTTATTCACGACATACTCGGCGGAGGTGCCGTAGGGTGAGTCCGTGCCTCTACCAGTTCGTGTCCGGGATGAGACCTGCGGGTGCGCGGCAGCTGCTCTGGCAACCTATTCCGGACGTGGAATTGCCGCATCTAGCCGTCCTGGTGGCCGTTCGAAGAGCAATGATGTGAGGCCGGGGGTCCGTCTCGGCATCGACGTAGGCTCGGTGCGGATCGGAGTCGCCCGGTGCGATCCGGGCGGCATGCTCGCGTCGCCGCTGAGCACCGTCAAGCGCGGGGCAAGCGACCTGGCGGAGCTAACCCGGCTGGCGAACGAAAACGAGGCAATGGAGATCATCGTCGGCCTCGCCGTGGGCCTTGGCGGAGCAGAGGGCAAGGCTGCAGCGGACGGCAGGGGGTTCGCGTCGGCTCTGGCCGACACGCTGGCTCCTGTTCCGGTGCGCCTGGTCGACGAGCGTTTCACCACGGTGCTGGCGCACGCGGCGCTCCAGCAAAGCGGGCTGGACTCCAGGGCCAGGCGGCAGACGGTGGACAAGGCGGCGGCAACGCTGCTATTGCAGGGCGCACTCGATGCTGAGCGCTCGACCGGCGAACCCGCTGGCGAGCTGGTATCCGTGGCAGGCGCGACACCATGAGCCGCGACGGGGGGGAGCGCTGGGACGAGCAGCCGGACGGCAGCCCGACCGGCTACGGCTCGCCAGAGCGCAGGCGGTCGCGCCGCTCAGGCGGGTCCGATGAGGAATGGCTGCCAGGCTCGCAGGCGCTCCGGGATTCCGATTCCTGGCCTAGCGCGCCAGGTGGCTACGGCGGGACGGGGAACTACGCCACGCAGGGCGGGTATCCCGGCTCGGAGAGCTACCCGGGACCGGACAGCTATTCCGGCACGGACAGCTACCCAGGCCAGGGCGCTGACCCAGGCCAGGGCGCTTACCCGGGCCAGGGTGGCTACTCAGGTCAGGGTGCCTACCCAGGGCAAGGCACTTACCCCGGCACGGAGAGCAGCACTCCCGGCGGCCGGCACGGGCACACCAGAACGGCGTCCACAGGGACAGTGGTTACCGCGACGGTGGCTACCAGGATGGTGGCTACCAGGACGGTGGTTACCAGGACGATGGCTACCAGGACGGCCCGAACCAGGAGAACGGCTACCGCAACGGTGCTTACGGTGGAGGGCCGCAGCGGGACGACGGCTACGGCAGCTACCGCGGCGACGACTTCCGCGACCCCGGCTACGGGAGCGGGCAGAGCTCCGGCAGCTATCCGGGAGCAGCGGAGCGTGCTGGCTATCAGGGCCCCGGTGACGCCTACCGTGACCCGTATGGCGGATCAGATCCGTACCAGTCCGATGTGAGACCGTCCACGAGCCCGGGTCGGCACAGTGACCTGGGCGGGCGGAGCGCTGGGTTGAGTCAGCCGGATCCCTATGCCCGGCCCGATTCCGGCGCCAGCGGTTCTTACGGCCGGCCGGATTCGCGAGGCGCCACCGACCCGCGAGGCCTGACTGACCCGCTTGGGCGTACGGATCCACGTGGCATGACCGATCCGCTAGGCCGCACCGATCCGCTTGGGCGTACGGATCCACGTGGCATGACCGATCCGCTAGGCCGCACCGATCCGGGTCGGCACGCCGACCCCCGCGGGACCGCCGACCGCTATGGCGCCGCGGAGAGTTATCGCGGTACCACTGGCTATGACAGCGCCGGCTGACAACAGTGCCGGCTACGGCAGTGCCGGCCACGACGATGCCGGCCCAGGGGAACGCGGATACGGCGGGCGCGACACCTACGCTGCCCCGGGCGGATACGGGGACTCAGGCAGCTACGGCGGGCCTGGCGCAGCGGGGCCGGGCGGGGGCCGGGCAAGCCAGCCAGCCGGATACGGGTATGGCGGGGGATATGACGAGCACGAGTATGACCCCGGGCCGGGGGCTGGCCAGCACGACCAGTACCCGGCAGGCGCGGGCGGCTATGGCGTCGGGGGTTACCCCGGCGAGCAGGCCTCCGGCGGGCAGCAAGGTTTCCCCCGCGAGCAGGACCTCACCGGCCAGCAGCACTTCGCCGGCCGGGACGATTACACCGGCGAGCAGGACTACACCGGGCAGCAGCCGTACCTGGGCGAGCAGGGTTACTCAGAGCCGGATTACTCCGGCCAGCAGGGCCGGCTTGATGACGACGCTCGCGGCGCCGCCGAGGGCCCTGGCGGCGGAAGCCGCTACGACTGGCAGGCTCCGCCGGACGATACCGGCGTGAGGCGCCGGCGGGACCCCGGTGGCGAGTCCGAGATCGACGCCGACAGCGCCCGGCATAACAACTTCTTCCGTGGCTTCGGCCGCGGAGACGACGACTACACCCACCGCCCTCCCAAGAAACGGCGCCGCAGCCGTGCCGGGATGGTGGCACTGAGCGTGCTCATCATCTTCCTCGCGGTGGTCGCGGCCGGCGGACTGTACGGCTACAACTGGTACGCCAAGCGCCACGCCGACTGGTCAGGCTCGGGTTACGGCACGGTCATCGTGCAGGTTAAGCCCGGCGGCACGGCGTATGACCTGTCCTCGACGCTCGTGCAGGACGGCGTCATCGCGGCCGCGGCGCCGTTCCGGACTGTCGCGGAGGAAAGCGGGAAGGCCGCGCTGCTCGAGCCCGGCTCTTTCCGGCTGCACAAGCACATGAGTGCGGCCGCTGCCTGGGCGCTGATCATCAACCCCAAGGCGCGGGTTCAGACAAGCGTCGCCGTCCCTGACGGCCTCCGGGCCAGCAGGATTATCGCGCTGCTGGCCAAAAAGACGGGCATCCCGCTCAGCCAGTTCCAGTCAGCGCTGAAGAACGACGTTTCCCAGCTAGGCCTGCCGGCCTGGGCGAAGGGCAACCCCGAGGGCTTCCTCTATCCGGCCACCTACCCGGTGCAACCGGGAACCTCGGCACTGGACATCCTCAAGACGATGGTGGCCAAGTTCAACAGCGAGGTATCGACCCTGAACCTGGCATCCGAGGCGAAGGCTGGCCACTTCACCAACGAGTACGAGGTGATCATCGAGGCCAGCCTGCTCGAAGCCGAGGTCGGAGCGGTGCCTCAGTACTACGGCAAAGTGGCTGGCGTCATCGATAACCGGCTGAACCAGCACTGGTATCTCGGGCTCAACAGCACGGTCGCCTACGCCCTGAACAAGTACGGGTCCTACAACCTCAGCCAGAGCGAGCTGCACACGACCTCGAAGTACAACACGATGAACCACTATGGGGTGCCGCCCGGCCCGATCGACTCCCCGGACCTGGCGGCGATCGAGGCCGTGCTGCATCCGACGCATACCACCGCCATGTACTTCATCACGATCAACAAGGCCGGCACGACGCGGTTCACTGACAGCGCTGCGCAGTTCAGCGCCTGGTCTCAGCTGGCCGTCCGCAACGGGGTCTGACCAGGTGGCCGGAGCGGCCCGCGCGACCAGGCGGGCGGCGGTTCTGGGCTCGCCCATCGCCCACTCGCTCTCGCCCGCCCTGCACCGGGCCGCCTACAGCGAGCTGGGCCTGGCCGACTGGAGCTACGACACGATCGAGTGCGACGAGCAGCGTCTGCCCGCCCTGCTTGACTCACTCGGGCCGGAGTGGGCTGGCCTGTCGCTGACAATGCCGCTCAAGCGCGCCGTCCTGCCGCTGCTTGACGACAGCGAGCCGCTTGCGTGGGAGGTCGGCGCCGCCAACACGGTCGTGTTCGCCGGCGGCCAACGGCGCGGATTCAACACTGACGTCGGCGGCATCGTGACCGCCCTGTCCGAGGCTGGCGTTACCGCGGACGGGAACGTGGTAGTCCTCGGCAACGGTGCCACCGCCTGCTCGGCACTCGCGGCTCTCCGCCAGATGGGCGCGGCTGACATCGCGGTGGCCGTCCGCACGCGGGCCAGGGCCGAGCCGCTTCTCGCGGTCGCGGACCGGCTCGGCGTGCACGTCCGGCTGATCGCGCTCGGCGCGGAGCTCGCCAGCCGACCGTGGCAGCTGCTGGTCTCCACGATCCCGGCGGCCGGCGCCGAACCGGCCGCCACGCAGCTCAGCGCCGGGGAGCTGGCGGCGGCGGCGGTGCTCGACGTCGGCTATGACCCCTGGCCGACGCCGCTCGCGGCGGCCGCGGCGAAAGCCGGATCCGTGGTTATCTCCGGGTATGAGATGCTCGTCCATCAGGCGGCGGGCCAGGTCGAGTTGCTGACCGGCCGGCAGGCTCCCGTCGGCATCATGCATGCCGCAGGACTCGCCGAGCTCGACCGCAGGCGCGGAATATCCGATGGCGCCTGGCCGCTTACATAGGCAGTAATTCCAGTCGCCGCCAGAATGAGCTACCCTTACAGGCGACAAGGCTCGAAGGTCAGGGGCTCGCCCCGGACCGGAGAGCGTGCAAGCGGAGGACCACCCCGGCCGCCTCCCACCTAGCCGGCTAACAACTGGCGGGTACGCGCCGGGCAGCCGGAGCAGGTTGCCTGGCGGTCGGTCAGCCCACGGGGCTGGCTGATCAGGCCGGACGTCACACTTCCAGAGTCGGCAAGATTGGCTTCCGGAGGAACTGGCGTCGCGGGTTTGCCGCTGCTCGGGCTTGACCTGAGCAGGGCAGCTCCCGCATTGGTGGCCCCGCAGGCACGATATGCGGGGCCTTTTGGCTTATCCGGCCAAGCTGGCACGTTGGCCCGGCGCCTTCATAGCCAAGACTCCGCCGCTGCGCCTGGGGATGGTCCCCGGACGGAAGCACCCGTGACACAAGGAGGTCACATCAGCACCGAACCTCGTATCAACGAGCGCATCCGGGTTCCCGAAGTGCGACTTGTCGGCCCGGCCGGCGAGCAGGTCGGGATTGTCGCCATAAATGATGCGCTCCGGCTGGCCCAGGAGGCAGATCTCGACCTAGTCGAGGTTGCGCCCATGGCCCGGCCCCCTGTCGCCAAGCTGATGGACTACGGCAAGTTCAAGTACGAGTCAGCTTTGAAGGCCAGAGAGTCGCGCAAGAATCAGGCCCAGACGGTCATCAAGGAGATCAAGCTGCGGCCGAAGATTGACCCGCACGACTACGGCACCAAGAAGGGCCACGTCGAGCGCTTCCTGAAGCAGGGCGACAAGGTCAAGGTCACGATCATGTTCCGCGGACGTGAGCAGTCCAGGCCCGAACTGGGGTTCAAGCTGCTCCAGCGCCTCGCTGGTGACATCGAGGAGCTTGGCTTCGTCGAGTCCTCGCCCAAGCAGGACGGCCGCAACATGATCATGGTGATCGGGCCGCACAAGCGGAAGACCGACGCCATGGCGGCGGCCAAGGCCGACCGGGAACGGGCCAGCGCAGAACGCGCGAGCCGGTCCAGCGCCCGCGCAGCCGAGCAGGCCGCGGCGGCCGGGCAGGCTGCCGCTGAGCTGCCCATGACCGAGCAGCCCGCGGCTGAGCAGCCCGCGGCTGAGCTGCCCATGACCGGGCAGGCCGCAGCCGAGCAGCCCGCAGCCGAGCAGCCTGTGACTGAGCAGAACGGGACTCAGGAGGCCGAGCCAGGCGGGCAGGCCACGCCGCCCGAGGCGGCCGAGCAGGTCACGGCACGCCAGGCAGCCGAGCAGGCCACCCCAGCCGCCGAGCCGGCCACCGAGGCCGCGACCAAGCCGGCGGCGCCGAGGCCGACTTCGCCCAGGCCGACCCCAGCCTCTGCCAGGCCAGCCGCGCCCAAGCCGTCCGCACCGCGAGCCACGCCAGGTTCGGGGGCGCGACCCGGGGCGGCGCCGAAGCCGACGGCTCCGCGCGGAACGACTGCGGCCCCGCGGTCTGCCGCTGCGTCGGCGGCCCCGAAGCCCGGCCCGGCCAGGCGGCCAGGTGACGGTCCCGTGCCGTCATCACGGTCGGTCTCTGCGGACCGGGGTGCCTCAGCGAAGGAGCCCGGCGAGGCCGATAGCTAGACCTGATCCGACCGGGCTGAGTTGCCAGCCTGGGCGGTGATTGCCCAGGGCCGCCATCATCGGGCCCGGACGAAACGCCAGGCGGCTGGAGCTGCCCGGCGAAAGGACAACTATGCCGAGGCAGTAGGGAAGCCTGCCCCGGCGCAGGCGAACTGCGCCGAAGGCGCACGAATGGAGACACGGCGACATGCCGAAGATGAAGACGCATACCGGTGCCAGCAAGCGGTTCCGGCTCACGGGCACCGGTAAGGTCATGCGCCGCCGTGCCAATCGCGCTCACTACAACGAGTGGAAGCCGAGCACGATGACCCGCCGGCTGGCTGGCGAAGTCGAGCTCTCGCCGGCCGACAGCAAGAAGATCAAGAAGTTGCTGGGTAAGTGACCCGGCCCGCCTAGGGAGAGTGTGACGAAATGGCACGCGTGAAGCGGGCGGTCAATGCCCACAAGAAGCGCCGGGTTGTACTCGAGCGCGCCAGCGGCTACCGGGGCCAGCGCTCCCGGCTGTACCGCAAGGCGAAGGAGCAGCAACTCCACTCGATGACCTACGCCTACCGGGACCGCAAGGACCGCAAGGGCGCGTTCCGGCGGCTGTGGATCCAGCGGATCAACGCGGCCGTCCGGGCCGAGGGCATGACCTACAACAGGTTCATTCAGGGGCTACGGCTGGCCGAGGTCGAAGTCGACCGCAAGATCCTGGCGGACCTGGCGGTGTCTGACCCGCAGGCATTCGCCGCGCTAGTCGAGGTTGCGCGGGCCGCCTTGCCAGCCGACATCAACGCGCCAGCAGCCTGACCGAGATGACGGCGCTATCGCGCCCCCGATGACCCGGCCGGCCAGGCCTACGGCGCCGCAGGCGAGCGGTGCGCTCGGAATCCGCTCGCCGCGGGTCAAGGCCGCCCGCCAGCTGGGCAAGAAGGCCTTCAGGGAACGCGGCCGTTCATTTCTCGCCGAAGGCCCGCAGGCGGTGCGGGAGGCGCTGCGCCAGCCGGGCGTGCTGACCGAGCTGTTCGTCACTCAACAGGGCGCTGGCCGCCATCCTGAGCTGGTCGCCGGAGCGGCCGGCGCTGGCGTGGGGGTTCATGAGATCAGCGGCGAGGTCATGGCCGAGCTGGCGCAGACCATCACGCCGCAGGGCCTGCTCGGCGTCTGCCGGTTCATCGACGTGCCGCTGGCGTCGCTGCTGCAAGCGCGGCTGCAGCTGGTGACCGTGCTCGCGAACGTCCGGGATCCGGGTAACGCGGGGACCGTGCTGCGCACCGCCGACGCGGCGGGCGCGGACGGGGTGATCTTCGCGGCCGCCTCCGTGGACCCGTACAACAGCAAATGCGTCCGGTCGTCGGCGGGCAGCCTGTTCCACCTGCCGGTCGTGGCCGGCGCGCCACTGGCCGAGACGATCGCGAGCCTGCGTGAGAGCGGCATGCAAGTCCTGGCAGCCGACGGGAGCGCACGCCAGATGCTCGACGGGCCGGAGCGTCCCGACCTGACCCGGCCGACGGCGTGGCTGTTCGGCAACGAGGCCTGGGGACTGCCCGACGAGGTGCTCGCACTGGCGGACGCTGCCGTGGCCGTGCCGATCTACGGCCGCGCCGAGAGCCTGAACCTCGCTGCCGCCGCGGCCGTCTGCCTGTACGCCTCGGCCCGCCAGCTGCGCGCGGTGCCCGCCCCGAGCTCGTGATGACGGGGCGGATTCTGGTCATGGCGCAAGCTGCTGATCACGGACTGCCGCTGCCAGGAGGGAAGCATTGACCTGGGACTTGCCCGTTCCTGCCTAGATTGTGATTTTTCCCGCAAGGTAAAACATAGAGCGAGCTTTTGGCATGCGACCAGCAAGTTCTGGCCGTCGCATGCTCACTGAGGGCAGCCGGCACTGCCGCGGTGAATGCGTATCCGCTAGAGTCTGATCACGTTGCGTCATGAATTGACCGAGCTGGTCATAGCAGGTGCACTATGGCGCAATGGTGTTGCGAAGGCGGATTGCCCCCGAATCCGCTGACGTGGCCTTGCTGCTGCGCAGTGAACGGCCGGCCGGGTGACCGGCTGGTCGCGGGCGCACCGCTACGGCGCGTAGTCGCTGAACGGGGACCGAGACTACCGAGGCCTCCCGGAGGCGGCGAACAGGTGGAAGGCATCGTGTCAGGCCAGGCGGCGGTCCGGGCTGACAGCATGCACGGCATCGGTCCCGGCGCGGGACTGACCGGTCACGGACCGGCCGATGCCGGACTGGACGCTGCTGATCCCGGCGGCTTCATGTGCGGCCTGGTGCTTGCCGACGACCTGCCCGACGGACTGGTGATTGCCGACTGCCAGGGCAAGGTAGCGGTGTTCAACCGTGCGGCCGCGCGGCTGACGGGACTGAACCCGGTGCTGGCCCTGGGCCACGACGTGCGCCTGGTCCTGCCGCTGCGCGACAACGAGGACCGCTGCTGGTGGGCGATGACCCAGCCGTATGACGGGCTGTCCACGCGAACGCGGCATCCCGAGCGGCCGCTGTACCTGCCGGACGGCACGGAGCTGCTGGTCAGCATGGGATACGTGCGGACGCCGCGAGGCCGGGGGGCACGGTCAGGCTGGTCGCCTGAGCCCGGCGCAGTGCAGCGGCTGGCGATCACGCTGCGCAGCGCGGAACAGCGCGTGCGGCTGGAGCGAAGCCGCGCGGACCTTGTCTCGACCGTTGCGCATGAGCTGCGTTCGCCGCTGACCAGCGTCAAGGGCTTCACGGCGACGCTGCTGGCCAAGTGGCCTCGGTTCACCGACGACCAGAAGCGGGTCATGCTCGAGACGGTAAACGCCGACGCTGACCGGGTTACCCGGCTGATCACCGAGCTGCTGGACGTGTCCAGGATCGAGGCAGGCCGGATCGAGATCCACCGGGAGCTGGTCGACATCCCGACCCGCGCGAGCAAGATCATCAGCGGCCGGGTCGCGGCCGGCGACACGCCCGACCGGTACCGGGTGGAAGTGGCCCCCGATCTGCCTGAGACCTGGCTGGATGCCGATAAGGTCGACCAGATCCTGGCCAACCTGATCGAGAACGCCGTCCGGCACGGTGCTGGTACCGTTACGACTGTGGTGGAGCCAGCGGTCGTGGCGGGGGCTCCTGGGGTGGCCGTAGCGGTCCGCGACCAGGGCCCTGGCATCGCGCCCGAGGTTGCGCCCCGCGTCTTCGGCCGGTTCTGGCGCGCGAAGCGCCGCGGCGGTGCCGGCCTCGGCCTGTTCATCGTCAAGGGCCTGGTTGAGGCGCACGGCGGGGAGATCATCGTGCAGCAGGCACCCGGGGGCGGGGCTGAGTTCCGATTTACCGTGCCCGCCGGGACGCCCCAGTTCGGCTAGCCGGCGGGCCATCAGCGAGGCTGCCCGACCGCTAGCCGCCGCGAGTGCGGAGCTCAGACCGCTCGCACTGGCGCCGGCCGGATGCGGGCTCGCTATACCCCCGGGATGCACAGCCGACGGGCATGCGTGAGCGGGCCGACTCGCCGCAGATCGATGCGGGAGGGCGGCAGTCCGGTGCCGCGAGGCTCCAGTGCCACAATTCGAGTGCCACCGGCCGCAGTGCCGCCGGCGCAAAGTCACAGACTCCAGTGCCCCAGACTGCAGGAGAATCCGAACCGATGTCCGCACCGAATCAGGCCTATGACCCCGTGGAGGTGGCCATGCTGTCTCCCGAGGAACTGAAGCGCATGGAGGCTGATGCGCTGGCGGCCATCGCTGCCGCCGCCGATCTCGATCAGCTCAAGACCGCGCGGCTCGCCCACTCCGGCGACCGGGCACCGCTGACCCTGGCCAACGCCGAGATCGGGGCGCTGCCGCCAGCCGCTCGCGCGGACGCGGGCAAGCGAGTCGGCGCCGTTCGCGGCGTGATCAGGGATGCGCTGGCCCGGCGCCAGATCGAGCTCGAGGCCGAGCGCGACCGTCGGGTCCTGGTCGACGAGGCCGTCGACGTCACGCTGCCCTGGGACCGGGCACTGGCCGGCGCCCGCCACCCGGTGACGACCGTTGGCGAGCGGCTCGTCGACGTGTTCGTCAGCATGGGGTACGAAGTCGCCGAGGGGCCTGAGATCGAGGCCGAGTGGTACAACTTCGATGCGCTGAACTTCCCCCCCGACCACCCGGCGCGGGAGATGCAGGACACGATCTTCGTCGCGGGCAAGGAGCCGGGCCAATCCGGAGCGGCACAGCGGTCGGGGATGGTGCTGCGCACGCACACTTCGCCGGTGCAGGTGCGGTCGCTGCTGACCAGGCCACTGCCGCTGTACGTGGTGAGCCCCGGCAAGTGCTACCGGAGCGACGCGCTGGATGCCACGCACAGCCCGGTCTTCCATCAGATCGAGTGCCTGGCCGTCGACGAGGGCCTGACCATGGCCGATCTGCGCGGCGCGATCACCGCGTTCGTGGACGCCATGTTCGGCGAGGGCCTGCAGACCCGGCTGCGGCCGGATTACTTCCCGTTCACCGAGCCGTCCGCCGATGTGTCCATGCAGTGCCATGTCTGCCGGGGTGCCTCCGCCAAGCCCGGCGGCGAGCCATGCCGGGTCTGCAGGTCCCAGGGATGGATCGAGATCGCAGGCTGCGGCATGGTCAACCCGCGGGTGCTGGTGGCAGCTGGCATCGACCCCGACCGCTACAGCGGCTTCGCGTTCGGCCTGGGCATTGACCGGTCCGTCATGATCAGGGATGGCGTGTCGGACATCCGGGACACGCTCGAGGGTGACGTGCGGTTCAGCCGCGCATTCGGAATGGAGGCGTGATGCGGCTGCCGATGTCCTGGCTGCTGGAGTATGCGGCCATCGACTTGTCGCCCGACGACGAGGCCGGGGTGCTGGAGATGTCGAAGCGGCTGACCGCGGCCGGGCTGGAGATCGAGTCCGTTGACCGGGTCGGCCAGGACATCTCGGGCGTCGTCGTCGCTCAGGTGCTCGACATCGAGGAGCTGGCCGGCTTCAACAAGCCGATCAGGTACTGCCAGGTGTCCACGGGTGACGGACAGGAGCGGCACGTCATCTGCGGGGCGCGAAACTTCTCCGTTGGCGACCGCGTCGCGCTCGCGGTGCCGGGGGCCGTACTGCCCGGCGGGTTCGAGATCGGTGCGCGCAGAACCTACGGCCACGTGTCGGAGGGCATGATCTGCTCGGCTGCCGAGCTTGCCGTCGGTGATGACCATTCGGGGATCATGGTCCTGCCGCCGGACGCGCCGCTCGGTGGCGACTTCGTCAGTTACGCCGGGCTGCGCGACGTGGTCTTCGACATCAATGTCACACCGGACAAGGGATATGCCCTGTCGGTTCGCGGCGTGGCGCGGGAGCTGGCCATCGCCTACCAGGTGCCGTTCATCGACCCGGCCGACGTTGGCCTGCCGCCGGATGTGGGGGTCGTATCGCCGGAGGTCTACGCGGCGCGCATCGATGACACAACCGCCTGCGACCGGTTCGTGCTGCGCGAGGTGCGCGGGATCGATCCGGCGACGCCGACGCCGCTGCCCATGAAGATCCGACTGGCCAGGGCGGGGCAGCGGTCGGTATCGCTGGCTGTCGATGTCACTAACTACCTCATGCTCGAGATCGGGCAGCCCCTGCACGCCTTCGACCGGGCCAGGCTGTCCGGACCGATCGTCGTGCGGCGGGCGCGATCGGGCGAGAAGCTAGAGACCCTCGACCATGTCGTCCGGGAACTCGATCCCGAGGACATCCTGATCACCGACTCCTCCGGCCCTATCTCCATGGCGGGAACGATGGGTGGCGTGGCCACTGAGGTGTCGGAGTCCTCGCGTGACCTTGTGATCGAGGCAGCCCACTTCTCCGCGCGCGGCACTGCGCGGATGGCGAGGCGGCACCGGCTGGGGTCGGAGGCGTCGGCCCGGTTCGAGCGCGGCGTCGACCCGGAATTGCCGCTGCGCGCCTCGGCCAGGGCGGCAATGATGCTGGCTGCGCTCGCTGGCGGCACCGTTGTTCATGGCTGCTCGATGGCGGCAGCGGAGATCGAGCCCGTCACGATCACGATGGCGGCCGACTATCCGGACCACGTGGCCGGCCTGGTTTACGGGCTGGAGACAGTGCAGAAGCGGCTGCGCGAGGTCGGCTGTACGGTCGTGCACCTGCCGGGCTCAGCTGCGGGCCAGCTGCCGCCGGAGCAGGAGTCGGCGGACCAGGAGTCATCGGATCTGGCGGCTGGGCATGCTGAGCTCGAGGGCGGGCAGGCAGGCCTGTCCGTCGGCCACCTGGCCAGTCCCCACCTGGCGAGCAGCCAGGCCCGGCGCAACCACGGGTACCACGACCACGGGCGCCACGACCGGTCTGGCCTGATGCTGCTGGTGACCCCGCCGTCCTGGCGGCCCGATCTCACCGACCCGGCGGACCTGGCTGAAGAGGTCATCCGGCTCGAGGGTTACCAGAACATTCCGGTACGGGCGGTACGAGCGGCCGCCGGCCGGGGACTGACCGGCCGCCAGCGGCTGCGCCGGACAGTGAGCAGGACGCTGGCGTACCGCGGCTTTGTCGAGGTGATGAGCACGCCGTTCACCTCGGCGGCTGACTTTGACCGGCTGCAGCTGCCGGCCGAGGACGCGCGGCGGGCCGCCGTGCGCCTGGCCAACCCGCTCAGCGACGACGAGCCGCTGATGCGGACAACGCTGCTGCCTGGCATGCTCCGTACCCTCGCCAGGAACATCGGCCGCGGCTTCGCGGATGTCTCGCTCTATGAATTCGGCCTGGTCTTCCACCCGCGGCCGGACGCCCCGCCGTCCGCGCCCATCCTGCGGGTCGACCGCGGTCCGGCGGTGCACGAGCTGGCCGAGATGGAGGCGGCGCTCCCAGATCAGCCGCTCCACGTCGGAAGCGTGCTGGCCGGCAACTTTGAGCAGGCCGGGTACTGGGGGAGCGGCCGGCCGCCGGCTGGCAGGATGCGATCGAGGCGGCGCGCGTCGTGCTGCGCGCTGCTCGGGTGGCGTTCGAGGTCCGGGCCGCCCAGCAGGAGCCATGGCATCCGGGCCGCTGCGCGGCGATCTTCGTGCGCAACGGGCAGGACCATGAATGGCTCGCCGGGCATGCTGGCGAGCTGCACCCGCGGGTGATCGCCGCCTTCGGGCTGCCCGCCAGGACCGCGGCCATGGAACTCGACCTGTCGATGATCGAGACCGCTGCTGACGCGCTAGGGCCGGTGCAGGCCCCTGCGTTGTCCAGCTATCCGATGGCCGTCCAGGACGTCGCGCTTCTGGTGCCTGACTCGGTGCCCGCCGCCGACGTGGAGCGGGCGCTGACCGCGGGTGCGGCCGGGGCCGGCGACGTCCAGCTGGAGTCACTGAACCTGTTCGACGTCTACACCGGCGACCAGGTCGGCGAGGGGCGCAAGTCACTGGCCTACACGCTGCGGTTCCGCGCACCTGACCGGACCCTGACGGCGGAGGAGGTCAACGCCGCGAGGGACGCGGCAGTAGCCGAGGCCGCCCGGCAGACCGGCGCCGTTCTGCGCGGGATTGCCGGCTGACAACCCTGGGCGACGCGATGACGATCCGATGAACATGTACCACTGATTATTGACATGTAACTTTAAAGTTTGATTTGGTCCCCTAGACGCTTCTAGTGCACTAAGGGGATACATGATCATGCTGACCTCGCGCCGCGCCGCGCTCGTCCTGGCCGGCAGCGCTGTCGCGCTCGTCGGCGGTGTGCTGCCGGCGCAGGCTGCCACGACCGGCTGGCGCTCAGTCGCCAAGGTATCGGTCAAGGGCGAGCAAACGCTGCTGACCGGAGTCGACGCCGTTTCGAAGGGCGACGCCTGGGCCGTCGGCGGCGCTGCTACCACCAAGGGCACCAAGCCCGTGGGCATCATCGAGCGCTGGGCCGGCAAGTCCTGGCAGCGGGTGACACTGCCGGCCGCCGTAGCAAAGAAGTGGAATGCCGACTCCGGGGTGTCGTTCCCGGTGGTGGGCGCGTCATCCGCGAGAAATGTCTGGGCGTTCGGCGAGAATCTCGCCAGCAGCAGCGGATCGGACGGCTACCTGCGGCTCAATGGCCGCAAGTGGACGGTCGGCAACCTTCCGGGCACCAGCATTGCCTCCGGCAATCTGGTCGTTATCACGGCCACTCGCGTGATCAGCGGCAAGGACGTCTGGGTGTTCGGCGGCAAGCTCAAGGCCACCGCGAGCGGTGAGTCCTTCGCGCCGTATGCGGCCCAGTACAACGGGCACAAGTGGATATCCAAGTCCGTTCCCGGCGATGGCGCGATCGTCGGCGTCAGCGAGATCTCGGCCGGCAATATGTGGGCGGCAATCGGTACGCCTCAGATCTTTGCCGCTCCAGGCGGCCCGGCAACTACACCGTCGGTCGACCAGTGGAACGGCAAGTCCTGGCAGACAGCGGCCGTGCAGCCCACGAGTGCGCTTCCGGCGGGTGCCAGTCTCGACAGCATCCTGGCCGAACGAGGCGGGCATGTGTGGATCGGCGGCGGGGCGACCAACACGAAGGGCGGTACGACCGAGTTCGCCGCCGAGCTGACCGGCTCGACCTGGACGGTCAGCACGCTGCCAGCTAAAGCGTCGAGTGGCGACTATGCGCTGACGAGCATGGCACCCGATGGCGATGGCGGCATCTGGGCTGTCGCGGGCGGTCTTGAAGCCCCGAACATCAGGATCTGGCACCTGACCGGTGGTGCCTGGACCGGCCCGTCGAGCCCGTCCTTCGGTAGCTCCCACCGGACGCTCTTCCAGTTGGCCGCAGTTCCGGGCACCAGCTCGGTCTGGGGCGTCGGAGCGGTAGAGCGCGGTTCCACCGCTGCTGGCCTGATTGCACTGGTCGGGCCGACGCCGCGTTGATGCGGACTCCAGCCGGCCAGCCAGACGCCGTCGACTGCACCCGGCCGCACATTGGAGGCCGGTGCCGACCGGGCAACCCGCCGCTAGGCGGCCGTCGACCGGGCACCCAGCCGAGCAACGGAAACGCTCGGCTGGGTCCCGGGTCACCGCCGCCAGCTCTACGCAACGGCCCGCTGACTCCCACGTCGACGGCGACCGTCACGGCCTGTCCGCGCCACGTTTCATCGATCTGGTGCAGCTGGGGCGTCCCGTTTGCCGGAAATGCCCGCACGAGATCCGTGAAACGTAGACCGCTTGACACTGCGAGGCGCGGGGGGCGTGAGATCGAGTCAGCCGTTTCGCGTGGCTGACTCGAGGCTTACGCCATCCGCGTCCGTGGGATTGCTCATTCGCGTTAGCTGGACGCCTTGAGGATCTCGATGATCTCGACGCCCTTCTTGGTGCACTTGGAGACGTCGCCGTTCTTCAGCAACTCAGGTGTCGGGAAGCCCTGGCAGGTCCAGCCGCTCACGGTAACCGGGCCGCCGCCGCCGTTGCCGGGTGCGTGCCCGCTGACGATCGCCTCCGCGTAACTCTTCTCAATCGTCATCGCGGCGGCGCACGAGACTGTGCCACGGTAGATCTCGACCTGGACCGGCACGTTGGCCGCGGTCTTGGTGTTGCCGCAATTCTGGACACGGCTGGCGGCGTTCGCCTTCGGGCCGGCGCCGCAGCCGGCGAGCGCGAGAGTGCAGACGGTCATCGCGGCTGCCAGGCAGGACAAGCCGGCCAGTCGCTGGCCAGCATGGCGAGTCCGCGGGACGTACATACGCACCGTCTCCCTTCCGGGCCCATCATGCCGTCTGGCGTAGTCGCCACCCAACCTAGATCGCACATCTGACAGCAGCCGGTTACCGAACGAGACGACGCTTGCATAATCAATCAATTGCCTGCATAATGATTCGGGACGGCACCGTTGAGTGCGCACCTGACGACGATCGCCGGTGCGGATGGATCCGCTGGAGGGGTCAGCATGGGCGCGCGGGTAGCGGTGGCCGGCGCGAGTGGCTATGCGGGCGGAGAGCTGCTCCGGCTGCTGGCCGAGCACCCCGACCTCGAGGTAGCGGCAGTCACCGCCGGGGCCAGTGCCGGCCGTTTCGTAGCCGATCTGCACCCGAACCTTGCCAGCGCGCCCAGGGTGGCCGGACTAAGCCTGCAGGCACACAGGCCGGATGCGTTCGGCGGATGCGACCTTGTATTCCTTGCGCTCCCGGCCGGGGAGTCAGCGGCCGTCGCGGACGCGCTGCCGGACGACGTCAAGATCGTGGACCTCGGGCCGGACTTCCGGCTGTCTGACGCGGCCGCGTGGGAACGTCATTACGCCAGCCCGCACGCGGGACGCTGGGTCACCGGCATCGCCGAGCTTCCCGGTGGCCGGACCGTGATCCGGCAGGCCAGCCGTGTCGCGGCGCCCGGCTGCTACGCGACGGCAGCGATGCTGGCGCTCGTGCCGCTCGTCGAAGCGGGCCTGACCGACCCCGCTGATGTCGTGGTCGTCGCCGCATCCGGAACCTCTGGCGCAGGCCGTTCGCTGCGCACGGACTTGCTGGCCAGCGAGGTGATGGGCTCCGTCTCTGCCTACTCGGTGGCCGGCGCGCACCGGCACACCCCGGAGATCGAGCAGGCACTGGCCGAGGCGGCAAGCCGTGCCCGGCTCGCGGCGGACATCGACGATGAGCCGGCTCGGCCCGCGCGGGTCAGTTTCACTCCTGTACTCGCGCCGATGCCGCGCGGCATCCTCGCCACCTGCACGGCCCGGCTCGCCAGTCCCGCGACGACAACGGGCGAGCTTCGCCAGGCAATCGCGCAGGCGTACGAAGGCGAGCCGTTCGTCACGCTGCTGCCGGCCGGACGCTGGCCAGCGACCGCGTCAGTGGCGGGGTCGAACGGGGTGCACCTGCAGGCCGCCGCCGACGAACGCGCGGGACGCGCCGTCGTGGTCGCCGCGATTGACAATCTCGGCAAGGGGGCAGCCGGGCAGGCCATCCAGGATGCCAATCTCATGCTCGGCCTCGCCGAGACCGCCGGGCTGACCGCAGCCGGAATCGCTCCGTGAGCGAGCTCCCCGTGACGAGAGGATCGTGGTGACCGTCACCAGCCCGCTGGGCTTCAGAGCCGCCGGAGTGGCAGCCGGGATCAAGGAATCAGGCAGCCCCGATGTGGCAGTCGTGGTCAACGACGGGCCGGGCACGGCGGCGGCTGGCGTCTTCACGTCCAACCGGGTGAAGGCGGCGCCAGTGCTGTGGAGCCAGCAAGTCGTTGCGGGCGGCAGCGTCCGCGCTGTCGTGCTGAACTCCGGCGGCGCGAATGCCTGCACCGGCCCGGCCGGGTTTCAGGACACCCACAGGACAGCCGAGCACCTGGCCGCGTTGCTCCAGACCGGCGCCGGCGAGGTCGCGGTCTGCTCGACCGGACTGATCGGCGAGCGGCTGCCGCTGGGAAGGCTGCTGGCCGGCGTGACGGCCGCGACCGGGCAAGCGTCGGCTGAGGGCGGTCTTACGGCCGCGGACGCCATCCGGACGACCGACACGGTGCCGAAGACCACCCGGCAGCGCGGTAACGGGTACCAGATCGGCGGGATGGCGAAGGGCGCGGCGATGCTCGCACCCGCCCTGGCCACCATGCTGGTCATCCTCACGACGGACGCGGACCTGGCGCCGGCCGATCTGGACACCGCGCTGCGCGAGGCGGTCCGGACGACGTTCGACCGCCTCGACACCGACGGCTGCATGTCCACCAACGACACCGTGCTGCTGCTTGCCAGCGGCGCCGCGGGCACAACGCCAGATCCTGCCGAGTTCACCAGCCTGCTTACCGTGGCCTGCGCTGACCTGGCTACGCAGATGCAGGGCGACGCCGAAGGCGCGAGCAAGGCAATCACGATCGAGATCGTCGGCGCCGCCTCGGAGCCGGATGCGGTCGAGGCCGGACGGGCGATCGCGCGGTGCAACTTGCTGAAGTGCGCGATCCACGGTGAGGACCCGAACTGGGGCCGCGTGCTCGCCGCCGTCGGCACCACCAGCGCCACATTCGAGCCCGACCAGCTCAGCGTCGCGATCAACGGTGTCTGGGTCTGCAAGGCGGGAGCGCCCGGCGAGGACCGGTCGGCGGTTGACTTGGGGCCGCGCGCGGTCACCATCACCGTGGACCTGTCCGCTGGCCCGTACGCCGCCACGATCAAGACGACCGACCTCACTGCCGAGTACGTGCACGAGAACTCGGCGTACTCGACATGAGAGCGGAAGCGATAGGAACCGGGGCCGCCCAGAAAGCAGCCGCCCTCATCGAGGCGCTGCCGTGGCTCGAGCGTTTCCATGGCGAGACCGTGGTCCTCAAGTATGGTGGCAATGCCATGACGGACGAGGGGCTGCGGCACTCGTTCGCGCAGGACGTCGTCTTCCTGCGCTACGCGGGGCTGAAGCCGGTGGTGGTGCATGGCGGCGGCCCGCAGATTAACGCCCAGCTCGACCGGCTGGGAATGCGATCGACGTTCCGCGCGGGCCTGCGGGTCACGACACCGGAGACGATGGACGTCGTCCGCATGGTGCTGACCGGCCAGGTCAACCGTGAGATTGTCGGGCTGATCAACGAGCACGGGCCGTTCGCAGTCGGGCTGTCAGGCGAGGACGCGCACTTGCTCACGGCACGCCGGCTGCAGCCGGAAGTTAACGGCGAGCTGGTCGACATCGGCGAGGTTGGCGAGGTCGAGTCGGTAAATCCGGGTGCGGTCAGCGCGCTGCTCGCGGACGGCAGGATCCCGGTCATCTCCAGCGTCGCGCGCAGCGCGAACGGCGGCGTGCTGAACGTGAACGCGGATACGGCGGCCGCCGCGATCGCCATCGAGCTGGGCGCGGCAAAGCTCGTGTTGCTGACAGACGTTGCCGGGCTGTACCCGAACTGGACCGGGAAGGACGCCGCCAGCCTGGCCGACGCCAGGCCGTTCAGCCAGCTAACGGCTGATGAACTCGCCGCGCTCATGCCGGGCCTGTCCGACGGCATGCTCCCCAAGATGGAGGCGTGCCTGTCAGCCGTGCGCGGCGGCGTACCGCAGGCGCACGTGCTCGACGGCAGGCTGCCGCACGCCATCCTGCTGGAGATCTTCACCGACTCCGGGATCGGAACCATGGTTCAGTCGGGGGGACAGCCACAGTCGGGGGGACACCCCCCGACGGCCCCCCAGACCGCACCACAGGCATCTCAGTCCCTCCGGTCCTCTCGGACCGGTCAGCCTCAGGAAGGGGAACATGTCAGCGACTGAGCTACTGCAAGACCGGTACGGCGCCGCGACGATGCTCACCTACGGCATGCCCCCGGTGGCACTGGCCCACGGCAGCGGCTGCTACGTCGTCGACGTCGACGGCAACAGTTACCTGGACCTGATCGCCGGCATCGCGGTCAGCGCACTGGGACACGCCCATCCGGCGATCGTGGCGGCAGTCAGCAAGCAGGTCGCGACGCTCGCGCACACCTCGAACCTGTTCTTGCACGAGCGGCAGGTCGAGCTGGCCGAGCGGCTGATCGGCCTGCTGGGCACCGACGGCCGGGTGTTCCTGGCCAACTCCGGCGCGGAGGCGAACGAGGCGGCGCTCAAGCTGGTACGCAAAGCCCAGGGGCCCGGCCGTCCGGTGATGGTGGCGGCCGAGCACAGCTTCCACGGTCGGACCATGGGCGCGCTCAGCCTGACGGGCAAGAGCTCGATTCGGGCCCCGTTCCAGCCGTTCGGGGTGGAGGTCAGGTTCGTGCCCTACGGAGACGCGGCTGCGCTCGCCAGCGCGGTGGATTCGGACTGCGCGGCGGTCTTTCTCGAGCCTGGCGCTCGGTGAGGGCGGCGTGGTGCCCGCCCCGGCCGGTTACCTGAAGGCCGTGAGGGAAGCCTGCGATCAGGCTGGCGCACTGCTTGTGCTCGACGAGATCCAGAGCGGCATCGGACGCACCGGGGCGTGGTTCGCGCACCAGGCCGACGACATCGTCCCGGACGTGCTCACGCTGGCCAAGGGCCTTGGCGGCGGGCTGCCCATCGGCGCGTGCATCGGCATTGGCCGGTATGGCTCGGTACTGGAGAAGGGCGATCACGGCAGCACGTTCGGCGGCAACCCGGTCGCGTGCGCCGCAGCGCTCGCGGTGCTGGACACGATCGAGCGGGACGGACTGCTGGCGCACGTGACCGCAGTCGGCGGGCACCTTGCTGCCGGGATCGAGGGCATCCGGCATCCGCTGGTGTCTGGCGTCAGGGGGAGCGGGCTCTGGCTGGCGATCGCGCTGACGGGGCTCGCCGCGACGGCCGTCGCCGCAACAGCACAGCGGCATGGCTTCCTGGTGAACGCCGTACAGCCGGACGCAGTTCGGCTAGCACCGCCGCTGATCCTCTCGATGGCTGAGGCTGATTCCTTCATCGCCGCCCTGCCCGCGATCCTGGACGCGGCAAGTGTCGTGCTGGCCGGGCAGGACGCGCCGTGACCAGCTCGTCGCCTGCCACCGTCCGGCACTTCGCGCGCGACGATGACCTGTCGCCGGCCGAGCAGGCTGAGGTGCTAGGGATCGCGGCCGAGCTCAAGGCAGACCGGTTCGCCAGGCGGCCGCTAGCCGGCCCGCGAACGGTGGCGGTGCTATTCGACAAGCCGTCGCTCCGCACCAGGGTCTCGTTCGCCGTCGGCGTCGCCGAGCTGGGCGGGTACCCGCTGCTGATCGACACGCAGACCACGCATGCCGGCCGGGGGGAATCGCTGCAGGATGTCGCCAGGGTCCTGGCCAGGCAGGTGGCCGCGATCGCGTGGCGGACGTTCGGGCAGGACAGGCTGGAGGAACTGGCAGCCGCGAGCCGCGTCCCGGTCGTCAACGCGCTGACCGACCGATTCCACCCCTGTCAGATCCTGGCCGACCTGCTGACGGTCCGGGACGCCTACGGACGGCTGGGCGGACTCACGCTCACCTTCCTGGGTGACGGCTCGTCCAACATGGCACACTCCTACTTGCTCGGCGGTGCTACCGCCGGACTGCACGTGCGGATCTGCGCACCGGAGGCATACTGGCCCTCGGCCGACGTGCTGGCGGCAGCAGCGGCTATCGCCGAGCGCACCGGCGGCTCGATCGCTGTCAGCGCCGATCCGCAGGACGCCTGCAAGGGCGCGGACGTACTCGCGACCGACGTCTGGACCTCGATGGGCCAGGAGGGGCAGGAGCACGGCCGGACCAGGGCGATGGCGGGGTTCCGCCTGGACGCGGAGAAGCTCTCACTGGCAAGCCCAGCCTGCCGGGTCCTGCACTGCCTGCCTGCGCACCGCGGCGAGGAAATCACTGCCGATGTTATCGACGGGCCGGCCAGCCTTGTCTTCGAGCAGGCTGAGAACAGGCTGCACGCGCAGAAGGCGCTGCTGTGCTTCCTGCTCCGCGCGGATGGCGCGTCGGCCGCTGGCCCCGCTGCCAGCCTCGCTGGCGGGTCGCGGTGAACACGAGCCCGCTGACGAAGGCGGCCAGGCACGCTCAGATCGCGTCGATCCTGAGCCAGAAGTCCGTCCCGGTCAGGTCCCAGGACGAGCTGGCCGAGCTGCTTAACCAGCGCGGCGTCCGCGTCACCCAGGCGACGCTTTCGCGCGACCTGGAGGAGCTGGGAGCGGTTCGGCTGCGCGGCCCGGACGGGGCGCTGATCTATGCGCTACCTGGCGAGCCGGGTCCTGGCGGACTGGCCACGAGCCTGGGAGCGGTGCTATCCGGCGGCCCGTTCGCACCCTCGGCCGCCGACCCGGCTGCCCGCCTGACCAGGATCGCGGCCGAATTGCTCGTCAGCGCCGAGGCGAGCGCCAACCTCGTCGTGCTGCGCACGCCTGCCGGGGCTGCGCAGCTGCTCGCCTCGGCGATCGACCACGCTGGCTGGCCGTCCGTACTCGGAACCGTAGGCGGCGACGACACCGTGCTCGTCATCGCCCGCGACCCGGCTGGCGGAGCGCATCTCGCTCAGGCCCTGCTGCACCTGGCCGAGCGAGCCAGCAGCCCGGGCCGGCCGGAACGCGACCGCCCTGACGACCGAAGAAACAGATCATGAGGACCGAGACAACAGATCAGGAGGTGCCCCGGTGAAAGAGAGAGTCGTGCTCGCCTATTCCGGCGGCCTGGACACGTCGGTGGCGATCGGCTGGATCGCGGAGCAGACCGGGGCCGAGGTCATCGCGCTTGCCGTCGATGTCGGCCAGGGTGGTGAAGACCTGGAGACGATCAGGGAGCGCGCACTCGCCTGCGGCGCGGTGGCGGCAGAGGTGGTTGACGCCCGCGACGAGTTCGCCGCCGACTACTGCATGCCGGCCCTGCTGGCTAACGCCCTCTACATGGACCGGTACCCGCTGGTGTCCGCGCTCTCGCGGCCGCTGATCGTCAAGCACCTGGCCAGGGTCGCGCTGGAGAGCGGCGCGGGCATGGTTGCCCACGGCTGCACCGGCAAGGGCAACGACCAGGTCAGGTTCGAGGCCGGACTTGCTGCACTGGCCCCGGACGTCCGGGTCACTGCGCCGGTCAGGGACTCGGGCATGACCAGGGACAAGGCGATCGCGTTTGCGACCGCGAAGGGCCTGCCGATCAACGTGACCTCGCGGTCGCCCTACTCCATCGATCAGAACGTCTGGGGCCGCAGCTGCGAGACGGGGCACCTGGAGGACATCTGGACCGCGCCGCAGCCCGACGTCTACGGCTACACCGATGATCCCGCCGCAAGCCTGCCCGCCGGGGAGATCGTCATCAGTTTCGTCAGCGGCCTGCCAGTCGCGCTGAACGGCGAAGTGCTCACTCCGCTGCAGATGATCACGGAGCTGAACCGGCTGGCCGGGCGGCACGGAATCGGCCGGATCGACATGGTCGAGGATCGCCTGGTTGGCATCAAGAGCCGCGAGATCTACGAGGCGCCAGGCGCGATGGTACTGATCACCGCGCACTCCGAGCTCGAGAGCGTGTGCGTGGAGCGGGACCTGGCCAGGTTCAAGCGTCAGGCCGAGCAGCGCTGGACCGAGCTGGTATACGACGGGCTCTGGTTCTCGCCGCTGAAGCAGGCGCTCGACGCATTCATGACGCAGGCGTCCGCACCGGTGACCGGCGAGGTCCGGCTGACCCTGCAGGGCGGCCGCGCGGTCGTGACCGGTCGGCGGAGCCCGGCCGGGCTGTATGACTACTCGCTGGCGACCTATGACACCGGCGACATGTTCGACCAGCAGCTGGCCAAGGGCTTCATCGAGCTGTTCGGCCTGCCCGCCAAGATCGCCGCGGACCGTGATCGCAAGATCGCCAGCTAGCCCTCAGGCTATTTCGGCGGACTCGGTTGGATTGTCCGCATGACTCCAGCAGACTCAGTTCCCAGCGGAACGCCAACGCGGGAGACCAGCTGTGACACCTGAGCCAGGAGAAGTGGGAGCGTCTGAGGCAGGCAGCCAGGTGCCGGCCGAAACAGTGCCGGCCGAAACAGTGCAGGCCGAACAGCGCCGGCCGAGGGTGGCCCGGTGCGGCTGTGGGGCGGGCGGTTCGAGTCAGGGCCGGCGGAGGCGCTCGCCCGGCTGTCGGTCAGCGTGCAGTTCGACTGGCGGCTGGCGCCCTATGACTTGCTGGCGTCGGCCGCGCATGCCCGGGTGCTGCACAAGGCCGGGCTGCTCACCGGCACTGAGCTGAACCGGATGCTGGCAGCGCTCGACGATCTCGGCCGCGCGTGCCGCAGCGGGACGTTCCGCCCGTCGGCCCAGGACGAGGACGTGCATACCGCGCTCGAGCGCGGCTTGCTGGAGCGAGTCGGCCAGCTCGGCGGCAAGCTGCGGGCCGGTCGTAGCCGTAACGACCAGATCGCCACGGACCTGCGGCTTTACCTGCGCGACCATGTCCGGATCATCACCGCCCGGCTGACCGAGCTTGAGCTGGCGCTGATCGGGCAGGCCGAGAGCCACTCCGCTACGCCGGTGCCAGGCATGACGCACCTGCAGCACGCCCAGCCGGTGCTGCTCAGCCACCAGCTGCTCGCGCACGTCCAGGCGTTCGCCAGGGATGCCAGCCGGCTGCGTGACTGGGACGTGCGGGCCGCGGTCAGCCCGCTCGGCTCAGGCGCACTGGCCGGCTCGTCTTTGCCGCTGGATCCCGACGCCGTCGCTGCCGAGCTCGGCTTTGCCAGGGCTTCGGATAACTCCATGGACAGTGTGAGCGACCGGGACTTCGCAGCTGAGTTCTGCTTCATCGCTGCGCTGCTGGGTGTCCACCTCTCCCGGCTGGGCGAGGAGGTGGTGCTCTGGTCCTCGCATGAGTTCGGCTGGGTCGAGATTGACGACGCCTTCGCGACTGGCTCGTCCATCATGCCTCAGAAGAAGAACCCGGATGTGGCCGAGCTTGCCCGCGGCAAGGCCGGGCGGCTGATCGGCAATCTCACCGGCCTGCTGGCGACGCTCAAGGGACTGCCGCTCTCCTACAACCGGGACCTGCAGGAAGACAAGGAGCCGGTCTTCGACGCGGTCGACACGCTGCTGACCGTGCTGCCCGCGATGGCGGGCCTCATCGGGACGCTGCGGTTCCACACCGAACGGCTGACCAAGACCGCAGCTGCCGGTCACGCCCTGGCCACGGACCTCGCCGAGCTCTTGGTCCGTCGCGGCACCCCGTTCCGCGAGGCGCACGAGGTCGTCGGTCACCTGGTCATCTGGTGCCAGGTGAACGACTGCGAACTGGCTGACGTCAGCGACGAGGACCTGGAGAAGGTCTCGCCGCTGCTGACGCCAGACGTCAGGGACGTGCTAACCGTGCCCGGCGCGATCGCGGCCAGGGCCAGCCGCGGTGGAACCGCCCCCGCGCGGGTGGCCGAGCAGCTGGCTCGCCTGCAGCAGGACGTGCACGACCAGGCCGCCTGGGCCGCCAGCGATAACCTCTGACGGTGCGGACAAGACAGCGATTGGGATTCTCAGCACCCAGCGCCGAGAATCCCAATCGATAAGGCAGGCGCGGGCATGGAGCTGCTGCCCCGCGAGTTCTTCGCTCGGCCGTCCACTGAGGTAGCGCCGGATCTGCTCGGCCGCGTGCTCTGGCACGACAGTCCGGCGGGCCTGGTTGCCGTCCGGCTGGTGGAGGTCGAGGCGTACCAGGGAGCCAGCGATCCGGCCTCGCATGCCTACCGTGGCCAGACCGCGCGCAACGCAGTCATGTTCGGCCCGCCCGGCCACATGTACGTCTACTTCACCTACGGCATGCACTGGTGCGCGAACCTGGTCTGCCAGCCGCCCGGACAGGCCGAGGCGGTGCTGCTGCGGGCCGGCGAGGTGGTGGTCGGCTCGGACCTCGCCGCGCAGCGGCGCGCGCGCGAGATCGGACTGGTGAAGCCTGCGGTGAACGGGAACGGCCGGGCGCCGCGGCCAGTCGACCTGGCCCGCGGCCCGGCCAGGCTCTGCCAGGCGCTCGGCATCGACCGGCGGCTCGACGGCGCAGACGTCTGCCAGCCCGGCTCACCGCTGGGGATCGGACCGGCCCCGGCAGCCGATACGGCAGCGGCCGGGCAAGCCGTCATCAGGACCGGTCCGCGGGTTGGCATCAGCCAGGCAGCCGACCGGCCCTGGCGGTACTGGCTGGCCGGCGACGGCCACGTTTCCGCATATCGCCCTTCGAAGCCGAGATCGCCAAGGCCGAAACCGGTTACGGGTAGCGGGCCCGAAGATGGGACGATGCACCGGTGAGCGACATCATCGACGAGCTGAGCTGGCGCGGGCTTATTGCCCTGTCCACTGACCTGGATGACCTGCGCAAGGCGCTGGACACTGGGATTGTTACGTTTTACTGCGGTTTTGACCCGACGGCGGCGGGGCTGCATATCGGCAACCTCGTGCAGCTCCTGACCATGCGGCGGCTGCAGCAGGCCGGGCACCGGCCGATCGCGATCGTCGGCGGCGCGACTGGCCTGATCGGTGACCCGGGCGGCAAGTCGGTCGAGCGCGTGCTGAACCCCCGCGACCTGGTAGCGGAGTGGGTCGAGCGGATCAGGGGAGAAGTCAACCGGTTCCTGGACTTCACGCCGGGCCCGAACGCAGGCACCGTGGTCAGCAACCTCGACTGGACCGGCGAGCTGTCTGCCATCGACTTCCTGCGCGACATCGGCAAGCACTTCCCGGTGAACCAGATGCTGTCCCGCGAGGTCGTCCGCGCCCGGCTGGAGTCCGCCGGGATCAGCTACACCGAGTTCAGCTACCAGGTGCTGCAGGCCAACGACTACCTGGAGCTGCACAACCGCTACCAGTGCACGCTGCAGATCGGCGGCAGCGACCAGTGGGGCAACCTGGTTTCGGGCGTCGACCTGATCCGCCGCGTGACCGGCGGCTCGGTGCACGCGATGGCCACACCGCTGATCACCAAGCCGGACGGCACCAAGTACGGCAAGACCGAGGGCGAGGCCGTCTGGCTGAGCCAGGACCTGATGAGCTCGTACGCGTTCTACCAGTTCTGGCTGAACCGTGCCGACGCCGAGGTGCCCGGCCTGCTGCGGGTCTTCTCATTCCGCTCGCGGGCGGAGATCGAGGAGCTGGAGCAGGAGGTCGCTGACCGGCCGGCCGCCAGGCGGGCCCAGCGACTGCTGGCCGAGGAGCTGACGATCCTGGTCCATGGCGAGGCCGAGCTGGCGCGGGTGCAGGCGGCTAGCGAGGCGCTGTTCGGCCAGGGCGACCTGCGGGCGCTCGATGCCGCAACCCTGGCGGCCGCCATCGCCGAGGTGCCCCATGCGGACATTGACCTGACCCATGACGGTGAGCTGCCGCAGGTTGCCGACCTGATGGCCGCGACCGGGATCGTGGACAGTAAGTCGGCGGCCAGGCGCGCGATCGCCGGGGGCGGCGCCTACCTGAACAACGAGCGGGTCCAGGCGGACGACGCCGTCCCGGCCGAGAGCGATCTGCTGCACGGTCAGTACCTCGTGCTGCGCCGGGGGAAGCGGACGGTCGGCGCCGTGCGGCTGCTCCGTGCCTGACGAGCGGTCACACTGACGAACCCTTTCCGGCAGGGAACGGGGTGACATGCGCCGGTGCGCGCGCAGGCTCGCGCTCGCCGGGGGCCGATCGGCGAGCCGCCGCGAGCCCTGGCCAATTGTCAATGGCAGCTTACCGATTTACGGCATAAGAAGTGTTATTGATCACAAGGACTGATGTAGCGTGGTACGACCCATCTGATCTGCGCCGCCTCTGGGTTCCGGGCTCGCGCGGGGCCCGGAGCGACAGCATCGCCGCAGGTCAGTGGCCATGCCCGGCGGTGAGCGGGCCTGCTAAGGCGCAGAACCGGCACGACGCCCGAAAGCCTCGATTTGACTTACGAGCCGTTGCTGCCTAATGTTTCGTCCTGCCCCAAGAGAGCGGGAAGCCCGGCAGGGCGGCCAGCTTGAGGGGCCAGCTCCCTCCCCCAACAGACGGCGACCTAATGTCGTACATCCGGCATCGGGTAGGCCTGGTGAGGGTATGCTGGCTGTACCGTAAGTAACCATGCAAGTCCAGTCCAGCTAACAGACTTGACAACCTCTGGTTGGTTCGGTAAGTTAGCAGGGTTGCCCCGGAGGAGGTCACGTGACCTCTGACGGTGAGCGTCCGCTCCTTGAGAACTCAACAGCGTGCTAAAAGCCAGTGCATATGCACAACCTCGTCAATGGGGGGCAGGGCCGACTCGTCGGCAATGCCAACCCGACGATTAATGCCAGATCGCCTCGCAGGCCAATGGTCGTCGAGGCATCTCTTCAAGTCTGCACTCCGCTGCCGCCCTCGGGCGCTAGCGGCTCTGCATATAGACATTCAACGGAGAGTTTGATCCTGGCTCAGGACGAACGCTGGCGGCGTGCTTAACACATGCAAGTCGAGCGGAAAGGCCCTTCGGGGTACTCGAGCGGCGAACGGGTGAGTAACACGTGAGCAATCTGCCCTTAGCTTCGGGATAGCTCCGGGAAACCGGGATTAATACCGAATATGACTACGGCCGACATCGGCCGGGGTGGAAAGATTTATCGGCTAGGGATGAGCTCGCGGCCTATCAGCTTGTTGGTTGGGGTAACGGCCCACCAAGGCGACGACGGGTAGCCGGCCTGAGAGGGCGACCGGCCACACTGGGACTGAGACACGGCCCAGACTCCTACGGGAGGCAGCAGTGGGGAATCTTGCGCAATGGGCGAAAGCCTGACGCAGCGACGCCGCGTGCGGGATGAAGGCCTTCGGGTTGTAAACCGCTTTCAGCAGGGACGAAAACGACGGTACCTGCAGAAGAAGCGCCGGCTAACTACGTGCCAGCAGCCGCGGTAACACGTAGGGCGCAAGCGTTGTCCGGAATTATTGGGCGTAAAGAGCTCGTAGGTGGTCCGCTACGTCTGTTGTGAAATTCCAGGGCTTAACCCTGGACTTGCTGCGGATACGGGCGGACTAGAGGTAGGTAGGGGAGAATGGAATTCCCGGTGTAGCGGTGAAATGCGCAGATATCGGGAGGAACACCGGTGGCGAAGGCGGTTCTCTGGGCCTTACCTGACACTGAGGAGCGAAAGCGTGGGGAGCGAACAGGATTAGATACCCTGGTAGTCCACGCCGTAAACGTTGGGCGCTAGGTGTGGGGTCCTTCCACGGATTCCGTGCCGCAGCTAACGCATTAAGCGCCCCGCCTGGGGAGTACGGCCGCAAGGCTAAAACTCAAAGGAATTGACGGGGGCCCGCACAAGCGGCGGAGCATGTTGCTTAATTCGAAGCAACGCGAAGAACCTTACCAAGGTTTGACATGCAGGGAAAAGCCTCAGAGATGGGGTGTCCGTAAGGGTCCTGCACAGGTGGTGCATGGCTGTCGTCAGCTCGTGTCGTGAGATGTTGGGTTAAGTCCCGCAACGAGCGCAACCCTCGTCCAATGTTGCCAGCGGGTAATGCCGGGGACTCATTGGAGACTGCCGGGGTCAACTCGGAGGAAGGTGGGGATGACGTCAAGTCCTCATGCCCCTTATATCTTGGGCTGCAAACATGCTACAATGGCCAGTACAGAGGGCTGCGAGACCGTAAGGTGGAGCGAATCTCAAAAAGCTGGTCTCAGTTCGGATTGGGGTCTGCAACTCGACCCCATGAAGTCGGAGTCGCTAGTAATCGCGAATCAGCAACGTCGCGGTGAATACGTTCCCGGGCCTTGTACACACCGCCCGTCACGTCACGAAAGTCGGCAACACCCGAAGCCGGTGGCCTAACCCGCAAGGGAGGGAGCCGTCGAAGGTGGGGCCAGCGATTGGGACGAAGTCGTAACAAGGTAGCCGTACCGGAAGGTGCGGCTGGATCACCTCCTTTCTAAGGAGCACCTGGCGCATCGGGACGACTGTTCCGGAGCGTCCAGAGCCGCATTCCAAGCGAGCGTCTTGGAGTGGCTTGCTCATTAGTGGAGCACTGGTTATTCGGTCCGAGCGCTATCGCCGGTCCAGCTAGTACAGCTGCAGCTTGCTGCAGCACGGAACGCGGGATCGGGGAGCGGGCGGGCCGAGCACGCTGTTGGGTCCTGAGGGAACGGCCGCTTTGGTGTCGTCACGACACCGGGAGGCCATACCTTCGGCCAGGACCGGTTCCCTTCGCCGCCGCGTGCGTCGCAGGTCCGGGACCGCCCGTATCTTGAGAACTGCACAGTGGACGCGAGCATCATCTGTAGTTGCCAAGTTGATAAGGGCACACGGTGAATGCCTTGGCACCAGGAGCCGAAGAAGGACGTAGGAGCCTGCGATAAGCCCCGGTTAGTCGGCAACCAGACTTTGACCCGGGGATTTCCGAATGGGGAAACCTGATTGGGCGTAATGGCCCATCGCCCCTGCCTGAACACATAGGGCAGGTGGAGGTAACGTGGGGAAGTGAAACATCTCAGTACCCACAGGAAGAGAAAGCAACCGCGATTCCCTGAGTAGTGGTGAGCGAAAGGGGAAGAGGCCAAACCGGTCACGTGTGATAGCCAGCAGGCGTTGCGTGGTCGGGGTAGCGGGACTGTCCAGCCGGAGCTGCTGACCCGGCAGGAAGTAAGAAATCGCGTCGATAGCCGAAGACGGTGGAAACCGTCGGCATAGAGGGTGACACCCCCGTAGGCGAAATCTTCGCGACTTCCGGACAGTATCCCAAGTAGCACGGGGCCCGAGAAATCCCGTGTGAATCTGGGGGGACCACCCCCTAAGCCTAAATACTCCCTGGTGACCGATAGCGAACAAGTACCGTGAGGGAAAGGTGAAAAGTGCCCCGGTGAGGGGTCGTGAAATAGTACCTGAAACCGTGTGCCTACAAGCCGTGGGAGCGTGTCAGCCTTCGGGCTGACGTGAAGTGACCGCGTGCCTTTTGAAGAATGAGCCTGCGAGTTATGGTATGTGGCAAGGTTAACCCGTGTGGGGTAGCCGTAGCGAAAGCGAGTCTGAATAGGGCGTCTGAGTCGCATGCTATAGACCCGAAGCGGAGTGATCTACCCATGGGCAGGTTGAAGCGCGGGTAAGACCGCGTGGAGGACCGAACCCACCAGGGTTGAAAACCTGGGGGATGACCTGTGGGTAGGGGTGAAAGGCCAATCAAACTCCGTGATAGCTGGTTCTCCCCGAAATGCATCTAGGTGCAGCGTTGCGTGTTTCTTGCCGGAGGTAGAGCTACTGGATGGCCTAGGGGGCCTACAAGCTTACTGAAGTCAGCCAAACTCCGAATGCCGGTAAGTGAAGCGCGGCAGTGAGACTGCGAGGGATAAGCTCCGTAGTCGAGAGGGAAACAGCCCAGATCACCAGCTAAGGCCCCTAAGCGTGTGCTAAGTGGGAAAGGATGTGGAGTTGCAGAGACAACCAGGAGGTTGGCTTAGAAGCAGCCACCCTTAAAAGAGTGCGTAATAGCTCACTGGTCAAGTGATTCTGCGCCGACAATTTAGCGGGGCTCAAGCACACCGCCGAAGCTGTGACATTCGCGTGATAGCCCGGCCCTTTGTGGTTAAGGCGGATGGCTGTCTTGACCGTTGTGGTTTCGGCCACTTCTGTCCTGACGGTGGCCGCTGGCTCCTTTAGGGTCCAGGTGCGCGGATGGGTAGGGGAGCGTCGGGTGGCGAGAGAAGCAGCGGAGTGATCCAGCTGTGGACGCCACTCGAGTGAGAATGCAGGCATGAGTAGCGAAAGAGGGGTGAGAAACCCCTCCGCCGAATGACCAAGGGTTCCTGGGGCAGGCTAATCCGCCCAGGGTAAGTCGGGACCTAAGGCGAGGCCGACAGGCGTAGTCGATGGACAACGGGTTGATATTCCCGTACCCGCTTAAAAGCGCCCATGCTGAATCTGGCGATGCTAAGTCATCAACGCCGACGGATCCTTCGGGAGAGGTTGGCTGAGAGGACGACCCAGACCGGTATTAGGCAAGCCGTAGGGGTGACGCAGGAGGGTAGCTCTACCGGGTGTTGGATGTCCCGGAGTAAAGGTGTAGGGCGAGGTGTAGGCAAATCCGCACCTCATACAGCCTGAGACCTGACGCCGAGCCGAGTTAGGCGAAGTGAGTGATCCCATGCTGCCAAGAAAAGCCTCGCGGCGAGCTTTTGAGCGGCCCGTACCCTAAACCGACTCAGGTGGTCAGGTAGAGAATACCAAGGCGATCGGGTGAACCGTGGTTAAGGAACTAGGCAAATTGTCCCCGTAACTTCGGGAGAAGGGGAGCCGTGTCTGGTGAGGAGACTTGCTCTCTGAGCTGGACGTGGCCGCAGATACCAGGGGAAAGCGACTGTTTACTAAAAACACAGGTCCGTGCAAAGTCGCAAGACGACGTATACGGACTGACGCCTGCCCGGTGCTGGAACGTTAAGGGGAGGGGTTAGTGGCTTCGGCTGCGAAGCTCTGAACTTAAGCGCCAGTAAACGGCGGTGGTAACTATAACCATCCTAAGGTAGCGAAATTCCTTGTCGGGTAAGTTCCGACCTGCACGAATGGCGTAACGACTTTCCCACTGTCTCAACCACGGACCCGGCGAAATTGCACTACGAGTAAAGATGCTCGTTACGCGCAGCAGGACGGAAAGACCCCGGGACCTTTACTGCAGCTTGACATTGGCGTTTGGGGCGTCTTGTGTAGGATAGGTGGGAGACTGTGAAGCAGGGACGCCAGTCCCTGTGGAGTCAACGGTGAAATACCACTCTGGTCGTTCTGAATGTCTAACCTTGGTCCGTGATCCGGATCAGGGACAGTGTCTGGTGGGTAGTTTAACTGGGGCGGTTGCCTCCTAAAAGGTAACGGAGGCGCCCAAAGGTACCCTCAGCCTGGTTGGCAATCAGGTGTCGAGTGCAAGTGCACAAGGGTGCTTGACTGTGAGACAGACATGTCGAACAGGAGCGAAAGCTGGGACTAGTGATCCGGCGGTGGCATGTGGAAGCGCCGTCGCTAAACGGCTAAAAGGTACCCCGGGGATAACAGGCTGATCTTCCCCAAGAGTCCATATCGACGGGATGGTTTGGCACCTCGATGTCGGCTCGTCGCATCCTGGGGCCGGAGCAGGTCCCAAGGGTTGGGCTGTTCGCCCATTAAAGCGGTACGCGAGCTGGGTTTAGAACGTCGTGAGACAGTTCGGTCCCTATCCGCTGCGCGCGCAGGAGTCTTGAGAGGGGCTGTCCCTAGTACGAGAGGACCGGGACGGACAAACCTCTGGTGTGCCAGTTGTTCCGCCAGGAGCACGGCTGGTTGGCTACGTTTGGAAGGGATAACCGCTGAAAGCATCTAAGCGGGAAGCTCGCCTCAAGATTAGGACTCCCTCAGGGTTAACCTGGTAAGGCCCCCAGCTAGACGACTGGGTTGATAGGCCGGAGGTGGAAGCACCGCAAGGTGTGGAGCTGACCGGTACTAATAGGCCGAGTGGCTTGGCTTCTACTCACAATCTTGTTTCGCGTCCACTGTGCGGTTCCCGAGATGCGGT
The DNA here is from genome assembly GCA_963822955.1 of uncultured Actinomycetota bacterium. Lineage (GTDB taxonomy): Bacteria > Actinomycetota > Actinomycetes > Streptosporangiales > Streptosporangiaceae > JAJYUU01. The sequence continues at coordinate 1,115,941 of CAWGJS010000002.1, read as the reverse complement.
CGGGCGCTGAATGCGCTCCCTGACATCTCCATAGTGTTTCGGTGGCCATAGCGAAGGGGAAACACCCGGCTCCATTCCGAACCCGGAAGTTAAGCCCTTCAGCGCCGATGGTACTGCCCGGGGGACTGGGTGGGAGAGTAGGACGCCGCCGGACATCTTCCCGCTGAGGGCCGTTACCTGTACTGGTAGTGGCCCTCAGCGCGTTTGTGCTGCCTGGGGCCTGGCCAGCCAACTGCCCTGCAGCGGTGCCCTGGTCACGGCTGGCTGATGTTGGAGGATGGAAAGATGGCGGGCAACTCGCGCGGGTCATCAGCGGGTCGGCCCGCGGGCGGATCTGGCGGAGGCCGGTCGGGAGCAAACCGGGGTCGGCCTGCGAGCTCCGGCCGATCGGCCGGAGCGACAGGCCGCTCTGGTGGCAGCGCTGGCCGTTCAGGTGGCAGCGCTGGCCGTTCAGGTGGCAGCGCTGGCCGTTCAGGTGGCAGCGGCGGTCGGTCGGGCAGCGCCGGTCGGTCGGCCAGCACGGGCTGGTCAGGCGGCGGCGCGGGGCGGTCAGCTGGCGCAGGCCGCGGCCAGAGCGCGGGCAGCGGTCCCAGCGGTGGCGGTCGCGCTGGCGATGGTAGCGCCGGTGGCGGTCAGGGCGGCAGGAGCCGGTCACAAGGCGGCAATCCGGCGGCCGACCGCGGGCGCCGCGCTCCAGCTGGTGGCCGGTCCGGCGCAGCGGAGGGCGGTTACGGTGCCCGCGGCTCGGAATCACGCGGCTCGGGTGGCCGGGGTACAGGTGGTCGGAGCACAGGTGGTCGGGCCACAGCCGGTGGCGGTACCGAGGGTCGCGGCACCGCGGGTCGCGGTACCGCGGGCCGGGACACCGCCGGGCGCAGCTCGGCAGCGCGCACCTCTGGCGGTGGCGTCGCGGGCTCTGACCGCACTGGTACTGGCCGGACAGGATCTGGCCGCGGGGGCGGCTCTCGCCGATTCAGTGATGATCAGGGTTCTGGCAACGTTCGCCGCTCAGGCCCGAGCCGCGACTCTGAGGTCGGGAGTCGTCGCGCTGCGGCCGGGCCGCGCACGGCCAGTGGAACCGGCGGTGACCGGCCAGATAGGCGTGCCTACCGGTCTGAGGGAGGTCAGGACGGCGAACGCGGCCGTTACGATCGCACCGGCGAGGTCTCACGACAGGAGGGTCGCGGACGAGTCGGCGGTCGGGCCGACGCAGCTGAGGGGCGCGGCGGTTATGGCAGCCGCGGCACGGACCGCAGTCGCGGTGGCCCGGGTAGTCGTGGTGGCCCGGGAAGTCGTGGTGGCCCGGGAAGTCGTGGTGGCCCGGGAAGTCGCAGCGGCGGCCCGGGCAGTCGTACCGCCCCATCGGCCCGCACCGCCCACGGCAGCCAGTCCGGTGCGGACGAATTTCGCCTGGACGTGCCGGACAGCATTACCGCCGACCAGCTGGACCCCGAGGCGCTGGCAGAGCTCCGGACGCTGCCAGGCGATCTCGCCGAGGTCATCGCCAAGCTCCTGGTCGCAACAAGCCTCACCGAGGATCCGCAGCGGGCGTACCTGTACGCCAAGAAGGCCCGCGGCCTGGCTGCCAGGGTGGGAGTGGTTCGCGAAACCTGCGCGATTGCCGCCTATCAGGCCGGCGACTGGACTGGAGCCCTTGCCGAGTTCCGGGCTGCGCGCAGACTCACGGGCCGCAACAGCTACCTGCCGCTGATGGCTGACTGCGAGCGCGCCCTCGGCCGCCTGGACCGGGCCCTGGATATCGTCACCGGACCGGATGCACGCGCTGCCGACCACCAGACGCGGATCGAGCTGCGCATCGTCGAGTCTGGCATCCGCCGCGATCAGGGCCTGCTTGACGCAGCGGTCGTTGCCTTGCAGGGCCCCGAGCTCGCCGGGGAGCGGATCCGGCCGGAGTACGCGCGGCTGTATTACGCATTTGCGGACGCCCTGCTGGCGGCGGGCCGGGAAGACGAGGCTCGTCACTGGTTCGGCCGCGCGGCCGCTGCAGACCTGGACGGCGAGACCGATGCAGCCGAGCGCTATGAGGAGCTCGACGACCTCAGCTTCGACGATCTCGATGACGAGTGGGGCGACGAGCTAGCGGCTGACGGCGAAGCCGTGCCGGGACCTGACAACGATCTGGTTGTCGATCAGGGCCTCGACGAGGACGACGAGCAGTAGCAGCGGACGTGACCACGGTCACGAGTTCCGAGTAAGAGAGTTCGTCGACCTTCTCAGTGCCGTGCGCTCGTACGGCGCAATTCGCCAGCCGAGAATATTGGCCTATGGCAACAGAAAGAGCCGAGGCCGCAGCCGTCGGCGGGTATGTGGTGCTGCGCGAAGCCCAGGCCGGGCACTGGGTTGTTGTCGGTGACGTCGACCGGCGATCCGGCCTCACCGCGCGAAACTCGCCGATGCAGGCAGTCAGGGATGCCGTCGGCCGTGAGCCCGGCGAGGACGAGGTCTACGCCGCGCTGCCGCGCAGCGAGTGGCAGGTTGCCCGGCAGCTCTGACCCGAGTTCGGCCATCCTAGTGCGCAAGCCGGTCGGTGCCGTTGATCGCGTTGAGTGCCTGGTGCGGGTCTTCGGAGAGGGGTCGGCGGCGATGATGATGATGATGATGATGTGGGTCTGGCCTGGATCTGCATCGCGCGGTTGAGGCGGGCGGTCTTCGATATGCGGATCAGTCCTCCCGCCCGTACCTCTTGCGCGCCTCCGCGATCTCCTCGGCGGTGACGGCCCGCACGCGCACGTGCCCGGTGACACCGTACTTCTTGCGCGCCTCGGCGATCTCCTCGGCGGTGGGTGCCCGCACGTGCGCGGTGACACCGTACCGGCGCTCGTCTTCTTCCATCTGGGCTGCAGTCCTGGTTACGAAGTCCTTCTCGGCCTGCACCCGCATTGCATGATTCGCCGCTGTTCTGCGCCACCTCGACCAACCGTTGTACACCAAGCCGATGCCCAGGACGGTGGACAGGAGGATGAGCCAAGCTTGGTGGGCCATGTTCAAGACCCCCTCCATAACGGGCAGGTCAATGCCGAACTTAGCCAGTTTGTCCGGCGTGCGCACGCGTTCTGCGAAGTCGGCCGGAAACCGCGGACTTCGGGGGATGTCGCTTCCCGGCGGCCGTCCGGAGGGCCGACTGACTAGGGCCGCGCCTGGTGCGCAACTTCAGCAATCGCGAACAGCGAACCGGCAGGTCAGCGAACCACCGGAATGATCAAGGCCAAGTCGTGGCCGAAGTCAGGTGCCGCGCAGCGAGTGGCAGGTTGCCTGGCAACTCTGATGCGGCTGCGCGCGGCGTGGCCGGCCGAACCGGGTGCCTGCGATCGCAGGCTGGTCAGTCCATACTGATTTGCGGGAGCATTGCCCGGACTTGGTCGACCTCGGCCGGGGGCATCGGGCCTTCGTCGCCATATTCATCCAGGCCTGTCAGCCGGGTGAGCGCTGGCATGGCGGCGGCGAACCGGAACATCGGGCCGTCAGGCCGTCTCTTTCCATGTGGAGGTGCCGCAGCTTCGGCAGTCGGCGCAGCTGCTGCAAGCCATGCTCGGTGTAGGACCCGCCGAGCAGTGACAGCGATTCGAGATCGGGCAAGCCTGCGATCGCGGACAGGGCATGGTCGTCAAGCCGCAGCGAGGGACCGTCCTCAGGGTCCCAGTTGCCGTAAAGTCGCAGCGACTCGAGCGACGTCAGTTCCGCGATCACGGACGGGGCATCATCGCCGAAGTCGTCGAGGAAGAGGCCGAGGCCCCGCAGGCCCGGCGCGAGATGAGCGACCGCGGCAAAGGAGGCCGGGACAACCTCGCTCAGGCTGAGTTCGAAGACGCTGTCCGCGGGCAGGCCGCGGATGAACTCCAGGTCCACCGGCTCGTGACCGTACTCGACGCTGTAGCTCTCGTTCCCAGGCTCACCCCAGATGCTCCTGTTGTTACGCAGCGCACTGTCGGGCATTCCCCGCCGCCAAGTAACCCTCTCGTGGGATCGCCGGTAGCGCGCACGATGCGCACGCCGGATACGACGCCGGCGGCGCGGGACTGCCGGCATCGACCCGGCACCGACCGTGAACATCCCTCCGCCGGCCTGATCGCGGTTGGAGACGGTGACCTCGGCCACATCTTTCACCTCGAGCGTGACCGCAGTCCCGTCAGGCACCGCCACCACGCCAGTGGCAAGCAGATGACCCCACCCGCCCGGCTCCAGGGCGTCCTCCCACCGGACCTCGCCGACCGCGATCTCGGCCGGGAACCGCAACGCAGTCACCTGCTGCTCCCTAGTCGCCTTGCCGCACCCGCCGTCGGCACCGATGTCAGGGCGAGCTGCATGGTTGCCGGACCGGTTCCGGTGCTGAACTGCCGACGCAAACTGCACACTCCCTAGTCAACGTGCGAGAGTATCGCTTCCACTACCTGGTCGAGGGGCAGTCGGGCGTCGATGGGAATGGCGCCGAACGCGCGCAGACGGGCCTGCAATTCCGGCAGCTTGCGGCGGAGGTACTCGCGCGTGGCCCCGATACGGCCCCAGTCGTGGTAGTCCCGGCGCGCATCTAGCCGTGCCAGCATCGTGGGTTCGTCGATCTCCAGCAGGAACACCTGGGTGAAGCGATCGGCCAACTCCAGCTCGTTATCCGCGCCGCCGCAAACGTACAGCGTCGCTGGGACTGCGGCCTGGATCAGTTCATCCAGGCGGGCCGGATCCCATGCCCAGCCATGCTGCGAAAGCCAGGCGAGGTCCGGCGCAGTCGGCTCCTTCACCACATTGCCGGCAGCGTCGACGAACCGCGCTAGGAAAGGGTCGTCGTCGGAATCGATGGATGCCAGGCCCCGGCGGGCAAGCACGGGCGCGATCGTGGACTTCCCGGCGCCGGAACAGCCGGTGATCTGGACGGCGCTCATCGGTGCCATCGTCGGCCACTCCCTGTTGCGGACGCAAGCGACTTTGTGTCCGGGCGGACTGCCGGCACAGCTCCGCACGCCGCCACCATCAGTGCTCGGCGTTGTGATGAAGACTTGGTGGTCGCGATTATCCGGCTGCGGGGGCCGGGACGCTCGTGTACGCAGATCGTGGCGGGGCTGGATGGCTGGCCGACCCTGTCGCACGAGACGATCTACAAGAGCCTGTACGTGCAGGGCCGCGGTGAGCTGCGATCGCGCGGCCGGATCAAGGGCATGGTGATGATCAGCGACCGGCCCGGTACATCGCGACTGCGATATGATGCCAATGTGCATAGCACCAGTAATACTGTCCAGATCGATCATTCCAGCCCGGTTCCGCTGCACGAGCAGGTCGCGGCGGCCATCCGGCGCGCGATTGCCGACGGCGAGGCTCGGCCGGGTGAGCGGCTTCCGCCGGCGACAGACCTGGCAGCCGTGCTCGGAGTGAACGCGAACACGGTCTTCCGGGCGCTGCGCACGGTGCGGGATGAGGGGCTGGTCGAGTTCCGCCGCGGCCGCGGGGTATCGGTGACCGGGATCGCTCCACACCGCAGCCTCGTGATCGCGAAGGCGCGCGAACTGGTCTCGGTGGCACGCGGATACGGATACGGACCAACTGAACTGGCGGAGATTCTCAAGCAGGTCTCGTAAGGAACGTCATGAAGATCGCTGCGAGCGGCACTCAGGCCGAGCCTGCGACCGTGCCGGATGCCCTGATCAGGGAGGCTCGCCGGCGCCAGCGGCGACGGTACGTGATGGCTGCGACCATCTTCATCGCTATCGGTTCAGTCGCAGGCGCTGTCATCGCGAGTGCCGCCGGTGACAACAGGGTCCGGGCGCCCCATCGCCAGGCCAGGCCGGCAGTGCCCGCGCGCTCCGGCAGGGCGCCGCGGTTGGCCGCGCCGATACTCGCCGGCGTCAGGACGACAGTCGTGCTGTGGCCTGTGGGCTACCCAGCCTTCGGGCCAGACTTCGCGCCTCCTGCGGATGTAGCTGACCTCAGCACGGGGCAGGTAGTGCAACGTCCGGTCCTGGGCATCTCTGGCGGCGATTACCAGCCTTACGTGATCAGCGTCGGGACCCGGCTTGTCTACGTCGGCTCGGCCGGAACGATGACAATACCCGCGACCCTTAAAGGCCGGCCTAGCGCGCTAGGACCAGCCACGCCGTTCTTCGCTCCCTCCGCCACTCCGGGCCATGTCTGGCTCGTGTACTACCGCGACTTCGCCGACGGTGGCCCGGTTCAGGCGCGTGAAGTCCCGGTCGCGGGCGGGCCGGCTGGACCAGCAGTCTTCATGCCCGCCCATACCGCGCTGGTCCTGAGGGGCACAGATGCCGGATTCTTGCTGGAGACCAGGCACGGCTCCAGCTTGGGCCTGGCCATGTGGCGACCTGGGAGCACACCGCAGAACCTGCCGGACATGCCCGCGCGCGGAGACGGCATCAGTGATGGCTTCGATGCGACCGCCAGGATCATCGCGTACGGCACCCGCTGCCACTGGTACACGACGGAGCCAGACGCAGGTGACAACGGCTTCCTGGCTTGCGCCATGCTGCGAGTGCTCGACCTGCGGACGGGCAGGCTCGCTTCGTTCGCCGCCCCGGCAGGCACTGCAGGGTGGCTGCCGGCTGGATTCAACAGAGTGAATGCACTCTCGCCGGGCGGTCAGATGATCGCGACCTACGCGGCGGTGCCGCCCGCCGACGAAGGCCGGGATCGCCTTTACCTGGTGCAACTGGGCACCGCAAGAGTGACGCCAGTGCCGTCGGCTGCGCGAGCCTTCGCTGACACCGCGTGGTCCGAGATCGGTTCCTGGCTGCTGTACCAAGGGGCTGGCCAGCACCTATGGGCGTATCAGGTAACAAGCGGCGAGGTACGCAGTTCGAGCGCGCCATGCTGCAACTACACGGCAATGGTTGGGGCGGGCAGCAGTTAGCGGAAAGCCAAGGGCTCTATACCGCCGCGACCACTGCTCGGCGTCCTGTTGGAGACTTGGCGTCCGATGCGGACGCCAGATTTACCGGATCATGAAACGAGCGTCGCCGGACAGGCTTCAGCCGGCCTTGGTCTTGTCGAGCCAGTGCATGATGCCAGCCACGTTCGCCGCCGTACCGCCGGTCCGATCGAGCTTGGCAGCGACCTCGGCGAAGCCATCCTCGCTCAGCACCCGGTAGCGCTCACGCGTCCGCTCGGCCACCATGGCAGCCGCGTGATCCAGGTCCAGGCCGGCCTTGCGCGCCTGCCGGGTCTCCTCGACCCAGACGCGGATCTCTGCGGCCGCCCTGTCCAGCGCCTCGTCAACCGTTGTTACCGGCCCGAAGTGGCTGAACAGCAATCGCGTCGGCTGCAAGGCAGCGAACATCCGCAATGATCCGAGCGCGACCTCGAGGTCGAAGTCAGGCGGGGGAGTGGCCGGCCGCATATCGCCGGTCTCCGGGACGTAGAGGCCGGCCGCATCGCCGACGTACAGATCACCGCTGACGGAATCGACAAGGCCCACATGGTGCCGGGCATGGCCCGGCGAGTAATGACTCTCGAGCCGGCGACCGCCACCCAGGTCGACGATGCCGACCTGGTCCACCGCCCTGATGCGCTCATGGGGGGTAGGCGCCAGAGTCCCGAAGAGACCGTCAAGCTCACTGCCCCAGACCATGCGCGCGCTCGCCATCAGGCGCGACGGGTCAGCCAGGTGGCGGGCCCCGAGCGCGTGCACGACGACTTGTGCGGAGGGGAACATCTGCGCCACGTCGCCAGTCCCGCCCGCATGGTCCAGGTGGATATGGGTGACGACGATCGTGGCCAGGTCGCCAGGGCCGACGCCGAGCGAGGCGAGCGCGTCCCTCACGACCGGCGCGGACGGAGCGGTGCCCGTTTCGACCAGGCACGGCCGGTCGCCGCGGATGAGGTAGCTCGCGGTGATGCCGTCGTAGCCGGCCATCCGGGTGTCTATCTGGTACACCTCGTGGCCGAGATCGATGACAGGGTCACCGATTGCGAAGCTAGTCTCGGCGTCATCCATGCGCACATAATGTCAGCCGTGCCGCCGCGCGCACAGCTTGCTGGCTCGGCGGTCGGGTACTCGGGACCTGCGCACCCGGAGACGGCGCACTGGGAGACTGGCGTACTGGGAGATTGTGACGATGCAGCGCGGTAGCGAGCGCGAGCTTCAGGTAGTGCCGCAGTGGTTCGAGGTGACCGAGGTCGCCGACGGCGTATTCCGGATCACCGAGCCGTACGTCCATCCTTACGTTCGCTCCAACTCGTGGCTGGTTCGCGGGCGGGACTCGCACCTGCTCGTCGACTCCGGCCTTGGCATCGGCCGGCTGACCGACGAGCTAGGCAGCTACCTGGATCGCCCGGTCATCGCGGTCGCCACGCACGCGCATTTCGATCACTTCGGCGGCCTGGCCGAGTTCGCCGACCGCGCCGCGCATCGAGATGACGGCGACGTGATCGAGCAGGCCGGTGATTACGTGACGCTTGAGGCGAGCACCTACCCGGTTGCGCTGCTTGATGAGTTCGAAGCTGCACGTGAGCCCGTGCCGGAACTGCTCGTCGATGCGCTGCCGTATGACGGCTTCGATCTGACCTCCTTCCGGACGTCGGCCGCCAGCATCACCCGCTGGCTGGCCGACGGCGACGTCGTGTCGCTCGGGGATCGCACCTTTGTGGTGGTGCACGCGCCTGGTCACTCGCCAGGCTCCATCTGTCTTTGGGAAGCCGCATCTGCCACCCTGATCTCCGGCGACGTGATCGTCGATGGCGAGCCGCTGCTCGATGAGCTCCCCCGGTCCAGCAAGACGGACTTCGCGGCGAGCCTCCGGCGACTGCGGGCCCTGCCGGCCGACACGGTCCTGGCCGGTCACGGACCGCTCTTCGGCCGCGGCCGAGCGCACGAGATCATCGCCGACTACCTCGCCAGCCGCGGACTATAAGCGGCTCTTCGAAGTTGAGGGGGCTGGTCGCCCTCGCGGCGGCTAGCTGATGACCGTCCGTCTGCAGCGCGACCGCGGCCGCCGCCACGCTTCGGCCCGAGGCAACCTGGCTGGCCAGCTGACGGCACAGCCGACCGGTCGGCCGCGCCCGCGGCGGGAACTCGGCGATGCTCTCGGTGAACGCCGTGCGCGGGCACGGTGCCGACATCCAACCGCGGCGGCGCACCCCAGCGCGCAGCGGGTAGCAGCCGCGCCGTCAGGGCAAGGTGGACGCCATCGCGGAAAGATCCTCTGGCGGCGCGCCGGCAAGCTCAGCGAGTTTCGCATGGCCCCTGGGCCGAGTTCGCCTTCCAGTTCGGGAGGTCGGAGGACCGGATGACGGATAGTGTTGACCGCCAGACGTTACAACTAGACGGGGGAGACACACCGCCGATGCCGATGGGAGAGCACCCATCCGGCGAGATATACCGTGGCCTGCGGGAGGCGCCGGACACGGGGCTCATGGCCGACGCCGCGCCTGAGGAGCTTAACGATTCGGCCGATATGGGCGCGGTGCTCGACGAGGCTCCCGGCCAAATCGCAGACGTGCCAATGTCACTGCTGGTCATCGACAACGGCAGCGCGGACGGCACGTCCGCGGTCGCGGCGTGCCTGAAACAGGACCTGCAGGCGGCGGTACCTGCGGAGGACGGCAGCCTGGCAGCGGGCCCGGCCCAGGCGGGGGCTGCGAGCAGCCCGTGGGGGGCTCTCGCCGACGGGCCATGGGTAGCGCTGATCCCGGCGGTGGTGACCTTCGGGGTCACGCTGTTCGAGATCACCCGGCCGTCGTTCTGGCAGGACGAGGCCTCCACGCTGGCCGACACCCACCGGACCCTGCCCCAGCTGTTTAGCCTGCTCGGCCATATCGACGCGGTCCATGGCGCCTACTACGTGCTGATGTGGTTCGTGATCCGGGTGGCTGGCACCGGCGAAGTCGCAGTCCGCCTCCCGTCCGTGGTGGCGATGGCGGTCGCCGCGGGCGGCATCGGCCTGCTCGGCAGACGGCTGGTGTCCGGCCGCGCCGGGCTTGCTGCCGGGCTGGTTTTCGCCGCGATCCCGCAGGTCACCTGGTACGGCCAGAACGCGCGGGAGTATGCGCTGGTCACGGCGGTCGCCACGATCGCGAGCTACCTGCTCGTGCGCGCGGCGGAGGCTTCCCCGGGCGCGCGGGCCGGCCGGGTCAACGGCTGGATGATCGGATACGGCGTCAGCCTGGCCATCCTGGGACTGCTGAACCTGTTCGCACTGCTGCTGATTCCCGCGCATGGCCTGATGCTGGCGGCACGGGCCCGGCGAGATGCCGCTGGCGCGGGCGAATCACCGGCAGACGCTACCACCCGCCTGCTCGCACGGAACTGGCTGATCGCGGTGCTCGCGGCCCTGGTGGCATCCAGCCCGGTGCTGTACTTCGGCTGGCAGGAGCGAGGTCAGGTTGCCTGGATTAAGGCGCTGAATCTGCATGACGTCATCGGCGTCGAGCGACTGATCGGCGCGGGCACGGTATTCACCGCGGTGCTGATCATCATCGCGGCAGGGATTGTCATCAGCGCTGGGCGCGGGAGGGCCCGGCTGCGCGCCGACTGGCCCCAGCAGCTGGTCGCGCTGTGCGTGCCCTGGCTGGTCCTGCCGCCTGCCGTGCTGCTGGCGGTATCGGTGGCCCACCCCCTCTACCTGTTCCGCTATATCGTCTTCTGCATACCCGCCGCTGCGCTGCTCGCCGGGTCGGCGCTGGCTGCCCTGGGCCGGGTGGCGGGCACGCTCGCGCTGGTCGTGATCGTGGTGCTGGTGCTGCCCGCACAGGCGGCGGTGCGCGAGCCGCAGAGCCACGGGGAGAATCTGCGCGCCGTCAGCCGGTTCCTGGGTCATCACGCGCACCGCGGTGATGCCGTGCTCTTCGCCAGCTTCTACGAGCGGAAGATCGAAGTCGCTTACCCAGCCGGTTTCCGTGGGCTGCGTGACATCAGCCTCGGCGAGAGCGCTACCGCAGCGGCCGAGCCGGTCGCACTCAACGCTCCGACGGCGGTGATTAGCAGACGGCTGGCCACAGTCTCCAGGGTGTGGCTAGTCCGTCGCCTGCGGCACCCTGAGCCCGGGGTCCACCCCAGGTTCCTGCCGCCGCTCGAGAAGCTGGGATTCAAGCTGGCGTACAGCCGGGCGATTTCCCAGTACAGCGTCGTGCTTTACGTCCGCAGCGCCCCCTGAGCCCAGGCGGTGTAAGCCTGCTTCAGCCCTCGGCGAACAGCCGCAGGACCAGGCCAGTCCGCGGCTTCGGACCGAACGAGGTCGACTTCCGCGGGACCCGCCGGCCGAGCTCGGCGACCCGGTAGACCTGCTCGGCCGACATCGGGCCGCAGATGATCGCCGTTCCCCGGGGCTCAGCGTCTGCAGCCCGGATGGCCTCAGCCGCGTCGTGGATGGCCCGAACGCTGCGCACGTCGTCCTCGATTGCCCAGATCCGGGCGAACAGCAGGCCTTCCAGCACCGCACCGGGCACCCGCTGCCAGAGGTCGGCGGGATAATCCGGCACCGCGACCTGGAGCTGGCCCGGGTCAGGATCGGTGAGCAGGTAGGCCCGCTCGTTCCCGGTCAGCAGGAAGGCGATGCCGCGCTCGCAGGCCGCGTCCAGGGCCTTGAGCGCCCCCTCCACGTCGCCAGTGCCGCCTGGCAGCTCGAGCACCGAGAACGCGGCGGCTGCCAGCCGTGCCGCCACCTCGGGCACGAGCCCGGTCACGACCCGGTGAATCGCCCCGAGATGGGGCGGATAGGCAGTTGAGTCAACGAGCAGGGCGAGCCCTCGATCCCATGGCCCCGTGCCCCCTCCGGCCTGCCGCAGCCTGTCCTGCAGCTGCAGGTAGGCGGCATAGCGGTGATGACCGTCAGCGATCAGCGCAGTCCGGGGCGCAAGGTCGGCAGCTATTGCGTCCAGTTCGTCCTGGTCGGTAATCGCCCAGAGCCGGTGCCGCAATCCGTCGGGCGTGCAGGCCTGGGCCAGCGGCGGGCGGCTGCCGGCGACGGCATCGACCAGCCTGGTAGCTACCCCGTTCCCGCCCTGGTAGAGCAGGAAGATCGGCTCGAGATTCGCCTGGGTAGAGTCCATCAGCTGGCGCCGGCCGGCGACTGGCCCGGGCGCCACGCCCTCATGCGGGCGCACGATCCCGGCAGAGTAGGGCTCGAGCTGCAGCGCGCCGATCAGGCCCCGCTGGATAGTGCCCGGCCGGCGTGCTGCCGAGCCGCTCGCGGCTGACCGGCCACAATCGGGCATGACCTGCTCGTAGACGTACAGGGCGGGCGCCGGGTCAGCGACCAGGATCCCCTCCGTCAGCCAGCGCTCCAGGTCGCGCGCGGCGTCTTCATACGAGCTGCCGGGCTGGCCGGCCGGGTGGCGGGGCAAGATCAGTCTGACCACGTTGTGCGGGTCCGCGGCCATTAGCTGGTTCTCGTTATCGACCGCAATCACGTCGTACGGTGGAGAGGTGACCTCTGCTAGACCGCTCACCCGGTCCTCGGCGTAGCGCACGCCGCGGAACGGCGCGAGCACGAGGCCTGGCGTGCGTCCAGAAGTCGGCGCCTCGTTGGACGGAAGGATTGGCACATATGTCAGAAGGACCGGCGGGCGGTCATGATTCCCGCCCAGACGATCGGCTTTCGTCACAAGACGCCCCCGATTCGATCCCTGCTAACGGTGCAGACACTCATCAGCTCTATAAGCGCGGCCTCGACCTGCTCGGCCGCGGCAGCCCGGCGGCGGCCGCGCAGCTGCTCGAGCGGGCCGCCGCTGCTGAGCCGCGGTCCAGGAGCGTACTCGAGGCGCTAGCCCGTGCACAGTTCGACGCCGGGCAGTACGCGGCCGCAGCCGGAAACTTCCGGCTGATCGTGGAGGCCAGCCCGAGCGATGATTATGCCCAGTTCGGGCTCGGCCTGGCGCTCGCCCGCACCGGCGACCCCGGTGCCGCCGCCGAGCACCTGGCGCTAGCAGCGGCCATGTGCCCGGGCCAGCGGCACTACGCCGACGCGCTCCGCACCGTGCGCGCCACCATCCGGGCCAGGAACGAGATGAGAAAAGGCTTTGGGGATTGACCGGGAACGCCGGCGCAGAGCATGCCGTCGGCCTGCGGGATCCCGGCCTGGGGGATAGCTCAGGGGCGGATGACCTGGGCGCGGGCAACTCAAGCAATTCGGGCCAGGGAGGCATTCCGGGGAATCCGGGCCTGAAAGGCTGCCCGCAGCCGCTGAGCGAGCACTACGACGCGGCCCTGCTCGACCTGGACGGAGTCGTCTACCTCGGCGGACACCCGATTCCGGGCGCAGCCCGCGCGCTGGTTGCCGCCGCCAAGCGCGGCATGAAGCTTGCCTATGTCACCAACAACGCCTCCAGGTCGCCGAACGCCATCGCGGCCCAGCTCTCGGCGATGGGAGTGCCAGCCACCGCAGCTGACGTGGTGACATCGGCCCAGGCGGCCGCCCGCGTGCTCGCTGGCCAGCTGCCTGCGGGCGCACCGGTCCTGGTCGTGGGCGGGACGGGTCTTCGGCTCGCCGTGCGCGCACGCGGGCTGCGGCCGGTCACGACAGCGGCCGACCGGCCATTGGCTGTGGTCCAGGGTTACTCGCCCGACATCAACTACGGGCTGCTGGCTGAGGCGACGCTGGCGCTTAACGCAGGCGCTCTGTACGTCGCTTCCAACGCCGACCCGACGCTCCCGACGCCGCGCGGCGAGCAGCCGGGCAACGGCTCGCTGGTCCAGGTCCTGGTGTACGCGACCGGGCGCGAGCCGGTGGTGGCCGGGAAGCCGGAGCCGCCGTTGCACGCAGAGTCGGTTCAGCGCGTCGGCGCGAAGCGGCCGGTGGTCGTGGGGGACCGGCTGGACACCGACATCGAGGGCGCGGTCCGCGCGGGCACGGACAGCCTGCTGGTGCTGACCGGCGTCACCAGGCCCGCCGAGCTGATGCTGGCCGGTCCGCTGCACCGCCCGTCCTATGTGGCGGAAGACCTGGCGGGACTGAATGCCAGTCACCCTGACGTTGCGAGCGACGGTGGCCGCTTCAGCTGCGGCGGCTGGACGGCCGCGGTTGCGGGAACGGGTGGCTGGCTGACGATCTCGGGCTCGGGCCCGTGGATCGACGGGCTGCGGGCGCTGTGTGCTGCGGCTTGGTCAGCCGGAGCGCCCGCTGGTAGCCCGCAGGAGCAGCGCCAGGCTGCCGAGACCGCCCTCGCGGCCATCGGGCCGGCCAGCTGATATCACCCTGAAGGCTGAGTGACGATCAGCCCAGCGGCCGACGCGAACTATCGCGTCTCCTGCCAGACTGGCACGCGCCGGTCCGGAGCGCCGCTGCTCCGGACCTTAGTCGGCCGGAAGGGGCTGTCTGATGATTGAGGCACGGGGCCTCACCAAGCGGTACGGGGGCACACTCGCCGTTGACGACCTGTCGTTCAGCGTGGCGCCGGGCAAGATCACCGGATTCCTGGGCCCGAACGGCGCCGGGAAGACGACAACGATGCGTCTCATTCTGGGCCTTGACCGGCCAAGTTCTGGCATGGTCACGATCGATGGGCAGCCATTTACTGAGGTGGCCCAGCCAATGCGCCAGGTAGGCGCGCTGCTGGACGCGAAGGCTCTGCACGGGGGCCGGAGCGCTTACAACCACCTGCTGTGCCTGGCTCAGTCCAACAACCTGCCCAAGAGCCGCGTCGACGAGGTGCTGGGCCTGGTCGGCCTCACCGAGGTGGCGCGCAAGCGGACGCGGGGCTTCTCGCTCGGCATGGGGCAGCGGCTCGGGATTGCCGCTGCCCTGCTCGGCGATCCGGAGATCCTGATGTTCGACGAGCCGGTCAACGGCCTGGACCCCGAAGGCATCCTGTGGATCCGCAACCTCATGAAGGCGCTGGCCGCTGAGGGCCGGACGGTCTTCGTCTCGAGCCACCTCATGTCGGAGATGGAGAACACCGCCGACCACCTGCTAGTGATCGGCCGGGGGAAGCTCATCGCCGACTGCACGGTCGAGGAATTCATCGCGGCCAACTCGCAGCTGACGGTCCGGGTGCGGACTCCGCAGCAGGATCAGCTGGCCAAGCTGGTTGCCGCTGCTGGCGGCACCGTGCGGGAGAACGGCGACGGGGCGATCATGGTGTCTGGGCTGGACACCGGCGAGGTCGGGGACCTGGCATACGAGAACTCCGTACGGCTGCATGAACTCGCCCCGGTGCATGGGTCGCTAGAGCAGGCGTTCATGGAACTGACCGCGTCGAGCGTGGAGTTCCGGGCCGGGGTGCCCGGCGGTGCGGGCGGCGGCGCGCTGCCCGGCGGCGGGATTAGCGCAAGCGAGCACGCCGCTGGCGAGCGCGTGCTGAGCGGAGAGGTGGCCTGACATGGCGACGACTTCTACTCGGGCACCAATGGCCACGACCGGGCAGCCGGCCTCGGCTCATGCCGGGATGCCCACGTTCGCTGCCGTGCTGCGCTCGGAGCTCACCAAGATCCGCTCGGTCCGCTCCACCTACTGGACGCTCCTGGTGCTGGTGATCGTCACCGTCGGGTTCGGCGCGCTGGCAAGCTATGGCGCGAGTCGCAGTCCGCACGGCCCGTTCTTTGACGCGACTCAGCGCAGCCTGGGCGGCCTCTACATCAGCCAGCTCGTCATCGGCGTCCTCGGTGTGCTCGTCATCTCGTCCGAGTACTCAACTGGCATGATCCGGACGACGCTGACCACGATGCCGCGGCGCGGGCTGATGATCACCGCGAAAGCGGTCGTCTTCGCGATCGTCACGTTCGTCACCGGGCTGATCATCTGCTTCGCCTCGTTCTTCCTAGGGCAGGCGATCATGTCGTCGGATCACATCAGCGTGTCCTTGAGCGATCCGCACGTGCTGCGAGCAGTTATCGGCGGTGCGCTGTTCCTGACAGCGTGCGGCATGCTGGCCTTCGGATTCGGCCTGCTGCTGCGGCACACCGCGGGCGCGATCACCACGGTGGTCGGGCTGCTGTTCGTGGTGACCATCCTGGTGAACTTGCTGCCCTCCGGCTGGCAGGACCACGTCGACAGGTGGATTCCGGCAATGGCCGGGACCCAGATCTGGAGCACTGTTCCCAGCCCAGGTCAGCCGGCGATGTTCGCACCGTGGGCGGGGTTCGCGGTGTTCTGCGGGTACGCGGCCATCGTGCTCATCGCGGGGGTCGTGCTGTTCCGCAAGCGGGACGCCTAAGTCCGTCACATCGCTGGGTCCGGCGATCGTTCAGCTGCAGTGGCCGCGCGAGGGCCCTGGCCACTGCCTGGAACGCTGGGGAGCTCGCCCGGATGGGCGTGACTCCCCGGCGTTCCAACCGTCAGTGCAGCGGCTGACAGCGCGGGCACCAGACGGCGATCCGCTCCTCGAGTGGCGGACCCAGTTCGCCGCGCATGATGGTCTCCCGGCAGCGCCGGCACGGCTGGCCCGCCCGGCCGTAGACCCACAGGTGGGCACCGCGGGCGGTGTTGCCGGTCGTTACTGTCGGACCGCGCGCCCTGTTGGCGTAGAGCAGCCGCCTGGCCAGGTCAACAAGTCCAGGCAGCTCGGCGACGTCGCCCACCCGGCACCACGGATTGACGCCGCGCAGGAACAGAGTCTCAGCCCGGTAGATGGTGCCGATCCCGGCCAGGTTCCGCTGATCAAGTAGCGCCTCGCCGATGGTGCGCTCCGGCTCGGCGGTGAGCCTGCGAACAGCCTCGTCTGCATCCCAGTCTGGCCCGAGCAGATCTGGGCCGAGGTGGCCGACAACCCGGCCTTCCTTGCTGGTCCGGACCACTTCCACGACCCCGAGCAGGTAGCCCACCGCCTGCCACTGCGAGTTAGCCAGGACCAGCCGGATCTTGTGGTCCCGCAACGGGTAATTGGCTGCAGGACTGATCCGCCACGACCCTTCCATCTTCAGATGAGTGTGGACCGTGATATCGCCTTCGACCCTGGTGAGGAGGTGCTTGCCACGCGACACGGTCGCGACGACAGTCCGTCCGGTCAGGTCAGCCGTGGCGAACCGCGGCACCCGGAAGTCACTGCGGTTCAGCTCGCGCCCGGCCAGCGCGTCGTGCAGATCCCTGGCCGTCCGCCAGACAACATCGCCCTCCGGCATGGCCTAGACGATAACCAGCGAAGCGTCAGATGGCGTATAGGCGGCCGTTCCTCGGCGCCGAGCGCCATACCCCTGCGCCGAACGTCGTCCGTTACCTCGGCGAGTATGGAGAGAGCGCCTTGGTGCGGCAGTCATCATCGCGGGATCTCTGTGCCAGGTCAGGCGAGGGATAACCCGAACGGAGCGGACAAGGATGCCGTTGACGTCATCATCCTGACATCGCTGCTGATAGCTGTCCAAGGCAACTGCCAGTGCACATCGAGATCGCTTTCCTGGGGGAGGATCCGCACCATGTCTCATCACCTCGATACGCCTCTCGCTCGCCAGAACGGCCAGCTCTATATCGATGACCTGTACGTCTTCCCGGGCGATCACAGCACTGTGTTCGTGATGGACGTCAACTCCACGATCACCGGACCCGACATCCAGCCAGGCTTCCATCCGGAGGCGCGCTACGAGTTCAAAGTGCACTTCGACGGCGCGGACTTCGAGACTCTCACCTTCAGGGTGTCGTTCGGCGAACGGGACTCAACAGGCCGCCAGGCACTTCAGCTCCGCGCGCTTACCGGTGACGGGGCGCGCGACGACGACGCGTCCGGAGCCGTGGTGCTAGAGGGCCGGACGGGTGAGCCGGCGAGCAAGGATGACGCGCGGATCTGGGCCGGGCGCATCTCCGACCCGTTCTACATCGACCTCGACGAGCTCGCAATCATCAACGCGGCGGTCAAGAACGGCACGAAGGTGGACTGGTCAGCATGGCGCGCTGAGAGCGCGCGGAACAGCTTCGCGGGCACGACTGTCGAATCAATCGTCCTCGAGATTTCCCACCAGCATCCGCAGCTGCACGCCGGCCAGCGCACGGGGATCTGGTGCGCCACCAAGCTCGCCACCGACGCCGGCGGCTGGCAGCAGATCAACCGGGCCGGCCACCCGATGATGTGGCCGATCTTCTGGCCCGACGACACAGACTTCTCCAACCCGGCCAACGACCGGCACCCGTCCGCTGACCTCAACGCCGAAGGCAAGAACATCGCTGATCTCGTCGGCGCCGTCGTGTCGGCCAACGGAACGGCAGGCGACCCGCAAGGCTACGGGCAGACCGTCGCCCAGGTGCTGTTCCCGGACCTCTTGCGGTATGTCACAGGAACACCGGCGACTTTCGGGTTCGCGGTACGCAACGGCCGCACGCTGGCGGATAACGCACCCGAGGTGATGTTCTGCCTGGTCCTGAACACAGGTGTGGCCTCGGGTCTGGCACCGTCGGTGGCGGAACGCCTGCGAGCCCGTAGCTTCCCCTACGTCGTGCCCGCATAGGCCGCACAGGCATCCGGCGAGAGGTCCGCTGAGGCGAGGGTTGGCCGCCTAGATCGTCACATGAGCTTGCGCAGGTGCAGCAGGTCCAGCACGCTGCCCTGCACTCTCAGCTTGCCCGACAGCCAGGCCCGCATGAAACTGCCGGGGTCGCCGGCGATCGCAACGACCGTGTTGCTGTCGGCGGTGAACCGCACCTGGGCCTGCGGCGCGCCGTTGCCGGCGATCCTGACCGGCTCGGCACCGTGCGGCCCGAGCCTCGTCACGAACATCAGATTCAGGTCGGGAACGCGGCAGCTCAGGGTCCGGTCAAGCAAGTGAGCTTCCCGGTCTTTGGCGTCCATGGCTGCGATGCGCCCAGTCAGGCTTTCCAGCGCGGCCTGGCATTCCTCGGCTGTCGCCATTTATCCCTCGCTTTCAAGGTCATTCTCCGCCCTGCCGGTTGCCGGCGGTCACTGGGGGCACACCGGCAGTGCCAGGTGCCGCGGCCTGACGGTGGCGGGCGGTAGCGTTCATGGGGGCGGTGCCGTGCGGCCGGATTGGCGCTCGGCTGCCTGCGTGAGCTCGTCGGGACTGATCGCGGACGAGCGGGCCGGAGATGAGTGGTGGAACGCATGGAGCACGAGGCGGAGCCGGGCCGGACTGAGGCGGCCGAACAGGATGTGGCCGCAGAAGACCCTGCTGCTGACGACACGGCTGCGGATACCCCGGCCGAGCCGACGACCGGCGAGCCGCGCGTCGATGCCGCTTTGAAGCTGCTCGACCGGCTGCCGGGGCTGCCCGTCAGCGGTCACCCCGAGTTGTTCGAGCAAGTGCACGCGCGGCTCAGTGAGGTGCTGGACGAGCTAGAGTCCGGTGCTGCCGGCCCGGCTGGCGGCTGAGGGACTGACACCGGTTGCCATGAGCAGGAGGCTGCGGCTTGATGCAGAGCTCGTTCGGCGCGGCCTGGCCAGGTCGCGCGATCAGGCGGCGGACCTGATCGCGGCCGGGCGGGTCGCGGTTGCCGGCCAGGTCGCGGCGAAGCCCGCCTCGCAGGTTGCACTCGACTCTGCGATCACGGTCGAGGACGTCAGCGACAGTCCCGACTACGTCTCTCGAGGTGGTCACAAGCTGGCCGGGGCCCTGGCTGCATTCGACGGCCTGCAGGTGGCCGGCCGGCGCTGCCTGGATGCGGGCGCATCCACTGGCGGCTTTACCGACGTGCTGCTGCGGGCCGGTGCTGCCCATGTCGTGGCGGTCGACGTCGGTTACGGGCAGCTGGCCTGGCCGTTGCAGACCGACGACCGCGTGACGGTGCTGGACCGCGTCAACGTTCGCAGCCTTACGCCGGAGCAGGTAGCTCCGCCGCCCGAGCTGGTGGTGGCCGACCTGTCATTTATCCCCCTGTCGCTCGTGCTGCCAGCGCTGGCCAGCTGCGCGGCACCGGATGCGGACTTCGTCCTCATGGTGAAGCCCCAGTTCGAGGTCGGCCGCGAGATGGTCGGCGGCGGCGTAGTCCGGGACCCTGAACTGCGCGCCGCCGCGGTCACCAGCGTGGCGCAGTCGGCAGCAAGCCTCGGGCTGGGCGTTGCGGGGATCACCGCAAGCCCGCTGCCCGGCCCCTCCGGCAACGTGGAGTACTTCCTCTGGCTTCGCGGCGGCGCCCCGCCGCTAGATGACGGCGCTTTGCGTGCTGCGATTGCGGCAGGCCCGCAATGACGGCTGATGGCGCAGGCACGTCCGGCCGCGTGATGCTGCTGGTCGCGCACACCGGCCGCCCGGCCGCGCGCCGGGTCGGCCGGGCCCTCATCGCCAAGCTGGAGGCAGTCGGCATTGGCGTCCGGGTCCTCGAGCCGGAGGCCGCGCAGCTCGGTGGCGACAACGCTGCGGCTGTCCCGGTCACGGAGGCGGCTGCGGTGGGCACGGAGATGGTGCTGGCGGTTGGCGGCGACGGCACGCTGCTGCGGGCGGCCGAGCTGGCGAGACCAGCGCGCGCCCCGCTGCTGGGGGTGAATCTCGGGCACGTTGGCTTCCTGGCCGAGGCGGAGCCCGAGGACCTGGCCGTCGCCGTGGCGAACATTGCAGCGCGCCGGTACTTCGTCGAGCGCAGGATGACGGTCGACGTCACGGTCCGGGCTAACGGCGGGCCGATAGCGACCACCTGGGCGCTCAACGAGGCAAGCGTGGAAAAGTCAGCCAGAGAGCGGATGCTGGACCTGGTGATCGAGGTCGACGGGCGCCCGCTGTCCCGGTGGGGGTGCGACGGCGTGGTCTTCGCCACCCCCACCGGCTCGACGGCCTACGCCTTCTCGGCCGGCGGCCCGGTGGTCTGGCCGGAGGTCGAGGCGCTGCTCATGGTGCCGATCTCTGCGCACGCCCTGTTTGCCCGGCCGATGGTGGTGTCGCCGATGTCGGTGCTGGCAGCTGAGGTCATCGGCGCGGCCGGCAGCCAGCAGCCGGGCGCCGCGGCAGTTTCCAGCCGGCCAGGGCCCGCCGCCGGGAGCCGTCAGAGTGTCCCCGGCCATTCTGAGACGGCGGGTGCCGTTCTGTGGTGCGATGGGCGACGTATGGTCGAGCTTCCGCCGGGATCGCGCGTCGAGGTGCGGCGAGGCAGCTTGCCGGTCTTGCTGGCGAGGCTGCCCGCCGCGACTGATGCTGCCCAGGCCCGCGCCGGCCAGAAGACCGCCGGCCGTGAGGTCCGGATCGGCGCGCCATTCACCGACCGGCTGGTCATCAAGTTCGGCCTCCCGGTGGCTGGATGGCGGGGCCAGCCCGGCGACCGGGTCAGCGAGGACGCGACCGAGAATGGCGGTGCCGTCAATGGCGGCGCCGCGGCGACCGGAGACGTGACAGGCGAGGACACGCTGGCACGCGAAGCATTCTCAGACGGGGCAGACGAGGAGCCAGGCGGCCATGCTTGAGGAAGTGCGGATCACCGGACTCGGGGTGATCGACGAGGCCGTGCTGGAGCTGTCCGCTGGATTCAACGTGGTCACCGGTGAGACGGGGGCCGGCAAGACGATGGTCGTCTCAGGACTCGGCCTGCTGTTCGGCGGCCGGGCGGACCCCTCCCGGGTACGCCCGGGCGCGGACCGGGCGGTCGTGGAGGGCAGGCTCCGGGTAGAGGCGGGCGGGACTGTCGCCCGTCAGGTCAATGACTCGGGCGGCGACCTGGACGACGACGGAAGCACGCTGATCCTGGTTCGCTCAGTGAGCACGGAAGGCCGTTCCAGGGCGACGGCTGGTGGCCGGTCGGTGCCCGTTTCGCTCCTGACCTATCTGGCCGACGACCTCGTCGCCGTGCACGGGCAGGCTGATCAGCAGCAGCTGCTGCGGCCCGGACGTCAGCGCCAGGCCCTCGACCGGTTCGCCGGCCCCGACTTCGCCGAGCTGCTGACCGCCTATCAGCGTGCGTATCACCGGCACCAGCAGGTCTCGGCCGAGCTGACGGAGCTCACGACGATGGCCAGGGAGCGCGCCAGGGAAGCTGAGGACCTGCGCCGCGGGGTGACGGAGATCGAGCGCGCGGAGCCCGTCGAAGGCGAGGATATCGAGCTCGTGGCCGAGGAAGAGCGCCTGGCCAATGCTGATGAGCTGCATGCCGCCGCGACCACTGCGCATGAGGCGCTAGTCGGTGACCCCTCCGCTGGTAATTACGAAACTGCCGACGTGACAGGCCTGCTGGCGACTGCCAGGTCCGCGCTGGAGGCGGCGGCCCACCACGACGCGCAGCTCGCCGCCCTGGCGGGCCGGGTCAATGAGGCGGCGTACCTGCTCGCGGACGTGGCTGCCGAGCTCGCTTCGTACGTCGAGTCCGTCGAGGCCGATCCGGTCCGGCTTGCCGTCGTCCAGGAGCGCCGGGCTGAGCTGACGCGGCTGATCCGCGCCTACGGGACGGGCGCGGCGGAGGGGCCGCTCGGCGGTGACCTGGCAGCCGTGCTGGCCTGGGCCAAGTCCGCGAGCTCGCGGCTGGCTGAGCTTGACAGTGACGAGGACAAGATCGGCGCGCTCGCGGAGCAGGAAGCTGAGCTGTCGGCGCAGGTTGCCGAGCTGGCCGCACAGCTCACGGCGGCCCGCACGCAGACTGCGGCGCGGTTCGCTGAGCAGGTCACCACCGAGCTGACGGCGCTCGCGATGCCGCATGCGCAGATCATCGTGGCCGTCACCCCCGCCCAGGACTTCGGCCCGCATGGTGCCGACGACGTGGAGATCCGGCTGTCGGCGCACCCGGGCGCACCTGCCCTGCCGTTGCACAAGGGAGCATCCGGCGGCGAGCTGTCCCGGATCATGCTGGCCATCGAAGTGGTCTTCGCCGGAGCCGACCCGGTCCCGACGTTCGTGTTCGACGAGGTCGACGCCGGAGTGGGCGGCAAGGCGGCGGTCGAGATCGGGCGGCGGCTCGCCCGCCTGTCGCGGCTAGCGCAGGTCATCGTCGTGACGCACCTGCCGCAGGTCGCGGCATTCGCCGACACGCATCTGGTGGTGGAGAAGACCAGCGCTGGCTCGGTGGTGCGCAGCGGAATCAGCAAGCTGGACAGCCAGGGCCGGGTGCGCGAACTGTCCCGGATGCTGGCCGGCCTGGAGGACTCCGAATACGGGCGGGCTCACGCCGGCGAGCTGCTGGAGGCCGCCGCTGCGGAGCGCGCGGCGCTGGCACATCGCAGCTAGGCGCTGGCACATCGCAGCCAGGCCGACGCTAACCCGGAGCTGGCACTCAGCTAACCCGGAGCCAGGCCGGCGTTAGCGCTCGCGCTGATCTGGCAAAATGACTACCCAATGAGAGTGCTGAGCCGTGGCTCTACCGCAGCGCGTCGGGCCAGGTCAAAGGACCTGGCCGGGGTGTGCGGGACAGCTCGTCTCGACCGCCGGACCAAGAACCTGACGAAGCGCCTGCGGCCGGGCGAGATCGCCATCATCGATCATGCCGATCTTGACCGGGTGGCTGCCGATGCCCTCGTCCGGTGCCAGGCTGCGGCGGTCGTGAACGTGGCTCCGAGCATTACCGGCAGGTACCCCAATCAGGGCCCGCAGGTCCTCGTGGACGCCGGCATCCCGCTGGTCGACGACGTCGGTGCGGACGTGTTTGACCAGGTCAAGGAGGGTCAGGGGGTCAGGCTCGACGGCGAGACGCTCTACCTGGGCGACATCGTGGTGGCCAAGGGAACGAGGCAGACCGCCGACTCGGTTGCCGCCGATATCGCCGCCGCCAAGGAGGGGCTCGCCGAGCAGCTCAAGTCGTTCGTGACGAATACCTTTGAGTACATCGACCGCGACCCCGAGCTGCTGGTCGAGGGCATCCGGATGCCTCCGCTGCGCACGCGGCTGGCGGGCCGGCACGCGCTGGTCGTAGCCCGCGGCTACCACTATTACGAGGACCTTCAGGCGCTGCGTGCCTACATCAGGGAGTTCAAGCCGATCATCATCGGCGTGGACGGCGGCGCCAACGCGCTGATCGAGCACGGGTACTGGCCCGACCTCATCGTCGGGGACATGGATTCGGTATCGGATAAGGCGCTTAAATCGGGCGCAGAGCTCGTCGTCGTCGCGTATCGCAACGGCTACGCCCCGGGCTTGCCACGGGTCCAGGACCTCGGCCTGCAGCCCTTGACCTGTGCGGCTCCCGGCACCAGCGAGGACGTTGCCGTGCTGATCGCCGAGGAGGCAGGGGCAAGCCTGATCGTCACCGTGGGCATGCGATACGGCCTGGTAGAGTTCCTCGACAAAGGCCGGGCGGGTATGGCGAGCGCGGTGCTCACCCGGATCCGGGTCGGTGACAAGCTTGTCGACGCCAAAGGCGTGAGCCGCCTTTATCAGAGTCGTATTTCCAGCAAGGCTCTCGTCTTTCTTGCGGTCGCTGCATTGCTGCCGGTTGTCGCGCTGGCGTGGACGCCTGTCGGGAAGATCTCGATAGGCGTCCTGATCACGCTGCTGCGCCCGCTGTGGTATTGGATAAGTGGACTGCTCTAGTGATTGATTTCAGGTATCACCTGGTCTCCATCATCGCGGTATTCCTCGCGCTTGCGGTCGGCCTCGTCGTGGGGGCGACGGCGCTCAGCGGACCGGCGCTTGTCGGGCTGCAGAAGGCAGAGAAGACGGTCAGCAGTGAGAATGCCGCGCTGCTGAAAGAGAGACGGGCGCTCATGAATCAGGTGAGCGCCGATCAGGTCTTCGGCACCGCGGCGGCGCCGAGGCTGCTGCCTGGCCTGCTGGCAGATGAGAAAGTGGTGCTCGTCGAAGCTCCCAATGCCGACGGCGCGGTGGCGAGCGGGCTGACGACCGCGCTGCACCTGGCCGGCGCGACGGTGACCGGCACGGTCACCCTCAACCAGGCGTTCCTGGACACCAGCGGGGTCAATGAGGCACACCTGAAGGAGCTGGCGCAGACGCTGGCCCGCAATGCGAGCGTGCCGCTGCCCGCCCAGTTGTCTGGCCGGGTGGGAGCACAGCAGGCTGCCGCCCAGGTGCTTGCAGCCAGCCTGCTCACCAGCAGCGGCCCTGGCATGTCGTCAGCCGACAGTCAGGCCGTCCTGACCGGCCTCAGCCAGGGCAATTTCATCAGCGTCTCGGCCGCTGCCATCGAGCCGGCCTCGCTGGCGATCCTGGTAGCACCGAGCGGCCCGCCTTCGCCAGGCGGCAGCCAGGTTCTGGTTGCGACAGCCGTCGCGCTGCGGAACGCGAGCAGCGGAACAGTCATGGTGGGAGCCATCCAGTCCATCGGTACGCCGAGCGCGATCAGCGCCGAGGACACCGCTGGCCAGGTGTCGACCGTCGACTTTGCCGACACCGAGATCGGGCAGATCACAACCGTGTGGGCGCTCAGGCAGCTAGTCGACGGCAAACCGGCGGCGCAGTACGGGATAGCGACGCAGGCCGTACCCACTCCCGCGCCTACGCCGTCCGTGACACCAACTTCCACACCGACGACGAGCCCCAGCCCACACACAACCGGAGGGCACAAGTGAGCGCGCGAGCCATCTGCGCTGGCGTAACCGCCGCAGCTGCGGCACGACTGTCGTACTCGGCCCTGCGCGCCAGGCCAGCAGGCGGGGCGGCTAAGTGGGACCGCACCAACCACCGCGGCGAGCCGATCACCCTTCTGGAGGGCCCGGCCGTGGCTCTCGGCGGAGTGGCTGGCGCGCTGGTGTCCGGCGGCATGGCCCGCGAGCGGCTGGCCGTTGCCATCGCCGGCGCGGGGGCAGCGGCCTTCGGTACTTACGACGACCTTGCCGGGAACGGCGGCAGCCGGGGCTTCCGTGGGCACCTCGGTGCGCTGCGCAATGGCGAGCTCACGACCGGCGCGGTGAAGCTCGCCGGCATTGGCGCGAGCGGCCTCGCGGCTGCCGTCGTCGCCGGCCGGTCCGCTGGCGAAAAAGCTGAATCCCGAGGTTCGGCCGGCGCTATCGCCGATGTCGTCATCAACGCTGGCCTGATCGCCGGCAGTGCTAACTTGCTCAACCTCTTCGACTTGCGCCCTGGCCGGGCAATCAAGGTCGCGCTGCTGGCTGGCGGAGTGCTGGGCGTGTCCGACCGCGCCGCCGCGGCCCCGCTGGCGGCCGCCGCGGCGCTATTGCCCGAGGACCTGGGGGAGCGGTCGATGCTCGGGGACGGAGGGGCTAACGCTCTCGGCGCAATGCTCGGCACTGCAGCCGCGACGTCGCTATCGCGCCCGGCCAGAATCGCGGCGCTGGGAGTCGTAGTCGGACTGACCGCAGCCAGCGAAGTGGTCAGCTTCAGCCGGGTCATCGAGCGCACCCCGCTGCTGCGGTGGGCGGACATGCTCGGCCGCCGGCCGGCCGCAGATCCGCCGGCCAGCGCGGCGCCCGAGACGAGCGCTCCGCCGCCAGCCGGCGCGCCTGCGGCGGGAGCACCACGCCCCGCCGAGGCACGGTGACTCGACCGGCTGTCCCGGTTACCCGGTGACGGCGGTTACGCGGTGACGGCGGTGCCACGATGACGGCGACGACAGCTCCCGCGCCGCTGCGCGTCGCCTTCGTCGTCGGCCTGGCGACTGGCGGAACGGCCAGCCACGTCGCCGCACTCGCGACAGGCTGCCGGGACGCCGGGCTGGACGTGAGCGTACTCGGGCCCGCTCCGGCGCTCGCTAGGCTCGGCGAGTCCGGCTGCGGCACCGCACCGCTCGCGACGTACCGCGTCCCCATTACCGACAGCCCGCGGCCTGGCAGCGCCGCCGCGGCCGTAGCCGGACTGCGGTCGGCGTTCGCCGCCCGGCGCCCACATGTCGTGCACGCGCACGGCGTTCGCGCCGGAGCGCTTGCCGTGCTTGCGACTGGCAGCATGGGCCGCAGCAGCCGACCGGCGCTGGCGGTAACCGTGCATAACGCGCCACCGGACGGCCGCCTTGCTCGTCTGGTGTACGGCCTGCTGGAGCGGATCTGCGCCCGGCGCGCGGACCTGGTGCTGTGCGCCTCGGCTGACCTGCTGGAGCGGATGCGCGTGCTCGGCGCGTCCGATGCGGAGCAGTTCGACGTCGCCGCCGCACCCGTGAACCCGCCGTCAGCGGATGAGATCGCGAAGGCCAGGGCCGATGTCGGCGCGGGCGATCGTCCAGTGCTGCTGACGGCCTGCCGGCTTGCCCGGCAGAAAGGCTTCGATGTGCTGATCGCGGCCGCGTCCCGATGGCGCGATCGTGATCCGCAGCCGCGCACTGTCATCGCCGGTGACGGTCCGCTGGCGGCGGAACTGCGCGCACAGGCCAGCGAGGCTGGCGCGGACGTGGTGCTGCTTGGTGCTCGCCAGGATGTGCCGGCGCTGCTCGCGATCGCCGACGTCGTCATCGTGCCGAGCCGCTGGGAAGCCCGGGCGCTGATCCTGCAGGAAGCGATGCGCTCGGGTCGGCCGATCGTCGCGACCAGGGTGGGCGGGACGCCCGAGCTCACTGGAGACGACGGCGCTGTGCTGGTGCGGCCCGACGATCCCGCGGCCCTCGCCGCGGCCGTGACGACGGTCCTGCAAGATGCGTCGTTGAGGGCGCGCCTGAGTGCGGCGGCGAGCGCGCGAAGTGCCTCGTTCCCCACCATAAAAGATGGCATTAACACGGCGTTGTCGATTTACACGAGGCTGGCGGCGGGCCGTTTCTGACAGTGGCGGTCGATATGGCAAGCTTCAGTAACAATCGGCCTGATCCGTGTAATGCGCTGCCGCGGGGTGTGCTGAACTAGCCCGGATAGGGCCGTGTGGCCTCACCTGTTGGCGGCCTGGGAGCTGAATCGTGTCTGGTGACACCTCGCGGCCATCGGGATACCGGCTGGAGAATCCGGCTCGGACCGGTGGCCTGGCGCACGGAGCTGTTCCGGGCCGCCCGCAGCCCGCGCCTCCGTCGTGGCTGAAGGTCATCGGCACCACCCTTCGCCTCTGGCTGCGCCGCAGGGTGCTGCATGTTCCCGACTCGGGCAAGATCGGCAGGGCGCGGGTCCGCCTCGGCGTGCTGCTGACCGTCGCGGTGGCCGTGGTTGCAGCCAGCGTGGCCGCGGGGGTCGCGCTGACGGCGCGATCGCCTGCCGCTGGGAGCGGCAACAAGGTGACGGCCGTCCGGCCGAAACTGACGCCCGGGCAGGTGGCGGCTCAGGCTGCGGCGGCGGCTGCCGCACTGGCGAACGGCAAGGCAGCGGCGGCCTGGATCGCCACCCAGGTGGGCCATGGCCGGGTGATCGGCTGCGATCCGGCCACGTGCGAAGCC
Organism: uncultured Actinomycetota bacterium; assembly: GCA_963822955.1. GTDB lineage: Bacteria > Actinomycetota > Actinomycetes > Streptosporangiales > Streptosporangiaceae > JAJYUU01. Next base: position 1,087,943 of record CAWGJS010000002.1, on the reverse strand, counting down.
ATCCTGACGGCTGGCTACCCGAGCGGCGCGCAGGTCGTCCTGCAGCAGGGCGTCAGCCTGCCAGGGCCGGGCTCACTCATCGTCGCGTCGGCTGCCGTTCGCGCACACTACGGGCGGCAGCTTGGCAGCATCGCGCCGGCAGTCATCGCGGCATTCGGCACCGGCGCCTCGGCTGTGCAGGTGCGGCTCGCCGTCGCGGGCGGTCCGGCCGCGTACGGCCACGCCGCCAGGACTGCTCTCGCCGCCCGCCGCCGGGCCGGGCAGAGGCTGCTGCAGATGCGGAACGTGCACGCGCGTGCAGCGGCGAAGAATGAACTGCGCTCGGGGCGGGTGGATCCGCGACTGACCGCGGCGCTGCGCCGCCTCGCTGCACACTATCCAGTGGCGCTCCTCCGGCTCGCTGACGCTGGCCCGCTGGCTGGCAGGACTGTGCCGTTGCGGTTGGCCGAGATCGCCGTGCCGGCAACCCGTCACGGGAGGCGGACGGTGACCGAACTCGGCGGGATGGAGAAGCTGCTGCGGAAGCTGCGGGCCGGTGACCGCGCCGAGCTCATGCCGGTGCACGCGGCCCGTGGCAAGCTGTTCCTGGAGCTCCGGTTTCCGGCGCCGAGTCCGCTGTAGTCGCGGGCCGCTATCCGCCGTGCCCGTGAGGGCCGCCTTGGTGCGGATGACGGAACCTGCGGATGGCGAATCGCCGCGCTAGGTCCGGGTCTAGCGGGGGGCAGCGCGCCGTGCCGGTTGCCAGGTCGGCGAGCCACTCGCCGAGCAGCGGGCCGAACTTGAAGCCGTGCCCAGACGTGCCAGAGCCGACGACGACATTGCCGATCCGGTCGATGATGAAGTCCTCATCGGGGCTGTTGTCGTAGATACAGCGCTCGGTTGCGACTGGTTCCGGGTCGTAGCCGGGCAGGTAGCGGCGGGCCACGCGGCCGAGCGCGCTGATGAGTCCCCGGTCAGCTGACTCATCCTGGGCGTCAGGATCGGTCGCTGGCCCGCTCTGATGGATCCCGATCTTGTACAGCGGTGCGCCCGGCACTGGCAGGCCGTACGGTACCTGGTCGGCGTGACAGATGAAGATGGGCGCATCGTCCTGGCCGGCGCTCGCCGGGCCGGCCGCGCTGGCGCTGCCATCTGCGTGCGGCGACCGGAGGTAGGCCACCTGCTCGAGGACGGGCCTGCCCGGTAGCGGCACGCCGACACTGGCCAGTAGCCCGCTCGACCAAGGGCCGGCGGTGACGATCGCCGTCCGTGCCCGGACAGCGCCGTCCGTCGTCTGCAGGAGGACCTGCCTGCCGTCGTCAGACAGCCGCGTGACGCGGATCCCGGTCCTGGTTTCCGCGCTATCGGTGGCAAGCGCGGCTAGCGCCTGGTCGGCCGCGATGACGGCGGATTCGGGTTCGAGCAGGGCGGGACCGCTGGCCGCGACGGCAGGGAACCGGCGGGCTGCTTCGGGTGCGGAGAGCAGTTCGCAGGGCGCTCCTGCCGCGATCATGGCTTCCTGCACGCTGCGCATGCCGGACCCGAACGTGAGGTGCGGGCTAGGGTGCAGGATCCGCCTGCCCGACGCGGTCTCGAGGTCCCGCCACAGCTTGCGGGACTGCAGCGCGGCGGCCACGTAGCTGGGGTCGCGATAGCCGATGCGGAAGATCCGGCAGCTGCCCTTCGAACCCGACCGGGGATGGCCGGTCTCGGCCTGCTCCAGGATGACGACATCGCGGCCGCGTGCCGCGATGGCCCGTCCAGCTGCGAGCCCGAGCAACCCGCCCCCGATGATCGCGACGTCGCGCAACTGTGCCATGTCCGGGCAGACTACTGCAGCACGCTGCGATGCAGTAGGCCCACAGGGCAGTAGGTCGAAGAGATGCAGCAAGACACAGAGGAAGGCAGCCCGGCGCATGACGCAGTCAGTAGTAAGCGGCTGGTGCGAACCGCGGTTCGCTGCTCTGCGCGAGCAATTCGAGCTGAACTTCGCAGAGCGCGGCGAGATCGGAGCGGCGCTCAGCGTGATGATAGGCGGCAGGGTAGCTGCTGATCTGCGCGGCGGCTGGACCGACGCGGCACACCGGCTGCCGTGGTCACCGGACACGCTCGTCAACGTATTCTCGGTCGGCAAGGGGATGCTGGCCGCGTGCCTGGCCAGGCTGGCCGGGCAGGGCCTGCTGGCTCCCGATATGCCAGTTGCCAGTTACTGGCCCGAGTTCGGCGCCGCGGGGAAGGACGAGATCACCGTCCGCCAGCTGCTCAGCCATCAGGCCGGCCTTCCTGCCGTCCGTGCGGAGCTGCCGGCCTGGCAACGGCCTGGACTGGCAGCTGATGACGTCCGTGCTCGCGGCTGAGGAGCCATGGTGGCCGCCGGGTGAGGGGCATGGCTACCACGTCAACACGTTCGGGTACCTCGGCGGCGAGCTGATCCGGCAGGTCACCGGGCGCATGCCGGGGGAGTACCTCCAGCAGGAGCTGGCCGGACCGCTCGCCGCTGACGTCCATGTCGGGCTGGCACCTGCTGAGCACTACCGGGTTGCCGAGTTCTTCTGGCCGCAGCCCGAGCCTGATGGTGCCGGGCAGGGCAAGCGCGGGCAGGGCGAGCGCGTGCCCGGGCACGGGATGGCGCTGAGGGCTTACTTCAATCCGCCCGACTTCTCCGGCGCCGGCGTCGTGAACACGCCGGCCTGGCGGAGCGCCCAGATGCCGTCAGCGAACGCCCACGCCACAGCCGCCGGCGTCGCCCGCATCTACGCCGCGCTGGCGGCTGGCGGTGAGCTGGACGGGGTCCGGGTCGTCGGACGCCAGGCACTCGCCGCGGCCGTAGCGGAACAGGTGTACGGGCGCGACCTTGTCCTGGACCGGCCGTCCCGGTTCGGGCTGGGCTTCCAGCTCACGCATCCGGAGCGCCCGATCGGCAGGGGCGAGGATTGCTTCGGCCATTTCGGCGCAGGCGGATCGGTCGGGTTCTGCGATCCGGTGGCCGGCCTGGCGTTCGGGTACGTCACGAACCAGATGGGCCCGCGCTGGCGCAACCCGCGGAACACTGCGCTCATGGACGCCTGTTACGCCTGCCTCGAGTAGCCAGACCGAGATCATGGCGCAGCGCCGGGTGCATGCCTACCAGCCGCGGGCGCGCCACTCCGGCACGTGCGGCCGCTCGGCGCCGATCGTCGTGTCCGTGCCGTGGCCCGGATACACCCAGGTGCCATCCGGCACTTCGGCGAAGACCCGCTCCTCGAGATCGGTGATCAGGCTGTTAAACCGCTCCGGGTCGTGGTCGGTGTTGCCTGGACCGCCGGGGAACAGCGAGTCGCCGGTGAACAGGTGCGGCTGGTCGGCAAGCTCGCCGGCTCCGTCGTAGTACAGCGCGATGCTGCCCGGCGTGTGCCCGCGCAGGTGAATCACCGACAACCGGGCGTTGCCGACAGCGACCGTGTCGCCGTGCTGCACTGGCCTGGTAACCGGGATCGGCAGGCCGGGCGCGTCGTCGGGATGGGCAACGGTGGCCGCGCCAGTAGCCTGCTGCACCTGCTGCAGCGCGGCGTGGTGGTCCCAGTGCTGATGCGTGGTAATGATCGTGGCCAGCGGCCGGTCGCCGATCAGGCCGAGCAGCGTGTCGGCCTCGTTCGCCGCATCGATGAGAGCTAGCTCTCCGGTCTGGGTGCAGCGCAGCAGGTACGCGTTGTTGTCCATCGGGCCGACCGCCACCTTGGTGACAGTGAGCCCGGGCAGTTCCCTGGTATCGGCGGCGCCGCCGACGGCCACGTTCCCGGTGTAGCTCATGCTCTCCTCATCTCAGATCGCTCCCCTGATAACTACCATGCCGGCGGTTACTTCCACGCGGGCAGTGCCGGCAGCGGGCCGGGCGGCTGGGTCGTGAGCCCTTCGCCCGAGCTTCGGCCAGTCAGCCACGCCAGCAGCACCCGGAGCGGGGCGGTGACAGTGAGGGCTGGCTGCTCCCCGCTCGGCCCTATCTGCACCACGACTGGTGCGTCCGAGCTCCGCAGCAGCACAGCGGGGGAGTCGGGCCTGGTGAAATAACCCGCAGCTGTCGTGAGGCAGTAAGTCGCGAACGGCTCCGGCCAGTCGGCTGCGGTGTATCCGACGCCGAGATCGACATGATGAAGCTCGACCTCCGTCAGCCGCCGCCACAGCGTGAACCAGGCCGGGTGCATAGCGGCCGGAGGGCCACCTACCTGCGCTGCCCATGCCGTAACCGGCAGCCTTCCCGCCTCGGCATCAAGCGCCGCGGCCGACGCCTCCAGGTCAGCGAGCAGTTCAGCGGACGAGCGCCCGGCCCCGGCCGCAATGCCGTCAGCCCGCGCGTCGGGGTAGCTGTACATCGGCGTGTCGACGCCGGTCCGCGCCCAGACCAGCAGGTTCCGCAGGCCGTCTGCATTACGTGCGAGGTGCGTGAGGACGTGGCCGCGGCTCCAGCCGGGCAGCAGAGACGGCTCACGGGCCTGCTGATCGCTCACGCCCGCCGCCGAGTGCAGCAGCAGATCAGTCGCAGCACCGACCATTTCGCGCAGGCTTGCCGCGGCAACAGCCGGATCAGCGGAGTCGAAGCGCACCGTCATCGCGATGATTCCCTTCTGCAGGCAGCAAAGGCTACCGGCCGCGGGAACGGCCATCCCGCGCAGGGCGACCGCTCAGTCGCCGTGGGAACGAACTCGGATTCATGATCCACTTCGGTTCTTTCATGCAGCAGCCGACCTTAGTGTCCGGATTAATCAGATTTGAGAAGCACGGTTGCATGAAACGTCGACGCGGCAGCTGGACATCCGCGGTCGCCGCGTCGAATCGGGAGGGTCGCCGGAATCTAATCGGGGCGAGGATGTGTTGCTACAGGGCTACGGGGTTGGAAAGCGCGGGGTCGCGCTGACCGCGGTCGCGCTAAGCCAGGTGTTTTGTCAGACCCCCCGGATACCATGACTTGGCGGTGTTGCGCCTCTCTAGCTGAACGACCACACCGGGAGAACTGGGCATAAATTGGCTGATCGTCTTGTCGTCCGCGGTGCGCGCGAGCACAACCTGAAGGATGTCTCGCTCGATCTGCCACGGGACGCCATGATCGTGTTCACCGGACTATCGGGGTCCGGGAAGTCGAGCCTGGCCTTCGACACCATCTTCGCCGAGGGCCAGCGCCGGTACGTGGAGTCCCTGTCCGCGTACGCCCGGCAGTTCCTCGGCCAGATGGACAAGCCGGACGTGGATTTCATCGACGGCCTGTCGCCCGCGGTTTCCATCGATCAGAAGGCCGCCGGCCGCAATCCGCGGTCGACCGTAGGCACGATCACCGAGGTCTACGACTACATGCGGCTGCTATTTGCGCGGGTAGGCAAGCCGCACTGCCCGCAGTGCGGGCGCCCGATCGCCAGGCAGACCCCGCAGCAGATCGTAGACCGGGTGCTGGAGCTGGCGGAAGGGACACGGTTCCAGGTCCTGGCGCCGATCGTGCGCGGCCGCAAGGGCGAGTACACCGAGCTGCTCCGCGAGCTGCAGGTGAAGGGGTTCTCCCGAGCGCGCGTGGACGGCACCATCATCCGGCTCGACTCGGCAGTGTCAGGCGACCTCCCCGCGCTGAAGAAGTACGAGAAGCACACGATCGAGGTCGTCGTCGACCGGCTGGAAGTCAAGCAGTCAGCCCGCCGCCGCCTCACTGACTCGGTGGAGACGGCGCTGTCGCTGTCCAGCGGCGTGGTCGTGCTCGACTTCGTCGACCTGCCCGATGACGATCCGAACCGCGAGCGGATGTACTCCGAGCATCTGGCCTGCCTGTATGACGACCTGTCGTTCGACGAGCTCGAGCCGCGCTCGTTCTCGTTCAACTCGCCCTGGGGCGCATGCCCGGAGTGCACAGGGCTCGGCACCAAGATGGAAGTCGACCCGGAACTCGTCGTGTCCGATCCCTCCCGGACGCTGGCTGACGGTGCGATCGGTGCCTGGAGCGCAGGACACCTCAGCGACTACTTCGTCCGGCTGATTGAGGCACTAGGCGACGCGCTTGGCTTCACGGTCGACACACCGTGGGAGGACTTGCCGGCGAAGGCCCGGAAGGCCCTGCTCTTCGGTTACGACCAGCAGGTGCACGTCAGGTACAAGAACAGGTACGGCCGGGAACGGTCGTACTACACCAACTTCGAGGGGGCAATCCCCTACATCGAGCGCCGGCACTCCGACGCCGACAGCGACTACAGCCGTGAGCGCTACGCGGAGTTCATGCGCGAGGTGCCCTGCCCGTCCTGCCACGGTGCGCGGCTCAAGCCCGTCTCGCTCGCAGTGAAGGTCGACGGCCGGTCGATCGCCGACTACTGCGGGCTGCCGATCGGAGAGCTGGCCAAGCTCCTGCTGACGCTGGAGCTGTCCGACCGGGACATGCAGATTGCCGGGCGCATACTCAAGGAGGTCAATGCGCGGCTTGGCTTCCTGCTCGACGTCGGCCTGGATTACCTGACTCTCGACCGGGCCTCGGCGACGCTGGCAGGCGGCGAGGCGCAGCGGATCCGGCTGGCAACCCAGATCGGCTCCGGGCTGGTCGGGGTGCTCTACGTACTGGACGAGCCGTCGATCGGCCTGCACCAGCGCGATAATCACCGGCTGCTCGAGACGCTGCTGCGGCTCCGGGACCTGGGCAACACGCTGATCGTCGTCGAGCACGACGAGGACACCATCAGGGCGGCCGACTGGGTGGTGGACATCGGCCCGCGGGCAGGCGAGCACGGCGGCAACGTCGTCGTCTCCGGCCCGCTCGAGAAGCTCCTAGCGAGCCAGGATTCGATCACCGGCGCGTACCTGACCGGCCGCGAGACCATTCCCGTGCCAGCCAGGCGGCGGAAGCCGGCGAAGGGCCGCGAGGTCGTCGTCAAGGGCGCGTCCGCGCACAACCTCAAGGGCGTGGACGTGGCGTTCCCGCTCGGCGTGTTCATCGCCGTGACCGGCGTATCGGGATCGGGCAAGTCGACGCTTGTCAACGACATCCTGTACAGCGCGCTGGCGAGGGAGCTGCACGGCACCCGGATCGTCCCCGGCAAGCACATCCAGGGTGACCGGCATTCAGCAGCTTGACAAGGTGGTGCACGTCGACCAGGGCCCCATCGGCCGTACGCCGCGGTCGAACCCGGCCACCTACACCGGAGTATTCGACAGCGTCCGGAAGCTGTTCGCGCAGACGACGGAGGCTAAGGTACGTGGCTACCAGCCCGGCCGGTTCTCCTTCAACGTGAAGGGCGGTCGCTGCGAGGCCTGCGCCGGCGACGGCACGATCAAGATCGAGATGCAGTTCCTGCCGGACGTGTACGTGCCGTGCGAGGTCTGCCATGGTGCCCGCTACAACACCGACACGCTGCAGGTGCACTACAAGGGCAAGACGATCGCCGACGTGCTGGAGATGCCGATCGAGGAGGCCGCCGAGTTCTTCGAGCCGGTTCCGTCGATCTACCGGCACCTGAAGACGCTGGTGGACGTCGGCCTGGGCTATGTGCGGCTGGGCCAGCCAGCCCCGACGCTGTCGGGCGGCGAGGCGCAGCGGGTCAAGCTCGCCTCGGAGCTGCAGCGCCGGTCGACCGGGCGGACGATCTACGTGCTGGACGAGCCGACCACAGGACTGCACTTCGACGACATCCGCAAGCTGCTGGGCGTCCTGGGGCGCCTGGTTGACGCCGGCAACACCGTGATCGTGATCGAGCACAACCTTGACGTGATCAAGACCGCGGACTGGATCGTCGACCTCGGACCGGATGGCGGTTCTCGTGGCGGCTACGTCATCGCGACGGGAACGCCGGAGGACGTGGCTCGGGTCGAGGAGAGCTACACGGGCCAGTTCCTGAAAAAGATGCTGCGCGGGTAGCTGCCGCTCGAAGGCTGCCTGGGGAGCTAGCCTGCCGGGGTGGCCGACAGTACGGCGTCGAGCGACGCACCGCAGACCAGGACCGCTGAGCTAATCACTGGCGCCGGCCCGGCGCACGCAGAAATTGACCAGCCGGCGAGACCCTCGTTCCTGCTCATCATGACGCATGGTGCCGGAGGCGGCGTCGCCTCGAAGGATCTGCTGGCCGTCAGGCAGGCCGGACTAGCCCGTCGCGCCGTCGTGGCGCGCGTGCTGCAGCCGTATCGGGTGCGCGGGGCGCGGGCACCTGGCGCGCCCGGGCCGCAGGATGCTGCCTGGGTGGAGATCGTGGCCGCGCTGCGGGAGCAGTACCCGGGGATCCCGCTGGTTCAGGGCGGCCGGAGCAATGGAGCGCGGGTGGCATGCCGGACGGCGGCCGAGGTGCGCGCCAGCGCCGTCATCGCCCTGGCGTTCCCGCTGCATCCGCCGGGCCGCCCGGAGCTGAGCCGCGCTGCTGAGCTGCGAAACGCAGGGACCGAGGTGCTAGTCGTCAACGGCGACCGGGACCCGTTCGGTATCCCGGCGGCGCAGGACGCCGCCCGGCTGGTGGTCCTGCCGGGCGAGACTCATTCGCTCAGCAAGAAGCCGGCCGCGGTGGGCGCCGCAGTCGGATCGTGGCTGGATGACGTGCTCGGCCTGGAGGGCGACGCTGAGCGGCCCAGAGCGCTTTAGCTGACGGGGCTAACTGACCGGGGGCTAACTGGCGGGGGCAGAGCCAAGGCCGGCGAAGGCGCGACCGGAGAGCCGTCGGGGTGGCGCACCGGCGCGGCCGGTGTGCCCGGAAACTCAGGCTGCGGAGATGCGGGAGCTCCCAGCCGGTACGTCAGTAGTCGTCGCGCAGGCCGTGAGGTCCGTTGGCCGATGCGGTGCGATCGAGGTACCGCCGGGAAGGAGCTCCCCCGTGTCCTCGAAGATGACTATTCCATTACAGAGCAGGCTCCAGCCCTGCTCGGGGTGACTAACGACGGTACGTGCCGCCTCGCGGTCCGGTCCAGCCGGATCCGGACACCGTGGCGTGTGCGGGCACATTCTTGTGCCTCCTGTGGTTCTGAGTTGTGTGGTTGATCACACACTACTGTGCCAGGAGAGTGCCCAATCACGGCATGGCCCGTTGTGACTGTTTTCCGGACCGTGCTTTGTAGGTTTCATGTAGTCAGCTTTACGGACGCACGCCGCGCGAAAATCACTGCGGAGGGTAACAGTCAACACAAGGCAAACGGGGGGCCGAAGAGCGCCAGCCGTCAGGCCCGATCCTGCTCCGGGAGCCTGGCTATTTCCACCCCTAGCACGCCTGCTTCCGGACGGGGCGGGAACCCGGTTAGCCGGTGCGTTTCCCGCAACGTGAGGAGGCGCTCGGCCTCGTCGGTCCAGCGGTGGACTGCGGACGTCGCCTTGGCCTTGCGGCGGTAGATGCGGTCGTCATAGCCGGCCGGCCCGATCTCGGCGCGCTGAGCCGCATAGGCGGCGTGGGTGACATCGGTGAGCGCCGAGTCAAGGTCGCGGGCCAGCGGGTACTGCACGCTGACGGGTGCGCGCGTTGCCTGGGCACGCCGGAAGTCCTGCTCAGCGGACTGGGCCCGGGCGAGAAGCTCGTCAAAGTTCGCGGCCAGCGCGACATCGGCAAGGTAGCTGGCTTCGGCGGCGGCACTGATCTTGATGCGACCCTTTTTCACGCCGCATAGCTTAGCGAAATGTGAGCACCTGCCTGAGCGCCGGCTGAGGCAGCAGGCGCGCCCCGCTCAGCGGGCGAAGTAGTGCCAGCCCAGCCATAGCCAGCCGAGCAGCACGACTGCGCGTCCAGCGCGAGGCCGCATGACGTAGCCGAGCCACTCGCCAAGTGCCGGGATGTTGTTCGTCTTCCGGCGGCCAAGTATTTCCAGGACGATCAGCGCCGCGATAATAGCGGCGAATCCGATGATCGTTATCGCTCTGCCCGTCATTCTGTTATCACCGCTTAACCAGCGCCCAGCCGGCCAGCAGCCAGACAGCTATTGCCGCGCATTTCACCGGGTGGGCCGAGATCAGCGGATTGATCAAGTTGGTCAGGGACGGATGCCAGGGCGGTGAGTTGTCCCGAACGGCCGAGGCCTCCCACTCAAATAGCAGGGCGATGCAGATGATCCAGTATGAGAACCCGGCGGCATCGACGGAGTCCGGCGGCAGGATGCGCTCCGGCGGCCGTGCGTAAGCGATCCCGCCGAGTACCGCGCCTGGCAGCAGGACGCCGAGCAGGGACCGCAGGCTGAATGGGGCGGTGCCGGCCAGGATCCAGGCGTAGCTGATGAGGCCGACGCCGATCATCGCGTTGCGAGCGGGCCGGGCGTCGGCTGGTAGCCTCGCGTCACCCGGCTCGCGCACGGCAGGTCTGGCGGTCACGTCTTCAGCCGTCATCTGCACTCCCTGCCAGGCAACCTCAGCTTGCGCGCGCCCTACCATCGGGCGTGCGCCGGTCCGCAGCACGGATGGCCGCACCGGCTGGAACGCGGCGGATCAGTCAGGGTAACTGGGCGGCGGCCGATCGGGCCAAGCATTCCTGTCGATCAGGCCAGGCTCTCCTGCCAGCTGGCATGCAGGGCCGAGTACCGGCCGGACTTCCTCACCAGGTCGGCCGGCGGTCCGTCCTCGACGATCCGGCCGCGATCGATCACGAGGACTCGGTCAGCGATCGCCACCGTGGAGAGGCGGTGCGCGATGATCACCGCCGTCCGGCCCGCGAGGATCGTCAGGAGGGCCTTCTGGACCAGCCGTTCGCTCGGGATGTCAAGCAGTGAGGTGGCCTCGTCCAGCACCAGTACTGCGGGGGCCGCCAGGAACGCACGGGCGAAGGAGATGAGCTGCCGCTGGCCGGCCGAGAGGCGGCCGCCGCTCTTGCCGACTTCCTCGTCGTATCCGTCCGGCAGCGCCGAGATGAACGGGTCGGCGCCGATCGCGGTGGCCGCCGCGACTATCTCGGCCCGGCTCGCGCCCGGCTTGCCCAGCTCGATGTTGTCCGCGATCGAGCCCGTGAACAGGAAGTTCTCCTGGGTGATCAGGACGACCTCATGCCGTAGCGACCGGTCCGTCAGTTGCCGCAGGTCAGCTCCGTCGAGCCGGACGCTGCCATCGACCGGGTCATAGATCCGGGCCAGCAGGCGGGCGATCGTCGTCTTGCCCGCGCCAGTCGCACCGACTATGGCGACAGTCTGACCAGCCGGGATGGTGAGGTCCAGCTCAGGCAGCACGGTGGCAGCGCGGTAGCCGAACTTGACTGACTCGAAACGGACTTCCCTGCCCTGGCTGGCGCCGCCGGCCGGCTCGGGCAGCGACGTCGGGTGCTCAGGCTCGGCTACCTTCGGCGCCTCGTCCAGGACACCGGAGATCTTCTCCAGCGCGGCGCCCGCGGACTGGAAGGCGCTGTAGAACTGGGACAGGTCGATCAGCGGGTCGAAGAAGCGCTGCAGATAAAGCAGGAACGTGACCAGCACGCCGACCTGCATCTGGTGATCGAGCACGCGGAACCCGCCGTAGAGCAAGACCGCGCCGATGGCCAGGTTGCCCACGAGAGTGACGCCGGGGAAGTAGATGGCCAGCAGCCGCTGGGACCAGAGGTTGGCCTCCGCGTTGTCCTGGTTGAGGCCGGAGAAGATCTCCTCGTTCCGGTCCTCCCGGCGGAACGCCTCGACCGCCCTGATGCCACCGAAAGTCTCGACGAACTGAACGATCACCTGGGCGATCGTGGTGCGCGTTCGCCGGTAGGCGATCGCAGACTCACGCCGGAACCACGCCGACAGCCAGATCAGCGGAGGGAACCCGGCCATGACGACCAGGGCCAGGCGCCAGTCAAGCAGCAGCATGCCGGCCCCGACGAGGAGCAGCGACAGTACCGCGGACACCAGCGAGGCCAGGCTCTCGTCGAACAGGTCGGCGATCGAGTCCATGTCCGAGACCTGGCGGGAGATGACGCGGCCCGAGGTGTAGGACTCGTGAAACGAAATCGGCAGCCGCTGGAAATGCGCGAACAGGCGGCGCCGCAGCTCCAGCACTACCCGGCCGCCGAGCCTGCCGATCCCGGCGATGTACAAGCGAGTGGCGGCAGCCTGCACGATCACGGCCACGGCGAAGGCGATGATGATCAGCGCTAGCGGGCCGGCATCGTGCGTCCTGGTTAGTTCCGGTATCCGGTCGATCCCGATGCCGACCAGCCATGGACCTGCCAGGGCCGCGAGCTGGGCGGCCACGATCAGCAGGAAGATCGCGAGAACGAGGCGCCGGTACGGTCCGAGCAGGTCGGTCAGCAGCCGCCGGGAGCGTCGCCGGAGCAGCGTGCCGAGCTTGCCGCTGATCTCCTCTTCCTGCTCGGCGGCGACGCCGCGCCACGCCTCCACCGGGGCCGTGCTCATCGGCTCACCCCCGCAGCCACACCCGGCGCCGCATGGCCGTCGTCACCCAGATGGTCAGCACTCATCAGGTCGCGGTAGCGCGGCTCGGTAGCCAGGAGCTCGGAATGCGTGCCGACGGCGGCGATCACGCCGTCGGCCAGCAGGGCCACGCGGTCGGCGAGTAGCACCGTGGACGGCCGGTGCGCCACGATCAGGGCCGTCGATGTTGTCAGCACCTCGGCAAGTGCCGCGGTCACCTGTGCCTCGGTGTGGACGTCGAGTGCGGACAGCGGATCGTCGAGCAGAAGTACCTGCGGCCTGGCCAGGATTGCCCGTGCGAGCGCCACGCGCTGGCGCTGTCCGCCGGACAGGGCCATTCCCTGCTCGCCGATCCTGGTATCCAGCCCCCAGGGCAGGTCGGCTACGAAGTCTGCCTGCGCCGCCCGCAGAGCTGCCAGGATGGCTTGCTCGGTGGCATCTTGCACCCCGAAGGCCACGTTCTCGCGGACGCTGGCCGAGAACAATGTCGGATCCTCGAACGCGCAGCCGACGCGGCTGCGCAGCTCGGGCAGTGGCAGCTCGCGGATGTCGGTCCCGTCGAGGGTGATCCGGCCGGTGGTGACATCCGCCAGGCGCGGGACCAGGTGCAGCAGGGTGGTCTTGCCCGAGCCAGTGGGGCCGACCAGCGCCACGGTCTCCCCGCGCTTGAGCTCCAGGGCTATGTCACGCAGCACCGGAGCGGTCGCCTCCGGGTAGCTGAAAGTTACCCGGTCGAAGACCAGGCGGCCGCCGCCGCGTCCAGGTGCGGCGGGGGCTGGCCGAGCGCCGGCCGCGAGCGGGGGAGCGGTTGTCTCAGTGCTGCTGGTGCCGCCGCGGCGCCAGTTGCTGCCGGGATGCCAGCGACCGGCGGCCAGGCCGGGCCGGTCGTAGCTGCCGCCGCGTCCGGTCGCGGCCGGGTCGGTGATCGCAGGCTCGGTGTCAAAGATCTCGTAGACCCGCTGTGCCGCAGTGGCCGCCTCCTGGCCGGTGGCGATGATGTAGCCCATGGCTTCAATCGGCCATATCAGCAGCAGCGTCAGCGTCACGAACGCGACGAGCCCGCCAAGGCTCAGCTCGTGGCGGCTGACAGCGAGCGCACCAAGCAGCAGCAGGAGCCCGATCACGGCGTTGGGGACCATGTCGAGACCTGCCCAGAACGTGCCGCGCAGCCTGGCTTTCTCGACCTGGGTCTTGTAGACGAGCCTGGCCTGGCCGAAGTGACGCGCAGCAGCCTCGTCCCGCCTGCCCAGAGACTTGAGTACCCGGATGCCGGTCGCCGCCTCCTCGACGTAGGTGGCCAGGTCGCCCTGCTCATCCTGGTACTGCCGGGACAGCACCCGGTACTTCTTCTCGAAGCGCAGGCAGAGCGCGAGGACCGGCAGGAACAGCAAGCCCGTCAGCAGTCCGAGCCACCAGTTCATCCGGATCAGCAGCACGACGATGAGCAGGAACGTCCAGGTGCTTGTGATGAAGAACACGACGCCGAAGCCCGCGAAGCGGCGGATCGTGGACAGGTCATTGGTCGCACGGGAGAGCAGCTGGCCAGACTGCCATGAGTCGTGGAAGGCAGGCTCCAGCCGTTGCAGGTGATGATAGAGATCATCGCGGATCGTCTTCTCCACGCCTGACACGGCACCAGTGATCGACCAGCGGCGGAAGAAGTTCAGTCCGGCCTGTATCGCGCCGAGCGCGACTGCCGCGAGGCTGAGCGGCAGCAGCTCGGACCTGACGCCAGCGATGACGACGCGGTCAATCACCGACTTGGTCAGCAGCGGGATCGCAACCTCTGCGCTGACCGACAGGATCGCGGCGAGGATCATGAGAAACAGGCCCAGGTAATAAGGCCGCATGTACTCGCGCATGCGCCACAGGGCCTGGGCTGGTGTCTGAGTTCTAGAAATGCCGTTTGCATGCCCGGCTGACTGATCATGGGCATGCGGCGGCGAACCAGCTGACGTGGGGGGCATTATCCGCAGGTTAACTGGCGAGCGGTAGTGCTGTCACCCCAGTTTTTCCCGGGGAGTGCCGGGCATGCCGCTAGTGACGACAGCTGCCCAGTCGCACGCGAACCGCACCGTGCTGGACAGCCCCACCGACGAGGACCTTCGTACCGGGATACAAGGCGCGGACTATAAGGTCACCTTCGAGGTCGACGACATCGACCGCGAGGCGAGAGCAGGCTGGGTCGTCCTCATTCAGGGCCCGGCGCGTCATGTCGACTCTGATGACGATCACGCATCGATCTGGGAGCCGGCTTCGCGGTCATCGGCACGGCCCGCGCTCGAGCATTTCATGATCATCACTCCGAGCCTCGTCTGGGGCCGCCGTCTCCGTCGCGCTGACGAGTGAGCGCGTCAGCGTGCCGGGCGCGGGTCACCCTTCCGGACACGCAGATCCGCAGTTCAGCGTCTGTACGCCTGCCGGTCGCGGTTTCGCCGCCGCCGGGCGGGGCGGCTGTTCCGATTCACTTGATAGGGCGCAGGGTGGCGAAGAGCGGGTAACTCTGGCACTCTGGCCAGACGACGGCGCGTGCTGGTGCCGGAGTTCGGCTTGGAGGGGGCCAGTGGAGCGCACCCATCTTCGGGGCCTGTCTGCGCCGCTACGAGAGCCTGTTCCGGCCTTAGCTGCCTATGAAGCCGGGGTCGCGGCCATCTGCCAGCTGGCCAGTCAGTTCGATGACTTGACCTGGGGGGCGCAGACCCCGTGCCCGGAGTGGCGGGCGTTCGAGCTGGCCGGTCATCTCCGCTGCGTTGCCGACGACTTCCACGAGTACCTGGACGAGGCGCCGGTGAGTCGCTATGCGCGGCTGATGGCTACTGGCGCTCACCCAGACACCCTGGGCCGCAAGCTCGCCCGGCAGAACGCCGCTGAACTGGCCGCCCTGGCGGACGCGCCGCCGACCGAGCACATTGCCGCCTTCGCGCTCTCGGCACGCAGGTACGCAGCAAGGCTCATCGCGGTCTGGGATCTGCCGCATCACCAGTACCGCGACACATGGGTCACCGTCGGCGGGATGGCTGGCGCGGCTTGCGCCGAGTGGCACTTGCATGCCTGGGACCTGGCCAGGGCACTTGGCGCGGACTACCAGCCGGCTGACCCGGTGGCGGTGCTGGCGGGCTGGCGCGCCGGGATGCCGCACCTCCCGCTGCCTGCGGGTTCACGGGGTGCCAGGGCAGTGCGCCATCACGATCCCTGGCATGCTGTGCTGGCGGCCTCGGGACGGCTCACGCCTGGCCGTGGGGCGGCAGGAGCCTTGCGGTCAGCATGGACGGCGTGGCCGGCACGGTTGCGGCGCAGACGGAGGGATTAACTGGTGAAGCTCAACGTGGCGGCGGTGCGGGCCTGCTACCCGGCACTGGCCGACGGTTACGCATACCTGGACGGGGCGGCCGGGCACGCAGGTGCCTGACACCGTGATCGAGACGATCAGCCAGGCGCAGGCCGCAGGACTCGGCAATTCCGGCGGCGCGTTCCCGGCTAGCCGGCGGGCCGACGAGATCACGGCCCGGTGCCGGGCCGCGGTGGCGGCGCTCACCGGCGGTCATCCCGACGGCGTCGTGCTGGGCCCGAACATGACAACGCTGACGTACCGGCTGGCCGGGGCGCTTGCCAAGAAGTGGGAGTCCGGCGACGAGATAGTCGTATCGCGGCTTGACCACGATGCCAATGTCCGGCCATGGGTGCAGGCAGCGAACCGCGCAGGCGCCACGGTCCGCTGGGCCGCCGTCGACCCCGACACCGGAGAGCTGCCGGCCGATCAGTACCGCGACCTCATCACCGAGCGCACCCGGCTCGTTGCAGTTACTGCGGCCAGCAATGTCATCGGGACGTGTCCCGACGTTCCCGCGATTGCCAGGCTGGCCCGTGCAGCCGGCGCGCTGGCGTACGTAGACGGCGTGCACGCGACCCCGCACGGACCGATCGACGTCCATGAACTTGGCGCGGACTTCTACGCGACGAGCGCCTACAAGTGGTCTGGCCCCCACGTGGGCGCCGTCATTGCCGACCCGGAACTGCTGGCCGGGCTCTACCCGGACAAGCTGATCCCCTCTCCGGATGGGGTGCCCGATCGCTTCGAGCTCGGGACGCCGCCCTACGCCAGCCTGGCCGGGGTCACGGCTGCCGTGGAGCACCTGGCCTCCCTTACCGAGCTGCCAGAGCGCTCAGGTATCAGCGACCCGGCGAGCCTGCGCGACCGGGTGCTGACCTCGATGACGGCCGTCCGCCAGCACGAGCAGGAACTGTTTGAGGTGCTGGCAGCAGGGCTCGACAGCATGGCGCACGTTCGTACCTACGGGCGGGCGGCGGTCCGCACCGCGACCGCTTTCTTTACCGTGGCTGGTCGCACGCCGCGGCAGGTGGCTGAGCACCTGGCCAGCCGCGGGGTCAACGTGTGGAACGGCCACAACTACGCGTGGGAGCTCACCGGAGTGCTCGGCATCCGCGACTCTGGCAGCGCGGTCCGGGCAGGCCTGGTCCACTACAACGACAGCACCGACGTCGAGAGGCTGCTCTCCGGCGTGGCGGAGCTCGCCAGCTAGCAGGGGTACTTCGGCATCGCGCGGGAAGAAATCCGACATCGGCTGCCCAACGTATGAGCAAATTACTTTTTGTCGCTTAACGGGGGAGAGTCATGGGATTCATGACCGACGTCACAGCCAGGCTCGGCGGGAAGCAGGGGACGGACGGTGGTGTGGCGCTACTACACAAGATGGTCCGCTCGAGCGGCGGCCTCCAGGGCCTGGTGTGGAAGCTCGGCCGCGGCGGTCTCGGCCAGCAGGTTGACTCCTGGGTCGGCACCGGTGAGAACCAGCCAGTCACGGGGACTCAGGTCCGGCGTGCCATCGACCCGCGGCAGCTCAACGCGATAGCTGACCAGGCCGGCATGACGCCGGAGGAAACCAGCGAGGAGCTGGCTTCGGTCCTGCCAGTGGTGGTGAACAAGGCGACACCGCAGGGCCAGCTGCCCGACGCCGACCCGTTCGCCAAGGGGCTCGAGAAGGTCAAGCGGATGCTCGCGATGTAGCGCGCTAGCCGAAGACGTACCGGTACATGCGGGTGTCGCGCTGGCTGAAACCCTCACGCTCATAAAGCCGGCCGGCCGCGACGCGCGACGGCCTGGTCGACAAGTCCACCGTCCGCACGCCCGCCTCCCCGGCTAGCCGGAGGGCCTCCCGGGTGAGCGCCGTGCCGACGCCCTGGCCTCGGGCCGCCTCATCGACGACAACGTCCTCGATCCAGGCCCGCAGCCCCGTCGGGATGCGGAACATCACCAGGCTCAGGGACCCAGTGATCTGTCCCTCAGTGCGGGCGAGCAGCACCGTCACCGCGGGTGACGAGACCACCGCGGCGATCGCGTCAGCGTCGAGCGGCTTGGCTGAGCTGGAGAGCTGGGGTAGCAGCCGGCCGAAGGCCTCCACCACCTCATCGGTCACATGCTCGAGAATTTCCACGCCGACTTTCACCCGGCGCACTCTACCTGGCGCCCGCACCGCCGGCTTGGTCAGTCCCGGCCGCCTTGACGCGTCACGAGACCCCGATAGCGCGCAGCGCCGCGGCTGTGCCGGCGGCTGCGACGATTACCACCAGGAACGGGGCTCGTAGCAACAGCGCCGCGACCGCCGCGCCCATCCCGGCCAGCCGGGCTGGGTCCAGATCGAACGCCTGGCCGCTCGTTGCCGACTGCACTGCCGACAGCGCGGCAAGCAGTGCCACCGGCACCAGCTCGGCGAACCGGCGTACCGTCGGGCTGGCCAGCAGCCGCTGCGGCACGGTGAGACCAGCCAGCTTCAGCCCGTAGCACCCGGCGGCCGTTGCCAGGACGGCGATCCAGGCCGGGTTCACTGCGGATCTCCGGAACTGCCTGCCAGCGGGCTGGCCAGGGCTCCGGCCAGCGCCGCGATCGCGGCCACGATGACCGGCACGCCTACTGGCAGCACCCGGGTCGTGCCGAGGGCGATCGCCGCTCCGGCCAGTGCGACCAGCCGCTCAGTGCCCCCCGCTTTCAGCCGCGGCCAGATCAGGGCCAGGAACGCGGCTGGCCCGACCACATCAAGCCCGAAAGCCTGCGGTGATCCGATGCGCCCGGCGCCAAGTGCACCGCCCAGCGTGGCCAGGTTCCAGGTCAGGTACAGGCACCAGAATGTTGCCTTGAACGCCGTCCGGGAGGAGGCCACATCGGGCTGTGCAAGCGTCATCGCCGTGGTCTCGTCAATCACGCCGAGCGCGGTCAGGAACCGCCGGGGTCCGCGCGGCTGCAGCACGTTGGCCAGCCGCAGCCCGTAGAGCGTGTTGCGGCTGCCGAGCAGGATCGCTCCGGCAGTGCCGGCCAGCAGGCTGCCGCCACTGGCCATGACCCCAGCGAGCGCGAACTGCGACGCACCGGTGAAGGCCAGCAGGCTGAGCGCGGACGCCTGCCAGGCGCTCAGCCCCGAGCTGACGGCCGCCGCACCGAAAGCGAGCCCGGATACTCCGACCGCGAGACCGAGACTGACACCGTCCCTGACGGGCCGCGCCGCGCGCGCCGGCGAGGTCGCGGTCTCGGCATGGTCACCAGCCGGCGGCACCTCGGAGTCAGTGGTCTGCGCGGGCATGCCAGCCAACGTATGCGGCCATCAGCCCGCTGGTCTTGTACGTTCTTGCCTCAGCTAGCGCGCTGGAGTCGCTCGCGCTGGTAAGCGGCGGGTGGCACGCCGACGACGCGCTTGAAGTGCCGGGTCAGGTGCGCCTGGTCGGCGAAGCCGATCTCGGCCGCGACCTCGGCCGCGGGCAGGCCGTCGTCGAGCAGCCGCCGGGCGCGGCGCACCCGCAGCTGGTTGAGGTAGGCATGCGGCGGCAGGCCGGTGGCAGCGCGGAAGGCGCGCAGCAGGGCGAACTGACTGAGCCCGGTGAGCGTGGCCAGCTCGGCCAGCGTCGGGGGATCGACCAGCCGATCGGCGAGCAGATCGCGAACCGCCCCGACCGCATCGGGGGCCTTCTGGACCGGCCCTGGTCCGCCGACGTGGCCAGCTGCGGCGTGCGCGCTCAGCAGCTGGGCCAGAGCCGTGGTCAGCAGAGTCGACGACGCGAGCTGATCTCCCCACTCGGCGGCGCGGTGCGCGCTGCGCAGCAGCGCGGCGGTAGCCGGGTCGTACAGCACGGTCTGCGGGAAGCTTGGCGTACCCGCCCGCCAGCCCAGCTCGGCCGCCACCTCGGTGACGACGCTGACCTGCGGATAGAGCACGCGGTATGCCCAGCCCCACTCAGTAGCGGCCTGACCGGTGTGTACGACGTCCGGGTCCAGCAGCGCAACGGCGCCGGGCCCGGCGCGCTGCATGCTGCTGCCGTACTCGAACTCCTCCACGCCAGCCTCGATCAGCCCGAACGTGTAGGTCTCGTGCGAGTGCCGGCCGTAGCGGTGCGTCACGTACCGGGCGCGCAGCAGATCGACGCCCACCACCGCCGCATGCTGCCAGTAACGCGCGACCTCGCTTGCCATACCAATATGCCTACCTGATCTGCGTCCGGCGAGCTAGCGAGTTAGCGACTCCGTCCCGTCACGCCGATCGCCTCCGCCCGGTCGCACGCACGATCCGATACGCTGCCGGATCGAAATCCCGGCGCATGATCGGCTGGCATCCCGATCTCGGGATATCTGTCTGGCATTGGCGGGCCAGCTAGAAGTAGCGGCCGAGCTTGCGAATGTTCGTCAGCCGGGTAGTGAACTCGGCTTCACCGACGTGTCTGAGCCCGTGGAGCACGCCGATAAACAACCCGATGAACAGGAACAGCACGGCGACCAGTACCCAGCGCCCGCCGGTGGAATGGACGTAATTGAGTATTCCGAACGACCAGCCCAGCGCTACGAGATCAAAGACGATGATGAGCGCCGTCACCCAGCCAGGAGCGAAGGCGGCAGCCGCGACCCCGACGAGCAGGCCGATGGCGAACCAATGAGTACCGGACGAGGCCGCCGAAGCCGGGCCATGTGGGTGCGTCAAGGCCAACACGGTATGACTCACGGGCGTAACGTCCCATAACCGCGCCGAATCGGCAAGGAATGACACACCGGCCGGGCAACAAGAATGGACGCGGCCTGAGATCGACACGGCCTGGGTAGTTGTGCTCATGTAACGGCCGGGCTGCCGTGGCAGCCCAGGGCGCCGGCGTTCTAACTTCTTGCGTTTAGTCGACTACTTAGCTGTAAGGGCGCAGAGACGGACACGGCTGGGCCCGTCTTGGCTCCGAACCCGCTCACCGCTTGAGGACAACGCCGGAGTAGTTGACGTCCTGGCTGTCCTCGATGTAGTGGTCGCGGCCGTGCGCGAAGTAGTACGGCCGGACCGACAGCGTCTCGGAGTTCACTACGCCGGAGAAGGTCAAGCCGCCGACCAGCAGCATCTTGCCCCCAGGCAGCCATCTGGCCCACGCGATGTCTTCGCCCATGAGGAGCGACACGCGCGGCACCAGCCGCGCGGCGCCAGTACGGGTGCTGATGATCGCCAGCTCGGCTGGTGCAGGGGCGGTGCTGATGTGACGGGTGTTCGCGAAGGCGGCGAGCTCGCCCCCGTCCTGGGAGAAGGCAACGCCATATGCGAAGCCGTGGCCGAGCGGGCTTCGCAGGATCCTGGTGGATCGCGTGGCGGTGTTGGTGATCTCGAGGGTGCACGAGCTGGGGTAACACGAGCCCTGCCACCAAGCGACCAGGCTGTAATTCGCGCCAGGTGGGGTGACCGCACCCAGCAGACCGCCGTTGGCGCTGACGCTGCTGCTGATCAGCGTCAGCCGCCCGCTATCGGGGTTCCAGACCGCCAGCTTGGTCGGACGGGAACTGCTGGCGGAGTCGCTGGCCTGCACGAGGACGCCGCCTGAGACACCGCGGCGGGCGAGGTGAAGTCGTCGCTCAGCCCGGCCACGAACCAGCCAGCCGGCAGGTTGAGGCTGCGGGACCGGCCTCCGGTGGCGGGGAACTCGAGCAGGCTCTCGCCGGTTTGCGCGATGAACACTTGCCGGCCGTCCGCGGACGCAAATACTGCCATGCCGAAGCCGAGGTTGGCGATCTTGCCGGTGGCGAGATCAAGCGACTGAATCTGCCAGTATGTCCCTCCTGTGTTGACCCAGTAGAGGTGGTCACCCGCCGCAATCAGCGGAACAACCGGATCGGAGTTGGCTACGGCTGCGACGCGCTGATGCCCGGTGCCCAGGCTGCCGATATGCAGCCTGCCGTTGTAGTCCACCCAGGCGACCTGCGCCGCCGGCAGCTGGACGGCCCGGAGCGCTGCTGCTGACGCATCCGGCGGGCCCGGCGCCGCACTGTGCTGCGGCCACTTCGCGAGGAGCACGGCAGCGCTCCCGGCGAGCACTACGGCGATCAGGCCAATCGTCAGCCGGATCCGCCGGCGACGCCGGCGCGCCGCCGTGAAGATTGCCTCAGCTTGCACGGCCTCGCTGCTGGGGTTGACCGGCGCGATAGTCAACGATCTCACCTGCCTGGTCCGGCCGGCGTCCCTTGCTGGCATTAGCACGATGGAGCTATTATCACTAGTACCATGCTGGACGTCAACATCGACAGGAACGCTGGACCGCCGCTACACGAGCAGGTCGCCGCGCAGATCCGCCGCGCGATCGCCGAGGGCGAAGCAGGGCCCGGCGAACGGCTGCCGCTGGCCAAAGACCTAGCCGCAGTGTCCCAGCTAGCGGCCCACCGGATGTGCGTCCCGTCCTCCGCGGGAGTAAGGGTCATGTCTGCCCGGTAGTTCCGCACCGGGATCGCCGATCTGAGCCTGCGCGAGCTCGCGGCGGCCATCGGCACCAGCCATCCCATGCTGCTGTACCACTTCGGATCCCGCGAGGGACTTCTGGTCGCGGTTGCCAGCGCAGTTGAGGAAGCCCAGCGCGCGGGCATTGCCGACTGGGGGATGACTGCGGCCGGCGCCCGGCGCGCCTGGCAGCATTTCAGCGATCCGAAACTCTGGCCGGCCGAGCGTCTGTTCTTCGAGCTGTACGCTCACGCACTGCTCGGTCGTCCAGGCACGCAAGGCTTCCTTGAGGCTGCTGTCGAACCGTGGATCACTGCCATCACGGAGCGGCTAGTCAGCGCCGGGACGGACGTGGCCACCGCCCGAACAGAAGCGTGGCTCGCCGTGGCCGTCACCCGCGGGCTGCTGCTCGATCTGCCGGGCACCGGCGAATCGCGACGGAGTAACCGAGGCGTTCGAACGGTACTTGCAGCGTTAGGGTTTGGATGTGCTCGCCGGACCCCGATTGCGCCAGGTGGCCCTGGTCGCGCACGACTGCGATCAGGTATCTGGCTCGCTGCGCGAGGCTTTCGGCTGGGCAGAGCCGTTCCATGATGCAGGCGTCGGCCAGTTCGGCCTGACGAACGCGGTCTTCGCCGTGGGCGATACCTTCGTCGAGGTGGTGGCGCCCGCACGGCCGGATACCACGGCCGGCCGGTACCTCCAGCGGCGCGGTGGCGACGGCGGCTACATGGCGATCTTCCAGGTTCCTGACCTCGCGGTCGCACGCCGTCGGCTCGCCGGGATCGGGATCCGGGAGGTCTGGACTGCCGACCTCCCGGACATTGCTGGCACCCACCTGCATCCCAAGGACGTGCCCGGCGCCATCGTCTCTGTGGACTGGGCCGATCCGCCGCAGTCCTGGCGCTGGGCGTGCCCGTCGTGGACTGGACAGGCACCCGAGCATGCCCCCGGTGGCGTCACCGGACTGACCATCGAGGTGAGCGACCCGGCCTGCGCAGCACAGCGCTGGGCGGCTGTGCTCGGGCTGACCGCCGTCGGCGATGGCGAGGCGGCCGACGTAGAGCTGCCGGCGTTCGGTCAGCGGCTGCGGTTCGAGCCCGCCCGGCCCGGTCACGGCGAGGGAATCACTGCGGTGAGCATCACGGGCCTTCGCGGCGACGGTCCATGGCAGATCGGCGGGGTGAGCTTCGCCAGCGAGGGAGGATGACGTGACGGTACTGGATACAGGGACTGACCACCTGCTCGCCGAGATCGATGACGGCGTCGCGCTGATCACGATGAACCGTCCCGACCGGCGGAACGCCCTGTCGGGGGCAATGCTGTCGGCGATGGGCGCGGTCCTCGCGCAGGTGGAGGCCGACGAGGCAGTCCGCTGCGTCGTGCTCACAGGTGCAGTCGGCGCCTTCTGTGCTGGCGGCGATGTCAAGGGCATGGCCGAGGCTTCGCAAGACGGCGCACGCGGCCGTTCCATTGACGTGGCCATTCATCGCCAGCGGCTTAGTCAGCGCGCTACCAGCGGCCGGCTGTGGAGCATGCCCAAGCCGACGATCGCGGCTATTCCAGGGCCGGCGGCCGGGGCGGGCCTCTCGCTGGCGCTCGCGTGCGACCTGCGGTATGCGGTACCCGGTGCGGTGCTGACCACGGCTTTCGCCAAGGTCGGGTTCTCCGGAGACTACGGCGGGACCTGGTTCCTCAGCCGGCTAGTCGGCATCGGCAAGGCAACCGAGCTGTACTACTTCTCCGAGCGGCTGAGCGCTGCGGACGCCGAGCGGCTGGGCATCGTGAACGCCATCTTCCCGGCTGCCGACTTCGAGCGGGAGGTGATGGCGCGGGCCCGCCAGCTGGCGCACGGCCCGTCGATTGCGTACCGCTATATGAAGGAGAACCTGAACCGGGCGGTGACCGGCGACCTTGGCGACTGCATGGACCTCGAGGTCACCCATCATGTGCACACCGGGCTGACTGACGACCACAAGGAGGCCGCCCGCGCGTTCGTGGAGAAGCGCGAACCGCGCTTCGCCGGGCGGTAGCGACTCCGCCTGCTGGTGGGTTACCGGAGGGCCGGTGGTTACCGGAGGGAGAGGGCTGCCAGCGCGGCGTTGACGATGGAGCCCGGATCGAGGTCGTGGGCGTGGTAGAGGTCGGCGACGGTGCCGGACTGGCCGAAGGTGTCGACGCCGAGGCTGACGGCGGGGACGCCGAGCGCTGAGCCGAGCCAGCTCATCGTGTGGGAGGCGGCGTCGTGCACGGTGACCACGGGCGCACGGTCGGGAAAGGCGGTGCGCAGCGCGCCGGGGATGGATGGTGCGGTCGCGGTGCGGACGCCGTGGCGGAGGGTTCGCTGCCAGGCCCCGTACAGCCGGTCGGCTGAGGTGACGTCGACGACGGTGGCGGCGATCCCTTCATCGGCCAGCTCGGCCGCGGCCTGCAGGACCTCGGGGAGCACGGCGCCGCAGCCGACGAGGTAGACCGGCGGCGCGCCGCCGGCGGCGGCGTCGGCGGCGTCCACCAGCCGGTAGGCGCCGGCCAGGACCTGGCGGCGCAGGATCGCGTCGCCGAGCCGGTCGCGGGCTGCGGCGAATGGCTGCTGGTCGATGCCGCGGGTGGTGAGCCGGAAGTAATACGAGCCGGTCTCGGGCGGCTGGCCCAGGGCCGTGCCGTGCCTGCCGGGCTGGGCGCCGGCGGCGGCGACGGACTGCAGCGCGCCGCAGAGCAGCCAGTCCAGCGCGACTGCGTAGGCGGGCTCGATGAACGTGACGTTGGGCAGCTCGAGGCCGACGGACGCGGTGATGGTGGACTGGTGCGCGCCGCCTTCGGGTGCCAGGGTGACGCCGGAGGGAGTGCCGGCCACGATGAACCGCGCGCCGGAGTACACCGAGTAGATGAAGGCGTCCAGGCCGCGGAGCACGAACGGGTCGTAGACGGTGCCGATCGGCAGCAGCAGCTGATCGGACAGGTCCCAGGTCAGGCCGAGCTGCCCGAGCAGCAGGAACAGGTTCATCTCGCTGATGCCGAGCTCGATGTGCTGCCCGTCGGGGCCCTCGGCCCACTTCAGTACCGGGTCGGAGCTCCAGGCCCGGCGCGGTACCGGGCTGAACACCCCGGTCCGGTTGATGAACCCGGCAAGGTTGGTAGAGGTGGCCACGTCCGGCGCGGTGGTAACCAGGTACGGGGCCACTGCCTCCGCGCGCGACAGGTCGACCAGGATGCGGCCGAAGGCTTCCTGGGTGGAGATCGGCCGGACGGCGCGCAGGCCGGTGGCATCGGGCACGACGAGCCCGTTCCCGGCATGAGAACGAGGTGGCCTGGCCAGCTGCTCCCGGCGGGCGGCTGCCCACTGCCCGGCCGGTGTCATCGGGTCGAGCCGGTCCCATTCGGTTCCGGCAGTCAGGCCGAGCTGCTCGCGCATCTGGTCCACCTGCGCGGTGGACAGCAGGGCCGAGTGATTACGCGGGTTGCCGGCGATCGGCAGGCCCCAGCCCTTGATCGTGTAGGCGAACAGCACGCTCGGCCGGTCCTTCTCGGCGTCGCACTCGGCGAATGCGGTCAGCAGCGAGCCGAGGTCGTGCCCGGCCAGGTCGGTGACCAGCCGCGCCAGTTCCTCGTCACCGATGCCCGCGCAGAACTGGTGCACCCCGGCCGGCGCGCCGTCCAGGAACCGCTCGCGGACCGCGGCGGCCTCCAGCCCGAACAGTGACTGGTACTGCTCGTTCGGCATTGCGTCGATCCAGGCCCGCAGGCTGCCGCCGCCGGGCTGCAGGAAGGCCTTCTGCAGGGCCTGGCCATACTTGGCCTCGACCACGTGCCAGCCCGCCGCGGCGAACTGCTGCTCCCACTGCGCGATCCGGACGCCGGGCACGACCCGGTCCAGGGACTGCCGGTTGACATCGACGATCCACAGCACATCGCCCAGGCCGTCGGTCGCCGGGTCGGCGACCGCCTCCCAGATGTTCCCCTCGTCCAGCTCGGCATCGCCGATCAGCGCGATGAACCGGCTCCGCGGCCGGGGCCCGAAATGCGCGTCAACATACCGCCGGGCCGCCGCGGCGAACAGCGGAGCCGCCGCCCCCAGCCCGACCGACCCGGTGGAGAAGTCCACCCCATCGGGGTCCTTGGTCCGGCTCGGGTACGACTGCAGGCCGCCGAACGCCCGCAGCGTGGTCAGGTAGGAGCGGTCCAGGTTGCCCAGCAGGTACTGGATCGCGTGGAACACCGGCGAGGCGTGCGGCTTCACGCTCACCCGGTCCGGCGCATCCAGGTACTCGAAATACAGCGCCGTCATCACCGTCACCAGGCTCGCGCTGGAGGCCTGATGACCGCCCACCTTCACGCCGTCGCCGGTGTCCCGCTCATGATTAGCCGCATCCACGATCCGCGTGGCCAGCCACAGCACCCGCCGCTGAATCTCCTCCAGCACTGCCGGATCACAGCCGGTTTCGGACGCTGCGGACCTTTCGGCAGGCCCGGTACCGATGGTGTCGTCCATGCTGCTGGCTCCTGGCGTGCTGGGCGCCGCGGACCCCGTCGTCCGTCAGTCGCGCCGACGCTCGCAACGGTAGCCGAACCAGCGAGGGCCCTGGACGGTCAGTGCAGACAGTGCCTAGCGGTCACGGCCCGGACGCCGGGCCTGCCAGGCGCCGGGCACGCTCAGTTGGCTGCCGTCGGCGTGGGGCTCGGCAGGCCGAGTGAGCGCGAGGGCGATGGCGTCGGTGCTCCTGTCAGCGAGGCTATGGGCGACGCTGTGGGCGTCGACGCCCTAGTCGGCGTCGGCGTCGCGCTTGGCACGGGACTCACCGACGGGCTGGCGGGATGCGCCGCAGGTGGCGCCGGTACAGGGTGCCTGGCTGCGGAGTGCCCGACGAGCGCGGTAATGGCAATGATGACGGCGGCCGCGCATGCCGCCGCGCAGCTCGTGATGACCCGCCGTCGGCGGCGTTGGTCACCACGCCGGATTACCTCGGCCGGGGACATCGGGTGTGCGGCGTCCGCTGCCTGCTCAGCGATGCGGCGCAGTTCGTCGTCTAGGTCAGGCATTGGTCTGCCTCCGTCCGCTGCCTGATGTCGCGGCCGCCCAGTCGCGCAGCTGGACCGCGAGGGCGGCCCGCCCGCGAGCGAGCCTGGCCTTGACTGTTCCGATCGGAACCCCTGTCTCGGCCGCGATCTCCGCGACTGTGCAGTCGCAGAGGTGATACAGGACCACGGCACGCCGCTGCTCGGCTGGCAGTTTTCGCAGCGCGTCGACGAGCGCGACTCGATCCGGGCTCGGGCCGCGGTCGGCAGCAGGTGGCGGCTGCGATCGCGCAAGGAGCCGTCCGCGCCGGGCCCGGTGCCATCTCGATACGGCAATCCGCCACGCGGTCGAGCGCACCCAGGCTTCTGGCGAACCGCTCGCCTCGAGCTTCGAGCGATTCGCCCACGCGCGGACGAACGCCTCTTGCACCGCATCCTGTGCTTCGGCGCTGTCGCCGGTCATCGCGTAGAGCTGACCTACGAGCCGCCGGAAAGATGCGGCGTAGAAGTCGGTGAACTCGTCCGGGCTCACGGCGCCCACCCTAAGCGACAGCTCCGGACCTGGCAGGCCGAAAATCGCCGTCCGGTACAAGTCCGCGGCTACTGCGTCAGATTTCCTTGCCTTCCCGTGCAACCGCCGGGCCGCGCCATCGGTATCTCACGGTGCTGGCATCCGCGCCAGCCCGAACTGGAGGTCACGATGAACTTCTCCCGCAGGAGCGGGCAGTGGGCCGCGCTGGCAGCGGCCGTGGTGGTCGCCGGAGGCGGCACAGGCGCAGCCTTCGCCGCGTTGGCGCACCAGGGACGCGTCACGTCTGACCGGACCCACGCGCGCGACGCCGCCAGCCGAGCGAGGCAGAGCAGTGTGGTCTCGCCATGCCCTGCACCCACACCGGTCGGGCCGACTCCCTCGGCGAGCCCGCACCGGCTCAGGCATCCGAGAACATCCGAGCCCGTCAGTTCGCTGCCCACCCCGACCCCGTCGCCGACCCGCGTCTCGGCGACAGCGCACCCGGTACCGACGCCCACGGGGGCGCAGCCAGTCCCGGTTCCCTCGGCGAGCCCTCACCGGCGCAGGCACCCAAGACGACCTGAGCCCGTCAGTTCGCTGCCAACGCCGATACCGTCCCCGACCCGCGCTCCCGCGACCCTGGGGCCTGTCCCGAGCGCGTCCCCCACGGGCGCCCTGCCCGCGCCGACGCCATCGCCCACGCGCGCCCAGCCGGTCCCGAGTCCATCGTGCGCACCGTTGCCCCAGCCGACGCCAAGCGCCTCTCCGATCAGAGGATGAGGATGAGCGGCCAGCGGCGCTGACCCATGCTTCTGGGCGCGGAGTCAGCGCCGCTTGGCGGATCTAGCCGCGTTCCTCGAATGCCCGGTCCCACTCCTGCCTGATCGCGCGAGCAGCGGAATCCGCTCGTTCCCGGAAGCGGCCGAAGCGCTCGCGGACCTGATCGAGACGTTCCCGCACCGGGTCGGCCAGGTCGCGATCTTCGTCAGCCAGGACGTCGGCTAGGTCGCGGGCTTCGTCCGCGCGCTCCTGGAGATCGCCGGCCTCTTCCTGCACTTGATCTGCCAGCTCCTGTGCCTGGTCGGCTCGCTCCTGTGCCTGGTCGGCTAGGTCCTGGGCGCGGTCGGCCCGCTCCTGCGCGCGTTCCGAGTCAATCTCGGTCCCTTCGCACGCGGTTTCATCGGCTTCTTCCTGTACTTGGTCTGCTAGCTCCTGTGCTTGGTCGGCTCGCTCCTGTGCCTGATCGGCCAGGTCCTGGGCGCGGTCAGCCCGCTGCTGTGCGGCGGCGGCTAGGTTCTGGGCCCGGTCAGCTTCGCGCCCGGCGTCCTGGACGCGCTGCCACGGCTCGTCGGCTTCAGGCCCCGCTTGCCCTATCAGGTCAGGTGCCGGCTGGACTGCCGCATCGCCCTCCAGCTGGCCGGCTCCCGGTCCGGCGTGAGCTGCGGAGATAGCCCGCCTGGCGACGCTGTACGGCTCGCCTGTCTCGGCCATTCGCTGACGGATTGCGAGCTTCAATGCCTTGGCATGAGTCATGATCATCTCTTCTCGGCAGGTCTGCCCGCGTCTGCCCGCCAAGTGAGGTGGCATGACAGTAGAAGTGCACCCGAGTCGTAGACCCTTGTCCTCGTCGCCACCGTCGGCGCGGGCCGACCGGAAGCTCGGAAGCGGGCAGGCGGTGCGCTGCCGCTGGCGGCAGCATATCGCGGCGGGCCCACAGTGGCCACACGGCCGCTAACGGCCAAGATCGTTTAGTGTTCCCGCAAAAAATGCTTGGTCGTCCAACAAAATTAGCCTCATGCCGTAGCACGCGCCCCGAGCGTCGGCTACTCTTCCATGTGTCATGCGGCGCTTCGTACTTATCCTTAGCAGCCGTAGCGGGACCTGATCATGGCAGGCCGGCGACCCGCTACGGGGGTGAGGCGCTGGCCGCATTGGATACCGGGTCCTGCTTGCCCTCCGAAGTCCGTCCCGTAGTCGCCGGGTTCCCGGCGCTCGGGTAGGTGCAGTACTTCGCGGGAGCACGCGGCATAGGCCGCACATCCACCCCGGTGATCCGCGGTTGCGCCTCAGCTGGCCTGCCTGCCAGGCCACAACCTGCTGATGAGGAGAACCAGCGATGTCCAGAGCTAACCCAGCTGCGGAGCCAGCCATGACCGAGTCCGAGGCCCGCGCCCGCCGGCGCGGGCAGGAGGCCGTGCAAGAGGCGATGGACCGCCGCGACAACGGTGGCGACAGCGCTACCGCTACCAGCAACTGATTCGAGGACCTGAAAACTCAAGGAGTGCCAGTCATGGATGCCAGCCCGGACCCTGAGCTTGACTTTGATATTCGCGCCAGCACGTCGCCTGTTCCCGCGAACCGGCGGTCGGAACTGCTGGCAGCTCCGGGGTTCGGCAGCGTATTCACCGAGCACATGGCCACGATCCGGTGGACGGCTGATCAGGGCTGGCACGACGCCCGCATCGAGCCCTATGGCCCGATCACGCTGGACCCGGCCGCCCAGGTCTTCCACTACGGCCAGGAGATATTCGAGGGACTCAAGGCGTACGCCCAGCCTGACGGGTCAGTGGCCGCGTTCCGTCCGCAGGCGAACGCGGCTCGCTTCAACCGGTCCGCTGCCAGGCTCGCGATGCCCGAACTGCCGGAGTCGCTGTTCGTCCGCGCCATCGAGCTGCTGGTGGCTCAGGACCGAGCCTGGGTGCCGACCGCCGACGGCCACGCTCTCTACCTGCGTCCCTTCATGATCGCGACGCATATCGGCCTGGGCGTGAACAGCCCGTCATCGTCGTACCTGTTCATGCTCATCGCGTCGCCGGTGGGTGGCTACTTCGGCGGTGTGGTCAAGCCGGTGACCGTCTGGCTATCGGAGGACTACACGCGTGCCGCTCCCGGGGGTACCGGCGAGGCCAAGTGCGGCGGGAACTACGCCGCGGCGTTCGCCGGCCAGCAGCAGGCCATTGATCACGGCTGCGACCAGGTGGTCTGGCTCGACGCGGCCGAGCGGCGGTTCGTCGAGGAGATGGGCGGGATGAACATCTGGTTCGTCCACGGGTCGGGCGCTGAGGCGCGCATGGTGACGCCGGCCGCGACCGGGTCGCTCCTGCTCGGCATGACCAGGGACTCGCTGCTCAAGCTCGGGCCGGACCTGGGCATTCCCGCCGAGGAGGGCAAGATCTCGGTGTCCGACTGGCGCGACGGCTGCGCGTCGGGTGATGTCACTGAGGTATTCGCCTGCGGCACGGCCGCGGTGATCACGCCGATCGGCGGCGCGCGGAGTGGCCATGGCGACTGGATGGTCGGCGATGGCACGGCCGGGCCGGTGACGACCATGCTCAGGAACGAGCTTGTCGGCATCCAGTACGGGCGCAAGCCGGACCGATACGGCTGGATGCACCCCCTCTGCCGGTAACTGGCTGAGCGGCTAGGGTGGCGGTGGCGGCGGTCCGCCGGACTCGACGGACCCGCTGCGCCACGATCGCTGCAGATGCTGGAGGCCGGTCCCGTGGGCTGCGAGATTTCCTGGTTCGGTTCGACGTGCGATGACGACTATGAATTCCTCGGAGTGCCGGACCCAGCGCTGCTGTCCAGCTGGGAACACTGCCGCGGCATCGTAGAACGGGCAGAGGAAGCCGGCTTCGACAATGTGCTGCTGCCCTCGAACTACACGCTCGGCATCGACTCGGTCGCGTTCGCGGCCGGCGTCGCACCGCTGCTCAGGCGCCTGCAGCTGCTGGTCGCGGTCCGCATGGGGGAGATGTGGCCGCCGCAGCTTGCGCGCCAGCTCGCGACGATCGACCAGATGCTTGGCGGCCGGCTGACGATCAACGTCATCTCCTCCGACCTGCCCGGCGAACAGCTGGAGTCGGCACCGCGCTACCGGCGGACGCTGGAGATCATGCGCGTGCTGCGCGACCTGCTCGACGGCAAGCCGGTTGACGTGCACGGCGAGTTCGTCAACCTGACCCTCGACCCACCTCGGATTGCTTCGCCGGGTGGGTGCCCGCCGTTCTATTTCGGCGGCCTGTCGGAGGCAGCCAGGGACGTGGCGGCGCAGGCGGCCGACGTGTTCCTGATGTGGCCGGACACCATGGCAGGCGTGGCGGACGTCGTCAGTGACATGCGGGCGCGGGCCGCCAGCTGCGGACGGGAGCTGAAGTTCGGCTACCGCGCGCACGTCATCGTCCGAGCCACCGAGCAGGAGGCGCGGGCGGCGGCGCGGCGCCTGGTCTCCCGGCTGGACGACGAGACGGGGCGCCAGATCAGGGAGCAGTCCCTGCACCCCACATCGGCCGGGCAGCTCAGGCAGGGGGAGATGCGCGAGGAGTCCGACGACGAGGGCTTCGTCGAGCCGAACCTGTGGACCGGCATCGGCCGGGCGCGCTCCGGGGCCGGTGCGGCGATCGTCGGCGATCCAGACCAGGTGCTGGCCAAGCTCCAGGCATACGCCGAGCTCGGCATGGAGGCCTTCATCCTGTCCGGCTATCCGAACGCCGCCGAGTGCGACCTGTTCGCACGGCACGTGCTGCCGCGGCTGGAGCACGGGCCGCTGCTGCCCCGGCGCTGATACCTACCTGGGAGCTGCGATGACGACGTACGGGCTGCTGATCTTCGACGGCGCCGAGGAGCTGGACTTTGCGGGTCCGTGGGAGGTGTTCACGGTCTCGGCCATGCTGAGGGATCAGGCCGACGCGGCGGTGCTGATCGCCCAGGAGCCTCGCCCCGTCCGCTGCAGTAAGGGCATGCGAGTGCTGCCCGACCACACGCTGGATGATCATCCGCCGCTGGACGTCCTGCTGGTGCCAGGCGGCGCGGGAACCCGCCGGGAGGTAGGCAACCCCGCGATCATCGACTGGATCGCGGCCACTTCGGCATCGGCTGCCTGGACCACCAGCGTGTGCACCGGCGCACTGCTCTTGCACGAGGCAGGCCCCGCCCGCGGCCGCCGGGTGGCCACCCATCATTCCTTCGAGGACACCTTGGAGGAACGGGGTGAGATCACCGTTATCCGTGACGCACGCTACGTCGTCGACGGGAATCTGGTGACCAGTCAGGGCGTCTCGGCCGGAATCGACATGGCGCTCTGGCTCGTTGGCGCCTTGCACGGCCGCGAGCACTCCCGTGCCGTCCGCCGCTACATCCAGTACGAGCCGGCGCCGCCCTACCTGGCCGACGAGCCGGCCAGCGATGGTCTCGCGGCGAGGTCGGCCAGCCGGGTGTGATGCTAGCCTCGCCGACCATGCATGCGCCAGCGAGCTGAGCGGCACGCCCGGCATCATGTTCCGGCGCCACAGCGTGCGCGGCAACGTCGAGGCGGTGCCGTGGAAGTCGAGCACCTTCGCCGTACTGAACCGGAGCTGCATGAATAGCGGCAGCCCACCGGCGACCAGGCGGCTACCTTCACCATGCTGTGCTGTAGTCGCCGGAGCTATGTGCCAGCGGGGTGAACGCCCCCTTGTCGATGCGGCCGAAGGCTGGGCAAGCGGCCAGCGTGTGCTGACCGGTCGCGTCGGTGGCGAGCACCTGGCAGGGCGTGGTTACGGTTCCCTCCTTCGGCAGCCCGGAGTAAGACCTGGTGTACGTGGCGAAAGTCTTGTCCACCGTTCCGTTCGGTGACACCTGCGCCAGCAGCATCGTCGCCGTGCCGTTGCCGCCGATCGAGGTAACCCGGAACGTCGCCACGTTGATCGGGGAGCCGTCCGGGCCGACGGTAGCCGACTGGATGAAGCCCAGCTTGCCGCCCCCCGTGAGCAGCACGCTTGACGCGAGCAGGTCATGTCCTGACGCTGAGGTGTCGAGCACGCGGATCTGGCTGCGGCCGGTAAAGAAGTAAGTCGCCGATCCCCTGAGCTGATCCTGCCAGACGAACGCTAGCTGGCTCTTGCTGATCCAGTTCAGGTTCAGCGGGATAGCGGGCCGATCGCCTGGAGCTGTCCAGGTGCGGGTGGGACCGCCAGTCAGTGAGTACAGGACGATCTTGCCGCCCATGTCGAGATTGCTGGAGGCGCTGTTCGAGATCTGCAGGGCGACCGCCAGTTCGCTGCCGTCCGGTGAGACCGCCATGCTGTCGAGCACGTCGTCCCGGCCCAAGGGCTGCACGTTCACCGGCAGCCTTGTCAGCGTCTCAGACCGGCCGTCGGCCGAGACCTGCAGGCGGTACAGGGCAGGAATGGCTTTGCCGACGTGGCGCACTTCCGCCGTGCCAGTGAGGACATACGACAGGTCAGAGCCGTCGGCGGCAATGTTCGGGTAAATTCCGGGGGTGCCAGGTATGTTGATCTGGCTGAGCACCCCGCCGGTTTGAGAGTCATGAACTGCGGCGATCAGGTTGCGATAGCCGCCCGACAGCGTCACGTAGTACCTGGGCATTCCCTGATCGGCAGCCGTCGGCGCCCCGGCGGCCGACGGATGCACCGGTGCCTTCGGTGACTGGGCAACCAGCGCCAGTCCGGTAACCAGCCCCGCGACGGCGAGGCCAGCCGCCAGTGGGGCGATTACTCGGTCGACGCGCCGGTTCGCTCCGGGCTGCCTGTGCGGCCTCGCCTGCACTGCCTCCTCCGGTAGCTGCGCAAGGATCCGGTTGAGCGTCTCCAGGCCCTGCCGATCTTCAGCGCTACCCGCGGCGGCGTTGCCGGGCACAGGATTGGCTGGGGCCATGATCGACCGCACCCGGTCGATCGTGTTCTGCTGATAGTTCATCGTGTCTCCTGACTGATCTTTGGCAGCGGACCTGCCCGGCCGCTCACCGGTCTTGGTCCCCCCGAGTCAGCCATTCCGAGCGCCTGTTCCAGCCGGCGCCGCGCCCTGTGCAATCTGACGGCCATAGTCGCTCGCGAACACCCCACGGCCAGCGCCGCCGCTGCAAGGTCAAGCTCCTCCCAGCCGACGAGCCGAAGGGCTTCCTGATCCGGCTCGCTTAAGGTCGCCAGGGCAGACCTAAGCCGAGCGCTCTCCGCGATGGATGCGGCCGCATCGGGAACGTTGGCAGCGCGCTGCTCCTGACCCAGTCGCGTCGTCAGGCGTTCCGCCCGGAGCCGGGATCGTTCGGTGTTCGCCAGCACGTGGCGAGCGACGCCATATAGCCAGGGCCTGGTCATGCCGTTGTCGGTGGGAACCGCGTCGAGGCGGCGCCACGCGACCAGGAACGTCTCCGCGACGACGTCTCTGGCAGTCTCGGGATCGGTCCGGCGCAAGGCATAGTGCAGGAGCGCCTCGTACTGGCCTCGGTAAAGGTCACTGAACTGTTCAGCTCGGTCCATCAATCAGCCTCCCGCCGACCTGCCCTCACACAGTGCAATGTCCGGCACCTGTGGGTCTATTACCGCGGGCGGGCAGCATGGCTTGGAACGGGGTCAGCCACGGTCAGGGCTTGGACGAATGCGGCCGTGCGGTGACGACCTGCGCGGAAGTTCTGCGGGTCCGGCTAGGCGGCGGGACCGGTGGTCAGCTCGGCCTGCAGTTCGGCGGCCGCCGCCACGACGACCGAGCTCAGCCGCCGCCCTGGCGCCTGGCCGACCCGGCTGACCGGGCCGGAAACGCACAGCGCGGCAGCGATAGTGCCATCGGCCTGCAGCACGGGCGCGCTGACACTGGCGACACCAGGCTCCCGCTCCGCGACGCTCGCGGCCCAGCCCCGGCTGCGCACGGCGGCCAGCTCAGCTTCTGGCACCGCAGTATGGTCGGCGCCGCCTGCCGACCAGGCCAGCAGGACTTTGCCGCCTGAGCCGACCTCCAGGGGAAGCAGTGCGCCCACCGGGACGCTGTCGCGCAGGCCCGTGCCGGCGTCACGGGCCGCGATGCAGAGCCGCTTATCGCCTGAGCGCACGTAGAGCTGGACGCTCTCGCCGCTAGCCCGATGAAGGCGGTCAAGCACGGGGCCAGCTAGCGTGGCAAGGTCAAGCTCAGGACCGGCCGCGGCGGCAAGCTCGGTCAGCCGAGGACCGAGCCGGAACGCGCCGACCGGGTCCCTGGACACGAGCCGGTGCGCCTCGAGCGCTACCAGCAGCCGGTGCGCGGTCGGCCGCGGCAGGCCGCTGGCATCGGCCAGGATCCGGAGGGACCGTGGACCGTCCGTCAGCAGGTCTAGCAAGGCGACACAGCGGTCCAGCACGCCAACGGCGGTGATTCGGCTCGCGCTCGGCTCAGTTTCGGATATGCTGTCCATACTCTGAACATGCTATCTCATTATTTGAGACAAGGCTAGAGGATCGGGACGGACATGACAGCACGCATGTTTGACAAGGTCTGGGACCGCCACGTCGTGGCCAGCCCTGACGGCGAGCCTGCTCTGCTCTACATCGACCTGCACCTGGTGCACGAGGTCACCTCGCCGCAGGCGTTCGAGGGCCTGAAGCAGGCGGGTCGCCGGGTACGCCGCCCGGATCTGACCCTGGCCACCATGGATCACGACGTGCCGACGATCGGACTGGACAAGCCCATCGCGGACCCCCTCGCCGCGGAACAGATTGCACGGCTCAGGGAGAACTGTGCCGAGCACGGCATCACTCTGCACGCGCTGGGCAGCGCCAGCCAGGGCATCGTGCATGTGATCGGCCCGCAGCTCGGCCTGACTCAGCCCGGCATGACGGTTGTCTGCGGTGACAGCCACACCTCGACGCACGGCGCGTTCGGGGCGCTGGCGTTCGGCATCGGGACCACCGAAGTCGAGCACGTCCTGGCCACGCAGACCCTGCGCCAGTCCAAGCCCAAGGCCATGGCGGTCACTGTTGACGGTGACCTGCCGGTCACCTGCACGGCGAAGGACCTGGTGCTGGGCATCATCCGGGCACTGGGAGTGGGCGGTGGCGCCGGCTCGGTCATTGAGTACCGGGGCGACGCGGTCCGCGCGCTGTCCATGGAAGGCCGGATGACGGTCTGCAACATGTCCATCGAAGGCGGCGCCCGCGCGGGGATGATCGCGCCCGACGACACCACGTTCGCCTACCTGGAGGGCCGCAAGCACGCCCCCAGGGGAGCGGCCTGGGAGCGGGCACTCGATGACTGGCGCTCGCTGGTCACCGACGACGGCGCCGAGTTCGACAAGGAGATCAGGCTGGACGCCAGCACGCTGCGCCCGGCGGTCACCTGGGGCACTACCCCCGCGCAGTCGGTATTTATTGACGATGTCGTGCCGGAACCGGAGCTGGCTGCGACCCCGGCCGCGCGTCAGGCGGCCGAGCGGGCACTCACCTACATGAACCTGAAGCCTGGTACAGCGATCAGGGACATCGCGGTCGACACGGTCTTCATCGGCTCCTGCACGAATGGACGGCTGGAGGACCTCCGTGCTGCCGCTGACGTCATTCGCGGCCGCAAGGTACATCCGGGCGTCAGGGCGCTTGTGGTTCCCGGCTCGGCGCTGGTCAAGGCCCAGGCCGAGGACGAGGGGCTGGACGAGCTGTTCACCGAGGCCGGCTTTGAGTGGCGGTCGGCCGGGTGTTCCATGTGCCTGGGCATGAACGGCGACATCCTCTCGCCAGGAGAGCGATCGGCGTCGACCAGCTAACCGGAACTTCGAGGGCCGCCAGGGCCCCGGCGGGCGTACCCACCTGGTATCGCCAGCCGTCGCTGCGGCAACTGCCGTGGCCGGGCATTTCACCATGCCAGCGGATCTGTGAGAGAGCAGGGGCAGCTGATGAGCGGAGTGAAGCAGATCGTCGGCCGGGCCGTGGTGGTCCAGCGCAGCGACATCGATACCGATCAGATCATCCCGGCCGCGTGGCTCAAGCGGGTAGCCCGCACGGGCTTCGGCGCGGGCCTGTTCGAGGCGTGGCGCGGTGATCCGGCGTTCCCGCTCAACCAGCCGGGCGCCACGGAAGCCAAGGTCCTGCTGTCGGGCCCGAACTTCGGCTGCGGCTCCTCCCGCGAGCACGCCGTTTGGGCCCTCCAGGACTTCGGTTTCCAGGCCGTGGTAGCACCCAGCTTCGCCGATATCTTCCGTGGCAATGCGATCAGCTCGGGCCTGGTGCCTGCACAGGTGTCCGAGGAGGCGGCCGCCCGGCTGGGCGCTGCGCTGGCCGCGGCCCCGGCCGCCGACGTCGTGGTCGACCTCGAGGCGAGGACGATCTCGGTAGGCAGCGACGTGACCGAGTCGTTCGAGCTCGCGGATTACGCTCGGTGGCGGTTGGTGGAGGGCCTCGATGACGTCGGGATTACCTTGCAGCATGACGACGCGATCGCTGCCTTTGAGGGGCGGCGCCGGGAGTGGCTTCCGGTTGTCAGCTAGCTGCCGCCGCGCCACCTGCGCCGGCGCTTGCCTGCCTGCTTGCTCCAGAATGTCAGGTTCTTCCTGACGGCGACCGTCTCCGGGTGATCGGTGCCCAGGACCCGCTCATGGAGCGGTAGCAGTTCGGCGTACTCCTCATATGCCGCGGCCGCGTCCCCGGCCTCCCCGCTCCAGGCGGCGAGGTTGGCGCGCAAGTTCAGGGTCTTCGGGTGCTCGGGGCCGAATGTCTGCTCGTGCACGGGCAGCAACCGGACGCCCAGGTCACGCGCGCCGACGGGGTCTCCGGCCCGGCCGGCCCAGTATGCGAGGCCACTGCCGACGGCCAGGGTCCGCGGATGCCCTGGACCGAGTACGCGCACCCGAAGTGGCAGCAGGGCGGCGAACTGGTCCCGCGCCTGCGCGGGGTCGCCAGCCTCGCCGGTCCACCGGGCAAGCTCGCCCCTGGCGGTCAGCGTGTCCGGGTGCTCGCGGCCCAGTACCCGCTCCATCACCGGCAGCAGGGCGGCGAACTGGTCCCGGGCGGCTGCGGCGTCGCCCGTCTCGCCCGTCATCTGGGCAAGCTGGCTCCGGGTGGCCAGGGTATCGGGGTGATCGCGGCCCAGCACCCGCTGCATCATGTTCACCAGAGCGGCCAGCTCGTCCCGCGCCGCGGTCGGCCGCTCTGCCAATGACACTCACGCTCCTCTTCCCACCTGCAGTCGCACGCCGACCTGGGCTGCCCGGCCCGGCTGAGACCGTGTGGTGCATATGGCGCTACAAATATCACAAGGTCGCCTGTTGCTGCCCTGGCGGCGGTAGCCGTCCGGCAAGGATCGCGGTCAGGAGCAGTCGCACGTCATCCGGCGGCCCGAGCACAATGCGGCAAACGCCAGCGGGTCCGCCAAGCCGAACTCGACTACAGGTCGCGGGCACCTGTCACTGGGTTTGTGAGGGCAAGCGCGATAACCGCCCCACGCTGCGGGTGCCGTTGACCGCCTGGCCGTTCACCTGGCCCTGATGTCCGGTGCTAGGCCCGACAAGGGCCAGCGATCGCACGACGCCCCGGCCGTCCGCAGCCGCACGACCGCCGGGGCACGGCGCTGACTCACGGAACGAGGCGTCCTCGTGGTACTGAATCAGGCCGTGGTGCAGAGCACACATCAGTGCCTGCGCCCTGTTGGTCGCGCCCAGCTTCTCGTAGAGCCGCGCAACGTACGTCTTCGCCGTCGACACGCTGATGAACATCTGCGACGCGATCGCGGGAGTCGACAGCCCATCGTGCAGCAGCCTGAGGACCTGCGTCTCCCTCGGGCTCAGCGCCAGGCCCACCTGCCTGGTGCGTCGCCGCGCTACCGCCGCCGCCAAGCCCGAGGCAGTGAAGGACAACGGAGCGACCGCTGCGTGGCGGATCGCGCAGAGCACCTCGGCCAGCGGCGCCGTCTTCGCAACGAAGGCCGACACCTCGATCTCCAGCGCCCGGAACAGTACATCGTCCTCCGGCCGCGACACCAGCATGACGATACCCAAGTCCGGATAGCGCTCCCGCAACTGCTGGGCTAGCCGCATGCCATCGCCGTCAGGCAGGGCGACGTCGACGGTCACAACGTCGGGCTGGGCAGCAGCGACCATCGCAGCCGCATCAGCAGCCGACTGGCTCTCGGCCACAACCTCGATATCAGAGTGCTGCGCGACAAGCGAGCGCAGGCCAAAACGGGTGAGCGTCTGCCCATCGACGATAGCGAGTTGAATTGGCATCGCAATCTCCCCCCCAAGGGATTTCGCCGCCCATGCTATGACTAAGCTATAAATTCATACCAAAGACGTCTTTTACAAACAGTTCTGCGTGCGAACTTCGTGGGCGCCTGCGGCAACCCGCTGGTTCGCTCCTCTCTGCTGGTCAAGCCAGGCCCGCAGCACTTGCTTGCGCGGCCGGGCCCACTTAAGCGCACCCGCCGCACCAGTTGTCGAGGCTGAGTATCACAGTCCACTGTCGCGATAGCGGCGGATGACGCGCATTAGCCTATCGTTACTTAAACGTAATCTTCAGAACGTAATCGGGCGATTACCGTGCGCAGTTTCCGGAAACGGACCGGAGTCACCTGACGTCAGACTGCCAGCGTCAACCCGCCCTCATAAGCATTGTTAGTGGGCACTTGTCAGCATTGCGACTACGGCGCCGCCGATGAGGAACGGTCCGAAAGAGATCGCGCTGCGCAGGGTAATGCGCCGCGCGGCTAGCAACGCCAGGCTGACCAGCGCGGAGAGGACGAAGCCGAGCGCGGCCCCGGCGATCAGGACCGGCCAGCCCAGCCAGCCCAGGGCGAGCCCGGCGATGCCTGCGAGCTTGACATCGCCGCCGCCCAGCTGCCCTGGACGCACGAGCGCCAGCAGCAGGAAAGCGCCGGCCAGGGCTAGGCCCCCCAGCACCGCCCGTGCCAGGGCGGCAAAGTCGTGGCCGGCGAGCGCGGCCCCGGTGAGCAAAACGATCATGATCGGGTACGCGGGCAAGGTCAGCGGGTCAGGCAGGCGCTGGGTAGCAATGTCGATCGTGGCCAGGGCCACGCCGAGCACGCCGAAGAAGCCAAACGCCACCACGTCAGGCTGACCGGCGAACCGGCCGAGCAGCAGGGCCAGCACGGCAGCGGTGCCCAGCTCAAGGGCCAGCGGTGTGCCGAGGCTCCGCCCGCACTGCCCGCACCGGAGGGCCAGCCGTCGCCGAATCGGCGCGCCGCACCCCTGGCAGGCCATGCGTTCGGGTTCGCCGCTCGCGACTGACAACCTGAAGACAGTGCCCCTCAGCCCGGCACCGGCCAGCAGGCCGAGGACGGCGCCAGTGGCTGCCCAGATCAGGTTCATGGTGCCTAAACCTAGGCGTGAATTCCGGCAATCGGGGTGTCTTCGGCTGAAACCAGCGAGCAATCGGATCCATTGTCCGCCGGTCGACAGCTGTGTCCCCCGATCGGCTGACATGTCATCTGGTCGGGCAAATTTATCTAACTAGCTGACCTATAGCCCAGCTCGGCTCAATACTACGAGGGTGTCCAGGTACCGGGCGGCTGGGTGCCGCCTAGTACACGAGCGTGTCAATCGCATCCCGTCACTGAAGGAGCACATCCATGCTCATGTTCCTCATGAACCTGCAGAACTTCCTGCGCCGCGATGACCGCGGTGCGACCGCCGTGGAATATGGCCTGCTCGTGGCCCTGATCGCCGTGGTGGTTGCCATCGCAGCCATCCCTATGGGCAACGCGATCGCAACCGTATTCGGCAACGTCACGTCGCATCTCTGACCGAATAATCGGGCCCTGGCCGCCGCGACGGCTCGCGGAGGAGTTGTCGCGTGCGCGTGTCCGGGTCCCTCACAGAAGTCTGCGTGCGCCGGTAGCCGTGCCCGGACGATCCGGGCGCGGCCGCCATGGAGTACTGCCCGTCCCCGTTGATCGTCAGGGCAGTGCCAGCGCTGCGAACTTGAGGTCGTTCCCTTGTTCACCGATGTTGCTAACGCGGCCAGGGGCGTGCTGAGCGGGGAGAGCAGCTTGTCGCGCCCAGCAGGAAGCGAAGGAAGGCAACGCAAGATGAAACGGCCACCGTCCAGCGGCCGTAAGGTACGGGACCGTGGCTCCGCCGCAGTGGAGTTTGCTCTGGTATTGCCGCTATTGCTGTTGATCGTGTTCGGGATCATCGACCTCGGACGTGCTCTCAATGCGCAGATAACTCTCACCGAGGCGGCTCGTGAGGGAGTAAGGCTCGCCGCTTACGGCGATTCCGCTGCAACCGTAACGCCAGCGCGCAGGCGGCTGCGCCTCAGCTGAGCGGCGTTAACGTGACGATAACGTCGAGCTGCCCGCCCGGCGCAGGGCCGACCGCTAACGCAGAGGTCAATGTCAGCTATTCCTTCACCTTCATCACACCGGTAGGCGCTATTGCCGGCCTGTTCGGCGGCTCGGGTCTTGGCGGGCCGATCACCCTGAATGCGCAAGGGGTCATGCCATGCGAGACCTGATGGCCTCGCTGGCTCGCCTGGTCCTGCTGCGGCTCCGACGCGATGAGCGGGGCGCGGTCGCCATCATCGTCGCGGTCTTGATCGGCGGTGGCGTGCTGACAGGCATGGGCGCACTCGTCATCGACGTAGGCCAGCTTTTCCAGGAGCGCGGCGAGCTGCAGAACGGCGCGGATGCGGCGGCAATCGGCGTGGCCAAGAGCTGCGCCCTGGGCTCATGCTCGCCGGCCGTCGCGGTGCAGCTGGCCGATGCCAACGCCTCTAGCCTCACGGGCGGGACAGCCGGCGTGGACGTCGTCTGCGGTTCTGGCGACTCTGGGAGCATGCCCGGCCCCCACCGGAAGCTTGGCGTCGTGTCCGTCGGACCCGCCAGCGGGAACCAACTTCGTCGACGTCTACACCTCGACGCTGACTAACGGTTCTAATCTGCTGCCTCCTGCCTTCGGTAGCGCGGTTCTGGGATCCAGTTATCAGGGCACCACAGTGCGAGCCTGCGCTCAGGCCGAATGGGGCCCGCCGGCGGCCGCCACGACGGCTGCGATCACGATCTCGGCGTGCGAGTGGGATCAGTCGACCCAGCAGGGGACCCTCTTCGCGCCTGCGCCGCCCTACTCCAGGTGGGCCGCCTGCAGCCAGTTTCGATCAGGTGCTCACCACGTCCGGCCTTGGCCAGGAGGGTGGCTGCACTACTCGAGCCGGCTGGAGACGATGCGGCGAACACCTTCGGCTGGGCGGCGCACGTCGAGGGGCAACTGCACATTGCCCGTCAGCGGAGCCTCTTCAC
This sequence comes from uncultured Actinomycetota bacterium, assembly GCA_963822955.1. Taxonomy (GTDB): domain Bacteria; phylum Actinomycetota; class Actinomycetes; order Streptosporangiales; family Streptosporangiaceae; genus JAJYUU01. The sequence continues at coordinate 1,045,427 of CAWGJS010000002.1, read as the reverse complement.
TGGCCGAGGAAACTGGGGACGCTTTTCCTGCCTGGCGCTGTTGCAGAACGCGTGGCAGAACCAGGTCCCGATCCTGGTGCCCGTCTATGCGACGTACTCCGGCCGCACCAATACCTACACCTTGCAGGGCTTCGCGGACTTCGTGGTCACTGGCTACAACCTGCCGGGCTTTTGCGCACCGGACTGGCTCAACCCGGCGAACTCCTGCCAGGGCACGGTCAGCCTCAGCGGCTACTTCGTTCAGGGGCTCATTCCGACCACCGGCAGCATCGCTGGCCCCAGCCTGGGCGCATCCGTCATAGACCTGACCGGCTGAGTCACAGACCGGACCGAGAGTGGAGTCACGTTGAGAAGTCGTTTGTTGGTAATAGTCCTGGCAGCGGTGCTGGCCGTGGCCGGCACCGCCGCCGTATTTGCATACGCTCGGCAGGCTAACGAGCGGGCGATAGCGAGCTTCAAGACTGAAAAGGTCCTGGCGGCCAAAGTATTCATCGGCACGGGCACTTCGCTGGAATATGCACAGCAACACGATCTGCTGAAGACCGAGACGCAGCCAGCGAACGCAGTCCCGGACGGATATCTCAACCCGAGCGACACCGCTCGCCTTGGCAAACTGCGTCTTCAAATATGCCCTGAAGGCAGTGAGCTGGTGCTGCAGTCGGCGCTCGGGTCTGCGACGCAGCAAACCACCGGAAGCGTGCTGCCGCATCAAAGCGGGCATGCAGGCGGTCACCGTGCAGCTGTGCGTTCAAGAGGCTGTAGCGGGCTACCTCACTGCCGGGTCATAGGCCGAGGTCTACGGACCGTGCCCCCTCCCGGCCAGACGAGATTCTTGCGGACGTGCGGGACGGAGCACCCCGGATTTCCGCGCAGATTTCGGCAGCACCGTCTGGATTCTGCGAAAGGTCCAAGGTCCTGGCGGTGCAACAAGCCCTGCCCAGCGCGCAGAGCACATCCATCGGAAGCTCGGTCGTGGCCAATCCGCTCAACGTCCGCGGCGTCACTGCTGTCTCAGGGTGCAGTGGCCGTGACATTCGAGGTTAACGAGGCTCAGGCGGAGAAACTCATCACGGACGCCCAGATCGTACTTGCCCTACCTCGCGCTGCTCGGCCGCCGAGACCAACTGAAACAAGGAGAGAACCTTGCCAATACTGTGCGAGCCGGCATCCACTGCCGGAGAAGTGCTCTCCGGCATCGACGGGGAGGTGCGCAAGGCCGACACGCTCGGCGCCGCGGCCAAGCTCCTCGACAGCGACCCCAACGAGAGCCTGGTGATCATCGGCCCGCGCGCGGTGACCAGCGATGCCCTGGCGTTCGCTGCGGCACTGCGACTCGCGCGCCCCGCGGTGGGCGTCATCCTGGCCCGCAGGGAGGTCGACGTCGCACTGCTGTCGCGGGCGATGCAGTCCGGCATCCGCGATGTTGTGCTCGTCGGGGACGACGCTGCAATGGCAGCCGCGTGCCGCCGCTCCTATGAGGTGTCGCGGCGGATGCTTGCCCCGCCGTCCGAGGACGAGGCTGTACCGGGCCAGATCGTGACGGTGTTCGCGGCCAAGGGAGGCTGCGGCAAGACCTCGCTGGCAGTCAACCTGGGTGTCGTGCTGGCCAGGCAGGGCGCCGGGCGTGTCTGCGTAGTCGATCTCGATCTTGCGTTCGGCGACGTAGCCATCAGCGTCCAGCTTGACCCGCTGCGAACGATCACGGATGCGCTGCCGATGGCGGGTCACCTGGATCCGTCGGGCGCGGCTTCGCTGCTCACCCGCTACCAGCCGGGGCTCGACATGCTGCTGGCGCCGGTCACCCCTGGCGACGCGGAGAAGATTCCGCCCAGGCTTGTGGGCGAGATGCTCGCGATCCTGCGCAGCATGTACGACTTCGTTGTCATCGACACGCCAGCCCAGTTCAGCGAGCACGTTCTGACCGCGATGGACGTCTCGTCGCAGCTTGTGCTGCTCACGACGCCGGACGTACCTGCCCTGAAGAGCCTTCGAGTCACGCTGGACATGCTGGACATGCTGTCGTACCCGAGACAGATCCGGTCGGTGGTGGTGAACCGAGCCGATTCGAAGGTTGGGCTCAGTGTCGAGCACGTGCAGAAGGTCGTGCGGTCCGAGATTGCCGCGCTCATCCCGTCCAGTCGCGCTGTGCCCGTCTCGGTCAACAAGGGAGTGCCCATCGCTCTCGACAGCCCGGGCCATCCGGTCAGCCAGGCGATCGCGAAGTTCGCGCAGCAGCGCATTATGGCCTCGTCCACCGCGCGACGCTCCGAGGGCCGCTCACGCGGCAAGAGGCGGGTCGCATGACGCTCTCCGACCGGCTCTCCCAGATGGGGCTGAACGGTAGCAGCCCGACGATAGAGCGCCCCGGTAAGCCTCGCCGTAGCGCCCGCCATGAAGACCCCTTCGCCGTGCTGAAGCGCACTGTTCATGAGGCCCTGCTGGAAGTGCTTGGGCCGACGCTCTACGACGCGCACTTCGATGAGCGTGAGCTGGAACAGCAGGTGATGCAGACGCTGCAGGCCGTGCTTCAGCGCGAAGAGACGCCGATGACCGCGGCCGACCGGGCGCGCGTGGCACAGGAAGTGGCTGACGACATACTCGGCCACGGCCCGCTGGAGCCGTACCTGCGCGATCCGAGCGTGTCGGAGATCATGGTCAACGGGTACGACCAGATCTACGTCGAGCGTGACGGCCGTCTGTATCCGGTGAGTGCTTCGTTTGCAGATGAGGCACATCTGCGCCGGACCATCGAGAAGATTGTGGCGCGGGTGGGCCGCCGGGTCGACGAGTCCAGCCCGATGGTGGATGCCCGGCTGCCCGACGGCAGCCGGATTAACGCGGTCGTGCCGCCAGTAGCGCTCGACGGCTCGATGCTCACGATCAGGAAGTTCGCCGTCGAGCCGCTAACCATGGGTCATCTGGTCCACTTCGGCACGATAACGCCCCAGGTAGCGGACCTGATGCGGCTGTGCATACAGGGCCGCCTCAACGTCGTGATCGGCGGTGGCACTGGCTCGGGCAAGACGACGACCCTGAACGTGCTCTCAACGTTCGTGCCAGCGGACGAGCGCATCATCACGATCGAGGACGCGGCGGAACTGCAGCTGCGTCAGGACCACGTGCTACGGCTGGAGTCGCGCCCGCCCAACCTGGAGAAACGCGGCGAGATCAGCGTCCGTGACCTGGTCCGCAATGCGTTGCGCATGCGGCCGGACCGGATCATCATCGGCGAGGTGCGTGACGCGGCCACTCTCGACATGCTGCAGGCCATGAACACCGGTCACGACGGTTCGATCACCACCATTCACTCCAACTCACCCCGCGACACTCTGTCCCGGCTGGAGACGATGGTGATGATGGCCGGGGTCGACTTGACGCAGCGCGCTATCCGCGAGCAGATGTCCTCGGCCATCGACCTGATCGTGCACCAGTCCCGGCTGAAGGACGGCTCCCGGCGCATCACGCACATCACCGAGGTGCAGGGCATGGAGAGCGGGGTCGTCGTCCTGCAGGATCTGTTCCTCTTCGACTTCCAGGCCGGGGCCGACGCTCATGGCCGTCACCGCGGCACGCTGCGTGCTACCGGGCTGCGCCCGATGTTCGTGAACAAGCTCGCGGACCGGGGGATCCACGTGCCCCTGGAGATCTTCAGCGGGAGGGGGTACGGAGCGTGATGTTGCATGGCTGGCTGGGGTCGCTGCCCGTGGCGCTGGGGGCCATCTTCGCCGCGGTGTTCATTGGCGTGCTGAGCGCACTCGGTGCCCTCTCCCGTTCCGGCCGGCAACGGGAGCTCGCCGGGCGCATTGAGCGCTATGGCCCCCAGCGCAAGGTACCTGCAGTCAGTGACCAGCCGACAGATCAGCGAGACCTGAACCGCCGTGCGCTTGACGTCACGAACCGGCTGGTGAGTCCGCAGGCGCAGCGGCGCCTGGCCGAGCGGCTGGACCTCGCTACGATCGCGCGCAAGCCCGCCGAATGGATCATGCTCAGCGTCGGGCTGGGCCTTGTGATCGTAGCGGTACTGTCCCTTGTGACCGGCAACGTCCTGATCGGGATCCTGGGCGGTGCGCTGGTCGGCTGGCTCGGCCCGCGGCTGTGGCTCAGCTTCAAGATCGGGCAACGGCGCGCCGCGTTCCGCGAGCAACTGCCTGACTTGCTGCAGCTCATCGCCAGCGCTCTGCAATCGGGCTTCTCCCTGCTGCAGGCCCTGGATGCGGTGGTACGTGAAGACGCTCAGCCAGCGTCCGGGGAGTTCTCGCGCGCGCTGGCGGAGGCCAAGCTCGGGGGCGAACTTGAGAGCTGCCTGGAGGCCGTTGTCAGGAGGATGGATTCCGCCGATCTGCGCTGGACAGTCATGGCCATCCGCATCCAGCGGAGTGTCGGCGGCGACCTGGGGGAGATTCTGACGACCGTCGCCAGCACCATGCGAGAACGCGGCTTTCTGCGGCGACAAGTGCACTCGCTGAGCGCCGAGGGCCGGCTGTCCGGCATTATCCTCGTCGCGCTTCCTGTGCTGGTCGGCATCCTTATGTTCTTCATAGCACGGACCTACATGCGTCCGCTCTACACGACTCCGCTGGGCATTGCCATCCTCGTCGTCGACTGCGTCATGGTGGTCATCGGCGCGTTCTGGATGCGCGCGGCGATCAAGCTGGAGGTCTAGGGTGTCTGGCGCTGGTCTTCTCTATGCCGGGCTCGGGGCGATACTTCTGGCGATCGTCGCGCTCGTGGCGGCGATCATGCCCAGGCGGAGCGAGCAGCCAAGCGTCAGCCAGGCGCTGGCCGCGATCGAGAAGCGCTATGCCCGCCACACCGCTCCGGGTCCCGGATCGCGTCGGGCCGCTGCAGCTGCCTGTGTGGCTGAGAGGCATGGCAGTACGGCTATCGCCGGGCAGCGCCGGCAGTTCCCTGCAGCGCAGGCTGGATGTGGCTGGCAACCCGGCGGGCTGGACGCCCGACCGCATCCTTGCGGTCAAAGGGCTCGGCCTGATCGTGCTCGGCATGCTAGGCGCCGTGATCGGGCTGCATAACCCGTTGGTGCTGGTAGCCGGCGCTGGCGTCGGCGCGCTGGCCGGGTTCTTCCTTCCCGATGTCCTGCTGTACAACGCCGGTGCGAAGCGGCAGCAGAAGATCCCGGTGGCGATGCCGGACGCGCTCGACCTGCTCTCGATCTGCGTCGAGTCAGGTCTCGGGCTCGACGCCGCGATCGCGCAGGTCGCCCGGAATACCGATGGTCCGCTCGCGGCGGAGTTCGCCAGAGTGCTGCAAGAAATGCAGTTCGGGAAATCTCGCACCGAGGCCATGCGGGCGATGGCCGAACGCTGCCGCGTGCCTGAGGTGCGTTCGTTCGTGACAGCGCTGATCCAGTCCAGCGAGCTGGGTATCCCGGCCGCCGACATCCTGCGCGAGCAGGGCAAGGAGATGCGGCTGCGGCGTCGGCAGCGGGCGGAGACGAAAGCTCAGCAGGTACCGGTCAAGATCACCTTTCCCTTGATCGGGTGCCTGTTCCCGAGCTTGCTCGTGATCGTCCTGGCGCCAGGAGTCATTGAAATCTGGCACACGCTGTTCCACGTCATCCTGAAGAAGTAGGAGGCCCCATGGCTGTGGCGTCCGCCAGGATCCGGCTCGACGTCGGCAGGCTGGCCATGGTCCCGGTAATTGCCCTGATCTTGCTGGCGCAGATTCCCGTTTTGGAGCACCGCGGCCTTTCAGGCCAGGCGGGCGTGCTGCGGTCGGCTAGTGCAGCGCTGGCACTGGTGTTCTACGCGCTAGTGATCTGGTGCTATCTCCGGCGCGGCCCGGCCATCGCCACCAGCACCTCGATGACGGGGCATGCTGCTGCTGTACTCGGCACGTGGATACTGTCTGCACTTCCGCTGGTCCACGGAGCCGCGCCGGATGTGAGCCGACAACTCGTCTCCGATGTGCTGGTGGTGAGCGGCACGGCGTGGGCGGTGTGGTCAGTGGGATCTCTTGGCCGCAACATATCGGTGCTTGCTCAGGCCCGTGGCGTCGCCGACACCGGACCCTACCGCTGGGTGCGGCACCCGCTCTATCTCGGCGAGATCGTGTCGGCGCTCGGCCTCGCCCTGGCGGCGAACAGCTACGCGGCGATCGGGCTCTGGCTGGCGATGGTCGGCCTCCAGGTATACCGGGCCCTGCGGGAGGAGCAGGTGCTGCTACTGGCGTTGCCTGGCCTACCGCAGCTACCGAAACCGCACCGCTGCTCTGCTGCCCGGCGTCTTCTGAAAGCACGATGCCAGATGCCAGACGCAGCGAAGCACATGACAGATCATTCTTACGGAATTCCGCGAGTATGCAGCCGACGTTGGGGGGGCCGGGCCGAATGACAGAGGACGGTACTGCTGGCCCCTTGTCCCGGCGCGTGCCAGGCTCGAACCGGCCGGGTCCGAGGCAGGCCGCTAAGCGGGTCCTGTCCGATACGGACGTGGGCCGCATCCAGGCAGTACTCCATGCCGAGCACGCGAATGCCGAAGTGGCGAGTCCGCAGGAGCCGAGCACCGAGCCGATACCAGTCGTGCCCGCGTCAGAACCGGGGACGACGCAGGCCGCGAGCCCGCCTGCGGCCGCCGGACGTGGTGCGAAGCGACTGGGAACCACCAATGCACCGCCTGCGGAGGAACCGCTGCGGGCCGCGAAGGCGTTGCGGGCCGCGGAGGAACTTCGTGCTGCGGAGACGCCCCGTGCCGCGCAAGCGGTTCGAGCTGAGGAGCCGGCGAGCGCTGCCGGCCGGCTGCGTCCGGAGGAGCCGGTCCTTGCCGCCCGGCCGGTAGTTGCCCCAGAGCCGGTGCGGACGCCTGAGCCGGCGGGCGTACCCGCGCCGCTTCCTACCGAGGAGCCCGTGCTTGCGGCCCCGCCGGTGGTTGCGGCCCCGCCGGTGGTTGCGGCCCCGCCGGTGGTTGCGGCTGAGCCTCCGCGGCCCGCGAAGCCGCCGACAACGACGCGGCCGTCGGCCGAGCCTGCGCCGGGGACGATCGGCTGGCTGTGGCCCGACGAGACCGCAGCACGGGCAGGGAGCCCCCGGCGGCAGCGAAGGTGGCAGCCGCCGGGCCGGTGGAGGGCATCTGGCTGGCGGCGCTATCGCACTGCCACCTTCGTCGCGCTGGCGGCGGTAGTGCTGGTGTCCGGCGGCCTAGTGCTCGGCATGCATCTGCATAGCCGACCAGCCGGCACCAGTGGGCACGCAGCAGCGTCAGGGCTCAAGGCACGTACACACGCGACTAAGAGATCGGGGAGGCACGTCACGTCGGGGAGGCATGGCACGTCGGGGAGGCATGCCACCACGCCAGCGCCCGGTGGCTCCGCCGCTGCCCATGGCTCCCCTGCACCTGCGCGTCACTCGCCCAAGCCGGAACCTACGATTTCTGCGAATCCTGCAGTGGGGGCCAACCGCACGGCAGCAACGGCCTGGGTGGCCCAGCAGGTGGCAGCGGCCGCGGTTGTCGCGTGCGATGCCCAGACGTGCGCCGGGCTCACGCGCAGTGGGTTCCCCGCGGGCCATGAGCTCCAGATCGGGCCGAAATCGAAGTCGCTGTCGAGCGCCGCCCTTGTTGTCGTGACCCCAGAGCTGCGCACGCTCATGACTACGACAGATCCAAGCGTCGGCGCCGACGTGGCGCCGACAGACCTGGCCACCTTCGGTGTCGGCAACGCAAAGGTCACCGTCCAGGTGGTCTATCCGGCGGGTGCAGGTGCTTACGAGGCCGCGCTTAAGCGGAGCGTGCAAGCGCGGATGAAACTCGGCCAGCAGTTGCTGAACGTCGGCAACGTGTCCGCGTCGGCTTCGGCCGCGAACGACCTGACGGCAGGGGCCGTCGACCCACGGCTGCTGCTCGTGATCAAGGCCATATCTAACCTGGCGCCGGTCCGTGTCGCGGGTTTTGCTGACTCAGGTCTCGGTGCGAGCGCGGGTGTTCCGTTCCGCCTCATGGCCCTGGCAGAGACAGACCCAGCGGCGGCGGTATCGGCCTCGGCATATCTGAAGGCGCTGCACCACCTGCTGCTAGCGCACGCCACCTTCCCCGCCTTCAACCACGTTCGCCAGGCGACGCTGTCCGACGGGCAGAAGGTCGTGGAGGTCGAATATGACGCGCCGAGCCCGCTCGGCGGCTAGATCTGCCCGCGATCAGATGGCGAGATCAGGAGCGGGAAGCGGCAGCGAGCCCGGCAGGAAAGAGGTGACAGGTGTGGTGATTGGACACCGCCGGATCCGGCCAGCTGGCGTTCCGGCACATCCTGTTGCTCGCCTGCGTGGGGTGCCATGTTTCTGTTTTTCGCATGCATTGAGTAGCTACCTCGGTCATAATTGCGAAATTCCGCGCGTACGCGGGCGGTGTTGGGGGGTTGGGCCGTTATGAAAGACGACGGTGCTGGTGCACCACTATCTAGGCGTGTGCCTGGGTCGACTCGCTCGGGTCCCAGTCAGGCCGTCAGGCGCGACCTGACGGACACCGACGTGCATCGCATCCAGGCAGCCATCGATGCGGAGCATGCAGGTACAGAATTGCCGAGCCAGCGCGAGCCAAATACAGAGCCGATACCAGTTGTGACCATCTCTGGGCCAGAGCCTAAGCAGGCCGGGGATCCGCCCGCCGACTCCGCTCGTGCCGCCACAACGGCGCTGCGCGGCACGAGGGCGCCGCGTGCGGAGGGGCCGTTGCGTGCGGCGAAGGCGCTGCGGGCGGCGGACGAACTTCGCGACGCGGAGAGACCCCGTGCCGCGCAACCGCGTGACATTGAGCCGACTGGCATTGAAGGGCCACCGAGTGCGGCCGGGCGGCTGCGGCCCGATGAGCCAGTGCTCAGAGACGAGCCGGTGCGTGCCCCAGAGCCGGTGATTGCCGAGGAGCCGATGATTGCTGAGGAGCCGGTGCCTGCACGCGAGCCTGTGCGTGCGCCTGAGCCTGTGATTGCTGAGGAGTCGGCGCGCGCAACCGAGCTGCTGCGCGTGCCCGAGTCTATGCGCGCAACAGAGCAGCTGAGCGTGCCCGAGCCGGTGCGTACGCCGGAGCCAGTGGTTGCCCAGGAGCCGGTGCGTGCGCCCGAGCCGGTGCGTGCGCCCGAGCCGGTCATGGCGGTCCAGCCGGTGGTCGCGCCCGAGCCACCCCGAATCCCGGAGCAGCCCAGGTCCACATGGCCGCCGGCCGATAATGCGCCGGGGTCGATCGGCTGGCTCTGGCCTGAGGAGTCCGGGGGGCATACCGGGAATCGCCGATACCGGCCATCGGGCGGGGGTCGCGGAAACCGGCCACCAGGCCAGTGGACCGCAGCATCCGGCCGCTGGCGCTATCGCACGGCCACGCTCATCGCTGCGGGTGCCGTCGTGCTTGCGGCCGGAGGGCTGGCGCTTGGCATGTCCCTGCGGGGCACCCCAGCCGCGGGCGGGCCGGGCAAGGCAGCGGCCAGCACGCCGACCGTGAAGACGCCGAAGACGACCACCGCACCGACTACTGGTTCCAGCTCAGGAGTTCCGCCGCTGCCGACCGCCGAGGTCATCCACGCAGCAACCTGGGTCGCCCGGCAGGTCGACAAAGCTGTCATGGTGGCATGCCCGCCCCAGATCTGCCAGGCGCTCGTCGCCGCCGGAATACCAGCCAGCCATGAGGTCCGGCTCGGCACGAACTCGCAGTCGCTGGCGATCGCCAGGATCGTGGTCGTGACGCCGGCCCTTCGCATGATGCTCAGCACCGCCAGCCGGCCCTCGCCTCTGACATAGCCCCGGTGGTCCTGGCCAGGTTTGGTCAAGGCACTGCGGGCATCACCATTCAGCCGGTCTATCAGAACGGGAGGACGGCATATCAGGAGGCGCTCCGCCAGGACGTGCAGAGCCGGATCCGCGTTGGCCAGCAGTTGCTGAACAGCGGATTGGTCACCGCCACGCCCAGGGCGGAGAACGAGCTGCGGCAAGGTGAGGTCGATCCTCGGCTGCTGCGCGTGCTGCAGACCCTGACCAGCCAGCATCCGGTCGACGTGGTGGGTTTCTCCAACTCCGGTCCGGGTGCCAGCACCGGCGTCCCCTTCCGGACTGCCACGCTGGCGACGACAGATCCGGCGAGCGCGCTGGCAGGCCGGGCCTACCTGCGCTGGCTCGGCAGCGTGCTGCTGAATAGGAACCCGCCGTTCCCGCCCCTCACCCGCCACAGGCTGGTCCCCCTGCCGGATGGCCAGTACGTCGCGAGGATCGGCTACTTGGCGCCAAGCCCCCTCGACGTTTTCGGTGGCGCATAGCGGCCGGGCAGGGCCGTCTCACGCCGGCGGCCCCTGGCATGCCCTCGGGCTACCAACGTCGCAGCCGGAGGAAGCAGCGCCAGGGGAGCCGCGGGCAGTGGCGCGTTAGCGACCGCTTACCGGCTATTTGGCGGCGACTGGGCCCAACTGCCTGCGGGAATCTGAATATGCGGTATGGTGTACAGCGACTAGCACCAGACAGTGCGGCTAGCGCCGTGACCAGGCAGGAAACCAGCAGTGAGTCCGCGTAGACACCTCGTACTTATTATCACGTAGCGCGACGCCCGCACGGGCTCGCGCTACAACCTCTTTGCCAGCCGGCAGGGAGGTTTTTTGTTGGACTACCAAGCATTTTCGTCGGACTACCGAGTAAGTAAAAGGAGCCCAGTCGTGCAAGAGCTCACGGGAGCCCAGGCACTTGTCCGCAGCCTCGAGCGGCAGGGCGTCGAGGTAGTCTTCGGGCTTCCCGGCGGCACGATCCTGCCCACCTACGACCCGCTGCTGTCGTCATCCCTGCGGCATGTCCTGGTCCGGCACGAGCAGGGCGCTGGCCACGCGGCCGAGGGCTACGCCTGGGCGACCGGCCGGCCGGGTGTGTGCATGGCCACCAGCGGCCCCGGCGCGACCAACCTGGTCACCGCCCTGTCCGACGCCTACATGGACTCGGTCCCCCTGGTCGCCATCACCGGCCAGGTCGGCACCAGCCTGATCGGCACCGACGCGTTCCAGGAAGCCGACATCACCGGCATCACGCTGCCGATCACCAAGCACAACGAGCTGGTCACCGACGTGGAGCGAATCCCGGCGGCCGTGGCCGAGGCGTTCCACATAGCCACGACCGGCCGGCCAGGCCCCGTCCTGATCGACGTTCCGAAGGACATCCAGCAGAAGGCCGGGCCGTGGCGACTGGCCGAGGGGGAGTGGCCGCCGGCCATGGACCTGCCCGGCTACCGGCTGCCCGGGCCGCCAGATCAGTCCGCGATCGAGGCCGCGGCCCGCATGCTGCTGCAGGCCAGGCGGCCGGTCCTCTACGTCGGCGGCGGCGTGATCAAGTCCGACTCGCACGCCGAGCTGTTCCGCCTGGCCGAGCTCGCGCAGGCGCCGGTCACCACCACGCTGATGGCCCGCGGGGCCTTCCCTGACGCGCATCCGCTCGCCCTGGGCATGCCCGGCATGCACGGCACCTACCAGGCGGTTGCGGCGCTGCAGGAGGCCGATCTGATCGTGGCGCTTGGCGCGCGGTTCGATGACCGGGTCACCGGCAAGCTGGACGCGTTCGCACCACGGGCCAGGATCGTCCACGCTGACATCGATCCAGCTGAGATCGGCAAGAACCGCAGGCCGGACATCGCGATCACCGGCGACCTGCGGCTGACGATGGGCCTGCTGGCCGGGGCGGTCGCGGCCGAGCTCGCGAGCGGCCAGCAGCCGGGCACGGCCAGCTGGCTGGCCACCCTGGACAGCTGGAAGGACCGATTCCCGCTGCGTTACAGCCATGAGCCGGACGGGCCGCTCAAGCCGCAGTATGTCACCGAGCGACTGTCCGCCCTCACGGGCGGCGACGCGATCATCGTGGCTGGCGTGGGCCAGCATCAGATGCACGCCTCCCAGCACTATTCGTTCACCAGGCCGCGAAGCTGGATTAATTCTGGCGGGGCCGGAACGATGGGGTTCGCCGTCCCGGCTGCCATGGGCGCGCAGGTTGGGCGGCCCGGTGAGCTGGTCGTTGCGATCGACGGAGACGGCTGCTTCCAGATGACCGCGCAGGAGCTTGCCACCTGCGCCATCGAGAAGATCCCGATCAAGGTCCTGATCTTCAACAACGGCTTCCTCGGCATGGTCCGCCAGTGGCAGGAGCTGTTCTACGACGAGCGCTACTCCTCGGTGGAGCTTGGCACGGCAATCCCGGACTACGTGAAGCTGGCGGAGGCCTACGGCTGCGTCGGGCTGCGCTGCGACCGGGCCGACGAAGTTGACGCCGTCCTGGACAAGGCGCTGGCGCCGTCTGACGTCCCGGTGGTGGTCGACTTCCGCACCCACGACCGGGAGGGCGTCTTCCCCATGGTGCCGGCCGGCAAGCCGAACGACGACATCGTGCTGGGCCCCGAGTTCAGCCAGGACGAGCAGCGCGCCGCTACACAGCGCCAGCTGAAAACAACACGGTGAGAAATGCAGGGAGAACGGGCATGAGCACCCACACGCTGTCGGTCCTGGTGGAGAACAAGCCCGGCGTGCTGTCGCACGTAGCCGGCCTGTTCTCGCGGCGGGCATTCAACATCTCGTCGCTGGCCGTCGGCCCGACCCACGACGAGCGGGTCAGCCGTATCACGATCGTGGTAGACGGCGCCTCCACCCCGGTGGAGCAGGTGAGCAAGCAGCTCGACAAGCTCGTCCGGGTGCTGAAGGTCGTCGAGCTGTCCGATGGCGCCGCGGTCGAGCGCGAACTGGCGCTGATCAAGGTGCAGGCTGATCCCGCGCTGCGCGGTCAGCTGCTCCAGGTGGCCAGCGTCTTCGGCGCCAGCGTGGTCGACATGAGCCCGACCACGCTGATCCTGGAAGCGGTCAGCAGCCCGGCCAAGCTCGACGCGCTGCTGGCCATGCTCGACTCGTACGGCACCTGCGAGCTCGTCCGCACCGGCCGGATCGCGCTGGCGCGCGGCGCCCGCACCATTACCGACGACGGGCCGTTCCTGACCCCGGTGCCGCAGACCACAGTCCCCGATGCGGCAGACACTGCCGCCTGACGACCCCGTTCCCAGCCTGAAGATTTCAAGAATTTCGAGAGGACGTTCCGACCATGGCCACCGTGTACTACGACTCCGACGCTGATCTCAGCCTGATCCAGGCCCGGAAGATTGCCGTCCTCGGCTACGGCTCGCAGGGCCACGCGCACGCACTCAGCCTGCGCGATTCCGGCTGCGACGTCCGGGTCGGGCTGCCTGAGGGCTCGCGCTCACGCAAGCGCGCCGAGGCCGCCGGGCTGACGGTGACCACGCCGGAGGAGGCGAGCGCCTGGGCCGACGTCATCATGGTGCTCACCCCGGACACCACGCAGCGCAAGCTCTACGCCGAGGCAATCGAGCCGAACCTGCAGCCCGGCGACGCACTCTTCTTCGCCCACGGCTTCAACATCCACTTCGGCTACATCACCGCGCCGGAGAGCGTCGACGTCGCCATGGTCGCGCCGAAGGCGCCCGGCCACCTGGTGCGCCGCCAGTACGAGGAGGGCCACGGCACCCCGGTGCTCGTCGCTGTCGCCCAGGATGCCACGGGCACGGCCTGGGACCTCGCCAAGTCGTACGCGGCCGCGATCGGCGGCACGAAGGCCGGCGCGCTGGTCACGACGTTCAAGGAGGAGACCGAGAGCGACCTGTTCGGCGAGCAGGCGGTGCTCTGCGGCGGCGTGACCGCGCTGGTCAACGCGGGATTCGAGACCCTGGTGAACGCGGGCTACCAGCCAGAGGTCGCCTACTTCGAGTGCCTGCACGAACTCAAGCTCATCGTCGACCTGATGTACGAGGGCGGCGAGAACTGGATGCGCTACTCCGTCAGCGACACCGCCGAGTACGGCGACCTGACCCGCGGCCCGCGGGTGATCGGCAATGCGAGCAAGCAGGCAATGGCCCAGCTGCTGGCTGACATCCAGTCCGGCGAGTTCGCCCGCGAGTGGGTGGCCGAGGACGACGCTGGCCGGCCGAACTTCACCAAGCTCCGCGAGGAGGCCAGGACCGCGCAGGTCGAGCAGGTCGGCAAGCCGCTGCGGAAGATGATGAGCTGGCTGAACTCGGCCGCGAACGAGATGGACGAGTAATGGGGAGTGACGTAACGGCGGGCGAGGTAGCCGCCGAGCCGAAGCACGCCGCGCACGCGGCGCGGACCCACGTCGTCACTCACCTGCCGGGTGACGGCGTCGGGCCGGAGGTCACCGACGTCGCGCGGGCGTGCGTCGACGCGGTCGCCGGCCGTCACGGGTTCGGCGTGGACTGGCGGAGCTGCAACCTTGGCGGCCAGCACTATCTGCAGACCGGCGAGGTGCTGCCGGACGCTGTCCTGGCCGAGCTGCGGAAGTCCGACGCGATCCTGCTCGGCGCCGTCGGCACCCCTGAGGTTCCGCCGGGGGTGCTGGAGCGCGGGCTGCTGCTGCGGCTGCGGTTCGAGCTGGACCTCTACGTCAACCTGCGGCCGTCCAAGCTGCGGGCTGGCGTTGGCGGTGCGGTCGGCAAGCACCAGCTGCCCGACCTCGACTTCGTGATCGTGCGGGAGAACACCGAGGGCCTGTACGCGGGCGCGGGCGGCACCGTGCACCGCGGCACCGAGTTCGAGACGGCGACCGAGGAGTCGCTGAACACCTGGGCTGGGGTGCGGCGCTGCGTCCGGTACGCCGCGAGGCTCGCGGCGGGCCGCAGCGGCCGGCTGACGCTGGTCCACAAGACCAACGTGCTGACGCATGCAGGCGACCTGTGGTACCGCATCGCGAAGGAGGTAGCGGCCGAGGATGGCGTCGAGCTGAGCTACGCCCACGTGGACGCGGCCTGCCTGTGGATGGTGGACGACCCGAAGCGGTTCGACGTGATCGTCACCGACAACCTGTTCGGTGACATCATCTCTGACCTGGGAGCGGCGCTGACTGGCGGGCTTGGCTATGCGCCGAGCGGCAACCTGAACCCGGACCGGACCGGGCCGTCGGTCTTCGAGCCGGTGCACGGCTCGGCACCGGACATCGCCGGCAAGGGCATCGCGAACCCGGCGGGCGCAGTGCTGTCAGCCGGCCTGATGCTGTCCCATCTCGGCGAGGACGCGGCGGCAGCTGACCTGGACGCAGCGGTCAGCTCCGTGCTGGCCGCGGGTGCGCCGTCGACGACCGGTGAGTGGGAGAAGGCGCTGCTCGCCAGGCTCACGGACGGAGTAGCGTGATGAGCGAGCAGACCGCTGGCGGGCAGCCGGCGCCGAAGGTCGAGATCTACGACACCACCCTCCGGGACGGCTCACAGCAAGTCGGCCTTGACCTCACCGTCGCCGACAAGGTGCGGGTAGCGATCGCGCTTGACGGTCTCGGCGTGGACGTCATCGAGGGCGGCTGGCCGGGCTCTAATCCGAAGGACGCTGAGTTCTTCGAGCGCGCCAAGCACATGGAGTTCAAGCATGCGACGCTGGCGGCGTTCGGCGCGACGAGGCTGCCAGGCCGTCACGTCGAGGACGACGCCTCGCTGGCAGCGCTGCTGGAGGCTGAGACCCCGATCGTGACGCTGGTCGGCAAGTCCTGGACCCTGCACGTGGACGAGGCGCTGCGGACGACCAGGGCGGAGAACATTGCCATGGTCGCCGACTCAGTCGCCTACATGGCGGCGGCCGGCCGGCGGGTCGTCTTCGACGCCGAGCACTTCTTCGACGGATACCGCGCCGACCGTGGCTACGCACTGGACGTGCTCGCTGCCGCCGCTGAGGCGGGCGCGGACACCCTGGTGCTGTGCGACACCAATGGCGGCACGCTGCCCGACGACGTCGGCCGGATCGTGGCGGAGGTGGCAGACCGGTCGCGGACCGCGATCGGCGTGCATTTCCACAACGACGCCTCGTGCGCGGTCGCGAACTCGGTCGTCGCTGTGGCCGCTGGCGGCCTGCATGTGCAGGGCGCCGCGAACGGCTATGGCGAGCGCTGCGGTAATGCGGACCTGTTCTCGGTCATTGCCAACCTGGAACTCAAGCGCGGCCACTCGCTGCTGCCGGACGGGCGGCTGGCGGCGCTCGCCTCGACGGCGCGGACGATCGCGGAGCTGGCGAACCTGCCGGTCGAGACGCGGCAGCCGTACGTCGGCTCGTCGGCCTTTGCCACCAAGGCAGGACTGCACGCCTCAGCCATCGCGCGGCGGCCGGACGCCTACTCGCACGTCGACCCCGGCACCGTCGGGAACAAGGCGCAGGTGCTGGTCAGCGAGCTGGCCGGCCGCAGCAACGTGCTGGCCAAGGCGGCTGAACTCGGCCTCGACCTGTCCCACGACCCGGCACTGGCAGGTCAGGTGCTCGAGCAGGTGAAGGAGGCCGAGCACCGCGGTTACGCGTTCGAGGCTGCTGACGCCTCCTTCGAGCTGCTCGTGCGCAAGAGCGCGGGCGTGCTGCCTGCCTGGTTCAGGCTCGAGGGCTACCGCGTCGTGATCGAGCGGGCCAACGAAGAGGACCGCAGCGAGGCGATCGTCCGGCTGCAACTCGGCGAGGACCGGGTCGTGGCGGTCGGGGAGGGCGTCGGACCCGTGCACGCGCTGGACCAGGCGCTGCGCCGCGGCTTGTCCGAGGTCTATCCGGAGCTGGCCGGCATCCACCTGGTCGACTACAAGGTGCGCATCCTCGACGGCAGGGCGGCGACGAGCGCGGTGACCAGAGTCATGCTGACCTCGGCCGACGCCGACGGAGAGTGGACCACGGTCGGCGTGTCCGACGACATCGTGACGGCCTCCTGGGAGGCACTCACGGACGGGATTGCGTATGGCTTGCTGCGGGCCGGTGCGGAGCCGCTCGCGGACGATCAACTGGATCAGCCCGGTACCCCGCCAGGGGCGGCCGAGCCCAAGATTTCGGAGGCGGTCTAAATGTCTGACAACGCCGAGCCCTCCCGCGCGGCCCAGCGCTCCAGCTTGCCCCGGCCGCGGTCCGGTCCGCTGACGACCGGCCCTTCGCGGGCGGCTGCCCGGGCGATGCTGCGCGCCGTCGGGCTGTCAGAGGCGGACCTGGAGCGGCCGCAGGTAGCTGTCGCCTCGTCCTGGAACGAGGTCACCCCCTGCAACGTGCACCTGAATGGCCTGGCTGCAGCGGCTAAGGAAGGCGTCAGGCAGGCCGGCGCAGTGCCGCTCGAGTTTGGCACCATCGCCGTCTCCGACGGCATTTCGATGGGCAGCGAGGGCATGAAAGCCTCGCTGGTCAGCCGGGAAGTCATCGCCGACTCGGTCGAGCTCATGGTCAACGCCGAGCAGGTCGACGCGCTGGTGACGATCGCCGGCTGTGACAAGTCGCTGCCCGGCATGCTGATGGCCTGCGCCCGGCTCGACATTCCGTCGATCTTCCTGTACGGCGGGACGATCCTGCCTGGCTGGGCGCATGGCAAGTCGATCACGATCCAGGACGTATTCGAGGCTGTCGGCGAGCACGCCGCGGGCACGATGTCGGATGCGGAGCTGCTTGCTGTTGAGCGCGCCGCGTGCCCCGGCGCCGGCTCGTGTCCGGCATGTACACGGCCAACACGATGTCCACCTGTGCTGAGGCTCTCGGCATGACCCTGCCGGGCGAGGCGTCGGCACCGGCGGTGTCGGCCGAGCGGACCGACCTGGCCCGCCGTACCGGTGAGGCTGTGGTTCAGGCCCTCGCGACCGGGCTGCGGCCGCGGCAGATCATGACCAGGGCGGCGTTCCTGAACGCGGCCACGGTGGTGATGGCCACTGCCGGATCCACGAACGCCGTGCTGCACCTGCTGGCCATCGCCCACGAGGCGGGTGTCGACCTGACACTGGAAGACTTTGACGAGGTCAGCCGGCGCACGCCGGTGATCGCATCGATGCGCCCGTCCGGCCTCTACGTGATGAGTGAGCTGGACAAGGTCGGCGGTGTCCCGGTCATCCTGAGGGAGCTGCTGAACGCCGGGCTGATCGACGGATCGGCCATGACGGTGAACGGGCGCACCCTTGGCGAGAATGTCGCGGACGCCTTCGAGCCTGACGGCAACGTGGTGCGGCCGGTCAAGGATCCGTTCAAGCCGGACGGCGGCCTGGCGGTGCTGCGCGGCTCGCTGGCGCCTCGTGGTGCGGTGGTGAAGACTCCTGGCATCGAGACGCTCCGGTTCGAGGGCACCGCGCGCGTCTTCGAGCGCGAGGAGGACTGCTTCGCGGCCGTCACCGCGGGCAAGGTCGGCAAGGGCGACGTGCTGGTGATCAGGTACGAGGGTCCCAAGGGCGGACCCGGCATGCGGGAAATGCTCGCCGTTACCGCGGCGATCAAGGGTGCTGGCCTCGGCAAGGACGTGATGCTGCTAACCGACGGCCGGTTCTCCGGTGCGACGTTCGGCGCATGCGTGGGCCACGTGGCTCCGGAGGCGTGGGATGGCGGGCCGATCGCGCTGGTGGCCGACGGCGACCCGATCGTGCTCGACGTGGTGGAGCGGCGGCTGGACCTCCTGGTCGATGACGCCGAGCTGCAGCGGCGGCGGGAGGCCTGGAAGCGGCCGGCGCCGAACTACACCACCGGCGCGATGGCCAAGTACGCGGCTCTCGTGTCGGGCGCGGACCTCGGCGCTGTCTGCACGGTTCCGGCTGGCTAACGTCAATGGCTAGCTGGCCAGAGCCGGGGGCTCCGGTCAGCTAGCCTGCCCGCGGCCAATTCGCGCCCGCGGCGCAGGGAGCGTCAGCGTGGCGCCGCTCGTGGCGGCGTCCCGCAGGCTGGACTTCAGCACCTGCGCCGTGATCGCGGCCCGGTCCGTGAGCTCGTCTAGCTCAGTGACAGCAAGCTCATCCGCGGCGGTCCTGGCGACGAGGTCCAGGTAGACCTCGTTCAGCCCGCTCTGACGCAGGGCCGCCTGCCAGTCGCGGTGGGCATCGTCGGCGGCGGCGACCTGTGCCGCGTAACGCTCGAGCGCACGGATCCGGCTGATCGTGGCTTCCTCGGCGAGCGCAAGGGCTCGCTGCTGGGCCTCAAGCACTGCCGCCGTCATCGCACCAGCCTCGGCGTCAGCGGAAGGCAGCGCACGCACTCTGGTCAGCTCCCGGCTGGTGCAGGCGATCTCCCATTCGTGCCGCCGCAGGGCCGCTCTCTGCCTCCAGCAGGCCAGCCTCTCGTACCTCGGAGCCGAGGATCGTGTCTACGGCGTTCTGCGCTCTGGCTAGCAGGAGCCGGTCGGTTCCGTGCAAGTCATGCGGGAAGATGATCTTGTCAGAATGACGATCGAGGTCACGTTGCTGCCGCCAGCGCCGCGGCGCCCAGGGTCTCGCATTGCTGGTCGCGGGAGCGTGACTGGCCGGGCGGCTGCGAACGATCAGCAACTGCAGGTCTGCTGGCAGATCCGGATCGCAGGCAGGCTGTGCCCACAAGGGCTTCGTCATGCCGTTCCGCCGGTCATCCGCGTCCCCGGTCCGGTAGCCGCCCAGATACCACAGATGATAACGAGGGGTGCCGGGCGAGTCAGGGCGCCCCGAAGGAGTCCGCGATGTCCCCGCTAGGGCCGCATCTTCATGACTTGGGCGACACGCGGGAATCGCTCTGGACTGGATACTTGCTGCCAGTACGGGATACTTCCTGGTAACAACATGAGCCACACTTAGCCCAGGCTCATGACCGGTGCTCCGGCATGAGCGGCAGGCGCTGTCATCGAGCCGAGGGGTGACAGGAAGTGACCGACACCACATTCGCGGGCGATCCCCCAGTATCGAAGCCGATGTCCGGGAAGGCACGTACGGCGGAAGATAGCGACGATCGAGCCAGGCGGCGCCGAGTACATCCCGCTCAGTGAGCGCCACGGCAAGCCGCTGCAGCAGTTCTGGACGTGGGTGTCGCCGAACATGGAGTTCGCGACCATCTTCGTCGGCGTTATCGGCGTCTGGTTCTTCGGCCTGTCCTTCTGGCTGGCTACCCTCGCGATCGTGCTGGGCACCGCACTGGGCTCGATCTCAATGGGTGCCCTGGCCGCCAGGGGCCCGCTGTTCGGCGTACCGCAGATGGTGCTGTCCAGGATCGGCTTCGGCTGGCTTGGCAATATTCTGCCGGCCGGGATCAACGCGCTGGTCGCAGGCGTCGGCTGGTTCGCCGTCAACAGCGTCAGCGGCGCGTTCGCGCTCAGCGCGCTGCTGGGCTGGAATGACAAGATCTGCCTGCTGATCATCGTGGTGGTTCAGCTGGCAGTCGCCTTCTTCGGCCACAACCTGGTGCACGCGTTCGAGCGGTGGGCGTTCCCCGTCCTGGTCGTCATCTTCGCGATTGCATCGGTCGTGATCCTCAGCAAGTCGCACCCGGGCACCCACCCCGCGCCGATCCCCGGCGGCACCCTGGCCGGGTGGCTGATCACCTTCGGCGCGGCGTTCGGCTACGCGGCCGGCTGGAACCCGTATGCCAGCGACTACACCCGCTACCTGCCGAAAACCACCAACCGGACGGCCACCGGGCTGTGGGCTGGCCTCGGCGTCTTCATCTCCTGCGTGGTGCTCGAGATCGTGGGCGCAGCTGCCGCCACGATCACCAGCATCGACAAGTACGGGAACAACCCGACCGCCGGCTTTGTCAGCAATATGCCCGTCTGGATCGGCGACGTCACGCTGCTGGCGATTGCTCTTGGCGCTATCTGCGCCAACGCGCTCAACGTCTACTCCGGGTCGATGTCATTCCTGGCCCTCGGCATCAAGCTGCCGCTCAGGCTGCGCCGGGCGATCGTGGCCATCGTCTTCGGCGTCGCGGGCTTCTTCGTGGCGCTGTCCGGCCTGAGCGACGCGGGCACCAAGTACAACAACTTCCTGCTCGTCATCGCCTACTGGATCGGGCCCTGGCTGGGCGTCTTCTTCGCCGATCAGTTCCTGCGCCGCGGCAAGCGAGTGGACGGGCTGCTGTTCGACCGTCAGCACAATCCGTGGGCTGGCGCCGCTGCGATGGCGATCTCGATAGCGCTGTCGATCTGGCTGTTCGCCAATCAGACCGATTACCTCGGGGTCGTGCCCAAGCACAATCCGGCGTTCGGCGATCTCACCTTCGAGGTCGGCTTTGTGCTGGCGGCCTTGCTCTATGCCCTGTTCTTCAGGCTCCAGCGCGAGAGCAATGTCGAGGAGCGGCTGGTGATTCCCGGCGAGACAGCAGCTGCTGACGCCAGTTAAGGCTGAGCAGGACATTTCGCCGCCTCCGGGCTCTACACTTAGGCGCCGTGGCGCAGATCCGCCCGGGAGGGGCCAGCTCGGGAGCGCGACGCGCGGCCGGCGAGCTTGAGGCGGCCGCGCTCGGCGTGCTCCAGGCCGCAGGCTCCCACCTGACGCCGGCGGAAGTCCGGCACGAGCTTGGCGACGACCTGGCCTACACGACCGTCGTGACGATCCTCTCGCGGCTGCATGCCAAGGGCGTGCTGACCCGGCACCGGTCCGGGCGGGCGTACTCCTATGCCCCGGTCGCCGACGAGCCCGGTCTTGCGGCCCGGCGGATGCGCCGGGTCCTGGACGCGGAAGCCGACCGCGAGGCGGTGCTGGCTCGGTTCGTGTCCGGCCTTGGGCCCGAGGATGAGCAGCTGCTCCGCCGGACGCTCGCTAACCTCCCGGATCAGAGCTCCTGAGAGGCCGCGAATGCGCGTCATGGTCTTTCTGCCGCTGATCGTTCCGGTGCTGGCCGCAGCCGGAGCGCGGCCGCTCGCCGAGCGGCTGCCGCCCCGCACGGCCACCTGGCTGCTCACGCTGAGTTCGGTCGTGCTGGCGGTAGCGAGCGGCGCCGTACTCGGATTGCTTGCGCTGGCCGGAGCAATATCCCTGCCAGTGTTCGCGTCGCTGGGCAGACTCTCCGCTCCCGCAATGAGTCACGTCGACGCGGCGCCCCTGCTGCTCGGCGTCGTGGCGGCCGCGCTCCTGGCCGCAGCGGCGCTCAGCGTGCTGCGCGCGGCATGGCTGCGGACCTCGGCGCTCGTCTCGGCGCACCGGGAGGCACGCAGCCTTTCGGGGGACGGGCGGCTGCTGGTGATCGTCAAGGACAGCAGGGCGGATGCCTACGCCGTTCCCGGCTGGCCTGCGAGGATCGTGGTCACCTCGGGGATGCTCGACTCGCTGACTGAGGCCGAAGGCGAGGTCCTGCTGGCCCATGAGCGGGCTCATGCCGCTGCGCGCCACTACCTGTTCATGGCGGTGGCCAGGCTGTCAGCGGCGGCTAATCCGCTGCTGCGTCCGCTCGCGGCCGCAGTCAGCTACAGCGTCGAGCGATGGGCTGACGAGCAGGCTGTCCGCGTGACCGGCAACAGGCCGCTCGCCGCCCGCGCCATCGCGAAGGCAGCGCTGGCGTCAGGGGCTGGCCACTCAGGTCCCGGCAGCGCGCAGCATGCGCTGGGGGCTGCCGGAGACCGGGCCGAGATCAGGCGCTCTGGTGCTGTGCCCCGCCGGGTCAACGCGCTGCTGGGTCCCCCGCCCCGGCGGCACTTCGTGCTGCTGGCGCTGGCGATCGCGCTAGTCGCAGTCTCTAGCCTGGCTGCTCTCCACGCTGCCGATGACCTGCACGCGGTTATCGAGTTCGCCCAGGCTGCCGTTGTCGCGTAGCTGCTGACGGCCGCGCAGCCTCAGCACGACGAACCCGACGAGGGCGACGATCACTACCGCCGCGAGCAGATAGCTGGCTACCGACAGGTCGTGGGCAACGCGATGCCAGGCCGACCCCAGCGCGTATCCGAGACTGGCCATGATGGTCGCGTAGACAGTCGTACCGATCAGGCTGAGAATCCCGAAGCGGAGCGCGGGTATGCCGGTCAGTCCGGCCACGACAGAGGTGAACGACCTGACGAACGGCAGCGTCCGGCCGAGCGGGATGGCCCACGCTCCGCGACCCGCCAGGAACCGGTCGGCGCGGTCGATGTCCGCCCTGGAGATGAGCAGGTAACGGCCGAACTTCTCGATCAGCGGGCGCTCAGCGATGCGGCCGACCGTGTAGGAAATGTAGGACCCTGCCACCTCGGCGAGCGTGCCGAGGATGATGACGACGGCCAGGCTGAGGTGACCCTGGTAGGCCAGGACGCCGCCGAAGCCGAAGGTCACCTCGGACGGGATCGGAACGCAGCACGCCTCCAGGAAGCCGAGCAGGATGATAGCGGCGTACCCCGCATGGATGAGAAACGACTCCATAGCCGCCCTACGTGCGTGCCCCTGCGGCGCACGTCCTGGCCCGATCTTCTACAGACACGTAGATACACTACCCGCTGGCTCACCGGCAAGGGGTGCTCGCCCAGTACTGGGGCTGGCGGGCTACGACCGCCGGAAAGTCACCGGCTCCTCGGTGCCGTGCCAGCTGACGGTGTGCTGGGCGGGGGTTGCCCTGGCCAGGACCTTGCCGCCGCGAAGCACCAGCGTGCGTGGTGCAACCAGGCGCAGGGCGTCGGCCTCAGACGGCGCGTCAAACACCACCAGATCGGCCGGGCCGCCGATGCGCAGGCCGTAGTCCGGCACGCCCAGCGCCGCGGCCGGGTTCGCGGTGATCATCCGGATCAGCGCTCTCAGCTCCGCGTCGCCGGACATCTGGCCGAAGTGCGCCAGCACGAATGCTGCCTGCAGCGGGTCTCCATAGCCGAGCGGATACCAGGGGTCCATCACCGAGTCGTGGCCGATGCAGACGTTGACACCGGCCAGGAGCAGCTCCTTCACCCTGGTGTGGCCGCGGCGGATGGGGCCGGTGTCGAACCTTCCCTGGAGCACGGAGTTGTCCAGCGGGTTGGTCACCATGTGCAGCCCTGCTCTGGCAATGTTCGCGATCAGCCGATGGGCGTAGGCGCCGTTATAGGAGTGCATCGCGGTGGTGTGGCTGGCAGTCACCCGGCCCGACATTCCGCGCCGGATCGTTTCGGCCGCCATCACCTCGACGAACCTGGAGTGGTCGTCGTCGGTCTCATCGCAGTGGATGTCCACACGCAGGCCGTGCTCGTCGGCCAGCGCCATCGCGAACCGGACTGACTCGACGCCATCCTCGCGCGTCAGCTCGTAATGCGGGATGCCGCCGACGACGTCCGCGCCTAGCTCGACTGCCTTTCGCATCAGCTCCTTCCCGCCATCGAAGCCGAGGATGCCCTGCTGCGGGAAGGCCACGAGCTGCAGGTCCAGTATCCCGCGGACCTCTTCCCGAAGGTCGACCAGGGCCCGGAGCGCCCGCAACTCGGGGTCGCAGACGTCGACGTGGCTGCGGACGTGCTGCACACCGCAGGCCAGCTGCCAGCGCAGCACCTGCCGGACGCGCGCTTGCACGTCCTCGTAGCTGAGGCTACCGACCCGGTCGGCCCAGATCGCAATGCCCTCGAACAGGGAGCCTGAGACGTTCGGCCGCGGCTGGCCGACGGTCAGCACTGCGTCCAGATGGATATGGGGCTCTACCAGCGGCGGCGTGACCAGCCGGCCGGCCAGATCGATCGTCTCGGCAGCCGGCGTGGTCTCGTTCACTGCGGTGATCACGCCGTTGTCGATGCCGATGTCGGCTAGTGATTCCTGGCCGGCCGGCGTTTCCTGGCCGGCCAGCCGGGCGTTGCGCAGGATCAGATCGATCATGGGCCCATCATCCCGCGCCGTGCGCCTGCAGTCCCGCCACTGCCTAATCGTCCTCTATGCCGTCCAACGAAATATCGGTTGACGATATACCGGTAGCCGTACTAGCGTCGTTGACATGACTCCTCTGCCCTCCGCCGGTCTCGGAACTGCGGACGCGCCGCCGGCCGCCAGGCCGAGCCGCAAGGACATGCTGTACCTGCTGCTCGGCCTGCTGCCGGTGTCCGCGATCCTTGTCTACGCCGTGCTTCAGGTGATGGCCGCGAGCTCGGCGGCCGCGACCGGAGGCTGCGGTGGCGGCTGAGCTCCTCCGTCCGGCTCCCACAGCGCCCGCCAACACAGCAGCCACCACCACGGGCGCGGCGCGGGCCTGGCTCGCGGCGACGCTTGGCATCACCATCGCCGCAGCGGTGGCCGCGATCGCGCTCGCGCCGCCAGCGGGCACTGGGGCTCCAGAAGCGCTCGCGTTCCTGCTCTTCGTCGGCTCGTCGGTGCACGTCGCCTCGACCGCCTGGTTCTACACGGTCCCGGCGGTCCGGGCGCACATGCGACAACGGCCGGCCCGTTATGTGTGGTGGCCGCTCGCGCTGATATCCGGGGCCGGCGCGATCGCCTTCCTGCTGCCGCGGCCTGCCCTGTACTGGCTCCTGCTGCCGTACTTCAGCTGGCAGTTCTTCCACTACCAGAAGCAGAACCTCGGCATCGCCGCGCTGACCGCGGCGTCGTTGCGCGTGCCGCCACTGCGCACCGGCGAGCGGCGCGCGCTGACCGCCGCCGGCCTGGCTGGCATCGGCGCTCTGCTCGCCCGGCCAGGGCTGCTCCAGCTCCCGCTGCGAGCGGTCCTCCCCGCGCTGTTCCCGCTCTCGGCTGTCGCATTCGCGGTCTCACTCGCCGCGGGCGCTGGCTGCCTGCTCCGGCGCAGCCCGGCTCAGCGGCCAGCCGGGTTCTGCCTGGCATACCTCACGTCACTGGCGTTCAGCCTGCCGGTATTCGCCTTCAGCTCGCCCTACGCCGCGGTAGCCGGGCTGACGATCGCGCACGGCCTGCAGTACCTGCTGCTCATGGGCATGCTTGCGGCGGGCAGCCCGCGGGGCACCCGGCCAGCCGCGCGGCTGACCGCGCTCGCGGCGCTCGCGAACATCGCGCTGCTCGGCGGCGCCGCCCTGTCGGTGGCCTCTGATCAGCTTGCTGCCGGACCCGCGCTGCGGATCCTGTTCGGGTTCTTCCTCGGCGCCGTGATGGCGCATTTCGTCATCGACGCCGGGCTGTGGCGGATGCGGGCGGAGTTCCCGCGCGAGTTCCTGCGGTCCCGGCTGCCTTACCTGGTCCCGCCACCAGGACAGCGAACGTGAAAGTCCGCCCGCCGATCCATCGTCAGGCGATATATACTTCCAGAGTGCCGAACTCGCGCGCGGACAGTACCGGAGGCACCGGCAGCGGCCCGCCGGAAGGCGACTCGCTGGTGACGTTCGGCCGGTACGCCGGACCCGCCACGCTGATCCTGTCCAGCCTGGCCGACGGAGCCAAGCACGGCTACGCGCTGACCAAGGACATCGAGCAGTTCGCCGGGGTCAGGCTCGCTCCGGGCACGCTGTACGAGGCGCTGAGCCGGCTGGAGGGCCAGGGCCTCATCGAGGCCCTGGCGAGCGAGGATCGCCGGCGCCCCTACCAGCTCACGGCAGCAGGCGCGCAGGCACTGCGGGCGCATCTAGCCGATCAGCGCCGCGTCGCCGACGTAGGCCTCCGGCGCCTGACGCGCAACTGGGGCGCAGCGTGAGCACCCCAGCCGACCCGGCCGCACGCCGTGCAGCGCAGCTGCTGCGGTGGTACCCGCGGTCATGGCGCGCCCGGTACGGGGCCGAGTTCGCCGAGTTGCTGCTGGCCGAGTTCGCCGAACAGCCGCGCAGCTGGCGGCGCGGCGTCGACGTCGCCGGTCACGGCCTGCTGGCACGGCTCGCCGACGCCGGCCTGACCAGCCGGCGGCAGCCGCCACAGCAGTCGCTCGCCATCATCGGCTGCGCGCTGGCCACGTTCGGCGTACTGGCGGCCGCGATGCTGGCGCAGCTCGCCACCGGCTGGCAGTGGGTCTTGCCGCAATCATCATCCGTCACCCGCGCGACGCTGGTCATGACCCTCGCGGCCGCGTGCAGCGGGCTCATCGGGCTGGCCGCCGCCGTTCCCGTGATCTGGCAGGTCCTGGTCGCGGCCGGCCGGCGCAACGGGCGGGTGGCGCGGCCGGCCGGCCTTGCGCTCGGCTGCGGGGTGGCGCTCGCGCTCGGCGCGAAGCACTTCCAGAATTCATGGCCGGGAACGGGCGGCACCGGGGCCGAGCATGGCCTGGTACCTGGCGGTGCGGCGGCGTTCGGGTGGGCATCGACGCTCTCCGTCACCTCGTTCTGGGCGCATCCGGGGCTGCTGGGCCGGTTTCCCGCCGCAGAGCTCGCCTGGATGGTGCTCAGCCCGGTGGCCGGTATCGTGCTCGCTGCCGCGGCCGTGATCACGGTGCGCCGGCTCAGCCTGCCGCAGCGGGTAGTCGGCTACCTCGCGCGGCTGGCGCGCGGAGCGTGCGTGGCGAGCGCGGCGTTTGCGGCTGGCGCGGGGATCTGGATGCTGGGCGGGTCGCCGACAGCGGGCCTCTTCAGGCCCGGCCTGGTGGACGGCGCCGAACTGCTGATCATGATGCTCGCGCTCGCCGTCGCGCTGACGGCGGTGCGCAGCCTGCGCGCCATCGGGCAGCCGCCGGCGGCCGGCGCAAAAGAGGCGTGAAGACGAGGTTAGCTGGCGTTAAGAAGGTGTGAAGATCACCGGGAATCGCGCCGATCCAGTATGAACTGGCGGAGTGAGCCAGCCCTCAGACTCTCCGCCGCGGCGCAGGCGCGGCATATCCGCGCCGCTGGCGCTTCCGGTCGGCTTCGGTGCGCTGCTCGTCGTCGGGGCATGCGCTGCTGCCAGCGGCGGCGGGCTGTCGCCTGGGTGGGTGCTCGTCCTGGCTGCCGTCATCGTTACGGCCGGGGCCGCGTTCGCGGAGACGGCCGCGGCCCTGGTGCTCGGCGCGATCGGCTGGATGACGGTGGTGGGGTTCTCCCGAGCCCCGTATGCGCACCTGCAGCCGACGGGGCAGCTGGCAGCAGAGGCTGCCATCACCATCACAGGCTGCACTGTCATCGGAATGCTGACCGGCATGGTGGTGCGCCGCTTCGCCGGATCGTTCACACTATGGATTGTGGAGATTCCTGGTCGGCCCGAGGACGACGGCACGGCCGAGCCCGAGGGCGCTGCTGAGCGGCGCAGCCTGGTCTTGCGCGGCGGCCGCGCGACGCGGCACCTCGCCGACCTGACCGGCGGGATCGGTGCCCGGCGGGTGCTGGCCGGAGTCTTGCTAGTCGCCGGGCTCCCGCTGCTCACGCTCGCGCTTTCCGCGCGGAGCCAGCATCTCGATCTCGGCGATGACCTGCTCATCTATCTGGTGGCTGTCGTCGCCGTGGCGGTCGTCGGCGGCTTCTGGCCCGCCGTGCTGGCCGCCGTGACCGCCAGCCTGCTGGTGAACTGGTACTTCACCCCGCCGGTGCACACCCTCACCATCGCCGATGGCAAGAGCCTGCTGGCACTCCTGCTGTTCGTGACGGTTGCTGTCACCGTGAGCAGCGTCGTGCACCTGGCGGCACTCCGGGCTCGCCAGGCCGCGCGAAGCACCGAGGAGGCCGAGGACCTGCTGGCGCTCGCTCAGACCGTCCTCGGCGGCCAGGACACCCCGGCCGCCGTACTTGACCACCTGATAGCTAACCGCGGCGGGCGGGCTGAGCTGCTGGAGCGCTCGGGCGGGGCGTGGGTCCGCGTGGCTGGGAGCGGCGGCGCAGCCGACGATGACCCGGTGCAGCGGACCAAGGCGAGGCCGGACCTCGTCCTCGAAGTGTCCGGACAGCAGCGGCCGCTCTCACCCCGGCTGCTCGATGGGCTCACCGCCCAGGTCGCTGCCGCCCTGGACCGCGACCGGCTGCGGACCCAGGCAGCGCAAGCTGAGGCGCTTGCCGAGGGCAACCGCATGCGCACGGCTTTGCTCGCGGCGGTCAGCCACGACCTGCGCACGCCGCTTGCCTCGATCAAGGCCAGCGTGAGCACGCTGCGCCAGACCGATGTGGAGTGGACGCAAGCCGACGAGGCGGCCCTGCTCGCCACGATTGAGGCGTCGGCTGACCGCCTGGACGCGCTGATCGGCAACCTGCTGGACATGAGCCGGCTCACGACTGGCTCGCTGCAGCCGTTCCTGCGGCCCACCGCGATCGACGAGGTCGCGCCCGTGGCGTTGCGCGGCCTGGATGGCGGCGGATTGCTGGAGCTCGCCGTTCCCGATGGCCTTCCTCTTGTTCTTACCGATCCGGGACTGCTCGAGCGGGTGCTGGCCAACCTTTTCGCCAACGCGCTGGCGTTCTCACCCGCAGGGCAGCGACCGGGCCTGCGGGCCCACCGGGACGGCGATGCGGTCGTGCTCGAGATCATCGACCACGGGCGCGGGGTGCCGGATGAGCTCAAGGACACCATGTTCGAGCCGTTCCGGCGCCTGGACGGCCGGGGCGGCGATCCGTCCGGCGGGACCGGGGTCGGCCTGGGGCTCGCTGTCGTCCGGGGCTTCCTGGATACCATGGGCGGTACGGTCCGGGCCACCGATACTCCCGGCGGCGGGCTGACCATGGAG
The DNA here is from genome assembly GCA_963822955.1 of uncultured Actinomycetota bacterium. GTDB lineage: Bacteria > Actinomycetota > Actinomycetes > Streptosporangiales > Streptosporangiaceae > JAJYUU01. Next base: position 1,016,258 of record CAWGJS010000002.1, on the reverse strand, counting down.
GTCACCCTGGCGTGCGCAGCGGCCAGCACCGCAGGCGTGCCAGCCCGGCCGTGACGACCCGACTGTGACGGCCCCGTCATGACGAAGGTTCTGGTGATCGATGACGAGGCGCCGATCCTGCGAGCCCTGAAGATCAACCTGACGGCGCGCAAGTACCAGGTCAGCACCGCAGCTGATGGCGCTTCGGGGCTAGCCGCGATGGCGCGGGAGCGGCCGGACGTCCTCATACTGGACCTGGGGCTGCCGGACATGGACGGCACCGAGGTGATCAGGGGAGTCCGCGGCTGGACGTCGACCCCGATCATCGTGCTGTCGGCCTGGGGGCAGGAGAGCCAGAAGGTGGCCGCGCTCGACGCCGGTGCTGACGACTACGTGACCAAGCCGTTCGGCATGGACGAGCTGCTGGCGCGGCTGCGGGCCGCGGTCCGGCGTGCGTCGCCGGCCCCGGACGAGCCGGTCGTGAGGACGGATGAGTTCACGGTGGATCTTGCCCGCAAGCGCGTCACCAGGGGCGGCGCCGACGTGCGGCTCACGCCGACCGAGTGGCAGCTGCTTGAGGTCCTGGCTCGGAACTCTGACCGGCTGGTGACCCAGCGGCAGCTGCTGCAGGAGGTGTGGGGTCCTGGCTACCAGACCGAGGCCAACTACCTGCGCGTGTATGTCGCCAACCTGCGGCGCAAGCTGGAGCCGGACCCGTCGGCGCCGCGCTTCCTGCTGACCGAGCCTGGCATGGGGTACCGGTTCCGGCCGTGACCGCGGCAGCCCGCCGGTTCGTCAGTCGTGCGTGCCAGCCGTCGGCTGCAGCTCGTAGACCGGGTTGTAGATCGCCCGCTCGCCCCTCATGCTGGTGAGCCTGCCGCGGACGACGAGCTTGCGGCCCGGCTCGATGCCGGCAATGTCGCGCCGGCCCAGCCAGACCAGTAGTACCCGGCCAGTGCCGTCCCACAGCTCGGCTTCCATCGTCAGACTCCCGCCACGCGGCCGGATCGTGACAGCGCGCAGCGTCCCGGCCACGTTGACGATCTCCCGGTGCCGGCTGTCGGATATCGGAATCGGCCGGTGCGCGGTATGTGCGGGGAGCGCGCTGATCTCCTCCAAGATCTCTGCGGCATGCAGCGCCTCGCGGCTGGCAAGCAGGCGTGGGCTCGCCAGCGGATCGGCTGCCGACGCCGCCCGGCTCGCCGAGGCGAGCTGATACGGGACGCTGGCCACGACCACGCCGCGTTCCAGGAGCAGGCGTGCCTTCAGCCGGAGGGCGCTCTGGTTGTGCAGCGCCTGCTCCCACCAGTGGCCGAGCACGTACTCCGGTACGTACACGGTGACGATGTCACGCGGGCTCTCCCGCCGCAGGCTGCGCACATACTCGATCACCGGGCGGGTGATCTCCCGGTACGGCGAGGAGATCACGGTGAGCGCCAGCGGCATCGAGCTGCGGTCCCACTCCTGTCGCAGCCGCCGGGTCTCCGCAGCGTCCACGTCCACCGTCACTGCGTGCAGCCGCGCGGGCCGCGATGCCCGCGCATAGGCGAGCGCGCGCAGCGTCGGCCGGTGCAGCTTGGACACGAGCACGATTGCGATGTTGCTCGCCGGGAGGGTCATCGCGGCTTCCTCGTCCGGGGTCAGCTCCGCCGCGACGCTGGTGTAGTGCCGCCGGATGCCGTGCATGGTGTACCAGAGCACGACCATGGCAGCGACCGCTATCCAGGCGCCGTCGAGGAACTTGCTGATCACCACGATGACCAGCACCGCTCCGGTGACGCAGGCGCCGATCGTGTTGATAGTCCGTGACCTGAACATCCGGAGCCGCTGCGAGGCATCGGATGTCCCGCGCAGCAGGCGGTTCCAGTGCCTGATCATTCCGGTCTGGCTGCAGGTGAAGGAGACGAACACGCCGACGATGTAGAGCTGGATCAGCCGGGTTGGCGATGCGTGGAAGGCGACGATCAGCACGATCGCGAAGCCGGACAGCAGCAGGATGCCGTTGCTGAAGGCCAGCCGGTCACCGCGGGTGTGCAGTTGGCGCGGCAGATAGCCGTCCCTGGCGAGGATCGAGGCAAGGACCGGGAAGCCGTTAAACGCCGTGTTGGCTGCCAGCACCAGGATCAGTGCCGTGAACAGCTGCAGCACGTAGAACAGCGGCGATGAATAGCCGAAGACCGCCCGGCCGACCTGCGCGATCACCGTCGCCTGGATATAGCCTCGCGGAGTGCCGATCAGATTCCCGGCGTGCACGTGGCTGACCAGGGCCAGGGCGGTAACGCCGCCGAACATGGTGACCGCGATGCCGCCGAGCAGCGCCAGTGTGGTCGCGGCGTTCTTGCTCTTGGGCGGCTTGAATGCGGGCACGCCGTTGCTGATCGCCTCGACTCCGGTCAGTGCCGTGCATCCAGACGAGAAAGCGCGCAGCACCAGGAATATCAGCGCCAGCCCGGCGAACTCGCCGGTGGTCTTGATCGGGTAGCTGGCCGTCTCGGCGTGCAGGTGCTGGCCGAGCGCCAGCCGGATCCCGCCCCAGACGATCATCACCATGACGATGGCGATGAAGCAGTACGTGGGGATCGCGAAGCCGGTGCCGGACTCCCGCACGCCGCGCAGGTTCATGATCGCGATCACGGCGACGACGACCGCCGCTATCAGCGTGACGTGCGAGTTGAGGGCGGGGAACGCGGACGCGAGATTGGCTACTCCGGATGACACCGACACCGCGACGGTCAGGGTGTAGTCGACCATCAGCGCGCTCGCGACCGTCATGCCGACCTGCGAGCTGAAGTTCGTCGTGGTGACCTCGTAGTCGCCGCCGCCGGATGGGTAGGCGTGCACATTCTGGCGGTACGAGGCGACCACGACGAGCATCAGCAGGGCGACGGCCAGCGCGATCCAGGGCGTGTAAGCGATGAGCGCGATCCCGCCGGCGGCAAGGACGAGCAGGATCTCCTGCGTAGCGTAAGCAACCGAGGACAGCGCGTCACTGGCGAACACGGGCAACGCGATCTTCTTGGGCAGCAGCGTGTGACCGAGCCGCTCGCTCTGCATGGGCCTGCCGACCAGCAGCCGCTTGACTGCGACCAATCCCATTGCCACGTGCGCATGGTAGGCCTGCCAGGTGGTGCCTGACTATCCCAAGCCGCGAACGAATGCGCGTGTCAGCTCGCAGTCCAGGCAGCCGGCCTGACTCAGCCGAACGCGAGCCTCGGAATGCCCGCGTCGCTCAGCACGTGCTGCTCGGCGCCCGACAGGCTGGCCCGTCCGGTCAGGCGGGCAATCAGCCCGACGCGATCGCAGGCAAGGTCGCGGCACAGCTGGCTGCTGTCGCCAGCCTGGCAGCAGCAGGTCCTCCAGGACATCCGCTGCCTCAATCGTCAGCCATGGCGGCCAGGACAGGCCCTGGGCGAGGTCAAGGCCGTGCAGGGCGAGCTCGACGACCCTGGTCCTGGCAAAGTCGGTTAGCAGCATGCGGTCGCTGTGCCGGCTGGTGACCGTGCGGCCTTCTGGCGCGCCAGCAAGCAGCTGTGCCGATTCCCGGCAGCGCCGGTCGAACTCGACCGCGATCGCGCCCGGTCCGGCCAGCTGCCTTGCCAGCGCCCTGGCCGTCTCGATCCGGTCGGCATTAGTGGCTGCCGAGAAGCGCTCATCTTGCCGGTAGTACTCCGCCGTGCTGATCAGCGGCTGATCGGGTCGCTCCGGCTCGGCCAGGGCCGGCCCGATCCGGCTCGCCCCGATCAGCATGTGGCACGCCAGTTCACCAACCGTCCACGGCGTGCACGGGCTAGCCTTAGCCAGGTCAGCGTCGGTCAGCCGGGACGCGGCCGCCAGGAGGGCGGCAGCTTCAGCGTCAAGCGCGGCGGAGACAGCGTTTTGCACCACGTCCGCACGATACGGGACGGCTAACCGAGGTCGCCTCTTGCCTGTTGCTGCGCAAGTGAAACCATCTCCAGAATGAGGCTGTCGCGGCGACGGCCGCCGGAGGAAGCCCCGGAGGGGCCAACGGCGGCTCCGGACGGTCCGGCGGCCGCCCCACCGCCGGGGCCGCGCGGGCGCATTCCCGCGCCAGCCCGTGATGCGCTGCCAGCTGATCAATTCCCGGCAACCGCTGCGGCTGGCACCGATGGCTCGGCGAGCCTGGCGGCAAAGCTGCTGGTCGAGGACGAGCTCGAGCCCCGCATCCGGCGGCCCTCAGACCTGCTCCGATGCCTCTCGGCAGCCATTGAGATAGTCCTGCTGCTCGGCATCGGACTGCTGGGTAAAGCCGCGGCGACCGGCGTCGAGACCGATGTAGTTGCGGCGAGCGAGCGCGTGGCAAGGAACCTGATCTCGCCCTTGCACCACATCGCATTCTTCGCCCTCGTCGCTTTTCCGGTCGCGCTCGCGGTCCGCCTGATTGTCATCAGCCAGCTGCGGCGCCTGGCCGAGGGCGTAGCGATCGGGCTGATAGCGGCGGGAGTGACGGTCGCCGGTAACGCGATCTTGTCGCTGCCCGACATCACCGAGCTCTACAAGGCGCTGGCCAGGGCAGGTAGTCCGCCCGGCGCGACCTTGCTCGACCCGTACCTGGCCGGGCTGGTCGCGTTGCTGACCGTCATCGGCCTGACCGGCCGGCCGCGCTGGCGGACCTGGTTTGCGCTCGCCATCGTCTTCTACTGCCTGACCAGCCTGGCCGAGCCCGGTACGAGCAGCGTGCTGTCACTCCTGGTCACGCTGCTGATCGGGTCAGCCGTCGGATCCGGGCTGCGGTACCTGATCGGCACGACCTCCGAGCGGCCGAGCGCAGCGGAGATCGCCGCCGCGCTGAGCTCAGCGACCGTGCCTCTGGTGGCAATCCGCCGGCTTGCTAACAGCACGACGGAGAACCGCAGGTATGCCGCGCGGACCCATGACGGTGCGCGGCTGGACGTGACGGTGTTCGACCAGGACCAGCAGGCCGCTGACGCGCTCTACCGGATCTACCGCCGGCTGCGGCTGACCAGCCAGGTCTCCCGCAGCGCACCGCTCACCGTCAGCCGCGCGGTCGAGCGCCGGTCCCTGATGGCGTACGCAGTCGAGGACGCCGGCGTATCGACGCCCAGGCTGATCGCGGCCGTGCGGGTCGGGCCGGAGGCTGCTGCCATCGCGACCAGGCACATTGACGGAGTGACGCTCGCAGCGCTTCCCGTTCCGCCGCCTAATGAGCAGCTCGGCCAGGTCTGGGATGCGGTGCTGAAGGTTCACCGCCACCGCGTCACGCATCGCTCCCTGACGGCCGAGCACATCCAGCTATCCGGCGAGGACGGCTCCGAGGTGACCCTGCTCGAGCCCGGGAGACGGCGACGTTGCAGCAACCGACCTGCAGATCAGGCTGGATCAGGCGCAGCTGACGGCCACCATGGCGCTCCTGGTCGGCCCGGATCAGGCGGCAGACCTGGCCACTGCCAAGCTCGGATCGGCCGCGGTGGCCAGCCTGGTATCGCTGCTCCAGCCGGTCGTCCTGCACCGCTCGACAAGGGTGCAGCTGCGCCGCCGCAAAGACGTGCTGCCGGCCCTGCGGCGGCGGCTACTCGGCGGCGAGCCCGAGATCGACGTGCCGTCAGAGCAGCTGGTACGGATCAGCCCCGGGCGCGTCCTGACACTGGTGGCAGCGATCGTCGCGGGCTACCTGGTCATCGGCGAGTTCAACCGGCACCAGATCACTCCCTTGCTGCGGCACTCAGACTGGCGCTGGGTCCTGGTCGGGCTGGTCCTGTCGGCCCTGACCTACGTTGGCGCCACCTTGTCGCTGACCGGATTCGTGCTGGAAAAGCTGAGCTGGGCCAGGACGATGCTCGCCCAGCTGGCCGGATCGTTCGTTACCCTGGTCACCCCGGCCGCGGTAGGTGGCGTGGCCCTGAACATCCGCTACCTGAACAGGGCGAAGGTTCCCCCGGCCGAGGCCGCATCGAGTGTCGGCGTCTCGCAGATCTTCGCATTCGCACTGCACATGACGCTGCTGGTGATCTTCATCGCGCTGAGCGGTGGCTCTCCCAGCACGTCGTTCCATCCGCCCAGCTGGGCCTACATCGCGCTGGCGGTGCTCGGCGCGCTAGTGCTCGGCGGCCTCGCGCTGCCCGCTGGCCGCAGGCTGGTGCGTTCCCGGGTGGCACCGGCGCTTGGTCAGGTCATTCCGCGGCTGCTCGACATCACCCAGCGCCCGATGAAGCTCGCCGAGGGCATCGGCGGCGCGTTGCTCCTGACCTTCTGCTACATCCTGTGCCTGGATGCGTCGGTGCGGGCCGTTGGCGGCCATGCTCATTTCTTTGCACTCGCGGTGGTCTACCTGGCCGGCAGCGCGGTCGGGTCCGTAGTGCCGACGCCTGGCGGGCTCGGGGCAGTCGAGGCCGCGATGTCGGCCTTCATGACCGCGATCGCGCACGTGCCCGCCGCGGCGGCACTGAGCGCGGTGCTGCTGTTCCGGCTGCTGTCCTTCTGGCTCCCGATCCCGCTTGGCTGGGTCGCGCTGAATTACCTCCAGCGTCACGACGCGCTCTGACGGCAGCCAGACCGGCGGCGTCAGACTGTGAGCGGCAGCGTCTGGCTGGCAGGGTGCGTCGCCACGACCTTGCCGCTGCAGCTCCGCGCGTAGAGCGGCGGGCGCGCCTTCGGATAGCTCAGGGTGACCTCGGTGTAGCGCCGCTCTCCGGCGTGTCCCTTCACAGCGGCGCTGCCCCACAGAACAGCCACCACCGCATAGTGGTGAAAATGTCCGTCAGCGCAGTCCGGCTTGCAGTCGTTCTCCCACGCGGTGCCATATGCACTGGCAAGTTCCGGCGTCCAGCTGGTCCAGTGCAGGCTGGCCAGATACAGGCCGTGGTCCGCGCAGGCTAGGGTGATCGTCCGTGGCTTGACCCGTGCCTTGTCCGCGCAGTTGAGCACGACGTAGTGCGGGGCAGCCGCCGCGGAGCCAGCGTGCGTTGCGGTGGGAGCCGAGGTCGGCGCAGCGCCGGCTGTCCCGACCAGCCCAAGGCTGAGGCCGAGCGCGGCAATGACAGAAGCTGAAGCAATAGTCGTGAATCGTCCCCAGCGCATGATGTTCCCCATTCCGGCTCGGTGGTGCTCTGTACATGTGCGTCAGGTGAGGCGAGCGATAGCCATCGCCGCGGCGAGCAGCACCAGGCTCCACGACGTGGCGCGCAGTGCTCCTTCTAGCGGCTGCAGCAGCCGGTCGGCGTCGATGATCAGGGTGTCGCCGCTCGCAAGCGTGATGGTGCCGGTCACGCTCGTGGAACGACGACGGATGAGCCTGGCCGGGGTGCTCAGGCTGCGCTGCGCCGCCGACAGGCCGAATGCGGCACCCGCGGCGAGCACGGAACCCGCCGAGAGCCTGCCTGTCTGCGCGACGTAGGACGTCAGCAGCGGGAAGGCGCCCCAAGCGGCCGCGAAGCCGGCGTCGGTGTGGACGATCCCGCCGAACAGCTCGGCGTTGTAGGCGACCACCAGCAGCGGCCCGACGAGCAGGAACGGGATCAGGACCCAGCCGACCCGGAGGGTCCCGGCAACGCCGAGTGCGAGTGCACCTGCCAGTCCGAGCGTGGCGGCTGCAATCAGGACTGCACTGGGGATCTCCGTGCGCAGCGGCCGGCCGTGATACTCATCCAGCGCGTGCGCTGCCACGCCAACGGCGAGGAAGAACGCGATGAGCGTGGCCAGCAGCGGCTCCAGCGTGACGTGCGGGGCTAACGTGGCGCCGATGACCACATAGGACAGGTGCCAGGCGGTATAGGGCGGGTGCAGCAGTGTCCACCAGTCCCGCCAGCGCCCTGACCGAGCCGCGTAGAAGGCCGGCCTGGCGGCAGCGGACGGCACGGCGCCGTCGTGGCCGGGTGCGCCAGTCTGGGCTGGGTCAGCCACCCCCGCGCGTTCCCCACATGATCAGGCCGCCGCCTAGGCTCATCTCCTTGTACCCGACGTCCTGCAGCCCGGCCTGCTGCCAGGCGCGGACGGTCCAGTCGATCGGGTACCGGCGGTAGTGCCCGGCGATGCTCGGCCCGAGAAACAGGCCGACCTCATACCATTGCCTGCCCCCCGTGATCAGGCCGCCGAGCGGCAGCACGAGCCAGGTATAGGCGCGCCACCAGAACCGCCAGAATGCCGACGGCGGGACGTTGAACTCCAGGCTGGCGACAGTTCCGCCCGGCCGGACCACCCTGGCCAGCTCGGCCAGCGTGGCCTGCGGGTCGCTGACGTACCTGAGCAGGTAGGTGAACGTGAGCGCGTCCACCGACGCGTCCGGGAGCGGAAGCTGTTCCGCCCTGCCATTGATGAGAGAAACGTGGCCGTCGGCGCCCTCAGCCGTCACGTTGATCGCGCCTTGCCTGAGCATCTGCTCGGTCAGGTCCAGGCCGATCACCCTGGCACCCGTGCGGCGGGCGATCTGCAGTGACACCCCCGCCGTTCCCGCCGCTACGTCGAGAACGACGCTGCCCGGCGTGGCGGTACCGGCAGGCGGCACGAGGCGGCCGACCATCGCCCGACGCCAGCGGCCGTTCTGGCCGAACGACAAGATCTCGGCGAGCTTGTCGTAGCGTGCCGGGAGCGGCGCGAACAGTTTCCGGGCAAAGCCGTTCCTGGTGTCGAGCACGGGAACCTGCACGGCATCTCCTCGAGGACTTCCGAACACCGTACGCCAGCAGAGCGAGGCGTGCGCAAGGCCACGCCGGGGTTCAGGCAGGCCGGAACCGCAGCGCGGACCAGACGTCGTCGAGGGAGACCTGGCGCACCGGCCGCACGCCGAGCTCGGCTGCGGCGCTGGCCAGCGAGTCCCGGTTGATGTCGGTGCCGAGCTGGCCGGCCTTCGGGTAGGCGATCCAGGCCAGTCTGTCCTCGCGGGCCGCCTCGATCGCCGGCCCGGCTACCGAGGCCAGGTCATCGCGCAGCCGCGCGAACGCGATGACGGCGACGGCTGGAGCCGGATCGCTGACCGTCGGGCCGAGCGGGGCGAGGTCGGGCCCGTCAGCAGGGCAGCCGATGACGGCGATCTGAGTGCCGGGCTTGATTTGCAGTTTGGCGGCGAGATCCACGCCTCGATTATCCATCTGAACTGCCCGGTCCGTCGTGAATGCCGAGGTGCTGGGGTTCTGTGGCGCCGGTAACTCGGCATCCATCTGCCGCGCTCACCCAAAAACCCGCTGGGTCAGGTTGTAGACCGTCGCGCCGCCGACGGTCTGGGACCGGAAGTGGTTGCTTACCCACTCGGTGATCGCTGCAGCGGCGCCGGAGCCGCCGCCGAAGCTGTCGGCGTTCGTGCCCACGAAGTAGTGGATCTTGTGCTCGGCGATGTAGCGCTCGAATTGAGCCAGCGTCGGCGCCGGGTCGGTTCCGTTGAATCCGCCGATCGACATGATGGGATCTCCGGTCGCCAGTTGCAGCGGGGCTGCGCTGTCGGAGCTCACCGTCGCCGCGGCCCAGCTGTAGCGGCCGGCGTCCGTCTCGATCAGCCGGGTGAGCGCGGTCCTGACGGTAGTCGAGCCGCCAAGTCCGCCGCCCGGACTGCCGCCGCCGGGCTGGCCACGGCCTACTCCCGATCGTCCGGCACTGGGGCCGCCGCCAGCGCCGCCGGGCCTTCCGAAGCGGGTGCCGCCGGCCCCAGCGCGCGGACTGCCGGTGCCTGCGCTGCCGGGCGCGCCCAGGCCGCCGGCGCGAGGTGCACGGGAACCTCCGCCGCCGGTACCCGCGCCGCCAGGGGCACCGGGACCGCCGCCGAACGATGCCGCGGCCGTCGGTCCGGCCGTCGGCAGGGCGCCGGCATGGCTTGTGCCCATCGTGTCCGCGGTGTAAGCCAGCGGCCCGGCCAGCGCGGCGAACACTGCCGCCCCCGCCACCGTCCTCGCGAGCACGCGCCGCTGCGCACCGGTCCGGGTCAGCGCGCCCAGCCGCGGTGCCAGCAGCATCGCGGCGGCAGCCGCAAGGCCGGTCACCAGGATCACGTACCGAAGTGGCGGCAGCCAGGACGGGCTGCGGTTCAGCAGGGCGAACGACCACGCCGCCGTGCACGCGATGATTGCGGCAAGCCAGTACCTGGCCGCGGCCGCCGTCCGGGCGGCTTGCCAGAGCCGGACCGCGCCGATGCCTGCCAGCGCGGCGATCGCAGGCGCCAGCGCGATCGTGTAGTAGGGATGAATGATCCCGGCCATGAAGCTGAACACCAGGCCGGTTACTACCAGCCAGCCGCCCCAGACCAGCACCGCCGCGAGGTCACGGTCCTGGCGGTGACCGGCCCCGACGGCGGCGATCTGTCCGGCGCCCGCGACCACGGACGCGCGCCTGGCTCGCCAGGACAGCCAGAACAGCGCGGCAACGGCAATCAGCCCGGCGGGCAGCAGCCAGCTGATCTGGCCGCCCATGTCGGTGGCGAACAGGCGGCCGAGTCCGGTAGCGCCGCTGAATGCCGGCCCGCCACCGCGGTTGCCGGTGAAGCCGACCGACCCCGTCTCGTTCCCGTCGAGACGGCCGAGCCCGTTGTAGCCGATCGCTAGCTGCAGGATGCTGTTGTCGGTGGACCCGCCGATGTAAGGCCGGTCCGCGGCGGGCGTCAGGGCGACCGCGGCGACCCACCAGCCCGCCGATACCAGAACCGCCGCGAGCCCGGCGGCGAGCTGCGCGAGCCGCACTGGCCACCGCCGCGGCCCGGCGATCAGGTACGCAACGCCGAACGTCGGCAGCACCAGGAACGCCTGCAGCATCTTGGTCAGGAAGCCCAGGCCCAGCAGCGTCCCGGCGAGCACCAGCCATCTGGTGCGCCCCGAGTCGATCGCCCGGACCAGCGCATACGCGGCTGCTGTCAGCAGGAGCACCAGCAGGGCATCGGGGTTGTTGTAGCGGAACATCAGCGCTGCGACCGGCGTCATCGCCAGCGCGAGGCCGGCGAGCAGCCCGGCCCACGGCCCGTGCCAGCGCCGCACCGCCGCGTACAGCAGCGCCACGGAGGCGACGCCTTCGAGCGCCTGCGGCGCCAGCATGCTCCAGTAGTTCAGCCCGAACAGCCGGGCCGAGATCTCCATCACCCAGAGCGACGCCGGTGTCTTGTCGACCGTGATGAAGTTCGAGGCGTCGAACGAGCCGAAGAAGAACGCCTTCCAGCTCTTCGTCCCGGCCTGCACTGCGGCCGCGTAGAAGTCGTTGGCCCAGCCGTTGCGGCCGAGGTCCAGCAGGTACAGCGCCGCCGTCAGGGCGAGCAGTGACAACAGCAGGTAGCGATGGCGCCGGGTGCTGGCGTGGGTGGCTTCGCCGGGTCGTGCCGCGGCCCGGTGCGCGGCGGCGATGGCGGTCATGCGGCGTTCCCGCGATAGTTCCGGCCGGATAGCCAGCGGCGAACGCGCATGCGGCTGGTTCGGGAGCCAGGATCGCGTTCGCAGTTAACTGCGACCTCCTGGATGCGCAGCCCGGCCTCGTTCGCGAGCGCCAGCAGCTCGGCGTCGAAGAACCAGCCGTCGTCACTCGTCAGCGGTAGCAGCTCCCGCGCCTGGACGCGGGTGATGGCCTTCAGGCCACACTGCGGGTCTGCGAGACCGGTGCTGAGCCCGGCTTGCACGAGCAGGCTGTAGCCGCACGAGGTAACCTCGCGGCGCGGGCCGCGCTGCGGATGCGCGCCTGGTCGCAGCCTGGTCCCGACCGCCAGGTCGCTCTGTTCGGCGAGCAGGGGCGCGACCAGCGGGATCAGGGTGGCCGGGTCGATGGAGAGGTCGGTGTCGGCGTACGCGAGCACGTCGCAACGGCTGCGCGCCCAGGCCGCCCGGACCGCCCGCCCGCGCCCCGGTGCTCCTGTCCGGATGGCGCTCACCTCGGGGAAGGTCGCAGCCAGCCGGCTGGCAGTCGCCCAGGCCGCGTACCTGTCAGTCCCGTCGGCGATCGTCACGCGCGCGGTGAACGGAGCAGCCGTGGCCAGGAATGAGTGCAGTCCTGCGACGCTCGGGGCGAGATCACGCTCCCGCGCCGTCACCGGGATGACGATGTCGACTTGTGCGGCCGCGCGGGCCGCAGGTTCCAGTTCGGAGGTATCCATGCCGGACAGCTTCGGCGAGCACGCTGGCGCTCCGCTGCCGTAGGTTTATGCGCCGGCTCTGAGATAGCGTCTGCGGGGGAGGCGATCGCCGTGACAGATGTGCTGTGCGAGATTCGCGACCTGGTCGCGGTCGTGACTCTCAACCGGCCGGCCCGGCGCAACGCGCTGTCGGGCGCGCTCCTGGCGAGCCTGCGAGCCACGCTGGCCGGGCTCAACTCCGACCCCGCGGTCCGGGCGATCGTCCTGACCGGCGCCGACCCCGCCTTCTGCGCGGGCCTCGACCTGACCGAGCTGGGCCAGCGCGGCGGCCCGCTGTCCTCCGCCGCGTCCGGCCCGGTCCTGCCGGCGCTGGATAAGCCGCTGATCGGCGCCGTCAACGGGGCCGCGATCACCGGCGGCCTGGAGCTGGCGCTGGCATGCGATTTCCTGATCGCGTCCGAGCGTGCCACGTTCGCGGACACGCATGCGCGGATCGGGATCATGCCCGGCTGGGGCCTCACCGTCCAGCTGCCCGCTGCTGTCGGCCTGCGGCGGGCCAGGGAGATGAGCGCCACCGGGAACTTCGTCGGCGCTCGTACTGCGCTGGAGTGGGGCCTGGTCAACCACGTGGTTCCGCATCCGGGTCTGCTCGGCTTCACGATGCAGCTCGCGGCGGATGCCGCCTCCAGTGACCCGGCAGCCGTGCAGGCGATCTTCGCGACCTACCGCGAGGGCTCGCAGGTGACGGCCGGCGAGGCTGCCGGCATCGAAACCGCAGCACACGCTCGCTGGCACGCGGCCGGGATCGACAGCGGCCAGGTTGCCCGCCGCCGGGCGGCCATCATCGAGCGCGGCCGTTCCCAGGTGAGCTCGTCACCGTAGTCTCGCCTGTCATGTGACGGCATCGCTTGAATGATCGGCGACCCTTGTAATTCCTCCGCATTGCCGCAAGAATGTGTCGGCTTGCGGGGCTACCTGGCATTATGCGGGACCCGCGGCGGCAGCTTTACCATTCCCGCGAACCTCGGGCGCCGACCGGTGTTACGAGCCTGAACCTTGCTGCACTGACGGAGCCCGAAACAGATGAGCGAAACCCCGGAACCACCCGAGCTCGAGCCCGAGAATCCTGCCCGCCCTGAGGAAGGTCAGGAGATTTCCGGCGACCCTGCTGCTGTCTGGCATCCGGCTCCGCCGGCTTTCAGCACGGGATCAGCCTTGTCCTCGGAGCCCTCGCCAATCCTGGTCAGCTACCCCGCTCCAGCAGCGCAGCGCCGATGGACAATAGCCATCCGCATCATCCTGGCGATTCCGCACTTGTTCGTCCTGTGGTTTCTTACTATCGCGCTGGAAGTCGTCGTCTTCATCAGCTGGTTTGCGGCTCTTTTCACCGGTCGACTGCCGGAGTGGGCCCACACGTTCATCACCGGGGTCCTGCGCTGGCAGACCCGGGTCTACGCTTACCTGTTCCTTCTGACAGACGTCTACCCGCCGTTCGCACTCGATGACGACCCTGCCTACCCGGTTCGGCTGGTCACCAGGCCAACCAGGCTGAATCGCCTGGCGGTGCTGTTCCGTCTCATCCTGCTCGTGCCGGCTGTGCTGCTTTCCGTGCTCGCGAGTTACGGCCTCTTCTTCCTGTCGGTCATCGTCTGGCTGATCGCGTTGGTTGCTGGGAAGCTCCCGGAGCCAGTCCATCAGGCTGTCGCGGCCGTCAACAGATACTCGGCGCGGTACGAGGGCTACGCATTCCTGGTGACCGGCGAATACCCCTGGGGCCTGTTCGGAGACCAGGCAGCACCCGCCGCCCAGGCAACTGCCGCAACGGATGTCGACGGGCCGGCTGTCGGGGCCATGGCCGAGTCCGAGGTTCAGGCTGAGACACCAGCCTGGCTCTCGGAGCCCTGGCGGCTGATCTTGTCCGGCGCGGCCAAGGCGACTCTCACGGCATGCCTGGCGATCGGCGCGTGTGCCTGGATTGGCGGCGTCATCGTCGACAGCGTGATCGCGAAGACCACTGTGTCCAGCGCTGTCAGCCTGGCCCAGGTCCAGCACGCCAATAGCGTGCTGGGCACGACGCTGTCGTCGTTCCCCTCGGCGGTCGAGGCATGTAACGAGCAGCTGGCGTGCGTGACGAAGCAGGATCGCAACGCCGGCCAGGCGCTCGAGGCGTTCGCCAACTCGGTCAAGTCGGCTGGCGTTCCCGGATCTGCGGCTGCCGATGCAGCTGCTCTGGTCAGCGACTCCGACACTGTCGGGGAGGACCTTATCCAGCTCGGGTCGGCGACCTCCGCAGCCCAGTATCAGAGCGTCGCCGCGAGCAGCAACCTGCAGCAGGAGCTGCAACAGCTCAACAACGACTACATCAAACTGATCAGGGATCTTGGCGCGAAGTAAAGCCGCCGGCCGTCGGGCGCGGTTCTTAGTGGTCTCGCCGGAGGAAGCGATACGCGGTGGGAGCATTTCCGCTGGACGGCGGGCCGTCCTCTCCCGCTCGGCCACGCTTGTCACGTTCAGAGAGCATTCCGGCGCTCCGGCCTGATCAGCTAACGCGGTCCCGGCGAGTAGGCGGACCATGACTCCGTACCGTCGGCACGCCTGGCAGACAGTGCGACGGTTCGCTGCCAGTCTTCCGGAACAGAGTCCGGAAGCATGCTGATGTAACGAGCGAGCATGTCGTGCAGCGTCCGCATGGCTGCCACGCTACCCGGCCTTGTTGAGCCTCCATCGCGCGCGCATCGCCCTCACTATGCCGACGATGAACAGCACGAGCCCGGCCAGGGCGCCGATGCCCCCGACCGTGTGCAGGGTGGTGTACGTGCTGCACTGGCTCTGGTCTATCGCGTAGATGAGACCCGAGCTGCACTTGCTGGCAGTGGTGTGACTGACCAGCCATACGAGCACGCCCCCGGCAGCGATCAGGGCGCCGAACGTGATCAGGTTGACGTTGGCAACCCCGCCGCCGGTCCTCGCCGGGCATACCAGCTCCGGCGAGCCTAGGTACTTCGGGAAATGCTCGGCTGCCTGCCGCCCGCAGCGGTAGCAGTCACGAGCTGGGGGAGTGCTCACATCACAGCTCCTGCCATGTTGGTTGGCTTCCGCTCGATCCTGGTCAGGGTTCGCTCATGCGCTTGCAGGTTGCCGGTCGGCACCTTCGCGTCGCACTTCTGATCGGCTGTCTGAGGCGGCGGAGAATCGCTGGCGCTGTCAGTCGGCGGGGGAGTGTAGGTCGGGGCGCTTGGGCTCATTGCCACGCCTGGGGCGATCGACGGACTTGGCGTCTTGTGCGGCGCCGGGGAGCTGCGCCAGAGCACGCGGCTAGTAGGTCGCCCGTGGCGGTCGCCGTGACGATGCCTAGTCTCATTGCAGGTACCGGCCCATCTCTTTGACTAGGTCCGGGTGCTCGCACATCCGCTCGGCTGCCAGCTCCAGGCTGCGCTCGGCCCGCGCGTCCTCGCGGACCCGGCGGACGATCCTTGACGCGAACCACGCCGCAGCGAACAGCACGGCGATCGCTAGCAGCCGCAACCCGGTCGCGGAGCGACCGGTTGAACCGGTTTCCAATCGGCGCTTCATGACTCCCCCTTGCCGTGCATCTACGATTCCTGCTCCGCCGACAAAAGGGAAGACGGGGAGCAGCTCGGCCGGGATTAGGTCAGAGCGGGCTCGGCATGGTCTGGAGCTGAGATCGCCGCGTACGCGAGCGGTTTGGTTAGCCTCATCCGGTGGTCGATCGGCAGCATTAGAACAGGGACCTATGGGCCGACCGAGCCGGTCAGGATACCGGTCTTGTTGGCGGTCGTCAGGATTACCGCGGCGCTCGGGGACGGCGAAGCTTTGGCGGCCTGGCTGGCACACTTGGCTCATGACCTACATTGCTGCGCCTGACAGATACGACGACAAGATGCCCTACCGCCGGTGCGGCCGGAGCGGGATCAAGCTCCCCGAGATCTCGCTCGGGCTCTGGCAGAACTTCGGCGACGAGAACCCGCTCGACGCCCAGCGAGCGATCCTGCGGCGTGCATTTGACCTCGGCGTGACGCACTTTGACCTGGCAAACAACTACGGGCCGCCGTACGGCTCTGCCGAGTCGAACTTCGGCGTGATCATGCGCACCGACCTGCGCCCCTATCGCGACGAGCTGATCATCTCGACGAAGGCCGGCTACGACATGTGGCCAGGTCCGTACGGCGAGTGGGGCTCGCGCAAGTACCTGCTGGCCAGCCTCGACCAGTCGCTGGCGCGGATGGGGCTGGACTACGTCGATATCTTCTACAGCCACCGGTTCGACCCGGACACGCCGCTCGAAGAGACCATGGGCGCACTCGACACCGCGGTGAAGTCCGGCAGGGCGCTGTACGCGGGCATCTCGTCGTACTCGGCGGAGCGCACCGCCGAGGCGGCCGCGATCCTGCGGTCGATGGGCACCCCGCTGCTGATTCACCAGCCGTCGTACTCGATGCTCAACCGGTGGATCGAGGGTGGGCTGCTGAGCGTGCTCGGCGAGGAGGGCATTGGCTGCATCGCGTTCTCGCCGCTGGCCCAGGGCTTGCTGACGACGAAGTACCTGGACGGCGTCCCGTCCGGCTCGCGAGCCAGCCGAGGCGGCTCGCTGTCGGCCGATCAGATCAGCGCGGAGAACCTCCGGCACGTCCGGGCGCTGAACGAGATCGCCAGGGCCCGCGGCCAGTCCCTCGCCCAGCTGGCGCTGTCCTGGGTGCTGCGCGATCCTCGGGTCACCTCAGCGCTCGTCGGCGCCAGCAGCGTCGCCCAGCTTGAGGAGAACCTCGCGGCCGCCGGGCGGTCGTCGTTCAGCGACGACGAGCTGGCCGCGATCGACAAGCAGGCCGTCGAGGCTGGCATCAACCTCTGGTCGGCGTCCAGCGAAGGCTGAGCCTGGCTCATCCGGTCCCGACGGCGGCCAGCAACACCAGCAAGATCGTGAGCGTGGCCAGGGCGCCATGCGACGCGATGGTGATCACCGGCGCCCTCGTCGGGAACGGGGCCGTAACACTCTCAGCCGTACCGGCCAGCGCGCCGGCTTCGTGACGCATGCTGGTCACTGCCTGCTCTGGGCTCCCCGCAAGGAGCGTGGCCATGCCAAGGCCAGCGATGGTCCAGGTCAGTCCTACGTCAGTCCAGGCCAGCAGAGCACTGTGCGTTACCGTGAAGGCGATCCAGATGAGCAGTCCGGTGATTGCAAGCCCGGCGTGTGCGAACGGGACGACCGTTTGCCTGCCCGCCTTGCGGATCACGCGCCGGCGGCTGTCAGGCGTGAGCCAGCCGCTGAGCAGATAGGCGCCGGGGATGGCGGTGGCGAGCCACGTCACGAGAGCGGCGATGCGCAAGCCCAGCGCGCCCGCTGTTGCCGGATGTCCGGTCGCCGCGGCGGCGGCTGGCGGCGGCGGAATCGGCCTCACCAGGTCTCCGAGATAGCGGCTGTCGGCGGCCGCGAGGCGTCGCTCGATCGCCTTGGGATGCGGCCCGACGACCGTCCTGATGGCGCGGCCGACGACCTGGTTGAGCTGTGCCTGCGTCAGGCCGGCGCACGCGGCCGGCCGTCGGCGGACGACGACCCGGCTGCGCAGCGCGCTCGCCGCGAACGAGAGGCACTTCCCTGCGGCCGGCGGCTGCCCGGCCGTGCGCGCCGCGGTCGTGCTCGTGCCGCACGCGCTGAGCAGCACAGCAGGAAAGAGCACAGTGGCGAGGAGCCCAGTGGCCGCGGCTCCGGCGGTGGTCCAGCGCACCCAGCCATCCTTGCTGATCGGCACCAGGCGACCAAAGAGGGACCGGCATGATGGATCACATGGATTCTGGCAGGCCGCCCGACCCGAGGAACGCACCGCTCCGCCATGCGGTGGCCGCCTTCGACGCGGTGACGGCGCGGGAGGTCTCGTCGCGCGCGCGGTTCCTTGCCGAGCTCGACCGCCTTGCCGACCCGTTCAGCCGGGATGCCGATCCGGTCCATGTCACCGGGTCCGCCATCGTGGCGGGGCGCCGAGGCACCGTGCTGCACTGGCACAAGCGGATCGGTGGCTGGATGCAGCCGGGCGGCCATATCGACGCGGGGGAGATGCCGTGGGCGGCGGCGCTGCGCGAGACGCAGGAGGAGACCGGCTTGCTCGTGCGCCATCCGGCGGGCGGACCCCGGCTGCTGCACCTCGATGCGCATGCCGCCGGGCCGCACTTCCATCTGGATCTGCGATACATGCTGCTCAGCGGCGACGACGACCCGGCGCCGCCGCCGGGGGAGAGCCAGCAGGTCCGGTGGTTCACGCTGGCCGAGGCGATGGACGTCGCCGACGACGCGCTGATCGACGGCCTTCGCCGGCTCCAGGATTACCTCGGCTCCACCGAAGGCGGTGTGCACTCGTGCCCGGATTCGCAGTAGCGCCAGGCGGTGGTCCCGGTTACCTGTTTCACGGGGCCACGGTCGTGATCAAGGCGAGCAGCGACCATACTTCCGGCCAGCTCGCCGTGATGGAGTCGGCCTATCCGGCGGGCCTGTCGGTGCACGAGCACGTGCACGCGGGCGAGGACGAGATGTTCTATGTGCTGGCCGGCGAGCTGTCGGTGTTCTGCGAAGGGGATCGCTGGACTGCTACGCAGGGTAGCTTCGTCTTCGTGCCGCGCGATCACCGCCACGGATTCGTCGTGACCGGCACGGAGCCGGCCAGGGCGCTGATCATCACTGGCCCGGCCCAGCTGGACCGGCAGATTGCCGCGAGCGGGCAGCTGATCACTGGATGGCAGGCGCACTCGCGCTCACCTCATCGACATCCTTAAAGTTCCCTGCGCTCAGACGATCGATTTGCCCGTTTTGCGCGCAGGAAACCTTAGGGATGTACGGCCCGAGGTCGGCTTGTCAGGCAACGATCAGCGAACCGATCCCGGCTATGCACAACAGCACGCCCATGACAATGGCGACGATAGACCCGAAATAACGGAACTGGCGAGAGGGGACGACCTGCTTATAGGCCGGGCCGATGACGGGGATCTTGTCCCACCATCGAATGACGAGGGTGTAGTACCTGCTGATCAGCTGCCGGTAGTCGCGTACCCATGCCACGCCCTCGCCGATCGACATGCCGCCCGCGACAATAGCACCACGCCGGTCGCAATATCAGCGGCAGCGCTACCGTGGTTAGCCGCCAGGATGACGCACAGGCGATGCGCCGTCACGTGACCGGCCTGAGAGATTCCATGGCAGCCTACATCCGTACCCCATCCAAGTGGCTGCAGGCCGACTGCCGCTCACCGCATGCGCAGTGTGCTGGGAGTATCCGGGCGTGTCATGCCAGTGGTGAGCCGACAGGCCCGGCGGACACGGTGCGGATGATGGCGATGAGGGTTAGGCCGGCGATGGCGAGGAAACACAGGCTGGCCGTCTGGGTGCTCGCAGCTATGTGCGGGACGGTACCTGGGTTCGCTGACATCTTGTGGACGCCGGAGGAAAAGCCGCTGAGTAGCCAGCATGTCCACCACACGGCGGGCAGCCATGCGGTCTTACGGCGCTGCTGGGGCGGGAGTCCGGCCCGCCAGATGTCACCCATGATCTGGAACGGGAACCAGAGGCTGACGATCGGGATGATCCAGCCCCAGAAGGTCCAGCCACGTGCGCGACGCTGACGGTAGTCCAGGCGCTCGGCATTGATCCTGGCGCGGCGGAACCATACGACGAACAGGATGCTCAGGCCGAAGATCGTGATGTCGGCGACCTTGTCCAGCCGCAAGTAAATGAAGCTGTGCCGCCAGTGAGCGCTGCCCAGAGGAAGGTGCTGGATGGCCAGCCTGGCGGCGATAACGGCAACAACAACGGCCAGCAGGACAGTGAGAATTATCGCCAGCCCTCGCAGCGGCAGGAATCGTGGCCACTGCTGCTGACCGCTGACCATGCCAGGACGTTAGCACCGGGTCAGTCTGCTGACAAAGGCCCCGAAATCGCTCTAGGAGCTCGGGACCGGCTGCGCGACCTCCCAGACGTGGCCGCTCGGGTCGGCAAACGTAACTGTGCGCATGCCCCAGTCGCGATCACTCGGACCGCTGATGACGGGGACGCCGCGGTCGGCCAGCTCCGCGGTGACCGCATCGACGTCGTCGACGATGATGGCGAACTGGCCGGCACCGCCCTTGGCTAGATCGAGGACGGGATCAGCCGGAGGACCGTCGACAACGGGAGCCTTCCGCAAGAAGACATACATGTTGCCGAACCGGAACATCACCGAGCGGCCGTCCTCGTGCTGCGCAGTCAGGCCGAAGGCGTCCTGGTAGAACTGCTTCGACAGGCCCAGGTCGGCCACGAGCAGTGTCATGGCGCCGATCTCCTTCTCCCAGTCAGCCACCTGCGGTCTCCTCGTCTGCTTGCTATCTCCCGGCTTGTATACCAGCGACGAACGGTACCTTCAGCGATGGACATCGCCGGGTGTTATTGCGTGCGAGTCGCATGTATAATATGTGCGATGCGCACGGATAGCTGGCAGAACGTGGAGATCGCCGATGGCGGCCCGGCACTGTTCTGCCTGGTCCGCTTCTGGTCGCGCCGGTGGGCCGCCGATGCGGCGCGCGATAGCGATGACGACGCCGCTCGTGTCGGGCACGTGCTCGTGCTGGAGGCGATCGATGCCAGCCTTGCCAAGGGCTCGGCCGCGATCGGCGACGTTGCCGTGGAGCTGGGCCTCGACCGGTCGAACGCCAGCCGGATGCTGGCCGCGGCGGTTGCCGCGGGGCTCGTCAGCAAGACTGCGTCGCCGGCCGATGGCCGCCGGACCGAGTTGCGCGCGACAGCCACGGGCCGCGAGTTGCTCGCGTCGGCCCGGGCCTGGCAGCGGGAGACCTTTACCGAGCTCGTTGCCGACTGGCCAGCCCAGGACGCCCGTCAGTTTGCCGGCTACCTGCAGCGGCTCGCGGCGCAGCCATTCGACCATCCAAGGCAAGGAGCAGGCGGATGACCGTCGTACTCAACCACACGATCGTGCCGGTCACCGACAAGCTGCGCGGCGCGCAGGTCCTGGCTGACCTGCTAGGCCTCGAGGTCGGAGCGCCTGCCGGGCCGTTCGTGCCGGTGCAGATCAACGCGGACCTGACCTTCGACTTCGACGACCGGGCGGGCGGGCGGCCGGGCCATTACGCGTTCCTGGTCGACGACGGCACATTCGACCGGGCCCTGGCGGTCGCGCAGACGTCCGGGATGCCGTGGGGCTCGGCGCCGCGCATGACCGACCAGCAGATCAATCACCTTGGCGGCGGGCGCGGCGTCTACATCCGCGATCCGGACGGCATCGCGTACGAGTTCTTCACCGCGATTCCCTAGCTGCGCCACGCCGGTTGCCTTGCGCGGCATACCGGCCGCGACGAGTGGCCGGTCAGTCGTCGATCGGCAGCGTGATCGTGAAGCTCGTATTGCCGGGCTGGCTGGTGACGCTCGCGGTGCCGCCGTGCGCCGCCGTGACGGCATGCACGATCGCGAGGCCGAGACCGCTGCTGCCCGCGGCCCGCGAGCGCGATGTGTCGCCGCGCACGAAACGCTCGAACACATCGGGCTGCAGATCGGCCGGAATCCCCGGTCCGTTATCGGTCACGGTCACGACCGCGATTCCGCGTCCGCCCTGGCCGGGAGCTGGCGGTGAGCTCTGCAGGGCGACCGTCACGACGGTGCCGGCCGGGGTATGCCGGGCGGCGTTGCTCAGCAGGTTCGCCAGAACCTGGCGCAGCCGCTGCCCGTCGCCGCGGACGACGACCGGATCTTCTGGCAGGTCGAGCTGCCACTTGTGGCTGACGGCTGCGACCCTGGCGTCGCTGGTCGCGTCGATTACCAGCCTCGTCATGTCCACGGGCTCGGCCGCAAGCGGCCGGCCGGCGTCCAGCCGCGCCAGCAGCAGCAGCTCGTCGACCAGTTCGCTCATCCGCGCGGACTCCGCCTCGACCCGGTTCAGCGCGTAGGCGACGTCCTCGGGCAGCGGGCCGCGGTGACGCCGGGCGAGCTCGGCGTATCCGCGGATGGCAGCGAGCGGCGTGCGCAGCTCGTGACTGGCGTCGGCGGCAAACGTTCGCAGCCGGGACTCGCTGGCCTCGCGGCGCGCCAGCGCCGACTCGACGTGCCCGAGCATCCGGTTGAACGCGGCGCCTACCTGCCCGACCTCGGTGCGCGGGTCGGCATCGGGCACCCGCTCGGGGAGGCTGACCTCGCCACTCGCCAGCGGGAGCCTGGTGACCCTGGTAGCCGTGGCCGCCACCCGGCGCAGGGGTCGCAGCGACACGCGCACCCAGGTGGTCCCGATAACGCCGGCGAGCACGAGCGCGGCGGCGAATACGGCGATCTCAGCGAGTGCCACCTGCCGCAGCGTGGTCGTGACGGGGGCCAGAGGGAGTCCGGTCACGACGACGCCCGCCTTGGTCTCGTGGGCTATCACCTGGTAATCACCGTAAAAGGAGAGGTCGACCGGCCGCGGGCCGTAGAGCTGCCCGCCGGGCGTGGTGCCAGTGCGCAGGCTTGTCAGCAGCGCCCGGTCGGCGGCCGAGAGCCGGCAGACGTCAGAGTTCGCCATGTGCGCGGCCAGCAGAGTGCCGCCGGTGGTGAAAACGGCGTTGAGCGTGTCGGCGTTCTGCTGCTGGGCACACGGGCCCGGTCCCGGGCTGCCTGGCGATCCAGCGTGCACGTCTCCGTCGTCTGGCGACCCCGGCGGCGGCCCTTGCAGGCAGGCGACGTACCGCATATTGGCGAGCTGCAGTTCAGAGTTCAGGTTGTTGGTCAGCACCGACTGCAGGTGCGCATAGGTGACGGCGCCGACCGACGCGCAGGCTAGCGCGAGCAGCACGAGCAGGCCGGCGACGAGCCGGCCGCGCAGCGTACGCGCTGCGAGCCACTGGCCGGATCGCGCAGCCCAGCTTGCAGGACCGTCCGCCGCCATGATCAGGCCGGCGGCTTCAGCACGTATCCGACGCCGCGAACCGTACGGATCAGGGGCTCGCGGCCCGTGTCGATCTTCTTGCGCAGATAGCTGATGTACAGCTCCACCACGTGCGCCTGGCCGCCGAAGTCGTAGTTCCAGACCCGATCGAGGATCTGCGCCTTGGACAGCACCCGGCGCGGGTTCCGCATCATGAACCGCAGCAGCTCGAACTCGGTAGCGGTCAGCTCGATCAGCTCACCACCCCGTCGCACCTCCCGCGCATCCTCGTCCATGCTCAGGTCAGCCACGATCAGCTCGGTGCCGGAGCTGGCCCGCGCCATCCCGGCCCGGCGCAGCAGCCCGCGCAGCCGGGCGATCACTTCCTCCAGGCTGAACGGCTTGGTCACGTAGTCGTCCCCGCCGGCCGTGATGCCGCTCACCCGGTCCTGCACGGAGTCCCTGGCGGTGAGGAACAGCACGCACACGTGCGGCAGGATCCCCCGTACTCGGCGCAATACTTCCAGGCCGTCGAAGTCGGGCAGCATGATGTCGAGCAGGATCGCGTCCGGCTGGAATTCGCGCGCCGCCCGCACCGCGCTGCTCCCGTCCGCGGCCGTCCGGATCTCCCAGCCTTCATACCGCAGCACGCTGGCTAGCAGCTCAGCCAGGCTGGGCTCGTCGTCCACGACGAGTACCCGGACGGGGGAGCCGTCGGCCCGATGCAGGCCGCCGTCACCCTTGCTGGTCGCCGGTGCGATGGGATCCATGACTGTCATCATGTCCTTAGCCTGCCGGTATGCGCTCGAGCGGGCCTCTGAGCTTCTTCTGAACTTCCTCTGGATCCGGGCGAGGCGCTGGTCAGCGCCAGGGCCAGCGCCGGGCAGTCGGTGACCGCGCGGCGGGCCGCGCGCGCCAGCCGGACCGGAACGGCACCGTCGCCGGCCAGCACCGGATAGCCCCAGTCGTCCAGGGTTACCAGCTCGGGCAGCAGCTCGGCGCACACACCATGTCCGGAGCAGGCGATCGGATTGACGCGCAGCTGCGCCGGGTGGTCGGCCATGGTTACCTCCAGTCGAGTTCCGCCAGTGGCGCTGCCGGGAGCGGCAGGAACTGGTCGCGCCGCGTCGCGGTGCACCGCCCGCGGCTGTGCTCGGCGACCTCAGCGGCGAATACGCGCAGCGCACTCGAGACGAACCTGACGGTGCCGTCGGGGTGGTGGCAGGCGCCGCGCCCGGTGACGAGCCCGGCCCAGCGCCGGAGATTGGCAAGCTCGCGCTCGGCAGGGCGCGGCCGGGCCACGGCTGCGAGTGCGGTCGCGATGGCGGGCAGGCCGTTGAAGCATGGCCCGCACTGCCCTGCCGATTCCAATGCCAGGGAACGGGCAACTTCCGCCGTCTCCGCCAGCCCGCAGTACGCGGCCGGCAGGGCTACGAGAACACCTGCGCCCACGAACGCGCCGGCCGTGCGCAGGTCTGCGTTGCATAGCGACAAGCGCCGTGCTTCTGCGAGGGTCACCCAGCCGCCGTGGTAGCCGCCGGCCAGGACGGCCTGTACATCATCGCCAAGCGGCAGCAGCCGGCCGAGCGGCGTCCCGAGCGCGGCTTCGACGACCTGGGCGCGGCCGCTAGGCCCGCGGATGGTGCAGAGCATCGAACCGGGCTCGTCAGCGGTACCGACGCTGCGGAACCAGGCCGCGCCATGCCGGGCGATCAGCGCAAGGTGCGTCAGTGTCTCGACGTTGTGCACTAGCGTCGGCCGTCCGTCGACTCCGCGCTCGAATACCCGGCGCGCCTTGTCTCGCGGCCGGGCGGGGCCGCCGTTGATGCTCGCGACCAGCGCTGTTTCCTCACCGGCCAGGAACCGGGCTGGCAGCTCCACGATCTGGACGTCGACCCGGTCGGTCCCGGCTGCCAGCCTGCTTGCCAGCGCGGACCGGAGGTGACCGGCCAGATCTGATCCGCTCCGCCTAGGAGCGTGCAGGCACAGGTAAGCGGTTCGTGCACCGACTGCCTCGGCGCCAGCCTGCAGGCCGTCCAGCACCAGATGCGGAGCGAGACGGAGCAGGGCCGCATCTTTGCTGCTCGCGGGCTCGCCTTCAGCGGCGTTGCCGACGACGACCGCTGGCCGGCCGGCGGCCGCCACTGCGGCGAGCTTCCTGGCGACCGGGAAGGCAGCGCCGCCGCGTCCGGTGAGTCCGGCCGCCCCGGCCTGCTCGGTCAGCGCTGCGCCATGGAACCTGGGCAGTCCGTGCCTGCGCAGGTGCGTGGCGAAGTCGAGGCCCACTTTTGCCTGCGCGGCCGCCGGTCCGGCCGCGGGAGCCAGTATCCGGGGCAGCCCGGACTCGCCAGCCAGGGCGGCGTGCAGTGCCCGGGGCCACGCGGGTGCCAGCATGCTCATCGGGCACCTGCCCCGGTGAGCCGGGGGTCGCCTGCCTGAACGATGTCAGCAGCAGCCAGTGCCCGGGCAGGCCGCGCTGCCGGACCGCTGGCCGCGATCGCGCGACCGATCCTCCAGCATGCTGCCGCGAGCACTGCGGCGCTGCAGGCGATCGTCAGCCCCAGCAGCCAGCCGGCCTGCATGTCGGTACTAGACCCGATGCCGTGCAGCACGGCGACGGGCCAGCAGGCATAGGCCAGCCAGTGCACCGCGCGCCAGGTCCGGCGGCCGATCCTGGCCCGCGCCAGGCTGGTAACGATCAGCGCGACCATCAGGTCTATCGAGATGGCGCCAAGCCCGAGCCACAGCGGCTTGTACGGCGAGGCGAACGGGATGACCGCGGCCGCGATTCCGATCGTGACAAAGGGGTCGGCGATCGCGGTCACGATGTGAACCGCGATGAAAGCCACGGCGAGCAGCGAGATGCTGCGATGCAGGCTCGTGGTCGCGAACCTCGGCAGGCCAGGCAGCTGGCCGCGCCGATTGACCATGATGCCGAGCAGCACCACGACGGTGAGCAGCACCAGCGCCACCACACCGGTCGCCCGGCTGGCGTACCACAGCGCCGTGCTGGAGGTTATGCCCACGACCTGCCTCCCGATGAGCCACGTTGGCGTTCGCCGCCTCGTTACTCATGCAGGATGTGTCATTGATCAAAGCGGCGGCTCTGGGCAAGCTCTGTGTCCCATCTGAACCGTGCCGCCGAGGCGAGCCTCAGGCGACCTTGCCGAGTCCGCGCCCGGCCATCCGGTCGTGCACGGACCGCCGGGAGGCGAAGAAGGCGACCAGCGACAGCAGCGCCGGGGCAAGGTACATGACCTCCGGCGGCTCCCGGTACGGCCGGACAAGCACGACGAACGGCGCGATGGGGATAGCGAAGAGCAGCAGCAGCCGGCGTGCTTCGGCCGAGGCGAGCGTAGCGGC
This sequence comes from uncultured Actinomycetota bacterium, assembly GCA_963822955.1. Taxonomy (GTDB): domain Bacteria; phylum Actinomycetota; class Actinomycetes; order Streptosporangiales; family Streptosporangiaceae; genus JAJYUU01. The sequence continues at coordinate 990,026 of CAWGJS010000002.1, read as the reverse complement.
CAGGCCGATGATGGCGGCCAGCACGAGGTACCCGCTGACATGCGGGCCCACGTCACCCGCGTTTGCCGCGAGGTAGGCGGCGACAGCGACGGCTACCCACGGGACAGCCATCAGCAGGCCCTTCCAGGTCAGCAGTCGCAGCGCGCGCCGCGGCCCGTCTGACGCGGCCAGCGCCGCAGCCTCGACCGCCAGCGCGGCGAGAAGCGCGATCGTGTTCGATGCCTGGATCCGCCAGCTAAGACTCGCCTGGAAGGTTGCCCAGCCCATCACGACGACAGCGATCAGTAGTGCGGTACGGCGCAACCGCAGCAGGCTCAGAATGACTGGCGCCAGCGGGGTCGCCATCGTGATCACGAAGGTGGTGAGGCCTATCACGTGGAAGGACGGATGCAGCGCATACACATGCAGTACCGCAAGCGGGTCGACGCCAGTGCCTGGGCCTTCTCCGAACAGCAGACCGCCCAGGAAATACGCGGACGGGTAGGTCGCGGCGGCAAGCAGCACGGGCGCCGCCAGGCTGTAGATCGCAAGGGCGTCGCGCCAGGCCGGGTCGGTGCCAGTCCCGATTGCCCGCAGCCTCGCGCGCAAGCCTGACCCGACCAGGTTCAGCGTCTCGGCCATGCCGGGGCGCTCGCGGCCTGCACGAGCGGCAGCCATCAGCACGCCGAGCATCTCATCGCCGTAGGTGGAACGGTAGCCGGCCGGATACCAGGCCAGGAGGCGCCGGTAGCGGCGCTCCAGAACCGACTGCCCAGGGTCAGCGTGAGGCCGGCCTGCCGCTGGCTGCCCCCGCGAGCCAGCGGCCATCTCGTCGTCCCGGCCGTTCACGCTGGCCCTCCGGCAGGTGCAGTCCCGCCAGCAGGCACAGTCCCGCCGGCGGGCCCCATGCGGTGGGCAAGCTTCCGCAGCCGCGCGGCCGCGACCCTGGCATTCGCCTGCATCCTGGCCGCCTCGGCGTCCAGTGCCGCTGCGCCAGCCGGAGTCAGCCGGTAGTAGCGACGCAGTCTGCCGTCGACGATCTCCTCGCGGTCGACATCGATACTGCCGTCGGTCCGCAGCCGGTCCAGAGCCGTGTAGAGCGTCCCCGCCCGCAGCCGCACGCGGTCCGCGGAGATCCTCGCGACGTCGGTCATGATCCCGTAGCCGTGCTGAGGCCCTGCTGCGAGCGCGGTGAGGATGAGGAACGTGGGTTCCTGCATCACCTGGTTGCTCATACCGTAGTTATATATCGATCGTCGATACTTGGGAAGCCGGCTTTTGCTGCAGACCGTCAGAGCTGAATCCGCGGATCAGCTGGCGGCGCCGGCGATGGCGTCGAGCCGGGCCATGGCGTCGGGCGGCAGCTCGAGGCCGGCGCTGGCCACGTTCTCTCGCAGGTGCGCTGTCGACGACGTGCCGGGGATCAGCAGGATGTTGGGAGAGCGCTGGAGCAGCCAGGCGAGTGCCACCGCCATCTGCGTCGCGCCGAGCTGCCGCGCGACCGCCTCGAGCGCGTCCGACTGGAGCGGGCTGAATCCGCCCAGCGGGAAGTAGGGCACGTAGGCGATGCCCTCCCGGGCAGTGAGCTCGACCAGCGGATCGTCCGCGCGCCGGGCGATGTTGTAGAAGTTCTGCACGCAGACGACCGGCGCGATGGCGCGAGCCTCCGCGAGCTGGTCAGCATTGACCGTGCTGACGCCGAGGTGGCGGATCAGCCCCTGCTCGCGCAATTCGGCTAGGGCACCGAACTGCTCGGCGATCGAGTATGAATCCTGAGGGTGCCCGTCGTCGGCGCCGATGGCGCGCATGTTCACCACGTCGAGCACGTCGAGTCCGAGATGCCGGAGGTTGTCATGGACCTGGTCGCGCAGTTCGGCCGGGGAGGTGGCCGGCAGCCAGCCGCCATGGTCGTCCCGGCGCGCGCCGACCTTGGTGACGATACGCAGGTCATCCGGATAGGGCGCAAGGGCTTCGCGGATGAGCTCGTTAGTGATCCGCGGACCATAGAAGTCTGAGGTATCGATGTGCCGGATGCCGAGATCGACGGCGGTGCGGAGCACCGCGATCGCGGCATCGTGGTCCTTCGGCGGACCGAACACACCGGGACCGGCGAGCTGCATCGCCCCGTAGCCGATGCGGGTGAGCTCCAGGCCGTCGACGGAGAAGGTGCCGCCGGGGAGTTGGCTTGTCATGGGTGTCCTTTCCTGCCGCCGTCACGTGCCGCGATAGGAACCACGATGCCGCGCACCCCGCCAGCGTTAGTCAACCGCCCCAGGCGCGGACGATGATGCGCTGCCTGGCTGTTGCGCCAAGCGAGCCGCTCCTAGCCGCGATGCTTGATCTGGCTGAACGGCACGTCCCGATCCACCCGGACCTCAGGCGGCAGCCCGAGCACCTTCTCAGCCAGGATGTTCTTCTGGATCTCGTCGGTCCCCCCAGCGATTGACTGGCCAGGCACCGACATCAGCACCTCGGCAACTACCCCGCCGAATGGTGAGTCTGGCCCGGTCAGCAGCGCGGCCGCGCCCGCGATCATCGAGTGGACCTTCGCGGACTCGCGGGCAACATTGCTCGCAGCCAGCTTGCCGATCGAGCCCTCAGCACCGGGGCGTGCGCCAAGGGCGCGGGCCACCCTCGCCCGTTCCGCCGTCCAGATGGCGACCCGCTGCATCGTGATGAGCCTCGCGATCGCCTGCCGGATGACAGGGTCTTCGCTGACCCCGGATGCGCGCGCGTGCTCGATCACCAGGTCTGGCCGTCCGGCTCGCTGCGGGTACCACGAGTAGGTCGCGAAATGGTCGTCTGCCTCGGCGCGAGCCTCGTCGAGCGCTCGGCCGGGGGCGGGCGAGTAGGCGGGACGCCGCAGCGCGGAGAACCTGCGCTCGTACGCGAGCGTGGTGAGCGCCGCCGTCCACCCCTGGCCTACCTCGCCTATGACGTTGCCGGCCGGAATCCGGGCGTCGGTGAGGAACACCTCGTTGAACGACGCGTGGAAGTTCATCTGCCGGAGCTGGCGGACCTCCACGCCGCGCTGGTGCATCGGCAGCGCGAAATAGGTGATGCCCTGATGCTTCGGCACGCTCCAGTCGGTACGGGCCAGCAGCATTCCCATGTCGGCGTGGTGTGCGCTGGTGTTCCAGACCTTCTGCCCGCTGACTACCCAGCTGTCGCCGTCGAGCACGGCCGAGGTGGACAGACCGGCCAGGTCAGACCCGGCCCCCGGCTCGCTGAACAGCTGGCACCAGGTCTGCTCGCCGGTGAGGATCGGGGCCAGCAGCCGGTCGCGCAGGTCATCGCTGCCGTGCGCGAGGATCGTGGGCGCGGCCAGCCACGTGCCGCTGCCGACCGGGACGCCGACTGCACCGAGCCGCAGCAGTTCGCTGCCTACCAGGTCATCGGCCCAGGCGGGCAGCCCGCGACCATGCCATCGCTCCGGCCAGCTCGGCACTGCCCAGCCTGAGGCCAGCAGCAGCTTGCGCCAGTCGCGCAGCGCCATGGCCGGATCCCAGTGCCCGTGCACCCAGTCCGCCAGCTCGGCCCGGATCTGGTCCGGGTCGGCGGCAGCTGCCGCTTGCGTGGTCACAAGGCCCCCTCAGCCGCGGCCACCTCGCCGAGGAAGCTCCGCAGCTCGGCGTCGAAGAGCTCAGGCTGGGAGATGTTTGGCGCATGCCCGGCAGCCGGGATGACGACCTTGCGCGCGTTCGGGATCTTGTTCGACATGTAGTCGGCCGCGGCGAGGAACGGGGCGTCGTCGGCGCCGACGATGACGAGCGTCGGCGCCTCGATGAGCGGCAGCCCGTCGAGCACGTGCGAGTTGTGCTGCGTCAGCGTCTGCCTGGCTGCATGAATGAGGCCGCTGGCATCCCGGTGCTCGCCAGAGTGCAGCTCAGCGCTGGATCCGAGGGCAGCGAGGCCCTGCTCCTCCAGGCGGGCGGCCGTCTTGTTGGCCCGGCGGTTCCAGTCGTCTCGTGCTGCGTCGTTACGGAAGCCGGGGCCGGTGTCGATGAGCACCAGGCCAGCCACGACGTCCGGGTGGGTGAGAGCGAAGTCCAGTGACAGGTAGCCGCCGAGCGAGTGCCCGCCGAGCACGGCGCGGTCGATGCCGAGCTCGGCGAGGATCGCGGCCATGTCGGCGAGCGCATTGGCCGGGCTGTAGCACGCCGGGTCGGCCGGGTACTCACTGCCGCCGTGGCCGCGGATATCCCAGGTGACCACCTGGTTCTGCGTGCCGACCGCGGCAAGGCTCGAACCGAACATCGCCGAGGTGGCACCGTAGCCGTGCGTCAGCAGCAGCGGCGGTCGGCCGCTGCCGCTGACCTGGTAGCGGATGCGGCCGGCAGGCCGGGCCAGATCTGACATTCGGGGGTTCCTGCCTTTCTGCCAGCGGCCAGTGGGTGTGAGCAGTCAGTGGTATCAGCGACCGGTGAACTTCGCTGGCCGTCTCGCCGTCACGGCAGCGACGCCTTCTTTCCAGTCCGCAGTCTGCATGAGCCGCTCCTGCTCTGCCCGTTCCCGCTCCATCGCTGCCCGGGCTTGAACCGCCAGCTGCTGACGCATCGTGGCGCGGATCGAGCGGACAGCCAGCGGGGCGGATGCCGCGATCGCGGCGGCCAGCGCGTGCGCCTGCTCGCGTGCCTCGCCGGACCCGGCCACGCGGTCGGCTAGGCCGATAAGGTGCGCCTCCGGCGCGGCGATCCGACGGCCGGTGTAGAGGAGCTCTAGTGCCTTCTGCTGCCCGACCACAGCTGGCAGCGTCACGCTGAGCGCGAACCCCTGATGGATGCCGAGCAGCGCGAAGTTCGCGGCGAAGCGCGCCTCGGGTGCGGCCACCCGGAAGTCCGCTGCGAGCGCGAGGCCGAGGCCGCCGCCGATCGCCGCGCCCTGGATCGCCGCCACGATGGGCAGCGGCTGCTCGAACAGCCGGATTGCGAAGTCGTACAAGTGGGCGCCGTCCGGCCTGCTGATCGCGTGCCCGTCAGTGAAATCGGCGCCTGCGCAGAAGACGCGCCCGGCGCTGCACAGCACGATCGCCCGGCAGCGCTCCCCGGCAGCGAGTTCCTCGCAGGCATCGGCGATCTGCTCGATCAGCGCGACGCTGAAAAAGTTGCTCGGCGGCCGGTTGATCTCAAGCGTTGCCACGTAGTCGTCGCCGAGCTTGACGGCCAGCTCGGGGCTCGTGGTTTCCGCGTCCGTCATGAGGTCTCCCGCCGAGCCGCCGTTTCCGTTCTGTGCGACATCGTAGGGCCCCGGAGCGCCGCTCGGCGCCCGCGGTTTGGGCGACAGCGACCGTAGCGGTGCGGGAGATCGATCAGGAGCCGCCGGATGTCACCTGGCCTGCGCCGGAACTGGCGGACGGCGCCGATGAGCCCTGGAAGCCGCCGCTGGAGCTGGACGAGCTCGACCTGGACGAGCCCGAGCTGCTCGATGTGGCGCCGCTCGAGCTGCCGGAGCTTGAGCTGGACGAGCTCGAATTGCCGGAGCCTGAGCTGGCGGAACCTGAGCCCGAGACGACGCGGCTGGCGGCGGAGGCAGCGCCTGCCGACCCGGGCAGGGCGTAGACGACTCCGGCGGCCGTGAGCACGCTGGCCAGGCCGGCCGCTGCTGTTACGGCACGGAGCCTGCCTCGGTTCCGGTCGCGGTACCTGATCGCCTCGGCGGGGTTGCGGGTAGCACGGCTGGTGGCGGCTTGGCTGGCGGTGGCATGGCTGGCGGGGAGGGGTGAGTTGTCGGGCTTCATCTGTCAGCTTCCAGTTAGCGGGTTACGTGCGTCAGCATCGCCCGCCAACTTCTGAACTGCCTCTGCGCCAGCTGCCAGTAGGTGCTGAGCATGAACGGCGAGCGTCAGCGCGAGCTCGAGCTTGCCGAGACGTTGGGGGCGCCCGTCATCCTCAGGTGCTGTGGATAAACCTGTGAACGGCCCGGTGGAAATCGGCCGTGGACGGAGGATAAACAACAGATGTCCTGTGGACGGCTAAAGAATCTTGAACTTCTCGCAGAAAGGCCTTGTGCAAGGGCCTGCGCAGGCAGTAGAAATTCCTCACCACTGAAGACGGGATCCGCCCCGAGGGAAACCAAGGGAACGCTGGAAGGGCTGGGCGACTGGCGCGGACGGCGGGAATCTGGACCGGTGGTAGCCACGCAGCACGTCGCAGCTGAGCGATCGGCAGCTGCAGCTGAGCGATCGGCAGCTAGTGCAGCAGGGCAAGGCGAGGCCCCTCCATCTCATACATGGAGGGGCCTCGTCGCCGTTGAGCGTGGCGCTCAGGCGCGGTGATTCCCGCGGCCGAGGGCCGGCAACCTTCACCAGCACGGGCAGACCCACGTTCCCTGCCATTAAACGTGTAATTCCGGCGACCGGGCAAGGTACGAGCGGATGAACTGTCGGCTGTGCTGAGGCCGCGATGGCGTGTTCGGCGGGCGAGTGGCCGATTACAGTGCGAGACTTATGCCTAACGTTCCGTGCACGGCAGCCTGGGATCGGGCCTGGGAGCACGGAGCGATCTGCCGGCGTTAACGCAGCCGGGACGGGGGAGCGCGTGAGCGTCAGCATGAGCCGCAGTGCCGCCGAGGGGTACGAGACCATGGCGGGCACAGGGGCGATCAAGGGCACCGAAGAGGTTGACGGCACGCAGGCCGCAGCCCGGCCTGAGACCGTCATGTTCCGCCGCCGGTCGCTGCAGCCGAGCCGGCGTGCGATGCTGCACGTCCAGGCGGCCGGGGACCCCGTAGTGCCATCAGACGTGGCCGACTGGTTTACCCAGCGCGCCTTTCACTTCTATCTGGCAGGCCTGCGCGTGCCGCACCGGCTGACCGCACGGCCGGGGGCCCGCTCGCTCGCATCTGCCTGCGCCGACCTTGATGCCGCCTGCATGCAGCTGCGCCAGGCCGACGGGATCGGCTCGGTGATCGTCGCCGCGCAAGGGCGGGGAGCACTCGCCGCCGCGCTCTGGATGGGCGGCCGGGCCGGGGGAGACGACCGTGCGGACGCGCTCATCCTCTACGAGCCCGAATTGCCAGTCCGGTCCGTGAAGCTCAGCATCAGCTGCCCGGTGCTCGTCGTTACCGGGCTCACGCTGGCCGATGACGGACGCGTCCCTCGCGATGCCACCAGCCGGTGGCCGCTGCGGCAGCGCCGTCCGGCACCTGCGGCTGCACAGCTGGGCAGCCACGTGACCTTGCTGCATCTGCCGCGAGCGGGCGAACGACCGGGGCAGGACGACGGTGACGGGCGCCGGCTGTTCTTTGACGAGCTCGGCCGATGGCTGGGTGCGTACATGTACGGGTCAGTACGTGACCAGCTGCTGTGAGTCCGGTCAGCTAGCCGCGTTCACGCTCAGCTGGTCACCTGGACACTGACGGCCGGGTAGCCGGTCGCGCCGTTCGGCTCCGGCGGTTCCTGGAGGGCCGTCTGCGTATAGCCGGTCTTGTCGGTGGCCCGTGCCTCGATCAGGTAGTTGCCAGGCCTCACGTCAGCGTCCCACTCGTACACCCACTGCCGCCATGTATCGAGATCCGGAACGGCGGCGAGCCTGGCCTGCTGCCATGGCCCGCTCCCGACGCGCACCTCGACCGCCTCGATGCCCTTGTGCTGGGCCCAGGCCACTCCGGCAACCGAGACCCGCTGTCCGGCCTTGATCGGGCTCTGGCCCGTCGGCACGTCGATGCGCGACTCGGTCTTGATCGGTGCCTGGGCATACCAGCCGCGCGGCACCCAGTACGCCTGGGCAGCCTCGTACGTCGTCACCTCGATGTCGACGATCCACTTGCACGCTGAGACGTAGCCGTACAGCCCCGGGATCACTTGCCGGACCGGGAAGCCGTGCGCGACCGGCAGGGCGGCGTCGTTCATCGCGACCGCAAGCAGCGAGTCCCGGCCGCTGTCCATCGCGACCTGCACCGGAGAGCCCGAGGTGAAGCCGTCCGACGAGGTGGCGAGCAGCTGGCTCGCGCCCGCCTTGATGCCGGCTTCCTGGAGCAGGCCGCGCAGGCTCGCGCCTAGCCACTTGGCGTTGCCGATGTACAGGCCGCCAACCGGATTAGACACGCAGCACAGCGTGATGTAGTCCTCGATCAGCGGCCGCTTGATCAGGTCCTTGAAGCTCAGCACGATTTCCTTCCGGACCATGCCGTGGATCCGCAGCTGCCAGTTGGCCGGGGCGATTTCCGGCAGCACGATGGCGGTGTCGACCCGGTAGAAGTTGCTGTTCGGGGTGATGAAGCTGCTCAGCCCCGGGATCTTCAGGTCCGCGCCCGCCGGCAGCGGCGGAGCCGCTACTGCAGCCGGCGGGAGCTTGAGTGCCGCCTGGATGGTGCCGACGTCCTTTGTCTCAGCCACCCAGGACCCGCCGGCGTAGGTCAGCAGCGAGATGCCCGCTGCCGCGAGGCTCCCGAGCAGGAACCGGCGCCGGTCCGGGGCCAGCTCGAGGCCGGCGCGCCCGGCCGACTCAATCGGTCGCCAGGCCGGGCCACTGGGCTGCGCGCGTTCTGGCAGGCCAGGGGCGGGATGGTCGGGTGGCCTGGACCGCTGTATCGCTGCCAGCGGGGCGGCCCGGAGGCTGAAGTACCTCAGCGCGAAAGTGGCCACGCCCGCGCCGACCAGGGACGGCAGCGCATCTGTGGCCGTCGCGGTGGGCTGGCTGAGGGCGGCATAGACGCCGATGGCGCCGAAGACGGCCAGCCCCACCATGCCGTGCCAGAGCTTGCGGACGGCGAGTATGCCGATCACGGCGGCGAAGATGATCAGGACGCCGCGGATGCCCCAGACCAGGACGGTCTTGTCGCTCGAGCCGAACTCTCGGATCGCGAAGTTCTTCAGCGCCGGTGGCGTATGGTCGATGGAAAGCTCGCCGACGGCAGCGACTGGCTCGCCGATCGGCGCGCTGAGCAGGGCCGCGACGACCTGAGCGACGGCGAGCGCGACCAGAGCCGTGACGAGTCCGACGAGCGCTCCGGCGCCGGCGAGGGCGGCGCGGCTGAACCTGGGTTGTGATGAGGTCACACCGGTATTCGTAGCAGGGCGATGGGCGGATTGCCCGGACCGGCCCGCTCTGGCCGGCGAGGCGGGCAAGCCGATAGCCGATCCGGCGACGAATAGAGAGATGTGAACGTGGTAGGCGGCGACCCGGCTGACGGCGCTCGGCGCATCCGTCCTGGCCAGCGCCCTGATGCAGAGAGCCTTGAGGCCACCCTGGCGAAGGTCGCCAGGGGTGACCAGGCTGCTTTCAAGGCGGTGTATGACCAGGCAGCGCCCGCCGTGCTCGGTATCGCGCGGCGCGTGCTCCGCGACCCTGCCCAGTCCGAGGAGGTCATGCAGGAGGTCTTGCTGGAGGTCTGGCGGACCGCGGCGCGGTTTGATGCCTCGGCCGGATCGGCTACCGCGTGGATTACGACAGTGGCCCACCGCCGGGCAGTGGACCGGGTGAGGTCCGAGCAGCGCGCGGCGGAGCGGGAGCTGCGTGCGGCCACCGCATCGATCGCGTATGACGAGGTCAGCGAGACGGTCGAGATCACCCTGGACCGGGAGCGGGTGCGGCGCTGCCTGACCGGCCTGACGGAGTTGCAGCGCGAATCGGTGACGCTCGCTTACTACGGCGGCTACAGCTACCGGGAAGTAGCGCAGCTGCTGGGCGTCGCCGTCGGCACTGTCAAGACGCGGATGCGCGACGGCCTCATCCGGCTGCGGGACTGCCTGGAGGTGGAGTGATGCGAACTCGCAGCGCAGGACTGCACACTCTGGTAGGTGCCTACGTCATGGATGCCGTCTCGCCGGCCGACCGGGCGAGCTTCGAGCGTCACCTGCTCACCTGCGAGCAGTGCCGCGCCGATGTCCGCGGGCTACGGGAGGCGACTGCACGGCTGGCCGCGGCGGCGTCCGTGCCGCCGCGGCCAGAGCTGCGCGAGCTGACCATGCAGGCCGCGAGCAGGATCAGGCAGCTACCTCCGCTGGTGGACGGACAGCAGGGCCGGCGGCTGGCGATCCGCGGCTGGCCAGCGAGCTGGGGCTGGCACGTCGAGTCGGTGCGGCTGCCTGCGCGTCCGTGGCTGGCCAGGGTGGCGGTGCTCGCAGCAGTGGTGCTGGCTGTGACAGCGACCGTCTTCGGCCTGCACATGGGCTCGATGCAGACCAGGCTCACGGCTGCCCAGCAGCGCGACGCTGCGATAGCCAAGATCCTGGGCGCGCGCGACGCGACGACGCTGACCGCGCAGATCAGTACCGGCGGCAGGGCGACGGTCGTGATGTCGCACCGGGCGGATGCGCTGGTGTTCATCGCCAGCGACCTGACCAGGCTTCCTGCCTCGAAGGCATACGAGCTCTGGCTGATGGGGCCCGGCGGGGACAGCGCGGCGGGAATGCTGCCCGCCAGTCGGCACGGCATGACGGGACCCATGGTGGTGGGCGGGCTGAGCCGTGGTGATCACCTGGCGATAACCGTCGAGCCAGCCAGCGGAGCACGCCAGCCGACGTCAGCGCCTGTCGTCATGGTCGGGCTCGGCGACTGACGGCAAACGAGTCCGGTAACCCGCGCGGCGTCCGCCCGCCCGGCCGGTCGCGTGTGGGACCGCCGACGCGACATTTGCAATCGCGGCAGGCTAACGTGGCGAGCGTGAAAGCATCCCCCGAAGCGCAGCTGCGACTGCTGGAGCTCGCCGATCTTGACGCTGAGCTGGGCAGGCTAGAGCATCGCCGTCGTATCCTGCCCGAGCACGCCGAGCTCAGCCAGCTAGAGCAGCGCGACAGGGAGCTACGCGATGAGCTGGCCGCCCTGGAGGCACGGGAAGGGGATCTGAGGCGGGAACAGGCCAAGGCTGATGCCGATGTCGAGCAGGTCCGCAGTCGCATCGGGCGCGACCGGGCACGGCTAGACGCGGGCCAGGTGAGCTCGCCCCGTGAGCTGGAGAACCTTCAGTCGGAGATCGAGTCACTGCTCCGCCGCCAGTCAGATCTAGAGGACGTCGAGCTCGACGTGATGGAACGGCTCGAGGCCGCCCAGAGCCGGCGAAAGAGGGCGGTGCCGAGCGCGCTACCGTCGCCACAGATGCCGCCGCAGTCACGGGCCGCCGGGATGCCGCACTCGCCGAGCTGGCCGAGCAGACCGCGAAGGCGTCCGACCGCCGTGCAGCGGTCGTCGCTCAGCAGCCAGCCGACCTCCTCGACCTGTACGACCGGCTGCGCGCCCAGCACGGCGGGGTGGGAGCGGCCGCGCTGCGGCGCGGTCAGTGCCAGGGCTGCCACCTGTCGCTGAATACCGTCGACCTCAATGCCATCCGCGCGGCTGACCCGGATGATGTGCTGCGGTGCGAGGAATGCCGGCGGATCCTGGTCAGGACCGATGAGTCCGGGCTCTGACTCAGCCAGATACGACTCAGCCAGTAACGACTCAGTCAGTAACCACTCAGCTCCGGCGGCCACCGGCTGGCGGCCGCCGCACGGCCGGCCCACTACGACGCTGCTGCTGCGGCACGGCCAGACGGCGCTCTCGGTAGAGCGCCGGTTCGCCGGCCGCGGCGACATCCCGCTGACCGATCTCGGCCTGCAGCAAGCGGCGGCTGCCGCAGCGGCCATCGCCGAGCGCGGCGACGTTGACGTGATCCTGAGCTCACCGCTGCAGCGCGCGTGGCGGACGGCGCTGGCTGTGGCGGAGCGCACCGGAGCGCCGCTGGAGGCCGACGATGACCTGGCGGAGACTGATTTTGGCAGCTGGGAGGGCATGACCTTCGCGGAAGTCATGGCTCGCTGGCCCGACGAGATGTCGGCGTGGATGGCGGCAGCCGACGCCGCGCCGCCTGGCGGCGAGAGCTTCGCGTCGGTCGCGGAGCGCGTGGACGCCGGGCTGGACCGGCTGCTCGTGGCCCATAACGGCAAGACGGTGGTCGTCGTCAGTCACGTGACGCCGATCAAGACCATCGTGTGCCGCGCGCTGCTCGCGCCCGCCGCGGCGCTGTTCCGGATTCACCTGGATGTCGCGTCGGTCTCCGAGGCCGCGTGGTTCGCTGACGGACCCGCTTTGCTACGGTCGCTGAACGACACCGCGCACTTGCGACGGCCGTGACAGCGACAGCCCTGGCTGCGAGCGACCGCGAATAGGACACGATTTCAGCCCGGTTGTGTTCAATGTTCTGAGCGAACAGGCCGCCGTGTGTGTAAATACACGCGGTGTGTGGAATAGCACTCCTCGTAATTGATCAAGACGGGGGGAGATCAGTGCCTGTTCAGTCAACGACCCGTGCGGCGGGCCGCCGTGGTTCGGCGAGTACCGCTCGCAGCAGGTCGGTCAGCCGCAGTGCGTCAAGAGGCACTGCGAGCCGATCAAAGCCAAGTTCAAGCTCTAGATCGTCAAGCGCATCGTCGAGGTCTCGCAGCACGACGACGAGGTCGGCTCGGTCCACGACCCCGACGGCCCGGAGCACCGCTTCGCGCGCTACCGGCAGGTCAACGTCGCGATCGACTGCGTCTGGTTCCACCGCCGCGCGCCGGACGACTGCACGCCGCACGACCGCAGGCCGCACGACGGCAACCCGGGGGACGGCCGCCAGGAGCACGGCGCGGCGGACGACGGCGAGCGCCGGCTCGGCAACCCCGGCTACCGCCGCCAGGAATGTGTCGTCGGCGGCCACCAAGGTAACGTCGGCAGCGACCAAGATGACGTCCGCGGCTGTCAAGGCAACCGCGTCGGCAAAGACGATGTCCTCGGCGATGCAGTCGATGAACACCGCGACCAAGGCCATGATGCAGGCCGCCAAGGCCCTGACGGATGCGGCCAAGAAGATGTCGTCGGCGAAGGTCATGGCTGCGGCACCGGCCCGCCGGGCAGCGGGGACGTCAAGGACGACGACCACGAGGCGCCGGACTACCTCGACGAGGCCTTCTGCTGCTCGCGGCACGGCCACCCGGACGAGCTCCACCAGGTCGCGGACCACCGCGTCCAGGGCAGCGAAGCCGGGAACGTCGACGACCTCAGGCTCAGGCTCAAGGTCGACCTCGTCGCGGCCGCGGGCGACAGCGGCGCGATCACGCCCGGCAGCTCGCCGGCCAGCCAGCAGGCCAGCCGCCAGCCGCTCGGCGTCAAGCGCAGCGCGCACGACGTCCTCGATGAGCATGTCAGCTCCGTCGCAGTCCGACAGCAGCAACGGTGAGTACGGCAGCCTGCTCGGCAGGCTCATTCACTGAGCTCGAGGTTCGTAGCTCGCAGTGTGGCGGGCGGCACCGGCGATGAAGCCGGGGCCGCCCGCCGCGTGTTACTGACCAGAGTGCGCGTGACGCATATCCTGGAGCGAAGCGGCGGGCGAGTTGGCCGGGCGGCCGCGTCATGCTGGTCTCCGGCATGCCGAGGAAGGTCCGGGCTCCGCAGGGCAGGGTGGTCGGTAACGCCGACCCGGGGTGACCCGCGGGATAGTGCCACAGAAAACAGACCGCCTCCGGATTCGTCCGGCGGTAAGGGTGAAACGGTGGTGTAAGAGACCACCAGCGCTCAGGGCGACCTGAGCGGCTTGGTAAACCCCACCCGGAGCAAGGTCAAGAGGGAGCCGCACCCGCAGCGGTGCGCTCCTGCGCGAGCGATTGAGGGCTGCCCGCCCGATGCTCGCGGGTAGACCGCACGAGACTGTCGGCAACGGCAGTCCTAGATGGATGGCCGCCGGCCCGCGCGAGCGGGCGCACAGAACCCGGCCTACAGGCCAGCTCGCCCGCCGCCTGCCGTTTGACCTGCGCTTTTTCAGCCATCAGAGGCTCCGGATAGGGCTCTGTTCCGCCTCTGTTCCGCCAGGGCTTGAGCCAGGGTCAACGGCTCGACTCCCGGGGCGCACCGTGGGGCTTTGTGCTTCACGACGCGCACGAAGCCCGCATCGGCGACGTCCCCTCGGCCGGCATCCTTCGAGCCACGTCACGTCGTCGGCGCAGCGGTAGGGCAGACCGGTGTCGGCAGCGCCCACACGGTAATCACAGCTTTCGGGAGCAAAGCGAGGACCTCGCATGCCGGCGGAAAGCCTGGATTACGCACCTGCCAGGCATCGCTCGCAGTCCTGGTGAAGAGCCCCACATTCCCGCCATCCTGCATTTCGACTTGATCATCAAGCGATGCCGTGCTGCTGAGGAGGAAGTCGGCCATCGCCCAATAGGTGTCATCAGCAGGGTCGTAGGCGTAGTAGATGCTGCGTGGAGCGGCCCCGGCGACGTCAGAGGACTTGAAGTGCTTGTAGGCGACGTAGGCCGCGATCAGCTCGCGGCGCACGGAGGCAGTGACAGCAAGATTCTGCACGCCGACCGGAGCCGAAGCTGACGGGCTCGTAGTCGGAGCGGACGAGCTGGCGGCAGGGATCGGCGAAAAGGTACTTGAGGCGGACTCCCTCGGTGGCGGCGCCGCGGCCGGGTTCCCATTTTGTGTGCAGCCGGCCGTCATGACGCACGCCAGAATCACCGGACAAGCTGCCAGCAGCCATCGCTTCGGCGTTGCGCGCACGCTACTCCCCATGTACTGTGCCGGAGCTCCAGGGCAATCCGGGCCGCAGCCTCGAGCCGGGTCCGTTAATGCGGGCAAAGCGTAGCGGAATACGACGTAGCGGTATGGTGGTTTGCCCGGAAAAGCGGCCTAGGTCCTGTAGGGCATGTGGATGATGGTTTCGGTGCCAGAGGTCGCGGTCGCGGGTGTCGCCGTTCTGGTAGTAGTCGGCGAGGATCTGGAACGGTGTTCTGCCGTCGGTTCCGCTGTCTTGAGGTAGCCTCTGGTCACTTCCTCGGCGGTCGTCCAGTTGCCGCCTTTGGCGATGTAGGCGCCGACGGCGGCTGTGGAAACGTTTGAGTCGATTCGGACTGCGTGGAGCTGAATCTGCTTTGTCAGTCCCGGGCCTGTGGGCCGACTCGCCCGCCGCCCACGCCGCTAGCCGCGCGGCGACGGCGGAGATTGCGCGTGTAGCGGTGCCACTGGTCTCGCAGCGCCAGACAGGTCAGGGCCAATGCGGCCGTCGCGATGGCGGACCAAGCGATGGTAACGCCGGACGTGGTGGCCGGCGGCTCGACCAGGAGTTTCCTTATGACGGGCGTGTACCAGACGAACGCGATGCCTGCGAAGCTGACGGGTACGGCGATGGCGCCACCGAGGTCGGCGTAGCGGGACCGATCGATGCAAGCTGCGGCGGCCACGGCGACCGCGCACCAAGCTGCGAGCTGGACTATCAGCGGGTACACGGCGGGCTGATGGCCGAAGGTGTGCGGCGGGATGCCGTCGGCCATGATGCGCAGCTGCGCCCAGCAGGTTGCCGCCAGGACCGGTGCGGCCAGCAGGAGCTGCCCGGCCGGGGCCACCCACGCCGGGACGGGGGTGGTCTGGGTGAGCGGCCGGAACGGGGCGCTGAGCACGAATGCCAGCGCCGCGACGGCAGGCAGGAAGGCGAGGCGGACGTAGCCCTGGCTGAGCAGCCAATGTGAGGTGTCGGCGATGTAGGTCATGACAGCGAGGTAGGCGGTGCCGGCCAGGCAGCCGGTGAGCAGCGTGACCCATGGCATCGTCGCAGCGACGTGCCGGGCGAGCAGTGGCAGCGCGCGGAGCCAGGATAGGCGGCGCGGGTCTACCCTGGCGGGAGCCAGCGTCAGCTGGTGCACAGCGGGTTCCCTGGCCCGTTGCCCGGCTCGGCCGCATTCGTCCTGCCCGATGGGCTCGTCACGCCGGCAGAGACGCTGGGCATCCGTATGCCGAGCGCGGCGGCGAGCTGGGCGTCAGTGGTGTGCCAGTTCAGCCATCTACCCCACGCGCCCGCAAAAACGCCGCTGACCTTCTGTTCTGGCAGCCTCGTCATCGCCTTGGCAAGCAGGTATCCGGCGGCGGTGTTTTGCGGACCGCCCCCGGGCGCGATGACGATGCTGCCACCCATGCCGGGATACGTCCAGGTCGGGACGACGGTGTTGCGGACGTCCGCCCCGAAGTGGCCAATGCCGGGCCACAGGCCATCCTGGAGCTCGGAGGCTGGAGGGTGGGTGGCGAGGATGGCTAGCCAGATCGCGATAGCCTCGCGCGCCTGGTCCAGCGGCACACATGGCAGGAACACCCGGGCGCTCGGGCGGCCGCTCGCTTGCGGCGGGATGCGGACCGCCCATTCGGCTGCGATCAGAGCCAGGTCGAAATGTGCGTCAGCGAGCTGGCCGCCAGCGGCAGGCCATGACCCCACCGGCAGGTATATCGCCGATGGCGGAGCGGCGCCGTCGCTACCCGGCGCGCCCTGCGCCCGCGCGTCCCACCGGGATACCTCCCGACCCGGGTGGCCGTGTGTGAGGGTCGAGTCGGGGACGGACAGCGGTGCGACCTGCCGCACCGTCAGCGGTTGGGAGGGGCGGGCGGGCAGGTGCGCCAGCACCTCATTGACCGGGGCCTCCAGCGACGGCAGCAGAGAGCCGAAGCCGGGATAGAGGCAGTACCGGACCTGGTTGACGGTCGTGCAGCGCTGCACCGAGGCCGGATCGGCGACCTCGCTTACCAGGTGGTTCAGGCCCGTGGCGGGAACGGGCCGCAGCTGCAGGGCTCCCGCGAAGCTGATCACCGCCAACGCGGCGATGCCTGCCGTCACCAGCCCGCCCCAGGCCCGAGCCCGGGCGCGGCCGACAGTCATCGCGAGCGCCACGATTCCGGCAAGGACGGCAAGACCAGCGAGTTCCAGTGCGTGCGCGCCGGCCGGAGGATATCCGGCAAGCGGGGCGGGCAGGGAGCCTAGCTGATCAGAGAAGCTGTTCCACGGGTACAGCCACGCCCCGGCTGCCCAGGGCAGGTGGGACTGCCCGGAGCTCAGGAACAGGGCTAGGGCGCCGAGCACGCCGGCCAGTGGATGCGAGCATCGCGTGCCGATCGCGATCCCGGCCGCTCCTGCGGCGATCACCAGCAGCGGGCCGCCTGCTAGCACCGCGACGCTCGGGGCCCCGATGGCGCCTTCGAGTTGTACCACCACCGCGAAGGCGCCGGCCAGCAACAGGCTTGCGGGCACGGCTCCCACCAGACCGGCCAGATGCGCGATGGTGCGGGTGCCAGCTGTGGCCGGGAAGCTGGCGTACAACTCCGCCATGGCGTTGCGCCGGGCCCGTCCGGCGGCCAGTTGCGCAGCGGCCAGGACGGCCGCAGCGAGGACGAGCTGCCCGAATCCGATCCGCCAGCCAACGTTCCACCACAACGGTTCCGCTGACCGGATGGTGAGCCAGACCACGGCACCGCCGGCCACCAGCCCGGCAAGTACCAGCAGGCTGCGGGCCAGCAAGGACGCTTCCACCCTGGCGATAGCCAGCGCCGTCCGCAGCCGGGGAGCACGCGACCGCGCGGTGCTGCCCGGCCTGGCGTAACTGCTGGTCGGGACAGCTGCGTCCGCGCCAGAGAGCGCTGGAACACCGTTGGTCGCGGTCATCGCGAGCCTGCCGCGTGGGACAGCAGCAGGTAGCCGTCCTCGACCGTCGGTGCGACCAGTTCGGCGTCGGTCGGCGGCTGGTCGCCGATGTGCCGCCATCGGCTGTCCCCGCCGCGCCAGGACAGGTGTGCGCGCGCGTCGCGGCTGGCTGCCGCCCACACTTGCCCGGCCGCGGTGGCGGCCAGCTCGGCCGGGGTACCTGCGAAGCGGATCTGCCCCTGCAGCAGGACGACGACCGCGGGACAGATCGCAGCGATGTCGTCGGCCTGATGGGTGGACAGCAGGATCACCGGATCGCCGGGCAGATCCGAGAGCAGCTCCCGGACCCGCAGCCGTTGCTCCGGGTCAAGCCCGGCGGTCGGCTCATCCAGGATCAGCAGCTCAGGCTGGCCCAGCAGCGCCTGGGCGATCCCCAATCGCTGCCGCATTCCGCCGGACAGTGCGCGTATCCGCATGCGGGCGCGGCCTTCTAGCCCGACGGCTGCGAGCACCCTGGCCACCTCCTCGGCGCGGCGGCGCCGGTCGGTGATCTCCTTCAGGATTGCTACGTAGTCCAGGAAACCAGCGACCGTGAAGTGCCGGTGGTACCCAAGCTCCTGGGGGAGGTAGCCAAGCCGCCGGCGGATCTCCACCCGCTCTGCCGAATCGCGGGGGTCCAGTCCGAACGCTGACACCCGTCCCGCGTCCGGTTCGTTGACGGTGGCCAGGATCGACAGCAGGGTCGTTTTACCCGCGCCGTTCGGGCCGAGCAGGCCGGTAATTCCCCGCTCCAGGGTGAGATCGACATCGTCCAGCGCCTTGGTGGCGCCGTACCGCCGGGACAGGCTGTCGACACGGACAGCCGCGGTGCGCACGTTCACGGTCATCTCATCCATCCCAACTCGAAGCGGTCATGGCGCAGGCACAGCACCACGACGGAGACGCACAGCACCACGGCGCATGCGAACTGGGCGTTGCGCTGCACTATCAGCAGCGGGACGTGTGCTGCCGCCAGCAGCAGCCCCGGCACAGCCCACAGCGCCGCGGCGGCGACGGCTGCGGCGCGGGGATCAAGGACGGCCGCGGCCGCGAGCGCGAACGCGCACAACGCGAGAGACGGCAGCAGCAGCGCCACCGGCAGCCATCCGGGTCCGGGCACGACGAATGCGGCGCCGAAAACAGGGATCAGCGCGGCGGCCAGCGCAGAGAGCGAACGGACCAGCAGCAAGGTGAAGCCGGAGAAGGGAGCGGCGACCGCTAGCCGGGAGGCGGGGTCGAACATCGGCAGGAATGCCGCCACCACCCCCGCCAGCACCAGCAGGGGAGCCACCAGCAGGAACGGCGCCAGGAACTCGGGATCCAGATTTCCAGCCAGGCCCGCGGGCGGCCCGGCCCCGATCCAGCCGTAGCTGACAGCCGCGGCTTCTCCGGCCACTACGGCCAGCACGCCTGCCACCGATAGCAGCCAGGACCTGCGCAACGACGGCGTCGCCGCGAGGAGGCGAAGCAGATGGTCGGGGATGCCGCAACGGCACAGCAGGCGCTGCATCCGCCCACCCTCGGGAAGCGCGGCGCGCACCAGTAGCACGGACCGGTTGCGGGCCAGCCGCCGTGCGTCCACGTGCTCTGAGAGTGCCGATCGGCAGCTCGGGCATCCGGTCAGGTGGGCCTCGACCGACCAGACAACGCCGATGTCGACGGTCCCGGCGGCATAACCGGCCAGGAGATCTCCGCCCGCGTGCGCGCTTGGGCCGGCCGCAGGCCCGGCCGGGCCGGGAAATGAGCTCGTCATGATGTTCCCCAGGCTTCTCGGCGAGTTGCCGCTGTCTCAGGTCCGCCGTTCTGCTCCGCGAGCGCGGCGCGCAGCGCCACCCGGGCCCGGTGACAGCGGGACTTCACGGTGCCTTCCGCCACGCCCAGCAGGACGGCCGTCTCCGCGCAGGTCAGACCGTCCAGCACGGTCGCCTCGATGGCGCTGCGCAGCTCTGGTGACAGCTCAGCCAGGGCCTGACCCAGGCGGCCGTGCTCGATGCCGACCAGCACCTGATCCTCGGCCGACACGACCGCCTCCGGCTCCGCGGCGCGCCACGGCAGCCGACGGCAGCCGTTCTCCCGTCGGACCGCTTCGATCAGCCGGCGGATAGCGATGCCCCAGATGAACGCGGCCACATCCCCGTCCCCGCGGTAGGCGCCCGCGCCCAGCCACAAGGCCAGGAACGTGTCCTGGACCGATTGGTCGACCACATCCGGCATCGCGCACCGGCGCGTCATCCGGACAGTCAGCCAGCCCGCATGCCGGTCATACAGCGCGGCAAGAGCCCCCTCATCACCGCGCGCCACCGCGCGCAACAACGCCGCGTCGTCGCGCTCGACTGCCCCCGGCGTCATGCCCGCAGCCGCTCGCAAAGTCCCATGCACTCTCTGTCGCGCCAACAGACCGGTTCGGTTCCCACCAGTGATGACGAACTGGTCAGGCGGAAGTTCCAGGGTGTCGGCTCGAGCCGGGAGCGATCGGCCTCTGGCAGAGCCAGCGAGAAGCGCTCAGGACCGGAATGCCGCGTACATGATCGCGGTGATCCGGTCGATCATCTCTGCCTTCGGCAGGTGCACCTCAACGGCGCTCATCAGGTAGTTCACCCGCTCGAGCATCATGAGGCAGGCGACGGCGGTCAGCTCGGCATGCTCGGTACGCAGCCCCTCGCCGGCCCGCCATCGGCGGCGGTCATCCCTTGGGTCATAGCCTCAGCGACGCGGAACAGCAACTGCAGTCCGTCGCCGAAGACGCTCTCGCCGACGACGTCCGCCTGACTGAGAATGCGAATCACGGTGCCGTGCCTGGCGTAGAGCTCGCTGAAGCGCTCCACCCAGCGCCGCAGCGCGGTCCGGCCGGCTTCGTTGCTGGTCACCACCGGGAACTCGTCTGCGATGTCGGACATGTCGACCAGTGCGTCGCGCAGCAGCGTCCGGAAGAGGTCGTCCTTGTTCGCAAAGTACAGATAGAAGGTCCCGTGCGAGGTCTTGGCCCGCCGGACAATGTCCTCGACGCGGGCTGACTGGAAGCCAGCCTCGTCGAATTCAGCCAGGCCAGCCTCGAGCAGCCTGCGCACGGTCTCGCGCCCGTGGGCTCCGAGTTCGCGCTGCAGCGCGGGAACACCGCCGTCCTCGGACGGACGGAGCGGCTGGGTCTGATCGGCGGCGCGGTCCGTCAGGCTCGCCCTCATCTCTGGCTGAGCTGCGCTGCCGTGGGCTTGATCCCCTAACGGCAAACGCGACTCCGCGCGTCCCGGGCTCCCCCTCGCGACGACGAGCCCTCCTAAGCGGGGCCCAGGCTGGGATCCCGGCTCATGCTCGGAGACTAGTCCGTGACCTGTCTCGCGGACACGGTGGGGTCGCCGCTGTGGCCACAATTTCGTATTAGCAACATAGCGTACTTAGCTGATTAACTCATGCATAAACTTCGCAAAGTTCGCTCCCGGTTGCTTCGTCGCAGGTCAAGTCTACTTTGCGAGAGCGTGATCGGTGCTGAAGCTGACGTCAATATCAGGTGACGGCCACGTCACTGTTTGCATCAGCTTGGCGAGCCGTGCGCAAATAGAGATCATGACTCGCGACCAGGCCGGGACTGAGGCGACTCTGGCTCACCCGCCTGCGCCCGTTTCGCCCGAATCGGGGATCCTGGCAGACAAAGCGGCAGCCGAGAACTTTCCGGTAGCGCTGCGGCTGCTGCCGCGCCGCTACCGCGGCCATCTGATGGCGGTATACGAATACGCCAGGACGGTTGACGACATCGGCGACGAGGCGCCGGTGAGCGAGCGGCCCAGGCTCCTCGCGGAGCTGGATGAGGACCTCCGCCGGCTGTACGCGGCCGCAGGCGAGCAGGGTCGGCCAGCACCCGCTGCCAGCCAGCCGCGGCATCCGGCGGTACGCGGGCTGGCCGGGGTCATCACTGACTGCAGGATCCCGGTGCAGCCGTTTCGCGACCTGATCGCCGCGAACCAGCAGGACCAGGTCGTCACCAGGTACGAGACGTTCGACGACCTGCTCGGCTACTGCGCGCTGTCGGCCAACCCGGTCGGGCAGATCGTGCTGTACGTCTTCGGGTCCTGGACGCCGGACCGGGTTCAGCTATCGGATGCGGTCTGCAGCGGCCTGCAGATCGTGGAGCACCTGCAGGACGTTGCCGAGGACTACCGGGCCGGCCGCATCTACCTGCCCGCTGCCGACATGCGCGCCCACGGCTGCACCGAAGAGGATCTGGCAGTCGGGACGGCGCCGACTCGGCTGCGCCGCCTCATCGCAGCGGAGGCCGACCGGGCCGGAGCGCTGATCGGCGCAGGCGCACCGCTCGTCGGCCAGCTACACGGCGCAGCGCGGATCGCGGTAGCCGGCTACGTCGCGGGCGGCCGCGCGGCACTGGTGGCGATCGCTGGCGCGGACTACGACGTGCTTGCGACCACACCACGCCCAGCCAAGAGCCGGACAGTCCTGGAGCTGGCCAGGGCACTGGCGCGGGGGCGGTGACGCGATGACGGTGCACGCACCCGAGTCCGCCGACGTGGAGGCTGCTTACCGGCAGTGCGAGACCATCACGCGCCAGCAGGCCAAGAACTTCGCGTACGGCATCGCCCTGCTGCCAGTCGATAAGCGCCGGGCGCTGTCGGCCGTCTACGCCTACGCCCGCCGTGTCGACGACATCGGCGACGGCACCTTGCCGGTGCCGGACAAAGTGGCGCAGCTGGCTGCGGCACGGGAGTCCGTCACGGCACTGGCAGCCGGCACTGCGGCGGACGCAGCCGAGACCCGCGACCCGGTGCTGATCGCACTTCGCGATGCTGCGGACCGGTTCGCCGTCCCGCTCGCCGCCTTCCACGAGCTCATCGACGGCTGCGAGGCTGACGTCCGCGGTGTTAGCTATGCGACGTTTTCTGATCTTGAGCACTATTGCCGGTGCGTGGCCGGATCGATCGGGAGGCTGTCGCTCGGCGTCTTCGGCTGCGCCGACCCCAGCGTGGCCTCACCGCTGGCCGATTCACTTGGCGTCGCGCTGCAGCTCACGAACATCCTCCGTGACATCCGGGAGGACCTCGGCAACGGCCGGGTCTACCTGCCCGCCGATGACCTGGCACAGTTCGGCTGCTCACTGACGCCGGCCGGCACGGGCGCCGACGGCGCCGGCACCATGGCAGGCCCGATGGCTGAGCTGATCAGGTTCGAGGCTGACAGGGCCAGAGGCTGGTACGCCACCGGCATGCAGCTGATGCCGCTGCTGGACCGACGGAGCGCAGCCTGCACCGGGGCGATGGCCGGCATCTACCGGCGGCTGCTCGAGCACATCTCCGCGCGCCCGGAAGCGGCCCTGGCGGCCCGGATGTCGCTGCCGGGGCGCGAGAAGGCCCTGATCGCCGTGGCAGCGCTGGCGGGCATCGGGCGCCGCAGGACGAGCGCCCGGCCGTCGGCGTGGCGGCCATGAGCCAGCGCCGCGTTGTTGTGGTCGGCGGCGGACTCGCCGGGATCACCGCCGCCGTCAGCCTGCGCGATGCGGGCGCCGCCGTCACGCTGCTCGAATCCCGCCCCCGGCTCGGCGGCGCTGCGTCGTCGTACCCGCGCGCCGGCATGATGATCGACAATGGCCAGCACGTGTTCCTGCGCTGCTGCTCCAGCTATCAGGACCTGCTGGCCAGGCTCGGCGTTACGGACCAGGTATCGATCCAGGAGCGCTTCGACGTCACCATCCTGACGGGAACGGGCAATGGGCACGCTCGGCTGCGCCGCAGTTCGCTGCCGAGTCCGCTGCACTTCGCCGGGGCTCTCGCCCGCTACCCGCTGCTCTCGCTTGCTGAGCGGGCCAAGGTAGGCAGGGCGGCGCTTGCGTTCCGGTTCGCCGATCCGGCCAGCCCGGACCTGGACCGGCAGCGGCTGGGGGAGTGGCTGGCCGTGCGCGGCCAGGACGAGCGCGCCCGCCGGCGGCTATGGGACCTGTTCATCATCTCCGCGCTGAACATCGGCGGCGACGACGCCAACGTCGGGCTTGCGGCCACCGTGATCAAGACAGCGCTACTCGGCCGGCGCGATGCCGCCGACATCGGCATGGCGAAGGTGCCGCTGGGCGGGCTGCACGCCGACGCGACAGCCGCCCTATTGGAGCGCGTCGGCGCTGAGGTACGGCTCGGCGCCAGGGCGGCGAGCATCGAGCGGCTGCCGGGCGCTAGCTTCCGGATCGGGCTGAGCCGGGGCGAAGCTGGCGCGGAGGGTGACACTCCGGACGGCGCGAGCACAGAAAGCGCCAGCACAGAGATCGCAGGTCCGGCTGACGCGTGCGGGGCTTCGATCCTGGCCGACGCCGTGGTGCTCGCCGTTCCGCCGGGCCAGGCAGCCCGGCTGGCGGGCAGCGCCGGGGTCACGCAGGCACCAGAATTCGAGCACCTCGGTTACTCGCCGATCGTGAACGTGCACGTGATCTACGACCGGCAGGTCACGCAGCTGCCCTTCGCCGCCGCAGTGGATTCGCCGGTTCAGTGGGTATTTGACAAGACCAGGCAATCTGGCCTGACGGCCGGGCAGTACCTGGCGGTGTCGCTATCGGCTGCGGACGATTTCGTAGATATGCCGACCGCCGCACTGCGGCAGCTTTTCCTGCCCGCGCTTGAGCAGTTGTTCCCGGCGGCGGCCGGAGCGGGCATCACGGACTTTTTCGTCACCAGGGAACGTCGGGCGACGTTCCGGCAGGGACCAGGTTCTGGCGCCCTGCGACCCGGTGCCGCGACCTCGGTACCGGGACTTGTGCTGGCTGGTGCGTGGACCGACACCGGCTGGCCGGACACCATGGAGGGTGCCGTGCGAAGCGGACATAACGCTGCGCAGGAGCTAGCAGGCCAGCTGGCGTCGCTGCCACCGGCCGACCAGGCTCCGGGTCAAAGGAGTGCCGAGCTGGACAACGCCTGGTCCGGCGCGTCATGACGGTGACGATGCCGGCCGGCGTTCAGACCGCCCGTGACCTTGTCGGGCCTGCGATCGCCGAGGCGGTCAGCCGGCTAAGCCCGGCCGTGCGCACCGTGGCCGCCTACCACCTGGGCCTCGCCGACGCTGACGGGAACCCGACTGCTCCTGGCGGAAGCGCCGGCAAGGCGCTGCGCCCCGCGCTGGCGCTACTGTCGGCGCGATCTGCCGGTGCGAGCGCGGAACGCGCGGCGCCCGCCGCCGTGGCGGTGGAGCTAGTGCACAACTTCTCGCTGCTGCACGACGACATCATGGACGGCGACACCGAGCGGCGTCACCGGCCGACTGCCTGGACCGTGTTCGGCGTCGGCCCGGCGATCCTGGCCGGGGACGCGCTGCTGGCGCTGGCACAGGACATCCTGCTCGAGACGCCGCCCTACGGCGTCTGGGCGGCCCGCTGCCTGTCCGCAGCCGTGCAGCGGCTGATCGCCGGGCAGGGCTCAGACCTGGCTTTCGAGCGCCGCGACGACGTGCAGGTCGAGGAATGCCTCGAGATGGCCGGAGACAAGACGGCCGCCCTGATGGCATGTGCCTGCAGCATCGGCGTCATCTACCTCGGCGCACCCGCCAGCCTGGCGATGAGCCTGAGCGGCTTCGGCGCGCACGCGGGCCTGGCCTTCCAGCTCACCGACGACCTGCTCGGCATCTGGGGAGCGCCGGAGTGACAGGCAAGCCGGTCGGCTCGGACCTCCGCGCCCGGAAGAAGTCGGTGCCGGTCGTCGCCGCGCTGGCCAGCGATACCGACGCGGGCGCCGACCTGGGGCGGCTGCTGGCGAAGCCAGAGCCGCTGACCGAGGACGAGGTGGCGCACGCCACGGCCCTGGTCGAGAAGGCCGGCGGCAAGCAGCGGACCGAGGCCATGGCAGACGCCGAGCTGGCGTCAGCGCTCAGGTGCCTGCAGGCAGCCGAGATGCCAGAGGACGTGCGGGCGGAGTTCGCCACCATCGCGGAGTTCATCACGGCGCGGCAATGGTGACCCATGGCGTTACCAGGCCTGGTCGCGAGGATGTGTCGCGCCCGGCTCCTGCGCGCGGCCCGGCAGTCGTCAGGACAGCGCTGGACCGCGCCATCGGGCACCTCACCAACCTGCAGAATCCGGCCGGGTGGTGGCAGGGCGAGCTGGAGACCAACGTCACCATGGACGCCGAGGACTTGCTGCTCCGCGAGTTCCTCGGCATCCGGAACGAGCAGGACACGCAGGCAGCGGCGCGCTGGATCCGCTCCCGGCAGCGCGCTGACGGGACCTGGGCCAACTTCCACGGCGGCGACGCCGATCTGTCCACGACCGTCGAGGCGTACGTGGCGCTGCGGCTGGCTGGCGACGATCCCGAGGCCGCGCACATGGCTCAGGCGGCGACTTTCATCCGGGAACGGGGTGGTATCGCGGCAACTCGCGTGTTCACCCGGATCTGGCTTGCGCTTTTCGGCGAGTGGCCGTGGGACGAACTTCCTGTCATGCCCCCGGAGCTGATCTACCTGCCCCGGTGGGTCCCGCTGAATGTCTATGACTGGGCCTGCTGGGCACGCCAGACCATCGTGCCGCTGACCGTCGTGTGCTCCATCCGGCCGGTGCGACCTTTGGGTTTCGGGCTCGCCGAGCTCGATTCCGGCGGCCAGCGCGTGCCGCGGGCAGCGAGCGGACGGGCCATCGGCGTCGGGCGCCCTCGCAAGAACGACGCCTGGGGCCGGGTCTTCCGCGGGCTCGACCGGGCGCTGCACGCTGGCGAACGGCACCTTGCCCAACTCGGGCCGGTGACCGCAGTCCGCACGGCCGCGATGCGGCGCTGTGCCGAGTGGATCATCGCGCGGCAGGAGCGGGACGGCTGCTGGGGCGGGATCCAGCCGCCGTGGGTCTACTCGCTGATGGCGCTGCATCTGCTCGGCTACGGACTTGAGCACCCGATCATTCAGCGCGGTGTCGCGGGGCTCGACAGGTTCACGATCTGGGAGGACGGCCCGGACGGCAAGCACCGGCGGCTCGAGGCGTGCCAGTCGCCGGTCTGGGACACGGTCCTGGCCATGATTGCCCTGGGCGACGCCGGCCTGCCTGCTGACCACCCGGCGCTCCAGTCGGCGGCGCGGTGGGTCCTGACTGAGGAGATTCGCGGACCTGGCGACTGGCAGGTGCAGCGGCCTGGCCTTCCTCCGGCCGGCTGGGCCTTCGAGTTCG
The DNA here is from genome assembly GCA_963822955.1 of uncultured Actinomycetota bacterium. Taxonomy (GTDB): domain Bacteria; phylum Actinomycetota; class Actinomycetes; order Streptosporangiales; family Streptosporangiaceae; genus JAJYUU01. The sequence continues at coordinate 963,526 of CAWGJS010000002.1, read as the reverse complement.
ACAATGACGGCTACCCCGATATCGACGACACTGCCGAGGTCCTGCTCGCGCTCGGCCGGGTGGAACAGCCCGACGACGCCACGGCACGCCAGGCTGGCGCGGCGGCGGCGCGTGCGCTGGACTGGCTCGTCGGCATGCAGTCCCGCGATGGCGGCTGGGGTGCCTTCGATGCCGACAACACCTCGCAACTGGTAACCAAGCTGCCGTTCTGTGACTTCGGTGCGGTTGTCGACCCGCCGTCAGCCGATGTCACCGCGCACACCGTGGAGGCACTCGCTGCCGCTGGCCTGCGCGGCAGCAAGCCCGTGCGCCGCGGTGTGGCGTGGCTGCTGCGTGCCCAGGAACCGGATGGCTCGTGGTTCGGCCGCTGGGGAGCGAACTACGTGTACGGCACTGGAGCCGCCGTTCCGGCCCTGATTGCAGCAGGGGTCCTCCCGGAGAAGCCCTGCATCAGGCGTGCGGTGAGCTGGCTGCTCGCGCACCAGAACGCGGACGGAGGCTGGGGCGAGGACCTGCGGTCCTATGACGATGCCAGCTGGTCGGGTCGTGGCGAGTCCACCGCATCGCAGACGGCGTGGGCGCTACTGGCACTTCTCGCGGCCGGCGGCGAGGACGCGATGCGCGCTGCGGACCGTGGCGCGGCCTGGCTGGCGTCGACGCAGCGTCCGGACGGTACCTGGGACGAGCCGCAGTTCACTGGCACCGGTTTCCCCGGCGATTTCTACATCAACTACCACCTGTACCGGCTGGTGTTCCCGGTCAGCGCGCTGGGGCGCTACCTCGACGCTGCGGCTCAGGACGGATCCCGATGAGCGAGCTCACCATCTGCGCGCCCCTGGCCATCGAGGCTAGGGCGCTGCGGCGCGGACTGGCCGGATGGGGCGGCGAAGTCCGCGTGGTCCGGACTGGGTACGGGCCCAAGCGGGCTGCTGCCGCCGCGGCTCGGATAGCGGCATCGTCGCCGGACATGCTCGCGGTGGGCGGCGTGGGTGGCGCCCTGACCGACGACCTGCAGGTCGGCGACATCGTGGTGGCCTCGCAGGTGACCGCCGGGTCGACCATGGTCGAGTGCGCCTCGGCGCCGCTGCTCGCCGGTGAGCTTCGCCGGGCCGGGCTGCGCGTCCAGACGGGGCCCATCGCGACGGTCGACCACCTGGTACACAACGGTGCGCACGCAAAGCTGGCAGCTACCGGGGCGATCGCCGTCGATATGGAGTCGGCGCCGCTGCTGGCGGGAGCGGCTGGCGCTCCCGCGGTCGTGATCCGGGCGATCTCTGACACGCCGCGCCGACCGGTGCTCAGCCCGGGCATTGTCACGGGCGGCCTTGCTGCGCTGCGCTCGCTACGGCAGGCTGCGCCGGCGCTGGAGCGCTGGGCCGCTGCGGTCGGCCCGCGGCAGGTGCTCCTCGCCAGCCCGCGGTCGTTCTGCGCGGGCGTGGAGCGTGCCATCGAGATCGTCGAGCTTGCCCTGGAGCAGTACGGGGCGCCGGTCTACGTGCGCAAGCAGATCGTGCACAACGCCACCGTGGTGGCCGACCTCGAGCGGGCCGGGGCGATTTTCGTGGACGAGCTTGGTGAGGTGCCGGACGGTGCCAAAGTCGTGTTCTCGGCGCACGGAGTGTCGCCTGAGGTGCGCGCGGAAGCGGCGCGTCGTGGGCTGGCCGCCGTGGACGCGACCTGCCCGCTGGTCGCGAAGGTGCATGCCGAGGCCCGCAGGTTCGCCTCCGACGGCTACCTGGTCGCGCTGATCGGCCATGCCGGGCACGAGGAAGTCGAGGGGACCCTGGGCGAGGCTCCGGCCTCCATGGCGCTGGTCGAGAACGTCGCCGATGTCGGCAAGCTCTCGCCGGCCGACCCGGGCAAGGTCGCGTACCTGATGCAGACCACGCTTGCGGCCGACGAAGCGGCAGGCATCGTCAGCGCCATCACCGACAGGTTCCCGTTTGCGACCGGGCCGGGTTCGGATGACATCTGCTACGCGACAACCAACAGGCAGCGCGCCGTCCGCGCGATCGCCACGGAATCGGACCTCGTGCTGGTGGCCGGATCCGTTAACTCGTCCAATTCACAGCGGCTGGTCGAGACGGCCGAGCGGGCCGGAACGAAGGCCTACCTCGTCGATCGGGCCGAGGACATTCAGCTCGACTGGCTCGCCGGTGCCCGGACGATCGGCATCGCGGCTGGCGCCTCGGCCCCGCCGGCAATCGTCGGGCAGATCGTGGCCGCCCTCTCCGGACTGGGCGAGGTGCAGGCCAAGGACGTGGTTGTGGCAACAGAGTCCGTTCAGTTCGGACTCCCGAAGGAGCTGAGGCAGCGGTCGGCTGACTCAGCCAGCGAGAACTAGGAGCTTCCGCCATGACGGAAGTGCTACTGAGAAAGACGGTGCCATCGTGAGCATGCCGCTGCGCCAGAGCCTGCGGGTCGGGTCTTACCTGATGGGCCAGAAGCTGCGCCGCAAGGACAAGTTTCCGCTGCTCGTAGAGCTGGAGCCGCTGTTTGCGTGCAACCTGAAGTGCGCGGGCTGCGGCAAGATCCAGCAGCCGGCCAGCATGCTGAAGCAGCGGATGCCGGTCGAGCAGGCGATTGCTGCGGTCGAGGAGTGCGGAGCGCCGATGGTGTCGATCGCCGGCGGCGAGCCGCTGATGCACCCGCAGATCGACGTGATCGTCTCCGAGCTGATCAAGCGGAAGAAGTTCGTGTTCCTGTGCACGAACGCGCTGCTGATCCCGAAGAAGCTCGACAAGTTCAAGCCGTCGCCGTACTTCGCGTGGGTCGTTCACATCGACGGGCTCAAGGAGCGGCACGACGAGTCGGTGTGCAAGCAGGGTGTGTTCGACGAGGCGGTCGCGGCGATCAAGGAATGCCAGCGGCGCGGCTTCCGCGTCAACACCAACACGACCTTCTTCAACACCGACACTCCGCAGACGGTCATCGACGTGCTCAACTTCCTCAACGATGACCTGAAGATCGACGACATGCAGATCTCCCCGGCTTACGCCTACGAGAAGGCCCCGGACCAGGAGCACTTCCTCGGTGTGACTGAGACAAGGGAGCTGTTCCGCAAGGCATTCGAGGGGAACCGGAAGCGGTGGCGGCTGAACCACACACCGCTGTTCCTGGATTTCCTGGAAGGTAAGCGGGACTTCAGCTGCACCGCCTGGGGCATCCCGTCGTACTCGCTGCTCGGCTGGCAGAGGCCCTGCTACCTGATGTCGGACGGATACGTGAAGACCTACAAGGAGCTCATCGAGACCACCAACTGGGACGCGTACGGGCGCGGCAAGGACCCCAGGTGCTCCAACTGCATGGCGCACTGCGGGTACGAGCCGTCGGCTGTGCTCGCGACGACATCGTCGCTGCGCGAGTCGATCCGGGCGTTGCGCGGCACCTAGGCTGCTGCGCTGCAGCCTGGAAGCCACGCCGGGCGGAGGCAGCTCTGCGCCCGCCCGGGGCCGTGCAGACCGGCTAGCCCGAATGGCGCTGCAGGAACTCCAGCGTCCGCTGGTTAAACTCCTCGGTGATCTCGTAAATGGGCGCATGCGCGCTGCCGGAGAAGACAATCAGCTCGGAGTCGCTGATGCCCTCGGACAGCGGTGCGGCGAACCTGGTCGACGTCACCATGTCGTGCTCGCCGAAGGTGATAAGCGTCGGCGCGGTGATCGAGCCGAGGGCCGCTGTAGCGTCATGCCCGAGCACGGCGCCGGACTGGCGCAGGAAAGCGTCCACTGGCGGCATCGGGCGGCTGCGGACGAAGTCGGCCAGCGACTGGATGTACTCCGGACGGGCAGCATAAAGCTCTGGGGTGAAGCACCACGGGAAGATCCCGGTGATCACCATGTCCGTCACGCTGTCCAGACCCTGGGCCATAATCCGCCAGCCTTCGACCACGGTCCGCAAGAAGGGGTCGGTGGCGCTCCAGGCGCTGTGCAGCGATAGCGAATTCACCCGTTCGGGGTACTTAGCGGCGAGGAACATGCCGACGGCTGCGCCGAGCGACAGCCCGAACACGTGAGCGCTGTCAATCCCGGCCGCCTGCATGAAGGCTGCCACGTCGTCGGCCAGCAGATCGGTCGTGTAGGTGCCTTCCGGCTTGCCGGAGAGACCGGCCCCGCGCAAATCGACGCTGTAGCAAGTGAAGTGCTTGGCGTACTCGGGGACCTGGAAGGCGTAGCACGCCTGGTCCGCCGCGAGGTATGGGATGAGCACGAGCGGCTCGCCCTCGCCCTGAACCTCGTAGTACATCTCTATGCCGTTCGCCTGCACCACGGGCATTCGAGTTCCCCTTTCGCCGGTGGCCGGTGCGGCCAGCCCAGCCCTGATCCGATGGTGCCCTGCTGGTCCGAATCTCGCTAGCGCCTTGGCTGCGGTCGTGGCTAACATCACCCGCGTGACTGACCGGATCTTGGTCTACGGGGTGACAGGGTCCGGCAAGACTGTGATGGCGCGGCAGATTGCTGCGCGTACCGGGCTGCCGTGGCACGAGGTTGATGATCTGACCTGGGAGCCGGGATGGATGGCTGTTCCAGCTGACGAGCAGCGCCGCATCGGCGCGATCTGCGCGGGGGAGCGGTGGATCCTCGACACGGCCTACGGTGCGTGGCTTGAGGTGCCGCTGGCGCGCGTTCAGCTGATAGTGGCGCTCGATTACCCACGCTGGCGGTCGCTGGCACGGCTGATCCGGCGGACCTTGCTGCGCAATCTCGACCGTAAGCCGATCTGCAATGGCAATACCGAGTCTTGCGCCAGACGTTCTCTCGCCACTCGATCATTCTGTGGCACTTCCAGTCGTTCGCTAGCAAGCGAAATAGGATCCGCGCCTGGGCGGCGGAACGGTCTGGACCCGAGGTCGTCCGGCTTACCTCGCCTGCTGAGGCTCGCCGCTGGCTGGATGGTCTGGGGTTCGCTGACTTTCCTGGGGAGGCTCCCCCGAGCGCGCAGTGAATCGCTGCGCTGTCGCTGCCGCTTTGGCGTCCGGCCAGGGCTCGGACTGTGGCAGCGGAATTGTCAGTGGTCCTCGATAGTATGTGCGAGTAATCAGCTCTGCCTGGGAGGTGGTGACGATTCCGTGAGCGAACGCCCTGTGCACCGTGCGGGCGCGGAGCCGCACAAGGACGCCACGGACATGAGCGCGGCAGCCGATGCTTCCGCGCCGACGGGCGACGCGCCACGGCAGGACGGCGCCGCTCTTGATGACACCGCGCCACGGTGCGAGCCGGTTCCGCTGTTCGGCGAGGACGAGCCGGCGCTGCTGCCGTTTGATGCGCGGGCCTTGCTGCAGCGGCAGATGGCGGAGGCGGCGGAGCCGTGGGAGCTTACGGAAGCGGAGATCGCGGGCTTGCCGCGGCTGGGGGATGAGCCGCCACCGGAGCTGGGTGAGGTGCCGTGGTGGCTGTCGGAAGAGTTCACCGGCAGTGACGCGGAGCTGGAGGCAGCATTCATCCGCAGCTTGCCGGCTGATATCCGGGCCGAGTACGCAGCGGGGCCGTGGACCGGTGCGGGTGAGGCGTGGGGCGCCGGGTTTCTCCACCACGATCAGTCCGCCGGACCGCGAGGCGAGGGCTTCGCCGCCGGCGGTGTGCACGACACGCTCGCGCCGGGCCCGGAACTGGCTGCGGCCGCAGCGGCGGCTGCCGTGCGCCGCGGCGAGCTGGGAGAGTCCGGGCTGATCGGGGTGGTGTGCGGGTGGCAGCGGCTGGCGTCGTGGGCGCAGGCCGGGCTGGCGGGGTGCCTAAACGAGCTGGTGGCACGGCGGAAGGACCAGTCGGTGGCGCTCAAGCGACCGTCGCTGGCGGCGCACGTCGATGACGAGGTTGCCGCGGCGCTGGCCCTGACCGGGCAGTCGGCGGGCCGCCTGCTGAGCGTGTCAGTAGGGCTGGGGCGGCTGCCCGAGGTGGCGGCTGCGCTGGCGGCCGGGCGGATCGACTGGGTGAAGGCGGGCCTGTTCGCTGATTACCTGACCGGGCTGCCTGATGGTGATGCGGCTCAGATCGCGGCGGGGGTGCTGGCAGGCGGGGATCGCAGGACCTCGGGGCAGCTGCGCGCGGCGCTCGTGCGGGCGGTGCTGGCTTATGACCCGGACTCGGCACAGCGGCGCCGCGAGCAAGCCCGCCGGGACGCCAGCGTGCAGGTGTGGCACGAGCCGTCGGGGAACGCCGGGCTGGCTGGGCGGGAACTGGCCGCTGCTGATGCGGTGCACGCCTCGGCGCGGCTGACCGCGTGCGCCCGGTGGTTGCGGAAGAACGGCGCGATCGGATCGACCGATCAGCTGCGCGCGGCGGCGTTCGTCGCGCTGCTCACCGCTCAGCCTCTCGCCTCGCTCCTGCCTGCCGCCCCGGCCCCTCCTGAAGACGGCAATGGCCGGGGTGCGGATGGCGCCTGCGTGGTGGGCGCGGACGGTGATGGCGGTTCCAGCGCTGCCAGTGCTGCAAGCGGCGGTGCGGCGGGCGGCGATGCTGCGGGAGACGGTGCTGCGAGCGGCGGTGCGGCGGGCGGAAGGTGGCCGCGGCTGACCGGTTCGATCACTTTGACGATGCCAATGTCGGCTTGGCTGGGCCAGTCCGGCGCACCTGGTGAGCTGGGCGGCTACGGCCCCGCAGACGCGGGTACCTGCGCTGACCTGGCCGAGCGGGCGGGGCTCTCGGCCCGCTGGTGCCTGACCCTCACCGATCCTGCCGGGCGTGCGGTCGCGCACGCCTGCGCCGGGCACCGCCCGCCGCCGGGCCGCGGGACCGAGGCGATTGACTGGGCTCGCGACCTCCGGGACAAGCTGGAGATCCTGGAATCGGAGACGTGCGGCCACAGCCGGCGGGCTCGCGGATACTGCCCTCCGCGGCGACTGCGGGACCTGGTGATGGTCCGGCAGCGGACCTGCAGCTTCCCCGGCTGCCGGCGGCCTGCCCGGCGCTGCGATCTGGACCACACCGTGCCCTACGACCAGGGCGGAGCAACCTGCGAATGTAACCTCGCGCCCCTGTGCCGTCGGCATCACCAGGCCAAACAGGCCCCCGGCTGGCACCTGACCCAAGACCGGCCCGGTGTCATGACCTGGCGAATGCCGCACGGCCGGGAGTATCAGACAACCGGCGAGCTGTACCTGATCTGAGCCGCCATGGGGGCGGATCGCGATCGCAGGTCGGGTACGGCCTGGGTCATGACACCCGGTACGAGGCCGAGGCTCACCCTCGCGGTGGCGTGTACAGCTCAGATCATGATGGTGCTCGACAGTTCAACACAAGCATTTAACACACCGCCTAGCCCGGACATGCGAGAGCCCCGGAGTCGAGATGACACGCGGCTTACGGCGTACTCGCGGAGGCGCTCGGTTTACCTGATACGGACGAGGTCAGAGTTCACGTCTGGCCTGATTCGGGCCGCACCAACACGACGTAGCTCACGCCGGTCATCACTGCATCGAAACTAGCGACCTGCAGAAAGCCGAGAGCCTGAATGACGCGGAGCGCCCGCTGATTGAAGCTTGCGACCGTCACCCGGAATGCGGGCGGGGAGAACCGGACTCGGCCGAATGCCAGGCCGGTCTGGATCGCTTCCCGGCCGAGTCCCTTGCCAGTCAGATCGGGACGCAGGCCGCCACCCGTGTCGAGAGCTGAATCGTCGTAAGCGCCGCCGGGCACCTGTCCGTCGTTGCCGAAGGACCGGAACCCGATCAGCCGTGATGCATCTGTCAGCGCGAAGAACCCGCTCTCCGGTGCCGCGAGAACAGCCGGGTCAGTGCTAGTCATGTCGTAGCAGTCATAGGGAGGCGGGTAGCGCCAGGTGACGATCTCAGATGAGTAGGCGGCTGTCATCGAAACGATCTTCATCCCGCAATTTCACGCTACGGTCACACCCGATGTCCAGCCGATTCCGAGTCACGCGCCCCGCGCTCGCGCGTGTCGCTAACCGCACCTCCGGCCGGGCGATACCGGATCGAGGAACAACCCATGGCCGCGTGGCAGCGCACCCACAGGTGGCCCACGCTCGCGGCTTGCGCTTCCGGGCACTCGCACGGCTGCCAACCGACCGTGACCTGACCAGGCCCCCACTCGTGGCCCGTGATGGCAGTGAGTCGGGTGCCCGGCGAATCTCCTCGACACCGTTCCGGTTGTTAGGCTATCTGGAACTTGCGACGTATCGTGATGCCGTGGAACAGGCTACGCGGGACGACATCGCTGCCGCCGCAGCGGCACATCGCGAACTTGGCCGCGACTATGACAGCGCGGTCGCAGAGGGCTTGGTCGATCGGATCGGATTGGAGATCGACAAGCGGATAGACGCCAGGCTCGGCGCTAGTCCGCGACGATCACACTCGCCAGCAGAGATCGCGCAGGCAGGTAGGCACCAGGCATTCTGGACAGGCACCGGAATCGGCGCTGGCCTTACCGGCCTCACAGCCATTCTGGCTCACCACAATGGGGGTCGAGCAGCAGCGTTGGTCATTGTGGTCTGGATCATTCTCGCGATCGCTGGCCTGGGGACGACGCTGGTACGCAAGTACCGCAGAGCACTACGCAAATGACTGCCCTAACGGGGGCTTAGGCGAGTGCGCCGCTCTGTACCAAACCGACGAGCAACCCGCAGCCGCATGGCACCTGACCCAAAGGTGACCCATCTTCCCCGCCTGCGCTTCCCGGCACTCGCACGGCATCCAGCCGACCGTGACCAAGCCCGGGATGACTCTAGGCTGGCGACGTGGCGCACTATTACGGGGTCATCCTGGCTGCTAGCAGCAACCAAGCTACTGCCGACATTGCCACCGGCGTGCTGCTATTGCTCGTCGGCGGTCTGCTGGTTGCCATAGGCGTCGCGTGGGGCCTTGACTATCAGCATATGACGACTAGCGACTATCAGTCCGTGGTTCGATGGTGGGAGAAGACCCCCGGCATTGGCCCGGCCTACAAGAAGATCGTCCCATTTGGCCAGTACCGTTTTTTTGGGATGATCGTGTTTATAGTGATGGGCTTGTTGTTTTGCGTTGCTGGGATCGGTTCACTGATTGTTGCCTAAGCGCCTTGCAGTCTCACCGGGACTTGCGCGGCGCGGTGCGCAGCGACCTGGGCCCGGGATGGCCTCATGGCGACGCTATTTGATCTCTCCGGGCGCGACGACGCGGAGCGACCGGATGCCGGACTGGCGGGAGGGGATCTCGCTGGCCGACATCAGGTGGCAAGACGAGCTAGGCGCAGTACATACGTGTGTGGCAACGGAGCAAAGCTGGGCACTCCTACAGCTAGCCGTGATCGAGCGCGAGCGGGGCTATCGGCTCGTGTCGTGGCAGGTCGAGCACTGTGCGCCATCCACGTCGTCAGAGCCGAGTTGAAGCCGATCACGCGACTCGCCGACGCCGTCAGTTCCACCATTGGCCGAACCGCGTCAACTAGACTCCGGTCCACTGGCTTAAAGGACAATGTGGAGCGAAATGCTATCGATCAGACAAGCCATCGAACGTGTAACCTCAGGACAATTGCGCGTTCCAGCGTTCCAGCGCGGCTTCGTATGGGATAGCGAACGTGTGGCGTATCTGATGGACAGCATTTTTAAGGACTATCCATTTGGTTCGCTTATCCTGTGGCGAACCAAGACACAGCTTCGGTCTGAGCGCGCGCTCGGGCCATTTGAACTTCCTGATCGCGATCCCGATTACCCGATCGACTATGTGCTCGATGGACAACAGCGTCTAACACCAGTGTTTGGGGTGTTTCAGACTGACATCGAGCCGATTCTGGGCGTTGAAGTTGGATGGACGAAAATCTATTACGACTTCGAGGCAGAAAGGGATCTTCAGGAGTCACAGTTTGAGGCCCTCAGGCCTGAAGAGGCGGACCCGGCCAGATACTTTCCGATCACCACATTCTTTGACCCAGTTGCCTATCGGGCCGCTACGCAGCACCTCAATGAGCACCGCATTCGCGAGATCAATGCCGTTCAAGCCACCTTCAAGGAAGCGACTATCCCGACACAGCTAATTGAGACGGACGATCGAGGCAAGGTAGCAATCGTCTTTGAGCGCGTTAATAGACTTGGTGTCGAGCTAGATACATTTCAGTTGCTCTCCGCTTGGACGTGGAGCGAGAATTCGACCTTCAAGAGGAGATTGCGAATCTCTCTGACGAGCTATCGCCCTTTGGTTTCGCCGAGATAGGGGAGCAGACAAATTTGCTGCTGCGATGCTGCTCCGCAGTCGTCGCCGAGGATGTAACCGCGCCAGGTCTTCTCTCCCTTAACGGCGCGGAGGTCAGAGAACGGTTCGCGGAGATCGCCAATGGCCTACGGGGTGCGATTGACTTTCTGCGAAACAATCTGCACGTAGAAAAGTTGGCGAACTTGCCCTATCCAGCCATGCTGGTACCCTTGACCGTCTTTTTCGCGGTGCCGGATGGCCGGGAGGTGCGGCTAACCAATACGATGCGCTCGGAGCTCGTCACGTGGTTCTGGCGGTCTTGCTTCTCACGTCGGTTCAGCAGCGACGTACTAAGGAAGCTAAAGCGCGATCTCACAGAAGCGCGCAAGCTCCGAGTTACCGGCAATCCCGCCATGGCTCAGATTGACGTGACCGTCAGCTCGGAAATGTTCCGTGAGAGCTAGTTCACGATTGGAAGCGTCAACACCAGCACCTTTCTGTTGCTCTTGGCGCAGCTGCACCCGCGCTCGTTTGTGTCCGGCGCGCCCGCAAATCTGCGCGAAGTCTTGAAGACCTACAACCGCACTGAGTTTCATCACCTGTATCCGCGAGGATACTTGCACGGCCTAAACGTCCCGAGCAGAGAGGTGAATGTCCTTTCTAATTTTGCATTCGTCTCGGTGGCAGACAACAAGGTGCTTGGTGGCGTAGCCCCGAGCCAGTACCGCTCCCGAATGAGTTCGGACAGCCTCGACGCGGTGCTTATGGGCGCGGCCGTTCCTGCGAGCTTGTTCGCTGACGATTACCCGGTCTTCATTAAGGAACGGTCGGAATTGCTGGCCAGACATGCGAGAGACTTGGCGCAACTTTGATGGGTGGGGCGCGGTTGACCCACGCCCCACAGAAGACCTGCCTGCCTATGCCAGTCCCTCGGGTCCGACGTTTGGACGCACTCGGTCTCCACGTCCTCGGCGACCTCGGCCCAGGGCCAATCCGGCCCGCGCGAGACGAGCCCCTCGGGCTGAGGCTTGCCGTGGATCGGCCCCAGGCGGCGGTTAGGTCGGGCTTGCCCCGGCATGATCGGCCGAGCACATACCGAGCAACGGCCGGGAAACCTGGCCATCACGGCCAGGCCCTAACCAAGTCGGCGACCGGAGTACCGAGCGGCGTTGTCTGCCCGGCGTGCTTCTCGGCGAGCGTCAGCACTCGCGGCGACGTCCACGGCCGGACAGTCAGGCTCGGACGCTCACGGCTGAAGTTGGGCGAGCGGCGCGCGTAGCCCTCGGAGTAGGCAGGCCCCGAGCACGGCCGAGCGCGGCGAGAGCTTCGCCATCAGTGCCCGCGCGCATCGCGAATCTCGCCTTCACGCGCTCTGCCCTAGGTCGTGAACGCCTTCAATGAACCTGAGCGCGCCGGGCGTTCCGCTCGGGTGCTTCTCGGTTCCGTTGGCCCGGTTCCGTCTGTGCCGTGCAGCTTCACGCCCCAGGGCGCCGGGTGCTCCAGGGAATCGGCGGTGCAGTCATGTCATCCCTGACGCTCGCGCTGATCGCCGAGGCTTACCCGCCACAGGCAAGGACAGGGCCGATAGGGCTCTGGGCCGCGGTCAGCGGCCTCGCTGTCGCGGGAGGCAGCGTGGTCGGCGGCTTGCTGCTCAGCGTGTTCCCATGGTCATCGATCTTCTGGGTCAACGTGCCGATCGGGATAGCGGCCCTCATCACCTGCCAGTTCGCCGTTGCCGAATCGCGCGAGCCGGTTCCCCGGCCCTTCGACATCGGCGGCGTCACCCTAAGCGCGGCCGGCTTGCTACTCCTGACCTTCGGATTCGTCGATGCCGCCGACGCCACCTGGCGCTCGCCTGTCGTCGCAGCCTGCGTGATCGTTGGCGCCGCGATCCTCGTGACCTTCTTCATCTGGGAGCACCGGGCGGCTTCCCCGATGGTTCCCCCTGCACTGCTGCGAACCGCGAGCTTCAGCCGCGCCTGCGCCGTCTACCTGCTGGCCTATCTCGCGTTCTCCGGGTTCATCTACTACGTCACGCTCTTCTTCCAGAACGTCGACGGATGGTCGCCGCTACGGACTGGCCTGTCCTGGCTCTTCTTCTGCCTTCCGCACTTCGCCGTCGCCCAGCTCGGCGGGCGCGTCCAACGGAGGATGCCGGTAGCTCAGGCAGTCGGCAGCGGCTGCATCATCGCTGCCGTAGGCGTCGTTGGCATGAGCCAACAGCGACTCCGTTTGCCTGGCCGGCCGCCTGCTACGTCCTGGTAGGAGTGGGCTTCGGCCTCATGGTGCCTGCGGTTTCGGCTGCGGCAATGGCGCAGGTTCCGGCGGGATCGTCGGGCATCGGGTCAGGCCTGTTCAACGCCTGTCGGCAGATCGGCACGGCGACAGGATTGGCCATCCTGGGATCCGTCGGCTCGGGTGTCATACTGGCCGACTGGCACCGGAACGCGCGATATCTCCCCCCGGCCGGACAGCAGCGAGCAGTCCCGGCCGGAGCTGACGTTGCGGGCGGCCGGGTGCACGCGGCCGCCGCGCTCGTCGGCGGGAACGCGGTCGATCGGGCAGTGGTCTCATTCCTGGCGGGCTTCGAAGTCACCTTGCTCCTGGTCGGCGCGATCCTCGTCGCCTCGGGTGTTGTGGGCCTGCTGGGCCTGCAGCGCCTCCGGCTAGGAATGCAGACGAGTCTGCCAGGAAGATGGAGAGATGAGCGAGCTCAACGAAGGCCAGCCAAATGAAGGCCACCTCGACGTCGTCACCGGTGCGTTCAGCTACTCGGGGGCAGCAATCGCCCGCGACCTGCTGGAGCGGGGACACCGTGTGCGGACGCTGACCGGGCACCCGGGCCGGGCGCCGGCCGGGACGCCGATCGACTGCCGCCCCCTCGACTTCTCCGACGAGCGAGCGCTCAGCATGGCAATGGCCGGCGCCCACACGCTGTACAACACCTACTGGGTGCGGTTCGCTCACGGGTCAGTCACCTACACACAGGCGGTCGCCAACAGCAGAGTGCTGTTCTCCGCAGCGATCAGCGCCGGGGTGCAGCGGATCGTGCACGTCTCGATCACCAATCCCAGCCCGAACTCGCCGGACCCGTACTTCCGCGGCAAGGCGGCAGTCGAGCAGGCGCTGGCTGACTCCGGCATCGGGTCGTACGCGGTAGCCCGGCCTGCGATCCTGTTCGGCGGTGACGGGGTGCTGCTCAACAACATCGCCTGGCTGCTGCGCCATTTGCCTGTCTTCGCCATCGGCGGGCGCGGCGATTACCGGCTGCGCCCTATCCATGTTGACGACCTGGCAGCACTCTGCGCCGACCTCGGCGCCCGAGCGGACACCATGGTCGTGGACGCGGTCGGGCCGGAGTCAGTAACCTTCCGGCAGCTCGTCGAGACGATCCGCGCCGCGGTCGGAAGCCGGTCGCTCCTGGCACCAGTTCCGGGCGCGGCTGTCCCGCTACTGGGCAACGTGCTGAACGTCGTGCTGCGCGACACCTTGCTGACCGCCGATGAATACGCCTCGCTGGCCGCCGGCCGCGCTGACTCCGCCGGCCCCACCACCGGCAAGATCGCCCTCACCGCATGGATCGAAGCCCATGGTGACCAGCTCGGTCGCCGTTACGCCAACGAGCTCGACCGGCACTTCCGCGAAGCGAAGCGCTAGGCGCCCCGAAGTGCTTACTGGTGGTAACCGGCCAGGAAACTGGCGAGCCGGCCAATCGCGTCGTCCAGCACCGGGACGCTCGCCAGGAACACCAACCGCAGGTGATCAGGCGTCGGCAGGTTGAAGCCGGTGCCGTGCGAGAGCAGAACGTGCTGCTGCTCCAGCAAGTCGATCATCATCTGCTCGTCGTCGCGGATCCGATAGATCTCCGGATCGAGCCGGGGGAACAGATACAGCGCGCCGGCAGGCTTATAGCAAGAGACGCCCGGGATGGCCGTCATCTGTTCCCAGGCGTGGTCGCGCTGATCACGCAGGCGGCCGCCAGGCTCAGTCAAGTGACTAATGTCCACCCGGCCGCCGAGTGCCGGCTCGATGGCGTGCTGGGCCGGGACATTGGGGCACAGGCGCATGTTCGCCAGCAGCTCAAGCCCGTCGAGGTAGTCCGCGGCGTGCTCACGCGGCCCGGAGACCACCAGCCACCCCGACCGGAAGCCAGCGAGCCGGAAGGTCTTGGACAAGCCCCCGAGCGTCAGCACCAGCAGGTCGGGGGCGAGGGCGGCCGCCGGATCGTGCGCGGCTCCGTCGTAGAGGATCTGGTCGTAGATCTCGTCGGTCAGCACGAGCAGCCCGTGTGTCCGCGCGAGGTCCAGCAGGCCGAGCATGGTCTGGCGCGAGTAGACCGCGCCCGTCGGGTTATTCGGGTTGATGATGACGAGCGCTTTAGTCCGCTCGGTGATGCGGCTGGCCACGTGCTCCAGATCCGGGTTCCAGTCGCTGGTCTCCTCGCAGCGGTAGTGCACCGCGCGGCCACCGCACAGGTTGATCGCCCCGGTCCACAGCGGGTAGTCGGGGCTCGGCACCAGGACCTCATCGCCGGTGTCGAGCAACGCCTGCAGTGCCATGACGATCAGCTCGGAGACCCCGTTGCCGAGGAAAACATCGTCCGGGGTAACGCCGCCGACTCCCCGGCGGTCGAAGAACTGGGCGACGGCCTGACGGGCAGGCAGAATGCCGCGGGCGTCGCTGTAGCCCTGCGAGTCGCCGATGTGCTTGACGACGTCGTTGAGCACATCGTCGGGTGCATGCAGGCCGAACGGGGCCGGGTTACCCAGGTTGAGCTTGATGATCTCGTGTCCGGCAGCCTCAAGCTGGCGGGCTCGCCGCAGGACCGGTCCGCGAATGTCATATCTGACGTTGCCCAGCCTTGCTGCCTGCGCGACTTGCACCTCTGCGATCCCTCCGCTCGACCTAGCCTGGAACTGCTGCCAGTAGCCCGCAAAAACACGTCCCTGGTCGTCGGCCGGTAGGCCGGCGCCAGGGGCGCACAGTGTGCTCGAAGACTACCCCGGTTATGACGTAGGCCACGGTCGCGGGCCGCAATAGCTCGCTTCGCAAACTCGGGGGAGCAGCCGGCGGTCAGCGAGCCGAGAGGACCTCGGCGATCTTGGCAGCGGCGGCAGGCGGATCGCTAGCGTCGTGTAGTAGCTCGCCCCACGACCAGCGGTAATACCAGTGCAACCTGCCGTCGTCGTCGGTACCCGGCACGCAGTCGATGCTCTCGGCCAGCATCTCCGCTCCGGGCATGAAGACATGCAGCGCCGCCGGATACGAGGTCTTGACCGTGGCGTGGAAACCCTCGGTATCTAGCGCGTTGGCGAGCTTATGCAGGTGATAACTGCGGGCGTGGTCTCTGGCGCCGGGATGCATGTCACCTGCCTCGGGGGTAGGCACATTGTGGGCGCCGAGCGCAGGGTGTTGTCAAGCCCGGAGCTAATCGGACCTCGTCGTGCGGCAGAGCTGGCTTGCTAACGCCCACTGCCGCCGTAACCGGGATAGCCCGGGTACCCGTCCTGGCCGTAGGTCAGCTCCGGGGCACCGTAACCGCGCTGATCGTACTGGCCTGAGAGGTGACCCGGCGCGTAGCCGCCAGGCGGGGCCGAGTGGCCGTTCTGAGCCGAGTGGCCGTTCTGAGCCGAGTGGCCGTTCTGATAGGCCGGGTTCTCGTAGCTCATGCCGTTCGCGGCGCCCGGCGCTGGCAGGTAGCCGTTGGCGACCTGGCTGCCGTCCAGCGTGCTGGCGTACCAGTTCGCCTCGGCGACTGCCTGCTGCCCGGCGGCATAACCGCTGCCGTAGGCGGCCGGGTCGAGGTGCGGCGTCGCGGGCGTCGCCTGCGTCGGGGCCTCGGAGTAACGCGGTTGCGGGGCCTTCACGTAACTGCCGTACGGATTGGCGACCGGGCCTGCCGGATACGACGGCCCGGCTGCCGAGGCGGCCGCTGGCGGGACGGGATACCCGTTGGGCAGGCTGGCCGAGCGTTCCGGGGTAGCCGGACGGGGAGAGTACGGCTGTGCGGGCTCGCTGTAGCTGCCCGTACCGTGCGCACCTATCCCGTTCCCGCCATTCCTGGGCGCGCCAGACGACGGCGAACTCGACGGCCGACGCGTGCGATACGAGCGGCTATCGGAAGTGTTAACGGCGGGGAACGACGGACTCGTGAGTGGATCGTCGTCCATCGGCAGCGGTGGCCTGGCGTGTCCGCCAGACTGCGAGATCTGCGCGGCTGGAGCCGGAGGAAGCGCGCGCTGAGCTGGCCGCGGGCCAGTCGCCGGCGCCCGGCGGTCAGACACGGGAACAGGACGCTGACCGCTTGCGGGGCGCCCATTCACCGGGCGCTGGCCACCTGGAGGGCGCTGGCCGCCCGGTGACCGCGATTCCGGCTGCTGCGACGAGGGGGGCGGCTGATCTGCAAGTCGGGCCAGAGCAGCCACGCCATTCGCGCCGGGATCGGCGCCGTATCGCGCGGCGCGCACGTCGATCTGCTCGGTCTGGGCGGTCTGGGCTGGATCGGCCAGCCGACCGGCTGGAGCAGGCGCCGAACGTGACTGGGAACGCTGCCGCACAGGCAACTGAGCCACCTCCGCACGCGGCGCCGTTCGCGCGTCGTTCTTCTGATCTTGGCTGCGCCGCGGCAGACGGGCCAAATCTGAGGGTGCAGCCGCTGCCGGAGTGAGCGGCTTATCGGCGGCGAGTTCCGCCCAGTAGTCGACGTCAGAGAGCTTGTCCCAGTCGCTGGCCCCGGAGTCGGCGTCCGGCTGCCGCGCGCCGTTGGCCTGCCTGCCGTTGGCCTGTATCGCGGCAACGGGGGCAGGGCGCTTGCCGTTGGTCGCCGGGCCGCTCTTCCGCCCCGGCTTCGATGGCCTCGCCTTGCTGTCCCGGTTGCGGTTGTCGCGGTCATCCCGGTAAGCGGCCTGACCCCGCTCGTCGGCCGCGCGGCCGCCCCGTGCCGGTGTTCCCCATTGCTCGGTGGCCGGCTCGGGCTGGCGCGAACGACCACGGCCGACCGCGACGGTGACTGGCTCGGCATCGGCCTGCGGATGGCGTCGGGTGCGGCGCGGCTCCTCTGGCATGTCGTCGAAGGTGTCGGAGTCGTCAGCCCGCAGGAAATGCAGAGCAGCGACGGCAATTATCACGATCAACACGACCACAGCCACGAGGACTTCCAAGATCGTAGTGATCATCACACCATCCCACTGACGTGGCCTCGGGGCGGCGCCAGCCAGGCTCGCGCGGCCATCTACGCGAGCCTCCCCCGAAGTGCAAGCACCCTTAATGTATTGCTGTGGCAGATCTGCCTGAACAGTGATTGTGTCGGACGCTATACGCCTTGTCACGCAATTCGGAAAACTTTACCCGCGTGTGTCGACCATGAGCGAGCAACTGATTACGTAGCGAACTCGATTTCCGCGTTGGCGGGCCGCAGGCTGACGTCCTGATGAACGCCTGGCGCGGCATTCCCTAATGCATGTGCAGACTGACCTTGCTAATGCGCGCGGGCGACGCCTGCGCGTTACCAGTCGGGCTGCTGGCTGACTGGACGCCGGACCCGTGCTGCTGCCCATTCCCCGGCCGGGCAACGACGGTGAGGGTGCCCCTCGCGATCACGTGCTTGGCAATAGTCGTCCAGGCCGGCAGCAGCTGCGCACTCTTCGGCAGCGTGCGGCTGAAGAAGGTGTTGAGCGCGTACACGGTGAACCGGTATGCGTGCGGCGCGCCGACCGGGCATGGTGCGTCGTAGGCGGCCGCGCCCGCGCTGTTATGGGCAACGCGAGCGTGCGGCGGCAAGGCGCCGGCCTGCAGGTCGGTCGTGTCCGGGCCGATATCGAAGACAATCCAGTACACCCGCGGTGAGATTGGCGCGGCGGAGTCGTCCACGACCAGGGCTATCGACCGTGTGCCCCGCGGCGGCTGAGACCAGAAGAGCGGCGGACTCGGGGCGGGCTGGTGGTCGCCATAGCAGGTGTACTGGACCGGAAGCACGTTGCCTGCAAAGTCTGGGCTGGTGACCGACATCGTCAGCGGGGCATCCGCGCTGAGCGGCTGCGGCTTGCCGAGCAGTCCGCATCCGCCAAGCAGGCTGCCTGCCAGCAGCAACGCGACCGATGCTGCTACTGATCTGATGCGGGCGCGTCTTGCACCCCAGCGCACGCTGAACCGCCTCAGGCCGAAGTCCGATGTCCCCACACCGCCACAGGCTAGTCCTGCTGGCGAGACGTCCCGAACATGATCTCGTCCCACGACGGTACTGACGCGCGCCTGGACCGGCCGCCGGCCGCCTTCTTGGCCGGAACGGCGGCAGGCTCCGGCTGGCCGGTCCCGCCAGCAGCGGCGGCGGAGGCAGCAGGACCTGGCCCGGCAACAGCGCCGGCCGGGACGCCGGAGACAGCGGCCGTCTCGTCGGCGTCAGCCTCGGTCGCAGCGGCCTCGCGCCCGGCCGCGAGCGTGCGGGACAGGCCGAGCGCGCCCCGGCGGTCATTGTCCCGGCCGGAGTCGGCGTACTGGAAATGCTGCCGGGAGCCGATGGGCGTCACCGTGGCGGCCGTCCGCTGCCGCTCGGCGAGCATGATCGCGGCCCATTCCTCCTGCGGCAGGCAGAGCTGGACGGCCTGGTCGTCATCGGGAATCACGTGCCGCTTGCGCGGGTCGTAGATCCACTGAGCAGTGCCCGTCCGGCCGCCGATGGTGAACTGCAGCTGAACCTGCCAGTTGCCGTCCTGGCGCTTGCGTGAGTCCCACTCGGCAGTCTCGGGGTTGGCACCGGCCCCGTGGAGCCGCTCCGCCACGATGTCCCCCAGCCGCGGCCCTGGCCCGGACTCGCCTCGGCCACGAATGCTGGCGCGCTGCGCCTCCTGAGCGCGGTACTGCCGCTCAGCCAGGACAGGGCCCTCAAAGCGGCGAATCCGGTCGGGCGGAATGCCGGCCGCATCCGCAATCTCGTCTGCCGTTTCGCCAGCCCGGATACGGTCCTGGATCTCCTTGGGACGCAACGGATTCTCCACTTCGATCTCGTACTGAGCGAGCCGGGAGAACTGACCCTTGGCCACCGTCCTCAGCCGGTCGTCTATGGGCAACAGGAACCGTCCGCTACGCCCCGGCACCGCGAGGATGGCGTAGCTGCCGTCCTCGCTGACTGCGACGAGGCGCAGCTCCTGCATCGGTGTCCCTCCTGCGGCTGCCCGGCCGCGCAGAGGCGGGGCACGGACTTGCCCTAGTCGAGTCTGCCGGCATTACTGGTGACAGGCCAGCATCTCGCCCGGCATGTCCGGAGACTATCCTTGATAGTGCCCTGTGACGGGTCATCATGGCGCTCCGGCAGTCAGCCTCCTGACCAGCATTGACGGCAGCGTAATCACCTTACGGCCGGACGGGCTCGGAACACGGGAGAACCGGGCTAGCCCAAGCCCCGACGCGGCGAGGCTCGCCCTTGCCGATGCCGTGTCGCGACTGCGACGAGCCATGAGCCGTGCTGCCCGGAGCCGTCGACGCCCTAACTGGTGACGTGCAGCCAGACGCCCGGCGAATGGCGGATGAAACGAGATCCTGAACCGCCATGAGCACTGCAGGCCAGGGTCAGGCAGGTCACCGAGGTCCCGTAGTATCCCTGGTCATGCGGGTCGATGCAATATACGGGGCCATAGGTCGGTTTAGTGTTCGCTTTCGGTGGCTGGTACTGCTCATCTGGATAGCCGCAGCGATCGCGGCAGCAACGCAGCTGCCTGCGCTATCGAGCGTCACCCAGGGCAATAACCAGAAGTTCCTGCCAGCGAGCGCGCCAAGCTCTCATGCTGCGGCACTCGCGACGCCCTTTGGCACCGCGAACAGGCAGCCGATCCCGGTGGTTGTGGCCACCAGCAGCGGGCCCCTCACTACTGCGGACACCGCGGCGATCGGCGGGCTTGAGGCCGGGATCGCCAAGGTGCCAGGGATCACCAAGGTCATCAACGGCGGTCGCTCGGGCGACGGGCAGGCTGTGGAGCTGACCGCGCTCGCGAGCGTGGCGGGCAGCGGCAACCCGAACTACGCCAAGAACCTGATTGACGCGCTCCGGGCGCAGATTGCGAGCGCGCATCTTCCGGCTGGGCTCCACGCTCACCTGGCGGGTGATCTCGCGATTCAGGTGGACCAGCAGAAAGCGTCCGGGAACACCGGGAACAAGGTGCAGGCGCTGTCGGCCCTGTTCGTCATCGTGCTGCTGGTGCTGATCTTCCGGTCGTTCACGCTGGCTATCACGACCGTGCTGCCGGCCCTGCTGTCGGTGTCGATCGCCGGCCCGCTGGTAGCCGAGGCCGCTAAGCACGGCCTGCAGGTCTCGCCGATTGCCCAGCTATTGCTGATCGTCCTGGTGATCGGTGCCGGCACGGACTACGGGCTGTTCCTGGTATTCAGGGTCAGGGAGGAGCTGCGCGCGGCTGATCACGGCACCTCCGGAGACAAGTTCTTCGGCGCTCGCGGCTCGGGCCTCAGCGTCCTGCGAGATCTGGCGCAGCCCAGGCCGCCAGCACGCGAGGCCATCGTCAGGTCGGTGACACGCGTCGGCGAGTCCATCAGCGCCTCGGCCCTGACCGTGATCGCCGCCGTGCTGACGTTGCTGCTGGCCAGCTTCTCGTTCTATTCCGACCTCGCATGGCCGTTCGCCATCGCGGTAGCCGTCATCCTGCTCGCCGGCCTGAGCGTGCTGCCGGCTCTGCTGTCCATCCGGCTGTCGCTGCTGGCCATCAAGCGCACGCTCTTCAAGAGCTGGTTCGGCCGCCCCAAGCTGATCCCGTGGAGCATCCAGGGCTCCGGCAGAGCTGGCATCTGGGGCCGGGTAGCGGGCCGGATCGTGCAGCACCCCGTCCCGACGCTGCTGGCTGGCCTCGTGTTCTTCGGTGGCTTGGCGTTCGGCGTGATCGGCTACACCGCGGCTGGATTCGGAGGCAACACCAGCGCGCCGGCGGGCAGTGACTCAGCGGCCGGCACGGCCCTGCTGGCTAAGCACTTCCCGCAGTCGTCGGCCAATCCGACCAGCCTGATCTTCAAGTTCGCGGCACCGGTGTGCACTGACCCGGCGCCGCTGGCCAAGGCGACCACCGAGCTGCGCGCAAGCAGCCTGTTCACCACGGTCAGCGGGCCGCTGAACCCAGTCGGCGGGATCACGCTGACGCCCGCACAATACACCGGCCTGTGCGGCGCCCTGGGTCCGGCTGACAAGCTTCCGCCGGTTCCGTCGGCAGCCGCACTCGACCACGGCCGGATCCCGGCGCAGGCCTACGAGCTGTACCGGGTG
Organism: uncultured Actinomycetota bacterium; assembly: GCA_963822955.1. GTDB lineage: Bacteria > Actinomycetota > Actinomycetes > Streptosporangiales > Streptosporangiaceae > JAJYUU01. The sequence continues at coordinate 942,149 of CAWGJS010000002.1, read as the reverse complement.
ACGGCGAACTTCGTCAGCCCGGACGGCAAGACGGTGCAGTTCCTGACCGGGCTGAAGGCCGGCGATCCCGGCTCGACGGCGGCGCTGAACGCAGTGCCGTCCATCCGGGCAACGACCACCTCGATTCAGAAGTCGGTCGGGGCGGTGGCATCCGGGGTTGCCGGCGAGGCACCAGCGCTGCATGACATCAGCAGCATCTCCGTCAGCGATCTCAAGCACATCATCCCGGTCGCGATCCTGGCGATCGGGATCCTGCTGGCGCTGGTACTGCGCAGCCTCGTCGCGCCGCTGTACCTGATCGCCTCGGTCGGCATCTCCTACCTGGCGGCCCTGGGCCTATCCGTGCTCTTGTTCGTCGAGCTGGGCCACAGCGGCGGGCTGGTCTTCTTCATGCCGTTCCTGATGTTCATTTTCTTGCTGGCGCTCGGCGAGGACTACAACATCCTGGTGATGACGCGCATCCGGGAGGAGGCGCACCGGCTGCCGCTGCCGCAGGCGGTCGCCAAGGCCGTCGGGGTCACCGGCACGACCGTCACCTCGGCTGGCCTGGTGCTGGCAGGCTCATTCATCGTTCTGACGCTTGCGGCCGGTAGCGGGTCAGGGGCGAGCCAGATCCGCGATATCGGCCTCGGCCTCGCCCTGGGCATCCTGATGGACACGTTCCTGGTGCGCACGCTGCTGGTCCCCTCGACAGTGGTGCTGCTGGGCAAGTGGAACTGGTGGCCTTCCAAGCTTCACCTTGACGAGCCAGCTGAGATCCAGGTCAGGCCCGGCGAGACCACGCCGGAGCTCGCGGGGGATGCCGCCGCGGGCGGGGGCTCCGCCGTTCCTGGCGACGCGCGCTAACGGGCGGATCTGATGCCCACGATCTCGTTCATCGTCCCCGTCCACGGGGTCGCCGAGTACCTGCCCGCCTGCCTGGACTCCATCCTGGCTGGCGACCACGACATCGAGGTCATCGCCGTCGACGACGCGTCCCCCGATGACAGCGGCAAGATCCTGGATGACCGGGCCGCGGACGATCCGCGCCTGCGGGTCGTGCACCTGGATCGCAACGGCGGCCAGGGGCAGGCACGCAACCTGGCGCTGGAGCAGGTCACCGGCGAGTACGTATGGTTCGTGGACGGCGACGATGCGCTGGCCGACGGCGCGCTGGGCGCGGTCACCACAGCGCTGGCCGCGAGCAAGCCGGACGTGCTGCTGATCAACTGGGTCAGCACGTACCCCGACGGCCGCACCGCGCCCAATCCGTACGCCAGCCTGCTGCCGGCGGTCCCGGTCGGCGGCTGCACGCTGGAGGACCAGCCCAAGCTCATCGAGCTCACGATGACGTCCTGGAGCAAGCTCTTCCGCCGGGATTTCCTGGCTGGCCTTGGCGTCAGCTTCGCCGCTGGCATCCACGAGGACATCCTGGTGACCTGCGCGGCTCTGCTGGCGGCCGACGTGATCGCGGCGGTGGACACCGTCTGCTACCGCTACCGGCGGGAGCGCAAGGGCTCGGCCCTTGCCACGACCAGCCTCGGCCACCTCGCGGTGTTCGACTCCTACCGCCGGGTATTCGAGCTCGTGGCTCAGCGGGACGCCGCCGGGACGCCGGTCAGCGACGCGCTGCGCGCAGCGATCTTCGAGCGGGCGATCTGGCACTACACGACGGTCCTGCAGACCACCGGGCTTGGCGTGGGAAGGATCGGCCTGCCCGGCCTGGTGCCGCGGGCCGAGCGGCAGCGTTTCTTCCAGCGGATGCACAGCGACTTCGCGCACTACCGGCCCGACAGCTATCAGCATCCAAGCGGAGCGCGCGGCGCCAAGCTCCGGCTGGTGGAGCGCGGCGCGTACCGCACCTACTCGTGGCTCGAGCCGCTCAACCAGGCCAGGGTCGCGGTCCGTCAGCTAGCTCGCGGGCGGTAGGCCCCGCGTCAGGACTTGCCGCGGTTCTTGGCGCCCAGGATGATCTGCGTCACCAGATGACTGCTGATGCCGAGCTTGCTGGCAATGTCGGCAGGGCGTAGTCCTTGCGCGTTGTACAGGAGCGCGAGCCGTTCCTGCGATCGGGTCCACGGCTGACGCACCGGCCGGGGTGGTCGGGCTGGCGCGGCGGGGCGCTCGCTGCGCGCGGGGTGCGGCCCGCCAGCCGGTCCCTCGTGCGCCGCTGGTGTCTTGTGGCCCGCTGGTCCCTTGTGGCCTGCGACCGGGGGAGTCGGGCCGAACGTGCCGCGCCGCTGATCGCGGTACTTGCCGCTGGCTAGCTCCTCGCGAGTGCGGTCATCGAGGATAAGGAACTCATCCGCGGCCTTGTTCATGCCGATGGCCACCATGGTCAGGCCCTTGGCATTCTTCTGCTGGCACTCGGGAGCGATGCAGTAGTCGTACTTCTTAGCTCTGTCTGGGTGGAGGTCAGTCCCGCACGTAATACACCGTGCCATAAGCCATCTTTCGTCCGCGAAATCACTATGCACCGGTTTCAACATCAGCGCTGAGGCCGCTGTTCCTCGGCGGTCATGGGGAGAGCCAGTCACCAGGTACGATCCGGCGTCTGCTGGACGCCTTTTCCTTCGTGATCATGGAGTCGCGCTCCGCCGGCACTTTCCGCAGCATCGAAAGCATGTTTGAATTCTCTGGTGTCGCAGAGCAAACCAGCGATCTGGTCGGTCATCCCTGCGGCGTGTCGCCTTGGCCATCCGTGGCGGCCCGGCGCTGTCGCGATCAGCTGGGAACCGTGCGAGTGCGCGCCAGCGCAGAACGCCCGCGGCGGCCACATCAGGGTTGCGTGCAGCGCGACTGGCTGCTCCGAGGTCTGGCTCTCGCCGCAGCACCGGCCGATCGGCATCATCGGCCACCATCGGCCCGGTTATCGCTGAGCCTGCCCACCCCTGCCGCCCTGGCAGTCCTCCCGCCATCGGCGCGCGGGAGGCCAGTGCGGGAGGATGGGCAGGGCTCCTCCGGGAGGCGGGTTTAGTGGGCTGCGGCGAACTGCTCGCTCTCGGTCGATCCGGTCAGCGCCGTGGTGGAGGCATCCGGGCTGATCGCCGAGGTCACCTGGTCGAAGTAGCCGGTCCCGACCTCGCGCTGGTGCCTGGTCGCGGAGTAACCGTCAGCCTCGGCAGCGAACTCGGCATCCTGCAGTTCCACGTAGGCCGACATGCCGCGCTCGGCGTAGCCGCGGGCAAGAGTGAACATGGACTCGTTCAGCGCGTGGAAGCCGGCCAGGGTGATGAACTGGAACTTGTATCCCATCGCGCCGAGCTCCCGCTGGAACCTGGCGATCGTGTCCGAGTCCAGGTGCGCGCGCCAGTTGAATGACGGCGAGCAGTTGTAGGCCAGCATCTGGTCCGGGTAGATGTCCTTGATCGCCTCGGCGAACTGGCGGGCAATCTCCAGGTTCGGCGTGGAGGTCTCCATCCAGAGCAGTTCAGCGTGCGGCGCGTAGGCCAGCCCGCGCGCGATGCAGGACTCAAGGCCGTTGCGGACTCGGTAGAAGCCCTCGGCGGTACGATCGCCGGTCACGAACGGCTGGTCCCGCTCGTCGATGTCAGAGGTGATCAGCGTCGCCGCCTGCGCGTCAGTACGGGCCACGATGAGGCTGGGCACACCGCAGACGTCGGCGGCGAGCCGCGCGGCGTTCAGCGTCTTGATGTGCTGGCCGGTGGGGATCAGTACCTTGCCGCCGAGATGGCCGCACTTCTTCTCGGACGCAAGCTGGTCCTCCCAGTGCACTGCGGCGGCACCCGCAGCGATCATCGCCTTCATCAGCTCGAACGCGTTCAGCACGCCACCGAAGCCTGCCTCAGCATCCGCCACGATCGGCGCCAGCCAGTGCGGAGCACCCTGATTCTGCGACTCAGACCAGGTGATCTGGTCGGCACGGAGCAGCGCGTTGTTGATGCGGCGGACGACAGCCGGGACCGAGTTCACCGGGTAGAGGCTCTGGTCCGGGTAGGTCTGGCCAGCCAGGTTCGCGTCCGCGGCTACCTGCCAGCCGGACAGGTAAATCGCCCGTAGTCCGGCCTTGACCTGCTGCACCGCCTGATTGCCGGTGAGCGCGCCGAGGGCGTTGACGTAACCATCCTCCTGCAGCAGCGACCACAGCCGCTCGGCACCTAGCCGGGCGAGCGTGTGCTCCTCTTGTACCGATCCGCGCAGCTTGACCACGTCGGTAGCGCTGTAGGTGCGTTCAATGCCAGCCCAGCGGGGATCTGCTGCCCACTCACGGTGCAACGCTGCTGCCTGACTTTCAACCTTGCTGGCCAGCGGATGGCCATTGGCCCTGCCGTTGGAGCGGTTAGAGCCGTTAAGAGTGCCCTCGAGGCGACTGTCGGTCACGTTTGTCCTCCTGGTGTGCCGTCCCCGGGTGATACCTGACAGGCTGCCCGCGTCAGCACCCCCGCCGCCAGTGCACCAGGTGCTGAAACTCAGCGTCTCTTTAGCTAGAGTGAAGAAGTGAGTATTTTCACAGCGGAAGAATCCCGATCCTTGCCGGTTAGCGGCCTAGATCTCAGCTTGTTCGGCCAGCGGCTCCGGCACATCAGGCGCGCGCGCGGCCTCACCCTGGCTGAGCTTGGCCAGCGGGTCGGCCGGGCGCCGTCCGCGCTGTCGCTGCTGGAGAATGGCCGTCGCGAGCCGAAGCTGTCGCTCATCGAGGCGCTGGCATCGGCGCTGTCAGTCTCAGCCGATGAGCTGATGCGCAGGCAGCCCCCGAGCCGCCGGGCTCAGCTGGAGATCGCGCTGGCTGAGGCCCAGCGTGATCCAGCCGTGGCAGACCTCGGCCTGCCGCCGCTGCGCGTCGGCGCGAAGGTACCAAGCGACGTCCTCGAGCACGTCGTGGCACTGCATGCCGAGCTGCGCCGGCAGCGCGCTAAGCCGACGGCAACACCGGAAGAGGCTCGCGCCGCCAACGCCGGCCTGCGGCTGATGATGAGCGAACGGGGCAACTACTTCGCCGAGATCGAGGCGGCCGCGGCCAAGGCGCTGGCGCCCGCTGGCTATACCGGCGGCGCGCTGTCGCAGGGCATGCTGCTATCGGTGGTCAGTTATCACGGTTTCGCGGTCCGCTACGTGCAGGACCTGCCCCGCTCGGCCCGGTCGGTGACCGACCTGCGCAACCGGCGCATCTACCTCAAGCAAGAGCCGCTCGGCATGCACACGCCGCGAGCCGTCCTGCTGCAGACCCTGGGTCACTTCGTGCTCGGCCACTCCGCGCCGGCGGATTTCGGCGAGTTCCTGCGCCAGCGTGTCGAGGCGAACTACTTCGCCGCGGCCGTGCTCGTACCCGAGCAGGCGGCAGCAAGGTTCCTGCGTGAGGCCAAGGACGCGCGGGATCTTTCGGTCGAGGACCTGCGCGACGTCTTCTCGGTGTCCTACGAGATGGCTGCGCACCGGTTTACCAACCTGGCGACGCACCACCTCGGCATCCCGTGCCATTTCGTGAAGAACGACGAGGGCGGCATCATCTACAAGGCCTACGAGAACGACGGCGTCGTGTTCCCGGCTGATCCGACAGGCGCGATCGAGGGGCAGCGGATGTGCCGGCAGTGGTCCGGACGCCAGGTTTTCACAGCCGCCGACAAGTTCAGCCCGTATTACCAGTACTCGGACACGCCCTCTGGCACCTACTGGTGCACGGCGCTGATCGATTCAGGCCGGGAACGAGGGTTTGCCATCACCCTCGGCGCCCCGTATGAGGACAGCCGCTGGTTCCGCGGCCGGGACACAACGATCCGGATGCGGTCGCGCTGCCCGGACCCGGATTGCTGCCAGCGACCGCCGGCTGCGCTCGCGGCCCGGTGGGAGGGCGTGGTGTGGCCGTCGGCGCGGGCCCACTCGCATATCCTGCTGGCGCTTCCGTCCGGCAGCTTCCCCGGCGTGGACGAAGCCGATGTGTTCGAGTTCCTGGACCGGCACGCCGGGTAACGGCACCCTTCCGGACGAGCCCGGTCAGCCGAATTGCGGCGCGCGCTTCTCGCGCAGCGAGGCCAGGCCCTCTTTGATGTCCTCGCCCATGAAGGTGAGCATCTCGTACGCAGCTGACTGATCGAAGATCGCTCCCGCGTTCCGCACCCAGCCGTTCAGCGCCCGCTTCGTGAGCCGGATGGCGAGCTGGGGTCCCGCCGCAAGCTGGCTCGCCACCCGCATGGCTTCGGGGAGAACCTCGTCGGTCGGCAGCGCCTTCGACACCAGCCCGATCCGCTCTGCCTCCGCGCCGGTCACCATCTCCCCGGTCAGCAGGTAGTACTTCGCCTTCGCCAGGCCGCACAGGAGCGGCCAGATGATGGCGGCGTGATCACCGGCGGCCACGCCGAGCCGGACGTGGCCATCACCCAGCCGTGCGTCGTTCGCGCAGATGCTGATGTCGGCCAGGAGCGCGACGACCAGCCCGGCGCCGACAGCCACGCCGTTGATCGCCGAGACGATCGGCTTCTCGCAGTTGGCCATGTTGTACACCAGGTCACTCATTTCCCTGAGCATGCTGGTGACGAGGTCGTAGTTGCCGATCTGCCGCTCGACCATGCCGAGGTCGCCTCCGGCCGAGAAGGCGCGCCCAGCACCGGTGACTACCACGACCCGGGTTTCGTCATCGCGACTGAGGTCCGCCCAGATGGTGGCAAGCTCGGAGTGCATGGCCTCGTGCGCGGCGTTCAGCACGGCCGGCCGGTTGAGCGTCACAAGCATGACGCCGCCGGGCTCCCGCTCGAGCTTGAGGTGCTGATAACTGGCAAGGTCCATGCGGATCTGCTTCCTCTCCCAACGTGGGTCTGGCCATCATGCCAGGCGGTCCGCGCAGTGCGGCGGGCATGCGGCCGCACGTGTTGCCAGAACGGGACAAATACCAGATTGTGGCCATCAGGCGCACCATTCAGCGCCGGCTCCGTGCGAGGCAACCCGGCACCGGTGGCGCGTTGGCCGGGAGCGACATAAAGTTCTTTACCAGCGGGTAACTTACCAATATCCACCGGCGCCGTCCGGAGCCGGTGCTAACTGGCAGCACAGCTGCGAGGAGCGACATGAGCAGCCCCGACCAGACCGCACCCGGGTTCTCGCTCGCGTTGTCCGATGACGTCCGGCAGACCAAGGACTGGCTGCACGAGTTCGCGCGGGACGTCATGCGGCCGGCGGCCGCGGAGTGGGATGAGCGGGAGGAGACGCCCTGGCCGATCATCGAGGAAGCTGCCAAGATCGGCTTGTACTCGCTCGACTTCTTCGCGACCCAGTGGCTGGATCCCGGCGGCCTCGGCACGGTGGTGGCGTTCGAGGAGCTGTTCTGGGGTGATGCCGGGATCGGGCTGTCGCTCGCCGGCTCGGGCCTGGCCGCCGTCGCGGTCGCGAGCAACGGGACGGAGGAGCAGATCGGCGAGTGGCTGCCGCAGATGTTCGGTAGCCCGGGGGACGTCAAGCTGGGCGCGTTCTGCTCGTCGGAGCCTGACGCGGGCAGCGACGTCGGTGCTATCCGCACTCGCGCCGTGTACAACCAGGCGACGGACGAATGGGTGCTGAACGGAACTAAGACCTGGGCGACCAACGGTGGTATCGCCGACGTTCACGTCGTCGTGGCGTCGGTCGATCCGGCCCTTGGCAGCCGCGGACAGGCGACCTTTATCGTGCCGCCCGGAACGCCAGGGCTGTCACAGGGGCAGAAGTTCCGCAAGCACGGCATCCGCGCGTCGCACACCGCCGAGGTCATCCTGGACGACGTGCATGTTCCCGGCAGCTGCCTCGTCGGCGGCAAGGAACGGCTGGATGCCCGGCTGGCCCGGGTCGCCAGCGGTGGCAGCGCGGGTGAGCAAGCCGCAATGAAGACGTTCGAGCGGTCGAGGCCGAGCGTGGCCGCCATGGCCGTGGGTGTCGCCAGGGCTGCGCTTGAGTTCGCGACCGATTACTCCACGCAGCGGGTCCAGTTCGGTCACCCGATCGGCCAGAACCAGGGCGTGGCATTCATGCTCGCGGACATGCAGGCGTCGGTGGACGCGGCGCGGCTGCTTACCTGGCGCGCCGCCTGGATGGCCAGGAACGGCCTGCCGTTCGATCATGCCGAGGGGTCGATCTCGAAGCTCGTCGCGGGAGAGACCGCAGTGCGGGTCACGGAGCAGGCAATCCAGATCCTGGGCGGGAACGGTTACACCCGCGAGTTCCCGGTTGAGCGCTGGCACCGGGATGCAAAGATCTTCACCATCTTCGAGGGCACGTCGGAGATCCAGCGCATGATCATCGGTAGGGCCGTCACCGGGCTCGACGTGCGGTAATAACCGCTGGTCATGGCGCTGGTGCGGATCTTGAAAGGGCCTGTGAACTCGGGTTTCGGGCGGTCGGCCGTTTGCCCGTTATTCCTGGTTGGTTCCCGCCAGTTCCCGATAGCGTGCTGAGTTGGTGCTGACCCCCTAACGGTTAGGGTGGTGGCGTTGACCGGCCCAGAGGCCTCGAAGGGGCTGGGGATCCACGGCCGGTAGCACTGGCTCCGATGACGGCAACAGCCGAGCTGAGCGCGTTGTCGTGCCCTAGTGTCAGCGTGCCCGACCGCCTTCCGACCGCGGATCCTCAGGCTTGGCGTGACCGAAGGCTGGGCCACACATCGTCATGATGAGCGACAGAGTCGGCCCGGCAGGGCAAAACAGTGACCGCGCCGAACAGGCCAGCCATCGACCCACGGATCCGTTGAAAGCGGCGCACGCGCCCGCGGCGGCGACCCCGGCCCGCCTCGCTCGCGCAATCGGCGACGAGGCAGACATCGCGGTGCAAATGCTGCTTAGTGGGCGTCCACCTGCTCGCTGTCTGGTACAGCTAGCGCCTCAGGGCCTGGCAGGCCGATGGGGAAGATGCCCTCCCACGGCAGCGCCCGCCGTACCTGCCGCCGGTGCGGCCACACCGGAGCCACCCGCACGGGGATCCTCGGTTGCTGCACCGGGACTGGCTGGAAATCCCCGGCCCAGTACCTGACCAGAGCATCGAGACCTTGATCGAGCAGCCGCCCGCTCGCGTGGATCGGCGACCTCCCGGAACGGCTCAAGTTCGCCGTTTCGCGCACCGCCGAGGCAGCCATCGTCAAGAGGCCATCGCCTCGCGCGTGCGTTCCGCAATCCTGGCAGCGCGCCCCCGCACGGATTTCGGTGCCGCGCGGGCGGCCACCGAGCCGGGCCGGTCGGCTGCCCGGCAGCGGCCAACCCGACCAGGTTCGCGATCGGCGCGAAAGGGCTTGACGGGAGCAAGTTATTGGAGGTAGGAAGCTCTGACAACGGAGACATGGTCAGCGCGTTACATCTACCGCAGACAGGCGAGATGGAATACCGTCGATAGCCGACCTCTCTTGTTTGGTAATTGGTAACGAATTGGTAGCGACCTGCGGGAACGTCTGCGCGAGTTGCAGAAAGGGAATCAGAAATGCACAAACGATCGGCGGTCGCCACTGCCATCATCGGCACCTCGGTGCTTGCTCTTGCGGCCTGCGGGGGAAGCAGCGGAAGTCCATCCTCGAACTCGTCGACCCATGCCACGCTGACCGGCGCGTGCGCACAGTTCAACTCCTACGCCGGCCCCAAGGGCACCGTCACGATCTTCGGATCCATCATTAGCCCGGAGTCGAACTCGCTGGCGAAGTCCTGGTCGCAGTTCGAGCATTGCACCGGCATCACGATCAACTACACGGGTTCGAATACGTTCGAGTCCGACCTTCCGGTGAAGGTCAACGGTGGCAATCCGCCGGACCTGGCGCTCATCCCGCAGCCCGGTCTGCTTACGCAGATGGTGGAGGCCGGCGCCGTCAAGAAGCCGCCGGCCCAGACCGTCGCCAACGAGGCGAACTGGAGCCAGTACTGGAAGAACTACGGTTCGGTCGGCGGCACGTTCTACGCAGCTCCCATGAGCGCGAACATGAAGTCGCTGGTGTGGTACTCGCCGAAGTTCTTCAAGGCGCACGGCTACCAGGTGCCGACCACGTGGGCGGCGCTGATGTCGCTGTCCGCCAAGATCGCCAAGAGCGGTACCACCAAGCCGTGGTGTGGCGGGATCGGCTCGGGAACGGCGAGTGGCTGGCCGGCCACGGACTGGCTCGAGGAGGTCGTGCTCGGCAAGTACGGCGCCCAGGTCTACGCGGACTGGATCTCCCACAAGGTCAAGTTCGACAGCCCGCAGATCCTGGACGCGATGACGATCGTGCACAACTGGATGCAGAACCCGGCGTGGGTCAACGGCGGCTTCGGCAACGTCCAGTCGATCGCCGGCACGCAGTTCCAGAACGCTGGCTACCCGATCCAGAAGAACCAGTGCGCGATGCTGCAGCAGGCGTCGTTCTACGAGGCGCAGTGGCCGGCTGGCACAACGGTCAGCCCGAACGGCGATATTTTCGCTTTCAAGCTGCCCGCGGTCAACCCGGCGATCCCCACCCCTGTTGAAGGTGGCGGCGAGTTCGTGACCGCGTTCTCCTCCGACCCGGCGACTCAGGCGGTGCAGAACTACCTGTCGAGCCCGCAGTGGGCGGACAGCCGGATCAAGGTCGCCAGGGGCTGGGTTTCGGCGAACCAGAAGGTGGATCAGAGCCTCTACACCGACCCAATCGACCAGTTGTCGGCGAAGTACCTCGCCGACCCGAACGCGACCTTCGCGTTCGACGCTTCCGACGCGATGCCGGCCGCCGTCGGCGCGGGCCAGGAGTGGAAGTCGATGGTCAACTGGTTCAGCAGCCCGAGCACGCCGGTCGCTACCATTGCCAAGCAGATCGACGCGGCCTGGCCCAGCAGCTGATCTGAACCGGCGGGTGACCAACGCCAGTAACGGGGGCGGTCCGCGGCAGATGTGCTTGCGGACCGCCCCCGCCGGCCCGGTCGCCGGGCCGTTCCGGACCGGCCGGCCGAGAAACGGGGCTCTCTCATGACAGCATCAGGCGAAGCATCCAGGTTCGTTCTCGCAAGCACTGCGAGCCTGGCTGCAACGAAATTGGTCGACGTCGTCGAAGTCGTCGGCGGATTTCTCGCCATCCTGCTGATCATCTTCCTCCTGGCCGAGCGGGCGAGGGGCCGCCTGCAGCGGCCGATAGCGATCGTGGTCTGCGTAGGTCCGGCCGTCGTGCTCGCGATGGCCGGGCTCGTCATCCCGGCCATCAATACGTTCTGGCTGAGCCTCACCAACACCCAGGCGACCGGGCAGAAGTTCACGCTCGTCGGCGGCAAGCTGGTTCCGATCACTGCGAAATTCGTCGGCGGATCCAATTACGCGTTCGCTTTCACCGACCCCTACACCCGCGGCACGCTCATCCGGACAGTGCTGTGGATCGCGATCGTGCCGGTGGTGACCGTGGGTGTCGGGCTGCTGGTCGCACTGCTGATGGACCGGATGCACTACACGTCGTTCTTCAAGACGATGATCTTCATGCCCACCGCCATCTCGTTTGTCGGTGCCTCCCTGATCTGGGAGCTGATTTACAACCCGCCGGTCTACCTGCCTAACGGCAAATCCGGCAGCCAGACCGGCCTGCTCTCCCAGATCGTGCTGTCGCTGGGCTGGAAACATCCGCCGGACTGGATTCAAACCCCGCCGGGCAACACGTTCCTGCTTATGATGATCTTGATCTGGATCGAAACCGGCTTCGCCATGGTAGTACTCGCGGCGGCACTCAAGGCCATCCCGGACGAGATCATCGAGGCCGCGCAGGTCGACGGTGCGACGGGCTACAAGCTGTTCACCAAGGTCCAGATTCCGATGATTCGCGGCACGCTGGTCGTTGTCCTGACGACGGTTACGATCATGTCGCTGAAGATCTTCGACATCGTGCGCACCGTGACCAACGGCGACTTCAACACCGACGTTCTCGCCCGGCAGATGTACGACGACCTCTTCGTGACGTTCCAGTCCGGCCGGGGGGCGGCGCTGGCCGTCATCCTCTTCCTCTGCGTCGTGCCGTTGGTGGCGTACAACATCAGGCAGCTTCGCAGGCAAAGGGCTATCGGATGACCTCCTCGAACCCACCCATCCTCGACACCGAACTGCCGGGCGCCGGGCGACAGATACGTGTGGGCACGGTGCTGCGCGGCCGCGAGGCCCGCAGGGCCATCCGGTCGGCCTTCAGCAGCCCGGTCGCCTCGTTTGTCGTCATCATCCTGACGGTCTTGTGGACGATCCCGACGCTGGGGTTCTTGCTCAACTCCTTGCGCAGCAAGCAAGCGGTCTACGGGTCGGGCTGGTGGACCTGGTTCGCGCACCCCAGCTTCGATCTGAGCAACTACCACACGGTGCTGTTTGCTAACGGTGGCGAGGTGCTCCCGCTTGTTAACTCGCTGGCGATCACGATCCCGGCAACCGTCATCCCGATCTTCCTCGCCTCGATGGCGGCCTACGCGCTAGCCTGGGTGCGCTTCCGCGGCAGCGACTTCATCTTCTTCGGGCTGTTCGCGCTGCAGGTCATCCCGTTGCAGATGGCACTTGTGCCGCTCCAGCGCTTCTACAGCACGGGGGCGCACGTCGCCTCGTTCACGGTCTTCCCAGGGCTGCACCTGGAAGGCTCGCTGGCCGAGATCTGGATCTCGCATACGATGTTCTCGCTGCCGCTGGCCGTGTTCCTGTTGCACAACTTCATCGCCCAGCTGCCGGGCTCCCTGATTGAGGCGGCGCGGGTGGATGGGGCGAGTTACCTGCGGATCTACCGGTCGATCGTGCTCCCGCTCGCCAAGCCAGCCATCGCGTCCTTCGCGATCTTCCAGTTCCTCTGGGTGTGGAACGACCTGCTTGTCGCCACGATCTTCGGTGGCTCGGATGCCTCCGGCCAACCCGTGACGGCCCGGATCGTCAACCTGGGCGGCAACTATGGTTCGCACCAGGAACTGCTGGCGCCCGCCGGGTTCCTCGCGATCGTCATCCCGCTGATCGTGTTCCTGGCCTTCCAGCGCTACTTCACCCGCGGGCTGCTCGCCGGCAGCGTCAAGGGCTGAGGGCGTCCTGCCGCTGGGCAAGCTAGCCGCGGGGGCGCCCAGCAGTCCAGGCGCGAGGACGCCGGTATGGCCTGGCCCTCGCCGTCGGCGTCCTTCGTCGCCGTCCGCTTCAAGGAGCAGTAACAATGCGCCAACTAGCTTGGTTCGGCACCGCCAATCCTGCCAGGGACGAACTTCCCTGGGTCTCAGGCCTGGTGCCTGCACAGTCTTGAGGCCTGGCTGTCTACGGTCCGCTTGCGGAAGCCAATCTGCGGCGCGGCGGGGCGTCGTGAACTGAGCTCGTCATCGGAGTACGGCCTCGACGGTCAGCGTGGCTCCTTCTGGCGCCGGCGGCACCAGCGTCCCGACGAGCGGCCGGCCATCGACGATAAGGTCGCGAACCTGGCGCCCGGTCGAGGCTGCGCGACTGATGACGATGTTGTAAGTCGCCCCGCGGAAATGCCGGGTAAGCGTGAAGCCGGGCCAGCTGTCCGGCAGCACAGGGTCGACGCGTAGGCCGTCGTACTCAGGTCGAATGCCGAGGATCCACTGGGTGATGGCCACGAAGTTCCAGGCGGCCGCGCCAGTGAGCCAGGAGTTCTTGGCCTCGCCGTGGGTCGGCGCCGCCGGACCCGCGATCATCTGCGCATAGACGTACGGCTCGCAACGGTGAGTGTCACTGAAATCTTCGCGAGCGGCTGGATTTATGCGCCTGTAGTAATCGAACGCGGCGTCACCCCGGCGCATGATCGCCTCGGCGATCATCACCCATGGATTGGTGTGGCAGAAGACGCCGCCGTTCTCCTTGTAACCGGGCGGATAGGATGTGATCTCACCGAGAGCAAGGTCATAGCGTGAGTACGGAGGCTGCACTAGCGCGATCCCGTGCGGTGAGGCGAGGTGCTCGCGGACGCTGTCGAGTGCCTTCACGGCCATGCCATCCTTGACGCCGATGCCGCTCATGACGCAGAATCCCTGCGGCTCGACGAAGATGCTGCCCTCATGGTTGACGGCCGATCCGACGACTTTGCCGACGTAGTCGTAGGCCCGCCGGAACCATGCGCCGTCCCACCCGTGCTCGGTGACAGCGCGAGCCATCGTGTCCGCAACGGCCCGATAATCCGCTGCGTCACTCGGCAGGTCACGGCGCTCGGCGATGTCGGCTACCTCCCGCGCGGCGAGGATGAAAAGGGCCGCGATGAAGACGGACTCGGCGACCCCGCCTGTCCTGTTCGCGGTGGTCTGGAAAGACTCTCCGGGCGCGTCGGAGAAGCAGTTCAGGTTGAGGCAGTCATTCCAATCGGCCCGGCCGATCAGGGGCAGACCGTGCGGGCCAAGCCGGTCGAGCGTATAGCGCAGCGAACGCTGCAGGTGTTCATATAGCGACGTCGCCGAACCGGCCGTGTTGTCATACGGGACGAGCTCGGTCAGGATTCCGGTATCGCCGGTCTCCTTAAGGTAGGCGGCGACACCGAGAACGAGCCAGAGCGAGTCGTCGTTGAAGCCTGATCCGACGTCGTCGTTGCCGCGCTTAGTGAGCGGCTGGTACTGGTGGTAGGAGCCGCCCGACGCCAGCTGCGTACTGGCCAGGTCGGCAATCCTCGCCCGGGCGCGTTCCGGTGCCAGGTGCACGAACCCCAGCAGATCCTGGCTTGAATCGCGGAACCCCATGCCCCGGCCTATGCCGGACTCGAAGTAGGACGCCGAGCGGCTCATCTCGAACGTCACCATGCACTGGTATGGATTCCAGATGTTGACCATTCGGTTGGTGTCGGCGTCGGGAGTAGCGACGCGCAGCACCGAAAGGGTCGAGTCCCATGCAGCCCGAAGCCTGTCGAAGCCGACCGCGACCGTGGTCGGCTGCAGCCACGAATCGATGATGGGGCGGACAAGCGCCTTGTTGAGGACATCCGAGCCTTCCGGGTCGAACTTCAGGTCTCGGCGATTCTCGAAGTAGCCGAGCAGGAAGATCAACTCTTTGTGCTCGCCCGGAGCCAGCGCGACGCGCACGTGGTGGCTTCCGTGCGGCGCCCAGCCATGCGCTATGGAATTGAAGGACTCACCGCGCTCCACCGCCACTGGACGATCCCAGCCACGGTACGTGCCGAGGAACGCGTCGCGCTGGGTGTCGAAGCCCGCCAGAGGTTCTGAGCAGGCGAAATAGGCGAAGTGGTTGCGCCGCTCCCGGTACTCGGTCCGGTGGTAAATGACGCCGTCCTCGATCTCTACCTCTCCGGTCGAATAGTTCCGCTGGAAGTTCGTCGCATCGTCCAGCGCGTCCCACAGACAGAACTCTGCCGAGGAGAACACCGACAAGTTGGCTGGCCTGCGGCGCTTGTTCGTCACGCGCAGCCGCCACACCTCAAGTGTCTCGCCGAGCGGCACGAAATAGAGCGACTCTGCCAGCACGCCCTGAAACGAGGAAGTGATCTGGGTGTAGGACAATCCATGGCGGCACTCGTAGCGATCTAGGTTACGCTGCGTCGGCTGCCAGGACGGCGACCAGTAATCGCCGGAGCCGTTATCCCTCAGATAGATGTAGCGTCCGCCGAAGTCGACGGGGACTCCGTTGTAGCGATACCGGGTGAGTCTGCGCAGCCTGGCATCGCGATAGGCGCAGTAACCGCCGGCCGTATTTGAGATGACTCCGAAGAACTCGCCGGTCCCCAGGTAGTTGATCCAGGGCAGGGGAGTGTCCGGACGGGTAATGACGTATTCGCGGCGCTCGTCGTCGAAGTAGCCGTATTGCATCGGTGTCTCCAGCACAAGGGCAATTCTCTGATGCGCCGACCACGCATCTCTGATGCTGCAACGACTCATGCGTATCACAATCCGGCTCGATTACGTTGTAGCGAACGCTGAGCGGCGCCTCAGCCGCGAACGAGCACATCGCCCTCGGCGAAGCCGTCAACGGGCTCGCTCGGGCCGGGCTGCGACATGGACGCTCAAGGCCGCGATCCTTTCGGCAACGCACCGCCGATCTGGGCCTGCAGGGTTGACGGTCGAACGTGGCGGAGACACTCGAGCCGCTGGTCATGGCGCTGGTGCGGATCTTGAAAGGGCCTGTGAACTCCGGTCGGCCGAGAGGCCTCAAAGATGCCGGGAAATCCGCAGCCGGTAGTGCTGGCTCCGG
The DNA here is from genome assembly GCA_963822955.1 of uncultured Actinomycetota bacterium. Classification (GTDB taxonomy): domain Bacteria; phylum Actinomycetota; class Actinomycetes; order Streptosporangiales; family Streptosporangiaceae; genus JAJYUU01. The sequence goes on along the minus strand of CAWGJS010000002.1, from coordinate 926,132 downwards.
CTCCGATCAAGCACTGCGCCTCGACCGCGACCCTCCAGTCAGTCAGCCGCTGCGGGTCAACTGTCGGTCTCGGGCTACCAGCCCGTCAGATCACCGGGGGTGGGCACTACCGGCGCAGCCACTCTTCGTAGGAACGGCGCCCGACCCGCCAGCTGCCGCCAGCGGGGTGGTGCGCCGATCGTCACGGCGTGGGTGGTCTGCACTACCGGGGCTGGCACGAGGTCATCTCCTGGGAGCTTCATGGCTCGTTCCGCTTCGGTGGCGTTCCAGGACACCCGTGCTGCGTGGTGGGCTGGGCTGCCAGGCTCCTGGACACGTCCGGTCGTGGCCGCCCTGCCCCGGTAAGGGCGTGTACGTGATAGCGGCCGGGAGAGGCGGTCGGAGAGCGATGCCAGGTCCGCGGCGGCCTGGAGACCGGTCATGGGGGCGCCATGGCCGCATGCCAAAACCTTGGGGCTGAGCCTGGCCAGCGTCGCGACAGAATTCTTGGCTGCCGGCCAGTTCCAGGTGGAGATGTACGGCGGCCCGGCGACCCGGCGCCGGCCCAGCAGGCCGAGCACCGAGTTCAGGTCGACGGTCAAGACGATGTCGCCAGTGATCAGCACCCGGTCTTTGGTGCGGAAGAAAGCAACGTGGCCAGGCGAGTGGCCGGGCGTCGGCACGGCTTGCCAGTCCGGCAAGCCGGGCACGCCAGCCGCCGAGTCGAACGCCTGGGCGGTGCCTTCCAGGCTGTTGCGTGCCTGGGTTGCCTCCACTTTGCGGTGCGGCACTAGCGCCAGTTCAGGCGGCTGATTGGTGCCGCTCGTGACGCCCAGCCGGTGCCCGTCGCGCCATTCGCGGCCAGCCGGGGGTCGGGCCGGCACGGTCCTCCGTAGGGAGGTCATCGATGTGCATGGCGAGCAGAATGGCTCCGTCTATCAGGAGGTCACGCTCAGCGGGAGTGATGTCGCCCCGGTCAGCCCGCTCGCGGAAGGTCGCGCAGGTGGACTCGAGAGCTGCATCCACTGTAAACACGGTCATCACAGTCCCCACCTCCAGCCCAAATATTCCGCCAGGAACTCCAGGCGGGGCAGAGGCTTTGGTCCCACGGTGAGCCCGGCATCGCGACGGGCCAACAAGAACGTTGGTCGGCCGCAGCTCCGTTTCGGCCACGCTCGCCGGGACTGGCCGGGATGAATAGCGCTCCCTAAGTCAGGCGCCCCGGAGGGCCCAAGAGGCTCTGCCGGGGCGCCAAGCTCTTCGACCGGCGCATCCATAGGCATCGTCCTCCTGGTTGGTATGGTCCGCCTTCCCAGACCCGCAAGCAAGAGGTAGCCAGTGAAGGTCGTGAATAACCGAGTGCACTTGACGTGCATGCTGGCGGTGGTCGCGTGAACCGTGGGAGGTCCGCTGCACCAGGCCGTCCGCCTCGGTGGCGTAGCCCGTCGGCCCGTGCGATGGCTGGGGTTTTCGTGTTCCTGGCTGACCGGACCGGGAGCAAGGTCGTGACCAGGGTCGATGATCATTCACTGCCTCCCGCGGAACCTTACGGTCAGCTGAAGGTCAGCCCGCGCTCAGCCAGTGTCTTCCCGAAAGTTCACCAGGTCCATCGTCGTCGGAGTCGCGGTCATTGCGATCGGGGGCGGTTCCTGCGGAGTCGTCAGCGCAACCACGGGCAGTGGCTCATCCACTGCCAGCACCGGCTCGTCCACTGCGGGCGGCGGCGGTTTCGGATCCGGTTCCGGGTCGAACGCCTGGAGCGGTCCGGAGCCAGGCGGATCAGCTGGCACGGTCAGCAGCACATCCGCGTCGGGCTTCACGGTGACGACAGCCGGGGGTCAGAAGGTGACCATCAAGGAGACGTCCTCCACGACCTACGAGAACGGGACGAGCCCTGCCTCGGTGAGTGTGGTGACAACAGGCCAGCCCGTCCTGGTACTGGGGACGGCCGACAGCGCTACCATCACGGCGACGGAGGTCATCGCACACCCGCCTGCTACCCACTTCCTCGACTGCGTCGGAGGTGATCCCCTTCTCCAGTAGCACGCGAAGTCGACAAAGACGGTCGGCCGGATCCCGGCGGACTACGTCGAGGGGCAGGGCACAATCGCCATCGGAACAGTGGCGGACAGGGCAACCGAAGCCTCGCTGACCGCCTACCCAGGCGGTGTCGTCGACCGAGTCGTGGAGCTGAGCAACGGCGACTACGAAGTCCACAACATAGGCGTCAACTGGCCGCACCACGTTTTCGTCAACGGGGACTTCCAAGTTACGGGCGCCAACGACTAGCCGCCGCGGCACAGTCGGGCGCCGGCTTCACTGCCGTCGCACCCGATGCGGGTGGCGTGTTGCTGCGGTGAGCGCGGTCTGCTGTCGAACGATTTGGCGTCCTACCGGTGGCGGGTAGTCGTGCCCTGGGAGTCGCTAGCCTGGAGCCGATCAGGGTCCGGGCGTCCGTTCCTGGTGCTCGAGCACGCGCGTGACGACGGTCAGGTCGTCCTCGCCGAGTCCGGAGTCGACGACCTGCTGCCATTCGTCGGCAAGGCTTTCGAGCACGGTGAGCCTGCCATCGCCGGCCGCCTGCAGGGCGAGGCGGACGTCCTTGAGCGCGAGCGACAAGGCGAACTGAGCCGAGAACTCGTGCTGGGCGATGCGCTGCAGCTTGGCCGCCTGCCACGGCGACACGAGCGGGCCGCCGGCCAGCGCCGCCGCGACGGTGTCGATGTTAAGGCCAAGCCGGAGCCCCAGTGCCACGGAGTCGGCAACTGCTTCCGCCGCGAGCGCGAGCCAGGTGTTGTTCACCAGCTTCAGGCGGGTCCCGGTGCCGGCGGCGCCCACCCAGACCGTCCGCCGGCCGAGCGCGTCGAACAGCGGAGCGACGCGCGGGCGCATCTCGTCAGGCCCCGAGGCGAAGATGATCAGCTGGCCCTGTTCCGCAGGATCCTTGCTTCCCGATACCGGCGCGTCGAGGAGCACGACGTCGGGACGCTCGCTCGCGACCATTGCCATGACGTCGTTGATCCCGGCCAGGCCGATCGTGCTCATCTGCACCCAGATCGCTCCCGGGGCCAGCGCGGCCAGCATTCCCTGGTCGCGTGCGACCGAGATGACCGCGGCGGCGTCGGGCACCATCGTGACGACGATGCCAGCCTGGCGGACCGCTTCGGCCGCGGTCGAGGCGACCTCGGCCCCGCGCTCGGCCAGGTCCCGGGTGCGCTCAGGGTGGCGATCCCAGACAGTCGCCGGGAGGCCGGCCCGCAGGGCGCTTTCGGCCATCCCGTGGCCCATGGTGCCGATCCCGAGAAACGCAATCCGCTCGCCAGTCGCCGCCATCGCTCGCTTCCTCTCTCGCCTGGGCTACCCACCCCCCGGTGCGCTACACAACGGATGCCGGCCCCAAGCCCGAGGGAGGGGACTGGGATTCATTCGCGCAGCGGGTGTTCTTCGCCGGCGGCGGGTTCAGCTCCGACAGCCCCGCCAGCCTGCCGGACATGCTCGGCCAGGCGCGCGCATCGCTCGGCGGCAGCCCGCAACTGGTGCACTACCTGGCCGTCCCGCCGGTCGCCTTCGGCGGGCTGACACAGGCCCTGGGGCAGCACGGCCTGGCCCACGGCGCCCGGGTCGTGTACGACATGCCTTTTGGCACCTCGCCCGGCAGTTTCCGCGAACTCGCGTCGATCCCGCTGGCCAGCCTGCACGGCGCCGACCCGCTGCCACCGTACGTGCGGCTGATCCACGACGTCCGGCCGTCCGCGTACACATCAGCGCTGTCCACCAGGGTTCCCCCGGCCTCGGTGAACCGGTCGAGCTGGCTGAACGCCGGTCCCTGATCGGTCTCGTTGCCGAACGTCAGCGTGCCGAGCGCGAGCGCGGACACCGCACAGCCGCTGCTCCCGAGAAGGCGGTACTCCACGAGTCCTCCGTTAAGTCTCAGAGCGCTCCTGCTCTGAGTACCCCATGTTGCCCTCGGCTACCTCGAAGGTCCAGGTGGCTGTCAGTGTCGGTCTGACCGGTCATGACGGCTTCCCCCTGGTGTGAATGCTGGCGCGGGATCGCGATGCGTAGCGACAAGACCCCTGCGGCTATTACGCCGCCCTCGTGCCTGGTCGCCGCCTTCCAACCGGCCAGGAACGGGCTTCAGCGACACGCCCTGAGCTCTCCGAGGACACGAGTTCTCCGGCCAGCATGGGCGTCGCGGCAGGCGCGCCGATCGGAACCGGGCGCGATCCCGACTAGAACTTCACGGCAAGGATCGGTGAGAGTTGGAGGTGCCGAGCACAAACCCACGGCGCCGTTCGCCCAGGCTGAGTCGCGGCCGAGAGTTGCGCAGTTCTCGCTGACGGATGAAGAGTTCGACGAGGCCAGCGCCGCGGCGGTCCCGTCAGGGTTAGCTCTCGGGGCGTTCGCCGCGGAGGTGACGCTGGAGGCGGAAGTCATGTCAGCAGCTAGTGTCCTGTGAACGAAGCCCTCTTACCGGCGGCGCGCAAGAGGTGGTCGGCGGATGCTGACGGGAGCGTCAGTGCACGGGGCGAGAGCGCCGTACGCGGTAATGCACAGTGGATGGACGGTGCGTGGGAGTGAGCGCGGACACATGGTGCACAGTCCCTATGGTGACCGGGCTTGGTGCCGACATCGCAGCGGAGACAATGCGCAGAGCGGGCCTCCGGCCCGTTGTCCGCGAGCAAGCCAGGGACGACGACGGCGACTCCCCCGCTTCGCTAGTGTTGTTATGTGTGGTCCGAGGGACCGCGCAGGCAACCGCTGAGGAAGCTGTGCCGTCTCTCGCGGGGCGCCTGGTCCTCCGCTGTGGGCCGTCCTAGCGACGGTGCCGCTGGCGCCAGCTGTTGTCAGTATACCGATCATCGGTATATAACTGCGGTATGAGTAAGCATGCCATGCGGGAACCGACGTTCCTAATCCTCACCGCGCTTGCAGCAGGGGCCCAGCACGGTTACGGGATCATGGCCGACGTAGCCCGGATCTCCGTGGGCCGCGTCAAGCTCCGCGCCGGGACTCTCTACGCAGCGCTGGACCGGCTCAGCAGCGAGGGCATCGTCGACGTCGACCGTGAGGAGATCGTTGACGGCAGGCTTCGCCGCTACTACAAGCTCACGCAGTCCGGCGCCGAGGTGCTCACTGCCGAGACGGCCCGGATGCACGCCAACGCCGGTGTCGCCACCAAGCGGCTCGGGAGCGTTAGCGCCCGCCTGGCCCGAGGTGGGGCATGAGCGAATCCGATGCCCTCGAGCGACGGTACCGCTGGCTACTGGCCTGGTATCCCGAAGACCACCGCCACACGCACGGCGACGAGATGATCGGCGTACTGCTGGCAGCCGCGCCGCAAGGTCGGCGACGTCCCAGCGTCGCCGACGCCCTGGACCTGATCAAAGGCGGTATTCGGACGAGGTTCCGGCCAGGCCGGCCCGACGGTCTCGATGGCGGCTGGCGTGACACCCTCGCGGTCGCCAGCATCGCCATTCCGGCGCTGCTTTTGATCTACTTTGCTCTGTGGGTGGAGGAATTCGGGCTTCCAGCCCTCGTCCTTCTGCTGTTCGCAGTGCTGCCGCCGGTCCTGGCATTGCGGAGATACCGGCGGACCGCGACGCTGACCTGCTTCGTTCCCGTGCTTTTCTTCGGTTTCATAGGTGCGCAGTACGTGGCGTCCCGGACCTGGGTCGCCGGGCAGGTGGCCGGCTTGTTCCTCGCTTTCCTGCTCATGGCATTGGCGATCGCCTTCTCCCCCGGGCCCGCTCGGGGGCTGCAGCTCATGAACGCCAAGAGCTGGATCGTCGTCTGCGTCATCGGGCTGACAGTAGTCATCCGAGAATTTCTTGCCGGGCGCCTTTACGTGCAGCCCGGCCTTCAGCCCTCACCCGGCTGGTGGGTCATCCCGATGGGTGTGGCCGCTGCCGCAGCCGCGCTCGGCCTCTTGCGCACGCTGCCGTCTCCGGTCGGGAAGCGACTGCTGACGCTCCTCGCCATCCCGGCCTACCCGAGCCTCGTATCGGTCGCAGCAGGCGGGTATGCCTCCGCAGGGCAGCACGGATTCGAGATCATCTACCTCCCGACTCTTGCGCTCGCATGCCTCGCATTGGCCCGAGTGCGGCAATCACGGAACTTCAGGTGAGTTCTCCACATTCCCAGATCCGGTGAGTCCTCAGCCCGATGTCATCCCCGTTCGCCCGCGCGCAGCCCCAAGCCGGGCCGCCTGGTTTGCGGTGGTCCTCCTGACGGCCGCGCTCGCCGCGGCGATCACCGTTGCCGTCCATTACCGAACAGACGCGGTATACCGCAGCACGACAGCGCTACCCACATCAGGGACGCTGGCAGGCACTATAACGGTCTTCACGGCGCATGCTTCGTCTGGGAAGGCGCAGATCGTGCTGTCGGCGCGCATAAGCGGCGGCCTGCCCCACACGAGGTACGAGCTGTCGGGAAATGACTGCACAAGCAACGCCGCCGACCATTCGTGGGCCTCCGGACTCACCAACGCGCACGGGTTCGCTACCCTCAGCGGCCCAGCCTGGATGGTCTCAACCAGCCATGAATACTTCCTCGTGCTCAGCTCTCCGGGCTTGAACCAGAATCGCCCTGGGCCTGCTCTGCATGGCTTCTTCGGCAGAGCCCCTGGCCTGTCGGCTATCTCGGGCGGTTTCGCGCCCTGCTCATTCTGAAGGACCTCTCAACCCCCAATCTTTCGGCTGCGTGGTCGGTCATCACGACCGACCGCCTCCGACCAGGCCTGCACCCAGCGTTGCCGTCGGCAAGAGAACTTCGTTCACGCGACACTAGGCTGGTGCGGCGGGTTGGCACGAACCTGAATCGGTCGATAGCCCGGCTTAATCCCACCCGAGCAGCAAGGCCACAATCTCCTTCCGGCGGCGCAATTCTGTCTGCGGGTGATCCGGCGACTCCATGAGGCTGCGGAGCAATTGCGGCGGAGCTTTCCGTGACCGGAAAGGAATGTCCCGGATGATTGGCAGAGTGCTCCGTGGAACAACCCGTACCGGCTCCCACGGCCATGATCGGCAGCGGTCCACAGGCGCTCACTTCCTGCGGGAGGCTCGGAGGTCCACTACCACGCACGATGAACCGCCCGAGAGTGAGTACGTGCCCGGCTCATCTCCGGGAACGCGCGGGCGAAGACCTGGTGGCTGACCGCGGACGCCATAGCAGGGCTCCTTACTGGTTTCGGCCGGCTGCGTCGCTGTCAGCGGGCTGCAGCAGTGCGCCGAAGGTCTCGATGCTCACGCGCAGCGCGCCGTCGCGGCGCAGGACCGTGCCGGTGACCTCCGGGTGCCTTCGGGCTCATGCCCGCGATCTGGCACGCATTCGGGCTGCAGCCCCACCGTCAGGAAACGTGGAAGCTGTCGAAGGACCCACAGTTCATCGAGAAGGTCCACGATGTCTGTGGTCTGTACCTGGCCCGCCCGAACAAGCGGTGGTGTTGTGCGTCGATGAGAAGTCGCAGATCCAGGCGTTGGACCGGACTGCGCCAACGTTACCGATGCTGCCCGGCACCCCCGAGCGCGCGACCCATGACTACGAGCGCAACGGGACCACCAGCCCGTATGCCGCGTTGAACATCTCCTATGGCGAGGTGATCGGCTCGTTGCATCAGCGTCACCGCGCGGTCGAGTTCTTGAAGTTCCTCAAGACGATCGATCAGAACGTCCCGGCCGGCCTGGACGTACACCTCGTGCTCGACAACGCTTCCAGTCACAAGACCCCGAAGGTCAAGCGCTGGCTGGAGCAGCACCCAAGGTTCGTGCTGCACTTCACCCCAACCTCCAGCAGTTGGATCAACCTCGTCGAGCGCTGGTTCTCCGAACTGACCACGAAGCTGCTCAAACGCGAGCAGCACCGCTCGGTCCGAGCCCTCAACAACGACATCCGGAACTGGATCGAGGACTGGAACGAAAACCCACGGCCCTACGTCTGGACCAAGACCGCCGACCAGATCCTCGACTCCATCAAACGCTAATGCGAACGAACTAACGGACAGGACACTAGCTGCCGGCCATCCGATGGGTGCCCAGGTGCGCGCCGGGGGCCTCGGAGTGCGAATCGGAGTTGATGCGCCCGGAGGTGGTCGTCGTGCCCCCGCGAGCGAGTAGACACCGCCTCACGACCGAGCTATTCGCAGCGCGACCAGGGCAGCGAGTAAAGCCCCCGAAGGGAGGAGGCGCTAGGCCTGCGTCCATGAATCCGACCCGCGATGCTATTTCCCCCCGCGGCTCGAATCCGGATTGGGCATCCTCCCTGGCATGTCGGTCGAGCGAGCTGATCCAACGGCGGGCGGGCCTGCCCCGGGCATCGCGGACTGGGGCGAGGATGCCGGTAGCGCCCGATCCGAGCACGACGGTCGGGTAGCGGTCGGTCGCTACGTTGGCAGGACGATTGAATCTCAAAAACCGTTCACCCGCGGCGGGCGACGACCTTGACCACCGGATGCGTTCGCGACTGCCCAGGGAGCAGGCTTGATGGCCGCCCATCGAGATAGGTTTCGAAGAAGGCATCGAGGTATGCGCTTTCGGCGCCGACCGCCGCCGACGCGTTCACCGAGCCCGGTGCGAGCGCCGCGGCCAATCTTGGCGCGACCAGCCGCACGAGAACCGATAGCCATACGCCGTCCGTGAACGCATCGTGTCGGCTCGCGTCGAGCTGCAGCACGAGATACGGCCCCGTCAATCGACGTACGAAAGGCCGGAAGTACGCAAACGCGCGTGGATCGAGCATGATCATGAACGGTCGCGAGAGTCCGCTGCCGAGCACTGGGTCGTGGATCGCCCCGTCGAGGTCGGCGCCAGCACGAATCTCGGGGTCGGTCTTCATCGCGTTAGCCGCGGTCGAGCCGCCCAGCGAGAACCCGAACGCCCCGACCCGCGCGAGATCGAGCGCGCCGCGCAGCACCGGATTTCCGCGATCCAGCTTTGACAGCTCCGCGACGACGAACTGCAGATCCTTGACCCGGCGACGCGCCACCGTCGGCGTGAACCCGTACGGACTGCTCGACGTGTACGGCACGCTCCACGGAACGATCCGCCCATCCGGGAACTGCACCCACTGTGCCTCATGAGTGTGGTCGATCGCGACCACCACGAAGCCGTCGCTTGCAAGGTTCTCCTCCAGCGCCGTGTCATCGGAGCGCATGTCACCGAGTCCCGGCGAGTACAGGAGTACTGCGTGACGCCCCGGGGTGATCGGAGCGTCGGTGTACGCGCGGGTCCGCAACCGCTCGACCAGATGGTCCGGGATCCGGTAGTAGCGCTCGACCAGCTGTGCGACTTGCGCGGGCATGTACGGAGCAACCGCGTGACCCAGAGTCGACTGAGCCGGGTACCAAAACTGAACCATCAGCTCTCGCACGCCCGACGGCGACGACGGGTCCCGCCGCGAGCGATCGGTGAGGCGGAGCGACATTGTGCCGACGGGAAACCGACCGGTTAGAGGCGGTGTCTGCAATGAGACGGCGCCCGCACGCGTCGGAGGAGCCGGGCCCGTCGCCCGCGGAGCGGGCCCGCGCGCGATGAACCAGGTCGCGACCGCCGCTACCAGCAGCAACCCCGCCAGCAGCGACCCTGCGAGCATTCTCGAGAACCTGAAGTTGAGCGATGCGAAAGCGAACATGGCAAGTCTCCTCTCTGAGCGTCAGTGGGTGCGGACATCGGCGGCCTTCGGACTCATGACGCGAACCTGACCTGCCCGTCTGGGGGGAGGGCGCGGTCCGGTCCTGCCGAGGCGGCTGGCGGTGGCGTCATCTTCGCTGTGAATGCGTCCTGGCTGCCGGCGTTGCACCGCACGAGTAGCCCGGCGGTGTTGTCGGTCGACGGCAGCAGCAGCGCCTCGAGCGCATGGCGCTCGGCCATCGCCTCCTCGGCGGCGATGGCCACTATCGTGTCGCCGTCGCGAGCCTGCGACGGGTAGGCGGCTGCATCCGACGGCTCGGCCGTGATATCCGGACGCGACCCCCCTGCAGACAGGGGATGATCCTGCAGGATCACGTAGGCGGTCATCAGATTTGGCGACGCTGGCTTTGTCCCACCGCTCGCCGCCATGGCGTGCGCATTACTCGGCGCGCAGCGCCGTGGCCGTGGCGGACCTGGCGGCCCAGCCGGCGGGCAGCAGCGCTCCGGCCACGGCGATCACGAGGCCAGCCAGCCCGAGGAGGGCTAGCTCGGGGGCGGTGTAGACGGCGATGTAGCTGGCCGGGATGTTGGTGGCCGCGGCGTGCGCCATGGCCGGGAGCACGTACCGGTGCACGGCCATCCCGGCCGGCACGGCGACAAGCCCGGCAGCGAGCCCGGTCCCGGCGACCCAGCAGATGACCATGACGATGGTCTGCCTCGGCGTCATTCCGACCGCCCTGAAGATGCCCAGGTCGTGGACCCGCTCCCTGGTGTGCAGCAGGACGGTGTTGAGGACGCCCAGCCCGGCTACCACGGCAAGCAGCACGGTCAGCAGCGCGATCAGGGCAGTCAGGGTCAGGAAGAACGGGTCATTGGTGTTGAGGCTGAGGGAACTGCCGGGCCCGAGCGACCGGCCAAGGCTGGCCGCGTACGCGTGCAGATCGGTCCCCGGCCGGACCCCCACGTCGTACGTCGGAGGCGTAAGGGCCGGATCAGCCGCTGCCAGCGTCTGGAAGTCCGTCAGCATGGCGAGGCCGCGGTTGTCCTGATCGAAGACCTCGCCGGTGATACGCACCGGGATCTGGTGGCCGGCAAACTCCACGGTGACGGTGTCACCGACAGCCGTGCCCGTGACGGTCAGGAAATTGGTCGCAACGACGGCCTGGCCGGGCCCGGTGTACCAGTGTCCGCTGATCATGTCGTACCCGGTCCACTGCCCGTTCCCGCGGAACGCGGTGACGTCGACCTGCCCGGTCAGCCCGGCGATGCTGACCCGCTGATCCGTCTCGGCCACGTACCGGAGCGTGGCCGGCTGCGCCCGCAGCGCGGCCTCGATCGCCCGCTCCTGCGCCGCCACAGTCGGCGTGTCCGGGCCGTGGTGATTGATCGGGCCGTTCTGCCCCGACGGCAGGTAGACCTGCACCGGCTCGGCCTGCGAGTGGGACTGGCCGACCACCACGCGATTCAGCGATCCGGTCAGGCCGGCCGCGAAGGTGACGGTGGTGGCGCCGAGCAGGACGGCCGCGAGCATGACCGCGGTGCGTGCTGGCCGGGCGAACGGCGCGGCGAGCCCGATGGTCACCGGCCGCGGGAGCCGCAGCCTCGCGAGCAGCCGGTGCGCGGCATACCCGCGGCCCTGCAGCGGAGCGCGACCGGTCGCGATCGCCTGGACGGCGCTGAGCCGTCCGGCCCGGATAGCGGGCACGATCGCCGCGAGCCCGGCCAGGCAGCACATCCCGGCTGGGACGGTGGCATCCACCCAGAGAGGCACGGCCAGGGCGCCGACCTGATAGACGCTCGCGGTCCGGCCGAGCACGGGCATTGCAAGCACGTTGCCGACCACGACCCCGGCAACGCAGCCCGCCATGGCTGGCACCGCGACCTGGGAGGCGTAGGCCACGACCACCTGGGCGGGCGTGAAACCGATGCTCTTGAGCACCCCGATCCGCCGGTAGCCCGCCACGACCGCGCCGCTGACGACGTTGACCACGATCAGCACCGACAGCACCAGGCCGATGAGGCCGAAGGCGACGACGAACGGGACGGTCGGCGCGATGCCGGTGTCCTCCTGCTGCCGGACGGCCAGATACGACTGCGTCGCCACGATGGCGCCGCGGGGCAGCGACCTGGCCAGTGTGCGGACGTCGGCGCGGAGCGCGCCGGCGGTGCCGGCGGAGGCGAACCGGTAGAGGAGTTGCGCGGTCGCCAGGTTGTCCGGCGCGCGCAGTGCCGCGACCTCGGCCGGCAGCACCCAGCCATCCGCGGACTGGCCCACGGAGTTGGCGACACCGACGAGGGTCAGCACCGGGGACCCGGCCACGCCGCGGGCGGTGATGTGCACGCCGATCGCCAGGCCAAGGCCAGAGTCGCTGGACAGCACGAACTCGCCGGGTCGCTGCGGCCAGCGGCCGTGAATGAGAGTCAGGTCATCGACCGGCCCACCGGGCGACGGCCGGCCGACGAGCGTGATCGGCGGCGCGCTGTAGCCGCCCCCGCCAGGGCCACCTCCAATCACCGGATTGACCGTCACCTCGCCGAACGGACCGGACAGCGCCGTGACGCCGGGCAGCCTTCCGGTCGCTGCTAGCTGTGCCGGAGTTGCCAGGCTTGTATCGACGGTGACCGCCAGATGAGCGCCGCGCTGCGCCGCGAACGCGGCGTCGAACGGTGACCTGGAGTCGACAACGAGGCCGAGGGCAAGCGTGCAGGCGGCGGTCGACACCAGCACGACGACGCCGATCACGACCGTGGTTGCCCGGCGCCGCGCCACGCCCCCGCGGGCGGCGACCGCCACCGCGCCCGGCCGCCAGCGCATCATCGCTGTGCCCCGTTCATGACGTCGGCGGCGATCGTGCCATCGACGAGCTGCACGGTCCGGCTGGCGTAGCGAGCCGCCAGTTCCGGGTTGTGGGTGACGAGCAGCAGCGTCTGGCCAGCACGGTTGAGGTCGAGCAGCACCTCACCGATCTGGTCGCCCGCCTCGGTGTCCAGCGCGCCTGTCGGCTCATCGGCGAGCAGCAGCGCCGGGCGGTTCACCAGCGCCCGGGCGATCGCCACCCGCTGCCGTTCACCGCCGGACAGCCGGGCCGGGTACGCGTGCTGATGCTTGGAGATCCGCAGGGCGGCGAGCAGCTCGCCGGCCCGCGCCCTGGCGTCGGTCCTGCGCACCCCGGCGAGCTGGGCCGGAAGCAGCACGTTGTCGAGGACCGTCAGGTCGTCGAGCAGGTTAAAGAACTGGAATATCATGCCGACCTGCTGGCGGCGGAACCTGGCTACTCCGGCCTCGGTCATCTTGTCGATCCGCTTCCCGCCGACAGCGACCGCGCCGCGAGTCGGCCGGTCGAGGCCGGCGACGAGATTGAGCAGGGTCGACTTACCGCTCCCGGAGGGTCCCATGATGGCGACCGCCTCCCCGGCGGCGACTCGGAGGCCGATTCCGTCGAGGGCAGGCCGGCCGGCACCGCCGTAACGCTTTGTAACACCATCGAGCCGTATCAGTGCGTCCATGGCGTGCACGGTAGGCGGGCGCTGGCGCGCTGCGCATCTGCCGCTGGCCGCAATCTCGCTACCACATCAGGCGGACCCGGGACTCGCATCATACTTTCGAGGTAACGGGCTACCTCCGATGGCGGACGTCAGCGAGGGCCGCGGAGCGCGAGAATAGGCCCATGTTCAACCTTTCGCAGCTGCGTGCCTGGCCGTCCCGGCTGCTTGCCTTCGCACGGGTGACAGAGCCGCGACCCGTGCTGAGTTACCGGGCTGTCGGTCTCGATGCCCTGCTGGCATGCGCCGCCGTGATCGCCTCCCTGATGATCGACGACCGTCGTCCCTGGTCGGTCGGCGGGGCAGCGCTGGCGGCCCAGCTGATCACAACGGCCCCGCTAGCGCTGCGCCGCGTCTACCCGGCTGCGGTGTTCTGGGTGGTGCTGCTAGGCATCGTGGCTGAAAGCCAGGACGCGAACTTCATCTCATTCGGCGCGATCATGCTGGCTGCATACTCCGCCGTGGTGCACAGCCGTTACCGCGGCGCGGCGGTGCTGAGCGTGCTGGTCGCCGGGGTCATGGTCACGGCCATATACTCCGACACTACGATCCCGCAGCCAGGCAGGTTCACCGCGCTGTTCATACTCGTCCCGGTCGTGCTCGTCGGGCACGCCGTGCGGCGGTGGCGGCACCAGGCGGGAGACTCGCAGCAACGGCTGGAGCGTGCCGAGGCCGAGCACCGGGCGGCCACTGTGCGAGCCCTGGCTGCCGAGCGCTCGCGGATCGCCAGCGAGCTGCACGACGTCGTCACCCACAATGTCAGCGTCATGGTCGTGCAGGCGGGCGCCGCCCGGCGGGTTCTAGCCAAGGCGCCGGAAGACGCGACGGCGGCGCTGCTCGCCGTGGAGGCGAGCGGCCGCACGGCCATGGTCGAGTTGCAGCACCTGCTCGGCCTCCTGTCCCCGGCGGAAGGCATGCAGCCGGAATCCGGCCCGCGCGAGCTGGCTGCCGCGCCGCTGCAGCCCCAGCCGGGCCTTGATCACCTTCAGTCACTCGTCGACCGGGTCGCCGCCGCCGGCCTGCCGGTCGAGCTGACCGTCACCGGGCAGCCGCGGACGCTGCCGCCTGGCCTCGACCTCACGGCCTACCGGGTTGTGCAGGAAGCCCTGACCAACGCCATGAAGCATGCCGGGCAGGCCGCGGCCGTCGTGACACTCGACTATCGCGAGGATGCGGTGGTCGTCGACGTCAGCGACAATGGCGGGCGCGATCACTGGCCAGGCCGGGCAGCGAGCTCAGTCAGGACCAGCCCGGCCGGCATCGCGGGGAGCGGGCGTGGCCTGCTCGGTCTCGGCGAGCGGCTGTCGCTCTACGGCGGGGAGTTCGACGCCGGGCCGCGCCCGGCCGGGGGCTGGCGGGTGAGAGCGACGCTGCCTGACGTCGCGGTCGCCGCATCCTCATGAGCGTCCCCGGCCCGGTGGCGCCGGCCGGCGTGCCCGCGCAGCCCACCGTGGTGATCGCCGACGATCAGGCCCTCGTCCGCGCTGGATTCCGGATGATCCTGGCCGAGGCCGGCATCCCGGTGGTCGCGGAGGCCGCCGATGGCGCCGAGGCCGTGAGCGCGGTGCTGAAGCACAAGCCCGGCGTCGTGCTCATGGATATCAGGATGCCGGACATGGACGGGCTCGAGGCTACCCGCCGCATCCTCGCGGCGCGGCCGGTCAGGGAGTGCCGGATCATCATCCTGACCACGTTCGACCTGGATCAGTACGTTTACGCGGCGCTGACCGCCGGGGCCAGCGGATTCCTGCTCAAGCACGTGACGCCGGAGTACCTGGTATCTGCGGTCCGGCTGGTGCGCTCCGGGGATGCGCTGCTATCGCCGTCGATCACCCGCCGGCTGGTGGAGCGGTTTGCGCCCGCAGAATCCGTGAACGTGCCGGTCCATGCTGACCTGACTGCGCTCACGCCCCGTGAACTCGAAGTGCTGCGGCTGCTCGCCCATGGCCTCAGCAACGCCGAGCTGGCCGGCCGCCTCACCCTCAGCGAGGCCACGGTCAAGACGCACGTCGGGCGCATTCTCACTAAGCTCCAGCTCAGGGACCGGGTCCAGGCTGTCGTGCTGGCTTATCAGACCGGACTCGTGGGACTTCACGAGGGGACGCTGGAATGAATCGCCGGCCCTTCTGACCTTCACTGCTCGGCAAGCGGGCGGATCTCGATACGCCCGACACGGGCCATGGGATGGCTCCGGGCAACCTCGATTGCCTCGTCGAGATCCGCGCAGTCGAGCAAGTCGAAGCCGACGATTACCTCCTTAATCTCGGCGAAGGACCCGCGAGCGCGAACGTCGACGCTGGCCGAGTCGCCCCTGGACGCGACGACCGTCGCTCAACACCTCGAGTGGGCGACCGCGACGGACCGCGGCGCCAGTCAGCTGTGCTCGCGCGTGGTCACAAGCCGGTCAAGCTGCGTCACGCCGATTGCCTGGCGGGACTAAATGTGCTGGCTTGGTGGCCTGGATGATGGCCGAATGCACACCCTCGGCTGTAACTGCCTGGCTTCGGCGCCGGGCGCTGCGGCCACAGCGGCCGAGGAGGCGCATGCGGCACGCCATGATCACGGCGGTCCCGATCTCGCTGTTCGTCCACAGCCAGCCCCAGGAACTCCGGGTGCTGATTGAACCAGCGACCGACTCGTTTCCTCCATAGCGCACACCGGAACCAGTCGGCCATGAGCTAAATAGCGTGCTGAGTTGGTGCTGACATGCGCATGGCTATCACGCCTCCTACCTGCGGAAACTGCCCGCACCTCCACGAGCTTCACCATTTTCGAGGGCATGTCGGAGATCCAGCGGATGATCACCGGTAGGGCCGTCACCGGGCTTGACGTGCGCTAATAACCGCAGGTGTGGCGGTGGTGCGGGGTCTGAACGGGCCGTGAACTCCGAATTTCGGAGACGGACCGTTTGCCCGTTATTCCTGGTTGGTTCCTGTCAGTTCCCGATAGCTGAGTTGGTGCTGACCCCCTGAACGGTTGAGGTGCCGGCGTCACTCGCCTCGACGCGCGCGCTTGTCGGGCCTTATAGTAGGGCCAGCGTGATAATCTGTCTAGACATGGCTAGACAGATTAGTTTTGGGGGTTTCATGACCTCGCCTACCCACGAGTACTGGCAGATCCAGGACGCCAAGCAGCGTTTCAGTGAGATGATCCGCGCTGTTGTGCATGACGGGCCGCAGATCATCACCCGGCACGGCGAAGAGGTCGCTGTCGTGGTGGACATTGCCGAGTACCGCAGGCTGACCCGGCCGACGGTGGACCTGACGGGACTGCTGCTCGGTGAGCCGGCGCTTTCCGACGATGCCGTTGAGGTACTTGCAGAGGTCGAGGCCGAGCGCAAGGCCGACGTCGGACGCCCGATTGACCTGGAGGTCGGCTTGTGACCTACCTGCTCGACACCAACATTCTCTCGGAGACGCGCAAGCGCCAGCCTGCCTCCGGCGTGACGAGCTGGATTGCCGCGACCCCGCCCGAGCGGCTGCACGTATCGGTGCTGACGCTGGGGGAGATCGAGCAGGGCATCTCACGTATTCGCGGCCGCGGAGACAGTGAGCAGGCAGCCGGCCTTGAGCGCTGGCTGAGGGAAGTGGAACTCGGATTCGCGGACAGGATCCTGCCCATCACGCTGCCGGTCGCCTCCGCCTGGGGGCGCCAGCAGCACGCGCAGCCGCTTCCCGTCATAGACGGGTTGATCGCTGCCACGGCCAAGGTGAACAGCCTCACGGTCGTCACACGGAACGCCAAAGACTTCGAGCGAACAGGGGTTCAGGTTCTTAACCCCTTCGGAGACTAAGCACCTGCGCGCTGGCCGGGAGCCGCGTATGCGAGCGCACTCAGCACCGGGCGGGTGTGACTGATTTCAGCGGCCGAGAAAGGCAGTCAGCCGGTCGCTTTGGTCCACTCGCGCTCGTCGCGCGCAGAGCATGGGCAGAGCAGGGCGGCCTCGGGTGGTGCCGCCGCACCACGGCCCATTTATGCCGACAGGAAGAGCCGCCGAGGCGAGCTGTTCTCGAAAGAAAGTACGAGGAACAGCTCGCCGCGCTGACGATTCACCGCGACGCGCAGGGAACCGAATTCTCAGCGACGACAACGTGAAGGCGCCCCTCATCGCGGGCGGTACCATCCTCGTCGTATACGCCGTCAGCACCATCACCAACACCGGCACAGGCACGGGCTGCGGGCAGTACGCGCTATCGGCGCCATCTTCTGTAACCGCACGCCCCGCGTGCCGAGCACCATCTCAGCCATCAGGGGGCGCACAACGTCAGACGCAGAAGTTCGCGCCGGCCGCTATTTCAGCGATCGGTTCCCTGGACTCTTCCGGCGGACGGCCTGAACGCGGCCAGCCGGTTCATCGTCTGTCTGGAGCGAATGATGTCTGACTGCCTGTCTAGGCAGAGCTCGTCAGCTGCTCGATGTAGATCACGTCCGCCTGCGAGTCCTTGCTTTCATTTCCGCGCGGCTCGCGTTGACGGCAATAGTTGAGACGGCGGCGCGCATGATGTGGGCGACGAACGGCCGGATCAGCCACCAATAGCGGGCGAACTGGCGCCGCGCTGCCGCGTCGGTTGTCGCGGTGCGGCATTCGTAGGTCAGCAGCGTGCGATCGGCGCCGTAGGCGCGCACGGTGAAGTTGCAGGCGATCTTCCCCCAGCCGGGCTCGCGGAAGTCCCGGTACTCCGCCTGCGGCACGTCCCGCCATTCGATTTTGGCCCGCCAGAACTTGCCGACGGCGCCGAAGGCCAGCTCATTGTCTTCCTTGACCCCGAGCGAGAGCCAGCCGGGCAAGCCGGCACCATCGGCCAGGGTGAGCTTCATCAGCGGCGGCGCAGTCCGGTCCCGTAGGCGGTCAGGTAGGCCGCGCAGCCACATAGCTGAATCCAGCAGTGGCGTCCGTACTGTCAGGAAATCCAGGTCGCGCGCTGCGGCGAACGTCGTCGCGAGATCTGCGTCGACGATCTTGTGCACGGCAAGCACGACGTCGTAGTCGGGCAGCTGAAGGTCGATGATCATCTGCTCTCGGTCCATAGCCTCCCGCCACGCCCTGGCTTTCATCGGACATGACCCTGTGCGCCTGAGCCAGGGCCGCATCCCGCGCACCCGGCCGCGACCGGGATTCTCCGACGCCTGGCAGTCGCCGCGCAATTCACCGCTCCCCAGTTCCGCGGCGATCTGTGCTGCCCAGGCGTCGATGGCAGGCCAGTCGCGGAAGTCGCCGGCCGGCAGCGCGGCCCGCGCGGCGGGCACGTGCTGCACGAACCGCTCACCGAGGCCGACGGCGGGAGCGTCCGGGTCGTAGGCGCCGAAGAAGACCTGCTCACCCCGCGGGTGCAGCAGCTTGGTGAGCTCGTCGAACTCCTTCGGCCGAGTGGTCTCAAGCACGTTCTTGCCGTCCTTATCCACCAGGTCGGTGCCGAGCGGGCCGCTGCTGAACAGCCACACCGGCCGCGCCGCGAGTTCCTTGCGATGCCGCCGCGAGAATGCCACGGCCGACTTCAGCCAGTGGAACATGTACGCCGCGCCGCCGAGGACGACCGCATCGTAGGGCTCGACATTCTTGACGTCCTCAACGGCCTGGGCCTCAGCTGACAGGCCTGCCGCTGTCAGGGCGGCCGCGATCCGCTCGGCGATCCCAGCAGTGGCGCCGTGCCGGCTGGCGTAGGCGACCAAGACTCTCATGGCATTTCTCCGATGCAGAGGGCTACCGCACCTGGTGCAGAGCCAGACCCGGAAGGCTCCGGTGTCTGCAGCCTGGCGGCCGGGCCGGTGGCCCGCCAGGGCCGAACGTCACTCGCTGCGAAGCGTGACGGGAGCTAGCTGCTCGAAGGCTGCGGAGAGGTCGGCCCCGTTCCCGTCTGACGGGCGTCGATCATCCCGCCACGCCCGGTGCGCCGGTCAACGAGGCAGCGGTTCCCGCTTCATCGAGCGGTAGCAGGCGTTAGGTTGCGTGTCCATCGTCAGCCAGGCGGGTTGTGGCGTGGCCCAGATAAGCAGGATGCCAAGGACGAAGCAGAGCGGGTGGAAGAAGCTGAGCTCACGGATGAAGGCCAGCTCGACCAGGATCTCAGCCGGCTAGCAGGATGCCGGCGACGATCGCGGCATCCGCAGTCGGGCGATGACCGGGTGCCGCCGGCCAGGCCGGTGTCGTGGCGGGCAGAGCGACGATGGCGATCAGTGCCAGTCCGCCGAGGACCGGGCTGTGGAAATGCAGCCGCGCTGTCCGTGGTAGCGCGGAGATCGAGCGAGCCGGTCATCAGCCCGACGGCCCCGCCGGAGGCAGATATCGCTATCAGCGCCGCCAGAAGGCCGGGTGAGGAAGCTCTGGCCCGCTGCCGTTCGTGCTCATGCTGGACCGGCCCGGTGTGGGCCGACGGCACCACGCGGGTTCACAGTGTCCGCGGGCGATGTCCGGGGCGGCGGCCGATCGCGCTCCGAACCAGGCGCGTCGGGCGGACTTAGTCAGCTGGTCCGTGGCTCCCAGCTGAAGAACCGGATAGCCAGCAGCAAGCCGGCCAGGCCCCAGGCAGCGACGATTAGCACGTCGGTCCAGCTGAACGAGATGCCGATGAAACCCGCCTGCATACCTGCGGCGAAATGCTTCACCGGAAAGATGCGGGCTATCCACAAGATCCACGATGGGGTGTTCGTGCCGAACGGAATGAAGATCCCGGACAGGAAGAGCAGCGGCAGGATCGTCGCGTTGACGATGGCAGGCGAGGCGTCAGCGTTCGGAATGACCGCGGTGACCGCAAGCCCGAGCGCGCAGAACGCCGCGGCGCCGACGACCAGCATGACGAGGAACTGCAGGAGCGCGATCCCGGTCGGGATGGCGGCGCTGTAGAACGCCTTGCCGAAGCCGGCGGTCAGCGCGACCAGCAGCACCGAGATGAGCAGCGCGTGCACGATCCGTCCGCCCATGAACGCAGCACCGGGCAGTGGTGTGCCGTTGGTCCGCTTGAGCACGCCGGCGTCGCGCTGGAACGTTAGCGAGATAGCGATGTTGTTGTAACAGGCGGTGATCACTGCGAAGGCCGCCATGGATGCTACGTAATAGGTGGACGTGTTGATTGTCCGGGAACCCAGTTGCACCGTGTTGTGGCCGAGCAGGGCCGTGAAAATGATGAGGAACATCAGCGGGAAGGCGAACGTGAAGAACGCCGATGCCGGATTGCGCCAGAAAGCCTTATTGACGTATCGGACCTGCGACGCCGTCATCGCTACCGGGTTCACGGCGCACCTCCGGCACGGTTGCCAGTAGCCGGCGCGGCTATTGTCGGCCCGGTCAGGCTGAGATAGACATCTTCCAGGGACGGCCGGATGACCTCGAGTCCATCCAGCCGAATTCCATGATCAAGGGCCCAGCCAGTGAGCGTATGCAGCGCGACAGTGACATCGTCAGCGGCGAACTCGGCGGTGCCGTCTGACATGTGCGCGCCAAGGTCCGCCGGCGGCGTGAGGCCGCCGGGGACGGCGAAGCGGACCCGCGCTCTGGCCTTGTCGCGGTTTGCGAGCGACTCGGGAGGTCCCTCGGCCACGATCCGGCCACCCACGATGACTGCCACCCGGTCCGCCAGATATTGCGCCTCGTCCATGTAATGCGTGGTCAGGAGCACTGTCTTGCCGAGGTGGGCGAGATTCCTGACTACCTCCCACGCCTCGTGCCGGGCCGACGGATCGAATCCGGTGGTGGGCTCGTCGAGGAACAGCAGGTCGGGGTTGCCCGCCAGCGCGATAGCTACCTCCAGCCGCCGCTGCTGACCACCTGACAGCCTGAGGACCCTATCGTCGCGTTTCTCGGTCAGGCCCACGAGTTCAATTACCTCGTCGACGGGACGCGGATGCGGGTAGTAACTGGCGTACATCTGCACGCTCTCAGCTACGGTCAGGTATCGCTCCACGCTGGTTGCCTGCAGCACGATGCCGATCCGGCGCTTCAACTCCGCCCGTTCATGCGCTGGGTCATAACCGAGCACGCGGACCTCGCCGCCGTCTCGCTGGCGGTAGCCCTCGAGGATCTCGACGGTGGTTGTCTTTCCCGCTCCGTTCGGTCCGAGCAGGGCGAAGATCTCGCCCGGCCGGATATCGAACTCGATGCTCCGCACGGCGGGTACACCCGAATAGCTCTTGATCAAGCCACGGACTTGCACAGCCGGCTGTTCGCCACCGCTCAATGCGTCCTCGCCTCCTGAGGTTCAGGCTGCTCCGATAGGAGCGGAGGAGGCTAGTGCCTTAAGTCCATCCGCTGCCGCAACCGCGCCGCTGGGGCACGCCGGTCTTTTAGTCCCGGAGGTGCTGATCGAAGAATGCCGCGATGCGGCGGCGCGCGTCTGCCGCCGATGGGTCGTGGTAGCGCGTGCCGCTGATCTTCGCAAGGAAGATCAGCATCGGGGTGGCGTCGGCCGGGTCCGGGTCGTTGATGAACCCGTGCCCGGCATCCGGGTACACCTTGACATCGTGGTCGATGCCCAGGGTGGTCAGGGCCTGCTCGAGCCGGGGCGCAGCGCTGCGGCCCATCGGCGATCGGTCCTTGCCGCCGTAGCTGCCGATCATCGGGCAAGCGCCCGCAAGTGCCTGCTCGGCGTCCTTGGGACACCCGCCGTAATTGACGCTCGATGCGGCAAATCCGTGCCCCGGCGCGAGCGCTACCGCGTACGCCCCGCCCATGCAAAAGCCGATCACTCCGATCGTGCCGGTGCACTGCTCATCGCGGGCCAGCCGATCGCGAGCGGTTGCGATGTCGTCGAACGTGCGGCCCTTGCCGGCCGGTATCTCGCGCATCATCGTCCGCAGGCAGCGAAGCCGGCCGCCCCAGTAGTACAGGTCCGGGGCGGCGGCAAGGTACCCCTCGCTGGCCAGCCAGTCGGCCTGGTTCCGCAGGTCGTGGCTCATGCCGCCGAAGTCATGAATCACGACCACCCCCGGCCACGGGCCCGGGCCAGCGGGAACTGCCAGATAGCAGGGCATCTCACCGCAGGGAGTACGGAGCACTTCATCCGGCAACGCGAGGCTCCCGCCCGTCGATGGCGCCCTGATGGCCTCATTGTGCTCGGATCAGCTCAGCGTTATCGACAGGATCACCGAATGCGTGCGCGGACTGCCTATGTGCAATGCAGACTGCAGGGTCGGCTCCGTGGCTGGAACAGGCGGAACTGGGACTGGCTTGCGCATCACGATGTCTGCGGCGGTCCGCCGCTCGAACTGGGAGCCGGGGGCTTGCCGCAGCAGATGCGGCTCAACTTGGCCGGCTGGCAGGTCGTGCGGCGATGTCGCGAATGATGACGAGGCGGCGGTGGCCAGCCCGGCGATTCTGCAGTTCGACCTCGCTGAACCCGATGGCCGCCAGGTGGCGCGCGAGGTCCTCCGCTCCGGTGCGGGTCAGGCCGTGCGCTTGGTGGCCCCGTGCGTCAGGTCGGGTTAGCCGTTCGGCCAGCAGCAGGCGCCCGCCAGGAGCGAGGACCCGCAGGCATTCGCTCAGCCCGGCAGTCCGGTCAGTCCAGTGGTGGAGGGAACTGATGGCCCAGAGAACAGTGGCCTGGCCTGGGGGTATCGGCAGGTGCTCGGCTGTTCCGTCGATCCACGTGACATTGCGTGCCCTCTCGATCCGGCAGATCCAGTGAGCGAACCGGAGCATGAGCGGAGAAGGATCGATCCCCGTGGCGGCAGCGCCCAGCCGGGACGCCTGCCGCACGGCCGTGCCGGGCCCGCAGCCGACGTCAACAAGTCGATCCGCTCGGGTCAGCCCGGCGGTCTCGGCAACGACGCGGGCCAGCGCACCGCGGCCGACCGTCATGGAGATCGCGGTGACGAGTTCCACCATTCCGCCGACTGGGCCGAAGCCGCCCTGGGGCACGGCTGCGCGCTCATCCTGCACGTTCATTTCCTCTTCCGATGGGCTGCCGCGCCACCACGGCAATGTCGCCGACCTGCTGCTACGGTTTGTCGAATCGTGCCTCGGAGAAGACCTGGATGTCGGAGCGCGCGAGCAGGTCTGCCCAGGTGACGACTGCTCCGAGCGTGTATTCGGAGACGACGAGGTCCCCCGCCTTGACGCCGTACCCGTACATTGACCGACTGCAGATGTGGAAGCGGGCGCCAAGGTCATCCAGCATCCGGATCGACTGCTCGGGGAGTGGCCAGCCGATCTCGTTGCTCATCACTCGCTCGACCATGGAGGTGAACAGTCCGCCCGCCAGACCGGACACTCTTGATCGGTAGCCGTGATTCAGCAGCAGGCCGGCCGCGCCCTCGAACACCATGGTCACGTTCATGCCGAGGACAGCGCCAGCCGAGACCTTGCCTTGCGGGTAGACGGCATCTTCCAGGCTGGCGGTGGACATGATCACCGTCATTGTCTTGCCGCTGTGCTTTGGCTCCCCCTTGCGGATGAGCAATCGCACCGTGCCGTTGCTTGGTTTCGTGTCGAGGAGTTCGTAGCCGGTGGCGTTGCACCAGGTTCTGAGATCGTTGAGCAGTCCCTCGTCGTTCTTGGCGATAACCTCGGACCGATCCGACGTCTTGCTCACGGGTTGCCTTGATCACCTCGTATGCCACCCGGTACGGCTTCCAGGTGCTCTGGGCATCTATCAGCAGCCGCTCCTGCGTCGTCATGCGTCCCTCCGGCACCGGCGGCGCTTATGCTCTGGGCCCTCAGCGTCTTCGTAGTCGCTCGGTCACCAGGCATCCAGGGGACAAAGCCACATCTCAAGCAGGGACCTTCGATCGTGGATGCGAGAGGCTGGCTGTTGCCGCGGCGGTCGCGGTGTAGAAACGAGAAAGTAACTCGACGGCGAGGAGTCTGGCGTGGCAGAGCTGCGGCTGGAGGGCGACGAGCTGGTGCTTCACCTGTCGGGTGCGGAGAAGGCCGAGGCAGTACACGGCGACCTTCGTGTGCCGCTGTCGGCGCTTCGCGGTGTCGAGGTGCTCGACGACGCCCACAGCTGGACTGGGATCGGGGCCGGGTTCAAGGTCGGGATGCGCGTCCCCGGCGTCGCTACTGTGGCCGCTGTCCGCGGCCATGGTGAGAAGGCGTTCGTCGCAGTCCACCGCGACACGCCTCGCGGCGTGCGGGTGCGCTTGGAGGGTGCCCCCTGGGATGACTGGATCGTCGGCTGCGCAGATCCCGAGGCCGTGGCCGTCACCCTGGCGCCAGCGAGACGGCATGGCGCCGCCGGTTCTGGCTGACCCGCGACTACCTGCCCAAGATCGCGGACCTTCTCGTCGGACAGCCCCGTTGACTGAGCGGGCCCGCGCGATCGGAGCCCAGCTCGAGCCGGTGCTCAGCCCTCGCGCGAGCGCTCGTCGGAGCCGACGCCGACATTCTGTCGATCGCCGAGTCCCGCCACTCGCTGGAGGACGCCTACCTCGAGCTGATCGACGAGGACGTGGAGGCGAAGAGGCGATGAGCTTCAGCTGGACTCGGGTCGGCGCGATCCTCTGCAAGGAGCTGCGGGACTACCAGCACAACCGGTTCGTCATCGGCACGATGGCGGCAACGCCGGCGTTGTTCATCATCCTGCCGGCGCCGCGGCGGCAATCGGGACGCTGTGGACCCCAGGCCACACGGCCTGGTCTGGTGCTGCGTCACGGCTACGCCAGGGCGCGGGCCGTCGCCGGCTGTGCCGTGTCGGCGGCCGCTGGGGGGAGCTTTCGGCCTCGGATTCTCAGCGTGACGAGCCGGGCGGTGGCCTCGGCGAGCGCCATCATGACTAGTGCGGCGACCCAGGCGTCCGCGCCGGTGATGCTGTGGGCGATCGAGAACCGGGTGATGGCGAGACCAGCGCCATGATCAGAGACGAAGGCGAAGATCATCCGGCAGCCGATGCCGACGACCCACAAGATCGCGGCTAGCACGCCAGCCCACGCGAAGGCAACGCCGTCGCTGTCTCGGCGCAGGTGCGTGGTCAGCGCGCACACGATGCCCAGGGCAGCGCCGGTAGCAGTCAGCGCGATGTCGAGGACGATGTCATTGCTGGCCGTCGGTACGGCACGCAGGTAGTAAGCGGCGGCGCCGACTACCAGCACGACAGGCAGCACCAGGTTCAGCAGGTCGAGCCGGCTGCCGCGGATCTGCCGGACTACGAGCAGGACCAGGATCGTGTTGATGATGTAGCCCGTGGCATTCACGTGTTCCTCCGCTACGTGCGCAGTCAGTTTCAGGCGTTAGTCAGGCCCGGCGAGGGTCCGCGGCGTGCACGCCGCGGACGGCCTCGTTGAGATGGTGATGGCGATCTTGCCGCGTGCTTCCCGGCGTCGAGATAGCGCATGGCCTGCGCGCGCGGCGCTCGGTAATGCCGAGGCTGGCCGCGAGGTCGCGCAGCCGGGCGCCAGGGTCGTGGGTGATGCGCACCAGCACACGGGCGTGATTGGTCGGGAAGCTCCAGCCTGCCACGCCGATAGTCTACTAAATATTCTGGAAATCAATTGCTAGTTTCGCATTTCATTTGTAGGCTCAGGAGCAGGCACCGGGTTCAGCGGCCGACGGCGGCCTAATATCCGAGGCCACTGCAGGGGAGGGCTCCCATGAACAGCGGGAACGAAACGAAGGTTCTGGTACGCAGCCGGAAGGGCCGGATGATAGGCGGGGTATGCGCCGGGCTGGCCGAGTACTTCCGCATGGACGTGACCATGGTCCGGGTCCTCGTGGCCGCCATCACCGTCATCACCGGAGGCGCAGGCGCCCTGGCGTACCTGGCGGCATGGGCGATCATTCCCGAGGAAGGCGAGAAGACTTCGATCGCCGAGAATCTCGTCAGCAGTAAGCAGAACACCCCCGACCCGCATGGGTCCGCGCACTGAGGAGGGTCAGAAAGCCGATGATCATCTGGCTGTGGATACGGATTAAACGGCGCCGGGCCGCGAAGGCCGCCCTCGCGCAACAGACCACATCAGGGGCGCCAAGCAGTTCGACCCCGCCCGCACCCTGACCGCGCGAGCGACGTGGCAGGCAGCGGTTCGCCAGCAAGACGGGCCGGGTGCTGCCGTCCGGTTGGCCGCTCGATCGCAGGACAACCAGATGGCCCGATCCTGACCCGGTGGGAACATCGTGGCTGGTACTGCTCCTGCTGGCTCGTATGCGGACGCGTCGCAGCAACGCGGTGAGCCCGGTACTGTCCTGGCATGGATCTCGATTACGCCACGGCCAGTGAGCTGACCGGGGCTATGCGGGACCGGGCACTGTCCAGCAGGGAGCTGCTCGGCCATGTCCTGGCCCGCGTGGAGCAGCGTAACCCCGCCGTCAATGCGATCGTGGCCCTGGATGTCGACCGCGCCTGGGCCGCCGCGGAGACTGCCGACCGTGCGGCAGCCAGCGGCGAGGCGGCCGGGCCGCTGCACGGGCTGCCGATGACGGTGAAGGACGTGTGGGAGACCGAGGGCCTGGTCACCACCGCCGGGGCTGCCGAGCTAGCACGGCACGTGCCCGCAGGGGATGCGCTGGCTGTCGGTCGGCTGAAAGCAGCAGGGGCGATCATCTTCGGCAAGTCCAACACCCCGCTGTATGCTGGCGACTTCCAGACGTTCAACGACGTGTATGGGCTCACCCGCAATCCGTGGGACGTTTCCCGCACCGCAGGGGGGTCGTCGGGCGGCGCGGCGGCCGCGGTCGCTGCCGGGCTCACGCCGCTGGAGCTGGGCAGCGACATCGGCGGCTCGATCCGCAACCCCGCGCACTACAACGGCGTTTACGGGCTGAAGCCCTCGTGGGGCGTGGTGCCCAGCCGAGGCCACATTCCCGGGCCGCCGGGAAGCCTGGTCGAGACCGACATCAACTGCGGAGGCCCGCTCGCGCGCAGCCTGGATGACCTCCGCACCGCCCTCACCGTGGTGGCAGGCCCGGTCCCCGAGGACGCCGCCGCGTGGCACCTCCGCCTCGATCCCGGACCCGAGATAGGCACCGTGACCTCCCTCCGGGTGGCAGCCGTGTTCGCCGAGGGCAGCGATCTGCTTCCGGTGGCCCGCGACGTCCGCGCCAGCCTGGACGGGTTCGCGAGCCGGCTGGCCAGCGCCGGCGTCCAGGTCGATGCCGTGCCGCTGCCGGTAACGCTCGCCGACGGGCTGCGGTCCTGGCAGGAGCTCGTCCTGCCGATCATCGGGACGGGGCTGTCCGACGAGGACTTCGCCGCCTTCGCCGAACTCGAGGCGGTCCTCGGCGTCGACCCGATGCTCATCGCGGGACGGGCGCTGGCCAGCCGGTACCGGTCGTGGGCGCGCGCCAACGCCGAGCGCCAGCGCCAGCGTGCAGCGTGGGCAACCATGTTCCAGCACTACGACGTCGTGCTCGCGCCAGTCATGCCGACCACCGCATTCCCGCACGACACCGATCGCCCGATCACCGACCGGGTGCTCGACATCGACGGCACGGCGGTCCCCCACCTCATCGCCATGGCATGGTGCGGCGCCATCGGATCCGTCCTGCTCCCCGTGGTGACCCTGCCGATCGGGCCCGCCTCAGCGGGTCTGCCGGTGGGCGTCCAGGTGATCGGGCCCTTCTTGTCCGACCTGCGGCTGCTTCGGATAGCAGAACTCCTCCAGGCCGCCGCTGGCACCGCCTTCACCCCGCCCCCGGACTGAACGCAGCCCCGACAAGGCAGCGCGAACTCGGCACCGTTCCCGCCGGCGACGCACCGGTTTTCCGGTCAGCATTTAAGGTCGCCCGCCAGCTCAGCCACGCTACTTTTGCGCCGCTAGCGGCATGTTGCTGGCCAGCACCTTTCCGACGGGCTCGCCCGGCCGGCGGCGGTGCTTCTCGAGCCGGGCGGGGCTTGGCCAGCGGACATGCGTGGCCCAGGTTCGTGGCCCGGTCGTAGCGGCGGGTGGTGAAGGGCCTGCTGCCGAGCAGGTGGCACAGGGAGTTGACGTTCCAGGTGACGTGCTGCAGCAAGAAGATGCGGACCAGTCCGGCCCACACCACCGCCAGCAGGGCGGCGCGAGAGCCGCCGACCGCCCAGCCGATCGTGAACGTCAGCGCGAGCGAGACGACGCATAGGGCGGGAAACGCGCGGGATATCGCGCGCATAGCCGGGTCGGCCCGGTTCCGTACCGGTACGGAGAGTGCGGGTCGCCTGGCCTGTCAGTGAAGGCGTGATGTCGCCGGTGGACAGCGACCCAGCCGTTCACCTCATCCTGGAAACTCATCGAGCCCGCGACAGCCAAGCCGATGCGCAGTGCCGGGCGGGCACTGAAGCTCCGGTTCGTCAGGCACCGGTGGAATCCCACCGTCACACCGAATCCGGTCAGCAGGTAGAAGAACACCGCGAGCCCGACGTCGGCGAAACCGACGCCGTGCCCCTGCAGCAGCCAGACCGCGGCGACCAGGCCGGCGAAGGGCCCGGCCACGAGCACTGCGGTCACCGTCAGCTGACTGGCTCGCTGTGCCCGCGTTTGCGCTGGCACACCGGAAGCCGGGAAGGAGTTGGTGCCGTCATAGCGACCTGAAGTCACGTCCGCGCTCATCGTTCGCCTCGCCATCTGGGTTTGCAGCGAGGCGGCTCTAGAGCAGGCGCGTGGTCTGGACCAGATCGGGAACTCGGTCAGGCTGCCTACGGACAGCGCCGCTGGAGCGAGGCCGTCACCTGGAGCACTCCGAGCGTCTCATCGCCGCTACCGGAGCCGCTCCTGGTCGCCAACGAGTCGGAACGCGAGGGTTACGTCCCGAACGTCGTCTACTCCTGTGGGCCGGTGATCCATGGCAACAACATCGTGCTGCCCTGTGGCTGCAGCGACTCGTCCGTGCGGATCGCCCCGGTGAACCTCAGCCTCCTCCTCGAACGGCTCACGCGCCAGCGAGCGCGCGTGGCGGCCACTAGCTGCTGCAGGGCAAGGGACTGGGCGATCAGATACGGGCGCGGGCGGCTCCTGCACCAGCCGTCGGCCCCGGGTCGGGCGTGGATGATGTGAATACTCAGGCCAGAGGGCCTGGGCCAAGCCCTGGGTCATGCGCCAGCGTAGGAAACGCGCGCGGAGATCCAGCATGCCACGGTGCCTGGACAGTTCGTAGCTGGCAACCGCGCGCAGGTCGATAATCAGATTCTCCCGGATCGACTCCACCTCATGCACGCTGCCGCAGTTATGGCATTGGTAGGCGACGTCTGTCATTGGGCTCCCGCCCGAAACATTGGCCCGCGTGTGTACGCGGTCAGGCAAAAAAAACTCCGGGCCCCTTCCACAGTCGCGACGTGTCGCTGCTGTAGCTGCCGGGGTCCGGAGCAATACGTCGACAGTACGCCGAGGCCGCGGCCGAAAGCCAGAGGAAGCCGACGCAGATCATCAACCCGCACCCGCCTGCCTGACGAGAGAGCCGGATCAGCGGCTACGCCTGGCTCGTCACGATCAGCCGGGCCGACTCCCTGGGCACTGGCCGGCCGATCCCACGGCGCGCAGCGCCTGCGTCGCGGCTGGCAGGGGGCCCAGCGGCGGGACCACCAGGAAGACGAGGTCGTCAGGGTCGGCGATGGTCAGGTGACCCTGCTTGCTGCGTGACGGCCGCGAAGGTTACCGCCGACGGCGGCTGCGCAGCATCATGTAAGCGGCCAACACGGCGATGACGATGACCAGGCCGATGAACATGGCCGGCTCCTTAATGCCCTGAGCTAGCTGGCCGCCCGACGGCGGACGCTCCCAGTGCTGCTCCTAGAACTATATCGGTAATTTGAAACTAGCAATTTTATTCTAGAGACTGCGCCCAGGCCAGACGGGCTGCGGGAGCCATGCGTAAGCACCCAGGTCTTCGGTTGTGCGTACGCGGGACTGTGCGAGACGCAGACGAGTAGCCGGTCTGGGCAAGTTGATCACGAGTGCGCCGGCTTCCGGTTGAGGGCGCGTTTCACATGCTGACGGGTTCGGGGACTGGGTCCAGATTGCGGGCAGCGGGCCGGATGGCTGACTGCCAGATCCCGGCCGCGAGGAAGACCATCGCGATCGCCCAGAGCCTGATCCGGGCGCCTCATTCGCAGGCTACAGCTGAATCCAGAAACTGGCAATGAATTTCCAGAATCTGAGGTAAGCTATGAACATGGCAAGCTGGAGCTTCCTGACCAATCACGCGCGGGTGCTGTTGTACATCGCGCACGATCCCGGCGCGCGCCTGCGCGACATAGCCGTCGGCCTGGGCATCACTGAGCGCAGCGCTCACGCCATCGTCGCCGACCTGACACAGGCCGGCTACGTGCTGAAGCAGAAGGACGGCCGCCGCAACCGGTACCAGATCGAGGCGTACCTTCCGCTGGCCGAGCCCGGCACCCGCGAGCCTGCCGTCGGCGAGGTCCTAGCCCTGCTGCTAGGGCACGCTGTTAGCCGTGACGAGCCGCCTGGCCTTGTTGCCGCGGACTAGTCGTCCGCGGGCCAGAACGGCGCAGATGGCAAGGGCGCGTCGGTCGTCTATCAAGGCATCAACGCCCATACAACCAGTGGCCGGAGCTGTTCCCGCCGCTGCAGCGCGGCGCTTTGGCCCGCTGCCGACACTGGCGCGTTGCTGGTCAGCCTGGAGAACCTGTACGGCTACGGCCCGACCGCCGGCAAGCCGATGACCGAGGACCTGCCGCTAGCCGCGTCGAGCTTGAAGGGCCGGACCCGGCCGGCGATGACCGCCGAGCTGCTTGCCGCCGCGCAGGCCGGCCGGGTCCGCGACGCCACCGGGCCTCGGACTTCTTTGGCGCCGGCGTCACCGAGGGGTCAACGCTAGGCGAGCGGGTCTTTGGCAACGACGGCGCCAGCGGCGGCACGGCCGCCTGCGCGAAGGACAGCGATTAGGGGATGGGTAGACCATGTGCTGCATGAGCACGAGCTTGCGCTGGAACGCGACCTCCGCCCGCGGTTCTGCGACCTCTCCATGCCGAAGGTATGCCCCCAGGACTCGATGGCACGGTCGCAGCCGCGTCACACCCAGGCGGTCGACGGAGTTCACGGCGATCGCCCGCGCGCCAGGAGCGGCTGGCCTGTGAAGACCCGCCGGTCGATGCCTGGCTTATGGACCCCCGGGGCCGGGTAAGCGGGGGATGAGACCCCACCAGTGGAGGTGCCAGATGGCCGAGCTCCCCCCGCCCCCAGAGGGCATCGTGCTGGCCCACTTCATCGTCTCCGACGATGTCGAGCGCTCCCGGCGGTTCTACACCGAGGTACTCGGCGGCCGGGTGGTCTTCTCCGGCGACGTGACCTATGTCGCGCTCGCCAACAGCTGGATCATCATCAACGTCGGCGGCGGCCCGACCGACGACAAGCCGGCGGTCACCCTGGCGACGCCGCCGGATCCCGACCGGGTCAGCAGCTTCCTCAACATCCGGGTCAAGGACATCCACGCGGTGTACGCCGAGTGGAGCGCCCGGGGTGCTCAGTTCCTGACGCCGCCCAAGCAGCACCAGTACGAGATCCGCTGCTACATCCGCGATCCCGACGGTCACCTGATCGAAGTGGGTCAGACCACCGACCCACAGGGCGACTGGTCGCCCGCGCACTGGCCACCCAGTACCCGCGCCGGCGATTCCGAGTGAATGCCGAGCCGGGCGCCGGACCGAACCGTCAATTCTGGCTTGCCCTTGTTCCAGCTGCGTGCTCGAGCGGACGCCGGCAACGTCGCCGCCTCATAGGCATGCGCGCGCGCGGCAACAGCTGCCTGCTGCAGGAGGTCACGACGCGGCTGCCCGGCCGGGCCCACGCTTTGCTGGCCAGGACGACGCTGCCGATATGAGCACCTATGACGTGATCGTCCTGGGCGGAGGGGCACCTGGCGAGCACTGCGCCGCTGCGCTGGCTGCGCGCGGGCTGCATGTCGCCATCGTCGAGCGCGAGCTCGTCGGAGGCGAGTGCTCCTACTGGGCGTGCATTCCCTCGAAGTCGCTGCTTCGCCCCGGCGAGGCGGTGCACGGCGCACGCGAGGCCGCCGCCAGCGCGCAGGTCGACGTGGCGGCTGCCCTGGCGTGGCGGGACTTCATGGTGTCGAACTATTCCGACGCCGGCCAGGTGCGCTGGCTGGCCGGCCGCGGCATTGACCTGCTGCGAGGCACCGGCAGGCTGGCCGGCGCGGGCGCGGTGGACGTCGATGGTGTTCGCCACGTCGCTGACCACGTTGTCATCGCGACCGGCTCTGCGCCGGCGGCGCCGCCGATTCCTGGGCTCAGCGAGCTTGACGGAGTCTGGGGCACGCGCGAGGCGACCGGGATGAAGGCCGTCCCGCGCCGTCTGCTGGTGCTCGGCGGCGGACCTGCAGGCGCCGAACTGGCCCAGGTAGTGCGCCGTCTCGGCGGCGAGGCGGTGATCATCGAGGGCGCCGAGCGGGTGCTTCCCCGCGAGCCAGCGGCGCTGGGCGAGGCGCTAGCCGAGGCGCTGCGCCGGGACGGGATCGAGCTGGTGCTCGGCAAGCATGCCATCGCTGCTAGGCGCGACGGCAACGACGACTACGTCCTGCGCCTCGATGACGGCACGGACATGCGGGGTGACCGGCTGCTGGTGGCTACTGGCCGCCGCCCGCGGGTCGACGGCATCGGCCTTGACACGGTGGGCGTCGAGCCGGGTCCGCACGGGATCAGGGTTGACGAGTACCTGCGCGCGGGCGAGCGTCTCTGGGCCATCGGTGACGTCAACGGCATCTGGCCGCTCACCCATGTCGGCGAGTACGAGGGCCAGGTCGTCGCGGCAAACATCGCCGGCGAAGCGCGTCCGGCGAATTACGAAGCCGTTCCCCGTGTCACCTACACCGATCCGCAGGCCGCTGCGGTCGGTGCGGTCGAAGCGCAGTACACCGCCACTGCGCCGATGTCAGAGGTGCCGAAGGCCGCCACCTACGCACACGACTACGCCGAATCCAACGGCTTCCTGGCGCTGCTCAGCGATGGCCAGCGGCTGACGGGCGCGTACGCGCTCGGGCCCGAGGCCGGAGAGTGGATGCAGCAGGCAACGCTGGCCATCCGAGCACACGTCCCGATCGAGATACTGAGCGACACGATGCAACCCTTCCCCAGCTTCTCGGGCATCTACGACGCGGCCCTGGATGCGCTCCGCATGCGGATCGCGGACATGCCGCCGCCGGGCGCGGCCAATGGCCGCTCAGACAGCGAGCCTGTCCCGATGAAACGGGGTGCTCGCTGGCCTAGGCCCGCGCCGCCCGGCCGGTGAAAGAAGCTGACTACCCGCAGCAGGGGATCCACTGGCTGGCCTGCGGCAATACGAAACGCTTGAGCGGCCGGCCGGTACTTGAGTACCTTGAGCCGGGCCGTGGCGTGCCGCAACGCAGGTTAAGCGGGTACCGTCGCTGTAATGAAGCCAACGCGCGCCGGCGCCGACGAGGCGCATCCTGCCGGGAAGTCCCTTCAATGTCCCCGTCGCCGAGGAACCTGCCGAGACCTACGAGCCGGGTGATCTGGTGACACACGACAAGTACGGCCTTGGCAGTGTCCTCGAGCTCGGTGACCAATCCGAAGTACTGGTCGACTTCGGCCCGCGCCGGGTACGTATAGCGCTTCCGTGCGCCAAGCTCTTCAAGTTGTAACGGCGGAAGGCTCGGCGCCGGGCGGCTCATCGCAAGCAAAGAGGCCGCCCGGCTGGAGTCGCTTACCGGCCAGCGGGCCGCCTTAGAGGGGCTGGACCTGCTCGGCCTGCGGTCCCTTCGGGCCGCGTGCCGCCGTGAACTCGACGCGCTGGTTCTCCTGAAGGCTGCGGTAACCGTCAACCTGGATAGCTGAGTGGTGCACGAAAACGTCAGCGCTCCCGTCGTCGGGGGCAATGAAACCGAAGCCCTTATCAGCGTTGAACCACTTCACCGTGCCCTGAGCCATGTACTTTCCTCCTGCTAGAGCGATCTTCCGGGAACGCCCTTGCGCATCCCAGGGCTGTCGCGACCGCCTGCCGGAGAGTATCTGGCGTGTTCCACACTTCGGCGCCCGCTGTCAGAATTCGCAGGCGCTGTGACACGTGAACGAACTTCGACTACAACCACGGTTATTAAACACCATCGTTCGGTGCACTTGCGCCCCGGTGGTGGCGGGGCGCGTCAGGGCTTATCGGCCGCCTGCTGCAGCTCACCGTCGGCCAGCAGGGCCAGGACCTCTCCAACCGTGCGTTCCCTGCTGCTGGGCTCGGGCAAAGGCAGATGCGTCTGGATCTCGTAGCGATTACGGCGCCCGGCCTTCTCCTTGACGATGTATCCAGCCTCAGCTAGGTCGAGCACGATCCCGTAGGCGCTGCGCTCGGTGATGCCTACCCGGTCTGCGATGTCACGCAGGCGGATGCCGGGGTCGCGGGCGATGCACAACAGCACCTGGGCGTGGTTGGTCAGAAAGGTCCAGCTGGCAGCCGTCATGGGAGCTTCTATTCTGGAAGTAATTTGCTGGTAATTTGGTGCTAGTGTAGCCTAGTACCGAGGCGCCGGTCTCAGCCGCCGGCGGTGGTCCGCACCCGGGGGTATCGGAGGAGCTTGACGTCCATGGCCTGGTTGCTACTCATTCACATGGCGCCGGCCGTTTCGGGGCCGCCTGCACAGCCGAAGCCAGCCGTGGCCGTGGAGGCGACGCGCTCATGACCGCGGAGTGCCTGGCCGACCGTCCCGGCGGCGAGCTTTGGCGGGAAGCTCGCAGGGAGTTCAGCAGCGAGGCTGTCTGCGTCCTGCCGAACGGACCGGGGCCATCTTGTTGCCACTCTTCGCGGCGCCCTCGACGGTGCCATCGCGCCCGCCTTGCGCGAATACCTGCTTTGCCTCGCCCACGAAAGCGCGGGACGCCTGATCATCGACTTGTCAGCGGTAACGCATGCCGATGCCAGCGCGCTCAGTGTCCTCGTCGGAACCGGACGGCGGGCGATCTTGCTCGGCGGTGTGCTGCGGCTGGCAGCCCCCGCGCCTGAGGTTGTCAGCGCGCTCAGCACGTCTGGGCTCGACCGCCGGCTGCAGGTTTATCGCAGCGTGGAGGCGGCAATCAGCGGGACGCGGTCGGCGTGACGACAGATTCCGCAACACGCGCGGGCGACGAAATGCGGGCCGGGCCCCGTGGGAGTGATTACGCTCGGCTATCGCGTGCGGTGCGGCAGGCCGGCCTGATGGACCGGCGCCCCGGCGAATCCGCCTGGCGGATCGCGATCACCCTAGTTCTGCTGGCAGCGGGCTGGGTCGCGGTCGTGCTGGTGGGGGACTCCTGGTGGCAGCTCGCGGTGGCCGTATTCCTCGGCATCATGTTCACCCAGGTTGGCTTCCTCGGCCACGAGGCCGGGCACCGGCAGATCTGCTCGTCTCGGCGGCTCAGCTACATCCTGGGCATCCTGCTCGGTAACCTCGGCATCGGCCTCAGCTTCGGCTGGTGGGTCGCGAAGCATAACCGGCACCACGCGAACCCGAATACCGAAGGCGCCGATCCGGACATCATGATGCGCGCTCTGGCGATGACGGCCGGCCAGGCACGTCTGAGCCGGGGAGTGTCCAGGGTCGTCTACCGCTGCCAGGCATTTCTGTTTTTCCCGATGCTGCTGGGCGAGGCTTTCAGCGTTCACGTTGCCAGCATCCGGACTCTGTCCAGCCGGGCCAGGCAGCACCGGCCCGCCGAGGCTGCCCTGCTCGCCGTGCACATTGCGGCCTATCTGGCGGTCGTCTTCGTGTTCATGAGCCCGGTGAAGGCTGTCGTGTTCATCCTGATCCAGCAGGGCCTGTTCGGAGTGTACCTAGGGGCATCTTTTGCCCCGAACCACAAGGGCATGCCGATCCTGCGCCCAGAAGACGATCACGACTTCCTCCGCCGGCAGGTGCTGACGTCGCGAAACATTCGCGGCGGCTGGTTCACGGATCTCGCCCTCGGCGGCCTGAACTATCAGATCGAGCATCATCTGTTCCCATCCATGCCCCGTACGAATCTGCGCCGGTCCCAGCCGCTCATCAGAGAGTTTTGCCAGCAGCACGGACTGCCGTACTGCCAGGCCAGCCTCGTGGGCTCCTACGCCCAGGCCCTGCGCTACCTGCATGCTGTCG
This sequence comes from uncultured Actinomycetota bacterium, assembly GCA_963822955.1. Classification (GTDB taxonomy): domain Bacteria; phylum Actinomycetota; class Actinomycetes; order Streptosporangiales; family Streptosporangiaceae; genus JAJYUU01. Next base: position 890,045 of record CAWGJS010000002.1, on the reverse strand, counting down.
GTACGGAAGTGCCTTCCTAACGCCAAGGGAAACGTCGCGCCGGGGCGTCGACATCCTTGTCGAGCTTGCCGACGACAAGTCCGCCGCCTCTGCGCGCCCTTGTGACACAGTGTCAGTAGATGTTGCCGCAAGGACGGGGTGAGGCTCGTGGACGCGCGAACCGTGTGGGTGACCAAGGACGACGGCAGCAACATTATCCGGGCTAATGCCATCGCGGGAGTTGGCCGTGACTACGACGGCAATATCACGGCGTTCCTGGCAGGTGGCGAGGGCTCGGCCGTGAGGCTCGTCGCTCCCGCGTCCGGCGGCCCGTCCACGCCAGGTGACTTCCACCGCCAGCTGATCAAGATTGCTGCCCAGCTGTCTGACGCAGCTCAGGCGAGTGTCGTACGGCCTCTCTGTGACGCAAAGAGCGGCTGGCAGTGGGTCAGCGAGCCGCTATAGGTGTGGCCACAGCCCTCCTGCCGGGCATCGCCGCGCGGCAGCTAGCCGAGCAGAAAGGCGTAAAGCGCCTTGCGTCCCTGGTCACCGGGTTCGCGAAGCTGGATCGAGTGTGCTGCGCCTCGCACGATCACCATCCTTGCCAGAGGCGCGCTAGCCTCTTCTTCCTGGGCCCATTCCAGAGGCGTGCTGAGGTCATGGTCACCCGCGAGGATCAGCGTAGGAACGGCGGGCAATATTGATGTCGCTGACGCCTCCGGCGCCGGCGGTGTGGCGGGCCAGTCCAGGCACGTCTGCATGATCCCGTCGTCGGCGGCGGTCTTGGCGTCAAATGGCCAGACCTGGCTCGTCGTCAGCTTGGCCGCTGCCTTCGCGAGCGCCAGCATGCGCTGAGCTACGGGGACTGCGTCGGATCCCCAGGGGAATCGCAGGTCGGTGCAGAAGGTGGCGGCGTGCAAGCCGGAGCTGAACTGGGTCGGCGAGCTGCCTCCCTGGTCGAGTTCCTCGATGAGCTGATCAAGGTGTGCGGGTTGCCCGAGCCGGGCGGCATGCAGTGCACCGATCACATCGCCGAAACCAGGTGGCACCTGCGCAGGGTTCGCGTTGCGGTACGTCGGATCGATGAACTCGTAGGCGACTAGCATGTCGAATATCTGCACGCCGTCGCCTCTGCGACGCACCAGCCACGCAACGTCCGATGCCGGGTCAAAGCCACAAACCGGCTTGGCCTGGCACGCCGCCCGCAGGACGCGGCCGACAGCGCGGAGCCCGACTAGGTAGAAGGCGTCGGTACGGCCAGGGTCCGCTTGCGGCAGGACTGAGTCCAGGACGAGCTTGGAGACGTTCGCGGGATGTGCGAGGGCATAGTGCTCGGCGACGAATGTTCCGTATGACACGCCGTCGACTGCCATCTTCTGCACGGCGAGCGCCTGCCGGAGCATGTCAATGTCGGCGACGGTGTCCGCAGTGGAGTAGAAGCGCCGGTTCGGGCCGAGCCGGTTCGCGCAATCCTGCACCGCGTGCAGCGGCGGGGCAGTGATGTCGGAACTGCCTACCGCGGCTTGCAAGGCAGGGCAGTTGATCGCGCCGAACTGGCCGGTACCCCGTTGATCGAACATGACGAGGCGGTAGTCCGTCAGGACGGGGGCGATCCGGCTGGCGATGCGCGGCACGAACGGAACGCCCGGCTGACCAGGCCCGCCAGTCAGAAACAACAGCACGCCCCGCGGCGCCTTAGCGTTGTCCGCTGCCGCGACTTGCAAGTGCAGCCTGCCAGGAGTGTGGCCGCTGTGATCCAGCGGAACGGTCAGAGTCGAGCAGACGAATCCGGCGATGCCCGCGCATGGGTGCGACTGGGTCAGCTGTGCGCGGGGTCCAGTGCTGCTCGGCGTGCTGGCCGAGCCGCCGTGGCCCGCAGACGTGCACGCTGAAGCCATCGCAACAGCGAGAACGGCAAGCGCCAACGATTTGCGGTTCATGCGTCGTTCAGGCCGCGAGGCCGCCGAGCCAGTTCTGCCACGCATCGGTCTCGGTCGACGGGTCGCGGTCGTCGAAGTAGTGCGCGGTTGCGAAGACCATGTCGTTGTAGCCGTGGATCAGCATGTACATCGCGTCGTCGGTACGCATGCCCACGAAGCTCGGCGAGCCCACGAACTCCACTGTGCCGTCGACCGGCTCGATCCCGGGCACGCTGAGCCGCGCCGGCTGACCGTCCGCCGCATCCGCGCTGACGCCGACCGCCGCCGTCATGGCCGCCCACGAGTCCTTGGTGATCGGGCCCGGCATGAACAGCGAGCCCTTCGCGGTGCGCGGTGCGAAGTGCTTCAGGTAGACGGCGAGCTTCGTCATGTAGGCGTGGTCGCCGACGGACAGGCCGTTGTATTCGGCCTCCCAGTTCTCGCCGAGGAGACCACTGTGCACCACGCGCACCACCGCGCCGCCGCCGTCGCGCGACTCGATGAGCCACTCGAATGCCGTGAACGTGCCGTCCGGGTTCTTGTCCTCCTGCGTCGCGTAGCGGTGGCCGGGTTCCCAGACCGTGATGCTGGCGCTGGACACCTCGCCGAACATGCTGAACGTGCTGGTCTTGCTGGCGCTATCGATTTCGGTGCGCCCCATGAGCCAGGAGTCGACTCCCGGCCCCGACGCGATCGCCTCCCACACTTCGTCCGGCGTGGCGTCGACGGTGATCTCGTCGCGTACCTCGAATGGATGCGTCATGACTGCTGCTGCTCCTCTGCTGGCGGGTCGGCGTCTTCGGTGATGCTCGGGTGCACCGCGACGATAAGGCGGTGCGGCCGACCAGTTTCGGTCTGATATTTACTGATAATTCCGGTGAGCGCGTCAGTGAGCTCAGCCTACGAACGCGGCGCGATCAGCTGGCTTCGCGAACCGCATTTCGGCATCGAGCCCGAACGTGGCGAGCGGCTTGTTGGCCCGCGCCGCCCCGTTGATGAGCGCGCCCGTCTCCCGAACGAGCCGCGCGGCGAGCGCGAGCAACCAGCGCGCCGACAGCCGATCGGGCGACCGGGCCGGATCGGGCGCGACCGCGGCGAGCGCGGCCGGCGAGATCACGTAGGCCGCGGCGGAAGCCCGCACGACCCGCTCGGTCATGTTGCCCTTGCGACGCTCCTCGACCAACTCCACCAGACCGTGCTGCTCAAGGGTCTTAACGTGGTAGTTGGCCTTCTGCCGAGCAAGCCCAAGCCGCGCCGCGAGTGTGGTTGCGGTGTGTGGCTCGGCCAGCTCCGCGAGCATCCGAGCCCGGATCGGATCGAGCGAGACCTCCGCGGCTGCGGCATCCTCGATCACTGCGACATCTTGCATTCCATGAGCCTGTCACCGACAAGTTTTGTCGTCAAGACAGCAAAGACTGTCGGGAAGGATTTTCCTTCCTGCCGCAGACCGGTCGGGTGCGTCGCCGCGTTGCACTTCCACCATCGCCGTCGAGCCGAACCGCTCATTGTGCTCGGCGAACCCGGATATCACCCGGAACGTGCGTCTCGGACCCGAGCCGGGCACACCGTCAGCCAGGCCCGTGCGGTCGGCATATTCCTCCCGCGTTTCGCGGCGCGATGTGAACGCGTAGCCGAACCACTCGTCGAGTGTCGAGACCGTGGCGGCGTCGAGCTGCCAGGGCCAGGAGCCGCCGTCGTGCAGCCCCAGGTCCAGATGGCCAATGAACTCGCGCTCCTCTCGAGTGGTGCCGTCGTCGAGCTGCTGCCCGGCCGGTGAACTCAAAGCTGACCTGCAGCAGTGGCGGATCGGCGGTCCCGTCCAGGCGCGAGATGTCGATGAGCGTCGAGTCGTCACCGGCGACGGCCAGCGCCCAGGCGGCGACGGCGAGCCGCGCCGTCCTCCGCACGCGGTCGAGGCCGAGGCGATCGTCGAGCTCGCCAGCGGTGACGATGGCCTGTGCGGCAGCCACCCTATTCCGGCCGCATCTCAGATGCACCGGCTCGAATGGCCGGACAACGCCTCCGTGGCGCCCACCACAACGTCAGCGGCCACCGGCATCCCAGCCACGCTTGGCTGACCACATGACGCGCGGGCCAGGTCATCACGTGACTTCGCGGCCCGATCCGGCGGCCTCGGAGTAACCGGACGCCGCGGCAGGGGGAGCCGATGCGCTGCCCATGATTGCGGGTCTCACGAACTTCGGGGCCTTCGGCAGAGCCGTGTGCTCCAGCTGCGCAACGGTAAAGCCGGCGCTGCGGACGGAATCCAGCGTGGGACGGTTGCAGTCGCAGCACACGACCAGCCGGTTCAGCCAGTTCATCCGGTCCTGCAGGCGCGCCGTGCCCGGGTCGCTGGACCGCAAGTGCTCGATAAACAGAAGGCGGCCGCCAGGTCGCAGCACTCGGCGCAGCTCCCGCAGGGCCCGCGGCTGGTCGTCCACACCGCACAGGACCAGCGTGGAGACCGCGACGTCGAAGCTGTGATCGTCGAACGGCAGGTCCTCGGCCGGAGCACGCAGGACCAGGGCGGACGGGCGGTCCGTGCGGACTCTGCGCTCGAGGTGGCGCAGCATCGAGGGCTCGGGCTCCGTTATCGTCAGCGAGCTGACGTCCGGGCCGTAGCACCGTAGGTTGAGCCCGGTGCCGCCGCCGATCTCGATCACGTCGCCGCTCGCCCCGGCGAGCAGACGCTCCCGCATGGAACGCAAGCCGGCCTTCTCTGCGCTGGCCATCTGGCGGTCGTACATCCGGGCGAAGATCGTAGCTCGCAGGCTCATGGCTGCCTCATTTCGTCAGACTGGACATCGCTGATGGCTCGACCGTAGGTAGCCGGGAACCGCTGGCGCATGAGGGGAACGCCCTATCTTCGTCGCTGCTGATGTTCGGTCGCAGACGGTTAAGCTTGCCTGGTGGGAAGGGTTACCGGCGATCCGCGTGTCCGTCTGGCTGAACTGGTCGCCGCGCTGTCGCTCGGCATCGATCTCGGTTTCGGCCAGCCGATGGAACACGTCCTGCGCCAGTGCCTGATCGCGCTGCGGCTGGCCGGCGAGGCGGGGCTCGGCGAGCAAGACCGGATGGCCGTCTACTACACCGCCCTGCTCGTCAACGTCGGCTGTCATGCCGACGCGCACGAGCAAGCGAAGTGGTTCGGCGACGACATCACCCTGAAGTCCGGCAAGTACGTCCATGAGCTGGGCAGCGTGCGCGGCGCTCTGGCGACAATGCGGCTCGTCGGCGCAGGCAACCCGCCGCTGCACCGATTCCGGGTCGGGCTCGAGTTCGCATTGTCCGGGTATCGCGAACTCGACGGGATGATCTCCCAGCACGCGGGGCTAGCCCGGACGCTGGCCGAGCAGCTTGAGCTGCCCGGCAGCGTGCGCGAGGGAGTTGCCGCGGCATACGAGCAGTGGGACGGGCACGGCTGGCCGGGGGCGTTGAAGGGCGACGCGATCCCGGTCGGGGCCAGAATCGCCCAGCTCGCGGAGTTCATGGAAGTGGCGCATCGGGTCGGCGGCATGGCGGCAGCAACAGCGCTTGCTCGTAAGCGGGCGGGCCGGCAGTTCGACCCGGCCCTTGCTGCGCTGCTATGCGCTAGGGCCGAGGAGGTATTCGGAGGTGCCGAGATGGCCCCGGCCTGGCAGGCCGTCATCGCGGCCGAGCCCGCGCTGGCCGTGGAACTGTCGCCAGACCAGCTCGATCGGGCGCTGGCGGCCATCGCGAACTTCGTCGACCTGAAGTCGCCGTTCACTCTGGGCCATTCGGTGGCGGTCGCGGAACTCGCTGAGGAGGCCGGCCGCGCGCTGGGGCTGCCGCCCGAGCAGGTGATCGCACTTCGCCGGGCCGGATTCGTGCACGGGTTCGGCAGGCTGGGCGTATCGAACTCGATCTGGGACCGGCCCGGCCCGCTGAGCGCCGGCGAATGGGAACGCGTCCGTATGTATCCCTACCTGACCGAGCGCATGCTGCACCAGTCGGCAGCCCTGGCGCCCCTTGGTCAGATCGCCGTGCAGCACCGTGAGCGGCTGGACGGCAGCGGCTACCCGCGCGGACTGTCTGGCGGCGCGATCACCCGCGCTGCCCGGGTGCTCGGGGCCGCCGACGCCTACGCCTCAATGCGCGAGCCCAGGCCGCACCGGCCTGCCGATCGGCCGAGGAAGCAGCCGGGCAGATGCGGGCCGAGGTCCGGGCCGGACGGCTGGACGGACCGGCCGTGGACGCGGTGCTCGAAGCGGCGGGACATCGCCTGCCGCGGCGTCGCGACGCTCTGGCTGGCTTGACCGCGCGTGAGGTCGAGGTCCTCATGCTGGTCGCGCGCGGCCTGTCCAATAAGCAAATCGCAGGGCGGCTGGTCATCACGCCGAAGACCGCTGGCAACCACGTCGAGCACATCTACGCGAAGATCGGCGCCTCCAGCCGGGCCGGCGCCGCGCTGTTCGCCATGCAGCACGGCCTGCTCCCTGAGGAGATGGTGGCGTCCAACGTGCAACTCTAACGGCCAAGATGAGGCGATCGCCTCATGCCGCAGCGGCTGGCTGATGCGTAGCGTGATGTCCCCGATCCAAGAGGAGGCACAATGCCCAGGCTCAGCAAGGACACCGCGCCGAACGTCCAGGACGCCGGACCTGCCATCGACCGCAGCGGCGACCTAGACGACACCACCGTGAGCTTCGTGACTATCAGGCAAAGCCACTCGCTGGCTCCGCTGCTGCTCGGACTGCCGGGAGACAGCTGCCAGTGCCCGCATTGGGGCTATCTATTCTCCGGGAGGATCACCGTCAGCTATGCCGACCGCGAAGAGGTCTACCAGGCCGGTGATGCCTTCTATATGACGCCAGGGCATGTCCCGGCGGCGGAGGAGGGGACGGAGTTCATCCAGTTCAGCCCCAGCGAGCAGCTCGCCGAGACACTCGCGGCGATACGGGCCAACGCACAGCGAGCGATGCAGGGAGGGTAGACCGGCGATCGGTTCCCGGCCGGCTGCGAAGGCCGGCCAGGCCGAGTTATCCCACCTCGAGCGACCCGGATACGCGAGCGCAGGACGGTGAAACCGCGACGTAAGGGCGGTGAAACCAGGCCCGCTTAGCGTTGCCGCATGCGCCAATGCGGAAGGGAAGCACAGCGATGACGACAGCCAGCGTGTCCGCCACTGGCCTGGTGAAGGCCTTCGGAGAGGTCCGTGCCGTCGACGGCATCGACCTCGAAGTTCATCAGGGAGAGATCTTCGGCGTCCTCGGCCCGAACGGGGCCGGGAAGACAACGATGCTGCGGATGCTCGCGACGCTGCTCCCGATCGACGCCGGGAAGGCTCACGTCTTCGGGGTGGACGTCGCCCGCGAGCCGCACCGGGTCCGCCAGCTAGTCGGAGTCACCGGGCAGTACGCGTCGGTGGACGAGGATCTGACGGCGACCGAGAACCTATGGCTGTTCGGCCGGCTGCAGGGCCTGCGATCGGCTGATGCCCGTGCTACCGCGAGGCAACTGCTGACACAGTTCGGCCTGGAGGAGGCCGCGAACAAGCCGCTGTCCCAGTTCTCCGGCGGCATGCGCCGCCGCCTGGACCTAGCGGCCAGCCTGATCACCAGGCCACCGTTGATCTTCCTGGATGAGCCGACCACGGGGCTCGATCCCCGCACCCGGGGTCAGATGTGGGACACCGTCCGGGGGCTGGTCGCCGACGGCTGCACGATCATGCTGACGACTCAGTACCTCGATGAGGCTGACCAGCTCGCCGACCGCATCGCCGTCATCGATCACGGTCGCAAGGTCGCCGAGGGTACCCCGGACGAGCTCAAGACGTCGGTAGGCAACTCGACCCTGCAGCTTTAGCTCGCCGACGGCGCCGACCAAGACCTCGCACGGCAGGTCGTGTGGCGCGTCGTCGGCCGGGAACCGGTCCTGACGCCTGAGTCGGGCCGGGTGAACGTGCCGCTTGATACCGCCGACAGCGCGGGTGACGTGCTCATCGGACTTCGGCAGGCCGGCGTGACGATCGCCTCGGTGACCGTGGCCAAGCCAACACTCGACGAGGTGTTCCTCACCCTCACCGGCCACGACACCGGCGATGCCGATCAAGTCGACGAAAACGTTCGCGACAAGCCCCTTCAGGAGGTCCGATGAGCACGGCGACCGTAGGCCAGCTGCGACCGGGTGCTGGCACCCGGCTGCCCGTTATCGATCCCGCCACCGCGGTGGCCCGAGCACGCTCGCGGACCAGCCTCGCCGAGACAATCAGCCAGACCCTGTCGATGGCGTGGCGGGCGCTGAAGAAGATGCGGCGCAACCCTGAGCAGTTCTTCGATGTGACGATTCAGCCGCTGCTGTTCACGGCCATGTTTGCCTACATCTTCGGGCGCGCTATCTCGGGCAACGTCAGCAGCTACCTCCCGCTCCTCATTCCCGGCATCGTTGCCCAGACGGTGCTGACGACCTGCATGTCCACCGGGGTACAGCTCAGGGAGGACATGGAAAAGGGCGTATTCGACCGGTTCAAGTCGCCGCCGATCGCACGGATTGCCCCGCTGGCCTGCCCGATGGTCGCGGACCTGGTCCGGTATCTCATCGCCGCCGGGCTGACGTTCGTCATGGGCGTCATCATCGGATATCGTCCGGGTGGCGGCGCGCCCGGCGTGGTGGGCGCGATCGTGCTGGCGATCTTCACGGGCTGGGCTCTCGCGTGGATCTTCACTTTCATCGGCACGATCGCCCGCAGCGTGCAGGGGATCTCCATGCTGATCCTGTTCCCGCTGACCTTCTTGTCCAATGCCTTCGTGCCGGTGAGCACCCTGCCCGGCCCGCTCGCTGACTTCGTGCGGGTCAATCCGGTCTCGCATCTGGTATCGGCCGCCCGCGACCTCGCTAACCAGGAAGTGATCAGCGGTGAGGTGGGCTGGACGCTCCTAGCTGGCCTGGCGGTGATCCTGATCTTCGCGCCCCTGTCGGTCTATAACTACAAGCGGCACATGTGGCGCCGCGCTCGTTAGCCGGGCAGGCGCTCAATCGCCCGGCAGGCCTCCTCCCGCAGGCCTGCCAGGCGGCGGCTGTGGTACCTGGCCTGGAACTCGGCGATCCGGCCAGGGGCCGCCACCTCGGCTACGGGCGCGATGAGTAGCGCCTGGTACCGGGCCCGCAATGCGAGCATCGTGGCCCAGCGTGAGATCGCCGCTTATGCCACTGGTCGGGCGCGGTGCTGCCTGCTCCGGCGATCAGCGAACGACCGCATCAGGGCACGATCAGCACGGTACGTGACTCGGTGTAGAAGGAGCGCGCGGCCAGGCCCTGCTCCCGCGGTCCGTAACTGGAGTCCTTCGAACCGCCGAACGGTGCCTGGAAGTCAACGCCGGAGGTCGGCGCGTTGACCCGGATCATGCCTGCTTCCAGCTGCCGGGTGAGCCGCAGGGCGGCGGCGAGATCACTGGTAAACACGGCGGCGACCAGGCCATAGCGAACGCCGTTGGCGATGGCCACTGCCTCGTCGGCCGTCTGCGAGCGGATGAGGGCCGCGACGGGAGCGAAAACCTCCTCGGTTGCGAGCGGACCCTCCGGCCGGTCAAGCTCTACCAGGGTCGGCGCAAGGTAATAGCCCGGTGCGTCGAGCGGCTTGCCGCCGGTGAGCACCCGGCCGCCGGAGCTGGCCACGGCGGCCAGTGCCGACGCTCGCGAGTCACCGTCGATGACCGGGCCGACGAGCGTCTTGTCGTCAGCCGGGTCGAGCACCTGCAGCGCTTCGATGGCTGCTGCCAGCCGGTCGCGGAACGGCGCGTAGACCGAGTGCTCGACGATCACCCGGCTCGTCGCGGTGCACTTCTGGCCGGCGTATCCCATCGAGGCGTACGCGATCGCGGTCGCGGCGCGGTCCAGGTCGGCGTCGGCCAGGACCACCGAGGGGTTCTGGCCGCCCATCTCGGCCTGAACCCGGCAGCCGCGCTCGGCCGCGCGGCGGCTGATCTGCCCGCCGACCGCAGACGACCCGGTAAAGGAGATGGCCGCGACATCCGGATGGTCGATCAGCGCGCCGGCCGCCGTCGCCCCGCCGAGAATTACCTGGAAGACATCCTGAGGGAGGAACGCGCTGAGAATGTCCCGCAGCGCCAGAGCGGTCGCGGCTGCCGCACTCGCGGGCTTGAGCATGGTCGCGTTGCCGTAGGCCAGACTGGGCGCGGCCTTCCACAGCGGGATCGCGACCGGGAAGTTCCACGGCGTGATCAGCGCGGCGACGCCGACCGGGACGTGCCGCGCCATCAGCAGCTGGTCGGGTGCGGCCGCGGGAATGGTCTCGCCGTCCGGCAGCAGGGCGACTCCGGCGTAGTAGCGCAAGATGGCCACGCCGCGTGCGACCTCGCCGCGAGCCTCGGACAATGGCTTGCCGACCTCGCGGACGACCAGGCTCGTGATCTCTTCCGAGTGCTGCTCGAGCGCGGCCGCCGCATCCGACAGGGCCTTGGCGCGGGCGGCGGCCGGGACATCGCGCCAGACGGCAGCCGCGCCGACGGCGCGGCCGACGGCATCGTGCGCCTCGGTCTGCCCGGCAGCCTGCCATTCGCCGACCACATCGGCCGGGTCGTGCGGATTCACGCTCGTGAATGTCATCGGTCGTGCCTCTCCGTCGCTAGCTCGCTGGTTGCTCGTGGCTCAGCGGCCGGTCAGCTGGTGCCGATCTGCAGCACGACCTTGCCTCGTGGTCCGTCGCCGCCGCGCAGGCAGTCAAGCGCCTTCGCCCAGTCGGCGAGCGCGAACCGGTGCGTGACAAGGAATCCGGGCCTGATCAGGCCCGCGTTCAGCAGCCCGACCACGCCGCGCCAGGCCGCAGCCGTGTAGCTGAAGCTGCCGAGTATCGCGATGTCGTTGTTGACGACGTCGTCAACGGCGAGCGCCACCGTCTCGCCGTGGGGCGGCAGCCCGAGCAGCAGCACCGTGCCGCCGCGCCGGGCGGCGGTCAGCGCGACGGCCGCTGCATCGGACGGCGCCTGCGGCTTCGACAACAAGGTCGTAACCCGCACCTGCGGCGTCCGGGGAGACCTCGAAGCGCGACGCGCCGGCCTGCGTTGCAAGCTCGCGCTGCGCCTCGCGCCGGCCGAGCAGCACTACTTCGGCCGGTGACCACAGCCGGAGCAGGTAGACGGCGAGCAGGGCGATCGTCCCGTCGCCGATCACCAGCACCCTGCTGCCGGGGCCGACAGCCGCCCTGGTGAGGCCCCGGTAGACGACCGAAGCGGGCTCGGTCAGGACCGCGTCCCCGGCGGCGACGTCTGCCGCCACTGGATGGACAAGCGCGGTCGGGACGGCGACCAGGCCGGCAGCGGCACCGTCACGCGTGAAGCCGAACTCGTCATAGGTCTCGCACAGATTCGTCTCGCCGCGCACGCAGCGCGCGCAGTGGCCGCACGCGACGATGCCCTCGACGACGACGCGCGTGCCGCTCAGCGGCGAGTTGCCGGAGACGATGCCGGTCCACTCATGACCAAGCCCGACGGGGTACCGGACGAACGCGGGGTCGACCTGACCGCCGATGATCTCCAGATCAGTGCCGCATAGCCCGACCAGATCAGGCCGCACCAGCGTGTCGCCCGGCGATGCGACGGGCTCATCGCGGGAGGTCAGCACCACCTGCTCGGGCGCGAGGACTACCAGCGCATCGCTCATCCGGTCCCCGATCCATTCCGGTCGGTGTCGGCGTACCGCGAACCGCCCAGGATCTCGCTGGCCCGAGCAGCGGCCCGGCGGACGGCCTGGCCGAGCTCGTTGACCCGCCAGGCAGGCAGGTCGCCCTTAATTCCCGTGACACTGACGGCGCCGGCGACGGCACCGTCATGCCCGAAGATCGCGGCACCGAGGCAGAAGATGCCCTCGGCGTCTTCCTCGTCGTCGAAGGCGAAGCCGTTGCTGCGAACGAGGTCGAGGTTCGCGAGCAGGGAGTCGACGTCGGTGATCGTATGGCTGGTCCGCCGCCGCAGCCCCGTCTGCGCGCACAGGTCGCGTACCTGCTGCTCGGTCATCGTCGCCAGGATCGCCTTGCCGGCCGCCGAGGCATGCGGCATTTCGCGCTGCCCGAGGGGCGTGTGGAACCTGACGCTGCCAGGCCCGTCGACTCGCTCGATGAAGACCGGGAAGCCCTCGTCACAGATCGCCAGCCGCGAGGTCATCTTCGTCAGCTCGGCCAGCTCGGTGAGCAGCGGGCGGCTGAGCTCGCCAAGCGGGAGCTGACCGCGCGCAATGTCGCCCAGCCGGATCACCGCCGTGCCGAGCGTGTAGCGCGGACCGGGCTTGCCGTCACGGACCATGCCGAAGGCCGTCAGCGTCCGGGCAAGGGCAAGCGTTGTGCTCTTCGACGTGCCGAGTGACCTGGCCAGGTCACTGAGGATCAGCCCCTCGGCCGGCCCGTCGGCGACGATCTGCAGCAGCCGCATCGCCCGGGCAACGCTGCGGACCGTGTACCGGTCTCCTGCGTCCTCGCCGGCCGACGGCTCGCCAGGTACCTGCCGTTCCTGTTCCGGTATGCGCGCCGTGTCACCCCGCTGCGCTGACGCCACGAACCCAACCTTCCACGCCTGTTCTGTACAGCCGAACGCTATATAAGAAATGCGTAACGTGCCTTGACATGGTTACAGAAATCATGGTTCGTTGCCTAGGTGATTCTATATCACACAACAATGTTCGGTACAGCCGAACAAAAGATACGCAGCGTGGCACGCGCTCAGGCTGCCGCGCAGCGCATCAACGCCTGGCTGGCCGCAGGCGCCTCCGCGCGAGCGTCGGCTCTGGTGCTGACCGGGCCCGCCGCGGTTGCATGGGCCTGCGGTGGCGTGTCCGCGCCCGTCGACCGCACTGCTGCCGTCGATCTGGTCTGGGCTGTTTTCACCGCGTCCGGTTGCGCGCTCATCACCACGTGCGTTGAGGCGGACCGTATCGGTGCTGAGTACGGCCCGGGTGAACATGGATTCGCCGAGCTCGCCACGGTGCCCTGGCACGAGCCCGATGCGTTCGTGCGGGCAGCGGAACAGCTCGCGGGCGCCCCGGCCAGCCGGATCGCCGCAGACGGTCATCCCGCCTTCGGCATGGATGCAAGCGGCGACCTCATCGCGCTGCGGCTCGCGCTGTCTGCTCCCGAGCAGGAGGACCTTGCCGACCTCGGGCAGGACGCTGCCACCGCGTTGCAGTCCGCCCTCATCGGCTGGCGGCCGGGTGAGCGTGACCTGGACATCCAGTCGCGGTGCGCGGCTGCGCTGGAGGCGGTCGGCGCGGACACCCCGGTGCTGATCGTCGGCGGGGATGACCGGCTGGAGCGTTACCGCCACCCGATGGCTGTTGGCGCACCGGTGTCCCGCCTCGTCATGGCAGTTGTCGTGGCAAGGCGCGGGGGCCTGCACGTGGCGGCCACCCGGTTCGCGACCTCGGCAGCACTCGACGATTCCTATGCCGCCATGCGGCGCCGCGTACTGGCCATCGAAGATGCAGTCCTGTCGGCTAGTCAGCCCGGCGGAACCTACGGCACCGCGCTCGCCGCACTCGATGCGGGCTACGCCGGCGCCGGTGCGCCCGGCGGCTGGGCCGGCCATTACCAGGGCGGCCCCATCGGCTTCGCCCAGCGCGAGTTCGAGATTGCCCCGGACCAGGCCGGCTCTCGCTGGTACCGCGAGCCGATCGCGACCGGGCACGCGATCGCCTGGAATCCGAGCCTGCCTGGCGGCGCCAAGGCGGAAGACACCTACCTCGTGACCGAGAGCCAGCTCCAGCGAGTGACATGCGCGCCAGGCTGGCCAAGCGAACCCCACGATGGCCGGCGGCCGCCGCGCCCCGCTGTACTGGAGGTTGGCACGTGACCGATGCACTACAGGCTCTTGGACTCACCGGCGCCGACGTACTGGCCGCGCGCGGGCTGACCGTCGAGCCGGCAGCGTCCCCGAGCCAGGCGCGGTTTGCCGACGGAGCTCACTTCCGGATCGAGATCCCGAGCTGCGAGGGTCCCGACGTGCTGCGCGCGATCGTCGACGAGGCGGCGGCGCGCGGTGTCACTGTCAACCGCGTGTCCCAGGGCAGCGGCGCCATGCTGCACTCTGAAGCAGAGCTGGCGGAGATGGCCCGGATCGCGGCCGACAACGGCATCGAGGTCTCGCTGTTCGTCGGCCCGCGCGAGGAGTGGGACATCGGCCGCGCCGCCGCGTCCGCGGACGGCGGGGTATTCGCTGGCCGGCTCCGCGGCACCCGGCAGCTCCGGTACGCGGTCGAGGACATCCTGCGAGCTGCCGAGCAGGGGATCCGCGGCTTCCTCGTCGCCGACCTGGGATTGCTGCAGCTCGTCAGCGAAATGCAGCGAGGCGGCCAGCTGCCCGCATCGATCGTCTGGAAAGTGTCGGCCGTGCTCGCGCCGTCCAATCCGCTGGCTTTCCGGGTGCTGGAGGGCCTTGGCGCCTCCACGGTCAACGTGCCGTCAGACCTGACTATCGGCCAGCTAGCCGAGATGCGCGCGGTCACGACGCTGCCGATCGATCTCTATGTCGAGACGCCCGACGCGATGGGCGGTGTCGTCCGTGGTCACGAAGCGGCGGACCTGATCGAGATAGCCGCCCCGATGTACCTCAAGTTCGGGTTGCGCAACTCCCGGCCGCTCTACCCCAGCGGTCTGCACCTGACGGCGGACGCCGTTGCGATCGCGCGCGAGAAGGTCCGCCGCACCCAGGTCGCGATGGAATGGATTGCCCGCAGCGAGCTCAAGCTGACTCAGTCCGCCCCGTCCGCGCCGGGGCTCGGGATCCCGGAGCCAGCCCGGTGACCGGGCCGCGCCTGCGCAGCCAGACCTGGCTCGCCGGCGACGACGAGGTCGCGCTCGAACACCGGGTCGCGCTCAGAAGCGCGGGCCTGGCCATTGGCGGTTCCGCGGACCGTCCGGTGATCGGCATCGCGAATTCGGTCAGCGACCTGAACCCGTGCAACCTGCCGCTGCGCGACCTCGCCGTCGAGGTCAAGACCGGCATCGAGGAGGCCGGCGGCATCGGCGCGGAGTTCGGCACGATCTCGCTCGGCGAGGACCTCATGAAGCCGAGCGCGATGCTGTACCGCAACTTGCTCGCGATCGAGATCGAGGAGATGGTCCGGGCCAACCCGCTGGACGGGCTGGTCGTACTGGCGAACTGCGACAAGAGCGTGCCTGGCGCGCTGATGGGGGCGATCAGCGCGAACATCCCCACGGTGCTGGTCACCGGCGGCTCCCGGCCGGTGGTGCAGTTCCGCGGAAGGCCGGTGGGCACCGGTACTGCCCTGTGGCGGATGTGGGACGAGCGCCGGGCCGGGCGGCTCGACGATGCGGACTGGGCGGAGTTCGAGCGCTGCCTGAGCTGCGGCCGCGGCGCCTGCAACACGATGGGCACCGCATCGACGATGGCCGTCCTGGCCGAGGTGCTCGGGCTGATGGTTCCCGGCGCTGCCTCGATCCCCTCCGGCGAGAAACGTGGTCTTGTGGCGGCGCGGGCCGCCGGACGGCTGGCGGTCAGCGCGGTGCTTGCTGACCTGCGCCCGCAGTCCATCCTCACCGCGGACTCGTTCGCGAACGCGATCATCGCGCTGCACGCGATCGGCGGCTCGACCAACGCGGTCATCCACCTAGCGGCGATGGCGGGCCGCGCCGGCGTGCCGTTCCCGCTGGAGGACATCAGCCGACTCGGGGCCACGGTGCCGGTGCTGGCTGACATCGAGCCGTCCGGATCCGGCCTGATGCCGGACTTCGACAAGGCGGGCGGCGTTCCGACGCTGCTGCGCGAGCTGGCCGGCCAGCTGCGCACCAGCGCGCTGACCGTCAGCGGACGCAGCATCGGTGAGCTAGCCGGCGACGCCGCTCCCGCGACCGGTGCCATCCGGCCGGCCAGCGCGCCGCTGCGCGAAGGCGGCGCGTTCGGCGTCGTGCGCGGCTCGCTGGCCCCCGACGGCGCAGTGATCAAGACGTCCGCGGCGACGCCCGAATTGCTGCGCCATCGCGGGCCTGCGGTGGTCTTCCGCAGCTATGAGGACATGCTGGCCCGGATCGATGATCCGGCGCTGCCGGTCACCCCGGAGAGCGTCCTCGTGCTCGCCGGGTGCGGTCCGGTCGGCGTCCCCGGCATGCCGGAGTGGGGCATGATCCCTATCCCGGCCCGGCTGGTCAGAGCCGGCGTGACCGACATGGTACGGGTCACCGATTCGCGGATGAGCGGCACCAGCTTCGGGACCGTGGTGCTGCACGTCGCACCTGAGGGCGCAGCCGGAGGCCCGCTGGCGCTGGTTCGCGATGGCGATGTCATCGCGCTGGATGTGCCAGCCGGGACGATCGAGCTCGAGATCAGCGCTGACGAGATGGAGCGACGCCGGGCCGCCTGGACGCCTCCGCCAGCTCAGCACCTGCGCGGCTGGCCGGCTCTGTACGCGGCGCACGTGCTGCAGGCGCCGGATGGCTGCGATCTGGACTTCCTCCGGGCACCGACCGAAGCGCACCGGACCTTTGTGGAACCGACAGTGGGCCGCTCATGAGAACGGTCCGCAGCAGAAGGAGGAGAGAGCCGTGAGGCGATGGAAGATTGCGGCAGCAGCAGCTGCCGCGGCGCTGCTCGCCGCTGGTTGCGGCAGCTCTGGGAGCGGAAGCGGCGGCAGCAGCGGCAACGCGCCGGTAACGCTGACGATCTGGCACAACTATGGCACCGAGCAGAACGCGACCGCCCTGGTCAACCTGGCCAAGGCATTTCACAGGCTGCACCCGAATATCACCGTCAATGTGGTCAGCCAGCCGGCTAGCAACTATTTCGCGTTGCTCCAGGCAAAGGCGATCTCACACAACGGCCCGGACCTCGCGGTGATGTGGACCGGCCTGTTCACCCTCCAGTACAAGGGCTTCCTGCAGAACCTGAAGGGACTGGTGCCGGCCTCCGCCCTCGCTCGAGTTGACCCGAACGCCCTGAAGTGGACCTCCAACGGCTTCAATGCGGCTAACGGGCCGTACGTAATCCCGCTGGAGAACCAGTTCTACATCGGCTTCTACAACAAGGCTGACTTCGCGAAGGCCGGCGTGACTTCGGTGCCGACCGACTGGTCGCAGCTCTACGCCGCGTGCACGAAGCTCAAGAAGGCCGGCTACACCCCGATCGTGTACGGCAACGGCGGCCAGCCGCTCGGCGCGACGTTCTATCCCTGGTACGACATGAGCTACATGATGATCGGCGCGTACCCGGTTTCGCAGTGGCAGGGCCTGTACAGCGGCTCGATCCCGTGGACTTCGCCGACGATCACGGCTCAGCTCACGAACTGGAACAAGCTGCACAGCTCCGGCTGCACCAATTCGGACGTCGTGACCAACACCAACAACCTCGGTCAGTTCGAGTCCGGCAAGGCTGCCATGATGGTCGACGGCACCTGGGACACCGCGAAGTTCACCGGCGCGCTCGGCAGCAATGTCGCCGCGTTCGTCCCGCCGTTCTCCGACACGCCGATCAAGGGCGTCGTCGATTTCGCCGGGGACGGACTGTCGATGACGAGCTACTCGCCGCATAAGCAGCAGGCAGCCGAGTTCCTGACCTTCATGACGACCACGCAGGCTGCCTCGATTATCAACAACGCTGGCCTCATCCCGGCGATCGTCGGAACCTCGACCAGCAACCCGGTGAACCAGGAGATGCTGAACTTTGTCAGTCAGGACGGCATGACTGTTTACCCCATGCTGGACAACGTGGTGCAAGGCAACGTCGTGAACATCGGGTCGAAGTTCCTGCCGTCGGTGCTCGGCGGTAGCGAGTCGATCACCAAGGCGCAGCAGGCGCTTCAGACCACACTGCAGCAGTTGCCCGCGAGCCAGCGGGGCAACACGTTCCCGTAAGAGCCCGTTCCCGTCCCACGATCTGGTTAGTCAGGAGCGGGGCGCGCCCGCTGCCAGCCTGCGCGTCCCGCTCGCTCACCCCCAGGAGCCTGCTCGTGAATCTCACCGCAGACCTGCCGGTCCGGCGCCCCCGGCGCGGCCGGCTGGCCCGCCGGCGCCGGCTGGCGGGCATGCTGCTGTCAGTTCCCGCGATCGTGCTCGTCGCGGCGCTACTGTGGACCCCCATCGTGCAGGCAGTCCGCTACTCGATGACGACCTGGGACGGATACTCGGCGCCGGTGTGGATCGGGCCGAGCGCGTATGCCTCCGCGTTCGGGGATCCGATCGTGCGCCGGGTGCTGGAGAACAATGCCCTGCTGCTGCTGGCCGTTCCGTTCGCCATCGGCATTCCGCTGATCATCGCGGCGCTGCTGCACGAGCACGTGCGGGGCTGGCGATTCTTCCGCTCTGTTTACTTCCTGCCCACCGCGATCTCCTGGGTGGTCATCGGGATGGTGGCACTCCAGTTCTTCGCGGACAAGGGCATACTCAACCAGCTGCTCGCCGATGTCGGCCTCGGCTCGATTCACACTGACTTCCTGGCGTCCGAGTACAGCGCGCTCGCGGCACTTGCCATCACGTTCATCTGGTCGATGATCGGGACGAACACGATCATCTTTTTGACCGGCATGGCAACGCTCGATCCGACGCTGATCGAGGCGGCGCGCGTCGACGGCCTCAGCCGGTGGCAGATCTTCTACCGGGTGACGCTGCCGCTGCTGACCAGGTTCATCCAGTTCTCGTTCGTGATCACAGTCATCAGCGCGTTCTCTGCGCTGTTCAGCCTGATCTTCGTGATGACCGGCGGCGGGCCGGGACTCGGCACGACCACGCTGGAGTTCTTCGTCTACCAGGCAGGCTTCGCTCAGGGGCAGTTCGGAACCGGCGCCCTGTACGGCGTCATCCTCTTCGTCATCATGATCATCGTCGGGATCGGCCAGCTCCGGCTGATCAGGACCGAGGACGGGGAGGGCTGACAGCAGTGACTGCGTCCACACCCGAGGCCGCGGCGACCAGCGCGCAGAGTGCGGCGGGTGCGATCAGCCCGCCCAGCGCGCAGGAAGCGCCGGGCGCGGCCGGTGCGCCCAGCGCGCCCGCGGCGCCGGCCGCGCCCGCCAGCCGGTGGCAGTCAGCCCGGTTCCGCCGCCGGCTGACCGCTACCGTCATCTTCACCGCCATGGTCGTGGTCGCGGTCGTGATGTTCTACCCGTTCTGGTACATGGGCGATAACTCGTTCCGTAACCAGTCACAGTTCGACCTGCAGAGCGGCCATTCGCTGGCGGGCTGGACCCAGCTGTTCCAGATCCTGCCGGTGGTTCACGAACTGGTCAGCTCGACGGTCGTCTGCGTCGCGGCGATCTTGATCATCCTGATCGTGGCGACGACTGCAGGCTTCGCGTTCGCCAAGCTCCGGTACCGGGGGAGCGGGCTGGTCTTCCTGCTGATCATCGCGGCGATGATGGTGCCGCTTCAGTCGATCATCATCCCGGAGTACGTGAACCTGGCGAAGTTCAACCTGATGAGCAGCTACACCGGCGCTGTTCTGGTTTACGCGGCGCTGGGAGCGCCGTTCGCCACGTTCCTGATGGCGACGTATTACCGCGGCATCTCCGACGAGCTGATCGAGGCTGCCGTAATGGACGGCCTCAGCTACGAGCGGACGTTCCTGAGGATCGCGCTGCCGCTGTCGCTGCCCGCCATCGCGACCGTGACGGTGCTGCAGTTCATCCAGATCTGGGATGACCTGCTCGTCGGCTACCTGTTCCTGCCGACCAATGACCGGACGATCACCGTCGGCCTTGCTGTGCTGTCGTCCGGCCGGACGACTGGCATCCCGCCGCTGATGGCTGGCTCGCTGGTCAGCGCGATCCCGGCGATCATCGTCTACCTGATCTTCCAGCGGTACCTGATCAGGGGCCTGACTCTGGGCATGGGCAAGTGATGGCCGCGGAACTGAGCTGGGAGGTTGCGGTCGCGGCTGGCGCCGAGCTGGGCGAGCGGCCGGTCTGGAACCCGAACACAAGCTGCCTGATCTGGGTCGACATCAACGTCGGGGAGCTTCATCAGCTCAGCTTCGGGGCTGGGGGCACGGCAGCAGATGACAGGGTCCTCGCCCGGGCCGGGGTTTCGGTCGGTGCTGCCGCCCCGCGGGCTGGGGGCGGCTATGTTCTTGCCGCCGCTGACGGATTCCGGCTGATCGATGCAGATGGCACGGCGCGCCCGCCGATCAAGCCGCCCGGCATGCCGGGCAGCGTGCGGTTCAACGATGGCGCCTGCGATCCGGCCGGCCGGTTCTGGGCGGGTACCAGTGCCACCGACGGTCAGGCCGGGACCGGCTCGCTCTACCGGCTCGATCCGGACGGCTCGGTGACCGAGGTCTTCAGCGGCGTCACGGAGTCGAACGGGCTCGGCTGGAGTCCGGATGCCACTGTCTTCTACTACACCGACTCCGGGGAGGCGCAGTCCCGGGTGCGCGCATTCAGCTTCGACTTGCGGACCGGCGAGCTCAGCGACGAGCGCGATCTGATCACCTTCGAACCGGGCGAGGGACTAGCGGACGGCCTGGTGGTTGACGCCGACGGGTGCCTGTGGATCGCCATGTGGGACGGCGGCTGCGTGCGGCGGTACTCGCCGCACGGCGAGATGCTGGGGCGCTTTCCGGTGCCAGTCAGCCGCCCGACCTGCCCGGGCTTCGGCGGACCGGACCTGGATGAGCTGTATGTCACCACGGCCTGGGAAGGGATGCGGGCTGAACTGCGCGCTACCGAACCGCTAGCTGGTCATCTGCTGCGAGCCAAGCCGGGCGCGCGAGGGCTGGCAATGGCTTGTTACGCCGGATAGGAGCAAGGACATGTCCAAGATCGTGCTCGACGCGGTCTCAAAGCAGTTCCCCGGAGGGACGACCGCCGTCAGGTCGCTAGACCTGGAGGTCTCCGACGGTGAATTGCTCGTCCTCGTTGGTCCCTCTGGCTGCGGGAAGACGACAGCGCTGCGCATGGTCGCCGGGCTGGAAGAGGTCAGCTCCGGCACCATTTTCATCGACGGCCGTCCGGTCAACGACGTAGAGCCGCGCCATCGCGATATCGCCATGGTCTTCCAGGGCTACGCCCTCTATCCGCACCTGTCGGTCTTCGACAACATGGCGTTCAGCCTGAAGTACCGCAGGTCGGTGCCGAAGGCCGAAATGAAGAAGCGGGTGACCGAGGCTGCGCGCATACTTGAGCTCGAATCCCTGCTGGAGCGCAAGCCGCGGCAGCTCTCGGGCGGGCAGCGGCAGCGGGTCGCGATGGGCCGGGCTATCGTGCGCCAGCCGCGGGCATTCCTGATGGACGAACCGCTGTCCAACCTTGACGCCAAGCTTCGCGTGCAGATGCGGGCCGAGATCGCCCAGCTGCAGCGCTCGCTCGGTACTACAACCATCTATGTCACCCATGACCAGACCGAGGCGATGACGCTGGGTAGCCGCGTCGCGGTCCTCAACCAGGGTGTCCTGCAGCAGGTCGCGTCGCCGCAGGAGATGTACCGGAGCCCGGCCAACTTGTTCGTGGCCGGATTTATCGGATCGCCGCCGATGAACCTGATTGACGCGAGGCTGGAGCGAGGCCCGGATGGCTCAGCCGGCCCGCACGTAGTGTTCGGCAATCATCGCCTGGTCATCCCGGCGCAGGTCATGGCAGAGCGCACTGCGCTCGAACAGTACCTCGGCCGGGACATCGTTCTCGGCATCCGGCCGGAGCACCTGTCAGATGCGGCGCTGATGCGCGATGCCGATTCCGCCTCTGTCATCGAGCTGCCCGTCCGGCTTCGTGAAGAGCTCGGCTCCGACGTGCAGATTCACTGCGGGATCGGCGCAGTCGCGCACCACGCGGACGGAGCCGCGCAGGACGTCACCTCGCTGGCCACGCTGGTCGCCCGGATGGACCCGCAGACGACCCTGGCCGAAGGCCAGAACGCTCGCGTCTACGTTGAGACGACCAGGCTGCACTTCTTTGACCCGGCCACCGGTGTGGCGATCCGCGGCTAGCGCCTTCCGTCGCATGGCGACGGTTGCCTAGCTGCGCGGCATGCTGGAGCCGTTACCAGGCTGGTTCTCGCGGCTGACGGCTAGCCAGTGAGTGACGGTAACCGGCCGAGCCGGGTCGGTCATCTCCCGGATCCGGTTCAGCCGCTCCGTCAGCTCGGCAGGCCGGTGCGGCGTGGATGCCGCGGGCTTGAGCGCGCGGCTGGCCGCAAGCGCCGGAGTGCTAGCTAATGCCGTTGCGGCGAGCCCGGCGGCACCGACTCCGGCCGCACCTCGGAGCATCGACCTGCGTGACAGCCCCGCGGGAGCTGGCCCGGTCTCGGTAGTGACCTGCACTTCAGGAGTCTTTTCGGGAGTTGGCATGCTCGTCCCTTCCGGGGCCTTCGGCCCGTGATCTGGGTACAGGAAGTAAGCGCCGCCCACGGGCAGCAGATGTTCGGGCGGCAGCGGCACGACCGCCCGGCCGGGTGATTCCCGACCGTACTTCGGGACAGGCCCGCATCCGGAGGGCGTGCTGATCACTGGCGTTTACGGCGCGGGCAAGAGTTCAGTCGCCGCAGAGATGGCCACCCTGCTCGAGGCGCGGGGGAGCGGTATGCACTCCTGGATCTTGATTACCTCAGCTGGGCGAGCCCCAGCGACGGCAGCCGGTCTGGAGAGCTGCAGCTGATGCTGCAGAACCTTGCGGCTGTCACGGCCAACTACCTGGAAGCCGGGATCGACCGATTCGTGCTGGCCTACTTCCCTTCGCGATCCCGGCGAGTTGGCGGCTGTGCGCAGAGCGCTCCCGTTCCCGCTGCGGATCGTGCGGCTGGAGCTGCCGCTAGCGCAGATCAGGCAGCGCCTAGCTGGCGACGTGACTAGCGGCAGGGTGGACGACCTACGGGACGCCGAGGCATCGATTGCCGCAGGTCACGGCGTTGGCCTGGAGGACATCGCAGTCGCGAACGACCGCTCCGTGCAGCTGGTTGCCCACGACCTGATGACGTTACTCGGCTGGCTTTAGCGGGGCGCTCCTCCGGCCCTAGGTCGGAGGAGAACGATTACCCTTATTCACCCACTCGGAGTGATGCGCGCGCGTAGCCGTCGGCTGACCCTAAAGGGACCGACGGAAGGACAACCGTGTCTCAACCGGGTGGCGGGTACACAGCCACAGATGGCGAGCAGCCTCTGGACCCTGGGGAGCGGGCCGAGCTTGAGCGGCTCCGCGCTGAGGTCGCCGAGCTCCACAAGCGCCCGCCCGGCAGCCGGCGAGCCAGGGTGGGCTGGCGCGGCCCGGTGGCGAGCCTGCTCATCGTCCTTGGCTGCGTGCTCGCGCCGATGTCCGTGCTCGCAGTCTGGACCGCCAACCAGGTGTCTGACACCAGCAGGTACGTGGCGAACATCGCGCCGCTGGCCAGCAATCCGGCCATCCAGGGAGCGCTGACCGACA
This sequence comes from uncultured Actinomycetota bacterium, assembly GCA_963822955.1. Lineage (GTDB taxonomy): Bacteria > Actinomycetota > Actinomycetes > Streptosporangiales > Streptosporangiaceae > JAJYUU01. Next base: position 866,826 of record CAWGJS010000002.1, on the reverse strand, counting down.
AGATCACGGCTGAGATCACCAGCCACATTCCGGTCAGCTCGCTCACCAGTCAGGCGGCGGGCGCGCTGTCCAGCCATGGCCTGACCCGGGCCGGGTCGCTGCTGAAGAGCTTCACGCCGTCAATCGTCAGCGCTGTGGCGGGCTACATTCACTCCCAGGTGCACAAGGTCGTCACGAGCTCCGCTTTCGCCCAGTTGTGGGTCCGCCTGAACACTGTCGCGCACGCGCACCTGGTCAAGGCCTTGTCGGGACAGGGGAGCAGTGCGCTTTCGGTCAGGAACGGACAGGTCACCCTGGGCCTGGGACCGTTCATCGACGTGGCCAAGCAACGGATCAGCGCCCGCGGACTGACAATCGTCGACCGGGTGCCGCCGATTAACCCGACGTTTGAGCTGTTCTCGGCGAAGTACTTCGTCAAGGCCCAAACCGGATACCGGCTGATCAACGACCTCAAGATCGTGCTGCCGATCCTCACGCTGCTGTTGCTGGCCAGCGGCGTCTACATCGCCCGCAGCCACCGGCGAGCACTGATCGGCGCCGGCCTCGGCGTGGCCGCCGCGATGCTGGTCCTCGCCGCAGGCCTGCTCATCTTCCGCGGCATCTACCTGAATTCGATCCCCAACAGCAAGGTGCCAGCCGACGCGGCTGCGGCCCTGTATGACACGCTGGTCCGGTTCATCAAGCAGGGCCTGCGGACGCTGCTTGTTGTCGGCCTCGTTGTGGCGGGCGCAGCCTTCATCACCGGGCCATCCGTCACCGCGGTCCGCACCCGGGCGGCGTTCTCCAGGGGCTTTGGCTGGGTCCGGGCTCACGGCGATCGCGCAGGCCTGAGCACCGGGCCCGTGGGCCGGTGGACCTACGGCCATCGCAGAGCCTTGCGGATCGGCGCAGTCATTGTGGCCGTTCTCGCCTTCGTGTTCTGGAGCCGGCCGACAGCTGCTGTGGTGATCTGGATTGTCGTGCTGCTGCTGATCGTGCTGGGCCTGATCGAGCTGATCGGCAGGCCGCCGCCGGTCGCTCCAGGCGCGTCAGCCACCTCGCTGCCCGCGCCGCGAGAACACGAACGCACGCACTAACCGTGCGAGACCGGCGATCTCACAGGACGAACGGGATCAGCATCTTGGTGTGCCTCTTGTAGGCGGGATACGCATCGGGGAACGCGCCAGTCATGTAACGCTCTTCCCTGGTGGCGCTGTAGATGAAATATGCCGCCAGCAGCGCAACGGCGATCAGCCAGTACCAGCTGACCGCCACCGCGGTCCCCACCATGGCGAGGATGAGGCCCGGGTAAATGGGATGGCGGACGCCGCGGTACGGGCCGGCTGTGGCGAAGCTTCCCCACCTTGTCCGTCCAGCCTTGACGCCAACGGACACGGCTAGCCAGTAGATCCAGAAGGCGACCCAGGCGAAGAGGATGATAAGCGCCACCACTTGCATCAGCCTGTTCTCCTCGCTAGCTGTTTCATCACATCCGCGAGGGTAATCCTGCTGGAGGAGAGCGATGAACTGGCCTGCAGGATTCATGTGGGGAACGGGCGCTTCCGCGACGCAGTGTGAGGGCGCGTCCCCGGCGTCGGACTGGTGGGACTGGGAACGCGCCGGGCACGCGCCGCTGTCCGGCGAGGGCAACGGGTTCGCCGTGCGGTTCTCCGAGGACTTCCGGCTGCTCGCGAGCCTGGGGCTACGCCATCACCGGCTGACGATTGACTGGGCCCGGGTGGAACCCGAGCCGGGCCGGCACGACCCGGCCGCGGTCGCGCATTACCGGGAGGTGCTCACCGCCGCGCTCGAGGCCGGTATCGAGCCGTGGGTCTGCCTGCACCACTTCACGCTGCCACGGTGGTTCGCCGACGCTGGCGGCTTCCTGGCCGAGCCGAACCGCGGCGAGTTCTGGGCCCGGCACGTCGACTTCATGGCCGAGACGTTCGGCGATCTCGCCCGCGGCTGGCAGCCGGTGAACGAGACGAACTACTACGCTTTCGCTGCGTATCTCGGCCGCGGCTGGCCGCCTGGGCACAACGATATGAGCGAGTGCGCGCAGGTCTCCCGTGCGATGCAGCTAGCGACCGCGGAGGCCGCAATGCGGCTCCGGCAGACCAGGGCCCCGGTCGCGTCGATCTTCGGACTATCCGGCATCGAAGCGCTGGACGCGGAGCCGCGGAGCACTCGGCTGGCCGACCTGCTCGACGCCGTGAACTGGCAAGCGGGGCTGGGGCTGTTCAGGGATGGCGTACTGCGCGTTCCCGGCCTTGAAGCGACGATCAGGCCGGACCTGGCCGGCTCGTTCGACCTCGTCGGGTTCTCGTTCTACTCGACCATCGGCATCCGGCAGGGCCGGATGGTCCCGTACCCGGCAGACGCGCCAGTGTCCCCGCTGGGTTATGGCATCTGGGCCGACGGACTTGGCCGGGTGCTCGACCGGCTTCACGAGATGCTGCCAGAGACGCCGCTGCTCGTGGCCGAGTACGGCATCGGCACCAGCGATGACAGCCAGCGCGCGGCCTACCTCGAGCGAGGCCTGCGAGTGACCAGCGACGCGATCGCCCGCGGGATCGACATCCGCGGCTTCTTCCACTGGACTGCGGTGGACAACTACGAGTGGCTGCACGGCTTCGACGTCCCGTTCGGGCTGATCGACCGCGACCGCAACATCCGGCCCAGCGCCCTGGTGCTCCAGCGCGAGGCCAGCCGCGTCGCCGGGTGACGTCCCGGCGCACTGTGGTTCGCTGGGCCCTGGCGCATCAGTGATGCAGATAGGGTGCATCACTGATGTAAACTTGATGCGTGCGCACCACAATCAGGCTTGATGACGACGTGGCGGCGGCTGCGCAGCGCCTCAGCCGCGAGGAGCACATCGGCCTTGGCGAAGCCGTCAACAGGCTCGCTCGCGCCGGGCTGCGACCAGGACCTGCAAGGCGTCGATCCTTCCGGCAGCGAACCGCCGAGCTGGGCCTGCGGCTTGACGTGTCGAACGTGGCTGAGGCACTCGAGTTGCTCGATGGCCCGGAGCATCCGTAGATGATCGTCGATGCGAACGTGCTGCTGTATGCCGTGGACGTCAGCAGCCCATTTCACAAGCCGGCCAGGGACTGGCTGGAGAGCTCGCTCAATGAGCCGGCTCGTGTCGGGCTGCCGTGGGCGTCGCTGCTGGCGTTCCAGCGGATCTCGACCCATCCCCGCGCGTCAGCCAGCCCGCTGAGCCCGAGCCAGGCTTGGTCGTTCGTGGCCGACTGGCTCGGCGCGGATGCGACCTGGGTGCCGGTTCCTGGCGAACGGCACGCAGAGATCATCCGTGACCTTATCGTGGCGGGCGACCTGCGGGGCAATCTAGTGACCGATGCCCACCTGGCAGCGCTGGCGATCGAGCATGGCGTGGGGATCTGCTCTACGGACTCTGACTTCGCCAGGTTCCCGCAGGTCACCTGGGTGAATCCCGTCCTGCTCTAGACGGCGGCGGGCGCGCGCAGCTAATGCGCCCGACCGGCGTTGACACCTGGCGGGGAATACCCGCGGCTCCTCGCTGTTCTATATGCAAACGCATATATCTCGGTTCTGCCCAGCCAGTATCTGGCCTCGGTCTGGACCGGGTCACAAGGAGGCAGGAGCATGCAGTTCGGGATCTTCTCGGTCAGTGACATCACCCGCGATCCGGTCGCGGGGGAGACACCGAGCGAGGCGGACCGGATCGACGCCGCCGTGCAGATCGCGCAGAAGGCCGAGGACGTGGGGCTGGACGTGTTCGCGATCGGCGAGCACCATAACCCGCCGTTCTTCTCCTCGGCGCCGACGACGCTGCTTGCCTATATCGCGGCGACGACGAAGCGGCTGATCGTATCCACGGCGACGACGCTGATCACGACGAATGACCCGGTCCGCATCGCGGAGGAGTACGCGATGCTGCAGCACCTCTCGAAGGGCCGGATGGACCTGATGCTCGGGCGCGGCAACACTGCGCCGGTGTATCCGTGGTTCGGTCAGGACATCCGGCAGGGGCTGCCGCTGGCACTGGAGAACTACAACCTGCTGCACCGGCTGTGGCGGGAGGATGTCGTGGACTGGCAGGGCAAGTTCCGCACGCCGCTGCAGGGCTTCACGTCGATCCCGCGACCGCTGGACGACGTGCCGCCGTTCGTGTGGCACGGCTCGATCCGGACGCCGGAGATCGCCGAGCAGGCGGCTTACTACGGGGACGGCTTCTTCGCCAACAACATCTTCTGGCCGAAGGAGCATTACATCCGGCTGATCCGGTTCTACCGGCAGCGCTACGCCCACTATGGCCACGGCACTGAGAAGCAGGCGATCGTCGGCCTCGGCGGTCAGGCGTATATCGCCAGGAACTCACAGGACGCCAAGCGGGAGTTCCGTCCTTACTTCAACGAGGCGCCGGTCTACGGGCACGGGCCGTCGATGGAGGACTTCGCTGACGCGACGCCGCTATCGGTCGGCAGCCCGCAGGAGGTCATCGACAAGACCCTGACCTTCCGCGAGCACTTCGGCGACTACCAGCGTCAGCTGTTCCTGGTCGACCACGCCGGACTGCCGCTGAAGATGGTGCTGGATCAGCTTGACCTGCTCGGCGGCGAGGTCGTGCCGGCGCTGCGCAAGGAGATCGCGGCCCGACAGGACCCGCAGGCCCCGGAGGCACCCACGCACTCCAGTCTCGTCCGGGCCAAGTACGGCGACCGGCCGGCGCGTCAGCCGCGGCCGAACGCCAACCGGGGCGACAACGTCACGGGCCAGTCGCCCTACCAGGACACAGCGCCCGAGGTCCAGGCCGAGTATCCGGAGCTGTAATGGCCGGCGCAGGTCGGCGGGCCAATGACGCGTGGGAGGCGTTGCTGTCCGCGCACGCCGTGCTGATGAAGCAGTTCGCGGCAGAGGACATATGGGCGGAGCTGCCGATGCGGGAGTATGACGTCCTGTACACGGTGTCCAAGTGCCACGAGCCGGTGCGCATCGGCGAGCTGACCAGGTACGTGCTGCTCAGCCAGCCCGCGCTATCCCGCCTGGTGCACCGGCTCGCCAGCCGCGGCCTGATCGATTGCCAGCCTGACCCGGCTGACGGCCGCAGCGTCCTGGTGTCGCTCACCGATGCCGGGCTGGCGCTGCAGCGCCAGGTCGGCCGCCGGCATGCCCGCAGCGTCGCCCGCATTCTGACCGCCGCGCTGGACCGGGGCGACCTGCGGCGGCTCGAGACGATCAGCCGGACGCTGGCCGGTCATCCCGTAGTTGCCGACGACGAGAACGAGGACACGAATTCATGAGCAGTCAGCTAGATCACGAGGCATTCACGCTGGCGGTGGTCAGCGCGGGAACGTCGGACCCATCCTCGACCAGGTTGCTGGCAGACCGCGCCGCGGAGCGCCTCACGGCGCTGGCGGCGAGCCGCGGCGGCACCGTGACTACGAAGGTCGTCGAGCTGCGCGAGATCGCTACCGACATCTCGAACGCTCTCGTATCGCAGCTGATCACGCCCAGACTCCAGCACGCGATCACGGCTCTGCGCGACGCCGACGGCATCGTTGCCAGCACGCCCGTCTACAAGGCCGGCCCGAGCGCCCTGTTCACCGGCTTCTTCGACATCCTGGACGACGACCTGCTCATCGCCAAGCCGGTCATTCTGGCTGCGACCGCTGGCACCGCCCGGCACGCGCTAGTTGCCGACGGCCAGCTCCGGTCGATGTTCGCCTACCTGCGCACGCTGACCGTGCCGACGTCGCTGTTCGCCGCCCCCGACGACTGGAGCGACCCCGCGCTGGGCACGCGCATCGACCGGGCCGCCGTCGAGCTGCTGCTGCTCATGGATAGCGGATTCGCCGGCAAGGTCAGAGCGGAGACCTGGCACGACTATCAGCACGAGTTCGGCAGCGCCGCCGCGACCGAGGCGCCTATCGATCTCGAGACCGACCTGATGCGGCTGGCGACAGGAGGATCTGCGGCATGAGCGGCTGCCGGAGACCGGGGAATCCGGCCTCCGGCAGCTACCGGTTGCGCAGCCGCGTCGTCGGAGCCGGGCGAGATCCCGGCCGGCCCGGCCATCGAGCTGCCGTCGGTCGCCCTGCGCTCGGCCAACCTCCGCCTCCAGGGCAGTGGCCAGGGTGCGGTGCCGGCCGGGGCGTACCTCAACGAGCTCCCGTCCCTGTGGCTGAAATCGACTCCGGAGCGATCGCGGTCGCGGTGAACACCGTTCCGCTGGCACAGGTGGAGACGGCCTGGATCCAGCCTGCCCCGCCGGGCGCGCGTACGGTCCTCGTCCCGTAGGCCGAAGGCAAGCATTCCGCGCTACGGATTATCGCGCTAGGTGAGCAGAGCCCGCCCGAACCAGTCGCTGGCGTCCCGCACGCCCGGGAGTGCGAAGAAATACCCGCCGCCGAACGGCTGCACGTAATCGACGAGAGGCTCGTTGATCAGGCGCTTCTGGATCGTCTCGAACTGCCGCTCAATGTCCTGCTGATAGGCGATGAAGATGTGTCCCGCCTGCAGGTTCCCGTTCGCGTCCACGCCAAGGTCATAGTTGTAGGAACGGCGGATGATCCGCTGATCGGCCGTCGCCTTGGTCCGCGGATTCGCGAGCCGGATGTGGGAGTCCAGCGGGATGACGTAGCCGTGCGGGTCGGCTGCATAGTTGGGGATGTCGAATTCGCTGTTGCCGTCTAGCGGCGCTCCGGTGTCGCGGCGCCGGCCGAACATGTTCTGCTGCTCGTTAATCGACACCCGGTCCCAGAATTCGACGAGCATGCGGATCAGTCGTACGACCTGGTAGGAGCCACCCTGCGCCCAGGCGGGCTCAGCCGGATCATCGACCCAGATCAGGCTGCTCGCCAGCGTTCCGGTCGGGTTGGCGGTGCCGTCCTTGAACCCCAGCAGGTTGCGCGGGGTTCCAGACGGCCGTGGCGGGGACCCGTAGCCCTCCATCTTCCAGCGCAGCTGCATGCCGCCGCTGGTGTGCTTCAGGATGTCGCGGATCGCGTGGTGGATCGTGTCGGGATGGTTGGCGCACAGCTGGAGCAGCAGGTCACCATGCAGCCAGGCCGGGTCGAGAAAGTCATTAGGGAAGGGCTGCATCGGGGCCAGCTTGAGCGGCTTGCGGCTGCCGAGTCCGTACCGGTCGTCGAACAGGCTCGATCCGACGGACAGCGTGACGGTCAGCCCGTCGGCCGGGATCGTGGGCCCGAGGACGCCGCTGTCGGAGGTCGGCTGCCCGACGCCGAGGTTGGGTGGGGTCCCGCCAGTGGTGAGGAACCAGGCTCGGTCGGTCAGCTCGTACATCAGGAGCGTGAGGTCAGCCTGGCTCGCGGCGGTGCAGTCGAAGGCAGCCACGCACGAGAACGGCTGCTTGTCGTGCGGGGCAGGTGTGAGCACCCCGGCCTGGTTCACGCCATGGAACGGGTACGCCGCTTCGGTGGCCGGGCCGCTGCTCCTGGCCGCTTCGCCATCCGCGCGGGCACCGCCGAGCAGCACGCCGCCGGCCAGGGCGGTCCCGGCCGCGCCGGACACGGTGCCCTTAAGGAACCTGCGACGGCTCACATTCACGAGGTTCGCTCCCTAGCGGGGATCAAGTGGGATCCAGCGCGGCTTCAGTGGACCGGACGGACTTCAAGCAGGTCGGGAACGGCGGAGAGCGTCTCGAGCGCCGCATCGACGGCCGCGTCGACGTGCTCGCGCGCTGTGGGGGAGGCTGCAGTAAGCGACTCCCACCGGCCGTTGACTCGGGTTGCGAGCAGAGCCTGCTTCAGGATGCTGAGCTCGTTGCCAGCGATGGCAGGCAGGCCGGGCTGCCGGGCGTTGAGCAGCGGTGTCAGGTAGCCAAGTACCGCTGTGGTGACCTGCAAGTCGGCGCTCGTCTCCGCGAACGCCGCGCCGCCGCCCAGGTCGTCAATCCCGGACAGGTGGTCGCGTAGCGCGTCCTCGAGGATCTCGTGCGCGCGGAGTGAGAGGTTGGTGGGATCCCCGGCCAGGTCGTCCGAGGTGAGGTTTCGCTGAACTACCGCGACGTTGCTGGCCAGGGTCGCCGCGACAGGCAGCAGGCTGGCTGCGCTCTGGCCGTGCCAGAGGCCGTATTCCAGGCGGTGCAGGCCGGTGAAGTGCTTGTCAGTGAGTCCGCCTGGCAGGCCGTCCGGCAGGCCGTCTACCGCCAGGCCAAGGTCGCCGAAGCTGTCGTAGGAGGCGCCGACGCGTTCCCAGTCAAGCTGGGCGGTGAGCCAGTCTCTCTTCGCGGCGGCCACGTTGCCGCGGCGCAGGTCAGCCTGAATCACGCTGACAGCGCTAGCGAGGTCCGAAAGCTGCTGCGCGGCGTAGGTCTCGTATTCCTTGTTCGGGCCGGCGAGTTCACCGGCGGTGACGGGCTTGACGGCGACGGGGACAGAGGAAACCGGGCTGTTAGCAGTACGGCTGGCAGGAACGGCGCTCCCGTCGGCGGTCACCTGGACAGGCGCCGACACCGTCACGGGCTGGCTGCCCATGAAGCACTTGAACACGTAGGTTCCGCCGTTGAGCGTGGCAGTGAGATCTGCGCTTGTCCCGGGGCCGATGGTCTCGATCTCGGCCATGATGTCGCCAGAGGAGTCGTCGAGATTGATCTCACCTGGCATGCCGGACTCGTTATCGACGGTGAAAGTCTGAGTTCCCGCCTTGGGGGAGGTCCAGTTCGGCGCGCAACCAGTGCGCGTAATGGTCACCGTCATGGTGGATGCCGAGCTTGCGGCTGGTAGCGCCGCGATCGCCGCGCCGGCAGCGAGGGCCGGCGTCACGACAAGTACCCCGGCCACCACCCACGGCTGGCGCCCGGCCAGCCGCTCCCACTGGTGCCCGCCGAGCCGCCGCCACCGGCTTTCGGTGGCTGCCGTGGCGACAGTGCCTGCCGTGGACGTCCCCGGTGCCGCGGACCGCCCGCCAGCCTTCGCGAACGCCGGGATGACCACTGCGAGGTAGGCGACCCAGGCAACGACCTGAAGGACGGTCATCTTCGGCGTCAGCTCAGTGACGCCGGTGATCAGGGAGACCCACCAGGATCCTGGGTGGGCATGCGCGGTCAGGTCAAAGGCTATCCAGCGCTGTCCCGACAGCAGGCCCGCGTCCTGCAGGTCGCCCAGCCCGTAGGCGAGCACCCCGGCGGCGATGGCGATGAGGGCGAACGCGGTCCGGTTGAAGAACGCCGCTACGTTCAGCTTGACCGCCCGGCGGTAGAGCAGCCAGCAGAGCGCCACGGCGGCCGCCAGCCCGACGGCGGCGCCCGCGAGCGGCCCGGCCGTCTGCCCGGACACGCGGGCGGCCGTCCACAGGAACAGCGTCGTCTCCAGGCCTTCGCGGCCGACGGCGAGGAACGCGGTCATCGCCAGAGCCCCCGCGCCGATCGCCGCCGCGCGCGCCACCTCGCCGCGCAGGCGAGCCGTCAGGCCGGTCGCGGTGCGGCGCATCCAGAAGATCATCGCGGTCACCAGGCCGACCGCGAGCACGCTCAGTAGTCCGCTGACCGCCTGCTGCCCTCGGCTGGACAGGACGCCGGTGGAGAAAGTCAGGACGGCCGCGAAGCTGCCGGACAGCATGACGGCTCCGAGCACGCCGAGCCATATCGGGGCTGGTGATACCTTCGAGGTCTGGCTTCCGGAGCCTGGGTGGTCGTCAGCGCCCGCTGGCGAGACCTTGCGCACCGCGGCGAGCAGGATGCTGACGACCAGGCCGGCCTTGAGGCCCTCGCGCAGCCCGATCAGCAGGTTGGGAAAACTGTCCGCCCATGTCACACAAACTAAGGTAAGGCTTACCTAAGTCGGTCGTGACCCATCTGCCTGTGGCCATCATCACATTGCGGGCCGGTCCTGACCGTAACCCGGCTAGCTGGTCCAGGCCACCACCGGGCCGCGGGCCCGGATCTTAACCGTGGTCCCGACGGCCAGCCGGGGGCCGCCGACAGTGCGGACCATCACCTCGTGACCAGGCTCTGCGCCATCCGGCCTGATCCGGACCACCGCATCGTGCCCGTAGTACTCGTAGGCGACCACGTGACCGCCGACAGTGCCGGTCTCCGCGCCTGCGCTCGCCACCTCCGAGACCAGCTCAAGCTGCTCTGGCCGGATCAGCACGGTGACCCGGCCGGGACCCTCGACCGCGACGCTGTCCGCCTCCAGCGGTAGCAGGCCGAGCGCGGTCTCCACCATGCCCGGCGCAGCCCGGCCGCAGAGCTGGCCGTCCACCAGGTTCGCGTCGCCGACGAACCGGGCCAGCGCGGGGTCGGCTGGCCTGCCGTAGAGGTTCTGCGGCGCGGTGTACTGGACGATGCGGCCGTCCCGCAGGACGGCAATGCGGTCCGCCATCGACAGCGCCTCGTCCTGGTCATGCGTGACGAGAATCGCTGTCGTTCCCGCTGCCCGGCAGATCGCGTGCACGTCCGCGCGCACGCTCGCGCGCATATGCGCGTCGAGCGACGTGAACGGCTCATCGAGCAGGACAACCTCGGGCTGGATCGCGAGCGCTCGGGCGAGCGCGACCCGCTGCTGCTGTCCGCCGGACAGCTGGTGCGGATACCGGCTGCCCATGCCGGCCAGGCCGACCGCGTCAAGCAGCTCGCCGGTCCGCGAGCTTCGCTGGTGCCGTGCGCGAAGCCCGAAGCCGACATTCTTCTCCACTGTCAGGTGCGGGAACAGCGCACCTTCCTGGGGAACGTAGCCGATCTTGCGGCGCTCCGGCGGCACGTGGCTGCCCGGCCCGTCGACCACCCGGTCCCCGATGGTGATCGTCCCGGCATCCGGTCGCTCGAAGCCGACCAGCAGCCGGAGCAGCGTCGTCTTCCCGCTGCCCGACGGTCCGAGGATGGCGGTGAACGATCCGGCCGACACTTCCAGGCTCAGGCCCGTCAGCACCGGGTGCCTGCCGAATGCCTTGTAAAGGTCGGTGACCGCTAGCTGCCTCATGCTTCCGATCCTCGCGCCTTCGCCGAGACATTGAAAAAGCGGCCGAGCGCAACGCTTGGCAGGGTAGCAAGCGCGATCATCACGAGGGCAAAGGGCGCCGCCTGCGCGTAGGACAAACTGGACTGATACTGCCAGAACTGCGTGGCCAGCGTCTGGACGCCGGTAGGTACCAGGATGAGTGTCGCAGTCAGTTCGGTGACGACTTCCAGGAACACCAGGCAGAAGGCAGCCACGAGGCCGGGTGCAGCGAGCCGCAGGGTGACGCGGCTGAATGCGGCCAGCCGGCTCTGGCCAAGTGAGCGGGCGACCTCGTCTAGGCTTGCCGGTGCCCTGGCGATGGCCGCCTTCACGCCGACCAGCGCAAGCGGGAAGAACATGATCGTGTAGCACAGCACCAGGAGCGCCGCGGTCTGGTACCCGGTGCCGCCCAGGTAGTGCTCAGTGAAGTAGGTCAGCGCGAGCGCGATGACAACGCCGGGCATTGCCAGTACGAGGTAGGTGCTGCGCTCCAGGAAGTGCCGCACGGCACCCGAGTGCCTGATGGCCAGCACGGCGAGCGGCAGGGCCAGCAGAGTGTCCAGCACGCCCGTGCAGACACCGTAGGCCGCGGTATGCCAGGCGGCGCTGAGCATCGACACGCTCACCGAGTTGGACACCGACGGCACGCCGCCCGCGGCGATCCAGTAGATGCTGGCACCGGCCGGCAGCCCGACCGCGAGAGCGATCAGCGCACAGACACCGGTCAGCGATACCGCTGTGCCCACGCGGCCGAGTCGCAAGGGCGGCATCACCCTGGTGGCCATCGGGCCTGAGCGCGCGACCCGGCCGCCGCCCCGCCAGCGTGCCTCGCCTGCGAGCACGACGAGGCTGATGGCCACCAGGACCAGGGCCAGGGCGCACGACGTGGGCACCTCGGTCGGCAGCTGCAGGTTGGTGAAGATCTCCGTGGTGAAGGTCCGATAGCCCAGCATCTCGAAGGCGCCGTACTCGGCCAGGAGCACGAGGGCGACAAGGAGGCACCCGCCAAGAATGGCGCCTCGTGCCTGGCCCAGCGTGATGCGGACGAACGTCCGCATGCGGCCAGCGCCGAGGCTGCGAGCTACCTCTTCCTGACCGGCATCGGCGGCGCGCAGGCTGGCAGCGACGGGCAGGTATACCAGCGGGTAGACGGCCAGCGTCATCACCAGGACGGCACCGCGGAAGCCTTGCACCCAGACGAACAGCGAGCTCCAGCCAAAGCTCACGACGAAATCGGGAATCGCGAGCGGCACCACGAGGAGCACGGCGAGGATCCGCCGGCCGGGCAGGTCGGTGCGCTCTACCAGCCAGGCGCTAGCGGTCCCGAGGATGGCGCACAGGGCGGTGACCACGACCGTGAGCCGGACGGTGTTCCACAGCAGCGTTCCCGTCAGCGGCCGGACGATCTGGGCGGCAACCGTGCTCCAGCCTGCAGCATGTGACTCGATGAGCAGGAATACCAGGGGGACCGCGAGGAGGGCCGCAATCAGCGCGCTGACGGCCAGCAGTCCGGATGGCCGCTGCGCTCTCCTGGCACGGACCGGCGCTCGCACGGCCGGGGCGGCGGGTGCCGGAAGCGCCTTCATCGCTGCCGCCTCACAACAGACCAGCCTTGGTCATTAGTGCGATCGCCGTGCGGCCGTCACCTAGCTCGGCGGTCGTGATCGGGTATGGCTGGAGCTGGCTGAATGGCGACTCGCCTGCCTTCGTCGTCACGCCCGAGGCGATCGGGTACTCGAAGCTGAGCGACTGGCCGGCGCCCGTGCCGGGCGTGCCGATGATCTCCTGACCCTGCCTGCTGACCAGGAACGCCAGAAACCTCTGGGCCGCGGCCTGGTGCTTGCTCGACCTGATGACGGCTGCGCCAGAGACGTCGATCACGTATCCGGGGTCGCCGGGCGCGAAGTAGGCGATCCTGGAGTGCATGTTGCCGGAGCCGATCTCGGCCCGCATCCGGTACCAGTAGTACTCGTTGACGACGCCGAACGCGGCCGCACCGCGGTTTACCTCGTTGGCGATCGTCTCATTGTCCGGGTAGACGTGCCCGGCAGCATTAGCCGCGATCTTCTTCAGCCAGGTCAAAGTCGCAGCGGTGCCGTACGCGCGCTGGTAGGCGGTGACGACCGGCTGGAAGTCAGTCTCGCCAGGAGCGAGCGCCAGCTTGCCCTCGTACTGCGGGCCGGCCAGCTGCGCGACGTGCGTCGGCAGCTGGCTGGCTGAGACCAGGGTCGGGTTATAGACGATCACGCTGACCCGGGCCGAGACGCCCACCCAGTCACCCTGGGGCGAATTGAACTTGCTCGGCGTCCTGGCTAGCGTCGCGCTGTCCGCCGGCGACAGCAGCCCCTTGGCCTGCAGGCTCTCCAGCGGCGGCGAGTTCTCGGTGAAGAACACGTCGGCCCGGGACCTGCTGCCCTCGGCAGCTATCTGGTCGGCAAGCACGTCCTCGTCGTCGCTCCGGACGACCACGCTGATGCCCGTCTTCTTCTCGAACGCGCTGACGAGGTGGTCAGCCGTCTGCACATGCTGGCCGCTGTACAGCGTGATAGTGGTACCGCTGCTGTCCGCCGGACTGCCGCAGGCAGACAGCGCGGCCCCGGTGGCGAGTAGTGCGGCGGCAGCGACGATTGCGCTGAGACGCGGAGGCGCCAGGGTGCGCGTGGCCGTGCGCGGCCGGCCCTGGCGCAGCGGCCGCCGGGCCGACTGGCCAGATTCAGCCGGGACAGGCTCGTCGGTCAGCGCAGAGCTGTGGTCAGGCTCGCTCGTCATCCGCTCCGTCTCCGCACGTCTAGGTCCCACCTGAGAAGGGAGCTTAGGCTTACCTAACTTAAAGTAGCTTAGGCTACCCTAACTGCGGAGACTAAAGAGGGCTCGGGGGACCGGCCAAATCTGGGTAACGGCCGAGTGATCTTTAGCTGCACCCTCGATGCTTCGCTGTGACGTGCGTCCCTACGCGGGGGATGGTCGTGCACGCCGGCGTCGCGGCCTCAGCCACTCGCCGATGACGCTGATCCCGAGCACGCCCGCGGGCACGAGCGTGACGAGCGCTGGCAGCTGGTACCGCCAGGAGAAGACGAACAGGTCGGATACCAGCGTTAGAAAGACCGCCGAAGCGAAGAACAGCAGGCAGGCAAGCGCGCGCTGGCGGAGGGCGGGGTCGGCGCGGCGGCGCAGCACGAGCGCCGAGCCCGCCAATCCGGTCACCGTCAAGAGCACCAGCAGCGGTCCTGGCGCATAGCCGCCGTCGAGCTGGTAGGACCGCAGGAACGCGGCGACCGGGTGCCAGACGCTCGGCTGGCCGCCACCGAACCGGTCTACCGCCGCCCTGACAATCGCGGGGGTGGCGTGCGAGTCGAAGTACGGGAACGAGGTCTGGAACTGCCAGCGGGAGATGGCCGGATCGCCAGGCGCGGTGACGCGGACCACTGCATACAGCTTCAGCACGTCACGCCCGTATGCGTCGAGCACCCGCGATGGCTGCTGGGTCAGCACCGCGTCGCTGAAGCTGGTCACCAGGCTGTTGACGGCACCGCGCGGCAGATCGCGGTAGTAGTGCTGCACGGGGGCGAAAGTCCCGTACTCAAGCCAGTCGTCGCCCCTGGCTTGCTGAGCAGGCGTCGGGCACAGCCCGCGTTCGTCGGGCGGCAGCTTGATCGTGGCGCAGTCGGCGACGGACGCCATCCGGCCATAGACCGACGTGGCCCCCTGATGCGACAGGAAGAAGCCCTGGCCAAGCAGGTAGGAGCCGGCGGAGTAGGCCAGGATGGGCAGCGCGCAGGCCGCGCACAGCAGGGCCGCCTTGCCGATGGCGTGCCGCCAGCTCGCCGACCCGGCCACCAGCACGAAGAGCGCCGCCGCCGGAATCAGCGCCTCGCCGACCTGCGCGACGGTGGCCGAGGTCCCGAGCACGACGCCAGCCGCAGTGACCCGGCGCCAGCTGACGGCCGGCCGCCAGAGCAAGATCGCGATGCTCGCTACGATCAGCGCCTCGAACCAGGTACCTGGCATGATCGCCTGCTCGTTCTGGAGCTGGTAGGCATCCAGCAGTACCGGCGCTATGGCCAGCGCGGCGAGCCAGCGCGAGACGCCCCGCCGCAGCAGCAGCACGTAGATCACCACGGCGATGACGAGGCCGAGCAGGTGCTGGACCGCGACCACGGTATCGAGGTTGGCCACCAGCAGGATGCCCCGCAGTGGCAGCTTGTAGCCCTCGGGGTCGTTGCCCGCAGCGTCGTAGAGGTACTTCACCGAGTCGATGTAGAACAGCGCGGGCCGGTAGGCGAACTGCGCGAGCACCCGCAGGACCAGTCCCGCGGCCAGCAGCGCCGACGCCAGCCAGTGTCGGCGCAGCACCTGGGCCCAGCCTGCCAGGCGCCCGGTCAGCCGCTCATCCGGCGCGTCACTGGCGATGCGACCTAGGGCGGGAGCTCTCCGGCCGCTGATCTCGATCATCCGCACGAGGTCACCAATGCGTCGCTGGACCCTGGCCGCCGCCGGAATGCCATACCGCGAGCAGGACGGTGTACAGCGTCAGCCACCGCGTCATCCGGTTGCGCGGAACCTGGGTCAGGGCGACCCAGGCCAGGGCCGCGTACCAGGGGAAGACCCATGGGGCCACCAGGATCCAGGCAAAACTCAGCGCGAACGGCGCCACCACTTCCTGCGGCTGATCGGAGGAGATCCGCTGATAGATGAACCAGGCGACGACGATCATCGCGATCGGCCACAGCAGGCTGATCAGCAGGGTGACTGTGCCAGGTGAGATATGGAATACGGGCACGTCCAGGAGCGCCTGGAACAGCCGCCACGGGGACGGCAATATGACCCACTTCGACCCGGCGACGAGCGGCTTGAGCGCGGTGATTCCGTAACCGCTGTACAGGATTGCGACCGTGAGCAGCGAAACGACGGTGATCCGCGCCGTCCGCATCCACTCGTGCCGCCGTAGCAACGGCCAGGCCAGCCCGACCGCGACCAGCACGGCGTTGACCTTGACGCCGCAGGCAAGGCCGATCAGCACGCCGATGAGGATGTCGCCCCGGAGGCCGGAGACCCGGCGGGCCACCTGGATCGCGCAGATGCACGCCGCGGCCACGAAGGTGTCGAGATGGCCGCCGCTGACCAGCTGCTGGATGAGGACAGGGTTCGCCGCCCAGAACAGCGTGGCCCGGATGGGATCGTCGGAGGTCTTGAGCAGCAGCCAGCCGGTGCCGATGAACGCCAGGCCGTTGAGGATCATCAAGACCCAGATGGTGGTGCCGGCGTCCGAGCCGCCGATCGATGCGGCGAATCTCTGGATCCAGGTGGCGATGGGCCCGTAGACCGACACCTGTGGTCGCCAGACTGTGCCCACGATGGGGAGATAGAGCGTGTGCTGGAGAGCCTGGACAGGGCTGGTCGTGTACGGATTGCCGCCTAGGGCCGCGATCCGGCCGAACGCCGCATAGCTCGCGGTATCTGAGGAGCCAACCGGAGTGAGGCTGACCAGCACAGCGACGACGCCCGCGCTGACTGCCAGCAGCTTGCGCGGGTCTGGGCGCCAGCCCTGGCTGTGCGCCCAGAGCATGCCTGCCAGCCCCAGGCACGCCAGGATGTCTCCCGCGTAGAGCAGGGTCATCGCCAGCACGTTCTGGTGCTGCAGCGACGGCAGGAAGTGCGACAGTGGCAGCCGGATGCGCAGCGTCGCGGTGTTCGGCGCCGTCGCGCCGACGAGCGCACCGAGCAGCAGGCCAGCTCCGGACACCGCGATGGCGACCCGCGGATTGGCGAGCTTGCTCCAGGCGAGCTTGCGGATCACCGTGCTCATGACCCGCTCGACCGGACCATGACCTGGCACCGGACGGTGGGTCGCAGGCCGGACCTCAGTGGTGAGCGGTGCCGTCAAGGCGGCCGGCGATTCCCCGGAAGCCTGGACAACCGAGCCGGCCTGCCCGGCTGACCCTCGCGGGCCGGCCGGGTCAATGGGCGCCCGTGTCACCTCGGCCATACCTCCATCAGCGGACCTGCGCTCGATCTGTCGCCGCAGGTATCGCCGCGCCACGCAGCCGGTGAGCTGCGGCTGCCCCCACCGCCTATCGGACTAGCCCCTGCCTGCACACCTGTCGATAGCGTAGCCGCCGGCGTTAGCCAGCGGCCACATTTGCCGGAATCGTGGCACTGGCGTGACCGCATGAGTTGCCCGGCTCTGTCCGGCGCAACGGACTGTGGCACTCGGTTACGATCCGTCACCGACGCCGCTCCCGAAGGGCGTTTGCCAAGTTAGCCATGCTTGTCCCTGCCTGTTCAGGATCGCGAGCTGAGTTTATGCCGCCCTCACGCCGCTGTTATTCCCTGGCGAGCGTTCACTCAGCGGGGTCGGCTCCGCTCAGCGCCGAGCACGCAGGAAGAGCGAGACGCCGGGCAGGGACTTGGTCGGCAGGTAGCGCTCTGCCACGATGATCGACGTCAGTACCGTATTGACCAGCGGCGGGACCTCGTCAAGATCGCTGCCCGTGGAGGACTTACGGCGCAACGCGACGACCGGCCGCAGCAGGACGTTCCAGCTCCAGACGTCATCGACCGTCAGGCCGGCCTTGGAGATGACGTTCACCAGCTCGGGCCGCGTGTAGCGGCGCACGTGGCCGACCTCGTCGTCGTGCGCGGACCACAGGGCCATGTCACACGGCACCGCGATCAGGGCAGTTCCGCCTGGCTTGAGGACGCGGGCGATCTCGGCAGCCGCCAGGTAGTCCTCGTCGATGTGCTCGAGGATGTCGAAAGCCGTCACCAGGTCGCAGGCAGCTGACGCGAGCGGCAGCGCGCGGGCGTCGGCCCGGATGGCGCTGATCCCGCGCGCCTTGGCGACGTCGGCAACGGAGTCCGAGTACTCCAGGGCGAGCGCCCGCCAGCCGTGCGCCTTCAGGACCCTGGTGTTGCCGCCGCCTGCGGCGCCGATATCCAGTGCCTGGCCGGGAACGGGCAGGCGGCGCAGCTCGCGGGTGAGGATGGCGCGCCGCTCCTTGTACCACCAGTGGCGGTCCTCAAGCGAGGTCAGGAGCTGGAGCTCGGCGGGTTTCACGGCCTCTTTCTTACCGCATCAGGCGAGGAAACCGACATGAGGTCGTACTTCTCGCAGGGCCCATATGTCGTAGGTCACATTACTGCGTGCGCCGATCGGGATAGGGGCTGGGTCTGGCCGCCCGGCCGGAGACTTGCTAGAGAATGCCGGAATGGAAGCGTTCCGGCCCGAGCCGGCCAGCGGCCGTGTCTACGCGGCCAGGAGGATCGTCCGCAGCACCGACGTCGTGCCGTCCGGACGCCTCAGGCTTGATGCGCTCGCCCGGTACCTGCAGACGGCCGCCGAGGACGACCTGGCCGATTCCGGCCTGGCCGAGCCGGTTGTCTGGCTAGTCCGCCGGTGCGCACTTCGCATCAGCGCGCTTCCGGTCATGGGGGAACGGCTGACGGTTGCGACCTTCTGCTCTGGGACAGGGCCGCGATGGGCCGAGCGGACTACGACGCTGTCTGCTTCAGACGGCACGCCGTTCGTGCAGGCCAGCGCCGTCTGGGCGGCAGTGGCCGGGGGAGATGGACGGCCGGTGCCCCTGTCGGCGGAATTCCTGGCCGTCTACGGCGCATCGGCGGCCGGGCGGGTGGTGTCCGCTCGGCTGTCTCACCCGCGTCCCGTCGGGACCGTTCCGGACGGGAACGAGGTGGGTGCCGGTCCGCGGCCAGCCGTCTGGCCAGTGCGGGCCGTCGACTTCGACACTGCCGGGCATGTCAACAACGCCGTGCACTGGGCTGTCGTGGAGGAAGAGCTGGCCGCCCACGCTTTCGTCCCGTCGGTCGCGGAGATCGAGTACCACCGGGCCATCCTGCCCGGCTGCACACCAGAGCTGATGACCGAGCGGCGGGACGGCGAGACGGTGATCTGGATGCTGAGCGCCGGGAGCATACTCGCCTCGGCCCGGCTCTCGCGTTAGCGCTGAGCCCGCGCCAGCGGGAGGGACCGGCTGGTCCCTCCCGCCGTCATCGGCGGCCGTTACTGGGCAGGAAGCGGCTCGTTCACCGCCGGCGGCACCGGGAACGGGTTGTCGTTGACCTGCGCCTGCGCCCGCAGCAGCCGGCTCTCGGTCACGGCCAGCCCGAGCTCACCCGTTCCCGGGTAACCAGACGGGGTAGTGCCGAACCGGAAGGCCGACGTCAGGTCGCCGCAGGTCTGACGGCGCCAGGCGCTGATGTTCGGCTCGTAGACGCCGAACCTGGCCTCGATGAACCGGATCAGGGAGCTGTGGTCGAACACCTCCGAGCAGACGAAGCCGCCGGCCGTCCACGGCGACACGATCGTCGTCGGAGTGCGGAAGCCGAGGCCGATATTCAGTCCGCTGACGAACTCGTCCGGCGTGCCTGCCGGCGCGACCGCTGGCGGCACGTGGTCAAACATGCCGTCGTTCTCGTCGTAGCAGAGGATGAACGCGGTCTTGGCCCAGACACCCGGGTTGGACGCGATCGCGTCCAGCTTCTGCGCGATGTACTCGGCGCCGGCCGCCGGGAAATAATCCGGGTGCTCGGTCTGTGCGGTCGGTGCTACCAGCCAGGACACCTGCGGCAGCCGGTCGTTGCGCGCGTCGGATTCGAACGCGCCCGCCGGGCCCTTGTACATGCCGCGCTGCCACAGCGGTGACGAGGTCGGCGCGTCGCCAAACTGCGTGAACCAGGCCAGCGCGTTGTCGTCGTAGTTGTCCTCTTCCTGATATACCTTCCAGCTAATGCCGGCCGCCTCGAGCCGTTCCGGATAGGTCGTCCAGGACAGGATGATGTTGTTGAAGGCGGGGCTGTTGTCGATGATGGGACCGCCGCCGGTGCCATTCGGGTCGATCATCCCCGTCCACATGTAGAGGCGGTTGGGGTTGGTCGGGCCGAGTACCGAGCAGTGATAGTTGTCGCAGATGGTGAACGCCTCGGCCAGCGCCCAGTGGAACGGGATGTCCTGCTGCTTGAAGTACCCCATGGTGTAGGGGCCCTTCGCGGCGATCCACTGGTCCATCTTTCCGTTGTCCCAGGCCTGGTGCTGGGTGGGCCAGGAATGGTCAGTGCCAGGCGTGGCCTGTGCGCTCGTCCGCGACGGATCGTAGTAGAACGGCAGCAGGTAACCCTGGGCGTGCGACGGGTCCGGCTGGTAGAAGACCGGGTTCCCGGTCGGCAGCGTGATGGCCGTGGGATCCCGGAACCCGCGGACCCCTGGCATCGTGCCGTAGTAGTGGTCGAAGCTGCGGTTCTCCTGCATCAGGATCACGATGTGCTCGATGTCGTTGATGCCGCCGCCGGACGACCGGCCGTCGCGCAGTGTCTTGGCCATTGCCCGGCGCAGGCCGAGCGGCAGCACGGTCGCGCCAGCTGCCGCGCCGGTCAGTGCGGTCCCGCTGGCAAGTAGCGAGCGACGCGAAACGACCGGTGCTTCAGCCGCTGCCATGGTGCTGGCTGGCACTGGCACGCGGCGGCGGCGCACGGCGACGAATCCTGCCAGCGCCGCGAGCGCCAGGATGATCGCGCTCGCCAGTCCGGCCGGCTGCCAGGAGAAGCCGGCGCTGGCCGCCGGGATCACCGCCACCGCGGTAACCGCTCGGGCCGGGGAGTACTCGACGACACGGCCGTTACCGCTGTCGGCGACGTACACGCTCCCATTCCCGGTCACCGCGATGCCCTGCGGGAAGGCCAGGTCCTCAGCGGCGGTGGCCGGGTCAGACTGCAGGCCAAACTCGGTGTAGAAGCTGCCGTCCGGGTTCAGCACGGTGACGAGGCTGTAGTCAGCGTTGACCACGTAGATCTTGCCGGCTGGCCCGATCGCGATGCCTGCCGTGTTCGAGAACGCGCCGTACTCCGCCTGGGTGCTGCCGTAGTACTCCAGGTTGGTGCCGTCCGGGGCGAACTCGTAGACCGCATTGCCATCCGCGTAGCTCGGACTGGACACCCAGAGGTTGCCTGCGGCGTCGATGGCGACGCCGTCCGGAGTAGTCACCGAGATCTGTGACAGGTAGCTTCCGGTGCGCGCGAACTCCTCGATCCGGTTGTTGTCCTGATCGGCTACCCAGATGTTCCCTGCCGAGTCGAAGGCGAGGGCCTCCGGACGGTCGAGCTGGCCATTACCGGAGCCATCCGATCCGAACGACGTGAGCTCGTGACCCGACGCCGAGAATTCGGCGATCTCGTCGTGCCCGGTGTCGGCCGCCCAGACGTCGCCGGCCGGGTCGACTGCGACGCTGTCGGGATGACGCAGCACGCCGCCGCCGATCGAGCGGAGGAAATGCCCCGACGGGCTGAACTGCTCGACCTGGCCGGCCGCTCGGTCGGCGACCCACACGCTGTGGTCGGGTGCCACGGCAACGCCGAACGGGTCGGTGAGCTGACCACGGCCATGCTGCCCGAACGAGGTCGCGAACTGCGGCGCGGGCGCGGGCTGGGAGGGCGTGACGGTGAAGTTCACCGGGCCGGCCAGCTCCTGATAGCCGTTGTTGTAGAAGAGCCAGGCGACATACTGACCGGCGCCGCGACCGTGTAGGTGAAAGTGAAGTTAGCGCCGTTGGGCACAGACGCGGGTGTCTCGGTCAGGGTGGAGGTCGCGGTGCCGCTAGCGCGACGGAGAGCGCTAACGTGGTCAGGCAGAGTGCAGCCGCTACGGCCACGCGGGCAGCGTTAGGTGTTAGCTGGCGGCGGCGTAGCCGCGGGTAAGTATCCACGTCTGGCCACGCTGAACTTCGCGTCCGACGTTTACGAGCAACCAAGGTGACAACGAGGCGAAGTCTGCGTGAAGGCCGCCTTTGCGACGACCCGTGGATATCAGCGGGCGATCGGCCGGGCGTCCCGTCGCGTGAACGGCTCGAGCAGGTGGCTGAACGCCCAGGCGTTCTGCTTGATCCCGGAGCAGGTATTGCTGTCAAACGCTCCAGGGCAGCCGCCGTGGTCCCGCTCGATCGCCCAGATCGACAGGAAGTTCATCTGGTGAGAACGCGCGAAGTTCAGCATCCGCCTGGCATCGGACAGGTGAGTCACCTCTCTGGCCGGGGTGTAATCATCGATGCCGGGCAGCATGGTCATGCCGATCATCGCCCAGAGCCGGGCGGCAGAGACCTGCGGGTACAGCGACTCGAGCTGGCTATGCGTGTGCGTCGCGGCAGTGAGCGCCTCAGCCCCCATGTTCAGCGTGCGTTCATGGGCCGACAGGTAGTAGTCGAAGACCATGATGTTGACGGAGTGCACGCGAACTCCGGCGGCGACGGCGCTGCGCAGCACCGCCATGTCGTTGCCGTCCAGGCCGGACGGCTCCACTGGGATCGTGAACTGGACCTGAAGCCAGATATGGTGGCGGGCTGCCCAGGTCTGCGCGAGCGCAATCGCCTCGCTGCGGCGCTCGATGCCCGCCTTGTTGGTGAGCGAGTTGTCTTCGACATCCATGTCCAGCCGAGTCACATGCAGGGCCCGGACCACCGTCTCGTAGTCGGCTGCGATCTTGCTGACACTCGTGCACGAGTCTGCGATCTCGGTCCCATCGTGGTCCGCGCTGTAGCCGCCGAACGACGGGATCACGTCACCGCCCATCCTCCGCAGCCGGGCGATGTCGGCTGCGTAGTACCTAAGGGGCTGGGACTTGGTCCCGTTCCAGTCCAGTGCGCATGAGCCCTTCTTCGGGGTCTGCAAGAAGGCCAGGGTGAAATAGCGGGCACCGGATCGTCGTGCGACGTTCGAGATAGGCGCGGCATGCGGCGCAAGGTAGGTCTCATAGTAGGGCGCGTAGACGTGCGCTGGCAGTCGCTGCTGATGGCCATGGAATCGGGCCGCCGCTAGGGCGGTCATCCCGGTCGCGCCGACAGCCATGACAGACACCGCGGCTGTCGCCGCTACCGTGAGCGCGAGGCGATGGCGGGATCTCATGGACGCCTCCGTACTGAAGCGAGAAGCCTCTGCTATGTCGGAGGCCGCCGGTGAGCTACCGGGCTCCGGCTGCCAGTTGTATAGCCGCCAGATAATGTCCGTCAAGGTGCAAGGCGGGCGGAGCCTGACGTACAGGCCAGATGCTTCCAAAATGGAACGGCGGCAACCTACATCACTGGCGTCATCTATCTGGGTATGGTCCTGTGATCAGGTCGCCCAGGTCCTGCATTGCGCTGCTCAGGTTCGCCTGCAATACCGTCTCGCTGATGCCGGCGATCGCGGCCGCCTGGGCAGGCGGCAGATCGAGGTAATGGATCAGGACTACCGCCTCGCGCCGTTGTGGCGGCAGGCCACGCAGCGCCATGACGACGGGGAGCCGGGCGAACTCAGAGCCGTCCTGGGGCGAGTCGGCTGGGTTCGTGCCGGCGGCGTGCCGGGCCGCGCTGGCTGCGCGCCTGCTGCGGCGGCACTGGACTATTACCCGCCGCTGCAGGTAACGCAGGAAGTCATCGGTGCTGAGGCCGACGGCTGCCGCCCGCGGCAGTCCGGCTAGCGCATCGGCCACCGCCGCCTCTGCCGCGTTCGCGTCACCAGTCAGCAGCGCGGCGAGCTGGACCAGCGATCGATAGTGAGTCTCGTAGGAGACGCTGCCAGTGCGGCACCCGCGCGGCCACGCGCCGCGCCTGTCGTAACTTCGCGATGTGCCGGTGCCGCCCAACGAAACTCCACGATCCTGGGTCTGCTGACCTGAGTAGCTCAGGTCAGTCGAGACGAGCCGGGTTCGCCCGCGAATGCACTAGAACCTAGCGCCAAGAGTAAGAAGAATCAGGAAGATATGTCAACCCGATATCTGCGTCTGTACACTCGGAGTGGAAGAACTTGGCTCAGATACCTTCTGGTTTCTTCGGAGAGGACTGGTCCATGGTCACCGAGCAGTGGCAGCGGCTGGCTGACTACGTCGTGGCGCGCCGTGTCGAGCTCGGCATGCGCGACCGGCGGGCTCTCTCCGCCGCCACCGGCGTTACGGACCGGACCCTCGGCAAGCTCGAGAACGGCCAGCGCGTCTCACCCAGCACCCTCGGCGTCCTGGAGAACGTACTCGGATGGGCGCCTGGTTCATGCCGCCGAATCCTGGCTGGCGGGGAGCCGCATGCCAGCTCCGCTCCGCCGGGCAACGGGCATTATGACGATCCGACGCTCGAGCATCTGGCCAGCACGCCCGGGCTGCCGCCCGAGGTGGTGCGCGGGCTGATCGCGCTCGCCCGCAACTGGCGCGGTGACGATAGCGAGCCGGGCGAGGTCGGTCAGCGGCCAGCCTGAAGGTAAGTCGTCCCGGCCCGGCTACAGGCAGATCCGCAGTCCGAGGAGCACGAGGCAGGTAGTGCCGCCGGTGGTCGGCTTCGGAGGTGCCGGCGACGCCGCACGAGCCGGTGACGATGATGTACCGCCGGATATCGTCGGTAGAGGTGACGCGCTGGGCGCGGCTATGGTCGGCATCCGGCCCGGCGAGGCCGCCGCAGACGGTACCGCTGCAGGCGTGACGGCCGGCTGGAGGTGCCCTGTGCTCGGTGCGCGCCGCGCCGCATGCGAGCGAGGCGGCGAGATGCTCGCCGACCCGGCGGGCGCTGGCGCATGCACGTGACCGGCGCCTGGCAGCTTGCCGGCAATTAACGGCGGGTGATGATGCGGCAGCGCGATGATGAGCGCCGCCGCAGACGCAACCGCCAGGGTGGCTGCGGCGGCGCTTGCCAGCGCGTGCACGCGGAGCGCGTTCGCCGCCGCGCGCAGGCCGGAGCGGCCGGCGGCAAGCAGCAGCACGAGCGGGACGGGAAGCAGTCCGGCCCGCCATCCGGCTTGGCGCGTTGACCGCAGCGCGACGCGGATCGCCGCGCGCTGGCGGAGGGGTTCGAGCGCGTCCGAGATGAAAATCTCGAGGTCGCCGTCCGGCGACCGGCGGACCAGGGCCGACAGGCCCGCCGGAAGATTCAGGTGCCGGATGCGTATCACGCCTGCGCGTCTTCCCGGTTCGCGCCGTCCGCGCCGGCGATGCCCCAGATTGCCGTCCACCACTCGCGGGGATCCCCGGCACCGCCGACGACTGCGATGACATCCGCGCCGGCTACGTCCAGCCGTACCGCAACGTCGTGCATGCGCGGGTCGCGCGCGGCTGCGACCAGGCTTGCTGGCAGTGGTGCCGTCGGCACGGCGCCGCGGCGGGACGCACCCGCAGCGGCCGCGATCGTCTCGAACCAGTCCAGCCGACGCCGCAGTTCTGCCCGCTCAGCTTTACCTTCGGCGAGTTCCGTCTCCAGCCGCTGGAGACGGTGCCTCCTCCGCCACACCGTCCGACCTCACCTTCCAGCATCCGCGGCGCGTGCCGGGAGCCGTCCGCCTGCATTCTCCCCGCCTCAGCCGGCCCAAACAATTCGGACGCGAGAAAAGGGACGGCGCCATCAACACCTGGGCGAGCTTCGGCGGAGACACGGCCACGATCGTGCGCATGGCCAGCGGCCGGCTCGGTCGTCCTGCTCGCGTACGGTTTCTGGCCTGGCGTCATCCTGGCGCTGGCGGTGCTGCTATGGCTGGGCCTGACGGCCAGGCGAAGTACGCAGCGCAGGCGCCTGGCGCTAGCGGCCCGGCACTGATCCGCTCGGCACCAGCGGCATGGCGCGGAGCCGGACGCCGCACGCCCCGAAGACCGCGTTCGCGATCGCCGGGGCGACCGCGATGATCGGCGCCTCACCGCCACCTGCAGACGGCTGATCTGGCTGGTCGAGCAGCACGACCCGGATGTCTGCCGGCGCGTCGGCCAGCCGCGGCACCCGGTACTGCGTCATCGACCCGTTCAGGATCCGCCCGGCGGCGAAGTCGATGTGCTCGAACAAGGCGGCACCGAGGCCCATCACGACGGCACCCTCGACCTGGTTAGTCAGCCCGTCCGGATGAACGACAGCGCCGCAGTCGACCGCCGTGACGAGTTGAAGCACCCGCAGCGTGCCGTCGGCGGCCACGTGCACGCGCGCGGCCGTGGCGACCCTACCGCCTTTCTCGATGCCGAGCGCAATACCGGTTCCGACCCCACTGGGCTGATCCTCGTGCCAGCCGATTTCGGCGGCAGCAGCCTCGAGCACCGCGGCGAGTCGCTCATCACTGAGGTGGCGCAGCCGGAACTCGACCGGATCGGCGCCGACGGCAGCGGCCAGCTCGTCCATCTGGGACTCGCGGGCGAAGTTGTTCGCCGTCGCTGCGAGCGCCCGATACGAGCCCTGAGCCAGGGGCGCATCGGCCGGCTGGTAGGCCTCGAGCCGGTTGAGCACGCGATACGGGGTCAGCAATCCAGCGGCACCGGAATTGATATTGGTGAACGACCATGCCGTCAGCCCGCCAGTCGCGTCCGCGCTGCTCGCCACGTCGATCACGGCGGCCGGTCGCAGATAACCGCCGGTGAATTCGTCCGCGCGGCTCCACTGCACCTTGACTGGGCGGCCGGCAATCCTGGCCAGGCGGGCGGCCTCGAGCGCGACAACAGAACCGTGTTTGCCGCCGAAGCCGCCGCCGAAATCCGGCACGATCACATGCACGGCGGCATCGTCGATGCCGAGGCCCGCGGCTAGCTCGTTCCTGGCCCGGAACGGTGTTGACGTCGCCGCCCACACGGTCAGTTCATCGCCATCCCAGCGGGCCAGTGCTGCTCTCGGCTCGAGAGGGGCGTGCGCGATGTAGGCGGTGGTGTACGTCGCATGGACGCGCACGGATCCGGCGCTGAGCGCTGCCTCCGGGTCGCCGGCGCGCTCGGTGAACGCGGCATTGCGTCCTTCGCCGTCCGTGTGATGGTCGCGAAGGTAAGCGGCCAGGTCGGCCGGCCCTGGGCCGGTCCGCTCCGTCCAGTCGGCTTCGAGGGCCGCGAGGGCCGCCCGCGCCTCCTGCTGGCTTGCCGCGAGGACGCCGATGAACGAGCCTTCCTCGATCACCGTCACCCCGGGCATCGCGGCAGCGGCCGCGGTGCGCGCCTGGCGCAGCGTTGCCCCGGCCGAGGGCGGCCGCAGCACGCAGCCGTGCAGCATACCGGGCAGGCTCAGGTCGGACGGGAATAGCTTGGCTCCGGTGACGACGTCGGCCGCGCCGGCCGCGCGGGCGGGGCGGCCTGCCGACCGCCAGCATTCCGCAGGCGTCACCGGGGCGTCGGACGGCACGCGCTCAACCCGGCGCTGGCCGGCCACGAGCTCGCCGTAGCTTGCGGCTGGCGCGCCGTCCGGTCCTGCGATCAGGCCGTCGCCGGCCGTCAGGGCGTCCTCGGGCAGGCCGAACCTGGCCGCAGCGGTCTCCCGCAGCAGCCGGAAGGCTCCGGCGGCTGCTGCCCGGAGCGGCGGCGCCGCGTGCGGCATCGACCTGCTGCCGAAGGTGCCGAGGTCGAACGGCGAAACGTCGGTGTCGGCCAGGACGAGTGCCACGTTGCCGGCAGGGACGGCGAGTTCCTCGGCCACCAGCAGGGCCAGGGCAGTCCTGGTGCCCTGTCCGGCCTCGACCTTGCCGCTGAACGCGGTAACAGCGCCGTCGGCGCCGACGTGGACCCAGGCGTCGTCGGGCCCTTCCCAGCCGGTTTCGCCCGTATCGGCCACCACGGTCAGCAAGCCGTCGGGCATGGCGGCTGCGAACGACCAGGGATCTGTCCGCCTCAGGTCGAACGGCCGGTGCGGCTGAGGTAGCAGGGTCTGCCCGGCCAGGGCATCGCCCGAAGGCGCGGGCTCGAGGAGCTCAGGCTGGTCCATCAGCTCGGCGGCGCGGTGCACCGCTCGCCTGATGCGCGGGTAAGCGCAGCAGCGGCAGACGTGCCCGGCCAGCTCGGCATCGATCCGCGCGTCGTCCGGATGCGGGATTCGGGCCAGCAGCGCAGCGGCCGCCGTAAGCCAGCCAGGCGTGCAGTAACCGCACTGCATGGCTCCGGTCTCCAGCCAGGCCTGCTGCACCGGATGCAGCACGCCGTCCTCAGCCAGTCCCTCGACGGTGATGATTCGCTGCCCGGCCGCACTCGCCGCGTCAACCTGGCAGGCCTGGACCGGGCGGCTGCCGATCAGGACAGTGCACGCGCCGCAGGCACCCTCGCCGCAGCCCTCCTTCGGACCGGTGACGTTGAGAGCATCGCGCAGGAACTCCAGCAGGCTCTGCCCGGGCGCTGCGTCTGCGGTGCGCTCGGCGCCGTTGACGATGATCCGCAGCAACACACCATCGACCTTAGCCGAAGGCGCGTGACCGGTTCGCCCGCGCTAAGTTGTGCCCCATCAGCGGAGAAGCGGAGATGTGATGCAGTGATGCGGCAGCTACTGGTCCTGTCCGCTGCGGACGTGCACGCGCTGCTCGGCTACAACGACTGCGCCGAGGCGATGCGCGGAGCACTCATGGCGCTGGCGTCCGGACGGGCGCAGCAGCCGCTGCGCACGATCATCCGCCCGGAGGGCGCGGCCGGGCTGATGGCGCTCATGCCGTCCTACCTGAACGGCGAGGACGGGTTCGATGCGGCCTACGGGCTGAAGGCCATCTGCATCACCCCGGCAAACCCGGCCGCCGGGCTCGACACGCACCAGGGCGTGGTTCTGCTGTCCAGCGGTGCCACCGGCGAGCCAGTAGCTGTGCTCAACGCCTCGGCGGTTACCGAGATACGGACGGCCGCCGTCTCGGTAGTCGCGACTGAGCTGCTGGCCCGCCCGGATGCCGGCGACCTGGCCGTCATCGGCACAGGCGTCCAGGCACGGGCGCACGTCCTAGCGCTGGATGGCGCGCTCCGGCTGAGCCGCATCCGCGTGGCGGGCCGCGACCCGGCGCGGGCCGAGCAGTTCGCTGCAAGCCTGGCTGGGCAAACCGCCGCGCCTCTCATGGCCTGCCAGTCGGCGCAGGACGCTGTCACCGCAGCCGACATCATCGTCACTGCGACCAGCTCCGCGCAGCCGGTCCTGCACCGAGACTGGATCGCGCCGGGAGCTCACATCAACGCAGTCGGCGCCTGCCTGCCGCACCAGCGCGAGCTGGACACCGCGACGGTGGCGGCCGCAGTCCTGTTCGCCGACCGCCGCGACTCGCTGCTGACAGAGTCGGGCGACTACCGGCTGGCCGCGGCCGAAGGAGCCGTAACAGAGAGCCAGGTCCGCGCGGAGCTGGGTCAGCTGCTGGTCGGTACCGCGCCGGGGCGGGCCAGCGCGGACGAGATCACCGTGTTCGAATCGCTCGGGCTGGCGATCGAGGACCTGGCTGCGGCCAGTCGCATCTATCAGCTCGCCGCGGGGGGCGGCGCCGGCACCTGGATCGACTTCTGACTGCCCGGATCGACTTCTGACTGACAGTGATTGCAGCGACAGGCGGAACCGGGCGGTGCTGCGCCGCGTCCGATGGGAGGCAGCACCCCGCGGAGCAGGAGACCCGTCATGGCCATCACCACCTCACCCAGGTATCTCGCAGCGGCAACCGGCGTCGCGGCCGCGGCGCTGCTTATCGGCGCGTACAGCGTCGGCACTCGCGCGGGGAGTAGCTCCTCCTCGGGCACGCCTGCCGATGCCGCTACTATCAGCCCATCGCAGTCCGCCGGCCGCATTACCGTGACCGGCACCGGAACCGTGACCGGCGTTCCCAACCAGCTGATCGTGTCCATGAACGTTCAGGCGAGCGGCTACGACGTCACCTCCGCGCTGAACCAGGCCAACGCAGACGTCCGCAAGGTGACGATGGCGCTGCGTGGTCGCGGCGTCAAAGCCGCTGACATCCAGACATCCGACCTGAACATCTCGCCCAACTACAACAACAACGGCGAGATCACCAGCTACGGCGTCACCGAGTCGCTGACGGCGACGCTGAACCACCTCGGGGTGGCGGGCGGCCAGATCACTGCCGCCGTGCGCGCCGGCGGGAACGCGGTCTCCGTCGACAATGTGGCACTGAACCTCACCAGCACCGGCCCGCTGATGGCAGCAGCCAGGGCAAAGGCGGTGGCGGACGGGCGGGCCCAGGCGGAGCAGTTCGCCCGCGCGCTCGGCACGCCGCTCGGGCAAGTTATCAGCGTCACTCCGGTCCAGCAGCAGCAGCAGCCGGAACCGCTCCCGTTCGACAACGCTGCCGCTACCAGCGGCCACGCGGCGGTCAAGATCTCGCCAGGCACCCAGCAGCTGTCGGTGTCGGTCACCATCGTCTACGCGACCTGACCCAGACGCATTAACGATTGGGATTCTCAGCGAAGCCAGTCAACGATTGGGATTCTCAGCAACTACCGCCGAGAATCCCAATCGCTGCCCTCTAGCCCGCCCAAGGCCGGTTGGCTGGCACGGTCGCGGAGTCGCCGCCCCGCGGTCGGCCGACAGGAGAGGCTGAAGGCGATGCCCGGCCGGACGTACCCGGCCGCGCCGGAGGCCTGCTAAGCTGCGCGCATGCGCGTTCAGCAGCTCACGGCAGGCTGGTGGCGCCGCCATTAGGCGGTGCCAGGTTCGCGCGCAAGCAGACCACCAGACAAGGCGACCGCCCGGCACGGCGGCCGCCTTTGCTGTGTGGCTGCCGGCCCGCCGGGCACGATCCCCCCGAGGGCGACATGAATCAGACGAGTTACCTGACCGCCGGCGGCGTCCGCGTGCTCCGCGTCGCGGAGGAATTCGATCGCGGCCAGTTGGACGAGATCACCCGGCAGGTGCAGGACCGGCCCGGCGGGGTGCTCAGCTCTGGCATGGAGTACCCAGGCCGGTACAGCCGCTGGCACCTCGCCTACGTCGACCCGCCGGTTGAGATCACCGCCCGCAGCCGTACGGTCACCGTGCGGGCACTCAACCGGCGGGGCCTGGTGCTGTTGCCGGCGATCGCGACAGCCCTGGCGGGCGCCGGGGAGGTCGAAGCCGGGGACGGCTACGCCGAGGTCACAGTGGTCCCGTCCGGCCAGGTCTTCACCGAGGAACAGCGCAGCCGCCAGCCGACCGTGTTCTCCGCGCTGCGGGAGATCATGGCTGCCTTCGCCGGGCCAGACCAGCATCTCGGCTTCTACGGGGCGTTCGGGTATGACCTCGCGTTCCAGTTCGAGCCGGTGCGCCAGCGGCTTGAGCGCGATGGCAGCGCCCGTGACCTGGTCCTGCATCTGCCGGATCAGCTCTGGGTCGTCGACCGCAAGCGGGAGACAGCCACCCGGTTCAGCTACGACTTCGAGACCGAGGCCGGCCACACCGCCGGGCTGCCGAGGGCGGCGGGCGTCGGTTCCGCCGGCGGCCCCGTTCCCGGCCCGGTAGATGCTGATCTTCCGGCTGACCCGGTTCCTGGGGAGTACGCCAAGGTCGTGGAGCAGGCCAGGAAGAAGTTCGCCCGCGGTGACCTGTTCGAGGTCGTGCCGGGGCACACCTTTTACGCCCGGTGCCCGGCTCCGGCGGCATTGTTCGAGCGCCTGCGGGAGCGGAACCCGGCGCCGTACGAGTTCTTCTTCAACCTCGGCGGTGACGAGTACCTGGTCGGCGCCTCGCCCGAGATGTACGTCCGGGTCACCGGCGACCGGGTCGAGACCTGCCCGATCTCGGGCACCATCGCCCGCGGCGCTGACGCGATCGGCGATGCGGCACAGATCCGCGCGCTGCTGACCTCGTCCAAGGAAGAGTCCGAGCTGACCATGTGCACCGACGTGGACCGCAACGACAAGTCGAGGGTCTGCGTGCCGGGCAGCGTCAAGGTGATCGGCCGCCGGCAGATCGAGATGTACAGCAGGCTGATCCACACGGTGGATCATGTAGAGGGCAGGCTGCGCCCGGGCTTTGACGCGCTGGACGCATTCCTCACCCACATGTGGGCGGTGACCGTCACCGGTGCGCCGAAGAACTGGGCCATCCAGTTCATCGAGGATCACGAGACGTCGCCGCGGCGGTGGTACGGCGGGGCGGTGGGCTGGATCGGCTTTGACGGCGGGATGAACACCGGCCTGACCCTGCGCACGGCGCATATCTCCGCGGGGGTGGCAGCGGTCCGCGTGGGTGCGACGCTGCTGTTCGACTCTGATCCGGCGGAGGAGGAGCGCGAGACCGCGCTCAAGGCGCGCGCACTGCTGGAAGCCCTGGCGGAGGCCGCCGGGCAGGAAGCGGGCCAGGCAGGCGGGGCCAGGCCTTCCGACCGGGAACGGGGCACGCCCGCCGCCCGCCCTGGCGACGGGCTGCGGGTGCTCCTGGTCGATCATCAGGACTCGTTCGTGCACACGCTGGCCGGCTACTTCGCCGAGCAGGGCGCCGAGGTCAGCACGTTGCGCGCGGGATTCGACATCGGGCTGCTCGATGAGTTCGCCCCGGATCTCGTGGTGCTGTCACCGGGACCGGGCCGCCCGGCCGACTTCGAGTGCGACAAGCTGCTGAGCGCGCTGGACGAGCGCGGCCTGCCGGTCTTCGGGGTGTGCCTCGGCCTGCAGGCGATGGTGGAGCACGCGGGCGGCTCGCTCGGGCTGCTGAGCACGCCGGTGCACGGGAAGCCGGGTCAGGTCCAGGTGCTCGGCGGCGAGCTGCTGGCCGGCCTGCCGGCCGAGTTCACGGCCGCCCGGTACCACTCCCTGCACGCCCGGGCTGAGCAGGTAACCGGCGGGTTCGACGTCACGGCCGTGACACCGGATGGCGTAGTGATGGCTATCGAGGATGCAACCCGCGGGCGCTGGGGCGTGCAGTTCCATCCGGAGTCGATCCTCACCGCAGCCGGCGGTGCTGGTCACCGGGTCATCGCCAACGTGCTGCGGCTGTGCGCCAGCCGAAGGCAGTAATTTCAACGACAAATCGATTTCCCGCTCATGTTCTGCGGGCGTGTCGGACTTGACGCCGCTCTTCTACCTGCCTGTCGGACTTGAAGTCTGCTGTTATGCGTGGCGGCTGGTAATGGGTTGTGGCGAGCTGTGTGCGGACAGTGATCGAGCGCGAGGATGCTTGTGCTTTCTGCAATTCGCAGCCCGTTCCTTGCATTTCTCGTGGCGCTGATTGGATGGTGTGACAGGCGAGCAGGGTGTGACATTGTTTGCCCATGCCCGACGTTAGCTATCCGGTCGGCAGCGCCTCCTCGCGTGGCTATCTGGCGGTGCCGGCCGCCCCGCCCGGTCCGTGGCCCGCAGTCGTGGTGATCCACGAGGCGTTCGGCCTGAACGACGACATCCGCCGCAAGGCCGACGAGTTTGCCAGTCACGGGTACCTGGCCCTGGCACCAGACCTGTTTGACGGCAAGTCCTGGATCCGCTGTATTCGCAGCGCGTTCAGCCAGCTCCGGGCTGGCCGCGGCCCAGCGTTCGACGTGCTCGATGGCGCTCGCGGGTTCCTTGCAGGCCGCGCCGACTGCACGGGCAAGACCGGCGTGGCCGGCTTCTGCCTTGGCGGCGGGTTCGCGCTGCTGTGCGCGCCGCGGCCGGGGTACGACGTCGCGTCGGTCAACTACGGCGATGTGCCGCGCGATGCCGAGAGAGTACTGGCCGGCGCGTGCCCGATCGTCGGCAGCTTCGGCGGGCGTGATCCGATGGGGACTCAGCATCCGGAGCGACTGCAGCGCGCACTGGCGGTGCTTGAGGTCCCCCACGACGTGCACGTTTACCCAGGCGCTGGGCATCGGTTCATGACGGAGTCGACGGGCGCGGGTGCCGTGCTCGCCAAGATCGGCCGGATGTCCTACCAGCCGGAGGACGCGGCCGACGCCTGGCAGCGCATCTTCGCGTTCTTCGGCATATACCTGCGGGGCTAGCCGCGAGGCCTGCGGGGCTAGCCGAGCGGGCTTGCCAGCCGGGCACGCTTGCTAGTCGAGCGGGTCGTGATGCAGCTGGCTCTGCGAGATGCTCGCGGCAAGCAGGGCCGCGGTGCGGCTGACCATCGCGGGCGGCCCGCAGACGTATGCCTCGGCGTTCTCGAACAACCCATGGCCGCGGACGACGTCAGGCAGGCGGCCGGTGAGGCCGTTGTAGCCAGGCTCGTCCGACAGCACCGGAATCACCCGCAGTGACGGGCACGCTGACTCGAGAAGCTGCAGGTCATCGAGGTCGTAGAGATCGAAATGCTGCCGCGCGCCGAGGAAGAGCGTGATCTTCCGCGCGCGGTCCGCCAGCGGCGTAGCGAGCGCCTGCTCGATGATGGCCTTAACGGGGGCAAGCCCGGTACCGCCGGCCACGCACAGCAAATCGCGGTCAGAGTCGGCCAGCGTCATGGTGCCATCGGCGGCGCCGAGCAGAACGGTGTCGCCGATCTCGGAGTGATAGACCAGCGTGTTGCTGACCAGGCCGCCAGGAACGGCGCGCACGTGCAGCTCGAGCAGGCCGCCGCGGCGCGGCGCAGTGGCGATCGAATACCGTCGCCACACCCGGGGCCAGCGCGTGACCTGCACGGGGACGTACTGTCCGGCCTGGTACGTCAGGGGCTGGCTGGTCCGCAGCCGGAGCACGGCGACGCCCGGTGAGCGCAGCTCGTGGGAGACGATCTCGGCGGTCCACCACCGCGGGGACGTCTGCGCGTCGCGCGCCGCGGCCGCTCGCATGCTGGCCGACACATAGTCGAGCATGCCCTGCCACGCGGCTGCGGTCTCCGGTGTCCAGTCATGGCCGATGAAGTGCTCGGCAGTGTCCCGAAGTGCGGCGAGGAACGTCGAGTAGTGGCGGTCCGTGACGCCGAACCGGCGGTGATCGCGGCCGAGCTGGTCCAGCATTTCCGTGCATCCCGGCTGATTGTCCAGGCTCCACACGAGCCGGGCGAGAGCGGCGAACACGCGGTCGCGCTGCGCGGTCATAGCCGTGGGGAAGAGCGCCTTGATATCCGGATCGGCTGCAAAAAGCCGGGCGTAGAAATATTCCATCGTGACTGGACCTTCGGACATCAGATGCGCGAAGGACTCTTTAACAAGACGTGGCTCAAGGTCGGAATAATTAACAGAGGTTTTCGCCGGCTCACGTCGCGCGGCCGCGCTGTCCGTCCTGGCTGCGCTTTGTGACGGCCGGTCGTAATTCGAAACTCCGGTAACGCCGGCATAATCATTAGTTAATTCGGCGGCCGTCGGGAGTTTTCGCGGGCGGCGGCCCGCGAACCAGCTGTCGCGAGCCTGACCTGCCCGTCTGTCGGAACAAGAGTCAGGAAACTTCCCACCAACCGCGATCGCCACAACGTGAGTCTCGCACCATGACGGGCAGCATACAAGCCATTTCAGGCAAGATCGTCGGGCCAGTACGGAGGGTTACAGAATACCGTTCGGCAGACCGCCGGATGGGCCTGCCTAACCGCTGCGATTATTCGCGTAGGTGTGCACTTCTCCGCACTGAATGTACAGTTAGCCGCCCGTCCAATTGCCTGCAACCGATTGCAGGTCACGGATGGTGATCTGTCGCGCCCGACCGGGCGGATGTGCGACGGTGCGGACGTGCGACGGGCGGGCCGCCGCTTCCGCCGCGGTCGGGCTGACCGCGGACCTGGCGGTACCGTGTCCGGCCCTCGCGTGCCCGGCCCTGGAATCCCTGGCTGCCAGCTGGTCTGGG
This sequence comes from uncultured Actinomycetota bacterium, assembly GCA_963822955.1. Lineage (GTDB taxonomy): Bacteria > Actinomycetota > Actinomycetes > Streptosporangiales > Streptosporangiaceae > JAJYUU01. The sequence goes on along the minus strand of CAWGJS010000002.1, from coordinate 831,519 downwards.
ATATGGACGGGACGCTGCTTGACTCAAGGGTGGCCGTCTCCGGCGCTTTCGTGGCCGCAGTCCGGCGTCTCGGCGGGTCGCCGGTCACTCCGGAGCAGGTGGTCGTGAGTTATCCGATCGGGCCGCCCGAGGCGCTGCTGCCGCACTTGCTCGGCCGTGACCTGGCTGACGGCGAATCGGAGGCCTACTACGACGAGCTCGCCAGCGCCACCGTGCGCCCGTACCGCGGCATTGCGGACGTGCTCAGCGCACTGCGGTCGCGCGGGCACCGGCTGGCCGTGTTCACCGGCGCCAGCCACCGGGCTGCGGTGATGCTGCTGACGCGGGCGGGCATCTTTGCCGACGTGCTGGTGGGCGGCGACGAGGTTTTGCATCCCAAGCCGGCCGGTGACGGGCTGGCCCTGCTGCCGGACCCAGCCTGACCGGCGGCGCGGCGTCAGATCGGCGAGTTGTAGCTGCCCACCCAGTGCAGCTTCAGCCAGATGATGGCGCTGGTCCAGGCGCCGGTCACCTCGAGGAGGCCGACCGCGATCAGCATGAGGCCGCCGATCCTGGTGATCAGCCGGGCGTGCCGGCGCGCCCAGCCGAAGACGGTGACGCCGCGCTGGAACGCGAAGGCCACCACGAGGAACGGGATGCCGATCCCGAGCCCGTACACGAACGCGAGCAGCCCGCCGCGAAGCGCGGTCCCGCTGTTCTCGCTCAGCGCGAGCACCGCAGCAAGCGTCGGGCCGATGCACGGCGTCCAGCTCAGGCCGAACATCACGCCCAGCAACGGCGCGCCCGCCAGGCCCGCCCTGGGCCGGAACGACGGCCGGAAGATCCGGCCGGCGAAGCTGAACCGGTCGAAGGCGCCCATGAAGATCAGGCCGAGCACGATGATCACGGCGCCCAGGACGCGGGAAATCCCCTGGGAGTGCGCGGAGAGCGCGTCGCCGATGCTGCTGACCGTGATGCCCTCGATCGCGAACAGCACGGAGAACCCGAGGACGAACAGCAGCGTGCCGAGGACGACGCGGCCGCGGGCCTGCGCCCTGGCCGGCTGTGCTCGGGTGAGCATGGCAGCCGCGACGGCGGTTCCGCCGTCGGCGAGCGCGAGCGTGGCAGGCCCGGTGCCGCTCGCAGGTTGCGTGGCGCCGGCGGGCTCGGTGGCGGCGGGCTCGGGCGATCCCGCCGCCGTACCGGACATGCCCGTCAGGTAGGACAGGTAGCCAGGCACCAGCGGCAGGCAACATGGCGACAGGAACGTGACAGCTCCGGCTGCGGCTGCTACCGGGATGGCGAGCAGCACGGGACCGCTGCTGACCAGGCTGGCCAGGCCGCTCATGCCATCCTCCCTGCTGCCGTTGTCGGCTACTAACTTATAAGGCCGCAGTGCGGGAGTCGCCCGCCGCGGCCCCGGTCAGCGCCGGCCCGGGCAGCTCCGCGGCGGCTCGCAAGGCCGCGTCGGCCGAGTCCTGGCTCGCGGCGAGGAGCGGAAGGCGCACCGCCGGACTCGGGATCTCGCCCAGCCGGTGCAGCACGGACTTGATCACGACCGGGTTTGGCTCGGCGAACAGAGCCTGCGACAGCGGCGCAAGCTGGTGCCCGAGTTCCCTGGCCTGCGCCGCCTGGCCGCCCTGCCACAGCCGGACCAGCCGGGCGAAGTCGCTGGTGCGCAGGTGCGCCGAGGCCAGGATCCCGCCGTTGGCCCCGAGCGCTAGCAGCGGCGAGATATGGGGGTCGTCTCCGCCGAGAACGCTGAATCCGGCCGGCCGCCCGGCCATCATCGCGATCGTGTCCTGATCGATCGACCCGGCCGCGTGCTTGACCCCGGCGACCCCTGCCAGGCCGGCCAGCCTGGCCATGGTCGGCCAGCTCAGCGCCTGCCCCGTGCGGTAGGGAATGTTATAGATGAGCAGGGGAACGGGGCTGCCCGCCGCCAGTGCCCTGAAGTGCTCGAGCACTCCGGCCTCGCCGGGGCGGCTGTAATACGGCACCACGACGAGGGCCGCACTGACATCGGGGTAGTCCGCGAGCCCGGCCAGCGCGGCGGCTGAGCGCGCCGTGTCGTTGGTACCGGCGCCTGCGATGAGCGGCGCAGCCCGCTCCCGGCAGACCCGGCTGCAGATCGCCAGGACTGTGGCCCGCTCCTCGTCGGTCAGGGTCGGCGCCTCGGCGGTCGTGCCGAGCGCCACGATCCCGGTCGCCCCGTTGTCGAGTACCCGATGCGCGAGCCGCTCCAGCGCATCGGCGGCGAGCTTTCCATCAGTGGCGAACGGTGTGATCAGCGGGATGAAGAGGCCAGTCAGCATGTCCATGCCCTGATCCTGGCTGCTCGCGATTGTGCAGGTCCAGTTCGCATTTCTGGATCGAAACGTAAGCTGGGCTAATGCTTGACGTGCGCAAGATGCAGCTGCTGCGGGAGCTGGCGCGGCTCGGCACGATCGCGGCTGTTGCGCAGACGCAGTTCTGCACGCCGTCCGCAGTGTCCCAGCAGCTCAGCGCTCTGGAGCGGGAAGCAGGGGTGGAGCTGCTCCGGCGCAGCGGGCGCGGCGTGGAGCTGACGGCCGCTGGCGCAGACCTGGCCGACCGGACCGGGGCGGTGCTCGCGCTGCTGGAGGAGGCGGGGGCCGCGCTGGCCGCGCACCGGAGCGAGCTGACCGGCGAGCTGTGCATTGGCGCGTTCCCGACCGCGGTCCGTACCTTGCTGCCCGGGGCGCTGGTGCGGCTCGGCGCTGCGTATCCGCGGCTTGAGCTGCGGGTGACCGAGCTGGATCCGGCCCAGGTGCCAGATGCGCTGAGGACAGGCACGCTGGACATCGCGCTTGTGCACGAGTACGACTATGTGCCGTCCGAGCCTGATCCGGCCCTCGTGACCCGGCCGTTGCTGGAGGAGACGATCTTCCTTGCTGGGCCTGAGATCGACGACGGGCCCGATCCGGTTCTAGCGAGCCGAGCGCTGCCATGGATCGTGGCGACGCCCGGCACGCTCTGTCACATGATGGCGGTGCGCCTCTGCCAGGCAGCCGGATTCGCGCCCCGGATCCGGCACTACGCCGACGACTTCGCTGCGGTCCTGACGCTGGTGGCGGCGGGCCAGGGCGTGGCGGTGGTGCCCGAACTGGCGCTCGCTGACGTGCCCGGCGGCGTGGCTCTGACGCCGCTGCCGGCGCTCCGGCGAACGCTCATCGCCTGCCGCCGGGGCGCCGTCGAGCATCCGGCCGTCAAGGCGTCCGCGGCCGCGATCGAGGCTGCCGCGGCCGACTACCTGACCGTCATGGCGACTCACCGGCCTGCTTGGCCCGCCAGCGGAAGACTGCGCGCTCAGCTGCCGTCCAGCTCGTCGTAGTCAGCAGGTAGATGCCCGCCGCCAGCGGCACGAACGCGGCGATTACCACCGTCGTGTACGGCACGATCCGGCTGAGCGCGCCGAGCCCGGCCGGCTGTGCGGGGGCAGCGACGGCAGGCGGCACGGCGGCCCTGGTCGCACGGGCGGTCAGGAAGCCGACCGCGGCCAGCATGGCGAACAGCGCGAGAAAGAGCAGGCCCTGCGTACTGGCCGGGCCGGCTCCGGTCAGCCAGTGGCTGCCGAGCGGAGTGGTCAGCAGGCTCCTGGAGAGGAGCGAGTTCGCCTGACCGTTCACGGTCCTGGACAGGAACAGCCGGTACATGATGCTGAAGAACGGCAGCTGCAGCAGCACTGGCAGGCATCCGGCCAGCATGCTGCCGCCTTCGGCCTGGTACAGCGCGGTCAGTTCGCGCTGCAGCCGCTCCGGCTGCCTGGCGTAGCGCTTGCGCAGCTCGGCGATCTTGGGCTGCAGCGCGGACATGCTGGCCTGGCCACGGAAGGCGTGGTAACTAAGCGGGGACAGCAGCAGCCGCACGGCCATGGTGAATACGACAATGGCCGCGGCGGTGGCGAGGCCGCCGGGCAGCGGGGTCAGGAACTGAGCGAGCGAGACGACAACGTGGAACGCGACGCCCATCGGGGCGCTGAGAAATCCGAGCATGGTGAGACCCTCCAGCGGGTTCGGAGATTCCGGGATCAGCTGGAGACGGCCGCACTCGCGCAGCCGCAGAAAGCGGTGAGGTCAGGCGGCCGCCGGGGCCGCCGAGGGCGCTCTGGGCCGGACATGACCGGCCGCGTCGGGATTGATCTGACGCTGGAAGGTGGCATTCCAGGACTTCCGTCGCAAGGCGGCGGCGCGCCGGAGCAGCGGCCCCTCCTGCAGCGCGCTCGCCAGCCAGGAAGCCTGCGCGAGCAGCGCGATAATGGCGCCAGCCAGCGCTGCGGCAGCGATCGCGAGCACTGCCGACGGACGCGCGTCGGCGTGCGCCGTCAGCGGCTGCCACCACGACGTGAGCCCGGCTGCCGCGACGCTTCCGAGCGCAGCCAGCAGTACCGCAACCTCGGACCGGAGCAGATGCGTTCTCCGCATGCCTTAACTCTACGGGCGAGGCGCTGAGAAGGACAGATCCGCCCTTTCAGCGACCACCCTGCGACCTGACCCTGAATTGAATCGTGAGGCCGATGGCCAGCAACGCAACGCCCGACAGCACGCCCGCGCTCATGACGGCATGCACCTCGCGGAGCCGCGGGACAGGCCAGTCACGGGCCTGGCCGCAAGCGCTGACCAGTACGCCGCTCAAGGCGAGCAACATGCCATATCCCTGCCAGCGGCCGCCCGCGTGCAGGCGCCTGAACCCGGCCGCATCCAGCACCAGACTGGCCAGAAGGAACATCAAGCCAACTGCCAGCGCAGCGACCCCCACCCAGTTGGTCAACTTCACCTCGCTTCCTCGCCAGTCTGGACTGATCGCTGACAGCCAAGGGCGTGTAAGGCATGAGGCCAATCTGGGCGGGGGTCAACTCCGAGCTAGGCATCGCTGGCCGCACACGGACGGCGCGGCGCTGTCTGATGTCCTTCGGTCGCGGCCTGGGTCGCCGGCGGTGGCGTGTGCACATCGCGCCGATGCCCGTAGCGACGCCGGCCATCAGCGGCAGTCCGGCCAGGTGTGACAGGGCCATGCCGCCGGCTGCGCCAAGGAACATGGACGGGAAGGCCGGCCCGCCGCGAAAGCCGCTCAGCGAGGCGCCGTAAGCGAGTTGCAGGCGATCAGCAGCACCAGGCGCCAGCGGTATAGCTGGCGGCATGGGTGATGAACGGGCCGAGCCATCGGATACCGCAGCCGAGCGTGGCCGCCAGCAGTCCGATGGCGAGCACCCAACCGAACTGCGCGATGTCGGGCCGGGCGGCTGCCGGAAGGTGGGGATGGCTAGCGAGAACGTACCGAGTCCGGTCCAGGATCTGAGCCCGGTGAACATCAGCGAGCCGACTCCCGCTGCGAGCAGGCCAGGGACGAGCACGAGCTCCAGCGTCGCGCCGCCGAGCGCGATCTCCGGCGCCTCTGGTCCGAGCACTACGCCCAGACTGAGGCTCGCTAGTGCTGCCAGCACCACTGCCGATGAGCTCGGTCGGCGCCGGCGCTCCTCCGCCTGCTTTGAACCCGTCCGCCGGCGAGTGGCCGCCTGTGCCGGGCAGGTACCGGATGGTGAGACTGACCAGTCCTCCGGCCAGCAGCAGCGGCGGGACCGGCCACCAGAGTGGTTCGCTGTGGAAGCCAAGACCGCGGGGCATGTCGGTAAAGACCCACGCCTGCCCTTTGCTCACAAGCGCGAGGAAAAAGTAGGCAGCTGCTGACACCGGGACCCCGATGATCGCCGCGAGCGCGAGCAACTCCAGGTAGCTGCGAGTTCGCAGCCGCGCAAGCGGGTCGGACGGCGATGTCACCGTTCTCCTGAGGGGACCTGATGCCGGGCGCTCTGATGAACCGGATGATGCCGTACATGGCGCTGCCAGGTCAGCGTGCAGGACGCTGACCTGGCAGCTAACTTCAGAGCAGTACCGCTACGCGGTGACCCGCCTTCTCTGCACACCGGTGATGAGTGCCCAGATGATGAACGCATCCAGCGCGATCACGACGATCGACCAGAGCGGGTAGTACGGCAGGAACAGGAAGTTCGCGAGGCCGCTGATGACTGCCAGGATGACGCCCACAACCCTGGCCCACATCATGCCGAGGAGCAGGCATACGCCGGCTGCGAAAATCACCGCCCCGATTATCAGGTGCGTCCAGCCCCAGGCATGAATGCTGTAGCTGAACGTGTAGTTCCGCACGGCGACGTAGAAGCCTCCGCTGAGGACCCCCGTGATCCCCACGAAGAAGCTCCACAGGCCGGACATGATCATCAGAACCGCCGCCAGCGCAATGAGGCCGCCAGCGGCCCCGCTGCGAGTGTCCTCCTCGGCCATCGCCGGTTGGTAGCCAGCCTGGGGGCCCGGCTGGCCGTAGGCTGTCGTCTGCTCCGGCGCTCCCGTGGTCCGCCGATGCATTGGGTCGTACCCGCTGCTGGTAGTTTCGCCTTGTCCGCTTCCGCTCATCGAGACCAGCCCCTTCCCGTCCTGCCTGGGGACAATGCCCCAATTTCGGATTTGCTGGAGTGCCTCTCTGGTTCGGCGGCCCCAGGTGAGGCCAATCGGCCGGACTTACATCCGGCTTGACCTTACGAGGGGCCCGCCTGGCATGCATCACCCGTGCCGGGTGAAGGGCGCGAGGGCATGCGTGCCGGGCAACCTCACCCCCCGGCTGCCCGGCATCTCCCGCTATGTGTGGCCTGAGTAACGCGACCTTCATCGCTGCGGCGTCAGGCCCGGGACGCCTGCATGCTGTTGTGGCGCTGCCAGGCGCTCGCGCCAGCCGCCGTCGCCGCCTTGGTCTGGCTCAGCTTCTGCTTGACCACCTCGCCGGGCGGCACCTCAAGCTCGCGGAACCACTGCCGGGTGGCGGAAATGATCGCGGTCCCGCCGACGATCAGGCCAGTCATCCCGATGATGGTGCCAGCCCCGATCAGGCAGGCTCCGATGATCATCGGCGTGCTGTCCAGCTGGAAGTCGCCGGACGAGTAGCTCTTCGGGTTGTTCATCGCGTCCTTCCTTGCGTTGTGGGCGCTCCTCACCGTTCCCGCGGTGCTGCCAGCCGACGTCACTCCTTGCGGGTGATTTGCTGTAGCGGCGCCCGAGGGACCATGAGCAGAAGCCGGCGGGAGGGGAGCAGAGATATGCCAACAACGGCATGGCGGTTCGCGGGCACCGAGGGCGCCGACGACGCCGTATTCCGGCTCAAGCAGCTGGATGCCGCCGAGCTGATCAACGTGATGGATATCGCCGTGCTGCGGTGGCCGGTCCACGCACCGGCGCCGACCACGCAGGAGCACGTGACGGAGCAGGGCGGCAAGATGGCCAGGCTCATGCACAAGGTGCGGCACTCCGTCATCGACGATTCGATGATCGAGACGGTGAAGGGCGACATGAGCCCCGGCACCTCAGCGATGGTGCTGCTGAGCTCCGATGCGAAGATCGACGCGGTCGTGCACGCCTTCGAAGGGCAGCCGATGGAGCTAGTCCGCACCGACATGTCGGTCCCCGACCAGGACCGGCTGCGGCTGACCATCAACCAGATCCGCCAGCGTGACGGGGGCGACACCCCGATCTAGCCCGCCAGCCTCTTCAGCTCGTGCTGCATATCCGGGCGGCCTGCCCGGATGACCTGACCGGGCGCCTGGCAGAGCGCCTGATGGCGCACCCAGGCGTTGTCAATCTGGCGATCCTGCCTGCGGCTTCCGCAGCGTCGCCAAACGATGCGGTCCAGTTCGACGTCACCAGCGAATCGGCGAACTCGGTCTTGCGGCTGTTGCGCGAGCTCGGCCTTGGCCGTTACAGCCCGATCATCATCGAGACGATTGACGCAGCTATTACCGCTGCACGGCCCAGACCGGCGTGGCGATTTTCGCATCTTGGCGAGCACGCTCCGGTCTGGGAGCTCATCGAGGCCAGGATCGCCGGCGACGCCAGCTACGCCCCGAGCTTCTTCGCGCTGCTGATCTTTGCCGGGGTGATTGGCGCCTGCGGCATCCTCACCGACTCATCGATTCTGATCGTCGGTGCGATGGTGGTCGGGCCGGAATACGGCGCGATCATCTCGGTCGCGCTCGGCATCGAGCGCCGGGATGGCCGTAGCGTGCGCCGTGGGCTGCTAGCGCTGCTCGTCGGTTTTGTGGCTGCGATCGCCGTCACGCTGCTCTTCGCCCTGTGCATTCGCGGGCTTGGCTATGCCCCCGAGCACTACCGGCGTGGCCTGCGTCCGATTCATGACATGATCAACTCGCCAGACTTGTTCTCTGTCGTGCTGGCCGTGGTCGCCGGGCTCGTCGGCGTCGTGTCGCTGACGCTCTCCCGGGCGGCAGCACTCATCGGTGTGTTCATCTCGGTCACGACCATCCCGGCCGCGGCCGATATCGCGGTCTCGGTGGCCTTCGGCCGCTGGCGCGAGGCTGGCGGCTCGACGCTTCAGCTCCTGCTGAACGTCGGCGTGCTGATCATCATCGGCGCCGCCGCCCTGCGCTCGCAGCGACTGATCTGGCGGAGGTGGACCGGCTAGCCGGCCAGCATTGCGTCGCCCGCGAGAACTGTCAGCCGAGCTGACTAAGCGCGTCCGCTACCGCGCGGTGGAATGTCGGGTACGCGTAGATCATCTCGGTGAGCCGCCGCACCGGAATGGCGGCGTGCACCGCTAGCGTCAGCATGCCGAGCACCTCGCCGCCCATGGGGCCGGCCGATGTGGCACCGACGAGGACGCCCCGGCCGGAGTCGGCGACGAGCTTGATGAAGCCGGAGTTACCTGCCTTGTGGATCCAGCCGCGCGGCGAGGCGGGGATCTGGCTGAATCCCGCGCTGACCGCGCCGATCTGCTGTCTGGCCTGCGCTTCGGTCAGCCCGACTGAACCGATCTCCGGGTCCGTGAACGTGACCCGCGGCACTGCGTGATACTCGGCCGGATGGTGCGGGCGGCCCAGGATGTCGTCGATGACGATCTCGGCGTGATATATCGACATATGCGTGAAGGCACCGCGGCCGACCACGTCGCCGATTGCCCACACTCCGGGCGCGGCCCGCATATGCTCGTCGACCGCGATCCAGCGGGCGGCCTCGTCCAGTCCGATCGCCCCGACGCCGAGGCCGGCCAGGTCCGTCGTGCGCCCGGTAGCGACCAGCAGGCGCTCTCCGCGTACCTCGCTGCCGTCGGCGAGGCGCACCGCGAAACCGCTGCCGCGGTCGTGGCTGACGGCCTCCGCCCGCGATCCGGTGGTGACAGTTATGCCTTCCTCGGCGAAGACCTTGGCGATCAGCTCGCCCGACTCGGGCTCTTCGGGCGGCAGCAGCTGGCTGAGCGCTTCGACGACGTTGACCTGGGCGCCGAACCGGGCAAAGACCTGAGCGAGCTCGGCGCCGATCGCACCGCCGCCCAGCACCACGAGCGAATTCGGCACATCCTGCGACTCGATGATCTCGCGGTTGGTCCAGAACGGCGTCCCGGCCAGGCCGGGGACCGGCGGGACAGCGGGGAAGGTGCCGACGTTAATCACCATGCCGCGCCGGACCCGGAGCACCGCCGCGCCGACCGTGACCTGGCCAGGAGCAGTTATCCGGCCGTAGCCTCGGAATAACGTGCCCCCGGCGTCGGTAAACCGGTCGGCCGCGGCCGTGTCGTTCCAGTTGTCGGTGGCTTCGGCGCGGATCCGGGTGGCGACCGGGGCCCAGTTTGGCGAGACCACGGAATCTCCGGCCATGCCGGGAATCCGTCGTCCTTCGGCCAGGAGGTCTGCCGCCCGGATCATCATCTTGGACGGGACACAGCCCCAGTAGGGGCACTCCCCGCCGACCAGCCGGTCCTCGACGCCCGCGACCGAGAGCCCGGCCCTCGCTAGCTCATCCGCGACGTGCTCGCCGCCGGGTCCCATGCCGATGACGACGATGTCGAACTCATGGTCGCTCACGGGACCTATGTTCCTGCCAGGCCGCTGAACATTCACGACCCTTCGGCGGAGTTTCGGCAGTTACGGCCAGTCTGATGGCCGCCGCGGTGGAGCTAGCGGCCAGCCGCCCGCGGATGGCAGGGTGATCACCCAGGCGGCTGCCATCCGGCCCGCCAGGTTCCAGCGGACCTCCGCGCCCCGCTTGCCGAGCCCGCAGCCGAGGATGGACCCGGTGGCCACCTGCGTCGTCGACAGCGAGTAACCGAAGTGAGTGGATAGCAGGATGACTGCAGCCGACGAGGATTCAGCGGCCATGCCCTGCGGTGGCTCGATCTCCACCAGCCCCTTGCCCAGGGTCCTGATGACGCGCCAGCCGCCGGCATACGTGGCGGCCGCGATCGTGAGCGCGCACAGCACGACGACCCACAGCGGAGTGGTCGCGCCCGCGTCCAGCGTGCCGTTCGCGATCAGGGCCAGGGTGATGATGCCCATGGTCTTCTGCAGGTGATGACGACCAGTGCAAGGACGATGTCGTTGCCGGCGTGGCTCACGGCGCGATAGTACGGAAAGTTACTTCCGGCTACTTAGCGCGACCCACCGCTGTCAGGCCTCGCGATCCCGGAGGCCGCGCTCTAGCACGGTCATGCTCACGCTCTCCAGGCGCAGCGCCTCACTCAGTTCAGTCAGCACTCGCTCGCCGTCTATCGCGCCGCAACTGAAGAGGTCGATCGCGATCAGGCTCTCCTCGGGCCAGGTGTGGATGCTCAGATGCGACTCGGCCAGGATCAGGACGAGGGTGATAGCGCCATTGGGGAAGATGACGTGGCTGGTATCGAGCACGTGGCCGCCGCCCGCCTGGACGGCTGCGACCGCCAATCCGGTCAGTGCCCGCAGCTCAGTAACCGGCGAGGACGGCGTGCAGGCGGCATCGATAGCGTAGAGGCGCTTCGCCGAGCCGGCCTCCTGCCGCCGCAGGTCGGTGAAGGTGCTGGCCGCTTCCATACCCGGCATGATGTGCGAGGATACCCTACGGCCCTCTGGCCAGCCCGGACCGCCGGGGGCAGCCAGACCCGGGCGGGTAGACCGGGGTGAGAAGACATACCAATGGATATGGACCAAGTGGTGGCCGAGGTCGCCATGGCGGTGGGCCTGGCTGAGGGCGAATCGGGCATCCGTGACATCCTGGCGGCGATCCAGGCCTGCGAGCCTGCTGCGGTACGTGAGGTCGCCCGGCGGGCCGAGCTGCCGGTGCCGATCGTCGCGGCCGCCTGCAACGAGCTGCGCAAGCGTGGCGTGGTTGACACCCAGCGGCCAGTGCGGTTCACCGGCGCGGGGCGTGCCGCCGTCGCCGCCGCCACCGGGGCCACCGGGCTGCAGGTCAGGTGCTCCGAGTGCGACGGGCGCGGCATCGTCATTCCCCCGGAGCTCACTGACCTGGCCGCCGCCCTGCAGGAAGCTGCCGACGGCGCGCCCGGCGCGAAGGCTGAGCTGGACCAGACGCACTGCACGGTAGCCACCAAGCTGGGCCGGGTGCTCTGGCTGAACGCGGCACATGCGCTGGCCGGGCAGCGCATTCTGCTCCTTGGTGACGACGACCTGATCTCGGTTGCCATTGCGAGCTTCGCCGCCTGGTCTGGCAATCCAGGCATGATCCGGCGCCTCACCGTGGCTGACGCCGACGACGACGTGCTGAGCTGGATCGGCCGTCAGGTGGCTGGCACGGGCGTCGCCGTCGAACTCGTCCGGCACGACCTGCGCCAGCCGCTGCCGCAATCGTTGACCGGCTCGTTCGACGTAGCCATGACCGACCCGCCGTACACAGTTGCCGGCGCGGAGCTCTTTCTTAGCCGGGCGGTGTCCGGACTGGCGCCTCAGCCCGGCCGGCACCTGCTCTTCTCCTTCGGCGCCCGGCGGCCTGACGAGACGCTTGCGGTGCAGCGGATCATGGCGCAGATGGGCCTGGTGCTGCGTTCGCTGGCGGCGGGATTCAACGAGTATCTGGGCGCAGGCGTGCTGGCCGGGACCAGCAACCTGTACCACCTGCGCACCGCAAAGGGTGCCAGCCCGCTCATTGAAGGTGGCTATGACGGTCCGCTCTACACGGCCGACACCAGGTCAGTGACCAGTCGGCCATACCGCTGTGCTCAGTGCAAGGCCGTGCACCAGGTCGGGCCTGGCAGCCGCTTCCCGCAGATCGCCGCGCTGCAGGCAGCGGGCTGTCCCGAGTGCGGCTGCAGCGTCTTCCGGCCGATGCCGCTGCTGCAGCGGGCGGCACAGGTGTGAACGGCGAGGTGCCTTACCTGGTCAGGCCGGCCACCGAGGACGATCTCGAGGCGCTGGCCGGTTACGAGATCGATATCGCGGTCACCTCGTTCGCTGAGGAGGCGGTCACCGATCCCGCCCTGCACCGCAGGCGGGTCGGCGGCGCGCTGGGAAAGCCGGGGGAGATTACCCTGGTCGCGGCGGCGCGGGCAGAGCCGGGCGTGCCGCTCGGCTGGGCGTGGCTGTCCGCCCGGACCAACTCGCTGACCGGCGAGAGGTACGGGAACTTCAGGTCGCTGGCAGTGTCGGATGTGCCGGACCGCAGCCTGATCGCCGAGCTGCTCATGGCAGCGGTGCTGGCCGCGGCCGACGAGGGCGGGCTCAGGCAGCTGACCGGCAAGGTACATGCGCAGAACGTGGGCATGCGCACGCTCTACCGGAAGTTCGGCTTCACGGCCACGCATCTGACCATGGAGCGCAGGGCGTGATCAAGTGCGTCGTCTGGGACATCGACAACACGCTGCTGACAGGCGTCTACCTGGAGTCTGGTGAGCACCTGCCCGGTGCCGACCCGCACCTGCTCAGGGTGCTGCGCGAGCTGGCCGGGCGCGGCATCCTGCACGCCCTGGCCAGCCGGAATCCGCCGGCCGCGGCGGAGTACGTGCAGCAGGTGACCGGAATCGACTTCGCCGCGGTCGAGTGCGGCTGGGGGAGTAAGGCGGACGCGATCAGCCGGATTGCCGCAGACCTCGGCCTGGCGCTGGATGCCGTTGCGTTCGTCGATGACGACATGCTGGAGCGGGCCGAGGTGGCTGCTGCGCTGCCAGCGGTGCTCGTGCTGACTCCGGAGGATGCCGCCGAAGCTCCTGCCTGGCCGCAGTTCAGCCCCCCGGTCATCACCGCTGAGGCGCGCCGCCGGGGTCAGTTGTACGCCGAGCGCCGGCGTCGGCAGGCGGCCGCGGCCGCTTTCGGCGGCACTCGCGATGACTTCCTGCGGCAGGCCGGCACGCGTGTCACGATCGCTCCGGCTCGGATCGCGGACTTGGACCGGCTGCACGAGCTCTCGGTGCGTACCCATCAGCTCAACTCGGCGGGCGAGCCGCTGAGCGAGGCCGAGCTCGCCCGCATGCTTGAGTCGCCTGAGTACCGGGTGGCCACGGTCACGCTAGCCGACGATTTCGGCGACGACGGCCTGGTGGGTGCTGCGATCGTGGCTGGGAACGGCAGCCGCAAGGCGGCAGTCCCGCAGGTGATGATGTCGTGCCGCGCACTTGGGCGCGGCGTGCTTGACGCGCTGCTGGCCTGGCTGTGCCGGTCGGCTGCCGCCTCCGGGGCCGTCGAACTGCAGGTCCCGTGCGTGATCACCGACCGCAATGTGCCGATGCGGCTCGCGCTTGCCGCGGCCGGCCTGCGCGCCGAGCCAGGCTGCGTGGCAGCTGACGGCCGCGCGGTTTTCGTGCGGCCGCTCACCGGGGAACTGCCGCCCCTAGCCGACTGGGTCACGATCGCATGACAGTGGACACCGCATGAGAGCGGACATCGCGTGACCGGCGATCAGGTCAACGCTGTGGCCGATGAGCTGCGGGTCATCCTGGCGCAGGTGACAGGCCGCGATGAACTGCTCGGGATCACCGTGGACACCCCACTGTTCGGGGCCGGAGTCGGGCTGGATTCGCTGGCCGGCACCCTGCTGCTGCGCCAGGTGCAGCGCCGCTACGGCGTCGACGTCGCGGCCGAGGACCTCAACCTGGACGCGCTCGCCACGCTCGGCACACTGGCGGAGTTCATCGCAACAGCCGGGGGGACACCCCCCGGAAAACCGAGCTAGCGGTACACCCTCCGAAAACCAGGGTCGCGGGAACGTATCCAGCTAGCCGGCGGCCGGGTTCCCGGCTGGCGCGGTCTGCAGCGGCGCGCTTGCCGTTGATGCGGGGAGCGATGCGGGGCTGACGAACGTGCTCCCGTCTGGCCCGGCCAGCACCGCCTCGTGCAGCGCGCTGCCCCGCAGGTACTGACGCCAGCTCAGGAACCATTCGGTCCAGCCGTTGTCCCAGGTGCCGCCCTTGGGGCTGCCCATGATAGTAATCGGGTCACCCGGCACGGCGAGCTTGTAGTAGGTCTCAGCGTGTGCTGGCGACAGGTTGACGCAGCCGTGGCTGACGTTCTCGAAGCCCTGCTCGCCCACCGACCAGTAGGCGTCGTGGTAATAGTCGCCGCTGAAGGTGAACCGCACCGACCATGGCACGGACAGGCTGTATCCGGGGCCGGTCATCTGCACGGGATTGGCCTTCTCGATGGTGAGATAGCTGCCGTTCGGAGTGGCGTCCCCGGGCCTGCCGGTGCTGATGGGCCAGTTGTAGCGGAGCCTGCCGTTGTCGTAGATCCTCGTGAAGTGGGTGCGCGTGTTCGCGATCGCCACCAGGGATGCCCCGATCTTGAACGTCTGCGTCAGGGTGTGCGTCCCGTATACGCCCGGCGCGCCCTGCACGCCGTCCAGGTGCCCGGTGAAACTCACCGTAGTGCCGGCTGGCCAGTAGCTCCTCGGCCGGAAGTCCACGGTCTGGTCACCATCCCAGTACCACGCGCCCACCACTGGAGTCGACGTGCGCAGCTGGAGCGACCGCTCGACGGCTGCCTTGTCCGTGATCGGCTGGCTGAACGTGAGGATGACAGGCATGCCGACGCCATATGTCTGGTGGTCGCCCTCGAAGATCTCGGTGCGGAATGTCTGGCTGGGAGTAAGCGTGCGGAATGTACTAGTGGAAGTGCCGGTAGGGCTCGCGCCCTCCGACGCGGTGGCCGTCACCGTGTACGACTGCGAGACGCCAAGTGCCCAGGTGCTGTGCCAGATCGTGCCATGGCTGCTCAGGCTGCCAGGCACGGTACCGTCAGCACTCCGCACGGTGACGCTCTTCAGCGTGCCGTGAGCCGCCGTCACAGTGATGCCGGCGGACGGATCCGCATCCCGCACGCCGTTCCCCGGCGTGATCGTCACGCGCGGCCCGCTCGCCGCCGTGTGCGCGCCGGTTGTGCCCGCTGGCTGCGCAGTGCTGCTACCGTGTCCGCTCGCACCTGGCGCGGGCGAGCACGCCGCCGCGAGGAGCGCGACGGCCGCTACGGCGGCGCTGGCGAGCCACCTCAGCTGCCTGCCCGGCCGGCCAGTCCTGCGGCGCATCGGGGGTCTCTCCTTCCGGCCCATGCCGTTGGCGCCCGCTTCCGGATGGGCCC
Source organism: uncultured Actinomycetota bacterium (assembly GCA_963822955.1). Classification (GTDB taxonomy): domain Bacteria; phylum Actinomycetota; class Actinomycetes; order Streptosporangiales; family Streptosporangiaceae; genus JAJYUU01. The sequence goes on along the minus strand of CAWGJS010000002.1, from coordinate 816,173 downwards.
GTTCTTCAGGATAAGTCCGTGCGAGCTAGGTCGTACCGCCCATTGTGCCGTGAAATACGAACAGCCGATCTCACGCGGATGGTAGGGCAAGCCAGGTTGGCGCCGGCGCTGGCTCCGAGATAAGGCACGCCGGCCATGACCCGAGCGCGAAAGTCGTCGAGGAGGTCAAGGGCCAGCATCAGGCTCAGCAGCCGGAAGCTGTTACCGCCGCCCACGAATACTGCTTCAGCCTCCAGGATGGCCCGCCGGGGATCGGCGGCAGCGTGGGCAGCGTCCACCTGGACGCCGATCTGGCTCAGGGACGCGTGCATGATCTGCGTGTACCGATCCGGCTCGCCCGATGCAAAGGCGACAAACAGCAGCCGGCGGCGTCCTCCCAGAACGGCGCCGATGACCTCCAGCGCATGACCCAGGAAGGCACGCCCGGGCGCGGTCGAGTTCGACAACGGCAGAACCCACCTGGTCCGGCGCGGGCAGCTCTGCGCTATGCGTGCGCCGTTGTCGTCGGCGGCTCGGTGGAGAGCGCCGACGCTCCGCTGCCGGGAGGATCCCGTGCCGCGCAGGATCGTGGAGATGGCAGGAACAGCAGCACCGAGAGAACGCCGGCCCCGACGATGGCTGCCGCGTTCGAGGGCAGCATCAACCCGTCGTGCTGACCGATCTCTGCCAGCGCGACCAGCAGCGGCAATGTGGTGGCGGTGTGGACAAGCAGCAAGGCCACGAACACCAGCAGCCGGACCGGGTTGGACACGATCGAGCGAATGTCGAGTGCCATGCCGGAAGCGACGAAGAACAGCGGGATGAAGATGCCGTATCCCACGGCGTCCAGCTTCTGCTCCAACCGCGCGACGTCCATGTCGATCCTGCGAGTCCAGCTGCGCAGCACCATGCCGGCCAGCATCGCTCCCAGAACGACGTCGAGCCCGAACCGCTGCGCGATCACTAGCAGGACCAGGAGCAGCACGATCGCCCACCGCAAGGTGGTCTGCGCGGTGGCTCGCTGCCCCTGTCTCACCACCACTGCCAGCCGGCGGTCGCCGATCACCCGCGGCGCGGCTGTCAGCAGCGCCGCGGCCGCCGCGACCGCTAGCAGCGAGCCGATCGCGATGAACTCGTCCCGTTTGGTGAGGAACAGCGAGATGGCGACGATCGGGAATAGCTCGCCAACTGCGCCGGCGGCATGACATACCGTCCGAACCTGCCGCTCAGCATGTCGTTCTCGTGCAGGATTGGCAGCAGTGTGCCGAGTGCCGTCGTGGTCAGGGCCAGCCCGATAGGAACGAAGTCACGCACGTAGCCGAAGGACGCGAGCGCGGCCACCGCGCCGACGGCCAGCGCGCGCTCACCGCCCAGCCGATCATGGCCATGCGCCCGGATTGATCGCGGAACAGAGCCGGGTCGAGCTCGTAGCCAGCCAGCAGGAACAAGAATCCGAGGCCGATATCGGAGAGCAGCTGAATGCTGCCGCTGCTGGCCAGGCCGAGCCCGTGCGGGCCGATCAGGACGCCGCCTAGGATCAGCACGACCACCTGCGGGATCTTCGGACCCGGTAGCGCCGCGACCACTATCGGCGCCAGCGCGGCCACCAGAGTTACTGCAAGCAGGGTCTCCAGGCCCCTGGCATCCACGATTCCCCCATCATGGCCCGCCGCTAACCCCGTGCGCGGCGGCCTGCTCAGGATGCCCGACCCGAGTCCGGCTACTCCAGTCACGCAAACAAGCCGGGGGCCCGGCGCGATGCCGGACCCCCGGCCTGAAGTGGCGAGCTAGCTACCTCACACCGGCAGCAGGTAGTGGTGCAGGAAGATCCTCCCGTTGGTACGAGACACGTTGGCCAGGACGCCGTGGACCAGCGCCGGGCCCAGGGCCGTGGTGTTGTTGTTGCCATTGACGAACTGGTGCGGCTGGCTCCAGACGCCCGAGCTGAAGGTCTGGTACCGGATGAAGAACCCGTTCGGGCCCTTGTACGCGAGCAGCAGCGGACCGTCGCCGTGGACGTCGGCCGAGGAAACCGCCGGGCTGCCGGTTGTCTGCGCAAGGCCGGCGTTGCCGCCGCTGTCAGGCACCGAGCCCTGCAGCGTCCAGGTCAGCGAGGCGGTACCGTCCAATCCGGAGCCGACAAGATCTGGCGTTGTGGCGTAGCTGATCGGCGCGACCGAGCCCTCGCCCTTCCAGAACACGTAGACGATGCCGTTGCCGCCGGCGCCCAGGATCTCGGCAAGGGCCGGCTGAGCGCTGGTCGTTGTTGGCTCGGTCGTCGTACCGGGGCCGATCCATGCGGACTTGACCTTCTTGGTCCCCCAGCTGAAGGCGCGCCCTGCGGTGCCGGTGGCGGTACCGATGGACACCCGAACGTGGTCAAACGGACCGCGGTAGGCGAGGATGACCTGCGGGGTCTTCGTGTTGGCCGGGAACAGCAGGGCCGGCGAGGCCGAGGTTTCGGAGTACAGTCCGCCTGGCAGGACGTGGGGCTTGGTCCAGCTGATGGTGCCGTTGCTGGCGACGACGCCGTCTGCGTACTTGATGGCGCTCAGGCCGCCGCTGCCGAGGGCCTTCCAGGCGACCAGCACGGCCTGCTTGCCGAGCTTCGTCGCGAACAGGGCGGCCGACGGCGAGGTGTTGGTATTTGCACCGGGGATGATCTTGGTGGCATACCACTTCCCGTTCAGCCGGTACTTGTACTTCACCTTGTTGTCGAACTGACCCTTCCAGGCCAGGAAGGTGCCGAGCTGGCCCTGCACCTGGATCTCGGACAGGGCTGGAGTGGTGTTGGTGAAAGCGTTCGGGACCGCGGGGTTGTTCTTCGACCAGGGCGGCGTCGGTCCGGCCATAGCGGCGCCGGCCGCGATGAGCGCACAGACCGTGCCCGCCGCGGCCGCAACCGCGAGCCTTGACTTCGAGCGGTGGAGCATCGTAGATCCTCGCGTTCTGTGGTTGATGAGCCTGCCGCCGGTGCGGAAGGCAACCTGAACGCTAGGCCAGCACGGCCGGGACTTCCGCTCTAGAAGCCTAGGACTTGGCTGGGTTTTTCCTGAGTCTGCGCACCGACTGTCTCATCATGCCCATGCGGCAGGCTGTCCGGTGGCCCACAGCCGTCGGCCCGCCGGCCCACCTGCATGATTGGTCTCGTGGCGGTGACTCCGACATTTCCCAGCCGGGAGACCCTGGACAGGCTCAGGTTCCGCCCGCTTGACGTGATGGTCGGAATTCTGGTTCTGCTGCTGCTTTATGCGGTGGTGCGGGTGGGCGCCGGGGCCAGGGCGCCCGCCCACCCGTCGACGACCATCGACCTGTCGCCCTCGAATCTGCCGTACTACGCGGCGCGGAGCCTGCTGCGGATGTTCATCGCGCTGGTCTTCGCCTATGCCTTCAGCCTGGCGTATGCCTATGTGGCGGCGCGCAGCCGACGGGCCCGGCGCGTGCTGATCCCGGCTCTGGACATCCTGCAGTCCGTGCCGGTGCTCGGCTTCCTGGCAATAACCGTGACATTCTTCACCGCCCTTTTCCGGGGCTCTGAGCTCGGGCTGGAATGCGCGGCGATATTCGCCGTATTCACCTCGCAAGCGTGGAACATCACCTTCTCCTTTTACCATTCGCTGGTCAGTCAGCCGAGCGAGTTCGACGAGGCCAGCAAGCTCATGGGGCTGTCGAAATGGAAGCGGTTCTGGACCGTCGACGTTCCGGGCGGTGCCATCGGCCTGGTCTGGAACGGGATGATGAGCTTCGGTGGCAGCTGGTTCTTCCTGACCGCGTCCGAGCTGATTACCGTCCGCGGGCACCGCTACACTCTGCCGGGCGTCGGCTCCTACGTCGCCGTCGCGGAGAACGAGGGGAACCTGCGCGCCGTCGGCTACGGCATCGTCACCATGATCACCATGATCCTTGTGGTCAACTTCTTCTTCTGGCGGCCGCTGGTTGCCTACGTGGACAAATTCCGGGTCGAGCAATCGGAGTCCGAGCTGAAGGCGAAGTCGCTCGTGCTGGATGCACTCCGCCGGTCCAGCTGGCCGGCGGCGCTCGGCCGGGCGAGGCGGACGATGGCCGAGCCGGTCAACCGGGTGATGGAACGCGCGACCGGCATCGACGACCGGCGGCTGCATGCCCAGGAGGGCCGGAGACGCGCCGCCGACATGGCGTTCGCGATCGCGGTGACCGTGGCGCTCGGCTTCGGCCTGTACAGCATGCTGGCCTACATCGCGACCGGTAAGGATGGCCTAGGTGTCTTCGGCACCGCCTTCTGGCTCGGCCTCCTGACGTTCCTCCGCGTCGTCGTCGTGGTGACGATCGCATCTGTCATCTGGGTCCCTGTCGGGGTATGGATCGGCTTCAACCCCAGGGTTGCCCAGTTCATGCAGCCGATCGTGCAGGTGCTGGCAAGCTTCCCGGCGAACTTCATCTTCCCGTTCGCCATCGTCATCTTCCTGGACATCGGCCTGTCGCTGAACTTCGGTGCCATCGTGCTGATGGCCCTGGGCACGCAGTGGTACGTGCTGTTCAATGTCATCGCCGGGGCCAGCGCGGTGCCGTCCGACCTGAAGGAGGCTATGGACAACCTGGGCGTGCGGGGCCTTGACCGGTGGCGGAGGCTGGTGCTGCCCGGCATCTTCCCGGCCTACGTGACCGGCGCGATCACGGCAGCCGGAGGCGCCTGGAATGCCACGATCGTGGCCGAGATCGTGACCTACGACCATCGGCAGCTCGTCGCTAAGGGCCTGGGCAGTTTCATCGCCATGAACACCAGCCACCTGCCCGAGCTGCTCGCCGGGCTGCTGGTGATGGCGTGTTACGTGACCGGGCTGAACGTGCTGCTGTGGCGTCGGCTGTACCAGCTCGCCGAGACGAGGTTCGCGCTGGCATGAGCATCCAGGCGGCCGCGGCCACACCGCTGATCAGCGTGCGCTCGCTGAGCAAGTCATTCTCCGGGCCGGGCGGCCGCCCGATTCCGGTACTCGACAACATCAACCTGGACGTCGCCGAGGGGGAGTTCGTCGCCCTGCTCGGCCGGAGCGGCAGCGGCAAGTCGACGCTGCTGCGCTGCATCGCCGGGCTGATGACGCCGACTACTGGCGAGGTGCTGTTCCGGGGCCGGCGGCTGACCGGGACGAACCGGGAGACCTCGATGGTCTTCCAGACCTTTGCGCTGATGCCGTGGCTGTCCGTTCAGCAGAACGTGGAACTCGGGCTGGAGGCGCGGGGCGTACCGGCTCGCGAGCGCACCGACCGTGCACTGCGCGCGATCGACATCGTCGGCCTGGACGGATATGAGTCCGCCTACCCCAAGGAGCTATCTGGCGGCATGCGCCAGCGCGTCGGGTTTGCCAGGGCACTGGTCGTCGAGCCGGCGGCGATGCTGATGGATGAGCCGTTCAGCGCGCTAGACGTGCTGACTTCGGAGAACCTCCGTGGTGAGCTGCTGGAGCTGTGGGAAGGTCACCGCTTCCCGACCAAGACCATCGTGATGGTCACCCACAACATCGAAGAGGCCGTGCTGCTCGCGGACCGGATCCTGGTGCTCGGCACCAACCCTGGCCGGATCCGCTCGGACATCGTGAATCCGCTGCCGCGTCCGCGCCGCCGCCGTACCCCTGACTTTGACGAGCTGGTCGACCAGATCTACCGGCTGATGACCAAGCCCGATGAGCAGCCGGCCGCAGTGGGCGGGCCCGGTCCCGGCACCATCAGCGACACCCCGCTGCCGCACGCCACCGTCGACGGGCTGTCCGGCCTGGCGGAGATCCTGCTGGCGATGCACGGCGGCTCAGCCGACCTGGCGGACCTGGCTGAGAGCCTCGGGCTCGAGGTGGACGACCTTCTGCCACTTGTCGACGCCCTGGTCCTGCTTGGCTTCGCTGGCCTCCGGGATGACCGGCTTGAGCTGTCGGGCGCCGGCAAGGTGTTCGCCGGCGCCAGCATCCAGGACTCGAAGGAGATCTTCGCCAGAGCTTCACTCGAGCGCGCGCCGCTAGTCCGGACGATTTACCGCAGCCTCCGCGGCACTACGGACGACACCTTGCCCGCCGGCTTCTTCATGGACATCCTGCGGACCAGCCTGGGCGAGGAAGAAGCGACACGGCAGCTCGACGTCGCTATCAACTGGGGCCGCTACGCCGAGTTGTACGACTACGACGCGGCCCGCAGTCAGATCATCCGGGAAGACCAGGGCATCGGTGCGACCATCGCGGATGCGCCTGAGCCGCCGCGCCGAGGCTCGCTGACGGTCTACCTCGGCGCCGCACCCGGCGCGGGCAAGACGTACACGATGCTGAGGGAGGGCCGCAAGCTGCGCGACCTCGGCGAGGACGTCGTCATCGGCTACGCGGACACCCGCGGCCGCCAGCATACGCAGGAGGCGATCGGCGGCCTGGAGATCGTGCCGCCCGCAGCTGGCCAGATGGATGTCCCCGCCGTTATCGACCGGGGGCCGGAGGTCGCGCTCGTAGACGACCTGGGCGTGCACCTTGCCGGGGTGGAGGCACTGCGCAGCTCTGGAATCCACGTCATCAGCACCGCGGACGTGACCGACATGCAGCGAACTGCCCCCGACGTCGAGGCCGTTACCGGCACGTCGCCTCCGGCCACGATCTCCGACGAGGAACTGGCCAGCATCGACGCGCTGCAGTTCGTGGACTCCTCGCCCGAGGCACTGCGCAAGCGACTCGGGCATGGCAACATCTACCCGCTGAACCGGGTCGAGTCAGCTTTGCGCGCCGAGTTCCAGCTGGCCAGGCTCGCCGCGCTGCGCGAGATCGGGCTTCGGCTGGTCGGGCAGAGCGTGCCGGGGTCAGGGCTAGCGCGCGGACCGCAGGATGTCCTGGCCGCGGTGTGGCGCGCGGACCAGGCCGACTCGCTCGTCCGGCGCGGGGTCCGGCTCGCCCGCCGTCGCGGCGCGCGCTGCACCGTGCTCGCGCTCCAGCACCAGATTCCGCAGAGCCCGGCGGCGCTGGCCTTTACTGAGCGGGTCGAGGCGGCCGCGACGGTCGGCGGCGCCTCGGTCATGCTCAGAGACAGCCGGGACGTAGGCGCGGCCATCGTCTCCGCTGTCCAGGAGGTGAATGCACGGCACCTGGTGCTCGCGGTGCCCACCGCCGGGGTATTCGAGCGCTGGCGCGGCTCCCTGCTCGAGCGGCTTGCTGGCCAGCTACCGCGCGTGCACCTGCACATCGAGGCTGCGGCCGGACGGCAGCACGATGATGCCGGGAACGAAGATGCCGGGGCCGCCGGCCGCCCGCAGCGCCGCCGCGGTGCGATACGGGTCTACCTCGGCTACGCGCCCGGCTGTGGCACGACCACGGCGATGCTCGAGGAGGCGAACCGGCGTCACTCCCGCGGCACTGACGTAGTCGTCGGCGCCGTCGACGCGCCACAACGCGAGGACATCGCCACCGAGCTTGAGCATCTGGAACTCATCGGCGACGGCACCGTCCTGGATACCGCCGCCGTCCTGGCCAGGCGGCCTGAGGTGGTCTGCATCGACGACCTGACCGCGGGCACGGCCTCGGCTGAGCGCAGGTTCGCGGCCGCCCGCCGCCTGGCTGACGCCGGCATCACGGTCATCGGCACTGTCCAGCTCGGAGAGCTCGCGGGCGGCCGCCCGGCTGCCCTTCTGGACGAAGCTGGGCTGCTGGCGCTCGCCGATGAGATCGAGCTGGTGGACGTGTCGCCGACGATCCTCCGAGATCGGATCCGGCGCGGCGAGATCGTGCCGCCGGAGGCGGTGGAGCATGCTCTGGAAACCACGTTTGCGCTAGCTGCGCTCCAGGCGGAGCGGGAGCGGGCGTTCCGGATCGTGGCCGAGCATGGCGAGCGGCAGCTGGCGGCCTACGCCGGGGCCCCGGATGACCTGGCAAGTGCCGGCGTCGCTGACACCGAGCGCCGGCCGTCGATCCTGGCTTGTGCCGCGCCGTTGCCGGGGATGGAACGGCTGATCAGGCGGGCTGCGGCGCTGGCCGCCCAGGTCGACGGGGACTTCCGGGTCGCGGCGGTGCGGCTGTCTGAGCCGGGGGGCGACGAGGACCAGCTGCTGGCCGGGTACATGGCCCTGACTGAGCAGCTCGGGGGAGAGTTCGCGGTGCTGACCGGTCCGGCCCCGGCGCCGGCCCTGGCAGCCTACGCCAGCCAGCACCGGGTCACAGAACTGGTACTGAGCCGGGCCGAGCCGAATCCGGCCGGTCGGTACCCGGTGCTGCGGGAGCTAGCCAGGCTGGTGCACGACACGGAACTGCACGTGCTGCCGGTTGACCGCTAAGCGCCGGAGACGGCGACGACGCCAGTCATCGTGCCGACCAGTACCAGCCGTCCGGACAGGGTGGGCGACACGAAATCAGACAGTTGCGGGCCGGACTTGGCGTTCACGGGCAGACGGATCTCCTGCCTGATCCGCCCGGTCTTCGGTGCCAGCTCGTAAAGGATGCCCATGGTGGTGTTGGCGTCCCATATCGCACCGCCCCCGATCACCGGCGAGCTGTTGACCGCACCGGAGGCGCGCCAGATGACCGCCACCCTTCGGCCAGCCGTGCTGACGGCCGTCAGCCCGCCGAACGGGCATGGCACGTACACCGTCGGTCCGCTGACCGCGGCTCCGCCGAACGCGGCGCAGACCTTGCCCTGGGCAAGCTGGCCGCCGACGCCGCCCAGGTGTGCCGCATCCAGCAGGTAGCCGACGCCGCTCTTGCCCACCTGCAGGATCCGGCCGTCGCTCAGCAGAGCCGGCGACATCGAGCCGAGATCGAGATCGTCCGCGCTGAGTGTGCGCCAGTCCGTCGGGGCAAAGACCCCGATCCGATGCAGCGTGGGCGTGAGCGCGGTGACCGAGTCGCTGTCGTCAAATTTCTGCGCGACGACGGCTCCATTGCCGGTGCCGACGTAGACCGTGCCGTTGCGCGCCACGACCGGGCCGGCCGAGGCCCAGATGCCGCCCTGCTTCTTGGTGGGGACCCGGTAGGACCAGATCGGTCCGTGCCGGGTGGCCGGCATCGCCACCACCGAGCCGATGTAGGGACCGCAGTCGCCGAAATGGCCGCCGAACACCACGTAGATATGGCCATCGGTGAGCGCGAGCGCGCCGCGCTGCTGGTCGTAGAAGGCCTCATGGTCCGGCGAGGGCACCGGCCGGGTGAATGCGATGTGGCCGTCAGACACCTGCAGTGCGGCAAGCACGTGGCGGCTCGGGCCGGACTGAGCGACGACGTAGACCAGATGCGTCTGCGGATCGTAGACCGGCGTGCTGGTGATCCCGAGCGGGTTGACGTTCCCGCATGGCTGCTTGCCGATGGGCACTGGGGTGCCCACCTTCGTCTTCCAGCGCACGGCGCCGGTGCTCCAGTTCAGGCCGTAAACCTCGTCGTGCTCGGTCGCGGCGACGACCGTGGTGCCGATGACAAGCGGCTGACCGTAGACGGCGCCGCCTAGCTTGCGTGACCACGCCACGGACAGGCGGCCGGCCGCGGGCAGGCCGGCCACGGCGCCGCTCCGAGCCCCGTTCCGGTGATACTCGAGCCAGCTGGTCGCGGTGCCCCGGGTCGTCGCCTTGGCGGTGCCGGTGCTAGCCCGAGCTGCAGACGGATGGTGCGGTGCCGCCGACGAGCACGCGGCCAGGGCCAGCGCCGCGGCGATGCCGGCGAGCTGCGGCAGCCGGCTCCGTAGCCTGCGTGCGGGTCGCCCGGAGTGCCGGGAGTTCACAGTCAGCACTGAGCCAGTCTGCACCAAGCGCTGCGGCCAAGGTAAGGTCGTCCGCGGGAGCTACCTGCATGTGAGGGGTCGATGACCAACGAGCATCAGCGGGTCACCGGCTACACGGCAGTGACCGTCCCACCTGCCGGGGACGATCTGCCTGACCGGCTCCTGACCATCCCGAACCTCATCAGCCTGGCCCGGCTGCTCGGCGTGCCGGTGTTCTTGTGGCTGGTGCTCGGCCCGCGGACTGCGGCGGGGGACTGGTGGGCCGTCGGGCTGCTGATCGCCGCCGGCGTGTCGGACTGGCTGGACGGCAAGATCGCCAGGGCGCTGAACCAGCAGAGCAGGCTCGGCGAGCTGCTCGACCCGGCTGCCGACCGGCTCTACATAGTCGCGACTGTCATCGCGCTGGCCGTGCGGGCCATCATCCCCTGGTGGCTGGTGGCAGTGCTGGCGGCGCGGGAACTGCTGATGGCCGTCGTGCTAGCCGTCCTGCGGCGCCGCGGCTGGGCTGCGCTCGCCGTCAGCTTCGTCGGGAAGACAGCCACCCTTTGCCTGCTGTATGCATTTCCGCTGCTCTTCCTCGGGTCACACGTTGCCGGCTACGCCGAGACTGCCAAGGTGGCCGGTTGGACCTTCGTTATCTGGGGAAGTGCCCTTTACTGGTGCGCGGCCCTGCTGTACGTGGTCCAGGCCAGGAGACTGCTCGCTGCACCGCCTCCGCAAGGTAGACCGGTGCCCCAAGGTAGGGAGGCTCAGCGGCCGTGAAGCCGGTGGTCAAGCCGTGAAAGCCGTGGTTATGGCGGGCGGCGAGGGAACCCGGCTGCGCCCGATGACGGCAAACCAGCCTAAACCAATGCTCCCCGTGGCAAACCGGCCAATCATGGAACACGTTCTGCGGCTGCTGCGCCGCCATGGCCTCACCGAGACCGTCGTCACCGTGCAGTTCCTTGCCTCCATCGTGCGGAACTACTTCGGTGACGGCGAGGACTTCGGCATGAGCCTGCAGTACGCGACCGAGGAGACGCCACTCGGTACCGCAGGCAGCGTGAAGAACGCCGAGGACGCGCTCCGAGACGGGCCGTTCCTGGTGATCTCTGGCGACGCGCTGACCGACATCGACCTGTCCGACCTGATCGCCTTCCACAAGGACAACAACGCGCTGGTGACGGTCGCGCTCGCGCGGGTGCCCGACCCGCTGGAATTCGGAATCGTGATCGTCGACGACGACGGGAAGATTCAGCGCTTCCTGGAGAAGCCGACCTGGGGCCAGGTGTTCTCCGACACCGTCAACACCGGCATCTACGTCATGGAGCCAGAGGTACTCGACCACGTGCCGGCTGGTCAGGTCGTGGACTGGTCCGCCGACGTGTTCCCGAAACTGCTCGAGAACGGCGCACCGCTGTATGGCTGGATCGCCGACGGCTACTGGGAGGATGTCGGCTCTCTCGAGAGCTACGCCAAGGCCCAGGCCGACGTGCTGACCGGCAAGGTTAACGTCCAGATCGACGGATTCGAGGTATCGCCCGGTGTCTGGATCGCCGACGGCGCTGAAGTCGACCCGGAGGCGGTGCTGACGGGCCCGCTGTGCGTTGGTGATTACGCCAAGATCGAGGCCGGGGCGCAGTTGCGGGAGCTCACGGTCGTCGGCAGCAACGTGATCGTCAAGGAAGGCGCGTTCCTGCACCGGGCCATCGTGCACAACAACGTGTACGTGGGGCGCGGGGCCACGCTTCGGGGGTGCGTCGTCGGCAAGAACACCGACGTCATGAGCCAGGCCAGGATCGAGGAGGGCGCGGTCGTCGGGGACGAGTGCGTCATCGAGCCGGACAGCTACGTGTCGGCCGGGGTCAAGGTCTATCCGTTCAAGACCATCGAAGCCGGCGCGGTCGTGAATACCAGCGTGATCTGGGAATCGCGCGGCCAGCGCACGCTGTTCGGCCCGCGCGGGGTGTCCGGGCTGGTCAACGTCGAGATCACGCCGGAACTATGCGTCCGGCTGGCCAGCGCGTATGCCACCACGCTGAAGAAGGGCTCGATCGTCACCACCTCGCGGGACGCCTCCAGGGCCGCCCGGGCGCTGAAGCGCGCTGTGCACGGTGCGCTCAACGCCAGCGCCATCAACGTCGTCGACCTCGAGGCCCAGCCGATGCCGCTGGCCAGGTTCGAGACTGCGCGCAGCGACTGCAGCGGCGGGATCGCGCTGCGGACGACGCCGGGCGACCCGCAGTCGCTGGACATCATCTTCATGGACGCCGACGGCGCCGACCTGTCCGAGGCGGCCCAGCGCAAGCTGGAGCGGGTCTTCTCCCGCCAGGAGTACCGCCGGGCATTCCCCGGCGAGATCGCCGAGCTGTCCTACCCGCCCAGGGTGATCGAGGCCTACACGCACGAGCTGGTTCGCTCCGTCGACATGACCGGAGTGTTCGGTGCCGGGCTGCGGGTGGTAGCTGACTGCGCCGGGGGCACGACGTCACTGGTCCTCCCCTGGCTGCTCGGGAAGATCGGCGTGGACGTGCTGACGGTGAACAACCGGCTGGATGAGTCGTCGCCGACGCAGCCCGTGGCGGCAGTCCGGGCCGACATGCACCGGCTGGCCGAGCTCGTCTCGTCGTTCGGGGCCGCGTTCGGAGTCAGGTTCGACCCGGTTGGCGAGCGCATCGCGCTGGTCGATGACAAGGGCTCGCTGGTCAGCGACGACCGTGCGCTGCTGATAGTGCTGGACCTGATCGCCGCCGAACGGCACCACGGGCGGGTGGCCCTGCCGGTCACCACCACCAGGGTCGCCGAGGACGTCTGCCGCTACCACGGCATTGAGGTGATCTGGACGGCGACATCAGTGCACGCACTCTACGAGGCGGCATCTGCTCCGGACGTGATCTTTGCCGCGGACGGCAAGGGGGGCTTCGTCGTCCCTGGCTTCAGCCGGTCGATCGACGGCATAGCAGCCTTCGCCCAGTTGCTCGGCCTGGTCGCCAGGACCAAGCTGACGCTGAGCCAGATTGGCGCCCGGATCCCGGAGGCTAACCTGCTCAAGCGCTCGATGCCGACGCCCTGGGCAGCTAAGGGCATGGTCATGCGGACCGTGGTGGAGGCGGCGGGCGACAGGGAGCTCGACACGACCGACGGGGTCCGCGTGATCGAGCCGGGCCAGGGCTGGGTGCTGGTGCTGCCCGACCCGTCCGAGGCTGTCACGCACCTGTGGGCCGAGGGACCGGACGCCGATACGGCGCACGCTCTGCTTGACGAGTGGGGCGCGGTCGTGGAGCGGGCCGGGCGCTGATCCCTACCTGCCTGACCCGACTGGCGGCGGGGATGCCGCGAACCGTGAGACAATCGCCGCTCAGGTGGCTCTGGGTAACGGGTGCCGGGCGGCAGTCCCGAGCGGTACGGCGGAGGTGCGGCCAACATGTGGCGAAGGCGTCGCGGCGATGGCGAGCGCGGCTCCGAATGGTCTGGGCGGCGCGCCGGGTGGGGCCCGGGGCGGTTGCGCCCGCGGCGTCCACGGCGCATGGACCGTCAGCATTCGCCGCAGGTAGCGTGGGAGATGGCACCGGATTTGGCGCGAATCCCCGCTGCGGCGGGTGCTGCCTCGGCTTCCGGCACTCATCAGACGAATGGGAGGCTCGGCGATCTGATGCCCAGCGTCTACTGCACAGCGTGCGGAGCAGAGAATCCGGAAGGTGCCCGGTTCTGCTCGCACTGCGGCACGGCTCTGGTCCGGCTGCCAGCAGACCGGGCAGCGGACACCACGTCGACAATCTCGCTGGCCGGCAGTGACCTGGACACCGATGCCGGCGAAGAACTTGCGGCTGACGACGCTGCCGCGGTGGCCACGCTGCCGCCAGGCACCGCACTGCTGGCCGTCCTGCGCGGCCCCAACGCGGGCAGCCGCTTCCTGCTGGACAGTGACCTGACGCTGGTAGGCCGCCATCCCGAAAGCGACATCTTCCTGGATGACGTGACGGTCTCGAGGCGGCACGCCGAGTTCTACCGGCAGGGCGGCCGGTTCGTGGTACGCGACGTGGGCAGCCTGAACGGCACCTACGTCAACAGGGAGCGGATCGAGGAAGCCGATCTGCGTGAGGGCGACGAAGTTCAGGTGGGCAAGTTCCGGCTGGTGTTCCTGCTCGGACCAGGGCCTGCGGCCGAGTACGGCGGAGGCTCGCGGGTCGGGGGATGAGCGGCCCGCCCCAGCACGGATACTTCGGCATCAGCGAGGTCCTGGCCCAGCTCCGCGCTGACTTCCCGGACGTCAGCGTCTCTAAGATCAGGTTCCTGGAGACCGAGGGACTGCTGGCTCCGGCGCGGTCACCCAGTGGCTACCGGCGATTCTGCGCTGCCGACATTGACCGCCTGAGGTACGTTCTCGCGGCCCAGCGCGATCACTATCTGCCGCTGCGGGTCATCAGGGAGCGGCTAGCCAGGCTGGAGACGGCGGCGGCCGACTCGCTGGCGGCGGCCTGTGCAGTCGCGGCAGGCTGCACATCCCGGCCCGGACAGCCATCCCGCTGCAGGCATCCATCCGGGCCAGCCGCTGAGCAGGCGAGAACTGGTCGAGGCTGCGGGCCTGACCGATGCGCTGCTCACCGAGCTCGAGACTTTCGGCCTGCTCAGGCGGATTGGCAGGCAGTACGCCCCGGAGGCCCTGCAGGTTGCCAGGACGGCGGTGGCACTGACGGCGTATGGCGTTGAGGCACGCCACCTGAGGGCCGTCAGGGCGGCGGCCGAGCGCGAGACCACCATGATCGAGAGCCTGGTGGCGCCGATCCAGCGACAGCGGGGGGCCGGTGCCAGGGATCTCGCTGCTCGCACTGCAGTCGAGCTCGCCGAGCTGGTACTCGGCCTGCACGGGGCCCTGGTGGAAGGCGCCCTGGCTGAGGCCGGGCTGATGCAGGGAACCCTCGGCCAATCCCACCTCGGTCAGCGCGACGCCGGCCAGGCGGCGCGCGGTGTTGAGGGAGCCAGCGCATGACGGTGTCTGCTGCATCCCCGCCGCGATGCTTTCGCCGCCGCCATGCCTCCGACCGAGGGCTGGCCTCCTGCGATTGCGGGTGTACTTTGACAAAGGGAGTGCCTGCAGGCCGAAGGGGAATGCCAGTAGGCAGATCCGCAAGTGACCGCAGCGCGCAGGCGCGGATATGGACGGAGCCGCCGTGAGGCAGATGGAGGTTGTCGGCGTCCGGGTGGAGATGGCCACGAACAACCCGATCGTCCTGCTGAAGGAGACCGAGGGCGAGCGCTACCTGCCGATCTGGATCGGGCCCAACGAAGCTACGGCGATCGCCTTTGCGCAGCAGGGCATGGTGCCCCAGCGGCCGCTGACGCATGACCTGATGCGAGACATGCTCGAGGTGCTTGAAGTCCGGCTGACCACTGTCAATATCACCGCGCTCCGGGACGGCATTTTCTTCGCCGATCTCATCTTCTCCAATGGCCGGGAGGTCAGCGCCCGCCCCTCGGACTCGATCGCGCTGGCCTTGCGCACGGGTGCCGCGATCTATGTCCGTGACGAGATCCTGGACGAGGCCGGCGTAGCCATTCCGGACGAGCAGGAAGACGAAGTCGAGAAGTTCCGGGAGTTCCTCGACTCAATTACTCCCGAGGATTTCGGCCGGTCTACCTGAGCCGCTGGACGCGCCGTTATGACCGACCATATGCCGCCTGACCGGGACCGCGACGCGCCGTCCGAGATCGTTGACGTTGCCACGCTCGGCGGCCTAACGTGCGAGAGGTGTACCTGGGCAACCCGCGCCCTGGGCCGGAGGTGGGTGTGGCAGTGAAGCGGAGCACAGTACCTGCCGGCGATTGGCCAGCGCCTAAGCGCGCGGGCAGCGGGAGCTTGCCGGCCGGGCAGCAGGAACTGCTTTTCGGCGAGCCAGCTGCTGAGCAGCAAGAGGAGCTGGGCTACCGCGGCCCCACGGCGTGTGCGGCCGCAGGCATCACCTACCGGCAGCTCGATTACTGGGCCCGGACCGGGCTGGTAGAGCCGAGCATCCGCGCAGCCAGTGGCTCCGGTACGCAACGGCTGTATGGTTTTCGCGACATCCTAGTACTTAAGGTAGTAAAGCGCCTGCTCGACACCGGCATCTCGCTCCAGCAGATCAGGGCGGCCGTGGCCTACCTGCGCGACCACGGGACGGCCGATCTAGCCAAGGTGACGCTCATGAGCGACGGCGTGAGCGTGTATGAGTGCACCTCCCCGGACGAGGTCGTCGACCTGCTGGCAGGCGGGCAGGGCGTGTTCGGCATTGCGCTCGGCCGGGTCTGGCTGGAGATCGAGGGCACGCTGGCTGAGCTGCCCGCAGAGCGGCCGGGCGATGAGCCGGGCTCAGCGACAGCGGATGAGCTGGCGAGCCGCAGGGCCCGCAGGACTGGTTAGCCCCCCGCCCTGGCTAATACAGCGCTTACTTGTGCAGGCAGCCTTTCTCGAACCCTTCGGTCCACGGCAGGACTGGGCCCTTGACGCTGCGGACGTCAGTGGCGGCCGTTTCGACGCAGAAGGCCGTGACGTGCAGCCTGGTCGCCCCGTGCGCAAACTTGTGATGGGCCCGGGCGGCGACTCCAGCCGCGTAGCCGCTGCGGTAGGCCTGATCGCGGCCGCCGCTGTTGAAAGACAGGCCGCAGCCGGAGAGCACAACTCCGGCCAGGGCCGTGATCACCGCAATACCTCGCACCGCGGCCACCCGTCCGGCTGGCATTCACGCCCCCCCGGCCATAGACCCACCCAGACTGCCTGCCTGGTTAGTTACCCAGCAGGCCCGGAATCGTGCGCCGCTCGGGTAGGCTCGGTGCCCTGAAGGCCATCACACTGGCCGGGAGAGACTTCGCGCAGCCAGCGCGAGGCGCCGAAGGGGCAACCTCCCCGGAACCTCTCAGGCAAGCAGGACCGGGCAGTGTGCATACTCTGAAGCCCGCGGCGCTGCGGTTGACAGATGGGGAGTTTCGTCACCTTCTGGGAGGCTCCCGTGGAATTCAGTCAGCGTCATATCGGGCCCGCTGAGGTTGCCCAGGCCCGGATGCTTCAAGTCGTCGGCTATGCCTCACTCGACGAGCTCACCCGCGCAGCACTGCCGGGCGGGCTGGCGAATGCCGAGCTGAGCCTGCCCGAGGCAGTGACCGAAGCGGATGCGCTCGCCGAACTGCGGCGGCTTGGCAGCCTGAACGCCGTTGCTACCTCGATGATTGGCCTGGGCTACTACGGCACGCATACCCCGGCCGTCATCAAGCGGAACGTGCTGGAGAACCCGGCCTGGTATACCGCGTACACCCCGTATCAGCCGGAGATATCGCAGGGCCGCCTTGAGGCACTGCTGAACTTCCAGACGATGGTCGAGGATCTGACTGGCCTCCCGGTGGCCGGGGCCTCGATGCTGGACGAGGCCGCCGCCGCAGCCGAGGCGATGACGCTGGCCCGGCGCGCGCGCGGTAAGGGCAGCGTGTTCCTGGCCGATTCCGACTGCCTGCCGCAGACCCTTGCCGTTCTGGCCACCAGGGCTGAGCCACTCGGCATCAGGCTGGTGACCGGCCGGGTCACTCCCGAGCTGATCGCAGCGCAGGAGCCTGGCGAGCTGTTCGGCGTGCTGATGCAGTACCCCGCCGCCAGCGGCGAAGTGCGCGACCTGGCCCCGTTGGCCGCCGCCGTGCACCAGGCAGGTGCACTGGCTGTGGTGGCTGCCGACCTGCTCGCCATGACGCTCCTGACCCCGCCCGGTGAGCTCGGCGCTGACATAGCGGTGGGCAGCACGCAGCGGTTCGGCGTGCCGATGGGGTACGGCGGCCCGCAGGCTGGCTATATCTGCGTGCAGGACGCACTCAAGCGCCAGCTGCCCGGCCGCATCGTCGGCGTCTCTGTCGATGCCGACGGGCACCCGGCCTACCGGCTCGCGCTGCAAGCCCGCGAGCAGCACATCCGCCGCGAGAAGGCGACCAGCAACATCTGTACCGCCCAGGTCCTGCTCGCGGTCATCGCCGCCATGTACGCGGCCTACCACGGACCGGATGGCCTCAGCTCGATCGCGCGGTCGGTGCACGGCAAGGCGGTGCGATTCGCTCAGGCGATGACTGACCTTGGCTACGAAACGAGCTCGAAGGCCTTCTTCGACACCGTCCGGCTCGTGCTGCCCGGGGAAGCGGCCGCCGCTGCCGCACGCGCGGCCGCCGCGGGGATCAATGTCTACCTCGCGGGTCCTGACGAGGTTGGCGTTGCGTTCGACGAGACGACCACCGACGGGCAGATCGCGGCCGTGGCCAGCGCGCTGGCCGGGCGTCCGGTGACGCTGCCCGCGCAGGCTGCTGAAGCCGGGGCGGCCGCGGCCCTGCCAGCCGGATTGATGAGGACGAGCTCGTTCCTGACCCATCCGGTGTTTCATACCTATCGCAGCGAAACCGCGATGCTGCGGTACCTGCGCACGCTGGCCGACCGTGACATAGCTCTCGATCGCTCGATGATCCCGCTCGGCTCCTGCACGATGAAGCTGAACGCGGCCGCCGAGATGGAGGCGATCAGCTGGCCAGAGTTCGCCGGGCTGCACCCGTTCGCGCCCGCCGGGCAAGCAGCCGGGTACCAGCAGCTGATCGGCGAGCTGTCGGCTGCGCTGCTGGACATCACCGGCTATGACGCGATCAGCCTGCAGCCGAACGCGGGTTCGCAAGGCGAGCTGGCGGGCTTGCTCGCGATCCGGGCCTACCACCGCTCCGTCGGCCAGCCGGAGCGGACGGTCTGCCTCATCCCGGAGTCAGCGCACGGCACGAACGCGGCCAGCGCGATGCTCGCGGGCCTGCGGGTCGTCGTCGTCACGTGCGGCGCCGACGGCGCCATCGACCTCGGCGACCTGCGCGCGAAGCTGGACGCGCATCAGGGCACAGTGGCCGCGATCATGGTGACCTACCCGTCAACGAACGGCGTGTTCGAGGAGACGATCGGCGCGGTGTGCGAGGCCGTGCACGATGCAGGCGGGCAGGTCTATGTGGACGGCGCGAACCTGAACGCGCTAGTCGGGCTGGCCAAGCCGGGCAAGTTCGGCGCCGACGTCTCACATCTGAACCTGCACAAGACCTTCTGCATCCCGCATGGCGGCGGCGGTCCGGGCGTCGGCCCGGTAGCCGCGCGGGCGCACCTGGGCGTGTTCCTGCCCGGTCCGGTCTACCCGGCCGGTCCCGGGCTGCCGGGCAACGCAGAGCACGGCCACCCGGTTGCGGCGGCGCCGTACGGGTCGGCCGGCATCCTGCCGATCTCGTGGGCCTACATCAAGATGATGGGCGCGGATGGGCTCCGGCGTGCGACTCAGGTAGCGATCCTGTCAGCGAACTACGTAGCGCGGCGGCTGACCGAGCACTACCCGGTCCTCTACACCGGGCGCGGAGGGCTCGTCGCCCACGAGTGCATCCTGGACCTGAGGCCGATCACCGCGCATACCGGAATCACTGCCGAGGACGTGGCCAAGCGGCTGATCGACTACGGGTTCCACGCGCCTACGATGTCGTTCCCGGTGGCCGGCACGCTCATGGTGGAGCCGACCGAGAGCGAGGACCTGGCCGAGCTGGACCGGTTCTGCGACGCGATGATCGCCATCCGGCATGAGATCGACATCGTGGCTTCCGGGGACTGGGACCCCGCCGACAACCCGCTGAAGAACGCGCCGCACACCGCGAGCATGCTCATCAGTAGTGACTGGAAGCACGGTTACGACCGGGAGACCGCCGCCTACCCGGCTGGCGGCGACCGGCGCTCGAAGTACTGGCCACCGGTGCGGCGGATCGACCAGGCCTACGGCGACAGGAACCTCATGTGCGCATGTCCGCCGCCCGAGGCCTTCTCGGACTGATCGGGAGCGTCCGGCCGGTTAGTCGTGGCCCCGGTCCTCGCTGTCGGCCGGGATGGCATCCAGGTACCGGCCGGAGATCGTCTCGGGGATGACCGCGATCATCCGCGAGCTGTCCGCCCAGCTCCTGGGTGCAGTACCCGCGGCATGGTCGCGTGTTCGCTCGGTGCGCAGCTGGTAGGGACCATCGCACACGGTGTCGCTCATGTCACGGAACACCCTGAATAGCCTTTCCGAGGCAGTCGGGTTGCTGTTACGCGCTCGTCAGGCTATGCAGGGCCGTGATCATGGCGGCAGCCTGGGTGTAAACGCCGGATGATCCCTAAATGAACGTAGTTACCCGGCTACTTCGGCAGGGTTGCCTCAAGTGCGACGTCCGTCTTCGGGTAGTACGCGGCAACCTGGTCGGCGCCGTACTTCTGCCGGAACTTGTCGACGATCGACCGCACCCGGCCAGGGTCGGTAATCGGCGTGGCGGTGGCGTTAATGCTCGCCCCGTCGGCCGTGAGCTGTATGTGCGGTGTCGCGAGTACGTTCTTGAACCAGTCGCTGTCAGAGCCCCGGACCGGCACGAGGTAGAGCTTCCCGCCTTCGGTGACGAACCAGACGGGAATCGTGATCTGCCGTCCGGTCTTGCGGCCCGTCACCGTGTTGTCGATCTGATCCGAGCGCTCCAGCGTTGCGGCAAAGCTTTCGGCCATGTGTGATCTCCCCCCATCACCAGCCGGCGGGGCGGCAGTTAGTGCCGCTAGTCGCAGGTTAATACTGGCGGCCGATGGCGACCGTGGCCGGCGTACCTGGCTACGGTGCAGTCAGACTCGGCTTGAGCCGCACGAGCCGCACCGGGTCGCTCTCGTCGAGCTCGGCGATGGCCTCCCGTGACTTGACGAAATCGGAGAATGACCGGTAGCCGAGCGCCTTCTCGCTGAACGACGCGTCCATGCGCCGCATCTGGCTCTTGACCGCCGAGCTGTGCAGCCAGTCCCCGTCTTCCTTTTCCTGACCGAGTCGCAGCGCGCGTTCGAGCAGGCGAGTCGCTACCTCCTGCGGGTCTTCGGAATCGACGTCAGCGTCGCCGGCCGCCGCCGCGGCAGGCTGCCGGCGCGAGCTTCGTCTGGACGGAGAGCTGGCCACCTCGGGTGGCTGCGTTTCACTGGCCCGGCCAGCCGGAGCGGTAGCAGGCGAGATGCCGGGAAGCGCGTCGTAGGTCACCAGTTCGTCGCATGCGGCAGCCAGCGCCCTGCTGGTAGATCCCGCGACGCCGACACCCACGACGTAGCGGCCGAGGCGCCTGGATCGCTGGGCCAGCGCGACGTAGTCGGAATCACCGGCCACGATCACGATGTGGGTCAGGTCGGGAAGGCGGAACATGTCCTCGACAGCGTCCACGGCCAGCCTGATGTCAGCGCCGTTCTTGGCATAGGCAGCGGTAGGAAACAGCTGCACCAGGTCGACGGCGCGACTGACCAGCTGGCCTTGGTAGTCGGCGTTGACCGGGGTCGACCAGTCCGCGTAGGCACGGGTAAGCACGACCGTCCCGAAGGACGAGGCGAAGTCGAGTACGGTGCTGATGTCCACCGTGGCTCGCTCGAGCTTCTCCGTAATCTCGGGACCGGCCTTTGCCCGGTCAGCCTTGTTGAGCTTTGCCTTGTCACGCTGGAACTGGCCGCGTCCGTGGACCTGGTCGTAGCGCGAGATCACGATGTTGTCGAAGTCGATGTAGACGGCGACACGGGTAACGCCAGCCTCGTTCATGCTTGGAGCGTAGTCCGTGGGAGCGATAGCAACCGATCCGTGTGCGTAACGCGCCGCGCCGGCACCACGCTACGCCAGCCGGTCCGGCTCGGTTAGCAGCCCGTCGGCATGGGCCCGGCAGAAGTGCGAAAACGTTCCCGTCACCATCTCCGGCGGGACGTCGTCATACCGCTCGTTCGGCCTGAAGGTGAAGGTCAACAAAGGCTCGCGCGGCAGGGACGTCGTAGCTTTCGTCAGCATGGACGCGAATGTGACCCCGGACGCTGAGTTGCGCCTCACCTGGAATGCCGGGCATGGCGTGATCGACTACCAGTACGGCCCTGGCAACATCGCCGAGAATCAGCAGTTCGACGGTACTCGCACGGTGATGGACGTGATCCCGCTGAGTCGCGGCAGGCACACCCTGACTCCCGAGATCCGGCTCAGCGGGAACCCGAGCACGAGCGGCACCGTGCTCCGCGCCTGCGCCGTCGTTGAGGCGTACACCAGCTAGCTAACGCGGCAGCGCCGCGAGCGCTGGCGCCGTTCAGCTGCCAGGCTGGATGACGCGGCCTTTCCACTCGCCGCCGCGGCCGGCGCGATGGCGCCGCGCCGAGTCCGCTGTCATTGCCGCGTACATCGCGGCAATCAGCGGCAGGCCTGGCGCCCGCAGCGGCGACAGGCCGTAGAGCCGGAGCATCGGCAGGTAGGTAACGGACATGACGAGCCAGCCGGCCAGTCCGGACGCGGCCAGCCAGATAGCGGTCAGACCGGAAGCGCCTGCTGAGAGCAGGGCCACACCTGTGATCGCCGCGACCGGTGGCAGCAGGTACAGCCACGCCAGCCCGACGACCGTACCAGCGGTCAGCGCAAGCGAGTAGTGCAGCTGGGTGTAGGCCGACCGGGCGATCATGTCCCAGATGTCGGCCAGCCGGTTGTAGGGGCGCTGACTGACGACATCGGTGGTCAGCCCGAGCCAGCAGGGGCCGCCGGCGCGCTTCAGCAGCCGGGCGAGAGCGACGTCGTCGATCCGCGCGCCGCTGATCTTCGCCAGCCCGCCCGCGGCGGCTAGCGCATCGGCCCTGACGAGCATGCACCCGCCTGCCGCTGCCGCTGTTCTGGCTCGCGGCCCGCTGACGCGCCGGAAGGGATAGAGCTGGGCGAAGAAGTACACGAAGGCAGGGATCAGCAGCCGCTCGGCCCAGTTGCCTGCGCGCAACAGCGCCATCTGGGACACCAGCGCGTACCGGCTGCCCGGCGGCCGAGCGGGCAAGCTCGTCGACCGTACCGGGCGCGTACGCGATGTCGGCGTCGGTGAACAGGAAGTATTCGGTGCCGCGGCTGTCTGACGCGCCGCCGCTGCGCGAGGTTGCAGCCCGCACGCCTTCTGACATAGCCCACACCTTGCCTGCCCAGCCGACCGGAGTCGGGCGGGCGCTGATAACCGTGAGCGCATCGCTGCCCGCCGCCGCACCGAGCTCGGCGGCGGTCCTGGCGGTGCCGTCGCTGCTGTCGTCGTCGACCACGATCACCCTCAGCCGGCCCGCATAGCCCTGTTCCAGCAGGCTGGGCAGGCAGGCCGGGAGGATGTCGGCCTCGTTCCTGGCCGGGATGATCGCGGTGATGGCGGGTAGCAGGCCCGGCCCCGCTGTGGCCGGAGGCAGCCGGTGGCCGGTACGCCAGTAGCCGCCGTGGCAGAGCAGCAGGTACAGCCAGGCCAGCGCAGCAGCCGATGCCAGCGCGCAGATCGTAACGACCGCTGCCTCCCGATTTTGCCTGCCGGTCGTACACCGGCCGTCAGGCAGTGCACTCTATCTTGAGAGGTGTGACGCGGATCGCGCTGTTTGCTACCTGCCTGGCTGACACCCTGTTCCCGGCTTGCCGCCCGCGCCACTGTCACCGTGCTGGAGCGACTCGGGCACGAGGTGGTGTTCCCGGAGGAGCAGACCTGCTGCGGGCAGATGCACGTGAACACTGGGTACCAGCGGGATGCGCTGCCGCTGATCCGCCGTTACGTGGACACCTTCGAGCCGCACGAGGTGATCGTCGCGCCATCAGGCTCATGTGTCGGCTCGATAACCCACCAGCACGCAATGGTGGCCCGGCGGCTCGGGGACGAGCTGCTGGCCGTCCGGGCCGAGGCGGTGGCCGCGCGCACGTACGAGCTATCCCAGCTGCTGGTAGACGTTCTCGGCGTCGAGGACGTCGGCGCGCATTACCCGCACCGGGTGACCTACCATCCCACCTGCCACTCGCTGCGGATGCTGCGCGTGGGCGACAGGCCGCTGCGCCTGCTGCGGCGTGTGTCCGGCATCGATCTGGTACCGCTGCCCGATTCCGAGACCTGCTGCGGATTCGGCGGTACGTTCGCGGTCAAGAACGCGGACACCTCGACCGCGATGCTCGCTGACAAGATGCGCAACGTGCTGGACACGGGCGCCGAGATCTGCACGGCCGGTGACTCCTCGTGCCTGATGCACATCGGCGGCGGGCTATCCCGGCTCCGCTCCGGAGTCAGGACGGTTCACCTGGCCGAGATCCTCGCCTCGACAGCCAGTGCCGGATCCACGCCGGGAGCCGGCTGATGACCACGTTCCTTGGCCTGCCCACCGCACCGCGCGGCGTCGGGCATCTGCGCCAGGAAGAGCCCTTCCCTGTCGCGGCCCGGCGTGCGCTCGGCGACAGTCAGCTGCGCCGCAATCTCGGCAAGGCGACGTCTCACATCCGGGCTAAGCGCGCCGCTGTGGTCGGCGAGCTGCCGGACTGGGAGGAGCTGCGTGCGGCGGGTCAGGCCATCAAGGCCGCCACGATGGCTGATCTGGGTCGCTATCTGGAGCAGCTAGAGGCTTCGGTCACTGCCGGCGGCGGTATCGTGCACTGGGCCAGGGATGCTATCGAGGCCAACAACATCGTGACCCGGCTAGTCCAGGAGGCCGGCGCCACCGAGGTGGTCAAGGTCAAGTCGCTTGCCACCGACGAGATCGGACTGAACGACGCGCTGGCCCAGGCGGGCATCTCGGCCTATGAGACTGACCTGGCCGAGCTGATCGTGCAGCTGGGCCACGACCGGCCATCGCACATCCTGGTCCCGGCCATCCACCGAAACCGGTCCGAGATCCGTGACATCTTCCTGCGCGAGATGGCTGACGTTGACCCGGGCCTGACGGACAGTCCGGCCGCGCTCGCCGAGGCGGCCCGGCGCCACCTGCGGCGCAAGTTCCTGTCGGCAACCGTCGGCATCAGCGGCGCGAACTTCGCCATCGCCGAGACGGGCACGCTGTGCGTGGTGGAATCCGAGGGCAATGGCCGGATGTGCTTGACGCTGCCGCAGACTCTCA
The DNA here is from genome assembly GCA_963822955.1 of uncultured Actinomycetota bacterium. Taxonomy (GTDB): domain Bacteria; phylum Actinomycetota; class Actinomycetes; order Streptosporangiales; family Streptosporangiaceae; genus JAJYUU01. The sequence goes on along the minus strand of CAWGJS010000002.1, from coordinate 791,605 downwards.
TCACCGTGATGGGCATCGAGAAGGTGATCCCGCGCTGGGCCGACCTCGGGGTGTTCCTGCAGCTGCTGCCGCGTTCGTCCACCGGCGAGCGGATGAACCCCTACACCTCGATGTGGACAGGCGTGACGCCGGGTGACGGGCCGCAGTCGGTCCACCTGGTGCTGCTGGACAATGGCCGGACTGCTGCGCTGGCCGATCCGCGCGGCCGCGAGGCGCTGCACTGCATCCGGTGCTCGGCGTGCCTGAACGTGTGCCCGGTATACGAGCGCACTGGTGGTCACGCATATGGCTCGGTCTACCCGGGACCGATCGGGGCGGTGCTGTCGCCGCAGCTGACTGGTGTCGAGGACAACGCTTCCCTGCCGTACGCATCGTCACTGTGCGGTGCTTGCTACGACGCCTGCCCGGTCAAGATAGACATTCCGTCGCTGCTCGTGCACCTGCGCGCCCGGCACGTCGAGGAGTCCCGCCGTGCCCGCCGGATGCCATCGGCCGAGGCGATCACCATGGCCGCGGCGTCCTGGGTGATGGCAGACCCGCGCCGGTATGCCGCGGCGCAGTCGGCCGGGCGAGCCGGGCGCGTCCTCGGCAGGCGGGGCAAGATTAGCGCGCTGCCGCCGCCGCTCGCGGCGTGGACGAAGGCACGGGACGCGCCCATGCCGCCGCGGCAGACATTCCGCCAGTGGTGGCGCAGCGAGCACCGCGACACTGTGCAGCGCGCCCACCGGGTTGCGGGGGGTACACGGGGGGCGGAGCCCCCCGTGGTTGGGGACGCGCCGTGAGCGCCCGTGACGAGGTACTTGCCAGGATCCGGGCTGCCAGCAGGAACGGCCGGGCCGGGCCTTCCCCAGTTGGGGTTTCGGGGGGCACACGGGGGGCGGAGCCCCCCGTGGGTGCGGAGCATCCCGCGGGCAGCTACCGCGAGCGGGGCGAGCTGTCCGGAGAGCCGCTGCTCCGACTGCTCGCCGAGCGCCTGACGGACTACCGCGCCCTCGTGCGAATCGCAACGGCCGCGACGCTGGAGGGCGAGATCAGCTCGGCATTGCAGCGTCGCGATGCTCGCACCGTGGTTGTGCCGCCCGAGTTGCGGCTGCCGCTGCCGGCTTTCGCTGAGGTCACCGTCGACGACGGGCTCAGCGCAGCGGAACTGGACTCGTTCGACGCTGTCATCACTCGCGCGGCGGTCGCCATAGCCGAAACCGGCACGATCATCCTGGACGGCTCGCCGGACCAGGGTCGGCGTGCCATCTCGCTCGTTCCCGACTACCACCTGTGCATCGTTGCTGCGGATCAGGTCGTTGACCTGGTGCCAGAGGCGGTGGCACGGCTCGCGGCCGCTGCACCAAAGCCACTGACCTGGATCAGCGGCCCGTCAGCGACTAGTGACATCGAGCTAGAGCGCGTGGAGGGCGTGCACGGCCCGCGCACACTCGAGGTCATTCTGGTGACTGCCTGACGGGACGGCTATCTCGCTCCGCCACCGCACGATGCCATTACGCAAGCGTGACATAGCTGGCCACAGATGTAACAGTGTGACCAGTAGGGCCGACTGTCACAGTGAGATGCGCAGCTATCCTGACCGTCGCGGCCGACGAGCGCCAGCCCCTCGCACAGGCGCGACCATCGCGGCCCGGCTGACACTGCCTCCCGCCGGACGCAGAACGTCGGCGCAATGACGACGCTGCCGGTGCCAGGCGATGCGGGACTTCCCGGCCGGGACCAGGGTCCGGTCGACCTCACCCTGCCCGTCGCGGCGTTCTTCGACGTGGACAACACCCTCATCCGCGGGGCATCGATCTACCATTTCGCCCGCGGCCTCGCCGCCCGCAACATGCTCGGCCCGCGTGACGTGGCTCGGATGACCATGCGGCACCTGTCGTTCCGGCTGCACGGCACGGAGGACCTCGGTCAGGTCGACGCCGTGCGGCAGGCGGCGCTAGGGTTCGTCGCCGGCCGGAGCGTTGCCGAGCTGGTCCAGCTCGGCGAGGAAATCTACGACGAGACCATGGCGAGCCGGATCTGGGAAGGCACCAGGGAACTGACCGAGCGGCACCTGGCAGCGGGCGAGCAGGTCTGGCTGGTGACCGCAACGCCCGTCGAGCTGGCTGAGATCCTCGCTCGCGAGCTTGGCCTCACCGGAGCGCTCGGGACCGTCGCGGAGATCGAGGACGGCGTCTACACCGGCCGCCTGGTGGGCGGCCTGATGCACAAGGAGGCCAAGGCCGCCGCGATCCGGGCGCTAGCCGAACGGGAGGGGCTCGACCTGGCCGGGTGCACGGCGTACAGCGATTCGGCCAATGACCTGCCGATGCTGACTCTGGTCGGGCACCCCAATGTGGTCAATCCCGACCGGCGGCTGCGTGCCGAGGCAGAGCACCGCGGCTGGCCGGTGCATGAGTTTCGGTCAGGGCGCCGGGCGACGGCGATCGTCTTCCTGGCTGCCGCCGGGGCTGGGGCCATCGCCGGCGGGGCAGCCGCGGGGTTTGCGATACGCCGGCGGCGGCTCTCCACCTAGGCGGGGCGGCCGTCCCGATTCTCTGTTCGCAGCCGTTTGAGCCGAGGGGAGCGGGGCAGGGTCATCAGCCATCCCACAGTTACCTACCGAGCGAGGTGCTGACTGTGCTGACGCTAACCGACAGGGCCGCCGACACGATCCGTGCGCTGACGTCCCAGCCGGGCGTTCCGGCTGACGCTGGACTTCGCATGTCCATGCAGGGCAGCGAGGAAGGAAGGCTGGCGCTGTCCCTGGAGGGCCGCCAGCCCGACGACGCCGTTATCGACGACGCTGGCGCCCGCGTATATGTACAGCAGGACGCAGCGGGCGTCGTCGAGGACCGGGAGCTCGATGCGCAGCTCGACGAGCAGGGGCGTGCCTCCTTCGTCCTCACTGACCGCTTCTAGGGCGGTGGCTGTCTCGTCCGCCCCGGATCCTTTCCGGCCGATCCGCACGTAACAGACGAGTTCCGGCCATTCTTCGTCGGCCGTAATCGGTCATCCGCTACTGCGCTGGTCGGCTGATACCCTGCCAAGGTGGCCCAGACGAGCGGCGGCGCACGAACCGTCCGGCCGCTGGCTCGCGCCGACCTGAACGCCGCAGTCGCAGCCCTGACCAGGGCGTTCGATGACGATCCCGTGATGCGGTGGATCTTCCCTGACGATCGGATGCGCCAGCGTCGGCTTCCGCTGTTCTTCGCATCGGCGCTTCGGGGCACCGGCCTGCGCTCCGACGGCACCGAGGTGGCGATCGCGGGCGGGCAGGTGCAAGGCTGCGCGATCTGGATGGCACCAGGAACGTGGCGTCCCCCGCTGTGGCGGCAGCTCGCGGCGACGCCGTCCGTCGTGTTCAGGCTCCGATCCCGGCTGGCCGTTGCCAGCGTGACCTTTGGCGCGCTGCAGCGAGTTCATCCCGAGCGGCCGCACTGGTATCTGTCCGGGATCGGTACCGATCCGCCTGCGCAGGGCACCGGCGTCGGCAGCGAGCTCATGCGGTCAAGGCTGGTCCGGTGCGATGCTGCCGGTGAGCCGGCCTACCTGGAATGCAGCAAGGAAAGCAATGTCCCGTTCTACCAGCGCCATGGATTCCGCGTCACTGCCGAGCTGACCATCCCCGGCGGCGGGCCGACGTTCTGGCTGATGTGGCGCGAGCCGCAGCTCGCGCCGGCGTAGCAGGACAGACACACCGGGCACAGCGTCAGAGGAAGACACAGCGTCAGGGGAAACCCGGAGGAGCAGCGCCGATGCAGGTCATCACGAGTGCCGGCCAGTTCAGCGGGCCGGCAGCGGGGGAGCAGGTCGCTTGGGTCGAGCACCTGCGGGTAGCTGACCTGAGTGTTGGCACGTACTCAATCCCGGGCGGCGGCTTCGACGGCCAGGAGCCGCACACCGAGGACGAGATCTACCTGGTGACCGCTGGCCGGGCCACGCTGGAGTCGGGCGGCGCTCGCGTACCAGTCGGTCCGGGCTCTGTTATTTACGTCCCAGCCGGGGAAGTACACAGATTCACCGAGATAACCGAGGATCTTGCCGTCGTGGTCATCTTCGCGCCGGCCGAGTACTCGCGGTCTGGCTGACGAATGGCGGGAGCTCAGCGCTCCGGCTGCCGTCTGCCGGACGCTATTTTGCCCGTATTAAGAAGTTAGCGCTACAGTGGGTAAAGGGATGAAAGCAAATCCGGGACTGGCTCAGGCCGGCCTGGGGCAGGAGGCGATCGGGATGAGCGGCAGGACAGTCCCGGATGCCGAGAGGCTCCTGACTCCCGCCGAAGTGGCGGCAATGTTCCGGGTCGATCCTAAGACTGTGACGCGCTGGGCGCGGGACGGCCGGCTGACATCGGTCCGGACGCTCGGCGGTCACCGCCGGTACCGGGAGAGCGAAGTCCTGGCTCTGCTGCGCGCGGCGCACACCGAGGCCGGCGAGTAGCCCCGGCGCAAGCTACCGCCGCGTCCGCAGGGCGCTCGTGACCCGGTGCCGGATTTGCCTGTCAGGATTCCGGCCAGAGCCTGGGCAACCTGGCCAGAGCTTGGAGAGCACTGTCTCCGCGAGTGCATAGAGTTGCCCTGTGGCAGATCCGGCGAGTTACCGGCCGGCGCCCGGCTCAATCCCGGAGTCGCCTGGCGTCTACCGGTTTCGTGACGGCCGGGGCCGGGTCGTCTATGTCGGCAAGGCCAAGAACCTGCGCTCCCGGCTCAACTCCTACTTTGCCGACTTCGCGAGCCTGCACCCGCGCACTCAGTCGATGCTGCAGGCCGCCGCGCAGGTGGACTGGACCGTCGTAGGCACCGAGGTCGAGGCGCTCCAGCTCGAGTACTCCTGGATCAAGGAGTTCGATCCCCGGTTCAACGTCCGCTACCGCGATGACAAGAGCTACCCGTACCTGGCCGTCACCATGGACGAGGAGTTCCCGCGGGTACAGGTCATGCGCGGGGCTAAGCGTCGCGGCGTCCGGTACTTCGGGCCCTACTCGCACGCCTGGGCAATCAGGGACACAGTAGACACTCTGCTGCGGGTGTTCCCGGTCCGGACCTGCTCAGCCGGAGTCTTCAAGCGCGCTGGCCAGATCGGCCGCCCGTGCCTGCTTGGCTACATCGACAAGTGCTCAGCGCCGTGCGTCGGCCGGATCGATGCGGCCGACCACCGGGCGCTGGCCGAGGAATTCTGCGATTTCATGGCCGGCCAGACCGGCAAGTTCACCCGGCGGCTGGAAGCACAGATGCGGACGGCGTCAGCCGCCGAGGAGTACGAGCGGGCCGCCAGGCTGCGTGACGACATCCAGGCGCTGCAGCGCGCCCTGGAGAAGCAGGCGGTCGTGCTGCCCGACGGCACTGACTGTGACGTGATCGCGCTGGCGGAGGATCAGCTCGAGGCCGCGGTGCAGGTGTTCTACGTCCGCGGTGGCCGGGTGCGCGGACAGCGCGGCTGGGTCCTGGACAAGGTGGAGGACGTCAGCACTGCCGATCTTGTTGAGCACTTCCTCGGCCAGGTCTATGACTCCGACCCCGTCGCTTCGGATCGGCCGACAGCGTCGGCCGGGGCCACCAGCCGAGCTGGCCGCAGCCGCTCAGCTGCCAATGAGCCCTCGGCGATCCCGCGCGAGGTGCTGGTGCCCGCGCTGCCGCCTGATCAGGCCACGGTGGAGGAGTGGCTGACCGGAAGGCGCGGCGGCCGGGTCAGCTTGCGAGTGCCGCAGCGCGGGGACAAGAAGGCGCTGCTGGACACTGTGGCCCGGAATGCGGGCGAGTCGCTCGCACTGCACAAGACGCGCCGGGCCAGTGACCTCACCACTCGCAGTGTCGCGCTGAGCGAGATCCAGGAGTCACTCGGGCTGGACGACGCGCCGCTGCGGATCGAGAGCTATGACGTCTCCAACCTGCAGGGAACGCACGTGGTGGCGTCAATGGTCGTCTTCGAAGACGGCCTGGCGAGGAAATCTGAGTACCGCCGGTTCGCGATCAAGGGCCTGGATGGCACGGATGACGTCGCTGCCATCCATGAGGTGATCACGCGGCGGTTCCGGCGCTACCTCGGCGAGAAAGCCGGCCAGTCCAGCACCAGTGGTGCCACTGCGGAGGCAGGCGCCGAGGGAGCGGGGTCGGCCGGGCCAGCCGGTGACGGGCCTGGCGCGGCATAAGTTCTCCTACCCGCCGAACCTGCTGGTGATTGACGGCGGCCCGGCTCAGGTGGCGGCGGCGGTGCGCGCGCTCGACGAGCTCGGCATCGTCGACGTCGCGGTCTGCGGCCTGGCCAAGCGGCTGGAAGAGGTCTGGCTGCCCGGCGAAGACGGGCCGGTGATCCTGCCGCGCAGCAGCGAGGGCCTTTACCTGCTGCAGCGCGTCCGCGACGAGGCGCACAGGTTCGCGATTGCCTATCACCGGGCCAAGCGCCGGGCCGCGCTGACTGTCAGTGAACTCGATGACATCCCTGGGCTGGGCCCGGCGCGACGCGCTACGCTACTGCGCCAGTTCGGGTCGGTGCGCAAGCTCTCCGCGGCGACGGTGCAGGAGATTGCCGCCGTGCAAGGGCTGGGCCAGCGGACGGCCGCGGCGGTGTATGCGGCGCTGCACGAAAACGGAAGCGCAGCCGGCAACGGAAGTGCAGCCGGCAATGACAGCGCAGCCGGCGACGGAAGTGCAGCCGGCGACGGAAGTGCAGCGGGCATGAGCAGTGCGGGCGGGAACGATCGTGCAGTCGGCAAGAGCGGTGCGGGCGGGCATCCGGCCAGCGCGCACAGCGACAGTGCTGATGGGGGCGGGGCGGGATGGACGCGGACGGGATGACGCAGCAGGAGATCGTGATCATTACCGGGCTGTCAGGGGCCGGCCGGAGCACAGCGGCAAAGTCGCTGGAGGACCTGGACTGGTTCGTCGCCGATAACCTGCCCGCCGACATGCTGCCCACCATGGCAGATCTGGCCAGGCGGGCCGGCGAAGCGGTGCCACGGCTTGCCGCTGTTGTTGATATCCGCAGCCGCGCGTTCTCGACTGATCTGAAGTCGGCGATCAGTGACCTTAATGCGCGCGGCGTCCGGCCGTACGTGGTTTTCCTGGAGGCGGCAGACGAGACGCTGGTACGCCGGTTTGACAGTGTGGCCCGGCCGCACCCGCTGCAGGGCAGCGGCCGGATAGTAGACGGCATCGCGGCAGAGCGCGAGCTGCTGCAGGGCATGCGCGCTGAGGCTGACCTGATCCTGGACACCAGTGCGCTGAACGTGCACGAACTGCGCGCCAGGATGCGTGACGCCTTCGCCACCGAAGCCGAAGCGGCGTTGCGCGTCAGCGTCGTCTCGTTCGGATTCAAGTACGGCCTGCCGATGGACGCGGACATGGTGGCCGACTGCCGGTTCCTGCCGAATCCGCACTGGGTACCGGAACTGGCCCCGCAGACCGGCCGCGACGCAGCGGTCATCGATTACGTCCTCAGCCAGCCAGGTGCGACCGAGTTCCTCGACGCATTCGTGCGCGCGGTCGAGATCGCGCTGGCTGGCTACGACAAGAGCGGTCGTCACTTCGTGCTGCTGGCAGTCGGCTGCACCGGCGGCAAGCACCGCAGCGTTGTCATAGCGGATGAGATGGCGGCCAGGCTGTCGGAGAAATGGCCCGGCATTCAGGTTGCGCACCGCGACCTGGGCCGCGAGTAGGACGGCCGCGTGTCAGCATGACCGAATCTGCCACTACGCCCGGCAGGCCGCAGAACCGCAAGGTGGTCGCGCTCGGCGGCGGGCATGGCCTGTATGCGTCATTGTCGGGCCTGCGACGGGTCACCAGGGACCTGACCGCGGTCGTGACCGTCGCCGACGATGGCGGGTCGAGCGGCAGGCTCCGCCGGGAGTTCGGAGTGCTGCCGCCCGGTGATCTGCGAATGGCACTGGCAGCGCTCTGCGGTGACGATGCCTGGGGCACCACCTGGAGCCGGGTGATCCAGCATCGGTTCGCGGGCGGCGGCGACCTGCAGGGTGAAGAGGGACTCACCGGTCATTCGGTTGGCAACGTACTGATCGTGGCGCTGTGGGAGCTGCTCGGCGACACCGTCCAGGGCCTGGAGTGGGTGGCCAGATTGCTCGGGGCGCATGGCCGGGTGCTGCCGATGTCAGCGGTGCCACTCGATCTGGTGGCAGAAGTTGAGGGGGCAGATCCGGACAGGCCGGACGAGCTGAGCACAGTTCGGGGTCAGGTGGCCTGCGCGGAGACCACAGGACGAGTACGGTCGGTATCGCTGATACCCGCCGACCCGCCCGCGTGCCCGGAGGCAGTGCAGGCGATCGGGGCGGCGGACTGGGTGGTGCTCGGACCGGGCTCGTGGTTCACCAGCGTGCTACCGCACCTGCTGGTACCGGAACTGGCCGCGGCGCTAGTAGGTACTCGAGCGCGGAGGCTGGTAGCGCTGAATCTGGCGCCGCAACCCGGTGAGACGGAGGGCTTCTCGCCGCACACCCACCTGGAGGTCCTGGCGGACCACGCGCCTGATCTGGCGATTGACGTCGTGCTTGCCGACCGTGCCGCGGCCGGGGGGGCGACGCCCGACCTGGAAAAGACCGCTGGACTGCTCGGCGCCCGTCTCGTGCTGGCCGATCTGGCCGTCGACGACGGCTCGCCACGGCACGATCCGAGGCGCCTGGCAGGCGCATTCGCGCAGATATTTGAGGGGGAGTGACCGATGGCGCTGACCGGCCTGGTCAAGGATGAGCTCAGCAGGGTAACGGTGCTGAAGCCATGCTGCCGTAAGGCCGAGGTGTCGACCATCCTGCGGTTCGCGGGTGGCCTGCACCTGGCGGCCGGCCGAATCGTCGTGGAGGCCGAACTGGACACCGGGGCGGCGGCGCGCCGCCTGCGCAAGGACATTGCCGAGGTGTTCGGGCATGCCTCCGACCTGGTCGTAGTGGCCCCCGGCGGGCTGCGCAAGGGCAACAGGTACGTCGTCCGGGTGCACACCGACGGCGAGAGCCTGGCCCGGCAGTCCGGCCTCGTCGACAACCGTGGCCGCCCGGTTCGCGGCCTGCCCCGCCAGGTGGTCTCGGGCACGACCTGCGACTGTGAGGCCGCCTGGCGCGGTGCGTTCCTCGCGCACGGCAGCCTGACCGAGCCGGGCCGATCCATGTCCCTCGAGGTGACCTGCCCGGGCCCGGAGGCTGCGCTGGCGATGGTGGGCGCCGCCCGCCGGCTGAAGATTCATGCCAAGGCCCGCGACGTGCGTGGCGTCGACCGGGTTGTGGTCCGCGATGGTGACTCGATCAGCGCGCTGCTGACCCGGCTGGGCGCGCACGACAGCGTGCTCGCCTGGGAGGAGCGCCGCATCCGCCGCGAAGTCAGGGCCACCGCGAACCGGCTCGCCAACTTCGACGACGCCAACTTGCGGCGCAGTGCCCGCGCCGCCGTCGCGGCCGGCGCCCGGGTCGAGCGGGCGCTCGAGATTCTCGGCGACGAGGCGCCCGAGCACCTGATCGTGGCCGGCGAACTGCGGATCAAGCACCGCCAGGCGAGCCTGGAGGAGCTCGGCCAGCTGGCCGAGCCGGCCCTGACCAAGGACGCGATCGCCGGCCGGATCAGGCGGCTGCTCGCGCTGGCAGACCGCCGGGCGATGGAACTTGGCGTGCCGAATACCGAAGCCACATTGACGGCGGACATGCTGGTGCCCTGATCACCGCCGTTCCCGTGCTCATCACGGACACAGGTCAGCTGAGGATCCGTAGCCGGCCGCAGGCGGCGACCCGGCGTCTGGCTCGCCGGCCGCGCCGGGCGCGGTGTCGGTCATGGGCGCGAGGCCGTCAGCCACCGGACCGTCAGCTGCCGGACCGTCAGGTGCCGGACTGCCTGGTGATGGATCGGCCGGCGCTGGCCCGGATGCCCCGGCCGGGAGCGCTGCCGCCGCTCGCTGGCTGCGCAGCGGGACCCTGATGGCGGCGTATGCGGCGATGAGCCAGAACAGCAGCCCGATGTCGCCGACGGCGCCAGGGTAGCCGTGCAGGATGATGCTGAGGTTCGAGACGATCGTGCTGAGGCTGACCTGTGAGTCAAGCAGTGTGAAGACGATCGCCAGGAAGGTGCCGAGGGCGCAGCCGCCCACGGCGATGACGGCGCCGGCGATAAGGGTCGGCCGGTGCCCAGGCCGGTACCTGGCCACGGCTGCGCCCGCGCCGAGGCCGATGAGCAGGCCGATCAGCGATAGCTGGCGGTGGATCACCAGGGCGACCAGGCCCCAGAGAACGGCACCGGCAACTGCGGCGGCAACAGCAAGGCCCAGCGCGAGGACGGTGCTCGCCCTCCCGGCGGGCCTGGAGGTCATCCGGCTGACGCCCTGGATCATGGGGATTCTCCTCCGCGCCGGCCGAGCCTGGCAAGGCAACGGGAGCCAGCATAGGGCAGCCCTGGGCCGCCCAGGGCCGCTCAGTCGTCGCGGACGACGGCTGTTCCGGTAGGGTTGCGACCGCTAGCTGCGGACGAGACCAGGGAGTGTACTGCAGTGAGTGTCCGGGTGGGAATTAACGGGTTTGGCCGGATTGGGCGGAATTTCTGGCGGGCGGTGCACGCTGGCGCCGGAGGCGACCTCGAGATCGTCGCGGCGAACGACCTTGGCGACCTCGCGACCGTCGCTCACCTGCTGAAATACGACACGGTCCTCGGCACGCTTGACGTCGACGTGACCGCGGACGGCGATGTCCTGCGGATCGGCAGTCACTCGATCAAGATGCTGACCGAGCGGGACCCGGCCGCGCTGCCGTGGGGTGAGCTCGGGGTTGACGTCGTGATCGAGTCCACCGGCCGGTTCACCACCGCAGCGGACGCCGGGAAGCACCTGGCTGGCGGCGCTCGGAAGGTGATCATCTCAGCACCGGCCAAGGGCGAGGACATCACGATCGTGATGGGCGTCAACGACGACTCTTACGACCCGGCGCGACACAACATCATCTCCAACGCGTCCTGCACGACGAACTGCGTGGCGCCGATGGCCAAGGTTCTCAATGACAGCTTCGGCATCCGCAAGGGGCTGATGACGACCATCCACGCCTACACCAATGACCAGGTGATACTCGACTTCCCGCATAAGGACCTGCGGCGGGCCAGGGCGGCCGCGCAGAACATCATCCCGACCACGACCGGCGCGGCCAAGGCCACGGCGCTCGTGCTGCCCGAGCTGAAGGGCAAGCTGGACGGGATGTCCATGCGGGTCCCGGTGGTGGACGGTTCGGTGACCGACCTGGTCGTCCAGCTCGACCGGGAGGTCAGCGTCGATGAGGTCAATTCTGCCTACCGCGCCGCTGCCGACGGGCCGCTCAAGGGGTACCTGCATTACACCGCCGACCCGATCGTGTCCTCCGACATCGTCGGCACGCCGTACTCGTGCACCTTCGACTCGCAGCTGACCATGGTCTTCGGTGACCAGGTCAAGGTGATCGGCTGGTACGACAACGAGTGGGGCTATTCCAACCGGCTGGCCGACCTCGCCGCCCTGGTCGGGACGAGCCTGCTCGCCCAGTCCTGAGGGCTGCGGATGAAGGGCATCGAGGGACTGGACGTCACCGGGCAGGTCGTCCTGCTCCGGGCGGACCTTAACGTGCCGCTGGACGGCACCACGATCACCGACGACGGCCGCATCCGAGCGAGCCTGCCGACCATCAACAAGCTGCGCGAGCGCGGGGCCAGGGTGCTGATCGTCGCGCACCTGGGGCGGCCGAAAGGCGACAGCTATGCCGACCGGGCAGCGGGCGGCCCCTCGCTGGCCTCAGTTGCGGCCAGGCTGGCGGAGTTGCTCGGCGCGCCCGTTCCGCTGGCCACGGACGTGGCAGGGGAGTCGGCCAGGGCGATCGCGGCCGGCCTGGCCGACGGCGAGGTTGCCCTGCTGGAGAACATCCGGTTCGAGCCAGCCGAGACCAGCAAGGATCCGGCCGAGCGCGCCGAGCTCGCCCGGCGGCTCGCCGCGCTGGCCACCCGGTACGTCGCGGACGGCTTCGGCGCCCTGCACCGCAAGCACGCCAGCGTGTACGACGTCCCCGGACTGCTGCCGCACGCCGCCGGGGACCTGGTCCTGGCTGAGGTAGCTGTGCTGGAGCAGCTCACCGCCGATCCGGCTCGCCCCTACGTCGTCGTGCTCGGCGGCGCCAAGCCCTCGGACAAGCTGGCGGTCATCTCAAACCTGCTGGACAAGGCTGACCGGATCCTGATCGGCGGCGGCATGTCCTACACGTTCCTGGCAGCCAAGGGCTACGAGGTCGGCAAGTCGCTGCTAGAGGCCGACAAGATCGACGATGTCCGGAAGGTCATGGCCGACGCGAAGGCGCGCGGGGTCGAACTGGTGCTCCCGGTCGACCTCGTCGGGGCAGCCAGCTTCGCTCCCGATGCTGATCATGAGGTGTACCCGGTGACCGACTTCCCGGCCGACCGCGAAGGCGTGGACATGGGACCAGCCACCAGGGAGCTGTTTGCCGCGAAGCTGGCCGACGCGGCGACCGTCTTCTGGAACGGGCCGGTGGGCGTGTTCGAGTTCCCGGCGTTCTCGGCTGGTACCAGGGCCGTTGCCGAGGCGATCAGCAAGCTCCCCGGCCTGACCGTCGTGGGCGGCGGCGACTCAGCCGCGGCAGTGCGCCGGCTTGGGCTGCGTGAGGACGGCTTCAGCCACATCTCCACCGGCGGCGGGGCCAGCCTCGAGTACCTGGAGGGAACGACCCTGCCCGGGCTTGCTGCACTGGCCGACGACGCGGTCGCGGCGGGCGACGCCCGGTGACCGCAGCGGCCCGCCGGAAGCCGCTGGTCCTCGGCAACTGGAAGATGAACTGCAACCATCTCGAGGCGATCGCGCTCACCCAGAAGCTCGGATTCTCGCTGACCGACAGCGACTTCACCGCCGCCGACATCGGGATCCTGCCGCCGTTCACCGCGTTGCGCAGCGTCCAGACCCTGATTGACGGCGATAAGCTCCGGCTGCTGTACGGGGCGCAGGATGTCTCCCCGCGCGAGGACGGGGCGTACACCGGCGACATCTCCGCCCGCATGCTGGCCAAGCTTGGCTGTCAGTTCGTGCTGGCCGGGCATTCGGAGCGGCGCCAGTACCATCACGAGGACGACGCCCTGATCAACGCCAAGGTCCGGGCTATTCTGCCGCGCGGCATGACACCGGTGCTCTGCGTTGGCGAGCCGCTCGAGGTCCGCGAGGCTGGCCAGCAGCTGGAACACACGCTTGGCCAGCTAGACGGTGGTCTGGCCGGGCTGACAGCCGACCAGGTGGCCGGGATGGTCGTGGCCTACGAGCCGGTGTGGGCTATCGGAACCGGGGAAGTGGCCACTCCGCAGGACGCTCAGGAGGTCTGCGGCGCGATCCGGGGCCGTATTTCCGCCATTCACGGGGACGCGACGGGGACGAGTACGCGTATCCTGTATGGCGGGTCAGTGAAGCCTGACAATATGCCCGCGATCATGGCCGAGCAGGATGTGGACGGGGCGCTAGTCGGCGGCGCGAGCCTGGATGCCGGCGAGTTCGTGAGAATCTGCAGGTATCGTGAGCCACGGGGGGTTAGCCCCCCGTGAACCCCAGGGCTCTGCCTCCTACCCGCAGGAGGCGAGGCCCCGGTGCACCACCCGCGCGGTAGTACGCGGCGTCGCCTCCCACGGATGGGTGGCGAGCCTGCGGTCACCGCGCGGGGCGATATGCGGCGCCGCCGAGCATAGAGAGACGAGATACCGCAGTGACTGTCGCGTTGTCAGTGATCTTGATCATCACCAGCCTGCTGATGATCTTGCTGGTGCTGCTGCACAAGGGCAAGGGCGGCGGCCTGTCCGACCTGTTCGGCGGCGGCATCTCCTCCTCCCTCGGTTCGTCGTCAGTGGTTGAGCGGAATCTGGACCGGATCACCATCTTCACTGGAATCATCTGGTTCGTGTGCATCGTCGGTCTCGGGATCCTGGACAAGCACTGAGGATCTACGGACGACCACGACCGGCGATCCGGGACAGACACTGGGCTGAAGCGGGCGCTGATCTTCGCAGGGCACGAACTGCATAGGGCATGAGGGCCGGTGCGGCGGCAAGTGCGGCCAGGCGCGCCGCACGTTTTTGGAGCAAGGGGTGAGCAGTGAGTAGTGGCAACGCCATACGCGGCAGCCGGGTTGGGGCAGGCCCAATGGGTGAGGCCGAGCGCGGTGAGGCAGCGCCGCGAGTGCGAGTGTCTTTCTGGTGCTGCAACCGGCACGAGACCATTCCGAGCTTCGCCAGCGATGCGGCCATCCCCGAGTTCTGGGACTGCCCGCGCTGCGGCCTGCCAGCAGGCCAGGACGAGGCCAACCCGCCCGCACCGCCGCACGCCGAGCCCTACAAGACTCACCTTGCTTACGTCAAGGAGCGCCGCAATGACAGAGACGGCGCCGCCATCCTCGCGGAGGCGCTCGACCGGCTGCGCAAGGGCGCCTGATCCGAATCCTCGCCTTGCCTGGCCCCGGGCCGTGCCAGTTGATTGGGCGAGAGTTATCCATCGTGGCCCGAAGAGAAGGGCCGCAGTAGCTAAGTCACGCCCAACGTAGGCTGGCCAGGCCGGCCTATCGCATGAATGCGGCGCGCTGGGGAGGATCACGATGGGGCTGGCCTATGACCGGACCGGGTCCGGCCCGCCGCTGATCCTTCTCCATGGCGTCAGCCACCGTCGGCAGGCATGGAACGCCGTCGTGGACCTGCTCGCGCCGTACCGGGAACTGATCCTCGTCGACCTGCCCGGCCACGGCGAGTCGCCGCCGTTGGTGACAGGCGGGCGGCCGCCCGTCCCGGTGCTGCTAGACGCCGTACTCGGCCTCCTGGATGAGCTCGGGCTCGAGCGGCCGCATCTGGCTGGCAATTCACTCGGGGGCCGGCTCGCGCTTGAGGCGGGCGCTGCAGGCCGGGCGGCCTCGGTGACGGCGCTGTCGCCGGCCGGATTCTTCCGCAACCGGGCCGACATGCTGTACGCGCGCACAATCTTCAGGGCCATGCAGGCCGCCGGGCGAGTTCTGGAGCCGGTGGCTCCGGCGCTGCTGCGCAGCACGGCTGGCCGCGGCCTGGTGTACAGCGCGGTGGTGAGCCACCCGTCGCGGCTGACGCCTGAGCAGGCGAACAGCGATATGGCGGCATTCCTGGCCGCCGGAGACGCGCTGGACGTCGTCCTAGCTGGGGTCGACCAGTTCACCGGCCAGGTTCCGGCTGACGTGCCGGTCACCATCGCCTGGGGAGCTCACGACCGGCTGCTGTCCCGGCGGCAGGCGCTCGTCGCGAAGGCTCAGCTGCCGACGGCGCAGTTCGTCCTGCTGCGGGGCTGCGGGCACGTGCCGATGACGGATGATCCCGAACTTGTCGCCGGCGTGCTGCTCCGCGGCAGCAGCGCCGCCTGAGGCACGTGCTGATCCGCATGTCAGCCGCCGCAGCGACTGCTGCTCAGGCCGGCTCGCTCTTGTCCTCGATCTCCCACAGGTGGTCGAGTACGTGCCAGCCGAATCGCCGGGCTGCGTACCTCGGCGGCCAGCCATCTGGCGGAGTCACGAGTCCCGGCGGGTTCCGCAGCGCCGCGGCGATCATGCTGCGGAGCCGGCTCGATGCGTCGGCTCCGGCTCGTTCCTCCTTGGAGAGCGACACGCCCATCTTCCGCGCATAAGCCAGCTCGGCGTCCGCGACGTGAGTGACGACCTGATCGGTGTCACGTCCCCCGCCGCGCGGGCCCTTGCGTAGCTGGGCCGGGGCGGCTGCGGCGGTCTGGTCAAAAGCCGTCCATGCCGCTTCCAGCAGGCTCGCCAGCCGGGTCCCGTCGGTCGCGGTCAGCCCGCGGCGGTCCGCTTCGGCGACCTCGCCCAGTGCGCCGAAGTCAGCATTCCTCGCGATGCCCGCATGCCGCTCGACGACGACCAGTGTTCCGGCAGGCGCGCTCAGCCCGGCACGCCGCACGATCCCGGCGTACCGCGGCAGGTAATCGGCCAGCGTGGCGACGGCCAGCTCCTCCGTCTTCCCGCTGCGCGCCCAGCCGGGCCAGTCCAGCGCGGAAGCGAAGCAGCGCCTGCTGCCCGATTCGATGAAGACCTCGATGTCGCCGCCGGCCGTGGTCATGTCAGTGATGCTTCCACGACGCGCGGCGGCCTGCCTCGGCCACAGTGGACTCCGTCCGGCTCAGTGCGCGAAGCCGCTGCGCTCGCCAGGTGGCATCAGCGGCACGGGCCTGCACTCGGCTGCCGAGAGTGCCTCGACCTGGGCCCGCAGGTCACCGAGCAGCAAGTTGGCCAGGTCTCGGCTGAAGCCATTCCTGACCACGATCCGCAGCACGGCGGTGTCCTGCATGTCCGCAGGGAAGGTGTAAGCCGGGACGAGCCAGCCGCGCTGGCGCAGCCGCTCCGACACGTCGAAGACGGTATAGCCGCCCGCGTCGGGATCGGTCAGCCTGAAGGCGAGTACTGGCAGATCGGAGCCGTCTGACAGCAGCTCGAACGGCCCGATGGCGGCAATCTCGGTGGCCAGGTAGCGCGCCACGTTCTGGCAGGCGAGCTGAACCTGCCGGTAACCTTCGAAGCCGAGCCGCACGAAGTTGTAGTACTGCGCTGCCACCTGGGAGCCCGGCCGGGAGAAGTTCAGCGCGAACGTCGGCATCTGCCCGCCGAGATAGTTCACGCGGAAGATCAGGTCATCAGGCAGCGCGGCCGAGTCGCGCCAGATAATCCAGCCGACACCGGGATACACGAGGCCGTACTTGTGGCCGGAGCTGTTGATCGAGGCGACCCGCGGCACCCGGAAGTCCCATTCGAGGTCAGGGGCCAGGAACGGGGCCACGAAGCCACCGGACGCCGCGTCCACGTGCACGGGGATGTCACATCCGCGCTGCCGTTGCAGCGCGTCCAGCGCCGCGGCAATCTCCGCTACCGGCTCGTAGCTGCCATCCATGGTGGAGCCGAGGATGGCGACGACGCCGATCGTGTTCTCGTCGCAGCGGGCGGCAGCCTCCGGTCCAGTCAGGTGGAGCCGGCCAGGCTCCATCGGCACGAGTCTGGGCTCGACTTGCCAGTACCGGCAGAACTTCTCCCAGCACACCTGCACGTTGGCACCCATCACCAGGTTCGGCTTCTCGCTCGGCGCGCTCACCCCGGCAGCGGCGCGGCGGGCGCGCCAGCGCCAGAGTAGGGCGAGCCCGCCCAGCATGGCGGCCTCGCTGGACCCGGTGGTCGAGCAGCCGGTGGCGGAGTCGGATTCGCTGTCGTCCGCGCTCGCATCGCCTGCCGCTGCGACGGGGCTAGCGGCAGGTGCATGCCACAGGTGGGCGAGGATGTTGACGCAGCGCCGCTCCAGCTCCGCCGTCTGCGGGTACTCGTCCTTATCGATCATGTTCTTGCTGAAGCAGTCAGCCATCAGCTGGTCGGCCTGCGGCTCCATCCACGTCGTCACGAACGTTGCCAGATTGAGCCGGGCGTTGCCGTCCAGGATCAGTTCGTCTCTGATGATCTGAAGCGCGGCGTCCGGATCCATGGAATGCATCGGGAGCCGGTGTTTGGGCACCGCGTGGTCGATCCGGCTGTACAGCGGGTTGATGTCGAGCAACTCGGGCCCGCGGGCCTCGTCGACCTTGGCGTGCAATGCCATGACGCGCTCCTAGGTGCGTTCAGTGGTCACGGACGTAGCGGCTGAACAGGAAGCTCTCGTCGGCCAGCACGTGCCTGAGGGTCAGCCGGGATGTCATGCCGTCAGTCGCGTGCAGGATGCGGCCGGCGGTCCCCGCGCCCAGCACCGGGCTGGTCGTCAGGCACAGCTCATCGAGCAGCCCGGTCTCGGCGAGCTGACCGAGCAGGGTAGGACCGCCTTCGGTCAGGATCCGGGCGTGGCCGAGGCGGCGGAGCTCGGCGATCGCCGTGGGGATATCGACCCGCTGCTGGCCGGCCTCGATGATCCGGGCATGACGGGCGATCGCCGCCTTGCGGTCGGCCGGAGCGGACGCGGTCGTAATCACGATCGTCTGCGCGCCGGGGGCCGCGCCGGCGAGCAACCGGTCGTCGGGATCGAGGCGCAGCCTGCCGGTTACGACGGCGATGGCCGGCACCGGCGCACCTGGCGGCCGGAGCTCCGCCCACAGCTCGTCGGCCTGCGCTGGCCGGTAGTGCTCCGTGCTGGCGGTGCCTGCGCCCACCAGTATCAGGTCCGCCAGGCTGCGCAGCACGGTGAACAGCATGCGGTCGGCGGGTCCGGACAGTCCGCCCGACCGCCCGTTGAGCCAGGCGGCGCCGTCGACGCTGGAGACCATGTTGGCGCGCAGCCACCCGGCCTGCCGGCGGTCGGCGGTGTCTGAGGCGGCCTCGTTCCCGTACAGGTGGGCGAGCTCCTGCACGACGGCTGGCAGCGGGCCCGGCCCGGCCTTCGGCGCCGGCGTGAGATCGGGGCCCTGAACCGGGTAGATCTGGCGCACGGCCAGCAGTCAATCAGATGCGCCGGAATGCCCGTGCCGGCGACCCCGGAATGGCGGTTTCCCAGCCCGCGAAATGGCAGTCACATGACGTGGGCTTGCCCTGCGGCCGCCCGCTGTTGCTAGCTATCGCGGGCGCGGAGGATGACGATGGCCCGGCCAGCGACGTCCCGGTTGCTCGCTGGCATGAGCGGGGCGCCGGCGGTCGCCGGGCCGGCCTCGCTGGCTGGTGGCGCGGTGCCGGGCGGCGCCTGCTCCACGGGACCGGCCGTATCCGTCACGACCTCCCAGCCCGGTGCGACCTCGGGCCCGGGCAGGGTGAACGACACCGGCTGGTCGTGCGCGTTGAACAGCAGCAGGAAGCTCTGGTCGGTAATGACCTCGCCGCGAGCGCCCGGCTCGGTGATCGCGTCTCCGTTCAGCAGGACAGCCAGCGACCTCGTGTATCCGCCGCGCCAGTCCGCCAAGGTCATCTCGGTGCCGGCCGGGGTGAGCCAGCTGATGTCCCGCATCATGGCGCCGGGCGATCCGGTCGGCCCGGCGGGCTGACCGCTGAAGAACCGACGCCGTCGGAACACCGGATGCTCGCGGCGCAGCGCGATCATCGCGCAGGCGAAATCGAGCAGGCCGGCATTCTTCCCGGCCGCTTCCCAGTCCACCCAGGAGACGTCGTTGTCCTGGCAGTAGGCGTTGTTGTTGCCCTGCTGGGTGCGGCCTAGCTCGTCGCCGGCCAGCAGCATCGGCACGCCCTGTGAGCAGAACAGCGTGACCAGGAAGTTGCGCGCCTGCCGCGCGCGCAACTCGGTGATCGCGGGATCATCGGTCGGGCCTTCGGTTCCGCAGTTCCAGGACCGGTTGTCGTCCGTCCCGTCGGCGTTGTTATCGCCGTTCGCCTCGTTGTGCTTGGAGTTGTAGCTGACCAGGTCGGCCATCGTGAAACCGTCGTGGCAGGTGACGAAGTTGATGGACGCGACAGGGCGGCGCGCGCTGGTCTCGTACAAGTCGCTCGACCCGCTCAGCCGGGAGGCGAACTCTGGCAGCGCGGCCGGCTGACCGCGCCAGAAATCCCTGACAGTGTCGCGGTACTTGCCGTTCCACTCGGTCCACAGGGGCGGGAACTTGCCGACCTGGTAGCCGCCGGCGCCCACATCCCAGGGCTCAGCGATCAGCTTGACCTGGGACACCACCGGATCTTGCTGGACGAGCTCGAAGAAGGCCGACAGCCGGTCCACCTCATGCAGCTCGCGGGCAAGCGCGGAGGCTAGGTCGAAGCGGAAGCCGTCCACGTGCATCTCCAGGATCCAGTACCGGAGCGAGTCCATGATCAGCTGGAGAGCGTGCGGATGCCGGACGTTGAGGCTGTTCCCGCACCCGGTGTAGTCGAGGTAGACCGATGGGTTGGAGTCGTCGAGGCGGTAATAGGCCGCGTTGTCGATGCCGCGGAACGACAGCGTCGGGCCGAGTGCGCCTGATTCGGCGGTGTGGTTGTAGACGACGTCAAGGATGACCTCGATGCCCGCCGCGTGCAGCGCCTTGACCATCGACTTGAACTCGGCGACCTGGCCATGCGGCTCCGCCGAGCTGGAGTACGCGTTGTGCGGGGCCAGGAACCCGATGGTGTTGTAGCCCCAGTAGTTCGTCAGGCCGCGCTCGGCGAGCTTGTGCTCGGACACCGACTGATGCACCGGCATCAGCTCGATCGCGGTAATGCCGAGCCTGGTCAGGTGCTCGATCACCGGCGGTGACGCCAGGCCTGAGTAGGTCCCGCGCAGCTCCGGCTGCACCTGGGGATGGCGCATGGTCAGGCCGCTGACGTGGGCTTCGTAGATCACCGTCTGGTGGTAGGGCGTCCGCGGCTGCCGCTCGCCTGCCCAGTCGAAGTACGGGTTGATCACGACGTTCCGCGGCATGAACGGCGCGCTGTCGGTGCTGCTCGGCTGCGCCGGATCGTCGGGCTGGTAACCGAACAGCGCCGGATCCCAGCGCAGGCTGCCATCGATGGCCTTACCGTAGGGGTCCAGCAGCAGCTTGGCCGGATTGCAGCGGTGTCCCCGCGCGGGGATCATAGGGACCAGTAACGCGGTAGCCATACCGCTGGCCGGGCCCGACGCCAGGCAGGTAGCAGTGCCAGACAAAGCCATCTACCTCGGTCAGGTCCAGCCTGGTCTCTGCGCCATCGGCATCGAACAAGCACAGCTGAACGCGCTCGGCTACCTCGGAGAACAGCGCGAAGTTCGTGCCCGATCCGTCCCACGTCGCGCCAAGCGGATATGCGGCGCCCGGCCAGATCTGCATCCGCCGACCCTACCTGCTGGTAACAGCAGAGCGGGCCACGATGGGCGCGAGGTCCAGACCGTCGGGCAGGCTGCCGAAGGGCGCCGCGGGACCGACTGCGGCCCCGGGCCCGGCCGCGCCGGCGGCGTCCAGGCCTAGCCGGGTGCTGCTGAACGCGTCCCAGACCGGGCTGGGAGCGTGCCGGGCAAGCAGTGATGCCTGCAGGGCGAGCGTGATCTGGCCCGCCAGCCGGCGCGCGTTCCGCTGCGCCGCGAGATCGCTCGCGCTGGCCTCCTTCAGCTCGCGGCGCAGGCTAGCACCGGCTGCCGCGGCCCTCGGGTCGGCCGAGGCCAGGTCGATCTCGGCTAGCAGCGCCTCGGCCGCGTCCGGCGTTCGGGTGAGCGCCCGCAGCACGTCCAGGGCCGTGACGCTGCCCGATCCCTCCCAGATGGAGTTGAGCGGCGAATCGCGCAGCAGCCGGGGCATCGGTGAGTAATCCTCGACGTAGCCGTTCCCGCCCAGGCACTCCAGCGCCTCGCCGGTGATCATCGGCGTGCGCTTGCAGATCCAGTACTTGGCCGCCGGCAAGGCAACCCGGAGCAGCGCTGCCTCGGCTGCGTCACCTCGCGCGGCCCGGTCCGCGGCTCCGGCCAGCCGGATGGCCAGCGTGGTGGCCGCCTCCGACTCGAGCGTCAGGTCCGCGATGACGGCCGTCATGGCCGGGTGGTCTGCGAGCAGCGCGCCGAAAGTCTGGCGATGCCGTGCGTAGTTGGCGGCGATCACGGTGGCCTGGCGGATGGCGGCCGCGCTGCCGAGGACGCAGTCGAGCCGGGTGGCGCTGACCATGCTGATGATCGTTGGCACGCCGCGGCCCAGCTCACCGACGGGCCAGGCTACGGCCCGGTCGTACTCCACCTCGCTGGACGCATTGGACGTGTTGCCGAGCTTGTCCTTCAGCCGCTGGATGTACATGGCGTTCCGGCTGCCGTCAGGCAGTATCCGCGGCAGCAGGAAGCACGTCAGGCCTTCGGGTGCCTGGGCCAGGACCAGGAAGAGGTCGCACATCGGCGCCGAGCAGAACCACTTGTGCCCGGTCAGCAGGTAGCTGCCGTCGCCGGCCGGGATTGCCGAAGTCGTGTTGGCCCTGACGTCGGAGCCGCCCTGCTTCTCGGTCATTGCCATCCCGGCGAGCAGCCCGGCCTTGGCGTCCGGGGCACGCAGGCCAGGGTCGTAGCTGGCGGCCGTCAGGAGCGGTTCGTAGCGGGCGGCGAGGCCGGGCGCCTGCCGCAATGCGGGAACGCAGGCGTAGGTCATCGAGATCGGGCAGCCGTGCCCGGCTTCAGCCTGGGTCCAGACCATGAACTTGGCCGCCCTGGCCACATGTGCGCCTGCCCGCGGGTCGGCCCAGGGGGCTGCGTGCAGTCCGTGGCTGACTGCCGTCGTCATCAGCTGATGCCAGGACGGGTGGAACTCGACCTCGTCGATGCGGTAGCCACGGGTGTCGTGCGTCCGCAGTGCAGGCCTGTGCACGTTCGCCAGCCGTGCGTGCTCTTGGGTGCCGGCATCGCCAGCCAGCCACCCGAGCTCGTGCAGCTCCTGCTCCGCCCAGGCGCCACCCTCGCGGGCCAGCGCAGACATCAGCGCGGCATCATCCGCGACGTCGTACCCGGCTAGCTGCGGTACCTGGTTGAGCACCTCATGCGTAACGTGCCGTCCTGGCCCGGTCATGCAGCGGCTCTCTCCACAGCGACTGTCCCTATGGCGACTGTACCTCCGGTGATCCTCGCTGTGCTGGCTAGCGTGGGCCCGCTAGGTGTCGGGCCAGTCAGGCCTGGCGCGATGCCTTCGCTGCCGTGCCGCCTCAGGTGTGGATGCCGCACTCGGTCTTTGCGGTGCCGGCCCACCGGCCGCTGCGTGGATCCGCCCCGTCAGCCACCCTGGAGGTGCAGGTGCGGCAGCCGATCGACGGGTAGCCGTCGTAGACAAGCGGATTCACCAGGATGTTGTTCGCGGCGATGTAGTCATCCACCTGCTGCTGGGTCCACTCCACGATGGGGTTGACCTTCACCATCTCGCGGCGGGCATCCCACTGGATCACCTTGGTGTCGCTACGGGCGTCGGTTTCCTCCCGGCGGACGCCAGTGAACCAGGCGTCATAGGGGCCGAGCGCTTCCTCGAGCGGCACGACCTTACGCAGGTAGCAGCACAGGTCGGGGTTGCGGCTGTACAGCCGCGGGCCGAGCTCGGCGTCCTGCTCGGCGACCGTCGTCGGCGGCGTCACGTTGACCACGTTGACCGGATACATCGCCGAGACGGCGTCCCTGGTGCCGATGGTCTCGGGGAAGTGATATCCGGTGTCGAGGAACAGCACGTCAACGTCGGGAAGGTGCTTGGAGACGACATTGACCAGGACGGCGTCGGTCATCGACGAGGTGATGCAGATCCGGCGACCGAATGTACGCACCGCCCAGGCAACGACCTCGTCGGCTGGCGCCCCCGCCAATGCATCCGCCGCTTCAGCGGCTAGCCTCTCCATCGCGCTGGGCTCCTCCTCGCGGCGGTCCATCCGGTTCAGGCAGCTTAGCGGTTTTACCCTCGGCCCAGGCGTAACTGGGTGCACATCACCTCAGGTGTTACCCAAGCAGAAGGTCTTAACCAACCAGACTAGGGGTATTGGCTGACATCCGCACGCTCTGTCGCCTAAGTCACATCTGTCAACTAAGTCACAACCCAGGCAGATGCCCAAAGCTCAGCTAGCGCGCTTGCCGTCATGATCTCCCGACGTCTGTCCGGCCCAGCTACCACGTGCTAGCTAAGGCAACCGCGTCCCGGCTGGCGGTATTCCTGGCCGCCGCGGTGCCCGATCAGCCCTGTCTGATCCACCCCAGACGTGCCTCTGTCGGCGGGGCAGGCCGCTGATGCTGGCAATCGCACCAGGTACCCCCAGGGCACTTCTCGTGCCGCTGATCTCGGCAGTCCGGGCAGATCATGGCTGGTGGGGCCCGCTTGTGCAGGTCAGGCCGCGTTGGCCCGGCGCATCCGGCGGCGGCGCTCGGAAGCGCGCTCGTCCTCGTTCAGGCCGCCCCAGGTGCCGTACTTCTCCGGCCTGCTCACAGCGTAGGTCAGGCACTCAGCGCGGACCGGGCAGCTGCCGCAGACGGCCTTGGCCTTGCGCTCGCGGGTCTCGCGCTCCGGCTGCCGCTCGCCATCGGGCCCGAAGAAGAGCACGACATCACGGCCACGGCACGCAGCCTCATCTTGCCAGCCCCAGTTCGGCCGTTGCATGAGGGCGGCGTGGCGGCGTACCTCAGACATGAATAGCTCTCCTCAGCCAGGTGACCGTGGTCATCGGCGATCACGGTATGTAAGCGCTCACGGATTCGTTAACGGTCTAAATCGGTCGTATCTCGTCATTCAGTGCAAATTAATCACAACAACAAAAACAGGTGCAGTGCTCAGGCTGTGCAAGCTTGCTCCCGTCCAGCAGACCCTCCGCAGCGCGGTAGGGTTCTAGACGAAGGAAGTTCTTGCGCGGTGTGGCCATTACCCCGTCGCATGATGGAACGCGCCGCGCTGGCAAGATGTTCCCAGCGGCGGGTTTCTGCATGCTTGTGACTTTGGTATCGATGCCAGCCCGGCGCGCGGACCGCCGCACAATCATGCCATCAGCAGCCTGGTTCGCGCACGGGAGACCGTGAATATCTCGCACATTCCGGCCTGGAGCCGGATCACGCTAAGTGATCGTTAACTGGACAGATCTCCTAGTTCGGGCCACCATAGGCATCATGTCCGCGTCCGACGCAGCTCCGCTGCCTCGCCTCGGCGAGGTGTTCTTCGACGTCAGGGGCGATTCCCGGAGCATGCGACTGAGCTGGTACGCCGACACCGGGGTGGCGGTCTTCAGCATCTGGCAGGGCGGCATGTGCACCGGTACTTTCCGGCTGTCGATCGCCGACCTGCCCAGGATGATCGAGACCCTCCAGCGCGGGCCGCAACGGCGGCAGCGCTCGGCTCCGGACGTCGGGCGGCCTGAGCGTGCGGACTCCAAGCGCCCTAGGAACGAGCCCGGCTACTACGGCGAGGGCGACTATAGCGACGAGGCCGGGCACGAGGCCGGCGCTTACGGCGAGGGCGGCTACGACGACGCGGGGCACGAGGCCGGCGCCTACGATCAGGGTGGCTACCACGCTGGCTACGGTGACTCCGCTGGCTACGCCGGGTCAGCTGGGTACGCCGGCGGCGGCGACCCCGCGCGCTATCCCGATGACACTAGCTACGGCGCCCCCGATGGCTACCAGCCAGGCGAGTACCACGACGACGCCTACCGGAGCGGCGACTATCGGCCCCGCGGCTACGAGACGGATGGCCGCCAGAGCGATAACTATCGGACGGATGGCCACCAGACCGATGGTTACCAGACCGATGGCCACCTGACAGCGGCCTATCAGCGCGATCGGGCGGATCACGCAACGGACGCCGGTAGCGACCTCGCCAGGTACGGCCAGGAGCGCTTTGTGCCGCCTTATGTGCAGCCCCCCGGCGAGGCCTACCTTAATGACAATCCGGCCGCCGGCTGGTCCAGTCGGCATGGGGACAGCGGGCCTGCTTATCCTGCCGATCATGGCGGAGTTTCCGCTGAGCCTCACCCTTACGGTCCGCCGCGGCGCTCTCGGCGCGGATATTCCGAGGGTTCTGAGGATCGGTTAGCCGCCGATACTCCGGTGAGGGCGCCATATTCCGCTGGCGGGGCACGGTAACCAGCAAGTCGAGCTCCGACCGGCAGCCCCGCCTGGCCGCAGCCGAGGTGCGAATAACCGGCCGCCAGGGTTTCGCGGCGAGATTAACGGGGCATCAGCCGCGCTGACGAGGTTCGGCTGGTCAGCATTCCGGCGAACGGCTGGCAGCGCCAATAAGCCAGCTCATGACCAGGCCGTGTCTCGGGCGGGTCGCCTGCAGTTGGCCGCCCGCATCTGGTCGCCGGATGGCCGGATTTTGCTCGCGACGTAATCGGGCGGAAAGAAACCTGACGTTCCTGTCGTTACACCTGTGATGAAGATGGGCATAGTTTTCGCGGGGGGAGGGGGATACAGAAGTGGCTCAGAAGATCTCCGTCACGTTTGCCTGTGACTACGACTCACGAGAGATTCCGGAAGGCGAGCACATGACTCGCGCGTTCAGCCTGGACGGCCGGGACTACGAGATAGATCTATGCGAGAAGCACAGTCAGAAATTTGACGAGGTGCTTAGCAGATTCGCCGACAAGGCCCGCAAAGTGACGAACCGGGTCGGGAAGCCGAAGCGGCGGACCACCGCGCATCGGCAGCGTAGTGCCGACATACGTGCCTGGGCGAAGCAGAGCGGCATGGACGTCAGCGAGCGTGGGCGGATTCCGGCTGGCGTGATCGCGAAGTACGAGGCCAACCACTAGCTGGCAGCACGGCAGGCCGGAGTCATCGGGCACCGGCCTGCGGCAGGACGATCCTGCGCTGGCGAGGTCCAGCTAGCTTCCCCTTAGCGTGCGGTGCCGCCCGGGACAGTGCTGCCAGAGACAGTGCCGCCCGGGCTGGGAGCGTCGGCGAGGTCAGCTGGCTCGTGGTCGGGCAGGAGCAGCACCGCGGCCGCAAGGGCCTGGGAGTTGGGCAGCAGCACCGGACCCTCGTCGGTGCTCAGACGCACGTAGGTGAGGCTTATGTCGATGACGATGCCCTCGATCTGGCCGCGACAGGGCGCCCGCCCGGAACCGGACGCGGTCGCCGACCCGGAACGGCCGGGCGAAGAGCAGCACGAGCCCGGCGCACAGGTTAGCGAGTGACTGCTGCGCCGCGATGCCGAGCAGCACGCCGAGTACGGCGCCGCTGACCAGTAGCTGCTTGACGTCGATGCTGTGCAAGAGCCAGCGAGAACGTCAGCACGGCGAAGACGCCGACCAGCACCAGCAGATACCTGAGCACGCCCGCATGCGCCTGGCCGATCAGCTGCTGCGATGACCACCGGGCCCTGCCGGACAGGCCGACAGCCGCCGCCAGGCCGAACACCAGGAACGCGATCTGGCCGCAGATGAAGAGAAGCCGGTCTGCCTCGGTCACGCCGGTCAGGCTCAGATCCTTGCCCCAGCCATGGACGCCAGATACCTCGGCGGCGATCGCTCCGGCGATGGCCAGGAGCAAGGCAAAGATGGACCGCCACGGCCTGGCCTTAGCCCGGACTTTCGCCACCGACGCCGGACACATCAAGCTGACGGCGTTCCTGTAGATCCACGCCTCCACGCTATCGGGACTGTCCGGGCGGACGCGTCCGGGCCAGCACGACCCTTTACGTGCGCGAGCCCGGGAACCTTTAGGCTCCCCGGGCTCGCGAGACGATCTGGTGGGGCAAGTGCGGCAGTTCAGATGTCGAACAGCGGGCCGCCGACCGGCAGCACTACCCTGCCCCTTGTGCCCGTTCATCACTCCGGCAGCTGAGGCGTACCAGGCCACCAGCGCGGTGATGATGCCGAGGATGCCGCCGACGGTGATCAGGCCGCCGGCGCCGGTGGTTGGTGGCGAAGTTCCCGATGAACAGGAAGATCTCCGTCAGTTCCAGAGTCAGGAAGACTCCGAACACGGCCCAGTTCACCTGGGTGCTGATGATCAGCATGTAGGTGTTAAAGATGGCGAAGGCGAGCAGGATCCAGCCCAGGTCCCTGGCGCCCTCCAGGCCCTTCGCGGTCGGCGCGACCCACTTGACCCACAGGCCAAGGCCGATCCAGAACGCGCCATAGGTGGAGAATGCCGTAGCGCCGAAGACGTTCCGATTACGGAACTCCCACATCCCTGCGAGCAGCTGGGCGATGCCGCCGTACGCGAAGGCGTAGCCGAGGAAGGCGGCGCCGGTCGCGGCCTTCATCCAGCCGGCGTTGGAAGCGGACAGCAGGAACGTGGTCAGCGCGAAGCCGGCCAGTCCGAGCGGGGCCGGGTCGGCTACGCTGCCGGCGGCAGCAGGGGCGGCGGCCGGTGCGGCTGCGGGAGCATCTTCTGTGGTGCTCAAATGATTCCTCCTGAGGGGCTTGCCTGTCCGGCCGCTAGCACGCTGCTGGGGCAAGGCAGGCGTGATGGGTGGTGAGAAGGCCGCACCGTCTGGTGCGACGCCGCTTCGGCCGCTCGGTGAGCAAACCCGGCGGCAGGCGTCCCGTCATCGGTGTGAACCGCTGCGAGCATGGCCACGGCTGACCTTCCTGTGTCTTCACACGAAGCTCACCAGAACCAGTGGAAGATCTCGCCCTGAGCGTAACTCCGGTCGCGCGATTTAGGGAGACCCATTCTTGCGTGTACGAAATTATTTGCCAGAGGTGCTTGGCATTCGCGCGCCAGGTGCCGTTTCATCGCCTCTTCTGAGCATTCCCGACAACCCCGCTCTAGTGGCAAGGACCACGATCCGGTCTCCCGGCTGGATGCGGTAACGAGGATCGGGCGACCAGTCGACTCTGCTGTCGGTCCCGGCCGCCTGCAGTCGCCGGAGGGCAATGACGCGAAGCTGACCAGGCCGGTGAACTGCGTCAATCGCCTCGCCGACAAGGCCGCTCGTGCTGTCGGCCGTGACATCGGCCATCAGCAGCACGTGCCGGCCGACAGCAATCGTGCGGAGCACCTGATGGTCCAGGACAGCTGCCGCAAATGCCGGAGCGGCCAGATACGACGTTGACCGCGACACAGTGTTGCCGACGTTGTGCTGCACTCGCGCAGCAAGGTCGTCGTCGTACAGCCGCACCACGATGCGGGCGTCAGCCGATAGCGCCCGCGCGTTGAGCGCGGTCTCGAGGTTGGCTATGTCGCTGTCGGTCACCGAGACGATGGCCTGGCAGCTCTCGATGCCGGCTGCCCGGAGCGTCTCATCTCGGTGCGTCTCGCCGATCACCATGCGCACCCCGAGCCGCTTGGCAAGCGGCGCGCCTGCTGCGTCAGCGCTCTTGTCCACGCCGACCACGTCGATGCCGAGGTCGTGCAGCTGGCCAACGACCCGGGCGCCGACGGTGCCGAGGCCGGCCACGATCACGTGTCCGCTGAGCGGCGGCTGCGCGGAGCCAGCTGCGCTCGGAAGCCGCGCGCTCACGATCAGGGCGGTCACCAGGGGCAGGAAAGCCAGTCCGGCAAATGTCTGCAGGAACTGAGCCCATTTGTACGGCGAGCCGTTATGCGGGTTAGTGACGGCCGCGCCAGCTGCATCCAGGAACGTCACGTAGACCGCGCTCAGCGGCGTGATTCCCTTGACCCCAGTCAGCAGCGCGTACCCGACCGCGATGACGACAAGGAGCGCGGCGCTTGCCAGGCCCGTCTTGGTCGACAAGAACCTGCGCGCTGCGCGCGCTGGCACGACGAAGCGCCGGTGACGCTGCCGGGACAGCGGGTTGCGGGGCGTGCCGTCGGCAACGGCCAGTACCAGCCCGGCGGCCGGGTCCCCCGGCGGGAGCAGGTTCGGCGTGTCGGCATCCGTGCTCGCAGCGAGGCCGCAGATGATCTGGCCGGCGCCGACGTCCTCACGCCGTGTCACGTACATGGTGCGGCTCGCCATCCGGACGTGGCTGGGCGCGGGCTCGCCGAGCGCGGCAGCGACTAGCGACGGCGCAGCCATCTGCGCCTCGGACAGCACCGCGCAGTCCGCGAAGAAGCTCCTGATGCGCTCGCCAAGCGCGGAGTTGAAGATCGCGATGACCAGCCGGACCCCGGGGCTGAGCTCCTGCGCCCGGAGCGCGGCGTGCAGATTGCCGAGGTCGTCCTGATGCACGATTGCCAGGCCGCGCGCGGCAGGCAGGTTTGCGGCCAGGAATGCGTCGGCGGTCAGCTCGGCATGCTCAAGCACGCGCACGCCCGGCATCTCCGCCATCCGCGCGGTGTGGCCGTCCGCGAGGGAGGGCACGATCGCGGCTACCGTTAATCCGTACCGCGCCGTTAGCTCCTCGGCCATCCGGGATGCCAGTGCGTTCGCGCCGCACAGGATGACGTGATCGGCGAGCTCTCCATCCTGCGCATCCTCGCCCGGCTGTGGAGGCACGAACCGAAGCTTAGTGGGCCGGACGGGGCAATTGCTGTCCAAACACCGCCGGCGTGGCGCCTGGCGATGCAATCCGGCCGGGCATGCTCGCGGCTAGCTGGAGACCGCTGGGATGGTACTGGCCACCGCGGCGAGCGCCTCGCCGTAGACATCGTCTGGATCCAGGCGGC
Source organism: uncultured Actinomycetota bacterium (assembly GCA_963822955.1). GTDB lineage: Bacteria > Actinomycetota > Actinomycetes > Streptosporangiales > Streptosporangiaceae > JAJYUU01. Next base: position 761,759 of record CAWGJS010000002.1, on the reverse strand, counting down.
GCAGCTCCTCGGCCAGCAGTTCCGCGATGTCCCTGCGCTGCAGCGCGACGTGCCGGTCAGGCTGGCCGGGCCTGGTCAGCGTCGCCACCCGGCCGTCCGGCCGGCAGATCGTGACCTCGCCCTCCGCCGTGCTGAACCGTACCTCGGTGATGCCCGGGCCATCGGACACCTCCCGGCTGAACGGCACGTGCAGCCTGCTGGTCAGCCAGGCGGTCAGCAGGTCCGCCGTCGGGTTGTGCTCCTCGGCAGCGACCACGCCACCGTAGATCGCATCCAGCTCCTGGTCGACAATGGCCGCGAGCAGGGACCTCCACGGCGTCGCGCGCGTCCAGCTCAGATCCGTATCGCCGGGCTTGTAGCCGGCCGACAGTGCCGCCAGGGCCTCAGCCGGAGCGCGGGCCCTGGCGGCGTCCGTCACCCGGCGCTGGGCGAGAACGCCCAGCGGCTGTGCCGACGGGACTGCGGGAATGAGGCCGTGCCACCACGTGACGACGGGCGTGTCTGGCACGAGCAGCGGCATGATCACCGAGTCGGCGTGCTCGCCCATCGGCCCGTAGAGCCGGAGCAACACAGTCTGACCTGGCGTGCCCTCGCCAGACCTGATCTCGGCGTCCAGGCGGGACGAGGCCCGCGACTCGCGCGCAATCACGGCGAGGACCCGGCACGGGTGCTCGCGGCCGGCCTGGCTGGCCGCCCGCACAGCGTCATGCTGACCCGACTCGTCAGTCATGATGATGAGGTTAAGCACGACGCCGGTAGCCGGGCCGCCCATCAGGTCCCTGGTCTTGGCTAGCGCGGCGCGGATATCGGAGGTCGTGGTATCGGTCAGGTCGGTCAGCATGTCGTCGTCACCTCTGCAGAACTGCCACCGGCGCGGCGGCCTGCCGGCATCACAGCCGCCGCCACGCGCGGCCGTCGCGGGCGAGCAGATCGTCGGAGCTCAGCGGTCCGCTGGTGCCTGCCGGATACTGCTCGGGCTTGTCGTGGTTGGCCCAGAAATCCTCGATCGGGTCGAGGATCGTCCAGGACAGCTCGACTTCCTCCTGCCGGGGGAACAGCGGCGGGTCGCCGATCAGTACATCGAGCAGGAGCCGCTCGTAGGCCTCGGGGCTGGACTCGGTAAACGACTCGCCGTAGGCGAAGTCCATGTTGACGTCCCGCACCTCCATCGCCGAGCCCGGCACCTTTGAGCCGAACCTCAGCGTCACGCCCTCATCCGGCTGCACCCTGATGACCAAGGCGTTCTCGCCGAGTTCCTGAGTGTCAGTTGCATCGAACGGCAGGTGCGGCGCGCGCTGGAAGATGACCGCGATCTCCGTCATCCTGGTCGTCAGCCGCTTGCCGGTCCGCAGGTAGAACGGCACGCCGGCCCACCGGCGGCTGTCAATGGTCAGGCGCATCGCGGCGTAGGTCTCGGTGATCGAGTCGGGCGGGATGCCGTCCTCCTCGAGGTAGCCGCGAACCGGGATCCCGCCCTGCCAGCCCGCCGCGTACTGCCCGCGCGCCGTCCCGGTCGCGATGTCCTCCGGGATCTGGACTGCGGCCAGCACCTTCTCCTTCTCGGCACGCAGCGACTCCGCCGCGAAGGACAGCGGCTCCTCCATCGCGGTGAGTGCCACCAGCTGCAGCAGGTGGTTCTGAATCACGTCCCTGGCCGCGCCGATGTTGTCGTAATAACCCGCGCGCCCGCCGATCCCGATGTCCTCGGCCATGGTGATCTGCACGTGGTCGACATAACCGCGGTTCCAGATCGGCTCGAACAGCGTGTTGGCGAACCGCAGGGCCAGCAGGTTCTGAACGGTCTCCTTGCCCAGGTAGTGGTCGATCCTGAAGACCGCCTCCGGCGGGAACACCGCGTCCAGCATTGCGTTCAGCTCGCGCGCGCTGGCGAGATCATGACCGAACGGCTTCTCGATCACCACCCGGCGCCAGGGCTGGTAGCTCGTGCCCTCGGCTGGCTCGGGCGGGCTGGACAGCCCGGATCGCTTCAGCTGCCGCACCACGACCGGGAAGGCGCCGGGCGGGACCGAGAGGTAGAACGCATAGTTCCCGCCCGTGCCCCGCTCAGCGTCGAGCTGTTCGACCGTGCGGGCCAGGTGGTCGAATGCTCCGTCGTCGGCGAACTCGCCTTGTACGAAGCGGATGCCCTCACGTAGCTGCTCCCAGACTTCCTCGCGGAACGGCGTGCGCGCGTGCGCCTTCGCAGCGTCATGCGTGATCTGAGCGAAATCAGCATCCTGCCCAGTCCCGCCGGGCGAACCCGACCAGCGAGAACCCTGGCGGCAGCAGGCCGCGGTTCGCCAGGTCGTAGATCGCGGGCAGCAGCTTCTTGGTAGCCAGGTCTCCGGTCACGCCGAAGAGCACCAGCACGCACGGACCCGCAAGCCGCGGGATGCGCCGGTCGCGCGGATCGCGCAGTGGGTTGGGTCTCATGCAGACTTTCCGCCCGCTGCCAGCTCGCGGCGGATGCTGTCGAGCAGCTCCTCCCAGGAGGCGGCGAACTTCTGCACGCCCTCTTCCTCCAGCACGCGCACGACATCGTCGTAGTGCACGCCGAGCGCCTCGAGCTGCGCGAAGACGTGCCGCGAGTCGTCATACGTGCCGTCGATCGTGTAGCCGTGCAGCTTGCCGTGGTCGGCAACCGCGTGGATCGTGGACTCCGGCATCGTGTTCACGGTGTGCGGCGCGACCAGCTCGGTCACGTACATGGTGTCCGCAAACGCCGGGTCCTTGACGCTAGTCGAGGCCCACAGCGGCCGCTGGAGCCGCGCGCCCCGTGCCTGCAGGGCGGCCCAGCGCTCCGACTTCTGGTCGAACCGCTGCTCGAAGAGCTCGTAGGCGAGCCTCGCGTTGGCGAGCGCCGCCTTGCCGCGCAGCGCCGCGGCCTCCGGCGTGCCGATCTTGTCGAGCCGTGCATCTACCTCGGTGTCGACCCGGCTGACGAAGAACGAGGCAACCGAGGAAATGGTGGACACATCACGGCCTGATGCGGCCTCCAGCCCGGCCATGAAGGCATCGATCACCTGGCCGTACCGTTTCAGCGCGAAGATCAGCGTGACGTTCACGCTAATGCCCTCGGAGAGGCACTGGGTAATGGCCGGCAGCCCGGCCAGTGTGGCCGGGATCTTGATGAACAGGTTGGGCCGGTCGACCATCCACCACAGTGCCCGTGCCTCGGCGATGGTCCTGGCCGAGTCCCCGGCGAGCCGCGGGTCCACCTCGAGCGAGACCCGGCCGTCGAGACCGTTAGTTGCGTCATACACCGGCCGGAGCACGTCGCAGGCCCAGCGGATGTCGTAGGTCGTCAGGCTCCGCGTGGCCTCGCCGAGGTCGACGCCGCGTACCGCGAGGTCTGACATCTGGTCGGCATAGGCCGAGCCATTCGACATCGCCTTCGCGAAAATGGTCGGGTTCGAGGTGACTCCGCGTACGTGCATGTCCCGGACGAGCGACGCCAGATTCCCGGTGGACAGCCGCTCCCGGCTGATGTCATCGAGCCAGATGGATACGCCCATCTCAGTGAGCTGGGCCAGCGGGTCGGACTGTGCTGTCATGTCAATCGCGCTCCTCACTATGTGCGCCGTCGAAGGGCCGCTGCCTGCCGTCGCGGGCGCTACCTATCCATCGTGCCGCATGAACTACCGTGCGGCTGAACGCAGGCTGGTCAGGCTATCCCTCGCGGCTTGCGCCATGGCTGCCGCCGTGATCCCGAACTCCTCGTACAGCTTCTTGTAGTCCGCAGAGGCGCCGAAATGTTCCAGGCTGATGCAGCGCCCGGCATCTCCGACATATGACCGCCAGCCGAGCGCGATGCCGGCCTCCACGCTGACGCGCGCCCGCACCGACGGCGGCAGCACCTGCTCGCGATAGGCGTCGTCCTGCTCGGCGAACCACTCGAGGCAGGGCATCGAGACAACCCTCGTTCCCACCCCATCGTCCTGCAGGAGGGTGCGCGCATCGAGCGCGATCTGCACCTCGCTCCCGGTGGCGATCAGGATCACTTCGGGTGCCGCGCCGGCCGCCTCGGCCAGCACGTAGCCGCCGCGGGCCGTGCCTTCGGCGCTGGCGTGCCCGCCGCCTGCCGACCGGTCCAGGACCGGCAGCCCCTGCCGGGTGAGGATCAGCGCGGCCGGGCTGGCCGAGCGCTCCAGGATGGTGCGCCAGGCGACGACCGTCTCGTTCGCGTCCCCCGGCCGCACGACGTCCAGGCCGGGGATCGCGCGCAGGGCCCACAGGTGCTCGACCGGCTGATGCGTCGGCCCGTCCTCGCCCAGGCCGATCGAGTCGTGCGTCCAGACGTAGGTCACCGGCTGCCGCATCAGCGCCGCAAGCCGCACCGACCCCCGCATGTAGTCGCTGAAGCACAGGAACGTGCCGCCGTAGGGCCGGGTGAGCCCGTGGACCGCGATGCCGTTGCAGATCGCGCCCATGCCGTGCTCGCGGATGCCGAAATGCAGGGTCCGGCCGAACTTGTTGCCAGGGAACATCTTGGTCTGGTGTACCTCAGGGATGAAGGATGGCTCACCCTTCATCGTGGTGTCGTTGCTGCCCGCCAGATCCGCTGAACCGCCCCACAGTTCAGGCAGCACCGGCGCCAGCGACGCCAGCACGTCACCGGAGGCCTTCCGCGTGGCGACACCCTTGGGATCGGGGGGGAACGAGGGAAGGGCGTCCGCCCAGCCGTCCGGCAGGCCGCGGCTCACAAGCCGGTCCAGCAGCTGGCTGGAGTCCGGATGCGCCGCCGACCACGCCGTCAGCGCCTGGTCCCAGGCGGCGTGGGCCTTGCTGCCGCGCTCGCCGACCAGCCGAGCGTGCGCAACTGCATGCTCCTCGACCGGGAAGCTCACGCCGGGATCGAAACCGAGGATCTGCTTCGTCGCGGCCACCTCGTCGGCACCGAGCGCAGCGCCGTGTGCGGCGCCGGTGTTCTGCTTGTGCGGAGCCGGCCAGCCGATGATGGTGCGCAGCGCGATCAGTGACGGCGCCGCGGTGTTGGCCTTCGCCGCCTCGAACGCGTCATGGAGCGCCTGCACGTCCTCGTGGTACCCATCGCTCCCGCGCCAGCTCAGGCGCTGGACATGCCAGCCATATGCCTCGTACCTGGCGGCGACGTCCTCAGACTTCGCGATGTTCGTGTCGTCTTCGATGGAGATGGAGTTGTCGTCGTACAGCGCGATCAGGTTGCCCAGCTGCTGGTGTCCGGCGAGTGCGCAGGCCTCGTGGCTGATGCCCTCCTCGATATCGCCGTCGGACATGAAGGCGAAGACGTAATGGTCGAACAGGCTGTCACCCTCGCCTGCACCTGGGTCGAGCAGGCCGCGCTCGCGGCGGGCGGCCATCGCCATGCCGACCGCGTTCCCGATCCCCTGGCCCAGCGGCCCGGTGGTGGTCTCCACTCCTGGCGTCAGCCCGTGCTCGGGGTGGCCCGGAGTGAGGCTGCCCCAGGTGCGATAGCGAGAGATGTCGTCCAGGGTCAGGCCGTAGCCGGACAGGTAGAGCTGGATGTACAGGGTGAGGCTGGAGTGTCCGCACGACAGCACGAACCTGTCCCGCCCCAGCCAGTGCGGATCAGCCGGATCATGCCGCATGATCTTCTGGAAGAGCAGGTACGCCGCGGGAGCGAGGCTCATGGCGGTGCCGGGATGACCAGACCCGGCTTGTTCCACCGCATCCATCGCGAGGACGCGGATCAGGTCCACTGCCCGTGCGTCAGTCTCCGACCAGTCAAGCGTTGCATGCCCGTCACTGCCCACCGCTGCCTCAGGCCCCTTCCACCGCAGACGCCGTTACGTAAGCGACCCTATCCCCGGCGTCTTCGGCCACCATCCCCGATGCGGGTTAACACTCGGGGTCAGGCCTGTTACTTGGCGGCCTACGGAAGTGACCGGAGGAACTCCAGCAAGGCCACGTTGACCTGATCCGGGTGACTGAGGTTGGCGGCGTGTGACCCGCCTTCGACCTGGACCAGCGCGGTTGGCCCGGCTAGCCCGGCCTGCACTCTCTCGGCCTTTTCCATCGGGATTGCGGCATCTGCGGTGCCGTGCAGGATCAGGGCTGGGCAGCTGATCTCGCCGAGGCGGTCGGTGATGTCGTCACGGTCCATCAGGCAGCGGAATGAGAGCCAGGTCTGATCCCGGTCGATTGCCGCCCACTTGGCGAACCACGGCTTGTATGCGACCGGTCCGTCGGGTTCGCCGAGGATGATGGCCGCCACCACGTCCTGGACAGGCTCCGGCCCCTGCTCCAGCCAGATCTGCTCCAGTTGCTCGTACGCAGGCGCGACCTCCGGGTTCTCCAGTCCGGCCTGGCTGTCGATGAGCACGAGTCCGCGGACCCGGTCTGGCGCGAGCAGCGCAGCGCGCAGGCTGAGGAAGCCGCCTTGCGACATGCCTCCGAGGACCGCCTGCTCGATGCCCAGATGATCCAAGAGGCCGAGCACGTCGCTGGCGGAGTCCCAGTAGCTGAACGGACCGGTCGCCCTGGTGCCGCCGAATCCGCGCTCGTCCCAGCTGATCACGCGGTACTCGGGCGCCAGCGCGGCAACTTGCGGCTCGAACATGGACGAGTCCATCAGGAAGCCGTGGCTGAGGACGACGGCGGGACCGTCGCCGCCGCTGTCGGTGTAGGAGATGGTGATGCCGTTCACGGATGCAGTCGCCATGGCGCACAAGTTATCGCGCCCGGTCGTGGTCGGGAAGGCTCAGGCCGGGGCAGTCTGCGGTGCCGGTACCGCGGGAGCGTCCGTCCGGCCAGTGATGGATCCCCGATCCCGGAGGGCGTAGGGCAGCAGCAAGGCCGTGATCCAGATCGCGACCGAGCCGGCGACGTGGAACCAGACGAGGCCAGCCGGCAGGCCGGTGAAGTACTGCGTGTAGCCGATCACGCCCTGCAGGCCGATCAGGCCGAGCAGCAGCCAGCCGAGCCTGACGGCCTTGCGGGGCGCGGCGGTCAGGTGCAGGCCGAGCAGCAGCGCCACCATGAGCCCGGCCAGCAGCCAGCCAATGTCGGCATGCAACTGGGTGACACCCTCAAGCGGCAGGTGATAGCGCGGAACTTTGGCTGCGCCCGCCAGCGGCCCGGTGCCAGTGACGACGGTCCCGGCCGTAATCATGAGGGCGAGGGCGCCAACGACGCCAAGTGCGGCCAGCCGGACCGGCCGCGGTACCAGCGGGACGGCCAGCCCCGGCCCTTCCTGGCAGCGCACGTAGAGGCCGACAGTGGCGGCCACGAGTGCTACTGACGCGACGAAGTGCAGCGACACCAGCGCGGGGTTCAGCTTCGTGCGGACCACCGCCCCGCCGAGCAGGATCTGCGCCACGATGAAGCCGGGCTGTGCCGACGCCAGCCAGAGCAGATCGCGGCGTCGCTGTCCGCCCGACGGACGGAAGCGCCACACCGCGATGCACACACCGATGGCGACAACGAAGATCGCAACGGTGACCAGCCGGTTGCCGAACTCGATCCACCGGTGGATCAGCGTATCGCCGGTTGCCCCTGGCGGTGCGACGCTGTTCGCGGTGCAGGACGGCCAGTCCGGGCAGCCCAGGCCCGACTGGCTCAGCCGCACGGCGGCGCCAGTGAGGATGATCAGCGCGGAGGTGATCACTCCGGCCAGCGCCCAGCGTCGCAGGGCCGTCGCTGACGGTGCTAGCAGCACGTCGGCCCAGCGCGCCAGTCGTGCCCACCGGGTCAGCGCTGGAGCGCTGGCGGCAGGCATATCCGGGGCGGCAGGCGGATCAGGCACGCACCCATGGTAGGGGTCGCCGCGAGCGCGCTGCCACCGGCCTACTACAGCGTGTAGGGCGGCATGTCAGCTGGCAGGCGGTGGCGGCAGATCCGGCGACGGCTTGCTCGCTCCTGCGCTCGACCGTGCTGCGCCGGCCGAGGCGATGATGACCGCCGCGATGGCGAGCCACTGCCGGACGATCAGCGTCTCGCTGAGCAGGACGAGGCCGATCAGCGCTGCCACTGCTGGTTCCAGGCTCATCCAGATTCCGAATACGCCAGCCGGAACCCTGCGCAATGCCTCGAGCTCGACCCGATACGGGATGACCGACGAGAGCAGTCCGACCACGAGGCCCTCCGCGATCACGGCGGGATGCCCGAGGGCCGGCCCGGCCTGCGCGATTGCCGGCCAGCTGACCAGCGCGGCTGCCACGATCATGGCGATCACCAGGCCGGACGAGTCGCTGAACCGGCGCCCGGTTGCTCGGCTGAGCAGGATATAGGCCGCCCAGCAGGCCGCCGCCACGAGGCCGAAAGCTATGCCCGTCGCCGTAGTGCTGAGCCCCAGGAGCGGTCCGGCATGACTCCCTGCGCTCGCGCCGTGGCTGGCTCCGCTCGCCAGCTCGCCGCCGCCCTGGGTGAGCAGCAGCACGCCGCCCGCGGCCAGGACCACCCACGCAAGGTCGAGCAGGCGCCGGGAGGACGCCACAGCGACCGCGAGCGGGCCGAGGAACTCAATCGTCACCGCGACGCCCAGCGGTATCCGGGCGAACGACTGGTAGATCGAGTAGTTCATCGCACCGAGGACGACTCCGAACGCCACCGCGGTGCCGAGGTCCCGCCAGGCCCGGTCCGCGAGGGCCGATCGCAGCGCTCTGGCCACCGCCCGGCCGCCGAACGCCGCCATGATCAGTGCCGCCCACCACAGCCGTAGCCCGGTCACGCCGGCCGGGCCCGCCTCGCCGAACAGCCGGGCGGCCAGCCCCGCGCCCAGCTGAACCGAGACGATGCCGGCGAATACGAGCAGGGAAGCGTTGGCAGAGCTGTGCGGGGACCGCGCGGAGACGGCTACTCCCACCGGAACGTGCGGGCAGCCAGGGCAATCGCGGCGACTGCCCAGGCGCAGAGCACGAGCAGATCGCGGACCGGCAGGCCGCCGGAATGCGCGAGCACTGTGCGCAGCCCGTCGGAGAGCGCCGCCGCGGGCAGGAGCTTCAGCACTGGCTGAGCAGATGCCGGCAACTTGGTCAGCGGGAACAGCACCCCGCCGAGCCCGAGCATGACGAGGTAGAGCAGGTTCGCGGCGGCCAGCGTCGCCTCGGCACGAAGCGTGCCTGCGAGTAGCAGCGCCAGCCCGCTGAAGGCGGCCGTTCCGGCCAGCAGCAGCAGCGGTACCCACGCCACGGCAGCCGGGCTGGCAGCCGGCGTCCAGCCCAGCAGCGCACCGACAACCAGCACGATCACGAACTGTGCGAGCTCGACGGCGAGCACCGTGAGCGTCTTGGCCGCGATCAGGCCGTGGCGCGAGAGCGGCGAGGCTCCGAGGCGCTTCAGCACACCGTATCGCCGCTCGAAGCCGGTGCCGATTGCCTGGCTGGTGAAGGCCGTCGACATCACCGCCAGCGCGAGGATCCCCGGCACGACGAAGCCGATCCGGCTTCCTCGGCCCACGCTCACCAGGTTCTCGTACCCGAAGGCGATCAGCAGCAGCACCGGGATGACGAGGATCAGCAATAGCTGCTCACCGTTGCGGCCGAGCGTGCGCAGCTCAAGCGCCGACTGAGCGCGGACCATCCGCGGCAGTGGCGCTGCACCCGGTGCCGGACTCGGCCACTGCCCGGCGAGCAACTCCGTCATGGTGCCAGCGCTCCTGTCATGAGCGCAGGCCCCGCCCGGTCAGCTCCAGGAACAGGTCCTCGAGCGTGCGGCTCTCGATCTGCAGGTCTCTGGCCAGTACGCCGTGCTCGGCGCACCAGGCCGTCACCGAGGCAATAAGCTGCGGATCGACACGGTCAACGCTCTCGATGAGGTAATGCCCGGCCGGCGACTCCTTGGCGACGGCGCCCGCTGGCAGCGCGGCCAGCAGTGCGGCTAGGTCCAGGCCTGGCTCGGCGCGGAACCGGAGCTCTCCGTCGGACCCGGTGAGCTCGGCGGGCCCGCCGCTAGCGACGACCTGGCCCTGATCGAGAATCACGACCTGGTCGGCTAGTCGCTCAGCCTCCTCCATGTAATGCGTCGCCAGGATCACAGCCGTCCCGCCCGACCGCAGCCCTTCGATCAGTTCCCAGGTCGCGTGCCTGGCCTGCGGATCGAGACCGGCTGTCGGCTCGTCCAGGAACACCAGCTCCGGCCTGCCGATGACGGCCGCGGCGAGGCCGAGCCGCTGTTGCTGGCCGCCAGACAGGTGCTTGTACGGGATGCGCGCCGAGCCGCTGAGGCCCAGCACGGCGAGCAGCGCGTCCGGGTCGAGCGGATGGGCGTAGAAGCTCGCCATGACGCGCAGGTACTCGCCAGCACGCGCCGTCGTCGGGACGCCCCCGGTCTGCAGCATCACCCCGACCCTGGAGCGCAGCTCGCGCGCGTCAGAGACCGGATCGAGCCCGAGCACCCGGACCGTGCCGCTGTCTGCCTTGCGGTAGCCCTCGCAGGTCTCGATGGTGGTGGTCTTGCCTGCACCGTTCGGGCCGAGGATGGCAGTGACCTGCGCTCGCTCCGCGCGCAGTGACAGGCCGGCGACAGCTTGCGTGTCCCGGTAACGCTTGACCAGGCCGTCAATCTCCAGGGCCGGCGCGTTGCTCACGCTGGCGAGTCTAGGGTCTGCCTGTCCTTGCCGGTCTTCAGGGCTAGCGCGTGGCGGCCGTCACGAACCCGGCGAGCTGCTCGGACTGGGCCAGGCGGCTCGGCTCGTGCAGGTACATCATGTGCCCGGCCTCGTAGTAGCTGAAGCCGATATTCGCCGCCAGCTCGGCAGGGATGGCCAGGTGAGCGAACGAGTGCTCGGCCGCGAAGTACGGAGTGGCCAGGTCGTGGTAGCCGCAATCCACGTGCACGCGCATGTGGGGATTGGCCCGCATCGCCGCGGCCAGCTTCGCCAGTACGTTGACGTGCTGATTCTCGAACTCCTGGTACGACCACGGATTGACCCGGTCGGTCAGGACCTCGTAGGGCAGGTCGTTTGAGTAGCCGAGCTCGGCACGCACGTAGTGATTGAGCGCAGCGGTGTAGGGGCCGATGATCGCGTCGATGGACGGGTCTGAGGTCCAGGTCTCGCGACCGTAATCAGAGTCCCAGCCAGTGAACCGGCCGTCGATCCGCCCGACCACGAGCCGCCGGTCGCGCAGCAGTTCGGTCAGGAACCGGACGTGTTCCGGCCGCAGGTCGACCCGGTCGACGTAGTCGGCCGACAGGCCGGAAAGGTCGGCCACCCGCGCCGCGGCGGCGGCCCGCTCCGCCGCAGTCAGCCGGGAGCCGCGGCCGAGCACCCACAGATAGTCCCGCTCGGCATAGGCCTCGGCATCGGCCAGCACGTGGCGGAGCGGGCGGTCGCCATGCTTGCCGTGATAGTGCGCGACTGCGGCGTAGGTCGGCAGGTAGAGCGCGTAAGGGTCGTCGTTGCCGCCGCCGAACTCGGCGGTGCCGAAGTCGAGGACGGCGGAGACCAGCATCAGGCCGTTGAGGTACAGCCCGTAGCGCTCCTGCAGGTGCCGCGCCAGACCGGCGGCCCGTGTCGTCCCGTACGACTCGCCGCACAGGTACTTCGGCGACATCCAGCGTCCGTTGCGCGTGGTCCACAGGCGGATCACCTCGCCGACCGACTCGATGTCGCCGCCGTAGCCATGGAAGTCCTTCGACTTCTCGCCCTTGACCGCGCGCGAGAATCCGGTCGAGACGGGATCGATGAAGACCAGGTCGCTGTGGCGGAGGAGGGTCTGCGGATTGTCGGCCAGCGCATAAGGCGGCGGCAGAAGCTGGCCGACGTCGCCCATCAGCACCCGGCGCGGGCCGAGCAGGCCGAGATGCAGCCACACGCTGGAGGAGCCTGGCCCGCCGTTGAATGCGAACGTGACCGGCCTGGCGACGGGATCGTCGGAATCGGCGGTGTAGGCGGTGACGAACACCTCAGCCTTGGGCTTCGGGCCGTCGAACTTGTCGTCGGTGTGCCCCTCGAGCCGCAGCACCATCCGTCCGGCCGTGACCGTGTAGTGCAGCTCGGCTCCGTCGATCGTGATCGAGTGCCGGGTTGTCACGAGATCATCGGTGGGCTCGGCAGCGATGGCAGGTTGCTCAGCGGGCGGCTGCCCGGCCGCGTCCTCGGGGGCATGCGTCATGGCTGAACCTTAGCGGCCTGCGATGCCAGCTTCAGATCGGCAGCCAGGTGACGAATCGCCGGGTATATTCCTTTCGCTCCCATACCTAGGGCGACTTTGTACGCATCACCTGCAGGCCTGGGAGCTGTTTTATCCATATTTGCTACGAATCTGGGCGCACGCTGCGCATACAAAGTGATCCTAGGCATCGGCGCGCGGGCGGATCCAGCCCGCGATTGGCCACTTCCGCTCGCAATTGGCGAGTGCCTAACGGCGCCGAGCGGGGTCAGGCGCCGTGCGGCTGCTGACGCCGCTGACCAGCCGCGGCGATCAAGGCCTTGAACAGGCTCGGGTCGTCGCCAACCTCGGGATGCCACTGCACAGCCACCATGAACTGCGAACTGGCGCGTGGCAGCGCACTGTCGGGGGCCGTCGGAGGCTCTAGCTCGGCGGCCTCGATGATGCCGTCATCCGCCCACGCTGTGGCGACGAGGCCGGTGCCGAGCCGGTCGACTGCCTGATGATGGTGGGTCGGCACGGCGGCTTCGCTGCGACCGAGGGCCGCGCTCAGCTGTGACCCGGCGGCGACGCTGACCTTATGAGTGCCATAGCCAGTCTCCTGCGGTGAGTGGCTGTCGTTCCCGACCACGTCGGGCAGATGCTGGTGCAGGGTCCCGCCGAGCGCCACATTGATGACCTGGAGCCCGCGGCAGATGGCGAGCACCGGGAGCCCGTCGGCTAGTGCACCGCGGCACAGCTCCAGTTCGGCGGCATCGCGTGCAGGGAAGAAGGGCCCCGAAGCAGGATCAGGCGCAGCGCCGTACCGCGACGGCTCGACGTCGCTGCCGCCTGACAGGATCAGGCCGTCTAGCCTGGGCAGCACGTCGGCGACGCGGGCGGTCGGCGGCAGCAGCACTGGCAGCCCGCCGGCCTGCGCGACCATCTCGACATACCGGTGCGGCAGCAGGTCCGCCACGTCGTCCCAGGTACTCCAGCGCGCCCGCAGCGAATAGCTGCTGATCCCGATGAGCGGGCCGGTGATCGTCGCGCCCCCGGCGGTCGTCATAGTCATAGTTACACAGGTTGTCACACGGGCGTTACGTATGCGCCGGTGATGCCGCCGTCGACCAGGAACTGCGACGCAGTAATGAACGATGAGTCGTCGCTCGCCAGGAAGGCAACCGCGGCGGCAATCTCCTCGGGCTCGCCGAACCGGCCCATCGGAACATGCACAAGGCGCCGGGCTGCCCGCTCGGGATCGGCGGCGAACAGTTCCCGCAGCAGCGGCGTGTTAATCGGCCCTGGGCACAGCGCGTTGACCCGGATGCCCTCGCGGGCGAACTGCACGCCAAGCTCCCGGCTCATTGCCAGCACGCCGCCCTTGGAGGCGGTGTAGGAGATCTGCGAGGTGGCCGCGCCGAGTACGGCCACGAAGGACGCCGTGTTGATAATCGAGCCCTTGCCCTGGCGCTGCATGTGCGGCAGCACGTACTTGCAGCACAAGTAGACCGAGGTGAGATTGATCTCCTGTACGCGCCGCCAGGCCTCAATGCCGGTGGTCAGGATCGAGTCGTCCTCGGGCGGGGAGATGCCAGCGTTGTTGAAAGCCACGTCGACTCGCCCGTAGCGGTCAGCAACACCGTCGAACAGGTCGCGGACCTGGTCCTCGTCGGAAACGTCGGCCACCACGAACTCGCCGCCGGTTTCCTTGGCCGCGGTGACGCATGCTTGCTCGTCAATGTCGACCGCCACGATCCTGGCGCCCTCCTCTGCCATCCGCCGGGCACTGGCCAGGCCGAGCCCGCTACCCGCCCCGGTGACTACGACAACCCGATCCTGCAGGCGCTGCATGGTCCGCTCCGTCCGTTAACTGGCCTGGCCTCAAGCACGACGCCGTGTCGGGCGGCAGTCCGCCCCGCGGCCCCGTTTCCTACTCGGTTGCGATAAAGACGTTCTTGACTTCGGTGAACGCGTCGACGGCATCGGGCCCGAGCTCACGCCCGAGTCCGGATTGCTTGAAGCCCCCGAACGGCGTCCAGTACCTGACTGACGAGTGCGAGTTCACCGAGAGATTGCCGGTCTCGACGCCGCGGGAGACGCGGATCGCGCGGCCGACGTTGCTCGTCCAGATCGACCCCGACAGACCGTACGGCGAGTCGTTGGCCATCGCGATCGCCTCGGCCTCGTCGGCGAACGGCGTGACCGTCACGACCGGACCGAAGATCTCCTCGGTGTAAGCAGGGTTGCCGGTGCTAACCGGCGCGAGCACCGTCGGCGGGTACCAGAAGCCAGGACCGTCTGGCGCGCTGCCGCGGAACGCGACCGGCGCGCCATCGGGCACGAAGCTGGCCACGTGCGCGCGCTGCCCGGCCGAGATCAGCGGCCCCATCTGGGTGTCTTCGGCCGCCGGGTCGCCGACTCGCACTCCCTTGACCGCCGGCTCGAGCAAGGACATGAACCTCTCAAGCACACTCGCCTCGACCAGGATCCTGGACCGCGCACAGCAGTCCTGACCCGCGTTGTCGAACACCGCGTTAGGCGCGGTAGCCGCGGCCTTCTCGATGTCGGAGTCGGCGAAGACGATGTTTGCGCTCTTGCCGCCGAGCTCGAGAGTGAGCCGCTTAATGTGCCGGGCGCACCCCGTCATGATCCGCTGCCCGACCTCGGTTGAGCCGGTGAAGACGATCTTGCGCACGAGCGGGTGATCGACCAGGCGCTGGCCAACAACGCTGCCCTTGCCGGGCAGCACCTGGAACACGCCCTCGGGTAGCCCTGCCGCCAGTGCCAGCTCGCCAATCCGGATGGCGGTCAGCGGCGTCATCTCGGCGGGCTTGGCCACCACCGTGCAGCCCGCCGCCAGCGCCGGAGCCATGCCCCAGGACAGGATCGGCATGGGGAAGTTCCACGGGACGATCAGGCCGACAACGCCAACGGGCTCCTTGAAGGTCACGTCCAGACCACCGGGAACGGGGATCTGGCGGCCGGTCATCCGCTCCGGGGCCGCAGCGTAGTAGGCAAGAACGTCGCGGACCTGGCCGGCTTCCCAGGTCGCGGCACCGATGGGGTGGCCGGAACCGGTCGTTTCCAGCGCGGCCAGCTCGCCAATGTGGGCGTCGACCTGCTCAGCGAAGCGGCGCAGCAGCCTCGCCCGGTCGCCGGGGGCGACGGCCCGCCAGGACTCCTGCGCCCTGGCCGCGCGCTCGATGGCAGCGTCGGTCTGCTCGGCCGAATTGAGCTCAACCCGCTTGACCGGCTGCTCGGTAGCCGGGTTGATCACGGTATAGATGGTCATGGCTGCTGTGTCATGTCCTGTCGTTCGCGGTGCGGAAGAGCGTGTCAGTGATGCGCCCGGGGTTGCGCTAGAGCCGCTCGAAGCAGCGGCGGAGTTCCCAGTCGGTGACGGCGGCGTCATAGGCGGCGAGCTCGACCCTGGCGTAGTTCGCGTAGTGCTCGGTCACCTCGGCCCCGAACGCGGCGGCGGCGATCTTGCTGCCCTGCCATAGTTCCAGCGCGTGGCGCAGCGTATGCGGCACTCGCGGGTTGTCACCCTCGTACGCGTTGCCGGCGAACGCGGGCTCCAGTGGCAGCTCGTTGTCGATCCCGTGCAGCCCGGCCGCGATCATCGCCGCCACCGCGAGGTAGGGATTGACGTCGCCGCCGGGCGTGCGGTTCTCCCCTCGCAGCGAGTAGCCGTGCCCAACCAGGCGCAGTGCGCAGCTCCGGTTATCCACGCCCCAGCGCACCGAGGTTGGCGCGAAGCTGCCCGGCACGTATCGCTTGTACGAGTTGATGTTTGGCGCGTAGCAGAGGGTCAGCTCGCGCATCGCGGCTAGTTGGCCGGCCAGGAAGTGCTCGCCCAGCGTGGACAGGCCATGTGGGCCGTCCCCGGCCAGGACCGGCGTGCCGTCGCTGCCGCGCAGCGACAGGTGGATGTGGCAGGAGTTGCCCTCGCGGGCGTTCGGCTTGGCCATGAAGGTGATGCTCATGCCGTCCTGGGCCGCGATCTCCTTCGCGCCGGTCTTGTAGATCGAGTGGTTGTCGCAGGTCGTGACCGCGTCGGCGTACCGGAACGCGATCTCGTGCTGGCCGAGGTTGCATTCGCCCTTGGCCGACTCGACGTAGAGGCCGGCGCCGGCCATGCCGTTGCGCAGGCGCCGGAGCAGCGGCTCGATCCTGGAGGTGCCGAGGATCGAGTAGTCCACGTTGTAGCCGTTCGCGGGGACCAGGTCAGCGTAGTTCTTCGCGGCCGCCTGCTCGTAGGTGTCGTTGTAGACGACGAACTCCAGCTCCGTCCCGGCCAGGGCGACGAGGTCACGCTCGGCCAGCCGGGCCACCTGACGCTGGAGGATCTGACGAGGCGACTCAAGCACCGGCGTGCCGTTCAGCCAGAGCAGGTCAGCCAGCACAAGGGCGGTGCCAGGGTGCCAGGGGATCCGCCGGAGCGTCGCCATGTCCGGCTTCATGACAAAGTCGCCGTAGCCGCGCTCCCAGGACGACATCTGGTAGCCGTCGACGGTGTTCATGTCCACGTCAACGGCGAGCAGGTAATTGCAGCCTTCGGAGAACTCGTGTGCGACCTCGGCCAGGAAGAACTCGGCGGACAGCCGCTTGCCCTGGAGCCGGCCCTGCATGTCGGTCAGGGCGAGGATCACGGTATCGATCTCGTCACCGGCGACGAGCTGGCGCAGCTCGTCCAGGGAGAGCATCCCTGGACGAGCCACGCCTGCGTGCTTGTCGGTCATGCTCAGGCCGAGAGCTCGTGCTCGATGGCGGCCAGTTCCTCGGGCGTGCCCTGGACACGCGGCCCGGTGAACCAGTGCCGGGCCGACACCAGCCAGTAGATGCCCGCGAACCCGACCACCGCCACGACAGCAACGACCGCGTAGTTGAACGTGAGCCACGTGATGGGGCTGGCCTGGGGGAGCATGAACAGGACCGTGATGATGACCACCCAGGTCACCGCGATCCAGCCGATCGGGTAGCTCCACCGGCCGAGGTGCCACGGCCCGCGCTGGAAGCTCGCGCCCTGGCGCAGCCGCAGGAACGTCGGCAGCACATAGGCGATGTACAGGCCGATCACCGCGATGGACGTGACAGCCGCGTAGGCGGTGTAGTTCTTCAGGTACGGCAGGCCGAGGAGGAAGGCGAAGCCAGCCGCGAGCCAGATGGCGTTGGTCGGCGTCCTGGTCCGCTTGTTGACGACGTGCCAGATCCGAGAGCCGGGCAGCGCGCCGTCCCTCGAGAACGCGTAGATCATCCGCGAGTTCGCCGTGACCGACGACATGCCGCAGAATAGCTGAGCCCCGATCGCGATGAGCAGCAGCAGCTTGCCGCCGGTGTTGCCGACCGCGTCGATGAAGATCTGGGCCGGCGGGACGCCGGTGGGGGACAGTCGCTCCGGCTCGTAGTGCTGGATGGCGAAGGTAATCCCGATCAGCAAGATCCAGCCAGCGACCAGGGACACCAGGATCGACGAGACGATGCCACGCGGGCCGGCCGTGGCGGCGTCGTGCGTCTCCTCGGTCATGTGCGCGGAGGCGTCATAGCCGGTGAAGGTGTACTGCGCCAGCAGCAATCCGATCAGCACGATGTAGAACGACCCGAGCCCCAGGCCGGTGTCGTTGTTGAAGTGCCCGAACACGAAGCTGGCCGACTGATGGTGCGATGGCGCGAAGGCGAGCACGCCCACGATGATGAGCACACCGATGATGTGCCACCACACGCTGATGTCATTGAGCATCGCGACCAGCTTGATGCCGAACTGATTCAGCAGCCCGTGCACCAGAAGCACGATGCCGTAGATGATGATCGTCACGTATGGCTTGGTGGAGACGTTCCACTGCAACGCAAGGAACGCGTTGATGAAGAACGCCGCGCCGAAGTCGATGCCCGCGGTGACCGCCACCTGACCGAGGAAGTTGAACCAGCCGGTGAACCAGGACCAGGCGGCGCCGTTCTTCCTGGCCAGCTTGGCCGACCAGTAGTACAGGCCGCCAGCGGTCGGGAAGCTGGAGCAGACCTCGGCCATCGACAGCCCGACGAACAGCGTCATGATGCCGACGAACGGCCAGCCCCAGACGATGACTACTGGGCCGCCGGTGGCCATGCCGTACCCGTACAGGGTCAGGCAGCCGGACAGGATTGAGATGATTGTGAACGAGACCGCGAAGTTCGAGAACCCCGACATCCGGCGGCGCAGCTCCTGCGCGTAGCCAAGCTGATGGAGGGTCTCCTCATCACTGCTGAGCGCTTGTTCATTGACGGACACGACAGGCTCCTCGGGTACGCGAGCTGCGGCAGAATGCGGGGAAAGCGGGGGCGACGTGCAGTGTTGCGAAGTGCGGCGGACGTGCAGTGTTGCGAAGTGCGGGGGACGTGCAGTGTTGCGAAGCGGGGCGTTGGCGTTTTAAATGGTCTGGTATCAGACCAATGATCAGCAGGTCTGGGCCGTTGTCAAGACCCTGGCCCAGATTCGTCACTTGCGCCCCACTGATGCTGCCTGGCGCGGGACCCTGAGGGCACCGGCCGCCGGGGCTCCTGGCCTGGTCGGTTGTGACCGCCTAGAGTCTGGTCGTCGGCCAGTCGGGGGAGGGAAGCTTGCAGGCGAAGGTTGCGACTGACCGCAGCGGTCCGGGACCGAAGCTGTCGGTTCAGGCGGGCGATGTACCTGTTCAGGCAGCCGCGGCAGCCCAGCTGCTCGAGCTAGCCGCGCAGTCGTCCCAGCCGGCGCCGGGGGTAGACCTGACCAGCCTGCTCCGGCCTGTGCGCCAGGGCAACGCCTTCGAGGAGACGGTCGAACGGCTGCTGACCGCGATCAAGCTGGGCATGGTGGCGCCCGGCGAGCGGTTCCCCGCGGAGCGGGACCTTGCGGTCCAGCTCGGCATCAGCAGGCTGACACTCCGCGAGGCCATCAGGGAACTGCACGAGGCCGGCTACGTCAGCTCCCGCCGCGGTCGTTTCGGCGGCACGTTCGTCACCTACACCCGGCCCGCGCCGGACTCCGCAGAAGTCCGGCGGCTGGCCCTGCAGGACGGCGAGAAGCTGGCCGACGCGCTGACCTTCCGGCTGGCTGTGGAGGCCGGAGCGGCCGAGGCACTGGCGTCGCGGTTCGCCGCCGCGGCCGCACCAGGGATTCTGGAGATCCTGCTGGCCAGGCTGGCCGAGGTGAATGCGGCCGGGCCCGAGGACTACCGGCGACTGGACACCCTGTTCCACCTCTGCGTCGGGGAGCTGACCGGATCGAGCTTGCTAGCCGCTGCATGCGCGGACGCCCGGATGCGGCTGAACGACCTGCTGAACGCCATCCCCGTGCTGCAGCGCAACATCGACCACACCGCTGGGCAGCACCAGGCCATCGTCGAGGCGATCGTGGCCGGTGACGCTCACGCGGCGCGGACTGCGGTGGCCGAGCACCTGGAGGGCACGGCCGCGCTGCTGCGCGGGTTCCTCGGCTGACCGGCGATCACGAGAATGATTGGGATTCTCGGCGGATACCGCTGAGAATCCCAATCGCTGCGGCCGAACGCTGAGAATCCCAATCGCTGAGACAGGAAGCCAGCGGATAAGACCCGCTGTCAGGCCGATCTGACGCCGGCGAAGTGAACGACAAGCTGGTCCGGGCCGCGCAGGTTCAGGTTGGGCTTGTACCGCAGCGCGTCCGGGTCGAGCTCCGGCTTGGCCAGAGCTGGCGGCGAATTCCTGCAGCGCAATGGCAGCCTCAAGCCTGGCCAGCGGCGCTCCCAGGCAGAAATGCGGCCCGGCCGCGAATGCCAGGTGATTGGCGGTGCCGCGACGGATATCGAATGTGTCCGGGTTAGCGAACGCGTCCGGATCGCGGCCCGTGGCGGCGAGCAGCAGCAATACCAGGGCGCCGTCCCTGGCCGCCACGTTCCCGATCTGCATGCTGTCGCGCGCTACCCGGGCGGTCATCTGGACGGGCGCGTCATAGCGCAGTGTCTCCTCGACCGCCCCGGCTGCTCGAGACGGATCGTCCTGCAGCAATGCGAGCTGGCCGGGATGCCGGAGCAGCGCCAGGATCGCGTTAGAGATCAGTCCGACCGTGGTCTCGTGGCCGGCCACCAGCAGCAGGATGCAGGTGGCGATCAGCTCGTCCTCAGTCAGCTTCTGGCCGGCGTCCTCGGCGCTGATCATCTCTGAAAGCAGGTCGTCCGTCGGCTGCGCGCGCCGCCGTGCTATGAGCTCGCGGAAGTAAGCTGCGAACTCGTCGCTGGCAATCTGCGCCGCCTCAGCCCTGGCCAGCGCCTCTGCCGGGTCGAGGCCGAATCCGGGCTGCAGCGAGCTGGCGAGCCGTGCCGACCAGCCGGCGAACCGCGGGTGATCCTCAACGGGGACGCCCAGCATCTCAGAGATGATCCGCACCGGCAGCGGATAGGCAAGCTGGCTGACGACCTCAAGCTGTCCGGCCGCGGCTGCCGCTCCCAGCAGCTCGCCGGTGACGGCCCGGATCCGCGGCTCGAGGCGCGCCACGGTCCGCGCGGTGAAGGCCTTGGACACGAGCCGCCGCAGCCTGGTGTGATCCGGCGGGTCAAGTGACAGGAACGACGGCCGCTCCCGCCTGCGGACCGGGCCGGGGCCGCCCTGCGCGACCAGGGACTTGTCTCGCTGGCTGCTGGCTCTCGGATCGCGCAGTACTGCCGAGCAGTCGGCATAGCGGCCGACGACAACGAACGCGCCGTCCAGCTCCGCGAAGGGTGATGCCGCTCGCAGGCCGGCCAGAAGCGGATAAGGGTCGGGCAGAACGGCGGGATTGGCCAGGTCAGCCAGCGCCGGACGCTCGATGCGTGCTCATCTTCCCTGCTCCGGTAGGACAGGGGCAGGAACACCGACCGGGTTCGGGAACGGCAGCACGACCGCGCACGCTCTGGCGACGGGCAGCAGTAGGTCGGCGAGATCCTCGGTCTCGTTGCGGCCCATCCGGGCCCACGGGCGCGCGGCGGCCAGGTCGGTGGCTGCCTCGATGGACCGGTGCAACTCCGTACCGGCCGCAGTGACCGCATCGTCCGGCTCGAGCAGGCCGCGTGCGACGAGCCTGGCGGCTGCGGCGTCCCACTCCTCGTCGGTCCAGCCACGGGCGGCCTGGAGACGTGCGCGCTCCGTGCTGCCCTGGGCACCGCCGTTCCCCGTGAGCTGCGGATCGGTATGCGGCTGCCCGGAGGGCGAGCGCCTCTGGCCCGTCAATGTCTGCTGCGACGAGCGCGGCGATGTGGCCGTCGCCGCGATGCTCGCGCAGCACGGTCGCGGCGTGCCAGAGCCGGGCGAGCGGCTCCGCGGGTACCGGCAGCGCCGCGTTCGAGGCGCCGAGCGTGCGCCCGGCGACGTCGACGTGCTCGGCCACGGTAGCCAGCCGGTCGGCGGCAGCGGCGCACCGGCGCTGGCACCGGATCACCGCTGCGCAGGCCGAGGAGCTCGCGTAGGGCCGCGACCGCGCCAGCCTGCCGGACGGCGATCGCTTCCGCCGGGCTCATCAGGTCCCAGACGGCCGGGCAGCGCCCGTTCGACCATGGCGGGCGCAAAGGAGAAGAAAGCGGCTGTCACGGGCGCCGCACCTACCTGGCCGATCGGCGCCGCCCGCCCGGCGAAGTAGCCCCGCCAGAATCCGCGCAGCCCGGCCTGCTCGAAGGCGCCCCTCGCGAGCGGCGCGAAGTAACTGACCGACGTGAACCGGCTCGAACAAGGTCCACATGCGCCTGGCAGTAGCCGCCTCGGTCATGGCCCCATCATCGCAGGCTTCCGGACAAATCGACCACCCTCCGCGTGGTCGTACACCCCCGGAAGGACTTTTCATGCAGCTGTGAAGGCGTTGGTGCCCGGCTTGTCCGGGTCTGTGGTCGGTGGTGGCTGTGATGCAGGCCATGTGGGGACCCGATTGCGGCCGCGGAACTAATTACGGCACAATGATGTTGTGAAATACGTGGGACCAGCAGATGCAGCGCACAGCACCCCGGTGGTGCCGCGCTGAACGCTGCCCACAAGCGGAACGTTTCGTCTGAAATCGCCCGCGGCGTCGGGTCTGACTCCGGCACGCGCGGCCGGATCGCCCGGCTCATCCTGGAAAATGGGCCGGTGACCGCCGCGGGCCTGTCCGCCACGGCTGGGGCTGACGCCGGCGGCAGTCCGGCGGCACCTGGACAACCTGCTGGCCGACGGCCTGGTCGAGGCCAGGAACCAGCGTACCTACGGCAACCGGGGTCGCGGTCGGCCAGCCCGGCCTGTTCGCCATCACCGATGCTGGCCGCAGCGCCTTCGAGCACGCCTACGACGACCTGGCCACCAGCGCGCTGCGGTTCCTGGCCGAGCGGGCAGGCCCTGGCGCTGTCGCCGAGTTCGCCCGGCGGCAGATCGCCGAGCTGGAGCGCCGGTACCAGCAGACGCTGGAGTCGGCACCGCTGCTCCGAGCGGGTACGGGTCCTGGCGGAGGCGCTGTCGGCCGACGGCTACGCGGCCTCAGCCTCAGGCTCCCCGGCTAGGCGGCCGGCGGCGAGCAGCTGTGCCAGCACCACTGCCCGGTGGCGCATGTTGCTGCCAAGTACCCCCAGCTATGCGAGGCGGAGACCGAGGCATTCGGCCGCCTGCTCGGGACTCCCGTGCAGCGCCTCGCGACGATCGCGCAACGGCGATGGCATCTGCACCACCCACATCACGGCACCTTCTCTGGTGCATAACCGCACAACCAACGAGGCCGGAGGAATCTCCGCATGACCACTATCGCCCGCCCGGAGCTTGAGGGCCTGGACCGCTACAAGTTCGGCTGGTCCGACTCGGACGTCGCCGGCGCAGTCCGCGCGCCGTGGCCTGAACGAGGATGTCGTCCGGGACATCTCGGCGAAGAAGAACGAGCCGGAGTGGATGCTGGACCTGCGGCTGAAGGGCCTGAAGCTGTTCGGGCGCAAGCCGATGCCCACCTGGGGCTCTGACCTCTCCGGCATCGACTTCGAGCACATCAAGTACTTCGTCCGGTCGACCGAGAAGCAGGCGGCCAGCTGGGACGAGCTTCCAGCCGACATTAAGAACACCTACGACAAGCTCGGCATCCCGGAGGCGGAGAAGCAGCGCCTGATCGCTGGCGTGGCCGCGCAGTACGAGTCCGAGGTCGTCTACCACAAGATCCGCGAGGATCTTGAGGAGAAGGGCGTCATCTTCCAGGACACCGACACGGCGCTGCGCGAGCACCCCGAGCTGTTCCAGGAGTACTTCGCCACGGTGATCCCGGTCGGCGACAACAAGTTCGCCGCGCTGAACACGGCGGTCTGGTCCGGCGGCAGCTTCATCTACGTGCCCAAGGGCGTCAAGGTGGACATCCCGCTGCAGGCCTACTTCCGGATCAACACCGAGAACATGGGCCAGTTCGAGCGGACGCTGATCATCGTCGACGAGGGCGCGAGCGTGCACTACGTCGAGGGCTGCACCGCGCCGATCTACTCCTCGGACTCGCTGCACTCGGCCGTCGTGGAGATCATCGTCAAGAAGGACGCGCACTGCCGGTATACGACCATCCAGAACTGGTCGAACAATGTCTACAACCTGGTCACCAAGCGGGCGGTAGCGTACGCGGGCGCGAGCATGGAGTGGGTCGACGGGAACATCGGCTCCAAGGTGACGATGAAGTACCCGGCCGTGTACCTGATGGGAGAGCACGCCAGGGGGGAGACCCTGTCGGTCGCGTTCGCCGGCGAGGGCCAGCATCAGGACGCCGGCGCGAAGATGGTGCACTGCGCGCCGAACACCTCCTCCCAGATCGTCTCCAAGTCGGTAGCCAGAGGCGGGGGCCGCACGTCCTACCGTGGCCTGGTCCAGGTGCAGGAGGGTGCCGAGCACTCCAAGTCGACCGTCAAGTGCGACGCGCTGCTGATCGACACGATGAGCCGGTCGGACACCTACCCCTACGTTGATGTCCGCGAGGACGACGTGGAGATGGGCCACGAGGCAACGGTCTCCAAGGTCTCTGCGGACCAGCTCTTCTACCTGATGAGCCGCGGCATGACCGAGGACGAGGCGATGGCGACGATCGTGCGCGGCTTCGTCGAGCCGATCGCGCGCGAGCTGCCGATGGAGTACGCGCTCGAGCTGAACCGGCTGATTGAGCTGCAGATGGAAGGAGCGGTCGGCTGATGTCTGGCCTGCAGGGAGCCGTGGAAACGGCTCCCGTCTCCAGGCTGCACGAGAAGCAGTCGTATGACCCGGCTGACTTCGGCGTGCCCATCGGGGCGCGAGGAGGAGTGGCGGTTCACTCCGCTGCGTCGTCTTCGCGGTCTGCACTCTGATCTGGGTCCTCGGTGACGGGAAGGTGTCGGTTGTCGTAGCCGATGCCGACCCCTGGGTCACCATTGGAAACCTGGAACATGGTGACCCTAGGCTCGGCGCCGCCTACGTCCCGGCAGACCGGGTCAGTGCAAGGGCCTTTGCGTCATTCCGCGAGGCGACGGTGATCTCCGTTCCAGCAGGTACGGAGAGCACTGCAGCCAACGTGGATCTCCGTGCGCGGGGAAGGCGCGGAAGGGGCGGCGTTCGGGCACACGGTTGTCGAGGTTGGGGCTCATGCTCGCGCGGTTGTCGTGCTGGAGCACTCCGGCAGCGCGACGTACGCGGACAACGTCGAGCTGGTGGTCGGCGACGGCGCCTCGCTGACTGTCGTGTCGCTGCAGGGGTGGGCGGATGACGCGGTGCACCTGTCGCACCATCACGCGCAGCTCGGGCGCGACGCCAAACTCACGCACACCGCGGTGACGCTCGGCGGCAGCGTCGTCCGGCTGGCGCCGTCCGTGCGGTACACCGGCCCGGGCGGCGACGCCGAACTGCGCGGACTGTACTTCGCCGATGCGGGCCAGCACCTGGAGCACCGGCTGTTCGTCGATCACGCAGAGCGGAACTGCCGCAGCGGGTCAGTTACAAGGGCGCGCTGCAGGGCACAGGACGCGCACGCGGTGTGGATCGGTGACGTGATCATCCGGCCCGAGGCGACCGGGACCGACACCTACGAGTACAACCGGAATCTCGTGCTTACCGACGGCACGCGAGTCGACTCGGTGCCGAACCTGGAGATCCTGACCGGCGAGGTGGCCGGGGCGGGACACGCCAGCGCGAGCGGCCGCCTGGAGGATCACCACCTGTTCTACCTGATGGCCAGGGGCATCCCGTTCGAGGAGGCCAGGAAGCTCGTGATCCGCGGCTTCTTCGGCGAGCTGATCGGCCGCATCGAGGTGCCGGAGCTGCGCGACCGGATCACCGCGGCAGTCGAGGCGGAGCTGGCATGAGCGAGGGCGATTCTACCGCGCCTGTGGCGTGTCCGAGGTGCCCGAGGAGGGCGCGGTCGGAGTCGACGTGGCGGGCGTTCCCGTCGCGATCATCCGCGCCGAGGGCGAGATATTCGCCCTGCGGGACGTCTGCTCGCACGAGGAGGTCCCGCTGTCGGAGGGCGAGGTGTACGACCACACGGTGGAGTGCTGGCTGCACGGGTCCTGCTTCGATCTGCGCACCGGCAAGCCGACGGGGCCGCCCGGCACCAAGCCCGTGGCCACCTACGCAGTCAAGGTCGACGGAGACGACGTCCTCGTCGCACTGCCCGATTCGAGCAAGTACTGAGATAGCAGACCAGGAGAAGCTACATGTCCACCCTAGAGATCCGTGACCTGCACGTCAGCGTGACGGACGCTGCGGGGGAGAGCCGTGAGGTGCTGCGCGGCGTCGACCTGACCATCTCGGCTGGGGAGACGCACGCGATCATGGGCCCGAACGGATCGGGCAAGACCACGCTCGCCTACGCCATCGCCGGGCATCCGAAGTACACGGTCACCCAGGGCTCGATCACGCTCGATGGCCAGGATGTGCTGTCGATGAGCGTCGATGCCAGGGCGCGGGCGGGACTGTTCCTGGCCATGCAGTACCCGGTCGAGGTGCCCGGGGTCTCGGTGTCCAACTTCCTGCGCACGGCGATCACCGCCGTCCGCGGCGAGGCGCCGAAGATCCGCACCTTCGGCAAGGAGCTCCGCGAGGCGATGGAGCAGCTGCAGATGGATCCCGAGTTCGCGCAGCGGAACCTGAACGAGGGCTTCTCCGGCGGCGAGAAGAAGCGGCACGAGATCCTGCAGCTCGAGATGCTCAACCCGAAGTTCGCGATCCTCGACGAGACCGACTCCGGGCTCGACATCGACGCGCTGCGAGTGGTGTCGGCCGGCGTCAACAGGTTCCGCGAGGATCCGTCGCACGGCGTGCTGCTGATCACGCACTACACGCGGATCCTGCGCTACGTGCACCCGGACTTCGTGCATGTGTTCGTGGGCGGCCGCATCGTCGAGGAAGGCGGGTCGGAGCTGGCTGAGGAACTGGAAACCAGCGGCTACGAGCGATTCGTGAATGCGGGCGCATCGGCGTGACGTCCGGGCGGGAGGCAACTATCGCAGCCGCTTACGGCACGACCGGCGGCGGGGCCGCGCTGGACGTCGAGACGATCAGGGCTGACTTTCCCATTCTCGGCCGCGCCGCTCGCGGCGGTAATCGCCTGATCTACCTGGACTCGGGCGCCACGTCGCAGAAGCCGCGCCAGGTCCTGGACGCCGAGCGCGACTTCTACACGACCCACAACGCGGCCGCGCACCGCGGCGCGCACCTGCTGGGCGAGGAGGCGACCGATGCTTACGAAAGCGCACGGGCCCGCATCGCCTCGTTCCTCTCCGCTGATCCCGGCGAGATCGTGTTCACCAAGAGCGCCACGGAGGCCGTCAACCTCGTCGCGTACGCGATGAGCAACGCCGCGACGGCCGGGCCGCAGGCCAGCCGCTTCGCGGTCGGTCCTGGCGACGAGGTGCTCGTCTCCGAGGCTGAGCACCACGCGAACCTGGTGCCGTGGCAGCAGCTGTGTCAGCGCACTGGCGCCACGCTGCGCTGGTTCGGGGTGACGCCGGAGGGGCGGCTTGACCTGGCCGACATGGACACTCTGATCAGCGACCGGACCAGGCTGGTCGCGGTCACGCAGCAGTCGAACGTCACCGGCGTGGTCCCGCCGGTCGCGCAGATCGCGGCCGCCGCACACGCCAAGGGCGCGCTCGTGCTGGCCGATGGCGCGCAATCGGTGCCGCACCAGCCGGTTGACGTGACCGCGCTCGGCGCCGATTTTCTGGTGTTCTCCGGGCACAAGATGCTCGGGCCGTCCGGGATCGGGGTGCTGTGGGGGCGCCGGGAGCTGCTCGAGAGCATGCCGCCGTTCATCTCGGGCGGGTCGATGATCGAGGTCGTGCGGATGGAAGGTTCGACCTTCCTGCCGCCGCCGGAGCGGTTCGAGGCCGGCGTGCCGGCCGCCGCGCAGGCCGTCGGCCTCGCCGCCGCGTGCGACTACCTGGACGCGCTCGGCATGGCGAACGTGGCCGCGCATGAGGAGGCGCTGACGGCGCACGCGCTTGACGCCCTGTCGGCCATCCCTGGCCTGCGCATACTCGGGCCGCTTGACACCCACCACCGGGGCGGCGCGGTGTCGTTCGTGCTGGACGGCATCCACCCGCATGACGCCGGGCAGGTCCTGGACGAACTGGGCGTAGCGGTTCGTACCGGTCATCACTGCGCCTGGCCGCTCCACCGGGCGCTCGGTGCCCAGGCCAGCACGAGGGCCTCGTTCTACGTGTACAACACCCATGACGAGGTAGACGCGCTGGCCGACGGCATCCGGCAGGCGCAGAAGTTCTTCGGAACCGCGTAACTCGGCGGCCGGGCAAGGCGGCCGGGGCGACAAGCCCTCGTGCCGGAACACCCGACCAGGTCTTCGCTGTTGAAGGTGGCGTTATGGAGCTTGAGTCGATGTACCGGGAGACCATCCTGGAGCACTACCGCAGGCCCCTGCACGCCGGCCTGCGGGAGCCGTTCGACGCCCAGGTGCAGCACGTCAATCCGACCTGCGGCGACGAGGTGACCCTGCGGGTGACGCTGAAGGACGCGGGCGGTGAGCCGACCCTCGCGGACGTGTCGTACGAGACTCTCGGCTGCATGATCAGCCAGGCTAGCGCGTCGGTGATGGCGGACATGATCATCGGCAAGACGGTCGGCGAGGCGATGGAGGTCAGCGGGGAATTCCTCAAGCTGATGCACTCGCGCGGCGAAGCCGAGCCGGATGACGACGTACTGGGTGACGCCGTAGCCTTCGAGGGCGTATCGAAATATCCGACCAGGATCAAGTGCGCGCTGCTGTGCTGGATGGCCTGGAAAGACGCGACCGTGCGAGCGATGGGCGAACGCGGCGAGGCCGAGTCCGCAGCAGTGGACCCAGATGGGAAGAAGCTATGACCGAGAACAGCACGGATCTGGCGACCGAGGACCTGCTCGAGGCGTTGCGGGATGTTGTGGACCCCGAGCTCGGGGTGAACGTGGTCGACCTGGGGCTCGTCTACGGCGTGACGGTGGAAAGCGACCGCACCGCCACCATCGACATGACGCTGACCAGCGCGGCCTGCCCGCTGACCGACATGATCGAGGACCAGACCAGGGTGGCGCTCGACGGACTTGTGCCGGATTTCCGCATCAACTGGGTGTGGCTGCCGCCGTGGGGACCGGAGAAGATCACCGAAGACGGGCGCGAGCAGCTGCGCGCACTTGGCTTCAACGTCTGAAGGTCGGCTGACGACTGGGTTGGGCGCGAAGGTAGGACAGCGCGTCAGAGCCAGCCACGCTCGTCCGCGGCCCGCACAGCCTCGGCGCGGTTGCGCGTGCCCGTCTTGGCTATCGCGGCGGACAGGTAGTTTCGGACCGTGCCCTCGGACAGGAACAGCTTGCCGGCGATGTCAGCTACGGTCCCCCCGGGTCTGGCAGCCACCAGGACGTCCCGTTCCCTGGCGGTGAGCGGCGACGTTCCGGCCGCCAGCGTCGTAGCAGCCAGCGCTGGATCAACGACCCGCTGACCTGCGGCGATGCGGCGGATCGCATCTGCAAGCC
The DNA here is from genome assembly GCA_963822955.1 of uncultured Actinomycetota bacterium. Taxonomy (GTDB): domain Bacteria; phylum Actinomycetota; class Actinomycetes; order Streptosporangiales; family Streptosporangiaceae; genus JAJYUU01. The sequence continues at coordinate 732,795 of CAWGJS010000002.1, read as the reverse complement.
GTTCTGGCGGTGCATCCTTCACCACGAAGCCGCACGCGCCGGACTCCATCGCCCGTCGCAGGTAGCCTGGCCGCCCGAAGGTCGTAAGAATCAGCGACCGGCACTGCGGCACTTCCTGGGCGAGTACGCCCGCCACCGCCAGGCCGTCGATCCCCGGCATCTCGATGTCGAGCAGCGCGACGTCGGGCTGGTGCGCCCTCGCTGCCTCGACGACCTCGTCGCCGCGACCGACCGACGCGACAACCTCGAAGTCGTCCTCCAGCTCGAGCATGATCCCGAGGGCGCTCCGGATCAGCTCCTGGTCGTCGGCCAGCAGGAGCCGGATACGGGCCGTCACCGGCCGCCGTCCGGTGCGACCGTGACCCGCAGCTGCCAGCCGCCCGCCTGCAGCGGGCCGGCGTCCACCTGGCCGCCAGCGGCCGCCACCCGCTCGCGCAGGCCGCTGAGACCATTGCCGACGGGCGCGTCTGCGGCAGGCGCGGGCTCGCCGACGCCATCGTCCACGATCTCGATAACCGACCGGGAAAGCCGGATGGCGCAGGAACGGGCCCTGGCGTGCCGCACCACGTTCGTCAGGCCTTCCCGCACCGTCCAGCCGAACAGTTCCTGGTGCGCGGGATCGACGACGTCGGTAGCCGTGGGCAGTTCGGCTGCGATTCCCGATGCCCGCAGTAGTTCCCGGCCGCGGGCTAGCTCGCCGGCCAGGGTGACATCGCGGTAGCCGGACACCGCGCTGCGCACGTCGGCCAGCGCCTGCCTGCACAGTTCCTCGACCTCGGCGATCTGGCTCAGCGCCCGCGCAGGGTCAGCCGCGCCCAGTCGCCTGGCAAGGCCGGCCTTGACAGTGATCGTGGTCAGCGAGTGCCCGAGCACGTCATGCAGGTCGCGGGCGATCCTGATGCGCTCGTTCTCGGCTGCTAGCCGGGCAAGCTCCGCGCGCGCCTCGGCGAGCGCCAGGTTCCCGCGCAGTACCTGGAGGACGGCGACCATGACGATTGCCACTACCGGGATCGCGACCGGTGTCACGTCGTCGAACGAGGCGCCGAGGCTGACGTGCCAGGACGGGATCAGGACCGGAACTATGAGCGCTGCGAGCGAGAAGGCGGCGACGAGCGGTATCGACCACTGCCCGAGCCGCCCGACGCTGAGCATGGTCAGGAAGAGGAAGGCGACGAACCCGGCTGCGTGCGCAAACGGCAGCCCGGCCACGGACAGCCCGAGCAGCAGGCCGAAGTAAGCCCAGAACGTCCGCGCGGATGTCTCCCGGGTGAGCAGCAGCGGGGCCACAAGCCAGCACGCTGCGAACGCCCCGAGGATGGCATAGCCAGCCACCCGGCCCGCGCCGCGCGAGTTCTCGGTCACCGAGATGACCACATAGACGAGGTAGGCCAGCGGCAGGGCAGCCAGAGCGCCCCGGCGCCAGCCGCCTCCCCATTTGCGCTGGCTCGCTACCCACTCGGCCTCGCCCGCCGTCGTGGGCGGAACATCGCCGGCCATCTCAGTGTCCATATCTCTGCAGCGTAACGCGGCCGGCGCGGGTCAGGCTCTGGCCGCATTCCGGCGGTAGGCGAGCCCGGCAAGCGGCACGAGGATTGCGGTCCAGGCTGCGATCACGATCCACGCCTCTGCTGGCCAGCCGCCTGTGTGCAGGACGACCGTCTTCCCGGCCTGCACGAGCCAGTACGACGGCAGTGCCTTCATCACGTTGAACAGCGGGCCGGATTTCGCCAGTTCGAAGCCGTACACGCCGCCGAAGAGCGAGAACAGGACCACGATCCCGCCGAGTGCCGGGGTCAGTGCGTCGACTGGCATGAGGTACCCGAGTACGAACCCGATAACGACGAAGGGGACTAGGCCCACCAGGATCAGGCCGGTCAGCTCAAGCCACTGGCTGGCGGCGAGGCGCACGCCCAGCGCCGCGCCCGCCAGGTAGAGCAGCGCCAGCGTCGGCAGCGCCAGCAGGTAGGCGCTCGCCACCTTGGCAGTCAGGTCGGTGCGAGTCCGCAGCGGCGTGATCCGCAGCTGCCGGGTCCAGCCGCCGGCCATGTCGCGGGCGATCCGCGCTCCGGGGCCGACGACGGCGAACATCGACCCGTACACCGCCATTGCGGTCATGAAGTACAGCGGGAAGCTTGTTCCGTTGAACGTGGCGTGCCGCTGCCCGAACGCGACCCCCAGGAACAGCACTAGCGGAAGCGCGATCGTTACGCCGTAGAAGACGCGGTTGCGTAGCGTGCGGAGGACCTCGTAGCGAAATTGCGTAACGCTGCTCATCTTGCTGCCTCCATGACTTCTACGCCGGTTTCGGCGTGGTCTGCGGTCAGTTCCATGAACGCTTCCTCGAGGCTGCCGCCGCGTACCTCGACGTCACGGATGGCCGGGTAGGCGGCAAGCAGGGCACGAAGCGCGGTGTCGGCATCGGAGCAGGACAGGATGACCGCGTCCCCGTGCCGGTCAGCTGCGAGCACTCCGGGAAGCGCGCGCAGCGCCGCCGTGTCGGCGTCCGGGAGCGTTCCCCGGATGGTCCGCGATGCGGCCTGCGCCTTGATCTCCGTGGCGGCGCCGTCGGCGACGAGCCGTCCGTTGGCGATGAGCACGATCCGGTCGGCATAGGCGTCGGCCTCCTCGAGGTAGTGGGTCGCGAAGACGACGGTCTTGCCCTGCCCGGCGATGTCCCGCATCGACTGCCAGAAGTCATGGCGGCCCTGGACGTCGATTCCCGCAGTCGGTTCGTCGAGCAGGAGGAGGTCCGGATCGCCGGCCAGCGCGGCAGCGAACCGGACGCGCTGGGCCTGACCCCCGGACAGCTTGGTTGTCCACTGCCCGGCAAACGCGTCGGCGCCGGTCAGCCGCAGTACGTCGGCGACGTCGCGGGGGGCTGGGTAGTACGACGCTGTCAGCGCGATGAGCTCGCGCACCCGGAGATGGTCGAGCGGCGCGCCGGTCTGCAGCATGCCGCCGACCCAGCCAGCCTGCACGGCCCTGGCCGGAGGGACGCCGAAGACGGAGATCGTCCCGTGATCCGGTCGGGTCAGGCCGAGCATCATGTCGATGGTGGTGGTCTTGCCGGCGCCGTTCGGGCCGAGCAGCGCGACCGTCTCGCCTGGTGCAATCGTCAGGTCGAGCGAGCGGACCGCGTGCACGGCGCCGTAGGACTTGGACAAGCGCGTCAGGACGATCCCGCCCTCGGGAGCAGCGTCAGGAATCACGGCACGAGCCTGGCTCACGCCAGGCTCGTGCCTGTAGTGCCGCGGCTAACAAGTTCCCGGTGACAAATGTCAGATCCGGTGCCTGCGGCGAGCCTTCTGTCGATCTTCGTCCGCCGGTCTGATAACGAGGATCAGGGCCTCGGCACTGGGTTCGGGCCGCAATGATCAGCCTTGACTGTCGCAGCGGTCGCTTCCAGGGTGAATTGCGTTGGCAGCTGAATGCCCTCGGTACGCGTGATCCAGCCGACCCGCACGCGCAGCACCAGCTCGCTTGTTCCCTGGCCACCGCCGACTGCATTGAGGTAGCAGTGCTCGGATCTCCAGAGAACGCGCACCCATCGATAGGAATGCGGCGGGATCGGGCCACCGAGCCGATAAGTGACCCAGTGCGGCTCGCCGGATTGCCGGATCGTCCCGGTGGTCGATACGCTAATCTGCGGTGCAATTCCCGTGCCCGGGCTCACCTCGTGCGCGCTGCCCAGGATGACCTGCGTGACGTCGGACGGGTTGTAGATGGTGAGCACGAAGCCCTGTATCTCGCCCGGCCGGATCGGCACCGTGTCCTGGCTTGCTCCGGCCGCTTCGGTCAGCACATCGTGCGCACTGTCCACCGGACTCCACCATGCATAGGTGGTGTCGAACTGCAATGCCGACTGGGCTTGCCAGAAAATCAGGGCGCCGGCTGACAGCCCGATAGCGATAGCGATCCCGGCGACCGAGAGCCGGCGGCCTATCGTCAGCCGCCGGATCCAGCTCACCAAGCGGCGCCGGATCGGCGCCGGCCTGCCGGTCGCGTCAAGCAATGGACCTGACACCGGGCGGGCCGCCGCAGCGGCAACGAGCCTGGCAGGCCCGAGCGCGGCGAGTGCGGCGGTGACGGCGCTCTCGTCCGCGTCCGGTGGCAGCGCATCGAGCAAGTGCGCTCTTATCTGCTCGGCCAGCTCTGCTGCCATCGCTGGTGGCAGGCTGGCTAGTGCGGCGTCGAGCTCGCGCAGGTAGGCAGCGGCGAGCGGCTGCTGCAGCGCGTCGATCATGTGGCTTCGGTGGCGGGTCGCGTGGTGCGGCGGGACAGCGCGACGTGCCTCTCGCGCTGCCGGCTGCGGCCGGAGCCGATCCCCGCGCCGAGTACGGCGTCGACGGCGGAGGCAAAGGCCGACCATTCGGCCTGGAACGCGGCGAGGTGACGGCGACCCTGATCAGTGACCGAGTAGTAGCGTCGCGGTCGAGTTTGATCGTCATGCACCCATCGGCTGGTGACCAGACCGCTGTCGCGGAGTCGATTGAGCAGCGGGTAAACCGTGCCCTCGCTGGTCAGCAGTCCGTCGGCCCGCGACAGGTCGCGGACAAGTTCCAGGCCGAAACGTGGCCGCTCGGCGAGTAGCGCCAGGACACATGGTCCGAGCACGCCGCGGCGGAGCTCCGTGGTCGTGTCGGCGTTTCTATCCATGCATGACATGTTGCCTTGTCTGACAAGGCATGGCAATGGCGCTGCTGCCTCACTGGCTGTCGTACTCGTCGTGGCGGCGCCACCACATGCCGCTCTCGTTGCGGCCGCGCGGCGCGCGGTCGAGCCACTGGTACATGCCCCACAGTCCGTCCAGGCCGCGCGAGTACGCCGAGTACGTGTGGTAGACGACGCCGTCCTCCTGCGCGAAAGCGCTTACCCCGGGCCCTTCACGCCGGTAGGTCTCCCAGTCGGTGCCGACGATCGACTGGCTGAAAGCGTCGAGTGAGGCTCTCCTGGCCAGCCGCCGGGCGGAGATCCTGCTGTGCCGAAGTTGTACCTGATGGCCCCCGCTTCCCACTCCTGCTTGGTGTGCGCCACCCCGAAGTCGGAGTTGAAGTCGCTGCCGTACGACGACGCGAACGGGAAGCTCCAGCCCATCCGCCGCTTGTAGCCCTGGATCTTCGCCAGCGGCGCGCGTGACACCGCGCACAGCATGACATCGTGGCTGGCGAGGTGGACCGCGGAACCGTTGAAGCCGTCCGCGATCGCGGAGCAGGACGGGCAGCCCGGCCGTGTAGTCGGGCCCGAACATGAAGTGGTAGACGAGCAGCTGCGAGCGCCCCCGGAAGAGGTCGGCGAGTGACGCGGCACCGTCCTCAGTCTCGAACTGGTAGTCCTTGTCGACGCGGACCCACGGCAGCTCCTGCCGCTGCCGGGCTACGTCGTCGCTCCGGCGGGTTAGCTCTTTCTCGGCGCTGAGCAGGTCGAGCCGGGCGGCCAGCCACTCTTCGCGCGTTCCGGTCTTGTGATCGGTCATTGTCTTTCTCCTAATCGCTAGATCATTGGCGCGGCGATAACGATGACGAGGCCGAGGCTCACGATCGCCAGCGCGAGCGGCACATCGATGACGGCCCGAGGCGGCCAGAGCTTCTGGGCGACGGCGACGGCGGCGATCACCGCCATCCAGGTCACGCTCATCACGCCCAGCGCGACCATGATGACCATCAGCCCGATGGTGGAGCCCACGCAGCACAGCCCGAACGCGATCCCCGAGGCTGATCCCGAGCTCTCCCAGCACTCGCGGCGGAAGCGCCGCTTGAGCGGCGTCAGCTCGTACAGGCCTGCCGCGATCACCAGCGCCCCGGCCGCGGCGGACCCGTGTGGCCGGTACGCCGCGTACACCACGACGCCCACGCCTGCCCAGATGGCGAGGTAGGAGCCCACGAACACCAGGGCGGCGCGCACCCGGCCGCTGGCTCGAGCGCGCCTGACGACCGCGGGCGCGGCGCCTGGCAGCATCATCGCCGCCATCATCGGCACCCACAGCGCGATGAAGAACGCGAACGAGCCGAGCCGCGTCACCGTGCCCATGTCCATGCCGTTCATCTGCCGGATCGAGACGACCCAGCACGCGGCGGCCACTGCGAGCGTCGCTGTCAGCGCGGCCGCCGTGGCGGCTACCGGCCGGCGGGGCTGCGAGCCCTGCGTGATGTTCATGATCGTGCCCTCCGTCCACGGGGCGCCTGCTCACCTGCCGAGGTGGTCCTGCAGCGCGTCGAGCCTGGTATCCCAGTCGCGGGCAAGCGCGGCCAGGAACTGCTGTGCGACTTGCATCGGTGCTGAGCGGAGCCGGTACCGCACGCGCCGGCGCTCGCCTGGTTCGGCGGTCACGAGCCCTGCCTCGGCGAGCAGTGCCAGGTGCTTCGCGATGGCCTGTCGCGTGATCGGCAGGCGCCCCGCCAGGTCAGTGGCCGTAGCGGGACCGCCCGACGCCAGCGCCGCCAGGATGGCGCGCCGGCTCGGGTCGGCCAGTGCCACGAAAACCTGCTCCGCGATCGCCTCGATATCAGGCGGCATCGAGGTAGTCGACCAATTCGCCCAGCTCGCTCGCCCAGCCACTGGTGTTACCGTCGTACGCCACGCGGAAGGCATCGTCCGGTAGCTGAGCGAAGCCACTCTCGATCACGGTCAGTCGTGTGCCGGCACCGACCGGCTCGAGCGTGAACTCGACATAGGTACGGCGCGGGTCGTCGTCCGGGAGGCCGTAGATGTGCCAGGTGAAGCCGAACACCTCCGGCTCCTCGACTCGTTCAACCCGCATGTCGGCGGTGTGGCCGCTGGTGAAGGTCATCTGGGCCGATCCGCCCGGGCGCAAGTCGATCGAGGCATCGTTGCCGAACCAGCTGCTCAGCCCCTCGGCGGTGGTGAGCGCGGCCCACACCCTGGCCGGCGGGTGAGCGATCTCGATGACCCGCTCGATGCGATCGGGGAATCCCATGGTGACCTCCATAAGTAGCAACTGACTGGTTGCTACTCTATGGCAACCGGTCGGTTGCGTCAAGTCGTCAATACATCGGGTGTATCCATATTGTGACATCCGTGTTTTGACGGTGTCATCGGATGTTGGCGGGCGACTAGGTGGCCCTTGTGCAGGCGTTCCTGCCCACGCTGGTCAAGATTGATCGACTAGATCAGCGACAATGGCCGCCGGAGATTCCGCGTCTGGCCATCTTGCGTCCATTCCTGAGCTCGTGTAAACATCCGATCAATAGATCGGATGTTTACCCCGAGGGAGCGCTCGTGACGCAGGTTCAGCCAGAGGACTCCGCGATCATTCCGGCGCCGCGTGCGCGCCCCGGCAGCGGCACTGTCAGCTCCGGTCCCCGGATTGTCGCGCTCGACTGCTTCGACGTACGCTTCCCGACCTCGCTCCAGCACGACGGGTCGGACGCCATGAATCCCGACCCGGACTATTCGGCGGCATACGCGATCCTGCGCACTGACGATGATGGCCTGGCCGGCCACTCGCTCTGCTTCACCATCGGGCGCGGTAACGATGTCATCGTGGCGGCCCTCGGGGCGCTCCGCCCGCAGGTGGTCGGCCGCTGGGTGGACGACATCATCAGTGATCTCGGTGGCTTCAGCGCCAGCCTGATCAATGACAGCCAGCTGCGCTGGCTCGGCCCGGAGAAGGGCGTCATGCACATGGCGATCGGCGCCGTCGTCAACGCTGCCTGGGACCTTGCTGCCAAGCTGGCGGGCAAGCCGCTCTGGCGGCTGCTGGCGGACATGACCCCTGAGCAGATCGTCAGCCTGATCGACTTCCGCTATCTCGACGATGCGCTGACGCCGCGTGAGGCGCTGGAGATACTCCGTGCCGCTCAGCATGGCCGGGACGAGCGGATCGCTCAGCTGGAGCGCGAGGGCTACCCCGCTTACACCACGACGCCGGGCTGGATCGGCTATTCGGACGAGAAGCTCGTCCAGTTGTCCCGGCAGGCGATCGCGGACGGGTTCGGCCAGATCAAGCTCAAGGTCGGCGCCGACAGCGACGTTGACGCACGCCGACTGGCGCTAGCCAGGGAGGCGGTCGGGCCTGACATCCGGATCGCGGTCGACGCGAACCAGCGCTGGGGCGTCGCGCAGGCGATCGCTGCGATCACCGAGCTAGGTCCCTGGGATCCGTACTGGGTCGAGGAGCCGACGAGCCCGGACGAGATTCTCGGCCTCGCCGCCATCCGCGCCGCCATTGCGCCGATCAAGATCGCTGCCGGTGAGCACGTGGCCAACCGCGTCATCTTCAAGCAGCTTCTCCAGGCAGGTGCGGTGGACTTCCTCACGATCGACGCATGCCGGGTTGCCGGGGTCAACGAAAACGTTGCGATCTTGCTGATGGCCGCGAAGTTCGGGATTCCGGTCTGCCCGCACGCCGGTGGCGTCGGCCTGTGCGAGATGGTCCAGCATCTGGCGATGTTCGACTTCGTGTCGGTCTCAGCTACTACGGCCGATCGGGTCCTGGAGTACGTCGATCACCTGCACGAGCACTTCACCGACCCGGTGCACGTCGTCGCCGGCCGGTACCTCGCGCCAGCGACGCCTGGTTTCTCGGCCATGCTCCGGCCGGACTCGCTGCGTGATTACGAATTCCCTCACGGCTCCATCTGGCAGCAGATAGGAGGCGCATAAGACATCGTAATGCGGCTAATCAACCCGTCTGTCTCATAAGCTTCGAAATCACGTTAGGAGAGCCATGAGAGTTAACGGCCGTTTGCTCGGCACGGTGGCGCTGGCCGCCGCGGGCGTGCTGGTGGCTGGTTGCGGTTCCAGCGGGACCAGCGGGTCGACCACGGCAACCAAGTCTTCCGGCCCGGTCACCATCGGAATCGACCTGACCTACAACAACACCGCGTTCTGGGCTGCATACATCAACTACGAGCAGCAATATGCCAAGCAACTGCATATCAAGATGCTTGGCCCCCTGCTGGCGGGCGCTAACGCGAGCCTGCAGAACCACGCAGATCGAGAACCTTGTCAACGAGGGCGCGAAGGCCATCGTGGTGAATCCGGAGACCGCGACGAGCCTAGGTCCGGCTATCACCTACGCTGCCTCCCACCACGTCCAGCTGGTCTCGGTCGACACCATCGTTGGCGTCGGCAAGGTCTACATGGTCGTCCGGGCGTCGAACACGCTCTACGGCCAGGATGCCTGCGCATACATCTCGCAGCACGTCAAGTCTGGTTACGTTCTCGATCTTGAAGGTGACCTGACGTCGTCGAACGGCGCGGATCGGACGAACGCCTTCAACGCCTGCATGTCGGCGAACGATCCAGGGGTGACCATCCTGAAGGATCCGACTGTCTGGACGGACGCGACGGCGGTGACCGACGCACAGAATGCGGTCAACGCATATGGCTCGAAGCTGAAGGCCATCTACTCACAGTGGTCGAGTCCCGACACCGGCATCATCCCGTTGCTGAAGAGCAAAGGTCTCGGTCCCGGCTCTGCACATCCGGTCATTCTGGTCAGTGACGACGGCGTGCCGTTCGAGATGTGCGACATCACCGCTGGCACGGTGTCGGCATCCCAGTCTCAGCCCGCCAACCTGTACGCGCAGTATGCGCTGACCTATGCGGCGGACGCCGCGAAGGGCGTCAAGCTTGCCGTCGGTGACCCCGGTGGCGGCGCTCCGACGCTGCAGGATGTCACCTACCAGGGCGACACCAACCTGGCTGACCCGATAGTGGCGCCGTTCGTAACCAAGTCGCAGACTACGCTCACGGTCGCCACAGCCGGTCGACGGCCTGCCCGGCCAGCGCCATCGAGTACTCCCGTCTCCGACTCAGCCCTCTGGGGCAACGTGTACGGCGCCGCTCACGGTGGCGTCTGCGCCGCGTCTTAGCTCGCCGCGGCCGGCACCTCCGGGTGCCGGCCGCCCTTCCTTCCGCGAACGGAGATGCCATGAGCTCCAGTGGCCCCAGGCTCATCGAGATGACGGGCGTCGACAAGCGATTCGGCAACACGCTGGCACTTCGCGGCGTCGATCTGTCTATCGGCGCGGGGCAATGCCTGGGCCTGGTGGGCCGGAACGGGGCCGGAAAGTCGACCGTCGTCTCGATCTTGTCGGGGCTCGTGGCACCCGACGCCGGATCGGTGCGCATGGGCGGTGCCCCGGCGCCGCGGGTGGGCGACGTCGCGCGCTGGCGCGAGTGGATCGCCACCGTCTTCCAGCACTCGATGGTCGTGCCCGGCCTCTCGGTAGCGGAGAACGTCTTCCTCGGCGAGACGAGGCGATATGTCAGCTGGCGGGACCTGCGCGCCAGGACCCGCGACATCATGCGTGACTGGGGCTACGACATTCGCGGCCGAGGCGCTGTGCCGGAACCTGACGGTGGAGCAGCTCCAGATCGTCGAGATCGCGCGGGCACTTGCGCGCGGTGCCAAGTGCGTGCTGCTGGACGAGCCGACGGCAGCGCTCGAACGCGACGCAGTCCGGCGATTGTTCGATCGGGTGCGGCAGCTCGCAGACGGCGGCGTCGCGGTCTTGTATATCTCCCATCACCTGGAAGAGGTCTTCGAGATCTGCCAGGACGTGGCGGTGCTGCGCGATGGGAGGCTGGTGCTGACCGCGCCGGTCGCCGGGCCTCACGAAGGACGACTTGATCCATTCGATGGTCGGCGACGCGGTGGTCACCGCTGATCCGACGGACTTGAGGGACCGGACCGGGCGTGCTGATGGCCGCGAGCGAGCCGAAACGGTCCTGACAGTGGAGGATCTCACCTCGAACTCGCCTCGCGGGCGCCTGGCCGGAGTGTCGCTGCAGGTCGGGAACGGCGAGATCGTCGGAGTCACCGGCCTGCTCAGCGCCGGAGTGGCGACGATTGGCCGGACAATCGCGGGAGCCGAGTCTCATGACGGCGGCCGGATCACGCTGGCCGGCCGGGTGATTCCGTCCGGACGGCGCGACGTCGCCCAGCATGCCGGGATTGGCTATGTCCCGGAAGACCGGCGCACCGAAGGGTTCGTCGCGCACCTCGGCGTGGCGGAGAACGCAACCATGGCCATTACCGACAGGCTGGCCGGCAGGTTCGGGCTGATGCCGCCCAGGCGCAGGGTTGCTGCCGCGGCGCCCATCACCAGAGCGCTGTCACTGGTGTCATCTGGTCCCGGCCAGCCGGTCAAGGAACTGTCCGGCGGCAATCAGCAGAAGGTGACCGTTGCGCGAACCCTTGCGCATGATCCGAGTCTGATCATCGCCATCACGCCGACCCGCGGCGTCGACGTCGCATCGAAGGCACTGCTACTTGACGCGCTCGCTGGGGTAGCCAGGAAGAAAGGCGCCGCACTGCTGCTGTGCACCGACGAGCTCTCCGACCTCGTCATCTGTGATCGCGTGATCGTCCTTGTCCGGGGTGAGGTCTTCGCCGAGTTTACCGAGCCGCCCTTCGACCGGGATGAGCTGATCGTCGCTACCGAGGGTTTGTCCGGCACGGATCATGACGCGCCCGAGGAGGCAGCACAATGATCTCCAACCAGCCGCCCGACGCGTCGGCCGGTACTGCGAGCGCGGCGGCTACTGGCGCGGCAGCGCCAAGCGGCGCTGCTCTTGTCGTAGCTCGCAGTGGCAGCACGCTCTGGGCTCGGCTGCGCGAAACAAACGTCAGCGTGCTGCGCGAGGTAGCGTTGCTGCCTGTCCTGCTGATCTTGCTGGTAGTCGGCGCCGTCGTCAGCCCGGCTTTCCTGACGGTCTCGAACATCGCCGGGATCGGCCAGCAGATCTCGGCGCTTGGCGTCGTGGTGGTTGGCGAGAGCCTGATTCTCATGATCGGCGGCATGGACCTGTCGCTGGAATCGACGTATGGCCTTGCGCCAATGGTCGCGGCGTGGCTGATCTTGCCGGTCGCGGCGTACGGCAGCGGCGCTCAGCTCAGCCCGTTCCTCGGCTTGCTGATTCTGTTCGCCGTCGGGGCCGCGGTCGGCCTCATCAATGGGCTGCTCATCGTGAAGGGCCGGCTGAACGGATTCATCCTGACTCTCGGCATGACGATCGTGCTGGCCGGCCTGCAGAACGGGATCGTCAAGGCTCAGTCGCTGTTCAACCTGCCGAGGGCATTCGGATATCTGGGTGCCGCCTACTTCGGACAGGTCCCGGTGTCGTTCGTGGTCACGGCCGTCATCTTCGTCCTGGTCGGCCTGTTCCTGCGGTATCACCGCACCGGGCGCGCGATCTACGCGGTCGGTGGCAATCCCGCGGCCGCGCGAGCAGCGGGCATCAAGGTTGAGCGCATCAAGATCGGCGTATACGTAGCGGGCAGCATGCTCGCGGCGCTTGGCGGCCTGATGGAGGCAGGGCGTGTCTCGGCCGTGACCGGCCAGCAGGGCTATGGCGAGGGCATCATCTTCTCGGTGTTCGCCGCCGCAGTGATCGGTGGTGTCAGCCTGAAGGGCGGCCGCGGCAACATGATCGGCGCGGCCTCGGGCGTCATCCTGCTTGGTTTCGTCCAGGACATCCTCGACCTCGCGAACGTGTCGAATTACTGGATCGAGGCCATCGACGGCGCGGTGATCTTGTTCGCGCTGTTCCTCGCTCGCATCGTCGGCGGCGAGTCGACCGCTGAAGAGAGATAGGAGCACGGCAGATGGCCGGCGAGCTGAGCGGGCTGGCGGCAGTCGTGACAGGCGGCGGGTCCGGAATAGGCCTGGCGACAGCCAGGCTGCTCGACGGCCAGGGCGCGCGGGTTGCTGTACTAGATGTGAATCCTGGCGGAGAGTTCCTGGCCCTGCGGGCTGACGTCACCGATGATGCATCCGTCCGGCTCGCCGTGACCACGGCAGCCGCAGCAGCTCGGCGGCATCGACATCCTGGTGAACAACGCGGGCGTCGGTGCCATCGGAACCGTGGCAGATAACCCGGATGCGGAATGGCATCACGTCTTCGACGTCAACGTCGTCGGGATGGTGCGCGTCACTCGGGCGGCGCTGCCCTACCTGCGCAGGTCGGCCCATGCCGCGATCGTCAACACCTGCTCGATCGCCGCCACTGCCGGCCTGCCGCAGCGCGCGCTGTACTCCGCGACCAAGGGTGCCGTCCTCGCCCTGACGCTAGCGATGGCGGCTGACCATGTGCACGACGGCATCCGCGTCAATTGCGTCAACCCGGGTACCGCCGACACCCCGTGGATCGGGCGGCTGCTCGGTCAGGCCGACAACCCGGCCGAAGAACGCGCGGCCTTGCAGGCACGGCAGCCGATGGGTCGGCTGGTCAGCGCTGATGAAGTCGCGGCCGGCATCGCGTACCTCGCCAGCCCGGCGGCCGCATCGGTGACGGGCGCGGCGCTGGCCATCGACGGCGGCGTGGCCGGGCTCCGGGTCAGGCCCCGGTCATGATCACAGCGCCACCACGGCAGCGCCGGCTGGGTCGCTCCGCGGTCCGCGTGACCGAGATCTCGTTCGGTGGGGCGGCGATCGGCAACCTGTTTACCGAGGTCAGCGACCAGGACGCCAGGGCCGTGGTCGATGCGGCATGGCATTGTGGCATCAGGACCTTTGACACCGCACCGCATTACGGCCTCGGCCTGTCCGAGCGGCGCCTCGGCGCCGCGCTGCGGGACCGGCCACGCTGCGAGTACGTGATCTCGACCAAGGTTGGCCGACTGCTGAAGCCAGCTGCCGAGACTTTCGGGCGCGACCCGGAAGGCTTCGCTGTCCCGGCTACCGCTAGCCGAGTGTTTGACTTCAGCGGCGATGGCGTCCGCCGCAGCCTGGCCGACAGCCTCGACCGGCTAGGCCTGGACCGGGTTGACATCGCGCTCATCCACGATCCGGACGATCACGGTGAGCAAGCACTGCGCGAGGCGTACCCAGCACTGGAGCAGTTGCGCGCGGAAGGATGCGTGCGTGCGATCGGTGTCGGGATGACCCAGACCGAGATGCTGACGCGCTTTGTCATCGACACGGACATCGACGTAGTCCTGATCGCGGGCCGCTACACGCTGCTCGACCAATCCGCAGCTCATGCGCTGCTGCCGGCCGCTGCTGACCGCGGCGTCGCCGTCATCGTCGGCGGAGTCTTCAACTCGGGCGTGCTCGCCGCGCCGGCGGCGGGAGCGACATACGACTATCGGCCCGCTCCGCGTTCGCTGCTGAGTCGGGCCCGTGCGATGGAAGCGACATGCTCACAGTTCGGCGTGCCGCTGCGTGCGGCTGCGGCCCGGTTCCCGCTGCGCCATCCGGCGGTCGCGAGCGTCCTGATCGGCGCCCGAACTGCGGGTGAGATCACCGATGCGATCGATATGCGCAGTCTCGAGATTCCCGAAGCGTTGTGGGAGGCCCTGGCGGCCAGGCCAGGCAGACGGTGACGGAGCGGCCGATGAAGGGAGGCGGCCGATGAGGGTTGCTCTGCACACTCGTGCGCGCGCGGACCGCATCGTGAATTACGAGCAGGCTCACCGCGAGGTGCCCAGCGAGCTGACCGCGGCGATCAGGGCGGCCGGCGTGAGCAGCTGGACGATCTGGCGCAGTGGCACCGACCTGTTCCATCTCATTGAGTGCGACGACTATGCGGCCATGCTCGCTGCGCTGGCACCAGATCCGGTGAACATCGCCTGGCAGGGCCGGATGGCGGAGCTGCTTGAGACTTCCCATGACTACTCAGTGCACGGCGCCAGCGCCGCGCTGCCGGCGGTCTGGCAACTATGAGCATCATCGATGCGCACCACCATGTCTGGGATCTGGGCGTCCGCGATCAGGACTGGATCCGCGGCCCGGACATGGCGGCCATCCGCCGCAGCTTCACGGTCGATGACCTGCGGCCAGCCGCGCAGGCTGCTGGTGTCGGCGCCACGATCGTCGTCCAGACGGTGACGGTCGCTGATGAGACACCGGAACTGCTTGCCCTCGCCGCAGCCGACCCGCTTGTCGTCGGCGTCGTCGGCTGGACCGACCTGACCTCCGGCGCTGTCGGCGATGAGCTGGCCAGGCTCAAGTCCTGCCGCGGCGGCCGCTTCCTGGCGGGTATCAGGCACCAGGTGCAGTCCGAGCCTGACGCGGACTGGCTGCGCCGGCCGGACGTCATCCGCGGCCTGCGCGCGGTCGCCGCAGCCGGCCTGTGCTACGACCTTGTCGTGCGGCCGCACCAGATCACGTCGGCCGCATATGCCGCGGCGGCCGTTCCAGGCCTCACCTTTGCGCTCGATCACGCGGGGAAGCCGCCGATAGCGACCGGTGCCGTCGAGGGCTGGGCAGCTGACATCCGGGAGCTGGCGAGCCAGCCGAACACCGTGTGCAAGCTGTCCGGGCTCGTTACCGAAGCCGTACCTGGCACGCCATCGGCAGCCTTTGCCCCGTACGCCGATGTGATACTGAATGCGTTCGGCCCCGAGCGGGTCATGTTTGGGTCGGACTGGCCAGTTTGCCTGCTCGCGAGCGACTATGCCAGCGTGGTACAGCTGGCGCAGTCGCTGCTGACCGGCTTGTCGGACGCCGAGCGCAGGTCAGTGTTCGCGCTGACCGCCGCGCGGGTGTACGGCATCTCAGAACGCGCAGGGATCGCTGGTGAAGATCAACGTTCTGGAGGCGGGTCGTGGCTCTTACCGACGAGGCGATCGACAAGATCAAGCAGATGATCACCTCGGGGCGGGTGCGGCCGGGGGAGAAGCTGCCACGAGAAGCGGACCTCGCAGCCGAGCTCGGCCTGTCCCGTAACTCGCTCCGCGAGGCAGTGAAAGCGCTCAGCCTGATCAACGTGCTGGACGTCCGCCAGGGCGACGGCACGTACGCGACGAGCCTGGCTCCGTCGCTGCTGCTCGAGGCGCTGAGCTTCATCGTGGACTTCCACCGGGACGACACCGTGCTGGAGTTCCTTGAGGTGCGACGCATACTTGCGCCGGCTGCCACCGCGCTGGCGGCAATCCGGATGCCGGATGACGAGAGGATCGAGCTCGGCAAGGTCCTCGACGCTACCGACGCGGACTCGCCCGTCGAGGATTTCGTGGCCACCGACCTGGAGTTCCATCGCAAGATTGCCGTCGGCTCGCGCAATTCGGTGCTGGCCTCGCTGGTGGACAACATGTCCGCGCCGACCACAAGGGCCCGAGTCTGGCGCGGCATGACTGAGCGGCGTGCGCTGGACCGCACGCTGGCCGAGCACCGGGCTATCTATAACGCGATCATGAGCCGCGACGGGGATCTGGCGCGTTCCTGGGCCACCGTGCACATTGCCGGAATCGAGTCGTGGCTGCGCACGGCACTCGCTGACTGAGCCGCTACCGGCGCGGCTGAGCCGGCCGGGACCGAGCCGGCCGGGGCGGGCCGGCCGCCAGCGCCGGCCATCTCCTCGCGCGCTTGCCATCTGGTCTCCAGCCACCATGTACAGCCAGCCGCGGCGAACTCCGCAGCGTCGGCAGCCGCTGCCTGCGCATCATCAGCCGGGGTCTCACCGTCGGCAATGATGTCGAAATCAGCCGCCGCACCCTGCTCGGTCAGCCAGTCCCGGAGGGCGCGGGCATCAACTGGCCTCGGCCCGCCGTCGCTCGCGCGGTACTGCGGGATGACGCCGTCACAGCGCAGCACCCGGCGCATGGACCTAGGAGCGGGCCATACCCCCACGACCCAGATAGGGATCCGGTCCTGGACCGGCCGCGCCGCTGACGACAGGTCAAGCGCGCCAGCCTGGTAGTCGTAGTGCCGCCCGTGGTAGCTGGCGCCGCCATCCCAGAGCGTGCGGATCAGGTCGATGCCCTCGTCCAGGAGCTCTGCTCGTCCGGGCAGGTCCCTGACCTCACCGGTGTCCGGCAGGTCGGCGTCCATCGCGCCGACCCCGACCGCTAGCACAGCCCGCCCGCCGGACAGCTGGTCCAGCGTCGCGACCTGGCTCGCCACCTTCCAGGGACGGCGAAACGGGAGCGGCGTCAGCATTGTGCCGAGCCTCACAGTGGAGGTCCGGGCGGCCATGGCCGCGAGCATGCTCCAGGGGTCTGGGCCGTAGGCCGTCTCCCAGACGAATACCCCGTCCCATCCGGCCTGCTCGGCCAGCACGGCCAGCTCCAGCTGCTCCGGAGCGGTCCCGCCCGGCAGGACCGCGCCGTACCGCATCCGTGCCCCGCGACGCTCGGTCACGCCTGCCTGCTCAGTCATGGGGTGCTTCATATCACTGCCCTCTGACAGCGCCGTCCGGGCCGGCTAGTATCGGGCCGTCATGATTCGCGGCCTGCTCCTTCCCGGCCGCGGCGAGGCCCGGTAACCAGCCCGGTCGGCCCCTCGCCGCGGGTCGTTCTGCTGCGCCGACCGATGTCCACCCGGTTCGCGCCTCCTCAGGGAATCAGCCCAGGAGCAACAGTCGTCAGGAGCAGAGCACACTCATGAGTAAGCCTTCACTGCAGCGCCCGTCCGGAATGCCGTGTCACCGCTACCGCCCGTTCCCGGCCATCGACCTGCCGGACCGGACCTGGCCCTCCAGAACCATCACCGCCGCGCCGCGATGGCTGTCCACCGACCTGCGGGACGGCAACCAGGCGCTGATCGACCCTATGAACGCCGCCCGCAAGCAGGCCATGTTCGACCTGCTGGTCAGGATGGGCTACAAGGAGATCGAGGCCGGGTTCCCGGCCGCCAGCCAGACGGACTTCGACTTCATCCGGAGCCTGATCGAGAGCGGCGCCATCCCCGACGACGTGCGCATCTCGGTACTCACCCAGGCGCGGGAGGAGCTGATCGAGCGCACCGTTCAATCGCTGGCCGGGGCCAGGATGGCCACCGTGCATATGTACAACGCCGCTGCCCCGCTGTTCCGCAGCGTCGTATTCGGCTGGAGCGGCGACGGCCGGGAAGAGTGCAAGGCAGTTGCCGTGGAGGGCACCCGCGCGGTCATGAAGTACGCCGACGAGTACCTGGCCGGGACCGATTTCGGCTATGAGTACTCGCCGGAGATCTTCATGGACACCGAGCTTGACTTCTCGCTGGAGATCTGCGAGGCGGTCATGGACGTCTGGCAGCCAGGCCCGGACCGTGAGATCGTCCTGAACCTGCCATGCACGGTCGAGCGGTCGACGCCGAACGTGTACGCCGACCAGATCGAGTGGATCAGCCGCAGCCTGTCCCGGCGCGAGTACATCGCACTGTCGGTGCATACGCACAACGACCGCGGCACCGCGACCGCGGACGCGGAACTGGCCATGCTGGCCGGCGCCGAGCGAGTCGAGGGCTGCCTGTTCGGGAACGGGGAGCGGTCCGGCAACGTCGACCTGATCACGCTCGGCCTCAACCTGTACAGCCAGGGCGTTGACCCCATGATCAACTTCAGTAACATCGACGAGATCCGGCGAACGGCCGAGTACTGCAACGGGATTGGCGTGCACGATCGGCATCCGTACTCTGGCGACCTGGTCTACACCTCGTTCTCCGGCTCGCATCAGGACGCGATCAAGAAGGGGTTCGACGACCTGGAGCGGAAGGCGGCGGAGGTAGGCAAGCCAGTCAGCGAGCTGCCCTGGCAGATGCCCTACCTGCCGATCGACCCGAAGGACGTCGGCCGCACCTATGAGGCCGTGATCCGGGTGAACTCGCAGTCCGGCAAGGGCGGCGTCGCCTACATCATGAAGGCCGATCATCACCTGGACCTGCCGCGCCGGCTGCAGATCGAGTTCAGTCAGGTGATCCAGCGTCATACCGATAGCGAGGGCGGCGAGGTGGAGCCCGCGCGGATGTGGCAGATCTTTGCCGCGGAGTACCTGGAGCCGGGCCCGTTCGAGCTCATCAGCTACACCTCGGCCAGCGAGGGCGGGACTGAGCGGGTCGACTGCACGGTCCGGGCGTACGGCACGCAATACGAGCTCTTCGGCATCGGCAACGGCCCGATTGCCGCGTTCTGCGCGGCGGTGTCGGAGGTTGATCTCGGCCTGGGCGGGGTCAGCGTCCGGGTACTCGACTACGCCGAGCACGCGCTCACCGCCGGCCGTGACGCTGAGGCGGCCGCTTACCTGGAGATCGAGGTCGGCGACCGGGTGCTGTGGGGCGTGGGCATCAGCTCATCGATCGTCAGGGCATCAGTCACCGGCGTGATCAGCGCGCTCAACCGGGCCGCCAGGGCGCGCGAGCGCTGAGCTTGCGACCACGGGGCCCGCGACTACGGGCCCCGCTTCGCGCCCTAGCGGCGGTAGAACGGCGTGGCGAAGGCGTCGATGCGCTCGTCGATGTGGTCGGGCTCGCGCTCACCGGGGAACGTGACGTCGATCGGGAACCCTGCGTCCTGCGGCGACGCCTGCCATGCTGCGCGCTCGATCGCGCCCGCGACGATATCGCGCACGCCAGCATCGGCAGGATCGTCGAGCGTCACGGAGATGAGCAGGCCCTCGCCGGCGAACTCCACCGAGAGCCACGCGGCCGATGCATCGCGGACGGCGGCGATCTGCATCAGCCCGGCGGCGATGTCCGCCAGCAGGCGATCGGGCCGGACGGGGAGCGGGCCGACCGCGACCCGCTCGGCGTCGCTGCTGTCGCTGACGGCGGCCAGCTGGGCTACGCCTTGCGGGTAGACGGGCACGCTTTCGCTCGCGCCGGCATTGAGTGCGATGCCGATGGTGGGCGGCAGCAACCTCGCCAGATCAGCTGCACGCACCACGAGGCACGGCACGGTCTCGGCGGGCGTCGCCTGCTGGTCGGGGCGGGCAAGCAGCTGCAGCAGCGACGCCGAGGAGTAGGCGGGTACGAATTCAGTCCCAAGATAGGAGACGGTCGGCAGGGTAACGGCCGTTCCGTTGATCGCCGGCGTGCCGTCCGCAGGCAGCGGCAGCCAGAGCCGGGCCGAGCGCAGTACGTCGAGCAGGTCCCCGATGTGCGCCGCATCGCGGACGGCGGCGGCCAGTGCGCGCTCGACCGCGCCGTCCGGCGATGCCTCCGCAGAACCGGGCCCGTGGTTAGGTGCCCTGGCGTCAGGTCCGCTGTCCTTCACCGGGCTGCCGGCTGCGGTGCCTGCGGTGGCCGGGCTGGCGCTGGCTGGGCTTGCAGTCGCCATGGCAGTGTTGCTGTCGGTTGAGATACTCACCTGACGGATAGTAAGCGCTTGAGGGCGGTGCGTAATGGAAAACGGCCGACGTGGCCATCCCCGTTGGCTGGACGTTGGCCCGGAGCGTATCGAGGTCTGGCTCGAGGAGTTCGCTGCACGGCACGGGCCGGCCCAGGTGAATATGGGGAACGACCGGGACATCGTCACCGTGCGCGCCGCCGACGGCAGCATCGCTGAATGTCATGTCCCGTTCCCGCCGCTGCCCGCGACCGCGACCGGCACGGGGGCCGAGCTCGCCGCCCACGCTGGCGCTGACCGCACGGTAGGAGTGCTGCTGGTCCGGCTTGGCGGGTACGCGGCAGGCATCTTCAGCGGAGCCCAGCCCCGCCTGGTGGCCTCGAAGGTCGGCAGCAGGCTGGTGCATGGCCGGAGCGCGGCGGGCGGCACCTCTCAGCACCGGTTCGCCCGGCGCCGGGAGAAGCAGGCACGTGAGGCTCTAGGGGCGGCCGCCGACAACGCGGTGGGAGTATTCGGAACCTTCAGCGGGCATCTCGATGCGGTCGTACTCGGCGGCGACCGGCGATCGGTAGCCCCGCTGCGCGATGACGCCCGGCTGCGGCCGTACTTCGACATCGCGGTGGACAGGTTCCTGACCGTGCCTGACCCGCGGCTGGTTGTCCTGCAGGGCACGCCGCGGCTGTTCCGCGCGGTGCGGATCCGGCTGACCGAGTCCACCGACGAGGCCGATACATAGCGCCGTCAGTGCCGGTCCGGGGGTGCGAACACATCCTTGATGGCCCGGATGGCCAGCATGGCCAGCACCAGCGCCGTCGTCACCCGGGTCCCGACGGGCGCCGGGGCGGCGGCGGGCTGGCGGGGCGGCGCCTGGCCGAGGCGTGCGGCGAGCCTCAGGTCGGTATCTGTCTCGGCTGCCGTCAGCATGCGTCGTTGCTGCAGGAAGTAGAGCAGGGCGAAGCCGGGTGCCACGAGCAGGAGCGCCAGGCCCGCAACGACGAATTCCCCGACCAGGGACGCTTTGGGCGCGCTGCCCGCGGCGAGCGGCAGTGCGGTGGGAAACAGGTACGGGTACTGAGCCAGTCCCCAGCCGAAGACCACGGTCGCCACGGCGATGGCGGCCGTCACCCGCAGGACGAGGCCGTGGTACCAGCGCAGCCACAGCATCCCGAGGACGGCAATCCCGGCGGCGATGGAGATCGCCACCAGTGGCAGCGCGATGCCGGTCAGGCCGGCGAAGACGTGTGGTGCGCTGGCCGACAGCTCGGCGAACGTGCCGCCAGCGAGCCCGCCGGTGACGACTCCGGCTGCGGTGGCCCGCAGCGCGAAGTAGCGCGTCAGGTCCCGGTGGCCCCGCCGCTGGGCCTCTGGGACGAGGAATACCGCGCTGACGTAGGCACAGGCGGCCACGAAGAGGAGCCCGGTGAGGATGGCGGTGGGCGACGTCCAGGCGACCAGGACGTTGCCGTGCGGGTGCACGGGCACCTGACCGGTGGCGACGGCCCCGATGACGGTGCCCATGAAGAATGGCGTGATCAGCGAGGATGCGGCGAACAACGCGCCGGTGAGCTGCTGCATCCGCAGCCGCTCGGCGGTGTGCCGGAAGGCGAAGCCGACCCCGCGGAGCACGATTCCCAGCAGGGACAGGCTGAGCGGGACGAACAGCGCGGTCATGATGGCTGCGAAAGCGGGCGGAAAGGCGGTCCACAGCAGCACCAAGATGAAGACCAGCCACACGTGGTTGGCTTCCCACACCGGGGTGATGGCCTCGTCGATCAGCGCCCGCGGGGCCGCACCCCGCTCGGCGCCGCCCGCCAGCAGATCCCAGATCCCGCCGCCGAAGTCTGCCCCGCCGAACAGCGCGTACGCGGCGATGACCACGCACAGGATCGCGGCAACCGCGATGGTGTCCGGTGCGGGGCTCATCTGGCCTCAGGCCCGCCAGGCTCTCCTGACGCGGCCGCTCGGCTCGCGGTAGGAGCCTGCGAGGGTCCGTAAGGCACGTGCTCGGCCTCTTCTTCGGAGGGCGCTCCCTGCCGCCACCGCCGTGACATGAACATCGGGACGCCGATCGAGACCACGGTCAAGATGGCGTAGAGGGCGAGGATGACCCCGAGAGTGACGGGCACTCCGCTGGACGGGGTGACCGCGTTGCTGACCAGCAAGACGCGGTAGACGATCCACGGCTGGCGGCCGACCTCGGTGACGATCCACCCCGCCTCCATCGCGGCCACAGCGGCCACGCCGCTGACTGCGCACGGCACGAGGAACCAGGCGGTCACCAGCAGCCGATGGTGGAACCACCACCACCAGGCCTGCCAGGCCGCCAGCGCGAACAGCAACATGCCGAGTCCGACCATGAGGTCGAAGCTCAGGTGAATGAGCGTGGCCAGCGGCGGCCGCTGAGCCGGGGGCACACTGTCCCAGCCGATGACCTTGGTATGCGGCGAGAACCCGACCAAGATCGAGTCGAACGCCGGGACTGCGGCGCCGAAGTAGACATGGCCGTTGATCAGGATTCCGCCGAGCCATTCCGGAGCGTCGCGGGTTGTTCTGGAGACGTACTCCATCGCGGCGAACTTGACCGGCTGGTTGTGCGCGATGAACCGGGCGATGATGTCGCCCATCATCACCTGCAGCGGGGCTGCTATCCCGGCAATCGTGAACGGGATGGCGAAGCCTAGCCGGTGGTAGCGGTCCCGCCGGCCGCGCAGCAGCCCTACCGCGTACACGCCGGCCACCAGGAATCCCGCCACCATGTACGCCGCGAGCACCATGTGGGCGGTCTCATAGGGCGTCGAGGCGTTGAAGAACACCGACACCGGGTCGATGCTGGTGATCTTGCCGTTGCGGAGCGTGTACCCGGCCGGCGAGTTCATCCACGAGTTCGCCGCGACCACCGACATGGCGCCCAGCACTCCGGCCACCACAATCGGCATCCCGCTCCACCAGTGCGCCCAGGCCGGCAGCCGCTCCCACCCATAGAGGTAGACCCCGACGAAGATCGCCTCCAGGAAGAAGAAGATTCCCTCCAGCGAGAACGGGAGGCCGAGCGCGGCGCCGAACCGGCCCATCAGGCCCGGCCACAGCAGGCCCATCTCATAGGACAGCACGGTCCCCGACACCGCGCCGACCGCCACGAGCAGTGCCATGACCTTCGACCAGCGGCGCGCCAGCAGCATCGCCGCGGGATCGCCGCGCTTGATGCCGATCCATTCCGCGGTCATGATGACAGCCGCGAACGCAACGCCGAAGCACGCGAGGATGATGTGGAACCCCAGGGACGACCCCATCTGTGACCGGGCCGGCACCGGATTCACGGCGAGAACGTGCGCCGCTATGCCCATTCCGCCCCCCGTCCGGACAGCCGCGTGCCGCGGCTGCGAAGCCGTCGCGCTAGGTGTACCGCCACTAGGGTCCGGGTACACGTGAGAGCACTCGTAACGCTCCCTCAGAGGTCGATCGGGGATGAGCAGCAGAAGCGTCGGAGCGGTTGCTCTCGTCATCGCGCTCGGGCTGGTCGTGGGCACGCTGGGGCTGGTCGCGGCCTACTTGTACACCGTCGGGGTGCTGATCCTCTTCGTCGGCGGCGTCGGCGCAGCCGTCCTGGTCGGGGAATACCTGATCCGGTACGCGGGCGGCCGCCGACCGCCCTGCTGACGGCCTGGCCAGGTCTCGGCCGTACCGATCGGCCGTGCAGCTCAGGCCGGGAGCACCTGGTGCCGGCCACCGATAACACGTGGCTTGCCGCTCCCGTGCCCAGGTAAACTCGCGGCATGCAACCGCTCCTGTCGTGACGCGACGCCCCATTCCGGGGGTGGAGTCTGCCCTTTGCGGCCGGGCCGCTGCGGCCCGCTCTCTCCGGCACATGTGGTCTGGCGTCCGATTTCGATCTTGCTATGGAGCGAGTTCTCGTGATTTCCGCTCGTGATGTTGAGCTGCGCGCTGGGGCGCGCCTGTTGCTTGAAGCGGCCACATTTCAGGTCGCCGCAGGCGACAAGATCGGCCTGGTGGGCCGCAATGGCGCCGGTAAGACAACGCTGGCGCGGGTCCTGGCCGGGGAGGCCCAGCCGGCCACCGGCCAGGTCACGACCGGCGGCTCAGTCGGCTACCTGCCGCAAGACACCATGGTCGGCGACCTGGAGGCGCTCGCCCTCGACCGCATCCTGTCGGCCCGCGGTCTGGACTCGCTGCTGGCCGCGCTACGGGACGCCGAGCTCCAGATGGCCGACCCGAACCCGGCGCGGCGCGATGCCGGCGTCCGCCGGTACGGGCACCTGGAGGAGCGCCTGACCGTGCTCGGCGGCTATGCGGCCGAGTCCGAGGCGGCGTCGCTGGCGGCCAGCCTGGGACTACCGCAAAAGGTACTCAAGCAGCCGCTGCGCACCCTGTCGGGCGGCCAGCGGCGGCGGATCGAGCTGGCCAGGATCCTGTTCGGCGGCTCCGACACGCTCCTGCTGGACGAGCCGACCAACCACCTGGACGCGGACTCGGTGAGCTGGCTGCGCGACCACCTGCGGACCTTCCGTGGCGGCCTGGTCGTCATCAGCCACGACACCAACCTCCTGGACACCGTGGTGAACAAGGTCTTCCACCTGGACGCTGACCGAAGTGAGCTTGATATCTACAGTCTCGGCTGGAAGGCCTACCTGGAGCAGCGCGAGGCCGATGCCAGGCGGCGCCGCCGGGAGCGGATGAATGCCGAGCGGCAGGCGCTGGCGCTGCAGTCGCAGGCCGACAAGATGCGAGCGAAGGCGACCAAGGCCAAGGCCGCGCAGAACATGCAGAAGCGCGCCGAGCGGCTGCTAGCCGGAGTCAGCGCTGACCGATCGCCTGAGCGCGTGGCCAGACTGCGGTTCCCGGTGCCCGTGCATTGCGGCAAGATGCCGCTGAGCGCGCAGCGGCTGTCGAAGTCCTATGGCTCGCTCGAGGTTTTCACCGACGTCGACGTCGCAGTGGACCGGGGCGCGCGGGTGGTCGTGCTCGGCCTGAACGGAGCCGGCAAGACCACGCTGCTGCGGCTGCTGGCCGGGGTCGAGGACCCGGACACCGGCGAGGTGCTGCCAGGCCACGGGCTCCGGCTCGGCTACTACGCGCAGGAGCACGAGACGCTCGATAACTCGCGGACGATCCTGGAGAACATGCGCTCGGCCGCGCCGGACCTGGCCGAGAGCGAGCACCGGAGCATCCTCGGCTCGTTCCTGTTCACCGGTGACGACGTGACCAAGCCGGTCGGAGTGCTATCGGGCGGTGAGAAGACCCGGCTGGCGCTGGCACTGCTCGTCGTCTCGGGCGCCAACGTGCTGCTGCTCGACGAGCCGACGAACAACCTCGATCCGGGCAGCAGGGCTGAGATTCTCGGGGCCCTGCGGAAGTATCAGGGCGCAATCGTGCTCGTCACGCACGACGAGGGAGCGGTCGACGCACTCCAGCCCGAGCGTGTCGTGCTGCTACCGGACGGGGTTGAAGACGCCTGGAGCGCGGAGCTGGCGGACCTGGTCGCGCTGGCCTGATCCGGCGGCTGCGCGTCAGCCGCGGCTGGCACGACCAGGGTCACGGGCCAGCAGCACCGTCCATATGAGCCGGCAAAAAAAAGTTGATCTTTTCGCGGTCGACTGGGTAGCCGAGCACGGCCTGATGAGTGATCATGGCGAGATACGGCAACGCAGCGGTCACTTCAGCTTCAGGGAGGTTCCCGTGACCGAGACTCTCAAAAAGGGCACCAGGGTCACCGGTGCTGACCGCACGAAGCTGGCAGGCGATCTGAAGAAGCGGTACAGCTCCGGTGAGAGCATCAGGTCCCTGGCGGCATCGACTGGCCGGTCCTACGGGTTCATCCACAGGATCCTGAGCGAGAGCGGCGTGGCGCTGCGCGGCCGCGGCGGGGCGACCAGGGGCAAGGCCAGGTCCAAGAGCTGACCGGCACCGGACTGGAACTGGCCGTTTCGGGGAACGTCGCGACCGTCACGCTTGCGCGGCCTGAGCGCCGCAACGCGATGACCCCCGGGATGTGGCATGGCCTGGCGCGGATCGGCGCCGAGCTGCCCGACGACGTCCGGGTAGTCGTGGTCAAGGGCCAGGGACCGTCATTCTGCGCCGGGATCGACCTGCGGATGTTCACGGCCGAGGGCGTTCCGGGAGAGGCGCGCAACCCGAGCCCAGCTGACCCGGGTTTCGATGAGTCCATCGCCAGCTATCAGGCCGGCTATACCTGGCTTCGCAATCCGGCGATCGTGTCGATCGCTGCGGTGCAGGGGCATGCAATCGGCGCAGGCTTCCAGCTGGCGCTCTCCTGCGACCTGAGGATCATCACTGAGGATGCCAGGTTCTGCATGAAGGAGCCGGCCCTCGGCCTGGTGCCCGACCTGACCGGGACCAAGCCGCTGGTTGACATCGTTGGCCTGCCGCGCGCGATCGAGCTGTGCCTGACCGCCCGCACCGTAGACGCACGCGAGGCCGCGGACCTCCGCCTGGCCGAGCTTGTCGTACCGGCGGCAGACCTCGACGGAGCGGTCAGCGACCTGGTTGCCGCACTGCTGGCAACCGACGCGGCGGCCGCGCGTGCCACGAAGGCGCTGCTCACGCGGGCCGCCCGGAACACGCTTGACGAGCAGGCGGCGGCGGAGCGGGCGGCTCAGGCGCGGCTGCTCGCGGCCAGGGCGAGAACCTAGTACAGCACGGCATGGCGCGCTCCGGTTCGCCCTGAGCGGAGCCGGGATGATCTGCTGGCTTTGCTAAGTTCACCGGTCATGACGATGCAGAGCCAGTGGCACGCGATGCGCGGCTTCTCTCGCGATCCATCGGTGACCAAGCAGAAGCTGAAGCCTGGCACGGTCAAGCGGATCGCGGGCTACGCCCGGCCCTACCGCCTCGATCTGACGATCTTCCTGGTGGCCGCCGCCCTGGACGCGGTCATCACGGTGCTGTACCCGGTACTGATCGGCGTCGTCATCGACAAGGGCATTCTGCCGAAGCGGACCGATGTCGTGCTGACAGTGGCCGGAATTGTGGCCGGGCTGGCAGTGTTCGACTCCCTTCTTGGAGTCGTCCAGCGCTACTACACCTCGCGTGTCGGCGAGGGACTGATCTATGACCTGCGCACCCAGGTCTTCGGCCACGTTCAGCGCCAGCCACTGGCGTTTTTCACCAGGGCCCAGACCGGCTCGCTGGTCAGCCGGCTGAACAGCGACGTCATCGGCGCCCAGCAGGCGCTGACCTCGACCTTGGCGTCCGTGGTATCGAGTGTGCTGCAGCTCGCGCTTGTGCTAGCGGCGATGTTCTTCTACTCCTGGCAGGTTACGGTCGTCGCGCTGGTGCTGATCCCGATCTTCCTGTACCCGGCGCGCCGGGTAGGCCGCAGGCTGCAGCGGCTGACGAGGGAGTCGATGCAGCTCGATGCCCAGATGGGCTCGACCATGACCGAGCGGTTCAATGTCGCGGGCGCGATGCTGTCGAAGCTGTACGGACGGCCTGCCGATGAGCTCAACCTGTTCTCCGGCCGGGCTGGCCGGGTGCGGGACATCGGCGTGCTCACGGCGCTGTGGGGAAGCGCGCTGGTCACCGGGCTCACGCTGCTGGCAACGCTGTCGACCTCGGTGGTCTACGGCCTCGGCGGGGAGCTGGTCATCCGCGGAACACTGCAGATCGGCGCCATGGTGGCACTGGCGACCCTGCTGAGCCGGCTCTACGGGCCGATCACGTCGCTGTCGAACGTGCAAGTCAACGTCATGACGGCGCTGGTCAGCTTCGACCGGGTCTTCGAAGTGCTTGACCTGAAGCCGCTGATCGACGAGCGGCCTGGCGCCCGGCCGCTGGAGTTTGCGGCGCTGCAGTCGAGGTCCGGCCGGCCAGGGGTCGCGCCGGATGTCGAGTTCGACCACGTCAGCTTCCGCTACCCGGCGGCATCTGAGGTATCGCTGGCCTCGCTCGAGTCGATCGCGCTGCCGGTGCCCGAGCGACCGCCAGGAGCGCAGCACGCTCTCACCGACGTGAGCTTCCGCGCGCCGGCCGGGAAGCTCACCGCGCTGGTCGGGCCGTCTGGGGCGGGCAAGACCACCATCACACACCTCGTTTCCAGGATGTATGACCCGACGGACGGCGTCGTCCGGATCGGCGGTGCCGATATCAGGGACGTCACGCTGGAGTCCTTGCACGATGTCGTCGGTGTCGTGACCCAGGACGCGCATCTGTATCACGACACGATCCGGGCCAACTTGCTGTATGCCCGGCCGGCTGCGTCGGAGCAGGAGCTGATCCTGGCCTGCCAGGCGGCTCAGATCTGGGACCTGGTATCGGCGCTGCCTGACGGCCTGGACACCGTCGTTGGCGACCGCGGCTACCGGCTGTCAGGCGGAGAGAAGCAGCGGATCGCCATCGCTCGGCTGCTGCTGAAGGCACCGACGGTCGTCGTGCTCGACGAGGCTACGGCGCACCTGGACTCCGAATCCGAGGCTGCCGTCCAGCGCGCGCTCAAGACCGCGCTCGCTGGCCGGACCTCGCTGGTGATCGCGCACCGGCTGTCGACGATCAGGGAGGCCGATCAGATCCTGGTCATCGACGGCGGCCGGGTGGTCGAGCACGGGCGGCACGTCGACCTGCTCGCCGCAGGCGGCCTGTACGCCGATCTGTATCAGACACAGTTCGCGCAGCAAGAGGCCGCGCCAGTCCTCGGCAGCACAGTTTAGGCAGCACAGTCGAGGCAGCGAGGACGCTCAGTTTAAGTAGCCGACCCGGCGCAGGTCAGGGCCCGCTACTGACTCGATCTCGCTGACCTGGACGGGCGTCAGCTGCGTTCGCCAGGCGCCCGGCTCGGGGCTTGGCAGGACATCGCGGCGCGCGGCGCGGACGGTGACCGGGGCGACCTTGTCGCCGACGAACTTCGACACAGCGCTTGCTGTCGCGGTCGCGTGCTGCAGCATGCTCTCGTACCGCAACGTGGTGAGCTGCTCGGCGCTCAGCGAGGCGCGCAGCCTGGCCATGGCGCGCACCGCGCCGCGCCAGCGCATGGCGCACTTGCCCGCTGGCGAGAGGTCCGGCCATACTGCGAGGTCCTGCTCGGTCTCAATGCCAAAGAACGGATTGGGGAACTCGGTCTCGACGTTGACAACGCCCGGCTTGAACCAGGCCAGCGCCTGCGGGTCGGCCAGCATCGCGGCGACCACGTCGCGGCCGTCCCGCACGATCTGGACCAGACGGGCGTCCGAGAAAGCGTCCACGAGCGCGTCAGCGCAGTACATCAGGTCCGGGCTCGCATCGCCGTACCGGATGATGTCGCGCTCGGCCACACAGCAGGATGGCCCGGCGACCCGGCCCGCGTCCCGGCAGAACGGCGAGCAGGTCAGGCAGCAGTGCGCCGTCACTCGCCAGGCCTGGGCGAATGCGTCCCTCAGCACCGTCGCGGCCGCGTCGCTGCGCCCGCGCTGAATCGACGGGCTACGGGCGAAGGCGTAGACCACGCCCTGGACCGCTTCCTGGCCGATCGTGAGGTGGAAACCAGGGGACTGCTTGACGGCACGCCCCAGCAGGTCCGCGCCCGAATGCGGGGCACCGATCACGAAGACCGGCTGGCGGACCTTACGGCCGTTGACGACCAGAATGTGCGGGCGCGGTGGCATGGCTACCCATCAGTGTGGCACTGGCCGCCTGGTGCCTGGCCCCCGCCACAGCAGCCGCGGTCAGGATGAGCCTGGCTCGGCGAGCCTGGTACGGCCCTGCGTGCGCCGGCAGTGGTGCCCGGCGTGATCCTCCAGGTTCAGGGCCGACTGGATGAGCGGAACGTGACTGAATGCCTGCGGCGTGTTGCCGACCTGGCGGCCATACCGCGGGTCGTACTCCTCGCTCAGCAGGCCAAGGTCGCTGCGCAAGCTCAGCAGCCGCTCGAAGATGGCCACCGCCTCGTCGTACTCGCCGATCAGGTGCAGCGCGTTGACGAGCCAGAAGCTGCAGGCCAGGAACGCCCCTTCGGCGCCTGGCAGGCCGTCAACATCTGCCCGGCCGCCAGAGCTGGCTGCCTTCGCCGGCTGGGTGTAGCGCAGAACCAGTCCGTCTCGCATCAGCTCGCGCTTGATCACCTTCACCGTCGAGATCACGCGCGGGTCGTCCGGAGGCAGGAAGCCCACCTCGGGGATCAGCAAGACAGATGCGTCGAGCTCCTTGCTGCCGTAGTACTGGGTGAACACACCGCGCTCGGTGTCGTAACCCTGGTCAAGTACCTGCGCCCGGATCTGCTCCCTGATCTGAGTCCAGCGCTGCAACGGTCCGGGATTGCCCTCCTGGACCAGGTGAATCGCGCGGTCAAACGCCACCCAGGCCATCACCTTGGAGTGCACGAAGTGCCGCCGCGGGCCGCGGACCTCCCAGATCCCCTCGTCAGGCTCGTCCCAGTGCTTCTCCAGGAAGTCGAGGAGCTGCCGCTGCAGGCTCCAGGTGTGCTTGTCGAAGTCGAGGCCGGCCTGCCTGCCAAGCGTCAGGGCGTCAGTGACCTCGCCGTACACATCGAGCTGGCGCTGATCGACGGCCGCATTGCCGATCCGGACCGGAGCCGACCGCTCGTACCCGGGCAGCCAGCTGACTTCCCATTCGGCCAGCCTGCGCTCGCCGCCCACGCCGTACATGATCTGAACGTCTTTCGGATCCCCGGCGATCGCCCGGCCGAGCCATTGCCGCCAGCTGTCCGCCTCGGCCGTGTAGCCGGTCCGCAGCAGGGCCTCCAAGGTGATCGTCGCGTCCCGCAGCCAGCAGTACCGGTAATCCCAGTTCCGCACCCCGCCGATGTCCTCCGGCAGCGAGGTGGTGGGCGCGGCGACAATGCCGCCGGTAGGCGCGTAGGTGAGCGCCTTGAGCGTGATCAGCGATCGCATGACCGCCTCCCGGTAAGGACCCTTGTAGGTGCAGTGCGACGACCATTCGGACCAGAAGGCCTTGGTGGTCTCCAAGGCAGCCTCGGCAACGATGCACGGGTCAGCGGGCAGGTGCGACTGCTTCCACGCCAGCGAGAACGACACCTGCTCGCCGGCCTTGACATCGAAAGTCGCCTGATGGGCCATGTTCTGGCCGAGGCTGCGGACTGTTCCGTGGAAGCAGACCGAGTCGGGCCCGGCGACGGCCCTGATGTCGTTGCCATGCCGCATGACCCAGGGGACCACCTTCCCGTAGCCGAACCTCAGGCGGAGCACCGACTCCATCTCGACCGTGCCCTCGATACCTTCGACGATCCTGACCAGCACGGGAGCCCCGTGATCACGAGGCGGCATGAAATCGGTGACCCGGACGACTCCGCTGAAGGTCCGCCACGTGGTCTCCAGGATCAGCGAGTCGCCCTGGTACTGCCGGTGCACGTCGCCGCGCCGGGATACCGGGCCGTCGCTGACCGTCGGGCAGATGCGCCAGTTCCCGTTGCGCTCGTCGCCGAGCAGGGCCGCGAAGCATGCGTCGGAGTCAAACCGTGGCAGGCATAGCCAGTCGATGGAGCCGTCGCGGCCCACTAGCGCCGCCGTCTGCATATCCCCGATCAGCGCGTAGTCCTCAATCAGGCTCGTCATCGAAGCCTCCAGTCTGGCGGCGGCCCTGCCACCTGGGCGGCAGGCTCGCGATCACGTTGCTTCGACCCTAAGCGTGGCACGGGACCAGCCCAGATAGCGGCTTCTCGTAGAGTGGCGGCGTGCGTCTGCAAGTCGAGGAGCCAGCGGCCCGGCAGCGGAACGGCCGGGATATCGAGAAGCCGCGCGGCATGCGCCGCCGCGGCGCCGTGCCGGCCGGGATAATCGCGGCGGCCGCCGGGGCGATCGCGCTGGTCGCCCTTACCGGCTGCGCGAAGATGGACAGCGCGCTGGACAAGCAGTGGATTGTCGTCGACTTCAGCCCTAACACCTCGGTTGCGACGGCACTGCACGTCCGGGCGGCCTGCTCGCATGTCCAGAACACTCCGCCGCTGGCGCTGCCCAGCACGCATACGACGACCAGCATCCTCTACGGCGTGCGGTACGACACCACGAACTCCTCGCCGGCGAATGAAGCGGAGCTTGAGACCTGCCTGCAGAAGTTCTCGTCTGTCATCCAGGGCCTGGATCCAGAGGACGCCGGCGACGAGGGCAGCTGAGGCGGGGCCCAGCTGGGCTGGCCGTGAAGGACAGACTGCGCACCGCAGGATCTCAGGGAATTTAGCTCCGGTGTTCCCGGCTCCTCTAAGCCTTTGACCTGCGCTGATACGACAGACACTGCGGCCGGGCCGTCGCTCCGGGCCGATCCGGATTGCTCGTCCTAAGAACTAATCCCCATCGGTAATGTAGACTGCTGAGCGCAATACCCCAGTTAAATGATCGGAAAAGGTGGACGATGAAGAAGGTACTCGCCGGGCTAGCGGCCGCAAGCGTGGCGCTGCTCGCAGCGGGCTGCAGCTCGGCAGCAGCCAACTCCGGTTCAGGCTCCAGCGATGCGGGGCAGAAGGTGGTTCTGCGGCTTGGCTTCCTCGAGAACATCACTCATGCCAGCGCGCTTGTGGGAGTCAAGGAGGGCTTCTTCACTAAGAACCTCGGCAAGAACGTCACGCTGAAGCTCTACCCGTTCAGCACGGGCACCGAGGAGGCGACCGCGCTGCTGGCGGGCCAGCTCGATGCCGCGTACGTGGGGCCGAACCCGGCCATCAAGGCCTGGTCGACCTCGGATGGCAAGCTCATCAGGGTCATCTCCGGGGCTGCCTCGGGTGGCGCCGAGCTCGTCGTCAGCAAGAAGATCACCAGCGCGGCTCAGCTCAAGGGCCAGAAAGTGGCATCTCCGTCGCTAGGCAACACCCAGGACGTGGCGCTGCGGTACTGGCTGAAGAAGCAGGGGCTGTCGACGACCCCGACCGGTGGCGGTGACGTGCCGATCACGCCGATCACTCCCAACTCCGACGCGGTACTCGCCTTCGAGTCCGGGCAGATCGCAGGCGGCTGGGAGCCGGAGCCCTACGACGCCGAGATGATCGCCGACGGCGGGCACGCGCTGGTCAACGAGGCGAGCCTGTGGCCAGGCGGCCAGTTCGTCACGACCGAGCTTGTCGCGACCCAGAGCTTCATGTCGGAGCACCCGACCGTCGTCAGTGACCTGCTGAAGGGCCAGATCCAGGCCAACTCCTACATCGCCAGCGACAAGTCGGCCGCCGAGGCCGCGGCCAACTCCGAGCTGGCGACACTGAGCGGCAAGAGCCTCAAGCCCAACATCCTGGCGGCCGCGTTCACGCAGGTCACCTTCACTAACAATCCGATCGAGTCGTCGCTGATCACCGACGCCGATCACGCCGTGGCAGTCGGCTTGCTCAGCCCGGTGAAGAACCTGTCGGCCATCTACGACCTCAGCCCGCTCAACAAGCTGCTGGCCGCGGACGGACAGTCTCAGGTCAGTTCGTGAGGATGAGCAGCGAGCAGGTGACGCCCCCGGTGACCGCGCCGGGGGCGTCAGCCCTGTCTGAAGCCCGTGACGCGGTCCGGCTGACCGAGGTCAGCAAGGTATACAAGACCGGCCGGACCGAGCTGCTCGCGCTGGACCGGGTGTCGCTCACTGTCGCAGACGGCGAGTTCGTCT
The DNA here is from genome assembly GCA_963822955.1 of uncultured Actinomycetota bacterium. Taxonomy (GTDB): domain Bacteria; phylum Actinomycetota; class Actinomycetes; order Streptosporangiales; family Streptosporangiaceae; genus JAJYUU01. The sequence continues at coordinate 699,285 of CAWGJS010000002.1, read as the reverse complement.
GCATCATCGGCGCCTCGGGCTGCGGCAAGAGCACGCTGCTGAACCTGGTGGCAAGCCTGGACCAGCCGACGGCTGGCCGGGTCGAGGTTGGCGGGCGGAAGGTCGGGCTGATGTTCCAGGAGCCCGCGCTCTTCCCGTGGCTCACCGCCGCACGCAACGTCGAGCTGGCGCTGCAGGCCAGGGGAGTGCCGCGGAGCGCCCGGCGAGCGCAGACCGAGGAGCTGCTCGAGGCCGTCCGGCTCGGCGGCTTCGGCGGCAAGCGGCCGCACGAGCTGTCCGGCGGCATGCGCCAGCGAGTGGCCATGGCACGTGCGCTGGCCCAGGACGCTGATGTGCTGCTGATGGACGAGCCGTTCGGGGCCCTGGACGCGATGACGAGAGACCTGCTTCACGACGAGCTGGAGCGGATCTGCGAGGAGCGGACGCTGACGGTGCTGTTCGTCACCCACAACGTCCGCGAGGCGGCCCGCCTGGGTGACCGGGTCATCCTCCTGAGCAGCCGGCCCGGCCGGGTCATCGACGAGTACACGCTGCCCAGGGTCGGTCACCGCCGGATCGACTCGCCTGAGGTATCCGAGGTGGCAGCCCGGCTGACCGACAAGCTGCGCCAGGAGATGGGGCGTCATGGTAACTGATCAGGCACTTCGTGGCCTTGACAACCTGGAGCTGCGGCCGGATCAGGGCAAGCCGGAGCCAGGCCGGCTCGCGCGCAAGGCCTGGGCGGCGCTGTGGCCCAAGCTGCTGGCGATCGCGCTCGTGCTGGTCGTCTGGCAGCTGATCACCCTCACGGGGTGGAAGCACTTTGTTCTCAGGGGCCCGGGCCCGGTGTTCTCCGACCTGTGGCAGCAGATGCAGCACGGCATGCTCTGGGCCACCATCGGCTGGACCCTGCGCAGCGCCGTCATCGGCTATGCCGTGGCCCTGGTCATCGGATCGGTCGTGGGCCTCCTGGTGGCGCGGATCCCGCCGCTGCGCGCGGCGGTCGGATCGATCATCACCGGCCTGCAGACCATGCCGTCGGTCGCCTGGGCACCGTTCGCGATCATCCTGTTCGGCGAGAGCAACTCCGCGATCTTGTTCGTGGTCATCCTCGGTGCCGCCCCGTCGATCGCCAACGGACTGATCGCGGGCGTGGACTACACCCCGCCCCTGCTGCTGCGCGCGGGCAAGACGATGGGGCTGCGCGGGTTCACGCTGTATCGCTACCTGATCCTGCCGGCGTCCCTGCCGGCTTACGTGGCGGGCCTCAAGCAGGGCTGGGCGTTTGCCTGGCGCAGCCTGATGGCGGCCGAGCTGTTCATCGCGATCATCGGCCAGATCTCTATCGGCCAGCAGCTCGCCGTTGACCAGGAGAGCCAGGACTTCGCCGGGGCAAGCACGGTGATCATCGTGATCCTCGTGATCGGCATAATCATCGACACGATCTTCACGAAGGCAGATCGGGCGCTGCGGAAGCGGCGCGGCCTGCTGGACCCGGCCACGACCTGAGCCTGAGCCGACCCTGAGCCTGAACCAAGAGTGAGCCTGAACTAACACTGAGGCGGCACCGCCGCGCGGCCCGCCTCAGCGCCGTGTCGCCTCGTGCGGTGTCGGCTAGTGAGGCGCGTGGTGGTACACGCCGAACACGTTGCCCGCGGGGTCACGGACCGCCCCGGTCTGCATGTGGTCGTCGACGGCGACCGGCCCGTACTCGCGTGACCCGCCCAGCTCTTCTGCCGTCACGAGCGCGGCCGCCACGTCGGCGACCGCGGCGTAGACGGTCGCCCGGCTGCTCAGCTCGGCAGTGCCGATGCCGCCGCGGATGCCGCGGGCGGTCCCGGTGTCCACCATGTGGTACGCCGAGCCCATCGCCGCAGCCTTCCAGCCGAAGATCTCCGCGTAGAAGCGGTAACTGCGGCCTCCGTCAGAGCCGAGCACCTCGAACCAGTCCACGGCTGCCCCGGACCCGGGGGAGGGCGCGAGCACCTGGCCGGGGTCACGCGGCTCGAGTACCAGTCCGATCTGCAGGCCGTCCAGGTCGGCGAACGTGGCGTAGGTGACCATGCCGGGCATCTCGGTGATCGGGGTCTGAGTCTTCCCGCCAAGCAGGTTGATCTTGTCCAGGGCAGCCTGCAGGTCGTCGGTCTCGATGTAGAAGGTGACCGAGGATTCGTCATCCGCGCTGCGCATGATGCCACCGTTGATCCCTGCTCCGCTGCGCGTGTCGACGAGAGTGTAGCCAGCGCCCGGGATCGGGGTCATGCCCCAGCCGAACAGGCCTGCGTAGAACCCGGCCAGCTGCTCGTCATCCGGGCCGCCAATCTCGAAGTGCACCACCGCGTGTGCCATGCCCGTCCTCCCTCCGCTAGCACTCCCCGTGGCCAGTCTGGCACAGACAGTGGGGCGCGGGTCTGGTCGCGAAGTACTCGGCAGCCGCGATTACCAGTAGCAGTGACCGGCAGCGCCGGATACGGTTGTGCCATGGCTGCGCGCGCTGAGCGCCGATTTACCGCCTCCGGGCCCGGCACGGGCGATCGGGAGGCAGCGCCGTCCTGCAGCGGCTGACCCTGCGATCGAGTCGCCGGCGCCCGGGAGAGGTGTCCGGTACCGACTTCATCATCAGGAGCAGCCATGTCAGCCCCCGCCTTGCTCAGTCCCGCTCAGCTTGAGCTCGACCTCGCGATCCGTGACCTGTCCGATCCAGCCGACGGCCCGCACGCGATTCAGCGGCTCGTCGACCTCGCTGTCGCCGCGCTGTGCGGTCGCTGGAAGCTCACCGGTGATCAGGTCTGCTGGTGCCGCGGCCCGCGTGTGGTACCAATCGCCGACAACTACGATCGCCTCGGTTATGACCCTGCGGACGTCACCAGAGCCGCGCGGTACAGCCGGTATGTCGATGGTCACCAGATGCTCCGCAGCCACTCCACGGCCATGGTGCCTCCAGCGCTGCGCCGGCTCGCGGCTGAGCCGGCAGGCGATGTGCTGCTGATCTGTCCCGGCATCAGCTACCGCCGGGACGTGATCGACTGGCAGCACACCGGAACGCCGCACCAGCTTGACCTGTGGCGGATCAGGCGCCGGCCGCTTGGCCCGGCTGACCTGGACGAGATGATCCGCGTTCTCCTGACAGCGCTGGTACCTGCGGCGGCAAGCCGTCAGGAGGCGCGACGCCATCCGTACACCACCGGCGGCCGGCAGGTGGACGTCAAGTCCGGACACGACTGGGTCGAGGTGTGGGAATGCGGACTGGCCCACCCAGCAGCGCTCAGCCAGGCGGGCTTGCGTGACTGCACCGGCCTCGCGCTTGGCATGGGCCTGGACCGCCTGCTAATGCTGCGGAAGGGCATTCCCGACATCCGGTTGCTGCGCTCGGCTGACCCGCGCGTGGCCAGCCAGATGCAGGACCTGGCGCCGTACCGGCCGGTGTCCAGCCAGCCGGCAATCTCCCGTGACATCTCCGTGGCGGTCGCGGCCGGCGAAGACGACGAGACGCTCGGCGACAGGATCCGCGACGCGCTCGGCACCGATGCCGATGCGGTCGAGGACGTGGGGGTGCTGTCAGCAACCGACGCGGACGAGCTGCCCGCCGCAGCCATCGCCAGGCTCGGGCTGCAGCCCGGACAGCGCAACCTGCTCGTCCGGGTGACCCTCAGGCGGCTGGAGCGCACGCTTACCGATGACGAGGCCAACGCGCTGCGCGATCGCATCTACGCGGCGATTCATCAGGGCAGCAACCAGCAGTTGGCCCGGCGCCCTGCGGCAAGCTGCCAGGTTGCTGGCTGCTAGGTGCCGAGTACCTGTGCCTTCGCCGCAGCGAATTCCTCGTCCGTCAGCAGGCCCTGCGATCTCATCTCGGCTAGTTCCCTGATCTGGCTCATGGTGTCGCCGGGCGTGGCGGCGGCTTGCTGCTGCGGCACTGCCTGCTGGGCTTGGTATTGAGCTTGCTCGTCAGCGCGCCTCTCCGCACGCCGCGACACGCTGCCGGAGACGGCAGTGGCGGTGCCAGCCACCACCGCGGTGCGCGCCATCGTTCCCATCAGGCCTGGACGTCCCATCCGCCCTGGCGCCACGACCATCGGTCGTCTGCGCATGTCTGCCTCCTAGTTCTCGCCGAGCGCCGCGATCGCCTGCAGCACGCTCTCTCGCGGGATGCGCTCCTGGGCGACGACCTGGCCGTGCGAGCCGCGGAGCGCGGCCGCCAGCCGGGCGGCCCAGCTGTTCTCCCAGACGATGACCATCGCGGACGAGCCCGGATCGAGCTCGTCGGCGATCGTGTCGAGGTCGGAGTCGCTGAGCAGGTCGAACTGCGTGTCTGCCAGGCCCGCGAATGCCCTGGCGACGTGCTCGTCGGTTGCCTCGAGGCAGGAAACAGACTCATCGGCATCCTTGCGCACGAACGCCAGGTCGATGATGTGGACTGTCCCGCTGCGATTCAGTTCTGCAAGCGCCGGAGCGACGTCGTCGCTGAAGTCGTCGGTATCGAAGCGGATCACGGCCACGTCGACCGGGCCGATTGCGTTCGCGTCAAGCACTGCTGTGGACATTTTCGGTGCCTCCTGGAGCACAGCCTCCTTGGGCGCTGGACGCGCCCACGCCTGAGCGGCGGATCGTCTGCCCAGGCGGTCATGTGCGCGAGGCCATGCCCGGCAGATCACGCGCGCAAACAGCGCGCCCGGCATCACCCGCCAGGAGTGAATCCGGCGAGCGGCGACTATGGGATCGTGGCTATGCGGCAGAGGGGACTTGCCGTGCTCACCAGGCTCGGGGGACATGCATGCTCAACGCGATTCTGAACATCCTGTGGCTCGTGCTCGAGGGCTTGTGGATGGCTATCGGTTACGTGGTAGCAGGAATTGTCTGCTTTGTTCTTATCATTACGATCCCGTTCGGGATTGCTGCCTTCCGCATCGCCGGCTACGTGCTGTGGCCCTTCGGCCGGACAGTCGAGCGGCGCGCCAGCGCAGGAATCGGCTCGGCCATCGGCAACGTGCTCTGGATCATCCTGTTCGGCTGGTGGCTGGCGCTGGGGCATCTCATCGCCGGCGTGGCGCTGTGCCTGACCATCATCGGCATTCCGCTGGGCATCGCCAGCTTCAAGATCATCCCGGTCACGCTAGTGCCGCTCGGCACCCGGATCGTCCCGGTCAGCCGGCTAGCGGATGGACAGGATCGCGGGCCCGCGCGCTACTAGCTCGCCGATGACGGGTGCGCCGGGAAGCTCGCCCGCGACCAGCAGGCCACCGGAAGTCTGTGCGTCAGCGAGCAGGAGCAGCTGCTCCTCGCTGACGTGGCCGAAGTCGCTGTGCGGCCGGACCCAGTCGAGGTTCCGCCTGCTGCCGCCCGGTACGTAACCGGCCTGCAGTGCTTCCAGCGCACCGTCGATCAGCGGGACGGCCGCGCTGTCCACGATGGCGCTGACCCCGCTTGCCCTGGCCAGCTTGAACAGGTGGCCGAGCAGGCCGAAGCCGGTCACGTCAGTGGCGCACTCGAGGCCTGCCGCGAGCGCCTGGCGGCTGGCTGCGGCATTGAGTGTCGTCATGACCTCGATGGCTGCCGGGAAGACCTCGCCGGTGGCCTTGTGCCGCGAGTTCAGGATGCCGCTGCCGATGGGCTTGGTCAGCGACAGCGGGAGCCCGGCCTGGCCGGCGTCGATGCGCAGCAGCCGGGCCGGATCTGCCAGCCCGGTGACCGCCATGCCGTACTTGGGCTCGGGGTCGTCGATGCTGTGACCCCCGGCGACGTGGCACCCGGCCGCCATGGCCGCATCAAGTCCGCCGCGGAGCACCTCGGCCGCCAGGTCGGCGCTCAGCACGTCCCTCGGCCAGCCGAGCAGGTTGACCGCGACGAGCGGCTCGCCGCCGACGGCGTAGACGTCTGACAGCGCGTTGGTCGCCGCGATCTGCCCGAACGTGTAGGCATCGTCGACCACCGGGGTGAAGAAGTCGGCGGTGGCGACCACTGCCCGGTCCGGCGCAATCTGAACCACGGCGGCATCATCGCCGTGCTCGACGCCGATGAGCAGGTCGGCTGGCCTGCGCGCCGGGATCAGCCGGGCGACGGCTTCCTCCAGCTCACCCGGCGGGATCTTGCAGGCACAGCCGCCGCCACGGGCGTACTGCGTGAGCCGGACCCCTCCCTGAATGGTCATAGCAGGCTGGATGCGCATAGGCAGAACTCTAATCGCTGGCAGGCTTGCGAACCTGGCGCGTGCATGGTGCCATGCGGTAGGAGTCCGCGCCGGGTCGATGCTGGCAGGCGCGCTGCGACGAAGGATGGAGTCGTGCTGTGACCAGTACCGAAGTGCCGGCGGAGATTGGCGCGCAACGGGCAGCCCTGCAGCAGCAGCTGGCCGGGCAGACGATCTGCGACGCCCTGGCGAGTACGGCCGAGCGTTTCGGCGACATGCCCGCCTACTCCGACCGGGAGGCCGGCGGCGCCTGGCAGACGATCACCTGGGCGCAGACCCGTGAACAGGCACTGCAGCTGGCCGCCGGGTTCGCGGAGCTTGGCCTGCGACCCGGCGACAAGGTCGCGCTGATGATGCCGAACCGGGTCGAGCACGTGCTCGCCGATATGGGCGTCCTGCACGCAGGCGGGGTGCCGGTCACGTTCTATGCGACCCTCGCCGCCGAGCAGATCGCCTACATGGCCGGCAATTGCGATGCCAAGATCGCGGTAATCGACGGCGCCAGCGAACTGGCGCGCTGGCAGCAGGTGCTGGCGCAGCTGCCGTCGCTGCGCAAGGTCATCGTCCGCGACGCGGCCGTCTGCCCGTCCGATGTTCCGTACCTGAGCTGGCAGGAGTTCGCCACGCTCGGCGCGCAGCGGCTGGCGAAGGACAGCGGGCCCGTCAGCAGGCGGATCGCCGCGATCAAGCCGGATGACCCTGTCACGCTGCTGTACACCTCCGGCACGACCGGGAACCCGAAGGGCGTCATCATCAGCCACGCGAACGTGCTGTATGAGGTGGAAGCCGGCCGGGCAGCCGACATCAGCCGCATGCACGTGCGCTGGGTCTCCTACCTGCCGCTGGCACATATCGCGGAGCGGATGTTCACGCTCTACCTGGCGATTTGCAACGCCACGCACACCTACTTCTGCCACGACGCCGCCACGCAGCTGGTCGGGACGATGGCAGAGGTCAGGCCGACGGCGTTCTTCGGCGTGCCGCGGATCTTCGAGAAGGTGATGGCCGGGATCCAGGCGCTTCTTGCCGCTGAGCAGGACGAGGCCAGGAAGGCTGCGGTGGCGGCGGCGATGGAGACGGGCCTGGAATACGTGCGCAGCTGCGAGTACGGCCAGACCACACCGCCGGAGCTTGCCGAGAAGTTTGCTGGCGCGGAAGAGCAGGTCCTGCGCCCGATCCGGTCGCTGCTCGGGCTCGGCGAGACGGAGATCGTGGTCAGCGGGGCAGCACCGCTGCCGCCAGAGGTCGGCGCCTTCTTCGGCGGGCTCGGCGTGCGGATCATGGACGTGTACGGGATGAGCGAGACCACCGGCGCGTTCACCACGAATACACCGGGCGCCTTCCGGCTCGGCACTGTGGGCAGGCCCGTTCCCGGCATTGAGGTCCGGATCGCCGACGACGGGGAGATCCTCACCCGCAGCCCGCTGAACACGCCTGGCTACCTCAGCCTGCCGGAGCAGACGGCCGAGCTGATTGACGCGGAGGGGTGGCTGCACACCGGGGACATCGGCGCCATCGATGCGGACGGCTTCGTGCGGGTGGTCGACCGGAAGAAGGAGCTGATCATCACCGCCGGAGGGGAGAACGTCTCGCCGGCGGCGGTGGAGAACCTGCTGGTAGCGCACCCGCTGATCGGCCAGGCCCTTGCCTACGGCGACCAGCGGCCGTACCTGGTGGCGCTGCTGACTCTGGACAGCGGCGTCGCGCCGGCCTGGGCAAAGGCACGCGGCATCGAGCAGGTCTCGCTGGCTGAGCTCGCGGCTCATGATGTGGTGCGGGCCGAGGTTGCCCAGTCGGTGGCCGACGCGAACGCCCGGCTAGCGAGGGTGCAGCAGGTCAAGTACTGGGAGCTGCTGCCGGTCGAGTGGACGGCCGAGAGCGAGGAGCTGACGCCGACGTTCAAGCTCAAGCGGCGGGTGGTGCATGCCAAGTACGCCGACATCATCGACGCGCTGTACCAGAACTAGTTCACGGGCCAGATCCTGGGCCTGCCGTTCGGTCAGGCCTGGCCTGAGGGCGCGGGTGGCGAAGTAACCGGGTATGTAGTCGGCGGTCGGCCCGGCGTGATGCGGCTGCTCCCTGAAGCCGGTGATCACGAAGCCGGCATCGAGCTGGCCGCCGATCTGCTCGGCGAGCGTGTGGCTGTACTCGACCGGAGCGTCCAGGCCCCACAGCCGGGCGCGCTCTGCGGTGCTGAGGTGGGTGGTGTCCGAGTAGGGCAGCGCATGGCGCACGATCAGCTCACCCCGGTTATCGGCAGCGTCAGCGTCGAAGATGAAGATGTCGGGGTTCATGAACCCGGCCAGCAGGATGCCACCAGGCCGCAGGACCCGGAAGCACTCCCGCCATACCGGCTCCAGGTCCGGGCAGAACACGTTCGAGACGGGGTGGAACACCAGGTCGAAGCTGGCATCGGAGAAGGCGCTCAGATCGCGCATATCGCCCAGCGCTGTGGTGAGCTCCAGCGCGTCGCGGTCGGCCACCATCCGGTCCTGCGCGAGCTGCCGGGGCGAGTTGTCCAGCACAGTCACGTTCGCGCCGGCCGCCGCAAGCACCGGGCCCTGCTGGCCGCCGCCGCTTGCCAGGCAGAGCACGTCTGCTCCGGCCAGGTGATCGCCGAACCAGTCACGCGGCACCGGGTCGTAGCCGATGAGCACGACCGACCAGGTCCCGGCCCGTGCGGCGGCGATCACGTCGGGCCCGACCGGGACTGTCCACTCGTTGCCGGTGTCCACCTCGCGGTCCCAGGCCGACCTGTTATGGGCGACCGGATCGAGCTCGTCCCGGGTCACCGGATCAGGTGTGCTGGTCACTCCCGCACGCTAGCCGGAGTCGGGGACTGGCGCAGCCGGTTAACCAGGTGGCGGTCATCACGGGGCAGCGGGGCGGAAGATCATGCAGCTGCTGGTGGCGTGCGCATACAGCTTCCCGTCCGTACCGGTAAGCCGTGACTCCGCCAGCGCCGACCGGCCGCCGAGGTGAGTGACCGTGCCCGCGCACGTCATCCGGCCGGTACCGGAGGTCACCGGGCGCAGGAACTTCACGGTGAGATCCAGGCTCGTGTAGGAGGTGCCGGCAGGCAGCAGGCTCTGCACCGCGCAGCCGCAAGCAGAGTCGCACAGCGTGGACAGCACCCCGCCGTGCACCGTGCCAATGGGGTTGTAGTGGAACTCGGCCGGCGTGAACTCGAACACGACCGTGCCCGGCTGCACGGTAACTGGCGCGAAGTCGAGCGTCCGGGCGACGGGCGCTGCTGGCAGGCTGCCGTTCAGCAGAGCCGTCAGGAAGGCCTCCCCGGCCAGCTCTCTGGCGGCCGCCGCGCTGATCGCCGGATCGTCCCAGTCGTAGCGGCGGCTGCGCTCGCCGTCCAGGTCGGGGCGGCTAGGCCGCAGTTTGGCCTGATGCACGCATGCCTCCTGGCGGGCTGATAACGCGCGGGCTCGCGGGCAGGCGCAGGATGGCTGGCACCGGCCAGCTGCCTGCCGCCTGCCATGGCGTGATCGCCGGCCTGACGATGGTGGCGTCGCGCGTCCGCTCTCGCGGCGCTCCCGGCCAGCGGCGATCGATCATGCCCAGCATGCGGTGGTTGTCCGGCAGGACGTCCACGACGAGAGAGCGGACACCGCGCCGGGCTGCGCGGCCGACGAGCGTGCTCAGCAGCAGCCGTCCGAGCCCTTGCTGCTGCCAGCGGTCGGTCACGACCAGCCCGATGTTGCTCGCGAGCCCGCCGCCGACGGTCGCATCGGCCGCCATGCCATGCGCAATCACGGCGCCGGCCCCGTCGGTCACGAGCAGGCAGTCAGCTCCGGTACCACCGCGCAGCACCCGGAGCAGGCCTGAGCTCGGCGGGGCCACGCTGGCGAAGAACCGGAGATATCGCGCCTCGGGCGACAGGCCGCAGACGAAGTCGCTGATGCGGTCGGCGTCCTCCGGGCGTGCCTCGCGCAGTAGTGCTGCCGTGGCAACCAGGGTTCCGTCCATAGACTCAGCCTCTACCCACCTTGCTAAGTCTGTCAAGTAGATCTAGCCTGTGGAGATGGAAAAGTCCTGGCAGCTCAGCTACGACACGGCGAACTGCAATATCGCGGCTGCACTCGCGATCGTCGGCGAGAAGTGGGCATTCCTGGTGCTGCGCGAGGCTTTCAACGGCGTCCGCAGGTTCGACGACATGCAGCGGCGCACTGGCGCACCGCGGCAGGTGCTGAGCAACCGGCTAGCACGGCTGGTAGCCGAAGGCATCCTGCGCAAGGTGCCGTACCGGCAGGAGGGCCAGCGCGCGCGCAGCGAGTACCGGCTGACGGAGAAGGGGATGGAGCTGTTCCCCGTCATCGTGGCACTGTTGGCGTGGGGCGACAAATATGCCGCCTGGCCCGGAGGGCCGGCCGTGGAACTGACGCACCGCGACTGCGGCGCCCCGGTGTTCCTGGAACTTGCCTGCGCCGATGGCCACCTGCTCGGCTCGGCCCGCGAGGTCACGCCGGTACCTGGCCCCGGTGCCCGGCGGATAGCCTGACGCGCCGATAAGGTCAGTTTCGGAGGCGTCCGGGTGCCTGGTGGCCCCCCCGGTCTTCAAAATCGGTGGACGGCGTTCCGCGTCGTCGGCGGGTTCGATTCCCGTCCGCCTCCGCTACCAGCGAGGTGACGCCTGCCCCGTCAGGCCGGGGCGCCGGTCAGACTGCCAAGTCCTGCGGGCACGCCCGGGATTGGCAGCACGTCGATGTGCTCGCCCTCGCTGAACTTTCCCTGCCCGATCGGGATCGGCCACCAGGCGTCCGCGCGGACGAGTCGGCTGATCGCCCCAGCGCCGCGCCTGCCCGGCGTTGCCAGGGCCGTCACCGCCGGATCCGTGGCGGCAGGCAGCGGGGTCAGCGACACCAGCACCCAGTCCTCGACATCGGGGGAGGACGTCCAGTCGCACCCAAGCTGTACCCGCTGGCGCAGCCTGTCCGGGGGCTTACTGCCCTGCAGGGCCGCGAGCAGCGGGACCGCGAACAGCTCGAAGATCACCACGGCGGCTAGCGGATAGCCGGGAATGCCGATGACCGGGACCGGGCCGGCTGCCTGGCGGCCATGCGACTCCGCCGGGCGGGCGTACCCGAGCAGGGCCGGATGGCCGGGGCGCACTGCGACACCGCTCACTGCAAGGCCGCCGGCCTCGGCCAGGACGGCAGGCGCGTGGTCGCGGTGGCCACGGCTGGAGCCCGCGATCAGCAGCACCAGGTCGGCATCGCGGGCGGCCTGAGTAACAGCTGCCGCGATCGCCGCAGGGTCGTCCGGCTGCACGTCACCGACCAGCGGAGCGCCGCCGGCCTCGGTGACCTGGGCGGCCAGCATCGGCGAGTTGCTGTCGGTCACCTGACCGGGATCGAGCGCCGATCCGATCGGCCGGATCTCGTCCCCGGTCGGGAGGATCGCCACGACGGGCCGTTGGACGACCTCCAGCGTGGCGTGACCTGCCGCGGCCGCGGCGGCCAGGTCAGCCGGGCGGATCCGATGTCCCGCCGGGATCAGCAGCTGGCCGGCCGCGAAGTCCTCGCCCACAGGCCGCACATGCAGCCCGCGCGGTGCCGGCCCGCTGATCCAGGCGATGCCGTCGGCGCCGATGTGCACCCGTTCGGACTCCACCATGGTGTCCGTGCCCGGCGGCATGAGCTCGCCGGTATCCACCCAGGCGAAGTCCGCTGGTGTGAGCCGCCACCGGCCGGAGCGGCGGGCGTTCGCGTCGTGATTGCGGGGTACGGCCAACGCACCGGCCCGGATGGCGATGCCGTCCATGGCTGCGCAGTCGAATGCGGGCGATGGCCGGTCAGCCCGGACCGGGCCGGCCGTCACCCGGCCGGGGCAGTCCGCTAGCCGGACGCGTTCTGACTGCGTCCTGCCGCGCCAGCCGGCGAGCGTGCACGCGCCGAGCCACTGTGCGTAGGCAGTGCCGGGGGACGGCCGCCCGCCCGCCCTCCCGGCGGCCGCCGGCCCCGGCTCAGCCACTGCGCGCCGCCGCCTCGGTCACCGCAGCGATGCGGTGGCCGCCCGTATAGACGTTCATCGACGGGCCGCGCAGGAAGCCCACCAGCGTGAGGCCTGCCTCGTCGGCTAGCTCGACCGCGAGCGAAGACGGCGCCGACACTGCGGCGAGTACCGGGATGCCGGCCAGGACAGCTTTCTGGACCAGCTCGAACGAGGCCCGGCCGCTGACCAGCAGCACGCATCCGGACAGCGGCAGCCGACCGCCCAGCAGCGCCCAGCCGACCACCTTGTCGACCGCGTTGTGCCTGCCGACATCCTCGCGAGCGGTGATCAGCTCGCCGGTGGCTGTGAACAGCCCGGCGGCATGCAGCCCGCCGGTGTTGGTGAAGACCCGCTGCGCAGCGCGCAGCCGGTCCGGCAGCGCAGCAAGCACCTCCGGGCGGACTCGCACCGGATCGGCAGCCACGGCCGCCTGGGGGAGTACGCAGATGTCCTCGATGCTGGCCTTGCCGCAGATACCGCAGGCGCTGGTGGTGAGGAAGCTGCGCTGGGCGCCGGACGCGACGGTGACGCCGGGAGCCAGGACAACGTCCACGATGTTGCCGAGCCCGTCGTGCCCTGAGTGGCCGCAGACGGTGCCGTCGCAGACCTGCATCCCGGCGATCTCCGACGGCGAGCTGATGACTGCCTCGCTTACCAGGAACCCGGCTGCCAGCTCGATGTCGTCGCCGGGCGTGCGCATGGTCATGGATAGCGCGGTGCCATCGACCCTTATGCCGAGCGGCTCCTCGGCCGCGAGTACGTCGCCGCGATCCGAAGTGCCGCCGGGGCGGCCTTCCTCGGGCAGCGTGATGCGCTGCACTCGCCGTCGCACGGTCCGCCCGGCCACCGCACCGTCCTTCCGGCCCTGACCTGCCTGCTGTGAACCAGCGTAAACCGCAAAGCCGCTGGGCGATCCGATCGATCTTCAGGCTTGGCGCTACTGCCAGATCGGCAGCCCAACCCCGGGTGCCTCACCACCATTTACCCCGCTGGACCCGCGGCTATAGGATCTTCTTGTTGTGCGTGATTTCGCCGGAAAGGTGCGCTTGATGGCAAAGCAGGTACGGCTGACCGAGCCGCTAGTCCGGGACAGCGGCGAGCTGCGGCCGGCCTCGTGGGACGAGGCCCTGGATCGTGCGGCCGCCGGGTTTGCGGTGGCGCGCCAGCAGGGCGCGACGACATCCTTCGGGATGTTCAGCTGCTCCAAGGCCACCAACGAGATGAACTACGCGGCGCAGAAGTTCGCCCGCGCGGTCATGCTCAGTAACAACATCGACAGCTGCAACCGAACTTGACACGCTCCTAGCGTCGTCGGTCTGGCGGCTGTGTTCGGGGCTGGTGGCGGCACCAGCTCGTACCGGGAGGCGGAAGACGCCGACCTGATAGTCCTCTGGGGCTCGAACGCGCGCGAAGCGCACCCGATCTTCTTCCACCACGTACTCAAGGGCGTCAGGAACGGCGCGAGGCTCTACGTGGTCGATCCACGGCGGACCACGTCGGCCCAGTGGGCAGACGCGTGGCTCGGCATCCATGTGGGCTCGGACATCTCGCTTGCCAACGCCATCGGCCGGGAGATCATCCAGGCGGGCCTGGTGAACGAGGAATTCGTGCGCCGCGCGACGACCGGCTTCGACGCCTACGCCGCAAGCGTGGAGCCCTACACCCTCGAGCGTGCCGAGCGTGACTCGGGCGTTCCCGCCAGCCTGATCAGGCAGCTGGCGCACGACTTCGCGCGAGCCGACCGGGCGCAGCTGTGCTGGACCCTCGGCATCACCGAGCATCACAACGCCGCCGACAACGTGTTCGCCCTCATCAACCTCGCACTGCTAGCCGGCCACGTCGGCCGGTACGGTTCGGGGCTGGTCCCGCTGCGCGGGCAGAACAACGTGCAGGGTGGCGGCGACATGGGCGCCATCCCGAACAAGCTCAGCGGCTTCCAGGACATCGAGACCGACGGGGCCGCCAGGGCTAAGTTCGAGGCTGTTTACGGCGTCCAGCTGGTGCCGAAGCGCGGCTGGCACCTGTCGCAGATGTTCGAGGCTATGGAGGACGGCAAGCTGACCGCCGCCTACATCATCGGCGAGAACCCGATGCGCTCCGAGGCAGACACCGGCCGGGCGGGCAAGCTGCTTGCCGGTCTTCAGCACCTTGTCGTGCAGGACATGTTCCTGACCGACACCGCGAAGCTGGCCCACGTCGTGCTGCCGGCCACAGCCACCTGGTGCGAGGCCGAGGGCACCGTGACCAGCAGCGAGCGGCGCGTCCAGCGGGTCCGCAAGGCACTGGACCCGCCGCCCGGCGTGCGCGACGACATCGAGATCATCGGCGAGATTGCCCGCCGTCTCGGCAACGACTGGGGGCGTCCGTCCGCCGAGGACCTGTGGAACGAGCTGCGGACCCTGTCGCCGATGCACGGTGGCATGAGCTACCGGCGGCTGGAGGAGCTCGGCGGCATTCAGTGGCCGTGCCCCGACGAGCAGCATCCGGGCGAGATGTTCCTGCATGCCCGGCTGTGGGAGGAGGACCCGGCCAAGCGCGGAGATCCCGCGCCGTTCACGCCGGTCGAGCAGGAGGACCCGCTGGATGAGCTGTCGGATGAGTACCCCATCAGGCTCACCACCGGACGGCGACTCGACTCCTTTAACACCGGCGTGCAGACCGCGCAGTACGCGACGCCCCTCAGGAAGCCCGAGTCCCTGAACCTGTCGCCGGAGGACGCGAGCCGGCTGGGCCTTGCCGAGGGCGAGGTCGCGCTAGTGTCGTCGCGGCGGGCGTGGCTTGAGGCGCCGGTGCATATCGACGAGTCGCTGCGGGAGGGCCTGGCCTTCATGACCCTGCATTTTCCTGAGCAGGTGCAGACCAACCTGCTCACGCTGGACACCTGGGACCCGAAGTCCGGTACCGCCGAGTTCAAGGCGACGGCCATCAGGGTGGAGAAGGCCAACGGCAACGGGTCGCGGCACGCCGGCGAGGCCGGGCAGGCGACGGTGGGCAGCTAGTGGACCTGCAGTTCGGGGCGGCGACGCCAGCGACGGATGCCGAGCGTGCTGCCGTCGACTCGGTCCTTGGTGCGGCGGAGAGCAGCTGGGATGGCGGGAAGCGCACGGCGGCCGACGCCCATGCCGCTTACGGCGGGCACGCCGCGAGAGCCAGGAGGCACCTGCTGCTGCCGGTGCTGCACGCAGTACAGGACCAGGTCGGCTGGATCAGCCCCGGCGCGCTTGACCACATCTGCGCTCGCCTCACCGTCCCGCCCGCCGAGGCGTACGGGGTGGCGTCGTTTTACGCGCTGTTCCGCACCACGCCGGCGCCGCTCACGGTCGTCCACGTCTGCGATGACCTTGCCTGCCGGGTCAACGGCGCTGAGCAGATCTGCGCGGAGGTTGAGCGCCATCTCGGGCCAGAAGGCGGCGGGTCAGGGAGCAACGGCACGGGCGTGACCTGGCAGCGCAGCCCGTGCCTGGGCCAGTGCGACCGCGGCTCGGCCGCCATGATTCAGCGCGCCGGCCCCAATCCGGCCAGGGTGGTGCTGGCGCCCGCGGAGGCCGGCCGAGCTGCGGCCGGGCCTGACAGGCCTGCCGCCGGTGCCGGTGCCGGCCATCAGCGAGCTCGTCCCGCAGGCTGCCGGCGACCCAGCCTCGCTCCGGCTGCTGCGGCGTGTCGGCCGGGTAAATGCAGCCTCGCTCGGCTCCTACCGGGCGGCAGGCGGGTACGAGATGCTCCGGCGTGCCGTCTCAATCGGTCCCCAGGGGGTGCTGCGGGAGCTGAGGGACTCACGGCTGCTCGGCCGGGGCGGCGCTGCATTCCCGACGGCAGTGAAATGGGAGGCGGTTGCCTCTAGCCCGGTGCGGCCGCATTATGTCGTCTGCAACGCCGACGAATCGGAGCCCGGTACCTTCAAGGACCGGGTGCTGATGGAGCACGACCCGTTCGCGCTGATCGAGGCCCTGACCATCATGGGGTACGTCTGCGGGGCCGAGCAGGGCTACATCTACATCCGGGGCGAGTACCCGCTAGCGGAGTCCCGGCTGCGGCACGCCGTGGAGCAGGCACGCCTGCGCGGCTTCCTCGGGACCGACGTCGTGGGCGAGGGCTTCGCCTTCGACGTCGAAGTCAGGCGCGGCGCCGGCGCTTATATCGCCGGCGAGGAGACCGCGCTGATCAACTCCATCGAGGGGAAGCGGGCCGAGCCGCGCAACAAGCCGCCATTCCCCGCGCAGGTCGGGCTGTTCGGCAAGCCAACGGCCGTCAACAACGTGGAGACCCTGCTGTGCGTGCCGGAGATCCTGCGGATCGGCGGGCCCGCCTTCGCCCAGATCGGCACCGAAGGTTCAACCGGCACCCGGCTGTTCTGCCTGTCCGGCTGCGTCGCCCAGCCCGGCCTCTACGAATATGACTTCGGCGTCACGCTACGGCAGGTCATCGATGCGGCCGGCGGGGTGCGGGGCGGACGGCCGCTGCAGGCGGTGCTGCTCGGCGGCGCCGCCGGTGTGTTCGTGGGACCAGATGCGCTGGACACGCCACTCACATTCGAGGGCGTGCGCGCGATCGGCGCCACGCTCGGATCGGGCGTCATCCTGGTCCTAGATGACACTGTGGACGTAACCGGGCTGCTGCAGCGGATTGCCAGGTTCTTCCGTGACGAGTCCTGCGGCCAGTGCGTGCCCTGCCGGCTCGGGACGGTGCGCCAGGAGGAGCTCATCGGCAGGCTCGCCCGCGGCGCGCCGCTGGGCTCGGCTGAGCAGGAGCTCGCGCTGCTGACCGACATCGGCGCGGTGGCCAGGGATGCCTCGATCTGCGGCCTTGGCCAGACCGCCGTCAGCGCGGCCGCCTCCGCGGTCAGGCTGGGACTGATCGGCGCCGCAGGCGCCGGCCAGAGCGTGAGGGAGCCCACATGACCGCCGTGTTCCTTGAGGCACCGCGACGCCTGGTCGACGTCACGATCGACGGCCAGACCGTCCGGGTACCGGAGGGCGCCACGCTGCTGGACGCCTGCCGGCAGCAGGGCATCGACACACCGACGCTGTGCTACCTGGAGAACCTCGACCCGGTGAACGTATGCCGCGTGTGCGTCGTCGAGGTCGAAGGCTCGCGGACGCTGGTGCCGTCGTGCTCGCGGCGGGCTGAGCAGGGCATGTCCGTGCACACTGACTCGGAGCGGGTGCGTACCAGCCGGCGCATGGTGCTGGAGTTCCTCGCGTCCTCGGTCGACCTTGAGTACGCCGCGCCGGAAGTGCGCAGGTGGATGGACCAGTACGGGGCCGACCCAGCCAGGTACGGCCCGCCGTCCCCGCCGCATGCCGCCGGGGAGCGAGACGCAGCCCGGGCGGGCGAGCATCACGCCGGCGACGGCTCGGAGGCGGCGACCGTCGGGCAGCCGGTCAAGTACGACAACGACAGCTACATCCGCGACTACTCGCGCTGCATCCTCTGCTACAAGTGCGTCGAGGCCTGCGGCGAGGTCGCCCAGAACACCTTCGCGATCGCCGTCGCCGGCCGCGGCTTTGACGCCCGCATCTCCACCGAGTTCGACGTGGGCCTGCCCGACTCGGCGTGCGTCTACTGCGGGAACTGCATCGGGGTCTGCCCGACCGGTGCGCTCATGTTCGCCAGCGAGTACAAGATGCGGCAAGCCGACGAGTGGGACGAGTCGCGCCAGACCGTGACCACGACGATCTGCCCGTACTGCGGCGTGGGCTGCAACCTCGAACTGCACGTGCAGGACAACCGGATCGTCAAGGTGACGTCGCCGCTCGATCACGACGTCAGTCACGGCCACCTGTGCGTGAAGGGCCGATTCGGCTTCGAGTTCGTGCAGAGCCGCGCCGGCGAGGCCTGAGCGCGCCGCTGCGGGAGTTCCTGCCGACGGCGCCGACAGTTACGCGGCTGGCAGCCGGAGCTCAGCGAAGAGCGCGCGATGGTCGCTTCCGCTCAGCCGGTGCGCTGAGGTCTGCAGGACCGCGCATTGCGGGTCGACGAGGATGTGGTCGATGGCCAGCACTGCCGGGCGCCGCTGTGCTCGTGGTCCCCAGGTAGGGACAAGCCCGTTACCGGTCTGGCTTGCAGCGTCCACATGGCCGCGGCCAAGCAGCCGCCGGAACTGCGCGTGATCGAGGGTGGCGTTGAAGTCACCGGCCAGGATGAGCGGCGGCTTGCCAGGCGCCGGCAGCGCTGCCAGCTCGCCGTTCCAGCGGGCAGTGGCGTGCTGGTTCCACAGTGGCTTGGGCGACGGCGTGTGGACGCAGACCAGGTGCACGACCTGCCCGGTCGGAAGGTGAAGCCCGGCCGTGATCTGGGCAGCGGATGCGGGCTCGGCGGGTGCCTCGCGGGTCAGCGGATAGCGGGCGTAGATGCCGCTGCCTCGCGGGCCAACTGCCACCGGATGCGTCAGGCGGTGCGCGAGCAGGTCCCCCAGCCCGGCTCGGTCGAGCCTGGCTGCAGCCTGGTCAGTCAGCTCCTGGACGAAGAGCACGTCTGCTTCTGTGCGGCGCACGAGGTCAGCAACCGCTGCGGCGCCGGCCCGCCCGACGAGCAGGTTGGCGGTCAGTACCCGCACGACGGGCCCGGCAGCAGCGGGTTGACGAGACGGCAGCGCGCGGGGAGCGACGGCGGCGGTCAGGGCTGCCGAGGCAAGCGCGGCCGCTGCGGACGGCCCGCGACTGCGCAGGAGCAGCGTGGTGGCCCAGGCGCCAGCCGCCACCTGCGGCGTGAAGGACAGCAACGGCACTGTCCAGGGCTCCGCACGCTCGAGGCGATCGGCGCCGGCCAGCCGGGCTGCCGCCCACCCTGCCAAGACGCCAGCCACCGCCCACTCTAGGCGTCGGGAAGACATTCGCTCATGATCCCAGACCTGGGCGCACCATGCGTGCCGGGTGCCGGGCCACCCAGCAGCGGTTCTGCGCCCGCCGGGTACAGCGGCGGACTGGCCGTTCCGTGCGCGCGCCAGATGACGCGAGTCGGGCTGTCAACCTGGTCGAGGATGTACTGCTCGGCGATCTCGTAGGCAGCCGGATCAGGGAACGCGGCCGCAAACATGAAGACGATCTCGTGCTGGGTGGCTGCGTTCCACTGAAAGATGTTCTCGAGCACACCCAGCAGCCGGACGCTAGCCAGGCGCTGGCCGATCTCTTCCAGGAGCTCCCGGTGCACAGTGTCCAGCGCGTACTCGCCGAATTCCACGTGACCGCCCAGCGGACGGTGAAACGGCGCCCTGGCTGGATCAGTGTGCTCGGACACGAGCAGCGCGCCATCGCGCGGCCGCCGGATCATCGCCATGGCTTTCACGATCTGCGTATGCGTGCCCACCGGGAGGTCTTATCACGCCCCGAGGCGGTCGGCGGCCCTGATTGTCCGTTGCTTGCTCAGCAACTGCTAGCTGGTGCTGTCGCGCGGCGGGAACTGGGCCGTCGTCGTCTCCGGGTACTGGGTCGGCGCGTCGGGATACTGCCCGGTCGCGTCAGGGTAATTTGCGGTCGGCGCGAAACTTCCCCCGGATGGGAACTGCGCAGCGGACGTGGGATAACTGCTTGCCGACGTCGAGTACTGCCCGCCAATGAGCGAGTCGGCGTAGTAACCGGGGGCCTCGGCCTGTGCTGCCGCATCTCTGGCCGACACCATCGAGAACCGGCCGATGGCGAGCGCGCCGAGGAAAAGGATCAGAAGTCCGACGCCGGTGAAGAGGGCGATCTGCTCCAGGTACATCCGAAGCTGCACTGCTGAAGTCGCCCCGGCCGGCGCGAGCGGGGCGCCCACGGCGATCGACCTCTTGAGCACATAAGTCACAAATGCCGTGCCCGCGACGAACCAGGCGCCGCCGAGCGCACTGAGCAGGCCGCCGAAGACACCGACGCCGCGGTTGCGTGTCGCCAGGACAAGCACCCCGCCAAGCAGTGCGGCTGCGCCCGGAATAACCGAGAAGTACAAGCGGCCCGTGGTCAAATCCCAGGTCTTGTCCGGGGTGTAGCCGAAATGGAGGTACGGGCCGACGAAGGGCGCCAGGCCGCCCCAGAGGCCGAGCAAGATCAAGAGCACGCCGCAGATTGCGCCGCGACTTCGCGGAATTTGGCCTTGAGGATTCATGTCTGCCCACTCTCTGCGTAACCAGATGTTTAAAGACTTGCACATGTGCTCCGCTTGTCGATGAGTGCCTTCGGCAAAGTGCTGGTAAATCGCCACAGAAGAGCTGTCCAGGCCCTGCCAGCAGGTGCTCCCGTACAGGTATGGTCGCGCACGTGGACGTCCGCAGGCTCACTCCCCGCACGGACGCCGTGCTGGCCGACCCCCGATTGGCCGCGGCGCAGCAGCGTCTGGGACGCGCGATCGTGCTGTCGGCGGTGCGAGGCGCGCAAGATCGGGCACGAGCGGGCGAGATCGACCCGGCAGGCGTAGCTGACGCCGCCGCAGCGAATCTGCCGGCGCTGGCAGCAACGCTGACCCCGGTCATCAACGCGACGGGGGTTCTGCTGCACACTAACCTCGGCCGCGCACCGCTGTCGTCGGCTGCCAGGGAGGCGATCCAGGCCGCGTCCGGTACCACCGACCTGGAATTTGACCTAGGCTCCGGCCTGCGCGGGCGGCGCGGCGCCGGGATGCTGAGCGCGCTGGCCGCCGCGGTGCCTGCGGCCGAGGCCGTGCACGTGGTGAACAACAACGCCGCCGCACTGGTCCTGGCGGCAACCGCGCTCGGAGCTGGCCGGGAGATCATCGTCAGCCGAGGCGAGCTCATCGAGATCGGCGACGGGTTCCGGCTGCCGGACCTGCTGGAATCGACGGGCGCCAGGATCCGCGAGGTCGGCACGACCAACCGGACGACGGCCGGTGACTACGCCACTGCGATCGGCCCGCAGACCGCATTCGTGCTCAAGGTGCATCCCTCGAACTACCGAATCGAGGGGTTCACAGCGAGCGCCTCTGTCGCCGAGCTGGCCGGCCTCGGCGTCCCGGTCGTCGGCGACATCGGCTCCGGGCTCCTCACGCCACATCCGCTGCTGCCAGACGAGCCCGACGCAAGCAGCTGGCTCAGCGCTGGTGCGTCCCTGGTGACAGCCAGCGGTGACAAGCTGCTCGGCGGCCCGCAGGCCGGCCTTGTGCTCGGTCAGGCCGAGGTCGTAGCCAGGCTCGCCCGGCATCCGCTGGCCCGGGCACTTCGCGTCGACAAGCTCACGATCGCGGCGCTTGAGGCAACGCTGACCGGGCCGAGGCCCCCTGTGGCCGAGCAGCTCGGCGCCAGCCAGGCTGAGCTGTCGCAGCGCGCGGCGCTCATTGCCGAGCGCCTGGCGGCTGCGGGCATCGACGCGCGTGCCGAGCAGTCGGAGGCGGCAGTTGGCGGCGGCGGAGCGCCGGGAGTCGGCCTGCCGAGCGCATCGGTCAGCCTGCCGACTGAGCTGGCTGAAGAGCTTCGGGCCGGCCCTGCCGTGCGGCGGGGAGCGCTGCCCGCGGTCGTCGGCCGGATTGACGCAGGGCGCCTGCTGCTCGACCTGCGCGCGGTCGCGCCAGGGGACGACGAGCAGCTCGTGGCGGCGGTCATGGCTGCTGCGAGCTGAGGGCAGCGGGTCCGGGGTGAGTGCAATGCAGGTCGTCGTCACCGCAGGTCATGTGGATCACGGCAAGTCCGCTCTGATCCGTGCGCTTACCGGGATGGAGCCGGACCGATGGGCGGAGGAGCGCCGCCGGGGCATGACCATCGACCTCGGGTTCGGCTGGCTGACGCTGCCGTCCGGGGGTCAGCTGGCCTTCGTCGATGTGCCCGGCCACGAGCGTTTCGTGACCAACATGCTCGCGGGCGCAGGTCCGGTACCTGCCGTCCTGTTCGTCGTAGCGGCGGACGAGGGCTGGATGCCGCAATCGGCCGAGCACCTGGCTGTCGTCAGTGCGCTTGGCATCAAGCGGGGCCTGCTGGCCGTGACCAAGAGTGACCTGGCTGATCCGGCCGCAGCGATCGCCGAAGCGACCGCGCAGATCGCGAAGACCAGCCTCGGTGAAATCCCGGCTGTCGCGGTCAGCTCGGTCAGCGGAGCTGGCATCCCTGACCTCATCAGCGCTCTGGACGAGCTGAGCCGCAGCCTGCCAGAGCCAGATCCCGGCGGGCCGGTCCGGATCTGGATCGACCGGGCGTTCAGCATGACCGGCAGCGGCACCGTCGTGACGGGCACGCTCCCGTCCGGGACAGTGCACCGCAACGACGAGCTCGTGATCGCGCCGTCGATGCGGCCAGTCCGGGTCCGGGAGCTGCAGTCACTCGGCGAGCCGGCCGAGAAGGCGTCGGGTGTAGCGCGCGTCGCGCTCAACCTGCGTGGCGTCGGCCGCGATGCCGTGCACCGCGGGATGGCGCTGATCCAGGCCGGCCGGTGGACGCTGACAGACCTGATCGATGTGCGGGTCACGGCGTCCAGCCCAGTTTCGGATGCCGGGACCGGCTGGCTGCCGGGCGAGCCGGATGGCGAGGTCACGCCGCTCCAACTGGCGCGTGCCATGACCGTGCATCTGGGCGCGGCGCGCGTCATCGCCAAGGTTCGCCCGCTCGGGCCGGGTCTGGCTCGGCTGAGTCTCGCCGACCCGCTGCCACTGCATGTCGGCGACCGGATCCTGCTGCGCGATCCCGGCAGCCGGAAGACTGGCTCGTTCCCGGCCGTGGCCGGCGCCACCGTGCTCGACGTTACGCCGCCGCCGCTGGCGCGCCGCGGCGCGGCCGCGGCAGCGGCACGGCTGCTCGCCAGCTGGCCCGATCAGCCGAGTGCAGCCGACTTGCTGTCGAGGCACGGCATCATGCGGGCGAGCACGATGCTCGCCATGGGCATCTCTGAGTACCCGGCGCCGGTCACCGGCGAGTGGCTGGCGGATCCGGAGCGGTGGCGGGCGCTCGGGCATCAGCTCGGCGAAGTCCTGGCCAGCCACGCGGCCGCCGAACCGCTGGCCGCCGGCATGCCCATCGACGCCGCCCGCGCTGCGCTCGACCTGCCGGACCGGAGACTGGTACTCGCACTCGCCAAGCCGCCGTTCCGCGTCGCCTGCGGAGCGGTGCACATCGCCCGGCCCGCCGGACAAGATGCAGCGCCAGAGCTGCCGGAGGCGGTGCTGGCGGCAGTGCGGGTGCTGCGTGCCGATCTTGCCGCTTCGCCGTTCCTGTCGCCGGACGCCGACCGGCTGCGCAAGCTCGGGCTGGACACCCGCAGCATCGCGGCGGCCGTCCGGGCCGGCGAGCTGATGCGGATCAGTGACCAGGTCGTGCTGGCGCCCGGCGCGGCCGAGGCGGCAGCATCCGTACTGGCCAAGCTGGAGCAGCCGTTTACCGCCGCGCAGGCCCGGCAGGCGCTCGACACCACCCGGCGCACCGCCATCCCGCTGCTCGAGTACCTGGACTCGGCGGGAGTGACCGAACGGCTCCCAGACGACAGGCGGGTGCTCCGCGCCCGGCCCGCTGCAGCCGACGAAGCTGGTGTTAGTGCGTCGCGAACCGCGTAGCTGACCAGGCGTGGGCTTCGACCGGCGGTACCCCGGCGGCGATCCACCGCGATAGCACTGCAGCCGTGACCGGCGCATTGAGTATGCCGGTACGGAAGTGCCCCGACGTCAGCCAGGCGTTAGCGAGGCCGGGGACCTTGTCGATGACGGGGCGCCGGTCGGGGTGCCGTGGCCGGAAGCAGCACCACTGGTAGGCCACCGAGATCCCGCGCAGGCTCGGCAGCACGGCGGCCAGGCCATCGACGATCGCGTCGATGACGTCCGGCTGCACGGCAGGGCTCTCATCGCCGAGATCGAATGTGCCGCCCGCGAGCAGCTGGCCGTTCTCGATCTGAGTTGCCAGCGGCGCCACGATCCCGGGCAGCGCGATGTCGGTCGGTCCCGTGACGATCAGGTGACCCTTGACCCGATCGGAAGGGATGTGCAGCGGCAGGCCGTCCAGCATCGGCGGGCTGCCGGTGGCGAAGACCACCGCGCCCGGGCTGACTTCGCCCGCCGACGTCCCGACCCTGATGATGCGGTCGCCGCTGATCTCCACGGAGGTCGCGGCGACTCCGGTCGCTACCGCAGGGAGCCCGGCCGCGAGCCGGGCCACCGCGCGCAGCGGGTTTACCCGGGCCTGGCGGTGGATGAGGGCGCCTTCCATCGGCCGCGCCAGGCCGGGAATCAGCTCCTGCACTTGCCCTGGGTTCAGCCACACGACGCCGCGCGGCTGGTGGGCAGCGTAGCCGCCCTCGTGCGGAGCCAGTCCCAGCCAGTCGAGCTCTACCAGCCCGACGCCACCGGGAACGGCCTTCTCAAGGTCGCGCCAGCGCTCTAGCCCGGCTCGCTCGAGATCGACGAACGGCTCGGGGTCGCTCCACTGGTGCGGCTCCGGGATCAGCAGCCCGGTCGCTCCGCCGGTGGCGCCCGCGCCGAGCCGACCGGTCTCGACCAGCAGGACGCTGCCGAGCCCGGCCTCCACGCAGGCCGCAGCCGTGCTGACGCCCAGGATGCCGCCGCCGACGATGAGGACATCCGGCGTTGCGCCACTGACGTGCTCATCGGCCCGGCCGAGCACGGAGCGCTCGTCGCGGGTGAGCTGATCACGCCAGATGGCGCCGTTCACGGTCATGGGACTCATCCTGGGTGATCCGGCCGTTGGGTCCAGCCTGCGTTACGTTCTTCGGGCGCCCGCCAAACAAGAGCCAGCGACTGCATCGTAGGCGACGGCGCACTGGCCGTGCGATGACTGGCTGCCAATCCACGTACGGGAAAGCTGGCCGAGGCGAAATGTCGTCGCAACAGTGCGTTCGCGGATCTGACACATCGTGCTGGCAATCTGGGGACATGGGCAGCCAGGCTGAGCATGCGATCAGGAGGATCGCCCTGATCGCGCACGATAACAAGAAGGCAGACATCGCCGAGTGGGCCAGGTTCAATCGCGCTGTGCTCGCCCAGCATGACCTGTGCGCGACCGGAACGACCGGCCAGTTGCTGAGCATCGAGCTCGGCCTGCCAGTCACCTGCCTGCGCAGCGGCCCACTGGGCGGAGATCAGCAGATCGGAGCCCTGATAGCCGAGGGCAAGGTCGACATCCTGATTTTCTTCTGGGACCCGCTGGAGCCGCATCCGCACGATCCCGACGTCAAGGCGCTGCTGCGGCTGGCGGTGGCCTGGAATGTCCCGGTGGCGTGCAACCGGGCAACGGCGGACTTCATGATCTCCTCGCCGCTGTTCAGCCGCCGGTATGACCGGCTCCAGCCGGACTTTGCCGACTATGCGAACCGCGGCTGGTCGGCAGTGACGGCGACCGCAGACCATCTGGCCTAGCAGCCAGGGCGATCCGGACTGCCGCGGCCCGGCGGGAGGGGCTGGCGCGGGCGGCTTCGTTCCCGTCATGATCTTCATTCGCGGGAAGTTACGGCGCGCCGACGTTGCTGCAGTAGCTATCGGCGGCCTGCGCACGGATGCGTGGTCACCCGTAGGGTGGGGACAACGCGCTGGCCGCGCAGCGGCTGTGCTTCAACCTGAGGAGGTGCCGGGATGCTGACCGATTCCTACGGGCGGACGGCTTCGGACCTCCGGGTCTCACTGACCGACAGGTGCAACCTGAGGTGCACCTACTGCATGCCGCCCGAGGGGCTGGACTGGCTGCCGCAGCCTGAGGTGCTCACCGACGATGAGATGGTCAGGCTGATCAGCCTGGCCGTGACCCGGCTGGGTATCACCGAGGTCCGGTTCACCGGTGGCGAGCCGCTGCTGCGGCGCGGCCTGCCTGACATTGTGGAGCGGATCGCCGCCCTGGAGCCTCGACCGGAGATGTCGCTGACTACTAACGGGATCGGGCTGGACCGGCTGGCCGCGCCGCTGAAAGCGGCGGGCCTGGACCGGATCAATGTCTCGCTGGACACGCTGACGGCCGAGGTGTTCGTGCAGCTCTCCCGGCGGGACAGGCTCGATGACGTGCTGAAGGGGCTGACGGCCGTGGCCGAGGCAGGCCTGACGCCGGTAAAGGTCAATACGGTGCTCATGCGCGGCATCAACGATCACGAGGCCGTCGAGCTGCTGCGGTTCTGCCTGGCCAACGGCTACCAGCAGCGCTTCATCGAGCAGATGCCGCTGGACGCCCAGCACGGCTGGCGCCGTGAGCAGATGGTGACCGCGGACGAGATCCTGGCCGCGCTGAGCGCCGAGTTCCGCCTCACGCCGACCGACCCGGCGGAGCGCGGCTCGGCCCCGGCCGAGACGTTCCTGGTGGACGAGGGCCCGCAGACTGTCGGCGTGATCGGCTCGGTGACGAGGCCGTTCTGCGGGGCCTGCGACCGGGTCCGGCTGACCGCTGACGGCCAGCTGCGGAACTGCCTGTTCGCCAGGGAAGAGAGCGACCTGCGCACGCCGCTGCGCGCCGGCGCCACCGACGATGAGCTCGCGGAGCGCTGGGAGCGCTGCATTCAGGCGAAGCTGCCTGGCCACGGCATCAACGACCCCGGTTTCCTGCAGCCCGCCCGGCCCATGTCGGCCATCGGCGGATGACCTGGCAGCCCGGCAGTGACTCCGGCTCCCGGCACCGTTCCTGAGCTCCGCACGGTGCCTGAGTTCGACACCGTGATCCTTGCGGGCGGCAGGGCCGCCCGGATGGCAGGTGCCGACAAGCCGGCGCTGACCGTGGGCGAGACCCCGATGCTGGTATCGGTGGCTCGCGCGGCCGCAGCCGCGGGGACGCGGCGGCTGATCATCGTGGGCCCGCAGCGCCAGGGACCGGTCGGAGAAGGGCTGGCGGCGGTGGCAGCCGGCCTGCCAGGCGGCCTCACGTTCACGGCTGAGGAACCTCCGGGCGGCGGACCGGTGCCGGCGCTCCGGCGAGGACTAGCCGAGGTCACCGCGCCGTGGCTGGCTCTGCTTGCAGCTGACCTGCCGTTCCTGCGTGGGGAGCAGATCTCCGGACTGCTGGCCGCAGCTCTGGCGGCAGGTGACAGTGGAGCGGTCCTGGCTGACGAGGCCGGCCGGGAGCAGTGGCTGGCCGGGGGGTGGCAGGCTGGTTCGCTGCGGGCAGCGTTGCTGGCGTATAACGGCAGCTCGCTCCATGGCGTGCTGGCGGACCTGGGCCCCGTCCTCGTACGGCTTGCTGGCGCCGGCGAGGGTGCCCCGTGGCTTGACTGCGATACTCCGGATGACCTGGCTTCGGCCCGTGCCTGGCAGCAGGCCAGTCCGGCCGGCCGGAACGGAGAGCGATGAGCACCGTCGACGACTGGGTCGCGGCCGCATGCGCGGAACTGGGCATCGATCCTGCGCTCGTCGATGTCCGGCTCGTGCTGGACCTCGCCAGGGTGGCCGCGCACCAGATCGAGCGGCCGGCCGCGCCGCTGACGGCCTACGTGCTGGGACTGGCCGTGGCATCCGGCCAGTCGGCAGGCGAGGCCGCGGCCCGGCTGACGGCTCTGGCTGAAGGCGGGTCGATTGCGCCGCCTTCGCACCCGTAGCGGCACTTGACCAGGGCCTCGCACCCGTAGCGGCACTTCGCACCCGTAGCAGTAACTCAGGCGTTCCCTATGGCCTGATTGATGGCTTATGCACCGCACGTTAAGGGTGCTAAGTCGTTTCCGCGCTGATCAACGAGCCTGCGATGCGGCCAAGGGGTTGCCAGAAAGACGCTAACGATATATCTTTGAGTATCGCAGAGCTACGGTGACAGTCTGAGTTATGTCGAACTGTTCGTAACGTAGCTCACCACCCTCAGAACGGAGTAACACCAATGCGATACGACAGAGAGCGCGGCGAACGCCGCGGTCCGGGCCGGTGGGAGCCGGCCGAAGATCACGAGCATCGCCGCTGGCACGGCGACGACGAGGAGCGGCACGCCGGGCGCGGGCGATCCCACGGCCGGGGGCGGCACTTCGCCGGCCCGTACGGCGGCCCGGGCTTCCCGCCAGGGCCGGGCTTCCCGGGAGGGCCGGGCTTCCCCGGCGGCCCCGAGGGCTTCGGGCACTGGCGCGAGCGCGGCATGCGCGGACCACGGGCGCGTCGCGGCGACGTCAGGGCAGCTGCGCTGGCGTTGCTGGCGGAGCAGCCGATGAACGGCTACCAGATCATCCAGGAGATCGGCGAGCGCAGCGGGGGAGTCTGGCGGCCAAGCCCCGGCTCGGTCTACCCAGCGCTGCAGCAGCTCGAGGATGAGGGCCTGATCAGGGCCGAGGCTGGCGATGGCGGGCGCCGGGCCTACCAGCTGACCGACGAGGGACGGGCGTATGCGGCGTCCCACACCGATGAGCTCAGGGCTCCCTGGGACGTCGTAGCTGGCAGCGCCGGCGGTGCTGCCATCGAGATGCGCAAGCTCGTCGGCCAGGTCACGATGGCTGCCTTCCAGGTGCTCAGCGCGGGCACCGATGCGCAGGCTGGCCAGGCCAGGCAGGTGCTGACCGACGCACGCAAGGCCCTGTACCGGATCCTGGCGGCTGACGACGATCAGCCCGCCAACGATGACGAGTAATGCCGCACCGCCCGCCTTGCAGCGCGAGATTACGCTCGTAGCTGGCCGGTCCGAGAGACCAGGTGCAGGCAGTCCGAACTACTGCGGCCCCGCTTGCGGGCCGTCCGACCCCACGGCGACCCGCTCCAGGGCCGCCATCTTCAGGGAGGCAGCAGCGTTGGCAGCACAGGCTGGTGTCCAGGCGGGGGCAGCTCAGCTCGGCGACCGCGCCGGGCCGGAGACCGTGATCACGGTCTCCGGCCTGGTCAAGCGGTACGGCGAGATCGAGGCCGTGCGCGGCATCGACTTCACCGTGACAAGGGGAGAGACTTTCGGCTTCCTCGGCCCGAACGGCGCGGGGAAGTCCACCACCATCAAGATCCTCTGCACGCTGGCCAGCGCCACCGCGGGCACCGCGCGGGTCGCAGGTCACGATGCAGCCACTGAGCGGGATGCGGTGCGCCGGAATATCGGGCTGGTGTTCCAGGACACGACGCTGGATACCTACCTGACGGCCGAGCAGAATCTGCGGTTTCACGCCGAGCTGTATGGCGTACCGAAGGCCGCGGTCATGCCGCGGATGCGCCAGGTCATGGAGATGGTGGGGCTGTGGGACCGGAAGGACAGCCTCGTCAGCACCTACTCAGGCGGCATGCAACGGAGGCTGGAGATCGCCAGGGGCCTGCTGCACGCGCCGCACGTGCTGTTCCTGGACGAGCCGACGGTCGGGCTTGACCCGCAGACGAGGTCCTCGATCTGGACCTATATCAACGACCTGAAGTCTCGCGAGGACATCACGATCTTCCTGACCACGCACTACATGGATGAGGCCGAGCACTGCGACCGGATCGCGATCATCGACCACGGCAAGATCGTCGCAATCGACACGCCAGAGGCCCTGAAGGCCAGCGTCGGCAAGGACAGGGTGCAGATTCACACGGCTGACGACAAGGCCGCAATCGCTGAGCTCGCGGACAAGTTCGGCCTGGACGCGGCGATGCATGAGGGTGCAGTGACCTTCTCGGTGGCGGCCGGCGAGCAGTTCGTGCCGCGGCTGTTCAGCGAGTTCAGCATCCCGATCAGGTCAGTCAGCGTGTCGAGGCCGACGCTGGACGACGTCTTCATGTCCTATACCGGCACCACCATCCGTGACGCCGAGGGCGGCGCGGGCAACGAGTTCATGCGGAACATGCACCGGATGCGGACCGGCGGGAGGCGGTAGCAATGGCGACCCAGACAAGTCGAGCCGGCAACGGCCGCCCAGGCCGGTGCCGTCGTCGACCGGATCAGGGTGTCGGTTCCGCAACGAGGCTTGAGGCAGGACTTGCGTGCCATCAGCATCGTCTGGCGGCGTGAGCTGATCAGGTTCCGCACGGACCGGCTGCGCGCGGTCACCGCGCTAGTGCAGCCGTTCCTGTTCCTGTTCGTCCTCGGGACCGGACTGTCCAACCTGGCCGGCGGCACCCTGCCGCACACGGGCACGTTTGACTTCAAGACCTTCATCTTTCCCGGCGTACTGGCGATGTCAGTACTGTTCACGGCGATCTTCTCGGCGGGCTCGATCGTGTGGGACCGGGAATTCGGCTTCCTGCGGGAAATCCTCGTAGCGCCGGTCAGCCGGGCCGCGATCGTCATCGGCAAGTGCCTCGGGGGCGCGACGATCGCCACATTCCAGGGCGTGATCTTCCTGTGCCTGGCCTGGTTCGCGCACGTCCCCTATAACCCGGTGCTCATCGTCTCGCTCATCGGCCTGCTGCTCCTGCTGTCCTTCACGCTGACGGCGTTCGGCGTGATGATGGCCGCCAGGATCCGGCAGTTCCAGGCTTTCATGGCACTCACCCAGATGCTGGTGCTGCCGCTGTTCTTCCTGTCCGGCGCGCTCTATCCGCTGAACGGGCTGCCGGCCTGGCTGACGGTGCTGACGAGAATCGACCCGCTGACTTACGTCGTCGGCCCGATGCGACACCTCGTCTTCAGCCACCTGAGCCTGCCGCCGGCTGTCGCCGGGTATCTGAGCGCTCACCTCGCGCCGGATATCACCTGGGGCGGCTGGGTCGTGCCGCTGTGGTTGTCCCTGGGCATCGTGGCGGTCATGGGCGTCGTGATGATGCTGGTTGCCATCGCCGAGTTCAGCAAGACCGAATAATCGCTGGAACGGGCGCGACCAGCTCACGGCCGCCCGCCGGGCTGCCGCGTCCACGGTCCGCCCACGGCCAGCTGCCGGGTGAGGCGCGCCAACCACGACGCGGGGGGCTCCGGGGGGTGTCCCCCGGGCAAGCACTGCGAGCTGATGGCGAGCGGCTCAAAGGCCCGAGCATAGAGCGACGCCGGGTGGCTACGGGGGCAAACCACCCGGCGTCGCGTTCATCGGCGCTCCGACGGGGGCCCGGAACGCCGGCAATTGGTGCCCCAGCGGGGGACCAGAGCACCGTTAAGCATGTTACACCGAACTTCCCCCTAATGCGTCAAGACCGGATTACGAGCTAATCTCGCCATCCAGACCGACTGGTCCCGCGGTTGGTGTCTATGTAACGGTGAACCGGCCGACGTGGTGGCGGCATTTAAGGATGCTTTACTGTCCGGGCGGTGTCTGCCCCGGCCGAGTAGGCGGACGGTAGATCGCCGGAGAGTTCGGCTCATACTGCCGGAAGGTCCTATTCGCGGTGGGCTCTCGGCCGCCGTTGGCTAGCACGACCGCGAAATACGGTATGACCAATGCGCCGACGGCAGGAATCGCGGTGAGCCAGCCGAGGTGGTTCACGAACATCAGGATCGCCGCGACGAAGCACACGGTCCTGATGCCCATCATGATCAGGTACCGGCGCTCACGGTAACTGATGTCCTGTGACAGTCCGGGGCGCGCCTCGGTGACGAGGTAAGGTTCCTGGCGCTGCCTGCCCTTCATACCTCCACGTTATGCCGCTTGCTGCCCGCCCGCCACCTGGGGTACTACGGAGCGTCGGGCAATATCCGGGCCACCTGTGAGATCACCAGGCCGGGCCAGGGAACGCCAGCGCATATGGCTACTGTGCTCGTGAAGCGCGCCGTTGACTATCGCCTCAGGGAGCACAGCATGACCGACCGCACCTACCGTGTCACCGAGATTGTCGGCACCTCGCCGGACGGCATCGAGCCGGCGATCAACGGCGCCCTGCACCGGGCCGCCCAGACATTGCGGCACCTCGACTGGTTCGAGGTCACGCAGATCCGCGGTCAGATCGTCGACGGTCAGGTCGCGCACTACCAGGTGGGCCTGAAGGTCGGCTTCCGGCTCGAGGACGCCTGACCGGAAGGGTCGTTCAGCTGGCCTGGCTGACCGACGACATGTTGAAGCCCTCCACCCGGACCGGCGGCATAGCCGCCCTGGTGAAGTAGTCGCCCCACTCTCGTGGCAGCGTCGGGGTAGTGACGCCCGCCTCTGTGATCCGGCTGAGCATGCCGACCGGGCTCTCGTTGAACCGGAAGTTATTCACTGCCGCAGTTACCTCGCCGTTCTCCACCAGGTAGACCCCGTCGCGGGTCAGCCCGGTCAGCAGCAGCGTCTGGGGATCGACCTCGCGGATGTACCACAGGCAGGTCAGCAGAAGGCCGCGGCTGGTCCTGCTGACAAGATCGGTGAGCGAGCCGGCCGGGCTGGGAACGTCCATGATCAGGTTGTCGATGGCCGGGGTCACCGGCTGGCCAGACAGGTGGGCCGTGTACCGGGTCTGGGTGAGTGCGGCCAGCGTGCCATTTGCGATCCAGTCGGTGTGGCCTTTCGAGAGCCCGTTGTCAAATACGGACGACTCGCGGCTGGAGGCATGCGCGATGACGAAAGGAGCGCAGTTTAGGCCCGGCGCCGCAGGATCGCTGTGCAGCGACAATGGCAAGCTGGCCAGGCTCTCGCCGATTCTGGTTCCGCCGCCCGGCTTGCTGAACACGGTCCGGCCGTCGAGAGCGTCCTTGGCACCTGCCGACCAGTACATGTAGATCATCAGGTCGGCCAGGGCGGTCGGCGGCAGGAGCGTCTCGTACCGGCCGGCTGGCAGTTCCACCGACCGGTCGGCCCAGCCGATCCGCTGGGCCAGTCCAGCCTCGAGCGAGGTCACGTCGACCTCGGTGAAGTCTTGCGTGGCGGCCCCGGCCCAGGCCGACTTCGCCATGTCGGCCGACTTGGCGTTCAGCTCGAGCCGCCCGGTCGGCTGGTCATGGCGCAGCCGCAGGCCGGTCGATGTGCCGAGGTAGGTCGAGGTCAGCTGGTGCTCAGCGAAGCCATACAGCCGCCGGCCACCGCGGGCGGCGGTCTCGAAGGCGCCGCCAAGCTCGCGGGCGAAGCTGGTGAACACGCCGATCTCCGTTGCAGCTGGCGGCTGATCCCAGTCGGCACCGGATCCGGTGGGCCTGACGAGCGGCTGAGCGTCCTCGGCGGGAGCGCCGTCGGCCGCCTCGTGCTCGGCCTGGGCCACGATGTCCGGGATCTGGTCCTCGGTGACTCCCGCCCGGGAGACGACACCGACCCTGGCTCCGTCGTTGCCCCGGCTGATCGCGATGACCGTCAGCTGGCGGGACCTGGACACTCCGTTCGTGGTCAGCGTGTTGCCTGCCCAGCGCAAGTTCGCGGACGAGCTCTCGTCAGCGATGACGACGCAGTCGTCGCACCTGGCTGCTTGCAGGGCCTGCTCGACAGCGCCCTGGGGCGAAAGCGCAAGCTTGTTCTGGCCGGTCACGCGCCAGCCTCCTCAGCAGTGTTGAGAACACGGACGCCCCGCATGACCACCGCCGGGCAGCCATGGCTGACCGGCGCGACCTGGCCGGGCTGGCCCTTACCGCAGTTGAACGCACCGCCGAGGACGTAGGTCTGCGGCCCGCCGACGGCCTCCATGGAGTTCCAGAAGTCAGTTGTCGTCGCCTGGTAGGCCACATCCCGCAGCTGGCCGGCCAGCTGGCCGTTCTTGATCCGGAAGAACCGCTGACCGGTGAACTGGAAGTTGTAGCGCTGCATGTCGATCGACCAGCTCTTGTCACCGACGATGTAGATGCCGTCGGTGACGCCCGCGATCAGTTCCTGCGTCGACGGACCGCCGGCCGCCGGCTGAAGGGAGACGTTGGCCATGCGCTGGATCGGCATATGGCTGGGGGAGTCAGCGAACGCGCAGCCATTAGAGCGGCCCAGATCCTTCAGCCGGGCCATCCGGCGGTCGAGCTGATAGCCGGTCAGCACGCCCTCGGAGATCAGGTCCCAGGACTGGCCGGCGACGCCCTCGTCGTCGTAGCCGATCGTCGACAGGCCGTGCTCCGCCGTGCGGTCCCCGGTGACGTGCATGATCGGCGAGCCGTACCGAAGGCTGCCGAGCTTGTCGAAGGTGGCGAACGACGTCCCCGCGTATGCGGCTTCATAGCCGAGTGCGCGGTCCAGCTCGGTCGCATGCCCGATCGACTCGTGGATCGTCAGGAACAGGTTGGACGGGTCGATCACCAGGTCGTAGCGACCTGCCTGCACCGACGGCGCGGCGAGCTTGGCCGCGAGCAGCTCGGGTATCTCGGCGAGCTCGGCGGGGAAGTCCCAGCCAGTCCCGGTCAGGTACTCATAGCCGCGCCCGGCCGGAGGCGCCAGGGTGCGCATGGTCTCGAAGCGCCCGTCGGGCCCGACCGCCACGGCTGTCAGCGACGGGTGCAGCCGGACGCGCTGCTGCAGCGCCGTGGTGGCACCGTCGGTGTAGAACTTGCACTCCTTCACCTGCAGCAGTGACGCGTCGACATGGCCGACGCCGGCAGCGGAGAGTAGCCGCCCGCTCCAGTCGGCAAGCAGCGCGATCTTCTCCCCGACGCTGATGCCGAAGGGATCGACCTGGTAGGCGGACAGCCAGGTCACGTCGCCATGCGCAGGCTCGTCGGCCAGTTCGATCGGCTCGGAGTTGATTGCGGCGGCGACCCTGGCGACATCGACGGCCTCGGCCGCGGCCTGAGCTGCCGCGGCCGGCGTCAGGTCAACGGCCGAGGCGAATCCCCATGTGCCGTCGACCACAACCCGGACTGCGAGGCCAAGGTCATCCGAATCGAACAGCGTCTCCAGGTTGCCGTCGGACAAGCCGATCTGCTGTCCCCTGATGCGCTCTGCGCGGAAGTCGGCATGAGATGCGCCCAGCTGCGCGGCTCGCGTGAGCGCGGCGTCTGCCAGCTCGCGCAGCGGATAGGCAAGGAATTCCGGATCGATCCGGCCTGAACCGCCGGCCGGACCGGAAGGCGAGTTCTGGTTATGGTCCACGACTCGTCAACCTATCCCAGGCTGCGGCGACGGGCCGTGACCGGTACGCTCGCTGCGCGCCCGTATTGGCGCAAGACCAGGAGGCAGTGAGCGCAGATGGGCCGTTCCGTATTGGTGACTGGCGGTAACCGGGGCATCGGCCTGGCCATCGCCCGGCGCCTGGCAGGCGGCGGCGACAGCGTCGTGGTCACATCCAGGTCCGGTGAGGCGGTCGACGGGCTCACCGTCGCGGCGTGCGATATCCGGGACACCGCTCAGGTGGACGCCGCGTTCACCCTCGCCGAGGAGGTAAACGGCGGGCCGGTTGAAGTCCTGGTCGCCAATGCCGGGATCACCAGAGACCAGCTGCTGGCGCTGATGAGCGAGGACGACTTCGCCGACGTAGTGAACACGAACCTGACGGGCGCCTACCGGGTGAGCAAGCGCGCTGTGCGCGGCATGATCAGGATGCGCCGCGGCCGGATCATCCTGATCTCCTCGGTTGTCGGCCTGCTCGGCTCGGCCGGCCAGGCGAACTATGCCGCCTCGAAGGCGGGACTGGTCGGCTTCGCCAGGTCGCTGGCGCGCGAGCTCGCGAGCCGCAACATCACGGTCAACGTAGTCGCACCCGGTTTCGTCAACACCGACATGACTGCGATGCTGACCGACGAGCAGCGTGCGGCAATCCTGGCCGGCGTGCCGCTGCACCGGTACGCCGAGCCGGACGAAGTGGCGGCGGCCGTGGCCTTCCTGGCCAGTCCCGATGCTGGCTACATCACCGGCGCCGTGCTGCCGGTCGACGGCGGACTCGGCATGGGCCACTAACGGCCTCGTCCCTGACTTAGCGGAGGTACCCGCCATGGGCATCCTGGACGGCAAGCGGATCCTGATCACCGGGGTTCTCACCGAGGCGTCGATTGCGTTCCACGTCGCGCGCATCGCCCAGCAAGAGGGCGCGCGGGTGGTGCTGACCGGCTTCGGCCGGCTCACCCTGGTCGAGCGGATCGCGAAGCGGCTGCCGGACCCGCCGCCGGTGCTCGAGCTGGACGTCACCGATGACGGTCAGCTCGCGTCGCTCGCCGAGCGGGTGGCACAGCATGTGGACGGCCTCGACGGCGTGGTGCACAGCATCGGCAATGCGCCGGCCAGCGCGCTCGGCGGCAACTTCCTGCAGACGCCGTGGCCGGATGTCTCGGCTGCCCTGCACGTATCGGCGTACTCGCTGAAGTCGCTAGCGATGGCGGCGCTGCCGCTCATGCAGGCGGGCGGCGCCATCGTCGGGCTGGACTTCGACGCCAGCGTGGCCTGGCCGGGCTACGACTGGATGGGCGTTGCCAAGGCCGCATTTGAGTCCACTGCCCGTTACCTGGCCCGGGATCTCGGACCACAGGGGATCCGTGTCAACCTGGTGTCGGCCGGGCCAGTGAAGACGATGGCCGCGCGAAGTATTCCTGGTTTCGACCAGTTTGAAGGTGTCTGGTCGCAGCGCGCGCCTCTGGGCTGGGATCTCTCCAACGCCGAGCCGCCCGCACGCGGCTGCGTGGCGCTGCTCTCAGACTGGTTCCCGGCGACAACCGGCGAGATCGTGCACGTCGACGGCGGCGCGCACGCGATGGGCGCCTGACCGGCTGCGGGCCCTCCGGAGGCCAAAGCCTCCGTTAGGCCGCATGTGATCAACCTCACTGGCGGGCCCTGGGGAAGCGGTTTCGGTCCGATAATCAGCAGGTCACCGTAGGATTACGATTCGCTACCGGGCCTCTGGTCCGGTTCTGAATTCGGCGTGGAAGTCCTAGTATGACGCGACGGCTCGCCGAGGCGGCCAGCCGTGGCGCCCGTGGGGCGGTAGCCCCCCGGTCACTGCATCCAACGAAAACGATCCTCGACGAAAGAGAGTGGGAGGAGAGTGTCGATGCGGACACGTACACGAAGCTCGCTGGCTGTGACCGGCATAGCAGCGATCGCGCTCGCCGTGGCAGCGTGCGGCGGCTCGTCGCCGTCAACGTCAAATTCCGGTTCCAGCGGTGCTGTCAGCCTGGACAGCGGCGTGCAGGGAATCAACCCAGGTACCGGCGCGCCCAAGTCAGGCGGGACCCTCAACCTGGTCGGCGTCGGCGACGTCACCTTCATGGACTACAACATCAGCTACTACACGATCGACGCACTGGGCCAGCGCCTGTGGCAGCGTGGGCTGTACGCCTACTCCTCGGTGCCCGGCCACACCACGGACGTCGTCCCCGACCTGGCGACGGCGATGCCCGTCATCACCAACGGCGGCAAGACCTACGCGGTCACGGTCCGCAACGGCGCGATGTGGAACACGATGCCGAACCGGCAGGTCACCGCCGCTGACGCGCTGCGCGGCCTCGAGCGGGCGTGCAACCCGGTCCAGCCCTTCGGCGGACTGCCGGACTTCGAGTCCATCATCGTCGGGTACTCGCAGTTCTGCGCCGGCTTCGCGAAGCTCGGATCGACGGCCACCGCCGCGCAGATCGCCAAGTACATGAACACCCACTCGATCTCGGGTGTCACCGTGTCTGGCCAGACGATCACCTACAACCTGACTCAGCCGGCGTCGTACTTCACCGACGAGCTCCAGCTGGACGCATTCAGCCCGGCTCCGGTGGAGGCCCTGCAGTACGTGCCGGGCAGCGCGATAAGCCAGCAGCACACCTACGCCGACGGCCCGTACGAGGTGAAGACCTACGTGCCGACCAGGAAGATCGTGTGGGTGCGCAACCCGGCGTGGAAGGCGTCCTCGGACCCGATCCGGCACGCCTATGTCAACTCGATTGTCGTCAATGAGACCGGCAACCAGACCACTAACCAGACGGAGCTGCAGACCAACACGGCCGCAGCTGGTGCTGAGTGGGACAGCTTCCCGCCAGTCGCCGCAGTTCCCGGCCTGGTCAATCAGATGGACCACGGCAGCAAGGACTTCAACCTGGGTCCGACGTACTCCACCAACCCGTACGTCGTGTTCAACACGGTGTCGCCCAACAACAACAGCGCGCTCGGCAAGGTGGCAGTGCGGCAGGCGATCAGCTACGCGATCAACAGGGCGCACCTGATCCAGGACTTCAACGGCGCCACCCTGAGCCCGCCGCTGACGCACATCCTGCCGGACGGGATCAATGGGTCGCAGGACGTGCCGAAGGGCTACGACCCCTACCCGTACGACCCGACGAAGGCCAAGGCGATGCTCGCATCGGCTGGTTACAAGAACGGCCTCACGCTGAAGTTCCTGTACCGGCCGTCCAGCACGGCGTCGGTGAAGGCCTTCCAGACCCTCCAGGCCGACCTGGCCCCGGTGGGGATCAAGCTGGTGGGCCTCGGGGTCCCGGACGCCGACTTCTACGTGAAGTACCTCTTGGCGCCGAGCGTCGCGAAGCGCGGGGCCTGGGACCTGTCCCTGGCCGGCTGGGGTCCGGACTGGTACGGCGACGCCGCCACGTCCTTCTTCAAGCCGCTGTTCTACGGCGCCGCTGCCTACCCGCCTGTGGGTAGCAACTTCGGGTTCTACAACAACCCGACTGTGAACGCCCTGATCACCAAGGCTGCTTCGCAGGCCAGCGCCAGCGCCGCCGCCTCCCTGTGGGCGCAGCTTGACCAGGACGTCATGAAGGACGCTCCGATTTACCCGATCACCCAGCCGCTGCAGCCGCTGTACCACGCCAGCTACGTGCACAACGCCGTGTACGTGCCAGCGATCCAGGGCTTCGACTACAGCAACGTCTGGCTGTCCACCCCGACGGGCTGACGGCCGACGGGCTGACAGGGAAATAGCTCAGACCGTTCAGACGCCCCGCGGTACCTACCGCGGGGCGTCTGGCGGGCATACAGTTCGGCCAAGGGCATACGAGGCGATTACGTTCCGTCATGTCCGCGCCAAGCCGGGCAGGGAAGGGGCAGCGTGGCGCTACTTGAAGTGAAGGACCTGCACGTATCATTCCGCACCGACGATGGCGTCGTTCAAGCGGTTCGGGGCGTGTCCTTCGACGTCGATCAGGGCAAGACCCTCGGCGTCGTGGGCGAGTCCGGTTCTGGCAAGAGCGTGGCTACCCAGACGGTGATGGGACTGACCCGCGGCGCGCAGGTATCCGGCGAGGCGATCTTCGAAGGCCGTGACCTGCTCACCATGACGCCGCGCGACATGCAGGCGGTACGCGGCGTCAAGATCGGCATGATCTTCCAGGACCCGTTGTCCAGCCTCCATCCCTTCTACACCGTCGGCTGGCAGATCATCGAGATGATCCGCCTCCACGACACGGCCGTCACCAAGGCCCAGGCCCACAAGCGCGCCGTGGAGCTGCTTCAGCTTGTCGGCATCCCGCAGGCCGACCGGCGGGTTGACGACTACCCGCACCAGTTTTCCGGTGGCATGCGGCAGCGGGCCATGATCGCGATGGCGATGGCACTGAACCCTGCCCTGCTCATCGCCGACGAGCCCACCACGGCGCTAGACGTGACTGTCCAGGCGCAGGTACTGCAGGTCATCAACAAGCTGCAGGGCGAATTCGGTACCGCGGTTATCCTGATCACTCACGACCTGGGCGTCATCGCCGATGTCGCGGACGAGGTCGTCGTCATGTACGGCGGCATGGTCATGGAGCGGGCGGACCGGATGACGACGTTTACCGCCTATCATCACCCGTACACCGAGGGGCTGCTGCAGTCGCTGCCTGCCTATGGCACCGAGCGGGCCCGGCTGAGGTCGATCCCCGGCCAGCCGCCCAGCCCGATCTCACCGCCGCCAGGCTGCCCGTTCGCCGCGAGGTGCGCCTACGTGATGGATCGGTGCCGCACCGAAGTGCCGCTGCTGGCACCGGCCGGCGCCGAGCCCGGCCACTTGTCAGCCTGCTGGCTGCCGCACGACAGGGCGAACAGGGAAAAGCTACGCCGCAAGGTCATCGGGCTGTCCCTGCCGGTAAGCGCGGAGGCATAGGCATGGCAACGGATGCGCAGGTAACGACGCCGTCGAGCGGCGCCAGCAGCCCGGCTAGCAGCGGCGATGTGCTGCTGAAGGTGGACAACCTCGTCAAGCACTTCCCGGTCAGGTCCACCCAGCTCATTCAGCGCGGCAGGCGCGACTACGTCCACGCGGTGGACGGGGTTAGCCTCGAGCTCCGCCAGGGCGAGACGCTCGGCCTAGTCGGCGAGACCGGCTGCGGCAAGTCGACGCTGGCGCGCTGCGTCGCCCGGCTCTATGACATCACCTCCGGGCAGATCGTGTTCGACGGCCACGACATCACGAAAATCTCAGCGCGCCGGATGCGACCGTACCGCCGGGAGATCCAGATGATCTTCCAGGACCCCTACGGATCGCTGAATCCGCGCCGCCGCGTGGGCTCGATCATCGGTGACCCGTTCGCCATCCACAACATCGCGAGCGGGGCCGAGCGGAAGCGGCGGGTGCAGCACCTCATGGAGCTGGTCGGCCTGAACCCGGAGCACTTCAACCGCTTCCCGGCCGAGTTCTCAGGTGGTCAGCGGCAGCGGATCGGGGTCGCGCGGGCGCTAGCCTTCACGCCAAAGCTCATCATCTGCGACGAGCCAGTCTCGGCGCTCGACGTGTCGATCCAGGCGCAGATCATCAACCTGCTCGCCGATCTGCAGCAGGAGCTGGGGCTGACCTATATCTTCATCGCCCACGACCTGTCAGTGGTCCGGCACGTGAGCAACCGGGTCGCGGTGATGTATCTCGGGAAGATCACCGAGCAGGCGCCTGTCGAGCAGATGTGGGCACACCCCAGGCACCCCTACACCGACGCGCTGCTGTCCGCGGTGCCCATTCCGGATCCGACGGCCGCTCGCCAGGCGAGAGCGGATCATCCTGGTCGGGGATGTGCCATCGCCCATCAACCCGCCGTCGGGCTGCCGGTTCCACCCGCGGTGCCCCAAGGCGCGGCCGACATGCGTCGACGAGGTGCCCGAGCTCGAGCCGCGCCTCGGTGACGATCCGGCGCACCTGGCTGCGTGCCATTTCCCGGTCGAGGACGGCGAGGACATCTCGAAATCCCGGCCGACCATCAGCGCAGATCAGCGCGTCATCGAGTCAGGCGTCGTCGGAAGCTCGTGACCGCACAGCAGGAAGGCAGGCACGATGACCTACAACGTTGGTGACGCCGTCGCCATCGGCGTAGCCGAAGAGGCGCCAGTCGAGGCCATCGCCGAAGGCGAGGCCGCGAAGATTATCGAAGGCCGCAGCCCGTGGGTGCTCGCCTGGCGGCGGCTCAGGCGCGACCGGGCGGCAATGCTCTCGCTTGTTGTCGTCGTGCTCATTGTCGCCATGGCGGTCTTTGCGCCAGTGATCGCAGCGATCCTCGGGCACGGGGTCTACCAGCAGTTCCGCGGGCCGCAGCCGCCGATCGGCCTGAACTCGCTTGGTCAGCCGGTCGGCCCGAACAGCACGTTCTGGCTCGGCACCGACGACCAAGGGCGCGACCTGCTGGTCCGGATCGCCTACGGAGCGAGGGTCTCGCTCTTTGTGGGCGTCGTGGCTACCGCGCTGACCGTATTCGGCGGGCTGGTGATCGGGCTCGCCGCCGGGTATTTCGGCGGGATCGTCGACTCGGTCCTGGCGAGGTTCATGGACTGGCTGCTCGCCGTCCCGTTCCTGCTGCTGGCCATCTCGCTGATCTCCGTCGTGCAGATCCACCCGATCGGGCCGATCAAGCCCGGCTTGCCGGTGGTCATCATCGTGCTCGGCTTCTTCGGGTGGGCCTCGGTCGGCCGCATCGTCCGAGGTCAGGTGCTGTCGATCCGGGAGAAGGAATACATCGAAGCGGCCAAGGCGCTTGGGGCCGGACCGTGGCGGATCATGTTCATCGACATCCTGCCGAACCTGCTCGCGCCGCTGATCGTCTACAGCACCCTGCTGATTCCGGCGACCATCGTCGGTGAGGCGTCGCTGTCCTACCTCGGTGTCGGTGTCCTGCCGCCGACTGCTGACTGGGGCGCGATGATCAACTCGGCTCAGAGCGTGTATCTCTACGGGACGTGGTGGTACCTGGTGTTCCCGAGCGTGGCGCTGCTGATCACGACGCTTGCGTTCAACATCTTCGGCGACGGGGTCAGGGACGCCTTCGACCCGCGCGGCAATCTGTTCGTCTAGGAGCAAACGAGTGACCAGGTTCCTTCTCCGCCGGACCCTCCAGGGGTTGTTCGTCCTCTGGCTTATGACCGTCACGGTGTTCCTGATCTTCTTCGTCGGACCAGGCCCGAGTTCGGTTGCCCGAGTGCTCGCCGGCAGGCAGGCCACGCCCGCCCAGGTAGCAGAGGTCGCCACCGGCTCCTGCTCGACCGGCCGGTCTACGTGCAGTACGGGCACTTCGTCTGGCTGCTGCTGCACGGCAACCTCGGCTATGACTACTACCACGATCAGTCGGTGAACTCGGTGCTTGCCGCCGCGTTCCCGATCACGCTGTCGCTCGTCATCGGATCGGCCATCTTGTGGCTAGCCATGGGCCTGGCGAGCGGCATCGTCTCGGCGGTGCGGACGCGTTCGCTGTGGGACCGTACATTCACGACGCTGGCCCTGGTGTTCTACTCGATGCCCACGTTCGTGCTCGGCCTGCTGCTCATCCTCGGGCTCTACTACGAGTTCACCATCCACCACATCAATATCTTCCCGGCGCCAGGGGTATGGGTGCCGTTCACGCAGAACCCATTGAAGTGGGCGCAAACGCTCATCTTGCCGTGGCTCACCCTCGCCCTGGTGTCGGCCGCCACCTATACGCGGCTCACCCGCGGATCGATGATTGACGTGTCCGGAGAGGACTTCATTCGCACCGCCAGATCCAAGGGCATGAGCGAGCGGCGACTGATCTTCCGGCACAACCTGCGCGCGTCGCTCACGCCCGTCGTCACCCAGTTCGGCCTCGACGTCGGCACGCTGATCGGCGGCGCGATCATCACCGAGACTGTCTTCGGATTGCCTGGTCTGGGTTACACGGCGGTCAACGCGATCGAGGAGCAGGACCTGCCGGTGGTCATCGGCGTGGTGATCATCGCATCGGCCGGCGTGATCATCGCCAACCTGCTCGTCGACGTCCTCTACGCGGTACTCGATCCGCGCGTCCGGCTGCATTAAGACGGGTTGTCGCCGCGTAGACCCGGCCGGATAATCCAGGTGTGTGGTACCGGACGATAGCGGTGCGGGCGGTCTTGACCACATCCGGGTATCCGATGCCGAGCGGGACCAGGCCCTGGCGGACCTCCGTGATGGCTACGCCGAGGGCCGACTGACGCACGACACCTTCGCCTGGCGGGTCGATGAGGTGCTGCGCGCGCGGGCAAGCGGTGAGCTCCGTAGCCTGGTCGCCGACCTGCCCAGGCGGCGGCGCATGCGCACCGCGGCCCGAGCAGGCTGGCACCGCGCGCTCACCATCGCCGTGCCGGTGGCTCCGCGGATATCCGCCAGCGCTGACGTTGCCCGGCGGACCGCAAATCCGGTACACGATCGGCCGCGAGGTCGCCTGCGACATGACGCTCGCCGATCTCACGGTCTCCAGGTGGCACGCCAGCCTGCAGCGAGACCCAGGTGGCTGGCTGCTGGCCGACCTCGGGTCTACCAACGGCACGCGGCTGAACGGGTGGCGGGTCAGCAGCAGTCCGATCCACGTCCGGGCGGGCGATCTGGTGTCGTTCGGCGCGGTGACGTTCGTGCTGACGGAGCGCCCCGGCCAGAGCAGCGCTGGTATGTAGCTAGAGTCGAGCAATGACTCTGGTGCTCGTGGTCCGGCATGGCCTGACGGCATCGACCGGCAAGGCACTGACGGGCTGGCTGCCCGGGATATCGCTGGATGACAGGGGACAAGCTCAGGCCGCCGCGCTGGCTTCAAGGCTGGCGCAGGTACCACTGGCGGCAATCGTCAGCAGCCCGCTGGAAAGATGCGTAGAGACCGCTACGGCGATCGCCAGCCGGGCAGGCGGTGGTCGGCGATCGGCCGGGCGCCGGCACCATGGCGGTCCAGACTGACGACCGGCTGGGCGAATGCAAGTACGGCGACTGGACGGGCCAGGCACTGCGCAAGCTAGCTCGCGACCCGCTCTGGCGGGTCGTGCAGGCCCACCCGAGCGCCGTGCGGTTTCCCGGCCCGGGCGGTGAGGCGATGACGGCCATGCAGCAGCGGGCCGTCGCGGCGATCCGTGAGTGGAACGAGAAACTCGGCAAGGACGTCAGCTACCTGGTCTGCTCCCACGGCGACGTGATCAAGGCGATCCTGGCCGACGCGCTCGGAATGCACCTGGACTCCTCGCAGCGGATCCAGGTAGATCCGTGCTCGCTCAGCGTGATCAGGTACACGACCCTCCGGCCGTTCGTGCTGCGGATGAACGACACCGGCGGAGACTCCGCAGCGCTGGCCGGGCTGGCTGGCAAGCACGGCCGCGCACGGGAGAATCCGATGCGCAGATCGGCGGCGGAGCGGGGAGCGCGGACGGCGCGAAAGCGCCGGTAGCCTAACTATGGGCGCCGCCGATAGCGGCATCTTGCGGCCGGCCAGCCTGCGGCAGCTTCGGCGCAGGAGTGCTTCGGCGCG
The DNA here is from genome assembly GCA_963822955.1 of uncultured Actinomycetota bacterium. GTDB lineage: Bacteria > Actinomycetota > Actinomycetes > Streptosporangiales > Streptosporangiaceae > JAJYUU01. Next base: position 654,943 of record CAWGJS010000002.1, on the reverse strand, counting down.
GGAGGATAGGGGTCATGCCGGTCTACTCGTACGACCCGCCGGAGCGATTCATCGCGGGCACCGTCGGCCAGCCTGGAGAGCGGACGTTTTACCTGCAGGCGACGGTGGGCACCAGGGTCACCAGCGTGGCACTGGAGAAGGGCCAGGTGAGCCAGCTCGCCGAGCGGCTCGAGGAGCTCCTGGATGAGGTCACGCGCCGTACCGGCCTGAAGTCCGCGGCCCAGCAGGCTGCCGCCGACATCGACGATGGCCCGCTTGACCTGCCGCTTACTGAGGACTTCCGGGTCGGCGCGATCGCACTCGCGTGGGATCACGACGGCGAGCGGGTGATCATCGAGGCTCAGGAGGAGAGCGAGGAGCCGCTGGAGCCGCTGACCGACGATATTCCAGAAGATGGCCCGGCGGTGCTCCGGGTCCGGATCACGGCCGAGGCCGCCCGCGCGTTCTCGCGCCGGGCAATCCAGGTCGTCATGCAGGGGCGGCCGCCCTGCCCGCTGTGCGGGCAGCCGCTGGACCCGTCCGGCCACGTGTGCCCGCGCCAGAACGGTCACCGGGTCGGGCATGGCTGATGCGTCGTCTGCCAGCAGGGCACGGCGGAAAGAGCGGCGCACCCCGGGCGCCGAGGGAGCCGGAGTAGATGCGGTGGTGATTCGGTCTGCCGCCGAGTCCGCCGAGCCCGACGAGGCCGCCAGCTTGCACCTGCTTACGACCGGCGAGCTTGAGATCCAGGGGCGGCTCGTCGATGCCTCTAATGCGACGATGTACTGCACGATCCGCGCGGACGGCAGGCAGGCAGCGTGCGTCTACAAGCCGGTAGCAGGTGAACGGCCGCTGTGGGACTTTCCGGACGGGACGCTGGCCGGCCGCGAGCTGGCGGCCTACCTGGTGTCACGCGCTGGCGGGTGGGACGTCGTGCCACCCACGGTCTACCGGGACGGGCCGTTCGGGCCGGGCATGTGCCAACTCTGGGTCGACGCGGACGAGTCCGTCGACCTGCTCGAGCTCGCGCGCAGCGGCGCCGACCCGAGGCTGCGCCAGATGTCGGTCTTCGACGCCATGGTCAACAACGCGGACCGCAAGATCGGTCACTTGCTGCCGATGGCCAGCGGCCAGCTGTATGGCTGCGACCACGGTGTGTGCTTCTCCGCCGAGTACAAGCTGCGTACAGTGCTCTGGCAGTGGCGCGGCAAGAAGCTCACACCGGCTGCACTGGCCGCACTCAGCCGGTCGCACGAACTGCTCACGGGCGGCAGCCTGGCGGCAGATCTTGCCAACTGGCTGACCCGCGCCGAGATAGCCGCGACCATCAGGCGAACTGAGCGACTGCTCACGCTCAAGACCCACCCCTACCCGCCGGACGACTGGCCAGCGGTCCCCTGGCCGCCGATCTAGCCGAGGAAGGCTAGCGCGGGTCAGCGGCCGTGCTCGCCCCGGTCGCCGCGACGGCGAAGGTAGCGCTCGAATTCCCTGGCGATGGCGTCGCCGCTGGCCTCCGGGAGGTCGGTGGCATCCTTGGCCTCCTCTAGGCTGCGGACGTACTCGGCCACGTCGCTGTCCTGCTCGGCGAGTTCGTCCACACCCCGTTCCCAGGCCCTAGCCTCGGCTGGCAGGTCCGCCAGCGGCAATGAGATGTCCAGTATGTCCTCAACGCGGCGCAGAAGCGCGAGCGTTGCCTTGGGGCTCGGCGGCTGGGCAACGTAGTGCGGAACGGCAGCCCACAGTGACACCGACTGCATGCCCGCCGCCGCGCAGGCCGTGCTGGAGCACGCCGACGATACCAGTGGGGCCCTTGTAGTCGACCGGCTCGACGTGCAGCTGCGCGGCCAGCTCCGCGCCCGACGTGGCCGCGGTCACCTGCAGCGGCCTGGTGTGCGGCGAGTCCGCGAGCAGGGCACCTAGGAGGATGACCAGCTCAACGCCGAGCTCGGTGAACGCGGTCACCAGTTCGGCGGTGAACCCGCGCCAGCGCATGTTCGGCTCGATTCCGTGCAGCAGGAGCAGGTCCCGGCCGGCCTCCGGAGGCCGCGCAATAGCGAGCCGGGTTGTCGGCCAGACGAGCTCCTCGGAGTGACCGTCGAGTCACCTCCATGACGGGCCTGGTGACCTGGAAGTCGTAGTAGTCCTCAGGGTCAATCTCGCCGATGGCCTTGGCGTCCCAGGCCGAGGTCAGCTGGCTGATCGCAGTGCTGGCGGCTTCGCCAGCGTCGTTCCAGCCCTCGAAGGCAGCGATAAGCGCAGGCGAGGTGAGTTTGCCAACAGCGTCGAGCTCGATCGCCAGCCACCTCCATTCGTCGCGCCGCGGCCGCGACCAGCTCGCGGCCAGTCTCGGCCGGGGTCAATCAATCCAAGCCTATGTTCTGAGCACGGCGACCGGGGAAACGCCGCCTCCGCCGGGCCATTCACGCTCGTCCCTAGGATGGATCCATCATGTCGCGATCTGGATACCCGGCGCCCAGCTGGGGTGCTGACGCCACCCATGGCGTGCCAGGCGCGCCGACACGAGGGGACACTGTGCTCGACGCTGTCATGTTCGACATGGACGGCCTGCTTGTCGACTCCGAGCCGCTGTGGTTCCTGGCGGAGGAGGCGGTCATCTCGCGCCTGGGCGGGACCTGGGCACCGGCCGATCAGGAGGTTCTGGTGGGCGGCTCGATGGAGACGACCGTTAAGTACCTCCTGAGCAAGGGAACGAGGCCGGCTGCGCGGGCAGCTGTGGCCGGCTGGCTGGTTGAGGCGATGGTCGACTTGCTGAGCACGCGGCCGCTGCCGGTCATGCCGGGCGCGATCGAACTCCTGAGCGAGGTGCGGGCGGCCGGCCTGCCGCACGCACTGGTCACCTCGTCCGAGCCGGAGATCGTTGACGCGGTGCTGTCACGCCTCGGGGCGGGCGCCTTCCCGGTCGTCGTCTGCGCCGCGGACGTCGCCCGTGCCAAGCCTGATCCGGAGATCTACCTGCTGGCGGCCGCCAAGCTCGGGGTCGACCCGCACGACTGCATCGCGCTCGAGGACTCGCCGAACGGGGTGGCCGCGGCAGAAGCTGCCGGATACCTGGCCGTGGCAGTCCCGAGTGTCGTTCCGATCCCGGCGCGGTCCGGCCGGGTAGTGCTGCCTTCACTAGCCGGGGTGACGCTCGCTGACCTGGCCCGGATGCGGACAGTCGGGGGGACACCTACCGACAGCCCACGGGAAATCGGCGGTGGATGAGGCTGCCCCGAAAGTCGCCCAGGCTGTGCAGCCACGCCAGTCGCTTAAATATGTGCGACAATGTGAGCGATCGCGCCTTGGCCGTGCCGAAGCGCACGGCCTCGAGGGGAGGCGAGCGTGGGTACCTGGCTAAGCATCGGCGGCTGGGTCTGCATTCTCGTGACCGTAGCCGGGCTGACGCTCAGCGTGCTCGTCTGGCGGCGGAGAGGGGCTCGCAGCGGACTGCGCGGCATCGCGTGGTCCTTGCTGCCTATCGCGGCCTACTTCACGCATTCGGTCCGGCTGATCGGCCAGATTGTGTCGGCGGTCGTGCAGTTCGCCAGCAGCTTCGTGTTCTCGCCGAAGGCCTGGCTGGGCGTGGGCCTGCTCGTGCTTGCGGTAGTGCTGTTCGTGGCATCGGGCGGGCTGCCCCATGCGCGCCGGGAGCGGCGCAAGAAGGCGCGCCGGGAGCGGTCAGGCAGCGAGGGCGAGCCAGCCGCGAACCTCCCTGCCCTGCAGGGCCGCCGCGCCAAGACTAGCGCCGACGAAGATGATCTTGGCGAGGTACAGGACATCCTGAAGCGCCACGGCATCAGCTGAAGTCCTGCCGCGGCGCCGCAGCTGACCTGTCGATCTGAGCCTTGCTGTCGGCGTGAGCCTGCCGCACCGACCGGATTCGAGCCAGACCAGCACGTATGCCGAAAGGCCCGCGGAAGACATGCAACGTCGCCGCGGCCCGGGGTAGCGGTCAGGGGTTTCTCCCGCCTGCCAGCACAGGCGTCGTGGCTACGTACGGTGTCGGCTCGGTTGCATCCCGGCCGCCCGGATACCAGGCTGATCTTCATTCGGTCACAATCAAGCCACTTCGTTTCGCCTGGGCTTGGCGGCGTTCCGGAAACTTGGCATCCTCCAACAAGGCGCCTGAGCGGGTGCCTCATGACCTGGTGCGGGTGTCGCCTTCCCGGGGCGGCCTGGCCCCGAAGCCGGCTGCACCTGAAGCCCGCATTCGGGAAGGTCTGGCGGGACGGAGGAGCAGCTAGTGGCGGCACCACTTGAGATATCGCCGGCAGAGGCTGCAGTCACCCCGGAAGACGCGGCCAGCGGACTGTCCGGCCGGAAGATCGAGGGCCGGTCCCTCGGCCAGATCGCCTGGCTACGGCTGCGCCGCGACAAGGTAGCCATGGGCAGCGGCGTCGTGGTCGTGCTGCTGATTCTGGTAGCGATTGTTGGCCCGTTCCTGGTGCAGAACCCCGATGTCTACCACCCGAACCTGATAAATCCGACGCTGAGCGGGCCCAACGGGGCGTTTGGCGGTATGAGCCTGGCCCACCCGCTGGGGGTCGAACCCCAGACCGGCCGGGACGTGCTCAGCCGGATTGTCAACGGAGCCAGGTACTCGCTGCTCATCGCATTCCTGGCGACGGCGCTCGCAGTGGTTATCGGGGTATTCTTCGGCATCATCGCCGGCTACTTCGGCGGCTGGGTCGACACCATCATCGCCCGCGCCATGGACGTCTTCCTGGCATTCCCGCTGCTGGTCTTCGCCCTGGCGCTGGTGGGGGTGGTGCCGTACCGGGGATTCGGCCTCTCCGGCAACAGCCTGCGCATCGCCATGCTGATCTTCATCATCGGGTTCTTCAGCTGGCCATACATGGGCCGGATCATTCGCGGTCAGACGCTGTCGCTGCGCGAGCGTGAATTCGTCGACGCCGCCAGGAGCCTGGGCGGGCGAGGCCCCTACATCCTGTTCCGCGAATTGCTGCCGAACCTCGTCGGCCCGATCCTGGTCTACTCGACGTTGCTGATCCCGACGAACATCCTGTTCGAGGCCGCGCTCTCCTATCTCGGTGTCGGCATCATTCCTCCGGCCCCGAGCTGGGGTGAAATGCTCTCCGATGCGGTCACCAATGGCTACTACTACATTGACCCGATGTTCATGGTCGTACCGGGCCTGGCCATCTTCCTGACGGTCATGGCCTTCAACCTGTTCGGCGACGGGCTGCGCGACGCGCTTGATCCCAAGAGCCGATAACTCCGAGCTAGATATGTGGACCAGATGCAGTACACGACAGGAGGGTCTTCACCCAATGAAGAGACGTAAGGGTCTTGCGCTCGCAGCAGTGACGGCTGTCGCGGCGCTACTTGCAGCCGCTTGCGGTAGCAGCGGCAGCAGCGGTGGTACTGGTCCCTCGGGGAGCTCGAGCAAGAGCTTCTACGGAGAGGCCAACACGCAGGTAGTGAACGCATCGAGCAAAGCGGCGGGCGGCACGCTCACCTATGACCTCAGCAGCACCCCGGACTCCACGGACCCGCAGAACACGTACTACGCGTTCATGTGGAACTTCATCCGGACCTACACGATGCAGCTGATGACGTACAAGTCCTGCCCGGGCGCGTGCGGGCTTCAGCTGGTACCGCAGCTAGCAACTGCCCCCGGCGTTGTCAGCGACAAGGGGCTGACCTGGACGTATCACATTCAGCCCAACGTCAAGTTCGAGACTGGCCAGGTCGTCACGTCGCAGGACGTGAAGTACGGTATCGAGCGCACGTTCGCCAAGGATGTGCTGCCGAACGGCCCGGCTTACTTCCAGATCCTGCTCGGCGGGAACGCCGCGACCTACAAGGGCCCGTACAAGGACAAGACTCCCGGCAAGATGGGCCTGACGGCGATCAGCACGCCGAACCCGACGACGATCGTCTTCCACCTGGCCCATCCGTTCGCTGACTTCAACTACGTGGTCGCCATCGCGCAGAGCACCCCGGTGCCGCCGAGCGCGGACACCGGCAGCAAGGGCGGGGTGAACTACCAGCTGCACCCGATCTCCACGGGTCCGTACATGTTCCAGAGCTACACGCTCAACAAGCAGATCGTCCTGGTCAAGAACCCGAACTGGAACCCGGCTACCGATCCCCAGGCGAAGCAGCTAGTCAACAAGATCGTCGTTAACCTGAATGTCAATGCGAACACCATTGACAACAACCTGATGGCCAACTACGCCGATATTGACATGGATGGCACCGGCGTCCAGACGGCCGCGCGAGCGAAGATCCTCACCTCGCCGTCCCTCAAGACCGACGCGGACAACGCGCTGAGCGGCTTCCTCTGGTTCGGCTATCTCAACACCAAGGTGATCCCGAATGTGCACTGCCGCGAGGCCATCGAGTTCGCGGCGAACCACGTCACGCTGCAGGACGCCTACGGCGGCCCGATCGTGGGCGGTGACATTGCCAGCACGGTGATGCCGCCGAACATCGTCGGATACCAGAAGTTCGACCTCTACAACGCGCTGTCGATGCCCAACGGTGACGTTTCCGCGGCAAAGGCACAGCTCAAGCTGTGCGGCAAGCCGAATGGTTTCAGCACCAACATCGCCTACCGCTCCGACCGGCCCAAGGAGGTCGCGGCGGCCACTGCGCTCCAGCAGGCGCTGTCTCAGGTCGGCATCAAGACGACGCTGAACGGCTACCCCTCCGGCAAGTACTACACCAACTTCGCCGGTGCGCCGTCCTACGTGCACAGCCACGGCCTGGGGATCAGCTTCGGCGGCTGGGCCGCCGACTGGCCGGACGGCTTCGGCTTCCTGTACTACCTGTCCGACGGCACCACGATTGCGTCGGCCGGCAACACCAACATCTCCGAGATCAACACCCCGGCCATTAACAACCTGTTCAACCAGGCGGCCGGTGAGACCGACGCGACCACCAGAAACGCTATCTGGCCACAAATCGACAAGGACATCATGAGCCAGGCGGACATCCTTCCCGTGGTCTACGCCAAGTCCCTGCTGTACCGGAACCCCAACGTGACCAACGTGTACGTCGACTCCTATTACGGGATGTATAACTACGCGGTGCTCGGCCTGAAGTAGGGCTCCTCGCAGCAGTAAGTCAGAGACGGTAGAAGAGAGCAGGTGAGGACGCCGGTGCCCGCCCGATGGGCCGGGCACCGGCGTCACCGGCAGTGACGACATACATCATCAGGCGGCTGTTTGCCGCCATCCTCGTGCTGATCCTGGTCAGCATTGCCACGTTTGCAGTCTTCTTCCTCATACCGCGGCTCGCCGGGCAGACATCCTATGAGCTGGCAGCCCAGTACGTCGGGCGCAACCCGGTGCCGGCGCAGATCCACGACACCGAGGTCAAGCTCGGCCTGACTGACCCGCTGCAGGTGCAGTACTGGCACTTCGTCAAGGGGATTGTCGCGGGCGAGACCTATTCCAACGGCTCAAGCAAGACCTATTGCCCGCCGCCCTGCCTTGGCTACTCCTGGCGCAATCAGCAGCCTGTCTGGCCGCTGCTGACAAGCAACATCCCGGTGACGTTGTCGCTCGCCGCCGGTGCGGCCGTGATCTGGCTGATAAGCGGCGTAGCGGTGGGAGTCCTGTCTGCGCTCCGGCGCAGTTCGGTCTTCGACCGGCTCGCGATGAGCACTGCGCTGATGGGCGTCTCGCTGCCGATCTTCTTCACCGGGCAGGTGGCCCTGCTGCTGTTCAGCTTCAAGTGGCATATCTTCAACGTTCAGTATGTCGGCATCACCCAGAATCCGCTGGCCTGGGCCCGGGCTCTGGTTCTGCCGTGGATCACTCTGGCCTTCTTGTACTCGGCCCTCTACGCCCGGCTGACCAGGGCGGGAATGCTCGAGACAATGAACGAGGACTACATCAGGACGGCGCGAGCCAAAGGGCTGCCTGAGCGCACCGTGATCTTCAAGCACGGACTGCGGGCCGCGCTCACGCCGATCCTCACCATCTTCGGTCTCGACCTTGGCCTGCTCCTCGGCGGCGCCGTGCTGACGGAGTTCACCTTCAGCCTGCATGGTCTTGGCCTGTTCACGATCGAAGCCATCGGCAATGCCGACCTTCCGGAGATCATGGGCGTCGTACTGCTCGCCTCGTTCTTCATCGTGATCGCGAATCTGATCGTGGATATCTTGTACGCGGTTATCGACCCGAGAGTGAGGCTGTAGTGTCGGCCAGCGAGGCTGCGGTGTCCGGATCAGGCGTCATGCTCGATGTCCGCGACCTGCGGATTCACTTCCCCACAGATGACGGCTTGGTCAAGGCGGTCGACGGGCTCTCGTTCTCGCTCGAGCGCGGCAAGACGCTCGGCATCGTTGGCGAGTCGGGGTCGGGCAAGAGCGTGACCGGCCTTGGCATCCTCGGGCTGCACCAGCATGGACGGGCTGATATTTCCGGCCAGATCCTGCTGAACGGCGAGAACCTCATCGCCGCAGATCCTGGCCGGGTGCGTTCGCTGCGCGGCAGCAAGATGGCGATGATCTTCCAGGACCCGTTGTCAGCGATGCATCCCTATTTCACTGTCGGCGCGCAGATCAGTGAAGCTTTCCTGACTCACAACAAGGTTGGCAAGAAGGCAGCCCGCAAGCACGCGATCGACATGCTGGGTCGCGTCGGCATCCCGCAGCCTGCGAGCCGGGTGGACGACTATCCGCACCAGTTCTCCGGCGGCATGCGCCAGCGGGCCATGATCGCGATGGCGTTGTCCTGCAACCCGGAGTTGCTGATAGCCGACGAGCCGACGACCGCCTTGGACGTAACCGTCCAGGCGCAGATCCTGGACCTGATCTCTGACCTTCAGCAGGAGTTCGGCTCGGCGGTGATCATGATCACGCACGATCTGGGCGTCGTCGCCGAGCTATCCGACCACATCCTGGTGATGTACAGCGGCAGGGTGGCCGAGTACGGCTCCGCCGAGGACATCTTCCGGCAGCCCGCGCACCCCTACGCCTGGGGATTGCTGAGTTCGATGCCGCGGCTCGACGAGGCCAGGGCCGAGCGGCTCATCCCGATCAGGGGCACGCCGCCCAGCCTGATCAACGTGCCGTCTGGCTGCCCGTTCCACCCACGCTGCGACTATGCGTCGATGACCGGCGGCAGGAGCACGACCGACATACCTGAGCTGCGTGAGATAGAGCCAGGCCACCTCGTGGCCTGTCATCTGACCCAGACGCAGCGGACCACGCTACGTTCGGACCGGCTGGCAGCCTTCGTCGCCGGGCCTCATGGGGAGGACACATGAGCGAATCGGCACCGATGGTGGCCGTCGCCGGAACCACCGGGGCCGACAGCGACGCCTTGCTCCGGGTGACCGGCCTTCAGAAGCACTTCCCGGTGTCACGCGGCATGATCTTCCGGCATAGGGTCGGCGCGGTTCAGGCAGTCGACGGTATCGACTTCGCAGTGCAGGCTGGGCAGACGCTAGGTCTGGTGGGGGAATCTGGCTGCGGCAAGACCACGACCGGCCGCCTGCTGATCAGGCTGCTCGAGCCGACGGCCGGGCAGATCATCTTCGATGGTCACGACATCACGCACCTCTCGGCGAGCGCGATGCGCCCGCGGCGTCGTGATATTCAGATGATCTTCCAGGATCCTTACTCGTCGCTGAATCCTCGTCACACTGTCGGCACCATCGTCGGCGCACCGTACCGGCTGCAAGGAGTCAAGACCGAGCTTGGCACCAAGCAGACCGTGCAGGGGCTGCTAGAGCTCGTCGGCCTGAATCCCGAGCACTACAACCGTTACCCGCACGAATTCTCCGGCGGCCAGCGGCAGAGGATCGGCATTGCCCGGACCCTGGCACTCAAGCCCAAGCTGATCGTGGCTGATGAGCCGGTGTCTGCGCTCGACGTGTCGATCCAGGCGCAGGTGGTCAATCTGCTCGAGGATCTCCAGAGCGAGCTCGGCCTGACCTACGTGGTGATCGCGCACGACCTTTCGGTGGTCCGGCACATTAGCGACACCGTCGCGGTCATGTACCTCGGCAAGCTCGTCGAGATGGCCGGGCGGGACCAGTTGTACGCCGCGCCGAGACACCCGTACACGGTGGCTCTCCTTTCTGCAGTCCCCGTGCCCGAGCCGGTGCGCGGCGAAGGGGGCACGCGCGAACGGCGTGAGCGGATCCGGCTGACCGGTGACGTACCGAGCCCGCTCAATCCGCCGCCAGCCTGCCGCTTCCACACGAGGTGCTGGAAGGCACAAGAGATCTGCCGGACGCAGGAACCCCCGCTGTCGGAGCTGGTGTCAGGTCATCGGGTGGCGTGCCATTTTCCGGAGAACAGCGCGGCAGCCTGACGCAGCTGCTCGCCAAGCCCGCGACTGCTGTCCCGGCCAGGCCTGGCCGGGAACGGGCCGCGGTCAGGTGAGAAGCAGGGACGTCAGGACGATGCAGGGCGCGAGCAGTGCGGCTATTGACGGCCAGGCCCAGGTGGCGGTCGGCGTGCCCGCCGCTGCGCCAGCTGCGCGGGCGCGCTCGGCGCGCTCGTCAAGCTTCTTGGCGATGAGCTGGGCTTCGGTGCGGGCCGTGATCTCTGTAGCGTAGGTCGGCGGCCTGGTGTACGACGGAGCAGGCTTGCTGACGTTAGCAGCGCGACGCCTGGCGCGCATGTCGGCTTTCAGCTGTGCCCTGCTCGATACGAATAGCGCCCAGCTCGGGACGACCTTATCGGTGCCGTCGGGGAGCGAGTAGTGGACCTGGACGGCCTCACCGAGGTCGACGGCCCTGATAGCTCGCCAGGGCACGACGCAGTCGCGCAGCGGATTGAGAATCGTGATGCCGGCCTCGTCCACTATCAGGCGCGGCCGCAGCGCGCAGGCATAGGCAACTCCGGTACCCACAGCGAGGGCGGCGGCGTACACCAGCGCGGCCCTGTAGTGCCACTGGATCGCCATGTCGATCACGTTGATGACCACGAACGCAAGCCACACCCACCACACGACCACCGGGCCACGCATGCGGTAGGTCTCGCGAGCGGGCGGCTGAGTCGGAGGCTGGGGATGGATGGTCGACACCGGCAGATTTTACTCCCCAAATAAAGCGCGGTCGGCTCATAGCCGGGACCCTGCGCTCAGCCCCCGGGCGCACGTGACGAACGTCTATGCCGACGAGCGCTGCTGGATGCACAACTATTCGATGCTCGGACTGAGGCCGGGCAGCTCCGAGCTGGCAGCTGACTGGCCCGGCAGCGGCGGCGGAGTACCGCCGTAGACAGGGCAGAGCGCCTGGTACGAGCACCAGTCGCAGAGCTTGCTCGGGCGTGGTCGCCAGTCACCGGAGGTCCTGGCCCGGTCGATGGCCTGCCACAGCGCGTTGATCTTGCGCTCGGTCGCGAGCAGGTCTGCCTCGTCGGGCGCGTACCGGACGATCTCGCCGTTACCCAGATAGATGAGCTGGAGCAGGTGCGGAATCGTGCCGCCGGTCCGCCAGAGCACGACCGCATAGAACTTCATCTGGAACAGTGCCCTGGCCTCGTACTCCTCTCGCGGGGCCGTGCCGGTCTTGTAGTCCACAATGCGTATCTCGCCTGTCGGGGCGACATCGAGTCGGTCAATGTAGCCGCGCAGCGTCAGGCCGGAGTCAAGCATCGCCTGGACCGACAGTTCGCGATGGGCTGGCTCGATCCGGGTCGGGTCTTCGAGCGCGAAGTATCGATCCAGCATCTGTGCCGCTTCATCGAGCCAGGCCAGCCGCTGGGTCTCGTCGTCGAACAGCCCGGCCAGCCCTGGCTCATCGGCAACCAGGCGGTCCCACTGCGGGCCGAGCAGCTCGCGAGCGGCTGCCAGCGTCCGTCCCAGGGCCGGATGGTCGAACAACCGCTCCAGCACCGCGTGCACCAGGGTGCCGCGGGCGGCAGCCGGGCTCGGCGGCTCAGGCAGGCGGTCGACGACCCGGAATCGATACAACAAGGGACATGTCATGAAATCCGAAGCTCGCGATGGCGACAGGCTGGGGCCCGTGATCTGGTCTGTGTCCTCGCTGGCCGGCAGTCCTGGTGGGGCGGCAGCCGGGGTGATCGACGGTGCTTCGGTCATGCACGCAGACTAGGTGACCTATCTGACAATCACCGGCTGGTTCACCACGTCGGCGCGCCCGGCAGCCTGGCCCGCGCGAATGATCTGCGATCGCCGTTCTCCGCGTAGCATCAATGCGTGGCAGGAGGACTCCAGCAGGAAGGGCCGCAGCAGGCGGGCCGCCGAGGCCGGCTCAGGGCGCGCGGACTGATGCCCGGCTCGGGATCGTTGTCGGTCGGCCTTTTGGCATACCGGTTTACATCTCGCCGTACTGGTTCCTGGTCGCGGCCGTGCTGGTAGTGCTCTACTCCAGGTCCGGTGCGCTGCCCGTGCAGGTGAACGGGTCGGTCGAGCGTTACCTGATCGCTGTCGCCTTCGTCGTGCTGTTCTACTTGTCGGTCCTGTTGCACGAGCTCAGTCACAGCCTGGTTGCCAGGAGCTTCCGGCTGCCGGTACGACGGATCCTGCTGTATCCGCTTGGCGGTTACTCCGAGCTTGAGCAGGAGCCGCCCACGCCGGCCAAGGAATTCCTGGTGTCGGCTGCCGGGCCGGCGATGTCGCTGCTCCTGGCGGCGATCGGCTTCGGCGTGAACGAGCTTGTCAACCCGCACGGCATACCCAGAGGGCTGATCGACGGGCTGATCCTGGCCAACGGCATCGTCGGCGTGTTCAACCTGCTGCCGGGCCTGCCGCTGGACGGCGGTCGGGTGCTGCGGGCGGTGCTGTGGAAGCTGACCGGCAACAGCGGGCAGGCGACAGTGCTCTCGGCCTGGGCCGGGCGGGCGATTGCCATCGCGCTGGCCGCGATCGTCCTGAGCCACCTAGGTGGCCGGTTCGGTCTGGTGAACGGCGGCTACGGCATCTGGCTCATCGCGGTGGCCGCCTTCATGTGGATGAGCGCGGGTCAGGCGCTGCGGTCGGCGAGGGTGCGCGAGCGGCTGCCGGCCCTGCAGGCACGGGCGCTGGCCAGGCGTGCTATTCCGATCCCGTCGAGCCTGCCGCTGGCGGAGGCGATCAGGCGGGCCGACCTCGCCCAGGCAAGAGCGCTGGTCGTAGTCGATCATGACTCCAAGCCGATCGCGATCGTCAACGAGGGGGCCGTTATCGCCACGCCCGAGCAGCGTCGGCCCTGGATCGACGCCGGCTCGCTCGCACGGACGCTGGACCCGGACATGATCCTCTCCGCCGATCTGTCTGGCATGGACCTGATCGAGGCGGTGCGCCGGGCTCCCGCATCGGAGTACCTGCTGGTCGAGCCTTCGTCAGGCCAGGTCTATGGCGTCCTGGCCACTGCCGACCTCGACCATGCCTTCGCCGGTACCGGAGCGTGACCGGCCGGGCCCGACCCGGAGCATGACAGCCCGGAGCATGACAATCGGCAGTCACCGCGGCGCTAGCCTGTCTGGCGTGATCACGCATCCCCGCGGCCCGTTCGCGGCAGGCGACCAGGTGCAGCTGACCGATCCCAAGGGCCGCCAGCACCGCCTGGTCCTGATCCCTGGGCGGTCCTTTCACACCCACAGGGGCGCGCTGGCACACGACGATCTGATCGGCAGGCCGGAGGGGAGCCTGGTCACCTCGGCCGGCGGCACTCCGTACATCGCGTTCCGGCCGCTGCTTGCTGACTATTCCGTCTCGATGGTGCGCGGCGCGGCTGTGGTGTACCCGAAGGACGCGGCGCAGATCGTCGGCCTGGCAGACATCTTTCCCGGCGCGCGGGTCGTAGAGGCCGGGGCAGGATCGGGCGCATTGTCCTGCTGGCTGCTGCGCGCGGTTGGCGAGCACGGCAGCGTGACGTCGTTCGAGCGCCGTCCGGACTTCGCCGCGATCGCCGCGGCCAACGTCGAGCGATATTTCGGCCGTCCGCACCCGGCCTGGCACCTCGTGGTGGGCGAGCTGGGGCAGGACGGGATCACTGATGCGGACCGGGTCGTGCTGGACATGCTCGCGCCCTGGGACTACGCCGGCACCGCCGCCGCGATGCTGATCCCGGGCGGTGTCGTGTGCTGCTACGTAGCGACGGTGACGCAGCTGGCCAGGACGGTCAGCGCGCTGCGCGATCAGGGGAATTTTGCCGAGCCTGCCGCATGGGAGACCCTGCAGCGCGGCTGGCACGTGGACGGGCTCGCCGTCCGGCCTGAGCACCGGATGGTTGGGCATACTGGGTTCCTGGTCACCGCGCGCCGACTGGCCGACGGGGTGACGGCGCCGCCACGGCGCCGGCGGCCATCCAAGGGGGCTGAGGCAGCCGAGGCCGAGATGATGGCAGCGGCGGGGCTGGAAACACCGGCGGACGGCGATGCGGGCGAGACGGAAGCGCCTGCCGGGACCATCCGTTGAACCGGTTGGCCAGGCGGCGAGTTTTCCGGATCGTAACGCAGAATGCCGAGTCTGGGCCTGCCGCTAGGTTACGGATTGACCTTGGATAGGTAGGGTCTAGGTAACTCAGCTCTCAGGAGGGGGTGAGGGGCATGGCCTCTCGTGACGACAGCGTTCATTCCGGGCGGCACGATGACGAGGTCAAGGTCCTGACCACGCAGGTTTCCTTCCTTGAAGAGGAAGTCGCCGCCCTGCGGAGTCGGCTCGCTGACTCGCCTCGGCAGACGCACGTGCTAGAGCAGCGCCTGCGCGAAGCCGAGTCGAACCTCGCGGCGATCACCGGCCAGAACGAGCGGCTCGCCAGCACGCTGCGCGAGGCGCGCGACCAGATCATTGCGCTTAAGGAGGAAGTCGACCGGCTGGCGCAGCCGCCGAGCGGATTCGGCATCTTCCTGCAGGCGACCGAAGATGGCACGGCGGACGTCTTCACCGGCGGCCGCAAGATGCGCGTCAGCGTCAGCCCTGGCGTTGAGCTTGACGACCTGCGGCCCGGCCAGGAAGTCGTGCTGAACGAGGCGCTGAACGTCGTGATCGCGCAGGGCTTCGAGACGATCGGCGAGGTCGTCATGCTCAAGGAGATCCTTGAGGATGGCGATCGCGCGCTCGTGATCTCGCATGCCGACGAGGAGCGGATCGCCCGGCTGGCGGAGCCGCTGCGCGGCCGGACGCTGCGGGCGGGCGACTCGCTGCTGCTCGAGCCGCGGTCGGGTTACGTTTTCGAGCGCATTCCGAAGGCTGAGGTCGAGGAGCTCATCCTCGAGGAAGTCCCGGACATGAGCTACAACGAGATCGGCGGCCTCGGGCCGCAGATCGAGCAGATCCGGGACGCGATCGAGCTGCCGTACCTGCATGCGGACCTGTTCCGGGAGCACAAGCTGCGGCCGCCCAAGGGCGTGCTGCTGTACGGGCCGCCTGGCTGCGGCAAGACACTGATCGCCAAGGCCGTGGCGAACTCGCTCGCCAAGCAGGTAGCCGCTCGAGCGGCTGCAGACGCCGTGGCGTCCGGCAATCCTGAGCCCGAGCAGGCCGGCGCGCCCGGTAAGGAGCGCCGCTCCTTCTTCCTCAACATCAAGGGTCCCGAGCTGCTCAACAAGTACGTCGGCGAGACCGAGCGGCACATCCGGCTGGTGTTCCAGCGGGCCAGGGAGAAGGCCAGCGAGGGCATGCCGGTGATCGTGTTCTTCGACGAGATGGACTCGATCTTCCGGACGCGCGGATCCGGCGTGTCGAGTGACGTCGAGAACACCATCGTGCCGCAGCTGCTGAGCGAGATCGACGGCGTGGAGGGCCTGGAGAACGTCATCGTCATCGGCGCCTCGAACCGCGAGGACATGATCGACCCGGCGATCCTGCGGCCGGGCCGGCTGGACGTCAAGATAAAGATCGAGCGGCCGGATGCCGAGGCGGCGCGCGACATCTTCTCCAAGTACGTGTCGAGCGACCTCCCGCTGCACCCCGATGATCTGGCCGAGCACGGCGGCAATCCCGACGCGACAGTCGGAGAGATGATCCAGCGCGTGGTCGAGCGGATGTACGCCGAGACCGAGGAGAACAGGTTCCTCGAAGTCACCTACGCCAACGGCGACAAGGAAGTGCTGTACTTCCGCGACTTCAACTCCGGCGCAATGATCCAGAACATTGTGGACCGGGCGAAGAAGATGGCCATCAAGGAGTTCCTGGAGACCGCCCAGAAGGGCATGCGCGTCCAGCATCTGCTCGCTGCGTGCATTGACGAGTTCAAGGAGAACGAGGACCTGCCGAACACGACCAACCCCGACGACTGGGCCCGGATCTCCGGCAAGAAGGGCGAGCGGATCGTGTACATCCGCACGCTCATCTCCGGCAAGAGCGGAACCGAGGCGGGGCGGTCGATCGACACGGTGTCCAACACTGGCCAGTACCTGTAAACCCGGTACCTGCACACGCTGGGCGCTGCAGGGCGGCGCAGGGGCGCCCGGCGGGCGCGGCGTGCCGCCGCCCGGCGGCCCGGCATTAGGCTCTAAGCCATGAGCGTGCGCCGCGTGATGGGCATCGAGACCGAGTACGGGATTTCCGTGCCCGGCCAGCCAGGCGTGAATGCCATGGTCAGCTCTTCACAGGTGGTGAATGCCTACCAGGCGGCGACGGCGGCCAGGGCCCGCCGGGCGCGGTGGGACTTCGAGGAGGAGAACCCGCTGCGCGACGCCAGGGGGTTCGACCTCGCGACCGAGGCGTCGGACTCCTCCCAGCTCACTGACGAGGACCTGGGACTGGCCAACGTCATCCTGACCAACGGCGCCCGGCTCTACGTTGACCACGCGCACCCGGAGTACTCCGCTCCCGAGTGCACGAACCCGCTCGCGGCGGTGATCTGGGACAAGGCGGGCGAGCGAGTGATGGCCGAGGCGGCCACCAGGGCCGGCGCCTCGCCTGGCGGCCCGGCCATCCAGCTGTACAAGAACAACACCGACAACAAGGGCGCCTCGTACGGCTGCCACGAGAACTACCTGATGAACCGGGCGACCCCGTTCGCCGACATCGTCAGGCACCTGACGCCGTTCTTCGTGTCCCGGCAGGTCGTCTGCGGGGCCGGCCGGGTCGGCCGGGGTGCCGACGGCCGGGAGGACGGTTTCCAGATCAGCCAGCGCGCCGACTTCTTCGAGGTAGAGGTCGGACTCGAGACCACGCTGAAGCGACCGATCATTAACACTCGCGACGAGCCGCACGCCGACCCGGACAAGTACCGCAGGCTGCACGTCATCATCGGCGACGCGAACATGAGCGAGATCTCCACCTATCTGAAGCTCGGCAGCACGGCGCTCGTACTGGCGATGATCGAGGACCGGTTCCTCGCAGCTGATCTGGGCATCGAGTCACCGGTTGCGGAGCTGCGGGCGATCTCGCATGACCCGTCGCTCCGGCATCTGGTCACGCTGCGCGACGGCCGGAAGATGACCGCCGTGCAGCTGCAGATGGAGTACCTGGAGCTGGCGCGCAAGTACAGCGAGGACAAGTACGGCGCCGATGTCGACGATCTCACCAGCGATGTGCTCAGCCGCTGGGAGAACGTCCTGACGAGGCTGGCCGAGGACCCGATGCTGACTGCCCGCGAGCTTGACTGGGTGGCCAAGCTGGAGATCCTCGAGGGCTACCGGGCCAGGGACGGACTGGCCTGGGGGCATCCGCGGCTGCAGCTGGTCGACCTGCAGTACTCCGACGTCCGGGCCGACCGCGGCCTGTACAACCGGCTGGCCAGCCGCGGCAGGATGACCAGGCTCGTCAGCGAGGCTGACATCGTGACGGCTATGGACGAGCCCCCTGAGGACACCAGGGCCTATTTCCGCGGCCGCTGTCTGCGGCAGTATCCAGATGCGGTCGCCGCGGCGTCCTGGGACTCGGTGATCTTCGATATCCCCGGCCGTGAGTCCCTGCAGCGCGTGCCGACGCTGGAGCCGCTGCGTGGCACCAGGGCGCACGTAGGAGGGCTGCTGGATTCCTGTGCCACGGCGGCCGAGCTGGTGTCCGCACTCACCGGGCAATAGCCCATATTGGTCCCATAACGGGATTAACTGGTCGTGCCATTGTTGTTCCGATGTGTTTATTCTGGCCACGAGTTGTATCAGCGTGATACCGATGCAGTGCGCCAGGGTTGGATCGGGCAGCAGCAGGCGAGGATACCGTTGAGACTGCGGCACTACCGCAGAGCACGGAGGTTGTGGGATGGCGACGAAGGACACTGGCGGACAGCGACAGGCGCCCCGGCGGGCCGAAGAGGAGCAGGACACCGACGTCCAGGACACCGACGAGGTGCGTGAGCGCCAGGACAAGCTGACTGATGACGTAGACGCGATCCTGGACGAGATCGACGAGGTGCTCGAGGAAAATGCCGAGGAGTTCGTCAGGTCCTATGTGCAGAAGGGCGGCGAGTAAGCCAGCTGTGACTGCCAGCAGGCCGTGGCGCGTTGCAGTCCGCGCCAGGCTTAGGGTCAGATAACGGCAATCTCATACCGGCCGACGAGAACAATCCGGTGACACTTCCGGAGACCCCCCGAAAGCCGGCCCGCAACTTAGTGGTCGGTAGCAGACGGAAGGACTTTGCGGTGGGCGGCTTTGAACCCCAGGCTCGTTGGCAAGCATCGGCATTCCTCGCCGCCGGATCCTCGTCCTTCACCGACTTCCTGACAGCCGCCGCGCCTGAACTGCTGCCGCGGGCGGTGCACAGTGACGCTGCCTGCTCCTGTTGCCGGCGCTGCCGGCGGGCGCAGCCGCTGCCGACATCCCGCATGGCACGACGATCGTCACCGCGGTGTGCGAAGCCGGCGTCGTCATGGCCGGCGACCGGCGTGCGACCTCGGGCAACATGATCTCGCAGCGCGACATCGAGAAGGTGTTCCGCAGCGACGAGTTCTCCTGCGTCGGCATCGCTGGCGTAGCTGGCATTGGCGTCGACATGGTGCGCTTGTTCAGCGTCGAGCTGGAGCACTACGAGAAGCTCGAGGGCCGGTCGCTGTCGCTGGAGGGCAAGGCGAACCGGCTGGCTGGCCTGGTCCGATCGAACCTTGGCGGCGCAATGCAGGGCCTCGTCGCAGTGCCGCTGCTCGCCGGCTACGACGAGGAAACCAGCCAGCCGCGGATCTTCACCTTCGACGTGGCCGGGGGCAAGTACGAAGAACGGCGGTTCGCAATGATCGGCTCCGGCTCGGTGTTCGCGCGCGGATCGCTTAAGAAGCTGTACCGCGACGGCATGAGCCTGCCGCAGGTCGTACGCGCGCTCATCGAATCGCTCTACGATGCCGCCGACGACGACTCGGCCACCGGCGGGCCCGACATGGCCCGGCGGATCTACCCGTCCGTTGCGATGGTCACGGCGGACGGCTTCGAGCGGCTATCCGACGAGCAGGTCGGCCGGTACGTCGAGGCCGTCACAGCTGAGCGCATGCAGCGGCCGGACGGGCCCGCTGCGCCGCTGGAGCCCGCCGCATCCTGATGTTCCCCCCACCAACCTCACTCGAGTAAGGAAGCGCCCGCGGTGTCGATGCCGTTCTACGTGTCACCTGAGCAGGTGATGAAGGACAAGGCGGATTACGCGCGCAAGCGCATCGCGCAGATCCGCAGCGGCGTCGTGATCGCATGCGACGCTGGCATCCTGTTCGTCGCGCCCAACCCGTCGCGGGCGCTGCGCAAGTTCAGCGAGATGTACGACCGGATCGCGTTCGCGGCTGTCGGCCGGTACAACGAGTTCGAGACCCTCCGCAAGGCCGGCGTCAGGTACGCGGACATGACGGGCTTCCAGTACGACCGCCGTGATGTCACCGCGCGCGGCCTGGCCGACTGGTACGCGCAGCTGCTCGGCTCGCTGTTCACCGACAGCAGCAAGCCGTACGAGGTGGAGATCGTCGTCGCCGAGGTGGGCAAGATCGCAGACGCTGACCAGATCTACCGGATCATCTTCGACGGGTCGGTAGCTGAGGAGCACGGCTTCGTGGTCATGGGCGGCCAGGCTGACAAGGTGGCTGCCGTGCTGAAGGAGCGCTACTCGCCGGGCCTGTCGCTGACCGACGCCATGCGGCTCGCGATCGCCGCGCTGGCCAGCCAGGGCGACGGTAACGCCGAGCCGGTCACCGCCAGCCAGCTCGAGGCTGCCCTGCTGGAGCGCAGCCGGCCGCACCGGGCCTTCCGGCGCCTGACCGGCGCCCGTCTCGATGCGCTGCTCGCCGAGTCCGATATCGGGACCGGCGGGGCAGCGGCCGACGGGCGAGAGACTGCGGCGGGGAAACCGGGCGGCGGGAGCCCGAATGCGGCCAGCAACGGGGCGTCTGGCGAGGCCGGCGACGTGGCGCCGGGCGAGCCTGAGGATGGCGGCGACGATGCGGCTGGTGGCTAGCCAGAGATCGCTCATCGGCAGCACGGGGGCATCTCGAGATATTGGTAGCCTCGGGCAGGGGAACTCGCGGAAGTGGTTCCCGCATCGTGGCAGGAGGACAGCGTGACATCCGACGTGGCGACCATCACCGGCATCGAGGTCCCGACGGGCCTGCTGATCGGCGGCCAGTGGTCCGCCGGGCGGGCCGGGAGCCTGCAGGTGATCGACCCCGCGACGGAGGACGCCGATCGCCGAGGTGGCCGACGCCAGCCCTGAGGATGCCCTGGAAGCGGTCGGCGCGGCCGCCGACGCGCTGCCCAAATGGGCGGCCAGGCCGCCGCGGGAGCGCGGTGAGTGCTTGCGTCGTGCCTACGAGCTGATGACCCAGCGATCCGAGCAGCTGGCCCGGCTGATGGTGCTGGAGAACGGCAAGGCGCTGCGGGACGCGCGCGGCGAGATCCTCTACGCCGCGGAGTTCTTCCGCTGGTACTCCGAGGAGGCCGTCCGGCTGGACGGCTCGCTCTCGGTCGCGCCGTCTGGTGCCAACCGGATCATGGTCACCCGGCAGCCAGTCGGTGTCAGCTACCTGATCACGCCGTGGAACTTCCCGGCCGCGATGGCCACCCGCAAGATCGGGCCCGCGCTGGCCGCCGGCTGCAGCGTGGTGCTCAAGCCGGCCAAGGAGACCCCGCTCAGCGCGCTCGCGGTAGCTGAGCTGCTCGCCGAGGCGGGCGTTCCCGATGGTGTCGTGAACGTCCTGCCGACCGCGAAGCCGGGCCCGATGACGGAGGCCGTGCTGGCCGACCCGAGGGTCCGCAAGCTCTCCTTCACCGGCTCCACCGAGGTCGGCCGGATGCTGCTCAGGCAGGCCGCCGACCGCGTCACCAACTGCTCGATGGAGCTGGGCGGCAACGCGCCGTTCCTGGTGCTCGAGGACGCGGACGTCGACGCCGCCGTGGATGGCGCGTTCCTGGCCAAGATGCGCAACGGCGGCGAGGCCTGCACGGCGGCCAACCGCTTCTACGTGCACGAGAAGGTGGCCGGCGAGTTCGCGGCCAAGCTGACGGCCAGGCTGGCCGCTTTGAAGGTGGGTTCGGGACTGGAGGATGGCGTCGACCTCGGTCCGCTGGTGAACGCCGACACCAGGGACAAGGTCGCTGCGCTGGTGGACTCCGCGACGGACGACGGGGCGGCCGTCCTGACCGGCGGACGCGCCCCGGACCGGACCGGCTACTACTACCAGCCGACCGTGCTCGACAGCGTGCCGCCTGGAGCTGGCATCCTGTCCGAGGAGATTTTCGGGCCGGTTGCCCCGATTGTCAGGTTCACTGACCCTGATCAGGCGGTCGCGCTGGCCAATGGCACGGAGTACGGCCTCGTTTCCTACGTGTACTCACAGGACTTGCGCCGGGCGCTGCGCGTTGCAGAAGCGCTCGAGGCGGGAATGGTCGGGATCAACCGGGGCGTGGTCTCCGACCCGGCAGCGCCGTTCGGCGGCGTGAAGCAGTCCGGCCTCGGACGCGAGGGCAGCCACGACGGACTGCTTGAGTACACCGAGACCAAGTACATCGCGGTCGACTGGTAGCTGGGGACGGATGGACAGGCGGATATTCGGGCTGGAGAACGAGTACGGGGTTACCTGTACCTTCCGCGGCCAGCGCCGCCTGTCTCCGGACGAGGTCGCCAGGTACCTGTTCCGGCGCGTGGTCTCGTGGGGCCGCAGCAGCAACGTGTTCCTGCGTAATGGCGCCCGGCTGTACCTGGACGTCGGCAGCCACCCGGAGTACGCGACGCCGGAATGCGACAGCCTGATCGACCTCGTCACGCATGACAAGGCCGGCGAGCGCATCCTGGAGGGCCTGCTCGTCGACGCCGACACCCGGCTGCGCGAGGAAGGCATCGCCGGCGACATCTACCTGTTCAAGAACAACACTGACTCCGCAGGCAACTCCTACGGCTGCCACGAGAACTACCTTGTCGGCCGGCACGGCGAGTTCGGCCGGCTGGCTGACGTGCTGATCCCGTTCCTGGTGACGCGGCAGATCATCTGCGGGGCCGGCAAGGTGCTGCAGACCCCGCGCGGCGCGGTCTACTGCGTGAGCCAGCGGGCCGAGCACATCTGGGAGGGCGTGTCGTCGGCGACGACCCGGTCGCGGCCGATCATCAACACCAGGGACGAGCCGCATGCCGATGCCGAGCGCTTCCGCCGGCTGCATGTGATCGTCGGCGACTCCAACATGAGCGAGACCACCATGCTGCTGAAGGTCGGCGCCACTGACCTGGTGCTCCGCATGGTGGAAGCCGGAATCGTGATGCGCGACCTGACGCTGGAGAACCCGATCCGGGCCATCAGGGACGTCAGCCACGACATGACCGGGCGGCGCCGGGTCAGGCTGGCCAACGGCCGCGAGGTCAGCGCGCTGGACATCCAGCAGGAGTACCTGGCCAAGGCACAGGACTTCATCGCGCGCAAGGGCGCGGACGCGATCACCGCGCGAGTGCTCGAGTTGTGGGAGCGAACCCTGCGCGCGGTCGAGACCGGCGACCTCGGGCTGGTCGCGCGGGAGATCGACTGGGTCACCAAGCTGCAGCTGATCGAGCGCTACCGGGCCAAGCACGACCTGCCGCTCGCCTCGCCCCGGGTCGCTCAGCTCGACCTGGCCTATCACGACGTGCACCGCGGCCGTGGCCTGTACTACCTGCTGCAGAAGCGGGGAGCCGTCGAGCGGGCCTGCCGGGACCTGGACATCTTCGCGGCCAAGTCGATACCGCCGCAGACAACGCGAGCGCGGCTGCGCGGCGAGTTCATCCGCCGGGCACAGGAGCGACGACGGGACTTCACGGTGGACTGGGTGCACCTGAAGCTGAACGACCAGGCGCAGCGGACGGTGCTGTGCAAGGACCCGTTCCGCTCGGTCGACGAGCGGGTGGAGAAGCTGATCGCGGGCATGTAACCGGCCCAGGTAGGCAATCGGGCTGTCAAGCCTGCGTAAACCTCTGGTCTCGGTCCGTGACACTGGGCAGTCGGCTGATGGCGGTAGGCTGACTCGTCCCCGCAATCCAACGCTGAGGAATC
The DNA here is from genome assembly GCA_963822955.1 of uncultured Actinomycetota bacterium. GTDB lineage: Bacteria > Actinomycetota > Actinomycetes > Streptosporangiales > Streptosporangiaceae > JAJYUU01. The sequence continues at coordinate 631,656 of CAWGJS010000002.1, read as the reverse complement.
CCATGCGCCGCATCGCCGCAGCACTGCTGGTCCCGCTTGCCGCCTGTGCCGTTCTGGCCGGCTGCGGCTCGTCGGGCGGGTCCGCCGCCGCCGCCGACCCGAACGGCCTGTCAAGGTGTCGGGTGCCTTCGGCAAGCAGCCGACCGTCTCGATCCCGACCAAGAAGGCCAGCAGCAAGCTCGTCATCAGCACGCCGATCAAGGGCACTGGTGCGGCGCTCAAGACCGGGAATGCGACCCTGGCCAACGTCGCACTCTACAAGTGGAGCGGGACAGACGCACACCCTGGTCGACAGCACGTTCAGCTCCGGCCCGCAGATGATCCCGGCGCAGATGGGCCTGCCGGGCCTCAGCGACGCGCTCAAGGGCGCGCGGATGGGCAGCCGGATTGTTGCGGTGCTGCCGCCCAAGTACGGTTACGGACCAAGTGGTCAGTCGGAGCTCAGATTTCCGGTACCGACACCCTGGTGTGGGTGATCGACCTGCTCCAGCAGTACTCCGCGACGCAGTCGGCGACCGGGAGCGCAGGTGTCGACCGGCGGCGGCAAGCTGCCGTCGGTGACGGCCAAGGCGGGCCAGGCGCCGGTTATCTCGATACCGAAGAACGCGCCGCCCGGCCAAGCTGTCGGTGACGACGCTGATCAAGGGCAGCGGACCGAAGCTGGCCAATGGCGACACCGTCGTCGCGCAGTACGTCGCCTCGATCTGGCGGACCGGCAAGGTGTTCAGCAGCACCTGGCCGTCGGCTACCCAGCCCGCTGGCCTGCCGTTCAGCTTCCAGCTTGGCGGCAACGTGCGTGGCCGGCTGGAACGACGCCCTGGTGGGGGTGCCGGTGGGCAGCAGGGTCATGCTGGTCATCCCGCCGGCCCTCGGCTACGGGCCGTCGGGCGGGCAGCCGAGCGCTGGCATCAAGAAGAACGACACGCTCGTGTTCGTGATTGACGTGCTCGGGGAGCAGCCGGCCAGCCTAGTTCCAGCGCTCGAACGGCTCGGTGAGCTCAGCGCCGGCCAGGAAGGCGGGGAGCAGCTCGGGCAGCAGGCCCGGGTAGAAGCGCTCGGAACTGGCCAGCACGTCGGCGACGGCCCACCAGCGGGCCTCGACGTACTCCTCGCGCTCGTCGGGCGTGCGCCCGCCATCGGTGATCAGTGGCCGGTCGGCGCCGAGCCGGACCGGGACGACCACCTCGTGCTGCAGCCGCCTGATGCCGCGGGCGGTCCAGGTGGCCATCCGCCGCCAGCGCGGCGGGCTCTACCTGGTCCGGGCGCGACGACCAGGCCGGTCTCCTCGGCGAGCTCGCGGGCCGCTGCCTGCTGATAGCTCTCGCCAGGCTCGATGCCGCCGCCGGGCAGCTCCCACCAGTCCCGCGGGCTGCGTGAGGCCAGCCGGGAACGGAACAGCAGGATCCGGCCGCCACGATCCTGGAGCACCACCCGCACGCACGACCGCTCCAGGTCGTAGCTCAGATCGGGCTCGGCCGCCGTTCCCGTCGGATGGCCTGTCCCGGCGCCCAGCGCGGCCGCGTGCCGCCCTGCTGCAGCTGCCCCCAGGAAGTAGGCCAGATCGCGGTCCAGGCCACGTCCCATCGTCGACAGCTCCACCGGGCAGTCCTGCAGCGCCTCGGCCAGGCCCGCGACGCTGACCCGGACCAGGCTGTGGCGCGCCGCCAGCGGCCGGGCCGCGGCCAGCACCTTCGCGCCGAACTCGCCGCCCAGGTCAGGTACCACGATGTCCGCCCTGGCCAGCGCGACGCGGCCGTACGAAGTCAGGCTGTGGTGGGAGATGCCGCGGTGTCGCTCGCGCGGGTCGGCCTCGCTGATCCGCAGGGATCCGACCGGCCGGCCGCCGAGCACGGCGGCGGCGTTGACCGCCTCGCCCGCCGCGACCCCCGAGAACCCCCACCGGGTGCCGGTGCCGAGATTTCCCGGTCCCTGCGCCACGACGGCCAGCTCGGCGCCGAGCACGTGCCGGGCCGCCAGCAAGCCGCTGTGCAGGCTGACGGCCTCCAGATCGCCGCCGAAGGCCTGGCCGACGGTGATCGTCCCGGCCAGCCAGCCGGCCTCAGTAAGCTCTGCGCACGTGCGGGAGAACCAGGCGGGCAGCGCGCCGCCGTCGAGCATCACGTAGGCAATCCGGGGCGGCGGGCCTGCCCGGCCGGCCAGGTAGCCGGCCAGGATGGCGGGCAGCGCGGAGTGCAGGTCGGCGACGACAACCGGCATGCCGCCCGAGGTCGTCGGCCTCGCGCAGCACCTCGTGAAACTCCGACCCCTGCTCATCGGCGCCGAGCACGCAGGCCTGCAACGGGGTGTACCTGGCCTTGACAGGTGCCCTGGGCCGACGGGATCGGCGGGCAGCCGGTCCGGGATGGCCACGACCAGCGCATATCCGCCCGTGCCGAGGCCCAGGTCCAGGGCTGTGGTGTTGAGCAGGACTCGGTCGCCCGGCTGCGGCATGCCGGTCAGCCGGGGATAGGCAAGCGCCCGCACGGTCTGGCCGGAGACTGTCACGCTGAGCTCCTGGGCACCTGACCACGACGGGCCGAGCGCGGAAACTTCGCCACTACGCCACCTGATCACTCCGGCAGGGTAGCGTCGGTCGGGAGAAAGGATGGGGATGTCCAGGCGGAAGACGGAGCGGCTGCTGAGCCTCGTGGTCTGCCTGCTGTCCGCGCGCAGGTACCTGACCGCCGCCCAGATCAGGGAGGCCGTGCCGGGTTACCCGGCCTCTTTCGACGCGTTCAAGCGGATGTTCGAGCGGGACAAGGACGAGCTGCGCGAGCTCGGCATCCCGCTGGAGACCGGGACGAACGGGCCCGGTGACGAGGAAGCGGGCTACCGGATCTCACAGCAGGCCTACGAGCTGCCGGAGATCACGCTGGAGCCGGATGAGGTCGCGGTACTCGGACTCGCCGCGCGCGTCTGGCGCCGCGCTGAGCTCGCCGGAGCGGCCGAGGGCGCGCTGCTGAAGCTGCGCGCAGCCGGGATCGATGCCGAGGACCTGACCCAGCCGGGGATCGAGCCGCGGGTGCACACCCCGGAGGCGGCATTCGGGCCGTTGTGGGAGGCCGTGCGGGACCGGCGCCCGGTCACCTTCGGCTACCGGGCCGCCGGTCGCAGCACCGCGCAGCGCCGCTGCCTGGAGCCGTGGGGCGTGGTCAACCGGCGGGGCCGCTGGTACGTTGCAGGCCTCGACACCGACCGCGCGCGCCGAGCGGGTGTTCCGGCTGAGCCGTATCGAGGGCCCGGTAACGTTCACCGGCCCGGCCGGGACGGTCGTGGTGCCGCCGGGAACCGACGTGCGGGCCGCCGTCAGGGACTGGGATGCCGAGACGCCGGTACCGCGAACCTGCCTGCTGCGGATCCGGTCCGGTGCCGGCTACGGCCTGCGGCGGCACGCGATCAGCGTCGAGCCGGACCAGGAGCCGGGGTGGGATGTCGCCGAGCTGACCTTCACGGACAGTGGCTGGTGGAGCGAGCAGCTGGCTTCCTTCGGCGCCGACGTCGTGGTGCTTGAGCCCACCGACCTGCGCGACGCGGTGATCGGACGGCTGAAGGGGGTGCTGGCGTGACGGCAGACGCCCCGGCCAGGCCGGGCCAGCCTGCCAGGACGGGAGGGCCGACCGGCACGGCTACCGAGCGGCTGCAGCGGCTGCTCGCGCTGGTGCCCTATGTGGTGAGCCGGAACGTCGGTCGGGATGGCTGAGACTGCGGCCGCGTTCGGCGTGACCGAGCGCGAGCTGGTGGATGACCTCAACCTGCTGTGGTGCGTAGAGCTCCGCTCGCCGGACCCGTACTGCCCGATCGATCTGTCGTACGAGGGCGGCGAGATCGTCGTCAGCGAGGCCGAGGCCATCGGCAGGCCGCTGCGGCTTGGCGTCGACGAGGCCTGCGCGCTGCTGATCGCGCTGCGGATGCTGGCCGAGGTGCCGAGCATTGGCGACGGCACCGCGCTGAGCAGGACCATCGCCAAGCTCGAGTCGGCGGCTGGCAGCGCCGCCGACCCAAGCGCCCAGGTCGCAGTCCAGGTGGATGACGCCGCGGGCCGGTCGGCTGCGGCCCAGTCGGCTGCGGCCAAGGTGGCAGACGCGCTCAGCCGCGGGAAGCGGCTGCACATTTCCTACTACGTGCCGGGCCGGGACGAGGCGACTGAGCGGGACGTGGACCCGATGCGGCTGCTGGTCGTGGAGGGCCGCGGCTACCTGGAAGGCTGGTGCCGCCGGGCCGATGACGTCCGGCTGTTCCGGCTGGATCGCGTCCTGGCCATCGAGGTCCTGGATGTGGCCAAGGAGGTGCCCGCCTCTGCCCAGCAAGTAGACGTTGACCGCGGCCTGTTCCGGCCCTCGCCGCAGGATGTACAGGTGGTCTTCGAGCTGGCCGCTGCCGGACGCTGGGTAGCCGAGTACTACCCGTGCGAAGAGGTCGCGGAGCTCGGGGACGGGCGGCTCCGGATCCGGCTGCGCACGCCCGACACCCGGTGGGTGCGGCGGCTGGCGCTCAGGCTCGGCGAGGATGGCCGTCTGGTATCGCCCCCTGAGCTGGCCGAGCAGGTCATCGCCGATGCGACGGCAGCTCTCAGTCACTATGTGTAACACATCACTCTGGTGACTGATGCGTAATCAAGCCAGAGTGAAATATCGTGTTAACGCGCCAGTCATCGACTGGCAGCAGCTTGGCTACGTGCAGTCGCTTGCATAGAGGTCGCGTGTAGACTCCCGATAAGGTAGCTAAGCCCAGGCTCAGCTGAATGGGGAAGACTCAATGTTCGATCCGAGTGCGCCGCACATCATCATTCTGCTGATCGTGGTACTCCTGCTGTTCGGGTCGCGGCGGCTACCCGGAGCGGCCAGATCTCTCGGCCAGTCCATGCATATCTTCAAGCGGTCGGTGCAGGGCATGGAGCCCGAGGACCAGAACAACGCGGCGAACCCGTCCGGTCAGCCATTCAGCAGCTCCCTGCCGCCAGCCTTCCCGGCTGTCGCACCGCCCACCCAGGACCCGACCCAGCAGCAGCTGCTCGACCTGCAGCGCCAGGTATCTGAGCTGCAGCGGCAGTCAGCGTCGTCCGGCAACGGGCAGTCCGCCGAGACTCAGACGTCGCAGCCGCTCTAGCTGCCAGTCCAGCCGAGGCGGCCATGGTGGACGTTGGACTGAGCCCAGAGGACCGTCACCAGGATCTCGGGCTGGGACACCGATCGAACCCCGATGCCCGGATGCCCCTCATGGAGCACATCCGTGAGCTCAGGAACCGGGTCGTCAAGATCGCGATTGCGATCACGATCGGCTCGGTGATCGGCTGGCTTGTCTATGCGCGCGTCTGGCACTTCATCGAGCAGCCGTTCTGCCGGCTTCCGAGCCACTCCCGCGAGATACCTGGTCAGCACCACGCCGGCAGCTGTGCTCAGCAGCTGTACGTGAACGGGATATTCGACGCCTTCTTCCTCAAGCTGCAGATCTCGATCGCGGTCGGCGCGATCATCTCGGCGCCGATCTGGCTGTATCAGTTCTGGGCGTTCATCGCTCCCGGGCTATACCGCCGGGAACGTCGGTGGGCTTACTTCTTCGTAGGCGCAGCCCTACCGTTGTTCGCGGTTGGCGCGACAATCGCGTACTTCGCGATGACCCGGGGCTTGCATTTCCTGCTGAGCATGGTGCCGGCCGGCGTCACGCCGCTGATCACCATTACCACCTACCTGAGCTACGCAGAGGCGATGCTGGCCATCTTCGCCATCGCGTTCGAGTTGCCGCTGGTCTTCGTGCTGCTGAACATGGCCGGGGTCCTCACGCACGCGCGCTTCAGTAAGTGGCGCCGGATGATCATCTTCGGCGTGTTCGCGTTCGCTGCGATCTTCACCCCGAGCCCGGACCCGCTCAGCATGCTGCTGCTCGCCGTACCGTGCCTGGTCTTCGTGGAAGCAGCCGAAGTCTTCGCCTGGGCGCATGACCGGCGGAAGGCCCGGTTCGGCAGCCTGGAGTTCCCCGGCCTGAGCCAGGACGAGGTCAGTCAGTATGGCCTCGACAAGCCACTGGGCGAGCAGACCGGCGCAGGCACGTCACCCCGGAACTAGGAATCGCGCGCGGCACCGGCGATCGTGACGTTTCCAGCCCTACCGTGACGCTTACGTGGGTGCAAAAGGGGAAAATTAGGGCGCGTTGTTAACGCTAAGCGTCACACCGTGCTCGTCAGCCGCGTTAAGAGTCACAAGTCTCAGTAGCGCGCGATTCTGGCCGCTATGCGGGGGCAGCAGTAAGCTCCGGTGCAAGGGTCGCTGATGGTCTCCCGCCAGCTGAGGGAGGACCGAATACATGCCCGCTGAAGCCTGCTCCCTGGGCGAGTACTACGCCGAGCGCGCCGCCGAGTACGACGCGGTCTACCGCAAGCCCGAGCGGCAGGACGACCTGGCCCGGCTTCGCGAGCTGCTGCCGCCACTGGTCACGGGCAAGCGGGTGCTGGAGGTCGCGGCCGGAACTGGCTACTGGACGCAGGTGCTGGCAACCACTGCAGCGGAGATCACGGCCACTGACCTCAATGCCGAGACGATTGCCATTGCGACGCAGCGGAGCTACGGCCCGGCACGCGTCACGATGCAGACCGCCGACGCCTACCGGCTGGACACCGTGCCCGGCGACTTCGACCTGGTGTTCTGCGGATTCTGGTGGTCGCACATTCAGCGCGCCGACATTCCGCGGTTCCTGGCCAGCGTCCGCGAGCGCACCGGGCCGGGCACCGGCCTGGTCCTCCTCGACAGCCGCTACGTGGCGGGCAGCAGCCTTCCGATCACCAGGACAGGGCCCGACGGTGACACCTACCAGCAGCGGGAGCTGGCCGACGGCCGGAGCTACGAGGTTCTGAAGAACTTCCCGGACCGGCCGCAGCTCGAGGCCGATCTCGCCGGGGTGACCGTCGGCCTGACCTGGACTGAGCTGCAGTACTACTGGCTGGCGGCGTGCGTCCTGGCCTGAGCACTGCGTCCCGAACATGCTGTCGCGGCGGTGGCATGCCGCCGCCTAGCAGAGATCCGCTTACTCTTGGGCCATGAGCACGCAGGCCAGCCAGCGTGACGAGACGACTGACCGGCCCGGTCTCGCCGCGTTCCGGCGGCTTTATGACTTTGATTTTGACCCCTTCCAGGTCGACGCCTGCGCCGCGCTCGAAGGCGGCCACGGCGTGCTGGTCGCGGCGCCTACCGGATCCGGGAAGACAGTGGTCGGCGAGTTCGCCGTGCACCTGGCTCTCGCCGAAGGCCGCAAGTGCTTCTACACCACGCCGATCAAGGCACTGTCCAACCAGAAGTACACCGATCTGGTCGCCCGCTACGGGCCGGAGAAGGTCGGGCTGCTCACCGGCGACAACAGCATCAACGGCGAGGCCCCGGTCGTCGTCATGACGACCGAGGTGCTGCGGAATATGCTCTACGCCGGCTCGCTGACCCTGGCCGGCCTCGGCTATGTCGTGCTTGACGAGGTGCACTACCTGGCCGACCGGCTGCGCGGCGCGGTCTGGGAGGAAGTGATCATCCAGCTGCCAGAGTCCGTGCAGGTAGTGGCGCTGTCCGCGACGGTCAGCAATGCGGAGGAGTTTGGCGACTGGCTGGAGCAGGTGCGCGGCGGCACCACCGTGATCGTGGACGAGGACAGGCCGGTGCCGCTCTGGCAGCACATGCTGGCCGGACGACGGCTCTACGACCTTTTTGCCAGGAACGGGGCCGTCAATCCTGAGCTTCGCCGTCTCGCGCAGCGTGATCTGGCCTCGGACCGGAACGGGTACCGGCGACCCAGCCGTCCTCCAGGTAGCCGTGGTGCTGGCGGTCGTACCGGTGGCCGGCCGGTCCGGTACCGGCCGCCGAGCCGGCCGGAGGTGATCGAGAGGCTGGACGCCGAGGGCCTGCTGCCCGCGATCACCTTCATCTTCAGCCGGGCTGGCTGCGATGCGGCGGTGCAGCAGTGCCTGGCCGGCGGGCTGCGGCTGACCACGCCGGAGGAGTCCGCCGAGATCGCCAGGATCGTCGCGGCCCGGACCGAGGGCCTGGCTGACGAGGACCGGGCGGTGCTTGGGTACGCCGAATGGCTGACCGGGCTGCGCCGCGGGATCGCGGCGCACCACGCCGGCCTTTCTGCCGACATTCAAGGAAGTAGTGGAGGAGCTATTCGCCGCCGGACTGATCCGGGCCGTGTTCGCGACCGAGACCCTGGCGCTCGGCATCAACATGCCGGCCAGGACCGTCGTGATCGAGAAGCTGGACAAGTGGAACGGCGAGCACCACGCCGACCTGACGGCAGGGGAGTACACCCAGCTCACCGGTCGGGCTGGCCGGCGTGGCATCGACATCGAGGGGCACGCGGTTGTGCTCTGGCAGCCCGGCCTTGACCCGCAGGCGGTCGGCGGCCTGGCCGGCACGCCGAACGTACCCGCTGACCTCGAGCTTCCGCCCGACTTACAACATGGCGGTCAACCTGGTCGCGCAGGTCGGCCGGGCGCGTGCGGCCCGGCTGCTTGAGTCGTCGTTCGCCCAGTTCCAGGCCGACCGCGGCGTCGTGGGGCTCGCCCGGCAGGCAGCCAGGCTGCGGGAGCAGATCGCGGGCCTCGCAGTCAGCTGCGAGCTGGGCGACATTGCCAGTTACGACGAGATCCGCCGCGAGCTTGGCGACCTTGAGCGGGATGAATCACGTCAGCGCTCGGCAGCCAGGCGGGCAGCAGCGGCGGCGTCGCTGGAGAAGCTCAGGCCAGGTGACATCATCGACGTGCCTGGCGGGCGGCACGAAGGCGTGGCGGTGGTGCTGCAGCCGGGCGGCGCCGGCGACGGGCGCCCGCTGCCGCTGGTGCTTACCGCGAACCGGCAGGTGAAGCGGCTGTCTGTTGCCGACTTCCCGGTCCCGGTCAGCCCGATCGAGCGGATCAGGATCCCGTCGTCGTTCAGTCCCAGGTCGCCAGCGGCCCGCCGGGACCTGGTCTCGACCGTGCGCAACCGCCTGGCGGGGCGCGAGCTGCCGGACCGGGAGCGCGGCGCCGGCCGCAGCGAGCCCTCAGCGGCCGCCATTGAGGCGCTGCGCCGCCGGCTGCGGAAGCATTCCTGTCACGGTTGCCCCGACATGCAGCTGCACCTGCGCGACCTGGCCCGGCGGGCCCGGCTCGAGCGGGAGGCCGAGGCGCTGGAGGAGCGAGTATCCGGGCGCTCGCACGTGCTCGCGCGCACGTTCGGCCGGGTCTGCGCTGTGCTGGAGCAGCTGGACTATATGGAAGACGACGAGGTCACACCGGACGGAAGCCGGCTCGCCGCGCTATACACGGAGCTCGACCTTGTTGCTGCCGAGTGCCTGCGCCGCGGCACCTGGACCGGGTTGGCCCCGGCCGACCTGGCTGCGTGCGTGTCGGCGCTGACGTTCGAGTCACGGCGGGCTGATGATGCAGCGCCGGTGCGGCTGCCGCATGGCCGCTCCCGCGAGGTGCTGGCCGAAATGACCAGCCTGTGGGGCGAGCTCGCCGCCGTCGAGGACGCCCAGCACCTGTCGTTCCTGCGGGAGCCGGATCTGGGCTTCGCCTGGACCGTGCACGCCTGGGCCCGCGGTACCAGCCTGGAGAAGCTGGTCGGTCCCGACCTGACGGCCGGTGATTTCGTTCGCGCCATGAAGCAGCTCATCGACCTGCTGGGCCAGGTCGCAGTCGCTGACGCCGGGGGAGAGCTCGGCACAACTGCGCGGGCGGCCGTCGGGCTGCTGCACCGTGGCGTCGTCGCGTACTCGTCCGTCGGCTGACGGCAGTCCCGGCGGAGGGCTACTGCGTGAGCAGCTGCCGCTTGACCTGCCTGATAACACGGGCATAGCATTGTGATATCAATTTCTCGCGGAGCGAGCCGGACGGCGGCACGCGCGGCCTGGCCCGCCGGTATCGGATCAGCGGATGGCGGTGCTTGGGGATGAAGCAGACGATGTCGTTAGTCAAGCGGTCCGCAGCGGCCGGCCTGACCGTGGTCGTCGTGTCTGGCCTGGCTGTCAGCGGCTGCACAGCAAGTAGCCCGAGTACAACAAGTGCGTCGAACTGCTCCGGCAAGAGCCCCGCTGCGGGCGCCGCGAGCGCCACGTCTGCACCGGCGAGCAGCACGTCCGGGGGCGCGGCCGGGTGGGCGCTGCCTGGCGCGAATCTGCAGAGCACCCGCGATGTCACGAGTTCGATCACGAGTTCCAACGTCGCGCAGCTGGGGGTGGCGTGGTGCGTCCCGGTCGAGTCGACGGGCGCAGCTAAGTCCGTCGGCATCTCGGACGGCATCTCGGCCACGCCGGTTGTCGTGGGCGGCGTGGTGTACCTGCAGGACATGGAGTCGAACGTGATGGCGATCAGGCTCGCCACCGGGAAGGTCCTCTGGGCACGCAACTACAGTTCGCCTAACGGCGGGCCGGACGGTGTGAACGTCGTGAACGGCATTGTCTACGCCGCGACTAACCATGCTGCTGTCGCCCTGAACGCTGCCACGGGCAACCAGCTGTGGAACCGGACGCTGATCGGCAACGACCATGAAGGCATCGACATGGCGCCCGGTTACAACAACGGCACCGTGTACGTGTCGACCGTTCCCGTCAACCCGACCGTCGGTCAGTATCTTGGCGGCGCCAAGGGGATCTTGTGGGCGCTGAACGCGAAGACCGGCGCGCCGGAGTGGTCCTTCGACGAGGTGCAGAACCTGTGGGGCAATCCGGCCATCAACTCCGGCGGCGGCCTGTGGGACCCGCCGTCCTTCGACGCCCAGGGCAACCTCTATATCGGCATCGCCAATCCCGGCCCGATCGGCCAGAGCGGCTGGCCCACTGGCTATCCATGGGCCACCAGCAGGCCGGGCCCCGACTTGTATACCGACTCGGTCGTCAAGCTGAGCCCGCAGGGGAAGCTGCTGTGGTATTACCAGCTCACGCCGCACGACCTCTATGACTGGGACCTGCAGAACTCGCCAGTGCTCACGACAGCCCACCGGCAGCCGGTCGTCATCGACGGCGGCAAGGCCGGCATCCTGATCGAGCTCAGCGCGCAGACCGGCAAGCTGCTATGGAAGCTGCCGGTAGGAGTGCACACCGGGCACGAGAACGACGGGCTGCTCACCGAGAACGCCACGCCAACATCGCACATCCCGCTTCCGGCGAAGTTCGAGCTCGAGCCCGGCGTGTTCGGCGGCATCGAATCCCAGCTGGCGACCAACGGGTCTACGGTGTTCGCCGCGGTGAATAATCTCGGGCTGCCCATGTCCGCTCACGGCGTGACAGAGGGCTCGAAGGAATTTAGCGCTTCCATCGGCAAGGCCACCGGCGAGATGGTCGCGGTCAACCAGGACACCGGCAAGATCATCTGGGACGACAAGCTCCCGTCGTCGCCGTACGGCGCCGCAGCGGTCACCAATGACGTGGTGTTCACCACGACCTACAGCGGCTACCTGTACGCCTTCAGCGCCGCCACCGGCGCGATCCTGCTGAAGACGCCGCTATCCGCAGGGAGCAACTCTCCGGTCACCATCGACGGCGACTACGTGATCGTAGGAGCGGGGATACAGGAGCCGATCAGCAATCGCCAGCTGATCATTGCTTACCGGCTCGGCGCTCAGGGCAGGCTTCCCGACACAGTTCGCTAGGTGCCGCGAGCCAGCTGGCGGCAAGCGGACGGGGCCTGGCCGCCTGCGCAGCGACGCTTAACGAGTTGCGCACGGCGGCCAGCGTCCCGCAGTCTCGGTGTCCATGGAAGCGTCGGCATCAGCGAACGGTCAGCCTGCCAGCCCGATCGAGGTGCGCAGGCTGACGGCCGCGGACTGGATGCAGCTGCGCGCGGCGCGCCTGTCGGCCCTCGCTGAGGCGCCGTACGCGTTCGCTTCGACGCTGGCACGAGAGCGGGAGCTCACCGACGAAATGTGGCGCGGCCGGGCCTCCTCGGGCCGGACATTCGGCGCCTGGCAGGGCGCGACGATCGTGGGCCTGGCGACCGGCCTGCCGCCCGAGGCTGCTCCGGCGGCCGGGGAATCCCTTCCGGCCGAAGCCGCGGCAGCCTGGCACCTGGTCGGCATGTGGGTGGCGCCGGAAAGCCGCGGCCAGGGTGTGGCCGACCAGCTGGTGGAAGCGGTCTGCGAGCTGGCCCGGCAGTCCGGCGCGTCATCGGTCACGCTCTGGGTGACCGAAGTGAACGACCGGGCGCGGGCGTTCTACCGGCGGCTTGAGTTCGCGCCGACCGGCGCACGGCAGCTCGTCAGGCCGGAGGAGCCTGATCATTTCGAGGAAGAGCTCTCGCGCCGGCTTCGGTGAAATCGGCGCTAGCAGTGGTGCTAGGAGGCTGGCAGTCTGGTGATCTCTGTAACCAGCCAGCCGCGGTGAGCCACCATCCACTGGTCAGTGCCGATGGCTGAGATTTCGTGCCGCTCATCGCTAGCCGAGGTGTCAACCTGAGGGTTGCGCGTGAACCGCCAGCGTTCCTCCCAGGCGCGCTCGGTATCGTCGCCCGCCAGGACCTGGCCGGTGCGATCGTCGACGTCTTCCTCCGCCGCGCAGACCGAGAACTGCACGTCGATCTCTTCCTGGCCGCCGACGACCCGAGCGTCAGCCATGACCGCGTCAGCGACTGACAGGAACGGCAGCAGGTGGTGCCGATGCGAGGCCACGTCTCCGGAGATGGCGTTCTGCAATTCGCTTTGCATCTGCGGGCTGAGCAGCTCGGCCGTCTCCTGTGGGTTCTGCAGTCTTCTCGCTTCCCGAACCTTGTAGAAGGTCTCCCTGGCAATAGCACGGAAGGCCTCGTTATCGAACCCGGGGTCAACCTGCTTGAGGGCGCTGGTGTCAACGCCCGCCAGCGCTGCCGGGGTGCGGTGGCTCAGCGCAGCCACTATTCCGTCGACCTCTTGCTGGCCGAGGTCGATGAGCCTCTCCTCGTCGGTGGCAATCTGGCGCACGTGCAACAGGTGTTCCTCAGCGCGTTCGGCAGGCGCCGGGAACCAGGGAGGTTCAGCCATACTCGTCCTCGAATCTGCCCAACTCTGGCCGTCGATCCTGGGCAGGTGCCGTCCAGCCCGCGTCGTTTCGGCCGCCGCCTCAATCTCGCTCGTTGCGTTCATAATGGTCGCATCTGTGCTTGCAGATAGTCCCGATAATCGCGCTAATGACCTGCTGGTATCCGCCGTCCGGCAGCAGGAGTTCCCGGTCAGCCCCGGCCGCACCCCGGCCGGATCTCCCCGGCTCGGCCTAAGTGTTACTCGCGGGTAGGAGTGGGCAGGATTGTGGAGGCAATCGGCGAACGGACTGGCCATGACTGTTCAGCAGCAAGATCGTGTCCGCAATGTCAGTGAGCGAGAGTCTCGCCGGGTGGCGGAAGAAGCTCGCGAGGTTGCGTGGCGCCGGCCGAGCTTCGGTAAGCAGCTATTCCTCGGTAATTTCCGGCTTGACCTGATCTATCCCCATCCGCGTCCGAGCGAAGAAGCGCGCAAGCGTGGCGAGGAGTTCTGCGCTCGGATGCGCGAGTTCTGTGAGACCTCAGTCGACGGCGCGCAGATCGAGCGTGATGCCCTGGTACCCGATTCAGTGGTCAAGGGCCTGGCGGCGCTCGGCGCCTTCGGCATGAAGATCGCACCCGAGTACGGCGGTCTCGGCCTGACAAACCTGTATTACAACCGCGCCCTCGTGATTGCCGGGTCCGCCTCGCCGGCCGTGGCGGCGATGCTGTCGGCGCACCAGTCGATCGGCGTACCCCAGCCCCTTGCGCTGTTCGGGACAGACGAGCAGAAGGGACGGTACCTCCCGCGTTGCGCGCGCGGCGAGATCAGCGCGTTCCTGCTGACCGAGCCCGACGTCGGATCGGACCCGGCGCGGCTGAGCATGACGGCGACCCCGTCGCAGGACGGCTCGGAGTACGTGCTCGACGGCGTGAAGCTGTGGACGACGAACGGAGTCGTCGCCGACCTGCTCGTCGTGCTGGCCCGGGTCCCGGCCAGCGAGGGCCACCGGGGCGGCATCACCGCCTTCGTCGTGGCAGCGGACGCCGAGGGTATCACGGTCGAGCGGCGGAACGCGTTCATGGGCCTGCGCGGCCTGGAGAACGGCGTGACTCGATTCCACCGGGTACGGGTTCCGGCCGCAGATCGAGTCGGGGAAGAAGGCCAGGGCCTCAAGATTGCGCTGACGACACTGAACACGGGCCGCCTGTCACTGCCTGCCATCTGCCTCGCAGGCGGAAAGCTGGCAACGAAGTACGTCCGGGAGTGGTCCCGGGAGCGGGTGCAGTGGGGACGACCGGTCGGCGAGCACGAGGCGGTCGCCAAGAAGGTCTCGTTCGTCGCAGCCACCACGTATGCCATCGAGGCCATGGTGGAACTGTCCAGCCAGCTCGCCGACGACAAGCAGAACGACATCCGTATCGAGGCGGCGCTCGCCAAGCTCTACTGCTCTGAGATGGGCGCGAAGATCGTCGATGAGCTGGTCCAGGTTCGCGGGGGCCGCGGCTACGAGACCGCCGAGTCTCTGGCCGCACGCGGCGAGCGCGGCGTCCCTGCCGAGCAGCTGCTGCGGGACATGCGGATCAACCGTATCTTCGAGGGCTCCTCGGAGATCATGCGGCTATTCATCGCGCGCGAGGCGACCGACGCTCACCTGGCGGCGGCGGCCGAGCTGATCGATCCCCGGGTGCCGGCCCGGCAGCGCGCCCGGGCCGCGGCGAAAGCCGGGGAGTTCTATGCGAAGTGGCTGCCCACGCTGATGACAGGTGACGGGCAGAAGCCGGGGTCATTCAGCGAGTTCGGCCAGCTGGCGCCGCACCTGCGTTATGTGGAGCGGGCGAGCCGGAAGCTGGCACGGTCGACGTTCTACGCAATGGCCAGGTGGCAGGGTCGGCTGGAGCGCAAGGAAGGCTTCCTCGGCCGGATCGTGGACATCGGTGCCGAGCTCTTCGCGATCAGCGTCACCTGCGTGCGGGCTCAGATGGACCAGGCCGATGGCGCCGCGACTGAACGCGGCGCGACCGCCCTGGAACTCGCCGGCCTGTTCTGCATCCAGGCCCGGCTGCGCGTCGAGGAACTATTCGGCCAGCTGTGGAGCAACAGCGACGGCGCAGACTCCACGGCCGCGAAGCGCATTCTCGGCGGCCGCTACACCTGGCTGGAGGACGGCGTCATCGACCCGTCGATACCGGGGCCCTGGATAGCGCACGTCGAGTTCGGGCCGTCGGCAGCGGAGAACGTGCACCGCGCCATCGGCTGACGCTAGGTCGGCTGACACTGGCGCCCTCCGCCGGAGTGCCCGCTCGCCGGCGTGAGTTCAGGCGCCTGCGCGCGCGACGACTGGCAGGTCGTAGGTACGGCGGACGCTGCTGCCGAGGCGGGTGATGTCGGCGCCGTAGACATGCAGCGAGACGGCCACCTCTGCGCCGATGTTTCTGACGCGGTGGATGTCGCCGGGCGGTGCGAAGCCGCTGACTTCGCCGCGGTTGTTCCGGCTGCGGCCGACCTCGTCCAGATGGGTGCCGTCCGCGGACAGCGCGTAAAGTTCCTCGTACTCGGTGCCCTGGATCACGCCAAAGACGCACCAGGTGACGTGATCGTGGATGGGCGTGACCTGCCCAGGCCGCCAGACCAAGGCGGTCACCGAGAATGATCCGTCCGGCTCGACATACAGCACGTGACACCTGTATCCGTCAGGGTCGCCCGCCCGCTCAGCAGCGGTCAGGATGTCGGCACCGGGCAGATGCACGCGCAACTGGTCGGCGACGAGCTCGGCAGTCCGCTGCCAGTCGGCGTGCTGCTGAGTGGCGGACCGGATGGCAGTCACCAGATCTGCTGGACATCGGGTACGAACCGGGCTTATTACCGTCATCTGTTCGCTCCCTGCCTACTAGATCGATCGAGATTAGCCTAGGGGAGGGACGCGCCAGAGCTCCAATGCCAACTATCCATGCATCGATAGAGCGGGCCTATTCGTCTGGCAGGATGCCGGAATGGCCACCATCATGCTGCTGGACGCGGCCTCTATGTACTTCCGTGCGTTCTACGGTGTGCCCGAGACGATGAAGGCACCAGACGGCACCCCGGTCAACGCGGTCAAGGGGCTGCTCGACATGATCGCCCGCCTGGTCCGGGCCCGGCACCCGGCCCGGCTGATCGCCTGCATGGATGCCTCCTGGCGGCCGGCCTTCCGGGTGGCGGCGCTGCCGTCCTATAAGGCGCACCGCGCCAACCCGGATGGCTCCGAGCAGGTGCCCGACGCCCTCAATGCTCAGCTGCCGATCATCGTCGACGTCCTGTCGGCCGCCGGGATCACGATGGCCTGGGCCGACGGGTACGAGGCCGATGACATCATCGGCACGCTGGCGGCGCAGGCGAGTGAACCCGTCGAGGTCGTGACAGGCGACCGGGACCTGTTCCAGATCGTCGATGACGAGCGCGGCATCCGGGTCGCCTACATCGCCAGGGGGCTGGCGAACCTTGAGCTAGTCGACGAGGCAGCTGTCACCGCGAAGTACCACATCCCCGGCCGCTCGTACGCCGCGTTCGCCGCGCTGCGCGGCGACCCGAGCGACGGGCTGCCTGGCGTGCCGGGCGTGGGAGAGAAGACTGCGGCCGCCCTGGTCCGCGGGTTTGGCTCGGTCGAGGCGATGCTGGCGGCCATCGACGCCGGGCATGGCGGCTTCCCGGCCGGCAGCCGCGCGAAGCTGGTGGCGGCCCGCCCGTACCTGGAGGCGTGCATGCCGGTGGTCCGGGTCGCCACGGATGCCCCGGTCAAGCTCAGCGGCGGGGAACTGCCGTCGATACCGGCCGACCCGGTGCGGGTCGCGGAGCTCGACGAGCGCTGGGATCTGGGCTCGTCGCTCGGACGGGCGCTGTCGGCCCTGGCCGCGTCACCCTGAGGCGGCCCGCTGGCGCGGTGCCAGCGCGGGCGGGCTCACCTGGAGCGCGACCAGGCAGGTGTCATCGTCGGAGCTGACGCTCGCGAGCGCCGCCAGCGTCGCGGCAACCACTTGCTCCGGGTCGGTCGCGCCGGCCGCAGCTGCCAGGAGCACGGCAAGACCGTCGTCAATCGAGGAGCGCCGCCGCTCCACCAGCCCGTCGCTGTACAACAGCAGCAGGTCGCCAGGCTGCAGCTGGACAGTGGCTGCGACGTACGGCAGCTGCCCGGCGCCGAGCAGGACGCCGTCTGGCTGCGGCAGCGCCTGCGGCCGGCCAGCCCGGACCAGTACCGGCGGCGGATGGCCGGCCTGTGCCCAGGTCAGCATCCGGCTGGCCGGGTCGAAATAGCCCGCGACCACGGAGGCCGTGTGCTCGGGTGCCACATGGCGGACCAGCTCATTGAGCCAGCCGACGAGCTGCTCTGGCGGTGCGCCCGTGATCGACAGGCCCGCGAGCGCGCCGCGCAGCCGGGCCATTCCCGCCGCAGCAGGCAGCCCGTGCCCGGCCACGTCACCGATCGCGACAAGGACCTGGCCGGTGGGAAGCTCCGCAGTGATGTACCAGTCGCCGCCGACCCGGCTGCCGGCCGAGGCCGGCAGGTACCTGACCACAGCACGCAGACCCGGCAGGTCGAACGGCTCGTCGTGAAGTGGCAAGATGGCCCGCTGCAGCTCGAGCGTGACATGACGCTGCTGGGCGAGCTCCGCCTCGAGGACGGCCCGAGCCGCAGTCTCAGATGTCAGCATGATCCACCAGAGGTGAGCGGTGTGCAGCCAGCGTGACCCATACGGGGCAGCACTGTCTAGATGAGGACACAATTATCGGGGATGAGATGATGCGCGGGCGGGGGTCGTACCAGGGGATGACGCTGGAGGAGCGCAATGGACAATCAGGAGGGAACGGGGCTGTTCCCGCCAACCCGGCTTCGCGAGGTCGCGGCCGCTACTGGTGCTGCAGGCATCGATGCAGTGCTGCTGACGCCGGGCCCTGACCTGCGGTATGTGACGGGTTACGAGGCACATCAGCTGGAGCGGCTGACGTGCCTGGTCATCCCGGCCGACGGTGCACCGTTCATGGTGGTACCGCGCCTTGAGGTGCCGGCTGCGCAGGCGTCCCCGGCCGGCGCACTGGACCTGGAGATTGTCGGATGGGACGAGACCGACGACCCGTACGCGCTGGTCGCCGGACGTCTCGGCACTGTCAGCGCGGTCGGGCTCTCCGACCGGATGTGGGCGCTGATGGTGCTGCGGCTTCGCGCCGCGCTGCCCGTCGCGCGGCAGGAGCTTGCCAGCCTGGCGCTGCGTGACCTGCGCGCCCGCAAGACCCCGGCGGAGGTGGCTGCGCTCCTGGCGGCCGGCGAGGCCATCGACCGGGTGCACGCCCAGGTTCCCGGCTGGCTGCGGCCAGGCAGGACCGAGCGGGAGGTCGCGGCCGACATCAGCGAGTCGATCCTGGCCGAGGGACACGCGAGCGTCGACTTCACGATCGTCGGGTCCGGGCCGAACGGGGCAAGCCCCCATCACACCGCCGGCGACCGGGTCCTGCAGCCTGGCGACACGGTCGTGGTGGACATCGGCGGCACCATGCCGAGCGGCTACTGCTCGGACTGCACCCGGACCTACTCGCTTGGCCCGCCGCCCGCCGAGTTCGCCGCCTACTACCGGGTGCTGAAGGACGCGCAGGAGGCAGCGTGCGCAGCCGTCCGGCCTGGCATAAAGGCGCAGGACATCGACGCGGCCGCGCGCGAGCCGATCACCGCGGCCGGCTACGGACAGTTCTTCGTGCACCGGACCGGGCACGGAATCGGACTGGAGACGCACGAGGATCCGTACATCGTGGCGGGCAACACCGAGGTGCTGATGGCCGGGCACGCGTTCTCGGTCGAGCCGGGCATCTACCCGGGTCCGCACGGAGCACGGATCGAGGACATCGTCGTGTGCACCGATGATGGCTGCCAGCGGCTCAATAAGGTCAGCCGGGAACTCATCGTGGTGGACGGCTAGTGGCCGGAGCCGAGCGAGAGGCGCGCGACGATACAACCGCGGCGCTGTTCGCGCTTGCCCGCGAGATAGCCCGCGACGAGCTAGCACCCAAGGTCGCAGCCTTCGAGCGGGACAGCCGGTTTCCGCGGCAGGAGTTTGCCACGCTGGGCCGGGCTGGCCTGCTGAGCCTGCCCTACGACGAGGACGCCGGCGGCGGCGGCCAGCCCTATGAGACCTACCTTCAGGTCGTCGAGGAGCTGGCGACCGCGTGGCTAGCAGTCGGGCTCGGCGTCAGCGTGCACACGCTGACCTGCTTCCCGATTGCCGCCGCGGGCACGCCCGAGCAGCGTGCGCGGTGGCT
The DNA here is from genome assembly GCA_963822955.1 of uncultured Actinomycetota bacterium. Taxonomy (GTDB): domain Bacteria; phylum Actinomycetota; class Actinomycetes; order Streptosporangiales; family Streptosporangiaceae; genus JAJYUU01. The sequence goes on along the minus strand of CAWGJS010000002.1, from coordinate 612,427 downwards.
GCCTGGCATGCTCGGCGGCGACGAGCTTGGCGCCTACTGCCTGTCCGAGCCGGGGAGCGGCTCGGATGCAGCTGCGCTCGCGACCCGCGCGGTGGCCGACGGCGACGAGTTCGTGATCGACGGCGTGAAGGCCTGGACGACTCACGCCGGGCGAGCCGACTTCTACGCGCTGTTCGCGCGCACGTCGGGCGAGAGTTCCGGGCCGGACCGCGCCAGTGGCATCAGCTGCTTTCACGTGCCGGCCAGCACGCCCGGCGTGTCGGCCGCGCCGGCCGAGCACAAGATGGGCATGCGCAGCTCGGTCACTGCCCAGATGCGGTTCGAGTCAGCGAGGGTGCCGGCCGGGCAACTGATCGGCGAACCAGGTCACGGTTTCCGCATCGCGCTCGGTGCGCTGGACGCGGGCCGCCTCGGCATCGCCGCGTGCGCCACCGGAGTGGCGCAGGCCGCACTGGACTGCGCTGTCGGTTACGCCCGGCAGCGGGTGCAGTTCGGCCGCCCGGTGATCGACTTCGAGGGGCTGCAGTTCATGTTGGCGGACATGGCTACGGCGGTAGCGGCAGCTCGCGCGCTCTACCTGGCGGCCGCGCGCCGGAAGGACGCCGGGCGGCCGTACGGCCACCAGGCGGCCATGGCAAAGCTGCTGGCCACCGACACGGCGATGCGGGTCACGACCGACGCGGTCCAGGTCCTCGGCGGCTACGGCTACGTGGAGGACTTCCCGGCCGAGCGCCTGATGCGCGAGGCCAAGGTGCTTCAGATCGTCGAAGGGACGAACCAGGTCCAGCGCATGGTGATCGGGCGCGAGCTGGCCAGGCAGGGCTAGCGGCCGCCGGCGGCAGTCCAGCTCCGGGTAAGTCCGGTCAGCGCCGCGCGACAAGGCCCTGCCAGGGCGGCAGCACACTCGCTGGGTGCGCCGGGGGCCCGGTAGCAAGCAGCAGCTGGCCGGCCTGCGCTGGCACCTCAGCTGGCTGCTCGCTGAGATTGGCGGCGACCACCAGCCCGCCGACCTGATAAGCAAGCAGCCCAGCCGGACCGGGCAGCAGCTCGAGCTGGGGGACCTCGGTACCGATCTCGGTGTGACGGATGGCGATGAGCTGCTTGCACAGCCACAGAATCGACTCGGTATCGGCACGCTGGGCGGCCACATTGCGACCGGAGCGGGGCGGCAGCGGAAGCCACGGCCGGACGTCAGCTGCGGTGAACCCGGCGCCAGGTGAGTCATCCCAGCGCAGCGGCGTCCTGGCCCGGTCCCTGTTGCCGCGGGAATTCGCGGCGTCGCGCGTCATGGCGTCCCTGCGCAGCTCAGGCGGCACGTCGACGTCGGTCATGCCGATCTCGTCGCCGTAGTAGAGCATCGTCGCGCCGGGCAGCGTGGTGAGCACGAGCAGCGCAAGCCTGATCAGCCGCTCGTCACCATGGCACCAGCGGCTCGGGAAGCGCCCGATGTCATGGTTTGATCCCATCCAGACCGGGCACGCGCCCGGTGGCAGCGCTACGAAGGTGTCGCTGATCACCCTCGCAAAACTGGGCGCCTCCAACGGCGCGAACGCGAAGGGGAAGTTGAACGCGAGCTGAAGCTCGTCATTGCTGCCGTAGTAGGAGGCGAGGCGCGTAGCGTCACCCACCCAGGTCTCGCCAAGAAGCAGCCGGGGCGGGCTGTAGCTGTCGGATATCTTCCGCCAGTCGCGGAAGACGCCATGCGTCTCCGGTCGGCCCGAGCTGTAGAGAGGGCGGAGTCCGAAGCGGCCGTCCAGCTCACTGCTGCCAGCTGGCAGCGGCGGATCGTCGCGCAGTTCCGCGTCCTTGTACAGGGCGTGCGCCACGTCAATGCGGAAGCCGGCGACGCCGCGATCGAACCAGAACTCGAGGATCTCCCGGAACTCGGCGTGCACGGCTGGCAGCCACCAGTTCAGGTCGGGCTGGCCGACCAGGAAGTTATGCAGGTAGTACTGCCCGGTCTTGGCGTCCCATTGCCACGCGGAATGGCCGGTGGCATCGAGCCAGTTGTTCGGCGGACCACCGCCCGGTGCCGCGTCCGCCCATACGTAGTAGTCCCGGTGGGCGCTGTCGCGGCCGGCCGCGGCGTCGATGAACCACGGATGCGCAGAGCTGGTGTGATTAGGCACGAGGTCCAGCAGGACCCTGATGCCGGACCTGGCCGCCGCGGCGATCAGCGCGTCCATGTCCGCTATGGTGCCGAGCTCGGGATGCACCCCGGTGTAGTCGCTGACGTCATAACCCCAGTCCTCGTCCGGCGAGGGCATCGTGGGTGATAGCCAGATTCCGTCCACCCCGAGCCACGAAAGGTGGTCCAGGCCCGCGAGAATGCCGGGGATATCGCCGTACCCGTCTGCGTTGCTGTCGCGCCAGGAGCGCACGTAGAGCTGATACAGCACGGCGCCGTGCCACCACGGGCTCACGGCCATCGCTACCGTCCTTTCCGCATGCCGGTGATCGTCATGGCTGCCCCGGCTGGTGGACGTTCCGGTTGGGCGGCCGGCCGTCAGGCGTTAGCCGGATGACCGATGGCCAGGCCGCTGACCGGGTCGAAGAACTGCAGGTTCGTGGTGTCGACCGCGAGGTTGGCAATCGAGCCCGGCTTGATGCCGCTGCGGGCGGCCACGCGCGCGGTCCACTGCGTCTTGTTCTCGCCGAGCGGGATGGCCTCGTCATCACCGTCGTCCGTGCGGGCCTGCGTAATGCTGGCGTGCTGAACGGGAGCGGCGTCGATGGTGATGATGACGTGAATCTCGCTGCCGAGCTCCTCGGTGACGCTGGTCGGCGCGGTCAGTCGCGGCCAGTCCGCATCAGCGAGTGCGGCGTCCTCGAAGTCGGATGGCCGCACGCCGAGAATGACATCCCGGCCGAAGTAAGCGTCCAGCCCCGGGCGAGACGAGACGACCCGGTCGGCTACGGCGAGCTTGTGCCCGGCGAAGGTCACGGCGGCGCCGCCGTCGCGGACGAGCTGTGCGTCGATGAAGTTCATGGCCGGCGAGCCGATGAAGCCAGCCACGAAGAGGTTGACCGGCGAGTTGTAGAGCGCCTGCGGCGTGTCGACCTGCTGCAGCTTGCCGTCACGCAGCACGCAGACCCGCTGACCGAGCGTCATCGCCTCGACCTGGTCGTGGGTCACGTAGACGGTCGTAACACCGAGCCGGTCGTGCAGCTGCGAGAGCGATGCCCGCATCGAGACCCGGAGCTTCGCGTCCAGGTTTGACAGCGGCTCGTCCATCAGGAATGCCTGCGGCTCCCGGACGATCGCCCGGCCCATCGCAACTCGCTGCCGCTGTCCGCCTGACAGCGCCGCCGGCTTGCGCTTCAGGTAGTCCTCCAGGCCGAGCATCTTGGCCACGTCCGCAACTCGCCGCCTGATGTCGTCCTTCGGTGTCTTGCGCTGCTGGAGGCCGAAGGCGAGATTCTGCTCGACCGTCATGTGCGGGTAGAGGGCGTAGTTCTGGAACACCATCGCGATGTCGCGGTCCTTGGGAGGCAAATCGTTGACCACGCGGTTGCCGATGCTGATGGTGCCCGCAGTGATGTCCTCAAGGCCCGCGATCGACCGCAGCGCGGTGGACTTCCCGCAGCCAGAAGGCCCGACCAGGACCATGAACTCGCCGTCGGTGATCTCCAGGGTCAGGCCGTCGATGCCCTTAACGCCGCCGGGGTACACCTTGTCGACCTGATCCAGCATGATCTGCGCCATGACGACCCTCACTCCGTTGCTAGCGCCCTGATAGGTACGCCCCTGGCCGGAGCGTACCTGTGGCGCACGCGCGGGGGCGATAGGCCGCAAAGCCATGTTACGGGAGCGTAAAGCCCGTTATCATTCTGTTATCAACTAACGAGCAGGCGGTCCGGCACGTTAACCCAGGCGGGCACGTTAACGTTGCCGGGTGGAGGAGATCAACGCGACGATAATCTCGCTGCTCGCGAGCGATGGCCGGATGAGCTTCACCGAGCTGGCCCGGCGCACCGGGCTGTCAGTATCGGCGGCCCAGCAGCGCGTCCGGCGGCTCGAACAGCGCGGCGTCATCCAGGGTTACAGCGCCGTCATCAGCCCAGAGGAGATCGGGCTGCCGCTGACGGCGTTCGTGTCGATCAAGGCCTTCGACCCGGCGGCGCCGGACGACGCGCCTGAGCGCCTCGCTCACCTCTCCGCCATCGAGGCATGCCACAGCGTGGCGGGCGACGCCAGCTACATTCTCAAGGTCCGGGTGGCATCACCCCGGGCCCTCGAGGACCTCCTGCAGGAAATCCGGGCCGCCGCTAACGTCTCCACGCACACCACGATCGTCCTCAGCACGCCGTTCGAGAACCGGCCTCCCCGTATTTAGGCAGCACCGTATCCAGACAGCAACGGTGTTCAGGTAGCTCTGGGCTAGCTACGAGGCAACGGCGAACAGCCGCAGCGGCTCGCTGCTGTGCACCTCGACGCCCAGCGGGACGATAGCGGCCGTGCCCCGGTGCTCAGTCGCCGCAACGGCGAGCTCGTCGGTCGTGGCTGCAACGATCGTCGCGCCGTGGAGCAGCGCATGGTCGATGAACGCGGTGTACGACCGGCCGTCTCCGGCTGGCGGCGCCGCCAGCACGACGTCTTGCTCGCTGATGTCGGCGGTCGCAGCCAGCGCCGTGAGCTCAGCTTCCATCTCCACCTGAGTCAGCCCGGCAGCCTGCAACCCGCCGTCGGCTTGCCGGACGTAGGGCAGCAGCACGAGCTCATGCGGCCGGGCCGGAGACGGGTCCAGGGAGCCCATGCCGAGCAGCGAGCTGAAGGGTGTCGCGGTCGGCGCATCGCCGAAGGAAATCACCTGGCGAACCCACGAACGATCAGCAGCGGCGACGCCCGCGACCGCCAGCGGCTGCGCAGTGAGCAGCATCCGTGCGCCGCAGTCAGCGAGCTGAGCGGCGGCCTCCGTGATGGACAGCTCGGCGCTGACCGGACACGGAATCCCGCCCGCTGCGCTGATCGCGTGGCAGGCAAGCACATATGCCGCCGCGTCTGGCACATAGACGCCGACGACGTCTCGCGGCCGCAGTCCGCGCCAGGCCAGGCCCGCGGCGGCGCGGCGGATCGTGCTGGCGAGGGCAGCGAACGAGTACGGTTCCTCGGTGTGCCGGGACACCAGCGCAGGCCGGCACCCGTACTGAACCGCCGTCTCAACAAGCCGCTGCGTCACCGTCATCTGCCCGGTTCGGCTCGAGCTGCCCACGTGACGCGTCCCCTCCCTGCTGCCGGCCAGCTGACCCCACCCCTGAAAGAAACGTACGCAGCACGCGAGGCGTGCGCATCGTCAGGAATGTGTAGCCAGCTATGTATTCAGTTGCGACAGCTTGCCGGGACCGCCGGCGGACGGGCCTGCAGGCTGGCTCCGATCGGGGCAGGTCACCGGACGGACGGTCATCCCCCTCCGAGGGCCGTCCGCGCCGGTGACCCAGGGTCCCTGCCATAACGTTAGGTAAACCGCTACCGGCGCACATCGGCTGAATTGCCCATTCCGCTATGCATATCGAGCTGCACAAGTGTGTAGGCCGACGGCGAGCCAGCGGTTCCGCCGCTCGCCTGCACATGGGTACCGGCTACACAGGGGGGTCGGCCATCGGGCCGCCGCCAGCTGCCCGCTGCCGGACGGTCCAGGCCGCGACCTGCGCGCGGGAGTTGACTCCGAGCTTGCCGAGAATGTTGGCGACGTGCCGGGCGGCCGTGGCCGGGCTGATAACCAGTTCCTCGGCGATTGCGCGATTGGACAGGCCGCGGGCGATCAGCTTGGCGATCTCGAGTTCCCTGGCGGTGAGCACCGACGACTGGTCGGCGCTAGCGGGCTGGTCGGCCGGTGCGGGGCTCGCGTCCCGGGCGAAGCTGAGCGCATACCTGACGGCCTCGTGCATGCTCAGCCGCCTGCCCTCGGCGACGAGGCCTGCCGTGGCGCTTGGACCGAGCCGCTGATGCGCCGGCGCAAGCAGCCGATCGAGGCGGGCCTGAGCCGCACCCGACCGGACCGGACCGACGGCCTCGCGGAGCATCGTCGAGGCACCTTCAAGCCGGACGCCGACGGTGTCGGCACCCTGCGCGACTGCGAGCGCGGCGACGGCCTCGAGCCCGCGCGCAATGCCGAGCCGCTGGCCGGTGGCCATGCTCAGCTCAAGGCTCTCGGCGAAGCTGGCGGTGGCGGTCGGCTTGTCGCCACTCGCCAGCGTCACCCAGCCAATTCCGGCCAGCGAGCGGGCGATCTCCGTACGGGCGCCGATCTGCCGGAACAGCTCGAGCGCGCGCCGGAAGTGGGCGAGCGCGGCGGCGTGGTCGTTCCTGGCTCTCGCCAGGCCGCCGAAACCGTAGAGCGCGTGTGCCACGCCCCATCCGTTGTTGCCGGTCAGCAATTCGAGTGCCGCCTCGAAGGACTGCTGGGCCTCGGCCAGCTGGCCGCTGCGGGCCTGGATCGCCGCCTTCGCAGACAGCGCGAGTCCTTCCTCCCACTCGTCGGCGTACTGCCGTGCGGCCTCGGAAGCGGCGTCAGCCTGCGCCAGCGACTGCTCGATCAGGCCCGCACGGAGGCTGATCAGGGCGAGGATGCGCAGCGCTCCCGCCGGGCAGACGGCCGGAGAGACATTGCCTATTGCCAGGGCGGCCGCCGCGCGCTGGGCGGCCAGGTCGTACGCCTCGTGCTCGAAGGCAAGCTCGGCGCCGAGCATGAGGGCGCGAACGCGGACGCTGGCCGGCACAGGGGCGTCTATTACCAGGAACCGGGCGAACCACCCGAGGCCCTCGGTGACGTCGCCGTACACGACCCAGGGCGAGCGGAGCGCCGAGCACAGCCGCAGCCCGTTCCCGGCGTCCCCGCTGTCGAGGCAGAAGGCCAGGGCTGCGCGCAGATTAGCCTGCTCGGCGGCGACCCGGTGGTAGGCGCGCACCTGCTCCGGCCACGGGAGCACGTTGCGGACGAACGCCTGGCCGGTTACATCTTCGACCAGGTGCAGCAGATAATCACGGTGGCGCCGGCGGAATTCCTCCTGCTCGCCCGAGGCCGCCAGCCGGACGGACGCGTACTCCCTGATGGTGTCGAGCAGCCGGTACCGGGCGTCGCCCGAGACCTCGTCCTCGAGTGCCACCAGGGACTTGTCGATCAGCGCGGCGAGCAACTCGAGCACCTGCTCCACGCCGATCTGCGTGTCGGTGCAGATGTGCTCGGCCATCTCCAGGCTCCAGCCGGCAAACACCGCCAGGCGACGGAGCAGGATCTGCTCGTCCGGCGTGAGCAGCTCGAAGCTCCAGTCCACCGCAGCCTGCAGGGTTTGCTGCCGTGCCGGCGCAGTCCGGTCGCCAGAGGCCAGCAGCCGGAATCTATCGTCGATGCGGCCCGCGATCTGGTCCACCGACAGTGCCCGGATGCGCGCGGCGGCCAGCTCGATCGCGAGGGGCACCCCATCCAGCGTCCGGCAGAGCTGGACGACCTGAGCCCAGTTCTCCCTGGTCAGCGCGAATCCTGGCCGCACCGCGGCAGCCCGGTCGACGAACAGGCGGACGGCTTCGTGCTCGGCAGCGGCGGCCAGCCCGTCACTATCAGGCAGGTCATCCTCGCTGGCTCCAGCTCCGCCCGAGAGGGCGAAGCCATGCTGTGACGGGCCAGCAGACGCGCCCGGCAGCGACAGGGGCGGCACCCGCCAGACGGTCTCGCCCCGGACGCGCAGTGGCTCGCGGCTGGTCGCGAGCAGCCGAAGCTGCGGGCAGCCGGCGATCAGGTCGCGGACGAGGTCAGCGATCGCGTCGACGACGTGCTCGCAGGTGTCGAGGATCAGCAGCATCTGGCGGCCCCGGAGCGCGTCGACAAGCGTGGCGGCCGCTGGCCGGTCGGTCTCTTCGCCGACTCCGAGCACAGTCGCCACCTGGCGCGCAGCCAGCGACGGGTCGGCGGTGTCGGCCAGCTCCACCAGCCAGACGCCATCGGCGAACTCGTCAGCCAGCTGCCAGCCGAGCCTGGTTGCCAGTCTGGTCTTGCCGATCCCGCCTGGTCCGCACAGGGTCAGTGCGCGCACGGTGCTGAGCAGCAGCCTCAGGTCGCCAAGGTCACGCTCGCGACCGACGAAGCTGTTCGGCTCCGCGGGAAGATTCCCAAGGCGCGGTACTGTCTCTGCCGTCATGGTCACTTCGGTATGTCTTCGGGTGATCAGGTCTAGTCTCTCAGAGTGCCCTGATGCAACCTGAGTACACAAAACTTGAAGTTACTAACCGGTGTTACCCGACGGTTACTTCTGCTGGCTCCGTGTAAGCAACCCGGCCGAAGTACATCACCTTGACGACTGCCCACCATTGCTCGCCCGGCCGCGCTGTAGGTGCGACGGCGACGTCGAACCGCAGCGTCTCCGCCTGCCCCGCCGCGACCGCGAAGCCCCTGGTCCATGGTCGTGTCTGGTGCCAGCTGCCGTACGGCGTCAGCAGCTGTGCCTCGCCGCGGATCGCCGAGCCGGTCCGGTTGCGGAGGACGACGTCGATGCTGCCCGACCCGCCGGGCCGGATCGCCAGGGACGGGCTGACGAGGCTGACATCGACCTCGCCGTCCTGCGCGGTCTGCGCAGCCCGCTGCATCGCTACCGCATCCGCCAGCGGCACGTCCAGCCGCGGGGCTGGCGGCTGCCCGGTCGCCAGCAGGGCACTGTCCTCGATGACCTGGCCGTCAGCGTCCTCGATCTGCGCGGTCACGAAGCGCCGACCTGCTGCGGTGCCTGGCTGTGCAATCGCGCTGATCTCCCAGTCCTGGTGCCCGAGCGGCCCGAGGTCGTAGCTCAGCGGCCCGGCCGGCGCCAGGAGGAGGCCATCGGGTGCCGTCAGCCGGATGACGCCGCTGGCGGGCGCCGGGCCGCAGGCCACGGTGAGGCGCAGGACGCCCGGCCCGTTGTCGAGGGCGACCATGGTCGGCGACAGGTGGACCGCGACCGGCATGTTCCCGGCCGGCGCGGGTCCCTTGCCATGCAGCCAGTAGCGGGCAAACACCGGCTGGGCCGGCTCGGGCGTGCTGGTCAGAGGCTCCCCGGTGAGCTGGCCAGCGGCCGGCAGGCCAGCCGGATCCGGGTGAACGACGAGCGTCGTGAGCCCGGCGGACGGCACCGTGACACGGGCGCGTCCATCGCCGACGGCGACTGCCTCGCCGCGGTCGTCCTCGCACAGGCTTGTCATGGCAGCCGCAGCCAGGCCAGCGAACAGGCCGACCTCCGCCTCAGCCGGTCCCGTTCCGCCGATGTCGCGCAGCCGGACGGTGACACCGTCGGCAAGGTCGGGCTGCCCGGCCGGCGCCAGCGGGTTGCCGTGCGGCTTGAGCGCCGACAGCAGCGCGGTGGCGGGCTGGACTGAGACCAGGCGCGTGCTGGCGGCCAGCGGCCCGGCATGCAGGTCGGTGATGACGGTCACCAGGGCGTGGTTGTAGTCCTGGCCCGCCGTCGGGAAGCCGGCCGTCCGCCAGTTCCCCGGCCCGGCGATCAGCGCGTACTCAAACGTGTGGCTCCAGTGCTGCCAGGCGAAGCTGGTGCCGTCCGGCGTCGTCCGCTTCTTGCCGTCGATCCAGACGCCGCAGGGCCAGGTGCTGCAAGCGCGCATCAGCGCGATGGTGAGCTGCCCATCCGGAGTTATCAGTCCGCTCGGCGTGCCGCGGTTCAGCAGCGCCACGCTGTGGCCAGCCAGCGTGGTGGCCGCGCCGCCTGCAGCGTCGGCGGCCGCCCGCCCGGCTCCCGTCGCGGGACCGGCGGGCACCTCGATCACCCCGTCGGCCAGGTCGGCGGTGAGGCTGGTGATCTCGGCTGCCAGGTCGCCGGCGGCGACGATCAGGACCGGCAGGTCGCGCGGCCCGCGCAGGTCCGCGCCTGGAGTGAAAGCCTCGGCCCGGCTTCTGGTGGCCGGCAGCCAGAGCCGGGCGGTGCCGTCGGCCGCCAGCTGGGCGCCGAGCGCCGCGGCCGCCCCGGGCCCGGCCGCGTCAAGTACCTCGGCCGTCAGGCTGTTCTCCTGCGGGCCGCCCAGGCAGATGCGGAAGTCCGGCAGGTTGGAGTCGAGCTCCTGATAGCCGTACCGGGGGCCGTCGGGCAGTGAGCACGTTGCCGTGACGCCCTGCCCGGCCAGTGCTGCGACGAGATCCCGGACCGGTCCCCGCAGCGCCGGCGGGGCGACGACCTCGGCGACGCCGATGGCCTGCAGTTGCCGCGCGCCGTCCGCATCCGTGAGCGCGACGGCCGCGGTCGAGCCGACCGCCAGCCATTCCATGGCGGGGCTGTCCAGGGTGTAGGAGTGCTCGGCCACGTCGGAGTCGGCCCGGCCCGGCGGCCGGCCGATCACCGCCACCGCCGTCTGATACACCGGCAGCCCGCCCGGCACGTCGACCGGGAAGGCCACCCGCAGCAGCCGGTCCTGCCCGATCGAGCCGTCGACGTGCGTCCGGAAGTCGATCCGGTCCGCGTCGTCCCAGAGCAGCGTCTCCTGGGTGACCCGTAGTCCGCCTAGCTCGAGCTCGGCGACCAGCCTGCTGCCGACCGCGCAGCGCTCGGCGCGGACGGCGGCGGGCCGGGCCGCGCTGCCGGTGCCCGGGCCCGCTGGGCAGAGCAGCCACGGGCCCTCTGCCCAGCGCGGATGCTTCGGATGCTCAGGCTGGAGCAGCAGCTCGTTGCCGCCGCCGCCGCGCTGAAGCACCTCGGTCTGCGACCGCTTGTCCAGGATCCGGGACAGCGTGCCGCCGCGGACCGGGTCGGCCTCGATCAGGAAGACATCATTTTCGAGCCGGAACGCCGCATCACTAGCCTCCGGTTGCCAGCCCGCCTCGGCACCTCCCGCGTCCGACGGCCGGACCGCGAAGCTGCGGAAGCCGACGCCCGGCACGTGAGCGCGGAACGTGATCCTGACGGACTGCAGCCCTCCGCCGGCAGTCCGGGTGATGCCCTCGGCCAGGAATGGCACCTCGGCGCCGGTGTCGTCGTGCACGGTGAGCCACCCTGGCCAGCCGGCTGGCAGTTCCAGGTCCACGCTGGCCATCGCGGCGCGGTCCAGGGAGAGGGAGTTGACCACCACGATCGCCCGTGCGAGCCCATTGCTCGAGGCTGGCACCGCGTCCGGGGCTGGCCCGGCCACAGCTCTCAGGCTCGCGGTATCGGCCAGGCCGGCAAGATGCGCCGCGGCGGCCGCGCGTGCGTCGTTGCCCCGTTCCCATGCTTCTCGCCATCCGCCCAGCAGATCGAGATAAACCTGGTCGCCTTCGCTGCCCGTGATGGCGTCGTGATGGGCGCCGAACACCAGCTGCCGCCACGCCTTGTCCAGGCTGGCGGCGGGATAGTCCGCCCCGGCCAGCCAGGCGAGGGTAGCAAGCCGCTCGCCGTCGAGTACGGCCGTCTCGGCGGCTCGCTGCGCCTGCTTGGTGTCGATGTAGGTGACATCCTTGCCGGTGTAGACCGGGTTCATGTCCCTGGTCTGCGGCGTGATCCAGATGTCGTGCTCGGCGGCTTCGGCGCGCACGGCTGCGAAGAACTCGCTCGGCACGGCTGTCACGAACCGCGGCCAGACGTAACGGGCCTTCCAGTCCCGGTGCACGGCAGTGGCCCACCGGGCCGGGATGACGTGATCGGCGCCGACGGGCAGCAGCACGTTACGGGTCGCCGCGACCGGCGCGAGCTGGCGGAACTGCCCGTACGCGTCAGCCTCCGCGGCCGCCAGCGTATTGGCGTGGTGCAGCACCCAGCCCGCCCCGTAGTGATTGGCCATGTAGCTGGTCAGCAGGCCGGTGCCGTCAGGGGAGAGCCACTCGAACTCGGATGCGAACTGCATCATCGTGTTGTCGGCAGGGCCCCACTGGTGAAACGGGCCGCGCGCCCACGACGAGCTAGTGAGCCCTGCAGCGGCCATGATGCCGGGGTAGCCAGGGTCGAACCCGAACGCGTCCAGCATCCAGGAGGTGCGCGGATTACCGCCGAGCACGTCGCGCTGGTAGGCCAGGCCGTAGACGGCATTGCGGATGGTTGACTCGGCGCAGGTCAGGTTCGTGTTCGGCTCGTTGTAGCTGCCGCCGACGAGCTCGATCCGGCCCGCGGCGATGAAGTCGAGCAGATCGGCGCGGTCCTCCGGGTGCGCGTCGAAATGCGGTTTGAGGTAATCGAGCTCGGCCAGCACGAACTTGTAGTCCGGGTCGCGCCGGGCCGCGTCCAGGTGCAGCCGGACCAGCTCGAAGGCTGTCCGGATTTCGGGCATCTCGCCGCGGTCGTCCGGGAGCATCAGCCGTGACTCGGTGAACTGGCCCTGGGTGCTCCACCACACCGGGTCGTAATGAAAGTGGCTCACCATCCACATGACCCAGCCGGGCTCGGCAACGGTAACGACCGCCGGCAGTTCGGTCGAACCGGAGGGGCCGGTCGCGCGTACGAGCACCTGCCTGGATGAACCAGGTTGCGCCGGGGCCGCGACAGCGATGGCAACCTCGACCGTGACTTCTGCGCCGAGCTCGAGCCCGATGACGCGCTCGGGCTCGGGCGTGCTGACGGCTGGGCCGTCGATGGCGACGTCCACGGTGTCGGTCTCACCGACGGCGCCCGGCCCGAAGTTGACTAGCCGCACTCTGATGACCTGCAGCGGGAGCGCCGTGCTGCCACGGAAGAGGTCAGTCGACTCGATACCGCTGATCCGCATGTGCCCATGCTCGCATGCGCCCGGGTCCCTGCTGGTCCTGCGTTCCGCTGGCTTCTGGTTCCGTGATTACCTATGCCCGGCTGGCTGCCAGCGCAGCGAGCGCGTCCCCGGTCAGCCGGTGGACCGTCCACTCGTCCATCTGGGTCGCGCCGAGCTTGCCGTAGAAGCCGCGGGCGGGCTCGTTCCAGTCCAGTACCCACCACTCAAGCCGCCCGTAGCCGCGCTGGAGGCACAGCGCGGCCAGCTCGGCGAGAAGCTGCCGGCCGTAGCCCGATCGGCGCAGTTCCGGCCGGACGTAGAGGTCCTCAAGGTAGATGCCGTGCCGGCCAAGCCAGGTCGAATAGTTTAGGAACCACAGCGCGAACCCGACGACCTCGCCCTCGTGCTCGGCCACGTGGGCGAATACCGCGGGCTCTTGCGCGAACAAGGAGGCATGCAGATCCTCCGGTGTACCGGTAACTTCCGGCAGCGCTCGCTCGTACTCGGCTAGGTCGCGGATGAGCTGGTAGATGGTCGGCACGTCGTCCGGGCGGGCCCGCCTGATCATGCTGCCGGGTCAGCGGCAGCGAACCGGTACCTCAGGCGGTACCGATCGGCGGAGATCACGATGTCTGCCGTCTCGACCGGCTGGCCGCCAGCGAGGTGCGTGCGCTCGATCACGACGACAGGCGACGCTGGCGGCAGCGCCAGCGCCGCGGCCTCGGCGAGCACACACCTGCGCACCGACAGTTCCTCCAGCACCTGGTCTACCTCAATCCCGATGGCCCGCATCCGCTCGATGACACCACGGCCAGCGTACGGGCCCTGCTCAGGCAGGGCCACCGCCGTTCCCTCGGTAAGCCCGGCTGGCTCATAGCTGGTGGCGAGCTGTACCGGCTGGCCGTCAGCCGTCATCAGGTACCTGGTCACCGTGACCAGCTCTGCTGCCGTGACCGCGCCAAGGCGCCGGGCCACGCTGGCGGGCGGCGCGGAGTGCTCGGTGTGATGCTCCCAGCCGACATACCTGGATGGCGAACCGCCGGACTCGTCGATGCCGAACGGCGAGCCGGGGAAGCGCAGCCGGTCATGCTCCAGGTGCTGCACGGCCGGCAGCTTGCGGACGTAGGAGCCCGACCCCGCCCTGGCCTCGATCAGGCCCTCGGCCGCCAGCACCTGCAGCGCGTGCTTGGCGGCTGTCTCGCCGACGCCGTACCTGGCGATGATGGCGTTCCTCGAGGGCACTCTGGCTCCCGGCTCCAGGACCCCCTCGCGGATGCGCATCCGCAGATCCTCGAGCACCCTCAGGTAGACCGGGTCGGTTGATCTGCCCATCGGCCGCCTTCCGGTGAAGCTCCCTGGCAGCGGACCTGCCGCCACTTCCCGTCATTATGGTCATCGGCGGCGAGGTAAAGACGTTATCCCGATTGGCGCCGGCCCCCTTCCACTCGGGGGCGCCGGGCCGCACAATAACCGGCAACACCGCAATCACAGCGGCCGATGTGAGGGGTCGGAGATGGCTGAATCGGCGTCCGTGCCTTTTACCGAAACCAAGGCGCCGGAGGCGCCGGAGCGGTTGCATCGGGGGGCTCTGAGCCTTATCGACATCGCGGCGTCGACAATGGCGAACATCGGTCCGGCGTACAGCTTCTTCTTCGGGTTCGGCCTGATCGTTTTGACGGCGGGCATCGCGGCGCCGCTGACCATCATCGCGGCCGGGGTCGCGGTGGCGCTGCTGGGCAACACGCTGTCGCAGTTCTCCCGCGCGCACCCGTCGACCGGTGGGTTCATCACCTTCGTGGGCAGGACGTTCGGCGGCACGTCCGCTGTCACCACCGCGCTGCTGTGCGGGGCGGGCTACATCATCGCGATCTCGTCGGTGCTCGCGGTGTCGGGCTGGTTCCTTGAGTTCACGCTGAACTATTACTTCGGCTGGAACGTGCCGTGGGTGATCTGGTCGGTGCTGCTGACCGGCGGGGCCGTGGTGATGATGCTGCGCGGCGTCGGCATCTCGACGAGACTGGCGGGCTTCTTCTTCGGCTTCGAGATGCTGGTCCTGCTGGTCGTCTCCGTGGTGGCGCTGATCAAGAACGGCGGCCACTTGTCCGGGGCACCGTTCGACCCGCACAACATCACCAACGGCTTCCGCGGCCTGGGCGCGGGATTCCCGCTTGCGGTGTACCTGTTCATCGGCTGGGAGAACTCGGCCGCGCTGGCTGAGGAGACCGGCAATCCGCGGCGCAACGTACCTCGCGCGGTGTTCCTGTCGATCGCGCTGATGCTGTTCGGGTACGTTCTGTTCGCCTACGCCACCGTGTCCGGCTTCCACGACAACGGCGCCAAGCTGGGCGCCGCCCTCATCCCGTTTATCAACGTCGCGCACTCCTCGCTTGCCGCCCTCGCCGTGTTCGCCTACCTGGCCGGACTCACCTCAACCATGGGCGTGCTGATCGCCGCGGTGAACTCGCAGGCGCGGCTCATCTTCAACGCCGGCCGGGAAGGCCTGCTGCCGCGCTTCATCGGCCGGGTCTCCCCGGCCCGGCGGGTGCCGACGAACGCCATCTTCACCTTCGTCGGTATCGCCAGCGTCATCATCCTGGTCTGGGCGGCCGGGCACCTGATCGGCGGGGACAGCGGCAGCATGAACGGCCTGACCTTCTTCGACGAGTCCGGCACCATGGGCACGCTGCTCGTCCTGGTCGTGTACTTCCTCGCGAACCTGGCGCTGCCGTTCTACTACCGCAAGTACCGGCCCGCCGAGTTCAACGTGGTCAAGCATGCGATCCTGCCGGTGCTCGGCATGATCGCGATCGCCATCCCGGTCTACTACCTGTGCAAGCCGCCGCAGTCGGCGCCATACAGCTGGTTCCCGTATGCCGGGGCCGGCGTGATCGTGGTGTCAGTGCTGTACGCGTTCGTGCTGACCCGGCGCGATCCGGGTATCGGCGAGCGGGTGGGCTCGATTATCGCGGATGAGTAGCTGCGCCGCCTTAGTCGCTGCCTTCCTCCAGCAGGAGGTGATAGCCATTCGGTGTCCGGGCATGTAGCACCCGGTACTGCCAGTCCGGGCTTGGCGCCATTAGTTCCTCGCGGTAGCGAACGCCGGCCTCGGTCAGCCGCTTCTTGGCCAGCCCGAGGTCGCTCACGCCGAGCTGCCAGGTCAGCACCCGGTCGGGCCCGGCGGGCGAGAAGTCCTGCCGCCACTCAATGCCGAATTCGACCTTGCCGTGGCCGAGCGCCAGGAAGTAGGGATACTCCGGGCCCTCGTAGGTGACCTGGAATCCGAGGCTGACGTAGAAGTCGCGCTCGGCTTGCAGGTCGCCCACGAACAGGATGGGAATTATCCGGCTGAACAATGCCGCCATAGCGGGACATCGTAGCGATCCGGAGCAGCCGGAGTGACTCTCTGCGATGAGCTTCCCGCATTTGCGCCGCGATCGTGGCTGAGCTGTGCCCTGCCCGGCCGGCCGCTGGGGAACGAAGCCGGCACGTTGAAACAGGCTGTAGTGGGTAGATTACACTTGGTAGTCGAGCAATGGGTGGCTGCGCCAGCCTATGCCCGCGCTGCAGCGGCCTATGCCCGCACCGGTGGTAGCGACTTCGGGGGGAGATCTCACCATGACGACGCAGGCCGAAGATCTGCTTGGCGCCCGGGTGACTGGCGCCGACGGCAAGGTAGTAGGCACCATCGAGCAAGTATTCAGGGACGACGTGGACGGTACGCCTGCGTGGGCCAGGGTCCGGTCCGGCAAGATTGGCCGCTTCGTCCCGCTCGGCAGCTGCCACGTCACCGAGGATGGCGTCAATGTTCCATTCGAGGCTCAGAAGATCATGGGTGGCCCGAACATCGATGCCGGGCAGCACATGTCCGCCGCGCAGGCAGAGGAACTCACTCGTTACTACGGCCTGACGATCCCCACCCAGCAGACCCGCGGCGAGTCAGGCCAGATGGGCCAGATGGGCCAGCTGGCTGAGGGGGACTGGCTCGTCCGGCAGGAGGAGCGCCTTCAGGTCGGCATCGAGCAGCTCGAGACCGGTCGCGTCCGGCTGCATAAGTACGTGGACGTGGAGAACATCGAGCAGCCAGTGCACCTCTTCCACGAGGAGTACGACATCGAGCGCATCCCGCTCAGCGCCGAGGACCAGGGCCGGATCAGCTCCGACCTTGCCGAAGGCGAACTCGAGCTGATCTTGCACGAAGAGCGGCCCGTGCTGCGCAAGGAGCGGGTACCGGTCGAGCGAGTGCGCCTGCGCCCGAGGAGGGTGGAAGAGGACACCACGGTCCGGGATCAGGTCCGCCGTGAGCGCATCGAGATCGAGCCGGATAAGGCGTTCAACGCCGGCCGCGACGATCTGGACACCGGGCGCTAGCGTCGCACAATTGGGTTCAGAAGGCCTCCGGCTCCGCCGGGGGCCTTCTTCTGTTCGTCAGGCGCCGACGGTCAGGCGGACCGTCACGGTGTCGCCGATGTCGAGGCCTTCGGCCTTCCGCACAGACGCCTTGATCGGAACGATGTACCGCCCGTCTTTCGGGAACAGCGACGTCGTCCATTCCGTCGCCCCGACCTGCGCGGCGACCGGGATCATTCCCCAGCCGTAGGTGACGAACGCGGAGGCCGCCTCCAGCGCGCCGCATTCCTCGTCAGGGACGGTGACGAAGTGATGCGGCGCCGGTCCTCGCCAGAACCAGATGTCGCCGCTGAATTCCAGCTTCATCCGTGTGCTGCGCTCAGTTCTTGCGGGCCAGCGTGAGGCCGTCACCGATCGGCAGCAGCACCAGGACGACGCGGTCGTCGGCTGCTGCGTGATCGTTAAAGTCCCGGATGCCCTGCACGTTGGCGTCCGTCTCGGCCGGATCGATGACCCGGCCATGCGACAGCGTGTTGTCGACCAGGATCGCGCCGCCTGGCCGCATGCGCGGGACCACCTCATCCCAGTAGCTGACATAGCCGGTCTTGTCCGCGTCGATGAAGGCGATGTCGAATGCCTCGGACGCGGGCAGTGCCCGCAGGGTCTCCAGAGCTGGGCGCAGCTGCAGGTCAATCCGGTCCGCGACGCCAGCGAGCTGCCAGTACTTCCGGGCGACCGATGTCCACTCGTCGCTGACATCGCAGCAGGTGAGCATTCCGCCCTCGGCCAGGCCGCGGGCCAGGCAGATGGAGGAATAGCCGGTGAACGTTCCGATCTCCAGCGCCCTCGCGCCGCCGACGAGCTGAGTCAGCAACGTCATGAATGTGCCCTGTTCCGGGCCGATCTGCATGCCGGCAGCGTCAGGGAAGGTGGCGATAGTCTCCGCTGCGAGCTGGTCGAGCACGGCGTCGCGCGGTGCGCTGTGTGCGGTGAGGTAGTCGTAAAGCTCGGACGTGATCGGCATGCTGCGAAGGGTCATAGCCGGATGCTAGTCGAGCCTTCTGCGGCCACCGGCCCCGCGCGGTGCCTCAGGGGTGCGCGAGGGCGCGGCCGGGGGCGGGCGGGCAGTACTCTCGATGCATGCTCCAGTACGCCAGAGGCCACCTGCTGAGCTTCATCCCGAGCCCGTCAGTTAACGGGTTTCACCTAGGGCCGCTGTTCATCCACGTCTACGGCCTGATGTACGTGATCGGCATCACCCTGGCGATCATCATCACCCGCCGCCGCTGGCGCGCCATGGGCGGCAACCCCGATCTGGTCGGTGAGGTGGCCATCTGGGCGGTCCCGGCCGGCATCATCGGAGCCCGGATCTACTTCGACATCACCACCCCGGCCGACATCCCGCATGTCTGGTACGGAGTCTTTGCCGTGTGGTCGGGCGGCCTCGGGATCTGGGGCGGCATCGCCGCAGGCGCTGCCGCGGGCATCTGGCGGGTCCGGCGGGCTGGCGCCAACGCCGGGCTTTTCGCCAACGCGATCGCGCCGGCCCTGCTGGTGGCCCAGGCAGTCGGCCGCATCGGTAACTACTTCAACCAGGAGCTATTCGGCAAGCCCAGCACACTGCCGTGGGCGCTGGAGATCTCGCAGGCCCATCGCCCCGCGGCCTACCTGGCGTACAGCACCTTCCAGCCGTCGTTCCTGTACGAATTGATCTTTGACCTGGCCCTGGCGGCCACGCTGGTCTGGCTCGGCCATCACCGCCGGATCCGGCCGTGGGGCCTGTTCGCCCTGTATGTGGCCGGCTACTCCGCCTACCGGATCTTCGAGGAGACGATCCGGATCGACTCCTCCGAGCACTTCCTTGGCCTGCGGCTCA
Source organism: uncultured Actinomycetota bacterium (assembly GCA_963822955.1). Classification (GTDB taxonomy): domain Bacteria; phylum Actinomycetota; class Actinomycetes; order Streptosporangiales; family Streptosporangiaceae; genus JAJYUU01. The sequence continues at coordinate 593,579 of CAWGJS010000002.1, read as the reverse complement.
ACCTCTACGTGGCCACGGTCCTGACGCTGTTCGGCATCGCCTGGTTCATCAGGGCGCAGCGCGGCTCGGAAGCCCCTATGCTGCCAGCCGACGGGGACGTACCGCCCGGCACGGCCGAGGCGGCGACGCAGTCGGATGACAGCCCGGTTGCGAGCGATTCCGAGCCAGCCGAGGATGGCTCGGCCATGCGGGAGCCAGATGGTGCTGTGACGCCGGGCACTAGCCCGGATCGCTAGCAGGTGCCGGCCGGGCGCCGACACCGGACGAGCGGCAGGTGCTGAGCGGACTGCCGTACCCGGTACTGATTTCGTCGTTTTTATCAGTTTTTGCTGGCGATTCGGACTTTCGTTCACTTCCGTCACAGTGATTTAGTTGCGGCCGACGGGCATCAGCCGACAGAATGCGTGCCACTCATGACCGTGCAGCATTCGCCCCCGGAGTAGCCAGTGACCACGAGCACACAGCCTGCCTCGCCGCCGGTGGCGGCTGGGACGGGCTTGCGCGCGAACGTCCTCGGCCTGTTCGACTCGATCGTCATGGCGGTCGCCGGCAGCGCCCCCGCGTACACGATTGCGGGGAGCACAGCCGCCCTCATCGCGGTGGTGGGGCTCGCCGGTCCGGCCGCCCTGCTCTACTGCGGCATTCCGATGCTCGGCATCGCCTGGGCGTTTAGCTACCTGAACCGCCTCGAGGCGAATGCAGGCGCCAGCTACGCCTGGGTCGGCCGGGTGCTGCACCCGGCGCTCGGCTTCATCGCCGGCTGGTCGCTGGTCATATCGGCAACGATCTTCATGGTCGCGGGCTCGCTGCCCGCTGGCTCGGTGACGCTCGGGCTGTTCAGTGCGTCGGCCGCGAACCACCCGGTCTATGTGCTGCTGGTGGGGTCGGTCTGGTTCCTGGTGATGGTCGCGCTGGTGATCATGGGAGTGCGGGTGACCGCGCGCGCTCAATGGATCATGTCGGGTGTCGAGGTAGCGATCCTGGTGCTGTTCGCGATCCTCGCCATCGCGCACTCGGCCTCGCACGCGGTGACCAAGTTCTCGTGGTCCTGGTTCGGCCTCAGCCACTTCAACGGCATGGCAGGGTTCGCAGCAGGCGGCCTGGTCGCCGCGTTCTATTACTGGGGCTGGGATGTCGCCTCGAACCTGAACGAGGAGATGAAGGACAGCAAGCGCGCCGCAGGCCTTGGCGGGATCGTCGGCGTGGTCATCGTGTTCGCTCTGTACGAGATCTTCACCATCGCGACCAACCTGGCGATGCCGGCGAAGACCATCCAGGCCAACGCCGGTGACGTGCTGGCGGTTCTCGGCCAGATCGTGTGGCCCGGGGCGGGCGGCAAGCTGCTGGTAATCGCGGTCATGCTGTCCACCATCGCGACCCTGGAGACGACTCTGATCCAGGTCACCCGGACGCTGTTCGCGATGTCACGGGAGCGAACGCTGCCCGCATTCCTCGGCGCGATTCACCCGGTGCGGCAAACTCCCTGGATTGCCACGATCGCCGTCGCCATCGTTTCCCTGGGCCTGTTCATCGGCTCCAACTTCGTCGGGTCGCTGAGCACGATCCTGACCGATGCAATCGACTCCATCGGCCTGCAGATCGCCGTCTATTACGGGCTCGCCGGGCTGACTGTGGTGGTTGCGTTCCGCAAGATCCTCTTCGCCTCGGTCAAGAACCTGCTGCTGATCGGCATCTGGCCGTTTGTCGGCGCGGTGTTCATGTTCTGGATCCTGGGTGAGTTCGTGGCCACTAACACCAGCGATGCCGTGGTGATCTGGGTCGGACTCGGCGGCCTCGCTATTGGTCTCATCCCGCTGGTCATTTACTGGGTGATGGGGAGCCCTTACTTCAAGCAGCGCCCCACGCTAGGGAACGTGGTCCCGCAGGACGCGGACGCGTAGGTATCCCGGTCAGAATCAGGCGTGCCTCACGACCCCGCAGTTTGCTAGCCTTGCCTGCATGAAGCGCGCTGGCCTGACGACGACGCCGGAGTACGTCCCGGCGCGCTGAAGTTGTCCTTTAGTCAAAGCCCCGGGGCGGGTGCCTCGGGGCTTCGACGTTTCCGCGGTCACTCGCCCCCGCTACCGCACCCTGCGAGGAGACCGCCATGACTGGCCACCTGCGATACGACCATCGCAAGCTCGGCCGCGAGCTGGACTTGTTCGACACCGATCCGCTGATCGGGGCCGGGCTTCCGTACTGGCTGCCCGCCGGCGCCGCCATCCGGCATGTGCTCGAGGAGTACGTCCGCGACCTGGAGCGCAGAGCCGGCGACGAGCACGTGTACTCGCCCGTCCTCGGCAAGCGCGAGCTGTACGAGATCTCCGGGCACTGGGAGCACTACCGCGACGGCATGTATCCGCCGATGAGTGTTGGTGCTGCCGCCGACGGAGCAGGCCCGGAGAGCGAAAGCGCCGGGAGCCAGCTGGTGCTCCGGCCGAGCCTGTGCCCGCACCACGCGCTGATCTACCGGTCCAGGCCGCACAGCTACCGCGAGCTCCCGCTGCGGATAGCCGAGCTCGGCGGCATGTACCGATCCGAGTTGTCGGGCGTGCTGGGCGGCCTGACCAGGGTGCGGTCCATTCAGCTGAATGACGCGCACATCTTCTGCACCCCCGATCAGGTCAGGGACGAAGCCTCGGCCGCAGTGGCGATGATCCGGGAGGCTTATCGGGCGCTTAGCATCGAGCCAGCCCGCTATCGCCTGTCGCTGGCCGGCCTATCGGATAAGTACGTCGGCAGCCAGCAGATGTGGGACCAGGCAGCTGGCGTCCTGCGCGAGGTGCTGGAGCGCGCCGGCCTGGCGTACGCGGAGGAGGCGGGCGAAGCGGCGTTCTACGGTCCCAAGATCGACGTGCAGGTGGCCGATAGCGCCGAGCGAGAGACCACCCTGTCCACCGTGCAGGTCGATTTCTACCAGCCGGAGCGGTTCGGCCTGGAGTACGTCGGCCCGGACGGTGGCAGGCACCGCCCGGTGATGGTGCACCGCAGCATCATCGGCGGGTTGGAGCGAGCTGTCGCCCACTTGATCGACGAGTATGGCGGCGCGTTCCCGCCCTGGATCTCGCCGGTTCAGCTGGTCGGCCTGCCGGTGTCGGACGCCCAGCTGCCGCAGGCAGATGCTCTGGTACGTGCGGCCATCGGACTGGGCCTCCGGGCAGAGATAGCGGCCGAGGGAAGTCTTGGCGCCCGCATCCGCGAGCACCGGCTCGTGCCCTACCAGGCCGTCATCGGCGCGGCGGAGGCGAAGGCGGGCGAGATCTCGATCAGGCTGCGCGACGGCAGGAAACTGGCTGCGGTAAGCGCAGCGGAGGCACTCAGCCAGATCACCCGGCACGTCGCCGCGCATCGCCCCGAGCTGTGGCCCGGCGATGTGCACGGCGACGCCGGGTAGCGGTTACCGCCGTGCCTGATGTGCGTACTTACGCCATGAGAGCTGAATTCGCACTGGTAAACACGAAAACCCTGATTAGATACCGTAACGTGGTGGTCTTCGGAGCTGTGGCCATGCCGGGCCGCAGCGGCCCTCCCGGACGCGGAGACCTGCAGGGGCGCAGTGATGACAGAGACTCAGGCGGGGCCCGAGCCAGCGGCCGGGCCGGAGTCAGCGGCCGGGCCGGAGTCAGCGGTCGGGCTTGAGACGGCGGCCGAGCCCGAAGTCCCGGAGGAATCGGCTCCGGTCGGGCAACCCGCCACCGGCGCGATCCACCACCTGGAGCTCTGGGTACCCAATCTCGACCGGGCCATCATCAGCTGGGGCTGGCTGCTCACGTCGCTCGGCTACCGGATGTTCCAGGACTGGCCCGGCGGCCGCAGCTGGCAGGCCGGGGATGCATACATCGTCGTCGAGCAGTCTCCGGCGCGCACTGCCAGCCGGCACGACCGGTGCCGACCCGGGCTCAATCACCTCGCTTTCCACGTTTCGAGCCGGCAGCAGGTGGACGACCTGACTGCCGAGGCTCTGCTGCACGGCTGGCGGCTGATGTTCTCCGACTTGCACCCGTACGCGGGCGGCCCGCAGCATTACGCCGCGTACCTCGAGAACGCCGACGGCTTCGAGGCCGAGCTCGTCGCTGATTAGCCGGCGCAGTTACGCGCGCGACGTCGCCGAGATCCCGGCACAAGAGCATGTGCGAAGGTGCCGTGGCGTACGTGACTCACTTTCATGACTGGATCAGGGCCCTGTAGCCGCACTGAGTCAAGTCCGTGGCGCTCGCCTATTGGGCGGCTGGGGCTGCGCGACGAATCAGGAGCCGATCCGAGCAACGCTCGTCACGCCCGGCTCATGACATCCTCGAAGAGTCGCAAAATGGGTGATTGAACTCATTGACGAGTCCAAATTATACCTTTAAAGTCCTATTATCGTGGCTCCAAGCGATAGGGCGAGAGGTGCGGCTCGAGCCCGGCGCGGAGCAGGAAGGGTCAGCTAATGGAGGTCATTCGCACTCGCATCGTCGGCGTTTCCATTAGCTCTCGTGTCTTGGCGAGCGGCTTGGACTTGACTACGGTTATCTCGTTGGCCTTTACCAGCCGGGTCGGGAGAGCGTCTCTGAGCCAGAGACCCGGATAGGACCACAGGTACGCCGGGATGAGTCTTGATGCCTCGCGCTGATGTGACGCGGCAGGACGGTCGTCGGGCCGCTTCTGATTACCTGCAGCAACTGCTGCTGACACCTGGCAGTTACCGGCACACGTGGGAGCAGTATGCGTCTCGAGAACGACGCGGCACGGTCAACCAGCTCGCCGTTGCCGAGGTAATTGCGCGGCATCTGTGGCTGATGCCGCGCAACCCGGGGGACGCGGAGGTTACCCCGCACCAGCTGAAGGACACTGTGTCCCGGGCGCTGACAGGGCGACTGCTCAGCCGGTCTGCGCTCTCGCTGTTCATATCCGCCTTCGGCTTCTCCGAGCACGAGGCAGCCCGCCTCTGGCGGCTGTGGAATGGCGCGGCCCCGATCAGCATGATGTCGGGGACGCATGCGGTATCCCTGCGGGCGGAGCAGGACGTGGACCGGGCCCTCGGGCCGCGGCAGCACCACACGTTGTCGCTGCACGATCACGTCTACGTCGGCCCGGACAGGCGCATCGACCGTGCTCGCTCGATGCAGGTCATCGAGGCAACCGCGCAGGGCGTCGACCGCATCCCGTTCCTGTGCGACACCAACGTGCTGACTCTTGAGGTTGGCCAGGGCGGCAAGGAGCTGACTGGCGATGTGCACCAGCTCGGTGACGGCGTGTTCTTCACCGAGATCTTGCTGGCTCGCTCCCTCGATATCGGCGAGACGCTGACGCTTGAGTACTGGATTAGGTATCGGTATCCCGGTGATCACTCCGATGCAGCTGAGCGCCGGTTCCGCCGGGCCGTCATGCGGCACGTCGAGAACGTGGACATGCGAGTCGAGTTTCACCCGGACATGCTGCCGTCTGAGGTGTGGTGGGCCCAGTGGGACGGCATCGATGGGGATGTCGTGGAACGCGAGGCGGTGACGCTAGATAGGCAGTTCTCCGCGCATCGATACCTGCGGTCACTTGAGAAGACAGTCGCAGGTTTCTACTGGCGCTGGAATGGTGGCTGACGTGAGTGACGTGACCAATATCGATAATAAGCGCGCGGCGGCGGAGTATCTGCGGCAGCTCTTACTGAAGCCAGGCCCTTACCGCGATGCTTGGCTGCGGCATGTCGCCCGGCCGCGAGATGGCGTGATCAATCAGATGGCCGTTGCCGAGGTGATCGCCGCCCGGCTGCGCGCCGTGCCATGTCACCCTGGCGACGCCCAGGTCATGCCCTACCAATTACGTGACACGGTCTTAGGCGCGTTATCGGGCCAGCAGCTCACGGCCGAGACCTGCCAGTTATTCGCCGATGCCTTTGGCTTCGCGCAATACGAGGCGGACCGCCTGCGGCGCCTGCGGGAGGGCTCGTCACGGATCAGCGTGCTGTCCGGGAGTCATGCCGTATCAGCTCAGGCTGAGCGCGATGTCGATCACGCGCTCGGCCGGCGTCGGCATCAGACAGTATCGCTGCATGACCACATCTACATCGCGGCGGACGGACGCATTGACGGTGTCCGGACGATGCAGGTCATCGAGGCCCTGGCAGCGGATCTCGACCGCATCCCTTTTCTGTGCGACACGAGCGTGACGACGATCGAGGTTGGCCAAGGTTGCAAGGGCCTGGCCGAGGAATTGCGACAGATTGGTCCTGATGTTTTCGGGACTGAGATCCTCCTCGCGAGGACGCTCGGCATCAATGAGACGAGCACGCTTGAATACCGCGTGACGTACCGGTTCCCCGGCGATCTAGCTGATCCGGCAGAGCGTGAACACCGGCGGGCCGTCATGCGCAGCGTCGAGAATCTCGATATGCGCGTCGAGTTCCACCCGGGCAAGCTGCCATCCCGGGTGTGGTGGGCGCGGTGGGACGGAATCGACGGCGGCGTGCTGGAGCGCGAGGTCGTGACCCTGGACAGCCAGCATTCGGCGCACCGCTACCTTCGGTCGCTGGACAAGACGGTGGTCGGCTTCTACTGGGAGTGGGAGTCCGCCGGCTCCAGCCGGACGCCCTAACCGACGCGCTTGCGGTCCAGGTCCGCATCCTGGCGCTCGGTGGTCATCAGCAGTTGCTCGGCAGCGTACGCACGCACGAGCGGGTGAATGCGGTAGTGCTCGCCCGCCAGTGTCGTCCGATCCGCAGCCGCCCGGTCCGCAGCTAGCAGCCCAGCTGCCAGGAGCTCGGCCGCAACGCCCGCATCGGCCACCTGCTGGACAGCTATGGCGCCGGGAGTGGTGACCGCGAGTCGTGACAGAGCAGACTGGGCGGTGCCGGAGACGGCGTGGTAGCTCGAGCCGATAGTTGCCCGGACTGAGACGTCCTCAGCCTGGAGGTTCAGTGCCCAGCCGGTCCGCATGTCGCGGGCCAGCCCGGCCACCGTCAGCCCAGGCCGAGTTGCGAGCGTGATCCCTGCCAGTCGCAGCGCAAGCGGCATCCCGGCGCAGATCCTGATGATGACGGAAGCCGCGGCGGGCTCAGCGGCAGCTCGATCAGGGCCCGCCGTCAGGCCGAGCAGCGTCAGCGCATCGTCGTCTGGCAGCTCGTCGATTTCCACGCGGCCAGCACCGGCAAGTCCGCTGAGCGGGCTGCGGCTCGTTACGATGACCGCCGCCCCGTCGGGAGCAGGGATCAGCGGGCGCAGGTGAGCTGCGGTAGGTGCGTCGTCGACGATCACGAGCGCTCGCCGGCCAGCCAGCAGCGACCGGTACATCGCGGCGCGTGCGGGCCCGGCTGATGGCACGCTCCGGATCGGGACGCCCAGAGACTGCAGCATTTCGCCCAGGACGTCCTGCGGATCTCGCGGGTGCTCGACGCCGCCGAGGTCCGCGTAGAGCTGTCCGGCTGTGAAGGTGCTCCGCAGTTGCAGGGCGGCGGCCGCGACGGTCGCACTCTTCCCCATGCCAGGGCCCCCGCTGACGACTACCACCGGAACGCCGGGACTCAGCACCTCCCGGCCGATTGCCGCGATCTCACGGGACCTGCCAGTGAAATCCGGCGGGGGAGCCGGAGCCTGCGTGCCTAGTAGCCCAGCTGCGGCTGAGACCCTGATGACCTGCCGCGCGGAGCCGGCGACGGCGGTCTCCTCGGCCAGGATCTGCTTGTAGACGTCGGTCAGGGCCGGGCCCGGCTCTGCGCCCTGCTGCTCGAGGGCTGCCCTCCGCGCGATCTGGAAGACGTGCAGCGCCTCCTTCCGCAGGCCGAGTGCGTGGCAGGCGCTCATCAGCTGGGCGCAGGTCCGCTCGCGGCCCGGATCGGCAAGTACGGCCGCACGAAGCTGCCCGAGAACCTGCTCGAAATCGCCAGCGGCCAGCCGCGCATCGATCAGCGAGTCCTGCACTGACTCGCGCTGAGCCCGCAGTCCTTGGACCGCCGTCGCGATGACCGCGCTGTGCGGCAGATCGGGCAGCGGCGGGTCGCCCCAAAGTGCGAGCGCCTGGACAAACGAGGCCGCCGCCGCAGCTGCGTTACCTGAATCAAGCTCGGCCTGGGCCTGTGCCGCCAGGTCGGTGAACTCGTCCACATCCAGCTCGCCTGGTCGAACCACCATGACGTAGCCGCGCTGCTGGCGGTGCGCCGGCGCCCGCCCGCCTGGCGGTCCGACGCTCTGCAGGCGCGCGGCGCATTCGCCGAGGCAGCGCCGGAGCCGGCTGATGCAGACGCGTAACGCGCCCGCTGGGCTGCTCGGTGGCTCGCCGTCCCAGAGTGCCTCGATAAGGAAGCTGGTCGGGCAGGTCATATTGGCTCGCAGCAGCAAGACTGCCAGGGCCGACCGTAGCAAAGGCTGACCGATCGCCGCCGGGCCGACACCCGTACTGGGGTCGGCATAAAGCGGTCCGAGTATGCGAAACTCCATGGCTGCCTGCGCTCCGGAGGAATGGTGCGATCGCCATTGATTCTACTGAAATACCTCGTTACGACGAATGGCTGCGGCTGGCGGAGTTCCAGGCCGCCGACCGTGGATACGGCTGGGTAACGCCGCGGTAATCAGTGGTTGGTTATGGTCATGACCCGACTGCCCGAACTGCCGTAATCCCGGCTAAACGCGTAATCGGGAGCAAGCGATGACCATGAAAGCGCCGGCGTTTGACGCGCCAACTCAGCCAGCCAGCTCGGGAGAGCCGGCCACTACAGCCATGCAGCCGGCCAAGGCACCTGTGCTGTGCGTCTTGCCGGGAACGCCAGAGTCCGCGAGCGCGGCGCGCCTGATGGCTCGCCAGCTGCTCGGCGACCGGAACCCCGCTACGGAGACTGTGCAGCTTGTCGTCAGTGAGCTCGTCACGAACGCCATCGTGCACAGCAAATCCAGCGCTCCTGGCGGCACGGTCACCGTTGCCTTGTGTCCCGCGCCGGGCGGCGTTCTGGTTCAGGTTCGTGATGACGGTGGCCCGTCGGAACCCCGGATCTCCGGCGTGGCCGCTGATCCGGGTAGTGGCGCCGAGCACGGCTACGGGTTGCTGCTGGTCGACGCGCTCGCCGACAGATGGGGAACCATCAGCAGCCCGGACGGCCGCATCACCTGGTGCCGGATCGGCATTGAGCCGTCAGGAACGAACGGCTGAGGGCCAGCGGCGGCCTCACGGCATCGCGTCTGGCATCAGTAGGAGCCAGACGTGAGTCCGATCAGTATCTGCGCACTTGGACCCACACCAGGGCAACGACGTACACGAACGCGAGCAAGCTCAGGACTAGCCAGGTGCCAGTCCAGTTGCCCTTGAAAACGGCCGTGGAAGCAACATCGATCAGGCCAAACCAGACCAGAATCAGCGTGCCGTTGAGGGGAGGCCACCTGAATTTCCTCATGTCGTACCCCACTGGATTGTCAGGGCCGCCGGGAAAGGCGCGATTCGACGCCTAGCATGCTAGCCCAGCGCACTCATCGACCGCTAGCACGAGCCGGCGCTCAATCCCCGTGCCTCAGCGAACCAACTGCACATCGCACCTGATCGCGCCTCACCACGTCCGCACCGCATGGGGACCTGCGGCCGAGCGTCTGGCTTGGGCTGGTCGCGTTACAAAGGTTTAACAATGCCAGCGGCCTCATGAGGCGTTGTGCGATCGGCGTAACGATCACGAAACTCGCCCGAAACGAGCGCGTGGGACACATGAACCGTACCTGACAGAACCGAAGCGGTCGGCTGGGACCGTGCTGGTCGCCGATGCCTGGCTACCCGGCGCCCTTCGCTTCACGCTCTGGAGGCGGAGAGATTGTTTAGTCCCTATGCGAGCTGGCTCAGCTCGGGTGATAACGCCTGGCAGATGACGGCGGCCACGCTCGTCGGCCTGATGAGCATCCCCGCCCTGGCGGTCCTGTACGGCGGGATCGTGCAGAAGAAGTGGGCAGTGAACACCATGATGATGGTGTTCAGCGCCTTCGCGCTGACTCTCATCGTCTGGGTGCTGTGGGCATTCAAGATGGGCTTCGGCTCACCCTGGATATCGACGTTTGTCGGCAAGCCCGCCACGATCGTGGGAGCGGCCGGAGAGGAGGCGCAGGCCAGCATTCCGCTGCTCAAGGGGCTGATACCTAACTTCAGGTTCCCCGAAGGGTCGCTGGCCTACTTCCAGTTCGTCTTCGCTGCGATCACGCCGATCCTGTTCATCGGCAGCGTGGTCGGCCGGATCAAGTTCAAGGTCTGGCTTATCTTCGTCCCGCTGTGGATCACGTTCGCCTATGCAGTCAACGCCTTCCTGCTGTGGGGCGGCGGCTACTGGGCTGGCAAGGGCGCGCTGGACTTCTCTGGTGGCTACGTGATCCATCTGGCTGCTGGCGTCTCGGGCTTCGTGGCGGCGGCCATGGTCGGACCGCGGCTGGCCCGCGACCGGCAGAAGGCAGTGCCGAACAACCTGCTCTTCATCGCAGTCGGCGCCGGCATCCTGTGGCTCGGCTGGAATGGCTTCAACGGCGGCGACCCGTACTTCGCCGGCGCGGACGCGACGGCGGCTGTCATCAACACGAACCTGGCCACCGCCGTCGCGATGATGACCTGGATCATCATGGACATGGCCTTCGGCAAGGAAAAGAAGGCCACGTTCCTTGGTGGCGTCAACGGCATGATCTGCGGCCTGGTCGGCATCACGCCCGCGGCCGGCTACGTCAATGGTGTCGGTGCCATCATCATCGGGCTGGTGGATGCGGCCATCGTCTGGGCGCTGTTCGCCTACCTGCCGCGCAAGGTCTGGCCGTTCAACAAGGTTGATGACGCGCTCGGCGTGGTGTACACGCACGGCTTCGCGGGCCTCGCCGGCGGCCTGCTCGTCGGCCTGCTCGCCGACCCCAAGATGATCGTCTATCTCGGCGTCGGCAAGGGCGCGCCGTCGACCGTGGCCGGCTTGTTCTACGGTCACCCCAAGCAGCTGCTCATCCAGGCGGGCGCCGCGCTGACGGTCATCATCTGGGACGCGTTCGTGACCTACGCGATCCTGCGCGTCATCAAGTTCTTCACCCCGCTGCGGATGCCTGACGCCGAGCTGATGGTCGGCGACCTGGCCGTGCACGGCGAAGAGGCCTACCCGACCGAAGAGGAGGACCAGGGCGTCCCTGTCATGGTGGGCGCCGGAACGCCAGATGGCGGTCCGGGTGTCCCCGACGATCCGTTCGTGATCAGCGAGGTCGTGAGCGACTGAGGCAGGGCAAACGAACTGAGGCCGGGCTGGAGAGGGGGCAGTCCAGCAGATCCTGACCGGGCAGCCGCGGAGCCGGAACGCTTCGCGGCTGCCCGGCCGCTGCTAGTGGCCGCGGAAGGCCTCCTCGAGCCACCACGCGCCATGGGATGACGTGACCTTCGCGTCGATCACCATCGGGCGACCGGTCCGTGACTCCAGCCAGTCGCGGACCGGTCCCAGGCCTGCAGCGCCGCGCACGGTCACCGCGTCGCAGCCGAATCCGCGTGCGATAGCAGCCAGGTCCGCAGGCGGGAACCGGACCGTGTCCAGCGGATAGCCGTCGGGACCGAAGTGATGCACTTCAGCTCCGTACGCTTCATCGTCATAGACGACGATCAGGATCGGCAACCCGAGCCGCACCGCTGTCTCCAGTTCGCTGATCCCCATCAGCGCCCCGCCGTCGCCGAGCGCTGCCACGACCAGCCGGTCAGGCCGGGCGATCGCTGAGCCGATGGCGGACGCAAGCCCGAGCCCGATCGACTGGTAGGCCTGGGTGAAGCAGAACCCGTCAGCATCGGGCACCGACAGGAACATGCTCGGGTAGCCCATGAAGTTGCCGGAGTCAATGGCGACGATGCGCTCAGCCGGAAGCATGTCGTCAAGGGCGATCGTCAGCGTGCGCGGGTCGATCTGCTGACCGTCGCTCTCGTCGTCGTACGGCACGTCGCGCCAGCGGATCCCGGCCGCCAGGCGCTCCCGCAGCGCCGCCGAGCGGTACCCGAGCTCAGGCTGGTCTGCTGGCGGGCGCTCCAGCAGACCAGCGACGGCCGTCGCGGCGAGGGTCACGTCGCCGGTGACGCCCAGGTGCACTCGGCGGTGCCTGCCGATCGCCGAGACGTCGCAGTCGACCTGAACCAGCGTGGTCCGCGGGCCGATCAGGGTGCCGTGGCGTGTGGTCCACATGTTCAGCGAGCAGCCCCAGCCCACCAGCACGTCGGCGTTGCCGATCAGCTCGGCCGCCAGCGGTGATGCGAATCCGCCGCTGACGTCGAGATCCCACGGGCTGCCTCGGAACAGGCCCTTGGCCGCGGCGGAGGTAGCCAGCAGCGCACCGCAGGCGTCGGCAAGCTCCTCGAGTGCTGCCCTCGCGGCCGAGCTCCTGGCGCCGCGGCCGGCCACGAATACCGGCCTGTCCGCCCCGGCCAGCACTGCGGCGAGATCCGCCGCCTTGCGCTCGGAGGGCGGACTCGGCGCGGCGACCCGCGGATCGGGATCCCCGGGCCAGGTGCACTCGCCAGCCTGCACGTCCAGCGGCAGCGCCAGGACGACGGTGCGCCGTTCGTCCCGCGCCGTGCGGTAGGCGCGGGCCGCGTCATCGAGCGCGAAGCCGGCCGAGTGCAGCCGGAACGGCGTCGCCCCGGTGGCGTTTGCGAGGGCGGTCACATCGATCCTGAAGTTCGATGTGACCGCGCCGGAGCTGACGTCGGCGGCCAGGACGACGAGCGGCGTCCTGCTCTTTGCGGCCTCGGTGATCCCGGTGAGCGCATTGGTGAGGCCCGGTCCCTGATGCAGGCTCAGCAGGGCTGGCCGGCCGGCCAGCCGTGCCCAGGCATCGGCCATGCTCGCTGCCCCGCACTCATGCCGGGCCGCGACGTACCGCGCGCCGTGCGCGATCAGCGCGTTCGTGAGGTGGAAGTTGCCGCTGCCGACCACGCCGAAGACGGTGTCGGCGCCCAGGCCGGTCAGCTCCCTGGCGATCGCATCGGTGACATTCACGTCGTGCGCTCCACCAGCGCCAGCACGCGGGCGGGGCTGCCGGACCCGCCCACGATCGGAAGCGGCCCCGCGACGATCACGGCACCGGTGGCGGGCACGGACGCAAGATTCTGCAGCTGTGTCAGCCCGTACTTGCCGGCTCCGAGCAATGCAGAATGACATGGGAACGGCGGATCGAAGGAGTGCGCAGCACCAGCGTCGGTACCCACGGTCTCTACGCCAATGCCGATCACCGGCGCTTCCTCCGCGACCCACCGCGCGCAGGCGACTGATACTCCTGGCGTGTGCGGGCCGGTCTCGTTGACGTTCAGGAAGTCCTGCTGACTATCGGACCGTGCGTCCCAGCCGGTCCGGTAGAGCAGCCAGCCGCCGGTCGGCAGCGGACCGTGTTCTGATTCCCACTGCTTGATGTGCTCGGGCTCCAGGAGGAAGTCCGGGTCGGCGCTGGCTTCGGCGCTGAAATCAAGCACTACCGCGGGTGCGATCAGGCTCCTCAACGGAACGTCCGAGATGTCCGCCCCGTCGCGACCGGTGATCCAGTGCACTGGCGCATCGAAATGGGTGCCAGTGTGCTCGCCAGTGCTGATGTTGTTCCAGTACCAGGCGGGCCCTCGCGCGTCGTACCGGCTGACTTCCTGCAGCGTGAACGGGACAGTGTTGGCGAACGGCTCCGGCAGCCGGATGATCGGCGTGCTGGACTCCAGCCTGGCCGTGAGGTCGATGATCTCGATATCAGCGGACTTGATTGCTGAAATGAGCTGTTCGAGCACGGGCATGATCATCTCCGGTGCGGTGGGTCAAACACGGGCGGTCAAACGCGGGCAGCAGGACATTCCAGGCGGGCCACCAGCCTGCCGCAGCTAGGCCGGACGGGGAAGACCTAGTGGCCATACGGATGAATCCGTCCCGCACAATAGGGACATGACCAAGCTCGTGGCCAAGGCCGAGACGCTGGTAACCCAGGATGCGGTGCCGATCGAGGCAGTCCACTTGCCGGGGAATCGCGCCCTTGGGTTCGTAGTAGCACACGGGTTCACCCTGAACTGGCGGCAGCCGCAAGTCTGGCGGGTCGCCCGCAGGCTCAACCTGCACGGCGGGGTGGTTGCCTTCGACTTTCGCGGGCACGGCCGTTCCGGCGGGGCGTCGACGCTCGGTGACAAGGAGATCTACGACCTCGACGTGGCGGTGCGCTACGCCCGTGAGCTCGGCTACGAGCAGGTGGTCGCCGTCGGCTTCTCGATGGGTGCATCGGTGGTGCTGCGGCACGCCGCCCTCATGGGCGGGGCGGATGCAGTGGTCTCGGTCAGCGGCCCCGGTCGCTGGTACTACCGCGGCACTCCGTCCATGCGCAGAGTGCACTGGGCGATCGAGCACAAGGCTGGGCGATTGCTCGCGCAGCTGGTCATGAATACCCGGATCAACCAGGGTCGCTGGGACCCGGTGCCGATGCCGCCTGCCGAGGCGGCTGCGCGGATCGCGCCGACACCGCTGCTGGTCGTGCACGGCGACCGCGACGGCTATTTCCCAGCCGACCACGCTGAGCAGATCTTCGCCGGGGCTCGTCAGCCCAAGGAGCTGTGGATCGAGCCGGGCATCGCGCATGCGGAGTCAGGCATGAGCCCAGCGCTGCTGGACCGGATCGCGAAGTGGGCTGCGGCTCCATCGGCGGTGACCGCCAGCCCCGACGTAGTGGCCTAGCGGCCAGCTTCGTCAGTCGCCTGGCTTCTCCCAGATCGAGACGTGCTGTCGGCTCTCGCTGGTGAACGGTTCCCGCCGCCAGCCCTCCCATCGCTCTCGCAACCGCATGCCTGCGAGGCGTGCCATCAGGTCGAGTTCGGCCGGCCACACATACCGGAACGGGATTGACGTGAACTCGGCGCGGCTGCCGTCAGTCGTCACGTAGTTCGAGCTCATCGCCTGCGTTCTGACGTCGTAGACGTCGAACCCGATTCGCTTGGCCCCGATCTCGAATGGCACAGCGGTCTGGCCGGGCGGCAGCCTGCGCAGGTCGGGGACCATGACCTCGATGGCGAAGCAACCGCCGGGCGACAGTTGCGCGGCGACGTTGGCGAAGCACGCGACCTGCGCGTCCTGCGTCGTCAGGTTCATGATCGTGTTGAAGACGAGGTACGCCAGCGAGAACGTGCCATCCGCTCGTGCCGTGGCGAAGTCGCCGAACGTTACGCCGATCGCGTCGCCGCCCGGTTTGGCGCGCAGCTTGGCTGCCATCGCCCTGGACAGCTCGATGCCGTGAACAGGGACGCCACGCTGAGATAGGAGGAGCGCGATACGCCCGGTGCCAATGCCCAACTCGAGTGCCCGGCCAGTGCCGGCCAGTTCCGCCAGCACGTCAACTGTTGCGCCAATCGCGGCCGAGTCGAACATGGCGGATTCGCTGTCGTCGTACTCGGCCGCGACCCGCTCGCCGAAGTAGCCGTCCGGATTGTCCACCGCGTGACCGTACCGCGGACGGGCGCGAGACCGCACCCGCATTTCTGCTCAGCGCCGACAACGCACAAAGAAGTCACCATGCGGACTGCCAGGTCGCCGAAAATGTCAGTGCTGAGCACTATAATCGAACACGTGATCGACTAATGGCGGGCGGAGGGAGGCAGGCCATGACGGATTCGGGCTGGGACATTCCTGGTGTTCCGCGTGATGGTGCTGCCGGTGCTGCGGATGGGTCCGCGGGCGACGGGAGTGTCGCTGCGGGCGCTGAGGGTCCGCGCCGTCGTAGGGCTCCGCGTCGGCAGCGTGGGCTGTCGAGTGTGTCGGCGTTGTCGGGGGAGTCGGCGGGTGCGTTCGCGCGGTTAGCTGACGCTGCGCCGCCGCCGGCAACCTCGCCTCTCGGGGCTGTCCCTCAAGCGACCATCTCGGCTGTCGCAGACAGCGGTGGCTTGTTGTCCGCGCACGCTGCTCCCGTTGCCGGGAGTGTGCGGCCGGCGGATGCGGCGCAGGCACTGGCGTATCTCTCCGGGGCACTGGAGTTCCTGGCCCGTTCCGATCCCGCCGCCTGGCCGGAGGGCCTGCAGGCCGATTGCCTGCGCGTGCTGGCGGTGGCGGAGTCGCGGCAGGCGGCGGCGCATGCGCGGGTGCTGGCGGCGTTCAGCGTGCCGGGCGGGGGGCTGGCCGGTGACGGGCACCGGTCGCCGCGGGCGTGGCTGACCTGGCAGACCCAGGCCACCCGCCCGGCCGCGGGCGCGAAGGTCGCCTGGATGCACTGCCTCCAGGCACATCGACTCCTCGCGGCTGCGCTGGCCTCGGGCGCTATCTCGGCGTCGTGGGCGCCGGCAGATCGCGGACTGGACCGACCGGCTCCCCGCCGCTGTCCGCGACCAGGCGGACGGCGAGCTGCTCGGCGCCGCCGCTGCCGGCGCCGCGCTGAGTGACCTGGCCGGGATTGCGGGGGAGCTGTTCCGCGCGCACGCCCAGCCCGACCGTGACCCGGACGGGTTCGAGGACCGCAGGCTGCGGCTGGCGACCACGTTCGAAGGTGCCGGCCGCCTCGATGGGGACCTGACCGCCCGGTGCGCCGCCGCGGTCCAGGCGGTGCTGGATTCCCTGTCCACCGGCCGGGCCCGAGGATGACCGCAGCGTCGCGCAGCGCCGCCACGACGCGCTGGAGGAAGCGCTGCTGCGGCTGCTGGCCGCCGACGGGCTGCTGCCGCAGCGGGCCGGGCAGCCGGTCCGCCTCGAACTCGGCATCACCCTCGACGAACTGCTGAACCACACCGGCGGGGCCGCGGGGCCCGGCGCGGCGTGCGACGCGGTGATCGCCCCGGTGATCACCGGCCGGGCCGATCACGGGCTGCTCGCCCGGCTCGTCGGCCCGCAGTCGGAGTGCCAGGACGGGCTGCAGTCGGCCACCGCCGGCGCCGCGGCGCCGTACGGCGACGTGCTCGCGGCAGCGGTGGCGCTGCTGTCCGGGCCGTCGGGCCGGGCCGCGTGGCTGCGCCGCCACGTCACCGGCCTCCCGGTCTCGACCGTCAGCCTGCCGCTGGACATCCCCGCCGCGATCGACACCATCCCGTTGCACCTGCGGCGCGCCGTCCGCCGGCGGGACCAGCACTGCCGGTTCCCCGGCTGCGACGTGCCCGCCGCCGCCTGCGAAGTCCATCATGTGCTGCCGCGGAAAGACGGCGGCTGGCACGCCCTGGTCAACCTCACCCTGCTGTGCCGGTTCCATCACCTCATCGCCATCCACCGGTGGGGCTGGGTGTTCACCCTGCACCCCGACGGCACCACCACCGCCGTCAGCCCCGACGGCACCAAAACCCTGCACTCCCACCCGCCGCCCAGCAAAGCGGCGTAATACACGGCCAAGCGGCGATCATCGCACTACGTCTACGGCGAGGCTGCCGCCGTGTCTCATAAACCTGCTTGCGTTAGCAGGGTTGGCGGGCCCACCATCGGCGGGTGCCAGTCGCGATTCGCAACTATGAGCCATCGGATGAGCAGGCCTGGCTCCGCTGCCGGGTGCTGTCCTTCCTGGGCACCGCCTACTTCGATGACGTTGTGCCCGCCAAGAAGTCGCCGGTCCCAGGTGCCGAGCTAGTCGCCGAGGACTCCGGCGCCATCGTCGGCGTCCTGGACCTGTTCGCTGAGGGGCAGGTTGCCACCATCGACACGATCGCTGTGCACCCTGACCATCAGCGGCGGGGCATCGGCACCAGGCTGCTGGCACGGGCGTGCACGCGCGCTCGAGACCTGGGCGCGACCACGATCGAAGCCTGGACCCGCGACGACGAGCCAACCTTGCGATGGTATCGCTCACGTTTCGCTACTGAGAGCGATCACTACCTGCACGTCTACGCGGACTGCTACGCCCAGGCAGGTGAGCCCGCCGATGCAGCTCAATGCAGCCCTGATTTCGACCTGATCAAGGTGTTCCTGCACGCCGATCTAGATCGTGAACCGGACATGCGGGCACGCTTCACGCGCGTTCACGTCTGCCGCCGATTCTCGCTCCCCATCGGCGAGCTGTAGCTGTCGGCAAAGTCGCCGCCAAGCGGAAACGATCCATAGCCACCCGTCACCCAGCAAAGCCGCCCGGCCAACCTCGGAGCGTAAACCTTCGTGGCGCAAGCCCTGTTGCGGCAAGAGCTGTCGCGCTGGCAGGATGCCGCGATGACGACGGTGCCGGTCGATTGCCTGATCCTGGTGGATCTGCAGGCCGCGTTCGTCACAGGACCTGACGCAGTGCCAGATGCCAGAGTTCTACTCGCTGCAGCTACGGATCTTCTTGACCGAGCCAGGCAGGCCGGGAGCCTGATCATTCATCTGCAAAACGACGGTGCCCCCGGAACGGAGGACGAACCGGGCACGCCAGGCTGGGCCCTGTACATCGAGCCCGGCGCTGGCGAGACAGCCGTCCGCAAGGGCACGGACGACGGGTTCGAGGGCACCGATCTCGGGGACATCCTGACCGCACGCCGCGTCCGCCGTCTGGCCATCGCGGGCGTCGTGTCAGAGATGTGCGTCAGCGCGACTGCCAGGTCGGCGCTTCGCCGCGGACTGGATGTCGCGCTGCCACACGACGCCCATGCCGCCTATGACATCCCGGCCCTCCCCGGCATTGCCCCCACTATCCCCGCGGTAATGGTCGCCCGAGTCACCGAGTGGGCCCTTGGCGACCAGATTGAGCTGCCCGCGACCGGCCGGGATGTCCTGTTCACCGCTGCACCAACGGAGACCTCGGCGAAGTAAGCGCTAAGCGTGCCCAATGGGCGAGGCGCTTCGGTCACCTAAAATGACCGACAGCTGCCACCACTGCCGTCAGGCCCGACGGCACCAAGACGCTCTACAGCCACGCGCGCCGCTGACCCCACCACCAGTAGACAGGCATTCCCACTGCGAACAGCGCGAAGATGCTGACGAGTGCGTATTCGAGCGCCCCGTGCATCCATCCGAGGTGCTGACCGATACCTGACATCACTACGACAAACCATCCGACCAAGAGCGCTAAGTCTCCGATCCAGTCAGCGATCACCACCGGCGTAGGCGTGCGGTTGCGCACGACGTTCACGACAAGCTCTTTGGCATATGTCGCCGTGATGATCACCTGGAGGGCCAAAAGCAGGATCGACAGGTCTTTCCAGTCCGTGACGAGGAAGTAGGCAAAGACTCCGATCACAGCAGTCAAGCCGACTAGCCAGAGCAGCGCGCGGACGCCCGCAACCGTGACTGGGTCCCAGCCCTGACGGCGATGCGCGCCCGTCATGACCTGATGGTAAACGTCGGCGCCGCCACAACAACAGGCGTCAGCCCCTACGGCAGCAAGACCTTGCATTCTCATCCGCCACCGGTACAGGCCGCAACCGAAGTGCCTGGAGCGTTTAGCTAGAAGGCCCGCGCCTAGTGGCGACGCGCGCTCTCAGCGCTGGCAGCACATGGTGCTCGTCCATAAGCCAGAAAACAGCGACGCCGAGGCACAACGTGCAGCCAGTCCAGGTCAGCGCGGAATCTACCGCGCCGTTCGTCCACCAGCCATAGTGCTGGCCAAAGTAGGCGAACCACATGAGTGTGCTGCCCAGAGGCAGCCCTACGCTGCGTATCAAGCGCGTTCGCTCCACGGGAGAGCGTGCCCGCTTGCGCAGCAAGCTCCCGACCAGGTCGCCGAGCACGAATACCCAGAGCGCACTTAGCACCGCAATGGCGACGGGGAGAATCCACGCGGGGGGTGAAGGCGGTGGCTCATACGTGATCGCAAAATAGACGACGAACGCTAGCAGCGCGAGCAAAGCCAAGATCACGGTGGCCACAGCCAACAGCACAGCCAGCCAGACGGCCGACTTTCGCGCGGACGCTATCGAGCTCTGCGTCGTGCTGCGGTGAGCCCCGCTCATGTCCAGACTGTAACCCGGCGCCACACGATCATCGAGCTACAGTTGGCCGGTAGTGTCGGCGCAGTCGGTAGGCGGCCAGCCCGTAGACAGCCACGATTGCCACCCACACCCACAGCAGAGGCTTGTGACCGCGGCCAGCATCCCCGAGCCACACCCAGGCGAGAGCGGTCAGCGGAGCCCCAGCCACGACTGACCCTGCGATAGCACCAGCAAAGACAGTCCGTCGCTTGCTCAGCCGGGCCGGATCGATCTGCCGTCGGCGCGGTCTGGTGTCACTGCCTAGCTGCTGTTTGACCCTCGCATCGATGTGCTGGTCGATCCTGGCGAGAAATGACTCCACCACAGCGTCGCCGTAGTCGGGCCCAAGCTCTTGGTGTACTTCGGCGGCGGCACGAATGTCCTCGGCGGACAGCGGCGATTCACGCATGGTCGCACGGTACTTGAATGCGGGCAGTTCGCCCGGCAGGCACGCGGGTGGTCCGCCGCGCACCGTGCTCAGCCTGACGCGTGCGCTGCGGGTCGCGCTCCGGATAAGCCGACCCATGGCTGGTCTAGTTAAAGTTCATGCTGGCCGGCTGACTTGTTACTAGCGTTTGCCCCATAATCGCCAGCATCCGCAGGCGGGCCTTGGGAAGTGGGGAAGTAATGAGCCGTTTTCGCAACCTGATGAATCAGTCCCCCGCGATCGTCATCTCGGTAATCGCCTTGGTGTTCTCGCTCGGCGGGGGCGCCGGTTACGCCGCCACCGTCGTTGCTCAGGGGTCGTCACCGAAGATCACCTGGCATGCGCTGCCACTGAAGAACAGCTGGAAGGCCGCAGGGACGGCGTTCCACACCGGCAACCCGGCTTACACAGTCAGCAACAGCATCGTCTACCTGACCGGCACCGTGGATCGGACTAACCAGAGCTCGCCCATTCCGTCGGTGATTGGGGTCCTGCCGAAGAGCGCACGGCCCAAGCACTCCCTGTGGTTCACGGCGTTCAACGAAGCAGCGAGCGGTGAGTCGTGGATCGTCGTTTCGCCAAACGGAGACGTCGAGGTTGGCGGCAACGGCGGTGACGAGAACTACTTCACCTCGCTGGCTGGCATCGAGTTCCCGCTCGGCTCCTAATCGCGGCCAAGTAACTGGGCTGGCCCGTTTGCTGGGTCAGCCCAGGTGCGTGCCTGCCGTCGGCGCACCAGATCGGTTATCTGGCGAAGCCCCAGTTCAGCAGGTTGGCCGCGGCAGTGAATCGCATGATGGTGTCAGTGTTCGTGCTGTCGAGCACGACGCCCATCAGCGTCTTGCCGTGTCGCCGCGCCTCGAACAGCAGGCAGTAGCCCGCCGCGAGAGTGAAGCCGGTCTTGATGCCGATGGTGCCTCGGTACCTGTCGAGCAGCAGGTTGGTGTTCTTCCAGTAGTACTCATGGTGGCGGGCAGTTCCGGCGATGCGACGGCCGGGCTCGGCGACGATGCGCCGGAAGACCCGATTCTGCATCGCCGCCTTGCCCATCATGATGAGGTCGCGCGGCGTCGAGTACGTCGAGTACGCGGTCGGCCACGGCAGGCCGTCGAAGTTGGCGAAGTGCGTCTGGGTCATGCCGAGCCGGTGAGCCATCGCGTTCATCTTGCGCACGAACGCACGCCAGCCGGGGCCGTAGGCTCTGGCGAGCAGGTAGGCGGCGTCCGCGCCGGAAGGCAGGAGCATTGCCGGCAGTAGCTGCCGCGCAGTAAGAACATCGCCGGGATGCAGCCCCGCGCTGTCGGCCGAGTTCTCCTGCGCATACTCTTCTGCGGCTTCGGTCACCCTGATCCTCCGGTTCAGGTCGCCTTCCGAGATCACGACCATCGCCGTCATGACCTTGGTAATGCTGGCGATCGGCAGCTCCGTGTTCCTGTCCCGGCTCCACATCCGGCTGCCAGTCGCGACGTTGACAAGCTCGCCGGCCACCGCCACGACGTCGGCCGGCTGCGTCACGCGCACCGACGCATGTGCCCGCGGAATAGCGGCAAGCGCGGCGGCGGGAACGACGCAGACGGCAACCGCAGCGGCAACGGCGAGGCGTAGCGCGACGCCCATCACACCCCCGCGGCCGCACACGACAGTTCTGATATGCCCCGATAGAACGTGGCGATTGGCTCAGGCTATCGCAGGAATGGCGTCAGCTGGTGTCGGTTACCAGCCGCTCGGCAGTGGCAATCCTTCGGCGTAGCCAGCTGCCCCCTGGATGCCGACGACTGCGCGCTCGTAGAGGCCGTCAAGGCTGTCGGCGCCGGCGTAGGTACACGCACTGCGCAGGCCCGCGGTGATCGAGTCGAGCAGGTCTTCTACTCCCGGCTGCTGGAGATCGAGGTACATCCGCGAGGAGGAGATGCCCTCTTCGAAAAGCTCCTTCCTAGCCCGCTCGAACGGCGAATCAGCAGCCGCCCGCAGCCGCACCGCGCGCGCCGACGCCATGCCGAAGCTCTCCTTGTACAGCCGGCCGTCCGCGTCGCGGAAGACGTCGCCAGGGGACTCGCAGGTCCCGGCGAACCAGGAGCCGATCATGACGCTGGCGGCGCCGGCCGCGAGCGCGAGCGCCACATCACGCGGATACCGGACGCCGCCGTCCGCCCAGACGTGCCGCCCGAGCCGCCGGGCCTCGGCGGCGCACTCCAGCACGGCGCTGAACTGCGGCCGGCCCACTGCCGTCATCATCCGTGTCGTGCACATCGCGCCGGGCCCCACGCCGACCTTGACGATGTCCGCGCCGGCCGCGACCAGGTCGGCGACACCGGCCGCGGTCACCACGTTCCCGGCCGCGATAGGTACCGTCGGGCTCAGCTCACGGACGGATCGCAGCGCCTGCACCATCTTTTCCTGGTGCCCATGCGCAGTGTCCACCACCAGCAGGTCGGCGCCGGCGTCCAGCAGAAGCTTCGCCTTGCTTGGCACCTCGCCGTTGATGCCGAGCGCGGCCGCGATCCGGAGCCGGCCGCGAGCATCGACCGCGGGCTGGTAGAGCGTGGCGCGCAACGCTCCGGTGCGGGTGAGAATGCCGACGCAGCGGCCGGCCGGATCGACGACCGGCGCCACCCGGTGGCGGCCATCGTGCAGCAGGCCGAAAGCCCGCTCGGGATTGGTGCCGGCCGGCAGGGTCAGCAGCTCGGTCGACATCACCTGGCCGAGCTGAGTGAACCGGTCGACTCCCGTGCAGTCGGCTTCGGTCACCACGCCGACAGGCCTGCTCTCGTCATCAACGACGATGATCGCGCCGTGCGCGCGCTTGGGAAGCAGGCTCAGCGCGTGCCCGGTGGTGTCAGTCGGCCGGAGGGTGAGCGGCGTGTCGTGGACCAGATCACGAGATTTCACCCAGGAAATGACGTCCGCGACGACATCAACTGGTATGTCCTGCGGCAGCACCGCAATGCCACCCCTGCGGGAAACGGTCTCGGCCATCCGCGCCGGCCACGGCGGTCATGTTCGCGACGATGACCGGGATCGTGGCACCGCTGCCGTCCCTGGTCGTCAGGTCGACGTCAAGCCGCGAACCGACGTCGGACCGGCTCGGCACGAGGAAGACGTCACTGTAGGTGAGGTCGTGGGCGGGCTCGCTGAGGAATCGCACGTACTTCATTGTGCCCGGTGATCCCTGGTGCCAAGGTCACAGACCAGGCCCTTAACCGGCCGGCTGGGGAACGACGGGGCAGGTCAGGAGCCGAGTACCTGGCGCAGATATGCGTTGGCGAACCGGCCCTCAGGATCGACCAGGTCCCGAACGGCGATGAACTCCGACATCCGCGGATAGGCGCCGGCCAGGTAATCGGCATCACGCGTGTGCATCTTGCCCCAGTGCGGCCTGCCGCCCACGGACGTCATCACGGCCTCGACGTCGGCGAAGTAATGCTCGTGCGGAGCGGAGTGAAAGACGTGAATCGCGATGTAGGCGCTGTCGCGGCCGTAGGCAGTGGACAGCCACACGTCGTCGGAGGGGGCAACCCGGACCTCGATCGGGAAGCTGATCCGCCAGTCGCGCCGCCGGAATAGGGAACGGACCTCTGCCAGCACATCCGACAGGGCCGCGCGCGGAATCGCGTACTCCTCCTCCTTGAAGCGCACCCGGCGCGGGCTGGTGAAGACGCGATAGGCGGCATCGACGTACGTCCGTGCGCCGAGGGCCCTGGCCGCCGCCGAGTTGATGGCCGGGATGACCGACGGCACTCGCCGGCCAAGCTGGCAGGTCAGGCCGAAGAGCGTATTGGACAGGAACTCGTCGTCGAGTGCGTAGCGCCAGCGGGGGAGCGGGCGTGCCGAGCCGTCGGTCCGGTTGTTCCGCTTGGTGAGGCAGCCCTCGCTGTGCGGGAACCAGTAGAACTCGAAGTGCTCGTTGTCGGAGGTGAGCTCGTCAAGCTGGCTGATCACGGCAGACCAGGTCATCGGCTCCTCGCGGGCCTCAAGCAGGAAGGCAGGCACGACGCGGAACGTCACGGCGGTGACGATGCCGAGCGCGCCGAGGCCGACGCGGGCGGCGTCGAAGAGGTTGACCGCGGTGCCGTCGCTGAACGTCAGCCCGCCGCCGGGGGATTCGGCTGAGCAGGTCACGATGCTTCCGTCGGCCAGCGCGATCTCCAGGCCGGCCACCTGGGCGGCCATTCCGCCAACATCCCGGCCGGTGCCGTGGGTGCCGGTCTGGGTCGCCCCCGCGACCGTCTGCACCTGGATGTCACCCATGTTGGCCAGCGACAGGCCCCGCGCCAGCAGCTCGGTGTTCAGCACGTGCAGCGGGCAGCCTGCCTCGACCGTGACGGTCCCTGCCTTCGGGTCGACGGACCTGATAGCCGTGAGCCGGTCCGGTCGCAGCAGGACGCCGTCGGTGACCGCCGCCGGAGTAAAGGAATGGCCGCTGCCAGCCATGCGCACGGTCAGGCCGGCGGCCGCGGCCTTGCCGACTTCGGCTGCCACTTCGGCCGCTGAGCCCGGCGAAGCCGTCCGGAGCGGGCTCGCCGTAACGTTGCCTGCCCAGTTATGCCAGCCTGTGGCCGGTGATCGGTGGCTATGACTACGCATTAGCCCATTGTGCTGCTTTGGCCCCCGCGGTCGCATGCAACCTCCTCAGCCCCAGGAGGCATATCGAGATAGCGATCGCCCCGCACGTCGCCGCGAACCCATACCCCCACCGTGGCCCTACGGTATCGATGATCCGCCCGCAGATCGCGGACCCCACGGCCACACCTATCGCAATCGCCGATGACAGCCAGGTCATCGCCTCGGTCTGGCGGGCCCCGCGTGTCTGGCGCTCTATCAGCGCATATCCGGCGATCAGCGTCGGGGCGATCGTGAGGCCCGCGATCAGCACGCCGCCATCCAGGGATAGCAGACTTGGCTGAGTCCAGAAAGTGGCGACCCCGGTCACTGTCAAGGCAAGGGTCAGCGCGAACCGTCGCTCAAGCGGAGCCCGCCAGGCGCGCGAGCCGTACCACAGTCCGCCGACGCCGCTCCCGAAAGCATAGGTGCCGAGAATGAGGCCGGCCAGCGGCTTGTGGCCATGCCGCTGGGCGAAGTCGACGGTGCTGAGGTCGATGGAGGCAAACATGGCGCCGAGGCACAGGTACAGCGGGGCCATGGTGAGCAGCCCAGGCGCGGGGAGGCGATCGAGAAGACCGCGACAGCCCTTGACAGCGCCGTCACCCTGGGCGGCAGCTGGGCGCTGGCGAGGTTCGGGCGGCCGGACGGGCGGCTCGGTCTGCCGCTGCGCGGCGAAGAACAGCGTCCCGGCGACCGCCAGCACCATGCACAGCAGAATGCCGGCTGGCGGCACCGCGGTGGCCAGCACCGTTACCAGCGCCGGCCCGATCACGAAGACCATCTCGTCGACGACCGATTCCAGCGCGAACGCCGACTGGAGGGCGGCCGGATCAGCCAGCAGCGCGCTCCATCGTGACCGGACCATCGAGCCGAGCGACGGCATGGACGAGCCTGCCAGGCAGCCGGTGATCATGAGCAGCCACAGCGGCGCCCGGAGCTCAGCGCACAGCACGAAGACGACGCAGGAGCTGGCGAAGAACGCAATCAGCGGCCGGAGCACCCGGTGCTGCCCGAACCTGTCCGCCAGCCGGGCAATCTGCGGAGCGCAGACCGCATACCCGATCGAGCCCGCCCCCGACACCAGCCCCGCCAGGCCATAACGCCCGGTACTGGCCGCGACCAGCAGCACCGTGCCGAGGCCGAACATCGACATCGGCGCCCGGCCGATCATCGCGCTGACGCAGAAGCGGGCGGCTCCCGGCGTGCGCAGGAGGGCCACGTACTTGGCGCCGGGGTATCTTCCGGCCGGGTGTTCGGCGGCAGGGTACCTGGCGGCGGGGTGCCGCCTGTTGACGCCATCGCCGGGCTCGGCCGGCTCGTCGGGCTCGAGCTGACCAGCTTCGAGCCTGGCGGGAACGTCTGACATCGGTGTGCAACCTCCGGCTCCGACCGTATCCGGAATTGGCGGGTCGGTTGCCGGGGGGTGGACGGGCAGGAGCCCGCTGCGTACTGTTGGCCGGACGTTCGCTGACCGGCCTGCTGCGCGTGGCGGACCCTGCAGTTAGGGTGGACCCGTTATGGGACGCTTCCTGCGGAGCGCTCGCGGTTCAGCTGCGCCTGCCAGGCTGTCTGTGCGCCGGCACGTGCGCGTGGGCAGTTCCATCGCCGTTGTCGGAGGGCTCGCGCTAGCTGTTGTCGCCGTCGCTTTGCATAGCGGCAATTCCGCCAAGGCGATGCCGCTGCCAGTAGTCCGCGGGCACTCTGCGACCGGCAGTGCAGGCTCGAACCGGGCTGCGGCAGCCGCCACTGCACGGCAAGCCGCCGAAGCCGGCTCGTTCCGCCAGATCATCCTTCCCGACCTGCTCATCGTGGCGCCCGACGGGCTAACCGCCCGGCAGATCGCTCGGCTCGGCAAGATCCGCGGCCTGCGAAACATGATCACCTTCGACGGCGCGCGGATCACTGCAGGCGGGCGGCCGGTCAGCGTGATCGGCGTCAACCCGGCCACCTTCCGCTCCTGGGTCCCGCTGCGCACAGCGTCAGACCAGGCCTTCTGGACCGACCTGGCGAGGGGCGACTTCGTGGCGGACCAGAGCGCCAGCAAGTCCCTGTCGCTGCGGCAAGGCGAGTCCTACCAGCTGGTCGGGGCATCGACGCAGGTCGTGAAGTTCGGCATGGCGGCGAGGCTCAGCCTGGCTGGCGTTGACCTCATGGTCAACCCGGCGACATCGGACCAGCTCGGGCTCGTGCACCGGGTCGCCGGGCTCATCAGCGCACCCGGTGTGAGCATGGCCACGCTGACCAGGAAGGTGGCCGGCATCCTCGGCCCGACGGGCCGGATCGAGCAGCTCCGCAGCCAGCTCCCGGTCAGCTCTGTTCCAACGGGAACGGTGCCGACGACCTACATCCAGCTCTTCAAGTCCTCGGCCGCGACCTACTGTCCTGGCCTGTCCTGGACGGTGCTGGCTGCGATCGGCCAGATCGAGAGCGGGGACGGTGCGAACATGGGACCGTCCAGCGCCGGCGCGCTCGGGCCGATGCAGTTCCTGCCGTCGACCTGGGCGCAGTGGGGCATCGATGCCTTCGGCCAGACCGGGCCGCCCGACGTGATGAACCCGTACGACGCCGTGCCGTCGGCGGCCAGGATGCTCTGCGCGGACGGCGCGGCAGCGGGTGGCCGCTCGCTCTACAACGCGATCTTCGATTACAACCACGCAGACTGGTATGTCAACGAGGTGCTCGCGCTTGCGGCCGAGTACGCCGCCGACTACCGCTAGCGTGGCCCGACCGGGCCGGCTGCCAGTGTTGGATAGGAGCATGGCTCCCTACGACGCGTTCCTGCTCGTCTCGTTCGGCGGTCCAGAGGGACCTGCCGACGTGATGCCGTTCCTGCAGAACGTCACGGCCGGCCGGAACATCCCGCTAGAACGGCTGGAACAGGTGGCCGAGCATTACTACCACTTCGGCGGGGTCAGCCCCATCAATCAGCAGTGCCGGGATCTGATCGCAGCGGTCGAGAAGGACTTCGCGGCGCGCGGCGTTGCCCTGCCCGTCTACTGGGGGAACCGGAACTGGGACCCGTACCTGGCCAGCACGCTGGCCGAGATGGCCGACGCGGGGGTCCGCCGAGCCCTGGCGTTCGTGACCTCTGCCTACAGCTCGTTCTCCAGCTGCCGCCAGTACCTCAATGACATCGCGCGGGCCCGTGAGCAGGTGGGGGAGCGCGCACCGCAGGTCGACAAGATCCGGCAGTACTTCAACCATCCCGGCTTCATCGCTTCGTTCGCAGCCGCGGCGACAGATGCCGCACGTTCGCTGCCCGGCGGTGGCGACGACTTCGACCTGATCTTCACCGCGCACAGCATCCCGGTCAGCATGGCCGACGCGAGCGGTCCGTCCGGCGGCGCATACCAGGCTCAGCTGGCGGATGCGGCCCGGCAGGTCGCTGCCGAGATCGGCTATCAGCGGCCGTGGCACCTGGCGTACTCCAGCAGGAGCGGGCCGCCCTCTCAGCCGTGGCTCGAGCCCGACGTCAACGACCTGCTGGCTGAACTCGCCGCTGCGGGTTCGCGGGCGGCTGTCCTCGTGCCGATCGGCTTCGTCAGCGATCACGTGGAGGTCAAGTTCGACCTGGACGTGGAGGCGGCGCAGACCGCGCGCCTGCTGGGACTGACTCTCGCCAGGGCGGCGACCCCCGGCACCGACCCGAGGTTCGTGTCGATGATCACCGACCTGGTCTGCGAGCGTCTCGACGGGACCGCGCCGCTTGCGCTTGGCGCTCTGGGGCCGGCCCGGACTCATGCCCGCCCGGCTGCTGCGGCGCCGGCCCGGCCCGGCGTCCGGCTGCCAGGTGAGCACGCCGACCGGCATCGAGCCGGACGCACTGGCCGCACTCGCCAGCGAAGTGGCCCAGGAGGCCGGTGAGCTGCTGATGTCGTGCCGGGACCAGGTCGCCGTAGTCCAGACCAAGTCCAGCCCCACTGACGTGGTGACGGAGGCGGACCGGGCCGCGGAGAAGCTGATCAGGGAGCGGCTGCAGGCGGCCAGGCCCGCCGACGCCATCCTGGGCGAGGAGGGCGGCGAGACGGGCGCCGGGCTCGTGCGGTGGATCGTCGACCCGCTTGATGGCACGGTGAACTTCCTCTACGGGCTTCCCGCGTGGGCGGTGAGCATAGCGGCCGAAGTGGCCGGCGTCGTGGTTGCCGGAGCGGTGTGCGTGCCCCTGCAGCGAAGTACATTCCGCGCGATTCTCGGCGGCGGCGCCTGGCTGGACTCGGACTGGGACAGCGGACCGCAGCGACTGGCGTGCAACACCGGGGTGGCACTCCGGGATGCTCTGGTCGCCACCGGGTTCGGCTATCCAGCGCGGCAGCGAGCCGGGCAGGGCCAGGTGGTGGCGGCGGTATTGCCGAGAGTGCGCGACATCAGGCGCGCCGGGGCGGCTGCGGTGGACTTGTGCTCGGTCGCCGCCGGACGGGTCGACGCCTACTACGAGCAGGGCACGCACTACTGGGACATCGCGGCGGGCGGCCTCATCGCGCGCGAGGCCGGCGCGATGACGGGCGACTTGCGCGGCGGGGAAGCCGGAATGGCGATGACACTCGCAGCGGCTCCGGCGCTCTTCGCCGAATTGCGTGAGCTCCTCGCCAGCCTGGATGCAGACCGCCTGCCGCCGGGCTTAGCGGCGGCTCAGCGTCCCTGATGCCATCGGGCCACCGCTGTGGAAGCTGAACCGGATGGCGTTCGTCCCGGTCAGGGTGATGGTGACGTGACCGTTCTCGCACTGGGACCT
Organism: uncultured Actinomycetota bacterium; assembly: GCA_963822955.1. Classification (GTDB taxonomy): domain Bacteria; phylum Actinomycetota; class Actinomycetes; order Streptosporangiales; family Streptosporangiaceae; genus JAJYUU01. The sequence continues at coordinate 564,024 of CAWGJS010000002.1, read as the reverse complement.
GCCGTGGATGATGACCTGGCTCAGAGTCAGCACGGTCGGGGTCGCGTTCGTCACGTTCAGCGCCCCGGAGCAGCTGAAGCTGGTGCCTGAGTAGCTGATGGTCCCGGAGGTGGCACCACCGGTCAGGCCAATGCTGACGTGATAGGTGTCGGTCGGAGGCTGCCGCACCCGGCCGCTCCACGAGCCGGCGAAGGCGGCCGGAGTCGAGGGTCCGGCGCTTGGCGAGAGCGACGGCGACGGCGACCGGCTCTTCGTCGTCTGGTCGATGCTCGCCGAGTGCTGGCTGGCGGTCGACGTGGCCTGGGCCAGGTGCACGACGACAGCGACGGCTGCCGCAATGACCACGACGACGCCGATCAGCCAGCCGGCTCGCCGGCCGCCTGGCCCGTGCCCGCCCAGCTGACCGGGCCTGGCGGCGCTGGCCGGCCGGCGCGGTGCCGTGAGAGTGCCGTGACCCCATCGCAGCGGCGGGTCGGCCAGGCCCACGGCCCTCCAGGACAGCCGGCGGGCGCGCGCCTGGTGGGCGGGCGCCCGGATAGACGTCGGACCCGGGGCGCTGGCTGGCCAGGCGCGGGCGGTCAGCCGCAGAGTGACCCGAGAGCTGGTCATGCCGGGCGTGTGCGGCGAACCTGGCGGCACGTCTGGCGCCCTCGGCTAGGACTCCGGCTGGCAGGGCGCCGTCGCCCAGTAGTCCCAGCACGACCGTGCGGGCGGCGGGCCGCTCGGCCGACTCCAGATCCAGGCATCGCTGTACCGGTTCGCGGATGTAGCCAGGCAGCACGTTCAGATCGTCGATGGTCGCGGCCGGGCGGCCGGAGGCCGCGAAGACGACGGTCTGAGCCCAGGCCAGCATGTCCGCCGACGGCGTGGCCACGCCATAGGGCGGCGTGATGCCGAACTCGACGATGCGCGGCGGCCCGTCGGTGGCCATGATCACGTATTCCGGCCCGAAGCTGCCGTGCACGAGCCCGGCCTGGTGCACCGAGGCGAGCCCGGTGGCCATGGCGAGGGCCACCGCTTCCAGGTCCTGCCCGCGGCGCACACCGTCGGCGGCAACGACGTCCAGCAGTGAGGGGCCCGGAATGTACTCGCTCACCAGGTAGGCGCCAGCCGGGTCCTGGCCGGCGTCCAGCACGCGTGCCGCACAGAACGGCGGCACGCGCTTTGCAACCGCGGCCTCGGCAGCGAACCTGTCTCTGGCTGCCGCGTCCCGCGCCCAGTCGCCGCGCAGCAGGCAGATGGTAACCTCGGTGCCGGCCGGGTCGATGCCGATGAAGATCGGGTCTTCTGACGGAATGCCCGCTATCCGCCCGCCCAGTCGATACCGGCCGAGTCGGCGCGGATCGCCAGGAAACAGCGGCGTTTGCTGGGGCATGGACGGGGACTCCGCTATGCATGCGGGAAGGGACCTGTGGTGCGGTTCGTACCATACGCACTTTCTGCAGGTCAGTGGGCCGAATCGACTAAGTTACGCCTGCGTAAAAAGTGACTGGTGTGATCAGCGGAGTAGTCGACCCCACTGATTGTCCGGGTATGGGAGTATTCGCTGTTCGCTCATCGCGACACGTGCCGGCTAATCGGCCCAGTTAGGTGTAGCACCTCGCCGGACGTGGCAGAATTCCCCGCCGGATTCGGGCACAACCGAGCCGCCCTGAGCGTTACAAGCGCGCGACGAGGTTAGTAAAGATGGAGGGGTAAGGGCCGAGATGGCTACCGACTACGACAGCCCGAGGAAGACAGACGACGACGTTACGGAGGACAGCCTGCAGGAGCTGCAGGCGCGGAGGATGGACAAGTCCTCGACCGCGATTGACATCGATCCCGATGACGTCGCCGAGTCGCTGGAGCTTCCTGGCGCTGACCTTTCAAACGAGGAGCTCTCGTTCCGGGTGATTCCGCGTCAGGCGGATGAGTTCACCTGCTCGAGTTGCTTCCTTGTGCATCACCGCAGCCAGCTTGCCGACAGCAGCAGCGGCCAGCCGGTTTGCCGGGAGTGCGCCGCCTGATCCGTCCGCTTGTGGAGGCACGGAGGACACAGCAGTCGATCGGGCGGGCTGGCCTGGTATGGCCTGGTCAGCGTGCCCAGGGACCGCGGACTGCCGGGCGGCATGAGCCGGCAGCTGCCGCGTTCCCGTTCTGGGGGCTTTGGGGGCTTTCCTGGCCGCGATGACGGGCGGCCGCCTGGGTCATCGCAACCGGGGTGAGACAGCGAGCCAGCCGGCGTCTCGCTGGCAAGCAGCAAGCGGGGCAGGTGGCGGCGAGCGGATTTCGGGATGGCCCGGAACCGGACGGCTATCCAGAGCGCGAGGGCTGGTTCGGTAAGCCCAAGGGCGGCGGCGGCGATTGGCTGGCCTAGCACTGCAAGGGCGGCGGCGGCCGCCAGCACCGCCAGCGCGAGCACGGTGCAGGCCGGCCAGCCCGCGCCCGAGACGGCTGAGAGCCAGCTCGCAGTTGCGGCCGAAGACGCCATTACGCGGGGCGATGCTGGCGGCGCGCAGGAAATGCGTAGCCGCGCTAGCCGCGTCGCGCGAGTGCAGGCTGATCCGGCCGAGCTCGTTTAGCGCGCCGCTGTGGCCAGGGTCGAGTGCGAGCGCGGCCTGCTGGTGCCTCCTGGCCTTGGTCGTATCGCCTCGGCTCAGCGCGACCTTTCCGGCTGTGACGTGCACGTCGGCCTGATCCGGCGCCAGCGCGAGCGCGGCACGGCTAGCCTCCGCGGCCAGGTCATGCCGACCATCGGCGGTGGCCGCCTGAGCCAGGCACACGTGGGACCGCCAGAAATGCGGCCCGAGGTGGCGGGCCTCGAGGGCCGCCACCACCGCATCATCGCAGCGGTTCAGGCTGAGCAGGGCCGTGCTGGCGAGACGGTGTGGCCAGTCGCTGCCGGGATCGAGGGCGCTGGCCCGGCCTGCCGCGCCGACGGCCTCAGCCAGTTCGCCGCTGCCCAGGTACGCGCGGGAGAGCAGGCACCAGGCGCGGCTGCTGGCCGGATCCGCGGCCAGGACGGCCGACAGCAACCGGGCGGCGTCGCCGTGGCGGCCAAGCTCGATCATCATTCTCGCCCGGTTCAGCTCGATGCCCAGCTCGGCAGTCATCAGCCGACCAGGCGTCCTGGGAGACGGCCGGCCGCGATCACAGCATCTTCCGCTCCTTCAGGTAGGCGGCCAGGCCGTCATAGCCGCCGCCCTCGTTGGCGAACAGGACCACGTTCCGGGCCGAGTCGAACCAGGGGCCGAGTGAAGGGCGCACCTGCCTGGCCGCTGCGAGCAGGTCGTCCTGCCCGATCATGCGGACCTGGCCTGTCCTGGCGGAGTCGAGCAGGGCCAGCTCGGCCGCGCTCTCGCAGATGTGGGCGATGTCGGCTGCGGAGTAGCCGTCCGTCCTGGCCGCGAGAGCCGCGAGCTGGATGCCGGCCACTGGGCGGTCACGCAGGTGGAAGCGGAACACCGCCGCCCTCGCCTCCTCGTCGGGCGGCAGCACCAGGAGGGTCCGGTCCAGCCTGCCCGGGCGCCGCAGCGCGCTGTCGACGTCCCACGGATGATTGGTAGCGGCCAGCACGAACACGCCATCGTTGGTACGGGTGACGTCGTCGAGCTCGAGCAGCAGCTGATTGACGACGCTGCGCATCGGGGTGCTCCGAAGCTGGCTGCGCTTCTGTCCGATCGCGTCGACCTCGTCCAGGAACACCACGCAGGGCGAGTTCTGCCGGGCGATTTCGAAGATCTCGTGGACATTGCGCTCGCTGGAGCCGATGTACATATCGACGACATCGGCGAAGGAAACGGCCATGAACCTGGCACCGAGCTCGCCTGCCACGGCGCGGGCGATGAAGGTCTTGCCACAGCCGGGCGGACCGTACAGCAGCAGGCCGCCGCGAAGGCTCTTGCCATAGAGCTTGCGCAGCTCAGGATTGCGCAACGGGGCCAGGAAGGCGGCCTCAAGCCGCGCCTTGACCTCGGCCATTCCGGCCACGTCAGCGAGCAGCAGGCCCGGCCGGTCAGCGTCGAAGGCACTCGCGCCCCGGCTGCCTTCGCCGTCGTCGGCGCTGCCGCCGTCAGGGGTCACGAACCTGGGCGGCAGCACATCACTGAGCTCGGCCTCCGCCTCGGCCCAGTCGAAATCGGCTGGCTGAGCGGGTATGACAGGCGCCGGACTGGCTTCCGGCGCCTCGGCGTGCCGGGCGGCCAGCAGCGCGAGCGCGTCCGAGTGAGCCGGATCGGCCTGCAGGATGGCGGCCAGGTGCGTAACGGCCTCGTCGGGGTGGCCGGCGGTGAGCAGCAACCTGGCCAGGTGCATGCGGAGCGCAGGATCATCTGGAAGCGCATTGACTGCGTCCCGCAGGCTCGCGATCACGGCATGCTCTTCGTCCATCCGCCACCTCATATTGCTCGCCTGGTTCATGCAGCGGTGACGATTTTATGATGCTTTCAGTCCTCGTGGGCGATGAACCAGGAGGCCGCCCCGATACCTGGGGTGCCGCAGGAGCGGCGTCAGTCCGTGGGCCAGCTCGCCCGCTCGTCGCCACGCGGATCGAGCGTGACCGCGCCGTTACCGGGTGTAGCCCCGAAGATCATCACCGGGTAGCTGCCATCGAAGGGCTGCCAGCCCGGATCGCCGGTGGCGGCGAACCTGATCCATGCCGCATGCATCTCGGCCGCAAGCGCGGCTGACGGCTCGGTCCCGATCACCACCGCCGCGCCCGCAGCAGTGAGGTTGTCGAACACGAACGGGATCTCCACGGCGTGGGCGGCGCCGATATTCATGACCGGGCTTCGCCAGGCGAACTCGTACAGGTACGTCCGGGCTGGCCCGTCCGCGGCCGCCCGTGCCTCGGCGGCGGCGAACGCCGGATTCCGGAAGAAGCGGTCGGTCACCAGCGCGCAGAGGACGTCGCCGGCGGTGGCGCCCGGCCGGTTCGCCCGGTAGACGGCGCGCGGTGTCGGCGGGAATGCCGAGAGCGGCCAGGAAGCCGGGCAGCGTCTCGTCAGTCACCATGTCGGCTGTCCCGGTCGGCACGAAGAACAGCCGGAACTCCTCGGTGTTGGTGCCAGTCATGAGCGCGACGTCCGAGCCGACACCTGCCTTCAGAGCTGCCAGCGGGTGCAGCGGGAGCACGTCGCCGTCGATGACGGGGAGGAATGCCATCGAGGTGGCCACCACGGTCGGGCCGAACCGGGCTGCGTTCGGCGATGCGGCCATCGCATCCCGTACGGTGGCCTGTGCCTGGATGAGCTTGTCCAGGTCCAGATCGGCCAGGCTCGCCGCGGTGGCCTCGAATCCGAGCGCAGTGCCCAGCTCAGCGGTCACCAGGGCCGCGTCGCGCGGATCGGCTCCGGCCTGGGCGGCCCCGCTCTGGGCGATGACCTGGCGGAACAGGCCCTGCGCGCGCGGCATGCCGAGCAGCGTGGCCACGCTCATCCCGCCCGCGGACTCGCCGAAGATCGTCACGTTGGCCGGATCGCCGCCGAACGCGGCGATATTGTCCCTGACCCATTCCAGCGCGGCCACCTGGTCCAGCAGCCCGCGGTTGGCAGGCGCCGGAGCGTCCGGCAGGAGCGCGAATCCGTCGACGCCGAGCCGGTAGTTGATCGTGACTAGCACGACGCCGTCGCGCGCGAACGCATGACCGTCGTACATCGGCACGGCAGAGTTGCCATTGGCGAACGCGCCGCCGTGGATCCAGACCATCACCGGGGCCGCGCCGGTCAGGTCCCGCGTCCAGACGTTCAGGCTGAGCCAGTCGTCGCCGGGGATGCTGGGCTCGGGCAGGATCGTGTCGAACGGGGCCGCGTACTCCGGCTTCGGCGGCGTCGCACTGAAGGCGATGCACTCCCGGACGCCGTCCCACGGCTCGGGCGGCTCGGGGGCGGCAAATCGCCGCGAGCCGGTCGGACTGGCCGCATAGGGGATGCCGAGGAATCTCGTCACGCCGTCGATCTGCTCGCCGCTTACGGCACCGGAGGAGGTGATGGCCATCGTCATGGCGGCACTGTGCCACATCTGATGGCGCCACGAACAGACCCGGACGAGGCGGTCGCCGCAGCCGCTGCACGGCAGCCGCGGCCGCGACGGTAGAGTCACGCCCGTGACTGAGCAGAATGACGCGGCCGCAGGCGTCGCGCAGACCGACGACAACGACTGGCGGGTCACCGTCCGGATGCACGAGGGCGGGCAGGTCAGCAGGGCGGCCGCGCACCTCAGCGCCCATCAGGTCGAGGACGAGGTGCACCGGAAGCTCGGCGGCAAGGTGATGGTCGGTGCCGATGGCGGCAGCGAGCTGTTCCTGTACACGGCTACCTATGACGCCGCGGTCGCCGCCCGGCAGTCAGTCGCCGACATTCTGTCGGGCCACGGCCTCTCGGCGAACTGCACCATCGAGCGCTGGCACCCGATCGAGGAGGAATGGGAGCCGGCGGACGTGGCGCTGCCGGCCACTGCCGCCCAGATCGAGAAGGAGCGCAAGCGCCTGGATGCCGAGGAGACCGGCGAGTCGCTGGCCCTGGGCATCGCGCTGTTCGAGATCCGGGTGCAGCTGCCCACCCACCGCGATTCTGTCGCGCTGGCAGCCCGGCTGAAGACGGAGGGCTACTCGGTCGTACGCCGCTGGCGGTTCCTGGTCGTCGGCGCGAATAATGCCGACCAGGCCGAGGAATTCGCCGCCCGGATCCGGCAGGAAGTGCCGGCCGGAGCCGTGGCCAGCATCGAGGAAGTCGGCCCGTCGCGGCCCTACACGGTGTTCGAGCTGGCGGCCGGATCCGGCCTGTAAAGCTCACCTGCCCGCCCGGGGGGACTCCTGCGGCACCTGAAAGGCGGATCTGCATGGAGCAGCACGCGGAGCTGGTCTTCGCCGGGGGCGCGGTCTACACGGCCGACGCGAGCCGGCGGCGGATGGTCCCGGCGACCGCCGCCGACGGCAGCCCGGCGAGCTCGGTCGCGGTCGCGGGCGGCCGGATCGAGGCGATCGGTAACGCCGGCGATCCGCGCATACAGGAACTGATCGGCCCTGCCACGGAAGTCATCGACCTGCGCGGCCGCGCGCTGCTGCCCGGATTCCAGGACGCGCACGTGCACCCGGCGTTCGCCGGCGTGACGATGGTCGGCTGCAATCTGATGGGCGTCGCGAACCTGGACGATGCCCTCGAGCGGATTGAGAGCTATGCCAGGCTCCACCCTGAGCGCGAGTGGATTGCGGGCTCGGGCTGGCGGATGGAGTGGTTCCCTGGCGGCACGCCTGACCGGGAGACGCTGGACCGGGTCACCGGCGGCCGCCCCGCGTACCTATCGAACCGGGACGGCCACGGCGCCTGGGCGAATACGCGCGCGCTCGAGCTGGCTGGACTAGATGCCCGGACGCATGATCCTGCCGATGGCCGGATCGAGCGCGCGGCTGACGGCAGTCCGCAGGGGACCCTGCATGAGGGCGCCGCGAGCCTGGTGGGCGACCTCGTACCGGAGCTCACCTTCGATGAGCGGCTGGCCGGGCTGCTGCTCGCGCAGCAGCATATGCACGCGCGCGGCATCACTGCCTGGCAGGACGCGATCGTCGGGGATTACCTCGGCAGCCCCGACCCGCTGCCGGTCTACCTGGCAGCCGCGGCCAGCGGCGAGCTCACCGCGCGTGTCGAGGGAGCCCTGTGGTGGGACCGTGCCAGGGACGGCAGCCAGGTTCCGGACATCCTGGCCAGGCGGGAGCGTGGCCGGGGCCCCCGGTTCCGGGCGAACACTGTGAAGATCATGCAGGACGGCGTGGCGGAGAACTTCAGCGCCGCGATGCTGGAGCCCTATCACGACCCGACGGGCTGTCATCCGCACGGCAGCGGCCTGTCGCATGTCGACCCGGTCGCGCTGCTGGGGTATATCACTGAGCTGGACGCCCTCGGCTTCCAGGTGCACGTGCACGCGATCGGCGACCGCGCCGTTCGAGAGGCGCTCAACGCGATTGAGGCAGCCCGCACCGCGAACGGCTGGACCGACAACCGGCACCACATCGCGCACCTGCAGGTCGTGCACCCCGATGACGTCCGCAGATTCGCCGAGCTCGATGTGACAGCGAACATCCAGGGACTATGGGCTGCGCACGAGCCGCAGATGGACGAGCTGACGATCCCGTTCATCGGCCCGGAGCGAACCGCGCGCCAGTATGTATTCGGGGACCTGTTCCGATCCGGTGCCCGGCTGGCCGCCGGCAGCGACTGGGCGGTCAGCAGCGCGAATCCGCTGCGGGCCATCCATGTCGCTGTTAACCGCTCGCTGCAGGGCGCGACCGGAGCGCAGGCCGAGCCGTTCCTGCCCGGCCAGAGCCTGGAACTGGCCGAGGCGCTCGCCGCCTACACCATCGGCTCGGCGTACGTTAACCACCTGGACGACGAGACCGGCACGATCGAGCCGGGCAAGCTCGCCGACCTGGTCGTGCTCGACCGCGATCCCTTCGCCGGGCCGGCGTCAGCGATCGGCAGCACAGGCGTGCTGGCGACGTTCGTCCAGGGCGAGCCTGTCTACATGTCGACATCTGGAGGCGCGTGCAGCTGACTGAACTAGGCCGCGGCGGACCGCAGGTATCCAGGGTGGGCCTGGGCCTGATGGGGATGTCCGGCATCTACGGCCCGGCCGATGAGGACGAGAGCAAGGCCACGATCAGGGCAGCGCTCGATGCCGGGATCACGCTGCTGGACACCGGCGACTTCTATGGCATGGGTCACAACGAGCTGCTGCTCCGCGACGCGCTGCGGGGCGCTGACCGCTCCAGCGTCTTCATCCAGGTGAAGTTCGGCGGCCAGCGCGATCCGCACGGGGCGTTCATCGGGCACGACGCCAGCCCGACCGCGGTGAAGAACTCGCTCGCCTACACGCTGACCAGGCTCGGCACCGACTACGTCGACCTGTACCAGCCGGCCAGGCTGGACCACCGCGTTCCCATCGAAGACACGGTGGGCGCTATCGCGGAGATGATCGAAGCCGGCTACGTCCGGTACCTGGGCCTGTCGGAGATGGGGCCCGAGACCATCAGGCGCGCCAGCGCGGTCTACCCCGTCACCGGCCTGCAAATCGAGTACTCGCTGATGAGCCGCGGTATCGAGACCGCCATCCTGCCGGCGGTCCGCGAGCTTGGCATCGGCGTGACTGCGTACGGCATCATGTCGCGCGGCCTGCTGAGCGCGAGCAGCGCGCGGGCTATCGGAGACGGCGACCCGCGCGTTCGCTTCCCCCGGTTCCAGGGCGAGAACCTGCAGCGCAACCTTGCCCTCGTCGCCGCGCTCGAGCAGATCGCGCAGCAGCGCGGCGCGACCACGGCTCAGCTTGCCGTTGCGTGGGTGCTGTCCCGCGGCAGCGACATCATCCCGCTGATCGGCACCAAGCGGCGCGACCGCCTCGCTGAGTCGCTTGCTGCACTCGACCTGGCCCTGACCCCGGACGAGCTTGCCGCGATCGAAGCCGCCGTACCGAGTTCCGAGGTGGCGGGCGATCGTTATGAGGCGACCCAGATGGCAGCTCTGGACAGCGAGAGACCCTAGTCCGGCGCGATTACGGCGTGGCTGAAGACGACCACGCCTAGCAGAATCAGCAACACGACTGCCAGGGTTAGCCCGATGCCGATGTAGCCGAGAATGATCGCGGCCTGAGCCAGGCCCTCCCCTTGCTCGCCCGTCTGGCGGATTTCGCTGCGTGCCTTGTGGCCGAGAACGATCGCCAGGATCGTGGCGGGCCACCAGACCACCAGCTGCCCGATGCCGCATGCCAGCGCAGCCACAGCCAGCTTGTTGGTCGAGGGGGCAGCTTGCCACGGCACCGGCGGGCCTGCCGGCGCGTACTGCAGGCTCAGGGAGCGCCCCGGCAGGTCCGCCGTCAGCCGGTCCAGATCGGCATATGTCGCAGCGGTAGCCAGCAGGGTCGCGCGCTCCTCCCACTCTTGCTGGGTAAGCCGGCCTTCGGCGAACGCATCATTCAGGACGGCCTGTACCTTGGCTCGGTCGTCGTCCGACGCTCGCATCGCGCCGGGGTAGCTGCCGCTTGCCATCTCGCACCCCGCTAGCCCCGCTGCTGTGAGTCCTGCCCCTGTAGACATTAGGACTCAGAGTTTAGTTCGTCGCCAGGTATTTGCCGAGGTTGTCCAGCAGCCAGTTGGTTCCCTCTTCGCGGGCTTCCGGCTTGTCGATCCCGTCCAGGAAGGCCCCGTGCTCAGTGTAGGTGAGCTTCGTGCCGTCCTGCTCGGGGACCATCTCGACCGTGGTCAGCGACACCGACATGCGCTCCTCGCCTGAGTACATCTCGTAGCTGTACACGATTCGGTGGTCAGGAACGATGTCGTAATAGACCGCATCGAAGCTGTAGGGCGTGCCGTCCGGGGCCACGCCGCCGAAGCGCTCGTGCCCGCCGACGCGGAAGTCGAGCTCGCCCTCGGTGCCGTCGGACTTGAAGTCGGGGTCGTCCATCCAGATGTTCTTTGCCTCCAGGCTGGCCCAGGCAGCGAAGACCTTGGCTGCCGGGGCCGGGTAACTGCGCTCGATGACGAATGTGGCGTGGCTGATTGACCGCTCGGTCACGGATTTCTCCTCTGGCTAGATCGGATCGCTGACTGGAGTACGGGCCTAGCCGGCGTCAGGCGAGTCGGTGTCGGTGTCGGTGTCGGTGTCGGAGAGGAAATCACCCAGCCGGTCGAGCCGTCGCTCCCACACGCCGCGCCGCTCGGCGATCCACTGCTCAGCTGACTGCAGGCCCGCCGGGTTGATGCTGCAGGTCCGCGTCCGGCCCAGCTTCTGTGACCGGAGCAGGCCGCTGGCCTCGAGCACCTGCACGTGCTGGAGGACGGCTGCCAGGGACATGTCGAGCGGGCTGGCCAGCTCGCTCACCGATGCCGGACCCCGGCTGAGCCGTGCCACCATGAGCCGCCGGCCGGGGTCGGCGAGTGCCTGGAAAACCCGGTCCAAGTCAGCTACTTGGTTAAGCATGTGCTTGAGTATGCCCTCCCGCCCGGCCAATAGTCAAGTGAACGCTTGACTTTCGCGGGAATGTCGGTGGCATCCGCGATGATGGGATCCGGTACCGAGCACTGCGGGGAGGTGGCCGGGCTGGGGCGCGCTGGCGAGATCACCGACAGGAACGTCCACGCCGGGCGGTTCAGGGCACAACTGCTGGCCGGCGAGCCAGCACGCGGCCCGGTCGAGGTCGCCGAGCGGCTGCTCGCGATCCAGGGCCAGGACGCGCGTGGCGCGCGGCTCGCCATCAGGGCCAGGACTGCCGGGCTGACCGCGGCCGATGTCAACCGCGCGCTGACTGAGGATCGGTCCCTGGTCATCACGTGGCTGAACAGGGGCACGCTGCACCTGGTCCGTACCGAAGACTACTGGTGGCTGCACCCGCTAGTGGTCCGGCCGCGGCTGCATTCGGCCGTTGCTCGCGTGCTGTCCAGCGCCGGCCTGACCGCCTCCGATGCCGACAAGGGCGTCGGGGTCGTCGAGGCGGCACTCGGCGCGCGTGGCCCGCTGACGAAGTTTCAGCTCCGCGACGTGATCGCATCGGCCGGCCTGCCGGCCGGCGACAATATCCCGCTGCACGTGATCGCGCTTGCCAGCCTGCGCGGCATCGCAGTTCGCGGCCCCATGGTCGGCGCACAGCACGCGTACGTTCATGTCCGGGACTGGCTGGGCACGCCGCTGCCCGCCCTGGAGCGCGATGTCGCGCTGGCCGAGCTCGCCAGGCGGTACCTGGCCGGGCACGGCCCGGCCTCAGACCGCGACCTGGCCAAGTGGGCTGGCCTTCCGCTCGGCGAGGCTCGGCGGGGCCTGACTGCGATCGCGGCCAGCCTGCGCGACCGGCCCGATGGGATGGCGGAGCTCGCAGCCGCGGAACTAACGGAGGACCTGCCGTCACCGAGGCTTCTTGGCGCCTACGACCCGGTGCTGCTTGGCTGGGCCGATCGGGATCCCATACTCGGCGGGCATCAGGTGATCGTGACGGTGAATGGCCTCTTCCGGCCGTTTGCGCTGGTCGAAGGGCGGGCCGCGGCGACCTGGGCCTGGACCTCCGGGCGAGTGGTCATGGACCGTTTCGCTGAGCTGCCCGAGCATGTCGAGAGCGCGCTCGCGGCGGATGGACGCGACGTGCAGCGGTTCCTGGTAGGACAAGAATGATGAAGCTGCCCGACCTTCCCGATCTGCCTTACGCGGCCGCGCTGACCCGGCACGAGGGTGTCCTCGACTCCGGATCCGATTACGACACGGTGCTGTTCGAGCGGTGCGAGTTCGACAATCCGCGAGCGCCAGGCACCCGGTTCCTCGAGTGCGCGTTCCGGCACGTCTCGATCATGGACGGCAATCTGCAGCGGGCTGGCTTGCGCTATGTCTGGGCGCGCGATCTGCGGCTGACCGGCACCGGCCTGGCCGACAGCAGCTGGCACCAGGTAACCGTGCTGGGCTCGGCGCTGGCAGGCGCCCAGGTGTATGGCGCCGAACTGCGCGATGTCGTGTTCAGCGGCTGCAAGCTGGACTCGGTCAACTTCCGGGCGTCCAAGCTGACCGGCGTGACCTTCGAGCACTGCGTGCTACGCGACGTTGACTTCGCCGGTGCGACCCTGACGCGGTGCTCGTTTCCTGGCTCGCAGCTGACGCGGGTCGATCTCAGCAAGGTCACGATGGACAAGACCGACCTGCGCGGTGCTGAGCTCGGGCTGACCATTGACGCCGGCTCGCTGCGCGGGGCCATCATCAGCTCCGGCCAGCTTGCGCTCGTGGCGCCGGTGCTGGCGGAGGCGCTGGGCATCGTCGTCAGCGACGAGCCGGTCTAAGGCGTCAGGGACAGGCTGACGGTCTCTGGCTCGGCTGCGACCTTCTGAGCTCTGCGCCCGCGCAGCGCGTGACGGCCCGCTGCCTGGATCAGTAGCACGAGGGTCAGGATCAGTGCTGCCACGATGCCGTCCAGCCAGAAGTGATTGGCGGTCACGATCACGGCTAGCGTCGTCATCGCCGGATAGAGCAGTGCCAGCCAGCGCCAGCCGCTCCTGGCAGTGACGATGACCGCGATGGCTACTAGCAGCGCCCAGCCGACGTGGACGGATGGCATGGCTGAGAGCTGATCCGGATCGAATCCGGCTGTCGTCGAGTACACCGACTGGTGGTATTGCACCGCGGTGTCAACCAGCCCGGTACCGGGCAGCATCCGGGGCGGCGCCACCGGAATCAGCTGCACCAGGAGGCAGCTCCCGGTGAACGCGACGAGCGTCGTGCGCCACCGCCCGTACTGGTTCCTGTGCGATACGAACAGCCACACCATGCACGCGAGCAGCACCGGGAAGTGCAGCGTGTCGTAGTAGAGGTTGAAGAACTGGATGATCAGCGGATGCGGCCGGAACGCGTGCTGCACCGCTGCCTCGCTGGGCAGGTGAACGGCCCGTTCGAAACGCCAGATCCACCGGGCGCGACCGAGCGCGCCGTCCGGCCCCATCACGGCGAACGACCCCGCGTACTGCCACAGCGCGAACAGGCCGACCACCACGGCGGCCTCCCGGATGAAGACAGCGGCGGACGTAAGCCCCGGCTTGCGTGCTGCCCGCAGCGCCAGGGACGCGACGGCCAGGCCAGCCGCGCTGACGGCGGCCTCCTGCCAGCTGAGCTCGAGGTCGATCACGCGTGCAGCCCTGTCGGGGTGCCCAGGGTTCTCACGACGTCAAGATTAAGCGCAGGTGGCGTCAAGATGGCTGGCGGCCGCCGTAAGACGAACGGACGCATCGAGGCCAGCCACGCCAGTCCGCCCTGACGGCGGAGGAGGCTCCGCCCCCCGGCTGATTGCGGCACAATCGTGCGCATGCCGCCGCATGACCTGCCCCGAGGACACGCCGACTTAGTCGCAGACAACCCGCAGGTCGCTGATGCGCGCAACCACCGCGATCTAGCTCACCGCCTTGCGTCCCTGCCTGATGGCCATCCCTCGGCGTGGTCGGCCGCCGACCGGGCCCGCTCGGATTCCAGCGAACCGGACAGGGCTGAATGGTGGCGCACCCCGGCTGATGGCGAGCTGGACGACTGGGCTGGGGAGCAGGACGAGGCTGCCGAGGATCAGGACGACGCTGCGGGCGAGTCCGGCGCCGCGCAGGGCGATGCCGACGGCTCTCCAGACGACGCAGATCCGGGCGACGGCGCGGAAGCCGACGGGCTCGCCGGCTCGCCCGGTGGCGCAAGCAGGCAGACGGCGCGAGGCGGGCGCCGGACGGATGCGTCCGCGGAGTGGACGGATGGCTCCGGACCGATGGCGCACGGCGCGTACCGGCCCTGGTTCAGCGCGGATACGGCCGGCGACCCGTGGTTCGCGGCCTCGGCCGGCAGCTCTACTGGCGGTCCGGGCGGCTGAGCGAGGCCGGGTCCGGCTGCTGCCGCGGAAGCATGACCTCGGCGCTGACATCGGCCGCAAGGCGGACGACGTCGCCATCAGCAAGCCGGACCGCGATGCCCGGCAGGACCCGGTCACCGTTGACGAAGGTGCCGTTCGTGGAGTCCTCGTCCCGGATGCTGGCGTGCCCGCCATCGTCCATCATGATCGTCGCGTGCCGCCGCGACACGTTCTCGATAGTCCGCGAACGCGGCCGCCACCAGGGATTCCGATGGATCACGGCCCAGTAGCAAGGTAGTTCCAGCCGGAACATCCACGTTCCCGGTCGGAAAAGACAGCCGGAGCACAGCGGGCGAAATGTGCCGTTGGCTGCTCTCTGGCCGCAGGTACTCCTGCATCACGGTGTTGGCGGCGGGCGAATCGTCATCCCTGGCCCTCGTCCGAGGCAAGTTGGCGCCGCAGGTGAAGCAGATCAGGTCGTCGGGCTTCACCCCGGCAGCGCAGTTGGGACAGGTTAGCGTCGCCATCACGTCCTCCTGAACTCCTCCGTTGGCGGCCCCGGCCAGCCATCCGCTTTCGCAGTGCCCGCACGAGAGACTAACGTCCGCGGGCCAGGCTTTGGTGCCAGAGCCGCTGACTCGGGACGGTGCAGCGGCGGGCCGTCCGCCACGCCCTGTGCCCCGACCTGGGCCAGACGGCTGGCAAGCGGGCGGCGGTAGCATCCAAGGCATGGTTGGCTTCACGCTCAATGACGAGCAGGAGGCGCTCCGCAGCTCGGTGGAGGAGTTCGCCCGAGAGGTGATCGCGCCGGTGATCGGCGATCTGTACGAGCGGGGTGAGTTCCCCTACGACATCGTCTCCCGGATGGGCAAGATGGGCCTGTTCGGCCTGCCGTTCCCGGAAGAGTACGGCGGCATGGGTGGTGACTTCTTCGCCTTCTGCCTGGCCCTGCATGAGCTGGCACGGGTGGATTCGTCGGTGGCCATCACCCTCGAGGCGGGCGTCGCGCTTGGCGCGATGCCGATCTACCGGTTCGGGTCAGCCGCGCAGAAGGATCGCTGGCTGCCGGACCTGTGCCAGGGCGAGCGCCTGGCGGCGTTCGGCCTGACAGAGCCCGGCGGCGGCTCGGACATCCCGGGCGGGATGCGGACCACCGCCCGGCTGGACGGCGACCAGTGGGTGCTCGACGGCTCGAAGGCATTCATCACCAATTCCGGGACGTCGATCACGTCCGTCGTCACGGCCCTGGCGATTACGGACCGGAACGGCGCCAAGCCGGAGATCTCGGCGATCATGGTGCCCTCCGGGACGCCGGGCTTCACCGTCGGCCCGGAGTACTCCAAGGTGGGGTGGCGCTGCTCAGACACCAGGGAGCTGGCCTTCGCTGACTGCCGGGTCCCGGCCGAGAACCTGCTGGGCGGCGTCGGCCGGGGATACGCCCAGTTCCTGCAGACGCTGGACGAGGGCCGGGTCGCGATCGCCGCCCTGGCGGCGGGCCTGGCGCAGGGCTGCGTCGATGAGTGCCTGCGTTACGTCGCGCAGCGCACTGCCTTCGGCCACGAGCTCGGGCACTACCAGGCGATTCAGTTCAAGATCGCGGACATGGCGGCCCGGGCGCACGTGGCCAGGCTGTCCTGGTACGACGCGGCGGCCCGGCTGATCGCGGGGGAGCCCTTCAAGTCGCAGGCCGCCATCGCCAAGCTGACTTGCTCGAATGCCGCCATGGACAACTCGCGGGACGCGACCCAGATCTTCGGCGGCTACGGGTACATGAACGAGTTCCCGGTAGCGAGGTTCTACCGCGACGCCAAGGTACTGGAGATCGGCGAGGGCACGTCCGAGGTCCAGCGGATGGTGATCGCCCGGCAGCTGGGCCTGGCCCGGCTGGGGTGAGTGCTGCCCAGGTCGCGACCTAGCTCGCGGGCCTGACGATCATGGGCGGGACGGCCGGCGAATTGCTGATCATCCGGGAGTTGTACATGAGCCGGACGACCGCCTGCAGGTTCGGGATGCTCGTGGAGGTCGGGTAAGAGCCGATCGTGATCAGGTCGGCTGCCTGGGCGCTCACGCCGGCAGCGCCGGGCAGTACTCCCTGGACCTTGCCGGCCACCGTCGCCTCAGCCTGGGCCTTGGCCAGGGCAGCCTGGAAGTCCGCGGCCGCGGCCGGGTTCTCCCGGACCCAGGCGTTCATCGCCACGTAACCGAGCAGCGGCAGGCCTGCAGTCGAGCCGCTGCAGGCGTCCAGGACCTCTACTGCGCCATCCTTGCTCTCGGCCTGGTAGATGTAGGGCTCGCTGACCAGGATTGCCTGGAGCTTGTGCTGCTCGAGCTCAGTGACTTCCTCCGACTGGGGCATCGGCTTCCACTGCACGGAGTCGGCCGCGACTCCGAGGTAGTCGGAGAGCACGTCCGTCGCAGCAGCTGCGTCCAGGCTGACCGGGACGCCCGTTCCGCTGAGATTCTTCAGGTAGTCGTCGCTGGGCAGGCCGACGACCACCTTCGGGCTCGCCAGGCTCATCGGGGACGTGACCGTTGTCGACCCGGGCAGGGTGAGCACGTCGAGGACGCCAGCGGTGGCGTCATAGCCGTCGGCCAGGATCCGCACGAGCGGCTGCTTGGGATGCGCTGACTGGGCCTCCAGGGAGAAGACGTCACCGTAATCGCTCGCCGCGATGTCCGCCTTGGCGCTCTGCAGGGCGTTAATGACCCCAGCCTGGTTGGCGTAGGTCCGGATCTGGACATGGTCCAGGCCCGCGGCCGCGAACAGCCCGTCCTTCTGCGCCAGGTAGAGACTGGCGTCCTCGACGCCGGGCACCGCGGCGATCGTGACAGTGTTCGACACCGTGCTGCCCGTGCTGCTGGAGCTGCCGCAGCCCGCGGCGGCCAGCATGCTGAGCCCGCAGACTCCGGCCAGCAGATACCGGGCCCGGAAGGCGCGCCGACTCCGATTCGGCAACGGCACTCCGACCAGGGCAAGCCTCATGACTCTCCTTGCTGGATAGCGATTTATCGCCAATCATCCGGTAATCCGGCGAGGGAACCAGACAGTTTCCTGAACACGGACGTTGCGCCAGAGAGTACCCTATTGCTGCCAGGAGGCCCGTCAAACGTCACGTTACAGCGGTTTTTCCGATTCGTGCGTGTATTGGCGCACGTTACCCGGCTACCGGCTAGAGTTGCGTGGCCGTGACTGACTGCACCCGATAAGTGTCGCTCGCTGGGGAGGTTCGCCGTGTCGGTAGTGCCCCATGGCGCGATGACATGGCGCCAGATCGCGGCCAACAGGTGAAGGGTTCAGAGACTGTGCCGTCCCGAGACAACAAAGTCCGCATCGTGGGTCGCGCTCCGGCCAGCCAGGCGGGCGGCGCCGCTCTAGGCGGCGGCGGCGCCGGCTGGCGCTGCCCTGGGTGGCTCACGCGCTGGTCGCGCAGGCTTCGGAGGCGCCGCTACGGCCGGTAGCCCCGCGCCAGTCCAGATGCCGCCCTCGGGCGGCCGCGGGTCGTGGCGGTCGCTGAAGAACTGGCGCGTGCGGTCCCGTCTGCTCCTGCTGATCATCATCCCGACGCTGACTGCCGTGGTCCTCGGCGGCACCTACATCGTGACTTCAGTCCAGAATGCGATGGCCTACCAGCGGGTCGAGCAGCTGGCGAACCTGAGCTACGACGTGACCGGCCTGGCCGCTCATCTCGAGGACGAGCGGGACAGACCATGCAGTACATCGGCCTAGGTCTCGGCGGCCGGCCGGGGACGCACACGAACAACGCCAAAGAAGGCGCGCCGGGGGAGCTGGCCACAGTCACGCAGGCTCAGAGCCTGACCGCGCCGTGGCTGACAAAGGTCGAGACAGAGAGCGCGGCCATCGGCGACAGCTACCCAGCTCAGGTCCAGGCTGAAGCGCAGAGCATGGCTAACGTGCTGCAGCTAGTCGGCCCGCTGCGGACGGCGGCGATTAATGACCGACCTGCCAGCCGTGGACGTGATGAACAGGTACACCACGATCATCGCGAGCTGCTGGCCATCGATGACAACATCGCGCTGGGTAGCGGTGACCCCAGCCTGAACAACGACGTCCGCGCCCTGAACCTGGTCTCGCTGATCGCTGAGGAAGCATCCGAGCAGCGGGGCCTGCTCGCCTTTGCATTTGCCCAGGACACCAAATGGACCCCGCGGCGCTCACCGCTGCGCAGCAGGCGCTGGAAGAGCAGAAGGCCAACGTTGCCGAGTTCAACCCGTTGCCACCCCGCAGCAGGTAGCGCTTTACAACAACACGGTGTCCGGCAGCCTGGTCAGCCTCGCCAGCGGCTATGAGCTGGAGGCGATCCAGTACGGCGTGGATGGCCAGTCCCTGAACACGGTGCCGACAACCACGACCGGCTGGTACGGCGCAATGTCGACCGGAACCGTGGACGACATCAGAGCGGTCGAGCAGGACCTGGTGGCGGCCACGATCAGCCGGTCCCTCACGCTGCACCGGAACGCGATCACCACGGCGGCGGTCATCGGCGCTGCGGTGCTGATCGTGCTGCTGCTCGCCCTGGTGCTGACGACGGTCGTCGGCCGCTCGATGGTCCGCCCGCTGCGGCGCCTGCGGTCAGGCGCCCTGGAGGTCGCGGGGGTGCGGCTGCCCGAGACTGTGCGCCGGATGAGTGATTCCGACGGAGCCGCCGTTCCGCTCGAAGTCGAGCCGATCGACGTGGACTCCTCCGACGAGATCGGCGAAGTGGCGCGGGCGTTCGACCAGGTGCACAGGGAGGCGCTCCGGCTGGCCGCCAACGAAGCCGCGCTGCGGGGCAACGTCAACGCGATGTTCGTCAACTTGTCCCGGCGCAGCCAGTCACTGGTCGAGCGGCAGATTCGCCTGATTGACGACCTGGAGCAGGGCGAGCAGGATCCGGACCGGCTGTCCAGCCTGTTCCAGATGGACCACCTGGCCACCCGGATGCGCCGCAACTCAGAAAACCTCCTGGTCCTGGCAGGTCATGACGCGAGCCGACGGTGGAACCAGCCAGTCGCCCTCGTTGACGTGCTGCGGGCCGCGGTCTCGGAAATCGAGCAGTACGAGCGCGTGACCCTGAACGTCCAGCCTGGTATCGCGGTGCGCGGCCACGCGGTCAACGACGTCGTCCACCTGCTGGCTGAGCTGGCGGAGAACGCCACGTCCTTCTCCTCGGCCGAGACGCCTGTCGTTGTCGCCGGTCATCTGCTGAGCAGCGGCGGCGTGCTCCTGGACATCACCGACCAGGGCGTGGGCATGGGCGCCGAGGAGATGGCCCACGCCAACTGGCGGCTCGACAACCCGCCGGTCGTGGACGTGGCAGTGTCGCGCCGGATGGGCTTGTTCGTGGTCGCCCGGCTGGCGGCGCGGCACGGCATCAGGGTCCGGCTGCGTCCCGCAACTGGCGGCGGCCTTACCGCGCTCGTGTGGCTACCAGATGAGGTCGTCAGCCACGGAGCAGACGGCGGCGCTCCCGGCATGCGCCGGGCCGACCTGTCCGCAGCCGCCGGGGCGTTCGGGCCGGCCGCGGCCAGCCCGAGCGGTCTGTCGGCTGGTGCCATCGCCGCCCTGCCTGCTGGCCTGAACGGTGAGGGCCTGGTCTCCCCGGCCGAGCAGGAGATCAACGCAGCCAGGGCACCCAGATTCGCTGGGTCGCAAGCTGAGTCCGGCAGCGACGTCAGCAGCGTGCTTGGCCCGCGCCGGGTGCCTGGCGCCGGGCCGCACCCAGGCGGCGTTGGCTGGGGAGGCGCGGCAACCACCAGCCCGCTCCCGGCGTTCGGATCGGATGCAGCTGAAGCCGACCTGGCCGGCGCCTCGGCCGAGCCGGCGGAGTCGGCGGAGTCGGTGCCCGGTTCGCTCCAGCCCGCTGATGCCTTCTTCGACGGGTCCGCGCCCGTTGTCGACCTGTCCGGCCCGACGGTCGACTTCCCTGCTGCATCGCAGTCTGCCGCGCCTTCTCAGCCGCTGACGCTGGGCGAGCCCGCGGTGGTCGGTCGTGCCGACGCACCGTCCCAGCCGGGTACGAGCGGTGAGCGTGGATTTGGGAGCCTGGGCGAGCCAGTGGGCGGGCCGCTCCATCCCCTCGGCGGAGATGGCCCGGCCGAGCGCGAGCCGGCAGGCTTCGGATGGGACAGGGGACTGGTCGGGGCTACAGCGCCGCTCGGCTCTGACAGCTCGGCCAGCGCCGTGGTCGTGCCGCCGGCCGAGCACGTCGCGCACGAAAACCGGCTGCCGATCTTCGAAGCCGTGGAATCCGACTGGTTCCGCCGGGGGCGCAGCGGCGTGCCGGCCGGTCCCGCAGCTCCCGACGCCGGCGGTCAGCCGGTTGCATCGAGCCTCGCTGTGCCGACCGGCCCGGTCAGCGCCGAAAGTATGGGCGGTGGCACAGTCAGCCTCGGCGCAGCAGGCAGCAGCTGGCCGGACGGACCGGAGGCAGCTGGTTCCGAGCCGGAGGTTAGGTGGGCCGCGTCGGCAGCCGATGAGGGCTGGCACGCGGCCGAGGCGGCCAGTTCCCCGACCACCGGCGGAACTACGACAGCGGGCCTGCCCAAGCGAGTACCGCAGGCGAACCTTGTACCGGGAACGGCGTCGCCGGAGGCTGCCGCGGCCGTTCCGGCCAGGTCTGCTGCCGCTACCAGAGACCGGTTCGCCAGTTTCCAGCGCGGCATCCGCGAAGGCCGGGCGGCGGCGTCCACTGACGAGGGAGACTCTGATGAGGATGACGGTTCTCGATGAGGGTGACACGATCTTGTCGAGATGGTCATGCTTAGTCTGGGAACGTGGATGCGCCTGCCGGCTGATCCGCGTGTAGCCACGGCGGCGCCGCGTCCGACGGGACCGGACGCATACCGCGAGAGGAAGGTGCGCCTGTGAGTCCGCTTGTGCGTCCGGCTCAGGACCTGAACTGGCTGATCACGAACTTCGTTGAGCGGGTGCCATCAGTGGCGCACGCGATCGTGGTCTCCTCAGACGGTCTGCCGATGGCGTTCTCGCATGGCTTCCCTGCCGACCGTGTTGACCAGCTTGCGGCCGTCACCTCAGGGCTCACCAGCCTGACCCAGGGGGCGGCCCGTGTCTTCGAGGGCGGCGCCGTCACGCAAACCGTCGTCGAGATGCACCGCGGTCTGCTGGTTATCATGGCGATAAGCGATGGCTCAAGCCTCGCCGTGCTCGCGGCGGCGGACTGTGACATGGGGCTGGTCGCGTACGAGATGGCACTGCTTGTCGAGCGGGTGGGCAGTGTGCTGACTCCCGAAGTGCGCGGTGGCCAGCCTCGCTGGGCTGAGGGCGGCAGATAGTGACAGGAGGCTGCCGTGTTTGGCCACGGCCGCGATGACTGGGATACGGGCGAGCGCCTGTTCCCGGTTGATCGTGATGACCTCGGGGGGTCCGGGTTCGACTACATCCCTGGGCAATCCCCGGCGTCGCGTGATCCCTGGAACTACGACTCGGGGTCGCGCGGAATAGCGGACGAGACGAGCGCGCTGGTCCGGCCGTACGCTGTTACTGGAGGACGGACCAAGCCTCGGACCCAGCTCCAGATTGAGGCCATGGTGGCCGCGTCGCATTACGAGGCGCGTGACCTGTCAGTTCTCAGCCCCGAGTGCCAGGCCATCCTCAGCTTCTGCCGTGACTGGCGATCGGTCGCGGAGATCTCGGCGGTGCTGCGGATGCCACTAGGCGTCGCCAGGGTGCTGATCGCGGACATGGCAATGGAAGGACTCGTCCGGGTTCACCAGATCGACCACGCACAGGGTCGCCCGGACATTAACCTGCTCGAAAGGGTGCTCAGTGGACTTCGGAAGCTCTAGGGCCGTGTCTGTGCCGACCGCGGAAGCCGCGATGACATCGGTGAAGATTGTCGTCGCGGGTGGCTTCGGTGTCGGCAAGACCACGTTCGTTGGCTCGGTCTCGGAGATCACGCCGCTCACCACCGAGGCCGTCATGACGACGGCCAGCGACGGGTTGGACGACTTGAGCCACACCCCAGACAAGACCACGACGACGGTGGCGATGGACTTCGGCCGCGTTACCCTCGATGCAGGCTTGATCCTCTACCTCTTCGGCACGCCAGGGCAGCACCGGTTTTGGTTCATGTGGGACGATCTCATCCAGGGGGCTATCGGCGCGGTCGTACTTGTCGACACGCGAAGGCTCGCAGACTCGTTCCCGGCCGTCGACTACTTCGAGTCCGCCGGCCTGCCGTTCATCGTCGCAGTGAACGGGTTCAACGGTAGCTTCCCGCACACGCTGACTGACGTCCAGGAGGCGCTGTCGATCAGCCCACGGGTGCCGATCATGCAGTGCGACGCTCGCGGACGCAATTCAACGAAGTCCACGCTGATTGCCCTAGTGGAGCACGCCATGGCGATGCAACTCAGCGCCAGGTAACCTGCTGAGCCAGCTCGCGGCCAGAGGCTCTGGCAGTCACGGCGGGTGCTGGCTTCTGCTGTAATTGATGGCGCGGTCCAGGGGCGGTAGCTCAGCCGGTCAGAGCAGCGGACTCATAATCCGCCGGTCGTGGGTTCGATCCCCACCCGCCCCACCCACCCCACCGTCTAGAAGTGCTGGTCTTGTCGCCCTGACCTGCGGATACACCTGCCACACGTGATCTTGGCCGACATCGCTGGTGTACAGTGTGTGAGGCCGGGAGTGGACTTGTGATGCCCTTCGGGCAGCCTTGACGGCCATCCTGCGCGGTTCATTCCGGCGCTAGTCGGGACGATGGCCCGGACCGGATTAGTGCTCGCGCGGACGCTGACGCGCGACGGTGACGGCGCTGTTCAGTGAGTGATTCTGCGTGGTGCCTGGTAGTCGGCCTCGGTCACTTTCCGCATCAGATGGGCGCCGGGGCGGAGGCGCGGGTACTGGATTTGCGCCGGATCCACCGGTCCTGGGGCGCGCGCCGGATCGTGTTCGGGCTGGAGCGGGCCGGGGTTGTGCCGGTGCCGTCAGAGTCGGGGGCATACCGGGCGCTGGTGCGGGCTGCGCTGATCGAGCCCGGCGGCCGGCGGCGCCGGGCAGAGCACCGGGCTGATCACACCGGGCGGCCGCCGGCGGCGCAAGGAGGAATGGCGGCGACGGGAGCGGGGAAGCCGATGGAACTGTGGCAGGTGGATGTGGTCGGCGGGTTCCTGCTCGCCGCCGGGACGCACGCCCTTGAGCTGGCGGGTCCGGTTACCGGCCGTAACCAGCATGCCTGTGACAAGGCTCCATCAGCTGAGCGGGCCTGGTGTTACCGGTAGTCGGGGTTGTCGAAGTCGAATCGACAGCCGGCGTCCCATTCCGAGCGCTGGTTGCCGCGCGCGGGGATCCCGCCGGCGTCCTTGAGCATCCGGGCCAGGTGCAGCAGGTTCCAGGTCATGAACGTGGTGTTGCGGTTGGTGAAGTCGTTCTCCGGGCCACCTGAGCCGGGGTCCAGGTAGGACGGGCCGGGTCCGGCTTCGCCGATCCAGCCGGCGTCTGCTTGCGGCGGGATGGTGTAGCCGAGATGCTGCAGGCTGTACAGGATGTTCATCGCGCAATGCTTGACGCCGTCCTCGTTCCCGGTGATAAGGCAGCCCGCGACGCGGCCGTAGTAGGCGTACTGGCCCGCCTCGTTAAGCAGGTGCGAGCATGCATACAGCCGCTCAATCACCTGCTTCATCACCGAGCTGTTGTCCCCAAGCCAGATCGGCCCGGCCAGCACGAGGATGTCGGCGGCGAGCACCTGCTGGTAGATGCCAGGCCAGGCGTCAGCAGGCCAGCCGTGTTCGGTCATATCGGGCCACACGCCGGTGGCGATGTCATGGTCGACGGCGCGCAGCATGTCGACTGCCACGCCGTGCTGCATCATGATCGCGCTGCTACGGTCGATCAGGCCCTGAGTATGGCTGCGCTCGGGAGACCGCTTCAGCGTGCAGTTGATTACTAGCGCCCGCAGGTCGTCGTAACGCTTGTCTACGTCTGGCATCGGCTGCGGCTCCCTGGCTGTGGCTGGTCGAGGATTAGGTGGATCTACAAGAGCTCGGGATCCTGCTCGATGTGCAGCAGCGCGGGGCCGTCGGCGGCGAACAGGCGGGTCATGGCAGCATCGAGCTGTTCCCGCCGGTCTGCCTTGATGCCAGTCGCTCCGCACAGCTCGGCGTAGGCGGCCCAGTCCGGATTGTGCAACGAGGTGTGCCAGACCGGGAAGTCGGCGGCGAGCTGTTCCTTGCCGATCTTCCCCAGCGAGTGGTTGTCGAGCAGTACGTGCTTAACGGGGATGCCGTACTTCACGGCGGTGGTGAGCTCGGCGGCGTACTGGCCAAAGCCCCCGTCTCCGGTAACGGCCACGATCGTACGGCCAGGCGCGCCCGCCCAGGCGCCGAGCGCGGCCGGATAGCCGAAGCCAATCGAACCGAGGTAACCGGACATAAGCACAGGCTGGCCTTTGGACTCCAGGTACCGGCCCAGCGAGTAGGCGTGGTTGCCGACATCAACGGTGACTACAGCGTCCTTGGGCAGATGCCGAGAAAGGGCGTCGAAGACCGCCGCAGCCGCGATGCCGCGGCCGCGGTCATCGGCCGCCCGGCGGGCCTTCTCCGCCCGCCAGATTGCCCATCTCGCTGCGATGTCGTGGCGCTGGTCCGCCGTGTTGGTCTCGCCTAGGTCCGCCAGCAATGCGGCCAGCGTGAGCGCGGTGTCGCCCACGACCCCTGCGCTGACCGCGTCGAAGCGGCCGATCGCGGCTGGATCGTCGTCGATCTGAAGGATGGTCTTGTAAGGGGCGATCCCGGTGTGGTTGGAGAACGAGGCGCCGGCCACGATCAGCAGATCGGCCTCGTTCATCAGCCAGCTTGCGACTGGCGTGCCGCTGCGTCCCAGCACCCCGGCTCCGAGCGGGTGGGTGTCCGGGATCAGGCCCTTTGCCTTGAATGTGGTCAGGACCGGCGCGCTGAGCCGGTCGGCGAGCGCAAGCACCTCGCGCGCTGCCTGCCGGGCGCCGTGACCGACGATGAGCACAGGTCGGCGACTCTCCTGGATGATCGCAGCGGCGCGGGAGAGCGCCGGCTTGCTCGGCAGGGTGAGATGCCCGGCTAGCCTGCCCTGGGGGCTTTTGGCGACGGCGTCGCTCGGCTGGGTCTGCACCTCATCAGGCAGCACGAGATGAGCCACGCCGCGCTGGTCCAGGGCGTGCTTGACAGCCAGCGCGGCCAGCTCAGCGTGCTCACTGCCGCCGTGCACAGTCGTAGTCCAGGCGGCGACGTCGCGGAAAACGGCGGTCAGGTCCAGATCCTGGAACGCTCCGCGCCCTAGCACCTTGGATGGCACCTGACCGGAGATCGCGACCACAGGCGCCTGGTCAAGCTTGGCGTCATACAGCCCGGTCAGCATGTTCGTCGAGCCAGGGCCAGCTATGGCGAAGCAAGCCGCCGGGCGGCCTGTGAGCTTCCCATAAGCACTGGCAGCAAAGGCGGCAGCGCCCTCGTGGCGAATCCCGATATAAGTGAGCTCCCCGCGGTCCTCGGCCCGCCGCATGGCGTCGGCGAAACCAAGGTTGGAATGGCCCACCATCCCGAACACGTGCGTGATCCCGAACGCGATCAGCGTTTCCACCAGTACGTCGGCCACGGTCCGGCCCCGTGCTGGCATTTCGGGCAAGCGCACGTAGAGACCATCGGCCCGCTCCTGAACCTCGTAGGCCGGGACCCCGTCGGAGAAGCCGCTGGGAGGGCGCCCGGTCACCGGGTCATAGTCGTACCCGTGCCACGGACACCGCAGCCACCCGTTCTCGATCGAGCCCTCGCCGAGCGGGCCGCCCTGATGCGGGCACCGGTTCTCCAGCGCGCCCGGGCGGCCGCCGCACCGGGCCAGCGCCACCGCGCGGCCGTCCACCGAGACGCTACGGACTCGTCCCTCATCTGGGACATCCGCCGGAGCGATCCGGTGCCATCCATCGGATTCCAAATGCCAAGCACCACTTTCCGCGATGTCGCGCGCCGAGCCCAGCGACACTGTTCAGTCGTGCTCACCGGTCCATGGGTAAGCGCGCCTGCATGCACGATCCTGGTGCGCGCTACGTGTGTCAAGTTTCACCGCAGCGCAAGCTGTCCTCTAACTGCCCGACCTTCGGATTAGCAACAGGTGGTGATACCGAAGACCGAGGTGTCTCCTACGGCCGGCGGAGCGTGAGATCACCACTCCGTGAACGGCGGCACGCTGATCTTCGGCTGGGGCTTCGCGGCAGCGGCGGCTATCGCTTCCGCCCTGTCACTGACAGTGGCCCGGCAGACGCTGCTCGGCCGCGCGCAGCACGAGCTTGATCATTTGCTACTGAGTCGCTACTTAACTCTGGCGTACGGGCTGGATCTAGGCGCACTGGCAGGACTGCGCACCAGACCTGAGCTGCGCTGATGGACTCGGACGTACTCGGTGGACACAGGGGATGCGACTCATAATCCGCCGGTCGTGGGTTCGAGCCCCACCCGCCCCACCGTAAAAGGCCAGGTCAGAGGTCATGGCGTCAACTCACTCGGTTCGACGCTGCGCCGTGGTGCCATCTCAGATCTCGGCCTGCGAGCCTACTCTCGCAGCAACTGCGCGCTCTATGGGTACTCAAGGGACGCCCTTCGATGATGGCAGCGTCGCAGTTCAAGGGTCATTCCGTCGGGGGCTGTCGGCCCCATACGCCAATGTGGACGAATCCGCACGCCAAGAAGTCACCGTCGCCGGGCCGGTCGATGAGTGCCGTCGCCTCCGCCAGACTCAGGACCCCAGCTTGCACCTTCGGAAGGGCGAGAGCGGCCTGGCTGAGCGAGTAGAACTCGGCAAGATCAGTGCCGGCCTGGATGATGGCGATCTCGGCGTCTGCACCGACGTGCGTGAGGCCGAGCTGGTGAACTTGGCGCAATAGAGACCGACCCTGGCCCATGGCCATGCTTGGGAAGGCGACGTGGGTCGTCTGGGGGGAAGTGGCCCAGACCGGGTCGGCGTCGCCGATCCACATGCCGAAGTCTGGTTCCTCGAGCACCAGCCACCCATCAGGAGCCAGCCAGCTGACTATCCGTCGCAGCAGATCCACGCCGGGGGATATATGCATCAGCACCGCTCGCGTGTGTATGAGATCGAAAGAGCCGGGCGGGAACGTGTCGGTGCGGATGTCGTGTCGGAGGACCTCGACGTTCGCAGCGTCTACCTGGGTCAGGAACCCTAACTGCAGGTCGGTAGCGGTCACATGTCCTGTCGGGCCGACTACATCGGACAGCCACTGGGTGATCGATCCTCGCCCCCCACCGATCTCCAGACACCTAGCGCTATTGCCGACTCCAAGACGCTGAATGCGCCGCTTCGTAAGCGGGTCGAGACGTTGCTCCAACAGCTGAAGACGGCGCGATTCGTCCTCGGCGGAATGCGGGAACGCGTAGTCCGGAGCCTCACTCACGGTCAGAATCGTAAGCCGCTGTGCTGTTCGGCGTCGGGCCGCAGGCCTGCTAAGGAGCCTCCTCATCCGCGGCCGCGCCAACGCGCAACGCCGTTGGTGCGCCGCTGGCTGGCCGGGGCGGAGTTCTCCGCCTGCGCATATTGCCGCTGATCACGCGCATCATTACGCCGGGGCGCATCAGGGACGCAGGCGGATCGAGCAGCCCGGTCACCCGGAAGAACTGGCGGACGAGAACCGGGTCGTGCTCGGCTGCCGCCTGCAGGGCGTCGACGTAGGCGTTGCTGGCGCGCACCGGCAACGGGAGCATCGTGGTGGCCGAGGTGATGGCCAGGTCGCTGCCTGCGGCTAGCTGCCAGGCGAGATTGACTGGCTTGGCAGCGGCCCGGAAGAATCGCCGCGCTAGCTCCGCCTCGCCGCCCGCGAGGCTGTCGCGTAGCGCGACCGCCTCCATTGCGGCGACCGACATGCCCTGCCCGTAGAGCGGGTTGAAGCTGCTGATCGCGTCCCCCGTGACAAGCAGCCCGGCCGGGAAGCGACGCAGCAGGTCATACCGCCTGCGCACGGCGGCCGGAAAGCGGTGGGCGCGGATGTCGTCGAGCACCTCCGCCTCCGCGATCGCGGCGAACACGTGCGGCGGGGCGACGATACGGGCGAATGCGAAGAAGCCATCTGGATCGGTTGGCGGGTGATGACCGGCGTACCCGGCCAGCGTCAACATCCAGCGGCCATTCTCCTGCGCGGCAAGGATCAGGGTGGTCGGCCGGGCTGCCTCGCCACCGATCAAGACGAGCCTCACCCCGCGCAGCGCGTCACTGGGCAGTCGGAGATACGTGCTGGCGTACTGGACATCGACCTGCAGCTGTTCCTCAGCCGGCGGCTCGTAGTTCAGCTGCGTCAGCCATGCCGGCGTCCGTCCGCCGCGGCCGGTCGCGTCCACCACCAGGCCTGCGTCCAGAATCTGCTCAGCGCTGTCGCCGTCAGCCGACAGCACCCGGGCGCCGGTGACCCGGTCGCCAGCCTGGGTCGTCATGAGGCCGGTCACCTCACACCTGTCCCTGACCGACACGTTCGAGAGGGCACGCACCCGGCTGCGGACGTGCCCCTCAAGGAACGGCCGGCTCGCCAGGTAGGCCGGGTCGCCGGGCTCGTCGTCCTGGGGCAACAGCAGGTGACCGCCGATGGAGAACCAGAACTCCCGCGGATCGCGGAGTACCGGAACCCCTGCCGCGGCGAGTCCGGCCATCATCCCAGGGAACAATTCGTCGAGGATCTGCGCGCCGCTGGCCAGCAGTGCGTGCGCGTGCCGGCCCTGCGGAACGCCCTTGCGGTCGTGCTCGCCCTCCGGCAGCACGTCGCGGTCCACGACCGTCACGTGCTCATAGGTATCGGCCAGCACCCGCGCTGCCAGCAGCCCGCTCATGCTCGCCCCCAAGACCACAGCGTGGTCACCGATCGTCTGCATGTGTTCCCCTCCTGCAGCCGGTTCTCGTCATGTTCCGGGAATGATGCTTCGGTTCAGGTGGAACAGGTTGCCTGGATCGTAGGCTCGCTCTATCTCCGCGAGCCGGTGGTATCCCGCGCCGAAGCTGTCGCGCACGCGCTGCTGGTCATCCGACGACGCGAAGTTGATGCATCGCCGGCGCCAATCGCCAGCAGCTGCGCGCCGCGATGAGCGCTGAGGTCTTCGAGACCGAATACGCCGCGGGCCGCACCCTCGACCTGGCGCAGTTGCTGGCGGCGCTCAGCCGGAAGGACGCCTCGACCGAAAAGGCACGAGCCGCCGTATCCGGTGAAGCCGTGACGGTGCTGACGCCTCGCGAGCTGGACGTGCTCGCGCTTGTCGTGCAGGGACTGAGCAACGCGGACATCGCCCGGCGGCTGGTGCTCAGCGAGCACACGATCCACCGGCACCTGGCCAATATCCTCCGCAAGCTAAACCTCTCCTCCCGCGCCGCCGCCGCGGCCTGGGCCGTCCGCAGCGGACTGATCTGAGCCTGGCCCGAGCGGGCCATCAGCCGTGCCACGCGAAAGCTGGCCCTAACGGGCGAAGCGAACGTGCGGCGCGGCCGGATATCACTGACATGACCGGGGAGACGCGCCCCGATTTCATGACAGCGCTTCCTTCCTAACGTCGTAGCTGTCAGCAACTCGCCCGCCGCGCGCCGAGCAGGCTGTCCGCGTGCGGCGGCCATCGTAGAACGGAGAACAGAGATGGCCAGCTGGCTCTGGCTCAATGTCCCGCTGATGGCGGTGTTCTTCCTGGCGACCGCCGGGATCCCGCTGTGGCTCGTGCTCAGACGGCCTTACTGGTCAGGCGGTGAGAAGCAAGCGTCCGCTGTTGCTGAGGCTGGCACTCACCGCCCGGAGACGACGCCTCAGCGACGCACGCTTCAGCTCACGCACTGATCTGATACGTGGCGGCTAGCTCGGACCGGACTCATAATCCGCCGGTCGTGGGGTTCGAGCCCCACCCGCCCCACCAAATTGGTCATTGCGCGAGCCGAATCTCCGGCCGTCGCACAGTGTATGGTGGCCGGGCCAGCGGAAGCCGTCGGCCGGCCCGCAGCTGAAGGCTGCGGTACGCGGAAGACCGGAATTATCCGGCCTGGGCCGGTGATCTTGATCCGTGCGATGAGCACCTCGATCGGAGCCCTGCGCTGGCTATGGCTGCCGGATATCGCCGACGCGAACGAGGCCTACGTGCAGACGATGGGCCGCGCCAGGGAGGAACTGCTGGGCCGCACCATCCCCGATGCATTCCCTGACGATCCATCAGATCCCAGGGCATCGGGGGTGCGCAACGTGAGCGCTTCGGTGCACCACGTCCTGGCCACGGGTCAGCCTGACGCGTGGAGTTCCAGAGGTACGACGTCGAGGTGAGCCCGAGCCTGTTCGCCAGGCGGTACTGGAGTGCGGTGAACGCGCCGGTCTCCGGCCCGGACGGCAGCGTGGTCCTGATCGCGGGGTGCCTGGAGGATGTCACGGGCCGGATGCGCAGGTTCATGTCAGTCCTGGAAGCGGGCGCGGAGCGCGGAGGGCCCGGATAGCGGGCCGGTGACCCTCCGCCCGCCTGTGCGCGATTTCTCGTCGCGCGCTCGGAGGTCCGTTCTGTGGGGTTGCCCTGCCCGGGCTGCGGGCTGACACGGTGACCGAGGGCCCGGCCGTCAGTCGCTTGCGGGCCCTCGCCAATTCGGGGCGACACTGGTGAAGCGTCTGTTTTGCCCGGTTCAGCAGACGGCTCTTGGCCACCCTGAGCATGGCCCGGGTGCCGTCGCCGGACCAGGCCAGCATGTTCACGCCGCCATCGGCGGGCACGTGCGGCCAGTGGTACATCATGTATTTCCCGCCCGCTGGATCCACCAGGTACAGCGTGCTGGCCCCTGGCTTAGGTCGCGCGTACGGGGTCGCGGTCGTACAGGTCACCAGCGTCCAGCCGGGGCCGACCTTGCTCCAGGGCACTGCCGATCGGCTGGCCGTCCGCCCGGCACCCACGATCCCGGCAGGCTGGGCATGCTGGCCTTGGACGTCGGCAGTAGCGACCGCCGTCCCGCCAAGAGTGAGACCGACAACAAGCGTCATGGCGGCGAACGGGGCCGCGATCCGCAGACGGCGGTGCATCAACGACCTCCACTGTCAGCGCGCGATCGGTATTTCCACTCTGTCATGGTTTGGTATGGTGCGGAATCATCATGGGTCGTGTACGAGCTTGCGCCGCGTGCTAGGCGTCGCGGCGGATTACCACGATCGCTGTCACGGCAATGAGCACGGCGGCGAGCGCCACGAAGATGCCGGTCTCGATCCCCTGGAAGGCCCAGTACCGGCTGGCGGGCTGGTAGGAGATGAAGCCGTGGTATCCGCGAGCAGTCAGGCAGGAAAAGAACTGCTGCGGCGCCTGGAACACGAGCGCACGGCACGCAGATGGCAGGTTGCTGGGGTTGATGGACACGCCGTCGATGTGGATGTGGGGCCCATTGCCTGTCAGGCTGCTGCTCGGTATCTGGGCACCTGGGCCAACGACGCCTCCCGAGACCAGCCAATATGACCCCGTGGGCAAAGGCGGGCGGTGTAGGAACGTGAACGTCTTGGTGATCGCGGTGATGTAGCGGGACCGGAAGTCTTGACCAATCACCAGGCGCAGGAAGGTGAAGACGCCGACTGTGATGGCCATCGCCGGCAGGGTGCGGCGCAGCAGCGTGCCCATGGCGAGGCCGAGGGCCACCGCGAACACCGCGTAGCCGACGGGGACGATGCCCTGGATGTCGAATTGAGAAGGCTGGAAGTTCTGGTGCTGGAGGACGTTCACCGGGCCGGACCACCAGGTAACGAGAGCAGACACGGCGCCGCCCCACGCGGCTGCGGCGAGCAGGGCCCAGCCGACCTTGGTGGCGAGCCAGCGCCTACGGGTGATGCCCTGCGTCCAGGCGAACTGGGTGGTGCCGGTCTCGAGTTCCCGTGCGACCAGCGGTCCCCCCCAGAACACCCCCAGCAGGCACGGCACCACCACGGTCAGCGTGACCAGCAACGACGCCACGGGGTTAGCCAGGTTCAGCGTATTCGCAAGGTTCCCGCAGGCATGGCTGGCGGCGCACGAGGCGAGCGCAGAGTGATACGCCGACACCATCTGACGGCCGGTGACCAGTATCACGACCGCGAACGCGACGAGAGCGGCGGCGGCGAAGTACGCCTGGTTGCGGTGCTGGCGCCAGACAACCCAGGTCATTGGTCTTCTCCGATCGTGGTCAGGTGCGCTGGCACCGACCCGGCGTGCTGGCCCATGTAGCCGAGCACCAGCTCTTCGAGGCCGACGTCGGCGGCCTCGAAGGCCGGGTCGATCACCGGCCCGTTCCGGCGGATGAGCAGGGTTGTCTGGCGGGCGGTGCGCACGGCTTGCACGAGAGTGTGGTCACGCTCGATTGCGGTGGTGTCCTTGCGAGGTCCGACGAGGACCTGATGCTCGGCGAGCAAGGTGTCGATGTCGCCGCACAGCTGGACCTTCGAGCCGGCCAGCAGGATGAGGTGATCGCAGATTTGCTGGAGGTCAGCGACCAAATGCGAGGACAGCACGATGGTCAGGCCGCCGTCGACCACCGCCTCGGCTAGGTGTGCCAGGAACTGCCGCCGGGCTAGCGGGTCCAGCGCCGCGACGGGCTCGTCGAGCAGCACCAGCCGGGGTCGCTTGGCCAGCGTCAGCGACAGCGCCAGCTGGGCGCGCTGCCCCCCGGACAGCGTGCCCACCGTCTGGTTAAGCGGAACGCCCAGGCTCTTCAACCGATTGCGCACAGACGCCCCGTCCCAGCGGGAGTTCAGGTGCGCGCCGATACGGATGTGATCCTCGGCGGAGCAACGTCGGTACAGCGGGATCTCCTGGGCGAGAAAGCCGATGTCGGCGAGAAAGGCCGGGTCCTGCCTGGGCGGGCTGCCGAGAACCGCGATCTCGCCGCCGGTCGGCCTGGCCAGCCCGGCAAGCAGCCGCAGCAGCGTTGTCTTGCCAGCGCCGTTCGGGCCGATCAGCGCCGAGATCCGGCCCTCGGGAACGGTGATGGAGGCCTCGCTCAGTGCGGTGACTTTGCGGTAGCGCTTGGACAGTGCGCGGGTCTCGATCGCCGCAGTCATGCGGTCTCCTCCTCGGCCGCCGCTCGCAGCGTGACGCGCAGCAGCGATTCGATCGACTCGTCATCCAGTCCGGCCTCGCGGGCGCCGCGCACCCATTGAGCCAGGCTGCGGGCCAGCCGCGAATGCGTGCCGGGAGGCGGGCCGGAAGGGCGGCCCACCACGAACGTGCCGTGCCCGGCCCGCGGTTCGACCAGGCCGTCGCGTTCCAGCTCGCGGTAGGCCTTGAGCACGGTATTGGGATTGACCGCCGTGGCCGCGACGACTTCCCGGACCGTCGGGAGCTTGTCGCCCACGTCGAGCACGCCCATGCGGAGAGCCTGCCGGACCTGCTGGACGATCTGAAGGTACGTCGGCACGACCGAACGGCCGTCCAGCCGGAAGTTGATCACCCTGCCCCCTCAAAGTACTAAGGCCCTAAGACTTTAGACTCATCTGGAACGGACTGTCAACGAATAGTTCGGGCCGGCCAGAGGACTGCATCGCTACGGATCCCATACTCGGTTTCGGGCTTTCTGCACCGCGGGGTGCTGGCCCGGTGAGCGACATGAACTGGCTGGCGGTAGGAGGAGGCGCTGGAGATGGACGTAGACAACCTCATGGCGATAGCGGGAGACAATCTCTCGGTGCGCCGCGCGTTCGGCGCTGCGTATGAAAAGGACGGCACGCTCATCATTCCGGTCGCAATCGTGGCCGGCGGGGGTGGCGGCGGCGCAGCACGCCGCGCGCACGTGAACCAGGCCAGTCGATCTGACAGCCCGCCCGAGGGCGGTCCGATGATGCACGACGCAACACCGCAGGACTCAGGGCACGTGGACACCGGCGGGGGCTTCGGCGGGCTGGTCCTGCCAGTAGGCGCCTACATCGTTACGGGCAACCAAGTCCGCTGGGCACCCGCGGTGGACATGACAATCTTGGTGCTCGCCTCACTGGGCCTGGCGCGGATTCTGGCCCGCAGGTGGACACTAGGGGGGAGGCGATCACACGCCTGACAGCGCACGCTCTACAGCCAGGTGGTTGAGAGCCAGGTCTCGACGCCGGCAAGGGCAAGTAGGACGATGTTCAGCCAGATCACCTTGACTTCGCCGCGGCTCAGGTGCAGCGATATCCCGCCTACTTGGATCAGCACCAGCCCGATCGCTGCCGCAAGTGCAAGGGCCGGAGCGATGCCGGTCAGCGGCGGCAGGATCAGCCCGATCGCGCCGAGGACCTCCAGCACCCCGATGGTCCGCACGAGCCGCAGCGGCAGAGCGTCGATCCAGCCCATCATCGGCCGCAGCTGATCTGGGGAACGCAGCACCTTGAGCCCACCCGAGTACAAGTAGAGCAACGCCAGCAGGGCGGCGACGGTCCAGTAACCCACGGCCATAGTGCACACACTCCACTAGTGACTCTTAGTAAGTAGCAGCATTATCGGTGAGAATCGGAAGCTTTGCAGGGGCGAGCCATCCGTGCGCTGCTCGACCGCATCTCCGACAAGTGGGTGCTGCTGATCATTGCGACGCTCCACAGTCAGCGATTGAGGTTCACGGGGCTACAGCAGCGCATTCCGGGGATCTCACAGCGGATGCTGTCGGCGCAACTATCTCGGAACACCTGCCAACCTTCTGGCTCCTAGCGCGGTTAAGTGAGTATGCGTAACAGGGACGCCGAGGTGTCGTTCGAGGACTTCGTGCGCGCTCGCTCGAGCAGCCTGCTGCGAACCGCGCTGGCGCTTGTCGGACAGAACAGGGCAGAGGCCGAGGACCTTCTCCAGTTCGCGCTTGAGCGCGCCTACCGGCACTGGCCGAGGATTAGTGCGTCGGATGAGCCCGAGCGGTACGTACGCAAGATCCTGGCCAATGCATCCGCCGACAGATGGCGCAAGATCGCCCGCCGGGCCGAGCAGCCCATGCCGGCAGCAATTCCAGATGCGGCCGTGCCAGACCGTGCGGCCGAGATTGCCGAGCGCGACTACCTACTCCGTGCACTCGCGGCATTACCGCCTGGCCAGCGCGCAGTCCTCGTGCTGCGTTATTTCGATGATCTCTCCGAGGGTGAGACTGCGGAGATGCTCGGATGCAGGCGTTGGCACGGTGAAGAGCCAAGCCGCTCGGGCCCTGGACAGAATGCGGGCCGCCGATCCGACAGCAAGCGATCGGCGGCCCGCCAAGCTGCGGGCCGCACGCCGCAAGACGAAGGACGCATCGGAGGTCGGAGTCGATGTCTGACATCGAAGTGCGATTGAGCGCTGCCATGCACTCGGCGCTCGACGGTGAGGAAGCCTCACCCGATGAGCTGATCAGGCTGGTTATGCGCAGGCACCGGCTGCGGACTCTACGACTGACCGCCACGGCGGCGCTCGCTGCCGTGGCGATAGCCGGGCCGACCGTGATCGCGCTACACAGCCCGATCAGTAACTCACGACGGCCGCCGTCGAGTGATGTCACCCCGAGAGCCAAGCTCCACACACGAATGAGCGGGCTGGCAATGCCTGCGGGCATGAACTTCGAGTTCCTGGTCACGACTACGCACGGAGCTGCATGGTACTCGACGGCTGCGCGGCGGACCGTGCCGATCGCAGGCCTGCCGACTGTGCCACAGGGGTACCAGTTCGGCCGCGTCTGGGGCGGATGGGTGGTCCGGGCAACCACCTATAACTCGCCGTGCCCCATCAACCGGTGCGCGGGGCCGCCGGCGACGTTCTACTTCATAGCCAATGGTTCGATGACGGCGACACGGATCGGCAAGGCATACGCGCAGGACGGAATCGATCCCGGCTCCAGTGCCGGGACGGTGTGGCTTGTCACCTATCCGCGAACCGAGGCAAAGCTGACCGGATCGTCATTCGCGCAGCTGGTGAACACCAAGGGACAGCCGCTCGGTCCGCGGTACCGCATGCCCGCCAATTATGTGATGGGGCGCGGAATCGCCAAGTACCTGCTGCTCGTGCTGAACACCGATCAGACCCAGTTCGAGATCTGGGATCCGGCCACCGGACGGGTGCTCGGCCACTACGACAACGTCGTTGCCCAGGGCCCCGAGCAGATCGCGTGGACCAGCGGCTGCCGGCGCTGCCAACTGGAGATCACGAACGTATCGACCGGGAAGACCTTGAGCACCCGGATTCCCGGCGGCCAGCCAACGAACCTGAGCGCCGCCTTCACCGACGACGGTCGCCTGCTCGCCGTGCGGGCCCCAGGCCAGCGCGTGGCCATCATCAATACGGCTACCGGGTTTATGACGCGCTTGCCGGAGACCGGCCTGAACGGCACGGACTTCGAGTACTTCGACTGGCAGAACGAAGGTCACCGGCTCATCCTGGTCGCAGGGCCAAACAATAAACCCGGGCCCGACCAGATTGCTTACTGGCAGCCAGGCGAGACCCAGCTCCATGTCGCCACGATCCGCAACCCGCATGAGCTCCCGGAACTTGAGACGGGATCGTTCTGACTCACCCGCGTGCTTCAGCTTCGTGGCCCGTCCCGACTTCGGCTACGCTCGGCGGCAATGATCGGCCTGACATGCGGTCGTCCCGGCAGTAATCGGAGATACCGATGGAACTGCGCTATCTGAAGTACTTCCTGGCCGTCGCTGAGACCGGAAACTTCACCAGAGCAGCGGCGCAGTGCTTCGTGGCCCAGTCGGCGCTCAGTGAGCAGATTGCGCGGCTCGAGACCGAGGTGGGCATGCCGCTGTTTGCCCGGACCAGCCGGTCAGTTCGCCTGACCGCGGCGGGAGAGGTGCTGGTACCGCTCGCACAGCGCATTCTCGCCGACGTGGACATGGCCCAGGCCGAGCTAGATGCCCTGGTCGGCTTGCGGCGTGGCAGGCTGCGGCTGGGGCTGATCCAGGCTCCCGCGGGAGTAGACCTGGCGGCCGCGCTGGGCGACTTTCATCGGCGGTTCCCGGACATCGAATTCGAGGTCAGGAGCGAGCCGAGCACCGTCATGGTGGCGGCCGTCGCCACGGGTTCGCTGGATCTGGCGATCATCGGGATCATCGGGGACCCGGTGCCGTCGTCGCTGCGGCGCGAGTTGCTTGCGCGTGAGCCGATGGTGGCGGTGATGGCCGTGGGGCATCCGCTGGCCGCACGGGAGACGGTGACGGTGGGCGAGCTGGTCCAGAATTGCCAGTTCATCCACTTTCGCCGCGGCACGGGCATACGGCAGCAGGTGACTGCGGCGTTCGCCCGAGCGGGCGTCCCTGTTGAGGTCAGCCTGGAGGTGGGGCAGGTCCAGGACATGATCAGCCTCGCCGCGCACGACGTCGGCGTGACGATCGTGCCGCGCTCCGAGGCCGACAGGGCAAGGGGGATCCCCGGAGGCGAACCATTCCGCGTGGTCCAGCTGTCCGATGACGCGACGGTGCATAGGGTCAGCGTCGTTTACGACGCTGACCGGCTGTCGCCGGTCGCCGCTGCGTTCCTGGCGACCGTCCGAGCAGCCGCCGGGGCCCCAGCTGGCAACTGATCGGCCACACCGATTGCTACAGCCGGTTTCATCTGTTGGACAGCGTGAGAGGTGCGCCATAGCGTTGCTGACAAGGACGGCAAGGACAAGGGGGAAGATATGACGGTCGACCGAGCCCAGCTAGGCTGCCAGACCAGATATACCCTGCACGACGGAGCGGCGCTGTCCTGCACGCTTACCTTCGGTGCAGACCAGGGTGCGCCCCCGGAATGGAAGATCGTGCTTCCAGGGGCTGGCGGCGACCGTCAGCTCGATGCCGTGCACCTGTTCGCCGCGCCGGTTGCGGTGCGGCTCCGGACCTGGCTGGCAGCAATCATCGGCCCGGACCGGGCCGGCGAGCTCGCCAAAGCTGTCGGTGCCCGGCCACCGCGGCTGCCGGGCGTACGGCGCCATGCCCAAACGGCGCCCAGCCTGAGTATCCCGCGGCAGCGAGACCGCCGGGCCCGGGCCTGACGGCCCCGCGCTCCCGCCAGCAGCTCGCCACTGTCTGCGGCGGGAGCCCGGGAATGGCGCGGGCCACGGACGCAGAGAGTTCCCGGAATGGCTGTCAAATACCATTGAGTAGTCGTACGATTACCAGTCGTGACAGCTATGACATTCGACCGCCTTGTGATGACAGAGACGCCGACCGGCACTCAGATTGACGGCTTCGTCAGCGGCAAGACTCAGGCACGCATCGCGTTCACCCGCCGGGGTGAGCAGATGGAAATCGTCTGCGTGACCGAAGCTCTCGCCTGTGCGCAGCTAGCCAGCGTCGAGGCACTGAGCGGCTGGCAGCTGGTGAGTGCTGAGCTCGAGCCGCTGGCCGAGTGGCCTGAGACGCTCCGCGAGCCGTCCTAGCCCTGCCGCGACCTGGGCCTGCGGCCCGCGGCGTCGACATCGCCGTGCAAGCGATGCGGGCCGGGTGGCTGGTAACGCGGGCCGCCCGGCATCCGAATCATGATCATGGAGCAAGACGGGGCGGACGGCATCCGGCCTGCCGGTCAAGATCCGGTAAGGCCGGACCCGAACCTGGGCAGCGACGAGAAAGTGGCGGTCGCCGCCGCCGAGGTCGCATGGCTCGAGGTTTTGTGCCAGGGGCTGAAAGACGGAACGCGCAGCTGGGCTGAATGGGACGATTCGCTGGGCGGTGAGCCCGACCGCGCTGAGATCGCAATCAGCCGATGCGAGGCAGCTCTCGAGCGAGCGCGCGACCAGCTTCGGGCTCTGAAGCAGCATGAAAATGGCGATTAGTAGGCGGTCAGCTCAGCCCGTGCTCGGGCGCTCCTGGAGCATGGACTTCCGCCGGCTCGGCGGCAGCGTGAGCATCGTCCTCGCCGTCGATCAGATGACTGTGGCTGAGCGCCGATACGCCGCTGACCAAGAGCAGCAGCGCCACCGCTTCGAAGGCCAGGTCTTCGGTGGCAGCCTGGAAGTGCTCACCGAACAGGAACAGGCCGAGCAGGCTCGCTGACAGCGGATCGAGGATCGTGAAGCCGGGCTGCGATGCCGCAAGCGGCCCGGCGGCCAGTGCGTGTGAAGCCAGCAACAGGCTCGCGGCGCCCGTGACGATCAGC
Source organism: uncultured Actinomycetota bacterium (assembly GCA_963822955.1). Lineage (GTDB taxonomy): Bacteria > Actinomycetota > Actinomycetes > Streptosporangiales > Streptosporangiaceae > JAJYUU01. The sequence goes on along the minus strand of CAWGJS010000002.1, from coordinate 524,694 downwards.
ACGTAGACCGACCAGTTGGAGAAGATCGACGCGAGGCCGCCACTCAGGTGGTAGCTGAATTCCTTGATCACGGCGGCGACGAAACCCCATGACACCCCGGTCAGCGCCCCGAGGATAGCTGCGCGCTGCGGCCCCGGCGTCGCCGACCGGCGGTGCAGTCCGGCTGCAACAACGAGCCCGACGAGCACAACCGCCAGCGTGGCGAGTCCTGCCAGCAGCCACAGCGCTGCCGGGGCATGCTGCCGGCCTCCGGAGGGCGACGCCGCGAACAGGAAAAGGGCGAGCCCGGCCGACAATGCGGCCGCGGCCAGCCAGTCGCGCCGCCGGACGGGCCGGGAGCCGAGGAATGCCATGTAGCCGAACACGAACAGCAGCTCCAGGGCCAGGATCGGCTGGACGAGAGCAAGCGCGCCATAATGCAGCGCCGAAACCTGGAAAACGAAACCAAGGATCATGCTGGCGATGCCGACTAGCCAGATGGGACGGCGCGCGAGCCGGAAGACTAGCCAGACGTCGAGACCGGACGGCTGGCTATCCCGGGCGCCAAGTCGCTGGCATACCGAGGATGTGGCCGTGCAGACGCTCGCCAGGAGCGCGAGCGCGATCGCCTTCTCCATCTCTTCTGCCGCCGTTCCGTCACCCCGACGCGGACGCTGCGACGAGGACTGGCTGCTCAGGGCAGCTGCCACCTGCAGCCAGTCTTAGTATCGACCAGGCTCGCCCTCTGCCACACTCAGTTTCCCCCCGGATATAACCCTGACGTTCACGTTAGATTCCTGAATCAGCGCATTTTCTTGCCGGCCGGGCTATCAGTCAGGGCGCCGCGCTGGACACGCAGCAGGTACTGCTGACGGTGGAGCGGATTGTGGTCAGTCCGCGGCCGGATCGGGATTTCGCCCCGAATCTGCCGGTAACGAGCGAACTCCGACTCGAGCAGTCCTTCCCCGGCGGTCAGTGCCGGCAACTGCTGACGTAGTTCCTGGATCCGGCCGGCCGGAATTTCGCCGTTGAGGAGGCTGGCGGATCCGTGCACGCCACGTGGCTGGCTGACCGCGCCCAGCCGGGCGAGCACGGTCAGCACGGCGGGAACGCTGTCCTGCGGAATCTCCAGCTGGAAGCTGCTGACCGGCTCGCACACCAGCGTCCCGGCCCGGCTGAGCGCGGTCATCAGGACCAGCGGAGTCAGCAGGCGGAAGTCTCCGGCGGTAGTGGAGATCTTGCTCCATCCACGCGGCGGGGGCGGTATGTAGCCGGAGTGAGTCATCGTGACGATGCAATCGGGAACCGGCCATCCGTACAAGCCCTCAGCGAGGGTCCGCCGCATGGTCTCCTCGGTTGCCTTGAGAAACGATGGCGGCAGCGCGCCACGCTCGATCTCAATCCGGAACTCAATGCCCGTGCGCTCGGGCGCCGGCTCGAGCCTCAGACCGACCGTGGCCATGAACGGATTCCCGCTGCCGCCGAGGTACTCGACTGCCGCACCCACGCCGGCCAGCCGCTCTGTACAGATGGTTGTGGTCTCCCGGAAGCCGACCTCGACACCGAACTCATCGGCCAGCGTCGCCTGAATGACCTCCTTCTGGATTTCGCCGTAGAGGGAGACCAGCAGTTCCTGCCGCAGGTCATCCTGGCGCAGGTTGATCAGCGGGTCCTGCTCGGCGAGTTGCGTGAGCGCGGCGTGCACCGTCGGGCGGTCGGCAGCCCTGGCTGGTACGACGACGGTCTCCAGCGTCGGCGGGTCGAAGTAGTGCCGCGGCCCCGCCGCGCCTGCGGCGCCGACTGCGTCGCCGACCTGGACATCACCCAGGCCCCAGACCTTCGCGATCTGCCCCGCCAGCACGGCCTCGGCCGGCGCTGCCGGGCCGCCGTCGAACACTCTGATCGCGGTGATCTTGGCTACCTTGCCTGCGCCGTAGCGAAGGAGCTCCCTGGCATGCACGGAACCGTCGAACATGCGAACGTAAGCGATCTTCTCTCCGGCCGGGCCGCGCTCGACCTTGAACACTGTGCCCGCGGCCGACCCCGCCTTACCAGCCGTCCGGCAGGCCGCGCCGTTGCCACGGGGGGCACTCGCAGCTGGCACCAGCTCCGCCAGCCCTCCGGTGAGGTATTCGACGCCGGCGCCGGTAATCGCCGAGCCGAAGTAAACAGGGTGCACCAGCGCCTGCGCGGTCTGAGCCCCGAGCGCGGAGCGCAGCCGCGCATAAGAAAGAGCGTGCTCGTCAGCAACATAGGCTGCCAGCAGCGTGTCGTCCCGCAGCGCGAGGAGGTCCGCCAGGCGCGTGGCAAAGTCCGGGTCAGCTGGACCAAACGGCACCCACGTTGCGCGGCGCGTTCCCAGGTCCTGAACATGACCCATAGCGACGATGGCCGGGCTGAGCCGTGCTGCGATGTCCCGCAAGGTCCGGTCGTAAGCCGCTCCGGCTCGGTCAATCTTGTTGACGAAGATCGCAGTGGGAACGCGAAGCCGCTGCAGCGCGCGCATCAGCACCCTCGTCTGGGGCTGCACTCCCTCGACCGACGAGATGACAAGCACGGCTCCATCCAGGACGCCAAGGGCACGCTCGACCTCCGCGATGAAGTCCGGATGGCCAGGCGTGTCGATGAGGTTGACTGTCAGGTCGCCGACCGCAAACGAAACGACCGCAGCCCTGATCGTGATGCCACGCTGCCGCTCGAGCGCGAGCGTGTCGGTCTGCGTACTGCCGTCGTCAACGCGGCCGACCTGTCCGATGACACCGGCTGCGAACAGCAGGCGCTCGGTCAGGCTTGTCTTACCGGCGTCTACATGCGCCAGGATTCCAAGATTGAGCACGGGCACGAAGCGTCATGTCCTTCTGATGGTTGGAAACTGCCATCTCGGTGAACATGAGCGCTGCCCGCATCTTGGACTCTCCCTTCCGCTGCCACGCAAGCGCGACAGCACTGTGAGCTGAGCCGCGCGTACAGCAGGGCAGTAGACCAGCATCCGCTGGCCGTACGCAACTGGTTATCGGGAGCCGTCATGCAGCCAGCGCGCTCTGCAACCCGGGAGCGGATAAGGTCGGCAGCGAGAAAGCTCAGATGGCGGTGAAGGATTGGCGACCAGGAAAGCAGCGCTGCCCGGTGATAGTGGCGGCCCGGTGCTGGCCGTCGAAGGCGTCAGTGTCCGCCTGGGCGGGCGGCTGATCCTGGCAGACGTCAGCTTCACGATCGGCGCTGGTGAGTTCGTCGGGCTCATCGGGTCCAACGGCGCCGGCAAGACGACGCTGCTGCGCGTGCTACTCGGCCTCCAGCAACTGACAGCTGGCAGCGTTAGCATCTGCGGACGGGCCAGCGGCCGAGGGCTGGTCGGCTACGTTCCTCAGAAGATCCAGCTTGACCCCGATATGCCGGTACGGGCCCGTGACCTGGTCGGGCTCGGCCTGGACGGACAGCGACTCGGAATCCCGTTCCCCTCGCGGGGCCGGCGCGAGCTAGTCGACGAGATGCTCGAGGCAGTTGACGCTAGCTCGTTCGCAAGCCAGCGCGTGGGCAGCCTGTCTGGCGGCGAGCAGCAGCGGGTGATGATCGCTCATGCGCTGATCAGCCAGCCGCGGCTGCTGCTCCTTGATGAGCCGCTGGCCAACCTGGACATCCGCAGCGCCCAGGAGATCATCTCACTGCTGGCGAAGGTCACGAGGCAGCAACGCGTATCCGTGCTGATATCCGCGCACGAGATGAACCCGCTGCTGCCAGTGATGGATCGGGTCGTGTACCTGGCCGGCGGCCGCTCCGCTAGTGGCACCACTGAAGAGGTCATCCGCGAGGATGTGCTGAGCGGGCTTTACGGCTACCACGTCGACGTGCTTCATGTGCACGGCCGGGTGCTGGTGATCGCGCATGCCGGCGACGGGTTCGAGATCCTGGCCGGCGACGAGGTGGCGGCCGAGTCAGCGCATCCTGATCACCTGCCCAGCGGAATTCAGCCCTAAGCGCTCCCGAGTATCGCGCAGCTAATCTCTCAGTCAGGGCTGAGTCAGGGACCGGTTATCGGCCGAGAGCGGAAAATAAGCCGGGTTACTGTGGCACGTGCGCACTCTCGCGGTAGAGGCTCGCAGGCTGTCGTCGCCCATCCAGCACATGGCTGGCTAGCAGTGGCGTCGCAAGTCGGCAACGTCAGCGGCCACGCCATTGCCGTGTCTCGCAGCTCGTCGCGGCTGTCTGGCAAGGTGCTGCTGGCCGCCGGGCTGATTGCGTTTTCCCTCATGATGTTCTGCTATTGCGTCTTCATCGTGACGCATCCCATGGATCGCTGGATGGGTCCGGCTGACCTGCATGTCTACCGGCTCGGCGGAAAAGTGGCCGCGCAGATCGCGCCGACGTACAACCGCGGCCTGGCGGCGCCGCTTTACGACTGGCCGGGGAACGGGCTTAAGTTCACGTACACGCCGTTTGCCGCGATGGTCTTCACAGTGCTGTGGCTTCCGTCCTGGATGATGCTGCTGAAGCTGTCGATCGCCGTGAGCACCGCGGCCATGGTGGCGGCGATCTGGGCGACGCTCGGCGCCCTCGGCTACCGGGCGGGGATCGCGCGGCTAGGCGGCACGCTCGTGCTCGCCTCGGCCATGTTCTGGACCGAGCCGGTCCAGCGCACGCTGTACCTCGGCCAGGTTGAGCTCGTGCTGGTGGCGCTGATCATGTGGGACATGAGCCAGCCAGATCGGCGATGGTGGAAGGGCGCCGGGGTGGGCCTCGCAGCCGGGATCAAGCTCGTTCCCCTGGTCTTCATCCCGTATCTGCTGCTGACCCGCCGGTTCCGCCAGGCGGCCGTGGCGGCCGGGACGTTCGCCGCCACGATGGTGCTCGGTTTCGCCGTGCTCCCAGGGGACTCTGAAGTCTGGTGGCTGCACGGGCTGTTCTTGCAGGGCAGCCGCACTGGCTTTGTCGGCTGGGAAGGCAACCAGTCGCTGCAGGCCATCATCACGCGGTTCGCTGGAAGCATCGCGGCTGGTCAGCCCATCTGGCTGATCGCAGCGCTCGTGACACTGGTAGTCGGCATCGCGTCGGCGGTGGCACTCGACAGGGCCGGGCACCGCACTGTGGGCGTGCTGGCCTGCGCGCTGACCGGCCTGCTGGCCTCGCCCGTCAGCTGGGACCACCACTGGGTCTGGGTCGTGCCCGCTGTCACGGTCCTGGTCGTCTACGGGATCCGGGCGCGCAGCGCGCTGCGGTGGGCTTACCTAGCCGGCGCGGCCCTGCTGGCAGGGCTGTTCGGCGCATGGCCGGGCTTCCTGTGGGGACAGCCGCTTGACCTCGGCGGGTTCTCGGAGGGCTTCATCTGGATTCCGCCGAACACCAATCCGGGCACGTCGGCCCAGCTTGGCGACCGGCCGTGGTACGCCGAGTACCACTGGCACGGCTGGCAGCTCATTACCGGCAATCTGTTCGTGCTGACCGGAATCGCCGTGTTCGTACTGGTCGCTGCGCTCGCGCTACGCCAGGCGCGCGCCCATTACCGGCGTCAGGCGGCGGGAACTGCGCTGGCCGCGCGCCCTGAGCCGGTCACAAGCCGCTAGTTAGCCGCCGAAGCGGCTCGGTCGCGGGAGCTACTGGTGGCAGGGCTTGGCGACGCACGCGGAGCAGACAGAGCACGATCAGCGCAGCGACCGCCGCGAGAAGGACGATCGGGACGGCGACCGTGATGTCGTAGTACGAGATCCTGGCGAGCAGATGGTTCTGCAGCGGCGTCGGGTTACCGGGCATGAGCGCGATGGTTCCGGCGGTCAGGCGGATGATGACCAGCCAGTCCAGCCAGCCGGCGGGCATGAGGATGAGCAGGCAGATCAGCATGGCGTCGTATGACGGCAGCTGGTACTGCCACACGAACAGCCAGGCGATGCTGAGCGCCAGCGCGGCGAAGATGGCGGGCTGAGCGGTCGCGCGACCGGGCAGGCGGGTCAGCGTCACCGCCGCGACGCCAGCAACGACGATGGCCGCGATCAGGCCGACGTGCTGCATCAAGAAGCCATGCTGTGCGGAGGAGAACAGCTGGTAGAAGTTGTCCGCAGTTGTCCGGTTACCGCGGCGTTCTATCGCTCTGATGGCTGGCGGACCGAACCACGCGTAGCTCGGCAGCAACACGGCCAGCATGCCGCAGGCGGCCGCGATGCAGTAGCGAGGGTGGCGGCGGAGCGCCCAGGCGAGGCCCAGGCCGAAGAGCACGAAGCTGATCTTCACGTCGGTGGCGAGGCCGATGAGGGCGCCGCCTGCGAGCACGCGGCTCAGCCGCGGCTGGCCAGTCGCCGTGATCGTGGCGAGAGCAGGGCCTGTCGGCCACCCGCCTGCTATCACCAGCCCCAGCATTCCGGCCGCGGCGGCCAGCACGTCCAGGTGAGCGGCCGCGATCAGCTGCCAGATGAGAAGCGGGTTGATCGTCCAGAGCAGGTGCGCGCGCAGCCGTGCGGCCGGATCGTGCCGGAGCAGCCGGTCCGCCACGAGGGCGACCATGCCGAATGCGAAATCATTGGCCAGCTTGAGCCACAACACGATCTGGGCCGCCGACGTACCGCCGAGCTTGGCGGCGATGAACTCCTCGACAGTGGCGGCCGGGCCGTACGGCGTCGTGTCACGGCCCCATTCCCATGGGATTGACTTCGCCACCGCGTCGTGCGCCCGGATCAGCTCCCACGGCACCATGACGTACGGACTGCGACCAAGCGCCATTATCCGGCCGAAGGCCATGTAGTCCAGCGAGTCGGTTGAGCCGACCGAGGGCAGCACGGTCAGGACTGCGATCACCACAGCCGCCGTGACGAGCAGCAGCCGGATGGGCGGCCGCGCGCCACGCCGGACCGCTATCAGCCCGGCCGCCACGCCCAGCCCGCCCGTAACGGCGCATAGCCACAGTGCGATCGCGACTGTGCTGAGTGGCAGATGCCAGCTGCTCAGCTCGACGGGAGGACCTACGGCCGGCATCGGCAGTGGCGGGCCCATCCAGGATCCTCGTGCCAGCGATACCGCCACGATGACCGCCAGCGAGGATCCGATGCCCGCCGCGGCCAGCCAGAGGTACGGGCGTGCCGGGCGGCCAGATGGTGCCTGCTCCGCCGGGCGCGTAGCGGCCGGCTGCAGCCGTGTATGCCCGTGCACGTCAAAGCTCATGCGAAAGCTCAACCCGCCTAAATCAGGAGTTTGCCGAGCCCTGAAACTCAAGGAAGGGAGTAGTTTGCCCCCGCTACCCCGGTGCCGACACCCCGTGACCCGGGGCTGGCGCGTAATGAGCTCAATTTATCAGCAGCCGGACGGCTTTCTACCCCGAGGATGCGGAAGCGTAATCCAAATAATGAGCGCGCCTTTCTGCGGCGCTGCCGGATGAGAATAGTGCCGACCATGGCTCCGGTGAGGAGCGGGCCAGGCCAGCAGGTAGCTCTGCGTGAAGAATGCTGACGCAATGAGAGTGCCCAGGGGTCGTGCCGCAGGTTATAGACACTGGTGCTGGCCCACCGGAGCACACCACGGACTAGAGCCATCGGATATGAAATGAGAGGTAAAATAGGGGTCCGGTGGCTCAAGCTAAATTCAGCCATTGTCAATGAAGACGTCACCGGCCGCCGTGCTATTGGCAAAGGCACGGTAATCGGCGCTCGCCATTAGCGCGATGGCAAATACAACGATCTCCGCCGGGCCGTTAGGCCGCGACAAGCTCGGACGGCTCGGCGATGACATCGACGAGCGCGCCGTTGCGCATGACGGTGATGGCCAGCGGGCGTCCGATCGCCTCGCTGAACATCAGCTTCTGCAGATCCTGCGCCCTGGTGACCGGCCGTCCCCCGGCTGTCAGCAGCAGATCGCCAGGCCGCAGCCCCGCCCTGGCTGCGGGGCCGCTCGGCACGACTTCGGCAACCCGCAGTCCGGTGGGCCGCCCGAACCGCTCGCGCAGCCTCTCCGGCAGCGGCGCGGGCACGCTCACGATGCCGAGGTAGGCACGCCGGACCTTCCCGTCCCGCATGAGCGCCCCGATGATCTTGCGAGTCGTCATGTTGATCGGTACTGCCAGGCCGAGGCCGACGCCCGCGACAGCGGTGTTGATGCCGACGATCCTGGCGCCGGAGTCAGCGAGTGCGCCTCCCGAGTTGCCGGGATTGAGCGCGGCGTCGGTCTGGATGACGTCCTCGACCAGGCTGCTCCTGCCGCCGGCGCTGGTCGGCAGGGACCGGCCGAGCGCGCTGACCACGCCTGCTGTCACCGAGCCGGTGAGCCCGAGCGGGCTGCCAACGGCCACGACGAGCTGGCCGACGACCAGATCGTCTGCCTCGCCGAGGACGGCCGGGTTGGGCGTCGGTGCGTCGGCACGCACGACTGCCAGGTCGGATAGCGGGTCGGCCCCGACGACGCGGAAGTCAGCGCTGGTGCCATCGGCGAACAGCGCGGTCCCGTGCTCGGCCCGCCCGACGACGTGCGCGTTCGTCAGCAGGAACCCATCCGGCGTGTAGATCACAGCGGAACCGAGGCCCTCACCTCGGCCGCCGGAGCTTCGCACGCGAAGACTCGCGACCCGGGGCGTGAGCTCGGCCGCTACCCCTGCCACCGTCCTGGAGTAGGCGTCGAGCGGTGAGTCAGATGCCATGTTGCGCTCCATATCAGGATTACAACATTACATCTACGGTCCGCATGCCGCCAGAAGCCAGATTCCAGCTCAGGGCGAACGGCGGCTCCGCCAGTGCGCCTCGAAAAGTGACCCGCCGGGACCTAAAGACCTCGACACTCGACTCACGCTGTGCTCGTCGGCGGCAACCCTCCCGCGCGATGGTGACCCCTTAACTCTAGAGTGACGCCTATAGCTCTACCGTGACGCTTAGGCGGGTGCAAAAGCGGCAATTCGGGGCGCGATTTTAACGTTAAGCGTCACATTGTGCTGGCGGGCAGCGCTAAGGAGTCACACCTTGCCCGGCCGGCCCGTCTGGACCGCCAGGTGAGCCCGAGCAGATCAGGGACACCCCCTGGCATGACGGGTTGCGGCCCAGCGGCCGCTCACTGCTGGAAGTCGGGCGTGAGCCAGATCTTCTCCCGCAGGTACTGCTTCACCTTCTTGATGTAGCCGAGCGCGGCCGAGGTCCGCCAGCGGCCGGCGAACCAGCGTCCGACACATCCCCAGGCGTCGCCCTTGTGATACTGGGTGCCTCGCTGCACGGTATTGAGCCAGGTCTCGTAGCCGCTGAAGCAGGACCGCCAGATCGCGTATGCCGCGTCGGCGTTCATCGCGGTGGACTGGGCGATGGCCGGCCAGCCGCCAGGTTCATAGGGGTAGCGGTTCTGCAGGATGCCATAGCTCTGCGGGCACTGGCCGGGGACGCCGTCCTGCCCGAGCTTGTGGCCGGGCGGACAGGCGGACGCGTCGGTACCCCAGTCGCCGAGCGTCGTCTGCCGCCACCAGCTCTCGACTGCCGCCTGGGCGAAGACGATGTCCTGGTCGATGCCCCACTTGCAGGCAGCCCACCGCAGGATGTCGATCGTGGTGCCGGTGAAGTTGCCGTCGATCCGCCGGGCGAGCTTCTGCGCCTTCGGGCCGTCGTCGGCGAGGAACTTCGCGCTGACGTGCCGCCCGCGTCGCTTGTTGTACGGCTTGTTCACATGCTTGTTTTCGGCCCGCGGTGAGGCATTGACGAGCCGGGCGCAGTGTGCGTCAGTCGGAAGCTTCGCGCCCGGCGGCAGAGTGTGGAAGTACACGGCTTTCGCCGTCGTCCCGGTCGGCCTGGCTGCTGCCGCCTGCAAGATAACTCCGCTGGCGGGAGTCGCCGGTACCGCCTGGAGGAGGGCAGCCGGCCCGGCAATGACGAACAGGAGCGGCGAGACGATCCGCGCGAACCGGCGCATGGCCGGTTTACTGCCATAGCTCATGTACGCAAGGTTTACTACGATCGCCGGGAACGGGCACCCTGTTCCGCATGATCCCGGTTGCGAGAAATGCCTGGCAACCGGGCGGGAACGGCTGTCAATCTGGACGGGTGGTCGACCGCCTGTTCGCAGAGCCCTCCCTGGCTGCGTTGTATGACCTGTTCTGTCCCTGGGATCCGCGCGGCGACTTCGGCTTCTACCTGCCGCTGGTGATGGGGGCCGCCAGCGTGCTCGATGTTGGCTGCGGTACCGGCATGCTGCTGCGGCGCGCCAGGACGGAGGGTCATGCGGGCCGGCTGTGCGGGCTGGATCCGGCGGCCGCGATGCTCGACGTGGCATGCGAGGGAGGCGAGGGTGTCGAGTGGGTGCTCGGCGATCTGTCGTCGGTCGGCTGGAGCGGCGAGTTCGATCTCGTCGTGATGACTGGGCACGCGTTCCAGGTGCTGACCGGGGACGAGGAGCTGCGCGGTGCGCTGGCGGCGGTGCGCACGGCGCTGACGCTGGGCGGCCGGTTCGCGTTCGAGACCCGTAACCCGCTGGCGCGTGGCTGGGAGAAGTGGATACCGGAGAACGCCATCGAGATCACTGACTGTTCTGGTGCCGTGGTGCGGCAGGAGCATCAGGTGGATCTGCCGGTGCGCGGGGACCTGGTGTCGTTCACGACGACGTACTCGAGCCCGGCGTGGCGGCAGCCTGAGCGCAGCCGCAGCCAGCTGCGGTTCCTGAGTGCCGGGGCGCTAGCCGGTTTCCTGGCCGCCGCGGGGCTGGAGATCGGGGAGCAGTACGGCGACTGGGATCGGTCGGAGCTCAGGCCGGGCAGCCCTGAAATCATTACCATCGCCGCCCGCACCCCGCTTGACTAGCTTGAAGCGGCCGGTGATGCGCTGAGGGAGCGGATGCGGCGCGGGTGCCTTTGCTGATCTCGCGCGGGCCTAAACTGGCAACGTGAGCGATAGCCAGGCTGCAGGGCGTCTTCTTCTCGCGCTCGACATGTATGAGTTCGGCGTGCAGATGGAGCGTTCTCGGCTACGTAGGCAGAATCCGGATGCGACAGACGCAGAGATTGATGCGGCCGTGTCGTCTTGGCTGAGGACTCCGCTGGGCGCTCCTCTGGGGGATGCTCCCGGACGCCCATCGCACCGGTTCGAGTGAATGTCCTAGGGGCCGCGCTGCATCGCGTCGCCGATGATCTTAATAAATCCGGACGGCTGTGGGCTCTGGTGGGCGGTTTCGCTGTGTCGGCTCGGGTCGAGCCGCGGTTCACCAGAGACGTTGACATCGCAGTCATGGTTGATGGCGATCCCGCAGCCGAGAAACTCGTCAGGTCTTTGCTCATCGACGGGTACGGCATGTTCAGTTCGGTGGAACATGACAGCGGTCGGCTCGCTACCGTACGGCTGACCAGGACGGCCCAGGGTGTTGAGGTCATCGTGGATCTGCTGTTCGCAAGTTCCGGAATCGAGCCAGAGATCGCGCAGGCAGCCGAGCGGCTGGAGATTACGCCGGGCCTTGTCGTTCCTGTGGCCACAGTTGGTCACTTGATCGCCCTCAAGGTCCTGGCCCGTGACGATGTGACCCGACCGCAGGATCTCGCCGATTTGCGGGCGCTTATAACCTCGGCGGCGCCGTACGACCTATCCAGTGCGGATGATGCGGTGAAGCTGATAGAGGCGAGGGGCTTCAACCGCGATCGCGACCTCGGCAAGGCATTGAGCGATCTGGTGGCAGAGCTCAGAGGCTGAGCCTGGCCGGAGGCCAGTGCTCGCCGTTGGTAGCCGTTACGCCACTTGACAGAAGTCGAATATCTGTTCGATAGTGGTGTGATGGGAGCGGGGGTAGCGGAGGTCATCTCGCTATCTCCGGTGCGCCACCGGGATGACGTACTGACCGGCGAGGGCCTGCTGCCGGTTCTGCCGGCGCTGCGAGAGCTGCTGCCCGGCGGCGGACTGCAGCGCGGGTCGGTGGTGACATCGGGGGACTGGGGACTGCTGCCACTGGCACTAGCCGCAGCGGCGGTGTCCGACGGAGCCTGGTGCGCAGTCGTGGGAGTGCCGACTGTCGGCGTTCGGGCGGCAGCCGAGGCCGGGCTGGATCCGGACCGGATGCTGCTGGTCGCTGAGCCGGGTCCTGGGTGGGCGCAGGTGGTGGCGTCGCTGCTGGATGGATTCGACATCGTGCTACTGCGCCCGCCGGAGCAGCCGTCGGCTCAGCTGCGGCGCAAGCTGGAGGCGGCGGCCCGCCGCTACGGAAGCGTGCTCCTGGTCGCCGGGGACTGGCCTGGCGCGCAGTCCCGGTTGCTGATGACTGACGCAGAGTGGACCGGGATCGGCACGGGGCACGGGCGGGTGCGCGCCCGGAGAGCACAGGTCATCGCGTCCGGGCGCGGGGCGGGGGAGCGGCCGCGTTCGGCGTGGCTGTGGCTGCCAGGTCCGGACGGCACCGTCACGGCGGCAGCTGAGAGCACGCTCGGCACCGGCGCGCAGGACGGCACCGGCACGTACGGGGCCTAGCCGTGAAAAGTGATACCGCAGCCGCGCGCCGGGTGCTCGTGCTGCGCTGCCCGGACTGGCTCGATGACGACGGTGCGGGCAATGCCAGTAAGGACAGTGACAACGCGGCGGCGCGCGCCTTCGAGCCGGTGGTCGCCATCGTCGAGAACTTCTGCCCCCGGGTTGAGGTCCTGCGGCCGGGGGTCTGTGCCATTGCGACCCGCGGCCCGGCGCGTTATTTCGGCGGCGAGGCGCAGCTGGCTGCCGGGCTCGCCGAAGCTGTCGCGCAGGCCGGCGTTACCTGCCAGGCCGGGATTGCCGACGGGCTGTTCGCTGCCGGGCTGGCTGCGCGCGCCGGGCCGACCGGGCTCCTGGTGCCACCGGGGGAGACACCGGAGTTCCTGACCGGACTGCCAGTGGGCGTGCTGGACATGCCCGAGCTATGCGAGCTGCTGCCTCGGCTGGGCATCGAGACGCTGGGCCAGCTTGCCGCACTGCCGGCAGCCGAGGCTGCCAGCCGGTTCGGACCGGCTGGCAAGCTGGCCAGCCGGCTGGCCCGCGGGCTCGACCCTCGCCCGCTGATCGCGCGGCCGGCCGCTGCCGATGAGTCCGTGCAGCTGGAGTTCGATCCGCCTGCTGATCAGTCTGAGCCCGTCATCTTCGCGGCCAAGGCACTGGCCGATCAGATGCACGGCCGGCTGGCTGCAGCCGGGCTTGCCTGCGTGCGGGTCCAGGTGCAGGTGCGCTTCTCAGACGGGCGGGAACTCAGCCGGCTGTGGCGGCATGACGGGCTGCTGTCGGCGCTGGCGGTAGCCGAGCGCGTTCGCTGGCAGCTCGACGGCTGCCGAGCCGCCAGCGGTGATCGTGCACCAGACCGGGATAGCTGGCCGGGCACAGCCGGGATTACGTTGCTGCGGCTGGTTCCGGATCAGCTGGTCCGGGCTACCGGGCGGCAGCTAGCACTGTGGGGCGACGCGGTACCCAGCGACCGGGTAGCCCGCGCAGCTATCAGGGTCCAGGCGATGCTCGGCCACGCTCGCGTGACCCGCCCGGTGCTGGCCGGCGGCCGCAGGCCAGCCGAGCAGGTGCTGCTCGTGCCATTCGGCGATGCGGCGACTTCCCAGCACCCGGCCGATCGTCCGTGGCCGGACCAGATCCCGGCACCGTCCCCGGCCACCGTGTTCGGCGTGCCGCTGGCGGCCAGCGTGACCGACGATTCCGGCCAGCCGGTGACGGTCAGCGGTCGGGCCCAGCTGTCCGCGCCGCCGGCCTGGGTGTCGGCAGCCGGCGGACCGGCCAGGGCGGTGACCGCCTGGGCCGGACCGTGGCCGATCACCGAGCGGTGGTGGGATCCGGTACATGCCTGCCGTCAGGCCAGGTTTCAGCTCGTGACCGAGGACGGGACTGCCTGGCTGGCCGCCCTGCAGGATGGCCGCTGGCTGATCGAGGCCAGCTACGACTAAACAGACCGCCGCCAGCGGCAGCGATCTGGGCGAGCGCCGCAATCAGACATGAGCCGCCTCGGCCAGCAAGCCGGCAAGCTCGGCCGGACGGGTGAACATGGGCCAGTGGCCTGACTCGATGTCGGCGTAATCGATGTGCTGTGCTTCGGCAAGCTCTGGTACCTCGCCCCCGTCGATCCACTCCCGGGCCTGGGCCGGGGAGAACTCGGGGCAGATCAGCGTGACAGGTACCTGTCGCCGCCGCTCGTCTCGCAGCTGCACAACCCCCTTCGCCACACCTTCGGGGACCGGGATCGCGCCGTCCGCCATGCGGCGGCGCTGCTGCTCGTCAAGGTCAGCGGAGTCCGCGCCGTCGAACGGCTCCCACCCGGGGAACGGCATGAAACCGCCGGCCAGCTCGAAGAAGTCGGCATACGCCTCGCCGTTATCGGACGGGAAGCCCCCGATCATCACGACCCGCGCTACCTTGTCCGGCCGGGCATCGGCAGCCATCCAGGCGAGCGTGCAGGCCGCCGAATGACCGACGACCACCACGTTGCTGGCAGCGGCATCGACTGCTGCCACTACGGCGGCATGCTGGTCCGCAAGCGTCGCCGTGACCGGCGGCGTTCCCTGGCCAGGCAGCCAGACGGGCACGGCCCGATGGCCCAGGGCCTGCAGACGTGGAACAACCGCGTCCCATGCGGACCCGTCGAGCCACAGACCAGCGATGAGGAGGAAGTCCATGTCTTACCTTGCTCCTTCCAGGGCGTACAGATGGCCGGTCGGGCAGGCGACCGCGGTGATTATCACCACGCCAGGCCCCGCAAGCCCGTCCGGCTTTGACCGTAGCGGCATTACCGGACGATCCGTGTCCGCTTAGACGGGGCGACTCTCGCGGTGGTGCTCAGGTCCTAGCTGTCACGGCCTTGATGATGAAGGCGTACACGTCATGCCAGGCCAGGCCCTGGAACCCAGCGGCCGTGAGCAGCTGGCTGGCTCGCCGCGGAGTGCGCGCCTTTCCGCGGCGCCCGGCAAGCGACGTAGGCAGGAGCAGGGCCGAGAACTGGTCGGCGAGCACGAGATTCCCGCCGGGTGCGAGTACCCGCGCGCACTCGTTCAGGCCCGCCTGCTGATTGGCCCAATGGTCGAACGAGGTCGTGCTGACGACCAGGTCGAAGGAATCGTCTGGATAGGGCAGGCGTTCGGCGACACCGACCGTGAATCTCAGGCGCCGGTCATCGGCCGCCTGTTCGGCGGCCTTGATCATCGATGGCGCGGCGTCGATGCCCGCCATCTCGGTTGCCCGCGGGCACTGTCCGGCAAGTAGCCGGAGCAGGTAGCCGGTGCCGCAGCCAACGTCAAGAACGCTCTGGGGGGCGGCACGGACCGACATGGCGAGCTCCGCCGCCCGGCCAGCGATGCGGTGGTGTAGGCGGCCGCGCCAGCCCTGCTCATAACCGGGGGCTCGTTCGTCGAAGGCGGCAACGTCGCGGTGCGGTGGCACACCGGCAGTCTCGCAGAAGAACTGCCGGGGCTCGCCGAGGCCTACCTGTACTTCTTCGTCGCTCGCTGACGCGGTAACGGCCCGCCCCCAGTTGCCTGGAGGCGGGCCGCCCTCGCCACGCACTGCTAGGCCCGCTCGCTCCTAGCTGCGTGAGCCTGTCTTAGCTGCGCGGACTCAGGTGCAGGATCACCACCTCGTCAGTGCCCGCGCCAGCGCCGGTGTTGGTGCCTGTCGGCTGCCCGGTCTCGTACGGATTCTGCTGGGTGGGCCAGCCGACGAAGTTCTGCGAGTTGTACTCGAACCACTCCGACGCCGTCGTGATCGGGATAACCGGCAGGTTCTTTGCGACGTAGTCCTCGATGGGGGCGAGGTCAGAGGTCTGCTGCGCCACGGTCGAGTCGCCCGCCAGCTTGGCGAGGTCCTTGTCGAGCGCTGCGTTCTTCAGGCCCTCGTAGTCGCCGGTGTTGGCCTTGCCGTTGTTCAGCGCGCTGTTCAGCCAGTTGTCGTACAGGTTGAACGGCGTCAGGCCGTTGTTCGACCAGTGCTCGCTAATCGAGAAGTCACCGTCGGCCACGTCGGCGTTCCACGCGTCCACGCTGATGCCCTGGAAGCTGGCGTTGATGCCGGCCGCCTTGAGCTCGGTCGCGATCATGGTCCCGACGGCCGCGTAGTCGGTGTAGGCGGACGGGGCAATGAGCGTTACCACGACCTCCTTGCCGTTCAGCGCGAAGTAGCCGCTGGAGTCCTTCTTGTAGCCCGCCTTCGTCAGCACACCCTCGGCAGCCGAGGCGCTGCCAGTTGCCGAGACGGTGTCCGCTGCGGCCGGACCTGCCCAGGCCTGGAAGGTCGGGAGGGTGATGCCGCTCGTATTGGTGATCGGGTTCTCCAGCCCTGCCTCGCCCTCTGACGCCAGCAGGTTGCGGTTGACCGCCAGGCTGATGGCCTGCCGGACCGGCAGCTGGTTGGTCGGCCACTTGTTCAGGTTCGGCATCAGCGCGTTGGTGCTACCGGGTGCCTCCCAGAAGTGGTGGTACTGCGGTGCGGTGGCCACGAAGTCCTTCTGCAGACCGGGGATGAAGTTGCCGGTCCAGTCGATCTTCCCGGAGTACAGCGCCGACAGCGCGCCGGTGTTGGAGGTATAGACCGGGAAGTAGACGTTCGAGACCTTGATCATCGACTCTTGCCAGTAGGCCGGGTTCTTCGTGAGCGTGAAGCCCTGCGGTGTGAATCCTCCGCTCTTCAGCATGTACGGACCGGTACCGACAGGGTCGGTGTCGGTGAACGTCGTCGGGTTGGTCACGCTGCCCCAGGCCGACGCAGGCAGGATCGGCACGCCGGCGATCTGCTGCAGGTCGAGGTACTCAGGCGTGCTGAAGTTGACGGTGACGTTGTTGCCCGACGAGCTCACGCTGGTGATCGGAAGCCCGGCCAGGTTGATCGCCGGGAATTTCTTGACCAGGTTGTAGGTGAAGACCACGTCGGCGGGGGTCATCGGCTTTCCGTTGTTCCACTTCACGCCCTGCCGGATCGCGAAGGTGATCGACTTGCCGTCGTTGCTCCAGGTGTAGCCCGTCGCCAGCCACTTGTAGTACTGCGGCGGCGCGGCCAGGTTGAACTGAAGGAGCGGTTCGTAGATCAGGCCGGTCGCCCCCATGCCCTGCGGCGCGGCAGTCGACACGAACGGGTTGAAGTCGTCTGTGATCGTCGTCTCCGGCGAGCTTTCCATGGTCAGGGTGCTTGCGGTTGACTTGGACCCGCCCGTGGAGCCCGTGGAGCCCGATGGGGTCGACGAGCAGGCGCCGAGCCCGGCCGCCAGCAGGCCGGCCACCGCGATGGCGGCGAGCCTGCGGGAGCTCAGATGATTACCAATCATTTTTACCTTCCTGTGCTGGAGGAATTGATCCCACCTGTTAGGGGTCTGCAGTGAGCTAGGTCGTAACGTCCCCACCCCCTTCGCGCCCGGCATAGACCGAAGGAGCTGCCACGTCCAGCCGCCAGCACGCAGCGGCCCTGGACGGTGAGACCTGGAGGAGCGCGGGAGCCTGCGCGCGGCAGCGGTCGTCCGCGAACGGGCACCGCGGGCTGAATGAGCAGCCAACCGCGGGTGAGTAGCTGGCACTGGCGCCGACGGCTCCGTTCCCGTTAGAAAGATCTCGCTGTGCTCGGTTGCGCAGCGCACCGCCCAGGTTGTCAGGGTCGGGTGCGGACTTAACGAGCAGCTGCGTATACGGATGCGCGGGCTGCTGGGTGACATCCTCCGCCGGGCCGCGCTCCACGATCTGCCCGCCGTACATGACCAGCACCTCGTCGGCGAAGTACCGGGCGGATGCGATGTCGTGAGTGATGTACAGCATTGCCAGGTGGAATCGCGTGCGCAGGTCATCGAGGAGGCTCAGCATCTCGAGCCGGATCGACACGTCGAGCATGGAGACCGGCTCGTCGGCGAGCAGCACGCGCGGCTCCGCGGCAAGCGCACGAGCGAAGGCGACCCGCTGGCGCTGCCCGCCGGACAGCTCGTGCGGGTACTTCGCGAGGTACTTGTCGGCCGGGCTCAGGCGCACCTGCTCCATCAGCGCCGCCGCCTGCTGATGAACTTCCTGCCTGGACAGCGACTGCTGGTGCAGGTGCAGCGGGCGCTCGATGTGGTAGCGGACCGTGTGCGCGGGATTCAGCGAGGCGAACGGGTCCTGGAAGACGAGCTGGACCTCGCTCTTGTACCGCCGGAATGCGCGCCGCCCGGACAGGTGTACCACCCGGTCGTCGAGCCGGATGGTGCCCGCTGTCGGATGCTCCTGGCCGGCCAGCAGCCGGGCGACCGTGGACTTTCCCGAGCCGCTCTCGCCCACCAGCGACACGACAGCGCCGCGGTAGAGGCTGATCGACACGTCCCGGACCGCGTGCAGGATGGTGCCCCGGCCGAGGCGGAAGTCCTTGCCCAGGCCGTCGGCCGACAGCGCGAGCGGCCCCCGCACGGCAGCGGCGGACTCGAGCATTGCCTGGCTGCTCATGACTTCAGCTCCTGGGCGTTCGGCTGGCTGGTGGCTGCGATGACAGTCGGCTGGGCGCCGGACACGCCGAGGCTGTTGTCCAGCTCCGCATCGGGGAGCACGAACGGGCACGCGGTCAGGTGATCGGGGTCCGCTGAGGTGCGGACATTGGCGAGCCGGACCTGGATCTTGGCGCAGGCATCCGTGCCCTCGGTGCATCGCGGCAGGAACGGGCAGCCCGGCGGCGGGTCGAGCAGATCCGGCGGGGTGCCGGGGATGCCGGTCAGCTCCCGCCGCGGTCCGCGCAGCGACGGGAACGAGCGCAGCAGCCGCTTGGTGTAGGGGTGCGCGGGCTCATGGTGGATCTCGGCGGCGGTGCCGATCTCCATGAGCTGCCCTGCGTACATCACCGCGATCCGGTCGGCGAGCTCCAGCAGCAGCGACAGGTCGTGCGTGATGAACAGGATCGCGAAGCCGAGGCTCTCCTTGAGGTCGAGGATCTGGCCCAGGATCTCGCGCTGCACGAC
The DNA here is from genome assembly GCA_963822955.1 of uncultured Actinomycetota bacterium. GTDB lineage: Bacteria > Actinomycetota > Actinomycetes > Streptosporangiales > Streptosporangiaceae > JAJYUU01. The sequence goes on along the minus strand of CAWGJS010000002.1, from coordinate 505,887 downwards.
AACGTCCAGCGCGGTCGTCGGCTCGTCCATGATGACAACTTCGGGGTCGGTCGCCAGTGCCATCGCGATCATGACCCGCTGGCGCATGCCGCCGGACAGCTCGTGCGGATAGCTGCGCAGCCGGGTCCGCGGAATGCCGACGAGGTCAAGCAGGCCGGCCGCCTTCGTCGTGGCCTCATGCCGGCTGAGCGCCAGGTGCGCGCGGATAACGTCGGTCAGCTGGTCGTGCACGCTCAGCACCGGGTTCAGCGCGTTCATCGCGCTCTGGAACACGATGGCGATCTCCCGCCAGCGCAGGCTGGTCAGCTGATCCGCGGTGAGCTGCAGCACGTCGGTTGGCGTGGTCATCCGGCGGCCGGCATACCAGACGTTGCCGCTGGTGATCACCGCCGGCGCCCGCAGCAGCCTGGTGGCGCCGTACGCCAGCGTCGACTTGCCGGAGCCGCTCTCGCCGACGAGGCCGACCACCTCACCGGCGTGCAGGTCAAGGGTCACGTTGTCGACCGCGCGCACGTCGCCGGCGAGCGTGCGGTAGACGACAGAAAGATCGCGTATCGACAGCACAGGCTGGCCGGAGGGCCGCCCGCCGCCCTCTGGTCCTGCCGGGACGGGAACGGGGCTGCCAAGGTCAGTCGTCATTGCTGGCCCTCGCTCGGCTTGGGTGTGCGTGCGCTGACGCGCTGCGCCCGGTCGGCTAGGTAGGCGCTGCGCGAGAACGAGCGGATGAAGGCGGTGACCGGGCTGCTGCGCACCGGCAGTGCAGCGTGCTGGACTGGTGTCGGCGCGGTGGGCTGCAACCGGCGGCCGTCGACCTTCGCTCGCTGATTGGCGTCCCGCAGCCGCGGGTTGCCAAGCTCGTCGATGCCGGTGTTGAGCAGGACCAGCGAGGTGCCGATCAGGGCAACGGCGAGGCCCGGCGGCACGAACCAATACCAGGCGCCCAGCTGCAGCGCCTCCTGGCTCTCCGCCCAGTACAGGATGGTGCCGAGGCTCCAGGTAGCGGTGTTCGTCAGGCCGATGAACGCCAGCGCGACTGATGCGCCGATCGCGTAGAGCACGGTGTTGACGAAGTTCGCCGCGATCAGGCTCACTTCGTTGGGCACGATCTCGAAGGCGATGATCCGCCAGTCGCTCTCGCCGGTCTCGCGGGCCGCGGCGACGAAGTCGCGATTGCGGATGGAGAGCGTCTGGGCCCGGATCACCCGGGCGCCCCAGGGCCAGCCCAGGCCGGCGAGCACCAGGATGGTCGCGGTCTGCCCGGTCCGTGGCAGGTAGCCCAGCAGGATGATCAGCAGCGGCAGCGCAGGGATGACCAGGAACACGTTGCTGATCAGCATCAGCAGCTCGTCCCAGACGCCGCCAAGATAGGCCGCGGTCACGCCGACAAGCACGGACAGCGCGGTCGCGATGAGCCCGACCAGGGCGCCGAGTTCCAGGGTCAGCCGGATGCCGGAGAGCAGCTGCGACAGCACGTCCTGGCCGCTCTGCGTGGTGCCGAGCAGGTGAGCGACGCTCGGCGGGTTCAGCGACAGGGCCGGGTTGGGGCTCTGGAAACTCGGGTCGTAGGGCGCGACCATCGGCCCGACGATGGCGGCGAGCACGAAAAGCCCGAGCAGAATCGCGCCTGCCTTCGCCTTCGGCGGCAGCCGCCGCCACCGGCCGAGCTGGTGGGCTGGGGCTGCAAGCCCCGAGGTGCCGGTGGCGAGCGTCAGCGTGGTGGCCATCAGGCTGCCTCTCTCGTTCGCACGCGCGGATCGAAGGCGACGATCACGAGGTCTACGATCAGGTTGGCGAGCAGGACGGCGAACGTGATCACCAGGAAGATCGCCTGCATCAGCGGGTAGTCATTCGACGAGACGGCACTGAGCAGCAGCAGCCCGATCCCGGGATAGGAGAAGACGATCTCCATGACGATAGCGCCGGAAACGACGAACCCGAGCGCGAGGCCAAATCCCTGCAGCTGCGGCAGGAACGCGTTGCGGGCGGCGTAGCTGAAGATGACGCGCCGGTTCGACAGCCCCTTCGCCTGGGCGGCGAGCACGTAGTCCTCGCCGATGGTCGTGATCATCACGTTGCGCATCTGGAGCATCCAGCCGGCGACCGACGTGATGACGATGGTGAAAGCCGGCAGCAGTGAGTGGAAGATCGCGCTGCTGATGAAGCTCCAGTCCCAGCCTGGCACGAGACCGCCGTTATAGCCCTGGCCAATCGGGAAGATGTGCAGCACGTTGACTGCGAGCAGCCACAGCAGCACGAGTGCCAGGAAGAAGTAGGGCATGGCCTGCACGAACATCAGGCCAGGCAGCAGCCGGTCGAGCCAGCCGCCGTTCCGCCATCCGCCGATGATGCCGAGCAGGGTGCCGACGAAGAACGCGATCACGGTCGCGCTGCCGACCAGGGCGAGAGTCCACGGGATCGTCTGGGCGAGCAGCGTGGACACCGGCGCGGGGTAGTTTGACACCGAGATGCCGAAGTTGAAGTGCACCACATCGTTCAGGTAGGACAGGTACTGACTCCAGAGCGAGCCCGGATGACCGACGCCGAGCATGGCCTCGAGGGCGTGGTACGTCGCGGGCGTCAGGTTGGGAAACTTGGACATGATGGCTTCGACCGCGTTTCCCGGCATCAGTCGCGGCAGGAAGAAGTTGGCCGTCAGCGCCACCCAGGCGGCGACCAGGTAAAACCCCAGGCGCCGGAGGATGAAGGGCATCGCTGTGCCTCCTAACTCTCGACGGCGGGAACGGAGTGGCGGCGGCCCCTCGCGCCAGCCCGGAGCGTGGCTCGGCTGCTGGCAAGAGGCTGGGTGGCCATCGTGCGTGCTGCGTTGCCTGGCGGGCAGCCACAGCTCTTGCGCAGCACGAGGTCGGTGGGCAGCAGCTCCACCTGCGTCGGCAGGTCCGGCTGGGCGATGCGGTCCAGCAGCCGGGCGCAGGCTCGCTCTCCCAGCAGCCGCATGGGCTGGTGCACCGTCGTGAGCGCGGGCTCGAAGAGGCTGCCGGGGAAGATGTCATCGAACCCGGTCACCGACAGCTCCTCCGGCACGCGGACGCCGCCTCTGGCCAGGGCCTGGAGCACGCCGATGGCCATCTGGTCGTTCGCGCAGACCACGGCGTCCGGGAGTGCATCAGGGTCGGCGAGCAGCCGCTCGCCTGCTTCCTCGCCGCTCTGGACGCTGAATCGGCCGCTGTGCGAGCCCACGACCTCGATGCCAGGGTGATCCTGCACGACCTCGGTGAGCCCTATCCTGCGCTCCATCGCGTCCGGAGCGCTCGGCGGTCCGTCGACATGGAAGAGGCGGCGCCGGCCGTGCACCTCGACCAGGTGCCTGACAAGGGCGGCTGACCCAGCCCGGTTGTCGGCAGTGACAACGTCGGCCGAACGCTCAGCGGGGTCGCCGGCCACGACGACCACCGGCAGCCGCTTTGCCAGCCGGGCGAGCTCATCGGACGGCACGATGCCCTCGCCGATCAGCAGTCCGTCGACCTTGCCGGACAGCGCTTGCAGCCGGCGCAGGTCGTCGCTGCTCTCCTCGCGAAGATAGGTGATGAGCAGCGACCAGTTGTAATGGCGGATGCGCTGCTCGACGCCACGCAGGATCTCGTCGTAGAAGAGCAGGCTCATGCTCTCGATGTCGTACTGGTGTGGCGCGAGTCGTTCGACGCCGACGAGTCCGATGACGTTCTTCTGCCGCCGCGACAGGCTCTGCGCTGCCCCGTCGGGTACGTAGCCAAGCTGGTCGATGACCTCGCGGACGCGGGCCCTGGTTCGGTCGGCGACTCGGTCGAGGCCGTGCACGACGCGCGACACGGTGGCGGTGGAAACGCCGGCCAGCCGGGCGACGTCATAGAGGGTGACCGGGTTCGCCGTCGCACGGCTTGCGGCTGTTGGAAGCGGTTGCCGCGGCTCAGGCACCTCGGTGCGGCCTGGCTCGCGCGCGTCAGACAGGTCGCTTCCGCCCTTGTCAGACGCGTTCATGCCACACCGCGCCGATACCGACTGCCTGGGTCTCGGGCCACGTACTCACCCCAAATGGCCGCGGGCTAAAAGCACCTACATCACCAGATCTAAGCGCTTACATTGGCTGATCTAAGCGCTTACACTAGGACTCGCTGTAGTGACCGTCAAGGCTTCGAATTAAGCAGAACGCAACGTTCCGGTAACACAAGGAGTGCCAGATGACCGTAGCGGGGACGGGCTCCAACGGTGCCCTCTCTTTCCCGGAGGGCTTCAGCTGGGGTGCGGCGACGGCCGCCTACCAGATCGAGGGAGCTTCGACCGCGGACGGGCGGGGGGTGTCCATCTGGGACACCTTCAGTCGCGTGCCGGGCAAGGTGCGCAGGGGCGACACCGGCGATATCGCCTGCGACTCCTATCACCGCTACCCGGAGGACGTGGCACTGCTGGCCTCGCTCGGACTGAGCGACTATCGGTTCTCGATCTCGTGGCCGCGGATCCAGCCAGGCGGGACCGGAGCGGTCAATCAGAAGGGCGTGGACTATTACCGTGCGCTGCTGGACGAGCTTGCCAGCCGCGGCATCTCCGCTGCGGTCACGCTCTATCACTGGGACTTGCCGCAGGAGCTGCAGGACGCCGGCGGCTGGGCCGTGCGCGCCACTGCTGAGCGATTTGCCGAGTACGCGCTGATCGTGGCCGAGCAGCTCGGCGACCGGGTGTCGCGCTGGATCACCCTGAACGAGCCTCAGGTTGTCGCAAGCCACGGCTATCGCGACGGCGTGCACGCTCCGGGGCTGACCGACGATGCGGCAGCTGCCGCTGCTACCCATCACCTGCTGCTGGCACACGGGCTGGCCACTCAGGCACTGCGCAGTGTGCACCCGGCCACCCCGGTCGGCATCACCCTGGACATGCACCCGGTCAAGCTGCCAGACGGGACTCAGCCCGAGTTCGTCGAGAAGGCGTGGCTGGCAACGGACGCCGAGCTGAACGGGCTCTTCCTCGAGCCGGTGCTGCATGGCCACTACCCCGCCAATGCCAGGGCTGTCCTGCTGCCCGGCTCCTCCGTCATTGCTGATGGCGACATGGAGACCATCAGGCAGCCTGTCGATTTCATCGGCGTTAACTACTACGCGCCGGTGTACCTGCGGGCCGGGGATCCGGACGACCTGCGGGTCGGCGAGGAGCTGGCACGCTGCGAGCTTCCCGGCGTCGTAGAGTATCGCCCGGCCGACCTTGCGCGGACGCCCATGGGCTGGCTGGTTGACGCGGACGGCCTTTACGACCTGCTGCTGCAGGTCTCGGGCCAGGCGCCGCGGGTCCCGCTGTACATCACCGAGAACGGCTGCGCCGCCGAGGACTACGTGGACCCGCTCGGGCAGGTTAGGGATCTGGAGCGCATCAGCTATCTCCACCAGCATCTCGAGGCCGCCGCGCGCGCGATCAAGGCCGGGGTGAACCTGGCTGGGTATTACGTCTGGTCGCTGCTGGACAACTTCGAGTGGGGCTGGGGCTACCAGAAGCGCTTCGGGATCGTGTTCGTGGACTTCGAGACGCAGCGGCGGATCCCGAAGGCCAGCGCGCAGTTCTATTCCGAGGTGGTGCGCGCGAACGCGGTGCCATCCCTGCCGGACCTGGCACTGGACTGAGCGACCATGGCCGGAACGTCTCGGGCGCTCGGGACGTAGCCCGGGCCGTCTCGCCGCAAGGCATCGTCCGCGCGGGCGAACCGGGGCCGTCCGCGCGGACGTTCGCTGGTGCGAAAACCCGGCCCACCCGGCAGCGCAGACGGTCTATCACTGAACACCCGCCGCCGACGCAGAACCTAACGATCCGCGCGAGATCCGTCAGCCGGCGGATCGATGGGCACCCGCGTAGCTACATCCGGCGCGTCAACGGCTCGCGGGCCCGCTCAATACGGCGCACCGCCCAGTCAGCCTGCACGGCTCGGACGAGCGCTCCGCCCGCGATCAGCGTCACGATCCCGAACGGGACCGAGATAAGAAGCCAGCCGCTGTAAATGCCGAGAGCCAGGAAAGCGGCGGCGATCACGAAGACTGCGGCGCGGCCGGAGCTTCCGCCCGCCAGCGTGCGGCGAACGGCGTCCTTCGCGTGCTCGTTCCCGAACCCGGTCGTCATGCTTCCAGTATGCGGCGAGAATCGCGGTCGGGTAAGGCAGCAGCCAGGGCTGACCCGGGCCGGCGGTCCCAGCCTGCCAGGGCCGCAAGCTTTATCATCTTTCGGTGCGCGTGTTTGCCCTGGAGAAGCGTGCTGTGCTGCGCCGGACGGAACAGCAGCCGTGAGGTCAGCCGCCGTTCCCCGCATGCTGCGGCGCGGAGCATGGGCCGTCGCTGCCGGACGCGTGGCGCTGGGCCTGGCGGCGCTGGCCCGGCCCTCGGTGCCGGCTCGCCCATGGGTGGGCGCAGCGGCCGACGGTGTTGCGGCCCGAGTGCTCGGGCGCGCGCTGGGAGCACGTGACATTGCCCTCGGGCTTGGCGCGCTCGGCGCGTTGCAGGGCGTGACAGCTGAGCGCCAGTCAGCAGGCGCGTGGGTCGCGGCAGGCGCTCTGTCGGACGCTCTGGACGTAACAGCCAGCCTTACCGCATGGAGTGAGCTCCCGCGCCGGAGTCGGTGGCTCGTGGTAGCGGCGGCCGGAGGCGCAGCGCTGACCGGCGCAGCTGGGGCGCTGGCGCTTCGGTCAGGCACCTCAGGCTAGAGCGTTACCTGCCACCTGGAACCCGGCCGCGGCGCGCGTGCAGTCAGCGGCGCGGGACAGCTCGATGTGCGGGCAGCCTTGCGAAGGCGCCAGCCGGCAGGTCATCGATGAGCGCCATCAGGTCGGCGAAGTAGCGCGTGCCGAGCGCCTCCGCGACTCGCAGATCTAGCTCCAGCTTGGTGATCCGGCCCTCGACGAAAGCCGGCCTTGAGTACGGCGATCGTGCGGTCGCGGTCCGCTGCTGATGCCCGGAGCAGCATGTAGCCGAAGGCTGGCATCCCTAGTCCAGGCAGCTCGTCATCTGCGCCTCCCGGCAAAGCAGACCGCCAGGATAACGTGACCGGCGCGGACCTAGCTTGCGCAATGTCGGAGGATCGTCTCCGTGACCAGCTTCGGCGCCCGCACCGTGGGATAGTGATCGACGCCCGGCATCCAGATCAGTTCGCAGCCTGGGATGCGCGCGGCGGCCGCCTCATTGCTGGCGATGAGCCCAGGCTCATCCTTTTCCCCCAGCATCAGCACCGCGGGAGCCCGCAACTCGCCGAGCCGGTCGAACACGGGCTCGCCGGTCTTCTCGAATTGCTCCTCGCCTTCCCAGGCCTGCAGGGCAGACCGCATCAGGTCGGTCACGAGCGGATCGGGCCGGCCGCACCCCAGACCCCTAGCAGGACCCGGAGCAGTCCATCCTGATCGTCAGCCGCTGCTAGCGCGTCGCATTCCGCGTCCAGCTCGGGCGTGTCGGGGTACGGGTAGCCAGGGATGCCCGGGCAGAGGAGCACCAGGGTCTGTACACGTTCTGGCTCGGCCAGCGCGAACTCGAGCGCGGTACCGCCGCCCATGCTGCAGCCGATGAGGTGAGCGCTGGCGATGCCGAACTGCTCAAGTACCGAATGCAGATCGCCCAGCAGGGTGAAGTCCTCAGTCGGAGCCGGAGACCGGCCGAAACCCCGGACGTCATAGCGGATCGTCCGGAACCTCGCCGTCAGCAGTGGCCAGACGGGATCCCACATCCTGGCGTCCCCGACGCCCTCGTGCAGGAAAACGAGCACGGGTCCGGAGCCGCCCGAGTCTTCCGCCCAGATTCTGTCGGCACCAACCGCCAACATGGTCTGCATAGCTGCGACGGTACTGCTCGCGCAGGCACGGCACCTGAATATGGGGAGCGTGACCATGAATCAGTGGCGCCATCGCTGCCCCGGGCCCGAGCCTGGCGCGGCGGCTCGGCTGGGCGCCCTGCTAGCCGGCGAGCCCTGGATCGTCCGGGCGCTTGAGGCAGTTGCCGCCAGTGGGCTCCCGGACGCCTGGATCGGGGCGGGGGTGATCCGAGACGTCATCTGGGGCCAGCTGTGCGGCCGGTTCAGCCCCGACGCAGTCCGCGATGTAGACGTGGCGTACTTCGACTCAGGCGACCTCGGGCCGGAGCGCGACCTCGCAGCCCAGGCCATCCTCAGCGAGCTCACGGACCTGCCGTGGGAGGCAACCAATCAGGCGGCTGTGCACACCTGGTATCACCACTACTTCGGCGGCGCCCAGGTAAATCCTTTCAGCAGCGTGCATGACGCCGTTGCCACCTGGCCCGAGACGGCGACCTGCGTGGCCGTGCGCATGACAGCCGACGGGATCGAGGTATGCGCGCCGCTCGGACTCGACGATCTGCTGGGGGGCATCTGGAGGCCCAACCCGGTCCGGGTAACGCCTGAGATCTCCATGGCCCGGCTGGCACGCCAGCGCGTCCGCTACCGGTGGCCGGGTGTGGTGATCGTCCCCGGCTAAGCGTGAGGTGACGCCGACCGCTCGTTGCCAACCTCGAGTTCCTGTCTGGCAGCGGCCAGGAACTCGCGGGTGGCAGCTCTCATCTCTTCGTTGAGCGCGGACCAGTCGGTTGTTGTCGGCTCGGATTCATGCAGCGTGCCCTGGATCGTACTCATGATGACGACGACGTAGCGGCAGGCATCGGCGGTCGCGTCCGATTCGACGACCAGGAACACCAGTGCCGATGCGTCGTGGGCCCTGCGCGCCAGCTCGTCGATGCGCTTAACGGCTTCTGGGTTAGCCGGGTACGGACTGAAAGACCGGATCGAATTGCGGAAAGCTCGAGCTCGCGAGTAGAAGTCCGCGTAGGCGCTGAAGCGGCGTTCCAGGCTGCGCCGGTGCGTCTCGGCTGCCGCACGCTCGATGCGCTGGTCGCGCGCATCCTTTATCTGTTGCCCGGCTGACTGCGAGGCTGATCGCTCCGCCGATCACGGCTCCTCCGAGGCCCGTGATAGCACCCACCCACAGTTCGCTGGCGACCCCAGGAGCGTAGACCGCTGATGTGACACTGACAGGCACGCTTCTCGGCAGGTCTCGTGGCGGATGACCTAGGGTGGTTTTAGCGGCTCGCCAGTAGCCGTCTTGGCTAGTGGTCCTACGTCCAGAGCGGGCCAGGACGCCCCGGCCATTTCGGGACCGACCAGCGCATCACGCTGGAAGTCAGCATCCGCCACGTGCCGGGTCCGATGTGCGCAGGTCTCGGCCTCAGGCAGAAGAGGATCCCATGAGTGACAAACCAACCGCATCGGCAGCAGGGACGATCAGCATCGGCGGCGACCTCACGGTCAACCGGGTGGGCTTCGGCGCGATGCGCGTCACGGGTGATGGCATCTGGGGACAGCCGGAAGACCGGGAACGGGCGAAGGAGACCCTGCGCACGGTCGTCGAGCTAGGGGTGAACTTCATCGACACCGCCGACTCCTACGGCCCGAATGTGAGCGAGGAGCTGATCGCCGAGGCACTGTACCCGTACCCGAAGGAGCTGGTGATCGCCACGAAGGGCGGCCTCATCCGGCCCGGACCTGGCCGCTGGGAGCCAGACGGGCGGCCGGAGCACCTGCGCGAGGCATGCGAGGGCAGCCTGCGCCGCCTGAAGCTGGATCAGATCCCGCTGTACCAGTTCCACCGGCCCGACCCGAAGGTTCCTTTTGCCGAGTCCATCGGCGCGCTGATCGCCTTGCGGGACGAGGGAAAGATCCGGCACATCGGCGTCTCCAACGTGTCCGAGGATCAGGTGCTCGAGGCGCAGAAGCTCACGCCGGTCGTGTCGGTGCAGAATCGCTACAACCTCAAGGACAGGTCGTCGGAGCCGATAGTCGACCTGTGCGAGCAGGAGGACATCGTGTTCCTGCCCTGGGCGCCGATCCAGGAGGCGGAACAGCTGGTGCCCGTGCTGACGGCCGCCGAGCGGCACCACGTGACCCCGCGGCAGATCGCGCTCGCGTGGCTGCTGAACAGGTCGCCGCAGATACTGCCGATTCCTGGCTCTGGTTCGCCGGAGCATGTGGCGGACAACATCACGGCCGCATCGCTGCAGCTGACGAACGAGGAAGCGAACGCGATCTTCAACCTCGCGGTGTGACCGCAGGTGACCGGTCCGCAGGCGTCAGTGGGCAAGCGGTCAGTGGGCAGGCGGTCCGCGGGCCCCCGCCCCCACCCGTGGCCTAGACCGAGGTCAGGACCTTCAATTAAACCGAGGTCAGGACTTTAGCCTTCTCGCGGTCGAATTCCTGAGGAGTGATGACTCCGCGATCGCGCAGACCCGCCAGTTTTTCGAGCTGATCCGCAGGGCTAGCCGGCGTCTGCGCGGCGGACTGCACGTACTCACGGAACGTCTGGTCTTGCTGCTGGGCCTGCCGCGCGGCCCGCTCGTGCATGGACCCACCGCGCACGATGAGGTAGACCAGCACGCCGATCAGCGGAATGAGCAGGACGAACAGGAACCACAGTGCTTTGCCCCCGCCTGACAGGTCGCGGCTGCGGAAGATGTCGATGAACACCGAGATCAATATCCAGAACCACATGACCCACAGGAAGAATAGGAAGATCGTCCAGAAGACATCCAAGAGCGGATAGGACGACGTTGAGGCCGCCAGTACCATTCGTTCTCCTTCTCACCCTGACGTAATGCCGGCGGCTCACCCTCGCGGAACGCGGCCGGGTTAGTTCGCGGCGACTGCTTGCCGAGTCCAGATGGAGATTCCCTGCCAGTCGGGGCGCGCGTCACCCGCCACGGGTGAAACGGATCTCAGTCCGTAGAGAGCGGGCGAGTGAGGGTGGCGGAGCCGAATCTTTATTCGAATCTACCTGCTAGATTGTAGGTAGGCATCGTTAGGCTGATCGAGTAAGCGAGGGGTCCCGAGTAGCTGGAGTGGACCAGGAGTAAGAGGAGGCGACGGCCATGGGCTGGGACAATCCGCCCGTGCCCTGGCGGGAGTTCGAGCGTCGCCTGTCCTGGGGGAAGGGTACTGCCGGGGGCGGAGGGACCACCGGGGGCAAGGGGGCCGACCAAGAGTCGGCGGCTCGGCCTGGCCGGGGAAGTGGAGCGGGCGGGGAGAAGCCGGCCAGGAGGCTGGCCGGATAGTGCCGGTGACGCGCCTGCCGGTTGGCCAGACGGCCTGGGCGGAGCTGCACTGCCATTCCTCCTACAGCTTCCTGGACGGGGCGTCGAGCCCGGCCGACTTGGTGCGCGAGGCGGCGGTACGGGGCCTGACTGCGCTGGCCATCACCGATCACGACGGGATGTACGGAGTACCGCAGTTCGCTCAGGCGGCGGCGCGGCTGCGAGATAGCGGCATCAGGCTGGGCACCATCTTCGGCGCTGAGCTCAGCCTGGACCTGGCACGCAAGGCCGCGCTCGCGGGCCGCGCCAGGGCTGCCGGCCTGCCTGCCGGGGCTCGCCCGGCTGGCACCCCGCGGGCTGGCTTCCCCGATCCGTCCGGCCGGCACCTGCTCGTCCTCGCCCGTGATCCGGAGGGGTACCGGCGGCTCTGCCGGGTCATCAGCACTGCGCAGCTGGCTGGCGGCGAGAAGGGCCTGCCGATCTACGACGAGTCCGCGCTCGCCGATGCGCACGATGGGCACTGGGTGGTCCTCACCGGCTGCCGCAAGGGAGCAGTCCCGGCGGCCCTTGCCGCGGGCGGGCCGGAAGCCGCGGCCCGCGAGCTGGCCAGGCTGATCGATGCGTTCGGCCGTGACAACGTCAAGATCGAGCTCTCGGTCGGTAACCAGCCCGCCGACGACGAGCGCAACGATGCGCTGACTGCGCTGGCAGAGACGGCCGGGCTGGACACCATCGCCACCGGGAACGTGCACTATGCCGCCCCGCAGGACGCGAGGCTGGCGCAGGCACTGGCCGCCATCAGGGCCCGGTTCAGCCTGGATGAGATGGATGGCTGGCTGGCCGCTTCCGGCAGCGGTTACCTGCACTCCGGCGCGGAGATGGCTGTCCGGCTGAGCCGCTACCCCGGCGTGGTGGAACGGACGGTCGAGCTAGCCGCAGACTGCGCGTTCGACTTCCATGTCATTGCGCCGAGGCTGCCGGACTTCGGCGTTCCCGACGGCTACAGCGAGGCCAGCTGGCTGCGCGAGCTGGTCGTCCGCAAGGCACCCGCCCGGTACGGTCCCCCCGGGGCGGAGCGCGTTGAGGGCGCCTATGCGCAGATCGCCCGCGAGCTGAGCGTCATCGAGCAGCTGGGCTTTCCCGGCTACTTCCTGATCGTGCACGAGATCGTGGAGTTCTGCGAGCGCGAGGGCATCCTGTGCCAGGGCCGCGGCTCGGCAGCCAACTCGGCGGTCTGCTACGCGCTCGGCATCACGAGCGTCGACCCCGTGCAACACGGGCTGCTGTTCGAGCGGTTCCTGTCCGAGGGCCGGGACGGGCCGCCCGACATCGACCTGGACATCGAGCACCGCCGCCGGGAAGAGGCCATCCAGCACGTCTACCTCAAGTACGGCCGGGAGAACGCCGCCCAGGTGGCCAATGTGATCAGCTACCGGCCGCGGATGGCGATCCGCGATGCCGGCCGTGCGCTCGGTTACGATCCCGAGCAGCAGAACGAGTGGTCCCGGCAGGTCGGCCCGCGGCAGTACGGGCCGGGTCAGCCAGTTCCCCCGGACGCGGGCGTTCCCGATGCGGTGGTGGAACTGGCGGGCCGGATGCAGCGCCTGCCGCGGCACCTGGGCATCCATTCCGGCGGGATGGTGATCTGTGACCGGCCGGTGGGGGAGGTGTGCCCGGTGGAGTGGGCGCGGATGCCGAACCGCAGTGTGCTGCAGTGGGACAAGGACGACTGTGCGTACGCGGGCCTGGTCAAGTTCGACCTGCTCGGCCTCGGCATGCTGACCGCGCTGCGGGACTGCTTCGAGCTGGTGGAGCAGGCGCACGGGACGCGCTGGACACTGGCCTCGATCCCGCAGGAGGACCCCGGTGTCTACGCGATGCTGCAGAAGGCCGACACCGTCGGGGTGTTCCAGGTCGAGTCGCGGGCGCAGATGGCGACGCTGCCGCGACTGCGGCCGGAGAAGTTCTACGACCTGGTAGTTGAGGTAGCGCTGATCCGGCCGGGTCCGATTCAGGGCGGGTCGGTGCACCCGTACATGCGCCGTCGGCACGGCGATGAGGAGCCCGACCTGCCGCACCCGCTGATGGAGCATGCGCTCGGCAAGACCCTCGGGGTGCCGCTGTTCCAGGAGCAGATGATGCAGATCGCGATCGACTGCGCTGGGTTCAGCCCGTCCGAGGCTGACCGGCTGCGCCAGGCGATGAGCTCCAAGCGCGCGCCGGAGCGGATCGAGGAACTGCGCGAGCGGCTGCTGGCCGGGATGGCCGAGCGCGGCATTCCGGCCGAGGTCGCGGAGGACATTTACGTCAAGATCCTGGCGTTCTCCAGTTACGGCTTCCCCGAGTCGCACGCAATCAGCTTCGCCTACCTGGTCTATGCCAGTGCCTGGCTGAAGTGCTACTACCCGGCCGCTTTCACCGCCGCGCTGCTGCGCGCGCAGCCGATGGGCTTCTACGCGCCCGCCAGCCTGATCAGCGACGTGCGCCGGCATGGCGTTACGGTCCGCGGCGTGGACGTGAACGCCAGCGGCGTACTGGCGGCTCTGGAAAAGAGCGAAGAGGCGGGGAACGGGGCCGTCAGCCCTGATGAGCCCGCCGGCGGGCAGCCGGTCCCTGGGCAGCCAGTGATCAGGATCGGGCTGTCCGAGGTCCGCAATCTCGGTACCAGCGCGGCCGAGGAGATCGTGGCTGGCCAGCCGTATGCCGACCTGGAGGACTTTGCCCGGCGCACGACGGTGCCGGCCGCCGCGCTGGAAGCGCTGGCCCTGGGCGGCGCATTCGGCTGCTTCGGCGTGAGCCGGCGCGAGGCGCTGTGGGCGGCCGGCGCCGCGGCCACCGTCCGGGCGGATCAGCTGCCTGGCACGACGCTGGGCATGACGGCACCGCCACTCCCGGCCATGACGTCAGCAGAGGAGACTTTCGCTGACCTGTGGGCGACCGGGACCTACGGAACGCATCCGATCGAGCACATCAGGGCGCTGCTCGACGAGCGGGGGGTGCTGCCGGCCGACCGGCTGACGGCCGCGGAGAACGGCCGGAACGTGCTCGTAGGCGGGCTGGTCACGCACCGCCAGCAACCGGGAACAGCGCGCGGCGTAGTCTTCCTCAGCCTGGAGGACGAGACGGGGATGGCCAACATCATCTGCCCGCCGAACGTGTGGCAGCGTTACCGCAGAATCGGAGTCGACGCGAACGCGCTGCTGATCCACGGCCGGGTCGAGCGGCTGGACGGCGCGGTCAGCCTGCTGGCCACCCGGCTGGAACGGCTCCGTGTCGTGGCGGCCGCGCGCAGCCGCGACTTCCGCTGAGCCGGTGCCGGCGCCAGAAGACCGCGGGCCGGGAGGCCGCAGGGCCGCAGGCCCCGAAGGCCGTCTGGAGTCGCGTGAACCCCAGACGGCCCTCGGTCACCACATCGGCCCGGTCACTACATCGGTCGGACTGCGTCAGGACGCGAGCAGAGCGGCCTGGCCAAGCAGCCGGTCACCCTCGCGGATCAGCGAGGCCGCCTGCGCGACCTTCAGCACCCGGCCGTCAAACGCCGCACCGAGAAGCAGGGCGCGCATCCGGTCGACCACCGCATCGCGCCGCTGGCCCAGGTGCGCTAGCTGTTTCTCAATGCTGGCGTAGGTCGCATCTTTCGCTGACGTGCTGGCCAGGGCCCTGGTCGAGGCAGTCAGCGTATCCAGCCCGAAAGCGCCGACCGGCGCCTCTAGCTGGGTGTACACCTGGCCGAGGCGCAGCAGCTCAGCCCGGTTCACCCGCATGCCGGCCGGCAGGGCTGAGGGCAGGAAGATCTCGCCCAGCACCCGCCCGTCGGGGTGGTAATCATCCCGCAGCCGCAGCAGCGCCATCATCGTCGGCTGGATATTGGTGTGGTCGGACCAGACCGAGTTATCGACGCCCCGGTGCGCGACGCCAGGGCCGACCATGCCGAGCCAGGTGGTGTTGATCTGTGAGCCCACGGTGCCGTGATTCCACGCGTCGGTGCCGGTCGGCTCGCTGAAGCAGGACGTGCCGCAGCTGGCCGAGCCGCTCGACAGCCAGAAATCGGTGTTCCCGAACAGCACGAGGGTGGGTGTGCGCTTCGGATCGCCGGTCACCATGTGCAGGATCCGAAGCTCTACCGGATCGGCCATGTAGTTGGTCAGCGGGACGCCGGTTTTGCCCGTGGCCAGGTCGTCGCCGGTCAGCTTGGCTGCCGCCTGCTCAAGTGCCCGGACCGAGCTGTCCGTCCGACCTGGCTGGCCGTGCACATAGATCACTGGCGCCGAGTCGGCATTCACATCGAACGGTGTGGTAATGCCCTTGGCGGCCAGCAGGCCGGTGAGATTGCCGTTAACCTCGCCGATGCGCTTGTAATGGCAGACGATCTCGACGCCATTGCAGTCGGCAGGGCTCGGCCCGCTTCCGACGAAATGGTCGCCCTCGTCAGCCGTGATCACGAAAAGCGTGTTGGCCTTGGTAATACCGTGTGCCGCGAGCCGGGCGAAGAAGGTGCCGAACGCGGCGTTCTCGGCCTTCAGCTGATGCTCGTAACCGGCCTGTCCCGGGCCGAATGGGTTGCCCGTCGCCCAGGAGTCGTGCAGGTCGCTGAGGTAGGTGTCAGTCACCTGGACTCCGTGCAGCTGCATGTCGAGGGTGTAAGCGAGTCCGTTCGGGCCGGTCATCCCGTCGTAGCCAGGGAAACCGATCTGGCCGTAGGAGTCCTTGATCACCTGGCCGCCCAGGTTGCGGATCGGCCCGGACGGGCTGATCACCGGCTGGATGAACTTGCTCCCGTACAGGGCGCGATAGCCGTGGTAGCCGCCTGGCTCGTCCGGAAGCAGGTCAGGCCGGGAACCCTTACTGCAGGCGGCGGCGCTGTGCGCGCAGTGCACCGCAAGTCCCATGAAGTCTGCCGTAGCTCGTGCCTGGCCCTTGCTGCTCGGGTTCTCCGCCTCCTTCGCCTCGGGCGACTTCGCGCCGAAGACGTGCGGGACGTCGGGCAGCGTGTTCTCCAGCTCGGTATCTGCGCCGGCGACCGTGCCGAAGTTGCAGCCAGCGCGGGTATAGGGCACCCACGGCGCCGGCGCGTTCTCGCCGTTGGCGCCGACCAGCGTCGGAGTGCTGTCACCGACCGGCTTGCCCGCCAGGCCGGTGTAGTAGTCCACGATCGGGTCGGTCCAGTAGGCGAAGGACCCGGCTTCGTCCGTAGTGCCGCTTGGCGTGTAGTAGTTGTACTCGTTCGCGATCGGAATCCCCTGGTCGCTGCCGTACAGGCCGCTCTCCGAGGTGACGATGTCGTCGGCGGTGTGCGCGATCAGCGGCGTGTGCTCGTGGCTGACCAGGGTCCCGTTACCCGTGATGAACTTCAGCAAGTTGGGCATCTGCTGCAGGTCACTGGGGACATTCGGGTTGTCGCGTCTGAAATGCACGTTGTCGAACTCGATGTAGATGACGTGCTTGACCGAGCCTGCCGGCCCGAGCGCGCACGAGGCTGCTGCCTGGACTGCCCTGGTGCGCGGCCCCGCGGCCGAAGCGACGGCCGCCGAGTCGGCCCACCCGGACATGCTGGCGACCAGCGCGCCAGCGGAAAGTACCGTGAGCGCCCTTGCATTAAACCTGCCGACCACGATGTCACCTCCGACTAGGAAGGCCCATTCGAGGCCATTCGCCCGCTAGAGGCCGGCTCTGAATGCCGCCGAAGTCCGGGAATGGGATGCGGTAGGGCCATAGCCAAGCACTGCCCGGCAAAATCGGGATGAAGGCAAAACGGCGGATTGCTGAACTCGACGGACTTTGCCCGCCCCGTCGGCGGCGGTGGCGAGCTCGCCCAGCGTCGGCGTGCCCGGCCGAGAGTGGCCATCCGCGACCGGCAGTTCGGCGGGGAGGCAGGCTAATTTGTATCTCGATGCGCGAGGATGGTCCACTACAGGCTGGCTGGTTAATCGCCGGTGACGCAACCGGAGCCGGCCGATGATGAGTAACGCAGCCTGAGGAGCAGCATGCCCTTCGATGTGGCCCGAACGTTCGCAGAGCGTTCCGGGGAGAACTTTGCCCTGCATGAGCGGTACATGAACCCCCAGCTCGCCAGGACGCTCAGGACTCTCGGGTTCGACCGCAACTACGTCCGGGGCGACGGCTGCTACCTCTACGACGACACCGGCCAGCGCTACCTCGACTTCCTGTCCGGTTTCGGGGTTTATGCCCTGGGCCGGAGTCATCCGGCAGTCAAGGCGTCCCTCCATCAGGCGCTCGACCTCGACCTGCCCAACATGATCCAGATGGACTGCGCGCTGCTGCCCGGGCTGCTGGCCGAGCAGCTTGTCGCTCGCACCCATCCGGGTATCCGCCGTGTCTTCTTCTGCAACTCCGGCGCCGAGTCCGTTGAGGCCGCAATCAAATTCGCCCGGCATTCGACGCAGCGGTCGAAGATTCTCTATGCGGAGCACGCGTTTCACGGTCTGACGACCGGTGCCCTGGCCCTCAACGGCGGCAAGGAATTCCGCAAGGGCTTTGGCCAGCTGCTGGAGAGCGAGTCCGTGCCGTTCGGGGACATCGATGCGCTCGAGAGGCAGCTGAGCGGCGGCGACGTGGCGGCCTTCATCGTCGAGCCGATTCAGGGCAAGGGCGTGTACTGCGCACCCGGTGAGTACTGGCGCGCGGCTCAGCAGCTCTGCCGCCGGTACGGGACCCTGCTGGTCATGGACGAGGTGCAGACCGGGCTTGGCCGGACCGGAAGGTTCTTCTGCCATGAGCACTGGGGCCTGGAGCCTGACATCATCACGATCTCCAAGGCCCTGTCGGGCGGCTTCGTGCCCATCGGCGCGATGCTCACCACCGAGAAGATCTTCGCTAGCGTGTACGCGTCGATGGAGGATGCGCTCAAGCACTCGACGACTTTCGGCCGCAACCAGCTGGCCATGGTGGCTGGCCTCGCAACGCTGAGCGCCTTCGATGACGAGGACATCATCGGCCGGGCCGGGCGCACGGGCGCCGACCTGCAGGCCAAGCTCCGTGGCCTGGCCGAGAAGTACGATCTGATCAAGGACATCCGCGGGCTTGGCCTGATGGTCGGCATCGAGTTCGGCGAGCCGGAGTCGAGAGCGGCGGGCCGCCGGTTCCGTACCCTGGAGCGGCTGCGGACCGGAATGTTCTCGCAGCTGGTCGTCGTGCCGCTGTTCCACCGGCACCGGATCATCACGCAGGTGGCTGCCGACAACGTCAACATCATCAAGCTACTTCCGCCGCTGATCTCGGGGCCTCGAGGAAGTCGACTACTTCGTGCAGGCGCTCGATGACGTGATGGCCGATGCGCACCGCGGCTCGGGGCTGACTTACGAGTTCGGGCGGACCATGGCCCGCGGGGCACTGCGCCGTAAATCGCAGCGCAGTATCGCCAGCTCGCGGCCGGTGCCCGAGCCGAAGGACGCGCAGCACGGGATTGGCGGCCTGCGGGCCTGGCAGTGCCCCAGCGCGCGCGGCTGCCCGGCCCGCAGGCCGGCCCGACAGCGCTGCCGATGCGAGTTACATGCCGGCCGTGGCATCGATCGAGCCCGGCGACCGCGTGGTCATCACTGGTGCCGCCGGGTTCATCGGTTCCGCCGTCACGCGCGCGGTGCTGGCCAAGGGCGCCAGGGTCGTCGCGGTGACCGAGCCGGGCGGCAAAGACGCCAACCTGCACGGCCTGGACGTCGAGCGGATCACGCTGGACGTCCGGGACGCCGGCGCTGTCCGGGCGGCGATCGCCGGCGCCAGGTACGTCTTTCACCTGGCCGCCATCTACCGGCTGTGGGCACGCAATCCGCGGATCTTCCACGAGGTCAACGTCGGCGGCACGCTGAACGTGATCGACGCAGTCCGCGCCGCCGGGGTTGAGCGGCTGGTCTACACCTCCACGGTCGGCGTACTCGGGCTCGACGGGACGCGGGCCGGCAAGCCCGCCGACGAAACCGCGTACGCCGACGTGGCGCACCTGTTCGGGAGCTACAAGCGGACGAAGTTCGCGGCGGAGCACGAGGTGCTGCGTGCGGCTGGCGAGGGACTGAACGTGACGCTCGCGCTGCCGACGTTCCCGCTCGGCCCCGGTGACCGCGCACCGACGCCGACCGGCAAGGTGGTGCTGGACTTCCTCAACGGCAAGATGCCGGGTTACGTGGACACAGCACTGAACGTCTGCCACGTGGACGATCTCGCCCGCGGTCATGTCGCCGCCCTGGAGCACGGGCAAGCCGGCCGCAGCTACATCCTCGGCGGCGAGAACATGAGCATGCGCGAGATCCTGCAGGCGCTCGCAGACTGCTCGGGTCTGCCCATGCCGCGCTTCCAGGTGCCGAGGCAGCTGGTAGTCGCGGCTGGCTTCGTCTCTGAGTTCGCCGAGGGCCAGCTGCTGCGGCGTGAGCCGCGCGTGCCGCTCGAGGGTGCCCGGATGGCGACAACGCGCATGATCTTCAACGACGACCGGGCCCGCGCCGAGATCGGCCACAAGTCGCGGCCGGCCCGGCTTGCTATCGAGGACTCGGCGCGCTGGTTCACCGACAACGGCTATGTGTCGACCGACCGGCTCGCCGCGATCAAGTGGCAGCGGTAAGAGGGGTCGCGCGATGACCGAGGGCTTCAGTGGCGAGCTGTGGCACGGCATCACCGGGATCTACGACGCCATCCTGCAGCATCCGTTCGTGACCGGCCTGGCCGACGGCAGCCTGCCGCGCGAGTCCTTTGAGTTCTACGTGATTCAGGACGCCCTGTACCTGCGTAAGTACGCGCAGTCCCTGGCGGCCGTGGCGAGCCGGGCCGCCGATCCGGCCGAGACCGAGATGTTCGCCCGGCACGCGGCAGGGATCGTCGCCGTCGAGATGGGCCTGCATGAGTCGCTGCTGGCCGACCTCGGTATCAATCCCGCAGCCGCGGCGGCAGCAGAGGAAGCACCCACCACCCTGGCCTACACCAGTTACCTTCTGACCGCGTGCGGCGGCTCATACGCCGAGGGAGTCGGCGCGGTACTGCCGTGCTACTGGATCTACTGGGAGGTTGGCAAGCACCTGCTCGAGCGAGGCTCGCCAGAGCCGCGCTTCCAGCGCTGGATTGACACCTACGGGGCCGAGGAGTTCGGCGACGAGGCGCGCGAGGTGATCGCCGTCACCGATCGCCTGGGTCATGAGGTCGGGGCCGCCGAGCGCGAGCGCATCCACCGGCATTTCCGCGCGACCAGCCGGTACGAGTGGATGTTCTGGGATATGGGCTACCGCCGGGAGGCCTGGCCGGTCTAGCCACTCCGCTGTCTGCCGGGTCAAGCCAATGGTGGGTCGGGGTTTGTAGCGTGCCAGGCCTTGCCGAACCAGCGGCGGATGCGCTCGGACCCGAATGCGGTCTTGTCGGCGGCAAGGTCAGCCGACGGCCCTTCAAGGCCCCCGACGGGGCTCTGTCCGCTGAGGAAGGTGAGGTCGACCTTGGCGACCACGCCGTGCCCGAGTTCCAGGTAACAGATCCCGCGGCCGTCATAGGTGGCTGCCGTGGCTGTACCCCGGACGCAGGTCACGATCTGCTCTGCTACGACGGCGGCTTGTCCCTCTGCGAATACTCCCGCCTTCGGCGTTCCGACGCTGGTGACGTCCCCGACGGCGTACACACCCGGGTACCGCGTCTCCAGGGTCTCGGGGTTCACCGGAATCCAGCCGTCGACGGTCATTCCCGACTCGGTCACGACAGCAGGCGCGCGGTGCACTGGTACACCGAGGAACAGGTCATAGGGGATCTTGGTGCCGTCGCTGAGCAGGACTGCCCGATGATCGGGTTCGAGCGCCCGGACCAGCCGCTCGGGATGCCAGGCGATGCCCCTTTCAGCAAAGGCCGCGAGAACGGCTTGTGATGCCTTCGGTGACGGCGGGATCGGGACACCCAGAGGCATCACCAATGACACCTGCGAGGCATCTGCGAGGCCCCGTGCCTGCAGGAAGTCGTGCATCAGAACCGCTGTCTCGCTGGGCGCAGGCGGGCACTTGAAGGGCGTCGACGTCACGCCGACTACCACCCGCCCGCCCGCGAACCGCTCCAGCACATCGCGCAGGGCGAAAGCCCCGGCGACGGTGCAGAACTCATGGCCGCCCTCGGCTAGCCCCGGAGTGGCAGCAGGGTCAAGATCGGCTCCCAGGGCAACCACCAGGATGTCGGCCTCGAACGTCTCGCCGTCGGTGACCACTCGCCGAGCTGCCGGGTCCAGTGACCGGATTGCCGACTGGACGAAGCGCACACCCGGCAAAACCATGTCGGCATACCGGTGGAGCACGTGATAAGGCCACCGAAGCCAGCCCCGAGGATCACTATCTGCATCACTGCAGCCTACGGAAGACGTGCCTGGCCGGGAGAACCGCCGCGGCTATGCCGAGCCCCGATGTCGTTCGCCGGCCGGGCTCACCAGCGCGGGCCGCAGGTGGTCATAAGCCCAGGCGGCCAGCGTGGTCGGCGTTGTGGTGAGAATGCTGCGCTCGTCTTCGGCGATGAAGTCCTCGCGCATCACTGCCGACATGCCGACGAAGCCCTCGACCTGTCTGTCGCCGAGTCCCGCTGCGCGCAGCGAGCGGCGCAGAGTGTCGTCCGACATCGTCTCCGCCCGGACCTGATGGCCGGTGAGTTCGCTGATGATCTCGGCCACGCGGGAGAGCGTGAGGTCTTCCGGTCCATGGACGGCCTGGACGTGGCTGCCTGACCAGCCTGCGGACAGGAGGCGCGCAGCAACGATGTCCCCGATGTCCCGCGGATCGACCCACGGCTGCGCATAGTCGAGTGCCATCGGCGCTGTCAGCACGCCCTTGCGGATCGTGTCAAGTTGCCCGAGCAGGTTGGTAAAGAAATACCCGCAGCGCAGGTGCAGCACCGCGGCTCCAGTGGCGTCAAGCAGCTCCTCGGTTCGAGCCAGCCCGTCGATCTCACCCGCTCCCGAGCGCATCTCCGCCCCGATGCTGCTGAGGAAGACCGTCCGGCCGATCCTGTTCTCGGCCACCGCGCGGGCCGCATTGGCGCCCAGCCGGGCATACCAGGCGACCGGATCGGCGCCCGGGTCGGCTGTCGGCGGGGCCACCCACAGCAGAGCGTCGGCATCCCGGGTAGCGCGTGCGACAGCGTCGGCGTCACTCAGGTCAGCTTGAATGACATCCGCCCGCTCGCTGAGGGCCCGGTCGAGCCTCGCGGGATGGCGCGCAAGCAGCGTGGGCCGTACGCCGGCCTGGATCAGCAGTCGCGCGGCTCGCGATCCGACATTGCCGGCGGGTGTGGTAACAACGATCTTCACATGGCGTGCCTATCACGGGGTGCCGACATTGCTTGCGAACCCGGCTCCGCCTCGGTGGCGGGGAGGCGGAATGCGGCCAGCCGCCACCTGTCAGATCGGGACGCCGAACCCTGCCATCACAGCCCTGATAGCGCCGATGACCGGACCGCCGACCTCGCCTACCAGCGCAGCGATCCCGGCGATCTTGCTGAGTGCCTGGCGCATAGTGCCCTTGTCGACGTTGTGGCCAGTTCCGATTGCCTGCATGGACTCGTCGATGACCTGGCGATCGGCGCTCGACACCTGCTCCCGAAGCACCTGAACCAGCCTGGTCAGCTCGCGCAGTGCAGAAGCCGGGTCAGCCGCCGGCTGGCTCTTGATCATCCCGATGTTGCCGTCACCGTGCTGTGTGACGGAATCGCCAATGTGATAATTGCTACTCATATCGCCATCTTGCCTACATTGTTGCTGCCGTACTGAGTGATCTTGTCGCCAAGATGGTAATTAACCACGTTCTGGGAGAACTCGGCGCTCGGGTTGTCGATAGCCGCCATAATCTCTTGCACAAGCTCGGATACCACGCCGGGATCGCGGCTGACCAGCGCGGTGTTCGGATTGCCTGCGGTCTCGATGATGAGGGCGTAGTACGTATTGTCCTCGCGCATCTTCTGCACTAGCCGAACGGTTCGCCAGGCGAGCACTAGTAGCACGATGACCCAGACAAGCCCGGCGAGGGCGCCGTTGTGAGCAGCTCCGCCGAGTATGGCCGACAAAATGATGCCGACGATAATCCAGCCAACGAGCGCCCTAATGTAATCGCGAACCGGCGTGCCGCGCGGAGGAATGATCTTCCGGGCCTGAGCGCGGGCGATGTTCTGCAGGGGGTAGGCGTCGGACCCTATCCAGAGGACCCGCCGGCTAACCCGGACGTTAATGACTTCACTGCTCCCCTTGGACGCCACTGCTAACGACCCTCCCCATTGTCGATACGGCGTAGCCATCCGCCTCGATCAGCATCCCCTGGGAATGACCGGCTGGCAATAGTCGGGTTAATTGCCCGTCTTCCTGAAATCGGTAATGACCGAAATATTATGTATTATCATATCAGCAAAATGGGCGGATTTTGGAATGATAAGGCCCGTTACTGCTGATTGATAATGGAGAGACGCGTGGAGGGCGAGCGCAAGGACAAAGCTTATTTCGCTTTTGAGTAACGAGCGACCGCGCTAATGGCCGGCAAGGGCGTGCGTGCAACACTCTGAGTGCGACGGGTCCGCGCCCGGCGGCCTGGCGGCCGTAATGGCACGCGCTCAGAAGCACACGCAGCGAGAATGGCCGTCGGCCCGGATTACATCAGCTCTTGTCAGCCGCTCATGTCCACGGCGTTCACGCGCACCGGCCGGATCCTGGCCACGACTCGCTTCTCGCCGGGCTGGTCGTATTCCTGCAGGTCGGCGCTGTACTTGGCGCCGACCTTTGCGGCGAATGCGTAATCGGCATCGGACTCGATTTCGGCGTCGCCGCGGAGCTCCAGGTACCGGTACGGATTGGTCAGGTCAAGGATGAACACTGAACAGTGCGGATTGCGCATCAGGTTCTTGGTCTTCTGCCGCGAGGCGGATAGCGAGATGGCCACCGAGTTCCCGTCGTTGAGGAACCAGACCTCGGTGAGCTGAGGGCGGCCGTCCGGGCTGACCGTTGCCAGCGTGGCGCATTGAGAGTCGAGCAGGTCACGGTGAGTCTCAGGTATCGTCGTCATCCCCCGCCTATACCCCGCCGCGGCGCCCGGCCATCCTGCCGTGTTACTGCTGCGGGCCGGCGTCCAGCTGGCGGCGCATCAGCTCGATGAGCTTCTCCAGCCCGCGCATCGGCCGCACCATGACCGTGAAGCTGACCAGCTTGTCGTCGGCGTTCCAGCGCAGCATGTCGACGCCCTGAACGTAGACGCCGTCGAGATCTGCCTCGAACTCCAGGACCGCGCTGCTCTCGTCGTGCCACTCGCCGATATAGCGCAGTGACGGGCCGAGCACCCTCAGCGCGCCGGACAGGTACAAGGTCGTCAGCGCCTTGCCCTTCTGCGGCGCGAACACCGCGGGGGAGCGGAACTCCACGTCGTCCGCGAGCAGCACGTCAAGCAGCTCCGGGTCGCGGCCGGCGGCGACCGCGTGCCAGGAGCGCAGGGCCGGAGGCTGATCGGCCAGCGGTGCAGTCATCCCTTCCATCAGAAGCGCTCGGCAAGCCAGGCATGCACCTCGGGCACCCGGTCCTGGAATAGCGTCAGGTGGCCATCCTCGTCACTTAGCCGGGCCTCGACGCCGGGAATGCGCGCGGACAGCCATTGGCCGTGGCCGAAGGGCACAAACATGTCCTGCCGGCCATGCAGGAGCAGGACGGGCACCGAGATGTCGGCCAGGTCGAATCCCCAGTTCAGGATGATGCACGTGTCGTCCCACCAGCCCTGGCTACCAGCCGCGAGCCCGTCTTGCATGCTCGAGGTCATGAACTTGGCCAGCTCGCCGGTGAGCACGGCGGCATCTGTCGGCGTCAGCAGCGTGGCCATCCCGGTGGCGATGTCGTCCGGCGACGCGGCGAGGAAGTCCTCCCGGTCTTGCTCGGTCTTCGCCCGGGCGGCGTGCTTGTCGGCAAGGAACAGCCGGGTGTCGTCGACATTCTCCTGGCCCATTCCAGCGAAATAGTCGAGTCCGTCGGCGTCGGACGGGGCGACCGAGGCAAGTGACGCGGCGGCACAGACCAGGTCTGGGAGCAGTGCCGCGCATGCGAGCACATGCGGGCCGCCGCCCGAGATACCCCACGTCGCGATGCGATCGATGCGGAGGTCGGCGCAGATCGCGCGGACATCCGCTGCGCAGTCGGCCACTGTCCGCCCTGGCTGCGGTGAGGATCCGCCGTAGCCGGGCCGGTCATAGGAGATGAGCCGCAGCCCGCGCTGGGCGGCGTCGCTGGCATGCGGGCCGTACAGATGCCGCGAGTTCGGTGTCCCGCCGTGGATCAGGACAGGACGCCCGTCCGGATCTCCGGCTTCTTCGACAGCCAGGACCCGGCCGTCGATATGCACGGTGCGCTGCACGTCGCCTCCGCAACGGTGGGACCGGCGGGACGCCGGCGCTGAGTGGAATCTATCCGGCGGGCCCGTGCCATTCATAGGCAAGGACGCTGAACGCCGGTGAGCACACACTGCTGCTGGCTGGTCACCCGGCCAGCGGCTCCAGGAACTCGAGCCTGTTCCCGTGCGGGTCGTCGGAGTAGAAACGGCGCATGCCGGGGAACTCGTCGTCGAAGCGCGCCGGGTAGCCCGCAGCCAGCAGCCGGGACGCCCAGCTGTCGATGTCAGCCACCAGCAGCGCCGGGTGCGCCTTGCGGGCGGGCCGGAAATCGGCCTCGATACCCAGGTGGAGCTCGACGCCGTGGCCGCGGAACCAGCAGCCGCCGTTACGTGCCAGAGCTGGTGGCTTGTCGATCTCTGTCAGGCCGAGCACGCCGGAATAGAACGCGTGCGAGGCGTCCTCAGAGCCAGCGGGGCTGGCCAGCAGCACGTGATGGATCACTGCGCGGGCCTCCTAGTTCTCTTGACGTCAAGATACTAGTAGGTTAACGGGGACCGCGTCCCCTCGCCGGCTTCCCGGGTGGCTAGAGTGCCCGCTGTGGGGACTATTAACGACATAGCCGAGCAGTACGTTGTCCAGGTCGCTGACCTTGATCCGGTGCTGGCCACGGGGGCGGGAATCTCCGGCCACGACCACCAGATGACCGACTTGAGCGTGGCGGGCTTTGCCGCCCGGGCCGAGCTCGACAAGGCGACGGTCGCGGCGCTGACGAAGGCCGAGCCAGTCACCGAGCGAGAGCACACCGCGCGCGCCGCAATGCTGGAGCGGCTGGGCCTAGCAGTTGAGCTGTACGACGCGGGCGAGACGACCCGCGATCTGAACGTCATCGCCAGCTGGATCCAGGGCGTGCGCCAGGTCTTCGACCTGATGCCGGTCGAGGGCGAGGAAGCGCAGCGCAATATCGCCGCCCGGATGGCGGCCGTCCCGGCCGTCTACTCGGATCTGCAGCGCACCTACGCCGAGGCTGCTCGCCAGGGACGGGTGGCGGCCCACCGCCAGGTCGTCGAGTGCGCCCGGCAATGCACGGACTGGTCATCGCCAGGCAAGAGCTTCTACGCAGGGCTGGTCGGCCGGACTGGCGCGACCGGAGCCATGCTGGCGGACCTGACCAGCGCCGCCGAAGCCGCTACTGCGGCGACGGCGGAGCTCGGCAGGTTCCTTGAGACTGAGCTGCTGCCGCTGGCGCCTGAGCGCGACGCCGTCGGCCGCGACCGGTACTCGCTCGCGTCGCGCCAGTTCCTCGGCGCGGCCATCGATCTCGACGAGGCATACGCCTGGGGCTGGGGCGAGGTACTCCGGCTTGAGGCGGAGATGAACCGGGTCGCCGGCCTCATCGTTCCCGGTGGCACCGTCGAGGAAGCGGTCGCGCTGCTCGACGCCGACACTTCCCGCCAGATCGTCGGCCGGGAGAACCTGCGGTCCTGGATGCAGGAGTTCGCCGACCGCGCGATCAGCGAGCTGGACGGCACCCACTTCGACATCCCCGAGCCCGCGCGGCGGATCGAGGCCATGATCGCCCCGACGAGTGACGGGGGCATCTACTACACCGGGCCGAGCGAGGACTGGACGAGGCCGGGCCGGATGTGGTGGACCGTTCCTGACGGTGTCGAGCAGTTCTCCACCTGGAAAGAGATCACCACGATCTATCACGAGGGCGTGCCCGGTCATCACCTGCAGGTGAGCCAGGCAGTCTTCGAAAGGGAGTCACTGAACCGGTGGCAGCGGCTGCTGTGCTGGGTATCGGGGCACGGCGAAGGCTGGGCGCTGTATGCCGAGCGGCTGATGGAGGAGCTGGGCTACCTTTCCGACCCCGGCGCGCTGCTCGGCATGCTCGACGGCCAGCTGCTCCGTGCCGGCCGGGTCGTCGTCGACCTCGGCGTGCACCTGGAACTGCCGATCCCGGCGGGCACCGGCTGGCATGAAGGCGAGACCTGGAACGCCGAGCTGGCCTGGGAGTTCCTGCGCTCCCGCGTGCAGATGGAGGACGAGATGCTGCGGTTCGAGCTGAACCGCTACCTCGGCTGGCCCGGCCAGGCACCCTCCTACAAGCTCGGCGAGCGGATCTGGCTCCAGGCGCGGGACGAGGCGCGCCAGCGCAAGGGAGCCGACTTCAGCCTGAAGGAATTTCACAGCCAGGCGCTCGCGCTCGGCGCGCTCGGCCTGGACCCGCTACGCGACGCACTGGCGCGGCTGTAGCGCGGCCGCGCACCGGGAAACTGCCAGCGGAGGGGTCATGAAGATCCGGATCGGCATCAGCCTCGGCCCGTACGCCACGCCGGAAGGTCTCGCAGCTGCCGTGGGCCCGCTCGAGTCGGCAGGCATCGATTCGCTGTGGCTCAGCGAGGTCGTCTATGGCGACCTGGTCGAGCCGCTGATCGGCATGACCTACGCACTGGCCATGACCAGCCGGCTGAAGGTAGGCACGGGCGTCGCGGTGCTGCCCGGACGGCACCCGGTGCAAGTCGCGAAGCAGCTGACATCCCTCGCAGCACTGGCACCTCGCCGCGTGCTGCCGGTCTTCGGCCTGCGGCCGGCGCGCCGGCCTGAGACGGCAGCCTTCCCGGTCCAGGGCAGCAGGGCCGCCGTCTTTGACGAGTCGCTGCAGCTGCTCAGGCTCCTGCTCGCGCAGGACGAAGTCTCGTTCGCCGGCCAGTTCTTCCAGGTCGAAGGCGCGAGGGTCGGGCCGCGACCGGTTAAGCCGCTGGACATCTGGCTCGGCGGCAGTGCGCCGGAAGGGCTCCGACGGGTTGGCCGGCTGGGCGACGGCTGGCTCGGCAGTTTCCTCACTCCGGCCGAAGCCCGCCTGGCGCGTCAAGAGATCCAGGAGGCGGCCAACGCCGCCGGGCGCGAGATCGAGCCAGATCACTTTGGCATCAGCATCGCGGTCGGCCAGATTACGCCGGACCTCGTCCGCGCGGTTCAGAGCCGCCGGCCGGGGATCGACCCCGCCACGCTCGCGCCCGCCACGTGGGCGAACGCCCGAGCCATGATCGAGGGGTTCATCGAAGCCGGGCTGAGCAAGTTCGTCGTCCGGCCGGCGGTGCCGCCAGCAGGCGCCTCCGGCATCAGCCAGTTCATCGACGAGTTCACCGCTGAGATGCTGCCGCTGGAGAACTGATCCGGCAGGCCCGGTCCGCCCGCCAGCAGCGCGAGCGCATCGGCACGTCGAGTTCGGCAGCGCCGGGGAACTCCGCGGCCAGCGCGGCCACAGCGCGAGCCCGTCCGGCCTCTCTCGCCTCAGGGCTCGCGGTGATGATGCCGCTGTAGGTCGCGAGCATGTCGACGATGTCCGTCACAGGCATGTTCCTGCTGAACCGGAACACGCGTCGTCTCGATATTGCGGAACAGCGCCCGGTCCGGTAGCCACACCTGGCGGCGCTCCTGGTCCGGAATCTGCTCACTGGCCGGAACGCCATCGGGGCGCTCCGCCTCCGGCTGCTCGAACCAGGACGGCTCGTACAGGGACCGCGCATCCCGCGACTTGCCCGCGGCTCCGCGCCGTGAGCCGCGGATCCGGCGCGAGGCTCTCGGTCAGCCCCGGCCTCGGCGCGGGCCTCGCTGAACCAGTCATCGGCGTGCAGCCACTCGATGTCACGTCGCCGGCCGGTCCATATCACGCCGAACCTGCCACCGTCGCACAGCACCCGGCCGATCTCGGGGACGGCGAGTCGCGGGTCCATCCAGTGCCAGGCCGACGAGACGAGCACGGCGTCGGCGCTAGCGTCCGGCAGCGGTATGGACTCGCCGCGGCCCGCACGGACCTCTACGTCCGCCGACCGCGCCTGTAGCACCGACCGCATCCGCTCGTCGGGCTCGACTGCGATCACGTGGCCGACCTTCCCCGCCAGGGCGCGGGTCAGGAGTCCCGTCCCGGCAGCAAGATCCACGACGACATCGCGCCGGTCCGGCAGCAGCCAGTCGATGGCCTCCGGCGACGGGCCGGGCCGCAGCCGGTCGTAATCGCCAGCCACGGCGCCGAATGACATCGAACGTTCAGCTCGACTAGCCACCATGCCACGTTAACCGCCGGGCCGCCCGCGCCAGCATCCGCATCTGGCGGTGCTCTGGCGCACTGTGCTAACGGGTGCACGGGTGCACGGGTGCACTGCGGCACCGGGTGCACGCGTGCACTGTGCTACACAGCGCAGTGAGACCTACGCAAGAAGGAGCAGTGCCGATGCCCGCCAGCCTGCGCGATGCGCTGCACTCCGGCCCCATGATCGTCGCGCCCGGGGCCTACGACGGACTGACCGCACGGATGGTCGCCCGGCACGGCTTCCTGGCCGTCTACATGACCGGCGCGGGAACCTCGGTCTCTCACGGCTACCCCGACTACGGCCTGCTGACGATGACGGAGATGGTGGACAACGCTGCCCGGATGGCGGCCGCTGCGGGGATCCCGGTGATCGCCGACGCGGATACTGGCTACGGCAACGAGCTGAACGTGATTCGCACGGTCCGGGCCTTCGCACGGGCCGGAGTGGCCGCGATCCACATCGAGGACCAGACGTTCCCGAAGCGATGCGGCCACCTGGCCGGCAAGGAGATCGTCGGCCGGGACGCCTGGCTGCGGAAGATCCGTGCCGCCGTCGACTGCCGCCCGAGCCCGGACCTGCTGATCATCGCCAGGACTGACGCGCGTGCGGTGGCCGGCCTGGACGAGGCGGTCGGCCGGGCCAACGACGCGCTGGCAGCTGGCGCCGACGCCGCATTCGTGGAGGCACCGCAGACTGAGGCCGAGATCGCGGCCGTTCCCGCCGCGGTGAACGGGCCGTGCCTGTTCAACGCCGTGCCCGGCGGTCGGTCGCCCGCGGTCAGCCTGACGGACCTGGAGTCCTTCGGCTACCGCATCGTGATCTTCCCGACGGCATTGCTCGGCGCCGTGGTCGCAGCCTGCGACCAGGCGCTCGCGGGGCTGGCGGCGTCCGGTGCCGCCACGGCGCCCGGCCCTGCTCTGCTAGCGGCCGATCCTGGCGACGGTCCCGCGGCCCTGTTCCGGCAGGTCGGCGCCGAGGAGTGGGACGACTTCCGCGAGCGCTACGGCGACGTGCAAGCAACCAGCCGCTAACCAGGGGTGGCGGCGGCCCGCGCGGACACTGCCTGCCCGCGGAAACTCTGCAGCAGCAGGTCCAGCATCTGAACCTGGCGCTGCGTTGTCACCCGATCCGGGAACAGGACGCGCTCAGCCGACAGGCCGTCGATGAGCACGACCAGCTGGTGCGTCGCCAGCCCGAGGTCGCAGCCGTCGGCCAGCTCACCTAGGTCGGCCGCCTCCTGGAGATGGCCGCGCAGCATGTCGCACAGACGGTCGAACTCAGTGTGCTGCAGATCCCGCAGGGCCGAGTTGCCAAGCGCGCGCCCCCAGAAGCTGATCTCGATCTGTGCTTCCAGGTCGCGCCGCTGATCGAGCGGCAGTGCCTCGAGCATGACGACCCGCAGCGCGGCGAGTCCGGTGAGCCCTGCGGACGCTGCGGCCATCCGCGCGCCCACCCGACGGTGCGAGTGCACCAGGGCAGACCCGAGGATGTCGGCCTTGTCGTCGAAGTAGTGGCCGAGGATCCCGCGCGAGCAGCTCGCCTCCTTGGCGATCGCGCGGATGGTGGCCCCGGTGATACCGTCTCGCGCGATCACCCGCCAGGTTGCCGACAGGATTTCGTCCCGCCGCTCGTCCCAGTCCACGATCTTCGGCATCGCACCCCCGTTCAACAGCCGGCAGTGGCATAAGAACAGCAGGTATTAGTTCTGTTTTTTTGTCGGACGTCCGTCTAACATCCTTTGTAATGTACGGCGACGGCAACATGCAAACCGCCCGCGAGCAGCTGGTCGAGCTACTGCGGGCGCCTGATCGCGGACGGGCTCGCCGTCGGCGCGGCGGGCAACATGAGCGTGCGGGTCGGCGACCTGGTCGCGATCACGCCGTCCGGGGTGAGCTACGCCGAGCTTGGCCCGTCCGACATCTGCGTCGTCACGCTCTCGGGCGAGGAAGCCGACGCACCTGAGACACCGTCCAGCGAGCTGCCGATGCATCTGGCGGTGTACGCCGCACGAGTGCCGGCGGCGGTCGTACATACCCACTCGGCCGAGGTCATCGCTCTGTCGGCGAGCCGGGACGAGCTGCCGGCCGTGCATTACGCGATCGTCGGCCTCGGCGGCCCGGTGCGCGTCGCCGCGTACACGCGGTTCGGCTCGGCCGGCCTGGCGGAGGCAGCGGTGGCCGCGCTGGACGGGCGCCGCGCCGCGATCCTGCAGAACCACGGCGCGATCTGCTACGGCCGCACGCTGCCCGAGGCCTACGATCGTGCGCTCCTGCTGGAGTGGCTGGCCAGGGTGTACCGGCTCGCATGCGCGCACGGCACGCCAAGGATCCTGTCCCAGGCGGAGCTTGACGAGGTGACAGCCGAGTCGCGACGGCGTCATTACGGGGAACGGCGGCGCAGGTGACAGCCGCCCTGGCCGCGGACGCGGCCGCCGGGCCAGCAGGACCGCCGAGCCGGGTCGCGGTCATCGGACCGCACATCCTCGACGTGCTCGGCCGACCGGTCGAGGCGATCCCGGCCGGGCAGGGCAGCGCCCGGCTGACCGAGATCCGGGCGACCGCCGCCGGA
Organism: uncultured Actinomycetota bacterium; assembly: GCA_963822955.1. Taxonomy (GTDB): domain Bacteria; phylum Actinomycetota; class Actinomycetes; order Streptosporangiales; family Streptosporangiaceae; genus JAJYUU01. Next base: position 473,867 of record CAWGJS010000002.1, on the reverse strand, counting down.
ACTGCCGCGGGGACCGGTGTCGACCTGGCGAAGCTCGGCGCACGGTGAGCTCGTTCGGCGCCATCGGCACCGACCTGCTCGCGGACGTGCTGCTGGCCGCGCTGGCGTCCTACGGCATCGACACCGGCGGGCTGGTACGCACGCCGGGCGCTCAGACGTCCGCGACCATCCTGCCGATCCGGCCCGAACGGCGAGCGGCCCGCCCTGCACGTGCCGGGCGCCACCAGGCTGCTGCAGCTCTCCGACCTGGACCTGGCCGAGCTCGCCGGCTTCGATGCGGTCGTGCTCGGCGGACCGGACGCGCTGGCGGGCATGTCCCGCGCTGACCTCGCCGCCATCGTCGCTGCCGCCCGAAGCTGCGGCGCACTGGTCGCTGTTGACGTGCTGCATCCGGGCAGCGAGCGCGACTTCGAGCGCATCAGCACGGCGCTCGCCGGCGCGGACTGGTTCTGGCCGAACGCCGATCAGCTTCTCGCCCTGACCGGCCGCGCCGACCTCGAGCGAGCCGTCGCCGACGTGCTGGCGCTCGGCACCCGCGGCGTAGCGGTGACGCTCGGCGCGGACGGCTGCGTCGTCACCGGACCCGACGGCGTACTGACACCACGTTCCGGCGATCGCCGTTGACGTGGTCGACACCACCGGCTGCGGCGACGCCTTCGATGCGGGGATGCTTACCGGGCTCCTGCTGGGCTGCGATCCGGTCGATGCGGCCTGGCTGGGCGTGGCCTGCGGCTCCCTGGTGGCGACAGGCCTCGGCTCCGATGCCGGCCTGACAGAGCCTCGACCAGGTCCTTGAGGTCCTGCGCGCCGCCAGTCCGGAGGTCGCCAGCAGGATCGGCGCACGCAGGGTCGCAAACAGCACGGCCGCGATTAGCAGAGGGGAGCGAGTGCCATGACCGAGCAGGCAACACAGCTAACTGGCCGCGACACCCGGCCGCGGAGCGCAGACGAGCAACTGCGCCGCCGGGCCAGTGCGGTGATCCCCGGCGGCATGTACGGGCATCAATCGGCTGTCCCGTTGCCGCCGCGTTCCCCCAGTTCATGCGCGAAGGCCTGGGCGCCCGGGTGTGGGATGTGGACGGGAACGAGTACGTGGACCTGATGTGCAGCTACGGCCCGGTCGTGCTCGGCCACCGGCATCCTGCGGTGGAGGCGGCGGCGGCCGCTCAGGCCGCGCTGGCGGACTGCCAGAACGGGCCTGGTGCGGTGATGGTTGACCTGGCCGAGCTGCTTGTCGGCACCGTGCAGCATGCCGACTGGGCGATGTTCGCAAAGAACGGCACCGACGCCACCACGATCTGCTGCACGATCGCCCGTGCGCATACCGGCCGGTCACGCATCCTGGTAGCCGCCGGCGCCTATCACGGCGCAGCGCCCTGGTGCACGCCGCGGCTGGCTGGCGTCACGGCAGCGGACCGGGCGAACCTCGGCCACTACACCTTCAACGACCTGGCCTCGGTGGAAGCTGCCGTGGCTGCGGCTGGCGCGGATCTGGCAGGCATCGTGGTCAGTCCGTTCAAGCACGATGCCGGCTTCGATCAGGAGCTTGTCGACCCCGAGTTCGCCCGCGGTCTGCGCGAGCTGTGCACGCAGGCCGGCGCCGCGCTGATCCTCGATGACGTCCGGTGCGGCTTCAGGCTGCACCTGGGCTCCAGCTGGGAGCCTATCGGCGTGCTGCCGGACCTGTCGGCGTGGAGCAAGGCCATCGCCAACGGCCATCCGCTGGCTGCCGTGCTCGGATCTGGCGCATTCGCCGATGCGGCGGCGAGCATCTTCGTGACCGGGTCGTTCTGGTTCTCTGCCGCCGCGATGGCAGCAGCGATTGCGACCATTAACGCGCTGCGCGACGAGGGCGCGATCGAGGCCATGGACCGGGTCGGGACCGCGCTGCGCGCGGGGATCCTGCAGCAGGCTACGGACCGCGGTCTCGCGATCAACTACACCGGTCCGGCCGCGATGCCGTACCTGACATTCGCCGGTGACCAGGGGCACGAGCTGGCGGCCACGTTCGCCGCGGCTGCCGTCCAGGCCGGCGCCTACGTCCACCCGCGGCACAACTGGTTCATCTCGGCAGCCATGACCGAGGCAGACCTCGCCGTGGCGCTGGCTGCTACCGATACGGGCTTTGCGGCTGTCCAGGAGCGACAGACGTCCAGATAAGAACCGAAGGAGGGGTCCGCAGATGAGCGCTGAAGACTCGGTCACCCGAGCCGGCATGATCGTGACGGCCGGTGACGCCGAGGAAGAGATCCTGGCCAGGGCGGGCTACAAGCCCGAGCTGCGCCGATCGCTGCGTTTCTTCTCGATGTTCGCGATTGCATTCTCGATCATCTCGATTACCACCGGCATCTTCCTCAACTACGGCTTCGGCCTGACCTACTGGGGTCCCGCGTCGATCTGGACGTGGCCGATCGTCGGCGTGGGCAACCTCCTGATCGCGCTGGTGGTTGCCGAGCTCGGCACCCGGATCCCGCTGGCCGGGTACGCGTACCAGTGGAGCGCCCGGCTGGTCAACCCGACCTACGGCTGGTTCGTGGGCTTCGCCGGCCTGCTGTACATGAGCGTGGGCGGAGGCGCGATCATGCTCGGCGTCGCCTCGCCGCTGCTGCTCAGCGAGTTCGGCGACAACGCGCCGAGCGCGCGGCTGGTGTTCGCGGTCGCACTGATGCTGATGGTGCTGCCGGTGATCATCAACATCATCAGCATCCAGGTGGCTGCGCGCGTGAACAACATCGCTGTGTTCACGGAGATCATCGGGACGGTAGTGTTCGGCGTCCTGCTGTTCATCCTGTGGGCAGCGAAGACCAAGCCGAGCCCCTACGGCGCGAGCATCCTCACCAACACGACGTCGGTCCTGCATAACCCGACCATCTACGCGTTTGCGCTGGCCGGTCTCATGGGGGCATTCACCCTGGTCGGGTTCGAGCTGGCAGCGGACATGTCAGAAGATGCGGTCAACCCGAGGCAGAGCGTGCCGCGCGGCGTCATCTGGGCCGTCGCCGGATCCGCGGTGCTCGGCATGATCGCGCTGATCGGCTTCACGGTCGCGATCCCGAGCATCAAGGCGGTCGAGCAGCCCGGCCTGCCGCTGCTGGCAATTGCCGGCTACTGGCTGCCGGGCTGGCTAGTGAAGGTGTTCATCGCGTTCGTCATCTTCTCGATGTTCGCGATACTCGTCGTTGGTGCTGGTGCCCAGGCGCGGCTGGCCTATTCGATGGCGCGCGACAACATGCTGCCGTTCTCCGGTTTCCTGCGGCGGGTGAACCCCCGCACTCAGACGCCGATCATCGCGCTGCTGGTGTTCGCGGTGGTGGACATCGCCGTCACCTGGTACGGCTACCTGCAGGCCAGCGCGTTCGCCACGCTGGTCGGGGCGACGGCGATCATCCCGTACATCATCTACTTCCTGATCACGGCGGGATATGCCTACAAGCGGCGGACGCTGGACTCGATCCCCGGCGCGTTCAACCTGGGCCGCTGGGCCTGGCCGGTGATCATCTTCGTGCTGCTGTACAGCGCACTGATCATCTTCGTGCTCTCGGTGCCGGGGCCATTCCACGCCGCCGACAAGGTGGTGGGCTACGGCGCGGCCCTGGCAGTGCTCTGGTACGTCGGCGCCCTGGTCTGGCGCCTACGCGCGGGTAGGGCTGGGGTGAAGCCTGTCGAGGAGCTGGTTGACTGACCCGACTGCAGTAGTCCTGGCCCGCTGGCCGTTCAGCCGGCGGGCCAGGACCTGCCTTCTCCTCGGTCGCGCCTGCGCACCCGCTAGCATCGGCCGGGTGCGACGGAACGAGTGCTCGTGACAAGGCCGGTCCTCGATCACGTCGCCATCGGTACTCGCCAGCCCGCCGACGGCTGGGAGCTGTTCGGCGGCGTGCTCGGCGGAGCGTGGGCCTACGGTGGCGACTCGCCCGGCTTCAGGTGGGGCCAGCTGTCTTTCTCGAGCGGCCCCAAGATCGAGCTCATCACGCCGACCGCGAGCCCGGACTCGGCGTTCCTCGAGCGCTTCCTGACGGCCAGAGGACCTGGCCCGCACCACCTCAATTTCATCGTGCCGGACATCTCCGCGACGCTGCGGGACGTGCGGGCACTCGCGATCGATCCGGTCGGGGTGGATCTGGGAAGCGCGACCTGGAAGGAGGGTTTCCTGCATCCCAGGGACGCCTACGGCATCGTCATCCAGGTTGCCCAGCAGTCTGGCCCGCCACCGGAGTTTGCACGGCCAGCCGATCTGCCATCGCCGGGGCCGTCGTGCGCCTTCGCGCTGGTCGAGTACTACGTCGATGACCTGGCCGGCGCGCTGCAGCTGTTCTGCGGCGTGCTCGCCGGTGAGGTGGTCAGCCGGGAGGACACCAGCAGCGGGTCAGTAGCCGAGCTGAGCTGGGAGAACGGCGCGCGGCTCCGGCTCGTGCAAGCGTCAGCGCAGGCGCAGGTGGGTGCCCGCTCTGGCGCGCCGGGCTTGCTGTACTTCGCACGCGACGGCCAGCCATTCAGCCCGGCAGAGCTGAGCCTGGTGGCCGACCTGTCCGCGCGCCTCGGGGTCTCGCTGAAGCTCGGCGGCTGATGGCCTCGCGTTCGCTAGAGTGCCTGCAGGAGCACGTAGCGCAGGTCGCTGATGCTCAAGGCCACCGGATTGCCTTGCATGCTGCTTGACTTGACGGCTTGAGCGGCCACCTCGTCGGCATGCTCGGGCGTGACGCCGAATGCGGCCAGGCCCGGAATCTTGAGCAGGGTCAGAGTCTCGCGAATCCAGGAAACGCCATCCTCGATGGTTGCACCGGCCCGGCGAGTCAGCTGCTGAGCAGCCAGCGTGTACCTGCCCAGAGCCGGATGCCGCGGCTGCTGAGCCTGCAGCGCCCGCACGTTGGCCTCGATCACGGGGATTAGCAGTGCGGCGCACGCAACGCCGTGGGGCACGTCGGCCGAGCCGCCGATCACCCCGGCCAGGCCGTGCACCGCGCCGAGCTTGGCGTTGGCCAGCGCCATCCCGCCGAGCAGGCTGCAGATGGCCATGCTGGTCCGGGCATCGAGGTCGCTTCCGTCGGCGTAAGCGGCCCGCAGGCCCCCCGCTGCGTGGTACAGCCCAGCAGCCGACAGGCTGTCGGTGAGCGGATTGGCTCGGGCGGACACGAGAGGTTCGAGACACTGGGTCAGCGCGTCCAGGCCGCTGGCGGCAGTGACCGCCGGCGGGCAGGAAAGGGTGAGTTCCGGGTCGATGAGCGCTACCCGTGGGATCATCAGGGAGCTACGCAAGCTCGCCTTCACGCGATCAGCTGGCGAGGCCAGCACGGCGTTGGCAGTGACCTCCGCGCCGGTGCCGGCGGTGGTCGGCACCGCGACGCAGGGGACTGCCAGCTGGGTGATCTTCCGGCCGGCGCCGACGATCTCAAGGTAGTCGAGTGGGTCACCGCCATTAGCAAGCAGCATCGCCACGGCCTTGCCGACGTCGATGACGCTGCCGCCACCTACCGCCACCACAACATCGGCGGCATGTTCACGGGCGACCTCAGCCGCAGCCCGAGCGGTCTCGATGGTGGGCTCGCCAGCGACTCGAAGTACCTCGGTCGGCATGCCCAGCCCGGCCAGCAGCCCGGCATGGCGCTGAGGATCCGCGCCCGCGCACACCAGCACACGGGACCCAAGCCCGGACAGCACACTCGGCAGCTCTGTGACCCTGCCAGCGCCGACCATGACGCGGCTGGCCGTTGCGAAATCGAAGGCCGTCGCCGTCACAGCTAGCTGGTCACCCAGCTCTCTTCGGCCACCGGGAACGCGGCGGTGTACCGCACTGAGGCACGTGGCTCGGCCATCAGCTCCGCAACCGCGTCACGCCAGGTGGCATAGTGCGGCGTGAGCTTGTGGGCGCCCGCCGCGTCCTCATCTCGGTAGACCTCCACCAGGACTGTGTGCGCCGGCCTGGCCTGATCCTGGATCACGTCGAAGCGGAGCACGCCCGGCTCGTCCAGCGACTTCTGCGCGTTAACCAGCGTGGCGGTTAGGAACTCGTCAAGAAGCTCCGGCTTGACGTTCGCGTGAACATGAACGATCAGCATGAGTCCATCCTGCCCTGCGCCGCGGCTAGCGCCAGACGCTGCCGCCCTACGGGCGGCCGATATCTGGCAGGCCCGTTCCCGTCCCTCTTGTGCCCCAGGGTTTGGTTTGGTAGGTTTCCTAACCAATTAGCCACGGGCAGGATCGGGAGGCGGGTCGTGCTTCGTCGCGTCATAGAGGTGATCGGAGCTTCAGTGCTCGTTGCGGCGCCACTGATGGCCGCGACCGGCGGGACCACGCTGGCGGCTGCCAGCGCTGCTGCTGCCAAGGTCCCGGCGGAGGTCCGGGTCAATCAGGTGGGGTACCCGGACTACGGCGAAAAGGTAGCGTTCGCGATGCTGCCCGCGAAGGTGAGCCGGGTGGACTTCACCGTGCAGTGCCGGGCCTGCGGCGCGCTCCTTACCGGCACGTCCGATGACTTCGTCGGCAGTTGGAACTCCCGGTACCACGCGGTGTACCAGCTGGACTTCTCCGGGCTGACGGTGCCTGGGACCTACTCGATCACCGTGCACGCCGGCGGCCAGTCGGCCCGGTCACCGGAGTTCGCCGTCGGCGCGACCTCCTGGCAGTACGGCAGGCTCGTCAGCAACGCGGTGCGTTACTTCACGTCCGAGCGCGACGGTCCTGACGTCGAGCACTCAGTGCTTGACAGGCAGCCCGCCAACCTGACTGACGAGCACGCGTACGTCTACGCGCAGCCGAAGTACGACAGCAACGACAACCTGCTCGGCAAGTTCCGCAAGATAGGCGGACCGGTCAACGTGGCCGGCGGCTGGTTCGACGCCGGCGGCGGGTACGAGAAGTTCGCCTACACCGCCAGCTATGCCGACGGGCTGCTGGAGATCGCGCAGCGCGACTTCCCCGGCTGGTATCCCACGCTCGGGCCGGAGGCGAGCTACGGCCTGAGCTGGCTGGAGAAGCTATGGCGCCCGCGCCGCAAGGTCCTCTACATCCAGGTCGGGATCGGCAACGGGAACGCGAGCAACACGATTCAGGGCGATTACAACTTCTGGTTCTTGCCACAGGCCGAGGACAAGATGAACGTCAGCAAGGGCGGCAAACCGGGGCCAAGCGCGTACTACGTCAAGTACCGCCCGGTGCTCGCGGCCGCCCCGCCGAGGCAGAAGATCAGTCCTGAGTTTGCCGGGCGGTTCGCCGCCGACTTCGGGCTGGCCGCCCAGCTGAACGCGCGAAGCAGCCGTCCACAGGCTGAGCACCTCCTCTCGCTGGCTCGGGGCATCTACGCCATGGCCAAGACCACGCACGTCGGGCGCATCATCACGACCTTCCCGAACGACTACTACGGCGGGACGGAGTGGAAGAGCGACATGCTCTGGGGCGCGGCGGAGATCGTGCTGGCGGACGAAGCGCTGCGGGCTCCGGCGTCGCAGGTGCGGGCGGACCTGCAGACGGCCAGTCGCTGGGCACGCGCCTACATTGCGCAGGGGCATCCCGCCAGTGGCGACACGCTCAATCTGTACGACAACGGCGCCCTGGGCGAGGGCGAGCTGCTGCGGGCGCTGCAGGACGCCCGGCGCGGCTGGCTGGGACACGGCGGCCAGGGACGCCCCGGCGCCGGCGCCGGCGCCGGGCTGATCACCGGGCAGGCGCTGCTAGCTGACCTGGCGGCGCAGCTGCGGCTGGGGGAGAGCTGGGCCAGCCGCGGCAAGGACCCGTTCGAGCTCGGCACGCAGCTGGGCGGGAGCGACGCTACTCCGCACGCGTTCGGCCTGTACATCACCAACGCGCTGTACCAGCAGTACGGCGGCGGCAGCCAGTTCGCCGCGTTCGCGCAGCAGCAGCTCAACTTCACGCTCGGCGCCAACGGCTGGGGAAGCTCGTTCGTGGTCGGGGCCGGCTCGACATTCCCGCACTGCACGCAGAGCGAGATCGCGAACCTGGCCGGGTCGCTCAACGGCAAGGGCGCTATCCAGCTCGGCGCGGTCACCGACGGCCCGAGCGGCCCGCCCGAGTTTGTGGGGCTAGGAACCGTGAGCGGAATGCGGGCGTGCAGCGCCGGTCACTTCAGCCCGTTCAACACGAAGACCGCCAAGTACGAGGACAACGTGGTCTCCTGGCCGTCGGTCGAGCCGGCCGATGACTATACCGCGAACTCGCTGCTGGCGTTCGCCTTCGCGGCCGCGCACCGCCAGCCGCGCTGGTGACCGCTGCCGACTACGGCCTGGTGGCAGCCATCGCCTCGTCGACGCGGGCGCTGTTGACGTAGTGGCCGACCGCGGTGCAGTCAGTGCCGCCGGTGCAGGCGACGCCGAACAGCGTTGCGTCCTGAGCCGAACCCGTCGCCGCGTGCGCTGGCGTGCCCACCGCCACCGCGCTGCCCCACCGGCCTTTCGACTCGCTGATGACCATTGCCATGTCTACCGCGGCCGCGTTCGCGTAACTGCCGACAGCGACGCACGAGGAGCCGCGGCACGTCACCCCGTTGAGTGTCGCGTACTGGTTGGAGTATTCGGCGCCCGGGGGCAGACCGGGAACGCCGGTAGCGCGCTGCCAGTGCCCGCCGGACTTTGCCACGACAAGCGGAAGTCCGCGGCCAGCGGTGTTCACGTAGCTGCCCACGGCCACACAGTCGCGTTCGGACGGGCAGCTGATCGAGTAGAGCTCGGCCACCGGCTCAGCCGGGGCGTCGGCGGGCATCCGGATCGGTTGGGCGCGTCCCCACTTCCCGCTGGTCTCGACCGCCGCCATCGCCTCCTCGTCGAGGGCCTTGGTTGTGTAGGCGCCGACCGCGACGCAATCGCCAGCCTTGGGACAGCTGACAGCGGATAGGTGCGCGGAGGGGTTACTGTCCGCGTTGGCCGGAGGCCGGATATTCACTGCTCGTTGCCAGTGGCCGCCCGACTCGGTCTCCGCCATCGCCTCGCTGTCGGCTGCCAGCGTGGTGTAGCCGCCGACGGCAACACAGGCCCTCGGCCGGGTGCAGCTGACCCCGGTGAGGTACGACTCCCCGGCCGCAGCGCTCCCAGTTGGCAGGACCGGCGTGCGGGCTCTCGACCAGGTGCGGGCGTGACCGGTGGTGATAAGGCCATGCAGCGCGTTGGTCGGCAGGGCATAGTTGCCGACGGCGACGCAGCCGGTGCGCGACGGGCACGAGACCGAGGCAATCGTCGCGGACCCGTCCGTCGTGGCCGCGTCCGATGGCAGCCGGATGGTGACGGCCTTCGCCCAGCGGCCCGCTGTCTCGGTGGCGATCATCGGTTCCCCGGTCTTTGCCGCAGTGGCCTGGTACGAGCCACCCGCGGAGCACGAGCCTTTCGATGTGCAGTCGATCGCGGCGAGATTGCCGTAGCTGCCGCCCGCCGGGCTGCGAACCGCAGCTGACCGCCAGCCGCCGGACTTGGCGGGCGCTGTGGGAGCGCCCGCTGCCGCCGTGGCGGCGCTGGCCGCGGCAGCGGCGAGAACGGCGGTAAGTAAGCCGCCGACGAGAACTCTGGTTGCAGCACGTGGGTGCGTTCGCATACGCGGATCGTCGCACACGATCGTGTCAGTGGCGTTGGCCCGGGGTTACGCTCCGGGCTCTCGCCACCCGGGCAGGAAGGGCCGCACCTCGACCATTCCGAACGCGGCGACCGGGTGCAGTGCGGCAATCTCGACCGCGTCAGCCATGCTGGCGCATTCGATCACGTCGAAGCCGGCCATCCACTCCTTGGTCTCCGCGAACGGGCCATCGGTCATGATCACCTCACCGTTGCGGAGGCGTACCGTGGCAGCGGCGGTCGGCTGGCTGAGCGCGCTGCCAATGAGCCTGCTTCCGCGCCTATCGATCTCGGCGAACCACCGGATGAGATCCTGGTCAACCTCGGCCTCCTGGCTCGCGAGATCCTCTTCGTTCTCGCCCGGCTGGGCGGGCGGCTGCTCCATGCACACCAGCAGCAGGTACTTCATGGCTCACTCCTCGGCTTGGCCGGCGGCTCGTTCTGCGACCACGACGAACGGGAACGCCGGAGCTGGACACACGGCGTCAGCATGCGCGCGGCCGCCAGCGTCGCGGTCGTCACGCCGGCGTGGTTACTGCCTGGCCTAGCCCGAATGCCTTGCCCACCGCAGCGATGCCCGCCATGTCAGCGAACGCGAAGCTAAAGATCACCTCGTCGGCACCGGCGTCGATGTGGCCTGCGACCAGCTCGGGGATCTCGTGCGGCTGACCGACGGTGAACCCCGCGGTCTCCTCGGGAGAGGCGGCTGCGGCGAGCATCTCGCGCACTTCAGCGGTGTTCTGCTCCGAAGTGGTCAGGATCAGCGGCGTCATCCAGGTCACGTCGACTTCGGCCGGGTCACGGCCGACGTCGGCGCAGTGCTGGCGCAGCACGCTGATCTTGCGGGCCAGCGTAGCGACGTCGCCGGTGACGTTGCACTTGTCGGCGTAGCGGGCCACCAGCCGCAGCGTCCGCTTCTCGCCGCCGCCGCCGATCATGATCTTCGGGCCGCCGGCCTGCACCGGCCGGGGCAGGTTACGGGCATGATCGAGCCGGTAGTGGGCGCCGGTGAAGCTCGCGTCATCGCCGGTGAACATCGCCCGGCACACCTGGACCGCCTCTTCCAGCATGTCGAGTCGCACGCGGTCGCTGGGATACTCGATACCTAGGCCGCGATGCTCGACGTCGTACCAGGCGCCTCCAATGCCCAGGATTGCCCGGCCCCGCGAGATGACATCGAGCGTGGTAACGATCTTGGCGAGAATGCCGGGGCTGCGGTACGTCACGCCGGTTACCAGCGTGCCCAGCTGCACCCTCTGGGTGCGGGCGGCCAGGGCCCCGAGCAGGGTGTAGGCCTCGAGCATCGGCTCGTCCGGACCGCCAAGCGGCGGTAGCTGATAGAAGTGGTCCATCACCCAGACCGAGTCAAAGCCGGCTTCCTCCGCCGCCGTTGCCAGGCCGGCAACGTGATCGAACAGGTCAGCCGGATCGAAACCCGAGAAGTTGGGCAGCTGCACGCCGAATTTCGTCATAGGACTACCGTAGCGATCCCTGCCGCCAGCTAGCAGCTATGCGGACCCCGCCGCCTGTGCCGCCTGGCTAGCCCGTCAGCTCCTTCAGGTCGCTGAGCATCTGGGCCAGGCTGAATCCGAGCGGGTCCTGCCCTGCGAGATCGACGAAGTCCGGGCTGACCACGGCGAAGGACTCGTCAGCGTAGGCGTCGTAGAACTGCCAGCTCATGGACTTGACCGCGCCCCAGGTCACCACGTACAGGTTCGTGGCGTCATAAGCGAACGCGGGAATGCAGTGGCCATTGTTCTGGTTCGGCGCGGCGTCACCCACCGGGCCGCCCGGCGGGACCACCCACGGGATCTCCAGATAGTTCCCGCCCTGCGGCACCACGGAATCCGGAAGGGCCACGCCGATATAGATGCCACCCAGCAGGTAAATGGCATTCTGCGCCTGGGCGTGATTCTGCAGCTGGATGCTGGCAAATGCCTTCACCTTGTGCTGGTCGAGGCCCGTCTTGCGCCAGTACCTCAGTACCGAGAGCATGTCGCAGCCTTCGTCGGGCGGCGGCGGCGTGCCCACGAAGTGCTCGTAAAACGACAGTACGGTCGGATCCGGCGGTGTGACCTCATTGCCCGCGTTGGCCGTCCAGCTCTGGATCATGTGCCCGGCCGCCGCGCAGGTACAGTCGCCGTACTGGTCGTTGTAGTACATCGGCCAGGCGCTGACCTTGGCCCCGTAGTCCACTGACGGCGGCGCCGGCGGCAGGGCGGGTGTCAGGTAAGTGCCGAAGCGCATCGTTCTGGGGTCGATAACCGGGCGGTTCTTTCCAAGCCGGTAGGGCATTGTCCGTCCTCTTTCTGGATTGCACACGTTTTCTAATATTTGTGATCCTCCGGGTCGGCATCTACCTATCTCAGAATTACCCAAATACGACCGACCCGCCGACACATCTTCGGCCCGCCGCTAACACCTGTCAATGGATCTGCCGCCCTCGCTACTACGGAACCAGCCGTCATCCGGTCGGCAGCACTGCGGCGGTTCAACATCGGCCCGCAACGATCGCGGACGGCGAGCGTCGGACGGACCGCTGCGGCGGCTAATGTAGGCGCGGTGCGGGTCGCTACCTGGAATGTGAACTCGGTCAAGCAACGGGTGCCGCGACTGCTGCCCTGGCTGGACGAGCGGCAGCCTGATGTGGTGTGCCTTCAGGAAACCAAGCTCTCCGACGACGCGTTCACCGAATTGCTTGGCGCGGACCTTGACGCACGCGGCTACGAGGTGGCCGCCTACGGGGAGCCGCGCTGGAACGGCGTGGCCATCCTGTCCAGAGTCGGGCTCAGCCAGGTTGAGCGGGGACTGGCCGGAGCTCCTGGCTTCCCGGAGCCTGAGGCACGCGCCGTCGCCGCTACCTGCGGCGGGATCCGCGTGCACTCTGTGTACGTGCCTAACGGCCGCGAGCCCGACTCCGATCATTACCGATACAAGCTCGCCTGGCTGGCGGCGCTTGAGCAGGCGGTCCGGGCCGATCCTGATGCGGTCATCGTGTCCGGGGACATGAACATTGCGCCGACGGACAGCGATGTGTTCGACCCGGCCGCGTACGTCGGGCAGACCCACGTGACCGAGCCGGAGCGGGCCGCCCTGGCCAGCCTTCAGTCGGCCGGATTGCGGGACGTAGTCCGTGAGCGCTGGCCCGATCAGCGGGTCTTTACTTACTGGGACTACCGAGCAGGCATGTTCCACCAGGATCTCGGCATGCGGATCGACCTGGTGCTCGCAACGGATGTCGTTGCCGGCCGCGTTCGGGCGGCGTGGGTCGACCGGCAGGCCCGGAAGGGCACCGGCCCGAGTGATCACGCACCGGTCATAGTGGACCTGGACGAGGCGCCAGACGGTGATATCGGGCCGGTCGTGCCTCCGCCGTCAGCCGGCATGGGCCGGAAGCGGTCGTTCAAGCTGCCCCAGTCACGCTGACGCCGGGCGGACTGTCACCGGCCGCGGCGCACCATGATGGCGGCGGTGAGGCTCAGCGTGAGGATCGCGGCACCGGCCTGAACGAGGAACAGCACATCCAGCACCCTGACGTCCCGGTAGGCGATGTCCCACAGGTGCAGGTGGATGAGGCCGGAGGCAACGAGCAGGCTGGCGTCGGCGACGCAGATGAGCCAGAGCAGTGGTCCCGTGCTGCGCCCCGGTTCGGCGGCAGCTGAGCCGCTTGCGCCTTGTGCCGATCGGCGTGATCCGGGGAGCGCTGCCTGATTAGATCTCAGTGTGCTGAATCGCACGCTGCTGGCTCGCACACTTCCAGGGCTGGCGCTGGCGCTTGCGCTAGCTACGGGAGCAGCGCCCGCACGTGGCCAGCCGATGCCGTTCGAGGTCAGCCCGCTGGCTGTCGTCCCGAGCGACCCTGCCATCAGTGTCCTGGGCGGCGATCTGGCCAACGCCACGACCGGCGCTCAGGTCTGGGCGCAGGATCTCGACGTCCAGCGGCCAATGGGGAGCATCACCAAAGTCATGACGGCGCTCGTCGTACTGGAGGAAGGCCACCTCGACCGCAAGATCAAGGTCACCAAGGCTGCGATCCGTTATGTCAGCAGGGACGGTGCGAGCAGCGCCGGCTTGATGCCGGGCGACGTGCTGACAGTCGGCCAGCTCCTGGCGGCCATGCTGATCCCCTCCGGCTGCGATGCTGCGTATCTGCTCGCGACCGCCTACGGACCGGGCCGCCCGGCGTTCATTGCCAAGATGAACGCGACCGCCGCACGGCTCGGCATGACGTCAACGCACTTCACGAGCTTTGACGGCATGCCGTATCCCACCGAGCACTCGACTTACTCAACGCCCGCGGACCTGGTCACGCTCGGCATGGCGGCCATGAAGTACCCGGTCTTCCGGGCGATCGTCTCCAGGCGGCTTATTCGCCTGCCTGCCACCGCCGACCACCACCGCTACCTGTGGCGGGAGACGAACAAGCTGATCGGGTCTTACCGGGGCGCACTCGGAATCAAGACAGGCGACACTAAGGCAGCGGGAAACTGTCTGCTATTCGAGGCGCGGCGGCAGGGCGTGACCCTGATCGGCGTCGTCCTGCACGCCAGCCCGACCAGCAATCCCGCCTCGGCAATCGTCGCTGCGCGGCTGCTGCTGAACTGGGCCTTCGGCGGCAAGAAAGGTGCAGCGCCACCCGGATGACCCAGCAGGTGGGCCGATCACGCGGGGGCGCGACCGGCCGGTACCTTTCTCCTGTGACGGGCGCTGTAGGTGATCAGGAGCCGACCGCATTTCGGCAGCGGCGGTACGAGGTGCCGCCAGGAGCGACAGACCTGCTGCTCGTGCGGCACGGTGCGTCTGAGGCATACCGGGACGGGAATCTGTTCCCGCTGGTGGATGGCCACGGCGATCCGCCGTTGTCGGCGGAGGGCAAGGAGCAGGCCGCCCGAGTCTCCGCGCGGCTCGCGGCCGTCGGAGTCGACGCCATTTACGTCACTAGCCTGCGGCGGACGGTGCAGACTGCGGCTCCGCTCGCCGAGAAGCTCGGCCTGGCCGTGCGGGTGGAGGCCGACCTGCGTGAGGTTTACCTGGGCGAATGGGAGGGCGGCATCTTCCGCAAGATGGTCGCGGAAGGCCACCCGGTCAGTCTGCGGATGGCCGCCGAGGAGCGGTGGGACGTGATCCCCGGCGCTGAGCCTGCTGCCGGGCTGACAGGCCGGGTCCGGAGCGCGATCGAGCGGCTGGCGGCGGCTCACCCGGGTCAGCGAGTTGCTGCGTTCACGCATGGCGGAGTGATCGGTGAGGCACTGGCGCTGGCCAGCGGCTCCAGGCCGTTCGCATTTCTCGGTGCGGAGAACGCCTCGATCTCGCGCATCGTGGTGACCGCGGACCGATGGATCGTCCGCGGCTTCAATGACACCGCGCATCTCGACGGGGTCCTATGAAGCCGCTGGCCTCGAGTCACCTGCGCATTGCCCGGCCGAGCCGCGACCTGCACGCGGCCGAGCGCTTCTGGGTAGCCGGCCTGGGCCTCGAGGTGCTGTTGCGGATAGACGACTCAGCGGAAGGCGGGAACCCGCTGCTCATGGTCGGATGGCGCGGTGCGGCATGGCACCTGGAGCTGGTCGGTGATCCGGGCAGGCATACGCCGCCTGCGCCGACTGAGGAAGATCTGCTCGTCCTGTACCTTGACGGCGCGATCGACGAAGAGGTGATCAGCCGCCTGACCGATGCGGGCGGGACCCTGGTGCCAGCCCGCAACCCGTATTGGGACGAGTGGGGCGTCACGATCGCCGATCCGGACGACTACCGGCTCGTCCTGTCGACTCGATCCTGGGGCAGCGCAGGCTAGACGAGGGCGGCCGCGAGGGTGGCGCGGTTCGCGGCCACCCAGGCGCGCTCCGCGCGCACTGCCTCCGGCACTCCTGCGGCCAGCAGCCTGGCCATAGCGGCATCGCCGGTCGCTGCGCCCGCCTCGATGCCCCGGCAGCAGCGGTCCTGCCACCACAGAATGGTGTCGATCAGCTGGCTGCGATCACTCAGGCCATAGGCATCGCAGATCAGCCGGATCTGCCTGGCGGCCTCCGCCACACTCGGCACGGCGGGGCCCAGGCCCGGGTACTGCCAGCACATGTGCGCGACGTCGTGAATCCGCTGGCCGGGTGTCGCTAGGTCCCAGTCGATGAACGCGACCGGGAGTAGTTCGCTGCCGTGGTAGCGGTAGACGGTGTTCTGAGGCGATAGGTCGTTGTGGCAGACAACCTCGGAGTCACGCGCCAGGTCAGTTCCGGCGGTCAGGTCGTGGCAGCAGCGCAGCAGTGTGGCAGCCGCCGTGAGGCTGGCATCGGTCCGAGCCCTCAACCGCTGCGTGGCCCGCCAGGGCACGTGGCCGTCGATGAAGCTGAGGATCTCCCGGCCCTCCGCGTCAGTGCCCAGGTGTCGCGGCGCGCCATGGAAGCCCGCCTGCTCGTAATGGACGAGCAGTCGTCGGACGAAGTCGGCGTTCGGGCCTGAGTCACGCCTGACCCTGTTACCAGACCGGAAGACGGCGCTCACGTAACCGCCGGCCAAGGGCTCCCACGGAGCTACTTCGTCGGGCACGAGTTCATGCGGGACCTTCGGTGTCCTGGATGGGATGGGACGGCTGTCAGACATCAGCTATCGCGGCGTTCGGCCAGTGCGTTCAGGTATCGCTGAGTCATGCGCCGCTGAATCAGGCGCCCAACTGGCCCGGCTGCGCCCGCAGGTGATGATAGCCGGGTGGGAGCGTACGCCGGGTGGCGCCGACCTCGTCATAGGTCAGGTCAGCCGAGCTCAGCCGGCTGGCCAGCTGCCCGCTCATCTCGTTGACCTGCACCTCTCGATGATCTCGCAGCATCGAGCTCTACGCCGATCGGGGCGTCCGCAGCCAGTCCGCAGGCTCGCATCGCTTTGCGATAGGCAACGGCTACGGCGTCGAACTTCAGGTGCAGCTCCGCGGCTAGATCGAAGGGAACCCGGTCGGGCCGCTGGGACTCAACGACGACCTTGTCCTGGCCGAAGATCGTGTCTTCGAAGTCCTTGATGACCTGGTCGCTCTGGCCGAAGTTGTAGTTACGGCCGATCACCACGTACCCGATACAGCGGTCGGCGGCAACCGGCTGCGACGCGAAGAAGTAGACCATGCCCTTCTCGCCGCCCCAGCCGAGCCGCAGCGCGATGGTGTACGGCAGGTGCAGCTCATAGCGGCTGCGTCGCTCCGGTGGTCCCGCCTCCTCGTTTGCGAAGACGGGGAAGTCATCGGAGTTCGGCGCCTCGGGCCGCACGATCGTGTAGTGCAGCACGTGACCTTCGGTCCGAACCTCATGGCGCGGCACAACCGGTCGCGCCGGGTCGCCGAGCAGGCCCGGGTGCACCCACGGGAAATGTCCGAGGTCAGTGAAGTTCTCCACCTGGCGCGCCGCGTCGCACTGCCAGCTGTAAGGCCCGGCGCTCACCATGGCCCAGCTGCCGTCCTCTAGCTCGGGAACCTCCGGCAGCGGCCACCGGGGCTCCTCGAGCGCCACCCACAGCAGGCCGTAGCGTTCCTGGATCCTGAAGGCCTCGACCCGTGCCTTGGCTGGAACACGTGCCGGATCCGCAAGCTGCGGGATGGCGACACACCTTCCGTCGCCGCCATAACGCCAGCCGTGGTAGGCACACACGATCTGGCCGTCACGGACTGAGCCCAGCGACAGCGCCGTGCCCCGATGCACGCACACATCCGCCATGGCCCGAGTGCCGCCGTCCTTGGCGCGCCACAGCACCAGCGGCTCCCCGAGCAGGTCGGCGTGCAGCGGCTTCTCGGCCAGTGCTGCCGAGAAACCGACGGGATGCCAGCACGCGCGCAGCGCTCGAAGATCAGCTCCGGCCAGCGAGGCGGGGTCAGCGCAAGCGGCAGCCGCCAAGAGTGCTCCCTCCTGGCCAATGTTCCGGTTCGGCGCCGCTCATACCGGCGTCCAGCCCCGCGAGTCTGTCCTCATCCCGATCACCGCCCGCGCTTTGGCTCCCCGGCAGTCGCGGACGGGTGGGTCTACGACACCGTAGACAAGGGGGGACCGTTTCAGGTATGCCGCAGTCGGATGTCATCGGGTTCACCCTGCGCAAGTCGTAGCTCCTGGCGGGCCCGTGATGAAGCGCCGCGATACTGGAGTCGTGACGTTTCGCGCGGTGTTGCGGCGCTGGACTGGCGGAACCGCGATCGGCGGCGCTGGACGTGCGTCCTGGGTGCTGGTGATCTGCTGGACGTTCATTGGCGCCGCTGGGTTTGCATACCTCTTCGCCTCCTCCACGGTCCCGGTGACCGAGCTTGGTGAATCCGGGCAATTCGGCCCGCCCTGGCTACAGGGGATCGCGGTTATGTGCGGAGTCTTGTTCGGGTTGCCGAGTTTCGTCCTGCCGCTTCTGTGGCTGCCGTTCGGTCTGTACAGCCTGCGCCGGCAGCGTTGCGAGGTCTGGCGGCACATTGCCTGGATTGCAGGGACGGCTGCGGCCGTCGCGATGGAGGCTGCGGCCACCATGGGCGTTGGCGTCGCTGCCATCGCCCCCAAATACCTGGGTGCGCCCATTGTGAGCTGGGTTTGGCTCGCGGAGTCCGGCGGCTTCCTGGTGATCGGCGTGACGCTCGCAGCGGTGCTGACCGTCGGACCGCCGCGGCTGCAGGCGGTGTCCGGATGAATGAGGACGACTGCGGCCTGCGTAACCTGACCTACGCAAAGTTTGTCGACTTCGGACGTGCGCCTGCGGCGGCCGAGATTGCCGCCATCGCCGGTCGTGGCCGAGCTGAGGTCATCGCCGGCTGGGAACGGCTCCACGGCGAGCATGCCCTGGTCGTCAACCGGGAGACAGGCGAGATCAGGATGGCCAACCCGTTCTCCGCCGTCCCGACGGCGTACCGGGTCCAGGCTGGCGGGCGGTCGTGGTACGGGAATTGCGCCTGGGACGCATTCGGCATCTGCGCCGCGCTGCACGAGGACGGCTTGATTGAGACATCGTGCCTCGACTGCGGCGAGGCACTGCGTATCGAAGTGCGCGATCAGCTTCCTGATGACCGAAGCCTGCTCTTCCACTGTCTCGTGCCAGCGGCGCAGTGGTGGGACGACATCGTCTTCACCTGAAGCACCATGAATCTCTTCCGGTCGGAAGATCACATCGAACGATGGCTCGCCGGTCGAGGTCCCGGCGCCACCATCACGGTGGTCAAGCTGAGCGAACTGGCCCACGCGTGGTGGGACGATCGCCTCGCGCCTGGCTGGAGGCCGCACACTACAGATGCCAACCAGTCAATACTCGACCGGCTCGGACTGGCCGGAGACTTCTGGCGCCTCCCTGGCCTGCAGTAGCGCGAGTTCGGTGAGCGGGCCGTCATCGGCGCCGCGCATGAAGGGCGCTGGAAAAGTTGCCGATCATCGCGTGGCCGTAGCTGGTCAGCACGGACTCCGGGTGGAACTGCACGCCCTCGATCGGCAGGCTGGCATGCCGGAGCCCCATGGGGATGTTGCCGCGGGTTCGCGCCGTGATCTGCAGGCACGTGGGCATGGTCTGCTCGGCGACGATGAGGGAGTGGTAGCGGACCGCTGCGAACCGCCGCGGCAAGCCAGCCAGCACTCCGCGGCCGTCGTGGCTGATGATCGAGGTCTGGCCGTGAACCGGAGCTGACCGGATGACGCTGGCGCCGAAGCCCGCCGCGATGGCCTGGTGACCCAGGCATACGCCGAGCAGGGGAACGGCCACCGGGGCGGCGGCGCAGGCGCGCACCACGTCGACGCTGATCCCGGCCTCGTGCGGCGCGCACGGGCCGGGCGAGATGACGACCCCGGCCGGGCCGAGCGCCACGACCTGGCGTGCAGTGATCTCGTCGTTGCGCACGACTTCGACCGCGCAGCCCGCAGTGATCAGGTAATGCACCAGGTTGAAGGTGAACGAGTCGTAGTTGTCGATGACGACCACGAGCGGCGCCGCGCCGGCGGGTGGTCGGTGTGCGATCGCGCTGGGCCGCACCTCGGCGCGCCCGCGCACGTCTGCGCCGTCGGCGCTGGCGAGCGCGGCCGCCAGTTGCTCCGTCACCGGGCCCGGTGCCGCGCGCAGCGCCACGCCGGCGACCGAGCGGACGGGCAGCACGCCGCGCACGGAGTTCGTGACAAAGACCTCGCTCGCGGAGAGGAGATCATGCCGGGTGAGCCGCGCGGTTTCGACAGCCAGCCCCGCGGCCGCGGCAATACGCACGACCTGGGCGCGGGCGATGCCTGGCAGGAGGCGTCCATCGGCGGGCGGGGTCCTGGCCACGTTGCCCATGACAGCGAACACGTTGGCCCGGTCGGTCTCCAGCACGGTTCCGTCATGGTCCTCGATAAGCAGCTGCATCCCCTCGCTGGCGCCGGCGGTCTGCCGGAGGTGGTCCAGCATGCGACGGTCGGCCCACTTGTGCTCGCCGATGCCACCGGGAACGACGACCGGGGCGAGGTCGGTGACTGCCGGAGCATCGTCGAGGGGAACGACGGCGACCGTGGCATGCAGCGGACCGCCGCGTGGCTGGACCGTGATTCGCAGCCGGCCAGTGGGCCGCGCGCTGAGGCACTGGTCCAGCTCCGTGGCGAGGCTCGCAGGCAATTCCTTCCCGTACAGCCGGCGCGCGCTGTCCGCCAGCCGCTCCAGGTGCGCGCCGAGGTGCTGGCCGGCACCCTCCCGCACGTGCAGTGAGGTGAACACTCCAGCAGCCGGGCGTGGCAGCAGGACGGGGTCCGTTCCGGCAGGCCCGCGGGGGCGGCGGAGCGGCCTCCCGTCAAGACTGCCGCCGAGCGCCGCGATGAGAGGTCGTGCCTTCAGCAGGCATTCCCGGTACTCCTCGCCGGGCCGCGATGCCGCGACAATGCCGCCACCAGCACCGAGCCAGACTCGGCCGGCGTGAAATTCGAAGGTACGGATGGCGACGTTGAGCTCCAGGCCCGCGAGCGGGCTGCGGTAGCCGATGGCCCCGGTGTAGACCTCGCGCGGTGTTACCTCCAGCTCATGGATCACCTCAAGGGCGCGGACCTTCGGCGCACCGGTCACCGATCCAGGCGGGAACGCCGCTCGGATCAGCCGGCCGTCGCCCGTCCCGGAACAGAGTTCTCCGCGCACCTCCGACACCAGGTGCCAGACGCCAGGGTGCGGCTCGGCAGCAGCGAGCATTGGCACGATCACGCTGCCCGGCTCGCAGACGCGGCTGAGGTCGTTGCGCATCAGGTCGACGATCATCACGTTCTCGGCGCGGTTCTTCGCTGACCGCTCCAGCTTGACTCGCGCAATGGCGGCGTCTTCGTCCCCGCCGGGCCGGGGACCGGTGCCCTTGATCGGGCGCGAGACAACCGCGCGGCCCTCGCGCCGCAGGAACAGCTCGGGCGACAAGCTGACGACCGCGCCCTTCGCCGAGGGGCGCAGGTAGGCCGCATAAGGGGGGTCGAGCGCGGTAACCGCCGTGCAGAACCCGTCCAGCGGGTCGCCGTCAAAGCCCGCCTCCAGGCGCAGGCAGATGTTCGCCTGGAAGATGTCCCCAGCCCGGATGTAGTCGACAGTCCGGCGGACCGCCGACCGGTGCTCGGCGGCGCCAGGGATCAGCCGGAACGCCCCGCAAGCGTACGGGCGTGGCTGCGGCCGGGCAGCGGCCGCGCGGCGGCGCAATTCCGCGAGCCGCGCATCGAGTGCGTCCGCCCGGCCGGGCGTCCGCAGCGCCTCGAAAGACCATTGCCCGGATGCGCGGTCGAGGCGCAGCACGTGGTCGTAGTAGCCCAGCCACCAGGACGGCAGCTGCCGGGGACCGCCCGGCGCCGGCGGGACAGGCAGCACGTGGCCGGACAGGCCGAACCCGAGGTAGCCGATCCAGGCGCCCGCAAAGACCGCGCTGTCCGCGCTGTCCGCGCTGTCCGCCACGGCCGGCGGCCAGGCTTCATCCAGGGCATCCCACGGCGGCGCCGGATCGCACCGGGTCGCGGTCGGCTCTGAGCAGACGATGTCGCTGCCCCCCGCCCAGGTGCCCAGCAGCGCCGCCGGATGCTCGTCGGCGCGCACCAGCCGCAGCACGTCGGCCGTGGAGAGATCCCAGTCCAGCGGCTGGCAGGTCACCCGGACCGGAGAAACGGCAGGCACCTAATCCTCCGCCCGAGCTCGTATCACCGGCCATGGCGACGCATCCTGCCATATTGTCAGCGCATGCAGCGCATGGGCGCGGTGTTGATCGATATCGATGGCGTGCTGACGGTGTCCTGGGAGCCGATCGCCGGGGCGGTCGCGGCACTGGAGCATCTGCGCGCGGCGGGGATTCCGCTGGCCCTGGTCACTAATACGACCTCACGCAGCCGGGCTTCGATAGCGGCGGCGCTGGCGGCGGCGGGTTTCCCCGTGACAGCAAGCGATATCCTCACTGCCCCCGCGGTCGCCGCTGCCTACCTGCGCGAGCATTATCCCGGAGCTCGCTGCCTCCTGCTCAACAGCGGTGACATCCGCGCTGACCTGGCTGGCATCACGCTGGCCGGGGACGACAATCTCGCCGTGGATGTCGTGCTGATCGGCGGCGCCGGGCCCGAGTTCAGCTATCAGGCAGTCAACCGCGCGTTCGGCTGCCTTCAGGCCGGCGCTCGGCTGGTGGCGATGAGCCGGGGCATGTACTGGCGCACCAGCGACGGCCTCCAGCTCGACAGCGGAGCATTCGTCGCGGGCCTGGAACAGGCCGCCGGGACAACAGCAGAAGTAGTCGGCAAGCCAGCGGAGCGATTCTTCAGCACCGCACTGGCACACCTGCGCGTCACCGCCGGCGATGCCCTCATGATCGGCGACGACATCGACAACGATGTCCTCGCGGCGCAGCGGTGCGGGCTTACCGGCGTGCTCGTCAGGACCGGCAAGTACCAGGCGCGTGCGCACTCCGGCGCTGCCGCGGCGCCCGATCACGTGCTCGACTCCATCGCCGACCTGCCGCGGCTGCTCCAGCAGATGACGTGACTCGCACAGGTCAGCGCTCAGACAGCAGCCGGGTCAGCGCGGCGGGTATCTCGGCCAGGATGCGGACTGGCTGGCTGACCCCGCCGCCCAGCCGGGCGAGCCGCTCGGCCGCTGCGATCGATGCCGGGTCCGGTTCGGTCCCGGCCGGCGCGGGGCAGAGCACGTCCAGCCTGTCAATCCCGCCCAGCGCCGCTGCCGGATCACCGCCGGCGGTGCTGAGGCAGTCCGACATCAGGATCACGCGCCGCTCGGCCGACGCGGACCCGTCGGCCGAGAGCAGCTCTGCGGCCGACCGCAGCGCTGCGGCAATATCCGTCATGCCGTGACCGCGCAGGCCGAGCAGGCGGCCGACGATCTGCTCCGGCGGCTGCCGCGTGCCGGGTGGCCGCAGCACCGTGACGGTCCCGGAGAACGCCAGCGCACCGGTGTCCAGCCGGCCATCCGCTGCCAGCAGCACGCCAGCCGTCGCGACTGCGGCCATCGCGAGCGACAGTCCGGACATCGACCCGCTGGAATCCACCAGCAGGCAGACTGACCGGCGGGGCGCTTGCCATGAACGGGTGACCAGGTCCTCGGCCGGCGGCGGCCAGGTGCCGCCGAGCCGGTCCAGCGTCCGGTCCAGGTCGACGTCACCCTCGCCCCGCAGCACGGAACGGATCCGGCGCGGACCGCGGGCCGACCGCCGGCCGGTCACGCCGAGCTGAATGAAGATCCGCGCAGCGAGCTGCCGTGCGGACGCCCGCAATGCCGGATCGGTCGCCTGGCTGAGGTCGGCGAGCAGGGCCGCGGCGGCGTCGGGATCGGCCGCCAGCAGCTCGGCCAAGGCCTCTGCGTCCAGCGAGCCGGCCTCCGGCGAGACGTCGGAGAACCCGGCGTGCCTGCTCGCGAGCTCGGCCCGGCTAACTGACCGGCGTGCCGGGCCCTGCGTGCGCTCGCGGCGGAGGCTGGAGCGCGAACCTGGTGACCGGCCACGGCCCGCTCCCGAGGGCGGGCCGTCAGCTTTTCCCTGGCCGTCCCCGGAGGTACCGGAAGTGTCGTCCGTCGGCCGGGGCCAGGCCGGGAGCATCCTCCGGCCACAGGTCGCCGAGGATCTCGTCCAGCACCGACTCCGGGCTGCGATCGCAGCCATCTGCCAAGCCGGATGCGGCCGGACAGCGCGGCGTATGCGGCGTCCTTCGCGGTCGGCCGGGACATGGCTGCCTCGGCTCGCAGCCCGATCAGCCCGTCGATCAGCAGCACGAGGTCGATGGCGCCGCGCACCGACGCGCCCATACGCACGTCCCGGTGCGAACGGGTGGCGCGAGCGAAGGCGACGGCGAAGGGCACGACCGTCTCCGTCGTGCCGCCCGGTCACGGCGCGGACGATCGGCCGCTCGGCGGCTGCGTCCTGGTAGCCAGCACGACCCGGCAGATGCGGTCGGCGATTGCCTGGCTGACCCGCGCGGTGCCGATCGCATCGAAGGGGTTCATCGCGGCGATCAGCCGGAAGCTCCGCATCGGCCCGCACCGGCACCGAGCCGCGGCACCGCGATCTCGCCCTCGGTGAGCACGGTGATCAGCACGTTCAGCGTCTCTTCCGGGACGCGGTTGAACTCCTCCAGGTACAGCAGCGCCCCGGTCCGCATGGCCTGCAGCAGCGGACCGTCGGCAAAGCTCGACGGCAGGTACCCGTCCGCGAGCACCTGCGCCGGGTCGTACTGGCCGACCAGGCGGGCAGGGGTCAGCTCGGCGTTGCCCTCGACGAAGACCACCGCCTGGCCGAGGTCGCGCGCGATCGACCGCAGCAGTGTCGACTTGCCGGTACCTGGCGGCCCTTCCAGCACGACGTGCCTGGCCGCCTGCAGCGCGACGGTGAGGACCTCGCGCTCCCGGCGCAGGCCGATGACCGGCGTGCTGCCGGCCACCGGCCCGTGCCCAAAAGAGTGCCCGGTGGAGGCCGTCGCCGACTCAGCTGCCATGCAGGATGAGGCCCCTGATGTTCTTGCCGTCCAGCATGTCCTGGTAGCCCTGGTTGATGTCGTCGAGCGTGTAAGTGCTCGTGATCAGCTCGTCCAGCTTGAGGTCGCCGGACCGGTACAGCTGCACCATCAGCGGGATGTCGTGGAACGGGTCGCCCGAGCCGAACAGGCTGCCCTGGATCCGCTTCTCCATCAGGGTCAGCATCGAGCTGTTGATCTGGATGTTGTTCGACACCAGGTCACCGAGACCGGTGACCACCACGGTGCCGCCCTTGCGGATCGTGTTGAACGCGTCGGTGACGACCTCTGTGGTGACCACGCCGATCGTCACGATGGCCTTGTCGGCCATCACGCCGCGGGTGAGCTCGTGGATCAGCAGCGCGGCCTCCCCGGCGGTCGCGCAGCTGTGCGTAGCGCCGAGCTGCTCGGCGGCTTCGCGCTTCATCGCGACCGGATCGATGGCGACCACGTTGCGCGCGCCGGCGAGCGCGGCGCCTTGCACCGAGTTGATGCCGATGCCGCCGATGCCGTAGATCGCGATGGTGTCGCCCGGCTCCACGGCAGCCGCGTGCACGGCCGAGCCCCAGCCGGTCGGCACGCCGCAGCCGATCAGGGCGACCTTGTCCAGCGGCATGTCGTCGTCGATCTTCACGACAGGACAGCTCGGATACGGTCGCGTACTCGGAGAACGTGCCCAGCATGCACATGCCGCCGACGTCCTCGCCGTCGGCGGTGTGGAACCGGTACGTCCCGTCCAGCAGGCCGCCGTCCAGGATCGTCGCGCCGAGGTCGCACAGGTTCGAGTGGCCGGTCGAGCACCAGCGGCAGTGCCCGCATACCGGCAGGAACGAGCAGATGACATGGTCGCCTGCCTTGAGCCTGGTGACGCCGGGACCGACTTCCTCGATCGACGCCGGCGCCCTCGTGGCCGCCGACGATCGGGAAGCGGGGAGTGAGGTCGCCGGTGCGGATGTGCTCGTCGGAGTGGCACAGGCCGGAGGCAACGAACCGGATGAGCACCTCGCCGACCTTCGGGGGATCGAGCTCCAGCTCGGTAACCTCCCAGTCCTGGCCCGTCGCACGCATGATTGCTGCCCTGGTCTTCATGCACACTCTCCCGGAAGAGTCGCCTGAACCACCTTTGTCGTAACACTAGGGGTGCGAGCACCCAAACGGCTAGCCCAAGCAATCGCTTGCTTGGCGGGGCAGCGGCGGGTGCTTACTCGCGCTTCCCGGCCCGCCCGGTGGGCGGTATCAGCCGCGCTGGTTACCAGGGAAGGGAACGGGGAGCTTCCCGCCGCGGGTAGCCGGAAGATGCGCTGGGCATTGCCGCCGAGAGCCAGTGCGACCTGCTCAGGGCCCGCCCCGGCGTCTAGCAGCACCTTCTCGAGTGCGCGTGCATTGCGCTGCACGCCGGGCACGCCCGGCCAGTCGGTGCCGAACACCATTTTCGGCGGCCAGCCGCGCGAGCGATCCGCCGTAGTAGTCGGGCAGCCGGGCCGGCGGCAGGCCGGAGACCTCGAGCCAGATGTTCGGCCGCATCAGCGCCAGGAACGCCGCCTGGTCGTACCACCAGCCCCGGCCGCCGTGCGCTAGCACGACGGTCAGCTCGGGGAAGTCGCGGAAGACCGGGTCGAGAAGCGCGGGCTCGCCGAAGGCGTTCACCGAGCCCGCAAACGTCGAGGTGCCGCAGTGGACTATCGCCGGAAGGCCCCGTTCCTCGCAGAAGGCGTAGGCCGGGTAGAGCATCCGGTCGGCGGGCTCGAATCCGCCGTGCACCGGATGGATCTTGCAGGCCACGGCGCCCAGGCCGACCTGGCGGGCCAGTTCGGCCTTCACCGGGTAATGCAGGTGCGGGTTGATGTTGGCGACCGGGTGGAAGCGGGCGCGGATTCTGCTCGACAAGCGGCAGTACGTCCTCGATCGGCTGGATGCCGGTCGATTTCGGGCTGTGCTCGGTGAACAGCAGCACGTGGTCTGCGCCCTCGGCGGCGAAGTGCTCATCCAGGGCGGCGGGCAGCGGCACCCCGTCGCCGTCGTAGAGCTGGGCGATGGGAATGCCGCCGCCGAAGGTCGCGACCCAGTCCTGCCAGTCGGCCGACAGCGTTGGCAGTTTCGCCACGTGCACGTGTGCATCCACGAGCAGCCGGCCATCGAGCACCCGGGTTACCTCCGCGCCTGCAGGCACATCCCGGCGCGCTCGCCGGGCCCGCTGGAGATCGTACGGCCTGGAAGTCCGATTGCCGCCGCGTGACGGCGAACCTGTGCTCGGGGCTAATCTGCGCCGTGGCGGCGGGCGCCGATCGGTCTCCTGCGGGTCGGGCAGCCGCTCCGGCCGCAGGCCGAAGAACATCCCGAACATCACGACCAGGTCGAGGATTGCGATGAGGCCGCCGATGTACAGGCCGGGACCGCCGAGCCAGGCCAGGTACCCGCAGAACGACAGGACGATGATCAGCGCGCCGAGGGCCCTGGGCCGGCCGGACTGGGCCAGCCGTTCCGGCACCTCATACGGCGCCCGGTCCACGTAGTTAGCGGTGGCGGCCTTGTCCTTGGCGATCTTGAGCCACAGGTCGTACATCTCCGGCGCCTGTTCGCGCAGCGCGATCGCCTGCTCGACCGAGCCGATGTCGGCCTGCTGCGGCCGGCTGTCGGCTGGCTTGCGGCTGTCGGCGACCTTGTCGCCGATGCGGTCCAGGACAGCATCGGCGATCTCGCCGGCGGCTGGCGCCTCCGGCTGGCCGGGCGGCTGTGCGGGGGGCTTATCGGAGGGCTGGCTGGGGGTTTGTGCCTGCTCAGGCGTAGGCACTCGGTCGGTCTCGGTCATGCGACTAACGTCTCACCGCTCTCATCACGCGCACGACCTGCCGCCTCACGATAAGCGGACATGATCGTGCTCATCGCCGACAGGAACGGATCTGGATCCTCCTGGCGCGGCGGACTGGGCGGAAGAACTGGACGCATCGTGCGGTAGACGGTCATGCCGGTCAGGTCGAATATCGCCGCGATTCCCATGGCGATCGACAGCACCCGGCGAGCTGACCTGTCCGTCGGCACGTCACGTTTTGTGCCCGGTCAGCTACCGGTCAAACTCGCGTCAGCGGCAAAAGAACCGGTTAGCACCGTTCTGCACCGCTGCGACCTACGCGGGCGTGGTGACGGCATCCGGATCGCCCGCGCCTGGCCGGGGCTCTAGACTTACCGTCCTCCGCGTAATCCTGGGTAGCGTGATCCGGGTACCTGAGAAATTGAGAAACCCAACGAAGAGGCCTTTATCCATGCGCTGGTCACAGCTGCACATCCCGACCCTGCGAGACGACCCGGCGGATGCCGATGCGGCGAGCCACCGGCTGCTGCTGCGGGCCGGGTTCATCCGCCAGCTGATGGCAGGTCACTACGCGCTGCTGCCGCTCGGGGTACGGGTCCGGGCCAAGGTCATGAGGATCATCCGGGAGGAGATGAACGCCATCGGCGGGCAGGAGTTCCTCCTGCCGGCCATGCATCCGGCGTCCATCTGGGAGCGAAGCGGACGCCTGACGGTGATGGGCGAGGAGATGTTCCGCCTGAAGGACCGCAAGGGCGCAGAGGTCGTGCTCGGCATGACGCACGAGGAGATCTTCACGACGCTCGCCACCGAGCTGTCGTCCTACCGCCAGCTGCCGCAGTTCTGGTACCAGTTCCAGACCAAGTTCCGGGACGAGCCGCGGCCCAAGAGCGGGCTGATCCGGGTCCGGGAGTTCACTATGAAGGACTCCTATAGCTTCGATCTCGACGAGGCCGGGCTCGACAAGTCCTTCGACACGCACCGGGGAGCGTACGAGCGGATCTTCGCTCGCCTTGGCATTCCGGCTATTGCCGCGGAGGCGTCGAACGGGACCATGGGCGGCAGCGACTCCATCGAGTTCATGTGCCCGTCAGATGCGGGCGAGGATCTGGTCGCGACGTGCCCGAACTGCGACTATGCGGCAAATCTGGAGAAGGCGACCTCCGCGCTGTCCCCGATCGAGGACGGGCCGGGCTCGGATGCGCCGGTCGCGGCTCGACACGCCCGGAGTCCGGACGATCGAGGACCTGGCGACCGGGTACGGCCTGGCCGCGAACCGCCAGATCAAGACCCTGGTCCAGGTCATCAACGGTGAGCTGACCCTGGTGCTGCTCCGCGGCGATCACCAGCTGCAGGACCAGAAGCTGATCGACGCGACCGGCGTGACCGACATCCGTCCGGCCCAGCCGGACGAGATCCGCGCGGCGCTCGGCGCGCTGCCCGGCAGCCTGGGCGCGGTCGGCGTCAAGGAGCTGCCGATCATCGCCGACCTCGCGCTGAAGGGCCGCCGCGATATGGCCACCGGCGCAAACACCGACGACGTCCACCTCACTGGCGTCGACGTCGACCGTGACATCGCGGTCGGCACCTGGGCCGATCTTCGCGAGGTGGCGGCAGGCGAGCCATGCCCTCGATGCGGAACGCCGCTGGAGCTCGTGCGGGGGATCGAGGTCGGGCACATCTTCAAGCTCGGCCGTAAGTTCACCTACCGCCCTCGGCGCGTCGGTTCTCGGCCCTGACGGCTCGGCGATCACCCCGATCATGGGCAGCTACGGCATCGGCGTCGAACGGGCGATGGCCGCCATCGCGGAGGTGCATCACGACGACGCGGGCCTGCAGTGGCCGGTCCAGGTCGCGCCGGCCGAAGTTACGGTGATCATGGTGTCGATGCAGGACGAGGCCGTCCGGACTGCGGCCGAGTCGATCTACGCCGAGCTTGCTGGCCAGCGGCGTCGACGTCCTCTCGACGACCGGGATGAGCGGCCGGGAGTGAAGTTCAAGGACGCCGAGCTGATCGGGATCCCGTTCCGGATCACCGTGGGCAGCCGGGACCTCGCGGACGGCGCTCGTCGAGGTCGTGAGCCGCAGCACGGGCGACAAGGAGCGCGTGCCGATCGACGAGGCCGTCAAGCACGTGCAGGCCCTGCTGGCCAAGGCCGCCGCCGAGCCCCAGTCAGGCAAGTAGGCCCCGTCGGGCCGATCATGCAGTCGCGGCGCCGGCCACCAGCCGCATGCCAGGCACGGCGTGGCTGGAGCTTGCCAGCCGGAACATCGGATCGGACGTGTGCGACGAGCCGCTCGCTCTGGCTGGCCAGCTCGGCCCATTGCGCCGGGCAGCCGTCCGGCGGTAGCTAGCTCGAGCCTGAGCGGCTCGGCTCAGCTGCCCGAACGAGCCGCTCGTTCTGGCTGGAGAGCTCGGCCCACCTACCGTCTGTGCCCGACATGGTTCCTCCCGTCTGCCCGCGCCTGGCGATCGCCCCTGCTGCACCGCCTGGCCCTCACTTCTTAGACACGTCTGGAGAGTGGTTTGGTTAGCCACAAGGCGGTCACAACTGCATAACTTCGCAGGAGGGCCCGCGGCAGCCCGGGGCAGACATGGCGCCAGTGCTGCCGGGCAGTGACGCCACGGCTGCTCGCGCGCCAGGAGCCCGGTCTAGATCTTGGTCCAGGCCTCGGTGAGGACGGCGCGCAGGATCTGCTCCATCTCGTCGAAGTGCTCCTGGGTGCAGGTCAGCGGCGGAGACAGCTGGATAACCGGGTCGCCGCGGTCGTCGGCCCGGCAGATCAGCCCGGCGTCGAACAGGGCGTGCGACAGGAAGCCGCGCAGCAGCCGCTCGGACTCGTCGTCATCGAAGGTCTCCCTGGTCGCCTTGTCCTTGACGAGCTCGATGCCGTAGAAGTAGCCGTCGCCGCGGACGTCGCCGACGATCGGCAGGTCGTTGAGCTTCTCCAGGGTGGCCCGGAACGCGCCCTCGTGCGCCCGCACGTTGCCGAGCAGGTCCTCCTTCTCGAACACGTCGAGGTTGGCCATCGCGACCGCGCAGGAGACCGGATGCCCGGCGAAGGTGACGCCGTGCAGGAAGGTGGCCTGGCCCTCGTTGAACGGCTCCATCAGCCGCGTCGCTCACCATCATGCCGCCGAGCGGCGCGTAGCCGGAGGTGACGCCCTTGGCGAAGGTGATGATGTCGGGCTGGTAGCCGTACCGCTCGGACCCGAAGTAGTAGCCCGAGGCGGCCGAACGCGCAGATCACCTCGTCCGATACCAGCAGCACGCCGTACCTGTCGCAGATCTCCCGACCCGCTGGAAGTAGCCGGGCGGCGGCGGGAAGCAGCCGCCGGAGTTCTGCAGCGGCTCGAGGAAGACCGCCGCCACGGACTCCTCGCCCTCGCGCTGGATAGCGCGCTCGATCTCGTCCGCGGCCCAGAGCCCGAACGCGGTCATGTCGTCCGCGACGAACTGCCGGCGCCCGGTAGAAGTTCGTGTTCGGCACCCGGACGCCGCCCGGCGGCAGCGGCTCGAACGGCTCCTTGATGCCCGGCAGGCCGGTGATCGCGAGCGCGCCCATCGAAGTGCCGTGGTAGGCGATGGACCGGCTCAGGACCTTGTACCTGGTCGGCTGGCCGATGGCCTTGAAGTACTGCTTGGCGAGCTTCCAGGCCGACTCGACGGCCTCGGATCCGCTACTGGTGAAGAAGACCCGGTTGAGGTCACCCGGCGCCATCGCCGCCAGCCGCTCGGCCAGCTCGATCGCCTGCGGGTGCGCGTACGACCAGAGCGGGAAGTAGGCAAGCTCGGCTCGCCTGGCGGGCGCCCGCCTCGGCGACCTCGGTCCGGCCGTGGCCGATCTGGCTGACGAACAGCCCGGCGAGCCCGTCCAGGTACCGCTTGCCGTGCTGGTCAAAGACGTACTGGCCCTCACCGCGGACGATGACCGGGAACTCGCTCGTCGGCATAGGACGACATCCGGGTGAAGTGCAGCCACAGGTGGCGCTTGGCCTTCTCCTGCAGCGCAGCGATCTCGTCCTTGCTGTATGCCGTACTCATCTGGTCCCCCAGCTGTAGGTCTGCTTGCAGAGTTTCAGGTAAACAAAAGTCTCGGTCGTCGTCACGCTCGGAATGGAGCGCACGCGGCCCGAGGATCTCCAGCAGCTGGTCGTCGTTCTCGCAGACGACCTCGATCAGCAGGTCGAAGGAGCCGGCGGTGATGACGACGTAGTCGATCTCGTCCATACCCGCGAGGTGGCCGGCAACCCGCTCCAGGTCGCCGCCGCAGCGGATGCCGACCATGGTCTGGCGCGGGAAGCCCAGCGTCATCGGATCGGTGACCGCCACGATCTGCATCGCGCCGACGTCGATGAGGCGCTGCACTCGCTGCCGGACGGCCGCCTCGGACAGTCCGACGGCCTTGCCGATCGCCGCGTACGATCGTCGGCCGTCCTGCTGGAGCTGCTCGATGATCTGCTTCGACAGGTGGTCGAGAACGATCCTTGCTGTCGGGCTCGCGGCCGCCCGCTTGCGCCCCGGTGGTTCCGAGCGCCCGGGGCGAGCGGCGTCACCGGCGTATGCGCCATGCGTAAGCCTCCTTCGCAGACCCCATGGTGCCATGCTATCGGCATCTGTCAACTGATTCCGTAGACCATAGGCACATTCGTCACTGATTCGCTTGTGCAATGCCTGTTTCTCTGTCAGGGTCGTACCCGGATCAGGACAGGCTCAACGGGAGGATCGTGGTGGGAGCAGCCGAGTGCAAGCGGGCACAGCCGGGTAGCGGTGCTCGCCAATTTCGTCGGAGGCCAGTACGTGGCGCCGCTAGACGGCCGGACCAGCGACGTCATCGACCCGAGCACCGGCGAAACCTACCTGCAGGCGCCAGTGTCCGGCGCCGGCCGATGTGGACGCGGCCCTGCGGGCGGCGGCGGAGGCGTTCGAGACCTGGCGCGACAGCACCCCGCCGAGCGCAGCCTGGCGCTGCTCAAGTTCGCGGACGCGATCGAGGCCAGGGCCGAGGACCTGGTCGAGGCGGAGTCGCGCAACACCGGCAAGCCGATCGCGCTGACCAGGGCCGACGAGGTGCCGCCGCTGGCCGACGAGCTCCGGTTCTTCGCCGGCGCGGCCCGGATGCTGGAGGGCAAGTCGGCGGGGGAGTACCTGCGCGGCCATACCTCGATGATCCGCCGCGAGCCAGTCGGGGTCTGTGCGCAGGTCGCGCCGTGGAATTACCCGATGATGATGGCGGTCTGGAAGTTCGCGCCCGCCCTCGCGGCCGGCAACACGGTCGTGCTCAAGCCCTCCGACACCACGCCGGTCTCGACGCTGCTGCTGGCCGAGATCGCTGCCGAGTTCTTCCCGCCCGGCGTGCTCAACGTGATCTGCGGGGACCGGGACACCGGCCGCGCACTGGTGGCGCATGAGATCCCGCAGATGGTGTCGATCACCGGCTCGGTCCGGGCAGGCATCGAGGTCGCACAGGCAGCGGCGGCCGGCCTGCAAGCGCGTGCACCTCGAGCTCGGCGGCAAGGCCCCGGTCGTCGTGTTCGACGACGCCGACGTTGAGCTGGCGGTGCAGGGGATCAGCGACGCCGGCTTCTACAACGCGGGCCAGGACTGCACGGCCGCGACCAGGGTGCTGGCCGGCCCCGGCATCAGCGCCGACCTGACCGAGGCGCTGGTGGCGAAGGCGGCGACGGTCAGGACCGGCGGGCGCGAGGTGCCTGACGCCTACTACGGCCCGCTCAACAACCCGGCGCAACTGAGCCGGGTGGAGGGCTTCCTGGAGCGGGCGCCTGGCCACGCCACGGTCGCGACCGGCGGGCGCCGGGTCGGCGAGCGCGGCTTCTGTTTCGCGCCGACCGTGGTGACCGGGCTGCGCCAGGACGACGAGATGATCCAGGACGAGGTGTTCGGGCCGGTCATCACCGTGCAGCGGTTCAGCGACGAAGCCGAGGCACTGCGCTGGGCGAACGGCGTCAAGTACGGTCTGGCCGCCAGCGTCTGGACGCGGGATCACGGCCGGGCGATGCGAGCGGCGCGGCAGCTCGACTTCGGTGCCGTGTGGATCAACACCCACATCCCGTTCGTCTCCGAGATGCCGCATGGCGGCTTCAAGCACTCCGGCTACGGCAAGGACCTGTCCGGCTATGGGTTCGACGACTACACCCGCATCAAGCACGTGATGAGCAACATCGAGGCCTGACTGGCACCTTCATCATGAATCGTTTCTTCAGCTTGATCTCAGCCACCGGGTAACCAGGGAGGCTGACGCACTTATGCCGGACGGCATGACCGACGCCCAGGTTGCGCGGGCGCTGGAGCGCGCCCGGCCCGTCCCGTACTGGCTGGACCAGCCGGATGCGCCGCCGCCGGAGGCGCAGCCTCCGCTCGCCGGCCGTGCCACCGCTGAGCTCGCCGTGATCGGCGGCGGGTTCACCGGGCTCTGGACGGCCCTGCAGGCGAAGGAGGCCGATCCGGGCAGCGACGTCGTGCTGCTCGAAGCTCGCCGCGTGGCGTGGGCTGGCACCGGGCGGAACGGCGGGTTCTGCTCAGCCAGTCTGACCCACGGCCTCAGCAACGGACAGGACCGGTTCCCCGGCGAGCTAGCCACTCTTGAGCGCCTCGGCCGGCGCAACCTGGACGAGATCGCCGCGACGATCGGGCGCTACGGGATCGACTGCGATTTCGCCCGGACCGGCGAGCTGGCCGTTGCGACCCAGCCGTGGCAAGCGGAGGGCCTGCGCGAGTCCGCCGAGCTTGCCGCTCGGCTAGGCGCCGCACCCCGGCTGCTCGATGCTGAGGCTGTCCGCGCTGAGGTGGACTCGCCGACCTACCTGGCCGGGCTGTGGGACGCCGACGGCTGCGCCACGCTCGATCCTGCGAGGCTGGCCTGGGGGCTGCGGCGGGCGTGCCTGGATGCCGGCGTCCGGATCTACGAGCACACCGCGGTCCGGTCGGTGTCTGACGGCAGTAGCCCTGGTGCCGCGCTGACCCTGACGACGTCAGGCGGTCAGGTCAGCGCGCGCCGTGTCGCGGTGGGGACCGGGACGTTCGCGCCGCTGCTGCGCCGCCTCAGGTACTACCTGATCCCGGTCTATGACTACGTGCTGATGACCGAGCCGCTGACGCCCGCTCAGCTGGCCAGCATCGGGTGGAACCGCCGGCAGGGTATCGGGGACAGCGCGAACCAGTTCCACTACTACCGGCTCACCGCCGATAACCGGATCCTGTGGGGCGGGTATGACGCGATCTACTACTACGGCAGCAAGATCACCTCGGCGCAGGACCAGCGGCCAGCTACGTTCGTGCGGCTGGCCCGGCACTTCTTCGGGACGTTCCCGCAGCTCGAGGGCGTGTCGTTCAGTCACAAGTGGGGCGGCGTCATCGACACCTGCTCCCGGTTCTGCGCCTTCTTCGGCACCGCGCGGGGCGGCCGCCTGGCGTACGCAGCGGGCTACACCGGGCTCGGCGTTGGTGCCAGCCGGTTCGGCGCGCGGGTGCTGCTCGACCTGCTCGGCGGCGAGTCAACGGAGCTGACCGACCTGCAGATGGTGCGCACCAAGCCCATCCCGTTCCCGCCCGAGCCGCTGCGGTCAGCCGGCGTCCAGCTGACCCGGTGGTCGCTTGCCAGGGCAGATGAGCGTGAGGGCCGGCGCAACCACTGGCTGCGCGCGCTCGACCGGGCAGGCCTCGGCTTCGATTCCTGAGGCCACGGCACAGCGGTATCGGTGCGCGTGGGCCGGGTAGTGCTGTCTCCGAGCGGGATCGGAGGGGACCAGGTGCAGCTGACACGGCGTCCCACGGCGAGAGACGTCCGCTTGTCGGTCTTCGAGTCCGCGCTGATGGCGGTGGCCTGCCTGGTCTCTTATTGGCTGGTAACCGGACTCTCGCCGGAAGTGATGTCGATCTCGCGAACCGACGACATCGTTGGCGGCATGTGGGCAGCCATCGCCACCATTGTGGTGACCAGGAGCAGCTATCAGGAGAGCCTCGGGGCCGGGATCTCGAGGCTCGCTGCGACCCTGGTGAGCTTCGTGATCTGCCAGATCTACCTGATCTTCCTGCCACTCCACCCGTGGGCCCTGGCGCTGCTCATCGGCGTCAGCGCGCTGATCCCGATGCTCATCGGCCGGCCCGGCGATGCCGCCGCGGCCTGAGCCATCTTTCGGCGGCGAGTGAACCGCTGCTCCGGGGGCAGAGGCAGGGAGCAGACCCGTGAAAGGCGGATCTGGCAGACCGAACGGAGCTAGTTATGGGTGTGCTCGACAAGCTGAGGAACAAGCTTCAGATGGGCCGCGGTCGCGTCGAGCAGACCGCTGGACGTGCGACTGGCGATCCCTACCTGGAGTCCGAAGGCCAGGCCGATCGGGTCAGCGGCAGCGCCAAGCAGGTCGGCGAGCAGGTCAAGGACGCGGGCCGCGACGTCAAGGACGCATTCCGCCGGTAGTCCTGGCACGGCTGGACCGCGCCAGCTGATGGTTCGGCGGATTGTCAGGCCTGGCCGCTAGTCTCGGCGCGTGCCGAACGTTACGCAGCATGCGCTCATCGACTACGCACAGGCCGCCCGCTGACCAGCCTCAGCAAGATCGGCCCAGCCGCCCTTGCCGGCATCCCGGCCGATCCGGTCGCCATTTCCCGGGTGGTGCCGGGCCTGATCATCCATCCGCTGAGCACTGAGGGCCTCGGCCTGGCGCCCGAGCGATTCGACGAGAACCAGATCCGCCCAGCCGGTGACATCGTCCAGGCCCTCCTTGGCCTGGATCCGGCTCCGCTCACTGTCCCTCGCGACGCAGTCAAGCGCGTGGTCGGGACCTGTCGGCACTTCGCGCTGCTGAGCTGCGCGCTGCTGCGCCTTCGGGGCATAGCCGCGCGTGCGCGTTGCGGCTTCGGTACGTATTTCCAGCCCGGCCAGGGGCTCGACCATTGGATCACCGAGTACCGGCACCCGGAAGATGCTCGCTGGGTCCGGGTGGATACCCAGCACCTCGAGGCAGGGTTCGTCGCGCATCCCGAGGACTTGCAGCCCGGCGAATTCCTCAGCGGCGGTGAAGCGTGGGCGGCATACCGTGCGGGCTTCATCGACGCGGAGCAATTCGGGGTGTTCGGTACGGAGAACTGGGGCCCGGCGGAGATTCGCGGCAATGTCATCAGGGACCTTGCGGCACTCAACAAGGCCGAGATGCTGCCGTGGGATGAGTGGGGCCGGATGGCCGAGTCCTATCGCGGCGAGACAGGGCCCGACTTCGACGCACTGATGGACGAGATCGCTGCTATCTGCGCCAGCGGCGACGACTCGCCGGTTGCGGCGTGCTACGCCCGCCACGAACTGCAGGTGCCAGCAGGCCTCCTTCGCTGAAGTCGGCAGCAGCCCGGCGCTCAGGACGCTGGCGCAGCCTGCAGGCTGAGGCGGACCGCCGGCAGTGGCGGAACGCCGGAGTCCAGGAGCTCGCGGACGCGACCGCAGTCCAGGTTGTCGGCGATCAGGTCGGCGAGCCGGTCCAGCTTTGCCTCGCGGATCGCGTCGAAGCAGATGTCCTCGGCACCGGTAAAGCTGCGCCCTGCCACTCGCGCGACATAGCTGAGGTACTCGCGCCGGAAGCTGTCGTTCTCCATCAGGCCGTGCCACACGGTGCCGGCCACGGCCTCGACACGGCAGCCCTCGTCAGCAAAGAAGGGCTCACCGCTATCCCGGTTCACCACGCCGTGGTGGATCTCGTAGCCGTGCACGACGACGCCGTCAGCCAGCGTCCGCGCTGGCCGGGCGAGTACCTTCTCGCGGCCGAACTCGGTCCGCACCGGCAGCATGGCCAGGCCCCGCACCTGCCCGGCCCCGCTCTCTACGTCGTCATCGATGAGCGTGCCGAGCATCTGGTAGCCGCCGCAGATGCCGAGGACCGGCAGCCCGCGGGCGGCATGGCGGACGATTGCCTCGTCGATCTGCCGCTCGCGCAGCCAGGCCAGGTCCGCTACGGTCGCGCGGCTGCCGGGCAGGATCACCAGGTCCGCGTCGGCCAGCTCGGCCGCCTGCCGGGCGAATCGCACGACGACGCCCGGCTCGCACGCCAGCGCGTCCACGTCGGTGTGGTTGCTCATCCGCGGGAACGCCACCACGCTGACCCGCAGCACGTCCTCGCCGCGCGGCGGGCCGCCAGACTGCAGCAGGGCCCAGTCGATCGCGTCCTCCGCGTCCACCGCGATGCCGTCGGCGTACGGCAGCACGCCGATCACCGGCCGGCCGGTGAGCTCCTCGAGCATGCCGAGGCCAGGCTTCAGCAAGGTCACGTCGCCGCGGAACTTGTTCATGATGAACCCGGCGACCAGCGCCTGATCGGCGGGCTCCAGCACCGCCAGGGTGCCGACGAGCGCCGCGAACACGCCGCCCCGGTCGATGTCGCCGACCAGGACAGCGGGCACTCCGGCTGCGCGGGCGAAACCCATGTTGACGATGTCGGACTCGCGCAAGTTGATCTCAGCCGGGCTTCCGGCTCCTTCGCAGATCACCGCGTCGAAGCGGCGCGCCAGGTCGCGGTAGGAGTCCATCACGACGTCGAGCAGGGCCCGCTGCCGTGCCGTTGGTCCAGTAACCTGCCGCGTCGGTCTCCGCCACCGCCTTGCCGAGCACGATGAGCTGACTGCCGTTATCGCTGCCCGGTTTGAGCAGGACGGGATTCATCACAGCCTCCGGCTCGATGCCGCAGGCCCGCGCCTGGGCCGCCTGCGCCCGGCCGATCTCCTCGCCAGCCAGGGTCACGAAGGAGTTCAGCGACATGTTCTGCGCCTTGAACGGCGCGACAGCCATGTCCCGCCGGGCCAGCCAGCGGCATATTCCGGCCGTGACCACGGACTTGCCGGCGTCCGAGCTCGTACCAGCGACCAGAAGCGCTCCCACCCGCCGCAGACTAGGCCACGAGCTGCCGCGGACTGTCGCCGGGTCAGTAACACCTGACGGGCCCCGATCGCTTCGGTGCTGACCAGACAGCCTCAACACCGAGGCTCGACCTTGAAGGAGACCCATGCGTGC
This sequence comes from uncultured Actinomycetota bacterium, assembly GCA_963822955.1. Taxonomy (GTDB): domain Bacteria; phylum Actinomycetota; class Actinomycetes; order Streptosporangiales; family Streptosporangiaceae; genus JAJYUU01. Next base: position 435,588 of record CAWGJS010000002.1, on the reverse strand, counting down.
ACTACGAGCGTCCGTGCTGACCCGAGTCGGCTCGGCCGCCGCCGTGGCCGTCCTCGCTGGCGGCGGCGTGATCGCCACCACGACGGCTGCCGACGCTGCCAGCCACCATCAGAAGCTGGCGCCGACGACGCTGTCGATCAAGAACAAGGTGATCGCGCACGGCAAGCACAAGGCGGACGCGCTGACCGGTGTACTCCGGTCGCACCGCAAGGGCGTCGCGGGCGAGACCGTGACCCTGGACGGCAGGACGGGCAAGAAGCCCAGGTGGGTGGCGCTAGGCACCGGGACTACCGGTTCCGATGGCTCTGTCACTTTCACCGTCGCGCCGACCGTCAAGTCCCAGTTCAAGTTGGTCTTCGCCGGCGACTCCAGCTACCGCAAGAGCCACAGCAACGTCGTCACCCTGAAGCCCGTTAAGCACTAACCGCCAGCACGACCGAGCGCGGGGTAGCGCGCCGGCGGACCCGACCCTGTCGTCGCCCGCTCACCTGACAGGCGCCGGGCCGCCGGTGACTACCCCACCGGGTGCGAGGGGTGCTCGCTGAATGCGTTGGCTTCGGGTTCGGTTCCTTTGAACGCTTCCCCGTGCCCTGATGGCCTCGGTGCTGGCCGCCCTTACGTGTCTTCTTCTCCTGACCGGGCTTGACCGGATGCGGCGAGCGAGTCGGTGGCGGCAACGACGGCTCCGCCCCATCGTGGTGGGCCCGCTGTCTGAGGCCGTCATGCGGGTGCTTGGCGGCATGGTGCGCGGGCGGCGCGTCGATCATGCGATGCGCGAAATTCTGAACGGACGTCGGCAGCGCGCCCGCATATGCAGCGGCCGTGCCGGACAGGCCACCGTCAGTACGGCGATGGCAGCAGACAGCCGGGCCCGCCCCGCCGCCAGACGCCGGCGTCGGTGACGCTCACGCGGCAAGCCGGGTAGCGTCAGGGTGCTGGTCGGCGAGCCGGAGCGGAGGAAGGCAGCCAGTGCCGCTGCCTCTCCTGGCAGCTCACCCCCACCTGGCAGAGCCGCCAGCCCGACGAGATTGTCTGCGAGCGCATGCATCCCGGCCGGGGCATCGGGGGGGAGGGGCCGCCTGTCGAGGATCATGTCAAGCAGCAACTCGTCTTGGTCCCGGCGGGCCTGGCCGGGGAACGGAACCCTTGGCATCTCGCTCGACGAAGCGTCTGGCCCGGTCATACCGTTACACCCGTCCGGTCAATCTGCGCTGCCAGCCGCCGCAGCCCGCGATGCGCCGCCACCCGCACCGCGCCCGGCGACTTGCCGACGATCTCAGCAACGGCGGGCGCGTCCAGCCCGGCGACCACGCGCAGCATGATGATCTCGGCCTGGTCTGCCGGGAGCGAGGCGATCGCAGCCAGGACAGCTCGCGTCGACAGTCGTTCGAGCACGACATCGGCAGTGTCTGGCGTCACGTTCCGGCCATCGGTCGTCGCCTAGCCGCAGCGCTAGCGTCCGGCGGCGGGCCAGGGAGCGACCCATGTCGATCGCCCGGTGCCGGGCGATCGTGAACAGCCACGCCCGGAACGCCTGCTCGTCGCCGCGGAATCTCGCCAGGCCGGCGATGACCTGCAGCCAGGTCTCGGCGGCGACGTCATCGGCGGCATCGGCGGAGATCACCTGCAGGTACCGCAGCAACGGTGGCTGGACGTCGCGGAAGATGGCCGCGAACGCCTCCTGGTCACCAGCTTGCGCGTCAGCGAGAGTAACCCCGAAGGCAGCGTCAAGCACCGGCCCAGTATCTGCCCGGCAACCCGCCCGGCGCAGGCCAAACCGTACTTACGCGGAACCTGCGTCACGACGCTGTAGCGTGCAGGGCCAGCAAGGCGACATGCAGCGACAGCCTGGACTCGGCTGGCTCCAGGTCCACTCCGAGCACATCCTCGATCTGCCGCAGCCGCTCGTACATGGTCGGGCGGGCGAGGTGCGCCCGCTTGGCCGCCGCAGCCTTGTTGCCGCCCTCTTCCAGGTAGGCAGTCAGTGCGGGGAGGAGCTGCGATGCCGGTCGCGTCGTCGTGCACCAGCAGCTTGCTGAGCTCGCGATCGGCAAACGCCTGCAGCCGGGGGTCGTCGCGCAGCAGGTGAAGCAGGCCGCGCAGGCGCAGGTCAGGCAGCCGGTAATAGGTCCGGCGGCCATCGGCCGCGGCGGCTGCTGCGGCAACATGGTCAGCCTCGGCCAGCGACCGCCGCACCGCCGCGACTGAGTCGACGGCCGAGCCCGCCCCGATTACGTCGGCCGGGCTCAACCGCGGCCGCAGCTGGCTGGCGAGCCCGGAAAGCGCTGCCTCCGGGTCGACCCTGCGACGGCAGCGTCAGCAGCGCGGCGACCCGGTCATCGTCGAGCGAGCCGACCAGCGCGGGTATCTGCAGCTGCCGGCAGACCTCGGCCACGGCGTCCGCGATCCCCGCTGCCCTGGCCGCAGCGGCCTGCCCGGCCGGGGCCTGGGAGCTAGCCACCCGGACGACAACCGGTACCAGCAGGCGCCCGGCGACCGGGACGCCGAGCGCACGCGCCCGGGCCTCGGCCTCTGCCTGGTCGCTGTAGCCGTTGCCGAGGAAGGCAGACAGGATCGTCCGGTGCGCCTGCCGCTCGACACTCTGGCGCTGGTGGTCGAGCAGGCGGCCGAGCGCCAGCGTTGTCGCGGCTCGCTCGATGAGCGCCTGTCGCCCGGCCGCGGGGCCTCGCCGCGGATCATGATCAGCCGGCCCCAGTCCTCGCCGCGGGCGCCGACCATCGTCACGAGCCAGCCGGACGCCGCGTCGTAGCCGGTCCGTCCGGCCAGCGTGGCCGACCGCGACCGGCCGGCGAACCCGGCCAGCAGGCTCGCCGCGTCCTGCGCCGAGCGACGCGCAGGCGAGCGACCTGGTGCGCCAGGTCCTCCAGGATGACCGGGCAGCCGGCCAGCGTCGCCGCTCTGCGCCACGACCTCGTCCGAGGACGCGCCAGACACTGCCAGCTCGGTGAAGACCTGATGCAGCCGATCGGCCGACCGTAGCTCGGCCAGCTGGGCATCGATGATCCGGGCGTGAACCGCCTCGGTGATCTCGATGAACTGGGTCTCGCGCTCGAACACGATCAGCGGCAGCTGATGGTCAGCGGCTGCGGCGACCAGCGCGGATGGCAGGTTCCTTGAGTAGCGCGAGCCAAGCTCAACCGCCAGCGCGCTGACGCCGACGGAGACAAGCTCCGCCACATACCGGCCCAGCCCTGCCGCGTCGCTGGGCAGCCCGATCCCGGTGGACAGCACGAGCTCGCCACCGCGCAGCAGGTGAGCGGCGTGGGCTAGCTCGATCACGTGCACCCATCGGACCGGTGTGCTGAGCCGCTCGGCACCGGCCAGGATCCGCGGCGCGCCGCTGCGGACGGGGTCGAGAGCAAGCACCTCGGCGACCGTGGGCAGCATGTCGGGCGCCTCCTTGTGCTCAGTCCGCTGGGCGACCGCGCGGCTCGGGCACACTGTACAGGCCACCAGCCCGTTCCCTTACAAAGCGTAACTTGGCTCCAGCAGGGAGGTAGCGACACACTTGGCACTGGAGGACGATGAGATCTCTGGGTGATCAGCGCATCGGAAGGCAGAGCAGCGCCATGGAACAGGCAACCACGCATCGCACGCACTGGATCAACGGCAAGCCATGGACCGGCGAGGCGGCCACCCGAGGCGACATCTACAACCCGGCGACCGGCCGGGTGTCGCGGAACGGTCGACTACGCGACCGCGGCCGAGGTGGACGCCGCAGTAGCGGCGGCGAAGCGCTGCACTGCCCGGCTGGCGCGAGACGTCGCTGGTCAGGCGGGCCGGCGTCATGTTCGCCTTCCGCGAGCTGGTCCGATCCCGCCAGTCCGAGCTGGCTGCGCTGCATCACCGCCGAGCACGGCAAGGTCGCCTCTGACGCAGCCGGGGAGGTTGCCCGCGGGCTCGAAGTCGTCGACTTCGCCTGCGGCATCCCCCACCTGCTCAAGGGCGGGTTCTCCGAGAACGTCTCCACCGGCGTGGACGCGTACTCCATCCGGCAGCCGGTCGGCGTGGTGGCCGGGATCACCCCGTTCAACTTCCCGGCCATGGTGCCGATGTGGATGTTCCCGATCGCCCTGGCCTGCGGCAACACCTTCATCCTCAAGCCATCGGAGAAGGACCCGTCGGCGTCGCTGCTGCTCGCCGAGCTGCTGGCCGAGGCCGGGCTGCCGGACGGCGCGTTCAACGTCGTGCACGGCGCCAAGCCAGCTGTCGACGCGCTGCTCACGCACCCGGACGTCCGCGCGGTCAGCTTCGTCGGCTCGACCCCGATCGCGCGCTACGTCGCGGAGACCGCGACGAACCACGGCAAGCGCGTGCAAGCGCTCGGCGGTGCGAAGAACCACATGGTCGTGCTGCCCGACGCCGATCTCGACCTCGCCGCCGACGCCGCGGTCAACGCCGGCTTCGGCTCGGCGGGCGAGCGCTGCATGGCGATCTCGGTCCTCGTCGCCGTCGACCCGATCGGCGACGAGCTCGTCAGCAAGATCAAGGACCGGATCGCCCGCCTTAAGGTCGGCCCGGGCGACAACGAGAGCTCCGAGATGGGCCCGCTGGTCACCAGGGAGCACCGGGACAAGGTGGCGAGCTACCTGGACTCCGGCGTCGCGGAAGGCGCGACGCTCGCCGTCGACGGGCGGGAGCACCCGGTCACCGGCGATGCAGCCGACGGCTTCTGGCTGGGCCCGACCGTGCTCGACCACGTCACGCCGCAGATGCGCGCCTACGCCGACGAGATCTTCGGCCCGGTGCTGTCGGTAGTCCGGGCGGGCAGCTATGACGAGGCGCTGGCCATTGTCAACGACAACCCGTACGGCAACGGAACCGCGATCTTCACCAACGACGGGGGAGCGGCGCGCCGCTTCACCCACGAGGTCGAGGTCGGCATGGTCGGCGTGAACGTGCCGATCCCGGTGCCGATGGCGTTCTACTCCTTCGGCGGCTGGAAGGCGTCGCTGTTCGGCGACACGCATGTGCACGGCACCGAGGGCGTCCACTTCTACACGCGCGGCAAGGCGGTCACGTCCCGCTGGCTCGACCCCAGCCACGGCGGCGTTAACCTCGGCTTCCCTGTTAACCAGTAAGCACTAGCTAAAGCAGTGAGCCTCCGGGCAGGAAAGATGGCCACCATGACTGACTATGCCGCCGACCCGCAGCGCGGGGCCGAGGTCTACGCGACAGACCGGGCGCACGTGTTCCACTCCTGGTCCGCCCAGCGGGCGCTGCAGCCGCTGCCGATCGCCGCGGCCGAAGGCTCCTACTTCTGGGATTACGACGGCAACCGCTACCTGGACTTCTCCAGCCAGCTGGTAAACACCAACATCGGCCACCAGCACCCGAAGGTGACGGCCGCTATCGCGGCCCAGGCGGCCAGGCTCACCACGATCGCACCGCAGCACGCCAATGAGGCGCGTGGCGAGGCAGCCGCCCGGCTGGCCGCGCTGGCGCCCGACGGCTTCGAGAAGGTCTTCTTCACCAACGGCGGCGCCGACGCGAACGAGAACGCGATCCGGATGGCGCGGCTGCACACAGGTCGCACCAAGGTGCTCAGCTTCTACCGGTCCTACCATGGCAATACTGGCGCCGCGATCACCTCGACGGGCGACCCGCGGCGGTGGCCGAACGAGTTCGCGATCGGCCACGTGCACTTCTTCGGCCCGTACCTGTACCGGTCGTCGTTCTGGGCGACCACGCCCGAGCAGGAGAGCGAGCGGGCGCTTGCTCACCTGGAGCAGGTCATCCAGATGGAAGGCCCGGAAACAATCGCGGCGGTGCTGCTGGAGTCGATCGTCGGCACAGCCGGCGTGCTGATCCCGCCGCCTGGCTACCTGGCCGGCGTGCGCGAGCTGTGCACCAGGTACGGCATCGTCTACATCGCCGATGAGGTCATGTGCGGCTTCGGCCGGGCCGGGCGCTGGTTTGCCTTCGAGGACCACGGCGCCGTGCCGGACCTCATCACGTTCGCTAAGGGCGCCAACTCCGGCTACGTGCCGATCGGCGGCGTCATCATCTCCGATCCGATCGCGGCCACGTTTGACGACCGGATGTTCCCCGGCGGGCTTACCTATTCCGGGCACCCGCTGGCCTGCGCGTCGATTGTCGCGACGATCGACGCAATGAAAGAGGAAGACATCATCGGGAACGCGGTACGCATCGGGACGCAGGTGCTCGGCCCGGGACTGCGCGAACTGGCCGAGCGCCACCCCGTCATCGGCGAGGTCCGCGGGACCGCGGTGTTCTGGGCGCTGGACCTGGTGTCGAACCGGGAGAGCAGGGCGATGCTCGCGCCCGTACGGCGGCAGCTCGCCGGCCATGAGCGCGCTGCTCGGCGAATGCAAGTCGCGTGGCCTTGTGCCGTTCGCCAACTACAACCGGCTGCACGTGGTTCCGCCATGCACGATCTCCGAGGCCGAGGCCAAGGAGGGGCTGGCGATCCTGGACGAGGCGCTGGCCGTGGCCGACGGCTACTACCAGGGCTGAGGGCTCGGCAGGACAGGTCAGCGGTCGTACCGGAAAACCAGAGAGTCCATGAGGCTGGCGTTCTTCGGGTTCGAGTAGAACACGTCCCCGGTCGCGAGCATCGACTGCGTGCCGGGGATGCGCGCAAGTCCGTAGACGTCGAAGCTGGCCGATCCTGGCACTAGTCCGGGCAGGCCAGCTGTCGGAACCGCGTCGTACTTCCAGGTGCCGCTCGCGTAATGCGCGAACTTGTACTCGCCACTGGTCGGGGAGAACATGATCGCCCAGACGCCGGCGCTGCCGTCCGGAGCGACCTGCAGCAGCTGGTCGGGCCTAGCAGGCAGCGGTATGGCCCGCCATTTCTTGCCCGTGAAGTGCAGCAGGAACGAGTGCGCCGCGGCCGGGTAGATGGTGACGGCCGCCCAGATGCTCCGCGCGCTCGCGGCCGCTACGTCGTCGGGGTAGATGTAGCCATGCTTCGGCAGCTTGATGTGCGGCAGCGGGACGGTGTGCCAGACGTCACCGTCGTAGTGCGTGAAGAAGGCCGTGCTCTGGCTCAGGCGCAGCGCACTGAACCGCCTGCCGATCGTCCAGATATCGCTAGCCGAGACCGCGGTAGCGGAGATGACCTGTCCCAAGGCCGGCAGGAAGACCTTGTGCCATCGCCCGCCGGCGAAGTGCCACGCCCGCTTGTCGCCGAGCAGCCAGCCGTTCCTCGGGCCCGTGGTGACGAGCGCGGCCGCGCAGAAGGCCGCTGTCGTCCACGTGCGAGTCACCCAGGCGCGGCCGCTGTAGCGAGCGACATAAGTGGCGGTAGTGCTCGTTCCTGGCGGTCCCGACGTGCATTCGCTTCCGCTGGCCCAGACATTGTCAGGCCCGGTAGCGGAGCTGATACCTGGCCGGGCGAACGCGCCGGGAATGCGCGATCTGGTCCAGGTCGAACCGTTCCAGTGCGCTGCGACGGGCTTGCCTGAGCTTGTCTGGCCGAAGGCCCACGCGTCGCGCCTGCCCGGGACGGCGACGGTGAGCAGAGTGTCGTAGTTCCTCTCGCTGAGGATCTTGGAGATGCTCCAGCCCGGCCGCGAGGCCGCGGGCATGGCGTGGGCCGCAGGCGTCGAGGCTGTGGCAGCGGCTACCGACGCGGCCGCCCCAGCCAGGCTCAGCGCTCGGAGAAATGACGAGCCCATCAGATCGCCCTACCGTGCTGGCGGCCGCCGGGACCCAGCTGCCGCGCCTCGGGGTGTGCTGCCGCGACAGTAGCGGAGACCGGGGATCGAGTAAACGCGACATTCCGCACCCGGCGTTCGCCGGTCTTCCGGGCCGGGTACCTCTCGGTCTGACTCTGAGTCCAGACAGCGTGTGTTCGGCGCTCGGGCAGCAGATCGCGCTCCGCGATGACCTACTCCCGGATAAGGAACCATGACCGACTCAGTTCGGGTGTACCGACCGGTCCAGGCACCGATAGCTGCTCCGGCGCGAGCCCGGCCCGTCCGGCTGCTCGGCTGGCTTGCGGGAACGGGCATCGGCGGCGCGATCCTGATCATGATCGGCGCATCGCTCGTCCGGCAGGACTGGATGTACCCGCCGGTCCCGATGCCCGCCACCGGACCGCCATGGGAACTGCCCGTGCGGGTACCGGGAGACGTTGTCTCCGTGGCGCTGTGGCTAGCGGCACTGCTAGCTGGCGGCGGCCTGATCGCCGGCCTGGTGGCCGCCCGCCGGGGAGCCCGCGGGCCCATCCGGCTGATCCTGATCGCGGCTGTCGTCACGGTCGCCGTACTTACGGTGCTCCCGCCAGCGGGCTCGACCGACTCGCTCGACTACGCCGCCTACGGCCGGCTCACGCTGCTCGGCCATAACCCGTACGTGGCCTCGCCGGTTTACCTGCGCCTGACCGAGCCGGCCTTCGGCATGTCCGTGCCCGTCCACTGGGACCGGCAGGTCAGCCTCTACGGCCCGGCTGCCACGATCGAGCAGTTCCTTGCTGCGAAGCTGGGCGGCACCTCGATGGCGCGCGTGGTGCTCTGGCTCAAGCTGTGGAACGCCCTCGCGTTCTGCGGGGTCGCCGTCATCATCGACCGGGTGCTGCGGTCGAAGCCAGCGGCACGACTGCGTGCGCACCTGCTGTGGACCATCAACCCGCTGCTGCTCTGGGACCTGATCGCAGGCGGGCACCTGGATGTGATCGCGGCGGGAGCGGGGATGGCTGGCCTGCTCGCCGTCGGCCGGCTGCCAGCCTGGCCAGCAGCCACGGCTGGGCCGGGCAGTTGCCGCCGGCGCCCTGATCGGCATGGCGGCTGACCTGAAGATCGACTACCTGCTCTTCGGAATCGGGCTGGCGTGGGCACTGCGCCGGTCCCTACCCGCGCTGCTGGCGGCTGCCGCAGGCGGTCTGGCGATCTTGGGCCCGACCTATGCCTGGCTCGGCAGGCCCGCATTCATGGCCCTGATGGCACGCCGGGACAAGACCACCCAGGATAGTTTTTACCGGCTCGCTGCGCTCACGAACTGGCACTACCTCGGCCTTACGGCGACGCTGCTGTTCGCCGCGCTGGCCGCGCTGCTGCTGCGGCGAATGCCGCCGGGAGCCACGCTACGGCCAGCGATCCGGCCGGCGCTGGCTCTCAGCCTGGCCTGGCTTGTCGTCTGGCCCTATCAGCTGCCCTGGTATGACGCGATGATCATCTGCGTTCTGGTGTTCTATCCCGCCTCGCGGCTGGACTGGCTTGTCCTGGCCCGCCTGACCGGCGCCACGATCGCCAATATGCCCGGTAACGCGTCCGGCGTGCCGGGCACGACTTTGAAATCGTTTGACGCTGCCCTGGTGCACGGCCTAGGGCCTGCAGTACTGCTCGCGGTCGCACTCGGCGTCGTGGTTCTGGCAGTGTCCGGCCGCTGGGGGTGCGCAGCCCGCTGACCCGCTCCGGTGAATGGTGGCCGCTGAGTAGCATGGGCGCCCAGGGCCAGCAAGCACGGGCCGGAAGAGGCGGTGACCGCGTGGCGCTTGAGGTCAAGAGGCTGAAGCTAGCCAGCCTGCGAGGCGTGGACGGACTGGAGTGGCCGGTTCACGGTTTCGTCGTGACGTTCCCCGGCGGTGCGGCGCTGGTCGACACTGGCGTCGGCGGCCCCCAGAAGTGGCTCGATGACTGGCGAGTGGTGAACAGGTCGGTGGCCGAGGCGCTCGACGACCTCGACATGACTCCAGGTGACATCGGCCTGGTTATCAACACGCACTTGCATTTTGACCACTGCGGCCAGAACGCGGTATTCAAGCATGCCGCGTTCTATGTCCAGCGGGCCGAGCTCGACAGGGCCCGGCGCGAGTCGCCCAAGCTGACCGACTGGTTCGACTTCATGAACGCCAGGTTCGAGCTGCTCGATGGCGACGCCGAGGTGCTGCCGGGCCTCAGGGTGATCAGTACGCCCGGCCATACCGTCGGCCATCAGTCGGTCTTGGTCGACTCGGCCGACGGCATGTCGGACGCACTGGTGGGGGACGCGGCCTACCGGCCGCGTCAGTACCTCAGCCCCGGCAGCGACGACCTGCCGGAGGGGCAGGCCAGCGACGTGACCTCCTGGCGCGAGTCGGTCACCCGGATCCGGTCAGCGGCGCCCGACCGGGTGCACTTCTGTCACGACACCGAGATCGTGCACTCCTAGGGATCACCTGCTGCCGGGGCTTCCGGCAGGCTACAGCGCGGCGAAGGCGTCCTCGAGGATGCCCATGCCCTCGTTGAGCAAAGCCTGGCCGATGACCAGCGGCGGCAGGAGCCGCAGTACGTTGCCGTAAGTTCCGCAGGTCAGCACGATCATCCCGGCGGCGTGGCAGGTCTTGGCGACCTTGGCGGCCGCTGCCGCGTCAGGCTCGATCGTGCCGGGCTGGACGAGCTCGAGGGCGAGCATGGCGCCGCGGCCGCGCACGTCGCCGATGACCGGGTTCGCCTCGGCCAGCTTGCGCAGCCGGGGCAGCATAAGGCTCTCGATCGTGCGCGCGTGACCGGGCAGGTCTTCCTTCTCCATCGTGTCGATGGCGCCGAGAGCGGCGGCGCAGGCAACCGGGTTCCCGCCGTAGGTGCCGCCGAGGCCGCCCGGATGCACGGCGTCCATCATCTCAGCCCGGCCGGTCACGCCGGCGAGCGGCAGGCCGCCGGCGATGCCCTTGGCCGTCGTTACCAGGTCCGGCACCACGTCCTCGTAGTCGCAGGCGAACCAGTTTCCGGTGCGGCAGAAGCCCGACTGGATCTCGTCGGCGATGAAGACGATGCCGTTCGTACGGCAGAAGTCGGCCAGGCCAGGCAGGAAGCCCTCCGGCGGCACGATGAAGCCGCCCTCGCCCTGCACCGGCTCGATCACCACGGCGGCTACGTTCTCCTCGCCGACCTGCGCGTGGATGAGGTTCGTGACGACGCTGAGCGCTTCCTCGGCGCACTTGGCTGGGCCGCCAGGCCACCGGAACGGGTAGGCCATCGGGACCCGGTAGACCTCGCCGGCGAACGGCCCGAAGCCCTCCTTATAGGGCATGTTCTTGGCGGTCATCGCCATGGTCAGGTTGGTGCGGCCGTGGTAGGCGTGGTCGAAGACGACGACGGCATCCCTGCCGGTGGCGTGCCTGGCGATCTTGACGGCGTTCTCCACCGCCTCGGCGCCGGAGTTGAACAGCGCCGACCGCTTGTCGTGGTCGCCTGGCGTCAGCCGGTTGAGCTGCTCGCATACCTCCACATAGCCCTCGTACGGGGCCACCATGAAACAGGTGTGGGTGAACTGGGCGACCTGCTCGGTGACCCGGCTCACCACGAGGTCCGCGCTGTTGCCGACCGAGGTCACGGCGATGCCGGAGCCGAAGTCGAGCAGTGAGTTGCCGTCGACGTCCACGACGACACCGCCACCCGCCGCGGTCACGAAGACCGGCAGGACATGACTCAGGCCTCGGGCCACGCTGTGCTGTCGGCGCTCGAATAGCTGCCGCGACATCGGGCCGGGGATCTCGGTGACCAGGTTGCGGCGCTGCGGCAGGGACGGGCCGCCAGTGGGGGCAGGGTTATGCGTCATAGCAGTGACAATAGCCGTAACCGGGCCGGTCAGGGGCTCGGGAGCAGGCCCAGCGGACGCGGCGCCTAGTGCCCGGAGGCACGGCTTTCGCTGCCACGACGCCCAATGAGTCCGCCGGAGCCGGCCGAATGCGCCTGTTGGCCGATCAGAGCGCTGGCGGACGGCGACGGCTCGCTGCGATGATGCACTGGTGACTGAATCATCCCTTCCGTCCGTTCCCTCCGGTGACGGGCCGGGATCCTGGCCGCGCGCCCGCCGTCCGGTCATCGCGGGCCTCGGCATGACCGAGCTGGGCCGGGTCTACGGGGTGACGCCCGTGCGGTTCGCAGCCGACGCCGTCCGGCTCGCGGTGGCTGACGCGGGCCTGAGGCTGGCGGACGTGGACGGGCTGCTGACCTCCTCGGGGATGAGCGGCGGGATATCGATCGACCTGCAGCGCGATCTCGGGCTGACCGACCTGCGGCTGCTGTCGCACCTGCAGGCGTACGGCTCGACGGCCGGAGCAATGGTGCAGTTCGCCTCGATGGCAGTGCAGTCGGGCATGGCCAGCGTGATCGCCTGCGTGTTCGCGGACAGTCCGCTGCAGCCGGAGCGCGGGGCCGGCGCGGCCTATGGCACGCGCCGCGCGCCGGCGGGCTGGTGGGGGCTGCTCGGCGCGAGCGGCATCATCGGCGCGAACCCGATGTACGCGCTCGCCGCGCGGCGGCACATGGAGCGGTACGGCACCAGCAGCGAGCAGCTCGGCCACATTGCCGTGGCCCAGCGAGCCTGGGCCGCAGCCAATCCAGCCGCGCAGATGCGCGAGCCGATCACTCTCGCCGACCACCAGGCGTCCCGCTGGATTGTCGAGCCGTTCCACCTGCTCGACTGCTGCCTGGTCTCCAACGGCGGCATCGCGGTGATCGTGACCTCAGCCGGCCGGGCTGCCACGCTCGCCCAGCCGCCCGTGCACGTGCTTGGCTGGGCGCAGCGCCACCCCGGTCACTACCTGCGCCAGGATCCGGATTTCGGGCTGGTCACCGGCGCCGCGTCAGCCGGCCCGGCGGCGCTCGCGATGGCGGGAGTCAGCGTGGCCGAGGTCGACGTGGCCGAGCTCTACGACTGCTACACCTTCACGGTGCTGGTCAGCCTGGAGGACTACGGGTTCTGCGCCAAGGGCGAGGGCGGCCCGTTCGCGGCCAGCGGCGTGCTGGGGCCTGGCGGCAAGCTGGCTGTCAATACCGGCGGCGGCCAGTTGTCCGGCTACTACATGTGGGGGATGACACCGCTGTCGGAGGCCGTCATCCAGGCGAGGGGACAGGGCGGCGGCCGGCAGGCCGACGCGCATGACATCGTGCTCGTGTCTGGGAACGGCGGCGTCCTCGATCATCACTCGACGCTGGTGCTCGGCAGCCCGGCGACAGCATAAGCAGGAGAGCGGGAGCATGAGCGTCGGACCGGTGCAGCGTGACGAGGCCACAGCCGAGTTCTTCGACGGCGCCGCGGCCGGCCAGTTCCTCCTGCGGCAGTGCGCTGAGGGTCATTTCAGCGAGCCGGCCGCGGCTGCGTGCACGACGTGCGGACGGGCCGAGCTGGCTTTCGTCCCGGCGGCGGGCACTGCCACGCTGGTGAGCTGGGCGGTGAGCCATGGCAGGCCAGCGGGCGATGAGCTGCCGCCGCGCACCGTGCTGATCATCGGCGAGCTCGACGAGGGCCCGTGGTGGTGGGCGCAGCTCGACGGGCTAGAGCCAGCAGCGGATGGTGCTGCAGACGTCGGTCTGGCGGTAGGCCAGCGGCTGCGGGTCGAGTTCCGCCGGGCCGGCAGCGAGTACGAGGCCGTGCCGGTCTTCGTGCTGGCTTAGCTGGCCGGCATGGCGCAAAGGTCGCGGGCGGCGTCCTCGATCGCCGCTTCCGACAGCAGCACGGCGCTGGCCGCATCGCCGAGTGGCACGAAGCTGTCCTGACTGGCGACCCGCGCGATGCGGCCGGTGAAGCCAGCGTCCACGAGCGTGGTGATGACTCCCTCGGAGACCCCGCCCGTACGCCTGGTCTCGTCGGCTACCAGCACCCTGCCGGTAGCGGCGGCAGCACGCAGCAGGTCGTCGAACGGCAGCGGCGAGAGCCAGCGAAGGTCGAGCACTCGGCAGCTCACGCCCTCGGCGGCCAGCGTGCGGGCTGCGCGCAGGCTGAGACGCAGCCCGTTGCCGAAGGTGATGATCGTCAGGTCGATGCCGGTGCCGTATAGCCGGCCGCGGCCCACCGGGACATGGGTGAGCGCCCACCGCTCGGGCGGCTCGTACCGGGCGAGCCAGCCGCCGTCGCCGACCGAGAACAGATCCCGCTCGTGATAGAGCGCGATCGGCTCGAGGAAGACGCTCACGCTGCCGTCCAGCTCAGCGGCAGCGAGGCAGCTGCGAAGCATGCCCGCCGCGTCGTCGGGCCGGGCCGGGCAGGCCACGATCAGGCCAGGGATGTCCCGCAGCGCGGCGAGCCCGTTGTCATTGTGGAAGTGGCCGCCGAAACCCTGCTGATAGGACAGGCCCGCCACGCGCACCACCAGCGGGTTGCGGTACTGGGCGCGGGAGAAGAACGACAGCGTCGCTGCCTCGCCGCGGATCTGGTCGGCGGCGTTATGCAGGTAGGCCAGGTACTGGATTTCCGGGACCGGCAGCAGGCCTGCGAGCCCGGCGCCAAGCGCAACGCCGAGTACTGACTGCTCGTCGAGCGGCGAATCGAAGACGCGCCCGGGACCGAACGCCCGCTGCAGTCCCCTGGTCACGCCGTACACGCCGCCCTTGCGCGCAACGTCCTCGCCGAAGACGATCATGCCGGGCCGGCCGGCCATCTCGTCGGCGAGCGTGCGGTTGATCGTCTGCGCGAGCGTCAGCGGCCCCGCGTCCTCGGGCAGCTGGGACCCGAACGCGCGCTGGCGCGGCCAGCTGCGGGCCTGGCGCGCGCGGTCGGCCAGGTTCGCCGCCAGGATCCCCGGGCGCCGCGGCGCGATCGGCGCCATGACCTGTTCGGCGGTGCTGAGCCGGGGCGCGCCGGCCACCTCGCCGGCCAGGGCCAGCACGCGCGCCCTGGACTCCTCGTACCGGTCAAGGACCTCGGCCGGCGTGAGTGCGCCCGCCTGGACGAGCAGCCGCGCGGTGCCCAGCAGCGGATCGCGCGCGGTGTCGGCGGCGATCTCGGCCGGCGTCCGGTAGGCGGACTCGACGTCAGTGCCCGCGTGACCGCCAAGCCGGACGGTGCGCAGGTGCAGGAACGCCGGGGCGCGCTTGTCGCGCACCCAGCCCGCGGCGGCCATCGCCGTGTCATAGGCCTCGGCGAGGTCCGCGCCGTCAGCAGTGAAGTACTTCATCCGCGGCCGCCCGCTGCTGGCGGACTCGATCCAGCCGGCGGGGGTGCGGACGCTGATGCCGATGCCGTTGTCCTCGCACACCAGCAGCAGCGGCAGCGGCAGGCCCTGGTAGGCGCAGTACGACGCAGTGTTGAGTGCTCCTGCCGCGGTCGAGTGGTTGGCCGACGCATCGCCGAAGCTGCACACCACGATGGCGTCGTCCGGCCACGGCGTGCCGAGGCCCAGCTTGGCCGCCCTGGCGACGGAGAACGCCAGGCCGACGGCGCGCGGCAGGTGCGAGGCGATCGTCGAGGTCTGCGGGATCACGTGCAGCTCGGGATGGCCGAACACCTTGTGCCGGCCGCTGGCGATCGGCTCGGCCGCAGCCGCGACCAGGCCGAGCAGCACGTCGGTCGCGCCGTCCCGGGGCGGGCTGGCCTGGGCGGCCCGGACCAGGTAGAACGCGCCGGACCGGTAGTGCAGCAAGGCGGGGTCGGTCAGGCGGAGTGCGGCGGCCACGGCCGCGTTGCCCTCGTGGCCGGACGAGCCGATGGTGTAGTAACCGGCGCCGCGGGCGCGCAGCCACCGGGCGGCAAGGTCCAGGTGCCTGCTGGCGAGCTGAGCGTCGAACAGCTCCAGGCACCGGGCGATCGACAGGCTGCTTCCGGCCCGCACCGAGTCGTACGGTGCCGGCCGGACGCCGGGCACCAGCGGGCCGAGCGCGCGTACGGCACGGGCCAGGCGCTGCTCGGCCAGATCCTGCCCAGACGCATCCTGGCCAGACACGTCAGGATCGGGCAGTTCCTGGCCGCCCGGGTCAGCGGCGGACGGGCTGTCGGCGGCCTGGGCAGCGGCTGCTCCCTGCTCAGATCCTGCGGCCGCGGCACTCACCATCTGACGGTAAGCCACGACAGCCAGGTAAGCACAGCCAGATTGGTTGCGTGGCAGCGAAACCGAAGCCAGGCCCGCCGCGTCTGACTGCCATGAAGCGCCTTCGCGTGATCTCTGCCACGGCGGTCGCCATCGCCGCCGCCGGCACGCTCGCCGCCGGGTGCGGAACCCGGCCGGCCCGATTCCGGGCCCGGCCAGACAGGCTCGCGGTGTCGCGGTGGTCGAGCCCTCCGCAAGCGCCAAGCCGTACGCAGCAGCCGACCTCTCCTTCGGGCTGGACATGCTCGGCGCGTGGTGCGAGTCAGATCCTGCGGGCAACATTGTGCTGTCACCGTCCAGCCTGGCCAGCGGTCTCGGCATGGCCTACCTGGGCGCAGGCGGCCAGACCGCGCGCGCTATCGCGGCCGTGCTGCACCTGCCAGCGTCCCGATCGATTGAGGCCGGCCTGCAGGCGCGGTCGCGCGCGCTGGCACGACTGGACGGACCCGGCGTGACGGTGGCAACCGCCGACCGGGTCTGGACTGATCCGAGGCTGTTGCCACTGCGCAGCTACCTCAACGCGGTGGCGAGCGGTTACGGCGCAGGCGTCGGCCGGGTTCCGCTGCTGACAGACCCGGCTACAGCAGCCAGGCAGATCGACGCCGCTATCGCCACGGCCACGAAGGGCCACATTACGAAGCTGCTGACGGCCGGGGACGTGCAAGGCGCGATCTTCGTGCTGACTGATGCGCTCTACCTGAAGGCCAGGTGGGCCGATCCGTTTGACCCTGGCCAGACTAGGACCGGGCCGTTCGCCACCGCGGCCGGACAGCGGGTGCAGGCGCATTACCTGAACGGCAGCGGGGTAACCTCCGCCGCCGCAGACGGCTGGACCGCCGTCTCGCTCCCGTACCAAGACGGACGGCTGTCGATGACGGCGCTGCTTCCGCCCGCGCCATCCGCTCGCGCCACCTCTGCTGCCAGCTGCCGGGAGCCCAGCCCTGGAACCGTGGCAACGATCACCCGCCGGCTGGCGAGCTCTGCGGCCGGGTCCGGCCAGGTCCTCCTGCCGAAGGTGAGCCTGCGCACTCAGGCGAATATCGTCGACCTGCTCACGAAGCTCGGCATGGGCGTGGCGTTCGGCGGGGCAGCGGACTTCAGCCGGATGAGCCCGCAGGCCGCCAGCCTGGGGCCGGTCGAGCACGCGGCGACCTTGCGGGTAGATGCGCAGGGAACCGTGGGCAGCGCCGCCACCGGGGTGGTCGTGCTGCCCACGGCCGCGCACGCGACGACCGCGCCGCCGATCGTGTTCAACCGGCCATACCTGCTGCTGGTCTCGGCTGCTGGGTCCGGGGAGCCGCTGTTCCTGGCAAGGGTTGCGGACCCGGCCGTTCAGTAAGCCGGGCGGCGGTGGTGTGATGGGGCATCTGAGTCACACCGCCGCATCGTGGAGGCACCGTGCTGCCGTGGTCCGCAGAGCTCGCTGGCACGCTGAACGAGGAGCTGATCGTCAGCGAGCTGCTCCGGGATAACCCGCTCGGCGACCCGCATGAGCGGCCGCTGCTGGTGTACACCCCGCCTGGCTACGAAATCGAGTCCGAGCGCCGCTACCCGGCCGTCTACGTTATCCAGGGATTCACCGCAAACGTCGAGATGTGGCGCAACCGGCAGGCGTTCCGCCAGCCGTTCACGGAGACCGCGGATGCGGTTTTCGCCACCAATCAGGCCCCGCCCGCGATCGTCGTCTATGCCGACGCCTGGACCCGGTACGGCGGCAGCCAGTTCGTGGACTCCCCCGGCACCGGGCGGTATCACTCGTACCTGTGCGAGGAGATCGTGCCCTTCATCGACGCGCGCTACCGGACCATCGCAAACCGCGACCACCGGGCGATCATGGGCAAGTCGAGCGGGGGGTTTGGCGCCATGATCACCCCGATGCTGCGACCGGACCTTTTCTGCGCGCTCGCCACCCACGCCGGGGATGCCCTGTACGAGCAGTGCTACCTGCGCGATTTCGGTTCTTGCGTCCGTGCCCTGCGCGGCTATGACGGTGACATCTGGACGTGGTGGGACGACTTCCGGTCCCGCGTCGCGTTCACCAAGCCGGCCGACGGCCCGCTGCTGAGCTTGCTGGGCGCGGCGGCGGCCTTCTCCGCGAATCCGGACGGTACGGTCGACCTGCCGTTCGACCCGCGTACCGGGGTGGTGCGGCCCGCGGTCTGGCAGCGCTGGCTGGACCTCGATCCGGTCCGGATGGCCCGGCCACACGCCGGGGCGCTCCGGTCGATGCGGGCGATCTGGATCGACGCTGGTACCCGGGACGACTATTTCCTGGATGTCGGGGCTGCGGCCTTCCGAGCGGAATTGGAAGCGATCGGGGTGCGCGACGAAGTCATCCGGTTTGAGCTTTTCGACGCGGCCCACGGAGCCATCGACTACCGCTATCCGATGTCGCTGGCCTGGCTCTGCCAGCGCCTAACCGACCGGTGAACGGACCGCAAACCGTCATCTGAGGGATGTGAACGTTTTGCGCCTGGTCTACGTAGTGGGGGTGGGAAGGTTTCAAGATCAGCGAGGAACGGAGATAGGCATGCGCAACCGATGGTGGGCGGCGCCGGTCCTGGCGGGTGCGGCGGCGGTGCTCGCGGCGTGCGGCAGTGCCGCGTCCCCCAGCAACACCTCAGGTCCGGCAGCGGGCAGCTCGGTAGCCAGTGGCGCGACTGCCACATCGGGGGCGGTGATCGGGACGCGCAGCACCAGCATCGGCACAGTGCTGGTCAACGCCCAGGGCAAGACGCTGTACTGGTTCGCCATTGACACCTCGACCACGTCCAAGTGCACGGGCGCGTGCGCAACGTACTGGCCGCCGGTCATCGGCACGCCCAAAGCAGCGCCGGGCGCGAAGCTGACGATGGGGTTCGGCACGATCACGCGGTCGGGCGGGCAGCTGCAGGCGACCTATGACGGTCACCCGCTCTACACCTACGCGGGCGACACGAGCGCCGGCCAGACCAGCGGCAACGGCAAGAATCTCTCCGGCGGACTCTGGTGGGCGATGACGCCGTCGGGTGCCAAGCCCAGCGCCGCACCGGCAGCCTCGTCGTCCTCGTCCGGTGGCGGAGGCTACGGCTACTAGCAGCCAGCCGGAACCACAGCGGGATGAGCTTCCCGGCGTCGCCGGGGGCGAGGGGAGGGAAGCTCTTCCCGCTGATGCGGGTCTTCGCACGTCTGAGCTGGCTAAGGTCTCGTCCGCGTCCGTGGCCAAGGCGAAGGGCCGCTCGGTGCAATCGTTCTGGTGGTTGACAAACCAGGACGCCGGTCTGAGATGCGATAATTTACGTCGTGCCTTCGTCGGCGGCATCAGCGACACAGTCAGACATGGCCTGCAGGAGACTCAGGCTCATCTGCGCGGCCCTCGTCGCCTGCTGGTCCTTGCCGGGGACGGCGATCTGCGCTATCGGTGCTTTGGACCCGTCGTGGTCGCCCCCGTCCCTGCCGTCCGGCCTGCTACGGGACCCGATCGCAGTCGCACTGGTGCTGAACGAAATCTTTTGGGTCATCCTCCCGGTGATTCTGCTCATCGTCGGTATCGCCCACCTGAGGTTCGCGGTACCAGGATGGCGATGGCGAGCTGCGTGGGTTAGCGCAGTGGCGGCAGGTATCGCACTGGATGCGCTGGGCTTGTCCGCCCTCGTCGCGCGCGCGAAGGGATTGACACCCCCCCTTCTTGGTACGGGCTGCCATTGTCAATCGGGTTTGTGGTCATCGGCGCGGCAATGATCGGAGTATTGGCTGGCGCTGCACGATCGCGAGCACGCGAAGGCTAAAACGAACGTTCTTATACGCAACTAGCGGCGAACGGAAACCGGATCATTTTGCTTCGTCCAAGCTCAGGCATCGGCGCAACCTGCGTCAGCACCGGTACGGCTGGCGGGTGCCAGCCACGGGTGCATACTGCAGCCTCGCGCCGCTGCTGCTGGTCACGGCACGCCCGAGCCGCCAGCGTTTCCCGGTCTTCGGATGCACGCCGACGATCCGGCACGCCTACGCGCTACCGACACCCCGGGCGATAAACCGCCCGAACTGTTCCCGCTTCGCCGCCAACGGCGGCCGACCCTGAACCATCGCAACCCCAGAACCCTCGAGTGTTGCGACGATCACTGGAGTCCGCGGAGCCAACGACCCCGAACGAAGTGCAACGAGCCCGGCCAATGAAAAGAGGCCTGCCGCAGGTAAAGTGGCTATCCCAGCCATGTACAGCCCAAGAAAGCCTACGATCAGGCCATGCCAGCGCAGCGGCGGGCGGCGGGTGCCGGGCCGCAGTTTCTCCAGGTGCAGACCACCACCGACTCGCGTGCCGAGGCGGTGGAGCTGGCACAGGCCGCCGTCGAAGAGCGGCTGGCTGCATGCGCCCAGGTGGCGGGGCCGATCGCCAGCACCTACTGGTGGGAGGACGGCCTGGAGAAGGCCGAGGAGTGGCTGATCATGCTGAAGCTGCCCGCGGAGAGGTTCGATGACCTGGCCGCGTTCCTGGCCGAGCGGCACAGCTACGACGACCCGGAGATCATCGCGACGGCGATCGTCGCGGGGTCGCAGTCCTACCTCGACTGGGTAGCCGAGGAAACCCGTCTGCGGTGACCCGCCATCCCGTGCCCTCGGAGCTGCTCCCGCCGCGGGCGGAAGACCTCGAGCGTGCGAATGACCGAGATTACGGGCTTTTCGGGCCGGGCTCGGTCACCTGGCGGGTGCTCAGCGAGCCGGTGATGTGGATCGCCGGCGTCCGCGCCATGTACATGCAGGCCCTGCATCCCAGGGTGATGCTGGGCACCTGGCAGAACACCGCGTTCGCCAAACCCGAGGAAGCCTGGGGCCGGTTCACCAGGACGGTGGAGTTCGTCCGGGTACGCACTTACGGCACGAAGCCACAGGTGAATCGCGCAGCCGCCAGGCTACGCAAGGTGCATTCCTCGCTGACGGGTATCGACGGCGATGGCAGCCGGTTCCGGCTGGATGATCCGGAACTGCTGCTCTGGGTGCACTGCGGCGAGATCGGATCATATGCAGAGGTCGCCCGGCGAAGCGGCGTGCACGTGACGGCAGCTGAACTGGACGCGTTCGTCGCCGAGCAGCGGCGCAGTGCCGAGGTCGTCGGGCTAAGCCCGTCAATCGTGCCCGCCAGCATGGCAGAGCTTGACGCCTACTATCAGCGCATGCGGCCCCGGCTGCAGGCTTGCGCGGAGGCACGGCACGCGCTGCGCTTGTCATTCGCGCCGAAGCTGCCGCTATCCCTGAAGCCACTACAGCTCATCGTGCCGCCCGTGAACGTGCTGGCGTACGCGAGCCTGCCGCGCTGGGCGCGCCGCCTGTACGGCACGCCGGCGATCGGGCTGACCGACGGAGCGGTCACCATCGCGCTGCGCGCAGCGTTCGAATCGACCACCCGAATCCCGCCACAGCTACTGATACTGACCGGCGCCTCGGACGCGCGCTCACGTCGATCGCCTGCTGCCTGAGCGCTGGCCAGGCGCGTCATCTACGCTGCTGGTGTGTCGTGGGGGGAAGCTAGTCGCAGGCAGCGCATAGTGCGGCTGCTGCGCACGTTCGCTATCGATCCAGTCCGGGTGAGCCGAGCCCTGCCGGGAGAGCTCCGGCAGGCGCGCGCGAACATCGGATTCCGCGGGGATGCGGCCGACGAGGCCTGGCAGGAGCATCTGCACAGCCTGCTTGGCGCTGAGTGGCCGTGCCCGGAAGGTCAGCGCCTCGATCAGCTCATGG
Organism: uncultured Actinomycetota bacterium; assembly: GCA_963822955.1. Lineage (GTDB taxonomy): Bacteria > Actinomycetota > Actinomycetes > Streptosporangiales > Streptosporangiaceae > JAJYUU01. The sequence goes on along the minus strand of CAWGJS010000002.1, from coordinate 414,098 downwards.
TGGAAGTCGGCGCTCTGCTGTCTGCTCGAGGGTGGGGGTTCGGCCGGGACAACACCTACGGCTGGTATGCCGACGCCGACAGTTCGCTGTGCCGGGCTGTGTGGTGCACGGTCGTGCATACCCGGCCCGAGGTCGTGATCGAGACGGGCGTCGCGCACGGCGTCACGAGCCGGATCGTGCTCGAGGCCATGCGGCAGAACAACTGCGGGCACCTGTGGAGTATTGACCTGCCGTTCCCCTTCGATCATCGACTGCATGCCGAGACGGGCGCGGCCGTCACGGATGCGTGCCGCGGGCGGTGGTCGTATCTGGAAGGCTCAAGCCGGCAGCGGCTGCCTTCGCTGGTCGCCGACCTCGGCCACGTCGAGATGTTCATCCACGACAGTCTGCACACTGCGAGGAACACGGTGTTCGAGATGGAGCAGGCCGCCGCGAAGATGCCGCCAGGCGGAGTCATGCTGGTGGATGACATCTCGATGCACGCTGGTTTTGCAGCCTTTGCCCGGCGGCATCCGGGATACCGGACGCTTACCTGTGCACATGCCGACAGGTCCTCGATGTTCGGGATCGCGGTCAATGCCTGACACGAGGAGACCTACAGCGACGGACGGTACCTCCGAGCGGTCGACCACGCTCTTCCCGCGGCTACGCCGCGTCCTGCGGGACGACCTGGATCAGGGTCAGCGCGCGGCCCTCGCCAGCTGGATCTCGTTTAGTGCCACGTTCGGGGCTGTCCGCGGCATCACGTACAGCATCCGCGCCGGCAAGGGCCCGTTCCGGAACCTCAGCATGGGAGGCGAGCACCTGCATCACTACATGTGGGGCATCGCCATGCTGGCGGGCGTTGGCGCGGTGGCCGTGCATGGCGACGAACGCTACCGGTCCCATCCGGTGGTCGCGACGAGTTACGGCAGCGGCCTAGCGCTGATTGTCGATGAGTTCGCGCTCCTGCTTGACCTGAAGGACGTCTACTGGGCCAAGGAGGGCCGGCTGTCGGTCGACATCGGCATTGGCGGCATCGCGGCGGCGGGCAGCTACTTTGCAGCGCTTCCGGCCGTGCGCGCCATGCGTGAGCGCCGCGAAGCGGAGCGGGCGCCCGCACGGCTCTGACACCGGCTAGGCAGCGACAGCCGGGCTAGCCGGCGGGACGTTCCACGAGCTGATGACTGGCTGCTCGCGCTCATTGCCGAGCGTGCTGACCGTACCGGTGTCCAGGCGGAAAAGGCTGCCCTCAGCCGGCGGCAACCCGAGCCAGCGGGCAGTCAGCACCCGGAGCAGATGGCCGTGCCCGACCAGCGCGACGTCGCCGTCATGTAGCAGCGGCCGAACCCGGCCGAGCACAGCGTCGGTGCGGGCACCGACCTGCTCGATGTTCTCGCCAGGATGAGCCGCGTCGCCGGGGATGATGCCGTCGCGCCACAGATTCCAGGCCGGACGCTGCTTCCTGATCTCATCGGTGGTCAGGCCCTCGTAGCCGCCGTAATCCCACTCCCATAGGTCGGGGTAGACCTGGGCTCCGCTCAGTCCGGCCAGCTCGGCAGTCTGGATCGCTCTGCTGGCCGGGCTAACGAACGCCGCTATCGGGTGCCGGGCAGCCAGGGCCGGCCGAAGTGCCATCGCAGCGGCCCGGCCTTCGCCGGTCAGCGGCACGTCAGTCCGGCCGGTGTGCTGGCCGGACTGGCTCCACTGGGTCTCGCCGTGCCTGATCAAGATCAGCTCACCCATGCGCAGCATCATGTCACTGCGGCCGCCGCGCCTCCGCCAGCGCCGCAGCCCGGAGCCTGATACCGGGCAGTCTGGGGGCTAGCTGGGAGTATGCGGCGGAAAAGCTCCCGCCAAGGTAAAGAACTGGCCGGACAGGTGCATAGCGGGCTCACCCAGGTGCGCGGGCGGGTTACAGTTGCCGGAATTAGCCGTCGCGTGATCCCTGCCCTTGGCGCTCTGGCGGCTCGCATCTTCCCGAGATTCCATGCAGAGAGCGACCATGCGCCTGCTCCCTCGCGAGCTTCACCCTGCCGGCGTACCGGCACGCCACCGGCCCGTCGTGGAGCGCGTTGCCTGCTGGAGCGTGAGGCACCGCAAGACCACAGTCGCTGCCTGGCTGGCATTCATGGCGGCCGCCTTCATCGCCGGCCAGTTCGCCGCCGGTAACGGCGTCCAGCAGTATGACCCCGGCCAGGCCGGGCGCGGTGAGCAGGTCCTGACGAACCTCGGGGTCGTGACGCCGCCAGCGGAGAGCGTGCTGATTCGGGCCCGAGCAGGCGAGCGGCACATGGCGGCGGCGGCTGCCAGAGACGTAAGGCACACCGCGGCTGAGGTGAAGCACGCCACATTGCAGGTCGAGGCGGCACTCGCCGCGCTGCCGCAGGCGGCCGACGACATCCGCGCGCCGTACCAGCCCGGCGCCCGCGGACTGATGGCCCGGCACGGGACCGTGGCCCTGGTCACGTTCAACGTCGCGGGGCCGAACGCAGCCGCCGACACCACGGTTCTGACAGACCTGGCGGCCGTGCGGAAGATCCAGGCTGCTCACCCTGGCCTGATTGTCAGCGAGGCCGGCGACGCAAGCACCGACCGCGTTGCCAGCGCCGTACTCGGCCAGGATTTCCGGCAGTCGGAGTGGACGTCAATCCCGCTGACGCTGATCCTGCTGCTCGCTGTCTTCGGCGCGGTGATCGCCGCGGGGATCCCGGTCGTGCTTGCCGGAACCGCGGTTGTCACCGCAGTCTCGCTGCTGGGGATCCTGGGTCGCTGGCTGCCCGTCGGCTCAGGTACCTCGGAGCTGGTGCTCGTGATCGGGATGGCGGTGGGGGTCGACTACTCACTCTTTTACCTGCGCCGCGAGCGCGAGGAAAGGATGAACGGTCACAGCGAGCAAGCCGTCGTCGGGATCGCCGCCGCGACCTCGGGACGTGCCATCCTGGTGTCCGGGCTGACCGTCATGGTCTCGCTGGCCGGGCTGTTCCTGACCGGGATTGACATCTTCACCGGTATCGGAGTCGGCACCATCATGGTCGTCGGGGTCGCGGTCCTCGGCTCGCTGTTCTTCCTGCCGGCCCTGCTGTCATGGCTCGGCCCCTGGGCCGACCGGGGCCAGCTGCCGTACCTGGGCCGCCGCCTGACGCACCCGCAGCCGTCCAGGCTGTGGGCCGGCCTCGCCCGGCGGGTGGTGCGCAGGCCGCTGCTGCTTGGCTGCATCGCGGCCGCCGCGCTGCTGGCGCTGAGCGCGCCGGCGCTGGGCATGCGTATCGGGAACCCGGCGATCGACCTGCCCAGCAATCTCGGCGTGGTGCAGGTGCTGGCTGACATCCAGCACGATTTCCCGGCCAAGCCGGCCCCGGCTGACGTCGTCGTCAGCGGCTCTCACCTGGAGAGCCCGGCGATGCAGGCGCAGCTCGCTGCGCTGCGGGCCGACGCTGGCAAGGGCGGCGCGATCCACGGTCCGGTCCGCGTTGCCGCGGTGGCGCATGGCAAGGCGCTGGTGGTGGAGGTCCCGCTCGCGGGCGATGGCACCAGCAAGGCGTCCGACTCGGCGTTGCTGACGCTGGAGAACAAGATCCTTCCGTCAACGATCGGCAAGGTGCCTGGCGCTAACTTCGCCGTCACCGGCAATACGGCATCGAGCTACGACTTGCGGTCCATGCTGGATTCGCGGACGCCGCTGGTATTCGGTGTCGTGGCGCTGCTTGCCTTCGTGCTGCTCATGTGCGCGTTCCGCAGCGTGACCATCCCGGTTGTATCGATCGTGCTGAACCTGCTCTCGGTGGGCGGTGCCTACGGGCTGATGACGCTGATCTTCCAGGATGGGCACCTGCAGGGCCTGTTCGGCTTCACCTCGTTCGGGGCGCTGGTCCCCTGGGTGCCGCTGTTCACATTCGTGATGCTGTTCGGCCTGAGCATGGACTATCACGTGTTCATCCTCAGCCGGATCAGGGAGCTCTGGACCGGCGGCGCAAGCGCCGCCGACTCGATCGTGGACGGCGTCGGCAAGAGCGCGGGAGTCGTGACCAGTGCCGCGATCATCATGGTCGCGGTCTTCTCGATCTTCGCGACGCTGTCGATGATCGACGTGAAGATGCTCGGCGTCGGCCTGGCCGCTGCGGTGCTCATTGACGCCACTATCGTGCGCGGCGTCGTGCTGCCGGCCGCCCTGGCGCTGCTGGGCAACTGGGCCTGGTACCTGCCGGGCTGGCTCAGCTGGCTGCCGGGGCGCAGCCTGGCGTGCGAGGGCTCGCCGCTCCCGGTACCGGCGGCTCCCGTGCCGAGCTGGCTGCCGGCACGGCCCGCCGGCGTCGGGCTGGCTCGCCGGCCGGGCGCCGCCGCGGGCTGAGCCTGGACGGGCGGGCATTGCCAGAGCGCCTGATTGATGACGCGCGCGTTAATTGCCCGGCGTAGCATCGGAAGAGTAGACCGTCGGGGGAGGCACGATGCACATCTCAGTCTTCGACTACCGAATCCAGGACATCGATGACGCCGGATGGTCCCAGGCCTGCGACGAGCTCGCGCCGGCGTTCGCTGCGGTGCCGGGCTTGGTGAGCAAGGTCTGGCTGCATGGTGAGGGCGATGCGCGCGGCGGGGTGTACCTGTGGGAGGACAGGGCCGCGTATGAGACTTTCCTTGCCAGCGACCTGGGCAGAGCAGTCGGATCGCATCCGAACATCGCCGACCTTACGATCCGCGACTATGCAGTCGATGAGGCGCCAACCAGGGTCACGCGCGGCGTGCCGACGGCAGTCGGGTAAGCAACAGCCGAGCGCGCTTCAGGGCAGGGTGCAGTTCAGGGCAGTGTGAGGATCTCGTAGCCGTCGGCGGTGACGACGACAGTGTGCTCGAACTGCGCCGTGCGCTTGCGGTCCGCGGTCACCACCGTCCAGCCATCGGGCCAGATGTCGTACTCCACGGTGCCGACCGTCAGCATTGGCTCGATAGTGAAGGTCATGCCGGGTTCCATGATCACGCCGACGGCCGGGTCGTCGAAGTGCGGCACCACCAGCCCGGAATGGAACGTCGTGCCGATGCCGTGGCCGGTGAAGTCCCGCACCACTCCGTAGCCAAACCGGCGCGCGTAAGACTCAATGACCCGGCCGATCGCGTTCAGCGGCCGGCCGGGAGCCACGGCGCGGATCCCGCGCATCATCGCTTCCTGGGTGCGCTCGACGAGCAGTCGCGATTCGGAGTCTGCGGTCCCGGCCAGGAACGTCGCGTTGGTGTCGCCGTGGACACCGCCGATGAACGCCGTGATGTCGATGTTGACGATGTCGCCGTCGGCGACGATCGTGTCGTCCGGGATGCCGTGGCAGATGACTTCATTCAGCGATGTGCACAGCGACTTCGGAAAGCCGCGGTACCCCAGCGTGCTGGGGTACGCGCCGTGGTCGATCAGGAACTCGTGGCCGATCCGGTCCAGCTCGTCGGTGCTGACTCCCGGCGCGACGTGGCGCCCGACCTCGACGAGGGCCTGGGCGGCCAGGCGGCCCGCAACCCGCATGCGCTCGATGGTCTCGGCATCCTTGACGTCCGGCTCGCCGAGGCGCGGGGCACGCCGGCCCACGTACTCTGGCCGGGCTATTCCCGCTGGCACACTGCGCGGCGGAGATATCCGGCCGGGGTGGAGGGTAGCAGCCATGATCTGGAAGTCTAATGGTCATGAGCGATGACAAGAGCTGGTGGTTCTGCCTGAAGCATCACGAGGTGGAGCAAGGGCCGGGCTGTCCGGGCAAGGACCGGCTGGGGCCGTACGCGACCAGGGAAGATGCCGAGCACTGGCAGGAGATCGCGCAGCGCAGGAACGAGGAGTGGGAAGCTCAGGACGGGTGGCCAGGCGAGGAAGCCGACAGCTAGGATCGCGAGGCTGACCAGGCTGGGCTGCTCAGGAGCTGACCCACCGTCTTGTAGGGTGAAGACAGCGGCAGAAAGCGCGACAAGGGGGCGCAGGGTGACCGTGGATGACCCGGGCCAGAGCCTTCCGCCTGTCGCTGAGGCGCGGATGGCCGAGATCCGGCGGAGCGGCACCTGGGGATCGGCGCTGACGGCCGATGAGTTCACCGCGATCAAGAGCACCGGATTCGAGCCGGTCGGGCAAGTGCTAGGCGCCGCGGTCTACAACATCGGTTACACCGGGGGATACGGCTGCCCGGCCTACGGCGGCGGGTACGGCCTAGGCCGGATCGGCGTGCTGGCCGCGACCCCTTACAGCACCGTCACCGCAACGTCCGGCAGCGGCTCGCTGAACTCCTACGCTCCGCTCGTGCGCACCATGTACGAGGCCAGGCGCCAGGCGATCGGCCGGATGACCCGCGAGTGCCAGGAACTCGGTGGCCACGGCGTGGTCGGGGTCAAGCTGACGATCGGCAGTTTCCCGGCGGGCGGCCTGGAGTTCAAGGCCATCGGCACGGCAGTGCGGGCGCCTGGCGGTGTCCAGCTGCGCGAGCCGTTCACCTCTGACCTGTCCGGCCAGGACTTCGCCAAGCTCATCCTGGCCGGCTGGGTGCCAGTCGGGCTGGTCCTCGGCATTTCGATCGGCGCCCGGCACGATGACTGGGTGACGGTCAGCCAGACCCGGTGGGGGGCGGGCAATACGGAGGTCCAGGGCTACACCGACCTGGTGAACACCACCCGTCACGACGCCAGGCACCAGCTAGAGCGCGACGTCGCCCGGCACGGAGCGAACGGCGTGGTGCTGCAGCAGATGGAGATCCGGGTCGGCGAGCACGAGTGCCCGGTCCAGGAAGGCCGCCGGGACCACGTACTCGAGGCGACCATCATCGGCACGGCGATTGCGCATTTCGGCAAGCCGCGGGGTCCGGGCAAGCCCCCGCTGGCGATCATGTCACTCGATCCGCAGCGACGGCAGGCCGCGCGGGTGCGACTTGGCCCATGACACTCTCCGACCGCCCGCGCTGGCAGTGCGCACGCCACGGGCACCACGAACTCGACGCTGAGGAGCGCGATGACTGAGCAGCAGGGCACCGACCTCGGGGTGCTGGGAGTCCCGCAGGACGCGATGCGCAGGCTGGCCGAGCTGCGGCCAGGACAGCCGGGCTCGATTTTCACCTCGGACCTGTCGGTGAACGAGTTCCTGCTGGTGCGGGAGGTCGGCTTCCGGCCAGTCGGGCTGGTACTAGGGAGCTCGATCTACCACGTCGGCTTGCAGATCGGCCGCTGGGGCCAGAGCCAGGAGCTCAACGTGCTCTCCCAGGCGATGTATCACGCGCGGGAGCTGGCGATGACGCGGATGGAGGCCGAGGCACAGTCGCTGGGCGCGGATGGCGTGGTGGGCGTCCGGCTGGATGTGGAGCTGAAGGAGTTCGGCGCTGACATCGCGGAGTTCATCGCGGTGGGCACCGCTGTGGTGGCGGAGCCTGGCGCAGGCGGCGGGGGCGTCACGAACTGGCGCAACAACAAGGGCATGCCGTTTACCTCCGACCTGTCCGGTCAGGACTTCTGGACGCTGATCCGCGCGGGTTATGCGCCGCTCGGCATGGTGATGGGGTCGTGCGTGTATCACATCGCGCACCAGAAGCTCGGCAGCAAGATGGGCAACATCGGGCGGAACGTCGAGCTCGAGCAGTTCACCCAGGCTCTGTACGATGCTCGCGAGCTGGCCATGAGCCGGATGCAGGCGGAGGCGGAGGAGCTGGCCGCCGAGGGTATCGTCGGCGTGCAGCTGCGACAGCACAGTCACGCGTGGGGCTCGCACACCACTGAGTTCTTTGCCATCGGGACGGCCGTACGGCCGCTGCGCGAAGACCACATCATCCAGACACCGACGATGGTGCTCAGCCTCGACGCATAAGGGCTGATGCCGATGTCCCATCCCGAGGTGCCCGGGCACGGACTGCCGCCCTCGGCGCAGGCGCGCCTGGCGGAGATGCGAACCACCCGCAGCTGGGGCTCCTCGCTGGATGTCAGCGAGTTCGCCGCGATCTCCAGGGTCGGCTTCCAGCCCGTCGGCCAGGTCCTGGGCGCGGCCGTCTATCACGTCGGTGACGCCGGCGACGAAGAGTGCCCGTACGGCATGGCCGTCTACCGCGGCGAGGGGAGCCGGGCCTACCGGCCGCCAGGAAGCGGGCCGTGGCTCGGGCCGGGCCCGGTGGTGCCGCCGAGGGGCGCCGCTGCGATCGGCTCGGCCCGGCGGCTGGTGTCGGTGCTGTACCAGGCTCGCCGGGCCGCGATCAGCAGGATGACGGCGGAGTGCGCGGCACTGGGCGGGCTCGGCGTCATCGGCGTCACGCTGACGATCGGGCCGTTCGGCGAGGACGAGGGCGTGCTGGAGTTCAAGGCATTCGGCACGGCTGTCCGCGCGGCTGGCGTGGTCAGCCACGCGCAGCCATTCGCTTCGGACCTCTCGGGCCAGGACTTCACGAAGCTAGTCGCGCACGGTTTCGTGCCAGTAGGGCTGGCGCTGGGTGTCGCCGTCAGCTACCGGCATGACGACTGGCTGACCCAGGGCCAGACCCGATGGACCGCCGGGAACGTGGAGGTCGAGGGCTACAGCGACCTGGTCAGGCAGACGCGCACCGACGCGCGGAACGAGCTTGAGCTTGACCTGGTCAGGATGGGCGCCGAGGGCGTGGTGGTACGGGAGACGAAGACTCAGATCTCCGAGCGCCGGTGCCCGATCGTGCCGTTCGGAAAGGACCACGTCGTCGAGGCAACGATCGTCGGCACGGCGATCGCTCAGTTCGCTCGCATGGCACCGCCGCCGATCTATGGCATCCGCAAGCTCAGCGGCCGGCGCCCGGTCCAGCCGCCGGAGCAGGTGTCTGTCGGCCTGGACGGCGGCGACGATGACCGGAACGACAAGAGCGGCCCTGCCGAGCCTGGCGCGCAGCCGGCTGAGCCCGGCCAGGGCGCTCCCGGCTAGCCGCCAGGCCGGCTACTCGTCGGTCGGGCCGCTCACGGCATCCAGCAGCCGGGCCAGCCTGGCGCGCAGCGTGGACGTCCCGCCTACGGACCCTGCCCCACCGACGGAGCGAGCCGGTCGCGCCACTGAGTACTGGAGTCCGACACTGTCCCCGTCCTCGGCCATCGCGCCGCTGACCAGATGCTGAGCCGCGCTGAACGACACCGGCGCAATGCCAGGCCTGACGGGGAGCGACTCATGAGCGAGCCCGTCCAGCTCAGGGTCATCGGCGTCGAGTGCGAAGATCGTGGCACCAGTGCGGCGCACGTCGTCCACTCGCTCGAGCAGCTCCGCCGGGGCGAGCTGCGGGCTGACAACCAGCAGCGTCTCCTCACGGTTCGTCGCGCGCAGCCGGTCCAGGCCGATCGCCAGATGCGGGGGCGCACCTGGCTCGGGCCGCCAGCGGACCAGGGTCGGAGCCAGCTCGGGGAGGCCAGCCAGGTGGCTCTCGTTAGCAAGGTGCGCCGTCATGTGCCAGGGCTCATAGCCATCTGTGCCGACGATCAGCAGCCCGTTAGGCGTGCGCGCGCTGCGCCGGACCGCACGCGCGAACGATGATGTCCGGTCCAGCCATCCGGTCGGCTCGAGCAGCGCTCGGAGCGCCGCGACCTGATCAGCGTTCATTCCCTTATGGTGCCCGACCGCCAGCCCCAGCGCGGCAGAACACCGGGCAGCGCGCGTGGTCGAGGGAACCTGACCGCCGCCAGGAGTCAGTCTCAGCGCAGCCGACGGCATCTGACAGGATCGGGCCCATGACGGCTGACTCCACCGGCACCGGCCTCCCGGATGTCTCTCATCTCGTTATCGGCGTCCTCGGCGGGACGGGCGATCAGGGCCGGGGGCTGGCCAGGCGGCTATCGATGGCCGGCCATCGCGTGCTCATCGGCTCCAGGGACGCCCGGCGGGCGAGCGTGGCTGCTGCCGAGCTGGGCGGCGAGCCGCTGCTGGGCGGCGGGGTAAACCTTGACGTCGCAGTCGAGGCGAACATCGTGATTGCCGCGATCCCGTGGGAAGGCCACAGGGACCTGCTTGCCGCACTGGCCGAGCAGCTTGCCGGAAAGATCGTCATCGACTGCGTCAACCCGATGGGCTTCGACGCGCATGGCGCGTTCCCGCTGAGCGTGCCAGAAGGCAGCGCCGCTCAGCAGGCGGCGGCGGTACTGCCAGACAGCACGATCGTCGGCGCGTTCCACCATGTGTCGGCCACGTTGCTGCTCGATCCGGGTGTCGACCGCATGGACCTGGACGTTCTGGTGCTCGGTGATCACCGCCCGGCCACCGACCTGGTGATTGCCCTGGCGGGCGAGATCCCCGGCATGCGCGGCATCTACGGCGGGCGCTTGCGCAACTGCGGCCAGGTCGAGGCGTTCACAGCCAACCTGGTGTCCATCAACCGCCGGTACAAGGCACACGCCGGGATCCGCATCACCGACGTCTGACCCCACGCCTGAATCGGCACTGCGGATCAGCGGTAGGAGTACTCCGGCGTCGGGAAGCTGCCGCCGACCACGTCCGCGGCGAACGAGGTCGCCGCATCCCTGAGCACGCTGGCCACGTTGGCGTACCGCTTGACGAACTTCGCCGTGCGTGGCGAGAGGCCGGCCATGTCCTGCCAGACCAGCACCTGGGCGTCGCAATGCGGGCCGGCTCCGATGCCGATGGTCGGAATGTCGAGGCTCGCGGTCACCCGCTCGGCCAGTTCTGCCGGCACGCACTCCAGCACGACCGAGAAGGCCCCGGCCGACTGCAGCGCCTTAGCGTCATGCAGCAGTCGCTCGCCGTCCTCGCCCCGGCCCTGGACCCGGTAGCCGCCGAAGGCGTTGACCGACTGCGGCGTGAGGCCGAGGTGGGCCATGACCGGGATCCCGGCAGCAGCCAGCTCCTCGACCTGCCTGATCACCCGGTAGCCGCCCTCGAGCTTGACCGCCTGGGCGCCGGCCTCCTTCAGGAACCTGGTCCCTGTCTCGAGGGCCGTGGCGGGGGAGGTCTGGTAGGAGCCGAAGGGCAGGTCAGCCACGACCATGGCCCGGCTGGTGCCGCGGACCACGGCGGCGGTCAGCGGGATCAGCTCGTCCACCGTGACGGGAATCGTGGAATCGTGGCCGTAGACGACCATGGCCGCCGAGTCCCCGACGAGCAGGACCGGGATCCCGGCCGCATCGAAGACAGAGGCGGTCAGCGCGTCATAGGCGGTGAGCATGGGCCACTTCTCGCCGCGCGCCTTGGCGGCTGCGATGTCCCTGACAGTCAGGCGCCGGGCCGCCTGGCCGCCGTAGAGCGGCTCTGGGGTCCCGGCTGGTGAAGTGGCTGGCGCGGCCTCGTGCAGGCCCTGCTCTGCAGTCATGTCAATCCTCCGCGTCTCGTTGCGCCCTTGTGGCGTCCCCGGACCATCTGATGATCGCACGGCGGCCGGCCAGTGAACAGGGGCACTTATCGTGCCGAAGTTGCGATACGATCATGTCTCGTATCGTTTTTGACGAGCCCAAACCCACAACTCGTCGCGTCGGCTCACGCTTCCCTAAGGCAGGCATGGACGGAACGGCGGTCCACGGGCGGCGCTGGATCATCCTCAGCGTTCTGGTCATCAGTCTCACTGCGATCGTTCTGGACAATACGGTCCTTAATATCGCGCTGAAGACCATCTCCGAGCCACGCACCGGGCTCGGCGCCAGCCAGAGCCAGCTTGAATGGGCGATCAATTCCTACACCCTGGTCTTCGCGGGCCTGCTGTTCACCTTCGGCGTGATCGGTGATCGCATCGGCAGGCGCCGGATGCTGATCATCGGCATGGCGCTGTTCGGCGTCTCATCGCTGCTGTGCTCGTACGCGCAGTCGCCCGATCAGCTGATCTGGGCCAGGGCCGCGATGGGATTTGGCGGCGCGGCGGTCATGCCCCAGACGCTCTCGGTCATCACCAACGTCTTCGAGCCGGGGGAGCGGCCCCGCGCCATCGGGATCTGGGCCTCAGCGGTTGGCGTCGCCATCGCCGTCGGCCCGATCGTCGGCGGCCTGCTCCTCGATCACTTCTGGTGGGGCTCGGTCTTCCTGATCAACGTCCCGCTGACCGCCGCCGGCATCGCTGCGATCACAGTGCTCGTGCCGGAGTCGAAGAGTCCGCATCCGGGCCGGGTGGACATCCCCGGCGTCCTGCTGTCGATCGCCGGGCTCGTGCTCGTCGTCTACGGGATCATCCAGGGGGGTGACACCGGCTCCTGGATCCGCGCCGATGTCCTCGGCCCGGTCGGCGGCGGCCTGGCAGCGCTGGCCATGTTCGTCTGGCATGAGGCCAGGACGGATCACCCGTCCCTGGACGTCCGGCTGTTCCGGGATCCACGGCTGTCCTCGTCGGCGGCCGCGATCTCGCTGGTGTTCTTCGCGATGGGCGGCGTCTACTTCTTCATTAGCTTCTACACGCAGAATGTGCGCGGTTACAGCCCGCTGCACGCCGGCTTGCTGACGATCCCGCTGGCCGCTGGCCAGCTGCTGTTCGCCACCCGCAGTGCCCGGCTGGTGCGCCGGTTCGGCGCAAAGGCAGTGTGCACCAGCGGCCTGGTCGTCATGTCCGGTGCGCTCATCGGCTACCACTTGCTCGGTACCAGCTCGCCGGTCTGGCTGCTCGAGCTGACCTTCGCGATCCAGGGCTCCGGCATGGGCCTGGTCATGCCGTCGGCGACGGAAGGCGTGATGTCGGTCGTACCGCGGGAGCGCGGCGGCGCTGGCTCAGCCATCACCAACACCTCCCGGCAGGTCGCGGTCGCCCTCGGGGTCGCCGTGCTGGGGTCGGTGCTTGCGGACGCCTACCGCGCCAGGCTGCAGCCCTACCTCGGCGTCCTCCCGCCAGGCGTCAGGCACACAGCGACGGTCTCGATCGCCCAGACCCAGGTGATCGCCGCTCACCTCGGGCCAGCGGGCAGCCGGCTGATGACGGCCGCCAGCGCCTCGTTCGTCGATGCGATGCACGTAGCCGCGCTGATCTCGGTGCTGATCGCCGTGCTCGGCGCGGTCGCCATCGGAGTCTGGATGCCGGGCCGGGCGGCCGCGGCGGGCGGCGCCGCCACCCGCGAGATCGCGCCCGGTCCTGGCGAGATCGTCACGAATGCAGGAGTCCTCGATGCCTAGCCGCGGGGCGGCCGCCGGACGGGCATCCGCGCCAGCTGCCGGGAACCGTGCCGGCGACGCCGTGCCGCCGTCGCGCCGCCCAGGTCGCCCCCGCAGCGAGCGGGCTGAGCAGGCCATCTTGCTGGCGGCGCTTGACCTGTTCGCCGACTGCGGCCCGGACGCGCTGGGCATCGAGCAGGTCGCAGCCAAGGCCGGTGTCGGCAAGGCGACGATCTACCGCCGCTGGCCGGGCAAAGAGGACATGCTGCTGGACGCCATCAGCTTGCTGCGGACCGAACTGCCGGAGCCGCAGGGCAGGTCCGTGCGCACCGACCTGATCGCGCTGCTGAACGCCATCCGCAGGGAGACCGGCGACCGGCGCCGGGCCAGGCTGTTCGCGCTGCTGCAGGGCGAGGGCTCGCGCTACCCGCGGCTCATGGAACGCTACATCCAGACTGTTGTGCAGCCGCGCCGCGACGTAGTGCGGTCCGTGCTGCGGCGTGGCGTCGCGACCGGCGAGCTGCGGGAGAACACCGACATCGAGGCGGCCTCGTTCCTTCTTGATGGTGCAGTTCTGGCGAGCATGTACGCGTCCGGGCCGGCCGACTCCCGCTACGCCCGGCGGGTTGTCGAGGAGCTGCTCCGGGGGCTCGCCGCGCGCTGAGCTGTACGCTCGCTGTCATGCTGCTCACCAAGCTCGGGCACGCTTGCGTGCGGCTGGAGAAGGACGAGGCGCGCCTGGTCATCGATCCGGGCATCTGGGCCGGGCCGGGCGTGCTGGACGGCGCCGCCGCGATACTGATCACGCACGAGCATGTCGATCACGTCGACGACGCTGCGGTCCGGAGCGCGATGACCGCCGGGCCGGAACTGGAGCTGTGGGCGAGCACGGCGGTCGCCAGCCAGTTCGGTGAGTTCGGCGGGCGCGTGCACGCCGTGCGCGACGGTGATGCGTTCAGCGTGGCCGGCTTCGACGTGCACGTCTACGGCAGCGAGCACGCGCGGGTCGACAGCGCGATCCCGATCGTGCCGAACACCGGGTTTGCCGTGGACGGCAAGATATTCCACCCCGGCGACTCGTTCACGGTGCCGGACGAGGCAATCCCGACCTTGCTAGTCCCGGTCAGCGGGCCGTGGCTGAAGTTCAGCGACGTCGCCGATTACCTGCGGGCCGCTTCGCCCGACCGCGCGTACTGGATCCACGACGCCCTGCTCAACGACAAGGGCGCGAACCTGTGGCAGAACCTGCTGGGCCTGGTACCTGCGCGGTCCGGGCCGGCCGCCTTCCTGGTGCCTGGCACGTCCGTCGAACTATGACATGATCCGATGCGTCAACCGGCTGGCGAACACGAGGTGATGCAGGCATGCTCGGACGAACCCGGCTGATTGCCGGTCTTGCCGCGGTTGGCTGCGCTGCGGCTATCGTGATCGGCGCCGCTGCCCCCGTCGCACCTGGTGCGCGTGCGCCGGCCGGCGGCGGGCAGGCGGCCGCCGGGACGGCGCGGCTGGTGTCCGACATGGCGGCGCAGGCCTCGAAGAAAGGCGTCAGCGCCTGGACATTCCGCGGCGTCGACGCGGCCCTGCGGAAGTCGGGGGCGTCCTGGTACTACACCTGGGGGTCCAGCCATCAGGGCATCACGAGCCCGCGCGGCGTGCACTTCGTCCCGATGATCTGGGGTCCGGCCGACGTCACCAGCGCGACCCTCAGGCAGGTCCGCCGCGAAGGCCCTAACCTGCTCGGCTTCAACGAGCCTGACAACGGGGGCCAGTCGAACATGCCGGTCAGCCAGGCACTGGCGCTGTGGCCCCGGCTGATGGCGACGCACCTGACGCTCGGCAGCCCGGCAGTGGCAGCCAACGCCGCGACGCCTGGCAGCTGGCTGGACCAGTTCATGAAGGGTGCCAAGGCGGCAGGCTACCGGGTCAACTTCATCACGGTGCACTGGTACGGGGCGGACTTCGCCACCAGCGCGGCCGTTCAGCAACTCGAGTCGTACCTGCGGGCGATTCACGCCCGCTACCACCTGCCGATCTGGCTCACCGAGTTTGCGCTGATCAGGTTCGGTTCGACGACCGTCTTCCCGTCCGCACGCCAGCAGGCGGCCTTCCTGACAGCCGCCACGTCGATGCTGCAGCGGCTCACTTTCGTGCAGCGCTACGCCTGGTTCGCGCTCCCGGCCACTGGCGGTGACGGCACCGCCGGCCTGTTCCGGCCGGGTGCGGTCGCGACCCGTGCCGGGCGGGCATTCGAGGCGGTGCGATCATAGGCCCGGTGCTGTGAGCACTGCTGGCTACGTGGCCGCGCTGCTCGGGGCCGGAGTTCTCGCTGGCATTGTCAGTACCGTCGCGAGCCTGGCGTCCGTGGTGTCCTACCCGGCGCTGCTCGCGCTCGGGCTGCCGCCCGTCAGCGCCAACGTCACCAACACAGTGGCCCTCATGTTCACCGCGGTCGGGGCGGCCGCTGGCTCACGACCCGAGCTGGCCGGCCAGGGCCACCGGGTTCGCACGCTCGGCCTGCTGACCGCAGCGGGCGGCGGAACTGGCGCGGCGCTGCTGCTGCTGACGCCGGGCCGCGGCTTTGAATACGTGGCGCCCGTGCTGATCGCGCTCGGCTCGCTGGTCATCTTGCGCCCGCCAGTACACGTGGACGCCGGGGCGGAATCCGCGGGCCGCCCAGGCGGCGCGGCAGCCGTTTCCCGGCGCCTTGCTGACGCGCGCGGCGGATGGCTTCCGCGGGCCGGGGCCTTCGCGGTTGCGGTCTACATCGGGTACTTCGGAGCGGCGGGCGGCGTTCTCATGCTGGCTCTGCTGACTCGCCTGTATGCGCAGTCGCTCGCGCGGACCAACGCGCTGAAGAACGTGATATCGGGCCTGGCCAATGCCGTGGCAGGACTCGGGTTCGCCATCTTCGGCCCGGTGCGGTGGAGCGCGGCGCTGCCGCTCGCGGCCGGCTTCCTGATCGGCGGCTGGATCGGGCCGTCGCTCGTGCGGCACCTGCCTGCCAGGGGCCTGCGCGTGTTCATCGGCTGCTGCGGGCTCGCGCTGGCGATCCGCCTCGGCGTCAGCGCGTATCGGTGACCAGCACCGGGAGCGTCAGCGCGGACGGATGCCCCGGGTCGTGGTACACGCGCTGATCCTGAGTCACCAGGCGCATGGCGGTGGCCAGCGGGTCAGCTGTGCCGGGGTTGCGGGCGTAGCGCGGGTGCGCGCCGCTGGACACCTGGAGCCGCACCCTGTTCCCGGCGGCGAATCGGTGCGCGAGCGGCCAGAGCTCGAACTGCGAGAGCCGGGTGCCGTCCGCGGCGGCGGCCGGCTGTCCAGGGGACAGCCGCAGCAGGGCATCGCAGACATTCAGCGACTGCCCGGCCGGGTTCACCTCGCACACCCGCGCGAAGAAGTCCGTGTGCTCGCGAGTCGACCCGACATGGAGGGTGACGACGGGAACGCCCATCACCTCGATGTCAGCCGGCAGCGGCGCGCTGGTATAGGTGAGCACATCCGGGCGCGCCTCCAGGATCCGGTTGTCTACCCGGGCGCGGCCGGAGTTGCCCACCGGCCCGGCCACGCCGGGGGTGGGATCAGCCGGATTGTAGGTGTAGCGATCTGGGTCGCTGGCCGCGGGCAGGGCAGGACCGAGACCGCCGTCCGGCTGCAGGTACCACGTCTGCTGGCGGCTGGGCGGCGGCCAGTCTGGCAGCTCACGCCACTGCTCCGCGCCGGTGACGAAGATGCGGACTCTTGGCGAAGTGCCGCCTGCATCCAGGCTAGCGGAGGAGTTTAGTTGCGCGCGCAGGAAGTCCAGGCCATCGCGTATCCAGGCACCGACCGCCTCGTCGTCGGTATGCCGCCACGGGCCGATGGTGAGCTGCGGCTGATGGCCGGCCTCGCGCAGCCTGGCATAGTCACGCAGCTGCGCCGGCAGGAAGATGTCGTACCATCCCGCGGTCATCGCAACGGTCGCGGTGAGGCGGCCGGGCCCGGCAGCAAACTGGTGCCGCTCCCAGAACTCGTCGTCCTCGGTCAGCCAGGACTGCCAGTACGGCAAGGTCGCACCCGTCGCCAGCCGGTCCAGATCGCCGAGTGGCAGACGCCCGGCCAGCTCGCGCAGCTTCGGTGCGCGCAGCCGCTGGCGGAGGATCGCGCCCCTGCGCTCCTGCCGCGCCACCTGGTCGATCCACTCGAGCATCGTCTCCAGGCTGAAAGAGCCGTTCGGCTGGATCAGCTCCCGCGGGCGCGTGCTGCTGACTTGCAGGGCCATCGCCTTGTGGTCGGGCAGCCCGAGCGTGGCCAGGGCCCACTGGGTGATGCCGAGATAGCTGGGACCCCAGGTCCCGAAGGAGCCGGGATACCACGGCTGCTTACGCAGCCATTCCACGGTGGCCAGCCCGTCCGCAGCCTCCGTCACGCCAAGCGGGTCGAGTTCGCCGCCTGAGCCGAAGGTGCCGCGACAGCTCTGCACAATGCTCTGAAAGCCCCGCTCGGCGAACAGCCGTCCGGCCAGCATCCCGAACGGGCCACGTCGGCCATACGGGCAGCGCACCAGGATCAGCGGTAGTTGCTCGGATCCCGCCGCCGCGGGCACGTACCGGTCGGCCAGCAGCGTGACGCCGTCAGTCATCGGCACGCGAAGGTCGCGCTGCACCTCGAGGTCGCGGGTCTGCGGAGGCGGAAGCTTCATCGCCCGCTCGAAGAACCGGCTCATCACGGTCATGCTGCCACCGCCCGCCAGATGGGGGATTAGCCTGCGCGCGGCTCGCGCCAGCGGCTGGTGATCGGCAGCCTCCGGTCACGACCGAAGTTCTTGGCGCTGATCTTAGGCCCGGGCGGGTACTGCCGTCGCTTGTACTCGGCTCGGTCGACGAGCTGGATCACCCGCTCCACGAGCGCCGGGTCGTGGCCGGCGGCGATGAGCTCAGCTGAGCCCATGTCCTTCTCCACGTAGTCATCGAGCAGCCTGTCGAGCACGTGATAGTCGGGCAGCGAATCGGTGTCCAGCTGACCCGGCGCGAGCTCAGCACTGGGCGGCTTGCTAATCGAGTTCTCCGGGATGGGCGGCGTCTCACCGCGCTCGGCGGCCTGCTGATTGCGCCACCTCGCCAGCTCCCAGACCAGTGTCTTCGGCACGTCCTTGATCGGCGCGTAGCCACCGACCGCATCGCCGTACATGGTGGAATAGCCGGTCGCGAGCTCGCTTTTGTTGCCGCAGGCGAGGACCAGGTGCCCTTCGGAGTTGGATAGCGCCATCCAGATCATGCCGCGGATCCTGGCCTGCAGGTTCTCAGCCGCCAGCCCGTGCAGGTCGAGGCTGGTGGCGAAGCCATCCATCATGGGCTTGATCGGGATCGTGCGCGCGTGGATGCCCTGCCGGCTGGCCAGGTCCTCGGCGTCAGTGACCGAGTGCTCGGAGGAGTAGGGGCTCGGGTTGAGCACGACGTTGACGCGATCAGGGCCGAGTGCGTCGGTCGCGATCGTGGCGCACAGTGCCGAGTCGATCCCGCCGGACAGTCCCTGGATGACCGAGGCGAAGCCGTTCTTGCGGACGTAGTCCCGGACGCCGAGCACGAGGGCGCCGTAGATCTCGGCCAGGTCCGGCAGGCGGGGCCAGATCATCGGAGCGGCCAGCGGAGTGTCCGGCTTCGGGGCGGGCAGCGGCGCGAGCTCGATTCGCTCGATCGTCATGGTCGTCCCGTCACCGGCGTTCGCCCGCTGCTGCCCGGTGGGCACGCCCGGGTTGGCCGCCGGAAGGTCCAGGTCGGCCAGCACCAGGGCCTCGTCGAACTGCGGTCCCCGAGCGAGCACGTCGCCGTCAGCGGAGACGATGATCGAGTCGCCGTCGAAGACGAGCTCGTCCTGGCCGCCGACCATGTTCGCGTAGGCGAGTACCGCCCCGGCCTCGCGGGCTCGCCGCTGGCATAGCTCGAGCCGGACGTCGTCCTTATTCCGCTCGTAGGGCGAGGCGTTGGGTACCACCAGAAGGCTGGCGCCCGCCATGCGCGTGACGGCTACCGGCCCGCCGTCCTGCCACAGGTCCTCGCAGATCGCGACCGCGACGTCGACGGACTCGCCGCCGTCGGCTGGCAGCCGGAAGACCGGCAGGGTGTCGCCGGGCAGGAAGTAGCGGTACTCGTCGAAGACGCCGTAGTTCGGCAGGTGATGCTTAGCTGAGGTGATCCTGACTGTGCCCCCGTGCAGGACGGCCGCTGCATCCAGCGGCGCTCCGGCCGGGACGCCCACCCTCGGTCGCTGCCCGATCCGGCGGTCCAGGTAACCGAGGACGACGGCCACGCCGTCGAGGCCCTCGGCTGCGAGGTCGGCAGCGAGCTGGTGCAGCGCAGCGATTGACGCGTCCACGAAGGACTTTCGCAGCGCCAGGTCCTCGACCGGGTAACCGGTCAGCACCATCTCGGGGAAGATCACGATCCCCGCGCCCTGCTCGGCCGCGCGCATCGTCCACTCGATCACTTTGTCGCTATTGCCAGCCAGATCGCCCACGGTCGCGTTGACCTGAGCGAGCCCGATCCGCAGCTGAACCACGGGTCCCAGCCTAATGGGCCTGGCCGAGTTGCCCGCGATGCCGCACGCTGATCCCGTCCCCAGCCCGTCCGCCAGGCCCGGTAACAAGCAGGAAACATACGCCGGGCAGACTGTGGCGGTGGACAGGCAAGAAGAGTTCGTGCTGCGCACGCTCGAAGAGCGTGATATCCGGTTCGTCCGGTTGTGGTTTACCGACGTGCTCGGCTTCCTCAAGTCGGTTGCCGTGGCTCCGGCCGAACTGGAAGGCGCCTTCGCCGAGGGCATCGGCTTCGACGGGTCAGCGGTTGAGGGGTTTGCTCGGGTCTACGAGGCGGACATGCTCGCCAAGCCCGATCCGTCCACATTCCAGCTCATGCCGGTGGGCAATGACCGCGCCGGGACCGGGCGGATGTTCTGCGACATCCTGCTCCCGGACGGCTCCCCGTCCTACGCCGATCCGCGGCACGTGCTCAAGCGCGCCCTGGCCAGGGCATCCCGGCTTGGCTTCACCTTCTACACGCACCCGGAGATCGAGTTCTTCCTGCTGAGGGAGAAGCCAGAGCCCGGCGCCAAGCCGCGGCCGATCGATAATGGCGGCTACTTCGATCACACGCCGCACGGCATCGCCCACGACTTCCGCCGCGAGGCGATCAGCATGCTCGAGGGCCTCGGCATTTCCGTCGAGTTCAGCCACCACGAGGGCGCGCCGGGTCAGCAGGAGATCGACCTGCGCTACGCCGATGCCCTGAGCACCGCCGACAACATCATGACGTTCCGGCTGGCGATGAAGGAGGTGGCGCTGCAGCAGGGCGTTTACGCCTCATTCATGCCGAAGCCGTTCACCGAGTACCCGGGCTCCGGCATGCACACGCACATGTCGCTGTTCGAGGGCGACCGCAATGTCTTCTACGAGCCCGGCGGCGAGTATCACCTGTCCAAGGTGGGCAAGGCGTTCATCGCCGGCTTGCTGCGGCACGCGGCCGAGATCACCGCGGTGTGCAACCAGTGGGTCAACTCCTACAAGCGGCTGTGGGGCGGTACCGAGCGGATCGCCAGCGCCGGCGGCGAGGCGCCGGCGTATGTCTGCTGGGGCCACAACAACCGGTCGGCGCTGATCCGGGTTCCCATGTACAAGCCGACGAAGGGCAACGCAACGCGGATCGAGTTCCGCTCGATCGACTCGGCGTGCAATCCATACCTGGCGTTCGCCGTGATATTGGCGGCCGGGCTGCGCGGCATCGAGGACGACTACGAGCTGCCGCCTGGCGCCGAGGACGACGTGTGGGCACTGACCTCCACCGAGCGGCACGCGCTGGGGATCGCGCCGCTGCCGCAAAACCTGTCGGAGGCAATATCGGTGATGCAGGGCAGCGAGCTGGTCGCCGAGACGCTGGGGGAGCACGTCTTCGACTTCTTCCTCCGCAACAAGAACGAGGAGTGGCAGGCATACCGCCGCGAGGTGTCCGAGTTCGAACTGGATCGCTACCTCGGCGTCCTCTGACTGTCCGGGCCTGTCACGCGCAGGAGCCGCGCCCGGTCGCTAACGTGCAGTCGTGACTACGCCCCGCGGAACACTGGCCGGGCAGCTGGCGGCCATGGGCTTCGCCGATACGGCCCGAGCCCAGGCGCTGATCAGCGAGCTCGCGCTGGACGTCGGTGGCGACGGAGCGGACATCCTGCTACTGCACGAGGTGGCGGGGGCGGCCGATCCCGACCTGGCGCTGGCGGGGCTGGCCCGGCTGGCGCCGGACACCGGGCTGCGGCAGGCGCTACGCGAGGACGACCAGCTACGGGAACGGCTGGTCAGCGTCCTCGGCGCGAGCGCAGCTCTCGGTGATCACCTGAGCCGACATCCGGCTGACTGGCGGCTGCTAGCCCGCGACGCCTCGTTCCCTGCCAAAGATGACGGGGCTGAGCTGAGGGAGGACCTGCTGGCGGCCGTTGGCGCCACGGCCGGGCCGGCGCCGGTGGCTGACCTCGCTATGGCGGACGGGCGCGTTCCGGCCACCAGACTCCGGATCGCCTACCGGCGCCGGCTGTTGCAGCTCGCGGCCCTGGACCTGACCGGGGCCAGGTCACTGGACGAGACAATGACCGCGCTGGCAGACCTGGCCAGTGCGGCCCTGGAGGCGGCGCTGGCGATTGCCAGGGCGGAACTGCCGGCGGGCCAGCGCGGCGGTCGCCTCGCGGTGATCGCGATGGGCAAAACCGGCGCGCGCGAGCTGAACTACGCCAGCGACGTGGACGTGATCTTCGCAGCCGGCCCGGCCGAACCGGCCGTTCCAGGCGACGATGTCACTGCGCTGCGGACGGCAACCGCCCTGGCCAGCGGCATGATCCGGGTGTGCTCGCAGTCGACGCCCGAGGGTCAGCTGTTCCCTGTCGACCCGAACCTGAGGCCCGAGGGTCGCGACGGCCCGCTGGTGCGGACGATCGCCAGTCACCGGGCTTACTACGAGCGCTGGGCGAAGACCTGGGAGTTCCAGGCGCTGCTTAAGGCGCGCTTCGTGGCCGGGGACGCGCGCGTGGGGGCCGACTACCTGGCGGCGGTCATGCCCACGGTCTGGCACGCGGCGCAGCGTGATGACTTTGTCGCCGACGTGCAGGCGATGCGCCGCCGCGTGGTAGCGAGCCTCCCGCCGGACGAAGCCGGCCGCGAGCTCAAGCTCGGGCCGGGCGGTCTGCGGGACATCGAGTTCACCGTGCAGCTGCTCCAGCTCGTGCACGGGCGCGGGGATGGGACTTTGCGCGAGCCGGCCACCCTGCCAGCGCTCGCCGCCCTGGCTGCAGGCGGTTACGTGGGGCGGACCGACGCGGCAGCGATGGCGGAGGCCTACCGGTTCTTGCGCAACGTCGAGCACCTCCTGCAGCTGCGACGCCTGCGGCGAACGCACCTGCTGCCTGAGGACCCGGCCGTGCTGCGAGAGGTCGGCCGCGCCCTGCGGCGGATGCGGCTTGGCCCGGCAGCGGATTCGGCTTCGGCGTCATTGTCGCAGCTCGCCTCCGCTGATCCTGCCCAGGCCCTGGCGGCAGAATGGCGGCAGCACGCGGGCCAGGCCCGGCAGTTGCACGAGAAGCTGTTTTACCGTCCCCTGCTCGACGCGGTGGCGCGATTGCCCGGCGAGGTGACCCGCCTCACTCCAGAGGCGGCGCGAGACCGGCTCGAGGCGCTGGGTTACGCCGACCCGGCCGGGGCGCTGCGGCACATCGAGGCTCTGACGGCCGGGATGTCCCGCAAGGCGGCGATGCAGCGGACCCTGCTGCCGGTCCTGCTCGGCTGGCTGGCCGACGCCCCTGAGCCCGACGCCGGGCTGCTGGCCTTTCGTCAGGTCAGCGAGGCACTCGGCAGATCGCCCTGGTATCTGCGGCTGCTGCGCGACAACGCGGTCGTGGCCCAGCGGATGGCCCGGCTGCTGGCATCGAGCAGGTACGCGGCCGGCTTGCTGCTTCGCGCGCCAGAGGCGGTCGCCATGCTCGGCGACGATGCCGAGCTCGCGGCCCGGCCGCATGCCGAGCTGCTGACCGAGGCGTCGGCCGCAGTGCGCCGGCATGACAATGCGGAGGAGGGCGCGCGCGCCGTACTGGCGATCCGGCGCCGTGAGCTGCTGCGGACTGCGGCAGCCGACGTGCTCGGCCTGGCGCGGATTGACGATACCGGCGAGGCACTGACCGCCGTGGCGGAAGTCAGCGTCGCGGCGATTCTGCGGGCCGCGGTTGCCGAAGCTGAACGCACCGCTGGCCCGCTGCCAACCCGCATCGCGGTGATCGGCATGGGCCGCTTCGGCGGCCACGAGATGGGATACGCCAGCGACGCTGACGTGCTCTTTGTGCACGATCCGCTGCCTGGCGCCGGCGACGAGGCGGCAACCCGGGCCGCGCACACCGTCGCCGAGCGCTTGCGCGCACTGCTCAGCAGGCCCGGGCCGGATCCCGCGCTCATCGTCGATGCGGGCCTGCGACCGGAGGGGCGGCAGGGGCCGCTCGTGCGGACGCTTGCCTCCTACCGCGCCTACTACCGGCGGTGGGCCGTTCCCTGGGAGGCGCAGGCCCTGCTGCGGGCCGAGTTCACGGCCGGGGATCGTCGCGTCGGCGACGCGTTCATCGCGATGGCCGATGAGATCAGGTACCCGGAAGGCGGTATCGACCAGGCCGGCATCAGGGAGATCCGCCGGATCAAGGCGCGGATGGAAGCTGAGCGGATGCCGCGCGGCGTCGAGCCCGCGCTGCACCTCAAGCTCGGGCCGGGCGGACTGTCGGACGTCGAATGGGTCGCCCAGCTGCTGCAGCTCCAGCACGCCTGGGCCGTTCCCGAGCTGCGTACTACCAGGACGCACGCGGCGCTGGCGACAGCCAGGTCCGCGGGCCTGATCTCAGCCGGCGACGCGGCATCGCTGATCGCATCCTGGCTGCTGGCCAGGCGGATAAGAGACGCCGTGATGCTCGTGCGCGGCCGGCCATCGGACACGCTGCCGTCCCTGCCCGGCGACCTGGCCGTGGTGGCTCAGGTCCTTGGCTATCCGCCCGATGGCGCCCAGGACCTCGCCCAAGACTGGCGGCGGTCAGCCAGGCAGGCCCGGGCCGTCATGCAGCGCCTCTTTTACGGATAGCGGAGACCCGTTCTGCTGATGGCGAGGCGGCCCGCAGCCGGAAATGCGGCGGCCCCGCCAGGCGCGCAAACCCGGCGGGGCCAGATCCGACAGGAAGGAATCAGGATCGCTTTACTTTAGCTTATCGATCACGGATATGTCACTGATCGGCCTCAGAATGGCAACGCTGCCTAACGGCTGCGCCGGGGCGCGGCCTGCGAGCCGATCGCTCGACCGCGCCGCCCCGGAGGTGCAGATAGGCGCTATCCGAGGTAGATGATGGTCCTCCGGATCTTCTTGACCCCGCAGCTGTGCGAGCCAGGAAGGTTGATGCCGTCCTTGGACTCGGAGTCCTTGGAACAGAAGTTGAAGGCGTAGGAGTACCCGTCGTTGTTGAAGCGGAATGACCAAGTGATCGTCCGCTCGAATTCGGTGGAGCTGATCTTCTTCGGCTTGCTTATCTTTGCCGTCCGCTGAAGGTCGATCATCTTGGGGTAGGGCGGTTCGCCGGTCCTTGAGAGCTTGTACGCGAAGTAGAAGTACCACTTCTTGCGGCTCTCGGTTGCGTACGCCGACTTCGGGAGGTGGGTGTAGACCTTCAGCGTCAGGTGGCACACCGGACGGCGACACTTAGTCGAGGTGTAACCCTGGTTCGTCGCGACGTAGACGGTGTCGGTCGAAGACTGGCCGACGACGGGTGTGCTGACAGTGCTACTCGGAAGCACCTCAACGGTGTACTTGGTGGCGATCGTCGGCTCGGCCGTGAAGCTGTACGCCGTGGGCGTAGAGCTGGTCGAAAGCGTCAAGGTCTGGCCCGATACCGGCGCGGCAGGCGACTTGTACGGGAACGGCTGGGCGTAGAGCGCGGCCACCTGGCCTGCTGTCGATTCTGAGACAGTGCCCGAGATCGTCACGGTGTTGTAGCCCTGGGCTGCATTGTAGACAACCCAGACATCGTGCGTGACGACCGGAGGCAGCGACTTGGCGCTGATGGTGACGGTGGGCGTCTGCGCTGGCTGCGCCAGCGCCGAAGTGCTGGCATCCGCCGCTGAGACTACACCCGAAACGATCAGCCCCCCGGCTGCAGCAATTGGTACGAGCCATCGCCATGTTCTTGACATCCGCAGCTACTTTCCGCCCGACTGACCCGGGCCCCCTGGACAGTGTCAGTCCCAAAGTGTGACAGGGCCGAATAGGACCAGGCAAGAGCTATCTCAGTGACCGAAAAGCACCAATAAGCAACGTCCTGCCTGGCCGCGGGTGTTGCAGCAGCGGGCGGGCAAAGCGTCCCTGAGGCTTCAGGTCGCCGCCACGAGCGGAGCCGGTTTTACGCGGCGAGTCGTATTCCGAGCATTTCGCCTTACGTCAAACCTCGTCGCCTTCCTCGCCAGCCTCCAGCACTGACATGAACCTGCGCATGCGGTCGGTGACGTCCTCGCCGATATGCGCGATCAGCGCGACGCTGCCATCCGAGCGGAAGACCGGCGCGTTCACCCCGCTCCAGTAGTGCCTGGCAAAAACGCCCGGGCTGCCGGGAACCTCGACGTCGTACTTCTGGAACTCAATCGCGTCGGGCTCACCCGAAGCCAGGACCCGGCGCAGCGACGCGACCGAGTTGCGTACCCCCGTCGCTTCAGGATCCGACGGATCCTCCGGGAATGCATTGAAGAAGTTGCGGCCCAGCAGTTCCTCCCGCGTTCGGCCCGCGGAGCGCAGGAACGCCATGTTCGCGTCAGCTACGGCGAAGTCTGGCGTCAGCACCAGGACCGGGATCGGGAGCTGCCGGTACAGCGCCGCGTAGTCGATGTGCGCTCCCGTCATGACGCCTCCTCCCAGTTGCCAGGCTGCAACCCTCCCCGCCGTGGCGCGCCTGAACCGTCCCTGGCGGCATCCGGCACAGGGCCTGAAACGAAAACCTCCGGACCAAGTCAGCACTCCGGGCGCGATGGGCATCGGCGAACGGGTTCCGGCGGAGCCCAATTTCCTCCGGCTGCGGATCTTCTCGACCTCGGTCCTGCGCCTTTAGGGATCCCCTGAGATCCGCCATGTGAGACCATTTGGCCGTGCGGAGCGGTGACCCGACGAGCGATCCCAAGGCACCGCTGGATCGCGGGGGACTCAACCAGGCATTGGCGAGACAGACCGCTGCGGACCAAGCTGACCGAGACGAGCAGCACCACGACGACCCAGCGCTCGATATGACCGACAACGACCTGCACGCGGGAACGGGCAAGATGTGCCCGGCGTGCCATCGAGCGATCGCAGCTGGACAGCCCGTACGGCTACGGGTCGATGGGATGTACCAGCACGACACTTGCGCCGTCGAGCTTTAGTTGCATTCTGGTGCGGAGCCTCCCGCGTCTCGGTTTACTTTCCGAGGGCACTGACCTGGCGGTCTCGGGCTCTGGCCAGGTCAGCGCTCTCAGGACTGTCACACGTCGTAGTAGAGCTCGAACTCGTCGCGCCTCTGACGTATCCGCAGGCCAGAGCCTCGAATCGCGCCCTGAGCTGCAGAGACTAGCCGTTGGCAAACGTTGGCTGCCGTTGATCCTGAATGGCATTTCGCGATCGTGCCATGGGCTTTTCAAGGGCTTTGATCTTGAACTCTCGCTGATCGCAATCCGAACGAGAAGCGGGCTGCACGCGTGTGTCACCACCCGTGCAGCCCTTGGCTCCGTCCGCTCTAACCGGAAGGAAACCCGATGAACACCGTAACCAACGGCCGCCCGCCAGCGGCAGGCACCACGTGGCGTGACTTCGCCGCGTGCCTGACTGTCGGGCCCGAGATCTTCTTCCCTGAGCGGGGAGAGAACGACCTGAGCCGAGCGGCCAAGCGAATCTGCGCGACCTGTCCAGTCACCAGCAATTGCCTCAGCTTCGCGTTCCTCATCGGCGCAGACTTCGGCATCTTCGGCGGGCTGACGGCCGAAGAGCGCCGGGTACTGCTTCGCCGGCAGCGGAGCGCGGCATGACCGGCGCCGAGATGGCAGCGCGGATGACCAGTGCTCGCGCCGTGCTTTCGGACTTTGAGCGCGCTACCGGCGTCGGCGTCGGCTGGCGGGACTGGCAGGTGTGGGCGCAGCGACTGGGCCAGCATCTTCAGTTCGTGCTCGATGCGCCCCGCGGACTGCGCGTAGCACGGGTGGACGGCTCGCAGGCAGCCAGCCGCGCACGGGTTGACGACTCGGCGCTGCTCAGCCCGGCCGACCTGCAGATCGTACTGGGGGCGCTCTCAGACGCGGCCGAGTACCGGGGTCACAGCCACGGCAGTCGGGACCGGTACCGGGCGCAAGCCACGGCCTACCGGGCGCTGGCCTACCGGCTTGGAGATGACCGATGAGTACTCAGGGCAACTGCGGTCTCCGCCGCGTCTGGACGGCCGACGAGATCGAGGAGCAGCTGGCCGAGGTCGCCGAGGTCCTGCTGGCCGCTCCAGCCGAGATCCTGAAGGGCATCCTGTTCGGCGCGCCGGTGCGGCCGCAGCCGAAGCCACGCCGGAGGCAATCGTGACCGGGAACAAGACCCTCGCATCGCAGACCGTGACCGGCGTCATCGCCGGGATGGTGGCCGCGACGGCGATCGCGACTGCGGTCGGGTTCTGGCTCTCATATGCCGGGCTGCACGACTTCGCGCTCCGTGCCGGGCTGCACGGCCCAGAGGCCTGGGCATGGCCGGCGTCGGTGGATCTGTTCATCCTCGCCGGTGAGGCCGGGGTGACGATCTCCGCGCTGCGACGAGCCGAAGACTGGCAGGCGTGGGCGTACCTGGCAATCGGGTTCGCCGCATCGGTGACGGCCAACGTGCTGCACGTCGACCCGGCGGCGCTGCACTGGATCCGCTACGCCGTCGCCGCCGTGCCCCCGGTCGCGGCGATGCTCGCCCTGGCCGCGCTGCTGCGCCAGGTGTACCGCCTCGCAGAGGACTCCGCGCCCGGAACGGACGCTCAGCCCGCCACCCCGCTGCCGGCACTGACGCAGTTCGCGCCGGCTAACACCGAGCACGCCGCGCAGCTCGCTCTGAGTGCGTCAGTGGCAGCGGGCAACCCGATCAGCCAGCGGCAGATGATGGCGCGCTTCGGGCTGTCCCGCGCGGCCGAGCGCAAAGTGCGCCAGTCGGTGCTCGCCGAGGCGAACGGACACCCGTACCTGACCGAACACAACCGCACCTGAACACAAGTTCCGGCCCCGCGCCCATCCGCCAAGACGAAACGCGGGGCCAGCTCCACTAAGGAGGACACCAGAATGTCAACCCACACATCCGAACCGCAGGCCAACGGGCAGGTTGCGCCGCTCCGCGCCATCGAGGCGCCGACCGAGGTACAGCTAGATACCCGCACACCCGGTCCCGCCTATGTCGACGTCAGCGACGGCCGCGCCGCCCGCAAGCCGATCGTCCCGGCGCACCTGCGCGAGGGCGACGGCCTCGCCGGGCTGCTCCGCGGTATCCGCCGCCACCTGCACCACCGCGCCATTGAGCACGGGCACGCGGCCGCGTATCACTCGGTGCGCTCGCCCAGGTACCTGACGCTGACGGTCGCGTGGGCGGTCGCCGGCCTGTTCCGCATCCTCGGGCGCATCCTCCGGTGGTGGCACGCAACTGACCTGTACCAGCTGGAGCACCAGGCCGCCGCGGACGGGCTGCTGACCGAGCACCTGCGGATCCACAAGCAGGGCCGCGAGTCGAGGACGGCGCGCGGGATCATCCTGGCTGTCTGCGCCGTCCTGCTGGCCGTGGCGGCAGTGGCCGGCGACCATTACCTGCCGGGCTGGGCATGGATCCTCCTCGCCGTGGTCGCGGTGCCGGTCCTCGCTCACCACGGCAAGCCCGCCGGTAAGCCGATCATGCAGTCCGCGGTGCTCCCGGCCGCGGTGCAGGCACCGTCGCAGGACGTCATCACCCGCGCGCTGGGATCGCTGGGGATCGCCGGGATCGACCGGTGGCTGCGCGACGGCCGCGCGCTCGTGTTCCCCTCGCCGGTACGGGAGGACGGGCCGGGCTGGCGTGCCGAGGTCGACCTGCCGTTCGGCGTGACCAGCGAGATGGTCATCGAGCGCCGCGAGCAGCTCGCCTCCGGATTGCGCAGACCGCTGGGCGCGGTGTGGCCCGAGCCGATTACCCACGAGCACGCCGGCCGGCTCGAGCTCTGGGTCGGCCGCACCGACGTGGCGAAGGCCCGGCCGGCGCCGTGGCCGCTGCTGCGGGCCGGGCAGGCTGACATATTCCAGCCCGTCCCGTTCGGCACCGACGTCCGTGGCCGCAGCGTCGAGGTGCCGCTGATCTTCCATAGCTGGCTGATCGGCAGCATCCCGCGGCAGGGCAAGACAGCCGCCGTGCGCGTCCTGGCCTGCGCCTCCGCCCTCGACCCGATCGCCGAACTGTGGATAGCCGAACTGAAAGGCTCCGGTGACCTGGACAGCCTGGAGCGCGTCAGCCACCGCTTTGTGTCCGGCATCGATGACGCGTCTATCGGCTACGCCGCCGAGAGCCTGCGGCTGCTGCGCGCCGAGATCGGCAGGCGCAGCGAGCGGCTGCGGTCGCTGCCCCGGGAGCTGGCACCGGACAAGAAGGTAACCCGCGAGATCGCCGGCCGGCGATCGCTGAAACTGTGGCCGGTCGTGTGCGTGATCGATGAGGCACAGAACCTGTTCGCTCACCCGCAGTTCGGGAAGACCGCGGCCGACGATGCGCAGTTCATCGCCAAGATCGGCCCGGCGTTCGGCGTCGTCCTGATACTCGCGACACAACGGCCGGATAAGGCCAGCCTGCCCACCGGGATCAGCGCGAACGTGTCGCAGCGGTTCGCGCTGAAGCTGATGGACCAGGTGTCTAACGACATGGTCCTGGGGACCGGCGCCTATAAGGCCGAGGTGCGCTCGACCACGTTCCGGCCCGAGATCGACGCCGGGATTGGCTACCAGATCGGCGGCGGGCCGGTGCCGAAGGTGATCCGCACCTACTACCTGGACCAGCCTGCTACCGAGCGCATCGCGATCCGGGCCCGTCAGCTGCGGGAGGCAGCAGGCACCTTGTCCGGCGTTGCCATCGGCCTGGCCGACGACGCCGTGCGGGATGTGCTCGCCGACCTCGCCGCGGTGTTCGGCGGCGACACCGGCCTGCCGTGGGCCGAGCTCGCCGCCCGGCTGGCGCAGCGGTTCCCCGACCGGTGGGACGGCGTGACCGGCGAGGCGCTGTCAGCCGATGCACGCGGCCTCGGCGTCCCGTCGGTGTCGGTGCGCGCTGGTGCCAGGACCGCCAAGGGTGCCCGGCTCGCCGACGTGCAGTCCGCCGCGAGCCAGCCATGAGCCCGGCAGATTGTGCCGCAGGCGGCACGCCGCCAGCCTGCGGCGATGCGGCAAGCGCGGCACACGGCACACAGACAGCCACGCTGACCAGGGCTGTTACCGGCGGCACGCAAGACATCCAGCTGAGAGGACGACAGGCCCCATGGGCTACGCCACCAGGACTGCGCCAGGCGGCACGGCACAGCACATGGCCGAGCAGTGCAAGGACGAGACGTGCCCGCGGCTGCCGTGCCGGATGTTCAAGGCCGGTTACGAGGAGGGCTACCGCAAGGGCTGGGACGAGGGCTACGCAGCCGGTTATGGTGCCGGGTTCTCCGCCGGTTATTCGGCTGGGTTCTCGGCCGGGTTCTCCGCCGGCAGCGCGTCGACCGGGAGCTGACCCATGCTGACCGCTAACCATGTCCTGATCGGCTTCGCGCTCGTGGCCGCGTGGCTGCTGTCCCTGTGGGTGCGGCCGTTCGGCAAGTGTCCCCGCTGCCGCGGCCGCCGCGTCCTCATCATGGCCCGCAGGGGCAAGCCGCACCCGAAGCGCCCGCCGCGGCCCGTCACATGCAAGGCCTGCAAGGGCATCGGCCGCCGCCAGCGCCCCGGCTCCCGCACCCTGCACCGCACCGTCCGCCGGATCCGCCGGGAGCTCGACCGCCAGCGCAAGACACGACAGGCCGCAGCGGCCAGGGAGGAGAACTAGCCATGCCCGTCTCTAAGGCGCCCGGCTGCGACTTCCCGGAACATCACAAGAGCGGCAGCAGCCTCGGCCTGATCATCCCCCTGGCGATCCTCGCCGGAGTCGGCTACGCCGTGTACGGCGTCATTGAGATGGTCGCCGAGTTCGCCGTCGCCATCCTGTCCGTAGCGGCTGTGGTCACAGCAGCCGCGGCAACGACACTCGTCATCGTGCTGGGGCGGCAGCGCGGCCGGACGCATCTGGACGCGCCCCAGTGGGTCGTACAGCGTCTCGGCGCTCTTCCCAGCCGGTCATCCGCCGCTCTGCCTGTTCGGCCGGCTGCGACCATCACAGGACGCCCGTCCCGCGCGATCGGAGCACCCGCAATCCACTACCACCTGCACCTGCACGCGGCACCTGCCGCACAACCCGTCGCCCTCGAGGAGGACAAGTGACCCGCATCATCTGGTGGGCTGTGATCGCGTTCGCCGCTTGGTTCCTGCTCACCAACCCCGCCGGAGCGGCCGGGTTCGTGCACGGCGCGCTCGGCGGGCTGCAGCACGCCGCCAGCTCGATGTCAGCGTTCGTCAGCCATCCCTGACCAGTGATCAAGCAGCTGAGCGTCCTCTTTACATGTGCTGGGGACGCGTTAATGTCGTTGTCAATTACGCAGGTCGTGCGCTCCTTTTGTGTGGCTGGCCCGCTGCCTGGGCGGACGCCCGGCCGGAAGCAGGACATCATGAGATCCTTCCAGCGAGCAGTGCTCCTTGCCGCCCTTGCCACAGCCGGCCTGACGCCTGCGGCCGCCGGTGCTGCCGCGGCATCCGCGTCCGGGCTCGGAGCGGCCCACCTGGAAGCGATCGGACTGCACGTAGACGAAGCGCTAGGTCGCAGGGCTGAGACGACCGAATCAGCAGACCTCTGAAAAGCTCCCCCCGCCTAGCAGGTCCGCGTAGTTCCGCAGAGTCGGCGCTGCTCGCTGGTGATCGTGATGAATTGGGGCCCTTCCCCGCAGCAGAGCGCGGCCAGCTTGGTTATGTCGCCGCGCAGCCAGGCGACGGCGATGAAGTCGCCGCGTGAATTCGGCAGGACCCAGCCTGGGGAGGGAGTGGTCATCTCACTGCCTGCGACGGTGAGCGAGACGCGGTGCGACAGCCGGGAGCAGGACGGCGGAAGATACCCGCCACGGGCAGCTCCGTCCTTGGCTTCCAGAAGGCGAGCGTGTGGTTTGCCGACCCCGACCGACTTTGACGCCCGGCTGCGCACGATCATGGGCGCCGGCGGGCGGGATCGCGAACATGTGCGTTCCCTGGCGGATCAACCGGAACTTGGTCGGGTCCTGTGCCGCGAACTCGCCGTTGGTAGTGATCCGGTTTCGCCTCGGCTCCCCGGCTGCCGTACCCGCACTGCCCGTGCTCATCCCCGTGAGTGCGATCATGGCCAGAAGGTCCTTCTCCTCGGGCGTCATGTCCTCAGGGCGGCCAAGGCCGACCCGCAGCGGGCTCGTCCTCGGGGCGACGCCTGGATTGTAGGCGGCATCCAGGGCGCGCTGCCAGGAGGCCAGGGCCTCACGCAGCCCGGTTCGGTGCGCATCGAGCGCGGCCTCCGCGGCCTGGTGCTCCTGCCGGGCATCGGCCAGCGCGGTTTCGGCCTCCGCGACCCGCTGCTCCGACTTGTGCAGCCGCACCGCCGCCTCGTCCTGCGCATCGCGGGACGTGCCGTTCTCCGCGCGGGTCGCCTCGCCTTTGCGCCGGACCAGGTGCTTCTTGTCGTCCCGGAGCCTGTCCTCAGCCTCGCGCTGCGCGGCGAGCGTGCCCTCGGCTGCTGCCTCGAGGCCGGCTGTCCGCTCCCGCAGCGACGCCCACGCGGCATCGGCGGCATCGGCGATCTCCCACAGGCCGGCCTCGTGCTCAGCCTGATCAGCTTCCCGGTCCAGTGTCATTGCCCGCAGCTGCAGCCCCGCCCGCTCGGTGCGCTTATCCCTCGCGATCGCGCGCAGCGTGGCCGGATCGGTACAGCGCGGCTGGTCGGCGTCGGCCGCCAGCCCCAGCACCTCGGTTTGCGTGGTCATAGGATGCTCCTCAGCGGTCGGATGGACTGCCCATCGAAAAGGCCTGGGTTACATGGGCGGGCACGTAGCCGGCTATCGGCGCGCCCGGCAGCTCGATCGGCTGGACGTAGCCCTGCGGCGCGTGCATGAACGGGCTCTGCCTCGGCGGCTCCGCTGCGGGCGACTCGGCCGCCTGGCCCTCGCCGTCGATATACGGCCTGTCGTAAGCCTCGGCCGCGGCCGGCCTCCCGGGCTCGGTGAATCCGCCCGGGCCCTCGGTGATGCCGCGGTCCCGGAATGCCTTCCGCGCGGCGATCTCCTGCCGGCGCCGCTCGAGCGCGGCCAGCTGGTCCCTGCCCTCGAATACCGATCCGATCACGCTGACCGTCCGCCTTCCTTGCTGAGCGCACGCCAGAGAATCTCGCGCGCATGGGGGTCTGCCTCGCGCAGCCATGCCTCCCGGACGGTGCCCGCGCCGGAGGCCTTGAGCATGAGCGAGACGAGCGAGCTGCCCTCAGTGCCGTAGGCGCGCCGGGCCTTCGCGGCCTCGGCGAGGCACGCCTCACGCTCCGCGGGGTCGTGCTGCCGCCGCGCCAGCGCCTCCCAGTAAGCCGCCGAGCCGGCGATGCTCAGCTGCACCCGGCGCGCGGCTTTCTCGGCCCGCATGGCCGCTGCCGGGCCGAACGGCGTGCCGCACCTGGAGCACGCGTTGGCTTTGCGGCCGCCCTTGGCACGGCACGCGGGATTGGGGCAGCGTGGCTTCGGCGGCTTAGTCACAGGCACGGGCCGGACGGGACCGCCGCGCGACTTGGCCAGCATCGCCAGCTGCGACTTGACCGCTGCCGGCTGCGTCGTCCGGCAGCGCTTGCACACCAGGCCTTTCCTGGCCATCGCGTGCCCGCGCTTCCAGCACGCGAAGCGCTTCTTACTCAACGGGCTCCTCCTCCCGATCCGCGCGGGCCGGGCCCGCTGACTGCTGACCTGCCAGCGGCCACTGAAAGTCCTGCCTCACGCGCCTGGCAGCCCTCTCCTGGCCGGCTCGCGCGTTCATCGCGTCGCGGGACTCCCACGACTCCATCCGGCGGCGCTTGCCCATCAGCCGGCGCGGGCTGCTGTGCCGTGACATCTAGGCCACCTCCTCGGGCTCACGCTGCGGCGCGGCAACAAGGGCCACGTGCCAGTGCTGCGGATCGAACCTCTGCCACCGCCGCCGAGCCGGCGCCGCGGGGCTGACTGCGGACTGCCGCGGCGGGATGGCCTCGGCGAGCAGAGCCGCGGTCGCGGTGTCCAGGCTGGCCGACCGGGCGCGCGCCGCGGACTCGCCCGCCGTCTCCGCTGTCCGCTCGAGCCTGGCGAGCTGCTTGCTGACCGGCCAGACCATCTGCAGGGCGTGATCCAGTGAGGGCGCGTTCTGGTCGGTGATCCCGGCCACCTCTAGCCGCTCGCAGATCTCGGCCACCATGCCGTAGGCGATCGCCGCAGCGCGGGCGCTCACGCCGGCCTCCGGGACTCGCCGCGGGTGCCCTCGCGGATCAGGGTCAGGATGTCGGATTCGCGGTACCGGACGGCGCCGAGAACGTGAACCTTCGGCAGGATGCCCAGATGGTGGAGTGTGTCAAGAGTGCGCACGGACAGGGCGAGCCGCTCGGCGGCTACACTCCTGCTTACTAGCCGGTCTTGCTCCGGCGCGGATGCCACACGCTAATCCTTCGCCGCCGGTCCCTCCCGGCAGCCCTGTTCGGCTAACGGGAATGGTACACGGAGAGTGACTATTCCGCCATGCGAGAAAGCGAATGCAGGCGCACAACGGCGCAAGGCGGGCAGCGATAGTCACAGAAAGTGATGCAAGCAAGGGCGGCTGGCGGGATTGTGATGATGACGCACTGCCCGGCTAGTCAGGCGACGAAGACGCCGCGGCTGGCGCGGATCCGGACCAGGCCCTCGCGCTCGAGCGTTTCCATGGCCGCCTGATGGTCTTGGCGTCGAGCCCGGTCTCTGCGGTGATCGTGGCGTAGGAGGGGAGCTTCGCCCCGGGCTTGTCGGCGCGTGAGCGGATGGGCTCGCGGAAGTAGGCGGCGAGCTGCTCGTACGGATACTCCTCCGCGTCGCGATCGATATGCACGCCTACAGGGTCCCACGGCAGCCAGTGGGATGCATGGAACCCAAACCGTCCGGCTGCCTGCCGCAGACAGAGATTGCTGAGCAAGTCGGCGCCGAAGGGCAGGCGGTCTCTAACCGGCACAAAGCGGGAACCCAGTTCCGAGATTTGCAGCCCACTCGGCAGGCCTGGATAAGGGAGGCGCGGGCGTGGCCGTCAGGCGGCCTTGACTCTGCGACACAACTGCTAGTCGTGGGAACTATTGACGCGCGGACAAATGGGGTCCATTGTTTCCTCAGCCGGCGTGCAACATCACCAGGCCCCCTAGGCCCTACGATCCCCGAAGGTGGTCCCCGCATGGCCGTACGCCGCCCCCCGTTCCGCCGCTTCCTCCCCGCCCTAATAGCGCTGCCGCTCGCCGCGGCCATGTTAATGCCCCCGTCCACGAGCGCGGCGACCACGCCGAGCCCCCCGGCAGGCTCAGTCGTCTTCGGAACAGTCACCACCAGCACCGGTGCCGCTTTGCCGGGAGCCACGGTGGCTCTCTACGCATGGCCAAGCCAGGCCGTGACTGCCAGCATCCCGATTGGCCACCCCGTGCCCCGCACCATGGTCGGCGAGACGGTGTCGTCCAGTACCGGCAGCTACTCGATCACCCCTACGAAAGTGAGGACGCTGGCCTCGTCCGCCCTCAGCGACGGCACCGTGAACATGGAAGTCGATGCTTACTACCAGGGTCACGAGGACGCGTTCTTCTTCCCCCGCCAGCTCGTGGCTTCAACGGGCGGGAAGGGCATGGCGCTCGCGGTCCCCAGCCAGGGCAGCATCCCTAAGATGTCAGCGCAGGCAGCCGACCTGACGATCCACGGGGTGCAGGCACCAGCAGCCGGCGCGGCTCAGACGGCGGCGACAGCCGCGCCTTCCGTCTGTTCCTCGCCGGAACCGATCGCGACGTGGAACAACAAGTCAGTCAACCTGGGCGGCCAGTGGAGCTACGTCGACAGCGTGTTCATGCACTTCACCTACTCGACCGGATCCTCCAGCACTCTCGGCGCTGCTGAAGACGCGGCCGGGGCAGGCGGCTGGTCTGTTAGCGGAACCTACACGGTAGGCGGGGGGTCGTCGCAGGGGTGGCCCGTGGAGAACGTCGCCGGCGGCTACAACCGCAAGTCAAACTTCACCTACACCGAGTACCTAGACTCCTGCGACGACCACACAACGCACGTGACGAACTGGGACGGCGGCAACCCCACCACGTCCGTCGGCTTCCTGTCCGCAGGCAACTGTGAGCGGGAGAACGCGACACCAGGCCAGCCGACCGTCACCCTCGACAAGACAAAGGCGTGGACGTACTCAACGGGAGTCAGCATCGCCGACAAGATCGGCATAAACCTGTCCGCTCAGACCGGCTACACCGCGACCGCCGAGCAGCAATACTGGTTCACCGACACCAAGAACGTCCGGTACCTGTGCGGCAAGAACGGGCCGCCTAACGGCACCAACCCGGGGCCGGGCTACGTAGTAGCGGGAACAAGTGCGCATGGCGGCAGCTAACCGTCGCGTTGGGGTCGCAGCCGGGGTCGTCCTGGCCCTGGCTGCGGCTCTCTCGGGCTGCGGATCATCAGGGGACGGGCCTCTCGGCCCTGTCGAGGCGGGCGGGTACATCTGCGCCACCCAGCTTGATCACGGCGTCCTGACGGACGGGTGGCCGTACGTTCAGAACAGTTCCGCCAGCCCGGCGGTCATCGACAAGGTCGGCATGGCCAACTCGCACGGGCTCGCGCTCCTGAGCGCGATGGCCGTGCCGACTAGTGAGGACTTCTACGGCGCAGAGCCCGGCTATCCCAACAACGACGCTCCGCTTCCCGGGTTCCACTGGAAACAGCGCCGGAACGTGATCGGAGACGCGATTCCGCAGTCGGGCGGCGACCACAAGTGGACGGACCTGCTGTTCGTGCTGCGGCTGACCGCCAGCGGCGGGCATGCGACCGGCGTGGACATCTGGTACCACGTCGGCAGCCAGCACTACCACCTGCGCACCTCCTTCGGGATCTACGTCGTCCAGTGCCCGAGGCCCAAACCCTCGCCGAGCGCGTCATAGCTCGTTGCGGCGAGGCCGGGTTCACGGTTACTCCGGTAGGCTCCACCGGCACCGCCCAGACCGGATACAGCAAGACCGCCGCAATCCAATTCGTCTTCTCGCAGAACGGGCAACTGTGCGGCGTGAATAACGCTCCTCCTAACACCCAGGGGTGCTCGTTGCCTCGTAGCAGACCGTGGCTGGGGGCGCTGCCGCTGATCGCGGCGCCGCTCCTAGCCGCATGCTCTGACCCGCCCGGACCGCTGGGCGACGGGGGGACACCTGGTCAGGCATGCATGGCCTATGCCGAGGGACGGCCGGTCTCGATGGGCCTGTTCGACCTGCACAACACCGGCCAGTCAGACGTCACAATCACCGGCATCACGCTGGGGACCTCGCATGGCCTGCGGATGACGAAGGCGTGGCTGACACCGATCGGCCACCAGAATGGCAACGAGGAGCTGATCGGCGTCGGCTTCCCGTACCCGCCCTCGTTCTCGCGGGTCGCCCGCAGCCAGTGGGCTCAGCGCCGCCCGCTGATCGGAGCAGTCGTCAGGCCACGCCAGGATCTCAACCTGGTATTCGGCCTGATCCGGACGGGAGCGCGCCGCGGCTACTCGGCCGGTCCGCAGGTCACCTACACCGCCGGCGGCAGCACCTACACGCTCACCGAGCAGACATCCCTGGTAGTCACCGCCAAGTGCTAGCAGCACGGCGCTCGATGCTTACGAGTGGCAACCGCAGTTCCGGGCATGCGGATAACCGTCCCGGCGATCATGAGACGGGCGCGTGCGTGGCGATCACCAGATACAGCCCCAGAACCGGGCATCCTGTAGCAGGTGACACTCGCCTTGGCCCAAGGCCATCCGGCAGCGCCGTTCAACGCCGATTTCTACTCCGTCGCCGCCACCGTCATCCCTGTGCTCTTCCTGGCACTTACCTTCCAGGGCAGCGCTTTCCGGCAGCTGAGGGCGCTGTTCGGACCCGGGACACCGTATATCGCAGGACTCGTGCTCGCCGCGGGCCTGTGGGGCGAGCTCTACGCGATCCTCGCCTTATACGACAAGATTGCGAGCAGGGGCAACGCGGAGCTCGTTTTTATCGCGACCTTCATCCTCGTCGTGGCCGTCTCGCTCGCCGCGTTTTCCGGGTCCCTTGTGCCCGGCAGCAGCCGGGAGGCTCCGGCTGCATTGCAGGGCGGCACACTTCCGTCCGAAAGCGCCGACGGCCCGTCCGCTGCGGAGCCGGGAACTACGCCTGGCAAGCTGCCCCGCGGCCGGAGAGGCAAAGCGGATGCCGGGCCGGGACGATAACACCGATACAGAACTGGCGAGGGCCTTGTATGCACCTGACGGCCGGGCCCTCAAATGCAGTGTGAGCAGGCAGCCGCAGCTCATCAACAATGAGACAAAACGGACGCCACCAAAGGACGAAAAATGGGCACCCACACGGAGGGACGGTAGCCGGCAGGCTATTCGGGCCCGTCGTGTTCCGCGTCCGCTGCCAGCACTGACATGAACCTGCGCATGCGGTCGGTGACCTCCTCCACGGAGAAGTCCACCTGGGCCCTGGAGCGCGCCATGCGCACAGCCCGCAAGAAGGTACCCGGCCTGCCGCCAGGATTCCGGTATCACGACCTGCGGCACTACTTCGCATCGCTGCTGATCGCATCGGGCTGCGATGTCAAGACGGTGCAGGCCCGGCTGCGGCACAAGTCGGCGACGACGACGCTCAACGTCTACGGCCACCTGTGGCCGGACCGCGATGAGTCGACGCGCGCCGCCGTCGAGGCGGTAATCGCGGCCAGGGATAGCGCCTGCGATAGCCAGGCATCAGTTCGTGATTGACCCCGAGCATCACTCCGGGTACGGTGAAGCGGTGGACACTGACGGCAAGGCGCGCGAGAACCGGGCCCGCAGGGCCGCGCAGCGCCAGGGCTACCAGCTGGCCAAGAACCCGCGTCGCGATCCCAGGGGGATCGGCTACGGCGGGTACCGGATCGCCGACCAGGGGACCGGAGAGGTGGTCGCCAGCTTCGGATGGGACGAGCGTCCGGGCCCGGCTGACCGCCTGTCCGAGGCCGAGGCATGGCTGCAGGGCAAGGAGCGCTAACGTGGCCCGCAATCCAAGATCAGCAGGGCCTTTGCAGGGCCACGGCCTGGCCGTTACCACTCACGACCAGGCCAGCGGCCCAGGAACGGCTACACGTCGTAGTAGAGCTCGAACTCGTGCGGGTGCGGGCGGAGCCGGAGCGCGTCGATCTCGTTGGACCGCTTGTAGTCCAGCCAGGTCTCGATCAGGTCGGGCGTGAACACGCCGCCCTCAAGCAGGAAGTCGTGGTCCTTCTCAAGGTTGTTGAGCACGGCCTCCAGCGAGCCTGGCACCTGGGGAATGGCCTTGGCCTCGTCCGGCGGCAGCTCGTACAGGTCCTTGTCGACCGGCTCGGGCGGCTCGATCTTGTTCTTGATGCCGTCGATTCCGGCCATCATCATCGCGGCGAACGCCAGGTAGGGGTTGCAGGATGGGTCCGGGACGCGGAACTCCAGCCGCTTGGCCTTCGGGTTCGGTCCGGTGATCGGAACCCGGATGCAGGCCGACCGGTTGCGCTGGCTGTAGACCAGGTTGACCGGTGCCTCGAAGCCGGGCACGAGCCGGTGGTAGGAGTTCATCGTCGGGTTCGTGAAGGCCAGCAGCGAGGGTGCGTGCCTGAGCAGGCCGCCGACGTAGTAACGGCCGGTGTCCGACAGCCCGGCGTAGCCGACCTCGTCGTAGAAGAGCGGCGCGCCATCCCTCCACAGGCTCTGGTGGCAGTGCATGCCCGAGCCGTTGTCGCCGAACAGCGGCTTCGGCATGAAGGTCACCGTCTTGCCGGCCGCGCGCGCAACGCTCTTGACCACGTACTTGTAGAGCATCAGGTTGTCGGCCATCTTGAGCAGGGTGTCGAACTTGATGTCGATCTCGGCCTGCCCGGCGGTTCCGACCTCGTGGTGCTGCATCTCGACCGTGATGCCGACGTCGATCAGCTTGCGGACCATTTCCGAGCGCAGGTCGGTGTAGTGGTCCATCGGCGGAACCGGGAAGTAGCCGCCCTTGTAGGCAGGCTTGGCACCGAGGTTGCCGCCCGGCTCATCCCGGCCCGTGTTCCAGGCACCCTCAATCGAGTCGATGTGGTAGAAACCCTCGTTCGGACCGGTCGAGTACCTGGCGGAGTCAAAGATGTAGAACTCGGCCTCCGGGCCGAAGTAAGCCGTATCCGCGATGCCGCTGCCCCGCAGGTAGTCCTCGGCCTTGCGGGCGATGTTGCGCGGATCACGGCTGTACGGCTCGCCAGTCAGGGGGTCATGCACGAAGAAGGTCAGGTTCAGCGTCTTGTGCGTGCGGAACGGGTCAATGACCGCCGTGGTGGCATCGGGAAGCAGCAGCATGTCCGATTCGTGAATTTGCTGGAAGCCGCGGATCGACGAGCCGTCGAACATCCGGCCATCGCTGAAGACACTCTCGTCGAACGACTCGGCAGGCACGGTGAAGTGCTGCATAGTGCCCGGCAGGTCGCAGAAGCGCACGTCGACGAACTGCACCCCCTCGGACTCGATGAACCGCAGTACCTCGTCCCCGCTTGTGAACATCAGCTCTCCTTAGGCATCCCGCGGTCCGGGCCGCGGGCGCGGTTGGTGCCGCCTCCCTGGTTACCTGCCGCACGGTATCGCTACTCAGTTTCCTGGCCGTGTCCCTGATGTTTCGCCGGTGTTACGCCCGTGGAGGCGGGGGGGGCGCAAGCCTCCGTTGCTTCCAGAATGCCAAACGGAGAACTGCCCTGACGGCCTGCCCTGCCGTAGCGGATACGGTTGGCGGTGTGACGAACCAGCACGCAGCCGTAAGCCACGAGTTCTACCCGGGCCAGCAGTTCGGGCTGCCGGAGTTCGGCCCCGGCTCGGCGGCCGGCTGGAGCAGGCGCCTTGGCGCCCTGGTCATCGACTGGATCGTCTGCAGCCTGATCGCGATCGCGTTCCTCTATCACCCGCAGGCTGGTCACGCCGCTACCGTGCTGTCGGAGCCCAGGCTGTGGACCCCCGCCGTGTTCGGGGTGCAGGACGCCCTGCTGACGGGCCTGACCGGCGTCACGATCGGGAAGCGACTGCTCGGCCTGCGGGTGATCCGGCTAGACGGCCACCCCGTCGGCCTGCCGCGGGCGTTCGCGCGCACGCTGCTGCTGATGCTCGTCGTACCAGCCATGATCATGGACCGGGACCTGCGCGGCCTCCAGGACAAGGCCGCGGGTACGGCGGTCGTGCGCATCTAGCTGCCGGCCAGCCGGGAAGCCCCGCGGGCGAAGTCGCGCACGCCCTTGCGCGCGAGGAGCCGCGGCTAGCGGATGCGAGGGCGCGGTGCCTTGGGCATCCGGGCTGACCGCGGGACCGGTCCCTTGGGCATCTGCAGCTGCTGAGGCAGCGCGTTGAGGCGGTAGTTCAGCTCGGCGACAGCCTGGCCCTTGAGGTTCCGCGGGAGCTTCATGATCTTCCTCTGCAACTGCTTGATCGGGACCTGGCCCTCCGCGTCGCCGACCTGGAAGTCGTAAATCGGCACCTGGCTGGAGATCCTGGAGATCCGCTTCTTCTCCGCCGCCAGCAGGCTCGGCAGCCTGGTCGGGGAGCCTTCGCCCACCAGGATGACCCCTGGCTTGCCGACAGTCCGGTGGACGACATCCATGTTGCGGTTGGCCGCGATCGCCGGGGTCGTGGTGAACCCGCCGCGCAGATTCTGCAGGACGGCGGCTGCGGCGCCCGGCTGCCCTTCCAGCACCTTGTACTGCGCCGACGTCGCGAACCGGCCGAAGAGCAGCATCGCGCCGAGCAGTCCGAGCAGGACGCCAAGCGGGATGAAGCCCCAGATGAACCCGAGGAAGTAGCCGATCAGGATGACGATGGCCGCGATGCCGACGCCGGTCAGCGCGACGAGCGGCAGCGCCCTGGGGTCGCTCTTGCGTACGATGCCGGCGACCATGCGGAGCTGCTTGATTCGCCCCATTGATGCCGGATCGGCGGGATTCGATGCGTCAGCGCCGGACTTTTTCACCATGATGGCGAGGATACCGGTCCGGCGCGGCATTCCATTGCCTGGCGGTACAGGCGCCCTGCTCGGTATGAGGAGCGAACCAGCGGCCCGGACTGCACGCCGGCGAAGCCCAGCTCGGTGGCTTCCTCGGCGAGCTCCTCGAATTCCTCCGGGCGCACCCACCGGTCGATCGGGTGGTGGCGCACCGATGGCCGCAGGTACTGGGTGATAGTGATCAGCTCGCAGCCTGCGGCACGAAGGTCCGCCATTGCCTGGCTGGTCTCCTCGCGCCGCTCGCCCATGCCCAGGATCAGATTGGACTTGGTAACGAGGCCGTCCTCGCTCGCGAGCTCGAGAACGCGCAGTGATCGCTCGTAGCGGAACCCAGGCCGGATTCGGCGGAAGATCCTCGGCACC
The DNA here is from genome assembly GCA_963822955.1 of uncultured Actinomycetota bacterium. Taxonomy (GTDB): domain Bacteria; phylum Actinomycetota; class Actinomycetes; order Streptosporangiales; family Streptosporangiaceae; genus JAJYUU01. The sequence continues at coordinate 371,333 of CAWGJS010000002.1, read as the reverse complement.
GTCTCCAGGTTGTGGGCGAGAACCTCGGGCCGGGCCGAGAAGACCTCGGCGAGCTGAGCCGGCTCGGCGTTGAAGTCGGGGATCAGCAGTTCCACGCCGCAGCCGGGAATAGCCCGGTGGATCTCCCGGCAGGTCTGCGCGTACAGCCAGGCGCCGCCGTCGGGGAGGTCATCCCGAGCCACGCCGGTCACGGTTGCGTACCGCAGCCCCATGGCGGCCACCGACTCGGCGACCCGGCGCGGCTCGTCGGTGTCCAGCGGTCCGGGCTTGCCGGTGGCGATCTGGCAGAAGTCGCACCGCCGGGTGCACTGGTCACCGCCGATCAGGAAGGTGGCCTCCCGGTCTTCCCAGCACTCGAAGATGTTCGGGCAGCCCGCCTCTTCGCATACCGTGTGCAGCCCCTCCCGCCGGACCAGCTGCTTGAGCTCGGTGTATTCGGGGCCAGTGTGAAGCCGGGTCTTGATCCACGGGGGCTTGCGCTCGATCGGGACCTGGCTGTTGCGGGCCTCGAGCCGGAGCAGCCGGCGGCCATCGGGTGCTAGTACCACGACGTCCAGCGTATTACGGCTTTCCGCCCGGCTAGCCCGACCTCGGTGGCGTTTCCTGCGCTCGCCTTCAGGTAGCACTCAACCGATCGGGAGGCAACGGTCAGGCTGCCGGCAGGAGCGGCTCAGCGGCGCAGCCGACTATCCATGTGTACGGATGACGACACAGCACAGCTGGCATCGCGACAACGAAGTAGCGAAAGCTTCTGAGGGGACACAATTCCGATGAGCACCGAGTATGGCTCGCAGGACCGGGATGGCGCCCAGGCTCCGCATGGCGCCGAGACCCCGTATGGCGCCGAGACCCCGTATGGCGCCCAGACCCCGTATGGCGCCCAGACCCCGTATGGCGCCCAGACCCCGTATGGCGCAGTCCCGCCGCCGCCGCCCCCTCCGCCGCCGCTCCCGCCGTGGGCCGGTTACGGGAGCTGGCAGGGCAGTCCCGGGCAGCATGCCGCGCCGCGCCGCCTGCCGCGCCGGGCAGTGATCATGGCAGCTGGCGTCACTGCCGTCGCGCTGGCGGCAGGCGGCACCGCCTGGGCCACCTCAGGTGCCGCGACCAGATCGCTGGACGCATCCACGATCGCCAGCCGGACTGACCCGGGCTTGGTCGACATCATCTCGACGCTGGGCTACCAGCACGCCACCGCCGAGGGCACGGGCATGGTGCTGACCTCGACTGGCGAGATCCTGACCAACAATCACGTGGTCGCCGGCGCCACGTCGATCAAGGTCGGGGACATCGGGAACGGCCGCACCTATACGGCGACGGTCGTCGGCTACAGCGACACTAACGACGTAGCGGTCCTCCAGCTAGCCGCCGCCTCCGGGCTGAGCACGGTATCTCTCGGCGACTCGGCGACCGTAGCGACCGGGCAGAAGGTCGTCGCACTCGGGAATGCCGAGGGCAAGGGCGGCACGCCGGCGGTGGCCACCGGCCATGTGACCGGCACCGGCGACACGATCGTCGCCCAGGACCAGGGCGACGGCGCTCAGGAGCACCTGACCGGCATGATCCGGACCGACGCCAACATTCAGCCCGGCGACTCGGGCGGGCCGCTGCTGAATTCCTCCGGGCAGGTCATCGGCATGGACACGGCGGCGTCCACTGCCAGCTCAGGTGGTTACGGCACGACATCGGCCGAGACCACGACCGCCTTCTCGATACCGATCAGCCGGGCGATCTCGATCGCGCGGCAAATCGAATCCGGCCAGGCGTCGGCCACCGTCCACATCGGCGCCACCGCCTTCCTGGGCGTGCAGGTCACCCCGTCTCAGGCGGGCGGGGGGGCGCCGGGGCAGGCGAGCAGCAGCGTGGTCATCGTGGGTGTCGTCGCGGGGACGCCTGCGGCGAGGACGGGCCTGACCGCAGGCGACACGATCATCTCCGTTGGCGGTCACCAGATCACCTCGGACTCGGACCTGCAGAAGGTGATCGAGCTGTACCACCCGGGCGACAGGGTCAGCGTCGAGTGGGCGAACCAGATCGGTCAGGCGCAGAGGGCAACCGTGAAGCTAATGGCGGGCCCGACCGGCTGAGGCCGTTCGGGCGGATAGCAGCCGCCTGCCCCCGGGCGAGCTGCAAAGCTGAGCGCGCCGCTTGTGGAGCAGGCCATCGTGATCGCCAGGCAGGTGGGATTCCCGCTGACCCGCCAGGAGGCCGCCCCGGGCCAGCCGTCGGCCCGCCTGCCGGGCGTCGGCAGGTTCCTGGCCGTGCTGGCCGCGGGCTGCCACGGCGGGATGATCGCCGAGCTCGGTACGGGTGCAGGGATCGGCGCGGCATGGCTGGCTAGCTCCGGCGTCCGGGACGCGGCCGGGTTCGCCGCGCTCGCCGGCTTGCTGAAGCCGGGTGGCCGGATCGTGATGGACGACGTGACGCCAGTCCGGGCGCTGCCGGCGGGCTCGCGGCTGCTGGCGTCGGATACCAAGCGCGAGCTGTTTGCCGGCGAGCAGCGGCTGACGTGGACTGAGGTTGTCGTGCCCGACCTGGCGAACTCCCTGCTGGTCGGCACACGGCGAGCGGCCTAGCCGGACGCGCTGCCGCTGCGCGCGATGCGGGCGTTCCGGCCGGGGGGAGCGGCGCCGGCCGGCGGGCCGATGTGACGTCAGGGCCCGGTATCGGCAACGATAGGCACATGCCCAGCCAGTTCGACCCGCCGTCAGGAACGCGTGACTTTCTCGCTGCCGATGTGGAGCGGCGCGAGCACGCGTTCGCCGTGATCCGCTCGGTCTTCTCTCGCTATGGCTTCGAACCGCTCGAGACTCCAGCATTCGAGCGGCTGGACGTGCTGCTCGGCAAATACGGCGACGAGGGCGACAAGCTCGTTTTCAAGATCCTGCGGCGCGGAGAGCACGAGGCGTCCGGAGAAGCAGACCTGGCCCTGCGCTACGACTTGACGGTGCCGCTGGCACGCGTGGCGGCCGCGTACGGCAGTCAGCTGCCGACGCCCTACAAGCGATACGCGATGGGGCCCGTCTGGCGGGCTGACCGCCCGGGCAAGGATCGCTACCGCGAGTTCGTGCAGTGCGACCTGGACACGCTCGGCTCCAGGTCGCTCCTCGCCGACGCCGAGGCTCTCAGCGCCCTGCATGATGCGCTGGCCGAGCTCGGGCTGCCTGGCTTCACCATCCTGCTGAACTCCCGGCGGGTGCTGGCGGGCCTGCTGGAAGCCTTCGGCGTCTCGCCGGAGATCGGCGGCGGCGTGCTGACGTCGCTCGACAAGCTTGACAAGCTCGCGCCAGCCGAGGTGATCGCGGAGCTGACAGGGCGGGGCCTTGGCGCCGAGCAGGCCGCCGATCTGGTCGCGTCGCTGACTGCTGCCGACTCGGCGGACCGGGTCCGGGTCGCCCTGACCAAGACCGATGAGGGCACCGCTGGCCTGGACGAAGTCGACACGGTGCTGTCGCTGGTGTCCGGGCAGATCCCGGCCGGCCGGATCGCCTTCACCCCGCGGATGGTACGCGGGCTCAGCTACTACACCGGGCCGATCTGGGAGGTGTCAGCTGCCGGAGTGGCCGGCTCGATTGGCTCGGGCGGCCGGTACGACCACCTCATTGAGCACCTGGGCGGACCCGATGTCCCGGCGACAGGTTCATCGCTCGGCGTCGAGCGGATACTGGCGCTGCTACCGGGAGCCGGACTTGCCGAGCCGAGCCTTCTTGACGTGGCGGTCACCGTCATGCGTCCCGAGCTGGCGACTGAGTCGTTTGCGCTGGCCGCCGCTGCGCGCTCCGCTGGCCTTCGCGCCAGCGTCTACCTGGGCTCGTCCGGCAAGCTCGGCCGGCAGCTGAAGTGGGCCAGCGACGTCGGCGCGCGCTCGTGCCTGATCTATGGCGAGCAGGAGCACGAGTCCAGGACGGTGACGGTTCGGGACATGACAACCGGCGAGCAGGTCCAGGTGCCTGCCGCGGATGTAACGGCCTACCTGGCGGGCGTCGCGCGCGGGGAAGACTGAGCGGCGTTGGCTCCTGAGGGCTTCGTAGAGCCGGCAACCTGGCATGCCGGGCTGCCCGGCCTGGTGGCAGCTGCGGGCGCGCTGATCGGCGACGGCGCCGGGAACGTGCTCGTCGTGAAGCCGAATTACCGCGACCACTGGACACTGCCTGGCGGGATCTGCGAGTTCGGGGAGCCGCCGCACGTGGGCTGCGCGCGGGAGGTTGCCGAGGAGATCGGGCTGGAGCTGCCCGTCGGCCCGCTGCTGTCCGTCGACTGGCAGCTGCCACTGCCCGTATACGGGGCGGCGGCTCGCCCCGCGGTGTACTTCATCTTCGACTGCGGGAGGCTGCGGACGCGGTCGGGCATCAGGCTGCAGGCCGACGAACTCGACGACTTCCAGTTTGCCGCTGAGGCCGCGCTCGCCGATCTGCTCGCCCCGTTCGCGCTGCCGAGGGTCCGCGCGGCGATCGCAGCGCGCGAGTCGGGATGCGTTAGCTACGTACCGCAGGCCGATACTGACCACCTGCAGCAGTTCCCGCCTCGCGGGGAGCACAGGGAGTCAGCTGGCTGCGCCGGCCGGGGCTAGCCACGGCATGCCATCGCTGCGGCGCACGCTGGTTGCGCCCAGGACCATGGCGAGCTGACGCTCGACCGCGGGCAGCACGTCGGTCACGGTAATCCGCCGGCCGGTCTCAGCCGACATCGACGTGACCGAGGCGTCCGGTATCCCGCACGGCACGATCCGGTCGAACCAGCTCAGTTCGCAGTCGCAGTTGAGGGCGAATCCATGCATGGTGACGCCCCTGGCCACGCGGATACCGATCGCGCCGACCTTGCGGTCCGGCCTGGCATGACCGTCGCCGGCCAGCCAGACGCCGCTACGGCCGCCGACCCGGATCGCCTGCAGCCCGAACTCGGAGCAGGCCCCCATCAGCGCTTCCTCGATGAGGCGCACGTAGCCGACCACGTCGATCGGCTCATTCAGGGCGACGATGGGGTAGCCGACGAGCTGGCCCGGCCCGTGCCAGGTGATCTTGCCACCGCGGTCGACATCGATCACCGGCGCACCCGGGTCGCCGATCGGCCGGTCCAGCGGATCGGTCCGCTTGCCCGCCGTGTAGACCGGGTCATGCTCGAGTAGCAGGCAGGTGTCGGGGATGAGGCCGAGCACGCGCTGCTCCTGTAGCCGCCGCTGCAGATCCCACGTGTCCTGGTAGCCGACCGTGCGCTGTCCCAGGCCCAGGCGGGCGAACACCAGCTCATCATGCATGCCGACAGCTTAGCCCGCTGAGCCTTGGGGCCAGCAACGCGATATAGCTTGACGGTCGGACGCGATATTACTTATCGTCTGAAGTACCGGGCGGGCCGGTACTCGGGGTTGCAACTGCCGGTTCTGATCGCCAGTATCGCCCGCCCGCGCTGGCTGGTCACGTGCGTCACTGCGAGGAGAACGAGGCGCCGATGGATGCAATCGAGATCTTGATGGCCCTCGGCACGCCGGAGGGGCGCGCGAACCCGTATCCGCATTTCGCCGCGCTCCATGAGCTCGGCGAGGCCGTCAGGCTCGGGCCCGAGGCGGTGGCCGTCGTCGGCTATGACGCTGTCAACTCGGTCCTGCGCGACCCGAGCTTCCTGGTGTCGGACGAGGCAGCGTACGACCGGAGCTTCCCTGGCTGGCGCGCCAACCCGGTGCTCGTGCAGGCATCGGACTGGATCCTGAACCTGAACGGGCCACGCCACGCCCGGGTCAGGAGCCTGATTGCACGAGCCTTCACCGCGCGCCGCATGGCGGCGCTCGAGCCGGCGATCGCAGCCATCGCCGGTGACCTGCTCGATGCGATGGCCGAGCGCGGCGCCGACGGCTCTGCGGTGGAGTTCATGCACGACTTCGCCTATCTGCTGCCGGTCACGGTGATATGCGAGCTGATCGGCATACCGCGATCCGACCGGGAGAGCTTCCGGCCAGTCGCGCGCGACGTGGCTGGCATATTCGAGCTGGACCCTGAGACCCTGCCCGTTATCAATGCCGCTGCTGCCGAGCTGCTGGCTTATTTCACTGGCCTGGCTGCCGCGCGACGCGCGCATCCGCGCGATGACCTCATCAGCGACCTGCTGGCGGTGAGCGATGCCGATGACGGGCGGCTGACCGACGCGGAGTTGCTGCACAATCTCACTCTCTTGCTCGTGGCCGGATTCGAGACCACGACGAACCTGCTGGGCAACGGGCTGCAGGTCATCCTGGAGCGGCCGGCGGCGGGCCGCGCTGTCGGCGACGGCTCGGTTGCCGCTGCGGCGTTCGTCGAGGAGGTGCTGCGCTACGACTCACCTGTCCAGCTCACGTCCCGGATCGGGTATGACGCCAAGGTCGGCGAGGTTGTCGTGGCCGAGGGCGACTCCGTCCTGGCGATGATCGGCGCAGGTAACAGGGACCCGCGTAAGTTCGCCGAGCCGGACAGGTTCGACCCGCTGCGCGCCGACGGTGCGCCGCTGAGCTTCGGCGCTGGCGCGCACTTCTGCATCGGCGCGGCTCTGGCCCGGCTGGAGGGGACGATCGCCTTTGCTCGCCTGCTCAGCCGCTTCCCGAACATCGCGGCCGCAGGCGAGCCGGTCCGCCGGGAGACATTCCTGCTGCGGGGCTTCGACGTTCTGCCAGTTAGCCTCGCGTAAGCAGGAACGACACATTTCAGGCTGCCGTCACTAAGACGGGCGTCACGAGCTCGACATATCACGGTTCTCGTACGCTCTCGCGTCCGTTTTATCGCGAATCTCGCGCACGAGATCCGTGAAATGTGGCCTGGAGGCAGCTGGGGGCGGGACGGCCGGGACGCGGGCAGACCGTTTCGTCTGGTCCGGCCGGGTTCTGGCTGGCGCGCATAACGATCGTTGCGCCCGCCGGCTGGCGAGCCGTGTGCGGACGCCTGCTCCACGGGCAGCCCGCTTCGACTGGCGCGAACAGGGGGAAAAGTCTCAGCTGGCACCAGAGTGACAGTCAGCCTTTCCGGGCACAAATGACGGGGAATGCGCCGTGGCAGCCCGGAGCTAAAGGTCAGCAGGAGGTGCCCGCAGTGTTCGAGTACAAAGAGCTGCGCAGCATGAGCCCGCAGGAGCGGCTGCGCCTGCGCCAGGTGCTCGCCGAGCTAGACGAACCCGACCCGAGGGCTAGCAGGAGCGGGGACCGGCGGCGCAAGCTGTTCCTCGTCGGAGTAGTCATCTGCTGTGTCGTCCTGGTTGTCTGGATAGGCGTGCTCGCCGCAACACTGCCGCGCTTTTACCGTGCGGGCAGCTGGCGCGGCGCATGGGTGGGTTTCGACGTTGCGCTGCTAGTGGCCTTCGCGGTGACAGGCTGGGCGGCATGGCGGCGACGTCAGTTCCTGATCATCTCGCTCGTCGTGCTGGCAACGCTGCTGTGCTGCGATGCCTGGTTTGACGTCGTTCTTGACGCGCGCACGAAGGGGTTCGAGCTAAGCCTGCTGACTGCCCTGGTAGTCGAGCTGCCGCTGGCTGCGGTGGCCATCCTCGTCACCCGGCGGCTGTTGCGGTCGACCTACTCGGTGATGCTCAGGGCACGCGGGTACTGCGGCCCGCTGCCCAGGCTGCGCCAGATCCCGCTGATCGGGATGGAGCGCGACCGCGACCTGAGTGAGCTGCTGGCAGCACCGGACGAGCAGCTGGCTGAGGCCGACGACCAGTTGGCCGGGGCAGACGAGCACCTTGCTGCTGAGCCTGCAGCGCCGATGACCGCCGAGCACGCGCATGCGGCGCACCTGGCAGCGGGACGGCCAGACGGGCAAGATCCTGGTCCCGGCCGCGGACAACGGTGAGGAAGCGCCATGACTAAGAGCAGCGGGCGGCCGGGCTGGGATACAGCTAGTGGACAAGGCGGGGAAGTTACGAACGCGTGGCGCGCGACTGCCGCATGACCCTCGTCGATTCAGGGAGCTAGCGGCGCGTCCCATCTGCAATTGCGGCTAGCAGCGCCGGTCCGATGGCGGGGTACCGGAAGGAGAATCCGGCTTCCCGCAGCCGGGCCTGGCAGCGCGCGGCAGCTGCCGAGCAGCTCGGTCGAGACCTCCCCTAGGGCTAGCCGCAGCGCACCGGCAGGCACCTGCAGGACGGCGGGCCGGTGCAGCGTGGCGGCCAGTGCCCTGGTGAGCTCGGCGTTGGTTACTGGCTCGGGCGCGGCCAGGTTGACCGGCCCGCTCAGGTCCGGCCGGTCGAGCAGGAACCTGACGGCACGGATGTGATCGGCCAGCGTGATCCAGCTGACATACTGCGTGCCGGTCCCGAACTTGGCGCCCAGGCCAAACCGGAACGGCAGCAGCAGCCGCGGGAGCATCCCGCCGCGACTGGACAGGACAATGCCGGACCGCAGGTTGACGACGCGGATCCCCGCCTCGCTGGCCGGCGACGTTGCCGCCTCCCAGTCGCGCACGAGCGTCGCGAGGAAGCCGCTGCCGACCGGCGCGGTCTCGTCGACCGGCCGGTCGCCGGTGTTGCCGTACCAGCCGACCGCCGAGGCGGCGATGAGCACCGGGGGCGGCTTCGCAGCAGCCAGCATGGCCCCGATGAGCGCGCTGGTGCTGTCGATCCTGCTGGCGCGCAGTTCCTGCTTGCGCGCGGCCGTCCAGCGGCCGCTGGCAACCGGAGCGCCGGACAGGTGCACAACAGCGTCCAAGTCGTCGAGCGCGCCCGGACTGAGCGCACCGCTGGCCGCGGCCGGATTCCACCGGATCTCATCCCGGCCGGACGCCGGCCTGCGGACCAGGCGGACCACGTCGACGCCGTCACCTGCGAGGCTCTGGCCAAGCGCGCTGCCGATGAGACCGGTCGATGCCGTTATCGCGATCCGCACGGACGCCCCTTTGCTGATAGGCCCTAAGGCCATTCTCGCCGTCGGGCTCCCAGCGGGATGCGAGGGGTGCCGGGCGGCTCTTGGCAGCCCTCGCCGACGGCCGGGGTCCGCTCCCGGCCGGAGCTACCTCAGCCCCGGCCGGCGATCAGAGACCGAGCTCGGTCTCGAACGCGCCTTCCTCGAGGCGCTCCTTGATGGTGACAAGGAAGCGCGCTGCGTCGGCACCGTCCACCAGCCGGTGATCGTAGGTCAGCGCCAGGTAGACCATCGACCTGACGGTGATCACCTCGCCGAGCGTCGGGTCCTCCACCACCACGGCTCGCTTGACGACGGTGCCGGTACCCAGAATTCCGACCTGCGGCTGGTTGATGATCGGAGTGTCGAATATTGCGCCCCGGCTTCCGGTGTTCGTCAGCGTGAACGTGCCGCCGGATAGATCGTCGGGGCTCACGTGGCCGGCCCTGGTGCGCTCGGCGAGGTCGGCGATCTTGCGCGCCAGCCCGCCGATATTCAGGTCGCCCGCGTTCTTGATGACCGGGACCATCAGCCCGCGCTCGGTGTCTACCGCGATGCCGAGGTGCTCGGCGTCGTGGTAGGTGACCTGGCCGGACGCGGTGTCGATGACGGCGTTCAGCTTCGGGTGCACCTTCAGAGCCTCGACGGCGGCCAGCGCGAAGAACGGAAGGAAGGACAGCTTGACGCCTTCGCGTGCTTCGAAGGCTGCCTTCGCCCGGCTGCGGAGCCTGGCGATTGCCGTCACGTCGGCCTCGACCACCGTGGTCAGCTGCGCCGAAGTCTGCAGCGACTCGACCATCCGCTGTGCGATGACCTGACGGGCACGCGACATGCGCTCGGTCGTGCCGCGAAGGCGGGAGGGGACGATAGCGGGGCGCGGCCGTGACTCGCCGTCGGCAGCGGAAGATGGCGCGAATGCTGCCGGTGGTGCTGCGGGAGCGGGGGGCACCGCCTGATAGGCAGCAGGTGCAACAGCGGAGGGCTGCGACGCCATGGCGGGGGCAGGCGGTACTGGTACTGGCGGCGGGGGTGCGGCTGCCGGAGCCGCGGCGGCAGGCGGTGCTGCCGCGACCGGCTGGCCCGCGCCGCCGCGGGCGAGAGCGGCTGCGTCGAGGATGTCCTGCTTGCGGATGCGTCCGCCCACTCCGGTCCCGGTCACCGTGGCGAGGTCAATGCCATGCTCGGAGGCCAGCTTGCGGACGAGCGGCGTGACGTAGGGACCGTCGGCAGCCTCGGTGAACTGCCCCGGTGCAGTGGCCTGGCCGTTGCCCGGCTCCTCATAACCGGTTGCCTGGTAGGCCGTCGCCGGAGCCGGATAGGCCGGCCGGCTGGCGGCGCGGCCGGGCTCCAGGTCAGCGGGCACGGGAGCAGCAGGCTGCTGGTAGGCGGGCGGCTGGTAGGCGGGCGGCTGGTAGGCGGGCGGCTGGTAGGCAGGCGGCTGGTAGGCAGGCGGCGCGGCCTCCGCTGGCGTGTACTCGGCCGCCGCAGGCGGGGCCTGCACCGGCGGTGCTTGCACAGGTGGCGCCTGCACCGGTGGTGCCTGCACGGGCGGGGCCGACGGGGCAGCCGCCTGTACCGGAGCCGCTTCCGCAGCAGATGCCGGCGCTTGCTCGGCTGCCGCGGAACCGTCCTCGTCGATAACCGCCAGCTCGGCGCCGACTGCCACTGTCTCGTCCTCGGCGACCGTGATGCCCCTCAGGACCCCGGACACCGGAGACGGGATCTCGGTGTCGACCTTGTCGGTCGAGACTTCCAGCAGCGGCTCGTCGGCCTGGACGTGCTCACCCTCCCGCTTCAGCCAGCGGGTGACTGTGCCCTCGGTGACGCTCTCACCGAGTTGTGGCATCGATACCGAGACCGACATGGCTCGCGTAGCTCCTCTTCGTTTGTTCGACTGTAGCGCGCGCAGCGGGGGACGACCGAGCGCTCATGCAGGGCTTCAGGTCAGCAGGTCATCCGTGGTTGTGTAGCGGCTTGCCCGCCAGGGCCAGGAAGGCCTCTCCGATGGCCTCGGACTGCGTCGGGTGCGGGTGGATGAGCTGGGCCACGTCGGTCGGCACCGCCTCCCAGTTGACGATCAGCTGGCCTTCGGCAATCAGGTCGCCGACATGCGCGCCGACCAGGTGGAGGCCGAGCGTCGGTCCGCTGCCGGCCGTGACGATGACCTTGGCCGCGCCGCTGGTCTGCAGGATCTGGCTCTTGCCGTTCCCGGCCAGGTCATAGGTGAACTCGGTGAACTCGATCCCCCTGGCAGCGGCGGTCGCCGACGTGATGCCGACCGATGCGACCTCCGGGTCCGAGTACGTGATGCGCGGTACTCCGTCGTAGTCGATCGGCACGACGTCCAGGCCGGCCAGCCGCTCGGCGACCATGATGCCCTCGGCGAAGCCGACGTGGGCGAGCTGCAGGCCAGGCCGGACGTCGCCGACGGCTGAGATGGTCGGGATGTTGGTCTGGCAGAACTCGTTGACCAGCACGAACCCGCGGTCCATCGCCACGCCGACTTCGTCATAGCCGAGCCCGGCCGTCACCGGACCACGGCCGACCGCCACGAGCATGAGCTCGGCGTCGATGGTCGTGCCGCCCTCGAGCGTGACGGTGACACCGGTGCCGGTGTCCTTGACGCTCTCGAACCGGGTGCCGAGCTTGAAGCCGATGCCGCGGCGGCGGAATGCCCGCTCGAGCAGCTTGGAGCTCGACTCCTCCTCTGTCGGCAGCAGGTGCGGCAGCATCTCGACGATGGTGACCTCAGCCCCGAACGAACGCCAGACGCTGGCGAACTCAACGCCGATCACGCCGCCGCCGAGGACGACGACCGAGGACGGGACGTGATCCAGCCGCAGTGCGTGGTCGCTGGTGATGACCCGGTGGCCGTCAATCTCCAGGCCGGGCAGGCTGCGCGTTTCCGAGCCGCTGGCGAGGACGATGTGAGCGCCCTGGATGACGCGGTCGCCGACCTGGACGGCGGTGGGCGAGATGAGCTTGCCGGTGCCCTCGATGACGTCGATCTTCCGGCTGGCGACCAGGCCGGTCAGGCCCTTCCACAGCCGCGTCACGACCTTGTCCTTGTAACCGTTCACGCCGGCCATGTCGATGCCGTTAAAGCTGCTCAGCACGCCGAAGGCAGGGCCTTCGCGGCTGTAGTCGGCAACTTCGGCGGCGTGCAGCAGCGCCTTGGTCGGAATGCAGCCGCGGTGCAGGCAGGTGCCGCCGACCTTGTCCTTCTCGATCAGAGCGATACGCTTGCCCAGCTCGGCCGCGCGCAGCGCGCAGGCGTAACCGCCGCTCCCGCCGCCGAGAATGACGATGTCGTAGTTGCTCTCGTGGTTGACGCCACTGTCACTCACGTTGTGCTCCTTGTCAGATGTCCTCGGGTAAGGCCTCGTTGCCTGCGGCTGCCGGCGTTACAGCCGCCGGGCCCGAGGCCGCCGCGTCACAGCCGCCCGCCGGCCACGTCGGTCGCGACCTGGACGAGCATCCGGACTGCGGCGCCAGTACCGCCCTTGGGGGTGTATCCGTATGGCTCGCCCTCGTGAAAGGCAGGGCCGGCGATGTCCACATGTGCCCAGCGCACGCCGTCGGGCACAAATTCCCGCAGGAACAGGCCGGCCACCAGCATGCCGCCGAACCGCTCGCCGGCCACGTTGGCGATGTCAGCGACTGTCGAGTCCAGGCCCTTGCGCAGCTCCTCGGGCAGCGGCATGGCCCAGGCCTGCTCGCCTGCCTGCCGGGCGGCCTCGGCCACAGCAGCCGCGACCTCGTCGTCACTGCCCATCACGCCTGCGGTCCGCGTGCCCAGCGCCACCAGCTGCGCGCCGGTGAGGGTCGCGACATCGATGATCAGGTCCGGTGCGTCCGCCGCCGACCTCGCGAGCGCATCCGCCAGGACGAGGCGGCCCTCGGCGTCGGTATTGAGCACCTCGACGGTCTTGCCACCGAAGATCGTGATCACGTCAGACGGCCGCTGGGCGCCGCCGCCGGGCATGTTCTCCGCCATCGGCAGGTAGCCGACGACGTTAACCTTGGGCCGGAGGGTCGCGATTGCCTGCAGCGCCCCGAGCACGGCCGCCGCGCCGCCCATATCGGACTTCATGGCCTCCATAGCCTTGGGCGGCTTCAGCGACAGGCCGCCGGAGTCAAACGTGATGCCCTTCCCGGCAAACACCACCGTCCTGGACGCATCGGGGTGGTGGTAACCGAGCCGGACCAGCCGTGGCGGATGGACGGAGCCCTGCCCCACACCGGTGATGCCGCCATACCCGCCGGTTGCCAGTGTCTCGTCGTCGAGGATCTCGATCGTCAGCCCGGCGGCCTCAGCCACACTGGCGGCCTCGGCGGCGAAAGTCTCCGGGTACAGGTGCTTCGGGCTGGTGTTGACCAGGTCGCGAACCAGGTTCATCGCGTCCGCCAGCGCCTGCGCCCGCGCCGCCGCCGCGCCAGCATCCGGCGCTGTGCTCAGCAGAGTCAGCGACGCCGGGCCGTTCTCCGTACTGCCGTTCCCGGTGTTGCGGTACCGGGTGAAGCTGTACCGGCCCAGCAGCCCGCCGAGCGCCACGGCCTCGGCCTGGGCAGCGTCTGCGGCGGGCAGCGACAGGGCGATCGAGCGCGACTTGCCGCCGGCTAGTGCCCGGACGGCCGAGCCCGCGCCGCGGCGCAACGACTCCAGGCGGCCTCGTTCCCCGCCCTGGTCCTCTGGTCCCAGCCCGACCGCGACGATCAGCGGTGCGGCGATGCGCCCGCCGGACGCGATCCGGGTGACCTCGTCCTGCCGCCCGGTGGCACCAAGTGCGGTCAGGGTGGTTGCCAGGGTCCCCCCGAGCGCGGCATTAACATCTTCCGATCCTGATGCGGGAACGGGGCCGTCAGGGGACTGTGTCACCCCGATGATCAGAGCATCGGCGGCGGCGCTGCGCGCATTGTCGGGGGCGGTTGTCAGCGGCTTCATCGTCACGATCTGAGCCTAGTGCCTAGCGGCAGGTCGGCCGGTCCGTGGGCAGTGGGCTGCTCAGCAGGAGTAACAACCGTCATGCGCGCAAGATGACAGCTGTTATGATGACTAGGTCATCAGGGGTAGACCGAACGGGAGGCTGCCGTGGGCGCAAGCGCGACCGCGTTGTTCATCGCGGTCTTCCTTGCCTGCGCGGTCGAGTCCGTCGAGGCGACCACCATAGTGCTGGCAGCCGGGACCGCGCGCGACTGGCGCTCGGCCGGCACTGGGACGGCAGCGGCCCTGGCGGTCCTCGCCGTCATCGTGGCGGTACTCGGCCCTGCTGTCTCCGAAGTTCCGCTGCGCGGCCTTCGGGTCGTAGTCGGGGCCTTGCTGCTGGTCTTCGGGCTGCAGTGGCTGCGCAAGGCGATCCTCCGCGCGAGCGGTCACAAGGCACTGCACGATGAGGACAAGCTGTTCGCCGAGCATATGGCGGACGCGGCGGCGCAGCAGCGGCGGCGGTCGGTGCTGGCACCGGACTGGTATGGCTTCACGCTCGCCTTCAAGGGCGTGCTGCTTGAGGGGCTGGAGGTCGTGTTCATCGTCCTGACGTTCGGGGCTAACGCTCGGAATGTCGGACTGGCGACAATCGCGGCCGCCTGCGCTGTCGTCCTGGTCGCTGCGGTCGGCTTCGCGGTCCGGGCGCCGCTGGGGCGGGTGCCCGAGAACACGATGAAGTTTGTCGTAGGGGTCATGCTCACGAGCTTCGGCGTGTTCTGGGGTGGCGAGGGCGCGGGGGCCAGCTGGCCCGGCTCGGACGCCGCACTCCTGGTGATCATCCCGGCGATCGCGCTGCTCGGGATCGGGCTTACTGCGCTACTGCGGCGGGCGGGCAGCGGCGGTTCAGATGCTGCCGGACTGGCCGCGCCGGCTGCCCAGGCGGCTCGCTGACCACGGTGCTTGTTGACCACGGTGCTTGTTGACCACGGGCTCGATAGCCAGAGGGAGAGCAGAGATGTTGTCGAAGGTGCGGGCGTTCGGCGCCTTCTGGTACGACTTCGTGATCGGTGATGACTGGCTGGTCGCGGCTGGCGTCGTGCTCGGCCTGGCCGGGACCTACGGGCTGCACCAGGCGGGCGTGACGGCATGGTGGCTGCTGCCGCTGCTGCTGGTGATCCTGCTGCCGGTGAGCCTGCGCCGGGCGATCAGTGGCCCTCTGCTTCCTCGGCGTAGACGCGGGCAGCGTACGCCTCCAGCTTCTCCTCACACTCCGCCAGCGAGCTGAGCGCCTGCTGCAGGCCGGCCGCGCCGAATACGTCCCGCTCGCGCACTCGCGCCAGCCAGGTGCGCAGCTTGACGAGGTCGACCTCGTTCTCTTCGAGCTCGGCGTAGCTGAAGTGGCTCTCGGCGTACTCCTTGTCGACTCCGGCGATGAAGTCCGCGCACTTGTCGACGATCTCCTCGTACTCGTCGTCGCGGGCAGCCTGGAACGCGGCGCGGACGTCGGCTTCTCCGGCCACGACGTCGCAGGAGAGCAGCACCGCGGTGCCGGACATGTCGAGGATCTCGCTGCGCAGCTTGCGCAGCGACCGCTCGGCCGTGACGCTCGCGGGGAGCGCGGCCGCGGAGCTCTGGAGATAAATTGCGCCGAGGCTCTTGATCCGGCGCCACACTGTCGCCCGCAGCCTGCTTGGCTCGGACGGCACGCGGTAGATCAGCAGCAGCCAGCGACCCGGCGGCAGCGTCGTGGCACTGGTCTCAATTGACTCGTCCATGGCTCCGCCATTGTCTCAGCAGGGCCGCTGCCCCGCGCGGACCAGGCCGTGCTCGTAGGCGTACACGACCGCCTGCACACGGTCGCGCAGCCCCAGCTTGGCCAGCACACGACCAACATGGGTCTTGACTGTCGCCTCGGAGACGAACAACCGCCGCGCGATCTCGGCGTTGGACAAGCCCTGCGCGACGAGCGTGAGCACCTCGCGCTCTCGGTCGGTAAGGTCGGCCAGCTCGTCGGGGGCAGGCTCGTCGCCGCCTGGCAGCAGCGCGGCGAACTGATCGATGAGCCGGCGGGTAGTGGACGGCGCGACCACGGAGTCGCCGGAGTGGACGGCCCGGATGGCGAACAGCAGCTCCTCAGGCGGGACGTCCTTCAGCAGGAACCCGCTGGCTCCTGCTTTCAGCGCGGCGAACGCGTACTCGTCAAGGTCGAAGGTGGTGAGCATGAGCACCCGAGGAAGGTCGCCCGCCTGGCGGATCTGGCGGGTCGCCTCGACGCCGTCCAGCCGGGGCATCCGGGCGTCCATGATCATCACGTCAGCATGCAGGCGCCGAGCCAGTTCGATCGCGGCGTTGCCGTCGGCGGCCTCGCCGACCACCTGCATGTCCGGCTGGGCTTCCAGCACCATCCGGAAGCCAGCCCGGACTAGTTCCTGGTCGTCGACCAGGATGATCCTGATGAGGCATCCGGCCGGTGCGTCACCGCCGCTCGCCGATTCACCGCTGCCCGGTTCTGCTCCGGTCATCGAGCCCCGCCCGACCAGCCAGGCGCGGGAGACCAGGCGGCAGAGACTGCACTCGGCTCCAGCTCGGATTCATCCTCATCCGGCCCCTGCTCGTCCGGCTGGAGCTTGTCCGCGTCTCGGCCGCGCAGCTCGGCCGCCCAGCTCGGGCACGGCAGGTGAGCGGTAACGCCGAACCCGCCGCCGGGCAGCGGACCGGCCTGCACCGTACCGCCGTACATGGCGATGCGCTCCCGCATGCCGGCGAGGCCGTGCCCGCCCGGCTGGCCGCTGGCGGCGGCCATGCCGTCGTCGGTGACCTCGACGGTGAGTCCCTCAGGCTCATAGCGGAGCGCGACTGCGGCTGTGGCAGCCAGCCCGGCGTGCTTGCGGGTGTTGGTCAGCGACTCCTGGACGACCCGGTAGGCGGCCAGCTCGGCTCCCTCGGGCAGCTCGCGCGGTGTCCCGGAGAGGGTGTAGGAGACTTCGAGGCCGGCCGCCCTGGCCTGGTCCAGCAGCTCGCGCAGCTCGCCCAGCCCGGGCATCGGTGCCAGCTCGGTGAGCTGGTCAGCAGACCGCAGCACGCCGAGGAGCCTGCGCATCTCGGTCAGCGCCTGCCTGCCCGTGCTGGAGATGGCGCTGAGCGCCGCTTGCGCGCGCTCCGGATCGGAGCGCAGCGCGTACCCGGCGCCATCAGCCTGCACCACCATGACGCTGACGTGGTGAGCGACGACGTCGTGCAGCTCGCGTGCGATCCTGGCCCGCTCGGCTGCGGCAGCGACCTTCGCCTGAGCGTGCCGTTCGGCCTCCAGACGCGCTGCCTTGTCCTCGAGGGCCGCGTAGTAGCCCCGCCGGTACCGCATCGAATCACCGAGCACCCAGGCGAGCAGGACGCAGCCCCACAGGAAGAGGGTCGCGAAGATCAGTCGCTGCTCGTAGGACGGCTCGCCGCCATAGGGCATCCACACCCAGGCCGCGAGTACTGAGCCGCCGAGGGAGGCGAGCAGGGCGATGACCGAATGCCGTCGCGGCCGGTAAGCGGCAACTGTGTAGAGGAGCACGAGCAATGCGATATCGGAGGGCAGTGGCGTCGGCGTCGTCAGCTGGATGAGCCCGCTGAGTGCGGCGAGCGCGAATGCCGTGTCCGGGATGCGGCGCCTGACGGCGACTGGGACGACCATGAGCAGCGCCGTTAGCAGGCGTATCCAGAGCCCGTGGGGCAGGAACAGGTGGGTCGTCGCCTGCCCGTTAACTAGGACCGCCTGCCCGTGGATTATCTGCCCGAGACCGAGCGGGAAGAGCATGACCGCGAGAACGCCGTCGACCAGCGTCGGATGGCGGCGCAGCCAGGCGTACAGGGCGGACATGGGCACCAGGGTATGTTGCGGAGCACGGCCTGGCGTCAACCCTGGGTCGGGTCGTGATCAGCCGCCAGGGTGATTGCGGGCCGGCAGCTCACTGCTCGGGCAGCACCCTCACCGGCAGGGCGGTCTCAGTGATATCGCCCCCGCCGTCTGGCTGAACCAGGTAGCCGGTCGCTCCTGGCCGGTCCGCGACGATCCCGGCAAGCTCGGTGTCAGCGAAATGGGCGGCGGCGCCGTCGTCACATGCGAGGCCAGCCGACAGCATTCCGTCAGCAATGAAGGCGTGATACGCCGGGCGCCTGTTCGGCTCCGAGCTGTAATGCGGGCAGTAAGTGCCCGGCAGCATGCCGAGGCCCGCTGTGAACGGCCGCAGCTCAGCCCCGAAGGAGTCGGTCGTTCCGCCGCTGAACCAGCAGATGGCCCCGGCGCTGACGCCGGCGAGCACGATTCCTGCCTCCCACGCCGTACGCATGATCTCGTCCAGCCCGTGAACACGCCAGACGGCCAGCATGTTCGCCACGCTGCCACCGCCGACGAAGATCACATCCTGGGCCAGCAGATGGTCCTGAGGATCGGCCACGTTGGGCATCGGGAACAGCTGGAGGTGGCTGGCGCGGGCCGCGTACTGGGTCAGCATGCTGTACATCCGCACGTAGGACTCTTGATTGTCGCCGTTGGCGGTGTTCAGCACGCATACTCGCGGCACGGCCGCTCCGGACAACTCCAGCGCATACGTGGTCAGGGCCGGCAGCCGCAAATCCTGCGATCCGAGCGGGCTGATGCCGCCGATTGCCAGGATGTGCCGTCTGCCGTCAGCCGCCATCCCCGCAGGCTATCGTCCGTGCAGAGGATCGGAGGTGGCGCCATCAGCGCGTGCATGTTCTGCGACATCATCGCCGGGGTCGTGCCCGCGCACATCGTGCTGGCTGATGATGAGGTGGTGGCGTTCCTCGATAAGCGGCCGGTATTCAAGGGGCATGTACTGGTGGCGCCACGAGAGCATGCCGGCGACGCTGGCGGACCTGCCAGCCGCCCGGGTGGGTCCCTATTTCCTGCGCGTGCAGCAGGTAAGCGCCGTCATGCCAGCCGCGCTCGGCTGCCAGGGCACGTTCATCGGCGCCAACAACGTGGTCAGCCAGAGCGTTCCGCACCTGCATGTCCATGTCGTGCCGCGTACGAAGGGCGATGGGCTGCGGGGCTTCTTCTGGCCGCGCCAGCGGTATGAGAGCGAGGCAGAGGCGGCGGAGTACGCGGCGCGGCTGCGCTCGGCACTCAGCTGAACGCGGTGGCCACTAGACAGGCGGCCATCGTGATCTCAGCGACCTGCGGTGAGACGGCACCGGCCGGGTGCCTGCGTGGCGGGGCAGGCAGGTAGGTTCTGCTGAACAGCAGCGGGCTCGCGCGGCGCCAGGGAGGCTCAATGCGGGAACGGCCGTATGTGCTGCTGTCGGTGGCGATGTCGGCCGACGGTTACATCGATGACGCATCCGGAACGAGGCTGGTGCTCTCCGACGAGGCCGATCTGGACCGGGTTGATGAGCTGCGGGCGCGCTGTGACGCGATTCTCGTCGGCGCGCAGACGATCCGGGCCGACAACCCCTCGCTGGGAGTGCGCTCGGTCGCACGTCAGCGCCAGCGGACCGAGCGAGGCCTGACCGCGGACCCGCGCAAGGTGACGTTGACCCGCAGCGGCGACGTGGATCCGCGGGCACGGTTCTTCACAGCGGTTTCGCCTGCACCAGCGGGGGAGCCGCCGCTGGTGTACGCGGTCCAGGCCGCAGCCGCCGAGCTGACAGCCCGCCTGATCGCAGTCGCCGTCGTGGTGACTGTCCCGGCCCCTGGCCCGGAAGTGTCGCCGGGAACGGCCGGCCTCGATCTGCGCTGGATTCTCGCCGATCTGGCCGCCAGGGGCGTGGGCCGCCTGATGATCGAGGGCGGCGCGCAGGTACTCAGCCAGTTCCTGTCCGCGGGCCTTGCGGATGAGTTGCTGCTGGCAGTGGCTCCGAT
This sequence comes from uncultured Actinomycetota bacterium, assembly GCA_963822955.1. Taxonomy (GTDB): domain Bacteria; phylum Actinomycetota; class Actinomycetes; order Streptosporangiales; family Streptosporangiaceae; genus JAJYUU01. Next base: position 351,689 of record CAWGJS010000002.1, on the reverse strand, counting down.
CTTCGTTGCCGATGCCGCCGCGCCCCGGCTGCTCGCCGGGCCGGGGCCAGGCGGCCGGATGAGGCTCGCCGGAGTGAGGCAGGCCGGGGACATGGCGGTGCTGCGCTACGTGCCCCGGACGGGCGGGCCGGGTTAGCCAGTTCGGTGCGCTTCAGGCGAAGTCTGGCCCACCTGGTGAACCCGGGCCCGCGGACAGTGCAGGATGGGAGGATGAGCGATACGAGGGCGGCTTCTGAGGGAATGCAGGCCGCGATCGAGCGAAGCGGCTATTACCCCGGCCTGGTGTTCGACGCCGTCTCATCCGCGGTGGGGACCGAACCCGTGGTGTCCTTCGTGGTGGTGCACGACGCTGGCTTCGATCCCGGCATGGAAGTCCGGCGGCACGTGACGGTCATGGCACTGACTCCGACGCGCCTGGTTTATTCGCACACCGACGAGTACCCGGCGGATGACACAGATCCGGAGTCGCGGCCGCAGGCCGAGACCAGCACCGAGGCCGTACGGCATTCACGTATCTCCTCGGTGGCGCTGACCCGCGTGATTCCCGATCCTGCGTCCTACGTTCCGGGCGCAACCCCGCCAACCGAGGTTGTGCTCACGATCGGCTGGAACGTCCTCTCGCACATCGAGATCGAGCCTGCGCACTGCGGCGACGAGAACTGCGAGGCCGACCACGGGTACACCGGCACGATGACCGCGGACGACCTGACGGTCCGCGTCAGCGCTGCCGCAGACGGCCCGGAGGCGGTGCAGCAGGTGGTGTCCTTCGCCCGGGCGCTGACAGAGGCGACCAGCCGCCCGTGACGACCACGGGGGCAGACAAGTCGGGGGTCCAGGCCGAGGTGCCGGTACTGCCTGGCTACGGGCAGAGCACCCTCGCCGATCTCAGTCAGTCAGTGCTCGGCTCCCTTGGCGTGCCGGGAGCTACGAACGTGCTCGGACTGCCACAGGTCAGCCGGGTGTGCCTGCTCGTGGTCGATGGACTCGGCTGGGATCTGCTGCGCAGTCATCGCTCCGCGGCGCCGTTTCTGTCAGCCCTGGCCGAGACCGGCTGCTGGCTCACCGCAGGGTTCCCGGCGACGACGGTTACCAGCATGGGCTCGCTGGGCACGGGACTGCCGCCTGGGCAGCACGGCCTGCTCGGGTACCAGGTGCGCGTGCCGCCCACGGGCCGGCTGCTGAACGCACTGCGCTGGGACAATGCCGTGGACCCGATCGAGTGGCAGCGGGGAACGACCATCTTCGAGCGGGCTGCCGCCGCCGGGATCGGGGCGTTCCGGGTTGCCAGCGGTGCGTTCCGGCAGACTGGACTATCGGTAGCGAGCATGCGCGGCGCCGATTACCGGTCCTCCGACACGCCCGGCGCGCTGGTGGCCCGCGCGGCGGAGGCGCTGGCAGAGCAGGCGCGCGCCGTTGCCATGGTCTACACCGGCGACCTGGACGCGACCGGGCATGCGTGGGGATGCAAGTCCGCGGCCTGGCGGTTCCAGCTCGGTCACGTGGACCGGCTGGCCGAGCAGCTAGCCGGCGCGCTTCCGAGCGATACGGCGCTGCACATCACCGCCGATCACGGGATGGTGGACGTGCCGGCCGGGCAGCGGACTGACGCCGATGCCGAGACGGGGCTTCAGGCTGGCGTCGCCGTACTCGGCGGTGAGCCGCGTGCCCGGCATGTCTACGCGCGGCCGGGGCGGCCGCCGACGTGCTGGCGGCGTGGCGGGAGACACTTGGTGACACCGCCTGGGTTGTCAGCCGGGCGGAGGCCATCGACGCGGGCTGGTTCGGGCCGGTGGACGCCCGGCTCGGTGAGCGCATCGGCGATGTCGTTGCCGCGGCCCGCGGGGAGTCGGCGATTGTCGCGACGGTGCGAGAACCGCGGGAATCCGCCCTGGTCGGGATGCACGGATCGCTAACGGCAGGTGACCAGAAGGTGCCCCTGGTGTCTCGCGTAGCGTAATAGGGGCAAGGTAGCCGGAGCGTTTATCCACAGGTGCGGCAGGGAACCGCACCGCGCCGCGGCGACTTACGCACAGTTTTCTGCAAGTTATCCACAGGCTGAAGTTATCCACAAGCTGCAGCCTTACGAGAAGCTCGGTGGTGATCGTTTCATATGCCAGGCCAGTCAACCGTGAGTGCGACAGCGCCTGCCGGTACGACGGGAGACCCCGGTCAGCACGCGGCCAGCGCGGGTCCGCTCATCAGCGCCGGCGAGCTTGCTGAGGCACTCGCCGGCAGCGAGCCGCCCGCGCTGATTGACGTCCGCTGGCGGCTTGGCGGCCCGCCCGGCATCGACAGCTACCGGGCCGGTCATGTGCCCGGCGCCGTCTACCTGGACCTCGACGATCAGCTCGCGGGTACGCCAGGCGACGGCGGCCGCCACCCGCTGCCCGACACGGCGGACTTCGAGGCCGCGATGCGGAGCGCGGGCGTGCGGACGGACTCTGAGGTCGTCGTGTATGACGAGGCGGACTCGACGATCGCGGCCAGGCCGTGGTGGATGCTGCGGTACTACGGTCATGACCGCGTCCGGGTGCTGGATGGCGGCTTCCGTGCCTGGAAGGCGGCCGGCCTGCCAGTGAGCACGGAAGATGCGATCCCTGCACCGGGCGATTTCACTGCCCGGGCCGGTCAGCTGCCAGTCATGAATGCGGATGGGGCCGCTGATCTCGCCCGGACTGGCATCCTGCTGGATGCCAGGGCGCCAGCCAGGTACCGGGGCGAGACCGAACCGGTCGATCCGGTAGCCGGACACATTCCCGGTGCGATCAGCGCGCCGACAGCCGAGAACGTGACCGCCGGCGGGCTGTTCCGGCCAGTGGCGGAGCTCCGCGCGCGCTATGCCAACCTTGGCGTGCAGGCAGCGGCCGACGCTGGCCCAGACCTTGACGGCGCCAGCGCGGCTGACGGCGACGGAACTGCACAGCAGGTCGGCGCCTACTGCGGGTCGGGCGTCACGGCCGCGCACGAGGTACTGGCCCTTGCGCTCGCTGGGATCCCGGCCGCGCTCTACGTTGGCTCGTGGTCGGACTGGGTCACTGACCCGGCCCGGCCGGTGGCGACCGGCCCTCGGCCCGGCTAAAGCAGACCGCGGTCGGGGTTACGGAGACCCTTCGGCGGCCAACGGTCGCCATGTGGCTAATGTGCCAGGCATGACGCCGCCGCTTGTGCTCGCCTCTGGCTCGTCGGCCCGGCTTCGCCTGCTGCGCGGTGCCGGCCTGGATCCCGAGGTCATGCTCAGCGGCGTCGACGAGACCAACCACGACGGACTGGCGCCCGCGGAGCTGGTACTGGCGCTTGCGCGGCGCAAGGCCGAGGCCGTCGCGCTCCACCGGGCGGACGCGCTGGTGCTTGGCTGCGATTCAATGCTCGACGTTGACGGTGACGCGCTGGGCAAGCCGGCGACAGCGGAGGCCGCTGCCGCTGCCTGGCGCCGGTTCGCCGGCCGTGAGGGCACTCTGCTGACCGGGCACTGGCTGATCGCGGGCAATCGGCACGCCAGCGGGGTGGGCGCCACGACGATCAGGTTCGGTACTCCCACGGATGCCGAGGTCTCCGCTTACGCCGCCACCGGCGAGCCTTTGTCGCTGGCAGGCTCGTTCAGCATTGACGGCCGCTCGGCGCCTTTCGTCGACGGGATCGACGGCGATCCGGGCAACGTTATCGGCCTGTCTCTGCCGTTGCTCCGCAGGCTCCTGGCCGAGCTGGGCATCGGGATCACCGAGCTGTGGCGCCCACAGGCTGCTTACACATGCTAAGCTGAGTTGGCAGGTGCAAGAAAGGACGCTGTGGACGTCGCTGACATCACCGGGGACGAGCTGCTGCGGGTGCTTGCCACGCTCGCCAACCCGCACCGGCTGCGCGTGGTGGCTGCCCTGGCCGAGCAGCGCAACTACGTGAGCCAGCTCGCGCGCGAGCTGCGCATCAGCCGGGCTCTGCTGCAGGTTCACCTGCGCAAGCTACAGGCGGCCGGCCTCGTAACGGCTGCCATCGAGGTCTCAGAGGACGGGAAAGCAATGAAGTTCTATGAGGTAACGCCGTTTGCCATCCAGCTGACGCCGAAGGCGATCATGGTCGCCGCGACGAGCCTGACAGCGGATGGTCAGCTGAGCTCAGGAGCCAGCGATGAGTAGCACGATCGCAGTCGCCCTCATCGTCGTCGTCCTTGTCGTCGGCGCGGTTATGACATACGCGATCTTCGAGTGGAGCCGGCAGCATGCGATCAGCCGGACCACGCGAGCTCAGGTGACCACGAGCGACGAGTACCGGCGACTGTCAGAGATGGCGATCACCGCTGCCGAGCACACTGACCTGAAGCTGGCCGAGATTAGCATGCAGCTCGCGCAGCTCCGCGAGCAGCTAGGCCACGTGCAGAAGGTCCTCAAGGACGTCGAGTGAGGCGATCAGCCGCAGCTGCACGCGAACTCCCTCGCACAGAAGGGCACTACGTCATGCATGACGACAGCGATGAGGGCCGCATAGCCGCGGCCGAAGACCTCGCCAGCCGCGACCCGGGCATTGCCGCCAGGGCCTTCTGCGCGATTGCCTGCGATGAGGGAGTAGGCGACGAAGTGCGGTTGTCCGCAGCCGAACAGCTAGTCGCCCTCGGCTCAGCGGGCGCCGCCGAGGCGTGCCTGGCGATCGCCTGCGACGGGGGAGTCGGCGATGAGGTGCGCCTGTCCGCAGCCGAGCTGCTCGCGACGCTCCGCCCCCGCGGCGCCGGCGCGCAGGCCGCGCACCGTTAGCCTCCTGGCAGCGCACGCTCCTCGAGGTCGAGCTCGAGCTGCAGGCGGCGCAGGCCCTCATCAGGGAGCCGGCCGCTGTCCCGCCAGCGCACCAGCTCCTCACGCTGTGCCTCGATTACGGCATGTTGAGCCATGATCAGCGTCTGGAGCTCTGGCGACGGTGTCAGGACGCCCTCGGACTCCTCGAGCATGCTGATCCGCGTCCGGGCGCGGTCGGCGCGCCGCCTGATGGTGCTGCGCAGGCCGTCAGCGACCTCGGCCGGGATCTGGTGGCTGGATTGCACGTCGTTGACGGTCGCGAGCGCAGCGCCGAGCGAAGCGAGCCGGGCATCGTGGCGGACCTGCGCTTCTTCGGCGGCGTTCGCCCGCAGCCCGAGGCGGCGCAGCAGCGGGCGGAAGGTCAGGCCCTGCCCCACGAGCGTCACGAGCACGACGACCTAGGCGCACAGCCGCAGAAGGTCGCGATCGGGAAACGGCCGGCCTGTCCGGGTCACGAGCGGCACGAGAAGATGGCGGCCAGGGTGATAACCCCACGGGTACCAGCCCAGGTCAGCGCCGTCGCTTCCCGTCCGGTCAGGGTCGGGTTCGGGTCGCCCATCCGCCACCCGAGCCAGCCAGGGACCGTCGGGGTGAGGAACAGCCACGCGGGCCGGACGAGCAGCACGGCTAGCAGCGTGACGATGATTGCTGCGGCGGTGACGCTGGCGAGCTCGTCCTTGAGCCCGCGCAGAACCGTGGGCAGCTGCTGGCCGATGAACAAGAAGACCAGGCCCTCGAGCAGAAAGTCGACAAGTCGCCAGACCGCGCCGGTCTGGAGTCGGCTCGGCCCGGACTCTTCCCGCGGCGAGTACGTCAGGATCCAGGTGCAGATTGGGTCCCGGCAGGAATGCGTAGATCAGGCCGCACAGCGTCAGCACGATTGTGTAGGGCACGCTCAGCCAGTCCGCGATCATCCGCGCGAGGAGGATGACCGCGATCATGGCGAGCACGAACCCAAGGCCGAGCATTGCGGTCATTCTGGCAGAGCGTTCCGCGCCACATTCTGGTGGCTGCAAGCAGGCAGATCGCCAGGTATCCGCCTCGCCGCATCAGCCCGCGGGCTCATCAGCACAGGCCCGCTGACATCCGGCCGCCGGCTGAATTCGCCTGCCGTTTGCCGGACCGTTATCACACTGCCATTCCGCGGGGCTGGCACTGCGATGCGCCATTGTTAAACACTGATCTCCATGCTGACTCGCCGCACCGTTCTTCAGCTCATGGCCGCCTCGACTGGACTGGCGGTCACCGGCACAGAAGTGCTGTCCCAGACCGCCGCGAGTGCCGCTCCGGCGCGCTGGCCGCACGGCTCAAATGGCATCGAGCATGTCGTCATCCTGATGATGGAGAACAGGTCATTCGACCATTTCCTCAGCTGGCTGCCCGGCGCCGACGGCCGCCACGACATGGTCTACCAGGCGACCGACGGCAACTGGTACCGGAACTACCCGCTGGCGCCCGACTTCCAGGGCTGCGGCTACAGCGACCCCGACCACAGCTGGGAAGGGTGGCTCGTCCAGCACAACTACGGCCAGATGGACGGATTCCTGCAGCGGCCGACCGCGCCGGCCGACAACCCCGGCGTGACACTGGCGAAGGCCAACACGTTCCCGATCGGCTACTACACCAACTTCGAGCACGACTTCCGTCGCAAGGCGGCCCCCGACCTGCCGGTCATCGGCGCGCTTGCCGAGCACTACACCGTCCTTGACCGGTACTTCTGCTCCTTCGCCGGCGAGACCTTCCCGAATCGCTTCTACCAGCACGCGGGGCAGACTGACCGCGACCACAACAGCTTCGCAACCTCGACTCTTCCGACGATCTGGGATCAGCTATCGCCGGTCCCCAATACCAAGGGCATTCCGACTGGCGGGTATTTCTTCCGGGACTTGCCGTTCCTGGCGCTGTGGGGTACCAAGTACTTCGCGTTCTGGCATCCATTCGAGGCCGGTGACGTCGATGCCGTCGGCATCCCGGTCACCTCGCCGTCGTTCATCGACACCGTCGCCGCGGGCAACCTGCCCAACGTCAGCTTCATCGACCCGGCCTTCGACACCGAGGGCAACGGCACGTCAGCTGACGACCACCCGCTCGCCGATGTTCGCCTCGGGGAGCGGTTCATCGCCGACGCCTACCACGCCCTGGCCAGCGCGGGATACCTGGACAACACGGTGTTCGTCGTCACCTTCGACGAATGGGGCGGGTTCTTCGACCATGTGCCGCCGCCGCATGTCATCGACAACACCAATCCCGCGAACGTCAATCACAGCGGGGACAGCACGTCGCCCACCGACGGCCAGCTGATCCCCGACTACACCCAGCTCGGGTTCCGGGTCCCGGCCATCGTGGTGTCCAACCTGGCGCACCGGCGAGTCGTCCATCACGGCCCGTTCGAGCACTGCTCCACGCTGAAGCTGATCGAGAACACCTTTGGCCTGCAGTCGCTCACGGCGCGGGACGCCAACGCGCTGGACCTGGGTACGGTCCTGCACTCGCACCCGCGGCCGCCAGTGCCGCAGGGAGTGATACCGACCAGCAGCCAGGTGCCGGGACCGGCGAACGACGCGGCCGCGGTCTGCAGCGCATCGAGCGTTCAGTCGGTCTCGCCGCCGCCAGTTCAGTCCGGCCACGCACCGGGCGGCCATCCGCGATACGTCCGGTCCGGCTGGCCGACAGGCTCAGGCATGGTCGGCTTCGGCAGCGAGTACCGGAAGAAGCACGACCGGTAGGGACTGGGAGAGAGGCCGGATCCCGCTCTCACTCCGAGCGGATGTCGGTGTCGTCATCGTCCACGACGTGGATGGCGGCTTCCTCGGCAGACGCTGCTCCGCCGTCGATCCCGGCATCGCGGGCGACGAGATCGGCCTCGCTGCGCGGATGGGCGCCCTCGTCGATGCCGACGAGACGGCCCGCCCTCGGATCCGGCCCGTCATCGAGCAGCAGGCCGTCGAGGTCCTCCTCGGCCAGGTCCTCGTCGGTGGCCAGGCCGGAGAGCCGTGCCAGCCGCTCATTGTCGAGCCGCTCGTCCTCGAGGCCTGCCCCGATGTCCGGCTCCTCCTCGGCCAGGAGCTGGTCGAGCGACTCGCCCGCCTCCTGCTCGGCACCGGTCGTCCCGTAGCGGATCGCGGCCGACCATCGCTCGGGCGGAATCACCCCGCGGTCGAGCGGATCGTCACCTGGCTCGGAGTCCAGCGTGTCCGAGCTGTCCAGCACCTCATAGTCGCTCAGATCGGCAGACTCGTGCCGACGTTCGTCCGGCATGCCCTTCCTCCCTCCGTTCCGCGCTCTCTTCTCCCAGCGTGCCCGTCTCGCGCTACCTTAACGACGCCTGGCTGGCTGCCGGCTTCGGTGGCGCAAGATGCGGGGCCCGGTGGGCGATGACGACAATTCCGGTGATCATGACGAGCAGCGAGATGATCTCGCCGGTGATCCCGGCCGCGGTGATGCTGAGTCCCTCGTTCAGCCATACGGCGCCGAGGGCGATGGAGATCACCGGGTCGCATGCGGTGATGATCGCGAGCACCGGCGCGATCAGGGTGCCCTGCTGATAGGCGTCCTCGTTGAGGATGAAGCCCGCTGGCCCGACAACCGCGAGGGCATAAATCGGCCAGTCAGTCAGCATCCTGGGCAGACCGCCGCTCAGGTCGGAGACCACCAGCTTGACCAGGAACGCCGCCACCCCGTAACAGATGCCGCAGGCCAGGGCGAGCGCGAGCGGCCGCAGCTGCGCATGTCTCCTCGCAATCGCCAGGCAGCCCGCGATGCCCGCAGCGAGTCCGGCGCCCAGCGGCAGCACGGTGAAGAAGCTGACCTGAGAGGCGCCAGCGGACGGGTTGGCGATGAGGAGGAAACCGGCGATTCCGGCAGCGCAACTGATAACGCCCACCAGGAGCTTCGCGTCCCACACCCGGCGCAGATAGGCGTTGATCAGCACGGCAAAGATCAGCGCCACTACCAGAATCGGCTCCACCAGCGCCAGCGGCCCGAATCGCAGTGCGGTGACCTGCAGGGCAAACCCGAAGAGGGTTCCGCCCATGGCCGCGATCCAGAGCGGCTGCCGCATCAGGTCGAGCACGATGCGCGGCGACAGCGCGCGCCGGACCTTGACGCGCTTGGTGCTGCGCTGCTCGGCTACCGACGAGATCCCGAACGCCAGCGCTGCGCCGAGCCCGGTCATCACCGCGAGTCCAGACGACAACTCAGCGGCCCCGACCGGACAGAAGCAGCAGCGCCATCACCCTGACATCCCCCGCAGCAGGCTCAGTCACGCCGCCCGCTGCCCAGGTCGCTGGCAATGGTGAGCGCCAGCCAGGTCAGGGCGCCGGTGGCGGCGGCGAGGCTGGCAGGCTGCCAGCCGACGCTGGCCACGGCCAGGGCACCTGCCGCTGCGGAGGTCAGCAGCCGCAGCGCCTGCCGGAGCTGCCGTCCCTGCCGGATCCGGCGCGCCAGCATCATGATCCGGGCCAGCAGCCTCTTCAGGCCGGGAACGGGCTGGATCGCCGACCGTCCGCCCGCCCGGCCGCGGAGCGTCACTCCGGCTCGCCAGGGCCCAGGCCGAACGCGTCGTCCAGCAGCGCCGAGATGCCTGCCAGGAGTTCCGGTGGCTGTCCACGCGGCGCGGGAAGGGGGCTGGCCTGCTGGGCACCCGGCGGGGCTGGCTGGGCTGCATCGGGGACCGCGACCGGGGCGGGAGCGACGCTCGCGGGCAGCGGGGCCAGGCGCGGCCGTGCTCCCGGTCCCGCAACGACTGGCTTCACCTGGATGAACGTGACTCCGCCGCGATGGATGTAGGCGGTCTGGCCGACATCGAGGCGGCGGATGAGGTCAGGGTCGGCGACCGGGGTCTGCTGCAGGCGTGAGGTGCCCTGCCGGCGCCAGCGCAGCCAGCCGGCCAGCAGCCGGGTGCTGTCTGTCGACACGCGATGGCCGGCCAGCGCGACGACCGGCTCCGGATGCGGCGTGCGCAGCAGCCAGATCCCGCCCTCGGCAGTCGCAGCCAGCCGGTACCGGTCGTCCTGCCGGACGGCGAGACCATGCCAGGACTGCGACGAGACCTGCACGGCAAGCCCGAGCGACCGGGCACGCTCGTACAGCTGCCAGATCGGCAGCCGCCGGGACACGGCACTGAATTCGTCGACGGCCAGCAGGACCTGTCGCGGGCGGACCGAGCCGGCCGGAGCCCCGGTCATGTAGCTGGCCAGCAGGTCGACCAGCGCGCGCGCCTGGGCTTCGGCGACGGCGATCTCTGAGGTTCCTTCCAGGATGCAGTACCAGGCATCAGCGCCAGCGAAGCTGCCAGTACCGTCCAGGCCGGGGCCCAGCCGGCGGAACAGCGTGCGGAACCGCAGCGCGATATCGGGCACCTGCCGGGCCGCTGCCCTTGCGACGGCCAGCTGATCGTCATAGCCGCCTGCCGAGTAGGCAAGCGTCAGCCACCCGGGATCCAGCCGGGCAAGGAAGTCCGCGGTGCTGGCGGGCGGGCCGGACGGCGCCTCGACCGCGAGCGCGACAACGGCCTCCATCACGTCGGTGTAATAGGCCGCTCCGCCGCTGCCATGCTCGATCAGGTCGACAAGCGTGCTGATCAGTTGCCGGGCCGGCAGGCCCCACAGCGATAACGCCGTTTCATCGGGCCAGACGGCCACGTTCCTGGCCCCTGACGCCTCCAGCACGCGCCGGGCCTGGCCGGCCATGCGCCGGGCGTCCGCCCCGCCCTTGCAGTCGAGGATCACGACCAGCGGCCGCCCGGCCAGCCCGGATGCATGCCGCCACAGGCCTGTCGCCATGAACGCGGCCCACAGCCGGAGCATCAGCGTCGTCTTTCCGGTTCCGGTCCCGCCGATCACCAGCTGGTGCGAGAAGAGCCGGCTGGCAGGCAGCCGGACGAGCTGGCGGGCGGGATGACCGACTGCCCGGATCACCGCTCCGGCAATGAAGTCGCCGTTGCCGGCCAGCAGGGAGATCCCGCCCGGTGCTGCTGTCCGGGCGCGGGCAGCGCGGACCTGGTGCCGCCACTGGCGCTGGTCGAAGCTGGCAGCTGCGGCCGGGGACCGGCCGCCTGCCCGCGCGGCCATCGAGGCCAGCCGCAGGGACCAGGCCCAGCCGCCGGCGAGCAGCCCGGCGGGGATGACCGGTGGGGCCAGCAGCGTTGCCGCCGCCAGGTACCTGCCGCGCCGGAGGTCGAGCCAGGCCAGGTGCGGCGCGACTATAGCCGGGCCCAGCGAGTGGCGGCTGATCGCGGTCGCAGCCAGCCAGACGGCGAGCATGGGCAGGCACCAGGCTGCTGCACGGTACAGCCGGCCTGGCGGCCATCCGTTGTGCCAAGCGGCTGTGACGCTGATCGCGGCCACGAGAGTGACCGGCGCTAAGGCGATCGCGAGCAGCGCGGCCGCGATCCCCGCAAGCGAGCGGAGGGCGCGGCTGGTCATCGTCCGGCCTCGGTGGCCCGGCCCCCGGTGAGCGGGCGCGCGGCGGGCAGGTCCGCGCCCGACGGCAGCCAGCGGACCTCGATCCGGTCGCCGAGGCTGCCGAGCGCGCCCTTGCTGCGCAGGACCGTCCCGACTGCGGCCGGGGAGCAGAGGTAGATCACCCTGGCGTGCCGCGGCGGCAGGCCGGGTACTCGCGCCTCGGCGGCCGGGCAGCCGTAATCGCCAGTACGGGCCAGCAGCTCGCGCATGATCGCGGTGGTGCGAGCCACCGTCTTGGCGGTGAGCTCGGCTTCGATCGCCCAGCACTCGCCGGCCCAGCTCACCGCCGTTCCGTCCGGCCAGTGCAGCTCCGCGTCTGGCAGGTGATCGCGCAGCCCGAGGCGGCCGCCAAGCCGGGCGCGCAGGCGCCGCTCGCTCCGCCAGTAGGCGCCCGCATCGCGGTAGCCGGGCACTGCCTGCATTGCCAGCCGTACTGCCGTTACCGCGCGGATGTGCTCCAGCCGCCCGAGCGCGGGCGCAGTCGCGGTGTACCGGAGGCCGCAGGCCCGCAGGCCGGCCTTGGTCAGCCATACCCACGGCGGGCCCGGACTGAGCGTGGCGGACTCAGCCAGGCCAGCTGTCAGCCAGCGGCTGACGAGTGCGCGAGCCTGGCGGACGCTGCCGTCGCCCCGTAACTCGGCCAGCTGATCGAGCTGCAGGCCGTACATGTCCGCGGTAAACAACAGGGCCCTCGAGTCCAGGTCGGCCCGCTGTCCCGCCGCGCTTGCCACGTCTTCATGACATCACGTCCTGCGGCCGGCGGACAGTAGCGGCATATCGGCCGTTCCTGGCGCAGTTCGGCGGAGTCAGCAGGCGGGGCGCAGGCCGGCAGGCCCCCTCGGTGCTGGCGCAGTGACCGGCCGTAGGGCACAATGAGTCGCGGAAGATCGCCAGGACGAAACAGGCTGGTGTCCTGCTGGCGGATGAGGTCGTTGGGGAAGACGCATCCTCGTCTGCTGCAGGGAGGTCCTGGGTGTCCGTACGTGGCGTGCTGCATGTGCACTGTGCGCCCCCGGCGCTGTGCCCGCACATCGAGTGGGCCGTAGCCGGGATTCTTGGCGTGCCTGTCAGCTTGCCGTGGGTCGATCAGCCGGCTTCGCCTGGCGCGATGCGTGCTGAGCTCCAGTGGACCGGCAAGCCGGGCGCTGGCGGCGCGATCACCTCGGCGCTGGCGAGCTGGAACCTGCTGCGCTTCGAGGTAACCGAAGACGCTAGCCCCGGCTGTGACCCGGTCCGCTACAGCCACACGCCTGCGCTGGGCACGTTCTCCGCGGTTGTCTCCGCGATCGGCGACATCATGATCCCCGAGGGCCGGCTGCGCGCCGCGCTGGCGCTGGCCGCCTCGGCCAAATCCGGCAGCGTGCGCGCTGAGGCCAAGCTCGGCAGCCTCCGGGACCTGCACGGGCCGCGGCACCCTGCGCTCAACGGATCGCTGGAGGCCGAGCTCGGCCTGCTGCTCGGCGAGCCGTGGGACGCTGAGCTCGAGCCGTTCCGGCGGGCGGGCGACGGCGCGCCGGTGCGCTGGCTGAACGCAACGGGCTGAGCCCGAGATTCCCGCTATGCCGGCACAAGGCTGCGGAATCAGTTGTGTTGCTCAGTGTTACCAGAGTGACGCTTTTGACATGACATTGAGTAGCGGTTTAAATACATCCAGTTCAAGCTAGTGGCGGCGGCGCGCTGACCCCTAACCGCGACGCCCGTCTGGTTCCTGGTCAAGTGGGGCACACCCCCGTGCCTGCGCGCTTTACCCTGCGCGGCTCGCTGTGTGCCGGGTCGGCGGGTTTCGTCGCCTCAATAGGAGGCGATCGCACTCATGACAGTGGGCGCTCACGCATCTGATGACCACGTGATCTACGAGCAGGAACTGGCCGGGCACCGGCGGGACCTCTACCCGGCCGCGCTGCGCATGACGCGCAATCCCACCGACGCAGAAGACCTCGTGCAGGAGAGCATGGCCCGCGCATATGCAGGGCTGCGGCACTTCAGGCCCGGCACCAACGGCAGGGCGTGGCTGTTCCGGATCCTGGCGAATACCTTCGTGAGCAGCTACCGCAAGCGTCAGCGCGAGCCCATCCAGGTGCTGAGCCCCGAGTTCGAGGCACTGCTCTCGGCCGCAACGGGCGGGTCGGCGGCGTCGCCGGCGCAGGCCGCGCCCTCGGCCGAGGACGCCGTGCTGGGCCAGTTCGGATATTCCGAGGTGCGGCAGGCGCTCCGCGAGCTGCCCGAGTGCTTCCGGGCCACCATCTACCTGGCCGACGTGGAGGGTTACCCGTACCGGGAGATCTCCGAGATGCTTGGCGTGCCGATCGGAACGGTTATGTCCCGTCTGCACCGTGCTCGTGCTCAGCTGCGCAAGCGACTGACCGCCTACGCTTAGCTCAGGCGGGTGCCACGGATTCAGTCGAATTCTTGGGCCTTTCGACGGAATCCGCGTCGACGGCTCAGCATGAGCGGACTTGAGTACTGAATCAGTTGCTGAATAGACTGATGGCAACTCATTCCGGTTTCAAGGACGTGTTTCGTGCCCGATACCGAAGATGCCAGACTTGTCGGCAACGGGTCGCTCTCTGCGACGCCGCGTACCCGGCACCGGCGCCTGCGCGAGCAGGGCCGGCTGGACCGGGCAGATCTGCTGGCTGTCCTCCGGGCCGGGTTCATCGCTCACCTCGGGGTACAGACCGCGCACGGCGTCATGGTCATCCCGACCGTCTACGGGTTCGACGACCAGCGAGCCTACGTCCACGGCTCGGTGGCAAGCCAGAGCCTGGCCGCCGACACGGCGGAGGTCTGCCTGACTGTCACCATCGTGCACGGCCTGGTGCTGGCCAGGTCGGTCTTCGAGCACGCGGTGAATTACCGCAGCGCGATGATCTACGCCCGGCCGCGGATCGTGGCCGATCCCGATGAGAAGCTGGCCGGGCTGCGGCTGATCTCTGAGCACCTGGCTCCGGGCCAGTGGGACTACGTGCGCCAGCCCAGCCGCAAGGAGCTTGCCGCGACCCGACTGCTGGCGCTCTCACTGGCAGAGGGCTCGGTGAAGGTGCGGACCGGACCGCCAGACGACGCCGACAGCCCGGACGCCGAGCTCGGCCGGTGGGCCGGCGAGCTGCCGCTGGACACACGCTGGCAGCAGCCGGTGCCAGATCCCGCCCTGCCTGCCGGGCTGCTGCCGCCACCGCACATCACGTCCAGGGCCGGGACCGAGGCTTACCGTGGCTAGCAGTCGCTCACCCCGGCTAGCGGTGGCGAAAATATGTCGCACCTGCCTGGGATACTTACTACGTGCTTGATACAACACGGGGATCGCTTGTCGGCCGCGCAGCGGAGCTGGAGCGGATGTTCAAGCTGCTCGCCGACGCCGGGGCCGGGCAGCCCGTGGTCCTGCTCGTCAGCGGCGACGCTGGCGTCGGCAAGACCAGGCTGCTGTCCGAGCTGGCTACTGGCGCGGCGAGCCGGGGATTCACGGTGCTGTCCGGACGGTGCGCTGAGCTTGCCGACTCGGTTCCTTACCTTCCGCTCGCGGATGCACTGCGAGCAGCGAGCAGCGGGCCGCTCGCCGAGGCGGTGGCCACCCGGCCAGTGCTGGCGCGGCTGCTGCCGGACGGGGAGATCACCAGGCAGCCGGGCGACCTGCCGGGCATCGCCCAGCAGCAGCTGTTCGGTGCAGTCCTCGGCATGCTGGCTGAGCTCGCCGCCGCACACCCGGTCCTGCTCATACTCGAGGACCTGCACTGGGCGGACCGCTCCACACGGGACCTGGTCACGTTCCTGAGCCGGGTGCTGCGCCACGAGCGGATCGCGCTGGCCGTCAGTTACCGCACGGACGACATGCACCGCACGCATCCGCTGCGCCCGGTGGTGGGTGAGCTGCTGCGGCTGCCCAGCGTGAGCGCGATCGAGGTGGGGCCACTCGATCCCGCAGCGATGGCTGAGCACCTGATCCAGCTGGCCGGGGCGACTCCGGCTGAGATCGACCAGGTGATCGAGCGCGCCGAGGGCAACGCGTACTTCGCCGAGGAACTGCTGGCCACCTGCCCGGCGGGCTCTGTGCTCCCGGCTGGCCTGGCCGACCTCCTGGTTGCGCGGACCATTGTCCTGTCGCCGACCGCGCAGCAGGTACTGCGGGCCGCTGCGGTGACGGGGCGGCGGATCGACGACGAGCTGGTGATGCGCGCGTCGGGGCTGGCAACGGCCGACTACGAGGCTGCAGTGCGCGATGCCGTCGCGCGGCAGCTGCTGGTGCCTGACGGCGCGGCGGGACTGGCGTTCCGGCACGCGCTGCTGCGCGAGGCGATCTATAACGACCTCCTGCCCGGTGAGCGGACCCGGCTGCACGCCCGGCTGGCCGAGCTGCTTTCGGACGAGCGGCGGCTCGCCGAGGTTCCCGGCTCGGCCGCCGAGCTCGCACTGCACTGCCTGGCCAGCCACGACGTTCCGGGTGCGTTCGCCGCGTCGGTGCAGGCAGGCCAGGAGGCATGGCGGCTGGCAGCGCCCGCCGACGCGCTCCGGCATTTCGACCAGGCGCTGTCACTATGGGACCGGGTCGAAGACCCGGAGAAGCTCAGCGGAATGAGCCGGGGCAAGCTCGCCTTCAAAGCTGCACTGACCGCGGGTGACGCCGGACAGGTCTCGCTCGCCGTCAAGCAACTGCGGCGGCTGAACCGGTTCCTTGCCGAGCAACCCGATCAGGACCCGATGCTGCTCTGCCGGGCGATGGAACGCCTTGCCTACTTCCTGCTGGACATCGACGAGGATGAGGAGGCGATCGCCACAGCTGCGGCGGCCGTCGACGTGCTGTCGGCCGACCCTCCGAGCTGGGAGCGAGCGAATGCGCTCGCGACGCACGCCAGGGCACTCCTGGCCTACGACACCAATATGGCAAGTGCACGCGCCGTCGAGGCCGCAGCTGCGGCCAGTGCTGCCGGTGCCCCGTGGCTGCAGGCTGACGCCCTTGCGACGCTGGCCTCGGTCCGCGAGCGGGCGGGCCTGATCGGCGAGGCGAAGTCGACCGCCGAGAAGGCTCTGGAGCTCACGACCGAGACGGACATGGCCGGCGTCGAGCTGCGGGTCAGGCTGCTGCTCGCCAGGCTCAGCCTGGAGTCCGGCGACCTAGCCGAGGCGGGCACACTGGCGCACGCTGGCGTGGAGCGGGCGGCCCAGGCGGGCCTGAGCATGGCACCGTATGGCCTGGACCTGCGGTACCTGCACTATCTGGCGCACTACGCCGACGGCAAGTGGGATCACGCACAGGACATCGCCGACATGTTTCCGGTCCGGGTAGCTAGTGTCGCCGAGGCGCGGCTCTCGGCGATGGCGCTGTTCATCGAGGTGGCAAGAGGCAGCCAGCGGGTGGCGGATCGCAGAGCGTGGCTTGAGCAGTACCTGGCTTCCGATCAGCTGGCTGCCTACATCGCCCGGGGCCTGCTGGCCGAGGATGCGTACTGGGCTGGCGACCTGCAGGGCGCGCTCAACCTGGTGAAGGCAACGGTCGCAGCAGCAGCGGCGTGGGCCGGCGATGATCTGGACGCGCAAGTAATTCGGCCTGCTGCTGTCGGCGTTGGCGCGCTTGCTGACCTGGCCAGGCTGGCCCGAGCGGCCGGCCAGCCAGCGGATGCACTGGTCGCCGAGGCAGAGTCGCTCACCGAGATCGCGCGAAGCGGCGTGAGCAGCAAGCGGCGAGCAGCAGCGGCGCTGGGTGTCGAGGGACGCGGCTGGCTGGCCAGGGCTGAGGCTGAGCTGCGCCGCGCTGCCGGCGACAATGGCGCTGCCAACTGGCGATCCGTGCTCGAGGCGTTCGGCCCGGCGTTCGTGTACGAGACGGCCAGGTCGCGCTGGCGGCTGGCCGAGGCGCTCGCTGAAGCGGGCGACCGCGACGAGGCGCAGCGGCAGTGGCAGCTCGCAGTCGGGACGGCTGACGAGCTCGGCGCGACCAGGCTGCGCGCGGCGCTCGCCGACCTCGGTCGCCGGGCCCGGCTTGGCACCGGCTCGCGCGCGGTGCCGGGCAGTCCCCTGAGCATCCTCACCAGCCGTGAGCTAGACGTGCTGCGCTCGCTCACAGCTGGCCGGAGCAACAAGGAGATTGCGGCGGAGCTCTTCATCTCCGATAAGACCGTGAGCGTGCATGTCTCCAATATCCTGGCCAAACTGGGGGCAGCCAGCCGTACCGAGGCCGCAGCGATCGCTCACGACAATGGAGTCAGATCCCGGTGACGCGGCTGGGAGCCGGTGTGTGAACCGGTTGCCGGCTAGGGGCCTTTCTCCCAGACGGAGATGTGCATCGTGCTGCCGCTGGTGAAGGGCGCACGGTGCCAGTCGCCCCAGCGTTCGCGCAAGGTCATCCCGGCGGTCTTCGCCATCAGGTCGAGTTCCGCTGGCCATAGGTAGCGGTGTGCTGAGGAGAACGTCTCTAGCTGGCCGTCGATGAGCCAGTAGTGCCGCGAGACCGCGATCTGCGCAGCGAGGTCGTACTGCTCGAAGCCCAGGTGCGTTGGAGTCGCAGTGAAGACGCGCGTTGTATCGCCGGGCGGGAGGCGCTGAAGCTGCGGGATGTAATTCTCGATCACAAAGCTGCCGCCAGGCTCCAGCTGAGCTGCGACATTGCGGAAGCACTCAGTCTGCTCGTCCTGGCTGGTCAAGTTCGTGATCGTATTGCGCACCAGATAAGCGAGCCGGAACGTGGCGCGGATCGTGGTGGTCGCGAAGTTCCCGATCGTGATACCGATCTGATCGCCGCGTGGCTGCGCTCGCAGTCGTGCTGCCATCGCTGGTGACAGCTCGATTCCGTGGACGCGTACGCCTCGGTCGCTGAGCGGCAGCGCGAGGCGGCCGGTGCCGACGCCGAGCTCCAGAGCACCGCCGTCGCCGGCCAGGTCGGCCAGGAAGCTCACCACCGGATCGATGGCTCCTGGCTCGAACAGCTCTGGCCAGTAGGTTTCGTATCTCGCCGCTACCCGCTCATCGAAGTGAGTCTGCGCCATTGGCACAAAATGCCAGGATGCCTGGCCTGGCCGCCAGCTATTTATTCTGTAGTTGGGTGAAGCACTCGACGTCATGCTCCGTCTCAGGGGTCCAGGAGGTGTGCCGGTCCTCAGCCTGGAACGACCAGGCCAGGGCGAGGGCATAGCCCTGGCCTTCCGCAAGCTTCAGGCGCTCAAGTACACGCTGGCTTCGCTGGCGCAGCTCGGGCCAGGTGTCCTCCGCCGCTGATGTAGCGAACTCGCCGATGATGCCAGGATGGCGCGGGTCAAAGGGATTCCGCTCAAGGGCATGGCTACCGTCGGTGTAGTGGTGGAACTGATTGATGTCGGCGTAGAGCCGGGCGTGGTGAATGGTCTCGATCAGGCCGAAGCCGATTGTGGACTGGAATCCGGCCTGGCGGACGGCAGACATGCTGTCCTCCAGGAACGCCCGCATCTCTCGCTCATTCACCGGGTGGTCGTTCCCGCGGTCCGGGTGCCAGCCATTGGTAACCCACTCCGGCTCGTTGAAGACGTCCCAGGCGTAAATGGCATCCGGGTAACGGCGGGATAGCCGGAGAAGCGGATGGAGCACTTGGTCGATGAATTGCTGGCGGTTGGTGGTGATGGCCTCTGCGCGTCCGCCCTTGACCCAGTCCTCGTCCGGGACGCCCGGCCGGCCATTGTGGTCCTGCTTGACCACCGGCCATAGCCCCGGCTCGCAGAACTTGTAGTCAGCAAGCACTGGCAGCAGGCGGACAGGATGTGGCCCTGCGCCCCGCGCTGCGAAGCTCTGCAGCAGTGCCTCAAAGTGGTCCAGGAACTCGCTGGTCAGGGGCGGGGGATCAAACGTCCAGCCGGCGCTGTCGCGTGTCGCGAGGGCAGCGGGCCTCGGCGCGTCAGGGCCCGTCCCGTAGCTGAGGCCGTCCCCGAGGATGAACCAGCGGACAACGCTAATCCCGATCGCGGCCAGCTGCTGCAGGTGCTCGCCGATATGCCCGATCCAGGCCGGGTCGCTGCCAGCGCGCCAGCCAGGTGGCGCCGCCCCGAAGTCCCAGCCATAGCTGAACCAGGGATAGTTGACTCCAGCATCCATGGCTCTGCCGTACCCTCAGCCGTGCCAGCAACTCCGAGGCCGCTAGCACGCCACTCATGCGATCATGGGCCTCATGACGGCATGGCAGGCCGTCGAGCAGGCTGCGCCGGAGTTCGCCCAACGAGTGCGTGCGCTGTTCGAGGCCCACAGGCACAAGACAATTGCCACCGTGCGAGCAGACGGATCGCCCCGGATCTCCGGGATCGAGGCTGCCTTCGAGGACGGCGAGCTGGTCTTCGGCTCGATGCCGAACGCCCGCAAGGGCGCGGACCTGCGCCGGGATTCGCGGTTCGCCCTGCACAGCGCCACAGTCGACCCCATCGAGGGCGCCGAGGCGGAGTGGCCGGGTGAGGCGAAGATCTCCGGCCGGGCGATCGCTGCCGGGCTGGTGACCGAGGGGCCGGACGGCGAGAGCTTCCGCGCCGACATCACCGAGATCGTGCACACCCACCTCAATGAGAAGGCCACGATGCTGGTGGTCGAGTGGTGGACGCCCACGCGCGGGCTCCAGCGCATCGAGCGCGAGTAACCCGGAGACCACCATGAAGGCGTCGGAACTGCCGCGCCAAGCCGGATAGCCCGGTCGCTGAGCAGGAGTTTGTGGATCAGCGCGATGCGGGTCGCGGGCGAGCCGTTTGTTGAGGTTGTCTAGCACGAGCAGGCCTTTGCAGTAGCAGAGGACCCGGCACGGCGGGGGCTACGGCATCGCGTGAAGCGTTGGTCGCTGCCTGTGACAGGATCGAAGCCGCCCTGCGCAAGGAGCTGTCGGGATGACGCTCGAAGACGTGCTGAAGGCCGTCTAGCTTCGACCGCCGCCCCTAACCTCACAGGGGCGATTCCCGTATTCAAAAACGAATAGGTCGAGAATCCGGAGAATCTGATGGGACACCTGGACAACAAGACCGCCCTCGTGACCGGCGCATCCACCGGTATTGGCCGGGCCATCGCTCGGCGGTTCGCCACCGAGGGAGCGACCGTCTACCTCACGGGCCGTCGCAAGGCTGAGCTGGACGCAGCCGTCGAACAGGTCGGCAGCCACGGCATCGGCATCCAGAGGGACGTGTCGAAGCTCGACGACCTCGACCGGGTCTTCGGGAGATCGGCGAACGCAGCGGCCACCTCGACATCGTCGTGGCCAACGCGGGCGTAGGGGGCTACGGCCCGCTCGGCGAGATCACGGAGAAGGGATACGACCGCACAACCTCCATCAATCTGATGGGAACGGTCTTCACCGTTCAAAAGGCACTCCCGCTACTGTCGGCTGGCTCCTCGGTGATCTTGCTCTCCTCCAGCGCAGCCCTGCGCGGCGCCCCGGGGCTGGGCATTTACGCCGCCACCAAAGCTGCGATCCGCAGCCTTGCCCGCACCTGGGCAGCCGAACTGGCCGGCCGCGGCATCCGCGTCAACGCTCTGACTCCGGGCCCCGTCGGGACCCCTGGCGGCGACGATCTGCGAGCGTCCCTCCCTCAGGGCGACCAGACCAATGCCTCCGAACTAACCGCGCCGACCCCGCTCGGCCGCGCCGGCCGTCCCGACGAGGTCGCCGCCACCGCCCTTTACCTAGCCGGGGATCAGAGTTCCTTCACTACGGGCGCGGAACTGTTCGTCGACGGCGGCGCCACCCAGCTGTAGGCCGAGGCCGTGTTCGCCACCATCGGTCCGTCGCGTGGCAGCACCGCCAGCCCCAGGCCGGATGCAGCACCAACGACACGATGAAGTACACAAATATCGCTGCTACGTGGTGACCGGACCGCCAAACGGTGGCGGCCGGTGCCAGCCGCGAGGCAGACTTCGGCATGGCCTATCACGGGTGTGGGCGGGCGGCCCTCGCTGGAGCCGCGCTAGCGGCGATCTCGCTGGCTGGATGCGGCGGCGGGGCGCCCGTTAACACTGGCCCGTTCGGCGGCAGCAACTACATCGGCGAATCGACGTGCTCGGTGCCGCTACCCCCGCACTCGGTCTATACGGACAGCGATCTGGCGTTCACAAACTCCGGCTCGACAACAGCGGTGATCGGCAAGGTCAGCTTCACCCATATCGACGGCCTCCGACTGCTCGCGGCGTATACCGTGCCGAACACCGGACAGGGCGGCGGTTACGGCGACCGGATAGGGTATCCACCGCCGCAACGGGACCTGCCGCCAGGAGTGCTATGGTCACGGCGGCAACGGGCCGACGGCGCGCGCATCCCGCCAACGCCGCCGAAGCCCGCCGAGGTCGACCTGGTGCTGGTGATCCAGCTAACCGGCGCGACCGGGACATTCAGCGGAATCGACCTGTATTACCACACCTCGGACGGCCAGTATCACATGCAAGTCGACCGCTCCTTGACGCTGCGGACCAGGAATGGCCAAAGCTGCCGCAATGGTCAGTCATAGTGCACTGCGACATTGCCAGGAACCGCGGATCGGGGGATTGGCCTGCTAGAACACGAAGGCACTGAGGATTTGAGTGCTGCATGTGCTGGTCGTGGCCCCGATCTCCGATGGACAGGCAGGCCGTACTGAGGTCAAAGTCAGCGCATGCACATTCCCATCCAGTGCCTGTGCATCGACAGCCCTGACCCAGGCAAGCTCGCCGCGTACTGGGCTGACGACCTCGCCTGGCGCCGCACGTGGGACGAGCCGGATCACGTGTGCCTGGAGCCGTCGGCTGGCAGCGCGGAGGAAGGCATCGCGCCAGGCCCGCTGTTGTTGCGCATCGCGGAGGGGGGAACCAGATAGTCTCAGGAACCGAAGCGGCCGTGCGTGCCTTCCAGGCCAAGCATGGCCTGACAGCAGACGGCAAGGTCGGGAACCAGACCTGGCCGGCAGTCATCATCGAGGTATCCACTGGTAGTACCGGAGATGCGGTACGCGCGGTCCAGAGCCAGATTCGCACGCGCAGCGGCTGGCGGACTGTCGACGGAATCTTCGGCCCGCAGACTGACAACGTGGTACGCAGTTTCCAGTCCTTCTGCAGCCTCAGCATCGACGGAATCGTCGGGCCCAATACTTGGAATGCCCTGACACTGGCGTATCTGCGCGCCAGTAGCGGGGCGGGAGCGGCGGACCTGGTTTACCAAGCGTGGACGAAGAGTGACCGCGCTGCTGCCGCCTATGAAGCGATACCGCTGGCCATCGACCAGCTTTTCGCCCGGACCTGGCAGGCGTCGGACGGCTGGACCTCCGCCGGATGCGAAGTCGCAGCGGGAAGCTTCGTATGCAAATGGCAGCGAACTGGCGAGACACTCAGCCTCGAAGGCAACGACAGCACCGGAGCGCCTTTCTATTACGTCAACAACATAACCTTCCAGGCCTGAGGCCCGCTCGGTTCGAACTGCCGCCAGCCTGGCGCCTGAACTACGACGACTACTCGACCTTGGTCGCGGGCCAGATCTTCTTGAAGGTCGCCGAGGGCAAACTAGACAGTCTCAACAACCCAACCTGCCGGGCGACACCGACACCTGCGAGGAACGGCACCGACCCGGCCTGTAAATGCAGTCTGGACCTTTGCCAAGTCGCCTCCTCAGCTCTCATTGGGCGGTTGGTGGTCTCCACCATTGCCGGACGGCGACGTACTTTTTCAGGCCTTCCATGCCGTAGTAGTTGACGCGCCCCTCGTAGCGCATGCCAGCCTTCTCCATGACCCGCCACGAGCCGGCGTTCTCCGGCAAGGTGACGGCCATGATGGTGTCAAGGCCGACTGGGCCGAGGCCATGGGCCAGCACGGCGATCGCTGCCTCGGAGGCGTATCCCTTGTTCCAGGAGGCGCTGGTGTAGTGATAGGCGAGGTCGATTTCCGGTCCTGCTCCCTCGTCGACAGGACGGAGGCCGCATTGCCCGATGAACGCGCCCGTCGTTTTGTCATCGACGGCCCACATCGTGTGGCCAAGCTCGCGTTCCATCTCCTGACGCTCGCCGATGACGCGCTGGATTAACTCCATCGTGGGGGCTGGCCCCGCAGGGAGGAACCGGCGGACCTCGGGGTCACCGATCATCGCGAGCCACGGACCTGCGTCGCGAGCCTCGAAGGTGCGGATGACCAGGCGTGCCGTCTCAAGCCGGATGCTCACGACAAGATGATAAGTGCCATCAGCGCTATCGCGCCGCGCCTAGGTCGACAGCGATGGTCTGCGGCGGTTCGCTGGTCGTCATCCAATCAATTGTCCAGAGCGTAAGAGCGGCTGCCGCTGGCGCCGACGATGACAGCGCGATTCTGGGCCGATGCGCTCGGCTACCAGCGTATTCGAGCGTCAGCGGCTAGACATCGATTGTGACGCGCGATCCAGAGGGGAACGAGTTCTGCCTCGCACCCGCGTCGCGGCACGATGAAGTTCGATCTGGTCAGCTCGCTGCGCGCCAGGCGTCCGCGATGGCGGCGTAGCTCGCCTTCCGGCGTTCCCGGTCCAGGCTCGGCGTCACGACGACGATCTCGTCGACCTCGGCCTCGTGCTTCAGCTCTAGCAGGCGCTCGGCGACTGCCTTCGGCTCACCGGTCACCATCCGGCCGTCCTCGTTGCGGCTGGAGCGGAAATCGGGTGAGCTGGCCAGCTCGCGGACTCGCTCCGGCGGCAGCGGCTCCCGGACGCCACGGCGGATGTTCTGGATGGTCAGCGTCCAGGCCGCTTCGAAGTCGATGACAGCATCCGGGTTCTCGCTGGCAAAGGCCAGCACGGACATGGCCGAATACGGCTGGCAACCCTCCTCGCGGGGAGTGAACTGGCGGCGGTAGGCGCGCAGCGCAGGGATTGCGAGCTCCGGGCTCATGTGGTGAGCGAAGACGGCCGCGAATCCGTTGACGGCAGCGAACTGGGGGCCATACGAGCTCGAGCCGAGCACGAACAGCTCCGGCCGCTCGTCGATGACAGGCGCCGCGGTCAGCCGCTGATAAGGATGCCCGTCGGGGAACCCGTCGCCGAGGAATGCCAGCAGCTCGCCGACCTGTCCGGGGAACTCGGCAGCAGGGTCCGCGACCATGCCGCGGCGCAGTACGTGCGCCGTCAGCGGGTCCGTGCCTGGGGCCCGGCCCAGTGCCAGATCGACCCGGCCGGGATACATCGCCAGCAGCGTCCTGAACGTCTCGGCGACCTTGAGCGAGGAGTGGTTCGGCAGCATGATGCCGGCGGCGCCGACCCTGATGCTCGACGTGAAGGCGCCCACATGGGCGATCAGCAGCTCGGGCGCACTGCAGGCCAGGCTTGTCATATTGTGATGCTCGGAGACCCAGTAGCGGCGAAAGCCGGCTGCTTCCACGGTCTGGGCGATGCTCACCGCACCCGCCAGAGCCGATGCGGCACTCTCGCCGTATTCGATCCCGACGAAATCCAGAACGGCGAGCGGCAACGAGTCGTGGCTGTCCATGACTAGATCCAGCGCGCATGCCGGGTACGGCATTCCCGCGTGGCCGTCGCCACCGGATGTCCCGCCGGAATCCGTCACCTCGCGCGGGATGGCCTTGGCGAGTACGACCTCGAAGGTTCCGGGATCGAGGGCCGCCGACAGTCGCTCCGGCCGGGCGCCGAGCGCCATGACGGCTCGGCCTGGCCCGCTGGCGTCCTAGCTCGCAGGAGCCGGTCCCACTTCAGCGCCCGTTCCGACGTCAGCGGCCGGCCCGCCCCCGGTGGGCGCGAGAGCTTGCTGCCGGCGGTAGCGAAGCGCCTGCATCGCGGCCGTCACGCCCAGGACGCCCGCAAGAGGCAGCGTGATGAGCGCCTGCAGCTGGTACCGCCAGGAGAACACGTAGAGGTCAGCGATCAGCAACAGGCCGAGCGCGGTCACGAAGAAGACCAGGCTGGCCAGCGCCAGGTGCCGCGCCCGCGGGCTGCCCCGGCGGTAGATGAGCGCGATCACGGAGCCCAGCAGCCCGGCGAGCGTGAATAGCAGGAGCAGCGGGCCCGGCGTGTAGCCGCCGTCGAGCTGGTAAGCCCGAAGGAACGCGGCGAGCGTGTGATCGACCTGCGCCTTGCCGCCGTAGGACGGATTGAGCACGACGTAATCCCACGGCGACGAGTGCTTCTGCTGAAGGCCGAAGAGGATGTCGCCCTTGGTCCCCGGCGGGGAGCAGACATCGTAGGGGCTGTTCTTGGCATTAAGCGGCGGCAACGGCGTAATCGCGGTGGCGAACGGGATGGGGCAGACCATGATCTCCGGGTCGTACTCCTGGAGGTAGGTATGGAACTGCCACCGGTAGATCGGAGTGACCGCGATGTTGGGGCCCCGCTGCGCGGCGAACACGCGGATAGAGTCGCGCAGCACCGAGACGATCACCCGGAGCGGCTGCTGGCGCTCGACCGCGTGATCAAACTCCGAGGTCAGCTTCAGGCGCTCTGTCCCCGAGACACCGGGGACGTCATTCAGCGACGACGTCGGCGTATGCTCCAGCCAGTCCGGGCTCTGCTTCTGCATGGCCGGCGGCGGGCACAGCTTGAGCACCTCGGGCGGAGCCTTCAGCGTCGCGCAGTCGGCGGCAAACGCCATCCGCCCGGCTGCGCTGCCCTTGACCGACAGCCGGAAGTGCCCGGACAGCTCGTAGGAGATGCTGCAGTAGGTAACGACCGGCAGCAGGAACGTCAGGCACAGGATGCACGACTTGCGGAACGCCTCATACCAGTCGTCGCCCGATACGCGAAGCCAGCGAGAGCCGAGCAGGGCCAGGACAGCGGGCAGCATCAGCCACAGGCCGACCTCGCGAACCGTCGCCGACAGGCCCAGGATGAGGCCAGCTGTGATGAGGTTCAGCCAGGTGACGGTCGGCTTCCACAGCAGCAGGCAGAACCCTGCCACGACCATTGCCTCAAAGAGGACGTCGGGCATGATTGTCGCTTCGGCCTGCAGCTGGTAGCCGTCCAGCAGTACCGGGGCGATGGCCAGGGCCGCCAGCCAGCGGCTGACCCCGCGGCGGGTCAGCAGCGCATAGAGGGCCACTGCCATCCCGATGCCGAGGAGGTGCTGCAGGGCCGTGACGGTGCCGAGGTTGCCGATCGCCAGGACGATCTTCAGCGGCACCTTATATCCGAGCGGGTCAGAGCCCTGCCAGCCGCGGTACAGGTACTTGACCGAGTCGATGTAGAGGAGCGCAGGGTGGTACGCCATCCAGGTGACTACTCGGAGTGCGGCCCCGATCACGATCAGTGCGGACGCGAGCCAGTGGTAACGCAGAAGGGACCAGGCCTGGCTCTGCCACGGCTGCCGGGCTCCAGTGCCAGCTGGATGACCAGGAATCGAAGCCGCAGCACCACGGGTGCTGGTGACCACGCTCTGCCCGGAGTCCTCTGGCGTCGTGACGCTCCCTGCGGCGGCACCCGCATGCCCGCCTGCTGCTGAGAGCGCCAGGGCCGGACTGCGGCTATCGCCTGGCGTGGGCGTATTGCGGCGTCGTGCTGGGCGTAGCCGGGGCAAGTAGCTGGCTCCTCAGGGGCGTAGTTCTGCGGCCAGGCTTTCCGGGTCAACCCAAGCCATGGCTACCATGCTGCGGAAACTATAAGCAACCCGCGATAACTCTAACCAACGGGCTGCTAGCGCAGGGCTAGCGCTCTCAAAATGTTCGCAATGAGAAACCCCTGCTCCGGCACGCCCGCCGACGCCAAAGGGTACCGCCCCGACGGGGCAGCTGACGCCCGGGGCGAGAATCACGAGCCACCGGGCGGGAACGGCGGAGTTACAGCGGAATGTTCCCGTGCCGGCCGCGGTCGGGCGAGGCGTGCGCGATTGCCTCCAGGATGGCCCGCCGGGTCTTGTCCGGCTCGATGACCTCGTCGATAACCCCGAGCGAGACCGCCCGCGGCAGGCCGCCGACGTGCTGCTCGTGCTCGACGGCGAGCTGCGCCTCGACATGGTGCCGTTCGTCGGCCGTAGCCGCGGCCAGCGTGCGCCGGTGCAGGATGCGCACCGCGGCGACGGAGCCCATGACGGCCACCTCGGCCCCCGGCCAGGCAAACACCCTGGTCGCACCGAGCGCCCTGGAGTTCATCGCGATGTAGGCGCCGCCGTAGGCCTTCCGCGTCACGAGCGTGACCCGGGGCACGACGGCTTCGGCAAACGCATGCAGCAGCTTGGCGCCGCGGCGGACGACACCGTCCCATTCCTGTCCGACGCCGGGCAGGTAGCCGGGGACATCCACCAGCACGACGAGGGGAACGCCGAACGCGTCGCACATGCGCACGAACCTGGCTGCCTTCTCCGCGGAGGTGGCGTCGAGGCACCCGCCCAGGCGCAGCGGGTTATTGGCGATGACTCCGACGGTGCGGCCGCCGAGCCGGCCGAGTGTCGTGACGATGTTCGGCGCCCAGCGCGGGTGCAGCTCGACCGCCGGGCCGTCGAGCAGGCCGCCGATCAGCGGGTGCACGTCGTAGGCGCGCTTGGGCGAGTCGGGCAGCAGCGCACCGAGGTCGGCGTCGGGCAGCTCGCTGTCGGCCGGGATCACCTGATGGCCGAGCAGCACCACCAGCTGCCGGGCCTTGTCCAGCGCCTCCCTGTCGGTTGCGGTGACGATGTGCACGACACCGGACCGGCGGCTGTGCGGCTCCGGGCCGCCCAGCCGTTCCATGTCGACGTCCTCACCGGTCACGCTGCGCACCACGTCGGGGCCGGTGACGAAGATGCGGCCCTGCTCGGACAGGATGACCAGGTCGGTCAGCGCCGGGCCGTAGGCAGCGCCGCCGGCAGCCGCGCCAAGTACGACCGAGATCTGCGGCACCTTGCCGGACGCCCTGGTCATCGCGGCGAAGACCAGGCCGACCGCGTGCAGGCTCTGGACGCCCTCCAGAATCCGGGCGCCGCCAGAGTGCCACAGCCCGATAATCGGCGCGCCGATCTCGATCGCGTGGTCGTAAGCGGCCACGATGCCCTCGCAGCCAGCGATGCCCATCGCGCCGCCCTGCACCCGCGGGTCACTGGCGAACGCGACGGTGCGCACTCCGCCGATGCTGCCCGCTCCCGCCAGCATGCCGCTGTCGTCGGCAGGCGCGAGGAGCTCGAGCGTGCCCGGATCGAACAGTGCCTCCAGGCGCGGCTGCGGATCCCGGCCCACGCCGGCGTTAGCCGGGTCCGCTGGAACCGCGGCTGGCGGAGCCGGAGCCGGGGCGGGCGCCGCGGTGCCCGAAGGCGCCGGAGCCGGGCGCGCGACACCAACTCCGGACTTGCCGTTGCCGCCGTAAGTGTGCAGCGGCCTGGCGGTCAGTGAGTCGGTGACGGTCACGGCGATCTCCTCAGGGGCAACGGGGGCGTCCTGCTCGGGGGGCACGCTTGGCGGCGGAGGCAAGGGCTCAGGCTCCGGTAAAGGCAAGGGCGACGTTGGCGCCGCCGAAGCCGAACGAGTTGTTGATGACGGCCATCGGGCCGTCGGCGCGGGGGCTGAGCTGCTGCGGCTGCGGCGAAATCGTCAGCCCGGCGTCGTCGTCGGGGTCTTCCAGGTTGATGGTCGGCGGGGCCACGCGGTCACGCAGCGCGAGGATCGCGGCGACGGACTCCACGGCTCCGGCTCCGCCGAGGAGGTGGCCCGTCATCGACTTAGTGGCCGAGACCACGACGCCTGGGGCGGCGTCACCGAGCGCGGCCGCGATTGCCTGCGCCTCGACGACATCGCCGGCCGGTGTCGAGGTGGCGTGGGCATTGACGTGCACGACCTGCTCCGGCTGCACGCCGCCGTCGGCGAGTGCACGCCGCAGCACGAGCCTGAGCCCAGCGCCCTCTGGGTCCGGCTGCGCGATGTGGTGCGCGTCAGATGAGTATCCCACGCCGGCCGCGACCGCGTACACATGCGCGCCGCGCGCTGCCGCGTGCTCTTCGGATTCCAGGATCACCATCCCCGCGCCCTCGCCGAGGACGAAGCCGTCCCGGCCCTTGTCGAACGGCCGGGAGGCACTGGCCGGGTCCTCATTCCTGGAAGTGCACAGTGCGCGCATTGCCGCGAACGCCGCGATATTCAGCTCGATGATCGCGGCCTCGGTGCCGCCAGCCAGGACGACGTCGGCGCGCCCGGCCCGGATCATGTCGACCGCGTAGCCGATCGCCTCGGCGCCAGAGGCGCAGGCGCTGACGGTCGTGTGCACTTCCGCCTTTGCGCCGAGCTCGATCGCGAGCCAGCCGGCTGAGCCGTTCGGCATCAGCATCGGCACGGTGAACGGCGAGAGCCGCTGCCAGCCCTTCTCCTTAAGAATGTCGTAGGCCGCCAGCGTCGAGGCGACGCCGCCGATACCGCTGGACACCACGACGCCGAGCCGTTCCGGGTCGACGTCCGGAGACCCGGCGTCGGCCCACGCCTCGCGAGCAGCCACCAGCGCGAACTGCTCGCACCGGTCCAGACGGCGGGCCTGTACCCGGTCGATCAGCGTGGCCGGGTCCGCCGCGGCCCAGGCGGCGATTCTGGCCGGCAGCTCCGCCGCCCAGTCGTCCGTCAGCTGCTGCACGCCGCTACGGCCAGCCTTCAGCGCCTCCCAGGTGCTGGGGACATCGGTCCCCAGCGGGGTGATCGCGCCAAGGCCGGTCACGACGACGCGTGTCCGGTCTGTACCCACTGTCTTCCCTGCTCCTCGTCGATTTGGGGCTGATCCGGCTGCCCACGGGGGCCGCCCCCCGTGGGGGCCGCAAGCACCGTCGTCAGGCGGATACCTCGGCACGCCGGACGTAGTCGATAACGTCCTGTACGGTCTTGAGGTCCTTCAGCTGGTCGTCGGGAATCTCGACGCCGAATTTGTCCTGGGCTGCCACCGCGATTTCGACCATCGACAGCGAGTCGATGTCGAGGTCGTCGACAAACGTCTTGTCCGGCGTTACCTGGTCGGCGGGAACGCCCGCAACCTCGTCGACGATCTCGCCGAGACCCTCGAGGATTTCCTGTTCCGTCATGGCCATCTGTCTTCTGCTCTCTTTCTGGCGGATTTCTTGCGGTAGGTGGATCGCCCTCAGGCGGGCGGAGGTCAGGGTACCGTGATGACCTGCGCCGCGTAGCACATGCCGGCGCCGAATCCGAGTAGCAGCGCCTTCGTGCCGGAACCGATCTCGCCCCGCTCGATCATCCGCGACAGCGCCAGCGGGATAGACGCCGACGAGGTGTTGCCGGCATGCACGATGTCCTGCGCGACGATCGCCTGCGGTGCGCCGAGCTTCCGCGCGATGGCCTCGACGATCCGCAGGTTCGCCTGGTGCGGGATGAACGCGCCCAGCTCGGTCGGGTCCACTCCTGCCTTCTCGCAGGCCTTGAGCGCAATCGGCGCTAGCGCGCTGGTCGTCCAGCGGAAGACTGCCTGGCCTTCCTGGAAGATGAATGAGTTCCGGTCGGCGATGTAGATCTTGTCTGCCAGGTCGCCGTCGCTGCCCCAGTGCACCGGCCCGATGCCAGGCACGTCGCCCGCGTCCGCGACCGGGCCGACGACTGCGGCGCCCGCGCCGTCGGCGAAGATGATGCACGTCGCCCGGTCGGTCCAGTCGACCCACTGCGACAGCTTCTCGGCCCCGACCACCAGCACGTTCCTGGCCGTTCCGGTGCGCACGGCGTCAGCGGCGTTCGCCAGCGCGTAGCAGAATCCCGCGCACGCTGCGTTGAGGTCGTAAGCGCCCGGGGCGATGATGCCGAGCCGCCTGGCGGCAGACGCTGCCACGTTCGGGATCTGCACTTCAGGCGTGCAGGTCGCCACGATGACCAGGTCGATGTCGCCGGGAGAGAGGCCGCTGGCCGCCAGCGCCTTGCCGCCCGCCTGCACTGCCATGTCGGTAACGGTCTCGTCCGGGCCTGCGATCCGGCGGCTGGCGATGCCTACCCGGCTGCGAATCCACTCGTCATTGGTGTCGACCGTTTTCGACAGCTCGTCATTGGTCACTACCCTGGCGGGCTGATAGCCGCCGAAAGCCAGCACTCGCGCTCCTGCTTGACCTTCGGTGAGTCGCATGTTGCCTGCTGCCCTTTCGACCTAGTCCGGTGGATTCTCTTAATTACTCAGCGGCCCGCGGGAGCAGGCGCACCAGCGGCTGCCCCGCGCTGACCGGATCGCCATCCTCGACCAGCCATTCGATGATCGTGGCCGGGAACGAGGCGGCTACCAGGTGATTGCCGCCGCGAATCTCGACGTGGCCGAGGTCACTGCCGGCGCCTACGCCAGTTCCCGGCCTGGCGGCAGCCGGATGGCCGTCGGGCGCCCGGAAAGTCCCGGCCAGGGGCGCGACGAGCAGGCGCCACTCGGGCGCATGGCTGTCGGCGTGGCTGTCGGTGTGCTCGGCCAGGAGCTCGCGGCCGGCGTCCAGGTCATCGGGCGTCTTGAGGCTGACCAGCCGGATCCCGCGCAGGGCTCGCTTGGCCAGCCCAGTCAGCGTCCCGGCCGGGGGGAGCTCGATCATCGCGGTCACGCCGAGCGTGGCCATGGTCTGCATGCACAGATCCCACCGGACGGGCGCGCTGACCTGGGTGATGATGCGGTCGAGCCAGTCCGGGCCGGACTTGACGACAGCGCCGTCGCGGTTCGACAGCAGCGGACGGGCCGGGTCTGCGGCGCGGACCGTCTCAGCGGCGGCGGCCAGCGCGTCGGCCGCGGCCGCCATGTGGTGAGTATGGAAGGCCCCGGCCACCGAGAGCGGGCGCAGCCTGGCGCCAGCAGGCGGCGCCTCGGCGAACGCGGCCAGCTGCTCGAGCGTGCCCGCAGCCACGATCTGGCCTGCGCCGTTGACGTTGGCAGGCGTGAGACCACAGGCCTCGATGGCGGCCAGCACAGCCTCCTCGTCACCGCCGAGTACGGCTGTCATGCCGGTCGCCTCGGCCGCTGCGGCTGCCGCCATGCCATTGGCTCGTACCCGCACCAGCCGGATGGCATCGTCAGCGCTGATGACGCTGGCCAGCACTCCAGCGGCGAGCTCTCCGACGCTGTGCCCGGCGACGGCCACCGACTGCCTGCTGATCCACGCCGAGCCGTTGGCGAGCTGATCCTCCGCCGCTGCGATGGCTGCGGCCACCAGCAGCGGCTGCGCCACTGCAGTGTCCCGGATCTCATCGGCGTCCGCGGTAGTGCCGGCCCCGATCAGGTCGCGGTCGGCCAGGTCAGACCAGGCGGCCAGGCGGTCTGCGAAGCCAGGCAGCTCCAGCCACGGAGTAAGGAACCCCGGGGTCTGGGCGCCCTGACCTGGGGCGGCGATAACAAGCATTGCTCTAGCCTGCACTGTAGGACTTCGCCATATCTATGTCGAAGCAGACGAAGTTTCCCGCTAAGACTATGTCGAAAGTCTACAAGTTATGTTCGCTTGTGCGCCAGGCGCCCCAGAATCACCGCGGTCCAGAGCGTGAAGCCGCCCCGCCCGTCGCCCGGTGTGATCCCGGTGAGCTCGGTCACCCGGCGCAGCCGGTACCGGACGGTATTCGGGTGCACGAACAGCAGCCGCGCGGTGGCCTCGAGCGAGTTGCCCTGCTCGAGGTAGGCCATCACGGTGTCGAGCAGTGCCGCGCCACCTCGCATGAGCGGCTCGTAGACCTCCTCGACGAGAGCGGCGCGGGCCGACTCGTCGCCGTCCAGGGCGCGCTCGGGCAGCAGGTCGCCGGCAAGGACCGGCCGCGGCGCCTCCGGCCAGCCGAGAGCGGCGCGTAGGCCGGCCAGCGCAGCCCCGGCAGAGGCGACCGCGGATTGCAGGTCAGCAGCGGCTGGCCCCACGACGACCGGGCCGGGGCCGAACCGGCCGACGAAGTGGCGGGCCGCCTCGAGCGGATCGGTGGCTCCGCCGACGACCAGAACCAGGCGGTTGCCGTGGACGCCGGCCAGCAGGTCGAGCCGCGCTCGCCGGGCCAGCAGGCGGAACTCGTCGATCAGGCCCTCGGTCTCGGTACGGCCGGCCGGATTGGGACCGGCCGACCCCGCGATCACCGTGACCGGGCTGAACGACCAGTTCAGCGCCGATGCCCAGGACTGCACGCTGTCGTCCACCTCGCCGCGGACCAGCGACTCGACGACCAGCGCCTCCAGCCGTGCATCCCAGGCGCCGCGCGCCTCGGCATTCCGCGCGTACACCTGCGCCGTTCCGAACGCGATCTCACGGGTGTAGCGCAGCACCGCCTCGCGCAGCTCGGCCTCGCCGCCCGGTGCCGCAAGCTGATCGACCTGGGATTCCACCACATCGACGATGACCCGGACCATCTCAACGGCCTGCTGCAGGGTCACCGCCCGTGCCAGTTCTCTCGGCGCGGTGCCGAATACCTCACCTGCGACGGCGGGCCGCGTGCGTTCCGGATGCTTGATCCAGTCGACGAAGGCCGCAACGCCGGCCTGCGCGACCAGGCCGAGCCAGGACCTGTTCTCGGCCGACATGGCGCGGAACCAGGGCAGCTCCCGGTCCATGGACTGCATGGCGGCAGTGCCGAGCGCGCCCATCGAGGCCTCGAGCCGGTCGATGGTGTCATCACGAACCCGGCCGCGCGGGCGGGCCGGCTGGCCGTGGGTGCCGCCGCTGCTGCCAGCCTTCACTGCCATGCACTCAGCGTGCCATGCTCGGCTGAGTGCGATGGACACGCGACGCTAACCGGCCCCGGCCGGCTCACCTGCGGGCTCGGCTTCGCCGGCCAGTCCGGGGACGGCATCGTCCGAGCCGCCTCCGGGCTCGGCCGCCGTCACGGCCCGGACAAAGCCGGGCCACCGCCATGCAGTCAGCAGGCACGTCATGGCTAGCACCAGGGCGGCCGCGACGGTGGTCCAGCCGACACCAATGTGATCGGCTACCGGTCCCTGGACCAGCGCGCCGATCGGATAGGCCACGCCAAGCGCCACCAGGAAGAGGCTCAGGACGCGGCCGCGGTATGCAGCCGGGGCGTGCAACTGCACCACGGTCTGCAGTCCGGCCAGCACGCCCATATAGACGAGTCCGACGACGAAGAGCGCCAGCACCGCCAGCCACAGCGACCGCGAAGATCCGTAACCGGCCAGCGCAACCGGCAGGAGCGCCAGGCTGCAGGCGAGGGTCCGGCCACGGCCGATACGCAGCGCCAGCGGCGGCAGGATCAGCGCCCCGGCCACTGCGCCAGCGCCCTGAGCGGTGGTGAGCGCCGCGGTGGCGGCGGCAACGTGCCGGGAGAGGCTGAGCGCTTCGGCCGGCACGAGGGCAATGAACGGCGCGGCCACGAACGCCACCACCCCGATGGTGACGATTGCCGCCCGGCAGGACGCCTGTGCCCATGCTGCGCGCAGGCCGTCCCGCATGGAGCTGATCAGTCGCGTATGGCTGCCAGGCGGCGGAGCGAGCCGGATGCACAGCACGGCGGCGACGACGGCGAGGAAGGACACCGCGTTCGCGATAAAGCTCGCGGCGTAGCCAAAGGCGGCGATGACCGCTCCGGCGAGCGCCGGCCCGATGATGCGGCCCGCGTTCCACTGCGCCGAGTTCAGCGAGCTAGCTGCCAGGAACTCCGACCGGGGGACCAGGTCAGGCAGGATTGCCTGAGTAAACGGCCCGATCAGGGCGGACACCGCGCCCTGCGCCGTGACCAGCGCCAGGAGGCCGTACGGGTCATCATGCCCAGCCGCTACCAGCGCTGCGATCGCCGCGGCGATGAGGCCCGCCGCGAAGTTCCCGGTAGCGATCACGCGCTGGCGGGGCAGCCGGTCCGCCAGCGCGCCCCCAATTGGCGACAGCAGGCCGATCGGCAGGAATGCGCCAGCCGCCACGAGGACGGCCCAGCTCGGCTGGCCCGTTCGCGAGATCACCAGGGCGCCGACGGCGACAGTCTGCATCCAGCTGCCGACGTTGGACACGAGGCTGCCAGTCCAGAGCACCGCGAAACTGCGGTAGCGCAGCGGCCGCAGCGCTGCCGGCGCACCGACCCGCATCAGGGTTGCGAGCGGTCGGCGGCGGTCACGGCGCTAACGATATGGCACAGCCCGCCGCGACGGCAGCGTCGGATTTGTTCGGCCTCAGAACAGCAGCCGCGCCTGGCCGTCGCCCAGATCGGTGGTGAGCTCGAGCCGGGCCCCCAGCGCCCGGACGTATGCCGCCACGTCGTCGAGGCGCGCGAACCGCAGGTCGCTCGTCTCGAGCTTCCAGAGGGCCGACTCGCTCAGGCCGGCAGCTGCGGCGGTGTCGGCGAGACTGAGCTGGTAGTGGCGGCGCAGGCCGGCGATCGTGACGGCGGCCGCCAGCGCGGCTGAACGCGCTGAGATGTAGCTGATCAGGTCTGGAAAGGACTTCTGCAGGAACGTCTCCGCATCGGTGAATGCAACCTCGCCGATCTCGGCCGGCCAGCCCTCGGCTCGGATCTCCGCGAGCAGATCGCCGGCCAGGCCGACCGCACGGGCACGGTAACTGCTTACTGCCGCCTCACCCTCCAGCACGGCGAGGAGTGTCAGCGTGCCGGCCGGCTCCATGGCACATAGCAGCCGGACGTCAGCCGCGAACGGGCACACGCGCAGCTCCAGCAGTCCCGCAGTGACGCCGGGCTCGGAGTCCGGCGGGCTGCCGTCCGCGCTAAGTCCGCTGCGAAGACCCCGGCGGAGCATCGCGGCTTCGGCGAGCAGATCGCGGAGCCCGGCGGTCGCGGCGCTCAGGGCCTGTTCGGCGGCGGCAAGCTCAGCCTCCGCCTCGCTGGCTTCGGGCAGTCCAGCTCTTGCGTCGCCGAGGCCGACGCCGCCGAGCGCTTCTTCGGACGCAATGATCGCCCGCTGGATGTCCCTGGCGGCCGAGGCTGCCGTGTAGCTGGCCTTGACCGCTTCCTTCCTGGCCCGGAATGCGTCAACGTCCCGCTGCCACCGCTGACTGCGCGCTGTCAGCTCCGCCTCGCGCTGACGGGCTTGCGCAATCTCCTCGGTGGTCCATGGCAGTGGGCGCGAACCCGCCGGGCTAATCCGCACTCGGGAGGTAGTTCGGAATGAGCCAGCCTCGGCGGACTGCTGGCGCAGCAACCCGAGCCCGTCCAGCAGATCCTGATAGGCCACATCCACGGCTGCGACCCCGTCGCCTGGCTCAACGGGCTCCGGCGTCCCGAGATCGCTGACGAATGCCAGGCCGGTCACGTTGTCAGAGTGCAGGGCGGCAGCTAGCGCCGCGCCGACCTCTGCCGCCACGGCGGCCTGCGATGAGCGCAGGTCGATGAGCCAGTTGCCGATCTCTGTGCTCATCCGCAGCCGGTGGCTCATCGACTGCGCGCCGCTACAGTGCTTCGCTTACGTCGAGGTCCAGGTGGTACTTGGCGATTGCCTGGGCCACGGCTTCCGGCTTGACGTCGCCCTGCCGGGCCAGCTGGCCCAGCACGGATACGGTGATCGACTCCGCGTCGACGTGGAAGAAGCGCCGTGCGGCCGGGCGAGTGTCGGAGAAGCCCCAGCCGTCGGTGCCGAGCGAGGTAAACGGCGACGGCACCCAGCGCGCGATCTGGTCCGGCACGGCCCGGATCCAGTCGCTGACAGCGACGACCGGTCCCGGGTGACCGTCAAGTGCCCGCGTCACATACGGGACTCGCTGCTCGCCCTCGGGCTGCAGCATGTTCCATTCGTCGCAGCGCAGTGCCTCGCGCCGGAGCTCGGTCCAGGACGTCGCCGACCATACGCCTGCGCGGACGCCCCAGTCCTCGGCCAGGAGCCGCTGCGCGTCGAGTGCCCACCGCAGTGCCACTCCCGAGGCCATGATCTGCGCCTCCAGGTGCTCACCAGTCGTCGAAGCAACCGCGGCCTGCGCGGCCGCCTCCCCGCTCAGCTGGGGAGGAGCCGCGTACCTGTAGAGGCCGCGCAGGACGTCGCGCTCGAGCGCTGCGCTGCCGCCCTCGTAGTCGGCCGGCTCAGCGGGCTGCACGTACGGCTCGTTGTAGACCGTCAGGTAATAGAAGATGTCCTCGCCGTCGGGGTGCTCGTCGGTGGAGCCGTACATGCGGCGCAGTGCATCCTTGACGATGACGGCCAGCTCGTAGGCCCAGGCCGCGTCGTAGCTGACGCAGGCCGGGCTGACCGAGGCAAGCAGCACCGAGTGGCCGTCGTTGTGCTGCAGGCCCTCGCCCGTCAGCGTGGTCCGCCCGGCTGTGGCGCCGAGCAGGAAGCCGCGGCCAAGCTGGTCGCCCATCAGCCACATCTGGTCGCCGGTCCGCTGGAATCCGAACATCGAGTAGAAGATGTAGACGGGGATCATGTGCGTGCCGTGAGTGGCGTACGCGGTCCCGGCGGCCGTGGTGGACGCCATCGCGCCGGCCTCGCTGATGCCCTCGTGCAGGATCTGCCCGCGGCTGGACTCCTTGTAGGACAGCAGCAGGTTGCGGTCGACAGCCTCGTAGGTCTGCCCGTGCGGGTCATAGATCTTCGCGGTCGGGAACAGCGAGTCCATGCCGAACGTGCGGGCCTCGTCCGGGATCACCGGCACGAACCGGTCGCCGATTCCCGCATCCTTCATCAGGTCCTTGAGCAGCCGGACGAACGCCATCGTAGTGGCGACGGCCTGCTTGCCCGAGCCGCGGCGCAGCTCGTCGTAGGCCGAATCGGCGGGCAACTCCAGGGTCCTGGCCCGTACTACCCGCCTCGGCAGGTAACCGCCGAGCGCGGCCCGGCGCTCGCGCATGTACTGGATCTCGTCTGACTTCTCGCCCGGGTGGTAGTAAGGCGGAAGCTCTGCCTCCAGTGCCGCGTCCGGGATTTCCAGGTACAGCCGGTCGCGGAACTCCTTGAGCTCGGCCACCGTCAGCTTCTTCATCTGGTGGGTAGCGTTGCGGGCCTCGAAGTCGGGACCGAGGGTCCAGCCCTTGATCGTATGAGCCAGGATCACCGTCGGCTGGCCGACGTGCTCGGTCGCGGCCTTGAATGCGGCGTACACCTTGCGGTAGTCGTGCCCGCCGCGGGACAGGTTGCGGATCTCGTCGTCGGACAGGTGCTCCACCATGGCCCGCAGCCGCGGGTCGCCGCCGAAGAAGCTCTCCCTGGTGTAGGCACCGGACTCGACGGCGTAGGTCTGGAACTGGCCGTCCGGGGTGGTGTTCATCTTGTTGACCAGCGCGCCGTCGGTGTCCTTGGCCAGCAGCGGATCCCAGTCGCGACCCCAGATCACCTTGATCACGTTCCAGCCGGCGCCGCGGAATGACGCCTCGAGCTCCTGGATGATCTTGCCGTTGCCGCGGACCGGCCCGTCCAGCCGCTGGAGGTTGCAGTTGATCACGAAGGTGAGATTGTCGAGCTCCTCGCGGGCGGCCAGTGCGATGGCGCCGCGGACCTCAGGCTCGTCGGTCTCACCGTCACCGAGGAAGGCCCAGACGTGCGAGCGGCTGGTGTCCTTCAGCTCGCGGGCCAGCAGGTACCGGTTGAACCGGGCCTGGTAGACGGCGTTGATCGCCGACAGTCCCATGGAGACCGTCGGGAACTCCCAGAAATCGGGCATCAGCCGCGGGTGCGGGTAGGACGGCAGGCCGCCGCCGGGATGGGACAGCTCCTGCCGGAAGCCGTTCAGCTGCTCCTCGGTGAGCCGGCCCTCCAGGAAGGCACGGGCATAGATGCCGGGGGCAGCATGGCCCTGGAAGAACACCTGGTCGCCTGACTCGCCGTGGTCCTTGCCGCGGAAGAAGTGGTTGAAGCCGACCTCGTAGAGGCTGGCGGCCGAGGCGTAGGTAGCGATGTGGCCGCCCACACCAAGACCGGGCCGGTTAGCGCGGCTGACCATAATTGCGGCGTTCCACCGTATATATGCCCGTATGCGGCGTTCCACATACTCGTCGCCGGGAAACCACGGCTCACGCTCGGGCGGAATCGTGTTGATGTAATCCGTGCTGCGCAGGCCGGGGACGCCGACCTGCTGCTCGCGAGCGCGCTCAAGCAGTCGGAGCATGACATAGCGGGCGCGGGTCCGGCCATGCGTCCGGACGACGTCATCGAAGGACTCGAGCCACTCCCTGGTCTCATCCGGATCGATGTCCGGGAGCTGGGTGGGCAGTCCGTCGCTGATGATGGAAAAACGCTGGCGTCCGGAGGCCACGGGATTCCTCACATTCCGCGGGGCGGGCAGCCGGCTCGCACCGGTGTCCGCGAGGAGAGTCCGGGCTCGGGCGGGCGGCGCTGCACGCCACGTGATTGGCAGACGCAGCCGCCGTTGGCCGCGTCCAGTCGGGTGGTGCTGCCTCAATTCTCGCCTGTACTGCCGGCGAACGCATCTCTACCGGCCGGTAACCAGCCTGGGCCGGGGACGCGTGCCACCGCCGATTGGCGTCGCATAAGGCGCGTATAGGCCGATAACAAGCTACCGCAGGCGCGCCAGAGCCGTCTGGATGGCCTGCTGAGGAGGGGATTTCGCGCTAAGCATTAATTGTGACTTGCGCACCGCGCCGACCCAGTGTGAACTGTGCCATCAAGAGCAGCGACAACGCGCAGCGGCTGTGTAGCCGGACCCAGACCTGGGCATGTGCCGAGATCTAGGGGTTCGGTCCTCAGCTGGGGCGGGAAGGATCAGGAGGACTTCAGTGAGCGCGACCGCGGGCCAGGCGCAGGATCAGCGTGACCTGGCGGAAAGGCTTGGCATCAAGCCCGGCCACGTGGTGCAGGAGATCGGGTACGACGACGACTGCGACGAGGCGCTGCGCGACTCCGTCGTAGCCCTGGAAGGCGCCGAACTCGTCGACGAGGACTATGACGACGTCGTGGACGGCGTACTGCTGTGGTGGCGCGACGGCGACGGGGATCTGGTCGACGCCCTGGTAGATGCGCTCACTCCGCTCGCGGACGGCGGCTACATCTTGCTGCTCACGCCCAAGACCGGGCGGGACGGGCACGTCGAGCCCAGCGAGATCGGGGAGGCCGCGCCGACGGCCGGCCTATCCCAGACCTCTACGGTCAGCGCCGGGCGCGACTGGTCAGCCTCCCGGCTGGTGGCACCGAAGGCGCGCCGCTGACGTCGCTGCCTCCCGAGTTACGGCTGACCTGGACCTGCGGTTCTTGCCGCCCAGACGGTGATGACACACTAAGTCGCATCGGGGAAGCGGCCGGGTCCCCGGCCGCGGGTGCCCGGCGAGCCGCGTCTGTGGCTCCGTTCCCCAGAAGCTCGCTGAGAGGATCAGTTCATGTCGGTGGAAGTCGGCGATCAGGCCCCTGACTTCGAGCTCAAAGACCAGCACGGCAACCGGGTGGCCCTGTCCGGCTTCCGCGGCAAGAAGAATGTCGTGCTTGTCTTCTACCCGCTGGCGTTCAGCGGCGTCTGCAGCAGTGAGATGTGCGCGATGCGGGACGACTTCCCTGAAGTCACCCGCGATGACGTCGAGTTGCTGACGGTGTCGGTGGACTCGATGTACGCGCTGCGGACATGGGCTGATCGCGAACATTTCGATTTCACAATGCTCGCCGACTTCTGGCCGCATGGCGAGGTCGCCAGGGCCTACGGTGTCTTCGATGACAACATGGGCGTCGCCACTCGGGGAACGTTCATCATCGACAAGAACGGCGTGGTGCGGTGGAAGGTTGTCAACCCCATCCCGCAGGCACGAGAGATCGCCGACTACCAGAAGGCCCTCGCTGAGCTGGACTAGCTTCTCAGCTGGTCTGGCGATGCGATAGTTCCTGGCAGCCCGGCAGAATCGGGACAGGCTGGATGCCCTGCTATCGGTGCGGAATACGGCAGGTCGACCCTGACCGGGGCGAAAGCCCCTGGCGACGAGGCGTGCGCGGGGATCGTCAGGTCCTCATCTGCCCGGATTGCCAGGTGGCCGCCGACTGGACGACTGAGCTGGACCGCTGCCAGACGTGCGGCAGCATTCACCTGGTCCGGCGGCTCGGCGAGGTCGAGTGCCGCGACTGCGGTACAGTCGGCCAGCCGGCTGAGGCGAGCGTTGGTGACGGCAGGAGCACCGACCAGACCGCGGCGGACCTGGCCGATGAGGTCGAGCGCGCGCTCGCGAGAGTACTCGGGCCAAGCAGGCAGCGACCGCCGTACGCGATGTCGTGACTGATGCAGCGCTAGTCGGACGGCTGCTGGATGAGTATCACGAGCGGTCGGTCCGGCCAGTGGACATCTGCACGGTGGCGGGCTCGGCGCATGAGCTTCGCGTTACCTACCGGCTGACCCTGCCAACCGGGCCCGGCCAGATCATCCGTGCGTTCCGGGCGGATGCGCCCGTGCCAGAAAATTCCCGTGGCCCCGGTAACGAGGTCATGACGGACTGGCTGCTCGGACGCGCACTCACGCTCGCGCGCCTCGAGTCCGCCCGATATCCCGCGCCCCGGCCGGTGCGGACCCGGACCGGCGAGCTGATCGGCGTCGCGGGCCAGTGGCTGAGCTGGGCGACGTCCGTCGT
The DNA here is from genome assembly GCA_963822955.1 of uncultured Actinomycetota bacterium. Lineage (GTDB taxonomy): Bacteria > Actinomycetota > Actinomycetes > Streptosporangiales > Streptosporangiaceae > JAJYUU01. The sequence continues at coordinate 310,207 of CAWGJS010000002.1, read as the reverse complement.
TCCCGGCACCATGCTGCGCCCGACGCTCAACCAGCTTCGGGCGCTTGGGATGACGCTCGGGTTGCTGCACGACGTGACGGTCACGCCCGGCGCGACGGCCGGCATGTCGCCGCGACACCCGGCGGTAGCCGGACCAGTGACCCTGGCCCGGCTGGACGCCGTCCGCGGGCGTGTGCCTGCCGCATGGCGGCCCATGTATGAGGCGTTCCGGCAAGCGGTGATCACGGTGCTGGATGCCGCCGATGCCGTGCCCGAGACGGTGGTGCACGGTGACGCGTGGGCGCGGACCGCCGTGCAACCTCCCGGTGGTCCGGTCACGCTGATCGACTGGGAAGCCGGCGGCCTTGGGCTGGCCGTCCTTGATCTGGCCAACTGCCTGGTGGAATGTCATCTCGACTCGGCGACGCCGGACCATGATCCGGAGGCCTGGCTGATCGCGCCGGACGAGGACCGGATCACTGCGGTGGCAGACGGTTACCTGAGCGTGCGGAGCCTGTCCGACGGGGAGCTTTCGCTGCTGCCGGCCGCGGTGAAGTTCGCGCCCGCGGTGGTCGGTGCGGTGCATCTGGAACTGGCGGTTGTTGACGGCGTGAGCGGGCCGGCGATGGACGCCCGCTTCGCCTGGCTGCAGAACCGGATGGCCGTCGCGGACGAGGTTGCCGCGCTGGCGCTGACGCATCTTGACGGACGCTGAGGCGAGTACGGTACTGGCGTGGCGACCTTCGAGGACGTGTCCGAGCTTGCGCTGCAGCTGCCGCAGGCGACCGAGGGCGAGCGGCACGGGAACAGGGCCTGGTCTGTCGGCGGCAAGGTTTTCGCGTGGGAACGGCCGTTCAGTAAGGCAGACCTGCGCCGGTTCGGCGCGGAGACGCCACCCGACGGGCCGATTATCGCCGTCTCGGTGGCCGACCTCCACGAGAAAGAGGCCATCCTGGCAGCGAATCCGGACGCGTTCTTCACGATCCCGCATTTCGACGGGTACGCCGCTGTCCTGGTTGAGTTGCGAAAGGTGTCGCTGGCGGCGCTGCGGTCAGTTCTTACTGACGGCTGGCTGGCCCAAGCGCCTCGAGACCTAGCTGAGCACTACGTCGAGCACTAGCTGGTTCTGGCGCCCTGGCGGGAAGCTGCTACCGGGCCTGCCGCGCGGACAGCGAGGGAGCGGTACGCTTGGGCGCGGTCCTGCGGGCCGCGGAGACGGGCGCATAGCTCAGCGGTAGAGCACTCGCCTTACAAGCGAGGGGTCACTGGTTCGAACCCAGTTGCGCCCACGATCTTGACCAGCGGATTCCTCGATCTACTTTTCGCTACTCAATTGAGTAGTGGTCCCCATGAGTGGTCCCTAACTGCTACCGTGGGTCCACGGACCAGCAGCGAAGGGGCCGCGGATGGCAGGTAGGCGAGGCGATGGGTCGCTCAGCTTCGAGCATCGAGGCGAGTGCCAGGACCTGAAGTGGCATCGGGGATGTGCTGGCCTCTGGCGCGGCGTGACGTCCGAAGTGATCGAGGGCAAGCGCGTCAGGGTCAAGGTGTCTGCCAAGACCAAGGCCGAGGCCAGGGCAAAGTTGAAGGCGAAGCTCGACGAGCAGCGTCAGGGCGTCCGCTCCTCGGGCACCTACACGGTGCGGGAGTGCGTCGAGGACTGGCTCGCCCACGGCCTCGACGGTCGCAGCGAGCGGACACGGAAGCTCAACGCGGACGGGGTAGCACCGCTCCTCGCCGTGGTCGGCTCCAGGTCTCTCCGCGACCTGACCGCAACGGATGTACGCCGCGCGCTCGTCACCATCGCGAAGACCCGCTCGACCCGCTCCGTCCAGATCGCACACAACGCTCTGACCCGAGCCGTCCAGCGCGCCGCAGCGCACGACCTTGTAGGGCGCAACGTCGCCGCGCTCGCCGAGCGCCCCCAGGGTCAGGCATCGGGGAGACCTTCGAAGGCCATGACCCGCGACGTCGCCATCAGGCTCGTGCAAGCCGCAGAGGCGAACCCGAGGATCGGGTCGTATCTCATTCTCTCCGTGATGACAGGCGTACGGCCCGAGGAGGCCCGCGCGCTCCGATGGGATCACGTAGACCTTGACGCCGGGGTCATTCACGTCTGGCGCTCAACCCGCGCCCACGGAGACGTCAAGACCGTCAAGTCCCGGCGGACCCTGAAGATCGCGCCCCAAACCGTCGAGGCGCTACGGCGTCGCAAGGTGCAGCAGGACCGCGACCGTGAAGCCGCGCGTGAACTCTGGCGCGAGACCGGCCTCGTGTTCACGACGTCTGTCGGTACAGAGATGGACTCGCACAACGTCAGGCGCTCCATGCGGCGACTCACCAAGGCAGCCGGATTGGGCGAATCGTGGACGCCACGCGAACTGCGTCACACGTTCGTCAGCATCGCCAGTGAGGCAGGCGTGCCGATCGAGGAGATCGCCGGGCTGGCCGGGCACTCGACCACGCGCACCACCGAACTCGTCTACCGGAAGGAACTGCGGCCAGTGCTGCGCACGGGCGCGACCGTCATGGGCGAGCTGCTCGCGGCCGGACAGTAGCCCTCGGACGAAAAGATCTCACGAGGACTTTGTAAGCGGTGGTCCCGCAGTCGGCATGTCGAGTCAGCGGGGCTTGCGAGACCTGATCCGCGGGATGCCGCGCAGCGGCGAATCAAGCGCCCCGATCTCAGCGATGACCCGGCTTGTCTGGGGGCAGTACCAAACCGCATTCTCCCCGAGCGCCTCTGGCTCAAGCCGGTGCGCGCCCGGATGGGCCGGGCAGTCAGGCCACCGAGGCTGCTGCGGGTCCGCCTCAGCGTCGGTGGCCCAGTCCTGCAATTGTTCCGCGAGGTCGGCGAGCTGGTCACCGCGCTGCCCGGGCGACAGGACGGTGATCTGTCGGCCGGTGCCGCCGGGGCCGCGAATCCAGTCGCACACAACTCCGACTCCCGGGCCCGCGTGTGCCTCAGCCTGGATATCCGGCAGGGCCTGCCCAGTGGCCTCCATATCGCGCAGGAGCGGCGCAACCGCCTCCCACAGCATCGCGGCCTGCCTCGCGCTCAACGGCCACGGATCACCACTCAGGGCAGGCGATTCCCTCCTGCGGCCGTGCGCCCCGTCACTCATGCGCAAATGGTAAAGCAGTCGTGCAGACGCCTGCTCCGCGTCGTTGGGCCGGGCCGTCTCCCGCAGAGTTGACGAGAACAGGAGCGTCGAAAAAAGCGTTCGGAAACGAGATCATGCGTGCGTGGCGACCGGGGTCGGGCAGAGTCCGCGAGGTCCAGCACTTTCGACCCTGGTGGGGGTGAGGGCTCAGTGATCGCGCGCGTTGCACCTCGCATGCACGGGTCTCAGGTTGGTGAGGGCGTGCGATCCGCCGTCGCGAATCCTCGTGATGTGGTCAACCTGGATCGCGTCCGTAGCGACGATAGGCGCGCGGCAGATGCCGCAGAACAAAGAGCCGCCGTAGCGCAGGATCAGCGCGGCCTGTGCGCGAACCGCAGCGGCGTTGCGCTGATACTCGGAGGACCCATGGCCGGAAGCATGGAGGGCCGTTGCGCACGAGCCGCACAGACCTTTCCGGCCTCCTGGGCAAGGACGCCCGCAGCGGCGGCACGAGATCAACCGCATGCGCGCTCTTCGTGGCGCTGAGCGTGCGCGGCCACCATGCGCCCAGGGACGGCCGGACTCTGGGCCGGATTGACCGTCCAGTACCAACGACACTCAAGCTCAGGGCAATGAAGACGCTTCTGGTCCTCTCCTGCTTCCGCCCCAGGCCGGGAGCGGCCGTCAGGCCGCGACCCAAGACCAAAACTGTCTTCCTGTCGCGTCTCAGTGTTGAGTATTCGATGTTGAGTAACGGCCCCGAGCACCGACGTGTGGGTACCGATGTGTCGGTGCCCGACGATGGACGACGCATCCTCGGTGCGACCTGGGGCTCTGCCAGGATCGGCCACGATCAGACGGCGCGAGAGCTTCGGAGGCTCGGTTCGGAAGCGCCCCGTTCGCCGGTCCTGCTCGGTCTTGCCGCGACTTATGTACCCGGCCGCGTCAAGCTCCCGCAGCGCCGAGCGGTAGGCACGCTGGCCGATCCCGAGGGTCTTGCATACGTTCTGCTCCCGGATCGTCCAGTCGTCGGTCTTCGACCCGAGGTAGGCCGCGAGCCGGAACGCCGTAGCGCCGATGCGGTGATCCACGATCAGCGCGTTCCAGATCTGAGTGAAGCCGTTAGTGCCGGGGGGTGTCATCGACGAAATCTCCGTGTGTAAGGCAGGCCGGAGGGGCGGCATGCCGGGTCGGGCGGATGGTCAGCCAACCGCAAGACAGTAGGCAAAATGGGTTCCGTTCGGGCCAGGGCCGTAGTTGGTGCAGCGTCGCGCAGCGCGTTACGCGGCACCGGATAGAAAGTCGCTCAGCGCCGACGCCGGGATGAGCCGACGCGCCCCAACCTTGATCGAGTGCAGCCGCCCGCTCATGATCAGTTCGTAGGCGAGCGCCCGGCCGATGCCGAGTGCCTGGCAGGCCTCCTCGACTGAGTAGGCGAGGCGCCTCGTGCTTCCGTCCAACTGGTCCTACCTTCCTGCTCCGCCACCGGCCCGTGTGGCCGTGCCCGTGCCCGTGCCTGCTGAGTGCCACGGGTCCGGGGCGTCTATACCTGTATCCGTGGTGGACAGCGGTGGCGAAGGCGTCACGGAACGTAGTTCCTGGGGGTTGGGAACAATCCGGTCGCTCCGGGCGTTTCGGGCGTTCGTGGAGCAGATCTGGGACGACCGACTCGGCCGCCGGCGCGAGCTGGTGTGGGACGACAGGATCGGGGACTTCAATCTCGACCTGCGGCCATGCGCGCACTCAGACTGCCCGGACCTGGCGGGCGCCGATCTCGACGGCAACCCGCCCCCGCTGCGCTACGGCTGGGACAAGGGCGACCCGCTGTACTGCTGGTACCACGCGTCGCCGATGTGGGTGAAGCGGCGTCAGCGCGCGAAGGCCGAAGTAGGCCGACCGCGAGGCGGACACGAGGCTGGCAGAGCGGCCTTCTCGCGGTGTTCGCCCATCAGTAGTCCCCTTGTCGATCAGCGGCCAGATGAGTGCGACTGCAACGCGCACTAAGGCGCCGATTTGGTCGTCAAATGCGACCAGCCGCGCGGCCGTGGCTAGGCGTTCCGAACCGGATGATCGGTTCCGGATGGGCCATACTCTGCTCGCGAGTAGGGCTGGCCGAGTCCACGCGGTTGCCTGCCAGCTCTCGCGCGATTTCGAGGCGGCCAGCGTGCAACGATCCCTTCTGGTGCTTGCTGCGCGCATAGCCGGTCATTAGTGTGAATGGAGCGTGCGAGGGCGCTGCCAGTCCGCGGGCAGGGATTTTCCCACCTCGAGCAGCAACGTCAGCGCACGGGACAAGACCAGCCTCTTTCCGGTCGGGCCAGCGGACCTCGGCGATGAAGGAGGTTGCGGTGTCCGATCGTCATTTCGAGCTGCCGGCCCATCTGAACCTGGAGTACTACCGCAAGCAGGCCAAGCACCTGCAGCACTCCTACGAAACGGGCGACGCGGTCGACCGGGCGCGGGTGGCCGATGTGCTGGGCGACCGGGCCGCCGAGCGGTTCCTGCTTAGCGATGCCCAGTTCGTACTGGCCCAGGAACACGGATTCCGGACCTGGGCCGAGTTCCGCGCGCACGTCCAGAGCCAGAGAACTACCGGCGACCGGCCGGTCTCCGGCCGAACGCTGATCGGATCGAGCACCTACGCCTCGCTTGCCGATGCCCTGCTCACCGACTTGCGCCGCAACGACCCGGGCGCGCTGCAACGGCTGCGGGCGTACGTCCCCAGGCACGCCGCCGCTACTGACGGCTCCGCCGCCGAGCTTCGCGACGCGCGGCTGATCATCGCCCGGGAGCTCGGCTTCCCGACCTGGCGCGAGCTCGTGTCGGGCGCCGAGCAATCCCGGCGCGATCTCGACGAACGCCAGGAGAAGTTCCGGCGCCTGCGCCCGCAGGCTGAAGCCCTGCTGGCCGGCGACACCGGCCGGCTGGCCCAGCTGACCGCCGGGCAGGCCGACACCCTGCTGCATATGCTCGCCCTCCCCGAGGCGATTCCCGGTGCCCGGCTCGACGAGGAACTCGGCGTGTCTCGCGCCGCAGTCGATGTGCTGATCGGCAAGGCGACCAATCTGGACCTCCCGCTTAGCTGGGCCGCCAGCTCCAATCGGGTGGAGTATGTGCGCCTGCTGCTCGGCGCCGGCGCCGACCCCGGCACCCGGACGCTGGGCGGCACCACGCCGCTGGAGAACGCCATCTGCCACGGCCACACGCAGGTCGTCGACCTGCTCGCCGGACACGGCATCGTCCCGCCGGCGCTGTGGACCTACGCGGCGTGCGGCCGGCTGGATCTTGTCCGGGCCAGCTTCGATGCGGACGGCAGGCTGCGGCCCGACGCCGCGGCGTCGCGCCCCAACCCCGCCGCCGTCTCCCCGACCCCACCCCGGATCCCGGCGACATCCGATCCGGAGGAGATCATGGCTGAGGCGTTCGTCCACGCCTGCCAGCACGGCCGGACCGAGGTCGTGCGCTGGTTCCTTGACCGCGGCCTGGACCCCGACGCCGCGCCCTACCTCGGGCGGACTGGCCTGCACTGGGCGATCATGCACAGTCAGCTCGATGTGGCCCGCCTGCTCCTGGAGCATGGCGCCGACCCGTTCATCCGCGACCAGCTCGCCCAAGCCGATGCCGACGGCTGGCTGCACATGCTCTTCGCCACTCGCTGGCATGATCCCGCGATCCAGCAACTCCACCAACTGATCGAGTCCAGCTCGCACTGAGTTACCGCTGCGGTCCCTAGCAGGCGGAGTCCGTCCGCAGACCGAACGACCAGCGCGGTCCGCCCCGGGGCCGCCACCTGCAACAAATGGCGGGGAAGCACGCCGCTGAAGAACTGAACGGGCGATTCACCTCTGCGCTGGTTCCGTCGTCGGTGCGGCGCGGCGGTTTTCCCGTGACATCGGGGCCGATCAGCCGCTTCTGCCGTGGTGACGATCGCAAGCCAGCTCACGCAGAACCGGCGGATGTGCATATGGTCGGCCACGCTGGCAGTGCGGTGCCTGCGGCGCACTAAATCGGCGTTAGGCGCGCTCCGTGGCGCTGGTGGCAAAACGCACGCTCGTCGGCATTATGCGGGTGATCTTTGTCAAGCTGCTTGTCGTGGTTCATGATGCGTCCTGATCGAGCCGGCTGAGGAGTTTCCCGAATAGCTGCTGCCGGCGGTCCTGGCCGTGGTTGGCGGCGTGGTCGTGCTGGGCCTGGAGGGCGGGCCGGAACTCGATGCTGGTCTGGAAGAACGTGCAGGTTTGGCAGATCGACTCGAACGCGCAGTCCAGCTCGGCGGGCCGGGTGCAGTAGCCGTTGCCGAGCATCCGGTGGTGCTCGCGGCGCAGCCGGGCCATCTTCGGCCCGATCGCGTCGGCGGGCAGCACGGGGGCCTGGCCGTAGAGCGCGTCGACCTTGTCGGTGACAGCGAAGTACTCATCGGCGACGGTCCGGCTGGCGATCTTGGCGTAGCGCAGCGTCATGTCCAGGCTGCGGTGGCCCAGCATGGCGGCGATGGCCTCCAGGCTCATGCCCCGGTTGATCGCCTGGGTGGCCAGGGTGTGGCGGAGCTGGCGGGGGTGGATGTGCGCGAGCCCGGCCGCGGCGCCGGCCCGGTTGATCATCCTGGTGACGGTGTGCCGGTCCAGCGCACGGCCGTTCTCCCGCGGCAGCAGCAGCGGATGGCCCCGCGGGACGTGCGCGGCCCGGTAGTCGTCGATGAGGGTGCCGAGCTGGGGATGCAGCGGCAGGTAGCGGTCGTCGCCGAGCTTGCCCACCGGGACGTGCAGCCACGGCCCGGCGCCGATGTGCACGACAGCGCCGGCGGGCAGGCCGGTGTACTCGCTGACCCGCAGCCCGGTGCGCAGCAGCATCACCCGCGGTGACCCGCACCAGCATCCGCTTGTCGCTCTGCGCGGCGCGCAGCAGCCTGGCGGCGGCGGCGTCGTCCAGGGCCCTGGGCAAGGGACGGTCCAGGCGGGGCAGGTCTCCGCTGAACATCGGCACCCGTGGCGGGGCATCGTCCCAGCCCCATTCGTCGATCCGGATGAAAAACATCCGCAAGGTGCCGGGCCGGGCGGCAATGGTGGCGGGAGCCAGCCGGGGCTTGTTCTGCCCGGGACGGCAGGCTAGCCAGGGCTTGTAGTCCTCGACATGCCGGCGGGCGACCCCGGTCAGCGAGGTGGTGACGGGTGACTGCCCGGCGAGGAACGCGGCGAACGAGCGCAGTGCCTGGTCGGCGTTGCCGACGCTGCGCGGGCGCAGCACGCACGCGATCTGCTCCAGGTAGCGGCGCATCGGTGTGGTGATCCCCGGTATCGCCGCTGCCAGCTGCTCCCAGGCCGGCAGCGGATCCGGGCCGCCGCTCATGGCGCGTTCCGCGCGGCCGGCAGACCAGCGAAGACCTGCGCATCGATGACCTCCGCTGCCTTGCGGTACTGCGATGCCAGCCAGTCATCGGCCAGGTGCAGGTAGATCCGCGTGGACTCGATCGAGGCGTGCCCGGCCCGGGCCTGAACCGCCTCCAATGCCATCCCGGCCTGCCGCAGCCGGGTCAGGCAGGTATGCCGCAGCTGATGGCAGGTCGCGTGCGCGAGCCCGGCGCGCCGGCGCGCTCCATCCATGATCTCGTCTAGCCCCTCAGCCGACAGCGGCTGTCCGCGGCGCGGGCCCTTCAGCACGACGAAGACCCGGTCGGTACTTGCCCCGGCCGGGCGCTCAGCGTCCAGGTAGGCAGCCAGCTCGGTGAAGAACCTGCCCGACACCGGGATCAGCCGCTGCCGTCCGCCCTTGCCCTCGGCGATGAACAGCCGCCGGTCACCGGCCCGGACATCGATCAGGCGCAGTCCCAGGACCTCGCAGCGGCGCAGCCCGCCCAGCACCATCGCGGCGACCATCGCCTGGTCGCGGTGAGTGCGCAACGCAGCGGTCAGCGCATCTACCTCAGCGGGTTCCAGCACCCGCGGCAGCGTCCGCGGAGTGCGGACCAGCGGCACGCCCTGACGCGGCCGGGTTCGCTCCCGCCGGGTCGGCAGCCCCCGCGGCACCGGGCTGGCAGCCACATCACCGCGGACGACTAAGAACGCATAGAGCCCCGACACGCTCGACAGCCGCCGCGCGACCGTCCGCGCTGACACTCCCGCAGCCTGGCCCGCTGCCCGCAGCCGCCCGCCGCCGGCAGCGCCCGAGCGCTGCGCGGTAATAAAGGCCAGCACATCCGCGCTGCTCACCTCCGCGGCTGCCTTACCGACCACACCGAAGAAAACACCCAGGTCATAGGCGATCGCCAGCACCGTGTTCGGCCGGGCCCGCCCCGCGGCGAACTCCAGATAGTCATCCAGCAGCCGGACACCCAACCGCACCCGCACCTCACCCGACGGCAGAACCGTCCGCGTCACGCGCGGCAAAGAATCCGACACGGGGAATCCTCCATCTCCACGAAGACCAGGCCTGCCAGCCTGTCAAGATCTCCATAGAGATCACCCGCATATCCTGCAGATCCGGACCGCCCGGCAGTATCTACACGCGAACAGGTGGTCCCCTGGGTGGTCCCGTTCTCGGGTGGCTCAGGACGTTCGGGGGCGTACGATGAGGAGCGTAAGCGCACGTCTGTAGCCTTGCGCGACCAAGGCGAAACATGCCAATCACGCCTTACAAGCGAGGGGTCACTGGTTCGAACCCAGTTGCGCCCACCAAAAGACCTTGAGCCCATTTGGTGGACCACGTGTTAGGACGATGTGGCCGGTGGTTGGGTTGAGTGTAGGCGTTCGAGCAGGTGATGGTCATTGGCTGGAGCGGGGGAGCCAGCCAGGGAGCCACTGATTGCTGTCCTTTTAAGCTAATCAGACCACGTTGGGCGCCGCCTGCCGCTGAGCGCACTCGCTTCTAGATTCCTTGGGCCTTCGGCCCTGCCCGCACGTCCCGGGCGGCATGCGGCAGCCGCAGCAGCACGCTGGCGCCACAGCCCGGCCGGTTTGACGCGGTTGCTTGGCCGCCGTGCGCTGCCGCGATGGCCTGCACGATCGCGAGCCCGAGGCCGGCGCCGCCACCGGAACGGGACCGGCCGCCGTCGGGGCGGCTGAACCGCTCGAAGGCGTGCGCCAGGTAGCCTGCCGGAAACCCCGGACCGGTATCGGTGACATCGATGACTAGGTCGTCGCCGGCAGGCCGCCCGGTGATGCCGATCGCGGTGCCCGCTGGCGCGAAGCGCAGCGCATTGTCCACGAGGTTATCGACCGCCTGGCTGATCCGGCCTGGGTCCACGCGCGCGGTCAGCTCGGCTGGCACGTCCACGACAAGTACCACCCCTGCCGCAGCGGCTCGCGGGCCGGCGCGCTCCGCGCTTCGGGCCAGCAGGTCGCGGATGCGGGCGTCCTCGACCTGCAGCGTGAGCCTGTCCTCGTCACTTCGGGCTAGTAGCAGCAGGTCGTCGGTGATCCGGTTGAGCCGGCCGGCTTCCTCGGCTGCGCTGGCCACTGCGGCGGCGAGTTCGTCCCGGCTGCGTCCTGGCTTGCCGGCCAGCTCCAGCTCGCCGCGCAGCACCGCGAACGGAGTGCGCAGCTCGTGGCTGGCGTCGGCGACCAGGGCACGCTGCGCCGCCAGCGCACTGTGCAGCCGGCCGAGCAGTTCGTTCATCGTCTTGGCCAGCGCGGCAATCTCGTCTCTGGTCCCTGGCATCGGCAGCCGCAACGCGGGATCGCGGGCCGACAGCGCCGCGGCCTCGCGTCGGAGCCGCTCGACTGGCGCGAGCGCCGCGCGCGCCAGTGCGTAGCCGCCGAGCGCAGCCAGCACGATGAGGGCGGACTCGCCGATGGCGAGCCCGGTGATGACCGTGCTGCGGGTCGAGGTGTACGACTCGAGCGATACTCCGGCCGCGGCGACCCAGCCTGGCCGGCCCGGGTAGGGCTGGGCGGCGAACCGCTCGGCGTCGTCGTCGAACGTGCCGGTGAACGCGATCGGGCCGCGGCGGGCGCTGGCGAGCTCCGCGTGGGCGAGGATCGGCCCGTGGCCGGCCTCGGGGCTGGCGCCGACGACGCGGCCGGCGGGGTCGATAACCTGCACGACATAGTCGCCTGGCACCGGCGCTTCGGCCGGGCCGCCCGGTGCCGCGCGCAGGTAACGGTGCGCCTGGGTGAGTTGCGCGGTCAGCCCGGAGTCGACGGCGCGCAGCATCACCGTGGACAGCTGGCTGACCAGTAGCCAGCTGCCCAGCGCGAACGCCACCGCCAGCGTGAGGGTGAGCGCGGCGGCTACGCGCAGCCGGATGGACACCGGCTAGCCCGTCCCGCTGTGCCGCAGCCGGTAGCCCATTCCGCGCACAGTCTCGATATCGTGCCGCCCGAACGGCAGGTCCACCTTGCGGCGCAGGTAGGCGACGTACTGGTCGACCACGTTGGAGGTGCCGTCGTAGGCGAAGTCCCACGCGGCGTCCAGGATCTGGGTCCGGGTCAAGAGCACGCCCGGGTGCCGGAGGAAGAGCTCAAGCAGCGAGAATTCCTTCGGCGACAGCTGCAGCTGGACGCCTGCGCGCCAGGCCTGCTTGGCCGCCGGATCCAGCCGCAGGTCGCCCTCGGCAAGCACGACGGGCCGGGCCCGGTCCGGCCGCCGGGCCAGCGCGCGCAGCCGGGCGGCGAGCTCCAGCAGGCTGAACGGCTTGACGAGGTAGTCGTCTGCTCCTGCGTCCAGCCCGCGCACCCGGTCGCCGACCGCGTCCCTGGCAGTCAGCATCAGCACCGGCGCCCAGATCCCGGCGTCGCGGAGCCGCCGGCACAGCTCGAACCCGTCGAAGCCAGGCAGCATGACGTCCAGGACGACCGCGGCGTACGGGTTCTCGGTGGCCAGCCACAACCCTTCCGGCCCGTCGGCGGCGACATCCACCGCGTGGCCCTCTTCCTCCAGCCCGCGTTTGAGCAGCCGCGCCATCCTGGCCTCGTCCTCGACTACGAGCACCCGCATAGCACGAGGCTACGCACCCGCATATGTGAGAACGATGTAGCCAGCATGTGAGTCGCTCACACCTTCTGCTCACGGTCATCTCATCGCCTGTGAGGCAGCGTCGATAGTGCCGGGATCAGCCCGGAGGCCGATGACCATGGAGGCAGGCATGGAACACGACAGGGAGGACAGCCCGGAGCGGGTTCGGCTGGCCGAGGCACAGGACGATTACTACGCCAGGCACCCTCGTGACCTCAGGGCTGCGCCATACCGCGAGTATGGCGTTCGGCGCGGCCGGCATGCGTCGAACTGGACGGCGGCCGTGCTGGTAGCCGGCGCGGCGGCGGCCAGCGGATATTTCGCGCATGCGGCAGCCACGCCGGTGGTAAGCGGCTCCACGCAACCGGGCACCGTGGTGTCGGGCACCGGGCAGAAGGCGACCGTCGCGCATCCTGTCGTCACGTCTGGCGGCTCGGGCGTAGTGGTCGGCCAGAATGGCCAGGCCGGCCAGGCCGTTGCCTACCGGGACAACTGATGACCGCGATCGTCGCAGCGCTGCCGGTCAGCCCGGCCTGGAGAATGATCATGACCGGCGACCGGTCCGTTGGTGTCGCCGAACGTCCGGCCCTCGGAACCAGCGTCCGGGTCGCGGTTTGGCCGTCGCGCCATCTCCCGCAGGTCGTCGGTGCGGTCAACCGCGAACTGGCTGACCTGGACCGGCAGGCGAGCAGGTTCCGGCCGGACTCAGAGATCTCCAGGATTCACGCGCGCGATGGCGGCACTGTCGAGGTGAGCGATGGCCTGGCCGAGGTCGTCGCCGTCGCGCTTGCAGCTGCCCGCTGGACCGGCGGACTCGTCGACCCAACCGTCGGCGCCGCCATCTGCGCGCTCGGTTACGACCGCGATTTCGCCGCGATCAGTTCAGAGACTTCAGCGACAGTAACGATGGTGCCGGTGCCGGTCAGCATCCCGGGCTGGCGGTCGCTGCGGCTGACCGGACGGTTGCTGACCCTGGCCGCGGGCGTCCTGGTCGACCTCGGCGCCACCGCGAAAGGCCTCGGCGCGGACCGGGCGGCCAGCGCGGCACTCAGGACAATGCCCGGCGGCGGGGTGCTGGTCAGCCTCGGCGGCGACATGGCCTTGGCCGGCCAGCCGCCGTCCGGCGGCTGGCCAGTGCTGGTGGCCGACGACCACCGGCACGAGGACCGGACCGGCACCGCGGTCTACCCGGTGCAGGTCGTCCGGCTGACAGCCGGAGCGCTGGCCACCTCGTCGGTCACCTGCCGTAGCTGGACCCGCGGCGGGCGGCGATTGCATCACATCGTGGATCCGCGCACCGGCCTGCCCGTCGCCGGGCCGTGGCGCACCGTCAGCGTTGCCGCCGCCAGTTGCGCCGAGGCCAACGCCGCCGCCACGGCGAGCGTAATCGCTGGCGCAGACGCGGCCCGCTGGCTGGCCGGGCAGGGCTTGCCCGCCCGGCTGGTGGGACACGACGGGTCCGTGCAGCTGGCCGGGAACTGGCCGGCCGCCGACGGCGGCCAGCTCACGCCACCGCCAGCCCGGATGGCAGTGCCATGACCGCCGCCTCGGCAGCGACGTCCGGCTCGCAGGGCCTGTGGTTCGTGTCCAGGGGCAGCGGGCTCGTCCTGCTGGTGCTGTTCACTGCCGTCGTAGTCCTCGGTGTTGCGACAAGGCTGGGCTCCGCGCCGGCCCGCTGGCCCAGGTTCGCGGTGGCCGAGCTGCACCGGACGCTCTCGCTGTTCGCGGTGGCCCTGCTGACGCTGCACGTCGTCACCGCCATCCGGGATCCGTTCGTGAGGATCGGCTGGGTGGCGACGGTGCTGCCGTTCAGCTCGCCCTACCGGACGCTCGCCGTCGGCCTCGGCACGCTGGCGGTCGACCTGGGCGGTGCGGTGCTGGTGACCAGTCTGCTGCGCCAGCGTATCGGGCACCGGCTCTGGCGCGCGGTGCACTGGCTCGCCTACCTCGCCTGGCCGGTGGCTTTCATCCACTCGCTGACCGCCGGGAATGACCTCGCCGTATGGTGGGTGGGCCTGCTGGAGTGGGGCTGCGCGGCAGCGGTGGGCGCCGCAGTGCTGGCCAGGTTGCTCCACGCGCCCGAGGCAGCCGCGTCGCGGCCGGATACGGCCGAGGCCGAGCGGATCATCCGGTCACGGCGATGAACAGCGCCCCCTGCCAGGCTATGGGTGACCGGGCCGGCCTGCGCCCGGAGGGCGCAGGCCCGGGGCTGCCCCGGCTGCTGCCGGCCCGGCCTGCGGGCGGGCCCGCCAGCCTCGGCGACCACCTGGCCAGGCACGGACCCGCGGCTCGGACAGATCGCCGCCGACCGGACCTCATCGACGAGGTGGCCGCGGCGGATCTTACCGGCCGGGGCGGTGCCAGCTTCCCGACCGCACGCAAGCTGGCCGCCGTCGCAGCCCGGCGTGGCAGGCCGGTTGTGATCGCCAACGGCACCGAGGGCGAGCCGGCCAGCGCGAAAGACAAAGTGCTGCTCGCCCGAGAGCCGCACCTGGTGCTGGACGGTGCCGCGCTGGCGGCGTCGATAGTCGGCGCGAGCGACGCGGTGATCGTGGCGCATCGCGCGGTCAGCGAGATAGTCGCCGAAGCTGCCGCCGAGCGCCAGGCTGCCCGGCTGGACCAGGTGCGCCTCGAGGTCAGGATCGCGCCCTGCACCTTCGTCGGCGGCGAAGCCAGCGCAGTGGCCAACTGGCTGGAGCACGGCGTGGCTAAGCCCACCGCGACGCCGCCCCGGCTGGCCGACCGCGGCGTTGGCGGTGCGCCGACCCTGGTGCAGAACGTCGAGACGCTCGCGCACCTGGCGCTAATCGGCCGGTATGGCGCGGCCTGGTTCCGGGCGCTCGGCACGCCGGCCGAGCCAGGCTCGATGCTCGTCACCGTCATCGGGGCGGTGCGCCGGCCCGGTGTCTACGAGATCGCCATCGGCACCCCGGGGAGTGAGATCCTCGACCTGGCCGGCGGACCGGCAGAACCGCTGCGTGCGCTGCTACTAGGCGGCTACTTCGGCAGCTGGGCTCCGGCAAAGGCGGCGGTGGTGGCGCCGTTCTCCGCGGCGGGCCTGGCACATCTGTCCGCCTCGCCTGGTGCCGGCCTGGTCGCTGCGCTGCCCTTCGGGGTCTGCGGCCTGGCCGAGACGGCGCGGGTCGCTCGGTACCTCGCCGCCGAGTCGGCAGGTCAGTGCGGGCCGTGCGTGTTCGGGCTCGGCTCGATCTCCGCCGAGCTATCCGCCCTCGCCGCTGGCCGGCGGGCCGACGTGCCGCTGCTGCAGCGATGGCTAGATCAGGTCGACGGGCGGGGTGGTTGCGGCCACCCGACCGGTGCGGTGCGGCTAATCGGCAGCGCGCTCGCAGTGTTCAGCGACGAGGTCGCCCAGCACGCCGACGGCTGGTGCTGCGGTACGTCCGGGCGGACCATACTGCCCGTTCCCTCCCCAAGGTCGTCGCGGAAGGCGGGATGGCCATGAGTGGCGGCAGTGCCCGGCTCCGGGTCGACTTCATCGCCTGCCAGGGGCGCGGGCTGTGCGCCGAAGTGCTGCCCGAGCTGATCGAGCTTGACGACTGGGGATTCCCGATCGTCCGGGCGGGCGCCGTTGCGCCCGAACTACTCGACCAGGCTGCCGAGGCGGTCAGGCTCTGTCCGCTGCTCGCGCTTCGACTCGAGGCGCCGCGCTGAGGTGAGCACGCGCCCCGAGCCAGCGCGGAGAACTCACCAGCCTTCGCGGCCGCTCAGGGTGCCGGACCCATGAGCATTTGTGGCGCCGGCTGCCCACGTCTGGTAGCCAGAGCTGCCCGCACAGTTGAACGCGACGAGGGCGTACGAAATGTGAGGCCGGGCCCCGCTTATGTTAGGAATGCTTTTTGATGCCAGCGCGCCGCTCAGCCGCGGCCCGAGTGAATTCTCGAGGGAAGCGGCCTGCTTCCGGCTGGCGGCACTGGTCATCCTGCCGCCCGGCCTGCGCTAGACGCGCTGGCCCTGGCGGACATGGTGATGAAGTCACGGGACCACCAGGATTCGAAATACCTGGCGGGCGTGCCGAACATACTGGGCAGCAGGTCTGTCCCGTTGGCCGCGGTGGCCGCGCCGTCTGCCGCACGCGGATCGTACGTGGCGAGGTTCACCCAGTCAGTATTGATGTCGAGTTCCATGGCCCGCACCGCGCCCGCGCTGGCCAGCATGTCGGCGAGCGTCGTGATGTTCAGTCCGGGGCCGCCGACGTAGACGAGGGCGCCGTCCGCGGTGATTCCCACGCCGGATCTCCAGACGTACACGGCGTTGCCGAGAGTAAAGCCCCACTGGGTGGTGTCGTTGGGGTTGAGGCCCGGCACCGGCTTCCGATGGTCGACGAGCAGGTCGAGATTCTGCCGGACTGACACCACGTCCGGGGTCATGGTCGCGTCCCGGCCCCAGTCGGCGACCGTCGCCGTTCCGTTGCGGTAAATGACGAACGACGCGGCGCCCTTGCGCAGCGGGATGACCGACTTACCGTCGGTGTAGTACCCGCCTTCGGCGTTATCCATAAGGAACCCGGCATTAAACGCCGCCACGAGGCTCCTCGAAGCTGACGGCGACACTGGTGCGGTGTGCCGGTACGGACCGCCGCCGGGAATGGTGCTTCCCGAGTACAGCGTGGCCCGCAGCAGCTTGGTGTCCATCCAGGCGACGCCGATAACCAGGCTGGTATGGACCGCGTCCGGCCGCACCCAGGTTTCATATACGGCCGGGTAACCGCCCACTCGCCGCCCGGCCGGGTGCCACACTCCCTCGCCCGCTAGCCAGTGGCCCGCCGGTGAGGTCAGCCGCGGCGGGGCATGCAGGTGCGCGACTGCGGCTCGGCCGCGGCCAGCTTGCTGCCCGGTCGTGCCCAGGTCAGGGATCGACGATTTCGGCGGCGCGCCGCCGACTGGCGGCGGATGGTGGGTGTACCACTGGTTTTCCGCCCAGTTGACGATGGAACTGCCGCCATGACCACGGAACCACTCGGCAGCACGCGCGCCCGCCGACGAGCCCATGGCAGGGTTGCCGAGCGCGGACCCCAGCGACACCCAGACCGGCGTGAGCAACAGCACGATCGCGAGCGCCGCCGCGGCGAACGGGTGCCGGCCGGCTATGGTCCGGCGGGCCGCGCGAACCTGACGCCGGCGGGCCCGACGGCGCGACCGCCGCTCCCAGTACGTGCCGGGCTGGTGTGCCCGACCTAGTCGCGGCGCCGCACGGTGGCCGCGCGGCCTGTCAACAGGGTCTGCGTGGTGCGCGGCGCGAGTGCCCGGCACGCGCTGCGGCGCATGCGTGCGAGGCGGCCCGGCTGACGCCCCGTCCGTCCGGGTCCGGCGGCGGGGTTCTTGCCACGACTGTGGCCATGACTCCGGATCTTCGGACCCGCGGTCGGCATGCGCCGCCGGGCCTGTCCTGTACAGGTAATCCCACTGGCCAGGACCCGAACGTTGACTCAACCTCCATCACCGCGCATGAGAGTTGCCCTTCACCACACGCAGGCTAGAAACGGATCATGAAGGACATGTGAAGACCGGATCGCATGCCCTCGGCTAAGGGCACGACTCTGGTTCGCTGTCATGGCGGCGGCTGGCCCGCGCTGACCATCTCGGCAACGCCGGGCTTCTCGCTCGCCCGCCACATCGCGCCAAGACGGTCCCGTTCCCCGAGCAGGTAGTAGTCGAGAAAGTCGATGGTGACCCTCGCCACGATGGGCTCCGGCGTACCGTCGCCCTGGTACGGGGCGAAGTGATCAGCGCCGGGCAAGCTCAGGTAGTAGCGCGCGCCGGTGGTATCGGCCCGGTACAGCTGCTGGCTGGCCGCCGGGAAATTCCAGATGTCCGCCGTGCCCTGCACGAAGAGCATCGGAGGTGCGGGCCTGGCGAACCAGCGTCCGGGCAGCGGCCATTCGGCGCCGGCCAGGACTACGGCTGCCCGGACCTGCCGCTCACGACAACAGGTATTGGCTGCCATCGCGGCCACCGTGTCGCCGCCGTCGGAATGTCCCGACACGGCGATCTCGCTCGGGTCGATGAGCCCCGCCAGCCGGCTGACCCGGTTACCGCTGAGTTCCAGCAGCCGCCGGATGACGAACGCAACGTCAGCTGGCTGGTTAGCCAGGTCAGCTTCGTCGGGGCCGGGTGTCGTGCAGCTGGTGAGCGGAAAGTCCACGGCGGCCACCACATATCCCGCCGTGGTCCACTGGCCAAGCAGGTCGCTATAGCCTCGGGCGCACTGCCGGAATCCGGGCGCGAATACCATCAGGGGGAATAGCCCGTGCGCATGCGCCGGGTAGGCGGCACGGTTTCCCCCGACTGGGAAACGCACTGTGACATGCAGCACTCGCTGCCCGGCCGGTCCATGCGCTGGCTCGGTGAAAACGAAGCGTGCTTTGGCGAAATGATAAATGCCCAGCTGGCCGACGGGGAGCGGAGGGAGCGCAGGCTGGACAGGACTGCGGGACGGCGAGACGGGCATGTGCCCTGGACCGATCGCCGCCGCATGACTGACCGGGCGCCCGGCCTTACCGACAGCCATATGCACACCGCCGACAATGATCGCACCGGCGGCAACCGCAGCGCTCAGCGCCAGGACCTGGCGCCATCGCCCGGCCCGCCGAGGATGCGGCCCCCTGACCGGGCCGCCGCTGTGCCGCCCTGCTGCGGCCCCGCCGGCCAGCCACTGCCGCACCGATCTTGCCCTTTCGCTCAGCGCTCCTCTTCCTCCTGCCTAGTCCGTCAGCCACGGTAGCAATTGTGTTGGCGGATTCCAAAATCTTAACGAATTCTTCACGAAGAAGGCGGTCTTAACTATTTCTGAACGAGATTCTTGAAGGTTCTGAATTCCTGTGCGCTCGCAACCAGCATGACCGCCGAATAGCCTGCAGGAATGGCACGCACGAACTCAACTCTGGGACACATTCAGCCGCGCGACGCGGATTCCCGGCGCGGCCTTGCCGGCATCGCAACCCGCCGGAGCGTCAGGCGCCAGCGGCGGGTCTGGTCCCGCAGGGTCAGCAGCTGGGATCAGCACGGCTCGCCGGGACTGGGCACCGTGACGGCAGCGGTGCTCGCGGCGGCAGCCGTCCGGCCAGGCGACCAGGTCGTCGATCTCGGCTGCGGCCAGGGTCAGATCAGCCTGCCGCTGGCCAGGCAGGGTGCTGAGGTATTCGCGGTCGATGTGAGCCCCGAGATGGTCGAGCAGCTCACGATACGGGCACGGCGTGATGGTGTGCATGGCCTGGCAGCGGCCGCGATCCCGATCGAGGAGCTGGCGCTGCCCGCGGCCAGCGTGGACCTGGTGGTGTCCAGCTACGCTCTGCATCACTTGCGCGATGCCGACAAGGCGCGGCTCATCGCCGACGCGTTCGGCTGGCTGCGGCCCGGCGGCCGGCTAGTGCTGGCGGACATGATGTTCGGCCGTGGCGGGACGAGCCGGGACCGGGAGATCATCAGGAGCAAACTCATTCTCCTCGCCAGGAAAGGCCCCGGCGGATGGTGGCGGATCGCCAAGAACGCCGCGCGGTACCTGCTGCGAGTGCAGGAATGCCCGGTATCCATGGCAGCGTGGATGGCAATGCTCACCCGGGCCGGCTTCGCCGACGCGGCAGCGACCACAATCGTCGCCGAAGCCGGGCTCATCACCGGCGTGCGGCCGGCCGGCCAGGACAACCTTCCGGATGGCCCGGCCTTGCCAGAACCGGGCCGCTGACGTGAGCTCGCGCAGCAGCTCCATCGGGCCGGGTGGCTTCACACTACTCGGCGTCGCTGCCGTGGCCGGTATCGCCCTCGGGGCGCACGGCTGGTCGACGCGCCACACGCCGGCTGCGCTCGGCTCGATCGGGGCTGGCGCGGCTACCGCAAACGCCAGGCCTGGCACCAGCGCCGCCGCGGGACCGCCAGCACGGCCCTCTGGCTCGCCCACGCCTACGGCATCAACCCCAGGACCGCTGCTGAGCTCGCAGTCCTACGCACAGTACGCATCTCAGATCTGGCCCGGCAGGCTAAGCCCGGCCGGCCGGGCGGCCGAGACCGGCCTGGCAATCACGGTCCGCCGACAGGGCAACGGCCTGGAGGTCTCAGCCGGTGTCAGCGGCCAGCCGGCCAGCGCACCGCAGTTCTACCCCGCAGGCGCCCGCGTCTACGTGATCGAGGCATCGCTCGGCGACGATTCCGGCACCAGTGACTACAACCTCGGTGACGACGGAGTCGTCGTTACCGACGCGCACGGAAGGATCGTCCGGTGACTGCTCAGCGCAGCTCGCAGGCACGCCCGGCTAAGCCGGGCGCACATCTGCCCGCCGGCCGCCGCCGCCCCGGCAAGGAACAGGCCCGCACCCGCGACCATACCGCCCGCCTGGTCCGAGGCCAGCAGGATGTCACGGGCAGCCTTCCCGCGCGGGCTGCCGCGCTGACGGCGGCCTGGGGGCCGACAACTGCACGTATCATGCTCGGGCTCGTTCTCGGCTGGTTCGGCTATCACGAACTCGTCCAGCCCGCGCTATGGACGGGGTACGTGCCACTGATACACCAGCAGTCAGCAATCGCCGTCGTGCTGGTCCTTGGTCACGGCTGGCTTCTGCTCATGCTCGCAGTCGCCCTTGTCGCAGGCATCATGCCCCAGGCTGCAGCCGCCGTGGCAGGCATCCTGCTGCTGGAGATATTGATATCGCTAACCGTCACCGCCGGCCTGTCCGATCTGACGCTCCGCGACGTCGGAGTTCTCGGCCTGGCCATCATACTTACCGGCCCGAGCCAGCAGCGGCTCACGCTGACACGCTAGCGGGCGACGAGACGGGCGTTTCAGCCAGCTCTGCTCACTGTGCCCGCGCGCGGGGTCTCATCGGCATCCCGGGACGGCCCGCACAGGTCGACGGTCACGGTGAGGCCGCCGCCTGGCGTCTGGCTCAGCGCAGCGCCACCACCCCCGACCGCAGCGAGCCGGTACACGATCGCCAGGCCAAGACCTGAGCCGCGAGGGTTCGTGCTGGCAAAGCGCAGGAACGCCGTGTCCATGGCGGCCTGGCTCATGCCAGGCCCGTTATCAGCAACGGCGATCCGGGCCCCGCGAGCTGTCGGCGCGGCAGTCACCGTGATGCGGTCACCCGCTGCCGTGGCTTCAATCGCGTTGGCGATCAGGTTATCCAGAATCTGCTCCAGGTATCCGTCGCCCAGACCAACCCGGACCGGAAGCAGGCTTTCGGCGTGCAGCGCGACTCCCTGGTCGTCGGCTACCGGAATCCATGCGGCCGTCCTCTCGGCAACAACCTCAGACACCGATACGGGCACGATGTCGGGCGTCGCATTCTCGGCCCGCGCCACCGCCAGCAGGCCGTCGACCATCCGGCCGAGCCTGGCAACCTCGCCCAGCGGGGCCGAGAACTCCGCGGAGCCCTCACCGGCCTCGGCTGCCAGTGCCTCAAGCTGCAGCCGCAGCGCAGCGAGGGGGGTGCGGAGCTGGTGTGACACATCAGCGAGCATTGCCCGGTGCCCGTGGATCAGGGTTTCCAGCCGTCCGGCCATCGCATTGAAGGTCTCCGCGAGCTCGCGGACCTCGGCGGGTCCGTCCGCAGGGGCGCGAGCGCCCAGGTCACCCTCGCCGAGCCTGCGCGCCGATGCGCCGAGCAGCACCAGCGGCCTGGCCGCCCACCTGGAAAGGCCGATGCCGATCAGGGTCGCGGCCGCCAGGGCGGCGATGGCGATCAGTGCCAGTGTCAGCCAGAACGACCGCAGGCTGAACTCCAGCTGCCGCGTCGGCCGCATCAGCGCAGTCATGCCCACGGTCCGGCCGCTGCTGCGGACCGGGACCACGACCAGGACCTGGTCGTTACGGACTGCCGTGACCAGGTCACCTGTCGCTCGTGCCCGGCTGAGCATGCCCGGTGGCACCATGAAGCTTCGTCCGGCCCTCGCGATCACGGCACCTGTGGCGGCCATGACCATCATGCCGTCGCCCTGATGCGCAGCCGAGGTCAGTTCCCGGCTCAGCTCCGGGCCGGCCAGCTTATCCGCCAGCTGCTCTTCAGCCGCCGCCGTCGCTGCCCTGGTCCTGGACTGAGCGTCTTCGACGAAGCTGGAGTAGTCATGCGCGGAGGCCTTCACGCCGAGCGGGATCACCGCTCCGATGAGTATCGCCACCGTCAGCCCTAGCAGCGCGATCAGGATGCGCCTTCTCATATGCGGTCAGCGAGCCGGAAACCGCGCCCGTACACGGTCTCGATCAGCCCGGGGATGCCCAGCTTCCGGCGCAGCGAGGCCATATGCACATCGAGAACCTTCATCGGCCCGTACCAGTGAGCGTCCCACGCGTGCTCCAGGATCTGCTCGCGGCTCATGACCCGGCCAGGATCGGCCATCAGGCAGGCCAGGATGTCAAACTCCTTGCGCGTCACCTCTATCTCCTGGCCAGCCAGCGTGACCTTGCACGTCCTGATGTCCACCTCAAGATCGCCGTGCCTGAGCGTCTGGCCTTCCGGCGCCCGCATCCGGCGCAGCACTGCCCGGATTCTGGCCAGCAGCTCGGCGCGCCCGAACGGCTTCACGATGTAGTCGTCGGCGCCGCGGTCCAGGGCCAGCACACGGTCAGGCTCCTCGCCGCGAGCAGTGACTACGATGATGGCGGCCCCAGACCTGGCCCGCAGCTGACTGCACACCTCGACGCCGTCCATATCCGGCAAGCCGAGGTCGAGCACCACCACATCCGCGGGCGCCGCGCTCAGTGCCTCGCGGCCCGTGGCCACCGCACTCGTCACATAGCCAGCAAGAGTAAGCCCGCGCACTAGCTGGGCCAAGATCGCCTGATCATCCTCAACTATCAGCACCCGGGCCGGGCTGTCCTCGGGCTGAAGCAACTCGGGTACGTGCTGCGCAGTCACCGGACCCCCTGGCTGTGCCGACGCCGAGATTCTGTCCTCATCAGGGTAAGTTCGATTCCGCCGCAGAATTACGCAGCGAGCGTTCTTATCCAGATCTGAACTAGAACCGGACAGATTCTTAACCATGCGAGGCTAGAAGAAGTGCGGCAGGCTCCCCGTTCCTCACCCCGGCAGGAGCCCTCTTAGCCGGTCAATCCTGCTCCGCGCGGCAAAGACGCAGAGCGAGGCTGGGGTGCCGTGGGCTGGAATCCAGGCAAAACTCTTCGGCAATGGTCAGCGCAGGCGCTACGCTTAGCTGGATGCACGCCACTGCTGCTCGGAATGGACGCACTGCTCGAAGAATTACGGCGCGCATTGGCTGCGAGGGCCCGGAAGTAAATCCCAAGCGAATCTTCTACTGGTAATCTTCACGAAAGCTAAAACTCTTCACCTAAGGCCGCGGAATTCTGGAAACGCGCGGTGCTGGAAGCCAATGGCATGTGGCCAACCCAGTAGGCGACCACCTGTTCCAGCTCCCGCTTGCCGGGCTATACAAAGCGTTCCGCAATCCCTGCGGCAGCGGGTGATGCCCCAGTAGGTCGAGCGGAGCCGCGCAGCCTTACAGGAAGGCGATTCCGCCCGTGTCCGCCTCGGTGCCGTCGGCGCGGATCAGGTACCCCTCATAGCCGTAGAGTTCCGCGACCAGTCCCAGAACTTCATCGCCGCCGACGGCGAGCGCCGTCGCAAGAGCATCGGCCATTGCCAGGCTCGGACCAGTGATAGTCCCGGACGCGACCGCGGCCAGGGGTCTGTCCTGCGGGGAGAACAGATGCCGACCCCGCTCATATTGCCCGGATGTCGCTATCGCAGCCGTCACGCCCGTAATGATCGCTGCCAGCGCATCCGCTCGCCAGGGATGGCGGATGCCGATCCGCCACCCCGGTTCGGCGTCCGCGGGCACCGTATGGTTGTCATCTAGGGGCGGCATGCCAAAGACTGCCATATCTCCCCCTCCGTTGACCATCGCAGCCGTCATGCCCGCATCCCGGAGCACCGCGAGCGCCCGGTCAACCGCCCAGCCTTTTACCAGGCCGGTCGGATCAACGCCGCCGATGGCGGCCCAGGGGTCAAACCACCCGCCCGATGCAGCTTGCGCGACCCGGCACAGGTCAAGCACCTCTGCGACCTCGGGCGGCACTCTGTCGATGGCGAGACCACCGCGCCGCAGCCGGCTCATCGGGCTCAGCGGATCCCAGGTGCTGAAGATAGCGTCGGCGTGGTGCAGCTCGGCACAGGCGGAGCCGATCGCGCGCGATGCATCAGCATCCGTCTGGCTACCGGGAACGACCGAGAACGAGACAACGGTACCCATAACGTGCTCGACGTGACGGACGACCGGCTGCCTCCAGGCGGCCACGCTGGTCATGCTAGGTGCAGCTTGTCGAGAGCAGCCTGAAGGGACTGGGCGTAGGCCTGGCTCGTATACGTGGCTCCGCTGACACCCTGGATATTGGCATTCTGCGCGGACAGCACTTCCGACCGCAGCGTGGGGATCGCCTGGCTGGCAAGTTGCTGGGAATACGGCTCGGCGGTCTGAAGATAGGGCACTGCGACGTTGACGATGCGCCCGCCCCGGACAGTGACCTTCACTGCTAGCTGCCCATAGCCATACTGCACGGTCGAGCCGGTGACGCTCTGCGGCGTGGCGCTACTTGCAGATCGCGAACCGGACGTGGATGAGCTGCGCGACGTCCGCGCGCGCGAATGCGCCGAGCTATGGCGCGACCCAGACGACGACCCGCTGACCGTGCCTGCCGCCGACTGACCTCCTGTCGCGGGCAGCGCGCTAGGGCCCGATGCTGGCGGGTGGGTGTGGAAGGAAAGTATGCTGGCGAGCCCAGCGATGGTGCCGGCGAATACGAACAGCGGCGCGCGCTTCATCTGCCCTTGCTCCTCACAGCGCGAAGGCCTCGTGGTGAATCGACTCCTCGTTTACGCCGAGGTATCGGACCGTCTCGACGAGCTCGGCGACGAAGCCTTCGGGCCCGCAGATGAATATGTCCCGCTGCTGAATATCCGGAACCGCTGTGGCCAGGCTGCGTTCGTCGATGGCGACGCGGTCTCTGCTGCCGATGACCTCGTGCAGCTCCCCCCTGTGGTGGCGGACCAGCTCGGCGATCTCCCTGCGCAGTACAAGGTCGCTTTCCCGGCTGGCGCGGACTATGACCACGGGAGCAGAATGCCGGGGCAGGTCTTCGAGGAGCGACCGCATCGCGGTCACGCCGATCCCGCCCGCGATCAGCAGCGCACTGGGCTGACGCTGGGCGTACCGGGTGAACGCCCCGTACGGACCTTCGATTGCCACCCGGGTGCCTGGCCGCAAGCTGGCAAGCGCAGCAGAATGATCACCCACGGCCTTCACCGTGATGCGCAGATACGGTTGCCGGGGCATCGCTGACAGCGAGTATGGATGAGCCTGCCACCACATTTCCGGGGTGAGGAACCGCCAGCTCAGGAACTGGCCACCGGACACTGGCAGCTTGTCAAGGCGCCGACCCGTGAGGATCACCGACACCACACCCGGGCCTTCTCGGCGCACCTCTGCCACGCGAAGCTGGTGCCGGAGGCTTCGGGCGATCGGCAGAGCGAATCTATAGCACAGTACGAGCCCGGCCGTCGCGATCCAGGCTGCTGCCCAGACCGCCTGTGTGAGGGGGTGCCCAACGAACGCTGGTCCGAGAGCGATGACGTGCGCAAACGACATGGCCAGCGCCAGGTACATGTACAGGTGAACGAGCCACCACTTCTCTCGCGGCAGTCGCCGTCGTATCGCCCGCACCGAGACCACGCCGACCGCGCACATCACTCCAAGGCCCGCGGTAGCGAGCAGGACGTCGGGATACTGAGTGAGCATGACTCCGGCCTGCCGCCAGACGCCCGTCCGGGCGGCCTCCGCATAGCCGAGAGTGATGAAGATCGCGTGCGCTATCAGCAGGCCGATAGGCCAGGGTGCCAAACGCCGGTGCCACCGGACGAGGCCATCTTGGCCAAGCACTCGCTCGACAAACGGGATCCTGCTGACCAGCAAGACCATGACGAGCGCAAGGTAGGTGCCAACCAGGCCGGTGAGACTGCCCAGAAACGTTGCCGGGCCGCCGGGCGCATGGAACTCCGCTGACGTCTCAGCAGTCAGGGCCAGGCCAACTGAGATGCCCAGGCCGATGCCCACGACTACTAGCGCCACCTTGACCAGGGCAGGCCTGGGCGGTCGAGCAGGAAGGCGCGTCCGCGCCTGGTTGCGGTGTGACCGATGCGAAGCCGACGGTGGGCGATCGAAATGCGCTGTGCGAACGGTCATGAGGCTAGAACCTGCCAGTTCCGCATTGCCATCTACTAAATGCAGCCTCTGCATTCCCTCTGAGGCGAACCAAGTACCAGGAGCTTCATGAATACATTGGCACGCGGCGGCCCGGTGGGAGGCGGGTTCGGCTGCTCAGCGGGACGCGGCGGCAGCGCTGAGACTGCTGACGACCGGGCTCGTCTTCAGTGCGCGGCCCCCAAGGGTGCGGGGCCTGACGAGTGACAGGCAGCAGCCGGTCCGAGCATTGCGGCTGGGCCATGGGTGCTGCCGACTATGGGCGCCGCCCAGCTCCGCTTGGCTTCGCCCACTAATCTGTGGTGCCTGCGGCAGCCTCACGACGCACCGGTGTCTCAAGCACCTGTCCAACCGCGACGCCGAGGAGCGGCTGCTCGCGGTGCCGCTGCCGGCACTGCCACGGCCGTGTGAGTCGGCCGCTAAAGCCGGCCGGGGCCATCACCTATCGCTAGCCAGGCGTCGTTGCAATTTTCCGAGGCCGTCTGACCTCGGCTGCAGAGCTCGTGGCCAGATGCCTGGGGCTTGCGCATGATTACGGCAAGATCCCCATGATCAACTCCAGCGCCATCTCCGGCGCGCCCTTGGCGAACTCAGCACTTGCCTGGAACGCCTGCCGGACGGCGCGGCGGCGGCGCACATGGCGGACTGATCTAGCAGCCTTGTTACGCGCCTCGTCGACAACGGCCGGGAACTCGGGCAGCGTGTCCTCGCACGACTCCGATGGCCGCTCCGGCCCACTGTCCATGCCTACCAGGCTAGGCGACGCCCGGCCAGTTCCCAAGGTGCCCGGCACAGCGGGGGCTGCACGCGATGGGTATTCTCTGCCACACTGCTGCAGCGCCCGGGTGCGGTGTGGTACGCCTCGCTGTGGATGGGAAGCTACGCAACGTGGTCGAGCAGGTTGGGACTGGCTGGCCATCTCGCAGTCGCCGCAGAGCAGGTCTACCGGTCACCGCCGCTCCATCCGATGCCGCCATGGGCCCGCCTGCAGGCCGGCAACGCTAGCCACCGGCCTGCGCTGGCCGATTGGCGCGCGGGAGCAGCCCGGTGCGCGGCCTACACGTTTGGGCGCTGCTCGGCCTGGCCTGCAGCCGGACGCTCACTGGCTTTACTTCAGTAGTTCCGGGTAGACGATGCTGCCGCGGCCGAGAGCCAGGCAGTAGACCGCGAACGGGGTGAGAGTGCGGGCGCGAAGCCACCAGGAAGCGAACCGACAGGTAGCTACGTGTAGTGGTAGCGGGCTTGCAGGATGACGATGTCGTCGCCGTCGATGAGGTAGACGAGGCGGTGTTCTTCGCTGATCCGCCGGGACCAGGATCCGGTGAGGGCGTGGCGCAGAGGTTCGGGTTTGCCGATTCCCTCGAACGGGTCGCGTAAGACGTCGTCGATCAGCCGGTTGATCCGCTTCAGGGTGGCCCGGTCGGCACTCTGCCAGTAGATGTAGTCCTGCCAGCCGTTGGGGGTGAAGACGAGTCTCATCGGTCCAGCGGGCGTTCTTCCTGCTCGCCGCGCTGGGCCTGGGCCAGGCTTTCCAGCAGGCGGCGGGCGTTGGCCGGGGAGCGCAGCAGGTGAGCGGTTTCCTCCAGGGCCTCGTAGTCTGCGCGGGAGATGAGGACGGCGTCGCCGCGGCGGGAGTTGATCTCGACTGGGGTGCGGTCGTTGTTGACCTGCTCGATGAGCGGGAACAGGTTCTTGCGTGCTTCGCTGGCGGTGATGGCCATCGGTCCTCCTAGTGGTACTCGATATGGTACCACTAGGCCCCAGTGTTTGCGCTGTGGGCGGACCCGCGGAAAGAGCCAAACCAAGAGCCAACGCACGCCGGCCTCAGGCGACAAGTCAAGATCGTCTGACCGTTACCCTGACCGTCACCTGACCGTCGTGCTGGACGTGGTTTCCCGGCACTTGCCGTCAGGGATCGGCCTCGGATGGGCGTGACGGTGGCCCTCGTTGAACGGGCTGGCGGTCTAGGGCCGCACGGTCGGCACTCCGCGGCGTCCGGAAAGCGTCGCGCCCGAGATCACGGCCTGATTCTTGCCGCGGCCGGTCATTTCCGAGGCGTTGCTGCGGGGAGGATGGTCTTGGACCGGGGCCGGGGCCGGGGTTCGAGGTGGTTGGTGAGGCAGCCAATGGCTGGCCGCCTGCGCCGCTCGAGCAGCTGAGCGGTGAGCTGGGCTGCTACTTGGCGAGTCGGCGAAGGATCTCGGCTAGCGACTGGTCGATAGCGTCGCCTGACCGGGCTCAGGTAAGGGCAGTTGCGGAGCGGGCGATGGCCAGATTCCAGCAGCCCCACGCGAGATTCAGCGCCGCAATAACCAGGAAGAAGACTGCCCATCCGTAGACGCCGTACGAGAGGCAGACGAGGCCCGCGGCGGCCTGGACACAGCCACCGGCAATATGCGTGACCCCAAAGCCGCGGAGGTGGCGGTACTCCCATGGGTGGATCAGGCGCCGAATGCCGGAGCGCGGGGGGAGACCTTTCGGAGCGGTGTTGTCGTTAGGTGCGTTCATCGGGGTGCCTCCTTTGAGGCTGTGGTGTCGGTGACCCGACCACCTATCAATATGATATCACTTTGATAGTGCTTGTCAAATGGTGGCAGTCCTAACGGGCCGAGGGGGATCGGAGAAGTCCCATCCCGCCATGAAGCGGACGCTACCGACCTGAGGCATGCTCCGGACTAGGACTGTGCGCCGGTCTGTACCACACTGACGAGCAACCCTCTGCCGCGTGGCAGCGCACCCATAGGTGCCGCATGTTCTCCGCTTGCGCTTCTGGGCACTCGCACGGCATCCAACCGACCGTGACGAGTCCCGGTCCCCACTCATGCCCGCCGGAAAGCCTCTGCAGAACACCTGTCAATGAGCCGGCCGCGGCCTATCCAGCGGGACGGTCGGCTCCCAGCCTGTTCTCGCACAAGAGGGCGAGGTGCCGGGCACGGGGTGCAGGATGCTTGAGTGAGAAGTACGGCGGAGTGGCGACAGCTGGTCAGATTTCAGTTGCCGTTGACACGGTAAGCCGTCAGCCCTCGCGCGAGCGGAGGCTCGCTCGGCGTGACGTGCTGGCGCGACCGATAAGATTTGAACTGCATGGCCGGTCAGAAGTACTGGACCAGGCAGAACTCGTGGCCCTCGGGATCCGCCATCACGACCACGACGCCTTCGTCGTAGTCGTGCCGCTCACCGGTAAACCGGCCCCCAAGAGAGGTCACGAAGTCGATACTCCCGTCTATGTCGTCGACGGTCAGGTCGAGATGGATCCTGACCTTGCCCTCCTTTGGTTCCTTGACGGGCTGGAACACGACGCGAGGCTGGGAGTCGCTTCGCTCGCCTAGGTAGATCCAGTCGTCGTGGGCGGGTCCGGGCTGGCGGCCGAGCAGAGCGCTCCAGAATCGAGCGACGCGCTCAACGTCGAGACAGTCGATGGTCACAGCGGACCAGATGATCTCCATGCCATTTAGGCTATGGGCCGCGTTCCGAGGCTTCGGGGGATGCGCCAGCAAAAGAGCCGTCAGCCGAGATGCCGGACGGAGAACCGGGTCGAGCTGTCGAGCTTGCGCGACCTCAAGCACAATGTGGTCAGCCTGGCCGACGCCGCGCAGGTGTGGCGTCGTCCCTGACATCTCGTTCTTGAAGGTGCCGGAGGGCAGGGCATCGAAGAACCGAGGCCCAGACAAGGTCAGCCTGACCAGAGTCTCCACAGGTTGATCAGGTCGCCCGTACCCCTGATTGTGCCGCGGCCCACTAGCGGGCGCACCGAGTCCCCAGCAGCCCTGGCGGCCTGGGCTCGTCAGTGGCGGTGTTCTGGCACCACGGCTCGCCCAACATCGGCTCGCGCCTGAACGCTATTCGCGGCCGCCGAAGCGAACGGCCTGCACTGGGTCTCCTACGACCGGCCCGGTTGCGACGGATCCCGCGGCGGCGTTGCGGAATTCCCGGCGACTGCACATCTGGCCACAGCCA
Organism: uncultured Actinomycetota bacterium; assembly: GCA_963822955.1. Classification (GTDB taxonomy): domain Bacteria; phylum Actinomycetota; class Actinomycetes; order Streptosporangiales; family Streptosporangiaceae; genus JAJYUU01. The sequence goes on along the minus strand of CAWGJS010000002.1, from coordinate 279,999 downwards.
GGTATATCCAGCCGCGGTTGCTGCCGCGAAGATCGTGCGCAAGGGCCAGACCCGGCTCGTCACTTCATAGCCCGTCAGCCGCCAGCCCTTACGAGCCTGGTCACCGCCGCGAACCTACGGTAACGTAAGCTACGGTTAGGTAAGTTCAATCGTATTGGTCCTGGACCCTGGTCGATGCGCAGCAAGCCCTCCATCTGTGAAACACCCCGACCGGCAAGCGAGGACCGCATGACAACGGCTACTGACGCCACAGCGGCACGAACCGACAAACTCACCCCACCTACTACTGCGGCCGCGCCGGAGATCATGCCGGAGCGTACCAGTGTCTTCGACCGCGTCCTGGTCGGCGTATTCGTTGCCGTCCCCTTGCTCGCGCTGATCGCAGCGGTGCCGCTGGCCTGGGGCTGGGGTCTGGGCTGGCACGACGTCGTGCTGGCGATCGCGTTCTACTACATCGCCGGGCTCGGCGTCAGCATAGGCCTGCACCGCTACTTCACGCATGGATCCTTCAAGGCGGTGCGCGGGTTCAAGATCGCGCTGGCAATCGCCGGAAGCCTGGCCATCGAGAAGCCGGTGATTACCTGGGTCGCCGATCACCGCCGGCACCACAAGTACAGCGACAAGGAAGGCGACCCGCACTCGCCGTGGCGCTTCGGGAACGACTGGAAGGCCCTGGCCAAGGGCTTGGTCTACGCCCACGTCGGCTGGATGTTCGACGGCGACATCACGTCAGAGGAAAAGTTCTGCCCCGACTGGCTTGCGGACTCCGACGTCGTCAAGATCTCCCGGTGGTTCCCAAGCCTGGTCGCCGTCTCGCTTCTCGGGCCTGCCCTCCTGGGCGGCCTATGGTCCATGTCGTGGCAGGGTGCCGTGACGGCGTTCTTCTGGGCGACCCTGGTGCGGATCGCGTTCCTGCATCACATCACCTGGTCGATCAACTCGATCTGTCACACCTTCGGCAAGGAAGAGTTCAAGGTGCGCGACAAGTCCAGGAACGTCTCTTGGCTGGCGATCCTGTCGTTTGGCGAGTCCTGGCATAACCTCCACCATGCGGACCCGACTTGCGCCCGCCATGGCGTGCTGAAGGGCCAGATCGATATCGCCGCCAGGACGATCTGGCTGGCCGAGAGACTGGGATGGGCCTACGACGTCAGGTGGCCCGATGCGGCCAGGCTGACAGCCAAGCAAACCGGGAGCACGAGGAAACTCGGATCGATGACCAAGGGGACGGCTGCCAAGCCGATCGGCTGACTGGCGCGCCCGCGCGGGCGGCCGCCGCACCGACAGGCAGTTGCAGCTGGCCGGTTATGGTGCAGCAGTCAGCTTCGCTATGTCCTTGGCCCGCTGGGCGGCGTAACGCCGGTACTCGTCGCGGATCTGGGTAAACATGTTCCGGTCGTATTGCGATGTTGCCTTGGCCAAGCCGTCCTCTGCGGTTGCGATCTTTGTTGCTATCTCGTCCAGCGTCAGCGCGGCCATACATGGAGCCTATGCGCGTCTGGCTACGGCGGCGCTGTTATCGGCCTACAGATTGCACCCTCGTCGTACGCCGGTTCGGCCACCAAGCACGCGAGCGGCCCGCGGGCAGATCGACGCCGGCTTTCTCGGCGCGATCCAGCCGGGGCCGTCTCGCCGCTAGGTCACCGGTGGGCGTACCGCCGGCGGCCGGAGTGGGTTCGGCTGGATTGGCGGGTGGCCAGGTGGTAGGCGAGCAGGAGGATGGCTGCGCCGGCGATGGCGGTGAGCCAGGTGGAGGCGTTGAAGAAGCCGTGCAGGGTGTGGATGTGGAAGATCTTGGTGGCGGCCCAGCCGCCGCCGAGGGCTCCGGCGATGCCGATGAGGCAGGTGAGGATGAGGCCTTGCTGTCGTTTGCCGGGGATCAGCATGTTGGCGAGCAGGCCTGCGGCTAGTCCGAGGATGATCCAGGCGATGATGCCCATGACGGGCTCCTTTTCGTTAGTGACGCGCGCGGGGTTGCGCATGAGTTGGTGGTGGTGCTATCCGGGCAGCGCGGCGGGAGGCAGGCGCCGATGCGACAGGCACGCGTGTTCCCGGTGGTTGCCGGGCGTTGTGGCGGGCTGGTGTCAGCTGGCTGGTGGCGTGCGCCGGTCGCGGCGCATGATGCGCCGCAGCTGGGTGATCCGGGCGGTGCCGGCGGCGGCCATGATGAGCGCGCCGGCGATGGCGGCCAGGAACAGCGCGACGGCGAGCGACAGGCGCAGGTGCGCGCCGAGGAAGCTGATGCTGACGGCGTGCGCGTTCTGGATGATGAAGATCATCACCACGATCAGGACGGCGAAGCCGGCGATGAGGCTGGTGCGCATGCCGCTGATCCGGGTGCGGGTCCGCCCGGACTCACGCGGGCCGGGCGCGGGTGGCAGCTGGGGGGAGGTGCCGTTGGCGGACTGCGGGGGCAGCGTGGTGGTCGCGCCCTGGGGTAGTGGCTGGTCGGTCATGGCGGTGCTTCCTTGGCCGGCGGGAGCGGGCCGGTGCGATCCCTGGCCGGGCGCCTCGCTGAGTGGCCCGGTCTTGCTGCGGCCGTCGGCCGCTGACTGTCCGGGTCTGATGTCAGCTTACGCAGGAAACCAGAAACACGCAATATGTTTCTAGAATTGTGTGATAGGTTTCTGAGGGTGGCCAGCTGGAGTTTCCTCACCAACCACGCGCGGGTGCTGCTGTGCATCGCCCGTGATCCGGGCGTGCGGCTGCGCGACCTGTCGGCCAGCCTGGGCATTACCGAGCGCAGCGCGCATGCGATCGTCGCCGACCTGACCGCCGCCGGTTATGTCGTGAAGCACAAGCACGGCCGCCGCAACCGCTACCACATCCAGGCCCACCTGCCGCTCCCCGAACGCGCCAGCCGCGAACCCGCCATCGGCGACGTCCTGGCCCTGCTGGCAGGCCCGCCAGAACCCGGCCACGGTGCGCGATGAAGGTCGCGATGATCGCGCCGATCGCGTGGCGGACGCCCCCGGAGCACTACGGGCCATGGGAGTCGATTGCCAGCCTGCTCACTGAGGGGCTTGTGGCGCGGGGAGTCGATGTGACTCTGTTCGCAACGCTCGACTCGGTGACGGCGGCAGCTCTCGACGGTGTCTGCCCGCATGGCTATGCCGAGGATCCTCAGCTTGACGGCCGGGTCTGGGAGGCATTGCACGTGTCGCACGCGCTGGCCCGGTCTGGCGAGTTCGAGCTTGTGCACAATCATCTCGACTGGCTGCCGCTCGCGTTCGACGAGCATGTGCGGGCGCCGATCGTGACGACCATCCACGGCTTCTCCGGGGCCGGCATCCTTCCTGCCTACCGTCGGTCACGCTCAGCGTTCGTCGCGATCTCCGATTCCGACCGTGACGCCAGGCTTGACTATGCCGCGACCATTCATCACGGCATCGACCTCCAGGTGCTGCCGTTCCGCGCCTGGTCCGGCGAGCAGCTTGTCTCGTTTGGCCGCATCCATCCTGACAAGGGAACTGCCGACGCCATCGAGATCGCCCGCCGCGCCGGACGACGACTGGTGATCTGCGGCATTGTCCAGGACCAGCGGTATTTCGCTGACGCCGTGGAGCCGCACATCGACGGGGACCAGGTCATATTTCTAGGCTCGGTCGGCCCGCAGCGCCGGGCGGACGTCCTAGGTGATGCAGCGGCGCTGCTGCATCCGATCCATTTCGATGAGCCGTTCGGCTTGTCTGTCGTGGAAGCGATGGCGTGCGGCACCCCGGTCGTCGCCTATCAGCGCGGCTCGATGGCCGAGATCGTTGACGAGGGCGTGACCGGGTACCTGGCTCATGACATTGAGTCATCGGTCGACGCGGTACGGGCGGCGGTTCGGCTGGACCGCGCGGACGTCCATGCCCGTGCCGTCGCGCGGTTCGGCTCCGACCGGATGGTCGAGGACTATCTCCGCACCTACGGCGAGCTGCTCAGGTCAGCCAGCACCTCGCCGATGGGTGCGTAAGCCACCCCGATACGGCTGTCGTCGATTCCGTAGGGAATCCAGAGCAGGCCGTCGTGCAGGAGGGTCCCGCACGAGTACACGACGTTGGGAACGTAGCCGTCGCGTTCATCGGTGTCCGGGGCCAGCAGCGGAGTCCTCGAATGGCCTAGGACGCGGGTCGGGTCGTCGAGGTCGAGCAGGATGGTGCCAACGACGTAAACCCGCATCGGGCCGACGCCGTGGGTGAGCACGAGCCATCCCTGGCCGGTCTCGATCGGCGGGCCGCAGTTGCCGACTTGCAGCAGCTCCCACGACGCGGATGGTTCTTGCAAGACCACCGGCCGGTCCCACACGTAACCGTCTGCCGAGCTGGCCAGGCTGGTGCGCTCGCCGTCGGAGCGGCACAGCGCGAGGTATTTCCCCTGTACCTTCCGGGGGAACAGGGCCATGCCTTTGTTCCGGGCCGCTGGTCCGGCCAGGCGATGAGCGCTGAAAACGCGCAGGTCCGGGCTGATGAGCAGGCGCGGGGCGATCTGTCGCCCGTCGTAGGCGGTGTAGGTGGCGCGGTATTCGGCGGTCCCGCCATCGCCGGTGAACCGAGTGAACCGCGCGTCCTCCATCCCGTTGCTCTCCTCATCAGCGGACGGAGACAGGATCCGCTGCCCGAGGTCGGTGTCGGGGGCGAACGACGCGTGGTAGGCCGAGGAGACCACCTTGCGCAGCAGGTCGACGGTAGCGGCGGACCCTGGGCGCGTCAGCAGGTCGCGGTGCGCCCCTGCGAGCGCCCGCTCGAGACCCGCACCGTCGAAGTCGGCGGGCAGGGCGTGCAGGACGGCCTCAGCGAGCTCATTGAGATGTCCCTGGTCAGCCAGGACGGCATACAGGTGCGCCTTATGCCAGCTCGCAGGCGTCGTGTCCGCCACCGAGACCGGCAGGGGACGCGGCTCGAAGTCCCACTGCGCGCCCGGGCCGACGATGGCGGAGCAGAAGGCGATCGAGGAGATGTGCCCTTCGCCGATGCCGCGCAGGCTGAGCGCCACCCGGGCCTGGCCGGCGCGCAGTCCGCTCTGGTCAGGGGCCAGCACCGCGCTCGGATTGCACACGGCCGCGCCCTCTGTCGCGTATTCCGCAGTGAATGCCGCTCCCAGCAGCAAGGTGCGCGCCGTGGTCAGCTCACGTGCCGTCTCGACATGCGCGGAGACAATGGAGGCATGCCGCCGCAGGAGCGCCTCGTAATCGTGGTGGCGACCGCTGAAGTCGCGGAGCAGGCCGGCTGCCAGCCGCTCAACCTCGTCTTCGGCAAGGCGCATGACCCGGTCGACGACCTGGCGGGCCCGCGAGTGGGCGCGCTGCAGCTCCTCGCCTGGCAGGAAGAGCCGGGCGATGACGCGGGCCGGATCGGCGCGCAGCCCGGCCTGCATGCGGTGCGCGATCACTCCAGCTCGCTGATCCGGCGGGCCTGCTGGGCAGTGGCGAGCATCGCCAGGGTTGACTCGGCGCCTTGGTTCTCATTGCGGCCGCGGCGTTCCAGGCCGTCGTAGCCGCTGCCGGTGCGAGGGTCGAACATCGGCATTGCGCCGTCGTTGTCACCGAGGAACCAGGCCCACGCGAGGCTGATGCCGATGAGCCAGGACGGCTGACCGGTGATCCGGAACGCGCTGGCACAGGCATCCGCGAGCGCGGACACCTCGATGGGCTGCTGGTCATAGCCGGGGCCGACGTCGTCGCGGCCGCGGCCGCCCACCGGGGTCACCGACAGGTGTCCATCGCGAGTCTGGGTGCGCAGCAGGAAATCCAGTAGGCTCAGTCCGCGGTTGAGGGCCGCCTGATCGGGAAGTGCGTCACCCGCGACGATGAGCGCCTCGGCAATCGAGGCGTTTGCGTAGCTCAGGTACTGCTCCGGCCAGGGCCAGCTGCGATCGCCGTCCGGCAGCTTGCCGATTGCGGCCAGCGCATCTGCGAGCAGCAGCCTGGCAGACGTCTCGGCCGGTCGTCTTCTGAGCACCTCAGCGCCTCCGAGCGCGGCGAACGCCATCGATCGGAGGTGCGGGGAACGACACTGCGCTGCTATGCGGAACCCGCCGAGCGCCCGGGCGCGCATGCCCGGCGTCTGTGCTGTCCCGGCCGCGACACCAAGGCCCCACAAAGCTCGCCCCCACCAGTCACCCACGCCGGCCTCGTCGCGCCAGTTCCCGTCGACGTCCATCCTGTTGTGGCAGGTCCCGGCAGATTCGAGCGCGGCGAGGACGAAGACGAGGTAGCCGCGGGCCAGGCGGCGTGCGCTCGGGCCAGGCTCTGGCTCACGGCACGTCACGACCAGCCCGCGGGCGACGTCATCGACGCAATAGCCATGCTCGCGCCTGGGGATAGCGCCGAGGGCATGCTCGAACAGGCCGCGGTCGTCGGTCAGCCGTTCGAGGTGATCGAATACCGGCTGGTGAAGGTGGCCAGGCGGAGTGACGCTGCCGGCGGTCATGCGGCCACGCTCCCCGCGATCAGCCGGCCGGCGAGCTCTCGGTACTGGTCCGCAATGGCTGGCCACAGGAGCTGCGGCGCGGCCGCAGCGGCGGCCGCAGCCATCCTCGTCATCAAGTCCCTGCGCGTGATCACCGAGCGCAGCGCCGCCGCGATCGCGGCGGGATCGCGGTGCGGCACGAGCAGGCCCGCTCCGCCTGCGAGTAGTTCTCTGGCATGCGGGAACGGCGTTGCCACCACCGGCTTTCCGGCAGCCACGGCCTCGATGAGCACCCCCGACGTGACCTGCTCGGTCGAGTCGTAGGGGAGCAGGACCACATCGGCGGAGCGGACGAGACTAGCCAGGGCTCCGGCGTTCCGGTAGTGACCGTCGAAGGTGATCCAGGATCCCAGCTCCGCCTGGCGGACCTGCCCGCGGAGGCGCTCACGGTAGGCCTCGCCTTCGCGGAGCAGCACCTTCGGGTGGGTCTGGCCGGCGACCATGTAGCGCGGCATGGGCTGCAGATCGCGCAGCAGCGCCATTGCGTCGATGCCCCACTCGATGCCCTTGCCCGGGCCGAGCAGGCCCCATGTCAGGACCGTGAACTGCCCCGTGCGGAACGCCGGCTCTGCCATCGTTGTCTGCAAGGCGGGCGCGCCGTGCGCAATGGTGCAGACCTTCGTCATGTCGGCGGCGTACCCGGCCGCGAGCCGATCGCGCGCAGTCAACGTCATCGTGACCACGGCGTCGGCCTTCGCTATCACCGACTCGAGCACCTGACGCTGATGAGGCGCCGGGTCGGTCAGCACAGTGTGCAGGACAACGACGCACGGCACCCGAAGCTGGTCCAGCAGGTGCAGGACCTCGCTGCCGTCCGCTCCGCCGTAGACGCCGTACTCGTGTTGGACGATGATGACGTCGCACAAGTTCAGCCGCGCGGCCGCCCGGCGCAGCGAAGCGGAGTCACCAGCAATGAGCTGCGCGACGACCTCGTCGCCAGATGGCTCTGCGGGCGCGTCGACCAGCCGGACGACCCACCCCTCGTCGGTAGTGGAATGCAGCAGGGCCCCGCGCAGGGCGGCGGTGAAGGTAGCCAGCCCGCACTGGGTTGGCGGGAAGGTGCTGACAAAGCCGAATCGCATGCCCACAGTTCAGGTGCCTTCCGATAGGACGGCCCCGACAAAATCGAGAACGAAGCCTCACGCAAGAAATGCTCCGGCTCGCGGGCAGCGTGTGTGCCCGACCAGCCGCTGCGACACGCCTAACTTGGCGCCGACCACGAGGGACTAGGACCTGCTGCGTACAGCTGCGGATGTAGCCCAGGCGCACCAAGAGTGCGACGACGTCAGCCTATCCGTAGCTGAGGCCGCACGTGACGGCGGCTCGGGGGAGCAGCCCGGCACCGGACAACATCGGGTCAGGTCAAAGCCTCTGGCCTCGGCCGTTGTCAACGGCGACCCCGCGTCGCAGAGACACCCTGTATCTTCTGGCGCTGAGCTGTATCCGCATGTTGAGAGTGCCGTCGGCTCGGGGCCAGACCTGTAGTGCCGGGCCGCCTCGCCGCTTGAGCTGCGCCGCTATGGCCTGCCACAGCGACCCGATCCTGCCACCCGGCCAGAGCTGGCGGGTCTCTGGGACGACGTATTCTCCCGAGCGCTCACCTACATCACGCCGATCTTCAAGCCGATCCACGAACTGCTGCCAGGCATCGCACCGGTAGATCGGCCCCGGCCCGACCTGACCACCGTCACGAACGACCACTGGTCGGGCTGTGTGGTTCACGCGGCGCCTGGTCAGGCGCTCGACTGGGTGACGGGGCGGTGGAATGTCCCAGACGTCGGGGCTCCCGGCAACAGCTCCGGCACCTTTTACTCGTTCGCCTGGATCGGCATCGACGGGGTCAGCGATGTCACCCAGATGGGCACTGTGCAGGCTGTTTCGGCCGACGCGAGCGGTACCACCAGCAAGCAGTGCTACGCCGTGTACGAATGGTGGCCCAACCTCTGGCAGGCGATCTCGAACTTCCCCGTCAGCTTCGGGGACACGATGGTCGGCCTGATTTGCTTGCCGTCGACGACCGAGGCGGACTTCAACCTGGTCAATCTGACTACCGGTGTGCACGCGGGGTTCGCCTTCTCGCCCCCGGCTAACGTCGCCTCGCTGGAGAACCAGGCTGAGTGGGTGATGGAACACCCAGGTGTGAAGGGAGAAAGCTCTGACCTGCCGAACTTCGGCGAGATCTACTTCGACTCAGCCCTCGCAGGCTTTGGCCTGAGCTTTGTCGCGGATGGAGGCACGGACACGGCGATCAACATGGTACAGAACGGAACCACGGTAGCCACCACCACCATCGAGACGCCGACTGTGATCAAGATCGCCTACACCGGCAGCTGACCGCCCTGACGGATTACCCGGCTCCTGCAAGCGTCTATTGGTCGGTTGCGGTGAGAGCCCTTAGGTCCTTGGCCAGCTCGATCGTCTGCAGGTAAGTCGCCAGTCCGTGCTCACTCCTTCGTTTCCAGTAGTTGTGCAAAGCCTCGGCTTCCTGCTCGCGGCCGCTAAGAACTGCCAGCAGGGCTTCAGCCAGGTAGGTGGCGTGAGTCGCGGCGAAGCCGATTCCGAAGCCATTCCACGGAACTAGATGTATTGAGGCGTCCCCGACCAGGGCCCAGCCGGGTCCGACTGGCATCCGGACGTAGCGCGGCTCCGCCCCGCACGCAAGAACCCGGCTAACGGGCCTGGCGCTGCCGAAGCGTTCGGCCAGGCGTCGATGACCAGCAATGACCTGCGGAAATGAGGCCGCTGATGCCTGCCGCATCACCTTGAAGGTGGCCAGATTGACGGACACAGCCACGCAGGTCATCCCACCGTCGCACGGGAAGATGCCAGCCAACTGGTCACCTCTCGGGGAGAACTCAGGACTCGGATCGGGGCCTGGTCAGGAAAAACCGGTGACGTACTGGCAGTACATGGCGCGGACGGGCCTATCACTGAACTCGAGCGGGGGATCCAACGCCGCCGCTATGGGTGAATGCCGTCCGTCGGCGGCAACGACCAAGCGGGACCGCACCTCAAGCGTCTGGTCGTCGCGGGCCAGGACCGCGCCGGTGATGCGCTCGCCGCTGCGCTTCAGGTCGACCAGGCGAGTCCCCCGCAGCACCCGCACAGTCCCCTCACGGTTCGCCCGCCGGACCAAGACATCGCCGAGTGGTTCCCTCCGGACCGACAGGCAAAATCCGGCGTCGCCGGGTTCCTGCGGTGGACCGGGCACTGGAGTCTCGCCCCCGTGCATGTGGATGTACTCGCATGCCAGTTTCGGCGGACCGAACGATAGGACCTCATCGAGCACGCCAAGCCGCCGAAGGGTGGTTACTCCCACGGCACCGCGGGAGAAATGCGTCGAGAAAGTCGAACTCGGAAAGGTTGCCCGGTCCGCAAGAGTCACGTCGCGGTCGGCTTCGTCACAGTCGAGCGATCCGGATCCCGGCATGCGACCCCCTGACTACAGACTGCGCGGCCCTGCGTTCCGCCTAATCAGGCGCAACACTAGCGAAACCCGGACTCTTGGAATTACTTGCCGACATCAAGACGAAAGATGGCTTGTGTCCCCATCGTCGGGAATACCGAGAGCATCGAAGACGCGGCGCCTCATCGTCAGGTACTGCTCAGCGCAGCGGGTTGGTAGCCCAGCGGGACGCCGCAGTCTGCGCGGCTGCCGGATCACTTCGTCGTCGGCGAACTGTTCGCAAGTCAGGTCGAGCTCGGTCCCGTCGGGCAGGAGATTCCAGTAGTGCACGCCCTGGCGGCTGCCATCGCTACGAATGACCTCAGCAATCAGCAATTCGCCGCCGAGCAGGTCATGGATTATCAGCGCGGTAGACCCGCACTGGCCGCGGGACGGGTTGGTGACTGACCAGTCATCGGCATCGACAGGGTCACAGGTATCGAGCGCCCACGCCGCGCGTACCACGGCCTCAATGTCGTCTTGCCGTATCACTTCGGTTACCTCGACGGGGTCATCATGGGCAGCCCCGTCCGTGGTCTCACCGAGCCCGATTGCACGCTGGTGTGCCCAGCCCCCAGTAGCGCCCGACCTGCTGCCGCTGGAAGAGCTCCAGCTGTCAGGACCGGCTGTCGTGCGGCTGGTGCGCCTTACGGCTGGTGACAATCCTGCGCTTGCGCAAAGACTCGAGCCATTCCTGCCCGCTGAGCAGACGCGTGGTCTTGCCCGACCTGACCTCGCCCGCCGCGGCGATTGCCATCGCGACGCTCGCGGCGGTCATATCATCAGGTGCTTCGTATACGACAACGACGTCATACTCGCCAAACGGAAAGCCCGCCACGACGATCGTGGCCCCCAGCTCCTCCAGGGTCGGCCGGATCACTTCCACGGGGTCTTGCGGCTCCTTAAGCTGATCCGTCATTGACTTGGCGGTATAAGAGGCCTGGTACATGTACAGCGGCATCGAGATCCCCATCAGGCGGGAACAGGCGAACAGATCATCCGCCAGTCACCGCGACTCACCTCGGCTTCTGCCGGGGGGTGTACGGCTACGGACTACGGACTGAAGATCACTGCGGTCCAAAGATCGTAGACCCGGCCCGGTCGGGGACACCAGTCTCCGGCTCGCCGACCAGCCCATTTCTCAGATATGCCCGGGTCACCTGAACGGGGCTAGCTGGCTAGACTCCGGCAGATGTTGCTGCCCGCATGGCGGCTGCCGCACGTCGACCCTGCACACACCGTTCCTCCCTCGGGAATGGGAGCCCGTGCACTCAACTGGCCACCTGCCGCGGACGGAAGCCGAAGTTCCCGAAGGGTTCGGCCGACTTCGATGCGGAAGGCTTGGAAACAATCGTGGCCGGGGTGTCGATTGACGCGAGTGCGTTCGTGGAGAAGGTGAGTGGCAGCCGTCCGGGCTGCCTGTGAGCACAGAGGAGCTTGAGATGGCGCTGTACCTGATCGCCTTCAACGACGAGTGGGTGCCCGACCTCACGTCGGAGGAGCTGCGCGAGAGGGCCACGTCCGGCAGGGCGTTGATCGAAGAGATGACGGCCGCCGGTGTCTTTGTCTTCAGCGACGGCGGTCTGGACGCGTCGACCGCCGTGTGCAGCGTCGACCCGAGCAGCGGCTCGCCGGTCTTCACCGACGGGCCGTTCGCCGAGACCAAGGAGCACCTTGGCGGTTTCGCGGTCGTCAATGTGCGCGACGATGCCGCGGCACGGTATTGGGCCGGCAGGATCGCGGTCGCGGTCGGCTGGCCGCAGGAGGTGCACCGCTTCCCGCAGCGCATGGCGTGAGCACTAACACGCAGTCCGAGGCCTTGTCTTGACCGGGGTCACCTCGCCGCCCGTAGACGCGCGTTCTGATTGTCGAACCGTACGCCCTGAAACCGGAGTTCGTCGGCCGGGACGTCCACCCAGGTCGTCAGCCGCAGAGGCAGGTATTGTCTCTGGAGGTCAACTCCTTCGTCCGGCGGTACCCGCCCGACGCACAATTGATCGTCGACCGTGGCAGCGGTCACGGAACGGACCTTCAGCAGCGGAATCTTCGTCATCAGGCCCGGCTCTCCCGGACGGTCGCCAGTCGGCCATTTGCAGTCATCGGAGTGAACATGATCTTCCCGATTTCGCCCGCCTCGCTGGCGCGCCAGGCTAGCCCGCCGTCTGGAGCCAAGGGGCGCCGGCGGTGCCGCTGCCAAGGGACGGTGTGCTGCCCATGACGTCGGGATCTCCGCACGACCCTATGGTCGCTCTCAACGAGGTGCTCAGTGAGGTGATCGACATGGTGATGGCGCTGCGGCAAGCGCATCGCAAGGTGCCGGAAAACCACGAGCTGCACGCCGAGCTCGACCAGCTGTTCAGTGAGGCACGGAGATGGGCCGAACTTCTGATGGAGGCAGACACCGCCCGTGGCGTCTCAGCGCTGGACTATATGCCGAGCGTGGCAGGTCGGCAGCGTCCTGACCTCTGGCACGGGCCGGTGGGCGACGAGGAGGTCCGCCGGGTCGTGACCGAGCAGCTGGACCTGCTTGCGGAGCACCTACGGGCGGCGTTCTCAGATCAGGACGACGACCATGTCCGGGAGCTGTTCGACCGCATCAACGCCGAGCTGCAGTCACGTCTCGACGCGCTTAGGAGGCCGTGAGTCGCTGCCCGGCGGTTGTCCAAGGGCCGGTGGCGGATCTGTGCCGGTGACGCCAGAAACAGGGTCCGACCGGTCATGGATTCCCGTCTTCCGTGTAATGCCCGGCCGATGATGCCGGTGGGCACTGATGATGTCGGCTGCGACATTGGCGACGGCTGCCAGCACCGGCGGAAGGGTAAAGTCTTGCGGGTGGACGGGACACCCAAAGACAGCAGGCGCTCATGAGGGCCCCGGCCACGACGACTGCGAGCCCGCCCGCGAGCGAGGGCTTCACGCACCGGCAGATCTTGGTGATCATGTCCGGGCTGATGATGGGGATGTTCCTGGCCGCGCTCGACCAGACGATCGTTTCGACCGCGCTGCCGACCATAGTTGGGGACTTCCGTCACAGCAACCTGCTGTCGTGGGTAATCACCGCGTACCTGCTGGCCAGTACGGCCTCGACGCCGATCTGGGGAAAGGCGGGTGATCTGTACGGGCGGAAGCGCCTCTTCCAGCTGGCCATCGTGCTGTTCCTGCTAGCCAGCGCGCTGTGCGGGCTCTCAAGGAATATCTTCGAGTTGATCGCATTCCGTGGCTTGCAGGGAATCGGCGGCGGTGGCCTGCTGTCGCTCGCCTTCGCGATCATCGGCGATGTGATCCCGCCGCGAGAGCGCGGCCGTTATCAGGGATATTTCGGCGCGGTGTTCGGCGTCTCCAGCGTCGTCGGTCCGCTGGCAGGGGGGTTCGCCGTCGACCACCTGACGTGGCGCTACATCTTCTACGTCAACTTGCCGCTGGGCGTGGCCGCGCTGATCGTGACCAATCGCGTGCTGCGGCTGCCCGTGCGCAGGCGGGAAGTGAATATCGACTGGTGGGGTGCGATCCTGCTGGTTGCCGGGGTGTCGTGCATCCTGCTCGCGACGCAACTGGGCGGTAATACCTACCCGTGGGGGTCGTGGCAGACCATCGGGCTTTTCGTGCTCGGAGCGCTGGTCCTGGCCGGCTTCGCGCTCCGGGAGGCGGTGGCGCCAGAGCCGATCCTGCCGCTCGGCCTGTTCCGGCTGCAGATCTTCACCGTCGCGAACTTTATCGCCTTTGTCAGCGGCGTCGCCATGTTCGGCGCCCTGGCCTTCCTGCCGCAGTACCTGCAGCTCGTGCATGGTGTATCAGCCACCGAGTCGGGACTGCTGCTGCTGCCACTGCTGGTAGGGCTGCTGACCATGAGCATCAGCTCCGGGCTCTACATCTCGCGCACGGGCAGGTACCGCTGGTTCCCTTTGGCGGGCACGATCGGCGTCACTATCGGGCTGGTGCTGCTCAGCCGCCTGGGCGCGCATACCTCGCTGCTAGTGGTGAGCCTGGACATCCTTGTATTCGGCCTGGGGCTCGGGCTGTTTATGCAGGTCCTGGTGCTTATCGTGCAGAACGCGGTACCGATGAAGCAGATGGGTGTCGCGACCTCCTCGGTTACCTTCTTCCGCTCGATGGGAGGCGCTATCGGGGCGTCGGCGCTAGGGGCGGTGCTAACCGGGGGGATCGCCGCCGAACTCCCGCGCTTCCTGCCCCCTTCTGCATTGGCCGGTCGCGGCAGCGGGAGTAGCAAGGTCGCTGAGTTCATCCAGAGCCCGGCCGTTCTTGACCAGCTGAAGATCACCCACCCGGCCCTGCACGAAGGCATCATCCAGGCGTACTCGCACGCCATTGACCGGCTGTTCCTCGTCGCAGTACCGGTCTCGATCGTCAGCATCATCGCGGCACTGTTCATTAACCAGGTGAAGCTGCGATCCAGCAATACCCAGCCAGCGGCAGCCGGAGCCGATCCGTCCGCTGCAGAAACCGATCCGGCCCCGCTTTCTCCCGGAGGGACGCGCTAGATGCATGGCGTAACCATCTCGGCCGGTTACGGTGCCGGTGGCAGCATTATCGCGCCGCACGTTGCCAGGCTGCTCGGCCTGCCGCTACTCGACCGGGCGATCAGCTCGCACGTCGCCGCGCAACTGCAGGTGTCCGTCCAGGAAGCCGAAGGCGGGATAATTAGGCGCTCGCTGCCCGACAGGTTCCTGGCCGTGCTCGCGCCGCTGGCTGGCGGCGCACTGGGGGCCGGTACCGACTGTGCTCCTCCAGGCGTTATGCCGCTCCCCGATGATGCCGACTTCTTCCGCGAGCAGGCCGAGCTCATCATGACGACCGCGCTGGAGACTGGAGCAGTCATCCTGGGACGCGGCGGCGGGACCGCGTTCCGTCGCGAGCCAGGAGTCCTGCGAGTGCGCCTCTTCGGCCCGCCGGAGGGACGGGTCGCCCAGGCGGCTCGCATCGAGAACGTCGACGCTGGGACCGCCTGGAAGCGCCTGCCCGAGGTCGACCATGCCCGCGCTCAGTATGTGCGCCGCCTCTATTCCACCGACATCGACGATCCGGGTCTCTACCACCTGCAGATTGACAGCACCGCGCTGCCTCTCGACGCCTGCGCCGGCCTGATCGCTGCGGCATATAAGGCGCTTCAAGGCAAGTGAGCTGGATGCGGCTCTTGTCGAACTGGAATCAAAGCTCTCCAGGCGCCTGCCCGTATTTTGTGTGTTGCAAATTAAGTACCGATATGAGCATTTAATCCTTTCGGTGACCTTCCGCGAAGGTAGCGTTGTAGCTAACGGGGTACGCGGATTCACCCGGACCCCTCAACCGAGGAGCACAAGATGACCAGGACCGCAACCCGAGCCGCTCACCGGACTGCCAACGCCTCTGGCGCTCAGCTCCCCGCGCCGCCCACGCACACCACAGTCGCGGCGTCTGGTGGATCACTGACCACCAGCCGCGAGCCACCCGGCCAGTCGGCAGCTCTCACCGGCACCGGGCATGCAGCCATGAACGGCAAGCCCCAAGGTTCACGCAAGCCCGGAACCACTAAGGCCCCCAAGTTCGTCGCGGTGAGCATGGCAATCCGAATACCGGAGGTGGCCAAGTGGATCGCCGCACGCCCGAGCTTCACTTTCGCGGAAGCCGCAGCAGCGAGCGCTCCGTCGCCGTGCAGCCCGACCGTGATGGCCTACACGCTCTCGGATCCCAGGCTCGCTTCAGCCCTGGCTCAGCTGGGCTACTTGATAACGGCCGGCGGCAAGAACGGCCACACCGTTACCCCGCTCAACGTCCCGGCCTGCGCCTGAGAGCGCCGACACCTCTGGCGCGCGTTTGCGCGCGCATGCCCTTCCGTCGCTTGCGTCGACGTGTTCTGCGGAACTCATTTCCGGACCGCAGCGGCTCAGCCAGGACGCCAAGTTCTCAGTGAAGATGAAGCAGTACGGCGTGCGGTATCAGATCACCAGTCAGGCCACCGAGTTCGCTGATGGGCGAGTGCTGGAATGGCGGCACCCACTTGGTCACCGGTGGCGCTGGGAGCTGGCGCCGCTCGCCGAGCGCTCAACCTTGGTGCCCGAGACGTTCAACTACAGCGAGGTCGGCGCGGGAAAGGCTGCCGGCCTGAAGCTGTTCGGAAGCCTGAAGCACGACGCGTCCGGCATTTGCAGCCACTTTGCGCCAGCTGCAAGCGCGGTACGCCGAGGCGTACGGCACAGGTCATGGACGACTGCCGGGCCGGGACACGTAGCCCGGCAATCAGACCACCGATACCGGTGACAGCTGGCTCAACCAGCGAGTCGTGGTCGTGAGCGTTGTAAGTGCAGAGGTATTCGGGCCGAAGTTAGCTGACGTCGGCGGCTGCGCCGGATGCCGCTACCGCAACGCGGTTGGCCTGGCCGCTCTCGGCACCTAGGTCGGCCTGCTCGATGCACGCGCAGTCCTGCCCGTGCGCGTCGGTATGCAAGATCTTCAGGTAATTCAGAGCTGTCTGGTTTACCTGGTAGTCGTGCTCGGCCCTGATGCGGTCGGTGTCGGCCTGGCGGTTCTGGCTGAGCAGGATCAGCGGGGCTGCGTAGGCGGCCTGAGTGGAGAAGACCAGGTTCAGCAGAATGAATGGGTACGGATCCCAGTGGTGGGCGGCGGCGAACAGGTTCAGGCCGATCCACACCATGACGATCATTGTCTGCGCGATGATGAATTTCCAGGACCCGAACACTGCGGTCACCCGGTCGGCTAGCTGTTCGCTCCTGGTCCTCTCGTCGTGGCGGCGCTTATTGGCCGGGTGCAGGTGTCGGCCGGATCTCATGCAGTACCTGCGGACCGGGTCGGCGCGAAGCGGGGGACTATGTAGTGAGCGGTCATTATTCGCCTCGCGAGTGCTAGGAGCATGCAGCGAGGCGATCTCGGGACCGGCATGTGGTCTAGACCTGATCGGGAACTCGTTCGGGCTGCTCAGTACGTTCTACGTCAGCCTATCCGGCTGCCGCCGCCAGTGGTCCGGCTGCTAGCGCTCTCTGCGGTGATTGACGGGGTATCAGGTCGTCGGGGGAACCGCGAGCAGCGTCATCACGGATACTCGCCACTACCTGTGTCGTGCCTGCTTCGAGCGAGGCTCAGGTGACTCGGGCGGAGTCATGCCTGGCACGCCCGCCGTCAGCGGGCGTGCCAGGACATTTGCTCATGCGGTGGGGGCAGCTGCGTCGGGCACGGTGGCAGCGTGACCGTTGTGGCTGGCGTGGGCGGCTGACACCAGGCTGGCGTCGAGGCCGTGCGCGGGCTGGCTGGTGAGGATTTCGGTGCCGGGGTCCGTGCGGCGGGCGTGGACCAGG
Source organism: uncultured Actinomycetota bacterium (assembly GCA_963822955.1). GTDB lineage: Bacteria > Actinomycetota > Actinomycetes > Streptosporangiales > Streptosporangiaceae > JAJYUU01. The sequence goes on along the minus strand of CAWGJS010000002.1, from coordinate 262,795 downwards.
CCGAGGCCGCTGAGGATGAGCATGATGGCGGCGGCGATGAATGCGGTGATGGCGGCGATGCCGGCGATGGTGGCCATGGTGCCGAAGGCGTAGGCGTTGAGCAGCAGCCCGCGTAGTGTCTCGCCCTTGAAGACGGTGGCGACCTGGGCCGCGAGCTTGAGGTTAGCGGGCTGCGCGATGGCCTCGGTGGATAGCTGGGCGTAGGTTTTGCCGCCGCCGATCTCCACCAGGTGAACGGCGATGAAGTCGTTGGCCCAGGCCTCGGCCTGCTGCCCGGTCAGCAGCTGCTGCCCGGCGTACCGGGATACCGACGGGATCATCGACGGGGTGATCTCGGTGCCGGCCTTGGGGTGGGCGAAGGCCGCTGCCGGCGGGAAGTAGATCTTCTGCGCGGCGAGCTGACTGTGGACCTGGTTGCCGATGAAGTTGTGGCCCCACAGTGCCAGTCCGCCGGCGACGGCGAGAGTGACGGCGAGGAACAGTCCGGTGACGGACACGAGGATGTCGAAGGTTCTGCGTTTCATGCGGGATCTCCTGGAGTTAAGGCTGGCTCAGGTACGGGGGGTGGCTGGGCCCGGCCTGCCGGGGCGGCGGGCCGGCGGTAACTAGCCACTGGCGGCGCCGCTGGCGGGGGCGGGCGTGCTGCCGTTAGCGGCCGGCGGCGCAGCGCCCGGCCCGGGCAGCAGCGCCGGGCCTGCCGCTGTGGGAGCTGAAGGAGCCGCGGGGAGTGCGGCTGCGGCGGTCTCGCGGGCGAGGAAGGTGCCGAGTTCGGCGATGGTGGTCATCAGCGGGGCGGGGAACACCACGGTGGTGTTCTTGTCGACGCCGATCTCGACCAGGCTCTGCAGGTTGCGCAGCTGCAGGGCCAGGGGGTGGGCCATCATGATGTCGGAGGCCTGGCCGAGCGCGGCGGCGGCCAGCGATTCGCCCTCGGCGTTGATGATCTTGGCGCGCTTCTCCCGCTCGGCTTCGGCCTGGCGGGCCATGGCGCGTTTCATGCTGTCGGGCAGCTGGATGTCCTTCAGCTCGACCAGGGTCACCTCGACGCCCCACTCGACAGTGGACACGTCGAGGATCTTGCGGATGTCCAGGTTGATCTTGTCGGTCTCCGACAGGGTCTGGTCCAGGCTGTGCTGGCCGACGACCTTGCGCAGGGTGGTCTGGGCGATCTGGTCGATGGCGGCGTGCACGTTCTCGATCGCCACCACCGATTTCACGGCGTCGACGACGCGGAAGTAGGCGACTGCGGACACGTCCACGCTGACGTTGTCGCGGGTGATGATGCCCTGGGACTGGATCGGCATGGTGACGATGCGCAGCGATACCCGGTGCAGCACGTCGGCGAACGGGATGATCAGCCGCAGCCCCGGCTCGCGCGGGCCCAGCGCCCGGCCCAGCCGGAACAGCACCCCCTTCTGGTACTGCTTCACGATCCGTACTGACAGCGCCAGCCCCAGCGCGAGCAGCACAACCACGACAACCGCCGCGATAATCAGGACCTTCATGAACAACGACCGCCGGGCACGCTGGTGCCGGAGTAGCTGCACGATCGGACTGCGATCAGCTGTCCGGGGACGTCCGCCGCGAGTCGGTCATATTGCCGCTGGTTTGGCCAGCTATCGACCGGGCGGAAATACCCGCCGCCACCGGCCACGGCAACTCGGGGGACCGGCCGGTATCGAAGCCCGTGATCTGTCTGACAGTTCAGGATTATGGCAGCGACGAAGTTTTCGATGAAAGTCATACTGCGCGCCGATCGGGGCCCTTGCGGGCCTGATTGCAGATCGCCGGGGGCGAGGCTGGCGTGGAGGCCAGGGTGCGGAATACCCTCAGTAAATCTTACTGTACTTGAAGTAGCCTACAAAAGTCGAATGCATTCCTGTATTCACGCAGATTGCCAATTTCCACGCCTGGCTTATTGAACTAGTGATGTCCAAGGGCAAAAGCAAGGCAAACAGTGGCAGCGAATCCAGGCATTAAAGAACTCCGGTTGTCTCGGCGACAGTTTTGGTTAGCGAGCATTGTGGGCACCGAGGTCCGGAGTGATCACTCGACCATAGCACGGCGCGGATCATGACTGCGACCGCGATCAGAGTCGCGCGCTGTTAGTGCCACAGCCTCATGAATTGTGGGATCGGCGCTCGTCTGCGGGTGCTCGGTTCAGTGGTGCGGCTCGTAGGTGAGCAGGTCGTCGGCTAGCGTCGGGGCGCTGTCGTCGGGGGCCTGCGCCGGCGGGCTGCCGCCTTGGTCTGCGGTGATGAACGGGACGCCGAGGTCTTCGGACTGGCCGGGCCGGACCAGGCGTCGCAGCCAGTCCCGGTCGCGCCGGGAGCGGGCGAGCCGGGGCAGCAGGAGGCCGAGCCCGCCGGCGAGGATCAGGATCACGCCGACGATCTGCAGGTTGAGCCAGTGCGGAGAGCCTGATCTGAGGGCGAACAGCAAGATGGCGCCGGCGGTGAGGAGGAAGATTCCGGTGCCGGTGCGCATCGCCGGCCGCCTGGCGGGCGGCGGCTGGCCGCGCTGGTCACCGGGCTGGCCGGGCGCGATGATCCTGTTCATCGCGCGAGCCATCCGGTACGCCGGGATCGGCCGGGCTGGCCGGTGACCAGGCGGTGGGCGAGCAGCAGGACAGCCGCCCCGGCGATGGCGGTCAGCCAGGCGGAGCCGTAGAACCCCGGCAGGGTGCCGATGTGGAACTGCGTAGTGGCGGCCCAGCCGCCGAGCAGTGCTCCGGTGATGCCGGTCAGGCAGGTGAGGGTAAGGCCCTGTGATCTCCTGCCGGGGATGAGCATGCTGGCGAGCAGGCCTGCGGCCAGCCCGAGAACGATCCATGCGATGGTGCCCATAACCGGCTCCTTAGTCAGTCACGTGCGCGGGGCAGGCGGTGGTCGGTGCCGGCAGGCCAGAGTCACGGGGGACGAACGCCGCGGGTGTTTCCGGGCCAGCGGTGCCTGCCTGGGTACGCGGGGAACGCGGGGTCACCGGCGGCCGCGTAGCTGCCACGGCCTCGCGCAGGCCGTGGCCCATGATCTGCCGCAGCCGGCTGATCCGGGCCGGTCCTGCGGCGACTGTCAGCAGGGAGCCGGCGATAGCGGCCAGGAGCAGAGCGCCCGCCAGGGGCAGCACGAGATGAACTCCGAGGAAGCTGATGTTCGCGGCGTGCACGTTCTGGACGATGAAGATCACCGCCACGACGAGGCCGACGAAGGCGGCGATCAGCGTCGTCCGCATCGCGGTGAGCCGGGTCTGCAGTGGTCCAGGCTCGGCTGCCTGAGGTGCCGGCGGGGACCGGGTGGAGCCGCTGGCTGAGAGGGGCGGCAGCGTGCTGGTCGTGCGGTGCGCTGCCATTGGCTCGGTCATGGCGTTACTTCCTTTCACGATGTGCCGGTGAGTGTCACCGGTGGGCGTACCGCCGGCGGCCGGAGTGGGTTCGGCTGGATTGGCGGGTGGCCAGGTGGTAGGCGAGCAGGAGGATGGCTGCGCCGGCGATGGCGGTGAGCCAGGTGGAGGCGTTGAAGAAGCCGTGCAGGGTGTGGATGTGGAAGATCTTGGTGGCGGCCCAGCCGCCGCCGAGGGCTCCGGCGATGCCGATGAGGCAGGTGAGGATGAGGCCTTGCTGTCGTTTGCCGGGGATCAGCATGTTGGCGAGCAGGCCTGCGGCTAGTCCGAGGATGATCCAGGCGATGATGCCCATGACGGGCTCCTTTTCGTTAGTGACGCGCGCGGGGTTGCGCATGAGTTGGTGGTGGTGCTATCCGGGCAGCGCGGCGGGAGGCAGGCGCCGATGCGACAGGCACGCGTGTTCCCGGTGGTTGCCGGGCGTTGTGGCGGGCTGGTGTCAGCTGGCTGGTGGCGTGCGCCGGTCGCGGCGCATGATGCGCCGCAGCTGGGTGATCCGGGCGGTGCCGGCGGCGGCCATGATGAGCGCGCCGGCGATGGCGGCCAGGAACAGCGCGACGGCGAGCGACAGGCGCAGGTGCGCGCCGAGGAAGCTGATGCTGACGGCGTGCGCGTTCTGGATGATGAAGATCATCACCACGATCAGGACGGCGAAGCCGGCGATGAGGCTGGTGCGCATGCCGCTGATCCGGGTGCGGGTCCGCCCGGACTCACGCGGGCCGGGCGCGGGTGGCAGCTGGGGGGAGGTGCCGTTGGCGGACTGCGGGGGCAGCGTGGTGGTCGCGCCCTGGGGTAGTGGCTGGTCGGTCATGGCGGTGCTTCCTTGGCCGGCGGGAGCGGGCCGGTGCGATCCCTGGCCGGGCGCCTCGCTGAGTGGCCCGGTCTTGCTGCGGCCGTCGGCCGCTGACTGTCCGGGTCTGATGTCAGCTTACGCAGGAAACCAGAAACACGCAATATGTTTCTAGAATTGTGTGATAGGTTTCTGAGGGTGGCCAGCTGGAGTTTCCTCACCAACCACGCGCGGGTGCTGCTGTGCATCGCCCGTGATCCGGGCGTGCGGCTGCGCGACCTGTCGGCCAGCCTGGGCATTACCGAGCGCAGCGCGCATGCGATCGTCGCCGACCTGACCGCCGCCGGTTATGTCGTGAAGCACAAGCACGGCCGCCGCAACCGCTACCACATCCAGGCCCACCTGCCGCTCCCCGAACGCGCCAGCCGCGAACCCGCCATCGGCGACGTCCTGGCCCTGCTGGCAGGCTCCGTGGCGCAAGAACCTCGGCTGTCACCGGCTGGCCACGAGCATGACGCCACGAACGATGGTGACCGCGAGAAGTGTCCCGAACGCTCATAGAGCTCGGGCGGCCCGCGCTTCATGCGGGCGGAACGGCCCGGCGATCGGTACCAGCCACGAGCGGCGGCTGATGGCCAGCGGAATTGCGTGGGGCGACGGCCGGCCCCGATGATGCCCCTTCATCGTGGCGAACTACAGCTCATCGGTTTCGATGTCAAAGTAGACATGTCGCAGCTTGCCGGTCTTCTCATCGCGCTCGACGAGCATCTTGCCCAGACCCGCGCTCGCGAACCGCAGATGTCAGAAGGGGCACAGCCCGGCTTTGCCGGGGCAGGCCTTTTGTGACCTTGCCCGGAGGCACGCGAAGAGGAGCCCTCCGCTTTTCGCGCGCCTCCGGCGCTTGGCGTGCCCGTCGGCTCTTCGCGCCCAGACGCGGGACGAAGAGCCGGCAGGCTTGTCTGGGCAAACTGAACCGCCTGCGGTCAAGCCCGCCATCAGCCCGCCAGCCTGCCGTCGGGGGAGCGGGAGTGGCAGGCGTCAGCGAGGGTGGGGTGCCCGGCGGAGTCATACCCGTAGATGTAGGCGCCGCTGGCTTTCGGTGGCTTGCCTGTCACGTCGTCGGTGTCATCGGCGGTGGCCGGGGAGTTGCGTGCTGCCGTCGCAGAGAGGTCGTCGCCGTTCCCGGCCGCAGGACGGCCCGGCAACGCGGCCACGGCAGCTGCCAGGGCCGGGGCTGATATGCCGGCAATGCCAGACGAAGTCCGGTCAGCAGAGTGAGAAGACACTCATAGCTCCTTCGGGCGGGAAGCGCAGCTCGACACGTCCGCGCAGGCCCGAAGGAAATGCTCCGGCGCTGCGCCGCAACGGCGCGGGTCACGCGCAGTGCGGCTGCCAGGGTCCAGAGCAACGTTGCTGACGTTACACGTTTTCTTGCGCTCGCGCATAACAGACATCCCGGGTGGCTGGTGCTGACATGGCGAGGGGGAGGTAACGGTCCCAGTCCGGCGGGACAGCAGACCGGTGATGACGACGACCGCAAAGCCGCGGCCAGGCTGAGCTGGGGCGCTGCCGGTCCCTTGCGGTGATCTTTATCGTGAGGCCTAATGACTTGCTGCTCTTGCCTGGCCGCCTTCATCGTCGTGATCGCCGGCGCGATCCTGCCACTGCCCGGGATGGCCGACCATGCGGTCGGCGGCCGGAGACACTGCTGACTGAGCGGTGTCAAATGGCCCATGACCACAAGCCGGAAGCCCAGGACTTCTCGGCTGCCGAGTCCTACTTTTCCTTGCTGACCGGCCCTGCTGCCGCGGCCAAGATGGTCAAGGGGCTACGCAAAGAGGAAACGCTGCTGCACCTTGTCGCCAAGGACATCCTGCGGGCCGCAGGCCTGCCGCTGATGGGCCCCGACGCCTCGGAGGTCACCGCCGACCTCGACAAGGTTCCAACCGCGCTGGCCGTCGACACTCGGCCGAGCGGCCGGCCATTGGCATCGGAAACGGTCTTTGCGCGCGAGGGGATAGGCGCGTAGCCTGGCTGTGTTGCTCCGGACCTCGGTAGCTGCATCCGCGCCATTAGCGGACGCGCACTGGGGGCCCGGAGTTTTTCTATCTGTGCCCCCGACCGCCGGGCAAGACGCCACGGCCGAACGGCCGCGAGATATCGCGCCTACCCCCACCTAATCAGCTGGCTAAGGAGTCAGTCATGAGCATCATCGCCTGGATCGTCTTAGGCCTGGTCGCGGGCCTGATCGCCAATATGCTGATCCCCGGCCGCCGACAGCAGGGCCTCATCCTGACCTGCGTCATCGGTATCGTCGGCGCACTGCTCGGCGGCTGGCTCGCCACGAAGCTGTTCCACATCCACAGCATGCACGGATTCTTCAATCTGTCCACCTGGCTCACCGCCGTCGCCGGCGCGGCCATCCTGCTGCTCGCCTACCACCTCGTCAGCGGCAAGTCGTCCAGCCGCCGCAGCTGGTTCGCGCACCGCTAACAGCCGCCAGGGGGGCGCTCCGGCTCTCGGGCTGCCCCCCGGGCGGCGTCCCGCCCCGGGATAACAGGAACATGCAGTCAGTCGCGGCCTCCTGGTGGCCCGGCGGCGCCCTCCGCGGACCGTCACCGTGTAACGTCGTTCGGAGCAGTCATGATCATCGTTCTCGGGCTCGTCATCCTGGTCGCCGCGCTGATCGTGGGGGGTGGCCGGCGCACAGTCAGACTCGCCCGCCCCCGGCGCCCCAGCGAGCTCGCCCGGCCCTGACGTGACTGCGGACCCCACCGCGTCTGATGCGACAGCTAACGCGTCCGACTCCGCTGCGGCTGCCATCCACCCAGTGGACGGGCGGCTTGCAGTCCGATGCTCCCGCCCGGCTATTACCCCGCGACCTGCCAGTGCCCGGGCCTTCCCCGCTCCGCGCCGGGAAGACACGAATGACCGGTTCCGGCGTGCTGCCTGACATAGCGACCAGTCCGGCTTCCAGCCAGCACACCGGCCCACGGCCGGTGCCGATCTCAACAGCGGCAGCGCTGCCTGCCGCGGCTCCCGTCCTCGCGCCTGGCGCACACCCCGAAAGAGTTGTCATGCCGACATCAGAGTTCATCGGCCGCTCCGCAGGCTGGATGCCGCGAGGCGCCTGCCGGGGTGAAGATCCCGAGCTTTTCTTTCCGATCACCGCGGCCGGCCAGGCGCTGGCACAGGTTCTTGCCGCCAAGGCCGTGTGCTTTCGGTGCGCCGTGCGGGCCGCGGGCCTGTCCTACGCCCTGGCCACCGGGCAGGCCGGCATTTGGGGCGGAACCACGCAGGAGGAACGCCACGCCATGCGGCGGCCATCTGGCAGCCTGGCGCGCGAGCACAGCGCCATCCTTGGGCTCCCCGAGTGGAGCGGCACATCATGGTGGCAATCCCGCCGGAAGGTGACCCATGCACGCCGACAGACATCATCCAGGCCGGCAGCACACCGAAGACGAGCATCGCCGGCGCGGTGGCAACGGCATGTAGCGCGCGCGCTGGCCGTACAGGAGAGCCGTGTTGAGCCTCCCTGGCTGCCGACAGCGCGCCCTAGACGGGATCGAGCGGGCACTCGTGGCGGAGGATCCCCGCCTCGGCGTGCGGTTCGCGTTCTTCACCATGCTGACCCGGCACGAGGCAATACCAGCGACCGAGCGGGCGCCGGACCGCCTGCCGCGGTTGCTGCGCCGCGCGATGATAATTCCGCTCATCGCGGTCAGCCTGGCGGCCCTGCTAGCGGCCAGCTGGCTGATTCCGGGCAGGGAACAGGCGTGCACTGCGGGCTCGGACGTGGCCGCGCACAGCTTGCCGTCGCTCGGCCGTGCCGCGCGCTGCCAGCCCGTCTCGCCAGATGCAGCTCGGAAAGCCGGTACCTGATGTTCATCGGCATCGGCGTGTTCCACTCCGCGCTCCTGTTGGTCGCCCTGCGGATGCGCGCCGGCCCCGGTGCCGTCGGTGGCCGGCAGTGATTTTCGGCTCCGGAGCGCTTTGCACAGCAGCCGGGAAAGCGTTACAGTAAAAGGCAAAGCTCCGGACCCAGGTAAGTGCGCCCGCGTAATTTAGCGATCGCATCAGCGAGGGCCCGGTTTTTATTTTCTGCTACGCGGACCCCGGGCCAGCGATGCTCTACGGCACGGGCTCTCTCTTATCGCGCGACATCCAGCGTGACCCATTACCGCGGACCTCTACCTAGCGGACTGACTGAGGAGTCGGTGTGGGCGTCATCGCGCCGCCGATAGTCAGGATTACGTGCCAGCGTGATAATCCGGTTGCGACGACACTGTCCCCAGGCCGTCATCGATCCATTGCCCGCCCGCCAAGAAGGGCGGGCGCAATCCCACTGTGAAAGGCGAAGCGCCGTGAGCATCATCAAGAAGATCAGGCACAAGGCCCAGACCGCCAAAGGAGAGGCCAGGAAAAGCGCCGGCCGCGTGACCGGAAACCGCCGGATCAGGACTAAGGGAAGCGCCGAAAAGGTCACGGGCGACGCTAAGCAGGCCGCAGACAAAGCCACGGACGCGGTCACGCACTGACCTGGCAGCCGTACAACCAGCGCCGACGGGCCGCTTGCGGCTTGACTACACCACCAGTCACCGCTGTGATCTTGCGGAGGCGCCGACACGGCCAGGCCAGCTGGGTCTGGCAACACAGAGACGACCTACCTTCACCTGTGCTCGCCGACCGGTAGGGCTGCACACGCCTGCTCTGGTGGCGCAGTCCTTGGGCTGGACACCGGCGACACGGCACTGAGGGAAACGCGGCGCCCTCTGGCAGGTCCGGCTCAGCCCGTTGTCGCACCGACCAGGTCACCGCCCCTCACCCCCGCAACCATCGGAGGACGCAATGCGTATCGGAACCATCCTGATAGTCATCTGGCTCATCATCGGCGCAGTCGCCGCCGGCCAGCGCCACTACTTTGACAGCTCAGGCCCAGGCTGCGCCAAGGCCAGCACGATCGTGGTGACCGTTGCCGCGGGCCCGCTTAACTTTGCCGGCGTGAACCCGAAGGTCTCATGCCGGGCCTCGGCCTGAGCCGGTGGCGCCCTGTTCGCCGGAGCCAGGGGCGTGCGGCACCGGGCGGTGCGCACCCGGGGTCAGGTGCGGGGTCACGCTGGGGGGATGCTCAGCCTCGGACCGGGCGGTTGCCGCGGGGCCGGGTTGTGGCGGGGGTGCCGGCGAGCATGTCCGCGGTGCCGCTGGTGACGTCGGCGGCCAGCTGGGTGAGCGGGTAGTTGTTGGTGCGGGAGTAGGCCCGCAGCACGATGAATGCCTGGTCGGGGGTGACCCGCATCCGCTCGGCGAGGATGCCCTTGGCCTGCTCGATGATCACCCGGCTGTTCAGGGCTACCTGCAGCTGCCCGGCGACCAGCTCGTGCTCGCGGGTGGCGCGTTCCTGCAGGATCCCGATGGTGGCCACATCGACCAGCGCGCGGGCTGCCCGCGCGACCGCCGGGTCCAGGCCGTCGGGCGCGGTGCCGAACAGGTTGAGGGTGCCGATGACCTGATCGCGCAGCCGCATCGGGATGGCATGCACCGCGGCGAAGCCCATCTCGGCGGCGGCCGCGGCGAACCGCGGCCACCGGGCCACGGCGTGGCTGGCGGTGATGTCGGCGACGATGACGGGCTGCCCGGTGCGGTAACTGTCCAGGCAGGGGCCCTCGTCGTTCTGGATCTGGAACAGCTCGGCGACCCGCGCCTGCTCGGTGGAGGCAGCCACCAGCTGCAGCGTCCCGCGGGCGTCGGCCAGCAGCAGCCCGGCCGCGTCGACCTCCAGCAGCTCCACGCACCGCTCGGTCAGCATGTGCAGGAACTCCATCAGGTCAAAACCGCCGACCAGCGTGTCGGCCAGCTCGACGAACGTCTGCGCCAGGCGCTCGTCCACGATCGCTGCCACCATGCCAGCGTAGCGCCCTGCGCCGCCCCCCAGGAACCGCTCCGGCACCGCCGTCACGGCGCCCGATCAGGCACCGGCATCGGGATCAAAGCGCAGCCGGCGGCTCACCACCTCAGCCGCCACCTCGCCCAGCGCGGCGCTGGAGGCGAACGCGTGCGCCCGCAGCCGCGCCAGCGCCTCCGCCAGGCCCACGCCCAGCTGCACCGAGATCATCCCGGTCGCCTGGTACACCACCGCCCGCCGGTCCGACAGCCCCGCCAGCGGCCGGCACGCCGGTGACCCGCTGACCCCCGCGGCAGCATCCAGCAGCAGCTGCAGGGCAACATCAGCAAACACCAGCACATCGGCCAGCTCCCCGGCCGGCAGCGGCCCCGGCACCGCCCGGTACAACGACAGCACCCCCACCCGGATAGCCCCGGCCTGCAACGGCAGCACGAACATCGCCCGCGCGCCGGCCGCCACCGCCTCCGGCACGAACCCCGGCCACCGCGCCGCCGCCAGATCCAGATCCGCGATCAGCACCGGCGACCCCCGCCAGAACTCACCGGCACCCGGACCCTCCCCGGCAGTGAACTGCAGCTCCTCCAGCAGCGCACTCAGCTCATCCGAGGCAAACAACGGCTCACCCACCAGCAACCCGCTCGCCACCGTCACGCTCGCCCCGTCAACCCCCAGATGACGCGCCGCCGCCACACACACCGCGGCCACCGACACCGGCCCGTCACCCCGATGCGCGGCGGCGATCCACGCCCACACCTTCACCGCCCGCTCGCTCACCACCCCACCATCCTGGACCCACCACGCACCACACCGCGAAACGACCAGGCGCGGGGCGGCCCGGCGAATGGCCGCAAGCCTTCCGGTCACCGCGCTCAGCTCATCGATGCTGTGGCCCTCGCGACGATGCGGCCGGATAGCTACCTGATTAATGCCAGCCGCGGTGCCGTCATAGACCAGGACGCCCTGGTCACGGCGCTTTACGCCGGATGGATTTCGGGGGCTGCCCTGGATGTGCTCGAACAGGAACCGCCACGGCCGAGCGCGCCGATCTTGCAGCATCCTAACGTCCTCATCACGCCGCACTCAGCCGCCTTCACGCAGGAGGCATTTGGCGACCTGTGCCGCACTGCCATCACTGACGTGCTGCTCGTGTTGGGCGGCAAGGTGCCCCCGTTTCCGGTGCCGGAGCTCGTCGTTGACGGTCGTAGCAGTTGAGGGGCCGCCTCAAGCCCACGGCGCTTCCAGACGGTCCGGCCGCGCACCACCCGACCGGAGGTCACCGGATCCTGGTGATGCGTTTTCACCTGCCAGCCCCTGACGATCGCGCCATGGACCTCACGTCTGGTGCCACCGCCGCCGGCAGCGCCTGGGACCGGCGCATGTGGCTCATCCTCGGTGCGATCGGCTTGGCGCAGCTGATGGTGGTCCTCGATGTCACGGTGATGAACATCGCGCTGCCGTCCGCGCAGCGCGCGCTGCACTTCACTACCGCGACCCGCTGATCAGCCGAGAAGCCCTCCAAGCCCGAGTCACCGACTACACGTCGGGACAAGACGCCGGTCTAGGCCTCATCAGCCCATATTTGCAAATCTGTCCGGCCTGCCGCCCTTGATCATCCAGGCCGGAACCCACGAGGTTCTCCTCGACGACGCCGTTCGCCTCGCGCGACAGGCCGCCGCCGCCGACGTCGAAGTCACCCTCGACATCACCCCTGGGGTGCCCCACGTCTTCCAGGCCTATTACCCGATCCTCGACGAAGCGGGCGCTGCGCTGGACAGAGCCGGACAGTTCCTGTCGGCGCATCTCACCGGATCACAGTCGGCTGGAGGCCGGTGACATAACCTGGGCCAGATTCGCCGCTACGCGAGACTGGATTGTTCCCGCCGGTACGGGGCTGGCTGGGTGGGGTCCTTCGCATCGATCTCACGGGCAAGCCGGTGCCCGTCGAAAATCGCCTCTGAGATCATCCGTGGCGCTACCGCGTCCCCGATGCGGTAGAGCCCTTCGATACCGGAGCGGCTGAGAGCAACCGCGTCGCCGGCCAGTTCGCGGTACAAGGTGTCGGCCGAGACTTGCTGGGTCACGAGCACGATTCCGTCGCAGGCGGCGGACCAGGGCTCGCCGTAGCGGTCATAGCCGGTGACCGACTTGAGGCCAATCCCGGTGATGGTCGTCGCATGGCGTACGTGTACTCCGGCCCGGTGCAGGTGGGTGCGGAGCATCTGACCCTCGAGGGTCTCGTCGCTGACGGGCGACACAACATTGAACGTGGTGATCAGGCTCACCGCGAACCCATCGGCGGCAAGTAGCTCAGCCACGCCAGGAGCAACGTAGTAGCCGTCGGTGTCGTACACGACAACCCGGGAACCGGGCGGCCTCTTGCCCGCGCAGACCTGTTCGGGCGTCAGCACATGGGGCAGGCCCGGATCGGCCCCCGGCATCGGGTCAGGGTGCTCAGGCTGAACGCCGTCCCCGCGCCACGCCGAGCCAGTGGCGATCACGACCAGGTCGGCGCCGTACTGGAGGATGTCCGGCGCGGTCAGCCGCCGCCCGGTGATCACCTCGACGCCGCGCAGTCCGGCGAGCTGGATCATGCGCCAGTCGATGATACGGCCCCAGTCGCCGAGTGTGGGCAGGCTCCTCGCCCATCGAAGCCTGCCCCCGATCTCTGGCTCGGCCTCCACCAGGTGCACCGCACTGAAGCCGCGCTTACCGAGGACGACGGCGCACTCCATGCCGGACGGCCCGGCGCCAACGACAAGGACGGATCGGCCTGGATTGGCCGTGGCCGGGAAGGATTCAGGGTGCCAGCCTCGGCGGTACTCCTCTCCAGCGGTGGCGTTCTGCACGCAGCCGACGTGCCGGAAGGTCTCCTCCCGGAGGATGCAGACGTTAGACCCGGTGCACTCACGAATGTCCTGCAGCTTGCCCTCGGCGATCTTGCGCGGCAGGAACGGGTCGGCGATCGCCTGCCTGGCCGAGCCGATCAGGTCGACGGCGCCCGAGCGGACCACCTCAGCCATCAGGTCGGGACTGGTATAGCGACCAACTGCGACCACAGGCTTGGCGGTCGCTTCTCTGACGCGGTGCGCCCAGGGCCGCTCGTGTCCCTCCGGGTAGTACCGCGATGTGCCGGAGTCCTCCGGCCAGGTTCCGACGGTCACGTCCCACAGGTCCACGAGGTCGTCGGCCAGCCCGATCAGGGTCAGCATCTCGTCGATATGAATGCCGGGGAGCCCGGTGGCCCCTGGCACTCCGGAGTCGCCATGCACTGCGATCCTCGTAGCGATCGCGCAGTCGCCGCCGACCGCTTCGCGCACGGCGGCAAGCGTCTCCAGCCAGAACCGGCCCCGGTTCCCCAGGCTGCCGCCGTAGCCATCAGTGCGGCGGTTGATGTCGGCGGACAGAAACTGGGTCATCAGGTAGCCGTGCGCTCCATAGACATAGACAATGTCGAAGCCGACGTCGGCGGCGCGCCGGGCGGCGCGTACCCAGTCACGCTGGATACGGGCGATGTCGCCGGTATCCATCTCCTTAGCCAGGCCGCCCCACTGGACCTCCGAGGTGAGCTGGCTCGGGGCTAGCCGGACCGCCCGTGAGCTGCCGTTGGGACTGGTAGCGCCGCCATGGTAGAGCTCCAGCCCGGCCAGCGCCCCGTGGGCATGGATCGCGTCGGCGGACAGCCCTAGCGCCTGGGCGTCGCGATCGTCCCAGATATCTGCGCCGATCGCCGGGATCTCGTCGGAGTCCCGTGAGACCGGGGCGTACTCCACGCACACGCCGCCCCACCCGCCCTCGGCTTTGATGGCCCGGAACGCCGCCTGCGTGCGCGGCTTGCCGGAGCCGAACCCCGACGCGTGCGGAACCTGGTAGAACCTGTTCGGCAGCGTCTTCGGGCCTATCCTGACCGGCTCAAACAAGAGGGCATGCCTGGCATCCATGGGGTGCTCCTGTCCGCGGCCCGGAGGGAACCGCGCGACCGCGGTATCAGTGTCGCGCGTGGAATGGCTCGATGAGTTGCTCGGCGAGAAGCAGCAGTGCAGCCGACGACCCGGTGTCCTGCTCGACGGGGACCGGCCGGCCGTCGAGACCAGTACGCCCGGCCGCGCCGCGACGGGCCGGGAACTGAGCACAACCCGCCAGGGCGTCCCAGATCGTCAGGACCACGCCCAGGTTCGCGCGCTGGATGTCCGGCGCATGGTGGAGCCGGTGGTAGGCCGGGCTCACAATCATCCGACCGAGCGGGCCGTAGGTCCAGCGGACATTGGCGTGCTGGAGAGTGCCGACGCAGATATAGGCAGTAATGGCTGAATCCTGCGCTCGCAGCCGCGCTCGCGACTTATCTCGGTTAACACTGATGGCCGGCCGCCGGAGGCGTGAATCCCCGGCGGCCGCCCGCGTTCGCCTGTCCGGAGCGTCCCGCCCGCTACGAGGCTGTAGTCACAGCGAGACCCGGCCACTGCCGATGGCGCTGACGACCTCCCCGATCGGCGTTGCGGTCTCGGGACTTGCCGGGCAGCTGCCGTGCTTCCTGGCGAAGACCATCGCGTTGACGAGCGTGACAGTGACTGTGCCATGGATGCCCCGTTAGCCCCGGTGCCATGCGAGACCTGGACTGGCGCCGTGCTTCGCAGCACGACAGAGCATCCGCCGCTGGCGGACGATACGGCCTTGACCCGGCTGAGGAGCGTAGCGATGGTGCAGGGCGCCGCTCTTGGTGGCAGTTCCGGCGCTGGCAACAGCGCTGCCTCTGACGAGCGCGAGCACGGCCGACGCCGCAATGGACGTAATCGCATTTGCAGTTCGCGCGATCATGTCAAGTCCCTCCGTCGCATCGGGGCGGCCGTTGCCGCCCGCCTTATCGATGCGCTCGACGCTACGGACCAGGGAATGCGCCGACGTCCGGCAGACGGGCGAATCTGCGCTCCGGGTATCCGCCGGGAGTACTACTCCGCCTGCGTGCCGGGAGGTCAGTTAGTGGGCGGTGCTGGCGGCTGCTGCTGCCCTGGGGCCGGAATCCAACCAGGCGGCACGACGTAACGGGGCTGCGTCGGCGCAGGCCGGCACGCCATTACCAGCGCGACCAGCCAGCCGACGAGCGTCCAGCCGAGGAAGAAGTCGATGACCACGATCGACCAGACGTTCGGCAGCTGATCCCTCCGGATCACGGCCACTATGGTGGGCGCCCAGTAGGCGGCGAATCCCGCCAGCAGGAAGAGCAAGATCATGATGTGCCAGGGGGCGAATCCAGCGAACATTTTTCAATCCCCAGCCAGCGGAACAGTGCGCCGGCCAGGCCCGCCGTCTGGAAGCCTCTGCGTCATGCCATGCGCCATGCTCCCAGAGCATATACCGGACCTATCGACCATCAGCGAGTCTTCTCTCGGCGGCACAGTCGGAACCATAGACGGGCCCGCTCCTCCTTAGCCGGGTGGCCGGGATTCGTCTGGCCTGCAGGCGATACCCCAGCCCCAGCCATGACCATGCTCAGCTGCGTCTGCCGAAGCGCTGCGGCGCCGTCTGAGTGAAATCGAAGCACTGAGTCAGGTCACTCAGCGCCGGATTGCCGTCCCGCGGCGGGAAGGGCGCTCCATTAGCCAGGTTGTTCGTAGTCGGCGTGCTCGTGTCGAACTCATGGTTGATCGACGCCAGCGTCGGCAGGCCAAAGACAGTCTCGATGAACTTCAGCACCGAGCTGTGGTCGGAGAAGGTCGTGTCGACGTAGCCGGGCTTGGCGTACGGCGACACGATGATCATCGGAATCCGCAGGCCCGGCCCGTAGGCGTCGAGCTGCTGCGGTGCGACGTGATCGAAGAACCCGCCGGCCTCGTCGTAGGTGATCAGGATTGCCGTGCTTGACCAGGCCTCAGACTGCTGGACCGCCTGCACGATTGACTCGATCATCTGCATGCCCGTCTGGACGTCCGCTGCCGGATGCTCGTCATAGGGCGGCGCTTCGGTGATGAACGACACTTGCGCGAGCGTGTTGTTCGTGCAGTCGGTGAAGAACTGTTCCATCGTCTGGTTCAGTACGTTGCTCGGGCCACCGGTCGCCCAGTTCTGGAACAGCGCGAAGATCGAGTAGTTGTCCGGGCAGTGGAAGTTGTAGTTCTTGAACGTGATCCCGCTGGACGTCAAGACGTCGAGGATGTTCGGGTAAGTGAGGGTGCCGTTGTTGATGCTATTGCTGGTGTTGCCGCCGCTAGTTCCGGAGTAGAGGACCAGCCGGTTCGGGTAAGTGTCCGTGAGGCATCCGCAGAAGTAGTTCGCGCACAGCGTGTAGTCGGCGAACAGAGAGTAGTAATAGGGCAGGTCGGCCGCCTCGTAATAGCCCATGGCCGCCATGCCGTCGGTGGTGTAGAACCCGTCCATGGCGCCGTTGTTCCACTCAGCGTGGATCTCGGCCCAGCTGTGGCCTGGGTCGACATTGTTGGTAGTCAGGTTAGTGAAGTGGAACGGCGCCACCGTCCCGCCCTTACCATCCGGCTGCGTGTAGCCCGCCGGGATCCCGAAACCGGCCGGCAGGCCCGAGTAGGACCCGTAATAGCTGTCAAAGGAGTGGTTCTCCTGGCAGCAGACGATGATGTGCTCGATGGGCGTAGTCGACGGACTGGTCAACGGATCCTCCGGTCGGGAATGATGGCCTGCCGACTCACGCTATGGGCTGTGGGCCCTCGGCTCGCACAAAACGGGCGGCTTAGGTAGGTGAACTGCGAGGAAACAATTGGCGCTCGACTGCCAATCAGGCGATTGACCAATCTCTATTGGCATGGGTCCTCGCGCCTGCGCTAGTTCAGTTCTACGTCTTCCGGGACACCGTAGTTGGACAAGCCGAGCAGGTAGCCAAAGCCGGCGACGACGAGAATGAGCAGGAACGGCCACCACCAGGCGGCGTTGACCGCGATCGCGGCCGTCAGGCCGAGGAACGCGGCGACTGCCGCGAAGTTGCAGGCCAGGGCCCGCGACCGCAGGCTCAGCAGCTTCTGGCGCTCGTCGGCCCGGGAGCCGGTCAGCGCGCCCTCGTCGGTGTCCTTGGCGCCTATCTGGTACATGCGGATCACGCGCACGGCCGTCATGATCACGGCCAGGATCGAGACCCACCACAGCGGGCCGCCGCGCACCAGCCAGGCGGCGGCGAAGAGCACCCCGCCTAGCGCCATCGCCGCAGGCTTGCGCACCCGCGGGCGCATGAATGTTGTCATGTGTCTGCCTCCTCATCCGGGTCGAACATCTTGTCGACCGTCAGGCCGAAGAACCGCGCGATCGCGAACGCCAACGGCAGTGAGGGCAGGTAACGGCCGCTTTCGATGGAGATCACCGTCTGGCGAGATACGCCAAGCGCCGCTGCCAGCTCAGCCTGGGAAAGTCCCTGCTGAGTGCGCTGCTCACGAACTTGGTTCCGCATGATGTCAAGGTACCTTTACGCTGAGCCGATGTCAAGGAGCCTTTACACGTCCGTCAGCCATGGGTACATCCGGGGCCTGCCGGGAACGGTGACGCTTTGGCTGGCATCCAGTACGTCCTGACACCTGATGACCTGGACTGGGCCGAAGTCGACAGCGCAGGGCGCCCGAATGCTGATTTCATGTTCACCCCGAGCGTGATCGGCACGGACTACACCGGTGCCTACAGCTCGCGGCTAGGACTGATAAGGCCGGTCTTCCTCGTCATCTGCGATCCGCCGTACTCCTCAGCACGGAGCTGAGGCTGCGGCCTAGCGACGCGCCGAGCGCGCCGGTCAGCTTGCGAGGAATGCGCGCATGGCCGCCGCGATCTCAGCCGCGTGCGTCTCGAGTGCGAAGTGACCGGTGTCCAGCAGCCGGACATCGGCGCCGGGGATGTCTCGCCTGAAAGCCTCCGCCCCGGCGGGCAGGAAGAATGGGTCGTTCCGGCCCCAGATGGCGAGCAGCGGGGGCTGGCGGGTTCGGAAGTACTGCTGGAACTCGGGGTACAGCTCGACGTTGCTGGCGTAGTTGAGGAAGAGGTCCAGCTGGATCTCGTGCGCGCCCGGACGGGCGAGGTAGTGGTTGTCGAGGGTGTAGCCGTCGGGCGATACCAGAGACGGGTCGGGGACCCCGTGGGTGTACTGCCACGCCGTGGTCTCGGGCTGAACCAGGCTACGGATCGCGTCACGGTTATCCTGTGTCGGTTCCTTCCAGTACGCGCGGATGGGGTCCCAGCCGTCACTGAGCCCCTCGGCGTAGGCGTTGCCGTTCTGGCTGACGATCGCCGTGATCGCTTCCGGCCGCCGCACAGCGAGCCGGAATCCGGTCGGAGCCCCGTAATCGAACACGTACAGCGCGTACCGGTCGAAACCGACTGCGTCGGTGAAGCCCTCGATGGCGTCGGTCAGCGCCTCAAACGTGTAGGCAAAGCTGTCCCGGCTCGGCATGTCGGACTGCCCGAAGCCGAGCAGGTCGGGTGCCACGACGTGGAACCGGCCGGCGAGCAGCGGAATCAGATCCCGGAACATGTGACTGGCGCTGGGGAAGCCGTGCAGCAGCAGCAGCTTCGGGCCATCCGCGGGCCCGGACTCACGGTAGAAGACCTTCAGGCCTTTCACATCAGCGGCGTGATATGTAACCGAGCTCATGATCTGCCTTCCCTCCGCTACACAGGCGTCGCCACATCAGCTACGGCGTCCCGGATGATGTCCACGACCTCGTCTGGCGCTGTGACCAGCGGCGTGTGATCGACCGGCCGCGAGCGAGCGCGGGCGCCCATCCGCACGGCCATGAAGCGCTCAGTATCCGGGGCGATCATGCGGTCGTCCTCAGCGATCAGGTACCAGCTCGGGCGGTCCTTCCACAGCGGCCGATCGACCGCAGCGCCGATGCAAGCCACCGAGATGGGACGCTGCACAGCGGCCAGAATCGCCTGCTCCTCGCTTGCAGCGTTCTGCGCGAACGCGTCCGCGAAGGTATCGTCGGGCAGCCAGACCAGCCCATCGGAGTCGGGCTCAAGCGCCGGTGACTTCGGGTGCCGCTGACCGCGATGGAAGACATCGCCAGCACTCTCGCCCTCATCAGGCGCGAGCGCCGCGATAAAGACAAGCGAAGCAACCTTCGCGTCGCGTGTCGCGCCAATGACAGCGCCCGCATATGCATGAGCGGCGAGGACGACCGGGCCATCGAGCCGCTCGAGAACGCGGTCGACTGCCGCCACGTCGTCGGCCAGGGAGGTCAGGGGGAGGGGAGCCGCGACGACTTCGATGCCCTCATCCTTCAGCGGGCCGATCACCTTGCCCCAGCTCGATCCGTCGGCCCAGGCACCATGCACGAGGACAACGTCGACGTCACTGGCAGGCATGTCGCATCCCTTGATGTCATAGATCCGGGAACGGGCGGCCCGGCGTAGCCGCGCTCGCCGATCCTCAGTGCGTATCCGCAAGTAACCCGCCGAAACCAGGTTCGCGGCAACGCGCTAGTGGCGATCGCTCCCGTGGTGCCCAGATCGGGTAGGGCACCCTGGCGAGCCGGTTGCTGATCGTGCCCTGCGCGATCATCAGGGCCACCGCCAGCATCAGCACGCTGAGCTGCGCCGGCGTCCGGATGAGGCCGAGGCCGACCATGAGCGTCGTTGAGGCGGCAGGGGAGTCCCGGATCGGGGCGGTGGTCGTCTGCCTCTGCCTGACTGTGTCCATGATGGTGTGGCTGCACGTGCCGCATCGTCAGGCCGAAGATGACCAAGGCGAGATAGCCGGTCAGCACGCCGATCAGGTGACCGCAGAGCACAGTGCGTGGCGCGGCCTGAGGACGTACGTGCCGAGCACCCACCGCTGCTCAGATCGCCGCTCGACCTGGGGCAGCCCGAACCGGACCGCGAGGCCGTGCACCTGCGCAGGAAGGTCGCCGTAGACAGGGTGCCGGCCAGGCGGCGGGCTATCCGGACGCATCAGCTTCAGCCTCTTCCCGTCGCCCAGTGGCCTCGCGCTGCGGGCGAGTATTAGCTGGCTGGCCGTTCCAGGGAATGAACGCTGAATCCCAGGTTCCCGAGCACTCGGACAGCACCGGCCTTGCCGCCCTCAAAATCACCTGAGGCTAGGCGCTCGCCCGTGGCGAGCTCGAAGGCAGTACCCAAGATTGCCTTGTGCGGGTAGTGGCGTCCGTCCCAGACGAGCTCGTAAGTCCTGCTGGGGCCGTAACCCTGAGCAGAGAAGAACTCCTCCGGCCCCAGTCGGTCGTACTCCTGTATGGCGTGCAACACGTCATCACGTGTCACCTGGGCCCATGCCACCATCTGTTCACCATCTTCCCGCGTCTACGCCGATTGGCGAGTCATTGCGTTACCTTATGCTTCGTCCCGCCAGGAGTGGCGGAGCTGCGGCCAGGCGACCTCAGACAGCGTCAGGCGCCGCACGGGGAGCCGGCACTCTCGTCGGGCCGAGAAGGCCCCGTCTCTCAAGCTCCTCGCGCACGATGTGGTGCGTTCGCTTATCGCGAGCTGTGGCACGGCGCTCTGTCCAGTGCCAGATGCGCCGGAGATCGTCGGCGGCGAGTGTTGCCGCGATGCGGAGCCGCGCCCCCTCGGCATCCGCGACATGACGCAGTATGTCGGACACCCACTGGTGTTCCTGCATTCCGGATGCTTCCGGGTAGCTAGCCGGCTGGCCACCATCGGTGGTCCCGCTCATCTCGAAGTTCCCCCTGTTCATCGACGTGCACTGCGCTTGCCTCACTACTCTCGCGCGGACGGGAGTGCGTCGCCCCAGGGGAATACCCGTGGTTGCGCCCCCGGGCACCTGACCCCGGGGAGTCCAGTCAGGGGAGCTCTTTGCGCGACGCGATTCCGAGCTTGCTGAACACGTGGCCGAGGTGCCACTCGACCGTCCGAGGGCTGATGAACAGCTGCGCGGCAATCTCCGGATTTGTCAGGCCATCCTTGGCGAGCTGGGCGATTTGCGCCTCCTGCGCGGTCAGGTGAGTGGCGGTGTCGACAGTTCGCTTGCGCACGGTCTCGCCCGTAGCAAGCAGCTCGCGGCGGGCGCGCTCGGCAAATCCGTCCGCGCCGACGCCGCTGAACATCTCATAGGCGTGGCGGA
Organism: uncultured Actinomycetota bacterium; assembly: GCA_963822955.1. GTDB lineage: Bacteria > Actinomycetota > Actinomycetes > Streptosporangiales > Streptosporangiaceae > JAJYUU01. The sequence continues at coordinate 241,666 of CAWGJS010000002.1, read as the reverse complement.
GCGTTTCGCGGGCCTCCTGACGACGGTTCTCGCGCCGCAGCCACTCGCCGTAGACGAGCTGAGCCCGGGCCTTGTGGACAGTGAGTCGGGTTCGCCCGAGTCGCTGAATCGCATCGCGATACAGATCGTCGGCCGTCTGGCCGCCGCTGAGAAGCGCACGCGAGCGGGCCTCGATTCCCTGCGCCCAGTCGGTACCACTCGCGCGCGTTCGCTGCGCAAGTGTCGCCAGCGCCTCGCTGCCCGCGTCCCGCTCACCACTGCGAGCGGCCGCCTCGACCAGCTCGACCAGCGCCCAGCCGAAAACGCCAGGGTCTTCGTACTGGCAGGCGCGCTTGGCGGCCGCCAGCGCGGCCTCGTAGCGGCCGTGGCCGTTGTACAGGACTGCCGTCGCGTACTCGGCCATGCCGACAGCTCTGCCCTCACCCCTCGCGGTTGCGTCCTTGATGCTGGTCTCGAACAAGTCGAGCGCGGGGGTCTCCTGGCCGCGCCAGCCAGCCAGGGCCAGGGGCGCGTAGGTGAGAGCGGCGCTGCCCGTCGCCTTTGCGATGGCTTCCGCCTCATCGATGAGCATTGCAGCGTCGCCGAACTCCCCGGCATGAACCTGCGCACATGCCCGGCTGCTGAGGGCTGCCGAGAGAGCGATGACTGCGCCGGCGTCGCGAGCCCGGCCGACTGAGCGTATCCCGAGCTCATGCCAGGCCTGGTCATCCCAGATATCAGGGGCAATGGGATCTGGGGTGAGCGAGCATTCGACGCAGAGCCAATACCAGAGCGTGTCGTGCCCGAGCGTCCGCGGATCGTCGTGCTCCAGCGCCTGGAGTGCAGTCCTGAGCGGGGCGACACCCGCGGAGTAGCCCTCGGTGAACCGCGTGACTAGGCCGTCGAGGAGCATGTCGATCGCGCGAGGCGGCTGTGGTGGCCGTGGCGCATTCCGGGCCGCGGCGGCAGCCTCCGACAGCCCGGGGCTACTGGCGAGCCGGCAGGCGTAGATCGCCGCCTCGGTAGCCTCGAGGTAGGTCTCGCGTCCCATTTCAGCATCGAGGCGGGCAAGCTGCGCGGCGGCGTCGAGCAGGAGTGCAGGCGCGTCGCTGCCGCGGGTCCAGGAGAAGGCGAGCCGGGCGCGGAGCCGACTGACCCGAGCCTGCTGCAGGGCGTCGAGCGGGCCGATGGCCGCGGTGGCCAGTAGTTTGTAAGCCGCATCCGCCGAGCCAGCGGCGAACTTTGCCTGCGCCGCTGCGAGGGCGCGGGGAGCGCGGACGGCGGGGTCTGGTGTCAGCTCTGCGGCTTTCTGCAGGAACCCGGCCTGCGCCGCAACGCCGCCACGGGCTTCGGCGCGCCCAGCCGAGCGTTCCAGCTCGGCGGCCACAGCCTCGTCAGGTCCCGCGGCAGCGCGGGCCCGATGCCAGGCCCAGCGGTCGGGATCGACGTCCGGGTCGGTGGCCTCGGCGAGAGCCTGGTGCGCCGCCCGGCGCGCCGCCGGGGTGGCGGCCTGGTAGATCGCAGAGCGGACCAGCGGGTGCCCGAACTGCACCCGGCTCCCGAACTCGGCTAGGCCTGCGGCCTCGGCCGGCGCCACCGCGTCGACTCCAATCGACTGCACGGCGGCAGCGCGCCAGAGCAGCGGCACGTCGCCAGTCGGCTCAGCCGCAGCAATCAGCAGCAGCTGCCGGGTGCCGTCAGGGAGCGACTGGTACTGGCGGATGAAACTGGTCTTCAGCCGCTCGGGCAGCGGCTCGGTGCCCGGCAGGCCGAATCCGCCGGCCAGGTCGGCCGGCCCGAGCATGCGGGGCAGTTGCAAGAGTGCCAGCGGGTTGCCGTGGGCCTCGCCGATAATGCGGTCTTCCACGGATGGGTCGAGCCGCCCATGTACTGCCGAGGTCAGCAGGATGCGGGCGTCTGGATCACCGAGCCGTGACACCTGCAGGTCAGGAAAGCCAGCCAGTTCATTGACATCGCTGGGATCCGGAAGTGTGAAGACGACAGCCACGCGCTCCGCGAGCAGTCGCCTGACGGAGAAAGCAAGTGCTCGCAGCGACGAGCAATCAAGCCACTCGGCATCATCGATCAAGCAGGCGAGAGGCTGCTCGTCGGATGCGTCGGCGAGCAGGCTCAGGATCGCCATGCCGATTCGCAGCCGGTCCGGGGCGGCTCCTTCCTGCTCGCCCAGCGCAACTGCGAGCGCCTCGCGCTGCGGAGCGGGTAGCCGATCCAGCCGCGCATGCATCGCCACCAGTAGCTGCTGCAGCGCTGCGAACGGTAGCTCCATTTCCGACTCAATGCCGCAGACCTGGGCAACCAGGAAGCCGTGTGCCTGCCGGACCGCATAGTCCACCAGCGCTGTCTTGCCGATGCCGGCTTCGCCGCGGATAACCAGGACGCCGCTGCTGCCCTCCCTGGCTTTATCCAGCAGTTCCTCCAGCGCAGCACACTCGCGGCGCCGTCCGCGCAAGCTCGTCTTGGCATAAGTGCTGGTTACACCCATGGTCAGCAGCCACTCGCCAGGAACACCCCCGATGACACCAGCATAAGCGGCTGGCGCCGGATCTGAGCTGCACATGGCCAGTGCCGCGCTGCGCCGAAAGCGCCGGACTGGCGTGCCTTAGCTCCGGTGGAAGCATGTCTTTACATTCGTATTGACAATCTTATGTTAGAACCTGGACCATTAATGCGAGTCCGAGGTGAGGTATCTGCGTCCATGCGACCTGGCCCGGAGCTGGTCGACTGGCCCGGTCGCGATCGCCGCGTACGCGGCCCTGGGCGGCGTTTTGAATGGCTCTTACGAGGTGCGCCTGCAAAAACGGAGGTCGGCAGATGGCAACAAGTGACGTCAGCGCGCGTGGAGCGAGCGGTGAGTCTGGCGGTTTGTTCATCCGCCAGACGTCCGGCCTGGTCCGAGAGCTCGGGATCCCCGCAGCAGTCGGGATCTCGCTTGCCTCCGTCGCTGTGGTGAACACCTTCATCAACTTCAACGCGGGCTTAACGGCGTTCGCCAAGGCTGACATGTACCTGCCGCTGGTCGCCGGAGCGATCATCTGGCTGGTCGCGATGTTCGCCTACCGGTATCTGCTGCGCGCCGTGCCGCGCGCGGGCGGCGAGTATGTTTACCTGTCGCGGATTGTCTCGCCCGTGGTGGGATCGATCGCTGGCCTCGGCATCGCGGTGGTGTTCACCTACATCCTGTCGACGAATGCGCATTTCGCGGCGCAGTTCACGCCCTTTATGCTCAGCGGTCTCGGAGCGGTATTCCATAGCACGGCGATCGCCAACGCCGGCAACTCAGTGACCTCAGACGCATGGATCTTCGGCCTCAGCCTGATCGTGATGGTGATAGTTGCCGCGCTCTCGCTGTCATCGGTCAGGCTAGTGGCGCGGATCATCTTCGGCCTGATCCTGCTGCAGCTGCTCGCGTTCGTCGTGCTGATGATCGTGCTGGCAGCCAGCTCGCGCAGCGACTTCCAGTCCGCGTTCGCAGCCTACAGCCATCACCCGGGCGCCTATCAGGCCATCATCTCGGCGGGGAAAGCGAACGGGGTCGCCTTCGGCACTTCCGTTGCCTCCATGGTCGCGATCATTCCGTTCATGGTGCTCAACTACAACGGGGTGCTGTACTCCTACTACGTCGGGGGTGAGCTGCGGCGGCCGGGGCGCACCTACCTCTACGCATCGGTGATCAGTCTCGTCGTCCTGGTCGTGCTGTGGGGCGGGGTCTGGGCGCTGTTGCGGGCAAGGGTCGGACTGCCGTTCATGCAGGCGCAAGCGAACCTCGGCGCGGCGGACCCCACTGTTTACGGCAAGATCACCGGACTCAACTCGGTCGCGGGCGGCCTTGGCTACGGGATGATCCTCACCAGCAACCCGATCGCGAGGCTGCTGTTCGCCACCGCCGTCCCGCTGGCCGAGATCGCCGTGAACCTGGCGTTCCTGACGGTCACGACGCGGGTGCTCTTCGCCCAGGCATTCGACCGGCTGCTGCCGGTCAGGGTCGCCAAGGTGGGGGAGCGCAATCACGCTCCGAACGTGGCTATCGCGATCGTGCTGATCATCGGAGCATGCTTCTGCTACCTCACGAGCTTCGTGAACCTGAGCAACATCGTCGCGCTCCAGAGCCTGTTCTTCGCGCTCATCCTCCTCGCCGGCGGCGTTGCTGCGACGTTCCTGGCATCCCGGCGTCCCGAGCTGATAACGACGGAGACCGGAGGCTCGGAGGCAGACCGGCAGGCGTTCCTCAGGAAGGTCACGATCGTCGGCGCGGCCACGACGCTGCTTGCCCTGTTCACCATCTTCGAGATCCTCAGCCACACGTCCGTATACGGCAAGTTCAGTGCCGAGTCGGTCGCGACTCTCGTCGTCGTGCTCGGCGCTGGGCCGGTCATCTACCTGATCGCCCGCTCGATCAGGCGGCAGCGCAACTCGCTCGACCTGTCGCTCGCGATGCACGAGCTCCCCCCGGAGTAGCCAGTGCCCGGATTCAGGCAGGCGAAGAAGAGGCGCGCGCTGCGCCTCTTCTTCGCGACTGACCTGCATGGTTCAGAAGTTTGCTTCCGCAAGTTCCTCGCCGCGGCCAAGGTGTATGAGCCGGATGTGCTGATACTGGGAGGCGATTTCGCGGGCAAAGGCCTTCTGCCGGTGCTGCGGCAGGGCGAGACCTGGACGGCGCGTCTGGACGGCCAGGATCTCGTGGTGCCGCTCGGGGACTACACCCGGCTGGAGGCTGACATCACCAGGCGGGGCTTCTATCCGGTGCAGGTGACCGCCGAGGAGCTCGAGCGGCTCAACTCCGACCGTGACCTGCTTGACAAGCTATTCATCGAGCAGATCCGTGCTCAGGTGAAGCGCTGGTGTGACCTGGTGAGCGAGCGTCTCGACCCTCGGATCCGGTGCATCATCACGCCCGGCAACGACGATCCCGCCGAGGCCGACGACATACTCGAGGCGTCCGAGCGGGTGGAGTTCCCGTCGTTCCGGGTCTGCGACCTGGGGCCGTTCACGATGGCGAGCCTCGGCATGGTTCCGCATACGCCGTGGAACACCGAGCGAGAGTGCTCCGAAGAAGAACTTGCCAAGCGCATCGACGACATGCTCGCGCCGCTGCCGTCCGATGCCAAGTGCATACTCAACTTCCACTGTCCGCCGTACTCGTCGACCTTGGACGACGCGCCCGAGCTTGACGCCACGCTCAAGCCCGTCATCAGGGGCGGACGGCCGAGCATCGTGCCGGTCGGCAGCCACGCCGTGCGAGCTGCCATCAAGAAGTACCAGCCCGTTGTCGCCCTGCACGGCCACATTCACGAGTCGCGCGGGGTGCAGAAGATCGGCCGGACGCTGTGCATCAATCCGGGCAGCGACTACTCGTCGGGCGTACTGCGGGGAGTTGTCGTCGACCTCGCCGACGACGGGACATGCCTGGATTTCCTGCTGACCACTGGATGACGGCCTGGCTAGCTGGCCGCGCGCCGCTCCGGCTGGCTACCGTTTGGCATGGTGAGCGTGAAGGCGTACCGCGATGCGCGGTACATGTGCTGGCCGAACTCAACCGGCCGGCCGCCTTCGTCGTACGCAATGCGCTCCATGGTCAGAAGCGCCGTGCCGCGAGTCTCGCGCAGCAGCCGTGCCTCCGCCAGGGAGGCGTTCTTGGCCGACATCCGCTGGGTGGCCGAACCGAGCCGGATGCCCGACGCGCGCAGCAGTTCGTAGAGCCCGTGGTCCGCCAGCATGTCCGTGCTCAGATGCACCAGAGCGGCAGGCAGGAAATTGTGCATGAGGGCGATCGGCTCTCCGTCGGCAAACCTGATGCGCTCCAGGCAGATCACCAGCGCGCGCTCCGGCAACTGGAGTGCCTGTGCGACGTTGTCGCTGGCGTGACCGACCTCGTTCCTGATCACCTCGGTGACCGGTGCCCGGCCGGCTGCGGCGAGATCGTCGTACAGGCTGGTCAGCTCTACGTCACGGTCTATCCGCTTTGTGGCGACCACTGTGCCCGCGCCGCGCTTGCGCACGACCATGCCCTTGTTGGCCAGATAGAGGAACGCGGACCGGACGGTGGGGCGCGACAAGCCGAGGCGGTTGGCCAGCTCCACCTCGTTCTCCAGCCGCTCGCCCGCCTGGAGCGTGCCGGACTTGATCGCCGCCTCAAAGTGCTGTGCAACCTGAAAGTACAGGGGGACCGGGCTGGCCCGGTCAATCGCAATCGCGCGCTGTTCATCGCTCACCGGGTGCCTCCTCTCTGCACGGATTCCGGCGTACGAAAAGCAGTATGTACTTAGTTATTGACATACTCTCATGTAATCGCGCAAGTGCGGGCGTGATGGCCTGGGACTTGACATGAAGACAGCTGATCAGGCTAGCCTCTGATCAGCGCGCTGGGCACGCGCCGCGACTCGCCGGAAGGCTTGAAGCCAGCCCACCCGATTGTCAAGACTGGGCAACGGCTGCCGACGCTCTTATCCGCCCGTGCGAGTCCGGGCGCAGAGCGAGGTGCTCCGATGAAGACGCTGCCCGCGAATCCCAGTCTCGACCATCTCCGCAGGCAGGCGAAGGATCTGCTCGCTGGGCTACGGGACTCCGACCCGTGCGCGACGCTTGCCGTGGCGCAAGCATCGCTCGCGGAGCAGTACGGGTTCCGCTCCTGGACAGATCTCAAGGCGGAAGTCGGCCGCCAGCAAGGGAAGGCCGAGGTTGCCGATCCCGCGCTCGGCCGCGAGATCGCCTCCCGATTCGGCCTCGGGGATGTGACCGGGCCGATGCGCTCGCTGTCACGGCCGGACGAGATCGGCCGACCGTGGGCGCTGCAGACCCGTGCAGGTGACTGGGCGGCCAGAACGGTCGATGACGTGTTCCCGGTGACCGACGGCGAGGACAATGCGCGCTTCCAGGAGGCCGCAGTGCGCGCAGGAGTTATGTTGCCGGCACCAGTCCGCAGCCGTGCCGGAGCCGTCGTCGAGATCATCGACACCCACCAGTGGCGCGTCTACGAGTGGATGCACTCCGCACCACCGCTGGCTGCACCGGTAAGTGCGACGATTGCCGGCGCAGTTGGCGAGATCCTCGCCAGTATCCACGCGCTCCGGCTCCCGGTGCCCGGCGTCTGCCCGTGGAACTCGGTGCGATTCGCCGCACTGACCTGGTCGGAATTTGCTGAACTGGCCGCGGCCAAGGGAGCCGGCTGGGCGCCGCTACTGGCCGCAGCTGGTCCAGCGCTGGCCAGCCTGCAGGCCCTCGGCGATGGCGCGCTGACGAGCGAACCCGTGCTGTGCCACAACAACCTGAATCCGGGCAATGTTCGCATAGGTACCGGCGGACGGCTCATCGTCACCGGATGGGAGCATGCGAGCGGACTGCCACCAGAGTGGGAGCTGGCCGCGGCTCTCGCCAGCTGGGCGGTCAATCCCAATGGCGGGATTAACGCTGCGGGCGCGCGCGCCCTGATCGGGGGTTACCGGGAACGGGCCGGGTCGCTGCCTGCACTGAGCCTCAACAGCTTCCACGGCGCGGCGACTGGGCTGCAGAATTATGTGGCCGGGCAGGTTAACTGCGCTCTGGACGCGGCCGGTACGGACGACGAGCGGCATGCCGACCGAAGCGTACGGCATCTGCTGACGCACCTGCCATCGGCGGAAACCTACATACGCGTGCTGGACGCGGCTCTGGCGCGAACTGACTGACGGCCCTGATCGAGCCGGGGAGTTCACCTGCCACGGGAACGGGCATGCTGTGAGCCTGTGGCCGGCGGCGACATACGGGGGGAATGACTGTGGCGACCGCACGGGAACGGGCCCAGGGGAACGGAGCCATGGGGAACGGGAGCCGGAAGCCTGCCAAGCCGGGCGCGGGCGGTGTGCCCGCCATTGTTGATCTCCCTATCGGCCTGAAGGCGAAGGGGATGCGACGGGAGTTCGACAGCCTCGGCCGGGTCGATGTGCCTGCCAGTCACTACTGGGGGGCGCAGACCCAGCGCAGCCTGCAGCACTTCAACATCGGCAACGACAAGATGCCGCCGGAGGTGTACCACGCCTACGGCTACGTGAAGAAGGCAGCTGCCGAGGTCAACACCAAGGCCCTGCCGGCTGCCGGAGTGGAAGGGCAGGCTGATCAAGCGCGTCTGTGACGAGGTGATCAGCGGCGCGCTGGACGAGGAGTTCCCGCTGTACGTGTGGCAGACCGGGTCCGGCACCCAGTCGAACATGAACGTGAATGAGGTCATCGCGAACCGCTGCATCCAGCTGGCAGGCGGCAAGCTCGGCACCCAGCAGCCTGTCCACCCGAACGATCACGTGAACATGGGCCAGTCCAGCAACGACACCTTCCCGACGGCGATGCACATTGCCGCGCACAAGATGGCAGCCGAGAAGACCATCCCGGCGCTGCGGCGGCTGCGCGACGCGATTGAGCGGAAGTCCAGGGAATGGGCGAAGGTCGTCAAGGTCGGCCGGACGCACCTCGAGGATGCCACGCCGCTCACCGTCGGCCAGGAATGGTCGGGCTATGCGGGCGCGCTCGACGACGCCATCGCCGACGTGGAGTACGCGACCCGTGGCCTGCTGAAGCTGGCCATGGGCGGGACCGCCGTCGGTACCGGCCTCAACGCGCCGCCAGGATTCGGCAAGCAGGTCGCCGCAGAGATTGCCGCGATGACCGGCACGCCGTTCCAGACGGCACGCAATAAGTTCACGGCGCAGGGCACACTCGACCGGATGGTCCGGGCCCACAGCGCGCTCAAGTGCGCCGCAGTGACTCTTTACAAGATCGCGAACGACATGCGCTGGCTCGGCTCCGGACCGCGGACCGGACTGCATGAGCTGCTCCTCCCGCCGAACGAGCCAGGCTCATCGATCATGCCCGGCAAGGTGAACCCGACGCAGGCCGAGGCGATGCTCATGGTGGCCATCCAGATCATCGGCTCTGACGTCGCGGTCACGATGGGCGGCGCCGAAGGGAACTTCGAGCTCAACGCCTTCCGGCCAGTGCTGATTAACAACTACCTGCACTCCGCGCTGATCATGGCGGACATGTCGGATCACTTCCGCGAGTTCATGATCGAAGGGGCTGAGCTCAACCGGCCTAAGCTCAAGGCGGACGTCGAGCGGTCCGTGATGATGGTGACGGCGCTGTCACCCGTGATCGGCTACGACCAGGCATCGGTCATCTCGCACTACGCGATCGACCGTGACCTCAGCCTGAAGCAGGCCGCCCTGGCTAATGGCGTCAGCGAGCAGCTGTACGACCAGGTCGTCAAGCCGCTCGCGCTGACGCGCGGCGGCTCAGCCGACCTGCCGTCTGGCCGCTCCGGGGCCCGTACTTGAGCCGGGTCTGCACACGCGCAGGACTAGGTCTTCCCAGCCGCGGCGAAGCCGCGCGGAGACCTGCGGGTAATCGGCGGTATCCGACAGGTAGAGCAGCAGCGGACCGTCGAGCGCCGCGGTGAGCTGGAGGGCCAGCACATCCGGCTCGGCGGCGCCGAGGTGCATCTGCCGGAGCAGGTAGCGGATGTGCGCGCTGGACATGGGTGTCTGTGCGCCGGCGGGCACCGGCTGGCTGCCGTCCAGCGCGGCACGGGCGACCTCGCGATGCCCGGCCAGAAAATCGATCCTCGCCCGCCCGTAGGCGATCAGACGGTCCACCGGGGCTGCGCCCGGGCCAAGCGGCGGAGGCCCGGATAGCACCCGTTCCTGAAAGCCGCGCTCGTCGTCGTCCAGCAGCGCCTGGAAGATTCCCGCGCGCGTGCCGAAGCGCCGGAACACCGTCCCTTTGCCAAGCCGGGCCCGCTCGGCCAGCCCATCCATCGTGATCTTGTCGGCTCCCTGCTCGGCCAGCATCTGGCGGGCTGTGGCCAGCAGGATCCGCCGGTTGCGCGCAGCATCAGCGCGCTCAGGAGGCGGGATGCCCAGCGTGAGAGCCGGACCAGCCTGGTTCATGCGCCCACTCTAAGGCGGGAATGGAACCGGGGTAAAGTCCGTTTAACTCCCGTGGCCGAAACCCAGCAACGAGGAGGGCCAGGAATGAGCACCGTCGGGGTCGTGGGCTCCTGATGGCAGAGCACAGCAGGCTGGCCGTGCTCGGCGCTGGCCATGTCGGTCCGGTTATCGCGCGGCTGGCCATCAGGGCGGGCTATCGGGTCACCATTGCCACCTCAGGCGACCCGCACGACATCGCGCTCATCACCGAGCTGATCGTCCCACGCGCGCAGCCGAAGTGGGCCAGCGAGGCCGTGGCGGGCGCGGACATCGTGGTGCTCGCCATACCCCTGCACCGATTCCTGGACATCGACCCCGTTCTGCTGGCCGGACGGCTGGTGGTCGACGCCATGAATTACTGGCCTGCCAGCGACGGCGTGCTGCCGGCGTTCGAAGGCGGCGGAAGCAGCGAGACCGTGGCCATGCGGCTGGCTAGCTCGGCCGTGGTGAAGGCGCTCAACCACATCGGCTATCACGAACTCGAGGACCGGGCGCGGCCGCCCGGCATTCAGGATCGTCAGGCTGCTGGCGTGGCTGGCGACGATCCGGCCGCGGTCGCCACGATCGCGGGCCTGATCGGCCGGATCGGCTACGACCCCGTTCGCCTCGACAGCCTGCGAGCGGGCCGAGCGCTGCAGCCCGGTAGCCCGGTCTTCGGGAGCGTTCTGACGCGAGCCGAATTCGAGCGGGCCATAAGTGAGGACGCGAGGAGCGCCAGATGACATATACCTTCGGACTCGACACGTTCGGCGACAGCAACAGCGACGCCGATGGCCAGCCGCTGACGCATGCGCAGACCATCCGCAATGTGGTCGAGCAGGGCGTGTTCGCCGAGCAGGTCGGCCTCGACTTCTTCGGGATCGGCGAGCATCACACTGATTATTTCCCGATGCCCGCCGGTGACGTGGTGCTCGGCGCGATCGCGGTTCGGACCGAGAGAATCCGCCTCGGCTCGGCCGTCACCGTCCTGAGCTCGGATGACCCGGTCCGGGTCTTCCAGCGGTACTCCACACTGAACGCGATCTCCGGTGGCCGCGCCGAGGTCATCCTCGGCCGTGGGTCGAGCATCGAATCGTTCCCGTTGTTCGGCTACGACCTGGCTGACTATGAGCAGCTCTTCGAGGAGAAGGCGGCGCTGTTCGCCGAACTGCTCAAGGGCGAGCCGGTCACCTGGACAGGCAAGACCCGTGCCCCGCTGCTGCACCAGGAGGTAGTTCCGAATACCGAACGCGGCCCGTTCCCGACGTGGATTGGAGTCGGCGGCAACCCGCAGTCGGTAATCCGCGCCGCCCGCCTCGGGTTCGGGCTGGCGCTCGCCATCATCGGCGGCCCGCCGACCCGGTTCGCATCGTACTCCGAGCTATTTCAGCGAGCCCTGGAGAAGTTCGGCCGTCCGCCGCTGCCGGTGCTCGTGCACTCGCCCGGCCACGTCGCAGCCACCGACGAGCAGGCGAAGGCGGAATTCTGGCCCCGCTGGCGGGACATCTTCAGCCTGGTCGCCGCAGAGCGGGGTTTCGCGATGCCGACGAGGGAGTCCTTCGAGCGGGAAACGGGGCCGCACGGAGCGCTGTACGTCGGCTCGCCAGAGACTGTGGCACGCAAGATCGCGACTAACGTCCAGGCCCTTGGAGCGAACCGGTTCGACCTGAAATACGGCCTGCCAGGCCTGACGCACGACCAGCTGATGACCAACATCGAGCTGTACGGTCACCAGGTCGTGCCGCGCGTCCGCGAACTGCTCGGCGAGCGCGGCCCGGGCGCACATTTCTCAGGCTCAGGCCGCCCTTAGGCAAATCGATCGGTCGAGCCGATTGCTATCTCATGTTTCATCTATTGGACAGTTCGGATGGGGCGCCATAACGTGGCCGAGAACGAGAACGGCGGGGGCGGCAGACAGGGGAGACAACGGGTGAAGAGCATGCTGCACGACGCTGAGCAGGTCATTACCATCCCAGGCGCGAGCTCCGGCCAGATCCGTCAGGCCGTTGACGCTGATCCGCGCGATGACCGGGAGGTACGCAGGGATGTGCTGCACGACATCGTCGATGCGCTCGAGCGGAGTGCGGGGCTAGATGACGGCGAAGTTCGGGTGACGAGCCGCCGCGACGGGACCGTGATCGTGTCCGGCGCGCTGAGCTCGTGGGATGGTCACGACCGCGCGATAGCGGCGGTGTGGTCGGTTCCGGGCGTTACCGCGGTAGCGGACCACATCCAGGTTCTTGCCTGACAGTTCGCGCCGACGTAGTCACCCTGACCGGGACTGAGGGACAGCGGTATTTAGTCGCCGCCGAGCGCCCAGAAGCCGCACTGATGCTCTGCAGAGAAGTCGGACTCCGCGGCCGGCGCTGGCGGCACGAGGGACATTATCGACTGGCTGGCCGAGGTGAACTGAGGCCAGGCCGGGACTCCGGCTGCAGACGGCACCCCCGACCTGGCGAAACTCGTCCACTCCTGGCGCATCGCTGCAGCGAGCTGGTTCTGCGGCGCCGACAGCAGCGACGGCGGCACAGTTGGCAGCGTGAAGAGGTACGGAAGCTCGAAAGCGTGCGCTGCGCCGTACGGGAAGCCGACGCTTGGATACGGGCTCGGCGCGTTCTCGTCACTGAACTCGTAGGCGTAGGTCGGTACGTACCGGGCCAGCCCCTGATCGAGCTTGAGCGTCGGGCAGGAGAAGATGGCGTCAGTGCCGAGGGTGCTCAGTGCGAGTGCCGGGCTCTTGTAGTCGCTCAGCGGATAACGGGCGGCGATTAGCCCGCCGATCCGGCGCGAGACATGCAGCGTCGAGGCGATCATCAACTGGTAGTTGGCTGCTGTGACCGGATGACCCTCAACGGTGGCGAGGGCGACGAACAATCGCCATTCATCGTGGTTGGAGCCGTCAATCACCGGCACGTGGCTGAAATCGCCGCTGGTGAGGGCCGTCTTCAGCTGCTGGGTCAGGACCAGGCCATCGATGTCGGCCGAGGCGCCCGACGGGTCCTGGTCTGCCAGGATGGTGGTGACGGGGAGGCTGCGCAGGCACCTGGCCGTGTGGCTGGCGCAGCCTGCCTTGGCGGCGAACGCGCGGCCCGCTGCCTCGGCACTGGCCAGGGAGACCGGGTTGAGAGCGTAGCCGCCGCTTTCGGCGATTGCCCTGGCGAACAAGCCGCGCGCACCCGGCGAGATGAGCTGCAGCAGCACGCTCTGGCCGCCCGCTGACTCGCCGAAGAGGGTCACGTTGCGAGGATTCCCGCCGAACGCTCGGATGTTCCGCTGCACCCATCGCAGCGCTGCCTGCTGGTCCATCAGCCCGTAGTCGCCAGTCGGCCCGCCGCGACGATCCGCCAGAGCCGGATCAGCAAGAAAGCCGAGCGCGCCGAGCCGGTAGTTGATCGTGACGACGATGACCCCGCGGGCGACCAGCCCGCTCGGGTCGTAGTCATCGCTCTCGCCGCCGACGAAGCCGCCGCCGTGGATCCACACCATGACCGGCAGCCTGCTGCCGGGATGACCGGCCGGAGCGAAGACGTTCAGGTAGAGGCAGTCCTCCGACGCGCTGGCTCGCCCGAACACGCCGCGGGCTGAGGGCAATGCGGTGCGAACTTGGTCGCCATGCGGACGCCGTGCCAGCGCGCTGGCGGCTGCGGCGGCCGCCAGCGCAACCTGACCACCGGCGGCGCCGCATACGGGATGCCGAGATACTCATCTGCACTGCCGGCCTGCTTCCCCCGGATCTGGCCATCGGTCAGGCTGACGACCAGCGCGGCGTGCGGGATGTGCGCACTGGACGTTGTGGCCTGGCTAGTGCACGAACCGGTCGCCGCCGCTAGTGCGACGACCGCGACGACGGCAACGCCTAGGTGCCTAGCTGTCGGCCGTCGGCTCTGCCATTCGGGCATCGGCAGGTGTTAAGCGTGAACGGCTTAGAACTTGCCGGCGATGAAGTACGGCACCACCGCGACCACGCCCTCCTGATGCTTGCCGGCCACGGCGATAGCGACCTTCATCGCCTTCGTTGCGGGGTTGAACCAGACGAGCGATACTCCTGGATTGCATCCGTTGATGCGCTCGACCATGAGCTCTGACCTGGTGGCGTTGACGACCAGGCTGCTGGGGGCGCCAGGCACGCTGACCTGCTGCTCTTTGCCGTGTGCGGGCTGGCGCCCGATGACCAGGGTCCCGCACGCCCCGAAGCCGTCGACGTACAGCCCGCTCGACAGCTGCCAGGCGTTGAAGTCGCCAAGGTCGAAGCCGCCGGTGCGGCGCGGCGTGAGTGCCGTGGGCTTCGCGCCGCTAGCGGGGACGAGCCACAGCTGCGGTCCCGGCTCATTCCCCACTGAGCAGCTCGCCAGAATCGTGCGCATGCTCCACCAGCGGACAGCGTCGCACCCGAACTTGACGCCGGGAACGGGCAGCTTCCGGCTCACGCCGCCCGCATTGCTGATCAGCTCGAGGCCATTCGTGGTCCCGGCGGCTAGCTTGGTACCGCCCGAGTTGTAGGGCGCCGGCGGGATTCCGGTGATGCCGGCCAGGAGATCCAGCCCCTTGACGGTAGCCAGGGCTATCTGCAGCGTGCCGGTCAGGCTGTAGCGCTGCAGGGTAATGCTGCTGTTGCCATTCCCCAGCGCCCCCTTCTCGGCCAGGATGTTGAGCCCGTCGGGCCTGGTGTAACCGACTGCGGTGACATGGGCGGGCAACCTGAAACTCGTGACCTTGCCGGTCCGGAGCTGCAATTGATAAATGCGCTCACGACCGGCGCCGAAGCCAGGGGAGGAAGAGAACAGCGCCCTGGTGGTATCGCCTGACCAGTCAAGCAGGTTCCAGCCTGCCTGCGGACTGTGGGCCGACCAGGTGAACAGCTTGTACCGGCCGGCCTGCGGGCTCACCAGGTAGAGCGTCGACGGTCCTGCCTTGGGGTTCTTGAGGCCCTCTCCGGCCTGGCTCGCCGAGTACAGCGCCAGCGCCCAGCCCGGCCCGACCTTGCCCCACGGCACCCCCGAGGCAGCTCCACCCTCTCGCGCGCTGAGGATGCGGTCCGACGGCGCCGTGGGCGATGCCAGTGCAGGCACTGCCAATCCGAGCGCGGCCACAGCCGCCGTTGCCATCGCGATGGCCGCAATGGCGCGCCGCCCGCGGAAAGTCGTTCCAAGTCTCATTGTCATCAAACCTTGCCTTAGAGCCCGCGGCATGATGGACCGCCTGCCGACGATCATGGCCGGCAATGGCGCCCCAGGAAAGGGGAGCCATCCCCAGATTTCGCTGGGGAGAGCTCAAGAGGCCGCGACGCCTGCCGCTCTCGGTGCCGAAGGCCACTGGCGCCAGCCGGAACCTAGGACCGTACTGCTACGAAAACGGGTGATGTCGCCGGGCCGGGAGCGTGCCAGCGTTGAAGCACCGCTGGCGACGACAAGGAGGCCGGGACGATGACCATGCATTACCGCAACGCCGTCGTGGAAGGAGTCGATGTTTGCTACCGCGAGGCGGGGTCCCCGGATGCGCCGGTGCTGCTCCTGCTGCATGGCTTCCCCTCGTCGTCGCGGAAGTTCCGCGACCTGCTCCCGCAGCTCACGGACGAGTATCACATCATCGCGCCGGACTATCCGGCTTTCGGGCACAGCGCAGTACCCGACCGGACGGGCTTCAACTACACGTTTGATCATCTTGCCGGGGTGATCGACAAGTTGCTCGACCAGCTTGGCGTTCGTCAGTTCGCCATCTACGTCATGGACTTCGGCGGCCCGATAGGGTTCCGGCTGGCGCTGTGGCACCCCGATCGGCTGACCGCAGTCATTGCGCAGAACGCGCCGCTGTACCCGGAGGAGCCGCGCGGCTGGTGGGCGACGCTGGGCCGGTACTGGGCGGACGGATCGGCCGAGCATCGCGAGGACTCGCGCGCTTACCTTGAGCTGGACGAGCTGCGGCGATGCAGGAGCTCCTCCGGGACCGGCGGCCGCCGACGCTGGTGGCGACCGGCGCGCCGACCTCATGCGCGACTTCCTGGCCAGGGAGCTGCAGCCTGCCTGAGTGAGGCGTGCTTAGGTCGCGTCCTCAGGCGGGTGCACTTCGCGGCGCAGGATCTTCCCGGTCGGTCCCTTGGGCAGCGAGTCGACCAGCCAGACGCGGCGCGGATACTTGTACGCCGCGACCTTGTCCCGTGCGAAAGCGCGAAGTTCCTCGGGTGTCGCGGTGGCGCCTGGCTTGAGGGCTACGGCGGCGCCGACCTCCTCACCGAGCTCAGCGTGCGGCATCCCGATCACGGCCACCTCTGCGACGGCAGGGTGCTCGTGCAGGACTTCCTCGATCTCTCGCGGGTACACGTTGTAGCCGCCCCGGATGATCAGGTCCTTCTTGCGGTCGACGATGTAGTAATAGCCATCCTCGTCGACCCTGGCCATGTCGCCGGTGTGGAACCAGCCGTCGGTGATGGCCTCGGCGGTTGCCTCGGGCTTCCCCCAGTAGCCCTTCATCACGTTGTGGCCGCGGATAGCGATCTCGCCGATCTCGCCTTGGGCGACGTCATGCCCGTCGTCATCGACGAGCCGCAGTCCGACACCCTCAATAGGAGTGCCGATCGAGCCCGGCTTCCGCACTTTGTGCGGGTGGTTGAATGACGCAACTGGGGACGTCTCGGACAGCCCGTAGCCTTCGAGGATGACGCAGCCGAACTTCTTCTCGAAGCCGCGCAGGATCTCCACCGGCAGCGACGCGCCGCCGGAAACGCAGACCCGCAGTGTCGCGGTCTGGGCCGGGTCAGCCCCCGGCTGGTGCAGCATGGCGGCGTACATGGTGGGCACGCCCTCGAAGATGGTCACGGCGTCGCGCTGAATGATCTCCAGCGCTTTGGCGGCGTCGAACCTCGGCAGGAGCGTCAGCGTACCGGCGGATGCGACGGTGGCGTTGAGCCCGCAGGTCAGGCCGAAGACGTGGAACAGCGGCAGGCACCCCATCATCACGTCGTCCGGGCTGTTGTTCAGCAGGGTCTGCGCAGTGAGTTCGGCATTGCGGACCAGGCCGGCATGGCTGAGCTCAGCGCCCTTCGGCGTGCCCGTCGTCCCCGATGTGTACAGGATGACGGCGTCGTCCTCGTCCTGCCGGCCTGAGGGTCCTTCGGCCGGAACCGACCCGTCGAGCAGGCCGGCCATGTCGGCAGTCTCGACCACGATGGCCTGAGCCCCCGCGTCGGCGGCGCCCTTCGCTGCTTCGGCCGCAGCGGTGTGCCAGGCCAGTACCACCCGTGCCCCGGAGTCGCCGAGGTAATAGCAGACTTCGCGGCTCTTGAGCAGCGGGTTCATGGGCACGGTGATGGCACCAGCGGCGAGCGCCCCGTAGAAGGCGATCGGGAAGGCCGGGACGTTCGGGAGCATGATGCCGACACGGTCACCACGCTGAACGCCAGCAGAGGCGAGCAGTGTGCTCATCCGCTGGGCGGCCTCGCGCAGCTGCCGGTAGGTGAGAACGAGATCGTCCATCCGCAGCGCAGCGTGGTCGGGGTGGTCAGCTGCCGCTCGTTCCAGGAACGAATCGAGGTTTGTCATGGCACCCTCCCGTGCGCGCTGGCCCGCTGAGTGAGGACCCTCTCGTCCCACCGCAAGCATGCCCCGGTTCCGGCCAGATTCAAATAACCCAGGATGCGCAGCTGGAGCGGGCACCTAGATTGCACGCTGCTGCAGCTGCCCGCTCGCACTGGCGCTAGAGAGCGACGCCGGCAGCAGCAGCTCGAAGACTGAGCCCCCGCCGACCGTGCTGTGCACCCGGACAGAGCCGTCGTGCGCCTCGACAATTGCCTTCACGATTGCCAATCCGAGTCCGAATCCGCCCGGCTCGCGGCTGCGAGCGGCGTCGAGGCGGTAGAACCGGCCGAAGATCCGGTCAAACTCGGCAGCCGGGATGCCTGGGCCGTGGTCTGTCACGGCGACGGCGACGAAGTCACCGACCAGCCGGGCAGTCAGCTCGATCTGGCTCCCCGCCTCGGTGTGGTGGACCGCGTTCTCGATCAATGCGTCCAGGGCAAGGGTCAGCCGGTCGCCGTCTGCCTGCACCTGGACCGCCGCCTGTGCGGTCACCGACCACCGCCGCGGTACGGTCCGCCACCGGTGTGCCGCCTCGATGAGGAGGTCTTCGATGTCCACGGGATCAAGGTGCAGGAAGTCCGGGCCTTCGGTGGATGCCAGCAGCAGCATGCGGCTGGTCAGCCTGCGCATCCGGAGCAGCTCGTCGGCGGCAACGCGCGCGTCCTTGGCGATTGAGTCGTCGGCGGCCGAATTCTCGATCAGTTCCATATGGCCAAGCGCAATCGTCAGGGGAGTGCCGAGCTCGTGCGACGCATCCTGGAGGAACTGGCGTTGTTCAGCCAGCAGCCGCTGATTGTGCTGAGAAACCCGCTTCATCTCGTCCAGTGCTGCGGCCCGGCGGCGCGAGTGCCACACCATGACGACGAACAAGACGGCGAGCAGGGGGACTTCCGCGAGGTAGTCCGCATCCTGCTTGCCGCGAAGCACCTGATAACCGATGAGGCCCCCGGTGACCAGCGTGATAGTCGCAACCGTCAGGATCGTGGATCCTAGCTTCCACAGGCGAAAGCCATAGGCTGCCGTCAAGGTGACCCAGATAATCAGGAACGGGATCGTCTCCCAGTCCGGGATCAGTCGCATGGCCAGGAGGTTCAGGCCGATGAAAGTCACCCATGCGATATCCACCCACGCGGCCTGGGCCTTGCGCAGTATTTGACTCGTATGCATTCAGCTAACGCCCTCCGACGAGCACCGGACCGTCCGCCGCAGCCAGATCCCCGGCACCGAGACTCTCTCAGAGCCAGCCCCGCGAAGGACCGGGGCGATCATACCCTTCCGAGATCATTCAGGCACTATGTCCGGATAGCAGGTCATGGCCTGTCCCGGGTCCGGCGCCGATTGCCCGGCTTCCGGCGCGGGAAGGGCGCACATCATGCGCGCGGTTGATGCCGTCGGACATGCCCTGAGCGTGGCCGGGACAATGGCCTGGGAGATCGCCTGGTCGCTGATGCTCGGGTTCACGCTGTCGGCCGTGATCCAGGCCCTGGTTCGCCGCGACACGATCACCCGCCTCCTGGGTAACGACAAGCCCAAGACCCTGGCGACGGCCACTGGCCTGGGCGCCGTCTCCTCGTCGTGCTCCTACGCGGCCGTGGCACTCGCCCGCGCGCTGTTTCGCAAGGGCGCCAGCTTCACCGCAGCGATGGTCTTCGAGATCGCCAGCACCAATCTGGTGATCGAGCTTGGCATCATCCTTGCGCTGCTGATCGCCTGGCAGTTCACCCTCGCCGAGTTCATTGCCGGGCCCATCATGATCGTCCTGGTTGCTGTTGCGTTCCGGTTCTTCGTGCGCGGCCAGCTCATCGAGGCCGCCCGGAAGCAGGCCGATAGGGGGCTGGCCGGGTCCATGGAAGGTCACGCCGCCATGGACATGAGCATCAAGACTGGCGGGAGCTTCTGGCGGCGGCTAGCCAGCGGCGATGGCTCCACCGCAGTCAGCTGGATCTTCGTGATGGAATGGGCCTCCGTCATCCGCGATGTCGTCGGCGGCCTGCTTATCGCGGGCGCAATCGGCGCCTGGGTGCCTGATACCTTCTGGCGGCACCTCTTCCTCACCAACCACGAGCTAGCGGCCAAACTGTGGGGACCGATTATCGGCCCGGTCATCTCGCTGCTCAGCTTCGTCTGCTCGATCGGTAACGTGCCGCTGGCCGCGGTGCTGTGGAACGGCGGGATCAGCTTCGGCGGCGTCCTCGCGTTCATCCTCGCCGACCTGATCATCATCCCGATCCTGATCATCTACCGGAAGTACTACGGCACCAGGATGATGCTCGTCATCCTCGGCATCTTCTACGGCACGATGGTCGTCTCAGGCTACGTGGTGGAGATCCTGTTCAGCGCGCTCGGCCTCATTCCTGCCGAGCGCGCCGCGAAGGTCTCCGCCGAGGGCATCCAGTGGAACTACACCACCATCCTCAATATCATTTTCCTGCTCCTGGCTGCGGCCATGGTGATCCGCTTCTTCGCCTCGGGCGCGGGTCCGATGCTGAGGATGATGGGCGGCCGTCCCGACGGCGCGCGTTAGCCGTCGCGAGCTGCCCGGACGGCCGGCACGGTGTCGCGGTGCGCGCCTGCGGACGGAACCACGGGCCAGACCGTGGGAGAGGCGTATCCCGCCTGGCGGGCAGCCGCCACGGCCGCGGCGGATACCGCCGCTGCAGCGTCGGCCGGTGCGAGAGCGATCGCGCTGCCGCCGAAGCCACCCCCAGTCATCCGGGCCCCTAGCGCTCCGGCGCCGAGGGCGGCCGACACTGCCGTATCTAGTTCTGGCACGCTGACCTCGAAGTCGGCACGCAGCGACTCATGGGAGGCGGTCAGGATCGGCCCGATTGCGGCAAGACAGTCCGCTCGCAGCAGGTCGGCGGTCGCCAGGACGCGGGCGTTCTCCGTGACCACGTGACGCACGCGCCGGACGAGGACGGGGAACGCGGCCAGCCGGGCGAGCGCGTCCGCCAGTCCGGCCTCCGGCACGTCGCGCAGCGCCGTCACACCGAGCACGCGGGCCGCCTCGGCACAGCTCGCGAACCGCTCCGCGTACCCGCTCTCCGCGAGGTCGTGCCGGGCATGCGTATCTAGCACCAGCAGGACGAGACCGTGCGCCGCAGGGTCGAACGAGACGTGCTCGACGACTCCCGTGCGGGTATCGAGGAACAACGCGTGCCCGGCACGGGCCAGCATCGACGCCATCTGGTCCATGATCCCGCACGGCACGCCCACGAACTCGTTCTCAGCGTGCTGCGCCAGCCGAGCGAGCTCCGCCAGAGGGAGGCGGATCCCGCTGAGCTCGGCGATGGCGAGCGCAGACGCACATTCCAGTGCGGCGGACGACGACAGGCCTGCGCCGGCTGGCACGGCGCCGTCGATCACGATGTCCATGCCTTCCACCGCATGCCCGGCAGCCTTGAGAGCCCAGGCCACACCGGCTACGTAGGCGGTTGGCCCGGCGAGGGAGCCAGGTTGCAGTTCCGACAGCTTGACGTCGGCACTTGGGCCGGGCCGCTGCAGGGAACGCACCGTGAATCGCCCGTCCGTGCGCCGGGCTGCTGCCGCCGCCGTGCGCGCCGCCAGCGCGAACGGCAGGACGTACCCGTCGTTGTAGTCGGTGTGCTCGCCGATCAGGTTCACCCGGCCCGGCGCCGACCAGATCCCCTCCGGCGCCCGCCCCGTCGCTGTGGTGAAGGCAGCTGCCAGCGTGACAGGGTCCGGCTGGCCGTCCGCCACCTGGCCGGCTGGCGTCGTCATCAGCGGGCCTCGCGGAGCAGGCGGGCGGCGGTCTCCGGGCTGACGTCGTTGACGAACGCCCCCATCGCGGACTCCGATCCTGCGAGGTACTTCAGCCTGCCCCGCCCGCGCCGGATGGAGAAGAGCTGCAAGTGCAGCCGGGCGAGGTCACGGTCGATGCGGACCGGCGCCTGATGCCAGGCAGCGATGTACGGGAGGGTGTCGTCGAAGACTGCTTCCATCCGGCCCAGGACGTCGAGGTAGATCCACGACAGCTCGGCACGCTCGGATTCGCTGAGCGCCGGCAGGTCGGGCGCATGGCTATGCGGGTAAAGGTGCACCTCCAATGGCCACCTGGCGGCGAACGGGACGAACGCCGTCCACAAGTCCCCGCGGGCGACGACCCGCTCGCCGCCGCGCTGCTCGGCTGCGAGCACGTCCGCGAACAGATTGCGCCAGGTGCGCTCCCGGTAGGCGCGCGCACTGTCGAGCATGCGCCGCGTCCGTGGGGTGAGGAACGGGTAGGCGTAGATCTGGCCATGCGGGTGGGACAGGGTCACGCCGATCTCCTCGCCCCGGTTCTCGAAGCAGAACACCTGCTCGACGGACGGGAGCGCTGACAGGGTGATGGTGCGGTCGACCCAGGCCTCGATCACGGTGCGGACCCGGTCCGGCGTCAGCGCCGAGAACGAGGAGTCGTGGTCCTCCGTGAAGCAGACGACCTCGCAGCGCCCGACGCCAGGCTGGAGCCGGAGGAGCGGGTCAGCCTCCGGGTTCTGCTCCTCCGGGCCGCCCGCCGCGGCAATCGTGGCAAAGGATGGGAAGCGGTTCTCGAAGACCACCACGTCATAGGAGTAAGCCGGGATCTCAGTGGCCCGGATCGCGGTCGACGGGCAGAGCGGGCACTGGTCGTCGGGCGGCAGGTAGGCCCGGCCCTGCCGGAAGTCGGCGAGACTGACCCATTCGTCCTGTATGACGTCGTAGCGTACGGTCGGCCGGAACCGGAACGGGGGCAGCTCGCGCGAGTCGGACAGGATCCGCGCGGCGCTGTCGGACTCATCGAAGTAGATGATCTCCCGGCCGTCGGCGAGCCGTGCGGGGGTCTTCTTCATGACCCGGCGGCTGCGCGCATGCAGGCCAGGGGCATCAGGGCCGGCTTCTCCTGTCACAACGCCAACATGCCTCAAGATCCTCTGGCGGGGCAACAAGACACTGGCCCGGTGGCGACACGCCTCACCGTATGTAATCAATACACTGCGGAACGTGAGATACTTCGATCGGTCTACCCGATAGGAGGCGGCAGCAGATGCAAGCGGCGCCAGACCCGTCGCCCGCACCGTCGTTCGGCGACTCCGCGACAAGGCACCTGCTGTCAGCATTGCATCAGGCGCTTGACGTGTCGGGTGGTCGGCCGGTCAGGGACGAGCTCGCCTGCCTGAGATTGCTGGAAGTACGCGTCAGGATCGCGCTCGCCAGCATCGCCAGGCTCATTGACGATCCCCAGAGCGACGGCCTGGATTACATGTCCGAAGGTGATCACATCCTGCACCAGCTCGCAGAACTGCCGCCGACTCGGACTGGCGTCAGCTGATGTCCACGTAGAGCACCTCGACGGCGTTGTTGCCGTAGCCGAGCCGGTTCCAGGGCGGGACATCGGGCTGGACGTTTCCGGCAGCGTCCGTGGCCCTAGCGCGCAGCGTATGCCGCCCGGCCTGGGTGGGGCGCCAGTCGAATGACCAGTCCTGCCACGCATACGGGCTTGCCGGGGCGTGGAGGGTCGCGCGCCGCCACGCGGTTCCGCCAGTCAGGCTGACCTCCACGCTGGTCACCGGACCGGTGCCCGTCCAGGCCTTGCCGCGGATGGTGTGGTTGCCGATGGGCATCCGCGAGCGCGGAGCGGGATCGGTAATCCGGGCGCGCACGCGCATCGAGGTCACCGGCTCGCGCCGTTGATCGGCCCATTCGTACACGTAATGACCGGTCTGGAATTCTCCGTCGTAAGCGTCGGCCGAGACGTCGATCCGCTTGAGCCACTTGACCGACGCCATCCCGTACCAGTGCGGGACGATGAGCCGGAACGGGGCACCGTGCGCGGGCGGCACCGGCGCGCCGTTCATCTCGTAGGCGATCAGGATCTCGGCCGCGGGATCCGTCGCGTGGGCGAGGGCAAGCGACCGGCCGAAGCTGATGTCCTGATAGCGGTCGTAGGGACCGTGATCGGCCCCCTCGAAGACGACGTTGACGGCGGCTGCCGTCAGCCGCGCCTGTGCTAGGACATCGTGCAGCAGAGCGCCGGTCCACCGGGCTGTCGAGACGGCATATTTGCCCCATGGCTCGCCAGCCGGCAGCGGCGTCTGGGCGAGGCGTCCGTTGCCAGCGCACTCAAGCGTGACCATCCGGTCAACCGGAGGCAGCGCGCGCAAATCGCTGATTGTCAGCGTCATCGGGTTGCTGACCTGGCCACCGATGCTGAGCAAGCCGTTATGTGCCGGGATGGCAAAGTTGCAACGGACGTAGTGCAGGTCGGTGGGCGTGATGTCAGCGTCCAGGGCGCATGGCGGCGCTTCGGCGTTGAACGGCTCAGGCTGGATGACCGTCAGAGCCCTGCGGGCCTGCTGCTGGGTGTTTGCTGCTGACATATCCCCGACCTCCGGGCAGGTGCGGACAGGCGGTCAGCGGGCCGCGCACGGTAGGCGCGCTCGAAGGCTTCACATACCCGCGACGCCGGCGCTCCACGCACCGTGCCGAACGGCTGAAAGATGGTGCCATTGGCTAATGTGGTGGTCCGGACGCTAGCGGCGCTACGACCGCGAGGGAGCGGCAACAACGGATGGACCTTAACGGCAAGGTCGCGATCGTGACCGGCTCCTCCAGCGGGATCGGCGAAGCGCTGGCTCGCGCGCTGGCCGCATCTGGCGTGTCGGTGGTGGTTAATTCCGCGACGTCAGTGGCGGCTGGCAAGGCGGTGGCCGCGTCGCTGCCGGACGCCGTGTACGAACAGGCAGATATCGCCGACGACGATGCCTGCCGCTCGCTGGTGGCAGCCGCTACGCGGCGGTTCGGCCGCCTCGACATTCTCGTGAACAACGCCGGCACCACGAAGGTCATCCCGCACGCGGATCTGGATGCGGTCACCGATGAGGTATGGCGGGACATCTTCGAGGTCAATGTGCTCGGCACCTGGCACATGATCCGTGCAGCTGTGCCCGCATTGCGTGACAGCGGGTCCGGGTCGATCCTGAACATCACCTCGCTGGCGGGCGAGCGGCCGGTGGGGAGCTCGATTCCCTATGCGGTCTCCAAGGCCGGGCTGAATCACCTGACGCTGCTGCTGGCGAAGGCGCTCGGGCCGCAGATCCGGGTGAACGCAGTAGCGCCAGGCCTGATCGATACGCCGTGGACCGCTAGCTGGGACGCCATGCGCGAGGCTGTGCGGGCGCAGGCGCCGCTGCGCCGCAGCGGTGCTCCCGCTGACGTTGCCGGGGCAGTGCTCGGGCTGCTTCAGTCCGACTATGTCACGGGACAAGTGCTCACGGTGGATGGTGGCCTGGCGCTTGCGTGATGGCGCCAGCTGGGTCAGTTCTGGAAGCGCGACTCGTAAGGAGAATGACCAATGACCGTTACGGACCCGGCCGCGGCCATCGGCAGGATCGGGCGGCACTGGGGGTGGCTGCTGGCCTTTGGCATCGTGACCGTCGCGGTCGGCATCTGCGCCGTCGTCTGGCCAGGCATTACGCTGCTGGCTGCGGCGATTGTCTTCGGCATTCAGCTCATCGTTGCGGGCATCTACCGGCTGGTTGCCGCGTTCGCGAGTGAGGACGCTAGCGGCGCCAGCCGGGTCTTGTATGCGCTGCTGGGCATACTGTCGCTAGTGGTCGGGCTCTACGCGGTGCGCCATGTCCTGCTCACGATTGTCGCGCTTGCCCTGCTGCTAGGAATCTTCTGGATCGTGAACGGCGTGATCGAGATCTTCACTGCCTTGCAGCATCGGGAGATGAGCGGCCGCGGCTGGCGGGTGTTCATGGGCATCCTGAGTGTCATCGCGGGCGTCGTGCTGCTGGCGGTGCCTGGCATCTCACTAGTAGCTCTGGTCTTCGTGGTCAGTGTCTGGCTGATCCTCTTCGGCTTGATGGAGATATCGCTGGGGTTCCGGCTCCGCTCGGCCCGAGCCCGGTAAGCGGTCGCTGACTAGCCGCGCCACCACTTGCGCTCAACCGCGCCATCGGCGCCGCCGGTCCTGTCCAGCGCGTCAAGCTCGGCCATCACGTCGGCCGGCAGGACGAAGTCGAAGATCTCCGCATTCTCCGCGATGCGTTCCCGGTGGGTGGACTTGGGGATCGCCGGAAGGCTGTGCTGAAGACACCAGCGCAGCAGCACCTGGGCCGGCGACTTACCGACGCGCTCCGCGATCCGTTTCACCGCCCTCCGGCTGATATTGCGGCCGGTCCCGAGCGGGCTGTATGCCTCGAGCACGACGTCGTGCCGCCGGCAGGCCTGCAGCAGGGCGCGGCGGTACTTGAACGGGCTGAACTCGATCTGGTTCACCACCGGGGGCGAGGTTGCGGCCGCCACTACCTTGTCCAGTTCGCTGGCGCTGAAGTTCGAGACTCCGATCGAGCGGGAGTAGCCCAGTTCACGCGCCCGTTCCATGCCCGGCCAGGCCCAGGTGGGACCTCCGCCGGGCCAGTGGACGAGATAAAGGTCGACATGGTCGAGCCCCAGCCGCCGCAGGCTCGCCTCAGCGGTGGCCACCGGGTCCTTCCCGCCGGGAAGGAACTTCGTGGTGATGAAGACTTCGTCGCGTGGTACTCCGCTGGCGCGGAGCGCCTGGCCGACGCTCTCCTCGTTCTCGTAAGCCTGAGCCGTGTCAATGTGCCGGTACCCGAGCTCGAGCGCCCACCTGACGGCGTTGACGCAGGCCGGACCGCTGGGCACCTGCCAGACGCCCAGGCCGAGCATGGGGATCTGGTGGCCGTCGGCCAGGACGTGTGCGCGCCCGTCCGCGGCAAGATCGCCGGCTGCCATTGCTGCTCCTTCGCGAGGGCACGTGCGCCAGGGCCGGGGGCGGCAGACTGCCGGGACCAGCCGCGGCCTATTGTCGTTAGATGATAGTCGCGGCCCTGCTGGCGGCCGTGATCTCGCTGGTTGCCACCGGGCTGCTGGCCTGGACTGCGCGTTTGATGCAAGCGGGCAGCACCGGCAGGTCGGCACGGGCAGCCAAGATCATCATGCCAGAGCCGGCCTCCGCGCTGGACTGGCCGGAGCTGCAGGTCCGGGCGGTAGTGCCGCAGCCCGACGAGCAGTCATTGATCCTTCTCCTGGTCGGCTGGCCGGCGCGCCAGCAGAAAGCTGCGACGCTTCTGGTGGCGGTCGACAGTGATGATCACCAGTCGGCCCAGCTACTCGCCAGGTGGTGCGAGACGCAGGCATCGGTCTCGCCAACCCGCTGCGGCGGAGCGCGCCTGGAGTTCCGCCGTCGGCAGAGCCTGGAGCGGGTGCACGCGGTGCTCGTCGCGGAGGATGCGATGCCGGGCTCGCTCAGGTAGGCGCCGGCGTTCTCGCGCGGAACCAGATCCGAGAATGCCTACCAGGCGTAGATGCGCGCCGGCAGCCGGGGCATCGGAGCACTGCCCGGCCCGGCGTAAATGAGCATGACGACGAGATCGTCCGGGTCGCGGCCCTCAACGACCGTGACTTCCCCGTCCGTGCGCGTCTCCCGGTATGCCGAATGCCGGCGCAGCGTCTCGGCCAGTTGATCGAGATCATCCTTGCTCGAAGTAGTCCAGGTCAGGTATTGCGGGCCGATCGAGCCAAGTGCATGCGGCGCGTTCTGCCCGAAGGCGCGCAGCACTAGCTGAGATCCGTCGTGATTGACCAGCAGCGCGGCTGTCGAGCTGCGGTCAGTCACCTGCAGCCCGAGCAGTTCCCGGTAAAAGATGAGCGATCTATCCAGGTTGCGCACGAACATGACGGCTCCGCTGAGCCGGATTCCATCCGCCATCGCTGACCTCCGCTCGGGGCACGCCTCGTCACTACCTCCGGCATCCGCGGACGCCGGGACCGGTGCCTACCATCCTGTACGCATGCGGCCCCGGCATGTGAGCCTGGCGGCCCAACCGATGCTTTTGGGCGAGAACGCGGGCCGTAGGCTGGTGCGGTGCTTGGGCTTCCGGATGGGATCCGCGGCTGCCTGTTCGACCTGGACGGCGTGCTCACCAAGACCGCCACCCTGCACGCCGCCGCCTGGACAGAGATGTTCAATGCCTTCCTGCGCGAGCGGGCGAGACAGGCCGGCCAGCCGTTCGTGCCCTTCGACTCGGTTAAGGACTACGAGCTGTACGTTGACGGCAAGCCGCGTGCCGACGGCACCCGGTCGTTCCTCACCTCGCGCGGCGTCGACCTCCCTGATGGCCGCGAGACTGACTCGCCGCAAGCGCAGACCATTCACGGGCTAGGCAACCGCAAGAACCAGATCCTGCTCGAGATGCTCGCCGCCAATGGCGCAGGTGTCTACGAGAGCTCCGTCCGCTACGTGCGTTCCGCCCGCGACCGCGGCCTGCGGCGCGCGGTTGTCTCCTCCAGCGCCAACTGCCGCGCGGTGCTGGAGGCCGCGCACATCGAGGATCTCTTCGAGGTCCGCATCGATGGCATTGTCGCCAAGCGCGACCAGCTGGCCGGCAAGCCGGCACCTGACATGTACCTGGCAGCCGCCCGCACGCTCGGGCTGCAGCCAGCAGTGGCTGCCGTCTTCGAGGACGCGCTGGCCGGCGTGGCGGCCGGCCGGGCCGGCCGGTTCGGCTACGTGGTCGGAGTCGACCGGCTCGGCCAGGCCGGGGCCTTGCGCGAGCACGGCGCCGATGTCGTCGTCACGGACCTGGCTGAG
The DNA here is from genome assembly GCA_963822955.1 of uncultured Actinomycetota bacterium. GTDB lineage: Bacteria > Actinomycetota > Actinomycetes > Streptosporangiales > Streptosporangiaceae > JAJYUU01. The sequence goes on along the minus strand of CAWGJS010000002.1, from coordinate 213,563 downwards.
CTGGCCGGCGAACGATGATGACCTCATGATCAAGCAGGAAGCGTTCAGCGTCGACCCCTGGTCTCTGCGCGAGACGCAGCTTGACCTCGATTTGCTGGCCCAGAGCGAGTCACTGTTCGCCCTGTCCAACGGCCATCTCGGCTGGCGCGGCTGTCTCGATGAGGGCGAGCCGCACGGGCTGCCGGGGACTTACCTCAACGGCTTCTACGAGATCCGGCCGCTGCCGTACTCCGAAGCGGGCTACGGCCGGCCAGAGTCGGACCACACCGTCATCAACGTCACCAACGGCAGGCTGATCAGGCTGTTCGTGGACGACGAGCCATTCGATGTCAGGTACGGCACGGTGGTGTCACACGAGAGGCTGCTGGACTTCCGGGCGGGCGTGCTGGCCCGCCGCGCCGAATGGGTCTCGCCGGCCGGCGAGTCGGTCCGCGTGACTTCTACCCGGCTGGTGTCGTTCTCGCACCGGGCCATCGCGGCCGTCTGCTACGAGGCGGAGCCGCTGAACGGACGGCAGCGGCTGTCTGTTCAGTCGGAGCTGCTGGCAAACGAGCAGCTGCCGTTGCCCACCGGGGATCCGCGCGCGTCGGTGGCGCTGGATCATCCCCTGATGGCCGAGTCTCAGGCAACGGACAGATACGCAGTCGTCCTCATGCACCGCACCCAGCGCAGCGGGCTGCGCGTTGGCGCTGCGATGGATCACGTGATCGACAGCCCGGTGAGCATCCTGACCGAAGCGCACGCCCACGAGGACAGCGGCCTGGTCACCGCATCGGCCGTGCTGGAGCCAGGGCAGCGACTTCGGCTGATCAAGTTCGTGGCTTACGGCTGGTCGAGCACGCGGTCGCTGGAGGCTGTCCGCGATCAGGTATGGGCGGCGCTTATCAGCGCCAAGCAGGCCGGCTGGGATGGCCTGGTAGCTGACCAGCGCGCCTACCTCGACACGTTCTGGGACCGCTCGGACGTCGAGATCGACGGGGACGTCGAGATTCAGCAGGCCGTGCGGTTCGGCCTCTTCCACGTACTTCAGGCGGCCGCCCGCGGCGAGGAGCGCCCGATCCCGGCGAAGGGCCTCACCGGGCCCGGCTATGACGGGCATGCGTTCTGGGATACCGAGGCCTTCGTGCTGCCGCCGCTGATGCTGACAGCTCCCGAGGCAGCGGCCAGCGCTCTGCGCTGGCGGCACAGCCTCCTCGGCACCGCCAGGGAGCGGGCAGCCGAGCTCGGGTTCGCCGGCGCTGCGTTCCCGTGGCGCACGATCGCGGGCCAGGAATGCTCGACCTACTGGCCTGCCGGAATGGCGGCTGTTCACATCAACGCCGACATCGCCTATGCCGCTGCGAGTTACGTGGACGCGACCGGTGACGCGGAGTTCGAGCGAGGACCAGCCATGGAGCTGCTGGTGCAGACTGCCCGGCTATGGCGGTCGCTCGGTCATCACGACAGCGAGAGGCGGTTCCATATCGACGGCGTGACCGGGCCCGACGAGTACAGTGCGATCGCGGACGACAACGTCTATACGAACCTGATGGCGCAGCGGAACCTGGCGGCCGCGGCGGCCGCGGCAGAGAAGTATCCCGATCGTGCCAGCGAACTGGAGGTCGACCCCGAGGAGTCGGCGAGCTGGCGCGACGCAGCCGACGCGATGGTCGTGCCCTACGACCACGTGCTCGGCGTGCACCCGCAGGCTGCCGGGTACACCGGTCACCAGGTCTGGGACTTCGCGGGCACCCCCGCGGACCATTACCCGCTGATGCTGCACTATCCCTATTTCGACCTCTACCGCAAGCAGGTAGTCAAGCAAGCGGATCTGGTCCTGGCGATGCAGTTGTGCGGTCATGCGTTCACTGCCGAGCAGAAGGCGCGGAATTTTGAGTACTACGAGGCCCTGACGGTCCGTGACTCCTCCCTGTCGGCGTGCACGCAGGCGGTCATCGCGGCCGAGGTCGGTCATCTCGACCTGGCCTTCGACTACCTGGGGGAGACCGCACTCATCGACCTGGATGATCTCGAGCACAACACGAGGGACGGCGTCCACATCGCATCGCTTGCGGGCACCTGGATTGCGCTCATCAGCGGCTTCGCCGGGTTGCGGCACCGCGATGGCAGCCTGGCGTTCGCGCCGCGGCTGCCGGACGGTATCGCCAGGCTTGCGTTCACGATCTTCATCCGGAACCGTCGGCTGCGGGTGGAGATCATCCGGCCATCGGCGCGGTACCTGCTTGCTGACGGCGATCCGCTGGAGATCGTGCATCACGGCGAGCTCCTGGAGCTGGCCGTCGGGCAACAGGAAGAACGGCCGATCCCGCCGGTGGCGCAGCGACCTCGTCCGAGCCAGCCGCAGGGCCGGACGCCAGTTCGGCGCCGAAGCAGCGCGACCGACTCAGGTCCCTGATTAGCCAGTGACATTGAGTTACCGGCCGTGCAGTTGCGGTGATTACCCGCTGGAAATTCGTTCTGCAGATGCGGTATCACGCGCAGATCACGAAGTCAGTTATATCCGTCGCCTGATCCTGCTCTGACCTGCGCGAACGCGGATATATCGAGCCACGAGCGCGCATCCTCGCGGGATGAGCCAGATGGCCGGCAGCTTTCCGCGGATCATCTGGTGATGTTACGAAATTCACGGCGAATGCTCTGGGAATTCTATTGAATCCCCGCTCCCCGAGCTTAAAGTTCCGTTACTCTCACGGACTGTTCTTAGCCGCATGTGACTCCAGCGCGGAGCTTCATGCGGCACCCGCCGAGTCCCTGATGGCCAGGGAGCCGGGGACCCACGCGCATGTCCCCTGGGGTGAATCGGCGGGCTGCGACCGCCCGAGCGGTCGCAGCTCCGCTGTAGGGCTACTCCGGCCCGAACCCGTCAGCTAACCCGGTAGGCGGCCGAGGAGAAGGGTTACAACATGGGCGCCCTGGGGCCCGGTAGACACTCAGCAGGCTGGACCGGCAGGCACTCGGCAGGCTGGAATGACAACGGGACCGCTAGCGGCCCCGCCGGGCGCGCTCGTCATGCGAGCGCCCGGCCTCCCCGGCGACGTTCGCCAAGATCTATGCGGGCCCGCGCGGCCTGGGCTGCTTCCGTGGTGACCGCCTCGGCGCTGGTGGCAGGCGGCCTCGTCCTGTCCTTCCGCCCGGCCAGCCCGACGATCGTGCTCGAGGCGGCGAGGGCGCCGGTCGGCACGGAGTTCGGCGCGTCTGTCTCTGGCGGCACTGGTCTTGCGGTCAAGACCAGTGACTTCGGCCACCTGCCGATCATCCGGATTTCCTACTCCGGGCTGCCCGCAGCAGACGCCTGGACGACCGGCCCTGCAGCGATCAACAAGTCGGCGGTCATTCTCAGTTTTGCCGCCTCGCCGGGTGCGGTCCTGGCGGGCGCTGACGACAGCGCGCTGTCCCGGTTCTTCGACACTGCCCCGTCCGGGCACCGGATCTACTACGCGTATTACAGCGAGCCTGAGGCCAAGGTCGGTCGCCGTCAGTTCACCGTGTCGCAGTACCGCCGCGCGTGGACGCACATTGCGGCGCTGGCTCGCAAGGCCGGGAACCGCTACCTGACGCCGACCCTGATCCTGAGTGCAGCAGACCTCCAGCCGCGCTCCGGCGTGAAGTGGAAGAGCTACCTGCCTGGCCACCACGTGGTCAGAACCGTCGCCTGGGACGCTTACCCGGCCGGGACGCTGACCGCTCGCGACCCGCGGCTCACGCCGCCTGATGTCTTCATGGGCCCTGCGGTCGCGGCCGCCAAGCGCGCCGGCCTGCAGTTTGGCTTCGCCGGCTTTGCGCTCGCGACGGCAAAGGGCCGGCCGATGTGGCTCAAGACCGTCGGTGATTACCTGATGAGCAGCGGCGCGCTGTTCGGTGTGCTGACCAGCCCGTCGGCACTGCCGGGAACTGAGCTTACGGACCAGGCGTCCATCCAGGCCTGGCGCGCAGTGGTGGCCACGTCCGGGACGGATCAGCGGATCCCGATTGGCCGGCACCCGCTGCCGCCGGGTCCGGCACCCGCGCCGACGTCTCCGGCTCCCGTACCGACCTCGCCGGCACCGAGCAAGCCCGCGCCGAGCAATCCGGCTCCAAGCAAGCCCGCGCCGAGCAGTTCAGGCCCTGCGACGCCGACGCCCGCCCCGAGTAAGCCAGCACCGAGCAGCTCGGCTCCGGCGACCCCGAGCTCTGCACCCAGTACCCCGGCCTCCGCTCCTACTACTCCCGCCCCGGGTGCAGTCCAGTCTGGCACTGCGGCCGTGTGCGGCCAGCCGGTCCTGAATTCCCCGTACAACTACGACGGAGCGGCAGGCGTGTACGCAAGCGGCACTGCCGGGCTGCCGACCTACGGTACGGCCGGCTCGGACTTCCCCAAGGACACGGCCGGCGTGGTACTGGCGACGGGCACGAAGGATTACGAGTCCTATCAGCTGAGCCCGAACACCGTCTACTACCTGCTTCCCGGAACGCACGCGGGCAGCTTCCAGGCAGACACGAATGATGCCTTCGTCGGGGGCCTGGCGAATGGCACGCCGAGCATCCTTTCCGGCAGCTACTCCGCAGCCGAGCCGTGGGCGATCGACTCCAACTCCACCCTCGGCAACCAGCCCGGCGTGACGATCGAATACCTCACGATCGAGAAGTTCACCCCGACCCAGAACGCGGCGGCGATCAACCAGGACACCAACACCGGCTGGACTATCAAGGACAACACCGTCACGCTGAACGTGCCCGGCGCTGGCATCTTCGCCGGTACCGACAACACGATCACGAACAACTGCCTCACGCTGAACGGGCAGTACGGCTTCCAGTCGTCGCTGGTCGATTCCTGGGGCGCCGACTCGCTGACTGGTGGTCCCTACGACATCACCGTCGCGAGCAACGAGATCAGCTACAACGACACCTGCGACTACTCCGGCCTGCTCAGCAACTCGGCAGCCGGCTGGAATAACTACGATCCGGTTCCGGCCGCTGACCGGAACCCGAACTGCGGCACGGTGACGCCGGACGGCGATCAGGGCGGCTTCAAGCTCTGGCACACCGACGGCGTGACGATCAAGGGCAACTACATCCACGACAACTGGGGCCCGGCCGCATGGATCGACACTGACAACGCCAATACCACGATTACCGGCAACCGGATGATCGGTAACGAGGGACAGGCCGTGTTCGAGGAGATCTCCTATAACTTCTCGATCACCGACAACTACATGGCCGACAACAACTGGACCGACGGGCTCAGCAATCCCGGCTTCCCCGAGTCGGCCATCTACGTCAGCGAGAGCGGCAGCGACACGGCCGACGGTTCGGTGCCTGCCTGCCCGGAGGCGTCCTGCGCAGGGCAGGGCGCATACCCGACGCAGTCAGTCATCCGCGGGAACACGCTCGTCGACAACGGCGGCAATATCTTCCTGTGGCAGAACTCCAACCGTCATTGCAGTGACGGCTCCGACGGCGCCTGCACGCTGACCGGCGGGTCGGACAGCCCGTTCACGCTGTCAGCCTGCGCTGCCAACCTGCCCACCGCGACCGTCAGCACCACTACCTACGTGGGCAACCAGACTGGCTCGCCCGCAGCGGACTGGTGGGACGGCTGCCAGTGGCAGACTGCGAACGTCAGCGTCACGGGCAACGTGATCGACTTCAACCCGTCGAACATCCCGGACTGCAACTCCAGGGACTGGGCGGACTGCGGCGCTGGCGGAACCTTCAGCGAGTACGGCGGCCCGAACAGCAAGGAGCCGGACTGGGCAGTACCCACCCAGCTGACCTTCTTCTCGCACGACACGTGGTCGGACAATACCTACAACGGCCCGTCGACCTTCGTGGCCTGGAACCAGGGCAACGGCGACAAGATCAGCTGGAGCGACTGGACCGGGAACGTGGCCAGCGGAGACAGGTGCAGCTCATCGGCCGAGCAGTCCAGCGGGGCATGCACCGGCCCGTTCGGTCAGGACGCCGGCAGCACATTCAGTGCTACCCCGGTAGCTACCAACCCGACCGGCACACCACCTTCGGGCCCGGCACCATCCTCGGCACCATCCTCGGCACCATCACCATCACCGTCGCCGACGTCCTCGTCGCCCGCCCCGGCACCCTCGTCACCAGCGCCAGTGACGCCGATTAGCTCGGTTCCGACTGGCAACGCGGCGTGCAATTTCGGTGTGGACACCTGGTCGGGTGACGCGAGCAATGTCGGTTACTCGGTGAGCGAGAAGTCGGCAACAAACGGTGACCTTGCGTCGTTCTCGGTGGTGCTGAACGCGAACAAGGGGACGACCGAGGTTGTCGGCTATCCCTCTGACCAGTGCCTGATCTATAAGGCGCTGCCGTCGACGCTGACGTCGAGCTTCGACATCACGCCGCCTGCTAACAGCAGTGGGCTGGACTACGAGTACGCCTACGACATCTGGCTGACCACGGCTGCGGATGCGACCAGTAACAACTGGACCGGCGACCTGGAGCTGATGATCTGGAACTACGTCAACGGCCAGGTGCCTGCCGGGTCGGTGGCCGGAACCCTGAGTGATGGGTCGAAGGTCTGGGTCGCAGGGAGCAACTCCACCGGCACGGTGTCGGTGGTGCTGCCGAAGAACGTGACCAGCGGCACTGTCAACATCGCCAGTATCATCAGCCAGCTGAAGGCGGATGGCTACATTACCTCTGCTGACACCGGCGATCTCGATGTCGAGTACGGCATCGAGGCACCCTACGGCGGCGGCCAGACGTTCAACGTCAACGGGTTCAGCGTGAGCTCGTAACCAGCGCCGGCTAGCTGCTGGCTCACGATGAAGGCTTCCTGCCGCTAGCGGCAGGAAGCCTTCATCACGTACTGACGGCGCTAGCTCAGCTGTGCGGTCAGCGCGGCCAGGTACCCGGCGAGCATGACCCTGGCGACCTCGCCGATCGGCTTCGTCCGCGGGCAGGAACTGGGGTGGTGCAGGCTGACCGGCGTGCCGCTGCCGGCGAACAGCATGACGGACTCGCGACGCGGCGCGTAGTAGGAAAAGTCGTCTGCACCGCAGGAGCGGAACTCGGTATCGACGGCAAAGCCGGCGTCGCCCAGCAGCGCGCTGGCAGGCCGTCGCCAGGCGCGGATCGTTGACCAGCGCCGGCTCGGCGGGCGTCGACGGTGACCGCGCCCTCGCAGCCGTGCGCCCGGCACATCTCCGCGACGACCTCACGCGACTGCCGCGCGGAAGAACTCGCGGTCCGCGCCGTCCAGCGTCCGGATCGTGCCCGGCGCGGTCGCGGTCGCCGGGATGACGTTCGCGGCCTGGCCTGCCCGCAGGGCGCCGACAGAGACAACGGCCGCGTGAGTCGGGTCGATGCGCCGGCTGACAGCTGCTGCAGGGTAACGACGGACTGGCACAGGGCGAGCATCGGATCGGCCGCCAGGTGCGGGTATCCGGCGTGCCCGCCGGTGCCGGTGACCGTGATCTCGAAGTCGTCGGTCGCCGCGTTGATGGTGCCCGTCGCCGCGCCACGGTCCCGGCCGGGAACTGGTGCTGGAGGTGCACGCCGATGACCGCGGCCGGCTCGCTGCGCCGCGAAGCTCGGCGTCGGCAGCAATGTCGAGCAGCGCCGGACGGGGCTGTCTCCTCCCGCGGCTGAAGGACGGCCAGCAGCGCCACCGGCAGTCGCCCCGTGCTGTGCCGCCCGGCCGAGGGCGGTCAGCGCAGCCAGGTGGACGTCGTGGCCGCAGGCGTGCATGGCACCGGTCGACGACGACCAGGAGACGCCGGTGCTCGCTCGGCGACCGGCAGTGCGTCCAGCTCCGCGCGGATGGCGATGGCCGGGCCGCCGGGCGGCCCGATGCGGATGAGCCGCCCGGTCCCGGCGACAGCCGGCGCGTCGGGCCAGCCCAGCGCAGCGGCGCGGCGGCTGCGGTCGCGTACTCGGCTCCGGACAGCTCCGGCGTGCCGGTGCAGATCGTGGCGCAGCTCGACCGCGGCGGGCAGCTCGCAGCCACCTGGTGAGCGAGGACTGCGGCTCTTAGCGGCGCCGTAAGGTCGCTGTCAGGCCCGTCATGCAGTGCCCAGCTGATAGACGCGCCCGGCGTTGCCAGCTGCCGATCATGTCGGCGACGCGTCCGGCATCGGCTGGCGACCAGGCGCCGTCGGCGACGAACGCGGTCGTCAGGCGGTCCATGTCGCGCCGGAACCCGACGGCGCCCAGGTAGTGCAGCTCAGGCAGGCCGAAGGCGTCGGAGGAGTACAGCATCTTATGGAACGGGGTCAGCTCAAGCGCCTCGGCCAGCACGGCCGCGGAACGTGCGCCGACGTGATTAAGTGCCTCGCCGACGTCCATGTACACGTGCGGGAACAGGGCGGCCATCGCTCCCGGCCTGGCGGTGGTAGGGGTAGCAGTGCAGCAGCATGACCGGCGTGCCGGTCGGCTGGCTGGCCAGCCAGGAAGTCGTGCAGCAGCGCCGGATCGGCGTCGGGAGCCGCGAGTCGGTGTCGCCGTAGCCAGATGTGAACTGCAGCGGCAGGCCGGTGTCGAGCGCCGCCCAGATGCCGTGACGGATCAGCACCTGATCCGTGACCCGGACCGGCTCGCCCGCATCGATCTCGCGCAGCCACTTGCCGGCGGCAGCCTCCACTTCGGCTCGCTCGGGCCGGGCCGGGTCCGGAGCCTGAGCCCGCAGCGGTAGGCCGCCACCGATCTTGAAGCCCACGGCGTCCGCAGCGGCCGATTGCATCACTGCGACGTCAATTCGCCTCGCGGTAGCCGTCCGGCGCCGAGCGCCCGATCCGATAGCGCTCGGCGATCGACTCCAGCCGTGGATCTAGCGCGCCGGAGTGCCGCTCAGCTGCCCGAGCTCGGCCGGGGTGGTCACCGCATCGCTCTGGTATCCGGTGTCGACCAGCCAGGCATCGACGCCTGCGGCGGTCAGCATGCGGCGGGCGACCTCGGCGCGCCAAGCTCCAGCGCCTGCCGGACGTACTCGCGGCGCGGTGCCCGAGCGGCTCAAGATCGAGCAGTGGGGCACACCATCGCCGCACGCGCGAACCCGAGCTGGCTGTCGAAGGGGTCGTCCCGGCGGCGGCGCGACGCCCGACTCCGTCCACGATCTCATGGCAGCGCGACTCGAGATCGCCGGACAGGTGCCATGGACGCTCGTCGATGACGCGATCTGAGCCGTGGACGTCATGTCGTCGGTCAGCCGCGCACCTCAGACCAACCACCGGGAGTGGGCGATGACGACCTCGTCGGGCTGGCCGTCAGCAAGCTCGAGCTCGGCGCGCCGGGAGGCCGCGAACGTCGGAGCAGCTGCTCGCCGGCGGCTGCTGCGGAGCTCCTCGCTCGCCTCGAGCGCGGTCAGCGCCTCGGCGAGGCTAGCCGGCAGCCGCAGGCCTGGCTGGCCTGCGGGTGACCGGGCGCGGCCGGGTCGCCGCTCACCTCGTCCGGCAGCCGGGTGTGCCGGTCAGCGCGGCCAGTGCCACGGCCAGCACGGCCCCGGTCAGCAGGTAGGGGTTGGCACTGAGGTCGAAGCATTTCAGCTCGACGTTGGCCGCGCCAGGCTCCGACGGGCTGGCGGCGATGAACCTGAGGGCGGCTTCCCGGTTCTCAGCTCCCCAGATCTGGTAAGCCCCGGCCCACCGGGACGGCTGCAGGCGAAGGTAGGAGGCCGGAGACGGAGCGCCGATGGCGAGCAGGGCAGGCATGGCATCCAGCAGGCCAGCCACAATCGACTCGCCAGTCGCCGTCAGGCCGTGCCTGCCGTTGCCGCCGCTGAGCAGATTCCGCCCGTCGTGCCAGAAGCTGGCATGCAGGTGCCCGCCGTTCCCGACGTTGTCAGTGAAGACCGCGGGCGCGAACGACGCCCGCAGCCCGTGCCGGGCAGAAACGGCCGCGATCACGAACTTGACCAGGAGGCAGGTATCCGCGGCAGCCACCGGGTCCTGTGCAGCGACCGACACCTCGAACTGCGCCGGTCCGTACTCGGGGTGAATCTGCTCCACCCGCACGCCGGCGGCTTCCAGGCTCTCGAGCACGTCCCGGATGTAGTCCGCCCCGTTGGTCAGGACGGCTCAGCCCGTAACCGGTGCCGCCGAAGGCGGGCTCAAAGTCGTCGGCGTCGCGGCCGACCATCCACTCGACCTCGAATCGCCATCAGCGCGCTGATGCCCTTGCTCAGCCCAGCGGCTACCTGCGCTCGGGCGAACGAGCGCTGGCAGTACGCGTACACCGTGCCGTCCTGGTGGAACCGGTCACCGGGCGCCCACGCCCAGCCCGGCGGATCGGCCAGCACGGTAGCCGGTCCAGGTCTGGCACCAGGCGCAGATCTCCGTCCGGCCGGTCGAGCGGGGACGCCGGGTCGATGCTCCCGTCGCTGATGAACGCATCGATGACCGGCGAGAAGCCGACACCGGATCCGGCCGCTCTGGCCAGGCCGCTCAGTGGCACGACCTTCACGCGCGCGGCGCCGCTGTGATCCACGAACGTCGTCGCGACGCTTGAGGCCGTGCCCTCGAGCTGACGCTGCAGGGATTCCGCCCGCCGGGCGTCGGCGGCCCGCTCTTGCTCCCCGCGGAACTGGCTGAACGATCGGGTCAACCTCATCATCCCTTCAGCGCGCGATGCCGGGTCAGGTTGCTGCCTCGCCGGCCACTGGCAGCGCGCCTGCGGAGGTTCCCGACGGCTGGGCCAGGCCGTCTGCTTGCATCAGCATCTCGCCCGCGCGGCGGGTGGCGGCTGGCCGGGCCAGCATCCAGACAATCCCGATGACAAACCAGGCGATGGCGACCGACGGCCCCCACCAGAACACGCCGGTGGGCAGCGGCCAGATGTTCCGGAACAGGGTGTAGCCGAGCACTATCACGCCGAGGACGGGAATCGTGATCTCCCACCGGCGGACGGTCGTCTGGCCGGAGAAGAACACCAGCCTGACCATGCCGATCGTGGCCAGGATGTACACGACCAGGAGGATGAGCGTGCCGATGGTCCCGCTTTCCTCGAACAGCGTGAACGGGTCGCCGCGCAGCGCGAACCAGGTGAAGGCGACGACTACGTAGACGGCCACGATGACGGCCGCGGAGGAGGCAATCGGCGTCCGGCGCTGCTCCGACACGCGGCTTAGGCCGGCCGGCAGGACGCCGTCGCGGCCCATCGCAAACACCAGGCGCGCGGCCCCGACAGTGCACGCCAGCGCGCAGCTGAACGCCGAGACCATCGCGCCGATGGTGATCAGGTTGCCCAGCCAGGATGCGACGTAGGCGGTCCCGAGGTCGCCGATCAGGGAGGTGGAGTTAATGAACGCCGTGACGCCCTTCACGGAGGTGCCGAAGCCCATCACCTCAATCGCCGTCACGATGAAGAAGTAGACGCCACCGAAGATGGCGACGCCGAGGATGGCGCGCGGGATGTCCCGGTTGGGCTTCTTAGTCTCCTCGCCAAGGGTGGCAGCTGCCTCGAAACCGGCGAAGGACAGGAAGCCGAACACGACCCCGAGGAAGACAGTCGACAGCGGCGTGCCTGTCGGCAGGCTGAAGATCTGCGATGTCACGCCCAGCTTGCCGGGCCCGGAGTGGCCGAGCAGCTTGGCGAAGATGATCGCGATCACGATGAGGATGAGGATGACGGTAATCGTCTCGGCCGCGAGCAGCAGGCGAGTTCCGCCGCGAGCCGGCGTGATCGCGACCCACCAGATCACCAGCATCCCGAGGAGGCCAACGAGGAAGCCGGACCAGGTCGGGGGGTTCTTCCAGATGCCGAGCGCGTTCAGGAAGTTCGAGGCAAACCGGCCGCCCGCCATTGCCGTGGTCACGGCGTAGAAGGTGTACGTGCCCGTCAGCGCCCAGCCGGAGATCACGCCGGCCTTCGGGCCGAGCGTCGCTCCCACGAATCCGTAAACCGAGCCCGAGTGGTGGAACCGCTGGGTCAGCCGGACGAAGGTATAGGCGACTAGCAGCACGCCCACGAAGGCGAGCGCGAAGGCCACCGGGACGGCGCGGCCGACAGTTGTCGCGGTGCCCTGCGGATTGATGCTGGCGGCCATTGACGGCGCCATCAGAGCCATGGAAATACCGATGGCCTCCCACACGGTGAGGTTACGGCGAAGCTTGGGCTGCCCAGTCGCGAGGACTGGCGCTTGTGAATCGGTAGCCATCTGCTCAGGCACCTCCTGCCGTTGCCCGGAACATGCCCGTTCCTACTTGAAATGTAGGGCAGTTGACGCGCCGGCGGAAGCATTCGCCCCACGCGTCACTGTGCGCCCCAGACCGTTTCGAGCGTCCGGTAGACATTGCCGCCGATGACGGCCCGGATCTCGGCATCATCCCAGCCGCTCTGGACGAGCCAGGCGCAGATGTTGCCGAAGTTCTCGGTGGGGTTCTCCAGGCCCTCCACGTAGCTGACCGGCTCGAAGCCTGGCCCGCGCATCGCGGCGAGGCTGAGCAGGTGCGCGAAGGTCCGGTGCAGGGCGACATGGTCCCCGTAGAGCGTGTCCGGGCCGAACGCGACATGCTCGATCCCGATGAGGTCCGCGCAATATCGGAAGTGGTCCATCACCGACTCGATGGTGTGCCGCGGGTGGGCTGCGGACAGCGTCGTGTGCGGCGCCGCAGAGATCCCCACGACGCCGCCGGTTCGCGCGATCGCGCGGAGCACGTCGTCCGGCTTCATCCTCGCCGTGTCCCAGACGGAGCGCGCCCCGGCATGCGTGATGAAGACCGGCTTCTCGCTTCGCTCGCAGGTGTCCAGGGCGGTCCGGTCGGAAGCGTGGGACACGTCGATGGCCAGGCCAAGCTGGTTCATCCGGGTGACGGCGCGCCGGCCGAAGGCGGTCAGTCCGCCGTCGCTGGTCTCGGCAAGGCCGCTGCCCAGCGCATTGGCGTCGGAGTAAGCGATCCCGATCTGCCGGAGTCCGAGGCCGAACAGGACGTCGAGCCGGTCGATCTCGTTCTCGATCGGCGTCGCTGACTCCAGCCCGAACACGAGCCCCACCCGGCCGGACCGGCGCGCCTCATCGATGTCGGTCACCGACCGGATGACCATGAAGCCGCGCGCATGGGCCAGGTCGGCCTGTCGCATGCCGAGGTCGGTGATGACGTCGTTCCAGCGCCACGGCGCGTTCCCGGTGACGCAGGCCGTGCCGTCCATCATGTTGTCGAAGATGACATTGATCCCCGACGCGAGCATGCCCGCGTAGGCAGCGTGCTGGCGCCCGGTCCGGTTATAGGCGGGCGCCTGCTCCATATCCGCGGGGAACCGGACCGGGTGGTCGTGCAGGCTGATCACGAGGCTGTCGCGCAGCAACGTCCGCGACCGCTCGGCTTGCTCGGGCGTGAGACGTGCGCCCGCGTATGGGGCCACCCGGCCGAACTCCGGCGCCAGCTCGAACTCTGGAAGCGAGCCGGGCGGCAGGTAGGAGTAGGCGGTGTACGCCTCGGGCGAAGGCGGCGTGATTGGCATCTCAGGCACGGGCTCGTCCTTGTCTCCGGCGGATCGCGGCGTGATCGCTGTGGCGTACGTGCCGTCTGATACCAGTGTGACACAGATCACATGCGTTATTTAGGCGTTTCAGCACCTAGTGGCCGGTTTTCGTCGTCCAATACCAGTACAGATAGCACCCAGGCGTTCGTGTTGATGTTGCCCTGAGTAACACATCGCCCTGACCCCGCGCCACATCCGCGTCTTCTGTCCCGCTGGCCTGTGCCTGGCCTCGGCCGGAAGTCCTGGGTCACCGCGCAGCGCTTCCCCGGCGCCGACTCAGGGTCCGTCTTGGCTTCCCATCGCTCCTCCCGTCACACGCCGCGGCACGCCCGGCTTCAGGCGTCGCGTCATGCGCGAGAATCTCGCCGCGGGCCGTCGCGGCTGACGCTCGCGGTCGCGGCCGCGACCGTGGCCAGTGCGTCGGTTGCGGCCAGCATCTCGGTGGGGATCTCGCTCGCGGCTGGACCCGGGCCGAGCTCGGCTAGCCAGGCGTCCGGCAGTACTGCCAGCGCGGCGCTGTCTCCGGGATCGTCATCAGGTGCTGCCCGCAGGGCCAGGTCCGGGAAGCCCGATTCCGCCGGAGCCGTAGCGCGAGGCTCTGCTGCTGGAAAGGCCGCCTCGCCGAAGGTCGCGCCCGGGAAGTCAGGCCCGCACAAGATCCCGGCAGCTGCTGCGAAGAAGAACGCGCTCAGTAGCCCCGCCAGCAAGGCGAAGCCCTATCTCATCTACGACTCGGTCGATCCACAGGCGATTCCGGCCGGCCAGGTGGTCGCGACCTATGCCACCGGGGCCCACCCGGTCCCAACCTCGGCGGTAGCCGGTCGGCGCAGGGTGATCTGGATCGACACGCTGGGGACGGACCCGTCGGCGAACGAGCTAGACATCGAGCCCGGCTGCGCCTCGCCCGCACAGGCGGCAGGCTGGGTGCGCGCGCGCCTGACCACCCATCCGGGGGCCACGGCGATCCTTTACTCCTCGATCTCGGAGTGGTCGGAGATTCGGGCAGACGTCGCCTCGCTTCCGGCATGGATGCGCGCCAAGATCCGCTGGTGGATTGCCGATCCCACCGGCTCGCCGCATATGGTGCCCGGCGCGCAGGCGACCCAGTGGTACTGGGGACCGAACTACGACATCTCGACCGCGCTTCCCGGGTTGACTTGACCCGTCAGCCCAGCTGCGACATACACGATGGCGTGCGGGCATGCACATGCCTAACATCGGGCGATGACCCGTGCGTCGGAGGCCGTAACGAGAAGTGAGATGTCGGCTGATGACCTGGCCGACATCACGAGTCTGTGCGCTAGGGAACTCGTGCTGGACCAGCGGCCACCAGCGCCAGGGATCGGCCAGCAGCTGGCCCGCGTGACGGAGCGGGAGTTGTCGGTGCGTGGCTGCGAGCGGATCTACCTCGCAGGGCACGGGCCGTACTACGCCTGGCCGGGGATTGACATTCACTACACCGCAGCCGTCTGCTTCGCAGGGGATCTCGGGTACCGGCGGCAGGGATGCGAGGTCAACATGGACGTGGACCTGCAGCATACCGACCTGGACACGGCAGGCGCGGAGCACGCGCTTCGGTCGGCCGGGATTGCAGTACGCCGCGCCAGCCCGGCCGATGACGGGCCGTTGCAGGAATCACTGCGATCTACGTGGCAGCAGCTCTGGATAACAGAGCTCACCGCAGCGCTGCGCAGCAGCCAGGCGGGCCTTTATCTAGCCGTCCAGGACGGCGGGTACATCGGCTTCTGTGCTTACGGCATCAACCGCGAGCACGAGGTCGGCCCGGTCGGCACGTCGCCAGACCGGCGGGACCTGGGGATCGGCGGCGTGCTGCTGAAGCGATGCCTCGGCGACCAGCGTGACCGCGGAGTGACCGTTGCCGAGCTGGTGTGGGCAGGCCCGCTCTCCTACTTCTCCCGAACGCTAAATGCCACCATCGGCAGGGCGTTCTGGCAGTACGAGAAGGATCTCGCCGCCACTGGCCAGGCGCCGGACTGGCGCGAGCGGGTCGGCTTGATCTAAAGCGACACTCGCCTGTTAGTAATGCAATCGTTAACTCAGTCAGCATCGGCGCTCTGTCGCCGCACCAGTCGCAAGTGGCATGATCGGCGCACAACT
The DNA here is from genome assembly GCA_963822955.1 of uncultured Actinomycetota bacterium. Classification (GTDB taxonomy): domain Bacteria; phylum Actinomycetota; class Actinomycetes; order Streptosporangiales; family Streptosporangiaceae; genus JAJYUU01. The sequence continues at coordinate 198,023 of CAWGJS010000002.1, read as the reverse complement.
CTCCGCTCTCTCCGCGTCCCAGGAGCGATGATGGCTGACACCGGGCTAAGACGCGATGCAGTTGGATTGCGTGAGGTGCTCTTCCAGAGCATCACTGATATGGCGCCGGGCGCGGCGATAGCGGCCTCAATCCCGGCCGGCGTCGCGTTCGCGGGCGGTGCGCTGCCGCTGGCCGTGGTACTCGCGCTGATCGCCTGCCTGTTCTCGGCCTGGAGTATCGGCCAGCTTGCTCGTGAGCTGCCATCATCTGGATCGATGGCCACGTATGCCGCCAGGGGCTTGCATCCCTCACTGGGATTCCTGACCGCATGGGCATACGCGATGGTGGGCTGGCTGATCCCGCCCCTCGTGCTGCTGCAGCTCGGATTCACGACGGCTGGCACGCTGCATTCTGAAATCTCCGGCTACCCCGTGAATCTGTGGTGGCCGTGGGCGATCCTCGGATTGCTGATCATCTTCGTGACCGGCTACTTCGGTATCAGGACGTCCGCAAGGTTCGGCACGATCCTCGGTGTCTTCGAGATCGCCGTGTTCCTTGTCATGGGCGTACTCCTGGTCGTCCATGCGGGCGGTCACAACACGCTCTCGGTCTTCACCACGAAGTACACGCCACCTGGCTTCCACGGATTCTCGGGCGTTGTCGCTGGCTCGGTTTTCAGCATCCTCGCCTTCGGGGGATTCGAGGGCGCCGCGCCGCTGGCCGAGGAGGCCCGTAACCCGAGCCGGACGATTCAGCTCGCGGTCCTGCTGGCAACGCTGCTGATCGGCGCGCTGTACGTGTTCACTACCTACGCAGCGGACGTGGCCTTCGGGCCGGCGGGGTTCGCCGGCTTCACTACAGGCACCGGCAGTGCCTCGTGGGTCGGGCTGGCGAGGTCGTTCTATGGCCTGTTCTGGATCCTGGTCTTCCTGGCGATCGTTAACTCCACGCTGGCCAACTCCAACGCGGGAGTGAACGTGTCCAGCCGCACCGCCTTCGCGATGGGCCGGATCAAGGCGTTCCCGCCGGTGCTCGGCCTGGTCAGCTCCCGGAGGTCACCTGTCAACGCCATCGTGCTCGGTACCGTGATCTCGCTCGCGGCCATGCTCGGGCTGGGCCTGCACTACGGGCCAACCGAGGCCTTCGCCATGGTGGGAACCGCGCTGGTCATCCTGATCGTCGCTGTCTACATCCTGATGAATGCGTCCTGCATCGGATTCTTCGCACGGAGCAGCAATCACCGGCTGAACATTCTCTCGCACGTGATCATCCCGGTGCTCGGCATCGCGGCGTTCGTGCCGGCCTGGTGCGCCGGGGCGGGAATCAAGATCGCCGGGATCAGCTGGATCAGTCCGCTGCCCCCGCCGCTTTCCTACATGGGGCCGGCCGTCGCGGTATGGATGGTCATCGGCCTGGGGTACCTAATCTACCTGTACGTGACCCACCCGCAGCGGGTAGTTGACGTCGGCCTCATCCATCTGGACCGCGCCGAGGCGGAACCAGCTGCCGCCGGGTCAGCCTCCTAAGGGGGACGGCGGCGGGAGTTAGCAGCCGGGCACAGTGTGCTCGACCTGTGCTGTGGGTGTCTGGCGGCAGCCCATCGGTGCGAGCCGACGTGATATTCAGCCCGGCCCAGCGCCCGGTCTGATTGCCCTGAGCCCGCCTGCTCGAGCTGCCGGAAAATGATCTCCGCAACTGTGGAGTAATCATCCGACAAAATGCACGTCACAGCGTGGTCCTGCCACGGAAAACCGCCGCGTACATCAGCCGGAACCGGGAAATGGGAGGGATTCGGGGGGCCTTCGACGAACACGGGGGAATACATGCACCACAAGCTCGATGTCATGGCCGAGAAGGGCTATGTCATCCTGAATGACTACGACGGGCCGGCGATACCGCAGACGGACTGGGAGTCGCTGGAGTACATGGATTGGAAGAGCGGCGGCGACACTAACTTCGCGCCGCTGGCGTCGGCCACCGGCGAGATGGAGTGCCGCGGTTTCTGGGATAGCGGAAAGGCTGACAAGTACGGGGTCTGGACGGCCAACCGCGAGCTCGCTCCGAGTCTCGTCAGCTACGTGGAGAAGATCGGCGGGAACTACGGCCGGGTGCGCGTGATCAAGCTCAACCCCAGTGACGAGGAGACGGCGCTCCGCCAGCTGCACCTGGATGACAACAACCGTCTCAACCCGGACGGCACTGGCTGGGTCATCCGCTCCTGGCTGGAGCTCGACAACACAGCAGGCCAGTCCATGTTCATCCTCCGCGAGGACAAGACGGACCCTTCGACAGAGACAAGGATCAGGCTCCACCCGGGAATGCAGCTAGTCATCGACACCGAGCGGCTATGGCACGTCGTGTGGCACCCGGGCCCTAAGCCCCGGTATGCGCTGATCACCTCGTGGGAGAGCGACAAGACGATCGCCAGCTGGATCAAGCGCGAGACAGCGGGCAAGCGTCAGCTACTGGGCACGCGTCCTTAGTGATCCGGGCGCGGCGCGGCCGGGCCCGCTTCGCCCGCCTGACCGCGCCCAGGCCGGCGCCTGGTCGCGCGGCCAGGTCTGAGGTGCCATCTTCGCGGGGGAACGCATGACCATGTCGTCGGTCCGTCGGGCCCTCGCGGTGTCGGCTGGCAAGGCTGCTCGCAGCGGCGCGCGCTACTTCGGCCGGGGGAGCGGCACCGCCCTGCCCGGACAGGTCGCGCTGACCATCGATCCCGCGGTGCTCGCTGGCCTGGTGGCCGAGATTCCGCGCGGTACCGTGCTCGTCACGGGCTCCAACGGCAAGGGCACGACTTGCCGGATGCTGGCACAGGTGATGCGAGGAGCAGGCCTGCATCCTGTCGTGAACCAGGAAGGGTCGAATCAGCGATCGGGGCTGGCTACCGCGATGGTCGCACAATCGGCCCCGACCGGCCACCTGCCCGGCGACGGGCAGGCGATCGGCGTGTTCGAGGTCGACGAAGGCTCACTGCCTGAGGTCCTGCGGCACATCCGCCGTCCCTCGGCTCTGGTCTTCACCAACATCCTCCGCGACCAGCTCGACCGGTACCTCGAGCCGGCCTATCTCAAGGTGCTGCTGGAGCGGGCGATGCGGAGCTTGCCCGCGGACACGGCGCTGGTGCTCAATGCGGATGATCCGAGGGTGGCGTTCCTGGCGCCCGATCTGAGCAATCCCAAGGTCTATTTCGGGATGGACGACCCCGATCCTGGCCGCGCGGCCGCCGATCCTACGTCGGACTTCCCGCGCTGCCCGCGCTGCGACGGCGAGTTGTCTTACACGTCCGTCTACTACGCCCACCTCGGTCACTGGACGTGCCTCAGCTGTGGCCTTTCTCGGCCGCGGCCGCAGGTCAGCGCAACCAAGGTTGACCTGATCGGGCCGTCGTCGGTGCACCTGCAGGTGGTCACGCCGGCCGCAGAGAGCGTGCTCGAGGTTCCGCTGCCCGGCCTGTACAACGCTTACAACGCTGTTGCGGCACTCGCCGCAGCAGATGCGTGCCAGCTGCCAGACCAGTCCTTCTACGCAATCGAGCAGATCACGGCCGGCGAACTCAGGATGGAGAAGGTACTGGTGGCTGGCCACGAGGTGTACCTGGCGCTGGCCAAGAATGCGAACGGCTATACCGAAGTGCTGCGTGCCCTGCTCGGAGACCGGCAGCCAAAGCGCATGCTGCTCGGCCTTAACGACTTCCCCGGCAAGCAGCCAGACACGTCCTGGATCTGGGACGTGGACTTCGCCCCGCTGACCGGCCTCGTCCCCAGCCCGGTCGTTTCCGGCAACCGCGCCGCCGACCTGGCGGTCCGCCTGAAATACGCCGGATGGCTCGAGACCTGCCCCGATGCCGACCTTGTCGTCGAGCCGGATCCGGTCCGGGCGTTCCAGGTCGCGCTCGCACGCACGCCGCCTGGCGAGCCGCTCTGGGTAGTGTCGACCGCAGTCGTGCTGTGGCAGGTGCGACGGTGGCTATGCCGGCGGGGTTACGTGAAGGAGCCGTGGCGCGAGCAGGGAGGACCAGCGCGGTGGCGGGCCTGAAGATCTCCCTCGGGTACCTGTATCCCGACATCATGACAACCTATGGTGATCGGGGAAACGTGGAGACCATCGTCCGCCGCAGCGGATGGCGCGACCTCACCGTAACCGTCACCGAACTCCGGCTGGGCGACGCGATCGCGCCCGGAGCCCTGGACCTCATCATGATCGGCGGCGGCGGCGAGGCGCAGCAGCGCCTGATCGCGCCTGACTTGTACAAGGTGAAAGGCGCGGGCATCCGGGAGGCGGTGGAGCTCGGCGCGGCCGCGCTCGCCGTCGGCGGCGGCTACGAGCTGTTCGGCCGCTTCTGCCAGCTCGAGCAGGGAGCCGAGCTGCGTGGCGTCGAGCTGTTCGATGCCTGGACAATCCGGCAGCGTGCCGTGCTGAGCGATGATTCCGGCACGATTTCCGACGTGCGCGCGAACCGGGCTATCGGCGAGCTGGTCGTGCGCTGGGGCGGCAGGCTGCTCGTCGGCTTCGAGAACCACGGCGGAGGCACCTACCTCGGCCCGGCAGCTCAGCCGCTGGGCCAGGTGCTGAGCGGGCACGGCAACAACGGCGACGGCACGGAGGGCGTGATCTGGGCCAGCGCGGTGGGCACCCACTTGCGCGGACCGTGCCTGCCGAGGAATCCGGCGCTGGCCGACTTCCTGATTGGCGCAGCGCTCACCCGCCGGTACGGCGTCGTGGACCTGCCGCGGCTCCGTGACGAACTCGAGCGGGCCGCGCATGAGGTAGCTGTGCAGCGCGCATATGCTGCCGCGCACTCGACGCACGGCCTGCTGCGCAGGACTGCGTTCACCAAGGCGGGACTCGCCCGATCCGGCGCCCGCCAATGACGACTGCGAGGGACCAGCCTGGCGGGCCCTCCGCCGAGACCACGCTCACTCCCGGCGCGCCCGAAGGTCCAGATGACCGCGTGGCGGCGCCGCGCGCGACGGGCAAGGCCAGCCTGGCCCGCTCCAGCGGCGTGATGGCCCTCGGCACGATTGGCTCGCGGTTCACCGGCTTCCTGCGCACCGCCGTCCTGCTGTACGCCATCGGCACTCAGGGTCTCGGTGATGCCTATAACGTCGCGAATAACCTCCCGAATGCCGTCTACAACCTCGCGCTCGGCGGCATCCTCACCAGCGTTGTCGTGCCGCTCCTGGTGAAGGCGGCCAGGCAGAACCGCGATGGTGGCGAGGCTTACGACCAGCGGATGTTCACCCTCGGCGTGCTCGCTCTCGGCGCGATCACCGTGGCTGCGACCGCGGCCACGGTGCCGATCACGGCGATCTACGGCCATGGCATGGGCAATCCGGCTACCTACCACCTGACGGTGATCTTCACTTACTTCTTCCTGCCGCAGATCTTCTTCTATGGCGTGAGCTCGCTAGCAGGCGCGATCCTGAATGCGCGCGGCAGCTTCGCATCGCCGATGTGGACGCCAATCGTCAACAACGTCGTGGTCATACTTGTCGGCATTGCGCTGATCGTCACTGCGGGCACGCACCGCACCCCGGAGAACATCTCGACCGGGGAAATCCAGCTGCTGGCAATCGGGACAACACTCGGCATCGTGCTGCAGACGGTCGCGATGTGGCCGTCCCTGCGCCGCGTCGGGTTCCGCTGGCGCCCTCGGTTCGACTTCAGGCGGGCCGAGGTCGGCGAGATCGGCCGCGTGGGCGGATGGATGTTCTTCTACATAGCGGCGACCCAGCTGTCCTTCGTGACCACCACCATTGTGGCGAACGACGCCGGGGCGCGGGTCTGCGCGACCTGCGCGGGGGCCGGATACGCAGCCTTCAGCAACGCCTGGCAGCTGTTCCAGCTGCCCTACGCGATCGTCGGCGTCTCAGTGATCACTGCGATGCTGCCGCGGATGAGCGATCATGCCGCTGCAGGCTCTGACAATCTGCTCACCAGGGACTTCTCTCTTGCAACCCGGCTGTCCTCGGTCATCATCGTGCCATCGGCGATGATTCTGGCGGTGCTGGGTCCGCCGCTGGCACAGGGCATCTTCGGCTACGGCAGTACTTCCGCTGCGTCTGCACGCTACCTGGGCGTCGTCTTCGGCGTGTTCTGCCTCGGGCTGCTCCCGTACACGATCTTCAACTTGCTCCTCCGCGCGTTCTACGCCATGCACGACAGCAGGACGCCCGCCCTGGTCGGCGCGGCTTCGATGGCGGTCAGGGTGGCAGCGAGCTTCGCGGCGCTTTATGTCCTGCCGCCCGCTGATGTCGTGGCCGGCCTCGGCGTCGGATTCGGGCTGTCGAGCCTGGTGATGGCGGTGTGGCTGTGGTGGATCCTCAGCCGGCGGGTGGGCGGCCTGGGTACGCGCGGGATCAGCAAGACCCTGCTGCGGATGCACCTCGCGGCCTTTCCGGGAATGATCTTCGCGATCGGCGCCTCGATCCTGCTCAGCCGCGTCGCGCCGGGCGGCGCGCTGACCGCCCTGGCGATCGTCGCCGTGGGCGGCAGCGGAGGCGTGCTGCTGTACCTGCTGGCTGCGTGGAAGCTTAAGGTAGCCGAGGTCGGCGACCTGGCCAGGTATGTCCGCGCCCGGCTCGGCAGCTGATGCGAGCAATAATCAGGGCATGACCAGGTATGCAGAGATCAGCTACGACGTCCAGGACCCGGTTGCCACCATCACGCTCAACCGCCCGTCGGTACTGAACGCGTGGACAGACCGGATGGGATTCGAGGTGCGCCATGCCGTCAGCCAGGCGGAGGCGGACCGCCGGGTGGTCGGCATCGTCCTCACCGGCGCCGGGCGCGGATTCTGCGCCGGCGCGGACATGAAGCGCTTGTCAGCCATCAGCTCGGGCGACCGGCGGGTCGAGGCGCCGGGCGCTGACCTGGCGTCTGACCCCGGCGATCCATCGTTCGGCGACGACTTGCACCTGGGGACCTATACCTATCTCATGTCGGTGCCGAAGCCGGTCATAGCGGCCGTCAACGGGCCCGTCGCCGGCATGGGCATACCGATTGTGCTGGCCTGCGACCTGCGCTTCATGGCGGCGGATGCCGTGCTCACGACGTCATTCGCGCAGCGCGGGCTCGTGGCCGAATGGGGCACGAGCTGGCTGCTGCCGCGGCTAGCCGGCCCGGCCGTAGCGCTCGACCTGTTGTTCTCTTCACGGAAGGTCTCCGGCACCGAGGCAGCCGCACTCGGGCTCGTCAACGCGGCGCTGCCAGCCGCAGAGGTACTGCCGCACGCGCAGCAGTATGTGCGCGACCTGGCCGCCACCTCGTCGCCGGCATCCATGGCGATCATGAAACGGCAGGTCTACCAGCAGCTGCACGCCGGCCTGCTCGCGGCCGAGCGTGGGGCGCGCGACCTGATGATGGAGAGCTTCAGCCGTCCGGACTTCCAGGAGGGCGTGAGCTCGTTCCTCGAGCGCAGGCCGCCGCAGTTCGAGCGGGTCACCCGGTCGGCCGCGCACACGCAGCTCGATCGGACCTGAGCGCGCCAAGGGTCGGCTCTGTGACCCAGTTCATACCAATCTTTCGGTTTTCGGGCATAGTCCGCAAGGTTCCGGGCGTTCACATCTAGTAACCGAACGCACCCAGCACGTGATGGCTGCCCCCGAGGCAACGCCACGCCCTGCCCCGCGTCACATCCGCTCCAGCCTGCCGTCAAGCGGCCGGCCGGGCGAGCTTGGGTGCCTGCCGAGCGCTCCCCCCGCGCCCGACGAAAGGCCCGGCCTTGCGCCCCCGATTTTCATCAGCAGAGTCCCCGCGCCGTACCCGTTCCCTCGTCGGCCGCCCCTCCAGCAAGAGGATCGGTGCCGCTGCCGCGACGCTGGCAGCTATGGCGGGCGTGGCCGGCGGTGCCGTGGCGAGCCCGGCACGCGCGTTTGCCGCCGACACAAGCCCGGCCGCCCCAGTCCGGGTCCAGGCTGTGGCGTTCCGCTCGAGCACGCCGCCGCTCAGCGGCGTGCTGTCAGGCCAGCCCGGGGGGTCCCCGCTCGCCAGGCCGGTGAGCCAGGTCGCCCCGTCCCCGCTGGCTGCAACGTCCGGGCAGCCGGGCCCGTCTCCGCTGGCCGTGACGCCGGAGCTGAACGGCGCGTCTCCACTGTCGGCGCCGGCAGCGCAGCCAGCACCGCGCGCAACGCCGGCCCAGCAGACCACCCCTGCGCCCGCGCCGAGCGCGACGGCAAGCGCGAGCGCGAGCGCGAACAGCGGTAACGGCCAGCAGGCCGGGCCTCAGCAGCTGCCGGCGCACCGGCGATTCACCTTCTACGATTCAGTCACGCCGCAAGCGATTCCGCATGGACAGATCGTCGCGACGTACTCCACCGGGGCGCACCCGATCCCCGTCTCCGCGGTAGCCGGCCGGCGCACCGTCATCTGGATCGACACACTGGCGACGGACCCCGCGGGCTCGAACGCCCTCGACATCGAGCCCGGCTGCGCCTCGCCCTCACAGGCCGCGGGCTGGGTGCGCGCCCGCCTGATCGCCCATCCGGACGCGACCGCGATCCTCTACTCCTCGATCTCGGAATGGTCGGAAGTTCGGGCGGACGTCGCTTCGCTTCCGTCGTGGATGCAGGCGCACATCAGGTGGTGGATCGCCGACCCCACTGGGTACCGGCACATAGTGCCGGGCGCCGACGCAACCCAGTGGTACTGGGGTAACAGCTACGACATCTCAAGCGCCAAGTCCAGCTTTACCTTCTAGGCGCCACTCCGCGTCAGCGCCACCGCCAGCCCGCCGCAGATCTGCGGGCTGGCGGTGGCGCATTCGCGCGTTGCTGCCGACCGCGCTTTCAGACGCCCGGCGCGTCCGTCACCGGGACGGCGTGGCGAATCCAGGTCGCGTCACCGGCCCTCAGCTGAGCATCGTGCTCTGGGCACAGCAAGGTTGTGCGCAGGCTCCCGTGGTGGCTGATCTGCCATGCCGTGACACCAAGGTTCGTACACGGCGTGTGCCAGCTCGTCACCGTCATCATGTCGGGCGAGACGAGCTTGCGCCCAGCGCCGCACATCCCGGTGAACTCGCTGCACCGCGGGCAGAACCCCAGCCGGGCGGCAACTGGGTCCTGGCTTGGTAAGCCGCATTCCGGGCAGGCAGGACGCACCCCTGGTGGCTGACCGGCTGTCCTGCCGCGGCGGATCAGCCCAAGCCGGGTACGTGCTTGACCGCTGCCAGCTCCGCGAGAGGCACTACGAGACACGGCGACCCCGCCCTTCCTCACACCGCCTTCCCCCCACAGGTAAAGGCCGGTGATATATCCAACGCTACGGGCAGAGTCCATTCGGATGCGTCGTCTGAACAATGTACGTAGATATGTAACCTACAGAACCGGATATGTAATCGCCGGACGGATGGAACGCACAATGGCCGGTCCTACCTCGTCGGTGCGCTCCGACCGTCCCGAGCGCGCGGTCGACGTCGTTGTCGCGGGATTCGGCGTCGCAGGCGGATGCGCTGCGGTCGAAGCCGCAGCGGCTGGCGCGTCGGTGCTTGTCCTGGAGCGCGCGGCGGTCGCGGGCGGGACGAGCGCACTGGCCGGCGGCCACTTCTACCTGGGCGGCGGGACCGTGGTGCAGCGCGCGACCGGTTACGCTGACAGCCCGGATGAGATGTATGCCTACCTGATGGCCGTCACTCCCGAGCCCGAGCCGGACAAGATCCGTGCCTACGCCGACGCCAGCGCCGGGCACTGCGACTGGCTTGAGGGCCTCGGCTTTGAGTTCGAGCGCAGCTACTACCCGGAGAAGGCAGTCATCCAGCCGGGGACGCAGGGCCTGATGTACACGGGGAATGAGAACGTCTGGCCGTTTCGTGAGCTCGCCGCTCCCGCTCCGCGCGGGCATAAGGTCCCGGTGCCGGGCGACACCGGAGGCGCGAAGCTGGTCGTTGACTTGCTGGTGCGACGCGCCGGCGAGCTGGGCGTTGAGATCAGGTACGAGACGGCGGCGACCGAGCTGATAACCGAGCGCGGGCGGGTCACCGGGGTGGGATGGCGTTCACCCACGGGAACGGGGGAACTGGCGGCCGGCAGCGTAATCCTGGCCGCAGGCGGCTTCGTCATGAATGCCGAGATGGTGGCCAGGCACGTTCCGCACCTCGCGGAGAAGCCGTTCGTTCTTGGCACGCCATATGACGACGGTACAGGCATCCAGCTCGGCGTCTCGGCTGGCGGACAGGCGCTGCACATGGATCAGGCCTTCATCACGGCTCCGTTTTACCCGCCCGGGAAGCTGCTGACCGGCATCATCGTGAACCGGGAGGGACGACGGTTCGTCGCGGAGGACAGCTATCACTCCCGGACCTCGGGCTTCGTCCTCGATCAGCCAGGATCGGCCGCGTTTCTCATCGTCGATAGCGCGCACATGGAGCGCCCGGAGTTCCCGCTCGTGCCGTTCATCGACGGCTGGGAGACCATCGAGGAGATGGAGGCGGCCCTGACGATCCCAGCCGGGAACCTGGCCGCGACGGTGAGCGCGTACAACGCAGCCGCCGCGCGTGGCGAGGACCCGGAGTTCTGCAAGCATCCCGACTGGGTCGAGCCACAGGACACTGGTCCGTGGGCCGCGTTCGACCTGACGCTCGGCCGGGCCATGTATGCGGGGTTCACCCTCGGCGGCCTGCGCTGCACGGTCGACGGGCAGGTGCAGCGCGCGGACGGATCGATCGTCACGGGGCTGTACGCGGCGGGTGCATGCGCATCCAACATCGCGCAGGACGCCAAGGGCTACAGCAGCGGGATCCAGCTCGGGGAGGGCTCGTTCTTCGGCCGCCGGGCGGGCCGCCACGCGGCGCTGGCCGCACGCAGCTAGAGCGTTCCGAGCGCGTCCAGGTCGAGTGCGTGCCGGGCATGGCGGCGCGCCATCGTCGCGAACATCTTGTCGCCACGGTCGGTCTGCTGGACGAACATCGCGGCGATGATGTCCATGACGATGCCGCTGAAGGCGTGCCGGCGGTAGCCAGTCCAGCAATCGTGCCAGCTCAGCTCCACGCCACGGCTCTGCAAGCCGGCGTGGTAGCGCCGCACCAGGGCTTCCTCGTACTGCCGCCGCGCTGCCACCGGCAGGCTGGACGCGAGGAAGTAGGACAGGTCGCCGGTGGCGGCTCCGAAACTTGCCGTCTGCCAGTCGAGAACGACCGGGCGGACCCGGCCGAACAGCAGGTTGTCGGCGCGGAAGTCACCATGCACGATGGTGCGCGGCTCGTCGGTGGCGGCCAGGTAGCTGCCCGCATGCGGCAGGAAGTCCTCGATGAGCGCGAGCGTGCCCTGCTCGAGTTGTTCGGCATAGCGCTCACGGAAGCCGGGGTACAGGTCCGCAATCGCCGCGGCGAGCAATGCGGTGGCCTCCGGGCTGGACCGGTTCAGCCAGGGCAGCGCAGCGAGCTCAGTGCTGTCCCAGCCGGCCGCGTGCAGCGCGGCCAGCTCGGCAACGGCCGCCGCAGCGTCCTGCGGCTGCAAGCCGGCCAGCTGGTCGCCTGGGGCTGCGGGCGACAGGTCCTCCAGCAGCACGATGTACTCGTCCGGGTCGGCGTCGTAAGCGGCGTAGTAGCACCGGGCCAGCGCGACCGGCAGGCCGGGCGCGAGCTGGTCATAGAAGCGTGCCTCGATCTCGTAGGTGCGGAACGTTCGCGCCGCGCTCCGGCTGGCCGGGTCGGCCGCCGGCACCTTCGCAATGAGCGTGGGCGGCAGGCCGGCCGGGCCGTCATAGGTCAGGCGCAGCCGGTAGCTGTCGGACACCTGTCCGGTGCCGACTGGCTCGGCCTGCACGGCGGTAACACCCGTCCCGTCAAGGTGGCCGGCGAGGGCCGCCGTCAGGAACTCGGCAGTGAGCCCCGCACCGCCGCAGACCGGCCGTCGTCATCGCACGACCTCGCCGTCTGACTCCGGACAGGTAGCTACCAGCCGTGATCCCGCCAGCCCGGCGGCTGATTCCACTCCGTCCAGCCGTACCCGGTCCGGCCGTCATCGGCAGTGAACTCGCACATCGCGCGCGGGAAGTGCGCTAGCCGGCCGTCGGGTGAGGTCATCGCGACGGGGGCGAAGGCGATGGGGACGGCCGTCATCGGCGCTCCCGGCAGCCGCAGCCGGGATTGCCGGGGGAACTCGTCGGCCCCGAAATCCGTCTGCGCGCAGAATCCGGTCAGGTGGCTGACCTCGCCCGCCGCGCGGCACTAGCGAACGACGGCCAGCCGATGGCGAAGCCGATGTTGGCCTGCATGCCGTGAAACGCAGTGCCGTCGGCGAGGCGGCCGGATGACCACAGCCAGGAAATCTGCCACCAGTCACGCTCGCCCCAGCTGTGGTCGCGCTCGCCCCAGCCCGACGACCGCGATGTCGTCATCGCCCACCCGGACGCGTCCCGGTCACCCGGCACGGGATCTCGTAGCGGGGGAGGTCCTTATACGGGTAGACGCCGCCCTCGGTGATCCAGTCGAGGTCCATGGCGAGCTCGCACGGACGCGGCTGTGGCCAGATCGCCGTAGGCGGCGGCGGGCTCGGGCAGCACGGCGGCCGTGGCCTCCAGGCTGATCTTGGCCGCGTTCAGCGGCTGCGTGATCTCCTGCGCGGCGGCGATCGCCGGTGTCCGCACCGTGGTGCTGCCGGGCGCGGGCGGCGGGACCGCGTTGTCCGCCACCAGCACCGTCGGCCGGCCAGGCGCGCACGACGCACGCCCAGTACCACGCCCTGTTCCAGTTGGGATACAGGCCGAGGCGGACGTAGCCGCCGACTGATCCGTCCGGCGCGGCGAAGTCGAAGTAGTACGACTCGTTCCACAGCTGTTCTGGCCCGGGCGGATGGAGTTCCTCGTCAGCGGCGGCAAGCTGCCAGGTCCCGTGATCGACGATCCTCAGCATCAGCAGGCCTCTCGTTATCCTGACATGCGGCCATTGCGTGGAGGATGGCACAGGCGCAGCTTGGCGTCCATAGCCGTGGCAGGCGCCTCGCGGCCTTCATGACGGATCTCGGCGGGCCGCCAATCGCAATCCGGGCGGCGGCGGCGCTGCTGGCGGGTGATACGGAAGGCCAACAAGCTCCAGGACCGCCGCGACATCGCTGCCTGGCCTGGCAAGGAGAGTCAGATCCTGCTGCTGGGCCGTCAGCTGCTCCCTGACCTGGAACAGCGCGCTGACGCCGGCGCTGGCCAGCTGGCTCACCGCAGTGAGGTCAACGGTCAGTGGCAGGGTGCCGCCGCCGCTGGTGGCGAGAAGCTCGCGGGTGAACTGCTCAGCCGAGAACACGTCGACCGGACCGCTGACGGCTACGAGGCTGGCGTTGTCCGTCAGCCCGGCCTCGACCTCGAACGGCTGCTCACTCAGGTGCCCGGCATGATGAGCGCTTGACTCGGCGCCGAGAAGGGCCGGGCGCCGGAACCTGTGCCGCAGCGTCACCATTGTTCCCCTGGTGCCCCGGGGAACGCTCGCCACCTGGGGCGGATGACTTATCAGGACGTCGTCGATGAGATGCTCCACGAGCATCAGCCCGTGACCCCGGCTGCTTGCTGCCTTCCGCGGTGGTTGCCAGGTGCCGTGGTCGGCGATCCGGCATTCCACATACCCCTCGTCACGAATCGCCAGATCCAGGCCGATCATGCCCGGCATGCCTGGCGGGTAGGCGTGCTCGACGCAGTTCAGCAGGATCTCGGCTACCGCGAGCTGAAGTGCTGCCCGGTCGTCGGCGATCGGATCGATCGATTCCATCCAGTCGCTCAGCGCGCGCCGCGCTGCGGTCAGCGCGTCCAGGGTCGCGGGCAGTTCGAGCTGGAGCGGCGCCACCGGCTCCGGCAGGCGCTGGGCAGCCAGCGCCGTTACGTCGTCGGCATAGCCGGTGCGGGTGAGGAGCTCAGTGGTGAGCTGACAGACACGCTCGGGCGCGCTGCCCGGGTGCCCGACCGGCATCGCGCGATTAAGTGCCGCGTCAGCCGCAACCTTCGCTAGCTCGGCCATGCCATCGCGCACCGTGCGACCCGGTCGCTCGACGAGGCCGTCGCTGTACAGGAGCACAAGCTCACCAGGCTCAAGCTGGGCCAGCGACAAGGCGGGAACCGAGCCGGTTCCTAACGGGCCGCTCCCGGTGGCCGGCAGGAACCGGGTCCGGCCGTCTCCGGAGATCACAAGCGGCGCCGGATGCCCGCAGGTGGCGTAGCGGAGCGCGCCGTCCGCGGGATCGAGCGCGACTAACGCCAGCGTCGCCGCATGCAGGCTGGGTGTGCGGGCCGCGAAGGCGTCCGTCTCCGCGAGTGCGTCGGCAAGATCGGGATTGGCAGCGAGCCGGTCATTGAGTACCGCGCGGAGCTGTCCCATGGCCGCGGACGCCGTCACGCCGTGGCCGACAACATCGCCGACCACGAGCGCCACGATCCCGTCGGCGAGCACGATGGCGTCGAACCAGTCCCCGCCGGCCGCCTGCTCGTGTGCGGCTACCAGGTAGCGGGCTGCCACCCGGGCCTGCGGCAGCACCGGCAGCATTGCCGGCAGCAGCGCCTGCTGCAGCTCGACAACGACATCCCTGGCCGCCGCATACCGGCGGTCGGCCTCGGCTGCCCGGCCCAGCACCTCGTTCCGCTCCTGCACGCGGGCCGTGGTGTCGTTCGCGGCTACCACCACGCCTCCCACGGCACCATCAGGTCCATGCCAGGGAGCGCAGACGAAGTCGATGTAACTGTCGGCGATCGTGCCGCGGCCGCGGTCGACCTGGCACCGCCACTCGCGCGCCACATAGGTCTTGCCGCCGGCATACACGCGATCCAGCACCTCATACAGCTGGTGACCCGCGAGCTCGGGCAACGTCTCGCGGCGCGTGCGGCCGATGAGATCGTCGCGGCCGAGAAACGCACGGCAGGCTGCGTTGGCGGCGACAACCCGGTGGTCCGGGCCGCCGAAGGCCAGCACCAGCACGGGCACTGCGTCGAAGATCTCGCGAGCGATCGCCAGGATGTCGCGCAGGTCCGGGCGCTCCTCGGCTACTGTCTCCCCGCTCAACACTTCCTCGTCCGCAGGCCTTGCTTCAACGTCCCGTTCGCTGCATTCGCGCTGGTCCGATTCTCATCTTCGGGGCATCGTACCGACGGCACCGGCCTGGTGCGGCTGCTGACGCAAACTTCACGGAACATACCTTTCTGAAGTTGCCGGCTGGGATGACAGGTTTTTCCGGACCTGCTGGGTGCAATGCTGACAGTGAGGAGGCACATGGATCTGGGACTGACAGGCAAGGTGGCGCTCGTCGTCGCGGCCAGCAAGGGGCTCGGCAAGGGCTGCGCGCTCGCGCTCGCCCGCGAAGGCGCGCATGTCGCCATCTGCGCGCGCTCGGAGACTGAGCTAGCCACAGCGGCGGCAGACATCCGCACCACCACGGGCGCAGAGGTCCTCGCCGTGCCGGGCAGCGCCGCCAGCGCAGCCGACATTCAGGCGGTGGTCGCAGCTACCGCTGACCGTTTCGGCGGGGTCGACATTCTCGTCAACAACTCGGGCGGGCCGAGGATAGGAAGCTTTCCCGACGTCACCGACGACGACTGGCAGCAGGCATTCGAGCTCGTCACGCTGAACTTCGTGCGCTTTGTCCGCGAGGTCGTGCCGTACATGCGCGCCAGGCAGTGGGGCCGGATCATCGGGATACAGTCGAGCTCGGTCAAGCAACCGGTCCGCGGCATCGACCTGTCCAATGGACTCCGGCCCGGTATCGCGGGCCTGATGAAGGCACTGATGCCGGACCTCGCCAAGGACGGCATCACGATCAACCTGGTGCTGCCGGGGACCTTCCTCACGTCTCGTATCAGTCCCGGCCTGGAGGAGAGCGGACCGCCAGATCCTGGCCTCCTGGCACGGTTGAAGCCACTGGCCGCGACGATCCCGGCAGGGCGCCTGGGCGAGCCCATCGAGCTTGGCGACCTTGTCGCGTTCCTCGCCTCGCAGCGGGCCGGCTACATCACTGGCGCCGCGTACCAGATCGACGGCGGCAGCATCGCCTCGAACGTCTAGCCCCGGCCGGACGCCTAGCTGCGCGCGAGCCGATCATCAGCGCGTCCGCCGTCGGCGCCACCGTCGGCGGCCCGCGGGCGGATCGGGCCTGACTGCGCCCGACGGCTCGGCTGCGGGCGCGGGCGGCGATGTGGCGGCTCGCGACACGGCCCGCGGCGCCTGAGCCGCACGCCATCTGGCGACCATGGCTTCGGCGTCCGCTAGCGCCACGAAGACGGGCGGCCCGACCGGGATCTTGCGCCACTCCACGATCTGGTAGTTCAGCTCGGCGACGGCATCGCGAACTTCCTGCTCTGACCCCAGCTCATGGACGGTGCTGGCCAGCCGGGAAGACTGCTTGCGCAGTCTCAGCGGGGTAGGCAGCAGCTCTTCGGTGGAGATGCCCTCGCGGCGCATCCAGCCGATCAGCCAGGCATTCTCGGAGTCTCCCCGGTTCGGCAGGGGCTTGCCGGTGCCCGGCAGGTTGTCGAAGGCACCTCGGTCCTCAGCGTCGCTGATCTGCTGGTCAATCCACGAGCGGAAGGTTAGGTCGTGCGGCTTACGTTCGGGCATGCCGCTCCAAGTCTACAAAGCGCGCCGATCAGGTCCGGAGCCGCTCAGCGCTCGGGGCTCTAGCCCGCCGGCTAGCCTGAGCGGCGGAAACAGTCCCGGATAAGGGATGAAACGGACAGCTGAAGGGAACGGCGTTGGCCATCGTCGTGCTCATCCTCTGGCTCGCCACCGCGGTCGCGGGACTGACAATGCTGCGCGCGGGCGGGGCGGCCCGGCGCGCCGCCGCGGCGGCCGCAGTGCAGGCCGTCCCGGCGGACTCGCTGGCCGGGGCCGTAGCGCGGACTGGCGCCGTTCCGCTGACCGCCGAGGGGAGGCCGCCGGCTGGCCCGCATGTGCGCGTCAGCACGCCGCCCGGCGAGCACCCACTGCTCGAGTTCAGCCATCCGGCCCTGGCCGTGACCGGTATCGCCTGCTGGATGATGTACACGTTCGTGCACTACCGGCCGCTGGCCTGGATCGCCTTCGCGATCCTGGTGGCGACGCTGCTGGCCGGGCTGGCGTGGCTGAGCCGTACGCGGCGATCGGGCGGGCGATCGGGGGGGCAGGCCTGGGCGTTCCCGTCGCGGCTGGTCTGGGTGCATGGCCTGGTTGCGGGATGCTCGATCGTGCTCACGGTGCTGACCGCGCTGATCGCAAGCCGCGGCTGAGCGTGCGCTCCAGACCTTAAGGTCTGGTTTATGGACCATGCGGGCACGGAAGCGCGATCATGACCGTCGGCGAGCATCGTGACACTGCCGGGAACGAGGTGGCCCGGATCGCCGTGCCCGGCGGCGCACTGACCGTCGAGGTGACCAGAGCCGACACCGAGCCAGTGCTGGTGATCCACGGGATCAGCAGTCAGCGCAAGCTGTGGAACTGGCTTCGCGCCGCCGCGCCCGAGCTCAGCCTTATCGCGCCGGACCTGCGCGGGCGCGGCGACAGCATCGGCGTGGCCGGCGCCTCCTCGATGGGCAGGCACGCCGCTGACATGGTGGCCGTGCTCGACGAACTCGGCATCGGCGCCGTGCACGTGTGCGGCATGTCGATGGGCGGGTTCGTGGCAGTCGAGCTGGCCGCTTCCTACCCGGACCGGGTGCGGAGCCTGATCCTTGTCGACGGCGGCTTCCCGATGCCGGCGCCGTCCGGGATGACGCCTGAACAGCTGCCGCGAGTATTCCGGGACCGGCTGGCGCGGCTCGACCGCGAGTGGCCATCGGTGGCGGACTATGCCAGGTTCTTCGTCGCGACAACCGGTCCCCTGCTGGACGCGGCTGATCCGCTGCTGCTGGATTACCTGGCGCATGACCTCTCCGGCGGGAGTGTCAGGCTCAGTGGCGAGGCACTGATCGCGGACTCGGCCGACGTCTTCTTCGGTACATCAGGCTGGCAGCAGCTGGCCGTGCCGACCAGGCTGCTGGCGGCACAGTGGGGCCGCGGCCGGGACAGTGAGCCTGCCTACAGCAGCGCGGCGGTGGAGGCATTCCGCGCCCAGCTTCCGTGGCTCGTCAGCGTCCGCGAGCTCGCCGGGGTGGATCACGCGGCCACGATCATGAGCCCGGCCGGAGCGACAGCGGTTGCTGAGCTCATCACCGAGGCCCTCGCCGGCGGGACCTCATTGTGACCGGCGATGCAGCACTCACCGGCTCCGCCGTCGTGATCGAGGCGCTCAGCCGCGAACTGCCCGCGAGCCGGCTCGTGATCGACAGCGACGTGCTCGCGGCGCTGTCCCACGACGACGCCGAGTGGGCACCCGTCGGCCCTGCAGCCGCCGCGGTCCGGGTCAGGTCCGAGGCCGAGGTTCAGCACGTCGTGCGCATCTGCGCCGCGCTCGGGGTTCCGCTCGTGCCGCGCGGCGCCGGCACCGGGCTGTCAGGCGGTGCCAATGCGGTCAGCGGCTGCGTCATCCTGGACCTCTCCCAGCTGAACCAGGTGCTTGAGATCGACCAGGACAACCTGCTGTGCGTGGTTCAGCCGGGTGCGGTCAACAACGATGTCAAGGCCGCGGTCGCCGAGCATGGCCTGTGGTATCCGCCGGATCCGGCCAGCGCGCCTTGGTCAACGATCGGCGGCAATGTCGCAACGAACGCCGGCGGCCTGTGCTGCCTCAAGTACGGCGTCACTCGTGACTACGTGCTGGGCCTGCGTGCCGTCGTCGGCGGCCCAGCCGGGTACGGCGAGGTCGTGCGCCTCGGCCGGCGCACGACGAAAGGCGTTGCCGGGCTAGACCTCGTGGGACTGTTCGTCGGCTCGGAGGGCACGCTCGGCGTCGTGACCGAGGTCACGCTGCGGCTTCGGCCGGCCCCGGCCGGAACGTCCCGTACCGTCGTCGCGGCCTTCGGTGACCTCATCGCCGCCGGGCTGGCAGTAGCCCGGATCACCAGGCGGGGCCTGACGCCTGCCGTGCTGGAGCTGCTCGACCGGCCCTGCCTCGAGGCGGTCGAGAACTGGAAGCACCTCGGTCTCGACGCCGACGCCGCCGCGCTGCTGCTAGCGAGAGTCGATACGCCGGGGGAGTCGGGCGAGGCGGAGGCCACTGCCGTTGCGGCGGCAATGACCGAAGCGGGGGCGCTGTGGACGGAGCAGTCGACCGATGACGCCGAGGCGGAGGCGCTGTTTGACGCCCGGCGCCTGGCCTATCCCGCCCTCGAGCGGCTCGGCCCGGTACTGACCGAGGACATCTGCGTTCCCCGCTCCGCGGTCCCGTCGATGCTGGCGACCGTCGCCGACATCGCGGCCACGCACGGCGTGCGCATCGCCACGATCGCCCATGCCGGCGATGGCAACCTGCATCCGCTGCTCATGACGCCGCCCGGCGACACGGCCGCCAGGATTGCGGCGCAAGCGGCGTTCGAGGACCTGCTCGACGCCGCGATCGCGGTCGGCGGTACGGTCACGGGCGAGCACGGCGTCGGGATTCTCAAGCGCGACGGCATGCGGCGGGAGCTCGATCCGGGTTCGCTGGTGCTCCAGGGCGCGATACGCCGCGCGCTGGATCCGCTGGCGATCTTTAATCCCGGCAAGGGCTAGCACGACGACGCTCCGCTGCCCGGCAGCCCGCGCAGTGACAGGCATCATCAGGACAAGGGGCACTGGCTTGGAAGCTTTCTCCGCACCGCAGCTGGCCGCCGACGATCACGTCCGGGGCGCGGCAGATGCGCCGGTGACGGTCCTGGAGTACGGCGACTATGAGTGCCCGTACTGCCGCGGCGCCTTCCGCGACGTACGCCGTCTGGTCGATGAGCACCCGGCGGAGATCCGCTTCGTCTTCCGGAACTTCCCGATCCCCGAGCTGCACCCGCATGCCGAGCAAGCGGCTGAGGCCGCAGAGGCCTCCGCCGCCCAGGGCAAGTTCTGGGACATGCACGATCTGCTGCTGCAGCCTTACTCGCACCTGGACGCCGACTCACTGGCCACCTACGCGGAGCTGATCGGCCTGGATATCGCGCGCTTCAGGCAAGAGGTGACTGGCCAGGTCTACGCGGCTAAGATCCGCGCCGACGTTGCCGAAGGGCTCAGGAACGGCGTGAACGCCACGCCGAAGTTCTACGTCAACGGCCTGCGAGTCGACGGCAAGGTACCGCTGGAGCACCTGGTCGAGCTGGTCGAGGCCGCCGTCTCAGCGGCCCGCACGGCGCCTGTTACCGAGGGCTAGCGGGGATTCTTTCCTGGCTGGCCCGCCCAGCGTGATCCTGAGGCGCCGCAGTGGGTACGAGCCCTCACGTCGCAGGAGCCAGCCAGAAGGGAATCCGTCATGGGCGCGACTGTCGCTGATGTCGTAATTGCGACACTCAAGGCGTCGGGCGTGCGCCGGGTGTACGGGATCCCGGGCGACTCCCTGAACGGCTTCACCGACGCCCTGCGGCGCGGCGGCGGAATCTCCTGGCAGCACGTCCGACATGAGGAGTCGGCTGCCTTCGCGGCCGCGGGCGAGGCCGCCGTCACCGGTGAGCTAGCGGTGTGCGCCGCCAGCTGCGGGCCCGGCAACCTGCACCTGATCAACGGGCTCTTTGACGCCAACAGGAGCCGCGTTCCGGTGCTGGCCATCGCCGCGCACATTCCGCGGGAGGAGATCGGCCGCGAATACTTCCAGGAGACCCATCCGCAGGAGCTGTTCCGCGAGTGCAGTGTCTACTGCGAGCTGGTCAGCATCGCCGCGCAGCTGCCGACGGTGCTGCAGATCGCGATGCGCGCGGCACTCCAGCGCCGTGGGGTCGCGGTCGTGGTCGTGCCCGGGGAGGTGTTCCTGGAGGACGCCCCATCTGGAGCGAAGCCGCAGCCGGTACGGTTGGCATCGGCGGTTGTCAGGCCGGCCGATGCCGACCTGTCGGCAGCGGCCAGCGTCCTGAACGGAGCCAGCCGCGTCACGATCCTGGCCGGCGCCGGATGTGCCGGATCGCACGACGAGCTGATCCGGCTTGCCGGGGCACTCCAGGCCCCGATCGTGCACGCGTTCCGCGGCAAGGACCAGATCGAGTACGACAATCCGTACGACGTCGGGATGACCGGGCTGATCGGCTTCAGCTCGGGTTACCGGGCGATGGAGCATTGCGACGCACTGCTCATGCTCGGGACTGATTTCCCGTATCGCCCGTTCCTCCCCGAGGGTGTCCCGGTCGTCCAGGTGGACGTCCGCGGGGAGAACATTGGCCGGCGGGTGCCGGTCGACGTTCCGCTGCTGGGCACCGTCAAGGACACTATCGACGGGCTGCTGCCGCTGCTTGTGCCCAAGGCCGACGTCCTGCACCTGAACCGGATGACCGCGCACTATTCCCGTGCCCGGACCCGGCTCGAGCGGCTCGCGCACGAGCGCGGCTCGGACTCGGAGCTGCATCCGCAGTTCGTCGCGGACGCCATCGACAGGCTGGCGGCTCCGGATGCGATATTTACTGCAGACGTGGGCACGCCGTGCATCTGGGCCGCTCGTTACCTTCACATGAACGGCCGGCGCTGGCTGATCGGCTCGTTCAACCACGGTTCCATGGCCAATGCGCTGCCGCAGGCGATCGGTGCGCAGGCCAGCCAGCCGGACCGGCAGGTGGTGTCGCTGTCCGGCGACGGCGGCGTGGCGATGCTGCTCGGCGACCTCCTGACGCTCCGGCAGAACCGGCTTCCGGTCAAGATCGTCGTGCTCAGCAATGGCGCGCTGTCGTTCGTCGAGCTGGAGATGAAGGCCGCGGGGATCGTGACGTTCGGCACTGACCTCATCAATCCCGATTTCACGCAGATCGCCACAGCCGCCGGCCTGTTCGCGGTGCAGGTTGACCAGGCGGACCAGCTGGAGGACGCGCTGCGGGAAGCCTTCGCGCACGACGGCCCTGCGCTGCTTGAGGTCCGGACCAAGCGGCACGAGCTTGCCCTGCCGCCAAAGCTAAGTTATGGCGAGCTCAAGGGCTTCACGCTGTACGCGACCCGGACGATCTTGTCCGGCGGCGGTGAGGAGCTCGTCGAGCTGGCCAAGACGAACATCCGGCAGGTTGAGGCCGAATGAGCGGCGGCATACTCGAGGGGCCACGGTGCTGCGGCGGCCCGTGACGTGCCCCGCTCGCGATGACTGACGGCCCGGCCGGCTCGCGGCAGCAAGGCAGCCGCGACACCCTGGGCCTCCGGCTTGCGCTGAGCTTCCTTGCCGTCGCTCTGGCCGCGGTAGCGCTGCTGGCTGGACTCATCGTTGCCGTCGCCAAGGCCGAGATCTCGAGCCTGGTCCGCGAGCAGCATGCGGTCCTGACCAGCGCGATCGCCACGGCCGCTGCCGCCACGTGGACTGAGCACCACAGCTGGAAGGGCGCGGACATGTCCCCGCCTTTTGATCTTGCGGCGCGGACCGGTGCGGACGCCGAGATCCGGGACGAGGCCGGATCCCTGGTCGCGGTCTCCATGGACTTCGCCGCCAGCCGGGGCGCACCGCAGTTCAGCGCTCCGGTCGTGTTGCAGGGAAGACGGCTCGGGACCGCGATCGTCCGGTTCAGCAGCTCCGGCCTCGGCGCCGCCGACCAGGCGATGTGGCACGCGCTGCTGTGGGCGGTCATCGCGGCGGCCGGCCTGGCTGCACTACTGGCCCTTTTGTCCGGACTTGTCATATCTCGCCACGTCGCCCGCCCGGTCGCGCGCATCATCTCGGTGATTAGGGCCAGGGGAGGCGGTGAGCGGGACGCACGGGTGGGGGACCTGCGCGCGCCCGGCGAGCTGCGAGAGCTGGCCGCCGCGATCGATCAGGCGGCCGAGCGCATTGACCGGAACGAGCAGCTGCGGCGCGACCTGGTCGCCGACCTGGCGCACGAGCTGCGGACTCCGGTTGCGGTGCTGCAGGCCGGCCATGAGGCACTGCTCGACGGGCTCACGGAGCCATCGCCGGCCGAGCTCGGCTCGCTGCGCGATGAGGTGCTTCGCCTGGCCCGGATGGTAGACGATCTGCAGATGCTGGCCGCTGCCGACGCTGCGGCGGTCGAGCTGACACGGCACCAAGGTGACCTGGCCGACATTGCCGCCACAGCTGCCGATACCCTGGCGGCGCAGTTCGATATGGCCGACCTCACGCTTACGCGGAACATTCAGCCGACACCGATCCTGGCCGATCCGCGGTGGCTCCATCAGGTCGTCACGAACCTGCTGACCAATGCACTGAAGTACACCCCTCCCGGCGGGACCGTCACCATCGACTGCGCCGCGGCCGACGGCCAGGCCATCTTGCACGTCACCGACACCGGTCCGGGCATCCCGGCCGCGGACCTGCCCCGCATCTTCGACCGGTTCTGGCGCGGGCAGCAGGCGCTGCGCACGTCCGGCAGTGGCATCGGCCTTGCCATCGCAGCTGAGCTCACCCGCGCGCACGGCGGCACGCTCACCGCTGCCAGCGAGCTTGGGCACGGTACCCGGATGACGCTGACCCTGCCGCTCAGCTGACCGGCGCCTCGCCGGATCGACCGGCGCTATCCTCAGGCTGCTGCTGGGGCCTGCCTCGGCCGGGGAACGACGTGGATCAGCGGCGGGAGCTCCCTGCCAGTTCGCGGCCGTGGGAGCCGGATCGGGGTGTGAGTCTCGCGGGCAGCCGCCGCCGCGCGGTCGGCTGACTCCGCTGCGAGCGCGCGCCTGATCCGGTCCGCCGCATCCGACGGCAGTCCGGGCATCTGCTGGCTGGCCAGGATGGCCGTCACGTCCGGGAGCCGTGGGGTCCTGGTGTTGCGGCTCGCCGCAGGGTGGGCCGATCGATGTCCAGTGTCCATGTGCGTCGATCCTTTCGGGGTGCTTTCTATAGGCAACGTGCCTGGCGTGAAGCCCGGGAACGATCGATGTGAAGATGGCGTGGAGAGCCGGCCCCGGACACGTATCAGCTGGCCCTGTCGGGGAGGCGCGCCCTATGGATGTCAGTGTCAACGAGACTGAGACTAAGTACGAGGCAACTGCGGACGCGGTGCTGCCGTCCCTGGAAGCACTGCCGGGAGTGGTGGCTACTCGCGGGCCACAGGAGCAGCAGCTAGCCGCCGAGTACTACGACACCGAGGATCTGCGCCTGCTGCGAGCTGGCATAACACTCCGGCGCCGTCGGGGCGGCAGTGACGCAGGGTGGCACCTGAAACTGCCAGTCGGCCCAGGGGCGCCAGACAGCCGCGAGGAAATCAGGCTGCCGCTCGGGCGGGCCGGGCGCCGGGTACCGCAGGAGTTCGCAGACCTCGTCCGAGCCCGGACCCGCGGCGAGCTGCTGGCGCCCGTGGCCACGATCACCACCGTCCGCCAGGTAACCACCCTCGTCGATGATCGCGGCGAGTCCCTGGCGGAGGTGGCCGACGACAGTGTCACCGCCGTGACAGTTCCGGATCAACGGCCAGAGGCCCGATGGCGCGAGATTGAAGTCGAGCTGACCGGCGGCAGCGCCGAGCTGCTGATAGCGGCAGACAAGCTGCTGAAGCGGGCGGGACTCCGTCGGTCCGCCCGCTCCGCCAAGCTCGAGCGCGTGCTGAGCGCGCGGCTACCGCGGTCGGCCCGTCTGGGGCCCGTCAGCCCACGAGAATTGACGTCCTCGTCGACGGCCGGCGACGTCGTAGCCGCCTACCTGAGCGTCCAGGTAGAGGCGCTGGTGGCGGTCGACCCCAAGGTGCGCCGGGCCGAGCCGGACGCCGTGCATCAGATGCGGGTGGCCACCCGTCGGCTGCGCAGCACGCTCCGGTCATTCGGCACGGTTGTCAGCGAGGCAGCTACCGAGGAGCTGGCGTACGAGCTGCAATGGCTAGGCGGAGTACTTGGCGGGGCACGTGACGCCGAGGTACAGGCCGCGCGCCTGGCTCAGCACGTGCAGCAGACCGAAGCCGAGGAGCTCCTCGGTCCGGTGCAGGCCAGGATCCAGGCGCATTCGGCAGCGGCGAGAGCCACCAGCCTGGCCGCGGTTTCCGCCGCACTGAAGTCTGCGCGCTATGACGCGCTGCTCGATAAGCTCGACCAGCTGATCGCCAGCCTGCCGGCCGGCGAGGAAGCTAGCTCGCCAGCCGGCCAGGCGCTTCCGGCAGCCGCGTTGCGCAGCTACCGGAAGACGCGGCGCCGGATGCGGACTGCGCTGCGGACTCCTGCGGGCCGCGAGCAGGAGGCCGCCTTCCATCAGGCACGCAAGGGCGCTAAGCAGACCCGGTATGCGGCAGAGGCCGTGACGCCGGTCTTCGGCGCCGACGCCGCCCGGCTCGCCCGGCGGATGAAGAAGCTGCAGTCCGTGCTCGGAGATCACCAGGACACCGTGGTCGGACGCCAGATCACCCGAAAGCTGGGCGTGGCGGCGCACCAGGCGGGCGAGAGCGCCTTCAGCTACGGCCTGTTCTACGAGCGCGACGCGTGCGAGGGGGCACGGCTCCAGCAACACGCTGCCAAGGCCTGGAAGAAGGCATCCCAGGCGCGGGAGCGTCGCTGGATGACGCGCCAAGGCGCCTAGCTGGCGGCCGATCGATCGCTCGCGAAGACGCTCGCGAGGTTCTCCGTGGTGAGCGTCAGGAAGATCGCGTCCGCGTCGACGGTGACCTGACCGTCAACGCTGATCGTCGCGGACAGGTGGAGCTTGCGGCCCTCAACCCGGTCGAGCTGAGCCGTCACGGTCAGGGGCACGCCAACCGGGGTCGGCCGCCGGTAACGCAGGCTGAGCTGCACCGTCATGGCGGGCCGGAGCGGTCCGGCGGCGACGCAGCCCATGGCGTGATCGATGAGCAGGGCCAGGATGCCGCCGTGGACCAGGCCCGGCCCGCCCTGGAAGACGCGCCCGACAGTGACCCGACCGGTGACGCCGTGCTCGTCTTGCTCGAGCACGAGCTGCGGGGCTGCCGGGTGCGACAACCCGCCGACCAGGCTCATGTGAGACCGGTACGAATCCCGGTCGATCTCCATGTCGGCGCGCACCACCGGGCCAGCCAGGCTGGCGGTCACCGAATCGATCGCAACGGCCGCAGCACTCAGTTCCGCCGGACTCGCGCCGGTCTGCACCACGACGTCCAGCAGCCGGCGCAGGGCGTGAGCGAGGTCCGTCCGTTCCTCGGTCGGGCTCCAGTCGATGCCCGCCTGCGCTGCGACCGGCTCCGCGGCAAGTATGGCCTGCGGCGCTTCTGTCGACCCATGTCCGGACATGGGTCCTGACGTTAGTTTGCGTGCGGCCCGGACGGCAAGGCGGGAGTCTCGGCGTTATAGTGCGCGTAATGGCCAGGTACCTTGCCCTGCTGCGCGGGATCAACGTTGGCGGCCACAACAAGGTCGCGATGTCAGACCTCCGCGATCTTGCCGCCGGGCTCGGCCATGCTGACGTGGCCACCTACATACAAAGCGGCAACCTGCTCTTCAGCACCGATGAGACCGACCCGGCCAAGCTGGCCGACGCCCTCGAGCTGGAGATCGCGGCGCGGCTCGGCGTCCGCCCTGCGGTCGTAGTGATCTCGGCTGGCGGCCTGGCGCAGGTGATCGCCGAGAACCCGTTCCCTGGCGAGGCGAATCCCAAGTGCCTGCACGCAGTGTTCCGGCGAGACGCGGTGGACGCCGCTGGCATCGCTGCCGTGGCCGCCGCCGTCCAGCAGGCCAGGTTGGCCGGCAACGACGACGACGCGGTCATTGTCGGGCGCACGCTGTACCTGCGCACCCCGAACGGGCTTGGCCGCAGTGAACTGGCGGCTCGCCTGCTCAGCTCCCGGACGCAGGCGGCGGGTACCGCACGTAACTGGGCGACCGTCACCCGGCTGATGGCGATGCTGGAGGCCGCGGGCTAGGGCCGCATGACCGGCGACGAGACTGGCAGCCAGCGAGGCTAGGAGTTAGCACCAGAGACCGGCTGGAGATGATGCAACAATGAGCCCAATTTCGCGCGGTTTTCACGGCCGCCGCCGCGAGCCCGCAGGCGAGGAGGGCCGGGTGCCGCCCGGCCAGTACCTGACTGGCGATTTTCCCGTTTTGTCAGCCGGGCCCACGCCGCATACGCCGCTGGAGAAGTGGACGTTCTCGATCCGCCAGGGCGGCGACACGAGCAAGTCGTGGAGCTGGCCCGAGATCCGCGACCTCCCGGAGGAGGACGTCACCGCCGACATCCACTGCGTGACTCGCTGGTCCAAGCTCGACACCCGGTGGCAGGCAGTGTCGATCGACACGCTGCTGGCACAGGTGGAGCATCAGGCTCGCTACGTGCTCGCGTTCTGCGACGGCGGCTACACCACGAACCTGCCGCTGGCCGACGTGACCGGCGGGCAGGCCTGGCTGGCCTACGGTTACGACGGCTCGCCCCTGCAGCCCGAGCACGGCGGCCCTGCCCGGCTGCTAGTTCCGCACCTGTACTTCTGGAAGAGCGCCAAATGGGTGCGCGGCCTGGAGCTGCTCGACGCCGACGAGCCCGGGTTCTGGGAACGGTATGGCTACAACAACTACGGAGATCCATGGCGGGAACAGCGGTACGCGGGAGACTGACCTGGCAGGTCGCCACTGTCGAATCACTGCGGCCGGAGACGGCGTCAGTGCGCACCATCGACCTCGGCGTTCCGGACTGGGCCGGTCATCAGGCCGGGCAGCACCTTGACATCAGGCTGACCGCAGAGGACGGGTACGTCGCCGAGCGGTCCTACTCCATCGCCTCCGCGCCGGGCGAGCCCGTCACGGTGACGGTCGAGCGGCTCGAGGACGGTGAAGTCTCGCCGTACCTGACCGAGGAACTGCAGACTGGCGACGAGATCGAGGTGCGCGGCCCGATTGGCGGGTACTTCGTCTGGGATGGTAACGACGCGCAGGCTCCGCTGCTGCTGGTGGCCGGCGGCTCGGGCGTCGTCCCATTCCGGTCGATCGTGCGCTACCGGGCAGCGATCGGGAGCGCGGTTCCGGTCCGGCTGGTCTACTCGGCGCGGTCGGTGCCCGACATCATTTACCGTGCCGAGCTCGAGCACCCCGGCGACGGCGTCGAGGTGATCTACACGCTCACCCGGCAGCAGCCGCCTGGCTGGAGCGGGCGCTCCGGGCGGGTGACTCCGGCGCTGCTGGGCGAGGTTGCCTGGCCGGTCAGCCAGGGCCCGCTCGCCTTCGTCTGCGGACCGACGGCCTTCGTCGAGACCGTAGCAGCCGCGCTCGTGGGCCTCGGGTACGCGGCAGATCGGGTAAAGACAGAACGGTACGGCGGGACGGGGGCGAGCTGATGACGCCGTCCGATGACATGCAGCTAGCCGATTTCACACTCGACGGCAACGCGATCGGCGGTCTGCTGCACGAGGTGTTCGGCGCAGAGATGACCACCGCCGTGGGCACTTGCATTACCTGCGGTGCCACCGCCCAGATCGCTGAGACCCTGGTCTACCTCGATGCGATGGGTACCGTCGTGCGATGCCGCGCATGCACGGCGATCCTGCTAGTCGTGGTGCGGCGGCGCGAGATGAACTGCGTCGACCTGCGTGGCCTGGCCGCGCTCGAGCCAGCGTGAACGGCCGCCCAGCCCGCCTAGTCGCTGCGCGCGGACACTTCCCGCCAAGCGCCTGTCGCGGCCGGCGCCCACTGCGCGTGCCGTCGCCGGAAGAGCGCCGCCGCCCTGACGCCGCTCCACCGCGGCGGGAGGAACCTCGCGGGCAGGTCCGGGTCGGTCCAGGGGAAGCGCCGCCAGGCATGAACGAGCTCGATCGTGCCCGCCAGCGGGTCGCCAGTCCGGCTATCGGTAAACGCCGCCATGAAGTCCCCGTACTGCTGAGCGACGGCGCCCAGATCCCATGACTGGGCCACCATTGCCGAGATCTCGCCGCCGACGTGCGAGCCCTGGAAGACCTGCGCCTCGGCCGACAACCCCGCCTCCGCCAGTACGCGCTCGACTTCCGTGAGCCGCTCAGCATGCGTGCTGATCCAGACGCCTGGTGCCGGACTTCCGAATCCGGCCCAGGTCAGGCGGCTGCGCAGGAGATGCCGCGCCGCTCGCTCGGACTCAGCAGCGCGAGCCAGGACCAGCAGCCAACTGCCATCCCAGCTACGCCGGTGCGCACCGAAACCATAAATTCGCTCGGTCCCCTCAGTGAGCAGCCGATCGGCGCTCGGCGTCAGCCGCCACCTCGTGCGGCGCCCAACTCGTTCCGCGGTCAGCCAGCCGTCCGCGGCTGTCCGCATCAGAGCCTGCCGCGTCGCCTTCTCCTCGATGCCAACCCGGCCCATGGTCTGGATGATCGCCGATGTCCAGGCGCAGCCGCCCGCAGGCAGCACGTACTCGCCGAGGATGGTGAACAGGAGGCCGCGCGCGCTTGCGGCGCCGACAGCATGACGACGGGATATCGCCGGGCTGACGGCCGGCAGGGCCTGATCGGCTAGGGCAGACATGTCACCTCTGGCATCGGTATCGGCCGTCACGAGCAGTTTGCGCGCGGTGCGGCGGCGACGAGCAAGCAACCGTTAATATGCCACGTTTGCTTGACGTAGGAACAGAGTAATGTAGAACAATAGGACTGTACGGGCAGGGTTCCTAAGATTCCCGCGGAGACAGGCCGATGACTCAGCTGACGGCAGCCCAGGATGCGGCAGGCAGCGGCGCCGGGGGCGATCAGGCTCCGGTTGAGTTCCGGGTTCAGCCCGAGCAGTACCGGCACTGGCGGCTCGCGATCGACCCGCCAGTGGCCAACCTCATCCTGGACGTCGCCGAGGATGGCGGACTGGTCCCTGGCTATGAGCTGAAGCTGAACTCCTACGATCTCGGCGTCGACATCGAGCTGTACGACGCCGTCCAGCGCCTGCGCTTCGAGCATCCTGAGGTCCGCGTCGTGGTGCTGACGAGCGGCAAGGACAAGATCTTCTGCGCGGGCGCGAACATCAAGATGCTGGCCGCGTCCGCGCATGGCTGGAAGGTGAACTTCTGCAAATTCACCAACGAGACGCGCAACGGGATGGAGGACGCGAGCTGCCACTCAGGGCAGACCTACCTGGCCGCGCTGAACGGTACGGCGTCCGGCGGCGGTTATGAGCTGGCGCTGGCCTGCGAGCACATCATGCTGGTCGACGACCGGTCCTCAGTGGTCTCGCTGCCCGAGCTCCCGCTCCTCGGCGTCCTGCCGGGCACCGGCGGCCTGACGAGGGTCACCGACAAACGGCGGGTCCGGCGGGATCTCGCCGACTATTTCGCGACCAGAGCCGAGGGCGTGGGCGGCCGGAAGGCGGTGCAATGGCGACTGGTCGACGAGGTCGTGCCGCGACCGTCATGGACGCAGACCGTAACCGAGCGCGCGGTCGAGCTGGCGGCCCGGTCGCGACGCGCTCCCGGATCGGCCGGAGCGGGCGTGCGGTTCACGCCGCTGGCCAAGGAACGCAGCTATAACCGGAAGGCGGCCGGCGAGATCAGCTATCGCTGGACTGCGGCGCGGCTCGACCGCGAGGCCAGTACGGCCTACATCACGGTGCGCGGACCAGACACCGACCCTCCGGCGGACGTCGCGCACCTGCATGCGCAGGGCGCGGACTTCTGGCCGTTGGCGATGACGCGCGAGCTCGATGACCTCATCCTGGACCTGCGCACGAACGAGCCGGAACTCGGGACCTGGGTGCTGCGCACCAGCGGCAGTCCCGGTCGCGTGCTCGGCTATGACGAGCTGCTCCTCGGCAACACCCGTGACTGGCTGGCCAACGAGATCGTGCACTACTACAAGCGGACGCTGAAGCGCCTCGACGTGACCAGCCGGAGCCTGATCGCACTCATCGAGCCAGGTAGCTGCTTCGCCGGGTCCCTGCTGGAGCTGGCGCTGGCGGCGGACCGCACGTTCATGCTGGCTGGCATCCCTGACGATGGCGGAGATGCGGGCGAGCCCGTTCCCGCCCTGATTGTGGTGGGAACGGCGAACCTGGGTGCGCTGCCGATGGGCAACGGGCTCAGCCGCCTGCAGACCCGGTTCTACGGCGACCCGGAAGCCCTGGCTGCAGCGGAGAAGCGGGCCGGCGAGCCGCTGGACGCGGACGCGGCGGCAGAGCTGGGACTGGTGACATTCGCACCCGACGACATCGACTGGGACGACGAGATCCGCCTCGCGACCGAGGAGCGCGCGAGCTTCAGCCCGGACGCGCTGACCGGGCTGGAGGCCAATTACCGCTTCGCCGGCCCGGAGACGATGGAAACGAAGATCTTCGGCCGCCTGACGGCCTGGCAGAACTGGATCTTCAACCGCCCGAACGCCGCCGGCCCGGACGGGGCGCTGCGCCGGTACGGCACCGGTCAGCGGGCCGATTTCGACAGGAAGCGAGTCTGAGCCATGACCACAGCGTCTCCAAGCAGCACGGGCGCCGACTACACCGAGAAGATCCCGAACAATGTCGGCCTGCATGAGGACCGCCGGCTGCAGCGGGCGCTGGAGTCCTGGCAGCCGAATTTCCTGGCCTGGTGGCAGGAGATGGGTCCGGCGCTGCCGACTCAGGACGTTTACCTGCGGACAGCGGTGAACGTCGGCCGTGAGGGCTGGGCCCACTTCGGTCACGTGGCCATGCGCGATTACCGGTGGGGCATCTTCCTGGCCGAGCGCGACCCGGACCGGCGGATCGGCTTCGGCCAGCACATCGGCGCGCCGGCCTGGCAGCAGGTGCCCGGTGAGTACCGGTCCGAGCTGCGGCGGCTGGTCGTGATCCAGGGCGACACCGAGCCTGCCTCGGTCGAGCAGCAGCGCAACCTCGGCGCCACCGCGCCAAGCCTGTATGACCTGCGCAACCTGTTCCAGGTGAACGTCGAGGAAGGCAGGCACCTGTGGGCGATGGTGTACCTGCTGCAGGCGTACTTCGGCCGGGATGGCCGCGAAGAGGCCGAGGACCTGCTGCGCCGCAATTCCGGGAGCGCGGAAAGCCCGCGCATACTCGGCGCTTTCAACGAGGAGACGCCGGACTGGCTGTCGTTCTTCATGTTCACCTACTTCACTGACCGGGACGGCAAGTACCAGCTCGGCACCCTGAAAGAGTCGGCGTTTGACCCGCTGTCGCGGACGTGCGAGTTCATGCTCAAGGAAGAGGCGCACCACATGTTCGTCGGCACCACTGGCGTCGACCGGGTGGTGGAGCGGACCGCACAGCTGATGGCGGAGAACGACACCGACGACGCCGCGGCGGTGGCCGCACGCGGCGCGATCCCCCTGGACGTGATCCAGAAGTACCTGAACTTCCACTACTCGGTGTCGCTGGACCTGTTCGGCGGGGAGACCTCGACCAACGTGGCGAACTACTACAGTGCCGGGCTTAAGGGCCGGTGGCTGGAGGGCAGGCGCAAGGACGACCACAAGCTCACCGACGATGGCATGTTCGTGGACGCGCTGGTGGACGGCAAGATCGGCCAGGCCGAGGTGTCTGCGCTGACCGGCCTGAACACCGACCTTCGGCGGGAGTACACGGCCGACTGCCAGAGCGGCGTCAATCGGTGGAACAAGGTTCTCGCCGAGGCCGGGCTGCCGCAACGGCTGAAGCTGCCGCACATCGCCTTCAACCGGAAGGTCGGGACGTTTGCCGGCATCGAGGCCTCACCCGACGGAGAGGTGATGTCGGCAGACGAGTGGCAGCGCCGCCGCAGTGCCTGGCTGCCGACCGATGTGGACAAGACGTACGTGCGCTCGCTCATGCAGCCGGTGCACGAGCGCGGCAAGATCGCGGCCTGGATTGCGCCGCCCCGCAACGGCATCAACGGCAAGCCGTTCGACTACGAGTACGTGCACCTCGCGTAGGCTCGCTCCCGGCCCAGCGGTGATCATCAGACGGACAAGGAGTAGTTAGCCCTGCGGCTGTACACGCCGTCCGGTCACGTCATAGAGGTGGTGGACGGGGTCATGGATGAAGTACCGGCCGAAGGACTCGGGGCGACCATTTGCCTTCAGAAGGGCGGATGCGCGCATCACCCGGCCCGGTGAGCACGGCCTGCCACTCCGCGGCGCTGTCGCGAACCATGCCGCCGATTGCCTCCCTGGCAAAGCCCTGAGTATCCACGCCACACTCCGGGCAAGGCCGCTGAAGCACCCAGGTCCAGTCTTTTGTGTCAGGAGCGATCGTCACGCGCCGAGGATAACGAAACCGCCCCATCAGCTGGAGAACCGATGTCGGCTAACCCGGCACTTGCTAGCTTGCAGTTCCTCGCCGGTACCTGGATCTCGGCGCGTTTACCGGATGAGCCTCAGCGACGGCAGCTGCCGCGGCCGCGCGCTGCGATACTGGCGCCGTGGATGCTCGGCCGGCGCCTTTGGCCCAGTACTTCGATGGCTGGTACGCGGACATGGTCGGGTCACCGAGCATGGACGAGATCCAGCAGCGGCACCTGGGCCTGCCACCGGACCTGCTGTCCACCAGCCTGCTCGGCTGGGCCGGGATCGCCGAGGTCACCAGTGCTCTGCGGCTGCTCCCCGGCGGCATGTTGGTGGACCTGGCCTGCGGACGTGGCGGTTACGGCCTGGAGATCGCCGCTCGCACGGAGGCCCGGCTGATCGGAGTGGACTTCTCCGCCGAGGCGGTGCGCCAGGCTGGCCAGCACGCACGGCGGCTCGGCTGCCCGGCCGACTTCCGGGTCGGCGATCTGGCAGCGACTGGCCTGGACGCCGGCTCAGCCAGCGCAGTGCTGTGCGTCGACGCTATCCAGTTCGCTCCGGATCCCGGCGCCGCATACCGCGAGATCCGCAGGATCCTGGCACCCGGCGGGCATGTCGTGCTGACCTGCTGGGAGGCCCTGACCGCAGACGATGAACGAGTACCCGGTCGCCTGCGCACAACCGATCTCCGTGCTGGCCTGACGGCTGCGGGCTTTGGCGATGTCGAGGTGCTGGAACGCCCCGCCTGGCGCGATGCCGAGCGAGCCATGTGGGAAGAGGCAGCAGCGCTCGACCCCGGCCACGATCTTGCGCTGCGATCGTTCCACGACGAGGGCGTGCGCTCCCTGGAACTCTTCAGCTTGCTGCGCCGGGTCATGGCCACGGCGATTGCACCCTGACCGCCAGCGCGCATCATCAGCCCCGAGCATCCGGTAGGCCGGGTCGAGCGTTCCGCCCACCGACTGCATATGGTCACGGGTCCGTGTCAGGCCTTCCGGGTCGGAGTGCGGTCTCCGTGGCGTGCGCGACCGTCGCCGCTCCGCTGGATAGCGCCCGTCGCCATGGCGGCACGCCGTTGATCTCTATCTCGAGCGAGAAGCTGAGGAAAGTCCTGATCAGCACGATCAGTCCGAGACCCAGGACGTTGTCGACGCTCGGGGCCACAGCAACAGTCCGCAGCAGATCAGCGGCGACGAGGATCTCCAGGCTGAGCAGCAGGCTGCCGCCGAATGCCTGGCGCAGCGCAGCGTAGGCGGACTGACCCGAGCGTGACCTGCGCCAGGCCAGCACCGCCAGAACTATCGACCACACCACGCCGATGACCAGGATCAGCGCGCCGAGGGCCTCGAACCCCTGCGCAACGTGCTCCATGGCCGTGCTGAACGAGGATGTCATGAGCACCGCGCGCATGCGCACCTCTTACCCAGATCGCGGCGGCGGCATCCAGCTCCTCCAGGGCCAGGTCACGGGCGAACAGCGGGCTCAGGACACCCGGCGGTCCCGCCCCGCCCAGAAAGGCTCGCGCAGCGAGGCCCTCAGCACCTTCCCGGTCGCGTTCCGCGGCAGGGCCGGCACCAGCGTCACGCCGGTCGGGCACTTGAACCCCGCCAGCCGCTCGTGCGCGAAGCCAATCAGCTCACCAGCAAACTGATCCCCCGTGTACGGGCCGGTCTTCGCCACGACGACGGCATGCACGGTCTCGCCCCACGTGTCGTCCGGGATGCCGATCACCGCCACGTCCGCGACAGCCGCGTGCGCGGAAAGCACGGCCTCGACCTCTGCCGGGAATACGTTCTCGCCGCCGCTGATGATCACGTCGCGGAGCCTGTCGATGATCGTCAGGTATCCGCGGCCGTCAATCGTCCCGACGTCGCCGGTCCGGTAGAACCCGTCCGGCGTCAGCGCCTCGCTCGTGGCCTCGGCGTCCTGCCAGTAACCGGGCAGTTCCGTGGCACCGCGGACCTGGATCTCACCTCGTTCCCCGAGCCGTACCTCCCAGCCCAGCGAGGGGCGGCCGGCGGTACTGAGCAGGCCGAGTGCCGGATCATGATCAGCGGGATCGAGCGAGGTGATCGGCAGCGGGCCGGTCTCGGTGGTTGCGTAGTTCTGCCGGAAGCGGCAGCCAAGCACGCTGACCGCCCGCTTCAGCAGGTGTGGCCGGATCGGCGAGGCGCCGTAGACGATCTCGGTGAGGCTCG
Source organism: uncultured Actinomycetota bacterium (assembly GCA_963822955.1). Lineage (GTDB taxonomy): Bacteria > Actinomycetota > Actinomycetes > Streptosporangiales > Streptosporangiaceae > JAJYUU01. The sequence goes on along the minus strand of CAWGJS010000002.1, from coordinate 162,854 downwards.
TCAGGTCCGGCGTCACCACGCGCGAGCTGACCTCGTCAGTCACCGCCTGGATCATCGTCGGCACGAGCTGGGTGAGCTGGATCCGCCGCGCGGCCAGCTCGTCCACAAACCCGGTCGGCGCAAAGCTGCCGAGAAGGTGCAGGTGACCGCCCGTGACGAGGCCGTAGCCGAGGTTGGCCAGGGCGCCCAGGTGGAACAGCGGCAGAGCGCTCATGTGCCGGGCACCTGGAAGTGCCTCAGGCACCTCCAGCTTCATGTACATCGCCGCTGCGATCAGCTGCTGATGCGTCAGCGGAACGAGCTTAGGCCGGCCCGTGGTACCGCTAGTGTGCAGCAGGACCGCAGGCTCGGGCCCGCGCAGCCGGTCGACTGGCCTGGGCGGCAACTTCACGGCCCCGGCGATCCCGGCCGCGTCCGCCACCATTGCCAGGACGGGAACGGGGCCGTCCATGCCAGCCGCCGCCTGCTTGGCCGCGGTCGCGCACAGCCCGTCAGTCAGGATCGCGGCCGGCTCCATCAGCTCGAGCAGGGCGGTGACCTCGGGCGCGGCCAGCCGCCAGTTGACGGCCGCCGGCAGCGAGCCGAGCCGGATCAGGCCGGTCATCGCGGTTACCCAGCCAACCTGGTTGCGGGCGATGATCGGAACGAGGTCGCCGGGACCGATACCCGCTGCGGCGAAGTCAGCAGCGCGCCGATTGGTGGCAGCCGCAAGACCGGCGTAGGTCAGCTCGGCGCCCCGATAATCGCTCAGCGCCACCAGGCTGGGCGTGACGGCAGCACGCCAGTCCAGTACGTGGACGAGGGAGAGCAACGGGTCAGACTCGAACGCCGGCGCGGTCCGCTGCGGTCTTGGGCTCATGCCGGACGTCACCCGGCTGGCCCATCACGCGCCGCCAGCAGGCGAACTCCAGCAAGATCCCGTCCGGATCCTGGAAGTAGAACGACCGGACGAAGACGCCAGGGTGCAGTTCGGCGGCCACCCCGAACTCGCTGTCGTCGTGGTCCAGGATCGGGCTCACCCGGACGCCCTTGGCTTTGAGCTTCGCGCGGTACTCCAGGAAGCGCTCTTCCGGCACGTTGAAGGCGACGTGGTTCATCGAGCCCACTGCGCTCGTCCACTCGCCGAGACCGGGCACCGTGACCGGGGCTGAGACGCCGGGAACCGGGTCGGGCGCGTCCGGGAACCAGAAGAATGCCAGCGCGTTCCCCCCGCCCATGTCGAAGAAGAAGTGCTGGCCGGATCCCGCAGGCAGCTCGATCGTCTTGATCAGCCGCATGCCGAGCACCTGCGTGTAGAACTCCACGGTCCGCTTCATGTCGGAGCAGACCAGCGCGAGGTGATTGACACCGCCGAGGTCGAACTCCTCGTTCCGCCATTCCATGCAGATCGCCTCAATGCCGTGGTTCCGGGGGATTCCAGGGGTGAATCCAGGAAGTAAATCTAAGCTCAGTTGCACTCATGCGCTAGAGACCGCAGATTGGAGCGGCCGGTGACGGGAATCGTGCGGGAGTTCGTCGGGCTGCCCTCGCCGGTGGTAGGCCGGGCTGGCGCCGGAGGGCATCCATGTCAGGGCATCTATCACCGGCCAGCGGGCTCGCGGCCGCGTACCGCATTCATCGCGACCCACTACAATGTCGACTTTTCCGAGCACTATCTGGCCAGCCTCCTGGCCGAGCGGGGATACGGATTCCTCGGCTGGAACACGCGGTTCCGCGGGAACGAGGCGCACTTTCTGCTCGATCACGCGCTGGCCGAGATCGGTGTCGGCGTCCGGTGGCTGCGCGAGCAGGCGGGCGCTGACCGGGTCGTGCTCCTCGGCAATTCCGGCGGCGGCTCGCTGATGGCCGCCTACCAGTCCCAGGCTGTCGAGCCCAACGTCCTCCCCGTCGCCGGGATGCGCCCGCTTCCGGCCGTTGAGGACCTGCCGCCTGGTGATCTGTTCGTGGCCCTGGCCGCCCACTCCGGCCGGCCCGAGGTGCTGACCAACTGGCTGGACCCCTCGGTGACCGACGAGACCGATCCGGTGTCGGCCGATCCGGAGCTTGATCCGTTCAACCCCGCTAACGGACCGCCCTACAGCGCCGAGTTCCAGGTCCGGTACCGGGCCGCCCAGCGCGCTCGGAACGAGCGCATCACCGACTGGGCGCTCGGGCAGATCGGCGCGCTGGCAGGCGGGCGGGCCAGGGACCGGCTGTTCCTCGTCCTCCGCAGCTGGGCTGACCTGCGAATGATTGACCCGACGATTGAGCCGTCGGACCGGCGGCCGAACTGGTGCTATCTCGGCGAGCCAGTGAAAGCCAACTACGGCGTGTTCGCCGTCGGGACCGTCAGCACACTGCGCAGCTGGCTGTCCATGTGGAGCCTGCGCACGTCGCAGTGCACCGCAGCGCCGCACCTCGCCCGGATCACGCTGCCAGCCCTGGTGGTGCACGCGTCGGCCGACGCCTGCGTGTATGCCAGCGATGCCCGAGCTCTGTACTCAGCGCTTGCCGCCACTGACAAGCGACTGGAGTTCCTCAAGGCCGATCACTACCTCGCCGAGCCGGCTGGCGCACGGGACCAGGCGGCCGACCTGATCGCAGCCTGGGTGGCCGATCACGGCGCGTGACCGACCGGCGGACTGTCGCATCCGCGCGCTTTTCTGTGACAATTGCGGCCTGCATGTGAGAGGGGGGCATTGTCAGTGCAGAGCTGGATTCACGTGCTGGAGTGGCGCGCAACGGTACGGCCTGAGGTCACCGCACTCGTCGACGACCGGGGAGCGGTCTACAGCTACGCCGGGCTCCGTGCGGAGTATGAGCGCCGCGCGGGCGGCTGGGCGGCGCTTGGCATCGGTGCCGGTGACGTCGTCGCGATCGTGGCCAAGAACAGCGCTGACTTCCTGGTGCACACGTTCGCCGTGCTGCGCGCGGGCGCGACTCCGGCGTTCGTGAACTGGCGACTGTCACCGCGCGAGCTCGCCGATGTGCTCGCGCTGGTCGAGCCGGCCGCGGTTGCCGCGGATGCCGAGTTCACCGGGCTCGTTAACGCGGGCCTGCCGGCCCCCGCGATCCGGGTCGCGATCGGCGGCGGAGGCCCGGTACCGGCCGGCTGGCTGGACGGTGGCGCTCTGACGGGCCGGATGCCGCCGCGACCGCGGCTGTCCGGCGGCGACATCCTCGCGCTGGTGCACACCAGCGGTACTACCGGCAAGGCCAAGGCGATCCCGCTGCGGCACGGCGCGCTGATGATGAGCGTCGCTGACTTCGCCATTGAGATCGGCGACCAGGTGGCCGGATCGCGCCACCTGCAGATCCTGCCGCTGTTCCATCTCGGCGGCTTCGGCCAGTGCCTGCAGGCACTGCTCACCGCGGGCACCGTCTACGTCCACACCGCGTTCGATCCTCCGGCCGTCATCGAGGCCATCGAGCGAGACAAGATCGAGTTCTTCACAGCCGGACCCTCCCTCATCGATCTGCTCGTGGCCGAGATCGGCGAGCGGTCCAGCGTCAGCATCGGGCGCCGGCCGGACCTGAGCAGCCTGCGCGAGATCGCCTACGGCACAGCGCCCATCACTCCGACCTCGCTGACCGCGGCGCTCGCCGCATTCGGGTGCCGCTTCCGGCAGATCTACGGCAACACCGAGAGCCAGAGCATGATCAGCCTGCTTGCCCCCGAAGATCATGAGCCCGGCCATCCGCGGCTGGCCAGCGCGGGCCGGATCTCATTCGGCTGGGAAGTGCGCATTGTCGACTCCGATGACCGCGACCTCCCGCCTGACACCCCCGGCGAGCTGCTCATCCGCGGTGAGTGCCTGTTCGCCGGGTACTGGCGTGATCCGGAAGCGACAGCCGCCGCGTTCGCCGATGGAGGCTGGTACCGGACGGGCGACATTGCCAGCCTCACGACGGACGGCTACCTGTACATACTCGACCGCGCCAAGGACATGATCATCAGCGGCGGCGAGAACATTTACCCGGCGGAAGTGGAGGCCGTGCTTGCTCAGCACCCGGCCGTGGCTGACGTCGCAGTGGTGGGACGTCCCGATACGACCTGGGGCGAGGCCGTGCACGCCGTGATCATCCCGGCCGCTGGCTCGGCAGCGGCCCCGGAAGAGGTCATCGCCTGGTGCCGGGATCAGCTGGCGCACTTCAAGTGCCCGAAGACTGCCGAGTTCGCCACCTCGCTGCCGCGGACCACAACGGGCAAGGTGCTCAAGCGGGAACTTCGCGCCCAGCTGGCCGGTCAGCTCGTCGGCGCGCCGCAGCCCGGCCAGCCCCCGCAGGAGGTAGTCCCGTGACATCGCAGCCCGTGACCGAACATGACCCCGGCCGCACGGAGGGCGCGCTGGGCCTGTCGATTGCCTCGCACAGCGGGCTGGCCGCCCCGGCCATCGGAGCGCTGGCCTCGGCAGCAGAGGCGAACGGCTTTAGCGCCGTCTTTGTCGCCGAAGGGCACGGCGATGCCCTGTCGCTGTGTCATCCGGTGATCGCCGCGACCAGCCGGGTACGCGTCGGGACGGCGATTGCCAATGCCGCGCTGCGGCCGCCCGTTCTGGCCGCCAAGACCGCGGCCCAGCTCGACCAGGCGTCCGATGGCCGGTTCCTGCTCGGCCTGGGCGCCGGCAACGACGTGATGAACGGCCGGTTCGGGCTTCCGCCGTTCCGGCCGTTGCAGATGATCGAGGAATACGTCGGCGCGCTGCGGGCCGCTATCGCCGGCCACCCGGCCGGCTTTGACGGCCAGCTGTTCCGCACCGGCATGGTGCCGTTCGACAGCCCGCCAGTCCGGGCTGAGCTGCCGGTCTACCTGGCCGCGCTCGGACCGCGGATGCTCGAGCTCGCCGGTCGGATCGCCGACGGCGTCGTCCTCAACCTGATGTCGCCAGCTCAGGCGGGGCTGGCGGCCAGCCTCGTGCGCGCGGCCGCGGTGGCGGCGGGCCGGGAGGCGTCATCTGTTGAGGTTGTCTGCGTCGTGCACGTCTGCCTGTCCGACGACCGTGATGCTGCTGCAGCGGCGGCCCGTGCGGTGGTACCGCGCTATGTGCTGCACCCGGCCGTGGGGAAGCTATTCAGCGCCGACCTGAGCGCGGCGCGCGAGCGCACGCTGGCAGGCGACCGGGCGGGAGCAGCCGAGAATGTTCCCGGCCATGTCGCCGACGCGTTCGTCGCGCACGGCGATACGGCGGCGTGCATTGGCCGGCTCTCGGAGTACCGGGAGGCCGGCGTCGACCTGCCGGTGGTGTTCCCGATGCCGGTCGGCGGTGACTGGGGCTATGAGCGCGTCATCGCTGAGCTGAGCCCGGAGGCGCCTGCAGCCGCGACGCTTGATTCTGGTCCGCACGAGAGGGGAGCGCAGCCATCTGCGAGGAACTAGTGGTCCGCTTCTTCACCGCCCTGGAGGCCGGTGACATCGAGACGCTGCGTGAGATCTACGCACCCGGCGCGCTGATCTGGCACAACGATGACCTGCTCGAGCAGTCGGTGGACGACAACCTGAAAGTGCTGGCAGGCCTGCACCGCGCGGTGTCCGGCCTGCGCTACGACGTCATCCGGCGCGCTCCAGCTGCTGATGGCGTGCTGCAGCAGCATGTCCTGCGCGGCACGCTGCCGAACGGCGCCGAGGTCGAGCTGCATGCGGCTATGTATCTGCAGGTCCGGGATGGGCACATCACCCGCATCGAGGAGTACCTGGACTCCGGCAAGCGCGCGACGATCCGGGCAGCCCGCGAGGCCCTGGCTGGCTGACCGCCGGGCGAGCACAGCCCGGCCGAGCTGGCCTCCGCCACGGCGTCGTTCACGTCGTTCCTGAAGATCGCCGTCTCATTCGCCGCGGGCCGCCCCGTTGACCTGTCCGCCGTGGTCACCAACTCACTCGGCTGGGCGCACGCCCGGCGGGTCGCCGAGGCGGTCACGACGACTGACGGGCGCTCCCGCTCGTTTTCTCAGCCTTGCTCGGCTACGCGTGAGATGAACAACATGCAACTGTGCGGCTGCTTGGAGGCGGCCCCGGAAGCACCCGGGCGGCCGGCCTGCCGCTGTGAGAAGCCCGCTCAGGGCGCTGCCGCGCCGAAGACCAGGACGCCCGGCTCAGCCGCGGTTGTGGAGGGTCACCTGGTAGCCGTCGGGGTCCGCGAACGTGAAAGTGCGGCCGAACGGCCCGTCGACGGGCGCTGAGATGATCGTCGTGCCGGCGGCGGCGAGGGCGTCGTGAATGTCCTGCGCGTCGGGGGCGTGCAGCCACAGCGCCATTCCCTGGCCCGGCTGGGCGATCGCGTCCAGGTCGACGCCCGCGACGACGTCGCGGACAGCGAACGCGATCGGCTTGGTGTCGAACACGACGGCGTGCGGCGGTCCCGCGTCGGAGCGCTTCAGCCCCAGGTACTGCTCGTAGAAAGCGGCGGAACGCTCCAGGTCGCGCACCTGCAGTGAAATGAAGTCGGGTCCGGTGACGGCCACGATTCCTGCCTCCTCATGGATGTCAGTCTTCTGACACACCACAATGTATGTCAGACTACTGACATGGGTCAAGGCGAGCCCGGAATCGAGCTGGACACATCGCTGGGGTACATGCTGAAGGCGGCCGCGAGCGCCCTGCACTCTGCCCTGGAGGCCGTGCTGAGGCCGCTTGGCATGACGATCACCCACTACGCCTGCCTGGAGCTGCTTGCCCAGCGACCGGGTCTGTCGAACTCTGAGCTTGCCCGCGGCGCCTTCGTCACCCGGCAGTCGATGAATGTGCTCCTGCAGGCCCTCGAACGCCGGGGACTCGTTGTCCGCCCGGCACGGGCACCCGTCGGCAGGGCCCTGCCGACCGAGCTGACCGCCCGCGGGCGCCGCCAGCTCAAGATGGCCAGCGCCGCGGTTCGCCGCGTCGAGCAAGACATGCTGGCCAATCTGGATGTCAGCGAACAAGATCAGATGCGGCGCCTGCTCACTGCGTGCATCGCCTCTCTGACCGAACCGCCCGCATCGGCGACGTGAACGGCTCCGGACCGGCCGCCTGGACCAGGGCATTCGCGCGCTTGATGTCCTTCTGAGAGCCGCGAAAGGCGATCCGCTGCCACTCGAGCCGTCCGGCGACCTGCGCATTGCCCTCGCGGACCTGGAGGAGCTTCGCTAATGCTCCCAGCAGAGCGACTACTGCCAGCGGATTAACGACTCGGGACACTAGCTGGTGCGGAAGGCGAAAAGCCGGTGGCCGGGCGGGCCGGCGGCGGACGCATGGCTGAGCCGGTGAACGCCGACGCTGGTCAAGGCTGTCGTCTCAAGTACGTCGAAAGCGATCTCCTCGAATCCGCTGCTGGCGAACCATGCCCGCAGCTGAGGTGTCAGATCGGGAGGGCGCCGGTGCCGGGTCCAGATCACGGTTGCCCCGGCACGGCAGAGGGTGGCCGCGGCCCGGACGGTGCGTTCGATGTCGGCGTCGCTCACATTGCCGAAGATGCCGCACAGCAACAGCACGTCAGCGGGCAGCGCGTCGGCGAACGACTCGACCAGGCCCGCGTCCGCCTGGCGGATCTCAACCTGGGGAAGGCCTTGTGCGGCAGCCGCCTGGCGGGCCAGGGCGACGTTACGCGGATCGTATTCGGCCAGGACAGCGCGGACGTCGTTGCGCCGGGGATGATCTGCCAGCGCTCCGGTGACGTCGCGGCCCTGGCCGGCGCACAGGCTAACAAGGCTCACGCGGCCAGCGGGCGCTTGGCTGATGGCGTCGATCAGGTGCGATTGGACGCACCGCAGCCGCATGCTGAGCGATGATGACGGATTGTCATAGGCCTCGTGCCAGGCCACCCAGTCCTTCACTCAAGCATCGTGGCCGACGTCGCGCTCGCTCGCCACCTCTTCGTAGTCCCGCAAGGCTGGTGGTTAGGCGCCTGTTCCGGCGCTCGAGCCTCGGGAATCATGATTGACGGCATCGCAAGCCGGCAATAGCTAGCCAGATCGAGGTTTTGTGAGGGCGAATGAGCAAGTCACCGATCGCGTGGCTCGACGACGTGGCACAGCATGACTACGACGCGGCCCACGAGTACCTGTCGCTGAAGTTCGATGAGAAGCGCGCCGGCGAGATGGTGGAGCGCATGAAGAAGGCCACGCTGACCTCGCGCCGCGCCAACGACATTTTGCGCGCCACCGGCCTGCCTGCGCTGCCTCTCACCGACCCGGGCGTCCAGCGCGACCTGCTCAAGCTACTAAGCGGCGGGAAGCTATCACCGGTGCTGGTCTGTGATCAGAAGCCGGGCGCTGACATAGCCGATGGATATCACCGCGTCAGCCTGGCCTATAACATCGACCCTTTCATGACCGTGCCATTGCGGCTCGGTTAGTCGAGAACGTTATGGAACGGCTTGCCCGTTGCTGACGCCCTAGCCGTGGACTGGCCGCTACTGGCCGGGACCTTGAGCCTGGCCGCCAGGCGGCTGGTCGTATCCGGTTGGCTGGCCATATCCCTGGTCAAATCCGGTTGGCTGGCCGTATCCGCTCGGCTGGCCATACGCGGGCGGCTGGCCGTATCCGGGCGGCTGCCCGTAGCCAAACCCGGGAGGCGTCCCCTGGAACCCGGTTGCCTGCTGCCGTCCCCGCGCCGCAGTGCGATCGCGGAAGAACTGGACGATCATGAGAATCGGAAGTATGAACGCATAGAAGAACAGCACGTAATGCCCGCCCCCGAAGAAGAGCAGGAGGTAGAGCCCGTAGATAGTGAAGCCAGCCCCGAAGATGGCATTCCATATTCTTCGTGTCGTGCGCTGGCCGCTCTTGACGCCCGCAATGACAAGCATCGCGACACCACTGAGGATGAGGAAAAGCACATAGAAATGGAACATGACGTCACCCCCGGCAATCGGCACGAGCATCCCACGGCCCGGACCGCAAAAGGTAGTTGACCATATCGTCAGCTAACTACCGTGTCAACGATCAAAACCACTCACTAGCTGATAATGCAGGTATACCGGTATATTTCGATTATCAGGGCTGGTCGTGGCCGATCGCGAGATCGATCTTGCCGACGTCTGGGCTGTCAGCCGGCGACGAGCTTCGGTATCCGGCCGGCGGCTAAGCGGCGTGCAAGACGAGGCCGGTGCGGGCTGTGGTTCGCTGATGACGGAGATCCGGAATCCGGCCGCGGTGAACGCATCGGTCATCGCGTGCAACGGCCGGTGCCAGAAGCTCATCAGTGCGGTCTGGCCGCCGAAGGTCCAGTGAAAAGACGGCCGCCGGGCCTCAGCACGCGTCGCAGTTCGGACAGCGGTGCCGTCCAGTCCTCCAGGTAGTGCAGCACCAGGGAAACGATGACATCATCGAACGCGCCGTCTGGGAACGGCAGCGGGCTCCCCAGATCGGCGGCTTGCAGGTCCGCGCCGGTGCCGAGCCGCCGCCGGGCGAGTTCCAGCATCTTGGTGCTGCTATCGAAGCCGGTCACGATGGCGCCCCGGTCGCGCAGTGCCGCGAACAAGGGGCCCGAGCCGCAGCCGGCGTCGAGGATGGCATGTCTGGCCTGTCCCCGTCCTCATGACAGGTGCGCCCGGTTCGACCACAAGGCGGCGCAGCGCGCATGTGGGCCGGCCGCCTTGTCAGCTGACGCTGCAGGTTCTGGCGGGCCATAGCATTGAGCCATGCTCCTACTGCTGCTATGGCTGGCGATCGGCGGACTGATCATCGGCGGCCTGGGGCGGTTGCTCGTGCCAGGGCCCAACCCGATCGGCCTCATCCGGACGGCACTGGTCGGCCTGGCTGGGTCGTTCCTCGGCGGCCTGGTCGCGCGCTACGCCATCGGGCTGCACTACCGCTCCTCGCTGCTGGCCGGATTCATCCTCTCAGTGATCTTCGCGGCGATTATCGTCGCGGCAATCGACCGCCGCCCGTCGGCACGGCGATAGCCAACCCGGCTCCGGCAGGGTCGAGCAGATGAAGGACAACCGGTCAACGCCGCCAGCCACCGTCGTGCCGATCCTGTCGTACCCCGATGTGCGCGCAGCAGTGGCGTGGCTGACCGCAGCTTTCGGCTTCGTTGAGCGCACCCGGATCGGCGAGAGCCACCGCTCCCAGATGAGCATCGGCGCCGACGGAGCGGTGATCATCGCTGAGCGCCGAGGCGACGAGCCAACGCCTCATGAGGCCGTGACCCATGTCATTCGGGTCAGGGTAGTGGACGTCGATGCCCACTTTGTGCGATCCCGCGCACACGGAGCGCGCGTGCTCGAACCGCCGACCGATCGCGAGTACGGCGAACGGGATTGCACCCTGCAGGATCTGGCGGGCCATCGCTGGCAGTTCGCCGAGACAGTGCGCGACGTAGCGCCGGAGGAGTTCGGCTGCCAGACCGTGGCTCCCTGGCCTGACCCGTCAGGTGCCTGACAGCTGACCTAGGGGCAGCTCGGCCCAGGCCCGACGGTTACGCTGGGAACGTGATCACCGGCGTGCATGCGATTGTCTTCTCCCCTGAGGCAGCGAAGGTACGCGCGTTCTTCGCCGATGTGCTCAGCCTGCCGTCAGCCGACGCGGGCCATGGCTGGCTCATCTTCGCGCTGCCGCCCGCCGAGCTGGCCGTTCACCCGGCTGATGCCGGCCGCCACGAGCTCTACCTCATGTGCGACGACATCCACGCCACGCTCGCTGACCTGCGGGGCAAGGGCGTCGAAGTGGCGCGCGATGTCTCCGATCAGGGCTGGGGCCTGCTGGCCGCCATCCGCCTCCCGGATGGTACAGAATTCCCTATCTACCAGCCGCGGCACCCGTCACCGCTGCACCTCTGACTGATCACGGTCCGCTGGCAGTGCACTGGCCGCTGACCTGGGACGATGCCCTGCGGCACGGCAGCTGACCCGCCTTGTCTGCTGAGCGAGAAACTGCCGGCCAGATCTGCAGTGCCGGCGCACCGGGCGCACAATGGAGAGCGTGGGTAATTTGCTTGCCGCCGCCATGGAGCAGCTGCGCGACCTGCTGCGCCGCAGGCGGCCATCACGCGGGCCAGACGAGGGCGTCCGCGAGCCCCGCAGGCCGAGGCCGACCCTGCCCGCTGCCGCCATCGCGCTGGCTGAGCCGCGCACCGAGGTACGCCGCCTGATCAGGCTGCGGAACCTGCGCGACTCTGACAAGGCATGAGCCCGCAGCCTCCCTATCCGGCCACGAACGTGTGCCGCATTTCGCCGATCCCCTCGATGTAGCTCGTCAGCACATCACCAGGCGCGAGCCAGCGCTGCGGGTTCCTGCCCAGGCCGACCCCGCTGGGTGTGCCGGTGAAGATCAGGTCGCCGGGCAGCAGCGGGGTGACGGCGGATAGCTGCTCGATCAGACCGGAGACATCGAAGATCAGGTCACTGGTGCGGCCCTTCTGCATCTGCTCCCCGTTGATGAAGCAGCCGAGCTCCAGATCGCCGGGGTTGCTGAATTCATCCGGCGTGACGAGCCACGGTCCGACCGGCCCGAAGCCCGGATAGGACTTGCCGAGACTGAACTGCGGAGGAGCCGCGGCCATCTGCAGGACCCGCTCGGATAGGTCCTGCCCGACTGACAAGCCCGCAACGTAGCTCCACGCCGAATCAGCGGGCACGCGCGCGGCCGTGCGGCCGATCACCACGACCAGCTCGACCTCCCAGTCCGTGTGGCCGCCAGGCGGCAGGGCGATCTCGCCACGCGGCCCCGTGATGCAGGACGGGAACTTGGTGAATACCGGCGGCGCGGTCGCTGGCGTGGCAAAGCCCGACTCGGCCGCGTGCTCGGTATAGTTGAGGCCGATCCCGTATACCTGGCGTGGTGACGGCGACGGTGAGCCGAGCGCCTCGGGGGCGTACGGCACGGACTCGGGCAGCTCTGCCGATGCCGCCCAGTCGGTAAGCTCCTCCCAGCGCGGGTACACGGCGGCCGCGTCCGCCTCGAACTGGCCGTTGCTCGCCGTCGCCACGTCGATGGCACCGCCATCGGTGATCAGGCAGAGTCGCTGACTGACAGTTGCGATGCGCATGCACGCCTGCTTCCCGGTCGTAGCTGATGCTTGCCGCCGATCCTCCCCAACGGACTATCAAAATACCGCGCGCTGATGACGGCATCGTGGGTGCTGTGCGCCATATGGCCGGAAGTAGTTTCATTGAATGGAACAGCGAGGAGCCCGGCATGAGCGACCCGATCCTGGCTGGCAGTGAGCTATCGGTAGCTGCGAGCTGCGGAAGCTGACCGATGTCAGCCGGGCACGCACTGCCGTTCTACGCGCTGGCGAGCTGGCTGCTGACCGAGCTCGTCGGGGCCCTGATGGTCCGCAGCTGGATCGCGGGCGGAGGCGTTCGGGCCGCCCGTCAGAAGCCCCCGCGACCTGATGCCATGTCCGTGCCAGTGCTGGCCGGCCATGCTGGGCTGAACCTGGCCGGCCTCATCTGCTGGGTCTGCTTCGTGCTCTCCGGCGCGACGGCAGTGGCCTGGCTGGCGCTGGCATTCATGGCTCCGGCCATAGGCCTCGGCATCTCGACGCTCACGATCTGGACGCCCTACCCGGCTGCCCGCCCGCGTCCGGAGCCAGACGGCGCCGGGCGCGAGCCGGGTGTGCTGCCGGTGAGCGACCTGACTCGCGCGCTCAGCGACGACGAACTCAGCCAGAAGCTGGTGGATGAGCTGCTGCGCACGAACCTGGCTCCGTCACGAGCCAGGAAGCCGCAGTGGAGCCTGCGCCCGCTCGTTCCGCTCGCACACGGCATACTCGCCCTTGCGACGTTCCTGCTGGCGCTTCTCGCTGCGATCTCCGCGATCTGACTCGCAATACCATGCAGGCAGCGGCCGAGGCTGCTAACCGAGCCGCGGTATGACGTCGGCCGCCAGCCGCTCGGCCTGCTCAGCCTGGTCGAACAGGGTCGTGAACTGGATGAGCTCCGCGCCCAGATCCGCCGCTCTCGCCGCCTCGGCGGCACAGTCAGCAGCTGAGCCGGCCACGGCCGCCGCCTCGATGTCCGGCACCCGCCGGCCATAGATCCGCTCTAGTGCGTTGTTCATCCGCCGCCGCGCCCGCGTCGCGTCGTCCTCGACCGCGACGTACAGACGCTTGGCGATCGGGAAACCGGCCGGGTCACGGCCGGACTCCGTGAGCGCGGCCCGAACGATGCGCACCTGCTGAGCGAAGCGATCGGTCGGCGCCGAGCCAGCTCCGAAGAAGCCATCGGCGAGCCTGACCGCCCGCCGGCAAGGCCGGCTCCCCGTTCGCGCCGAACCAGAGCGGCGGGTGCGGTTTCTGAGCCGGCTTGGGCTCCATCGGCGCGTCCGTCAGCTGCCAGAACTCGCCGTCGAAGGTGACCCGAGGCTGCGTCCAGAGCGCTTTCATGAGGGCCACGCCTTCGGTAAACCGCGCTGCGTAACGCTCGCCGCTCATGCCGAACGCCGCATACGGCCGGTGCTTCCCGCCAGTGCCGACACCGACCTCAACCCGGCCCTGGCTGAGCTGGTCCAGCGTCGCGAGGCTGCTCGCCAGGTGCACGGGACTGTGCAGGGTGGACACGAACACTGCGCAGCCCAGCCGTAGCCGCTGCGTGCACGCAGCCGCATACGTCATCGTCTCCAGCGGTCCCAGCTGCGGCGACGCGCCGAAGATCGCTTCCTGCGTCCAGGCGCTCTCAAAGCCCAGTTGCTCGACTCTCACGAGGTAGTCGCGGAACACGACCGGATCGAACTCGCCGTCGCCGTACAGCTGGGGGATCGAGATCGCGAATCGCATAGGCCGCATCGTAGCTCTGGCCCTCAGGCGTAGCAGGACAGCGGCCGGCCGCCGTTGTAGGCCACCATGTCGGTCAGCGCCAGGACCCGGTCCGGCTCGGGCTGCCTGTCGTCAAGATCGTGGTAGGCGCGGTGCAGGTTGCCGACGATGCGCTCACTGTCCAGCCAGTCCGCGTAATCGCCAAGGCTGGTATCGCGGGCAGCCTCGAGCGGTGACAGTCCGGCGGCCAGCCGGCCTGTGCGGCGTCAAGCACCAACCGCAGGTAGCCAACGACTACGCCGATGAGGTCGCGGCTGCAGGGGCTGCCGTGGCCTGGCACGATGGTGCGGGCGGGGATCGGCGCGAGCACCGAGGTCAGCACGTCGATTGCGCCGGTCACTGAGCCCATCAGCAGGAACGGCGTACCGCCATTGAACAGCAGGTCCCCGCAGAACAGCACCTCCTGCTCCGGCAGCCAGACCAGGCTGTCGTTACTGGTATGCGCTGGCTGGCCGACGTAGCTGACCTCGACCGGTCGCTCATCCGACCAGACCCGGAGCCGGTCGGCGAAGGTGACCGTCGGGGAGCAAGCCGCAGCTCACCCCAGTCGACAGGTTCCCAGATACCGGTGTTCCCGAGCAGCCCGGTGGCGATGACCTCGTCGCGGCAGCGCTCCTGGCCGATAATCGTCACAGCGCCGAAGACCGAGTTGCCGTAGGTGTGATCGCCGTGATGATGCGTGTTGATGAGCGTCGTCACGGGCGCGGTCGTTACGGTCGCAACCCGGTCCAGGTACGCCCGCGTCCGGCGCTCGGTCGAGCAGGCGTCGATGCTGATCACCGACCGGTCGCCGACGACGAACCCGGTGTTGTTGATGTACCAGGACCCGTCCGGCTGAATGTAGGCGAAAACGCGGTCGGCCACCTCGTGCAGCTCGGGCGGCCCCATCCCGGGGTGGTCATGCGCGCACGAGGTCATGACTGGACTCTCTCAGAGCCGGCGGCTACCGCGCGAGATTGGTGAACCCTGACATGGCGCATCTACTCCGCAACGTCGCGCGACGCGTCGGCGAAGGATTCGTTGAGGTCGCCAGGGAAGTGCCTGAGATGGTGCTCGGCTTCCTTGAGATGCTGTGGCCATAGGCAGTCTCGTATACCAGCAGGGCCTGTCCGCGTCCCTGTCGGATAAGGTGCGTGTGGTCCGATGATGTGCCAGGATTCGGCTTATGCGCTGGATTGACGGACTGGGCAAGTCTCAGCGGGTCGTGGCAGTCATCGCTTTCGGGCTTGCGCTCGAGACCTTGGGCAGCTACGTCGTTAACCTCGGAAGCGGGCTCGCCTCAGGCTGGTACGCGTACTCGCCACTAACCAGTGGCGGGCTCTTTGCGGCGCCAGCGCCAATCGGGCTTCACGGGTGGCTACGCCTGATCATCTGGCTCGTACTGATCGGCGCATGGGCGCTCGGCTCCATCAGGGTGCTGCGGCCGTCGTCGGGGGATGCACCCTCACCTGGGCCTGAGAGGCGCTCCGGCGGTTAGAAACGCGCGAGCTCAGGACTGGACCATCTCAGAGTCGGCAGCTGCCGCGACAGAGTTCGCGCCGGTCAGCCTGAGCGCCAGCGCTGGGCAGTCGGTGACGGCGCGCCGCGCCCGGCGGGCGAGGCTCAGCGGCACCGGCTTCTCCTTCAGCAGCGGGTACCCCCACTGATCGAGCGCAATGAGCTCGGGCAGCAGCTCAGCGCACAGGCCGTGGCCGGTGCACGCAATCGGGTCGACCTGCAGCCGCTCAGCCGAGTAGCCAGTGCGCCGCACGCGCCCGAGCGGGGGCCGCACCAGCCCCGACGGCGCCGGCGGCGCCGACACTGCTCCGTAACGGACGCCGCTGGCGAGCCGCCATGCAGCCGCAACTAGCACCGCGGCAGCGCAGCCGATCGCCAGGTCCAGCAGTGCGCCTGCGCGCATTCCGCCGCCGGTACCGAGGCTGTGCGCGAGAGCGGCAGGCCAGCATCCGTACGCCAGCCAGTGCACTGTCCGCCAGGTCCGGTGGCTGAGGCGCCGGCGCATCAGGCTGGTCACGATGATGGCGACCAGCAGGTCGGACGCGACGGCGCCAAGCCCAAGCCAGCTGCGTGCGTCGGCCGAGGTGAACGGGATCACGGTCGCGGCCAGCCCGATCCGCGCGTACGGCCCGGCGACGGCCGTGACTATGTGCAGGGCCAGGAAGCCGACGGCCAGGAGTGCGGTGTAGCGGTGCAGGCTAAGGCCCGCGTATCTCGGCTGGCCGGGCAGCCGGACTCGCCGGTCCAGCAGGATGCCAAGGACGACCACGGCGCTGAGCAGCACAATGCTGATCACGCCGGTGACCCCGCTCACCGTTCCTGTGGTTGGCATCTGCTGCCAGGCTAGCCTGCGGCTATGACCCGGTCACCGGCTAAGTCGCTCGCTCCCCTGTGGATCGTGGCCGGGCCGCCAGGAGCAGGGAAGTCAACTGTCGCCCGGCTGCTGCTGGCCGCGCTGACCCCTACCCCTGCGCTGCTCGACAAGGACACGATGTACGGGTCGTTCGTCGCTGCCGCGCTCGCGGCCGCGGGGCGGCCGCCTGGCGAGCGCGAAGGCCCGTGGTACGACGAGCACGTCAAAGTGCACGAGTACGCCGGAATGACGGCTACCGCGCGTGAGATCCGATCGGTCGGCTGCGCGGTTCTGCTGTCCGCGCCGTTCACCGGGCAGATCCATGACGCCGGGCGGTGGACGTCCTGGGTAGGCGGGCTCGGCGGTGCGCCGGTGCATCTTGTCTGGGTACGGGTCGATCGCGACACGCTGCAGCACCGGCTGCAGGCTCGTGGCCTCGAGCGCGACACTCAGAAACTCGCCGGATTCGACGCGTTCGCGGCCAGCATGCGGCTGGACGACGTGCCCGCTGCGCCGCACAGGGTCATCGACAACCGGCTCAGCGCCGTTGACTCGCTTGACGCGCAAGTGAGCCTGGCTGGTGGCGGTACTGACCAGCTAGGAGGCGCCCCGGCTAGGAGGTGCCGAGCAGGTGCACCTGATAGATGGTGGCCTGATATGTGCCGGTGCTGTCGGGCGGCAGCGAGGTGAACCAGATCAGCAGGTAGCGAGCCGTGACCGGCGAACTGATCGGCACGGATAGCGTGCCGCCGGAGTTGGCAGCTCGGGCGACCACGTGCAGGCGCCGCAACGAGGGGGTGTCGCCTGCGCGCAGTTCGATCGCGCCGCCCGCCGCCGGGCCCAGCTGGATCCGGGCGCTGGTCACGGTAACTGGCTTGGCCATGTCCAGGAGCAGGCCGGTACCCGACTGCAAGCCGGCGAAAGCGGCCGTGCCGTACCAGTCGGTCTGCCACCCGACGCTGTCGCTGCCGTTGAGCACGAACGAGGCTTCCTGCGGGTTGTCGCCCTGAGCGACGCCGTCGGGGCCGAATGCAGTCGCGCTGACTGCCGCGAGCGGCCCGGCCGCTGCCGGCGGCGTCGTGGCCCTGGCTGTGGGCTTGCCCCTCGGATGCTTGGCCGGCGTGCTGCCCGCGGCATGATGGGTGGCGGCGTTCTCGGGCGCGGGCGACGATCCGCCCACCGCCAGCAGGTAGACGAGCGTGCCGATGGCGGCCAGCGCGATCAGCGCAAGTGCCCTCGTGCCGCTGCGTCGCCGCCGCCTGGGCTCCAGTGGCATCGACGGCCGGAACGCCTCAGCCGCGGTGATACCGCCCGGCACCCCGCTGCCGGCCGGCTGGGTGGCCTGGCCAGCCTGGACCTGGCCGATTCAGCCCACCGCGCCGCTGAGTCCAGGACTCCCGCGCCGCGGCGAGCGGTGGTGCCGCCGGACGCCAGCGTGCCGGCGTCGTACAACTCCGTGCCGGTATCGGCGTCCTGGCCCGTGTCGAGGCGGGTGCCGGCAGGCACGCTGGTACTGCCGTAGCCGTTGCGGGCGAGTGAGTTACGGGCGGCCCCGTTCCATGCGTGGGTGGTGCCGTTAAGGCCGTGGTCCGGACCAGAGTTCGCTTCGAGCCCGTTACCGCCCGGATCGCCGTATGCAAGCCGGTGCAGGCCGGGGATGCGCCAGCCATGGGTGTCCGTGCGGTCGGCTTCATCGGGCTCGGACGGCATGTGCGCGGCGTCGTATTCCTCGATGAGCGGGACGGGGTCGGTGCCGACGACGCGCGCGATAGCCCGGATGTGACCGCGCGCGTAGTAGTCGCCCCCGCACGCCGAGTAGTCGTCACGTTCAATGTCGCGGATGAGCTTTTCTCTGATGCGGGTGTGCTCGCTCACCTGAGTGACGGTCAGTCCGGCTTCAGTGCGCGCCTCTGCCAGCGCCCCGCCGATGCCCACGTGTCACCTCCACAGCTTGAGGTTGGCTGAAGTCCTGTTATCGCCAGTATGACGCGAGTTAAGCGCATTGCGGGGAGGTGATCTGTCCTCAATTACCCTGGCTGCACTTATGTCACGAGATGCTGACCGACGGTGTCCGGCAGGCAGCCGAACGTTCGCCGGACGTTCACGCCGGCGCCCCCCTCGGAGCCCGCGGGGCGGCCATCATTTCTGGCTGTAACTGCGGTTCCCCGAAGTATGATCCGGTTAGGCGTGACGAGGACGGCAGCGAGCGTCACATTGCGGGTAACAGGGGTGTAACACCGATGGGACTTCTGAACGAGGCTCGCCGCGAGTTCATCGCAGCGCCCGATACCTCCAAGGGCCAGATCGTGTTCAAGTGGCCTGACCAGAACATCCGCAAGTTCACGCGGGCAATTGTCGAGCCGGACGCCGTTGCCGTGTTCACGAGCCAGGGCCAGGTGATGGGCGTGCTGACGCCAGGCCAGCACACCCTGGATGCCAAGGAGCTCCCGTTCCTCGGCATGTTCGTGGACTGGGCTACCGCCGGCAACGCGTTCCGCGCTGAGATCTTCTTCGTCGGCACGCGCGAGTTCCCCAACAACAGGTTCGGCGGCCGCCTGGACGAGGTGCAGGACCCGCAGACCGGGCTCATCGTTACCCTCCGCACGTTCGGCGAGTACTCGCTGCGAGTGAACGACCCGACGAAGCTGATCCTGAACCTGGTCGGCACCGTCGATGTGACCAACAACCAGGCAGTGACGGCGTGGGTGACACAGCAGCTGCTCAAGGTCACCCGCACCACGGTGACGACGCAGCTGATGTCCGGTGCCTGGCCGATCCTGGGCCTGTCCATGCACAGCCCGGAGATCGAGACGCAGTCGCTCGACGCTGCCAACCGCGAGCTCGGCGATTACGGGATCACGCTGACCCGGCTGGGCAACGTCGACGTCAACCTCGACGACGACGACAACGCTCGGCTGAAGAAGCTGGCCGGCGACACCGCCTACAGCCGGCTGGCCGGCGGATTCCTGCAGGCAGCGCAGGCCGAGGCGCTGCAGGGCGCTGGCCAGGGCATGGCGCAGGGTGGCGCAGCAGTGACGCCGATGTTCTTCGGCGCCGGCATGGGCATGGCCGGCAACATGATGCAGGCGCCGGCGCAGGCGCCGTATAACCCGCCGCCGGCTGGTCCCGGCTTCGCCGGCGGCGGCCAGGGCTACGCATCGCAGGCAGCCGCGGGCGCTCAGCAGGCCGCGCCGCCACCGGCTCCGGCCCCCGCGCCGGCTGCTGACGCGGGCGCAGCCGCAGCCGCGCCAGCGGCCATGATGGCCTGCGGCAACTGCCAGAGCCCGGTCCAGGTGGGCGCGAAGTTCTGTGCTGAGTGCGGCACGCCGACGCAGAAGCATTGCACGAACTGCAACGCAAGCCTGAGTGCTGCCGCGAAGTTCTGCGCCGAGTGCGGCACCCCCACGAGCGCCGCGGGTAGCTCTCCGTCGGCATAAGCCCTAGCCAGGACGCTTCGCTCCGCTACGATCGCAGCCAGTATTTGCCGCTGTGTCCGGACATCCGGGCGATGCGGGGGGCGCCGGAGACGGCCGTGCGCTCGCCGTATCCGGATGGCTCTCCCCGCTGTTCGACGATGCCGCACCCCGAGGACGCGGCATCGTTGATGAGGCCCTCGAGCAGAAAGGCCTGCCCGGATGGACAGGATCGAATGTCAGTGGTGCAAGGCTCAGAACCCCCCGGAGCGGACCAGCTGCAACACGTGTGGCGCTCCGCTCGACCAGAAGAACCTGGTGTCGGACTCCGGCTGGACCGAAGCACCCCGGCTGCGCGACATGACGGAGTTCCGCTTCTCCAGCTCCACCTGCCAGATCGAGGGCGAGATCGTTCCGGTCGCCGAGCTGGCGCTCGCCCAGGGCGACTCGGTCTTCTTCGAGCACCACGTCATGTTGTGGAAGGAGCCGCAGGTACCGCTCTCGGCGCTGAACACCCCTGGCGGCGCCCGGCGGATGATCGGCGGCATGCCGCACATCCTCAGCGTGGCGCACGGTCCCGGCCGGATCGCTCTGTCCAAGGACGCGACCGGCGAGGTCGTCGTGCTGCCGATTCACCCGTCACATGAGATCGACGTTCGTGAGCACGCGTTCCTGGCCGGTACGCACTCGCTGAACTACTCGTTCGTGCGGATCAAGGGGCTGGCCAATGTGCTGCACGGCGGCAGCGGCATGTACATGGACCGCTTCGTGACGGCTAACGAGCAAGGCCTGCTGCTCCTGCATGGCTACGGCAATGTCTTCCAGAAGACGCTTCAGCCGGGCGAGAAGATCCTGGTCGAGCCGGGCGGCTTCCTGTACAAGGACTCATCGGTCACGATGAGCACCGTTCAGCAGAGCTTCAAGACCGGCATGATGGGCCGCCACAACATGTACCTCGCAGAGATGACCGGTCCTGGCCGCGTCGGCGTCCAGTCCATGTACGTGCACCACGGCACTGAGTAGGCGGCGAACATGTCGACGCCCACCTACACCTGCCCCTACTGCCGGATACCAAGTGACGCCAGCGGTACCACCTGCCCGCACTGCGGTGCTCCGACCGACGTCCGGGCGCGCGTCACCAAGTCTGGCTGGGCCGAGCAGCCGCCCATCCGGGACATGGCCAGGATCCGCTTCAACCGGTCAACCTGCCAGATCAGCGGCAAGTACGTCCCGGTCGCGGAGATGAAGCTCGATCCCGAGGACTCGGTCTACTTCTCTCACCACGTACTGCTGCATTCCGAGCCGAGCGTGCGCCTGGACATGATGAAGATGGGCGGCGCCTGGAACCGGATGCTGGCCGGCATGCCGCTGCTGATGATGACCGCCGCTGGCCCCGGCCACATCGCGATCAGCGCGGACCATCCGGGCGAGACCCTGGCGGTGCCGCTGCCAGCGAATCACGCCGTCGACGTGGTCGAGCACCGCTTCCTCGTCGCCACTGGCAACATCGGCTACCACTGGGAGAATGCCGGCGTCTGGTACGCCACCCGGAGCGGCGACGACCAGGAGTACCACTACCCGCTCGGCCGCACGATGGACAGGTTCAGCGCACAGAACGGCCCCGGCCTGCTGCTGCTGCACGCGCCTGGCAATACCTTCATCCGGGACCTGCGGCAGGGTGAGCGGATCCTGGTCCAGCCCGGCGGGCTGATCTGGAAAGACCGCAGCGTCCGGATGCACCTTCATTTCGAGTACCCGCGCGGTAACTACTGGTTCAGCTCAGCCCGGTGGCAGGCCAAGTCAATCTGGCTCGTGCTGCAAGGGCCCGGCCGGGTCGCGATCCAGTCGGTATTCGAGCAGCCTGAGACAGGCGGCGGCATCGTCAACAGCTCCGGCGCCACGACCCAGTTCTGGTAAGCCGCCGCTGCAGCCAGCGGACAGCGCCGCGGCCAAGCTCGAGCTTGGCCGCGGCGATCGGCGCGAGCCCAGGCTCGACGTCCGCGAGCGCCCCCGCGAGATAGAACCCGGTCAGCACCGCCAGCACTCCGTTGATCGTGGCGCCGTCAACGCCGTCCGTCACTGGCTGCCGCCACAGCAGCTCATCAAGGTCAAAGCCGTCAGCGCCTGCGCTCGCGAGGACCATCAGCACGTCGATGAACGGTGCGCCCAGCCGGGCGTGCGGCCAGTCCACGAACCAGACCCGGCGCTCCGTCCGCAGGATGTTGTGCGGGAGCGCGTCGAAGTGAACGAGCGTGTTGCCGCGCGCCGCGGCCAGGCCCGCCCGTTCAAGGTCGCTGAGAATGTCCAGGTTCCGGGTTGCCCATGCAGACACCTGCCGCAGCTTCGCCCGCGCGCCGGCGTCGGCGGCCAGCTCCGCCCAGCCGCCCAGCCGCAGATGATCGGCCGGAACCCGCACTGGTGATGGCGTCAGCGCCAGCGACATCGCGCTCGCCGCTGCTGCGACTTGGGAGAGCTCGCCATGGCGCCATGGCCGCGCCGGCTCGCTGGCGTCCACCCACTCGAACGCCAGGATCACCCATGCTTCATCGATCCAGCCCAGAAAGCGCGGTGCCGGCACTGTCCCCGGCAGCGCCGCAGCTACCCTTGCCTCGGCCCGGTACATCACGGCCTGCGACGGCCACTCGGCTGCGTCCATCGCCTTTGCGAACACGCGCCGGCGGTCGGCGAGCGTCAGCCGGGACGCGAAACCAGGGGAGAATCCGCCCTCGCAGTTCTGCGCTGCCACCACCCGGCCGCCGGCCAGGTCGCTGATCTGCCCGCGAACACTCGGCGGCAGTTCGCTCCAGCGCGGCCGGTTCTTACTCGCCGACATGCACATACCTCCAGGGCAAGGGACCGGGGTAGTGCGGCCCGCGGAATACGTCGCGATGGCGGCAGGCCTAGCGGGCTGGAGATGGTAGGAACGGCCTGTGGACTTCAGCGAAGACAGCGAACGTGCGCCGATCCGGGCGGCCATCAGGGAGATCTGCGCCCGCTTCCCCGATGCCTACTGGGCCGAGGCGGATGCCACGCACACGTTCCCGTGGGCGTTCTACGACGCGCTTGCCGAGGGCGGCTGGATCGGAATTGCGATCCCGGCCGAGTACGGCGGCGGCGGCGCGGGCATCACCGAGGCATCGATCATTCTAGAGGAAGTGGCGGCCTCGGGCGCGTGCATGAACGGCGCAAGCGCCATTCATCTGTCGATCTTTGGCATGCAGCCCGTTGTGCGGCATGGCAGCGAGGAGCTGAAGCGCAGGTACCTGCCGCAGGTTGCGAGCGGGGAGCTGCACGTCGCGTTCGGGGTCACGGAGCCTGACGCGGGCACGGACACCACGGCGATCACGACGCGTGCCGTCCGTGATGGCTCCGGCTACAAGGTCACCGGCCGCAAGGTCTGGACGTCAAAGGCTGTGGAGTCAGACCGGGTCTTGCTGCTGACCCGCACCACACCGCGCGAGGAGTGCGCGAAGCGAACGGACGGGCTGACGTTGTTCATGGCCAGCCTCAAGGACCCTGCGGTCGGCATCGTGCCCATCCGCAAGCTCGGGCGGAACGCGGTGGCCTCCTGCGAGGTCACCTACGACGGCCTGTACGTGGACGAGTCAGACCGGGTGGGAGAGGAAGGTCACGGCTTCCGTTATCTCCTGGACGGGCTTAATGCGGAGCGAGTGCTGATCGCCGCCGAGGCACTCGGCGTCGGTCGGGCCGCGCTACGGCGCGCTGTCGCATACGCGAAGACCCGCGTGGTGTTCGGCCGCCCGATCGGCGCTAACCAGGGAATCTCGTTCCCGCTCGCCGAGGCGCACGCGCGGCTGGCCGCGGCGGAGCTGGTGATCCGGCAAGCCGCCTGGCTGATTGACCACGACATGCCGTGCGGCGAGCAGGCAAACATCGCCAAGCTGCTGGCCGCCGACGCTGGCTTCCAGGCTGCCGACGCGGCGGTGCAGACCCACGGCGGATTTGGCTATGCCAGCGAGTACCACGTCGAGCGATACTGGCGCGAGGCACGGCTGCTGCGAATCGCGCCGCTGCCACAGGAGATGGTGCTCAACTACCTGGCTGAGCATGTCCTGGGCCTGCCGCGGTCGTACTAGCTCGCTGCTGGGCTTGTCCTAGCCCTGCTCGGCGCCGTCCGCCGTGGCATCGGCGGCCGGCGACATTACTGCTAGCCGGAGCGCCAGGGGAAGCGGGACCGGTCCGACGAGGGCGAGGAGGGGGCGGTTCCGCGCCGCTAAGGTGGCCAGTGAAACGGCTGAGGAGGCAAGCGATGCCGGTTGACATGGACGTGCTGATCGAGGATCTGGCCGCTGAGACTGACGTGCTCCGGCAGATCCTTGACTCGCTTGCGGACGCCGACTGGCGACTGCCCACTCCCGCAGTGGGCTGGACGATTAGCGATCAGGTCAGTCATCTCGCCTACTTCGACCAGGTCGCAGTCACCTCCGCGACGGATCCGGACAAGTTCGCGGCCGAAGTGAGCCGGCTCACTGCGGCCGGAGTTGTCGACCCGGACGCGATTGCCCAGGGCTACCGCGACATGAACCCTGCCGAAGCGCGCGAGTGGTTCTTGCAAGCGCGCAGCGACCTGCTGTCGACCTTCGCACGGCTGCATCCGGCTACGCGCGTGCCATGGTTCGGGCCGTCGATGAGCGTCGCGTCTTCGCTTACGGCCCGGCTGATGGAGACCTGGGCACACGGCCAGGACATCGCCGATACCGTCGGCGTTCAGCGCGCGCAGACGCACCGGCTGCGGCACGTGGCTCACATCGGTGTCGGCGCCCGGGCCTTCAGCTACGCCGCGCACCAGTTGCCCATGCCGGCCGAGCCCGTGCGAGTGGAGCTCATGGCGCCGTCTGGCGAGCTGTGGACCTGGGGCCCGGCAGACGCCACCAACCGGGTGACCGGCCCAGCGCTGGACTTCTGCCTGCTCGTCACGCAGCGCCGCCACCGCGCAGACGTCGCCGTGGTCGCCGAGGGCGCTGGCGCGCACCACTGGCTGACCATCGCCCAGGCTTTCGCCGGACCGCCCGGCTCTGGCCGGGTGCCAGGTCAGTTCGCCGCCGAGCAGCCGGGCCCAGCCAACCGCACTGCCCTGTGACGCGATATCAGGCTCCGACAGTACCGTCGACTCCTTCACGCAGGAAGTCCGCGTGACCGTTGTGGCGACCGTACTCCAGCAGCACGTGCACAAGCACCATCCGCAGTGATACGTGCTCGCCCCACCGTGGCTGGTACCCGGCCAGGTCCAGGGACCCCGCCTCGCGCTCGATGCGGCGCGAGTTCTCGACTTCAGCCTCCCAGGCGGTGAAGGCCTCCTGCCTGGTGGACTCGCTGGCGTCGTAGGCGGCCTGAAAGTCGACCTCGTCGGACCAGACCATCGGCGCGTCGTGGTCCTCGAACACCCGGCGGAACCAGGCACGTTCCACTTCGGCCATATGCCGTACCAGGCCAAGCAGCGACAATGTCGACGGCGGCATCGATTGCTGCCGGAGCTGCTCGTCGCTCAGCCCGGCGCACTTCATCGCCAGAGTCGCGCGGTGATAGTCCAGGAAGGCCCGGAGCATGTCGCGCTCGCTGCCGAAGCTTGGCGGTCCGATCCGGTCATCGCGGGCCACGAGTGTTGCTCCTTCTCCGTGTCGTTGTTTCTCCGTGTCGTTGTCCAGGGTCGACCAGTATCCAACCTGGACGACGTAGTGTCCTCGTGTGAGCAGACTTCGTGATCTTCGGCGCGACGAGCTGGACCCGGCTGGCCAGGACGTCTGGGACAAGGTAGTAGGCACCAGGGGCCAAGAGCTGGTGAATTCATCGGGTGCCCTGGTGGGGCCGTTCAACGCGTTCGTGCACGCGCCCGAGATCGGCCGGCGCCTCTCCTCCCTGGGCGCTGCGTTGAGGTTCAGCACCTCGATCGAGCGGCGGCTGACCGAGGTCGCGATTATCACGGTTGGGAGCCGCTGGAAGGCGGAGTTCGAGTGGTGGGCGCACTCGCGGATGGCGATCAGCCATGGCGTACCCCGGGCAGTCGTTACCGCAATCGGAGCTGGCGAGGACCCGCCGTTCGCCCGGGACGACGAGCGGATCGTGTACACGGTCGCGCGAGAGCTTCTCGCGGACGGGCAGCTCAGCCAGGTGAGTTACGACCGCGCACACGAGCTGCTGGGCGATGCGGGGATGGTCGAGCTGGTGTCGCTGTGCGGCTATTACACGCTCATTTCCTACCTGCTGAACGCATTTGCGGTGACGATGCCGCCTGGCGCCGAGCCGATGTGGTCCGGGACGGCAGGAAGCGGGGCGTGAGCTCGCTCACATAGTGCCGTCCCGCGGATCGTGAGACTAACATAAGCATGTAATATAAGCGCGTTATGGAAATGCCGCGCACCATGCCGCCCCAGCCCGCGCGTGACGTAGCTGCAGGACTTGAGCAGCTCTTCGGCCTTCTTCGCCGGCTGAGCCCGCCGGGGCTCTCACTCACCTCGCTGGCCACGCTGGCCACGCTCGAGCGCTCCGGACCGTCCCGGCTTACCGCGCTTGCCGCCAGCGAGGGAGTCACTCAGCCCGCCATGACCCAGCTCGTCGGACGGCTGGCAGATGCGGGCCTTGTCGCCAGGTGCGCAGACCCCGACGACGGCCGCGTCGTCTCCGTCCAGCTCACCCCGGAAGGCCGTGACGTGCTGGCGAGCCGCCGCGCCGCCAGGGCCGAGCGGCTGTCCGTGCTGCTGGCGAGGCTCAGCCCGGCCGAGCAGGACGCGCTGGCGGCTGCGGTGCCCGCGATCAACGCACTGGCAAGCATCCAGCGCGACGAGCAGTTCGCCCTGGCCGCCAGCCCCGCCGGCGACGGCTTCCCCCAGAAGTAGGACGCCGGAACAGCAGACCGGCAGGTTGGATGGTGCACACAAGATGAGCGGGACTGTAGCCAACCCCTTCCGCCAGCCGAAGGCGGTTTTCGCGGTCGCCTTCGCCTGTGTCGTCTCGTTCATGGGGATCGGCCTGGTGGACCCGATCCTGCCGGCCATCTCGCATGAGCTGCACGCCTCGCCGAGCGAGGTCACGCTGCTCTTCACCAGCTACCTGGTCGTCACGGCGGTAGCGATGCTCATCACGAACTACGTGTCCAGCCGCATCGGCGCCAAGCGGACCCTGATCGCCGGACTGATCCTGATCGTCATCTTCAGCGCCGCCGCAGGGTCGTCGCCGTCGATCAATGACATCATCGGCTTCCGGGCGGGCTGGGGCGTGGGAAACGCCCTGTTTATCGCCACATCGCTGGCGGTCATCGTCGCGTCGGCCAGCGGCGGGTTCGCCGGCGCCATCGTGCTGTACGAGACGGCACTGGGCCTCGGCATCGCGGTCGGCCCGCTAGTCGGCGGCCTGCTCGGGGAGATCAGCTGGCGCGGTCCCTTCTTCGGAGTGGCGGCGCTGATGGCGATTGCGCTGATCTCCACCGTCGTGCTCGTCCAGCCCATGCCGTTGCCGACCCACAAGACCGGTCTCTCCGCACCACTGCGCGCGCTGCGCCACCGCGGCCTGCTGACCATGTCCATCACAGCGCTCTGCTACAACTGGGGCTTCTTCACGGTGCTCGGCTACGCGCCGTTCCCGATGAACCTGAGCCCGATCAAGCTGGGCATGGTCTTCTTTGGCTGGGGCGTCCTGGTAGCCATCTTCGCGGTATTCGGCGCACCCCGGCTGCAGGCCAGGTTCGGCATCGCCAGAACTATGTACGCGAACCTCTTCCTGTTCGCCCTCATCATCCTGGCGATCGCGATCTGGACGACTGACCGGGCTGTCCTGATCCCGGCCGTCATCGTCTCGGGCATCTTCATCGGCGTGAACAACACGATCACGACGCAGGCCGTGATGACCGTTGCACCGGTCGAGCGTCCGGTCGCCTCCGCGGCCTACAGTTTCGTCCGCTTCATCGGCGGCGGTCTCGCGCCCTATGCCGCGGGGCGCCTGGTCATTGCCCTGAACATCCACGTTCCCTTCTTCATTGCCAGCGGCGCCGTCCTGGCCGGGATCGTGATTCTCGCTACGGTGCACCGGATGCTGGCTGATGCCGAGCGCGTGCAGGCGGAACAGGTGGTGGCAGCTGATCCGGCCGGGGCGCCCGCCGAGCGGATCCTGCCGGTGCCGGGAGCTGTCATGGCGGCCGACGGGGCAGCCGGCACCGTCGGCGCGACGGGCGCGGTCATCGTGGCCGCGGTCGACGACACCCCGATCGGCGGCATGGTGATCGAGGCCGCCGCGCGGCAGGCGGCCACCGACGGCCAGGCCGTGCATGTGGTGCATGCGACGGAGGCAGTCGTCGTCGACGACGTCGGCCTTGATGGCGAGGACGTGGCTACTGCCACTCAGCTAGTCCGGGGCTACCTCGGTCAGCTCGCAGCACACCGGGTGCCGGCTCAGGGCCAGATCCTGCTGCATGCCGCCGATCACGGCGCCGCGGGCAGGATGGTCGCTGAGTACGCCAACAACGTCGGGGCGGCCACGATTATCATCGGGGCACCTACTCATGGCGGCCTGCTGGCGGCGATGGACGCGAGCAGTAGCAGGGAACTGCTCCGGGCCGCCCACAGCAATGTGCTGATCATCAATCCGGCCGCACCGCTGCCCGGAGCGAGCATGCCGACGGCACTAGCCCGATCTGGCGAGGCCGCGGCGACGGCCTAGCGATACTGCTGGAGAGGAGCACGTCGCGAGCTAGGAGAGTTCATGTCAGTCGTTGTTGTCGCCACCGTCGTGCCGCTGGCAGAGCACCGCAATGCGGTCATCGCCGCGTTCAAGGAGACGATCGAGCAGGTCCACCAGGAGGACGGCTGCGAGCTCTACAGCCTGAACGATGCGCCGGACCGGCTGATCATGATCGAGAAGTGGGCGAGCCCCGAGGCGCTGGCAGCGCACAGCAAGGGAGCCAGCCTCGCCGCGCTGAACCCTAAGCTCGCGGGAAAGGTCGCCGGTGTCCCCGAGGTGATCGTGCTGCAGCAGGTGCCGGCCGGAGATCCGGTCAAGGGCGCGCTGTAGGACCACGAGGAGATGCTCCAGGTGTCGTCAGCCACGGCCGCGACCCTACCCCCGAGCCCTCCTCAGCCGCCCGGCGAACATCGGAGCACGGGCGGCCCCGGCAGCGTCCGGGGCCACCTATGCAGTCAGTAAACCTTCTCGGTCAGCCGCCCTAGGGGTAGCTGACGACCTGGCTGGCCACGTCTTGGTTGGCGGAGCTCACCGGACCGCCGGTGTCGTTGATGACGTGGTCGATGGTGCCGGGACCGCTGAGGTTGATCGTGAGCAGGTCGTTCATCTGGACGCCCGGCGTGTCCGGGACCTCGAAGGCATGCGACACGTGGATGTCCGGGTTCACGTTGGTGAAGATGTAACTGCCCATGCCGTAGCCCCGGAACGATTGCACGTTGTCGGCCACCTTGAAAGCCGCGTAGCCAAGCACGCCGTCGTGCTCGTAGTCGGCCTGAGTCGGCGGGTCGTAGGGCAGCTCGTTCTGGAAGAAGATGACTTCGCCGTCGTTGCCGTTCCAGATGACGTTGTACTTCTGGAAGTGCTCGACGAACAGCCCTGTCGCGGTGACATGGTCGCCGTTCACCACAAGGCCGGTGTCAGCAGTGTTGACGGTCCAGCCGACCGAGCCGGGTACGCCGTGGTCGGCACGCCAGATCCACAGGTCGTCAAGGATGGTGTTGTCGGTGTTGACCTCGAGGGAGACGGTCGCCTTGCCGACGTGCGGTCCGCCGACTCGGAAGAACACGTCCTGCAGTGCCGTCGGGTCGGACGGCTGATTGTGGGGCACGCCGTTGTTGCCGTTCTTCGAGCCGATCTGCATGAGCACCGGTGAGTTGACCGGTCCGGCATCGACTATGAGACCGGATATATCGATGCCGGGCCGGTCAGCGGTGGTGAGCGCCGAGTTGCCGTTGGTAGCTGTCAAGGTGGCCATGCCTAGCCCCTGTACCACGGTGTCAGCCCGCTTGACCTTGATCGGGGAGTCCACGTTGTAGACGCCTGGCGTGAGCAACAGGTTGAGGCCCCGGGAGAGCGCGGCGTTGATCGTGCGGACCGAGTCCGACGGCGTGGCGATGAAGAACCGCGACAGCGGGATCGAGGTGCCGGCCGTGTGCCCGTTGGCCCACGTCGGGCCCACCGAGTTGGTTTGGGCTGACGGCACGAAGACGTTCCAGGCGCCCGAGCCGTCGATGTACAGGTAGGGCTTCTCCTTGCTCACCGGCGTCTGCGCGAGCGTCGTGTAGGCAGCGCCGTTGCCGAAGTCCTGCGCGGGCGCGGCAATGTCGCCGGAGAAGACCTGGTTCCACACGTAGTTGGACCAGCCGGCACCCAGGTCACTGTTGCGGACGTAGAACTGCTGCTGTGACCCGTTGAGCGCACCGCCCTCCAGCCGCGAATCGGCCACGAAGCCGCCGCTGGCGAAGTTCGGGTTCTCGCAGTACGGCATGAAAGTCGTGAAGTCCTTGACATCGACCCGGCGCATCGGGGCCGCCTGCGAAACCGCCCACATCTCGTTGCCGGTGTGGCAGCCGTCTGCGGTCGGAACGACATGGATGGTCAAGTTGGAAACGGAACGCCAGAAGATGTCCAACGCACCGCTGCCGTTCTTGCCGATGGCGGTCACGCCACCGTTGATGACGACGCCCGACGGATCCTGGCCCAGGCCGTCGACTTCGGTGTAATAGCCGACCGGAATGTCCAGCGGGTTGTCCTGGGACCCATAGGTACCCGGCTCGAACAGCAGCGCATAACGCGTGGTGCCCATCTCGTTGTCGACCTGCTCGGCGTAGATGGCGTTGACATCGGCCTGGATGTCGGCCTGCGACATTGACGGCGTGAAGAGACAGACATACGGGCCGAATGTTGCGGTGACGGCGTCCGGACAGAGACTTGCCGGTGACGGGTCCGCGCTGGCGTGCTCTGCTCCCGCGGCTGTTGCGGTCAGCACGGCAGCGCCTAAGAGCGCCGCGCTGACCGTGAGACGAGCGATTCGATACATGAAGGCACCTCACTGTGGTGTAGTTCCCAGGGGGAACGTACGACGAAGCGCGTGCGCAAGTGAAGCCCAGACTTTGAACTGCGCCATAAAAAACTCTGAAAATCCTGGGTTTGCGGCACTTGAGGGGTGCCGACGGTATCGATGCGACCTACTTCCAGAAAGGCAGGACCAGGCAGGACGCATGCTGCGAGTCGGCAAAAATCTCAAACCGGCACGGCCGGCCCGCACGCGCGGTGCCGAACGGCTCGGCTGTGCCAAAGTTCCTGACGTAACGAGGGAACGCGCCGCCACATACCTGCAGCCGCATGCGGTGCCCCGCACGCACGCGATAAGCGGTGGGGAACAGTTCGATATCGACGGCAAGAACTCCGTCCGGGCCGGTCTGCGCGTCGACAGCGGGCACCGTGTCAGGGCTCAGCCGCCGTATGCCGTCAGTAATGTTCCGCGAGACGCCCTTCTCATCGACATCGCAGAGCCGCACGAACACGTCCGCGTACTCGAGCTCCGTGCGGACGAAGATGCGCGCACTGACCGGGCCGACGAGATCCCGGCCTGCGCCCAGCGGGTCGGTTGTATACGTAAGTACGTCGGACCGGGATTCGACCGCGGCGTTGTCCACCTGCTTGCCGGGCGGCTGCAGCAGCGGGCCGCCGACCGAGGGCGTCGGATCGGCCGGGTCATAGACGAACCAGGCGGGTGCCGCCTCGCCAGGCTCACCATCGGCCGCGAGCCGACCAGCCGTGCGCAGGTAGTACGAGGCTGCGGCCGATCCGGCCGGCGGCCACTGATCGAGCTCGAGCCAGCTGCCGGCCTGCTGCAGGTATACGCGGACCGGCGCGCGCCGCGGCGGTGGCCCGCCTGCCAGGTGATGACTGAGCCAGGCGACATCCTCCTGGCCGGCGGCTCTTAGCTCACCGGGCTCGCCATGCAGCCATGGGCCGACGGTCAGTGTGGCCGTGACTCCGGCCGCGCGGATCGCGGCGTAATCCCGGAGCTGCTCGGGCAGGAACAAGTCCCACCAGCCCGTCACCATGCTGACCGGCGGCAGCCGGGTGAAGTCAGCGCCGTCATGGTCGACGCCGGCCCAGAAGTCGTCGCCGGCGCCCGAATGGCTCACGAAATCCCGCCAGAACGCCACGGGCGCTCCGGCTACGTTCACGTCAGCGGCCTGCAGCGGCACCTTCCGCAGTGCTTTCCTCATCCGGGATATCTGCACCGGATTGGGCAGCATAGCCAGCGGACTGCGCTCTTGGCGGCCGATCTGCCCGGTCCAGTTCAGGGCGTTGCGCAGGCCCGGTGCACCATGCTCGTAGAAGGCTGCGGTGATCTTCGCGGCAGTGACGTTGAGCGACACCGACTCCAGCGGCGGGTCTACATACGGCGCGATCGCCCACTGAGTGTGGCCCAGGTAGCTCGCGCCCGTCATCGAGACCCGGCCATCACACCACGGTTGCTTGCGCAGCCAGGCCACAGTCGCGAGACCGTCATCCCGCTCATGCAGGAACGGGCGGAACTCGCCGCCCGAGCCGAAGGTGCCGCGAGTGCTCTGGATGAAGACCTGAAAACCCCGGCGAGCCAGCGGCGCGGCGCCTATTACCCCGGCGATCCCGGCCCGGCCGTACGGCGACCGGATCAGCACCACTGGCATCGGCGCGTCGTTCCTGGCCGGCCGGTAATGGTCGCCGAGCAGGACGACGCCGTCGGGCATCGGCACCGGGACGTTCCGGCGGAGCGCATACGCCTGCGGCATTCCGTGCAGACCGATGGCTCGGTCCACCGCCATGCCTGCCACTCGGGACAGCGGGTTCATCGGCGCCCTCCAGGCCATCCAGGCTAACGGTCGCCGGCATCGGTGGGTATATGAGCAACGGAAGCCGTCGCGGACCGGACCAGACCGGGCAATCACCCGCACCGGATGAGGCGGTGGCTTACCGCCGCTGCTTAGCTAGCGTCAGCACCTCGACTACCTGGAGACCTGCATGCCTGCCGACCTGTCGGACCGGACCGACTTTGAAAACGCCGAGCGCGGCCTGATCGCCCGCCTCGAGCCCGGCATGATCATGAATGCTGACGGACAGGCGGTCTTTGACGCGGATCAGTTCGGCCTCATCACCGGCGACTGCCCGGCGACGGTGCACCCGAGCCTATGGCGGCAAAGCCAGCTGACCGCCCGCCAGGGGCTGTATGAGGTTACTCCCGGCATCTACCAGGTGCGCGGCGCTGATCTGGCGAACATGACTCTCGTCGAGTCGCGTACCGGCGTGATCGTCATCGATCCGCTTACCTCGCAGGAGTGCGCGGCAGCTGCACTGGGACTGTACCGGGCGCACCGGGGCGACAGGTCAGTTACCGCGGTGATCTACACGCACCCGCACCTGGATCACTTCGGCGGCGTGCTCGGAGTGGTCCCGGCCGATACCAAGGTGCCGATCATCGCGCCAGAACACTTCATGGAGCACGCCGTTCCCGAGAACGTCTATGCGGGGACCGCGATGATCCGGCGCGGCATGTACTACAGCGGGGACGCACTGCCGGCCGGGCCCACAGGCAGCGTCGGGATGGGACTCGGCACGAGGGTGTCGCACGGCACCATCGGCCTGATCGCGCCGACCTTGTATATCACCCGCACTGTGCACGAGAAGATCATCGACGGCGTCCGGATCCTGTTCCAGCTGACGCCTGGTACCGAGTGCCCGGCCGAGATGAACTTCTTCTTCCCCGCCCAGCATGCGCTGTGCCTGGCGGAGAACGTCACTCGCAACATGCACAACCTCCTGACGCTGCGCGGCGCTCAGGTCCGCGACCCGCGCAGCTGGTCGCGCTACATCGCGGAGGCGATGGAGCTCTTCGGCGACCAGTGCGATGTTGCGTTCGCCTCGCATCACTGGCCAACCTGGGGCCGAGACAGCATCCGTGCGTTCCTGCGGGAGCAGCGCGATCTCTACGGATACCTGCACGACCAGACGCTCCGCTTGCTCAACCTGGGTCACACGGGGGCTGAGGCTGCCGAGATGATCGAGATGCCGGCCGAACTGGACGCGGCCTGGCACACCCACGGGTATTACGGGTCGGCGAGCCACAACATCAAGGCCATCTACCAGCGCTACCTGGGCTGGTATGACGGCAACCCGGCGCACCTCTGGCAGCACCCGCCGGAGGTCGCTGCGCAGCGCTATGCCAGGCTCGTCGGCGGCCCCGACCAGCTCGCTGCCAGGGCACGGGAGTTTCTGGACGAAGGCGACGTGCGGTTTGCGGCGGAACTGGCAAGCCACGCTGTCTTTGCCGACCCGGCCTCAGCGGCAGCCAGGGAGGTCCTGGCCCTGGCACTGGAGCAACTCGGCTATGGGGCCGAGAACGCCACGTGGCGAAACTGCTTCCTGATGGGCGCGCTTGAACTGCGCGAGGGGATCCAGCCGACTACAGTCGCGGCCAGTGCCGGAATGGCCAGTGCCATGACTATCACGCAGCTCTTCGACATGATCGCCATCCGCATCGACGGGCCGCGGGCGGACGATACCGCCCTGTCGATCCTCTGGTATTTCACCGATACCGGTGAGCGCTACTTCATGGAACTCAGCAACGGGGTGCTGATTCACCACCCGACGCTACGGACGCCGGAGGTCGATCTGTCGCTGAGCCTGACGCAGCCGCAGCTGCTCGGGCTGCTCGCCGCACAGTCTCTCGACGGGATCCAGTTCGCCGGCGACCCCGTGGTGCTCAAGACACTCTTCGGCCTGACCGACGAGCCAGACCCGCAGTTCGCGATCGTCACGCCCTAGCTAACCGGCGCCTCGGGCGCCGATCGCGGGCGCGAATATCCAGCCACCTGACCGTATCGTTGGGCATATCAGCCTGACGAAGGGCGGCACGGTGGCGCCGGAGATCAATCTCATCGACCCCGATGTCTACCAGCGCGGCGGGCCGCCGCACGAGATGTTCTCCTGGCTGCGCGCGAATGACCCGGTGTTCTGGCACGCCAGCGGCGGCGAGCCTGGCTGGCCGGGGTTCTGGGCGGTCACCAGGCATGCCGACATCGGGTACCTGTCGCGGCATCCGGAGATCTTCTCATCCGCGCGGCGGCTGTGCCTGTTCGGCGAGGTCCCGGAGGAACATATCCAGCTCCAGCGCCTGATGATGCTCAACATGGACCCGCCGCAGCACACCCGGCAGCGGGCATTCGTCAATCGCGGGTTCACGCCCCGGATGATCAGGCGCCTCGAAGATCACATTGCCGGGATCTGCCACGCTCTGCTCGACGACGTCCAGGATTCGGGTGGCGCAGACTTCGTCACCGAGATCGCCGCGCCGCTGCCGCTATGGGTCATCTGCGAACTTGTCGGCGCTCCCGTCGAAGACCGCGACCACATATTCGAGCTTTCGAATCTGCTAATCGGGTCGGCGGACCCGGAGTTCCAGATCGGCCCGAAAGCGCAGCAGAATGCCGCTGCCGAGATCTATGCCTACGGCGCGGCGCTCGCCGAGCGGCGCCGGGCCCAGCCAGCCGATGACATCATCACCCGGCTGCTCCAGCCAGACGACAACGGCGAGGCCCTGACCAGCGATGAATTCGACCTGTTCTTCCTGCTGCTGACCGTAGCCGGGAACGAGACGACCCGGAACGCCGCCGCCGGCGGCATGCTCGCCCTGTTCGAGCACCCGGAGCAGTGGCAGCGGCTGCTCGAGGATCCCGTTCTCATCCCGGCCGCGGCCGAGGAGATCGTGCGGTGGGTCAGCCCGGTAAACATGTTCCGCCGTACGGCCCTGCGCGACACCGAGCTTGGCGGGCAGCAGATCGCCGCGGGCGACAAGGTCGTCGTCTTCTACGCATCGGCCAACCGCGACGAGAGCGTGTTCCCGGCGCCTGATCGGTTCGATGTCGGCCGCGACCCCAACCCGCATGTCGGCTTCGGGGGCGGCGGGCCGCATTTCTGCCTCGGTCGACACCTCGCTGCGCTGGAGCTTCGGGTGCTGTTGGAGGCGCTGGCCGATCGCATGCCCGGAATTCGGCTGGATGGCGAACCCAGCAGGCTCCGCTCGAACTTCATCAACGGCATCAAGCACATGCCCGTGCGCTTCTAAACGACCACGAACAATGGCAGAGGTCACCAGCCCGGACAGGCGCCCGCCGCAGACGGTTGCGCTGGCATTTGCCCAATACACCCCAAGCAGTACCGGTATGTTAATCTGGTAGCTTGGTTCCGTGATTGGACTGGCATGGTTAGATCTTTACGTCTACCATCCGGTTCAGATGAGCTGGTCCCGTTGTTACTTCATATCCGGATAGCCATCTCTGAGCTATCGGGAGGGGCATATGCGCCGCATAGCGCTGGCAGCTGCGTTTCTCCTGCTTGGCGGGGCCAGCATGGCCGTAGCTCCCGCTCTCGCCGCGGCCCAGTCCGGGTACTCAGTTACGCCGACGCAGGCCGGCGCGGCCGTGAATATCACGACCACGACGCTTGGGGATGCCGACATCACCTTCCCTGGCACGGCCGGGGAGCGGATCTTCATCCAGGCGTCGAGCTGGGATTACACCGGCCTGGCTTACCTGACGATCACCAACCCGGACGGGAGCACGTTCGTCTCCAACGTGACCTTCGACGGTAACGGCAGCCTGGGCTACTACGACATGGGCGAGTCGACGCTGCCGCAGACCGGAACCTACACGGCGATATGGGATCCGCCATCGACTGGCGGTGTCACGCTGACGTTCTACAAGGTGCCGGCCGACGCGTCCTACTCGGTGACTCCCTCGCAGGCCGGCGCCGCGAAGTCAGTGTCGACCGGGACGCCGGGGCGGAACGCGAAGGTCACTTTCAGCGGCAGTTCGGGCGAGCGGATCTTCATCCAGGCGTCGAGCTGGGATTACACCGGCCTGGCTTACCTGACGATCACCAACCCGGACGGGAGCACGTTCGTCTCCAACGTGACCTTCGACGGTAACGGCAGCCTGGGCTACTACGACATGGGCGAGTCGACGCTGCCGCAGACCGGTACGTACTCGATCCTGTGGGATCCGTACGCGAACTCGACCGGCAGTGTCACCCTGACGTTCTACAAGGTGCCGGCCGACGCGTCCTATTCGGTCACGCCGTCCAAGGCCGGCGCCGCGCTGGCGGTGTCGACCGGGACGCCGGGGCAGAACGGGCAGGTCACTTTCAGCGGCAGTTCGGGGGAGCGGATCTTCATCCAGGCGTCGAGCTGGGATTACACCGGCCTGGCTTACCTGACGATCACCAACCCGGACGGGAGCACGTTCGTCTCCAACGTGACCTTCGACGGCAACGGCAGCCTGGGTTACTACGACATGGGCGAGACGACGCTGCCGCAGACCGGCACGTACTCGATCCTGTGGGATCCGTACGCGAACTCGACCGGCAGTGTCACCCTGACGTTCTACAAGGTGCCAGCCGACGCGTCCTACTCGGTGACCCCGACGCAGGCCGGCGCCGCGAAGTCAGTGTCGACCGGGACGCCGGGGCAGAACGGGCAGGTCACTTTCAGCGGCACGGCCGGGGAGCGGATCTTCATCCAGGCGTCGAGCTGGGATTACACCGGCCTGGCTTACCTGACGATCACCAACCCGGACGGGAGCACGTTCGTCTCCAACGTGACCTTCGACGGCAACGGCAGCCTGGGCTACTACGACATGGGCGAGACGACGCTGCCGCAGACCGGCACGTACTCGATCCTGTGGGATCCGTACGCGAACTCGACCGGCAGTACCACGCTGACCTTCTACAAGGTCCCCGCGGACTTTTCCGGGAAGATCACGATCGGCGGCGCGGCGAAGATCGTCACGATTGGCACGCCGGGACAAAACGGAAAGGTGACATTCTCCGGAACCGCGCCCGAAGATGTCCAGCTGACTATTAGTGGCGTGACCATTCCCGATTCCGAAGTGTCGATCCTCAACCCGGACGGGACGACGCTCACCCATGGCATCTTCGGCACCAGCGGCGGGACGCTGTCCGGGACCCTCGGCACTACCGGCACCTACACAATCATGGTTGCACCCGAGGCCGGCGGAACCGGAAGCATGACGCTGACGCTGGCCAAGGTGTCGTAGCGTCAGCCGGGCTTTACCCAGGACCTCGTCGCCGACCGCACGGACAGGTCATGCCTCGACCGGGAGCATGCAGTCCAGCGGGCGTGTCGGCGTACTTGTAGCAGACAGTCGGCCGGTACCTCCGGCGTTACCCGTCCTGGCGGCCAACAAGGCAGGATGTTGACATGGCCTATCACTACTCGCGCGGATGGCGCGGTCTCACAATCGGAGTCGTGCCGCCGCTGTCGCGCGCGATCGCCAGCCGCGACTGGCGGGGCATGGAGCACGTGCCCCGAACCGGCGGGCTGATCGTCGCCGCTAACCACATCTCCGAGGCGGATCCGCTCGCGCTCTGCTACTTCCTGTGGACCAGCGGTCACTATCCAGTCTTCTTGGCTAAGTCTGCGCTGTTCGGGCACGGCTTCGTCGCCCGCGTCGTCCGGGGCACCGGCCAGATTCCCGTTAACCGCGACGGCGGTGCCGCCGAGGCCCTGAAGCCAGCGGAGGATGCGCTGACGGCCGGTCAGTGCGTGGTGGTCTATCCCGAAGGCACCTGTACCCGCGACCCCGACCTGTGGCCGATGACCGGGCAGACCGGAGCAGCGCGGCTGGCGCTCGCCACCGGCACGCCGGTGCTTCCGCTGGCGTCCTGGGGAGCGCACGAGCTGCTGCCATATCGCAAGGGCGAGAAGGGCGGGCTGGCCGATACGCTCAAGCCCGGCTTCCACCCGTTCCCGCGCAAGACGATGCAGGTCATCGCCGGCCCGCCGGTGGACCTCAGCCGTTATCAGGGTCAGCCGCCGACGGCGGAGACGCTGCGCGCGGCCACGGCGGACATCACGGACGCGATCACGTTGCTGGTCGGGCAGCTGCGCGGACAGACCCCGCCCACTGAGCGCTACGACCATCACAAGGCGATCGAGCAGCGTCGCGCTGCTACGCCCCCGAGTTAGCGGCGGTCGGCGAGCGGACGCGGGCCGGCTAGCCCGCTCGCCACAGGCGAACTCCGCCGACGACGAGGGCCACCAGCGCCGGCGCGAAGAACAGGCCATTGTGAGTGATGCCGCCGATGATCCCCGCTACGAGAACGGCCACGGCAGCGACGACCGCCAAGCGCGCCACCATCGGCGGGGCGAAAGCCGCAACGGCCGCCAGCGGAGCGGGCGCGGTCGCGAGCAGTAGCGTCCACCAGGACGCCGGGAGGCGGTCGGCGCTGGTGAGTACCGCGATGTCGATGAGCTGGGCCGCTCCGCACAGCAGCAGCCCCGCGAGCAGCCACTGGCCATTCCGCGCTCGCGCGGCGGGGACGATGTGAGCGGGTGCCACGGCAGCCAGACGTCCGGCGTCAGTGGGGATTTCAGTGGTCTTGGAAGTCATGAGAAGGCGCTCCGGTCTTGAGGCAGCAGCTAATATCGCGCCGACCAGCCTTCCCGGCTCACCTGCTATCACCCTAGTCCTCGCCAGCCGAGGGGTCCACCGTCACCCGCGGCCGGCGACCTGAACAGCTCCCGACATGGATGGGTATGGGTTGCTCATGGATCCGGCGCGCGCACTGCGGCAGATCGCGTTCCAGCTCGAGCGGGCTGGCGCACCGACATACCGGGTCCGGGCCTTCCGCCGCGCCGCGCAGGTAGTCTCCGAACTGCCGGCCACCGAGCTGCAGGGGCGGATCAGCACGGGCACGCTCACACAGCTCAGCCGGCATCGGGCCCGCCACCGCCCAGGCGATTCAGGAGGCTGCGGCAGGCGAAGAACCGGCCTACCTGTCCCGGCTGCTGGAGGAGGCGACGCCCGCCAAGTACTCGGGCCTTCGCGCAGCACTGCGCGGTGACTGTCATGCCCATTCGGACTGGTCCGACGGCGGCAGTCCGCCGCTGGAGATGGCTGATGCTGCCCGCGAGCTGGGGCATGAGTGGATGGCGCTGACCGATCACTCACCACGGCTGACGGTGGCGAACGGACTGTCGCCAGAGCGACTAGAGCAGCAGCTCGAGCTCATCGCCCAGCTCAATGCTGAACTGGCTCCGTTCCGGATCCTGACCGGTATCGAGGTGGACATACTCGAAGATGGCACGCTGGATCAGCGTGAGGACCTGCTCGGTCAGCTCGACATGGTCGTGGCAAGCGTGCACTCGAAGCTGCGGATGCCGGCCTCGGAGATGACACCCAGGATGGTGACGGCGGTTTCCAATCCGCATGTCGACGTTCTTGGCCACTGTACCGGCAGGAGGGTGCTCGGCCCCGGCAGGCCGGAGTCCGAGTTCGACGCGGAGAGAGTGTTTGCAGCATGCCGCGACCACGATGTCGCCGTCGAGATCAACTGCCGCCCGGACCGTCAGGATCCGCCCGACCGGCTGCTCGCGCTGGCAGCGCAACTAGGCTGCCTCTTCGCGATCGACACCGATGCGCATGCACCGGGACAGCTTGACTGGCTCAGCAGCGGCTGCGAGCGAGCTGAGAGCTTCGGCATCGCGGCTGACCGCGTCATCAACGCCCGGACCGCAGCCCAGCTGACATCCAAGAGCTAGCGGCGAGGCTACTTATCGGCAGCCGGATACTCGACCAGCGAAATGATGCGGCTCGACATGAACCGCGCGGTTCGCACGGGAGTGCCGGTCCGGGTCACCTCGCTGACCTCGACGACACCCCGGCGGTTGGCGATCTCGACTCGGCGGCCTGCCCGAGTCGCGATCACCTCGTACGAGCGGGTGCCCTCACCGATGTCGACCACGATCTCGACGCGATCACCCTTCACAGCGCTCACCTCATCGCTCGAACATCCATTCGATACCCAGTATTTCGCTTCCTGAAACTGGGCATTCGACCGATGAGGTCGCAGCAACGACCAAACCGGTGGACACCAATGCACCAGCCGGGAGACAGTGACAGTGCGAGGCATCTCTAGTTAGGGAGAGACTGACATGCCGAGGTTCATGGACTACCACGATGACCTGAAGCTTCCGCAGGAAGCCATCGACCAGATAGCGCAGGGGACGCGCGACGGCATTGCGGACGAGTTCGGCGTCCGCCAGGTCGAACTGTTCCACAACGCTGACGGGAAGGTGTACTGCCTCCTCGAAGGTCCGGACGAGGAGGCGATCCGCAAGCATCACGCGGCGCTCAATGTCCCCTGTGGTGATGTTCATGAAGTGGACAGCCTGCTTTAGCCTGGTAGCAGCACGGTGTGGCTGATGGTTAGGGAGGCCCGGATGCCACGCGCGATCGCGTACTGGGTGATGACAGCGGCCACGGCCGCGGCCCGCCGCTTTTTCATGGGCTGCCTGGCCAGCTTCGTCGCACAGTCCCGCGATCTTGATCGATCGGGTGGACATCGTAGCTGCCGTTCTGATACTCGCCGGATTGCCTCCAGTCATCCGCCGCAGGTACGGGCCTGTCGGCAGCGGCTGGATCCCGCCGCTCGTGCGGGCGTGCGGCTACGCCATCGTCATCGCGCTGATCCTGGTCAAGGTGGGAGTCGAGCGGTTCGAGCCGGGCCTGCCGGCCACGCGGCTGGCGGGTGTGTGGCTCGGCGAGGTCGTCTTCCTGGTCGTGATCGCGGGCTATGTTGCCGTGCTGCTGTCCGTCACCGCGCACCCGCCGCCCGCAAGTCCGGCGGCGCTAGCGATCGGCACTGGCGCCGGTGTCGCGCTTGGCGTCGCCGTCTACGTCCTGCGCCCGCTGATCAGCTA
Source organism: uncultured Actinomycetota bacterium (assembly GCA_963822955.1). GTDB lineage: Bacteria > Actinomycetota > Actinomycetes > Streptosporangiales > Streptosporangiaceae > JAJYUU01. Next base: position 121,635 of record CAWGJS010000002.1, on the reverse strand, counting down.
CACGCCAGCCGCCAGCGGCTGGCTGGCGGGCCTGGCCAGCATTGCGAAGATCGTTGCCGTGCTGTTGCTGCCGTGCGCCGCCATCCGGGCGGCAATGGCCGCCGCGCGGCGCTCCGCGCGCCGGGACATCCAGCGGCAGCATTTCAATGCGCGCGCCCAGCAGGGCTTCGCCGCCGGGCTCTGCGTCGGAATCTCCGCCGCCTTGCTGGTCTCGGTCCTCGGCATGATCACGATAGCGCTCGTGCCGCATGAGGCCGCGAGCATCCAGTGGACTCTGCCGGAGCGGATGCTGTCACCTAGCCGAGGCACCTCGCTCGCGCCGAACGCAGTCTCAGAGTTCGAGGTCAGCTTCAGCCAGGCCGCGGCCGGCTACCTTCTTGTCCTCATCGTCTTCCCGCTGCTGGGCGCAGGACTTGGCGCCTGGGGCGGGCTGTTCGCCGAAGGCGACACAGGTCACCGGCCAGGTGGCGGTGGCGGCGGAGGGGGCCCGGACGACCCCGATCCAGAGCCGGCGCCGCCCGGCGGCGCGCGGGACACGCTGGACGAGCCCGGCCTGTCGCTGCTTGGCCTTGAAGACGAGCTACGCGGCTGGGATGAGCTTGCGGAGTTCCCTGAGCTTGACCCCGAGTCGCCGGAGCGGATCCCGGCCGGCGTGCCGTAGTTCCCTGCCGTCAGCGACCCAGCCGTCAGCGACCCAGGCCGCCACGCGCAACCAACTGCTGGGCGATGACATTGCGCTGGATCTCGTTCGTGCCCTCGCCGACGATCATCAGCGGCGCATCCCGGAAATACCGCTCCACGTCGAACTCGGTCGAGTACCCGTAGCCGCCGTGGATCCGCACTGCGTTCAGCGCGATCTCCATCGCCGCTTCCGAGGCAAACAGCTTCGCCATGCCCGCCTCCATGTCACACCGCTCGCCGGCGTCATAACGCTCCGCCGCGAACCGCACGAGCTGACGCGATGCCGTGAGCTTCGTCGCCATGTCAGCCAGGTATGAACCGATCTGCTGATGTTTCCAGATGGGCTGGCCGAAGCTCTCCCGTTCCTGTGCGTAACGCAGCGCGTCATCGAACGCGGCCTGGGCCACGCCCACGGCCCGCGACGCCACCTGGATCCTGCCGATCTCCAGGCCCTTCATCATCTGGGCAAACCCTCGGCCTGGCTCAAGCCCAAGCAGCGCATCACCAGGCGCCCGGTAGTCGGTGAAGGACAGCTCGCAGCTCTCCACGCCCTTGTAACCGAGCTTCGGCAGGTCGCGTGATACGACCAGGCCTGGACCATGCTCGACCAGCAGGATGCTGATCCCGCGATGGCGTGGCGTGGCCGTGGGATCGGTCTTGCACAGCAGCGCGATGAGCTGGGACCGGCGGGCGTTGGTGATCCAGGTCTTCGCGCCGTTGATCCGGTAGCCATCGCCGTCCGGCCGCGCGATCGTGGTCATGGCCTGGAGGTCGGAGCCGCCTCCCGGCTCAGTCAGCGCCATCGTCGCGCGAACCTCCCCGGTCGCCATCCGCGACAGGTAGCGCTCCTTCTGCTCCTGGGTGCCGAAATTCAGCAGCAGCTTCGCCACCACCGTGTGACCGCCCATCGCCCCAGCCAGGCTCATCCAGCCTCGTGCCAGCTCGGCCGTGACCTCGGCATAACACGGCGTCGAGACCGGCGCCTCACCGTAGGGCTCGGGGATAGCCAGGCCGTAGATGCCCAGTGCTTTCATCTGAGCGATGAGCTTCTCGGGATACTCATTAGCGTGCTCGAGGCCGCGGGCCACCGGCCGGACCTCGCGGTCAACGAACTCCGCTACCGTGCTAACGACCGCCTGCTCTTCCGCCGAAAGACCGCTCATGCCCACCCACCTCGTTGCGTCCGATAACAAGCAAGGCTAGATGGAGGGAGCCGCATGCTGTCTCAGGCCGGCGCGGGCCCGTATTTCGACGAGCTGACGGTGGGGCAGCGATTCACTAGCGCGCCCGCGATGACGCTCACTCCCGGCCTGGCCGCGGCCCATCAGGCCATCACCGGCGACCGGCTCGCGCTGATGCTCGATCAGGACCTGTGCCGGCTGGTAACCGGCGGTGATCCGCTGGCACAGCCCGGCCTCGTCTGGGACGTCGCTATCGGCCAGTCCACCATCGTGACGCAGCACGTGAAGGCGAACCTGTTCTACCGGGGGCTGGCATTCCGCCGCCTGCCCCGGCTTGGCGACACGCTGCGGACCGGCACCGAGGTAGTGGCGCTCCGGCAGAATCAGCACCGCGCGGGCCGGGCGCCGACCGGCCTGGCGGCACTCCGGATCACCACGACGGATCAGGACGGCAGGCCTGTGCTGGACTTCTTGCGCTGCGCCATGCTGCCGCTGCGCGACGCGGCAGCACAGACCGGGCACCGGGACGACCTCGAAGCGATCGGCGAACGCATCGTGCCAGCCGAGCTGGCGGCACTCGTCAGCGGCTGGCGGCTGGCCGAGTTCGCGGCCCGGCCGGCGGCCCGCATCCGGCCGACCTCCGCGCCGGGCAGCGCTTCGAGGTGGCGGGCGGCGACGTCGTGTCCAGCGCACCCGAGCTGGCGCGGCTCACGCTCAACGTCGCGGCTGTGCACCACGACATGCAAGCGAGCGGGAACGGGCGCTTGGTGTACGGCGGCCACGCCATCGGGCTCGCGCTCTCACAGGCCGCCAGGGCGCTACCCTCGCTGGTCACCGTGCTCGGCTGGCACGGCTGCGATCACCTTGCGCCGGTTCGCGAGGGCGATACGCTGCGCAGCACCATCTCGGTCGAGCAGGTCGACGACCTGCCCGGCGGCGGGGGACTGGTGCACTTGCGCTCGCAAGTGCGCGCCGACGGGCCGCCCGCGCGCGAGGTGCTGGACTGGCGCTACGTCGCGGTGCTTGCCTGATGCCGCCGGACCGCGTGCTCGCCTACGCCACCGCCGTCACCACGGAACTGATGACCGCGACGGGCGGCCTCGTGCAGGCCGCCTACCTGCACGGGTCAGCTGCGCTCGGTGGCTGGCAGCCAGCTTGCGACGTGGACATGCTCGTCGTGGTCGCTGACCGCCTTCCAGCCAGCGCGCTGGCAAGGACCGCAACGGCCCTCGCCGCTCGGTCTGACCGCGCGGGCGGCTGCCCCGGCCGCGGGCTGGAATGCAGCGTCGTGACGGACTCTGCGGCCGCGGCGCCTCGCGCGCCGTGGCCGTTCTTGCTGCACGTCGCCGGCGCACCGACCGGTTGCCACATCCACGACGGCGGCGACTCGGCGGGAGATACCGACCTGCTCATGCATTACGCCGTCTGCCGGGCCGCAGGGCGCACCGTGTCCGGGCCACCGCCGCATGACGTCATCGGCCCGGTGCCAAGGCAGGCAATCCTGGGTTACCTGGCTGACGAGCTGGACTGGGGACTGCAGCACGCGGACGAGGCGTATGCCGTGCTCAACGCATGCCGCGCGATGGTGTACCTGACCGACGACGTGATCGTGTCCAAGATCGCCGGCGGCGAGGCGGCACTCGAGCGCGGCCTCGGGCGCGCCGAGCTCATCAGGCGCGCCCTCAGCCAGCAGCGGGGCCGTACTGCGGGCCGGCAGCCGGAGGACGACACGGCTGATTTCGTCCGGGTGACGGCCGCTGCGCTAAGAGATGCTGGCCGATTATGCTACCGATCATGACGCGGAGCCTGGCCGGTTGACGACCGAGGTTAGCGAGACTGGCTCCGTTGACCTGGCCCGCTACATCCGGCCAGGCGACCTGGTGGTATGGGGCCAGGGCTGCGCCGAGCCGCTGTCCCTGACCGAGGCGCTCGCGGGCCAGCGCAGGCAGCTGGGCGGAGTGCGCTGCTTCACCGGCATCTCCGAGTCGGCCGCGGTCACGGCGGAGAACTGCGACTACCTGTCGTTTGCCTCTTACACCGCGGCGGGCGCTAACCGAGCCCTCGCGCATGCCGGCTTGCTGGAGATCCTGCCCGTGCACTACTCCGAGCTGCCGCGGATCCTGAGCAGCGGTCCCCTGCGGGCAGATGTGGTGTTCCTCTCGCTGCCGCCCGCCGGGCCGGACGGCACGTTCGGGCTCGGCCTAGGCGCCGACTACCCGGCCACGCTGATCGGTCCCGCCCGGACCGTCATCGCGGAGGTGAACGACCAGGTTCCTGACATCTGCGGCGGTCGCCGGCTGCACCGGGACGAGGTCGACGTGCTCATGCATGTCTCGCGGCCTCCGCCGCAATGCCCGATGGCGGTTGCGCGCGGTATCGAGGATGCGATAGCCGGTCACGTCGCTGGGCTGGTCCCGGACGGCGCGACGATCCAGCTCGGCATCGGAGGCATTCCGTCCGCGGTCGCGAGCCGCCTGCGCGGCCACCGTGACCTCGGCATCCACTCGGGTGTCATCACCGACGCCGTCGCCGACCTGATCGAAGCTGGCGTCGTGACCGGTGCCCGCAAGAGCGTCGACCCCGGCATCGTTGTCACTGGCTTCCTGATGGGCACCGACAGACTCATCACGATCGCCGCCGCTGACCGCTCGATCGAGCTGCGCGACACGCGCTACACCCACGACCCAGCTGTCCTTGCCGCGCAGCGGCAGCTCGTGGCGATCAACTCGGCCACGGAGGTCGACCTGACGGGCCAGGTCAATTCCGAGACGGCTGCGGGCCGATATGTGGGCGCGGTGGGCGGGGCGACCGATTTCCTGCGGGGGGCTGCCAGGTCGGGCGGGGGCGTTCCCATCATCGCCCTGCCGTCCACGGCCGGCACAGCGAGCCGGATCGTCGCTCGCCTCAGCGGACCGGCGACCCAGTCGCGTGCGGATGCGGGTGTGATCGTGACCGAATATGGAATAGCCGACCTGCGGGACCTGACGCTCTCGCAGCGGCGGGAACGCATGCTCGCCATTGCTCATCCCGACCACAGGGCCGCCCTGGAGAAGGAGAACACATGACCGACCGCCGAGCGGCGATTGTGGCGCCGATGCGCACGCCCGTGGGCACCTTCGGCGGAAGCCTGCGCGACGTGCCCGTCGAAGACCTTGCCGCCACCGCGATCAAGGCCGTGCTCGCGCGTACCCGCATCGACCCCGAGCTCATCGACGATGTCTCGCTGGCACAGTCCTACGCGAACGGCGAGACACCGTGCGTCGGCCGCTGGGCCGCGCTGCAGGCGGGCCTGCCAGTCACCGTGCCGGGACTCCAGATCGATCGGCGGTGTGCGGGCGGGCTGCAGGCCGTTCTCACCGCCGCAATGATGGTGCAGACCGGAGCTGCCGATGTGGTACTGGCCGGCGGCGTCGAGAGCATGAGCAACGTAGAGCACTACACGACCGCGATGCGCTGGGGTGCCAGGTCCGGGAGCCAGTTCCTGTACGACCGGCTCGACCGGGGACGGGAGAGGTCCCAGCCGGAATGGCGGTTCGGCAAGATCTCCGGGATGATCGAGACCGCCGAGAACGTGGCCGACCGGTTCGGGATCACCAGGGACGAGGCCGACGCCTACGCAGCTCGCAGCCACCAGCGGGCCGCCGCCGCCTGGGCGGCGGGATTGTTCGACGACGAGGTCGTCGCTGTCGAGGTGCCGCAACGCAGAGGCGAGCCCGTCACCGTGAGCAGAGACGAGGGCGTGCGCCCGGATTCCACGCCAGAGTCGCTGAGCAAGCTGCGCGCCATCATTCCCGGCGGCACGGTGACGGCCGGCAATGCTAGCCAGCAGAACGACGCAGCCGCAGCCTGCCTTGTCGTGGCCGACGACAAGCTTGAGCAACTCGGCCTTGAGCCGCTCGGCTACCTGGTCGGCTGGGCAGCCGCCGGATGCGAGCCAGCCACCATGGGCATCGGGCCCGTGCCAGCGGTGGCCAGGCTGTTTGCCAGGACAGGCATGGACTTCGGCGGGATCGACCTCGTCGAGCTGAATGAGGCGTTCGCGGCGCAGGTCCTCGGCGTGCTGGCCGGGTGGGGCTGGAACGACCCTGACAAGCTGAACGTGAATGGCTCGGGCATCTCGCTCGGCCACCCGATCGGCGCCACCGGAGCACGGATGCTCGCGACCGGCCTCCGCGAACTGCGCCGCCGCGATGGCCGGTACCTGCTGGAGACGATGTGCGTGGGCGGCGGGCAGGGCGTCGCGGCCATCTTCGAAGCAGCCCGCTAGCGGCCGCCGGTCCCGGATCGGCTAGTCAGGACGACGGCGTGCCTCCCGACGGCGTCGGAGACGGTGTCGGAGACGGCGATGGGGGCGGGCTTGTGGAGTGCGCCGGCTTGGAGGAACTTGGCGGAGCGAAACTCGAGGTCGGCGAATGAGACGGCGAGTGCGTCCGGGTGACAGGAGCCGATGTCCCCGGCTGCGGAACCGGAGCACCACCCGGGGCCCTATGCGGCGCCTTCGAGCCGTGCCGCTTCGGGGCGGACCGCTTCGTGTGACCCGGCGACCGTGCCGGGCTGGACCCGGCGCGGGAGCCCGACACCGAAATGGATGGCGCTATCGCCGGGCGATGGCCCGGGGAAGCCGCAGGCGCAGACCCGGCGAAGGCGGCATAACCGGCCGCACCTAGCCCAGCCGGGGCCAGCAGGAGCCCGGCCATCAGCGCAGAGGCCATCAGGAGCCTCCGGCCGGACGGCGGCTTGGCAATCTCGACTTGCGCCGGGAAGCCATCTGGCCCGAGGTGCTCGGCGTGCGCGCTGACGGCTTCGCGGTACGAGCGGAATTTGGGATCCATCACCACCCGCGCCGTCCGCCGCCACACCGACGGCGGCAGACCAGCGAGCGGCACAGCAGCCAGGCGGTAGGCCGGACTGGTCGTTGTGACCTGCGGCGGGTTAGCGGCATCCGCCCAGTGGGCAGCACCAGCCGGGGCATCTTCTGCCGCAGCGGCAAGCTCCGCGGCTGCCGCCGCCTTCTCGAACTTCGCCCTCGCTGCCGCCAGCATGGGTGGCGTGCTGGTCGCAGATATCCCGAGAACGGCCGGCAGCTCAGCCATGCTGACGGCATGGCGGTAGACGAGGTCAAGAATCTCCCGGTCCGCGCGGGGGAGTGCGTCAAGCGCCGCCCGGACCCAGCGATCGCCGATGGCGTCAGCATCGGAGAGCGTCAGCTCAAAGGCCGCGTCGTCACTCGCGTCCTCGTCAGCGGTGTCAAGGAAAGCGAGAGCCTCGGCGAAATCTCCGGGCTCATCGGACGGCGGCGGGGACCCGGCCTTGGACCAGGCCTGATGGCCGCTCAGGCATTCCCACCGGCCGAGCGCGAGCAGCCAGGCGCGCATCCGGCTGTGGTCCTGCAGGCGTCCGGCAAGGGAGTACCCGGCGATAAGGGTGACCTGAGCGGCGCTCGCAGCCCGGGCCCGGTTGCCGAGCAAGCCGCAGCAGTAGTCGAACAGGTGCCGCGCATGATGGTCGAACATCTCGGCGAAGGCGTCCTGATCGCCTGAGTCCGGCTTCGGATCCACTGGGCTCAGCGACGCCATTCGCTCAGCCTGACTTGTCACCGCATCCCTCCGATGTGCCCCCGCCTGTCCCGCTCCCGCACATCTCGCTGCCGCTCGTCCTGCCGTCAGCTGACCATCCAGTCCAAGCAGGGCGTACTCGACGGTAGCGGATGCCACACCCCTTTGCCAGTATTCGCGATGACGCCGGGGCGGGACCTGGCGGGCCGGCGAATTGACAGCGGGCTCGAAATACGAGACGAGCGCGTTCAGAATCAGTACCTAGATTCGGAACGACAGCGTTCAGCAATTACCGTGTCGCACGGCGCGCGGTGCTGCTCGCGGCTGCACATGGCGCGGCATGGCCTGACCGGAGCGTCTTCTGCCGAATGCGAAATTGCCTTTGCTGCCCGCGTGCCGCTCGGTACGTTGACCGCAACGGCAGGTGACGCGCCGCACTAGCCCCGGCCGGGAGAGGAACCCGAGCATGCTTCATCCGGTCGGAACCGGCACGAGCCATCGCGAGCCGCCACCGCCCAGGCCGCTGCTGCGGACGATGCTCGGCCAGGTGCTCCGCCGGGCCCGGCATGACCAGTGCCGGACCCTGGCCGATGTGGCCCGGGCGGCGAAGGTGTCAATCCAGTACCTGTCCGAGGTCGAGCGCGGCCGCAAGGAGGCGTCGTCCGAGGTACTGGCCGCTATCTGCGACGCGCTTGACGTGGAATTGCCGGAGGTACTGGCGGAGGTCGGCCGCGAGCTGGCCGGCCCGGCTCGGGTACTGCGACTGCGCACCGGCCCCGATCGCCGCGCGGCGCACCCGGGCCCGGCCAGCGGCGACATCACCTGCCTGCTAGCGGCCTGATCAGCCGGCGAGCAATCGCTTCTCCGCTGCCGCAGCCTTACGGCTGGTAATGACCTGGTCGGCGAGGCCATAGCTGACGGCCTCGGCGGCGGTGAGGGTCTTGTTCCGGTCGGTGTCCGCGCGGATCTTCTCGACCGAGTGCCCGGTGTGCTGGCTCAGGATCTCGTCTACCTCGGCCCGTACCCTGGCCAGTTCCTTTGCCTCGATGGCGAGGTCTGGCAGCGCCCCGCGGGATTCGCTGGACGGCTGGTGCAGTGCAACCTTGGCGTGCCTCAGCACGGAGCGCTTGCCTGGCGCGCCGGCCGCCAGCAGGACCGCGGCCGCGGATGCCGCCTGGCCCATGCAGACCGTGGCGACATCCGGCCGGATGTACTGCATGGTGTCGTAGATGGCGGTCAGTGCGCTGAAGGAGCCACCGGGCGAGTTGATGTAGAGGCTGATCTCCAGATCGGGGCTCGCGGCCTCGAGGTGGAACAGCTGAGCCATCACCACGTTGGCGACGCCGTCGTCGATCTCGGTGCCAAGGAAGATGATCCGCTCCGAGAGCAGCCGCGAGTAGATGTCGAAGGCCCGCTCACCCAGGGCGGTGCGCTCGACCACGGTAGGGATCGTGTACTGGCTCATGGTCGCTGTGCTCCTCGCGCCTACAGGCCCGCCATCCGGCCAACGACCGACGGCCGGATGTCCCCGACGCTCTCCAGGATGTGGTCGATCATCCCGTACTCCAGCGCCTCTTCAGCGCTGAACCAGCGGTCCCGGCGGCTGTCGGCCTCGACCCGGTCCGCCGGCTGCCCGGTGTGCTTCGCAGTCAGCCTGGTCATCAGCGCTCCGGTCCGCTCGAGCTGCGCAGCGTAGATCTCGACGTCAGCGGCAGTACCACCGAAGCCTGCCGAGCCCTGATGCATCAGCACCTGCGCATGCGGCAGGCTGAACCGCTTGCCGGGCGTACCCGCGCACAGCAGGAACTGGGCCATGCTCCCGGCCAGGCCCATCGCCAGGGTGCTGACGTCGTTAGGGATCAGCTGCATCGTGTCGTAGATGGCGAGCCCCGCGCTGACCGAGCCGCCGGGAGAGTTGATGTAGAGACTGATGTCCGCCTGGGCATCCTCGGCCGACAGCAGCAGCAACTGCGCGCACAGCCGGTTGGCCACGCGGTCGTCTACTTCGCTGCCGAGCACGATGATGCGCTGATAGAGCAGCCGCGTGATCAGCTGATCATCGAGTGCTGCCGATATCGCGGCCTGTTCCGCTACTGCTTGCATGATGGGTCCTGCCTGTCGGTCGTCCCCGGAATCGCGGCTACACCCCCACGATGGTTGCCCCGCCGGCGCTAGCCAAGGCAATCTGCCATTAGCAGAGAAGATCGCTCAGGTGAGGCGTCGGCGAACAGGCGAAGCGGACCATGACGGTATGACACGAAACGAGGCCACTGCGCTCCAGCCGGAGCAGCTTGCGGCAAGACTCAGCCGCTTCAGGCGGGTGGCCGCTGGCCGCCCCGAGCTCAGGCAGGCCTCGGTGGCCGTCTGCGTCACGGCGGGTGGGGCTGGCGACTCGCTGCTGATCACCAGGCGGGCACCGACGCTTCGTGCCCATGCCGGACAGTGGGCGCTGCCGGGAGGCCGGCGGGACGCGGCAGAGACCGTCGAGGATGCCGCGCTCCGGGAACTGGCCGAGGAGACCGGCCTGCGGCTCGGGCCCGATGCGGTACTCGGATTGCTCGATGACTACGTGACGCGGTCGGGCTACGTCATGTCGCCCGTCGTGGTCTGGGGCGGCGTCCCCGCTCACGAGCTCGCGGGCTCGGTCAGCGAAGTCGCCCACGTCTACCAGGTTCCGCTTGCTGATCTCGACGTCGAGCCCGAGTTCCTGACGATTCCCGAATCGGCGTCGCCAGTCATCAGGCTGCCGTTGTTCGACCGGTATGTGCATGCTCCGACGGCCGCCATCATTTACCAGTTCTGCCAGGTGGCCCTGCACGGGCACGAGCAGCGCGTCGCGCATTTCGAGGCGCCGGTCTTTCTGTGGAAGTGAGGTTCATTGGAAGCTGCTGATTTCGCTGAGGTCCTCGATGCCGTCCGCCGCTTCGTGCGCACCGAGGTCGTGCCCCGCGAGCAGGAGATCGAGGACACCGATGCGATCCCGGCGGACATCCGGCGGGCCGCCGCGGACATGGGCCTGTTCGGCTACACGCTGCCGGAGGAGTACGGCGGGCTCGGCGCGAGCCTGAGCGAGGACGTGCAGCTCGCGTTCGAGTTCGGGTACACCACGCCGGCATTCCGCTCCATGTTCGGCACTAACAACGGCATCGCCGGCCAGGTGCTGGTGAACTCCGGCACTGACGAGCAGAAGCAGCGCTGGCTGCCCGCGCTCGCCGAGGGCGCGATCGCCGCGTTCGCGCTCACCGAGGCGGAGGCGGGTTCAGACCCGTCCGGGCTGACCACCAGGGCGCGACCCGATGGCGACGGCTACGTGATCTCCGGGGCCAAGCGCTTCATCACGAACGCGCCCGTGGCCGACCTGTTCGTGGTGTTCGCGCGCACCGGCCCGGAGGCGCGCGGAACCCGGGGGATCTCGGTCTTCCTGGTCGAGGCGGCGGCCGAGGGCGTCCGCGTGGGGCCGAAGGACCGCAAGACCGGGCAGGCCGGAGCGTGGACCGCAGAGGTGCTCTTCGACCAGGTCCGGGTGCCAGCCGGCGCGCTCGTCGGCGGGCAGGAGGGGGCGGGCTTCGGCGAGGCGATGAAGTCACTGGTGCGCGGGCGCGTGCATATCGCGGCGATCTGCGTGGGCATGGCAGAGCGACTGCTAGCCGAGTCGGTTGCGCACGCGCGGTCCGCCCGCCAGGGCGGCCGGCCGATCGGCGAATTCCAGCTGGTCCAGGCAATGCTGGCGGACATCCAGACCGGTGTCTACGCGGGCCGGGCAATGGTGGCAGAAGCCGCGCGGAACTACGACTCGGGCGCGGACCGCAGGATCGGCCCGTCATCAGCCAAGCTGTTCTGCTCCGAGATGGTCGGCCGCGCGGCTGATCTAGCGGTCCAGGTGCACGGCGGGCTTGGCTACATGCGGGGCGTCCCTGTCGAGAGGATGTATCGGGACGCCCGGCTGTTCCGTATCTACGAGGGCACCAGCGAGATCCAGCGGCTCATCATTGGCCGGGCCCTGGTGAAGGACGGTGCACCCGCCGTATGAGAGCGGCATGACGCTGCCGCCTCGATAGCCACGCGGCTGATGTTATGGTCGGCGTGGTGACTTTGCCCCGCATCTTGTTCATTCCCGACCGGTTCAGCGACTATCGGATGTGGTCCGATATCCCGGACCGGCTCGCGGGACGCGTCGAGGCGATTCATTTCGAACAGCACCGGCAAATACCTTGGCCTATCGGCCCCACCAGGGATTTTGCAGATACGGCCCGCGCCCTAGCAGCTGGGAGCGGATTCGCCATCGTGGCCGGTGCAGGCCAGGCGGCCCGCTTCGCATTCGCCCTGGCGGAGGACGGGCTGGCCAAGGGCCTGGTGCTGTTCAATCCGTCGCTCGATTGCGTCCCCGACGATGTCCACCTTGATTTCTCGGGCCTTGGCGACCTGGACCATGTGCTAGACCCGTACATGCCGGTCGTCGAGGCTCTCGACGACCCAGACCCGGCCCGGCGGCGAGAAATCTTCCTGCAAGGCATGCGCGACGCCGCAGGGCCAGACGCTGAGCCGGCAGAACTTGAGCTGGCGAACGCCATGTTCAGCGACCACGCTGATGAGTTCCTCGCGAACTTGCGGGACTTGCGGGACACTGCCACGGCGGCAGCAGACGGGCCCGTGCAGCCGGACCCGCCGTGGCTGCTGCGGCCGTGGCTCGACCGGCTCGCTGAACTTCTTGCGCCCGTCACCGCGGTAGGCGCCGGTGCCTACGGAGAAGCGATCGCCCGGCGAGCCCGGGACGCGGAGATCGTCGAAGTATCGGGAGGCGGCGTGCTACTGGCACCTGCCGAGAGCCGGGCGCGAGCTGCCGAAGCCCTGCTGCACATGCTCGACCGCATCAGCTGAGCGGAATTCGGCAGCTTGTACAGAACGTGATGTGTACCCCGGTCGAGCGCATGTACCGGGACTCCCGGCTATTCCGGATCTACGAGGGCACCAGCGAGATCCAGCGGCTGATCATCGGCCGGGCCCTGGTGCGGGACGGCGTCTAGGTCCTGGCCTTCCTTCCCGGCCGCAGGGTGCCGGGCGGCCCGACGGGGAATTAGGTTCCGGGAGGCGGCAGATCTCGCGGATACGCGGCGCGATGACTTCAAGCGGCGGAGGCAGCGCTATGCAGCGGCTGAACCCAATGGACGCCCAGTTCGTCGGCGCCGAGAACGGGGATGCGCACGCCTCCATGGCGATCGCTTGCAGCGCGATCTTCGAGGGCCCGGCACCGTCATACCGCGAGTTCCTGGCCTCCGTGGCCAGCCGTCTGGATACTGTGCCGATCTTCCGGCGCAAGCTGCTGACTGTGCCTCTCAATCTCGGCCCTCCGGTCTGGGCCGACGATCCCGACTTTGACCTCCGTTACCACGTCCGCCAGACAGCGCTGCCCTCACCCGGCAGCGATGAGCAGCTCGGCAACCTGATGGCGAGGGTCATGGCCCAGCGGCTGGACCGCGACTACCCGCTCTGGGAGTACTGGCTGGTCGAGGGCCTCAGAAAGGGGCGGTGGGCGCTGATCTTGAAGGTGCACCATGCCATGGTTGACGGAGTAGGTGGCACCGATCTGTACCGGGTGCTTTTCGACCCGGGCCCGGAGCCGTCACCACCGGCCCCAGGCACCATGGACAGCACAGGCGCCGTGCCGGCCACCGCCGGCGGTCAGGGCCCGCACCCGCCCTCGTCGGCTAGGCTCGCGTACCAGGCCGCTCTCGACCTGATGGCGCTGCCTGCCAAGACCGCGCTAGCCCTGACCGGCGCGCTGGCACAGCCGGGGGACGCCATCCGCCGGCTCTCCAGGACATTCCGGGCAACGGCGAAGCTGGCGGCGTCGGCGCGGCCAGCGACCCCCTCGTCACTACACGGGCCCATCGGCCGTCAGCGGCGGTATGCGTGGGCTCGGGCATCACTGGATGATGTGAAGACCATCAAGCGGTCACTCGGGGGTACCGTCAACGACGTCGTGCTCGCCGCCGCGAGCGGCGGCTTCAGGGACCTGCTGCTCAGCAGAGGCGAGGAACCAGCTCCGCACATGGTGCCATCCCTGGTACCAGTCTCGCTGCGGACGGCCGGCCAGGAGTCCAGCTACGAGAACCGCGTCTCCCTGGTGGTCGCTGACTTGCCAGTGCACGTCTCAGAGCCCGCCGACCGGCTCGCTACGGTCCGCGCCGAGATGGCCGCCCTCAAAGAGGCGCACGGGGCCTCGGCCGCTCAGGCACTGGTCGCCATCGGCCACTACACGCCATACCCGCTGTCTGCGCTAGTCGTCCGCCTTGGCTACCAGCTGCCGCAGCGGGACATCGTCACCGTCACCACGAACGTGCCAGGGCCCGCCGAGCCGCTCTACGGCTTGGGGCGCAAACTAGTGGAGATAATCCCCTACGTGCCCATCGCAACCACGCTGCGCACCGGAGTGTCGATCCTGAGCTACTGCGGCAACCTCACGTTCGGGATCACAGGAGACTATGACACAACGCCCGATATTGACGTGCTGGCGCACGGCATCGAGCGCGGTGTTGCTGACCTGCTGAGGGCCGCCGGTAGCAAGCAGGCCCGGGCAAGGCCGAGATGACCACGTCGCCTGCCGGGCGCGGCTGGCGATCGCGATGGGCCGACATCGACGGGCCCGTCCGCTACCTGGACTTCGGCGGGCCCGCGCGCGGACCCCTGATCGTGGCCGTGCACGGACTGAGCGGGTCCGCGGTGAACTGGCTCTCACTGGCGCCGCTGCTGACCGAGCAGTATCGCGTTCTGGCTATCGATCTAGCCGGCCACGGCCTGACCCAGTCCGCCGGACGCGGCACCGACGTAGCTGCCAATCGCACGCTGCTTCACCGGTTCTGCGATGCCGAGGGCCCGGCACCGGTGATCCTCATGGGCAACTCGATGGGCGGCATGATCTCGCTGCTGGAGGCGAGCGCCGCCCCCGATACCGTCGCGGGCCTGATCCTCATCGACCCGGCACTGCCGTTCGTGCCCTCGCGGCCCGATCTTGCCGTCGCGGCAATGTTCACGCTGGGAGGCCTGCCGGTCATCGGCGAAGCGGTGCTCGGCCGCATGAGGAGCCTGCCGCCGGAGCGGGTAGTCGCGCTGATCTTGTCGCTCTGCTGTGCAGACCCGTCCCGAGTGCACCCGGACGTCATTGCCCAGCACGTTGATGTGGCCCGGCAGCGGGCGAGCTTCGCGAACGTGGGCAGCGATCTGGCGAGCGCAACGCGCTCAGTCATCGCCACCGCCGGGCTGGCCGGCGCCCATGCATACCGGCAGGCCGTCAAGGCCATTGCGAAACCGGTACTGCTGCTGCACGGTGAGCGCGACCGGCTGGTACCCGTGTCGGCCGCCCGTGCGGCCGTCCGGGCGCACCCGTCCTGGTCCCTGGTCGAGCTGGCGCGGCGCAGGCCACGTACCGCAGCTGGAGGTTCCGGAGGAGTGCGCTGCGGCCATCATTAGCTGGCTGAACGGACCGGGCCGCTCGGCCGCGGAATCCGGGACTCCCGGCGGGCGGGTGCCAGGCTGGCGGTCAAGAGTCGGCAGTACGAAGGCGGCCTTCACGTGCCCATCGGACGGCTGAGACTGAACGCCGGGACGTGAGACATCCGGCTGTGCCGCGGCTGCATCGGGGGAGCCCGATACCTCATGATAGGTGAGGCATAGCCAAGGAGACCCCGATGTCAGCTCAGAATGCCGCGCAGGAGGCTGCCGTAGCGGCCGCCCTCGACCGTCTGGACCTTGAGTCTAAGGTGGCGATCCTGGCCGGCCAGGACACCTGGACGCTGCCAGCACTCCCCGAGATCGGCCTGGCGTCGGTGGTCATGTCCGACGGACCCGTCGGGGTTCGCGGCGTTAGCTGGAACGCAGCGGACCCGTCGATTACGCTGCCGAGCCCGACCGCACTGGCAGCGACCTGGGATCCGCTGCTGGCCCGGCAGGCGGGCCGGCTGCTAGGCCAGGAGGCCCGGCGCAAGGGAGTGCACGTGCTTCTCGCGCCGACGGTCAACTTGCACCGCAGCCCACTCGGTGGCCGACACTTCGAGTGCTACTCCGAGGACCCGCTGCTGACGGGCGAGATCGGGGCCGGCTACGTGACCGGCGTCCAGGATCAGGGCGTCGCCACCACCGTGAAGCACTTTGTCGCCAATGACTTTGAGACCGAGCGCTTCACGGCCAGCGCCGAGGTGAGCGAGCGAACGCTGCGCGAGTTGTACCTCGCGCCGTTCGAGACGATCGTCCGCAGGGCAGCGGCATGGGGCGTCATGTCGGCCTACAACGCGGTCAACGGCGTTTCCATGACCGACAACGCCTGGCTGCAGCGCGTCGTGCTGAAGGGCGAATGGGGTTTCGACGGCGCGATCGTGTCGGACTGGATGGCCGCGCGGGACACCGCCGGCGCGGCCCACGGCGGCCTGGACATTGCAATGCCCGCGATGGGCAGCCCGTGGGGCGACCGGCTCGTCGCCGCCGTACGCGACGGGAGGGTGCCGGCCGACGTCATCGATGAGCAGGTACGACGGGTGCTGCGGCTAGCCGCCAGAGTCGGAGCGCTCGCCGGGGCTCCGGAGTCGGTTCCGCCGGAGCGCCGGCCGGCCGCGATCGACGGTGCCGCTCTCGCCAGGGAGATCGCCGCGCGCTCGTTCGTGCTGGCCGCAAACACCGAGAGCCTGCTGCCGCTGGACGCTTCCGGGCTGAGCAGCATCGCCCTGATCGGCGCCCTCGGCCGCCATGCCCGGGTACTCGGCGGTGGGAGCGCGACAGTCTTTCCCGAGCACATCGTCTCCCCGCTGGAAGGCCTCGCGGCAGCACTGCCCGACGAGGTCAAGCTGTCGTACGCGATCGGTACCAATCCGCGCACCGGGAAGCTCCCGCCGGCCAGCGCACCGCAGTGGACCGGGCTGCAGGCCACATTCCGCGACGCGGCCGGCGCGACCCTCTACCAGACCCCGCTGGCCACCGGTGCTGGCCGCTGGATGCAGATGCCGGGCGGACTCGACGCAGCCGCCGTGGCGACCGTGGAGATTTCCGGCCGGCTCAGTGCCGAGGAAGACGGCGAGCATCAGCTCGGCATCCGCGGCATCGGCCGGTTCATCCTCACGGCCGGTGGCCGGACTCTCTTTGACGGAACCGTGCAGCCCGAGTCCGGCGATCTCGCGGCCGTGTTCGTGGCACCGCCAGAAGAGCGGGCCAGCCTTCCGATGACGGCCGGATCCGAACTCGAGGTCTCGCTCATCCAGCAGGTCAGACTGGTGCGCGACTTCCCGGTGGTCGCGCTAACGCTCGGCTACGGAGCGCCGATTGCCACAGCCGACGAGCTGCTCGCCGAGGCCGAGGCCGTTGCGAGCGCGGCTGACGTGGCCGTCGTGGTGGTCGGCACGACCGATGAGGTCGAGTCCGAGGGCTTCGACCGCACCTCGCTCGCGCTGCCAGGCCGCCAGGATGAGCTGGTCCGCCGGGTCGCGGCGGTCAACCCGCAGACCGTCGTCGTTGTCAACGCCGGCTCGCCGGTGGAGCTGCCCTGGGCGGACGACGTGGCAGCCGTGCTGCTGGCCTGGTTCCCCGGGCAGGAGGCCGGTCATGCGCTCGCGGACGTGCTGCTCGGCGCGGCCGAGCCCGGAGGCCGGCTCCCGACGACGTGGCCGGTCGCGGCGAGCGACTGCCCGGTGCTGTCGGTCACGCCCGTGGACGGCATGCTGCGCTATGACGAGGGCGTCTTCATCGGCTACCGGGCTTTCGAGCGGTCTGGCGTCGCTCCGCGGTTCGCCTTCGGGCACGGGCTCGGCTATACCAGCTGGACCTACGAGAGCCTGGCTGTGCAGGACCTGACCAAGCCTGGCGGTACGGCGGGCGAGCCGGCTGCGAGCCGCGCCGGGGTCACGGTCACCGTGCGCAACACGGGCGACCGCGCCGGGCGGGAGGTCGTCCAGGTTTACGCCGGGCCGGCCAGTCCCGATGACCGCCGGGCACGGCGCTGGCTGGCCGGCTTCGCCAGCGTCATCGCCGGCCCGGGCGAGGCCGCGACCGTCACCATCGAGCTGCCCGAGCGCGTCTTTCAGATCTGGGACGGCGGCTGGAGGACGCT
The DNA here is from genome assembly GCA_963822955.1 of uncultured Actinomycetota bacterium. Lineage (GTDB taxonomy): Bacteria > Actinomycetota > Actinomycetes > Streptosporangiales > Streptosporangiaceae > JAJYUU01. The sequence continues at coordinate 104,128 of CAWGJS010000002.1, read as the reverse complement.
GCCGGGGGAGTACGTGATCGAGGTGGCACGGAGCCTCGATGACGTCCGCGGCACCGCGACTCTCGCGGTCGCCTGAGCCGGGCCGGCGGACAGCCGCCCCGTCATGCGGGAGACCAGATGACTGAGACCGGCCTGGTGACGGGCGTACCGGCAGCGGCCGGGACCGGGCGGGCAGGCTTCCGGCGCCTGCTGGCCGGCATCGGCATCGCCGGCGGCGCGCTGTCCGCCATGTACGCCGGGGTAGGGACCATCCTGCTGCCCCTGCAGGTCGAGCGGATCGACCGCCTGCACAAGGTTGCGGCACTCGGCGTGGTGGCCGGCGTCAGCGCACTATTCGCGCTGGTCTTCAATCCGGTCGGCGGCGCGCTGTCAGACCGGACGAGGTCCAGGTTCGGGCGCCGCGCGCCGTGGCTGGTCGCCGCACCCGCGGGGATGCTCGTCATGCTGGCTTTTCTCGGCGAGGCCGGGTCGGTGCCGCTCATCCTGATCGGCTGGTGCCTGGTGCAGGCGGTGGCGAACCTCTATCAGGCGCCGCTGACGGCGGTGATCCCGGACCGCGTCAGCGTCACGCGGCGGGGCGCGGCGTCCGCCGTGGCGGGAGTAGCCTCAGTGATCGGCGGCGTCGCTGGCGTGGGGCTCGCCAGCCAGTTCACCCGTCACGTGGCCTGGGGCTACATTGCGCTCGGCATCGTCGTGGTGGCAACGGCCACCTACTTCGTGCTGACAACCGTGGACCCGCCGACCGCGGACCTGCCGGCGCTCCCGCGGCCGAAGTTCCGGCTGGCGGACTTCCTGTCCGCGCTGCGGCATCGCGATTTCACCCTCGTGTTCGTCAGCCGCGCCGCCGCCATCATGGGCTACTTCCTGGTGATCAGCTATGAGCTCTACATCCTGACCGACTACGTCACGCTGCCTGCGGACCTGAAGCCAGCCGCGGGCGTGACGGTCCTGGCCGCCATCAGCGCGGTCGGGGCGCTGATCGCTGCGGCCGTCGCCGGTCCGCTGTCGGACCGGCTTGACCGGCGCAAGCCGTTCGTCATCATCTCCTCGGCCGTGGCCGGCGCGGGATGCGTGCTGCCAGTGCTCTGGCCGACATTCCGCACCATCGAGATCTTCGCCGCGTTCGCCGGCATCGCATTCGGCTGCTACCTCTCGGTCGACGCCGCGCTGGTAACGCTCGTGCTGCCGCGCAGCGAAGACGCGGCCAGGGACCTCGGCGTCCTGAACATCGCCAATGCCGGGCCGCAGGTGATCGCACCGCTGTTCGCCGCGCTGATCATCAGTCATCTCGGCGGCTACCGGACGCTGTTCATCGCCGGCGGCTGCTGCGGCATCGCGGGCGCGCTCGCCGTGCTCCCGGTCCGGTCTGTTCGCTGACGGGTGGCTGCCGGCCTTGCACGCCTGCCCGATTAGGCTGGTCGGGTCATGGACGATCGCACCAAGGCGTGGTTTGGCCGGCGCACGTCGCGCTGGCAGGACTGGCCCCATCACCTGCTGCTGTCGGCCAAGGACCGGCTCGGCGTCACCATCAGCGTCGTCATCCCGGCAAAGAACGAGCAGCGGACAGTCGCGGGCGTCGTCGGCTCCATTGACCGCTCCCTCGTCCGGCAGGTACCGCTCGTGGACGAGATCGTGGTCATGGACTCCGACTCGACTGACGCCACCGCGGAGGTCGCGGCGCAGGCTGGCGCGCTCGTTTACCGGGCCAGTGAGGTGGCGCCGTCGGCTGGCAGCTTCCCCGGCAAGGGCGAGGCGCTGTGGAAGTCACTGCTGGTCACCAAGAGCGACCTGCTGGTCTTCATCGATGCCGACCTGACGCGCTGGGGCCCGCATTTCGTCTCGGGCCTGATCGGGCCGCTGCTCGCGGACGAGCAGGTGCAGCTCGTCAAGGGCTTCTACACGCGAGTGCGGACCGAGTCGGACGGCTCCACCTCGACCGAGGGCGGCCGCGTCACCGAGCTCGTGGCGCGGCCGCTGATCAGCCTGTGGTGGCCGGAGCTGGCGGGCGTCGTGCAGCCGCTGGCCGGCGAGTGGGCCGCCAGGCGCGGCCTGATGGAATCGCTGAGCATACCGGTCGGTTACGGAGTCGAGCTCGCCACGCTGATGGACACGGTCGCCCGCTACGGGCTTGACGCGGTCGCGCAGGTCGACCTCGGCAGCCGGGCGCACCGGCACCAGGCCAATCACGACCTCGCGCTGATGGCCGCCGAGCTGCTCGTGGTTGCCGAACGGCGCCGCGCTGACCGGGCTCGCGGGGCCGCGCGCGGACCAGATAACCTGCCCGCCGCCGAGCTGCAGCAGTTCGTCCGGGACGAGCTCGGGCGCGCGCAGCTGGTCTCCAGGCTCATCCCCGTGACTGAGCGACCGCCGGCGGAATCGGCCCGCGATGAGTGACGCTGGAATGAGTGACGCTGCGATCAGCGACGATTCACCGCGCGCCCAGGGAGCATTGCGGCTGCGGGCCAGCTCGTTCCCGCCTGGTCAGCCGTTGATCATGGGCATCGTGAACCGGACCCCGGATTCCTTCTTCCGGCCCGGGGTGACCTGGAACGAGTCGGCCGCGATGGAACGGGTGCATCAGGTCATCGCCGAGGGCGCCGACATTGTCGATGTCGGCGGCATCCCGGCGGCGCCCGGTGCCCGGGTTGATGCGGCGGAGGAAATACGCCGCACGGCAGGATTCATCGCGGCGATCCGCTCGGCCTATCCGGGCATCGTTATCAGCGTGGACACGTGGCGGCACGAGACCGGCCGGGCCGCCTGCGAAGCTGGCGCCGACCTGCTCAACGACAGCTGGGGCGGATACGACGAGCGGCTGGCCGACGTCGCCGCCGAGTTCGGCGCCGCGCTGGTATGCGCGCACGTCGGGCAGCAGCGACCCCGGACCAGGCCGTTCCGGGTCGCCTATGCCGACGTGATGGCCGACGTTCTCGAGCAGGTGCAGCGACTGGCCGCCCGCGCGCTCGCGGCCGGCGTACCGCGCGATCGGATTGTCATCGACGCCGCGCACGACTTCGGCAAGAACACGTGGCATTCACTCGAGGTCACCCGCCGGCTGAACGAGATGACCGACACCGGCTGGCCCGTTCTGGTGTCGCTGTCTAACAAGGACTTCGTCGGCGAGACGCTCAACCTGCCGCCCGAGCAGCGCCTGCCCGGCACGCTCGCAGCTACCGCGGTGTGCGCCTGGCACGGTGCCCGGATCTTCCGCGTGCATCAGGTCGCCGAGTCGCGGCAGGTCGTCGACATGGTGTCTGCCATCCGCGGCGACCGGCCCCCCGCCCGCGCGGTCAGGGGACTGGCCTGAGCCGTGATCATCGCAGCCGCTGTGTGTCCGGCGCCGCCACTGCTCGCCCGCGAGCTGACCGGCACGGATCCGGTGCTGCCCGAGCTGCGCCAGGCCTGCCTGGACGCGACCACCGCCATGCTGGCGCCTGACCCTGACCTGGTTGCCGTCGTCGGGGTCGCGGCGCAGACCCGGCACTGGGATACCCGCGCGGTACTCGACGTCGGGCGGTATGCCCCCGCCCTGCGCGCAGCAGGTACCTGCCCGGAGCGCGCCGACGGCAACCTCGAACGTGCCGCGCCACTCCCGCTCCCGCTCGGGCTTGCCGGGCGGCTGCTCGATCAGGCGGGATACGGCGGGAGCCGGACGCTGCACTCGATCGGCGAACAGGCGACCGCCTGGGAATGCGCCGCGCTGGGTTCGGAGCTCGCCATCGCGGCCGAAAGCGTGGCGCTGCTCGTGATGGCGGACGGCAGCGCCCGGCGCGGGCCGAAAGCGCCCGGTCACCTGGACGGGCGCAGCGTTCCGTTCGACGCCGAGGTGGAGCGGGCCATCCGGGCCGGCGACATGGCAGCGCTGCTGGCGCTTGACGCTGACCTCGCCCGTGAGCTGATGGCCACCGGACGGCCCGCCTGGCAGGTGCTGGCGGGCGCGCTGGCCGGGCGGCAGCCGGCCAGCGGCATCCTGTACAGCGGTGACCCGTTCGGCGTGGCGTACCTGGTCGCCTCACTGACACCCGTGGCGGAGGGCACCGGCGCGGGCTGGCAGCATGGCGGTTGACACCACGAAGGAGGGAACGTGGCAGTAGAAGTTGGCCTGTCCGGCCGGGACGTGCTGGTGTTCGGGGCCACCGGCGCCCTCGGGTCCGCCGTTGCGGCGTCCTTTGCCGGCATGGGGGCGACCGTCCGGGGAGCTGCCGGGCCATGAGCCGCCCGCCCAGCAGCGGCTGACCGGCGTCACCTACGAAGCCGTGGATGTCCTTGACGACGACGCGCTCCGCCAGCTTTTCGATGCGTCACCAGCGCCCTGGGCCGTGATCAACACGGTCGGGGGATATGCCCCGAATCGGCCGCTAGCCGAGCTTGACCTGGCAGAGCTGCGCCACCAGCTCGATGTCAACCTGGTCTCGGCGGCCCTGATCACGAAGCATGCGCTGCGGGTCATGCAGCCGGCCGGCGGAGGCCGGATCGTCCACACTGCCAGCCGTTCCGCGACAGTGACGGCTGGCTCAGGATTCGCCTACTCGGTCAGCAAGCTGGGCGTGCTGCACCTGGTGTCGATGGCGGCTGACGAGGTGCGCGGAACCGGCATCACGGTGAACTGCGTCGCGCCCAGCATCATCGATACGCCCGCTAACCGTGCCGCACTGCCGAACGCCAACTATGAGACCTGGCCGAAGGCGCGCGACATCGCAATCAACTACGTGTACCTGGCCAGTCCTGATGCAGGCCTGGTGAACGGCGCCACCATCCCGGTGTAGCCAGCCTGAGGACAGCCGCTGGGCATGCATCCCGCCAATCCGGGGTAGATCTGCGCACTTATGGCCGGTGACTCCCTGCATCTGCGCAGACCATACCGTGTCCTGCTGGGCATCGCGTGCCTGGTCGCCGTCGCGGGGCTGTCCATCGCCGCGGCGCTGGCAGTCACTCCGATGCAGCCGGTGCGGGTCGCCGGGCAGGTCATCAAAGTCGGCGCAGCTCCCGCCCTGAGCACCTCGGGGCCGGGCCAGGTCAGCCTCTTCGGGCAGACCCTGCCGACGGTGATGTCGTTCCCCGGCCCTATCCGGCTGCGCCTGGAACTCAGCCAGATCACGCTGAACAGCGAGCTGGCGAACTTTGTCGAGGGGGCTACACCTACCCGCGCCGGGCTCGTTCTTCGATCGGACCTCATCTTCGGCTGGGAACGCTACTTCGGCTGGGAAGCTGGCGCGGCCGCAGTGGCATCGCTGCTGCTTGCGGGTGCCGTGGCGGGCTGGCGGCGACTGCCAGCCCGCTCGACGGTAAGCGTGCTTGCGCTGGCGCTGGTCGTCACAGAGCTCGTCAATCTCGGCGCCATCGCGGTGGCCGCCAACGGCGCGCGGCATGCCCTGGCCAACGTGCACTCTCTTAATGAGCTGGTAGGCAGCACCCCTGCCGCGTCCCAGCCAGTCATGAGGCACCGGCGCGTCGTCACCGGAGTGCAGGAGGTGGTGATGGGTGACTCCACTGCCGCAGGCGCCGGCCTGCCCCTGGTAGCTCATCCGTCGGCTGCCGACCGGGCCTGCGGCCGCAGCTCAGAGTCTTATGCGGCAGTGCTCGCCGCCGCCAATGGCTGGACGGCGGTGAACCTGGCGTGCGATAGCGCAACTGTCCGACGTGGCATGCTTGGCAGCCAGGACGCAGACGGGGAGATCGTCCCGGCGCAGACTGACTTTGCCAGCGAGATCTCGCACCCATCCGTCGTGATCGTCAGCATCGGTGCGGATGACTTGCAGTGGGCGGCAATCCTGGAGGTATGCGCTGCCTCCAGCACCTGTGACAGCCGCGCGTCAGCTGCCTATTTCCAGCAGAAGCTCGCTGCATTCAGCGCTGACTACCTGCAGCTGCTCATCCGCCTCGGCAGCCTGTCCGGCCATCCGCGAGTGATCATCAATCGCTACTACAACCCGTTCGGCGCGGATATCGGATGCATCACCAGTCACGGGCTGACCGCCGCCAAGATCAGCACGCTCAGCACCTGGCTCAGCGCACTTAACCAGGTACTGGCCAAGGGCGCGGCTCAGTTCGGGTTCCTCTCTCCGCAACCCAGCTTTGCTGGTCATCAGCTGTGCTCTCAGCAGTCCTACGTGCAAGGGCTGGGCGCAAGGGCGCCGTTCCACCCGACTCCGCTCGGGCAGCTCGTCATCGCGCTTGCCGACCAGGCTGCCATCGCCCGTGCGGCCGCGGTCCCGAGCACCCCAGGCCCGAGCACCCCAGCGCCGACCACCACGGGCCCGGCCACCACCGGCCCGCCCCGCGGCGCATCGCCCGCACCGTAACATTGCGGCTCGAGGCCGGCGGCCGCGTCTGGCTGGCGGGCAAACGGGAGGACAGCCGCCCGAGGTCATCGGTCACTGGCCCGCCGACACCACGATCCGCCGGATCTCCCGCACGGTCGGCGCTGATCAGGTAGCCGATGAACTGGTGATCTCCTTCACGCACGACATCACCATGTCGCACCTGCTCCCCGGCGTTCAGCCGACCGGGAGGCGCGTGCGGCTGCCAGTGTGCGTGGTGGCAGGCTTCCGGAACGGGAAGCTCAGTCACGAGCACATCTGCTGGGATCAGGCCACCGTGCTGGTGCAGGTCGGATTGCTCGATCCCGCTGGCCTGCCGGTCGCGGGAGCCGAGCAGGCCGAGAAACTGCTCGCGCCGCGCGGGGTTCCGGCCAACGCACTGCTCGGTGCCGACTGGCCTCGTGGCTAGCGGCGGCGGATGGACTTCGGCGTGTTCACCTTGTCGGGCCGGATCGTCAGGATGATCCGGCCATCCGGCCCGATCGGGTTCGCGTAGTCCCGGCCGACGTACTTGTTTGACAGCTCGTCGATGTGGTCCCTGGCGCGCTGGCCGCCTGTGGTCTCGACGACATGCCCGCGAACCTCGGCCCAGTCCCACGGGTCCTGCGACGAGTGCAGCAGCACGGTCACACGCGGATCCCGCCGGACGTTCCTCGACCGCTGCCGCTGCGGCTCGGTGTTGACGAGCAGGTTCTCGCCGTCAGTGTCGATCCAGGTCAGCAGCGCCTGCGGCTGCCCGTCCGGCATCAGGGTCACCACGGTGGCCAGAGTCAGAGCCTTCGCTAGGCGGACGACATCGTCATCAAGAGGCATGGCGACGATCCTAGCTACCCGTCTTTGCTGCAGCCGTGACGCTGCAGCAAACTCACGCGGGCGCTCGATCGGCGTGAAATGCCCTGAACCTTCCAGCCGGATGAGGCTCGCTGCGGCGAAGTAGTCGTCGATGCGATCTGCCCAGCTGACCGGGAACAGCGGGTCGTCCGACCGCCACAGCACCGTGGTCGGGATCATGAGCCCGGCGGCCGGCCTGACCCGGCTGCTGCTCGGCGACCGAGACTGCGACGGAGCCTGCTCCGGCCCGGTACCAGGCAATCGAGGCGGCAAAGGCGCCCGCTGGAGCGTAGCCCGACACCAGATGGTCCAGGTGCGCGTCGTCGATCTCGAAGTCGGGCCCGGACCAGTGCGACCAGAAGTGGCGCAGGTACGCGCGCACGAGCTCCGGGCGACCGTCGATCAGGTCGCTGGACAACGCGAGCTGGTGGAAGGGCTAGCCTGCAAGGACAAGTCGTTCCAGGCCAAGCTCGCGGTCGAGCGCGACCACCCTGCGCGCCTGGGCAGCCGCGCTGTAACTCGCGGCCGGATCCGAGAGATGCTTGTCGGACTCGCCGAATCCGCGCAAGTCAGGCACGATCACGTCGGCCGACGCGGCGGCCAGCGGCGCGACGCGCCGGTAATCGGTTCGGTCCCCAGGCCAGCCATGGAGCAGAACTACGGGCGGACGCTGCGGTCGTAGGCAAGCCGGAACCCGTCAACTGACACAGCCTGCGTATGTCTCTGAGTGTGGCTTGGGTAGCGTGGTCACATGACGAGAGTCCTGGATGGCACTGTCGCACTGGTGACCGGCGCTTCCAGCGGGATCGGCGCGGCGGCGGCTACCGCGCTTGCGGCCCAGGGGGCCGCGGTAGCGGTGGCGGCGCGCCGGAAGGACCGGCTCGAGGACCTTGCTGCCGAGATCCGCGGCGCGGGCGGCACGGCGCTGGTGCTCGAGTCCGACATCACGCAGGAAGCGGATGCAACTGCTGCTGTCGAGCGCACCGTCGCGGAACTTGGCCGGCTCGACATTCTCATCAACAATGCCGGCGTGATGCTGCTCGGCCCGGCGGCCGGCGCACCGCTGTCCGAATGGCAGCGCATGGTCGAGCTGAACGTGCTCGGCCTGCTGTACTGCGCGCATGCCGCGCTCCCGCATCTGCAGCGTGCCGCCGATGATGGCCCTCGGCGGGTCGCCGACATGGTGAATATCAGCTCGGTAGCCGGCCGGCATGCCCGTAACGGGAACGGGGTCTACAGCCTGACCAAGTTCGGAGTCGGCGCGTTCAGCGAGTCACTGCGTCAGGAGCTAGCCAAGCGCTACGTGCGCGTCTCCCTTGTCGAGCCCGGCGCGACCGCCACCGAGCTGGCCACTCATAACCGGCCCGAGGTGCTCGAGAGCATCCGGTCCCAGTTCGGGCAGCGGATGGATGCCTCGGACATCGCGGACGCCATCACCTACATCGTCACCCGGCCGCGGCACGTGGCCGTGAACGAGCTACTGATCCGGCCGACGGAGCAGGAGCGCTAGCACCAGGTGTGCTCGCCGTAGGCTGGGGGGCGAGCGAGGGGATCGGAATGAACTTCGAGCACATCCTGGCTGAGCGATCCGGCGAGTTCGTCACGATCACGATGAACCGGCCGCAGCGGCGGAATGCCCTGTCACTGCCTCACATGCGCGAGCTGATCACGGCCTTCGCCCGGGCGGGGGAGAGCGATGCCGTCGGCATCGTGCTGGCCGGCAACGGCCCGGTGTTCAGCGCCGGCCACGACTTCGCCGACGTCGCTGACGCCGACCTGTCAGCCGTGCGCGCCCTCCTGATGACCTGCACCGAGCTGATGACCCTGATCCAGGCGGTGCCCCAGCCCGTGGTCGCCAGAGTGCACGGGCTTGCCACGGCGGCGGGCTGCCAGCTGGTGGCCACCGCGGACCTGGCCGTAGCCAGCGAGGATGCCGGCTTCGCAGCCCCAGGTGGCAGCGGCGGCTGGTTCTGCCACACGCCGATGGTGGCTATCGCCCGGAATGTCGGCCGGAAGCGCGCCGCCGAGATGGCCATGTCCGGCGACGTCATCGACGCGCGGACCGCGCTGGACTGGGGACTGGTTAACCGGGTCGTTCCGCCCGCGCAGCTCGACTCGGCCACTACCGACCTGCTCGAGCGAGTCACCCGCGGATCGGCCGAGAGCAAGGGCATTGGCAAGCAGGCGCTCTACGCGCAGATCGACCTGGATCAGCCGAAGGCCTACGCCTACGCGGTGGAGGTCATGGCCGCCACGAGCCAGCTTCCCGACGCGCGCGAAGGCATGCGCGCCTTCCTGGAGAAGCGCAAGCCGCACTGGCGTCGCGGCCGTTCCGGCTAGCGCGCGCTGATGCGGATCCGGGGATGGTCGCGCGGCCGCAGCCAGCGCAGGACCCTGACCAGCTCAGGGCGTGGCAGCGAGATGCAGCCGGCGGTCGCCGTGCCGGTGCCGACGTGCAGGAAGATCGCGCTGCCCAGGCCCGGGACCCGGCCCGCGTTGTAGGTGATCACGGCGGCGTACTCATAGGCGGGCACCTGGTGCAGGGGCTCTGGCCGGACGCCAGGGTTGTGCTTGCGGACGCTGACCCACTCGTTGTAGCGGGCACTCGCCGGATCGTCGTCCCAGAAGTCATAGCCGAAGGCGTGCCGGAACGGGAAGAAGAAGCCATGATCAGGGCGGACACCGAAGAAGAGGCTGAAGCCGTAGCTCCCTGACGGCGTCCGGCCGTCTCCTTCCCGCTTCCTGCCCGGAGGGGCCACGCCGTTGTACCCCACCCGCGCCCTCCACGGGCCGAAAACACTGACCGTGTGGCCATCGGTTATCCGCAACGCCCGGAACGCGGCGAACGTAGCCGAGCGGGAAGCGGCTGTCACGGTGATCAGCTGCCGCACGTCCGGCGGATAACTTGCCCGTGCAGCGGCCGCCGCGGGCGCAACCGGGGCCGCGACGGAGCAGATGACGGCGAGCGCGACAGCGCCGTTCCGTCTCCGCATCTCGCCGCTCGCGCCAGGTGCCTGGCTGATCAGATCGCCGTCCGGCCGCCGTCTGCGGCGAGCACCGCCCCCGTGATGTAACTGGCAGCCGGCGACGCCAGGAAGGCCACGAGCCCGCTGATCTCGTCCGTGCTCGCTGCCCGCCCCATCGGTGTGGTCGCGCCGAGGGCCGCGGTTCGCTCTGGCACCGCACCATCGGTGTAGATCGGTCCGGGTGCCACCGCGTTGACGCGCACGCCATGCGGGCTGAACTCGGCCGCCCACGCGCGCGTTAGCGACTCCAGCGCGCCCTTGGTAGCACCGTAAGCCGCAGCGGCCGGCAGCCCCACGCGGCCGGCCATGCTGCTGATGTTGATGATGCTGCCGCTGCCGCGAGCTGCCATGCCCGGCGCGAACGCGGCCACCAGGAAGTACGGTGCCCGGACGTTGCTGGCGAACAGCGCGTCGAATGTCTCTGCCGGCAGGTCAGCTGTCGGGCCGAACCACGAGAATCCTGCGTTGTTGACGAGCACGTCGATGTCCCCGGCCCCGGCGGCCAGTTGCGCGACGCTCGCCTGGTCGCTGACGTCGGCGGCAACGAACGTCGCGCTGCCGCCCGCCTCCCGGATCTCCGCGACGGCCTGCTGGCCCCGGCCAGCATCACGTCCGTGCACGATCACGTCGAGGCCGTCGCGGGCGAGCTGGCCCGCAATCGCCCGTCCCAGTCCTCCCGTCGCGCCAGTCACCAGAGCCCTTGCGCGGGCCTGGGCGTCATGCCCCGCTGTCATCGAACGCCTCCTCGCTGGTCACAGATCTGAAGGGCCGCCGACAAGGTTGCGGACGCCGACCTCATCCGCGCGGGCAAGCAGCTCACCCGGATCGGCGTAGACGCGGTACGCTCCAGCGCGCTCGAGTTCCTCGCGGCCGTATCCGCCCGACAGCAGCCCGATGCCCAGCGCGCCTGCCCGGCGAGCGGCCAGCAGATCCCACACGCTGTCCCCGACAACCCAGGAATGGCGCGGATCCACGCCGATCAGCGCGGCAGCGGCGAGGAACAGGTCAGGGTCGGGTTTCGCGTGCCGCACCATGTCGCGGGTCACCATCGGAGCGTCCTCGCCCAGTCCGAGCATTGGCAGTGCCGTCTGCGCCATGATGCGCCGACCGCTGGTAGCAATCGCCCACGGCACGCCGTGGCTGGTCAGCGCCGCCAGCAGCTCCGCAGCGCCCGGAAGCGCCCGAACTGAGTCAACTTGCTCCAGGTATTCTGCCGCATGATCCAGCTGGAGCGACTCGATGTCGTCCTCGGACAGCGACCGGCCGGTCTCGCGTAGCAGAGCCGCCACGAACAGCCCGCCGCTCATGCCGATCCGGCGGTGTATGCGCCAGACCGACAGGTCGATCTCGAGCTTGGCCAGGGCGTTACGCCAGGCGATCACATTCTGGTAGACGCTGTCGATCAGCGTCCCGTCGAGATCAAACAAGAATGCCGGAACGGGTGGTTCGGTGTACTCGGCACTGCCCTCCACTTCGGACACACTAGACCCGGGAGCGTGGTGACCCGCATGCGGCACCCCCGGCCTGCGCGCGGCCGGGACGGCTGCCGACGGCCTGCTGGCTACCCCTGCGGCGCAACGCGCCCGTACAGCTCAGGCCGGCGATCGCCATGCACGTCATTGTTCGGGCTGACTGCCTTGTCTAGCGCCTGGCCGAGCTCGCACTCGGCCACCAGGGTGGCGGGCTGGCCGGAGGCCAGATCATCACGCCGATCCGCCCGAGCCTCGTCGGCACGACCGGGGGAGATGCGCTCCCGGCGGCGAACCACCGGGGCTCCGCATCCCACAGGTGCACCTTCCGGTACACGCAGCGCAGCCCGCCCGAGTCGACCAGGGCCGCGCTATTGAAGACCTCGTCCCCGGCCGTGGCCTCGCAGAATCCGCCGACGATGACGATGTCGTGCTCGACCGCCAGCCGCGACCAGGCGGTCACGGTCGGCCCGTCGGGTAGCTCCGCGCATGCCCTCGCCTCCGCCTGGCTCTCGAACACATAGCCGCTCGACATCAGCTCCGGCAGCACTACGACGGAGGCGCCCTGCCGGACCGCGTCGACGACCGCCCCGGCGGCCAAGTCGCGATTCGCGGCAGTATCCCCGAGCTCAGGCGCGAGCTGGCAGCAGGCCACCCCAGTGCTTGTCACGACAGGGCTAATCATGACGCCTCCGCCGCTGGTTGCGGTGCCAGGGCCGACAGCAGCTCGTGGCTCGTCAGACCACCCGCCTCAGGCGTGCAAGTACCCGGCGCATGCGCAGGGTCGAGGACGTCGATGTCAACCGACACGTAGACAGGCCGGTCGCCGACCCGCTCCGCTAGGCGCTCCGTCATGCCGCGCACTCCCAGGTACTCGGCATCGGGCGCAGTGATCACAGGGTGCGCGTCGAAATGCACGACGGACACCGGCCCCGCAGCAGCCGCGAGGACTCGCGGATGTGGCCAGGCCCGAACCTCGCACCGGGCCGATAGCTGACGCCGCTCTCGAACGGCACGCCAAGCACGGCCACGTCAGCCTTGGTCACCTCGTCGATGCGAGGCAACCTGGCGAACGTTGGAGGTCCGGCGTGCCGCGGCACCACGGCGGCGTCCACGGCCCGACGTTGCCGTCCACGGCCCGACGTTGCCGTCTGATGTCACTCGCGGATAGGGCTCAGTCATCTCTCCCGTTCACCTGATCTCAGGCCGCGCGCGGACATCAACGCGATGGCGTCAGCGGCCGATCCAGACAGTCTTGATGTTGCAGAACTCGCGGATGCCGTTGGCGGACAGCTCGCGGCCGTGCCCGGACTGCTTCACGCCGCCGAACGGCAGCTGCGGGTATGAGGTGACGTTGCCGTTGATGAAGACCATACCGGCCACCAGGTCGCGGATGAGCTGCCGCCGTTCAGCGAGATCATTGGTCCACGCGTTGGCGCCGAGCCCGAACTCCGTGCCGTTCGCAAGCTCGATCGCCTCGTCCAGTCCCGATACCCGGTACAGCGTCGCGACCGGTCCGAAGACCTCCTCGGTGTGGACGCGCATGACCGGCGTAATGCCGGTCAGCACCGTCGGGGGATAGTAGAAGCCTGGCTGATCGGGGACCACGCCGCCGCACAGTACATGCGCGCCTATCGCGACCGCATCCGCGACGAGGCTCTCGACGTCGTCACGCTGCTGTTCGGATGCCAGCGGACCGACGTCGGTCGTCGCCAGCATCGGGTCACCAACGGTCTTGGCGGACATGTTCTTGACGAACATGCTCTCGAACTCGTCGTAGACCGAGTCGTGCACGATGAAGCGCTTGGCTGCGATGCAGGACTGGCCGTTGTTGATGCATCGCGCATCGGCCGCGACCCGGGCCGCAGCCGGCAGGTCCGCCGAGGGCATCACGATGAACGGGTCGCTGCCGCCGAGCTCGAGCACGACCTTCTTGATCTCGCTGCCTGCGATGGCCGCGACCGACTGCCCGGCCGGCCCGAGCCGGTGAGCGTCGCAGCCACCACCCGCGCATCGCGCAGGATCGGCTCGACCCGAGCTGATCCGACTAGCAGCGTCTGGAACGTTCCGGCGGGGAACCCAGCCCGCGCGAACAGGTCCTGCATGAACAGTGCCGTCTGCGGCACGTTGGAGGCGTGCTTCAGCAGTCCGACATTGCCAGCCATGAGAGCGGGGACAGCGAACCGCATGGCCTGCCAGAGCGGGAAGTTCCATGGCATGATCGCCAGGATCGGGCCGAGCGGCTGATAGATGACGTGGGCGCGCTCCGCGCCCACCGCGGCGGCATCGCCAGGTTCATCGGCCAGGAGGCCCGCAGCGTTCTCGGCGTAGAAGCGGCATGTCGTAGCGCACTTGGCGACCTCCTGCCGAGCGGCGGTGATCGTCTTTCCCATCTCGGCCGTCATCATCGCCGCGATGGAGTCTCGCTCCTCATCAAGGATGTCCGCGGCCCGCCGCATCCAGCTGGCTCGCTCGTCGAAGCTGGTCAGCCGGTACTCAGCGTGCGCGGCGGCGGCAGCTGCGAGACAGCGCTCGACGCCGGCGTCACTAAGCTCGTCAAAGGTCTTCAGCGTCTCCCCGGTGGCGGGGTTGATGGTCGCGATCGCCATGTCGGTCCTCCTCGATAGCGCGTCATCCGCCAGCAGCGGGCACGATCACTTTCTGACGGCAGCCAGAGCGGTCCGGTACAGCACCGCCAGGCGAGCGCCGAACCGGGCGGCGTAGGACACCGACGGCGTTCTTCCGCCTTGCTCGTAGCCGCCGATGACGCCGATCACGGTGCCGGCGCCGTGGAACGGGCCAGAGTCGGCAAGCAGCGGGCTCCCGCTCGTGCCGTTGGTGAACCCGCCGCAGGCGAACTCGTATTGAGTGGGGCTGAACTCGAGCGCCGTGTTGGCGCAGCTGATGGCCGCATCCCCGAAGTCGGGGTCAGCCGGCGACCTCGACCCGCTGGCCGGCCGAGACGTCGATGCCGACGGCCTCGCCGCCGGTAAGGGCCTGGATGGCCTCCTCGCTGCCGGGCTGGCGGACGACGAGGAAGGCAAAGTCGTCATCGGGATCGCTGGATGAGATCCACTCCTGGTCCTCGAAGACCTGGGTTACGGTCCAGACGCCGAAGGGCTCCTGCCCCTTGGCGTAGCCAGGCACGAAAGCTACTTCGCCTGCCCTGTACCGCGCCATGCAATGCGCCGCGGTCACAATCAGGTCCCCGGCCGGGCTGTCGACGACGCTCGCAGTGCAGAAGTGGCTTCCCAGCTGGCCGGACGGGCTCAGGCCGAACAGGGCGCCGACCGTCGAGGCCTGCCCGTACGCGGCGGTCTCGGCCTTGATCGTTGTCATTGGCGGACTCAGCGCAGCGCCGACGATCGCCGCGGCGGAGACGAGAGTGACGGTGACAACCGACCGGCCCAGACGCAGGCGCATCCACCCTCCATCCCAGTGTCCGCCCGTGCCTCGGGCTCCTCGGCCGGGCGCTCGTGCCCAGCATTGTGACCATCTTGAGACCGCATCAAGACCCAGACAATACCCGCTGCCGGCGAGGACGCTGCAAATGTCGGGGGAGCCCGGGAGAAGGGTGCCGCACCTCAGGCTGGCCTGCGCCGGAAGCGGCCGAGGTCAGTGTCACACCCGTATCCGGGGTTATCGGAATACTCCATATCATCAGTGCACTAGTCCGACGCCTGTAGCTGCCGCATGGCGCTGATGGCGTCACCTGGTGACGAGCACCACATGAGGACCCGGGCATAATCGGCTGCGAAGGCGGGACACCGGAACGAGTGATCGCGGGGGCGGCTGTGGCGGGGAGCGCGGTCCCGCAGCGCCCTGCCGAGCCGCCCGAGCGCCATCGGCTGCGACCGGCCGACGGGATCTACGGCACCATCATCACCGCGTCAGTGCTGGCCTCCGCCGGAGATGAGCTCGCCGCCGGGCCGCTCGCCATTTCCGTCCTGATCACCCTCGCGGTGTACTGGCTGGCCGACGTGTACAGCGAGCTGCTCGGAGGGCACTTCGAGCGCGGCCGCCTGCCGTCCTGGCACGAAGTCCGGGCTGTCATGATCGTTGCCTGGCCAATGGTCGGCGCCTCCTGCATCCCGCTGGCCGTGCTGGGGCTAGCCCGGCTCAGCGGGCTCTCAGGCCCGCAGGCTGCCAGCGCCGCATTGGCCACCGCCATCGTGATGCTGGCGATCTATGCCTGGGCAGCCGGGCACGCGGCTCAGCTGCGGGGACTGCGGCTCGCCTTCGTCACTGGCATTGCCGGGCTGCTGGGAGTCCTGATGATCGTGCTGAAGAACGTGGTGCTCGTTCACCTGCACTAACCCCGGGAATGGGACCGGCAGCCTCAGGGGCCGGGCCAGGAGGCCGCGGCAACGGCCAGGATCTCGGTCCGGTCCGCCGCGAGCAGGAAGCCCGTCTTGATCGCGGTATCCAGCGACAATTCGAACCGGCCCAGGTAGTCTGCCTGGCCGCCGGGGTACAGCCGGGCCAGGTCAGCAGGTCCGAGTTTCCTGGTCGTGCCGAACAGGAATGCGAACAGCTCGCCGCGCTGCCCCGTTCCGGACAAGATGGCCACCGGAACATCAGTCCAGGGCGTCCGGATGCCGCCTGTCGCGATGCCGAGCTCATCGCGCGCGAAGTCCTGTCCGTCCGCGCTGAGGTTCAGCCGGGCCGCGGCCGGAGGCGCGGACCGTCCCGTCACCCAGGCGTCAAGGTGCTCGATGGCCGCGCATTCCACGTAGTGATGCTGCGGGCCGCTGTTGATCGGCGACTCGGTGCGGCCCATCAGGATGTCGGTGGTCGGCCGCATCAGCTCGGCGAGCCTGGCAGGCGGCAGGCTGCCATCGTCCTGGCCGCTGGCGAACAGCAGGTAGGTGTCGGCATGGGCCGCGCCCGCTACTTCCCAGTTGCGGAGCAGCTCGCCGTCGTCCTGGTTGGCCCGGCCGCTGCCCAGCAGGGTCACGTCGGTCTCGGACTGCAGGACGATGACCGGCACGCGCAGGTCCGCGCGGATCTGCTCACCGATGCCGTCGGTGCTGGCGCCCGGATTGAAGCCGGTATCGAGCGCGGCGCCCGCGCCGGTCCGGCCGTGCACGAGGAAGCCGTCGTAGACGCCGCGCCAGCGGATCGACCGCGTTGACGTAGGTGACCAGGAACGCCCCCGACTGGGAGTGGCCGCTGGCCAGCAGCCGGATCGGCCGGGCGCTGACCGGCGGCGGCAGCACCCCCGGCTCGCCCCGCAGCGCATGCCCGGCCTGGCTGAAGATGTCGAACGACCAGGCGTCACCGGGATGTGACAGCGATCGCGTAGCGGTCCGGGTGCGCCTTCTTCAGGTGCAGGCTCTCGACCAGGCCGCCGCCCTCGATCCCGGCACGCTGGGCGGAGACGCCCGCCCAGGCATGCCCGCTGCGCATCGAGGTGGGTGTGCGTCAGCATCCAGTCCGGCGCTGCGTCCAGGCCGCCGGACACGTTCAGCCACTCGACCACGACGGTGCCGCTGAAGTCGTCAGCGTCGGCCGGCTGCCGCACGACCACGCGGGTGCTGAACTGCGCGGGACCAGCGGGCAGGACGTTCCAGCGGCCATCAGGCGTGCGCTCGGCCGCCAGCCGGTACGACGTGGCCGAGCCAGTAAGCAGGAACTCCTGCTCGGTGTAACCGAGCTTGGCCAGGTCGTAAGCGCCGGCCGGATCAGGAACGGGGCCGGGCAGCGGGCGCAGGCCCATCAGGCCGCTGACTTCTCGAGGATGTGGATTGCACAGGCGCTGCCGAGGCCGATGACGTGGGTGAGGCCGACCTTGGCACCCTCGATCTGCCGGTCCCCGGCCTCGCCGCGCAGGTGCGTGGACACCTCGTAGATGTTGGCGATGCCGGTCGCGCCGAGCGGGTGGCCCTTGGACAGCAGGCCGCCGGACACGTTGACGGGGATCTCGCCGTCGCGCCAGGGCCCGCGCTTGTCGATCCACTCGCCCGCGCCGCCCTCCGGGCACAGCCGCAGGTTGTCGTAATGGCGCAGCTCGGCGGTGGCGAAGCAGTCGTGCAGCTCGACCAGGTCCAGGTCCTCCGGGCCGACCCCAGCCTGCTCGTAGGCCTTGTCGGCGGCCTGGCGGGTCAGGGTGTTCACGTCGAACTGGACCGAGCCACCGTCGACGTACGGGTCGGAGGTCAGCACCGACGCCGACACTTTCACCGCGCGCCTGCGCACGACGTCCGGCATGGACTTCAGCCGTTCCCCGCTGCACAGCACCGCGGCTGCCGCGCCGTCGCCGGTCGGGCAGCACATCAGCAGCGTGTTCGGGTAGGCGATCATCTCGGCATTCATGATCTCCCCGAGGGAGAACGCCTTCTGGTACTGAGCCAGCGGGTTCAGCGTCGAGTGCGCGTGGTTCTTCTCCGCCACCCGGGCGAACTGCTCGAACCCGACGCCATCATGCTCGTGCGCGTACTCCATGCCCGACTGGGCGAACGTGCCCGGCATCAGGCTGGTACCCAGCACGCCCTCGACCGGCCCCACCGCGCCGTACCGTCCGGCCGGCTGCATACGGCTTGTCCTTCCTGCCCGGCTGGGCGCCGAGCAGGCCGAGCTTGCCCATCTGCTCCAGGCCGACCGCGAGCCCGATGCTGGCCTCGCCCGCCTTGATCGCCATCGCAGCGACCCGGAACGCGGTGGCGCCCGTGGCGCAGGCGTTCGTCACGTTATAGACCGGGATGCCGGTCTGCCCGATCTGCTTCTGGATCCGCTGGCCGATGCCGTTGGTGTCATACAGGCAGCCCGCCGCCAGGATGTCGGCGTCGAAGATGGTCAGGCCCGCGTCGGCCAGTGCCGCCAGGGCCGCCTCGCTGCCGAGGTCGATGAGATCCTTGTCCTTATAGCGCATGAACTTCGTCATCGCCACGCCGATGATCCAGAGCGAGTCGGCCATGCTAGCTGCCCTCCAGTGATCTGCCTCCACCATAGCGTCGAATGAGCCAGGCCTCACGGGGCGAGCGGCCCGGTGCGCGCGACGCCGGGGCGGAACAGGGTCTCCTGCGCAATGCCAGCCGCGAGCACGCCGTGCCGGGTGAAGATCCGGCCCGTGTACATGCCGCGGCCGCCCGAGGTCGACTCGGGCTGCAGGTCCATCAGCACCCACTCATCGAGCGCCGCCCGGCGGAAGAACCAGACCGAGTGGTCGATGCTGGTCAGCGGCCCGGCGAGGGCGACGCCGGGAGCCGCCGCGAGGCCGGTGAACATGTCGGAGACGTAGGCCAGCGCGCACGCGTGCATCATGTCGCCGTCCAGCTTGTGCCGCGACCTGATCCACATCCGGGACGGCCACTGCTGGCCGGGCTGCGGCTGCGCGCGGGAGCCGGATCTCGACGCCGTGCATGCGGTGCCAGGCGCTGGTTCTCCGGCAGGTCCTCGGGCGGCTCGACCTCCGGCATCTCGTGCGCCTGGTAATCCGAGCCCTCCTCGGTGACGTGGAACGAGGCCGCCATGTTGAAGATGACCTTGCCGTTCTGCACCGCGATCACCCGGCGGTTAGAGTACGAGCCGCCGTCCCGGTCGCGGTTCACCGTCAGCAGCACGCGGCGCGAGGCGTCGCCCCGGCTGAGGAAGTAGCCGTGCAGCGAATGCGGGTGCCGCCCCTCGGGCACGGTCTGCGCCGCAGCGCGCAGCGCCTGCGCCGCGACCTGGCCGCCGAACAGCCCGGCTGGCTCCCGGCTCACGACGACCGTGCGGAACATGTCGTCCTCGATCCGCTCGAGCGTGAGCACCTCCGGCAGCCCGGTGCCAGGACTTCCGATGACAGGCTCAGCCAGACTCGCCATGGCGACATTGATATCACCCTGCCGGCCGCCGGGCAGTGCGACCAATGATCGGCCTGCGGTCGCCATAAGCTGCCGCCATAGCCCGACGAAAGGACCTGGCATGGGTGCACTGGACGACCGGGTAGCCGTCATCACCGGCGCAGGCCGCGGTCTCGGCCGCGAGCATGCTCTGCTGCTTGCGGCTGAAGGCGCGAAGGTCGTGGTCAACGACCTCGGCGGCGGCCCGGACGGCTCGGGCAGCGACGCGGCGCCCGCCCGCCAGGTCGTCGATGAGATCCGCGCGGCCGGCGGTCAGGCCGTGGCGAACTCCGACGACATCACCTCCGCCGACGGTGCAGACCGGCTGATCCAGCAGGCTATCGACGAGTTCGGCGCACTGCACGTACTGGTCAACAACGCCGGCATCCTGCGCGACCGGACGATCGTCAACATGACCGACGCGGAATGGGACGACGTCATCAGGGTGCATCTGCGTGGTCACTTCATGCCGACCAGGGCGGCCGCACGGTACTGGCGGGAGCAGTCCAAGGCGGGCGGCAGCCTGCAGCCGTCACTGATCAACACGACGTCAACCTCGGGCCTGTTCAATAATCCGGGCCAGGCCAACTACGGCGCGGCGAAGACCGCTATCGCAACGCTGACGATCATCGCCCAGCGTGAGCTCGGGCGATATGGCGTGAAGGCGAACGCCATCGCTCCCGCCGCCCGGACAAGGCTGACGCTCGCCACGCCAGGCATCACCGACGCGATCGCGAGGACGCCGGAGGAGGGCTTCGACGCCGATGGATCCGGCGAACGTATCGCCGTTCGTCGCCTACCTGGCCACTGCCGACTGCCCGATCCAGGGCCGGGTCTTCTTCGTCGCGGGCGGCGGGATCCACCTGTTCCAGCCGTTCGCGGTCATCGACAGCATCATCAAGGACGGTAAGTGGACGGTAGCGGAGCTCCAGGAGAAGGCCGCGCGTCTGGCGGACGTGCCGTTCGAGCTCGGCCGGATCCAGCTGTAGGACACATTCAGGCGGGCCGGTACCCGAAGGCGACTGCCTCCGTTCCCTCCGAGTCAGTTCCGATCGGGAACGTGGTCAGCCTGACTTTCATGCCGAGCGCCACGCTGCCGGGCTCGGGGTCGATGTCCACGATGTTGGCCTTGACCACGCCGCCGCCCTCGAGGTCGACGATCCCCGAGACGTACGGCACTGTGACGTCCGGCGTGGCCCGGTGCACGATCGTGAACGCCCGCACGACCCCGTCATTGGCCAGTCGCCGCTCGCCGAAGTGCCGCCCGCCGCAGTTCGCGCAGGCGTTGCGCCGGTCGAAGAACAGCGCGTCCGCAGGAGCTGCACTCCTGCGCGACAAGATGCGGGTCATCGCCCAGGGCGAGATAGCCGACGTACGGCACTTGTCGTGGCATGGCGATCTCCCTGGTCCTGAAGCGATAAGCACAACGCTAGCCTGCTGACCGCCCGGACGGGGCAAACGTCGTCGCCGGCTCGGTGGCATAGCGAGCCATGATCGCGCCTACTGCCTGCGCCGACATGGGTTCTCCGGCCGCGATCATGGTGCGCAGATCCCGGAAGTACTGCACGTAGTGATCGGGGGTGAAGGTATTCAGGAGCACGACCGTCTCGTCGCTAGCGTTCGCGAACGTGTGGGGTGCGCCGGGCGGGATAACTACGAGCGTGCCCTTCGGTGCATGAAGGGTCTGCTGCCCGACCGTGAACTGCGCGGTTCCGGACACGACATAGAAGCCCTCGTCATGCTGGGCGTGCCGGTGCTGTGGCGGTCCGGCGGTGTGGGGCGCGATGGTGATCTCGGCGATCCCGAGCCGATGTGAGGTCGTGCTCCCGTCCTCCAGGATCCGGAGCTGCGTGGCGCCCGCAAGCATCAGGTCACCCTGGCCGGGCAGCACGATCGATACGTCGGTCACAGCGTCACGTTCCTTGCCTCGGCGTGTCCGCCGGCGAACTCGGTGACCATCGTCAGGAGCTCGTCGGGCGCTTCCAGCTGAGGGATATGACCAGCGCGGCTGATCAGGCGGAACTGAGCGCCGGGGATCGCGCTAGCGTAGGCGCGGCCGTGCTCGGGCGGGATCATGCGGTCGGCCGCCCCCCAGATCACGAGCGTCGGGATCGTGACGGCGGGCAGCCGGCCGAGCAAGCCGGGATCCGCCATCGCCTGCCCGCCGTACACCAGCAGTGCTGCACGGTTCGCCGCCATCGCCGCCTTGCGCTCGTCCGGCAGCGTCGCAACGTCGATCCGGAACGCGTCCGGGTTGAAGTAGCTCAGGTCGAAGACCTGGTCCAGGGTGAGCGAGAAGAAGTCCGCGGCGGGGGCCTCGGCGACCTGCAGCCCGGCGGCATTGACGAGCACGACTGAGCTGACCCGGCAGTCCGGCGCCGCGCTCTCGGCCAGGGCGAGCTCCGCGGCGATCCAGCCCCCGATCGAGTTGCCGATCACGCACAGGTCGCGCAGCCCGAGATCGCGGAGCAGTTCCGCGTAGACAGCGGCCAGTGATGCGATGCTCGCCAGCTGGTCCGGACGCGGTGTGCCGTCGAAGCCCGGGTGGACGGGAACGATGACACGGGCGGCCCCGGACGACGACAGCAGCTCCGCGAATCCGGTGACTGAGAACGGACCAGCTCCGCCGTGCAGGAGCAGCACCGGGCGGCCGCTTCCGTATTCGGTAAAGCTGACCGGCACGGAGCCGAGGCCGTCCACGGTGAGTGTTCTGGTCATAGTGCTCATATTGCGCCCTTCAGGTCTAAGTTGCGTAAGAGTCCACTCTCACGAAGCAGACACTAGCCCAGCTAGCCCGGTTATGCAAGTACGCTCTCATGATGCGAGTGCACTTGACTAACGCCAGAGTTGCCGCCAGAGTAGGACGATGACCACGCACGACATGGCCGGGCGAGCCAACCAGAAGCACCGCACGCGGACGGCCATCGTTCAGGCGGCCCGCGAGCTGATCGGGAGCAGCGCGGAAGTGACGATGCCGCTTGTCGCCAGGGCAGCGCTGGTGTCCGAGGCCACCGCCTACCGCTACTTCCCGGACCTCGTCTCGCTGCTGCGCGAGGCCCTGGACGGGGCCTGGCCGAGTGCGGCCGAGGCCATGGGCCCGGTACAGGATTGTGCCGACCCGGTCGAGCGCGTTGCCTATGCCACCGAATACCTGCTCCGGCACGTTCAGCGCTACCAGGGGGCGGTCCGGGCGATGATCTCTGCAGCTATCGTCCGGCCCGAGTGGGCGGCCATGCGGCCGGGGTACCGCTTCGGCCTGATCGATCAGGCGCTGGCACCGCTCGAGGCGACTCTCGGGCGGCGGCAGCCGGAGGCGCTGCGGCAGCTGAAGCGGCAGCTGGCGATCGTCGTCAGCGCCGAGGCACTGTTCACCCTCACTGACCTGTGCGGGCTGGCCGCTGAGGACGGCATCGCCACCGCCGTGCATGCAGCCCGCACCATCACTGCCGCTGCCCTGGCGGATGGCTAGCCGCGGCCTCAGCCGGTGTTCTGCAGCCCCGCCGCCACGCCGTTGACGGTCAGCAGGAGGAATCGCTCCAGCGCCGCCCGCTGCTCCCGATCATCGCTCGCCCGCAGCTCAGTCAGCGCGCGCAGCTGGAGATGTGAGAGCGCGTCAACGTAGGGATCGCGGAGCGCCACCGCGCGCGACAGCACCGGGCGGCTGGCAAGCAGCCGATCGTGTCCCGTGACCGCCAGCACGAGCCTCCTGGTCAGGTCATATTCCGACAGGACCTGAGCGGCTAGCCGGTCGTCGTTCCCTAGTGCGAGGTAACGCGCGGCAATGCGGCGGTTGGTCTTAGCCAGGCTCATCTCGGCGTTGTCCAGCAGTACCTGCAGCAGCGGCCAGTCCTGGTAGGCGGCGCGCACCGCATCCAGGCCGCCTGGTCCGCTGGTCGCTGCGGCGAGCCCGCTGCCCAGGCCGTACCAGCCGGGAAGGTTCACCCGTGTCTGCGACCACGCGAACACCCACGGGATCGCGCGCAGATCGGCCAGGCCCGTCGGAGCATCCAGGCCGCGGCGAGCAGGGCGGGAGCCCAGCCGCATGCCGCCGATCTCGGCCAGCGGGCTGAGCCTTGCGAACCACTCCGCGAAGCCGTCGGCCGTCACCAGGTCCCGGTAGGCGCCCAGCGCGCCGGCCTCCAGCGCCTCGACAACTGGCGCAGGCGCAGCCGCGGCATGCAACGCCGGGTCATGCGGATTGCTTGCCGATGCCAGCAACACCGCCGATGTGACCTGCTCAAGGTGCCGCTGCCCGATGGCCGGGTGACCGTATCTGGCGAAGATGACCTCGCCCTGCTCGGTCACCTTGAACCGGCCATCCACAGATCCGGGCGCCTGGGCGAGCACCGCACGGCCCGCGGGGCCGCCGCCGCGGCCAAGCGCGCCGCCGCGACCGTGAAACAGCACCAGCGCGACATCGTTCGCCGCGGCCCAGCGCGCCAGGCGCGACTGCGCGCCGAACAGCCGGAGCGTTGCGCTGACCATGCCGAGCTCCTTTGCGGAGTCGGAGTAGCCGAGCATGACCTCCACGCGTCTGCCGTTGCCGGCCAGCCGGCGCGCGACGGGCTCAAGCTGGACCATGGCGTCCAGCACCTGCACCGCGTTTGCCAGGTCCTCCCCGCTCTCGAACAGCGGCGCGACATCAAGTACTGGCGGCCGGCCCGGGCAGGCGAGCCCGGCCAGCTCATGCACGGCGGCGATGTCATCGGCGCTGGTAGTAAAGCTGACCACGTACCGGCGGCAGGCGTCGACGCCGTGCCGCTGCTGGATCGCGGCAATGGCCGCGAACGTAGCCAGCACCTCCCTGGTCATCGCGGACGGCTGCTGGCCCGCCCGCAACTCGCGCAGTGCCGCCG
Source organism: uncultured Actinomycetota bacterium (assembly GCA_963822955.1). Classification (GTDB taxonomy): domain Bacteria; phylum Actinomycetota; class Actinomycetes; order Streptosporangiales; family Streptosporangiaceae; genus JAJYUU01. The sequence goes on along the minus strand of CAWGJS010000002.1, from coordinate 79,803 downwards.
CATGTACCGCGCTGTGCTGCCGGACCTCCAGCTCAGCTAGGTGGAACCCGAACGTCTCGGCCTGCCAGATCAGCTGCTGCAGCTCCCCGTAGGCTTGCCGGTCCGCGCCGGCCTCGGCCAGCGCGCGCTGCAGCAAGCGGAGCTCGGCGATGAACTCGGCGGCCGACCCGTAGGCCAGCGCCCGCGGCCGCCGGTCCGCGCCCTGAGGCTCCCGGTCCTCGCCGGTCAGCTGCAGCCTCGTCGCGTGCAGCCGCTGCGCCGTGTGGAGCAGGAACGTGCGGAACGGCTCGCCCGGCGCGTGCGACATGAGCTCACCGAGAAGCGCCGGCCGGGCTCGCGTCAGTGCGTCCAGCGCGGCTTCTAGCTCTGTCAGCGCCGACGCGGCTTGCGCGCCGTCGCGGTCGATGGCGGCCTGGGCGAGCAAGACCGCGTCGATGGTCAGCGCGCGCCCGATCCGCGTGGTGGCGTTCTCCAGCGCGCGCAGCGCGTGATCTGCCTGGATCCCCGCAGTCTGCTCGGTGACCGCGGCCGTCACGAACGGGTTCCCGTCCCGATCACCGCCGATCCAGCTGCCGAAGCGCAGGAACGCAGGCGCTTGCGGAACAGCTGCTCCGGAGAGCTGTGACTGCAGCGCCTGATCAAGCGCGCGGTAGACGTTCGGCGCGAGCTGGAAGAGTGTCTCATCGAAGACCGCCGCACCTGACCGGACCTCGTCCAGGGGCTGCATCGCCTGGCGGCGCAACGGCGAGGTGCGCCACAGCAGGTCGATCTCCTCCTGCAGCCGGCGCCGTGCCTGCGCGTGCGCTGACGCGCCGGCCCGCGGGTCGTCCAGGGCGTCCAGTTGCCTGCTGATCCGGCGCAGCGCCTCGGTCACCGCCCGCCGCCTGGCTTCCGTCGGGTGCGCCGTGAACACCGGGTGCACCTCAAGCCTCCCGAGCAGCGCCGCGCGCTCGTCCGGGCCGATCGTGTCACCCAGCGTCGTCATCGCGGCGGCCAGCGACTCCCGGACCGGCTCGGTCCCGGAGTCCCGTTCCCGCAGCGTGCGGACGCGCTGGTGCTCCTCGGCGAGGTTCGCCAGGTGGAAGTAGACGGTGAATGCTCGCGCGACTGCCTCGGCCCTGGCCAGCGGCCACCCGGCCACCAGCGCCGCGATCTCGGCGTCCGCCGTGGCGGCTGCCTCGGCGCTGCGGCCATCGCTGCCGTCGTGCTGGCGGGCGGCAATGACCCGGTGGCGCAGCGCCTCGACATCATCCAGGAGATCCTGGCCATCAGACTCTGCGATCACCTGGCCGAGGATCTTGCCGAGCAGCCTGACGTCCCGCCGCATCGCGGCAGGCACCCGCTGTGAATCCGCGTTCCTGCCCTGGGTATTCGTCGCCACTTGCGCCAGCGTAACCGGCTCACGTCGGCCGCAGCCAAGCTGTGACCGCAGGGGGCGCATGTACACGATGTCGCGGTGATGACAGAGTTAGGTCACATGTCGCCGAGCGCCGTGGCACAGTCTTCCGGCCCGCGGGGCGCCACGGCTGTCGGCGGGTCCGGCCAGCAGGGCAGCGCCTGGTGGCGAGTGTCGTGGTCGACATCGGCAGCGCTGCGGGCCCTGCGGGCGACCATCGTCATCCCGGCCTTGCTCGCGCTGACGTACAAGGTCATCGCCGATGCCGAGATGACCCTTTTCGCAGTGTTCGGTGGCTTCGCCACGCTCGTCGTGGCGCAATTCGGTGGCACCCGGCGCGACAAGGCGATCGCGCACCTCGGCCTGGCTCTGGCCGGAAGCCTCGTCCTCGTGATCGGCACGCTGGTCAGCAGGTCGAGCTGGCTTGCCGTGATCGCGACCGTCCCGGTGGCATTCGCCGTGTACTTCGCCGGCTCGGCCGGACCGAACGCTGCTTCGGGCGTCACGGCGTGCCTGTTCGCCTATGTGCTCCCGGTCGCTACGGCTGCGCCGCTCAGCGCACTGCCGTCCCGCCTGGCGGGCTGGTGGCTGGCAGCCGTGGCCGGCACTGCTGCGGTGCTGCTGCTGTCGCCGCGGTCGCCAGGCGACCGGCTCCGCGCACAGGCGGCCAGGCTCGCCGACCGGACCGCTGATCAGGTTGCGGCAGTGGTCGCGGGCAGCCCCAGGCAGGCAAGCTGGGACGCCATGCTGACGGCCAGGCACGAGCTGATGAGCTCGTTCACGGGCACGCCGTACCGGCCGATCGGGCTCGCCACTGCCGACCGGGGCCTGGCGAGCCTGATCCATCTGCTGGAGGGGTGTGCCTCCCTCGTCGGCGACGCGTCGGACGGGCACCTGGAGCTGCCCGCCTCGGCGACCGCCGACCGTCAGCTGCTGGAGCTGTCCGCGCAGGTGCTGCACCGCATCGCAGCCGTGCTATCCGGCCGGGCCGGCAGCATTGACCTGGATCCGCTGTGGCAGGCGCGGCTGGCGAGCGCCCGGCACCTGCAGGCAGTTGCTGGCGATCCCGCGGTGGCCGTTCGCCGGGCCGACCACGCCTACCACGCTCAGGCGATCGGCATCGCCACCTCGGCGGCGGCTGGCGAGGCGCTGATCGCCGCCCGGCTGGCCAGCCCGGCCGATGTAGCTGCCAAGCGCCGCAACTGGTTTGCTGGCCTGTCCGCCCCGCAGCGGGCCGCCTGGCCCGAGGGCTCGGAGGACGGTGAGCCGCCAGGCGCCGGGCTATCCGAGCGCGGCATCGATGCCATCGCCACCGACGCCAGCATGCGCTCAGTGTGGTTCCGCAATAGCGCGCGCGGCGCGATGGCGCTGGCGGCAGCAGTAGCGGTGGCGAGGCTGACAGACGTCCAGCACGCCTTCTGGGTCGTCCTCGGAACCCTGTCGGTACTGCGGACAAGCGCGGCCGCTACCGGTTCGACGGCGCTCCGGGCGCTCCTCGGCACCACGATGGGCTTCGTCATCGGCGCCGCCCTGCTCGTCGGCATTGGCACAAGCCCGACCGCGCTGTGGATCGCGTTCCCCCTTGCCATCCTGGTCTCCGCGTACACAACGGGTACCGCGCCGTTCGCGGTCGGGCAGGCCGCGTTCACGGTGACGATTGTCGTGCTCTACAACGTGCTCGTCCCGGCCGGCTGGAAGGTCGGGCTGCTGCGGGTCGAGGATGTCGCCATCGGCTGTGCCGTGAGCCTCGTGGTCGGCTTCCTGTTCTGGCCGCGCGGCATCTCCTCCGTCGTCGGCGACAACCTGGCTGATGCCTTCCGCAGCGGCGCGGGGTACCTGAGCGAGGCGGCCAACTGGGCGCTCGGAGACCGGGCCGCCAGGCCGGAGCGCGCCGACGTCGCGCTCCTGGCTCGCAACCGCCTCGACGATGCGCTCCGCGGGTACATGACCGAGCAAGGGTCCAAACGACTGAGCAAATCCGACTTGTGGGCGCTGGTCATGGGCGCAACCCGGCTTGAGCTTGCCGCACATTCGATGGCCAGCCTGCCGACGACGCCGCATCCGCATGCCGACGACGGCAGGCTGCATGCCGACGACGGCAGGCTGCATGCCGCGCTCAGGCGCCAGCTGGCCGACCTGTCGGACTTCTACGACCGGCTCGCGGCAGAGGTCGGCAGGCCGGCCCACGGCACGCCGTTGCCGGCCTTGCTTCCGCTGCCGGCCAGCGGCATTGCCGCCGCCGCTGCCGGACCGTGCGGAGCCAGGCCCGCCTACCGCGCCGACGGGCTGTGGGTGGGTCACCAGCTCGATCACCTGCAGGCGCACTCCGCGGACATCACCGGCCCCGCGGAGCGGCTGGCCGCCATCCGCCGCAGGCCCTGGTGGCGCTAACGGCTGCCGCGCGAGCCATCCACGTTGGCCTCGGGATCGGACCGCAGCACGGCTGCAATGGCCGCGGCCGAACCGCCTTCGGCCGTGCGGTGTGCCGCGGCAGCTGACGACGCCGCGTGTGGCGCCACCACCAGCTCCTCAGGCCGCCGCTCGGGCACCGGCCGGCCGACGATCCGGTACACCTGGGCGCCGTCGACGGTCTCCTTCTCCAGCAACAGCGCCACGAGCTGGCCGAGCTCGTAGTGATGGGAGCGGATGAGGGAGACCGCCGACTCCTCGGCTTCTCGCAGCAGCCGGGAGACCTCGGAGTCGATGGTGGCCTGGGTCGCCTCGGCGAACGGCCGGCTGGACAGCCCCGATCCGCCACCGCCCAGGAAGACCGAGCCGCCTTCCGGATAGCCGACCGGCCCGAGCGCAGCCGACAGCCCGAACTCCCTCACCATCTTCGTGGCCAGGTCGGTCGCAGACGCCAGGTCGTTAGCCGCCCCGGTGGAGCCCTGGCCGAGCTCGACAAGTTCCGCCGCCCGGCCGCCGAGCCGCACCGCGAGCGAGTCCTTCAGGTAGTCCTCGCCGTACAGGTGGCGCTCGAACAGCGGGAGCTGCTGTGTCACTCCGAGTGCCTGGCCGGCCGCAGGATGGTGATCTTCGCGACCGGATCCGCATGCTCCGACAGCGCCGCTACCAGCGCGTGCCCGGCCTCGTGCACCGCGACCGAGTGCTTCTCCTCCGGCAGCAGGACGTTGGATCCTTCCCTGCGGCCGAGCAGGATCCGGTCCCTGGCGTTATCAAAGTCGGCCGCGGTCAGCACATCCCGGCCGTCCCGCACCGCGAAGATCGCTGCCTCGTTGGCCAGGTTGGCCAGATCCGCGCCGGAGAAGCCCGGCGTTCCGCGCGCCACGACCTGCAGGCTGACGTCCGGCCCGAGCTTCTTGTCCCGGCAGTGCACGGCCAGGATCGCCGCGCGCTCATCGAGCGTGGGCAGCGGGATGACGACCTGCCGGTCGAATCTGCCGGGCCGCAGGAGCGCAGGATCAAGCACCTCGGGCCGGTTCGTGGCGCCCAGCACCACGATCCCGGAGGACACGTCGAAGCCGTCCATCTCCGCCAGCAGCTGGTTGAGCGTCTGCTCGCGCTCGTCGTTGGCGACAACAGCGCCCGATCCGGCCCGGCGCTGGCCGATTGCGTCGATCTCGTCGATGAAGATGATGGCCGGAGCCGCCTTGCGCGCCTCGGCGAACAGGTCGCGGACCCGCGCGGCGCCGACGCCCACGAACATCTCGACGAAGCTGGAGCCGGTGACCGAGAAGAACGGCACCGATGCCTCGCCGGCCACGGCCCGTGCCAGCAGTGTCTTGCCGGTGCCCGGCGGGCCGACCATCAGCACGCCGCGCGGCGCCATCGCGCCTGCCCGCTGGTAACGGTCGGGGCTGCGCAGGAAGTCGACCACTTCGCTGATCTCCGACTTGACCCCGTCATAGCCGGCAACGTCAGTGAACCTCGTCGTGGGGCGCTCGGCGTCGAAGACCTTGGCCCGAGACCTGCCCACGCCCATGACGCCCTGCAGCGAGCTCCCTGTCACCCGCGCCATCCGCCGGAAGAGAAACACCACGATCCCGAACGGGAGCACGACGAATATCAGCAACTGCAGCAGGATCCCGCCGAGGGAGCTGCCGGGCGCGCTGTAGTTCGGGGTCACCCCGGCCGCGTGCAGGCTATTGAAAGTCTGGTCGCCCGGCACGATCGGCGGCGAGACGACTGTGAAGTCCTTGCCGTTGGTGAAGGTCCCGGTGACCGTGACGTTGGCTCCGGGCGACGACGGGCTCGGAACGTCGACGTTTTTGATCTTGTGTGCGGCTATGTCGCTCTGGAACTGCGGGAAGGTCAGCGCGCTCGTCGGCGTCGGATGCCAGAAGGACGGCAGGACATACAGCAAGGCAACGGCCAGTGCGAGGAACCATAGCCAGTGTCGCCACGCAGGCGGAGCCGGGGGCGCTGTGCGCGTCGGCTTGTCGCCGGGCGGTGGAGCAACCGGGGTTTTACTCATGAGTCATTGTCGCGCATCCTGCGGCCAAATCGTGCAGACGGGCTGCCGGCCTGCGGCCGGCCCGGCTGGCGGATCCAGGTCGGCGAACCTGACTGCCCCGCGCCCGCAGCGCGGGCGCGGGGCAGTGCGGAAGCCGCGCGGGGGGACCCAGCCGCGCCGCATCACGCCGCGATCGGCACGGCTTCCGCTCCCGGAACAGCACTTTCGCCGGGCCGGGCGGGAACGGCCCGGACCTCGGGTACCACTGAAGCCTCCTGTACCGCTGTAGGTTCCGGCACGGCAGCCAGCGCCGACCGGAGCCGGGCGCGGAGCATCTGCCGCCCGCGGTGGATCCGGGACATCACGGTGCCGACTGGCGTGCCCATGATGTCGGCGATATCCGCATACTGGTAGCCCTCGACGTCGGCGAGATAGATGACCGTCTTGAACTGCATGGGCAGTTCACTCAGTGCGTGCATGATCGCGGAGTCGCCGACGCCATCGAGCGCCAGCGCTTCCGCGGAGCGGGACGCTGAAACGAGCCCGGCGCGGTCGTCAGCCGGGTCGTGCAGGTCGGCCGCGAGCACCTCAGCGGGTCGGCGGCTCCGGGTGCGGCACATGCCGAGGAACGTGCGTGACATGATGCAGTACAGCCAGGCGCGGAGATTCGTGCCGGGGGTGAACTGATCAAATTTCCGATACGCCCTGGCGAAAGTCTCCTGGATCAGATCCTCCGCATCGCACCTGTCGCGCGTCAGTCGCAGCGCCGCCGGGTACATCTGCCGCATATACGGGATGGCGTCTGCTTCGAATCGCGTCCGGCAATCGCTGCGGGGGTCAGCGTGGACCGTCACAAGTCCTCCTTTGCCCGCGCACCGGCGGAGGACAGACTGCCGCCCGCGGCAGTATGGCATCGGGGCGGCAGAACTGGCCCGGGGGGAGCCGGAACTGCGGGTACAGCCAGTAAATGTGCTACCAGCAGCAAGACTCCCGCATCAGGGCGATCGGCGCATCGGGCCCAGCCTGACCTAGGGCGGCCCCGGCCCTGAGTTAAGCCGGGCTCTCCCGGACGGACGGTAAGAAACCCGTCCGATACCCGCAAACGATCAGGACGACGCAAACCGGGCCGCGTGAGCCACTAGCTCGCGCCTCCCGGACCGGCCCGTCTTGGCAACGAGGCTGGCCACGTGAGTCTCCACCGTCTTTGGCGAGATGAACAGCCGGGAGGCGATCTCGGAGTTGGAGAATCCCTGGGCCACCAGCAGGAAGACGTCCATCTCCCGGCTGGTCACGCCAAGGCGACGCATCTGCGGCGGTACCTGGGCAATCCCGCGACCGGATCGCGGTACCCGCTCGCCAGCCTTCCGCAGGATGCCGCGGCAGGCCGCAGCGAGCCGGTCGTGCCCGGCGGCCTCGAAGCCCGCGGCCGCGTCGCGCATCCAGCCGACCGGATCTCCCCAGCCGTCCCGCAGCGCCGCCGGGGCTACCAGCCGTTGCGCGAGGTGATTCCACCACGGCGCGAACCGCGCAAAGCACGCACTGCCCTCGGCAGCGAGCGCGGTTGCCCGCTCCCGGTCGCCAGCACGGCCCGCGAGCACAGCCTCGGCGTAGGCCAGGCAGCCACGGTTCCAGCCGGCAGCCGCGCCTGCCGACTCCGCCCGTTCGATTGCGCCCGCGGCGTCGCCATCACATGCCGCCTGCAGCAGCGCGGCGAGGCTCCACGACCGGCCTCTGGCTACCAGCGGCGCCTGGGCTGGCGAGTAGAAGCCCCGGCCGCGGTCCGGCCCGTTCAGTACCCGCATGCCGTACGTCGACATCGCCTGGCTGCTCTCCCGCAGCGCGCGCGATACGTCGTCACGGAAGAGGGACGCCACGACCACCACCTGGCCCCGGCTCTGGAGCATCACCTCCGGCGCGTCCGGACAGATGCCTTCAGCCCGCTCCGCGGCCTGCTCGGCTCGGTGGCTGTCAGACCTGATCGCGAACACCAGCGCCTGGAGGCAGAGCGCCATGACCTCGATCCGGTGCGCGCTGACCTGAATGGCACCGCGCTCGCACTGCCGGGCCGCGGACAGCGCAAGGTCAAGGTCAGGTCCAAGGCTCCAGGCGTTCGCGAACTGCAGATCGATGATCGTCGCGATCGAGATGATGCCGGCCTGCTGTGCCAGCTCCCGAACCTCGCGCAAGCTGCCGGTAGATCCGTCGGCCAGCAGGTCCAGCGTCGCCAGCTCGTGCAGCATCCTGATCCGCCACACGCCCAGCGCCTGCTCCCCGGCGATCTGGTGGGCGCGCTCGAATACCGCACGCGCGACAGCGATGTCCCGGGTCCGTTCCCGGCGTCCGATAACATCAAGCGACTGCAGCGCGACTTCAGCTGCCCATCCCGTCAGGCCGGCCGCCTCAGCCGCTGCCAGCGACCGCGAGGCGAGTTCCTGTGCCCGGTCCAGGTCTCCGGTGACAAGCGCATACCGCGCGGCTACCGCGTCGACGCGGCTTGCCAGCTCGGTGTCACCCAGCCCAGTGGTGATGGCGCGGGCTTCCTCCAGGTGCGTGGCGGCGGCGGCCTGGTTGTCCTCGGGCCTGGTGCTCGCAGCCATGATCCGGATCAGGGCCTGACGACGCGGATCCGCGCCTGCCGCGGAGAGCCGCGCTATCAGGTCATCGGCCAGCAGCGTCAGCTGTTCGAAATCACCGGAGAGCGCGAAGGCTTCGGCCAGTGACTCGTCGATCTCAATGTCCAGCATCGTGTCAGTGTCAGCAGCGTTGGCCAGCAGCTTCTGCGCGTCGTGCAGGGCGTCGATGGCGCTGGTGAGAGCTCCCTGGCTAATCGCACGGCAGCCGGCGGTCAGCAGCAGCCGGGCTGCCGGCAGCGGCTGCCCGGCTTCGGCGCGCAACTCCGCGACCAGCTCGCACCAGCTGCCCGGCAAGCCCGGGTGACTACGCTCGATAGCGGTCGCCGCGCGCTCGGAGCGGCCTGCGCGCTCGGGCGAGAGCAGGTCGGAGACGATCGCGTCACGCGTGAGGCTGTGCCGGAAGCGGAACGTGTCGCCATCGGCGTTGACTGGCTCGATGAGCTGCACGCTATGTGCCTTGTGCAGGGCCTGCAGGACGTCGGCCTCGCTGACGCCGGCAACATCGGGGAGTAGCCGCCAGTCGAACTGGCGGCCCAGAACGGCCGCGGACACGATGATGTTGCCCGCACGAGGGCCGAGTGCCGCCAGCCGGTTGCGCACGGAGCCGACGATGGAGGCAGGCAGTCCGGTCACCACGCCCTCGTTGACCTCCCACCCCGATGCCCCGTGCACGAGTTCCCCAGAGGAAACGGCAGCGGCGAGGATCTCCTCGACCGCGAACGGGAGGCCATCGCAGTCGGCCAGCAGACGGCTGACCGCACGCGGCACGCCCGGGCTGTTCAGGCACGCCGCCGCCATCTCCGCCACGGCCCGGCGCCGCAGCCGGGGAACCTCGATCCTGGCCGCAACCCGACGGGCAGCCAGCGAGGTCATGAGGTCCAGGCATGCCGACGGCCCGGTATCGCGCAGAGTGACCAGGCAGAGCACATGCGACGAGGCGACGTTATCGGCCAGGTACTCCACGATCGCCAGCGTCTCCGGGTCCGCCCACTGCAGGTCCTCCAGGATCAGCAGGCAGCCTGGGCTGCCTGGCGCCGACAGAAGGCGCAGCAGGGCCTCGCCGAAGATCACCGGCGATATCTCAGAGTCGGCGTCGCCTGGTCGGCTCCACTCCGGAACCAGCGCTCCAAGCGCGGCGCGGTAATCAGCGATCCCCGGCGCGTCCGGAACCGCGCCCGCCCTGGCGACCCCCATCAGCGCTTCGCTAATCGGGCGGAACGGGACTGGAACCGATGACTCCACTGCCCGGCCGAGGAGCACGCGGAACCCACGGGAACATGCCAGGCTGGCAGCTTCCTTCGCGAGCCGAGACTTTCCCACGCCGGCATCGCCGGTGACGACGACCGCCCCGCCGCGGCCTTCACCGGCGGCATCCAGCGCGTCCGTGATAGCACCGACCTCGGCATTTCGGCCGATGAGCACGGGACACAGCATCGACTCCATCAGCGAGATACTACAAGAGGGAATGGGTTGCTTACTATCCGTCATTCCCGCAGGTCCGGGGCATCGCCGACAGTTCTACGGTGCAAATAGCCCGGCTCGCCTGCATCCCCTTAATCGCCCATCTGATGCTATTTCGTCACACGCGTCCGGCGCCGTTCTCCGGCGGACGCCGCAGGTGAGGCAGAATCCTGCTGAGGTACTGAGGTAACTGGAGGCGCGGATGTCCGGAGACCGCAGGAGCGGCAAAGATGCCGCCCAGAAATGGGCCGAGCTCAGTGATCGTCAGCGGGCGCTTCTCGTCGGCGCTGCCGCGGCCGAGCTGTCGCTGAAGATCGCGGCGCTGATCGATATCAAGCGCCGCCCCGCCGAGCGGATCCGCGGCCCCAAGGCGCTGTGGCGCGCCGCGATGGTGATCAACCTGATCGGCCCGCTGTCATACTTTGCGTTCGGCCGCAAGCGCTAACTCACCAACCGCTTACCAGGCGTCCCGCGAGCAGAAACCAGGCAGCCCCGGCCACGATTACCGTCCAGCCTGCGATGGCTTCGCCGCGGTGCCGCGATGATCGCCGCAGCGCCAGCCCCAAGAGCACGACACTGGCCACAGCAAGGACGCAATGGCCGATGATGGCGACACGGACCCATCCGATGCCAGGTGACGGGGTATCCCAGCTGGCCATCACCCCGACAAGCCCGTCTGCGATGGCGAGCAGGCCAGACACGACGATCGCGAGACCGCAGGGGACGGCGGCCGTCCACAGCCGCCAGGCCCTGCCGGTCTGCGCAGCGGGATCGTTCGGCATAGCTAAAGTGTCCGGCCGGCCGAGAACGCGAGCATGAGCATAAGTACTCAGCAGCTCGGCCTGAGATCAGCCCGGCCTCCGGTCGCGTTCAAGCCCGGTGGAAGACCCAGATGGAATTCCGGCGGCCCGCCAGCCGGATCGGAACCTCCCTGCGCAGCCGGAGTGAGCTGGGGACCGCAGCCCCCGGCAGGTCGGGTGTCAGCAGGACGACCGAGCCTCCGCTGCGCGTGACCCGGCTCAACTCGGCCAGCAACGCCTCGGCCCAGTCCTGCCAGCTGCCGCGCACCCGGTCAGGAAGCCAGGACACGCAGGCGCCGACGCAGTCATCTGGCACCAGGAGCTCGCGGGCATCGCCAAGATGCACATTGGCGCCCGGCGCCGTCAGCATTGCAGCTCCGACAGCGCCCGCGTCACTGTCGCTGCCGTCGGCCGTCCAGCCCGCGGCCAGGGCCTCTGCCAGGATCGTGCCGGCTCCGCAGCACGGGTCGAGCAGTGTGCTGCCCGGCTGTCGCGCTTGGCGCGGCGGTCCGGCCAGCTGAACCATCGCCGCCGCGACGGTCTGCGGAAGAACTCCGGCCGTGTCCCTGTCCTGGCCTGGCCCGAGGCGCCGCGCACTCTCAGCCGCGGTGCGGTCGCTCAGGCGCAGCCCGGCGACGTACTGCCCGTCATGCCATTCGCTGATACAGATCTCCAGCTCCGCCGGGTCGGCGAACCTCCAGCGCGGCTTATCCGCTGCAATAACCTCAGAGATCGCGCGGCGCAGATCCGCCCGCCGGAACGTGTGCTCGCCGAGAACGCGTGCGGTCACCCGGAACGTCATCGATCCGGCGAGCGGACGGACCTCGCCGGCCCAGACCGACAGTGCCCGCTGGACAGCATCACCCCGCCAGATCATGCTCGCGATCACGTCCGCCCTACGGCCGCCGGCCCGGCTCGCCCGGCCGATCTCGGCGAAGACCTGCTCGGCCAGCCGTGACCGCAGGGCCTCGGCCCGGCCAGCCATGCCGGCCTCGAAAAACACGATGTCCGCACGCCCGTCATAGCCGGTGCCGGTCACCTGCACGCCGCTGCCGGATTCCAGCTGGCGCCGCAGCATCCGGGCCAGGCCGGGGACGCAAGTGGCGAACAGGTGGCTTCGCCTGCCGCCCGATCGTGGCTGCTCACCGTTTCCCGTCATGGAACCGCCTCCGGCGTCGCATTCAACACCGCATCATAGGAAGATGAATCGCCCAGCCATGACGCTCACGGCGACCGTAATCGGCGCCCCCGACGCCCGGGAACTGGCCGCGTTCTACCGTGACCTGCTCGGCTGGGCTATCAGGACAGACGAGCCGGACTGGGTGACACTGGCAGCCCCCGGCGGCGGCGCCGGCCTCTCTTTCCAGGCGGAGACTGGTCAGGTGCCCCCGGCATGGCCCGCGGAACCCGGAGATCAGCAGATGATGATGCACCTGGACATCGAGGTGGAGGACCTGGCCGCCGCGAGCGAGCACGCCACCGCGTGCGGTGCGACGCTGGCCGGCTTCCAGCCACAAGACAACGTCCGGGTCTTCCTCGACCCGGCCGGGCACCCGTTCTGCCTCTGGGTGCCGGACTGAGGATGGGCGGCGTCTCGCCGCGCCCCTAGTCCTTCCTGCCGGTAAAGGCAAGCGTGATGCCCAGGCCGATCATGGCCAGGCCGCCCGTGCCCCCGATCAGTTCCAGACGCCGCGGTGACCGGCCGAGCCACGCCCGCGCCGCACTCGCGAGCAGGCTCCAGGCTGAGTCACTGACAGCCGCGATCGCGACGAACACAAACCCCAGCATCAGCATCTGCGTCGCGACATGACCCCCGGACCGGCTCACGAAGTCCGGCAGGATCGCGATGAAGAACACCGCCGTCTTCGGGTTCGCCACGCCGACCAGGAAGCCATCGGCGACAGCCCGCAAGCCGCCGCGCGATCGCTGACCAGCCGCTGCAGCCAGCTCATGCGAGCGGCGCTGCAGGATAGCCCGCACGCCCAGGAAGATAAGGTACGCGGCGCCCGCCGCCTTCATCACAGTGAGCACGACCGCGGATCGCGCCACGATCGGTCCCAGGCCCAGCGCCACGAGCGTCGCGAGTACTAGCTCCCCCACCTCATTGCCGAGCACAGAGGCCAGTGCCGTGCGCCGCCCGTGCGCGAGGGCGCGGCCTACGACGAAGAGCACGCTCGGGCCGGGAATCGCGATGACGACCAGGGCCAGCGCGCAGAACGCCAGGAACCTGTCACCGGGCATCATGCGGTCAGAGTACGGCCGGCTCCCGTGCCGCCGCCACGGCATAACTAGGGCAGGATCGCAGCATGCCTCATGCCGCCCCACATCACGATCACGATGCCGGCGGTCCCCCCGAAGTGCTCGCGGCGAAGGCGGAGCTACGCGAGGAGGTGTGGGCCGCGATGCGCGCAGCCAAGGTCGCCAGGTTCCCGGGCGCAGCCGGTCGCATCCCGAACTTCACCGGGGCGGAAGCCGCCGCCGAGCGGCTCCGTGACCTGCCGGAATGGGTGTCGGCGGCCACCATCAAAGCCAATCCCGACGCCGCGCAACTGCCCGTGCGGCAGCGTGCGCTCGAGGACGGCAAGACCGTGTACATGGCGATTCCGCGGTTGGCCAGCCCCGAGCCGTTCTTCGCCCTGGATCCTGGCCACCTCGCAGAGCCGCCGCGCAAGGCCGCCTCGATCAGCGGCGCCGCCCGGTCCGCGCGGCGTGTCCTGCTGTCCGAGCTGTCGCCCGTCGACCTGGTCGTGATGGGGTCCGTCGCAGCCGGGGAGGACGGTGCGCGGCTCGGCAAGGGCGGCGGCTTCGCGGATCTGGAGTTCGCGCTCGCCACCGAGGCCGGACTGATCGGGCCGCAGACGATCTGCGTGACGACGGTTCACGAGCTTCAGCTGCGTGCCGCCGGGGCGATCCCGCTGGCCAGCCACGATGTCCCGGTGGACGTCATCATCACGCCCGAGCGGGTGATCGACTGCCGCGCCCGGCGCGCGCCGCGGCCCGGGGCCGGCATCCAGTGGGAGGACCTGACCGCGGAGAAGATCGCGGCGATTCCGCTGCTGGCGGCCCGCCAGCCACGCCCAGCGTAGCCTCGGCAGCAGTGCACGTCCCGCAGGTCAGACCGCCCGTGCCACCGCCTGCCCGGCCATGCGCCCGGAGAACAGGCAGCCGCCGAGGAACGTGCCCTCCAGTGCGCGGTAGCCGTGCATCCCGCCGCCGCCGAACCCGGCGACCTCGCCCGCCGCGTACAGGCCAGGCACCGGCTGGCCGCCCTCGTCCAGGACTTGCCCGTCGAGGTTGGTGTGCAGGCCGCCGAGGCTCTTGCGGGTCAGGATGTGCAGCCGCACGGCGATGAGCGGACCCGCGGCGGGATCGAGGAACCGGTGCGGCTTCGCCACCCGGATGAGCCGGTCGCCGCGATAGCGGCGGGGCCCCGGGTATGGCGGTGAGCTGCATGTCCTTGGGGAACGGGTTCGCCACCTCGCGGTCGCGCGCCTCGACTAGCTCGGTGATGGACGCCACGTGCGGCAGCAGGACATCCACTGGGCGAGAACCTACGCCGTGCCGTGGCTCAGGCGACGCCTGCGAGGAACCTCGACCGGGGACGGCATGAGCCCCAAGCGCCCGGACCTGCTCCCGCTGTAAGTCAGCCGATCCGGAAGTCGCTCAGCCGGAACTCGCGCGTGCGGCGGCGGAAGTCGAAGGTGAAGCCCGGCCACAAGGTGAGGTTGCGGCCCTCCTTGTCCAGGTACCAGCTCGAGCAGCCGGAGCCCCAGACGGTCCTCGGCAGCTTGCGCTGCAGTTCGGCGTTATAGGCAGCGGCCACTTCGGGCCGTACCTCGAACCGCCCGCCGCCCGCCTCCGTCTTCGCGATGCCGTCGGCGATGAAGGTGAGCTGGCTCTCGATCATCAGCAGCATCGAGGAGTGGCCGAGGCCGGTGTTCGCACCGGTGAGCTGGAAGTAGTTGGGGAAGCCAGGCACGACCGTGCCAAGGTAGGTCGAGCCGAACGAATCCGCCAGCGTCGTGCCGCCGCTACCGGTGATCTTGCCGAATGCGGGGTTGTCGGAAACGTGGAAGCCGGTGGCCAGGATCACCGTGTCGACGGGGTGCTCGGCGCCGTCGGCGGTGACGACCGCATCCGGGCGGAACTCAATGATCTTCTCGGTGACAAGGCTGACGTTGTCCTTCGCGACCGCCGGGTAGTAGTCATTGGACGGCACCACGCGCTTGCAGCCGAGGTTGTAGGCGGGAGTCAGCTGCGACCGCATCCCCGGATCGGCTATCGCGCTTTCCATGTGCTTGCGCCAGGTCACCTCGGCCCGCTTGAGGATCTTCGGGTTCTTCACGAAGCCCAGCACGAGGAACTCGCGCATCCAGTAGATCAGCGTCCTGGACGAGCGCTGCGTCCACGGCGCCAGCCGGTAGAGGGCCCTGACGAGGGGCTTCACCGGATGGTTGGTGTGCGGGACTACGAACGGGGCGGTCCGCTGGAACACCGTCAGGTGCTCGACCGCGGGCTGGATCGACGGCACGATCTGGATCGCGGATGCACCGGTGCCGACGACGGCGACCCTGCGCCCGGCCGCCCGCCAGCCGTCATCCCACCGGGCCGAGTGCATGATCGTGCCCTGGAACGACTCGATACCCGGAATGTCGGGCAGGGACGGCTCGACCAGCGCTCCGACGGCGGCAATGACGTACCGCGCGGCGAAGTCTCCGGCCGTCGTGCTGACGAGCCAGCGGCCGGAGCCGGCATCCCAGCGGGCGCTCGTGACCTCGTGACCGAATCGGAGGAACTGCCGCAGGCCGTGCTTGCTGGTCACCGCCCGCAGGTAGGCCCACAGCTCGGGCTGGGAGGGGAAGGACTCGGACCAGTCCGCCTTGGGCTCAAAGGAGTACGAGTACAGGTTCGACTGCACATCGCAACGGCAGCCAGGGTAGGTGTTGTCCCGCCAGGTACCGCCGACGTCGGCGGCGCGCTCGACGACGACCATGTCGGTGTAGCCGGCCCGCCTCAGCCTGATCGCCGCGCCCAGGCCGGAGAAGCCGGCCCCGATGATCAGGAACGTGACCTGCTCGGCCGGACCGGAGGGGTCGGGCGGGCTGCCAACGGTCATGGCGTCTCCTGACGGCGTCAATGCCACTAACGGCGTTTGCCTCTGTCTAGGTTAGGGTGCCGCCTGTGGTGCGAGAACCCCTGGACGTTGACGCCGTGCGGGCCGAATTCGATAGGCAGATCCGGCGCAGGACCGAGGCCGGCGAGCCGGGTGCGGTCATGGAGCGCGCCGACGGCGTGCTCCGCTGCGTCGCAGCCGGCACTGAGACCTCGCGGATCACCTGGTCCGCGCTGACCGACGATACAGCGGACCAGGTCATCGCCGCGCAGCGAGAGTACTTCGCCGGTCGCGGCACGCCAGTCGAATGGAAGTACTACGACTACGACGAGCCAGCCGATCTGCCAGCCCGGCTGGTCGCGGCAGGATTCCGGCCCGAGGACGAGGAGACGGTGCTGGTGGCTGAGACCGCTGCGATCGACCGGCCGGCTGTGCTGCCGCCCGGTGTTCGCCTGGTCGCGGTAACCGGCGAGGCGGGGGTCGAGGCGGTGCTGACGGTTCATGACCTGGCCTTCCCCGAACATCCATCGGCTGACCTGGGCAAGCGCCTGCGCGCCCAGTTCTTCCAATCGCCGGGGCAGCTGCACATGGTGGTTGCAATGGCGGGCGACAAGCCAGTCAGCGCGGCCCGGATCGAGTTCACCCCTGGCACCGACTTCGCCGGGCTGTGGGGCGGCGGCACCGTGCCGGCCTGGCGGGGCAGGGGCATCTTTCGCGCCCTGGTGGCCTACCGGGCCGCCGTCGCAGCCGCGCGCGGCTACCGCTACCTGCAAGTTGACGCGCTGCCCACCAGCCGGCCGATCCTGGAGCGGCTCGGCTTCCAGGCTGTGGCCCGCACCACGCCATATGTGTTCACGCCAGTCGGCGCCTGCTGACACCATGTACCCGTGGTAGAGCTGAAATCGCCAGCCGAGATCGAGGCAATGCGGGCCGCGGGCCGGGTCGTTGCGATCGCGCTGGCCCAGATGCGCAAGCAGGCCGCTGTCGGCGTCAGCCTGATCGAGCTTGACGAGGCGGCCAGGGCGGTGCTGGCCGAGCACGGGGCCACCTCGCCGTTCCTGCATTACCAGCCGAGCTTCGCGCATTCCCCGTTCCCCGCGGTGATCTGCACCTCAGTGAACGATGCCGCGCTGCACGGCATCCCGAGCCCGTACCGGCTGGCCGACGGTGACCTGGTCAGCGTCGACTTCGGCGCCACGCTGAACGGCTGGACGGGAGACTCGGCGATCTCCTTCACCGTCGGCACGCCGCGGCCGGCGGACACCAGGCTCATCGACACCGCGGAGCGTGCGCTGGCTGCCGGGATTGCAGCGGCCGTGCCCGACGGCCGGCTCGGTGACGTCTCCGCGGCGATCGGGGCAGTGGCGCGGAAGGCCGGCTACGGACTGCACACCGATTTTGGCGGCCATGGCGTCGGCCGCACGATGCACGAGCCGCCGTCGGTACCCAATGACGGCAAGGCCGGGCGGGGCATGAAGCTGGCTCCCGGGCTGGTGATCGCCATCGAGCCGTGGTTCATGGCAGGCGGCACGGACAGCTACCGCGTCGATCCGGACGGCTGGACACTGCGCAGCGGCGACGGGAGCCGGGCGGCGCACGTCGAGCACACGGTGGCGATCACGGCCGACGGCCCCCGCATCCTCACCGCACTCTGAGGGAAGGACGATCATTGGGCAGGCTTGACGGCAAGCGTGCGGTGATCACCGGCGCGGCCAGCGGCATCGGCGAGGGCACAGCTCGCTTGTTTGCGGCCGAGGGCGCGACTGTGGTGCTGGCCGACATCGACGATCGCCGCGGCGAGCGGCTAGCGGCTGAACTGGGGGAGCGCACGCGCTTCGTCCGCACTGACGTCGCTGTCGCTGCGGACGTCGATCGCGCCGTGCAGACCTCGGTCGACGCCTTCGGCGGGCTCGATGTCATGTTCAACAACGCCGGCGTGCCCGGCTCAGCCGGCGGCATCGAGGAGATCGACCTCGAGACGTGGGACAGGACGATCACCGTGCACCTGCGCGGCGTCTTCCTCGGGATCCGCGCGGCAGCCAGGATCATGCGACCGCAGGGTCACGGCAGCATCATCAACACCTCGAGCGTGGCTGCCAGCCGGGCCAACATGGCCGGCCACGATTACAGCGCCGCTAAGGCCGCCATTACGCATCTCACCGAGACCACCGCCAACGAGCTTGGCGAGCACGGGGTGCGGGTCAACGCGGTCTGCCCCGGGGCGATCGCCACCTCAATCTTCGGCCGTGCGGCTGGACTCGACAGCGAGGCAGCGCAGCGCACCATCGATTTCATGTCGGCCGCTCTCAGCGACGCAGCACCGATCCGGCGGGTGGGCCGGCCTGCCGACATTGCCGAGATAGTGCTGTGGCTGGCGAGCGACTCGTCGGGCTTCGTCACCGGCCAGGCCATCGCGGTGGATGGCGGGCTGCTGACCGGGAGCCTCCGCCGTAATGCGCTGCTGTCCCAGCAGGGAGTACTCGATCTGATCCGCGAGTCGGCTCGTAAGGTGCCGACCAGGGACTAAGGCCCCGAGCTGATATCGGGCTGCGTCAGGTCGCCACCGGGATCGTGACGAGCAGCGCGGTACCGCGGCCCGGCGGGCTGGTGATCTCGATCCGGCCGCCGACCGACTCGACGCGGTCGCTCAGGCCGATGAGCCCGGAGCGGCGAGCCGGATCCGCTGCGCTGGTGGTCGTCGACTTCCTCAGCGACGCCTGGGGCCACCGCCCGGCCGGGTGCGGCAAGGTGGTCTGGTGCGAGATGACAGACTGTCAGCCGTAGCAGGGAGGCACCTGATGAGCACGCCGGTGACCGAGATCGACCCGCGATTCAGCGACCCGGACTCGGTTGCGTCCGAGTGGAGCGAGACCCTGCGGATCATCTCCGACGCCGAGCTGTTCTGGATCTCCACCGTCCGCGCCGACGGCCGCCCGCACGTCACGCCTCTTGTGGCGGTCTGGCTGGACGGAGCATTGCACTTCACCACCGGCGCGCAGGAGCAGAAGGCCCTCAACCTGACCGCGAACCCGCACGTCGCCCTCACTACCGGGTGCAACACCTGGCAGGACGGCGTGGATGTGGTCGTCGAGGGCTACGCCGCCCAGGTAACCGATCACGCCAGGCTCGTGCGCCTCGCCGAGGCGTGGCGAGCCAAGTGGAACGGCAGCTGGCAATTTGAAGCCGGGAACGGGGTCTTCCGCCATGCCGCCGGCGGCGAGGCGCTGGTTTACGCGGTGCAACCAGCAAAGGTGCTCGCGTTCGCGAAGGGCGACGGCAGATTCTGCCACACCCGGCACGTGTTCTGATCCGAGGGCACCTGCTCCATCGCTCCGCCATCATGCAGTGAGGCCGGGCCCGGCGGGGGACGGGCCCGGCCTCACTGGTCCGGGGTGCTCAGCTGGCGTAATCCAGCAACGGCTGAGCACGGCTTGGGTGCCGCAGCTTGGAGAGCGACTGCTTCTCGAGCTGCCTGATGCGCTCCCTGGTCAGTCCGAGCGCCTTGCCGATCTCATCCAGCGTGTGCGGGTTGCCGTCGTACAGGCCGAACCGCATCGACATGATCGTGGCCTCGCGCGGCGTCAGCGCATCCAGCGCATGCCGCAGCTGGTCGGCCATCAGCTGACGGTCCACCAGCTCGCCGGCCTCGGGCGCATCTACGTCCTCGATCAGGTCACCGATGCTGGTCTCGCCGTCCTCGCCGATCGTCGAGTCCAGGCTGATCGGCTGCCGGCTGGTTCGCAGCAGCTCCTCAATCTGGTCCGGCGTCCGGTCCAGCTCGACGGCCAGCTCCTCCGGGGTCGGCTCACGGCCGAGCCGCTGGTGCATGTCCCGCTCAACCCGGCTCAGCTTGCTGAGCATCTCCAGGACGTGCACGGGCAGCCGGATCGTCCGGGCCGAGTCCGCGAAGCCGCGCTGGATCGCCTGCCGGATCCACCACATGGCGTAGGTCGAGAACTTGTAGCCCTTGGTGTAGTCGAACTTCTCCACGGCGCGGATCAGGCCCAGGTTGCCCTCCTGGACCACGTCGAGCAGCGACAGGCCACGATCGGAGTACTTCTTGGCGACCGATACCACCAGCCGGAGGTTTGCCTCGAGCATGTGCGCCTTGGCGCGCCTGCCGTCCTCGGCAACGGCCTCCAGATCGGAACGCTGCTGCTTCGACAGCCGGCGCTCGGTCTCCAGCTTGTACTCGGCGAACAGGCCGGCCTCGATCCGCTTGGCCAGCTCAACCTCTTCCTCGGCGGTCAGCAGCTGCCGGCGGCCGATGGACTTCAGGTAAGTGTGGACGGAGTCGCCCATGACCGATGTCTGGTCATCCAGGTCGGACTCCGGCGTGCCCGCGCTGGCATCCTCCGCCAGGGCATCCGGTGATTCCGTCTGCGCCAGCTGAGCCAGGTCGGCTTCTACCTCAACGAGCTCTGCATCGATGCCGGCAGGCACACCGGCCGGGGCGGGACCGCCCCCGGCAGCCTCGGCCGGCTCGTTGCCGAGAACCACGCCGGCCTCGGTCAGCTCGCGGATGATGGAACGGGCCTCCGTCGGGGACACGCGCGCCTGGTCAAAGGCATCGCGAAGTTCGGGCAGGGACAGATAGCCCTGGCCGCGGCCGCGCTGGATCAGCTCGTCCACGTGGGTTGTGGTCTCCTCATCCGCTCGGGCGGCAAGCACGCTTGCTGTCCTCGGCATGAGTTACCTCCCTTCGTGGGCGCATAACAGGCATGCGCTGGTCAACACGCCCTGAGCAGGCGCGTCAGTCTTCTGGTTCGGCGGGGACCCTTGGCGGACTTGGCAGTGAGCGCCGCGGGCACTATCTTGTAACGCACGAGGCGGCTAAATGTTCCCGCGTAGGTGCTGTATGCCTGCTCACAAGTGCCCTGGGCCCGCTCAGGCTCACGTGACTCCCATCCGCCGCAAAGCCGCTTTGTCCGGCTTGCCGGACGGCAGTAGCGGGAATTCTGACACAAACACCAATCTCTTGGGTGCTGCATGCGCAGAAATGGCGTGCCGCACGTCGGACCGGAGCTGGTCGAGCCCAGGCGGATCTTCCGGGTTCGCCGCCACCACGAATGCCGTCACCGCCTCGCCCCATTCCGGGTCCGGCAGTCCCACCACTACAACGTCGGCAACGCCGTCGCACGTTCCCAGCACTGCTTCAACCTCGCCTGGCACCACCTTCTCGCCACCGGTATTGATGACGTCGTCAGAGCGGCCGCGCACGACAAGGCGCCCGTCTGCACGCCACTGCCCGAGATCCGAGGTATGAAACCACCCGTCCGTCACTGCCGCTTTGGTCAGCTCTGGCTGGCCGAGATACCCGGCGAAGACGACCGGCCCGCAGATGTCGATCTGCCCGTGGTCCGGGTCGAGCCGCACCTGCACGTTGTCAAGGGGAACGCCGTCATAGACGCAGCCGCCGCAGGTCTCGCTCATGCCGTAGGTGGTAACCACATGCCAGCCCGACCCGCGGGCTTCATCGAGCAGAGCGTCAGCCGCAGCAGCGCCGCCGAGCAGGACTGTCCGGATGGTGCCGGGCCCGACGCCAACATCGACCAGGCGGCGCAGCTGAGTGGGCACGAGCGAGACGTGAGCGCACCCGCTGGCGGCCAGCACCTCCGGACTCACTGACGGCACCATGACCGGGTCAGTCCCAGTCAGGAGCGACCGGACCAGGACGCCGATGCCGGAGATGTGAAACGTGGGCAGGCAGCACAGCCAGCGCTCGCCGGGACCGGCCCCGATCCGCCGCAGCGATGCAGCCGCCGATGCCGTCAGCGCGGCAGCACTGAGCTGCACGCCCTTCGGCACGCCGGTCGAGCCGGACGTCGCAATCACGACCGCACAGTCGGAGGGACACCCCCCGACGGCCCCCCGTTCCTCGCGCCGCGAAATACGTCCTCGGTATGGAATCGTTCCCGTCATCGTCTGGATCACGTCCGGCTTGAAGGCGTCGAGCGTGCGGGCCAGGGCAGCATCCGGCAGGTCCGGATCGAGCGGCAAGATCGCCGGGCCCGATCCGTCGAGAGCGGCGGCCAGCGCGGCGAGCATCCGCTCGCCCGCCGAGGGCGGGAACTGGACCGCGTGCAATGGCCGGGATGTCACGGTCGTAAGGTTAATCGGGCAGATCAGGGCAACAGCAGGAGGGCGCGCGGTGATCAACTGGAAGGCTTCGGGACCGGCGGACGGTCAGGAGTACACCGACATCCGGTACGAGACGGCCGAGGGGATCGCCAAGATCACCATCAACCGGCCCGAGGTACGGAACGCCTTCCGCCCGACGACCCTGTTCGAGCTGTCCCACGCGTTCAACGTGGCCAGGGACGACCCGGAGACCGGCGTGATCATTCTCACCGGCGAGGGTGACAAGGCCTTCTGCTCCGGCGGCGACCAGCGCGTCCGCGGCGACGACGGCTACAAGGACCTGACGGGCGTCGGCAGGCTCAACGTGCTCGACCTGCAGGTGCAGATCCGGCGAACCCCTAAGCCGGTGATCGCGATGGTGGCGGGTTACGCCATCGGCGGCGGCCACGTCCTGCACGTCTGCTGTGACCTGACAATCGCGGCCGACAACGCCATCTTCGGGCAGACCGGGCCTAAGGTCGGCTCTTTCGACGCCGGCTACGGCTCGTCGCTGCTGGCCGCGACCGTCGGCCTGAAGAAGGCGCGCGAGATCTGGTATCTCTGCCGCCAGTACACCGCGCAGGAAGCGCTGCAGATGGGGCTGGTCAACACTGTGGTGCCGCTTGACCAGCTCGAGGACGAGACAGTCAGCTGGGCGCGCGAGATGCTGGCCAAGTCGCCGCTCGCGCTGCGGATGCTCAAGGGCGCGCTGAACGCGGTGACCGATGGCGCTGCCGGGATGCAGCAGTTCGCCGGTGACGCGACGATGCTCTATTACATGAGCGAGGAGGCGCAGGAGGGCCGGGACGCTTATGTGGGCAAGCGCGCGCCCGACTTCGCCAAGTTCCCGCGCCGCCCGTGACCCCGTTGCCCGCTGCCCGATCCGGACCGGCGATCGACGCCGGGCTGGCTGCCGAGCTGCTGCCGAGCCTGCGGGCGTTCGCCATTCCGATGCCGACCCGATTCCGCGGCACGACGTTGCGCGAGGGCGCGCTGCTGCGCGGCCCGGCCGGCTGGGGAGAGTTCTCGCCGTTCGGTGAGTACGGCCCGCGCGAGTGCGCCCGCTGGCTGTCCTGCGCGCTAGAGGCGGCCGCGTACGGCTGGCCGGAGCCGGTCCGCGACAGCGTTCCGGTCAATGTCACCGTGCCGGCCGTCGGGCCTGAGCGGGCGCACGCTATCGTCACCGGCTCGGGCTGCCGGACTGCGAAGGTGAAGGTTGCCGAGCCGGGCCAGGCGGAGTCGGACGACATTGCCAGGGTCGAGGCCGTGCGGGACGCGATCGGCCCGGACGGCAGAGTGCGCATCGACGCCAACGGCGGCTGGGACGTCAGGCAGGCCGTGCGGATGCTCGCGGCGCTGTCCGCGTTCGGACTGGAATACGCCGAGCAGCCGTGCGCGACCCTCGACGAGCTCGCCGAGCTGCGCCGCCAGGTAGAGGTGCCGCTCGCAGCCGACGAGTCGATCCGGCGAGCCGAGGATCCGCTTCGCGTCCGGGCGGCGGGCGCAGCCGACATCGTGGTGCTGAAGGCGCAGCCGCTCGGCGGCGTGCGGCCCGCGCTTGAGATCGCCGGGTCCTGCGGGCTGCCGGTGGTCGTGTCGAGCGCCGTCGACACGTCCGTCGGGCTGGCAGCCGGCGTCGCCCTGGCGGCCGCCCTGCCCGAGCTGCCCTATGCGTGCGGGCTGGCCACCATGAGCCTGCTGGCCGGGGACGTCACCGCTGATCCGCTGACTGAGGCGGGCGGCGAGCTGCCGGTCCGGCGTGCGGTAGTCGACGAGACGGCGCTGGCTCGGTACGAGGTAGAACCGGCGGGCTGGCGGGCCCGGCTGCTCGCGGCGGCCGAGTTCCTGCCCAGCAGGTCGTGAGGCCCAGTGATCATGAACAACATTCTGGCCATGAACAACCCGGGGGCCGCGAACCCGTCGACGGCGTTCGCCACCGCGCTGGTCGATGAGCTCGTCCGCTGCGGTCTGCGCGAGGCGGTCGTCGCGCCGGGCTCGCGCAGCGCACCGCTGGCGATGGCGCTGCACGCGGCCGCGTCCCGGCCAGCTTCCGCGCTGCGGCTGCATGTCAGGATCGACGAGCGGTCGGCATCTTTCCTGGCGCTCGGCCTGGCGAAGGCCGGCGGTCGCCCGGTCGTCGTCGTCTGCACGTCGGGCACCGCGGCCGCGCACTTTCACGCGGCCGTCATCGAGGCCGACGAGTCCGGCATCCCGCTGATCGCCCTGACCGCTGACCGGCCGCCCGAGTTGCGCGGCACCGGCGGCAATCAGGCGATAGACCAGGTCAAGCTCTACGGCAGCGCCATCCGCTGGTTCTGCGAGGCCGGAGTGCCAGAGAACCGGCCGGGGCAGGCCGCCTACTGGCGCTCGCTGGCATGCCGGGCGTGGTCGTCTGCCACCGGGAACGGGGCCGCCTTCGCCGGTCCTGTCCACCTCAACGTGCCGTTGCGTGAGCCCCTGGTGCCCGGCCTTGCCGACGCGGCCGGGGCCGGCGGCGCGCAGTGGTGCGAGCCACTGGCCGGCCTGGCCGACGGTGCGCCGTGGACACGGTTCGCTTCCGAACCGGCAGCGGCCAGCGCGGGTCCCGCCCTGACCGTCGACTGGACCGAACGCGGCGTAGTCGTTGCTGGTGATGGCACGACGAGCCCGGCCGATGTCGCCACGCTCGCCGAGCAGGCGGGCTGGCCGCTGCTGGCCGAGCCGTCGTCTGGCGCCCGGCACGGACCGGCCGCGCTGCGCTCTTACCAGCACCTGCTCGATGCGCCAGACTTCATCGCCGCGCACCGGCCGGACCTCATCATCTCGGCCGGCCGGCCCGGATTGTCCCGCGGGCAGCTGGCACTGCTGCAGGCGGCGTCCCCGTCCGGACGGCACATCGTCCTGAGCCAGGGTGCCGGTCGCTGGTCCGATCCGGTCCGGACGGCCAGCGACGTGGCGACCAGCCTGATCGTGCACGGGCGGGCACCTGGACCAGGCCCTTCCGACTGGCTGCGCTCATGGCAGCTGGCCGACGCAGCGGCGTCGCGCGCAGCCGACGACATGCTTGATACGGCTGGCGGCCTGAGCGAGCCGTTGCTGGCGCGCGACGTCGGGGCGGCACTGCCGTCCGGCGCGCTGCTCTGGGTAGCCTCGAGCATGCCGGCTAGGAACCTGGACCGGCATATGGCCGCCAGGTCAGATGTGCGCATACTGGCGAGCCGCGGCGCGAGCGGTGTCGACGGGCTGGTGTCGTCGGCGATCGGCGCAGCCCTGGCGCACCAGGCCGAGGGCGGCGGCCCGGCCGTGGCACTGCTGGGTGACCTGGCCCTGCTGCACGATGCGCCGGGGCTGATGATCGGCCCGCTTGAGGCGCGGCCCGACCTGTGCCTGATCGTGCTCAACAATGACGGCGGCGGAATCTTCTCCACGCTTGAGCAGGCAGCCTTCCCTGACGCCTTCGAGCGCGTGTTCGGAACTCCGCACGGGGCCGACCTCGCTGCGCTCGCTGCCGCAGCGGGCCTGCCGTACGAGCGGCTGGAGCAATCCGCCGGCCTGCCCGCTGCGCTCCGCGGGACCGGACTGCGGCTGGTCGAGGTGCGCACCAGCCGGGCCGACGAGGCCAAGCTGCGCACCGCGATCGGCGACGCCTGCGCCGCGGCCATCGCGCCGGCCTGAGCGCCCGACCTAGCGAGGGGCTGACTCAGCACCGGCCGCGGTGCTGACAGCGCTGACGGCCGCGTCCACGATCGCCTGCAGCCTGGCCGCGTGGGCGCCGCGCCAGTAGACCCGGCCGCAGCTCCCGCACTCGCAGAACTCCTGATAGGTACGCCGCGTGCCCGGCTGCAGGCGCGGCTCAACCTCGGCCTTCGCCGCCGGGAGCAGCGGGCTGTTGCAGGCAGGGCAGCGCGTCCACGGCGCGAGCGCGGGAGCGAACCGGTCTAGCACGTCGATGAGCTGGTCGTCCGGCCGTGCGCCGCGCACGTAGGCACCCACGTGAAGCCTGCGCCGGCGCAACAGCCCGCGGTCTTGCGTCAGCAGCGCTCGCCGGCCAGCGTTGGCCCGCTCGATCAGGACGTCGTCGGCTGCATCGCTGGCATAAGCGGCGTCGATGCCGACGAGCCGCAGCCGACGGGCCAGCGTTCCGAGGTGAACGTCGAGGATGAAGCGCGCCATGCCGGGCCGCTGCGGCCGGCGGACGGCAGCCACGGACACGAGGTCACCGCCGCCCGGCCGGTAGCTGACAGCGGCCGGCTCCCCGTTGACCGTCAAGCTGCCGACCTCGGTCAGCGGCACCCCGAGGGACTCCACCACATGCCCGAGTGACGACACTCCATCGCAGGTCACCAGCACCGGTCCGCCGCGACGGCCCGCCCGCAGCAGGAACTGCAGCTCTGCGGCGACAGTTACCTCTGCTACCTGCCGTTCCATCCCTCAAGCATTCCCGGCGTACGCGGATGGTCACGTCCGGTTGCCGATGCGGGCGGGGGACACTGTGACGGTGAGCTCAGACCCCTACGATCTTCAGCGCTTCGTGGCCGCACAGGACGCCGGCGGAACGTACGACCGCGCCGTGGCCGAGCTGCGGCAGGGCCGCAAGGCCAGTCACTGGATGTGGTTCGTGTTCCCGCAGATCGCCGGGCTGGGGCAGAGCCCCACGTCACGCATGTATGCGATCAGCTCGCTGGCCGAGGCCAGGGCCTACCTGGCGCACCCGGTTCTCGGCCAGCGGCTCGCGGAGTGTGCCGAGCTCGTCTCCAGCGCGCAGGGCCGCAGCGCCGGGCAGATCTTCGGCGGAATCGACGCGCTGAAGCTGCACTCGTCCATGACGCTGTTCCTGCATGCCGATCCGACTGCGCAGGTGTTCCGCCAGGTACTTGATCAGTACTTCGGCGGGATACCGGACTCCGCGACCGAAGCGCGCATTGGTGACTAAGGTGATCGGCAACTAGCTGGCCGACTGCGGCAGACTGGGCTGATGGACGCGGATCTCGTCGTCATCGGCGCCGGCGCGCTCGGGCTGAGCACCGCGCTGCACGCGGCGCTGCTCGGCCGGTCGGTCATCGTGGTGGAACGGCGCACCGCTGGGTCGCAGGCGTCCGGGCGAGCCGCCGGCCTGTTCAAGTCTGTCCAGGCCGACGAGCTGCGTACCCAGCTGGCCCGCCGCAGCATCGCGCTGGCGCAGACATTCGCCGGCTGGGCAGGCGCTGAGCTTGACGTCGTGCGCGCCGGGAGCTTCCTGATCGCCAGGACTGACGAGCACAAGGCATACCTGCGAACCGAGGCCCGCCAGTCCGCGGCCTGGGGGACAAGCGTCCGCGAGGCGCGGCAGGGAGAGCTCGCCAGCCGGCTCTCCTGCTATCAGGGCAGCGGCGGCGAACTCGCGCTGTGGTGCGCTGAGGACGTCTATATCGAGGAACCGGCCAGCCTGATCCAGGCATATGCGACCGCCAGCCAGCTGCATGGCGCCGAGCTGCTCGACGGCGAGGCCGTCACCGCGGTCACCATGTCCGGCGCTCGGGTGACTGGTGTCGAGACAACGCGCAGGTCGATCGCCGCGCCGGTCGTGGTCGACGCGGCCGGCGCCTGGACCCGGCAGGTGGCCGAACTTGCCGGGGGAGCTGTTGCGGTCGCCCCGGTGCGGCACCAGCTCCTCATTACCGAGCCATCACCACGCGTGGACCCGGCCGACCCGATCGCGCGCGTCGTCGACGCGGCCGTCTACCTGCGGCCGGCGCGCGGCGGCCTGATGGTCGGCGGGTTCGAGGCCGCGCCGCTGCCCGTCGATCCGCGCGCAGAGCCCGCGTCCTTCAGCACCGACGACGTCCCGCTCGACCTTGAGGTGCTGCACGCAATGGCCGGTCAGGTCTCTGTTGAGGTCGCGGCGGTCAGCCGGCCCGTGGCCGAGCACCGGGGCGGGCTGTTCACGATGACGCCGGACGGAAGATTCGTGACCGGGCCGGTACCGGGCCTCACCGGGCTGTGGATTGCCAGCGGCTGCAACGGCTCGGGCTTCTCATCCTCGCTGGCGATCGGGGAGGCGCTGGCGGCCTGGATCTGCGACCGGCCGGAGCGACTCGATATCAGCGCGCTGTCGCCGGCCAGGTTCGGACCGATGACCGACGAGACCCTGGTGAAGGCAGGCTGCTGGCAATACGCCCACTATTACGACCCCGCAACCCCCGACCTGGCATGACGACTCTCGCTACCGCCAGCGCCGCCGCGGCCTGATCGCGTTCTGCAGATCAGCCCCGGCGAACGCGGCCGGCGGCACGCCGTCAGCCGCAAACCGGTAGAGCGCCGTCTGGTACACACCGGTCAGCGCGCTGGCCAGGACTGCGTCCGCCAGCAGCCACAGTCCGCACACGGCCAGCCCAGCCACCGCTCCGGCCGTGCCGCCGACGGCGGCCAGCACGATGAGCAGCACGAACGAAGGTGCCCCGAGCAGGAAAGCGCCCGAGCCGATACCGATGATGGCGCCGAGCTGCTGCCCCCAGGTCCGCCGGAACAGCTCGGGCGAGCGCCGCGCGGCCGTCTGCGCGCTGGTGCCCTCCAGCACGATGACCGGCAGCACCATGAACGCCACCATGGTCCATGCCAGCCCGCCAAGCGCGGCAAAGATCCGGCCGAGCGGGCCGAGACGCTGCTCGGCAGCCCGCAGCAGCAGCGACAGGGTGCCGCTGAAGGCTCCCCAGGCCAGCACCGCCGCCCTTCCGGCTGAGTGCTGCGGCGAACCCGTCCCGGACCGAGGGCGTGCCGCCCGAAAGTGCGACGTTGGCTGAGTGAATGAGCGCGGCGTTGCAGAACACCGTCACGCAGGTGAGCACCACGTAGCCGCATGCCAAGATCACGTAGCCGGCCTGCCCGGGATGACCGGCAGGTGCCATCAGCCCGAAGACCGGGCCGACAAAGCCGGCCACCACGATCAGGCTCGCCAGCAGCGAGACCAGCGGAAACGCAATCAAGCCCCGGTGCTCGCGCAGCACACGGAACGAGATGCGGAAGAGCGCGACTGACCGTCCGATGCGCCGCATGATGTGCTCCTTCAAGGAAGTCAGTACGAAATCGCCTGAAGATAGCACAAAAGACCTAGGCATCGCTGCAGGGCTGACTCTCCGCAAGGTACATCCTGATGATCGATTCGTAGTCCGGATCGGGCGCCAGTCCCAGCCGGGCGGCACGGTCAGCCCGGAACCGCGCCGGCCAGCTCGTCACGATTGCTGCGATGGCCGGGTCGGGCGCCCAGTCGATCAGGGCGCTCGCCTCCGGTCCCGCTACCCGCTCCAGCGCGGCGACCATCTCGCCGACCGTCACGGTGAGCGCCGGCAAGTTGACCGGAGTCCGGTCGCCCCAGGCGCGGTCTGTCGAGGATGCGGCGCATAGCAGTCCGCTGATCGCCCGGCCGGGCGAGCTCAGGGCCACCTCGGCGCGCGCATCGACCGGGCAGGTCGCGCGCTGGCGGGCCAGCGGCTCCCGGATGATGGCGGACAGGAAGCCCGACGCCGCCGCATTCGGCCGGCCCGGCCTGACGCTGACAGTCATCAGCCGGACGGCTCGCCCGCGCAGGTATCCCTTACGGGTGAAGTCGGCCAGCAGCTGCTCCCCGATCACCTTCTGGACGCCGTAGCTCGACTGCGGGTTCGGCATCGTCTGATCGTCCACGACAGCAGGCAGCGGGTGCTCGCCGGACGCACCGAAGACAGCGAGCGAGCTCGCGAACACGAGAACCGGATTCGCCGCCACGGCGCGGCACGCGGCGAAAAGCGATTCGGCAGCGCGCAGGTTCGCCCGGATCCCGAGGTCGAAATCCGCCTCGCATTCGGCGCTGACCGCCGCGGCCAGATGAAAGACGACCTCGGATCCGGCCAGGGCCTCCCGCATTTCGCCGGAGGTGCCGGCCAGCTCGCTGAGGTCGCCACGCAGTTCGGTGACCCGCTTGTCCTCAGCCAGGTCCGGGGGAGCGGGCGTTTGGTCCACGACGGTGACTTGCGAGACGGGCTGCATGGTGCCGGCCACGCCTACCGAGCCGGCGGCGAGGAGGTGCCGGGCAAGGCGTGCACCCAGGAATCCGGCACCGCCAGTGATCAGCACGCTCGCCACGGAATCTCCCAGGTCCCGGCGGACCGGCCGCGGACTACTGTGATCGTATGTCCGGTCGTCGGCCGTCGGCTGCCGGGAGCAGTGAGGGGACCGCCGCGCTGCGGGCGTCAATTCGCCGAATGCGAGCAGCCGACGGGCTTCTTCTGGGCGTGCTCGACGATGACCCGACCGGCTCGCAGGCTATCCACGGTGTCCAGGTCGTCACGCGGCTGGCGGCGGGCGCCTACGACGCAGCGCTCGCTAGTCCGGCGGCAGCCTGTTTCGTCCTGACCAATACCCGGAGCCTTCACGAGCGCGCCGCGGCCACCCGCACGGCACGCGCGGCCCGCGGCCTGATTGGCGCTGCCGCCCGTCGCGGGCGCAGGATCCAGCTGATCAGCCGCAGCGACTCGACGCTCCGCGGGCATCTGATGCCGGAAGTCGGTGCGCTGCAGGCCGTCCACCGCGAGGTAGCGGGCCGCGCATTTGACGCGGTGCTACTGATCCCTGCGTTCATCGAAGCAGGGCGGCTGACCGTCGATGACATCCACTGGGCTCGGACCGCTGCCGGACTTGTTCCGGTCGGTGAGACCGAGTTCGCGCGCGATGCCGCCTTCAGTTACACAGCCTCAGACCTCAGGGATTTCATCGCGGAGAAAGCCTGCGGGGCAATGACGAGGGACGACGTCGTCAGCATCGGCCTCGCCGATATCAGGTCCGGTGGCCCGGACCGGATCCGTGACCTGCTGACCGGCGTGCGCGGAGGACCGTGGGTCGTCGTCAACGCTAGCGAGTACTCCGACCTGGAGACCGTGGCGTCCGGCGCGCTGCTCGCCGAGCGCGAAGGCAAGAGGTTTCTGTTCCGGACCGGACCGTCGTTCGTGCGAGCCCTGACCGGCACCGAGCCCCTCGCGCCGCTCCGTGGCGCGCGCCTGTGGCCCGCCGGGCGGCCCGCCGGGCACGGCCTCATCGTGGTCGGGTCGCACGTCGGCCAGACCAGCCGGCAGCTGGCCGTCCTGCGCGAACACGCCGACGTCACCAGCATCGAGCTGAGCGTTCCCGGAATTCTCAGCGGCGTGCCTGATCTCGCGGCCCTGACGGCAGCGCAGGTCACGGAGGCGCTCCGCCAGTCTGATGTGCTGCTGTACACCAGCCGCGCCGTTGCCCGCGGGCGCAGCGCCGGGCACAGCCTGCAGATCGCGCGCGCCGTCTCTGCCGCCGTAGCCGGCACCGTTCGCCAGGCGATGGCTGCCCGGCCAGCCTGGGTCCTGGCCAAAGGCGGCATCACCGCGCACGACGTCGCGCTGCACGGGCTGGGCATCCGCCGCGCCGAGGTAGCTGGCCAGCTGTTCCCCGGCCTGATCTCGGTCCTGCGTCCTGTCGACGCCGCCCCTGAGGCTCTCGGCGTGCCGTACGTCGTCTTCGCCGGCAACGTCGGCGACGATGCGACGCTCGCGCAGGCCGTGGCAATCCTCAACGAGAGGCACGTAGCCGCCGGCACGTAGCTTGGCGGAACTCGCAGCGCGGCTGTCAGCGCGCCGCGCTGCGTCGGCGGTGGCTACTGGCTGGTGCCGGCTGCCAGCAGGACGTGCGGGTTAAGCAGTCCGAGGGGGTCGAACGCCGCCTTGACTGATCTCATGACGTCGATCTCGGCCGGCGTTCTGGACAATTCCAGCCACCTTGCCTTGGCCTGGCCAACGCCGTGCTCCGAGCTGATCGAGCCGCCCAGCTCCGCCACCAGGCGGAGCACGCCGGCCGTGACGGCCTCATCGTTGCCGACCGCACCGAGAACGTTCACGTGCAGGTTCGCCTCGGCCAGATGGCCGAACGAGATGAGCTCGGCGCCGGGCGCGACGGCCGCGACCGTACCGGGTAGCCGATCAACGAGCTCGGCCAGCCGACCGAGCGGAACTGACACGTCCAGTTTCACCGGCATCCCAGCGGCGCTGATCGCCTCGGTGTGACCCTCCCGCAACTGCCACAGCCGGGCCCGGTCAGCTGCCGACGACGCAACCGTCGCGTCGATGACCTGGTCGCTTGCTGCCAGCGCGGCGAGCAGGTCATCCAGCGGATCGGCCTGGCCGGCGACCTCGACCAGCACATATGCCCCGCCGGCTGCCGCCAGTGGCAGGCCGACGCCGAGCTGGCCGGCGACCAGCCTCAGGCCAGCGTCAAAGCTCAGCTCGGCGGCGCACAGGCCCGGCAGGCGCACCCGGAGGAACGCCAGCAGGTCGACTGCCGCAGCGGCGCCGCGCACCGCGATCAGCGCGACCGCGCGCTCGGGCTGGGAAGTGACCAGCCGTAGCCGCAGCCGGGTGATCACGGCCAGCGTGCCTTCCGAGCCTGCCAGCAGGTGCCCGAGGTCGTAGCCGGTGCTGTCCTTGGCCAGGCCGTCCAGCCGGGAGATGACCCGGCCGTCGATGAGCACCGCCTCAACTCCGGCTACCTGCTCGCGCATGCTGCCATACCGGAGTACGCGGATCCCGCCGGCGTTGGTGGCGGCCATCCCGCCGACAGTGGCCGAATCGCGCGCGGCCAGGTCGACGCCGAAGTCCAGGGCCGCCGCCCGTGCATGTGCGGTCAGCGCGGCCAGCGTGACCCCGGCGCCCACGGTGACCTGCCGGGAGATGCGAGACACCGGACCCAGCTCGGTCAGCCGCGTGGTTGACAGCAGGACAGGAGGGTGATGTCCACCGTCACGAGCGGGAACGCTGCCACCCACCAGGCCGGTGTTCCCGCCCTGCACCACGACCGGAACTCGAGCCTCCGCGCAGGCCCGAAGCACCTGCGCGACCTCGGCCGTCGTGGCTGGCCGCACGACGGCACGGGAGGTGCCGGCAAAACGGCCGGTCCAGTCAGTCTCATAAGAACTGCGCATTCCACTGTCGAGGAGCACGTGCTGCGATCCGACTGCGGTCCGCAGTGCCGCCTCTAGGGTCAAGACAGAACTCGCAGGCGGACCGTCTGTGTCATCTCGCGCAGCTGGCCGAGGACAGCTTCCGGGTAGTCGATTCCGATGTCGGTCAGTGCGTATCCCAGGTCGCCCCGGGTCCCGAGCAGCTGAGCCTCGACGTTCACGCCATGTGCGGCCAGCACCGTGTTGATCTCTGCCATGACACCGGGGACGTTGTGATGCAGGTGCGCCAGCCGGTGCGATCCGGATAGCGGCGGCAGCGCGATGTGCGGCAGGTTCACCGACAGGGACGTGGTGCCCTCGGCACAGAAGTCAGCTAGCTTTCCGCCGACGAAAGCACCGATGTCCGCCTGGGCCTCTTCAGTTGACCCGCCGATATGCGGCGTGAGGATCACGTTGGGCAGGCCACGCAGAACCGACACGAACTCTTCCCCGGCCGCCTTCGGCTCATCGAGGAAGACGTCGACAGCCGCGCCGGCCAGATGGCCTGACTGAAGGTGCCTGCGCAGCGCCTCGTGATCAATCACGAATCCGCGGCAGAGGTTCAGGAAGAGTGCGCCCCGCCTCATCTGGCTGAATTCCTTCTCGCCGAACAGCGAGCTGTTCGACGGGCGGCCGTCGACGTGCAAGGTCACGATGTCGGATATCTCGAGCAGCTCGTCCAGGCTGACACAGCGCCGGGCGTTGCCGAGTGCGAGCTTGTCGGCGGTGTCGTAGAAGACCACCCGCATGCCGAGCGCCTCGCCCACCACTGACAGCTGAGCGCCGATGTTCCCGTAGCCGACGATCCCGAGCGTGCGGCCGCGGACCTCGTGGGCGCCACGCGCCGACTTGTCCCACACGCCCGCGTGCATGGCCCGGTCTTTCTCCGTCAGCCGGCGGGTGAGCCCGATGATCTCGGCCAGCGCCAGCTCGACCACGCTGCGGGTATTCGAGTAGGGCGCGTTGAAAACGGCAATGCCGAGAGCCGACGCCGCGGCCAGGTCGACCTGATCGGTCCCGATGCAGAAGGCCCCGACCGCGAGCAGGTCAGGGGCGGCGGCCAGGACCGCCGGGCTGAGCCGGGTCTTGGACCGGATGCCGAGCAGTGCGACCCCCGGCAGCTCAGCGGCAAGCTCGGCTTCGTCCAGGGCCGACGGCCGCGTCGCGACCTCCAGGCCGGTCTCTTCGAGCAGCCGCACGGCTTCGGGATGGACATTCTCCAGCAGCAGCGCCTTCACCGACCCAGGTTAATCGACGCTCGATCACGCTCTGGTGCGCGGTGTCCCGCCGGTAATGTCCGATTAACCGCCGGTTGTGGTGGTGGCACGATCGGCAGGCTGGCTCACCCAGTCGGCCTCGGGCCCGGCCTGCGGCAGGGGCTTGGTTTCCTAGCCTTCGAGCGCGCGGCGCATCGGCCGGAACTTCGTCTCGGTCTCGGCCAGCTCAGCGTCCGGCTGGGAGCCCGCGACGATCCCGCAGCCGGCGAACAGCCTCGCCCGGCTGCCGCTGATCTCGCCGCAGCGCAGCGCGATGCCCCACTCGCCGTTGCCGCGCGCATCTACCCAGCCGACCGGACCGGAGTAGCGGCCGCGGTCCATCCGCTCCAGCTCACGAATGAGCTCCAGCGCAGCGTCGGTAGGCGTTCCGCAGATGGCCGCAGTCGGGTGCAGTGACCCCGCAAGGGCTAGCGCCGAGGCGTCGCGGGCGAGCATGCCCGATACCGACGTGGCCAGATGCTGGTAATCGGCCATCTGCAGCAGATGCGGAGCCCGATCGACGGCGAGCTGGCTGCACAGCGGGGCGAGCAAGTCGCGAACCGACTCGACGGAGTACCGGTGCTCCTCGGCATTCTTGGCCGAGGCGAGCAGCTCGGCGCTCAGCGCGTCGTCGTCGGCCTTGCTGCCGCCGCGGGCCATCGTGCCAGCCAGTACCAGCGAGCTGACCTTCCGGTCCTCGCGCCGGATCAGCAGCTCAGGCGTCGCACCTACCAGGCCTGCGCAGGCGAACGTGTAGCAGCCGGGGGAGCGGGCGGCGAGCCGGGCCAGCAGGACTCTGGTGTCGATCTCGGCTGAGGAATTCGCCACCAGGTCGCGCGCGAGCACGACCTTGTTCAGCTCGCCCGCCTTGATCCTCGCGACTGCAGCCGAGACGACCTGTGCCCACTCAGGTGCTGACAGGCTGCCATCGGACCATCGCATCTCGGCCGGGTTAGCCCGGGCCGTCGCCGCGGCCAGCGGGTCAGCAGCGCCCGAGCTGATAGTGGTCTGCCAGGCAACCCCTGACCTGCGGCCGGTCACCACGGCAGGCACGATCAGGACCGAGCCTTCGGACGCCGGATCAAAGGTGAAGCTGCCGAATGCGACCGGGCCGCTGCCAGGTACGCAGACTTCGTCCTGGACCTGCGCTCCATCGAAGAGCTCGGCCAGCCACTTCTCGCCGGCCGCGAATCGGTCCTCGCCGGCCGGCAGTGTCAGCCTGGCTGCCTCGCCCCAGCCCACCAGTCCGTCGCCATGGTGGATCCATGCGGATGCGGCGGGTCCGGGCAGCCGGGACAGCAAATCGCCAGGATCGGCCATGCTGACTGACTTGACAGTCAGGCCGTCGGGCATCGGCCGTTCCCGGCTGTTGCGCTGTGCTTTCACGACAGTCCACTGTACGTGCGACGTCCGGTCATGATGACTGCGGGGAGCGGCGGCCGCACGTGGCTAATACGGCAAGCGCGAGCCGGAAGCCGAGCCACGCCATCAGCACGCCGACCGCAAGGCTGCCGATGACGTTGAGCCCGGCGGCGCCGACAGCGCCGTCCTCCAGCAGTCGCAGCGTCTCGTAGCCGAAGGTCGAGAACGTGGTCAGGCCACCACAGAAGCCCGTGCCCAGCAACGCGAAGACGACGGACGGAAGGCCCAGGTGGCGCTCGGCCCCCAGCAGGAAGCCGAGGACAGCTGACCCGGCCATGTTGACGGCGAAGGTCCCCCACGGCAGCACGCTGTCGTGCTTAGCCTGGACGAAGCGGTCAGCCAGGTACCGGGCGGGGGCTCCGATCATGCCGCCAGCCAGAACTGCCAGGATGATCACGACGAGGCGCCGCCCGCGGGTGCATTGGCGCCAGCCGCCGGGCCACCGGTATAGGTATGGACCTCGACGTCATCGACGATGACCAGACCGCCTGTCACGAGGTCGGCCACCTCGTCAAGGAAGGCCTCAGTCCGCTCGGCGGTGTCGACGATGATGATCGCGAGCGGCAGGTCCTCGCTCAGCGACAGCAGCCTGCTGGTGTGGATCCTGGAGGCCGCACCGAACCCTTCGATACCACGGAAGACGCTGGCCCCGGCCAGGCCGCGCTGATGGGCGCGGTGCACGATCTCGGCATAGAGCGGCTTGTAGTGATACCGATCGGACTCGCCGATGAAGATGGTGATCCGCCGTGCCGGGCCCTGCAGCCTCATTGGCCACCTTCTTCACGCCGCGCGGATATCCAGCCCGCCAGCCCGGCCACGATCCTGGCAGCTCTCATGCCACACCATACGGCTGCCAGGGCCGCCACGATGCTTGTCAGCGCGTAGGCATCGGCAAGGGCAGGGGCGTGGCCGATCAGCAGCGTCAGCACGCCACCCGCATAGGTGGAGTACGTGGTATAGCCGCCGAGCAGCCCGACCGCCAGGAACGGCCGCAGGAACCGACGGGGCGGCCAGATCTCGAGCAGGTACACCATCAGCAGCCCGAGAAGGAAGCAGCCCGAGACGTTCACCGCGAAGATAGCCCACGGAAAGCCGTGGCCAGCCGGGAAGGCAGCCGACAGCAGGTAGCGAGCCACGCTCCCGATTCCGCCGCCAATGGCAACCGCTGCCAGGTCAGCTGCACCTGGCCCGGAGGCCCGGTGCGCTCCCGCGGGCGGCGAGCGGCGTTCGAGCACAGAGTCCGTGCTTGGCACCCCAGAAGAATATGCATCAGTGATCGCCACAGGATCATCCGGCGTGCTACGGTGCGCAAAACCAATTAACTCGATTGGATTCATAGGATGACCCATGCGACTGTGGTGCGGCACGTCACGCCGGGATGCGTCATCGGAGATGCCAACGCCAGGCTCAGCCCTGCCCAGCTAGCCGAGATCGTCACCGAGACAGCGGCCGCGGAGCACAGCTGGCGGCCGATTGTCCAGTTCACCGAAGGGCCGCGCTGGTTCCGGCGGCTCGCGCTCGCCGGGGAGTACGAGGTCTGGCTGCTGAGCTGGCTGCCAGGGCAGCACACCGGCTTCCATGATCACGGCGAGGCGAGCGGTGCATTCGCCGTCGCTCAGGGCGAGTTGCGCGAGTCGCTCGCGGCGCCGGCCCGCCGCCGGGTACGGCACCGGACGACCGCGGCCGGCTCAGTGACCAGCTTCGGGGCCCGGCACCTGCACGACGTCAGCAACATGACGGCAGCACCAGCGATCAGCGTCCACGCGTACTCACCGCCGCTGACCGCGATGCGCCGTTACGAGATGCGGGAGTCCGGCCTCGTCCAGGTAGGCACCGAGCGGGCAGAGATCAACTGGTGAGTGCACACTGGATGCCATGATCACGCCACCGCCGGGAGCACGGACCATTGACGAGGTACTCGCCACAGCGAGGGAACGCCTGGACCGGCTCACCCCGCACGAGGCCTACGCCGCGGCCGATGCCGGCGCACTGCTCGTGGACATCAGGCCCGCCGCGCAGCGCGCTGCCGAAGGCGAGTTCCCCGGAGCCCTGATCATCGAGCGCAACGTACTGGAATGGCGCTTGGACCCGGCATCCGACGCCCGGCTGCCGGTGGCAAGCTACGACCTGCAGGTCATCGTGGCCTGTTCCGAGGGCTACACCTCCAGTCTGGCTGCCGCCGCGCTGCACGAGCTGGGCGTGCACCGCGCGACCGATCTCGCCGGCGGTTTCCGAGCGTGGGAGGCGGCCGGTCTGCCGGTATCCCGCTCCGGGCCACAGTAGCGTCAGCTGATCAGAGCAGCGTCAGCTGAGTGTCACGCAGCGCGCCTGACGCCGCCCCCATCTCGGCGGCGCTTGCGGTCGGCACGCCAGCAGGCACCCGCCGCGCCCTAGCCGGAGTCGCCTGGCCCACGCCGTACTTCCTGGCCAGCTCGGCTACTTGCGCTGAAATTGCGGCTTGATAAGTGGCTGGTGCGTAAGCCCTGCCGCCGTAGAGCTGTGCGTAGGCCGGCACCAGGTCCGGATAACACTCCCTCAGCCAGGCTTCGAACCACTCCCTGGCGCCGGTCCGCAGGTGCAGCACTATCGCGCTGACATGGGTGGCGCCGGTGGCGGCGATCTCGCGCACGGCGAGGTCGAGCTGCGCGGGGGAGTCGGTCAGGAACGGGAGCACTGGTCCCATCAGGACGCCGCAGGGCAGCCCGCGCTCGTTCAGCGCGGCACACGCCGCAAGCCGCCGGTCGGGGGACGGGGTACCCGGCTCGATGAGCCGGGAAAGCTCTTTATCGACAATTCCGGCTGACACGTTGAGGCCGACCTCCGTGACCTCGGCAGCTGCGCCCAGCAGCTCGATGTCACGCAGCACCAGTGTCCCCTTGGTGAGGATCGAGAACGGATTCGCTGCCCTGGTAAGCGCGCTG
This sequence comes from uncultured Actinomycetota bacterium, assembly GCA_963822955.1. Classification (GTDB taxonomy): domain Bacteria; phylum Actinomycetota; class Actinomycetes; order Streptosporangiales; family Streptosporangiaceae; genus JAJYUU01. The sequence continues at coordinate 41,316 of CAWGJS010000002.1, read as the reverse complement.
ATGATGCCTGGCATCAGCTGATACCTGCCCTCGGCGCGCTGGTAGCAGTCCACGTTGGTGCCCATCGCGATGTGCTCGCGCTGCCAGCGTGGCGCCGCGAGCTCCTGCCGCAGCCGCTCCGCCGCGTTCACCTTCACCACGATCTGCGTGTCGAAATCATGCCCTGAGTCAAAGTCCAGGTACGTATGAGTGTTGCGGGCGAAGCAGTTATGACTGACGACGCCGTCGGCGATGAAGTCACCGGTCCCGGTAGTGATGTCGTACATCGGGACATCGAGCCCGAGGCGTTCGATCGACTTAACTTTCAGCCTGGCATCACCCTTGATCGCGACGCCGTCAATCACGCGCTTACGGGTGATCGCCGGATCTACGGTGTGGAAGAACCTGAGCCGCTCCCTCAGCCCGCCGCGCACCCTCAGGACCGTGAGGCCATTGGGTCGGGTTATCGGCTCCACAGCTGTATCAAAGCCAAGCGAGGTAAGGCAGGACTTAGTCCAGTCGATGATCGACGGGTCAGTGTTGGAGATGCGAAGTATTCCTCGGCTGCAGCTGCCCTCGGCATCGAAGATTCCAGCCAGGAAGCCCTTCCGCCAGTCGGGGCCCGGTGCGACGGGCCACTCGATGAGCCACTGGATGGCGCAGACCTGGTCACGCGCAGCTGTCCGGATCGCGCGCATTCGCTTCCGTCTCTCGCTGCCCTCCGCGAAGGTGAATTCGGTCGTCGCTATGCCAACCTGGGCAAGGTATCTGCTGGTCCGGTCAAGGGCTTCTGCGTCGACAAGTGCCAGCCGGAACTGATTCACGTGGCGCCACCCGCGAGTGCGGCGCCCGTAGGAGGCGACATGGATGTTGCCGTCGCCGCGGATCATCCCGCACAGGTAGCCGCGCCGATAGTCGGCCGACTCCTTGGGCGGCTCAGCGAACCCGCCCACGCCTAGCAGTTCGCTGTTCAGAGTCAGGTGCGGTCTGCGCGCGTCGCCCCACTCGGCGCCGGTGACGTACTTCCAGCCGCGTCCGGTCAGGAACCGGTGATCCCCGCTGACGACCAGACTGGTCCCGTCCTCGAGCGTGACCCGGCAGGCCGGCTTGATGGTCTGCCAGTGCGCTAGGACCGTGGTCGGCACGTACCGCCGGTAGGAGCCCTGGCGGACTGTGCCGTAAACGCTGTCGCCTGCCTGTAGCTCTGCGATCGGCTTGGTGCGGCCGTCGGCCATCAGCACCGGCGTCTCTCCCGCTGCGCAGTAGGAACACGCATGACTGCAGCCTCGGTAGGGGTTGATCGTCCACCGGAACGGGACTCTCGAGGCCGCCGGAACCTTGCTGATGATGGTCTTCGCGTGAACCTCATGAAAGGTCATGCCCCGGAAACCTGGCGTGTCGAACCTTCTGGTCACCGCTGCCAGCTCGAACAACGCCGGAGGCCTGCGGTCCGCGCTGTCGGCCGGGTCAGGCGTGAGCCGCAGATTGTCCCAGCGCATGCGGACTACGATAGAACGAACGTTCGAAGATATCAAACGTAATTTCGAACGCCCAGGACGGCTCGCGGATGGGGCCGGGCTGGACCGGGGACATAAGTGCACGCAGCGGCCTTACAGCCCAGTTTCGTGCGGACGTTAACCCAGCTTCCTCTTGCCGGCGGCAAAGGCCTGGTAAACAATCGTCGGAAGGGGCCGGCTCGCGGTAGCGGCCCGCGACCTACCGATTGTCTGGCCGGAGGTGGCGCCGTGGCCTTGTCGATGGAAGAGCAGCGCATGCTCGACGAAATGGAACGGCAGCTCGCCATTGACGATCCGAAGCTAGCCTCCCGGCTTAATGCATTCGGCGGCCAGCGACTGCCCGGCGCCTTCAGCTTTCACCGCGCGAGAACGATCAGCGGCCTGCTGGCTCTGGTGCTCATCGCCGCGGTCACCGTCATGATGTTCGTGCTCAGTCCCTATGGCCATAGGGGCACGCCGCACGGAGCTTCGTCCGCCCGGCCGCCGGCGGCAGCGCAGTCAAAGGCCCCGAACGGCAGCTAGCCCTGGATGCCTGGCGATACTCAGGACTCCCGCCACAGCTGGAGCAGGTACTGCTCCATTCCCTCTAGCTGCTTGCGCGCCTGCTGAAAGTCATCGCTCAGCGGGTCGGAGAACTGCTGGAACAGCTCGCGGTAGCTCTGCAGCGCTGCAGCCCTGTTCCTGGTGTAGATCCGGATGCCATAGTCACCGACTCCGCCGGAGAGCCGCAGTGCCTGGACACACGTGGCCGACCCCGTGTTGATGCTGAGCTGCCCGCGCAAGTAGAGCACGCACTTGGCCTCGTCCTCGTAGCCGTCGCTGAACGGCGGTGGCGCATCGTCCCATTCCTCGACAGTGAGCTGGACGCCGAGCTGCTCCTGCGCGCAGGACACGATGAGCTGATCCCGGCCGGTGCTGATCAGCGCGTCGACCGGCGGCACCGGGCCACCCGGGGCGTCGATGTCGGCGATCGGATCATGCACCCGGAACATCAGCCGCTCGGGGAAGACCGGAATCTCCAGCCGAAGCAGCCTGCGACTCACTGGCCCCCCTCTGGGCGAAAACACGGTGTTTCCTGTCCTACAGAATGCTCCGAAGTAGGCCGACTTGCGTACCCAATCGGCTAGAAAGACCTATCCCAGCAGCGATCTATCGCACATCGGGACCGCCGCGGGCTATCCTCCGCCCATGACCGACCCGGCCGCAGATGTCACCTCAGTTACGCACCGCTATGTACAGGCCGGCAGCCTGCGCATGCACATCGCGGAGGCGGGCCAGGGACCGCTCGTCCTGCTGCTGCACGGCTTCCCCGAGAGCTGGTACTCCTGGCGCCACCAGCTGACCGCGCTCGCGGAGGCCGGCTATCACGCAGTCGCGCCCGATCAGCGTGGTTACTGCGCGACCGGACCGCCTGGCGGGCCGGGCGGGCGGGCCGACATCGGCGAGTACACGATCCTGCATCTGACCGGCGACGTGATCGCGCTGATGGACGCACTGGGCGAGGATCAGGCGGTGGTCGCCGGGCACGACTGGGGCGCTCCGGTGGCCTGGCATACCGCGCTGTTCCGGCCTGACCGGGTGCGCGGCGTGGTCGGTCTGAGCGTGCCGTACCGGCCGCGCGGCAGCGCCCCGCCGATCGCCGCGCTGCGCAGCCTGCTGGGCGACAGCTTCTACATGGTCTACTTCCAGCAGCCCGGAGTTGCCGACGCCGAGCTGAGCCGGGACCCCGCCGTTACCTTCCGCAAGGTACTTTGCAGCCTGGGCGGCGAGGGCCCGCCCATGTCGCTGATCCCGCCGGGCGGCGGCTTCCTCGATGCGGCCGCGGATGCGGCCGGGCTGCCGGCCTGGCTCACCCAGCACGACATCGACGAGTACGTCAGGGAATACGCGCAATCCGGCTTTACCGGCCCGCTGAACTGGTACCGCAACCTGGACCGCAACTGGGAGCTGACGGGCGCCTGGCTGCATGCGCCGGTCAGCGTGCCTAGCCTGTTCATCGCAGGCGACAAGGACCCCGTGCTCACCTTCGTCAGTCCCGACGGCATCGGGGCGGTGCTGCCCAGGCTGACCGGGCCGGTCATCTTGCCCGGCTGCGGCCACTGGACCCAGCAGGAACGGCCGGCTGAGGTCAGCGCCGCAATGGCTGAGTTTCTTGGCGGCCTCTGACGGCATCCTGCTGCCCTGCCGACCGCCGCTAAGGGGGTGCGAATACTCCGGGCGGCGGCGCGGGGGATAGCTGTGCCTGCCCGTCGGTGATGACCCTGGCACCGGCAACGAAACGGTCCAGATCGGTGTCGGCCACAACGCGGCCGGGGAACGGGTCCGCCGCGACGCGGCGGGCCAGCGCCGCTACCGGCAGCTCAGCATCAGAGGCCGCCAGCACCAGGTTGCCGAACCGCCGGCCGCGCAGCACGGCCGCGTCACCCACGAGGCATGCAGCGCCGAAGACGGCACGGACGGATGCGGCCCTGGCCCTTGTGTGGTCCAGCGGCGGACCGTCGCCGATGTTCACGGCAAACAGCCCGCCCGGTGTCAGCACCCGGCCCGCGGCCGCGGCGAACTCCACCGACGTCAGGTGCGCCGGCGTGCGCGCGCCGGAGAACAAGTCGGCGACAACGACGTCAAACGAGCCGGACCGCAGCCCCTCGAGGACCGTCCGGCCATCGCCGATGCGGACCCTGATCCGGCCGGGCCGGCCGCCACCGTGCCGGCTCGGCTGGCGGAGCGGCAGCCGTTCGCGGACGAGATCGATCACATCTGGGTCGCAGTCGACGGCGAGCTGGCTAGATCCGGGCCGGGTGGCGGTCACGTAGCGAGCAAGGCTCAGGGCCCCGCCGCCCAGGTGCAGCACCCGCAGTGGCTCAGTGTCCGGTGCCCAAAGGTCCAGCAGGTGACCAAGCCGCCGGACGTACTCGAAGTCGAGGTAGCGGGGGTCGTCCAGGTCAACGTAGGACTGCGGGGTACTGCCCACCAGCAGCGTCCACGCCCTCGGCCGGTCCGGGTCAGCGAGGAGCTCGACGGTGTCGGGCTGGCCGAGGCGACGGACCGCAGGCTCGCTGCTGCCGCCCCGCCTGCCTGACATACCCACCATTGTCCACTCTCATGACTGCGCGGGCTCCGGCTGGGGCGCGGCGGCGCCTGGCCACTACTCCGGCGGGATCTCGGCTGAGTCGGTCAGGCGGAGCTTGCGGCGGGCACGTTCGTAAAAGGTCGTGCGGCCGAAGCGGACTACCGACGCGGCGCCGGGACGTGGCTGCAGCTTGATCCGGTCTCCGGGGATGAGCTGGGCGGCGACCTGGCCGTCTACTTCCATGGCGAGCTCGCCGCTGTCCGGCAGGAGCTCCAGGGCCAGGCTGTCGGCGACGGACAGCACCAGGCCGCGGTTGTAGGCGGAATGCGGCGAGGCAGGCGTCACGAGCAGCGCCTCCACCGACGGGCTCACGATCGGTCCGCCCGCCGAGAAGCTGTAGGCGGTGGAGCCGGCCGGCGTCGCGACGACGATCGCATCGGCGGCATAGCTGACGAACGGCTGCCCGCCCGCCAGGACCGCCACCCTGGCCGTCGGCCGTCCAGGGAAGCGGACCACGGCGATGTCATTGAAGGCCGTGACGACCTGATCGCCGACGACGGCGTCGACCGCCAGCCTGGGCTCGACCGTGAATTCCTTGGCATCGACGGACGACAAGGCGGCCGGGAGGTCAGGGACGTCCACTTCGGCCAGGAAGCCGACCTTGCCCAGGTTCACCCCGAGCACGGGCGCGCGGTGGCCGTCGGCGAGCCGCATCGCGCGCAGCATCGTTCCGTCGCCGCCGAGGCTGACCACCAGATCGGAACGGCTGCCAAGCTCGGTGCCAGAAACTGAGATGGCCGCGCAGTTCAGGCGCCTGATCTCGGCATCGATGCCGAGCACCTGGATACTCCGGCGCACGGCCCAGTCCAGCACGGCGGCCACCGCCTCGGCCGAGTCGCGCTCTGGGTGCAGCACCATTCCGACGACGTGCATCTCAGCGGTAACCCTAACGCGGCAGCAGGTCGGCGCCAGCCGGTGGTGCACATAGGGCCGCGTGGGCGGCCACGCCGGGCGTCCGGGCATGCTGGGAAGATGAGTGCTGTACTCGCCGACTCCTGGCAGCTCCTGCGGGCAGTGCTGCCATACCCGGACCTGTGGCGGCGCTGGCGCGTGAACCGAAGGGCGCACAAGCTCATCAGGTGCCGGCGCTGGCCAGCGGACGACGCAACAGGCATGGACGCGGCGCAGCTCGCGCTGCTGCGGCTGCTGTGGCTGCAGCGGCTCACCCGCAACTCGGTCAGCATGCGGCGGGACGAGGACGCAGTGCTGCTCGCGCGGGCTGCGATCGAAACATGCATCGTGGGCCTGTACTGCGTTTATTCCGGCCACGCGATCGCGCAATTGCCGGCGGACCTGAACATCAGGGATCTGGCCCTGTGGCTCGAACGGGAGCACAGACTCGTCGTCGCTACCGGGCTGTACCACCGGTACTACGTGCCGCTCTCGCGCTTGTTCGCAACTGCAGACGCGGCCGCGCTGATGCGGCACGTCGGGCCAGACGGCACGCTGCACCGCCGGCCCGACTTGCCCTGGCTCAGGCGCTCAGCAGCCCGGATGGCCGACGGTTGCGCCGCACTGCTCGCAGCGAGCATCGCTGACATGGCCGGAAGTCCGTCCGCGGTCTTCCACCGCTCCGCGGCTGCCCATCTGGACCGGCTCCTGACGCCGGCGCTCGTATCCGCCGTCAAGGCCGCGTTCCGGTCGGGTCCACGGCGCGAGTTCCCGCACAAGCTGCAGTCCATCATCGAAGCGCAGCGCGCTGCCGACCAGGCAGCCATGCTTTCGGCCGGTAGCAAGTCTGGGTATATCCGCCCGGCTCGCGGCGAGGTAGCGTCGGAAGCGGGTCATTCCGGAGAAGGGGGGCGACCATGAGCGATGACAAGGACACCGAGCTGGCTGACGCGCTCGCAGAGGCCGGCCGCCGACTCGGGCAGGCTCTTACCGATGGGCTCGCTCGCCTGCGGTCGGCACGCGACATGGTCGCCGAGGCAGCGAACCGGCCTGAGGTACGGGCGGTCACCGAATCCGCCGCGCGGGTCTTGCGGCGCCGGCCGTGCCTGTGCATGTGTGCGCGCGCGCATCCGGACGACTGCGGCATCTGCGAGGTGCTTGACGCCGTGATTACCGGCCGCTCCACGTCAGAGCTGATGGGCCAGATCACTGTGCCGCTATGCGCCCCGTGCGCGGCGGCCCGGGCCGTGCACCGCTTCTGATCGCCGCGCATCCGGCGGGCCGCTTCCCGCGCCCTCGGCGAGCCGGCGGTATTGCGCACAGCTAGCCTGATCACCTGCGCGCTGGCATGCAGGCCACTGAATGGCTGCCGGAGAATGGGGGTGCCGCCGTGAAAGCAGTGCGGTTCGATGAATACGGCGAGGTTGACGTCCTCAAGGTGGTCGACGTCCCGACGCCTGAGCCAGAGCCGGGGCAGGTCCTGGTGGCTGTCAAGGCGGCTGGGATCAACCCGGGTGAGGGGAAGATCCGGTCGGGCCTGCTGCACTCCCGCTTTCCCGCGACGTTCCCATCGGGCGAGGGCAGCGACCTGGCCGGGATCGTGACTGAGGCGGGCCCTGGCGTGACCGGGTTCTCGGTCGGTGACGAGGTCATCGGTTACACCGACAACCGGGACAGCCACGCTGAGTACGTCGTAGCCGAGGCAGAGAACCTCACGGCCAGGCCCCCCGAGGTGCCGTGGGAGGTGGCCGGCGCGCTCTTTGTCGCAGGCGCGACCGCCTACGCTGCGGTGCGGGCAGTCGGAGCCGCTGCGGGCGACACGGTCGTGGTGGCAGGCGCTGCCGGCGGCGTCGGGTCGATCGCGATCCAGCTCGCGCGGCTGGCGGGGGCCACCGTCATCGGGCTGGCGGGAGAGACCAACCACGTGTGGCTCGCCGAGCACGGCGTCATCCCGGTTAGCTACGGCGACGGCGTGGCCGGGCGGATCCGGGCGGCGGCGCCCCAGGTCGACGCCCTCATCGACACCCAGGGTGGCAATTACGTCCAGCTCGCGCTCGAGCTTGGCGTAGCGCCGTCGCGGATCGACACCATCGTGGACTTCGCGGCCGTGGCGGACTATGGCGTGAAGGCGGAAGGGAACGCAGCCGGCGCAAGTGCGGCCGTCCTGGCCGAGCTCGCCGGTCTGGTGGCGGCAGGAAGGCTCGAGATACCCATCGCGGCGACCTTCCCGCTGGCGCAGGTGCGCGACGCCTACACCGAGCTTGAGCGCGGCCATACGCGCGGCAAGATCGTGCTCATACCCTGACCGAGCTCGCGGAGACTAGGCCGGCGCGCTCGCGTGCCTCACGCCACAGCTCGCCGTAGCACAGCGCGGCCCGGCTGCGCGGCGCGAACGCGACAACTGGCGCGCGGTGCACCGACATCTGCTCGATCAGCGACAGCGACGGGATCACCGTTGCCGCGAAACCACACCTGGCGGCGGGCAGTTCCTGCGCGATCTGCGTGTGCAGCCGCTTGCGCCGATCGATCATCGAGAAGAACGCCAGTACCTCCGGCTGGTCCCCGTTGAAGCCGCCGACGAACTCGGTGAGCTGGTCAAGGGTGCGGACGGACAGCGTCGTCGGGATCAGCGGCACGAGCAGCAAGTCGGCCGCATGCAACACGCTCTCTGACAGCAGCGAGATGCTCGGCGGGCAGTCGAGGAATACGGCATCGTACTCAGACTTCAAGGGCGCAAGCAGGCTGGCGAGTCGCCGGTCCGGCCGTTTCGCGGCGTCCAGGAGCAGGTCCAGGTTCCGGTACGTGAAGTCGGCCGGCAACAGGTCCAGGCCGTCGTAGTCGGTGCCCTTGATCGCGGCGTCAACTGTCTTGGTGCCCTTGATCAGCGCCTTGCCGCCGCCCTTGACCCGGGGCTTGATCCGGAACAGGTAGCTCGCCGCGCCCTGCGGGTCGAGGTCCCACAGCAGCACCCGATAGCCGTCCCTGGCGGCAAGGTAGCTGAGGTTGACCGCAGTGGCTGTCTTGCCAACGCCGCCCTTGATGTTGTACGTGGCGAAGATCTTCACGCTGCAGCCGTCCGGGCGAGCTCCGCCAGCCGGGCCTGGCTAGCCGGGCTTGCGAAGTCCGCGAACCGGCTGTCAAAGTCGCTCCTCGCCGCCCGCTGGCGCCTCGCCAGGTCGGCCGCTATCTCTCCCATTGCCAGCAGCGTCGTTGCCGGGGCGCTGCGATCGGCCAGCATCTGGGCAGCGAACGCGCGGATCTCGGTCCGCTGGACCTCGGCATCCTGGAACTCGCCCAGGCAGTTCTGCAGTGCCTTGAGCTCCCTGACCGCCTGCCAGTGCTGGGCCGGGTCATGCAGTGATCCGAACATCTCCACCAGGTACCGCAGCTCCTTGCAGCGCTTGCGCAGGTCGTGCAGGTGCTCCGGCGGCGAGGCGCCCGTGATCAGCTGGCCGGTCTGCAACGCCTTGCGCTGCGCGGCGCGGATCCGCTCGTCCGCCAGTTGCGCGACCGTCGGACGCCGGCGAGCCGGGCGCACATCGGCCAGCGATGCCCGCCACTCGGTGGTCAGCCGGGAGAACCTCGCTGACCGCAGGCCCCTGGCCAGGCGCCGGTACTCCCGCGCTCGCGAGCGCATCAGGTAGTCATGGAACGGCGTGAGCTCGCTCTGCGCCGCGCCGACCAGGCCGGCTGCCATGCCCGCGAAATCCAGCAGATAGACGTCCAGGTCCCTTGTCGGCGTAGTCAGGTCGCCCAGCCAGCGGAACTCTGGCCGGTACTCCTGCGCCAGCCCGGCGGGGAGCGCCCGGCCGCACAGCTTGAGTGCCGCGCGGGTCCAGCGCACCGCGATGCGCAGGTCGTGCAGGAACTCGGTGTCCACATCCTTGATGGTGCCGGGGACGTTCGCCTCCAGGGAGTCCAGGAGGCCGGTGAGGATTGCCGCCATTGCGTGGCCGGCGGGCATGGACGGGCTCAGTGGCACGGGGGAGGCCTTGCCCGGCCGGTCGCCCGCCCGCTGGCCGGCCGCCGCCAGTGCCGCATCCAGGCCGGACCCGCGGCTTGGGCGTATCCCGGGCAGGCCGGTCATCGCACGGCCGACCCGGTCGGTAATTCCGGAGTATCCGCGGACCGGGCTGAGCGTCAGCCTGGCCGGAGTCGTCGCTCGCGCTGGATAGGTCACCGACATCCGGTCGACAGCCAGCCTGGCGACTGTCTTGGCGTCGTCGTTGAGCGCCCGGAGCTCGGTGACCCGGCTGGTGGCGCGGGCCACGGGGGTCAGGGCCCTGACGCCCGCAACTGGCTCGACTAGCTCGCGCAGTGGCCCGGCGGGCAGCACGCTGACCAGCCTCGGCCAGCGCGGCTTGCTGCTTCCCGGCAGCCGCGCCGCGGCCAGGACGTCCCCTTCGCGGCCGGTCAGCACCAGCTCGGCCTGGCCGTGGGCAGTTACCTGCTCCAGAGTGAGTCCGGCCCGATAGAGCCGCCAGTCGAACGTATCGAGCCAGGTCCGGCTGCTGACCCTGGCCGGACCGCCGTTCGCCCAGGCCAGTCCCCCGTCGAGGCTCGGTCCGCCCATTGCCTGGACGACATCCGAGCTTGCGCTCGCGTTGCCCTCGAGCACGAAGTCACGCGAGCCGTGCGCCGCAGCCATAACCTCACTGAGTGTTTCCGCAAGAATTATAAGAATTATCGATAATTAGACATCCCGCGTTAATGCAGGGTTAACCATACTAGCAATGCGTGACTGGGCATACTAGCTCGTTCGAAGCCCGTCCAGGTGGGCCGCCGAAGATCAGGTAGCTTGGCAGCAATGATCGGCGTTGCAGAGATCTCATCGCTTGCGACCGGCACCGGCACCCTGGTACTCGCGGTCGCGACGTTTGCGTCGGTCAGGTCGGCGAACCGGGCCGCACGCGTCGCCGAGCAGGCTCTGATGGTCAACATGCGGCCCCTGCTTGTGCCCTCCCGCGTCGATGACACTCGGCAGAAGATCTTCTTCCAGGAAGGCCGCTACATGGTCCTGGAAGGCGGCCGAGGCAGCGCCGAATTCGAGAACGGCGTGGTGTACCTGGGCATCTCGGTTCGCAACGCAGGCCCGGGCATCGCCGTGCTGCATGGCTGGCGCTTCCTAGCTGGAGTGCAGATCAACCCGCCGCGGCCAGAGCTGGAGAGCTTCCGGCATCAGGGCCGCGACATCCTGATCGCGCCGGGCGACATCGGATTCTGGCAGGGCGCCTTCCGCGACAGCGACGACCGCCAGTACGACGAAGCCGTCTCGACGGTCAAGAGCGACGACGACGAGGTCGTCCTCAGCATCGACCTGCTGTACGGCGACAACGACGGCGGCCAGCGCGTGATCAGCCGGATGATGCTGCGCGGTTACAGGCGGGAGGACAAGCCGGAACGGCAGTGGATCGCGTCGGTCGTCCGGCACTGGAACGTGGACCGGCCCGATCCCCGCTAGCCAGCGGCGGACTTCGCCTCAAGCAGGCGGGCCCTGGTCGCATGCAGCCGGCGTAGCGCGACGGCGAGGAATCGGTCCAGGAGTGCATAGCCGAGGGCGGGGTCCTCGTCGCAGGCTGCCCGGACGGCCACGGCGTCGAACTCGTAGGCTTGCATGGGCTGGGTGGCGACGGCCCCGTACCTGAACTGGTACGGCGTCTCCAGCCACGATAGGCCGACTACGTCACCCCGGCCCAGCCGCTCGATGACTACCCTGCCCACGCCCGGCACGAGCGCGTCCAGCGCAACCTGGCCTGCGTCGATGATCCAGAACTTCCGCGCGGGCATGTCCTCGTCGAAGAGGCGGCGGCCCGCTGGGATACTGACGTGGCAGGCCAGATTGGCCAGCCGTGAGATGTAGGCGGCCGGAAGCGCCCGCAGGAACGACTGGGCCCCGAGGATCGACATCTGCTCGGTCACGCTGCTCACCTCCGATACCTGGTCCTGCTAGTCAAGGGTCGGCCAGGCCGGGCCAGAAGGGCCGAAAGCCCGGCCGGGCGCAGTCGTCAGTCCCTGATCGGGCCGGACCTCTCTGCTGGCCGGGGTGATGAGCCCGGGCGATGATGATGACTGAGGTACTGGCGAGCTTGGGGCACCGGCGAGATTGGACGGCGAGATGCTGCAGTTGTTCGGGTTCGACCGGATCGGCGTCGTAGTAGGTGACATCTACTTTGTCGACCCGGAGCCGGGGAAGGGCCAGGAGGGCGCGGAGCACGGTGTCCGGCTGGAAGTCCGGATGCTCGAGCCCGGCGAGCTCATCGGCTCGATCTACTCGGCCCGGCCGATCAGCATCTCCGAGCCCGTCTGGCGAGCCGACTTGCTGGAAAGCGCGGAGGGCACGCCAGGAAGCCTGAACCGGGCGCACCATCATCCCAACATGAGGGACTGGGAACCTGGCAGGCGGGTGTTCGACCGCGACCTGTCCAGGGACCCGGTCGCGTTCGTCGGCACGATGCTGTCTGACCTCGAGGGCCTGCTGGAGCGGGCGGGCATCGAGCTGGACGCGACGCTGACCGCGGATGCTAGCAGCCTGCGGGAGGTCGTGCCCGACATCCAGCGTGCCGTTACCGGCATGCTCGACCAGGTGAAGGCCGGGCGGCTGGGCGCTGGGCCGGCGGCCGGGGACGTTACCAGCGCGCGCCTGAGCTGGCTCTAGCCGCACGTCAGCCGCGGCCGTGCAGCGCCGCCTGCAGGCGCGCGACCTCGGCGCGCAGCTCAGCCATCTCCGCGGCCAGTGATGGCCGCGAGGACCACTCGCGCGACCTCGCGTCCCGGTCGACCAGCAGCTCGGTCTCGGTGTCGCTCAGCTCTTCAGCACGCCTGAAATCGTGCGCGTCGATCGCCGCTTCCTTCTCCCTGCGCACCTGGGAGATCTCAGCATCGGCGGCGGTCAGGTCGGGCTGCATGCCCACCCATCGCTCGATTGCCGCCAGCCGCACGGCGAGCGCATCGAGTCGGGCGGCGGCGTCCTCGTCCGGGCCGAGGTGCACTCGCGGCCCGCCCCTGACCACAGTGCGAGGCGTGCTGCGGCGCCTCGGCAGCAGCTCGATGACCCGCTGGCGGACGGCTCCGAGGTCGGCTCCGAGTCCTGTCAGCGCCTGAGCGCCGCTGGCCTTATCGTCGTGGATCACGCCAAGCAGGATGTGCTCGGTACCGATGTAGTCGTAGCCAAGCTGAAGGGCCTCCCTCAGGGCCAGCTCGAGCGATCTCTTGGCCCGGGTCGTGAACGGGATGTGCGCAGGTGGCACTTGTCCAGGCCCGGCGGTCGCGGCGACCTGGGCCCTGGCCGCTTCCAGCGTGATACCAAGCGAGGTCAGCGCACTTGCAGCGATCCCGCCGCCCTCGCTGAGAATGCCCAGCAGGATGTGCTCGGTGCCAATGTGGTCGTGACCCAGCCAGCTGGCTTCATCCGCTGCCAGCACGACGGCCCGGCGTGCCTTGTCGGTAAAGCGCTCGAACATGGCTCACCCGCCCTTCGACTTAGAGCATCGGCACGCGCGGCCCCGGCAGTCAAGCCGGCCGGCGGCCCGGCCCGGTTAGACAGCCCCGTCAGAACGGTGTGCTGGCCAGCCACTCGGCCAGCTGCGCCTCAGTACGCACGCTGTCCGCGAGCGTCCCGGCGCTCCTCCTGATCTCGGCGATGTAGTCCTCAGGATGTGGCTGCTGCATGTCAGTCCTCCAGAACCTTCCGAATGTTGCGTTATCTCGTCACACTGAACCGTGTGGATGACTTCGACGTTCTCGTGATCGGCTCTGGCCCCGGCGGCCAGAAGGCGGCGATCGCCGCTGCCAAGCTCGACCGCAGCGTGGCGATCATCGAGCGGCCGGACATGCTCGGCGGCGTGTGCCTGAATACCGGCACTATTCCGTCCAAGACGCTGCGCGAGGCCGTCCTCTACCTGACCGGGCTCGACCAGCGCGAAATGTACGGGCAGAGCTACCGGCTCAAGGACGAAATCACGATCGGCGACCTGACCGCCCGGACGCATCACGTCGTCAGCCGGGAGAACGACGTCGTCCGCAGCCAGCTCACCCGCAACCGCGTCAGCGTCCTGACCGGGACGGCGCGCTTCACCAGCCCGAAGACGGTCGAAGTCTCGAACGGCAGCGGCCGGAGCCGCGAGGTGAGCGCTGACAAGATCATCATCGCGACCGGCACGAGGCCCGCCCGTCCTGCCAGCGTCGAGTTCGACGAGCGGACGATCATCGACTCCGACGGCATCCTGCAGCTCGACCGGGTACCGCGATCGATGGTGGTGGCGGGCGCCGGCGTCATCGGCATCGAGTACGCCTCGATGTTCGCTGCGCTCGGCACGAAGGTCACGGTCGTCGAGCAGCGCGACCGGATGCTGGAGTTCTGTGACCTCGAAGTCGTCGAGGCCCTCAAGTACCATCTGCGGGACCTGGCAGTCACCTTCCGCTTCGGCGAGACCGTGTCGGCGGTGGAACGGCGCCCGGAAGGGGCGATCGCGGCCCTGGCCAGCGGGAAGCGCATCCCCGCCGACACCGTGATGTACTCGGCCGGTCGCCAGGGCATGACCGACGACCTCGACCTGGCGGCCGCGGGCCTGTCCGCCGACGGCCGGGGCCGGATCAGCGTCGACGAGTTCTACCGAACGTCCGTGCCGTCGATCTACGCAGTCGGCGACGTCATCGGATTCCCGGCCCTGGCCGCCACATCGATGGAGCAGGGCCGCCAGGCCGCCCATCACGCCTGCGGTGAGGCCCAGCACGCGGTGAGCCCGCTCCAGCCGATCGGGATCTACAGCATCCCGGAGATCAGCTTCATCGGGCAGACCGAAGACCAGCTCACCTGCGACTGCGTGCCGTTCGAAGTGGGCGTCTCCCGCTACCGCGAGCTCGCCCGCGGCCAGATCATCGGCGATTCCTACGGGGTGCTCAAGCTGCTCGTCTCACCGGTCGACCGGAGGCTGCTCGGCGTCCACGTCTTCGGCACCGGCGCCACCGAGCTCGTCCATATCGGCCAGGCCGTCATGGGCTGTGGCGGCACCGTCGACTACCTGGTCGACGCCGTCTTCAACTACCCGACGCTCGCTGAGTCGTACAAGGTCGCGGCGCTGGACGCGACGAACAAGATGCGCCAGGTCGAGCGGTTCTCGGCCTGAGCCAGGCTCAGCCGCAGCCGCAGGCCCCGCCGCAGCAGCCGCCGCCGGCCCTGGGCGCGGCCGATCCGGAGGCCCGGCCGCCCACAGCCACCGTCGACAGCAGCTTGACCGTGTCGTCGTGGCCCTGCGGGCAGCTAGTAGGGGCTGACGACTCGCTCATCGGGCGAGTCCGCTCAAAGGTGTCGCCGCAGGCACGGCAGCGGTACTCATATCGTGGCACGGACCGATTCTACGCTGGCCGCCTCATGCTCTGCGTAGTAGAACTGCTTGCCGCGCAGCAGCGAGATCAGCGCGCCAAGTACCGACATCACGATGGCGGCGCTGAAGACGATGACCAGCCCGTGGTGGAACGGCCCGGAGATCAGGTTCGGGAAGAACTGCTTGCCGGTCAGGATCGCCGCGTTGCGAGCGGGCAGTCTCGCCAGCACTCCGGTCGGTGCCAGCATGCTCTTGATCGGGTTGAAGCCGAGCAGCGCCGAGAACAGTGTGCTGACCGGCGGCAGGCTGGACACATGCGCCGCGGCCGCGGCGGGCACGCCCTGCGCGCGCAGGCCAGCGTTAAGCGTCTTCGACAGTGTCGAGGCCAGCCCGGCGATCATCAGCGAGAAGAAGAACCCGATCGACAGTGACATGCCAGAGTTCTGGAAGACCGACCGCATGCCGGAGGCTGCCCCGCGGTGCCCGGCCGGGACGCTGCTCATGATCGAGGAGGTATTCGGCGAGGCGAACAGCCCGGAGCCCAGGCCGTTGCAGAAGATGATGGCGGCGAAGGCCGGGTACGGGAAGTTGATCGGAAGCAGCAGCAGGCCGGTGAACGCGCATGCCGCGACCAGCAGGCCGGCGGTCGCGAACGGACGAGCGCCGAACCGGTCAGACAGGTAGCCGGAGATCGGCCCGGCGATCAGGAATCCGGCGGTGAGCGGCAGCATGTAGATCCCCGCCCACAGCGGGGTCACGGTGTAGTCGTATCCGTGCAGCGGCAGCCAGATTCCGGCTAGCCAGATCACCAGCATGAACTGCAGGCCACCACGGGCCATCGAGCTCATGAGGCTGGCCGCATTCCCGGCGGCGAATGCCCTGATCTTGAACAGTCCCATCTGGAACATCGGCTCGGCGATCTTGGTCTCGACGATGCCGAAGATCACCAGCACCGCCGCGCCCCCGATGAGCCCGGTCAGGACCATCGGGCTGGTCCAGCCCGTCGTGTGCCCGCCGTACGGCTGGATGCCGTAGGTAATGGCCGCGAGCAGGCTGGTGGCACCGACCGCAAACAGCGCGTTCCCGACCCAGTCGATCTTGGCCTTCCGTGTGGTGGCGATCTCGCGCAGGCTGCGGTAAGCCCAGACCGTGCCCCAGACACCGATCGGAACGTTGACCCAGAAGACCGCACGCCAGTCCCAGGCTGCCAGCAGGCCACCCAGCAGCAGGCCGACGAACTGGCCGGAGATTCCCGCGATCTGGTTGATGCCCAGCGCCATGCCGCGCTGATTCGCCGGGAAGGCGTCCGTCAGGATCGCTGCCGAGTTCGCCATCAGCATGGCGCCACCGAACGCCTGCACCACACGCCAGAGGATCAGCCAGAGCGCGCCGTGGCTCCCGGTCAGCGGGTCAAGCGAGAGCGCGATCGAGGCCAGGGTGAAGACGACGAAGCCGAGGTTGTAGATCTTGACCCGGCCGAACATATCGCCGAGCCGTCCCAAGGTCACCACGAGCACTGCCTGCACCAGCAGGTAGCCCATGATCATCCAGAGCACATAAACGATATTGCCGGGCCCGAGCGGGTTGAGGTGGATGCCGCGGAAGATGGCGGGCATCGCGATGATCACGATGGAGCCGTCGATCGTCGCCATGGTGATGCTGAGCGTCGTGTTGGACAGGGCAATCCACTTGTACCTTTCAGACTGCCCGGTAGATTCCTGGAGCTCCGGCTGCCGCCTCGAAATAACGCCCACGCTTGTGCAGCCTACCGCGAGAAGGTTGCTTGACCACAACTACCTAGTGGGCAGACGGCACTGCGGCTGTCAGCCCGGGTCAGGACCTGCCCGGTTCGGATAAAATGCCCTGACACGGACGATAGCGAATACGAATGTTATTCCGTCTCCGGCCGCGCATCGCGCTGCTGTCTCTGTCATCATCGCGATGCATACCCAGCAGCGACGTGCCCGCGCCAGTCCGGAGGCCCGGGCCTGTGCGCACGACGAATGGACTGGCACCGTGCATCAGGGAAGCCACGCGCTGAGGGCGAGGCGAAGCCGGGTGCGGATGCCGCGTGCGGTGGTATGGATAGCCACAGCCCTCGTGCTGGTGGTTGCGTCGGTCATCGCCGTGAGCCTGGGCACGGTCGCCCCCTCGGGCAGATCAACCGCCGCAAGCGCGGCAGTCCTGCCTCGCCAGCCCAGCGCGGTGACATCAGTTCTCGCCGGATCGCCGGCCGCCATCAGCGCCGACCTCGCGCGGCTCTTGCTGTCGGCCGCCCCGTCAGCCGTCGTGGCGAACGCCGCCCGGCCGTCGGAGGTCACTGCGGCCGCTGGCATCGCCAGCAGGGCGCACGCGCCGCTGCTGCTGCTGTCGCCAGGCACCGGGGCTCAGCTGAGCGCACTCCGGGTGGCGATCAAGGACCTGCGCCCCCGTGCGGTGCTGCCCGTCGGCATCGCCCCGGCGGTCCTGTCTCACGACCTGCCCGGGGTCAAGGTGGTGACGAGCGCCCGCGCCATGCCGGCCGCCAGGGCTGCTGCGCCGCTGCGACGAGTCTCGGTACTCGTGCACCGCGGGCACCCGGCCGCCGGATCTGCTGTAGCCATCGCGGCGTCGACGACAGCACGGGTGGCCGGAGCGCAGGTCATTGACGTGTCCGGCTATGACCCGGGCACCGACCCGGCGGCGATCCGCGCGCTGGCGGCATCGAAGCCGGTCCAGGTCGTGGCGGTCGGCGCCGGTTTCGGGCCGGACCGCCAGCTCGCCGACCGGGTGGCGGTCGCCGAGACCGGCGTTCAGCTGCCGGGCGGCGGCCAGGTGCTGTTCCCAGCGCGCCGCATCGTCGCCCTGTACGGCAATCCCAGCACCCCGGCACTGGGCGCCCTGGGCCAGCAGGACCTGCCGGCCAGCATCGCCCGTGCCAGGGCTGTCGCTGCGCAGTACTCCGCGCTGAGCAAGGTGCCGGTGATCGCTGCCTTCGAGATCATCGCCACCGTGGCCCAGGCATCGCCAGGTCGCAGCGGCACCTATTCCTACCAGTCGAGCGTTGCAAGCCTCCGGTCATGGGTGCGGGCCGCGGCGAAGGCCGGCATGTACGTGACCCTGGACCTGCAGCCTGGCCGGGCCAACCTGCTCACCCAAGCCAAGCTCTACCGGTCCTTGCTGATGTTGCCTGACGTCGGGCTCGCCCTGGACCCGGAGTGGCATCTCGGCCCGCACCAGCTTCCGCTGCGCCAGATCGGCAGCATCGACATCAGCGAGGTCAATGACGTTGCGGCCTGGCTGGCGCGGCTAACCGCTAAGTACCACCTGCCGCAGAAGCTGCTCGAGCTGCACGAGTTCCGGCTGTCGATGATCCGCGGCATCCAGCGCTTGGACACCCGGCACACTGACCTGGCCATCGTGATCAACATGGACGGCCAGGGCGCACCGTCAACTAAGCAGCAGACGTGGGCGGCCGTGGTGGCCAACGCGCCCAGGGGCGTCTTCTTCGGCTGGAAAGACTTCTACGTCAAGGACACCCCGATGATTGGCCCGCGGGCGACCATCGACCACAAGCCAGCACCGCTGCTGATCTCGTACCAGTAAGCCCAGCTAGGCGACCAGATCGGGGTCCGTTGCTGCGACGGTCGCGCAGTCGTCGGCGAACGTAATGAGCACGTCCACGTGCTGTCCGCCGAGCACTAGCGGCAGCCAGTACTTGGCGTCGTCCCACATCTTGTCCAGCGGCAGCTCCTGCTCGCCGAACCAGCGCGGCGCAACCTCGTCAGACTCCTCGGGCTCGCCCTGGTAGACCGACGTGACAAAGACCTCGGCAGTCTGGTCCCAGGCTGGCCGGGCCGGGAACCGGAATTCGATGCTCGCCAGGTGCTGCAGCGAGTCGGCCGGCACCACCAGCCCAGACTCCTCCTGCACCTCGCGCACCGCGGCATGCTCGGGCTTCTCACCCTCCTCGACGTGACCGCCGAGGCCGACCCACTTGCCGGCGCCGAAGCCCGACTTCTTCAGTCCCAGGAGCACTTCCGGCCCCGTCGCTGTGTGGCGCCTGATCAGGCACAGGCAGGTCCGCGTTATGGTCGGCATCGGCATAGCCTAGCGGCAGGGCCCGGCGACCGGATCACCAAGCCCTGGCGTCGCGGCTCATCGCTGGCAGCTATCACGCGCAACCGCGGGCGAGCGCGATCAGCCGGTCGAGCACGGCACCGTCACTGACGCGCAGGCCGTCGTGCTCGTACTCGCTGGTCACCCACGTCCGCAGCCCCCGGACCGCCGCCGCGGTCGGCAGCGAGAGCTCTCGTGGCACGTACATGTCGTTGAAGTAGATCGCGGCCGCTGCGGGTACCTCGTTCCGGCTCAGCTCGCCGGGCTCATACAGGGCCGGCCAGTCCTCCCGCTGTGCCAGCAGCTCTGCTGCGCCGGCCAGCGGCCTCAGCACGGGGTCATGGGAGAACGCCCACGGGTACACCATCTCGCCGGTAAACAGGAGCGGGCGGTCGCCGTCAATCGCCGCTGAGGGGCTGAACTCGGGGAACTCCGCGCGCACCCGCTGCGCAGCCCACCTGGTCGGTCCGCCCTGCGCGTAGCAGGCCTCGTGCACGGTCGCGTACAGCGGCGCTGAGGCATATGACAGCAGCGCCTGCACCCGGTGCAGGAAGTCGTCGCTCAGGTCCGGCCCGGCGAACGGATCCTCCAGCAGATAGTGGAGCGCATGTGAGCCGGTGCTTGAGCCAAGCAGCTGACCGATCGACTGAAACCGCTCGAGCGTGAGCTCACCGCCGCCGGGCAACTCGACCGGATTCCCGGCCTCCGCCCGGCTGGCCAGCACTCTCGCGACCCTTCGCGCCCCCTCGACATCCTGCGGGTACCGCTCATAGTGCTCCCGGCACTTGGCTGCCACCTGCTGATAGGTCAGCCGGTAAACATCGTCGGCACTTGCCGACAGGCCCGGCAGCCCGCCCGCGATGAACGCTTCGCTGATCCCCTCCGGCGCCGCCGACAGGTAGCTCACTGTGCAGAATCCGCCGAAGCTCTGGCCCAGCACTGCCCAGGGCGAGCCGCCAGTTACCTGCGGCCGGATGAGCTCTGCGTCCGCGACGATAGCGTCGGCCCGGAAATGTGACAGGTAGCCGGCCTGGGTCGCAGGGTCAGGGAACCTCGCCAGTGTCTGCCTCGTGGCGGGGGTGGAGCGGCCAGTGCCGCGCTGGTCAAGCAACAGCACCCGGAACTCGCGGAGCGCACGGTCCAGCCACGAATCCTGGCCGACCGGCCGCGGTGCTCCGAAACCGGGTCCGCCCTGCAGGAACACCAGCCACGGCAGGCCAGCGCCGTGCTCTGACCGGGCATTGTCGGCGGAGATGACTTCCCGTGCGAATATCTCGATCTGCTCGCCATCCGGCCTGTCATGATCAAGCGGAACGGTGAACATGCGTTCGGTCAGTACGGTGCCGGGCTGGCGGTAACTCAGCATGATCAGCACAGTAGCGCCCGCGGCCCGCGCGTCCGACTTACCATACCCACGGAGCCTTCGCCGCTTGTGGAGCCTCCGAGGCACAACGACCTGCGCCGGATGTGCGGCGCAAATGGAGCAGGAGCGCACCATGCTGGGACTGCCGTCTGCCGAGGAGCAGCACCGAGAGATCCCGCGCGGGCCGGCCGCTGCCATGTTCGCCGCAGATCAGGCGTCGCGCGGCCTGGGCATGGAGTTGCTGCACGTCGGCCAGGGCACGGCCGTTGTCCAGATGCGGGTCGCCCTGCAGATGCTCAACGGGCACTCGATCGGCCACGGCGGCTATGTTTTCATGCTCGCCGACACCGCGTTCGCCTGCGCATGCAACAGCGAGGGCCCGGTTACCGTGGCCGCCGGCGCCGACATCAGCTTCATCGCTCCGGTGCGCGAGGGTGACGTGCTGACCGCCACCGCAGTCGAGCGGGCGCGCTACGGCCGCAGCGGCATCTATGACGTGACGGTCCGGCGGGGCGACGACATCGTGGCCGAGTTCCGCGGCCGCAGCCACACGCTCGGCTAGCCGCGCGGTTGGACCGACTGAGTGCCACCGGCTAGATTCGGCCACGTGCTCCGCAAGCTGCGCATGCCGCTCCGCAAGCTGGCCTCCCGGGTTTATCGCTGGCGCCTGCGGCGGCGGCTGGTCCGCGGTCCGCTGCCCCGCCACGTCGGCCTCATCATCGACGGCAACCGGCGCTGGGCCAAGCAGGCCGGCCTCGCCAGTCCGAGCGATGGTCACCGGCACGGGGCCGAGCACATCTGGGAGGTGCTGTCCTGGTGCCAGCTCGCCGGCATCCGCCACGTCACCGTGTTCCTGTGCTCTGCCGAGAACCTGGCCAGGCGCGATGACGCGGAGGTAGCCGCGCTGATGGACATCATCGAGCAGGTGGTCGTGGGCCGGATCGCAGCGGCCGTCCCGGCCTGGCGAGTGCACATCGCGGGACTTGTGGACATGCTGCCAGCCAGCACCGCCGACGCGCTGAAGCAGGCGGCCGATGCAACCCGCGGCTCTATGACTGGCGGCCACCTGACCTTGTGCGTGGGCTATGGCGGCCGGCAGGAGATCACCGAGGCCGTCCGGGCGATGCTGCACGAAAAGGCGGGCGCTGGCGTCGGCCTGCTCGAGCTCGCCGCCACGGTGTCCGAAGACGACATCGCCCGGCACCTGTCCGGTGACGGCCAGCCGGAGCCTGACCTGATCATCCGGACCAGCGGGGAGCAGCGCATGTCCAATTTCCTGCTGTGGCAGAGCACCGGAGCATACCTGCATTTCTGCGACTGCTACTGGCCGGCCTTCGGCGAGGTGGACTTCCTGCGGGCACTCCGGGACTTCGAAGCGCGATCGTCCGTGGCGGATAGCTGAGCATGCGGGTCGCGGTCTTCCTCGGCAGCTCCGTCGGCCGCCAGCCGGAGTTTGCGGCCGCTGCTGCCGCCTTCGGCGCCAGCATGGCCCGAGCGGGCGTCGGCATCGTCTACGGCGGCGCGAGCGTCGGGCTGATGGGAGCCATGGCCGACGCCGCACTGGCGGCCGGCGGCGAGGTCATCGGAGTCATACCCGGCAGCCTGTTCGCGGCCGAGATCCCGCACCCGGGTCTGACCCGGATGGAGGTCGTTACCACCATGCATGAGCGCAAAGCCCTGATGGCCGGGCTTGCGGACGGGTTCGCGGCGCTGCCCGGCGGCCTCGGCACACTCGACGAGCTGTTCGAGATCCTCACCTGGCAGCAGATCGGCCTGCACGCTAAGCCGGTCGCGCTGGTGGATGTCGGCGGGTTCTGGGATCCGCTCGCCGGACTGCTGGACGAGCTCACGGCGACCGGTTTCGTACCGGAAGCGACCCGCAGCTCCCTGGTCCGGGTCCGGGATGCCGCAGAATTCCTCGAACTGCTGGGCTGAGCCGGTAGCCTGCCGGTCCAGGTCAACTACTATCGTGCGGGCCGATGACTGAGCAGACCGAAGACAGCGCCCCTGAACACAGCGCCACCGAAGACAGCGACCCCCTGGGCAGCGCGCCGACTGGCGGTGAGGCCGCCGCGGAAGTGGAGTTCATGGCCGCTGAGCGGCTGATCTTCTTCACCGACGCGGTCGCGGCGATCGCGATGACCCTGCTGGCTTTCGACCTGCGCGCTCCGGATATCACCGCGCATATGTCCAACGGCGCTGCGCTGACTGCGCTGTGGGCGGAACCCTACCGCCAGGGCTACCTGACGTTCCTCATCAGCTTCGTGGTCATCGGCAACCACTGGCGAGCACACCACCGGCTGTTCCGGAACGTGTCCAGACTGGACGCGCACCTCATCAGCCTGAATATGGTCTGGCTGCTGATGGTCGTGATCATGCCATTCGCCACTCGCGTGCTGTCGGGCACCGGCGCCTTCGGCATCAGGTTCAGTCTCTACGCGATCATCCAAGTCATCACCATGCTGACAGCACTGCTGATGAGCCGTCACATCAGGGCAAACTCACTGCTCCGGCCGGGAGCACCAGGACCTGGCATCAGGTATGACGATGCGACGCTGCTCACCGTCGCCGCGATGTTCGCGATCTCGATCCCGGTCGCGTTCGCGTTCGCCACCCAGTGGGCGTTCGCGGTCTGGGTAGCGACGATCCCGGCGGCCAGGCTGGTGGGCCGGCTCCGCCAGCGGGCTTAACTGCGGGGCCGCGGCGAGCGCGCCAGCTCAGCCCGCACATTCGCAGTGAGTGCGTCAGCTCGCGCCAGCACGTCGTCGACGCCCGCCGCGACCTCGAGGTAGCGTGCGCGGGCGGCCGCATCGGTGATGCCCGCCAGGTTCGCCTCGATGTTGATCCGCCCGGTCGCTGCGGCCGCTGCGATCGCTGCGACGGCAGCAGCCAGATCACCGATCACGCTGCGATTGGCAACCGGGCGCAGTGCTTCGGCGAGACCGAGCAGCCGGCCGCAGGCAGCGACGATCTCCGCCTGCGGACCGGTCGCCGGGACGAGCGCGGCTGCTATCGCCGCCGACCTCACGGCCTTCTGATCCGAGGTGTTCCTGGGCAGCTTGTAGGCCACAGCGACCGACCCGAACGCCTGGGTGTCTGCCGTGATCAGCGCTTCGCACTCGGCCCGTAGCTCGTCCGCCTCGCCCAGCACGCTTGCTACGAGCTCCGCATGCCCGGCGGACCGTCGCCCGTCAGAGTAACGGGCAACCATCGCCACGAGCGCTGCGGCCTGGGCTGCCTGCAGCGCGGCAACGCCGCCACCACCGGGGGCTGCGGTTCGCGCCGCCAGCTGCTCAAGGAACCCGCTGATTGTCTCGTCTGCCACCAGGTTCCCCTTCAGATCACGGGCCGATCAGATCTCGCGGCTGCGCAGCCGCGTCGCCGCCGCGCACAGGGCGGCAGCGCCTGCCACCACCGTCACCCCGAGGGCGGGCAGGAAATGCGGCAGCTGCTGAGCCCCGTCCACCAGGTCGACAGGGGCGGTCACCAGCGCGCTCGGCAGCCAGCTTGCGATGGTACCGATCGTGCCGAGAATGGGCAGCGCGAGCAGGACTCCGAATGCAATGCCCGCCGTCGCCAGCGTGCCGCGCGCTATGGACGCGGCCATGGCAGTCACGGCGATCGCGAACGTCAGGTAGACGATTCCGCACAGCGTGCCGCCCAGCAGCCCGGATGCTGGCAGGGAGCCGAGCAGTGAGCGGATCTGGATCCAGGCTGCGACGGTGCCGAGCACATAGGCGACGGTGGCACCGGCCGCGCTCACGACGAACCGCGGCCTCACCAGCTGCCAGGTGCTGGAGACCCTGGTCCGCAAGAACGTCGAGAGACCGGGCCGGGCATCGAAGCTGAATGCGCTTGCACTGAGAATCACGACCAGAATCAGGCCGACGAACGCGACCTCGCTGACGTATCCGTTGAGTCCGTCTGCCGGAGTGGGCGGCGGCCCGGAAACCTGCACGCCATTACCGACGTGAGCCAGCAGCGTGCTCTCATATCTGACGACGACGGGCTCGATGAGGCCAATTGCGACAAACACGGCCCCGAGCGCGAGCGCGCGCGGAGTACGGATCAGGCGCAGCCACTCCAGGCGCCACAGGTTCATGCCCGCACCGCCCACGCAGCCGTGCCTGCACCCGTCAGCGCCAGGAACGCTGACTCCAGGTCGGCAGCCACGGGCTCGCAGGCAACCTGGCGGGCGCCGCAGCTCGCGATGACCGCGGGGATGCCCCGTTCGCCAGCCTCAATGGTCACGGCGTCGACCCTGATGGCATCGTTCCCCGCCGTCTCGACGTTGGTAGCCCATCCGGCTGTTTCCATCGCGGCCGTGACCTGCTGGGTCTCGCCCGCAAGGCGGACCAGCCAGCTCGGCCTCAGGTAGGTGCTGATCAGCTCCTGAGTCGGCCCCTGGTAGAGCAATCGGCCGTCACGCAGGATCCCGACCTCGTCGGCGACGCGCTGAACATCGGCCAGGATGTGGCTGGAGAAGATGACCGTCCGCCTGCCCCGCATCCCCGCGACGAAGTCCAGCAGCTCGGCCCGCCCAGCCGGATCGAGAGCCGACGTCGGCTCATCGAGGATCAGCAGCTCGGGGTCTCCCACGAGGGCACATGCCAGTCCGAGCCGCTGGACCATGCCGCGGGAGAACCCGCCGACGCGCCGGTCCGCAGAGCCGGCCAGGCCGACCGTGGCGATCGCCGTGCGGACCGCCTGGCTTCCGGCCGACGGCGCCACCAGTGACCGGGCCAGGTCTACCACCTCGTAGGCAGTCAGCCAGCCGTCGAATTCCGGCACGTCCGGACAGACTGCGATCCGCCATCGCTCGGCGGCCACCGCGACGCTGCCGCGGTCGGGGCGCCGCATGCCGGGCAGGATCGACAGCAGCGTCGTCTTGCCGGCGCCATTCAGGCCAACCAGGCCGTACACCGACCCGCGCGGCACCGCAAGGTCAACCCCGAACAGGCCAGTGCCGCCATAGTCCCTGGTGAGGGCAGACGTGGTCACGATCATGCGGTCGTCAGCCGGTGCTGCTGCCCTTGCGGCCGAACTGGTATGCGGCTCCGAGCTCGGAGCCACGCGCCTCGTACCCGGCCTCGGTGTGCCCGATGCGTGCGTCCGGTCGACACCGAAGAAGAGGTACAGCAGTGCGCCCGTCGGCGCGCTCACGAGCAAGATCACGAACACCCAGGCGAGTTTGGGCAGATAGCGGACGGACGTGGCTCTTGCCAGGCTGATCAGGCAGTAAGCGTCGAGCGCGATGAGCAGCGCCAGCACCGGAACTAGCGCTCCGAGCAGCCCCCCAGGCAAGTGATGCGGGCCATGCGGGCCCGCCAGCAGCGCCGTCGTCACGCTGCGCCCCAGTGCCTGCGCACCCACGCCCCGATGATTGCCAGCACCTCCGGGCTGGTGGGCTGGCGGCCCATGCGGCGGTAACCGCGCGGGCCGACCGAGTCGGGGTCGGGCCTCAGCATATGGCTGAGATCACCAACGACGTGCCCCTCGAACGGCCCCCGGACCAGCCGGCCCATGGCCTCGACGTCAGCAGGCGGGACCTGCAGGTCATGCCCGCCGGTGATGGCCAGGAGCGGCACCGTCACGCTGGCCAGTGCGGTCGCCGGCTCGTAGCGCACGAAGTCGCGGACCCACCTGGCATTAACCCTCGTCCCCTGTACCCGCATGACGTCAGCGGACGAGGCCATAATCTTGGCCAGGTTCTTGCGCTGGCTCCGCACGGCGTCGGTGCGCATGAGCCGCAGTATCAGCCTGGCACTGGCCGGGAGCCGATCAGCTAGCTGCTCGGTCTGATAGGTCAGCACCTCTCCGCCCGGCCGGGCTGCGCCCGACAGCAGCACCGCACCGGCAACGCCGCCGGTCCCGGAAGCAAGCTGCGCAGCGTAATAGGTGCCCTCGCTGTGCCCCAGCACGATCAGCGGCAGGCCCGGGCACCGGTCCGCCAGGCAGCCCAGAGCAAAGCGGGCGTCAGCTAGGCGCTGTGGCATCCCTGTTCTCAGATAGTCGCCGCTGCTGGCGCCGACGCCGCGCTTGTCGTACCGCAGCGCCGAGACGCCTGCCGCTGCGAGTTCCTCGGCGCAGGCTCGGGTGATTCCGGCGCGCAGCATCAGGCCGCCGGGCAGGCGCACATCCGAGTCGCGGTCGGTCCTGCCCGACCCGGTGATCAGCAGCGCCGCTGCAACCGGCTGCGCTACTGCGGTGAATGTGCCCGCCAGCGCGCAGCCGTCAGCAACAAACGTGATGTTCTCGGTACTCACTTCATAGTCAGCGGTCACTTTGCTCTCACTGGTCACGTTCTCTCCTCCTTGCGGTCGCGCGATCGCGGAGCAGCCGCGGGCTCGTCGCCCGGCAGCAGCACCGACGCGAGCAGCCGCCGCTTGCGCCCAGGCTTCGGGGCGTTCGCGCGCCGGGGCTGCAGCACCCGGTACAGATCCCGCATCAGCTCGGCGAACTCGGCATCGTCGAGCCATAGACCCTCGATCGCGAACGCGACCCCGTCCTTGACCAGGTCCACCTCGGGCCGCTGCAGGTAGCGGTCGAAATCCGCGAGCAACCCGGCAACGTAGGCCATGAACATCTGCCGGTAGTCGTCGGCGGTCATCGCTGCTATCTCGTCGAGGCTCACCCGGGCGGCGGCGAGGCGGAGCACATAGGTGCGTTCCACGGCCCCCCGTACCCGTCGCTGGGCAACGACCTGGAGCACGCCGGCCGCGACCAGGCGGGCCACGTGCCGGTACAGGCTCGCTGCCGGAACGTCGGAGAGCTCGGCGCTCAGTTGAGTCGTCGTCAGCGCCCGGTCACCAAGGAACGCCTGCACGATGCGCAGCCGCACGGGATGCAGCAGCAGATCGGCGGAGTCTGTCACGGACCCGAGTGTATCGAATAATCTCAGTTATGATAAGGCTCTCACAATCGAGAGTAAGATCTCGCGCACGGCACCTCCGACAGGTCCGGAGCGCAATCTCGGCCACGCCGGGTATGATGATCGCGAAGGGGAGTAGTCCCGCTGCTGGCTGGCCGACAATCCCGGCGCGCAATGCACCCGGCCGCCAGGCCACTACGCAGTGGTGGGCGAGACCTTCGGCTGTTGAGTCATACCCGGCCGAAGACCCCCTGAGCGGAATCTGCGGACGGGCTACGAGCGCAGAGGACGCCGCACATGCCCGAGCTTGCAGTGATCGGCATCGCCTTCGCGGTGACCCTCTTGGCTGAGCTTCCGGATAAGTCGATGTTCGCCTCGCTGGTACTGGCGACCCGGTACCGAGCATCAGCTGTCTGGACCGGCGTCGCGGCAGCCTTTGCCGTGCATATGGCTATAGCTGTCACGGCCGGCCAGTTGCTGGCCCTGCTGCCGCACCGTGTCGTCGACTGGGTCGTTGCCGGACTCTTCGTCGTCGGCGGGGTCTACCTGTGGGTGACCAGTTACCGTCCGGCTCAGGCCGAGGGCGAAGGCGCGGCCCAGCAGGCCCCCAGCACGACCTCGTTCCTGCGCGTCGCCGCGACCAGCTTCGCTGTGATCTTCCTGGCCGAGTGGGGCGATATCACGCAGCTCACGGCCGCGAACCTGGCGGCGCGGTATAACCCAGTGCTGGTATACGCCGGCGCAACGCTCGGCCTGTGGACCGTCGCGGCAATTGCGGTCAGCATCGGTGCCAAGAGCCTGAGCGTGATCCCGCCGGCCTGGATCAACCGGATCACGGCGCTCATCCTGCTCGCCCTGGCGGGGTACCCGGCTGTATCGGCGATATCCTCTTAGCAGGAATGCCATAACGCTGCAGCTCGTCAAATTCCATCGCTGCTGACGGCCAGGCGGACCTTATCGCGGTGTTATGTGTTCGCAGATAGCTGCCATTGATAGCTCCAGCCTGTGCTGGGCGCCCGCAGGCCAAATACGCTTCTACGGGGTGCGAGGCCTCGGTATCATCGCCTGCTCTCAGGCCACATTGGCGCGGCGTCTGCAGCCAGCGCCGCCGACCTTGGGACTGAGCTCTGGCGGCCGCCCGCCGGTCCCGCAGCGCAGTCCAGCCACGGCCGTTACAGAATTGCTATTTGGTTGTCAAAACACTCCGGCCCGAAAGTGCGGTATTTTGACTAGCGTCAGTAATCCTGATACTGGTAAGAACATCATGCGCCTGGATCTGCGAGTTGGGTTCCCGACGACCAGCCACGGTTATTATCTCCCCCAAGAACGGAGTTCTCATGGCTCAGCGCGTACAGACTCTCTTCGTCGACGACCTCGACGGAAGTGCGGCAGAAGCAACGGTCCGCTTCGGAGTGGACGGCGCCGATTACGAGATCGACTTGAACGCCGCGAACGCAAAGGCACTCGGCGATGCCCTGGATAAATACATTCAGGCGGGCCGCAGGGTCAGTAGCTCAGCCCGGCGGCCGGTCCGCGGCCGCCGCGCCGCCGCCGGCGCGCCGAACTCCGCGGAGGTCCGCGCCTGGGCCAAGAGCCAGGGCCTTAAGGTCAGTGACCGCGGCAGGATCCCGGCCAGCGTTATCGCCAGCTTCAAGGAGGCAGTCGGGGCTTAGGCGCCGGTCAGACTCCCAGCCACGGCAGGACCATGGGCGCTGTAGTGGGTTCCAGCTGTCCTGGCCCGAGGTCGGCAAGACGCTCATCAGCTGCGCTGGCCAGGACGGCGACAGCTGCGCGCTGATGCTGGCCTGGCGCTGGCTCCTGGATGGCCGCCCGCAGCCGACCCTGGTCAGCGCTTCGCGGCCGGACGCGGCTCGCGGCATGACGCGGACGATGCGCCTCTCGTGTACCAGCCTCACTGAAATCGAGCCACAAGCCCCTCACCCATTCGCGTCCGCCAGCCACGGAGACCGGGCGAGGTGACCCCGGCAGGCCTGCCCGCACCGTGGCCAGTGCAGGCTAACACGCGCTTAGAACGGCCGCCGGGCCAATGTTCATTTCACGCGGCTGCTGGCATGCCACGACACTTGACGACCCGTGCGGTCCTGTGAATCACTTGCCGTATTGCCGGGTAAGTCACCTTGATGAAAGCCTGCAGCGCGGCGGCAGGACATTGCGATGTGCTGCCGGGTGAGGTCGCCCGCACACGGGAGGCGTTCGCATGTCCTTGATCGATCACGATGCCCTCAGGCAACGGTACGCCGACGAGCGGGCGAAGCGGCTCCGCCCGGATGGCAACGATCAGTACCTGCAGCTAACTGGCCGGTTCAGCCGCCTCCTGGATGACCCGTACACCGAGCGGCTTGACCGCGAGCCGAAGCGCGATCACGTGACGGTGGCGATCGTAGGCGGGGGCTTCGCTGGCCTCGTCACCGGTGCCCGGCAGAAGGACGCCGGCATCAGCGATGTCCGGATTGTTGATAAGGGCGGGGGATTCGGCGGCACCTGGTACTGGAACCGTTACCCCGGCGCGCAGTGCGACACAGCCGCGATGATTTACCTGCCGCTGCTGGAAGAGACCGGGCACATGCCCACGGAGCTCTACGCTCACGCGCCCGAGATCCTCGAGCACTGCGAGCGGATCGGCAAGCAGTACGGCCTGTACGACAACGCTCTATTCCACACTGAGGTAACCGACCTGGAGTGGGACGAGAGCAACGGCCGGTGGATCGTGCGGACTAACCGGGATGACGAGTTCACGGCTCAGTTCGTGGCAATCGGCACCGGGCCCTTGCACGTCGCGAAGCTGCCGGGAATCCCTGGCATCGACACCTTCGGCGGTCACGCCTTCCACACCAGCCGGTGGGACTACGCCTACACGGGCGGCGACCCGGCGGGTGCGCCATTGGATCGGCTCGCGGACAGGCGGGTTGCGATCGTCGGCACCGGTGCGACTGCCGTCCAGTGCGTGCCGCATCTCGCCAGGGCCTGCCGGGAACTGCTCGTCTTCCAGCGGACTCCCTCGTCGGTGGATACGCGCGGGAACCGGCCGATGGACGCCGACTGGTTTGCGGCGGCGGCCACGCCAGGCTGGCAGCAGCGCTGGCTGGACAATTTCGTCGCCAACATGTCCGCCGCTGAGTCGCCCGCCGACGATCTGGTGAACGACGGGTGGACCGATCTGGCCAAGCGGATCCGCGGCAAGATCGCGGCGCCACGCTCGACCCCGGCGAGCTTCGAGGACTTGCTCGCCGACTTCGAGAGCGCTGACCACGAGAAGATGGGCGAGATCCGCGCGCGGGTGGACGCGGTCGTCGAGGACCCGGTGACGGCGGAGCGGCTCAAGGCCTGGTATCGCCAGCTCTGCAAGCGGCCGTGCTTCCACGACGAGTACCTCGCTGCCTACAACCTCCCGTCGGTCCACCTCGTCGACACCGACGGCAAGGGCGTTGAAAGGATCACGCCGGCTGGAGTAGTCGTGGCCGGCGTCGAGTACCCCGTGGACTGCATCATCTACGCGTCAGGGTTCGAGGTTGGCACGGAGGCAACCAGGCGGTACGGCTTCGACATGACGGGCCGCGGCGGAGTCAGGCTGTCCGGTTACTGGTCGGGCGGGATGCGCAGCCTGCACGGCATCCACGCGCACGGCTTCCCCAACGCCTTCCTGGTTCAGCTGGGCCAGGGGGGCAACTTCGTGGCCAACGTCCCGCACAACTTCGTCGACGCCGCGAAGACAGTCAGCGCAGTCGTCTCCTACATGGCCGAAGCCGGATTCGATGTGGTCGAGGTCGCCAGGGCAGCAGAAGATGCCTGGATGGAACAGCTGGCGCCTAACCCGGTGATGGCGTCGTTCCTGGCCAACTGCACTCCTGGCTACTACAACAATGAGGGCCAGGGCCCGAGCCCGCACTCGCTGCTATCGGGGTACCAGCAGGGCGCGCCCGCCTACTTCCGCTACATCGATGCGTGGCGCACGTCCGGGAACTTCGCCGGGCTGGAGTTCAGCCGACGTTAGCCAGGATCCGGGTCAGCACCGTCTCCGCCTCGCGGGCGAGATCGGCGACGATCTCCGCCGCTGGCTTGAGGTCGGTGATGAGGTCGATCGACTCACTGGCCCATACCGGTTCCGGTGGCAGTTCGCCGCGCTCCAGCGCCTCCCGGTACGCCTGCTGGCATGCCTGCCGTACGGCGGCGTCCTCCGTGTCGGCGGCTAGCGGGACGGTGCGGCTACGCCATTGCTCAGTGAACGGGTGGCGCAGGGTACGCGCCGGATACCGGGACGGCCAGCCGGATCCGCGAGCGATGTCAAGCAACGTCCCGCGCTCGGTGTCCTCGCCGCAGCCGTCGATGATCGCCTTCGGCACCGACGGATCGACCAGTGCCTCCGTCGCGGTCTGGAACCGGGTGCCAACCAGCGCGCCGGCGGCGCCGAGCGCCAGAGCCGCGGCCACGCCCCGGCCGTCTGCGATGCCCCCGGCGGCCAGCACGGGAGTAGGTGCCGCTAGGTCGACGACGACCGGCACGAACGACAGGGTCGAGCGGCCGGCCTGCCCGCTGTGACCGCCCGCCTCCGTGCCCTGCGCCACGATCACATCGGCGCCGAGGTCGATGGCCTCACGCGCCTCGCGAAGGTCGGTGACCTGGACGATCAGCTGCGACCCCGCCCGGCGGACCGCCTCAGCCAGCGGCTTCGGATCGCCGAACGACAGCATGACTGCCCGCGGGCCATACGCCAGCGCGTGCTCGATCAGGGCGACGTCAACTGCCCAGCTCTGAAAGCCAAGTCCCCAGGGCCTCTGAGTGGTGGCCGAGACAATCGCCAGCTCGCGGTCCAGCCAGCTCGCGTCGCACCGGCCGCCTCCGACCAGTCCCAGGCCGCCGCCCTGGCACACCGCTGCCGCCAGGGCGCCTCCGGCGGCGCCGCCCATCGGCGCGAGGGCAATCGGGTGCCTGAGTGAGAACAGCTCGGTGAACGCTGTGCGCAGGGCCATGACAGCCATTCTGCTGCCGCTGCCGGTGTCGGGTACCGCCGTTCCCCGGGTGTTTCGTGATCCTGGCGGGCCGGATCGCTGCCAGGCCCGGTCAGGCGCAGGCGGGGCAGTCGGCCAGGCGCTGCGACGGCCACTCGCTTGTGATCAAGGCGAAGTCGAGTTCGTCCGTCCATTCGCCCTTGAACCATTCGTTTTCGATCAGATGCGCTTCCTGGCGCATCCCAACGCGGGTCAACAGGCGCGCGGACGGCATATTGCGGGCGTCGACCCTGGCCATCACGCGGTGCAGCCTGAGGCCATCGAACGCTAGGTGCAGGACGGCGTGGGCGGCCTCGCTTGCATAGCCCCGCCCGCCATGCGCGGGGCTGAACACATATCCGATCTCGCCGGAGGAATGCTCGGCGCTCAGCCAGCGCAGCATCACGTCCCCGATCAGCTCTCCGGTGTCCGCCCGCTCAGCGCCGAGAATGAGCGCGTCCCCCTCCTGCTCAAGTGCCTGCAGAGACCAGGCGCCATAGAGGCGCGCCGTCACGACGGCGGCATCCATTGGATCGAAAGGTACATATCTGCATACATCCGGTATTGATCGGTACGCGACGAGCGCTTCAATGTCTGCGCCCGAGAGGGGACGGAGCAGCAGCCGAGCGGAACGCACGGGATATTTCGGCGCAAGAGTCACGGTGATCATCTTGCCACGGCACGCCAGCAGCGGCGCCCAGCGGACAAGCAGGCGGGCGGACTCGGGTCATCCGGACAGTTGACTTTTGCAAGGCTTGGGACTATTTTTCCCGAGACTTGGGGCTAGATGCCTAGTTAATGCCTCGGCGCCCAGTTATCCCGGTATGCGTACAGCCGGACCAAAGATGATACGGCCGGATCCTGCGTAGCACCAGGACAAACGAACTGGGGGGAAGTGAGCCCGTCAGCCCTCCAGCCGAGATCAGGCATCGTTGCGGCCCTGATTGCGATCGCGGCAATGGTGATCACCGCACCAGCGATCAGCGATGATGTCAGTTCGGCAGTCGCAGCGGCGAAGAGCCCGCGCAGCTCCCTCGCGCACATGAGCCCGCAGAAGACAGTCGAAGCCATGAGCCCGCAGAAGGCAGGAATGGCCGAGCTGTTCTCGTCGCTCAACCCCAGGACCGGAGTCATGGGCAAGACCTGGTGGCAGGGAGCGATCGCGTTGTCGACGCTGGAGACCTACCAGCAGACAACCGGCGATACGGCGTACAGCTCGGCCATTGCGGATGCGTTCGTCGCCAACAGCTCGGGCGAGTTCGAGAATCAGGCCGACGATGACACGAGCTGGTGGGCCCTGGCCTGGCTGCAGGCTTACGACATCACCGGGTCCACGCAGTACCTGGCGATGGCGGAGAGCGATGCCGATTACGTGCACGAGGACTGGGACAGCACGTGCGGCGGCGGGATCTGGTGGTTGCGGAAGCCGCGGACATACAAGAACGCGATCTCCAACGAGCTTTTCCTTGAGCTGACCGCGTGGCTGCATAACACGATCCCGGGTGACACGAAGTACCTGCGGTGGGCAACGGCCGAGTGGGCCTGGTTCACGCGCAGTGGCATGATCAACAAGCGTCACCTCGTCAACGATGGCCTCGATGACAACTGCACGAACAACAACGAGACCACCTGGACCTACAACCAGGGCGTGATCCTGGCCGGGCTGGCCCAGCTGTACCAGGCGACGCAGGACACGCGGCTGCTCACCGAGGCCAAGCGGATCGCGACGGCGGCCATTCGCCAGCTGACCGTCGGGGGCGTGCTGCAGGAACCCTGCACGGGAGCACAGTGCGGCAGCGAGGCCGGGGGAGTCACGCAGTCGTTTAAGGGGATCTTCGTGCGGGACCTGAAGGTGCTAGCTGTCACGGCGAGGACCAGCCAGTTCAACGCGTTCTTCCGCAAGCAGGCGCGTTCGATCGAGGACCGCGACACCGCCACGTCTCATCACCTGGGAATGTTCTGGGCCGGCCCAGCTGCCGACCTGACCTCGTACTCGCAGGCGAGCGCCGAAGACGCGCTCGTGGCGGCGCTAAACCTGCCTTAGCCCGGTAGTAGCTGCAACTCGCGACATGCCGCGTTATACTCGATACCGAGTGATCGGTGATGAGTAAAAGGCTTCCTGCCCCAGTCCCTGCCCCGGTGCCGGACTCCGGCCGCCGCCATATCCGCGCGCGCCCGCTGCCGCGGACGCCCATTGCGCTCTCCGTGCTGAACCTCCTGAACGAACGCCCGATGCATACCTACGAGATGCGGGCACGCATGCACGAGCGCGGACATGATCGGGCCTTCAAGATCCGGGAGTCGTCGGTGTACGACACTGTGACCCGGCTCGCCGACCGCGGCTTCATCGAGCCGGTCGAGGTCAACAGGGCGGGCCGTCGGCCGGAGCGCACCGTGTACGCGATCACCGAAGCTGGCCGCGATGAGCTGCTGGTATGGCTGCGGGAGCTGACGAGCGAGCCGGCGGCCGATTATCCGGCCTTCGCCGCGCCGCTCATGTTCATCTACGCGCTGGGTCTAGATGGTGCCATCAGCGCGCTACGCGTGCGCGCGGCCCTGCTTGAGGCCGAGATTTCCAGGTCTGAGGCATTCCGGCAGGCCGTCCTGACAGATCTGGGCGACTTTCCCCGGATCTTCGGCATAGAGGACGAATACGCGCAGGCCATGCGCAAGGCCGAGCTGGCCTGGGTGCGCACGACGGTCGCTGAGCTGGTCGGTGGCTCGCTGGCCTGGCCGTCGCGCGACGAACTGCCGGGGGAGGGCGCCGACGACTAGCCAAGCCGAATCAGAAGATGCGGTCTCCGGGGCGGTAACCCCGGAGACCACGGGAACCCGGAGCGCGGCTGTGCCGGCAACACCCGGGCTCGGCACTTCGAGGATAGTGCCGGCCAGCAGGCTCCTGTCACCAACTGGAGGAGTACGGCAATGCCACCAACCCAGTCACCGCCGGTTGCGATCCAGGCGCATGGCCTGCGTAAGTCATTCCGCGTCAAGGACGAGGCCGTCGCGGCACTCAGCGGGCTCGATCTCACCGTTACAGCAGGTCAGATCTTCGGCCTTCTCGGGCCGAATGGCGCGGGCAAGACGACCACACTGCGGATCCTGACCACGCTGCTGCCCGCCGACCAAGGCGAGGCTTTCGTCGCGGGAGCCGACGTGATGCGCAGCCCGCAGCAGGTCCGCCGCCGGATCGGCTACGTCGGTCAGCTCGGCGGTGCCGATGCATCCGCGACCGGGCTGGAGAACCTGCTGCTCCAGGCCAGGCTCTACGGCCTGACCGCGGCCGGTGCTGAGAGCCGCGCGAAGGAGCTGATCGGGCTCTTTGACCTCAGCGCATTCGCCGGGCGAGTGGTCCGCAGCTACTCCGGGGGTCAGCGCCGGCGGCTTGAGGTAGCGCTCGGGATCCTGCACCACCCCGAGGTTCTCTTCCTCGACGAGCCGACCACCGGACTCGACCCGCAGAACCGTGCCAACCTGTGGAACCACGTCAGGCAACTGCGGGACAGCGGCACCACAGTACTTCTCACGACCCATTACCTGGACGAGGCTGACCAGCTGAGCGACAGGCTGGCCATTATTGACTGCGGGCACGTGATCGCCGAGGGCACTCCGGCGCAGCTGAAACAGCGCTACTCGGCCGACACGATCATCATTACGCCAGCCGAACTGCTGCCAGCCAGCTTGCTATCGGTGGAAGAGGACCTGGCAATGGTCCCGTTCATCCGGAGCGCCCGAATCGATGAGGGCAGCATCCGCCTCTCTGTCACTGATGCGACCCGGTCGATGGCTGCAGTCTTCAGCGTGCTGGCCGACAAGGGCATCGCCGTCAGTGGCGCCTCGCTCGCTCAGCCATCGCTCGACGATGTGTTCCTGCACGAGACCGGCCGGTCTCTGCGCGACGCGGGCGAGACGGCCGGCGGACAGGCAACGACGCAGCGGGCCGGAGAGCAGGTGGCGGCATGACCTTCGCGCTGCAAACCGGGCTGTTCTTCCGCCGCAAGCTGCTGGAGACGCTGCGCCAGCCCGTGTGGATCATCACCGGGCTCAGCACTCCGCTGCTGTACCTTGCGCTGTTCGAGCCGCTGCTCCGGTCCGTCAGCCGGCGGCAACGGCCTGCCAGCCGGCCACGTGCTTGATGTTTTCGTACCCGGCATCCTGACTCTGATGGCTTTCGGCGCCGGCATGGGCGCGGGATGGGTGGTGATCTGGGAGCTGGACTCGGGGGTGATCGAGCGACTCCGGGTCACTCCGGCGAGCCGCCTGGCACTCCTGCTCGGTACCGTGCTGCGCGACGTGGCCATGCTCGTGATTCCCGGCATCGTGGTGATCGGGATCGCCATCGGATTCGGGTTCGGTGCGCACTGGGCCGGGCTCGCCTTGCTGTTCGGCTTGCTCGCCTTGTTCACCGCTGCATGCTCGGCAACCTCGTCCGCGCTGGGCATCAGCCTGAAGCAGATCGGCAGCCTCGCTGCCGTCGTCACCGGCGTGCAGCTTCCGCTCACGCTGCTGTCCGGCATCCTGCTGCCGCTGTCACTGGGACCGAACTGGCTGCAGGTTCTGGGCCACCTGAATCCCATGTACTACACCGTGCAGGCAGCACGCGACCTGGCGGCGGGGGCCATCACCTCGACGGCCGTCGGCGCCGGGTTCCTCGTGACGGGCGCGGCGGCGGCTCTCGCCATGTGGTGGGGAACCCGCAGCTATCACCGTGCGATGACCTGAG
The DNA here is from genome assembly GCA_963822955.1 of uncultured Actinomycetota bacterium. GTDB lineage: Bacteria > Actinomycetota > Actinomycetes > Streptosporangiales > Streptosporangiaceae > JAJYUU01. Next base: position 4,415 of record CAWGJS010000002.1, on the reverse strand, counting down.
CCTGCGCGGTGACCACCACGGTGATGTAGGCCATCGTGAAGCTGCCGCCGATCGCGTCGATTGCGGCGCCGACCTCTGCCAGCACCTGTGTCAGCTTGTCCGGCGGCAGTTGGGTCATGCTCCCGAGGGTGGGTAGCTGGTCCAGCCAGTCGTCCCGGCTGTAGGTGCGCTCCCAGTCGAACTGCCACTGCTCTGGTTCGCTGAAGCTGCCCGATTGCCGGATCCCGTTGGCGATCCTCGCGAACAGCGGCTGGTAGAGGTCCAGGGCCGGCGCGCTGGACTGGCTGCTGCTGCTGAACGGCGAATCTGGCGCCACCCGCTGGTAGACCTTGGCCATAGCCTGCGTTACGTCGGGCGGAGGCTGGAACACGTGATGGAAGGGCGCGAGTCGTCCGCCGGGCCGCAGTACCTGTGCCGCCTTGGCAGCTCCAGCCACCGGGTCCACCCAGTGCCAGGCGGTGCCGGCCACGACGGCGTCGAATTGCCGGCCGGCCGGGTCCCAGTCTTCGAACGTCGTAACCTCGACATCGACCCCGCTGTGCCGCGCGAAGTCAGCCATCCGCGGGTCCGGCTCGATACCGAGAACCGTGCAGCCTGCAGCCTGGAACTGCCGGGCTGCGGTGCCAGTGCCGCTGCCGACGTCTACAACGTCAGGTCCGGGACTCACTGCGACGATCCGGTCTATCAGCGCGACCGGGTAGGGCGGCCGGGTCCGGTCGTAGCGTGCGGCGTCCGCGCCAAACGACTCGGCTACCTGCCGGAATCGATGCGGCTCCGGTCCGCCCGGCTCGGACTGTACCGGCGGTAGAGTGGGCATGCGCCCACCATAGTGGGCATTCGCCCACTAGTCGAGCGGGTGCGGTAGCAAGGAAGCGAAGGAGGCGAGGTGCCGACCGGTGTGCACATCCGCGACGTCCGCGACCAGCTGTTCGAAGCGGCCGAGCGCGTGTTGCTCAGGGACGGGCCGAACGCACTGACCAGCCGAGCTGTGACCACGGAGGCCGGCTGCGCCAAGGGCGTCCTGTACCGGCACTTCGAGGATTTCGACGCATTCCTTGCCGATCTCGTGCTGGATCGCCGAGACCGGATGGTCTCCGAGGCTGCTGCCTTGCGCGCAGCCGCCGGAAGCGGCACTATCAGCGGCAACCTGGCCAGTACGCTGACGGCCTTGTTCAGTTCGGTCGCCGTGGCGATGGTCGGCCTTGTCACTTTCCGACTCGAGCTGCGCGTCCGGCTCCGCCGCGCGTGGCCAGCGGGCGTTCCCCTCCTGACAGAAGCCGTAGCGATGGTCGCGGACTATCTCACGGCGGAGCGCGGCCTCGGCCGAATCGAGGCCGATGCCGACATCGACACGCTGGCGCCAACACTGATCGGAGCTGCCCACTTGCTGTTCGCCGACCGGACGAGCCCGCCGCCGGAGCCAGGCGCTGTCCGCAGGATGGTAAGCACGGTCATGGCCGGCGTGGTCCGCGAGGCGTGTTAGCGCGCGGTGCCAGAGACCTCCGCTTGACAACGGTGTGCCTTCCGCGCGCAACGGCCTGCATTGAGCCCGGTGCTGACGGAGACTGTCCACATGACGAGCGTGGAGCCCGACGGCCGCGCGGTGCGGCAGGCCTTAGAGCAGACGACTGAGCGGGTCGCAGGGCTGCTGCGTGATGGCGCACCGCTCGATGGCCCGGTCCCTGGGCTGGAGTGGACGAAAGCGCAGCTAGCCGCGCACCTGTGGGCGATCTGCGAGGCGTTTGCGACGGCGCTGCGGGGTGAGGATTTCGCCGAGCGCTTTGGCAAGGAGTTCGTCGGCAGCTATGGTTCCGGCCCGACCTTGCGCGATGCCGTCGCCGCGACCAACGCAAAAGTCGTCACGTACGCGTCGTTCCCTACTCCGGCTGCGGCCGCTGAAGCTCTGACGTCCGGGGCCGCGGCACTGCTCGCCGCGTTCAACACCCATCAGGATCTCAGCGCGCAGCTGCCTGCTCCCTGGTACGGGCCCGAGGTCTCCCTGCCGGTCGGCAGTCTGGCTTCCCTGGCGGTCTGCGAGTTTCTGGTACACGGCTACGACCTGGCCCGCGCCGTCGGTGCTGACCTCAACCCGTCCGCTGCCACGGCCGCGTCGGCAACTGCCGTGGCCGCCGCCATGATGAGCGAGATGCTCCCGCGCGTTCTCGATGCGCATAATTCCCGAGGATTCACCGGCAGCTTCGAGATCCGTGTCCGGGGCGGGGAGCGGTTCGTGCTGCGGATCGCCGACGGCAGGGCCTGGAGCGAGGCCGCTGCGAGCCGGGACGTCGACTGCGTGCTGTCCTTGTCCGCGTACCACGCCTTGCTCCTGGGGTACGACAGGGTGCCGCTGTGGCGGGTCATCGCCTCGGGCAATGCGTGGGCGTCCGGCCGTCGACCGTGGCTGGGGCTGCGGTTCAACCGCCTGTTCCTGGCGGTCTGAAAGCCGCTTCCGAGCCCCGCGACACGTCAGGTCCGCCGGCGGCCGAGCCGCCAGAAGCAGAGCCCGGCCAGGGCCAGAGCGAGGGCCAGGAAGATTGCGGTCTCGATCCGCTGGAGGGGCCAGTAGCGGCTGCCGGGCTCGTAGGTGATGCTTTCCCGGATGCCCCGGCTGGCCATGCAGGCGCCGATGTCGGGGGAGGCGCCCTTCACCAGCGAAGGCGATATGCACGCGGCCGGAATCGTCGTGACGGGCTGCCCGGCGGCGTTGATGGCTCCGCTCGACAGGATCCAGGCTTCAGGCTGGCCGGGAACGGCGTTGGCGCCGAGTGTGCCCATGCTCATTGCCGCAGCCTGGAAGAACGACGGGCCGCTGACGACTGTCCGGTCGGGCGGGATGAGGTGCGGCCGGACCCACAGCGGTGTGACGACCTGGACAGCGGCGAACAGGGCGAGAGTGACGGCCATCGCGGGCAGGGGATGGCGGAGGAGAACGCCGGTTGTAGTTCCGAGAGCGAAGGCGAACGCCGCGTAGCCGAGCGGCGCGATGCCGCTCGTCGCGAAGATGAACGAGCTGAGCCGGCCCTCGCTGAACACCGAGCCGAACGGATACGGGCCGCCGAGACCGATGGCCTTGCTGATGGGATCTGCCCACCAGACCTGCATCAGGCTGAGTGCCCCGGTAACAGTCATGGCAGCCAGCCCGGTCAGCGCGAGCTTGACCACGAGCCACCGGGTTCGGGTGACGCTCTGGGTCCAGGCCAGGGCAAACGTCCGGGCCTCCAGCTCGCGCGCGATCAGCGGAGCGCCCCAGAAGATGCCGATGATCGCGGGCGCGGCAAAGATGAGCGCGATGCTGAGCTCGTACACGATCGGGTAGGGGCTGGTGGTGGTCAGCCGGCTGAGGAACGTGTTGGCTGCGGTCGCGCAGGTGCCGCCGTGGCAGCCGGCGATCGCGCTGGCGTACAGGCTGGCCAGGTGCGGCCCCGTGAGCACCAGGATGACGGCGAAGGCGGCAAGGGCGGCTAGCGCCACCGTTCCCTGCACGCGGAACTGGAGCCAGGCGAACCGGATCATGACATGACCTTCAGCTGCGGCCGGCTGGCGCGCCCGTGCGTTGCGGCCGGGCGGCTCATATAGGCGATGACCAGGTCATCAAGCGTCACCGGCCGGACTGTCCAAGCCGGGTCGAGCACCGGGTCGCTGGTTCGCACCAGGAAGGTGCTCTGCTTCTCGGCGTGACTTTCCTCGATGACCTCCTGACTGGCTGGCAGGCTGGTCACATCCCGACGCGGGCCGGACAGCCGGTGGTGCGACGCGAGCAACTGGCTGACCTCGCCTGCCACCTGCAGCCTGGAAGCGACGAGCACGACGAGGTAGTCACAGACCCGCTCCAGATCGGCAGTCAGGTGGGAGGAGAGCACGACGCTGATCCCGTGCGCGGCGACGAACTCCATCAGGCTGCGAAGGAACTCGCGGCGGGCGAGCGGGTCGAGCCTCGCGACGGGCTCATCGAGGATCAGGCACTCGGGTCTCTTCGCGATCGCGAGAGTGAGGGCGAGCTGCGCACGCTGCCCGCCGGACAGCGTCCCGGTCCGCTGGCGGGGGTCAAGACCCAGCTGCTCGATCCTGCTCTCGGCGATCTCCCGGTCCCAGCCCGGGTTCAGCCACGCGCCCATCTGCAGATGCTGAGCGACAGAAAGCCGTGCATAGACGGGTGTGTCCTGTGCTACAAAACCGACCCGCCGGAGCTGTGCCGGGCCATCGGCAGGGCTTTCGCCGAGAACTCTGATCGAGCCCGAGGTCGGCGAGAGGAGCCCGACAGCCAGATGCAGCAGAGTGGTCTTGCCCGCGCCGTTCGGCCCGACGAGCCCGACAACCTTTCCTTCCGGAATCGCAAGCGTGCAGTCGCGCAGCGCCCACCGGCGGCCGTACTGCTTACCGAGACCGCTGGCTGCCATGACGAAGCAGCAATCTGG
>CAWGJS010000001.1:0-1325117 GCA_963822955.1 uncultured Actinomycetota bacterium | reverse complement strand
GAGTCAAGGCTAGGCAGAAACCGTCACAAAAGCCCATCGCGCCGTGCAGCTGGTGCGCCATCCGAGCACAAACCCGACGTGATCCTGATGGACGTCCGGATGCCGGAGATGGACGGCCTCGAGGCGACCAGGCTCATCACCGGAGGCGACCGCGCAGGTGCGCCGCGGGTCGTCATGCTGACCACGTTCGACCTGGACGACTATGTGTACGAGGCACTGCGAGCCGGAGCGAGCGGGTTCTTGCTGAAGGATGCGCCGCGGCACGATCTCATCGCGGCCATCAAGATCGCTGCCGCGGGGAACGCGCTGCTGGCGCCGTCGGTGACGATGCGGCTGATTGACGCGTTCGCCCGGCGGCCGGCGCAGACGCTGCCCGCGCCGTCGCGGCTGGCGTCGCTGACGGTGCGGGAGCGCGACATCCTGCTCCGGCTCGCCCGCGGCCTGACCAATGCGGAGATCGCGGCCGACCTTGTCGTGAGCGAAGCAACGGTGAAGTCGCACGTCGGGAACCTGCTGGCGAAGCTCGGGCTGCGCGACCGGGTCCAGGCCGTGATCCTGGCCTACGAGACCGGCATCGTGCGGCCGGGGGAACCGGACGTGGCGGGCTAGGAGCGGCTGTGGCAGCAGAAGGGGTGGACTTCGTGGGGCTGCGCAGCGACCAGTTCACCGAGATGGTCCGGCTGTTCCAGGACGTCATCGGCGTACCGCTCGCCCGGGAAGCCATCGGCATGGCTGGGTTCCGGCTCGGCGACGGTACGGTGCTCGAGATCTACGGGTCGGCCGACGAATTCCACTCGTTTTTCACGACCGGGCCGGTCGTGGGCTTGCGCGTCGGCGACTTCGACGTTGTCCGCGCGCGGATGCTCGCCGCCGGGGTGGAGTTCATCGGCGCCGTCCAGCACGCCGACGGGATCAGCTGGCAGCATTTCTGGTGCCCCGACCGTACGGTGCTCGAAATCATCGGACCCGGGCTGGACCCGGCAGTCACCAATTGTGAGTCCCGGTAGGACCGTCCTTGTTACGAGCAATGACAGCCTGCTCCGGCGTGAGGCTCCTCGCATGCTCGCAGGACGCGCCGGCTGCTGTCTTGACACTTCGGTTAGATCGAAGATATATTCAGGTTATGCGAAGTGTGGCGCCTGCTCTGCTGCCTATCTTCCGGTCAGGGCTGCAAGCCGACATCCTGGCCGCACTGCTGCTCGACGCTGACGCAGAAATGAGCCTAACGGACCTAGCGCAGCGGTTCGGCGCTCCGCTGAGCACCGTGCATGGCGAAGTTAAGCGCCTGACCGACGCGGGACTGTTGCGCCGGCGGAATGTCGGACGGTCGGCACTGGTCCAGGCAAACGAGCAGAACCGTCTTGTTCGCCCGCTGACCGAGCTGCTCCTGCTGTCGTGGGGGCCTGTGCAGGTGGTGGCTGATGCATTCGAAGCGCTGCCGGATGCCGAGCGCGTGCTGATTTTCGGCTCCTGGGCCGCGCGTTACCGGGGACAGACGGGGCCGCCCCCGAACGATCTCGATGTGCTCGTTGTCGGCCGGCGGACCCGCGAATCTGTCTATGACGCCGCTGACCACGCCGAGCAGCGGCTCGGAATGCCAGTCAATCCCGTGATCCGCACTGCTGACGCATGGCGCGACGCCACCGACCCGCTCGTCCGGCAGATACGGTCCGGGCCGTTCGTGCCGGTCCTGGAACCAGACAACGCGGTCGGCATGCATCCGGGGGAGGCTCAGGCGGGAGATGAGTAGGCGGCCTCGGGGCGAAGCAGAGGTAGAAGATCTCCTGCGACGGCGCGACCTGGAGACCATCGCAGGCGCCGCGGCGGATGGCGCTGTGCTTCTCGCTCAGGCGGACAGAACCGCGTCCACGGCAGCGAGCCTGATCGACACCGTCGCGCGGCAACTGAGTGCTGCGGCGACGGCACTCCTCGGCCAGCTAGCTTTCTTCGCCTAGCCGGGAGATGGCCGCGGCACTTGCAGGAGCGCACCCAGGGCCTTCTAGGCTGGCGTCATGCTAGGAGCGCGGCAAAAGGAAGCGGCGGCAGAGCTAGCGCAGTGGTGGGACGGGATACGGCACGGCGGCGTCGGCTCACATGCGGTCCTGCTCGTTGGTCCGGAGGGCTGGGGGCGGTCCACTCTCCTTAGCCAGTTGCCGGACATCATTAGCCAGGCTCATGCTCCGATCTGCCCGCTCGTCCACATTAGCGCTCGGGCGCTTCCAGATGAACCTAGCCAGCAGGCGCTCGCTGTGCGGAACCGCCTGCTCGGAGCCGAGGTTCGGCGGCAGGCCGCCGCGCTGCTGTGCTGCAGTCGGCTACGCGGTGCCCCGAGGCTGGGAATAGGGAGTCTGCTGACGTCCGGGATTGCCGGGACGATCTCGCTCCTAATGGCCGGGCTGGCCGCAGCTGCCAGGGGTGGCCTTGGGGACGGCGACCCAGCGGATGCGAACGGCGCCGCCGCCCGCGCTGCCCAGGTCGTCGCAGCAGTGTCTGCGTCGGCGCCAGTTCTGGTCGCCATCGACGACGCCGATTACCTGGAGCCAAGCCTGGCCATCACCGTGATCGAGAACCTGATCGACCAGGACGATAGCCAGGTCCTCGTGGTTGCTGCGGTCGACCTGGGCAGCGACGTCGCGGCAGCCCTGACGTCCCGCGCTCGGTACGGGCCGACTGCCGGCCGAGTGCATCGGGCAGGCACCGACCCACGTATGGGATGCCAATCACGCGCTGAACTTGCGGGCGAGCTAAATCCGCACCTGACGGCAGCGCAGATACAGCGGATCGCCCGGCAAACCCGAACCTTCGCAGAGATCTTCGCAGCCTTTAGATCGCAGCCGCTGCCGTAGAGCCGCCCACGCTGAAGGCGGCATGACAGTGCTTTGTCGGCCAGCTGCCCAGATCGAGTGGGACGATCACGTCTGCCACGCATACGGTTCGCTGTGCCGCATGAGCATGGGACTGGGCAACGCACTACTTTCGGCTACCGGGCGTCCGGAACATGCGCAATGCCGGGGCCAGTCGGTCCGAGCGCGCGCGGCCTGGCTGGGTTGTGGTCAGTGACGTTAAAAACGTTGCCTTACTCTAAATATTGCTACTCCAGGCGACCGCCTTGTAGTAATGCTGTGCTGCGTTTATCTGCGGCCAATCCTGCAAAGGATATGCCAGCGCCCGTCGACGTAACTTCCGAGCGGAGTGTCGACCCGTCCTCAGGCTGGGTAGCCGATTACCAGCGGTTCGCAGCCAATGCGGTCCGCATCTCGTGACTTCAGGGGAGGCAAGTAGCAGAATATTGGCAGCGCGAGGGGGTGAGTCCACTGTTCCTGGACATGAGGTATGCCCGCGCTAGTTGCGCCCGTGGGGAAGCGGATCTGAACCCGCTGAGGGCTCCGGCGCTTGACTTTGGAGGCGGCTCATGGCTCGCGCGCTGACGGACACGCGCAGGCGGGCCTTAAGGTCCGCTGCATCCAGTCCGTTAGCTTTGCGGGCACGGCGGCTGCTTTCGGTCATTGGCCGGCCCATTGCCCGCCCGATCCGAGCCGGCCGTGCCCGTCGGCTGGCTCGCTGGAACGTTGACTCTGCGAAAAGATGGCGCCGCAAGCGCGTTAAGGTGCGGGTGCTTGAACTCGTTTCGTACCTGGGTGCTGCGCTCCTGGTTGTCTCGGTAGGTGCGTCCGCGTACGTCATGATCGTCGGTGCGCCAGGGTTCCTGGCTGATCTTAATCAGCGCTGTGACGCCTACAGCCAGGCTTGCGCGACGGTGTTCGGGTTTGTGACTCCGCTGCTTTCGGTGGCGCTCGCATCTGCGGCATTCCTTTTCTACCGTCTTCGCTACGTCAAGCGCCCGGTCATGCGGAAGGCGAAGAAGCGCCCGCAAGATCTCATCCAGACGGCCACCCCGAACATAGGCACCATCGTGGGCCGCGACGAATTGTGCCGGGTGATCATGGAGGACATACGGGCGCGCGACATCCGGCGGCCCCACTTGGTGGTCGGCGCCGTCGGCACGGGAAAGACCGCGGTCCTGGTGCAGCTGACAAAGCTTCTCGCCGAACGCGGCGCCATCCCAGTGCCTATCCGGCTGCGAGACGCCCAGAAAGATCTGAACTTCCGCCAGCTGGCGTATGAGCGATTCTTAAGCATGACGGAGCAAAGGCTGCTGTCCACCGGTGAGGCGGAGAAAGTCTGGCGGCAGCTGTGCAAAGACGATCAGATCGTGGTCATCGCGGATGGTCTTGAAGAAGCCCTGGCAGGGGGCAGCCAGGAACAGGACCGTGACAACCTCATTCGGCTGGCGATTCAGCGCGCCCGTGAGCTGCGGCTGCCTCTGGTTATCGCATCACGCCCACACGACCCGCTGCGGGGCGCGGACGCCACAGTCATGGAGCTGGACCCGCTGAGTGAGGAGGCGGCGCTCGAATACATCCTGGAAGGCAAGAGCACCAACGACCTACGCCGGCTCAACCGGATCGTGGAAACCGCCGGCCTGGCCGAACTGCCCCTGTATCTCCAGATTACCCGGCAGCTGTACCGGAATGACCGGCTGGATCATCTAGCGGTCGGGCAGAGCACCAGGAAACTGGACACCCGCGGCCAGGACCGCTCAGAACTGAGGTTTGCCCTGCTCGACACATGGATGGAAGCGCTCTTCGAGGGCCACCTTATGCCGGCCGTGCCGCTGGACCGCGACGAGCGGAAAGCCGCTGTCGCGTGGATTTCCGCGCTAGCCTGCCTCGGGCTGAAAGCAGACACCATAGATATTAAGTATGACCACTATTTTTGCAATCCGGCGAAGCAGCCCGACAATTCATCACTCACCGACCGTCAGCCGAAATACCCGGTGATCGACAAGGAGATACGGCGCATTGTTGATGAGAGGCTCTCTCGCCGCCTTGATATCCGCCTGGCGGCCAGCTGGGCGGACCGGCTAGGGCTGGTGGAGGTGCACGGCGACGGAGTGCGCTTCCCGCACAGCATCATGGAGGCATATCTCGGGTCCCGCTTCCTGGCGACCGCGCTGGAGGATCCAGTATTTCAGCGGGAAGCTGCGGCCTCCTTGAAGAAGCCCGGACGGGAGCTCCTTATCGCGCTGGTTCTTTACACCCGCTCGGGAGCAGCTGCTCCGAGGGTGCCGACCAGGGGCACGCTGGAGCGCCCGGCCGCCCCGCCCGGCCAGGCGGAGTCCGTGCCGTCAGGATCACGATCGGCGGCAGCGCCCGCGCCTGAGGAAATCTGCAGCGATATGGCATCCGTATGCAATGCCCTAATCCGCTCAGCCGCCGATGCCGCCGACGACGTGAAGAAGCTCGACCTGTACGCTGCCGCGCTCGAGATCGACAGCGTCCTCGAACGCCCCTGCCACGACCGGATTGCCGACAGCGTACAACGTGGCTGGAGCGGGATCCGCGGCGGAGACCAGAGAACCCTCGACGAGGCCAAGCTGGGCCTGGTGTACCGCTTTGCGGACGCGATGCGGGCAATCGCTCAGCGTCGCGATCGCGGCGAAACCGTTCCACAGCCGGCCTACCGCGAGTTGCTGACCATGGGATGTGATGAGCATTCCTACCCGGTCCGGCTCGCCATCGCCCAGGAGATCGGGAGCGGCGGCGACACCGCTTTTGGGCTCCTACATGACGGGGCTAAGGCGATATGGACGCCAACCGCCTGGCCGGACAGCGACGCCCAAGCCAGCCACAGGAATGCCGGCGCCAAAGCTAGAAAGAAGCAAGACAGACACGGCCGGAACGAAGGGCAGCTAAAGACAGCAGGCGCTCGCAAGACAGAAGAACTCGAGGATCGCACGCTGCGGTCCCGCGCCGTCTGTGGCTGGCTGACGCCGATGCTGGTGGGATCGGTTCAGCAGCGTCAGGGAGACGCACAGCGCGAGCTCCGACGATGGCTCCAGCATGTTGGGCATGATGGCCCGGCGAACGGCACCGCCGCCCTCCCCGTTTCGCTGGAAATAGCTCTCGCGCAGGGCTTTAAATACGCCGCGAACCGTCGGCGTCGGCACCCGCTCAGCTCGCCGGAGTCAAGGGCTTTCCTGGCGGAGCAAGCAACGGACATGCTTGAGAACGCCCGCTTCTGGTTCTCGCAGCTAACCCTTATCCACGCTCTTTGCTTGTGGGAGATGCCCGAACCGGATACGCAGCTACCCGGCAACACCGGTGTCAGCCTCAACAGCGGCGGCCGAGCAAAGAACGGAGGCCAAGCGCATGGATCGGATCCCAAGGCGATCGTGGGCCGCTGGCTCGAACTCGCCGGCAGCCGGGATCACCCATTCGTCGTTGAGGCGGGCAAGCTAGCCATCCGAGCGCTACAAACTAACCGCCCGCAGCGCTTTCTGTGGATCGACGAGTGCGGGGTTGCCTCGAAGGTAGGGTCGCGCGCAGCACGCCGCAGCTCCTACAGGGAGCACTATCTGTGGATCCCGCCCTCGACCGGATGGGCGGCCCTTGACCCCCGCGCTCAGCAGCTCGTTGGGGATGTGCTGCTCATACTCAACCTGGCTGAACGCGGACAGGAGCCGACAAAGATCGAACAGCGCCTCAAGCGGATCGATCGCATTGACCTGCCATCGTGCCTCAGCCAGGACCGAGAGCCGCTTGACCCGCTTACGACAGTTGGAACATTCGACACTGCGCCCGGCAGCAATTGCAAAGACGGGTGCCCTTTCGGGCTGTGCCCGTATCCGCCAAGCGGGAAGCAGCCGTACCGCGCCGAGCTGAGCGAGGCCTTCTGCCACAGGCAGCAGACACTCTTGAGCGGAGGCTGGACTCGTTCAAACCCGGCCAGGTGGCAGTCAGCTCCGCGCCGAAACCTAGGGCGCTTCTGGGAGCAGATGGGAGACCGCGCGCGCGGCGGAAACAGCGACCAGCATGACGGCTAAGACCTAACAGGGATTTGAACGTTCTTGGTCGCGCCTCTTGCACGCCGTACGTGGCACTTCAGCATCGAGCGGGACAGGCTCTAGGCCGCGCCCGTATGGTTTTTCTGTTGACGAACGGTTAACAGGAGGTGTGGCGTGACAGCTCGCACTCGCGGCGCGTTCCGGCTGACATCGACGCTCGGAGTCGTGACGCTCGGCTGCGCGATGCTCTCGGGCTGGACGCTATCGGCAGGCTCCGCAACGGCGGGCCATGCCGCGCAGGCCGCCAGCCCGAAAGTGCTGCTCGTCGGCACGTACCACGGCAAGGCCGGCCAGTACACCACCATCCAGGCTGCGGTGAATGCCGCGCGGACCGGCGACTGGATCCTGGTCGGCCCCGGCGACTACCACGAGACAGCCGACGAGACGGGGCCGTACGGCAACCCGGCGGACGGCGCGATGGGCGGCGTGTTCATCGACAAGCGTCGTATCACGCTGCGCGGCATGAACCGCAACACGGTGATTGTGGACGGCACCAATGCCGGCGCGGCGCCGTGCAGTTCGCAGCCGTCCGACCAGAACTACGGCCGGGTAGTGAACGATCATGCGGTCGGGCGCAACGGCATTGTGGTCTGGAAGGCCAGCGACGTCAGCATCGAGAACCTGACGGTCTGCAACTTCCTGGCCGGCACCGGCGCCTCCGGCAACGAGATCTGGTGGAACGGCGGTGACAACTCGGGCAAGATTCACCTGGCCGGTTACTGGGGTAGCTACCTGACGGCGACTTCGACGTTTTTCGGCTCCGAGAGCACAGCGGCTGAGTACGGCATCTTCGCCAGCAACTCGGCAGGCCCGGCCACGTGGAACGAGCTGTACGCCAGCAACATGAACGACTCGGGCACCTACGTGGGCGCCTGCATGCAGCGGTGCGACATGGTCATGGACCACGTGTGGATGGAGAACAACGCGCTCGGCTACTCCGGCACCAACTCCGGCGGCACGGTGATCATCGAGAACTCCCAGTTCGACGACAACCAGGACGGGCTCGATACCAACACCCAGATCATCGGCGACCCGCCGGCCCCGCAGGACGGCCGGTGCCCGAACGGTCACATCAGCCGGATCACGCACACCCGCTCGTGCTGGGTGCTCATCCACAACTACATTCACGGCAATAACAACAACATGGCGCCGGCAGCGGGCTCGGCTGCAGCCGGTCCGGTCGGCACCGGCCTGACGATATCGGGCGGCCGCTACGACACGGTCATGGACAACAGGATCGTGAACAACGGAGCCTGGGGCGCGCTGTTCGTGCCCTACGCCCAGTCCGGCACGCCAAGCCTGCACCAGACCTGCGCCGGCATCGGCGGCCACAAGTTCCCCGGCTTCGGCTGCGTCATGGATCCGGAGGGTGACGCGCTGCTGCACAACAGGTTCCGGCACAACGGCTACTTCCATAACCCGAGCAACTCCGACTTCGGCCAGATCACCCTGTTCGGTGGCGAGCCGCAGAACTGCTTTGCGCACAACAGGTATCCCGACGGCAGCGCACCAGCCCACTTGGAGAAGACGCAGCACCGCTGCGGCGCCAAGACGACCGCGGGCAACACGGGCGGGCAGTTGTTCTCGCAGGTGCTGTGCGACACCGGCCTGGCACCGTGCCCGGCCAATGCCCATTACCCGAAGGTGACCGGCACGGTGGTGCTGAAGCCGCTGCCCCGGAATCTGCCGACGATGCCCAGCCCGTGCGCAAACGTGCCAGCGAACCCCTGGTGCCCTAAGGGCGGGCACCACTGGGAAGGGAACGGCGGCACTAAGGCGGCGGCTGCCGCCCTCATCCTGGCCGCCGTGCGTGTACCCGTCCGGATGCAACCGGCACCCGCCCCAGGAAGGGGATGACCGCTGTGCGGCTGCAAGACGTTCGGCGCGCATCAATCATGTGCGGCCTCCATGTCAGGCTGGTTGCTTAGCTGCAATTCTTGTCCTGGTGCGTGACGGACGACGACTGGGCAGGCGAGGTGGGGCACCGGGGTTTGGATGAGCGCCGGCCGTGCGGGGGTGGGGCGGCTAGGCCGGGTGATGAAGGCTGCGGCGAGCGTTGCGGCGCTGGTGAATGCTGCCGCGCAGATCCAGCTGATCTGGGTGAAGCTGGACCCGAACTGTACCGGGTCGGTGTAATGCCGCGCCGGTGAGACCGGTGATGGGTGGCAGCGCGGCGATCCAGAGCAGGCCCGCGACCCTGGCCATGGCGTTGTTGACCCCGGATGCGAGGCCGGCCTGGGAGTCGGGGGCGGAGTTCATCGCGGTAGCGGTCAGGGGCGGCAGGAGGGAGGCCAGACCAAGGCCGAACAGCATGGCCACCGGGAATACGGCCGCCCAGTAGCCGGCATGGGAGCCGATGCGCACGGCGAGCATCGAAGCGACCGCGCACAGCAGGCAGGCGGCCACTATTTGCGGCCGGGGGCCGATGCGCTGGGCGAGCCGGCCGCTGGCCCCAGATAGCAGCAAAGTCACGGCGGTGACCGGCACCAGTGCCGAGCCGGCCACCACCGGGCTGTAGCCGGCGATGATCTCCAGGGCGGGAATGAAGACGAACGCGAAGCCGCCGAGGGCGCCGTTGACGACGAAAGTGACATTGCAGGGCCTGGAAGCTCGCGTCCGGGTTCCGTCCGATCGCGGGCAGCGCGACCGCGACCACCGTAAAGTCGATCCCGGCCACCGACGACCCCAAGATCATCGCCGCGACCACCCACCGGCCCTGCGCGGAGCGGTACCGGAGCAGTTCGCGCGGGCCGGAACCGTCAGCCGGACTCAGGTCGCCTGGATGACCAGCCCTGCCCTAGCTCACACGCAGTCCGTGCTCAGGCTTCCCGGAGCCTCGCCCGGAGGATCCTGAGGCTGTCCGCCGGGGTCGCGGCCTCACGGCGCAACCGATCCAGCACCTCGAGATAGGTGCCGACGACGTCCGACTTGACCAGGTACTGAGCGCTCGCCAGCTGCTCAACGTAGACCAGGTCGGGCAGCTCGTCCTCGGCGAACTGCAGCACGCTGAAGGAGCCCCCAGCCCCAGCATGGCCGCCAGCCGAGAACGGCATCACCTGAATCGTGACGTTGGGCTGCTGCGACATCTCGATGAGGTGCTTCAGCTGGGCTCGCATCGCGCGAGGCCCGCCGATCGGCCGCTGTAGCACAGCCTCGTCAATCACCGCCGACAGGCTCGTCGCATTCGGGCCGGACAGGATTGACTGGCGGGCCATCCTCAGGTCAACCCGGCGGCCGATCTCCCTGGGGTGCGAGTACCGCAGCATGATGACCGCCCTGGCGTAGTCCTCGGTCTGCAGCAGCCCGGCTACGAACTGAGCTTCATACGTCCCGATCCGGCCCGCGGCCTCCTCAAGGCCGAGGTACTCCTCGAACCAGCTCGCCAGCATGTCGGAGTAGCCATGCCACCAGCCGGGAGAGCTGGCGCGGGATGCGAGCCCGCGGATTTCCTCCCGCTGCGCCTCGTCAGTCACGCCGTACAGCGCTAAAAGGTCGACGATGTCGCGGTCCTTGAAACTCACCCGCCCGGTCTCAAGCCGGCTGATCTTCGAGTGAGAAGCGCGGATGACGTACCCGGCCTCCTCCGGCGATATCTGCTTTGCCTCGCGCAGCCGACGGAGCTGCGCGCCCAGCAGAATACGCAACGCGATAGGGCTGCCGCCGGCCGTGGGCGCGACAGCATCCTGCACCGGGCCCCTGCGGGATACGGTTCGAGTGACCACTGCATCCCCTCCATCGGCCACGCGCAGCAGTACAACAGTACAAGTCTCGCACGCCAGATGCCCATGCCGCCATTAGCGCCAGCCGCAGAAACGACATCGGCTGGCCGCCGAGCGTAGCGATGCTTCATTGTCCAAACGCCCACGCCACCATCAGGGGAAGTTCTTTCTGCCAGAACGCATCGCCGTGCGACCCGGGCCGCTCATTCATGACAACGTCCGCACGTGCATCACGCAGCGCGTCCGCCCACCGAGCCGCGTTCTCGAGGAAGAACGGCTCGAGCGTGCCGGCGACGAGGTACGTGCGCGGAATCGAGCTCGGCATTATCCCAGGCGGTCGGTAACCCCCGCCCGGTGAGGCGCAGAAGATGGCACCATAGACATCCGGATGCCGGAGCCCGATGGCGAGCGCGAGCTCTCCGCTCGCCGAGACACCGAACACCGCCGTGTGGCTGGCGGGCAACGCGACCCCGAAACGGGTCCGCACCCACCGGCGCACCTCCTCGACGAAGAACTTCTCGTGCGCGGTGAACCGTCGCGGGTCAAATCCCGGTGAGTACTCATGGAGCCGCAGCGTCTCATCGGCCAGGCGATGCGCACCGACGATCATCGTGGACGATACGCCGGCCGCCTCCAGGACACCGCCCCACTGCGAAATCAACTGGCCATCACCGGCGAACACGAGTGCCTCGGGCGGCTCCGGCGGGACATATACCGTGACCTCCCGGCCACCGTCGTACTCGAGTGTCTCGGTGATGAACTCTCCCGCGATGGACATTGTCGATGTCTCCTCGTCAGTAGTGCATCGGCTCCGTCTGTTCGGATGCGGATGGCGGGATCTTCGTCGCCGATCCAGTCGCCCGGTCCGGGCGTCACATCGATGTCGCGGGTTATCTTGCGCAGCGCCCGACAGGGACTGAGACTACTGCGCCGTTCAGGTCATCCCGCCGTCCGACCTTTACGACCCATTGGCAGCGGCGGCGCCGTTGCGAAGACGGCGAGGGCGCTGCTGGACTGAAACGGCACCCGCCGTGCCAGGGCGCCAGCAGTGGCTCGTGGGCGAGTTAGATGCACACCGTGGCTAGACAGCACGTTCGACCTCCGGGTGCCGCGACGCCGCGCCCCTGTCCGAGGCCGTATAAGGACGCTCATCACGGGGCCGGGCAGCGGGCCGCGAGGGCGGCATTGCCCTGCGATCCCGTGATGACCGCGTACTGATTCGGCTGGCCGAATACCAGCCAGGTCGCCGTGAAGCGGACCACGGCGCCGCGTCGCGGGTAGACCGTCAGCCGGGCGGTGACGGCTCCGGTTGTCTGGTTCCACGTCGCGGTTCCGTCGATGGCGGCGTCGTTGACCCATCGGACGGCATCCAGCCGGATCGTGAGCCCGGTGGCTGTCTGTCGCAGGGTGAGCCGTCCGCCGCGCAGGCCCAGGTCGGTCCCGCTATCCAGGTAGGCTGACCGGCTGATCTCATCGCCGACGGCGTCCACCGCGACCGAAGCTGCCTGGAGTGCCTGGCGGCCCGCCTTGTCGCCCGCGGTGCGCCGGGCCGGAGCCGCCTGCGCCAGGTGCAGCGGGTAGGACCCGACGGTATGGAGGGGCGCGATCTTGGCGGCACAGGAAACGTTTTGCGTGGGCAGGCCTGCCGGATCGGCGACGAACGTCTGGTACACCGAGGCCGGGCACGAGTCGTCGGCGTCCTGCAGTGTGACGTGCGTGAGGTTTGTGAACGTGACTAGTCGCGCCGATTTGCCAATCTGGCTGGCCACAAGGGTGGCACCGTCCAGCTTCGGGGTCAGCGAGTCGAGCGCGCCGGACATGATGAGGACGGGCACGCTGGCCGGCACCAGCGGCGGCCGCCGGGTGATCGGCGCGATGTGGTGCACGGGGATCGGCCAGTTCAGGCAGGCGCTGTAGGCCTCGGTGTACTGGTCCATGCTTGTCCACTGCGCCACAGTAAATGGCGCGAACGTGTGAGTCGGCTCCCGGCGCAGGGCCGCGCTGTACTGGCGCTGCCGGACGGCGCGAGGCGCGTCCCGGCTGAACAGCTGCACGTAGTCGGTGCACGAGACGGCAAAGTAGAGACCATCGCTGTATTCGGGCAGCGGGTAATTGTTATCGTCGAATCCGATCGACAGGGAGGCAAGGCGCAGCAGCGGTGCGGAGTCGTTGTGCTGCAGCAGCGCCCTGGCGGCCGCGTCCAGGTCGCGGTACACGAGCGGGTCGAAGCCCGCGTTGTTCACCAGGTTGACGAGAGTGCTGTCGCTGACGGTCATCCGGCTGCGGGTCCCGTCCGTCGTCGTAGCCAGGCCCCTGACCGGGGCGCGGGCCAGCCTCCGTGCCAGCGCCGAGATCCGCCCCCAGGACGAGTCGCGCGTGGCGGCCGCGCACGCGGGTGCGAGGCTGCACGCCTGGTCGAAGGCGCGGCGGGCGGTGACGGCCGTGGTCGAGTACCAGGGATCCAGGTCAAGCACCTGGTAGGTGGAGTCGAGGGTGACTGACCTGAGCTGAATCGGGTAACGGGAGGCGAAAACCTGAGCGAACCAGCTGCCGTAGGAGTCACCGTACAGGTCGACCGGTCCCAGCCTCAGCGCGTGGATCGCGCGTGACACGTCCCGTGCCGAATACGCCGTGTTGAGCAGGTCGGAGGCGTGCACCCAGCCGCCGTGCCGATAGCGCCACGTGTGATTCAGCTGCCGGCCGCAAGTGGCCACCATCTGGTCGAAGTGGCTGCCGTACTGATGCTGCAGCCTGTTGTAGCTCTCCAGGCCCTTGCAGTTCAGCGGCCTGGAATTGCCGGTGCCCCGCAGGTTCACCAGCAGCATGTTCCGTGTCTGCAGCAGCGAGCCGGCCATCGCGACGTACAGCGCCTCGCTGCCGGTGGTGGCGAAACCCGGCCCTCCTTCCACCGCGAGGATCGTGCCGGCGGCCGGGCTGGCTGCGGTAGCCGGGAGGAACTCGAAGCCGATGCTGATGTCGGGGCTGGCGGCCGAGGAGTAGTCCAGCGGAACCTTCAGGCTGCCGCAGTAGGTGAGCGGCGCCGTGCCGCATTTGGTCAGGGCGACGCCGCCCACCCTGATGGACGCTGCCGCCGTCCGCGCGGCTGCGGCGGCAGCCACGGCCGACGGGGCCGAGCCCAGCATGATCATCGGCACGGCGAGCAGAAGGGTGGTCGAGCCTGAAAGCATGGTCAGCAACCGAAGTCGCATTGTCCTAGTTTGCAGCTCGGGCAAGGAATGCGCCAGTTGCCTGGCTGAGGTCTATGACGCGCATCCCAAAATGGCGAGGCGGCCACAAACTTGGTCCGGAGGGCCCGGTCGAGGGCTTACGCTCCGGTATAGCTACTTGAGAGAAGAGGTCGCCATGTGCATCGGAGGTCGCCTCGTAGCTGACTTCGTGGCCGGTACCGACGCCCGGCCTGCCCTGCCCGCGGAATTCGAAGAACACCTAACTACCACGGTGAACGGGCAGTGGGTGGTCTGGGCGCACAAGCTGGCGCGGCAAGTGGACGAACTTTTCGTTCCGCTGACGGGCCGCGACGCCTATCGCGCCGACGCAAGAGCCCGGTGCTTGCGTTCAGGCGTCCGTGGCGCGCACGACGCCCCTGATCCTGGATGCACGTGCGGCTTTCATGCGCTTTCGAGCCGGACGCTGCCCGGACTACCCGTTGGTGGGCCCAGCCTCGTGGCGTTGACCGTTGCCCTGTCCGGACGCGTGCTGGCATTCGAGTGGGCTCGTGGAGGAGTGCTGTGGCGGGCTGAGCGGCAGACCGTTGTTCGCGTCGAGGGGCGGGCGTCGCTCGAAGTGGCAGTTCAAGATAATGGGCAACGCCTTGTCGCTGAAAGTATCTTGAGCAAGCGCCGCCATCCCGGTGATCCCGACGGTCGCCCCGCTGTCATGTCGCCTGTCGCGCCTCGCGATTCGGGGCCGATGCGGCTGGAGCTACCCGTCTCTGCTCCAGTGCTGCCGGTATGCCACGACGACGCAGGCTGGTGCGCAGTGTCCGGCACTTTCGAGTACGCGCCGAGATCCCTGGTTCTGACCTAGCGCCAGCGGCCGCGACCGGACGCGTCACGCTCCCGCCGGTCGAGTTCCTCGGCGCTGAGATCCGCGACGCGGCTGAGTGGGCGGCGCGGGTCGAGCGGGGGCTTGTCCGGATCGCGACGGTGACGCGCCTGGAGGTCGGATATTCAGCCCGGTCCGGCGTGGACCTTCGCGTCGAGCTCCAGCGCCCGCCGTTGTCGGCGATGCCGGTGGAGTATCAGACCCCCCGCAATCGAGGACCGTGCTATGGAGGTGCTGACCCTGCTGGCCGACCGCGGTCAGGACCGGGCCCTGTCCATCCCGGATCTCATCATCGCCGCCACCGCAGAGTTCGCGAGCCTGACCGTCCTGCACCTCGACAGGGTCTTCGAGATCATCGCCAGCATCACCGGCCAGCCCCTTGAGCGGCTTGAGGTCAGTTAACGCACGGCGACCGTGACGGCCCTCCACGCGGCTATGAGCGGACACCGAGTTAGGTCTTGTTCAGTCCGACTTCTGCGGCGCCTGTGCTGGTTAGAAGGCGTCTGACGATGAGCGAACATCGCGGGCTCCTCCTTCCTGATGCAGCGGACATTCCTTGCCGCGCGGCGCGGCCGCGGTAGGACTGCACGCCGACAGGCGGCAACGCATTTACCCGGTGGCCAAGATCCGTCACGTGCTCGTCGGTCACGTCAGGTTGCCGCCAGGCGCGCTGGCGGCGAAGCGCGCGCAGCCTCAGCCCGTGCCGGTTAACCGGCGAGATCATCACCGTGGTGGGGCACCTCACCGGGCCGCTCGCCCGGTACCGTTCCCATGTCGGCCAGGGCCGCAGGGTGCCCGGCGCCGCCGAGCGGACCGACGGGATTGACGAGGAGGTCACGGTTACCGCGTCCAGGCAACCAGGCCGCAGGTCCATCGCCTCCAATAGGCGGGCCCGGCGTGACTACGCGATTCTCAAGACGTATGAGGCCGGGATAGTCCTGGTCGGCAGCGAGGTGAAGTCCCTGCGCGCCGGCCACGCATCGCTGGCCGGAGCGTTCGTCCACGAGCACGACGGCGAGCTGATGCTCCACGGGCTGCACATCCCCGAGCACGCGTACGGCCGCCACGGCACCCGCGCCCTCGGCCAGCCCCGGCGGAGCCGCAAGCTGCTCATGCACCGCAGCGAGATCGACAAGATCATCGCGAGGCTGGGCGAGGCCGGCGTCACCCTCGTGCCGCTGTCGCTGTACTTCCAGGACGGCTGGGCAAAGGCGGAGATCGCCCTGGCGCGCGGCCGGCGGTCCTTCGACAAGCGGCAGGCAATCGCCCAGCGGGACGCCGACCGGGAGATTGCCCGCGAGCTCAGCGATCGGCTACGCGGGCGGCGGCGACAGGCCCGCGGGCCGAGCTGAGACACCCATAGGACGGGCAACCTCGAACGGCGAGGGCAGCAACACATCAGCGACCCGGCAAAGTCAGTCCTGCGATGCGAGGCAGCCGGAAGGCGACTCGCGGGCAACTCACCCCACCGAGAAGATCGCTGACCGAAGGCACACCATGCGGCAGAACAGGACGTTGCTCGGTCCAAGCCCCTGTGAATAATTATGCGAGCTGGTGCCAGGAGGCCGCTCGCTTGGGGCCACCGCGATACCCGTCGGCTGTGCGCGCAGTGCCGCCGATCTGCTTGCCGATGCTCGTGCCGACATGACTGCGGATCCCGCGCCATATGGCTCGTTACGCGTGCCGAGGAGACCAGTGCTCGAGATGCCAGTCCTGCGCCGAACGTGCCCGGCCGTGGTCGGAACCGATCGCTGCCGCCAACCCTGGTGCTGTCTCATCAGACGTCGACAACGGCGGATGTGCCCGTGCGACAGTCGCCGCTGCCGTGGATCGGGTTTTCTGCTATCGGTGTCTCACGTCGCAGGTGACCTTTCGTCAACTGAGACACCAAGCCCTTAAGCCCAACGGCCGACGGTCATGGCTTGGAGTTATTGACGGCGATGGGTGAACCATTTCCGGGCCGCGTCCGTATCATCAGTTAGCAGCCTGCGGAGGTGCACCGTGAACATGCGCCGGGTGATCGTGCTCCTGTCTGTTGTCCCGCTGGCCCTGCTGGGCGCCAGCTCCGCGAGCGCCGGCATCAGCCCGTCCCATGGCGGTGGTGGTGGAGGCGGTGGCGGTGGTGGCGGTTCGTCGCTGACCATCTCGTCATTGAGCCCGGACACCACGACGCCTGACAGCAACACCCAGGACTTTGTCTACGTGTACCTCAGCGGAAACGCGCCGAGCGGCGGCGCGGTTATCGACCTCACCAGCTCGAATCAGAGCGCGATGCCTTTGCCGGCGTCGGTGACTGTTGGCTCGGGCCTGAACAATGCCCAGGTTGAGTTCACCGCGGGTAACGTGACCGCTGCGACTCCGTGCACGTTCACGGCGACGCTGGGCTCGTCGTCGAAGTCGGTGACGATCACCGTCACGCCGGATCCGGCGCCGTCCCTGTTTAGCGTAGAAGTAGATCCCGGCGAGCTGGTCGGCGGGAGCACCGACACGGTGCTGCCGGATCTGAACGGGCCGGCCCCGGCCGGCGGGGTGACGGTGGGCCTAACCAGCAGCAACCCGTCGCTGGCACCGGTACCTGCCTCCGTCGTGATCCCCGCCGGCTCCTACTCGGCGCCGGTCAGCGTCAGCACCGGTGTCGTGACGGCCACCACGACCGTTACCTTCACGGCCAGCCTGGGCAGCGCGACCGTTACAGGGCAGCTGCAGCTCGACCCGCCGCCGCCCCCGCCGCCGCCGGTGACCCCGGTGTCGGTGACGTTCAGCCCGGCGACGGTCTACGGCACGGCCGGCTCCACCGGCACGGTCGATCTGTCCGGCCCGTCGCCGGCTGGCGGCACGACCGTGACGCTGCAGATCACCAGCGACTTCAGCGTCACCGCGGCCGGGGTTCCGGCCAGCGTGACGATCCCGGCGGGCGCGGCCAGCGCCACGTTCCCGGTCACCACCGCGCCGCCCCCCGACTCCGACACCCCGGTGACAGTCTCGGCGGGCATCGCCGGCACCAGCTACGCCTCCGGCGTGGTGACGGTGATCGCGCCGGGCCTGCAGTCGGTCACCGTCAGCGCCGGCAGCGTGGCTGGCGGCGGCAGCGTCACCGGCACGGCGACGCTGAACACCGCGGCGCCCGCGGGCGGCGCGGTCGTGCAGCTGATCAGCAGCAACACCGCCGCGGCCACGGTGCCGGCCAGCGTGACCGTGCCCGCCGGCGCGACCAGTGCCACCTTCACCGTCAGCACCCTCAGCCAGAGCTCGACCACCACGGTCGCGGTCGGCGGGATCTGGGCCGGGGCGACGCGGGCCGCGCTGCTCGGCGTCACCGGCGGCCGCCATGGCGGCTCGGTGCTGCCGCCGCCGCCGTCGGGGACCACCATTGAGCCGTTCACCTTCGATCAGGTCGACCAGGGCACCACGAACGGCGAGTTGCCGCACCCGTACCTGATCACCCTGCCTGCCAGCACGATCGCCGCGTCCGACGTCTCGCTGGAGTCCGGGAGCCTGCCGCCCGGGCTGACGCTAAACGCCACCTCGACCGCGGATATCAGCGGCGTCCCGACCACCCAGGGCCTGTACGCCTTCGTGCTCAAGTTCACGATCCCCGGCGACCCCGCGTTCGGCGTGCCCTACGTCTGGGGGATCACCCCGCCGATGGTGATCACGGCCACCAGCCTCCCGGCCGGGACGGCCGGGCAGGCCTACAACGGCGGCTTCACCCTCACCGGCGGCGTGCCGCCCTACAACTGGCTGATCGACGCCGGGGCGCTCCCGCCCGGGCTGACGATCAACCCCTCGACCGGCCAGATCAGCGGCAGGCCCACCACGGCCGGCACCTTCACCTTCACCGTCGAGGTATACGACAGCGACAGCGTCAACACGTCCCTGTTCACCCCGGAGACGATCACGATCAACCCGGCCTAGGCCCTCAACCGGCGCCGCGCCCGTGATCGTCCCGGCCACGGTGACGTACAGCAAACGGGCTGTGGCCGGCCCGGACTTGGAACGGGCCGAGAAGAAGAACTCGCCGCCCGCCCGGTCCGCGCCCGCTATTCATGCCCAACGGCCTGCACGCCCTAGTCGGCGTCCTCGCGGCTAGGAACTCGGCCCCGGTCGCGCACTCATCGCCACAGGGTTGGCAATTGGCATTCAGTTGCCCCGGGCCTTCAGGCATCGTCGAGCGGGTTAGTTCACTGACAGGCCGAACGCACCGTCACCGGGAGAGGGCCGCGTCGCTCCATCTGCCGGTCGTCAGATGTCACCCAGCATGCGCCGATCTGCACGACCGCGTCGGCTTCCAGGTCGGCCAGCTCGCCGGCGCGCATGCCGGTGCGGGCCAGCAGCTCGACAACGAGGCGGTCGCGGGGATCACTGCTGGCCCGGGCAGCGGTCATCAGCCTGGCCGCGTCCTGGTCGTCGAGGAACTTCGGCAGCGGCTCGGGTTTCTTGGGGATGTCGCCGGCGATGACCGGGTTGCGGGCCGGGGCGCCGGGCCAGTCCCACTCGATGATCCGCTCAAAGAACTGCCGCACGGTCCGCATCCGCTGCCGGTGCGTCTCCATCGTGATCGTCGCGCCGCCCGCTCTGGGCTTGGCGGCCAGCCACACCTTGTAGTCCTCGATGTCATCACGGTGCACCGCGCCGATGCTGTCCAGCCCGGCGTCGGTGATCAGCCAGCGGGCGAACTGGCGCAGCGCGTTCTCGGCCGCATCCACGCTGGCCGGTGCCAGGAACGTGCCCAGCTGCCGCAGGTAGCGGCGCACCAGTGCAGCCACCAGCGGCGCGGCAGCCTCAATCTGGGACCACTCCGCGGCGGCGATGCTGCCGGCGACGGCCCGGCTGGCAGCCGGCGCGCGAGCGGGCTGCGCGCTCACCGGACGGCCAGTTCTTGCGCGGCCAGCATCTGCGCGACAGCGGCGCCATCAGCGTCGATGAGAGCGGCAGCGCGCCGGTACTCCCCGGCGAGCCAGTCGTTGGTCAGGTGCAGGTAGATCCTGGTCGACTCGATCGACCGGTGCCCGGCCTGGGCCTGCACCGCCTCCAGCGCCATGCCGGCTTCCCGCAGCCTGGTCAGGCAGGTGTGCCGCAGCTCGTGGCAGGTGGCATGATCCAGGCCGGCCCGGCGGCGGGCGCCGTCCAGGATCTCATCCAGCCCCTCCCCTGACAGCGGCTGGCCGCGCCGCGGGCCTTTCAGCACCACGAACACCCGGCTGGTGCGCGCGGTGTCCGGGCGTTCGTCGTGCAGGTAGCCGCCGAGCGCGTCGAAGAACCGGTTCGCAGCCGGCACGACCCGGTGATGACCGCCCTTGCCCTCCACCACGACCAGGCGCCGGTCCGCGACCTGCACGTCCTCGAACCGCAGGCCCAGCACCTCGCAGCGGCGCAGCCCGGCCAGCAGCATCGCCAGCACCATCGCCTTACCCCGTTGCGTGCGCAGGCCGCCGAGCAGCCGGCCCGCCTCGGCTGGCTGCAGGATCTTCGGCAGGGTGCGCGGCACCCGCACCAGCGGCACGGTCCGCGACGTCCGTGATCCGCCCTGACGGCGGGTGGACAGGCCACGCGGCACCGGGTTAACCTGCACCGGCGTGTCGCCGCGGGCGACCAGGTAGGCATACAAGCCCGACACCGATGACAGGCGGCGGGCGATCGTCCGCGCCGACAGCCCCGACTCGCGGTCCGCCAGCCGCACCACTGTCCGGTCGCCGCGCTGATCAGCCAGGAACCCGAACACATCGGCCGCGGCGACAGCAACCGGGTCCTTCGCCACGACGGTGAAGAACGCCTTCAGGTCGAACGTCACCGCGCGCAGGGTGTCCGGCCGGGCCCGGCCCGCCACGAACTCCAGATAACGGTCCACCAGCGGATCACCGAGCCGATACCGCGCCTCGCCGGACCGGCCAGCCGAACGCAATAAACACGGGAAATCAGTCATCGGGACAGGCTCCCAGCCAGCGACCGGCCCCGCCGGTATGCCGTAAAGATCACCCGTGTATTAAGCGATATGGACGCCTTCCTGGCGTTGCACCCCGCAACTCCGCTCAAGTGCCAGGCTGACCATGGAACCGTCAGTGGGCATGCCGGTCAGCGCATAACCATGCAGTCAGCCAAACTCGCTCTTTCTCGGCAAGGTCGTACGGTCGGGGTTCGTCCGGTCATGTGCCTGAGGCCATGAAGGCCGCGAGGATGTAGTTCGGGTGCCGGTCGAGGTTCTGGCGTGCCCGGTCGTAGCGCATTGTGGTGCGTGGGTCGGCGTGGCGTGCGGCGATCTGAACGTCGCGTAGGTCGACTCCTGCGTCGAGCATGGTGGTGACGAAAGTGTGCCGCAGCATGTGCGGGTGGGTGCGGCTGATGCGCACTCCGCTGGCGGATGCGAGATGGCGGAGACGGCGGGTGGCGGCGTGCCGGTCCATCCTGGTGCCGCGGGTGGCTGACACCGATAGCTCACGCCGTGCTAGGCATCAGGCGGTTGCCATCCATCCCGAGAGCGCACTTCCCAATGAGACTCTGAAGGCTGTTGAGGCCTGGCAGCAGCGGGCGCTCAATTGCCCGCACGCAGCGGCAGAAGCACCGTAACGCGGCGTGTGTCAAGCCGGGCGGTGCTCCGCCGTCTCCTCGTGCTCTGCCTAGCTTTCAAGCGGGTTGTTCCCGACAGCGTGAATCGAGCTAGGGGTGGTCGCGGCGACGGGCAGGGGGCTCGGCGATGGTGCTGACCTGGGTATCCGGCTGATACGTGTAAGCCGCCTCGCGCACGCTCTCGTGGGACTCCAGTGCGGCGCCCAGCGCGCCACCGAGCGTCGCGATCGAGGTGGCCAGCCACGCGAGCCGGACCTGGTCGGCCACGCCCGCGGTGCTGCGCAGCGCGATGCTCAGCAGGTCCGCTGGCACAAGCAGCAGCGCCGCCGCGAGCATGGCGACGAACAAGGCGGCGTAGAGCACCGCCACACCGATTCCGACCGTGGCCGCGGTGACGATGTTGAACAAGACGACCTGCTCGCGAGCGGCCGGGTGCGGGCTCCGCTCCCAGAGCCCGGTTGCGATCACGATCGTCACGCTGGTGACGCCCACCGAGCCGAGAGCAATGATTGTCAGCCGAAGCGGCCCAAGGTACTCGGCGAGCTGCCAGATGTCGCTCGTTACCAGGGCGAACACGCCAGCCGCGAACGCCGCGACAAGCGCGCGTGTCAGCCGCAGCGCGAGCCGCCACGGGCGGTTGGCGCGCAGCATGCCCAGCAGCAGCCAGATATTCCCGGTGACGACCCGCGCGGCAAAGCCGACGCCATTGTCTCCCTGATCAATGCGCCTGCCCAGTTCGCGCATGCGCCGGCCGACCCTGTCGGCGCGCGGGCTCGGCGGCTCGTCGGTGCCCGCTGCCTGCATCGTGTCGCCCAGCATGTGCCCGATCAGGCGGACGATCGTCTCGACCGCGCGCTTCCGCACCGCGACCGGGCCGAGGGCAGGCATGGACAGGACCGCGACGCCATGCGTCGCGCTGGCATGCGCGATCACGGGCCGCCGCGCGGTCTGCAGGGGGAGATCGGTGTTGCAGACCGCCAGCTGCCAGCCGCGGTCGAGAAGCGTCCGGCGGCCCGCCGAGATCACCTCGCTGAGGACGGTCGGCGGTTCGACTAGCCGGTCCGAGACGAATTCCACCCTCCACCGAGCCCAGGGCAGCTGCACCGCTAGCCGGTCAGCGATATCCGGCAGCAGATCTTCCGTGAGCTCCGACGCGGGCCCTGGCGATGCAAGCATGCCGACGACCAGTTCCGACTGCTGCGTTAGGTCGGGAGAGTTCGCCGCAGAGGTCTCGACCGTGCCCTCCTCTCGCGCCGTCCCCGGCGAGGACGACTACCATGATGCTCCGCTACAGGGTTGCATGCCGAGTTGCTTGCGGCCTACGTCGGGGATGGCGCGTTTGGATTCGGTACCAACGCCCAAGCAGAGCAGATCCGCGCATCGATGGGATCGCTGCTCACCGATGGGCATATCCTCATGTAGTAGACCCTGTGCGGCACCAAAGTGCGTTTCCGCGGAGACGCGCTGGCCGCCGGTTGCCACCGGCAGGACCGGCCCGTCAGCGGCAGAAGCGGGCACTGCCAGTACCAGACTGGCGTGTATATTTATGCGGCCCGCCTCGGCCGTCAGCGCGTCAACACCTGGGTGCGGGCCTGCCTAGTCGAGCCGCCGATGCGCGCCGGGACCGACCCAGGGCGGCGTGGTGGCCGCCGAGAGCGAGTAGCTCGTCGTGCGGGCGATTCCTTCCGCCCACCAACACCGTCGAAGACACCGATTCTCTCCTCACGAAGTCTTGTGCCGCGGGCCCCGCTCCTACGGGGACCGCGCGCCGCAGTGGTTCCTGCCGGGTCCCCTCGGCGTGATGCGAGGAACGTCTTGCAACGTGTCGCGTGGGCCGACCTGCCCGGACCGCTCAGACAGGCGATCGAGGCCCGCGTCGACGTGACGGACGGCCTCGAGAGCACCCTGGTGATGCTCGGGCACAAGCTCCGCGGCGGTGTCACGGTCGTGCGTGACTGCGGCGCCGACGTCCCACGGATCGAGGCCTACGCCGATGAGCTCAACCAGGTCTGGACCAACCTCATCGACAACGCCGTCGACGCGATGGACGGTAGGGGCACGGGCGGCTTCATATGGGTTCGCAGATTGACTCGCGGCAAGCGGCAAACCCGAGCTCTAGCCTGCCCGCACTGCGTCATTGTGATTCTCCGGCGGCATCATCGGACGTGGAGGTACTGGCAGGCTGAGGACGGCGTGACCCTGCCTTTGTTGTTGCTGCCCGGTTACCGGCGTCGGCCGGGGATCCGGTTGCGTATCCGAGTTCGTCGAGGCGGAATCCGTTAGCCCAGGCTGCGCCGGCTATGAGAAGGTCCAGGGTCATGCTGGCGAGCTGTTCTGCGTCACCGTTGACCTCGCCAGCCAGCCAGGCTTCCAGGACGGCGACGTGCGCCCCGACAAAGGCCCGCGCCATCACCGGGACGGGGACGCGCGGCTGCTTGTTGACGGCGTTGAGCCCGTTGCGGAGGTTCTGCTCGAGATGGCGGCTCAGGGTGGAGATGTAGGCCCGGCGGGTCCGGGCGTCGCTCAGGCAGGCCCTGTAGAGGTCGGGCATCTCAGTCGCGTGCGTGTACGAAGCCCGGATGGCATCCCGGCGTGCCTCGATAAACGGCCCGCTGCGGTAGGCGACGCGCTGCATCAGGTCCTCGATGAGCCGGTTGAAGACCGAGAAGAGCACGGCTTCCTTGTTGGGATAGTGGGCGTAGAAAGTGGCGCGGGCCAGGTCGGCCCGGTCGGTGATGTCTTCCACGGCGACCCGCTCATACCCGTGCTCGAGCACCAGGTGCACGAACGCGTCCTCGATCGCCGCCTTGGTGCGGGCGACGCGCCGCTCCACGCGAGAGCCTGGTCGTGACGGTGGCATCGGTGTCTCCCTGCGCCCGGGATGTGACGGGCCTGGTGAGTCCAGTAAATCTCCTGCGGTCACGGTGATCGACACACCGGCCGCCCGTGTCCGGTCCGGCTTTACTCAGACAGGTTGACAGGTACCAGACAGTCTGTATGGTACTGCTTAGCCCGTGTGGGAGAGAGGAACGGCCCCGTCGAAGTTCGAGCTCGAAGCGTCGGATAGCGCCGCCGGACATCTTCAAGATCGCGTCGGCAACCCTGGCTGAGCGTTACATCCGGTACGCGATAGTCACTGCACAAAGTGCTACTGAATCCCGGCTGCGGTCTGGAGGTGATCGGTGCGCGACGTCCCCGAGCCGACCCCAGCGCCGCCGGACGACAATGCGGTCAGGCGCTTGTTGTCTGCGGTGCACCAGGCACTCGACCTTCCCCCGCCAGCACGCCTCTGGGACCGCCTGGCCTACCTGACGCTGGTGGAAAGACGCGCCCGTCTGGCCTGTGCCAGCATCGGCAGACTGATCGGCGACCCCGGCAGCGACGCTGTCGACTACGCCTCCGAGGGTGACCACCTCCTGCACCAGCTCGCAGACCTGCCGGCGCGCGGCTGCCGG
Organism: uncultured Actinomycetota bacterium; assembly: GCA_963822955.1. Classification (GTDB taxonomy): domain Bacteria; phylum Actinomycetota; class Actinomycetes; order Streptosporangiales; family Streptosporangiaceae; genus JAJYUU01. The sequence continues at coordinate 1,300,407 of CAWGJS010000001.1, read as the reverse complement.
CGCCACCCCAAGGAACAGTGACTGCCGGCACGCAGCGCACGGGCAGCGTGCGTCTAGCACGTAGCTGACCACTTTGCATGAACCGGATCGCTGCTCAGCGCGGCCACGCTCATGCTCCCCGGACGCGGCGAGCGGAGTACCGCGTTGCCTGCGGCGTCACACGGGCGGTCATCGACCACCTCTACGCCAGTCTCACAGCTGACTGCGGCACATCAGGGATGGGCTGCGAGTGAGTCGCAGCCTGCTCGACAAGCTAGGGCCGACCGCCGGACGCATCGCTTGCCAAGGTGGTCGGAGGAATCGCAAGGCGCGCAGGCATCGACTGTCTACGGCGTCAGGTGGCGCGCCTACACAACTTAACCTGCCACTGCGCTCAGCTCGTCTCAGCGATCAAGGTCAGCGCAGCGCTCGGTAAGCCGGTCAGGTCGTCGGATCAGACGAGCGACTCGCGGCTACTTAAGACTTGGTGTTAGGACCGGCGCCGGGCCAGGCTCGGTCTAGGTGCCCGGCGAGACGCTCTCATGCTGCGGCTGCCCGCCGGTGTTATTGGCGTGGCTCTCATCTGGCTTGCGTTCTCGCCGGGCACCGTGCGGGGAGAGGCTCAAAAGGGGTTTGCCCAGCTCGAAGTAGCGGTGCCCTCCTTGCTGTCAGAGTCATTTCAGCTGGGGAGGACTTGATGGGCGTGATCATCGGGATGGACCCGCATAAGCGGTCGGCGACGATCGAGGTGATCGATGACCGGGCGAAGGTCCTGGCTGCGGGCCGGTACGGCACCGATAAGGCCGGCTATGCGGAGATGCTCAAGGCGGGCCGGAGGTTCGCCGACCGGGTCTGGGCGGTCGAGGGGTGCAACGGGGTCGGCAGGCACATCGCGCACCGGCTTGTCGCCAGCGGTGAGACGGTGCTGGACGTGCCCGCCAAGCTGTCGGCGCAGGTGCGGGTCTTTGCCACCGGCAACGGCCGCAAGACCGATCCGGTGGACGCGCACTCGGTCGCGCTGGCCGCATTACGGTCCCCGAAGCTGGTTCAGGTCGAGGTCAGCCCGGACCTGGTCGTGCTGGGCATGCTGGCCGACCGGCGCGACGAGCTTGGCCGGGCCCGGACCCAGACCATCAACCGGATCCACCGGCTGCTGCTCGAGCTGATCCCCGGCGGCGCCAAGCAATACCTGTCCCCGGCGCAGGCCCGCGCCCTGCTGGCCACGACAAGGCCGCGTGACATCGTCGGCAAGACCCAGCGCCGGCTCGCCGCCGAGCTGATCACCGAACTCGAAGGCATCGACCGCAAAATCAAGGCCAGCAAGAAAGAAATCACCACGCTCGTCGAAGCCCGCGGATCCACGCTGCTGCAGTTGCACGGCATCGGCCCCTCCAGCGCCGCGCGGCTGCTAGCCGACGCCGGCAACATCCACCGGTTCGCCAGCCGGGATCACTTCGCGTCCTGGAACGGCACCGCGCCGCTGGATGCCTCCTCCGGCCAGCAACTGCGACACCGGCTGTCGCGGGCCGGCAACCGGCGGATCAACCGGGCCCTGCACATCATGGCCGTCGTCCAGCTGCGCAACCCGACCGAAGGACGCGCCTACTACGACGCCCGCAAGGCCGCCGGGAAGACCTCGATGGAAGCCATGCGGTGCCTCAAACGACGCCTGTCCAACGTGGTCTACCGGCAGATGCTTTACGACCAGGACAACGCGCTGGTGACGGGCCCGGGAGGGCACTCGGGGACGACACTAAAATCCAGCGTGACCGACCTGACCCCGGACATCGGCTCTTCGGACAAGCCACTTCCCGGACCCGCTGCATCCCAGCCTAGAACACCAATCCGGGCAGCCTCTTGACATAAAGGGGAGCCAGATCCGGATTTTCGGAGAGCGTCAGCCGTCGGGGCCGATAGATTGCGCAATCCTCGGCCTTTTGAGTCACACGGCTAACAGATTCAGCTCTGCGGATGGAGGTCGGTCTGCATGGCCAGTGACCTTTCTCGCGCCGCGATGAACAGCTGCGCGGTCTCTGGATCCATCCAGTAGCTGCCCGTCTCGCCCGGTGCTGGCGGGCTTTCGTACCGGAATGGCGGGGTCCGGCCCATCTCAGCGCACTGCCGGCTCGGCCAGGCGACCACTCCGGCGAGGCCGTGTCTGCCGTTGGCTAGGCCGATCTTGACGGCAATCTCGTCCGCCTGCATCGCCACGCCGGGACTTTCCATCAGCAGAGCGAAGACTGCCTGCGCCCTGGGACTGAATTTGCGCCACGCCATGTCGGCTAGCTCGGCCTCATCCGCGAAGGCCTCGGTTTCCCCCCAGTCGTGCAGCTTCGGCTCTTCCTCCGCTGTCGTGCTCTGCTCTCGCTTCAGGACCGCGCCGATCGCGATGTAAACGTTCCCGACCAGCCGGTCAGGCACCTCGAAACTCAGCTCGGCCATGTCAGGCCTGGCCTGCGGGCTCATCGTCATCGTCCCGCTGGCTCTGAGCCGCCTGCTCGGTGGCTTCATCCAGCTCGTCTTGGCCGAGCTGGAGCGCCCTGCCAACTGCCAGGTAGATGTCGCCGACCAGCTCCGCAGGTACCTCCACGGTTATCTTAACCATCCGAATACCTCTTCTGTTAGGTATCTAGAGCTATCTAAATAGAGATAACTACAACCGGGCCCGCATGTCAAGGCACTAGGGGAGCCGTGCTTCTTGGTCTGCATGACGCCGTGCTGAGCGGTCTCGCATGACCTGCCGACGAGACGTCGCTGCGCGCCGCGCGCTAGGGTGCGCGCTCATCTCGGCATGAGCGAGGAACCGCGCGTAAGGCTGAGCAACCCCAATCCCTGCCTAGGCTCGGAAACGGCAGGCGTGTAATCAGGAGACGGATCAGGGAGGTTCCGGCGCCAGAGCGAGGCCGAGCGCCGCGGCATAGCGATGTCCGGCTGGCGGGCCGGAGAGGGTGCCGCCGACATTGCCCCTCCCGACCGCTACGCCGGGGGGAAGGGAACGCAGCAGCACCCCGAGCAGTTCCTCGTCCGCGGCCGGGCCGCCCACGATGAGGACCTGGCCCGGCCTGCTCCACTGGTCGGCCAGGGCGCGCCGGAGGTTAACGGCGAAGATCGCCTGTTTCAGCCGCAGCCGGATGGCCCGCCATTCCGCGGGAGTACGGCCGCGGTCGAAAGTCAGCGGCCCGGCCGGCCCTATTATCGCGAGCATCCCGGCTGCTGAGGCGCGGGCGGGCCGGTCCAGGAAACCGTGGCTGCCGTCCTCGGCCTCGAACCGCTGGGCACCTTCAACCCGCAGGCACGGACCGCGCTTGACCCATTCCGCCGCGGCATTGGGGACGCCTACTATCTGCGCGATCGCGGCGGTGAGAAGGTCGCCGGCCCCGGCAGCTACCACCTCGGCATCCGCGGCGATGACGTCGATGGTTCCCGCGCCCACATCCACAACGACGGCGTCCGGCCAGGCGCCGGGAGTGGTGAGCGCCCCGAGGCGCGCGGCGGCGGGTTCGCTCGCCGCGCAGCGGACTGGGCGGCCGATGAGGTCGGAGAGCTGGCCAGCATGGTTGGTGTCAGCCGCGAGGCGACGCAGGGATGCGGCCACTATCGCCTGGCCGAGGCGGCCGCGCCGGGCGGTAGCGGCGTCCGCTACGGCGGCGAGGTCCACGGCGAACAGGTCATCAACCTCGACCGGAACCGAGCTCGTGCTGACGGCCCGGACAGCGCCGACCGGCCAGTCCGCCATGAGGGCGCACGCTTGCCGCAGTGTGACCCGTCCGCCTTCGGCCAGCACCCATGGTTCGGGCAGGCAGCCGGGAACCTGCTGCATCGGCGCAGAAACAGTTGCGGTGTCAGCGCACCCGATGACGGCGTTGGAGTAGTCAACCAGCGATTGGCACAGCGTGACCGCCTCGCCTGCCTCTCCGTCGCCAAGCCCGAAGGCTGCCCCCAGCGCCACAGGGTCAGTCAGCAGCGTCAGCTGCTGGCCGGGTGCCCGGACTTCGACCGCGACGAGCGAGCACGACGCGAGCGCGGTTAGATCCACCTGATCGACGACCGGTATCCGACCATCGATGCGGTTGGCCACAAGCACGCCCTCATCCGCTGGCACCAGCACCGCTGCGACGGGTACCCCAGCCTGCGCGAGGTCATGCAGCCGTTCCGCAGCCCGGGCATAGCCGAGCCCGGCCGGGATCACCGCGATGACCTGGCCGGCTGCTGGTTCCGCTGGCAGCGGGCGGTCAAGCCACAACGGGACTCCCACGCAGGAGCCGGCGCCTCCAGGGGTTGCCACTCCTGCGGCGAGCAGGCGCAGCCGACCGGTTGTCGGCGGTCTCGGTGCGGCAGCAACGGTGGTGGTCTCCACCGGCCGCAATGGCGCGATCCTTGCCTCGTCCACCCGCCAGCCATAGCGGCGCTCGATCCGGCGGACAAGCGCGGCGGCACCGCGAAGCGATTCTGCTGAGCCTTTGCCGCCTCTGGTCGGCAGCCGGTCCACGCCGAGGATCTCGTTCCCGGCCAGCACGGCGATCTCGGTCGTGGCGTTGCCGACATCCACGCCGGCGATGACCGGTCTGCCGTGCGCGGGCATTGCCTCAGCCTGTCATGCGCACAGACCGCGGCGGGCGTAAACCTCCGCCGCCTCGGTGAGCAGCGCGGCGCAGCGCGGCAGCCCCCGCTCGGCAAGCCCCGCGGCAAGCTCGGCCAGCCGCTGCGGCGTGGAACGACCAGGCCGGAGCGCGCTGTAGATCGCCAGGACTTCGTCGTCGGGGAGGCGGGTCAGCTCGGCGGCACGGCGCAGGTTCTCCGCCAGCTGCGGATTGGCGTGTGCCTCCGCCACCGCGGCCTGGTGCTCCAGCGTCTCGGGGTGGATGCGGAGGTCCGGGAGGCTTAGCTCGCCGCGGCGGACGGCTTCCAGCGTGAGCTCGCCGACATCCCGCCCGGAGAGCGCTCGCACCGTCGGATCGGCTGTCATCGCAGTCCCTCCTGTGACAGTTCCTCTGGCGCCGCCCCGTCCTTGACCCAGGCACGCTCCAGTGCCATCAAGGCGATCACCTTCGTGTGGTATCTGGCCTCGATGGCCTCGTCGCTGTAGGGGTTGCGAGCAGGGTCAGGCGTGTCGCCCCTTGCATGGCGCGCGGCATTGGCGCCGAGCAGGCGGTACAACTCGCGGGTGACAGTTGGGGCGACCGAGTAGAGCTCCAGGTTGGCTAGCGGGTCAAGGTCGCGCCGGTGGATCAGCGCGGTCCCTTTGCCCTGCAGCCCGATTCCGATGCCTGATCCAGCCAGCCTGGCTCCGGCAAGCCCGATGCGGCCGAGGTCGACGGTGTCGTTGAAGCGGACCAGCCTGCCGACGCACCCTTCTTCCTCCAGCCCGGCGAGCAGTTCGGTCAGCGCGTCGGTCACCGTCATGCCGGACAGGCAGCGCCACACGTCACGTCCGACCGCGGGCGATAGGCCGATCACCACGTCGCGCGGATCGTGGCCCGGTCCGGCGGGTCCTACTGCCGCCAGATGCGGCGTGGCGAATCGAGCCTGCTCTGCCCGCAGGTCCTCGACTCCGCGCTCCTGGCGGATCGCGTCGATCTCGCGCAGCCGCTGCGGCGAGGGCTCGTACCCCGTGCCCGGGCAGGCGTAGTCATTGGGGTCGGTGATCAGGGAAAGGACGCGGAGCTCCTCGTCGAAGATGGCGGAGGTCTGCAGGTAATCTCCGGCGAGCCGGGTCCGGGTCATCTCCATGATCCGCTCCGCCTCGGCCTCGTAGCCGTTGTCGTCCAGGGCGGCGACCACGTCGATGACGGTCAGGCCGCCTTCGCGGATCGCATGCGCAGCGCTGACGACTGCGAGCGTGTCGGTTTCGCCCAGGTCCTTGGAGCCCGGCCGCGTCCACGGCTCGCCAGAGGTGATCATCGGTGAAGTCGGCGAGACCGAGGTGACGGTAGACCGCGCGGCATGCCTCGGCGGCGTTCGTGCGCAGGGCCCTGATCTGCCCGGCGGACACGGTCCGCAGCCCGCCGTCGATTCCCCAGTCCCGCTGCATGGCCAGGAAATCGTCGATGTCCTCGGCGTTGAAGTTACTCGGGCCGAACATGTTGTCGTAACGCTGGATGCTGCCGAAGCCGCTGAACATGAAGTCCGATCCGGCCAGCACGATCGGCAGCGTCCTGGAGGTGCGGCGCATGTCCGACTCGCTCATGAGCGCGTCGTTGCCGGAGCAGGACTCCAGGTTGCGCATCATGACCATGAGGTTCTCGGCCATGAGCTCACGTAGCCCGCGTGGCACCGATGCGGCGACGCTCGCTCCGTCGATGCCTCCGTTCTGGACTCCCTGGGCGCCGATCGCCCGGGCGATCGCGACGCAGCGTGCCTCAAGGTAGAGCATGGACCGGCCTTCGGCGCCTGCCATGAGCACCTCGGCCCCGGCGCCGGACGAGACTCGCATCTTCATCCCGCGGGAGGCGTACGCCGACGTCAGGAACGCCTTCGACCAGGGAGTGTCGTCGCCGTCCACGAACACTTGCTCGGTGCCGTAGAGGGAAACGGTCTCGGCATAGGACGTCAGGCCCCGCATGCCCAGCTCGAGCTCGAGTGCCTCCTCCACCGAGCACTGCATGAGCACGCCCTGTGCCCCGGCCGCCGCTCCGATCAGGCAAGCGACCGCGTTGCTCGGCGCATCGGCGAGCACCGGCACCGTAGTCTCGATCTCCCTGAAGCCGAACGCCGCCGCGGTGGCGCAGTCCGCTGCGAGCAGCAGCGGGTCGTCCAGCCTGTTAGTGACGTGCGCCTGGTTGCTCGGCGTGCGCCTGGCGCGCATCTTGGTCATCGCCTGGATGAGCTCGGCGGGGCGGAGCAGGGCGAGCACCCGGGCGAGCTTGGCGGGGGTCGCGCCCGCCGACAGCCTTACGATCTCGGCCCGCGGCACATCCGGGCTGACCAGGCGGCGCGCGAACTCTACATCGGACAGCCCCATCGCCTCGCTGCTGACCTGCAGGTCAAGGCCGTGCCGGGCGATGTAGGCGTCGATCGCGTCGAAGCTGGCTTCCGGCACGCCGTCCAGCTCGACCACCCGGCCGGCCGAGATCACGATTCCGGGCTCCGGATCGTCGGGGGAGTGCAGCGCCACAAGCCCGAGCCTGGGGTCTTCCCGTGCGAAACCGTCCAGGTTCACTCGCTGGGCGTCCATGAACCTGACCCGGCCCACCGGCCGTTCGCTGTCCGTGCTGCCGTCGGCTAGCTCGCTTGCCATCGGTTCCTCCAGGGAGCCACTGCCATCCAATGTCGGCCGACTCGTCCGCGGTCTGCGGGGTCAGGGATCCTCAGTTGCGCTTTCCCGCCTGACGATTTCGGCGCGCTGTGCCTTGGTGCGGAAAGTGACGCACGTCCGGTCCGACCTGAACAGGTCGTAGGAATACTCGAACGGACGCCCAGCGGCTGACGATGAGATGCGCGTGATCGCCAGCAGCGGCGCGCCGACAGCGATCTCCAGCAGCGCGGCCTCGTCGGCTGCTGCTTCTGCGACTTCGAGGTGCTCTACGACCTCGACCGGCCGGATCTCGTAGTGCTGCTCGAGTAGGTCGTAGATGGAGCCGCCGAGAGGCAGCTCGAGCAGGCCAGGAAAGATGTCAGCCGGGAACCGCGCTCGTTCCAGTGACAGTGGTGTCCCGTCCGCGAGCCTGATCCGGACGATGTCAATGACGAGGCTCCCGGCCGGGATCGCGAGGCTTGTCCCGGTTGTCTCGTCGGCGCTTGCCATGGTGGCGGACAGAACTTGCGTACCAGCCCGGAATCCCTGGCGCCGCAGGTATTCCGGGAGGCCCACGATGACCGACAGGTCCCGGTCGACCTTGGCATGCGCAACGAACGTGCCACCGGACCGGCCTGGTACCCGCCGGACGATACCGCTCTGCGCTAGCAGGGCGAGGACCTGGCGCAGCGTAGAACGGCTGACCGCCAGCTGCGTCGCGAGCTCGCGCTCCGTGCCCAGCCGGTCGCCTGGCCGCAGCGTGCCTGCCGAGATCAGGTCGAGCAGGCGGCGGCGAGCTTCCTCGACAAGGCCCCGGTCGGGCACCGGGTCCGGTTGCTGAACGGCGCCCAGGCTGGCCAGCAACGGCTCGCCATGCAAAGCCTGAAGCTGCGTCACCCCATGGCCTCCAGTGACTCCGGGACCGTCTGGCCGCCATCGATCACGAGAGTCTGGCCGGTGATGTAGCTGGCCTTGTCGCTAGCCAGGAAGACGGCAGCATTGCCGATGTCCTCACTGCTGCCAAGCCAGGCCGAGCGGGATCGATGCCTCCATAGTGCGCAGGTATTCCGGGCCGAGGTCCGCCAGGCCCTCGGTGATGATATTGCCCGGCATGATCGCGTTGACGGTGATGCGGCCCCTGGCCAGCTCGAGCGCTGCTGAGCGGATGAACCCGAGCTGGCCTGCCTTGCTGGCGCCGTAGTGCGACCAGCCAGCGAAGCCGGTGATCGGGCCAGTAATCGAGGACGTGACGATGACGCGGCCATGGCCAGACTCCTCCAGCGCCGGGAGCGCGGCCTGGACAGCGAAGATGGTGCCCTTGAGGTTGACGGCGAGCACTTCCTCAAGCTGGTCCGGGGTCATCTCGCGCAGCGACGCCGACGGGAAGATTCCCGCGTTGCAGCACAGGACGTCCAGGCCGCCGCCCAGCTCGATCGCGGCAGCGACGATCTCGGCGCAGCTGGCGGGATCGGTGACGTCGCCAGGAACGAATGTCACTTTCCCGCCGGCGTCTGCAGCGGCGGCTCCGATCTGGTCCGCCGCCTGCTCGCCGACCGCGCGGTCTCGCCCGGCGATCGCCACGCTGGCTCCTTCGGCCGCGAATGCTGCCGCGATGCCCTTGCCGATTCCCCTCGTACCGCCGGTTACCAGGACCGATCTGCCGGCCAATGATGTGAACATCTCTGCTTCTTCCTCCCGAAGTTGAGCGAACGCCAGTCAGCCGCGAGCCTCGGCCAGATAACGCTCGGCCAGCTCGCAGGCGCCGATGGTGAACTCCGCCCCGAGCTCGCGGGCCGCATCGGCGAACTTGTGCGAGCCAACCCAGGCCACGAGCTGCAGCCGGCGCAGCAAGACGAAGGTGGGGATCTCGGCGGCGTCGGCGTCCGGCAGCGGGGCAATCCGCCGGTAGCCAGCTGCCCACGCGTCGCAGAGCTCGGGCACCCGCGGATCATGTTCGATGAAGCTGAGTGACGCCCCGATGTCGAACATGAACCACCCGAAGCCGCAGTCGTCGAAATCGATGACCTGGATGTCGGTGCCGTGCACGAGAAGGTTGGCTAGCCGCATGTCCGCGTGGATGAGCCCGAACCGGTCGGGCCCGATGCCGAAGCTGCGCAGCCTCCGCTGCATCAGGGCGGCGGCCCGGCCCAGCACGGCGCGCTCTTCCCGGCCGACGCCGATGCCGTCCTGCCACTTCCCCCAGCGCCCGGACGGTCCGACGCAGCTGCCGAAGTCCCAGGAGAATCGCACGAACGACGCTGGCCTGGTCCAGCGGCGCGAATGCCTGTGCATGCGCGCGCAGATCTCGCCGAGCATGCTGAACTGCGCAGCCAGCTGACTGGACTGGCCGGGGTCTGGCTCCGCGCCAGGGAGCAGCTCAAACAGCACTGCCTGCCGGGTGAGCGTGCCGACCCGGACATCGACCACCTCGCGGCCGTCGGTAGCCGGGTAGACAGCGGGGGTTCGCAGGCCTTCGTCTCGGCGCACCGCCTGCAGCCAGGCGAGCTCGGAGGCAATGGCACCCGGCTCGTGGTACCCGGTGCGATGCACCCGCAGCACCGCAACGCGGCCGTCGCCGGCATCGTCGACCCGGTAGGTTGCGTTTTCCGAGAGGCTGAGAAGCGACAGCCTGGCCTGCGGCGAGAAGCCAAATGGCGGCAGCGCGGCCTGGGCGAACGGGTCGTAATCCCGGAGCACATCCGCCGGCGACTGCGTTTCCGAGGTCACGTGTCCCGCCCCTCGATGCCCGCCAGCAGCGCTGCTATCTCATCTCCGGCCCGGCTGACGTCCTCGGTTGTGCCGGCGATGTAGACGCGGCCCGATGCGCCGATCATCGTCACGTCGACGAGAGTGTTCTCCGGCGCGGCCTGCTCGGCGTGGTTGGCCGCGACGGCGGCGAACAGGGCCGGTGCCATCTCACAGACGAGCAGCGACTCGCCCGGCACGATCATCGACCCCTGCCGGGATCTGTTGATGATCACGGCCTGCTGATCGGTGACGTCGGCGATGACGTCGCTGTACAGCAGCTGCGGGCGCTTCTGGTCCGCTGCGCTGCAGCCCAGCCCGGCCAGGATCGCCGCTCCAGCGCGGCCGACCGCCGCCTCGCTGCTGGCGTGAACTTCCAGGACCCCGAAGTGCCGCTCAACGAACAGGATGCCGGGCTCAACTTCGGGCTCCGCGCGCAGCGCGAGGTCAGTGACGCGCTCGATCGCCAGGCCCGGTGCTACCTCGACGATGAGCGCGGTGTCGCCCTCGGCAGGCGGGTAACCACGAGCCCTCGTCGGCGTGCCGAGGAACGCCGCGAACTGCCGCTGCAGGCTGGCGATCGGCAGGTACACGCGCAGCTCGACGCTGGTCAGCATGGCCGTCACTGCGCGGCGAGTGCCACCGCCTGCTTGCCGCCGCCTGGCGTCATTCGGACACCACGAAGTGCTTGCCGAGTTCGCCGTGCGGACGCGGGATCACGTGAACGGAGACAAGCTCGCCGACGGTCGACGCGGTCTCGGCGCCGGCCTCGGTTGCTGCCTTCACAGCGCCGACGTCACCGTTGATGATGACGGCCACGAGCCCGTCGCCGACCTCCTGGCGGCCGACGATCACGACGTTGGCGGCCTTGACCATTGCGTCCGCAGCCGCGAGCGCCGCGACGTACCCCTTTGTCTCGATCATGCCCAGCGCGTTCTGTGCCATCGTTCTTTCCTCTCCGGCGGGTGTTGTGCCTAGTTCACTTGCTCGTGGCTGACTTGCTCTTCCCGGTCCGGGGCTGCTCCCGCCGCTGTGGCGCCGGATCGTCGATCGAGCCGATGATCAGCGCATCGATCGGCGGCCGGTCCGGCAGCCAGCTAGCCGCGACGGAGCCCTGGACGACGAGCACTCGCTCGCCCTGGCCGCTGCCGAGGACGTCAAAGGCGACGATGTGCTCGCCCGACCCGGCTACTTCAACCTCAAGGAACGCACCACTCGGCAGGCCGTCGATGCGCTTGGTTGACCAGACATTCCCTACGACAACTCCTTGCAGCATCACCGCTCCCTTTCGATCGGGACGCCCAGGGACAGCGCGCGGTCGCGCGCCAGCGGGGTCAGCACCGCCCGGCGGCCGAGTACGAGCCGCTCGCCCGCCTTGGCGGCCGCCTGTACGGCACGCTCGGTAACAGCACCCGTTTCGATCCGGAACGCACCCTGCCGGGGCTGGCCGTCGGGTGCCGGGCCGCCGGCTGAGCCGGACAGCGTGAACCGGAGACGGCCGGTCAGCAGATCATGCCGCCTAGCCGGATTGTCGGCTAGTCGCACAACCGTGAGCACGAAATTGTGCAGGTCCTCATCGGTGGCGAGCCGGACGTGCCTCGCCTCGGCGCTGCTCGCGGACCTGGCCGCACTGCGACCTGCTGCGGACGCCGGCCCGGCAGCGCCTGCCGTCGCGGGACCGGGAACGCTCGGCCCGTCGGCTGGCACGCCGGCCTGCCGTATCGTTCCGGCCGGAATCTCTGACGGCGGCGCAGCAGGCAGCACACGCGGCTGGCGTGCGGAGCCGTTCCCCGCTCCGGACAGCGGCCTGGCGGGGCGCGGGGACGGCGGCGCCGTCAGGTAACCGCCGGCGAGCGCATCGCGCAGGACCTCGCGGATCAGCAGGCGCAGTTCCGCGGCATCCGGCAGGTCACTCATCCCGTTGCCGGTCATAGCGGCTCGCCCAGCAGGCTGGTGACCGCATCCCCGGCCTGGCGCACGTCATCCTCGCGGCCGGCCAGGTACACGCGACCGGTCGCCCCGATCATGCGATAGTCGACGATCTTTATGCGCGCAGCCTTCTCAGCCTCGTTGGCGGCCAGGATCGCGTACGAGGCCGGCTGCAGCTCGAACACGAACAGCGACTCGCCGGGCAGCACCATCGAGCCGAGCTTGTTCCTGTTCACCAGGAACGCGTGCTGCGTGTCGACTCTGGTGATGATCCGCGATGCGAGTACCTGCGGCTTCGTGGCAGAGGTGGCGCTGACACCCAGCGCGGCCAGCACCGCGCTGGCCGCTGCGCGGACGGCATCTGTGCTGCCGTGCAGCTCGAGGTAGCCGTACTGACGTTCCACGACCAGGATCCCGGCCTGCACGTCAGCTTCCTTGACAGCGACGTCGGTCAGCGGCTCGATGTCCAGGCCCGGAGCTATCTCGATGACCTGCGCGGCTACCCCCGCGCGGGGCAGCCGGCCTCGCACCCACGTGCCCAGATAGCACATGGTCTGCGGCTGCAACTGGTCGAGGAAGATGAAGGATCGCAGCTCGGCCACGGCTCAGGCCTTCATGAGGTGCTCGAGCTCTTGGATGATGAGCGCCCGCAGCTGCTCGCGAACCGCGTCTGCGAGGCCGTTGTCTTCGCTCTCGTGCCCAGAACCCGGCATGGGGGACCTGGCCCGGACTGCCCGTTCCCGTCCCGTGTTGGGTTCTTGCTGGTTGGAAGCCCGCGGGTAGACGGGAACAGTGCCGGCGGGCCGTTCCCAGGGGGAAGCCCCGGCGAAGCTGCCGAATGGCACATCGGGGTCAGCGTTGTAGGCGACGCGCGTCCAGTTGACCAGGTGCCGCGGCTCGAGGTTCTCGCCGACCGAGCTGCGCCCGACATAGCCCGTCCCGAGCGTCATCGACGGAGCCAGGTTCGTGCTGAATCCCGCACTGCCGAGGCTGTTGCCGGCGTTCACCGTGACGCGCAGCACAGGGACCTGCGCGGCGTAGCGCATGATCACGCCGTCGTCCTTGCTGTGAATCGCCGCCGAATGGCCGGGGCCGCCGAGGCGGACGACTGCTCGTGCAGCCTCAATGCCCTGGTCGGCCGACCCCACCCGGGTGACCGCCAGGACGGGGCACAGCTTCTCGTGCGCGAACGACTCCTCGCTCACTACCAGGTCGATCGGCGCGAGCAGCACCCGGGTCCGCGGCGGGACCCGCAGCCCGGCCCGGTCGGCAATCCAGGCCGCATCCTTGCCGATCGCCTCACCGTTGATCCGGCCGTCCGGGAACAGGTAGGCGCGCAGCTGGTCACGTGCCGCATCATCCAGCAGCACGGCCTGGTGGCTCTTCAGCTCCCGCACCAGCTTCGCGGCCACTGCATCCTCGACGATGAGCACCGATTCGCTGGTGCAGAGTACGGAGTTATCGAATGCCTTGCTGTCGGCAATCATCCGGGCCGCGGCCGACAGGTCCGCGGTGGCGTCGACAAGCGCGGGAACGTTGCCGGGGCCGACGCCCAGTGCGGGATTACCGGACCGGTGCGCGGCACGCACCACCGCAGTTCCGCCGGTAGCGACGATGACGTCGGTCGCGGGGTCCGACATCAGCGCCTCGATCAGCGGCACGGTCGGCTCCTCAACCACCTGGATGGCTCCGGCCGGGGCTCCAGCTTCCTCGGCGGTCGCAGCGAGCAGCCTGGCGGCATCGGCGCAGCACTCCTTGGCCATCGGATGCGGGCTCACCACCACGGCGTTTCTGGTCAGCAGCGCGAGGATGATTTTGAAATAGACGCTGCTGATCGGGTTGGTCGACGGCGCGAGCGCGAGGACGACTCCGGCGGGCCGGGGGAGCGAGAGGATCTTGGCTGCCTCGTCGACCCGCGGGCTGACGAAGTCATCATCCTGGTAACGCTGCAGGATGCCGAGCGAGCAAGCTTCGTTCTTGATGACCTTGTGCTCGATGACCCCGAAGCCGGTCTCCTTGACTGCCCATTCGGCGTACTTGGCCGCGTTGGCGTGAGCCACTTGCGCGACGGCTTCGGCGATAGCCAGCACCGAGGTCCGGTCGTAGGTCGCGAACCTGCCCGCTGCCCAGTGCGCCAGCTGCAGCATCTGCCGCGCCTGGTAGATCGCAGCCGAGGCGGACGGCGGCGCACCGGGCGTTGCTAGGGGAGCGGCGGGGTCGTCGCGGCCGGGTGCACCGGCAACGCCGGCCCCGCGTCCCGCTGCCCGGGGTCGGCCGGGCTTTGGGCTGGCGGCCGTCCGCTCGGACGCCCCAGGTCGTGATCGGGTGGTAGTCATGCGTGGCTCCTCAGCCGGGCCCGCTTGGCCTCCGCAGCCGCTCTGCCGATCCCGGCCTCGGTTCGCTCGAGCAGTTCCTGGCATAGCTCCGGTGTCATGAGCAGACCTGGCTTGAACTGCAGGACCGACGGATCGAGGGTCGAGAAGATCGCCCAGACCCCTGTCCGGTACAGCTGGCGCATCACGAACTTGGCTCCCTCCGGATGAGCGAACTCCAGGCCCATGACCACGCCGTTCTGCCGGATGCCCACGAACCAGTCCGGGTAGGCAGCCTGGATTTCTCGCAGCCCCCGCCCGATCATGTCGGCGATGTAGTGCACCATCAGCCTGGTCTGCGGGCGACTGCAGATCTCCAGCGTCTTGAGTGCGGCCACGCACCCGAGCTCAGCGCCGCCGAAGCTGGAGATATGAGCGAACCCATCCTCGGTGAGCCAGCCCGCGCACTCCTCGCTGACCAGAACGGCGGCAATCGGGTACATGCCGCCGGAGAGGCCCTTGGCGGTGACCAGGATGTCCGGCGTGATCCCGTGCTTGGTGATGGCCCACATCTCGCCGGTGCGCATCAGCCCGGTCTGCACCTCGTCGGCGATGTAGAGCGTGCCGTGCCGCTCGCATAGCTGCTTGATTGCTTCCAGGTAACCAGGAGCGGGCAGCGGGAAGCCGTAGGTGGCCGGAATGGTCTCCATGATCACGGCAGCCACGTCACCGCCATCGAGTGCCGAGGCCATAGCTTCCAGGTCATTGAAGGGAACGTGCACGAACTCGTGCGGCCGGTCTGCGAGAAACAGCTTGGAGAACCTGTCGTCACCGGTTGCCACGGCCAGGCCAGTGTGCCCGTGGTAGGCCTTGATGATCGAGACGATCTTGCGGCGCTTGGTCGCGTGCCGCGCGGTCTTGATCGCGATATCGATCGCCTCGCTGCCGCCGCTGCCATACACAACCTTGGCCAGGCCGGGTGGCGCCGTCCGGATGAGCGCCTCGGCAAGGGCCGCCCTCGCGCTGGAGGGGAAATGGTGGTTACCGATGTCGAACGACCGCATGCCCGTCGTAATGGCCTCGACGAGCTCAGGATTGCGGTGCCCGAGGTTGTAAGTTCCGCCATTGAGGTGGACGTCGATCAGCCGGATGCCCGACATGTCCCAGATGAAGTAGCTCTCCCGGCGATCGATGACCAGATCGATCCCGGTCTCGGACCAGAAATCGGTCTTGCCAGGATTCCAGAACTCTCGCGACTTATCGAGGACCTCAGCCTTGGACTCGACGGTGAAGACGTCGTAGTCGTGCATCGCCCCGCCTTAATCGCATGGTGTCAGCCGGGTAGCTGGCGCGACCTGCCGTTGCCGGCGTAGTTAGCCGCCCATACCAAACCAAATAATTGATCGGTCTGACCCATTTAGTCAAGCCCTGTTTCTCGGGACGCTGAGCTAACCAAAACTCTTGTCGAGCCAGATTCGGTATGTTACGGTCAGGGTCCTGCGGGCGGCACAGCACGGCTTTTGGCGCCGCGGCCATTCCCGGTGCGAAGGCCTTGGTGTGCACCTTAAGGGCGCATGTCAGCGCGATGGCATGCCAGGGAGGGCAAGTGGCCGTCGTATCGGCATTGGCCAGGGCTGCGGCTGGCGACGACCCGGTTCATCCGGCCGTCTGGCTCCGCCATCCTCGCCATAGGTTCCGGCCCGGCCTGCGGCCTGCAATCAGCAGAACCCCACACCCGGCGTGCCCGCGCACCAGAGCGAGGCTGATGACCCGGTCCTGACAGGAGGCTGACTGGATGTCGGATACCCGAGAACAATCAGGAACTGCCGGCGACGGCGCCGCGGTGTCCACCGGTCTGGTGGAGAGCCTGGATGTTTCCCAGCGCGAGGATGTACCTAAGCTCCGCAAGCACGCCGTAGGTTTGCTCGGCGTTCTGTTCCTGACCGTGACCGGCTCGGCGCCGATCTCGGCCATGCTGTTCAACACGCCGATCATGGTCGGTTACGGCAACGGCGTCGGCGCCCCTGCGGCGTTCCTCTTCGCGGCCATTGTGCTGGTGGTGTTCTCCGTTGGCTACGTGGCCATGGCCAGGAAGAAGACCACGGCCGGCGGCTTCTACTCCTACATCAGCCATGGCCTGGGCCGTGAGGTCGGCATCGGGACGGGGTACGGCGCGGTGCTGGCCTACTCGGTGTTCGAGGCATCGCTGTGCGGCGGGTTCGCCTACTTCCTCAACCTGAAGCTCGCCGTGTACGGCATAAATATCAGCTGGCCCTGGCTGGCCCTGGCCATGGTCGTGATCATCTCGATCCTCGCCTACTTCGACGTCAGGCTCTCCAGCTATCGTGCTCGGCGTCGGCCTGATCAGCGAGATCATCGTGCTGCTGATATTCGACGTGGCCATGTTCGCCCACGGCCACATCCCGTGGGCGGCCATCAACCCTGTCAATGCGTTCAAGGCGCTCCCGGCATCACCGGGCATAGTTGGCGGCGCAATCGGCGTCGGCCTGTTCTTCGCGTTCTGGTCGTGGGTCGGCTTCGAGATGGCACCTAACTACGGCGAGGAGTCGAGGGACCCGAAGCGGAATGTGCCGCGTGCGCTGTACATCTCGGTGATCGGGCTCGGCATCTTCTACATCCTGACGAGCTGGGCACCGTTCGCCGGGTACTCCAGCGTGCACGCGGCCGCCAAAGTGGCTATCGGAAATCCCGCGCTGTACTACATCGGCCCCGCGAACGCGATCGCCGGGCACTGGGTAGGGTCGCTGCTCAGCTTCCTGATCATTACGGGCTCCTTCGCGTGCGGGATGGCCTTCCACAACACCACAGCGCGGTACGCTTATTCTCTCGGCCGCGAGGGCCTGTTGCCGCGCCAGCTCGGCAAGACGCACCCGCGGTGGCACAGCCCGCACATCGCGTCGATCAGTCAGTCGGTCGTCGCCGCGCTGATCGTGATCGGGTTCGCGCTGTTCACCGGCTCGCACGACCCGGCCAGCCAGGCCTACCTGCAGCTGTACGGACTGATGGCGGTGATGGGCGTGATCGTCATCCTGGCGGTCCAGGCGCTGGTCTCGATCAGCATCGTGCTGTACTTCCGCCGCCACCACGAGGCTGAAGTGCACTGGTGGAAGACCATGATCGCCCCGGCGCTGGCCTTCATCTCTCAGGGATTCGTAGTGTTCCTGCTGTTCGACAACATCAGCTTCCTGGGTTCTGGCTACGGCTATGCGAAATGGCTCGGGCCCATCGACCTGGTGGTGGTTCTGGCGGCGTCGGATTCGCCTTCTGGCTCAAGAACCGCCAGCCCGCCAAGTACGAGTCGGCTGGCCGGCTCATCAACGAAGGGCTATGAGCACGCAGGATCCGCAGCAGCCGCGCGGCCGCCGCTGGGCATCCCGCCTAGCGGCGGCCGTGGCAGCGGCAGCCGGGGGCCTTCGCGCGGTGGGCAGCAATTGCTGCGTAGCCCGAGCCGATGCCGCCTGGCAGCAGGTCAGGGATCGTCCTAGCACGCCACCTCGGGATCGTGTGGCCTGAATGCGATGCGCCCGCCGGACCTGGCTGCCGCTCGGCCCGAGATAAAGGCGCGAACCTGCACCACGAAGCCAGGCAGGTGCTCGGCAGCGAACTCGTCCGCTGACCAGTCGGATGCCAGGACGGCGGTTGCGTCAGTCCACACATAAGACCACGCCGGCCGTCCATCGGTCAGCGAAAGCCTGCGCAAGTCGTATGGCCCGGACTCGTACTCGTCCAGAACCCTTAGCTCCTCTTCGCTCAGCCCGGTCAGGAGCATGCCAGGCACTGTGGTGTCCGCCGGCACCAGGCCCGGGTACACGCGCCTGGCAAGCGCCGCCGCGCGCCAGCCCTCCAGGGCCATCGGGCTGCAGTCGGGGACTCTGCCGAGCAGGACGCGCAGCACTTCAGGGAACTGCAGCGTCCCGTACGCGAACAGGTCGCCGCGCTGCGCGATCATGATCGCGGCGCGGCCATCTGGAGACGGCATGACATCCTCCGGCATTGCCCTCCTCCGGGTCGGGGCGAGATGCGCGACGTGCGTCTGCATCGGCAACTGAAGATTGCTGTATGCTATAGCGTTTGTGAGGCTTGAGCAGCGTGCAGTGCTGGTGACCGGTGCGACGTCGGGGATCGGATATGCGATCGCGCGGCGCTGCGCAGCCGAGGGAGCCCAGGTACTGGCTACCGGCCGGGACTCCGAGCGCCTGGCCGAGCTGGCACGATCAGCGGCAACGGATGCCGCGACACAGTCCGAGGGCTCTATTGCCGTGTTCGCTGCCGATCTGAGTCGACCCGAGGCCGCCGACGAGTGCGTAGCCGCAGCCCTCGGTGAGTTCGGCAGGCTGGACGGGCTCGTTCATTCGGCCGGAGTCATTCGTCGCAAGGAAGACCTGCGCTACACCACTGACGAGCAGTGGGCGCACACGATGACGGTCAATCTGGACGCTACGTTCCGGCTGGCGCGGGCCGGCCTGCGGGCGATGGTGCCCAACGGCGGATCGATAGTGCTCATCGGCAGCCAGCTGGCGAGGGTCGCCGCGCCCGGGTACGCGAGCTATTGCGCGTCGAAGGGGGCCGTCGAGTCGCTGGTGCGGGCGCTCGCCGTCGACTTCGGGCCGTCGGGGGTGCGGGTCAACGCGCTGGCTCCCGGCGTGGTCGCCACCCCGCTGGCCTACGTGGACCGGCCCAACTTCGACGACCTGGTCGAGGGGATGGCGGCCGGGCTCCCGTTGCGGCGGATCGGGCAGCCCGACGACATGGCGGGCCCGGCTGTGTTCCTGCTCTCCGACGACAGCTCCTGGATGACTGGCCAGAGCCTGGTGGTCGACGGCGGCTACACGGCTCAGTGAGGCCGCTGGGTCACCAGGGCCGGATGCTGGCGGTGAGCCGGGTCTCCAGCGTGTCGTGGCCGTCAAGGCGCAGGGCGCTGCCGTCCGCGAGCGCCTGCTCCAGGTTCCCTCCGAAGACCCACGGCTCGATTCCCAGCGCGTAAGCGCCGCGCAGTGGCATGGTCCTGGCGCCGCCGTAGGGCTGCCAGGCGATGATCCACCTGAACACTCCCGGGTCCCAGTCCAGCCGGAATCCCAGACCGAGCGCGGGGTTACCGACCTCGACCCAGCCGCCGGCCAGATCTGTGAGGTAGACGTCGTCGTGGCTCGCGGCCTCCGGACCCGGCACGCGGGTCAGGTCGGTCAGGCCGCCGCCGCGCAGCTGCGCCATCGGCCAGGCGGCGCGCTGGCCCGGCTCCAGGCGCGCGGTATCTTCCCATGGCTCGGGCGGGGTGACGATCGTCGCCGCAGGGGCCCGGAGCGCGGCGCCGGGCGCGATCAGCGGAGGACCTAGCACGCAATGGTGACCCCAGACGAAATCGACCGTGCCTGGCGACAGGTTGGTGACCCGTTCCTCGAGCACCAGCTCGGGCGTGCCGTGGCGGAGCCGCATGATCCGTTCCAGCCGCAGCGGCACTGTCTGGCACTCGACCGACAGGCGGATCGCTGCCTGGCTGCCGTCGTCAGTCTCGGCCGCCCAGTCCCAGGACCGGGTGGCCACCTCGCCGTGGAACGGGACGGGCGTGCCCTGGTAGGTGCAGGCGTCGTTGGTACTGGGGAACAGCTCCTGCCAGGACCCCTCGTAGTTCTGCAGGAACGGCGCCCCTTCGCTTCCCGCGCGAGGCCTGGCGCCGGGTGGCTGCAGGCCCCACGGCGCCTTGAACAACGGATCGATTCCGGAAGCGCGATCGGTGATCTGGTAGATGTCCGCGCCCTTGTCGGGCAGCACCGTCACCGAGAGCGCATCGCTCGTCAGGCGGACCGCGCGCCAGCCGCTGATGACACCCTCGCTTACCCCGGTTCCCTGGCCTGTCACGGTTCCTCCGCGGTGACTTGACGCCTCAGATGCTATAGCGTTTACTTCAGGCATGGAACCCAGGGCGGCGGCTGCCGTGGTCACGGGAGCGGCGAACGGAATAGGCCGCGCCGTCGCCCTTCGACTGCGTGACGACGGGTTTAGCGTCGCCGGGCTGGACATCGAGGCGGTCGATCCGTCCGACGGAATCCTGCCATGCCGACTGGACGTCGCAGACATCGAGCTGCACGACCGTGTGCTCGACCACGTGGAGGCGGAGCTCGGGCCGCTGGCCGTCCTGGTCAACGTCGCGGGCATCCACCTGCCGGAGACCCTCGCGGAGCTGACGCCCGAGGCCTGGCGCCGCCAGCACGCGGTGATGCTCGACGGGCCGGTGTGGCTGGCCCGCTCGGCCGGCCTGCGGATGGCCGAGCGCGGCTCGGGCCGGATCGTCAACGTGACCTCGGTGCATGCCAGCAACGGGGAGACGTCCGCCCTCGCCTACGACACGGCCAAGGCCGGCCTGGAGGCGGCAACCAGGAACCTCGCCATCGAGCTGGGACCCCGCGGCGTGCTGGTCAACTCCGTGGCACCCGGCTTCGTGCGGACCCGGATGTCGGTGGTGGACGGCGTGGACGAGACCCAGTCGGAATGGTTCAGGCAGATCTACCTCGAGAACGGCCGGCTGCCGCTGCGCCGGGCGGCGGAGCCGCCGGAGATCGCAGCCGCAGTGAGCCATCTGGTATCCCCGGACAACACGTATCTCACCGGCCAGCGGGTCGTCGTCGACGGCGGCCTTCTCGTGACATTCTGAAAGGCAGATCTGGGATGCCCGTGCTGCACCACACCGGCCTGACGGTTTCCGATCTCGATCGGTCGCTGCTTTTCTGGCGCGACGCAATGGGGATGCAGGTGCTCTTCCAGCAGGAGAAGAAGGGCGGATACCTGGAAACCATCGTCGGCGAGCCCGGGGCTTACGTGCGCATGGCCCATCTCGCGTTCGACGGCGAGGGGACAAGGATCGAGCTGTTCGAGTACGTTTCGCCGGCCGGGGCCGGCACCTCTCGCGGCCGGCCGATGTGGGCTTCACGCACGTCTGCGTGGCCTGCGACGATATCGAGGAACGACTGGAACGGCTGGTCGCCGCGGGTGGCGTAGCCTTCACCGGCCCTGTCGTCATCGACACTGGCGCGAACGCGGGCGGCCGCGGGTTGTACCTGCGTGACCCGGACGGGCACGTCGTTGAGCTCTTCGAACGGCCGGCCGCGTGAGCCCATTCGATCCACTCGACATCGCCTCGACGCCGTTCGGGGCACCACTCGTTCCGACGCTGCCAATCCGGCTGCGCAAGACTGAGATTCTTACCGTGATATACCGCACGGCGCGTGAGGCCGCGGAATCGCTCCTTCCGCTGCCGCTGCGCCTGGCATCCGATTTGTGCCTGCTGCACGTTTATCACATGCACGACGCTGAGTGGTTCGGCCAGTACTGCGAGTCCGCCTGGCAGATTCCGGTATTGCTGCCCGACGATACCGAGGCCGTTTACTCGCCATTCCTCGTGCTCGAGTCGGATGGCGCCGTCGCGGCCGGCCGGGAGGCGTACGGTCAGCCCAAGAAGGCCGGGCACGTCCGGCTGGGGCCCAGCGGCGACCTGCTAGTGGGCGTGGTCGAGCGCAACGGGATCGACGTCGCGACCGCGACGATGTGCTGGAAGCAGCGCGCTGCGACCGGCAGCGAGCTGACCGAGCTCGTGCCGGGAGCGGAACTGAACGTCAACCTGAGGGTGCGCCAGGAGGAGGAAGGCGTCGTGAGCCGCGAACTCGTGACCAGACGCTTCGGCGACGTGGTGGAACATGAATCCTGGGCCGGCCCGGCGACAGTCGAGCTGCGCCCCAACGCCCAGCTCCCCGTGCACCTGCTCGCGGTGCGCGAGGTGGTGGCGGGCCTGCATCGCGTCATCGACCTGACGCTGACGCCCGGTCACGTAGTCCACAGATACGCGGCCGCGTGAACGCCAACGAGCCCCTGCCCGACCAGAGCCTCTCCGATGCGGTCGTCGACAGGCTGAGGACAGCCATCTCGAGCGGGGTGTACGCGCCGGGCGACCGGCTGGTCGAGCGACGTCTGGCCCACGAGTTCGGCATCAGCCACATCCCGCTGCGCGAGGCGCTGGCCCGGCTGACCGAGGAGGGCCTGGTCGAGCGGCTGCCGCGCCGCGGCGCGCGGGTGGCCAGCCTGACCTCGCAGATGCTGGAAGAGGTCTCCAGCTTGCGCGTGGTGCTCGAGCAGTTCGTGGTCCGCCGGCTGAAGGACCGCTTCACGCCAGCGGCCCACGCGGAGCTGCAGCTCATCGTCGACCGGATGGTCAAGGCGGCCGACCGGCAGGACCTGGTGCGCGTGCACGAGCTGGACCAGCAGTTCCATCAGCGTCTGTGGGAGCTCACCGATCACGCCCTGCTTGTCGATCTGGCCGCGCAGATGCGCAGCCGCATGTCGCACTTCTTCCGCGCGGCTGCGGCCTCGCTCGAGCCCGACGAGGTGCGCCGCCACGCCGATAGCCATCAGCACCTGCTCGACGTCATCGCGTCGGGAGACCGGCGCGCGGCTGAGCGGGCCATGAAGAATCACGTGGAACAGGCAGCGCAGCGCATCGCGGATGCGGGGCTCACGCGGAAGGGTGACGGGTAGGCGATGCGAGCTGGCCCGGTGGTTGTCATCACTGACTCAGACCTCTCCACCGATGACGACGAGCGCGTCCTGCGTGAAGCCGGCTGCACGACCGTGCGGCTGCAGGCGAAGATCGAGAGCGAGCTGATCGCAGGGCTCTCGCGGGCCAACCCGGACGCGCTGATCGTCCAGTGGGCGACGGTGACGGCCGCCGTGCTGGACGCTGCGCCGCGGTGCCGGTTTATCAGCAGGCTCGGCATCGGCTACGACATGATCGACGTTGCCGCGGCGACCGAGCGCGGCGTGGCCGTGGCCAACACTCCCGACTACTGCGTCGACGAGGTCGTGGCGCATGCGCTGGCGATGGCGCTGTGGCTGCTGCGCGGCCTGGGCCGATTCGACGCCGCGGTCAGGGAGTCCGAGTGGAGCGCTATCGCGCCGTATCCGCCGGCCTGCCGCCCGTCCGAGGCCACGATCGGCGTGGTGGGGCTTGGTCGCATCGGCGCCAAGGTCGCCCGCCAGGCGGCGGCGCTCGGGTTCCAGGTGCTTGCGCACGACCCGTACGTCGCGCCACCGGACGGCGTGCGGCCGGCCACGTTCGAGGAGCTGCTAAGCGGGAGCGACCTCGTCACCCTGCACGCCCCGCTGAATGAGCAGACCTGGCACATGGTCCGGGCCGAGACGATCGCGATGATGCGGCCGGGCGCGCTGCTGGTCAACACCTGCCGGGGCGGCCTAGTGGACGAGGCCGCGCTCGCGGAGGCGCTGCGCGCGGAGCGGCTGGCGGGCGCGGCGCTCGACGTGTTCGAGGCCGAGCCGCTGCCGGGCGCAAGCTCGCTGCGCCAGCTTCCCAACGTCCTGCTGAGCCCGCACAGCGCCTGGTACTCGCCGTTCAGCCTGGCCGAGCTGCCGGTGCAAGCGGCGCGTCAGGTGGTGGACTTCCTGGCAGGCCGCCCGGTGCCGTCGATCGTTAACCCGCGGTACGCGGGCAGCGACACCGGTGCACCTCAGGCGCGCTCACTGCCCGGGCAGCGTCTCGAGGATGTACAGGTTGGCCGTGAGGCCGCAGTCCACCCGCAGCTCCGTGCCGGTGATCGCTGACGCCAGGTCGGAGGCCAGGTACAGGAACGCCTGAGCGACCTCGTCGGTACGCACCAGGCGCCGCTGCGGCACCCGGGCGAATGACCCGTTGAGGTAGCTCATCAGCTCGGGGCCGACCGCCTTCTCGGTCATCACCGTGTGAGTGAAGCCCGGGCTCACGCAATTGGAGCGGATCCCGTACTGCGCGAGCTCCACCGCCATCGTGCGGCTTAGCCCCAGCAGGCCGGCCTTGGATGCGTTGTACGCCGCGAACGGGCCGTCAGCGCCCGAGGCGTCGATCGAGGCCGTGTGCAGGATCACGCCGCCGCCGGCCCGGGCCATCTGCCTCGCAACGGCCTGGGCCATCAGGAACGCGCCTGTCAGGTTCGTATCGAGCACCGCTCGCCAGCGTGCCCGGTCAATCTCCAGGAACGGGGTGTCATCGTCTATTCCGGCATTGTTGATCAGCACGTGCGTGGTGCCCCAGCGCTCACCCGCCCGGATCACGAGCGCGTCCACCGCCGACTCGTCGGTGACGTCGCACTCGGCGAGCCAGGCGCGGCCGCCCGACTCGGCAATCTGGCCCACAGTAGCGGCCAGGCTAGCCGCGGTGCGGCCGACGACCAGGACATCGGCCCCCTCGGCGGCGAAGGCATGTGCCGTGGCCTGGCCTATGCCGCTCCCGCCTCCGGTGACGATGACATTGCGGTCGGCGAAGCGCCCGCTCAAGCGGAGACCGCCGGGTCGGCGCTCTGATCGCTCTCTTCGAAGGTCTGCGGCCGGCCAAGCCGGCCAGTCCGGCGAATACCGATCACCGTGAACACCACGGCGAGCACAATGGCTACGCCGCAGGCCACGCTGATAGAGGTCTGGAGCTGGAAGCTGGTCGCGTTCAGCACGAACGTCTGGAAGAAGTTCTTGTAGAAGATGTAGCAGTTGATGACGATCCCGATCACGGGCAGCGCCAGGTTGGTCAGCAGGTTGAACTCACCGCGGTGATAGCGCCGGTGATAGAAGATGTTGGCCACGCAGGTGAGTGTGTACGGGATCAGGATGAAGAACACGTACGCCTCGCCGATCCAGCCGAACGCGAGCAGCGGGTTGTGCTGCTGGTACAGGCTGATCAGGATGGGCAGCACCACGCAGCACGCCAGGACGAGGAGCTGCGCGTTCCACGGCGTCTTGTTCTTGTCGGTCTTGGCGAAGATCTTGGGCGCCAGGCCCTCGCGGCCGAGCGCGTAGAGCTGCCGGCTGGCCGCGATCGAGATCGCACTGAAGGCCGCGAAGACCGCGGTGAACCCAGTCAGCGGGACCAAGATCCGCAGCCAGCTCACGTAGTGCCCGGCGACCAGGTAGATCGGGGTGAACTGCCCGGAGGACACGTAGCTTGCCATGGTCTTGGCCGGGACGGCGTTCACGATCCCGAACGAGGTGAACACCCAGTAGAGCCCGGCGCCGACCGTGACGAGGATCGTCGCCCTCGGCACCAGCGAGCGCGGGGTCCTGGTCTCCTCGGCCATCGGCGCCACGATGTCGAAGGCAGCTATGGCCAGCACGGCGAACAGCAGCGCGTTGAGGAAGCCGGTCCAGCCCGCGGTGGCGGCGGCTGGGTCGAGAGGCCGCCAGGACAGGTGCCCCGCGACGCCCTGCTTGATCAGGATGTACAGGCACAGCAGCGCGACGAACCCGGCCTCGATCGTGATGAACAGGCCGACGATGCGAGCGGAGATCCTGATGTCCTTCTTCGTCATGTAGCCAACTACCAGGATCGGCAGCAGCCCCGCCAGCGTGGCGCTCAGGTAGCCGGTGTGCGCCCCGAAGAAGTTGAGGAACGAGTTGAAGAACAGCCCGAACATGACCGGCTGCAGGATGCACCCGTCGATGTAGGCGATGACCAGCACCCAGCCCAGCCAGACCCCGAGCGGCGGAGTCGTCGCCTCCCACAGCCAGGTGAGCGTGGCGCCCGTCGACGGCCTGCGGTTGTTCATGATCGCGTAGCTGAGCGCGGTAGGGAGCATGGCCACGGTCACGGCCGCGAACGCAAGCGGGACGATCGGGCCGGTAATGCCCTCCATGATCCCGAAGTTGAAGTACGCGGTCAGCGCGAGGCCCATGTAGGCGATCCCCATGATCACCAGGGCCCAGAGCCCAAGGGCGTTGACCTTGAGCTTGCCCTGCTCGCCCGTCCCCGCAGCGGGATCTTGACTGGTGGTTCTCGCCATCGCTTCCTCCCAAGTCCGCATGCGCTGACTGGAACGGCAAACCCCTGGAAGTACCCCGGTGAGAGAATCAAACGCTATAGCAAGTAGCGTGTCAAGGCTCAGGCTGAACTAGGCGAGATCCATCCCATGGCGCTCCAGCCGCCGTCCGCGCACAGCGTGGTGCCTGTGACGAACGAGGAGTCCTGGTCGCAGGCCAGGAACAGCACGGCACGGGCGATCTCGTCTGGTTCTCCGAACCGGTGCATGGGCGTGCGCGCGTGGTAAGCCGCTACGTCGATCACGCCGTCGTCGACGCCCTTCTGCACGAGCGCCGTGCGCGTCACGCCCGGCGCGACGGCGTTGACCCGGATACCCCGGTCGGCCCACTCGATTGCCAGTACCTCGGTCATGGCCACGACGGCGGCCTTGGCGGCGCAGTAGGCCAGCCGGAGCGGGAAGGCCTCCCATGCGTTGATCGAGCTGATGTTCACGATGACCCCGTGCCGGCGCTCGAGCATGTGCCGCCCGACTATTTGAGAACACAGGAACACGCCGGTCTGCATGATCCCGATGGAGGTGTGCCAGTCCTCGTCGGAGAAGGTCTCCGACGGCCCGGCCAGCCCGATCCCGGCGTTGTTGACCAGCACGTCGATCCGGCCGTGCTCGGTCAGGACTGCATCCACCGCCGCGTCGACCGAGGTGCGCGACCGCACGTCGCACGCGTGCCCCGTTCCGCCCAGCCGGCCAGCCGTTTCCGCGGCGGCCGAGCCGTCGAGGTCCAGGATCGCCACCGTGGCACCCTCGGCGGTGAAGCGGGTAGCGATCGCCTCGCCAATGCCCCGCGCCCCGCCGGTGACCACGGCTACCCGGTCGGCCAGCTTCATTCGTCCACCTCCGTCGGTCCGGCGGCCAGCGGTCGCCAGGGTCTACCTGTGGTGGGCAATATGCTATAGCGTTTATGTCGGCAGAAGGAGGAAACGTGGACTCTGTCGTCAGCGACCTGATCAAGATGGGCCTGCCCGAGCCCAGGCTGGACCGGGTAAGGGCGTGGATGGCCGCCAGCGAACTTGACGCTCTCGTGGTCACGAGCCCGGCCCTGGTGAACTGGCTCACCGGCTACTCGCGGTACTACGGCGGCCCCACCGCGGCAGTGATCGGGCCGGCGGGGGAGCGCACCCTGGTGGTGATGCGCGACGAGGCCGAGATCGCCGGGAAGCTTTCGGATGCCGACTCCGTCTCCGCCTACGGGGAGCGTGGGTTCGGCCTCGAGCTCAACCCGTTGCCTCTTCTGGTGGCGGAGGTGCTGCGAACGCGCGCGGTGGCTTCGGCAAGCCGGGTCGGCGTTGCGGGCGACTTTGCCATGGCCGTAACCGAGGCCGTGAGCGCCCCGGCCGTCGCGGCCGACGAGGCGCTGCACCAGATGAGCCTTGTCAAGGATCCCGACGAGCTGGTCAAGATCTTCAGGTCGTATGAACTGTGCTGGCTGGCGCACACCGCGATCGCCGAGGGGACGGCGGCCGGCGCATCCGAGATCGAGATGATGAGCGCCGCGCAGTCCGCAGCCCAGATCGGCCACGGGGGTCCGGTCGAGTTCGTGGCTGACGTCCTGGCGGGCCCGAACACGGCCGAGGTGTGCGCGCCTGTGGCGGTGGCCGGCGCACTCCGGGCCGGGTCCGGCGAGCCGGTGGTCGCCGATCTCAGCGTGGGCGCCGACGGCTACTGGGCCGACACCTGCCGCACGTATGTCAACGGGAGCAGTGCCGAGGTCGACGAGATCCGCGGGCAGCTCTACGGCATCATGGACGCCGCCGCTGCCGACCTGCGCACCGGGGCGACCGGCGCGGCGGTCTTCGGCGGGATCCGAGACCGGATTGCGGCCGCGTGGCCGGAGGGCGAATTCCCGCACCACGGCGGCCACGGCGTCGGGCTCACCGTCTTCGACGATCCGCACGTGATCCCGGCTGAGGGCCGGACCGTCGCCAGCTGGATGGTGATGGCGCTGGAGCCTGGCGTCTACCTGCCCGGCCGCTTCGGCGTGCGCACTGAGAACCTGTTCCTCGTCACTCCGGACGGTGCCGTCGAGCTGGCCCAGGCCATGGCGCGCCCGCTCAGCCCGAATGCCCTGACCACCTGGAGCCGCTAACCTCGCCAGGCCTCAGAACATGATCTGGCCGCCGGTGATGTTGATGGCCTGGCCGGTCATGTAGTCAGCCTCGGCCGACAGCAGGAACCAGATGATGCCCGCGCACTCCTGCGGCGTGCCGCTGCGGCCGAGCGGCACCGTGGCGTTCCTGGTCTTGACCAGATCACCCGGCGTGGTGTGCCGGAACTCGGCAACCTTCTCGATCACCAGGTCTTGCATCGGGGTGTCGATGATCCCTGGCACGACCGCGTTGACCCGTACGCCCTGGGGCGCGAAAGCGTGCGCGAACGACCGCGTGATGCTGAGGACGGCCGCCTTGGACGACGCGTAGACGGCGCACTCGATTGTCGAGGCGACCTTGGCTGCGAATGAGCCGATGTTGACGATTGCGCCGCCGCGCGGCATGGCCCGGCCAAGGCGGGATGTCAGGTCCCAGACCGCCTCGACGTTGACCGGATAGATCTCGCGCATGTCAGCCACGCCGGACTCCAGGATTGGCCGCAGGCGGATCACGCCCGCCGCGTTGACCAGGTAACGGGCCCCGGTTGCGGCCTCCACCACCCGGTCCCGCTCGGACTCAGACGACAGGTCGGCGACCAGGGTGGCCACGCCCTGCTCACTGAAGTGCTCCAGACCGGCGCCGTCGCGGTCCACCGCCAGGACGGACGCGCCCTCCCGCAGGATGCGGTCGGCGCACGCCCGGCCTATCCCGCTGGCCGCGCCGGTCACGACCGCCTCAATAGCGTCAGCCATCCTGCTGCCCTCCTTGTTATCGAGAGTCCCTGGTGGTCAGGACAGGTCGCTACCGGATGGCGCCGGACAGCATCCCGCGGATGAAGACGCGGGCAGTCACGAAGTACACCAGCAGGGTGGGGATCGAGCCCAGCAGCAGCCCGGTCATGATGACCGGGATGTCACTGGCGTAGCGGCCGCTCAGCTGGGCCAGGGTCGGCGTCATCATCTCGGTGGTCGGCGTGTGCAGCAGCACGATGCTGATGAACAGCTCGTTCCAGATGTTCAGGAACGTGAGGATGCCGACTGTCATGACGCCGGCTCGGCCCATGGGCAGGACCACCCGCACGAAAATCTTGAGCCAGCGGGCGCCGTCGACCCGGGCGGCCTCGATCACGGCGTCGGGTATGGACCGGAATATCGAGCGGAGCAGGTACGTGCCGTAGGGGATGTTGATCGCGGTGTAAACCAGGATGGCTGGCGCGAAGTTCGAGGCCAGGCCGAGGTGCCCGATCTCGATGTAGAGCGGGATCAGCACCACGATGCCAGGCATGAACATGATCGTGAGCATCACCCAGAACAGCACGTTCCCCAGCCGGATCGGCACTTTGGTGAACACGAACGCGGCCAGCGCGGAGAACAGCGTGGCCAGGACCACCGCGGGCACGACCACGATCACCGAGTGCAGCAGGCTGGAGAGGAACGGCACCTGGTTGAACAGGGCGTGGAAGTTGTCCAGGTTGTAGCTCGTCGGCAGGCCGTACGGGCTCAGCTCGTACGCCTGCGATGTACGCATGGAGTTGAGCGCCATGAAGATCAGCGGGTAGACCGTCGTGATCCCGACCAGGCACAGTGCGAGGAACACGACGGTGCGGCGGATATGCGAGGTGGTCATTGTCAGCTGCCCTGCACTTCACGCCGCGGGAACAGCTTGATCTGGACCACGGTCAGCACGAGGACCACCAGGAACAGCAGGACGGCCAGCGCTGCTCCGTAGCCGAACTGGCCGTTCTCGAACGTGGTCAGGTAGGTGAAGTAGTCGACTGTCGTCGTCGCGAAGCCGGGCCCGCCCGCGGTGATGACGTAGACGAAGCTGAACAGCGACGTGAACGTGTAGATCACGTTGATCACGCTGAGGAACTGCAGGGACCCCGAGATCAGCGGGATCGTGATCGACCAGAGCCTGCGCCACCAGGACGCGCCGTCAATGGCAGCCGCGTCGTAGAGCGCCGGGTCGATCGTGGACAGCGCCGACAGCACCACGACCATGCCGAATCCGAAGGACGTCCAGACCAGGGCCAGGATTACCACCACGCGCGCTGGCCAGGCGTTCGACAGCCAGGCGAACGATGAGAGGCCGATCGGGCTGAGTACTTTATCGACCAGCCCCGAAGGCAGGAAGAACGTACTGAACAGCGCGCCCACGATCACCGGCGACAGTACGTTCGGTATGAAGAACAGGAACCGGAAGACGCGCCAGCCGAGCACGCGCTCGTAGACGAGGACGGCAACAAGGAGCGAGGTAATCAGGATGAGCGGCACCGAGAGCAGGAAGATCACCGAATTGAGGAAGACCTGATCGCTCACGGGGTTCTGAAAGATCAGCCTGAAGTTCTCCAGCCCGATGAAGCTGCTGGTCAGTCCGTCCCAGTTGGTGAAGCTGCGATAGATCGTCTCCCCGATCGGCGCGACCATGAGGATGATGACGAGGGCGGCCGCAGGCAGCACGGCCAGGTAGGGAAAGGCATTCCAGCTGAAGCGCCGCCCCTTGCGGTCTCTCGCCGACCGTACTGCTGTACCGAGCCGAATGCCTCGGCCAGCAGCTCTGGTCGGCTCACCCACTGGCCGCGGTGGCCAGGTAGTTCTTCATCTGGGACTCCATGCTGGACGCCGCGCTTGACGGGCTGAGCGTGCCGCCGAACACGGCCGAGTTGGTCTGGTACCAGTATGAGCAGATCGTGCCCGGCATGATGTTGTCGAAGGCCTCGCCGAGCGCGTAGTGGTCCACGTTGATGAACTTGTACTGGGCGGTGAGCAGCGGCTGCTGGGCCTGGAACGCAGCCGACGGCGTGAACGACACATTGTTGGGAAGCTGGCCGAGCTCGTTGACCGACAGCTCCTGGACCTTCAGCGAGGTGAGGAACTTGATCAGCTTGATGTCGTCGGCCACGTACTTTGAGGTCTTGAAGATCGAGTAGGCGTTGTTCGGGCCGCCGGACAGGCTCTTGGGGAACTCCGAGCCCGGCAGCACGGGGACGGGGAAGATGCCGACGTTGGATCCAAGCCCCTTCGTGAACTGGCTGTTGTAGAAGCCGCCCGTCATGGTCATGGCCGCCTTGCCCGCTGCGAACTCCGCGATCCCGCTTGAATAGGTGAGGGACGGGGCGTCAGAGTTCGTCAGCCCGTCAGCGAACAGCTCATGCCAGGCCGTGTACGGCTTGGTCAGGGTGGATGAGTCCAGCGACTGAGCGCCGTTGTACATCTTGAGCACCCCGGCGTCGCCGACCAGCGCAGAGATCAGTGCGTCCTGCGTCCAGGCGCCGACATAGCCTTCCTTCTCGCCGATGTCGAACGGCGTGATGCCCTTGGCCTTGAGCTTCTGCGCCAGCGCAATGAGGTCGGCCCAGGTTGCAGGCTGCGGGTTACTGATGCCGGCCTTCGCGAACAGCGACTTGTTGTAGTAGACGAAGTACCAGTAGCCCGCTCCGTACGGCACCGCATAGATGTTGCCGTTGGGCTTGGACTGGTAGCCGTCGGTGACGAACTTCCAGCCGCTCAGGGAATTGACGTAGGACTTCGACAGGTACTTGTTGAGCGGCACCAGGTACGGGCCGTTCTGTATGACCTGGCCCCCGACGTACAGCTGCACGATGTCCGGGGTGGTACCGGCTACCTCCGACGACTTCAGCAGCGTGTTGAAGGCGGGGGAGGCGTCGCACGCTACCTGGGTGATCTTTACATTGAAGCCGGGGTTGGTCTTCAGGAACAGATTCACGCCCTTGGTCAGGAACGACTGCGACGCGGGGACGCCGCAGGATCCGACGGCAAGTGCGTCGTTCCAGATCGTGATTGTCGGCTTACCGCCTGCCCCGGATGAGCCCGATGAGCCCGATGAGCAGGCTGCGACCGCCGTGATCAGCGCCGTAGCCAGGATCCCTGCCGCCGCTGCGCGTCGCCTGCGTCTGGCCATGCTTCCTCCCGGTAGGCGCGGAATATGCTGGTAAAGATCAAACGCTATAGCATCTAGCATTGTCAAGAACGTTAGCAGCACCATCAGGACACAGTTCGGTGGCGCTCAGGTCCTCGTATGAAGCCGTGTCGAGCTCCGCCGGCGCCCCGCAGAAGCGGGCTTTCGAAGCGAGGAAAGGCTTATTGCTGAGGCGAGGTCAGGAGTGCCCGCTGGCAGCAGGATCGGAAGCGAGGCTCGGCTGACGCCGGCCAGGGGCGCGGGGCGCGATAATCACCGGGCACTTGGCGCGCTGCACGACTCGCTGCGTGACGTTTCCGAGCAATCGCGCGGCAAGCTCACGCCGCCGTGGCGGACCGAGCACGATCAGGTCGGCGTCAAAATCCGCCGCCTCAGCCAAGATCGCCTCGGCAACCCGGTCTACGATCGCGTACCGGACGTCGGCGCCCGCTGCCAGCCCGGCCATCCGGAGGTCGAAGACGGCCGCCTCGGCCTGGAAGGATGCGTCGCTGCGGCTCTCTCGTGCGTACCACGAGTAGCCCGATAGCTCGCGCAACCGGCAATGCACGGCGTGCACTTGCGTCGTGCCCGCGGTGGCCAAGCCCTTCACCAGGTCGAGCAGGGCCTGGCTCTCGCCGAAGTCGTCGATTGCTACCAGGATTCGTGCGAACATCATGCTCACGTGACTTTCGCCGGCTCGTTGGCCAGCCAGGCAGGTCCGTTACTTCCCGCCTCTATCATCGCGCCAGCGAGGGCATGCTGTAACAGCGAGCCCCGCATGGAAGGCGTTAGGGTTTCTCCCCGATGAGCTCAAGCGTGGCGGCGCCCCGTAGCCAGCGCCTGACGTTGTTCGCGACCTCGCCTTCGATAACGCGCCGGATCCCAGTAGCTCGCTGGGTGTCCATGATGACGTAGGTGACCTTCCTCGCCCTCGCCACCCTCGCGATCGTGCGGCCCGCGCTGCGCGTCGCCGCGATCTGGCCGTCGACCGTACAGCCACGGTTCTCTAGTTCGCGGATCGCCAGCTTGACGTTGCTGAGCTGCTGCTCGCGTTCCCTGCGGGTGGGCATCAAACCCGGATTGGGCAGCCCGAAGGTCGAGCCGTAGACCTTGAGTATCGACAGCACCGCGACTGGCTGGCCGTCGGCGAGCTCGCGGGCACGCCGCATCGCGGCTCTGCTGAACGGCGAGCCCGACGACGCCAGCAGCACGGCTGCCTGGGACGTCGGCTGCTTATCCCAGCGATTACGTCCCAGGAGCACCATGCTTGCTTTGCCTTTCGCCTAATCGCCGACGGGATCGGCGCCAACTTCAGGATCGGTAGCGGTCACTGCGCCTTCGGCGGCTGGCGACCCGGCTGGGGCAGCCGCCGCCGGGCTGGCCGCGACGGTCTTCCAGGGTGCCGGGGGCGCGCCGTACTTGGGCGTCCGGCCCGAGGCCAGCAGCTTGCGGTCCTGCCAGGCCCGCCACCAGTACAGCGGCGCGTACAAGGCGACGATGAGCAGGCCCAGCAGGTAAAGCCCTGGGCCCTGGCCTGGCCCTACCACGACCTTGGGCGAGTTCCAGCCGCCGAAGAAGTAGATCGCCATCCAGACGATGAACACGAAGAGTGCGCCCCACTTCGCGACCGTAGGCAGCCGGAATGGCCGCGGGGTGTCAGGCCGCAGGTGGCGGTAGATGAAGTAGCCGGCGAACGCGCCTGCACAGGACAGCAGGTAACCGCCGTTGGAGATGATGTAGATCCGCAGCGGTGAGCCGAGCAGCACCAGGAGCGCCGCGCAGACTACGTTGAAGCCCATGGCGTAGTCGGGGACGCCGTGC
The DNA here is from genome assembly GCA_963822955.1 of uncultured Actinomycetota bacterium. GTDB lineage: Bacteria > Actinomycetota > Actinomycetes > Streptosporangiales > Streptosporangiaceae > JAJYUU01. The sequence continues at coordinate 1,266,521 of CAWGJS010000001.1, read as the reverse complement.
CTGTTCTTGTGCTCGAAGAACCGCGGCAGCAGGCCGTCCTCGGCGGCCTGGTAGAGCGACCGGCCGACTCCCATGATCGCGTTGAGTACCGAAAGTGCCAGCGCCAGGATCAGCGGTATCCCGACGAACCACCTCTCCCAGTTTCCTGCTCCGAAGATGTGGTCGGTGTACGTCAGGTACAGCGTCAGCGGGTCGGCCGAGGTGAGCAGCAGGCCGAGCACCGCCACGAACATCAGCGGCGTCATGATGTAGATGAACATCCCGAAGATGCCCTCGGCGGTGAGCGCTATCTTGGCGTCCCTGGCGCCGCCCCGGCACTCGCCGACGTAGCAGGCGGCGGCTTCCATCGCGATGACGTTCCACAGGATCGGGAAGAACCAGGCGAAGACGAACGTGATGCTGCCATGCACGTGCGGCGGCAGGTGGAAGCCGGCGACATTGCTCCAGTGGATCGAGCTTGGCTTGAAGAACGGCAGGAAGATCATCGCCGTGATCGGCAGCATGGACAGGACGCCGAGGACGGTCGCGAACGCTGCGCCTAGCCTGATCCCGAGGTAGGCCGGGATGAAGATCAGGACCAGCAGCGCGAAGCAGATCAGCATGATCGTCACGCCGATCGGCGCACCCCAGGTCGTCCCGACCGGGTCGATGGTGTGCCCCGGACTGAACTTGAACAGCACGGCGAAGTAAGACGCGGTCAGGATCACGTTGATCGGCGCGACCGGGAACCAGCCGAGCCAGTACGCCCACCCGGACACACCGCCGATGTGCCGCGCGGCGGTATCGCCGACGAGGGGCCGGAAGGACTCGGTCGCCAGCCCCGGTATGCCACCGGTCCGGTCCGGCCAGATGGTCGCCAGCTCGGCCAGGCAGAGACAGAGGAAACAGCCGGCGATCGTCATGACGCCCATCAGGATGATGCCAAGGGCCCCGGTTCCCTGGACGACATAGGGCGCGATGCCGGTGACGAGGATCGTGCCGGCCAGGCCGATCACGAAAGCGCCCCACCAGTTCGTGCCCTTGACCAGGCCCTTCTCCGGTACCGACCCCTCTAATGCGGTGGTCATGTCCGCTCCGTTCCTGCCGGACTACTCCGGCGCTCGACGCGACCGCGTAGCGATGCTGCCTAATAGAGCGTCAGGTAACGCTCGACTTCCCAGTCGCTGACGATGGAGTGCCAGGCGTGGAACTCCTCGCGCTTGACCTGCGCGAAATAGTCGACGTAATCGCCGTCGGGCGTCTTGCCGAGCGCGTCACGCATGACGTCGTCCGCGACGAGCTCGTCCATCGCGTGCAGCAGCGTCGGCGGCATCGTCCTGATGCCGCGCCTGGCAATCTCCTCGGCGGACAGCGTGTAAAGGTTGTCGCGGTTCGGCTCACCCGGGTCGAGGGCCCGGTCGATGCCGTCCAGGCCGGCGGCAAGCTGCGCCGCCATCGCGAGGTACGGGTTCGCCGAGCCGTCGACGCCCCTGTTCTCGACGCGTCCGCCGTCGGGCACCCGGAGCATCTGAGTCCGGTTGTTGCCGCCGTAGGTCGCGTACGCCGGGGCCCAGGTCGCGCCGGACAGCGGCGCGCCGACGCCCATCCGCTTGTAGGAGTTCACGGTCGGGCAGGTCACCCCGACCAGCGCGGGCCCATGGTCGATCAGGCCGGCGATGTACTGGTACGCGAGCTGCGACAGGCCGAGCTCGCGCGAGTCGCTCGGATCGGCGAATAGCTCGGCACCCGTGCTGGCGTCCCACAGGCTCGAGTGCAGGTGCAAGCCGTTGCCCGTCAGGTTGGCGAACGGCTTTGGCATGAACGTGGCTGCGAATCCGGCCTGATGGGCGACGGTGTGCACCATGAAGCGGAAGAAGACAAGCCGGTCGGCGCTGGTCAGCGCGTCCGCGTAGTGGAAGTTCTGCTCGAACTGGCCGTTCGCGTCCTCATGGTCATTGGCATAGTTCTGCCAGCCCAGCAGGTTCATGTACTTCGAGACAGTGGTCAGGTGGTCGTACATGCGGCTCAGGCCCTTGGCGTCGTAGCAGGGCCCAGCCAGCCGGTCGAGCGGATCGGCGACCTCGATGCCACCGTTGTCGTTGCGCCGGACCAGGAAGTACTCCGCCTCCGTGCCGACCTGGTAGTCAAGGCCACGGTCGCGCGCCTTGTCGAGCATTCGCTTCAGGATGAGTCTCGGAGTGTACGGCCAGGGCTGGCCGTCGACGTGGATGTCGCACTGCAGCACGGCGAGGTTGGGCTGCCATGGCACGTGCGTGTAGGACGCCAGATCCGGCACGGCGATCATGTCGGGGTCGGCCGGGCTCTGGCCCATCGGGCCCGCGGCGAAACCGGCGAAACCCGCGCCGCCACCCACCAGCACATCGGTCGCTTCGACTGGCACCATCTTGGCGCAGGGCCTGCCGTGCATATCGACGAACATCGCGAAGTAGAACTCGACGCCGTCTGCTTCCGCCCGTGCCCTCAGCTCGCCGGCGACATCCGGCATGTCGGCTCCGCCTCTCCGTCTCGTAAGGCCCGTGCACCCTGTGCCATTCGGAACGCTTCACCAGAGCGCCGGACCTGCGATCGGCTAAATCGAAATAATCGACCCATTCACGTTCAAATAGAGCTAGACGCCCTGTTAAAGGCGCGGGCACCCTGCGGACAGCACATCATCGGACTGTCACCGAACGAGGTAGCTAGCGGATGTCCACCTGGCTGGTGCAATCCCAGTCACCGTTCCAGCTATTGGCTGTGAATGTAGGTCGATGGCGGAATGTGTGTCAATGGTTACCCGTGAGTCCGCTGTGATCGAGCCAGCGGTTGAACAAGCTGGTTGCTGAGGCGGTCATCGACGAGCTGGCAGAGCCGAAGGCTCTGGAGAGTGTCTCGAATCCGGACTCGCCCAGTGCGCGCCTGGCAGACTCGCGGTAGGCGGGGACGTGCTGCCACTCGTTGAGCATGTGGTCAGTCACCTCGATGTGGAACTGGACGGCGTAGGCCACCTCCCCAAATCGGAACGCCTGATTCCGGTAGGCGGCGGACGAGCCGAGGCGGACACTGCCGGCGGGCACGTCGAAGGTGTCGCCGTGCCATTGCAGCGCAGGGAAGCTCACGTCGAGTGCGCAGAAGACCGGGTCTGCCTGCCCGTCGGCGGTCAGCGTCACCGGAAGCACGCCGACCTCAGGCGCCGGACCGGTGCTGACCTTCGCGCCGAGGCTCGCGGCAAGCAGCTGCGCGCCCAGACATACCCCGAGGTACGGCTTGCCGGCTCGAACTGCCTGCGCGATCCACTGCTTTTCGCCAGCCAGCCAGGGATTGTCTGCCTCGTCGTAGGCACCCATCGGCCCGCCCATCGCCACGACGAGGTCGACGTCCTGCCAGTCGGGCAGTACGTCGCCCTCGTCGATCTCGACTGTGTCGATCCCGATGCCACGCGCGCGAAGAAGATCCGCGAAGATCCCCGGCGGCTCACACCGGATGTGCTGCACCACGCATGCTCGCGTCACGCCCCGGACTTTGCCTCTCTATGGCCGGCTCAGCGGACGACAAGCACCGGGCGGTGGGTGAGGTGGATGACCTTGTGGGCTGTGCTGCCGAGCACCAGCCCGGCGAGATCGCTCCGCCCGCGTGAGCCCATCACGATCACACCGACGTCGTGCTCGTTGGCGGCTTCGACAATGAAACGGGCCGCGTGCCCGAAGATGGCATCGTCCACCACGCCGTGTGCCGTGATGCCGGCGTCGGTCAGCATCTTCACCGCCGCGTCGACGCCTGCCTCGGCCTCCTGGTCTGACTCGCTCGGTATCGCACCGCCGCGCATGACTTCCCGCTCGCGGAGGTGCATCACCCACACCTCGCCCTTGGACATGGCCGCCAGTTCCTTGGCCGCCGCGAGCACGTGCTCAGTGGACTCAGAGTGATCTATTGGCACCAGCAATCGCTCGTACATCGCCTGCCTCCTCGCTGCCACTTTCCCGGCTCAACGATGAAGCTTCTCAGCGGCGCGCGCAAGGGTCCTTCGCCCCGCATTCCAGACTTGGCGTTCTCACCGGACACGCGAACCGGTCGCGGCCTACCGTTCCCCGGGTATCCAGTCCGTGCCTGCCAGCGGCACCTTGGCCATCGCCGCCGCTTCAATCGTGAGCGCGACCAGGTCGTCGGGCTCGAGATGATGAACGTTGGATTTGCCGCAAGCCCTGGCCAGCGCGGTGAGCTCCATGGTGAGCGCCTTGAGGTAGTTGGTCATCCATTGCGCCCCGACTTCGGGGTCGAGGCGGCGCTCTAGATCAGGATCCTGGGTCGTCACGCCGACGGGGCACAGGCCGGTGTGGCAGTGGTGGCAGTAACCAGGAGCGGTGCCGATCGCCGCGTAGTCGGCCGTCGCGTCGTGATCCTCACCGCCCATCCGGTACGTGGGCTTGTTACAGCCGAGCCCGACCAGTGAGGCAACGCCGATCGAGACGGCGGTGGCGCCGAGAGCTAGTGCCTTCGCCACGTCGGCTCCCGACCTGATGCCGCCGGACACGATCAGCTGCACCTTGTCTTCCATCCCGATATCCCGCAGTGCCTCGGCCGCGAGCCGGACGGCAGCCAGAGTCGGGATGCCCGCGTGCTCGATGAAGACGGTCTGCGTCGCGCCGGTGCCTCCCTGCATACCATCGACCACCACGACATCGGCGCCCGACGCCACCGCGAGCTTGACGTCGTGCTCGACCCTGGTGGCACCGAGCTTGACGTAAATGGGCTTCTCCCAGCCGGTAGCCTCGCGCAGTTCCTCGATCTTGATCCTCAGGTCGTCTGGCCCAGTCCAGTCGGGGTGCCGGGAGGCGGAGCGCTGGTCGATCCCGGCGGGCAGCGTCCGCATCTCTGCCACCCGCTCGCTCACCTTGTGGCCGAGCAGCATCCCGCCGCCGCCCGGTTTCGCGCCTTGCCCGATCACGACCTCGATCGCGTCTGCCGCACGGACGTGATCCAGTGTGAACCCGTAGCGCGACGGCAGGCACTGGTAGACGAGCGTCTTCGATGCCTTGCGTTCCTCCTCGGTCATGCCTCCGTCGCCGGTCGTCGTGGACGTTCCGACAGCCGTCGCGGCCCGGCCGAGTGCCTCCTTGGCGTGCGCGGACAGGGAGCCGAAGCTCATCCCGGCGATCGTGATGGGGATCGCCAGCTCGATCGGCTTGCTGGCGAACCGGCTGCCGAGCACCGTCGTGGTGTCACATCGCTCCCGGTAGCCCTCCAGCGGGTACCTGGTCAGTGACGCGCTGAGAAAGACGAGGTCGTCGAAGGTCGGCAACCGCCGTTTCGCTCCCCAGCCGCGAATCTCGTACCTGCCCACCTCGGCCATCTCATGGATCTGGCCGATGACGGACGGTGGAAAGGTATGGCTGACCTCGGTCCCGGTCCACGGAATGGGTCCATGGCCGGTCGCTGGCGCTTGCCCGTTGGGATGAGCGTCGGAGGCGTGGGGCTCCATCAGTATTTCTGGTCCTTCAGCGCGTCGAAGCGGTACAGGGTCTTGGCGGATGTGACCTTGGTGACATCCTCTGGTGAGATGTGCGCGAAGCCGGCAGCTGACGCCAGGTCGCGGACGGCGGCGACGTCTGACTCGCCGAGTTCGGAGATCTTCGCATCAGAGCCGAGCGAGCGAATCTTCCCGGCGACGTAGATGACGGTCTCGTAAAGCGAGTCGCCAAGCGAGTCGTAAGCGTCGCCGCCGACGAGAATGGTGCCGGCCTGTGCCATGAAGCCGGTCATGTGCCCGACATCGCCGGCGACTGCGATCGTGGCGCCCTTGAGCGAGATTCCGGCGCGCGACGACGCGTCGCCGTCGATCACAATCAGGCCGCCGCGAGCGGATGCTCCCGCGCACTCGGAAGCGTTGCCGCGCACCCGGATCACGCCCGAGCCCAGGTTTTCGCCGACTGACCAGCCAACGAAACCCTCGACAGTGATGTCCGGACCATCGCACAAGCCGCCGATGAAATAGCCGGCGTTCCCGCCGATCGTGATATCCAGTCGTCCGGAGAGGCCGACAGCCAGGTTGTGGTGGCCGCGCGGCTGGGTGATCCGGACGACTGTTCCATCCGGGAGGCCGCCGAGCACGGTGTTTATCTCCCGCACCGACAATTCGGCGCAGCTAAGCTCGACCACCGTCAGCTCTGCCACGTGCAGATCTCCTCGGGCATCGGCTCGAACACGTCAGCCTTCTCGATATCGGGCAGGCTCGCGAGCGCCACGTACTCCGACGCCACCGCCACGTAGTCAGCGGTGTCGGCCACCACCATGGGCTTGCAGGCGAAGGAATCCCGCACGACGGCAAGCGACTGCTCGGTTGCGAGCAGCAGGGTGTAGAAGCCATCGAAGACCTTGAGAGTGTGGCGCAGGGCCTCCTCGGCGTCCGCGCCTGCTTTTACCTCACGCGCGATGTACCGCGCCGCCACCTCGGAATCGTTGTCCGTATCGAAGTGGACACCCGTCGCGGCAAGCTGCCGCCGAATGGTCGCGTAGTTCGAGAAGGTGCCATTGTGAACGAGCGCTAGGTCCGGGGCGACGGCGAAGGGGTGGGAGTGCTCGATCGTCACCGCGGACTCGGTCGCCATCCGGGTATGGCCGATCGCCTGGTATCCCGCCATGCTGCCGATTCCGTATCTCTTGCAGACCTCCGCCGCCGGCCCGACGTCCTTGTAGACCTCGATCGACGACCCGAATCCAAACAGCTTGACCGCGGGGTCGATGTCAGCGAGCAGGGCAGGGCCGGTGTCAGGGCTGAGCGGGGTCACGATCACGGCATCCCTGCCCCGGCGGCGGAACTCAACCGGGAGCACGCCGACGGTGGCTTCCAGCGCCCCGACAAAGGCCGGCCAGTCATAGTCGTCGGCTGGCGCGCACAGCGAGTACTTGGTCGCGCCATCAGGCGCGTCGTGGCAGTAAATCGCCACGCCGGTTGAGTCCGGGCCCCTTAATGCAAGCGGGTCGAGCATCTCCGCGACTAGCTCGCCGAGCGCTGGGTAGAGGTCAGGATTCTTTAGCCGGATGCCAACGATTCCGCACATGCTCTCCGCCCCTCGGCCATGCCACATCGAGCACATATGGCGACTTCGTGTGAGGCTAACACGCCCGCGAAGCCGGAGCACAGTACGCTTTCGGGCGGTGCAAGCGGCTTCGGTTATGGCGAGAAGAACGGGCGTGGCAACGGCATGTGGTACGGGCTGCAGGTCCGGCTCACGCCCTCCGATGTCGGCAAGCGGGTCGTGATCCGCTGGCGCCCTGGACCGGCTGACAGCAAGCAGATGACCGACGTGCTCGGCATCCTCGAGCAGGCGGACGGAACCTCATTCGCAGTCCGGACGCGCGATGGGAGACTCGTGGTCATCCCCGTCGCACAGGCCCTGGCCGGGAAAGTTGTCCCGCCCGCGCCACCCGCGGCTCGGTCCTAGGCGGCCTGAGCGGCAGAACGGTAATCAGCGACCAGCACCGGGCAGGGCGCGTGCACGAGGGCGCGCAGCGTGACGCTGCCCAGCAGCCGGGTCGCAAATTCGCCGCGTCGCGGCCCGCCAAGCACGATGAGATCGGCATTCCAGTCAGCGGCCTCGGCGACGATTGCCTCGGCTGCTCGGTCGACGATGGCGTGATGCAGCAGCCCCGTGGCCGGGATCCCTGCCATGCGAAGCTCGAAGACGGCTGCCTCGACGACATACGAAGCCGCCGATTCCGTCTCCAGCGGGAAGCGCATCCCCCTGATGTTCTCGCGCAGATTGAGGTGAAGGACACGTGCCTCCGTTGCACCGGCTCGCCTCGCCAGCTCGACCGCGCGCTCCACGTGCTTCGCGTCCTCAACCGCAATGAGGACTCGCCCGAAGACCGGGTGCGCGCTCGTTCCGAACTCGGTCACCGGCAGCGTGCCGGTCCCGGGCGCCTTGTCTTGTACGGGCACCTTGTCGCCCAGACCAGCCATGAGATCCTCCCAACTGATTTCCTTCCGACCCCGGCCGCAATGGCGCGGAGGCCAATCTCATGTCCACACAACTGTAAAGCAGATGAGATGGACTTCGAACTTTCTAGTAGCAGTGCTGTATGCCTGCCGTGCCTCGGCGTGGGGCTCCCCGGCGTCCCGCCGCCGACAGCGCCGGCCTAGGGGCCTGACATTGGCTTCCAGATTGGCTTAACGTTTGAAGCATGGCTAATGAAACTGCCAGCACTGGGATTGCCGAGCTTGACCGCGCTCTCGATGGCCTCTACTGGGGTGACAACGTCGTCTGGGTGTGGGAGGCCGGAGAGGCCTCGTCCCAGGGGCTTGTCTATGACGCGATAGCACGGCGCCGCGAGGACTTCGACAAGAGCGGGTACGTCGTCGCCTCGAGCGATCCAGCTGAGGTGAGGAAGCGGTGGCCGTGGATCGAGCCGCTCGACGCGCGGAGAGGCACGCCCTTGGCGAACCCGCGCAGCCTGCTCGACGCCGTTCGGCACTTCTGCGGCCCCGCGCGCAACCCCCTGATGCTTTTTGACTCCCTGGAGGAGCTGTCGAACAGATGGGGGATGCAGACAGCGAGCGATTTCTTCGGGCGTTGCTGCCCGATGCTGCTCGACCTCGGTGCCATTGCCTACTGGTCGGTACCTGGGGCAAGCCACTACCGAAGCTTGCACCGCGACATCGAGCAGATCACCCAGTGTGTCATCGTCGTCAGCGAGGGCCGCCTCCGGATCAGCAAAGCGGAAGGGCGCCCGCCGGGAACCCAGGGTCAGCTTTTCCGCTACTCCGTCCAGGACGGGACACCGCAGCTGCAGCCGGCTCTGGCCGCGGCGCGCGTGGGTGCCTCGTTGCGCTCCTACCGGCTGCGCCGAGAGCTCAGCCAGAGCGATCTCGCCCGCCTGGCTGAAGTTTCTCCGAGCGCCATCTCTCAGGTGGAACGCGGCGAACGAGGGCTGTCCCTGGAAACGCTGCTCGCTTTGTCCCGGCGCCTGAACATCACGCTCGACGAATTGCTCGGCGGCGAGGTCACACCCGACTACCGGATTGGCAGGCGCCACGGCATCGGCAACGCGGCCTCAGGCTCGGTCATCCCGCTGCTCGACGACGCCGAGGCGGGCATGCGCGCTTACCTCATCTCATTGCCCCGATCGGCGACCGTCGAGGCCCCTTTCACTCACAAAGGTGCCGAGCTTGTCGGCGTGGTGAGCGGCCTTGTGCAGGTGATGCTCGGATCGGGGCGTCCGGTCCTTCGCCGCGGGGAGACCTTGCTCGCGTCCCGCCGTCGGATCGACGCATGGCGCAATGTCGGAGAGAGCGAAGCGCAGTGCCTATGGGTGCTTCGCGACTGAGCAAGCAGGCTGCGAGACTGGTTGTGCGAGACCACCGCTCATCGACCGGCTCTCACTGGCCCCCTGATCAGAACGCCAAGCGAATACAGGACGCCAATACTTGCGCCGACTATGCCGACGATCAGGATTACCCGGCAGATCACCGACCAGAAGTCCAGAGACCCGTGAAACGCGAACGGGAATACATCCCAGATCCGCGCCATCGTGATAAGCGTAATCGTCAGCGTAGCCAGGTCGCCGATCGCCCGCAGCCAACGCGGCTCTGCGACGAAGTACACGGCGTTTGCGGCGATGCCAGCGGCAAGAGTGAGTGTGACGAATCCGATCACCTGGGCGGTGGCGGGAGTCAGGAAGGATATTGACTGCCATCCCGGATGTACGTTCAGCAGGTATATCAGCACGGCGTTGATGATGATTGACATCAAATTGCCACCTCGCCTTGCCGCCCGCGACTGGCGCCGATTCCGCTCCCGCCCGCTCATCGCCATAACCTCGATTCCAAGGCAAACGCCACACTGCGGATGGCGCCGCAAGTCCATTGACGCTCGATGAATCGCGATCGAAGCAGAGCCGGAAGTCCCTCGCTTTCTGCCCATCGTCACGAGGTGCATCGCAACCGGCAGGTCCTCCGACGTCAGGACCTTCGTCTCTGTCCGCGGACCCGCGCGCTCACGAGAGTGTGCCCATGAGCTCGGATAGGCCCCCTGTGCTTGAGTGCACCGGGCTGAAGAAAAGCTTTGGTAGCAGGCTCGTCGTTGACGACGTGGGGTTCCACATAGCTGAGGGCGAGGTCTACGGGCTCCTCGGGCCCAACGGTGCCGGCAAGACGACCACGATGAAGATGATCTGCGGGCTCCTCACCCCGGACGCAGGATCCATAGTGATCGCGGGCCGCCGGGCCATAGGGAGCCTGGAGGTTAAGAGCTTCATCGGCTACGTGCCGCAGGAGGTGGCGCTGTACCCAGACCTCACCGCGCGGGAGAACCTCGAATTCCTCGGCAGGCTGTACGGCCTAAGCGGCAAGCTTCTGGCGGAGCGAGTCGACGAGGCACTGAATCTGACTGACCTCTCCGAGCGCCGGAACGACCGGCTCGACGCGTACTCGGGCGGCATGAAGAGGCGCCTCAACATCGCTGCCGGACTGCTCAACCATCCGAAACTGCTCATCCTCGACGAGCCGACGGTTGGCGTCGATCCCCAGAGCCGCCACGCCATCCTCGAGCGGGTGCACGACCTCGGCCGCCAGGGCCTGGCGGTCGTCTATACGACTCACTACATGGAAGAGGCCGAACGCGTCTGCGCGCGGATCGGGATCATCGACCACGGCCGGCTCATCGCCGAGGGGACGAGGCGCGAGCTCGTTTCGCGTCTGGGCGCCCAGGATCGCATCGACCTCAGTGCGATAGGCAACCCGGAATTGCTGGCTGAGGTATCCAGAGGCGTACCTGGGGTGACCAGCGCGGCTGTCGCCGACCACACCGTTCACCTGGTAGCGGAAGACGGCCGGCACCTGCTGCCGGCTCTTCTTGAGGCAGCCGAGGCGGCACATGTCAGTGTCACGAGCGTGGACGTCGTGGAGCCCGACCTCGAAGCGGTCTTTCTTCACCTCACCGGCACGGCATTGAGGGAGTGAGCTGTGCGGGCCGCGTTCGTCATAGCAAGGAAAGACCTGCGCCAGCGCTTCCGTGACCGCTCCGCCATCGTCCTCGGAGTGGTTGCACCGGTCGTCATCGCGGCGCTCATGAGCCTCGCGTTTCATGGCGTCGAGAACTTCGGCTTCGCGATGGGCGTCGTCAACCTCGACCGAGGACCCGTCGCCGCGGGCCTCATCGGGTCGCTGGAGGCTCCGGGCGTTCGCAAGGTGGTAACACCCAGAGAGATCTCGTCAGTTGACGCCGCCCGAGCCGAAATCCGTGCGAACGAGATCGGTGCCGCGCTCGTGATCCCGGTCGGCTTCTCCGCGGCCGTGGTCGCCGACAAGCCCGTGTCTCTCACGACGATGAGGTCGGGCAACAACGCGATCGCCGGTGACGTCACGAACTCGATCGCGTCTTCGTTCATCGCGCAAGTGAACGCTGACCGTCTCTCCCTACTCACGGCACTGGCCGCAGGCGCCCCAGCCAGCGGAATCGGCCGCCTCGAGCAGGCGGTCGCACATCTGAAGATCCCAGTGCAAGCCGTGCAGCGTCCCATCGGGGCACACGAGCTGAAGGTGATCAGCTACTACAGCCCAGGCATGGCGCTGTTCTTCCTGTTCTTCACAATCTCTTATGTCGCGAGGAGCTTCTTCGTCGAGCGGTCGCAGGGGCTGGTCGAGCGTATGCGGGCGGCTCCCGTGCGACCAGTCGAGATCCTGGCCGGCAAGGCGCTCTCGGTCCTCGTCTACGGTGGACTGAGCCTGCTCATCGTCGGCGTCGTCACGTCGGCCGCCTTCGGGGCCAACTGGGGGCCAGCACTCCCGGCAATAGTCCTGGGTGCCGCGGTGGTATTGGCAGTCGTGTGCCTCACGGCCTTCGTGATCGGGGTGTCCAAAACGCAACGCCAGGCTGAAGGCATCAGCTCGATCCTCGTGTTCGGCCTGTCGATTCTGGGCGGAAACTTCTTCTTCATCTCCCAGGCGCCCTCTGCGATGAAGCGCATCGCGCTGCTGACCCCTAATGGATGGGCCCTGCGCGGCTTCACAGACCTCGCAACCATCGGCGGCGGCTTCGGAACTATTGCCGAGCCGGTTCTCGGCATCCTGGTATTCAGCGCGATCGTGGCGGCAGTCGCCGTCATCCTCGCCCCGAGAGCGGTGCGGGCATGAAGACGCTCGCCATCGCGCAGGCATCAGGCCGCCGTCTGCTCCGCGACAAGCGGGCACTGTTCTTCACGCTCGTGCTGCCGATCGTTCTGATACTCGTCGTCGGGGCCGTGGCCAGGGGATTTAACACGTTCAAGGTCGGGGTTGTCGACCTCGACCACAGCACGAGCAGCCATCAGCTGGTGGTCGAGCTTGAGCACACGGCGGGCATCTCGGCGGTGTCGTATCCAAGCGTCAGCGCCCTGAACAAAGCCGTCGCCCGCTCGGAGATCAACGCCGGAGTCGTGGTGCCGACCGGGCTTCAGGCGGGCGAGCGCTCCGGCCGGCCAGTGTCGATCGGGATCGTCGCCGAGCAGGCGAACACGACGCAGCAAGCGGCTGTCAGCCGGGTCAGCTCGGTTATCGACACTTACGGCGGCAGCGTCGAGGCAGGGCAGTTCGCCTCGCGATACGGCGGCGGGTTCTCGCGCGACCTCCGTCTCGCGATCTCGCTCGGCCACAAGACACCGCAGGTGGGCCTCGCGACGCAGGTCGTGGCGGCTACCCAGAACACGCTCCCGCCCGGGTTTGAGTACAGCGCTCCTACCGAACTCGTGCTCTTTGTGTTCCTGACGGCCGTGGCCGGAGGTTCGGCAGTGGTAGAGAGCCGCCGCCTGGGCGTCTACGAGCGCGCCCTAGCCGCACCCGTCCGCCCGAGCACCATCGTCATCGGCGAATCCGCGACAGCCATTCTGATAGCGGCGGCGCAGTCGGCGCTCATCGTGCTGGTCGGATCCGCGGTCTTCGGTGTCTCCTGGGGCAACTCGCCAGCAGCCCTCCTGCTCATCCTGCTCTGGTGCCTCGTCGGTGCCGGGGCCGGCATGGTGGCAGGCACCCTGTTCCGCACGCCCGAGCAGGCGAGCGCCATCGGGCCGGTGATAGGCATCACCTTCGCCATGCTCGGCGGGTGCATGTGGCCGCTGTCGATCGTCTCCCCGACGATGCGGGCTGTCGGGCACGCGACGCCCCAGGCCTGGGCAGTGGACGCCTGGACAAACTTGCTGTCAAGCCATGGCACGATCGGCACGATCTGGCATGAGCTCGCAATTCTGGCAATGTTCGCCTTGGGCTTCTTCGCCATCGCGACTCTCAGATCGCGGAGTCTGCTCGGAACTCAACCGCATCGGCAGCTGTTGACGACCATCGGCATGAAGCGCGTCAGGTCCCTCAGTACGCCGAGCGCGAATCAAGGCTCTTGATTCGCCGTGGGTCGTGTATCAAGAGCTTTGCGGACGAGCTTCATTTCGGTCTGGACAGCGGCGCCGGCAACCCTGACCCGGCCGTTGAACGACCGCAACTGGGTGAGTGACGACGACCGTGCCTGCTCGGTGGTCAGCTTGACACGGGCATCGATAGCCTGCATGAGGGCCTTGGCTCGAGGGAGGACAGCAGTCGGGAACGGAAATCGCGCCAGGCTCTTGTTTAATGCTTTCGCCAATGTCACCTGCGCCATCAGGGCCGATTCGGCCGCGGCTAGGTCGTGCCTTTCGTTGGCGGTATAGGCGGCAAGGTCGGCATTGAGCTGCTGAATGGCCGGGGTCGTGATCTTCGTGTACTGGCCTGCCAGCTGCTGCTCGGTAACACAGTCCAGGCCGGTTTTTACCAGGCTGGGCACGGGCGCGCAATCGCCGGCAGCCAGCAAGGCTTTACGACGGGTGCCGATACCCGTGGCGTAGATAAGGGCCGCGATCACCAAGATGACGGCCAGGAGGGAAATAGCCGCGAGCATGAAGCCGCCAGCACTCGTCGGCTCCTGACGCCGTCTGGCGTACGTCTCGCTCATCGATTCCCTCTCCTAGCAGCAATGACGATACTGCCTATTCGTCGCTGGGAGCATTGTTGAACATGTCGATTCCTTTGAAGATCTCCTCGTTAATGAGGAACGCCATTCCGAGCACGAAGAGCGCGAAAATCGGCGTGATTGCCAGGAATACGAGCCAGTTCCGGCCTTCGCTCTGGCGAGCGGCGATCCAGCGCTTTACCGGCGGCAGCCTGAGAGTGAGCAGGAAGATGCTGCAGGCTGAGTACTGGTAGAAGCGCTGGTGGAAGATGATATCGCCGTCACCAGCGCCGCCAACCTGAACGTCCGGCTGAAACCCGAACAGCGTCATGAGGTGGATGGCGAGCAGCCCCCAGATGACATAGATCAGCCGGTGCAGCAGTTTCCAGTACCGGCCCAGCTTGCGCTGCGCCCACTTGTTGCCCGTGATCAGGAGCGGGATGACCAGCATCACCATGATGAGTCCCACGAGCGTGAAACTGTGCTCAGTGAGCTTGGCGAAGAAGCCGCCCGAGAAAGTGTCGGTGGCACCGGCGGCGATCGCGTCGCCGATACCGCAGCACGCCATCATGATCCCGTACCAGCGGCGCAGCGGGAAGAACCAGCGCTGCCCGGTGAGCGTCATCAGGGGACTGATCAGGAGGCACAGGAACAGGCTCAGCTCGGCCCCGGTCCCCAGTACGTCGTCCACCGCGACCGAGAAGGTGTTGTAGTTCAGCGTGAAGAGCGCGGGCAGACAGAAGAACAGGGGAACCAGCGCAGGGCCGCCTAGCAGGACTAAGGCGAGCGCCTTGCGCTTGATTCGCGAGCCGCCGAACTTGAATTCCACCTCCATCCATTCGTCGACCCGCTTAGCCCGCCGCGGCTGGTAGCCGTACGTATCCGCCGACGGCTCGTCGCCAGCCGCCGACTCCTTTTCCCCTTGCCAAGTGTCTAGGGCATCGCGAGGGTAGAAGTCCCTCTCGGAGCCCCTCGTAGTAGTCATCTCGCTGCGTCCCTTTCGGCAGCTATCCCCTTGTCGTGCTCGTGACGGCAGGCTGTGGCTTCTTAGCGTGACGCCCCTTTGGTGCCTGGTGATGCGCCGCAGCAGCCTGCCGAGCTAGAAACTGCTGGTCAGTTGGGCCATCAGTCGACTGGCCTTGTCCTTGTTCTCTGAAGACGAAGAACTTCAAGCCGTGTATCCCGATCTCCGTGGCACCAAAGACAAGGGCAAATGAGACCAGCGCCGCGGTGGAAATCTGGGCGATGCGCATCGCCTGCAGCTGCCTGCTTGGCTTCTGCGGCTTCTTCAGCCGGCGCCGTCCTCGGCTTCGGCCGGCCCGGCTGGCCGGGAGTCTGGCCCGGTGGCTCGCTCTGCCGGCGTTGCTGCGGGCGGAGCCGGCCTTGTGCTGAGGGGAGCTGGCGTGGCTTCCGGCAGCGCCAGAGCGATCATCGGCATCGCCGGGGTGGTGAGCCTTTCGGTGACGTACGCGGCCACCCGGCCCAGCTCGCCGGACATCGAGTCGAGGCGGGCCCTGAGCTCGGCTGCCTCCCGCTCCGCAGCCTCGCGTATCGCGGCGGCGTGGTCGGCTGCCTGCTGGGTTATCGCGGCCGCCTGGCGTTCGGCGGCCTCGCGCATGGTCGCGGCGCGGTCGGCTGCCTGCCGGGTTATCGCCGCTGCCTCGCGTTCGGCGGCCTCGCACGTCGCGGCTGCATAATCCCGCGCATCTTGTGCGATCCGGGCGGCCCGGCCGGGTCCAAACGGGCCGGCCTCACGGCGGTTGCCGTCGTCGTAACCGGAATCGGGAATGTGCAGTGGCGCGTTCCGGGTCCTTGCCGACCCTGCTGGCCGCCGTCGTGGCAGGTCAGGTGGGCCGGGTACGGGAGGGGCCGGCATGGGCCCCGACGGATGGTCAGCCGGGAACAGGACCCGAGGTACAGGGGCCGACGGATGATCAGGATGCAGCGCGGGCGGCGGCGCCCAATCGCGCCAGTCCTCCCATTCCTGTTCCTGCCAGGGGTGTCCCTGGGGGGAAGCTGCCCAGCCTGGTCCGGCGGCGGCGGCGTCGTAACCGTCCGGCGGGGGATAGGTAGCGCCTGGATGCCCGGCCCGAGCGCCGACCGGGCTGTAACCGACAGCCTCGGGCCAGTATTCGGCTGTGTTCGCAGGCGCACGAAGTGACGCTAGCGACGGCTCTTCTTCGGACCTCCGGTGCTTGGGCACCACGTGGCCTCCGAGAGTAAGCGCGCCGAGGCCAGGAGTTGATCTCGGCGCGAGGCTGGAGATCGAGCTAACTCCCCGCCCGCCACAAGCTAGATCATCCAAGTAGCTTCCGCACAGGGACGAAAATCTCCCAGGGGACGAGAAACCCTTAGGGGGGCTAGCGAGGGTCAGGCGCAGCGCGGCGCTGACCGAGGGTCACCAACCGCCTCCGCCGCCGCCGCCGCTGGAGCCGCCGGAGCTCGAAGATTTCGCCTTGCGGAGCTTAGTGCCGGACGGGGTAACCGCCCACCAGCGCCCGCCCGAGGCGTTGAGACCGTTGCCATTCGCCTGACCTGAGGCTGTGTCACCCGTGTACGTGTAAAGCGGGTGACCGTCATAGGTTGCCTGCGGTTGGCCGTCCGCCCGCTTGATCGTCCCGAAGCCGTGCGGCAGCACTTTGCCAGCCGCGGCAACTGCCGTCCCGATGACCGGCGGCCAGTACGTGGCACATGAGCCGCTGCAGTTCGACTTGGTGGCAGTGTCCATGGCGAACCAGTACAGGGTGCGTCCATGGGCATTGACGAGCACGGTTCCCCTGCTCGTTCGCATTGTCTTGATCGTGACCGAGGCGGCGCCTGCACTGGCCTGGCCGGCCGCGAGCGCGGCTGGATTCGACGTGCCGGGATCTGCCGGGCTGCTGTTACTCCCGCACGCCGCGAGTACGACGGTCACGGCTACGAGACCGGGGCCCACCAACCATCGGTTGCGCATGGCATTGTCTCCGTTCGTATGACCTGGAACCTTGTACGTTCGTTACTGCGCAGCTCCGGGGCCTGAGCAGGTGTTCATCGCGCCGAAGCGCCGCTCCGCCTGGACGCGGCTACCGCGCCCGCGATGAGCCGGACGCCCGCGGCCGCTGCCATCCGGGGCCACATGCGGTGCCGCTGACGCCGCGCGGCGCGGCGTAACAGCAATTGGAGCCTGAGGTCCGCCGACGGTTCGTGACCGGCGCTGCAGCCGTCCTCCTGGTGCAGGGCGAGGGCATTCGCGTCGTCGGCGCTGACCCGTCTCAGCAGTCCCGGCAGGCCAGCCAGGTCGGCGAGCTCACCCCGGCAATTAGCGCAGCACGCCAGGTGAGCCCTGACGGCACTGCGGTCGGCGGCCCCGATAGCGCCGAGGACGTAAACCCCTAGGTCCAGCTGAAGCTCGCGGCAGATGCCGGTGCCCGTCATGGCGTCGAGCCCTGGGTTCGAGAACTGCCCTCATGCCGCAGCATCCGCAGCGTGACCAAAGCGTCCTCCAATAACGGAAGAAGCGCACCGAGACCTGGCGCCGGTCTTGGGCGGGGCAAGAATCAGCAAGTTCCTCGCCCGGCGGCAGACTAGGGTCGCTCAGCCCGGCCCGGAAGGGACCAATAACCCTCGGGGGACGGTAAACCCCTAGGGGACGTGCGCGGACAACTGCGGGACCAGCAGCTTCGTGCGTCAGCCACCTACCGAGCAGTGGCGGGCTGCTAACCCGGCTCGGATAGCCGGAATCCCCAGTATGCGCTGAATACGATTCGGTTTAATTCTATGAAGGCAGCCGTGTACCGGATCCTAGCGAGACGGCTTCCTGCCGCTGCGAGCGTGAACTCGCGAAGTCAACTGATAAATCCGAAGGTTTGTGCAATAGATTGCGTGACAGCGTCAAGCGCTCCTCGGGCCTGCGTGCGCGTTCCGCGGCTACCGGTTGCTGCCTGGTGTCCTCTCTCAGCCGCTCATTAACAAAAGAACAGGTCAGAGCCGTCAACTACAGACTAGTAGTCAATCCATGGCCGCTTCGGCCCAGGCCCGAGGCGATGAATTTGATCACATGCAGGTAACAGCGCGGTTAACCAAATAATTGAACTGGCCATTATTAACGGCTCACCCGGCGTAGACTCCGCTTCCAACTAACCCACGAGTTGCGGAGATACCGGAATACTGAGCTAACGATGGCCGCGCCCCCCGCTCGCGTCACCGTCCGTGTAGCTGTGCAGTCGTCCCGTCGGCTGCTCCGTGACACCTTGTCCGCATGCCTGGCCGTCCGGCCGGACATCACCGTGGTAGGCAAGGTGGCGGAGGCAGACGACGTCCGTGCGCTCTGCGAGCTACGCCAGCCCGACGTGGTGATCCTCGATGCTGGCCCCAGGCTGGCCGAGATCGCCGTGCTCGTGCGCGACCTGATGCGCCGCTTCCCCGATCTCAATGTGATCGTGAGCTACCGGAATGCAACCGAGCAGGATCTGGCCGCCGCCTGCCGCGCTGGCGTTACCTCTCTCGTGCCCGAGTCGCATGGCCTGACGGCTCTGCTTGCCCTGCTGCGGCGGCGCAAGGCGCGGCATGCCCGGTCGACCCCCGGCAGCCTGACCGACCGGGAAGTTGAGATCGTCGTGCTGACAGCGTCGGGGCACAGCGTCGGTGAGATGGCGACGCTGCTCAGGATCAGCCCGCTCACGGTCGAGAACCTTAAGCGCCGCGTATTCGCGAAGCTCGATGTCAGCAGCAGCGCGCACGCCGTATCCAGGGCAGCCTCGCTCGGGATGCTGGAAAGCGGTGCGACGACCCCAGCTCTGAGATCGCGGGCGAATGACAGCGGGGATTCCGCGATGCTGACGGTGGTCTCCGGCCAGGACGGCTTTGCCATCGATCAGATCGCGGCAGTCCTGGTCGCGAACCGGCTGCCGTTCGTCTTGATACGAACGCCCGGGCCGGTGGCCGGAACGGACTGGGCGCGCTGGCATCGCGGCCCGATCGTCGCCGCCTTGGTCGATCCTGGACAACAGGACTGGGATCTTGTCGCAGAACTTGGCATCCCTGCGATCCTTGTCCACAGCAAGCCAGTTGACCCGCCGGAGCTTGCCGACGCTCTCGCCTCCGGCGCCACCGCGCTGATTCCGGCCGACAGGATTGAAGAACACTTCTTCTCAGTCCTGCGGATGGTGAGTCAGGGTTACCTTGTGGTCGGGTCGTCGCCGATGCGGCCGCTGATCGGAGCAGTCCGCGCCCGCTGGGAGGACGGAGTCGCGGGGAGACTCGACCTGCCAGAGCTGACGGCACGCGAAGGTGACATTCTCCGCTGCCTCGCCCAGGGATACTCGATCCGGCAGACCGCCCGAATGCTAGGCATCGCGCCGAAGACAGTTGAGAACGTTCAGACCCGGCTGTTCCGCAAGCTCGGCGTGCGCAACAGATCCGGAGCGTTCGCCGTGGCAGATGCGTTCGGCCTGCTGCCTGCGACTGCGCCGCCCCCCGCCAGGGACCCCAGGGGTCACACGTCCCCCAGGGGATATTCGTCGGTGCCCCGCAGGGACCGGCAGCCTTAGCTTTGTCGACGGCAAGTCACGACTCAATCGTCCCCGAGGATCATGAGGCGATCTTCTTTGAGAACGACCTTCCTGCGGATCTGAAGGATTACTACCGGGTCAACGTCGAGTTCTTCACCCACCTTGGCTCGCCGGGCGGAGCTGCAAGTTTGGGCAAGATCCGTTTTGATCACCCGATAGTGGCAGCGCTCCCGCCGACGGCGACTGCGCCAGACAGGGACTCCCATCTACCTCAATTGAGGTAGATGGGAGTCCGCCAGCTGGTCTAGGCAAAGCTCAGTCGATCGTACGGCGATTTCAGCGAGCTGCTTCGGTACGCTCTTGCACGTATGACCCCGATTACGCGACTTACCCCTTTTGCGCGAGCCTCCGCACTAGCTGCCGTTCTGCTGGCGGCGGGCGGCATCGTGGCCGTGAGTCTGCCCGCCGCCGGTTCCGAGGCAGCGACCAACCCCACGACGCTGTGCCATTCGCAGACCGCTCCTGTCGACAGCAGGGGGTACACGGTGGAGAACAACGAGTGGGGCTCCGGCGAGCCCGAGTGCATCACGGCTGATGGCAGCGCCGGCTTCAAGGTGGCGAGCTCCTCGATCGCAAATTCCACTTACAGCGCGCCTGGCGGTTATCCGGCCATCTACAAGGGCTGCCACTGGGGCGCGTGCACGCCGGGGAGCGGTTTCCCCGTCCAGGTCTCTGACATCCGCGCCGGCACGGTCACCACGAGCTGGAGCACCTCGCAGCCCGGCGGCAGCAACGACTATGACGTGGCCTACGACATCTGGTTCAACCAGACCCCCACCACCACCGGCCAGCCCAACGGCACCGAGCTCATGATCTGGCTGAATCACCACGGCCCCGTTCAGCCCTTCGGCTCGAAGGTCGCCAGTAACGTCAGCGTCGGCGGCCGCAGCTACAACTTGTGGTACGGCAATCAGGGCTGGAACACCGTCTCCTACACGATGACCAGCGGCACCACCTCGGTCAGCAACCTGGACCTGCAGCCCCTGATCGCCGACGCGGTGAGCCGCGGCTACATCCGCCCTTCCTGGTACCTGATCGACGTAGAGGCCGGCTTCGAGCTGTGGCAGGGCGGCGCGGGCCTGGCGACCAAGTCCTTCTCGGTCAAGGTGGCTGGCGGCCGTCCGGACTCGCCGCTGTCAACCAAGGCCAGCCCGCCGAGCCCGGTCCCGGCCAGCCCATCCAGTCCGGCCCCGGCCAGTCCCGCCCGGCCGACTCCGACTCCGACTCCATCCCCGTTCCCGGCCCCATCGCTTCCCCTCTCCTTGCAAGCGATCTCGCCCGATCCTCCGACATCGGGAACGCTGACGAACGTCACGGTGGACTTCAAGAACACCGGCTCGGCCATGGCCTCCAACCTGACGCTGGTGACTAAGATCCTCAACTCAGCCGGCGCCGTCGTGGGGTTCCAGTCGCAGGCAGGTCAGAATGTCGCGCCGCAGCAGACACTGAACACGTCGTACGCCTGGCCCGCGGCCTCGCCGGCAGGTACCTACGCCATCGAAGCACTCGTGCTGGACTCCTCCGGCAAGACGCTTGAGCGTGCGCAGGTCGGAACCGTCACGGTGAAGTGAGTCCTCGCCAGGGCTTCACCCAGTCCTCGTCCAGCAGATCCGGGCGCTGAAGCTCAGCCAGCATGACCTGGACTGCGTCGCATGCATCCCTGGTGAGCTCATAGCACTGTCTCGCGGATGTGCACTGGTCGGGACCGAACTGCTGCGCGAGGGAAACGACGACCTCAGCGAGCCGCTTGAGTTCGGCAGCATCGCCAGGGTCGACCGGCCAGGGCTGCCTTCCGGCTCCGCAGCCTAGCCGAGAGAACTGGTCGCCGAGCCAGCGATACGGGTCGGCCGTCAGCTGTGGATCCCAGGCCCGGGCGGACGGCTCGCTGCCAGCGAAGTGCGGATGGAAGTGCGCGACGCCGAAGGTGCCGGGCGCGTCGGTGTGGCGGTCGAAGAGATCTGCTCGCCACAGGGGCCGGTCTAGCGTGATGAGCTGGGCGGCCGACTCGCTGCCGCGACGCGGGTGCTCGGCAAGTTCACGCAACTCGATCCGCGCGCCGTGCTCGATCGAGGAATCGAGCAGATTGATCTCAAACCAGTGCCGCACGGTCATCGCCGTTCGCGACAGGGCGATGATGTGCTGCACGATGCCTCCAGTGATCGGCCGACAGACGGCTAGAACGCGCGCGCCAGGGTGATCTCGACGCCATGCACGGTGGTGCTGGCGCCCATGTCGCTGGCTGTCCCCGGGTTGAGTGCATTGACATTCGCGCGCTCGGCATCGAGCTTTGGCCAGCGGCCCTTCGGGGAGAACGCCACGCCGCGCGGGAGATCCTCTGAGAGAGCCACGGTGAGCTCGAGCTCTCCGGCCGAGTTGGTTGCCCGGACCCGGTCGCCTGTGGCGAGTCCGCGCTCAGCAGCGTCGGCCGGATTCAAGGCGATCGTTGACGCGCCGATGCGGCGGGCGAGCCGCGGCTCGTTGGCGAAACTGGCGTTAAGCAGCCACGGTGAGGCGGGGGTGAGCAGCCGCAGCCGCCCGTCGGCTGGGCGCGGGTCGGCATGCGGCTGCGAAACGCGAGGATGTCCGTCAGCCTCGGCGCCAGCGCTGGCGAGCTCGATCTTCCCGCTCGGCGTGGGGAAGCCAAGGTCAGGGAACTGCACGCGCGGCTCGCGATGGGTCGAGATCGTCCCGTGCCGGGCAAGGTAGGCGAAGTCAATCCCTAGTCCGGTGCGCTGCAGCACTTCGGCGATGATCTGCTCGTCCGGTTCCTGCAGTTCGTCGTCGACAAGGCCGGTCGCGGTGGCAAGCCGGCGGAAGATCTCGGTGTTGGGCAGTGACTGGCCGAGCGGCTCGATCGCCTTCACCTGCGCGGACAGGCTGAGGTGGAAGTACGAGGCAATGAGATCGTCTGACTCGAGGAAGCTGGCGGCCGGCAGCACGAAGTCGGCCAGGTCGGTCGTGTCGGTTGCAAACAGGTCGATCGCGACGGTGAACAGGTCCGGGCGAGTGAGCGCTTGCCGGAGTCGCGCTTGATCCGGGTTTGAGGCGGCGATGTTGATGTTCCAGCACAGCAGCGCTCGTGAGCGCTGGTGGTCCTCGAGGCAGCCGGCCAGGTCCATGTGGCTGATGGGATCGGGTGGTGAGCCGGCCAGGTGCGCGCCGGCGATGTAGTCCTCGTCGACCATCCTGTTGCCGGCTCCGTTGAGGTACAGGAAGCCCGTGCCGGGCTTGCCGACGTTTCCGCTCAGTGCCGCCAGCTGCGCGACGGCGCGGACCGCGTTGCCACCGCGTGGCTGGCGCTGGAAACCCTGGCCGATCCACAGCAGCGAGGGTCCGGTGCCATACCAGTGGGCGGCTTGCTCGATCGCCTTCGCCGGGACGCCGGTGATGCGCTCGCCCCAGTCGGGCGTGCAGCCTTCCAGCAGCGGCTCGAGCTCGTCCCAGCCAATCGCGTGCGTGCGCAGGAGTTCGTGATCGAGCAGGCTGTCGCGGCGGATCACATGGGCGATCGCGAATGCAAGCGCGGCGTCGCTGCCGGGGAATGGCTGAAGGTGCAGGTCGGCCTGAGCGGCAGTGGCGGTCCGGATTGAGTCGACGACGATCACCTGGCCGGGAGCCTCGGGCAGCCAGTGCTCATGCTGATGCG
This sequence comes from uncultured Actinomycetota bacterium, assembly GCA_963822955.1. Taxonomy (GTDB): domain Bacteria; phylum Actinomycetota; class Actinomycetes; order Streptosporangiales; family Streptosporangiaceae; genus JAJYUU01. The sequence continues at coordinate 1,243,404 of CAWGJS010000001.1, read as the reverse complement.
GCGCCGACGCCGACGGGTTGGCGCCCCAGACCATGATGCAGGCCGCGTCTGCGGCGCTTCGTGGGTCAAAGCCATCCAACGAGGTCCCGTACAGGTACTCCAGCGCGACGTGCCCTGCCTTGTTGCAGATCGTGTCGGGGTCGACCTCGCGGGCGCCGAGCCGGCGCAGGAACCTATTCGGGAAGTGGTAGCCAAGCAGCGCGAACGTGCCGGTGTAGTGGGCACCGAGGATTGTGTGGGCGCCAGAGTCCGCCACGATCTCAGCCAGCCGCGAGCCGATCTCCGCCAGGGCATCGTCCCAGGACACCGCACGGAAGCAGCCGCTACCCTTTGGCCCGTCGCGTCGAAGTGGCGTGAGCAGCCGGGCTTGGGGATCCAGCAGCACGCCGTTGTAGGCGGTCGCGCACTTGCGGCACAATCGCCCGCGGCTGACGGGATGATTACGGTCACCGCGCACGCGGTGAATCACGCCGTCACGCCTTGACACTTCAATGCCGCACGCGTCGTAGCAGTCTCGCGGGCAGGTCGTCAGGACGATCTCATCAGTCACAGCCGTATCTCCCATCTGCGAGCTCCAGGGATCCAGGCTGTCATCACCAGCCGAAGCCGGCAATGCCAGTCACAGGCTCCAGCTCCCGGCGGCGGGGCCGCGTGGACAGGCGCGGCCGCAGGTTGCCGGCGTCTTTCTCGGCCGCCTCCCGCGCCGTTCGGCCCCGCGCGATACGGACCTGACGGCAGCGACCGTCTGCCTTAAACAGATATTCTTCAGCGCAGCCATGTGCGGGCGCTGGTCGAGCGACAAGACGTCCGGCGAGAGAAAAACTCCCATACCGAACCTATTCGCTAGCCGGACCGTTCTGGCTACGGCCGCCGGGTGCTCGCGTTCTGCTGGCCCATGGAGTGTGAGGCGCGAAAGCTGGGAGCCAGTTGCGCCTGGGGACGAGGCGCCCAAAGTCGACCGCCTGGTCGTCGTACGTGACGTCTTGCCTAAGAAACGGACATCGTAATTTGAATCTAGTTACTACTGGTAGGTCTACTGTCGCAGTGTGTAAGAGTGGCGAACGAATTCGCGTGCTGGCCGGAAACAGGCTGATTTCCTCACATTGGCACTGGTGCCAATCCTGCCGTGTCTGGCAGAATACGCCTTTAGATCGCTCTGCGTACGGATTGGTGAATCGCCATATCCGCGCCAGGCGGAAGGGTCGTTAAGGGGGCGCTATGCCTTACGTCGTTGTGACCGCGTTATCTGCGCGAAGTGCACTTCGAGGATTCCACTATCTAGTATCAAGCACACCCTCGCCAACTCCTAGCCCTTCGGTAGTTTCGTCTGATTCGGCATCGGCGCTGCCTTTTTGGCTGCTTGTCGCGCTAATGAGTGGCATTGGGTTGATTGTCCTCGCCATGTTCGCCCTGACGGCGTTCAGCCTTAGCGCGCCACGCTCGACCTTGAAGAACGTTCTAGGTCTGAAGCGCAGGCCAAGGCCAGGAAGCGCAAGCGCCCTCGGCGATAAGTCTGCCGGCCAGCAGACCACCCTCCAGACGCTGACTGGCCAGAATCTGCTTTCAGGGGAGTTGGTTGAGAAGCTAGCGAACGCGGCTCGATCCGGAAAGCGCACAACCCGGACAACGTTGGCGATCGGCGGCTTCTCCCTCCTAGGTGTAATCATCGTCGCAATCTTTGGCCTGTCTGGCCAAGGTGTCCGCGATCTTCGAAGCCAGGTTGTCGCTTCGGTAACGACGCTTGTGGCCTCTATCGCCGGTTTCTACTTCGGATCGCAGGCCGCCACAAAATCCAATCGTTCGGAGCCCGGCAGCCTATCGGTTGCCACACCTGAGAAGACCACCGATCCGGCGTCCGAGAAGACCGCCGATACGGCGTCCGAGAAGACCGCCGATACGGCGTCCGAGAAGACCGCCGATCCGACCAACCCACCGGCAAGCGGCACTTCGACCGAGGGCGGCTCTCCTTCGTGACAGTGCGCCAGATGCTTAGACGACAGGCATCGCGACTTGCGCTCGGGAGGTCGCTGCGCCTACCGGGGCAGCCAGCAATGCCGACAAGGGAGCTGTCATGACCGAGAACGGCACCGCGCCGGCCGTCACTGGCGTTCACCACTTCTCGCCGACGGTCTCCGATGTCGAGGCCAGCGCCGAGTGGTACGGGCGCGTGTTTGGCATGGATCGGGTGCCCATCTCGTTCCCGCACCACGGCGCAGAGGAGGGCGGCTACGCCGTCCTGCTCATGGATCCCCGTTCCGGGATGGCCATCGGACTGCATCACCACAACGCGAATCCCGGCCAGGATTTCCACGAGAGCCGGACCGGCCTGGACCACATCTCGTCGGCGTGACCGAGCGGGCGGATCTCGACCGCTGGGCCAGCTGGCTGTATGAGCTCGGGATCAGGCATTCGGGCGTCATCGACACCGACAACCCCGTTCCCTACTCAGTGGTCGTGTTCCGTGACCCGGACAACCTCCAGCTCGAGCTCTTCCACATGGCCTCGTCGTGAGGATGCAGCTGTGGCTGCCCTGATCGAAGACGAGGAGGTCCGGGCGGCGAGGCTGCTCTGGGCGCAAGCCACGACATCGTCTTCTGCGACTTCGGGCCCATTTTCGAAGAGTGGGAAGCCGACATCGGCCGCACATTCGTGCTCGGCGACGACCCCGTCAAGCGCGCGCTGTGCGACGCCCTCCCCGTTGTGTGGGACGCCGGCCGTGCCTTCTTCGAATCCCGACCGGATGTCACGGGCGAGCAGCTGTTCACACACATGGCTCAGCTGGCCGCAGAGGCAGGCTGGGAGTTCGGCGGCGAGATCGCCGGGCACCTGGTCGGCCAGTTCCCGCACGAGAAGATCGCCGGAGAGGACATCGAGTCCTACATTGCACCAGGCTCCGGCAAGCCGATGCGCCGCACCGACCGGAGCGGCAGGATCTGCCACTGGATCCTGGAGGTCCACCTGACCGACCGCAACCGCCAGATCGGCGGGTTCCACGAGGAGCTACTCGACCTCGGCCATGGCACCAGTCCTCGCCGTACGCCCGGCACGCGAGCATTAATCACGGGCCGCGCAGGCCGAGCAGGCCGGGCAGGGCGTCGGCGGCAATCCGCCAGTCCGCCGAGTGCGGATCAATGAGAGTGAAGTGATCGCCGTCCGTCTCGTGGAGCCGAGCCCTGCCGCCGGCCCGCACGGCCGCGGCGACGTAGCGCTCGCTGTAGGCGAAGGGCACAGCGTCGTCGGCCTGGGAGTGCAGGCACAGCACTTCGGCCTCGAGGGGCACGGCCGTCATCGGGTCGGCGAGCCGGTACCGCTCCGGCAGATCTTGCGGGCGCCCGCCCATTAGGTCCGGCGCTGCCGTGCCGCCTACGCCCTCGCGCGCACAGTCGGCGAGCGCCAGGACTCCGGCCTGGGAGATAACCACGGTCACCGCGACCAGCGGCTGTGCGCCAGGGGCGCTAGGTGGCAGAGTGGCCCGGCCGGCCGCCCAGGCAGCGAGGTGCCCGCCTGCGCTGTGCCCGATCGCCGCAACGTGAGCGGTGCCGACGGGAAGTTCCGCGAGGAGGTCGATCCCCGCGGCGATGTCCTCGAACGTCGTCGGCCACCCGCCTCCGGCGCCCACCCGCCGGTACTCCAGGTTCCACACCGCGTAGCCGCGCCGCACCAGGTCGGCAGCGAGCGGGCGGCCGAGCGACAAGTCGTAGCGGGCACGCCAGAAGCCGCCGTGAATAATCACCACGGTTGCCGCGGATGCGACGCTGGGCAGCCACAGCTCGCCGAACTGCGCTGGATCCGGGCCGTACCGACGCAGTACAGGCCGCCTGGGCTGATTCACGGCGACCTCATGAGGAACGCCCTTGGGCGGCCAGCTGGCACCTTTTGCCCCTCGCGAACGTGATTCAGGGTTGGGCGCGGCGGTGGGGCACGACGACATACATCAGCCTGACTCGCCTGGTCCCCACCGCGCGTCTGCGCCCCCCATACTGCTCGAGCATTGTCCCGAGTTCCTCAGCGGTCCCAGCCGTCGATCTTCGGTGACCGAGCTGGCGCGCTGTCTCGACCACTCGCTTCGTACACTGGATTGTCTTTCCGACAGCTGAGCTTGCGGAGATCACTCCGATAGAGTCTTGCTGATGGACGGCATCCATGACCTGGGTGGGTTACAAGGCTTCGGGCCGGTGGTTCATTCGCCGGCGGAGCCCGCCTTTGCCTACCAGTGGCAGGCGGTGGCCCGGGCGCTGACGATGGTTGTGGCCAGCGCGGTGCAGGCTAGCGGCGGCGAGTTCCGGCACTCGATCGAGCGGATGGAGCCGGGCCACTACCTGACGTCGAGTTACTACGAGCACTGGCTGACCGCGGCGGCCACCTTGGCTGTCGAGCATGGGCTGGTGACCCGCGCAGAGCTCGAGGGCCGCGCGGGCGGGCGGTTTCCCCTGAGCGGCCCGGTGCTCGCACCGCCTGTGGTTGACGCCGGTCTTGACGTCGGCGAAGCCCGATTCGGGGTCGGCGACCGCGTGCGGGTGCGCGAGTGGCATCCGCCTGGTCACACCCGGTGCCCGCGCTACGTCCGGGGCAAGGCCGGCGTGGTGGTGCGAGTCGACGGCACCTATTCGGTGCCCGATATCGAGGCTCACGGCGCCGCCCGTCGGTGCGAGCCGACCTATTCGGTTCGCTTCGCCGCAGGCGACCTGTGGCGGGACGGCCAGCGAGGCGCATCAGTGCATGTCGACCTGTGGGACAACTACCTGGAGTGAGCATGAGCGAGGAAGGCCATCACCCCGCTCCGGTGTCGCCGGTCGAGCAGCGGGTCGCCGCGCTTGAGGCATTGCTGACCGAGCGGGGGCTGCTGCCCGAGGGGTTCATCGAGCAGATCACCCGGCGGTATGAGTCGGAGATCGGCCCGATGAACGGGGCGAAGGTCGTCGCCCGTGCCTGGGCCGACCCCCAGTACAAGGAGCGCCTACTTGCCGATGGCACCGCCGCGATCGCCGAGCTAGGCTTCGGCGGCGCGGAAGGCGACCACATGGTGGTCGTGGAGAACACCGCTGCCGTGCATAACGTCATCGTGTGCACGCTGTGTTCGTGCTATCCGTGGCCGGTGCTGGGGCTGCCGCCGGCGTGGTACAAGGACCCCCCGTACCGGGCCAGGATGGTCCGGGAGCCCCGGGCGCTGCTGACCGAGATGGGCTGTAGGCTGCCCGGCGATGTCGAGATCCGGGTGTGGGACTCCTCCGCTGAGGTCCGTTACCTCGTCCTGCCCGAGCGCCCGCTAGCGACCGAGGGCATGACAGAAGCGGAGCTGGCCGGGCTGGTTACCAGGGACTCGATGATCGGCGTGGCCCGCCTGTGACCGGGACACTGAGCCTGTCGGAGCTGGACCTGCCACGCCGGAACGGCGAGCTCGCCTTCGACGCGCCCTGGCAAAGCACAGTATTCGCGCTCGCCGCAGCGGTCGTCGAGCACGCGCTCGGCGGCGACAGAGAACCATTCCGGCGGCAGCTCATCAAGGCCATCGCCGATCAGCCCGACCGCCCATACTGGGAAAGCTGGACCACAGCCCTTGAGGCGCTGGTCGCGATCCTGCCTGAGCCGCCCATGGCATGACGTCGCTCGCTCGACGCTCTGGCCGTATGCATATTGAAGTTTTTAGGAGATCACCGATCTACTGTGGTCGATCGAAGCCGACGGTGCGCCTTTGGCGGTATCGAAGAGTACGTAGCTGAACGGCTGCAAGAGATGGTTATTACGCTCGGCAGGGTCCTCAGTTGATGTCTGCTCGGAGCAGGTCTGCTGCGGCGGGCAACCGCGCGCGGGAGGTGTCGATGAGAGCGGGAGCACCTGTTTCGGCACCGAGGGCGCCGGGTTGCTGTCCGTCAGCCGGCTGGAGCGCGTGGCTGAGTACCTGCACGAATGCGCCTGGACGGTCGACTTGCAGGTAATGGTTGGCGTCGGGGATGAGGTACCAGCGATTGTCACCGGGCTTGTGCATCAGGTACTCGTTCCACACATGGCTGGCCACTCGGGGCGGCGAAACGCTGTCGCACAGGCCCCAGATCAGAGTGACCGGGAACGAGGCTTGCGAAAGCGCGGTCAGCCACGCCTGCTCAGCCTGCGCCCGCTCGCGCAGGTACTGAATTGTCTCGTGCAGGACCTTGATGCCATCATCGTGGGCGAAAATGGCAGACAGAGCCTGGACCTCGGGATCCTCGGCGTTGCGCGGCGGGGTGAACGTGCTCGCGCCCAGGGCTGCGGCCAAGCCCGGGGCAGTCAGCACGGCCGCGATCTGCGGCCACGACTGCTCGTCCAGTAGGTGCCGCTGAGCGGCCGTCAGGTTTGACAGCGGCAGGAAGATGTTGCCGTTCGACAGCACCAGATGCTCCAGTCGCATCGCCGACCGGCCTTGCGCGCACCGTGCGGCGTGCAGCAGAGCGACGCTGTCCCCGCGATCGTGGGCCGCTATCACGCCAGCATCTGCGCCGATCACCTCCGCCAGGTAGAACTCGATGAGCTCCTCATCTCGCGCCAGGCTGTAACCCCACCCTTGCGGCTTGTCCGAATATCCGTAGCCGGGAAAGTCCAGCGCGCACACGCGGAATCTCGCGCTCAGCTGACCAGCAGCGGCAGACCAGTCGAAGCTGCTGGTCGGCCAGCCATGAATGAGCAGCAGCACCGGTGCCTCAGGATCGCCCATCTCCACATGAAAGATCTCCACAGCGGAGACGTCCCCGTGCGCTGGCCGCCAGGAAAAGTACTGGCCTTGACCTCGCCATTCGTCAGCTCGCGGCGTGCTCATATCTTCGGGCCTCCTTTACGCGAACTCCGCGGCTCAAGTATGGGCATCGGCCCTATGCCACCAGAGCGGCTCGCACGCGGGCGGCCTGGCGGACCAGGTGGTCGCGCTCGGCGACGTTCGCGGCCCGGCGGGCGGCTTCGGCGTATGCCGTAGCGGCGGCAGGCAGGTCGCCGTCGAGCTCGTGCAGGTGCCCGCGCACAGCGTGCCACCGATGCCGCTCGCCGATTACCTCGCGCAGCCGGTCCGTCTCGCGCAGTCCGGCAGCGGCACCAAGGACATGGCCGACCGCGACCGCGCGGCCGAGCACCGCGGCGGGGTACTCGCGCACAGGGTTCTCGGTCAGCGCGACGAGGTCGTCGTACCAGGCGAGGATCTGCGGCCAGTCGGTCTCCTCGGCGCTCGCGGCGTCGTCGTGCAGGGCAGCGATCGCGGCCTCGATCTGGTAGCGGCCTGGGCGGCGTTCCTCCGTCTGCATGGCGAGCGCCGACTGCAGGACGCGTACCCCCTCGGCGATCTCGCGTGCGTCCCACAGGCCGCGGTCCTGCCGGTCGAGCGTGACGATCCGGCCTTCGGGGTCGAGCCGCGCCGCCAGCCGGGCATGGTTGAGGAGAATGAGCGCGAGCAGCCCGCGCGCTTCTGGCTCATCCGTGGCGAGAGTGAGCTGGCGGGCGAGCCGGATCGCCTCGCTGGCCAGGTCCACCCGGCCCGCGTGGCCGGCGGTGTAGACGAGGTAGAGCACGCGCAGCACGACGGCGAGGTCGCCTGGCTGGTCCAGGCGGCGCCCGCGCAGGGTGCGCTTGGCGCGGCTGATCCGCTGCGCCATCGTCGCCTCAGGGACGTAGAAGGCGTCGGCGATCTCGCCGGTGGTGAGGCCGCCGACAGCGCGCAGGGTCAGCGCCACCTGCGACGCGGGCGCGAGGTCGGGGTGACAGCAGCAGAACAGCAGGAAGAGGGTGTCATCGCCCTCCTCCGTGTCGGCCGGCCGCGGCTCCGCGTACGTCGTCTTCTCGCGGCGCTGCCGGGCGACGTCACTGCGGCGGGCGTCGACGAGCCGCCGCGTCGCGACCGTGGTCAGCCACGCTCGCGGATCGCGCGGCGGGTGCTCAGGCCAGACCCGCAGCGCCTCCAGCATCGCCTCCTGGAGCGCGTCCTCGGCGGCGTCGAAATCCTCGCCCCGGCGGACGAGGCCCGCGAGCACCTCGGGGACGAGGGCACGCAGCGCGCCCTCGCCCACCCATTGCACCGACTCGTCGGTCACGCCGCGTCAGCCCTCCTGCGGCGCCTCGGACATGACCTCCCGGACGTCTATCCACTCGTACAGCGGCGTGCCGCCGGGGCCGGGCTCGGAGGAGACATACGCCGCGAGCTCGACCGCACGCTCGAGGGACTCGACATCGATCATGTACCAGCCCGCGACCAGGTCGCTGGTCTCGGGGAGCGGGCCGTCGGTGGTGACGGGCGCCGCGTCCGGGCCGCCGTAGCGCACCCAGGTGCGCGCCGGCGTGAGCGCCTGTCCGTCGACGTACTCGCCGCTCTCCTCGAGCAGCTCGCTGACGTGCCTGAGGAAGGCCATATGCGCCTCCACGTCCTCAGGCGCCCACTGGTCCATCGGGGGCACGGGACGGTGCGGCTCCGGGCCGCCGCGGTAGTGCTTGAGAAGCAGGTACTTCGGCATCGTGGTCTCCTGGTGTCATGGGCCGCGCCTGTCGAGGCCCTTCACCTGGTGAGCGGAGCCGTCCGGCGCTTCTCGACATCGTGCCGCTAGCAAATTGAGCGTAGACCGCGACGCGGTCCCTGATACCTTCCGGCGGCGGACCAGGGTCGAGCCAGGGTCAATCCGGATCGACCGCGGCCCCAAGCGGCGGGAGTCTTGAATTGCCGGGCATGCGGTACTGCTGCCCTGGCCACTGCCTCTGCAAGCTCATCCTGAACGGAGACCCGATCGACATGCTATTGATCATCGCCATCGCCCTTATCGCCATCGTGGCGCTGAGCGTGCTCGGTTTTGCCCTGCACCTGCTGCTCTCCCCGTGGCTGCTGGTGGTTGCCGCCGGCGTCGTGGCCTGGCTCATGCTCCGGCCTCGCCGCTCCCGTCGGTAGCCCCTATGCGGGGAGCAAGTGCCCGTTAGTGATGAGGCGCGAGACCCTGTCGCTCAGCTTGGCTCGATGCGCCGCCCGCTGATCCGGGTTGGTGCGATGCGCACGTACACGTCGCGGGCGCCGGGCGCCCACGGCTCGAGGTGTGCTGTCCTCTCAAGCTGCCTCACCTGTCGCTCATCGGTGACCTCGTGCGCGTGGCCGTGTACTAGCACGCTCCAGGCTTCATGGCATGCCTCGTCGCATTGGTCCACTTCGAAGCTGATATGACCGTTGGCGTGAAGAGCCAGCAGTGTGTCTGGGGCGGTGCGGTAGAAAATCTCCCGGCCCTTTACGGCGAAGTTGACCGGCAGGATGATGACCCCTTCCGCAGCTGAGATCCCGATGCGGCCGATCCCGCCAGGTTCCAGCAGGTCGAAGCACTCCGTTGGGCTCAGCGCCCGCAAGAGGCGGCAGTCACGGGCCACATCTCTCACCTCCGGAGTCCGCCTGGCTACGCTGGCCTTCATTAGCCAGCCTCGTCTCTCATCGGAGCGCCCGCTGCAGCCTGAGGTCCCGCTCGGCTGGGCAGTTCGACCCTAGACCAGGCCCCGCAATTGGGCTGGCCTTGGGAGAAGCACCCGGGAGGCGACCATGGAGCGACTGAAGCCGATGGACGCGCAGTTCATCGACGCGGAGGATCAGGACGCGCATGCGTCGTTCGCGATCGCCTCTATCGCCATTTTCGAAGGCCCGCCGCCGTCGTACCCGGAGTTCCTGCGATCAATCCGGTCACGGCTGCCAGACGTGCCCATTTACCGGCGCAAGCTCCGCACGGTCCCGTTCCGCCTCGGCCCACCGGTGTGGGTAGACGACCCCGATTTCGACTTGCGCTACCACGTCCGGCAGACCGCACTGCCCGCGCCGGGCGGCGACGACGAGCTTCGGGCGCTAATCGCCAGGATCATGGCCCAGCGCCTGGACCGCGATTACCCGCTATGGGAGTACTGGCTCGTCCAGGGACTCAAGGACGAGCGGTGGGCGGTTGTCTCGAAGGTGCACCATGCCATGGTCGACGGCGTTTCGGGCACGGATCTGTACCGGGTGATATTCGATGCGGCCCCGGAAGCGATGCCGTCTGCGATGCGCACGATCGGAGCTGGTAAACCGCCGTCGGCGCTGTGGCTCGCCACCCAGGCCGCAGTAGACACGATGTTCCTGCCCGCGAAGATGACGCTGGCACTCGCGACGGCGGCGGTGCAGCCGGTGCGCTCCATGAGCCAGCTGTGGCAGATAGCCCGCGCGACGGCCAGGCTTACGGCTGGTGGCAGGCCGGCCGCGAGTTCTTCGCTGTCCGGGCTCATCGGCCGGCAGCGCAGGTATGCCTGGTCGCGGGCATCGCTGACGGACGTCAAGTATGTCAAGCGAGCACTCGGCGGCACCGTGAACGACGTAGTACTTGCCGCGATCAGCAGCGGCTTCCGCGCGCTGCTGATCTATCGAGGCGAGGACCCGAAGCCGCACATGGTGCCATCGCTGATTCCGGTATCGACGCGGGGCCCTGGTGAGGAAACCAGCTATGGCAATCGGGTCTCGCTTCTGGTTGCGGACCTGCCCGTGCACATTGCGGACCCGGTCGAGCGGCTCGAGTTCATCAGGGCCGAGATTTCCGAGCTTAAGGCTGTTAAGGAAACAGCGGCGGCGGAGGCGCTGATCGCCCTGGGCCGGTTCACGCCCTATCCCATCGCATCGCGCGTCGTCAGGCTCGGCTACCGGCTGCCTCAGCATGAGATCGTGACAGTCACCACCAACGTGGCCGGACCGCGCCTGCAGCTATACGGCTTGGGGCGCAAGCTTGTGGAGATAATCCCCTATGTTCCGATCGCTACCACCCTGCGCACCGGGGTTTCGATATTCAGCTACTGCGACCAGCTCACTTTCGGGATCACCGCGGATTACGCGTCAACGCCAGACATTGACGTGCTCGCATGTGGGATCGAGGATGGCGTACTCGAACTGAGGAAGGCCGCCGACCGCGTCGCCCAACGCGGGGGCTGACCTTACTGCAGCAGCCGCGCCCTGCACGCTAGCTGCAGTGCGAGCCGCTGGTCGGCATCGTCAAGGTTGGCTCCGAGGAGAGCTGTGATCCGGCGCATCCGGTGTGCGACCGCATTGCGGTGCAGGTGCAAGCGCTGAGCTGTCCGGCCGATCGACCCCTGCTCATCAAGGAACGCAGCCAAGGTGCGGATGGCCGTCTCAGCACGCGAGGCGCCGAGTTTCTCCAGCGGCGCCAGCTGAACCCGGACCGACGTCCGGGCGGTCTCGGAGGCATACCACTCCATCAGCATGCGCTGGACGCCAGTCGCGTCGTGGGCAGTGACACCCGGCGGCCTGCGGCTCGCGCGCGCCGCGATGATCGCTCCCCGAGCTTCAGCGGCCGCGGCCCGAAGGCCGAGCGGACCCTCATGCGGCGAGCTAACGCCCGCTCGCAGATGCAGCGTCGGGTATCTCGCCCGGATGGCGTCGAGCGCGCGGGCGGCCGAGCGCGAAACGCGCCGACCGGCCTGCCCGCCGGGATCGGACGTGGTCATCCAGACCAGCACGATGGCCCGTGCGATCCGGGACAGGTACCACGTGCCGCCAGTCAGCGCGGCGGCGCTCAGAGCCAGCTGACCAGCGGACTCGAGCAGCTCGAAACGGCCGATCTCATCCGGGGCCACGTCGGTGAGATTGTCAGCCTCGACCAGCAGGGCGACATGCCACCCGCTCAGCGGGATGCCGTGCTGCCTGGCGCGCTCGAGCATGTCCTCATTGAGCGCTGACTCGGAGATCAGGAGCTCGGCCAGGAGCTCGGCGCGGGATCGGATCGGGAGTTCGCGTGCCTTCCGCTCCTCGTCAGCCAGCCGTGCCGCGGCGTCAGTAGCGGCGCGGAGCACAAGGCGGGCGGCGACCGCCAAGTCGCCGTGGGCCTGCGGTGCCGCAAGCCGGGCCGGTTCAGCGGCGGCCCCGAGTCCGGACGCGGCCGACTCGGCGGACGTAGTCGCCACCGGCGTGCCGAGGCCTTCGCCGACCATCGCGCACAGCAGCCCGAGGTCGGCTCTGACTTGCTCAGCTCGGTCGACGGCATCCAGGCCTGCGCTCGCCCGGGCAAGAGCACGTGCCGGCCCGCCACCTACCTCTGCCAAGATCGCGAGCAGCAGGTCAGTGATCTCCGCAGATGCGGGAACCGAGATCAGCGCGAGGTCAGCGCGACCCGCGATGTCGATCGCCGTGACGGGAGGCCGCCAGCGATTCGGCGCGAAGGCAGCCACTGCCGAAACGCCGGCCAGTGCGGCCCAGCGGAGAGCCATGTCGAACCGGTAGTCCGTGGCCGACTCGGACGCGACCCTGCCAAGGACGACGAGGCTGCCCGCGGGGGCGTCCTCGAGATCAGCAAACCGCTCAGCCAGGCGGACGCTCAGCACCTCGCGTTGGCCGCCAACGCTGCTGATCCTGGTCAGGCCGGGCAGCGATGGGGCGGCGAGCACCTCATCAACGCAGGTCATGCCCGCATAATAGGCAGTACGCACACAATCCCGCAGATGATCGTGCAGCTTGCACATTCCTCGTCCCCGCCTTCGACTGAGACGATCCAGGGGTGCTGCTTCCCCCGTCCGATCCTGGCGCCCCTGACGCTCCGCGCGTCCGGCTGGCCGTGGACATCGGCGGCACGTTCACCGACCTGGCGGCCGTCGACGCCGTCAGCGGGCAGGTCGTCCGGGCGAAGGCGGATACCACCCCAGGTCAGCTCAGCGACGGTGTGCTGAAAGCCCTGGCTCTTTCTGGCGTTCCGGTCGGGTCGATTGAGGCGTTCATTCACGGAACGACGGTCGTGATCAACGCCGTCACCGAGCGACGCGGTGCGCCGACGGCGCTGATCACCACACGGGGCTTCAGGGACGTGCTCGAGATCGGCCGCGCCAACCGGCCTGACCTCTATAACCTCGCCTACGCCAAGCCGGTGCCGTTCGTTCCGAGGCACCTCCGGTTCGAGGTCACCGAGCGGGTGACTCACCTGGGCCGGGTCACCGAACCTCTCAGCGGCGAAGACGCAGCTGAGGTTGCCGGGAAGATCGCAGCCGCCGGAGCGTCGGCTGTCGCTATCTGCCTCCTGCATGCATGGGCCAATCCAGCGCACGAGGAGCAGCTCGCTGCCACGCTGCGCGACAAGCTGCCTGGCGTTTCTGTCGTCTGCTCGCACCAGGTCAGCGGCCAGTGGCGCGAGTACGAGAGAAGCAGCACGGCAGTGCTGTCCGCCTATGTGCAGCCCGTTGTAGCCGGCTACCTGGACTCGCTGGAGGCGGCGCTGCGCAGCCTGGGCGTCGCCGCGCCGCTGCGGGCTATGCGCTCGAACGGCGGGATCGCCTCCTTCGCCCGCGCCGCCCAAGCGCCGATCGCGCTACTGGAGTCCGGTCCTGTGGCCGGTGTCATGGCCGCTGCCGAGCTCGGCCGCCGCCTCGGCAACAGCAACGTGCTCACGCTGGACATCGGCGGCACGACCGCCAAGACGTCCGCGGTCCGCGATGGCCAGGTCCGGATCGACACGTTGCACCATGTGGGCAAGACGCCGGCGTTCCCCGGCTATCCGGTGCAGGTCCCGACCGTGGAGATCATCGAGATTGGCGCCGGTGGCGGGTCCATCGTCTGGGCAGACGCGGCGGGCGGACTGCACGTCGGGCCACGCAGCGCGGGCGCCGACCCTGGACCGGCGTGTTACGGCAGGGGCGGTGCCGAGCCCACCCTCACCGATGCGAACCTGCTGCTCGGCCGGCTCGATCCCGACTACTTCCTCGGCGGAACCATGCCGCTGGATTCCGGCGCAGCGGAGAAGGCGGTCGCAGCACTCGGAACGCAGATCGGCGAGGACGCCCGATCCGTGGCGCGCGGAGCCCTGCGGTACGCGGTGGCCCAGATGAGTCATGCCCTGCGGCTCGTGACGCTGCGCCGCGGCCACGACCCGCGCGACTTCGTATTCGTCGCCTATGGCGGCGCGGGACCGCTGCACGCCGCCCTGCTAGCCCGCGAGCTCGGCGTTTCCCGGACGGTCATACCGCCCGGCCCCGGCCACTTCTCAGCCTTCGGCATGCTGTCGAGCCCGCTGCGCGGCGAGGCGGTCCGCACCGTAGTAGCGCCACTCGACGCCGTCGACCTGGCAGCAGCCTTCCTGCCCGTCAGGCAAGCCGCGCTCGCTGAACTGGCCGAACCCCGCAAGGCCGCGGACACGGTCGAGATCGCCACGTACGCCGAGCTTCGCTATGCCGGGCAGGAGCACACGCTCGAAGTTCCCGTGCCCGACCCGACGGACCTCGCCGTCATCCGGGCCGCGTTCGAGCAGCGCTGCCTGGAGAGCTACTCGTTCCGGCTGGACGCTCCGCTCGAGGTCATCTCGCTCCGGGCCACGGCGACCCGGCCCGTCACGCCGATCAGCTGGGCCGATAGCAGCGCCCGAGGTCCGATGCCACCGGCCGCCTCCCGCGTGGTCGACCTGAACCCCTATGGCGCCATCCAGGAGATCCCCGTGCTTGCCCGCACCGAGCTAGCCGAACGCGCCGGGAAGGCCTGCCGGAGTGGATCGCCGGACCATGCGTCATCGAGGAAGCTGCCGCCACCACGCTAGTGTTGCCCGGCCAGGCTGTGCGCCAGGACGAGGCCGGCAACCTGGTCATCGAGGAGCGCCCGTGACCCCCGACGGCCGGGCTGGCGACGACCGGTTCACCATGGACGTGCTGCGCGAAGGCTTCGCTGCGATCAGCGACGAGATGTTCGTCTCGCTGCAGCGCACGTCGCAGAGCCCCATCATTTACGAGGTGCTCGATTTCGGCGTCGGCATCACCGACGCCAGCGGCGAGCTCGTCTCGCAGGGCAACGGAATCGCCGGGTTCCTCGGCCCGCTCGGCGATGCGGTCAAGGAGATCGTTGCGCGCCGCATGGACCTGCGCCCGGGTGACGTCATCATCGCGAACGATCCGTACGCAGGCGGCGGCACCCATCTGTCCGACGTCGCGCTCGTCCGGCCCATCTTCGCCGGGACCGGGGCTAGTCCAGAACTGATCGGCTTCGCTGCGGCCAAGGGCCACTGGACCGAAGTCGGGGGCAAGGACCCCGGATCGTGGACCGCCGACTCACAGGACGTCTATGCCGAGGGCTTGCAGCTTCCCTTCGTCTACGCCTACCGCAACGGCGAGCCGGTGCCTGACATCCGCGCCATCCTCGCGGCCAACAGTCGCCTGCCCGACATGGTCCTCGGCGACCTCACCGCCCAGGCCGCATGCCTGGAGGTGGCAGAACGCCGCCTGCTTGACCTCTGTGCCAGATATGGCACCGCCACGGTACGCAGCGCGATGCAAGCCGTGCTCGACCGCAGCGAGCGGCTGTGCCGGGCAGCCCTCGCCAGCATCCCGCATGGTGTCTTCACGGCCGAGGACTTCACCGACACCGATGGCCTGGGCAACGGCCCGTTCCCGGTAAATGTCCGCGTCGAGATCACCGACGAAGGCGTGATCTGCGACTTCACCGGCAGTCACGGCCAGGTCCCGGGTCCGATCAATTGCACCTGGAGTGGCCTTGTCTCCGGCGTGCGCACCGTGTTCAAGGCCATCACCGACCCTGCGGAACCCGCGACCGACGGCTGGTTCCGGCCGCTGACGATCATCGCCCCGCCCGGCTGCATCTTCAACGCGACGAGGCCTGCCCCGGTCGCGGCCTATTTCGAGGCGACCGAGATGGCCTCTGATCTGGTCTGGCATGCGCTCGCGCCTGCCTTCCCCGATCGGCTGCCCGCAGGAACCTATGTTTCGGTGTGCTCTACCTCGCTCGCTCTCACCCACCCGGATACCGGTGCGGAGACCCTGTTGGTCGAACCGCAGCCAGGCGGCTGGGGAGCCTCCAGGGACGCTGACGGCCAGCATGGACTGGTGTCGGTCGGCGACGGCGAGACCTACACGATCCCGGTCGAGGTGGCCGAGCAGCGTTACGGCGTCATGGTCGAGCGGTTCGCCTTCGACATCGTCGCAGGCGCAGGCGCCGGCCGCTGGCGGGGCGGCCGGGGGCTCGTGCGCGAGTACCGGATCTGCAGCGACGACGCCCTGCTCACGGTCGCCTGGGGCCGCCACCTGTACCCGCCATGGGGAACTGCGGGCGGGCTCGACGGGTCGCCGAACTACGTCGAGGTGCTGCGGGACGGCAAGCCGGTCGGTCCCCGGTTCGGCAAGGTGTCACGGATGCCGCTGCGTCGCGGGGACGTCGTCCGGCTCGTGACCGGCACCGGCGGCGGCTACGGCGACCCGCGCGAACGCGAGATCAGCCTGGTGGAGGCTGACCTGCGCGACGAGCTGATCACCCCCGACGAGGCGGCCGGTTCCTACGGGTACGCGCCGGCCCCGGGTTCTGTTAACAAAGCGAAATAAATCCGAATTGGGGGAGAAACAGTCTCATGGATAGCGTTCGACGATGAAACGGCTGCTTGACGAGTCCGCGCTGCGTGCGCTCGCCCGCGGCTGCGCGATCCTCGGCACCGGCGGCGGTGGCGATCCGCGGATCGGGCTGCTGCTCGCCCTGCAGGCGCTGGAGGAGGTCGGGCCGACCGAGCTCGTCGACCTCGATGATCTGCCGGATGACGCGCTGATCATGCCGTGCGGAATGGTCGGCGCGCCGACCGTGCACATCGAGAAGATCGAGAACGGCGGGGAAGGCGAGGTCCTGCGCCAGTATCTCGAGCGGCTCACCGGGCGGCAGGTCGCCGCGCTCATGCCCGCGGAGATCGGCGGATCCAACGGCCTGCTCCCGCTGTGCTGGGCCGGCCGGATGGGCCTGCCAGTCGTCGACGCTGACGGGATGGGCCGGGCGTTCCCGCTCATCCCGCAGGTGACCATGCACCTCGCGGGGATCGATCCCAACCCCGGCGTGATGACGGACGAGCGCGGCAACGTCCTGGTGTTCCACGCCGTCTCCGGCGACTGGATGGAGCGGCTTGAGCGCTCTGCCGCGGTGGAGTTCGGCGGAGCGGGCGCTGCGACCGAGTACACGATGACCGTCAGGCAGGCGCGCGGCGCTACGGTCCGCGGGACGTTCACGCTGGCGATCAAGATCGGCGAGGCGCTGACCAACGCCGTCGGTGACTCGATGGCGGCCCTCGTCGCGGCGACCGGGGGCTTCCCCCTCATGAGCGGCAAGATCACCGATGTCGAGCGCCGTACGACGAAGGGCTTCGTCCGCGGCTCAGTAGTCGTCGAGGGCCTCGGTGACGACGCCGGCCGGCTCCTCCGCGTCGAGATTCAGAACGAGAACCTCGCCGCGCTGGAGCAGGGCAAGGTGCTCGCCTCGGTGCCGGATCTGATCACGATCCTGGACAGCGAGACTGCCGACGCGATCCCGACCGAGCGTGTCAGGTACGGCCAGCGCGTCACACTGATCGCGATGCCGTGCGCGCCGATCTGGCGGTCCGAGTTCGGGCTGCAGATGGCCGGCCCGCGCGCCTTCGGCTACGACTTCGACTACGTGCCTGTAGAGGAGCTCGCCGGTGCCTACGCTTGATTACCGCCTTGGCATCGACGTCGGCGGCACCAACACCGACGCGGTGATTCTCGACCGGGCCGATCGGGTCCTGGCCAAGGCCAAGGTGCCGACAACCCCCGATGTCACCGGCGGCATCGTGGCCGCGCTGGACGCGGTGATCGCCGGGTCGGGGGTCGAGGCCGCCCGGATCACGCATGCCATGCTCGGCACCACGCACGCGACGAACGCGGTGCTCGAGCGGCGCAGGCTGCAGCGCGTGGCTGTCATCAGGATCGGAGCGCCTGCCACGCTCGGCGTACGGCCGATGTTCGAGTGGCCGGCTGACCTCACCGCAGCGGTATCTGCGGGAGCGGTCGTCGTGCCCGGAGGGATCGAGTTCGACGGCCGCGACCTGTCGCCATTTGATGAGGGCGCAGTAGCCGCGTTCCTCTCGTCGGTCGCCGGCCGTTGCGATGGGGTCGCGATCACCAGCGTGTTCGCGCCAGTCTCCGCGCGGCACGAGCTGCTGGCGGCCGAGATCGTCAAGCGGGAGCTTGGCGAGGTCCATGTCTCGCTGAGCCATGAGATCGGATCGGTCGGCCTGCTCGAGCGCGAGAACGCCACCATCCTGAACGCCTCGCTGGTCGGCGTGGCCGGGGATGTAGCCCGCGCACTGGGCAAGGCGCTGGCGGCGCACTCGCTGTCTCCGGTGACGTTCTTCGCCCAGAACGACGGCACCCTGATGGCGCTGGACCACGCGCTGCGCTATCCGGTGCTGACGATCGGCAGCGGCCCGGCGAACAGCATCCGGGGTGCCGCTTTCCTCACCGGCCGGACCGACGCCCTGGTCGCGGATGTCGGTGGCACGTCCACCGACGTCGGGGTGCTGGTGAACGGATTCCCGCGGGAGTCCTCGCAGGGAGTTGAGATCGGCGGCATCCGCACGAACTTCCGGATGCCGGACCTCGTGACCATCGCGCTTGGCGGCGGGACGGTCCTGGCTGGTGACCACGAGGGCAACGGGCTGCGACTCGGCCCGGAAAGCGTCGGGTACCGGCTACGAGACGAGGCGCTGATCTTCGGCGGCTCGACAGCAACGCTGACCGATGCCGCAGTGGCGATCGGCCGCGCCCGACTGGGGAATGCGTCGGCGACTGAGGCCTGGCGCGGGCTGCTCGAGGCTGCCTCCAGGGCGGCAGACACCGAGCTGGCCGACGCTATCGACCGGGTCAAGACGTCGAAGGGCGATCTGGCGCTGATCGCCGTCGGGGGCGGCAGCATCCTGATCCCCGACGAGCTCCCCGGAGTCAGCGAGGTGATCCGGCCGGACCACTTCGACGCCGCGAACGCGATTGGCGCCGCAATCGCCTCGGTCAGCGGGCAGGTCGACCGGATCTTCCACTTCGGGCCGGGAGGCCGGCAGGCGGCGCTGGAGGAGGCTAGCGCCGAGGCCAGAGATCACGCCGTCGCGGCCGGCGCCGATCCCGAATCCGTCCAGATCGTCGAGCTGGAGGAGATCCCGCTCGCCTATCTCACCTCGCCAGCGGTCCGGATCCGGGCTAAGGCGGCCGGTGCGCTAGGCGGGCTCTACGTAAGTCATTAAGTTCACCACGGCAGCATTCGAGGTGGGAAATGGGAAGGAAGAGGGCTTGGGCAGCGGTCTCCGCTGTTTCCACGGCCGCCGTTACGCTGCTGGCGGCATGCGGCGGCAGCAGTTACAGCTCGGGCACCAAGCCGGCCACGACCAAGGTGTTCACCTACGACACCTATACGCAGGTCATGGTCGACGGCTGGGATCCCGCGACCGAGTATTCCAACGGCATCATCGCGATGAGCAACATGTACCAGACGCTCACGCACTACAACCCTGTCACCCAACAGGTTGATCCCCTGCTCGCCACGAGCTGGACGCATTCCTCCGACGGACTGACCTGGACATTCCAGCTCCGCCATGGTGTTCACTTCCACACCGGGCGGCTGCTGACTGCCCAGGCAGCGAAGGCGGCCATTCTGCGTACCCAGAAGCTCAACGGCGGAGCCTCCTACATCTGGGGTGCGGTGAAGTCGATCGACGCCCCGAGTCAGTACACGCTGGTGTTCCACCTCTCCTACCCGTCGCCCCTCGCCCTGGAGGCGTCGGCCGACTACTCGGCGTATATCTACGACACGCAGGCGGCGGGCGCAGGCGGCGACCTGACCAAGTGGCTGAACACACCCCATGATGCGGGAACGGGGCCGTACACCTTGCAGTCCTGGAACAACGGTCAGGAGTTCGAGGTGATCCTCAAGCAGTACCCGAAGTACTGGGGCGGCTGGAGCGGCTCGCACTACAGCAAGGTCGTGTTCCGGGTGACTCCGCAGGACACGACCGCGGCACAGCTGCTGCGCTCGGGCCAGGTCAACTTCGTGGAGCAGATGAGCCCGACGCTGTGGCAGTCGCTGAAGGGCGTGGCCGGCGTCAGCCTGACCAGCTCTCCGTCGTGGCAGAACCTGCTGGCTCAGCTCAACAGCCAGTCACTTAGCCAGCCGATCCGGGAGGCGATCTCCTACGCCACCGATTACCCGGGAATCACCGCAGCGCTCAGCGGCGCGGCCGTGCAGTCGAGCGGCATCGTCCCGGCTGGCTTGTTCGGCCACTTCACGGACCTGCCCAGCTACACCTATGACCCGGGCAAGGCAGCGAAGCTGCTGAACTCGGTCGGCTACGGACCCGGTAAGAAGCCGCTGAACCTGACACTGACCTACACCGCTGGTGACAGCAACGAGCAGGTCGTCGCCACGCTGCTGAAGTCCAGCCTGGCCAAGCTGAACGTCAGCCTCACCGTTCAGGGGCTGGCGTGGAACACGCAGTGGTCGAAGGCGAAGTCATCATCGGCATCGACGCACCAGGACATCTTCATCGAGTACTGGTGGCCCGATTACGCCGACCCGTACTCGTGGTTCGTCAACCTGCTGCTGGGGGAGAAGCAGCCGTTCTTCAATCTGTCGTACTACTCGAACCCGCTGCTGAACAAGCAGATCAACAACGTCGAGTCGCTGGTCGCGACGAACCCGCCGGCGGGAAGTGCCCTGTACCGGACGATGCAGGTAGAGATCCTCAAGCAGGCACCGATCGTGTTCCTGTACAACACCAACTACCAGTACGCGATGACGAACAACTTCTCCGGGTTCCAGGTGAACCCGGCGTACCCGAACGTCATCTTCGTCTACGACCTGCACCCGAAGTCGTAGCCCCATGCTGGCCTTCGTCGCGCGCCGGATCGCGCTAGCCGTCGTGGTCGTTGTGGGCGTCATCGTGGTGACCTTCGTGGTCGCCCACGTGGTGCCCGGCGATCCGGCCGCGACCTGGGCCGGTCCGCATGCCTCAGCAGCCCAGATCGCGGCCGCGCAGAAATTCCTCGGCCTCGACCGCCCGCTGCCGGTGCAGCTGGTCACCTACCTCGGCGGCATCGTACGGGGGAACTGGGGCATCTCCATTCACACTCACCGGCCGGTGCTGTCCGACATCATGACGGCAGCCCCGGCCACGCTGGAGCTCGTGATCACCGCGCTGATCATCGCGCTCATCATCGGGATCCCGTTCGGCCTGATCTCGGCCAGGCAGCCGGGCCGGGTAGCCGACCAGGTCATCCGGGCGGGCTCGATCCTTGGCGTATCGATGCCGATCTTCTGGATGGCGCTGATCCTGCAGCTCCTGTTCTCCCAGAGGCTCGGGTGGCTGCCTGCCGCGGGGGAGTACTCACCTGCTCTGCTGTTCAGCCACCCGCTTGTCAGGCGGACCGGCTTTCCGGTCGTCGATTCGGTCATCGGCGGGAACTGGCCGATGCTCGGCAGCACCGTGGTGCACCTGATCCTGCCCGCGATCGTCGTCGCCGCCTACCCGGCCGGGCTGATCGCCCGGATGGTCCGTGCTCAGGTGCTCGACACGATCGGCGAGCCGCACATACTCAATGCTCGTGCGCTCGGCTTCAGGGAAGGGCAGATCTTCGGTCGCTTCGCCATGAAGCTGGCGTGGCCGCCGGTCTCGGCTGCGCTCGCCCTGGTGTTCGGGTACTCGCTCGTCAACACGTTCCTGGTGGAGGCCATCTTTGACTGGCCAGGGCTGGGCAGCTATGCGGCGGCATCCATCGCGACTCTGGACACCCCTGCGATCCTCGGCGTCACCCTGTTCGTCGCCATCGCCTACGTGGTGGCGAACCTGGTCGTCGACATCGTCCAGGCCGCCATCGACCCCCGGATCCGGCTGAGATGATCGAGACTCCTATTAGTGTGCCTGCTGACGCGGTCGTGCCGCGCGGCGTGCGGCTGCGGCGTGCCCTCCGGGCCAATCCGCTGCTGATGGTCGGCGGCCTGCTGGTCGTGCTGATCATTCTCGTCGCGATCTTCGCTCCCCTGCTCGCGCCTGCTGCCGGCGACGCGGGAACGGCCACTCACCCCCTCGACGTGCTGCGCGGGCCGTCGGCGGTCCACTGGTTCGGAACTGATCAGGTGGGCCGTGACATCTTGTCCCGTGTCGTTTACGGGGCGAGGGTGTCGCCCGTCATTGCGGTCATCGTGCTGGCAATCGCGTGTGCCGTCGGCATACCGCTGGGCGTGGCGGCGGGCTTCCTGGGCGGCTGGGTCGACGAGCTGATCATGCGCGTGACCGACGTGTTCCTTGCGTTCCCGCCGCTGCTGCTCGCGCTCGCGCTTGCCGCCGTGCTGCCCGCAAGCCTGACCAGCCTGACGCTCGCGATCGCTGCTGTCTGGTGGCCCTGGTACGTCAGGCTGCTGCGCGGACAGGCGGCCTCTGTCGCGGGCCGTCCTTATATCGAGGCATGCCGGGCACTCGGGATCTCCCGTACGCGCATCATCTTCCGGCACATTCTCCCGAACTCGATGACCCCGCTGCTTGTGCAGGTGTCACTCGACATCGGCGGGGTCATCCTCACTGCATCGGCGCTGTCGTTCCTCGGGCTCGGGGCCCAGGACCCGACGCCGGACTGGGGCCTGATGGTGGCCGAGGGCCAGAGCTACTTCACCCCGGACTGGTGGCTCGTAACGTTCCCCGGCCTGGCCATCCTGCTGACCGCGTTCGCGTTCAACTTGCTCGGCGACGGCCTGCGTGACCTCCTCGATCCGAAACGGAGCTTCCTGCCGTGACGGGGGAGAGCTTTCAGCGGCCAGGGCCGGCGGTGCAGGAGCCGGGCGGGCGGCTGGCCATCGCGAACCTTGAGGTCCGCTTCGGCGAGCGCCGGGTCGTGTCGATGGCGGACCTGCGACTCGGCCACGCTGAGATCGTCGGCCTGGCGGGGGAGAGCGGTTCCGGCAAGTCCATGACGACGCTTGCCATCCTCGGCCTCGCGCACACCGTCGGCGCCACCGTCGGCGGCAGCATCAAGCTGGACGGGCTCGAGCTTGTCGGCCTCGGCCCCGACAAGCTCCGAGCCATCAGGGGCCGGCGGATCGCTGCCATCTTCCAGAGCCCGTCGACCGCCTTCAGCCCGGTGTACAAGACCGGCAGCGTGTTCGTTAAGGCGCTGCGGCTGCACGGCGCAGGCAAGTCGGAAGCCGAAGACCGGGCCGCCGAGGCGATGCGGCAGGTATTGCTGTCACCCGACTTGATGCGCCGGTATCCCTCGCAGCTGTCCGGCGGTCAGCTGCAGCGCGTCGCGATCGCCCTGGCGGTGGCGCTGCGTGCCGAGATCCTGCTCGCCGACGAGGCGACGAGTGCACTTGACGTCACCGTCCAGGCGGAAGTGCTCGACCTGCTCCGTGGCTTGCGTGAATCCACCGGCATGTCGATCCTGTTCATCAGCCATGATCTCGCGGTGGTCGCCGAGCTCTGCGATCGTGTCGCGGTCATGCGCAACGGCGTGATCGTCGAGCAGGGCCCGACTGGCGAGGTACTGTCGGCACCTGCAGATGCGTACACGATCGAATTGCTGGCCTCTGTCCCGAAGCTGGCGGGCGCCCAGTGACCGCCGAGAGTGAGGTCCCGGTGGCCAGCGCAACGGCTGACGAGTCCGAGACAGCCGCTGTACGTGAAGTCAGCAGCCCGCCGCCGCTGCTCCGGATCGCTGATCTCACTGTCCGGTTCGGGCCGGTCCTGGCCGTCAACGGCGTGTCGCTCGATGTGCCGGCTGGCCCGTTCGGCCTCGGGCTGGTCGGCGAGAGCGGCTCCGGTAAGTCCACCATCGGGCGGGCGGTCCTGCGGCTGGTGCGAGCAGCGGGCGGCACCATCACCTTCGACAGCAAGGACGTCGGCTCGCTGCACGGCGCGGCGCTGAAGGCGTACCGCCGGGATGCGCAGATCGTGTTCCAGGATCCGGACAACAGCCTCGATCCGCGAATGCGGACCGGCGCCACGATCACGGAAGCACTGCGTGCCCACGACATCGTCCCGCGAGAGAGCGCCGCGAAGCGGGTCGGCGAGCTGCTCGCCGAAGCGGGGCTCGATCCGGCGTTCGCGGATCGCTACCCGCACCAGCTATCCGGCGGCCAGCGGCAGCGCGTCGCGATTGCCAGGGCCATGAGCGTGCAGCCCCGGCTCCTCGTGCTCGACGAGCCGACCAGCGCACTGGACGTCCGGACTCAGGCGCACATCCTGAGGCTGATCGGCCGGCTGCGAGACGAGCGGAAGCTGTCGTACTTGCTGATCACTCACAACCTCGGAGTAGTCAGTGAACTCTGCGAGCAGACTGCCGTGCTCTATCTCGGCAAGATCGCGGAGATCGGCCGTACCGATCTCCTGCTGAGCGCACCCGCGCACCCCTACACCCAGGCTCTGCGCTCAGCCGTCCCCGAGGTAGACGTCGCCGGTCGGAGGTCCAGGATCATGCTGCCGGGGGATCCGCCCGACGCCGCTAGCCCGCCTGCCGGGTGCGTCTTCCACCCGCGCTGCCCCCTCGCGATCGACCGCTGCAGGACCGAGATACCTCAGCTGCGCGAGGCCGTGCCCGGACGCCGGGTGTCCTGCCATCGCGCCGAAGAGGTCCTGGCGGGCGCGGCTAGCCAGTAACGTCGCTCAGTCTGCGTTCCGACGGGTTGCATGGCTGAGTCCGGCAGTAAGCTCCGCCACGGTCGCGGCTCCTGCCGCAGCATCGGGTGCGCCGAGGATGGCCTTGACCAGCGCGGACGCGACGATCACGCCGTCGGCGAAGCCAGCCACCTGGGCAGCCTGCGCAGCGTCGGAAATCCCGATTCCGACGCACACGGGCAGTTCGGTGGTAGCCCTGATACGCCGCACCAGCGCGCTGGCGGCCGTGCTGACGGCCTCCCGGACGCCGGTGACTCCCATCTGCGATGAGGCGTAGACGAACCCTGTTCCCGCCGCGGTCAGTTCCCGTAGCCGCTCGTCGGTAGTACTCGGCGCGGCCACGAAGATGGTGGCGAGGCCGTGCCTGGCCGCGCTGTCGCGCCACAGCGCGGACTCCTGCACGGGCAGGTCAGGCAAGATACACCCGGCGCCGCCTGCCTCGGCCAGCTCTCTGCTGAAGCGCTCGGCGCCGTACTTGGCGATCGGGTTCCAGTACGACATGACCAGGACTGGCTTGCCGGTGGCCTGGTATGCCTCCCGCACGGTGCGGATGACGTCGGCGATCCGGACGCCGCCGCGCAGGGCGATGTCGGCGGCGGCCTGGATGACGCGGGCCGTCGAGCACCGGGTCGCTGTGCGGCAAGCCGACCTCGACGATGTCGGCTCCGCTGTTCAGCATTGCCTGGATCGCGGCGATGCCCTCGTCGACGGTCGGGAAGCCGGCTGTCATGTACGTGATGAGCGCGGCCCGGTTCTCTTGCTTAGCCCGGGCCAGGGTGTCGGCCAGAAGCTGCAGGTTTCCGCTCACTTCTGCGCTCCCGCTGCCCTGGCCGCGTCGGCGTCCTGTTCGAAGTACCGGGCGGCGGTGTCCATGTCCTTGTCGCCCCGGCCGGACAGGTTCACCAGGATCAGTCCACCCGGTCCGAGTTCGGTGCCGACATCGATAGCGCCGGCAAGCGCGTGGGCGCTCTCTATCGCCGGGATGATCCCCTCGGTCGACGTGAGCAGCCGGAACGCCCGCATCGCAGCGGCATCGGTGACCGGACGGTATTCGCAGCGGCCGGTGTCGTGAAGGTATGCGTGCTCCGGTCCGACGCCCGGGTAGTCGAGCCCGGCCGAGATCGACCAGGGCTCGGTGATCTGGCCTTCATCGTCCTGCAGCACGTAGGAGCGCGAGCCGTGCAGGATGCCGGGCTCGCCCGCCGAGAGCGTCGCCGCGTGCTTCCCGGTCTGCACGCCATGCCCGGCGGCCTCGCAGCCGATGAGGCGTACATCCGTGTCCGGGAGGAAC
Source organism: uncultured Actinomycetota bacterium (assembly GCA_963822955.1). Classification (GTDB taxonomy): domain Bacteria; phylum Actinomycetota; class Actinomycetes; order Streptosporangiales; family Streptosporangiaceae; genus JAJYUU01. The sequence continues at coordinate 1,217,697 of CAWGJS010000001.1, read as the reverse complement.
GCGTGGAACAGGCCGATGGCGTTAGATCCCCCTCCGACGCACGCGATCGCGGCGTCGGGCAGGCGGCCGGTTCGCTCGATGATCTGACGGCGGGCCTCCACGCCGATGACGCGCTGGAAATCGCGGACCATGGCAGGGAAGGGATGGGGCCCGGCGGCGGTGCCGAAGATGTAGTGCGTGGTCTCGACGTTGGCGACCCAGTCCCGGAACGCCTCGTTGATGGCGTCCTTGAGGGTACGGGAGCCGGAGGTAACCGGTATCACCGTGGCGCCGAGCATCTTCATCCGTGTCGACGTTTACCGCCTGCCGACGGATGTCGGTTTCCCCCATGTAGACGGTGCATTCCAGGCCGAACAGAGCGCATGCCGTCGCGGTAGCCACCCCGTGCTGGCCCGCTCCCGTCTCCGCGATAACGCGCTGCTTGCCCATCCGCTTGGTCAGCAGGGCCTGTCCGAGGACGTTGTTGATCTTGTGTGAGCCGGTGTGGTTGAGGTCCTCGCGTTTGAGGAACACGCGCGCGCCGCCGGCGTGCCCGGCGAATCTGGGGACTTCGGTCAGCGCGCTCGGACGGCCTGCGTAGTGGGCGAGCAGTTGCTCGAGACTCCGCGGCGAACCCGGGATCCGCCTTGGCCCTCTCGTACTCGGCGGCGACCTCGTCCACGGCGGCGACCAGCGCCTCCGGGATGAACTTGCCGCCGAACGCACCGAAATATCCGTCCCCGGTGGGGAATTGGCCCGGCAACGCCGGGAAGAAGAATTCTGTTCATCGCACACGCTCCTGGCACGGGCCGCGCCCGGCTTTAGGTGGCTGGTAAGAAAGTCATGAGAAAGCCTCGTCGTCCGGAATTCGGGGAGGAACGACGCGGCCGAGGAGAGCGATGTCGCTCAGATACCTCGCACGGCACGGTGGGCGCTGTACCACCGCATCCCGTTGACCTGACCAGCCTCGGCGCCAAGCGCATACCGCACCCGGCGGCCGAGCACACGCCGCGCGGGGGCCCGGCAACCGCGTGGCCGGCACCGCAGGGGCGAGGCGGATGGCGATAGACACAGCAGGATGTTACCCCAGCGGTCCGAACTCGCGTCCCCGGCAGTGCAGCAGGGTCGCGCAGCGCGCAGGCCTCAGCGCCCGGGCGCGACCGCAGCGACGGCGGAGACGCGCAGGAAATCGAGCTTCGCTGCGGCCTCGGATCCCGCGGCCGCCGTGTAGGCGACGATGCGCAGGTCGGTGCCGGCGACGCTGAAGATGTCGCAGTCGAGCTCGACGTCACCGACGATATGGTTGCGCACCACCTTCCGCTCCGACTGGTGCTCGCCTACGGCGCCGCTCTGCCACAGCTCCCGGAATCGTTCGCTTGACGCCAGCAGCTCCTCGACCAGGGCCCGCAGGCCTCGATCGCCGGGGTACCGGCCGTGAACCCGGCGGAGGTCGGCCACCAGCGACGCCTCGAAGGCGTCGATGCCGCCCGACCGGCTGACGATCCTGCCCTCGCCGTCGCCCAGCGCCGTCCCGGTGAAGTGTGACCGCACGAGGTTCGGCCAGGCCCGGCTCCGACTGGCAAGCCGAGGAGAGCGGCCCAGAGCGGGCTCCAGGTGACGAGATCCCACGAGGCGGTGAAGACGGCCAGAGGGATCTCCCCGAGGCGGGCTACCAGGCGCTGCACGCCGGGCGGGATATGCGCCGGCACTTCGCCGGGCGATGGCGGGAGGAGCCCGGCAATCAGGAAAAGGTGATCACGCTCGGCGTCGCTCAGCTGAAGTGCCCGGGCCAGCGACGCTGCGACCTGGTCGGACGGTCGCCGGGCGCGTCCCTGCTCCAGGCGCACGAGGTAGTCGACGCTCAAGCCGGCCAGCGAGGCGAGCTCCTCGCGCCGCAGGCCCGCTGCCCGCCGCGAGTCGCCGGCGGGAAGCCCCACGTCGGCGGGCGAGAGGCGGTCGCGCCACGAGCGGAGGAGCGCTCCGAGGTCACCCTGCGACTGCTGCACCAGTCCAGTCTGACAGCGACCCCGAGATCCTGGGTGGTACTGCCGGTCCCCCTGCTCGCCCGTGCCTGGCTCATCCGGCGGGGTCACCGCAGACTCGGAGCATCACGACGACCTTGATCACCGGAGCCGGCAAGGGTTCAGCCCTGCGTCCGGACTTGGGCGGATATAGCGCGAAAGGCATCAATGATGACGGCACGCATCAACAGCATGCCGGTAAGCCTGGTCACCGGCGCCAACAAGGGAATCGGCCTGGAAACGGTACGTCGACTGGCTGGCGCCGGGCACCGCGTCTACCTGGCCGCCCGCGACGCGCAGCGGGGTCGTGCTGCCGCCGCAACTCTCGGCGCCCGCTTCGTCCAGCTGGACGTGACGTGTGACGACTCGGTCCGGCATGCCGCCAAGACCGCGCGGGTAATCCACTCCTTCCTCCCGCTCCTCGAACGGTCCGCAGACCCGCGCATTGTCAACGTGAGTAGCGGGCTCGCCTCGTTCGCGCTGTCCCGCGACGAGAGCCGGACCGAATCACGTGCCCCTCACCCCTCTACGCCGCAGCCAAGTCCGCGATCAACATGCTGACCGTCCGCTACTCCCAATCGCTGCGCGGCATCCGCATCAATGCCGCCGACCCCGGAATGACCGCCACCGACCTCAGCGGCGGACAAGGCCACTCAGTGAAAGACGGCACCGACGCCATCATCGCCTTCGCGCTCGCCGGGCCTGGCACTCCGACCGGCGCCTACCGCGACCGCGACGGCGATCTTCCCTGGTAACCCAACCGATCTCGAAAGGATCAACCATGTACCTCATTACCGGACCCACTGGCAACATCGGCCATGGCGTCGTTAACCAGCTGCACCAGGAAGGCCACGACGTCCGCGCCCTCGTCCGCGACGCCTCCCGTGCCGACCTCCTCCCCGAAGGCATCGACATCGCCATCGGGAATCTCGACGACGGTGACAGCGTCGCCGCGGCCCTCCGCGGCATCGACAGCGTGTTCCTCCTGCACGTCGGCCCCGGCACTACCCAAACGCGGATCATGATCGACGCCGCACGCTCCGCCGGGGTGAGCCGGATCGTGTTGCTTTCCTCCATCGGCGCCCGCCTCAGGCCTCTGCCCACGATCGGCGCGACACTCGCTGCACGCGAGGACCTGCTCCGCGCATCGGGACTCGAGGTCACCTACCTGCGACCAAACGGCCTCGTGTCGAACGCGCTGCTGTGGGCCGACGGGATCCGCGAAAAGAACCGCGTCGTCGACGCGACCGATCCCGGCCGCCAGCCCGTTGTCGACCCCGACGACATCGCGCGCGTCGCCGCGCTCGTACTCACCGAGGACGGCCACGTCGGCCACGGCTACATCCTCAACGGGCCGGAGGCGCTCACCGCTCGCGAGCAGGTCGAAATCCTCTCTGACGTGATCGGACGCACTATCAACTTCGTCGACGTCACACCCGACCAGCTCGCGCAGGACAGTATGAAGCACGGTATCCCGGTCCAGCTTGCCGAAGCCATGCAGAACCTCAACGAGCTGTTCCGTGCGGGCCGGGCCGGCGTGATCGCCGACGACATCCAGAACCTCACCGGCGTCGCGCCGTCGACCTTCCGCGACTGGTGCGAGCGCCACGTCCACCAGTTCCGCTGAAACGCACCGCACGCGGCTATCCACCGCTGCCAGGACGGCCGGCTGGCCAACCCCGCCCGCCGCCGGGCTGGGCAGGCGGCCAGGCCGCATGCTTTTGCATCGCCGACGCTGGACGCGAATGCGCTCTTCTGCATGCTAGCCGCGCTCTGGACGGGTGACTGGTTCGTGCGGCTGCGCTGCGGGCACACTTCCGGCATACTGCGGCGGGACAACACCGGGCGACTGCGCGCCGGGCACGGAGGAGCCAGCAGATGACATCCACGCTTGAATCCATCGCCAGCCTGCTGCACGAGGCGGGCGAGACCCATCATCGGGTCTTCCGGATCGTCGACGGAGCCGATGACGACTGGGCGACCTGGTACGCGGACTGGCTGGTGAACCTGTCCGAACTACCGGACGTGCTGGGACTCAAGCCCGTCCGCAGCGAGCTGACTTACCTGCTCGTCAGCCTCGACAAGCAGTACACCGCTGAGAGCCCGGCCGAGCCCTGGGAGGGCTACTACGCCCAGCGGATAACTGACCATTTCCGACCGGGCTGAGGCGGAACTGCGTCTAGGGCAGCTCGAGCCGGACGATGATCTCGCCGTTCTCGTCGCAATCGCCTGTCGGTACGAACCCAAGCCGTTCGTAGAACCGGGCCGGTCCGCCATCCTGCGCCACGTAGCTGGTCAGCAACTCGGTCGCACCCTCGGCCCGGACAAGCTCCGCGATGTGCCTGACGACCTCGCGGCCGTAGCCGCGGCCCTGGTACCGCTCGTCAATAAGCAGCTTCCACAAGAACCACGGCCCGATGATCTCAGGTGGCTGCGGCTCCACGTCCCAGCTCACCATCACGAACCCGACAGGGTTGCCGCCCGCGAACACCGCCCGGTACCACGGCCTGGCATGCGGGTATTCCGCAGCGTCGGCTAGCGCGCCCGCTACCGAGCCAACGAACTGCTCCTGCTCCGGCGCGACGCGCAGCGCCACGACCGCGGCGCGGTTCAGATCGGTGATCTCGCCGAGGGTGACGTCCACGGCGGTCAGGCTGGCGCCCCAGTCGGCCCTGGTCAGCGCATACTCGACATCGCCAAGCTCGTCGCCATCGATCGGGTAGGGCCAGTCCTGGTGGAAGGTCCTCACGAGTGTGACGCCTGCCTTTTCCATCACCCGGCGGGAAGCCAGGTTTATTGCCATCGCTTCGGCGACCACGCGCTGCACGCCGAACTCGGTGAAGCCCTTACGGATGAGCGCGCGTGACCCTTCGGTGGCGTATCCCTTGTTCCAGGATGATTTGCGCAGCCGGTAGCCGAGCTCGGCTTCGTCCGGGCTGTCGTCCGAGCGGGGGCGGAAGTGGAACCAGCCCAGGAATTCTCCGGTCGCCTTCTCGATGGCCGCCCAGAAGCCGTAGCCGTCGTACTGCTCGTAGTAGCCGAGAAACGCGGACAGGATCTCCTGCTCGATCTCGTCGCGGGCCGTTGGTATCCCGCCAGTAACGAAGCGCATGACGTCGGGATCGGCGTCAAGGCTGACCAGGCTGTCCACGTCCGCCATCGTGAACCGGCGGAGCACCAGCCGCGGGGTTTCCGCAAATACCTGCACCGCTCCGACCCCTTTCCGGCGCGCCAGCGATACTGTCGGAGCCGCCTATGACTCCGGCTTGCGTGTCAGTACCACCTCGGTGTCGCCCGGCCAGTCCCAGAAAATGCCCTCAGCAGATCGGCTCGCGAGCAGCGCCCGGACCTCGCTGGCGAAGTCGTCAAGACGATCACCAAACAGGTGCGGCGCCGAAGCCGAAAGGGAGAAGTAGCCGGCGAGGACGCTCTCGCTATCTCGCAGCAGATCGGGGATGCCGGAGATGAAGATCTGCTGCGGAACACCAAAGCGGGTGCGGGCCAGCACGTCCTCGAAGCGGTGAGTTCGTTCTGGGGCAGTGCCCTGGCCGGCCCGCCGGGTAGATCCGAGATACTTCCCCACCAGCGCCTTGATCTCATCGTGAGGGATTGCGGGTACCCCAGGGTCTGGCGGCCGGGTCCGCCCCGTGACCGTATGGACGATCAGTGCCAGCGCACCGCCGGGCTCCAGCACGTCGTAGACGGTCTCGGCCACTCGCTGCTCATCGGTCCAGTGGAAGGACTGGCCGAAGGTGACCAGCTTGTACGGCCCTGGCGCGACCGCGGGCAGGTCCTCAGCCAGGCCGCGGACCCACCGGATGTTCATGACACCTTTTTCCTCGGCCGCGCGACGGCCCTCGGCAAGCATGCCGGCGTCAGGGTCTAGGCCGACCGCTCGCCTGAACAGGTGAGCAAGGCGGACGGTAAGCACGCCAGGGCCGCAGCCGACGTCCAGCAGCCGGCCGTTCCCGTCCAAGCGCGTCTCCTGCGTTAGGACGGCCTCGAGCTGCGGTGAGTACGCGGGGCGACCGTAGCGATAGTGCGCAGCGGAGCCGAGGTAGATGGTCGGGTCATACGGCACCGGACCACCATCTGCCGGGGTCACGCAGGGCCGACGAGTCGGTAGCCGAGGCCTAGCTGGTCGAAGAGGAATGCGTGCCGGTCTGTTGTCTCGTCGATGGATTGATCGAGTGACCCCGTCAGGTGACCCGTGAACTCCAGCCGCAGCAGCACCGGCCGGTCAGATGACGTCGCCTCCTGGAGCCGAGCCGTCATCTTCTTGGCATGCCAGGCATCGACCCGGGTGTCGTTCTCTCCGGCGGTCAGCAGGACCGCCGGGTAGGCCGTCCCGTCGACGACGTTGTGGTAGGGCGAGTAGGCGAGCAGTGCTGTGAACAACTCCGGATCCTCGACGGTGCCGAATTCCGTCGTATTGAACCTCCCGTTGATGGTGGTCTCGGACCGCAGGGAGTCCATCACCGGCACTGCTGCGACGACGGCGCGGGCGATGTCCGGCCGCTGGGTGAGAACGGCACCCATCAGCAGCCCTCCGTTGGAGCCGCCCATGATGGCCAGCCGCTCGCGACTGGTGATCCGGCTGCTCTGCAGATGGTCCGCGCAGGCGATGAAGTCGTCGAAGCAGTTCTGCTTGGCGGCCAGCCGGCCGGCGTGGTGCCACTCCTCGCCGAACTCGCCGCCGCCGCGGATGTTAGCGACCACGTAACTGCCGCCCTGCTCCAGCCACAGCAGCACCTCGGGATCGAACCGCGGGACCAGCGAGATGCCGTAACCGCCGTACGCAGTCAGCAGGGCCGGCGCGGTCCCGTCCCGCGGGGTGCCGGGTGCGCTCATTATGTTGAGTGGAATCCGGGTACCGTCCCTCGACGTCGCGAATTCGCGGGTCACCTCGTACCTGGACAGGTCGACGGGGGTCGTCGTCCTGAGCGCGGTCGGGCGGGGTACTTCGCCATCGGCCGCCACCCACCAGGTCGCCGGCTCAGTGAACGACTCGCACGACCACGCGACCCGATCCTGTCCCAGCGTCGACAGACGAGCGAAGTACGACGACACCGAGCTCATCGGCGGAATCTTCACCGCGGGCAGCAGCCTGCCACTGGTATCGAAGGCGCGGACCTGCTGCGGCCCGCCGTCCATGTCCACCACCCAGACGGTGTCGCGAGTCACCGCAAGGTCTTCGATGACCAGGTCGCTCACCGGTACGATCTCGGGCGCATCGGCGACCGTGGCGCCAGCGGTCAGCGGCAGGCGGAGCACCTTGCCGTGCGCCGCGTCCCGGCGGGACAGCAGGTACAGCGCGTCCATGCCGAGCACGGCATACACGCACTGGTCGGGGATGCCTGCCACCTGCCACCACGAGCCGTCGGCATCTTGGCTACGGACGAAGACCTGCCAGTCACCGCCATCACCCTTCTGCACCCGGTCCATCACCCACCTGCCGTCGGGGGAGGCGGACAGATAGTGCTCCGCGATCCGCTCGTCGGCGAAGCTGCCCGTGAGGTCTAGGTGGTCCGGTGCGCCGCCGAGCTCGCGGAACCACACCTGCTGCCGGAAGCCTTCAGGGTCAGCGCACAGGGTGTACCAGAACCCGGTCCCGTCATGACGCCAGGCCGCCGAGCCACCCATCAGATTCACATGCGGGATCGGCTCGCCGACGACCTTCCCGCTGCCGGCGTCATAGACGTGCAGTGACCCGTCCTCGGTGCCATGCTCTGACAGCGAGACCGCCACCTGCGTGCCGTCGGGTGACGGAATGAAGAAGTCAATGGTGGTTCCGCCAGACGGGTCGATGGCATCAGGATCGACAACGACGCGCTCCGTCGCAAGGTCGTCGACGTCGGTCAGAGCGACCAGGAACGGCTGCTGCCGCGGCGTCTGCTCCTTCAGCGCGAAGAACGTGCCTCCGCCGGACAGCAGCCGCGGGTACGTTGTCCTCTCCGCCCTCAGCAGCTGCTCGACACGGGCCCGCAGGGTGTCTCGCCACGAGATCCCGTCGACGTAGGCACGGGTGCGCTCTTGCTGGGCCTTCGTCCACGCCATCGTTTCCTCGGAGGAGGCGTCCTCAAGCCACCGGTAGTCCTCGGTTACGTCGACGCCGTGATAGGTGCCTGTGACCGGGATCCGTGCAGCCCGCACGAGGGGAAGGTCAGTCATGTGACCAGTCAACAGCGCAGGCGAGCACCGCACCACTGATTACCTGTTGGTCCCGCGCTCTCGGCACCCGTGCGGCTGCCGTTGCTGCGTGCCGCAGTAGCCTGCCGCTGGGGGCATTCACTCGCCCGCGACTACCGGGACCGGAGGCGGCGTCATGACGGGGTACTTCGTTGCGAACTACACGATCACGAATCAGGCCGAGTACAAGGAGTACCTGGCGGCAGTCGGCCCGAGCCTGCAAGCCCATGGCGCAGAGTCCGTCATCGTTGACCGTGACTCTGAGCTGCTAGAGGGATCAGCCGGGAAGGTCACCGTCGTGCTGAGGTTTGCCAGCAAGGATGCGGCCCGGGCCTGGTACGAGTCGCCGGAATACCGGGCTATCCGGCATCTCCGGACGGACAACACCGAGGGCGTCGCGGTTCTCGCGGAAGGTAAATAGCCTGCTTACAGGCGGCCGGTCACAAGGGAGGCGTCGACTCCGGCACTCTGGCCGCATAACCGGTAGCGGACTCGAACGCGCGAGCCACTGCCAGCAGATCCCAGTCGCCTCGGCGCCTGCCGACAAGCTGCAGCCCCACGGGCAGGCCTTCCGCGGTGAAGCCTGCGGGCACGCTGATCGCCGGAAGACCTGTCGCCGAGATCAGGTAGGCCGAGGCCATCCAGTTGAGGTAGGTCTGCATCGGGTGGCCGTTGATCTCGTGCACCCAGTCGAGGGTGACGTCGAACGGCGCGACCTGGCTGACCGGGCAGGCGAGGACGTCGAAATCAGCGGAGAATGCGCTGATCCGCTCGGCTAGCCCGGCGCGCAATACGGCAGCCCGGCTCAGCTCCGCGGTCGTGAGCTCCAGTCCACGCTGGATGTTCCAGGTGACATTCGGGCCGACCCGGCCCGGGGCCTGGGCGAGCAGGTCGCGCCGGAAGGTGGCAAATGCGAAGGCCCGGAACGTGCGGAATACCTCGTCCGCGCCTGACAGGTCGGGCGCAGCATCAGTGACTCTGCCACCAAGCCCGGTTAGCACCTCACGTGCCGGAGCCAGCACCTGGACCACGTCCGGCTCGACCGGCAAGCCGAGATCGGGACTCCAAGCGATCCTTAGCCCGTCCAGATCCCGGTCTAGTAGCGCGCCGATCTGCGCCGGTTCGGCAACCGCCGGCGGTGGCTGATCCAGGGCCAGCGGAACCCGCGGGTCGGGCCCGGCCAGCACTGCCAGCAGCAGGGCAGCGTCGGCGACAGTGCGCCCCATGGGCCCGACCACGGCGAACTGGTCGGAGACATCGGTCAGCGGCCAGTCGGGAACGCGGCCAGGGCTCGGCCGCAGCCCGACGACGTTGCAGAAGCTGGCGGGATTGCGCAGCGACCCGCCCAGATCGCTGCCGTCGGCGAGAGTGATGAAGCGGGCAGCCAGTGCCGCTGCGGCACCACCGCTGCTGCCGCCCGCGCTACGGCCGAGGTCATAAGGGTTGTGGGTCGCCCCGAACACCGGATTGACGGTGTGCGAGCCCGCGCCGAACTCAGGCACGTTGGTCTTGCCCAGGCTGATCGCCCCGGCCTGCGTCATCCGCTGCACGACGAGCGAGTCGCGCTGCGGCACATGCGTCGCGAATAGCGGCGAGCCGTAGGTGGTCCGGACCCCTGCCGTGTCGGCCAGGTCCTTGTGCGCCACCGGAAGGCCGTGCAGCAGGCCCAGCAGCTGGCCCCGGGCGGCTGCTTCGTCAGCCTGAGCTGCCCGAACCATCGCCGTCTCAAAGGTCCGGGTAATAACAGCATTGATGGCCGAGTCGAATGCCTCAATCCGGGCGATATGTGCGGACACGACGTCGCGCGCCGACACCTCGCGCCGGCGCAGCAGCCCGGCGAGCGCGATGCCATCGTGCATGCACAGGTCAGTCACGCAGCCACGGTAGACGAGCCGCTCGGGTCACGCGAGCAGATACCGGCGAGACATCGGCACCGTCTCGACCGGCAGCGCCGCCAGTTCCCTGCCGTCAAGGCTGACGGTGCCGTCGGCCGGGTCGACATCGATCTGCGGACAGGCGCGCCCCGCGATGAGATCGTCCCGCCGGATCGAGCGGGTCTCGCCGACCGCGACGAAGCGCCGCCTGCTGCCGAGCTTTTGCGCGACGCCGTCATCGAGAGCGGCTTGCGACACGAAGGTCACCGACAGCGAGGGCGGTGCGTTCCCCAGGCCGCCCCAGTGCGAGCCGTAACGGCGCGGCTCGGCGGCCTCGACGGTGGCGTTTCCCTCGCCGATGGCACCCCAGGCGAAGTGGCCAGACTTCAGGATCAGCTCGGGACGCACGCCGAAGAACGCAGGGCGCCAGAGCACGATGTCGGCCAGGCGGCCGGGCGCCAGCGTGCCAACCTCGCCCGCAATGCCATGGGTCAGGGCTGGCTCGGTGGTGTACTTGGCGAGGTATCGCAGTACCCGCTCGTTGTCGTCTGGGCCGAGACCGTTGTCGCCGGGTGAATCGGGCTGCCGGGGGACGAGGCGGCGAACCGCGGTGCTGTCCGGCCAGCGCTCGCCAGCCTCGGTCGACCGCCACGCTTTCATCGCGTGCGCGAGCTGCCAGGTGCGCCGTACGGTCTCGCCGATCCGGCCCATGCCCTGGGAGTCGCTGTTGATGATGCTGATCGCGCCGAGGTCGTGCAGGGGCCCCTCGGCCGCCATCGTCTTCGCGTGCACGCGCTCCGTCGCCAGCACGCGGTCGCCAGGGTCGATGCCCGAGCCGCCGTGAACGGCGATGATCATCTCAGGATGCTCGGCGGCGGCGTGCACCCCGTAGGGCACCGTCGGCGTCGTCGACGAGCAGATGATGTTGGGCTCGCGCACCAGCCCGATCAGGTCAGGGATGTGGCCCCCGCCCGAGCCTTCGACGTGGTAGGCGTGAATCGCGCGGCCGGCTATCGCCGCGACGGTGTCCTCGAGCTCGCACGACTCGTTGAGGCCATCGGTGTGCAGCGCGACGGCAACGTCATAGGCGTCGGCGAGGCCGAGCACTGCGTCGACGATCTCCGGATACGCCCCCCAGTCCTCGTGGATCTTGAGGCCGACCGCGCCGGCGGCAATCACCCGCTCAACCGCAGCCGGAGCCTCAGTCCGCGCGCTGGCCTGCAAGCCGAGGTTCACCGGCAGTTGCTCGAAGGCGCGCAGCGTCGCCGCCATCGCGGCAGGCGGTTCCTCAAATCCCGCCGTGATCAGGGTGGTGACTCCGGCGCTGAGCGCAACCGGGATCAGCCGCGGCGTGATCAGGTGCACGTGCGAGTCGACCGCGCCGGCTGTCGCGATCAGTCCGTAGCCCATGATCGGCAGCGTGTTCGGCCCGATTGTCATGTCCACGCCCGCGGTGATGTCCGGGTTGCCGGCCCGGCCGATGCCGACGATGCGCCCGCCCGAGATGCCAATGTTCGTCTTCACGACGCCGAGCAGAGGGTCGACGACAAGGACTCCCGCGATGAGGACATCAAGCTCGCTCGCGGAGGTCGCCCGGTCCTGCTGGGTCATCCGGGACCGGATGTTCTTGGCGTACCCCCAGAGCGGCTCGTCACCGTACCCGACGTGATCGGCTTCCACCCGGAGCCAGAGATCGGTGTCCGCAAGCCGGACCCGATCACCAGTGGTCGGGCCGAACCTCAGGCTGTAGGCATCCTGGCGCATGCCAGGGCTCACGAAGTTCTGGAAGGAAACGGGGTGGCCGCGGACTCGGAGCTGAGTGCCACGAGGTCTACCTCCTTCATCTCTCCAGGCGCCCAGCGAACTGACGCGCCCGCCGGTATGTCGAGCCGGTAACCCTCTGCCGCCACGCGGTCGAACTCAAGCCGCGAGTTAACCCGCCAGAACGGGTAATGCGAAGACACCCGGATCGGCCTCCTCGACCTGCTGGTCACGCAAAGCCGCAGTCGGCTCCGGCCGGCCGAGAGCGGGATATCACGCGGGGACACCCGGATCTCTCCGGGCCGATCGCTCGTACCGGCGCCAAGCGGGTCACGCAGCACGGCCAGGCGCATCCCGTCCTCGAGCAGCACTTCGATCCGGACTTCCGCGACCATCGCCGGCACGCCATCCATGGCGTCCTCGGGGCCGACCGCCACCCGGCCTGCGGCGAGCACGGCCTCGAGAGAGCCGCCCGCCCTGGCAGCCCGGTGCATCTCGTCGCAGATCAGAGCGGTCGCCTCAGGGGCGCTGAGCCGGACGCCGTCGGCTCTGGTCCGCCTCGCCAGCTCGGCCGCGGCGAAGATGCGCAGCCGGTCTTCCTCGGTCGGGCTGAGGTACATGCAGTCCTCCCTGCAAGCTGGCCACGAGTGTAGGACGGCCAGACGGCACAATGACGTCATGCAGGTGATGTCCGTTACCGGCCCAGTCGACGCGTCCGATCTGGGCGTCGTCCTGCCGCACGAGCACGTCTTCGCCGACCTGGTCCGCGAGTACCGGGGGACCGGGCTGCTCAACGACGAGCATCTGGCGCGCCAGGAACTCACACTGCTTCGCGAGGCTGGCGGGCACACCCTGGTTGATCTCACCCTCGACGAGATCGGCCGGGACCCGGCCGCGCTCCGACGGGCCGCAGAGGCCACCGGGATCACCATCATCATGGGCTGCGGCCATTACCGGGATCCCTACCTGAACCACGACTGGTTCAACCGGCACGCCGTTGATGCGATTGCCGGCCAGATCGTCGCGGACATCGAGGAAGGGGTGAACGGTACCGGAATCCGGGCGGGCATTATCGGCGAGATCGGTGCCGATAAGTGGTACATCTCAGCTGCAGAGGAACGCTCGTTCCGGGCAGCGGCCCGTGCGCACCTGCGCACGGGCCTCACGATCAGCACGCACGCCGCCCGGTGGCCGGTCGGGCTCGAGCAGGTCCGGCTGCTCGCCGAGGAGGGCGTGGACCCGCGCCGGGTCATTGTGGGCCACGCCGACACGGTGCCGATCCCTGACTACCACTTGAATCTGGCCCGGCAGGGCTGCTACATCAGCTTTGACTCGATCGGCACTGGAACTCCCTACGACCTGAGCCGAGCCGTGGACTACGTGCTGGCTCTCGCGCGAGCAGGCTTCGGCGACCAGGTGCTGCTCTCGCACGATGTCTTCCTCCGCGGTCACCTGCACGCCGACGGCGGCCCCGGCTACGGCTATCTGCTCACCGAGTTCCTGCCGTTGCTGGTCGAGGCGGGGCTTGACCCTGAAGAGGTGCGCAGCCTCGTGACCGTGAATCCGCAGCGTGCCCTGGCCGGTGCCGTCGAAGCCAGCAAAGTGTGAGTCAAGAAAGCACCATTGCGACGCATGGGTCTCGCTGTTAGCTTGGAGCGCGACATCCGGGAAAGGGGCATGACATGGCCGAGAGCGCCATTCCCAGCGGACCAGCGGCACCCCCTTCGCCTGCCGGGGCAAGCCTTTTCGTCCGGCAGTCCTCGGGACTGGTGCGCGAGGTCAGCGTCCTCAACGCGCTGTTCTATAACACGGCCGCGTTCATCGGTACCGGCGTCGGCTGGTACACGGCGTTCTACGGGCTGGCTTTCCTGCCGGTCGGCCTGCTCGGCCCGTTCTCGACCTATGGCTGGGCGGCCATCATCACCGCGTGCTTCGGCGTGCTGCTGGCGATGATCTTCTCCTCGCTAGCCACGGTGATGCCGCGGTCCGGCGGTGACTACGTGTTCACCAGCAGGTTCATCCCCAAGGCGGGGCCGTTCCTTGGCTGGCTCGAGGGATTCACCCTCTGCTTCGCCTCCCTGGCCGTCATCGCGTTCGAGATACCCGTCGTACTGCGGAACCTGCAGATCGACGGCCTGATCGTGTGGGTCGGCACCGGCTCGTCGTTCTTCAAGAACGCCGACAACTGGTTTAGCCAGGCCGGGTCAATTACCGAGTGGCCGGGTTTTATCGCCAGCCTCGTGGTGCTGCTCCTAGTGCTGATCGTGGTCATCCAGCCAACCCGGCGGCTGCACCGCATCGTCACGGTGCTGGCGGCCGCGGGCGTGGCCGCGGCCATCCTGATGTTCTTCGTGGGCCTGCCGCTGATCAGCTCGTCGCACCTCGACGCGAACCTGCCGCACTACACAGGGATGACGGCGGCCCAGATCACCAAGGCAGGCGCCACGGCAGGGGTCATCGGGCACGGGGTTAGCTTCGCCCCCTCGACATTGTCGATCTTCGTCTTCCTCGTGCTGTTCAACTACATCGGCTTCCAGTACAGCGCCTATATCGCTGGCGAGGTACGGGGAAACATCAAGCGCGGCATCATGATCGCGGTGCTCGGTGCACTCAGCATCGGTGTGCTGCTCAACTCGGTCTACGTCGATCTGCTGTCCCGCCGGCTCGGCTTCCAATTGCAGCTCGGCTGGAGTGAGATGTTCTGGTCGGGCAGCCCGCACACGCCGCTCGGCCAGCCGAACGCCACGCCGCTGCTGGCGGTGATGTCCAGGCCCGGTGGCTGGTTCCTGTTCCTGGTGATCAACTTCTTCGGCGGAATCCTGCCGTTTGTGCTGATCCCGGTCTACATCAACTTCATGAGCCGGATGGTGCTGGCGTGGGGCCTGGACCGGCAGGTGCCCAGCTGGTTCTGCGCGATTAACGAGCGGGTCCGCGCGCCGCTGAACGCGATCCTGACCCTCGTCGGTATCTCCGCGGCCCTGGTGATCTTCGAGAACTTCGCGTTCCTGCCTGCCAGCGTCGCGCCGGAGGGGAAGCTGAACCTGGCGGGCTCGGCGTGGTTCAGCGGGCTGTGCGCGCTACTAGCCTGGCTGATGCCGGGGGTGAATGCGATCCTCGCCCCGTACACCAGGCCTGACCTGCTGCGCAACGCGCCGTGGCGACGATGGCTGCCCGTCATGGGAGTAGTGTGGCTGGCCTTCGGTGCGATCGTGTACTGGTACGCCGGCATCGACCCGATCATCGAGGCGATCAAGCACGTGCTCCAGCCGGGCGCTACCCAGAGCGTGCTGACCTACCTGAACACCTCGGGTGTCACGTTCATGCTCGCCGTCGTCGTGATCGGGATCATCATCTACTGGGTCCGCAACATCCAGAACCGGATGAACGGCATCGACCTGGCTCTGCTGTACAAGACAGTCCCGCCGGACTGAGCCGCGATCGCATGGCCGATGCTTCCGGTGCGGCCCGGCCCGCCGATGTCGTCTTCGTGGCCGGCGCCGTCTATCAGGTGAACGCCGCCCGCAGCTGGGCGCAAGCCGTGGCCGTCAGCGGGGACAAGATCCGGGCCGTCGGCACCGACGAGGATGTGCGCCCGCTGATCGGCACGAGCACGACGGTCATCGACCTGCGCGGCCGCATGCTGGTCCCCGGCTTCCAGGACTCGCACGTGCACGCCTCCGGGGGCGGGCTGGACCGGCTCCGTTGCGATCTCACGGAGGTGCACGGACGCCCGGAGTACCTGCAGCGCATCGCCGCATATGCGCGCGCGCACCCGAGCGAGGAGTGGATCACTGGCGCGGGCTGGTATATGGACGCCTTCCCTGGCGGCATCCCGACCAGTGCTGATCTCGATGCGGTCACCGGAGATCGGCCGGCCTTCCTGATCAACCGCGATCATCACGGGGGCTGGGCGAACTCCGCCGCGCTCCGGCGCGCAGGTATCGACGCCAGCACTCCGGATCCGTCGGATGGCCGGATCGAGCGCGACGCCGCTAGCCGCCCGGTCGGCGCGCTGCAAGAGGGCGCCATGCGGCTGGTGGAGGCCGTCATCCCGGCGCCGACATTGCAGCAGCGCATCGACGGCATCCTGGAAGGGCAGCGCTTCCTGCACGAGCTCGGGATCACCGCATGGCAGGAGGCTATTGTCGGCGATTACCCGGGCGTGCCCGACTGCTATGAGGCGTATCAGCAGGTAGCGGCCGACGGCCGGCTGAACCGGCCGGGTCGTCGGAGCGCTGTGGTGGGACCGCACGCGGGGCGCGGATGAGATCGACGACCAGATCGCCGCACTCGAGCAGCGGCGCGCCGCGGCCCGGCACGACGCGTTCCGCGCGGGCACCGTGAAGATCATGCAGGACGGCGTGTGCGAGAACTTCACCGCTGCGATGCAGACGCCCTACCTGGGTGAGGGCGCTCCGGCGAGCCACAGCGCAGGACTCAGCTATCTCGATCCGAGGTTCCTGCACCAGGTGGTGACGCGCCTGGACGGGATTGGCTTCCAGGTGCACGTCCACGCGATCGGCGACCGCGCGGTGCGCGATGCCCTGGATGCGTTCGAGGCCGCGCGTGCCGCCAACGGGCGCCGCGACCTGCGGCACCATATCGCTCACCTGCAGGTCGTCCATCCCGACGACCTGGCCAGATTCCGCCAGCTCGACGTCACCGCCAACGCCCAGACGCTGTGGGCCTGTTATGACCAGCAGATGACGGAGCTCACCCTGCCGTTCCTAGGTCCGGAGCGGGCCCTGTGGCAGTACCCGTTCGGCAGCCTTGCGCGCAGCGGAGCACCGCTTGCGATCGGCAGCGACTGGCCGGTGTCCAGTCCCAATCCGCTGTGGCTGCTGCACGTGGCCGTCAATCGCATGGCCCCTTGGGATACTTCGGCCGAGCCCGATCCGCGCAGCGCCGAGCCGTTCCTGCCGGCCGAGCGACTCGACCTGCCGACGGCTCTCGCGGCCGCCACCGTAGGGTCGGCGCGGGTCAATCACTTCGACGACAGCGGCAGCATCCAGGCTGGCTATCGCGCCGACCTGGCGGTCCTGGACCGGAACCTGTTTGACTACCCGGTGGCCGAGATCGGCGCTGCGCAAGTGGACCTGACGATGGCAGGCGGCCGTATCGTGTATGCCAGGCCTGGCATCGGCGGATGAGCGCGCTGCCGCGGGCCGAGATAAGGAAGAGGCGTCATGCCATTCGGCAGGAAAGCAAAGAAGGACGTCGTCCGGCTGTACGTGGTGTCCGACTTCCACGCCTCGGCTCCCGCCTGGCGGAAGATGCTCAACGCAGTGCGCATGAACGTCTATAAGGCTGACGCCGTGCTGTATGCAGGGGACCTCACCGGCAAGGCCATCGTGCCAGTCGTGCAGAACGACGACGGCTGGGAGGCCGAGCTCCTCGGCCAGAAGCGGCGCCCAAGAAACGAGCAGGAGCTTCAGGACCTGGACCGGGACATCGCGGCGCTCGGCTACTACCCGTTCCACACTACCCAGGCTGAGGTCGACGCTCTGCACGGCGACTCGGGAGAGCTGGACAGGCTGTTCGCCCGTAAGATCCGCGATCAGGTTGCGGACTGGATGACGGTCGCCGCCGACCGGCTCGAGGGCTGCGACGTGCCGGTGTTCCTCATCCCCGGCAACGACGATCCGTACGACATCGACGAGCCACTGAATGCGAGCGAGCGAGTCATCAACGTCGACCGGAGGGTAGCTGAGCTGCCCGGCGGCCTTGAGGTCATGGGTCTCGGCCTATCCAGCCCGACGCCATGGTCCACGCCGCGGGAAGTCTCCGAGCACGACTTCCGCGAGGCGATCTTCCGGCTTGGCGACCAGGTAAAAGACCCGCGCCGGACGATCCTGCTGACGCATTGCCCGCCCTACGACTCGGGCCTGGATACCGCGCCGCTGCTGGATGAGGACATGCGGCCAGTCGTGTCGGCCGGAGACCTTCTCCGTGGCCCGGTCGGCTCCACAGGGGTGCGCGAGGCCATCGCGGAACTGCACCCAATGCTGGGTCTGCACGGGCACATTCACGAGTCCGCCGGGGATGCCAAGATCGGCCCGACGCTGTGCCTCAACCCCGGCAGTGAGGCCGCGTACGGCATTGTCCGTGGTTATCTGATCGATGTGAGCGCTGACGGGATCGAGCGCTACTTCCGGGTGGAAGGCTGAGCATGTCCATGACCGACGCACACGAGGTGCCCGCAGCTCCGCAAGACGCCATGGCCGAGGCCATGGGGCTGATCAGCGCAGCCGAGCAGCAGGGCATCACAGTACGCCTGCTCGGCGGCATGGCCGTCCGGGTGCTGTGCCCTGACTACCCGCCGCGCCCGGCGAGGGGCCTGCAGGACATCGACCTCGCCGCGGTGACCTCGTCCCGCAAGGCCTTGCAGAACTTCCTGATCGAGCAAGGTCACCAGCCGGACAAGAACTTCAACGCGCTGTACGGCCACAAGCAGCTCTACTTCGTCTCAGCGGTCAGCGGCCGTCCGATCGACGTGCTGATCGACAAGCTGTCCATGTGCCACGAGCTGGATTTCCGTGCCCGCATCACCCGCATGCCGCACACCCTGGACCCGCTCGACGTACTGCTGTCAAAGCTCCAGATCGTCCAGCTGAATGAGAAGGATGCCCGCGACATCGTGTACCTGCTGTCCGGCTACCCAGTCCGGGACGGCACGGAGGTTGGGACGGTCTCGCTTGGACTGTACAGGCCCATCGTGGGTGACGACTGGGGCTGGTGGCGCACGGTCACGATGAACCTGGACAAGATCCGCGGGCTCATCGCCGACAAGCCGGACCTAGTGCCGGTCGGCGTGACCTACGATCCTGCGGCCCAGGCAGCTGCCCTTATTGCAGCGGCAGAGGATGCTCCGAAATCCCGGCGCTGGAAGCTGCGCGCGCGCCTCGGGGACCGGGTTCGCTGGTACCAGGAGCCCGAGGAAAGCACCCACGATTAGTACCGGAGCCGAGCCGCCCAGGCGAACGCCCTGGGCTGGCCGACTGGGCGCTGCACTGATCTGATCAAGTTAGCCCTAGCGACGGCGCGTAGGGCGTCCCGGAGGGGCGCAACAGAACCCGGATTCGTCGCAGAAGGAACTGTCGTGCAAGCCATCACTGTACGAGACCGCGCCGCCGGCGCCGCCGGGCTTACGCTGTCCGACATTCCCCGGCCGCACGCGGCCGAAAACGACGTGATCGTGCGCGTCCACGCAGCCGGGTTCACCCCAGGGGAGCTGGACTGGCCGGGTACGTGGACTGACCGCGCCGGCCGGGACCGGACCCCGACCGTACCCGGACACGAGCTGTCGGGTGTTGTCGCCGAGCTGGGCTACGGCACCACCGGCCTGACCGTGGGCCAGCGGGTGTTCGGACTGGCCGACTGGACCCGCGACGGGTCGCTGGCTGAGTACACCGCGGTGGAGGCCCGCAACCTCGCTCCGCTTCCGGCCGACATCGACCACACCGTGGCCGCCGCCCTGCCCATCTCCGGGCTGACCGCCTGGCAGGGCCTGTTCGACCACGCCCACCTCCGGACGGGCCAGACCGTCTTGATCCATGGCGCTGCGGGCGGCGTCGGATCGATCGCGGTGCAGCTCGCGCACGAGCTGGGCGCCCGCGTGATCGGTACCGGTCGTGCCAGCGACCGGGAGGCCGCCCTCGGCCTGGGCGCGGACGCGTTCGTGGACCTGCAGGCCGACCGGCTGGAGGACGCCGGCGAGGTCGACGTCGCGTTCGACGTGATCGGCGGCGAGGTCCTCGAACGCTCGGTCCCGCTGGTGCGCGCAGGCGGCACGCTCGTCACGATCGTCGGCCCGCCAAAGGTACGGCCCGCCGACGGCCGGGCGATCTTCTTCGTGGTCGAGCCGGACCGGTTCCGGCTGGCGGACCTCGCTGAGCGGGTGCGGTCCGGGCGGCTGAACCCGATCGTCGGGGCCGTGCGACCGCTCGCCGAAGTGCCGTCCGCGTTCACCGCTGACCGCCGGATGCCCGGCAAGACGGTCATCCGGGTCACGCAAGGCGGATAGCCGCAAGCAGCCGCGATGCTGTCAGCCGCCAGGTACCTGACTGGATGGCACAGATCTGGTCTCGGTACCGCCGTTCATGCAGGTGTACGTGGCCTGCCAATGCACGCCGTCGTTGCTTTGATAGCTCGGCGGAATGAGCTGGTTGATGCCTCCTTGGCAGCCGGACGCTCCGGAAGTTGCGGTACTGAGCGCGATGAGGGGTATCAGCCATCCGGTGCACATCCAAATGGCTGAGCCGATCGCCCAGTTTTTCAGGAATTGCCTGCGCTTTTGTCTGCGCTCCTGGGAGCGCAGCACCAGCGCAGCGATGAGCGCAATGAGCGGCATAAACACGCTCAAAAGGATGGCGCCGACCGTTGCGCCGCCACTGTAGGGCGGGTCGCCGGCAAGCGGCGGCTGTGGATGCGGCGTGCTACGGCTGGGCGCGACGCTTGTCGCAGGGCCGGCTGTCTCCTCAGCGTGCGTATCACCGGTCAAGCGGTTGCCGCACCGCCCGCAGTAACTCTGGCCGGAGCCGTATAGGTCGCCGCATGCCGTGCAATAGCCGCCGGGAGATATCGGCGCACCGTCGGCTCGCGATTCGCCGGGGAATCCGGCTCCGCTGCTGGATTGCGTCATCGTCAGTCCCCCGGTAGGCATCGGAGCCAATCACGAGGTCAACATAGCAACATTAACTACCTGAAACCAGACACAGTTGCGCCGAACTCACAGAAGTCAGTAGCGCGGACATTTAAACAAGATCAGCGCGTACCAGCCCGCCGCCCTCGGTTCGCGCGCTCAGGGCGCGCCGGGCGGCTCTTGAACGTGTTCGAAGTCACGCTGCCATGACCTAGTCAAGGCTACTAGGCGGGAGGAGACTTGAACACGTTCAAGAACATCAGCTCTCAGGAGCGGCCATGAGCATCGTCGTTACCTACCTCATCTATCTCCTCGTGAGCGCCGGCCTTACTGTCGTCGTCGGCCAGGTCTTGTCGCGCAGCGGCCGCCTGTTCCTGGTCGACGCGCTCGGCGGCAGTGACAGCGCCGCCAGGGGGATGAGCAACCTGATCGTGGTCTGCTTTTACCTCATCAGCCTGGGGTTCGTCGCCCTGAGCATGCGGACGTCAGGTGACAGTGTCACCGCCAGGCAGGCGATTCAGCTGCTGGCGACGAAGATCGGGGAAGTCCTGCTGCTGCTGGCCGTGCTGTACCTCGCGGGCATCGCGAGCCTGACCAGGCTGCACCGACGGCTCAGGGCCACGGCAGACCGGCCGGAGCCGACAACGACATCCGCGTCGAAAGCGGTTCTGCCGACCGGGCTATCAGGGCCGCAGTCCCTCTGGCGGCCCGGCCTGAAGAGGTCCGCTCAGTGACCCAGCCGGCAGAGCCTAGGCTGACGCCGAGGGCTGAGCAGACCAGGGCCGCCATCGTTGAGGCGGCCCTGCGGCTCTTCCGCGAGCGCGGCTACGAGGCCGCGACGATGCGGGCGATAGCGCGCGAGGCGGCCGTCTCGATTGGCAATGCTTACTACTACTTCAGTTCCAAAGAAGAGCTGATCCAGGAGTTCTACCTGCGCAGCCACGTCGAGCATGCCGCGGCATGCCGCGGCATGCTCGACAGCGAGCGTGACTTCGCCAGCCGGCTGCACGGCACGCTCACGGCCCTGATCCGGGTACTGGACCCCTACCATTCGTTCGCCGCCACGTTCTACAAGAGCGCAGCAGAGCCCACGAGCCCGCTGAGCCCGTTCAGCAAGGAGTCCAGCCCGGCCAGGGACGCATCGATCGCCTTGTACCGAGAGGTCGCTGACGGGTCAGCGGCCAAGATCGACCGTGAGCTACGCGCCGAACTGCCGGAGCTGCTCTGGCTCTACTCGATGGGCATGGTGTTGTTCTGGGTCTACGACACCTCACCGGGGCGCGCGAAGACGTACCGCCTGATCGACGCGACAGTCCCCCTGGCCGACCGGCTCATCTCAATGGCCCGGATGCCAATGCTGCGCGGCACGACGCGCGAGCTCATCGCGATCATCCGCGATATCCGGACGTAACCAGCCGCACCGCCACACCTGCCCGGCACAGCACGTGCGGCCGTTCGTGCCGACCCAGGCCCTCGGTGTCATGAGCCAGGAGCGTCGTAACGCAGCCGGAGCTTAGCCGCGCGATCCACCTCATCAGCGTCAGCGCCGCTGGCTACCTCAGCTGGTCACGGCGGCGTGTCAGGTACGCGATCTCGGCGGTGTTGGCCGCCAGCTCGATGGCTTTGTCGTACGCCGCGCGCGACCCCTGACTTCGGCCCAGTCGGCGCAGCAGGTCGGCGCGGGTCGCATGGTAGAGGTGATAGCCGGCCAGCTTGTCCTCAAGACGATCGACGGCCGCCAGCGCCACCTCCGGGCCGTCAAGCTCGGCGACCGCGATGGCCCGATTCAAGGCGATGATCGGGGAGGGGTCAAGGCGGACAAGCTGGTCGTAAAGGGCGAGGATCTGCGACCAGTCGGTGTCGCGCATGTCGCGGGCGGAGGTGTGCACGGCGTTGATCGCCGCCAGGATCTGGTACCGACCCGGAGCCACCCCGGCGGCCAGGCGCTCGCGCACCAGCCGGTGGCCCTCGGCGACCATTGCGGTGTCCCAGGCCCCGCGGTCCTGCTCGTCAAGGGTGACCAGCTCGCCGCTCGCCGAAACCCGGGCGGTGCGGCGGGCTTCGATGAGGAGCATCAGCGCCAGCAGCCCGGCCACCTCGCCGTTGTCGGGCATGAGGGCACGGATCAGGCGAGTGAGCCGGATCGCCTCGGCGGTCAGTACGTGACGTACGGGCCCGGTGTCGGGGCCGGTCGCCAGGTAGCCCTCGTTGAAGGCGAGGAACAGCACGGCAAGGACGCCGGAGACGCGGGCCGGCAGATCGTCAGCGGCCGGCACCCGGTACGGGATGCGAGCCGCCTTGATCTTGTCCTTCGCGCGCGTGATCCGCCGCCCCATGGCGGTTTCCTGCACCAGGAAGGCACGGGCGATCTCGGCCACGGTCAGGCCGCCGACCATGCGGAGCGTCAGCGCTACGCGGGTCGGCATCGCCAGCGCCGGGTGACAGCAGGTGAAGATCAGCCGGAGCCGGTCGTCGTCGATGGCGCCGCGAGGCCCGGGCGGGTCGTCGTTCAGCATCTGGGCCTGCTTCTGCTTGTCGTGGCGCTTGTTCTCGCGCCGGATCCGGTCGATGGCCTTGCGGCTGGCGGTGGTGGTCAGCCAGGCGCCGGGGTTGGGCGGTACGCCGTCGGCCGGCCACCGCTCTACGGCGGTCGCGAACGCCTCGGCCGCCGCTTCCTCGGCGATGTCGAGATCACCGAAACGCCTGGTCAGGGAGGCGACCACCCGCGCCCACTCCTCCTGGTGTGCCCGGGTGATCGCCTCGCGCAGGTCGACCCTGTTCACAGGAAGGGCCGCACCTCGATCTTCCGGTTGCAGGCCTTCGACCCCTCGGCGGCGAGCTTGAGGGCCACGTCGAGATCGGCGGCCTCGATAATCCAGAAGCCCGCGAGATACTCCTTCGATTCCACAAACGGCCCGTCGGTGAACAACGGCTCCCCGCCCCGGTTGTCGATCACGGTGGCCGTGCTGGGCGCAGCAAGGCCGCCGGCGAACACCCAGCGACCCTCCGCCTGGAGCCGGTCGTTGAACACGTCGATCGCGGCCTCCTCGTCCGGGGTGGCGAGGCCCGCCGTGTCGTCGATCACGGACATCAGATACTGCATCTCGGATCATCTCCCGTGGCTTGGGGCGCCCCACGCGGGTACCCGTTTACCCCTGCTACGAACGCTGCTGCCCCGATCCGACACCGCCTCCCGGACTTCTTTCAAGGACTTCTGGCAGGCCGGTCGCGACTATGTGTGAGGGGCTACGACGGCTGTAGAGTGCCGGGGTGCCTCCGCGTCCGGATATCACACCTGACATGCACAGCCTGCGGCGCGCGACCGCTGCCGACCTGCCCGCCATCAGGGCACTCATCGACGCCGCCTACGCGAGATACCTGACCAGGATGGACAAGGCACCGGCCCCGATGCTGCGCGACTACGTGCCTTCCGTCCGAGCGAGAGGGAGCCAGGTGCGGGCTGACCCGGATGGCCCTGGTCACCCATGACGCTATGACCGAGAACCAGGCGATCTACGCCCGGCTGGGCTACGCCGAAGCCGAGCGGCGGGCCGAGGACGGCTACCGGCGCATCTACATGGAGAAGCCGCTCTCAACTCCGCGCTGAAGGCGGACTGGTCAGTCGCAGACCGCGCGGACCAACGTTCGAGCGCCCCGGAAACAGGAGATTCGTCAGAATGACTAGCCCCGAACCGACAACCAATCTGCATCAGGCGAGCAGCATCTGGCCGCTGGTGCACGCCGAGCGAGCCGCCCTGGCCGCTGACCTCGCGGACCTGACCGACGAGCAGTGGGCGACACCGTCCCTGTGCACCGGGTTCACCGTGCGCCAGGTGCTCGCACACCTCACCGCCGGAGCATCCCTCAACCCCGCGCGGTGGCTGGCCGGCGTGATCCGCTGCCGGTTCGACTTCGACAAAATGGTGGCCATGCGACTGGCCGAGCAACTCGGCGCCACCCCAGCCGAGACGCTCGCACGGTTCCTCG
This sequence comes from uncultured Actinomycetota bacterium, assembly GCA_963822955.1. Classification (GTDB taxonomy): domain Bacteria; phylum Actinomycetota; class Actinomycetes; order Streptosporangiales; family Streptosporangiaceae; genus JAJYUU01. Next base: position 1,193,245 of record CAWGJS010000001.1, on the reverse strand, counting down.
GCGTCGTCACCAGCACCACCAAAGCACCGCTGCCGACCGTGGCGGTGCTCGGCGAAACGATCGTGCACGGCGAGGACATCCGCCGGCCGCTGGGCATCCACCGCGACTACCCGATCACCACACTCACCCCGCTGGCCTCCTACTACCAGGGCTCTGACCTCGTCGTCCCCGCCAAAGGGCGGATCGCCGGCCTGCAACTGCAAGCCAGCGACGGCCCCTTCGCCACCGGCGCCGGGCCGTTGGTGTCCGGCAGCACCCTGGCCCTGGTCATGGCCATGACCGGCCGCGCGACCTACTGCGACGAACTCGACGGCGACGGTGCCGCCACCCTCCGCGCACGCTGCACGACAGCATCTAGTCACGACAGTGGGTGCGGCCGTGAGTGATGGACGTACGCAGTCGACTGCCGGGCTGCCGGATGCGATCGCGCAGGCGGCTGCTGAGGTCGACGAGATGCTCGCCGCGTCCGACCGGGCGCTGAATGCGAACTACCCCGGTGAGCGCACCGGGCGGCAGCCGGTGCACACCGCATACACCCCGGCTGACCGGTTCCATCCGGAGCTGGCGGCTGACTGGGGCCAGCAGGCCCGGCAGGCCCTGGCCGACTGCGGATCCTCGCTGGCCGAATTCGGTACGGCAATGGGCCTGCCGGATGACCTCGCCGCCACGGTGCGGGAGCGGGTAGTAGCGAAGCTCTCCAGTGAGCCGGTCGAAGACCTGCGACTGGATTTCGAAGACGGCTACAAGCCGGCCAGCGACGACGGCGCCGCTGAAGACAGAGATGCAGTGGCAGCCGCGAGGAATCTTGCCGCTGCAGCTGAGGGCGGTTCGGCCCCGCCCTTCACCGGCATCCGATGTAAGAGCCTCGAGGCAGCGACCCGGCTGCGGGCCATCCGCACCGTCAGCCTCTTCGTCGCGGAACTGCTGGCGCGCGGACCGATGCCTGCGGGTTTCGTGCTGACCCTGCCGAAAGTCACCTCGGCCGACCAGGTCCAGGCGATGGCGCTGCTGTGCGACCGCCTGGAGCAGGCATTCAGGCTGCCTGGCGGCAGCCTCCGGTTCGAGATCCAGGCCGAAACGCCGCAGCTCATACTGGGCGCCGATGGCAGCGCCACCATCGCCCGCTGTGTGCATGCTGGTGGCGAGCGACTCGCCGGCGTCCACTACGGGATATACGACTACGCGGCGGCCCTGGGCATTGCCGGGGAGTTCCAGCGGCTGGACCACCCCGCTGCCGATCACGCCCGTGCGGTGATGCAGGTTGCGGCGGCTGGAACCGGAGTCCGCCTCTCCGATGGCTCGAGCAACGTGCTGCCGACTGGATCGCCTGCCGACGTAGTCGCAGCGTGGCGGGAACATTCGCGCCTGGTGCGCCGCAGCCTGGAGCGTGGCTTCTACCAGGGCTGGGACCTGCACCCGGCGCAGCTGGCCAGCCGGTACGCGGCGACATACGGCTTCTTCCTCGCAGGCGTCGATCGCGCGTGCGCTCGGCTGCGCTCGTACACGATGTCGGCTGACAGCGGCACGCTCGAGGAACCGGCCACCGCGCAGGCTCTTGCCGGGTTCCTGCTTCGCGGCCTCGACTGCGGCGCGCTCAGTGCGGCAGACGTCAGCGAGCGGTGCGGCCTGGACCGGACAGGCCTGAGCGCACTGCGTCAAGCTCGGCAGTGACCGCAGGCGATCAACTCATTGCGCGATCAAGGTCATCGGCCGATCACGTTCATTAGGGGCACGATGCGGCGGCGCGCCGGGACTGGAGCAGCGCATGTCCGCCCGGCTGGCAGCCGGGCGCTGAGAGAGCGTCAGCGCACGGTGATCCGGGTGCCGCCGTGACCCCGGAGCGCTGCCTCGATGTGCTCCGGGTCCGTGATCAGTGCCTCGCCGCCGCTGTGCTCGAGGTACTCGATGACTGCCTGGATCTTCGGCGCCATGCTGCCCTTAGCGAAATGACCGCCTTCTGAAAGGTAACGCCGCGCCTCCCCCAGGCTGAGCTTGTCCACCCATCGCTGGGCTGGCGTGCCGAAGCCAAGCGCGACCTTCTCGACAGCCGTAGCGATGAGGAACAGGTCGGCGTCAAGCCGCTGCGCGAGCAGCGAGCTGGCCAGGTCCTTGTCGATGACCGCTGCGACGCCCTCCAGGTCCCCGGCATCGTTGCGCACCACTGGGATTCCGCCGCCGCCCACAGCGACGACCACGACACCTGCGTCCACCAGGGTCTTGATCGCGTCCAGTTCGACGATGCGCAGCGGCCGGGGCGAAGCAACGACGCGGCGCCAGCCGCGGTTGGCGTCCTCGATCACGGCCCAGCCGTCCTCCGCCTGCCGACGTTTCGCGTCCGCCTCGGCCATGAATGAGCCGATGGGCTTGCTCGGGCTGGCAAACGCCGGATCCTCGTGAGCGACCTCGCACTGCGTGACGAGGGCTGCCACTGGGCGCTCCACCCCGCGCCGGCGCATCTCGTTCTGCAGGTTCTGGGCCAGGGCGTACCCGATGGCGCCCTGCGTGTCAGCGCCGCAGACGTCAAGCGGCACCTCGTGCAGTTCGCGGGCGGCCAACTCGGAACGCCGCAGGACGAACCCGACCTGCGGCCCGTTTCCGTGGCTCACGATCACGTTCCAGCCCCGCGCGACCATTGACACGACGTGCACCGTCGTCTCGTGCGCGGCCAGGTACTGATCCCGGACAGTCTGGTGTTGCGGGTTCTTTATCAGCGAGTTGCCGCCGATGGCGACGACGGCCGTCTTTGCGGGCATCACAGCCTTCTCGTCAGCTCATCGTGAGGGCCATGACGGCCTTCTGGGCGTGCAGCCGGTTCTCCGCCTCGTCGTATACCGCGGACTGCGGGCCGTCGATGACCTCATCGGTAACCTCGACATTGCGGTCGGCCGGCAGCGGATGCATGAAGATGGCGTCCTCGCTCGCGGTGCTCATGCGGCGGGCGTCGGTGATCCAGGATGAGTACCGGTCAATCAGCCGCTTGCCCTCGGCCTCGTCAGTCGTGGTGTTCACAGCGCCCCAGCTCTTGGCATAGATGACATCGGTGTCCGCGAATCCCTTGTCGAAGTCGTCCGAGATCTCGAACGAGGCGTGCGCGCGCCGGGCGAATTCCTCGGCCTGCGCGACTTTCTCCGGCATCAGCGCGAACTCAGGCGGGTGCACCAGGCGGACGTTGATGCCGAACCGCGGGAGCAGCAGGGCCAGGCTCTGCGGCGCGCTGATCGGCTTCTGGTAACTCGTTGCGTACGCCCAGCTGATCGTGGCCGTGCGACCGCGCGGGTCGCCGAAGCGCTCGATGACCGTCATCAGGTCAGCAAGCGCCTGGTGCGGATGGTAGATGTCGCACTGCATGTTGAGGACGGGCACCCGGCTCGCCTCGGCAACGGCACGAATGTAGGAGTTGCCCACTCCCCAGTCGACATGCCGGATCGCGATGCCGTCGTTGTACCGGCCGAGTATGTCGCCGATCTCCTTCGCCGTGTCCCCGTGTGCGATCTGCGAGGTCCGGCTCTCCAGGAACATGGCATGCCCGCCGAGCTGGGTCATGCCCGCCTCGAAGGAGGCCCTTGTGCGGGTGCTGGCGTAGAAGAACAGCATCGCGAGGGTCTTGTCCTGCAGTACCGGATGCGCCCGGCCGAGAGCGCGGTCCCGCTTCAGCGACATCCCCACGTCGAGCAGAGTGTCTATCTCGTCTTTCGACCATTCCGACAGGTCGATGAGATCGCGGCCGCGTAGTCCTGTCTGCATGACTTCTCCTCCTACTCCGCCGCGCCGAGGACCATCGCCAGCAGCGCCATCCGCAGCACCATGCCCGAGTACGCCTGGAACCAGTACTGGGCGTGCCTGGTGCTGTCGACATCGGTCGACAGCTCATCCATCCGGGGCAGGGAGTGCAGCACGATTGAGCTCGACTTGGCCCGGTCCCTCAGCACCTGCCGCGTCACCTTGTAGGCCTCGGGCGTGGCCCCGTGCTCGGCAGTGGGCTCGACCCTGGATTGCGTGTAGTCGGCCTGGACGACCGGCTCGATGTAGATGACGTCCGCGTCGGCGATGCCCTTCTCGACGCTCTCCACCTCGCGGTAGCTGACGCTGCGCTCGTCCAGCTCTGCCTTGAAGTCCTCGTTCAGCATCATCTGCGGTGGCGAGACGACCGTTGCCTCCATGTCGAACTGCGACATCGAGTAGAGGATCGAGTGCATGGTGCGCATCCGCATATCCCCGACGAGCAGCACCTTCAGTCCGTCCAGGCTGCCGCGGATCTTCCAGATCGTGTAAAGATCACCGAGTACCTGGGTCGGATGCTCGCCCCAGCCATCGCCGCAGTTGATGACCGGCACCGACGCCCAGCGGGCGGCCTCGTGCGGCGCGCCCTTCTGGTAGTGCCGCATCGCGATAACGTCGCCGTAGTACTCCAGCATGTGGACGGTGTCCTTCATGGTCTCCTGGTAGAAGTCCCCTGCCCGGGTCATCTTGGAATCGGAGAAGCCGAGCACGTGTCCGCCAAGCCGGTGCATCGCGGCCTCGGTGGACATGCGGGTCCTGGTGCTTGGCTGGTAGAACGCGGTCAGCAAGGTCTTGTGCGCGAGCAAGTCGCCGTTGCGGCGCTTCTCTGCGTACGGGGCAAGCTCGTCGGCGACCCGGAAGATCTGGAGGAATTCTTCCCGCTCGAAGTCCTTGAGCGACAAGATGTCACGGCCGATGAAGCTTCTCATGTCAATGTGCTCCTTACCTAGATGTGCGGTCAGATCGTGGCGAAGGTGTCGATCATGAGGCGGACGTCGTCGCCGAGCGGATAAAGAATCGGGCAGGTGGCGCCGTTGGCGACGTACTCTTCGACCTTGGCGCGGCACTCTTCGGGAGTGCCCGAGGCGGAGATGGCCTGAACGGCGTCGTCGGTAACGAGCCTCATGGCCTTGCGGATATCATCAGCTGTCGCGGGCCAGGTGATCACCTTGCCGATTGCCTCGATCAGCGCCGGATCCACCCCGCTGGCCTTCATGATGTGCGGCTGCTGGCCGAGATACTGGGTGAGCAGCTCGCGGGCGCGATCAAGGGCCAGCGCCCGGTCGCGATCCATCGAGCAGACCACGAGCTGCGGGCGGTCGATGTCGTCCAGTGACCGGCCTGCCCGCTCGGCGCCGACGGCTACCGCCTGCACGGCACGCGTCGTGTACTCGGGACTGACCATATAGTTGAGCACGACGCCGTCGCCGATCTGCCCCGCCAGCTCGAGCATCTGCATGCCGGTCGCGCCGACATAGATCGGTATCCTGCGCGGCCCGGTGTCACCGTGCACGACGTCGAGCGCGACCTCGTCTAGGTGCACAAACTCGCCGTTGTAGCTGACCTGCTTCATGCTGAGCAGTTCGCGGGTAGCCTCCACCACCTCCCGCATCGCGCGCAGCGGCTTGCGGCGATCCACACCCACCTTGTGGGCGAGCGGCTCCCACCACGCACCGAGGCCCATGATTATCCGGCCGGGCGCCAGCTCGTCCAGCGTCGAGAACGTGGCGGCAAGCAGCCCGACATTCCGGGTCCAGATCGAGGCCACCCCGGAGGCAATCTTGATCCGGCTCGTTACCGCTGCGTATGCGGCCATCGGGACGGTGCACTCACGCGCAAGCCGGCTCTCGGCCTGCCAGACCGCCTCGAAGCCGCGTGCCTCGGCATACTGCGCGTATTCCATGCTTTCCCGCAGCGGATGCTTGTCCTGCAGGTAGAGCGCGACCCTCATCTCGTCCTCCATTCAGTAGGCGCGAACTCGTGCGGCGGGATCTGCTCGGCCCTGGTCCACAGCCGCGCTGCCTGCGCCGCGTTCTTGGCCGCCAGCTCCAGGGTGTCGAGCCGGGTCGACCGGCCCGCTTCGATCACGAGCTGGCCGGCCACGTAGACGTCCCGCACGCACCGGGCATCCAGTCCGAACACCCAGTGCCCGGCCAGGGTCGACGCTGTCAGCGGAGCCGGTGCCGGGTAGTCGAGCACCACTATGTCCGCGGGCGCGCCCGGCCGGAGCGTGCCGAGCAGCGGCTCGGTGAACACCCGGCCCGCCAGAGCCGCGCCGGCCGACAGCCGGGCCAGGGGCCACTGCGGCGCAGTCTGGAGCGTGGCCTCCCTGGCCCGGAAGAAGCCCGCCTGCGACTCGGCGATCATGTTGCCGCCGATTCCGTCGGTGCCCAGCGCGACCCGGCCGGTGCGCAGGCTGAACGGGGAGTGCCCGACGGAGTTGTTCATGTTGCTGCGCGGGTTGCACGCGACAGTGGCCTGTGCTTCCTCGATCAGCGCGATCTCGGAGCCGCTGACGTGTACGCAGTGCGCAAGCAGGGAGTCGGCTGTGATGACCCCTGCCCGCTGGAGCCGACTGGCCGCCGTCAGGCCGCAGCGCGCCACAGAGTCCCGGTTGTCGGCCCCGTCCTCAGCCACGTGGATGTGGATGCCAACGCCTGCCGCTGCCGCGCTGTCGACGCAGGCGGCCAGCGTCTCGTCGGACATAGTGAATGAGGCGTGCGCGCCCATCATGCCGCGGGCCAGCGGCCTCGACGCGGCGCTGAGGAACCGGCGGTTCTCGGCCAGGCCAGCCGCGGCCCGGCCGGGTCCGTCCCGGTCCGTCACCTCGTAGCACAGCACCGAGCGCAGGCCGAGCTGGCCCAGCGCGTCGGCGATGACATCGAGCGAGCCGTCGATTGCGTTCGGGGATGCGTGATGGTCCACGACGGTGGTGGTCCCGGCCAGCAAGGCCTCCAGACCGGCGGCGAGCGCGGACGCCCGGATGCTGGCCTCGTCCAGGGCCCGGTCCAGTCGCCACCAGACGCGCTGCAGGATCTGCGTGAAGTCCGCGGGCGGGTCCAGGTTAAAGGGCATGCCCCGGGCCAGCGCCGAGTAGATGTGGTGGTGGGCGCAGACAGCGCCGGGCACGATGACGGTGCCGGTGCAGTCGCGGCGGATCACCCCAGGCGGGGCAGCCTGCGCGCCTAGTACCCGGTCACCGCTGAGCACGAGGTCGGTCCCGATCACCTCGGGCGGGTCGAGTGAGGTGACGACCGTGGCTCCGCAGAGCGCCAGTGTCGCGCCGCCGGGAGTCATGACCGTGCCCTGGCCAGTCTTGGCACCGCCGCCCGCGCCGCAGCCGACTCCTTCATCGGCAGCCGGGTCCGCCACGTGCCGTCGAAGTGATGCAGCGCGCCTGCCACCGCCGATGCGGTCGGCACCAGGCCGATCTCGCCGACGCCCTTCGCGCCGTAGGGCCCTTCGGGCTGGTACTCCTCGACGAACCTGCAGTCGACCGGCGGCATGCCGGCCGGCGGGATGATGTTGAGCGACTTTAGCGTCGTGGTAACTGGCCTGCCGGCCTCGACGACGTACTCCTCCGAGAGCGCGTGGCCCAGGCCCATGTGCACGGCACCCTCGATCTGCCCCTCGAGCAGCGTCGGGTTGATCACCCGGCCCACGTCGTGCGCGGCCACTACCTTCTCGATCCGGCCGTCGGCATCCAGCAGGACTACCTGCGTGGCCCAGCCGTATGCGAAGTGGGTCACCGGCTCAGCGACCCCAGCGCCTGGAGCGGTAGTCCAGTCGATCGTGAACTCCCCGTAGAACTCCTCGCCGGCCAGGCTGGCCAGCTGGTCCCGGCTCGGATGGCGAGCGTCCGGGCCGTACAGCCGCTCGAGCCGTGCGGCCAGCTTGGCCGCCGCCGCGATCACGCCCTGGCCGCCGAGCACGGTGCCGCGGGACGCCGTGGTCTGACCGCAGTTGAGCTCGCGCTCGGTGTCGACCGTGACCGTGATCTGGTCTGGCGTCAGTCCGAGCTGCTCGCAGGCGATCTGCGAGAGCACGGTGAAGACTCCCTGGCCCATCTCAGTCCAGGGCTGATAGATCGTCACCGAGCCGTCCGGTTCCGGCCGCATGATCGCCTTGCCGTACTCGACGAGGCCGTTGCCGACGCCGGTGTTCTTGACCGCGCAGCCGATGCCCGCGTGCCGCGCCTGCTTGAAATCGTCCCTGACTGCCATCAGTGTCTTGCGCAGCCCCACGCCTGGCCCGAGCCGCTGGCCGGTGGCGAAGATGTCGCCCACGTCGACCGCGTTCAGCCAGCGGATGTCCCATCCGTCCAGCCCGATACGGTCGGCCAGCCTGTCCAGCATGCCTTCCATTGCGAAGTTAACCTGGTTGGCGCCGAAACCGCGCATCGCACCGCACGGCGGGTTGTTCGTATACACGGCCCGCGCCTCGACGTCTACGGCCGGCACCCGGTAGCACCCGCAGGCGTGACCCGCTGCTCGCTCGAGCACCTTCGCGCCGACACTGGCGTAGGCGCCCGTGTCGCCGACAATCCGGGCGCGCACCGCGGTGAGTCGGCCATCCGCGTCGCAGCCGACCGTATAGGTCATCGTGAGCGGGTGCCGCTTGACGTGGAAACGCAGGCTCTCTGCCCTGGACAAGGTGAGCTTGACCGGCTTGCCCGTGCGCTGCGCGAGCAGCGCCGCGTGTCCCTGGACACCCAGGTCCTCTTTCGCGCCGAAGGCGCCGCCGCTGCTGACCAGCGTGGCTCGCACCTCCTGCTCCGGGAGGCCGAGCAGCCCGGCGACCTGGCGCCGGTCGCTCCAGATGCCCTGGCCCTGTGAGTAGAAGTGCACGCCGTGTCCGGCGGGATAAGCGAGCGAGGACTCCGGCTCCAGGAATGCATGCTCGATGAACTGGGTGGCGAATGTCTCGGTGACCACGTGCGCGGACTTGGCCAGCCATGCGTCGACATCACCGCGCCTGACCTGCGAGACCGAAAGCACGTTGCCGTCGGCATGCGGATGGAGCTGCGGCGCCTCGGGCTTGAGCGCAGCTAGCGGACTGGTCACCGGATCGAGAACGTCGTACTCGACATCCACGAGCGCCGCTGCCACGCGCGCAGCAGCCGTGCTGTCCGCGGCCACCAGCGCGAGGACATCGCCGGTGTACCTGGTGACCTCGCCGACGGAATAAAGCTGCGGCCAGTCCTGGACAAGCTCGCCCTGAATCCGATCGCCGGGTACGTCGGCGGCCGTCAGGACACATGCGACGCCGGGATGTGCGCGGGCGCGCTCGGCGTCGATCCGCAGGATCCTGGCGCGCGGATGATCCGCGAACCGGACCGCGCCGAACAGCATCCCCGGCATGGCCAGGTCGTCGATGTAGGCCTTGTCCCCGAGCGCGAGTTCGCATCCCTGGTAGCGGGCGGTCGGCGAGCCGACGCGACCGCCATGGTCAACCGGCGGCAGCGGCTCGCCACGGGCTGCCCGGGCCGCGTACGCGATTGCATCGATGATCTTCGTATAGCCGGTGCACCTGCACAGGTTCCCCGCCAGGGCTGCCGCGATCCGTTCCCGGCTGGGGTCTGGCGTCTTCCGCAGCAGTGCCTGCGCCTTCATGACGATGCCCGGCGAGCAGAAGCCGCACTGCGAAGCGCCCGACGCCACGAAACACTCGGCCCACCTGGCGCGCACGTCGGCGTCCAGGCCCTCGTGAGTGATGATCTCGCGGCCCGCGAACCTGAGGGCCGGCTGCGCACACGACACGACCGCGTTGCCGTCTACCAGGACCGTGCAGGCGCCACAGGATCCCTCGGGTGCGCAGCCGTTCTTCACCGAGGTCACCTGGCAGTGCTCCCGGAGCACCTCGAGCAGGTGCTGATCGGTGCTAACTTCGACCGAGACCGGGCTGCCGTTGAGCGTGAACTCCATCGGATGCTCCCTTGCGCAGTCCACGGCTAAGATCTCCTGCACGGGCTGCTGCCGGTTAGGGCCTTAGGTCTCGTGCTGCATGGGACTTCTATCCTTCGGAGGACCAACGATGCGGACCCTCATCTCGGGCGGCATCGTGCTGAGCGCCGCCGGCGCGGTGCGGGCCGACGTGCTGATTGACGGCGAGCAGATCGCCGCCGTCGGCACCTCGCTTGGCTCAGCCGACCAGAGGATCCACGCTGCGGGCAGATACGTGCTGCCCGGTGGGGTGGACGTGCATACGCACATGGAACTGGCGACCCCGAACGGCGTGGCGTGCGATGACTTCGTGACCGGGACCACGGCGGCCGCGTACGGCGGCACCACGACCATCGTCGACTACGCCGGCCACGAGCGCGGCGAGTCGCTGCTGGCCGGCCTCGCACGCTGGCACGCCAAGGCGGCCGGGCGCGCGCATATCGACTACGCCTTCCACATGATGATTTCCGAGGTGAACGACCAGGTTCTGGCGGAGCTAGCCAGCCTGGCCGAAGCGGGCGTTACGTCTATCAAGATCTTCATGGCGTATCCCGGCGTCTACATGATCGACGATGCCCGGATCTACCGGATCCTGCGGGAGGCCGGCCGCCTTGGCATCCTGACCGCCGTGCACGCCGAGAACGGCGCGGTCATCGAGGAGCTGCGGAGCGAGTGCGTGACCGCCGGCCAGACCGGCCCGCGCTACCACGCAGCGAGCCGACCGGCCCTGCTCGAGGGCGAGGCGACCGGCCGGCTGATCAAGCTGGCCGAGCTGGCCGGAGCGCCCGTCTACATCGCGCATCTCTCGGCCGCGCAGGCGCTGGCTACCGTCCACGCCGCGCGGGACCGCGGACAGCAGGTCTACGCGGAGACCTGTCCGCAGTACCTGTTCCTCGACGAGGACCGGCTATCAGGCCCGGACGGAGCCCGGTACATCTGCTCGCCGCCGCTGCGCACCATGGCCGATCAGCAGGCGCTGTGGCAGGGACTGCAGCGCGGCGACCTGGACGTGGTGTCGACAGACCACTGCCCGTTCACCGCTGCCCAGAAGGCCCGTGGTGAGCGGGACTTCACCCTGATCCCGAACGGGCTGCACGGAGTCGAGGAACGGCTGGTCCTGCTCTACCAGGGGGTCGTGGCGGGCCACATCTCGCTGGCCCGCTGGGTCGCGCTGTCGGCCACCGGTCCAGCCAGGCTGTTCGGGCTCTATCCGCGGAAAGGCGCAGTGATACCGGGTGCCGATGCCGACCTGGTCGTGTTCGACCCGGCGGCGGAGCGCATGCTGTCGGCGGCGGCGCACCACTCGGCGACTGACTACTCGGTCTACGAGGGCATGGCCGTGCGCGGCCGCGCCGACGTTGTCATGCAGCGAGGCAAGGTGCTCGTCGATGCCGACGGATTTCACGGCAGGCTGGGGGCGGGCCAGTTCCTGCGACGCGATCTACCGCGGGCCTGAACGGGACGTTAGGCCCTGCATCCGCGGCATCCTGAAATGCAATCGTGACGGCCATGTACGGCGTCAGGCAGGCAGGCGGTGTCGGTGATGATGTCGTCCGGATCGATGCCGTACCAAAGGTCACCGGCGAGTTCAGTTATGCCAGCGATCTGAGCCGCGACGGCATGCTCTGGGGCGCCACAGCCCGCTGCCTGGTCCCCTTCGCCCGTATCCGCGGGGTCGACGTGCGAGCTGCGTCGCGCAGCCCAGGGGTACAGGTTGTCCTGGTGGCCGCGGACGTCCCCGGCAAGAACCGGTTCGGCCTGAACTTCGACGACCAGCCGGTGCTGGCCGATGCCGTGATCCGGTTCGCTGGCGAGCCCATTGCGGTACTGGCCGCCGACAGCCGGGAGCATGCGCTGGCCGCCGCGCGGCTGGTTCGCGCCGATCTTGAGCCGCTCGAACCGCTGCTGGACATGGAGCAGGCGTTGAATCCCGGCGCGCCCAGGCTGCACGAGTTCGGCAACGTTCTGCGACACGTGCACCTGCGCCACGGCGACCCCGAGCACGCGACCGCCGAGGTGTGGGTCGAGGGCTACTACGAGACCGCCATGCAGGACCCGGCGCCGCTCGGCCCGGAGGCCGGGCTTGCCGTGCCCGCTGACGACGGCGGCGTCGACTTGTACGTGGCCACCCAGTGGCTGCACGTGGACCGCGAGCAGCTTGCGCCATGCCTGGGCTTGCCCGAGGACAAGGTCCGGGTGCACCTGGCAGGCGTCGGCGGCGCCTTCGGCTCGCGCGAGGACATCCACGTCCAGGTGCACGCCGCGATGCTCGCCTTGCGCACAGGCCGGCCGGTGAAGATGTGTTACGGCCGCGAGGAGTCGTTTCACGGCCACATGCGCAGGCATCCGTCCCGCATCTGGATCCGGCACGGCGCCCGCGCCGACGGCCGCCTTGTCAGCGTGGACGCGCGGCTCATGTTCGATGGTGGCGCGTACACCTCGTCCTCCCCTGCGGTGGTCGGCAACGCGGTCACCTTCGCAGCGGGTCCGTACGAGGTACCGAATGTGCGGGTCGAGGGCACCGTTGTCTACACCAACAATCCGCCGTGCGGCGCCATGCGCGGCTTCGGCGCGCCGCAGGTGTGCTTCGCCTACGAGGCCCAGATGGACAAGCTGGCGCGCAAGCTCGGCCTCGACCCGCTCGAGATGCGGCGCCGCAACGCCCTTCGGCCAGGATCTGTGCCGCCTACCGGCCGGCCGCTGCGCGGCAGTGCGCCCGTTAGCGAACTGATCGAGTTGCTGGCCCACCTCCCGCTACCCGTGGCCGAGCCGCTCGCCGGACGCTCGCTAACTCACTATCCCGGCGGCACCGGCGGTGTTACCCGTGGCGAGTCGCTCCGGCGCGGTGTCGGCTATGCCGTCGGCTACAAGAACGTCGGATTCAGCGAGGGCTTCGACGACGCGGCAACCGCCCGGCTGACGCTGATGGCCGGCCCGGATGGCCCGGTCGCCGAGATACATACCGCGGCCGTCGAGATGGGCCAGGGCCTGTACACCCTGCTCACCCAGGTGGTCAGGACCGAGCTTGGCGTCGACGAGGTGCACATGCACTCGCCGGACACGCTGGTGGGAAATGCCGGCTCGACCTCAGCGTCGAGGCAGTCGATGATGGCCGGCGGCGCGGTGCAGCTGGCCTGCAGGCAGCTTCGCGAGGACCTGGCAGCGCGGCTGACCGGTGATCACGTTAACGCCGGGACGGCTGCGGCAATCAGCCTCGTTGATGGCTGGGTAACTGTCGACGGGGCACGGCTCGGCAGCCTTGCCGACGTGCTGGCAGGCGGCCCGGTCACGACTACTGCCGTGTATCACCATCGCGTCACCGAGAGCCTTGATGAGGACGGGCAGGGCGATGTGCACGTCTGCTATACATTCGCTGCCGAGCGCGCAGTGGTCGAGGTCGATACCGAGCTCGGCGTGGCCAGAGTGGTCCAGATCGCTGCCGCGCTGGACGCGGGCCGGGTGCTGAACCCGCTGGGGCTGCACGGTCAGATCGAGGGCGGCACGGCGCAGGGCCTGGGACTGGCCCTCATGGAGGAGGTCAAGCTGGCCGGCGGCGTCATCCAGAACCCTTCGTTCACCGACTACCTCGTCCCGACCATCCTGGACGTGCCGCCGGTCGTCTCCGAGGTGATCACGCAGCCGGATCCGGACAACCCCTATGGGCTCAAGGGCATCGGCGAGGCCCCGACCATCGTCGCCACCGCGGCGATCGTGGCGGCCTTGCGGGACGCGACCGGCCGCGACCTGAACCGGGCGCCGGTCACGCCGGATGACCTGGTCGGTCTGCGCGGCCCGGCCAGCACCACCGGCGAGCCGCCGGTACCGCAGGTGCCCGGCCAGTGGCCCGTGCCGTACTACAGCGGCATGACGTCCGGCCAGCAGAAGCTGATGTGAGCCGGAGGAATCGATGACCGCGTTCCTGCGCCCGGCGAGCTGGCCGCAAGCCCTGCAGCTACGGGCCGAGCACCCGGACGCGCTCGTCGTGGCGGGCGGCACCGACGTCTGCGTGGACATTAACTTCGGCCGCCTGAGCCCGGAATGCCTGCTCGACATCAGTGCGGTGCGGGAACTCGCCATCATCAGCCGGGCCGACGGACGGCTTCGGATCGGGGCGGGCGTCACCTACAGCCACCTGGTTGCCGAAATCCGGGCTGATCTGCCGGCGCTTGCCGCTGCCGCCCGCACCGTCGGATCTCCGCAGATCCGGAACCGCGGGACGATCGGCGGCAACCTGGGCACGTCTTCTCCGGCGGGCGACTGCCACCCTCCGCTGCTGGCGTCAGAAGCCGAGATCGAGATCGCGTCGCTGACCGGTGCCCGCACGGTCGCGGCAGCCGAGTTCTTTCTGGCGCCCAAGCGCAATGTCCTCCAGCCAGGAGAGCTGATCGCGGCGGTGCACATCCCGAGGGCACGCGGCCCGCAGGTTTTCACGAAGGTTGGCACGCGCAACGCGATGGTGATCGCCGCGTGCTCGCTGGCGCTCGTGCTCGACGCGCAGGCTCGCCGGGTGGGCACCGGGATAGGGTCGGCAGGACCGGTCCCGCTGCGGGCCGTCGCCGCGCAGGACTACCTCGCGGACGCGCTTACCGCGGACGGGCTGTGGGACGATCCGCGGCCGCTGCCGCCGGAACTCATCTCGGGTTTTGCCGAGCGCGTAGCGGCTGCCGCACGGCCGATCGATGACGTGCGCGGATCGGCGGCATATCGGATGCACGCTCTCCGGGTCCTAGCAGGCCGGGCGCTTACCTGGGCATGGGACGAGTTCAGGGAGATGCCATGAACGTTTCGTGCATCGTCAACGGCCAGGCCGTATCCGTCGCCGATGTCCGGCCGGCCGAGAGCCTGCTGGAGATGCTGCGCGATCGGCTAGTGCTGACCGGTGCGAAGAACTCCTGTGAACAGGGCGAGTGCGGATCGTGCTCGGTGTACCTCGACGGCGTGCTGGTGTGCTCCTGCCTGGTGCTTGCCGGTCAGGCCGACGGCGCGAGCGTTACCACGATCGAGGCGCTGGCCGGCGCCGGTGAACTCGACCCGGTGCAGCGGGCATTCGTCCGGTGTGGCGCCGTCCAGTGCGGATTCTGCACGCCTGGCCTTGTGCTGGCCGCGCACGACCTGCTCCGCAGGACGCCTGATCCCGACGACGACGCGATCCGCGAAGCGCTGGCCGGCAATCTGTGCCGGTGCACCGGCTACCAGAAGATCCTCGACGCGGTACGTAGCGCAGCGCGCGAAACGGCCGACACCGCCGCGCTCTGATTCGGTCGGCCATGTCGGCCCGCCTCGTTTTGGGGACTCATGACCCCCGGACTTGAGGCGAAAGGCCCGTGACCTGCGCGCTCGCCAGCTTTTAGCTTCGCCTCCACCAGGGTCGGTACGGCAGACGCCAGAGGAGGCGCGATGAGCCGGCACGAGGTAGCGCTGCCCAGAAGGGCCGTCCTGGCTGGCATCGCCGCCGGTGGCTGGAAGCCATTATTCCTGCGCTGGCTCACCGTGCCGACCGCCGCCGTCGGTGCCTTGCTGATCGGCGCGGCAATCATCGCCGCGATGGGCGCGAACCCGCTGACGGGTTACCACGCCCTGCTCACCGGCGCTTTCGGTGGTTCCTACGCGCTCGCGAGCACCGCAATTAAGGCGGTGCCGTTGCTGCTTGTCGGCACCGGCATCTGCATCTCGTTCCGGGCCAACGTGCTCAACATCGGCGGCGAGGGACAGATCGTCATGGGCGCCCTGGCCGGCGCCGCGACTGCGCTCGCGCTGCCAAACCTGCCCAGGATCGTGCTGATCCCGCTGGTGCTGCTGGCGGGCTGCGTGGGCGGTGGGATCTGGGGTGCGATCCCCGGCCTGTTCAAGGCCTACCGCAACGTCAACGAGGTGCTGAGCACGATCATGCTGAACCTGGTCGCGGTCCAGCTGATGAACTACTTGCTCGCGGGGCCGATGATCGACAAATCGGAGTCCTTCGCCGTTGTCGGCCGGATCCCGCAGACCAGGCTGCTGTCCCCGAACTCGTGGCTGCCGATCATCGTCCCCGGCACCCAGCTGCACCTCGGCGTCGTGATAGCCGTGCTGGTCGCGGCCGCCGTGTACGTGCTGCTGCGGCGGACCGGCTTGGGCTTCAGGATCCGCGCCGTGGGCCTTTCCACCGACGCGTCCAACTACGCGGGGATGGCAGTCAAGCGCACCATGGCCCTGGCGCTTACCCTCTCCGGCGCGATGTGCGGCCTGGCCGGCGCGATGCTCGTCTTCGGTAGCATCAGTCACCGAATGGTGACCGATGGCACGCTCAGCGGGTTCACCGGGAGCGATGGCTACTACGGCATCGTGGTGGCGCTGTTCGGCGGGCTGAATCCGCTGTGGACCATCCTGTCGGCGTTCCTGTTCGGCGGGCTGCTGGTGGGCGGCGTGTCGATGGGGATCGCGCTGAACGTGCCGTACTCGTCCGAACTCGTCACCACGATCGTCGGCCTCATCGTCTGCTTCGTAGTCTCGCTCGATGCCGTGCGGCGACGGTCAAGCCTGCAGGCCGGGCCGAGCACCCTGCGCCAGCTGCTCACCAGGCGCTGGCCGCAGCCAGAAGCCATCAACTCCCGGGACGGCCCGCAGCCGACCCAGGAAGCGACACCAGCTGACCAGGCAACGGAGGCGCTGCCGTGAGCCACTTCTTCACCGTCGCGGTGTTCTCTGCCACGATCGCGTCAGGCATCGCGCTGGGCTGCCCGCTGCTGCTCGCCGCGCTCGGGGAAACGGTCGGCCAGCGCAGCGGGGTGCTGAACCTCGGCGTAGACGGCATCATGCTGCTCGCCGCGTTCGGCGCCTACTTCACCGCGCTGCGCACCGGAAACATCGGCCTAGGCGTGCTCGTCGGCCTCGGCATCGGCGCGGTCATGGGCATCATTACCGCCTTCATCAACGTAACGGTCCGAGCGGAGCAGGGCATCAGCGGCATCGCGATCTACATAGCCGCGCTCGGCCTGTCCGGCCTGCTCTTTGAGCGGTACGTCGGCACGCCGCTGCCGATCACGAACACGAGCGGGCCGTTCTATGCGGTCGATATCCCGCTGCTGGACCGGATCCCGTACCTGGGAACCATGTTCTTCAAGCAGAACATCCTGGTCTACCTGGCCATCCTGCTCATACCCGCGCTCACCTTCGTGCTGCACCACACGACCTACGGGATGAACGTGCACGCGGCAGGCGAGAACCCGGCAGCCGCAGACAGCCTCGGCATCAGCGTTACCAGAGTGCGCTACTCGGCCGTCATCTTTGGCTGCACGATGGCCGGCCTGGCCGGCGCCTCCCTGCTCATACTCGACGGCATCTTCCAGGAAAACCTCACCCAGGGCGCCGGGTTCATCGCGGTGGCACTCGTGTATTTCGGCGGCTGGCGGCCGGCAGGAGTCGCCGTCGGCGCGCTGCTGTACGGCCTCACCGGAGCGGTCATCCTTACCTGGAAGACGCTCGGCATCATCCCGCTGTCCCTTTCCGACCTCGCGGCTACGGCTCCGGCAGTGATCGTCGTGCTCGCGCTGCTGTTCCTGGTCGGGCGGTACCGCCAGCCCACGGCGCTCAGCAAGCCGTACCTGCGCGGCGTGTCATGACCTCGTCATAAATCTATAGCTATTAAATAGGAAAAGGAGGGGCGAGGATGAATGGAAAGATAGCGAGGTGGATGCTTCTTCCGGCAGCCGCGGCATTGGCCATGACCGCGGCTGGCTGTGGCAGCAGTAGCCCGAGCAGCAGTACGAGCAGCCCGGCTACCCACGTGCTGAAGGTCGCGCTCATCACTCCCAGCGCCACCAACGACCTGGCTTTCAGCCAGGCAATGTACAGCGCCGTGGAGTCACTGAAGACCAAGTATGACCTGCAGATCTCAGTGCAGGACAACATGTTCGTGGTATCCGATGCCGCCAATGCGATCCAGCAGTACGCCGCGGAGGGTTACAACCTGATCATCGCCAACGGGTCCCAGTACGGCAGCACCGTGCAGCAGCTGGCCCCGAAGTACCCCAAGGTGTCCTTCGCCTGGGGCACAGCCGGGTCAACGTTCAACTTGCCGAATGTGTACGCCTATCAGGCCTCGGCCAATGAGGGCGGCTACGTGCAGGGATACATGGCCGCGCTGCTGAGCAAGAGCAAGGTGATAGGGGTCATCGGGCCGATCGACGTGGGTGACGCCCAGCTGTACACGGACGGCTTCAAGGCCGGCGTGCTGGCGGCCGATAAGCATGCGACCGTGCACCTGTCGTTCACCGGCTCGTTCAGCGACGTGAGCCTGATGGCCAGCGCCGCGCACTCGTACGTGTCCGAGCGAGCCGACGTGCTGACTGGCAGTTCGCAGTCGGTGGTCGGCGCGATTGGAGTGGCGAAGTCAAGCAAGGTGGCCTGGTTCGGCACTCAGTGGGACCAGTCGTCCCTGGCTCCGTCCAACGTGGTGTCCTGCCAGGTCTACAACTGGGCGCCGGTACTGGAGCAGATCTTTACCGGAATTAAGGCCGGCAAGCTGGGTGGCGCCACCTACTCGATCGATGTGGGCAATACCGGGGAGAAGATCGTCTTCAACTCCGGCTACCCGCTGCCTGCCTCGGTGAAGGCAGCGGGCTTGTCCGTGCTCAGCAAGATCGAGTCCGGTGCGCTCACGCCGCCGCAGTGACCGATAAACCCGGTAACGGATAACAAGGAAGAGGCGACGGCGTTGGCGAGCACTCCGGCCGCATCAGTCCCGCTGCTGGAAATGCGCGGGATCATCAAGCGCTTTCCCGGCGTGCTCGCCAATGACCGGGTCGACTTTGACGTCGTAGCCGGCGAGGTGCACACCCTGTTCGGCGAGAACGGCGCAGGCAAGAGCACCCTCATGCGGATCCTGTACGGTCTTTACCTGCCGGATGCGGGCGACGTCCTCCTGCGCGGGAAGCAGACGGCCATCCGCTCACCAGCGATGGCGATCGCCCAGGGCATCGGGATGATTCACCAGCACTTCATGCTGGTGCCGACGATGACCGTCGCGCAGAACGTTGCACTCGGACTGAAGTCATCCCGCGGGCCGCTGACCGACTCGGGCCGGGTCAGCGCCCGCATCCGCGAGCTGTCCGACACCTACGGGCTCGCGATTGACCCTAACGCGCTGGTCAGCCAGCTCTCGGTAGGCGAGCGCCAGCGCGTGGAGATCATCAAGACGCTCTACCGCGATGTCTCGCTGCTGGTGCTCGACGAGCCCACTGCTGTGCTGACGCCTGGCGAGGTTAGCGAGCTGTTCAGGGTGCTCAAGGAGGTGAGAAGCCACGGCCTGGCAGTGGTCTTCATCTCACACAAGCTCAACGAGGTGCTTGAGCTTTCCGATCGGATCACCGTGCTGCGCGGCGGGCGGAAGATCGGCACCGTGGCTGCCGCAAGAACGTCACGTGACGAGCTAGCCACGATGATGGTCGGGCACGAGGTTGCCACCATCACGCTGCCAGCCGGGCGGCAAGGCGACGTACGGCTCGCGGTGACAGATTTGCACGTGGCAGGCGATCGCGGCGCGGAGGCTGTCCGCGATCTGTCGCTTGAGGCGCGCGCCGGCGAGATTCTCGGCATCGCCGGCGTCTCCGGCAACGGGCAGCGGGAACTCGCCGAGGCGATCGCCGGGCTGCGGCCCGTGACCGGCGGCCGGATCGTGCTCGATGGGGTTGAGGTGACCGGCAAGAGGCCGGCTGCGGTCCGGCGTGCCGGACTTGGTTACGTCCCCGAGGAGCGGATGCGGGACGGCCTGGTCGCAGACTTCACGGTTACCGAGAACCTGCTGCTCGTGGACAGCACAAACCCCACGTTCTTCCGCGGCGGCTTCCTGCGCAGTGAGGCCGTCCGGGAGCACTGCACCAGACTGGTACGCGACTTCAGCGTCAGGACGCCGAGCCTCGACACGCCGGCCCGCAACCTGTCCGGCGGCAACATCCAGAAGCTAATCATGGCGCGCGAGCTGTCCGGGTCTCCCGGCGTGCTGGTCGTGGCACAGCCGACCCGCGGCATCGACGTCGCATCGGCGCAGTACATCCACGAGCGCCTGTTCCGGCAGCGCGCCGCCGGAACGGCTGTGGTGGTCATCTCCGAAGACCTGGACGAAGTGATGACGATCTGCGACCGGGTCCTGGTCATGTACGAGGGACGGGTCGTCGGCGACGTCAACCCGCGCGAGACCAGCCGCGAGGCGATCGGGCTGCTGATGGCCGGGACGGTCGCCACTCCCACCTGATGCGGGATCGCGCCAGCACAGCTCACAAGCGAGCGCCGCCGCCCGGGCTAGGCCAGGGCGGCGGCGCCATCACTGGTGCGGTTACCGCGGCAGAGCGGCAGCCTCGCCCTCTTGGCGCACCGAACCCGTGCCGAACAACGAGTGCAGCGGCCCGGCGAGCAGCCAGTACAGTCCGGCGCCGATCACCAGACCGATCAGCCAGCTGAAGTCCGAGCCGTCTGTGCGGCTGGAGATCGGGCCCACGTAAGACGGGAACGCCGTCGGGGCGTCGATCCACAGCAGCGCCGCCACCATGCCGACGCCCTGGGCTATCAGCGCAGGCCAGTGGATGCCGCCCTGGCGCCAGTACAGGCCGCCGCGCTCGGCCGCCAGTGCGTCCCGGTCGTACCGGCCGCGGCGCAGCAGGTAGTCGACCATCAGGATGCCGAACCAGGGCGCCAGCCACACCACGATGTACAGCAGGAAGCCGGAGAAGTCATGGTAGAAGTTGCCCTTGAACAACACGAAGTAGGTGACGACTCCCACCACAACCGTGTCGATGATGACCGCGCCCCAACGCTTGATCGGGATGCCGAGCGCCTGCAGCGTCACCCCGGAGGAGTACAGGTCGATCGTGTTGATACAGAACAGCTGGACGATCGCGAAGATCAGGAACGGCACGACGAACCAGGACGGGAACGCCTGCGGCACGCCGAGTTGTGCGATGCCGACGGTCTTGGTGGTCACGGTGAACGCCAAGATGCCCAGAAGCTCGAGCACGAGGGACGGCACGCCGCCACCGATGGTGGCAGCCCAGAACGTGCGGCTCTTCGGCGTGTCCTTGGGCAAGTACCTGGAGTAGTCATTGCCGTTCTCGGTCCAGCCAAGGCCGCCGACCGAGATGATCAGCACCAGCGCGGTCGTCCAGACTGCCCAGGAGGCACCGGGCACGTGGAATGTGGACAGGTGCAGCCGCTGGAATACGAACACCGCGAGCACGATGGTCAGCGCGATGAACACGTAGGCTAGCCAGCGGAGCACTTTCGAGATCGTCGCGTGCCCGAACAGCGGCATCAGCAGCTGGACCAGGGAGGCCGCGATGATCACCACGATCTTGGCGGCCGTGTCGAGATGGTTGCCGTAGCGGGAGAACAGCAGGATCACGGTCGCGACGACGAAGAACACGCCCTCGATCTCGAAGCCCACCTGGGTGACCCAGTTGAACAGCGCGACCGACCGGTTCGCGTTCTTGCCGAACGGTGCCCGACTGACCATGAATGCCGTCGTACCGGTCAGCGGCCCCTGGATGCTCGCGAAGCCGAGAAGCGCATAGAACAGGTTCCCGATCAGGACGCACGCAACCGCCTGCCACACCGTCAGCCCGAAGATCATGATCAGCGTGCCGTAGAAGAAGAACTCGACGTTGAACACGGCGCCGGCCCACAGCCAGGCGAGCCCGCTCGGCCGTTGTTTCCGCTCATCCTCCGGGATAAGGTCAATGCCTCGCCGCTCTATCTTGAACGCCGCATATTCCTGGCCCGCGGACGCCGAGGCAGGGACATCCCGCGAAGTATCTCTGGCCATCACGTTTCTCCTTCCCGCACGTTCTGTTGATAGTGGCAGTTACACGTGACTGATGTTGAACGAAACACCTTCTGGGTCGCCGACACAGTGACCCTCCGGCCTCGGCCTGCGTGCTTTGGGCCCTGTGGCCCGATGCCGCGCATCATCGCTGCACGCCGGTAAACAGGACTGCAACGCGCTCGCGCGGTCCGGCTATGCCGCGAGTGCGAAGCTCGATCAGGCCGGCGAGTCCGGCAGTTCCTGTCGGGTCGACGTTGTAGCCAGCCTCGTTGCCGAGGGCATGCGCCGTCGCGAGCTGGTCCTCCGACACCACGACGGGCTCTCCCCCGCTGCGTAGCATGCCCTCGACCACCGCGCGCCAGTCGTAGGTCTCGTCGTCGAGGATGCCGGTGGCCAGGCTCTTCGGCTCGGTTTCCCACGGCCACATGTAGGCGGACCGGTGACGGGCGGCAGCGGACATGGCGGCCTGCAGTTCGGCAGGCGCGGGCCGCCTGGGCAGCCCGGCCCGCACGAGGTGGTAGGCGCGCTCGAGCGGGTGGGCGCCCTGGGTCTGGACCGTGTGTACGCGGGGACCGGCCGACGCGACACCCAGTGCGACAGCTTCGTCGAACGCCCTGATGCAGGCGGTGGCCAGCGCGCCGCCGCCCACCTGGACAACCAGGTGATCCAGCTTCAGGCCGGATCCGGCCAGCTCGGTGACCAGTTCGTAGCCGAGGGTCTGGCCGCCCTCGATGGCCATCCCGTTCAGGTTCCCCTGGCACGTGAACGGCACAGCACCGCCCGCCAGCTCCCGCATCAGCCGGTGATAGGCGGGGTCACCGGGCCGATCGGGCAGCCGCGGGCAGGTCACCACGCGCGCGCCGAGCTGCCCCAAGCGCGCCACGATGCCGCCCTCGGGATCGACCGGGACGAAGACCTGCAGCGGCCAGTCACCGGCGCCGGCCAGGACCGCGGCCGCCAGCGCGGCGTTACCGCAGCTCGCGATCGCCAGGTCGGGTCGCCGCGCCGGGTCTGCGAGCCCGATCCGTTCAGCCACGGCCAGGTGCAGCAGCGCCCCCATGAGATGGCGTGCCTTGTGCGAACCCGCCACGTTGCCGGTCTCGTCCTTGACCCACACGCCGCCGGTCTCGGTGAAGCCGAGCTCGGCGCTGAGCATCTCATCGCGCCGGAACGGCCGGTGGCCGAATCCGTGCCCGTCCACCTGCGCGACTCGTCCGTCCAGCGCGCGGACGAGCGCGCAGAACTCCTCGTCCGGCATGCCGGCCGCAGTGGCGCGGTGGTAGCTATTCAGCAACCCCCGATAGCGCAGGAACGGGTTGTCGTGCGCGCCGGCCGGGTCCGGGAACCGCACGCGCCGAAGGTCGAGCGTGCGGACGAGGACGTGGTCGACGTCGTCGCGCCCGGCGTTGCGGCAGCGGAACGGGTACGGGTCAGCGGCGGCCGGGACGCTGCCGCATCCGGCGCAGGCAATCGTGCTCAGCGGCTCGGTCACGGACTCACTCCGGTCCGGCCGTTGAACTCCCTGATCATCTCGTCCCACGCTGGCGGCAGTGCGCGCAGCCCGGTCCAGAACGACTGGTCCCAGCGCCCAGTGAACGCGCCGACCGGCACGCCCTGCTGCTCCACCCAGGTGTAGTAGCCGAGGTCGAAGATCCGCCGCCGGTCTGTTCGGGTCGTCTCCAGGAGGTTGCCGGTGCCCGCCGCCAGCATCCACCTGCTGAATTCCTCGGCCGCGGCGATCTCGCCGAAGCCGCTGGGAAAGTCGCGAGCCAGGATCCGCGTCCGCTCGCTCCCGTACATGCTGGCTCCGTCTGTCGCGACGGTGACGATCACATCGTCGGGCCCGAGCTCCAGGTAGGTGGCAATTTTCACGCTTGCCACAATGTTGCAGATGCTCGACAGCCCGAAGAATGGCAGCGCCGCAATCTCCGCCTCGCACACACCCCGCCGGCTCCGCAGGTACTCCAGGCCAGCCGGAGCGGCCAGCACCAGCGACAGGTGGTCGGTCGCCCGGTCAGATACCGCGACCACGAAGTCGGTGTTGGCGACGTTGTGGATCAACGGAATGTGCTTGTCGCCGATGCCCTGGATGTTGTGCTCGCCGTAGCCGTTCCTGAGCATCGTCGGGCACTGCTCAGCCTCCACGGCGGCAGTCGCCGAGCCGTAGGTCTCCTTGAGGTAGTCGCCCGCGCCGAGCGTCCCGGCGGAGCCCGAGGCCGAGACGAACGCGCGCAGCCTCAGCTCGGGCCTGGCCTGCCGCATCCGCTCGAACACGCCGCCCAGGGCACGGCCCGTGGTCTGGTAGTGCACAAGATGATTGCCGAACTCCGCGAACTGGTTGAAGATCACGTTCTTCGGATCCGCCGACAGCTCGGCGCACTTGTCGTAGATCTCCTTGACGTTGCTCTCAGTTCCCGGTGTCCGGATGATGTCTGACGGATCGGCGACCCAGCCGCCGAGCCAGTCGAATCGCTCCTGGCTCATGCCGGCCGGCAGGACGGCGACCCCCCGGCTGCCCATCAGCCGGGAGATCGCCACGCCGCCCCGGCAGTAGTTGCCGGTCGACGGCCAGATGGCGCGGTGCCTGGTCGGGTCGAACTGGCCGGTGATGATCCTCGGTGCCAGGCAGCCATAGGCGGCCAGTACCTTGTGCGAGGCGATCATCGGGAACCTTGCGCCGATGGCCACCACGATCTTGGCGTCGACGCCGGTCAGTTCCCTGCTCAGCACCACGTGCCCGGGGATGTCGGCCTGGCTGGTGCGATCCGTCCCGTTGTACCAGTGCACCCGGAACAGGTTGAGCGGGTGGGCCTCGTCCGGCTTTACCCCGGCCAGCGCGCCGCGTACCTCGGCGGGAATGCTGGCAGGGTCGGCGAGCTGCGCGAATGTCGGCAGCAGGATCCGTGCCTCGCGGAACCTCGCCACTGTGCGGTCATAGACTCCGCGGTCCATGATGTGCTCTTCCAGCCCCAGCGTCGGCATTTGCCTACCTCTTCCTCCCGCGCTCGCGGCGGCCCGGCCACCGCGAGCGAGTGCAGCATTGTTCCTGCTTCCGGCTAGCCGGATGCGACTTCCAGCGGCGTCTTGGCGAACTTCACCGTGTCGATCAGGCCAAGATCGGTGATCTTCAGCTCGGGGATCACCGAGAGCGCCAGGAACGACATGGCCATCAGCGGGGCCGGAAGCGTGACGCCGAGGTCAGCCTCGGCCACCTGTTCGAGACGTTCCGCCTGGGCGGCCACATCCTCAGCAGGCTGGTCGGATACCAGTCCGCCGATCGGGAGCGGAAGCTCGGCGAGCACCCGGCCGTCCGCGACGGCCACCTGCCCTCCTCCGAGTGCCGCGAGCCGGTTGGCCGCGACCGCCATGTCGTTGTCGTCGGCCCCGACGACAACGAGGTTGTGCGCGTCATGCGCATGGGTGGAAGCCAGCGCACCGCGGCGCAGGCCGAAGCCGGTCACGAACCCGAGGCCCATTCGCCCGGTGTCATGGTGGCGCTCGATCACCGCCACCTTGGCCAGGTCCCTGGCCGGATCGGCAACGGCGGATCCAGCCGTGACGCTGGCCTGCCGGACCAGGTTCTTGGTCACGATGGTGCCGGACTCCACCCCGATAGTCCGGACCTGGCCACATGCTGGGATGTCGAAATCAGCAGAAGTGAGCGTGCGGACGTGCACGCTGCCGCGCATCCAGTCGGGCGCCTCGGCCCTCGGCACCGCAAACGCGCGGCCGTTCTCGGCGACCAGCCGCCCGCGCTTGTAGACCCGGACCGGCGCGAACCGCTCCAGATCCTCGACGGCCACGATGTCGGCCAGGTAGCCAGGTGCTATGGCGCCGTACTCAGTGAGCCGGTGCCAGCGCGCCGCATGCAACGTCGCCATCGTCACGGCGTCGGCGGCCGGGCAGCCAACCGCGACCGCCCGGCGGACCACGCGGTTCATGTGGCCCTCGCGCAGCAGCAGGTTCGGTTCGCAATCGTCGGTGCACAGCATGCAGTTGGCCGGGCCGTGCGCGATCACAAGCGGGATCAGGGCCTCGACGTTGCGGGCAGCGGATCCCTCGCGGATCATGATCTGCATCCCGAGCCGCCGCTTCTCCAGCGCCTCATCCAGGGTGGTGCACTCGTGGTCGCTGCCGACTCCGGCCGCCAGGTAGGCACACAGGTCCTTGCCGGTCAGCTGGGGAGCGTGGCCGTCGATGTGCCGCCCGGCCGCGCGCACCACGTCGATCTTGGCCAGCACTGCCGGGTCGCCGTGGATGACGCCAGGAAAGTCCATCAGCTCGGCTAAGCCGAGAGCCCTGGGCTCGCTGGCAAGCAGCTCGGCGATGTCCGCTGCCCCGAGCGTGAACGCGCTCGACTCGAATGGCCCGGCTGGCACGCATGAGGACAGCATCATGTAGTAGTCCAGCGGCATCTGCCCGGCCGAGGCTAGTAGCGCGCGAATCCCTTCGATGCCGAACACGTTGGCTATCTCGTGCGGATCTAGGACAACGGTGGTGGTGCCGGCGGGCAGCACGGCGCGAGCGAACTGGTCGACCATTAGCTTGGTCGATTCGATGTGCATGTGGGCGTCGATGAAGCCGGGCAGCAGGATCAGGCCGGTCGCGTCGACTTCCTCCAGGCCGTGATAGCTGCCAAGCCCGGCCACGTATTCGCCGGCCACTGCCACGTCGGCCGCCAGCAGCTCGCCGGTGAAAACCGACAGCACCCTGGCGCCGCGCAGCACCAGGTCAGCCGGCCGGTCACCGGCGGCCACCGCGATCCGCTGCGCGAGCACCGAGCGACGCCGCCCGCCTGGCCGGCCATCAGAGCACAAGGAATCAGGCATCATTACTCCACCTGCGTACGGTCTCGCTGCGCCGCGGCGGCGGACACCGGTTGCGGTATAGGTTGCGGTATACCGTTTGCCAGCCTCCGCCGCCAGGTCAGGACAGCCTCGAGTACGCCGCCGCCGACCGCGAGGGCCTTGTCGGATATCTCCCGCCAGTCGGTGCCGGCCCGCGGGTCCACGTCACCCACCTTGAGATCGGCGGGCACCACGGTGCCGTCCGCGACCAGCCCCCGGACCACCCCCGCGAACGGCGAGCGCACCTCCTGTCCGCCGACCGTGCCAAGCACGGCGCCGGCCTCGACAAGGTCGCCGATGCGCACCTGCCAGCGCGCGGCACCCTCCGCGGGAGCTCGCAGCACCCGCTCGGCCCCGCGCCCTGCGACCTTGCCAGGAGTGCCGGTGTCCGGGGCAGCCGAACCGAACCACAGCACCCGGCCGAGGTGCGGGCCGCGCATGGTCTCAACCACCGCGTGCGCATCAAGGCCCGCCGTAAAACCGGGGCCGAGCGCCACGACAAGCGGAGCGTCGTCGATGGTCGTATCGAGCACGCGCTTGGCCATCCTCGCGTCCACGACTACCTGCGCAGGAAGCGCCGGAAGCCCGGGTGAGACCAGCACCGGCACCAGTCCCTGCCGGGCTAGGCCGAAGGCCTCGGGTGCAGTCGCCCGGACGCCGACCATGCCCTCGATGTCGACGCGTCCGTCGGCCACCGCCGACGACAGCGCGACCCGGCGGCGGACGGTGAGGGGGTGCTCAAGTTCGCAGGCGACCACCGGGAAGCCAGCCCTGGTCAGCCTCCATGCCACGCCCGTCGCCAGGTCACCACCGCCGCGCAGCAGAACCAGAGTGTCCGCACAGCCGGCTTGCCCTTGCTGCGCTGGTGACCAGCGGGCCGCCGCCTCGGCGCCGCGGTGCAGGGCCACAACCTCAGCGAGAATCGACATCGCGATCTCGCGCGGCGTCTCCGCGCCAAGTCGCAGGCCGATCGGGGTCCGCACCCGGTCCAGATCGCAGGCCGGCACGCCGCGGGCGAGCAACTCCGCTCGGGTGGCCTGCCACCGCCGGCTGCTGCCGATCACGCCAACTGACCGCAGGCCGGCCGCTAGCAGCGGCGGCAGGACTTCAAGATCCACCCGCATGCTGCGTGACACCACGACCGCGTGAGTCTGGCCGGCTCGGACTGCCCCGATCGCCTCGGTGACCGGCCCTGCGATGAGCACGTCGGCACCCGGCAGCCGGTCCGTGGTGACCATCTCGGGGCGATCGTCGGTAGCCACCACGCGCAGCCCGAGCCAGTGCGCGAGCGACGCCACCTCGCGGCCCACATGTCCGCAGCCGACGACCAGCACGGTCGGGTCCGGCAGGCGCGGCTCTACGTAGACGGCTACCTCGCCGCCGCATACGCCGGGATCGCCGCTGGCTGGGTCGAGCAGCTCATAGCGCAGCAGGCGGGTGCGCCCGTCGGCCAGCGCCAGGCACGCCTCGGCGATGACCCTGGCCTCCATCTCGCCGCCGCCGACGCTGCCCGAGAACCGGCCGTCCGGCCACACCACCATCTTCGATCCGGCGTGCCGCGGTACTGACCGCTTGGTTTCCACGACGGTGGCGAGCGCGACCGGTTCGCTGGCGTCGACCGCTGCCAGGAACTCCCGGAGGAGCGCGTCGTCGCCGTGTGCCGACATCAGCCCGCCTGCTCCCGTAGCGCACTCCATACTCGCTCTGGCGTCAGCGGAGTGGCGTTGATGGCGGCACCGGTCGCATCCAGGACCGCGTTGCGGACCGCGGGCGCCACTCCGTCCATCGGAATCTCGCCCACGGCCTTCGCCCCGAACGGGCCGGTCGGTTCTACCGTCTCCACCAGGATGACCTGCATGGGCGGTGCGTCATCGGCCCGGTAGATCCAGTACGGACCGAGCCTGTCGTTCACCAGCCGGCCCGCCTCGTCCAGCACCACCTCCTCGGTCAGCGCATAGCCGAGTGCCTGCAGCATGCCGCCCTCCACTTGCCCGCTCGCGGTGACCGGATTGATCGCCACCCCGCAGTCAACCGCCATGACCAGCCTGGTCACCGTGACCTGACCGGTGGCCGTGTCCACCTCGACCTCGGCGCCCTGGGCGGCGAATACCGACGGAGAGTCGGGAGCCACGTGCGACCCTGTTCCCATGATCTGTTCCTGATCCCTGGCGTGCAGCGCGTCCAGAGCCAGGTCCGCCAG
Source organism: uncultured Actinomycetota bacterium (assembly GCA_963822955.1). Lineage (GTDB taxonomy): Bacteria > Actinomycetota > Actinomycetes > Streptosporangiales > Streptosporangiaceae > JAJYUU01. The sequence goes on along the minus strand of CAWGJS010000001.1, from coordinate 1,164,685 downwards.
GCTGACCGAGCGCCCATCGGGCGCCCAGGCACGCCGCTCGTGCAGCGCGATCGCGTCCGTGTCGGACCGGCCGAGCATCAGCGCCGCTCGCGCGGTGATCCGGCTGCGCACTGCCTCGGCGGCCTTCTTCACCGCCATGCCAGAGATGTACGTCGTGCTGGACGCGTAAGCGCCAACGTCAAACGGCGTCACATCGGTGTCAGACGCGTAGACGATGATGTCGTCGACCGGCACGCCGAGCACCTCGGCGGCGATCTGCGCAAGCACCGTGTCCGCGCCAGTGCCAAGGTCGGTGGCGCCGATCAGCATGTTGAAGGACCCGTCGTCGTTCATCTTGATCGAGCACGAGCCCATGTCCATGCCCGGTATCCCGGACCCCTGCATGCACAGCGCAAACCCGATGCCCCGCCGCACGTCTGGCCGGTCCGCGGGCGCGCGCCAGGCAGGGTCACCGCGACGCTCCCACTCGATGGCCTGCCGGACGTGGGCCACGCACTCCCGAGTTCCGCAACTGGTGACGCGCGGCAGGTCCTCGTCGGCGATGTCTGTCACGCCGCCGCGTTCGCCCAAGCGCGGCACGATGTCGAGCGGGTCGCCGGCGCTCACCCAGTTCCGGCGGCGGAATTCGATCGGGTCCAGGCCGAGCGCCCTGGCGATGTCGTCCATGTGCGACTCCAGCGCGAAATGCGCCTGCGGCGCCCCGTAGCCGCGGAAGGCGCCCGCGACCGGACCGTTGGTGTAGGCGACGTCGCAGCTGAAGCGCTTGGCCGGGCAGTTGTAGGAGGACAGGCCGCGGGTGCCGGTCACCGACTGCACAGTGAAGCCGTGCGTCCCGTACGGGCCGGTGTTCGCCACCACGCGCATGTCCTGGGCCACCAGCGTGCCGTCGGAGCGGACCCCGGTCCGGAACGTGATCGTCTGGGCATGCCGCGTGCGCGCCGCAGCGAACTCCTCCTCCCTGCTCAGCTGCAGTCGGACCGGACGGCGCGTCGCGAGCACCAGATGACCGACGATGTCCTCGATCAGCATCTCCTGCTTGCCGCCGAAGCCGCCGCCGATCCGCGGCTTGATCACGCGTATCCGCTTCACCGGCAGCCCCAGAAGCGGCGCAACCATGCGGCGGACGTGGAACGGAACCTGAGTAGAGGTACGGAGCACGAGCCGCTCGTCCTCGTCGAGCCAGCCGATCGTCACGTGCGGCTCGATCGCGCAGTGCTGGACTCGCTGGACGCGGAACGTTTCCTCGAAGACATGATCCGCCGCCGACATCGCCGACTCGATGTCCGTCACGGTCGCGCCTTCGATGTGGTTGCTGACGTTGCGGGCCGCATCGTGCACGCCCACGCTGTCGTCCTCGTCATGGATCACCGGAGCGCCGGGCGCCAGCGCGCGCGTCTCGTCGAAGACCGCCGGGAGGATCTCATAGCTCACCTTGATCCGGCGGCACGCCTCGGCGGCGATCTCCTCGGTGTCGGCGGCGACCGCAGCCACCCTGTCGCCGACGTGCCGTACCTTGTCGTCGAAGCTCACCTGGTCCCACGGATAGGGGTTGGGCCAGGACTGGCCGCCCGAGGCGTACTTGACCCGCGGGGTGTTGCCGCTGTGCACCACCGCGTGCACGCCGGGCAGCTGGCGGGCCTGCGAGTCGTCAATCGCCAGAATGCGCGCATGGGCGTGCGGGCTGCGCAGCACCTTCGCGTGCAGCATGCCGCGGATCTCCACGTCGTCGGTGAAGGAGGCGTTGCCTTTCACCAGTCGCACGGCGTCGATCTTGTGCTCGGCCTTGCCGACAACGGCGGTGCTCGCGACGTCGGCCATGGCGACTAGGTGTGGCGTGGCCGGTGACGCGGGCTCGCCAGGGTCGGCGACCCCGTTCCCAGCAACCGGACGCGGGCCAGTCAGGCGCGGGATTAGCAGCGGCTCCATCGGCGGGGGCTTTTCCCCGCGCAGCGCCGCGGCGGCCCGCTGCACTGCCTCGACCACCTTGACGTAGCCGGTCTCGCGGTCGAGAACTCCCGATAGCGCGTCCCGGATCTCGCGCTCCGATGGATCGTCTTTGCGCTTCAGCAGCGCCTCGATCGCCAGGACTAGCGCGCCTGCCGAGTAACCAGACTGCAGTGCCCCGGCGTCTACGATTGCCTCCTGGATCGGATGCAGCATGCCCACCGCGGCGTTGAGGTGCTCGACCGTTGTCACGTCGTGGCCGTCGGCCTGAGCCGCGAGCAGCACGTCCGTTGCGACCAGCAGGCCGTCGACGAGCACGGCCGCAGCGCCAGTCTCGCCCGTGCCCGACCCGTAGCGGACACTGAAGCAACCCTCTCGGCGCAGCACCGTCAGCAGCGAATCGCCCGGAGCACAGTCAAGCTGCCTGTCGATGCCGTTGAGCGTGAGGCGAATATTCATCACGCGGCCGCCTCTACTGTCCGCCATGCGAGCGTGACCGCGAGGGCGCGGCGGTATGGCGAGGAGCCGCGGAAGTCAGCGGGCGGGTCGAGCCGCTCCGCCCAGGCGGCTGCGTCCGCGCCGGACCGAATCACCACCGTCCTGCTCAGCACCGGCCTGGCAGCCACCCCGCTCAGCGCCACGCGCACGCCATCGGCCGTGCGGCGGGCTACAGCGCACACGATCGGCCTGTCGGCAAGCGTCCGGCCGGTGCGCGCGGCGGCAATGATGCCGTCTCCCGCGATGCGCACGCGGCTGATGATCGTGCCCCGCAGCGAGCGGTGGTTCGCCAGCAGCGAATCAAGGTCGAGCTCCTGGAAGCCGTCCGACTGCGCCAGCGTCACCATGGCATCGCAGGCCAGCAGCGTGGCCAGGAACTCGCTATCCCAGTGACCGCCTGCCACGCAGCCGCCGATGGTCGCGGCGGCCCGCAGCGTGCTCGGCGCTTCGCGCCGGGCCGCGTCCCTGACCGCCGCGGGCACGAGCATCTCGTCAGCGACCTGCTGCAGCGTTGCCGTCGCGCCGATAGACACTCCAGCCGCTGTCGGCTCGATCCGGTCCAGGCCGAGTGCCTGCAGGTCGATGATCTCGACCGGGCCAGCGGACGACGCGGCGTTGACCTTGGTGCCGCCGCCGATCGGGACCGCGCCGTCGCGGTGCGCGAGCGCGAGCGCGGCGTCGAGAGTAACTGGCCTCCAGTAGACCGACACCGTGCTCATAGGGCGACGCTGATTCCTGCCCGCGATCACGGACAGGGTCGAAGGTCCCGCAGGTCGTCGTGAACGGCTCCTCAGCTCACGAAACGTGCGCGGCTACCACGCCAACAGGCCGCTCTCAGCCTTCCGTGGAGCACGGTTCGGCAACCTTGATGAGCAATGCCGGTGTTTTCGCTTCCGACGATCGAAGTCCGCCGCCGGTGACTTCCGTCCCTGGCTCTGACGGGCGACTGCGCGAGAGCATCGGGTCATGGCAGCGCCTGCCGTGCTTACCCTGTCGCCGCTGGAGGTCTATGCCGAGCTCAAGACCTTCCCGCGAGGGCTGACGGCGACCGAGGCGGCGGCCAGGACGGCCGAGTTCGGTGCCAACGAGCTGCCGAGGGCCCGCGGTCGGTCGGTGTTCGCCGAGTTCGGGTCGCAGTTCGCGAACATGTTCGCGGTCGTGCTGATTGTGGCCGCCGCCGTTACGTTGCTCGCCTATCTGCTCACTACGCCGCGGGACTCGGCGACCCTGGTGCTCGCGGTCGGCATCTTCTGCGTGGTTCTGCTCAACGCGGTGATCGGCTTCGCGCAGGAGCACGCCGCAGAGCGGACCGCCGAGGCGCTGCAGGCGATGGTCCCGGCTACCTGCGCGGGTGATCCGCGACGGCGAGCGGATCGAGGTTCCTGCCGCCGACCTCGTGCCCGGTGACGTTGTCGTGCTCGACGCCGGAGACGCGATCTCGGCGGACTGCCGCCTCGTCGAGGCGCAATGAGCTGCTGGTCGAGATGGCCGCGCTGACCGGGGAGAGCCGGCCGACGCCGCGGATCTCCGAGGCGGTAGCCGCAGGACCGGGCGGCCGATGCGCGCAACTGCGTGTTCATGGGAACGTCGGTGGTCAGCGGAACGGCCGGGCGATCGTGTTCGTCGACCGGGCTCGGCACCGAGTTCGGCCGGATCTACCGGCTGACCGCGGGCCTGCCAGCGCGAGGACAGCCCGCTGCAGCGGGAAGTGAACAGCATGGCCCGGCGGGTCGCTGCGGTCGCGATCGCGGCGGGGACTGGGCCTGTTCGTAGTCCGGGCCTTTGCCAGCCATGAGTCGTTGGCTCGTTCGTGTTCGCGCTCGGCGTGATGGTGGCCCTGGTGCCCGAGGGGCTGCCGGCCACGATGTCGGTGTCGCTGGCCGTGGCGGTCCGCCGCATGGCCCGCAGGCACGCGCTGATCAAACGGCTGACGGCGGTCGAGGCTCTCGGCTCGACCACGGTCATCTGCACCGACAAGACCGGCACGCTGACCAAGGCGGAGATGACGGTGCAGGCGGTGTGGGAGTCCGGCCGGCAGCACGAGGTGACCGGTGTCGGCTACGCGCCCGAGGGTGAGGTCACCGATCCTGCCCCGGCCGGCGCCGTGCTCAGGGCCGCTGGCTTGTGCTGCGATGCGCGCCTGCTTCCCCCCGATCCGGCGCGCCGGCTGGGCTGGCGCGTGCTTGGCGATACGACCGAGGGAGCGCTCCTGGTCGCTGCCGCTAAAGCCGGAGTCAACCTGCAGGCGGAAGAAGCACGCACGCCCCGCACCGCCACGTTCCCGTTCGACGCGAACCGGAAGCTGATGACCACGGTGCATTCGCTCGGCCGTGAACGGTACGAGGCGCTGGTCAAAGGGTCACCGCAGGCCGTGCTGGCCCGCTCGTCGGCCGTCCGCTGGTCCGGGGACGACCGGTCACTCGACGCAGCCACCCGGGAGCGAATCGGGGCCGCGAACGACGGGTTCGCCGCGCAGGGACTCCGGGTGCTCGCAGTGGCCAGGCGCGACGTCGCGTCCGAGCACCCCGACGCGGCTCAAGCCGAGGACGGGCTCACTCTGCTCGGCCTGGTGGCCATGTCGGACCCGCCGCGGCCCGAGGTGGTAGGCGCGGTCTCGGCCTGCCATCGCGCGGGCATCGCCATCGACATGATCACCGGCGATTACGGGCTCACCGCCGAGGCGATCGCCCGCCGCGTCGGCATCGTCGGCGACGGCCCGGTGCGCATCGTGAACGGCGGCGGACCTCGACGCCATGAGCGACGATGAGCTCGCCCGGATCGCCCTCGGAGACGGCCAGGTGCTGTTCGCCCGGGCCAAGCCCGAGCACAAGATGCGCATCGTGGCCGCGCTCGAAGATCGTGGTGAGGTCGTCGCCGTGACCGGGGACGGGGTCAATGACGCGCCCGCGCTCAAGCGGTCGAGCATCGGCGTGTCGATGGGCGAGGGCGGCACCGACGTCGCCCGCGCCGCCTCGGTCATGATCTTGCTGGACGACTCGTTCGCGTCCATCGCCGCCGCGGTCGAGCTCGGCCGCTCCGTCTACCAGAACATCCGCAAGTTCCTGATCTACCTGTTCAGCCACAACCTCGCCGAGCTGGCGCCGATCCTGGTCGCGGTGTTCGTCGGGTTCCCGCTCGTCCCGCTCAGCGCCCTGCAGGTGCTGGCCATTGACCTCGGCTCCGACGTGATGCCCGCCCTCGCCCTGGGAACCGAGCGCACCGAGCCTGGCACGATGTCCCGACCCCCCCGGCCACGCGGCGAGCACCTGTTCAACTGGGCGGTAGTCCGGCGCTTCTGCTTCCTCGGCGGGATCCAGTCTGTCGGCGTGGTGATCGCGTTCTTCTGGAAAATCCACACTGCCCACCTGCCGTTCAGCGCTTTCACCCCGGATAATCCCGTCTACCGGGAGGCGCTGACAATGACCCAGGCGGGCATCGTGGTGAGCCAGTTCTTCAACGGCTTCGCTGTCCGCACCGACGTGCAGAGCCTGTTCCGGGTCGGGGTGCTGTCGAACCGGCCGCTGGTGTACGCCGAATTCTTCGGGATCGGCTTGATGTGCGCCATCAGCTACCTTCCCCCGCTACAGAAGGTATTCAACACAGCCCCGCTCAGCCTGGCCGACTGGCTGATGCTGGTCGCGTTCGGGGCAGCGCTGCTCGCGGCGGAGGAAACCCGGAAGGCGATCGTGCGGGCGCGCCGTCGCGCACGTGAGGCACGAGTTGCCAGGGAGGCGCCATGCAGGTCGTGATCATGGGATGCGGCAGGACGGGCTCGGCGCTCGCCGTCCGGATGGACGGCGAGGACGACCAGGTGACTGTCATAGAGATCGACAAAGCAGCCGAGGGGCGACTGCCGCCCGGATTCGGCGGCGTGTTCCGGCACGGCAACGGAATCCAGCGGCGCGTGCTCGAGGAAGCCGGCATCGCGCACGCGGAGGCCTTCGTCGCCCTGACAGCCAGCGACAGCGCCAACATCGTCGCCGCCAGGGTCGCCCGCGAGCTCTTCCGGGTGCCGCACGTGCTGGCCCGGCTGCATGATCCGGCGCACGCCGAGGCCTACCGTGAGCTCGGGATCGCGACCGTCGGGACGGTCCAGACGACCGTCAACCGGGTCGTCCAGCTGCTGCATCACCTGACGCTCGAACCACATCAGACGTTCGGCAACGGCGAGACCCTGCTCGTCCGCTCCCGGATCCCGGACTACCTCGGCGGCCGGAACGCCGGCGAGTTCAACGTCCCCGGCGAGATCGGCGTCGTCGAGCTGAGCCGGGCGCGGGCACTCCCGCATCCCCGAGCCGACCACGCCGCTTGAGCCCGGCGACGTGCTGTCTTTCATCGTCGCCGGCCGGCTCGCTGGGGCGACTGAGGAGCTTCCTGGACGGGAAGTGGTCGTCATGAAAGTGATCGTGGCCGGCGGAGCCGGGCTGCCCGAACAGGTCGCCGCGGTGCTGCGAGGCGCCGGCGATGACGTCACGATGATCGGATCCGGCCCGGGCCGCGAGGAGGCGCTCGCGGACGCCGGCCTGCACTACGTGGCCGGCGATCCGCTCGTCCCGGCCACGCTCGAGGCCGCGGGCGCGCTCAGGGCCGACGTCCTGCTCGTCCTCACCGAGTCCGACGAGGACAACCTGGTCATCTCGCTGCTCGGCAAGCGCCGCTGCGGCGTGCCGAAAGTCGTCGCGCGCGTGAACCATCCGGCTAACGAAGCGCAGTTCGACTCCACCTGGGGAGTAGACGCGCTGGTGTCCCCGGCCACGGCGTTCGTCTCAATGACTAGATCCCCGTAGGCCACACAACTGCGTCGGGTCCGGGTCGGCCCCAGTCGCTTGTACGCTGGCTACTTCGCCAGCCGCAACGGCGGGCCGTTCGGCTCGGACTTCAGCGTCTTCATCGGGCTCGTGGTCGGCGGCGTCGTGTACTACCTGCTGGCCGGCAGATCGGTCCAGGCCGAGGGCGAGGCCACCGCGGCTGACGTGGCCATGGCGGCCACCGCGGACTAGGCCGGGATGCTCACCAGCGGAAGCTCGGCTTGAGCCAGATCTTCTCGCGAAGGTACTGCTTCACCTGCGCGATGTAGCCGAGCGCGGGCGGGTTGAGCCATTGGCCCGAGAACCAGGCACCGAGGCAGCCCCAGACGTTGCCCTCTTGGTACTGACCCCCTCTGGGCATGGTGTTGAGCCAGGTCTCGTAGCCGTCATAGCATGCGCGCCAGATCCCGTAGGCGGCGTCGGCATTCATCGCAGTGGAACGGGCGATGGCCGGCCAGCCGCCGTTCCCGTAGGTGTTCTGCAGGATGCCGTAGGTCACCGGGCACTCGCCCGGCTTGCCGTCCTGGCCGGGCTTGTCACCGGGCGGGCAGTCGGCTCGGTCCGTGGTCCAGCCACCGAGGGTGCCCTGCTGCCACCAGCTCTCCACGGCCGCCTGGGCGAAGACGATGTCCTGGTTGATGCCCCACTTGCAGGCCGCCCACCGGAGTATGTCGACGGTGGTGCCAGTGAAGTCGCCGTTGACCCGCTTTGCCAGCTGCCGCGCCATCGGTCCGTCCTGGGCGAGGAACCTCGCGCCGACGTCACGGCCTTTCCTGCTGTTGTACGGCTTATTGGCGGATCTGTCCTCGGGGAGTGGCGAGGAGTTGACGAGCTGGCCGCACAGCGCGCCGCTGGGCAGCTGCTCGCCGGGCGGCACGGTGCGGAAGTAGACGCTGGACTGGCCGCGACCGGACGTGCATCCGGCTAGGCCGGCGAGGACCAGAATCAGCGATGCGGCTATCCAGCCGAGTCGGCGATTGCCGACACGGCTCCGAGCCGACGCGGCCCGATGGCTCATCAGCGTCACTATAACCGCGCCTGCCGCGGGGCCCGAGGCTAGGGGTTGGACGCTTCGCTGAACACGGAGTCCGGCGGGCTGCGCTCGATCAGGCGGGCGTCACGCTGGTCAGCGCGAACTTGTCGACGTCCACTAGGCCATGATCAGTGATCCTGAGTTCAGGGATCACCGACAGGCCGAGGAAGCTCAGGTGCATGAACGGCGTGCTGATGGTCACGCCGAGCTCGGCCGCCGCGATGTGCTCGAGATGCTCGACTGCTGCGGCAACCGCGGCGGCCGGCTGGTCACTCATCAGCCCGCCGATGGGAAGCGGGACCTCGGCGATGACCCTGCCGTCAAGTACCGCGACCTGCCCGCCGCCGAGTTCCGCGAGCCTGGCCACGGCGACTGCCATCTCGGCTGGTCCGCCCGGGCCCATTTCGCCGACGACCATGCAGTTATGCGCGTCGTGCGCCACGGTGGAGGCAATGGCGCCGCGGGTCAGCCCGAAGCCGTGCACGTAACCGAGGCCGATCCGGCCGGTGCCCAGATGCCGCTCCGCGACCCCGATCCTGGCTATCGCCGATGCCGGATCACCCACGTCCAGCACCAGGTGCCTGGTGGTCAGGGTGTCTGGATCGATGCCGATCACCCTGGCTCGGCCTCCGGCCGGTGGCGCGAGCGTGAAAGCCGCAGCATCCGGCACCTGTGCCAGATGAACTGAGTCGCGCATCCAGTCCGGTGCGGGCACCCTCGGCACGGCGCCATCCAGGACGGCGCCTCGCTCGGCCACAAGCTGGCCCGACTGGTACACCCGAAGCGGTCGCAGCTCGTCGAGCGAGTCAAAGCAGAGCACGTCCGCCTGATAGCCCGGTGCCAGCCAGCCGAGGTGGTGGAAGTTGTGGTACTGGGCGGGGTTGGCGGTGGCCAGCACCAGCGCGTCTTCGATCCGGGCACCGCACGCGACCGCAAGCCGGACGCAGTCATTCACGTGGCCGTCGGTCATGATCGTGTCGGGCTCCCGGTCGTCGGTGCAGAGCGCGATCCGCTCGGTGCCATGGCGCAGCACGGTCGGGATCAGGTCCGCCAGGTTCCTGCTGGCCGACCCCTGCCTGACGAAGATCCACATGCCCTTGCGCCGCTTCTCCTCAGCCTCGTCGAGCCGCGTGCACTCGTGGTCAGATTCGATGCCTGCCGCCAGGTAGGCGTCCAGGGACCGGCCAGACAGGCCAGGCGCATGCCCGTCCACGCGCCGGTCGCCAGCGGCGGCGATCTTGGCGAGAAGCTCGGCATCACCGGCAACCACGCCCGGGTAGTTCATCACCTCGGCGACGCCGATGGCGCCGTACTCCAGCAGCAGCTCGCGCACGTCAGCGGCATGGATCTCGGCGCCGGGGCTCTCGAATGGGGACGCCGGGACACAACTCGAAGCGCAGATGCCGAACGTGAACGGCAGCACCGACGCGGCGTCCGCCAGCGCAGCCACCCCGCGGACGCCGAAGACATTCGCCAGCTCGTGCGGATCGGCAGCGACCGCGGTCGTGCCTGCTGGCAGGACGGCACGGACGAACTCGTCCACCCACATGCCGGTCGACTCCAGGTGCATGTGGGCGTCGATGAAGCCCGCGGTCAGCGCTGCACCCGACACGTCCACAACTTCGCGCGCCTCCCGCGGACCCCAGCCGGCGATCATGCCGTCGGCGATCGCAAGGTCTTCCCGCAGCCATTCTTTAGTGCCGGGCACGAAGATGCTGCCGCCGGTCAGCAGCAGATCAGCTGGCTCGTCGCCGCGAGCGACGGCGAGAAGATGCGGCGTTCCCCTGCGTGGCGGCATCGTCACCCCTCCGCTTCCCGATCCGTCCTGCTACGCCCACGGCTGCCCAGAGTCTACGACGGCACCGATGAGCCGTCGGCGATCATGCACGCCCGGTTACAGCTCTCTCTACTTCAATTGCCGTAGAGAGGAGTGCCACAACCGGCGTACGCAAAGCTCACTCCTTCGTACGACGACTTCAGCCTGGCTCCTGCTTTACCTTCCGACTTACCCACACCATGACAACCAGCGCACCCCTGCGCAGGCACGCTTGCCCTGTCATCCCGGAAGGCGCGAATGGCTCCCCTCACACGCACTTTCGCACTGCCTGCCGCGCTACTAGTGGCGGGTGGTCTCCTGGCCGTGAGCTTGACTGCCACCAGTTCCGGGGCAGCAACCACCTCCGCAACCCTGTGCAACTCGCAGGCCGCTTCCGTCGACGGCGGGGCCTACACAATCGGGAACAACGAGTGGGCCTCGAGCGCCCCCGAATGCATCACCACTGACGGCAACGCCGATTTCAGGGTGGCGAACTCCTCGATCGCGAGCGGCAAGCACGGCCCGCCCGGCGGTTATCCGGCTATCTACAAGGGCTGTCACTGGGGCGCTTGCACATCAAGCAGCGGCTTGCCAATCCGGGTCTCCGACATCCGCTCCGGCACGGACACGGTCACCACGAGCTGGCGCACCTCCCAGCCCGGCGGGAGCAACGTCTACAACGTGGCCTACGACATCTGGTTCAACCGGACCCCTACCACGAGCGGTACGCCCAACGGCGCCGAACTGATGATCTGGCTGAACCACCACGGCCGCGTGCGGCCGGCCGGCAAGCAGGTCGCCAGCAATGTCACGATCGGCGGCCGCAGGTACAACGTGTGGTTCGGCAAGAAAGCCTGGAACACCATCTCCTATACGATGACCACCCCCGCCACCTCCATCAGCAACCTGAACCTGAGGGCCCTGGTCGCCTACGCGGTGCGCCGCGGGGACATCAGTCCTTCGTGGTACCTGATCGACGTGGAGGCCGGCTTCGAGCTGTGGCATGGTGGCAGGGGCCTGGCGACCAGATCGTTCTCCGTGAAGGTTGCCAACGGCCACCGCGCATAGCCGAGTCCTACCTCTCACAAACTTGCCCTCACGCCGCCGACACGAGAGTCTGTCGGGATGGGCAGTGACGGGCTGACCTGGTTCAACGAGCTGTCGGCTCGAGCGGCGCAGCAGGCGCTGCTTGAGTGCTGCTCGGCACCGAGGTGGGCTGAGCAGATGGCAGCCGCCCGGCCCTACGCCTCCGCCGACGATGCGATCCGGCAGTCCGGCGCGCTCCTTGCCGTGCTGACATCCTCGGACCTTGCCGAGGCGCTAGCTGGCCATCCGCGGATTGGCGAGCGGCCGGATGCCGCTGGCGGCACACCCCAGGCTGCTGGCTGGTCCCGGCGGGAGCAGTCAGGCGTCGACGCCGATGACGCCACGACGATGCGGGCCCTGGCCGAGGCAAACCTGGAGTATGAGCAGCGGTTCGGGCATATTTACCTGGTATGTGCGTCTGGCCGGACCGGGAGGGAGCTGCTCGACGTGGTGCGCGGCAGGCTGCTGAACGAGCCTGAGGACGAATGGCAGGTCGTGCGGACTGAGTTGCAGAAGATCAATGCGCTCAGGCTCCAGCGGCTGATGGCGGGCTCGCCGTGAGCGCGATTTCGACCCACGTGCTGGACATCGCCGCTGGCCGCCCCGCAGCCGGGATGCGGGTCCGGCTCGAGCGGGTTGCGCTCGCCGGCGACGAGGGCGCGCCTGCCGGAGCGGTCGCGGGCGGCCCGGAGGAGATCGCCGCAGCCACCACCGACGACGACGGCCGGATCGCGAGCCTGGGGCCGGACGTCATCGCGTCAGGCACCTACCGGCTGATCTTCGATACCGGCGGCTACCTCGCGCGGCTGCGAGGCGGCGGGTGCAGCGAGACCCAGGACGCCGCCTTCTTCCCCGAAGTCACCGTCACCTTCGCGGTAGCTGATGGACGTGAGCATTACCACGTTCCCCTCCTGATGAGTCCGTTCGGCTATTCCACCTACCGAGGGAGCTGACGTGGGGTACGTGCTGGGCGCCCATCAGTACGGGAAAGCCGAGACCAGGCTGGTCCGCATCGACCGGGACGCGGACCAGCACGTGATCCGTGACCTCAACGTGTCGACCTGTCTGCGCGGCGACTTTACCGACGCCTACCTGTATGGCGACCAGGCCAAGGTGCTGCCCACCGACAGCCAGAAGAACACTGCGTACGCGTTCGCGCTCGAGCATGGCGTGACCGACATCGAGTCGTATGCGCTGGCGCTGGGCAGGCATTTCGCTGACGATATCGAGCCCGTGCGCGGCGCCCGTGTCGACGTCGATGAGTACCGGTGGGAACGGGTGCAGGTAGCCGGCGACGACCATCCGCACGCCTTCGTCCGGGCCGGTCACGAGGTCAGGACCACCTCCGTGACGGTCGAGGGCCGCGGGCGGGAGCAGGACGTGTGGGTCCTGTCCGGGCTGCGGGATCTCGTGCTGCTGAAGTCGACCGGATCAGAGTTCGCCGGATTCCTGCGCGACCGGTACACAACCTTGCCCGAGACCTACGACCGGGTGCTGGCCACATCGCTGACCGCATGCTGGCGCCACCTGCAGCCGGAAGGGGACTGGGACTTCCTGCACGCGAGCATCCGCGGGGTGCTGATCAGCCAGTTCGCCACGGTGCACAGCCTGGCGCTGCAGCAGAGCCTGTGGGAGATGGGCAGGGCCGTGCTCGCGCGTCACGACAGAATTGCCGAGATCAGGCTGTCCGCACCGAACAAGCATCATTTCCTGGTCGATCTGAGCCCGTTCGGCCTGGAGAACCGAGGGGAGGTGTTCCACGCGGACGACCGGCCCTACGGTCTCATCCAGTGCGCGGTACAGCGCGACGATGCGCCGCCCGCTGGTCCTTGCTGGCAGGCGCCTGGTTCGTTCGCCGAATAACCACCCACGGGGGCTCCGCCCCCGTGACCCCCCGAAAACCGTAGGGCGCAGTGTCGCGCCAGGGAGGCCCCAAGCGTGGATTTCATTCAGCCGGCTAGCTGGACCGAGGCACTGGCGGTGCAGTCGGACCTGCCAGCAGCCGTGCCGCTGGCAGGTGGCACCGACTGCATGGTCGAGATCAACTTCGGCGCCCGCAGGCCGCCCGCGCTGCTCGACCTGACCAGGATCAGCGAGCTCCGCGAGTGGGACATCGACGGCAACCAGGTCCGGCTTGGCGCCGGTGTCACTTATAGCCAGGTCATCGCGGAACTGCGCGACCGCCTGCCCGGGCTCGCGCTGGCCGCCCGGACCGTCGGATCGCCCCAGATCCGCAATCGTGGCACGATCGGCGGCAACCTGGGTACCGCGTCACCGGCGGGCGATGCGCATCCACCGCTGCTGGCGGCCGGCGCCGAGGTTGAAGTCGCTTCGCAGCGAGGAACGAGGATCGTCCCCATCGATGAGTTCTTCACCGGGCCGAAGCGAAACGCGCTGGAACCCGGCGAGCTGATCGCAGCCGTCCGCATCCCCCTGCCGCCTGGCCCCGAGCAATTCAGCAAGATCGGAACTCGGAACGCGATGGTGATCGCGGTGGCTGCATTCAGCCTGGCGCTCCGCCCGGACCGCCGGGAGGTCGGCACGGGCATCGGCTCGGCCGCACCCACGCCGCGGCGCGCCTGGCAGGCGGAGAAGTTCCTGGCTGCCGCCCTTGCCGAGGCAGGCCTCTGGGAGTCCAGGGCGTCAGTGCCTGACGCCGTAGCGACGGAGTTCGGCCGTCTGGTCTCGGCCGCCGCCGATCCGATCGATGACGTGCGGGGCACTGCGGCCTACCGGCGGCACTGCCTGTCCGTCATGGCGCGCCGGGCACTCGCCTGGGCCTGGCGGGACTATCAGCAGGCGCAGGCTATGAGCAAGGGGGCGTGACGGACGTGCGCATCACCGCGACGGTCAACGGCCAGACGAGGCAGGCCGATGATGTCTGGGAGGGCGAGAGCCTGCTGTTCGTGCTGCGCGAGCGGCTCGGCCTGCCGGGCTCGAAGAATGCCTGCGAGCAAGGCGAATGCGGGTCCTGCACGGTTTACCTCGACGGCGTGCCCGTCTGTGCCTGCCTGGTTTCTGCCGGGCAGGCCGCCGGCCGCACCATCGTCACGGTCGAGGGGCTGGCAGCCGGGAATGAGCTGCATCCAGTTCAGCAGGCATTCCTGCGGACGGGCGCGGTGCAGTGCGGGTTCTGCACGCCCGGGCTGGTCGTCGCGGCGCACGACCTTCTCAGCCGGATACCTCGTCCCACAGACCTGCAGATCCGTGAGGCACTGGCGGGCAACCTGTGCCGGTGCACCGGTTACGAGAAGATCCTGGACGCCGTCCGCCTGGCAGCGCGCGAGCTGAGCGGAGACGCCGTATGAGTGCCCCGGCGGCCGCGAGCACGCTAGTGGTCGAAGGCTGCGCGATTGTCACGATGGACGGCCGGGGCAGCGAGTACGCCAGCGGCCACGTTGTCGTGACCGGCAACGCGATCACCGCGGTCGGCCCCGGAAGCCCGCCGCCAGGCCTCCTCTCCGGCACTGTCGGGACTGGGACCGTCAGGCGCATCGACGGTGGTGGCTGCCTGGCCACTCCCGGGCTGATCAACACTCACCATCATCTGTATCAGTGGGGCACCAGGGGGATGGCCGCCGACGCGACCCTGTTCGAGTGGCTGACCGAGCTGTACCCGATCTGGGCCCGGATGCAGGCCGGCCTTGTCCGGCCGCTGGCCACTGCCGCGCTTGCCTGGCTCGCGAGGACCGGCTGCTCGACCACGATGGATCATCACTACGTCTTCCCGAGATCGGGCGGCGACCTGCTCGGTGCGACGATCGCCGCTGCGCGGGACGTCGGCCTGCGGTTCCACCCGACGCGCGGCTCGATGGATCTCGGCGCGAGCTCTGGCGGACTGCCGCCCGACGACGCGGTGGAAGACCGCGACGCCATCCTCATCGCCAGCAAGGCCGCCATCGCGCAGTTCCACGACGACTCGCCGGACTCGATGCTGCGGATCGGCCTGGCCCCATGCTCGCCGTTCTCGGTGACGAGCGACCTGCTGGTCGAGGCGGCGGAACTGGCGCGCAGCGCCGGGGTGCGCTTGCACACCCACCTCGCCGAGACCGCCGACGAGGACCGCTACTGCGCCGAGCACTTCGGCTGCACGCCGGTCGAGTACCTCGACTCGCTGGGCTGGCTTGGCGATGATGTGTGGCTTGCGCACGGCGTGCACTTCGATGACGCGGCCATCGCCAGGCTCGCCGCGACCGGGACCGGAGTGGCGCACTGCCCGTCCTCCAACGGGCGGCTCGGGGCAGGCGTCTGCCGGACCCACGATCTGGTTGCCGCCGGGGTCCCTGTCGGCCTCGGCGTGGACGGCGCCGCCTCCAGCGAGGAGAACTCGCTGATCGGCGAGGTCAGGCAGGCCGCCCTGACAGCGCGGGCAGCCGGCGGACCGCGCGCGATGTCGGTCCGCCAGGCGCTGGAGCTGGCAACCATGGGCGGTGCGCGGCTGCTCGGCCGGCAGCAGGAGATCGGCTCGCTGGAGGCCGGCAAGCTCGCGGACATCGCACTGTGGCGACTGGACACCCTGCCACACGCCGGCATCGCTGACCCGGTGGCCGCGCTCGTGCTCGGTGCCCGACCGCCGCTGGAGCTGCTGGTGGTCAACGGGGCGACGATCGTCGAGCGGGATCAGCTCGTCACCGTCGATGAGCGGCAGGTGGCCGCGACCGCGCAGCGCGCGGCGGCAGCCCTCGCCGGCAGCTGATTCGGCAGGCCCATGTGAGGATGCTCTGATGCGCCGTATTGTCAGACGATGACCAGTCCGCCGGGCAGAACGCTGCCCTCGCGAAGCGCCGCTGACCAGGCCACTGCGTCCTCGGCCGGCGGCATCGGCGACAGCCCGCCGCGCCCGGACGGGACGCTGAAGGTCACCGGCCAGTTCGCCTACGGCAGCGACCTGTGGATCGACGGCATGCTGTGGGGCGCGACGCTGCGCAGCCCGCATCCGTCCGCCAGGATCTCCGCGATCAGTATTGGCGAGGCGCTTTCCACACCGGGCGTGCATGCCGTTCTCACCCACGACGATGTCCCCGGCACTAGACGGTGCGGGCTCGAACATGCGGACCAGCCGGTACTGGCCGAGGCAGTGGTCCGCTACCAGGGCGAGCCGGTAGCACTCGTCGCGGCCGACCATCCGGAGATCGCCGCGCAAGCCGCGCGGAAGATCCGGGTCGAGTACGAGGTCCTTGAGGCACTGACAGACCCGGCCTGGGCCCTGGCGCCGGACGCCCCGCACGTTCAGCCAGGCGGCAACCTGGTCCGCCACCTCAAGGTACGCAAGGGCAAGGCCGACCCCAGCGCTGCGGTAGTGGTCGCCGGGGACTACAAGGTGGGGATGCAGGATCAGGCCTTCCTCGGGCCCGAGGCCGGGCTGGCGGTGCCGGACGGCGCTGGCGGCGTCGACCTCTACGTGGCCACTCAGTGGCTGCACGCGGATCAGCGCCAGGTGTGCGCGGCGCTCGGGCTCCCGCCCGAGCAGGTCAGGCTCACCCTGGCCGGGGTCGGCGGCGCATTCGGCGGCCGAGAGGACCTGTCCATGCACGTGCATGCCTGCCTCCTGGCGCTGCATACCGGCAAGCCCGTCAAGATGAGCTACAACCGCGAGGAGTCGTTCTTCGGCCATGTGCACCGGCATCCGGCCACCATGCACTACGAGCACGGCGCGACGCCCGATGGCCGGCTGGTCTACGTCAGGTGCACGATCATTCTGGACGGCGGCGCCTATGCCTCCAGCACTCCAGCCGTCGTCGGGAACGCCGGAACCATGGGCATCGGCCCCTACGTCGTGCCCAACGTGCATGTCGACGCCTACGGCGTGTACACCAACAATCCGCCGTGCGGCGCGATGCGCGGCTTCGGCTCGGTGCAGACCGCGTTCGCTTACGAAGCGCAGATGGACAAGCTGGCAGCGGCCCTCGGCATGGACCCCATCGAACTGCGGTGCATCAACGGCATGAGCCTGGGCGCGGAGGCGCCGACCGGCCAGATCGTCGACAGCCCCGCGCCGGTGGCCGAGCTGCTCCGGCTGGTGCAGCGCCGGCCGATGCCGCCGCGCGGGCCGGCACCGAGCCAGCACGCATCCGACTGTCAGCCCGAACTGCTCGACCTGCCTGGCGGCGCGGCGAACACCACGCACGGCGAGGGCGTGAAGCGCGGCGTCGGCTACGCGGTCGCCTACAAGAACGTGGGCTTCTCCGAAGGCTTCGACGACTACTCAGTCGCCCGGGTCCGGCTCGAAGCCTCCCGCGGCAAGCCGACCGTGACCGTGCACACCGCCGCGGCTGAGGTGGGGCAGGGCCTGGTGACCATCGAGCAGCAGATCTGCCGCACCGAGCTGGCCGTGCAGCGCGTCGTGACGAGCCCGAAGGACACCACCGTCGGCTCGGGCGGCTCGACATCCGCGTCCCGGCAGACCTACGTCACGGGCGGCGCGATCCAGGCCGCCTGCCAGCAGGTGCGCGAGCGCCTGTTCGCGCTGGCACGGCAGCAGTTTGGCCACGCCGCGTCTGACCTCCGGCTGGCCGATGAGCATGTGGTCCTGGCCAGTGGCGACACCGTGGTGCCGATCGCCGACCTGCTCGGCGACCAGGTGATCGAGGAGACCGTGCAGTGGCGGCACCGCCCGACCTACCCGGTCGATCCGGAGACGGGCCAGGGCTTTGCGCACGTGCAGTACGCGTTCGCCGCGCACCGCGCGGTGGTTGACGTGGACACCGAACTCGGCCTGGTCAAGGTCGTCGAGCTTGCCTGCGCGCAAGACGTCGGCAGGGCGCTGAACCCGGACGCCGTGGTTGGTCAGATCCACGGCGGCAGTGCCCAGGGCCTCGGCCTCGCGATCATGGAAGAGATCCAGGTGAAAGAGGGCCGGATCCGCAATCCGTCGTTTACCGATTACCTGATCCCCACCATCCTGGACATGCCGCCGATGCACGTCGACGTGCTGGAGTACCCCGACCCCCATGCCCCCTACGGCGTGCGCGGCGTCGGCGAGCCGCCGACGATCTCGTCGGGTCCCGCCATCGCGGCCGCCATCCGCGCCGCAACTGGGCTCGATCTTGGCCGGATCCCGATCAAGCCCGAGCACCTGACGGGCACTGGGTGACAAGCGTGGCAGCAGGGCAGCCCCCGGATCTGCTCGTGACCGGTCCGGCGGTGGTGGCGGGCGGCCTCGTTCCCGCCCTGATCGGGATAACCGGCGGCACGGTCAGCGGCGTCCATGACGTTGGCGCGGAGAACGAATTCCCAGGCGTTCCGGTGCACCGGCTGGCTGCCGACGAAGTGCTGCTGCCGGGCCTGGTGGACACGCACGTGCACGTCAACGAGCCGGGGCGAACGCACTGGGAGGGATTCTCGACCGCGACCAGGGCTGCCGCCGCCGGTGGCGTGACCACGATCGTGGACATGCCGCTGAACAGCCTGCCGCCGACGATCGACACGGCCGCGCTCGAGCTCAAGCGGGCAGCAGCGCACGGGGAGTGCTGGGTCGACGTCGCCTTCTGGGGCGGCGCGGTGCCAGGAAACGAGTCTGAACGCGACGACCTGCACCAGGCCGGCGTGCGCGGCTTCAAGTGCTTCCTGGCCGATTCGGGCGTGCCGGAGTTCCCGCTGCTGGACCGCGCCGGCCTGCACCAGGCCGCAGCCCAGATCGCGGATCTCGGCAGCCTGCTGATCGTGCACGCCGAGGACCCGGCTCGTCTTGGTGCGGTCAGCGGGCCAGATGGCGCTGACTACGCGGCGTTCCTGCGGTCGCGGCCGCCGCAAGCGGAGACCTCCGCCATCGAGGCGGTCATCGAGGCCGCCCGGCGCACCGGCGTGCGCGCCCACATCCTGCACGTGTCCAGCGCGGACGCGATCGCGCTGCTTGCAGCCGCGCGCGCGGACGGGCTTGCGGTGACCAGTGAGACGTGCCCGCACTACCTGACGCTGGCAGCCGAGGACGTGCCTGCCGGGGCAACCGAGTTCAAGTGCTGCCCGCCGATCCGGGACCGAGCGAACTCCGGCCGGCTCTGGGCTGGCCTGCAGGCCGGCAGCATTGACTGCGTCGTGTCCGATCACTCGCCCTGCCCGCCGGAGCTGAAGCTGCCCGGAACCGGCGACTTCTCCAAGGCGTGGGGAGGCATCGCATCCCTGCAGCTCAGCCTTCCCGTGATCTGGACTTCTGCGAGGGAACGCGGTTACCAGCTGGCTGATCTGGCCCGCTGGATGGCGGCGCGGCCGGCGCAGCTGGCTGGCCTGGATTCCAAGGGCCGCATTGCCGTCGGGTGTGATGCCGATCTGGTGGCGTTCGCGCCCGACGCCAGTTTCGTGGTTGAGCCGGGCTTGCTGGAACACCGGCACAAGCTGACACCATATGCGGGTCGTCGGCTGACGGGCGTGGTGCGGCGGACCTGGCTGCGCGGCCGCGAGATTTTCGGCAGCGGCCACGAGCCGGCGGCCAGGCCCGGCGGGGAGCTGCTATGACCGGTCGTGGGGGAGCAGGCGCGCCCGCTGCGGCCGGTTCTCACTTCGACGGTGGACCGGATTTCGCGGCCATGCCCGATCTTGCATCACGCCGGCTCGGCGGGAGCGTCATGTACGCCACCGACGAGCTGTTCGCCGCCAAGGAGAACCTGATCAAGCCCGAGCCACCCGTTTTCGATGCGGGGGAGTTCGGGGCCAAGGGCAAGATCTACGACGGGTGGGAGAGCCGGCGGCGCCGCGAGCCCGGGAACGATCACGCGATCATCCGGCTCGGCGTTGCTGGCGTCGTGCACGGCGTAGCGGTCGATACGTCCTTCTTCCGCGGCAACTATCCGCCCCAGGTGTCCGTCGAGGCGGTGAGCGCCGATGGCTATCCGTCGGCAGCCGAGCTCAGCGAAATGGACTGGCGGCCGCTCGTGGGGCGCGCGGCCGCGACCGGTGACGCCTGCAACTGGTACCCGGTTGCGATCGCACGGCACTGCACGCACGTACGGCTGTCGATCTACCCAGACGGCGGCGTAGCGCGGTGCCGGGTGCACGGCCGGCCGCTCCCCGATCCGCGGTTCCTGACCGGCACGATCGATCTCGCCGCGATCGAAAGTGGCGGCCAGCTTGTCGAGTGCTCGAACGCGTTCTACTCGTCGGCCCGGAACCTGATCATGCCCGGCCGCCCGGCCAGCATGGCCGACGGCTGGGAGAACTCACGCCGCCGCGACGGTGGCTTCGACTATGCGACGTTCGCGCTGGCGGCAGCCGGCGTGGTGCGTCAGGTCGAGATCGACACCTCGTATTTCGTTGGGAACGCGCCGGGGTCCGCGCGGCTGCTCGCCGCAACGGAGCCGCCGTCTGAGGCAGTGACGGCGGTTCAGTGGGCTGAACTGCTGCCGCACGTCAGGCTGCAGCCCGACACCTTGCAGCGGTTCCTCGTCGAGCCGGGCGATCCGGTGACGCATGTCCGGCTGGAAGTGTTCCCGGACGGCGGCCTGGCGCGCCTGCGGGTCCTGGGCGCGATCACGCCGGACGCAGCCGCCCTGCTGCACGAGCGTTACGCGGCCTCCCGCCGTCCGCGGCCCGCCTAAACGTGTATATTCGCCGCGTAACCTGTCGTCGCAGCCGGTGAATCCACGAGGTGAGCGTTGGCTAATTGGCTGTCGCGGACCGGGCGCGCGCGGGCTGCCTCCGTTCTCGCCATGTGGTTCAGCCCGAGCCGCTGGGCACCCTACGACATGGTCATGGCTGTCAGTGCTCTCGTCCTGGCCGTCTCGGTGTTCGTGCCCTGGTTCGAGGCCACGGTGCGGCTTCAGGGCTCATCCGTGAGCGGGTTCCTGATCGACCCCCGCGGGACAATTAGCGGCATCGCCGTCCATGGCTATCTCTGGGCGGTATTCGCAGTGGCGCTGCTGCAGTTCGCGGTGCTGGCAGCTCGCTACGTCCCGGATCGGCGCGGCGTTGCGTTGCCCGGTTACCGGCAGATCCTGGTGGCTACCTCTGCGCTGTGCTGCATCGCCGTGATCGTGGCGCTCGTGATGAAGCCAACTACATGGGCGGGCGGCAACCAGCTGGGTGAAGGGTTCTACCTCGTCGTGGCCTGGGACTACGGTGCCTTTGCCGCGCTCGCCGCTGCCATCGTCTCGCTCGCCGTCGCCATTACAGCGATCCGGGAACGTCAGGCGCGCTAGCGCAGCCAGCCTGCAAGGCGAGGCTCACTGCCCGACTTGTTGCAGGGCTGCGATCTCATTGTGGTTCCGGACTGCGGCAACCCTGAGGCGGGCGTCGCCTGGCTGCCAGTACGCGACCTGGACTGGTCCGGCGTAGGCGTTCGTGGTGGCGTCGGTGCCCGGCCCTGCGCTGACGACGAGCCGGTGACTTCCGACCTCCCAGCCGAAGAGCTGCCACTCGGAAAAGGCGAGCGTTGCGCCCTGGATCACCGTGAGTGCCCGGCTCGCTGTGTCCAGCACGGCAAGCCGAGTCGGCCCGCGTGGGTTTGGCGTGGCCCCGGCAGGCAGTTGCACGGCGAGCAGCCGGCCGTCGTCGCTGAAGGCGCCGTCGTAACCCCACGTCGCGAAGCCGGGCATCGGAGTGGCGACGCTCGCTCCCGTCGACACGTTCAGCAGCTGCACTCGGCAGCCGGTGCAGGACCTGACCCATGCGATCTGCCCGGCGCTCGCCGCGATGACGTTGTCGATGCGGCGGACGACTCGTCGCGTGCGCGGATCCCAGAGCACGGAAACATCCGGACCGCTGAGCTTCCTGAGCAGGAGGTAATTGCCGACGCCGCGGTCGATCAGGTAGCCGGCGGGCAGGTGGTACAGCGGTCCGAGCGGGTGCCCGGACGTGCTGACCAGCTGGGCCCTGGCCGATGTCGTCGCCATGTTGTCGGATCTGCGCGGATAGCTGAGGAGCCAGAGCGCACCGGCGCGGCTAGCTGGGCTTACTCCGTGGTCAACAACTCCGGTACCGATCCGCGTCGCGGTCAGGGAGCCGTCCGCGATGAAGTAATACGTGGCCGGCGGGCCTGCACACGAGTACGTGCGGCAGTACGAGGTGATGCGGATTAACGACGCCCACCAGCCTCCCTCGACGTGCCCGAACCCGTATTCTTCCGGCGGCGTCGGCAGGCCGGAGATGGGCTGGCCGCGCCTGGTCGCCGTGGAGAACAGGACAAGGCCGCGGGAATTATAGGGCGGAACAAGGAACTGCAGATTGGTTCCCAGGGGCATGGGCAGGCCCGTCATCTTGGCGGGCGCCGGTGCAACAGCGTGCCGGTGGGTGGACGGCGGCGCGGACACGGTGACGCTGCGCAGGGCGATAACGGCCGATGTGGCGACCGCCAGAGCTACCACCGCCGCCGCGCCCGCCACCAGCGCATTGCGGCGCCGATGCCGTCGCACGACCAGCCTGATCAGCTCGCCGGGCGATGGCTGCTCCGCGTCGACTGCGGCATGCATGGCGGCCCGAAGCCTGTCCTCGATGTCATCCATCGACTTCCACCTCCGGTGCGGCCGGGCGGGCGGCGAGCGAGCCCTGCTGGTCGCGGAGCCGGGCAAGGCCCCTCGCTACGTGGCTCTTGACCGTGCCCAGGCTGCAGCCGAGCATATGTCCGATCTCGGCCTCGGACAGGTCATCGAAGAACCGGAGCACCAGCACAGCCCGCTGCCGCGGCGGTAACGTCGCGAGCGCCCGGAGCAGGTAATCCCGGTCAGCGATCCTGGCCGCAGCATCAGGCACCTGCGGATGGACGCCGTCGGCTAGCAGCGGGTGCTCGGCCCGGCGAGCCAGCTTTCGCCACCGGTCGGCGGATGCATTGGCCAGGATCTTGCGGACGTACCGCTCCGGCTCATCCAGCCGGCAGATCCGCGGCCAGTGCCGGTAGGCCCGCTCCAGGCCAGTTGCAGCAGGTCCTCCGCCTCCGCCCTGTTCTGCCCGGTGAGCAGCAGTGCGGTCCGGAGCAAGCTGGCCGACCGGGCATACACGAAATCCTCGAACGATTCGCTCGTCTCCCGGATCCGCATACTCACCTAACGCCTGCCGAAGGCCGAAGGTTGAGCCACATCTCGCAGTATTTTCGCGTCTGACCTCGCCGTATGGACGCATGCAGTCGGGCGTTAGGGCGCGACTGTCTCGCTCACCTGCAAGGTGCCACCGCGGCTGAGGAAGGGGTGGCTGCGGACGGCGGCAACGGCATCGTCCATGCTGTCGGCCTTGATGATCGTGTATCCGCCGATCGGCCCGCCAGCATCGCCGTCAGTGTCGCCCTCGCTGGTGACGACCTTCGATGGCCCGAGCGGTGAGCCTGGGTCAACCATGCCGTCACCGACGCTCCCGGCCCATTGCATGAACGCTGACATCATCGCCTCGCGCGCCTCGTGACTGGACGGCATTTCCATCGCGCCGTGGTAGGTAATCAGGTACGTAGCCATGTCAGCAGGATTGCCGACCGGCACCGGGGTCGCTATGTTCGGCAGGACTATGGGCATTGTCCAGTCGTCCGGAGTACGCGCATGGATCGGCTCAATCCGCACGCCACCGACGGCGTCTCCAGCATGCTGAACGCGATTAAGGTTCACAGCAGCGTCTTCTGCCTGTCCGACCTGGGAGCGCCGTGGGGCTTCGAGGTAGCTGCCTCGAAGATCGCGAAGTTTCACCTGGTTCTCGAGGGCAAATGCTGGCTGCAGCCGGAGCGCTCTGATGCCGTCCTTCTTGGCGACGGCGACCTGGTCATCCTGCCCCACGGCACCGGCCATGCCATGCGCGATGACCCGGGCTCATCGGTCATCCCGCTCGAGCAGATGACCTCCGATTACCCGCTGGATGAGCACGATCGGCTCAGCAACGGCGGGACTGGCACTAGCACCCTGCTCCTCTGCGGCGGCTTCGGGCTCGGCGACACATCGGATACCAGATGGCTCAGCCGCCTCCCGGATGTGATCGTCCTTGACTCCGCGGCCGTCGGCAGCTGGTCGGAGCCGCTCGTATCACTGGCGCGCCTCGAGGCGAACCACGTCGCGCCCGGTTCGCAGGCCATCTTCACCAAGCTGGCCGATGTCCTGCTTAGCCATGCGCTGCGAACCCAGCTCAACCGGCCTGATCAGAAGCTCTGGAACGCGGCCGACAATGCCACTCGCGTCGATCAGGCCGTGCGACTGCTGGCAAAGCATCCAGACCGGCCGTGGACGCTCCGGTTGCTTGCCCGCGAGGCGGGGATGTCCAAAACGCAACTGGCAGCGGGCTTCCGGGCGACCATGGGCGATAGCCCGATGCGGCACCTGGCCGCAATCCGGCTGAACCTGGCAGCCTGGTACCTGGTCACGAGCGACAAGAGCGTCGAGGCGATTGCCCGGCGCACGGGTTACGCCAGTGGGGCATCGCTCTCGAAAGCGTTCAGGCGGGAGTTCGGCGTCCCGCCCGGGACTTATCGCTCCGGGACGCCATCGGTGAGCGTGAGTGAACTGGAGTCCGCGCAATGACGGGGAGTGGCCGGGCCCGGAAGGGGCCAGCCCTGGGACATCCGTGATCTGGTGGATGTCCCAGCGCTGATAACGGCCGGCATGGCCAGGCGTGTCTAGCTGCGCAGCTCAGAGAGGACCTGCTCGGCCACCGAGGGCACTACATCGGAGTTCGTCACGGCGGGCTTCTCGAAGTTCTCCGAGAAGAAGTCCGCGGCCTGGACAGGGTCGCTGATGCCGTTGAGCTGAGTCACCAGCGATTGCCCGATCTCCGCCGAGTTGTAGTACAGCAGGTCGGAGAGCTGCGTCATCATGTCGCGCGAGGGGCTGCCGGTGATGATGTTCGAGTTGGGAGCAGCCGAGCCGACTGGCGTCCAGCCGATCAGGCCGCCGCCGCCGCTGCCGACGGACTCGGGGTTGCCCCCGGACTCGCCGTCCACGCACGAGGCGACTCCAGCGGCAGCTGCCTTCGAGTAGCCGTTCCCGACTAGGTAC
Organism: uncultured Actinomycetota bacterium; assembly: GCA_963822955.1. Taxonomy (GTDB): domain Bacteria; phylum Actinomycetota; class Actinomycetes; order Streptosporangiales; family Streptosporangiaceae; genus JAJYUU01. Next base: position 1,139,608 of record CAWGJS010000001.1, on the reverse strand, counting down.
TGCGCCACGGCCAGAAGATAGTTGCCATTGGCGATGTCCTTGCGAACGGCCGCTTTCAGGTTCGTCGAACCGCTGCCCCGAGGCGACTTAGACGGCGCCGGGGTCTTTCCGCCTTGCTTACCCGCTGCGGGTGCGTTCGGCTTGCTGACCCGGTGCGCTGACCCTGCCCTGGCGCCCTGGCGCGACTTTGCGGTCTTGGCTGTCTTCCCGCTCCGCCCGCTAGCCGGCTGCGCAGAAAAGGCTGTACCAGACCCGTCAGCCACTGCGCCGCCCCGCGGCAGCGTCTGGAGATGATAGCCAGCCACCGTGGTGGCAACGGGATCCGGTTTCTGCGGCTCGGCCTGGTAGGCCACGAACGCGCCGATCAAGGCGACTGCCGGAACAGCGACTCCAATGATCTTGATTCGCTTGTGAACTCTGGACGGAGCGCGGTGCTGTCCCGTCCGCTTGGTTGTTCTGCTCTTCTTATGGTGGGAAGAGGCGGACCTCACTACCTGCCTAACGCCGGTTCTTCGCCCTGCTACGTAGCAGTCGGGGGCTGCCTCTCGCCGGGCCTGACACTTCTGACCTGGGAAATCTTGGCAGGGGTCACCGCCCCCGGTCTGTCGAAATAGTGCAAATAGTTCAGGCGGGCTATTGGTTCAATAAACCGCCTAGGCGGCTCTAAATCTCCTGTGGATAAAGGGAAATACGCTTCCCGTGCCTCCAGCATGGGGAGCGGGAGCTACACCGGAACCACCCGAAATGACTAGTCCCTTGCTAGTCGGCTGACTGCCAGGAGAACTACCGTGTTTGCATGCGGCCCGAGCGGCACAGGCCCTGGCGCCACCTGGGGAATGCGCACCGGTTCGTGTCCCGGCTCGCGGCGGCCCGGTTCCTCGGCTACCTGAACGCCCAGAAGACGACGATGACCGGCGGCCGCGGTGCGCACGCGAACCGGCCGGAGCTGGCCGCCACGCACGGATATGACACCAAGCACGCCATGCATGCGCTGCGCCTCGGGCTGCAGGGCATCGAGCTGCTGACGACTGGGCGGATCACCCTGCCGGTGCCTGAACCGGACCGCGGCTACCTGCGCGCAATACGGAGTAGCGAGGTTCCGCTGGCCGAGGTGGTGGACGCCGTCACTCGCACCGAGACCCGGCTCGCCAAGCTCCGGATCGACAGCAAAGTGCCGGCAGAGCCGGACCGGCGGTGGGTCGATGACTGGCTGCACCGCAGCTACCTCAGCTACTGGGAACGCCTGGTTCATGGTCACGGAGCTGCCCTGCCATCTCACCACGTCATGGCGCCGCCGCTCGCTGGCGGAGCGGTCGTTGACATCGACTCCGGTCAGCGGTGATCCTCTGGGGGAATCTCGCGCCAGGGGAGGGGCAGCGATATGACCGCTGAAGCAGATTCCGTAACTGCGCCGCCAGGCCAAGCCAGCCGCAGGAAGGACATCGTCGGATGGGCGCAAGTGATCGTTGCCGTGGGCGCGGCGCTAGTAGCGTTTGTTGCTGCCATTTACACGGGGCTGCAAGTCGGCCAAGCCAAGCAGCAGAACACGGTCAGCGAGCAGCAGGCATTAGTATCCCTCATCTCCGGCATCGCGCGTGATCCGGAGACCATCGACCAGGAGAACGGCGCCTTCGGGACCGCTGGGCTCGCGACGAGCAACAGCGCGCTGGTGGGTACCGAATTCACAGAGCTGACCGACAGCGAGGAAGCGGCGACGCTGATCGGCTTGCTGCATGGCCACGGCGTCACGGCAATCGAGTACTACGAGACAGCCGAAGGCCTTGAGGCCAGCGAAAGCGACGAGCGTGCCATGTACATGTTCGGCATGGCCATCAAGACTGCGCGAGGGAATCTCGATCCGCGCACCCTCTCGAATGCGTGGCTGGCGTTGGCTGGGATCGCGTATCACGCGGGTGATGATGCGAAATACGACTCAGATATGGCGGCGGCGCAGAACGCGTACTCGTCGAAGCTTGGCGCGAGCATCGCAGAATACGACCGGAATGTGGCCTACCTGCGGCTCGTCGACGCATCGCTGCGTGCCAACGCCGGCGGCTGTCCGCAAGCGCTTGCTGAAATGAGCAGTGCCGAAACATTGATCTCCTCGTTCCGTAACCCGAGCGGGCCATCGAAAGCGGACACCTTGCTGGAGAAAGAGATCAAGTCCCACTGCGGCTGACGATGACCGGCAGTGAGAGTGCGCTGGACAAGGGCTCTAGACGGCTAGTGTGCGGGACGGCACGCTTAGGAGCACTGAACCGGAGGGGAGACCTGTCGTGCGACCAGAGGAAATCGCCCGGAGCATCGAGGGCGTCGTCTTAAGTGAGCATGCGGGTGCTCATGACGCGAGAACTGCACCTCGAATCGTCTACGTCCACGCGAATGACTATGCCGTCCCGGGTCCCGACGGCAAGTTGACCGCGCGCAACCGGCTGATCGTCGGCGTCGGCCGAGCAGGTGTCGTGCAGCGGTGGGAGATCGATACCGACGAACTGATCGAGTCTTCCGGACGGTTGCTCGATGCTGACAGCCTCCGCAAGGCGGTCAGCCGGCTGTATGCCGAGGGGAGAGGCAACCGGTCAGACGAGCCCGAGATCTATCCAGGCGACGGGGCGCCGCCGGCTCCTCCCCAGGGCCCGGCGATCCCGAGCTAGATCTGTAACCGGGAACCTGCATGGCCGATCTGGTCAAGGGCGTGCTCGGCGGCGGCTGGTCGCTCGTTGTCGGATGGATCCTGCCGGTTTTCGTGACCTTGCAGCTGATCACGGTACTGGTCCTGCCGACGGTGCCGCGCTCGCTTGCTGCCTATCACCACTTCGCAACAGAGTCGGCCGCCGTCAAGCAGCTGACACTGCTGGCGGTTGCGGCAGTTGCCGGGCTGGTGCTGGCAGCGTTTCAGGCTCCCCTGTATCGGCTCCTCGAGGGCTACGCGGCGCTGTGGCCGTCGAAGCTTGCGGAGCGCCGCATCAACCGGCATAGGGCCCGCCGAGACAAGCTGGTGGCACAACAGCAGGCGATCTCAGTTACCCAATGGGGCGTTAAGTCGGGCTTGCTGTATCAGCGGGCAGGCCGTTATCCGGCGAGCGACAGGCAGTTCGCGCCGACTCTGCTGGGCAATTCCATCCGCCGGTTCGAGACCTATGCGGGCGACCGTTTCATGATGGATTCCCAGCTGCTCTGGAACGATCTCACAGCAGCAGCCCCGCCGGGGGCCGTCGATGCCGTCGTCAAGGCACGCGCGAACGTCGACTTCTTCGTCTGCTTGATCTACGGGTCAGCGCTGACTGCTGTCGCGGGGGTGATCGCGAGCGTTTCTGTCCAGCTGTCACTGCGAACCGCGCTCGCGATTGTTATCGGTGTTGCCCTCATCCCGCTGAGTTACGTGCTCGCGGTGGTTGCGACCGACGAGTGGGATGCGGCCTTCCGCGCGGTGGTGGATCTCGGGCGTTCCGGTGTCGCTAACGCGTTCGGCATCCAGATCCCCGACAACTTCGACGAAGAACGGCTCATGTGGAGAGCCATAAATACCCTCGTACGGCGCCCGTATTCGTACTCTCAGACGAAGGACGTTGCCGCGCTGATCACCAGGTTGCGGTCGACTGAGCAGCCGACGCACGTTGTCATGACCCCGTTCGCTGCAACCGTTGCACTTGCCGAGGTGAACTCGCAGGGACCTGGCGTGACAGTGATCCCGCATACCTCGGCGCCGTCGGAAGCAGCGGCTGTGCCAGGCACGGGTGCGGCTCCGGCAGAGACATCGCTTGCTGAGCCGTGACGCTGTGACTTGTGTGTCAGGCGCGCTCGAGGCCGCGGAGGCCGTCGGCCATCCAGCGGAACAGCGGGTCGGTAAAGGAGGTCAAGCCGGCATACACCTTATTGATCTTCTGGTAGGTGCGGGCGGCGCTGGCGTCGGGAGTGAATTCATCGCTCACGGCGACCATTGCGGCTGTGGCCTGCCGCCAGTCTGGGTAGATGCCGTGGCCAACGGCCGCGCACAAGGCGGCTCCGAGACCGGCGGCGTCATTGACGGTGGTACGGCGGGCCGGGCGGTCGAAGACGTCGGCGACGATCTGCATCATCAGGTCTGAGCGAGATCCGCCGCCGGCGACGAGGACTGAGGAGAGCTGGCGCGCTAGCGCCTGTTCCATCGCGGCGGTGTGGATCGCCATCGTCAGCGCGATGCCCTCGAGGATCGATCGGTAGATGTGTGCGCGGCCCTGGCTGCCGTCGAATCCGAGTAGCGCGCCCCGGCGCCAGGCCGCGTTACCAGGCGCGAGCCAGTCTGGTACCGTCAGCAGCCCGTTACAGCCTGGTGCAAGCTCACTGGCCTCCGCGTTGAGTGCGTCCTCTAGTGGTTCCGCCGGCGGCTCCTCGCCAGGCGAAGCCTCAAGCACATTCCGGAACCAGCTGACGGTCCACATGCCGCGACGGACCCCGGTGCTCTCGTACAGGTACTGCCCGGGCTGCGCCGCGAAGTTGGCCCAGTAGCTGTCGTCGGCGCTCGTCGAGGAAGCGCCGATGGTCATCGCTGCGATGTAGGTGCCCAGCGACAGCAGCACGCTGTCCTCCCCGTCGAGGCCACTGCCCAGCGCCTCGACGGCCTTGTCGTTGGCCGTGGCGTAGACGGGCAGGCCGACCGGAATGCCCGTGGCCTCGGCCGCCGCGGCGGTCACCGCGCCGAGCAGGCCGCCCGGTGGGACCAGGTCGAAGAGCATGTCGCGCGCCATGCCGGTGGCGGCGTAAGCGGCAGGATCGCTTGACCACGTCGCGGTGTCCTGGTCGATGGGCCAGACACCCTGATAGTTGGCCGCTGCGTCAGCGAACTGATCGGTCAGGCGGTGGGTGACGTACCCCGACGAGGTAGTGACGTAGCGGACCTGGGGGTCGCCCGTCTCGTAGGGATGCGCGACCCGTTCGTCCATCCAGCTCATGACCGGCTCGGCCAGGCTCCCGTCCGCGGTCAGCAGCGCCCGGCAGAACCGGATGGTGCACAGGCCGACGGCCACGATGTCGGCGGGGTCGCCGGAGAACTGGTCCATGGCGCTGCGGCAGGCCTGCCTGATGGAATCCCAGATGTCGTCACCGGGATGGACCGCATGCCCTGGCACTGACGTGTCGTACGGCTTCAGCCTTCGCCGGGCTGAGGCGAGAGCGTGACCGCGGGAGTCGAAGATTGTCACCTTGGTGCTCTGCGATCCGTTGTCGATGGCCAGCAGATACTGCGCCACGGTCAGCTCGCCGTGTCGTGCGCGCTGGCGCCCGGCTCAAGCGGGAAGATCGTGCCAGCGTTCATCACGCCGGTGGGGTCAAAGGCGTGCTTCAGGGTCGACAGCAGGTAGTAGGCGCTGCCATGCTCCTCTTCCACCCACGGCACGCGGTACTTCCCGATCCCGTGATGGTGCACCATCGAGCCGCCCGCCCGCAGGGCCTCCTCGACGATGATTGCGTTCAGCGGCTTGTGGTAGGCCTCGATCTCGTCGCGGGGGCTGCAGTTGATCGTGTAGTCATAGACGAAGTAGAGGTTCGTTCCTGTCTGGTAACTGTGCGATGAGTGCGCGCCGAGCATGGTCAGGTCGCGGGCTCGCGGGAACTCAGTGCGGATCCGGCGCATGACGGCGTCGAACAGGTCGCTGACCCGTGACCAGCCGACCGAAACCTCGGTCGTGAATCCGAGATGCGAGTGCTCGAGCATCGCGGCCTTCTCGGCGTCGATCTTGTCCTGGCCCCAGTTGAGGTTCTGGAACCAGTGCACGATCCGGCCCGAGCTGACCCGCTCGTGGGGGCGGTCGGCGAAGAGTGCCTCGATCGCCTCGGCCGTAGCGTCGGCGATGCCCTTCGGACCCTCGGCGATGAGCACGACGACGTTCTTTCCCTGGTAGAAGTCGGCGAAGTGCTGCCGGGCGTCCTCCGGTGAGTAGACCCGGCAGACGGAGGGCCGGAACCCCGCGGTGATCAGCTCGCGGACGGCCTCGACGCCGTCCGCGAAGTTGTCGACGAGGAAGCCGAAGTACCGATTGTTCTCCGGCTGGTAGCGGAAGAGCTTGACCGTCACCTCGGTGATGAAGCACAGCGCGCCTTCGCTGCCGATGACAACGTGGCGGATATCCGGGCCCGCGGCCCGCCTGGGCACGTTCTTGATCCGGGTGACCATCCCGCTAGGGAAGACGCTTTCCAGGCCGACGACCATGTCCTCGATGCCGCCGTACAGGGTAGAGAACTGGCCGATCGATCGCGTCGCGACAAGCCCGCCCATCTGGGCGAGCGGCTTGGACTGCGGTGAATGCCCGGTGGTCAGGCCCTGGGACCGCAGGGCGTCCTCCAGCTCCTGCAGGCCGACCCCGCACTGCGCCGTCGCCATCATGTCGACCGGGTCGATCGACAGAATGGCGTTCATCCGCGAGCCGTCGACCACGAGGCTGTCCTCGACCACCGTCTCGAGGCCGCCCTCGGTAGCGGTCCGCCCGGTCCTGGGAACGACGTTGACGAGGTTCTCCTCGGCGAATCGCAGGACGGCTGCGACGTCTGCCGTCGACCCCGGGTAGACGATCGCCGCCGGGATCGGCCCGTCGTAGATGCCGTGGACAGCGGTGTACTTCTTGAAGCGGTCGACGCTGGCTGCCTTCAGCTGCTCGTCGCTGGTCTCGACTGCATCCGCCCCGAGCAGCGCGGTCACCGCCTTGACGATTGACTGGCGGTCCAGGGGTGATCGGGATGCGGCCATCGTCAGTTCTGCCTCGCTTGCGAAGGGTCGGACATCGAGCCGATTCCCAGGAACTCTACGGGAACGCGACTTAGCGGACGAGATACCCGCCGTCGACGACCAGGACATGGCCGTTGACATAATCCGCGGCACGACTGGCCAGGAATACGGTGGCTCCCATCAGGTCGGCGGTCTCGCCCCAGCGGCCCGCGGGGATGTGCTCGACGATGCGCCGATCGAGGTCCGGATCGGCCCGGGTCGCTGCCGTGATCGCCGTCTTGAAGTATCCGGGCGCGATCGCGTTGACCTGGATGTTGTAGGTGGCCAGCTCGTCGCAGTAGGCCTTGGTGAAGCCCATGATCCCAGCTTTGGTGGCGGCATAGGCAGGTGAGCGCTTGCCGCCGAGGAAGGAGAACAGCGAGGCAATATTGATGATCTTGCCGGAGCGCTGCTTGATCATGAACTTGCTGGCCTCGTAGGAAAGCTCAAAGGCGGCAGTCAGGTTGACCGACACCATCGGGTCCCACTGATCACGGCCGAACTCCGGTATGTCGGCCAGCACGGCGATGCCGGCGGAGTTGATCAGGATGTCAATCGAGCCCAGCGTCTCGACGCAGTGGCTGACAATTGCCGCGGGAACGCCCGGCTGCGTGATGTCGGCCGTCATGAACTCCATCCGCCGCCCGGTGCCCTCGACCAGTGCGCGGGTGGTCCCGTCGTCTTCGGCCAGGCCGACGGCGAACACGTCAGCACCGGCCTTGGCCAGGGCCAGCGAAAAGGCCCTGCCCAGGCCCGTGTTCCCGCCGGTCACGAGGGCGTTGCGGCCTGCAAGGGAGAACAAATCGAGGCTGAAGTCGGCGATGTCCACTGGTCAGTTACCCCTCAAGGCGGGACCGCCTGAGCCGCCCGCCGGTCAGGGTGAGCTGCGCTGCCGCCGTGACGGAGGCGTCAACCGTGAAGGATGCCTGCACATCGACGACGCGCCCGGTCCGCGGCCGGAAGGAGAAGCTCCGCTCCGGATCGGCGAACGTCAGCGGGAACGTGAACGAGAGCGCTAGTGGCCCCTCCTGGCTGGTGAGCGCACCTGGATCCGCGCTGACCAGGCTACAGTCCCCGATCACGATCTCACCCGGTGGCGCACCGCGGACGATCTCGGGTGACGGCACCCGGGTACGACAGGTCCCGCCGCCTGCTACCGGGACCACCGGCAGGTCGTCCACGGACTGGGGTGGCGGCACCCCGGCGTCGAGCTCGACGAACTCCTGGGCCTGGAAGCCACTGACGGTGACCGTGATGGCGTCCGGGAAGGTCACAGCAGCACGGCCGGAGGCGCGGCCCGCGACCTCCCGCCGGTGGTAGGCAGCAGGGCGCAGTGTCACCGAGCATGCCTGGGGAACTGGCGGCCCTGACTGAGCAGTCGGCGGAGCGGGCTTGCTCGCCGCCTCCCGCTTGGCCCGGTTGTCGGCGTTGATGCGCCACTGCTGCACGGCGACGGCCGCCGTCGGCACGCTGGCGATCTGCTGGGCCGGAGTCGCCTGATGGTGGTCCGGATCGATGACGGCGTACAGGCCGGAAAGGCTGCCCGGCGCCAGGCCGTCGGCGACCCGGCCGGGGGCAGCGTGCTGCACTGCACGCCGGATACCGTCTCCATCAGGTGGAGTACGGAGGTGTGGTCGAGGTTGCCGCTGATGACGCCGCGTAGATAGGTCCACGGCGACACGATGATCGCTGGCACTCGCATGCCGCCGCCGATCGGCGCCGGGTAATTAACGGCATGGCCCGAGTCGGTGGTTCCGGAGTCATCCTCCACCCAGGGCTCCCACGGCTGCGCCGGCGACAGGCCCGCCGGGTCGGGTGACAGCGGTGGCGGCAGGTGGTCGAATGCGTTGTTGCCCTCGTCGTAGGTGATGACCAGCACGGTCGAGCCCCAGAACGGCGACTGCATGAGCCCGTCGACGATCTGCGCGATGTAGTACGCCCCGTCAGCCGACGTATAAGGCGGATGCTCGCTGTAGTTGTACGGCGGCATCAGCCAGGTCAGTGGTGCAAGAAAGGGCTGCTGCCCGTCGCTGGGATAGACATGCTGGGCAAACAGCGGACGGTCGTCGCCCGGCGAGCCGGATGAGTTCGGCGCGTAGTTGGGCGCAAGGTAGTTCGGGTCGCCGAGCGTGCCGAGTGTCACCTGTCCCGCGGGAGCTGGATACGGCTCGTAGTAGCTGAACACGTTGAGATCCACCTGGGTCGGTCCGGTCCCGCCGCCGAACTGCCAGTTCCAGTCGTCGTAGACCCGATAAGAGACGCCGGCCCGCATGAGGTCGGCCAGGTAGCTCTGCCAGTGCGCGGGGCTCGTCGGCAGCTCCGGACCTGGCGGCGAGTACAGGTTGTAGAGGACCGGGTCGGTCCCGTCGTACCGCTTGCCTGTCTCGCTGCCCTGGAACACGCCGTTCACCGGTGTCAGCGCAGGGTCACAGATGGTGCCACCGACGAGTACATGCGGTTCGGGCCGGTGCCCGCCAGCACCGAGCAGTGGTAGTGATCGCACAGCGCGAAGTTCTGCGCTAGCGCCCAGTGATAGGGGATGTCGTCGGCGAGATAGCAGCCCATGGCAGCGGGGTCACCGCGTGAGGCGGCAAAGAAGCCCCGGTTGTCTGGCCCTGCGGTGCCGTTGACGTCGTTGATGGCGACGTGATTAGTCACCCAGTCATGCGGCAGTTGCGGAGTAACAAGCGCGTTGGTTGTGAAGGTGCTCAGCCGCCACGGATAAAGGACCCCCCCGGGCTGCGACGCCCATGGCTGCTGGATCGAGGCTGATCCGTCGGAGAAGCCTGCCGCACCCGGGAAGGTGCCGAAATACTCGTCGAACGACCTGTTCTCCATCATCAGCACGACGACATGCTCGATCCTGGGCATGGATCCCCTCCACTTGCGGATAGACCGCTTGACCTACGCGCCTGCCGAGCCAGTGCTCAGGCCCGTCAGCAGTTGCTGGATCTCCGCGGCGAGCTGCCTGGCGGGCGGCAGACCCGGAATGTCCAGGTCGAGGTCAGGGTCGCGGCCTGCGGCAACATTCTGCCAGCGGCGGGCGGCAAGATCGACGAACTCCTGACTGGTGAACACCCAGAATCGGTCGGCGGCAATGGCGTCGGCCACGAGGTCGGCGACGGCCGCGGGTGCCATCCCCTCGTCGATCACCCGGCGCAGGTGCGGAAGCGTCACCTCGGTGGTGAATGCCTGCGGCGGAACCTCGCCCAGAGTGGCGGGCCAGTTGCGGGCGGCATCGAGCACACCGGTGTGTACCCAGCCTGGGCACAAGACGCTGACGCCGACCGGCAGCGTGGCCAGCCGCATGGCGCGGTACAAGTCTTCGGAGATAGCCACGACAGCGTGCTTGGTCGCGTCGTAGCGAGGATCAAGTCCGGGAAGCAGCCCGGCGATGCTCGCTGTGTTGACGATGTGGCTCTCCGCCTGAGAGGCCATCACCGGCAGGAAGGCGCGGATCCCGTGGATGACTCCCCAGAGGTTGACGCCGAGCACCCATTTCCATGACGTTACGGGGCCAAACCACGGGTCAGCTGTACTGACGACGCCCGCGTTGTTGCACAGCAGGTGCACCGCTCCGAACTGGTCAACCGAAGCTGCTGCCAGCGCCTGCACTGCAGCCTCGTCGCTCACATCGGTCGGCACCGCCAGCGTCCTGACACCGATGGCAGCGATCTTCTGCTCGGCCTCTTCTAGCGCGGGTCGCTCGATGTCGGCTAGGACGACATCAAGGCCGGCCCGGGCGAAGCGCTCGGCCAGGGCAAACCCGATGCCACTGGCAGCCCCCGTGACGACGGCGACCTTTCCCGGAGTCAGCTCCATGAATTTCCTCCAGCACTACTGACCGGCAAAGATCTTCGCGCCAGAGTCTATTGGGCAGGCCGGGCTGTCGACTAGCGGGAAATGCCGCCAGTGGCGGGTGCCGCAGCGGCATGCGGACGGTCAGGCACGGCGCATACCATGCCGTCGCTGAAACCGGCCGAGCCGATTGCGAACGCGGCGTTGAACCGATCGACATTTACCAGCGTCAGCAGGGCGGTGAGCTCGACGATCTGCACATCGGTGAAGTGCTGCTTCATTCGTGCGAAAACCTCGTCGGTGACCTCGACGGGCGTGCGCATCACGCCGACCGTATAGTCCAGTGCCGCCTTCTCGCGCTCGGTGAACCGGTCGCTGGACTGGTAGCGCGGCAGCGCGAGGAGTTCGGAGTCGGAGAAACCGGAGTTGCGGCAGATCTGGGAGCCCAGGTCGACGCAGAACTCGCACCCGATCATTTGCGCGCCCTTGAGCTCGACCAGGTTCCTGATCCGCGCGTCCACGGTCTTGCCGCCGCGGACCGCCTGGTTGAACCTGCCCATGCCCATCATCATCTTCGGCTGGTAGGCCCAGATCTCCATCGGCTCGATGCCGTTGCCGGTCTGCGGATCGCGCCCGGTCAGCTTTTTCATCACCCTGGGTCCGAGCCAGTAGACGAACCTGACGATCGGACCGGCCTTTGACATGGGAACGCCCTCAATGCGTGGCATCTGGGCACCTCCTGCTCAGATCGTTGGCCTGGAGAAGTCTCGTCTTCCTGACCCGCATCAGGCGACAGATGTGACATCGGCAGGCGGCATATTCCCAAGTGTCTCGCCGCCCGGCAATCGCATGAGTCAGGCCAGCGCCAGGGCCGCGCCAGAATCGTGATCCAGATCGAGAGCTGGCACTGCGGGCGGAGCTGTGGCTTCTAGCAGGAGCAGCGCGACGTCGTCATCGAGCTTGCGCCTGGAGTGCGCGAGCAGTCGGCTGAGCAGTTCGTCTGCGGCGGCCTCAAGGTCTGGATGACGCAGCGTGTCCAGGCAGTCGTCAATCTGGAAGTAGCGCCCTGCACGGTCGCGCGCCTCGAGCAGGCCGTCCGTATAGAAGACAAGCCGGTCGCCCACGTTCACGGTGAAGGTTGACGACTGGATGTCGGGGTGCAGGCCGAGTGGTGTGGCGTAAGCACCTGGCGTCAGCGGCCGCAGCTTGCCGTCCTCGGACAGGCGCAGTGGCGGCGGGTGCCCGCAGATCACCAGCTGAAGCCACCCGCTCGGGTCGAACTCGGCAAACACCGCAGAGACGAAGTCTTCCTCGCCCGCTGCCCTGGTTACCGACCGGTCGACGACCCGGGCGATCTCTGGCAAGGACAGGCCAGGCTGGGCGCACGCATCGCGGAAGCTGGTCATCGCGACGCTTGCCAGGTGAACCGCAGCCAGGCCTTTTCCGCGCGTATCTCCGATCAGCCAGCGAGGGTGGCCCGGACCTGGGACGACCTCGAGGAGATCGCCGCCGACCCTCGCTTCCGGCGAGGCCGAGACATACCGCGAGGCCAGCTTGCCGGCCGTCACGGTCGGCGGGACTTCTCGGAGCAGCGCGCTCTCCGCCACCCGGGCGACAGCGCGGGCCTGCCTGATTCGCCGCTCCGACACGGCTCGAAGTGCCGAGTTCGCGACGGCGAACCCGGCCAGCAGCAGGCACACGCTGAGGTGCGAGGCGAGAAGGCCCAGCGGGCCTGGCTGGGCCAGGACGAGCCCGACAGCGAGCAGCACTGCCCAGCCTGCCAGCAGCGCGGTGATCCGGGGCGACAGCACCAGGGAGGCCAGCAGCGGTCCGACTTCTAGCCAGGCCGCCGGGATGAGCCCGTGTCCTGTGACATACACCGCGATCGCGACCACGGCGGTAGCAACACCCACCGTGACCTTGACAGTTGTCTCCACCAGGGCCGCCTCCAGATCTCGCTCATGCTCTCCGGCCGCCTGCGTGCCCACTATCCGGGACGCGTTTCAGCAGGCACTGAGCGCAAGCTCAGAGTTAGCTCAGCCGCTGGTCAGTCCCTGCATAGGGCCCGCTCCGCCAGGCAGCCATGCGACACTCGCCGCATGGTCACTGGCTGCGCCTGCCCCCTCCGGCGCTGCAACGATGGGGGAGTCGCCGATTAACGGCCGGACGCGACTGTCCGCTGGGCGCGCATGCAGCCTCGCGGCTGCAGCATCGGCCGCCGACAACCTGGCGAAGCACTTCCGGATCACCTCCTGGCCCGGCCGGTCCAGGAACGTCAGCCGATCGGATTCGAAGGCTCGCGGTTGCGCGGGATCTGCATCGAAGTTGACCTCCCAGTAGTAGATCCCGCCGCCGATCTGCTCGGCCGACAGCGCGTTGCATGCAGCCTGGTACCAGGCGGCCTGGACGTGCGTGTCAATGGGCTTGTTCGCTCTGCTGAACCAGTCCCAGGGCTTCACATACGACCCGGCGACCGCGTCAATGCCGATCTCGCTGATGGTGAGCTCTCGCCGCACCGACAGCGGATGGGCTCCGAGCCAGGCATCCCAGGACCAGGTCAGCTGGCCTACTGACGCACTCGGTGAGACGCCTAGCTCGGGGTAGGCGTCGACATCGTGGCTCGGCACGGGCGGGTTCGCAGTACCCGCGGCGAACTCGTCGTAGTTCTCGTCGTAGGTCAGCTGGCCGGTGTAGACCGACCTGAGCGACCGGAGGAGCCCGGCCCACTGCGGAGAGCCTTCCAGCGAATCGAGTTCAGTGCCGAGCACGAAGGTTGCCGCATGGCCGGCCTGGGCTGCCGCGAGGTACGGCAGCAGCAGCTTGCGGTAGCTGTGAAACCATTCGGCACGGTCCTGCGGCTCGATCGAACCGCGCCAGGCGAACGGGTTCTGCGCGATGAGCGCATTCTCGTTGAGCACCGGCCGTAGCGTGACCCGCATGCGGGCCTTTTCCGCCACAGCCAGGAAGACCGCGATGTGGCGGGCGGTGGGGGTTATCTTCGGGTTCGCGTACACCGTGTCCGAGCTGAGGCCGTAGGTGAAGAACGGGAAGGTGACGGCGATCGAGTTCGCGTTGAGGCGGATCGCGTAATCGATGATCCGCTCAGCCTTGGCCCGGATAAGCGCATCCGATGTGTCCGTCCGGTTGGCCGTCCAGTACACCTGGATCCCGAGCTGCCGCATCCCCTGGTGCCACGGATCCCGTACCGTCAGCACGCTGGTCGTGTCGCCGCCGTCGGACGTCGCGTGTGAGCCAGGCCACCACAATGGCCTGGTCGGGATCGAGCAGGCCGTCACGAGCGTGAGCAGGAGGACGGCGCCGGCCGCCATGATGGAGGCCATGCGGCTGCGCGTCATCACGTCGGCTTCGAGATGACGGTGAACTTGTTCTCGACGCGGCGGATGAACTTCACGAATCCCCGTAGGCCGCCGAGACCCTCCATCAGCCCGAAGACCGGGATCAGCAGGACCACGGCCCAGGGCTCCCACCATTTGCGCCGGCCGCCACCCGATACGCCGGCATTTACCCGCAGGCCCTCCCAGTACATCCAGACCGCGTAGGCCATGTTCAGCGCCCAGAGCGGCACGATGAAGAGCGCCACCGGCGAGGTGTTGGGATCCCCGGCAGCAAGGCCGATGAGGAGAACTATTCCGACATTCTGGATAGGGCCGACGACCCAGGAAGCCACCGAATATCCGAGGAGCAGCCGGTTCCGCAGCTGCAGCGACCGGTTGAATACCAGCGCCGACAAGCCCCAGGACCACCGCTCCCGCTGCCGGAAGAAATCGCGGAGGGTGGCAGGCGACGCGCCGTAGCACCGGCCGCCGAACCATGCGCTGCGGCCCCGGTAGCGGGCACTGAAGATCAGCGCGAACTCAGCGTCCTCGACAATGCTCCGTGGCCCGAAATCCCAGCCGATCGTTGCCTCGATGGAGGCCCGGACCAGCAAGAGCTCGCCATGCAAGCCCGCTCGGGGCGTGCCGCTGCCCGTCCATGCGGAGAAGCGCGCCAGGTCTTCTGCGGGCCGGGCTGAGTCCGCCAGCCAGGCGAGCCAGTTCCCGGCATACTCGCGCGGATAGGTCAAGATGCCCTGAGCCATGTGCTTGGCATCGGCGCCAGCCTGAGACTGCTCCTGGATGAACCGCGCCATGGTCACCGCGGTATCGGGGCCCACGCCGGTGTCGTCATCCATGTGCAGCACCCACACGTCGTCGCGGTTCTCGTGCTCGCGCATGCGCAGCTCATGCGAATAGTGGCTGGCGCGTGCCTTGAACCGCGTCCCGTTCGCGGTGCGGTACTGCCTCGGCACGGTGACGAGCCGGATCAGGTCATTTCCGGCGGCCAGGTCGGCGATCTTGCCTCCTGCCTCGCAGCCCTCGTCGATGATGATGTCGATCCTGAGCCGCGGAAAGCACCCGGGCAGATAGGCGAGGTAGGACAGGACCGATCGCTCGAGCCCGGGGTAGGTGTCGTGCCGGCCGACGGTAGAGACGACAACGATCAGGAAGTCCTCGCTTCGCGTCAGCCCGTCGCCGGACCAGCGAGCCTGTGACGCCCGCAGTCTCCTGCGAGTCCGGCGGATACCGACGATGCCGATGAGCGTGCCGAGGACGGGCCACGTCCATACGACCGTCAGCGGCCAGGCAAGCACGCCCCTTGATGGCTCGGCGAACCAGCCCGTGCACACCAGGACGATCAGATAGGAGAGGACCAACGGCCAGTACGCCGGCCGCCAGCGAGCGAGCCTGCGGTGCAGTTCTCGCGCTCGCCGCGCGCTGGAGGAGGTCGGTCCGGCCGGGACCTGACCTGCTCTGTCCGACACTTCCGGCTCGTACAGGTCCCAGGGCGGATGTTCCTGCAGCCACTCCGTGACGCCCGCCTGGAGCGTGGCGTCGCTGGCGACAAGCTCGCCGCCGTTCACGCCGCTCGCAGTGCGCCGCCGCGATCCTGCCAGCCTCTCCCGGCGCGCAAGCCGGGCGTCCCGATCCGGAGGCATAGGTTTCGGTTCCCCCCTGCGCGCTAGACTGACGTCGGTCAAGGGTGATTCACGAACTGGGAGCGCAACGGATAGTCGCCAAGCGGCGACCGTGAGTAAGTACCCCTAGACAGATCGACCCAATCCGGGGTGGGGCCCCGCAAGCGAGCGGGCTGTGCGGCTAGTGCCGAACGCCATCGCGTCTGCTCGGGCTGGCTGCAGTCATGAGCTTGCAAAACCTGACCGCATTGTCCTGGATGCATTAATTGCAGTGACTCTGCGCCGCCAGAACAGCCGCGTGGTCGACGTCGGCATAGGGCGTGACTTTGCTGCTGAGGCCCTTCTAAGGGCCACGCCAGGTAAGCCACGCCCCATGGCTGGGCGCTAGGCGCTCAGCCGGCGTGACTGCGCCCTCTAGGCCTGCCCTGCCGGGCGGCGGGCCGCCCGCGACGGCCGGATTTTGGCTCGCGCGGACTAGCGCGCTGCCCAGCGGCGTGCGCGCGTATCGGATCTCGTGGCCGTGCCGCGTCCCGGCCACAAGGCCAGCGTCACGCATGGCAACCAGGTGCCCCGAGGTCCCGCTCAGGCTGAGCTTCAGCACGGCCGCCAGCGTGGTCGCGGAGCTGGGCTGGCCGAGGCTGGTGAGCAGCAGCGCGCGAGTCCGTCCCAGCAGGCGGGCTAGTGCATCGGGCGGAGGCCTAGCCTGCTGCCACAAGTCGGCGATGCCGCGCGCGGGGTAGGCGATCGTCGGCTGCCAGGGCTCGTCGATGATCACTGCTACGGCCGGCCACAGGAAGGCACTGGGCATCAGGACGAGCCCCCGGCCGCCAAGCTCGACTTCGGTGTCGTCGTCGCCGTCGTCGACGACGACCGTCCCGTCACCCCACTTGATCCTGGGGTCAATGCCTTCGAGCATCGGGCCGAGGCCGCGGGCGGTGAGCTGCTGGGAGCGATAGGCGATGTCCGCGTCCGCCAGGGACCTGATGCGCGGCCAGAACTGGCTGACGAGGTGGTCCCATGCGGCCTGCACTCGGTCAGCCAGCAGGTCACGGGCGGCCGCCGGGTCCGCCAGGAGCTGGTCCAGTGCGCGCCGCTGGTCCCGCTTCGCCGGGCTGCTCCGGCAGCCCTCGAGCTCCGCCGCCACCTGCTCGGGCGGTGTCGCCCGGAACTCGGCCAGCTGGTCGTCGAACGACGGAGCGGGTACCCGCGGTGGGGGAGTCAGGAAGTCGGGGACGGATCCCCTCAGCGGATTGACGGCGAAAAGCGGTGCGAGGTCGAGCCGGGCGGCCTCGGGCTCAACCGCCGCGCGCCAGGCCTCGTGGTACGGACGCGCCCGCGGGTCGATGAAGATCCTGACGGCATGGAGCGTCTCCCAGATGGGGGACCAGGCAAAGCGGACTGTGCCGAGGTCCTGACCCTGGGCGACGAGCGTGGTCACCTCCATTAAGATACGCGCAGGAGCGGATCTTTTGTGCCGATGCGCCGCTAGCAGCGACCCTCGGTCCATGAGAGAAGCCGGTCGCCGGGAAGGCACCTACCGGGCGGCGCTCGCAGAGCCCGAGTTCCGCGTGATCTTCGCTGCTGCCACGGTGAACATCACCGGGTCGGTCGTCTGCACGGTGGCCCTGACCGTCCTGGTCTTCGAGCGAACCAGGTCGCCGCTGCTTTCCGCGCTGACGTTCGCGCTCGGGTTCGTGCCGTATGTGTTCGGCGGCACCCTGCTGTCCGGGATCGTCGACAGGGTCCCGCCGCGCCGCCTGCTCGTCTGCTGCTACCTCGGGTCGGCGGGAATCACGGCAGTGATGGCCATCCCCCGGCTGCCTGTTCCCGCGCTCCTCCTGCTGCTGGTTGGCACGAGCACGCTGACCAGCGTCTCGAGCGGGGCCCAGGGCGCGCTGGTGCGGTCGGCAGTGCCGGAGAGCACTTACGTTCCCGCGCGGTCGCTGCTCCGGATCGCCTCGCAGCTCGCGCAGGTTGTCGGTAACGCGTTCGGCGGCCTGCTCCTCGTGGTGCTGACGCCATCGGGGGCCATCGCTGTCGACAGCGTTGCGCTGGTGGCGTCGGCCTTGCTGCTGCGGTTCGGGCTGATGTCCCGTCCGGTTGCTGGCGTCCAGGACGGTACCGGGCTCGTGCGTGATTCGCTGCGCGGATTGCGCCTGGTGTTTGCCCAGGCGAAAGTGCAGCGGCTGGTGCTACTTGGCTGGCTCGTTCCGATGTTCGCGGTCGCGCCGGAGGCTCTGGCGGCTCCGTATGTCGTCGGCAAGGGCGGCTCGCCTGCGCTCGTCGGCTGGTGGCTGGTCGCCCTGCCCACCGGGATGATCGCCGGCGATCTTCTCGGGGTGCTGCGCCTCAGCCCGCCGCGGCAGCGCCGCCTGGTCGGGCTCGCGGCCGGTGCCTCGTTCGTGCCCTACCTGGCGTTCGGAGCCAAGCCACCGATCGGAGTGGCCTGGATCCTGCTGGCAGTGGCGGGCGGCTGCGGGATGTACTCGCTCGGTCTCGACGGTCTCGTCCGGCAGGCTGTCCCTGAGCACCTCTTCGCGCGGACGATGGCCGTCAGCAGCGCCGGCCTGATGACGTTGCAGGGACTGGGCTTCGCGCTCGCCGGCGCGGTGGGCCAGGTAGCCGGGCCTGCCATGGCGATCTTCGCAGCGGGCATCTGCGGCATTGCCAGCGTCGTGCTCCTTCGTCCGCGGGCTAGTGACCTGCCAGGACGGGCGCCAGGTGCGGAAGTAACGCCGGCGGCAGTGAGCCAGTGACTGACCGGCGCGAGCTAGTCCGTGATCGCCGGATACACGATCGCCTTCAGCTGCCCGCGGAAGTTGAAGGTTCCCGAGGGAAGCAACTGGGTCATGAAGACCACGGTGAGGTCTTCGGCCGGATCCACCCAGAAGATCGTCGACGCGGCGCCACCCCACATGTACTCGCCGGGCGAGCCGATCACTTGCGTGAGTGCTGGAGCCTTGGCGACCGCCACGGTGAGGCCGAAGCCCATCCCGGCGAACCCGACCTCGCCGTAGCCGCCGGGCATCGCGAACGACTGCAGGTCGCTATCACCAGGGAGATGGTTCGTGGTCATCAGCTCGACCGTCTTGCGCCCGAGGATGCGCACCCGGTCCAGCTCGCCGCCACCGAGCAGCATCTGGCAGAAGCGCAGGTAATCGGTTGTCGTCGAGACCAGCCCGCCGCCACCGGACAGGAATGAGGGCTCCTTCCGGTAGCCGCTGACCTGCGGATCGTCGATCAGCACGAGGTTCTTGCCCGAGTCGCGCCGGTAGCACGCGCCGAACCGGTGCACCTTGTCGTCGGGCACCGCGAACCCGGTGTCGTTCATGCCGAGCGGTTCGAAGATGGTCTGACGCAGGTAGTCGTCGAAACGCTGCCCGGAGATGATCTCGACGAGGCGGCCGCACACATCCGTCGATACCGAGTAAAGCCAGCGCGTCCCTGGATGGAACTCCAGCGGGAAGCCCGCGTAGTGCTCCACCATGCCCTCCAGCGTCGCGTCCGGGCCGCGCCGCGACCCTGGCGTGAAGCCCTTGCCGCGGCTGGCGTTGTCGGCAGAGAACAACTCCTGCAGTGTCGGTCCGCCCCCGAAGCCAAGGCCGGACATGTGCATCATCAGGTCGCGCACTGTCATCGGCCGGTCCGGGTCGACGAGCTGCTGCGAGCCGTCCTCGGCGCGCTGGCGGACCTTCAGGTCGCGCCATTGCGGAATGAAGCGCGTCACCGGGTCGCTGAGCTGAAACAATCCGCGCTCGTAAAGCGACATCAGCGCGACGCCAGTGATCGGCTTGGTCATCGAGTAGATCCGCCAGATCGTGTCCTCCTCGACCGGCAGCGACCGGGCGAGGTCCCGCAGCCCGAATGACCGGAAGTAGCCGACCTGGCCGTGGCGGACGATGGCGACCTGGCAGCCCGCGATGCGACCCGCGTCGACGTAACGGTGCTGCAGGTGCTCGGTAATGCGCTCAAGCTGGGGCTCGTCGAGTCCTGCCTCGACCGGATTGATCTTCATGCGCTCTCCTGCCCTGGCTGTGACTTTGCTTCGAGAGATGCTGCGACGACACTGGCCGCCCACCGGTAGTCGGCCTTGCCCGACGGCGACCGCACGATCGCGGGCGCGAACACGATCCGGGCCGGCACCTTGTATCCGGCGAGCGATTCCCGGCAGTGACTGCGCAGCTCCTCGGCGTCCGCGTGCGCGCTATTACGGAGCTGCACGACGGCCGCGACCCGCTCGCCGAACCGGTCATCCGGCAGGCCGGCCACCAGGGCATCGAGTACGGCCGGATGTGCCTTGAGCACCTGCTCGACCTCCTCAGGGAAGACCTTCTCGCCGCCCGTATTGATGCAGGTTGAGCCCCGGCCGAGGACGACGATCGAGCCGTCGCCCTCGACCCGGGCCAGGTCGCCGAGCAGCGCGAAGCGAGTCCCGTCGATCACCGGGAACGTCGCGCGGGTAGCGGCGTCGTCGCCGTAGTAACCGAGCGGTACGTGGCCGGACTTGGCGATCCGGCCTGTCTCGCCGGGCCGCACCCGCCGCAGGTGCTCGTCGAGCACCTGCACGTTGCCGGAGTGGACAAGCCGTGGCCGGCCGTCGTCAGGCCGAGCGAGCTCGCCGTCAGTTCCAGTTTCCGACGCACCGAACCGATCGGTGATGTAGAGGTTCGGCAGCAGTTCCTGCAGCTGCGAGCGGACGGCCGGTGACAGCAGCGCCCCGCCGGACCCGAGGACGAACAGCGCGGACAGGTCGTACTCGCCCGGATGGCTGGCTATCTCGTCGGCAAGCGGCCGGGCCATCGCGTCGCCGACGACCGCGAGTGTCATCGCCTGCTCGGAGGAGACGAGCCGCAGCGTCTGCGCTGCGTCGAAGCGGCGGCTCAGCACTACTTTGGAGCCCAGCAGGAAAGCGGTGAACAGCGTGTAGGTGCCTGCGCCGTGCATCATCGGTGCCGTGATCAGGTACCCGGCTGACGGAATCTGTGCCGCGGCCGCCACGATCTCCTCGACGCTGCGCCGCGGCTCGCCGTAGTGATTGCCGCCGGCCAGCGCAGCGAAGAAGAAATCCTCGTGTCGCCACAGCACGCCCTTGGGCAGGCCGGTGGTGCCCCCGGTGTAGATGATCAGCTTGTCGTCGCCGCTGCGCCCGTTGTCAGGCCTGGCGTCCGGCGCTGCGCTGACGGCCTCGGCGTAGCTGAGCACCGTCACGGCGGCCGGGAAGCACACTCCGGCAGGCGAGAGCACCGTGGCCGGGTCGCCACCGACGACGAGCACGTGCCGCAGCGACGGGCACGACGCAGCGACTGCGGCCGCCAGCGGTGCGTGTTCGGCATCGACCACCAGCGCCGCGAGCTTGGCGCTGCCGAGGAGGTGGGACAGCTCGTTTCCGGTATATCGATAGTTGATGTTGACGGGGATTGTGCGTGCCACCATGCAGCCGAGCAGGGACTCGATGTAGGCGACCGAGTTCAGCATGTACAGGCCGACGGTCTCGTCCGGCCTGAGGCCGGCACCGATCAGGTGCTGGGCCACCTGATTGCTGCGGGACATCAGCTCCGGATAGCTCAGCCGTTCGCCGTCGCAGACCAGTGCGCAGCGCTCGGGCAGCGCTGCGGAAATGGCAGCGCAGATATCGGCGAGGTTGACGTTCATCACGCGGCTGCAGCCGAGGCGAGGCCCAGCTTGGCGGCCAGCCGGCTGAGGTATGCGACCACCTCGTCGGCTGCCCGGTCGGGCATGCCGAACGCGACGTCCGTCACGCCGATCTCGGCCCAGTGCGCCAGCACATCGGGCTCGGGCTTGCCGGCAAGAACGCGCACCTGAGGGAGCCCGGCCCGGCCTGCGGCGCGCCAGGCCTGGTGGAGCTGCGTGATCTTGCCGTCGAGGTCGGCCTCGCCCGGCGTGGTCAGCCAGCCGTCGGCCGAGCGCGCGATCCAGGCGAACGTCCTCGGGGTTCCGCCGGCGCCGATGATGATCGGTATCCGCGGCTGCTGCACGGGCTTGGGCCAGGCCCAGGATGCGCCGAAGCTGATGAAGTCACCCTGGTAGGAAGCCTCGTCCTGGGTCCAGAGGGCCTGCATGGCCTCGAGGTACTCGCGCACGACGGCGCGCCGCTTGCCAGCAGGCACGCCGTGGTCGGTGAGCTCGTCGGTATTCCAGCCGAATCCGGTGCCGAGCACGACCCGGCCGCCGGACAGATGATCGAGGGTGGCGATGGTCTTGGCCAGCGTGATCGGATCATGCTCGGCTGGCAGCGCGACAGCGGTGCCAAGGCTGATCGTCGAGGTGACAGCCGCCGCCATGCTCAGCGACACCCACGGGTCGAGGGTGCGCATGTACCGGTCGTCGGGCAGTTCCTGCGTCCCGGTGCGGGGGTGCAGCGCTTCGCGCCGGACCGGGATGTGGGTGTGCTCGGGCACGTAGAAGCAGTCGAAGCCCGCCGCCTCAGCGGCCTGGGCGGCCCGGGCCGGGGTAATGCCGCGGTCGCTGGTAAACAGGACGACGCCACAGCGCATGAATGCTCCTCAGCCCAAGGGCAGCCCGCAGATCTCGCGGGGTCTCCACCAGCATGCTGGGAATCGCGGCGCTCCGCCAGCGAAGACGCCAGCGGCGAAGCTTGTCGACGAAGCCGCCGGGCGCTGTCGGGCCTGTTAGGGTCCGACCGCCGTTGGTCCGGATTGCTTCCAGCCGCGATGATCGGCCCGCTGGCTCCTGGCGTGACTCTTCTAGCTCTGGTGTGACGCTTCTGGCTCTAACGTGACCCTTGAGCGGGGGCAAAACCGGCAATTCGGGCGCGATTTTGACGCTAAGCGTCACGCTGTGCGGCGGGCCGCATTAAGAGTCACGATAGGGCCTGCCGGCCATGCCTCAGATCCTCAAGGTGTGGCCTATTCCGGCTATCTCTCACGATAATGGCCTGTGCCGTCCGGTGTGTCGCCTAGCGGGGTGGGAGTTCGTGGAGCAGCTGCAGCCCGGAGATCCGCGACAGGTCGGCAGCTATCTGCTGCTAGGTCGGCTGGGCAGCGGCGGCATGGGACGGGTGTTCCTGGCCAGGTCGCTCGGCGGCCGGCTGGTCGCGGTTAAGGTCATCCGTGCTGACCTGGCGGGCGATCCGGACTTCCGGCACCGGTTCGCACGTGAGGTCGCGGCGGCGCGACGGGTCAGCGGCATTTTCACTGCGCCTGTCGTGGACGCCGATCCAGACGCGGTTGTGCCGTGGCTGGTAACTGGTTATGTCGATGGCCCGTCACTGGCCGATGCCGTCGCGGCCAACGGGCCGATGACTGCCGCAGAAGTCGAGGCCCTTGCCCGCGGCCTGGCGGAGGGCCTAGCGGCCATTCATGCGGCGGGCGTGGTCCATCGGGATCTGAAACCCTCCAATGTGCTGCTTGCCAGCGACGGCCCGCGCATCATTGACTTCGGCATCTCCCGCGCAGCCGAGGCAACCAGCATGACCGGCACCGGGATGGTCGTCGGCTCTCCCGGCTTCATGTCACCCGAGCAGGCATCT
The DNA here is from genome assembly GCA_963822955.1 of uncultured Actinomycetota bacterium. Taxonomy (GTDB): domain Bacteria; phylum Actinomycetota; class Actinomycetes; order Streptosporangiales; family Streptosporangiaceae; genus JAJYUU01. The sequence continues at coordinate 1,116,586 of CAWGJS010000001.1, read as the reverse complement.
AGCGGCGAGGTGAGCCCGGCCAGCGACGTTTTCAGCCTCGCGGCAGTCCTGGCATACGCCGCGACCGGCCGTGAGCCGTTCGGCACCGGCACAGCGTCCGCGCTGCTCTACCGGGTCGTGCATGCGGAACCTGCGCTCGACGGCATCCCCGCCCAGTTGCGACCGCTGATCGAGTGGTGCCTGGATAAAGACCCAGGGCTGCGCCCCTCACCAGCGGAGCTGCTCATCCGTCTCGCGAGAGCAGACGCCGATGGCTATGGCGGACCACAACCTGAAGTTGCCACGCCGCTCCCGGGCCTGCGCGCGCCAACCGAGCTGGCAGCCGCACCAGGCCCGGTGCGGCCACGACGCCAGGTCCGGCGATGGTGGATTGCCGCCGCTGCGGTCGTGATCCTCGCCGGCACCGGCACCGGCATAGCGCTTACCGCCCACCACCCTGGCAGCGTGCCGCCACCGTCAGGATCATCACCAGGCGGCAGCACCGCATCGACGCGGAATGCGGCGGTCGTCCGATCATTCATTGCCGCGATCAACAAGCATGACTGGCGCCAGGTGTGGCGGCTGGGCGGCAAGAATTTGGGTGGCAGCTACGCATCCATGGTCGCGGGATTCCAGCACACCAGCCACGACGTGCTCGCCAGCCTGACGGCTAACGGCGATACGGTATCGGCTCGGATCCGGGCCTATGAGACCACCGGCGCGGTCCAGACCTACGCTCTCAGCTATGTCGTCCAGCATGGCGTCATCACGTCAGGCCAGCAAACCCTGCTGAGTACGCAGAGCTGAGGCCGGACTGCCCTTTGAGCTCGGTCGGACGCTCTTTATCGCCGGACAGCGGCAGCGCCGGGCCAAGCACAAGGCCGTCGCCCGGCAGCAGCTGGAAGGTGCGCTAAGCATCTGCGGTTATCACCACCAGTGACCAAGGGCCCTGGCGACACACGAGGCCGGGCCTGATGCTGGTCGGCATGATTCGGCGAATGCTGCTTCCTGCCGGACTGCTCCTGGCGGCGCTGATGGCTGGTTGCAGCAGCGCCGCTCCTGGAAATGTGCCGTTCCCGCTCGGCACCGCTCACCGGAATCTGCCGTATTGCAATTCACAGAAGTTAGATCTGTACATCCCTCGCGCTGCTGTCACCCGCCCTCTTCCCATCGCGATGTACGTCCACGGAGGAGGCATGACCTCCGGGGATAAATCGGACCTGAGTCCGGTGTTCCTTGACACGCTGGCGTCGGCTGGTTACGCCGTCGTCAGCGTGAACTACCGGCTTGCGCCGCGGTTCAGGTTTCCCGCTCAGATCGAGGACGTCAAGTGCGCGATCAGGTACCTGCGAGCCAATGCATCCAGGTACGGCCTGGACGGAAGCAAGTTTTTCGCGTTCGGTACTAGTGTTGGTGGACAGCTTGTCGCGCTTGCAGCACTCACCGGCCCCGACTCGGCATTCGATGTCGGAGCGTATGCGGCGGAACCGAGCAGCCTGACCGCTGTAGCGGACATGTTCGGCCCGGCGAATCTCACCCAGAGTGCGTCAGGGTTCACTGCCTCAGGCATTCAGCAGGTCTTCGGCACCGACGACTACGGGGACCTGGTTCTTGCCAGCCCGACGCATTTCGTTGCACCGAACTCGGCGCCCATCCTCCTTATTCAGGGTGTCGACGACACGAAAGTTCTCAAATCCCAAGCCATTGAGCTCTACCGGGATCTCAAAGCCGCGGGTGATCACACGCAGCTTGTCCTGGTGCAGAATATGGGGCACATGTTTGCCCAAGTTGGCCCGAACCCGCTTAAGCCTAGCCTTCGGCAGATCGCGAAGGACGTCACGAGCTTCTTCGACAATGAACGGAAGATGTGAGCCCCCGGACCTGCCACCTCATATCTGTCGGCCTCCGGCCTTTAGAAGCTGCTAGCCTCCGGTAACTTAGCTCGCTGGTCATGGAATCGGCCGTTGATCTGTCGCCAGTGCACACGTCGGCTCCTGTGTGGCGCCAGCCCAGACCTGCGGAAGTCCCGCGCGGGCGTCCTGGGTGAGCTCCTCAATCTTGGCCGCCAGCAGGATGGCGCCATCGATCAGCAAGTCGCGCTCGGCAGCTGTGATCTGGCCGGCAGCCGCCCGGGACCGGAAGTCCGCGCAGGTATGCTCCAGCGCCGCATCCACGATGAACACCACTACCACCTCCCATCGACCACGTGTACTTGCCGGTCGGTGACTGGCGATAGGTGCATTGGTCCCGAGAACAACGACCGTTAGTTGATGGCGTAGAAGAGAGCGTGAGCTTCCAGCGGACTGGCAAAGCACATCAGCAGGGCTGACGCCGCGACGAGAAGCGTTACGGCGGCCAGGGCGAGCCAGTTGCCGATGTGCCGGGCGCGCGGCGGCGGTTCCAGCAAGCGCTGGACCCGCACGGTCAGGTTCCCGGCGGTTGCGGCGAGGGCAAACCACGGCGTGGGCGTGCCGGTGCCCATGGTTAGCAGGGCAGCGACGAGTACGTTCCGGCCACTTGCGCGTGCAGCGCTGTCGTCGGCGCGCATCTCGGTAAGCCGTGCCACCTCGATGGCCCCCCGCGTGAACAGCGGCACGACCGGAAACGCTGCGGCCAGGCCCCTGGTCACCGCCACGAGCAGGTGATGGCCGCCGGATAGGTGAGCTCTCTCGTGCGCGATCACCGCGGTGAGCTGCGCGCGGTCCAGTACGGCGAGCGTTCCGGTAGTCAGGACGATGGCAGGTGGCCGGCCAGGTACGCAGTACGCCGCTAGCTCTGGGACATCAAGCACGACGGCGCCGTTGACTGCTGCCAGCGCGCGGCCCGCGATCCGTACGGCTTCTGCGTGAGCCCGTGTCCGCTGCCGGCTCCGCTGGAGCCAGCGCGCGTACTGCCAGGCCAGCCCCACGGCCGCGAGCCCGCCGCCCACGGCGGCGACAGCCAGCGGGATCTCCAGCATCGCGCCGCGATACACCAGCGGGGAGCACGCGCGCCCGGTTACCGACTGACAGAACGCTTCGACCAGCAGGGACCAGCCTGCGAGGGCTGCGCTGACGATGGCGTGCAGGGCTACCACGAAGGACGCCAGTACGCTCGCCATCGCGGTCAGCCAGGCAATCAGGCCCAGGCGCGCGCTCATGCCCGGCGCCGTCAGCCGGGCCAGCGGGCTCGGCAGGCACCAGGCGACGGCCAGCGCGTACAGGAATACCAGCAGGGCGGCGCTCATCGTGGCCGCCGGTCAGAAAGCCGCTGCACGACGCTGCGCAGCACCTTGGACTCCTCGCCGCCGATCTCAGCAACGAAGTGACTCAGCACAGCCTCGGTGTCCCCGCCGCCAGCGAGCGCCTCGCGCATGAGCCGGGCGCTGTACTCCTCGCGGCTGGCGGTCGCGGTATACCGGTAGGCCTTGCCTTCCTTTGCTCGCGTCAGCCAGCCCTTCCGGTGCAGGTTATCCATCGTGCTCATCACCGTGGTATAGGCGATGACGCGGTCCTGGCTCAGCTCGTCGAACAGCTCCCTAACGGTCGCTGGCCTGTCGTGGTCCCAGACCATCTGCATGACCACCGACTCCAGGTCACCGAATCCGCGCACGTCCACCTCCCTCAGCTGACGCGCTCCCCGAGGACGCTGCCCAGCAGTCTAACCTACTGCTACTATCTACGTACGTAGACCGTAGATTGGTGGTCGGGACATGGGCAAGGCTGAGAGACTCAGAGCCCAGAGCGCGCGGCAGAAGATCGCCGCCCAGCGGGCTGCGGCGCGGAGAGCCGAGGTTCGCCGGCGAGTGCTGATCGCTGGCGGAAGCGTGGCTGTCGTGCTGGTGCTGGTGATCGTCGTCATCGTCGTCAGTCTCACCAAGTCCCCGGCGAGCCCAGGACCTGTCGTAACCGACCAGGCAGTCGCACGCGAGATCGGCACCGTTCCGGCCGCCGTCTACAACGCCGCCGGCGCGGGCACGGCGAGCGGGCTCGAACCGATCACCGGAGAGCCGGAGCTCGCCGCCGGCGGGAAGCCGGAACTGCTGTACATTGGTGGCGAGTTCTGTCCCTACTGCGCGGCCGAGCGGTGGGTGATCGCGGCGGCCGTGAGCCGGTTCGGCGCGCTCACCGGGCTCCACTTCATCCGCTCCTCGCCAACCGACGTCTATCCGAGCACGCCGACGCTGACTTTCGACGGCGCCAGTTACACCAGCAAGTACCTGCAGTTCGTCCCGGTTGAGTGGTACGGAGAGAAGCCTGATCCCGCGACGCCACTTGGGCATGTCTACATCCAGCACCCCACCCAGCAGCAGGAAGCGCTGTACGCCAAGTATGCCGACGGCATCCCGTTCGTCGACATCGGCAATCGCTATGTCCTTCCGGCCACTCAGTACCTGCCGTCAGCCCTGGCCGGCCTGACCTGGGCACAAGTCGCCGCGGCAATGCACAACCCTGCCAGCCCGGTCGGTAAGGACATTGACAGCGCAGCCAACATCATCACGGCCGCCATCTGCCGGCTGACCAGGGATCAGCCCGCCGGAGTCTGCACCTCGGCCGGTGTCACGGCCGCGAGCAGGTCAATCTGAGCCAACGAGCGACTGCGTTCCCGCTCTGATCTGACCTGGTCTGATTTCATGCCGCGGGCCGCGCCGCAGCACTAGCATGGTGCGCCGTGCGCAGAATACGTGGTTTGGGAATCATGCTGACCGCCGTTCTCGGGGCTGGTGCCCTGGCCGGTGCGATGGTGCCGGTCGCTCTGGGCGCCGCGGCCGGGGCGGTGCAGCCAGCTGCTGCGGCGGGTGCTGCCTCGAGCGCCAGCCACGCCAAGGTCCTGCCGGACTTCGGCAACCCGAACGGGCACTTCCCGGTGCCCGCTGCCGGCCGGGCGGTCAACACCAGCCACCCGAATCACGTCATCGGCAACGGCACGCCGGCCGGATGCACGTCGAGTGCCGTCGTGCGGGCCGTGGCCGCGGGGGGCATCATCACGTTCGACTGCGGCAGCAAGCCGGTCACGATTGTTATGACCGCGACTGCCAAGGTGCCCAAGACCCGGCATCTGATGGTCCTGGACGGTCGCGGTCTCGTTACCCTCAGTGGTGGCGGCAAGCGCCGGATCCTGTCCTCAGATACCTGCGCCGGCACGTGGTCAACCGACGACTGCGTCAACCAGCCCTATCCGCGGATCGTGGTGCAGAACATCACGTTCGAGGACGGCTTCAACGGCACGCACCAGGCCACCTGCACGGCCAACGCTCCGCGCTGCTGGTACGGCGGTGTGGACGGCGGCGGCGCCATCTACGCCGAAGGCGGCCAGTTCAAGGCAGTCAACTCACGCTTCGTGAACAACCGCTGCTATCAGAACGGCCCGGACCTCGGCGGCGGCGCCATCCGCGCCCTTGCGCAGTACCGCAACCGTCCGGTGTACATCACCAGCGACACGTTCACGGGCGGCCGCTGCTCCAACGGCGCGGCGCTGAGCAGCATCAGCGTCCAGTGGAGCGTTTACAACAGCCTCTTCACCAATAACAAGGCCATCGGCTGGGGCGCGAACCCGGCGGCAAGCGGGACGCCGGGCGGCGGTAGTGGCGGCGCGATCTACAACGACGGCACCGACTACAACACCTGCATCGCAGGCACGGTCATGCGCAACAACAGCGCGCGCGAGGGCGGCGGTGCCATCTTCTATGTCGTGGACTCTGGCTGGGGCAAGCTGACACTGAACGAGTCACGCCTGCGCCACAACCCGAGCGGGGTGTTCCAGACGTATCCCGGGATCTACGACGACATCGACGGACACGACGGCCCACCGGCCGTGCGCCATAAGCCGGCAGGGGGCGGCTGCTAATCCGCGGCGGAAGGCGCGCCTCTCCTTCCGGTAGAAGGACGTCCGGCAGGACGTCTGACGCTATCTCAGCTGTCCCGTCGCCGACTGCCGCGGACGCCAGCTCCGTGGCTGCTCCAGCGGTGCAGCATCAACTATCCAGGGCGTATTGCCGAACCTGACCTGGTTGTCGTGCACGCTGCAGAGCATGGTCCTGGAGAACCCCTGCCCCTGGTTGATCTCCCAGGCCACTGCGCCGAGATGGGTGCACGGAGTGTGCCAGGTCGTCCTGGTCATCACGTCGGGACAGATGACCCTCCGGCCAGCCCCGCACATCCCGGTGAACTCGTGGCACCGGTCACAGAACCCAAGCCGCGAGGCGATCGGATCCTTGATGCGTAAGCCGCACGCAGGGCACACGTCCACGCTGGTGATTGGAGCAGGCACCTCGCGTCGCCGGCGGAGCATGCCTAGCCGCGCGCGCCCCAGCTGACCCGGACTGGCGTCACCACCGCGGGGGCCGACGTGGCGGTGGCCGGACTTGATGGCGGGTGCGCTGTCAGCCTTGGTGGACATTCAAGCCCTGCCTCTCGGTGACTACGTTCAGTAAGCAACTTAGGACAGCTTGTTACCAAGCGTCCAGCGTGGCACGCGCACTAGTCGCTGTCCAGCGATGCCGGAGCTCACGCGCTACTGTGAGCTGCAATAAGCGCTATGTCCGCTGACGGAACGAGTTCTCCGCTGAGCCAAGGCCGCGGGTGCGGTCGCGGCGCGTCGCCGCGGCAGCTACTTCGTCACAGCTCCCACGTTGAGCGAGACCGGCCCGTGCGCACGCGAGCAGGCGCTGAAGGGGAACGGGACCAGCTTGGACCTGGTCTGATTCGGCGGGAAAACGCGAAGACCGGCCGCTGTCACGGAGCGGCAGGCCGACGGCGAGAAGTTACCGGTATCCACGATTCCGAGCACAGCAGTGGCAGTCTGGCCCTTGCGCAGTGTCACCTGATGCGGTGACGGCTTTTGGAACGACGCCCTCGGGCCCACCTGATGGCCGCTGAGGTTGACCGCGAAGAGGAACGGATAGCCATTCAGCGTGCAGGCATGCCCGGACAGGTTAGTCAGATGCAGGTTGTAGAACGTGGTGCCTACCGCCCCGTTACCGGTGGTGTCCAGCCAGATAACCAGGCCGGGCGTCTCGCACGCCGGCGTAGCGATCGCCGCCGGGCGAGCTGGTGATCCCGCGCTGGCCAGCGCGATAGCCGGCGCGACCAGGAGGGCGCCGATGATGGCAGCTGCGGCGGTGATCCGGCGTGCATGAGGCGTAAGGCTCTTCATAGGTGATCCCCCCAATGGGATGACCAGGGACGTTGCGGTCGGGCACTAGTATGGCGGTCGGGTCTTCAGTCAGCTGCCGTATTTGTCGGAAGACGCGACCTCGATGTGCAGCTGCAGCCATCGGCCTAGTTCGGCGATCTCGTCGTCGATCGCAGCGCGCATTGCGGTGGTGAACTCGACGTCCTGGTGAATGGCGTTGATTCGCAGAATCCCGGCACGCTGGTCGGCGGCTGTGTCGAGCTTGCCGACCAGCCGGTCGCCATACAGGATCGGCAGTGGGAAGTAGCCCCAGCGACGCTTGGCCGCAGGCTTATACATCTCCAGCTGATAGTCGAACTCGAATATCTCGGCCATCCGCTTGCGGTCTACTACGAGCCGATCCAGCGGCGACAGCAGGACCGCTCGCCCGGTGAAGGGCTGGCCGAGCTGCGCTGGATCCACTCGCCACTTCCCGCGCACGCCCTCGATGACGGCGGGCTCTCCGGCAGGGCCGACGTCCAGAGGCTCGACTAGACATTCGGGTCCCCTCTCCTGTGCGATGCCCAGCGACGTCAGCCGGCGCCGATCACGCCGGGCACGAGCTTCCTCTGCCGGGACGACGGGGTCGTCGGGATAAATCCGGTCGGCGAGGTCCCACAGACGCTCCCTGTTTGATCGCCTGGAGACCGCGACCTCGCCACGCTGCTCCATGAAGTCCAGGAGCCGTACCACGTTGCGATAGTTGGTCCAGCCGGTGGACCGCCACGGAATCGCGCAGATGTCCGGAAGCTCGCGGGCCGGCAGCGGGCCTTCCGAGCGCAGGCACTGCAGAATCTCCTCACGACACGCGTGGTTGGCCTTCATCCAGTCGCTAAGGCCGACCTGCCAGTCGCGCAGCGGCTCTCGCCCCGGCCAATCCTGCATGTCAGCTCGGAACAGGGCAATATCTTCAGCGGGGCGGATAGCCCCGAGGAACTCGACCAGAGAGCGATCATCCAGCAGGTCAACGAGGTCGGCTGGCGCATAGTCGGGGCCGATCCGGCTCCAGCAGACCAGATCGGCGTTCGGTGCGATCGCCGCGGTCATGTCGTTCTGCACCAGGCCGAGATGACGGATCATGTCGAGAACGTCGGTCGGCCGCCCGGCGTCGAGCAGTTGCGCGCGCACGGCTATCCGGCGCGCATCCTGGCGGGACAACTGGTGCACCATTTAGTTCACAGTAACGGGAGATCGGGAAGTGGCTGGGTGATGGCCGGCATGCACGAGTTCGATGACTACCGCAGGCAGCGAACCGCACTGCTAACTACTCGCAAGCGAGACGGCGCGACCGTCGGCACGCCTGTTCACATCGCCCTGGGGCCGGACGGTCGCGCCTATTACCGCACCTGGTCCTCCTCCGGCAAGGCCAAGCGCATGCGCAACTTTCCGCAGGTATGGATCGCTCCGTGCACTATGCGCGGCCAGACCACTGGCCCGCAGCGGCAAGCAAATGCTCGGCTGCTAACGGGTCCGGACGCGGCCGCGGCGGCGCAGGCTCTGGCCGCGAAATACCGGATATTGCAGGGCGTGCTGGTTCCGGCCACCCACAGGCTGACCAAGAAGACCACCGTCCACTACGAGCTTCTGCCGCCAGATGCGGCGTGACCCGCCGATGATCTCGCGCGCCTCGCGTGCGTTACAACGCCGCAGAGTCGCAGTCGTGCGCGTCCATGGTGCCGTGCCCGCGAGCCAGGAGGTCCGCTACGCGTAGCGCGTCAGGAATGCGGAACGGCCCGGCCATGTCCGCGACTAGGCTGGCCGCCTGGCCGATGGTCATTCCGGCGGCGGTGACAAATAGCGGCCTGGCCGACTGCCCGCGCAGGACCTGGGCGGCGTGAGTTGCGGTCCGGAAGGCGGTCTTGGCGACGCCGATCACGGGCACGCCGAGCTCGGCATGAACATGCGCGCCGAGGCCGGGCCGGCCCGCTGGGTCCAGGTCGACGTAGCCGTCGACCACGATGAGTGCCAATGGGCCAGCGTGCTGGCAGACCGCTCGGATCGGCGGGAGCTCGCGCAGGTAGAACTGGCCGGGGCTGTAGCGTTCGGTCTCGCCCACGAGCGTCGTCGTGGTGCCGGTCAGTTCGGCGAACCTGGCGTCCTTCGCGGTCACCAATGCGGCCCGCGCGCCAGCCTCGGAGAAGTAGTGAACATCCACCGCGGCGAATGCGCTCCTGTCGCGAGCACCGGGGTCACCAAACATGGTGGAACGGGCGGTTACCTGCGCCCTCGTCCGGCCCGACGCAGCGGGATCGGCGCCTCGTCGTCCGCGGCGGCCGAGCGCTCGGGCCGCTGTTCGGCCGCGTCGGACACCGCGACAAGTCGCTGACCGGCTCGGGCTTCAGCTGCCTCCACGCACTCAAGCTCGGCGTTGGTGCGCAGAATCGCGACCTCGATCGTGAAAGCCGCACCGGGATCGTCGTTGCGCTCACGCCGCAGAGTCTGCAGCGTTCTCGCTTCGGCAAGCAGGGCCTGGCGCTGAAGGCGGCAGAAGGACCTGACCGCCTCATCGCCGCGCAGGCTGGCCGCCGGCCTGCGGCGACCAAGCTCGGGCCAGGTCTTCGTGGACGGCATCGCGGTGCACCAGCTCCACGGCCGGGCACTGGATCGGTACCGCAGCCGGCGAGGACTCCTGTCGATGCGATTCCCTCTGCTCCAGCCAATCTCGGTGATCGATAACGTGCTCGCTCCAGTTCGAGCGCGGCGAGCAGACCCCGCGGCGCGAGACCGGGCGACGCAGTTGCTCGACTTTGTCGGCGCCGCGGAGACCGCAGCCGACCCGGTCAGGATGCTGTCGGAGGAACAGCAGTGGCGCATCCTGCTCGCCAGGGCCCTGATGCCAGCCCCGCAACTCGTGCTGGCCGAGGACCCGACTCGAATTCTTGACCCGGACAGCGCTAGCGCGATCTTGGATCTGCTGACTAGGGCCCACGGGTGGTTCGGGTTCACGCTGCTGCTCACGATCGGGCGGATGGCAACGGCAAGTCGCTGCCAGCGCCTGCTCAGCCTGGTGGACGGGACTGTCGTCGAGGACGTGCTCGTGCGCGGCGATGATGGCTGGACTCGCGGCCGGATCGACCGGATCGGCTGATCCATATCTTGTCTTAGCTCGACAGATGCGTGGGGGTACCGGACGCAGGTCGTCCGGAACACGCGCTACCTTCCTCACCATGAGCAACACCGACAGCGACTCCATCCTGACCGAACCGCCAATCGCGGGTAATGAACTCGACACCCTGATCGGCGCTCTAGAACGCCAGCGCCGGTATATCGACTGGAAGTGCGGAGGCCTGAACTCCGCCGGCCTACAGGCCAGGCTCGGACCATCGAGCATGACCCTGGGCGGACTGCTCAAGCATCTGGCCGCGGTGGAGGACAACGTCTTCTCCGTCAAGCTGCACAACCAGGATCCTCAGGCACCGTTTGACACCGCCGACTGGGACGCCGATCCGGACTGGGAGTGGCACTCTGCGGCGCAGGACAGCGCAGAGCAGCTGATGTCGCTCTGGCGGGATGCGGTGAGCCGCTCCCGCATGCTGATCGCTACGGCGGTTGCTGCTGGCGGCCTCGACCAGCCAGCTGCATTCACGTGGCCCGACGGCCGGACCCCGAGCCTCCGACGGCTCATCATGGACATGATCGAGGAGTACGCACGCCACCTCGGCCATGCCGACCTCATCCGAGAGTCAATCGATGGGCTGGTCGGCGAGGATCCCAGCGACGAGGATCCCAGTGACGATGCCTAGCACCGCGACAGCCGAGCCGGTCGCTGCAGAGCAGCTGAGGGTCGTTCCGGCCAACCAGGCCTCGTGGGCGGACCTCCAGGCGGTCTTCGGCACAGCTGGCTACCCTGGCCGGTGCTACTGCCAGCACTTCAAGACGCGAGACCGCGACTGGAGCTCGCTCGCGCATGCCGCGCGGCAGGATCGCCTCCGTGAGCAGACCGGCTGCGGTAATCCTGGCGCCTCTTCCACTACCGGGCTGGTCGCGTACCTGGATTACGAGCCGGTGGGCTGGGTAGCCGTCGAGCCGCGCACGGCCTATCAGCGCCTGCTATGGATGCGGACCATCTGGACTGACCGCGAGGAAGACAAGGCCGATGATGGAGTGTGGTGCGTTACCTGCTTCGTGGTCCGCAAGGGTTTCCGAAGGCGGGGGATCACCTACACCCTCGCCGGCGCCACTGTCGATTTCGCCAGGGAACGCGGTGCCAGGGCGCTGGAGGCATATCCCATGATCACCACACCGGGCCAGGAGGTGACCTGGGGTGAGCTGTATGTCGGGACGCGCCAGGTCTTCGCGGACGCCGGCTTTGCTGAAGTAAGCCACCCCAGCCCGCGGCGAGTGGTGATGCGGATCGATTTCGCGAGCTGACGAGAGCTATCCCCAGATTGCCAGGTCGACCTCATTGCCCTCGCTGTCGGCAAGCGTCCACCAGCCAGGCGCGTGAGCGTCGCTGACCAGATGGCCGCCGGCCGCGAGCGCGGCCTCGATGCGTGCCTCGACCTGGTCGTAGGCCACGTATACGTCAATGTGGAATCGATTGCGCTGCGGGCGTGGGGCGTCCATCTGCTGGAACCAGAACGTTGGTCCGCGGCGATGCGGGTCATGCTGATCCTCGTCGCCGACGTCCTGGTAGGCGAGCACCGCATGCCAGAAGGGCCGTACCTCGGGAATGACGAGCGCGTCGATCGCGACCTGGACGTGCTGAACTGCGCCCGGGTTGGCGGTTATGCCCAGTTGGCGCGCCGCGGCGGAGATCTCCCTGGCGAGCTTGACGTCGCGGCTGCTGAGCCCTCCAGGGCTGTGGGTGAACAACCGCACGGTCACTCCGTCCGGCCGCAGGTCGACGTCCGGGTCGTGGCCGACTGCCGCGGCCCGCTCGCCAATCGCTTGGACCAGGGCGACGCCTCTCGCGAACGTCCCTGTCCGGAAGTGCGTACAGGCCCAATCACCGCCGAATATCACGCGCCAGTCCTCGACGCCGTCTGACTCAATGAACTGCTGCATCGTGATCCGGTCGGTCATGCGTGCAACGTTACCGACCGCCACCGACTGTCCTCCGCGGGTTGCCGCGCCGCCGACAGCGGCTTAGCTGCACGTGGCCTCCGTGCGACCGGACTGTACCTGGATCAGCGACGCCCTAGATACGATGCCTTGTGCCTTCCCGTGACAGGCGGACCAGCAGCAACCCGCCCCCAATTACGCCGGGTCGGCAGTCCAAGCAAATCATCGTGCCCTTCGTCCTCCCAGGGGCTTGGTTCGGATCGCTAATGAGCCTCCTGAGGCTCGACCATCCCCTCGCGGCGTACGCGCTAAGCCCGCTGATATTTGTGGGCACGCTGGCCTTCGGGTACGGCATGCGGATCGCCGCGAAGAAAGTGTCTGCCGCCTCAAGGCGCACCGTGCCGAGGTTGGTCTACGGGCTGGCTGGGCTCTGCTTCTTCGGGCTGACCGCTGTACTGGCCCCGCTGTCCTACGCGTACTCCCACGCCTCTGGTAACGCCGCTGTCTCGGTCACGTTCGGCTTTCTGGCCTTCTACTGCGCAATCGCCGGCGTGCTTTGCCTCGGCCGCGCACTCATCCGAGGGCCCAAGCGCTTGGCTTTCTGGGTTTTCATGCCTCGCTGGCTGCTGGACTCCCAACTGACCCGGACGCAGACAACTTCCACGAGTGGTTGGGGCAGCGTCCCTGGCTACGGACGCGGGACTGAATAACCAACAGTTGGCACCACCGCGGTCAATCCCGACGGTTCTAAGACTCTCCACTCCCACCCGCCGCTCAGCAAAGCGGCGTAATACACGGCCAAGCGGCGATCATCGCACTACGTCTACGGCGAGGCTGCCGTGTCTCATAAACCTGCTTGCGTTAGCAGGGTTGGCGGGCCCACCATCGGCGGGTGCCAGTCGCGATTCGCAACTATGAGCCATCGGATGAGCAGGCCTGGCTCCGCTGCCGGGTGCTGTCCTTCCTGGGCACCGCCTACTTCGATGACGTTGTGCCCGCCAAGAAGTCGCCGGCCCCAGGTGCCGAGCTAGTCGCCGAGGACTCCGGCGCCATCGTCGGCGTCCTGGACCTGTTCGCTGAGGGGCAGGTTGCCACCATCGACACGATCGCTGTGCACCCTGACCATCAGCGGCGGGGCATCGGCACCAGGCTGCTGGCACGGGCGTGTGCGCGTGCTCACGAGCTGGGCGCGACCACGATTGAAGCCTGGACCCGCGACGATGAGCCAACCTTGCGATGGTATCGCTCACGTTTCGCTACTGAGAGCGATCACTACCTGCACGTCTACGCGGACTGCTACGCCCAGGCAGGTGAGCCCGCCGATGCAGCTCAATGCAGCCCTGATTTCGACCTGATCAAGGTGTTCCTGCACGCCGATCTAGATCGTGAACCGGACATGCGGGCACGCTTCACGCGCGTTCACGTCTGCCGCCGATTCTCGCTCCCCATCGGCGAGCTGTAGCTGTCGGCAAAGTCGCCGCCAAGCGGAAACGATGGCTGCTAGCGCAGTCAGTGGCATCCGGGGGGGACGGCCGCTTTTCGGGATGATTCCCTGCTCGGCGAGCTCGCGGCAGACCGCGTCGACATCCGGCACGCAAATGGTGAAACACGCAGTTCGACTCAGAACGCTGCTGGCGATGCCTCTCCGGAAATCGGCGCGGCAGCGCGGAACAGGTAGACCCCAATGGTCATGCCGCTCACTGCCGTCGCCTGGCCGGTCAGGAACATCCGGTCGCTGCTCGTCTCAAACGTGATCATGTAGAACGCGCAGCGGCCCGTTCGCCCTGCAGGCTGATCGGCGACTGTACTGCAGCCATGCCATCAGCCAAGCTGGCACGCGCCTGGATCCGGTGCTACCCAGATCAGAGCTGACGGCCGGGACCTGCGTGAGGATTGCCCACGCACGGTGGCGTGGTCGTGCGGTTGGTGGTCGAGAAGGCCACCGGTTACGCGCCATAAGTCCAGTTCAAGCCGCGCAGGTAGACGGATAGCCTAATCTGCGGGAACGTTCTCGCAGTGGCCTGGAAGATAGGGCCGTCGAGGAAGCTGGACGGGCATCTTGGCAATCGGTCTACGACAAGTGGCCCAGCGCAGCGGGGTGTCGGTCAGCACGGCGTCGCGCGCGCTGAGCGGCTCCAGCCGCGTGAGCGCCAGTACAGTGGCCAAGGTCCGTGCCGCTGCGGAGGCGCTCGGTTACCGTCCGAATGCCAGTGCCCGTGCACTGCGAACGGCTCGGTCGCAGTTCGTTGGCCTCGTCGTCACGAACCTCTTCAACGCGAGCTTCCAGACGATCGCTGAAGTCGTCCAGCGTGAGTTCGCCCGGCACGGATATCAGCTGGTCCTCGCGGTCACGGCCGGGGACCCCGCCGCTGAGCGCGGCTCGTTGCGCATGCTGGCCGATCACAGAGCGGCCGGCGTGATCGTCGTCGGCTCGGACAGCGAGGCGACCGATGAGCTGCGCGAGCTGGCGATGCCGACCGTCCACTTGGCGCGACGACCCCGCAACCCGGCGGGCGACTGCGTCCTCGGCGACGAGATTGTCGGCGGCAGGTCCGCGACCGAGTACCTGCTGGAGATGGGGCACCAGAGGATCGCCATCATCGCCGGGCCCCGCGACGTGCAGTCGGGCCGCGAGCGGATGCAGGGGTACTGGCTCGCAATGCAAGCTGCTGGCCTGCCAGTTGACGACGAGCTGACCGTGGCCGTTCCGTTGAGCCCGGAAGCTGGAGCTAACGCGGTCGAGGCGCTGCTGGCGCTGCCTGCCCGTCGCCGGCCGACGGCGCTCATCGTGGCGAACCATGAGGCAACGCACGGGGCACTGCCCGCGATCCGCGAAAGGAACGCCGTCATACCGGCGGATCTCTCGGTGGTGTGTTACGAGGACTCGCAACTGGCCCGGTGGTGGCATCCGGCGATCACCGTCATCGATAACAACGCCCGCCAGATGGGCGAGCTCGCTGCCCGGCTGCTGCTTGAGCGCCTGGAATCGCCTGAGGGCGACCGGGACACCTGCAGAGAGTTCCGAGTGGGAACGAGGCTTGTCGAGCGAGGATCAGTCGCGCATTACGCGGTAAGGCCGGCAACCTCAGGTCGCGTTGGTGTCGATGGCAGGTAGTTCGTCGGTAAGGCCGAGTAGCTCCCAGCGCAGCAACGCGATGGGGACATTGCCGTTGATCCAGACCTGATCGTGCAGGGACTTGAGGTCCAGGTCCGCCCCCCGCAATCGGATCGCATCGGCGATCAGGGCGATTAGCTGTGTCTTGCCGACCTGATAGCTGAGTGCCTGGCCCGGTGACTCAGTAAAGAAGGCGGCCTCCTCCATGGCCGTAGCACGGTCCATCGGAACGCGGCTCTCAAGCTCAGCTGCCGCGCTGCTCATCGACATCGTGCCCGTCGCGAGCCCCAGGTCAGCTGTCACCCGAAGGGCGCGCACGCGCATGAAGTTGCAGATCGCCGCCCGAGTGTGCGGAGCATTGTCCAGCAGGCCGCTGACCAGCATCATTTCTTCGTTGTAGAACGCGATGCCTTCACATGAGCCAGAGTCGTAGTAGTGCCGGCGGACCGGCCTGGGATTCCGCCAGGCCAGCGTTAGCTGCTGGTAGTGCACGCCCTCGTGCAGGATGCCAGCGCGCGGGTCGCGGGCGTTGGCCGCGTAGAAGTACGGCAGGTCTGGCCCCGGGACCGGCACGTAGCGCACGCCGTCCTCATCTAGCCTGCTGGGGCCGGTCAGGTCATCAGTCACGCCAAGGAAGATCAGGGGCTTGAGGTAGGCCGGCATGGGCAGGTTAAGGTAACGCCGTAGCGACTCTGGCTGACTAAGCAGACCCTGGTCAACATAGAACTGGCGTACCGCCGCCTCGTCCCTGGCATGGGCGCGCACCTGGTCGCTGGCGCTTGCTGGCAGGGGTGCCGGCGGGACGCCCGAGTTCCGGGTCACATGCAGCAGTTCGAGCCAGGCGGCCCGGTCGTATTCGCGGCGCCCCAGATCGGCTATCTCCTCGACCGTCAGCGGAACGCACGCGACCTCGCGGAGGAACCACTCGTATTGCTGGCGCCCAACAGGGCGAGCCGGTGGCAGCGTCGGGAGCGCTGCCACTAGCTGGCGGCGGAACTCCACCATGGCGGCCCCGGCCTCAGCGGCCGCCGCGGCGAGTTCCGCGCCTGCGGCCGGATCTAGCCTGGCCAGTGCCTGCGCGCACTCGGCGATGCGCTCGTCGATGGCCTCAAGCTCGGCGATCGCCAGCTGAGCAAACTCGCGGGCTGGCTGGGCCAGCGCGCCTGGTGCATTCGACAGCGTCGTCGGGACGGCACGCAGCAGGCGGATGACCTCGGCAATCCGCGGCTGGTCGACGTCTGGCGGCAGCAGCACGTCGAAGACAGGCCCGATGGCCTGATCGACCCAGTACCGGGGGATGGACCGCACGGCAAGGATGTCGGTCTCCCACGCCACTCGGGCGAGGGCGGAGCGCATCAGCCGGTGGTCGACTCGGTCCGGCACCTCACTCGGGTGGATGCGGCTCAGCTCGGCCGCGAAGCCAGCGAGTTCCTCGCGGCGGCGGTCAGCGAGCGCGGAATCGACCTCGGGAAGCCATCCAGTCGGCCGTTCCAGGCGCGGGAGGTCATCTCGGCTGCGCGGCTGCTGCCAGGCGCGCCACTCCCAGAACCGCGCTGCGAGTCGGTCCAGCTCGCGCATGTGCCCCCGATCTGCCGCTCGCTCCGTACCCGTGCTTCTGGTCGCAGTCGTGTTAACGGGAGCATTCCTTATGCGGGAACGTTTGCACAACTGACCGACGCGGACCGACGCCTTAGCCCAACCAGCACGGCCGCAGCCATGGCCGCTGGCCCTCGGAGAGGTGCTGCCGGCTGGGTCCGATACCGGACGCACAAGGTCAACCGTAGCCGAAACACACTCGTTTCACAGTTGATACATAGGGCGCTTGACCTGTCGCGGGCGTCGATGGGAACGTTTGCCTAATCATCCCGCCGGGCGTCCCGACGGCGGGTATCAGCTGGCCGCGGCCGCCGCGCCACGATAGGGGGAGAAGCCCCATGCGACTTCGCCGATGGATTGTTTCCGGTTGTGCCCTCGCCCTGACCGCCGGGCTTGCGGCCTGCGGTAGCAGCGGGGGAGGAGGCGGCGGAGGCGGGTCGTCGGCATCGTCCGACCTGGTGGTAGAGACCGCCTTCGTGCTGAAGACCCTGGACCCCGGGCGCATGTTCGAGCCCACCGGGCTCATGATCGACCACGCGATCTACGACACGCTGCTGACTTACAAGGGGTCCAACGTCTCAACGCCGGTGCCGGACCTGGCCACGTCGTACACCGCGTCGAACGACGCGAAGACCTACACCTTCACTCTCCGCAAGGGTGTCAAGTTCGCCAACGGCGACCCGCTGACCGCCGCCGACGTGGTGTTCTCGCTGATGCGGACGAAGAACATCGAGGGCAACCCGTCCTTCCTGATGGCCGGCATCACCGCGACGGCGCCTAACTCGGACACGGTAGTGCTGACGAGCACGACGTCTAATACTGCGATCCCGGCGATCCTCACGAACCCTTCGCTCGGCATCGTGGACATGAAGAAGGTCGAGGCGGCCGGCGGTACCGACGCGGCCAATGGTTCGACAGCGGACAAGGCCGAATCGGCACTCAACAGGACCTCCGAAGGCAGCGGGCCGTACACGCTCACAAGCTTCAGCCTGACCACGCAGGTCGTGCTGACCGCGAACCCCAAGTACTGGGGGCCCAAGCCCAAGTACTCCAAGATCATTATTCGTAACGTCCAGGCCAACGTGCAGAAGCTGGACGTGCTCAAGGGCGAGTCTCAGATCGCGGTCGACCTCTCCCCGGCGCAGGCCCAGGGCATGACCGGAGTGCAGATCGTCAACGGCGCTTCGCCGAACCTGTTCTTCGTGCTGACCAACGAGAGCAAGAAGATCTCGAAGATCACCTCCAATCCGGACTTCCAGCAGGCCGTCCGGTACGGCATCAACTACCAGAGCCTGGTCCAGCTGGCGGGCAAGGGCGCCGTGCAGGCCGCGGGCATCATCCCGTCGATGTTCCTGGGCAGCCTGCCGGCCAGCTCGGCAGTCACCTATGACCTGAGCAAGGCGAAGGCCGCCCTGGCGGCATCGCATCTCGGCCACCCAACGGTGAACCTGGTCTATCCGAGCGACCTGGCCGTCAACGGCATCAGCTTCGGGGATCTGGCCGCCCGGGTGCAGCAGGACCTGCAGCAGGTCGGAATCAACGTGAAGCTGCAGGGCCAGTCGATTCAGGTGGCGCTGAACAGCTACCGCGGCGGCCAGGAGCAGATGGGCCTGTGGTACTGGGGACCAGACTTCCCTGACCCCGCCGACTACCTGAACTTCCTGCCAGGCGCCCTGGTGGGGTTGCGGGCGGGCTGGGTGAAGGGTGCTGACCCGTCGCTTGAGGCGCTGGGCACGCAAGCAGCAGGCACGACGCAAAACTCGACCCGCGAGACGCTGTACCAGCAGATCCAGCGGTCGATGAACAACTCAAGCCCGTTCATGCCGCTGATCCAGCCGGCCCAGATCCTGGTCGGCGCGACGTCCCTGAAGAACCTGCAGTCGAACGCACTGTGGCTCGTCGATCTCAGTGAGCTCCACTAGCGACACGGCGCCTGCGGTGCCGCGCCTCCGCATTCGTGCGGGGGCGCGGCACCGTGACCTGCGTCGCTTCCTCTTGCAACGGATCGGAACCGGCGTGGTGCTGCTTATCGGCATCACGCTGGTGGCGTTCGTGGTCACCCACCTCGTGCCTGGGGACCCCGCTGCCGCCAACCTCGGCCAGCGTGCGATCGGAGATCCGGCCGCGGTGCGGGCCTTCGAGCACCAGTACGGGCTCGACCGCCCCCTGCCGGTGCAGTACCTCGTGTACCTGAAGAACCTGCTGCACGGGAACCTGGGCATCTCCGAGCAGAGCCACCGAGCGGTACTGACCGACCTGGCCCAGTACGTTCCGGCCACCATCGAGCTGGCACTGTTCGCCATCGTGCTGTCCATGATTATCGGCGTCGGCCTCGGCATCCTGGCGGCGGTCTGCCGGGACCGGTGGCCGGACCAGGTGATCCGGGTGATCAGCCTGGCGGGCGTGTCGATGCCGATCTTCTGGGTTGCTCTCGTCGCGTTCTACCTGCTGTTCTTCAAGCTCGGCTGGCTACCCGGCGGCGGCCGGCTCGATCCCACCCAGAACCCGCCCACTCACCTGACCGGCATGTTTACCGTCGATGCGGCGGTGCACGGGCAGTGGACGCTGTTCTGGTCGGCGCTGCGTCACCTTGTGCTGCCGGGCCTGGTGCTGGCCATTTACACAGTCGGGATGCTCACTCGGTTCACTCGCGCATCGATGCTGGAGATCATGGGAAACGACTACGTGCGCGCTGCGCGGCTGAAGGGACTGCCCGAGCACACCGTCGTGCTGCGGCACGTACTGCGTCCGGCGCTGGTATCGATCATCACGGTTGCCGGAGTTGCCTTCGGCAACCTCCTGTCGGGCACCGTGCTCGTGGAGAACATCTTCTCCTGGCCGGGCGTGGGGCAGTACGCCTATCACAGTGCCATCAATCTTGACCTTCCGGCGATCATGGGAGTGAGCCTGTTCGTCGCGCTGGTCTATATCGTGATCAACCTTGTTGTGGACCTGCTGTACGGAGTCATCGACCCGCGGATCAGGCTGTCATGACGGTCTCGGAGCGGGCACCGCTGGATGGAGCCCCCGCCGCAGCAGCTGTGGACACGGCGCGGCGACGTCGGCTGCGACCGGCAACTCCGCCGCCGTGGCGCCGGCCGCTTGCGCTGGCGGGCGCCGGCGTCCTCGGCGCGTGGGTAGTGATCGCGATCTTCGCGCCGCTTATCGCCCCGCAGAACCCGCTGCTGCAGAAGTTCGCGATCCTGGCCCCGCCGTCGGCGGCGCACTGGTTCGGCACTGACGAGCTGGGCCGTGATGTGTTTTCCAGGGTCCTCTACGGCGCCCGGATTACCCTCCCGCTGGCTGTGATCCTGGTCATCGTGGCCATGATCATCGGGGCCGTGCTCGGCGGCGTTGCCGGATACTTCGGCGGCTGGGTCGACAACGTGATCATGCGGCTGGCCGATCTGGTGTTCGCCTTCCCCGGCATCATTCTCGCGCTGGCTGTCGCGGCGGCGCTCGGTCCCCAGCTCCGCAACGCGGTGATCGCCGTAGTCGTTGTCTCCTGGCCGTCCTATGCCCGGCTGGTCCGCAGCCTGGTCCTGTCGGCACGCTCAGCGCAGTACGTCGTCGCCTCCCGGCTCCTCGGCTCATCCGGCCCGCGCGTCCTGTATAAGGACGTGCGGCCCAACGCCGCCGGGCCCGTGCTGGTGCTTGCCGCGCTCGATATCGGAAACGCGATCCTGCTGCTGTCCGGGTTGTCGTTCCTCGGCCTCGGCGCTCAGCCTCCTACTGCTGAGTGGGGATCGATGGTGGCCGAAGGTGCGATGAACTTCAATGACTGGTGGGTCGGGATGTTCCCCGGCCTGGCGATCCTGACCGTGGTGCTCGCGTTCAACTTCATCGGCGACACGCTGCGCGACATGCTCGACCCACGGACGGCCAGGGCGGTGCGCATCTGATGGGCGCGCTGCTGCAGGTCGAGAAGCTGACGGTGGCTCTGCCGACCCGCTCGGGCTACCACAAGGCGGTCGATGAGGTGTCCTTCAGCCTCGATGCAGGCCAGGTGATGGGCATCGCGGGCGAGAGCGGCAGCGGCAAGACCATGACGGCGCTGTCCCTGTTCGGGCTATTGCCGCACGGGGCCCGGACCAGCGGCTCGATCCGACTGGACGGCACCGAGCTGCTTGACCTCACTGGCAGGCAGCTGCGCGCGATTCGCGGCCGTCAGATCGCAATGGTTTCCCAGGATCCCTCCACCGCGCTGCATCCGATCTTGCCCGTTGGCACGCAGATCACCGAGCACATGCGCCACCACCTGGGCGTGAGCAAAGCCGAAGCCCTGTCGCGGGCAGCGGACCTGCTGCGAATCGTCCGGATACCCGACCCGGAAGAGGCGCTGCACTCGTACCCTGGGCAGTTCTCTGGCGGCATGCGGCAGCGAATCGCGATCGCGGTCGCGCTGGCTGCCGAGCCACGGATACTGGTGGCCGACGAACCGACGACCGCATTGGACGTCACGGTGCAAGCCGGAATCCTCCGGCTGCTCGACCGGCTCTGCCGCGAGCGCGGACTTGCGGTCATCGTCATCACTCATGACCTCGGTGTCATGTCGGCGACCGCCCGGCGGCTCTTCGTGCTGTACGCGGGCCGGCTCGCCGAGGCAGGCCCGACCTCGCAGCTACTCGGCAGTCCCCGCCATCCCTACACACGGGGGCTACTCGACGCGCTGCCGCACCCGGAGGCTGGCGGGGCGCCGCTGATTCCGATCGGCGGCAGTCCGCCCTCGCTCGGTAATGTGCCCGGCGGCTGCCCGTTCCATCCGCGCTGCCGGTACGCGCTTCCGGTGTGCGCGACCGACCGGCCGGAACCGGAGCCCATCAGTGACGAGCACCTGCTCGCCTGCCCGCCCGATCCGCTGCGAGTGTCCCCGTGAGCGAGCCCCTCGTGAGCGAGTCCTTGGCGAGTGAGCCCAGCGCATCGGGTAACGTCCTGCAGCTGTCCGCCGTCGCGGTCGAGTACGGCCGCCGTGGCCAGCGCGTGCGGGCGGTCGACGGCGTGGATCTCACCGTTGCGCGTGGCGAGATAGTCGGGCTGGTAGGCGAATCGGGCTGCGGCAAGTCGACACTCGCGCGAGCTGCCGTAGGGCTCGAGCCGCTAGCCGCAGGCACGGTTACGTTTGAGGGACGGGACGTCAGCCGGCTGGGCCGCGGACGCCGGCCCGATCACCTGCGTGGCCTGCAGATGGTCTTCCAGGACCCATACGAATCGCTCAATCCGCGCCGTAAGGTCGGCGATCTGATTTCGGAGGGGGCGGTCCTCCGCGGCGCCAGCCATAAGGACGGGCTGCAGCGAGCCGCCGAGCTGCTCGAACGGGTCGGCATGCCGCCCGCGGCCGTCGACAGCTACCCGCACGAGTTCAGCGGTGGCCAGCGACAGCGGATCGCCATCGCCCGGACGCTGGCTACCAGGCCGTCCTGCCTGATCGCCGACGAGCCCATCAGCGCTCTGGATGCGTCGGCGCAGGCCCAGGTAGCCAACCTGCTCAGCGAGCTAGTCGATGACGGCGACCTCGGCCTGATCCTGGTTTCCCACGATCTTTCGGTTGTTCGCCAGGTCGCCGATCGCGTGGCGGTCATGTACCTGGGCCGGATTGTGGAGATCGGCGAGACAGAGACAGTATGGGCAAGCCCGCAGCATCCTTATACCGAGGCGCTGGTTGCCGCGATACCGCGGGCGGACGGGGCCGGAATCCTGCCGCTCGACCTGCCTGGTGACGTGCCCGATCCCGCGAGTCCGCCTACTGGCTGCCGGTTCCACCCGCGGTGCCCGATCGCCGCCCCGAGCTGCGCTGAACTGGACCAGCGGCTCGTGCCATTGGCTGGCCGCGAGGTCGCCTGCAATATCAGGTCCGGCTCGGTGGCGCGCGTACGCGAGCCGAGCGGGGGATGACTCACCGAGCCCATACTTAGCCAGCCCAGACTCAGCCAGCCCAGCCCCGATCCAGCACAGACAGGAGTCCGCCCGCATGTGGTTCGTCAACGCCCACGTGCTCGACGTACTGACCGGCGACGTCCTGCGTCAGCGTGCGGTCGAGACTGCCGCCGACGGTACCGTGGTGCAGATTGCCGCCACGGCTCCCTCGGGGCTGCCTGACCGTGAGATTGTCGATGTCGCAGGACGCTGGCTGCTGCCCGGGCTGATCTCGTGCCACACCCACCTGTCGGTGGTTTTCCCGTTCAGTGACACCGACGAAGCAGAGAATCCGGCGATTACCGCCTACCGTTCGGCTACCCGGGCCAGCGATGCCCTGCGGGCCGGAATCACCACTATCCGCTGCGTGCATGAGCAGAACCGAGCTGACCTGCTGCTTCGTTCAGCGATGCGAAACGGCTGGTTCGCAGCGCCGCGCATCCTCGGTGCTGGCCGGGCGGTTTCCACTAGGGGCGGTCACGGTCAGGGCGCGGGCTGCGCGTACGCGACCGGAGAGCAGGAGTTTTACGAGGCGGCGCTCGCTGAGCTGGTAGCCGGTGCCGACCATGTAAAGATCTTCATCAACGGCGGCTTGGCCGGCGCGGGCGAGCACTATGAGCGGCCTGAGATGACAGACGCTGAGATCTCCGGCGCCGTGCGGGCCGCGGCAGAGCACGACACCTACGTCGTCGCGCACTCTGGCGAGTCGGTCGCGATCCGGCAGGCGCTGTCCCAGGGAGTGCGGTGCTTTGAGCACGCCTATCGCCTCGATGAGGAAACTGCTGCGCTGCTGGCTCGTCCGGGAGTCTTCCTGACGCCCACTTTGTGCGTGACCCGTTCGGAGTCCTGGATGCGCGCGCAAGGGTTCGAGGAGCACTCGATCCAGAACGCCATGAGCGCTGCCGACGACCATCTCGCGAGCATCCAGCACGCGATCCGCGCGGGCGTCACTCTGGTCAACGGCACCGACATGCCGCCCGGTGACCTGGTGGACGGGACACCAGCCGCGGTGCATGAGCTGCTGCTGATGGCCGCGGCAGGCCTGTCTCCGCTGCTCAGTCTGCAAAGCGTGTCGGTAAACGCAGCCCGCCTGCTGGGCATCGACGATCACGTCGGGCAGATCCGGCCGGGCTACGAGGCCGACTTCGTCGCCGTTGCCGCCAATCCGCTCGACGATCTGGCTGCGCTGCGGACAATCTCATTGGTTGTGCACGGTGGCAGTGTCATCCGAGCGGATGCGGCGGCATGACCGGCATGAACGGAACGCGGCACTTCACCGACGGCGGCGGCTGGCAGCAGGAGGCCGGTTATAGCCGCGCCGTCCGGCGCGGAAACGTCATCGTGGTGAGCGGGACGACCGCGGCGGGCCCGGACGGGGCGGCCATGCATCGCGGCGATACCGGCGCCCAGGCCCTGGAATGCCTGAGCCGGGTCGAGGGCGCCATCGCTGCGCTTGGCGGGCGCCTCGATGACATCGTGCAGACTGTCGTTTACCTCGCGCCGGGCGCCAGCTGGGAAGATGCCGCAGCCGCCCACCGAAGCGTCCTGGGTGCTGTATGCCCGGCTAACACGATGCTCTACGTCGACGGCCTGATCGGGGACGGCTTCCTGGTCGAGATCCAGGCTCAGGCCGTGGTGGCATCGTGAAGTTTTCCGTGCGCCTCAACAACGACCTGGGCTTCGATGAGCTGCTAGCGGTTGCGGTCGCCGCTGAGATCGCAGGTTTCGACCAGTTCTGGGTTTCCAACGACTTGTTCCTGCGGTCAGCACCGGTGCTGGCGGGTGCGCTCGCCGCTCGGACGACGCGCATCGGCCTCGGCATCGCGGTCATGAACCCGTACTCGGTGCACGTCAGCGAGCTGGCAATGGCCGCCGCTACCGTCCAGGAGATCAGCGGCGGCCGGTTCATGCTTGGGCTCGGCGCTGGCTCCGAGCAGTTCCTCGGCTGGGCCGGCATTGGGCGCGCGCAGCCGCTGGCAACGACCACCGCAGCGCTGGCCGGGCTGCGCGCTCTACTCGGCCACGATGACGTGGACCGCAGTCTGCTGCCCAGCTGGTTCGGCCCGCAGAGCGTGCTCAGGTTCCCGCTATCCCGCCCGGTGCCGGTGTACATCGGGGCGATGGGCCCGAGGATGCTGGAGATGGCCGGCCGCCATGCCGATGGCGTGCTGCCCCTGCTCTACCCGCCGGAGAGCTATGCGACTGCCCGGCAGCACGTACTGGCCGGCCTCGCCTGCAGCGATCGTCAGTTCGATCTGCCGGCGTGCTTCTGGGTCTCCCTTTCCGACGACCCGGTGACCGCAAGGACTGCGCTGGCGGAGAAGCTGGCCTACTACGGTCCCTCGATCTCCGCGTCGATGCTGGCCACAGTCGGCCTGCAGCCGCAGGACTTTGCTCCCGCAGCCCGGCTAGCCCACGGCGGACAGGCCGCAGCCGACCTCATCGACGATCGCATGCTGTCGCTGGGCGTCGCGGGAGACGCTGCCGACGTAGTGGAGCGCTGCCTGGCGCTGTACCGGCTGGGCGCCAGTCACCTGTCATTCGGACCGCCATTGGGCCCGGACCCCTTGGCGTCGATCCGGCTGCTCGGTGACAAGGTGCTGCCGGTCCTGCATGAACTCACTGCGGAAAGGGCGTGACATGGGCGGAGCACCGGACTCAGCCAGCGAGCCCGAGATGCAGCTGTATGACCTGCGGATCACGGTCGAGGAGATCGGCGGCCGCTCGGTCTGCGGCCTGTCGGTGGGCGACTATATCGACGTGACCGGCAGCTCGCAGCTGCGGATTCCGCCCGGCCGGCACTTTTGCCTGTATGCCCTGGCCGCCTTGCTGCCGCTGCTGCCAGCCAAGCAGCGGCAACTGCCTGAGACGGACTGGCTCGAGCGCGAGTCACTGGTCGCGTGCCCGGACCCTGAGGAACGGGTGATCATGCGGATCACCCGCACGGCCCGCCGCTCGATGCGTGCATCCGATCTCACCTGAGCGATGGCCGAGATCGGAATAGCCTTCCAGACCGACAAGCCGCCCGGCCGGTACGGCGAGCTTGCCCGCGCTGCCGAGACGTACGGCTTTGATGTGGTCAGCGTCTTCGCTGACCTGCTGTACCAGCCGCCGCTTCCGGCGCTGCTGGAGATGGCGCGCGCCACCAGGACCGTGAGACTCGGAACTGCCTGCCTCAACCCCTATACCCAGCATCCGTACGAGATCGCGGGCGCCGTCGCGGCGCTCGATTCAGCCTCTGGCGGCCGTGCCTACCTCGGCCTCGCCCGCGGTAGCTGGCTCGATGCGATCGGCGTCGATCAGCGCCGCCCGCTCGCGCACCTGCGCGACGCCGCGGCGATCGTGCGCGCACTGCTATCCGGCGACGACAGGGGCTACCAGGGCACGGCCTACCGGCTGGCGCCCGGCATCCGGCTGCGCTACCCGTTGCCGGAGCGACTGCCGCCGCTGCTGGTGGGCACGTGGGGACCGCTCGGAGCCAAGCTGGCAGGCGAGATCGCCGACGAGATAAAGGTCGGTGGCAGCGCGAATCCGGCCGTCGTGCAACTGGTCCGCGATCGTGTACTGGTGGGCAGCCAGGCCGCAGGCCGCCCGGCTGACCAGATCGGGGTCGTGCTGGGTGCCGTCACTGTGGTGGCGAGAGACGGCCGGGCGGCACGAAGGCGGGCTCGAACCGATGTGGCAAAATACCTGGCCGTGGTCGCCGAACTGGATAGTACGTGCCCGCTCCCGCCGGGTCTGGCCAGCGATGTCCAGCGCCTCGTCGCGACTGGCGACGACGATGCCGCCGGCCTGCTCATCCCTGACGACGTGCTGGACCGGTTCGCGTTCTCGGGCACCCCTGAGCACGTGGCAGTCCTGGCGCGGCGCGTTCTGGACGCCGGCGCCGACCGGGTGGAATTCGGCACGCCGCACGGCCTGACCGATGACGAAGGGGTGGCCCTGCTAGGGGCCGCAGTCCTGCCGCTCCTCCGCTAGGCCGTGCGCGTCACCCCGCGGTTAGCCGGCGCAATGACCGGAAGGCGGCGGAACGTCCAGCGCGGGATTGCGGCCGAAGAACCCGGTCGGCTTCAGCATGAAGCCGCACCGCGCAACCGGCATCACCGGCCAGTCCTCGGGCCGGGGGAAGTGCGTCGGCCCGAAGGTGTGCCACAGCACGATGTCGGTGCCGTCGATATCCCGGTCAGCGGCGATAAAGGCTGGCAGGCCGGCGCCCCCTGGATGCTGGTTCACGAAGTCTCCGGCCGGGTAGCGCTCGGCCGGGTCGTACCTGGTCACCCACAGATGGTTGGTCGCGAAGCCCGCGCGCCGGGCGACCGATGACTCCGAATCGGCAAGCAGCACGGGCGCCGCCTCCGGATAGAGGGTGTAACTGACCGGCCTGCCGAAGCGGTTGACGTGCTCTGTACTGACCACCCGCCAGGTGCGCCCGCGGGTTGCATCCGCTCGCCGGGCCGCCTCAGACTCCCGGCCCAGCCTGGTCACGTGCTGCACGATCGCGTTGCCGTACGGGTTGTCGGGACCTACGGGCAGGCCGCTGACGTCGACCTCCTCGACGGCGTTCGCCAGGCCGTCCACCGTCATGTCCAGCCGCGCGCTGAACAGGTGCTGGTGGACCGGGCCGCCGAGCCCTGGGGCAACTTCTGTCGAGTACGGGTAATCGCCCCCGGGATGCGCGGCGGTGAACAGCGTCCCGGTCAGCTTGATCTCGCACTCGATGCTGCCGTCCAGGTAGAAGTACCAGTAGAAGCCGTAGTCGTAGTTCCCGACCGTGCTGAAGAACGAGACGACCAGGCGCCGCTGGCGGCGCGTCTGCGATGAGCCGTTGAAGATGTCAAAGTGCTTCCAGAGGACTCCGAAGTCCTCCTCGTGAATGCAGATCGCGTTGCTGATCACTCTCGGCTCGCCGAAGTCGTTCGTGACCGTCGCATCCAGGTACGCGATCTCGCCGAGGCAGTCGCAGCCGAGTTCGAGCGAGTTCGCCCACTTGCCGACCAGGTACTCGCCGGTGTCGAAGTACGACTGCCAGTACCTGAAGCGGGGATCGCCGTACGGCACCACCATCTCGGGCAGCGACGCGCGGTAGATCAGCGGCCGTTCCCGCGCATCGTCGGCCAGGCTGATCTGGTGCAGCGTCAGTCCCTCGCGGGCGTCGAAGCCGATCCGCATCGACCAGTTCTGCCAGGTCAGCAGCGATCCCTCGAGGGTGAAGCTCGGACCATCCGGCTGAGTGATCTCGATCGGCTGCAGCCCGGTGCGTAGCGGCCCGTGCACGGCCGGGTCGTCATAGTTGCCAGACTCAGGCGGAACCGGCAGCTCGAACTCGTCGACGACCTTGAAGACGCGCCGTTCGATGAGGTCGAAGTAGGCCGCGACGCCGTCGACCGGATAGGACCACGCGTAGTCCTGCGGCTCGGCCTGCACGAAGGCCAGTACGCGCACCATCCGCCGGCCGTCCTCTTCCGGCCGGTCGAACGATCCGGCAGTCAGCGGGCACAGCCGGATCTTGCTGACGTCGGTGAGCCCGCGCCTGGCCATGGCGGCGCGCCACTCCGGGTCCGCACGGACTGCTTCCTCAGTTACCGCGAAGTCCTGGTCGAGGATCGGCACCTGGCCGTCGACCCGTGGGTCGAGCACGCGCGAGCTGACCACCTGCTGGTCAGTCAGCGACACGATCACGTCACGCGACTGGCCAGACTGGACGTCGATGAGGAACGCGCGCAGCCGCCGGTCCGGCGCCGGGCCCTTCAGCACCTGGTCCTTGTGCGGCTCGTCGAGCCCGTAATACGCGAACCGGACCGACTCCGCCAGCAGTCCCGCCGCGGCCATGATCTCCCGCCCGGCCAGGAACTCCGCCGCGCTCACCGGATCAAGCGGGTGACCCGCGCGAGCATCTGCCTGGTCAGCCCGTAGTGTCGCGGTGTCGGTCATCGCGATGCTCCTTACGATCTTTCGTCCGGGAACGAGGCACTTCCTGGCTCATCCAGTCTGCCCCGCGCGGCCCTGATGGGCCACATCGGCAGCGGCCTGCTAGTCGTCGGCGACGATAGATCCCACCCGGTCGCCAAGCGACCGGTCACGACTATTAAGGAAGTATCCGTAGATAACGGATAGGACGATGATGGCAAGGGCCAGGTAGGGATACCAGTTGTATGGCGCAGGCTGGCCTGGCTTGCAGAGGTAGTACATCGGTACCGCGATGGCGATCATGCCGAGGACCGGCAGGATCGCGTGCCTGACGACGCTGAATTCCGCCGGCCGGAACTTGCGGTAGTAGAACGGGAGCGCCAGGTTCGCGAGGAAGTAGACCACCAGCACCAGGATCGTGCCCATCGTGGAGGACTCCACGAAGAAGGTCAGGGCGTTCATGCTCCCGCTGTTGCCGCCGATCAGGTGCAGGAGCGCCCAGACCAGGATGATCGCGCTGGCGATCGCGACAAACGCGTAGATGGCGTTCACCGGCGTCTTGCGGGTCGGGTGCACCTTGCCCAGCCACGATGGCAGCAGGCCCTCGCGGCCGGCATTGAAGATGAGCCTGGCCTGCGAGTTGACGGCCGAGATAAGGACTCCGAGCGTGGAGGTCAGCCCGGCCGCGTAGGCGAAGAACGCGAAGCCCGCCAGGATGTTATGCGCCACACTGATGAACGGTATGGCCGAGTCCGCCAGGGCTTTGCCGTCGTTACCGAAGCCGCTGACCGTGGCGTAAGCGAACAGGACGTAGCTGACCACCATCAGTGCGATCGACAGGAACACTGCCCTCGGCACGTTGCGCCGGGGATTTCCGGTCTCCTCGGCCAGCGCAGCGGAGTTCTCCCACCCGATGAACAGGTAGATCGCTAGCGGGAAGCCTGCCGCCAGGCCGCCGAAGCCACCGGTGATGTGGCTGGGCTGGAACGGCGTGAGGCTGAGGTGCCCGCCGTTCTTGATCAGGGCGGCGACCGATACCACGATCAGCACCAGCATCTCGAAGGCGAAGAAGAATCCGGCCAGCTTGGTCGACACCGCCACGCCGCGGAGCGTCATCAGCACGGCGCCGCCGACGAGCAGCACCGACAGGATGATCCAGGGCACGTTCCAGCCCAGGTAGTAATTGAGCGTCGTGGAAAGGAAGCCGCCCGAGATCGCCAGGACCGATGAGATGGCGATGATATAGCCGGCCCCGCACAGGATGGCCGTCGTAACCGCGCTCGTACCGCCGAACGTCTTGCCGACGAACGAGATGAATCCGCCGGTCGACGGCTGCGCCCTGGAGAACTCAGCCAGCGTGTTGCCGAGGAACGCGATCGCAATCCCGGCCACGATGATGGTGAGCGGCGCGGCCACCCCGGCGGTAAACACCAGGAACCCGAACCCGAAGAAGAAGCTGTAGGCGGGGCCGATGTTCGCCATGGTGGATGCCGCGATATCCACCAGGCTGAGCGCACCTCGGTGGAGCCGCTCCGGCGCCTCTGGCGCCTTCGTCTCCGCGAACGGAACCGAAGCCATCTCTGCTCCTCATCTCGGCTGCCCGATTGGGTAGCGCTGACTGACGCTGCCCCGTTGGGTAGCGCTCGCTGTCGGGTGGTGCAGCGCCCGCTCGAGCGGCGCTGCCGGGTCTACATCAGTAGGGATAGTGCGCGGGGCCTTCGGTGACGGTCAGCCATCGCCGTTCGGTGAACTCCTCGATGTTGGCGTCGCCGCCAGACCGGCCGCCAAGCCCGGACTGCCCGATGCCGCCGAACGGGGCCAGCGCTTCGTCCTGCGGCGTCGCGTCGTTAACGTGCACCATCCCGGCCCGCAGCCGGCGGGCCAGCCTGATGCCCCGGTAGGTGTCGCCGGTGAGGACGGAGTTCACCAGCCCGTACTCGGTGTCATTGGCGACCGCGACTGCCTCGTCATCGTCGTCGACGACCAGGATCGGCGCGACCGGCGCGAAGATCTCGTCGGTCCACAGCCGCGACGACCGGCTGATCTCGCGGACCACGGTCGGACGGAAGTACGGCCCGTCCGTGGTGCCGCCCGCGACGACCGCCGCCCCCTCACCAACGGCCTCGGCCAGCATGGCGGCGGCCCGCTCGAGCTGGACCGAATTGATCATCGGCCCGAGGCCCACATCATCGGTGAAGGTGTTGCCGACGCTGATCGCGTCGGCCCGCGCGGCGAGCGCCGCCGCGTACGCATCGGCGATGCCGCGCTGGACGATGTGGCGCCCGGCGGTGATGCACGTCTGACCTTGATAGTGGAAGCTGGACCAGGCGCCGATCATTGCCGCCTGATCGAGGTCAGCATCATCCAGGATGATAAGCGCGTTGTTGCCGCCGAGTTCGAGCGAGACCTTCTTGAGCAGGCCTCCGGCGGTCTGGGCGATCTGCCGTCCCACCTTCGTTGACCCGGTGAAGTGAATCATCGCGATGTCGGGGTGCGTAACCAGCCGTTGTCCTACCTCGACGTCGCCGGGCAGCACCTGGAACAATCCGGCCGGCAGGCCGGCGTCCTCGAACAGCGCGGCGATCGCGAGGCCGCCGCTGACCGGAGTCTCCGGCGACGGCTTGAGCAGGACCGCGTTGCCGAGCGCCAGCGCAGGGGCGATGACTCGCATGCCGAGTACGAGCGGGAAGTTCCACGGCGTGATCGCGCCGACAAGGCCGACCGGGACCCGTTCCGACAGTGAGAAGCGGCCGGCATGGCTGGACGGGAGCACCTCGCCGGTGGCACGGGCCGCCAGTCCCGCTGCCTCGACGAGCTCGCTGGTTGCGGCTCCGATCTCATAGTCGGCCTTGCCTCCGATGCAGCCCGTCTCGCGGATGATCAGGTCGCGGAACTGCTTGGCCCGGTCAGCGAGCGCGGCGGCGGCGCCCCGCAGCACTGCGGCGCGCTCGGCATAGGTGCGCTCGCTCCAGGCCGGCTGGGCTGTTCTGGCGGCGGCGACGGCGAGCTCGACGTCGGCCTCCGCGGCCATCCCGGCGACCGCGAAGATCTGTCCAGAGGCCTTGTCTCGCACCGGCATCGTGCCGCCTGCACTCGGCCGGTGAAAGTGCCCGTTAGTGAACACTGACTCCTGCCAGGCCTCATCGACAGTTCCCATGGCATCTCCGCATCGCGACGCTGTTGGCTACGCTGGCAAGCGCTTTCCCGATCTAGGCGCAACGTACCGGACGCCCGTGAGACGCGCAAGAGGTGTGAAGGGGCAGGACGGCCGTCGGACGGGCTGCTGCGCAAGCCAGCGCTGCCGGCCGCCGCGCAAGCTCCGGATGGGCGGGCCGCTGCGCGAGCAGCTAGCGGGCAGGCGGCTGGTGGCCAGTGCTCTCGCGCAAGATCACTTCGCCGGGCATCGGGATGACACGCGGCTGGTCAGCCTTGCCTTCGGTCAGGACTAGCCGGGCTGCCATCTCTCCCATCCGTTCCAGCGGGAGCCGGACGGTGGTCAGCGGCGGGTAGACGTCACGCAGGGTGGAGATGTCATCGAAACCTGCCAGGCCGACATCGCCAGGAACAGACAGGCCAGCCGCGCGAAGCCGCGCTAGCGCGCCGACAGCCATGACGTCGTTGGCTGCGAAGACGCAGTCTGGCGGCGGCCCGCCCATAGCCAGGATTGTGCTCATTGCCTCGTAGCCGCCGTCGCGGGTGAATGCGCCATTGATGATGAATCGCGGATCGACACTGACGGACCAGGCACGGAGCCCGTCGAGAAAGCCCGCGACCCGATGCTGCGCCGTCAGCAAGTTGCGCGGGCCAGCCAGGACAGCGAAGCGGCGGTGCCCTTGCACGACAAGTGCCCTGGCGAGCGCTTCAGCGCCCGCAGCGTTCTCCGGCAGGATGGTGTCTACGCCAAGCAAGTCCTGCCCGACGCAGGCAGTGCGACCGCCTGAGCTGGTGAAAGCCTCGATCTCCGACCGGAGCCCGGCAAGCTCGCGCACGTCGTCGGACCGGCTGCCAATGAGGATCACGGCCCGGGCCCGCTGGGCCCGCATGAGCGCGACGTACTCTCGCTCGCCCGCCTCCCGCTCAGTCGTGCTGGACAGGCAGACCAGCAGCTGCATCGGGTGAGCGACATCCATCAGCCCGGAAGCGATCGAGGAGAAGTAGGGATCCGCAATGTCGTGCACGACGACGCCGATCATGGAGCTCTGGCCGGTCGCGACCGCGCGGGCTTGCAGGTTGGCCGTATAGCCGAGTTCGGCGGCGGCCTGGCTGACGCGGATCGCAAGCTGCCGTCCAACGCGGCGCGGACCGTCGGACAGGACGCGCGACGCAGTCGCCAGCGACACTCCGGCCAGGTTGGCTACATCCTGCAGCGTTACCTTCGAGCTGTCCGGTTTCGTGGCTGGCGAGCCGGTGGCGGTCCGGCTGGTAGCCGTCAGGCCACTGGCAGCGCGCCTACTGCCCGTCCCCGGATCCGTCACTTCGCCTCCGTCGTCGTGGACTGCAACTGGCTGCCGGTCGTGAGCTGGAGTGGTTCGTTGTCGTGGGCTGGAGTGGTTCGCGTGTCGTGCGCTGGAGTGTGGTCCCTGTCGCGGGCTGGGGGTGTGGCGGCCTGTCGCGCGCTAGCGAATGGTTGCAGAGTTGACTGCGGACGTCGATGGCTGATCTTGACCGGCCTTTACCACCCAGCCTAGTCTCGGAAAGTACTTTCCCAAATCGGGGCATGCACGGTTCGCCTAACGCCGAGGGGCAGGGCATGACGCGCAAGATCATCAATGTGGTCGTGAACGGCGTCACCGGCCGGATGGGGTACCGGCAGCACCTGGAGCGGTCGCTGCTCAGCATCAGGGCACAGGGCGGGATAGAGCTGGCCGACGGCACGACCATTTACCCTGAGCCGATCCTGGTCGGGCGCAGGGAAGACCGCCTCAGGGAGATCGCCGAGCGGCACGGCCTGGAGCGCTGGTCGACGAGCCTTGACGAGGTACTTGGCGATCCTTCCGTCGATGTCTACTTCGACTCTCAGGTCACTGCAGCGCGCGAGCCGAGCCTGGGCAAGGCCATCGCCGCGGGCAAGCACGTGTATACCGAGAAGCCTGTCGCGGGCTCGCTGGAGGGAGCGCTCCGGCTGGCGGCAGCTGCCGGTGAAGCGGGCATCGTCAACGGGGTTGTGCAAGATAAGCTGTTCCTGCCTGGCATGATCAAGCTGCGCAGGCTGATCAGCTCCGGGTTCTTCGGGCGCATTCTGTCCGCCCGGCTGGAGTTCGGCTACTGGGTGTTCGAGGGCGACGAGTTCCCCGCGCAGCGCCCGTCCTGGAACTACCGCGCGGAAGACGGCGGCGGGATCGTGCTCGACATGTTCCCGCACTGGCAGTACCTGCTTGAAGACCTGCTGGGGCCGATCACCGCGCTGTACGCGCGGCGCACGACGCACGTGCCGCAGCGGTGGGACGAGACAGGAACGCGCTACGACGTGACCGCCGATGACGCCGCCTACGCGGTGCTGGAGTTCGCCAGCGGGGCGTTCGCCTCGGTCAACTCCTCCTGGGCCGTGCGGGTGAACCGCCGGGAACTGGTCGAGTTGCACGTCGACGGCACCCACGGGAGTGCGGTCGCCGGGCTGCGCAACTGCGCTGCGCAGCACCGGGTGGCGACGCCGATGCCGGTCTGGAACCCTGACCTGCCCGATCCGATTGATTACCTCGCGCAGTGGACCGACGTCCCGGACAACGGCGTCTTCGGCAACGGCTTCAAGGTTCAGTGGGAGCTCTTCCTGGCGGCCGCGGCTGAGGGCAGGCCGTTCCAGTGGGATCTCGCCGCGGGTGCCAGGGGAGTCCAGCTGGCCGCCCTGTCACTGCAGTCATCGGCGGAAGGCCGTCGCCTGGAAGTCCCGCCGCCGGGAGAGCAGACATGACGGCGGCCATCGCGCTTCCCGGCCGGCCCGCGACGTGCCCCGTTCCCGCCCCGGAATGGAAGCTTTCTTATCCGCCGCCGCAACGACGGAGCGTGTACGCGGCCGCGCACGTGGCAGCGTTCGCCGACGGCACGATCGACTGGACGTCAACGATGGGCTTCCGCGAGCACCTGTGGGCGTACGGCTTCGGCGTGGCCGAGGCGATGGACACCGCACAGCGCGGCACGGGCCTGTCCGTCGGCCGGGCGCAGGAGCTGATCATCCGATCGGCGGCACGCGCCGCGGAGCTCGGTACCACCATCGCCAGCGGCGTCGGGACCGATCAGCTCGCGGCCGGACCGCACCCGCTGCGAGAGATCATCCGGGCATACGCCGATCAGCTGGAGCTGGTGCAGGCGAGCGGTTCGCAGGTAATCGTAATGGCGAGCCGCGCGCTTGCGGCCAGCGCCAGGTCTGCGGCCGACTACCTGGAGGTGTACGGGCAGTTGCTCAGGCTCGCGGACGGGCCGGTGCTGCTGCACTGGCTCGGCGAGGCGTTTGACCCGGCGCTGCGCGGCTACTGGGGCAGCGCGGATTTCTACGGCGCCGGCGGCACCGTCCTGCAGCTGATCGAGTGCGCCGACGGCAAGGTCGGCGGCATCAAGCTCTCCGTGCTCGACGCTGCCAGCGAGATCTGGCTGCGGCGCCGGCTGCCGGCTGGAGTCCGCATGTACACCGGCGACGACTTCAATTACGCCGACCTCATCAAGGGCGATGCGCAGGGACATAGCGACGCGCTGCTTGGGGCTTTCGCGGCGATCACCGCGCCGGCGGCGGCCGCCTTGCAGGCGCTGGATGAGGGCGACGTGGCCGGCTATGACGCCGCAATGGGCCCGACGGTCGCGCTGAGCCGCGCGATCTTCGAGGCTCCGACGTACGACTACAAGGTCGGCATCGCGTTCGTGGCCTGGCTCAACGGACTGCAGCCGAGCTTCTCGATGCTGGCGGACATGCACGAGCGCCGGTCCGCGGCACACCTGATCCGGGTCTTCGAGCTGGCCGCAGCGGCTAGGGCACTGCTGGATCCGGAGCTCGCGGTGGCGCGGATGCGCGAGTACCTGCAGGCCAGCCCGTGATTGAGGTAGGCAGGCTCGCGCTGAACCAGGCGACGGTTCGCAACCTGTCGGCTGCGGAGGCGACCGATCTGTGCGTCCGGCACGACATCACGGGCATCGGACTATGGCGGGACAAGGTGGCCGAGCTCGGCCTGGCCCGGGCCGCGGCGACGGTCCGAGCCGCGGGCCTGCACGTGTCCAGCCTGTGCAGGGGCGGGTTCTTCACGCATGCCGACCCGGCGGCGCGGGGGGTCGCGCTAGCCGACAACATCACCGCCGTGGCAGAAGCGGCAGCGCTGAAGGCCGATGCGCTGATCCTGGTGTCAGGCGGGCTGGTGCCAGGCAGCCGGGATATCGGCCTGGCCCGCCGGATGATTGCTGACGGGATCGCGGGCCTGGTGCCGTTCGCGCAGGAAGCCGGGATACGGCTCGGCATCGAGGCGCTGCACCCGATGTTCTGCGCGGACCGCTGCGCCATCTCCCGGCTCGGCGAGGCCGTCGATCTGGCCCTGCAGTTTCCGGCCGACGTCGTCGGGGTGGTGGTGGACACCTACCACGTCTGGTGGGACTCGCAGCTCGCTGCCGACATTGCCCGCGCGGCGGGCCGCATTGTCTCCTACCAGCTCTGCGACTGGGTCCTGCCGTTGCCGGCGGACGTCCTGCTGGGACGCGGCCACATCGGCGACGGGTTCATCGACTTCGGAGCGATCTCAGCGCTCGTCGAAGCGGCCGGCTACACCGGGTACGTCGAGGTGGAGATCTTCAACCAGAAGATCTGGGACATGCCGCCGGACGAAACGGCAGCGACCGTGCGCCAGCGGTTCGCAGGGCTGGCGGGCTGAGACGGGGGCACCGCGGTCAGCCTCCGCCGGGACGGCAGCCGGAGCCGGGCGGTCCCGTGGGCACCGCATGCGCGAACCCCGACCGCTATAGACCACCCGGTCAGATCACCGCAGGCTTAACCGGGGCAGCCGCCTGCCGGATCCCGGAGCGCCGCCAGGAGACCTCAAACAGCGCGCCGCCAAGCTCGGAATCGCCGAACCGCCATAGTCCCTCAGTAGAGCGGACGATCGAATCGGCGATGGCGAGCCCGAGGCCAGCGCTGCCGCCCTGCTCGGTCGAGCGATGGAACCGGTCGAACAACCGGCCGCGCAGCTCGGCGGCTACGCCAGGCCCGCTGTCCTCGACCGTCAGCGTGACCCTCGCGCCGCGATGGGCAACGCCGATGCGCACGGTACCGCCCGGGCCGGCGTACCGGCACGCGTTGTCAACCAGCACGCCGGTCAGCCGGTCAATCCACTCGGGCGGTGCGCTGATCCATGCCGGTGCCGAGCCGCTGGTGACGACCTGCACGTCAAACTGCCGGGAGGCGCCAAGAGCCTGGAATCGCTCGGCACACCGCCCGGCGATTGTCCCGAGGTCGAGCGGCTCATCGCCAGGCTGGGGTGGTGCCGAGTCGAATCGCGCGAGCCAGAGCAGATCCTCGACGATCTTCCGCAGCCGGACCGTCTCGGCGTCGATCCGGGTCAGGACTGCCCGGTATTCGGCCGCCTTGCGGGGCGAGCTCAGTGCCACCGAGGTCTCGGCACTGATCACGCTCAGCGGGGTGCGCAGCTCGTGCGAGGCGTCCGCGGTGAACTCGAGCTGCCGCCTTCGTGACTGCTCGACCGGCGACAGCGCACGCAGGCCAATGATCAGCGCGCCCACGAACACCGCCAGCAGCAGCACGGGCGAAACCAGCGCTTCGCCCGCTCGCAGCAGGTCAGCGAGGTGATCTACGGTCTGCAGGTTCTGCCCGGCGATGTACCTGACGCCGTTGACCGAGCTGGCCTCCAGCCGGAAGGTGCCCTGCGGCAGCTGCACCGTCTCGGCCCGACGAGTACTTACGCGGACTAGAGCGGGCAGGTGCGGCGCGGTCGGATCCAGCAGAGCGACCTGTCCCGAGGCTGTCTGACGCCACAGGTAGACCGGAGTGGCGTCGATGTCATCGTCGTCGTCGGGCTCTGCTGTCCGCACCCCGACGATCTCCCGGACGTCTGCCAGCCGCTCCGCCAGCCGCTCATCGACTGAGGCGGTCAGCCGCGCCGATACCACCCGGTCCAGTACCGTGACGCAAGCCGCGTACACAATCCCGATCAGCAGGCTGGCCGCGAGGGCGACCTTCGCGGCGTGCACGATCTCGGGCCGCAGCTTGCCGCGCAGGCGCATCGGCTACTGCTCCACGATCCGGTAGCCGACGCCGCGCACAGTCTCGATGCGTACCAACCCGCCGGTGAGCTTGGCCCGCAGCCGGGCCAGGTGGACGTCGATGGTGTTGGAGCCCATCGCGTCGGCTTCGTCGTCCCAGACGTTGACGGCAATGGCCCTTCGCGGCACGACGGCCGGGGACCTCCGGATCAGCAGCTCCAGGATGCCGAACTCGGTTGCCGTCAGGACCGGCTGCTCGCTGCCGATCCGGACCTGCCGGGTGGCCGGGTCGAACCGGAGGTCGCCGATTGCCAGCTCCGGGGACTGGGCCGCAGCGGGCCGCCGTTGCAGGGCCCGCATCCGGGCAAGGAGCTCGGCGAAGTCGAATGGCTTGACCAGGTAGTCGTCGGCGCCCTCATCGAGCCCTGTCACCCGGTCAGCATGCGCGTCCCGCGCGGTGAGCATCAGCACGGGCGTTGGCTGCTTGCGGCGGCGCATCCAGCGCACGACGTCCAAGCCGGACATGCCCGGCATACGCCAGTCGAGCACCACGAGCTCGTAGTCGTAACTGCGCAGGAACCTGACGGCCGCCTCGCCGTCGCCGACAGCGTCCACGACGTAGTCGTGCTCGCGCAGCCCACGGGCGAGCACGTCACGCAGCCCGCCATCGTCCTCGGCGACCAGCACTCGCATCCACACTCCTACCCGCGTGGCTACTCCTGCCCAGGTAGCCACGCCCATCCATCCGGCCCTAGCTGCGCAGCCGCCGCCACACCGGGCGCGGGATGAGCCGCATCACCAGAGCGAACGGGCAGAGGGTAGCCGGCACCCAGACCACCGGGGCCGAACCAGCCAGGCCAGCCGCCACCGCCTCGCCGACCTTGGCGGGGGTGGTGGCGAGCGGCGCCGGCCTCATCCCGGCAGTCATCCGGCCGATCACGAAGCCCGGCCGGACCAGGAGAACGCGTACACCACTGCCGTGCAGCGAGTCAGCGAGGCCGCGTGCGAACGCGTCAAGCCCGGCCTTTGCCGAGCCGTAGACGAAATTTGCCCGGCGCGGCCTGACGGCGGCCACAGACGAGAGCACGACAATCGTGCCTCTCCCGGCGGCGCGCATCCGCGCGGCCACGCCGAGCAACATCGTCACGTGACTGGTGTAGTTCGTCTGGATCAGGGCGGCGGCACGATCGGGCGCCGCATCCATCTGGTCCTGTGGGGTGAGCACGCCCGCTGCGGAGATCACCAGGTCGACCGTGCCGTCGGCGAAGGCAGCCATAACCAGGGCGTGCGCTGCCGCGGGGTCTGTGGCGTCGTAGTCCAGGGTCCTGACCCGGCCAGGTAGCGAGCTTGCAGCCGCGGTCATCCGCCCGGCATCGCGTCCGGCGAGGAGCACCTCGGCGTCGGGGCGCAGGCGCAGCGCGTCAAGTACGGCCAGGCCAATCTCGCTGGTGCCACCGATCAGCAGGACCCGCTGAGGCTGGCCGGGTCCGCCGGCCGCTCGGGCCGGCCGCATCCGGGACAGCGGCTTGGCGCTCAGCATAGGCCGACCCTACCGGGTGCCATCACAACCCGACCGCGAACGTTGCCAGCCACACGAGCTCGGCGCAGATCATCGTCGGATCCCGCGCTATGAGGTCCTCGACCGGGCGGCCGTCAGCGAGCCCGGTCAGCCCGTCGAACCGGATGAGTGCGCAGGCGAGTGGTACGGCGCTGGCCAGGTGCCAGCCGCGCATCCAGCTATCGTGCTCGGCCAGCGCCCACAGGACATAAGCGACAAGCATGACGACACTGACTGCGCGCTCGCCAGCGCGCAGCAGCCAGATCCGGTACCAGCGCATGACCGGCCGGTGCGCGGCCGCTTCGGCGCCAAGCACCGACAGTTCGGTGTACCGCTTGCCGATCGCCACCATCAGCGCGCCCAGGCTGCAGACGGTCAGGAACCACGGCGAGGGCGGAACGTGGGTGGCGACCGCGCCGCCGATGGCCCGCAGGACGAAGCCGCTGGCGACGATGACGAGTTCGGCACCGGGAACGTGCTTAAGGCCCGCACTGTAGAGCCAGGACGTCACCACGTAGATGCCGATCACGAGAGCCAGCCGTGGCTCGCGGATCAGGCTGCTCGCCAGCATCGCCAGTCCCAGTCCAGCCAGGGCGAGCGCCAGCGCGAGCGGCTTCGGCAGCCGGCCGGAAGCGATAGGACGGGTGCGCTTAGCCGGGTGCAGCCGGTCGCGCTCGGCATCCATGACATCGTTGATGAGGTAGACGGCCGATGAGGCTGCAGTGAACGCGGCGAACGCAACCAGGGCATAGCCGAATCCATCCGGGCGTCCGAGCGTCGCGCCGGCCAGCGGCGCGGCAAACACCAGCAGGTTCTTAGGCCACTGCCGGGGCCGCGCTGCCTGGACCGCGGCGAGCAGCAGGCCGGCCAGTGCAGCGGGCCACGGCGTCGGGCGGGCCGCGGCGGGGATGGCCGGCTGGTCCTTGGCAGTCTCGCGAGTTGGTGAGGTCATCGCGCGTAGACCGCTGTGAAGTCTCGGCTATTGGCGAAGTAGTAGCGGTCGGCCGGCTGCACCTGGTTCGGCAGCAGGTTCACCGGCGTGGGGCTGGCTCGCTGGTTGTGCAGGTAGTACTCGTACGACATCCAGTCTGGGTTGATGTCGAGTTCCATAGCAGTGAGCGCGCCCGCCCGCCGCAGCAGGGAAGCGAGGTCCCGCACGTTGAGCGCGGGACCGTAGACAAAGATCACGCGGCCGTCGCTGGTGATGCCGATGCCGGACCGCCAGACGTGGTAGCCGCCACCCAGGGTGGCGCCCCAGCTGGTCTCGACGTTGTAGTCGACCGATGACGGCACGCGGCCGTTGATGACGATCAGGTGCAGGTTCTGCCGGACGCCCACGACC
This sequence comes from uncultured Actinomycetota bacterium, assembly GCA_963822955.1. Taxonomy (GTDB): domain Bacteria; phylum Actinomycetota; class Actinomycetes; order Streptosporangiales; family Streptosporangiaceae; genus JAJYUU01. Next base: position 1,075,831 of record CAWGJS010000001.1, on the reverse strand, counting down.
TGTGGCGTCATCCGCACTGTCCGGTCCCAGACGCCGATCGCGATGTGGCCATCCCGGTAATACACCATCGACGCGACGCCAGGCGTCAGCGTTCCGTCCCGCTTGCCATTCAGGTAGAAGCCGCCGCCCGACACATTGATCCGGAAGCCGCTGTTGAACGTTGCCATCAGCCCCCGCCGGGTGCCTGGCGGGATGGAATCCGCTGCCTTCCAGTTGCCGGGGCCGGGATCCAGGGTGCCGGGCCGCAGCTCGAATTTCAGCAGGTTCTGGTTCATCGACGCAATGCCCGCGACGTACGAGGTGTAGACGTTGCTGAACCGGAGGTCGGTGCCGTAAATCGCAGGCTCACCATCCACGGTGCCGAGCACGCGCCAGACGCCCTCCCCGGGCAGCGGTTTGCCCGAGGCGAACGACTTCAGTGGCGGCGGCGGGCCGAAGGTGGCGATCGCCTTGCTACCGTGCTTGCCTTTGCGGGCGGCCGTCTTGGCTGCCGCGTTCGGACCGGTGAGCGCGAACGACGGCTTGCCGCCGACCTTGGGCGGCTGGTAGGTGATCTGCTCGGCAAGCGTGACGAGCCTGCCGAGGTAATGGTCGCGCGCCCACTCTGCTAGCCGCTCCGAGACCGATCCGCCGCCCGGCATGGTCAGCGCGTCCCCGACCGACCAGCCGATCGGGATGAGCACAACGATGATCACGACAGCCAGCAAGCGCGACCACCGGTGCCGTGGCAGGTGCGGAGCCCAGTTGCGACGGCGGCGCCCGCGGTGTCCGTGCCCGGATCTGTGCCCGTGGGAGGCCCGGGGCGGCTGAGCCTTCGTCGTTTGGTCCGAGTCTGGTGCGGTCGACCTCGGCACTCGGCGTACCCCTATCGCGCGTCGTGTGGTGATCGCCAAGGCACCTGTCGCTCTTGGCGCGTCAGGCGACAGGTCTACCCGCCTAACATGACGACATGATGACGAGAAGCGATCCGCCCGCAAGACACGTCGTCGCAGGTCATAGTACGGCCGCTGCCAGGCCTAGCCCAGCCCGGCTCACCCCGGTCAAGACACAGTAATCCATGGCTCAAGCGCGGGTCCAGCGTTTGGGCACTGGTCGTGATGCCCCGCCATGACAGTGGGGAGTCAGGCGGCCTCTCGCTCGACGGCTGCCATCGTCTGGCGCTGCCGTAGTTCCAGCAAGTACCGGACGACGGGCGAGGAGGTCTCGCGTAGTTCGCTGCGCCGGCGCCGTCGGCTGAGCGCTGCCCTGGCCTCGGACTCGCCAATGACGCCGGTTGCGGCCCAGGCTGACAGGAGCTTGCGTGCCCGTTCCATGAGGGCCTTCCTGAGGAGAAGGTAGAGCGCCGCGACGCTGGCGAAATCGACGCTCACCTTGATCACGACGCTCACCGACGGGGCGTCAAAGAGCAGGTGCATGCCCATGGCCAGCAGCAGGCAGGCGATTGCCGACGCTAGCTCGCCGCCACGGCGGCCGTGCGCGACGAGAAAGCCGATCCCCGCACCCGCCACGGCCGTCATCGTCCAGTGGGACCCAAGACCGGTGGTACCTACCCGGACCAGCACGGAATTCAGCACGGCGTGGGCAGGGCTCGTCGCACCGGACACCACGATGTTGTTGAGGCCGTAGATGACGTTCTCCGTTATTTGGAAGCCAAGGCCGGTCAGCGCTCCGTAGATCAGCCCGTCTAGCGGTCCGTTGATCGCCAGCGGTGCCGCGAGAACGATCATCACGACGCCGCACGCTTTCAGCAGCTCCTCGTTCAGCGGTGCCGAGAGGGCATCCGACCAGTTGGACGAGAATCCCACCCCGACACTCTTGGCCCACAGGCCGGTCAGGCCCCTGTTGGCCAGGACCGCGCAGCCTGCCGCGGCTGTCGCGCCCCAGATCAGCGCGGCCGCCGACCACAGCAGGGTCGGCGCCCTGACTGGCCTCAGCAGCCGGAACGCCGCGAAGCCCACCAGGAGCAGCGGCATCTCCAGTACCACCGCTGCTCCGACCGCGGCGGGAAACACGACCAGGTAGCGGTAGAACTGCCAGATCAGCACGACGGTGCCGAACAGGCACAGCACTGCAGCCGCGAGTCGCACGGTCCAGATGCTGTCGTCGGCGGTCACGGCGGCCCTGCCGGGAATATCAGGGATCGGACAAACCTCTCGGCGGTGGCCAGCGCAGCTTCGCCGCGTGCGGTCCGCGGAGCGAGCACGACCAGCTGGATCGCAAATGTCCGCGAGGGCCCCACGAAGATCGTGGCGGCGCCCACGTTGCTCGCGCTCGTCAGCGCGCCACTCATCCCGGTCCGGCCCTGGCGGCTGGTGATGAGCGCTGGCGAACCGAGGTTCAGGCCCGGGCTTCTGACGCGGAGGATCGCTCGCAGTCCGCCCCACAGCCCGGCTGCCTGAGCCCGGCCAGCCAAGTTCACGTAGGCAATGGAGACAGCGGCGGCGCCGCGGCGGAGGGAGTAGTAGCCAAGGGCCGGGTTGCTTTCCGTTGTCCGCATCGACCAGCCCCGGCCCACCGTGACGATGGCCGAGTTCGGCCCGCTTGGCCCGATTCTGAAGGTTGCGGCCCTGGCGAGTGCCAGGTTGTCCGAGACCGTCGAGTTAAGCAGTTGCCAGCCGCCGGTCAGAAGTGTCATCACAGCCACGACGACACCGAGCCAGCGCAGCCTGGCGCGCGGGGTGGGCGCTTCTGGCAGGCCCGCGCCTGCCGTGTGGCCGGCGTCAGCGGCCATGGACGATCTCGGACAGGGTACCGGGGCTGTGCCCGAACAGGACGACGGCGAGCGCGGCTATTGCTACCAGCACAACCGTGACGGGAACCAGGGCAAGCCCGCGGGCCGGGGACACGGCGTCCTCGGCATGCCGGACCCGGCGGGCGGCCGCCCAGATCGGCAGGCTGAGCGCGATCACGATGGCGCCTGCGACCGGGCTGGCTTTCAGCATGGCAGCGCCGATGGCCGCGAACGCGATCGCGGTCCGGGTCCAGGCCAGCCGGGTCCGGTTGGCCGGGTCACCAACGCCCGGCTCGTCGACGCCGGGATCGTCCAGGTCAGCTGGCACGATCAGCCGCCTACCTGGTCGCCGACAGCAGCACGACTGCTGCCGCGAGGCCGGCCACGCCCGCAATGGCAGCCGCTAGCAGCCGCGGCAGGATCGACCGGGGCAGCGGCGCACCGCGTCGCATCGCCGTCTGGTTCCGGGTCATCTCGACGTACGCGGCTACCGCGATGACGGCGCCGAGCACGATCAGCGGGATGCCCAGCACGTGGCGGCCGAGCGGGACGCCGTGAAATGGCGGCAGCAGCTGCACGATGGCGAGGCCGGCCGCGACCAGAGCGAGGGCAGTCCGGCTCCAGGCAAGGAACGTCCGCTCGTTTGCCAGCGTGAAGCGCGGGTCCGGCTCGGACTCAGCCGGGGGCCCGTCTGCTACCGGCTCGTGCGGGCCCGGCGCGCTCGTCATGACCGCATTCCCTCGTCCGGTTGGCCGGTCAGGCGACCGGGTCGTGCCAGGTGTCGCCGCCCGCGACGAGGGCGTCGGCCTGGGCTGGTCCCCAGCTGCCGCGGTCGTATGGCTGCACCGGCACCGCGTCGCCGAGCACCGGTTGCACCACCCGCCAGGCTGCTTCGACGGTGTCCTGCCGGGCGAACAGGTACCGGTCGCCACTCAGCGCTGCGCCGATCAGCCGGTCGTACGGCCGCATCATCTGCGCACCCGTCTGGCCGGAGTACGTGAGCTCGCGCAGCTGCGGGGCCATGTCCGGGCCCGGCCTCTTGCCCACTACGGTGACGCCGACCTGATCGTCGGGGTAGATGCGCACGCGGAGCTGATTCGCCCCGCCCTCGGCCCCGACGCCGAAGACATCGTGCGGTGGCCTGCGGAACCGGAAGGCCACTTCGGTGACCGTGACCGGCAGGCATTTCCCGGCCCGGATCAGGATCGGGACGTCGGCCCACCGCCAGGATTGCGCGCTGAGCCTGACGGCCACGAACGTCTCGGTCGTGCTGCCGGCCGCGACGCCCTGGACACCGAGGTAGCCGTCGTACTGACCACGCACCGTGGTGTCCGGGCTCAGCGGATCGAGCGCGCCGATGATCTGCGACTTGACGTCGCGCCAGGAAGCCAGGCCATTGCCGTCGGGAGGTTCGGCGAGCACAGTCGCCAGCACCTGGAGCATGTGGTTCTGCAGCACATCCCGGATGGCACCGGTCTTGTCGTAGAAACTGCCGCGGTCGGCAACGTCGAACGCCTCGGCCATGGTGATCTGGATGCTGGCTACGTGATCGCGATTGAGCAACGGCTCGATGATTGAGTTGGCAAAGCGTACGAAGAGCAGGTTCTCTACCGGCTCTAGCCCGAGCCAGTGGTCGACCCGGTAGATCGACTCCTCCGGAAAGTACTTGTGCATGGTGTCGTTCAGCGCCATCGCGCTGTCCAGGTCGATGCCGAACGGCTTCTCCACCATGACCCTGGCGTTCGTGGCTCGGCCCGCCCCGGCGATGCCCTCGGCGATGCGCCCGAACAGGGACGGCGGCACCTCCAGGTAGAACAGCGGCCGCTGGCCGTTGCCCATTGCCGCAGACATGGCCCGGTAGGTCTCCGGGTGGTCAAGATCGCCGTCCACGTAGCGGAGCAGGCTGAGCATCTTGGTAGCGGCCGGGCTGACCGGATCAATGCTGTTCAGCTTGAGCGACGCGACCGCGTAGTCACGGAACTGGTCGAGTCCCCAGCCGCTCTTGGCTACGCCGACAATCGGCACATCAAGCACGCCACGGTCAACAAGGCCGATGAGGGCCGGGAACGTCTCGAGCTTGGCCAGATCACCGGTCGCTCCGAAGATCACCAGCGCGTCCACTTGGTGCGTCGGCATTGAGTTACTCCCTCAGGCTCGTGCTCCAGGGAACAGCGTCGCACGTTAAGCTCGCGTCCGATGATCGTGGTGGTGGCCGGCGTCGCCGGGTCCGGCAAGAGCACCGTCGGCCAGCTGCTGGCGCAGCGGCTGGGCTGGCAATTCGAGGATGGCGATTCCCTGCATCCAGCTGCCAATATCGCCAAGATGCGGTCCGGCCTGCCGCTGACCGATGCCGACCGTGAGCCCTGGCTGGCTGCGCTGCGATCCTGGATGGACGCCGTCCACACCAGCGGCCAGTCGGGTGTACTGGCCTGCTCTGCGCTCCGGCGCCACTTCCGGGAGCAGCTTCTTGGCGGGCGGGACGACGCAGTCATGGTGTTCCTCGCCATTACTGAGCAGCAATGCCTGAGCCGCCTGCGCGCCCGGCGTGGCCACTTCTTCGGCGAGCCGCTGCTGGCCAGCCAGTTCGCCATTCTCGAGCCGCCCGATCCGGCGGAGCGGCAGGTGTACCCGATCGCGACCGACGATGGTCCGCCCAGCGAACTCGTGGCCGAGATCATCAAACTGCTCGGCATCGCGCCAGCAGTGGATCAGCCGGGGACCTAGCGGGCGGGCGAGTGCCGCAGCCGGGGCGGGGGCGCTGAGATCGCTCGCGGGCGTGCCAGAATCGGCTGATGCAGGCCCAGGGGAGTGGTGCTGTCACGGCGGGGGCGCAGTGAGCGATCGGCGGGCGCAGCTACGGGCCAGCGTCGTGACCGTTCTACTCGTAGCTGTGGCGACCATCGTCTACTTCCTGATCCCGGTGCCCAAGCTGGGAAAGGGCCCCTGGACAGTGCTGTTCTTCGGCGGATCGGGCGTGCTCGGCGTGCTGATCCTGGCCTCCGTCCGCAAGCTGCTGCACGCCGGGGAAGATGCCGGGCTCCGAGGGCTGGTCCTGCTGCTGACGCTGACCGTGCTGTTCTTTTCCTGGACCGATGCGTCCGTCGCGAAGCTGACCGGCCAGTTCGCCGACTTGCATGACCGGACGGACGCGCTTTACTTCAACATCAGCACGCTTGCGACTGTCGGCTTTGGTGACGTGCACCCGTCGGGCGAGCTGGCCAGGGCGGCTGTCACCCTGCAGATCATCTTCAACCTTGTTTTCCTGGGCGCAGCCGTGAGCATGATCACGGGCGTCTTCCGGCGGCGAGTGCAGGTACGCCGGCCCCATCCAGAGCACAGCGAGGAGCGCGGGCCGACCTAGGACTGCTGGCGCAGGACGCAGCGGAAACCGAGATGACAGGTCGAGATGTCGGCCGCCTCGCCCTGACGGGCGGCCGGCCGGTAGCGCAGGCAATAGCTTGGCCCGCACAAGTGCGAGCCGCCTTTGATGACCTGGTGCGGGATCTCTTCGACAGGGAACGGGGGCGTGAGGCACCCGGCCGTGCGCGGATGGCGCGGCGGGCAGCACGGGCGGTAGGCCGGGTCCGGCGAGGTGTCAGGAGGCGTGGTGCGATCGGACCCATGCCGCGGCCGGAAGATGTCCGCGGTCCATTCCCAGACGTTCCCGGTCATGTCATAGAGCCCGTAACCGTTCGGCGGGAAACTGGCCACCGGCGAGGTGCGCTCGTAGCCGTCCAGCACCAGGTTCTGCCAGGGAAACTCGCCGTGCCAGGTGTTGGCCAGCAGTTGCCCGGCGGGTGCGAACTCGTCGCCCCATACGTAGGCCGCGCCGTCGAGCGCGCCGCGGGCGGCGTATTCCCATTCGGCCTCGGTCGGCAGCTCCTTGCCGGCCCAGGCTGCGTACGCCTGCGCGTCGGCGTAAGCGATGTGGGTGACCGGGTGCTTGTCCCGTCTGGCGACGGTGGTGCCCGGACCTTCCGGATGCCGCCAGCACGCGCCGGGCACGTAGCGCCACCAGGTGCCGAGATCACGGAGATCCACTGGCCCGGCTGGCATCCGGAACACCAGCGAGCCTGGCGCCAGCAGCTCGGGGTCCGCGGCCGGATAGGCAGCCGGAACTGGTGCTGCCTCCGCCACCGTGACATAACCGGTCTGCTTGACGAACCGGCGGAACTCCGCGACTGTCACCGGCCGGGTATCCATCCAGAAGCCGGCCACCGCGACCGTGTGCACCGGCCGTTCCTCTAGATAAAAGTCGGTCGATCCCATCCGGAATTCGCCACCCGGTATCCAGGTCATCCCGGCAGTTGGAACCTGCCGGAGCACCGGGGCCGTCGCTGGCTCGGTGGAGCTCATCGCCCGTGCTGCCCCTTTCAGCTGATGGCGTCCGCCATTGGAGGCCGGTCATACCCAGGTTCACAAGCGCAACGCAGTGCCGGGCTCCAGGGGTCGTCCCCAGGGCTGCTCGGTCCAGCGCCGCCACGGTGGTTCACCCACTGCGGGTGACACGGCAGCCTGCGAGGGTGGGGAAGGCTAAGGGGTATGACGGTTGCCGGCGTGCCTGCTGCCTGCCCTGACGAGCCGCGATGGTGATCCAGGCAGTCGGCCTGGCGCTGCTGGCCGCTCTCTCACCGACCGCTGTGCTTGTCGCGACGGTACTGCTCGGCTCGGCCAATCCGCACCGCATGGTCCTGATCTACCTGGCCGGCGCGGTCGTCATGACCGCGCTCATGGCGGCGATCGTCTTCGTGGTGCTGCAAAGCGGTCACCTGTATCAGCCGAGGGAGCGAGACCCGAGGTACGGCCTCCGGCTCGGGCTCGGGCTGGCGATGCTGCTGGTCGGGACTTATCTGAAACGGCGCGGCCCGAAGCGCCCGGACCCGGCTAAGAAGGACAAGGGCATCATCCCCAGGCTGATCTCCCGGCCACGGGCAGTGACGGTGTTCTTCGTCGGCCTGCTCGTGTACACGCCGTCGCTGACGTTCGTCGCCGCGGTCCAGTCGGTGGCAACAGGTAAGCAGACCCTGACCGTGAGCATCGCTGTGCTCGCCCTGATCATTGTCGTCACCGTGGCATTCGCGTGGCTGCCGCTCGTGCTGTACCTGCTGGCCCCTGACGGGACTGCGCGGGTGCTGCGCGGCCTCGACCACTGGCTGCGATCGCACGGCTACGTGCTGACGGTCGGTGCGCTCCTGATCGCCGGCATGCTGCTGACGCTCAACGGCATCCTCGGCCTCACCGGTGTCGTCGGCTAGCCCTGATGGCGGCCTTACACCGCTGCCCTGTGCGCACCTTCGTGGAGCAGGGCCCAGATGGCGACCATGCTCACGGCGACGATGATCACGCCCCAGATCGGGGCGAAGGCCAGGAACAGGAAGCCGGCGACCGCCGTCAGCGCGGCCACGATGGCACCGGCAGGCCGCGCCCAGCTCATGCCCAGCAGTGCGCACGCCCCGGCGGCGAACAACACCACGCCGAGTACGAGCAGGACAATGCCCCAGTTGCGGATGGGCCACGAATAGGCATAGCCCGCCAGCGTCGGGTAGAAGCTCGCCCGTAGGATCGCCGCCAGGCCCGCCAGGAACGTCAGTAGCCCGGCCAGAATGGCGAATACGCCGCCTGTCATGTAGTCGGCGCGAGAGACGCCGCCGACTTCGCGGCCGTAAGCCGCCGAGGGTGCCGTGCCACGTTCGTAGCCCCTGGCCGCAGGCACCGTACCGCCGCCGGTCGGCTCTGTGCCCGCTCCCGTCGCTTGCGCGCCGCTTCTCGTGCCCGTGCTGCTTACGGAGGCCGCCGACTCAGCTTGCTGCTGCGCGGCCAGATCGTCAGTGCCGTAATCAGTTGGGCTGTGCCGTCCTCGCCTCATCAAGCCACTCCCCTCTGACTGGCCGGCGCGAGGCGCTGAGCGCCGCGCGATGGCAGGGCGCGTCAGCACTGCCTGCAGACCGGATGTCCGGGTCGCTCTCCTACGGACGCTACGGACGGCGGCAGCACATGGGCATCACCCGGCGTGGGTGATCCCATCGGCCCTCGCGACGGCAGATTTGGCCTCCCGAATCGGGGCATAACGGGTCGCTCTGATTGGTCAGCGGCCCACGCGGGTAAGCCGATTACGGGGTGTTGAGCTGCAATTTCACCGCAGCGGGTGAGCCGCAGGAGGCCGGGCTAATCCGCCGTCAGGGCGCTCGCACTCCGCTGCTGTCAGTCAACTCGGGGGGATGATGACGACCACCGTTAGCGCGGCCGCAGTGTCGGCGGGGCAGCCAGATGTCGGGCTGCTCGAGGACAAGCTGCGCATCCCGTGGCCCGGCATGGCGGTGCTGCCGCGCAATCGGGTCGGTGCTCTCATCGACGCGGCCGTCAGCTGCCGGGTTACCCTGCTCACTGGACCGCCCGGCGCGGGTAAGACGATAGCGGCGGCGCAGTGGGCAGCGGCGAGGCCAGCCAGCCGGCGTCCCGCCTGGGTTTCCCTCGATGCCGGCGATACCCAGCCGGAGCGGTTCTGGCGCTACGTGACCGCGGCGCTGTCCAGGGCCGGCGGCATGGCTGCCGCCCGGATCGGGCCGCCACCGCCGGGCATTCCCGCCGCTGACATCCCGCAGTGGATCTCGGCGGCGGTTCCCGCCGCTGCCGAACCGGTCGTGCTCATCCTCGACGACGTGCAGGTGCTTGCCGGAAGTGAGGGGATGACCGGCCTCAACGAGCTCATCCGGCACGAACCGCCCGGCCTCAGGCTGCTCCTGGTCGGGCGGTCGGCACCGGGACTGGCACTGGCGAGGCTGCGGCTCGCTGGTGACCTCACCGACATCGGTGCGGCCGACCTGGCGTGCACCAGTGAGGAGATCGCGGCCTACTTCAGCATGCTCGGCACTCCGCTCAGCCCGGCAGATCGCGACCGGATACTGCAGCGCACCGAGGGCTGGCTCGCCGGGCTGCGGCTGACCGCTCTCGGCGCGGATCCAGCAGCGAGCGCAGCACCAGCGGGCATGGCTGCCGATTACCTGCAGGACGAACTGCTCGCACAGCTTCCCTCGCAAATCCGGACTTTTATGCTGCGTACCTGCTTGCCCGAGACGGTGCCTGCAGATCTTGCCCGCGAGCTCAGCGGTGAGGCGGCCGCCGCCGCGCTCCTGGAGCAGCTCAGCAGGGAGAGCGGCCTCGTCCAGCCCGTCGCGCCGGACGCTACCGAGTACCGTTACCACCCGATGCTGAGGGACGTGCTCACCGCGGACCTGCGCATGGAGCTTCCGGACGAGGTTCCGCTGCTGCAAGGCCGGCTGGCTCGCTGGCATGCGGCGCGAGGCGAGATACTCGCGGCCGTGCAGGCCGCCGCAGCTGTCGGCGACTGGGAGTTCGGCGTTCAGCTGCTACGTGACGCCGGTCCGGCCGTCCTGCTGTCGCCAGCCGGGCCAGGCCTGGAGGCGGCGCTGGCGGCCGCGCCGCCGGATCGGGTCGCTGCTGACGAGGTGGTCATCGCGGTCGCGCTCGCGGCCGCGCGGCTCTGGCAAGGCGATGCCGACGGCGCACTGCCCTACCTGGAGACCGCAGAGTGCACCCTGGCGCGGCTGGCCGATCAGGAGGAAGGCCCGGGCGGTCCGGACGGGCCGGCCGAGGCAGGCGGTGCAGGCCATCCGGGAGGGCAGCTCGAGCTCTGGGTGGCGGCGCTGCGAGTCCTGCACAAGGCGACGGTCACCCCGGCCCGGCCCGGCTGGCTGGACAGCGAGTGGGCACTAGCGAGCCGGTTCCATGCCGACCCGCGCGGTGCGCCGGAACACCGGGCACTAGGCGCGCTCTGGCTGGCGCTCGGCTTTGCCGCGCTGCGCGAGCTTGACACCCAGCTAGCCCGGTCGGCGCTGCTGCACGCCGGGTCTCAGCTGTCGGCCGGCGGATTGCTGGCACTGCGGGAACGGGGCAGAGCCTGGGAGGCGGTGGCCTGCGCCTTGTACGGCGACCTCACTGCCGCTACCAGGATCGCGGCCGGCGTTACCGACGGACCGCACGGCCGCGACGCGGAGCTCGCACCAGTGCTTGCGCTCGCCGGCGCGGCGGTCAGCCTCGCCAGGGATGAGCCGGATGCGGCCGGAGTGCTCCTCGATCAGGCCGACGTGGAGTCGATGACGGCGCGGCCCGCTGGCGAGCCGTCGATTGCCGTACTAAGCGGGATGCTGCGGGCTCGGCTGGCGATCGCTGACAGCAACCTGACGGGCGCCCGCGGGCTCGTCCGCTGGCTAGCCGACGCCGCAGCCAGCTCAGTCCAGCCAGTCGCTGCCGTTCCTGTCATCACACCCGCCCGCCCGTACGGCGCGGCGGCAGTCATCGGCGTCCTGGATGCCGAGATCAGCCTCGCCGCCGGAGAGCGGGAGCGGGCCAGGGCGACGCTGACTGACCTCGGCGCGGCTGACTCGCGTGTGCTACCTCAGCCAGGCACGACCGCCGTACTCACGCTAACCCGGCCTGAAGCCATCGACCTGCAGGCTCGGCTGCTGATTGCCGAGTCGGATGACAAGGGCGCGCTAGAGCGGATCGCGCCGCTGCTGGCCGAGCCGGCCGGGGTGTGCACGCTCATTGACCGGATCACGGCGCTGCTCACGGCTGCAGTCGCCCACCGCAGGCTCAGCCAGGCGAGTGAAGCCGGCGAGCTGCTGTCGCAGGCGCTGGCGCTGGCCGAGCCGGAGGACGCCTGCGGCCCCTTCATCGCGGCTGGCCCGCCGGTCCGGTCGGCACTGACCGTGCTGGTGTCGCCCTCGAGCCGGTGTGCCGGATTCGCCGGGCACATCCTGGACAGGTTCGACGGCCGGCTGACCGCGGCCGGCCGGAGCCCAGCCCGCCGCGCTGCTAACTGACAGCGAGCTGGCCGTGCTGCGATTCCTGCCCTCGCACATGACGAACCAGGAGATTGCCGAGGCGCTGTTCCTGTCGATCAATACCATCAAGACTCATCTGAGCTCGGTGTACCGGAAGCTCGGCGTGGCCAACCGGCGGCAGGCGATCGCTCAGGCCCGTCGGCTTGAGCTGCTGTTACGGCACCTGGCGGTCCATTCGGGGCGCGCAAAAGGCGGCTCCGCCCGACTCGACGCCGGGCGAAGCCGCCATGTCGCTGGCCTCATCCGCTGTTGATAGCCAGCCGTTCGGCTACCTCGTGCTTGTGGCCAGCCTTGTGGTCGACGGCGTGTGCTCAGCAGCGTGCTTGGCTTGCTTGGCCGCCCTGAACAGGCTGAATGCCAGGCCGCAGAGAACCAAGCCGTAGAACAGCAGCCAGGCGCCCACCAGAATGACCAGCAGGACGAGCGTGATCCCGGGCCAGACCACCATGAGGATCCCGGCCGCGATGCTGAACACGCCAAGCACACCGCGCAAGGCGCGCCCCGGCACGTTGGCTGAGAACGCCACACCGAGGTCGGAGATGCCGTGCACGATGAAGTACACGCCGGTCACAAACGCGACCAGGAACAGGCTGAGCGCGTGGTGCCGCAGGCAATAGAGCCCGGCCAGCACCGCGAGCAGCCCGACCGCGATGTAAGCGACCCGCATGCCGCCGGTCTCGGCCTTGGCGGCGAACCCCTCGTACAGCCTTACCAGTCCCGAGACCACCAGGGCCGCGCCGATCAGGATGGCGATGACGGTCAGGGTCGCAGCTGGCCAGACGAACATCATGACGCCAACGGCGATCAGGAGCAGGCCGCCGCACAGCACCGCTGGCCACGCACGGCCCGCCGCGGCCGCCATGAGGCCGCTTTCGGTGGCGAGGCCCGCCCTGTCAGCGCTTTCCGCGCCCCGCTCCGCCTCCATGCGCTCACCCTGGGGGCCATATTGCTGCGGCACGGTCTTCTGGGCCGCCTGCTGCCGGGTCGTCGTCGTCACCCCGCTGGCCTCGCCCTGAGCCGGCTGCTGGCCGGGTCCGCCAACGCTGGTCGCGCCGGTGGTCTGGCCCATCTGCTGCTGACCCATGTCGCCCTGGCCCATGTTTCCCTGGGCCATGTCGGCTGGCGGACCGCTTCCTGATGGCCCGGACCCGCCTGGCAGACCCGAGTCGTCCGCCGGGCCGCTCCGCGGTTCAGTCATTCCTCGCCTCCTGGAGAACTAGACGTCCGGTAGCGCCTGACCGCCGTGTCGACACGGCTGCACCCAGCACCCCGGTAATGCCGCGAGTACTCCTAACCTGGCCATCATGCGACCGGTAAGTTCCCGTGATCATCACCCGTGGCGGGTGAACGCAACTGCGCTGGCCTAGACTTGGCGCCCATAGCCCGTGTGTGACGTGCCCGTTAGTCACGTGCCGGTCCAGACCGCGGCTGCGGTCTGCTGGCCAGCGGGATGACCTCGTTCCAGGAAGCGATCCCAGGTGAAGACCGACGTCGAAGAGCTGAGCCCGACCCGGGTCAAGCTGACCATCGAAGTTCCGTTCTCCGAGCTCAAGCCCAGCCTCGACAAGGCATACCGAGAGGTGGCGAAGCAGGTCAGAATTCCCGGCTTCCGGCCGGGCCGGGTGCCGCCACGGGTCATCGACACGCGGATCGGCCGCGTTCACGTGCTTGAGCAGGCTGTCAACGATGCCGTGCCGGAGCTCTACAACAGGGCCGTGGCCGAGCAGGAGGTGGTGCCGCTCAGCCAGGCCGAGATTGAGATCACCAAGCTCGAAGACGGCCAGGAGCTGACGTTCACGGCCGAGGTCGACGTGCGGCCGAGTTTTGAGCTGCCCGACCTGGAGCAGCTGTCGGTGACCGTGGACAACGCCGAGGTCGATCCGGACCAGGTGGAGGAGTATCTCGGCTCGCTGCGCGAGCGCTTCGCCTCGCTCAAGAGCGTGGACCGCCCGGCTCAGGCAGGCGACTTCGCCTCGATCGACCTAGCCGCGACCATCGACGGCGAGGCCGTCGAGGACGCTCAGGCCACCGGCGTCTCCTACGAAGTCGGCACCGACTCCATGCTGGACGGCCTGGACGACGCGCTGGCTGGCATGTCGGCGGGGGAGTCCAAGACATTCACCACCGAGCTGGCCGGCGGCAAGCAGGCCGGCATGGCGGCTGACGTGCTGGTGGTCGTGAACAGCGTCAAGGTGAAGGAGCTGCCCCAGCTGGACGACGAATTCGCCCAGTCCGCGAGCGAGTTTGACACCGTCGGCGAGCTGCGGGCTTCGACCAGGAAGCAGCTTGAGGCGATGCGGCAGGCGGGCCAGGCAGGTCAGGCCAGGGAACGCCTGCTTGATGAACTCATCGAGCAGCTCGACATCCCGCTGCCGGAGCGGCTCGTCCAGACCGAAGTCGACGCGCGGCAGAACTCCCTGCGTGACCAGCTGGAACGGGCCGGCCTGACGATGAAGGCCTATCTTGAGTCGGCCGGCACGACGCAAGCCAAGCTCGAAGAGGACTTCGAGGCTGACGCCCGGCGCTCGGTGAAGGCCGGGTTCATCCTGGACAAGCTTGCTTCGCAGGAGGACCTCAAGGTCACCGGCGAGCAGCTGAGCGCTTACGTGACCGAGCAGGCCTACCGCATGGGCGTGTCGCCAGACCGGCTGGCACAGCAGCTCAGCGACAGCGGCCAGCTGCCTGCGCTGGCGGCCGACGTGCTTCGCGGCAATGCGCTGACCCTGCTCGCCGAGCGCGCCAGGGTGATCGACGAGGCAGGCCGCCCTGTGTACATAAGTGCCGCGGGTGAGGCCGAGGCAGGCGCTGACGATGCCGACGCTGACGATGCCGACGCTGACGAGGCTGGCGACGACGAGGACACTGACGAGGACTGACGACGCTTCAGCGGGGAAGCTCCAGTCCACGCGGAACGGCAGATCAGCGGCGAAGAAATGGGTGTCAGCGTGCGCCTTAAGCGAACAGCAGGCCTCGGCGGTGATGGTGGTCGACCGCGGGAGTTATGGTCACTGTCAACGACGGGCGCGAGCCGACGAACAACGAGGAGAGCACCGTGATCACGCCTGAAGAGGACCCGGAGATCGCAAGCGTGCTTGCCAGATCCGCTGAGGCCCCGGTCGGGCCGCTGGGCGACATGCTCTTCCAGCGCCTGCTCCGGCACCGGATCGTCTTCCTCGGCCAGCAGGTTGACGACGACCTCGCCAACCGGGTGTGCGCCGAGCTGATCCTGCTAGCTGCCGAAGATGACAAGAGGGATATTAGCCTCTATATCAACTCGCCTGGCGGATCGGTTTACGCCGGAATGGCGATTTATGATGTCATGCAGTACGTACCGAATGACGTCGCCACCTACGCGATGGGCATGGCGGCCTCGATGGGCCAGTTCCTGCTCTGCGCGGGCGCCCATGGCAAGCGATATGCGATGCCGCACACGGCCATCCTGATGCACCAGCCACATGGCGGCATTGGCGGCACTGCCACCGACATCAGGATCCAGGCCGAGCAGAGCCTGTTCCTCAAGCGGGTGCTGGCCGAGCGGATCGCCTCGCATACGGGCCGGTCTGTGGACCAGATCGAGGAGGACTCCGACCGGGACCGCTGGTTCACCGCCGAGGAGGCGCGTGACTACGGGATCGTGGATCACGTGGTCAGGAACGCGACTGAGGTGCCGTCTGCCGGACCGGTGTCATGAGCAGGCCGGGTTCCGTGAGCAGGCTGGTTGTCATGAGCAGGAAGGACCACAAGTGAGCGCTGGACACGGGGTCGCCGGGTATTCAGGGCCGCGGCTGACTGAGTCTCGCTACGTGCTGCCGTCGTTCGTGGAGCGGACTTCGTACGGGGTCAAGGAGATGAACCCGTACAACAAGCTCTTCGAAGAGCGGATCATCTTCCTCGGCGTGCAGATCGACGACGCATCGGCCAACGACGTCATGGCACAGCTGATCACGCTGGAGTCCATCGACCCCAACCGGGACATTCTCATCTACATCAACTCGCCCGGCGGATCGATGACCTCGATGATGGCGATCTACGACACCATGCAGTACATCCAGCCGGAGATCCACACTTACTGCCTGGGCCAGGCAGCCTCGGCGGCGGCGGTCCTGCTCGCGGCTGGATCGAAGGGCAAGCGGTTCGCGCTGCCGAATTCCCGGATCCTGATCCACCAGCCGGCCGTCGAGAGTGGTTACGGGCAGTCGAGCGACCTGGAGATTCAGGCGAGGGAGATACTCCGGATGCGAGCCTCGATGGAGAACATCCTGGCCAGGCATACCGGACAGGACGAGGACCGGGTCCGCAGGGACATCGAGCGAGACAAGTTCTTCACCGCGCACGAGGCGCGCGAGTACGGCATGGTGGATGAAGTTCTGACGATGCTAAAGCGCAAGTCCGAGGTAGTGTCGTCCTAGGCGCTCCTGACCGGAGATTCGTCCGTAGGGGCGAGCCGTCAGGCGCCCGGCGCGCCGGCTCGGAGGTCCTTAGGCCGCACCTAGGGGTACCGAGGCGGTACCGTCTAGGTCCTAAGGACAATGGGTCGTAGGCACGTAGCTGGGCTTCAGTAACACAGGGTTTGACTCGTCTGGGTACCGGCGCTACCGCGCCGCTCAACTGGCCGGCCAGCCGGCCCGGCAGAGGGAGTAACTAGGTGGCACGCATCGGCGATGGCGGTGACCTGCTGAAGTGCTCGTTCTGCGGCAAGAGCCAGAAGCAGGTCAAGAAGCTCATCGCTGGGCCTGGCGTGTACATTTGCGACGAATGCATAGACCTGTGCAACGAGATCATCGAGGAAGAGCTGGCCGAGCCCGCTGAACTGAAGTGGGACAGCCTGCCGAAGCCGCGCGAGATCTACGAGTTCCTCGACTCTTACGTGATCGGCCAGGAGAAGGCTAAGAAGGGCCTCTCGGTTGCCGTCTACAACCACTACAAGCGGATCCAGTCTGGCGGCGAGCGATCTGCAACCGGTGAAGATGGCGTTGAGCTCGCCAAATCGAACATCCTGCTGCTCGGGCCCACCGGGTCCGGCAAGACGCTGCTTGCGCAGACGCTGGCCCGGCTGCTGAACGTTCCGTTCGCGATCGCGGATGCAACCGCGCTGACGGAGGCCGGCTACGTCGGCGAAGACGTCGAGAACATCCTTCTCAAGCTCATCCAGGCCGCTGACTATGACGTCAAGAAGGCCGAGACCGGCATCATCTACATCGATGAGATCGACAAGATCGCCCGTAAGAGCGAGAACCCGTCGATCACCCGCGACGTGTCCGGCGAGGGCGTGCAGCAGGCCCTGTTGAAGATCCTGGAAGGCACCACCGCCTCAGTGCCGCCGCAGGGTGGCCGCAAGCACCCGCACCAGGAGTTCATTCAGATCGACACGACCAACGTGCTGTTCATCTGCGGCGGTGCGTTTGCCGGGCTGGAGAAGATCATCGAGCAGCGGGTCGGGAAGAGCGGCATGGGATTCGGCGCGATCCTGCGGGTCAAGACCGAGAAGACCGAGTCCGACCCGTTCGCCGACGTGATGCCCGAGGATCTGCTGAAGTTCGGCATGATCCCCGAGTTCGTCGGCCGGCTTCCCGTCATCACCAGCGTCCACAACCTGGACCGCGAGGCCCTGATCCGGATCCTGACCGAGCCGCGGAACGCGCTGGTACGGCAGTACCGCCGGCTGTTCGAGCTCGACGGCGTCGACCTGGAGTTCACCGAGGACGCCCTGGAGGCCGTCGCTGACCAGGCGATCCTGCGCGGCACCGGCGCCCGCGGATTGCGGGCCATCCTGGAAGAGGTCCTGCTCTCGGTCATGTACGAGGTGCCGAGCCGCAAGGACGTCGAGAAGGTCGTCATCAGCGCCGAGGTCGTACTCGAGAACGTGAACCCGACCCTCGTCCCGCGCGACGTCGCTCGCCGCACCCCGCGCGAAAAGTCCGCGTAGCTCTTCGGCCCAGTTCCCGGTCGCCCAACGAGTCGGTCGGCCCGCTCTGCGGGCTGGGTCGGCGGCCGCCCGGCGCTCGGCGGTTCGCGGCGCTCATTGGGCGAGAGTTGTCCGCCGTGGCCCCAAGACGGGCCACAGTAACGAACTCACGCCCTATGCAGCCGCTCGGCAGCGCACGGTCGCGGCCGAGTGGCCTGTCGGCGTGCGCGGGGGCGCGTAGCGGGCGTAAGCGTGGCTCACGTGAGCGACGCCACACGCGTCTCGGGCCAGAATTCGGAAATGAGCGCTAAACCTGGGCCAAGCCCGCGTAGCACCCCGGGCAGGACGGCGCCCCAGGCGGGCAGCGCTCCAGCCGGGCAGACGGCGCCTCTCAGCACGCAGAGCGCCCGGCCGAGGCCACCGCTCCCACGCCACTAGACTCTGCTGACGTGACTACCGGAACGGAAGCGACGCAGCTGCCCGCACAGTACAACCCGGGCGAGGTCGAGACCCGCCGGTACGAGGCGTGGGTAGAAGCTGGCTACTTCCGGGCGGATGCCGAATCAGCGGCGCCCCCGTTCACGATCGTCATCCCGCCGCCCAACGTTACCGGGTCGCTGCATATCGGCCATGCGCTCGATCACACGCTGATCGACGCGCTGGTCCGCCGCCGCCGGATGCAGGGCTACAACGCGCTCTGGCTGCCCGGCATGGACCACGCGGGCATCGCCACCCAGAACGTGGTCGAGCGCGAGCTCGCCAGGGACGGGCTGTCCCGGCACGATCTTGGCCGGGAGGCCTTCGTCGACCGGGTGTGGCAGTGGAAGGCGGAATCCGGCGGGCGCATCCTCGGCCAGATGCGGCGCCTGGGCGACAGCGTGGACTGGAGCCGCGAGCGGTTCACCATGGACGCCGGGACTGTCCCGCGCGGTCCAGACGATGTTCAAGCGGCTCTACGAGGACGGGCTGATCTACCGGGCGGAGCGGATCATCAACTGGTGCCCGCGCTGCCTGACTGCGCTGTCCGACATCGAGGTTGAGCATTCCGACGATGAGGGCGAGCTCGTCTCGATCCGGTACGGCGACGGCGACGACCAGATCGTGGTGGCGACCACACGGGTAGAGACGATGCTGGGCGACACGGGCGTCGCCGTGCATCCTGACGACCCCCGGTATGCGCACCTGGTCGGACGGGAGATCGAGCTCCCGCTGACGGGCCGCCGGATCCCGGTGGTCGCCGATCCGCACGTGGATCCGGAGTTCGGCACCGGCGCGGTCAAGGTGACGCCGGCCCACGACCCGGACGACTTCGAGATCGGCCGTCGGCATGACCTGCCCAGCCTCGTCATCATGGACGAGCGTGGCGTGATCACGGCCGCCGGGCCGTTCCAGGACCTGGACCGGTTCGAGGCCCGGCCAGCGGTGCTTGCTGCGCTGCGGGCCGACGGCCGGATCGTGGCCGAGCGCCGGCCGTACCTGCATGCGGTGGGCCACTGCTCGCGCTGCGGTACCGCG
Organism: uncultured Actinomycetota bacterium; assembly: GCA_963822955.1. Classification (GTDB taxonomy): domain Bacteria; phylum Actinomycetota; class Actinomycetes; order Streptosporangiales; family Streptosporangiaceae; genus JAJYUU01. The sequence continues at coordinate 1,056,816 of CAWGJS010000001.1, read as the reverse complement.
GTCGAGCCCCGGCTGTCGCTGCAGTGGTTCGTGAAGGTCGGGCCGCTGGCCAAGGCCGCAGGCGACGCCGTCAGGGACGGCCGGGTCCGGATCTACCCGGCTGACATGGCGGCCCGCTACTTCGACTGGGTCGATGACATGCACGACTGGTGCATCAGCCGCCAGCTGTGGTGGGGGCACCGGATCCCGATCTGGTACGGGCCGGACGGTGAGGTGGTCTGCGCCGGGCCGGACGACACCCCGCCAGCCGACGAGGGGTGGGAGCAGGACTCCGACGTGCTGGACACCTGGTTCTCCTCCGGGCTGTGGCCGTTCTCCACCCTGGGCTGGCCGGACGACACCCCGGATCTGCGCACGTTCTATCCGACCAGCGTCCTGGTGACCGGCTATGACATCTTGTTCTTCTGGGTCGCCCGGATGATGCTGTTCGGCCTCTATGCGATGGCTGACGCGGGTCCTGAGGACGCGGTGCCGTTCCGTCAGGTCGCGCTGCACGGCCTGGTCCGCGACCAGTACGGCAAGAAGATGTCCAAGACCCGCGGGAACACCGTGGACCCGCTGGACTGGATCGACCGGTTCGGCGCGGACGCCACCCGGTTCACCCTGGCTCGCGGCGCGACGCCCGGCGGCGACGTGTCCGTCAGCGAGGACTGGGTGGCCGGCGCCCGCAACTTCTGCAACAAGCTGTGGAACGCGGCACGGTTCGCGCAGCTCAACGGCGTGCGCCGGGACGCGTCGGCGGACGGCACCGGACTGCCGCCGGCCAGCGCCTTGTCGGTTCCCGACCGGTGGATCCTGTCCCGGCTGGCGGCAGTGACCGCCGAGGTCGACGCGCTGTTCGAGCAGTTCGAGTTCGCCAAGGTGTGCGACGTGCTCTACCACTTCGCCTGGGACGAGTTCTGCGACTGGTACCTGGAGCTGAGCAAGGGAGCTCTCACCGGGCCGGATGAAGCCGCCGCCGCCGCGACCCGGCGAGTGCTCGGCGAGGTCCTGGACCGGCTGCTGCGGCTGATCCACCCGGTGCTGCCGTTCGTCACCGAGGAGATGTGGACCGCTCTCACCGGCGGTGAGTCGGTGGTGATCGCCCGGTGGCCGGGAGAGGTCGCCCACGGTGTTGCCGGCGGGCTGACGCCGCTGCCGTCCGACCCGGAGGCCGAAGCGGAGATCTCCGCGCTGATGCGGCTCGTGACCGAGGTGCGCCGGTTCCGCTCCGACCAGGGCGTGCGGCCAGGACAGCAGGTTCCGGCCCGGCTGGCGGGCGAGGACGGCACCACGCTGGCCCAGACGCCGCCCGCCCACAACCCGCTAGCACAGCACGAAGGCAGGATCCGCGCGCTGCTGCGGCTGGCCGAGCCAGGGCCGGACTTCGCGCCGACGGCGACGGTGCATGCCGAGGGCGTGATGATCGAGCTCGACACGGCGGCCGGGCTGGACGTGGCCGCGGAGCGGAAGCGGCTGGCCAAGGACCTCGCCGCTGCCACCGCCGAGATTGAGGCAGTCGAGCGCAAGCTTGCCAACGCCTCGTTTGTGGAGCGTGCGCCGGCCGAGGTTGTGGCCAAGAGCCGCGGCAGGCTCGCGGCCGCCCAGGAAGAGGCAGCCCGCCTCACCGAGCGGCTCGCCGCCCTCCCGGCCGCCGCTCCTGCTCCTGGCAATGGGCCGAGCTTCGGCGAGGGGCTGGCCTGACACCGGATGGCGGACAACTACCTCGGCCGGCTGCGCGAGATCGAGAAGGAGATTTTCGCGCGCAGGCCCGAGCACTCGATCAACCCGTCGCTGGAGCGGATCCAGGCGCTGGTGACGCTGCTCGGCGACCCCCAGCGCAACTATCCGGTGATCCACATCACCGGCACGAACGGCAAGACCTCGACGGCCAGGATGACCGAGGTGCTGCTGCGCGCACGGGGCCTGCGGACCGGCCTGTTCACGAGCCCGCACCTCTCGCAGGTGGGCGAGCGGATCTGCGTTGACGGGCAGCCGCTCGACGCCGAGCGGTTCGTCGCCGGCTACGAAGAGATCAAGCCCTATCTGGACCTGGTGGATGCCACCCACGACGTGCCGCTGTCGTTCTTCGAGGTGCTCGTCGGCATGGCGTTCTCGGTGTTCGCCGACGCACCGGTCGACGTCTGCGTGCTGGAAGTGGGCATGGGCGGCACCTGGGACAACACGAACGTGGCCGACGGCATCGTCGCCGTGGTGACGCCGATCTCGATCGATCACTCCCGCTACCTGGGCACGACTGTGGCCGAGATCGCCACGGACAAGGCCGGCATCATCAAGCCCGGCGCGATCGCGGTGCTAGCTCAGCAGCCGCCAGCGGCAGCCGAGGTGCTGCTGCGGCGGGCCGCGGAGGTCGGCGCGACGGTGGCCAGGGAGGGGCTCGAATTCGGCGTCATCAGCCGGGAACTGGCCGTCGGCGGCCAGCAGGTCGCCATCCGCGGCCTGCTCAGCGACTACCCCGATCTGTACCTGCCGTTGTTCGGCGGGCACCAGGCCGGAAACCTGGCGTGCGCGATCGCCGCGGTCGAGGCGTTTGCTCGCACGCCGGATGCCGCCGGCGCTGAGGACGAGTACCAGTCGCATGACGGAGACCACGGGCAGGCAGGCCTGGACCCCGACATCGTGCGACGTGCGGTGGCAACCATGAGCTCGCCGGGCCGCCTGGAGGTGGTCAGGCGCAGTCCCGTGGTGCTCGTGGACGCCGCCCACAACCCTGGCGGCATGGCCGCCTCCGTCGAGGCGCTGACCGAGGCATTCACATTCACCGATCTCATCGGCATCATCGCGGTGAGCGAGGACAAGGATGTGGCCGGCATTCTCGGTGAACTCGAGCCCATCGTCACTCAGCTGGTCGTGACATCCAACTCCGCAGCCCGCTCGATGGCACCCGCGGCGCTCGCCGATGTGGCAAGCGCGGTGTTCGGGCCCGACCGGGTCACCGTCTCTGAGCGGCTGGATGATGCGATCGAGCTTGGCGTCGCTCTCGCCGACGAGGCGGACGCAGCCGGCGAGGGCGGTCCGGGAAAAGCAGGAGTGCTTATCACCGGCTCGGTATATACCGCGGGCGATGCGCTGGTGCTGCTTGGTTCCACCCAGGGGAACGAGGCAGCCCGTGCTGAATCTGGCCGGACTCAGGCGGATCAGCGCGAGGAATTCGAGTGAAGCGGCTCTGCGCCACGGTGCTGATCATGGAGGCAATCATCGTGGGCCTCTCAATTCCCGTGGCAGTTCAGATCGACCATCTCTCCGCGCATACGGCCGGCCTGACTGGCGGTGTGGCGGCGGTCGCCGCGGTCCTGTTCGCTGTGCTCGCGCGCCCTTTCCTGCGGGCCACGCTGATCGGCGGGAGCCTGCTGCAGGTGTTCGTTATCGCAGCAGGCTCTGTGGTGCCTGTGATGTATTTCCTGGGCGGTATTTTCGCGGCATTGTGGGCCGTCGGAATCTGGCTCGGCTATCGCGTTGAGCACGCCGCAGGTCACTGATTGCCAAAGCGCTGGCCAACTCAGCTGCCCTGCCTGGGAACCCCCTGGACCGGCATGTAGGCTGCTGATCAACCGGGTGCCACTGCGCGCTATTGGCATTACTGCGCGCCAGCAGCCGGTAGCTGACGGTGGCAATCGCGGGGAATAGCTAGTCGGGTTTCCTGTCGTTGGCACTATCGGCAGCGGCGATGCGTTGGACGCAAAGACCGATCGTCCTCGCGGGCCGATGCGGGCCGGTTGTCGGCACGGGGCAGGCACCGGGACTGCCGCGCCGCCGCTGGCCGTGACGGCCGCGACCGGATCACCGGATGGTGCGAACGGCAGCGCCGTCGCCGGGCAGTACGGAAAAATGGTGTCTTACCTGGCAGGACCTGGCTGGAAGGTACTTGTTCCCCGATGAGCAACGCGATGGCGTTTCTGGGCCGTGACATGGCTGTCGACCTTGGAACCGCGAACACCCTGGTGTACGTGCGCGGTCGCGGGATCGTCCTGAATGAGCCCTCCGTCGTCGCGCTGAATACCAATACCGGCCAGATCGTCGCTGTGGGCGTCGAGGCGAAACGGATGATCGGCCGGACGCCGGGCAACATCGTCGCGGTCCGTCCGCTCAAGGATGGTGTCATCGCTGACTTCGACGTGACCGAGCGCATGCTGCGGTACTTCATCCAGAAGGTGCACCGGCGCAGCCACCTGGCCAAGCCGCGAATCGTGGTTGCGGTGCCGAGCGGGATCACCGGCGTCGAGCAGAGCGCCGTTAAAGAGGCCGGTCATCAGGCAGGCGCGCGCCGCGTCTACATCATCGAGGAGCCGATGGCCGCGGCGATCGGCGCCGGCCTGCCGGTCAACGAGCCGACCGGCAACATGGTCGTTGACATCGGCGGTGGCACCACCGAGGTCGCCGTGATCTCGCTCGGCGGCATCGTGACCTCGCAGTCCATCCGGGTCGGCGGCGATGAGCTCGACCAGGCCATCATCAACTTCGGCAAGAAGGAGTACTCGCTCATGCTCGGCGAGCGCACCGCCGAGGAGATCAAGATCTCGCTGGGCTCGGCGTATCCGTCACACGACGAGCCCAACGCCGAGATCCGCGGCCGGGACCTGGTCAGCGGGCTGCCCAAGACCATCGTGATCTCCGCCGAGGAGATCAGGCGGGCGATCGAGGAGCCGCTCAGCGTGATCATTGACGCGGTCAAGACCACGCTCGACAAGTGCCCGCCCGAGCTGGCTGGCGACGTGATGGACCGCGGTATCGCGCTCACCGGCGGCGGCGCACTCCTGCGCGGCCTGGATGAGCGGCTCCGCGAGGAGACCGGGATGCCGATTCACCTGACCGACAACCCGCTGGACTCGGTCGCCCTGGGCACCGGCAAGTGCGTGGAGGACTTCGACACGCTTGCAGCAGGTCCTGGTGCCTGAAGCCAGGCGCTAGCTGGCCCGGCCCGCGGCGCCCATCGGGCAGACGAGGTGACGACCGGCGGCAGGCGAGGTGATCGGAGTGCGGGACACACGGCGGACCCGCGGCGTCCTCGTCGTGCTGCTGGTAGCTGCGCTCGGCCTGATCGCGCTGAACTACTCCGACAGCTCGAACTCTGCGCTGCGCGGCCGCCGCAACTGTCGGGCAGCGCGGTGTTCGGCGGGGCCGAACATGCCGGCTAGCTCGGTGGCAAGCCTCTTCTCCGGCTCGGGCTCGTCGGGCCCAGGTCCAGAGCCTGCAGCAGCAAGTAATCAGGCTGCGCGCCGAGCTGACGCGGCGAGCAGCTGAGCAAGTCCGACTACGCGGAGCTACGCAAGCTGCTGCAGGTTGCGGGCGCGGCGCAGTACCGGGTGGTGGCAGCGACGGTGATCGCGGTCGGCACCGGCTTCCAGCAGACCGTCACCCTCGACGCGGGCAGCGCCGACGGGATCCGGCCCGATGAGACGGTGCTGAACGGCGAGGGACTAGTCGGCGAGGTCACGTCGGTGACGAGCAACCACCGGCACCGTGCTGCTGGCCAGCGCTCCTCGGCGGTGGCTGTCGGCGCCCAGGTCGCGCCGAGCGGCCAGCTCGGCTGGTAACCGGGCCGGGCAAGACAGCCGGCGGTGGCGGCCTGATGCACCTGCAGATGCTGAGCTCGGCGGCTGTGCTAAAGCCCGGTGACCAGCTGGCGACCTCGGCATCGGTGAAAGACAGACCGTATGTGCCGGGCGTGCCGATCGGCGTCATCACCAAGCTGATCAACGTGAATGGCGCGCTCACCGAGGCCGCTCTGGTCCGGCCGTATGTCGACTACACCGGCTGCGCATTGTCGGGGTCGTCATCGTGCCGCCCCGGCACAACCCGCGCTTCGCGGCGCTGCCACCGTTGCCGCACCCAGGGCCTACGGTCACCGTTACGGTGACGGCCAAAGCAGGGTCCGCACGGCGCGGCTCGTCGCCGACCCCCAGGCCCGGCGGCTGAAGTGCGCAAGGTCTGGCTGCCCCCGCTCCTGATCTTCATCGGGCTCCTCGTCCAGCTAACTGTGCTGAACGGGCTGCGCCTGCCGCGGGGCGGCGTGCCTGACCTGGTGCTCGTCCTGGTCGCAGCACTCGCCGTGGCAGAGGGGCCGCTCACCGGCCTGATCGTCGGCTTCGCGGCCGGCCTGTGCCTGGATCTCGCTCCGCCGGGCAGTGCGCTGGTCGGGCAGTACGCGCTCGTCTTCTGCGTGACCGGCTGGGCCGTAGGGCGCCTGTCCGGCGGAGCGGCCCGGTCTCCGCTGCGGCCTCGGCGCTGCTGATGGGCGTGATCGTGGCGACTGCCGAGTCGGCCAGCGCCGCGCTCGGCCTCGTGCTGGTACCGGCGGAGGTCACAGCGGCCGAGATCCGGGCGGTGCTGCCCGTCCCCGATCGCCTATGACCTGCTGCTCTGCCCGTTCGTCCTGTACCTGGTGATGCTGGCGAGGGGCAGGCTCGCGGCGGGCACTGCGGCCGCCGCGGCGACAGCCGGCGGCACGACCAGCGCGGGGCCTGAAGCGGCGCGGTCGCGGCGTGCGGCGAGCAAGTCCCGGCCGCTGCAGCCTCGGCTGCGGGCGGCGGCCGCCAGGACCGGCGACGGCTGGGTCGGCGGCGGTTACCGCGGGCACCGCCGCACGCGACCGCCGGCCAGGCCAGCCGTGCGGCTGCACCCCGGCGAGCGGAGTGCCTGGCTCGGCGTCGGGACTCACGCGACATCGCGGTCGCACGGCCAGCCCGCCGGTGAATCTGAGGATGGCGTCCGGACGGCGTGGCGATGGCGCTATCGGCAACGCTGTAGGCATCGGCAACGCTGGCGGCGCCGGCCTTCGCCCGCACCAGCAGCCGGGCCGGCATCCCGGCCAGAGCCGATTCCGTCCGCGCGGCGGCGAGCCCGGCGGCTCGGCGGCCAGACTGCACGGCATTGCGCCCGCGCGGCGGCCCCAGGGCCAGGTGCCGATCAGGTTCGGCCCGCACCGCGGGGACGCAAGCGTAGGCCGGAAGCTCGGCTCCGGCTGGGCGCCTGCGCCCAGGCGGCCGCCGTCCGGTCCGCGGCTCGGCTCAGGCTGGATTGTCGCTCGCCGGCGGTCCCGTCCGGCCCGCAGCTTCGGATGGGCGCCCGCCGGTCCGCGACCACCGGCGGTGGCTCGCCTGCCGCGGTGCCGAGACTGCAGTTCAAGTCGGCGGCCCCGCCCGCGGCCAGGCGGCCGACCGCGGCACCGAAGTTCGGGCGCAGAAGCTCGATGTTCGGGGCGGCTGCGAGGTCCGGGCTGGTATCAGGAGGAGTGCTGGACGCCAGCACGTTCCGCGCCATCCGCCGCCGCAACGGCATACCGCGACTGCGGCTCGCCTCCCGGGGGCGCGCGACGGTAATGCTAGGCGGTTCGCGCGGCAGCGCGCTCGGTCGGCCGGTCGCGCGGGTGCGCAAGCAGCCGAGGTTCGGCTACGGCAAACGGTCGCTGCTGTCGTTCCCCGCAGTCAGGCGCATCGGGGGGCAGTGGCTGGTACGCAGGCGGGCGGGTAGCCGATCAGGCGCGTGGCTGATCGGCAAGCGGACGGGGGGAGCGCGGTGATTCCGGCATCGAAGCGCCGGCTGGTGAGCGTGGCGCTGATCATCGCTGGACTGCTGGGCGTGCTGGGCGCGCGGCTGTACTACCTGCAGATCCGCGACCACACCAGCTACGTCGCGCTCGCCACCCAGGACCGGGTCAGGGAGGTCGTGCAGCCGTCGGTCCGCGGCCAGATCCTCGACGACACCGGCCAGGTCATGGTCGGCCGTCAGGCAGCGCTCGTCGTGGCGGTGAACATGGCGACGGTCAGCCAGCAAGCCGACGGCGGCGCTGCGGAGCTTGCCCGGCTTGCCCGGTTGCTGAAGATCAGCGACACGACCCTGCATGAGCGAGTGCGCCTCTGCACGGCGGGCGTGCCTCAGCCGTGCTGGCAGGGCTCGCCGTACCAGCCGATCCCGGTCGCGCAGGACGTGCCTCAGCCGGTGGCACTGCAGCTGCTTGAGAACCACCGCGCGTTTCCCGGCGTGTCGGCGAACATCCAGCCGGTCACCAAGTACGAGCAGCCGCTGGCGACGGCTGCGGCCGGCGTGGTCGGCTATCTGCAGCCGATCACCGCGCAGGAGCTGAAGGCGCTGAATCAGCCTGTCACCGGGTTCTCCGGGGACGACCTGGTCGGCCAGGCCGGGCTGGAAGCGCAGTACGACAAGCAGCTGCGCGGCACGACCGGGCTTGACGAGGTGGCAGTCAACGCTGCGGGTCAGGTGACCTCCACGATCAAGGACATCAAGCCGCAGCCGGGCGACGACCTGGTCACCAGCATCAACGGCCCGCTGCAGATCGCGACCGAGAACATCCTGGCCAGCTCCGTGCAGCAGGCGCACGCAGCGAACCCTGGCGCCAACTCAGGCGCAGCTGTCGTGATGACGACCACCGGCCGGATCGTGGCGATGGCCAGCTACCCGACTTACGACCCGAGCGTCTGGACGAACGGGATCTCGGAGAAGGAGTTCAAGCGGCTGTTCGGCACTCGGGACGGCGAGCCCATCCTGGAGCGCGCCACCCAGGGTGAGTACCCGCCGGGATCAACGTGGAAGGTAACGACGCTGACGGCCGGGATCAGGTTCGGTGACTCGCTGTACGGCAGCTACGACTGCCCAGCTGCCACTAATGTCGACGGCCACATTCGTTCAAGAACGACTTCGGCAACGGCGGGCAGATGTCGCTGCACCAGGCTCTGGTGCAGTCCTGCGACACGATCTTCTACAACATGGGCTACCAGATGTGGCAGAAGGATGATCGCAAGGCCGACACGGTGACCAGCCCGAAGGCGCCCGTACAGTTCGAGCAGAAGATCGAGCTGGACTGGGGGTTCGGCAGGAGCACCGGGATCGACCTGCCGGAGGAGAGCCCCGGCACGGTCCCGACCAGAGAGTGGCTGTACTACTACTGGAAGGACAACGCCCACACCGGCCAGAACTGGTGCAAGTACGGCCGCGCCAACGGCAGCTACGTCCAGCAGATCGAGTACGACGACTGCCGGTTCGGCAATATCTGGGAACCCGGCCAGGCGATCATCGCCTCCATCGGCCAGGGCTATATCGCAGTCACACCGCTGCAGCTGGCCCGCGCGTACGCGGCACTCGCCAACGGCGGCACGGTGTACAGCCCGCGGATCGGCGAGGAGGTCGTGAGCCCGGACGGCAAGGTCGTCCAGAAGATCACCCCGCCGGTAGTCGGGCATCTGCCTGCGAGCAAGACCACGCTCGCCTACATCCGCAGCGCGCTGCAAGGAGTGGTCACCTCGGGGACAGCAGCCGGGACCTTCAGCAGCTTCCCGCTGAAGCAGGTATGCGTCGCGGGCAAGACCGGAACTGCCCAGGTGTTCGGCAAGAACTCCACGTCCGTGTTCGCGTCGTTCGCTCCGTGCAACCACCCTAAGTTCGTGGTCGTCATGATGATCCCCGACTCCGGATACGGCGCGGACGTGTCCGGCCCGGGCGTCCGGCAGATCTGGGACGCGATCTACGGCCTCCAGGGCCACAAGGCTGCGCTTCCCGGCGGCAAGATGCCGGCACTGCCGCACATCACCGCGCCCGGCAAGATCGTTCAGACGACGCCAAGCCACCCGAAGGCGAGCCCCAAGCCGTCCGGCACCCCGCTGGCGGAGGGGCTGCCCTGGCTGCTGCTGCCTGCGGATACGGCCGTCGGGGGCACGTCACGGAGGCCGGCCGGATGAGCTCGTGGCGGAGTTCTCAGGACCTGGCGAGCCGGCGGCGGTCCGCCTCCGTGCCCGGCTCAGCTGCCTACCGCGGGCTTCCGCCAGTACGGCTGGACGGCCGCACTGCCCGCCAGGCAGGGTTCGGGCGCGGCCCGGTATTCGGCGGTGGCCGCAGGCAACGGCTGCGACGATTCCTGCATCATGTCTTCGGATCGGGGTCGCCGCTGCGGCATCTGGACTGGATTCTGCTGACGGCCGTGCTGGCACTGAGCCTGCTGGGGACCCTGCTGGTCTGGGCAGCCACCGACACTAACGGCTTCAGCAGGTCGGACCCGTTCCTCACCAAGCAGGCGCTGAATGTCGCCATCGGGCTTGCGCTGATGGTCGGCGTCAGCATGCTGGATTACCGGCAGCTGCGGCTCTACGCGCCGGTCATGCTGGTCGTGTCCATGCTGGGGCTGCTGGCCGTGCTGACGCCGCTCGGCACCATGGTCAACGGATCCAAATCGTGGATCTCGCTGGGAGGCGGTTTCCAGATCGAGCCGTCGGAGTACGCCAAGCTCTCGCTGATCCTGGTCGGCGCGATCATTCTCGGCGACATCAAGCAGGGCGAGGTCAGGCCGCGGCCGCGAGCCGTGGCGCTGGCTGTCGCGATCGCGGCGGTACCGCTGCTGCTCGTGGCGGCCGAGCCGGACCTGGGGGTTGCCATCCTGATGCTGTCGGTGCTGGTGGGCATGGTTACGCTATCCGGCGTCCGGCTGCGCTGGCTGGCCGGACTACTCGCTCTCGGCGCGCTGGGCGTCTTCGCCGTTGACAAGCTGCATCTGCTGAAGGCGTACCAGATCTCCCGGCTGACGGCTTTCCTGCATCCGTCGCAGGACCCGCTGGGGAGCGGCTACAGCGCACGTCAGGCACAAATCGCCATCGCCACAGGCGGCCTGCATGGTCAGGGGCTGTTCCACGGCCAGCTTATTGCGGGCGGCTTTGTCCCCGAGCAGTGGACCGACTTCATCTTCACGGTGGCCGGCGAGGAGATCGGCTTCATCGGATGCGTGATCATCATCGGACTGCTCGGCGGTCGTGCTGTTTCGTGCGCTACGTATCGCGGCCCGGGCCGATGACCAGTTCGGGATGCTGGTGGCCTCCGGGATCGCGATCTGGTTCGCGGTCCAGTCGTTCATCAACATCGGCATGACCATCGGCATCATGCCGGTCACCGGACTGCCGCTGCCGTTCGTCTCGTACGGCGGCTCGGCCATGTTTGCCGACATGATCGCGGTCGCCATGCTGCAGGCCGTCCACCGCCATCGGTCGGTCTTCACCTAAACCTCTGGCCCCGCCGCTGACAGGCCGCCTTTCCGCGCATCCTTAGCACTCCTATCCTGCCTGGGGGTCCGCAGTCCGTTCGGCAGCACAGTCGGCCTGTACTGGCGCATAGGCAACTTTTTGTCGAGCGCAGACCTGGAGGCCTTTTGGAACCGCGCAGCGGCGGGGTAGGGGACGCATTGTCGAGCCGGGGGCCAGCGATCATGTGCGGGGTGATCGCGTCCTTTCTGGCGCGCGCGGACGCGCTGGGCTGCTAACGGGGGTGGGGATGCGGATAACGTGCCTGGGTCATGCCGGGCTCCATATCGAGACCGGCCACGGGACGATCTTGTGTGACCCGTGGGTGAACCCGGCGTACTTCGAGTCGTGGTTCGCGTTCCCCGATAACAGCGGCTTGGACTGGGACCGCCTCGGCGATGTGGACTACCTGTACGTGTCGCACCTGCACAAGGATCATTTTGATGCCGAGCTGCTGAGGAGGCACGTGTCGCGGCGGGCCACGGTGCTGCTGCCGGACTTCCCGGTGCCGGACCTGCGGGAGGCGCTGGAAGGGCTGGGGTTCGCCGAGTTCGTGGTGCTGCGCAGCGGCGAGGTGGTCGAGCTGGGCGGGCTGCGGCTGATGGGGCTGGCGCTGCAGTCCCCGGCGGACGGGCCGCTGGGAGATTCGCTGCTGGCAGTCGATGACGGGACCGCACGGATCCTGAACCAGAACGACGCCCGGCCGACCGAGCTGGACATGCTGCGGTCGTTCGGCAGTTACGACGTGCACCTGCTTCAGTTCTCCGGGGCGATCTGGTGGCCGTGGACATATGACCTGCCCGAGACCGCGAAGCGCTCGTTCGGCGCGGCGAAGCGGGCCAACGGCCTGGACCGCGCGGCTCGCTATGTCACCGAGATAGGGGCCCGGCACGTAGTGCCCTTCGCAGGTCCGCCCTGTTTCCTCGACGAAGACCTGTTCGGCCTGAACGACCTGACCGGGGACCCGGCCAGCACTTTTCCCGACCAGCTGGTGTTCCTGGACTACCTGCGCGAGCGGGGCATCGAGGGCGGCCAGCTACTGACCCCCGGCGCAGTTCTCGACGTCGGCCCCGGCCACTGCGAGGTCAGCTGGCCCGCAGGGCGCGGAGCAGGCCCTGGAGCCGTTCACCGACAAGGCGCGATACCTGCGCGAGTACGCCGCCAGGATGCAGGACAAGATCGCGGCGGGCAAGCGCCGCTGGCCGGCCGGGGGGATCGACGTGCTGGCCGAGCTGAAGGCCTGGTTCGAGCCACTGCTCGGGCTGGCCGACCACATCCGGCCCGGCGTGGGCGGCCCGGTGCTGCTCGACCTGGGCGACGGGCAGCCGATCTTGATCGACTTCCCGGCTGGCCAGGTCCGCGCCTTCGCCGGAGAGTCCTGCCGCTATCAGTTCAGCATCGACCGCCCGCTGGTCGAGCGGCTGATCGCCGATCATCAGACCGACTGGGTCAACAGCCTGTTCCTGAGCATGCGATTCCGGGCCCGCAGGATCGGCGCCTACAACGAGTACGTGTACACGTTCTTCAAGTGCCTGTCACCCGAGCGAATCATGTACGCCGAGAGCTGGTACGGCAGCACCATCCACGACCAGGAGGAGATCCAGCTGGGCGAGTGGATCACCCAGCGCCGCTGCCCGCACATGAGCGGCGACCTGCGCCGCTTCGGCCAGGTCAACGGCTCGATCCTGACCTGCACGATGCACGGCTGGCAGTTCGACCTGTCGACGGGCCGGTGCCTGTCTGCTGCCGACAACTCCCACCGCATCCGCAGCCGCCCCGCGCCCGCCTGCACGCCCGGCAGGCAGCCGAGCCTGGCACCAGCCAGAGCCGCGCCTGGGCTGCCTGAGATCTACCCGCTCGAGCCGGCCCTGGCCGCCGGCAAGCCCAGCATGGCGCTATCCGCCTCCGAGGACAGGCCCTCGAGCGTCGTGGCCGACTAGACAGCGGGCAGCGGCGCGCGCTGCCTGCGGTTCCTGGTCGCGTTGCCGGACGAGCTGAAGGGCGACGTCGATGATCATGTCCTCCTGGCCGCCGACATAGCCAAGCTCGCCGACCCGCTGCAGAATCTCGTGCGCGGGCACCCCGTACCGCTCCGCCGCGCGCTCCGCATGGAGCAGGAAGCTGCTGTACACACCGGCCCAGCCCTGCACGACCGCGGCCCGGTCCATCTTCGGCCAGCGGGGCAGGAACGGGCGGACCACCTCCTCCGCCGCTGCCAGAACGCCACCGACGTCCACGCCGGTCTGCATGCCCAGGTGGTCGAAGGTGGCAGCCAGCACCTCAGTCGGGGAGTTCCCGGCCCCGGCGCCGAGCGCGCACAGTGCGCCGTCGATCTGCCGGGCGCCGTGCTGGAACGCCAGCACCGAGTTCGCGACCCCGAGCGAGAGATTCTGGTGGCCGTGGAAGCCGACCTCGGCATCGCCGCCGATCTCGGCCACCATCGCCTGCAACCCGCTGCTGCGCGTCGCCGAGGACCAGCGCGCCTGCCGAGTCCACGCAGTACACGCACTGCGCGCCAGCGTCGACCATGATCCGGGCCTGACGGGCCAGCTCAGCCGGGCTCGTGCGGTGCGCCATCATCAGGAAGCCGACGGTCTCCATGCCGAGGTCGCGGGCAAGCCCGAAATGCTGGATGGACACGTCGGCCTCGGTGCAATGCGTGGCGATCCTGGCGACGCGAGCACCGACGTCGCGCGCTCCGCGAAGATCGTCCTTGGTGCCGATGCCCGGCACCAGGAGAACGGCGATCGCGGCCTGGGTGGCCTCCTCGACACCTGCCCTGATCAGGGTCAGCTCGTCCTCGCGGGAGAAGCCGTAGTTGAACGACGAGCCGCCCAGCCCGTCCCCGTGCGTTACCTCGATGACGGCCACGCCGGCAGCGTCCAGCGCGTGCACGGTGGCGCGGACCTGGGCCTCGGTGAACTGGTGCGCCATCGCGTGGCTGCCGTCGCGCAGCGTCGTATCGGTGATCCGCAGCTCGCGCCCGGCTCCGGCTAGCGCCGCGGTCATTCGGTCACCGCGCCTGGGGCAACGGTGGTCGCCCCGGCAAGCCTCCGCTGCGCGATGACCTCGCCGACCTGTGCCGCGGCGGCTGTCATGATGTCCAGGTTCCCGGCGTACTCCGGCAGGTAGTCGCCGCCCCCGCGGACCTCGAGGAAGACGGCGACTCGCGCGTTGCCGTTCCAGGACTCGCGGGCTTCGTCGTACTGCGGGTCGGCGCGCAAGGTGTAGCCAGGCACGTAGCGTTGCACCTCGGCGACGCGCGCCAGGATCGACTCGGTGACCGCGCCGGTGTCCGCATCCGCCGGGATCGCGCAGAACACCGTGTCGCGCATGATCATGGGCGGCTCGACCGGGTTCAGGACGATGATCGCCTTGCCCTTACGCGCGCCGCCGACTGTCTCCACCGCGCGCGAGGTGGTGTGGGTAAATTCGTCGATGTTCGCCCGGGTGCCGGGGCCGGCTGACTTGGACGCGACCGACGCGACGATCTCGGCGTAGGGAACCTCGACGACACTCGACACCGCATGCACGATCGGGACGGTCGCCTGCGCGCCGCAGCTGATCATGTTGATATTCGGCGCGGTCAGGTGCTCATGCAAGTTCACCGGCGGGCAGACCAGCGGCCCGACGGCGGCCGGCGTCAGGTCGATCGCGGTGATGCCCGCCTCGGCGTAGCGCGGCGCGTTGGCCACGTGCGCCTGCGCCGACGTCGCCTCGAATACCAGCTCCGGCAGCGGATCCTGGCCGATCAGCCAGTCAATGCCTGCTGCGGACGCAGCCAGCCCGACCTTCCTGGCTCGGTCCAGACCCTCGGACTCGACGACGCCGACCACGTAGCCGACCTCGATGTGCTCGCTGCGCAGCAGCTTGGCCAGCAGGTCCGTGCCGATATTGCCCGGCCCGACGATGGCCGCGATGGTGCGCGCTCCGGTCACCCAGTCACCTTACGGTCGGGCGGACCGTCGGAGCCAGAGCTGCCGGCGCGGAGAAGAAATCCGCCGCTGTCACCGCGTACTCGGCGATGATGTGCATGTGGTCGGTGAAGATCCCCGCTGATGATGGAGGGCTGACGTAGATGACAGCAAGACGGCTCCCGTGCTGGAGGCCGATCTGTGCCGCTAACTGACACAACCGGGCAAGGCAGGGCCCTGTACGAAGCCAGGCGCAGCCAGGCAGCCCATCGAGCCGTTCACCGATGCTGATCCCGATCTGGGCATGGCAGACGGCTACGCGATCGCGCAGCAGCTGACCAGCATGCTGACGAGCGACGGTGACGAAGTCATCGGCTACAAGGTCGGCCTCACCTCCAAGCCCATGCAGCAGATGATCGGCGTCGACTCTCCCGACCACGGGCCGGTGCTCGGCTCGACCGTGTACGCCGACGGCGACGCGGTCTCGCTGAGCCAGTTCATCCAGCCCAAGATCGAGGCCGAGATCGCATTCGTGCTTGGCACCGGGCTGCGCGGACCCGGCGTCACCGTGCTGCAGGCACGCCAGGCGATCGCCGGGATGGTCGCAGCTGTCGAGATCGTGGACTCGCGGTTCGCCGACTGGCGGATCAGGCTCGCAGACACCGTGGCCGACCTGGCGTCCAACGGCGCGGTCGCGGTCTCGAGCCGGCTGACGCCGCTGGACGGAATCGATCCGCGCCTGATCGGCATGGTTCTGACGAGGTCCGGCGAGCTTGTCGACACGGGCGCAGGCGCCGCCGCGCTCGGGGACCCGATTGCGGTCGTCGCCTGGCTGGCTAACACGCTGGGCGCCATGGGCGCCGGGCTTGAGCCCGGACAGCTGGTGATGACCGGAGCGCTGCACGCGGCCGTGCCGATGCGGGCAGGTGACGTGTTCCGCGCTGAGTTCGACCGGCTGGGGCCGGTCACCGTTCGCGTGGTGGAGTGAGGGGCCGCAGTGACCATACCGATCGATGCCGCCGCGATCGCGGGCAGGCTGGCCAAGGCGAAAGCCGACCGTACGGCCATCGAGCCATTCTCTGCGGAGATCCCCGGTTTCGACCTGGCTACCGCGTACGCCGTCCAGCGCCTGCTGCGCGAAGCAGCCGGGCCGCTGGCTGGCTGGAAGCTGGCCGCCACCTCGCGCGTCAAGCAAGCACAAGTTGGCCTCCGCGAGCCGGTGCGGGGCTTCCTGGCCGCCTCGGCAGCGCTGGATCTGGGCGAGCCGCTGCGCGTCGGTGACCACATCCAGCCCCGAGCCGAGCCGGAGATCGTCTTCATCATGGGCACCGGCCTGGCCGGTCCTGCGGTGAGCTCAGCTGACGTGCTAGCTGCGACGGCGGCCGTGGCAATCGGCATCGAGATCATCGACTCTCGGTATCGCGACTACAAGTTCACGATGGCCGACGTCGTGGCCGACAACACATCGGCCGGCCGGTACGCCATCGGGCCCGCGATCCCCGCGGCGGGTATCGACCTGCGTCTGGTCGGCGTGCTGCTCGAGCACAACGGGGAGGTCGTCGCCACCGCGTCCGGAGCGGCTGCGCTCGGCCATCCGGCGTCTGCCGTGGCCTGGCTTGTCCGGTCGCTGGCGGCCGAGAATGAGGGCCTGCGCGCGGGCGATATCGTGCTGTCCGGCGGCCTGACTGCTGCGGTTCCGCTCACGGCAGGCGATGTGGTCACGGCCACCGCCGACCGCCTTGGTAGCGTCGAGATCGCCTGCCGGTAGGGCAGCCGGTTCGGCGCGGAGGCCGGTAGCGGGATGGCGCAGGGCGATGACGCTGACGTGACGCTGGTGCCGCTCGCCCCGCCGCGCGGTCGGCAGGCGTGGACGTTCAAGCATCACGGTCGCAGCTACTCGGTCTTCAACGTGGACGGCGAACTGCAGGTGACCGACGCGGCCTGCCCGCACCACGGCGGGCCGCTGGCCGAGGGGCTGATCCGCGACGGTGTTGTCACCTGCCCGTGGCACTGGTACAGCTTCGAGCTGCGATCGGGGGAGTGCCGGACTTCAGCGGGCTACCGGCTGCGCAAGTACCCGGTGGTCAGCCGGGACGGGCGGCTGTACGCGGAGCTGCCCGCCGTGGTGCAGGCCGCGGAGCTGGTCGCGGCTACTGCTGCGTGCATGCTCGGCAGGGCCGGTCCGCGAGTCGGCTGTTAGACGCCGGGTAAACGATCCACGGGAGGCGGGCAATCAGCGGCTCAGGCGCGTGATCCGCTTCCGTGGCCCGGGTCGGTGCGCGTCCTATGCGCGGCGCCAGGGCGACCCCGGCGGCGGAGCGAGAACCCAACCCAGGCCGCGGCGGCCACCAGCAGGATGGCCCGAGCGTCCAGCCGAGCGCCGCGGTCGGCACCCCGACGTACTTCAGGCCGGAGGCGAAGATCACGAACGTGATGACCGGGCCTGATGTACTCTGTCCGGCGCCCTGGATGACAGCAGCGAGCCGACCAGCACCGCGGGCACGCTGCCCAGGATGATCGAGATCGTGACGCCGAACTCGACGTGACCGAAGGCGAGGGCGCCGAGTGCCGCCGCCAGCGTCAGCGGCACGGCCTGGGTCAGGTCGGTGCCGACCAGCCGGTTCGCGCTGATCATCGGGTACAGGAACAGCAGCAGCACGATCATCAGCGAGCCCGATCCGACCGAGGTCAGCCCCACGATGACCCCGCCGATCATGCCGATGACCACCGTCGGCAGCGGCCGCACGACCAGGTCGCGCAGGGCGGTGGCCCGGTCCTGGCCGCCGCGGACGTCCATGGCCCAGCGGATCACCATGGCGGCTGCGCCGGTCAGCAGCGCGGCCCCGAGGGCCTGCTCGACGTGCGTGGGCGCGGCCGAGCCGCTGCCGAGCAGATGGAGGAGGTAGGCACCGAGGAAGGCCATCGGCACAGAGCCGAGCGCCAGCCAGCCGACCAGGCGGTAGTTGACGGTGCCCCTGCGCATGTGAACGACGCGCCGACGGGCCGCATCAGCACCGCGGCCACCAGGTCGCTGGAGATGGCGGCTCGGTGCCTTGACTCCGAAGAGCAGGATCAGCATCGGCGTCATCAGTGCCCCGCCGCCTGCGCCGGTCATGCCGACGAGCAGGCCGACGACCGCGCTGCCGAGCACGATGTAGGGGTCGATGTGCACCTGCGTACCTCCTGTGGCCGAGGGCTCGCACGTACCCCGTTCCCGATCTAGGAAAGCCTTTTAGGGTTTTAAAGCTCACCGACCATACCCCCCGGATCGGCAGGTATTAGTCCTGACAAGCTACCTGGCTGGCCGCGGTTTTATGGAACGCTCGTTTAGCGCGGCCGCTGGCCTGACGGACCGGCCAGCGCGGCCACTGGCCAGCGTCGGTACCCTGTAACCGTGCCTGTGCAGTCGGTGTACCCCCTGCTCGAGCCGCTGCTCCCGCTGGTGCGCAAGCCCATCCAGTACGTCGGCGGCGAGCTGAACTCTGTCGTCAAGGACTGGGATTCCTGCGATGTCCGCTGGGCGCTGATGTACCCGGACGCCTACGAGGTGGGCCTGCCGAACCAGGGCGTGCAGATCCTCTACGAGGTGCTCAACGAGCGGGACGGGGTGCTTGCCGAGCGGACCTACAGCGTCTGGCCGGACCTCGAGGCGCTGATGCGGGAGCGCTCGGTGCCGCAGTTCACTGTCGACGGGCACCGGCCTGTCCGGGCGTTTGACCTGCTCGGGGTCAGTTTCGCGACCGAGCTCGGCTACACCAACCTGCTGACCGCGCTGGACCTGGCCGCGGATCCCGCTGAGCGCCGCTGACCGCGGCGCTGACGACCCGATTGTCCTGGCGGGCGGCCACGCTGCGTTCAACCCCGAGCCGATCGCCGAGTTCATCGACGGCGCCGTGCTCGGTGACGGCGAGCAGGCGGTGCTGGCGATCACCCAGCTCGTCCGGGCCTGGAAGGCAGCCGGGCGGCCGGGCGGGCGCGATGGCCTGCTTGAGCAGCTCGCCGCGGCCGGCGGCGTCTACGTGCCGCGGTTCTACGACGTCAGCTACGGGCCGACGGGGCGATCAGCGGCGTGACTGCCGAACCGGCCTGGCGTGCCGCGGTCGGTCGCCAAGCACACGGTCATGGACCTGGACTCCTGGCCCTATCCGGCGAAGCCGCTGGTGCCGCATGGCCGAGACGGTGCACGAGCGGTTCAGCGTGGAGATCTTCCGCGGCTGCACCCGGGGCTGCCGGTTCTGCCAGGCCGGCATGATCACCCGGCCGGTCCGGGAGCGGTCGATCACCACGATCGGCTCGATGGTCGAGGCCGGCCTGACAGGCGAGCGGGTTCAGCGAGGTGGGCCTGCTGTCGCTGTCCAGCGCCGACCACAGCGAGATCAACGAGATTGCCGTTGACCTGGCCGACCGGTACGAGGGCACCAACACGGGCCTGTCCTTGCCGTCGACCCGAGTTGACGCGTTCAACGTGACGCTGGCGGACGAGCTGAGCCGGAACGGGCGGCGCTCGGGGCTGACGTTTGCCCCGGAGGGCGGTTCCGACCGGATCCGCAAGGTCATCAACAAGATGGTTACCGAGGACGACCTGATCAAGACCGTGACGACCGCCTATGCCAGCGGCTGGCGGCAGGTCAAGCTGTACTTCATGTGCGGCCTGCCGACCGAGACCGACGAGGACGTGCTGGCCATCGCGGACCTCGCACGCCGGGTGATCCAGGCCGGGCGGTCGGCTACCGGCCGCCATGACATCCGGTGCACGGTGTCGATCGGCGGGTTCGTGCCGAAGCCGCACACGCCGTTCCAGTGGGCGTCGCAGTGCGACCACGAGACGGTCGATGCCCGGCTGAGGGCGCTGGGCGCGGCGATGCGCTCCGATCGCAAGTACGGCAAGGCGATCGGCTTCCGCTACCACGACGGCAAGCCGTCGATCGTGGAAGGCCTGCTGTCCCGCGGCGACCGGCGGGTGGCCAAGGTCATCCGCGCAGTCTGGGAGGACGGGGCGCGGTTCGACGGCTGGAGCGAGACGCTTCTCGTTCGAGCGCTGGGACAACTGCGCCGCGGTTGCGCTGGCCGAGGACGGGGTCGATCTGGCCTGGTACACGACGCGCGAGCGCGGTTACGAGCGAGATCCTGCCGTGGGACCACCTGGACGCCGGGCTGGAGCGGGACTGGCTGTGGCAGGACTGGCTGGCGGCCATCGATCCGTCCGGCGCGGCCGAAGTCGACGACTGCCGGTGGACGCCGTGCTTCGAGTGCGGTGTCTGCCCGGCCATGGGCACTGAGATTGAGGCCGGCCCGACCGGGAAGCGTTTGCTGCCGCTGAGTGTTGTCGGAAGCGGTGCTCCGACTGGTGCAGGTCCGGTCCGGGCGGCGTCGAGCCGCGGGCTGGCGGGGACGGCTAGCGGTGGGGCGTCAGCAGCCGCAGCCGACGGGGGCAGCGCCGCTGCCAGCCGTGCAGCGGCTAGTGGTCAGATATGCAAAGCGTGGCAGGATGCGGTTCGCGAGTCACAGGGACATCGCACGGGCGATGGAGCGGGGAGTTCGGAGAGCCGGACTGCCCGTCGCGCACTCGGCAGGCTTCTCGCCGCATCCCAAGATCTCCTACTCGGGCGGGGCGCCCACCGGCGCGGCGAGTGAGGCTGAGTTCCTTGAGATCTCCCTCACCGCAGAAGTCGATCCAGACATGGTCGCCACTCGGCTGGACGCAGCCCTGCCCGACGGAATTGACGTGATCGAGGTCGCCGATCTGGCCGCAGCGCCCGCGCTGCGGCTCGAGGCCTCGGATTGGCAAGTCGTGCTGCCAGGAGTCGCGCCTGAGGACGCGGCCAGGGCAGTAGAGGCGTTTCTCGCCGCCGCACACGCGGAGGTGGACCGCCTCACCAGCAACGGAGTCCGTCGGCTCGACACTCGGGCCGGGGTGGTATCGCTAGAGCTAGACCGGCGTGCCACTGCGGACGGGCAATCGGGGTGTGCAATACTTCGAATGGTTGTTCGGCACATGACACCTGCCGTACGACCCGAAGACATTCTGGTTGCGTTTCGCCACATGTCGGCTCTAGAGCCTTCGTCACCAGCGATGGTGACGCGGCTGGCTCAGGGGCCGCTAGGCGTTGAAGTTGCCGCCGCGGAGGCCAGCACTCCTGGTTCCGGCGAGCCGGCTCACCAGCCGGATCTGCCGGTATCGGCAGCGCAGGTCGGCCTGCCTGGGGTGAGTACCCCGCAGGCTCGGACAGCGGCGGAGGCGACCCGGCCAGACCGGCGGGACGCTGGACAAGGACAGGTATTGGGAACGTGCCTGGAAGCGGGGGACGCCAGTACGGCGGGTACCGCTCCGGTGAGCGCGTACGGACAGCTCCCGCGTGGCGCGGACAGGCCCGGAGAGGCCGGCTGCGCCCGGGAGCCTGACGGGAGAGATCGCCCGAATGCTCGAGATCGAGCGACAGAACAGAGAGTCAGCTGATGGCGCGACCGGATCCGGCGGTTCCGGGTCAACCGGGCCCGACTGGCGGAGCTACTGATAACGACAGCAAGGCTGCTGCGACCCGGCGCCGCCGCGCGGTGACCCGGCCGGCCGGACCGCCTGCGCCAGCGCCCGAGCCGGCCACCCCTGCCGTGCCAGAGAGCACCGTGCCTCAGAGCACCGTGCCTCAGAGCACTGTGCCCAAGAGCACTGTGCCCAAGAGCACTGCGCCCAAGAGCACTGCGCCCAAGAGGACTGTGCCCAAGAGCACTGCGCCCAAGAGCACTGCACCCAAGAGCACTGTGCCCAAGAGCACTGCGTCTGAGAGCACGGTGCCGGTCGGCCCGGTGGCGGCTGGCGGCGCGGCAGACAGCAGCGATGGCCAGCCCGACAGCGGCGGATCCGGAGCAGCCGATTCGGCCGGCAGCACGAGCCGTCGTCGCTCCTCCGGCCGGTCCAGGACCACGAGCCGGGCGGCAGCCAAGCCCGAGGCCGGCCAGCAGGAGGCAGCTGCGCCAGAAGCGGGTCAGCGTGACGCCGGTCAGCGTGACGCGGGCCAGTTGAGCTTCTCCGGCCCGGACGATGGTGGCCGGAGCAGCCAGCCTGCCAGCGCGCTTGCGGCGCCTCCCGGCCCGGTAGCCTTCCAGCCGCCGCTGGTCATCTTCCAGGCACCCGAGATCCCCCAGACGCGGGCGACGCAGACGCAGCAGCCGGTGCGGGAGCAGCCTGCGAGCGCGCCGGCCGACCGTGACTCCGGCGACGATGCCGATGGCGGCGACAGCCGGGATGAAGGCGGGCAGGGCGCATCCAGCGGCAGGCGCCGGCGCCGCGGCGGTCGCGGCCGCGGCAAGCCTGGCGTCAGCGGGGACGGCGCCGAGAGCACCAGCCCGGCCGCCGCCGAGGATCAGCTCCAGCCGGATCGGCCGAGTCAGGATGTATCGGACGAGGATGACGACAGCGCCGATGGTACGGCTACCGCGAAGCGGCGCAGGCGCAGGCGGCGCACCGGACCTGCGGGTGATGCCGATCAGAACGGCGAAGCTCGTCCGGTGACGATCCGCCCAATACCGTCATTCATGTCCGGCCGCCGCGCGAGAAGACCGCCGAGGCGACCGACGTCAGGGCCATCAAGGGCTCGACCAGGCTGGAGGCCAAGCGCCAGCGCCGTCGCGAGGGCCGTGAGTCTGGCCGCCGCCGGCCGCCGATCATTACCGAGTCGGAGTTCCTGGCCCGCCGCGAGGCAGTGGAGCGCGTCATGGTGGTCCGCCAGCACGGGGAACGGACGCAGATAGCTGTCCTCGAGGACGGCGTGCTGGTCGAGCACTACGTGGACAAGGCCAGCCACCAGTCCTACGTGGGCAACGTCTACCTCGGCAAGGTGCAGAACGTGCTGCCCTCGATGGAGGCGGCGTTCGTCGACATCGGCAAGGGCCGCAATGCCGTCCTGTACGCGGGCGAGGTCAACTTCGACGCCAGCGGACTGGAAGGCGAGTCCAAGCGCATCGAGTCCGCGCTGAAGTCAGGTCAGTCGATCCTGGTGCAGGTCACGAAGGACCCGATTGGCCACAAGGGCGCCCGGCTGACCAGCCAGGTCAGCCTGCCGGGCCGCTATCTGGTGTATGTGCCAGGGGCCAGCATGACCGGGATCAGCCGGAAGCTGCCCGACACCGAGCGCAGCCGGCTGAAGCAGATCCTCAAGCAGGTCATGCCCGAGCACGCCGGCGTAATCGTGCGGACCGCAGCCGAGGGAGCGTCGGAGGACGAGCTCGCCCGTGACGTGGCCAGGCTGGCCGCGCAGTGGGAGGCCATCGAGAAGAAGGCCAAGACCGCGAGCGCGCCGGACCTGCTCTACAGCGAGCCGGACCTGACACTGCGGGTGGTCAGGGACATCTTCAACGAGGACTTCAGCAGCCTGGTCATCGCCAGTGACAGTGAGTGGGACCTGGTGGACGAGTACGTCCGCTACGTGGCCCCGCATCTGGCTGACCGGATGCAGCGCTGGGACGGCGATAAGGATGTCTTTGCCCGTACCGGATCGACGAGCAGCTCGCCAAGGCGCTGGAGCGAAAGGTCTGGCTGCCCAGCGGCGGGTCGCTGGTGATCGATCACACCGAGGCGATGACGGTCATCGACGTGAACACCGGCAAGTTCACCGGCCAGGGCGGCAACCTGGAGCAGACCGTCACCAGGAACAACCTGGAAGCGGCCGAGGAGATCGTCCGCCAGCTGCGGCTCCGCGACCTCGGCGGCATCATCGTGATCGACTTCATTGACATGGTGCTGGAGAGCAACCGGGAGCTTGTGCTGCGCCGGCTGCTCGAGTGCCTGGCCAGGGACCGGACGAAGCACCAGGTGGCCGAAGTCACCTCGCTCGGCCTGGTCCAGATGACCCGGAAGCGGGTCGGCTCGGGTCTGCTCGAGGCGTTCTCGGTGCCGTGCGAGCACTGCAACGGCCGGGGTGTTATCACCTCGCTTGAGCCGGTCGACCATTCGCACGGCCGGGATGGTGGGCGGGAGAGTGGTGGCCGCGAGAGTGGCGGCGCGGGAACGGTGGCAGCCGTGATGGCGCCGGCAAGGGCAGTCAGAGGCGGCCGCAGTCGGCACGCCAGTAGGTCCTGGCGGCTCGGGCCGATCTGGTGGCCGAGCCGCCGAGCCCGCGGCTGACCTAGCCGGAGCGCAGGCAGACGAATCTTCGCCGGACGCGGCTATGGCGGACGGGGCCGCAGGACTCGATCGGCACCGAGCCCGGCGAGCACCGAGTCGGACGGCAACTGAGCCCAGTCGGGCCGGATCCAGCCGACCGCGAGCTGGCACAACAGGATGGCGCCAGCGCGGACGACGCGCACGGCAAGTCGGTCGGCGGCCGACGCGCCGGTCCGGCAGGCTGCGTTCGAGGCGCAGCGGCCGATGCGGTCCGGTGCCGGGCGACCAGGGATGCCTCCAGCTGCCGAGGCGGCCGGGCGAGACACACGGGCTGCTGACGAGCACCGGGAGGCAGGCGGTCGAGCCGGCGAGCAGCTGAGGACCCGCGCAGTCTGATACGCTTTATGGTCGGCGCATGTGACATGATCAGGCGGCCAGTCGGCCGGATGGCTTAAGTGCGCAAGGCAGGCAAGCCCGATTCCAGCAGGCGGCATCGGCTCGGGGATGACCCTGGACCGCTGCGGCGCGCGGGCTGGCTCAAAGAGGAGAGAACTCTCGGTGTACGCGATCGTGCGCTGCGGCGGCAGGCAGGAGAAGGCGTCGGTGGACGACGTCCTGACCGTCGACAAGCTATCTGGAGAGGTCGGGGCCAGCGTGACGCTGCCGGCATTGCTGGTCGTCGATGGCGGCAAGGTCATCAGCGACCCGGCTGAGCTGGGCGGTTACCAGGTCACCGCCGAGATCGTGGGCGCGGCCGTCGGTCCCAAGATCAACATGATCCACTACAGGAACAAGACCGGCTACCGGCGCCGCCTCGGCCACCGCCAGAAGTACACGCAGGTGCGGGTAACCGGTATCGGTGCGGCCAAGGCCGCTGCCGGATCGAAGAAGAAGGGCTGAGCCCGAGATGGCACACAAGAAGGGCGCGTCCTCCAGCCGGAACGGGCGGGACTCCAACGCTCAGCGGCTCGGCGTGAAGCGGTTCGGCGGGCAGGTCGTCGGCGCCGGCGAGATCATCGTGCGTCAGCACGGGACTCACTTCCACCCCGGCATTGGCGTCGGCCGTGGCGGGGACGACACCCTGTTCGCCCTGGTTGCCGGCAAGGTGCAGTTCGGCCGGCGGCGGGGCCGCAGGGCCGTGAGCGTCCTTCCGGTCGAGGCTGAGACAGCAGACGCAAGCTAGCGAGCGCAGCCGATGTGGAGCGGCCGGCCGGCCGCTCACGCAAGCTGAGCATCTGAGGGGCGGACCGGTGAGGTCCGCCCCTTGACTTTGCAATGTGAGGACTTCCCGCGCTGCCGGGTACAGAAGGCCCAGCGGTGCGCAGGTCCCGCACCGATCAGGAAAGGGGTTAGCCGTGGCGGAATTCGCCGACCGGGCAGAAGTGCGCGCGCACGCCGGCCACGGCGGCAACGGTTGCGCGTCGGTGTACCGGGAGAAGTTCAAGCCGCTTGGCGGGCCGAACGGCGGTAACGGCGGCCGCGGCGGTGACGTCATCATCGAAGTCGACCCGGGCACCGCGACCCTGCTGGATTTCCACCGCCGGCCGGTCCGCCGGGCCGGGGACGGCAAGCCTGGGCTGGGCTCCAACCGTAATGGCGCTGACGGAGCTGACCTGGTGCTGAAGGTGCCTGACGGCACGGTGGTCAAGACCGCCGACGGCGAAGAACTGGCCGATCTGACCGGTGCCGGCACCCGCTACGTGGCGGCTGAGGGCGGCCGCGGCGGGCTGGGTAACGCGGCCCTGGCCTCCGTCAAGCGCAAGGCGCCCGGTTTCGCGCTGCGCGGCGAGCCGGGCCCGGAGCTGAACCTTGTGCTCGAGCTCAAGACGGTTGCCGACGCGGGCCTGGTCGGGTTTCCGAATGCCGGTAAGTCCTCGCTGATCGCGGCAATGTCGGCGGCCCGCCCGAAGATCGCGAATTACCCGTTCACCACGCTGACACCGAACCTGGGTGTCGTCGAGGCCGGTGACGTCCAGTTCGTGGTCGCTGACGTGCCGGGCCTCATTCCGGGCGCGAGCAGCGGCAAGGGGCTCGGTCTCGATTTCCTCCGGCATATCGAGCGCTGCGAGGTGCTCGTGCACGTACTGGACTGCGCAACCGAGGAGCCGGGCCGTGACCCCGTCAGTGACCTGGATGCGCTGGAGGCCGAGCTCGCCGCGTACGAGGAGCTGACTGGCGCGCGGATGGCGGACAAGCCGCGGATCGTCGCGCTGAACAAGATCGACGTGCCCGCGGCCAGGGAGCTGGCTGACCTGGTCGAGCCCGAGCTCGAGGCGCGGGGGCTGACGGTTCAGCGGGTCTCGGCCGCCACTACCGAGGGCCTGCGCGACCTGTCGTTCACCGATGGCCGCGGTGATCGCGGCATCTCGCGCGGCCGCGCCCCCGGTTGAGCCCACCCGGATCGTGCTCCGCCCGGCGCCGGTATCAGGCCCTGATTTCCAGCTCGTCGGCACCGGGGAGAACAGCTTCCGGGTGGTCGGAGACAAGCCGCGCCGCTGGATCCTGCAGACTGACTTCGCCAATGACGAGGCGGTCGGTTACCTGGCCGACCGGCTGGCCAAGCTCGGCATCGAGCAGGCGCTGGCCGCAGCAGGCGCGCGTCAGGGAGCCGAGGTGCTGATCGGCGAGGAGGACAATTCGGTCGTCTTCGACTGGGATCCCGAGGTGGCGGCAGAACGTGCAGCCCTAGGCCCGCGCGGCACAGACGCCCGGCTCAGCTAATCCTGGCAAACGGCCCATGTCGCACCGCAGCACGGTTCCGGTCGCGCAGCCGTGCGTGAACGCTGCGACTATCCCAGTAGAAGCAGCACACCGAAGATGGGGGCCGGTTCCGGGAAATAAAAAAACGCGCTACGTTCTTGTAACGCGTAAGAGAAAAAGCGCCAATGGCCATATTCCTCAATTGGATAATAACAACAAGGAGCATGGTTGTCAAACGCGGAACTTAATCGCGAGCAGGATTACATTTACTTGCTCTACGGCCGGCTAGACGAGCTCAGGGAGCGCGCCAGCGGCCGCATGGCCAGGGTGCTGCAGCAGACCGGCGGCACGCACCAGGCCAGGGTGGAGCGCGAAACCTTCAGCGCTATGTACCGCCAGCAGCTAGCTCAGCTCGATGCCGCGGAGAACGGGCTGTGCTTCGGCCGGCTCGAGTTCGTCGACGGGGAGCTCCGCTACATCGGCCGGCTTGGCATCCACTCCGAGACCGACGACTACGCGCAGCTTCTGATGGACTGGCGCGCTGACGCGGCGCGCCCTTTCTACCTGGCGACTGCCGCATCGCCCGGCGACGTCCGGGTGCGCAGGCACATCAAGACCAAGAGCCGTCAGGTCATCAGCCTCGATGACGAGGTACTGGACCTCGCGGCCGCCGACCCCTCGAGGCATGAGGGCCTGACGGGGGAGTCGGCGCTGCTCGCGGCACTCAACACCAGCCGCACCGGCTCGATGACCGACATCGTCGAGACCATCCAGGCCGAGCAGGACGTGATCATCCGCGCCCCGATGGGCGGCGCGCTGGTCGTCCAGGGCGGCCCTGGCACCGGCAAGACGGCAGTGGCGCTGCACCGCGCTGCCTACCTGCTCTACACCTATCGCCGCCAGCTGGAGAAGCGCGGCGTACTGGTCGTCGGGCCGAACGCCGACCTTCCTGCGCTACATCGGCCAGGTCCTGCCGTCGCTAGGCGAGACCAGCGTGCTGCTGTCTACGATCGGCGACCTGTTCCCCGGCATCAGCGCGACCGCGGCCGAGCCAGCTGAGGTGGCAGCGATCAAGGGCCGGACTCGGCATGGCCAAGGTGATCGCGACGGCGGTCCGTAATCGCAGGAAGTGCCGGAGGAGCCCCTGGAGATCCGCGTGGATGCCGCACGGATCCGGCTTGTGGCGACGTCCGGCCGCGACGAGAACCCGCGCGAGTTCACTGCTAACTCCGGCAAGCTCCGGCTGACCCCAGGGATCGTGACCCAGGCACGGGAACGGGCTCGTCGGTCCCGGCGGCCGCATAACCAGGCGCGGTCAGTCTTCGCCAGGGAAATCGTGAACGCGCTGACCCGGCAGCTCGCGAGCCGGATCGGGACGGATGTGCGCACCGGCACTGCGCTCCTGGACTCTGACGACGTTGGCGACCTGCGCCAGGAGGTCCGCACGGACCCGGCCGTCAGGGCGGCCATCAGCACGCTGTGGCCGATCCTCACGCCGCAGCAGCTCGTCAGCGAGCTGCTCTCCGATCCTGACCGGCTGGCCGCCGCGGCACCGCGCCTGCCGGCTGCCGACCGGGCAGCTCTGCTTCGCGAGCCGGAGGCGCCCTGGACCCCCGCCGACGTGCCGCTGCTGGATGAGGCAGCGGAACTGCTTGGCGAGGACGACCGCGCGCTCAGAGCCGCGCAGGCCAGGCGCCGGCGCCAGGAAGAGGCGTACGCGCAGGGAGTGCTGGAGATCATCGGCCGGGACGAGGAGGACGATCCGGAGCTGCTGATGGGCGCGGACCTCGTCGATGCCAGCCGGCTAGCCGCCCGGTACGAGGATGAGCAGAGCCTCACCGCGGCCGAGCGCGCGGCTGCCGACCGCACCTGGGCATTCGGGCACGTCATCGTGGATGAGGCGCAGGAACTGTCGGAGATGGCCTGGCGGATGCTGATGCGGCGCTGTCCGGCGAGGTCGCTGACGATTGTCGGGGACGTCGCCCAGACTGGCGACCTGGCCGGGATCCCGTCGTGGAACGAGGCGCTCGATCCGTATCTGGCGGACCGGTGGCGGCTGGCGCCGCTGACGGTGAATTACCGGACTCCGGCCGAGGTGATGGCGGTCGCGGCCGACGTGCTGGCCGCCATCGACCCGGCGCTGCAGCCGCCGCGCTCGGTGCGCGACTCCGGGACCAAGCCGTGGCACCTGCAAGCCGAGCCGGGCGAGCTGGCTGCGACGGTGGCGCAGGCAGCGGTCCGGCTCGCCGAGCAGGCGGGCGACGGCAAGGTAGCCGTGATCGTGCCGACCGCACTGGCGGACGAGCTTGGCGCCGCGGTTACTGCTGCACTCCCTGGCACCGCGCTCGGCGCGGATCCCGACCTGACGAGCCCCGTGGTCGTGCTGACCGTCAAGCAGGCCAAGGGCCTGGAGTTCGACTGCGTGCTGATTGCCGACCCTGGCAGGCTGCTCACCGAATCCCCGCGTGGGCTCAACGACCTGTACGTCGCGCTGACCAGAGCGACGAAGCAGCTCGGCGTCGTGTATCCCGGCAGCCTGCCGGAGCGTGCTGGCACGGCTCACACCCGCCCTCAGCCCGAGGCGGAGATCGGCTAAGCCAGCTACTCGTCGTCGTCGCGGTCGTCGCGCCGGTCGCTGCCGGACATCCGGTTGAACAGCCTCGACCCCATGCCTCGGCCGCTCCGTTGGCGACCCCGCGCACAGCGCCGATCAGCGGGTCGGCGCTGCGGTTCCAGGAATCCTGGTAGGACTTGGCGGCGGAGCGGAACTCGTCGCCCACGGAGGCCTCGGGGTCATCGTCGCGGCGCGGGTAGTTGCCGGCCAGGATGTCCCGGTACTCGCCCTCGTCCGCCCAGCGGTCCAGCTCGGCGAACCGGACCACCGCGAACGGGTGGGTCGTGCCCTGCAGCTGCAGCAGCTTGAGCAGGCTCTCCCGCACGTCCGGCACCGCGTCGTACTCGCGCGCCTGCTGGTGGAACTCGTCGCTGCTCAGCTCGGCCAGGCGGCGGCCGCCGGCCAGCTTCATCAGGGACCGGCGGGCCGCATCGACGTCCTGGGTCGCCAGCAGTCCCGCCCGGTCGCAGGACATCTCGGACTTGCGGTGCCACTCCTCCAGGCCCCAGATCACGGCCTTCAGCCCGATCCAGGCGAACGGCACCAGCGCCAGCCGCTGCGCCAGCAGGATGAGGTTGTACAGCATGGTGTTGTAGACCGCGTGGCCGGACAGCACGTGACCGAGCTCGTGGCCGATGACGAACCGGATCTCCTCCTCGTCCATCAGGTCGACGATGCCGCTGTTGAGCACGATGAAGGGCTTGTCCATCCCGAGCGCCATCGCGTTGACCATCGGGGTCTGCGTGATGAACAGCTCCGGCACTCGCGGCAGGTCCAGGATGTAGCAGCCGTCCAGCATCGCCTGGTACAGGTCGGAGAACTGGTCCGGCGAAGCCCGGACCGAGCTGGCCAGGAACATCAGCCGCATCGCCCGGTCGTTGAACAGCCCGGCGAGGTTCTTCAGGATGGTGTCGAAGCCGGTCAGCTTGCGCAGCGCGACTAGCGCTGACCGGTCGGCGGGGTGCTCGTAAGCACGAGAGCTTATGCCCGGCAGACGTATCCGCGAGCGGTCAGGCACAGAGGTCATGCAGCCATCGTAGGCTGCCTGCACAGGAGGTTGGGTCACATGTCAGCACCGGATGTGCCAATGATGTTCGAGCCAGACGCGGAGTCGATGCCGGCCGAGACGCTCACCGGGCTGCAGCTTGCGCGGCTGCGCGCGCTGATCGACCGGCTGCTCGCGGCGGGTGGCCTGCAGAGCTACCCGCCTGAAAGAGGCAGGCGTGGTGGCTGGGGCGGATGTCAACCTGGCGACGCTGTCACGGCTGCCCACCACCGACAAAGCCGACCTGTGGGACGGCCTACCCGTTCGGCCTGCTGGCCGTGCCGCGCGAGGAAGTCGTCGCCGTGCACGGGTCCAGCGGGACAGGCGGCCGGCCGACCCTGGTCGCCTACACCAGGGACGACCTGAAGCTGTGGGCCCGGATGTGCGCCCGTGCGCTGGCCGCGGCCGGCGCGACGCCGGCCAGCCTGGTCCACAACGCCTACGGCTATGGCCTGTTCACCGGCGGGCTCGGCATCCACCAGGGCGCCATCGAGCTCGGCGCGACAGTCGTCCCGGTCTCTGGCGGGATGACCGCGCGGCAGGTCACCCTGATCAGGGACCTGCAGCCGGACATCCTCACCTGCACGCCGTCCTATGCGATCCGGCTCGGCGAGGCGCTGGCTGAGGCAGGCGCCGGGCCTGGCGACGGGCTGTCCCTGCGGGCGGGCATCTTCGGCGCCGAGCCGTGGACGCAACGAGATGCGGCTGCGGCTCGAGGACCTGCTCGGGCATCCGCGCACTCGACATCTACGGCCTGTCCGAGATCATCGGGCCCGGTGTCGCCTCCGAGTGCATCGTCGCCGCCGACGGACTGCACGTGAACGAGGACCATTTCCTGGTCGAGGCGCTCGACCCGCTGGCAGGCCAGCCCGTGCCAGACGGCCAGCCCGGCGAGCTCACGTTCACGACGATGACAAAGCAGGCACTGCCGCTGCTGCGGTATCGCACTGGCGACATTGCCTCGCTTCGCCGCGGCACCTGCCGCTGCGGCCGCACCCTGGTGAAGATGAGCAAGATCATCGGCCGCAAGGACGACATGCTGGTGGTCCGGGGCGTCAACGTCTACCCGAGCGAGGTCGAGCGCGTGCTGCTCGGGCAGGGCGCACTGGCGCCGGATTACCTGCTAGTGGTGGACCAGCGGTCGCCGCAGCACCGGCTCATCGCTATCTGCGAGCCGGGAACGGGGTGGTCTGGGCCCGAGCCGGACGTCAGGCTGATCGAGTCGGAGCTGAAAGACGGGATCGGGCTCTCGGTTGCCGTCCGGCTGATGCCGCCGGGGTCCTTGCCGAGGACCGAGGTCGGCAAGGCCGTTCGCGTCGTGCGCTGGTCCAGCGGCGAGCCTCCGGTCCCCGGGCTTGCCTAGTCGCGGCTGCCGGAGAAGATCCGCAGGAAGAACAGGAACACGTTCAGCGCGTCGAGGAAGATCGACGCCGCGATCAGTGGTGCCGAGGCCAGTCCCTTTGACCGGCGCAGCCGCTGGAAGTCGAACATCGTCAGCCCGGCGAAGATCACCAGGCCGAGGATCGAGTAGATGAGGTTGGCGCCCGGAATGTGGACGAAGATCAGGATGATGCCGAAGATGATGAGGCCGAGCAGGGCGAAGAACGAGATCCGCCCGATCGCCGACAGGTCGCGCCTGGTCGCGTAACCGAACGCGCCGCAGCCCGCGATGAAGAGAGCCGTCGCCCCGGCTGCCTGCCAGACGGCCCGCGGGCTCGTGGTGGTGTAGTAGGCCACCGCCGGGCCCATGCCGAGGCCCAGGAACAGGCCCACCGCCATCAGCAGGGCGATGCTGGCGCCGCTCGAGGAGCGGACGAAGTTCAGCGCGATGAGGCAGCCGAAGCCGACGATGAACCAGGCGATTGACCAGCCGGCGGACAAGTCCCGCCCCGCGTAGCAGCCGAGCGCGAAGCACCCGGTCGCCAGCGCGACGAGCCACATCACCTGGCCGAACAGGGTCCTTGTCTGATCCCCGGTAACCGTGGCATAACTGGCGGAGTAGCCCACTGACGGCTCCCAAGGCAGCTCGGATCGGGTTCGGCCTGGCAAGGCAGGCTCGCCGGGGTTTCTACGTTACGGCCCATATCTACCCGCCTATCCGGCCGATCATGACGGCGGCCGGGCGCCGGGTGCATGACCCGTGATGTGCTGGACATATGCAGCAGGCAGGCGAGAGAGGAAGCCGGATGAGGCAGCGTAGCAGTGGCGGCCGATGGACGGCGGCCGATGTGGGCGACCAGCGCGGCCGGGTCGCGGTTATCACTGGCGCGACGTCAGGCCTCGGGCTGGAGACGGCCAGGGTCCTCGCGCAGCACGGCGCCACGGTCGTGCTGGCCGCGCGGGATCCGGCCAGAACTGCCTCCGCCGCCGACCGGATCCGGATAGCCGCGACCGGTTCAGCCGACGCCGGCCCGGTGGAAACCGCCGAGCTTGACCTGGCCTCACTCGAGTCGGTGCGGAAAGCCGCAGCTGACATCACGGCCAGGTTTCCGCGGCTGGACCTGCTGATCAATAACGCCGGCGTGATGATGCCACCGTACTCGCTCACCAAGGACGGCTTTGAACAGCAGTTCGGCACCAATCACCTCGGCCACTTCGCGCTCACCGGACTGCTGCTGAGCTCGCTGCTGGCCCAGCCGGGATCGCGGGTCGTGACGGTGAGCAGCAACGCCCACCGGGCCGGCCGGCTGAACTTCGCCGACCTGCAGTCCGCCCGGCACTACCAGCGGATGGCTGCGTACGGCCGCTCCAAGCTGGCCAACCTGATGTTCACCTATGAGCTGCAGCGCCGGCTGTCGGCCTCCGGGGCGCACACAATCGCGCTGGCCGCGCACCCCGGCACGGCCAGGACCGACCTGACCCGGCACATGCCAGGGATGGCGCAGGCGGCGATGAGCTCTCGCTTCAGCATCGTGAACTCCTGGTGGGTGCAGGACGGCTCGATGGGAGTGCTGCCGACGCTGCGGGCGGCCACCGATCCGGACGCGATCGGCGGTACGTTCTACGGACCGGACGGGCCGATGCAGATGACTGGCTACCCAGTGGTGGTCACCTCGAGCACGCGGTCGCTCAATGCCGAAGCGCAGCGCCGGCTCTGGGCCGAGTCGGAGAAACTGACCGGCATTACATACCCGGTGTGACGGCATGGGCAAGCGGCTCGGCGTGATGGGCGGTACTTTCGACCCGGTTCATCATGGGCACCTGGTCGCGGCCAGTGAGGTCGGGCACTTCTTCGGCCTGGACGAGGTCATCTTCGTGCCGACCGGCCAGCCGTGGCAGAAGGGCGACCGGACCGTCTCGCCCGCCGAGGACCGCTACCTGATGACGGTCATCGCGACCGCGTCGAATCCGCGGTTCTCCGTCAGCCGGGTCGATATCGACCGGCCGGGAGAGACGTACACCATCGACACGTTGCGTGACTTGCGCGCTCAGCAGGGCGCCGATGCCGAGTTCTACTTCATCACCGGCGCGGACGCGCTGGCGAGGATGATCTCCTGGCGGGACGCCGACGAGCTGTTCAAGCTGGCGCGCTTCGTCGGCTGCACTCGCCCTGGCCATCAGCTGTCCAGGTCAGATCTGCCGGACGGCCGGGTCAGCCTGATTGAGATCCCGGCACTGGCGATCTCCTCGACCGAATGCCGGGAGCGCGTCCGGGAGGGCCATCCGATCTGGTACCTGGTGCCGGACGGGGTCGTGCAGTACATCTCCAAGCGACGGCTGTACCGCGACTAGCAACTGGACTCGGCTGCAGCGGATTTCTGGCAGGGCATCGTCGTATCGTTGGACTGGCTGCGCCTTCGACGGACGTCACCGGCCTGACGGCTCCCCGATCGGCGGTAGGGCGCCCGCCAGAGGAGGACCGCGAGTGCGGCTGATGACGGTCGGCAAGAGGTATGGCCTGCGGCAGCCCTGGATCGTCCGCGACGTCAGCCAGGAGGTCGCCGCCGGGCGGCTGATCCGCGTGGCCGGCCCGAACGGCAGCGGCAAGTCCACCCTGCTCCGCGTCATCGCCGGGGTCTCGGTCCCGTCCGCCGGGCGGGTCACGGGCAGGCCGCACGCTGGCTACGTGCCGGAACGGTTCCCGCCTGCGCTCGCCTTCTCCGCGCGTGAGTACCTGGAGCACATGGGCCGGATCCACGGACTGCCATCAGCTGCGGCCGCGGCTGCGGCCGAGGAATGGCTAGAGCGGCTTGGCGCCAGGGACTACGCGCGGGCGCCGCTGCGGACGCTGTCGAAGGGGATGTGCCAGAAGGTTGCCATTGCCCAGGCTCTGCTGGCCCGGCCTGGCCTGCTGGTGCTCGATGAGGCGTGGACCGGCCTGGACCAGGCGGCTCGCGGAGCATTGGATGCGGCCGTGGCGGAGCGCCTGGCCGGGGGCGGCATCGTGCTGTTCGTAGATCACGACCCTGCCCGGCTGGCGGACCAGGTCGGCGAGCAATGGCAGCTCGCTGGCGGCCGCGTGACGGTCGTAGCGGCCGGAGCCAGTCAGCCGGAGGGATCTGGCTGGAGCGCAGCCGGGGCTGGACCGGCCCCGCAGACCGCCACCATCGAAGTGACCGGGCTGGAAGCGATCTCGCTCGACCGCCTCGGCCGGCTGCCCGGCGTGCTCGGAGTCGCCGGCCAGACGGCTACCGTCCGGGTGACGGTTAGCGCGGCTGCCTCCGACGCGCTGCTACGCGAGCTGCTGAGCTGGGACGGCGTGCACGTGTCCGCGGTCGAAGCCGGCGGAGGAACGGGGGCGTCCCAGTGATCGCCCTGCTCAGGTATCAGACAGCGAACCTGTTCCGGTCCCATCGGTGGATCTTGCCGCTGATGGTGTTCGCGCTGCTGATCTCTGTCGGCGGCGCTGGAAGCGGCGAGCAGGCTGGCAGCGGCCAGGAAGCTGCGCACCTGCGCGCGCTGACACTGGCCAGCGGCCTGGACTGGAGCGCCGCGATCGTCCTGGTGGTCACCGCACTGCTCACAAGGCTGATGCTGACCGCCGAGCCGGGCGCGGCCAGGGCGTGCGTCGCGGCGGCCCGCGGCCCAGGCCGGGCTCAGCTGGCGACGTTGCTGACCGCATTCGCAGGCGGAGCCGTGCTGGGGCTGGCGGGCGCCTGCTACGAGCTGGTGACCGCGGGCCACGACACCGCCCTGGTCATACCGCTTCTCGCGGGACTCGGCAAGGCGCTCGTCTGCGCCTTCGTCGGCTCGGCGGTCGGCACGCTGTTCAACGCTCCGGTCATCAGGCATCAGGCGGTCGCGCTGCTCGGCACGATAGCGGCGGTCGTCGTGGCACTGGTGTCCAGCGTCTCTCCAGCCAATGCCGCCATGCACGGGAACGGAGCCGCCATCCAGTCGGCGGCGTGGCCGGCGGGGGTGCCGATGGCGGCCGGATTCGCCCTGGTGGTGATTTCCTGGTCGGTGTCGTGCTGGCTGGCAGGCCGCCGGTCGGACTAGCCACGGCAGCCGCGAACTCCGTGGAGACGGAGATCGCGAAGAGCCCGTTCCCCGCCCTAATGGTTAAAGGCCGCGAAACGCACGACGGTGATCGCTGACGTTGTCAGTGACGCCAGATACGCTTGTTCCTAGCCCGATGGTCTCGGCCTGGGCCGCGGATGCGGCGAGCGTGAGATCGTGGGGGTGGGGCGAACCGAGGAGGACTGCCAGCACACGTGACTGCTACCAAAAGGGCCGTCGAGCTCGTAGAGATCGCGGCCGCAGCCGCGGCTGACAAGCTCGCCTCCGACATCATCGCCTACGACGTCAGCGAGCAGCTCGTGATCACTGACGCTTTCCTGCTCTGTTCCGCCGCCAACGATCGCCAGGTCCGCGCCATCGTGGACGAGATCGAGGAGCGGCTGCGCAAGGCTGGCGCTAAGCCGGCTCGCCGCGAGGGGGAGCGGGAGGGCCGCTGGGTGCTGCTGGACTACATCGACATCGTGATCCACGTTCAGCATGCCGAGGAGCGTGTCTATTACGCGCTTGAGCGGCTATGGAAGGATTGCCCGCTGATCCCGCTGCCAGAGCCGGTCGGCGCAGCTGGAGCGGGCGGGGCCGGTCAGGGCGGGGCTGGCCGGGGCGGGATCGGCCCGGCCGATCGGGGCTAGCGCTTGACTGCGGCAGAAGATGCCGTCGCGCCCAGCATGTGGCCAGGCGGCGACGGCAAGGATGTGGTCACGCTGGTGGCCTGGCGGCACGGGGAGACCGACTACAACGCCGAGCGGCGGTTCCAGGGCCAGAGCGACGTTCCGCTGAACGATGCCGGCCGCCAGCAGGCAGCCGAAGCTGCCCCGTACCTGGCCGCGCTCGGGCCGTCAGCAATCTTCTCCTCCGATCTCAGCCGGGCGTCGGCGACGGCTGCGGCACTGGCCCGGCTCACCGGACTGCCCGTGCAGCTGGATAAGGACCTGCGGGAGCGTTCCGGCGGGTTGTGGGAGGGCCTGACCGAGACCGAGATCAGGGAGCGGTTCCCGGAAGAGCGGGCGACGTGGACCCCGCCGGACGGCGAGTCGGCGACGACGGTGGCCGATCGCGCATCGGCCGCGCTGGTGCGGATCGCCGACAGCATGCCCGGCGGTTCGCTGGCTGTGGTGGTGGGGCACGGCGCTGCGCTAGGGCTTGCGCTCGCACGAGTGCTTGACGTGCCGTCGGAGCCGCGGGTGCTCGGCCCGTTCGGGAACTGCCACTGGTCGGTGCTGTCCAGGCGCGGTGGCAGATGGCGGCTGCTTGAGCACAACGTCGGCGTGCTGGGCGAGCCGGGCCGCAGCTAACATCTGCGCCGACCGGGAATACGCGTGCGCCACTGCCTGTTCGCAGGCAGTGTGACGCCGCAGCCGGCAGCTACTGAAGACATGCAGTTCTGGTTCGACCCGTTGTGCCCGTGGGCCTGGATCACCTCCCGCTGGATGCTCGAGGTGGAGAAGGTGCGGCCGGTGCGGGTCGACTGGCGGATCATGTCGCTGGCCTACCTGAACCTGATCCAGCACGAGGGGAAGGGCTTGACTCCCGAGTACGTGGAGCGGATGGGCAAGGCGTGGGGCCCGATCCGGGTGGTCGCCGCCGCCACAATGGAAGCCGGTCCTGGCATCCTCGGTCCGCTCTACACCGCCATCGGTACCAGGCTCCACAACCAGGGCCGCAGAGACGATCCGAAGGTGATTCCTGAAGCGCTGGCGGAAGTCGGCCTGCCGGTCTCCCTGGCTGGCGCCGCAGACAGCACCGAGTTCGACGATGAGATTAGGAGATCTCATCACGAGGCTTTCGACGTCGTAGGGACGGACGTGGGCACGCCCGTTATCCGGATCCGCGGCAACGCCATCTTTGGCCCGGTCATCACGCCGATCCCGCGCGGTGAAGCAGCCGGCCGGCTATGGGACGGCGTAGTGCTGGTAACCGAGGCAGACGGCTTCTTCGAGCTCAAGCGGACCAGGGATCGCAAGCCGGCGTTCGACTGACCCGCTGCCGGTACATCCGAGGGCGCGCTGGCGGGATACCGGGGAAAAACCGGAGAGCTATCGTGGGAGACGGTGGGGTTGGTGGTGCGCCCCGCCTGGTGAGCGGTCGCTGACGCGGGCGGGAACTGGTGACCGGGGCAGATCGGGGGGAAAAGTCCCGATGGCGGTGTTTTCTTCTGCGGCGTCTTCTCCGGCGTCGCTGCCGGTTCGGCGGAGCAGGCCGTTCGATCCGCCGGCTGAGTACCGGCGCCTGCGGGAGGAGGAGCCGGTCAGCAGGCTGGCATTCCCCGACGGGAAAGCCGGCTGGCTGCTCACCCGGCATCGGGACGTGCGCGCCTTGCTGGCCGATGACCGGTTCAGCTCGGATCGTCGGCGGGCCTCCTCGCCAGTGCGGAGGTTTCCGATCCGCCCCGATGAGCCCGCGGTACGGGCCGGCTCGCTGATCGGGATGGACCCTCCCGAGCACACCCGCTATCGGCGCATGCTGACGCGCTACTTCACCGTGCGGCGGATGCGCGAGCTGGCACCGCGGATTGAGCAGGTCGTCTCTGAGCGCCTGGATGCGATGGAGCGCAGCGGCCCCCCGGCAGATCTCGTGCCGGCTTTCGCCCGCCCGATCCCGTCGCTGGTGATCTGCGAGCTGCTGGGTGTGCCGTACGAGGACAAAGTGACGTTCCAGCGATGCACCTCCACCCTGCTCAAGCTCGACGCGGGCGAGGCCGCGATATCGGCGGCGCGGGACGAGCTGTGGCAATACATGCTCGACCTGGTGGCGGTCAAGCGGCAGCACCCAGATGGCGCGCTGCTCGGCAGCCTGATCCAGGCCGGTGCCGCGGATGCCGCCCTCACCGATGAGCGGCTGGCCGGCATCGGGCAACTGCTGCTGGCCGCAGGCCACGAGACCACCGCGAACATGCTCGCGCTGGGCACGTACGCCCTGCTGGGCCACCCCGATCAGCTTTGTGCTCTGCGCGAGGAAGCCGATCTGGCCGACCGCGCAGTGGAGGAACTGTTGCGCTACCTCACCATCGTGCAGTTCGGCACCGTCCGGGTCGCCCGCGAAGACGTCGACTTCGCCGGCCTGCGCATCCGGGCGGGCGAAACCGTAGTTGCCTCGCTCGCCGCCGCCGACCGGGACCCGGTGCAGTTCCCCGAGCCCGATGAGCTGGATCTCGCTCGGCCCGCATCACAGCACGTCGCCTTCGGGCACGGGATCCACCAGTGCCTGGGCCAGCAACTCGCCCGGGTGGAGATGAAGGTCGCCTACAGCGCTCTCTTCCGGCGCTTCCCCACGCTCCGCCTGGCCGTACGACCCGGCGAGGTGCCCATGCGCGACGACATGTTCATTTACGGCGTTCACCGCCTCCCCGTCGCCTGGTAGGGGTGATGACAGCATGAGAATTCAGGTGGACCGCGACCGCTGCCGCGGCGCCGGCCAGTGCGCACTGACCGCGCCCGAACTGTTCGACCAATCCGAGGATGACGGCACCGTCGTCGTCCTCGATGAGCAGCCCCCGTCCGCGCTCCAGGTGCAGGCACGTCGCGCCGCAGCCCTTTGCCCGAACTCTGTCATCCGCCTCGTCTGAGCCCAGGGCGACCGGCCCCAGGCGATGCCGACTGCTCAAGGACGGGGAGTTCAGCACCCGACGACCCGCCCGTGGTGATCAACGCGCGCTGACCGAAGGCCTCGTACATGCCGTTCGCCGAGTCTAGGCTCGTGACTGGCGCTGCTTGCCGGCAGGCCGCGAGATCGATCAGCGAGGCAGGGAGGCTCCGGTGGGCGACTGGCAGCTGGATCCGTATCACACGCAGGTTGAGTTTTCCGCGAAGCACCTGGGGATGATGACCGTTCGCGGTCACTTCGCCGATGTCAGCGCGAGCGGTGACATTGACCCTGATCATCCGGAGTCGTCGTCGGTTGAGGTGACCATCCGGACTGACAGCATCCGGACGAACCACGAGGCCAGGGACAATGACCTGCGGTCGTCGAACTTCCTGGAGGTTCAGCAGTTCCCGGTCATCACCTTTACGAGCACCAGCGTCGAGCCGGCCGGGCAGGACAGGTATGCGGTCGCAGGTGAGCTGACGATCAAGGGGACCACCAGGCCGGTGGTCTTGCAGCTGCAGCGGTACGGGGAGTTCAGCGACCCGATGATGGGGCATCGGATTGCTTATGGCGCGAGGACGCAGATAAACCGCAAGGACTATGGCCTGAGCTTCAACATGGTGCTGGATGGCAAGTTCGTCGTCAGCGACGAGATCCAGATCAACATCGAGGGCGAACTGGTCGAAAAGCCGGAGGAGCCCGCGCCAGCCGAGGGCTGAGCAGGGTTTGGGCTGTCTTCGGCTCAGTCAGCCAAAGATCTGGTCCATGATTTCGGCTTCCTTGAGCCCGGAGAGGTCATTAACGCGTCGCCGGCGGTGGCCAACGGGGTGGTATACATCGGCTCCGACAATATGTACGCGCTCAACGCCGCCACCGGGGCCAAGCTATGGAGCTTCCCCAATCCAAGCGGCTTTATTTCGTCCCCTGCGGTAGCCAACGGTGTGGTCTACGTCGGCTCCGACGACCACAACGTCCACCCCCTCAACGCCGCCACCGGGGCCCAGCTGTGGAGCTTCGGCACAGGAAACGCCGTTGACTCGTCCCCTGCGGTAGCCAACGGTGTGGTCTACGTCGGCTCCGACGACCACAACGTCCACCCCCTCAACGCCGCCACCGGGGCCCAGCTGTGGAGCTTCGGCACAGGAAACGCCGTTGACTCGTCCCCGGCGGCGGCCGACGGTGTGGTCTACATAGGCTCCGACGACGGCGACGTGTACGCCCTCAACGCCACCAGCGGGGCAGAACTGTGGAGCTTCCCCACCGGACACCCCATTGAGTCGTCGCCCGCGGTGGCCAACGGGGCGGTCTACATCGGCTCCGGTTCCGACGACGGCCACGTCTACTCCTTCGCACTTCCCGGCAGCCCAGCGGTTATTACCCGGCCCGCCCCCGGACAGCTCCACCCGAACTACGCACTGCAGCCGCAGAAGGACACGAGATCTTGATACGCACAACCTGCCTCTGAGCAGGGTCCAACAGCCGCCCGTCCCGCCCAGCATTGACTCACCCGAAGCTCGCAGCACTCCCACCAGTCCCCCGAAAGGCGGTACCTAGTCGTCCGCTGAAGTAGGCGGCAGCTGCTTCGGATAACGGTCGTCAGATGAGACACGCGACTAGAGGCAATTAGGCTTGCGCGACTCGATGTCGTCGAAATTCAGCGAACACCTTACGGCCAGGACGGCACCCGGCGTCCGCCGACCTCCAGCGCCCGCCAGTAGGCCCTCCGGTCCGGTACGGGCCGCCCGGCCAGCGTTCCGCCGGCCACTAGGGCTCCACGATGCGCAGTGGTGCGGTCGGATCGTCGTGATCCTGGACCGTCACGGTTGTCGGGTCAGGAGGCTCGCAGGGAGGTTCTGGCAGCGGCCATCTTTCTTCGTTGAGCGCGGCGATGAATGCCTCCACCATCAGCGCGTCGAACTGGGTGCCTGCGCCCTTGCGCAGCTGGTCAAGCGCGAACTCGATGCTCTTAGCCGCGCGATAGGACCGGGTAGTGGTCATCGAGTCAAACGCATCGGCAACCGCGATGATGCGGGCGAACTCGGGGATCTCATGACCGACCAGGCCCATCGGGTAACCGAGGCCGTCGATCCGCTCG
Organism: uncultured Actinomycetota bacterium; assembly: GCA_963822955.1. Lineage (GTDB taxonomy): Bacteria > Actinomycetota > Actinomycetes > Streptosporangiales > Streptosporangiaceae > JAJYUU01. The sequence goes on along the minus strand of CAWGJS010000001.1, from coordinate 1,015,288 downwards.
TGGTGAAGCTTGATCCCGATCAGCGCCTCGTTCAGGAACCCGATCTCCCAGACGATGTCCAGCCCCCGGCTGGGGTGCAGCTGGATGGTTGCCAGCTCCTCGTCCGTGAGCGGGCCCGCCTTCTGCAGTACCTGGGTCGGCACGCCGAGCTTGCCGACGTCATGGAGCATCCCGGCGTAACGGATCGCGTCGGTCCGGCGCGGGCTCATGCGGATCTTCCGGGCGATCATCACGGCGCCGTGGGCTACCCGGTCGCCGTGCCCGCGGGTGTAGTAGTCCTTGGTCTCGACGGCCTGGCACAGCGCGTTCACGGTCGCCGCGTAGGCGCGCTGCTGTTCGGCGAACTGTCCCATCGCCCAGCGGGCGACTAACAGCGGCACCAGTACCAGCACGGCTGAGTACCAGCGCATGACCGCCCACAGTGAGGCGATGACCAGGCCGAGGCACGCATAACCGAAGTCGGAGGCCAGCAGCAGCGACAGGCTGGACTCCAGGCCCTCGCGGCGGAGCATCCCGCTGCCCCGGTTGAGGCGGTAGACGCCCCAGATAAGTCCGTGATTGGCCAGCACGTGCACGGCCGCGGCAGCAGCGAACGCGCCGATGATGATCCCGAAGTGACCTGAATCGGGCAGCCCGACCAGCACCACGGAGTCCGCATGCGGAAAGGTGAGCTTCGCGAGCCAGCCGCCAACGGCTAAGTACGCGACGCCAGCGGCGAGGCCGGACAGCGCGTGCATCGCCCCGTTGAACATCCGCTCAGGCAGCCGCAGCTGCCGCTGCAGGCTCAGCAGCGAGCTGGCACCCACGAACGCAGCCGCCAGCGGGCCGAGCAAGACGACCGCGGCCAGCGTGGCTGCTGAGCTGGGCGACCATTTCGTCTGCCGCCCGGTGAGCGCCGTGCTCACCGAGTCGCAGACCAGGAATAAGCCCTGCAGGGTGACCAGTGCGAAAAGCGGCATGCTCACGCGGCCGGTCACGGAGTCGGGGGACATCAGGCTCCAGGTGCCCCGCGCGGGGGTCATCGAGGCCGCGGCCACGAGCACGCCGGTCAGGACCACGACCAGGCTGATGTAGAGCCGTGCGGGCCGGGAGACCATGCAGAGACCCCCTTGTTGCGACGGTGCCGGTGTACGCCCCGAGCCCCGCGCTTTCGCAGCCCGCCGGGCAGATCTGGCCGACATCGCCACTTAGAGTAACCCGCGCAGCCAATCCAGGCTGGGAAGTCGAGTGGCCAACTCCCAGCGCTCGGCCGCCCGACAGCGGTGAATGTCGCTGCGCTAATCAGCGTAAGCGTCACCGCCAGCACGTAACGTCGCCTGGCGCGGTCTGTGGTACCAGGCGGCAACTTCGGCCCTAGCTGGATCCCTGACGGTAGGCCCGATGCCGGAACGGAGTCAGCAGTTCGCTACCTCGGACAAGCCAGCACGTCCCAGCTTGGTAAAGACTCTCTGGACGTCGTCCACTTCTTAGCACACATGTTCTAATGGCGGAAATGGCGGATGCAGAGCGCCCGAACTGGTGGTGCTACCAGCTCCAGTGCCGCAACGGTCACGACTGGCGGCCGGGAACGATCACCGTTTCCTGGCTGCCGTGTTTGTGCGCGGGCAACGGCAGCACCGGTCATCTGCGCGTCTCTTGCAGAACAGACGGCTGCACATCTCCGGCGTGGGTACCGCCCGCGTCACCGCGAAGGCGCCGAGCTAACCGGCCGCCCCGGCGGCGCGGCAATGCAGTAACAGCAGGCGTACCCCCAAACGTGCCGTACGCGCCGGAAGCCAACCGCATCCTCGACCACGCAGTGCAGGAATCCGCCCGGCTCCGGTGGAACTACGTCGGGACCGAGCATCTTCTGCTCGGCGTTCTTGCGGATGAAGGCAATGAGGGGCCTCCGGGGAGCCAATTCGGCCAGCCGCTAGCGGTTGCGGTACTCGGCCGCCCGGCGACCGAGGTAGGAAGCCATGGCCTCGTCCGCGTCCGCGGTCGCCGACGTCAGCACCTGCTGGCGGTTTTCGACCTCGACCATCGCGTCGAAGGACGGAATCTCCAGTGCCAGCCACATGCCCTGCTTGGTCAGCGATAGCGACAGCGGCGGGGCTGCCAGCAGCGAGTCGACCATCGCGCTGACCGCGCCTGGCAGCTCACCGGGCTCGACGACGTCAGTCACGAGGCCGATGCGCAGCGCTTCGCCGGCGTCGAAGCGGCGGCTGGTCAGCATCAGCTCGTGCGCCCGGGCCGCGCCGACGAGCCGGGGAAGCAGCCAGGATGTGCCGATGTCGCAGCCGGTGACCCCGATGCGGATGAAGGAGGTGGAGAATACCGCGGTGGAAGAGGCGATGCGGATGTCGCTGGCGCAGACCAGCGCCAGACCGCCACCGGCGGCTGGCCCGTTGACGGCCGCGATCACCGGCTGCGGGAGGCGGCGGATCTCCTGCACCAGCGAGGCGATCGCGCGCTGTGTCGCCCAGGTCTTGTGGCTGGGCCCGAAATTCTCGGTCCCCGGAATGGTGCCGAATCCGCCCAGGTCGAGCCCGGCGCAGAACCCCCGGCCTGCGCCGGTGAGCACGACGATCCGGCAGGTCAGGTCGGCCGCCAAGGCGCGGAGGTGCTCGTGGAACTGGGCGACCAGCGGTTCGGTCAGCGCATTCAGCCTGTCTGGCCGCGACAGGGTTAGCTGGACTACTCCCGGCCGCAGTTCTGCTCGGTGTATCAGGTCTTGGGCCAGCGCTGGGTTTTCAGCCTGTTCAGTCATCGGCGTGATCCTTTCCCGGAGCGCATCTTGCGAATCGGCGACCCGATGGGCCAGGCCATAGGCCATCATCTACTCCGCCGTCAGCAGCAGCCCGCCTGGGCTGATGAGCTCGAACGCCAACCCGCGGGCGCGGATCCAGACTTTAGGTCCCGAGATCCCGCGGCGAGATCATGCAGTGTTAGCTGGCGCGGCGGCGGCGCGGGGTCCGCAGCGTGGCGGGATCGTCACCGAACGGCCATCGCACGGCTGCGGTGAGCTCCTCTTGGCGTCCAGCAGAGCCCACCGTCGGGGTACCGGCTCATTCCGGGTTCAGGACCTCAGCGCGGCGGGGCCAGGTGCTACTTCCGCACCGGTTTCGGTCACCGGACCCAGCGGCGAGCCGACCAGGCCATGGGTTCGCTTCGGCCGGTCAATGGCCGATGGAGTAAAGGTAGCCGTTGTCCGAGCCGATGAGCAGATCGCCAGTCGCCGATAGCGCAGGGTAGCTGTCGACGGTTCTGCCGGTGTGGATTGCGAACAGTTGCGTCCCGCCGGGCGAGTAGCCGTAGATGATGCCGCCTTTGGTGCCGTAGTAAACGTCGCCGGTGCTGTCCACGAGAGGCGCTGTCCAGATGTTGACGACAGGGCTGGTGATCCCGGGCTGGGCCTCGAACGAACGTATGACCGAGCCGGTCGCGGCCACAGCGACGGTCAGGACGCCGCTGTTGTCCCCGTAGTACGCCTTTCCGGTGGTTGTGACGGCGGGTGAGGAAAAGCTGAGGTTGTTAATAGCGTGTTTCCAGACTTGTTTGCCTGCGGGGCTGACGCCGTATTCGAAGCCGTCGTTGGTGCCCAGTACCGCCGTGCCGGCTGACGTGATCGCTGCTGACACTTCGACTTGCTGTGGAACCGTGAATTGCCACAGCTCACGAGCGGTGCGGCCATTGTCCCGGACTGCCACGAGACAGTCATCCACGGTGGTCTCGATTTCGCCGTCGCGGCCGAGAACCGGGCTCCCCAGCGACCGGCTGCCCAATTTGAGGGTCCACCGTTCCGCTGTCTTCGCTCCGTCGATCTTCAGCGCGGCCAGCACTCCTGCCGTTGTCATGACGTAGACGGCCGTCGGCGACGCGATCAGCGGAGAGAGCGGGGCAGCGCCGACGTTCACTGCCCAGAGCTGGCTGCCGTGAGCGTCCAGCCCGAACACTGTGTGTCGCGGGCCGGGCCACACGATGGTGCCGTCGGGCAGCACTGCGGCGGTTGTGGACAAGTCGTCTCCGCCGATGCTGCCGCCGCCGTCGAACTTCCAGAGTTCGTGGCCATTGGCCGGATCAATGGCGTACAGGATCCCGGCATCGGTCGACTCATAGATGGTGCCGTTTGCGGCGACGGCGGGCCCGGGGGTTACGGGGCTGCCAAGATTGGCCTTCCAGCGAATGTGCCCGGTCTGCGGACCCCGGACGCCCGCCTGTGAGCTGTGCGTCGCGTCATTCTCCGCCTCCGGCCACGGCGCATATCCGGCCGGTACTGGCCCTGACGGGGCCGGGCCCTTCCCCTGTCCCGCGACGGACCGTGTCCCGCTCCCGCTCCTGGTCGTCCCGTTAGTGTTTCCGCTCCCGGCGCAGCCGGCCGCTAGCAGTCCGGCGGCGAGCAAGACGACAAGCACCCGGCCTGACCGCGCCGACCTGGCCGCGCTCCGCGATCGCCGGTCGGCCAGGCTCATCGCTGCCCGCCTGCGGCCGCGAGTCGCTACCGGTGTCCGATCGAGCATCTTGCTCTCCGTCCAGATGAGGTCAGTCCTGCACTCCCTGCAGGCGACGTACTGATTCAATGCCGCTCCGGGCCGGGCCCGCCACCGGTACGCCAGCCGCGTCACACACCCGTAAGAAGCTCCGCCCCGCTCCTGGGCTCCAGGCACACGGGCGTCGCGAGGTGCCCGCCGGGGGGCGAAGCGAGGCCGTCCCTGGTCCGCCCGGTCGGGCGGGCCAGGGACAGCCGGTCGCACGAGGTGCGTTGGGCCTAGATGTTGACGATCCCGGCGGAGGAGGTGACGCCGGCGGGCAGCGGCGTCGGTGAGCTGGGTAGCTCGGTGAGGGTGCCTCCGTTGACGGCGAACACCGATACGAAGTGCATGCCGGAGCCGTCGACCAGCAGGTAGTTGCCGTCGGGGGATAGCCGGGCGTCGATGTCAGCGCCGCCGCCGCTGATGGGCGTGCTACCGATCAGGGTCAGTGAGCCGTCAGGGTTGATGGAGTAGCTGGAGATGTTGCCCGACCCGGTGTTGACGGTGAACAGGTACTTGCCGTCGTGGCTGACCTCCACCCAGCATGGCGCGGTCTGCCCGTCAGGGTAGGGCGAGGATCCGATCGAAGAGAGCTGGCCGAGGAAGCCGTCGCGGTACGCGGACACCGTGCCCAGGCCGGCGCCGTTGTGCGCGTTACTGACAAACAGCTGCGACGGGTTGGCTGGTGAGAACTCGGCGCCGAGCTGGCCGAGGCCCTGCCCGGTGAACGGCGAGCCCTGGGCAGCAAGCAGGCGGCCGCTGGGCAGGACGACGAAGCTGTCGATCTGTGAGGTGCCGGTGCGGGTGCCGATGAGGTGGTTACCGAAGGCGTTGAAGAACACGTCACCCAGACCCGAGCTGTCCGGGACGGTGTAGTCGAGCCCGGGATCGGCGTCAGGCTCCCGTCGGAATGCAGCCGGAAACCGGTGTAGTTACTGCCCGTGCCGGAGTTCGCCACGTAGACCAGGCCCGACCGGGATACCGCGATGCTGACCGGCTTGACCCCGCCGGACGGCACCGGCTGGCCAACCAGCACGGGCACGCCGCCTGCTGTGACGCGCAGCACCGAGATCTGGTTACTGCCTGCATCCACCGCCAGCAGGTACCTGCCGTCCTGGATTGCCTGGATCGCGCCCTGGGAAGCCAGGCCCGCGCCGCCCGCGGCGAACGGCGAACCAGCGAGGGGGGTAAGCGACCCGTCAGCGTGCCGGGCGTACCCGTCGACAGTGTTCGCGGTAGCGGTGTTGCCGTCGATGTAGGTGTAGCCGGTTACCGGGAATGCCGTGCTGGCGCTGGCAGCGGCTGCCGCGCCGAACAGGCTGAGTGAGACCGCCAGCAGGCCGCCGCCCGCTGCCAGGCATGTGCGCTTGCGCATGTCCTTCTCCTTGGGTGACGTGAGGATCTGCAGTGATTAGCGATCCACCTGAGTGAGAGGTCGGCCCCGGCGGCTTTCTTACCGCTCCGCCAGGCGGCGTTAGCGTTCGGTAAGACGAGGCGTCCGCAGTCTGACGCCTGGCCCGCGCACGAGGGACCGGGCGCCGCTCCTCCGCTCCGGAACGCGTGGCTGCCCTGCCGCGCCGCGCCGGGTCGGTGTCGCGTGCGGCGTCAGTGGTGGTCCCGGCGAGCAGCGCGCCGGGCCGTGCGCGCAGGCGCGGACATGCGGCGCAGCCGGACCGCGTAGCTGACTGCCGAGATCGTGAACATCACCCCGGTGATGGCCAGCCACCGCCAGAGATAGGGTTCGGTCGCCAGCCCGCTGGCCTCGCTATAGGACCCGGCGGACAGGCCGAGGATCAGCGGGAACCACACCACGAGGAGTAGCACTGCGAATCCTGCGGGCACCCGCAGGTAGTTGATGACCGGCGGCAGTCGCGTCGCCGCGCCGGGCTTGCCCCCGGACTCGCCGGGATCGGCGCTGGATGCCCTTTGGGGCAGCAGCCGCCGCACCGAGAGGTCGGCCAGGGAGTACAGGGGAAACAGCAGCAGGTCATGACCTACGATGGCGGCTGCGAACCACAAGGCGAACCCGCGCCATTGCCCGGCCGCGACTACAGCGCGGACCGCGTAGCCTGCCAGCGCGAAGGCGGCCAGCAGGGACAGCAAGTGCAGCGGGTTAGCGCCGTACCAGCCGCGAAGCCGGCCGATCAGCCGGCTCACGATTGCTCCGTGAAGATGATCTTGTTGACCCACTTGGTGTTATGCACGCCGGGTGCGTCCGGGACGATGGTGCGTGCCGGGTAGCCGTGGTCGTGTGACAGGTCCGCCCCGTTGATGCGCAGGGCGAGCAGGGACCGTGTGTCGTTCACCTGCGCCGCCGACAGGGCGGCCTTGCGGAAGGATCCGCCGCGCTCGATCGACTCGACCATTGCCGAAGCCGGCTCGGGGATCCCCGCCAGCCGGGCCAGCTCGGCTAGCTGAACCCCCGTCCAGCTGGCCGAATAGGACCACCCTTCGACGCAGGCCAGCGGCAGCACCACGGTGCGCTGGGGCAGTGTCGCCACCTGCTCGCGGGTCAGGCTCACCGTCCGGGTGCCCACCAGGACCAGCCGGTAGGCATGGCCCACATCGGCGTCGGTCAGCCCGATCGACGCGGCGGTCCGGTTGACTGGCAGGGTTCCAGAGTCGGCAGCCGAGAGCCCGCGCGGGCCGAGCAGCGCGGTACGGCGGGTCCAGCCTCCGATCGACTGGCCGACCGCCAGGCCGACGAGCGTGAGCGACGCTCCGCCGACCGCGGCCAGCATCCCGCGACGTGAGATCGTCGGCGCGGCCGGGTCGGCTGCCCGCAGTCCCGCGGGGTCGGGTTCCTCAGGCCGGGTCTCGGCCAGCGGAGTGCGCAGCTCGCGTCGCAGGCTGCGCGAGCGCAGCCCTGCCCGCATGCGCGGGAACTTCAGGATCACATGGACGACAAGGCCCGCAATGAACACCCAGGCGCCATACAGATGAGCGGTATAGAAGGAGAACGGGAAGACGTAGTAGTTCTGGATGTTCAGTATGCCGGTGACGAACTCGAAGAGCACGCCGCCGACGATCATGACGAGGCTGAGCCGCTCAAGGGCATGCGCTGGCGATCGCACCGGGGGCCAGGAGAACAGCTTAGGCAGAACCGACCACAGCTTGGCCACGACGAAGGGCACCAGGGCCAGGCCTAGCGTGACGTGGATGCCCTGGTCGAACCGGTACAGCCAGGCGGGGTCCGTAGGCCAGGAGAACAGGAAGAATCTCAGCAGCGGCGCGCCGGGAGTCTGATCGTTGCCCGGCAGCCGCGGGTTGTATGCCGCATAAGACAGCAGGCCGGTGACCGCTAGCACCGGAAGGCCGCCCAGCAGCACCAGGCCGAGCACCGAGGTCAGCCACTGCCCGCGCAGCGGGCTACGCCACGCGGCGGGCCGGAACGGCCCTGGCGGCTGCCGGGTCAGCCTGTGCCGCAGCCCGGCGGGCTGCTTCACGGGGGTTTGTGCCCGGCTGCGTAGCGCCCGCCGGTCCCGGCCCCGGGCTCTGCGGCGTTCCCGCACAGCAGGTGCACGGCGGAGCCCGGTGCGTGCCGCGAAGACCAGGGCGCTGCCGGCAGCCAGCCCGGCCAACGCAAACCGGAGTGCAGGCGATCTCAGCTTCGCTGCTCGCAAGCGGGCAGCGGCCAGCCTTCCGCGCAGCTGCGCAACGCGCATGAGGACCCCCTAACCGTCTACTGGCCTTGCAGCCAATCACGCCAGCCGTGCCCGCGGACCGGTCCGCGGCGTCAGGTAACAGAGCCGTAAGGTCACGACAGCGGCACGCGCCCGGTGCCCCTGGCGGTGGATCTTCCTGGCCGGGCTGCGCGACTGGGCAGAGGTTTCGCTGGCACGAGTGCCGGGCCACGCTGCATCGCGCGCAGCGTGGCTGCGAAGCGGCTTCGGGGAATCGCGGCAGCTACGGCGAGCGCCCCGGCGGCGTCGTCAACGTCTGTGCAGGAACTCAGCTGCAGTACTCGCAGTCTGGCGTCCTCCAGCCGGGCGAGCTGGGCCGCTCCGGTGTCCGCGGTCGACATGGGCACGCCGTCTACCAGCATCGGGTCCGGCTGGCGCAGGCCTAGGAGCCAGAAGCCGCCGTCATCAGCCGGGCCGAGCACGGCGTCCGCGCTGCCGTCTGTCAGCGGCCGGATGGCCGACTCAAGCAGGGAGGCGGTCACCTGCGGAGTGTCCATCCCGATCAGGACCACGGGTACCGGGAGACCGGCGTACGCCTCGTCGAACGCGGCGGCTATCCGCTCGTCGAGTCCGTGCCCCCGCTGGGCGATGACGTCAAAGCCAGGCGGAAGCCACCGACCGGGGACGCCGTCAAGGGCAAGGACGTGCCGGGCGCCGGTCACCTGCGCGACCGCGTGCAGGGTGTCGCTCAGGGCCGCCTCAGCCAGGAGCGCCGCCTGCAGCGGAGTGAACGGCGGCGTCAGCCTGGTCTTCACCCGGCCGGCAACGGGCTCCTTGGCGATGACGATGACCTGGGCGGATGGTCGCCTCACCGGTACTGGTGCGCCGGCAGCACGATCGGCGCGCTCCGTCACTGCGCGAGAATTCTGCGCATGTCGCTGATCGTCCGCAGCGTGCCGCCGACCGTGCCGGTGACCTTGGACTTCCCGGTGCGCGGACGATAGGGCACGTCCCGCTCGGCAATCCGCCAGTCGGACTCAGCAGCCCGTATGACCATTTCCAGCGGGTAGCCGAACCTGCGGTCGGACAGGCCCAGTTGCCCGAGGTCTGCCCGTCGGGCGGCGCGCATCGGCCCGATGTCGCGCAGCGGTACCGCGGTCCGGCGACGGACCGCGGCGGCGACAGCCCGGTTGCCGAGCCGGGCATGTAGCGGCCACGCGCCGCGCCCCTCGGGACGGCGGCGCCCGAGAACGAGATCCGCGGACCCGGCCAGCACTGGCCCGGCGACCACCGGGAGGTCAGCCGGATCCAGCGACCCGTCCGCGTCCATGAAGCAGACGATCTCGCTGGTAGCGGCCAGCAGCCCGCCGTGGCAGGCAGCACCGAAGCCCCGCTGCGTAACGGTCACGACCGCCGCGCCATGCTGGGCAGCGACCTGGGCGGATCCGTCGTCGGAGCCGTTATCAGCCACTATGGGCCGGTATCCGGGGGGCATCCGGCTGAGCACCCACGGCAAGGCCGATGCCTCGTTGAGGCAGGGCAGTACGACGTCGGTCAGCATGACCGGAACGCTAGCCGCGCAGAGCCCCGGGCGACCCTTACGAAGTTGTGACGAAGCCCCGGCCGGCGTTCTGCGCCGCCTGTCGTCCGTGCTTGGCTGCGGGAATGCGGATTCTGATCACCGGTGCGGCTGGCTTCATCGGCTCTCACGTTGCTGATGCGGCCCTGGCGGCGGGCCATGAGGTCCGCGGTCTGGACTCCCTGGCACCAGCGGTTCATGACGGCAAGCCCGCGTACTGGCCGGGGGACGCCGAGCTGGTCGTCGCCGACATTCGTGACCGGGTGGCGGTCAGCAGGGCACTGGACGGCATCGAGGCGGTCTGCCATCAGGCGGCGCTGGTGGGTCTCGGGGTGGACCTGTCCGATCTGCCCGCCTACTCCGATGTCAACGTGACGGGCACGGCGGTGCTACTGGACGCCATGGGGCGGCGCGAGGTTCCCAGGCTGATCCTTGCCTCATCCATGGTGGTCTACGGGGAGGGCAGCTACGACTGCCCTGAACATGGCCAGGTCCGTCCGCTGCCCCGCGATCCCCGCGACCTTGCCCTGGGCAGATTCGATCCCAGGTGCCCGCACTGCGCCAGCGAGCTGCGCCCTGCGGTCGTGAGCGAATCCGCGACGCTGGACCCGCGCAACGCCTATGCGGTCAGCAAGGTCGCGCAGGAGCAGCTCGCAGCAGTATGGGCACGCCTCACCGGAGGCACCGCGGTCGCGCTGCGCTATCACAACGTCTACGGCCCGAGAATGCCACGCGACACCCCCTACTCGGGTGTGGCGGCAATCTTCCGGTCAGCGCTCGAGGCCGGCCGCGCGCCGCTGGTGTTCGAGGACGGCGGGCAGCGGCGGGATTTCGTGCATGCCGCGGACATCGCGGCCGCCAACCTCGCGGCGTTTGGATCGGGCCACGCCGGTCAGCTGCGCTCCTATAACATCGCCAGCGGCGAGCCGCACACCATCGGCGAGATGGCCCTGGCCCTGGCGGGCGCGGTCGGCGGTCCTGAGCCAGAAGTGACCGGCCACTTCCGGCTCGGGGACGTGCGCCACATCGTGGCCTCTGCTGAGCTGGCCACCAGCGAGCTCGGATTCCGGGCTATGACTCCGTTCAGCCGGGGTATGAGCCAGTTCGCCTGTGCCCCGCTCCGCGAGCCAGCCGATGGCCATGAGGTCAGCCTCCGTGGCCGGTGACTGGCCGCAGCGATGTCACGGCATGCGCCCGCCCGCCGCGGGCGGGGGGCCTAGCGAGCTGCCGGGTCGGCTGCAGCCGAATTTGCGAGACCATCCGGATGCAGCCGGATACTTCGGTCAGGCGGCTCGCTCGCGCCGGGTGCCAGCGGCAGCCGGATGATGAACTGGCAGCCCGGGCCGACGTTACGCACGGCGATCTGGCCGGAATGAGCCTCGATAATGCCACGCGCGATACTGAGCCCGAGACCCGCGCCCTCGCCGGGCCCGGGCGTGCGTGCGGTCTCACCGCGGAACGCCACGTCGAACACTCTGGGCAGGTGTTCCGCCGGAATCCCGCCGCATGAGTCGGACACGCTGACCAGGGCCATGCCTGACTCCTCATTACCCAGTACCTCGACGGCGCCGTCCGACGGCGTATGCCGGATCGCGTTGATCACCAGATTGCGCAGCGCACGCCCGACCTCGGCGGCGTCCACGAAAACAGGCAGGGCGCCCGCCTGGCCACGCAGCAGCACGCCCTTGGCTCGCGCCAGCGGCTCCGCGCTCATCATGGCCTCGCCGATCAAGTCATCGAGGCCGACGAGCCCGCGGGAGAGCCGCAGCACGCCGGTGTGGATTCGAGACAGCTCAAACAGGTCGTCGATCATGAGGGCGAGCCGGTCAGTCTCGCCGCGGATCTGCGCGTGATACCTGCTCACTGTCTGCTGGTCGATCACCACGCGGTCCTCTAGCGCTTCAGCCATCGCGCGCAACCCTGCCAGCGGGGTGCGCAGGTCATGGCTGACCCACGCGATCAGCTCCCGCCGGCTCGCCTCCAGCGCGCGTTCCCGGTCGCGCGCTTCGGCCAGCCGCCGATGCGCGCACTCCAGTTCCTGCGACAGGCCGGCCAGCTCAGCCGGGAGCAGGTCCGTCGGGTGACGGTACTCGCCGGTGCCGCCCACGTCCCGCACTGCCGCCAGCAGCAGCCGGCACGCCGCCGATACCCGCCGGCCGACGATCTGGGAGACCGCAAATCCGGCGATCCCCGCGATCACCACGACTGCCATCACCACGTCGAGATCCTTGACGGAGATGAACATCTCCTTCGCGATCACCACGACTCCGCCCAGCGTCGAGATGACGGTGACGGCCGCTATGACAGCCAGGAGGCTTGCCACCGAGCGCGCTGCCATCATTCGCAGGGCGATGAAGCCGACGGCCGATGCCGCAACGGCGATCCCCGCGACCGTGTAGCTGACCGTCCACAGGTCACCCCAGGAAATCATGCTGCCTCCGGCTCATAGCGATATCCGACCCCCCATACCGTGACGATCCGCTGCGGCAGCATCGGGTCGTGCTCGAGCTTCTCGCGGAGCCTGCGCACGTGGACCGTCACCGTGGAGGTGTCTCCGAACGACCAGTTCCACACGTGCTCCAGCAGCTGCTCGCGGGTGAAGGCCTGCCGCTGATGACGCATCAGGAACACCAGCAGGTCATATTCGCGCGACGTCAGGGTCAGCAGCGCCGTGCCGATCCGTGCCTCGTGCGCGCCCAGATCGACCGTCAGGTCGCCATCGCTGATAACGCTGAGGGGCGGCACGTCCATCCCGCCGCCCCGTGCCCTCCGCAGCACCGACCTGACCCGCAGCGCCAGCTCGCGCGGGCTGAACGGCTTGGTGACGTAGTCGTCGGCGCCAGTCTCGAATCCGACCACCCTGTTGGTCTCCTCGCCGAGCGCGGTGAGCATCACCACGGGGATGGGCCAGCGCTCCCGGATCCGCCGGCATACCTCGAGGCCGTCGATGCCGGGCAGCATCAGGTCCAGCACGATCAGGTCTGGCGGCTCCCTCTCGATCCGGCGCAAAGCCTCATAGCCGTCCTGGACGCAATCCACCTGATGGCCGTCCCGCACCAGATAGCGCCCGACAACGTCGCTGACGGTCGCATCGTCGTCCACGACCATGATCCGGCCCGGCGGGTCCGGGTTGCTCAGCATCCGGACGTCCGGCCTTGCCGTCCCGCCGGCACGTAAACGCAGGTCACTGGCCGATCTTAGCCATTGCGGCGGACCCGGGCGGCGCGCGGGGAATCTCGTCACAGCTTCGTAAGGGTCTGCTGGGGCAGGCGCGGATAAGCTGTCCGCCTCGCCCGGAGAGGCGCATCCCGGCGTGCCCCGGACCCGACGGAGGGACTCTAGCGTGATCGGCGAACTCTACGAGCTGGCCCTGGCGGGCATGGCCTGGCCGGAGCTCGAGGATCATGGCGGGGGATCGGCGCCGCTGGCAGCGCAGCGCTGGCTGAAGGCTGCTCCCGGTGACGGATCGCTGCTGGACCGGTGCGCCGGTCCCACGCTGGACGTCGGCGCTGGACCAGGAAGGCTGACAGTGGCGCTGGCGGAGCGAGGAGTCCCGGCCCTCGCCATCGACATCACCCCGTACGCCGTCCGCCTGGCCCGCTCACGCGGAGCCCTGGCGCTCCAGCGCGACGTTTTCGGCTACCTGCCGGGAACCGGGCGCTGGGCCACCGCCGTACTCGCCGACGGCAATATCGGAATCGGCGGCGATCCGTCAGCACTGCTGCGACGGATTCAGAGCCTCCTGATGCCCGGCGGCACGGTCGTGGCCGAGGTCGGTCCGCCGGGGATGCCGGCGCGCCGCGAGCTGGTGCGCCTGCGAACCGCCGCCATGACCGGCACCTGGTTTCCGTGGGCCTGGGTCGGTCTCGACCAGGTTGGCCCGCTGACCGCAGCCTCCGGCCTGCGCCTGACCGAGGTCTGGGCCGACGCGGGCCGCTGGTTTGTCGCGCTGGCCTGCAGCCGCACGGACGGCAGATCTTAACGAACGCTTACCGCCTCGCGCGAGGCGTCGCGCAGCCAGCCGATTGCTGACAGCGTGGCCGGATGACCGGAGGGATGCGCGCAGCCGCGTCAGCTGGAGCAGCGGTAGCCGTCACCTGGCTGACGTGGCTGACGGTACGGGACCAGTCGGGACTGGCTGCTCGCTACCCGCTGCCGGTCGAGGCAGCGCTCTGGGCCGCGTTCGCGGCCGGGGCATGGCTGATTCTGCGGACGGGCCCGCGCCGGGCGATCCCGATCATCCTCCTGGGCGGGCTGGCAATCCAGCTCGCGGCCCTGTCGGCGCCACCCAGGAGCAGTGACGACCTGTACCGCTATATATGGGACGGCCGGGTACAGGCCGCTGGAGTCGACCCGTACCAGTACGTACCGGCTGGGACACAACTCACGAGCCTGCGCGACACCTTCCTCTGGCCGGCAACCGGGCCGCATTGCGTAACCGCCAGCCAGGCAGCTGCACGACCGGACGCCGCGCTATCCGCAGGCTGCACGCGAATTAACCGGCCAACCGTGCACACTATCTACCCGCCAGTGGCCGAGGCCTACTTTGCTGGCGTCTATGAGCTATCGGGCGGGCGCGGCGGAGCGAAGCCTATCCAGGCCGCAGCGGCGATCTGTGCGCTAGGCACAACAATCCTGCTACTCTTCGGCCTCCGCTGGCTCGGCCGCGACCCGAGGCTGGCCGTACTCTGGGCTTGGTGCCCGGTCGTCGGCCTGGAGGCCGGCAACAATGCGCATATTGATGTCCTGGCAGCGTTTCTCGTCGTGGCGGCGCTGCTCGTCCTGAGTCGGCCAGGCGGCCGCTGGCGTGCAATCGCCGGCGGGGCGCTACTCGGGCTGGCGATCGCTACCAAGATCACCCCCGCAGTGGTCGCACCGGCCGTTCTGCGCCGGCACCCGGTGGCCGTGGCAACATCGGCGGTCGGAGCCATCGGGATCGTGTACCTGCCGCATCTGATTGCCGTCGGCGGTGCCGTCATCGGATTCCTGCCGGGCTACCTGAACGAGGAAGGCTATTCAGGCGGCTCACGCTTCGAGCTACTCAATCTGATCACGCCGCAGCAATGGTCGGCGGTCGCAGCGGCGGCCGTGCTTGCCGCGGCCAGCATCGCAGTCCTGCGATTCGGCGACCCCGCGCGTCCGTGGCGCGGCGCCGTCTTGATGACCGGGACGGCGCTGCTGGTGACAACACCGTTCTACGGCTGGTACACGCTCCTGCTCGTAGCTTTGGTGGCGATAGACGGACGACCGGAGTGGCTCGCTGTCGTGGCGGCCAGGTACTTCACGCCAGCCCATCCCTGGCCTGGCGTCACGCTGCCTGGCCAAGTGCGCGTTGGCTACGCGGCAGCCCTTGCGGTGGTCCTAGCCGCCTCCCTGATCAGAAGGAGAAACCAGCCGCCCGCCGCGCCGAACGGCCAGCCTGAGATTCGCCTGGACAACATCCAGGGAGACAGATCCTCCCTGGACGCAGTTCGGCAGGACTAACACCTCGCCGGGACCCACCCGCACGCCGTCGAACTCGACATTGGCCCTCCGCCACGAAGTCGCGGTGCTGCGGCGGCAGGTCGCCCGCCCGCGACCAGACTGGGCTGACCGCGCCATACTCACCGCCCTGGCCAGGCTGCTGCCCGGCCGCCTGCGGCTGCACCGGATCGTAACCCCGGGCACCCTGCTGGCCTGGCACCAGCGCCTGGTCAGCAAGAAGTGGACCTATCCGAACGCGCCGCGATGTCCGCCGGTCCCGGACGAGGTCCGCATCCTGGTGGAGCAGGTTGCGCGGGAGAACTCGCGCTGGGGGTACCTGCGCATCCAGGGCGAGTTGCTCGGCCTGGGTACCGGGTGGCGGAGGGGACGATCCGGCGGATCCTGGCCGCGGCCGGGCTCGGGCCTGCACCGCGGCGGGCGTCGCTGACCTGGCGGCAGTTCCTGGCCGCCCAGGCCTCCGGCATCCTGGCCTGTGACTTCCTGCATGTGGACACCGTGCCGCTGCAGCGCTGTACGTGCTGTTCGTGATGGAACTCGAGACCCGGACGGTGCATATCCTGGACGTCGCCATGCATCCGACCGGGGCCTGGACCGCCCGCGCAGTCCCGCAACCTGTTGATGGGCCTCGGCGAGCGGGCGAGCAGCTTCCGGTTCTTGATCCGCGGCCGGGACGGCAAGTTCTCCACGGCATTCGACGAGGTCTTCTCTGGTAACGGCGCGCGGGTGGTCGAGACGCCGGTCCGGTCGCCGCGGGCGAACTCGTACGCGGAGCGGTTCGTCGGCACGCTGCGCCGCGAGTGCGGGGTCACGTGCCGATCCTGCGAACGGCATCTCCGCAGTGTCCTGGCCGAGTACATCCGGCACTGCAACGGGACCCGGCACCAGGTCCTGCGGCAGGAACGACCGCTACGCGAGCCCGGCAACGCCGTCGATATCACCGCCCGGATCGAGCGGAGGCAGGTCCTCGGCGGCCTGATCAGCGAATACGGCAGAGCGGCCTAACGGCCGCGAAACGCCAGGTCAGCGCTTATGCGCGGGGTTTTGGCACAGCACACGGTCCGGTCAGCCAGCGCCCGCAGCAGCACCTCCCCGGCGTGCGACACGATCCCCTGACCGCCACCAGTGACATCCAGGCCCTTGGACCACGCGGTAGTGTTCGCCTCGAATG
Organism: uncultured Actinomycetota bacterium; assembly: GCA_963822955.1. Lineage (GTDB taxonomy): Bacteria > Actinomycetota > Actinomycetes > Streptosporangiales > Streptosporangiaceae > JAJYUU01. The sequence goes on along the minus strand of CAWGJS010000001.1, from coordinate 998,923 downwards.
TGCTCCTCGAACTGCAACGGTAATGGCTTCAGCACCTTTATCGTCCCAGCTCAGGGGCACTTCTCATTGCTGCCGCGCAGTCAGCTCCCGCACCCCCGTGAAAGACCAGGGCTAGGCGATCCAGTGGCCTCGGCCGTGGACCGTCTTCGCGAGACTTGAGGGCGAGCTGCGGTGAGTCATCCCTTCTTGGGTGGCCGGTGCCAGAAGCGCCAGCCGCCGTCAGTAATCACCGGCTTCCAGATCTTCGCCTTGAGGCGTTTCGTGATCTTCTTCCGGCCCGATCTCACTGGGGACCTGCGTGGAAGTCGGTCCGCATGGCCACGGGCACTGCGGGAGTCGACATGCTGTATCCGCTCCGCAGGCGTCATCGCGGACGCGTCTTGCTCCCTCGGATGCTCCCTGCGGCCATCGCCTTTCGATAATCGCTTCTGACCTGCATCGACACGACGACCCTCGCGGATCACTTGCCTGGAATGCAAGAGGTCACGCGACCGACTCAGGGACAACAGCACACCGGTGTGACCTGCTGATTTGCACTTCAGCCCAGCACAACGGACGACCGCACATACGAGCGAAGCAATAAAGCCGCCTTGGCGCGACTGTTCGAATTTATTGCCCGGAACTCGGAGTGGAGCTAAGGGGATTCGAACCCCTGACCTTCTGCATGCCATGCAGACGCGCTACCAGCTGCGCCATAGCCCCTTGCTGCGACGGTTTCTGTCGCGGTGGAACGCAGATAGCATACTGGCTTCCGAACTCCGATACGTACCGCCCGGCACCTCTTGCCTGGCGACCCAGGCTTGCGCCCCCTTCCGCATCCTGCAGATGACACTGGGCCGCGGCAAAGTTCCTCACCGCCACCGACGTCATGGCAGCGTCCAGGCCGGCAAGCACGCCGGCCTCGTGCTGCTGGCCGCCAATACGGTTGAGTCAGCCGACCATGCACCGCCGCGCCGGTCTGCGCCATCGCGTCCGGGCAGGAAACTCCCTCGGGCATTGCGGCGAATGCCCTGCATTGGGTTAGATCGGCTCGTGAACTCCCCGGCCTTTGTCCACCAGGTCGACGCCGCGCTCGAGCCTGTGCTCGGGGCTGACCGCCTGGTTGCGGGCGCTCAGCTGGTGGCCGGACCCAGCCCGTACGGCGTGATAGCAGGGGCCGCACTGGTGACAATCCCAGCCGCCATCATGCTGGGGTGGCACGTACCGGAGCACCGCCATGATCTGCCGGCGTTCTGGCTTTTCATGCTGCTGGCCACGATCCCGAGCCTCGTGCATCCGGTCGTCACGCTCGCGACGCAACGGCCGATGTTCGTCGGGGTCAGCGGACAGCACCTCGTCTACGGACGGCTCAGCGCGTTCCGCAAGCGCCTGACCAACATCGTCGTGGTCCCGTACGGCGGGGGCCGTATCACGGGCCTACCGCAAGCGCCGCCGGATGACAACCGTGGACCTGGAGGTGCCGGGAACGAGTCGGCTACGGCTGCATGCGATCAAGTCCAAGCGGGCCGACCTCGAGTGCGTGCTCGCGGCCGCCCAGACCGCCGGCGTGCTGATCGCAGCGACCGGCGTGCCATTCCCGTCCCAGGCGCTCGCGTCAGCCTGAGGAAGCCGAGCCTGGCCAGGCCGAGGACCGGCCGGCTGGATCAGGGGGATACCGCCAGGTAACCCGCCAGGTGCCCGATCACTTCACGGGCGTCGTCCTCGCTCCCGCAGATGAACGAGGACCTGCGGCGGCGCAAGACGGGCAGCCCCAGCGCGTACAGGCCCGGGCTGTCGACCACACCGCCCTCGTGGCGTAGCAGGCCTTTGCTGTCGACCACCGGTACGTCGAGCCACCCGTAGTCGGGCCGGAAACCAGTCGCCCACACAACCGAGCGGATCTCGCCGCTGCCCAGGTCGAGCTGCAGCCGCGTCGACTCGGGTACCCGTGTCGGCGCGAAGCGCTCGCTCGGGCCGACCTCGCCGTCATGCCCGTACGTCCGGGCCCAGTCGTCGAAAGTGTCCAGCAGGCGCTCGAGCTTGAGGTCCGCGAGTGAGAAGACGTTGCGCAGGCCGCCGGAGAACAGCGCGCGGCCGTCACGCACGGCCGCCCAGCGGCCGACGAACTCGACGCCCATCGAGGCAAGCGCATTCAGGTCGAGGGTCGTCCGCTCAGGAGTGCCGACCAGTTGCGGTGAGGGCAGCCGCCGGGCCCGGGTGAGGTCGTCGATCTCGTCGTGCCGCTGATCCCACACGCCTGACGCGTCCATCCACCACAGGACATCGCGCCCGCGGTAGACGCGCGGCAACCGCACGTGCTCGCCCACCGACAGAGTTACCGGCCGGCCTGACTGGGCGAGCTCAGCAGCCAGCTGGACGCCGGTCGCCGACGCGCCCACGACGAGCACGCCGCCGTCAGGGAGGCCCTCAGGGGAGCGGTAGTCAAACGGTGTCAGCTGGTCCACGGGCGCTGGCACCGCATCCCTCAGCGCTGGCACCGCAGGCAGGTTGCAGGCTCCGCTCGCGATGACCACCGTCTGGCAGCGAATGCTGCCGAGGCTCGTGGTCACGTCGTATCCGTCCTCAGCGGGTCGTACCGACGTGACGTTAGCGCCGGTCCGGACCGGCGCAGCCGATACCTTGGCGAAGCGCTCGATGAACTCGGTCACCTCAGCGCTCGTCATGTAGCCATCGGGCTCCGGGCCCTCGTAACGAAGGCCCGGCAGCCGGCTTTGCCAGTTGGGAGTGAGGAGACGCAGGGATTCCCACCGTTCGCGGCGCCAGGAGTTGGCTACCTCGCCGCGCTCGAGCACGACGTGGTCAATGGACCGGTCGCTGAGGAAGTAGCTTGCCGCGAGGCCCGCGTGCCCCGCGCCAATAACGACCGTGGTAGTGCGCTCGATGGCTCCGGCCTCTCAGGCAACCTCGACCGTGATGTTCGTGGGGTTGGCGAGAGCGTCAAACACCGCGGAGCGCTTCTGTGACTGAGCCACCAGCGCCTCGATCTCCTGCCTGGACGCATCCGCGTCGATGTTGAACGTCACCTTGATGTCGTTGAAGCCGTTGCGGACGTCGCTGTCGGCACCGAGGATGCCGCGGACATCGTGCGCGCCTTCGACCGTCGCCTCAACCGAGCGCAACTGGATGCCGCGATTCTCCGCAACGGACGCAACGCCTGCGCTCAGGCAGCTGGCCAGGCCGACGATGAGGTACTCGATCGGCGTGATGCCGTTGTCCTCGGCCGCGAAGACCTCGGGGTGGTCGGCTTCGAACACCGACTCTTGCTTGTGGGCCTGCTCCTGGCCGAGACCGAAGAAGCTCTGGACCTTGATCGTGCTGTGGACGCCGTTGTTCCACTTGGCGGATGCCCGCCAGGTGAACTGAGCGGCCTCAGGCGCGCCCTTCAGCACTTCGCGCGCGTCGAGCAGCGCCTGAACATTGACGCCGTTAGTGACCGTGGTCATGTGACGTGATTCCCCTCTCCCCACCCAGAATCCCTATCAGGGTGCTTGACATTACACTATGCGGGGCAAGCTAACATAGCCCCCATGGCAGAGCCAGCCCCGACGCTCGCGGCCGGCTCGGTCGGCACCGTCGAAACGAAGTATCTCGATCTCCCGGAGCCCGTGCAGCTTGATTGCGGGCAGAGCCTGTCCCCGGTCCGGGTCGCCTACGAGACCTACGGCGAGCTCTCGCCCCGGCGCGACAACGTCATCCTGGTATGCCACGCCCTTAGCGGCGACGCCCACGCGGCTGGTTTCGCCAAGGCTCCGCCCGATGAGGGCACCCGCGACGGGTTCGGGGCCGAGGATCGCGACGGCGTAGCCGGCAAGGGGCTCGGCTGGTGGGACGGGATGATCGGCCCCGGCAAGGCCTTCGACACGGACCGCTTTTTCGTCGTCTCCACGAACCTGCTCGGCGGCTGCCGCGGGACGACGGGGCCGTCCTCGATCGACCCGGCGACGGGCCAGCCCTACGGGCCGGACTTCCCGGTGATCACCGTGGCGGACATGGTATGGACGGAACGGGCTTTCCTGACGGAGCTCGGCATTGACCGGCTGGCCGCAGTTGCCGGCGGCTCACTCGGCGGCATGCAGGCGTTCGAGTGGGCGATCCTGTTCCCCGACCAGGTCGATTCCATCGTGGCCATCGCCAGCACGCACGCCCTCCAGCCGCAGGGCGTGGCCTGGAACTCGATCGCGCGTGACGCGATCATGCGCGATCCGGCCTGGCAAGGCGGCCGGTACTACGGCACGGGCAGCGCGCCGGAGGCCGGCATGGGGGTGGCGCGGATGGTCGGCCACGTCACCTATCTCTCAGCTCAGGCGCTGGGGGACAAGTTCGGCCGGCGGCTGCAGTTCTCTGACGACATCCGCTACACGATCACCGAGCCGGAGTTCCAGGTCGAGAGCTACCTGCGCCACCAGGCCGAGTCGTTCGTCAGGCGTTTCGATGCCAACACGTACCTGTATACCTCCCGTGCGCTGACATATTTTGATCTCGCCAGGCAGTACGGCAGCGGATCGCTCGCCCGGGCGCTCGAGGGAGTCTCCGCGCGGACCCTGCTGATCGCCTTCAGCTCCGATTGGCTGTACCCTCCGTCTGCCTCCAGCGAGATCGCGGAGGCGCTGCGGGCTCTCGGCAGGCCGGCCGAGCTCCAGGTGATCGAGGCGCCGTACGGGCACGACTGCTTCCTGCTCGAGGAAGCGCGGCAGACGCCGATCATCCGGCGTTTCCTGGCCGACGGTCCGGCAGGCGGAGTCACGTTGAGTGACGTCAAGTGACGTTGAGGAAGGGGGCATCGTGACCAGTACGCCGTCCCGTGCCGAGGAAGCCCGCGAGTTTGGCTTCGAGACCCGGCAGCTGCACGCCGGCCAGCGGCCTGACCCGAACACGGGCGCCCGTGCCGTGCCGATCTTCCAGACGACCAGCTACGTATTCGAGGACCCCGAGTCCGCGGCAGCCTACTTCAACCTGCAGGAGTACGGGAACACCTACTCGCGCATCATGAACCCGACGGTCGCGGTGTTCGAGGAGCGAGTCGCGAACCTCGAGGGAGGTGCCGGCGCGGTGGCGTTCGCCAGCGGGATCGCCGCGCAGGCTGCCGCTCTCTTCACGCTCCTGCAGCCAGGTGACCACGTCGTCTCGTCCTCGGCACTGTACGGCGGGACCGTGAACCAGCTGAAGCACCTGCTCCGCAAGATGAACGTGGAGCTCACCTGGGTCGATCCCGACGAGCCGGATGAGTGGAGTAAGGCCGTTCAGGCAAACACGAAGGCCTTCTTCGGCGAGACGATCGGCAATCCCGGCGGGAACGTGCTGGATATCGAGACGCTGTCGGCCATCGCGCACGAGCACGAGCTGCCGCTGATCGTTGACAACACGTTCGCGACGCCGTACCTGTGCCGCCCGATCGACTGGGGCGCCGATATCGTGATCCACTCGGCGACCAAGTTCATCGGCGGCCATGGCACGAGCATCGGCGGCGTCGTGGTCGAGGCAGGCACGTTCAACTGGTCCAACGGCCGGTTCCCCGTGGTCGCGGATCCCTCGCCTGCCTACCACGGCCTGCAGTTCCACGAGACCTTCGGGACGTACGGCTATCTGATGAAGCTCCGGGCCGAGACGTTGCGCGATCTCGGCGCGGCGCTGTCGCCGTTCAACGCCTTCCTGTTCTTGCAGGGGCTGGAGACGCTGTCGCTGCGGATGGAACGCCATGTCGAGAACGCGCTGGCCGTCGCGGCATTCCTGGAGTCGCATGAGCTGGCGTCGAATGTGACCTACCCCGGCCTGCCGTCGAGCAAGTACCGACTGCTCGTGGACAAGTACCTGCCGCGCGGAGCCGGGGCCGTGTTCTCGTTCGACTGCGCGGGAGGCCGGGCCGGCGGGCAGGGTCTCATCCGCGGCGTGACGCTCTGGTCGCATCTTGCCAACGTCGGCGACGCGAAGAGCCTGGTCATCCACCCGGCCAGCACGACGCACCGCCAGCTGGGCGACGACGAGCTGCGGGCGGCCGGGGTCGGGCCAGGGACGGTGCGGCTCTCCGTCGGCACCGAGTCGGTTGAGGATCTGATCTGGGATCTGGAGCAGGGTTTCGCATCCGTCGCCGCGACCGTGGGAGAGAAGGTAACGACGGCATGACCGATCTCAGCCGTTACCAGGATCCGCTGACGATCCAGCGCGTGCTCCACACCGCGAGGACGATCGCGGTCGTCGGCCTGTCGGCTAACGAGCTGCGGGCCAGCTATTTCGTCGGGTACTACCTGAAGCGGCACGGCTACCGCGCGATCCCAGTGAATCCCCGCGAGACGGAGATCCTCGGCGAGAGGTGCTACCCGAGCCTGTCCGAGGTGCCCGTTCCGGTTGATGTCGTGAATGTCTTCCGTGCGCCGGAGGCGCTCCCGGGTATCGCGAAGGAAGCCGTCGCCGTCCACGCCGGGGTGCTCTGGTGCCAGTTCGGCGTGATCAACGAGGAGGGTGCCAGGATTGCCGAGGACGGCGGCGTGACGGTGATCATGGACCGGTGCCTCAAGGTGGAGCACGCGCGCTACGTGGGCCGGATGCACTGGCTCGGCTTCAACACCCAGCGCATCACGTCCGTCCGCGCCGGGCTCCAGTAGGACGAGACGGCTAGATCCGCTCGAGCGGGCACTGGCCGTACGCGGCCGAGATTGCTGCTGTGAATTCGCGTTCCGCCCGGATCTGTGCATCGTCGACCCGGCCGACGCAGGCCCAGCCGCGGGAGTTGCACAGCATCATGCCGTCGTAGGAAGCAAGATCCTGGACGCGCACGACAGCCTCGGCCTGCGGAATGCCGCCAGCCGTTAGCTCCCGCTGGAGGACCAGCATGGTGATGCCATCGAGCTTCGGAGCGTCCGGCCAGATGACCCGTCCGTCACGCCAGAAGCCGACGTTGGTGATGTTGCCCTCGGAGATCCTGCCGGTCTCATCGACGAACAGGCCCTCGTCAAAGCCTGCAGCCGTCGCGAGTTCATGGAATCTGCCCTGTCCCCAGCTGCCGACGTGCTTGAGCCGGGCGAGCGGGCGCTGGAAATGCTGAGCCGTCATCGAGTACGGGCGGCTCAGCATCTCCTGCGGCCCGCGGATCGTTACGATCAGCCCGGCCCAGTAGCCATACACGCGCACGCTTGCATCAAGCCGGCCGTTGAGCGCGTGCCGGATGCGCGCGCGGACGAGCTCCCCATCTACCGGCTTGCCGTAGATCTCGCGGTGCGCTGCGTCCAGCCGTGCAAGGTGCAGCTGAAGGCCGCGCGTGCAGCCGTTGCGGACCTGCATTGCCGTGAAGTGCCCCCAGCCCTCATGATCAAGCAGGGCTAGCGCACTTTCATCAGCATCCTGGCCGTTGACCTCTACGTACCGCGCCTCGTCCTGCACGCACGATAGTGTCCCATGGCCCGGAAATTAGTGATTGTCCCGCGGCACGGCGGCACCGCTCGCGCCGCGCAGGAAATCCAGGTCCGCACCTTGGCTGGCCTGCTGCACATGGTCCACGTACAGGCGGGCGTAGCCGCGGCTGAACGCTGCTTCCGGCGGCCGCCACTCGGCCTGGCGCCGCGCAAGCTCGTCGTCGCTAACGTCGACGGTGAGCGTGCGTCCAGGCACGTCCAGGTCAATCCAGTCGCCAGTGCGGACGAGGCCGAGCGGACCGCCAGCCGCGGCTTCTGGAGCGACGTGCAGCACCACGGTGCCGAACCCGGTTCCGCTCATCCGCGCATCCGAGATGCGGACCATGTCGGTCACGCCGCGATCAAGGAGCTTGCTCGGCAGCACGAAGTTACCCACCTCCGGCATGCCGGGGTAGCCCTTCGGGCCCGCACCACGCACCACGAGGACAGTCGAATCATCGGCGGGCAAACCGGGATCTGTCGCGGCCCGGTGATACTCCTCGATCGAGTCGAAGACCAGGGCCTGGCCCCGGTGCTTCAGCAGATGAGGTGAGGCTGCCGACTGCTTGATCACGGCGCCGTCCGGGCACAGGTTCCCTCGTAGCACGGCCGTTCCGCTGCCAGGCGGCTGCAGCGGATCCTCAAGCGTCCGGATGACCTCGCGATTCCAGCACTCAGCGCCCGCCATCACGTCGGACAGGGTCCCGCCGCTGACGCCGACGTGGCCAGTGTGCAGCAGGTCGCCCAGCTCGCGCATTACCGCCGGGATGCCGCCCGCGTAACAGAAGTCCTCCATCAGGTAGCGGCCCGACGGCATCAGATTGACCAGCGTGGGCACCGGCCGTGCCAGCTCGTCGAAGTCATCAAGCGAGAGCGGCACGCCGAGTCGCCCGGCGATCGCCAGCAGGTGAATGACCGCATTGGTGGAGCCGCCGATCGCCGCATTGACGACGATCGCGTTCTCGAACGCCTCACGGGTCATGATCTGCGACGGCCGCACATCCGAGCGGGCGAGCCCGACGATCCGCTGGCCGGCCTGGTGGGCCGTACGGATCCGGCGCGTGTCAGCTGCCGGCCAGGCTGCCGAGCCTGGCAGCTGCATCCCGAGCGTCTCGGCGAGGCATGCCATCGTGGATGCCGTGCCCATGGTCATGCAATGGCCGCACGACCGCGCCATCCCCATCTCCGCCGCGTAGAGCTCGTCCTGCGACATCCGGCCTGCCGCGTGCTCCTGCTCGAACCGCCAAACGTGCGTGCCCGATCCCACGTCGCTGCCGCGGAACTTGCCGTTCAGCATCGGCCCGCCGGTCACCATGATGGCGGGCAGGTCCACGCTCGCCGCTGCCATGAGCATCGCGGGGGTAGTTTTGTCGCAGCCAGAGAGCAGGACGACCGCGTCCAGGGGATTGGCCCGCAGCAGCTCCTCGATCTCCATGGCCATGAGGTTGCGGAAGAGCATCGCGGTCGGTCGCATCAGCGTCTCGCCGAGCGACATCGTGGGGAACTCGAGCGGAAAGCCGCCGGCCTGCCACACGCCTCGCTTGACCGCGTCCGCCACGCCGCGCAGATGCGCGTTGCACGGCGTCAGCTCCGACCAGCTGTTCGCGATCCCGATCACCGGCCTGCCGTCGAACACTTCCCGCGGGAAGCCCTCGGACTGCAGCCAGGACCGGTAGATCATTCCGGCCCGGCCACTGGCACCGAACCAGGAAGCGCTGCGCATCGGGCCGGCCGCGGCAGTGTACAACTCAGCTGTCATGACGCCCCTCTCGACCGAATGCTGCCGGTGCATTATCCCTGGCCTGTACAGTAAGCGCCAAAACCGCGCCTAACCAGCCGGAATGCTTATAACTGCTGCTCATCGGCTCCTTCGGCCGGGACAGCGGAAGGAGCCGCGATGACCTACCTGCCGCAGTCGGCCGGTGTCAGCTGGCTCACCGAGCGCCTACTCAGGCCGCGTTCAGTTGCTGTCGCGGTCCAGTTCTTGTATGCCAACGCGGGACTGGCAATCCTGGGCGTCGTCATCGCTGTCAGCAGGATCGGAAGCGATATCCGCGTTTTCGAGGCCCGCGGCTTCACGGCCAGCCAGGCACATGGTCTGGCCGTGAACGAGATCCTGCTGAGCGTGGCCTACGGGCTGATCGGCGCGGGTATCTGTCTATGGGTGGCGCGCTACAGCGCCGTCGGCCGCAGTTGGGCGCGGATCTTGGCCACGGCGCTATTCGCGCTGCGCACGCTGGCCGTATTGCTGATATTGCCGCCGGATCATCCGGTCGGCCTCACCGCGATCCTCATGCTGCTGAACTGGCTTGTCGCCCTCGGCGCCGTCATATGCCTGTGGCGTCGCGATGCGTCGGAGTACTTCCGCGATTCCTCGCAGTACCTCGTCCGGCAGGCGCGCTACTTCTGACGATCACCTCCCGGCCAACGTTCATGAGGGGGATGGCGGACGATGTCGGGCCGGGCGATGATGGCTGCGTGCTCGCGGCGGGTAGGTCTACTCGCCCACGAACCGGAAGGACATCCGATGCCTGACCCCGGTCGCTTCCTGCAAGGATCATTCGCCCCGGTAACGGAGGAGGTCACAGCGTTCGACCTTCCGGTTACCGGCCAGGTGCCTGCCGCGCTAACCGGTCGTTACCTGCGCAATGGCCCGAACCCGCTCGGCCTGGATGACCCGGACTATCACTGGTTCCTGGGCGCTGGCATGGTGCACGGCGTCCGGTTGCGGGATGGCAAGGCGGAGTGGTACCGCAACCGGTGGGTGCGCTCGAAGGCGGTTGCGGCGGCTCACGACGAGCAATGGCCGGGCGGCCCGGTGCACGAGAACATGGACTTCGCCGCCAACACGCACATCATCAGCCACGGGGGCCGCACGCTGGCGACCGTGGAGGCAGGGCCGCTGCCGTATGAGCTGACCGATGAGCTGGAGACCGTCGGCCCGTGCGACTTCGGCGGCACATTGCCGGGCGGATTCGCCGCCCACACCAAGCTCGACCGCGAGACGGGCGAGCTGCACGCCATCGCCTACTTCTGGGCGTGGGACTACGTGCAGCACGTGATCGTCGATGCAACAGGCAAGGTAACGCGCACCACGAACATCCCGGTGCCGGACGGGCCGATGATGCACGATTTCGCGCTCACGAGCCGTTACGTGATCCTGCTGGACCTGCCGGTCACGTTCAGCCTGAACGCCGTGACGGCCGGGCGGGAACTGCCCTACGTCTGGAACCCCGAGCACCAGGCCCGTATCGGGGTGCTGCCGCGCGACGGCAGCTCGGGCGTGCGCTGGATCGAGATCGACCCGTGCTGGGTCTTCCACTGCCTGAACGCCTACGACGACAACGGCCGGGTCGTGGTCGACCTCTGCCAGTACAACCAGTCGTTCGACGTCTCCACGCTGTGGGCCGCGCACGGGCCGGTGACGCTGGACCGGTGGATCATCGACCCCGACGCCGGCAAGATCTCGCAGCAGCGCCTGGATGACCGGGGCCAGGAGTTCCCGCGGGTCGATGACCGCGTCGTGTCGAAGCAGCACCGGTACGGATACAGCGCGGTGATCGGCGAGGTCAGCCGCGCGATCACGGCCGCCGGTGACTTCGGCGACGACGCTTTCGCTAACGCCCTGCTCCGGCACGACCTGGTGAGCGGAACGACCCAGGCGCGCGAGTTCGGCCGGGACGCGACCGTCGGCGAGGCAGTATTCGCGCCGTCCTCGCCCGGCTCGGCCGAGGACGACGGTTACGTGATGGCGTTCGTCCACAATCCCGAGCGCAGCGCCTCTGACCTCGTCATCCTCGCCGCGCAGGACTTCCTCGGCGAGCCCGTTGCGACTGTCCACCTTCCTGCGAGAGTGCCGCTCGGCTTCCATGGGAGCTGGATAGCTGACCGCTGACCGGCTGTCATTTACGGCAGTTTCGCACGTCGTCCGCAGCACGCTGGGCGCGCCTCGGATTCCGCGGCGGAAGCGTGAGACGCGCTTCCGGATTCGTTGGCTAAATTGGCTCTAGACGACTGATATCGAAGCAAGTTATGATGAAGGCAACTGATTCCTCCGCACAAGAGTAGCTAGCGATACGTTTTCCGTTATAAGGCATCCGGGCTTCTGGAGGGGAGAGGCGTGGAGACCGTTAGCTACTTACGGGCACATGCGACGTCCCCGGTGATCTCACCGGGGACGTCGCGAGGGTCGTGGAACGGCCGGGATCAGGCCGACTGTCGCCGGAGCCACGGTGGCTACCTCGTGCCGGCGCCGCTGCCATGGCACCCAGGTTCGTGTACCCTATATATATGGTACCATCTACATATGGTACGTACGACCGTCTACTTGCCGGAGAACACTAAGCACCGGCTGACCGAGGCTGCCCGGCGCGAGGGGCAGTCCGAGGCCGAGTTCATCCGGTCCGCGATCGAGCGGCGTGTGAGCGAGGTGCTTCCCCGCACGCGAGGGCGATGGGGAACCATCCGGTTTGACGAGCCCGGCCTTGCCCGGAAGGTGGATGACGTCCTGGCCGAAGGCTTCGGCCAGGAATGATCATCTGTGACACCAGCGGCCTGATCGCTGCCTACGACGAGAGCGACCCCGATGGTCCGGCCGTTCGTGAGCTCCTGGACGCTGAGGCGGGCGCGCTGATCGTGTCGCCCTTCGTCCTGGCCGAGGTCGATTACCTGCTCATGACGAGGTCTGGCGCAGCTGCCGAGCTGATCCTGCTGAATGACCTGGCTGATGGGGTCTACCAGGTCGCCGAGTTCACCGCCGGGGATGCAGCGCGTGTTGCGCAGCTAGCTCGGCAGTACGCCGACTCGAAACTCGGTATCGCCGATGCTCACACCATGAGCCTGACCCAGCCCGACCGCTACAACACACAGCGCATACTTACTTTCGATCACCGGCACTTCCGGGCGGTCAAGCCCCCGCAGGGCGGTGTCTTCGCGATCCTCCCCGCCGACCTGTAGCACCTGCGGCAGCGAACTCAGCCCGCTAGGCGTTCGGGACACCGAGGTACGGGAACTGACTCAGCAGGTCATCGTGCGGCCGCAGGCCGGTCGCGCTGCCGGGGAACCACCACGCGGACTGGCCCCGACGGCCCCGTTCCCGGCTTTACATCTGTGCGTACGGGAACGGGGGACGGCGGGCGGAATGCTCAGCTAGACAGGACAGATCACCCGGCTGCGACCAGCTGCTTGTGCCAGGGATTGGTGTTGAAGGGCTGGTACCAGAAGTACACGCTGCCTGGCTTGGTGTTGATCGCCGTGATGATGACCGACTTGCCGGTGACCGAGATGGCGGGGTTGGCATAAGCGGCGTGCTTGCCGGCTGTTGCCACCGTCTCCGGATTCCACGAGGTCAAGCCGAACTGCTGCCACCAGTACGCGAGCTTTCCGGTCTTGCTGGTCGCGGCGATGACGAGATAGGAGACGGACCCGCCGTTTACCGGCCCGGTCCAGGTGAACGCCGGGTGGGAGTACTGGCCGCCGCTGCCGGTGGCGACCGTCTGCTCGCTCCAGCCGCTGCCACCGATTGACTGTGACCAGGTGTCCACGGCTCCGGCTGTGGTCGCCGCAGTGATCTCTAGCTTGGTCGTGGTCGCGGCGAGCGAACCGCCGGCGTAGCTCCCGCCGGGGCCGGCAGTGGCGACGGTCTCCTGATGCCAGCTCGGAACGTCCAGCCGCTCCCACCAGAAGTAGAGGGTGCCGCCGCTGGTCGCCGTGATCAGCGCCAGGTACCTCGAGATGAGGGTGTCATAAGCGGTGATGATCGAGGGAGAGCCGAAGTTGCCGAACCCGACTGTCTGCTCAGTCCAGCTGCTCCCAGGGGACGCCTGCTCGAAGGATGTCAGCTGACCAGGCTTGCCGGCGGTGATCAGCACTGCCCCTCCGGGGACGGCCGCGATCGACGGAGCCTGGTACCGGTGGCCCGCGGCCTTGGCTACCACCTTGCGCTTCCAGGTGCTGCTGTGCTGGGTGTAAGCGACCAGGTCACCAGAGGCATCCAGGGTGGCGATCATGACCGTGCTGCCGGTCCAGACAATCGACGGCTTGCTGTAGGCCTGCCCGTGACCGCCGCCCGCCACCAGTTGCTTGTGCCACTTGGTGGTGCCGACCTTCTGCCAGAAGTAATACAGGTCGCCGTGGCTGTCGGTAGCGGCGATCGCGAGGCGCGGGCCCGTGAAGGCGATCTTGCTGAGCGTGTACTTGTAGGTGGCCGTCGGCGCGGCCTGAGCGGCCGGGGCCACTGCCCAGAGCGTCAGTCCGAGCCCCAGCGTGCACAGCCCGGCAGCAACCCTCGCGAAGACGCATCTCATTCTCATTGTCTTTCCCCACCCTCTCGGCACGTTGCCGTCTGCGACACCCACCGTCCGAACGGTCAGTGAGCCCTCTTCGATGGCGGCGTTCCATTCCGTGCCGTCCCGTTCCAGCGCGAGTAGAGGGCGGGGCAGACTGGCGGACTTATGCGGTTTGAGGCTTGTTTACCGTCGGGTTACGGGGGGTATCAACGACAACTCATTCGCCCGTGGCGACCAGCGCTGAATGCTGCTGGGCTGTTGCTCCACGGATATCGCTGGCACGTGCTGCCGCTAAGGCCACCACTCGTGGCCGTTGCCCATGACCGTGGAGAGCGCCTTCATCGTGGGGAGGAGCCGCTGCCGTGAGGGATGTCGACCACGATCACCAGGGCACGATTCCGCAGGTTGCCGCGAGGATCCGGATCAACGGACGGTCCGAGCGACTGCAGATCGACGCGCGGGCCACATTGCTCGACGTGCTGCGTGACCGGCTCGGGCTGACCGGTACGAAGAAGGGCTGCGACCAGGGCGCCTGCGGCGCCTGCACTGTCCTGGTCGACGGCAGGCGGATGCTGTCCTGCCTGACGCTGGCGGCGCAATGCGACGGCCGCGAGGTGGTAACCATCGAGGGCCTCACCAGCAACGGCGTTCGCCACCCGGTGCAGGACGCGTTCATCCGGCACGACGCGTTCCAGTGCGGCTACTGCACGCCCGGCCAGATCATGTCGGCGGTCGGGCTGCTCGGCGAGGGCCGCGCGGGCAGCGACGAGGACATTCGCGAGTTCATGAGCGGCAATATCTGCCGCTGCGGTGCGTACGTCAACATCGTGGCCGCGATCCGCGAGGTCGCCGGGCGAGGAAGCAGGTAGCCATGCGCCCGTTCGAGTACATCCAGGCCACCGAGCCAGCGCAGGCGGTGGCGACGGTCACTGCCGATCCGGATGCCGACTATCTCGCCGGCGGCACCACTGAAGTGGATCTGATGCTGAAGGACGGCATCATCTCGCCGGACCGGCTGGTCGACATCACCCGGCTGCCGCTGAAGTGGATTACCGCTGAAGCCGACGCGATCCGCGTGGGCGCCACCACGACGATGGAAGAACTCGCCGCCGACCCCGTCGTGTCTGCGCGCCTGCCGCTCGTCCGTGAGGCGCTGCTGCGGAGCGCATCGGTCCAGCTCCGCAACATGGCCACCATCGGTGGCAACCTGCTGCAGCGCACCCGCTGCCGGTACTTCCGCGACCCGGCAGTCGACGCCTGCAACAAGCGGGAGCCGGGAAGCGGCTGCGCTGCGGTGCGGGGTCCCGCCCGGATGCACGCGATCCTGGGCGCATCGAAGAACTGCATCGCGCTGAACGCCTCCGACCTGGCTGTGTCGCTCGTGACGCTGGACACGATCGTGCAGATCCTCGGCCCGAGCGGCGTGCACCGGGTGCCGATGACCGAGTTCTACCTGGAGCCCAGGGATACGCCCGACATCGAGACTGTGCTCGCGCATGGCGAGCTGATCACCGAGATCGAGATTCCGCTGCTGCCCCCGGCCGCACGATCGGCGTACCTGAAGGTCCGCGACCGCACCTCATATGAGTTCGCGCTGGCATCGGCAGCGGTAGCCGTTGTGCTTGACGGCGGGGTGACCCGGACGGCGCGGATTGGCCTGGGCGGGGTCGGCACGATCCCGTGGCGCGCCTTCGACGCTGAGCAGGTGCTGCGCGGCGAGCCGGCCAGCGACGAAACTTTTCGCGCCGCCGCCGAGGTCGCGGTGCGCGACCCGTTCACCGTGCCCGGTACGGCGTTCAAGGTCGAGCTGGCGAAGCGGACGCTGGTGCGAGCCCTGCACACCGTGACAGACGCCCCGTGATGTGCGCACCGTGAAGGGATGACGCCATGACGATCGAGGCTGTCCGGCTGATCGGGCCGGGCGTGGACCGGGTAGACGGGCCGCTGAAGGTCACCGGCACAGCTGCCTACCCTGGCGACTTCAGCTATCCCGATATGGGGCACGCCGTGCTCGTGCGTGCCACGGTGGCAGCGGGGCGGATTCGCGGCGTCCAGACCACCGCCGCCGAGGCCGCACCGGGCGTGCTCGCCGTGATCACTCATCGCAACGCACCGCACCTGAATCGCGGTCCCGACACCCCGTTCTGGCGGCAGCCGCCACCGCCGCTGCAGGATGACCGGATCCTGCACTACGGCCAGTACGTCGGCGTGGTGGTCGCCGAGACGGCCGAGGAAGCGAATGCCGCGGGCCGCCTCATCGAGGTCGACTACGAGGCAACGGAGCCGTTGCTGGAGCTCGACGACCCGCGGGCGGAGGTGGTGACCGATCCGTGGGGGATGGATGCGCATCGCGGCAACGTGGCGGCCGGGCTGACAGCCGCCGACGTCACCGTCGATGCCGTCTACACCACCCCGGATGAGACGAACAACCCGATGGGACTGTTCGCCACGGTCGCGGTCTGGGTCGGTGACTCGCTCACCGTCCACGACTCCTCCCAGTGGCCTCAGGGTGTCCGGGCAACTCTCGCGGCCGCCTTCGGCGTTCCCGAAAGTGGCATCCGGGTGCTCGTGCCATTTGTCGGAGGCGGATTCGGGGCCGGCCTCCGGGCCTGGCCGCATGTCGTCCTGACGGCGCTGGCCGCGCGGACCGCCAGGCGCCCGGTGAAGCTCGTGCTGACCCGCCCGGAGATGTTCACCGGTGTCGGGCACCGCACCAGGACGATCCAGCACGTCAGGCTCGGGGCGAGCCGCGGCGGGCAGCTGACCGTACTCAACCACGAGGCGATGAACTCGATTGCGGTGGAAGACGACAACTACGAGCCAGTCGCGTGCGACTCCGCCTGGGCGTATGCGTGTCCTAACGTCGACGTCCGGGACAGGCAGGCCCGGCTGAACATTCCGCTTCCGACGTCAATGCGGGCGCCGGGTCAGGCGCAGGGCAATTTCGCGCTGGAATGCGCCATGGACGAGCTCTCCTATGCGATCGGCATGGACCCGCTGGAGCTGCGGCTGCGCAACTATGCCGAGGAGCAGCCGCAGCTTGGCCTGCCGTGGTCAAGCAAAGCCTTGCGCGCCTGCTTTGAGCAGGGCGCCGAGCGGTTCGGCTGGTCGGCCCGCGACCCCCGGCCGGGCTCGATGCGTGACGGGAGCTGGCGGGTCGGGTACGGCATGGCCGGGGTCAGCTTCTTCTGGTTCCAGCCGCCCTGCCAGGCCAGAGCGTCCGTCCGGGCGGACGGGACCGCGCTGGTGGGCAGCGCCGCGACCGACATCGGCACGGGGACATACACCGTGATGACCCAGCTGTCCGCCGAGCTGCTGGGCCTCCGGCTCGATGAGGTTCAGTTCCGACTCGGCGACACCGACCTGCCATCGGCGGCGCCGGAGGGCGGGTCGGGATTGACGATGGCGCTCGGCAGCGCCGTCCACTCCGCATGCCGCGGGGTCATCCAGGCATTCCTCGACACGGTCGCGGACGACCCTTGTTCACCGCTGCGCGGCTGCCGCCTCGACGAAGTGACGGCCGGGGACGGCCGCATCCAGCTCAGCCGCGACCCGGCCCGCGGTGAGGCCTACTCCGACATCCTCGCCCGTCACGGCCTCGGGGGGCTGACCGCCGACGGCAGCAGCGCGCCGCCCAAGCCAGAGGACGCCGGCATGGCACCGGCAGGCGCGTTCGCCGCCCAGTTTGCTGAGGTCCGCGTCGATCCGGATCTGGGCCTGGTGCGGGTCGCGCGGATCGTGTCCGCGATTGACGGCGGGCGCATCCTGAACGAGAAGACCGCCACCAGCCAGATCATCGGCGGCACGGTCGGCGGGATCGGGATGGCGCTGCTGGAGGAGACGGTGACCGACCCGACCGGGCGGATCGCCAACGCAACCCTCGGTGACTACCTCGTGCCGGTCAACGCCGACATCCCCAGCCTGGAGGTGCTGTTCGTCGGCGAACCTGACCGGTTCAACCCGATCGGGGTCAAAGGGATCGGCGAGATCGGCCTGGTCGGCATCGCGGCCGCCATCGCCAACGGAGTTTTCCACGCCACCGGTTGGCGCATCCGCTCGCTGCCGATCACCCTCGATCAGCTCTTGTGACGCTCGCTGGCTGCGGGGCCACGGACGATGAGTGCGCGACACTGATGCGATGATCTGCCTTCTCGGCGATGCGCATCTCGATGTGGTGGTCCGGATGTCAGGCCCGCTGCGCCTGGAAACCGATACGCCGGCAGCGACGAGTTTCGGCCTGGGCGGGCAGGCCGCGAACGTTGCAGCCTGGGCCGTCGAGCTGGGCGGGCGCACCAGGCTGATCGCCGCGCGCGGGACCGATCTTGGCGCCGAGATCGTCAGCGCCGAGCTTGCGCGTCGCGGCGTGGAGCTTGTCGGCCCGATAGTTCAGGGGAACACCGGTGTCGTGGTCTCACTGTCGACCGGCGGCCGGCAGCGGTCCATGCTGACTGACCGCGGCGTCGGCGCGGGGCTGACTGCGGCCGCGGTCAGGCCGCACTGGCTCGACGGCTGCGAGTGGCTGTACCTGAGCGGTTACGCACTGGCCAGGGAGCCGATGCGCACAGCAGCCATCGCGATGGCGCACGCTGCGATCCAGCGATCGGTGCGCCTGGCCATCGACTTGTCGTCGACAGCCATGATCGAGTCGTACGGGGTGGCGAGCTTCCGCGAGCTCATCGTCTCGCTCGGTTCCGAGGTCGTGTTCGGGACCGAGGCCGAAGCCGCGCTCCTTGGCGGCGCGCAGGGCGGCGGACTGGTCGGCGCCGGGGTTCTCATCGTTAAGCTGGGCGCCGAAGGCATCCGCATCGACGGGAGGCATTTCCCGGCCGTGTCCACCGCTCCGGTTGACTCAACCGGGGCGGGCGATGCTTTCGCGGCCGGTTATCTGGTCGGCGGAGTCGAACTTGGCCTGGCCGCAGCGGCCCGGGCGGTAGCGAAGATGGGGGCCATGCCGTGACCGGTGCGCCGCAGGTGACGGCTGAGATCGCCGATGCGCTCAGCGCTGGCCGCCCAGTGGTCGCGCTCGAGACGACGCTGGTGTCGCACGGGTTCTCGGCCGGCCGCGGGCTTGAGGCCGCGCTCGAGTCGGAGCAGCGGGTCAGGGCCGCTGGCGCGACGCCTGCCACGATTGGTGTCATTGACGGTGCGGTGCGGGTCGGACTGGACGCCGACGAGCTGAAGCGCTTCGCTGACGCCGGCCAGGGCGCACGGAAGGTAGGCGCGCGCGATCTTGCCGCCTGCGTGGTCCAGGGCGCGCTGGGGTCGACAACCGTCGGCGGCACGCTCGCGGTCAGCCGTGCGGTCGGCATCCGGTTCGTCGGCACCGGCGGCATCGGCGGCGTTCACCGCGGCTTTGCCGAGACTCTGGATATCTCCGCTGACCTCCCGCAGCTCGCGCGGACGCCGGCGGTGGTGGTCTGCTCGGGCGCCAAGTCGATCCTGGACGTCAGCGCGACTGCCGAGCTGCTGGAGACGCTGGGAATCCCGGTCCTCGGCTGGCAGACCCCGACGCTGCCGATGTTCTACAGCGCCGACGGCGGACCCCCGGTCTCGGCGACCGTCGCGCGGGCGGCCGAGGCCGCCCAGATCGCGGCGATGCACTGGCAGCTCGTTCCCTCCGGCGGGCTCATCCTGGCCCGCCCGCCGGCCGGCGGCCTTGATCTTGAGGCTCTCGTGACGGAGGCGGTGGAGCAGGCGCGCCGCGCGGGCGTGACCGGCCAGGCAGTGACGCCGGCCGTGCTGGCAGCTGTCGAGGAGCTCAGCGGCGGCCGCAGCGTACAGGTCAACCGGCGCCTGATCGCCGATAACGCCGAGCTTGCCGCGCGGGTCGCGGTCGCCTACGCCGGCCTGTGACCGAGATCGACGATGGCGGCGACCGGCCCGCCGCCGTCAGGTCCCTGATGCGCTGCTGACACCGAGACGAACACGGCAGGGTCGCCCGTCACGGCCGCCGCGACGCCGCCAACGCACGCCTTGATCTGCCGGTGCCAGTGCACGTCGGAGTCGTCCAGCATCGCGTTACGCCGCCCCCGGACCCGCCCGTCCTGACTGGCCTCGCACTTGAGGAACACGTTGACCAGCCTGCCGTCCAGGTCGCTCGGGTGCGGCCGGTCCGGCAGCGCCAGCCCGGCGCTCCTGATCGCTGCCCAGATGCCGTCGGCATCCAGTGCGTCCGCCATGACCGAGTGACCGATGCGGTACCGTCCGCCGATCCCGCGCACGTTCCCGGCTACGACTACCTGCGCCCTGTCGAGCTCGACGCCGGAGGAGCAGGACGCCACCGCGGAACCCAGCGCGCGGCTATGCATGACGTCGCTGTCGGCAGGCATCGGAATCTCGCCGAGCGCGACGGCGATGCCGAGAGCGGCGGTGCCGTTGGACACGTCCATGGACTCGCCGGTGTTCTCGGTCCACACGCTCTGCCCGCGGCTCGCCGCGTCCCGGATCGTCTGGATCGTCAGCAGCGGCGTCTTCGTCTGCACATAGTGCACGTCCGCCGGGTCGCTGATGCCCGCCTGTGCCATCGCCGCCCGCACGGCCTCCGCAACTTTGGTGATCATTGCAGTCCGGCCGATGTCCTCGGGCAGCAGCGGCTCGCTCATCGCGAACCCGACCGACAGCCGCGGTTCGCCGGTCACGTCTGCCGCGTCCGGCGGCAGCGTGGCGAAGATCGTGGCGTGCGGGCTGAGCACCCCGTCGGTGCCGCCGGACCACACGATCGGCACTTGCGCGACCGCGTCGGCGCCGCGGCTGCCCTTGGCCACCAGCACTTCCCGGAAGGCGCGATCGGCCAGGATCCGGGTGTAGTCGTTGACCCCGCCGTTCCCCTCGGTCTTGCCGATCACCGCGACGACCCGGTCCGCCTCTAGCACGCCGGCGTCGATGAGCTTGGTCAGCTCGCTGGCGTCAGACACATGATGCAATGGAACCTTGCGTACCTCGATCGGCTCGGGCACGGATCTACCTCCTGGGCTAGCTGGGTCGGCTCACGGGACAACGGCAGTGCCAGCCTTTCCGGCCAGAGCGTCCGCGATGTGGTGCAAGGACGTGATGATCGCCCGGCGCCCGGTCTCGGCGAACCGGCAGGCAGCCTCGACCTTAGGGCCCATGCTGCCGGCCGGGAAATGCCCGTCGCCGGCGAGAGCGCGCATCCGGGCGACCGCGATCTCCCCGATCGGGCGAGCGGCGGCGGTGCCCCAGCCCTCGATCACCGCGTCGACGTCCGTGGCGATGATCAGCGTATCGGCGCTGAGCTGCCGGGCTAGCACGGCCGCGGTCAGGTCTTTGTCGATCACGGCCTCCACCCCCTGCAGCTCGCCGCGCTCGTCCCGGATGGTGGGCACGCCGCCGCCGCCCGCGCAGACCACGACGAATCCCGCGGCGAGCAGGGCCGCGGTGGTGGCTGCATCCAGGCACGCCAGCGGCTCGGGCGACGCGACGACCCGCCGCCAGCCTCGTGACCCGAAATCGCGCCAGGTCTGGCCATGCGCGATCAGGTCGGCGGCCTCGGCGGCCGACAGGTACCGGCCGATCGGCTTCGTCGGGTCGGCGAACCCGCGATCGTCGGGGTTGACGAGCGTCCGCGATATCACCACTGCCGTCCGCGAGTTGACATCGCGCCTGGCGAGCGCGGCGTCGAGCGCGTTGAGCAGGAGGACGCCGATCGTTCCCTGCGTCTGCGCGCCGCACCAGTCGAGCGGCACTGGCGGGACAACGGCAGCCGCGATCTCGTTCTTGACCAGCAGGTTGCCGACTTGCGGGCCGTTGCCATGCGTGAGCACGACCGGGTTGCCGGCCGCCACGATATCGGCAACCGACTCCGCTGCGACGCCGATGGCCACACGCTGATCCTCCGGCCGGGCGCTGCCATCTGGCGCCGTCATCGCATTGCCGCCGAGCGCGATCAGGACTGTCACAGCCAGTCCACGTCAGCTGCCGTCAGTCCGCCGGCCAGCAGGCTGAAGCCGGGCCCCCGGTCGAAGAAAGGCGGTGCGTCGCGCCGCCCGGCGCGCTGGCTGCCACGCAAGGCGCGCGTCGCCGTGTCGTCCGCTACCAGGTCGTCGGGCGGTCCGGTCAGCACCACGCCATAGTCCGCGGCCGCGGCTGGGCGGGACACCTTGCCCCACCGGACGTCGCGTGCTACCAGCGCCGGGTCACGCTCGAGCGGGTCGCCCCAGCCCCCGCCCCCCGTGGTCCTGATCCGGATCACCGTGCCGGCCGGCACCAACTCTCCGTCGGCCAGCGCGTCGACCTCGCGCTCGGCCGGGCCGCCGGGATCGACCGTTACCTGGAACGGGCGTCCGGCCCGGCCGCCGTTCACGCCCCAGCAGGACAGGATGGAGCGGTCGGCGATCGACATGAAATAGCCGTCCGCGCGCATCCGCAGGACTTTCTCGTAGCCGAGTCCGCCGCGGAACTTGCCGGGCCCGCCGGAGTCCACCGCCAGGCCCAGCCTCTCCACCAGCAGCGGGAAACGGGCCTCGGTGAACTCGGCAGGCAGGTTCTGCGAGTCGGGCACCACATGGATGGTGTCCTCGCCGTCGGCGTAGTAGCGGCCGCCGGACCCGCCGCCGAGCACTTCGCGCATGAGGTAAGGCTCACCGTCCGCGGTCTGCCCGTAGACGCCGGTGTAGCGGATCGTCTCCTGGTCGGCGGGCATCTGCCCGCCGACGGCCTTGGCCAGCACGCCCGCGAACACGCCGAGCAGGCGCAGGATCACGAACGTGCGCGCGTTCGTCGGGGCGGGGAACACCGGGGTGAGCAGCGTGCCGGGCGGCGGGAAACGCATCTCCATCAGCTCGACGACGCCCTCGTTGACGTCCAGCTCGGCCATCCGCTCCGGCGTGTCCGCAAGGTTGCGCAGGATCGGCGCGAGCCACTTGGCGAGGAAGTTGCCGTCGGCGTAGTTCGCGCAGTGATTGATCGGGCCCTTCGCCTGCGGTCCGGTCCCGGCGAAATCGAGGATGAGCCGCGGCCCGCCTGGCTCGTCGGACGTGGTCCTGGTGAGCGTGATCCGCTGGGTATGCAGCCGCGGCGGGTCGACCCCGTCGTGCTCGGCATAGTCCTCCCAGGTCCAGGTCCCGGCCGGGATCTTGGAGAGGATCTCCTGCCGGTAGGTGCGCGTGGTGCTCGCGACGATCTCATCGAAGCAGGCCTCGACATCGGCCCGGCCGTAGCGTCCGAACAGCTCTGATAGCCGGCGCGCGCCCATAAGGCAGGCGGAGCATTCCGCGTCCAGGTCGGCGGCGAGAGAGTCGGGCATCCGTGAGTTGCGGGTCATGATGGTGAGGGCGGCCCGGTTGGGCACGCCCGCGTCCCACAGCCTGATCGGCGGAACCATCAGTCCCTCAGAGAAGACGCTGGTGGCGTGACTCGGCATCGACCCGGGAACCGCACCGCCAATGTCATCGTGGTGGCCGAACGCCTGGACGAACGCGACCACCTCCGGCTCGGCGCCCGTGCCTAGCCGGCCGCGAAGACCGGCACGGTAACGCACAGGTCCGGCAGGTGCCCGATGCCGCCCTCGGACAGGTACACGTCGTTGTGGAAGAACACGTCGCCCGGCCGCATGCCCGCCAGCGGGAAGTCGCGAGCGATGGGGTGCACAAGCGCGCTATACGAGCGCCCGGTGAGCTTGCGCAGCAGCCGGTCGTGAATGCCGGCGCGGAAGTCGTGCGCATCCCTGATCATCGGAGACCGCGATGTGCGGCCGATCGCGGTCTCGACCTCCTTCTCGATGGCGGCGAGGCTGCCGGCAACGATCTCCAGCAGCACCGGGTCTACCGGTCCGCGCGGGCCGGTGACGAGCGTCGGTGCCGTCATGGGTGTCGTCATGCTGGCCCGACCAGCAAGTTGCCGAACCCGTCGACGCGCGCGGCGAACCCGGGATGCAGCGGGATCGTCGCGCCGTACTCCTCGATGATCGCGGGACCGGCTACCTCGTCTCCTGCTGCGAGCGCGGACCGCCAGAAAATCGCGGTATCGACCGGCCCGGCGGCCCGCGCGAACACCACTGGCCGCCGGCCGGTCACTGCTCGCCTAGCGTCGCCATCCCCGCCCGCCACCGGGGCCAGCTGCGGCCGCCGGATCGGGCCGATCCCGGTGACCCGAAGGTTCACCCACTCGACCTGCTGCCTGGGGTCGGCGCGGAAGTCGTACCCGTACAGTGCGCGGTGCGCCGCGTGGAAGTCCGCTGCTGCCGCCTCGGCCACTGCCGGTCCCACCGGGTCAGCGGTCACCGGCACGCGTACCTCGAAAGCCTGTCCGTAATAGCGCAGGTCGGCGGTCCGGATCAGCCGGTGGGTGTCCGCCGCGAAGCCCTGCGCGGTCAGGGCATCGTGTGCACGCGCCGCGAGCCCGGCGTAGCTTGCCTCGATCGCGGCGTGGTCCAGCTCGGACTGCCGCGCCACGCTCGTGCGCACGTAGTCCGTGCGGACGTCGACGGTCAGCAGCCCGAAAGCCGAGACGTTGCCGGGGTTGCGCGGCACCAGCACGCCACGCACGCCGAGGATCTCGATCAGCGGGCAGACTAGCAGCGACCCGGATCCGCCGAACGTCACCAGGGTGAAGTCGCGCACGTCGAGGCCGCGCCTGACCGTGATCTGGCGCACCGCGTTGGCCTGGTTCCAGGCCGAGACCTCCAGGATCCCGGCTGCGCACTCGTCCGCCGGCATGCCGAGCTTCGCGGCGAGGTCGGCCAGCCCGGAGCGCGCAGCGTCGGCGTCCAGCGGGATCTCCCCGCCGAGCAGATGCGGCGGGATCCGGCCGAGCACGAGGTGGGCGTCGGTGACGGTAACGTCGCGGCCGCCCGTGCCGTAGCACAGCGGGCCGGGATCAGCGCCCGCCGACCGCGGCCCGACCTTCAGCGAGCCCTCTGGCGACACCCAGGCGACCGACCCGCCGCCCGCGCCGACGGTCACGACGTCCACCATCGGGATCTTCGAGGGGTGCGCGCCCACGGAGCCCTCGGTCGTCAGCGCGGGCTCGCCGCCGACGACGACCGCCACGTCGGTCGAGGTGCCGCCGCCGTCACACGTCAAAACCGAGGTGATGCCCGCGTTCTGCGCGATCATCGCGGCGCCGACGGCGCCCGCGGCCGGACCGCTCAGCACCGTCGCGATCGGCCGGCCGATGACTTCCGCGGCAGTGGCCACCCCGCCATTCGAGGTCATGACGTGCAGCGGGATCGGGTCAGCGCGCACGGCTGCCAGCTGCTGCTCGACAGCCGATAGGTACCGCGACACGCGCGGCTTGACGGCGGCATCAATCAGCGTGGTCATCGATCGCTCGTACTCCCGGTACTCGGGCAGGACCTGCGACGACAGCGATACCACCGCACCCGGATGCTCGCGGGCCAGTACCCTGGCCATCCGCTCCTCGTGCTCGGAGTTGGCATAGGAGTGCAGGAACGATACGCCGAGCGCGTTGATGCCGCGATCGCGGAACCACCGGGCCGCCGCAGTTGCCTGCGCCTCATCGAACGGGCGCAGCTCCGCGCCGGTGTGATCCATCCGGCCCGCCACGGCCTTCACCAGGTCCGGCGGCACGATCCGGTCTGGCTTGACCCAGAAATAGGAGTTGCCGTAGCCATCGGGCACGGACTGCCGGGCGATTTCCAGCATGAACTCGTAGCCCTCGGTGGTGACGAATCCGAGCTCGCCGATATCGCCGGACAGCAGCTGGTTAGTCGCGATCGTCGTGCCGTGGCTGACGGAGGCGATCTCGGCCGGTTCCGCCGCGAGCAGCCCGAGGATCTTCGCCAGCCCGGTCATGAAGCCCTGCGCCGGGTCTGCGGGTGTCGACGGCGTCTTCGTCACCGCCAGCTCACCGGTGATCTCGTCGAAGGCCACCACGTCGGTGAAGGTGCCGCCGGTATCCACGCCAAGGCGAAGGCGGCGCTTGGGCGCCGCCGTACGGTCAGCTGGCATTCGTCACCGGTCCCTGCGCCGGAGCTCGAACAGGTCGGACGGCGAGATGGGCATGGACCGGATCGCAATGGCCTCGGCGTCCTCGATCGCCGCCGCCAGGACCGCGGCGCCGGGAATGACTCCGGCCTCGCCGGCGCCCTTGACGCCCAGCGGGTTCAGCGGCGACGGCGTCTCCAGGTGGTCGATCTCGATTTCGCGAGGCACCTCGCTGGCGTACGGCATGAGGAAGTCCATGAAGGACGCGTTGACCAGCTGGCCAGTCTCGTCATAGGCCATCCGCTCATACAGCGCCCCGCCGACACCCTGGGCAACGCCGCCATGGATCTGCCCCTCGACGATCAGCGGGTTGATCAGCGGGCCGCAGTCGTGCACCACGCAGTAGCGCAGGATCGTGATTTCCGCAGTGTCCGGGTCGGTCTCGACGATCGCCGCGTGCATGCCGCTGGCAAACGTCGAGCGCACCGGCGAGAAGTAGGCGCGCCCCTCGATGCCGGGCTCTTCATCGGGTGCTATCGGCGGCTTGCTCATGTCGCCTCCGCCGGCGAACTGCGTCGCGGCTTTCGCGGCGTCATCGAAGGCGTACCGCAACGGGTTCGACAGCACCGCTATGGTGCCGAGGCTGATGCCACTGTCGGGATCGCCTTTGACCTGCACGATGCCGTCGGTGATCTCCAGGTCAGCGGGCGAGACCTCCATGGCCTCGGCCGCGACCCGCAGCGCCTTCTCCTTCGCCTTCCGTGCCGCGAGCGTGACCGCCGACCCGCTCATCACAGCCGTCCGTGATGCGAACGTACCGACCGCGTAGCCGAAGCGCCTGGTGTCACCGGTGACGACCTCGACGTCCGCCAGGGCCACGCCAAGCTCGTCGGCGACCAGCTGCGCCAGCATGGTCTGGTGGCCCTGCCCCTGGCTAGTCAGGCCGGTAGCGACCTTGACCTTCCCGGACGTCTCCACCAGGACATGGCCGCCCTCGTACGGGCCGACGCCGGTGCCTTCGACGTAGCAGGCCAGGCCGATGCCGATGCGCCGGCCTTCGGCTGCCGCTGCCTCCTTGAGTGGCGCGAACTTGTCCCAGCCGATCAGGTCCTTGAGCTTGGTGAGCAGCGCTGGGTAGTCGCCGGAATCGTAGATGAGGGGGCGGCCATCCTGGAAGATCAGCCCCTGGTCGTAGGGCATCTCGCCCGGCTGAATGAAGTTGCGCTCGCGGACCAGGGCCCGGTCCAGCCCCAGGGCCGCCGCGATCGAGTCCATGGTCCGCTCCATCACGAAGCAGCCTTGCGGCCGCCCCGCGCCCCGGTACGGGGTGACCAGCACGGTGTTGGTGTACAGCGAGTCGAACTCCACCCGGTAGGCGCCAGGCTTATACGGCCCGAGGAGCTGAGTAGAGGTGACGATCGGCACGATGAGCCCGTAGGGCACGTAGGCGCCGTTGTCATGCCAGAACCGCACATCGAGGCCGTGGATCCGCCCCTCGTCGTCATAGCCGACAGTGACGTGGTGCTGCTGACCGCGCTCGTGCGCGCTGGCGATGAAGTGCTCGCGCCTGTCCTCGGTGAACTTGACCGGCTTGCCGAGCCGCCGGGCGGCCCAGGGGACGAGCACCTCTTCGGGCCACGGATGCACGATCTTTACCCCGAAGCCGCCGCCGACGTCCGGGGTGATGACGTCGACCTGAGTCAGGTCGAGGCCCAGCTTGGCCGCGACGGCGGCTCGTACCCCCGTCGAGGTCTGGGTGGATGTCCACACGACCAGTCGCCTCTGCTGCTCGTCCCACTGGGCCAGGACGCCGCGGCCCTCAAGCGGCGTGGACGCTGACCGCTCGATTTCCAGGTCGAGTTCGAGCACATGCGGGGCCGCAGCGATGGCGGCCGCGGTGTCGCCGTGCTCCTGAACTGCATTGGCAGCGCGGTTGCCAGGGACGCCGTCGTGCACGAGGTGCACGGCTGCCCGGGCGGCGTCCAGGCCCACCACCGCGGGAAGGGGCTCGTAGCTGACATCGATAAGGTCTGCGGCGTCCTCGGCCAGATAGCGGTCGGCCGCGACCACCATGACGATCGCCTCGCCGACGTGGTTGACCTCGCCGTTAGCCAGGGCATAAGGCGTCCGCCCATGAGTGAGCGCCGGATGCGGGATCAGCAGCGGCAGGGGCTCGGCCAGCAGGGCCGGCAGGTCCTGGTAGGTGTAGATCGCGACCAGTCCGGGCACCTCGAGCGCGCGGCTGACGTCGATGTCGGTGATGCGCGCGTGCGCGAGCGGACTGCGCACGAACGCGGCGGCCAGCGCGTCCGGGCCGAGGTCGTCGAGGTAGGCGCCGTGGCCGCGGATCAGTCGGCCGTCCTCGACACGCTGCACCCGAGCGCCGAACAGCGAGCTCATGCGGGTCCCGCCGGTCTCGCTGCCGAGGACTGGCTCGTGAGGCTGGAGTCCGATGCGGCTCGCTCGCGAATGATCTCCGCCGCCCGGTGCACCGAGGCCAGGATGTTCTGGTAGCCAGTGCACCGGCAGAGGTTACCGCCGATCATCTCGCGTGCCTGCTCGTCGTCGGGGTCGGGAACAGCCCGCAGTCCCGCGGTAATCGTGGTCAGGAAACCGGGAGTACAGAAGCCGCACTGAAGGCCGTGACACTCGGAGAATGCCTGCTGCACCGGTGACAGCCTGCCGTCGGGCTCAGCGAGGCCCTCGATGGTGGTGATGTCAGCGCCGTCGGCACTGACGGCCAGCAGCAGGCACGAGCGGACCGGTCTCCCGTCGAGCAGGATCGTGCAAGCGCCGCAGACGCCGTGCTCACAGCCGACGTGCGTGCCGGTCAGACGCAGGTCGTGCCGGATGCAGTCGGAGAGCAGCCGGCGGGCGGGCACCCGAGCCGTGCGCGCGCTGCCGTTCACGATCAGGCGCACCTCGTGCAGTTCCTCACCGTGCAGTTCGCCGGCAGCGCTCACGCGGCCACCGTCCGCAGCGCTTCCGCGAGCGCCTCGACGAGCGCTCGCTCGGTGAGAACCCCTGCTAGATGGCGGCGGTAGTCCGCCGAGGCGTGGATGTCAGAGTCCGGCTCGAGCCGGGCGCGAGCGAGGCTCGCGGCGGCCGGGAATGACACCGCGTCGGCCGCCAGGCCTGCCACCGCCTCGGTGAGGTCAAGGACGACCGGGGACGGCGCTACGGACAGGTACGCCGCCTTCGCGCCGCCGATGCGGCCGTCGGCCCGCAGCCACGCCGTCGCGGCGACGCCGCAGACCGCGTAGTCACCGCGCCGTCGGCTGACCTCGGTGAACCCGGTGCCGGCGGCGGCGCCCGGAAGCACCGGGAACTGTACTTCGGTGGCGAGCTCGCCCGGCTGCACGGCCGACTCCAGCGGCCCGAGGAAGAACTCGCCGGCGGGGATCGACCGCTGGCCGGCTGTGCTCGCCACGACTACGGTGCCCGCGAGCAGCGCCAGGACCGCGGGCATCTCGCCGGCGGGGTCGGCGTGCACGATGCTGCCCACCGTCGTGCCGCGGTTGCGGACGGTTGGGTGCGCAACGAACCGGAGCGCCTGGCGCAGCAGCGGCTGCGCGGCTGCCGCCGCCGGGCTTGCCAGGACGTCGGCATGACGGGCTAGTGCGCCGACCCGTACCTGACCATCGGCCACCTCGACGTAACTCAGCTCGGTGAGGCGGTTGATGTCAACCAGAAGGTCAGGCGAGGCCAGCCGCAGGGACATCAGCGGCACGAGGGACTGGCCGCCGGCGAGCACCTTCGCCTCCAGGTCCGGCGGCGCCAGCGCGGCCAGCGCCTCGGCCACCGACTGCGGCCGGATATAGCCGAGCGGCCGGGGCTTCACGATGCGCCTGACTCAGCCGTTACGTCCATAGCGTGACGGTACGCTGCCGGAGGCATAACTGAAATCAACTTCTGCTACCGGATGGCGAGATGTGATGTACGTGGCAGCGGCCAGCAGCGCCCTCCGGCCCGTGCTCGCCGGGCCGGCTCGGCCGGCGGAGTTGCTCGGCCTCAGCCGGGGGGCGCTCTACCTGAAAACTGCGGGGCAGCCTGGCGTGCTCGTCGTGCTCTGCCATGACGCAGTCCGGCTGCCATGCGGCCTGGTGCTCGCGACGACGAGCGCGGAGCTGCCGCTCACCTCGCTCGTTCCAGTGCCGGAGGGGCCAGCGGGGGAGTTCGTGGTTGGCGCCGGCGCGGTGAGCTGGATGGGCCCGGCTGGCCGGGTGATGGTGCGTGGGGTGCGGGAGTGGGCGCCGGCCCGGCCGGCCAGGGGCGAGGTGGCGGCCAGCGCGCTTGCGGCGGTGCGCATCATGCTGGGTGCTGCGGCGCCCAGTGGGACGGTGCGCAGCAGCACCGACATCCGGCTGGCGGCCGGCCTGGCCAGCGATCCTCACGTCAGCGTCGCGGCTGCGACGGGCCTGCTCGGCCGTGGTCCCGGGCTCACGCCGAGCGGCGACGACGTGCTGGCCGGGTTCCTGGTCGGCGCTGCCGCCTTCGGGCTTGACGCCGCAGCGCTGCGCCAGATGATCGACATTCTGGCACCAGCCCGCACGACGGCGCTGTCGGCGGCGTTGCTGTGGCACGCCGGGCGCGGCGAATGCATCGATGAGCTGGCCGCAGTCGCCGGGGTCCTGACGAGCCTGCGGCTGCGCAGACCCGGGCCGGGCGAGCCCGGGCAGGCTGCCGGTGCCGTCAGCCGCCTGTTGTCGGTGGGCCATACCTCCGGCGCGGCGCTGGCCCTGGGCCTGATGGCCGCGGCCGAGGGTGCCCGGCAGGCTCAGCCGGGGCGGGCCGCGTGACCGCCGAGCATGTCGAGGCCAGGCCCGGCGCCTACGCGGACTCGGTCACGCTGATGCAGGTCAGCGCAGACGTGCGGCAAGCCGGCGGGGTGCAGGCAGCGCTGATCGCGATGGCCACCGAGCTGAACCTTGACCTGCTGGCGACGATGGGCTTCCTGCCACCGCCGGACGCCGGGCCCAACCAGCTGCTGATCGCGGTCCGCGCAACCGACGAGGCCGCGCTGTCGGGCGCCCTTGCCGCCGTCAATACGGCGCTGTCTGCCCGCCCGGGTGGCGGACGTGGCGGCGCTGCGGCTGCGCAGGCGCCGCGGACAACCGCGGCTGCCGTGCGGGCGAGCGGGCCTGGCCTCGCCCTGATCTCCGTTCCCGGCCAGTACGCGTTCGGCGAGGCGATGGACGCACTCGACGCTGGCTGCGACGTCATGATCTTCTCCGACAACATGCCGGTCGAGCAGGAGGTCGTGCTCAAGGACATCGCGGCGCAGCGCAACCTGATCGTGATGGGCCCTGACTGCGGCACGGCGATCGTCGGCGGCATCGGGCTTGGCTTCTCGCACACTCTGGCGCCCGGGCCGGTCGGGCTCGTCGCCGCCTCCGGGACCGGCGCGCAGCAGGTGCTCTGCCTGCTCGACTATGCGGGCGCCGGCGTCAGCGCCGCGCTCGGCGTCGGCGGGCGGGATCTGACTGCCGCGGTTGGCGGCCGGTCGGCCGGCGCCGCCCTCGCCGCGCTGGACGCCGACCCGGCCACCGAGCTGATCACCGTAGTGTCCAAGCCGCCAGCCGCGGCCGTGGCGGCACGGCTGCGGGAGCTCGCGGACGGTCTGGCGACGCCGGTCCAGTTCGCGCTGGTCGCGCCGGGTGAGCCGGACCTGACCGCGGCTGCCGAGACCGTGTTGCGCGTGCTCGGCCTGCCCGTACCGGCCTGGCCACGCTGGCCCGGTCCTGGCGCGACTCGGCCCGCGGGCGTACTGCGCGGCCTGTTCGCCGGCGGGACTCTGTGCGACGAGGCCATGGTCATCGCGAGCGAACGCCTTGGCATGATCCGGTCGAACATTCCGCTGCGGCCGGAGTGGCGGCTGGCGCCCCGGGGCCCTGTGCCTGAGACGACAGCTACCGGGCACGTCATGATCGACTTCGGCGATGATGAGCTGACCGCAGGCCGGGCGCATCCCATGATCGACCAGTCGCTCCGGCTGGAGCGGCTGGCGGCGGAGGCCGCCGATCCGGCAGTGACGGTCATCCTGCTGGACGTCGTGCTCGGGCACGGCGCGCATCCGGATCCGGCGGCCGATCTCGGCCCGGCGATAGCGGCCGCGCGGGCGAGCGGGGGAGCAGCCGTGGTGGTGTCGCTGATCGGAGCGGCTTCCGACCCGCAGGGCCTCGCCAGGCAGGCGGCGACGCTTCAGGCGGCCGGGGCACACGTCTTCGCCTCCAACGCGGCAGCTGCCAGGTTCGCCTGCGATCTGGCCGAGGGCCTCAGATGAGCGGGCTGCTAGGGCGCGAGCCGCATATCATCAGCTCCGGGCTGCAGCTGCTGGCCGAGGCGGCGGAGCGGCAGGCGGCCAGGGTCACCCGGGTCGACTGGGCACCGCCGATGGCCGCGGCGGCGGACGACCTCGTTCCCGTCCTGAGCGACCCGCGACGGAACGCAGCCAATTCACAAGCCGTCGCGCGCATGCTCGCCGCGCGGGCGCACCTCGTCGACGTGGTGCCCGCGCGCACGGCGCTTGACCTGCAGCCTGGTGAGTTCCTGCACGCCGGGCCGCCGGTCAGCTGGGAGCGGGGATCGGGCCCGCTGCGCGGGGCGCTCATGGGCGCGGCGGTCTTCGAGGGACTCGCCAGCTCGCCCGAAGCGGCGGCAGAACTTGCCGGGCGCGGTAATTTCGCGCTCGCGCCGTGCCATTCCCGGCAGGCCGTTGGCCCGATGTCCGGCGTGATCTCGCCATCGATGTGGCTGTTCGTGCTCGAGGACCCGGCGACGGGGCAGCGCTCGTACTGCTCGCTGAACGAGGGGCTGGGCAAGGTGCTGCGGTACGGTGCCTTCTCGCCGGACGTGCTGGAGCGACTGAGCTGGATGTCGCAGGTCCTCGGCCCGCTGCTCGCCGCAGCTGTGCGCCGCCACGGACCGGTGGACGTGAGCGCGATCCTCGCCCAGATGGTGCAGATGGGCGACGAGGCGCACAACCGGAACCGTACCGGCACCCTCATGCTGCTGCGTGACCTGCTTCCGTCGATGGTCGAGTCCGGCGCCGCCTCGGGCGACGTCGCCAGGGCGGCGGCGTTCATCGGCGGCAACGACCACTTCTTCCTGAACCTCGCGATGCCGGCCTGCAAGCTTGCACTCGACGCCGCCCGTGACATCCCCGGATCCACGATGGTCGTGGCGATGGCGCGCAACGGCACCGATTTCGGCATCCAGGTGTCCGGCACGGGGGAGCGGTGGTTCACCGCGCCTGCGCTGACGCCGCGGGGGCTCTTCCTCGGCAGCTATGGCCCCGATGACGCGAGCCCGGACATCGGTGATTCGGCGATCACCGAGACCGCCGGGCTCGGCGGCTTCGCGATGGCGGCGGCGCCTGCGATCGCGGCACTCGTCGGCGGGACGGCTGCGGACGCGCTCGCCACGACGCGGCGCATGTACGAGATCACGCTGGCCGAGCATCCGCTCTACCGGGTGCCGGCCCTGGAGTTCCGCGGCACGCCGGCCGGGATTGATGTCACGCTGGTCGCGCGCACCGGCATCCTTCCGCAGATCAACACCGGCATGGCCGGGAAGGTCGCCGGAACTGGCCAGGTCGGCGCGGGCTTGGTAACGCCGCCGCCCGGGGTCTTCCCGGCGGCTCTGCAGGCGCTGGCGCGGCAGACATCTCAGTAATGCCGGGGCCGGTTTTCAGGAGGTCACGGTGAAGTATGCCATGCGCTGCTCGCGTTTTTGTTTGTGGTATCGCCGCTCGCCCGGTTGAAATCGCCGCGGATGCGGAACTGGCCGCCGACCGCGCCGCTGAGACGGTCGCCACGACGCACCGCACGGACGCTGCGGCTAGCCGGCCAGCAGGTCGCTGACGCCAGCGCGCAGCGGGTCCATCAGCTCGGCCGCTCGCGCCCTGGCTGCGGCCAGCCCGTCACCGCCGACCGGCTCGACCACTTCCAGGTATGCCTTGATCTTGGGCTCAGTCCCGCTGGGCCGGATGACCACCCGGCCGCCTGCCAGCCGGTAGGTGAGCACGTCGGCTGAGGGAAGCTCGCTGGTCCCGCCAGTCAGGTCGGCAATCGCGATCACGGCCTGTCCCGCCAGCTTCTGCGGCGGCTCGGCCCGTAGTCGCGCCATCACCCCGGCCGGCCTTGTAGTGGGCACGGTGACCTGCGTCGTCGCGTGCACCCCGTACGTCGCCTCCAGCTCGTCATAGGCGTCGATGAGCGACTGGCCCGCCGATCGGGCGACGGCGGCGAGGCCGAGCAGCGCGAGGGCAGCGCCGATGCCGTCCTTGTCGCGGACCACGTCGGTGACCGCGTATCCGAGTGCCTCCTCGTAGCCGAATGCGAAGCGAAGCCCCGGGTGCGTGTCGCCCGCCCGCATGATCCACTTGAAGCCGGTGAGCGTCCCGGCGTACTGGGCACCCGCTCGTTCCGCGATGCGCGACAGCAACGTGCTCGACACGATCGTGGACACCACCAGCTCGTCGGCTGGTGCTGCGGCCCGGCCGGCACCTGAGCGGCCCAGCAGGTAAGCACCGAGCAAGGCGCCGACTTGGTCTCCTGTGAGCCGCCGCCAGCTGCGGCGAGCCTCGTCCTCGGGGACGGCGACAGCCAGCCGGTCGCCGTCCGGGTCGTTGGCGATCACCAGGTCGGCGCTCGTGCGCCGGCCGAGCTCGATGGCCAGGTCCAGCGCACCGGGTTCCTCGGGGTTCGGGAACGTCACCGTGGGGAATCCGGGATCTGGCTCGGCCTGGGCCGCGACGATATCCGGTGCCGGGAAGCCGGCCTGCCTGAAGGCCCGCTGGGCCAGCCCGGCGGCGACACCATGCAGCGGCGTGTAGACGAACCGCAGCCAGGCCGCGCTCTGCGGAGCCGGGGAGATGACGCACACCGCGTCGAGATAGGCCTGCGCCACCGCGTCACCAGGCCGGCTGATGAGGGGGCTGGCTGGCTCCGCGAGCGGGATCTGGCTGAGCGGACCGAGCTGGCCAATCGCGGCCTGGATCTCAGCGTCGGCTGGCGGGACGATCTGCGCGCCGTCGCTCAGGTAGAGCTTGTAGCCGTTGTCGGCCGGCGGGTTGTGGCTGGCGGTGATCATCACTCCGGCGGCCGCCCGCAGGTGGCGGACGGCAAACGCGAGCAGTGGCGTCGGCTGCTGGCGGGGCAGCAGATGCACGCGGAAGCCTGCACCAGCCAGCACCCGGGCAGTCTCCTCGGCGAACATGTCGCTGCGGTGACGTGCGTCGCACCCGATCACGACGCCGGCCTCGGCGCTGGCCGGATCGCGGGCGTGGAGCCAGGCCGCCAGGGCGGCGGTGGTCGCCCTGACGATCGCGCGATTCATCCGGTTCGGGCCGGCGCCGACCGCGCCGCGCAGTCCGGCGGTGCCGAATTCGAGCCGTCCTGAGAAGCGATCGGCAAGCTCGGCGGCGGCTGCGGGGCTGTCATCGGCGAGCAGCGCGGTCAGCTCCGCGCGGTCGGCGTCGTCCGGATCGTCGGCGATCCACGCGGACACCCTGGCCCGCAGCTCGCCGCCGGTGATGTCGCCAGCCACCATGTCAGGCGAGCCCGGGCAGGATCTCGGCCAGCAAGGTTCCCATCCGCAGCGCCGCGTCCTGCCCGGTGGCGACGACCTCGCTGTGATCGAGCGGCTGATCGCTGAGCCCGGCGGCGAGGTTGGTGACCAGGGACACGCCAAGGACCTCGGCACCCAGGTGCCGGGCAGCGATGGCCTCAAGCGCCGTGGACATGCCGACGAGGTCGGCTCCGGCCGCGCTCAGCATCGCGATCTCGGCCGGGGTCTCGTAGTGCGGGCCGGCAAGCGCCGCGTAGACACCCTCCTCCAGGCTGGGATCGGCCTGTCTGGCGATCGCGCGCAGCCGCGGCGAATACGCCTGCGACAAGTCGGTGAACCGCGGCGGGTAACCGGCGGGCGGCGGCGGGCCGGCCAGCGGCGACCGTCCGGTGAGGTTGATGTGGTCGCTGATCAGGACCGGCTGGCCGGGCCGCAGCCCGCGCCTGATCCCGCCCGCCGCGTTGGTGAGCACGACGACGCGGCAGCCGGCTGCGATAGCAGTCCGCACTCCGTGCACGACAGTAGCGGGCTCATGACCTTCGTACAGGTGCGTGCGGCCGAGGAACACCAGCACCCGGCGGCTGCCTGCCGTGACAGACCGAACGGCCGGCACGTGGCCGGGCACGGTCGGCTCGGGGAACCCCCCGAGCTCGGCCAGCGGCACGACCGCATCAGCCGGGCCGAGCGCGTCGGCCGCTGGCGCCCAGCCAGAGCCGAGCACGACGGCGATGTCGTGGGAGTCATGGCCGGTGAGTCTTGCCAGCTGCTCAGCGCTGGCCGCAGCAGTGGCGTACGGGTCAGGCACCGTGTTATCCGATCCGGTCGAGAACCAGGCTCGCTGGCTCTAGCGCGTCTGGGCCGATCTCGATCGCGCCTGCGAGCGCCTCGCGCGCGCGGTCGAACTTGCCGGGGTCATCGCCGCGCAGTTCGAGCAGCGGCTGGCCGGCCTGGACCGTATCGCCCGGCTTGGCCAGGCAGATAATCCCGGCGGCTGCCGAGACCGGGTCCTCTTTCCTGGCCCGGCCGGCGCCCAGGCGCCAGGCCGCGACGCCGACGGCGCGCGCGTCGAGTACCTTCAGTCTTCCGCCGGAGTGCGCGGTCACGGTCTCGGTATGCCCTGCCGACGGCAGCGGTGCGTCCGGATCGCCGCCCTGCGCCGCGATCATGGCCCGGTACCGGTCCAGGGCGCGCCCGTCGGCCAGCGCGCCCGCAGGATCGGCGGACAGGCCCGCCAGCCGCACCATCTCGGCTGCTAGCGCCAGTGTTACCTCGACCAGGTCGGCCGGGCCCTGCCCGCCCAGTACCGCAACCGATTCCTCGACCTCGACGGCGTTGCCGACCGCCCGGCCCAGCGGCGTGTCCATCCGCGTCAGCAGGGCGCTGGTACGCACGCCGTAGGCATTGCCGAGCTCGACCATGGTTTCTGCGAGCTTGCGTGCCGACGCCACGTCTGGCATGAACGCGCCGCTGCCGACCTTCACATCGAGGACGAGCGACCCCGTTCCCTCGGCAATCTTCTTGGACATGATCGAGCTGGCGATCAGCGGGATGGATTCCACCGTCCCGGTCACGTCCCTGAGGGCATAGAGCCGGCGGTCAGCCGGCGCCAGGCCGTCACCAGCAGCGCAGATCACGCAGCCAGTGGTCGCCAGAATCCGCATGATGTCGGCGTTCGCGAGCGATGCCCGCCAGCCCTTAATCGACTCCAGCTTGTCCAGGGTCCCGCCCGTGTGCCCGAGCCCGCGCCCGGACAGCTGCGGCACCGCGGCGCCGCAGCTGGCGACGAGCGGCGCGAGGATCAGCGACACCTTGTCGCCCACGCCGCCCGTGGAGTGCTTGTCGACGGTCGGCGCAGCCAGGGCGCCAAGCTCCAGCCGCTCGCCAGAGCTGATCATGGCGTCGGTCCAGGCCATGAGCTCGTCGGCGGCAAGGCCGCGGAAGTAGATCGCCATGAGCAGGGCGGCCATCTGCTCGTCGGCGACGGCGCCCGCCGTGTATGCGCCGATCAGCCAGCGTATGTCGGCTGGCGCCAGCCGGCCGCCATCGCGCTTGGCCCGGATCAGGTCGATGGCGTCAGGCATCGCGACGGCTCCGGGTGGCCAGGTCGCTGTCGGTGAAGGCGCCGGGCAGCAAGTCGCCGAGGCGCTGCGGTCCGGCATCGGCGTCGAGCAGCAGCTCCGGGCCGCCGGCCTCGAGGAGCAGCTGACGGCAGCGACCGCACGGCATCAGCGGGGCGCCATCGGCTGCCACCACGCTGACTGCAACCAGCGGTCCGGCGCCGGCCGCATGCTGAGCGGTGACGAGCCCGCACTCCGCGCACAGGGTCAGCCCGTACGACGCGTTCTCCACGTTGCAGCCGGTGACCATGATGCCGTCGCCATCCTGCCCTGCAGCGCCGACCTGAAGACCGGAGTACGGCGCGTGGGCACGAGCTGCAACATCCGTGGCGGCGGCACGCAGCGCCGCCCAGTCGACGTTCATTCAGCCTGCTCTCGTGTCACGCCTTGACGTACGGCTGGCCATCGGCCTTGGGTGCCCGCACCTTGCCGACCAGGCCGGCCACGGCAATGATCGTGGCGACGTACGGGGCCATGTTCATGATCGGCGCCGGGACCGAGGGGTTGACCGTGGGCAGGACCAGCGCCAGCTCCAGGCAGAATCCGAACAGCAGCGCGGCGGCGACCGATCCGAGCGGGGTCCACCGGCCGAAGATCAGCGCTGCCAGCGCGATGTACCCGAAGCCTGAGCTGATGTCCGGGTTGAAGCTGCCGACCGATCCGATCGTGAGGTAGGCGCCGCCGATACCGGCGATCAGTCCGCCCAGGATCACGTTGCGGTAGCGGATCCAGAACACGTTGATGCCCACAGTGTCGGCAGCGGTGGGATGCTCGCCGACCGCGCGAACCCGCAGTCCCCACCTGCTGCTGAACAAGGCCACCTGGATCCCGATGATCGCTACATAGGTGATGTAGAGAAAAATGCTCGAGTCGAAGAGGATCGGGCCGATGACGGGGATCTCGCTCAGCCCGGGGATCTTGATGTTGCTGAACGTGACGCCGGTGTTGTAGTTCGGGTTCTGGGCCATCAGCCGCTCGTACAGGTAGTCGGTCATGCCGAGGGCGAGCACGTTCAGCACGACGCCGAGGACGATCTGGTCCATCAGGAAGCTGATCGCGAAGACCGCCAGCAGCGCCCCGACAAGTCCGCCAGCCAGCGCACCGCCGACCAGCCCTGCCCATAGCCCGCCGAACGCGCTCGCTACGATCGCGGCGGTAAACGCGCCGAACAGCAGCTGGCCCTCGATGGCAATGTTGATCACGCCCGAGCGCTCGCACAGGCATCCGGCCAGTGCGCCAAGGATCAGCGGGATCGATGTCACGAGCGTGCCCTGGACGAGGTTGATCAGGTTGATAGAGATCTCGCCGGCGTCGGCCCAGCACAGTACCGAGACCAGGAAGCAGAGCAGGACGGCGGCGATGGCCAGGCGCTTGCCCCGCCGGCCGAATGGCACGGTGGCCCGAGCAATTCCGAGTCCGATCGCGATGGCGCCGAGGACGAAGCAGGTCGGAGCGGCCGGAATCCTGATGACCGGTATCTTGACGCCCAACCCTGGCTGGGAGAGCTCGAAGCTCGCGTCGCCGTGATGCGTCAGCAGGCCGAAGACACAGATGTTGATGAGGCCGAGCAGGATGAACGTGAGGGCTGCCACGTGTCGGCGTTCCGTGGTCAGCGGGGCGCGTACTGCCGCAGCGAGCGTGGTCACCCGTTCCATCCTTTCGCGACGGCTTCCATTCCGGTACCGGCGGTGTCGCGCAGCCGGAAGACGGCCCGGATGAGCGCGGGCGCGGCGACGAAGAGCACGATCAGGCCTTCGAGCACCTGCACGATGTCGGCCGGAACCTGGCCGAGCGTGGCGGCCTCGACGTAGGTGCCGCCCACGTGCAGGGCGCCGAACAGCAGCCCGGCCAGCACGACTCCGATCGGCCTGGCCCGGCCGAGCAGCGCAACCGTGATCCCGTCAGGCCCATAGGTGCCGTAGCTGTTGAAGGTGAGCTGCGTATTCGTGCCCTGAACGACCGTCGCCGCAGACAGCCCGGCAAGGCCGCCCGCCAGCAGCATGACCACGATCCAGGACCGCTCCACGTTGATGCCGGCCGTTCGGGCCGCGCTCGGGCTCGCGCCCACGGTACGGAACTGGAAGCCGGTCGTTGAGCGGGACAACAGCCAGGCAACCGCGAAAGCCGCCGCGACCGCGATCAGGAAGCCCACTCCGACCTGCGGTGGCGGACCGCCCACGTGGGCCAGGTTGGCGTCGTTGGCGACGGGCGGCGCGATCTCGTTGGTCTGATGTGGCTGCTGGAGCATCGCCGGATGTGACAGCAGATACTGGAGCAGGTCATACATCACGTAGTTGAGCATGATCGTGACGATGACCTCATGCGCGCCGGTCCGTGCCTTGAGCAGCCCGACAAACCAGCCGATAACCGCGCCGCCGACGAACCCGCCGAGCACGCAGACGATCACGTGGATGACGGGGGGCAGGCTCACGCCGAAGCCGAGCCAGGTCGCGACCACCGCGCCGCCGACCCACTGGCCAGCGGCGCCGATGTTGAACAGGCCCGCCCGGAACGCGATCGCCACCGACAGCCCGGTCAGGATCAAAGGAGTCGCCTGCGCGCAGGTCGATGAGAGCGGTTCGAAGATCGCCGCGATCGAACCACCGTGGGCAGCCGCGCTGATGGTCGACGGATTGAGGATGGCGCCTTCGAACATCTGCGAGTAAGCAAAGGAGACGGCGTCCCAGGTCTGCGAGAGCGTGTAGCCGGGCGCGGCGAAGAACGAGCTCCAGGCCCGCGACACGACCGGGTCGCTGAACACGATCAGCACGCCGCCGACCACCAGTGCCAGGAAGATCGCCAGGATCGTGACGACGGCCGAGCTGCCCTGGGTGATCGCCTGGATGAGCACAGTGCCGGTCAGCCGGGCACGGGACCTGGCCGGGCCCGGCGACTCGCTCGGCTCTTCCGCCGCTGGCACCGGGTCGACAGGGATGTCACTCACTGCCAAGCTCCTCGGCTCGCGGCGTGCCCTGGTCGGCCGGCAGCTCCGCCGTCGGCAGTGGCGCGCCAGCGCGCGGCGGGGGCGGTGCGCTGCCGTTGTCCTGCTCGCCGGCGATCGTGGCGCCGGCCATCAGCAGGCCAAGCTCTTGCTCGGGGATGTCTGGCGGGCACACCCCGACGATCTTGCCCTCGTACATGACGGCGATCCGGTCTGACAGTGCGTAGATCTCGTCGAGCTCGGAGGAGACGATGATCACCGCGACTCCTCGGTCCCGCTGCTTGACGATCTCGGAATGCACGAACTCGATCGAGCCGACGTCCAGCCCGCGGGTCGGCTGGCTGGCGAGCAGCAGCTTGTTCGGCCGGCTCAGCTCCCTGGCGACGACGACCTTCTGCTGATTACCGCCGGACAGCGTCCCGGCCGGAGTCAGGACCGACGACGTCCGGACGTCGTACTCCTCGACGAGCTGAGTCGCCGCCTTCCTGACGGCGTCCGGCTTCATGACGATGCCTGCCGCGTACGGCGGACGATCGTAGACGTCAAGGATCAGGTTGTCGGAGACCGGGAAGGCCCCCACGAGGCCGTCCTCCTGCCGGTCCTCCGGGACGTACCCGATCCCGGCCCGCAGCCGGTCACGTGTGGTGCTGCCGCTGATGTCCGTCCCCTCCAGCGTCACGGATCCGGTCGACGGCCGCAGGCCCATCAGCGCCTCGCACAGCTCCGTCTGCCCATTGCCCTGCACGCCCGCGATCCCCAGGATCTCGCCGCCCCGCACGTCGAACGAGATCGAGTCGACGGCCAGGTCACCATGCTCGCCAGGCACGCTGAGGTCGCGCACGTCCAGCACGATCCCCGTCGGGGAGGCCGGCTCCTTGCTGACCCGGAGCTGCACCGAACGGCCGACCATCAGTGCCGCGAGCTCGGCATCGCTGGTGGTCGGCAGGCGCTCGGCCACGACCTTGCCGCGGCGGATGACGGTGATGTTGTCGGCGATGGCCTGCACCTCTTTGAGCTTGTGCGAGATGAAGATGATGGACCGGCCGCTGTCACGCAGCTGGCGCATGATCACGAACAGGTCCTCGGTCTCGCCGGGCGTGAGAACGGCCGTCGGCTCGTCCAGCACAAGGACGCTGGCGTCCCGGAGCAGGGCCTTGATGATCTCGACCCGCTGCTGCACGCCGACCGGGAGATCCTCCACGTATGCGTCGGGGTCGACGCGGAGTCCGAAGCGCTCCGAAAGCGCCCGTACCGAGGCGCGGGCGCGGCGCCGGTCCAGCAGGCCCGGCGAGGGAACGCTGAGCCTGGGAAGGTGCAGACGGCGGACAGCCCAGTCCGGTATCCCAGCCGGCTGATGGGCTCCGCGCCGAGCGTCACGTTTTCCGCGACGGTGAAGACCGGGACCAGCATGAAGTGCTGATGCACCATGCCGATGCCGACGCCGATCGCGTCCTTGGGGGACCGCATGTGCACGACCTGGTCGTCGACTAGGATCTCGCCCTCATCGGGCTGCAGCAGCCCGTACAGCACGTTCATCAGCGTCGTCTTGCCAGCGCCGTTCTCGCCGAGCAGCGCCCTGATCTCGCCCGGCTGGACGACCATGTCGATGTGATCGTTGGCCACGAGACTGCCGAAACGCTTGCTGATCCCACGCAGTTCAAGCTTCACCGGCTGTCTCCATTGTGAGGTTGCCGTTCGGCTGCCTGGCAGCGCCAGGCAGCCGAACGGGTCATCCGACCTTTACTCGTGTGTGATCCGTGATCAGACCGGGCTCTTGGTCGCCGGGACGAGCTTCCCGGATTCGATCTGCTGCTGCAGTGCCGTGATCTCGGCCTGCAGCGAAGCAGGCACCTGCGAGGAGACCATGTGGTACGGAGACAGGATTGCGCCGCCATTCTGCAGCGTGCCGATATAGGTGCCACCGGCGAACGTTCCGTTGGCCGCCGCGAGCACCGCGGTCTTGACGGCCTCGGTGATGCCCTTCGTTACGCTCGTGAGCATGTACTTGCAGTACGTCGCCGCGCTGACGCAGCCGTCGGTGTCGACCCACTCCATCAGCACGTGCTTGCCCGCTGCGTCGGCGGTCTGCACCGCCTTCGCGGTACCCAGGCCAACGCCGCCGGCCACCGGGAAGATGACGTCCGCACCCTCACCGATGTAGGTGTTGGCCAGCGTCTGGCCCGCGCCGAGGTTGGTGAAGTTGCCGATGAAGTCACCCTTCTGGGTCTTCTCGTTCCAGCCGAGGACCTTGACGCTCGTGTGATGCTTCTGGTTGTAGTACTGAACGCCGTCCCAGAAGCCGTCCTCGTAGATGGTGACAGTGCCGAACTTCTCACCGCCGTAGGTGGCGACGACATGCGTCTTGCTCATCCCGGCCGCCAGGTAGCCGCCGAGGAAGCCGTCCTGGACCGTGTTGAACACCAGCTGGTCGATATTGGTTTCCTTGGTGCCACTCAGGCAGAAGGAGGCGTACGAGCAGTCGACGATCGCGAACTTCTGGCTCGGGTTGGCCTTAGCCGCCGCCTCGGTTGCGGCCGCCATCAGGAACCCGACTGTGACGATGATCCCGCACTTCCGGCCGACCAACGTGCTGATGTTGGACGCGTAGTCAGCCGAGGTCGTGGACGGCAGGTAGGTTACCTGGATCTTGCTCGGGTCGGTCGCCGCGGCCGCCTGCATGCCCTGCCACGATGACTGGTTGAACGACTTGTCGTCGATGCCACCGGTGTCGGTGACCATGCAGCCCAGGAACTTGCTGCTGGCCGACGTGCCCGTGGACGTGCTGTTTGACGAGCTGTTGCTGGGCGCCGGCGCGCTGCCGCATGCGGCGGCGAGCAGGGCAACCGCGCCGAACGCGACGACGGCCCTCATTGTGACTCTCACGCATACCTCCTCTGCGGGGGCGGCTCGGGCCGCCCGAAGGACCGCCGGCGTACTGCGCGAGCCCCCGCCGGCTGGGGGTAAGTCGTCCCGGATGTCCCCCCCGGGATTGCCCGAAGGGTAGTCCTGGCGCCGCCACCCGGGAAGCGTGAATCCGCAGTCCAGACACCGATGTTGCCGAATCGAAATGGTCTGGGATCGTAGATCGTGATACGTGCCACAGTCGGCCCGGCCCTGCCCCCGAATCCGGTGTGCCGGCGCGAATCGGGTCACAATGGTGGGATGTCGCTCACCATCGACGAGATCCGTCGCGCTCCGAAGGTGCTGTTGCACGATCATCTTGATGGCGGGCTTCGGCCGCGGACCATCGTCGAGCTGGCCAGGCAGAACGGTTATGAGCGGCTGCCCGCCGGCGATGCGGCAGGCCTCGCCAGCTGGATCGACGGCCGCCGCGCAGCGCGGCAGGCTCGAGC
The DNA here is from genome assembly GCA_963822955.1 of uncultured Actinomycetota bacterium. Classification (GTDB taxonomy): domain Bacteria; phylum Actinomycetota; class Actinomycetes; order Streptosporangiales; family Streptosporangiaceae; genus JAJYUU01. The sequence continues at coordinate 955,367 of CAWGJS010000001.1, read as the reverse complement.
TGTACCTGGAGGCGTTCCAGCACACCGTCGGCGTCATGCAGACAACGGACGCGCTGATCAGGGTCGCCGCCGAGTGCGCCGAGGACCTGGCCGCCGACGGGATCGTGTATGCCGAGGTCAGGTTCGCCCCCGAGCTGCATCTGGAACGAGGCCTGAGCCTGGATGAGGTGGTGGAGGCGGTGCTCGAGGGCTTCCGCCGCGGCAGCGCCGGCCGGAACATCACCGTCTACGCTCTGCTGACCGCGATGCGCACGGCGGCCAGATCGCTGGAGATCGCCGAGCTCGCCGTCCGCCACCGGGATGCCGGCGTGGTGGGCTTCGACATCGCGGGCGCAGAGGCCGGCAACCGGCCGAGCCGCCACCTGGACGCCTTCCAGTACGTGGAGCGGGAGAACTTCCACATCACGATCCACGCCGGCGAGGGCTTCGGCCTGCCGTCGATCTGGGAGGCCGTGCAGTGGTGCGGCGCCCAGCGGCTCGGTCACGGGGTGCGGATCATCGACGACATCGAGGTGCCGGACCACGGTGAGGGCCACCCGCAGCTGGGCCTGCTGGCCAGCTACGTCAGGGACCGCAGGATCCCGCTGGAGATGTGCCCGACGTCGAACGTGCAGACCGGCGCGGCGGCCTCGATCAAGGAGCACCCGATCGGCCTCCTGCGCGAGATGCTGTTCCGGGTGACGGTCAACACCGACAACAGGCTGATGAGCGGCGTCAGCCTGTCGTCGGAGTTCCATGCGCTGAGCGAGGCGTTCGGCTACGGCTGGCCGGACGTGGAGTGGCTCACGATCAACGCCATGAAGAGCGCCTTCGCGCCGTTCGACGAACGGCTGCGGATCATCAACACCGTGATCAAGCCCGGCTTCGCCCAGTTGCGGGCCGGGCACATCGCGTAGCGTCCCGGTCTGCAGGGTTTGCGCACAGGTAGCGTGTGAGCGTGGGGATCGAATCGATAACGCAAACGGCGCCCGAACGCTGGGCCTTCGTGCCCGGCGATCTGGCCACGTCCGATGCGGCGCTGCGCCAGGTGCTGCACGGCCTGCCTGGCGTTGACGAAGTGGGTGCGGCGCAGCGCGCGGCGGGGCTTGCCACCCGCTCGATCAAGAAGGGCGCCAAGCTGCAGGCCCTGGACATGGCCGTGGCGATGGTGGACCTGACGACGCTGGAGGGCGCCGATACGCCTGGCAAGGTCCGGGGCATGTGCGCCAAGGCTCGCCAGCCCGATCCCTCGGACCTGTCGGTCCCGCCGGTAGCGGCCGTCTGCGTATACCCCGACCTGGTGAGCGTCGCCAAGGAGGCGGTGGCGGGCAGCAGCGTCGCGGTGGCGTCCGTGGCGACCGCGTTCCCGTCCGGCCGGGCGTCGCTGGCGGTCAAGCTCGCCGACGTCCAGGATGCGGTCAGCGCCGGCGCTGACGAGGTCGACATGGTGATCGACCGCGGCGCCTTCCTGGCCGGGCGCTACGGCCAGGTCTACGCCGAGATCCGGGCCGTGCGCGAAGCGTGCGGGCCTGCCCACCTCAAGGTGATCCTGGAAACGGGAGAGCTGGCCACGCTGGACAACGTCGCGCGCGCCTCGTGGCTGTCGATGCTGGCCGGAGCTGATTTCATCAAGACGTCGACCGGGAAGGTAACGCCTGCTGCGACCCCGCCGACAGCACTCGTGATGCTCGCAGCCGTGCGGGACTTCGAGCAGGCCACGGGCCGGCGTGTCGGCGTGAAGGTAGCGGGCGGCATCCGGACGGCCAAGGACGCGATCCGCTACCTCGTGCTGGTGAATGAGACAGCAGGCCCGGCCTGGCTGACGCCCGGGCTCTTCAGGATTGGTGCCTCTACGCTGCTCAACGACCTGCTCATGCAGCGCAGCAAGCAGGTCACCGGCCAGTACGCCGGCCCTGACTACTTCACGCTCGACTAGGAGAACTATGCCGACGGAGGATCGCAGCGTGGCGGCGGGGGAGCGGGCTGGCGGGCTGGTCGCTGAGCCTGGCGGGCCAGGCTGGCAGTACGCACCGGCACCAGAGTCACGCGACATCGTGTCCATCGACACCGAGTACGGCCTGTTCGTGGCGGGCGGGTTCAGGCCGGCCGCGGACGGCCACACATTCGCCACGCTGAATCCGGCGACGGAGGAGCAACTGGCCCGGGTGGCAGCAGCCGGCCGTGCCGACGTCGACGCCGCGGTCGATGCTGCGCGCTCGGCGTATGAGCAGGTCTGGGGGCCGATGCCGGGCAGCGAGCGGGCCAAGTACCTGTACCGGATCGCGCGCCAGCTGCAAGAACGCGCGCGCGAGTTCGCAGTGCTGGAGAGCCTGGACAACGGCAAGCCGATCAAGGAGTCGCGGGACGTCGATGTCCCGCTGGCAGCCGCGCACTTCTTCTACTACGCGGGCTGGGCGGACAAGCTGGAGCACGCCGGCTTCGGTCCGGACCCCCGGCCACTGGGGGTCGCCGGGCAGGTGATCCCGTGGAACTTCCCGCTGCTGATGGCTGCGTGGAAGATAGCGCCAGCACTGGCCGCCGGCAACACCTGCGTGCTCAAGCCCGCGGAGACAACGCCGCTTACTGCGCTGCTACTCGCCCAGGTCTGCCAGGAGGCCGGCCTGCCGCCCGGGGTGCTGAACGTGCTGACGGGAGCCGGTGACACCGGCGCGGCGCTGGTCTCTCATCCCGGCGTGAACAAGGTCGCCTTCACCGGCTCCACCGAGGTCGGCAAGGAGATCGCCCGCGCGGTGGCCGGCACGGGCAAGAAGCTCACCCTGGAGCTCGGCGGCAAGGCTGCGAACATCGTGTTCGACGACGCCCCGGTCGAGCAGGCCGTCGAGGGCATCGTCAACGGGATCTTCTTCAATCAGGGTCACGTGTGCTGTGCCGGATCGCGGCTGCTGGTACAGGAGTCGGTCGCCGATACCGTCGTCGAACGGCTGCAGCGGCGGCTGGGCACGCTCCGGCTGGGTGACCCGCTGGACAAGAACACTGACATCGGCGCGATCAACTCGCGCCAGCAGCTCGACAAGATCAGCGAGCTCACTAAGGCCGGTGAGGCGGAGGGTGCCCTGCGCTGGTCGCCCCCGTGCCGGCTGACCGGACAAGGGCTACTGGTTCCCGCCGACGGTCTTCACCGGCGTGAGCCAGTCCCACCGGATCGCCAGAGAGGAGATCTTCGGACCGGTGCTGTCCGTGCTGACGTTCCGTACCCCCGATGAGGCGGTGGCCAAGGCCAACAACACGCCCTACGGGCTGTCTGCCGGGATCTGGACCGACAAGGGCAGCCGGATCCTGTGGATGGCGCAGAAACTGCGTGCCGGGGTCGTCTGGGCCAATACCTACAACCGGTTCGATCCGGCCAGCCCGTTCGGCGGCTATCAGGAGTCCGGATACGGGCGCGAGGGCGGCCGCCATGGACTGGCGGCTTACCTCCATGTCTGACGGCAAGGCGGCCAGGCCGCAACCCCCGGCCCGGCTCGGCGTTCGCAAGACCTACAAGCTCTTCATCGGCGGCGCCTTTCCGCGGTCAGAGTCCGGCCGGTCCTATCCCGTCCACGGCAAGGGCGGAGAGCTGCTGGCATACGCCGCGCAGGCCTCGCGCAAGGACGCACGCGATGCCGTCGTCGCGGCACGCAAGGCGTTCGCCGGCTGGTCGGGGGCCACTGCCTACAACCGCGGCCAGATCCTGTACCGCGTGGCCGAGATGCTGGAGGGGCGGGCAGCGCAGTTCGCCGCGGAGGTCGCCGCGGCCGACGGCGGCCGCAAGGCGCACGCCGAGGCTGAGGTGACAGCGGCCATCGACCGCTGGGTCTGGTATGCGGGCTGGAGCGACAAGGTGGCCCAGGTGGCGGGCGCAGCCAATCCGGTCGCCGGGCCCTACTTCAATTTCAGCGTGCCCGAGCCTACCGGCGTGGTCGCGATCGTCGCGCCCGCCGAGTCCAGCCTGCTCGGGCTGGTGAGCGTCGTCGCGCCCGCGATCGTGACCGGCAACACCGTGGTCGTGGTGGCGAGCGAGAGGCGCCCGCTGCCGGCCATCTCGCTGGCCGAGGTGCTCGCGACCTCCGACCTGCCGGCGGGCGTGGTCAACGTCCTGACAGGCCTGACTGCCGAGGTCGCCCCGGTGCTGGCCGGGCACATGGATGTCAACGCCATCGACCTGACCGGGATGGACCCTCCGGCGCGCCCGGCGCTCGAGCAGCTAGCGGCCGGCAACGTCAAGCGGGTCAGGTACGGGAACGACGACTGGGCGGCCAGTCCGGGCACCGGGCGGCTGATGTCGTTCCTGGAAATCAAGACCGTCTGGCACCCGGCCGGTACCTGACCGCGGGCTGGTCGGCCGGATCCTGCTGGCCAGCCGCTCGCTCACCCTGAGCGCGGCAGCGCTGGCACCGGCGACCTGCCGATTACCGTCGTCGAGCCCGATCATCCCGCCACCGCGCTCCTCCCCTCGCCCTGGCTCTTCCGGGATGAGCTGTATCTGTTCCGCGATCTCGTCCCGGATGCCCGCGTGCTGCTCGCAGTCGACCTCGGCGGGACCGCACGGCTGCCGCTAGCGTGGTGCCTTGACCGAGCACCTACCCGGACCTTCTACACGGCGCTCGGGCATTTCGTGGCGGCCTACGAGAACGCTGACTACATGCAGTACGTGCGTGGCGGCATCCAGTGGGTCCTGGAGGGAAGCGGATCATGACCCTGCTACTGCCCGCGGCCGACGGCATCGCCGACCATGTCAGCCGACGGCTGTCGCAGGCTACCGTGCTGCGCTACGAGGACGCCCCGTGGCACGGACTTCCCGAGGTGACCTTCTACTGCCTGCCGTACATGGGCGGGGCCGAGAGCGTAGCGCTGATCGCACAGATGCCGCGGGTCGCGGTGGTGCAGAGCCTCAGCAGTGGCGTCGACGACGTCCTTGACGCCGTACCGCCTCAGGCTGCCCTCTGCAACGGGCGCGGGCTGCATCACGAGGAGGGCACTGCCGACCTCGCCGTGACCCTCATCCTCGCGTGCTTGCGTCAGCTGCCGGTCTTCATCAAGCAGCAGGCAGACCGATCGTGGCGCCATATCCGCACCGATAGCCTGGACGGCAAGCGCGTGCTGCTGGTCGGGTATGGCGCAATTGGCATGGCTGTGGAACAGCGGCTGGTGCCATTCGGTGCTCAGGTCAGTAGGGTCTCGCGCACGGCGCGGGACGGGGTAGCGCCGCTGTCGGGGCTCAGCGAGCTGGCGGCGATGGCCGACATCCTTGTTGTCTGCATTGCCCTGACTCCGCAGACTCGCGGACTCGTGGATGCGAGCGTCCTAGCGGCGCTGCCAACCGGAGCGCTGGTGGTCAACGTGGCCAGGGGAGCGGTGATCGAGCCGGCCGCACTGACTGCGCAGCTCACTTCCGGCCGGCTACGTGCTGCACTGGATGTCACTGACGTCGAGCCGCTTCCGCCTGATCGGCCGGAATGGGTCCTGCCGAACGTGCTGCTCACCCCGCACATTGGCGGCGACACCGCCACATTCGCGGAGCGGGCGGCTGGGTTCGTGGCCGACCAGGCAGCTCTGTACCTAGCCGGGCAGCCGCTCCGCAACGTCATCAGGTAACTGCGGCACCGCTGGCTGCAAGGCCACCTCATGCTCCGGCAGGAGCTACTGTTACTATAAAATTCTAGTGGCAGTAAGTTATCGAGGAGCGTGTCATGTCCGAGTTCCACATCGTCCGCGAGTACCCGCACTCGGCGCAGAAGCTGTGGCACGCGCTCACTGATCCGGAGCTCGTGCAGCTCTGGACCGCCACGGGCCGGGGCGGGCGCCCGGACGGCTTCGCGCCGGTCGTCGGGACTCATTTCAGGTTCGTCGGCAAGCCCGTGCCGGGCTGGGATGGCATCGTCGAATGCGAGGTCGTGGAGGTGCAGCCGCCCGTCATGCTTCGCCACACCTGGAGGGGTGACGAGCGCGAGCCGTCGATCGTGACGTGGCGGATCGAGCCAGCGGAATCGGGCTGCCGGCTGACCTACGACCACACGGGATTGAGCGGCGTCGATGGGCTGATCATGTCCAAGCTGGTGCTCGGTCCGGTTCGGCGCCGCATGCTGACGCGCGGCCTGCCGGCCGTGCTCGACGCTATTGACGACTCCGGCAGGCTCCGGAGCGGCCCAACGCTCAGGGCCGACTCGTAGCTGCTATGGCCGGTGTCCACGGACGGCTCGCCAGTCCCGCGCGGATGAGCTGCGCAGCCGAGTTCACATCTGCGGTGACAGCCTCGTAGACGGCTGCTGACGGCCTGACGCCGTCGAGGTACTTCCGCAGGGCGGTGAAGTGGACACCCCAGAGCCCGATGAGCGCGGTGGCCGCGATCTGCGGCTCGGGATCGTCGGCGCGGAGGCCGGCCCGGCGTGCGAGCAGGCCGGCTGTCGTCAGGACGAGCTCGTTCATGGCGTCACTCTGGTACGCCCGGAGCGCTGGCGTGGTGGCAATGAGCCGGCCGAAGAGGCGGACCGACTCGGCCGCGCCCGGTGGGTCGTCCTGGCCGTCCAGCCACGCGATGAGAGCAGCAAGCTCGCCGTCGAGTATGTGCTGCACTGTGTCAACGGGATGCTCGTCGACGTCGGTGAGACCGGCTCGCAGGGCCTTTGCCGTGGTCTCCCAGCGATCCAGTACCAGCGACTCCTTGGTCGGGAAGTAGTTGTAGACCGTCTTCTCCGACACAGCGCACTCGGCCGCGACCTCGGTCACGCGGACAGCATCGAAGCCGCGCTCCAGGAACATCCGAGTGGCGGTATCGCTGAGTCGCCGGCGGGTGATGGCCTTCTTGCGCTCCCGCAGGCCACCGGCATCGATGCCGGGCACCGTGTCCCAGCCAACTGTTGGGCTACTCATACTGTAAGAATACAGTCACCGTAACCTTTGCCTGCGGAGGCTCGCCGGGCGATCACCGACGCCTGGGCCGGCCTGTCGCCGGCCCAGGCGCCTTCCTTCAGACCAGGTCGAACCGGTCCAGGTTCATCACCTTGTCCCACGCCGCGACGAAGTCGGTCACGAACTTCTCCTTCGCGTCGTCGCTCGCGTAGACCTCGGCGAGCGCCCGAAGCTCGGAGTTGGACCCGAAGACGAGGTCGGCGCGGCTCCCCGTCCACTTCACCGCACCCGTCACGGCGTCCCGGCCCTCGAACGTATTCGCATCCTGCGAGGTGGCCTGCCACGTCGTGCTCATGTCGAGCAGGTTGACGAAGAAGTCGGTCGTCAGCTTGCCGGGAGTTGCGGTGAACACGCCAAGCGGCGACCGCTGGAAATTCGCGCCCAGGACGCGCAGGCCGCCCACGAGCACGGTCATCTCGGGCGCGCTCAGGTTCAGCAGGTTCGCCCGGTCGATGAGCATGTACTCAGCCGGAAGCCGGATGCCCTTCCCCAGGTAGTTGCGGAACCCGTCGGCGGTCGGCTCGAGTGCGGCGAACGACTCCGCGTCGGTCAGCTCCTGCGATGCGTCCGCGCGGCCCGGCCTGAACGGAACCGTGACGTCGAAGCCGGCGTCCTTCGCTGCCTGCTCAACCGCTGCATTGCCGGCCAGCACGATCAGGTCAGCGAGCGAGACCTGCTTGCCGCCGGCCTGGCGGGCATTGAAGGCCGCCTGGATCCCCTCCAGCGTGCGCAGCACCGCGGCGAGCTGGTCGGGCTCATTGACCTCCCAGCCGCGCTGCGGCTCAAGGCGGATGCGAGCGCCGTTGACGCCGCCGCGCTTGTCGCTGCCGCGGAAGGAGGCAGCCGACGCCCACGCAGCGGACACGAGCTGAGCGACTGTCAGGTCTGAGGCCAGGATCTGCGCCTTGAGCGCGGCAACGTCCGCCGCGTCGACGAGGTCGTGCGTTACTGCGGGGATCGGGTCCTGCCACAGCAGTGTCTCGGCCGGAACCTCCGGGCCGAGGTAACGGGCGATCGGACCCATGTCGCGGTGGACTAGCTTGAACCACGCCCGGGCGAAGGCGTCCGCGAACTCATCGGGACGCTCGAGGAACCGCCGCGAGATCGGCTCGTAGATCGGGTCGAACCGGAGCGCGAGGTCGGTCGTCAGCATCGTCGGGGCGTGGCTCTTGGCCGGGTCATGGGCGTCGGGCACCGTGCCGGCGCCAGCGCCATCCTTGGGCTTCCACTGGTGCGCGCCAGCTGGGCTCTTCGTCAGCTCCCACTCATGGCCGAACAGCGTCTCGAGGAAGCTGTTGTCCCACGTCACCGGCGTGCTGGTCCACGTGACCTCGATGCCGCTGGTAATCGCGTCACCGCCCTTGCCTGTGGCGTAGCTGCTCTTCCAGCCGAGGCCCTGCTGCTCGATGGCGGCGGCCTCGGGGTCAGGCCCAACGCTCTCTGCCGGACCCGCGCCGTGCGTCTTGCCAAAGGTGTGGCCGCCTGCGATGAGCGCGACAGTCTCTTCATCGTTCATCGCCATCCGGCGGAACGTCTCGCGAATGTCGCGAGCAGCGGCCAGCGGGTCGGGGTTGCCGTTCGGGCCCTCGGGGTTGACGTAGATGAGGCCCATCTGCACCGCACCGAACGGCTCCGCGAGCTCCCGATCGCCGCTGTAGCGCTCGTCGTCGAGCCAGGTGGTCTCCGGGCCCCAGTAGACGTCCGCATCCGGTTCCCAGACGTCCTCGCGGCCGCCGGCGAAGCCGAACGTCTTGAAGCCCATCGACTCCAGGGCCACGTTGCCGGTGAGGATCATCAGGTCGGCCCACGAGATCTTCTGGCCGTACTTCTTCTTCACCGGCCACAGCAGCCGGCGAGCCTTATCCAGGTTCACGTTGTCCGGCCAGCTGTTGAGCGGCGCGAAGCGCTGCTGGCCTGAGCCAGCGCCGCCGCGGCCGTCGCTGATGCGGTAGGTGCCCGCGCTGTGCCACGCCATCCGGATCATCAGCGGGCCGTAGTGGCCGAAATCAGCCGGCCACCAGTCCTGAGAGGTCGTGAGTACCTCGGCGATGTCCCGCTTGACGGCCGCCAGGTCGAGGCTGGTGAACGCCTCGGCGTAGCTGAACTGCTCGCCGAGCGGGTTCGCCACGGCGGGGTTCTTGGCGAGGATCTTGAGGTTGAGCTTGTTCGGCCACCAGTCGCGATTGGCGTCGCCCATCGTGGGGTGAGTGAGGCCCTGGTGCGCGACCGGGCATCCTCCGCCCTCTGGGGTCGCGCCCTCGATGTCGACTGGGTCATGGTTCTCAGACACGGGAATCCCTCCGGGACTAGCAGATGTAGGAAGCGGACGTTTAAGAACTGCCTGCGGCCGTGCAGCTGGGGCACAGGCCCCAGTAAACGACCTCGGCCTCGTCAATCCAGAAGCCGTTGTCGTCGGAAGCCGTCAGGCACGGCGCCTCGCCGACGGCGCAGTCGACGTCAGCGACTACGCCGCACGACCGGCACACGACGTGATGGTGATTGTCGCCCACGCGCCCCTCAAACCGGGCCGGGCTGTCGGCCGGCTCGATGCGGCGCACGAGTCCCGCCGCGGTGAGCGCGCGCAGCGCGTCGTAGACAGCCTGCAGGGAGACATGACCGACCCGGTCGCGCACCCCGGAAGCGATCGCCTCGACGTCAAGGTGGTCGCCGGCCCGCACGGTCTCGAGCAAGGCAACGCGGGCAGCAGTCACCCGCAGGCCGGCACCACGCAGCTCATTGGCGATGGTCAGAGGCCGGGATACGGTCATGCGCCTAACCCTATCTAAGTAAACACGAACGACTCAAGAGAACGAACGAGCCAAGTCTAATGTGGCGCGAGGCCGGTTGCGGTCCGCTGTGCCCGCGTTCCTTGCCCGGCGATTTCCCTGCCGGACAGAAGTGATGGCCGTCCGCGCGCGGAAATAGTTCCACTACTGATCTGTCCCCGCCGAGGGCGAGCTGTTGGGCGTTCTGTCATGAATTAAGCCATTTAGCGACCCAAGTGGCCCGGCGTGCCGGGCATTGCCGTGCTCGGCTGACGCGGTGAGCGCGGCCCCAACATCCGGAGGTCTCGATGGAGAACGAAAGCGACATTTTCGACGTGATCGTGATAGGCGCCGGACCGGTAGGGCTGCAAGCCGCTGGCCGGACTGTGCGGGGCGGTCTATCGACGGCCGTGATAGAGCGCCGCCTGGCGGGCGGAGAGTGCCATTACTACGGCTGCGTTCCGAGTAAGGCGATGCTCTTGCCGATGGAAATCGATGACGAGGTCAGCCGCATGCCGGGACTCGATCTGCGTGGCCCGATCGACGCGCCAGCGGTGTTCAAGCGGCGCGATGACTTCGTATTCCACCACGACGACGCTCCCATAGTGGACGAGGTAACCCACTTCCCCGCGACGTTTCTGCGGGGTCAGGGACGCCTGGCAGGGCCGATGCGGGCCGAAGTAGCTCAGAACGGCAGCGTCCGGAGCCTGCGCGCCCGGCATGCGATTGTCCTGGCTACCGGCAGCGACCCTTACATCCCTGATATTCCGGGCCTGCGGGAGGCACGGCCGTGGACCAACCGCGAGGCGACTAGCGCCGAGCAGTCGCCAAAGCGGCTGGCCGTCATCGGCGGCGGTCCGGTGGCCTGCGAGATGGCCCAGGCACTGCATTCCCTGGGCGCGGCGGAGACGACTATGCTCGTGGCACGCGAGCGGCTGCTGCCCAGGACTGAGCCATTCGCCGGTGATCTCGTCGCGAAGTCCTTCAGGGACATCGGCATTGACGTGCGCTTCGGCCGCTTCGCCGCGAACGTCGAGCGTCCCGTCCCGTCCGGACCCGTCACCATTCACGTCGACGACGGCTCGCAGCTAGAAGCCGACGAGCTCCTGGTCGGTACCGGCCGGGAACCAGTGGTGCACAACATCGGCCTGGAAACGATCGACCTTGAGGCAGAAGGCTCGATCGACGTCGACCCCACCATGCGCGCCACCGGGGTGCCGGACGGATGGCTATATGCCATCGGGGACGTCAATGGCCGCAACCAGCTCACCCATATGGGTAAATATCAGGCCAGGGTTTGCGGAGACGTCATCGTTGCCCGTGCCACGGGATTGCCCGACAACGCGCCAGCCCTGCACGACATCGCAGACGACATCGGCGCTCCGCAGGCAGTGTTCACCGACCCTCAGGTCCTCGCCGTCGGGCGCACCGAGGAGAAGGCTCGCGCGGACGGCTTCCCGATTCGTACCGTCGAGTACGATCTCGCCGATGTAATCGGCGCCCAGCTCCAGGCAGACGGCTATACCGGGCGGGCGAAGGCGGTCGTCGACACTGACCGCCGCACGCTGATCGGCTTCACCCTGGTCGGTCCCGCGGTAGTCGATCACCTCCACGCCGCCACGATCGCAGTCACCGCCCAGGTTCCGCTGGACAGCCTCTGGCACGCTGTTCCTGCGTTTCCTACCGCAAGCGAGTTCTGGCTGAGACTCCTGGAGGCCTATGGCCTCTAGAGCGTCAGCGCGCGAACAACCGAGGGGAAGACGGAGTCGGCTCGTCCGGCTAGCTCCGCCTCGGTCAGCAACTGAACCGGATGCGGGATATAGAGCATGCGGCTCGACGGCATAGCCAGCAGCCGCGCCTGCTCGACCGCCTCGTCAGCGAACGGAGACGTCGCGATGCCAACCGCGGGGATGCCGCGGCGTTCCAGGTGAACTAGGTCGCACACACTGCACGACGTGCACGAGCCTCAATCGGCCAGGGCCTCGACGACGGCGTCGGAGACCCTGGTGATGTGATCGATCAGCTCCAGCGACGCTGGCTTGGAGAAGATCTCCTTGGTCGCGCGGGCCGTGATCGCGCCGGCGCCCTGGAGCAGCTTCTCGATGCGGTCAAGGAACTCGGCACCACGGTTCTTCCTGATGTCGAGCAGCGTGATGCGCAGGCCGCTGATCTCGGCCGGGCGGTCCGCCAGCGGCTGCTCTGGCCGCACTCGCTCGTCGAGCGGGCTCACGTACTCGCTCACCGTGGCTCTACCTCCGCGGACACAATCTCGAATCCCATCCCGGTACACGGGCCAAGGACAGCAGAGTAACGTCCAGCTTCGCCGCCGGCTACGAGCAGGATGATTGCCTCAGGCGAGGCCCACTTGTGAACCTCGGCGTCCGGGTCGGATCGGTGCACGAAGGGCGTCGTCTCACCGCGCCGGAGATCCCTGGCCGGCTTGTGCACGGCCTCGAACATGTACTCGCGCAGGCGCTGCTTGGTCCAGCCGTGCGTGCGGAACATCTCGGCGTGCTCCGGGCAGATGATGAACACCGACGGATCGGTCAGTGGCCACCAGTTCGTGCTCCAGGTGCTCGCCGCAGCCCAGGCGAGGACGTAGGCAAGGTCCTCGGGCGTGCGGCTGCGGTGGTCGGAGATCGACAGCGGCGCGTCGCTGCCGATGAGCGTGACGACTGACTGCTCGCGCACGAAGCCGCGCTCCACGTGCAGCGGCTCCCACGGGGAGATCTCCTCGGCCTCGGCGACACAGAAGCCGATCTTGCCCATGTGACCGAGCGTGGAGCGGTCGAGCGTCCCCGGCATTCCGCCGCCAGTCAGCTCGACCAGGAGGCGGAGGGCCCGTCCGATGGTGAGGTTCGCCCGGTTGCCCGGGCCGAGCGCGCCCATGCCGCTGTTCATGGCGAGCTCGTGGCGCACCGGGCCGTTGACGACGATCAGCTGACCGGCCGGCTGAGTAGTGACTGCCTGGCCGTGCAGGTTGAACTTGCTGTCGAGCGCCGCCCGCGCGGCCGCGACCACGACGGGGAAGTACTCCGGGCGGCAGCCAGCCAGGACGGCGCATGCGGCGAGGCGCTCGAGCGTTGCCTCGCCCATTGCGGGCGGTACCTCGCCGAGAGATGCCTGCCTGGCGTAGCTGCCGATCATCTTCTCGACGCGGTCCGCCGTCGGCGGGACGACGGGCAGGCCGTCGGTCCAGCCGCGCTCGAACATCTCCTCGATGTCGTCGGAGTTCGAGCTCGCTTCCATCGCTGCGGCGATGGCCGGATCGAGTGCTGCCTTGGAGGAGCAGCCCGGCTTGCGCACGGGCTGCCGGGGTTCAGGAACAGCGAGCGTGCTGCCGGTCATCGCGGCAGCCTGCTCGATGAGCAGGGCGATCGCTGCCTGGTCCCATCCGGTGACGCAGCCGGCGATCTGACCACTGGAGCCAATCAGGACGGCCGTCGGCACTGAGACCAAGCCGTACGCACGTGAGGTCTGGTACGGCGGTGGCTGCGAGACGACCCGGCCGGCCCAGCCCTGCCGGCGCGCCACCCGGATGGCCACCTCGAGCGGATCCTCGAAGACCGCCGTGCAGCTGAGGCCGGCGCTCTCCCAGCCCCGGCACAGCGGCCCGAGCTCGCGCATGGCCAGCGCCGAGGTCGGACACTCCTCGTTCACGAACAGCAGCAGCGCGCCGCCGCGCGCAGTGAGGCTGTCGATCGACACGGGCTCGGGCGTGAGCCCGCTGACCGACAGCGCAGGTGCCGGGCCGCTCGGGCCACTGCGGAGGTCCTGTTCAGCTACCACATACCAGGGCTATCACAGACCACGACCGCTGGCATCCCTGCCGCCGCAGGCGGACAATACTGCAAAGGCCCGAGAGCGGACTGGCATGAGCGAGCACACGTATCCAGCCGGCCACCAGCAGCAGCGTCGGCACGTCCCGCCGAGGCGCGGCCAGGGCTTCCTGGGCCTGACCGCCTCGCTCACGATCGTCGGCGCGATCCTGCTCTATTACACGAACGCCGCTGCCAGTCAGTGCCGCTCCAGCCTGAAGGCGCACGCCGGGCCCGCTGTGTGCCATGGCCTGGCAGCGGCTGCCCAGCACGTCCAGCTGCCGCTGGCAGCGTGCGTCATTGCCTGCGCGGTGGTGTTCGGGATCACCTTCGCCTGGTCGCTGCTCTGGGCCTAGAGCCTCTCAGCCGGTGCTAGCGATCGCCTTGGCCAGCCGCCGGGACGTTCCGCGCGGATCTGGAGATCGCGCCAGCTCCGGCGATCCTGGCTGCGATCACCACCGGGATGATGGTGAGCGCGATGACGAACGTCACGACCGCATTGACCTCGGGGAGCTGCTGGCCGAGCCGGATCGCGCCGAAGATCCACAACGGCAGGGTGTTCTGCGCGCCAGCCGTGAAAACCGTGACGATCACTTCGTCGAAGGACAGCGCGAAGGCCAGCAGCGCGCCCGAGATCAGCGCAGTGGCGACCATGGGCAGGGTGACCAGGCGCAGGGTCTGCCAGCCGCGGGCGCCCAGATCCATGGACGCCTCGGCCAGCGACCCGGGGACGCGGCGGAACCTGGCAATGAGGTTGTTGTACACCACGACGATGCAGAAGGTCGTGTGGCCCATGACGACCGTCAGCGTGCCAAGTTCGATGCCCGTAAAGGAGAACAGCGAGTTCAGCGCGATACCGGTGATGATGCCGGGCAGGGCCAGCGGCAGCACCAGCAGGAACGAGATGGCCTCGCGGCCGAAGAACTTGAACTGGTGCACCGCATAGGCGACGGCGGAGCCCAGGACGACGGATGCGACCGTGGCGATGAGCCCGACCTTGACCGACAGCAGGAACGCGCTGCGCACCTGGGGGTCCTGCCAGGCGACGGTGAACCAGTGCAGGGTGAAGCTCGGGATCGGCCAGCTCTCGATGTTCGAGCGGTTGAACGCGTAGAGGATGATCAGCCCGATCGGGATGAACAGGAACGCCAGGACTAGCCCGACCCAGACTCGCAGCGCGACGCGCAGGCCTGAGGACTCCATCTACACCGCCTCCAGCGCGCCGATCGCCCGTGCGCTCAGCAGGTAAATGGCCATGATCACGACCGGCACCATCGCCATCGCGGCCGCGAACGGGACGTTGTTAGCAATGCCGATGTTGGTGTAGATGATGTTGCCCATGAAGTTCGCGCTGGTGCCGCCGACCAGGAGCGGCGTGATGTAGTCGCCGAGCGTCAGCGAGAACGTGAAGATGGAGCCGGCCACGATGCCGGGAAGCGCGAGCGGGATGATGATCCGCCTCGTGGTTATCCAGGTACGTCCGCCGAGATCCTGCGATGCTTCCAGCTGCGAGGCGGGGATCCGTTCCAGCGCTGCGTAGACTGGAATGATCATGAACGGCAGCCAGATGTAGGCGAACACGGTGAACACTGCCCAGTTTGTGTAGATCAGGTGCACCTGGCCAAGGCCGATGTGGCCCAGGCTCCAGTCCAGCAGCCCGCCGTGGGTGAAGATCAGCAGCCACGAGTAGACCTTGGCGAGATAACTCGCCCAGAGTGGCAGCAAGATTGCCACGAACAGCGCGGTCCTGGTCCGCCGGGAGGCGATGCGTGCCATGTAGTACGCGAACGGGAAGGCGACGATCGCGTCGACTACCGTGACGGCGGCCGCCATCCCCACCGTTCGCAAGATGACGAGCCGGTAGGCGGAAGTGTCCAGGATCTGCGTGAAGTTGCCGAGGTTCCAGACCCGTTCGATGTTCGTGGTGAACGGGTTGATCTGCCAGAAGGCCGTGATCAGCAAGACCACGAGCGCCGCCAGGTAGACCAGGATGAACCAGGCCAGCGGCGGTGTCAGCAGGATGGTGGCCCGCGCCCACGGCCGGCGCCAGAGCGCTGCCGAGACGCGGACCCCCGCACCCCGCCGTTCCGTCACGGTCGGCTGGTCTGGTGCCGTGGTCGCTGTCACAGCTCACCAGTCACAGCCGGGAGACCTACGGTCATTTGACCTCGGTATTCCAGGCAGACACCCAGTCTGCGTACGGCACGCAATCGGACTTACCGTTGTCGCACGTGGCGATGGGCGTCTTCCACAAGGCGATGGACTTGAAGTAGCTCAAGGGTGCGTTCGCGTGGTACTCCTCGCATGAGCCCGCCTGGATCTTGTCCATGTCGGCGCAGGCCAGCTTGTTGTCGGGCGTCTCGCCGTAGTTGACGGCCTGCTCGGCCTGGACCTTGGGCGTGCTGATGTACCGCATCCACATGTAGGCACAGTTAATGTCAGGCGCCTTGGCCGCCAGCATCCAGGTGTCAGCCCAGCCCGTCGCACCCTCGCTCGGGATCGTGTCGCCGATCGGGAACTTGTCGGCCTTCAGGGCACTGACCTGATATGGCCAGCCGGCCCCGACAGTGGCGTTCCCGTTCTTGAAATCGAAGATCTCCTGCGAGGCAAGGTCCCAGTACTTCTCGATCAGCGGCTTCTGCCCTGCGAGCAGGTTCACCGCGGCCTGGAACTGCGGCTGAGTCAGCTCGTACGGATCGGTGATCCCCAGGGACGGCTTGTGCTTCTCAAGGTAAAGTGCGGCGTCGGCAATCTGGATCGGGTTGTCGGGAACCGTCACCTGGCCCTTGTACTTCGAGTCGTAGATAACGCTCCACGATGTCGGCGGCGTCGGGAAGGCCTTCTTGCTGTACATCAGCACGTTCGGGCCCCACTGCAGCGAGACGCCGTAGTGCACGCCGTCGATCGTGTTGAACGCCGGGGACTGGAAGGCCGGGAAGAAGTCCTTCCAGCTCGGGATCAGATTGATGTTCACCGGCTGGGCGTCGCCAGCGTAGAGAATCCGCAGGTCCGCATCGCCGGACGAGGACACCATGTCGTACTGGCCGCCGCCCCCGTTCTTCATCAGCGCGACCATCTCGTCGGAGCTGCCCGCGTACTTGGCGTTCACCTGGCACCCGGTCTGCTGCTCGAATGGCTTGACCCACTCTGGCTGGAGGTAGCCTTCCCAGGCGATCAGGTTGAGCTTGCCCTCGCCCTTGCCGATCTTCTTCAGGACCGGCATGTTCGCGGTCGGCACGGTCTGCCCCGCCGCGGCACCCGAGCCGCCTGATCCCGAGCCGCCTGATCCTGAGCTGCCGGACCCTGAGCTGCTGCCGCATCCGGCCGTGATAGCGACGGCGCTCGCCAGCACCAGCGCCGTCTTAGTACCGCGCGACCAAGCGCGCACCGATAGCGTCCTCATTTGCCTTTTCCCTCCCTGGACAGGGGACCTGGTGTCAGTTCCCCTGCGGAATCGTTGTTGCCTGGTCAGGCTGCCAGGCGATGCGCACGCGCCGGCCCCGGCCGTCATGCACGCGGGACGGGGCTTGCGTATTCTGTCGCGCCACGACGAGTTCGCCGCCGCTATCGAGGTCCACTATGTAGCGGGTCAGCACGCCCGCGTAGCTCACCTCGCGGATCACGCCGGCTTCGACATGGTGGCTCTGCGGATCGGGCTCACCATCCTCCAGCAGCACGATCTTCTCTGGCCGCACGGTGATCAGTGATCCGTCTCGGTCAATCAGGTTGGAGACGCCGATGAAGCCTGCCACGAACGGGGTCAGCGGCCGCTCGTATACCTCAATCGGCTCGCCCACCTGCTCGATCTGACCCCGGCTCAGCACCGCGATCCGATCACTCATCGTCAGCGCCTCCTCCTGGTCATGGGTGACGTAGACGAACGTGATGCCGATCTCGCGCTGCACCCGCAGCAGCTCCAGCTGCATCTCCTGGCGGAGCTTCAGGTCGAGCGCGCCGAGCGGCTCATCGAGCAGCAGCACCTCAGGCTCGTTCACGATGGCCCTGGCAAGCGCGACCCGCTGGCGCTGGCCGCCGGAAAGCTGAGATGGCTTCCGGTCGCCGAGTCCTTCGAGCCGCACCATCGCGAGTGCACGGTCGGTCCGCTCACGGCGTTCCGGCTTGGTCACGTGCCGCACCCGCAGGCCGTACTCGATGTTCTCGGCCACCGACATGTGCGGGAACAGCGCATAGTCCTGGAAGACCGTGTTGACGTTGCGCGCGTACGGGGGCGTCCGCGTGACGTCCCGGCCGCCGAGCTCAATCTGGCCGGCATCTGGGCGCTCGAAGCCGGCGATCAGCCGGAGCAGGCTGGTCTTCCCCGAACCCGAGGGACCTAGCAAGGTGAAGAACTCGCCCGCCTGCACGGTGAGATCAATGCCGTCCACTGCCGCCACGTCTCCGTAGTTCTTCCGCAGGCCAGAGACGCGGACAGCGGCCCGATCGGTGGCCTGGCCACTGGATCGAGCCGACTGAACGGGGGTGGGTTCGGCGATCATCCGGCTGTTTGTATCACGGCGCCAGTCAGCGCCGCAATGCGGGTATCGGTCTGCTTAGCGGACAAGGAGGCAGGTTCGTGACTCCGGTTAAGTGCGGGGCCCGAACCGGACCATTCGGTTGCCATCCTGCAGCATTTTGCCCGCAGTGCGCGGGCTTTCACCCATTAAGGTGAACATCGCGGCTCGTCACGGGGAGGCCAGAATGACGGCACATATGATGATAGTTCGGCGGGTCGGGATTCCTCTCCTGACGGCATGTCTGGCGGGGTGCTTCGTCGCCGGGCTGCCTCAGGCGGGCCGGGCCGCAGCGGCCAGGCCACATCAGCAAACCTCGATTCTCACCGGGAACGGGGTGGCCAGGATGGCCGCGCAAGCCGCGAGCCGCGGCACGGGCACCGGCACCTTAACCGGCGTCGTAGCGGGAATTACCGGCGCGCCGTCTGGCGGCGCCTGCATTACCGCGACCGGGCCCGATGGGGGCCGGACCGTCATCAGCAATCCCGATGGGCGGTATGTGCTGCGCAATCTGCAGCCCGGCGGTTATCGGCTGCGGGTCGGCTGGTGCGCGGGCAGCGGGAGCACCAGCGGCCGCACGCCTCTCGCATCCGCCTGGCCCGGCCTGCCGCCGGTCGTCACCGTGCTGCCCGGCCAGCTGAAGGTGCTGGCGCCGGCCCGGATATGGCAGGCCACCGTGCTCAGTTCAGCTAGCCGCCATGCGCGGGCCCAGCCGGCGAGCGCTGCTACGGGGGCGACGCGGACCGGCAGTATCTCCGGGCGGGTGAGCGGGCGCGGCCGTCCGCTGCGGAACATCTGCGCGCTCGCGTTCAAGGTGTTCACGGGAGCAACCCCGGCTCCGGCACGTGCCACGACATCGAGCAGCGGGACGTACGCCATCCGCGACCTCAAGCCGGGCCGCTACCTCGTGCTGTTCCGTACCGGAGAGCGGTCCTGCCCGGGCGAGGCCAACTGGCTGGCGCAGTGGTACCCATTCGTCACCTCGCCGTTCGCGACGTCGAAAGCGGCGATCGTCCGGGTGCGGGCTGGCAAGGACACCAGCCACGTCGACGCAAGGCTGAAGCTCGGCGGCGAGATTGCCGGGATCGTGCGGGCCAGCGATGGCCGGCCCGTCAAGGGCATCTGCGTAAGCTTCTACAGCTTCTTCGTGCTCAGCGATCCTTATGACGTTGAGGTGGCCTCGACGTCCAGTCGGTCTGGTCACTATGCCC
Organism: uncultured Actinomycetota bacterium; assembly: GCA_963822955.1. GTDB lineage: Bacteria > Actinomycetota > Actinomycetes > Streptosporangiales > Streptosporangiaceae > JAJYUU01. Next base: position 936,174 of record CAWGJS010000001.1, on the reverse strand, counting down.
TTCGCGGCCTGTTCCCTGGCAAGTACCAGGTGCAGTTCATGATCGGCTGCGGATCCACAAGGAACTACGCGGCGCAGTGGTGGCAGGCTAAGCCGTCCCCCGCCCGCGCCAGCTCGATCAGGATTGCCGGGCGGCGGGTAGTTACCGGCGTAGATGCCACGCTCGTGCCCGGCGGGGCCATCACCGGCACGGTCCGGGCCAAGACGGCGCCGGCCGAGCCGCTGCGGGGCGTCTGTGTCTCCGCCTCCGACAACCAGGGCGACTACGCGGACGGCGTGACCGCGAGGAACGGCACTTACCGGCTGGACGGCCTGGACACGGGCAGCTATCAGGTCGCGTTCGATCCGAGTTGCGTGGGGTTGGTGAACGCGGCTTACCTGCCCGGGCAGCGCACCGCGGCAGTCCGGGCGGGCCGGACCCGCGCCGGTGTCGATGCCTACCTGCGTCCGGCAGCCCGCATCTCAGGCGTTGTGCGGGACTCGGCCGGGAAGCCAGTTGACGCGTGCGTCACTATCGATGACCAGAACAGCGACTATGCCTTCACCAATCCTGACGGCAGCTATTCGATCGGCGGCGTGGTGCCGGGACGGTACGCCGTGTACTTCGAGCACTGCGGAAACCAGGGCAGCCTGGCACCGCAGTGGTATGACAACGAGCCGGACAGCGACTCCGCCAACCTGCTGACGTTCACCGGCGGCACGATCGACCGGAACATCGACGTCACCCTGCATCCGGGCGGCACGCTGGCCGGAGAGCTCACCGGGGCCTCGGGCCAGCCAGTGCCGAGCGGCGACTGCATCGGCCTGGCCGCGGCGCAGAACGCAGCAGGCATAGCCCCGTTCACCGCCGGCGGAGCGACCGGACGCGGCGGCCGGTACCGGATCTCCGACCTATCGCCGGGCGAGTACCAGGTGTCCTTCGACTGCGAGACGGGCCGCTACGCCAATCAGTGGTTCAACTCCCAGCCTGACTCGACCACTGCCGAGTTCGTCGCGATCAGCCCGGTCACGACCAGGCTGGATCAGAAACTCAGCCGGGCGGGCGAGATCGCCGGAACGGTCACCACCAGGGCCGGCCCCTTGCGGGCATCTGCGTCAATGTGGCCAGCGCCAGGAACAAGCAGATCATCAGCCAGGTCAACGGCGGCGTTCTCACCGGCCGCCATGGCCATTACCTGGTCGGCCAGCTCGCGCCAGGCCGGTACCTGGTGCAGTTCAGCGATTGCCTGAACGGCGTCTACGGCAGCAGCTGGTATCACGGCACGTACCGCGAAGCACTCGCCACTGCGGTTGTCGTGCGCGCTGGCCAGGCAACCTCGCGGATCGACGGGGGACTGACAGTTGGCGGCGCCATTTCCGGCAAGGTCACCGGTCCGTCGGCCCGGCCGGCAAACGGTACCTGCGTGGAGGCTTACGATCCGGCCTCGCAGTCGTTCGGGTTCGCCAGTACTGACAAAGCCGGGCGCTACACGATTCCGGGCCTGAGCAACGGGCGTTACTCCCTGTACTTTTCCGCGTGCTTTTTGCAGTCGCCTAACCTGGCGTCGGTCATCCTGGACAAAAAGGTGCAGGTGGTGGCACCGCACGCCAGGGCCGGGGTAAGCATCAAGCTCGCGGCCGGCGGGTCCGTGACCGGAACCATCACGGGCCCGTCCGGACCGCAGAGTCAGGCCTGCGTACTCGCGGTGCCGACGAACCCTCGCGACGGCGACCGGCTCGTGTGGGCGAATGGCAGCGGCAGATACCGGATCGCTGGCCTTGCCGCCGGGACCTACCGGGTCGAGTTCGGCGATCCGACCTGCGACATCTACGACCTCGCGGTTCCCGCCCTGGCACAGGAGTGGTACGACGACCAGCCCGGCCCGTCGACCGCGACCCCGGTCAGCGCCGCGGCGGGACAGGTGACCGAGGGCGTGAGCGGCATGTTGCCGCCGTTCGGCGGTATTGACGGCACGGTGATGGACCAGGGGCACGCTGGCGTAGCCGGGGAATGTGTCACGGCCGTTCCGTTCCAGGCCGCCGCCGATCCCTTCACCGGACTAGCTCCCGCTCCCGATGTCGCGATTACCGGGCCGAGCGGCCGCTACCGGCTGCTCGACCTGCCTCCGGGCCAATACAAGATCGAATTCAGTACCGGATGCGGCGATGCCGGATTCGCTACGCAATGGTGGGATGACGTCAGCTCGGCGAGTTCCGCCACAGTGGTCAGGATCGGTGACGCGACCACGGGCGGCATCGACGCGAACCTGCGCCGCTGAACTGACGCCGTCTGCGCGGCACGCTGGGTCCCGTCTCGGCACCTTCACGTGGTCACCACAACGGCTGCACGGGGCGGGCATAGCGGCCTGGTGCACTGGAGGGAAGTGACCAGCGACCAGCTGAGGAGAGCCCCCGTGAGCCTAAGTGACCTGATCGACCTCGTTCCGTGGCTCCTCTTCGGCGTCGGCCTGGGCTTCATCTGCCTCCGGCTGGTCAGGCCTGGTCGCCCGTCGCGCCGCTCGCCGGCAAGCTACCGGGGGCGCCATCCGCATGGGCCTGCGGAGCCGGGCGATGGCGCGGAAGCCGATGCCGGAAGCGGCCAGCAGGCCGCCGGAAGCGCGCAGCGCGGCGTCGGGCCTTCGTGAGCCGCGAGCCGTGCCCGCTAGGCCGCCTGTTATCGTCCGCTACGCCGCTTGTCCTCGTCTGCTTCGCCGAGGCGCTCGCGGTCGCGGGATCGTCCCGCTGGCCGCCGGGCGGATCAGCCAGCGCAGTCGGTCCCGGCCGGCCGGCCAGCTATCTGGCGCGTGCGTGCTGGTGCGTGCTGCGACCGGCAGCCCAGCCGACCGCGCCGCGCTGCAGACCGCCTTCGCCACCTGCGCGTCGCCGGGAGTACCGGTCGCCGGGTCTATCACCAGCAGCAGGTCGGGAGCGTGCTCATCGATGGCGCGCTGGACCCGCTCGCTCAGCGCCGCGAGCGAGCACCGGCTGAGCGAACCGTCCGGAAAGTCGGCAATTATCACTGAGGAGATCCCGATGACGGCTGCGGCAGCCTGCAGTTCCCACGGCCGGATCTCCTCCAGCCGCTGGCTTGTCGAACTCAGTGGCGACGCCTCGCCACGGGTCAGGCACAGCAGCGCCAGCCGGACGCCAGTGCGGCGAAACGCATACAGCACGCCGCCGAGGTCCGCTGATTCCTGGCCCGGGCGGGCGGTAACGGCGAGGATCCGCCCGGCCGCAGGCAGCGGCGCTCCGAGCACCACGCGCACCGGGCGGTCCAGCGGCCGCCGAGCGGCCTTTGGCGCATGCACGGCCAGCCATCCGGCCTGCAAGATACCGGCGCGACCCGGAGCTGCTGCCCGCCAGAGAGGAACGGCGAGTGAAGCGGAGATCATCAGGTCGTCCTCTCGTCGCACGGGCCGGGCGGAGACTGGCCGCCCACCGGCGCGTCGGGCGACCAGTTGACCTTCACCTCACCTGACCGGCATGTAGCTGCTGCGTGCAGGTGGTGGAGTGCGCGTGGACATGTCGGCGGCTGGTACGGCTCAGCGCAGCCGGTCCGCAGGCAGCGGCGTGACCAGGAGGTCAGCTACGGACGACCCGGAACTGGCATCGCGCGTTCGAGCGAGCTTGTGCCAGCCCCAGCTGCGGAAGGCGCGCTGCGCGGCGGTGGCAGCGGGCAGGACGGTCAGTGTGGCTCGCTCCTCGCGCCGGTCCTGCAACATCAGGTCGTGCAGGGTCCGGCCGATACCCTGCCGCCGCCAGGATGCGCGCACCAGCAGCTCGGTCAGCGCGAAGGTGCGCCCGGCATACTCGGCCGTGACGTGATCCGGCAGCGGTGTGGTCAGGTCTCGCCACCAGGAGGTGGACTGCCGCAGCGGCATCCCGGCCGCGTAGCCGACCAGGTAGCCGCCGTGGCGAGCCTCAGCCAGGACGAAGCCTGGCTGGCGGCGCTGGACTAGCAGCTGGCCGGCGAACCGTGCCGTATCGTCGGCGCGGCCGTACGGCGGCTCGGCGTACACCTCAGCGTGCAGGGCCTGCAGCTCGTCCGCATGCGCGGCGGCCTGCCCGCCGTCCAGCAGCCGGTACGTCATGCCGGGTGTCGTCACGATCACCGCCGCGGGAGTGCCGAGCGGCCATCGCGCCTGAGCGGGTGATCGGGGGGAACCTCGACGACAACGATGGGGACGCCGTCCGGGTCCTCGATCCACATCTCGATCAGTCCCCAAGGCTCGGTGACGGGCGACCGGAGCACCCGAGCGCCCGCCGCGGCCAGGCGCTCGTGCTCAGCGTGGACATCCCTGACCTGGAGCCAGATCAGCAGCGACCGTCCCGGTGGGTCGGTACTCCGCCCGGACACCTCCAGCATCCCCGTGCCGAGGAAGAACACGACCCCTGGGTCGGCCGGGGTGCCGAACTCCCGGTAGATCGCTAGTCGGAGGACGTCGCGGTAAAACTGGAGGCTCCGGGCGAGGTCCGCGGGTCGCAGCAGGATCCGGCTGCTGAGGACATCCACATCACCATCCTGCAGCCCGGGGACCCTGCAGCCTGGCGATGGGGCCTCGTCAGCAGACTCCGCAGAGCCCACTCTCGACGTCAGGCTGGCTCACCTGGTCTTGCGTGGGGTAGGTAAGCCGGTCGCTCACCCCGCAGACACCTTCTGCCTGCCAGACCGCGCCGATCAGGCGCATCGCCGCTGACCGGTCAGCTGTCGGGCCGGCGATGGTCACCAGTCCTGACCTGACCGCCACCTCGAATGCACGCGGGTTCAGTCCGAAGCGCCCGGCGATGACCTGAGTCATCAGCTGGTCCCGGATGTCCTCGTCCCGCCGCTCGACGATGCTGAGCACGTCCGCGCGACTGACGGCGCCAGCGAGCCTGCCCTGCCGGTCGGTGACCGGGAGCCGTCTCAGGCCGCGGCCGTGCAGGAGCCGCGCAGCCTTGCCAATCGGCTCGTCTGGACTGATCGTGACTGCCGGGGCAGTCATCAGGTCGGCGGCTGTCGCCTTACTGGCAACCGACCACTGCCGCAGCTGCCACGCGAGCCTGATCGTTCCCTTGGGAAGCTCACGGGCTGCGTATCGGTCGAGCAAGTCCGCCTCGGACACGACTCCTATCACCCGGCGGTTTGCGTCGAGCACTGGCAGGGAGCTGACACCGTGGCGCCGCAGGCTAGCCGCGATCTCCTTGTACGGGGCCGTTTCAGGGACGGCGGCAGTGTCGGTGGTCATCACATCCGCGACAGTTATCGTCATCGCGTGGTCCCCTCGGTGCGCGGTTATCTGACCCGGCGCGGGTCTGCGCCGTCCTGCCATGACAGCCGCCCGGGATGCAAGCGGGGTGCCGGGTGTGTGTGGCGCAGGTGGAGGCCGATTCGCCGGCGCTGGGGCGAATCTGGAAATTCTTCACATGATCGCTACATGAACCACATTCCGTCTCCATCTGGGTGCATTTCGATCATGCCCTGCTCCGGACCAGAGCGGGGCTCGCCTTCAGCTGAGGGGCTCGCCTTCAAAGGAGGCGCGATGTCTATCGTCCGCAGCGCCAGCGCAGCCGGCATCCACAGCGCAGTCATGATCCGCAGAACCGCAGTTCTCGCCGTCGTGCTGGCGGCTGCCTCGTCATGCGCGACGTCAAGCCCGCCGCCGCCCGCCAGCACCGAGCCCGCCGTGCCAGCTGCGTCCCCGACGCCGTCCAGCTCAACTGTGCCGACCGTAGCCGCCGGCTGCGATACCGCCCCCCGTGGCGCGCTTCGCCGATCAGCTCAGCTCGGCAGCTGTCCGTGCCGCCGATGCCAGTCATTACCGCCGTCCGCACGGCGGCGCACCCTGAGCGCGGTTATGAGCGCCTCGTGCTTAACGTCACCGGGCCGATTCCGGGCTACAAGATCCGGTATGTCACCACGGCCACCGCAGATCCGTCAGGCAAGGCGGTCAGCGTGCCCGGCCGCAGCTACCTGCTGATCACGCTCCTGCAGCGCCCGCTCAGCCCAGGCCCGGCGCTGGCTGCCTCGTTCCCCGGACAGGAACCGCCGTGCCGCAGGCCCCCCATAGCGGCACCCCAGCAGGTACGCCAGGTTGTCGCCAGCGAACGCTTCGGCAGCAGCGAGCATGATCATGACGGCGAGCACTGGCTGCGCCGCTACCGGCGTGGCTGCCGTTGACCATGGCGCCAGCAAAGCCCGCCTGTGCGCGCTTGCAGTGGATCTGGTGTGCAGGCGGTGTGAAGAGGTCTCACCGGTTGCGGTCCTGCTCGGACAGCGGCCGCATAATGAGTGCGCGTGCCCTCCCATGGCCACCGGAGGCACGCAGACGGGGCGGATGAGGGAGAATGAGCGCGGATGGCGGCGACAGTGCTGCTGGTCGAGGACGAGCGCAAGCTGCGGGAGCTGGTGCGCTCCTACCTGGAGCGCGCCGGGTTCACCGTGCTGTCGACCGGGTCCGGCGCCGAGGCGATCACGCTCGCCCAGTCGGCGTCCCCCGACCTTGTCGTCCTGGACCTCGGGTTGCCCGACGTGCCAGGAGAGACGGTCGCCCGCGAAGTTCAAGCCGCAGCGGCTCTGCCGGTGCTGATCCTGACGGCCAGGAGCAGCGAAGAAGACCGGATCCGCGGGCTTGAGCTTGGTGCCGACGATTACGTGACGAAGCCGTTCAGCCCGCGGGAGCTGGTCCTGCGAGTGCAGGCGATCTTGCGGCGCGGCGCACCGACGACGGGCGATCACGGAGTTGTCAGCTACGGCGGTGGCGTGATGGTTATCGACGAGCCACGGCGCCTTGTCACGGTCCGCGGCTCAGTAGCCGATCTGACCCCGACCGAATGGGGAGTGCTGCTCGCACTGGCCACCGTGCCAGGCCGGGTGTATTCGCGGTTCGAGCTGATCAACAGAGTCCGCGGGTATGAGTTCGAGGGATACGAGCGCACCATCGACTCGCACGTGAAGAACCTGCGCCGCAAGATCGAGGAAGATCCGGCCAGCCCGCACATCGTCCAGACGGTGCTCGGCAGCGGTTATCGGCTCGGCCTGTCTCGCGATGACTGACACGGTGGCGCCGCCTCAGTGCCGCCGGCGACCTGCACCGCCACTATCGGGCTAAGGCTGACGCTGGCGTTCGTCGCGGTCGCGCTTGTCGCCGTCGCCCTGCTCGCCGGGCTTACCGCGGCGCTCGCGGCAGCCGACGTCTCGCACCTGGCGAGCCAGCAGCGCATCCAGATCACCAGTGCGCTCGCGGCCTCGGCCGGGGCGGCATGGCAACGGACGGGCAGCTGGACGAGCGCCGACCTCAGTCCAACCGTGGAGATGGCCGGCCTGCTGGGCGCTGACGTTCAGGTCCGCGACCGGATTGGCCAGACTCTGGCCGCATCGCCCAGCTTTGGCACTGATGCCGCGACTGCCGCCCCGGTTAGTTCGCCCGTCCTGGCACACGGCCACGAGGTGGGCCTGGCCGTGGTCAGGTTCACCGGGGCCGGATTCGGCGGCGCCGACCATGCACTCCAGAGCACGCTGCTGCGGGCGATCGCCGGGGCGGCCGGGCTTGCTGCTCTGCTCGCGCTGCTGACCGGGCTAGTTGTGGCGAGGCGGATCACCCGGCCGGTAGGGAGCCTGATCGGGGTGACCAGGGCAATGGGCCGCGGTGATCGCTCGGCCCGGGTAGGGCAGATCCACGCCCCGGGTGAGCTACCTGACGGCCTTCGATCAGATGGCCGACACACTGGCCCTGGAGGACCGGCTGCGTCGCGACGTGGTCGCAGATGTCGCCCATGAGCTGCGCACCGCGATCGCGGTGCTGCAGGCGGGTCACGAGGCCCTGCTCGGCCGGGTCGCCGAGCCGACTCCCGGCCAGCTGGCCTCGCTGCGTGACGAGGTGCTGCGGCTGGCCCGCATGGTTGACGACTTGCAGACGCTGGCAGCGGCCGGGGCTGATGCGCTTCAGATGACGGTCAGCCGGTGTGACCCCGCCGAGATGGCTGGCGTCGCCGTCCGTAGCCCCACCAGCCAGTTCGAGGCAGCCGGCCTCAGCGTTGACCGGCAGCTAGCCCCGGTCGCGGTTCTCGGCGATCGGGGGCGCCTCCATCAGGTCAGCACCAACCTGCTGACGAACGCGCTGAAATTTACCCCGCCGGGCGGTCGCGTCGTCATTCAGGCCGGGCCGTGCAACGGCGGCGCGCGCCTCCAGGTCACTGACACGGGCATCGGCATCTCCGCCGACGAGCTGCCGAGGATCTTTGACCGGTTCTGGCGCGGAAGCCAGGCCGGTCACGTCGCAGGCAGCGGCGTCGGCCTGGCCGTCGCCGCCGAACTTGCCCGGGCGCATGGCCGTCAGCTGACCGCAGCCAGCCAGCCGGGCGGCGGGACTCAGGTCACGTTGACGATGCTCCGCGCCTGACCGGCAACTAATCGCGCCACCAACGGCGGCGAATGCGCCGTGCCCGAGCGCAATAGCTGGCCTAGCGACCGGTTTGCCCGCCATTAGGGCGGGGGAGGAGGCTGTGAGAACGGCGAACGCGCCAGCAGCAAGCGGCCGAGTCCCTCCCGCCAGCGCCCGTGCACCCCGGCACCCGCTCAGACCAGTGCGGTAATGGCCACTTCGGACTGGAGGCTTGGCATGACCGACGTTCTCACGCTGCCCGCGAGCCAGACGGCAGACTTTGCCGACGGCGAGATCTACTTCATCGGCAATGCGACCACGCTGATCCGCTTCGCCGGATTCACGATCCTCACCGACCCGGCGTTCCTCCACCAAGGCGGGTACGCCTACCTTGGCCATGGGATATACGCTCGGCGCCAGGTCGGGCCGGCCTGCCAGGTCGCCGACCTGCCTCCCGTGGACCTGATCGTGCTGTCGCACTACCACGGCGACCATTTCGACGACGAGGCGGCGCGCGATCTGGACAAGGATCTTCCTGTCATTTCCACCGATCACGCCATCGGCTTGCTGGCCGGACTCGGCTTCGGCCGCGGTCATGCACTGGATACGTGGGAGGAGCTGGTCGTCGACAAGGGCGACGCCCGGCTGAGCGTCACCGCCATGCCGGCAAAGCACGCTACTGACGATGCGCTGGCCGCCATGCTGATGCCGGTCAACGGCCACCTGCTGGACTTCAGCCGGGACGGCGAGCGACTGTACCGGCTCTACATCACTGGCGACACCATGCTGGCCGACCGGCTCTATGACATTCCCGAGCGGTACCCGGGGATCGACTTGGGCCTGATTCACGCCGGAGGCACCACGTTGTTCGTGACCGTCGTGACCATGACCGGCTCGCAGGCCGTCAGGGCGGTCGAGATCACCCGGCCGCGCACTGCCATCCCGATCCATTACAACGACTACTCCGTATTCCGGTCCGGCCTGGGCGACTTCAAGCAAGCTGCCGCCGCATCCCCGGTCGATACCCAGTTCCGCTACCTGATCCAGGGGGAGCGGTATCACTTCACGGCGGCCGCGCTGACTGCCTCGGGGGAGGGCCGGTAGATCCGGCAGGCGCTGGCTAGCCCCGGACCACGTCGGCGAGGACGGCTGCCTCACTGATCTGAGGCTCCTTTGTTGCGGTGAGCAGCGTGAGTGGCCGGGCCCTGGCCAGAGTGCGGAGGTGGGCCAGTGCATCTGCCTGCTGGGGTCCCGTCAGCTCCGCCCGGTACCGGCGGCTGAACTCCTCGAAACGAGCCGGGTCATGGCCGTACCACGTGCGTAGCTCCGTTGATGGCGATATGTCCTTGCACCATTCGTCGATCGCTGACTTCGCCTTTGCGAGCCCGCGCGGCCAGAGGCGGTCGACCAGGACCCTGGTGCCGTCGGCTGGCTCAAGCGGGTCATAGACCCGGCGCACCCGGACGTGGTTCTTGGCCATAGCATGCCTCCCGCCGCGGATAGCGAGCTTGCACGAGCCACGCTACGCCCGGACGCGAGCCTGGGGCCCGAGGCGTCCGTCAGGCCGGTGCCGTGGCCGGCGGCACGACGGACCCGGCGCCGCTGGTAGCCCTGGTCCGGCGCCACGCGGCCCAGGCGCGCCCGGCGCCGTAGGCAACCGCGCCCAGCGCGCCCACGAAGAATCCGACGGGCCAGTTGGACAGATAGGACGCTGCTATTGCCACCCATACCGTAACAAGGGCAATCGCAACAGACAGGAACATCGCGAGGCCCGGCCGGGCGGTGAGCGAGCGAGCAGCGGCAGGCGGGCCGATCATCAGGCTGAAGATCAGCAGGGCGCCGACCACTGGCACCGTCATCGCGGTGGCCAGGGCCACGACGATCAGGAAGCAGATCTCGATGCGGTGACCGCGGACGCCGCTCGCTTCCGCTACCTCAGGAACGACCGAGGACAGCATGAGCGGCCGGTACAGGACCATGATGCCCGCGATGCACGCGACGCCGAGGCAGACGACGGGCAGGAGCTCAGCGCTGCTGACGCCCAGCACCTCGCCGAACAGCAGTGAATAGATCTCGGGCTCGTACTCGGTGGTCCTGGACAGGAACGCCGCGCCCAGCGCGAGCATCATGACCAGCGCGAGGGCGGTGGCGACGTCGTGTCGGCCCCGGCGGCCGAGTGCGCCAATGCCGAGCGCGCCGAGCAGCGAGAAGACCGCCAGGCCAAGCAGCGTGCTGATGCCGAGCAGGGCAGCGCCGGCAGCACCTGCGAATGCTCCCTTGGGAATCGCGTGCGCCGGAAACGCCGAGCCGCGCAGGACCACGAAGAAGCCGACGACGCCGGCAACTGGCGCGACGATCGTCGCTACCAGCCAGGTATTGACCATGAAGCTCGCGAACACAGTGGCTGCTCCTAATGAGTCTTAGCGGGCCTGCTGTCCGGCAGACTCGGTACCTGGTGGCCGCCGGCAGGTGAGCACTTGTTTCTCCCGGGCTTTGAGCCCTGGCGAAAGATCGTGCCCCTGCCGGTGACCGGGAGAGTTGATCGCTGCTGGGATGTCGTGCCCGCCGCCTGGCGTGAGCACAGTTTCATTAGGTCGCTGATAGTTCTCCCGCTGGCTGCTGGCTTGATTCGACATCGTTGACGGGAGCGGGCGTGCGGCTGTACGTGGGTGATGACTGGGCCGAAGACCATCACGACATCGAGGTGATGAATGAGTCCGGGAAGGTACTGGCGAGGAAGCGGCTGGGCGAGGGAGTGGCCGGGATAACCCAGCTGCACGCGCTGATCGGCCAGTTTCTGGGCGAGGACGCGGATGAGGCGGAGGTGATCGTCGGGATCGAGACCGACCGCGGCCCGTGGGTAGCGGCGCTGGTCGCCGCTGGCTATCAGGTGTTCCCGGTGAATCCGCTGCAGGCCTCCCGGTACCGGGAGCGGCACGGGGTGTCGGGCGCTAAGAGCGACCAGGGTGACTCGCACATGCTCGCGGACATGGTGCGCACCGACTCCCATCAGCTGCGCCTGGCAGCGGGTGACTCCGCTGAGGCAGAAGGCATCAAGGTGGTGGCCCGGATGCACAAGACGCTGATCTGGGAACGCACCCGGCACACCCAGCGGCTGCGGCATCAGCTGCGCGAGTACTTTCCCGCCGCGCTGGCAGCCTTTGAGGACCTGGACGCCCCCGACGCCCTGGAGCTGCTGGGCAAGGCCCCCGATCCGGCCCGGGCCGCGAGGCTGACCCGCGCCCAGATCTCGGCGGCGCTCAAGCGCGCCCGCCGCCGTGACATCGCCCGCAAGACCGACGTGATCATGGCGGCACTGCGTGGCGAGCAGCTCGGCCAGCCGCCGGCCCTGACCGCCGCCTATGCCGCCACCGCCCGTGCTCTCATCTCGGTGATCGCCGCCCTCCAGGTGCAGGTCCAAGCCCTTGAACAGCAGGTGAGGGCACATTTTTTGCAGCACCCGGACGCTGAGATCTACCTGTCCCAGCCCGGCATGGGCGCCATCCTCGGCGCCCGGGTGCTCGGCGAGTTCGGCGACGACCCGCACCGCTACGCCGACAGCAAGGCCCGCCGCAACTACGCGGCCACCAGCCCGATCACCCGCGCGTCGGGGAAGAAGAAAGTCGTCGCCGCCCGGTTCATCCACAACGACCGGCTCATCGACGCGCTCATGGCCCAGGCCTTCGCCGCGCTCAACGCCTCCCCTGGCGCCCGCGCCTTCTACGACGACCTGCGCGCCCGCGGTATCGAGCACAACGACGCTCTGCGGCGCCTGGCGAACAGGCTTGTAGGCATCCTGCACGGATGCCTGAAGACCCGCACCTGCTACCACGAGGCAACCGCCTGGTCTCACCGCGAATCCTCGATCGCCGCTTGACATTTAAGCTCCTGGGATGTCTTTCGCGGCTCAGGCCGCGACCTGGTCCCGGCTGGCGGCGGCAGGTCTCGCGGTCGCAGCTGCGCGGCGCACGGCCGTCAGGCGGCTGATCAGCCCGCAGAGCAGATAGGTGACGAAGATGACCGCGACGATGAAGAAGCTCACCGGCAATCCCTGCCGGGAGCGGCCCCAGTCGGAGCTGTCGTAGGTGAGCAGGATCCCGAGCCACGTGGCAGCCACGCCGATGAGGCAGGCCGCCAGCACCGCCCAGATCATCCGCCGGGTCAGCCGCACTGCGGCGGCAGCAGGGCCGATCAGCAGCGCGGTGGACAAGATGGCGCCGGTGGCGACTGAGGACAGGCCGACCGAGACGGCCAGGGCCAGCATGTAGGCGACTCCGACAAGCCGGACCGGGACGCCACGCGCTGCGGCGATGTCGGGGCTGACGGTGGCGAGCAGCAGCGGGCGGCAGACGACCGCCACCGTGCCGAGCGCGAGCGCACCAAGGATGACGACGACACCGATCGTGGTGCTGGTTGCGGTGAAGATCGATCCGAAGAGGATCTGCTGGGTGGCGCCGGTGGTAGCGCCGGAGCTGGCATCGATGTACAGGAACAGCGCTGACAAGCCGATGGCCGCGCCGAGCACGATGCCGGTGGCGAGATCCCGGCTGCGCAGCCGCTGGACGCCAATCAGGTCCATGACTCCCGCGCCGACAATGCCGAGACCGACGAAGCCGGCGATGGGGCTGAACCCCGCCAGCAGGGCTCCGGACCCGCCTGCCGCGGAGACGTCGCCCAGCGCATGGCCGCCGAACGACTGGCCGCGCATGACGGTGAACACGCCGGTGACAGCGGAGACGACGGCGACGACGCCGCCGATCGCAATGGCCACGTGCACCGGCGAGCTGGCGAAGAAGCCTGGCTCGAACACCCGCGCGTAGATCTGGTGCATGGCGCTCAGCTCGCCTCGCGTACGGGAACGGGAACGGCTGCGAATCCCGGCTCGGCGTCGTCACATTCGCCGCCCTGGCCGACGACGACAAGGACCCGGCCATGTACGTGCAGCACGTCGACGTGATGGCCGTACAGCGAGCTGAGCACGTCTCCGCGAATGACCTCGGCGGTGGATCCGCAGGCGGCTCGCCCGGCTGCCATGTAGACGACACGGTCCATCACCGGCAGCAGCGGGTTCATCTCATGAGCGGATAGCAGCACCGCAACCTGCTGCTGCCGGGCGACGCGCGCGAGCAGGCTGATGATCTCCTGACTGCTGCGAAGGTCGAGGTTGGCCAGCGGCTCGTCGAGCAGCAGCAGCTTCGGGCGGCTGATGAGCGCCTGGGCGATCAGGACTCGCTGCTGCTCGCCGCCGGAGAGGAGGCCGACGCGTGTGTCGGCGAACCGGTCAGCATCGACGGCGTGCAGCATCTCGGCAACGGCGTCCTTGCGGGCTCGTGACGGGACGGGAATCCCGAACCGGTGCCCGTCGGCGCCCAGCGCGACGAGGTCCCTCGCCCGCATCGGCATATCCGGGTCGAGCAGCACCTTCTGCGGTACGTAACCGACCGAGCGGTTGCGCCGGCGATATGGCTGCCCCGCCACCTCGACGGTCCCGGCCGTGGTCCGCTGCAAACCCAGGATGACGCGGATGAGAGTGGTCTTGCCCGCGCCGTTCGGGCCGATGAGACCGGTGAACACGCCGGGGCTCACGGCAAAGCTGACGTCATCGAGGATCTGGCGCCCCGACAGCGAAACGCTCACTCCGGCCACCCGCAGGACGTCAGCCGCCGGGGCGCTGATCCGGTTGTAATCGGACATCACAGCTTCTCCGTCGAGATCCTCATCGTGATCGCCTTCTCGATGGCATGCACCTCGGCGAGCATCCATGTCTGGTACGTGTATCCGGGCGTCGGCATCGTCTCGTACACGCCGACGACCGGCACCCCAGCCTTCAGCGCGGTGTCCCGCATCGAGGTGGTCAGGGCGTCCACGACTTGCTGGTTGTAGCAGAACACCTTGGCCTTGTGCCCGGTGAAGAATCCGGTCTCCAGCGAGATGTCCTGCGGTGACGGGTCGACGCCGTTCATGATGTCGGCCTGGAACACGTACGGAGTGAGGTTCCTGATTCCCATGGCCTGGAGCAGGTAGTCAGCTACCGGCTCGGTCGTGGCGGCGGTGGAGCCGGCGTACTGGGCCCTGAACTGGGCGATAGCGTGCAGCCACGGGGTAAGAGACCGTTCGAATTGCGCGAGGTTGGCCTGGAAATATCCCTTATGGCCGGGCTGGAGCGCCGATAGGTCGGTGGCCATAGCCTTCGCCACGGCGGGCATCGTCGTCGGGCTGTACCACAGGTGCGGGTTCGGCGTGTCACCGGGCAGTCCCAGGACGTCCTGCACGATGATCACCTTGCGCTTGGGATTTGGCGCCGCCGCCTCGATCTTGTTCATGAACGTGTCGTAACTTGCCCCGTTCTGGACGATCAGGGTCGCCGCGGAGACCTCGCTAGCAACGCTCGGGCTTGCCTCGAACGTATGCGGGTCGGTGTTGGGGTTGTTCAGGATCGAGGACACATGCACGTACCGGCCGCCGATCTGGCTCAGCACGTTGGCGTACTCGTTCTCGGCGCCGATGGCGTTGATGACCTGACTGCCCGATCCGTCCCCAGAAGTTCCCGCGCTGCTGGTCCTGCATCCGGCGGCCGCCAGCGTGAGTGCCGCCGCCATGCCCGCTGCCGCCATGATCCGGTACCGGCCCGCGAGGATCCTCGATGATGACCGCTGTGCGTCCGTTCGCATGAAAACAAAACATAGTCTGAGACTGAGTCTTAATGCAAGTACGCGGTAAGCAGTGTGCTCGGCACATCCTGCGGGCCGCGATTGTATAAACAGATGGGCATGTGTTTATATTTAATCGTGCCGTCCGGGACTAAGGCCTATGAGGCCGCGGGGGAGTTGCTGAAGGTGCTGTCGGCTCCGGCGCGGCTGGCGATCGTAGCAGAGCTCTCCGAGCGGCCACGGTTCGTGCATGAGCTGGTCGACCGGCTCGGCATGAGCCAGCCGCTGGTCTCACAGCACTTGCGGGTGCTGCGCGGAGCGCGCCTGGTCGGCGTGGAGCGGCACGGCAGGGAGGCCGCGTATTCGCTCGCCGACCAGCACGTCGCCCACATCGTTGCCGACGCCGTTCAGCACAGTAAGGAGGGCTGATGACGCGCGCCACCGAGCACGACACGGGCGGGGACGTGCACGCCATGGCCGAGCAGCGGCTCCGCCTGGTGGATCAGCGCTACACCTCCGGCCGACGGGCTCTGGTCGAGCTGCTGGCTAGTGCCGGCCATCCGGTCAGCATCGGCGATATCGCTCAGCGGCTCCCTAGCCTGCCGCGTAGCTCCGCCTATCGGCACCTGGTCGACTTGCAGACTGCCGGTCTCGTCCGGCGGGTCACGGCCAGCGACGAATTCACCCGCTTCGAGCTGGCTGAGGACCTGACTGAGCATCACCACCACCTGCTCTGCAGCGCCTGCGGGAAGGTCATCGATGTCACGCTGCCTGCAGGTCTCGAACGAGATGTGTCCAGGGCCATCAGCCAGCTGGCCGGCGCGGAAGGGTTCCAGGCACATAGTCACCAGCTAGACGTACTCGGAATCTGCGCGGCCTGCAGGTAGCTGCACATCGTTGAATGCAGTGGGCCAGCCAACCACGGCGAAGCGCGGCTACGCACGCAGTGATCGCCGGGATGGTGATCGGCGCCCGGCAAGCACGACTACCCTCCGTCCTTATTTGAGAAATCCGGAGCCTGCCGATCCTCTAGAATGGCGTGCGGCAGGTGGTGCGGCGAGCTGGCCGTGGATCGCGGGTGCGTTTCTGGTGCTGGCAGTGCTGGGCGCGGTGTTACCCAGACACCGTTGCGCATCGGTCTGCTCGGCGGGGGAAATCGATCAGCCCAGGTACTACGGCGAAATACGGTGGTCGGGTGCGGAACTGCGCCATCGACAAGCACTTCCACGTGTTCGTGAAGCATCACTTCGATGCCGCAGCTATGTCAACGACACGCTGCGGCAGCCGCGCGACATCGGGAGCTGATCTCGAATGAAGCTCTTCTGGCGCGGCGAGTGGATGGAGACACCGGGCTACGTGGTCCCTGATGTCGGCGTCCTGATCAAGGTGACAGCCTCAGTGCCCCTGTTCCGCCTCGACAATGCCTCTGGCCGCCAGACGAGAAGTCCGCGCCGGAAGGTCGCCGTCTTCCTCTTCACCGACGGTCCGCGGCGGACCGCACGCAAGGCGCGCACCAAGCGTGAGGAGCCGCGTTACACGGGTGACTTCCATACCTGCGTGGTTCTCGGCCGTGCGATCTCGTCGGGACGACAGGTCGCCGCTTTGGCATCTCGAGCTCCGGCGTGCAGCCAGCAGCTCGTCGTCCACCGTGACCTTGTGGTCGAGGTGGCGGCCGACTTCTCGACAGAGCACTTGGTGCAGACTGCTACTGCCCTCACGCCGCACATGCCGTTGCTGACACGTGTGTGTCGGCAGGCATTCCTGTACTCCGCGATGGACCCGCCTAAGGAACTTGTCACCGTCTTTACCGATGCGCTGCGTGGCCGGCGCGGTTCATCGAGCTCCGCCGGCTCCGGAACCAGGGCTCTGCGGCCTCCCGACGCCGACGATGCGCCGGCTGATACCGCGCTGCCGCTGAATCCCGCTTCAGCGGCGCCCGGCATGCCCGTGGCTGTCCTCGGGGCCGGCGATTACACCCGGACGGAGATAGTTCCCGCACTGCGGCGAGCGGGCCTCTCGCTCTACGTCGTCGCAAATCGGGAACCGCAGATTGCGGCGACGGTCGGGCGCAAGTTCGGATTCGCTGTCGCCGCTACAGACGCTGAGCGTGCCGTCGCTGAGCTGCCCGCACCGGGACTCGTGGTCGTCGCAACCGCGCACGACTCCCACGCGCAGCTGACATGCTCAGCGCTCAAGGCTGGGCATCGGGTATTCCTCGAGAAGCCGCCCGCCGTGACGCCGGAGGATGTTCACCAGCTGGCTGGCGCGATGCGGTCATATCCCGGCTCGGTCGAGATCGGCTTCAATCGGCGGTACCATCCCCTCGTCCGAAGGGTGCGCTCGAGGTTGCAGCGGGAGACCGGTCCCACCACCATTTCGTGCGTGGTCAAGGAACTCAGCTTCGAACCTGATCACTGGTACTTCTGGCCGAATCAGGGAACGCGCGTCACCGGAAACTTGTGCCACTGGATAGACCTAGCCGTCTACCTCATGGAAGGCAGCCCACTGCCCGTCGCGGTGGCGCTGTCCCCGCGTGTCCCTGGATCGGAGCCGGGAAGTGACGAGGAACGCGTTCTCACGGTCACCTTTGAGGAAGGTTCTCTGCTGACCATCCTGGCTACGACACGTGGTGACGACATCCGAGGCGTTCAGGAACAGCTGGATATCCGCCGAGGTCGGGTCTCGGTCACCATCGATGACCTCTGGAAGCTCCGGATCCGGTCTGGCGGCATCGAGCGTTACGCTCGGACCGCGTTTCGCGACAAGGCACACAGCGCGATGTACCAAGAGGGGCTCCGGCGGATCGCCGATGGCAAGCCCTCGGTGTACCCAGTTCGAGACATGGTGATTGTCTCAGCAGTCCAGGTGACAGCAAGCAACCTGGTGAGAGCTGATGCGGGCCTCGCGACGCTGCCTGACTGGCTGGCGCTTGCTTAGATAGCTGCCCGGCGCAACCTGGTCATGCTCGCCGATGGGCGTCAGCTAGGCGGCCGGTGCCGCCAGCGTCAGGCCGAAGTCGTCGTCCGGATCGGTCCAGAACCGGATCGTCCGCAATCCGGCTACCGCGAGCTCGTCGTCGAGCTCGTCAGGCCGGAACTTGGCGGAGATCTCGGTGCGCAGTTCCTCGCCCGCCGCGAACGAGACTGTCAAATCGAGATCACGGATCGTGACGTGCTGCTCGCGCTCCGACCGCAGCCGCATCTCGATCCACTCGTTGACGTCGTCCCAGATCGCGACGTGCTGGAACTCGTCGACGGCGAAGTCAGCGCCCAGATCGCGGTTGACGACGCGCAGGATGTTGCGGTTGAACTCCGCTGTGACCCCGGCAGCGTCATCGTAGGCACGCAGCAGCCGTCCGGCGTCCTTGACCAGGTCGGTCCCGAGCAGGAAGGTGTCTGCCGGCCCTAGGGCAGCGCCTACCTGCTTCAGGAAGTTCGCTCGCTCCGGGGGGTCGAGGTTGCCGATGGTGGAGCCAAGGAACGCGATCGTGCGGCGGCCGCCGCTGGGTATCGCGGCGAGGTCCTGCTCGAAGTCCCCGACGAACGACGTGATCATCAGGTCCGGGTACTCGGCGGCAAGCGCCTCGCTGGCGTCGGCGAGGACGGTCGGGTCGACGTCGAACGGCATGAACTCGCGGAGGGTGCCGCCATCGAGCAGCGCATCTAGCAGCAGCCGGGTCTTGGCCGACGTGCCGCTGCCGAGCTCCACGAGCGACTGGCACTGCGACAGCTCGGCGATCTCGGGGGAACGCTCCGCCAGGATCGCAGTCTCGGCCCGGCTGAGGTAGTACTCCGGCAGGCGGGTGATCTGGTCGAACAGCTCGCTGCCGCGCTCGTCGTAGAAGTACTTGGGCGGCAGGCTTTTCTGCGGCGCAGTGAGACCGGACCGGACGTCGGCCCGCAGCGCCTCGAGATACCAGTCGGGAAGAGCCTGCGCACGGTCGTCAGCTGACATCTGCCACCTCCAGATCCGTCATGGCCACGTTGCCGTCAGCGACGACAACGAGGTGATGGTCGGGAACGTCAGTCCAGCGCGGGTCGTCGTCGTAGGGCTCGCTCGCGACGACAATGCCGTCGTCGGTGCGCAGAACGCTCAGCGAGTTGTTCCATCGGGTGGCCAGGATCCGCCGGCCATCGGTGAGCAGCAGGTTGAGTCGCGCACTCGGGTCGCGCTTGCCCAGGTCGGCGACGAACTCGCCGGCACGCTCGGGGCCGAACTCGAACAAGTGCGCGGCAAGCTGTGCCGAATCGCAGGCCGACTCGGCCGCAGGATGCGGGCCGAGCAGGGAGCGGTCGACGACCCCGTTGTGTGAGAGCAGCCACCGGCCCGACTGGAACGGCGCGGTGGCTGTCTCGTCCACCGGCATGCCGACCGTAGCCGAGCGGACGGCCGCGAGCACGCAATTCGAGACGATGACCGGCGCTACCGAAGCAAAAGACGCATCGCTCCAGATGGGCCGGCTCGACCGCCACCGCGCTGGCTCCGGCCGTGCCGCGGCGTAGAACCCGACGCCCCAGCCGTCGGCGTTCATCAGGCCGCGCAGCTGTCGCCTCGGTGCATAGGACTGGACCAGCAGGCTGTGATCGGGTTCCAGCAGGAGCGCGCCAAGCGAGCGCGGCATCGCACCGCGGTCCCCGAGGTAGGCCAGGTGACGGCACACTCAGGCGTCCCACGCCAGTCGCACGCCAGTGAAGATCTGCCGCCTGATCGGGTAGTCCCAGTTACGGAACGAGGGCCTGATCGTGGACGGGGCTACCGCCCATGACCCGCCGCGCAGGACCTTGTAATCCCCGCCGAAGAACGGCTCGCTGTAGGCACGGTAGATCATCGGGGTGAACCCCGGCCATGGCGCGAAGTCCGATGACGTCCATTCCCACACGTCCCCGATCATCTGCTCGGCACCATAGGCCGATGCGCTGCCCGGGTATGCCCCGACGGGCGCCGGCCGCAGCCCCAGGCCACCGAGATTAGCGAGCTCCGGCGTCGGCGGGAGCGATCCCCATGGCCAGGTGCGCCGCGCCCGGCGGGCCGGATCCCAGGCACATGCCTTCTCCCACTCGATCTCGGTCGGCAGCCGGGCGCCTGACCAGGTGGCGAATGCCTCGGCCTCGTAGTAGCAGACATGCTGGACCGGCTCGTCGGGCGGCACGTCCTCCTCCATGCCGAACCGCCAGCGAGTGCCCTGCTTTGTCCAGAAATTGGGTCGCTCCAGCTGTGCCTCTGTCCGGTGCGCCCAGCCGCGCTGCGACCACAAGTCCTGCCGGTCATAGCCGCCGTCGTCGGTGAACCCGGACCACTGCCGGTTGCTCACCGGCACCCGGCCGATCCAGAACGGCGGCACGTCGACGATGTGCGCGGGGCGCTCGTTGTCGAGCGAGAATGGCTCGCTGGCTGCGTCCACGCCGAGCTCGAACTGCCCGCCGCCCACCAGGACGCGCTCGCCAGCCACTGGCCTCCCTGGCGGCAGCGCGTGTCGCGGCAGCAGTACCGGTGGTCCCTGCCTGAGCTGCAGCGTCGCGAACATCGTCTCGTCGTGCTGCTCTTCGTGCTGGACGACCATGCCGGCCGTGAACAGGTCTTCTTCCGGGGTACGCGCCAGCAGGTCAAGCACCCGGCCGCGCACCTCATAGTCATAGGCACGGGCCTCTACCGGCGGCAGCAAGGGCAGCGACGGCCGGTCAGCGCGCCTGTGCTTGAAGGCGTCATACAGCGAATCGACCTCTGGCGCCAGCATCCCCTGCCGGGCCGGATCGCCGCCGCGCAGCAGCCACAGCTCCTCCTGCTGGCCCACATGCGCCAGATCCCAGACCAGCGGACTCATCAGCGGATCGTGCTGGGCCAGCAGCGTGGGATCGTCTAGGTCGGTGAGCTCGAGCGTGCGGGTGCGGGCATTCTCCAGGTCGCGGACAACCTGCTCATGCATGAGCTAGCTCCTCGAATGCAGCGTGGGGTCCGATCTCGCCGATGCGCTCGGCTAGCAGGTCACCCGGACAGCGCCCCGCGTCGACCAGCTCGGCGAGATCAGCGACGGCGGACGCGAGCTGAGCCGGGGTCCGCGTCACAGCGATGCTCATGCAGCGGCGGGCCGCGTCGGCCAGCGCCGGGTCATCCAGCCCGGCACGCGCGGCGATGCGCCAGCGGTTGGCTGCCTGCTCCGTCGCTTCGCTCGCCAGGTCGGCCGCGACGGGATCGTCCATCAGCGTGGTGACCACGGCAGCGATCGCCGGCCACCAGCGGGGCGCGGTCATGTCGAGGTAACGCAGCTCAAGGTAGCCGCGCAGGCGGACCGGCGGGAACAGCGTGGTCAGGTGCACATCAAGGTCGGCTGGTGCCGGCAGCCTGCCGCCGAGCCGGACTGCGCCGCTTGCCCACTGCTCGAACGGGATCGACGTCCGCACGGCAGCCAGTTCGCCCACCCGGTCGCGCACGAAGGTCACTGGCGCACGCAGCGCGTAGCGCGCCCAGGCGGCCGCAGGGTCAGCTGCTGCGCCTGAGCCGCCGGGTGCCGCGAAGCCGGGCACCGCGCCGCAGGTGCGGGCGTCCAGCTCGGCCCACGCCCGCTGGCGGGCAGACTTCCAGCCCGTGTCGCGGCCGCCAAGCCAGGGCGAGCACGCGGAGATCGCGATCAGCGTGGGGCCCAGCCGGTGGGCGCGGGCCACGCGGTCAGGCCAGCCATGCTCGGGCCGGCCTGCAGGTTCACCTGCATCGCTGCGGTTGAGTTCATCATGACCCCGCCGGGCCCGGCCCTCCCGGTAGCGGCGAAGTGCTGCTCCATGGCGCGGTAGCGCGGCCGCGGATTGACCCGGCGAGGCGGCCGGAGCGGGTCGGCGCCCGCGTGCGCGAGGCCGAGGCCGAGCTCAGCAAGAGCCAGCCGGGCGCTTACCCCGTCGTGACGCATGCGCATCACGGCTCTGGAGATGTCCGGCTGCGGCGAGCCAGACAGCTCCAGCTGGCCGCCCGGCTCCAGGCTGACCGTGCTTGCGTCCGCGACGGCTCCGACAACCCGCAGCAGCGGCTCGACCCGGTCCCAGGGCACGGCCTCGCCTGCCTGATGCAGGTCCACGAGGTGAGTCTCGACCTCGAGCCCGACTGGCCCGATCTCTGAATCAGCGAGTGCAGCCTGGTGCGACCTGGCATATGCCGCGTCCACGGTCAGCGGCTCTGCGTGGTCGGCGGCATCTTGTGCTGAGACGTGGAGAACGGCCATGATTTCCCCTCCAGGTCCGGGCCGGCGGACCGTGCTGTCCGCCGCGGGTCGGTGCGGGGCGACCAAAAAGAAGCCGTCCGTAGCGCTGGCCGCCCTCTCAGGCGGCCACCGCTCTATTGTACGTCGCCGGCCGCGGGGTCGCCGACCGGGCGCGGGCGCAGCGCGTCTCGCTGCGGGCCGACCGTGTACTTCGGATTTCTGGCGGACGTCCGGCCTGCCTCGAAGACGCCGAACCGGGTCAGTGCAGATGCCGCCAGCAGCGCAACGCCGGCGCATGCGGCAGTGGCCCTGCGCTGGCCAGCGAGAACGGTGCCCGCGAGAACAGTGCCTGCGAGAACTGTGCCAGCCAGCCCGGCCACCGTCAGGCCCTCAGCGGCCTTGAGCAGGATTCCGGCCCGGCCCGTGCGGTACGGCTCCGCGTTCACGCCCAGGCGGCGCTCGAGCAGGTGCCTGGCCGCTAGCTCGGCTGTCGCGCCTGCTGCGGCAAGACGGACCGCCTGCCGCGCGCGGTCCGGGTGGACGGCCAGCATGCCGAACCCGCCTGCCGCGGACGCCGCCGAGCCGACGAACAAGTACGGCAGTTCGGGATAAGCGCCGTGCCACGCTGGGGTGGCGGTGTCGCTGAGCAGCACCGCCGTGTACGAGGCGACCGCCGGGCCGAGCGCGGCCGCGCCGACGGTGGCGACCGTCCCTGCCCACCGCAGCCTCGGGGTGATGTTGCAGGCGGCGGCTGCGAGCGCCAGCGGCGCATAGCCAGACACGATCCAGCTGCCGACGCTCATCGGCGATGTCACCTTGAGCACGCGCAGCATGTTGACGAACCGGGTCGGCCTGCCGAGGTCGTGCACGAGCGCGGCCATCGACAGGCTGATGGCGCCGGCCGCGGCCGCCTTGGCCGCGAGCGCCAGCTCGCGGTTGCCGGTGAGGTGCGCGCCCGCGGCCAGACCTGACGACGCGCCCGCCAGTCCGCCGAGGAACAGGTAGCTGGGGATGTCGGGACCCCATACGGTCTCCCGCACGACCGGCCGGCCGTAGTACGAGCTGAACTCGGCATCCGGGACCTGCTGTGCCTCGCGCCCGCCGCGGGCGCGAGGGTTGCCGGTGCCGGCCATCACGACCGCCCTCGGGCGCCGGCCCGCACGGTATTTGCCCGCACGGTGTTCGCCAGCACGGGCCTGGCATGCACTGCAGTAGCCGTCACGGCGGCCGCGAGGCAAGCTGCGGCAATGGCCGCGTGCCGCCACATCCGGCCCAGGTCGCGTGTCGTGGCCCGCGGATCGGGTGGCAGGCCGTACACCTCGGGCTCGTCGAGCAGCAGGAAGAACGCCCCGAATCCGCCCACTCCGTCGCCGGGATCCTCGCCGTACAGGCGCGCCTGAGGCTGCCCTGTCTCCTTCAGGTGCGTCACCCGCTGCTGCGCGATCGCGCGCAGCTCGTCCAGCGGACCGAACTGGATGGATTCGGTCGGGCAGGCCTTCGCGCAGGCGGGCATCAGGCCGTCCCCGATCCGGTCGTAGCACAGCGTGCACTTGTGCGCTCCGCCGTCGGACGGCCGCCGGTCGATCACGCCGAACGGGCACGCAGAGACGCAGTACCCGCAGCCGTTGCAGATGTCGTCCTGCACCACGACGGTGCCGAACTCGGTCCGCATCAGCGCACCCGTGGGGCACACGTCCAGGCAGGCTGCCTGTGTGCAGTGCTTGCACACGTCGCTGGCCATCAGCCAGCTCAGGTCCTGCCCTCCAGGCTCCGGATCGGCCGGCGGCCGGGCCGGCCGTTCGATGAAGGCCACGTGCCGCCAGGACGACGCCGACAAGCCGACGGTGTTGTCGTACGACATGCCGCTGAGCGAGATTCCGTCCTCAGGAACGCCGTTCCACTCCTTGCAGGCAACCTCGCACGCCTTGCAGCCGATGCACACCGACGTATCGGTGAAGAACCCCATCCGTTCCGGATGGTCCGGATATCCCGCTCGTGCCGCCGGGTCGGCAGGCGGCTGGAAGAGGCCAGTAGTCAGGCCCGCGGATCTGCCGTTCATCTCACACCTCGGTACCGGTCTGCTCGGTAATGCCGGCTCGCTGCTGGTAAGCGCGGACGAGGGCGCGCAACTCCGGTCCGCGCGGTCGCCGGCCCGGCCGGATGTCGCAGGCCATCGCCTTGACCTCCTGGATGTGCACATTGGGGTCGAGGGCCAGGTGCGCTAGCTCGTTGGCGGCATCCCCGCTGGTGAGGCCGTTCGGGCCCCAGTGGTAGGGCAGGCCGATCTGGTGCAGGGTCCGGCCCTGCACGTGGAGCGGGCGCATCCGCCCGGTCACCAGCACCCGGGCCTCGATGGCATTGCGGGCCGTGATGATCGTTGCCCAGCCCAGGTGCGTCAGGTCGCGCTCAGCCGCAAGCTGCGGCGACACCTCGCAGAAGAAGGCCGGCTGCAGCTCAGCCAAGTACGGCAGGAACCGCGACATTCCGCCGGCGGTGTGGTGCTCGGTGAGCCGGTAGGTGGTCGTCACGTACGGGAACACCTGCGACCCTGGCTCGTCGCCGCTGGGCTGGTAGCGGTTATCCGGATGGCGGAGGATCTGCCGGACCGGATTGTGCTGCTGTCCGTACAGCGGATTGCTGACCGGCGACTCCTCCGGCTCGTAGTCAGCCGGCAGCGGACCGTCAACGAGCCCGGCCGGGGCAAACAGCCATGCCCGGCCGTCGGCCTGCATGATGAACGGGTCCGTCCCCGTGATCGCCGCCACACCGGTTGCGCCCGGCGCGGGCCGGTAAGAGGGCGGCCGGTCCGCGATGAAATCGGGGATGTCATGCCCGGTCCAGCGGCCGCTCTCACCATCCCACCAGACCAGGCTCTTGCGATCGCTCCACGGCCGGCCGTCCGGGTCGGCTGACGCGCGGTTGTACAGCACGCGCCGGTTAGCCGGCCAGGCCCAGCCCCAGTCGGGCGCGATCCAGTTCTGCTCGCTGCCGGGCCTGCGGCGGGCCGCCTGATTGACTCCGTCTGCGTAGACGCCGCAGTAGATCCAGCACCCGCAGGCGGTGGAACCATCGGCCGCGAGCTCGGTGTACGACGACAGCGGCCGCCCGTCCGCGCCCCGCCCGTTGATCTCGGTCAAGACGGCTTCCGGGTCGGGATCTTCGTTCGGTCCCTGCAGCGGGTAGTCCCAGGTCAGATCAAGCACCGGCTGGTCCATCGCGGTGGCTGAGGCGGCCAGCTTGGCGCGGATCCGCTGCCCGAGGTGGTAGGTGAACCACAGATCGCTGCGCGCGTCACCGGCGGGCTCGACGGCCTGCTCGCGCCACTGCAGCAGCCGCTGGGTATTAGTGAAGCTGCCGGCCTTCTCGGTATGTGCCGCGGCCGGGAGGAAGAACACTTCGGTGGCGATGTCCTCGGTGCACAGTTCACCCGACTCGATCTCCGGGCCGTTCTTCCACCAGGTGGCGCTCTCGATCATGACGAGGTCGCGTACCACGAGCCAGTCCAGTTTGGCCATGCCCAGGCGCTGCATGCGGGCGTTGGCCGAGCCAACTGCCGGGTTCTGGCCGAACAGGAAGTATCCCTTGCAGACGCCTGCTAGCTGTGCCAGCACCGTCTCGTAGGTACTGTGACTGCCGGTCAGCCGCGGCAGGTAGTCGAAGCAGAAGTCGTTGTCGGCCGTTGCGGCGTCGCCCCACCACGCCTTCAGCAGGCTCACCATGTAGTCGGGCATGTTCGCCCAGAAGCCCTTCTGCACCGACTCGGCGCGCAGGTAGGTGGCCAGGTCCTCGTTGCCGTAGGCGAGCGGCATGGGCAGGTAACCGGGGAGCAGGTCAAACAGAGTCGGGATGTCGGTGGATCCCTGGATGTTGGCATGTCCGCGCAGGGCCAGGATGCCGCCGCCCGGCCGGCCGGCGTTCCCCAGCAGGGCCTGGAGAATTCCCGCCGCGCGAATGTTCTGCGCGCCGACCGTGTGCTGCGTCCAGCCAAGGCTGTACACCCACGCCATGGTCCGGTCCGGTCCGGAGCTCTCGGTGATCAGCCGGCAAACCTCGGCGAACAGCGACTGCGGCACTCCGCAGGCCGCCTCGACCAGTTCCGGGGTGTACCTGGCGAAGTGCCGCTTGAGCAGCTGGAGCACACAGCGCGGATGGGTCAGCGTCGCATCGCTGTCCGGCGCGGGGTTGGCCGCAGCGCCGCCGGACCCGTGCGCCTCACCGCGGGCAGCTTCCCGAACCCTCCTGCGCTGGCGCTTAAGGAAGCCGGCGTCAGCCGGCGGCACGCGCTCGCCGCTGGCCGACTCCACCACCTCGCCCTGGTACCGCCAGGTATCGAAGTCGTAGAAGCGGTGCTCCGCATTCAGCCCGGAGAACAGGCCGTCGATGTCCTCGGTGTCGGCGAACTCCTCAGTGATGATCGTCGCGGCGTTGGTGTAGGCGAGTACGTAGTCGCGGAAGTACTTCTCGTTGGTCAGCACGTAGTTGATCAGCCCGCCGACGAAGGCAATGTCGCTGCCAGCCCGCAGCGGCACGTACCGGTCCGCGTGCGCGCTGGTCCTGGTAAATCGCGGATCGACATGAATGACGGTGGCGCCGCGAGCCTTGGCTTCGGTGACCCACTGGAACCCGACCGGATGGCACTCAGCCATGTTCGAGCCCTGGATCACGATGCAGTCGGAATTGACCAGGTCACGCGGGAAGTTAGTGGCGCCGCCGCGGCCGAAGCTAGTCCCCAGACCGGGGACGGTGGCGGAGTGTCATATCCGGGCCTGGTTCTCGATCTGGATGGCGCCAAGGGCGGTGAAGAGCTTCTTGATCAGGTACGCCTCTTCGTTGTCCAGCGTCGCGCCGCCAAGGCCCGCGAAGCCCATCGTGCGGCGCGTGCGGACGGCGTCGACGGTCGCCTGCCAGCCGGCCCGCCGTGCCTCGATCACCCGGTCGGCAATCATGTTCATCGCGGTGTCCAGGTCCAGGTGCTCCCAGTCCGTGCCGTGCGGCCGCCGGTACAGCACCCGGTACTGGCGGGCGTCGCCGGTCGTGAGCTGCAGGCTGGCTGAGCCTTTCGGGCACAGCCTGCCGCGGCTCACCGGAGAATCGGGATTGCCCTCGATCTGGATAACCCGGCCGTCTCGAACGTAGACGTCTTGCGCGCACCCTACTGCGCAGTACGGGCACACCGACTTGGCGACTTTGTCCGCATTGCGCACCCGAGGGGCGATCGCCGCGCTCTGCTTGCTCTTGACGGCCGCGCCGAGTCCGAGCGCGTCGCGGCGACTCAGCTGGCGGTAAGCCGGCCAGTCGTTGAGCCAGCTGCGCACGCCCACGTGATTCCCCCGTCCGGATAAGGATCCTGGCACTGGCTGCCCCCGCAACCCGCCACGACGTGCCGGGACTGTCATGCAGCTCAGGCTGCGACATCCTCATTCCCTGTCGCCGGTAGTCCCACGCCAAGGCCGGCCTCCCGCGAACACGAAGGGGCGGACGAGTCCGCCGAAGCGGCTCAGCAGCCTAGGTCCGGCTGGCATTCCGGCCCGTTCCGGGGTGTAGTGCAGGAACGTGTACCCCAGCCTCCGTGCGAGCAGCCCGTCGGTGAGGATCTGGTCGCCGATCACGATCCCGGGACGGGGAAACTGCCGGTAGGGCGTCGTCTGCAGCGGCTTGGCTGCTGACGCCACGTACTCGACCTGCACGCCCGGGCCGCCCGGAATAGCGGACGGCCGTCGGCTGGAGTTCGTGGCAAAGCACACGACGAGCACTCCAGGGATGCTCGTGACGTGATCGAGCACGCGCGCGATGCCATTGTCAAGCGTTTGCTGGCTGCTGTCCCAGTCCGCGACGAAGGGCTCAACGTCGAAGATGAGTGTCCTGGCAGACAGGCGTGCTGCATAGCGCGATATGTCGTCCAAATTAGTCAGTCGGTCGTAAGCCGTACCCACATGGACCTCCAGTCACCTGGGGTTCCCAGGCGGTGCGGCTGGCATGCGGCGGGGTAAGTACCGGTGCACTCCTTGCCCAGTCGAACGCGGGAGTGAAACCGTGGGATACGGGGTGCTGCAAATGCGGGGGGGTCAGATGTCTGATGGCGCCAAGTCGGGCGGGAGCCCGTCTGTGCCCAGGCGGCTGGCTGCGGCGTTCGCACTGATGGCGTATCCGGTTGCGGTAATCGTGCTCATCCTTGGCGTCTTGTCGAACGCCGGGGGAGCGGCCGTCGCACTCGCCGGCTGGTTCGTGCTGTCGCTCGGCGGGTGGTACCTGGTATCGCGACGGGGGGCAACGCGCGCGCTGGCCGTCGTCCTGGTGCTGGCCGGGCTCAGCGGCATCATCGCGGGCATCGTGATCGCCAGGCCGCGCCTGTGGGTGATCGTTGCGCTCGCCGGCCTGGTCGTCGCCGGCGTCGCTGCCGGCCGGTACGCGCTGCGGCGGACGGCCAGATCGCTACGGGCCGCACCACTGGAGGGCAGGCGGCCTGGCCCGGCTCGCCACCCCGTGCTGCTCATGAACCCAAAGTCGGGCGGGGGAAAGGTCGGGCGCTTCGGGCTCGTAGCCGAATGCCAGGCACGCGGCATCGAGCCGGTCGTCCTGGAGCCCGGAGATGACCTGGTAGCGCTCGCCGAGGATGCCGTGGCCCGCGGTGCTGATGTCATCGGGATGGCCGGCGGCGACGGCTCACAGGCGCTGGTAGCGACGGTCGCAAGCAAGCACGGCCTGCCGCACGTCGTCGTACCCGCAGGGACAAGGAACCATCTTGCCCTTGACCTGGGTCTGGATCGCGAGGACGTGGTCGGGGCTCTGGACGCGTTTGAGGCCGGTATCGAGCACGTGGTCGATCTCGCCACGGTCAACGGCCGGGTGTTCGTCAACAACGCCTCGGTCGGCCTCTACGCCAAGATCGTGCAGGCCCCGGAATACCGTGACGCGAAGGTCAAGACGGCCGCGAATATGCTCCCCGACCTGCTGGGGCCGGACGCGGAAGCACTCGACCTTCGCTTCAGCGGGCCGGACGGCAAGGAGCGGCCGAGCACCCAGCTGCTGCTTGTGTCGAACGACCCGTACCAGCTCGACCGCCTTGCGGGCGGGAGCGGGACACGACCGCGGATGGACCTCGGCAGCCTCGGCATCGCGGCCCTCAGCGTCACCAACGCCACGGCCGCCAGGCGGCTGGTGGCACTGGAGTCAGCCGGGCAGCTGCGGCGGTTCTCCGGGTGGCAGGAGTGGGCCGCACCGCGATTTCGGGTCGACTCTGACGGTCCGGTCGAGATCGGTGTCGATGGCGAGGCGCTGACTATGGATCCGCCGTTGCTGTTCGAGACGATGCCAGGCGCGCTGCGCGTGCTGCTGCCGCCGCAGGCGCTGGGGCAGTCACCGGCTGCCCGAGCCCTCGATCACTCGAGCCTCGGGGACCTGGTCGCCGTCGCCCGCGGCGTGTGAGGAGCGGCAGCGACAAACGGGACAGAGGCTGTCAACCGGCCTGCCCGAGTAAAGCGCGTCCCACGCATGCGGCAAGATCGGAGTCTGGGGGCATTGCGATTGGGAAATGGGGGATCTGCCGGTGACGAGTGACACGGGCAACACGCGCTAGCGGAGCCAGACCACGTGGCCGGTCAGAGAAGGTTCTGCCAGGATCCGCAGCGTCCGGCGGGCGGGTCCGTCCGGCCTGGCATTTCTCAGGCCACCTGGCGGACGCTGGCCTCGACCACTGAGAGTCGCATTGTCGGCCTGACCGCAGCGGTCGAGGGGTTCGTGCTCGTCATCTTTCCGGCCGCGAGCGCCATCATGACCGGCAGCCACGACTTCGGTATGACCGGCGCGATGTACGGCGAGCTGGTAATGCCCGAACTGGTAGCCGCGATCCTGGCGTCGCTCACCGGGTTCGGGCTCGCCCGCCGGCATGCGAGCAGGTCGGCCTACATCGTGGGCCTCAGCCTAGGTCTGGCGGCGGCTGGCCTGATGATCGCGAGTAGCCAGGTCGAGAGCGATCACTCTGTCGCATACCCGCTGCTGCTTGCCTCTAGTGCATGCCTCGGCGCTGGTTTCGGTCTGACAGTTCCGATTCTGCTTGCTTATTCCAGGTTCCTTCACGCCTGCGCCGAGGACATGTCGGTGCTCGCGCTCAACGCGCTGATCGCCCTCGGCGCTCTCGCAGCGCCGGGTGTCGCCGCGCTTTTCGTGCATCTGCACCACTGGCTTGGCTTGCCCGCCTTGTCGGCGGCGCTGCTCGCACTATTGCTGGTACGCAGCAAATGCCTGCCATCGCATGCAGGAGCTCCGCAGCGCCCGCGGCGCCAGGCCCTCACGTGCACTGTGCGTTTTTTGCTTTATGCCGTGCTCGCCATGGCCTACGCCATTTGCGCGGCCGTGCTGGTGATCTGGTCCGAACTCCGGGTGGCCAGGCCGCCGGGCGTCTTGACGCCAACGCAGCTCACAGCCGCTGTCCAGTTGTCGACCACCGGGCCGGCGCTCCACACGTCGATAGCTTTCGCGACTTTCTGGGGCGCGACGCTGGCTGGCGGGCGGGTAGGGTTCGCCGCCGTTGACCGCTGGCAGTCTGCGATGGCGCGACTGGCCGGCTATCTCGTCCCGATTGTCCTGCTCGCAGCACTCATGGCGGTCGGCGTACTCACCCACCACCTTGGCCTGTCCACATTCGCTGTCTTCATCCTTGCCGCGCTCGGCTGTTCGGCGCTCCTGCCGCTTTCCCTCAGCTTCACTCAGAAGGACGTCACCGCCATCTCGGCCGCGCTTGCCGGTGGGGTGATCGCTTATCAGATCGGCTATGGCCTCGTCGCTGCCGGATTTCGGCCGCATGCAGCTAGCGGGGGACCCGTCTTGGCGATGTTCGGTATGGCCGCGGTAATCGGGCTTCTCGTGAGCGTGCTGGCGTTCGTCATCTTCCGCAGCCAGTCACCGATGCCCGACTGGGCGGCACCAGAACGCGGCGACCGTCGCCCCTTAGCGCCCAGCGCCCGCCGACGGTGTCAGATCCTGGCTAGCGCAGCTCCGGCGCCTGCTCCCAGCTGTCGACCGGGGGGACCGTCGTCGGCCTGATGGGCAGGCAGATCATCTTCCGGCAGTACCGGCTGGCGCATACGTGTCACCGCGAAGCGAAGACCGCGTCGGCCGGGTACCTCAGCCGGTCAGGCACAGCGACCACCCCATCAGCGTGCCGGACGCGCCCAAGCGGTCGCGTCGCTTCCTCTCGCCGGGGCACCGATCCTGTCATGGTCACGATGCCTGCTGTGACGCTCACGTCCAGGTCGCAGCCGTCTTCTGACGCCGCGCCCTGGGCCCGCGTCCGGGAGTCTGACCGCCCGAGCGCGCCCTCGATGTCGTCGGGCCGGCCAGCGCCGTCGCGGTCACCTGTACTACCTCAAACCCGCACACATTCGGGTTCGTCGAGCAGCAGGAGGGGGTGCTGACTTGCTAAGCCGGGCCTAAGGGCTGCGCGTACGAGGGCCCAATGGCACTGGTCCGCGGGGACCTTTGCTCGCAGTGAAGGCCGACCTGGCTCGGACAGCATGCAATGGACCAGCAAGTTGCCGATGGACGAATCACCGGCGCGAGCAGCGGCTGCGAGGTGCGTTATGGCTCGATACCCCACTGATCACGCAGGGCTCGCGATCCTTCCGCTAGAAGAATGCCTGCGCCTGCTCGGCTCGATCCCGGTAGGACGCATCGGCTTCCAGGCCGACGGCGAAGTAGTCGTTCTGCCGGTCAACCACGTTGTCGACGGGCAGAGCGTGGCCTTCCGGACGGCAACCGGGTCGAAGCTGTCGGCCGCAGAGGGCCAGTCCCACGTCGTGTTCGAGGCCGACGACTACGATGCCGAACGCCGCGCTGGCTGGAGCGTGGTGGTCAACGGCCATGCCGACGTGGTCTACGAGGACGCAGAGATCGAGGCACTGGACCGGCTTGGCCTGGCCTCGTGGGCGGATGAGGCAGACCGGCCGTTCTGGATTCGCATTCGGCCCGAGTCCGTGTCGGGCCGCCTCATCACCGGCCACGGGTCACCTGGAGTCGGCGAGGTGCCGCTGCCGCGCGGCTCGGCGCCACGCGATGACACCGCACTGCAGGTATTCGACATACTGCGAGGCGAGGCGAATCACGTCAGGTCCACGCCGTTCGGAGACGTGGGCACGGTGTTCTCAGGCCGCAGCATGGAGTTGGTGTGGGTGAGCAAGCAGGGCGAGCCCGTCAACGACAGCTGGTTCCGGATGAAGGCGGTCGACCTGATCATGGTCCTGCAGGGCCAGCTCAAGTTCGAGTTCGAGTCCCCGGATCATGATGACCGCGTACTCGGGGCAGGCGAGCTGCTAGTCCTGCCAGCCGAGGCGCGATGCCGCGCTTGCCGTTGGCCGCGAGATGCCAGCCAGGCCACGATCTTCGTGGCCGCCTACCCGACCCTTGACCTGGCCGAGCATGCGGCCGCCAGCTTGCAGTCCGGCAATGCGCCCGCCACGCCGGGTCAGGCACGTGCCGAACCAACGATGACCCGGCATTCAACCGGGCACTGCCGGACAGATGGCTGAAGTCATGCCGCTACAGGTCGTTCGGCCCGCCCCGCGCCCGGTCTCGCGGATTAACGTGCAGCCATGAGGGCCCGCGGGCCCCGCGGCGACCGCTGCTCGACACCTGGGGCTGTCAGGAGTGTGCAGTCATGAGCACAAGCAGCGTGCTGCAGGTCACCGATTCACGGACTGGCCGCAGCTACCAACTCCCGATAACTGATGGCGCTATCCGGGCGATCGACCTGCGCCAGATCAAGGCATCCGAGGACGACTTCGGACTGCTGTCCTATGATCCGGCGTTCCTCAACACCGCCAGCTGCCGCAGCGCCATCACCTTCATCGACGGCGATGAGGGAATCCTCCGCTACCGCGGCTACCCGATCGAGGAACTGGCCGGCCACGTTTCGTTCCTCGACGTGGCCTACCTGCTCCTGCATGGCGAACTGCCCGGCAAGGAGGAGCTCGAAGCGTGGACACGCGAGATCACTAACCACACCTACGTGCACGAGAACGTCAAGAAGTTCATCGACGGATTCCACCACGATGCCCACCCGATGGGGATCCTGGTGAGCACCGTCGCCGCGCTGTCCACCTTCTACCCCGAGGCGAAAGCGGTCGCTGACCAGGCGAGCCAGCGTGATCAGGTGGTGCGGCTCATCGCCAAGATGCCCACCCTGGCGGCCTTTGCCTACCGGCACGCGATGGGACTCCCGTACGCCTACCCCGACGACGAGCTGTCCTACGCCGGCAACCTCCTCAACATGATGTGGAAGATGACCGAGCCCAGGTACAGCCCGGACCCGGTGCTGGAGCACGCCCTCGACGTGCTGTTCATCCTGCACGCCGACCACGAACAGAACTGCTCCACCAGCGCCATGCGGGTGGTCGGCAGCTCCCAGGTCGACCCGTACTCTGCAGCGGCAGCTGCCGCCGCGGCGCTGTACGGCCCGCTGCACGGCGGCGCGAACGAGCAGGTGCTCCGCATGCTCGCGCAGATAGGGTCGGTGGAGAACATTCCTGCATACATCGCGCGGGTGAAGTGCGGCGAGCTGCGGCTGATGGGGTTCGGCCACCGGGTGTACAAGAACTTCGACCCGCGGGCCACCATCATCAAGCAGATCGCCGACGCGGTGTTCGCGGTGACCGGGCGCAACCCCCTGCTCGACATCGCGCTCGAACTCGAACGGATCGCACTCGCCGACGACTACTTCATCAGCCGCAAGCTCTACCCGAACGTGGACTTCTACTCGGGCATCATCTACCAGGCGATGGGCTTCCCCGTCAGCATGTTCCCCGTGCTCTTCGCGATCGGGCGCATGCCCGGCTGGCTGGCCCAGTGGCAGGAAAGCGCCGGCGACCTGGAACAGAAGATCGCCCGCC
Source organism: uncultured Actinomycetota bacterium (assembly GCA_963822955.1). Taxonomy (GTDB): domain Bacteria; phylum Actinomycetota; class Actinomycetes; order Streptosporangiales; family Streptosporangiaceae; genus JAJYUU01. The sequence goes on along the minus strand of CAWGJS010000001.1, from coordinate 902,115 downwards.
CGCGGCAACTATATGTCGGCGAAGGACTGCGCCACGTCAACGGCACGATCAGCTGAACCGGGGCGGCCGGCCACTACCCGTTTGCGTTACCGGCTCTGCGAGCTGACGATCAGCAGGCATCCAGGTCCGCACCGCAGTTGGCTCCCGGACGGCGCTTGCAGGACAGGTGGAGGGTGCTAGGGGTTGCTTGCGGATCGCTTCGAGCCGCGACCGGCATCTCCTCCGCCCCGCGGGCGCCGCCGGCCCACGGCTCGAGGTGCGTTCCGCCCTCAAGGTGCTGCACTTCACGCTCGTCAGTGACCGTGTGTGCGTGACCTTGCACTAGGACGCTCCAACCCCCATGGAGCGCCTCGTCTATGCGGTCGACTTCGAAGCTGACCTGGGAATCGGCGTGCAGCGCCAGCAGCGTGTCCGGTGCGGTGCGGAAGATGATGGTCGCTGCTGTCACGGCGAAGTTGACCGGCAGTATCATCATCCCGTCTGCGGATGCGAACCCGACACGGCCGACGCCGCCCGGTTCCACCAGGTCGAAGCACTCGGCTGGGCTGAGCGTCCGCAGACACCGCGCGGCGGGTACTCGTGCGGCTGGTGGACGAGCATGACGCGATGGACCTTTCGTACTCAACGGTGCTCGACTGCGCGCTCACTGCCGGGAGGGGTCGGCACGGCGCCGCTATGCCGGCGCGCAGGTGCGCTTCGATGTACGCCCTGACGCTGATCACGTCGTCCTGGTCGGCAGGGCCCTCCTGACCGGGTGGTCGTGCGGGGCGTCGGCCTCGACGTAGGCGCAGATGGTCACGATCGCCTTGTCCTGGGCGGTGAGGTGGCGCTGCAGCCGGCGGCACTCGTGCAAGACGGCCTCCGCGTCCAGGAACGTGAGCTGGGCACGCTGGTCGCCGGCCCGGCCAAGCACATCCTGCCCGACCATGATCACGAACATGAAGACCAGCTGCAGCAGGCTGGAGACGAAGAGCAGGAACGCGAACGGGTAGGGGTCGAAGGTGATGATCCGGGCCTCGGCCAGCGCGATCCAGCCGAACTGGAAGACCGCCGCCAGGTAGAACGCCCACATGGTGCCGACGGCCTTGGTGATCGATGCGGCGATGCGGCCGTTCAGGCCGACGTACTGCGCCTGGACGGTCGGCGGCGTGATCGCCGCCCGCTGTTTCACCCACGGATGGGCTTCAGATCGGACCAGGTCGACGCCGTGGTTCAGGATCTTGTCCTGCTTTTCGAGATGCGAGTGCAAGGTGGTGATCTCCCGGAGGATCTCCTGCGCATCAAGGTATGTCCGTTCCGAGCGCCGGTCGGCGCTCCGGCCCAGAACGTCTTGGCCGACGAGGATGACGAAGACCAGGAGCAGCTGGACCAGGTTGCCGAGGAAGAGCAGGAACGCGAACGGGTAAGGATCGGCGTGGCGCAGGGGTCCGGTCGTGGCCAGGACGATCCAGCCGAACACGAAGACGATGGTGGTGTAGACCGACCACATCGATCCCACCCTGCTGGTCACGAACGCTCCGAGGCGGCCGTTGAGCCCGGCCTGCTCGTCCGCCATCAGCGCGGGCTTACGGGGCCGCACCGTCCCGGCCGGGGCGGTCGGCTGGCCAACTTGGTTCATGGCGCCCACGATAGGCGCACCACCAGGCAGACCTCCCGCGCGCCGGGTCTCCGCTCGTCACCGCCGGGCAGATACGAGGCAGCATCCCCCGGCGAGCGGCAAGGTACCGAGGCGTCCAGACGGTCTGCGGCAAGTACCTGAACATCACCAGCTACAAGCGAAGCGGGACCGCCATAGCGGCGCCCGTATGGTTTGTCGAGCAGGACGGCAGGCTGACCAACGCCGCATCTGGCAAGGTCAAGCGCATCCGGCACAATCCAGTCGTGCTGGTGGCGGAATGCTGAGCGCACGGCCGTCTTCGTGGCAGTCAGCTGTCAGCTATGGCGGAGCTGCTTCCCCAGCCCGAAGTCGCCTGGGTGCATCGCCTGATCATCATGCAGAAGTACCGCGCCGACCTGGTGTCATCGGGCCGTTGCTGTCCCTGCAGTCTGCATTGCACATAGGCAGTCCGCGCACGCATTCGGTGATCCTGTCGATAACGCTGAGCTGATCCGAGCACAATGAGGCCATCAGGGCGCCATCGACGGGCGGGAGCCTCGCGTTGCCGGATGAAGTGCTCCGTACTCCCTGCGGTGAGATGCCCTGCTATCTGGCAGTTCCCGCTGGCCCGGGCCCGTGGCCGGGGGTGGTCGTGATTCATGACTTCGGCGGCATGAGCCACGACCTGCGGAACCAGGCCGACTGGCTGGCCAGCGAGGGGTACCTTGCCGCCGCCCCGGACCTGTACTACTGGGGCGGCCGGCTCCGCTGCCTGCGGACGATGATGCGCGAGATACCGGCCGGCAAGGGCCGCACGTTCGACGACATCGCAACCGCTCGCGATCGGCTGGCCCGCGATGAGCAGTGCACCGGCACGATCGGAGTGATCGGCTTTTGCATGGGCGGGGCGTACGCGGTAGCGCTCGCGCCGGGGCACGGATTTGCCGCATCGAGCGTCAATTACGGCGGGTGTCCCAAGGACGCCGAGCAGGCACTTGCCGGCGCTTGCCCGATGATCGGCAGCTACGGCGGCAAGGACCGATCGCCGATGGGCCGCAGCGCTGCGCCCCGGCTCGAGCAGGCCCTGACCACCCTGGGCATCGACCACGATGTCAAGGTGTACCCGGATGCCGGGCACGGGTTCATCAACGACCCGGACCCGGCCGACGCCACCCCGATGCTGATCTTCCTTGCGAAGATCAGCGGCACGCGCTACCACGACCCATCGGCGGCAGACGCGCGCCGCCGCATCGCGGCATTCTTCGATCAGCACCTCCGGGACTAAAGACCGGCCTGCTCCCTCCGAGCACGGACCGCTCGCGCAGCGTGGTGCACGGTATGACGAGATGCGCTACATCATTGCGCACTGTCAGACGCCCGGATCTACCGAGTGAGCCTTAGCCTGCCCGCGCTCTTATGCGTTGGCCTGCATGTTCACTGAGCGCGAGCGGCCTGGTCAGAGTTCGCGGATATCTCCGCTTGGCCCCGACAGTGTCAGTGACGCCCTCATCCGGCAGGCCGCGGGGACTTGGACCCGCGACCCCCCAGCCGCCCCTGGCCCGGCTCCGGGTGCGCTGGCTCTCTCGCCCCGACAGTTTCGGCAGTTCATGTCGTCTGGCCTAGCTGCTGCAGCCGATAAAGCCCTACGCTGCGGACGTGGGACTCACCTGGACCTGGGAGGACATGGAGTGATGGCAGACGACCTACAGGGGATGTGCGACGAGCGCTTCGAGGCCGTAAGGGGCCAGCTCCAGCAGAACGTCGACTCGGGTGCGGAGCTCGGAGCTTCCATCGTCCTCGACCTCGACGGGGAGATAGCTATCGACCTGTGGGGCGGCCACGCAAACGAGGACCGCACCAAGGCCTGGGACCGCGACACCATCACGAATGTCTGGTCCACTACCAAGACCGTGACGAGCCTGGCCGCGCTCATGCTGGTGGACCGCGGCCAGCTCGACGTCGACGCGCCCGTCGCCCAGTACTGGCCGGAGTTCGCGGCCGCGGGTAAGCAGGATGTCCTGGTCCGGCATCTGCTGTCGCACACCTCGGGAGTCTCCGGGCTCGAACAGCCTGCCGTCGTCGAGGACATGTACGACTGGGACAAGTCCACCTCCAGGTTCGCCGCGCAGGCTCCGTGGTGGGCGCCAGGCACCGCGTCGGGCTATCACGCCCTCAACTTCGGGCACCTGGTCGGCGAGGTGCTCCGGCGGATCACCGGGAAGACGCTCAAGCAGTTCGTCGCCGAGGAGATCGCCGGGCCGCTAGGCGCCGACTTCCAGATCGGGGCAGCGGAGAGCGACTGGGGCCGGATCGCGAACGTGATCCCGCCGCCGCCGCTGCCGTTCGATCTCGAGGCCCTCGGCATGGACAGCCCGGCCGTCAAGACCTTCACCGGACCACCGGCCGACGCCAACTACGCGAACACCGCCGGCTGGCGGCAGGCCGACATCGGCGCCGCGAACGGCCACGGCAACGCGCGCTCGGTGGCCCGCATCCTGTCAGTGATCTCCCGTGGCGGCGCGGTCGACGGGATCCGGCTGCTGCGGCCGGAGACCATCGAGCTGATCTTCCGCGAGCAGTCCAACGGCATCGACCTCGTGCTCGGCGTTCCGCTCCGCTTTGGCATCGGCTACGGCCTGCCCGTGCCGGTGACGCTCCCCTACGTGCCTGACGAGAAGATCTGCTTCTGGGGCGGCTGGGGCGGCTCGGTCATCATCATGGACGTCGGCCGGCGCATGACGATCGCGTACATGATGAACAAGATGGGACCTGGCATCATCGGCTCGGACCGCAGCGAGCAGTACGTGCGGGCGATCTACGACGCGCTGGCCGGCTAGCGAAGGGTAAAGCGGTCCGTATCAACGCGCCCGCGCCCGAAGGCGTCGATGTGCTTCCAGCGCCCGGGCAGGTCGAGCAGCTCGAGGTTGCCCATGCGCAGGGGCAGCGCTGGGTCCACGATGAGCTTGTCGCCCTGCGGCTCGAGGCCGAGGCCGGTGCGCAGCAGGAGCAGCGGCGCTCCGGTCGACCATGCCTGCGGGCTGCACGCCGTCGGGTACTGGACCGGGTACATCGTCGAGCTTCGCTGGTAGCCGCCGAACGCCTCCGGGAGCCTGCCGTCGAAGATCTCCGCGGCCTCCATGATCCCGGCCATGATGGCGGCCGCCTCGTCACGGAACCCGTACCGGCGCAGACCCCAGGCGATGAAGGAGTTGTCGAAGGGCCAGACCGTGCCGACGTGATAGCCGATCGGGTTGTAGCGCGCCTCGCCTTCGGCGAGCGTCCGCACCCCCCAGCCGGAAAACAGCTTGGGCCCGAGCAGATGCCGTGCGATCGACTTGGCTTTGGACTTGTCGACGATGCCGCTCCACAGCAGGTGCCCGATGTTGGAGGTCAGCGAGTCGACCTGACGCCCGTCGCCGTCGAGTGCCACGGCGAAGTACTCGCCGTCCTCCACCCAGAAATCGCGGTTAAACCGGCGCTTGAGGTCGGCGGCTTCCTTTTCCAGCCGGTCGGCCAGTGCCGTGTCCTTCCACACCTGCCGGGCCAGCCGGGCGCCCCGGACCTTGGCGTCATACGCATACCCCTGCAGCTCGCAGGTGGCCCGCGGAAAGCCGGGCAGATCACCATTGCGGTAGGAGATCGAGTCCCAGGAGTCCTTCCAGCACTGGTTCTCCAGCCCCGTCTTGGCGTTGCGGCGCTGGTAGGACACGTAGCCGTTGCCCTGCAGGTCGGCGTACTCGTCGATCCAGTTCAGGGCCGCCCTGGCAGCACGCTCGAGATCACGTACCAGCTTGGTGTCGCCGGTCCACCGCTCGTACTCGTCGAGGAGCACGACGTACAGGGCCGTCGCGTCGGCATTCCCGTAGTACGGCGAGTGCGGGCGCTCCTCGAACGCCGTCATCTCGCCGTAGCGCATCTCGTGCAGGATGCGACCCGGGTCCTCGTCCCGGAAGTCGTCAACCCGGGTGCCCTGGCGCTCTGCCAGCGCCATGAGCGTCGTCGACGCGAGCTCCGAGGTGAACGGCAGTGCCTGCAGGCTGGTGAAGATGCTGTCCCGGCCGAAGATCGTCATGAACCAGGGCAGCCCGGCAGCCGGCAGTGACCGGCCCGGCAAGGTCAGCGTAGAGAAACGCAGCGCCGCCAGGTCGGTCATGCAGCGGCGGTAGATGCCCTCAACCGCCTCCCAGTCGCACTCGACGCTGGGTGCCCGCCGGAGCCACTTCTCCAGTCCGCGGGCCATGTCCTGGCGCACATGGCGGTGGCCATCTCCGCGGATGCCGATCGGCCCGGACGCCGACCCGTCCTCAGCGCCCGCCGACGCGACGACTTCCAGCTCGGTGCTCCACTCGCCGTGTGGCGGGACGGTGATCGCGAAGGTCAGGCCGTGCTCGTCGAGCTGGGCCGGAGCGGTCGAGGAGATCCAGGTCTCTCTGGCGTAGCTCTCGCGCCGGTAGCTGAGCACGAGGTTCCCGTCTGCGACCGCAGCGTGATAGCTGCCCTTCTTCTTGAGCGCGTCCTTCACCTCGAACAGGTCGGCAAAGTCGCTGGCCGCCTCGATGCGCAGGGTGAGGTCGACCGGTTTGCTCTCGTGGTTCAGTATGCGCAGCTCTTCATGGAAGCCGTCGGCGACATCGCGCTGCCTGATGACCGACAGCGTGGAGTCGACGTAGACCGTCCCGCTGCCGGGTACCAGGAAGAACCGGGTCTGGAAGTACTGCAGGTCGTCGGTCGACAGGGCGGTCAGCCGCTGACCGTTCACCGTCAGCACCCAGCGCGACAGGAACCGCGTATCGAACGAGAACAGGCCGGTCGGGTCGGTGCGGGAGGCCTCGATGTCGCCGCGCTCGTCGCTGACGACGAACGTGTTGCCTTCCAGGATCTGTACGAGCTGGTCGCTCACATTGGCCTCCGCTGAGCCATCACGGTCTGCGAACTAATCGGTGCGACCCGGCCGGTTGAGCCCCGCGGGCCCGGCAGGCATCGCTGGAACATCATCAGCGCGGCCATGCTGCCATCGACGGTCAGCACCTGCCGTAGCATCGCCGCCTGGGCGTTGAGCCGGCCCGTGACGATGTCCTCCAGGTACGGGCGCTCGATCCGGACGATCGCGTCGGCAGGTCTGTTATCTCGGGTCACGGTGACGCTGCCGTTGTTGATCGTCAGATACCAGTGCTGCATCTTGCTGCTGCTGGTGACGTCGAACCGCAACGTTGCCGACTCCCCGGCGAACGTCGGGATCTGGCCCGGCGCGGCGAGGCTGGCGAAGAACTTGCTGATCGGGTCGGCGTCCGGCTTCGGCGAGGCCGGAGAAGGTGCCATGGGATGTGGTGCGGCCGGCGGCGACGCAGCCATGGCTGGCGCGGACCGGTCACGAGCTGTCCTGGCAGGAGCTGTCGGCATGACCTGGTAGTTGTCAGCTTGCGGCATAGCCAAACCAGCGCGCGGGTCCCGGTCAGGTCAAGCCGGCCTCAGCCGTACCCTTCGCCAGCCGGCCGCGCCTTCTCGCCCGGAGGCCGGGCTGGCAGCGAGTGATCCCAGTCCGACAGGAGCGTCCGGATGCCGGTGACGAGCGCGATGGGCTGGTCCAGCATAACGTGATGACCTGCCGCCGGGATCTCGATGACCGGCGCGAGCTGGCCGAGCTTGTCGTACATCAGCTCGGCCGTCTGTGGCGGAACGATGCCGTGCTCGGCATGGAAGAGTGCGACCCGGCAGTCCAGGTGCCGCAGCAGCGCCGGGGTCGCGGCCGAGCGGCTGAACACGGCGGGGTCGAATTTCCACGCCCACCCGCCGTGCACGGCACGTATCGAGGTGGCTGCGACGTGCGCCCGGACATAGGGCAGCGTCGGCTGATCTGGCATGGGCCGGAACCTGGCGATAGCCGCCTCCCGGCTCGGATAGACGCGCAGCGGTCCGAAAGCCCGCCCCTCCCGAGCCGCCTGCTGTTCGGGCGTGGGGTCCTGCACCGGGGAGTCGATGACGACGATTCCCGCTAGCTCGGTGCCGTACATTCCTGCCGCTCGCAGGGCGACGAAGCCGCCCATGCTGTGCCCGACGATGACCGGCGGATCCGTCAGGCCGGCATCCGCCGCCACGACCATGACCTCGTCGGCCCAGCCGTCGAGCGTGTACGAGTCCTTCCGGCCGCTGTCGCCGTGGCCCGACAGGTCGATGGCGACTACGTCGCGGTCAGTCGCCAGCAGCGGGGCAATGTGATCCCACCAGCGTGCGTGCGCGGCGCCGCCGTGCACCAGGACGATCCCGCTGCTCTCGCTGCTCCCGGCTGAGCCGAAGTGCCGGTAGGCAATCTCGGTCCCGGCCACGCTGACCGTGCGCGGTACGACAGGGGCGGCGACGGCCCGGGCGAACCAGGAGGGCGGCTCAGTCAGTTCGGCGGTCATGCATGCCCGGCCTCGGTCCAGGCCCGGTCTAGCACGGCAGTGATCGTCTCGGCTGACTGCGCGCCAGAAATTCCGTATTTGCGGTCGATTACGAAGAGCGGGACACCGGTCGCGCCGAGAGCCTCGGCCATCTTCTCGTCGGTTTCGACATGGTCGGTGTACCGGTCGCTGGCCAGCACATCGCTGACCTCGGCGGCGTCAAGGCCCGCGTCCGTCGCGAGCCGGATGAGCGACTCGTGGTCGAAGATCGACTCCTGGTCGGTGAAGTACGCCCGCTGCAGCCGTTCCATCAGCTCGTCCTGCCGGCCTGCGTCCTTCGCTAGCTGGAGCAGCCGGTGCGCGTCCCTGGTATTGCCGCTGCGAAGGCCGTCCATCCGGAAGGCCAGCCCGTCCGCCGCCGCGCGTTCCTCCATCTGGCGCTGAGCCTGCTCGGCCTGCGCCGGGCTCATGCGGTACTTGGAGGCCAGCAGCTCGACCGTGGGGGTCGTCACTCCCGGTGGTGCCGATGGGTCCAGCTCAAACGACCGATGCACAACCTGCACCTGGTCACGGTGCTCAAAGCCTGCCAGGGCCCGCTCGAAGCGCCGCTTGCCCAGGTAGCACCACGGGCACACGACGTCGGACCAGATCTCTACTTGCATGTAGACCCAGAACACGCCGCGGTCCCGCAGCCTTCCCGCGCCGACGGCTGTCCACCTGGCGGCCACGCGGCGGCATGCTGCATCATCTGCCGCCCTTCAGCGGGCAGCAGATGCAACCTGACGCCCCATGAGCCGGCCTCGGCGGCCAAAGTCCAGCGCCGCCGCGCCTGCTACCTGTACGCGAACGCAGCAGGTATCACTCGCAGCAATCCTGGAGTCCCTGCGGTTTCGCGGTGCCCGCGACGATGAGGTGGTGGCTCGTGGCAGCGACCGCGTAGTGCTGGGCAGCCGCGCCGCCCACGAGCAGGGTTCCAGCAGCGAAGAGGGACGTGATGGCGAGTCGGGCGATGTTCATGTGGACGTTCCACCCATCTGGTTAGTGAGACGGCTAGCTGCCGCCTCGGCCGCAGAGTCATCTAAGACGGTCAAACTGTTTACTACATTGCACTACAGACGACAGCCGGACATAGTTCAATCAGTCAGGGCCAGCCTTGACTGAGCACGAAGTTGCCGGATAACGTCCTAGGCGCGGCATGAGAACCGGTCGCTGTGCTCTTCTGCTGGCGACCCAGTGAGCAGGGTGAGGATGGCCACCGGATACGTCGTCCCTGAGCGGCCAGACTGGACCCAGGCGAGGCTGGCCCCCGCAGGTGACAGGTTCGCTGCCGTCCGCTGGCATGACGGTGCTGCCAATGTGTGGATCGGTACCGGTGGCTCACCCATGCAACTTGGCTCCGACCTCCGTCCGTGGCGGTTGCGGGACTATCACTGGGCCCTCGGCGGTGACGGTCTCGTCCTCGTGCTCGAGTTGCCCGGCGCAGAGCAGCAGGTGCTGGCCTGGCTCGACCTGCGCGCCCACACCCTGACCCGGCTGACGCCGGGCCTGGGCGCTGACGCGCAGTACGTCGGCCAGGCCGGCGGTGACCGGCCGAGCGTCCTGATTGCGGTGCGCCATCCGTTCGCTCGCAGCTTCCTGCTGCAGGAAGTTACGCCTGGAGGTGCTCTGCTGGGCGAGTGGGAGTCGCCCGGGCCAGCGAGCCGGTGGGTCGCTACCAAGACCGCTGCGGTGGCCGTGCACGCGTGCGAGGGCGGCTGGGAGTGGTGGCACACTCCGCTGGCGGCGCCGGCATGGTCGCGCATCCTTGTCGTGCCGGAGCGCGATGGCGAGGAGTCGCGCCCGCTGGGCCTGAGCCCGGATGGCCAGACCGTGTACGCGCTGAGCTCGGCTGGCCGGGACACGCTTGCCCTCGTGGCGATGTCAGCGCCCGCCTGGACGCCGAGGATCCTGAGCGCCGACGATCGGTTCGACATCACAGCGGTGCTGATGTCGCCGGACGGATCTGGCCCGGACCTGGTAACCATGACCGATCCGCTCAGCCCGCAGGCCGCGCTCAATGACGAGGCTGCGGCTGACCTCGCCCGGCTCCGGCAGGTCGCGGACGGATCCACAGCCACGATCATCGGCCGGAACGGGAGCCATTGCCTGGCAGAAGTCTCGTTCGCAACGGGCGGCCCTGCTTTCATCACGATCAGTCGCGCCGACGCCGCGGTGAGCAAGCCGCTGGCGAGATTCACCAGCTTTGCGCAAGTCCGGGTGCAGGGTCGTGACCCGGTCAGCTACCGTGCCCGAGACGGCCGCCTGATCACCGCGTTCATCACCCGTCCGAGCACGGAGCCGCCGTGGCCTGCGGTGCTGGCCATCCACGACGGCCCGTGGTCACGCGACGTGCCGCAGCTGGATCCGTGGGCACAATCGCTGGCCGCCGCTGGCCTGTGCTGCATTCAGGTGAACTATCGCGGTTCGCGCGGCTTCGGCAAGGACTTCCGCGATGCCGGGGATCGCCAGTGGGCGCTGGCCATGCAGGACGACCTGGTCGACGCGCTGCTGTCACCCGAACTAGCCGAGCTGATCGACCCGCACCGGCTAGCGGCTATCGGCTACGGCTACGGCGGCTACGCGGCCCTGATGCTCGCCACCCAGTCCGAGGTCCCCCTCGTCGGTGTGGCCGCTGCCTCGGCACCCACTGATCTGGTGCGCTATGTCAGCGGCCTGATGGCGCTTGGCGGCGAGGCGGGTCGTGGCGAGGCCGCCAGGATCGGCGACCCCGTTGCTGAGCTGGACCGGCTGACGGCGACTTCTCCGGTGACCAGAGCCGGCGATATCAAGGTGCCGGTGCTGCTGTTCCATGGCCGGGAGGACGGCCGGGTGCCGGTGAGCCACGCCACGGCCCTGGCCGAATCGCTGCAGTGCGCAGGCGGGGAATGCGAGCTGACCATCTACGAGGATGAGGGGCACCGCTACGTGCGCCCGCAGAACATCGCTCATCTGCGGGCCCGCGCGACCGCCTTCCTCCTCCGCAACCTCGTTGCCACGGCTGACACCAGCGTGCGCTGACACCAGCCGTCGCCGGGCTGGCGTTAGCCGCGCGCCAGCGGTCTAGTCGCGGACGGGAACCGCGAGGTCGGTCGGGATGGCCGAGGAGCGGACGCCTGCACAGTCGGCCGAGCGGCGCAGTGCTCCGATGGCCTGCTCGGACCTGCCCCGTCCGGCCAGCGCCTCGGCCAGGTCACGCCATGCCTGTGCGGCCTCGAGCTGCGATCCCAGCTCAGCGAGACTCCTCGCGGCGGCGGAAACCGCCTCGGCGCCCTCGTCGACCGCGCCGTCCATGATCAGCGCGAGCCCGTAGATCACCCGGGCGTTGTGGAGCTCGGCGACGCCGCCGTCCGCGCACTTCGCCATCGCACGGGCGGCCACCCCGACGGCCTCGCCAAAGTTCCCGCGCAGGAGGGCTGACCAGGCCATCTCCGTCTCGCAGCTGGCCAGCAGCGGGGCGTAGGACAGCTCCGTCAGCACTTCGTGCGCTCGCGCCAGCATGGAGTCTGCCTCCGCCAGAAGTGGCGGGTCGGATCGCAGCAGCAGCCATGCGTAGGTGATCCGGATGGCCGCCAGGTTCCGGGCCGGAGCGCTCTCCGACAGCAGAGCCAGGGTCTTCGCGGCGAACTCGATAGCCATGGTTAGCTGCCCGCGGGACGCAGCAACCGTGCACGCGCTCCAGTACGCGTTTCCTTGCGCCTGCCGTGAGCCGAGCTTCTCCGCCCGCTCGATCACCCGGCTGGCTAGGTGCTGAGCGGAGAACATGTCGCCTCGCGACCGGTAACTGCCGACTAGCGTCGAGGCGAGGGTGATCTCATCCTCCGTTCCCTCCAGGCCCAGTGCCCGGACCTCGCGGAGTGCGCTCTCGCCGACCTCGACGCTACGGGTGTAGTCGCCCGCACGCCGGTAGATGCGGCACTGGGCGATGAGCAAGGTGAGCAGTCCCGGCGGGCCTGCCTCGCCCGCGCGGTTCGCCTGGATTAGCGCGTCCGTATGAGTCAGCGCCTCATGCAGGCTGCCAGTGGCTTCTTCGGTCCTGGCCAGGCCCCAGATCGCTTCATGCCTGATTTCGCCGCTCGCTTTCGGCATCAGTTCAGAGAAACGCTGCCTGGCCTCGCGGAGGTCGCCGTTCGCCAGCGCAATCTCGGCGAACTTGAGCTGGAGGCGCTGCTCGTTGATCTCCTCTGGCGCCACGCCGGACTCGAGGTAGAGCGCGGAGCAGCCCAGCTTGCTGGCGAGGCCTTCCAGCACATCGCGCTCCGGCGACCGCCTGCCGGACTCAATCAGCGATACATAGCTGGGTGATACAAGGTCGCCGGCCAGATCCGCTTGACTGAGGCCGCGCTCTATCCGAAGGGCGCGCAAGCGCTGCCCGAGCGTTGGACCCACCGGTACCTCCTACCGGGACAATTGGCATACGTCGTTCACTCTAAGCCGTCATGCTGTTCAGTCAACTCCGCAGAGAACTCCAGGTGACGCCCTCTGGCCGGAACTGCACTCTAGTTAAGCGCATTTTCGACAGCTTAGATGCAACCCAGCCAGGCCCAGATCCGTGTCGAACTCCCTGGCAATGGCGCAGATTCCCGTCGGATGCGGGCTGGGATAGGCGATCATCGACGTGACGATGACAGGTGATCGGCGGTTGCCGGCCGCTGGAGGGGAGCAGTCAGAATGTCGGTACTGAATATTCTCCGCGGCCGCCTGGCCCACCGGGCTGTCGCCGTCGGCGGCCTGGCTGCGCTTGCCGCCTCGGTGACCGGGCTGGCGGTGCCGCCGGCTTCGGCGGCTGCGGTGCCGAGCGCCGCGCGGCCAGCTGCCCTGCACGTCACTGGCACGTCCGCGAGCCTGCCCGGCGGCTCGACTGCTGGCGGCTTCAGCGAGGCGCCGGACGGGGCCGTTTACTACGCCAGCGGATCTTCGGTCTACGTCGTCAAGGGCACGAAGATCAGCCTGGTGCTGACCGCGAGCGCCAGGGTGCTGGCGGTGGCGGCGAGCTCGACCGGGTTGTTTGTCGAGGTCGGCAGGACAGTAACCGAATACAACTCCAGCCATGCGATCGTGCGGAGCTGGACACTCAGTGGCGGCCACGTACCGAACTCGGCTGGCCTGTTCGCCGTCGGCGGCAAGCTCTGGGCATGGACCGACTACTCCACCGATGAGAGCGGTCTTGAGTACGCCAGCGTCTACCGGTTCAGCGCGTCGTCGGGCACGGTGCACCGGGTGAGCACCGCGGACGCCTACCCAGGCGACATGGCCGCCGATTCGGGCGGGGCTTACTACCAGCAGATCGGTAAGGGCGCTTCGGCGTACCTGGTGCGCGTCACCGCGGCGGGTGCATCCCGGCGGGTTAAGTACCCGGACATCGGCCTTCAGGTCACTCTGTCCGGCCGGCGGGTTGAGGTCCTCGCGTATCACACCAGCCACAGCACAAGCAGCCTGTACATCGACAGCTTCAAGCAGACGAGCCTGGCGCATGCGTACTCACGGCACGTCTCGACCAGCGACCGCGCTATCGCCGGGACCGGGGCCGGCTTGCTCGTGCTGTCCGCGTCCTGCACGCGCATGGCCTGCTCGTCCGCAAAGGTCAGCCAGATCAGCACCGCCACCGGCGCCACGCTGTCGACCCTCAAGCTGAAGGATGCGCTGCTACTGGTGCCTGGCCCGGGCGCGGCCGCGATTACCTACCACGGCGGCAAGTACTACCTGGTCCGGCTCGCTGGCTGAAGCTGGTCAGCTGCTGTCATAGGTAACCGTAATGTGCCGGAAGCCGAGCGAGGTGAGCATGCCGTCTAGCATCGCCGTGGTGTTGCGCTGCGCATCGGCGAGCAGCGGGCTGGCCCGGGCCGCATCCTGGATCCGCTGCTGCGCTAGCACGTAGACCGCCTGCTGGCTGTTGGGATTGCCGGCAGAGAAGCCGGCCACCCGGTTAAGCAGGCCCTGCTGCTCGGCGAAGACATAGGACTGGCGCATGCTGAGCACGGCCGGCGCCAGCTGTGCCCGCGGCAGCGTCACGGTCACGGCGTGACCCGCCGACACGTGCAGTGCGCTGCCCTTGAGGTGGCCGAAGTTCACGTAGGCAATGTCCGTTCCCGACGCCGATGAAGAGCGTCTGGCTGCCCGCGATGAATGACGGCAGGAAGCCAGTCTGCCTGGACAGGTCGACGACCACCTGGAATGCCCCGCTGGCCGCCTCATACCGGCTCAGTGACGTGATCGACTTCAGCAGCGGCGGCTGGCTGCGGACGGTGGTCGTGGTACGGAACGGATTCCGGAGCTGGGGGAGCAGATGGACTGCCGATGCTGCGAGCAGCAGCGCGATGACTGCAATGGTGGCAGCCACCACGGCTGCGACCCGGCCGAGCAGCCGGCCCGAACGCCAGATCTCCAACATGCTTCTCCTCGGCGCAGAAGGGCACGGCCTGCCCGTGCTCCTCGGGCTATGGCGGCCCTGCCACTACCCAGATAGCGCCGCGTGATTCCTTGACCCGGCTCTGGGTAGCTGCCAGCCAGCGTGCGCGGTGGTCGCGGCCGAAGTGGCTGGAGTGCAGATGGCGGGCAGTAAGACACGATCGGATCGGGGTGCGGAACGGCGGCGGCGGATGAGCAGGCCAGTCGGCTGCCTGGTCTGGCTGGTCATCCTGATCCTAGTGCTGATCGTCGCCGCGCTGATGTTCGGCGGGTTTCAGAAGGGGACGAAGGTCAGCGGCGGCAGCCAATGCTGGCGCGCACAACACCTGGCAGGTCCTGAACCTGGCCCTGTGCCACGACAGGATGAGGCCGGGACAGCGAGCCTGACCGCTCGGTTGCGTACGGCGCTGTGCTGCGGCGATGAGCTCGCGCGATGTGCCCGCCATCAGGGCGATCCGCTCGGCCCTCGGCGCGATCGGCAACGCTGAGGCGATCGGAGTGCCAGCCGAAGCAGCGCGCACACCGAGCGAGTTTGTGGCCGGTGCGGTCAGCGGCCTGGGCCAGGCCGAGGCCAGCCGACGGCAGCTGAGTGAGTCCGAGATCCGCCGGATCGTGGCCGCCGAGATCGCGGAGCGCGAGGCGGCAGCCGCGCAACTGGGGGCACTCGGGCACGGCGCCGAGGCGGATCGGCTGCGCCGTGAGGCTCTCGTGCTCAGCAAGATTCTGAGCGCGGCAGCTAGCTAGCAGCTAGCCAGGTCAGCCGCGGTTGGCCCAGTTGTACCTGGCGGAGCCGCGCCCGAGTATGCGGTCGACGGCTGCGCTCACGCTGCCATCCTCGGCCATCAGCTTGCGGATCACGAAGATCATCGTGGGGATGGCCCAGAAGTCGCCGCAGATCCACAGGATCCCCGCGCCGATCTGCTGGTCAGCAAACGCCGGCAGGGTCACGCCAGGGACGTGGTCGTAAACCGAGTACCAGGACGCGCTGGTCAGGAAGCCCATCGCCATCGCCAGCACCCACATGACGCAGTTAGTCGCCAGCAGTGCGGACGCCTGCGCAACGGTCGACATTTTTATCCGGAACGGCGGTGATCCGATGAACTGCAGCCAGAACAGGACGCCGGCAATGAAGAAACTCGAATGCATCAGCCAGATGTGCACTGACGGGTTGCGCTCGGCGAGGTCGAACGGGCCGGGCAGGTGCCAGACGATCATCACCAGGTTGAAGAAGATGACGCTGACCCAGGGCCGGAGCATGAAGCCGCCTGCTGCCCGCAGTGGCCGGGCCCAGGCGCCGGTCAACGACCTGGCGGGTGGCCGTCTTGCCAGACCGGCCGGGTAGCGCGTCAAGCAACGGCTGCCAGGGCGCCCCGGCGACGATGAGCGTCGGTGCCGCGAACATCAGCAGCAGGTGCTGGATCATGTGCACGAAGAAGTAGTCGTCAGCCCAGTAGTCGATGGGCGACTGCACAGCGATGAGCAGCACGGCGAGGCCGGAATAGAACAGCAGCGACCGTCGCCTGCGCTGCCTGGTCCGATCCGGACGAGACCGCCGTGCCAGCCGGGCTAGCCCGATCTCGTGCCAGATCACTGCGATGACAACGATGACGAGGAACGGGTCGAACGACCAGTGCTGAGTTAGGTACGACACGGCGATTCCCTAGCCCGACGAACCGTAGGGGATGGCGACCTGAACGGTTTGCAGCAGCGTCCACGGGCGCGGACCGCTGCTGCTGAGCTGCCAGGCAGCAAGCGTGCCGCGCTGGACCACGAGTGCCTCAGGCTGGCCGGAGGCGGTTACCGCGAGCGTCGCGGTGTCGGCCGGCAGCCTGGGCAGCGACTGCCAGGCGGCCGCGTGCCAGCCGATGACCGCGCCGCCGCTCGCCGCACGACTGGCCGGCAGCGCCAGGCTGGCCGAACCGTCCGGCGCCGAACGAGATCGATGGCGGGCCCGCGGTCGCCGGGCCCGTGCTCAGTGCCGGTGAGATTGTCCAGGTGCTGGCGTCGTCGGCGGACCAGGCTGCGAGTACGGCCGTCGACCGGCCAGTGCCAGCCGCAAGGATTGCGGTAATCCGCGATCCCGCCGCGTTCAGGCCGATGACGCTCACCGGCTCGCGGTGCCGGGCCGCGGGCAGGGACGGGCCGGTCAGCCTGCCACGTCCCGGCACGGCGGGTAAAGATTGCGGCCGTGCCGGCGGTCCGGCAATCGGCAGCCAGCAGCGGTTGCCCGGCCGGCGTCCACGCGGCCGCGGTGAGAGCAGTGATGCCGCAGGCCCGGCCGGCGGCCGTGGCGGCGAGTGCGCGCTGGGTGGTCAGGCGCGTCCAGCTGGCACCGCCCGCCGTGCCGGTCTCGATAATGCCGGTGTCGGTGATCGCGAGCAGGCGGCCGCCGGGGCCGCTGGCCAGCGCGCCGGGGACGTCGGCGAGCCCGGGATCGAGCACGTTGTGCTGCAGCCAGTTCAGGCCGTCGTCGGTGGTCGCGGCAAGTGGCGAGAATGTCAGGTCCTGGCTGGGACGGAAGCCGGTCAGCAGCGAGTCAGGGCCGCTGGCGGTCACGACGATCCCGCCGTTACTGGCCACTCCGGCCGGGGTGGCGAGCTTCCAGCTCGTGCCTCCAGCAAGGCGGACGAACAACTCCCAGAAGTTGTTGGCATGGGCCGCAGACCCGCCCATCTCGACCACTGCCCAGCTTGCGCCGCCGGCCGCGGTCAGCGATGAAGCGAGCCCGGATACGCTGATGCCGCCGGGTGACTGGCTGCCAGTTGTCTTGCTTGCAGCCGGGATGGTGCCGCAGCCAGCCACCGCCAGGGCCAGCGCGATGAGGCCGGCCGGGTGCGCCAGGCGACGCGCGCCCTGCTCATGCCGACCCCATCACCTGCTTGGCCTGCCATCGCCAGCTCGGCCGCGAAGGACGACTTGCTGCTGGCGGTCCCTGGACCGGGATCGAAGTTCAGCTCGGTCCGGGTGTGCCCGCTGGCATCGATAACGAAAGCGACGTCGTTGTGCGCGACCATCCCGCCCGCTGGCACGATCTGTGCCGCTATGCCGTACTGCTTCCAGGCCTGCTGCAGCTCGCCGAGCGAGCCCGTCAGATACAGCCAGTTCGGGACACCGGACAGCCCTTCCTGGCTGTCGAAGGCTCTGGTGTAGGCGGTCGAGCGGTACACCGGGTTGGCGACGATCGCGACCAGCTCAACGTGCCGCGAGCTGCCGCCAAGAACCTGGTCGGCCGCCCTGAACTCCTGGGCGATCAACGGGCAGTCTGAGGTGCAAACCGGGTCGAGAAAGGTCAGCAGCACTACCTTGCCGTGCAGGCTCGCCAGGCTGACCTGCCTGCCGTCCTGATCGGTGAGCGTAAACGCGGGCGCGGTGAAGTTCAGCGGAGCAGCGTTGCCGTCGATGGCCTGCGCGATGATCACGTTCGCGTTGGGGCTGGCTTGCGCTGCAGCCATCGGTCCGGCACCGACGATGACAATGGCGACCGCCCAGAATGCGAGCACGGCGCGCAGGCTGGCCGACCGAAGGAGCTGGCCAGCCGCGACGGGAGCGGACGGCGCCGGGGTGCGGCGGCGCAGGCCGGCGCAGGCGCGGTGGCGGTCTGCTGGGTGGCGGCCGGCTCGACGACTGCCGGTTCGGTGGCAAGCACCGGAGCGGGCACCCGGACCAGCGCCAGGTAGCCCGCGAGGCCGATGAGCGCGACGGGGATCATGCTGTTGGGGTCGGTACCGACGCCGCCGAAGAAACCGAGGTCCTCGATCAGGACCCAGTCGGCCAGGCAGAACACGAGCATGGCCGCGAGCGCAAGACGGATGAGCCGCGGCGACCCGGTCACGAACCCAGTGCCGATGAACCCAGTGGCGGTGAACACCGTGCCGATCGCAGCCAGGGCGAGCACGGCGAGCAGGTTGATGACGAATCCGTGTGCTTCATCGACGGAGGCGAAGCCGCTGGCCAGAGCAGACAGGAAATGCGGCTGGGGCGTGGCCGCCATCGACGAGGCCATGCCGGCCAGGGTGCCGGGCTGGCCGTGCAGCCTGCCCTGCCAGAAGCCGCGCCCCGGCCAGGCCTGCAGGATCGCCATCCCGACGAGGAACAGCCCGAGCCCGGCGAGGATCTGCCGGCCGAGCCGGGCGGAGTGCCAGCGGGCCGCGGGCAGCGCGATGAGCAATCCGGCTGCGCAGTAGAACAGCACTGCACCGGGCGCGCCGAAGAGGAAGGTCAGGCCGGGCGCGAAGATCCCTCCGAATGCCTCGCCGAAGATCCACACCACCAGGCCCCAGCCGACGCTGGCCAGTCCGGCCAGCCGGGACAGCCAGCCGGACGGTGCGGCGATCAGCCAGGCGCCGAGGCCGACCTGGATCCACACTGCCGCCGCACCTGCCTGAATCGGGTGGTACGACCAGGAAGTCCCGGCCCAGTTCACCAGATGCTGGACCCAGGCGGGGGAGGCCTGCCGCGGTCGGCTCAATGACCTGCGAGGGCATGCCGGCCGCCATGCCGGGCTGCGCCTGCAGCAATCCGTCGAAGATCCAGATGACGCCGAAGCCGACTCGCAGCAACCGCCTGGCGGCGGGCTCGGCGGCAGCGGCCCGCCAGCCGACCGCACCCTGCGCCCGCGCGGAAGCCGTCCTCGGCATCCACTCCCGCACGCCGAACCACGCCAGCGCCAGCACGGCGAGGAGCAGGGCGATCAGCAGTCCCTGGTGCAGCAGCGCCGTCCGGAATGCGGCGACGAGCGTCGGATTGGTGTCGCTCAGGCCAGAGTCCATGCCTGGCATCAGGCATCAGCCGTCCTGTCTGCTGCCCGCTGCCCGCCGGTGGCCGGAATCGTCATGTCCGCGCCCGTCAGCCCGGCAGCCGGGGCGGAGAAGCGCGCAGGGCGAGCGCCTTGATCGCGTCGCTGACCGGGTGATCGACAAGCGCCCGCTCAGCGTCGAGCTTCAGCAGTGCGTCGTCAAGTGCTGCCTCGTCCTGGCTCCTCGCTTGCGGCGTCGTGGCGGCCAGCAGCCGGGCTACGCCTGCTTGCACCTGCTCGGCATTGGGAGCTGCCCAGGCCACCAGTGCCGTGACTGCGCCGGTCAGCCCGTAGCTGTCCAGCGACTGCTGGCACCTGGTAGTTCTCGAGGTCGTCGATCTGCTCGTTGTTGGCTGGCGCGCAGTTCGCCGCCCCTTGCTGCGCGACGCTGATGCCTGCGCTGATGTCGCTGCTGTTGCTGAAGTGCTCTGCCTGGACCTCGTGCAGGGCGGTTAGCGACTCGCCGACGCCGGCTGCGCAGGACTCGATGTCCGACGTCACCTGCTGCAGCAAGCCGCGCATGTCGCTAGCGCGCTCGGCTGTCGAGGGCTTGTGTACGAGCGCGACAGCTACGGCTGCGACGATGAGCGCAGCGACGGCGGCCAGAGTCCAGCGCGGCATCCGGCGGACTGGCCAGCCGTTCGGCCGGGCCGTGACCCGTGGCGGCGCGCTCGTAGGCATGGCCGGATCAGCCTCGATTCTTATCCATGAGCGCGACCCCGCGGGTCAGGTCTTTCATCGTCAGCGCTCCGAATATGTGAGAGACGATCCGGTGCTGCGCGTTCAGGAAGAAGGTCTGCGGCAGGTCGTACACGCCATAGGAGGTCGTGGTCGTCGCGGGGTAGGGATCGAATCCGACCGGGTAGCGCACGCCTGTCTTGGCCACGAATGCAAGCGCCGCCGCCCGCTGGTCGTTGGAGTCGATGCCGACTACCGTCACCCGACCGTGCGTCGAGGAGTAGAACCGGGCGAGCAACGGCGTCTCCCGCCGGCACGGCGCGCACCAGGAGGCGAAGAAGTTGACGATGAGCGGATGCCCGGCGTACGCGGCCAGGCTGACCGCGCTGCCGGAGTGGCCCAGCTGGGCGAGGGAGAAGTTCCTGGCTTGGGGCGGCGGCCCAGCTTTCTTGGTCGGCCCGCCGGCCAGGCTCACGATGACCGCCACTGCGGCGACCACGACGAGGACGGTGGCGACGTAAATGATCTTCCGAGCGACGCTATGCTGGCGTAGCCGGGGAAGCCACCCAGTCCGGGCTGCCGCTGACTCACCCTGCTGCTGAGTGATCACGCGCTGCTCCCGGACTGGTTCACGGCGGGTGAGGCTACCACGTCAGCGCATTCTGTCAGGCCGCTGGGCGCGCTCGCTGGCCGGTCGGCCGCCTTGCTGCCCGCCTGCCCGGCGTGCGCGTGGCCAGCCGGAGCGTGGCTGACGGACGCCTGGTCGGCCAGCGGGAGCAGTAGCTCGAACCTGCTGCCGAGCGCTGGCGTGCCCTGGGCCCGTACTTTGCCGCCGTGGCCTTCGGCCACGGCGCGAACCAGTGCCAGCCCGAGCCCGGTGCCGTGCCGCCCGGCCGTCTGCGTTCCGGTCGCGAACCGGTCGAAGACGCGGGTGACATCAGTGGGCGCGATGCCGTCCCCGGTGTCCTGCACCACGAGGATGGCGTAGCCGGACCGGTCGTCCCGGATGGCCGACAACCTGATCAGGTCGTCTGTGCCGGTGTGCTGGGTGGCGTTTTCGAGCAGAGCGTCGACGGCCAATCCCAGACGTTCTTGGTCTGCCATGACGGTCACCTCGTCGAGCCGGCCGAGGCGCCAGTGCCGGTCTGCGGTGGGCCGCCACCGCCAGAGCGCATCGGTGAGGAGCTGATCAAGTTCGACGGGCTCCGGGCGGAGGAAGTCCGGGTGCGCGGATGCGGCGATCAGCAGCAGCCGCTCGCTCAGTTTCCGCAGCCGGTTGAGCTCCCCGACGATCACGTTGATGTCACGCTTGTCCTGGTGATCGGCCAGGTTACGGGCCAGCAGCTCCGAGTGGCCGAGCGCGATGGTGATGGGCGTCCGCAGCTGGTGGGAGGCGTCCTGGAGGAACCGGCGCTGGGTGGCGAGCAGCCGCTCGTTCTCCTCGCTGACAGCGGCGCGTTCGGCATTGGCGGCCATCCGGCGGCGCTCGTGCCACATCATGATCCAGAACAGCGCCGCCATTAGCGGGACCTCGGTCAGCTCGTCGGTCGGCTGGACTCCGCGGCGCACGTCCAGGCCGATGGCGGCGAACGTGGTGGTGAGCATCGCGGCCAGAACCAGCATGGTCGGCCACGTGCGGCGGATGCGGAAGCTGTAGATGAGCGCAAAGGCGAGCCAGATCAGGTGGAACGGGATGCTCTCCCAGTGCCTGAAGACGATTCCGGCCAGCCCGAGGATCCACAGCACAACCCAGGCCAGGTCGATCCAGCCACTCCGGGCCCGCCACCAGGTCACGGCCGCTCGGCGGGCGGACCGCCAGCGTGACGCAGCCCAGATCGCGGCCGGCCAGCCGTGGCCATGCCGGACCAGCGGCGGGGCTAGGAAGCCAGTCGATACCCGGCACCACGCACCGTCTCGATCAGCTCGAATCCGAGCTTCGACCGGAGCCTGCGTACGCAGACGTCGACCACATTCGAACCAGGGTCAAAGTCGATGCCCCAGACTGATGCCAGCAGCTCGATCTTGGTGACCGACTCACCTGAGTGCTCCATCAGCTCCCTCAGCAGCAGCACCTCCAGCCGGGTCAGCGGCACCGGGCCGATGCCGGCATCTGCCTGCATACGACCGAGGTCGAGCACGAGGTGACCGGCCCGCATGACGTCATGCTCGCTGGCATGGTGGTCGCCGCGGAGCTGAACCCGGACACGGGCCAGCAGCTCGTCCAGCGAGAACGGCTTGGTGAGGTAATCGTCCGCACCGGAGTCCAGGCAGCCGACCTTGGTGGTCACGTCGGACAGGCAGGACAAGATGAGGATTGGCTGCTCTGGGCGCACCCTCCGGAGCGTGCTGAGGACCTGGCGGCCGTCAGCCAGGGGCATGACGAGGTCAAGGATCACCAGCTTGTAGTCGTTCGCGAGCGCCTTCTCGAGCCCGGCCGCGCCGTCGCTGGCGTTCTCGATGAGATAGCCCGCTGCCTCGAGCGCGCGGGTGATCAGCCCGCGGATGTGCGGCTCGTCGTCGACAACCAGGATGCGCGGGGGCGCAGGGGGCGCCCAGCCTTCGTGGGTGCTCATTGTCCGCTTTTCCCGAAAAGTTCTTATTTAGTGGGGAGCAATCGTTTGCTGTTCCCATAGTCGCGTGCATCGTCGGCGCAACAGGTCGATAAGGTACAGGATCTACTCCATGAGACCGGTCACGGTCAAGCCGCGCTACCGGAATGAAAGTATTCGATTACGTAATAGTGATGCTGAAATCGGGCTGCGGCATCGCCGGGCAAAGCGGTCTTTGCCGGGCCACGAAGCTGACCTGCGAGTCGTGACATTTTCGTCATTGAGCGCCGCCGTCCTTGCGCCCATGCCCCGCCCGTCGCCACGATCAGTCTCGTTCATCCCGATGTGCCAGGCGGGGCGGATCGCTCCGCCGTGCCAGTTCCCGGTGGTCCTGCTGACAGGCGAATGAAGCGAGGTGATGGCCGGTGTCATTGCCGGCCCGTGTCGTTACCCTGCTGGTGGCTTTCCTCGCCGTCGCAGCAGGTGCGGCCTTCATAGTTGTTCATTACTTCCTGGGCAGTCCGCCGACGGTGGACTACTCGGCCGCGTGGCCGCTGACACCGGCGCGACCGTCCACGTGGTGCTGCAGGAAGACCCGCAGAACACCGTGAGCACGCACCCGGACTGGGTGTCCTATTTCGTCCAGGACCCCAAGACCCCACTGGATTCACACGACGCTGTTCAAGGTGCCTGCCGGCAGCAAGATCGACATGACCATCTTGGGCTACGACGGCTGCACGCCGCTGCGTAACCCGTACTGGGGCAAGGTCACCGGCACCATCGGCGGGGTCGAGGACGTCAACGGCAAGCCAGTCAGCCAGCTGAACTCCTGGTCCGGCTGCAACGTGGCGCACACGTTCTCAATCCCCGGCATCAACCTCAACATCCCGATGGCATCGCCGGGGCTGACAGCCAGCCTCTGCGGGACATCCCCATGCACGTCGGGCCCGCACGAGACCGTGACGTTCAGCTTCATGTCGCCGAAGGCAACCGGCGACTACTTCTGGCACTGCCGCGTCCCGTGCGGCGGCGGATTCATCGACGGATTCGGCGGTCCCATGCAGACCATCGGTTTCATGACGGGCAACATGGAGGTGGTGTCCTGATGTCCGCGACGACGGCCGGGGACATCCAGGCGCCAGGCGCTGCGGAGCCCAATCACGGGCTGCGAATCTTCATCATCTGGCTGCCCATCGCGGTGGTGGCCGACATCCTGCTCTACTTCGTGTACGGGCCGCACATGCCGCCGGGCCGGATGTCGGATACCGCAGCCAAAGCCAGCAGTTCGACATCAAGGTCATGTCGGTGCTCGCCGCGCCGGTGATGGCGTTCGTACTGATCTTCATGGCTTACTCAGTGATCGTCTGGCGCCATCGTGAGGGCGACGACGAGGATGGCCCGGCGCTGTTCGGGCACGCGAGGATCCAGGCCACCTGGATCACGGTGACCGCTGTCATCGTGCTCTTCATGGCCGGATTCGGCACCTACGAGCTGGCCTGGCCGGGATTCGCCGGAGCCGGAGCGGGCGAGGGCCCGGCCCCGATCTGGACGCCGAAGGGCGGCGCTCCGCTGCAGGTCCAGGTCATCGCCCAGCAGTGGCGCTTCACCTACAGGTACCCGCAGTTCGGCGGATTCGAGACGACCGAGCTGATGCTGCCAGTCGGCAAGCCCATCCAGTTCAACGTCACCTCGCTCGATGTCATCCACAGCTTCTGGGCCTATCAGCTCGGGGTGAAAGCCGACGCGAACCCCGGGGTGAACAACGTCGCCTACACCACTGCCGAGCAGACTGGCAGCGTCACGGTGCGATGCGCTGAGCTATGCGGACTGTGGCACGGAGCGATGTTCAACTACGGCAAGGTCGTGTCAGCGGCAGCCTTCGAGTCCTGGGCCCACCAGACCGAGGCTCAGCTCGCCGCAGTGACCAAGATGCTGCCGCCATACGCCACGTCCTACGACCCGACCGTGGTCCCGCAGATGAACAAGGCCATGGTCAAGGCAGGCATCGGCGGCGCCAATGGCTACTACTACCCGCCGAACGACCCGGTGCAGCCATGACCGAGCTTGCCTCCGACACAGCCGAGCTCGACGCCGACACAGCAATGAAGAGGTGACCGGATGGCCATCGAGACACAGCCGGATCGGGCGCAAGGCGCGGGCGGCGGAGCGCCGCTAGGCGGCGCTGCTCCGCGGGCGTGGTGGCGGCGCCCCGCCATCCATACGGCCATCGTCGGGGCGATCATCGGCTACACGATCGGTCACCTGCTTGGCGACTGGCTGACCGGCGCCACGGGCTCGGCGAGCCTGTATCCGAACGTCGCGCTCTCTGACTCTGAAGACTGGCCGATCGTCCTTGGTTACCTGCTGGCCATCGTGGGCTGGCTAGCCGGGCTCGGGGTCTTCAACGACATCCTGCGGCAGATAGCCGGCCGCGCCGGCGATCGCCAATGGCCACGGCCTGCCCGAGCACGAGACGTCGGGTCTTGCCAGGTTCTTCCGGTACTCACTCGACCATAAGGTCGTGGGCATCCAGTACCTGGTCGGCATGATCATCTACTTCTGCACGGCCGGGCTGTTCGCGATGGCCATCAGGACCGAGCTGCTGTCGCCGGTGCACCACGTGTTCACCTCGCAGGTGTACGTGGAGATCGTCGGCGAGCACGGCACGATGATGATGATGCTGATGACCTCGGTCATCCTCGGGCCCTTCGGCAACTACCTCGTGCCGCTCATGATCGGCGCCAAGCGGGTGGCCTTCCCCCGGATCGAGGCCCTGTCGTTCTGGCTCACGCCGATGGCATTCCTGATCTTGCTATCCGGCCTGCTGCTCGGCGGGTTCCCGTTCGGCTGGACCGGGTACGCGCCGCTGTCCATCCAGTCCACGGTTGGCGCCGACTCCTACGCCATGGCTTTCGGGCTGATGGGCGTGTCGATGATCCTGGCCGGGTTCAACATCATCGTCACGGTCATCTGCTACCGGGCGCCAGGCATGCGCTGGAGCCGGCTGCCGATGTTCGTCTGGTCGATGGTGTCGACCTCGTTCCTGATGGTCCTGGCCGCGCCGGTACTGGTGGGCGGCATGTACATGCTGCTGATGGACCGGACGGCGGAGACCGCCTTCTTCGCCGACCAGCTCGGCGGCAGCAGTTACCTGTACCAGAACCTGTTCTGGTTCTTCGGCCATCCCGAGGTCTACATCCTCGCGCTGCCGGGCTTCGGGATCGTGTCGGAGATCATCCCGGTGATGTGCCGCAAGCCACTGTTCGCGTACAAGGTGGCCGCGGCAGGCATGATCGGGGTTTCGCTGCTGAGCTTCTTCGTCTGGCAGCATCACCTGTTTGACAGCGGTATCAACCCGGACATGCGGCCGCTGTTCATGCTGACGACCGAGCTCATCTCGATCCCGACCGGATTCATCTACCTGGTGGCGCTCGGCACGTTCTGGAAGGCGAAGATCCGGTTCACGGTGCCGATGCTGTTCGCGCTCGGCATGTACTTCAACTTCCTGATCGGCGGCGTGACCGGCGTCTTCCTGTCCGACGTCCCGGCCGACACCACCGAGCACGGCAGCTTCTTCGTGATGTCGCACTTCCACTACACGATCATGGGCGGGCTGATCTTCGCCTTCATGGCCGGCCTGTACTACTGGCTGCCGAAGATGATGGGCATCAAGCTGAACCAGACGCTCGGCAAGTGGCAGTTCTGGATCATGTTCATCGCGTTCAACTCCACGTTCCTGCCGCTGTTCGCGGTTGGCATGGCAGGGCAGCCCCGGCGCGTGTTCGAGTACGCCACCAACCTGACCGGACTCAACGACTGGGTCTCGATCTCGTCGTTCTTCCTCGGCGGTTCGATCCTGCTCTTCGTGATCAACTTCGTCTGGTCCACCGTCATCGTGCGCGAGCGCGAGGAAGGCAACCCGTGGCGGTCGCGCGGACTGGAGTGGCAGGTCGCATCGCCGCCGCCGGCTGACAACTTCGATCAGGTGCCGGTCGTCCTGTCCGGCCCGTATGAGTACGGCGTGAAGGACGCTCAGCCCGTCGCCGACCTGCACCCGCCGGCTGGCGTGCTCACTGCCGCGATCGCTCAGGCAGCACCAGTTCAAGCGGAGGCATGACGATGGCCGAGACAACTGCCCAGCCCTCGCCCGAGCTGAGCGTGGCCGAGGAAGAGGCGGTCTTCTACCATGAGGCGGCGCTGAACGCATCGTGGACGGGCACGCGGCTGGCAGTGGGCGCGCTGTCCTTCCTGTTCGGCGCGTTCGTGTTCGCCTTCTTCTACCTCAGCTCGCTCAACTCGCACCACCTCTGGTACCCGGTCGTGAAGGGCGTCGCGCAAACCAAGCCGACTATGGCGACCGGTGTGGTGATCATGGCGCTGATCGTGGTCAGCGCGGCCGTGCAGACCCTCGTGCTGCAGCGCATCAAGGCTGGCAACAAGTCGGCCTGGCTGACCGGCGCGACGGTCGCGCTCGTTCTCGGCCTGGCCGCCGTGGCGGTACAGGTGTGGCAGCTGACGGACCTGTCGTTCTGGCCCGGTGCGAGTGGCTTCGCGAGCGTCTTCGTCGGCTTCTACCCGGTCTTCCTGACGCTTGCCTTCTGCGTGATGGTCTGGCTGGAGATCCTGATCATGCGCTGCCGGGCGATACCGCAGATCTCGTTTGTCGAGCAACCGCCGACCTACGCGGAAGCCTTCTCGGTCCAGCGCTTCCAGGCCGCTCTGAGCGCCTTCACCGTGACCTGGAACTACCTGGCCGTCGTGGCGATCATCGCCTGGATCCTGTTCTACCTGGTGCACTAGGCCGGGAACCGGACTCAGGCAGCGAGACTGAAAGGCAGGCGTGGTGGAAGCGGCGGCCCTGCACTGGTCGGCCAGCTGGCCGGTGCTGACCGGCTACGTTGCGGTCGCAGCCTGCCACTTCGCCGGCGTGCTCCGGTCGCGGCCAGCGACCCGGCCCGCTACGGCTGAGGCCGGGCAGCCGATCGCGCCGGCGGGCCGTGCAGCCGCCCAGGAGCGGCGGCGCGAGGCCATCTTGTTCCAGCTTGGCCTGCTTGTCGTGCTGCTCGCGCTGGTATCGCCAGTCGGGTACCTGTCGACGGTGTACATCTGGGTGCGGATGCTGCAGGCCCTGCTGGTCGCCGTCGTCGGCCCCGGACTCATCGTGCTCGGCGCTCCCTGGGAGCCACTGCATGCTGCCCTGACCCGCCGGACAGCCGCGGCGCCCCGATCTCCCAGCTCACTCCAGCCACCTCCGCACGTTCCGTGGCTGCAATCGAAGCCCGTGCTGGCGGTCATCGCCGCCAACGTGATCTGGCTCGGCTGGCAAGTCCCTGTCCTGTTCGATGCGGCTCGCTCGAACGCCGGGCTAGCCCTGATCGAGCACCTCAGTTATCTCGCCGCGGGGACGGTGTTCTGGCTCCAGCTCATCTCGTCGCGCCCCTTCAGTCAGCCGACCCCGCCGCTACGGCGGATCACGCTGCTAATCGGCACCGTGGCAGCGTCCACCGTGTTCGGCATGATGCTGGTATTCGGCTCCGGCGTCCTCTACCCGGCGTACGCCAATTCAGCGCATCACGTGATGACGGTGCTCGATGACCAGCAGCTGGCCGGCGCGGTCTGGTGGATGGGGATACTGCCGTCAATGATCATCGCCGCGGTGGCGCTGATGATGCACTGGCTCAACGAAGAGGAGTCTGCGGAGCTATCAGCGGGCCTGGACCGGCTGCTGACGCCGCGCAGGCATGGCTGGCCATCTCGGCCGGTCATCAGGTGACCAGCGAATGACTTGTGGCAGGAGGCCGCAGTGCCCGGACTGATCCTCGCAGTGGTGAACCCGGATAACACCCCGCACGGGTACAACTGGACGTTCGCCTTTCCGATGCTGCTCTTCATCGTCATCGCAGCCATCCTGTACGCGCTGTTCAGCAGGCCGCACCGGCGAGTGCCAGGCCAGCCGATCTCCCCGGCAGCCGCTGCGGCAGCCGTGCCGGGTGCCGACATAGCGGCACCAGCAGCGGCGGTTGCCGGCGTCGGCGCGGACGAGGCGGCCCCGGCCGGCCAGGCCGCACCGGAGTCCACGGAGGACGGCGAGTGACACAGGCCAGGGGCGAGCTGGCTGACGCGGGCGCTGTGGTAGCCAGCACCGTGGCAGCTGGCACCGTCGCAGCTGGCACTGGCCCAGGCGCGCCGGGTGCCGTCGGCGGGGGCCGGCGCCCGGTCGGCGTTGTCGCCCGCGCACTGTTCCTGCTGACCAAACCGCGCATCATCGAGCTGCTGCTGGTGACGACCCTGCCGACGATGTTCCTGGCCCAGCGCGGGCTGCCCAGCGTCGGCCTGATCGCGGTCACCCTCGTCGGCGGGGCGCTGGCGGCCGCCAGCGCCAACACGCTGAACTGCTATATCGATCGCGATATCGACGCAGTCATGAAACGGACGGCCCGGCGCCCACTGGTGGCCAAGGCGACGCCCGCGGCGGTCAAGCCCGGAGAGGCACTGGTATCTGGCATCCTGCTCGGCGCCGCGTCAACGGTGCTGCTCGGACTCGCGGCGAACTGGCTGTCTGCGATCCTGGCCGACAGCGCGATCTTGTTCTATGTGTTCGTCTACACGATGGGGCTGAAGCGCCGGACGGCATCCAACATCGTGATTGGCGGCGCGGCTGGCTGCTTCCCCGTCCTGGTCGGCTGGGCCGCGGTGACCGGGACCGTCAGCTGGCCGGCCATCGCTCTGTTCGCCGTCATCTTCTTCTGGACGCCGCCGCACTTCTGGGCACTGGCGATGAAGTTCAAGGACGACTACGCGTCGGCTGGCGTACCGATGCTGCCGGTCGTCGCCACCGCCGCGACCGTGGCCCGCAAGATCCTGATCTACTCGTATGCGATGGTGGCAGTGACGCTGGCGCTCGTACCGTACGCCGGGTGGGTCTATGGCGCCAGCGCGGGCGGGCTGGGTGCCTGGTTCCTGGCCGAGGCCCATCGGCTTCGTTCCCGGGTTAGTGCTGGGGAAGCTGCCGCTCCGATGCGGTTGTTCCACCTGTCGATCGCCTACCTGACGTTGCTCTTCGCCGCGATCGCCATCACGGCGCTGCTGCCCAGGGGTTAGCACATGGCCGTGACCGCAGGACGCGCCCGGCCGCAGTGGGCGATCCTGTTGCGGCCGCGATGGCTTGCCTGGCACGCCTTCGCCGTGCTCGCGACCGCTGGGATGCTGTACCTGGGTGACTGGCAGCTCCGTCGCGCCGAATCGGGCAACGAGCTGAGCTGGGCATACACGTTCGAGTGGCCGTTGTTCGCGATCTTCGGCGTGTACTTCTGGGTGAAGTCGCTGCGCGACGAGCTCAGGAGCCAGCCGGATGCTGCTATGACCGGCTCTGAGAGGACCGGCACGGCCGGCGGGACAGAGCTGACCGGGGACGCGGCCGGAGCAGCGGCGGCTGCGACCGCGCCAGCCGCCGCCGACGCCTACGCGGAGCGGCTGAAGTCCGAGGTCCGCGGTCACGGGAAATGGCACGGCTGGCGCTAAGCCGCTCTGGCTCGCGTCCAGACAGTGGTTTTAGAATCAGCTTCTATTACTGTCCGGGCCAGTGGAGGACGCCGTGGCGTGGGATTTCTCGACCGAGCCGGAGTTCCAGGAGCAGCTGGACTGGGTCGCCGACTTCTGCCAGAACGAGGTCGAGCCACTCGACCTGGTCTTCCCCGGCGCGGCGTACTCGCGTGATCCGAAGGCCAAGGCGCTCGCCGATCCGCTCAAGCAGCAGGTGAAGGACCGGGGTCTGTGGGCGCTGTTCCTCGACTCCGAACTCGGCGGGCCCGGCTTCGGGCAGCTGAAGCTAGCCCTGCTGAACGAGATCCTGGGCCGGTACCGGTCCGCGCCCGTGGTGTTCGGTACCGCTGCGCCCGATACCGGCAACATGGAGATCCTGGCCGCATACGGCACCCTGGAGCAGAAGGAGAAATGGCTCTATCCCCTGATGAACCAGGAGATCTTCTCGGCCTACTCGATGACGGAGCCGCAGGGGGGCTCCGACCCGAACCTGTTCAGGACCAGCGCGGTCCGCGACGGTGACGAATGGGTGATCAACGGCGAGAAGTGGTTCACCAGCGCTGGCGCCAGGGCCGACATCATCATCGTGATGTGCACCAACGGGATGTTCATCGTGCCGCGGGAGACCCCCGGTGTGGAGATCATGGGTTTCCCGCCGCTGCACAACCACATCCGCTACGACAATGTCCGGGTGCCGCTCGGTAACCTTCTGGGTCCCGAGGATGGCGCGAAGGTGCTAGCGCAGCGCCGCCTTGGTGGCGGCCGGATCCACCACGCGATGCGCACGGTCGCCCAGGTCAAGCTGGCCTTCGACATGATGTGCGAGCGCGCGCTCAGCCGCGAGTCACACGGCAGGCTGATCGCCGAGCATCAGATGGTGCAGGAGGCGATTGCCGACTCCTACGCGGAGATCAACATGCTGCGCCTGCTGGTCCTGTGGACTGCGTGGACCATCGACAACTCCAGCACGCAAGCAGCCCGCACCCAGATCGCGGCCTGCAAGTACACCATGGGCAAGGTGCTGCGCGAGGTGAGCTACCGCGCGCTGCACATCATGGGGTCGCTCGGGACCACGAACCTGACCCCGCTGCAGGCGATGTACGCGGGCGCGCCGACCATGTCGATCGCTGACGGCGTGGACGAGGTGCACAAGGTGACGGTGGCCCGCAACGTGCTGAAGGGCTACCAGCCCCACCCTGGCCTCTGGCCGACCGAGTACATTCCGGCTAAGCGAGATGAGGCCCGGAAGAAGTACGCGAGCCTGATCGAGTCGGACCCGGACCTGGCTGCCTGGGCGGACCACGCCGTTCGCGCCACGCTCAGGGGCTGAGAGCGGCCCGACGAGGGAAAGGCAGGACATGGAGATCACAGGCAAGGTCGCCGTCGTCACCGGAGGCGCCAGCGGAGCCGGCCGCGCGCTCGCTCTCGGCCTGGCCGAGCGTGGCGCGGCGGGTGTTGCTGTCTGCGACGTCGACGCAGAGGGCGCCGGGAAGGTCGCTGCCGAGATCGAGGCAACGGGCGGCCGCGCGCTGGCGGTGCCCGCCGACATGACCAGGGAAGCCGACGTGCAGGCGCTGGTCGCCGCCACCACGGCGGCGCTCGGGCCGATCGGGCTGTTCTTCTCCAACGCCGGGATCATCGTGGCTGGCGGCGAGGAAGCCTCGGATGAAGCCTGGTCGAAGATCTGGGCGATCAACGTGCACAGTCACGTCTACGTGGCGCGCGCGGTACTGCCCGGCATGCTGGATCGGGGTGAGGGCTACCTCGTCGTCACCGCATCGGCGGCCGGGCTGCTGACGCAACTGGGCTCGGCGCCCTACGCCGTGACCAAGCACGCCGCGGTGGCATTCGCCGAGTGGCTCTCCATCACCTACGGCGATCGGGGCATCCGTGTGTCGTGCCTGTGCCCGCAGGCCTTCACCAGCAACCTGTTCGCCACCTCCCGCCGCGAGGCGGGCGCGGATGCACTGCCGGATGCCGGCGCAGGCGGCGGGTCCGCGCAGGCCGCCGTGGATGGCGTACTGACCTCTGAGCAGGTGGCGGCCTGCGCGCTCGAGGGCATCGCCACCGAGGAGTTCCTGATGCTGCCGCACCCTGAGGTCGCTACCTACGAGCGGCGGCGGGCTGACGACCGGGAGCGCTGGCTGCGCGGCATGCGCCGGATGCAGGCAAGGCTCGCAGGAGAGAGCTGAGCGGTCAGCGCTCGTCGGGCGCTGCGAGGTCGCCCACGGCAGCGAGGTCGTCGCGGCGGCGCTCCAGGAAGCGGCGCTGCGCCTCGGCGCAGGTCAGCTGCACGGCCGCGGTGTACTCGGCGGCTGCGTCGGCCGTTCGGCCGAGTTTGGTCAGGAACTGGGCACGGATCGCGTGCAGCAGGTAGTAGCCGTCCAGCGGCAGGCCGTCGGTGATTGCGAGACCGGCAGCAGGTCCGTCGACCTCGGCGACGGCGACGGCGCGGTTGAGCGCCACGACGTGGCTGGGCGCCACGGTCATCAGCAGGTCGTAGAGCTGCACGATCTGCCGCCAGTCGGTTTGCGCGGCGGTTGCTGCATCGGTGTGCACCGCGTTGATGGCGGCCTGGATCTGGTATGGACCTGGCTGGTTTCGCTCAAGGCACCGGCGGACCAGGTCGTGACCGTGGTCGATGAGACCGCGATCCCACTTGGTCCGGTCCTGGTCGGCGAGCAGGACCAGGTCGCCGCTGGCAGTGGTGCGGGCCGGCCGCCTGGCTTCGATCAGCAGCATCAGCGCGAGCAGGCCGGCAACTTCGGGCTCGTCCGGCATCAGCGCCGCCAGCAGGCGGCCGAGCCGGATGGCCTCCGCGCACAGCTCGGTGCGGATGAGGTTGTCGCCGGAGCTGGCCGCGTAGCCCTCGTTGAAGATGAGGTACATCACCGCCAGCACCGACCTGAGCCGCTCCGGTAGCTCGGCCTTGGTCGGCACGCGGTAGGGAATTCGGGCGTCGCGGATCTTTCCCTTCGCCCGGACCAGGCGCTGCGCCATCGTAGGCTCGGGCACCAGGAATGCGCGAGCGATCTCGGCTGTGGTCAGGCCGCCGAGAAGCCGCAGCGTGAGCGCCACCTGCGCGGAGCTGCTGAGTGCCGGATGGCAGCAGGTGAAGATCAGCCGCAGCCGGTCATCCGGCACAGCTTCAGCTCCGGGCGGCGCTCCCGCCGCTGCCTCAACCGCAGCCCACTCTGCCGCCTCGGCCTGCTTGTCCGTCCGGGCGGCGTCCCGGCGCGCTCGGTCGATCCCCTTGCGCCGCGCAGTCGTGATGAGCCAGCCGGCCGGACTCGGCGGGAGACCGTCACGGGGCCAGCGCTCCAGCGCCACCGTGAAGGCGTCCTGGACCGCGTCTTCGGCGGAGTCAAGATCGCCGAAGTCACGGACCAGTACCGATACGGCCCGGCCGTACTCCTGCCGGAAGATGTGCTCGATCTCCGCATCAGCGTGTGATCGGGCTGGCGGGTCAGCTCTAGCTGGCGTCATGCAGCGGCCGGACCTCGAGCTGGAGCCCAGTGATCTCTGCGAACTGCCGGGCCCAGTCCAGCGCCTCGTCGAGGTCGGCCACCTTGATCACGGTGAACCCGCCCAAATGCTCCTTGCCCTCGGTGAACGGGCCGTCGGTCAGGACCACCTCACCGCCATCGATGCGGAGCACCGTCGCCGTGCTGGCTGGCGCGAGCGCGCCGGTGAAGACCCAGGCTCCGGCGGCTTTGAGCTCGTCCCGCCACCTGCCGACCTTGTCCATGATGGGGCCTAGCACTTCGGGCGGCGGCGTCCTGTCCGCTGGCTGATAGACGCTGAGCAGGTACTGCTTCATCGGATGAACCTCCGTGTCGGCGGGTCGGCCGCGTGCGGCCGGCATATCGCCTTCTACACGAATGGAAGCCGCCGGGATCGACATCGCGAGACACTACGGCGTCAGGAATCCGCCGACAGGACCTTCCGCGGGTGCCTGCCGTCGACATACCCCACGAACGGCGGGTAGATGTTGTACCCGAGCAGTTCCTGCAGTCGCTCGGGTAGCCCCGCTGCGACCTCACGTGGCACCGCCAGGCAGTGGTTCTCCTGCGGCCGCAGCCAGCCGGCCGCATATTCCAGGATCACCCCGAGCCGCGGCGCCGCGGTCTGGTTCGCGCCACCGCCGTGCCAGAGGCTCCCTAGGTAGAACATCGCCGAGCCGGGCGCCATCACGGCGATCTCAACCGGGTCGTCCGGTGCGGGCCGCCGGCCCGGTTCCCAGCGATGACTGCCCGGAATGAACCGGGTTGCGCCGTTCTTCACGGTGAAGTCGTCCAGCGGCCACATCGTGTTGACCACCAGCGGCGGATGCGGTTCGGGTACCGGGTAGATCGAGTCGTCCCGGTGCAGGATCTGCGCCTTCTCGCCAGGCCCGATGCAGATGCCGACTGGCGCGCTGAGCTGGTAGTGCTCCAGGACCTGGTCGAGCACGCCGAGGAGCAGCGGATCGGTGGCGGCTCGATCGAACGTCCTGGTCTTGGCGAACAGTGCATAGATCCGCTGGGTGTCGTAACCCTCGAAGGGGTTCCGCCCGGTCCTGGTGGTCTGCAGCACCCGGTCCAGGTCGGCGCGTGCCGCCTGCACGTCTGGCGGCTCCATCATGCCGGTGACCACGACATAGCCGTCGCCGATTAGCTGCTGCGCCACGTCCTGGCTCGCGGACGTAGCGGGCATCGTTGCCGTCATCAGACCGAGCCTAGGCGACCGATGCCGCGATGCACAGGGTCAGCTGGGCTAGCCAGCCCGGTCGCCACGTTGTATGGCAGGTGCCGCGGGTGGACCAGAAGAGCTCTGGCGAGCTCGCGGATCTGCAGCCGCCGAGGAGTCAGCTGCTGTTCGCACCACCGCCAGGCGGCGATCTCATCAGTACCGAAACGGGGGGCGATCGACTGGCGGAACCGGCGAGCGTCGCCGCCGTCCCTGGTCCAGGTCTGCAGCCAGTCGCGCAATTCGTCTGTGCGCTCCAGCATCGTCCAGTCCATGAGCCGCTCGGCAATCTGCCCGGCCGCGTCGATCACGAAGGACTGATCGGAGGCTCCGGCGACTCGGTGTACCCGGCCCTCGCTGCGGTGACCATGATGAATGCTGGCTGAGCTGAACCGCGCCCCGACCGCCAGTGCTGCCACCGCGTGCCCTGCTTCGTGCCACGCGGTCCTGACGACGGCCTTCCTGGCGGGAGCCAGGCTCGCATAGCAGCCGCAGTCACAGCGCTGCTTCACCCACCGGTCGTGCACGATGGACTCATCGTCGTACCTGACAAGTCGCAGCAGCTCGGCCCGGATATCGGCGACGGCCTGTCGTTCGGCGGGCTTATACATGGTCATTCCAGTCCCGTTCGGCCGGGCATTGTCGGTGGCCTACGGCAGACTAACGCTTGCAGACCTGCCACCACGCCGACGATCCGGGGAGAAGATGCCCGCCAGACTGACCGCTGCAGGGCTGACGGCGCTGCACGACGTTGCCGAGCAGCACGTAGCTGACGGCACCGTGCCCGGCCTGGTAGCGCTTGTCGCCAGCGGTGACGACGTTCACGTCGAGGCTGCCGGGCGGCTGTCGATCGGCGGGCCGCCGATGCTGCGCGACACGCTGTTCCGCATCGCGTCGATGACCAAGCCGGTGACCGGTGCGGCGACCATGGCGCTGATCGAGGACGGCCTGATCGGTCTCGACGAGCCAGTGGACGGCCTGCTGCCCGAGTTGGCGGACCGTCGCGTGCTGCGCGAGATGAGCGGGCCGCTGGAGGAGACCGTCCCGGCGAAGCGAGCCATTACCACGCGTGATCTGCTGACCTTCACCTTCGGCTTCGGATTCGCGGTCGAGATGTTCATGGCAGCCGAGCCGTTCCCGGTTGTCGTAGCCGCGGATGCAGCACGGCTGTCGACCATCGGGGCGCCGGACCGGGCTATCCAGCCGGATCAGGACACCTGGATCGCCGGGCTCGGCTCGCTGCCCCTGCTAGCTCAGCCGGGCGAGCGCTGGATGTACAACACCGGCGCCTCGGTCCTGGGCGTGCTGCTGTCCCGCGCGGCCGGACGCCCGTTCCGCGACGTACTGCGGACCCGGTTGCTTGAGCCGCTCGGCATGACGCAGACAGCGTTCTGGGCCAGTGACCCAGGTCGGCTGGCGACGGCGTACCGGTCGGCCGCCGGCGGCGGCCTGGACGTGTGGGACGCGCCGGACGGGCCCTACAGCCGTGCCCCTGCGTTTGAGGACGGTGCTGCCGGCCTGGTGTCGACTGCGGACGACATGCTGGCGTTTGCCCGGATGTTCCTGCGCGGCGGCCGCCCGGTCCTGTCCGCGGAGTCCGTCCGCGCCATGACGACCGATCAGCTCACCCCGGAGCAGAAGGCGCGCGGGGGGCTCGGCAACGACCTCTTCGAGCATCAGTCGTGGTCGTTCTGCCAGTCGGTGCGGGACGATGGAGCGTTCGGCTGGGACGGCGGATTCGGCACGACGTGGCTGGTCGATCCGGTGCGTGAGCTCGTCGTCATCGTCCTGACGCAGCGGATGTTCGACTCACCAGGCCTGCCAGAACCGCACGCGAGCATCCAGGCGGCCGCGTACGCCGCGCTGGCCTGAGGCGAGCGCGCCAGGCGAAGCCAGTTTCGCGGCAGGACTGTCGGCCGGATGGAAGACCCCGAGCACCCGTAGCGTGTCGCGGCCGGTGTTTTCCAGGCAGTGCAGGACGCCGGGAGGCAGATGGATGCAGGCACCGGGAGCCAGCGGATGCTGCCCACCGCCGGCGTGCGCGACTCCGTCGCCGTCGAGGAT
The DNA here is from genome assembly GCA_963822955.1 of uncultured Actinomycetota bacterium. Lineage (GTDB taxonomy): Bacteria > Actinomycetota > Actinomycetes > Streptosporangiales > Streptosporangiaceae > JAJYUU01. The sequence continues at coordinate 865,338 of CAWGJS010000001.1, read as the reverse complement.
CAGCACTACTTCGTCGTAGGGATGGCTGTGCTCAGGTGCCCGGCCGGGCGGGATCTCGCCGACGAATTGCGTCGCCGCCGGGCAGTCGCTACCGGGACCAAACAGGACCCGGAAGCGCCGGTCGCCCGTTGTCTCCACAGCGCACTCGGCGAGCTGGCGGACCAGCGGCACCGCGCTGGCGGACGGCTGCGAGGCGGTGGCTGCTGGCAGAGTCACGGCATCCAGCCGCAAGGGCGCGGGCCCGGTCGCGATCAGCCGGTACCGGGTCCCGGCCGGGAGCAGCACGCCCCGATCGGGGCCGAGCTGCCTGACGGCCTGATCGGGCTGATCGGGCTGGTCCGGCGCGCTCTGCTGATCCGGCAGGATGAGCTGGCCGCTGCCGCTGAGCACGTACCAGAGTTCGGTGCTCGCGGCGAGGTCCGCGACGTGCGAGCCTGGCGGCATCTCGACGAGCCGGCGCACCAGTCCCTGAGTCGGGCCGTCGCTGGTATCAGCCAGCAGCCGGACGGTGGCACCGCAGCCCGTCGGGCTGGCCCCGGCCGCGGTCACGGTCTAGGCCGTCCGGGCCAGGGCTCCCATCGGGTCCCAGGCCGGCAAGACGATCGGCGCGGCTGCCAGTGCCTGCTGCAGTTCCTCCGGCAGCGCGCTGCGCCGGGCCGCGATCTCGAAGACGTACTCGTCGAACCACGAGTCGTTCATCGTGTAGAAGCCGTCCTTGCCCCGGTCGGCGCCCCAGCTGTTCTCCACCCGCCAGCGCCGGGAAACGCCGTCGAGCACGTCGACGCCGGTGAACAGCATGGCGTGGGTCATCTGAGTCTCGTGGTAGGCCAGCCGGTCCGCCTTATCCAGGCCGAACGCGGCGTCGTACACCGAGGGGAGGTCATACAGGCTGGCGTCCCAGATCCCGTAGTCGTTGCTCATCATCTTGGCCACATCGCAGCCGAACCAGACGGGCTCGCCACCCTGCAGGGTCTTCGCGGCCATGTCCTTCATCACTGACATATCCACGTTAAGATACGTGACCGGCGGGCCGCCCAGCACGTTGCCGAGGTACTCGACCGTGAAGGTGCGGCCGACCGGGCTCGACGGGCGCGGGTCATGGACGAGGCAGACATAGTCGTCAATCGGCAGGTCCACGTACCTGGCTGCGAACTCCTGCGGTGTCAGGACGCCATCGCGGTGAAACTGCTTGTCCTTGTCGGTCCACTGCCAGTCGAACCGCTCCGGCGGGGTGCCGAGGTGGATGCACAGCACCCGGTAGATGACGGCCAGGATCTCGGCCTTGACTGCCCTGGCGACCTCGATGTTCTCGGCTGCTGCTGCCCGTACTAGCCTCGTTCCCTGTCGAAGCTGGTATCGCAAGACCGAGTTCATCCGTGCGGTATTGGACGAGCTCTGCGTCTCGGGCATGAAGCCCTTCGGAACCAGGCCATGCTTCGCGACGAGGGCCGCGAACATGTTCCACTGGCCGCCGTCGCTGGCGACCGACTCGAGCAGGAAGGCCACTGTCCTGTCATCGAGGTCGCGGTCGGCCGTCTCGATGATGGCCTCGAGGAAGTAATTGGCGCGCTCGATCTTGTCCCAGAACATCGCGTAGTTCTGGGAGAACTCGAAGTCCTTGATCCCGGTCTTGCGCATGACGCCGACCCGGAGCAGGTTCAGGCCGGCGAAGAGCCAGCACCGGCCGCTGCGCTCCTGGTTGGTTACCTTCCAGTCGTCCAGGTGCGTGGACAGGGAGTGGTCAATGCTGCTGATGATCTCGCGGTTGATCGCAACGTCGTCGACCGTGACGCGAGTGACCGCATTCTGCGCGAGCCGGTAGCCCGGGTTGGCCGAGAAATCCTTGCGCAGGAGCTCCAGGTCAGCAGCGGCCAGTGTCCCGTCCATCCCCGCGTCCTCTCCCTCGGTTGGTTGCCCTTGGTCTCAAATTACCAGCGGGCCGGGCCGGCTGCGCCGAGCCGAAGGCGCCAGCCTGCCGGGTGCTATAGTCCACTTCGTACCGCACTGGTAGCGGGCCTCGATTTCCGTCCTTATCTTCGAGGAGGCCTGCCCATGCCGTCCATTGAGGTCCGCCCCTTCCGCCGAGCCGACCGCGATCAGCTGACCGATCTGGTCAACAGCCACGCTGCGGCTGTCATGCCCGGCCTGGGCGTATCTGTCGCGGCAGTGCTCAGCCAGCTCGAGCGTCAGCCGGGCGAGTACATCGTCGATCCGTGGGTGAGCGAGCGCCTGACGCTGGTGGCCCAGCAGAACGAGCGCGTAGCCGCGGCGGCACACCTGCTGCGCTACGGCACCGGCGACCACGTCGGGTCGGGATACCGCAATGCCGGCGAGATCAGCTGGCTCCTCTTCTGGCCGGAGGGACCCAGGATCACCTCGCCCTACTGGACCGATGCGACCGAGGCGGCCGAGAAGCTGATGGCCGGCTGCATCCGCCAGCTCGAGCAGTGGGGGGTAACCACCCAGAGCGCCTCGGGCGATCTGCCGGTGCGAGGCATCTACGGAGTGCCCGAGCAGTGGCCGCATGTCCGGGCTCTGTACGAGCGCGCGGGGTTCCGCTACGACGGGCACACTGAGTTGGTCTTCCTGGCGGCGGTCGAGGACTTGCGCCGCCCCGCCGCCCCGCCGCTTTCCGGCCTCACGGTCCAGCGGACTGTCGGGCTCAACGGGACACGCCTGTCTGCACTCCTGGGCGGGGAGGTCATTGGTTACATCGAGGTGGAGATCTTCGATGAGCGCGAGCGGCTCGCGCGCCACAGCGGATGGGCTGATATCGGCAACCTGTGCGTGGCCGAGGAGCACCGTCGTCGCGGTGTCGGTACCTGGTTGCTAGGCCGGGCTGCCGAGTGGCTGCGGCTCGCGCATGTCGATCGGCTGCTTGCTTACACCTACCTCGAAGGCCGTGACCCAGCAGGCCAAGGCTCTGACGAGGACCGCGCGTTCCTGCAGGCTTCGCGATTCATCGAGGTGACGCGGACGATGCGCGGCTGGACCCGCGATCCGGGTGCCAGGTAAGCATTCATCCCCGGCCGCGCCGGAGATGTGTCAGCGCACAGAAGCGCGGGTATACGCGCGGTGCCCTGCCGGAGACGAAGTTCTAAGAGGCGATTCTCGTGTTGCGCCAGCAGCATTGGCTCAGAGTTGGCGGCATCTGCCTGGCCGCGGCGGTCACTGTTGTGTTCACCGCGAACGCCAACGCCGGCCAGGTCGCGGGCGCCGCCCGCTCGGCACCGCAGCGTTCCGCCGCCAGCTTCGGATCCGAGGTCCGGAACGCCGCAGCTTCCGCTATCAGCCGCCGCACCGCCGCGGCCCGACGGGCTGCCACGCAGAGCCCGGAGTCAGTGCTCGCCTCGACGCTGACCCCGGCGCAGCTGGCGGGTCAGCGGGTCATCTACAGCTATTCCGGGTTCTCGCCGCCGTCGGCGCTGCTGAAGCTGATCCGGCACGGCGAAGTGGGCGGCGTCATCTTCTTCGGCTCGAACTTCCAGAACGCCGCTCAGTTCACCGCCGCCGTCACCAAGCTGGTCGCCAACAACAGCCTGGCCCAGAACCCGGCGCACAACTTCCCGCTGCTGCTCATGGTTGACCAGGAGGGTGGTGAGGTCCGGCGGCTGCCAGGCGCCCCGGTGGACTCGGAGAGGTTCATCGGTTCCCGGCAAACTGCCGCGGAGCGGGCAGCCCTGGCTACCATGGCCGGCCAGGGCGCGGGGGAGAATCTGCTCAGCTTCGGCCTGAACGTGAATCTCGCGCCGGTGCTCGACGTGTTCCGCGCTCCCGGCGACTTCGACGACCAGTTCCAGCGCTCCTACAGCAATCATCCCGCGATCGTGTCGACGCTGGGTGCTGACTTCATCAGGGCGCAGCAGGCCACCGGCGTCGCGGCGACGGCGAAGCACTTCCCTGGCCTGGGCGCTGCCACGGCGAGCCAGAACACCGACAAGGTGCCGGTGACGATCACCCTCTCGAAGTCGACCCTGCAAGCCGTCGACGAAGCTCCGTTCGCGGCCGCCATTGCCGCTGGAGTCAAGCTGGTGCTGGTGTCCTGGGCGAAATACCCGAGCCTCGGCTCGTCGCGGCCAGCTGGCCTGTCCTCCATCATCGTGCAGGGGCAGCTGCGGCGGCGGCTGGGCTTCACTGGCGTCACGATCACCGACGCGATCGGCGCCGGCGCCCTCCGCTCGTTCGGCTCGATCCAGAACCGCTCATTGCTCGCAGCGGAGGCTGGGATGCAGCTGATCCTGTCCGCGGCCCAGAACGTGACCGAAGGCGAGAACGCGCTGGACGGGCTTCAAGCCGGCCTCAGCAGCGGAGCGCTGGGCAACTCGACGTTCGTGGCCACCGTGACGCAGATCCTGACGCTGCGCAGCACCCTGCCGGATCCATCGATCAGCTTCGGCCGGGCCTGAGCAGGCCCAGCTGCAACACCGGCCATGATCGTTGTGACGCGCGGGGGCCTATAGGCCCCCGGGATCAACAACGATCAAGGAGCGGCCTTCTTAGCCCGGCTCGGCGCCACCCGCGGCGGCTCGCCGGGCTGCTTGGGATAGACCGGCGGCCACGGCGCGTCCATCAGCCCGGCTGCCAGGTCGCGCTCGTTCATCGCCAGGAACGGCTCCAGCGACTGCGGGTCGTCGTTCATCGCGAGCCACGGATCCCCCACGGCATCCAGCCGGGCTGGCAGCGACGCGATCGTGAACTGGTCCGGGTGGATCTCGCCGATCTCATCCCAGCTCACTGGCGTCGACACTTGCCCGCCCGGCCGCGCGCGCACCGACCAGGCGCCGAAGACGGTCTTGTGCGGCGCGTTCTGGTTGAAGTCGATGAACACGCGCTGGCCGCGCTCTTCCTTCCACCAGGCCGCGGTAATCAGGTCCGGCCGCCGCCGTTCCAGCTCCCGCGCGATCGCGACCGCGGCGCTGCGCACCTGGTACGAATCCCAGCGCGGCTGCAGCCGGATGTAGACATGCAGGCCGCGGTTCCCGGTGGTCTTCGGGTACCCGGCCACGCCAGCCTCGGCCAGGAGCACGCGAAGTTCCGCGGCGGCTCGCTGGATGTGGCTGAAGTCGGTGCCGGGCGTCGGATCCAGATCGATCCGCAGCTCGTCGGTGTGAGCAGGATCCGCGGCCAGGTACGGCCAGACATGGAATCCGAGGCAGCCCAGGTTGACGGCCCAGAGCACATGTTCGATGTCGGCGGCGACCAGGGCCTCCGACGTGGTCCCGTTCGGCGTCGCGACCGTCGTGGTCTGCAGCCAGGAGGGCTTGTTCTTCGGCACCCGCTTCTGGAAGAACGACGGCCCGCCTGCCCCCTCGGGGAAACGCTGGAGCAGCACCGGGCGGCCACGCATAGCGCGCATCAGCGGCCCGGCCACCCGCTGGTAGTGCTCGGCCAGGTCGGCCTTGGTCTCGCCGCGCTCAGCGAAGTAGACCTTGTCTCCGGAGGTAATGAGCTCACTCATCAGTAGCACGCTAGCCGATCCGGGCCGGACAGGCCGGCTGAGCCTAACCGGCCATGCCAGTGACGACTGATGATCGGGGCGTCTGATTCCGGGCCGGTCCCCGCGCCGCTGATCTATTCCGGATATGCCGACGCCGACGCCCCCGCCCATCGCGGCTGGCTGCTCGGCCACTTCATGCCCCCAGGCGACCCGCGCCGGACGGAGGACGTCGAGATCAAGTGGGGTGCGCACCCGAGAGGCGACAAGCGCGAGCAGTGGGTCACCGCCGAGACGCGGACCGCAGCGATCTTCCTGATCAGCGGCCGCTTCCGGATCGATCTGCCGGACCGCAGCGTGGTCCTGGACCGGCCCGGCGCGTACGTCGTGTTCGGCGGCGTCGGGCACTCCTGGGAGGCCGAGGAAGACTCGCTCACGATCGGCGCACGGTGGCCATCGGTACCCGGCTATTAACTACCTTCGCCCTGGGAACGGGGTTGCCCGTCGCCAGCCCGCACTGGCCCCGCGCGGCCGCGGCCAGTCTCCGGGCCGATAGCCGGTGGCTGCCCGTTCCCGCATAAGGTTGGTTCCCTAACTGCCACTAGTGATCAGTCTCCGGAGAAAGATGACCCACCCTGAGCTCAGCGACCGCCTGACCGAAATAGCTGCCCAGCCGAATGGAGGCGCGGCGGCGGCAGCGACGCTTGGTCATTGGCTCTCCGCTGATCAGCCATTCGTGAACGGCGCGGAGCTGCGGCGGTTCGCCGGGCGGGCGCCGGTCGGCCTGATTGTCGACTCCTTCCGGTGCGATATCCCGTTCGGAACCGGGGGCAGGCGCGGCCGGGTGGGCATCGGCCCAAACCGGATCAACCCGCGAACCCTGGCGCTGACGGTCGCGGGACATTGCGAGTTCCTCCGGCAGACGGTCCCGGATTCCAGCAGCGCAGGCTCCGGCAGGACTGTGGTCATCGCCAACGACACCCGGGTGTTCACCGACATCAACCGGCTGCACACCTTCATGGGAGATGACTGGTCGCTGCTCGGTACCAGCTCGCGCAGCCTGGCCCTGCTGGCCTGCCAGCTCTATGCGGTCTACGGGTACGACACGTACCTGACCGCGCCCAAGGACCCCGAGGGGTACATGCCGACACCGGAGCTCTCGTTCGCGATCCGCGCCCTCGGGGCAGCGGGCGGGCTTAACGTGTCGGCCTCGCATAACCACCCGGACGATAACGGCTTCAAGGTCTACACCCCGACGGGCGGCCAGTACTGTCCGCCCGACGACTCGACGCTGTCCCGTGCGGTCGAGCAGGTCCAGCTCGCCCCGCAGATCGAGGAACTGGTCGCCCGGCGTCTGGGCGCCGCCGCCGAGATGCCTGGCGAGGTGCACCGGCAGTACATCGACATGTACGTCAGCCGGGATGCGGCGATCTGCGGGCGGTCGGCGCCGCTGCGCGGGACCGTGCCGCTGGTGTACACGCCGCTGTGCGGGACCGGCCTGGCCAACGTGGGGGAGACGCTCGCGGGGGCGGGGTACCAGGTGCACACGCCGCGCGATCAGTACCCGGACGGCTCGTTCGCGGCGATCCCGCTGCGCTCACCGAACCCGGAGATACCCGGCGTGACCGATCCGGCCGTCGAGTACGCGGCGACGGTGGATGCCGAGCTGGTGCTGTCGACTGATCCCGACGCGGACCGGCTCGGCGTCGAGGTCAAGCTGCCGGACGGGTCGTGGCGGCATCTGACGGGGAACCAGATTGGCGCGATCATCGCCTATTTCCTGATCGCCGATCCTGATGGGCCGCGGCTGGATGGCCGGCTGATCACGACGGTCGCGACCAGCCGGGTGCTGCGAGCGATCGGAGCGCTGTCGTCCGGTGTCGACGTCACCGACGACCTGATGATCGGCTTCAAGTTCGTCGGCCAGCTGCTGGACGTGCTCGAAGCGGCTGGCGACGGGCCGGTGCCGCTGGTGCTGGCCTCGGAGGAGAGCCACGGCTACCTCACTACGACCGACCTGCGGGACAAGGACGCCGCGTCGGGCGCGTACATCATCGCTCATCTGCACGCGCTCATGCGCAGCACCGGCCGGACGCTGTGGGACTACCTGATGCAGGTTTACGCGGCGACTGGCGCGCACATCGAGTACGGCCGGTCCCTGGTCATGCTCGGTGCCGACGGGGCCGAGACGATCAAGGCCGTGATGCGGTCGATGCGCGCGGAGCCGCTTCAGCGTCTCGGCAGCGAGCCGGTCACGGTGCGGCACGATTTCCTGGTAGACGGAACCAGCGGGGCCGAGCTGACCGAAGGGGAGCGGGCCTCGCGTGACGTGCTCGAGCTGATCAGCGAGCGCTACCGGATCGTGGTGCGGCCGTCGGGCACCGAGGCCAAGCTGAAGTACTACTTCGACTACGCCGAGCCGCCGTTGCCGGGGGCGGCAGCGGGGGGTGCTGGCGCTTCGGGCGTGTCAGTCGCCGAGCGGTACGCCGCGCTGGAGGCGAGGGTTAAGGCTGACTGCTCGGCTGTCTATGCCGAGCTGGCGCGCCGGGCAGGTTACGAGCTGTCAGCCGGGGCACTCGAACTGCCGGACGTCATGCCGGTGCAGGAGAAGGCCGGGCACTCACCGACGAGCTAAGGGGCGGGCGCTGATGGACGAGCGGGCTGGTCAGCCGGCCACGTACGCGGATCTGGTAGACGTGGCCGCGCTGGTGACGGCGTATTTCAGCGAGCATCCCGATCCAGCTGAGCCCGCGCAGCAGGTGTCTTTCGGCACCTCGGGTCACCGGGGCAGCGCGCTGCGGCTGTCGTTCAACGAAGACCACATCGCGGCCACGACTCAGGCGATCTGCGAGTACCGGGCAGCGGCGGGCATCACCGGGCCGATCTTCGTCGGCCGGGATACGCATGCGCTATCCGAGCCCGCCATGGTCACCGCGCTCGAGGTGCTGGCTGCGAATGAGGCGGAGATCCTGATCGACAGCCGGGATGGCTACACGCCCACTCCGGCGCTGTCGCGGGCAATCCTGGCGTACAACGATGGCCGGGCTGCGGGACTAGCCGACGGGATCGTGATCACGCCGTCGCACAACCCGCCCGAGGACGGCGGCTTCAAGTACAACCCGCCCGACGGTGGCCCGGCAGGCTCGCAGATCACCTCGGCCATCCAGCAGCGTGCGAACGAGGTGCTGATCGGCGGTCTGCGTGAGGTAAGCCGGATCCCGGTGGCGAGGGCGCGGCGATCGGCTGGCCGGTTCGATTTCCTGGGCGAGTACGTCGCGGCGCTGCCAACGGTGGTCGATGTGGAGGCCATCCGGGCGGCGCGGGTCCGGATCGGAGCGGATCCGCTTGGTGGTGCCAGTGTTGCGTACTGGAGCGAGATTGCCGAGCGCTATGAGCTCGAGCTGAACGTGGTGAACCCGGTCGTCGACCCGACTTTCCGGTTCATGACGCTGGACTGGGACGGCCGGATCCGGATGGACTGCTCGTCGCCCAGCGCGATGGCGTCGCTGATAGGGCGGCGGAACGACTTCGCGATCGCGACCGGCAATGACACCGACGCCGACCGGCATGGCATCGTCACGCCTGACGCCGGCCTGATGAACCCGAATCATTACCTGGCTGCTGCTATCGACTACCTGTACCGGCACCGCGATGGCTGGCCTGCTACGGCCGCGGTTGGCAAGACCATGGTCAGCTCGTCGATCATCGACCGGGTCGCCGACGATTGCGGCCGGCGGCTGGTCGAGGTGCCGGTCGGGTTCAAGTGGTTCGTGCCAGGGCTGCTCGATGGCAGTGTCGGGTTCGGGGGTGAGGAGAGCGCGGGTGCCTCGTTCCTGCGCCGGGATGGCCGGGTCTGGACCACCGACAAGGACGGGATCATCCTCGACCTGCTTGCCTCGGAGATCATCGCGGTGACCGGGAGCACGCCGAGCGTGCGCTACCGGTCGATCGCGGACCGGCTTGGCGATCCGGCTTACGCCAGGATTGATGCGCCGGCCACGAGGGAGCAGAAGGCAGTGCTCGCCAAGCTGTCGCCCGAGCAGTTCGCGGCCGAGGAGCTGGCCGGGGAGCCTGTGCTGGAGCGGCTGACCACCGCGCCGGGCAACGGTGAGCCGTTGGGCGGGATCAAGGTCGTCACGGAGTCGGGCTGGTTCGCTGCCCGGCCATCCGGAACCGAGGACGTCTACAAGCTGTACGCCGAGTCGTTCCGCGGATCCGCCCACCTGGCCAGGATCCAGTCCGAGGCGCAGCAGTTGCTCGCCGAGATCCTCAAGTAACGGCGGCGCTGTGGTGGCCGCTGGCAACAGCGGCCGTTAACGTCCGCGACCATCACACTGTGACTTCTACGGTCGCACTGTGACTCTTACGGTCATACCGCGACGCTTAGCGCCATTTTCACGCCCGAATTGTGGTCTTTGACCCCACCGAAGCGTCACGGTAACAGCAGCGCCAGCGAATCGGCGCAGCTGCCGAGGGAGAGGGCGCTGAGGATTGTCCATGCCGGCATTCCCGGTTCGTCGCCATGGTGACCGGCCCGGAAGGGCGGGCGATCACAGTAACTGGGAACTCTGGAGATAAGAATGCAGATGCATCCGATGATGATCCAGCAACTCGCCGAGCTGCAGCTGAGCGAGGCGCGCCAGCACGCCGCCGAAGCGCGGCTGGCCCGGGACCTGCGCCGCGGACGCCTGGCAGGTACCATCCGGCGCGAGCGTCGGTGGCGGCAGATCCGAATGTCGGTGCCCGCGCTCCGGCATTCGAGCGCGTCTGATAACGCGGCCGCATAACTGGAGGGCGATGAAGTTCCTGATGATCCGCTGCATGAATGAGGTGGACTCGTTCCCCGCTGACCCCGTCGAGATGGCGTCCAGGCGTCCGACTGCACGGATGGGAACGTTCGAGCTTCGGCCGTTCTGCGAATGACGCCAGCCAGTTCGGCGTCGGGTGGCCGGTTCGCTGCGGTGGTCGTGAATCCCACCAGGGTCCGCGGCCTGGACCGACTGCGACAGCAGTGCGCGCAGGCGGCTGCCGATCGCGGCTGGCAACCGCCGCAGATTCTGACTACTTCCGCAGAAGATCCGGGCGACGGCATCACGCGCGCCGCACTCGAAGCCGGCGCGGAGCTCATCGTGTGCGCTGGCGGCGACGGGACAGTTGCCGCCTGCGCGCAGGCGCTCGCCGGAACCTCAGTGCCACTGGCAATCGTCCCGGCCGGCTCAGCGAACCTGACCGCCAGGGCGCTGGGCATTCCCGCGGCGCTGGGCGAAGCACTCGCGACAGCGTTTGGCGGCCGCGACCGGCGCGTGGACCTCGCCACGGCTGACGGGACCTTGTTCGTGGCGATGGCAGGCATCGGGCTGGACGCGGCCGTCGTGAGCGCGACGCCGGATGCGGCCAAGAGGCTCATCGGGTGGCCGGCCTACGCGGGAACGGCGGCGGCCCAGGTGCTACGCCGGCTGGCCACGTTCACGGTCCGCCTGGATGGCGGCCAGACGCTGACCCGGCGAGCCAGGTCAGTCACGGTCGGGAATTCCGGTGCGCTGCCAGGCGGATTCGTCATCATGCCGGATGCGCGCCTGGATGACGGGCTGCTGGATATCGTCATCCTCGCGCCGTCCGGAGTGCTCGGCTGGGTTCAGATCGGCCTGCGGGTCGTGGCGGGCAGCCGCCAGGACGACTCCCACCTGGAGCGGCACCGAGCCCGCCAGGTAGAGATCCACGCCGATACCGAACTGCCGCGTCAGGTGGATGGCGAGGTGATTGCCAGCAGCCGGTCGCTCACGGTGGCAATACGGCCGGACGCCCTGCTTGTGCGGGTACCGGGCTAGTGCCGGTGCCGGGCTCATGCGGGTACCGGCTACCCGATTGCCAGCTGGCTGAAGCGGGGGAGCGGAACGCCGAGATTCTCAACTCGGTGGCTGCGCGCGTTGACCGCGAACAGCTTCCCGCTCGTACTGAGGACGAAGAGCCACCGGCTGTCAGGCGACCAGACCAGCGTCTGGCTCGATGAGTTCTGGGCGACCGGCACCGGGATTCTGATTGCCAGCAGCCGGTCGCTCACGGTGGCAATACGGCCGGACGCCCTGCTTGTGCGGGTACCGGGCTAGTGCCGGTGCCGGGCTCATGCGGGTACCGGCTACCCGATTGCCAGCTGGCTGAAGCGGGGGAGCGGAACGCCGAGATTCTCAACTCGGTGGCTGCGCGCGTTGACCGCGAACAGCTTCCCGCTCGTACTGAGGACGAAGAGCCACCGGCTGTCAGGCGACCAGACCAGCGTCTGGCTCGATGAGTTCTGGGCGACCGGCACCGGGATTCTGATGGCCGCGCCAGAGCTGAGGTCGATCAGGTGGAGTGCTACCCCGCTGGCCCCGCTGGCCACGACGACCGCCGCAACTGAGCCGTTGGGAGCGACTGCGCCCGGTGCGAATGGCCATGGCCAGGCAACGAGATTGAGTGCGGGTCCGGGCAGGGTGCGGCGGCGGCCGGTGACCGCGTTGATGACAATGTTCCGGCACCTAGAGGAGTGGCAGCTGATACCAAGCCAGCTTCTCGGGCCGACCGCCGCCAGGATCGCGCCGACTCGCCGGAACGTGCCTGGGGTCGCGTCGTACTGGTCGCCGGTTATGACATTCGAGACGAGGACGCCGCCCCGGCCGTCGGACATGGCCGACCGGACCGCCCAGGCCGAGGCCGAGAGGGTGATGTGCACCCTGGTCAGACGGCCGGCTGCGGTCACCAGCGAGAGCATGCTCGGACTGTCGCCGACCACCCACTCCTGCGACGGCCTGGGCCCGGGCAGGAGCAGGTCGCCGGACGCCAGCGCCCCGCTAAGGGGCCGGGCCTGATCACCAGCCAGTACCAGGTAGCCAGACGTGTCATCCATCGGGCGGATGATGGCGGCGCTCTGTCCGATAAGCAAGGACACTGGCCCGCGGGCCTCAAGTGGCGGCAGCGGCGTCCGGACTATCCGGCCGGGCGCGAACTGGATCGCGACGACGCCAGCCTGACCCAGGCCAAACAGTTGCCAGCCTGCCGTGACGCCGAGCAGCCGGTGGCCGACGTTGAGGACGCTGACGGGCGGCAGCGGCAGCGGCGAAGGCGACGGCTTCGGAGCGGGTGCCGGAGCGTGCCGGTGGGATGACCGACCGGCCACTGCCACGACTGCTGCAATCACCAAGCAGGCAACCAGCAGCCGCGGCAGCCAGGCGCGTCCGCGACCGCGCTCACGCCGGCCGCCGAAGTCTACGTATTCGACGCGATTATCCGGTGCGCCATCGCTGCCGTAGGGCCGGAATCCCACAGCTCATCATCGCTCCGGGCCGGATAGATTGCACCTCCGCCGGTCACGGCGACCAGAGGGGCTCGCTGATCTTGAAGCCAACCGGCGTTCCCCACGTATTGCGGTAAGCCACCTCGTGCACGGGCCGGCGCGGCGCCACGCCCCAGCGTCCGGTCGGGTAGCCGAACGACACGAGGCAGGCCATCGTCCAGCCCTTGCCGGGCGGCACGCCCAGGATTTCCATTGCCTGGTCGCCGTGGAAGATTCCGAGCACCGAGGTCAGGGCGCTGCCCACGCCCTCGGCGCGCGCCGCGAGCTGCGCGCTCCACACGGCCGGGAAGATCGAGCCCCCGCTCGTGTCGTCGCGGGTAAATGCCATCAGAAACAGCGGCACGTCCTCGAAGTGATCGGCGAGGTGCTGAGCCGACGCCTGAACTCGCAGCAGCGAGGCGCTCTCGGGGTCATCGGGCGCAGCTCTGGCGCGATCCAGCCGCTCGCGGTAGAAGGTCTCCCACAGCGTGCCGATCGCGTCCCGGTACAGCGGTCCCAGCTTCGCCTTGACTGCCGGATCGTCGATCAGCAGGAACCGCCAGTTCTGCGAATTGCCACCGCTGGGCGCCCGGATGGCGGCATCGAGGATGCGCGCCTGAACGTCCTCCGGGATGGGATCCGGCCGAACCCGCCGCATCGCCCTGGTCGTGTAAAGCGCCTCGCGCACGTCCATTTCGCACCTCCGCCGCCGGTCCCTGCCCGGATCATGCCATACGCCGACAGCGTTGCGACCTGAGTGACGCTTGTGGTGCAGTGTTAGCCAACGCCGGGAATCACAAGGGAGATGACGTGCGAGGCTTCAAGAACTTCCTTTTAAGAGGCGACGTAATCGTAATCGCCGTCGGCCTGATCGTCGCGCTAGCGTTCAGCACGCTGATCAGCGCGTTCACTGCCGACGTCATCAACCCGGTCATCGCGCGGGCCGAAGGCTCGCAGTCGATAGGCCTCGGCTGGCAGCTGGGCGCTGCAGGGAACAAGACCACGTTCCTCAACATCGGGTCCTTCATTTCAGCCATCATCTATTTCGTCATCTTCATAGCGGTTATCTACTTCGTCATCGTCGTGCCCTACAAGGTCATCTCGGCGCGCCGCGGGGCGACGGTCTTTGGCGACCCGCCGCCGGTCAAGACGTGTCCCGCCTGCCTGTCTGGCGACTTGCCGGCCGCAGCAACCAAGTGCAAGTACTGCGGCACCGACCAGCCGGCCCCTGGGGGCGCGGCCTAGCTGCACCAGCGGCGACCTCAGGGCTCCGCGGACGGGCCGGGCCGGGCCGGGCCTGACTACCAGCCTGGCGGCGGCGGTGGCGTGACTGATCCAGGCGGCGGGATCGCTCCGGGCCCTGACGTGCTGCAGGCCAGCGCGCTGGGGTCGGTCGTCATAAGCGGCTGGGCGAGCGCAGGCGGGCTCAGGAAAGCTGGCCGGCGCAGATCGAGCATGTCGAGCATGTTCCAGGCATTGGCGTCGCGGTAAGTCATCGCCGGCAGGTTCCACTTGGCCTCGACTAGCGCGCAGATGCTCGTATGGTCCATGACCCGGTGCGAGACGTACCAGGGCCGGGCCCACGGCGAGACTACGGCGCACGGGACGCGGAAGCCGTACTGCGCGAATCCGTTGTAGGCCGACTCGCCATCAGTGACCTGTGGCGGAATGTCATCCGGCGCCAGCGCGCGCGGCGGCGGCACGTGGTCGTAGTAACCGCCGTGCTCGTCATAGGTCCAGATCAGCATCGTGCGCGGCCAGGCTGGCCCGGACATCACGGCATTGATGACCTTAGCCGCGAACTGCTCGCCGACCGCGATGTTCTGCGGGTCTTCCTCGGACTGCGTGTCGTAGTTCGGCTCGACGAGCGAGTAGCCGGGCAGCGTGCCGGCCGCGGCGTCGGAGAAGAAGTCCTTGATCGGCACGACTTTGGTGCCGGCGTTCTTCAGATACAGCTCCGGATAGAGCTCGACCGTCGGCAGCGTGCTGTAGTAGTCCTTCCAGCTGATCCCGGCGGCATCCAGCTTGTCGAAAATGGTGCCGCCCGCGGGATAGTCGGTCAGCGCGGGTGTCGTGTCGTTGATCATGCCGATCGACGTCGCGGAGATCAGGTAGCGCCGGTTGGGATAGGTCTGGCCGAGAACGGAGCAGAAGTACCTGTCGGCGATCGGGAACTGTCGTGCGAGCGAGTAGTAGAAGGGCTGATCGCCTCCATCCCAGTAGCCCATGGCGACTGGCCCGCTACCAGATTCGACGAACCCGTCATTTCGCCCGCGGTCGAACTGGATGTGACTGTTCAGCCAGCTCTGGCTGGGGAAGCCGGTCAGCTGACAGGTGGTGGGCATATGGAACGCGTGCTGGATGTCACCATTCGAGTACGGGTTCCACGCGGTGGGCATGCCGTTGCGGCCGGTGCGGAAGCCGTCGGCACCGAATCGGCGCAGCATGCCGAGCTTGTTGTCGTAGGAATGGTTCTCCATCATCAGCACCACGATGTGCTCGATCTGCGGCACGGTGTCTGTGCCCTCGGCGAGCTTCGGGTAGGGCAGCGAGCCGGGCTGGCGCAATGGCCGATGCCACCAGGCGGGCCGCGCACTCGCGCTGGCGGAATCCAGTCCGGCCGCGCCAACGCCGACGCCGGCCGTCGCGATGAGGCCAGCCTGCAAGGCGGCGCGCCTGCTCAGGATGCGGTCGCGATCCGGTCCATTCTTCTGCCGATCACTCATACCGCTGCCTCGCATTCCCGGCCGCATGTGCCAGCTAATGGATGCCGTTGGGTCCCCTGCAGCGGATAGTACGGCATGGCAATATCAGCGAAAGGCCGTTGGGATGAACAATTCCGGGCGGAACGGTGGCAAGCGGGCCAATCCTGCCGTCCGGCCGCCGAATCCCGGCGCCCGGCGAGCCAACCGAACTAGGCCAGGAACGACAGCCTTACCTGCCGGTCCGGATTGTCGGCATTCAGGTCGACCAGCGCGACTGACTGCCAGGTGCCCAGTGCCAGTCGGCCGCCGAGCACCGGGACGGTCGCGTACGGCGGGACGAGCGCTGGCAGCACGTGGGAGCGGCCGTGACCGCGAGCGCCATGCGCATGCCGCCACCGGTTGTCAGCCGGAAGCAGTTCAGCCAGCACTGACAGCAGGTCGTCGTCGCTGCCGGAGCCGAGTTCGAGTATGGCCAGGCCCGCCGTCGCGTGCGGCACGAACACCTGCAGCAGGCCGTCACCGGCTGCGGACGCCTCGCGCGCGAACTGCTCGCACTGGCGGGTGATATCGGCCACCACCGGCTTGCTGCCGGTGTGCACCGCGAAGGTGGTCGTCTTCATGGCCTCAGGTCCGCAGGTAGGAGGCGCCGTTGAGGTCAAGTATCGCGCCGCTGGCCCACAGCGCCTCGGGTGAGGCGAGATAGAGCACCGCCGCGGCGATCTCCTCCGGCTCCGCCACCCGGCCGAACGGGCTCTGTGCCCGGATGGCCGCGCCCGACTCACCCCGCAGGTGGGAGGCCGCCATGTCGGTCTGCACGAAGCCCGGCGCCACCGCAGCGACCGTGATGTTGTGCGGTGCGAGCGCCACCGCGAGGGACTGCCCGAGCGCGTTGAGACCCGCCTTGCTCGCGCCGTAGGCCGGCTGGCCGGGTTCACCCCGGAACGCCCCGCGCGACGACACGTTCACGATCCGGCCGCCGCCGCCCGCGATCATGTGCTGCACTGCGCACCAGGTGACGTTCGCGGCTCCGATCAGGTTGACGCCGATCGTGTCCCGCCACACCGCCTGCCACTGCTCGTAGGAGACTTCAGCGACCGGGTGCGGCGAACGGCCGTAGCTCGCCGCGTTGTTCACCAGGACGCCCAGCCCGCCAAGGCGCTCGGCGGCCTCGTCGACCATGACGCGGACAGCATCTGGGTCGGCGACGTCTGCCTGCACGATGATGTGGCCGTTGCCAGGGAGTCCGGCCAGCACCTCAGCCGCGAGATCCGGCGAGTCCCGGTGATGGATGGCGACGGAGTCGCCTGCCAGCGCGAACGCCTGTGCGACGGCCCGGCCGATTCCCCTGGACGACCCCGTTACCAGAATCTTGCGATTGGTCACCCGCCGACCTTAGCGTCCGCACTATCCGGTACCGGCAGCCCCCTCGCGCGAGCGCTTGCGCAGATCGTCGCGGATCAGGATGCCCAGCCGGCGGGTTTCCCGGTGGTCAATCAGCGCACCCGCCGCAGCCCCGGCGAGCAGCGGCGCGAGCGCTAGGGTGCTCTGGCCCGCCTTCACCAGGAGCCGGCGCTCGAGCTTTCGCCGCAGTGGCGAGCCCACGGCCAGCGCGAGGCCGCTGGTGGTGATGCGGATGCCGCGGCGTTCGGCCCAGGATCCGGTATAGGCAAGCATCCGCTGCGGTCCAGATCCCGGAGCGGGCATCCCGTACACCTCATGCAGCTCGGCGATCAGCTTGAGCTCGATGGCGACCAGCGCGAGCGTCTCGACGCCGAGCTCCACCGGAGCAGTAGGAATGAAGGGAACGGAGGCGGCGACGCCGACGGCCACACCGATGCCGGCGGACGCCCGCGCGGCTCCGGTGATGAGCTGGTCGGCTAGCTGCTCTGCCTGCAGGCCGGGGTACTGGGATTGCAGAGTCGGCAGGGTGCGGATCGGCACCTTCGGGGCCATCTCGATGACCTGATCGGCCAGCCACCGGCCGCTGGCGCGCAGGCCCCGGACGGTCGCTGAGCCTCCGGCTTGTGCACGGCGGGCGGTGACAGCGCTACCGGACCTGACGCTCCGTGCGGTGACAGCGCCACCGGACCTGACGCTCCGTGCCGCCGCGCCCGCGGCGGGCCGCACCCGCTGCGCTACTGCCCCTGATCCCGACTGCATACGCTGCCAGGCAGCACCGCGGCCGGACTGGAGCCGGTGCGCCGTCGCGTGACTGCTGCGGCTGCCCAGCTTCGGGATCTGGCGGGCGAGCCGCTTGCGCCGCGATACGTCCTTGGTCTCGCTGAGCTCGCCGGCTATCTCCGCGACCTGCTCCGGAATCAGCTGCCCGTCCGTCTCGGCCTGCTGGCCAGCCGGACTGCCATGCCCAGCTGAATCGTCACCGCTCATTCTCTAGGGCTACCCGCGATCGGGGTGGTTATGGCTATTGGCGGCGTCTTTGCCGGGTACGTTCAGCCGGTCTCGTGCTCGAGCGCCCGGCGGGTTAGCACCCGAGCCAGGTGGCGGCGGTATTCGCGGTCGGCATGGATGTCCTCGCCGGGCGAGGTACCCTCCGCCGCAAGAGCCGCCGCCTCGGCGGCGGATGCTCCGGCCGCGATGGCTTCCTCGGCAGCGGTCGCACGCAGCGGCCTCGGTCCCATGTTGGCGAGCGCAATCCGGCCGTCCACCGCAGCGACGCCGACGATCGCCCAGTCGTTGGACCGCCGGACGAACTTCTGGTAGCCCCACGGGACACCTGGCCGGCGCGGAACGCGGACCGCCGTCAGCAGCTCGTCCGGCTGCAGCGCGGTCTCGAAGTAGCCTTCGAAGAAGTCGTCCGCAGCGACTGAGCGGGTCCCGGCCGGTCCCTCGAGCACGACCGAGCCGCCGAGCGCGACCAGCGCCATCGGCAGGTCGGCGGCTGGGTCAGCGTGCGACAGCGAGCCGCCGATAGTGCCGCGGTGCCGGATCTGCGGATCGCCGACCTGCGCGGCAGCGTAAGCCAGCACGGGCGCCTCGGCCCGGACCAGCTCGTTCGTAGCCAGGTCAGCGTGCCGGGTCGTCGCGCCGACGATGAGGTCATCGCCATCGACCGTCACCCCTGCTAGCTCGTCCAGCCCGCCGATGTCGATCAGCACCTCAGGCTGCGCCAGGCGCAGCTTCATCATCGGCAGCAGCGAGTGGCCCCCGGCCAGCAGCTTGGCGTCCTCGCCATGCTCGGTCAGCAGCTCGATCGCATGCGCCGGAGACTGCGCCGCAACGTACTCGAATTGTGCGGGGATCATGCCGTCACCTCAGCGCTCGCCTCGTCCCGGCTCGGCTGCTCGCCGCTCCCGTTATTGCCGCTCGCCTGCGCGTCGGCCGCCGCCAGCACGGCCCGGACGATGTTGTGATAGCCGGTGCACCGGCACAGGTTGCCTTCCAGCCCCGCGCGCACCTGCTCTTCCGTCGGATGCGGGTTCTCCGACAGCAGCCCGACCGTTGCCATCACCATGCCGGGCGTGCAGAAACCGCACTGAAGGCCGTGCTGCTGGCGGAACGCCGCCTGCACCGGATGCAGCTGCTCGCCGGCGGACAGTCCCTCTGCGGTGACCACCTCGTGGCCGCTTGCCTGGACGGCGAGCACCGTGCACGACTTGACCGACTTGCCGTCGAGCAGCACCGTGCATGCACCGCACGAGGTGGTATCGCAGCCGACATTGGCCGCCCGCAGGCCCAGGATCTCGCGCAGGTAATGCACCAGCAGCAGCCGCGGCTCGACGTCGTCGGACCGCTTCTGGCCGTTGACGGTCAGCTCAATGCCGGTCATGACTGCTCCGATCCGGCCCGCGGGCCGCGTTCTTCGTGTGCCGCCTGGATTGCCTCCCAGACGCGACGGGAGGAGACGGGCATGTCGATATGCCGCACGCCGAGATGCGCGACAGCGTCGACGACCGAGTTCTGCACGGCCGGGGTCGAGCCGATTGAGCCTGCCTCACCGATGCCCTTGGCGCCCAGCGGGTTGTAGCTCGTGGGCGTAGCCATGTCTGCCAGCTCGAAGCTCGGCACCTCCGTGGCGGACACGATCGGGTAGTCGGCGAAGCTGGCTGTCAGCGGGTTCCCGTCGTCGTCGTAGACAACCTCCTCGAGGAATGCCTGCGCCGCACCCTGGCCGATGCCGCCGTGCCGCTGGCCCTCGGCCAGCAGCGGGTTGAGCACCACGCCGGCGTCGTCCACGGTGATCACGCGCTTCAGCGTGACCTTGCCGGTCTCGGTGTCGACCTCGGTGACCGCGACGTGCGTGCCGAACGGGAACGTGGCGCCCGGCTGTGAGAACACGGTCCTGATCAGCAGCCGCTCCTTCTCGGCAAGCTGGGCAAGCGGGACCGCGGCCTCCGGGTCACCGGCCACATTGAAGGTGCTTCGGCTCTTGTCGAACACCAGGTCAGCCGCGCTGGCCTCGAGCTCGGCCGCAGCGCGCTGCCTGGCAAGCTCGATCAGCTCTTGTGCTGCCTGCTGCACCGCGGCACCGCCCTGCTGCAGGCTGCGCGAGCCGCCAGTGCCGCCGCCCTGCGGGATCAGGTCGGTATCGCCCCACTTGAGAGTGATCTTCTCCACCGGAATGCCGAGCTGGTCACTGGCCAGCATCGCCCAGGCTGTGGCGTGACCCTGGCCATGCGGCGAGGTCCCGGTGAGGATCGTCGCGGTGCCGTCGGGATGCACCTCGACCGTGGCGTTCTCCTCAGGTGGCGTGCCCTCGCCGTCACCCATGCCGGTGATCTCGACGTAGCTGGCGACGCCGATGCCAAGCTGGCGCACACTGCCGCTGGCTCGTCGCTCGGCCTGCTCTCGGCGCAGCGCCGCATAGTCCGCCGCTACCAGCGCCTTATCCAGCGCGGCGACGTAATCCCCGGTGTCGTAGAGCGCGCCGAAGGCGGTGCGATGCGGCTCGGTGAACGGGGCCAGCAGGTTCGTGCGGCGCACTTCGGCGGGGTCGACGCCGATCTCGGCGGCGAACAGGTCGATAGCCCGCTCGAGCGCGGCGGTGGCCTCGGGACGGCCGGCGCCACGGTAGGCACCGATCGGCGTGGTGCTGGTCACTAGGACCTTGGCGATGGCCTCGGCCTTGGGAATGTCGTACGGTCCGGTAGTCATCAGGATGGTCAGCATGGGCAGCACCGCGCCGATCCTGGGGTAGGCGCCCGCGTCCTGGACAATCTCGAGCCGGTAGGCCTGCACGTTCCCGTCGCGGCTGCCGCCGATCGTGATGGTGTGCTGCTGGGCCCGGCCATGCGTCATCGCAATCAGGTTCTCGTACCGGGTCTCGGTCCACCGCGCAGGCCGGCCGAGGTGGCGCGCAATCCAGGCCACGATCGCGTGCTCGGGGTCAGCGCCGAACTTCGCGCCGAACGCGCCGCCGACGTCGGGCGTAATGATGCGGATCTGGCTGGCCTCTACCCCGAGCAGCTTGGCCATGCCGGCTTTAGTGCCCTGGGCGCCCTGGTTGGGGATCCAGGCGGTGAGGCGGCCGTCCTCACCCCAGACCGCAGCCGCTGCCCTGGTCTCCATCGGGGCCGGCGCGACCCGCTGGTTGACGATGGTCTGGCTGACGACAACCTCGCAGCCATCGAAAAGCTCAGGCTTCAGGGCGGACGGATCGCCCCAGTACCCGCCGACGTTCGTGCCGGCCGCCTCGAACAGCAGACTGGAATCGTCGGGATCGAAGCCGAGCACGGCAGGCAGCGGTTCGTACTCGACACCGACCAGCTCGACGGCGTCCTCACCCTGGTACGGGTTCTCGGTCACGACGGCGGCAACTGCCTCGCCGACATAGCGCACCTTGTCGATGGCGAGGAGCCGCTGCTCCATGGCCGGGTTGATCAGGCCGGCCGCTGTCGGCGGGATGGGCGGCAGTTCGGCGAGGTCGGCGCCGGTGATGACAGCCACCACACCCGGCGCCTCGAGCGCGGCGCTGACGTCGACGCTGGTTATCCGGGCGTGGGCAACCGGAGACCGGACGAAGAACACGTGGTACGCGCCATCGAGGCGCTCATCTACGACATCCTCGGTATAGACGCCGCCGGTGGTCAGGAATTTCGGATCCTCAGTTCGCAGGACCCTCGTGCCCAGGATGCTCAACTGACCATCAGCTCCTCTCGCCGGTACCGCGCACACGTCGCGAACCTGGCCGGGCCGTGCGGTATTCCGGCGGCCCGGTATGCCCGAGAGTGCCACCTGCCGGCTGCGCCCGTGCATCCGGGGTGCTGCCTGCGAGCTCGCCCCGGCAGTGGTGATCATGCCCAGGTAGCCGGTATCCGGTCAACCGGGGCCTTCCGGCCCCTAGAGTAAGGCTGGTGACTGGCGAAGTTTCTCCGGCGGCCAGCCCAGGCGACGGCCGGCCCGAGCTCCGGGCCTCGCACGCGGACCGCGACAAGGTCGTCGAGCTCCTGCGCATCGCGGCAGGCGACGGCCGGCTGACCGCTGAGGAGCTTGACGAGCGGCTCGAGGCCGCGCTGACAGCGCGCACGCAGCGCGAGCTCACCGTCCTGACTGCCGACCTTCCGGCCGGCCCCGGCCCAAGCCTGAGTCCGGCGGCCCCGCCCAAGGACGTGGTCCGGATTCTCCGCCGCGGCGGGAACGCCCGCCGGTCGGGCCCGTGGGCCGTGCCCAAGCGGATGGAGATCAAGGTCGCGGGTGGCAACGTGCGACTCGACTTCACCGAGGCCGTCATCACGAGCCCGCTGCTCCACGTCGATGCCGACGTCCGCGGCGGCAGTTTCGTCATCATCACCCGCCCCGGCGTCGTGGTGGACGCGGACGACGTCGAGATGATCGGCGGCCGGGTCGTCATCCGTGATCCGGAGGGCGCGCAGCCGCCGCCGGTCTTGCGGGTCGAAATCTCGGGCCAGATCCGAGGCGGCAACGTGCGGGCCCACCCGCCCCGGCCGCCGCGCCGGACGTTCTGGCAGTGGCTGCTGCGCATGCCCCGGCCCAGCGGGGTCGGCGGGTCCGCCATCCGGCCCTGACGCGGAATATTCGTTTTCCGCCATTCGGTTGCCCAGGTAGGGTCGGATTCGCTGACCCCAGATCAAGATCGGAAGTTGAGTCATGTTCGCGCGCGTGCTCAGGCGCCGCATCGCCCTGGGCAGGCGGGCCCAGTTCGTAGCTGCACAGTTCACGCCTGCGCTGATTACCCGTCGCTTCCCGGTGCTGGGCATCCCTGACTTCCGGCTGCTGCTCGCTGACCGTGTCCTGGCGCCCGCCTCGTTCGCGTTCTCCCTGGTCGGGGTGTCGTTCGCAGTCTTGGACGTGACGAACGGCTCCACCCTCAAGCTGTCTTACGTGCTAGCAGCGCAGATTGCGCCATCGCTGGTGTTCCTCCTGCTCGGCGGCGTCATCGCCGACCGGATCGCGCCGCAGAAAGTGATCATCGCCGGCAACATGATGATGGCGCTGGGCGAGGGTAGCTTCGGCATCCTGGTGCTGACCGCGCATCCTGCGCTGTGGCAGATGATCGGCCTGGAGTGCCTGACCGGTACCGGCATGGCGATCTTCTACCCGGCGTCCACGGCGCTCCTGCCGCGGATCGTGCCCGCCGAGCTCATGCAGGAGGCCAGCGCCGTCAGCCGGCTCGCGATGAACGGCGCGCAGATGGGCGGAGCCGTCCTCGCGGGCTTCGTGGTCGCGGCCATCAAGCCGGGCTGGGCCCTGGTGATCTGCGGCATCGGCCTGCTCGGCACGCTGCCGCTGATGCTGGCGCTCCGGGTCACCGCCCACGAGCGGACCCACGAGCCAGGCATGCTGCGCGAGCTACGCGAGGGCTGGTCGGAGTTTGTCTCGCATACCTGGCTGTGGGTCATCGTGGCCCAGTTCGGCATCGTGCTGATGGCCTGGTACGGGTCGTTCAGCGTGCTGGGTCCGGTGGTCGCCCGTGCGCACCTCGGCGGCGCGGCCGCCTGGGGGACGATCACCGGCGCCGAGTCTCTTGGCCTGGTCGCGGGCGGCCTCATCTCACTGCGGTTCTCGCCGCGGCGGCCGATGCGGTTCGTCGTGCTGATCGGCGCGAGCATCGGGATCTGGCCGCTCGCGCTGGCAATGCTGTGGCCGCTGCCGGTCATCTGCGCGACGTCATTCGTGCTGGGCATTGCCATGGAGATCATGATGGTGCAGTGGACGGTAGCGCTGGCCACCAGGATCCCGCCGGAGAAGCTGGCCAGGGTATCTTCCTATGACGCACTCGGTTCTGTCATGGCGATGCCGATCGGCGCGGTGCTGGCAGGACCGATTGCGGCCTGGGTCGGCGTGTCGGCCACTCAGTACGGTGCAGCAGCGCTGATAGCGGCGGCCTCGCTCCTGGCCCTCATTCCGCGCGACGTCAGGACGCTGCGAGCCGACCAGCTTGTGCGGCCCGCGCAAGCCGAGCCCGGCGTACCGCAGCCGCAGCTGGAGGCTGCGGTAGCGATGGCGTCAACTTCTGCCGGGCGCTAACGGGCCCGCGCGGGCGCCATCGGCCCGTCCCGTATCGTGCGTGCATGGACTCCCGCGTTGACCTTCGCTCCGACACCGTCACTCAGCCGTCGCAGCAGATGCGGCAGGCGATGGCTAGCGCTGAGGTGGGCGACGACTGGTACGGCGACGACCCGACGGTCAACCGGCTGCAAGACCGTGCCGCCGAGCTGACCGGCCGGGAGTCGGCGCTGTACCTGCCGACCGGCACCATGTGCAACCAGATCGCTGTGCACGCCTACGTCCGGTCTGGTCATTTCGCGATCTGCGAGGCCACTGCGCATGTGGGAGGGACCGAGGTAAGCTCGGCGGCCGCGCTTTCTGGCGTCTCCTTCCAGTACCTGAGGGCGCCGGATCGGGGAGTTCTGCTGGGCGAGCAAGTGGCGGACGCACTGGCACCTGATCCGTATGACGTCACCGTGGTGGACCTGGTGACGATCGAAAACACCCATCAGGTCGGCGGCGGCTCGGTCATGAGCGTCACGGGCGTGCGCGACATCGCCGCCGTCTGCGCTGATGCCGGGGTACCGCTCTACCTGGACGGCGCCCGGATCTTCAACGCCTGCGCGGTTGCTGACGTGCCCGTCGCCGACTATGCGAGCCTCGTGAGCTCGATGATGTTCTGCTTGTCCAAGGGTCTCGGCGCACCGATCGGCTCGATCCTCGTCGGCGACCGGGAGTTCATCCGGGAGGCGCGGCGCCTGAAGATCCTCTTCGGCGGCGCGTGGCGGCAGGCGGGCATCATGGCCGCAGCCGGCCTGATCGCGCTCGAGGAAGGTCCCCAGCGGCTGCCCGACGACCATGCGAACGCCGGCACGCTGGCCGAGGGTGTGGCCGAGCTGCTGCCTGACAGCGTCGACCCCGAGCTAGTCGAGACCAACATCGTCTTCGTCGACGTGTCGGGCACGGCCCGCTCCGCGGCGCAGTGGCGGGAGCAGCTGGCCGCCGAGGGCCTGCTGGTCACCATGATCGGCGGCCGCATCAGGATGCTGACGCACGTCGGCATCGGCGCGGACGACATCCAGGCGGCGCTCGCCGCATGGCACCGAGCCGCCAAGGCGGTCTAGCCAGGATCTGCGGATGGATGCGGGACTTATGGCAGGAGACCGCCGGCCTGGATCTGAACACCGGTCGGCAAACCGCACGCACAGCACTGCGGATTCCGTCGTCACGCGCCCTTTGCGGGCTTATGCGCGGTTGGACTTCCCCGAGTTCTGTCACTTGAATAGTACAAGAACTTGAGCAATTCAAGTCTATGACCGCTGGTGTTCCGGCAACCGACTGCGCGTTCGCCCGGCCGATGAGCAGCTCAGGCTGCGCCGGGCAAGCACACTGCCAGTAGTTGCCTCATCCCACTGGGGCAGCACGGAGAGCGGGCTGCGCGTGCTGCCGCCGAGGAGGCGATAGCAGCCATGACTACCGAGCCCAGAGATGACGATCACCCAGCTGCGGACCGGCAGCTTTTCGAGCGGGAAGTCGCCTGCTGCCGACGGGGGCTCTTCCCCACGGCACTGCGGCTGACCGGCAGCCCCGACGACGCCGAGGATCTCATTCAGGAGACGATGGCCCGGGCTTATGTCGGCCTCCGCCACTACAGGCCGGGCACGAACGCGCGGGCCTGGCTGTTCCGCATCATGACCAACTGCTCCCGCAACGCCTACCGGAAACGGCGGCGGGAGCCCGTCCAGGTGCCCAGTGCGGATCTCGATGCGCCGTCGGTGACGACCGCAATGGCACATGCCTCCGCCACCGCCTGGCCTGCGCCGTCCGCGGAGGAAGAGGTGCTCGGCCAGCTGACCTACTCCGAGTATGCGGCGCCGCTGGCGGAACTGCCGCAGTGCTTCCAGGCGACTGTCTACCTATCGGACATCGAGGGCTACTCGTGCCGGGAGGTGGCCGACATCCTGGATGTCTCCGTCGGGACCGTCATGTCACGCCTGCACCGGGCCAGGCTGAGGATTCGGAAGCGCCTTAACGCAAGTCCTCAGGCACCTTCGCCACCGAATCAGTGGAAACAAAGGCACGATCCAACTGATTCAGTCGAGCACTGCGAGTAACTCCGTCGTCCGCGCACCCCGGACGCCGCACATCCCGGATGCTGCACATCCCGGACCCCACACCCCCGGGCATCTGCCGACCGTCAGGCGACCAGCTCGGCCTCGCCCGTGAACGCGGCCCACATGGCCGCGTACGCGCCGCCAGTTTCGAGCAGCTCGTCATGCGTTCCGGCCTCCGCGACCTGGCCGTCGGCAAGCACGACGATCCGGTCCGCGTTCGACGCGGTGGTGAGCCGGTGCGCCACGACAATTGTGGTCCGTCGAGCTACCAGCTGCTCGGTAGCGCTATTCACCTCGGCCTCGGCTGCCAGGTCCAGCGCCGCGGTTGCCTCGTCGAGCAGCAGGATCGCGGGATCCACGAGGTAGGCACGCGCGAGCGCGATGAGCTGCCGTTGCCCCGCAGCCAGGTTGCGGCCGCGCTCGGACACCTCGTGGCCGAAGCCGCCCGGCAGCCGGGAGATCATCTCGATCGCGCCGACGCCACGCGCGGCAGCCTCGACCTCCGCATCGGTCGCATCGGGCCGGCCGTAGGCGATCGCATCCCGGACCGTGCCTGCGAACAGGTACGGCTCCTGCGGGACCACACCTAGCTGCTGCCGGTAGGCGGGCAGGTCGTACTCGCGCACATCGCGGCCGTCGATCAGCACGCGGCCCGCGGTCACGTCATAGAACCTGGCGATGAGCTTGACCAGAGTCGACTTGCCAGCACCGGTCTGCCCGACCAGCGCGACCGTCTCACCGGGCCGGACAGACAGGCTCACGCCGCGGATCGCCTCGGCGCGCTGGCCGCGATAGCCGAACCGCACGTCACGCAGCTCGATCTGACCACGCAGCCGGCCCGGCACGACCGGGTTCTCCGCGGGCGGCGTGCTTGTCGGCGTCTGGAGCAGGCCCTTGATCCGCTGCAGGCCAACGTTCGCCTGCTGGTAGCCATCAAAGACCTGCGACATCTGCTGGACGGGGGAGAACAGCGAGTCGACGTAGAGCAGGTACGCGATCAGGCTGCCTACCGTGATCGCACGACTGTGAACCTCGCTGGCCGCGGCGAACAGCACGATCGCACCGCCGATCGTGGACAGCGCCTGGACAAACGGGAAGTACACCGCGATCATCCGCTGTGCCCGGAGCCTGGACACCCGGTACGCGCCGGACAGGCCGGCGAAGCGCTGAGAGTTGACCTGCTCGCGCCGGTAGGCCTGGGCGACCCGCAGGCCGGCCACATTCTCCTGCAGGTCAGCGTTAACGGCGCTGACCTTCTCCCTGGCCTCGGAGTAGGCGCGGGACGACTTCTGCCTGAACACGACCGTGGCGACGATGAGAACCGGCAGCACCGTGCACAGGATCAGGCCGAGGCGCAGGTTGATGAGCAGCATCACCGCGAGTACGACAACGAAGGTGAGTGCCGAGTTGACCATGGTGATGAGCCCGGTCTGGAAGAACGACGACAGGGCGTCCACGTCCGTCGTCATCCTGGTCATGATCCGCCCGGTCAGCTCGCGCTCATAAAAGTCAAGGCCGAGGCGCTGCAGGTGCGCGAAGATCTTCACCCGGAGCGTGTAGAGCAGGCGCTCGCCGTTGCGTCCGACCACGATCGTCTGGGCCCAGTTCACCCACCAGTCGGCCAGGACGATACCCAGGCCGATCACCGACACCAGCAGGATGATCTTGAATCTGGCGTCGAAGCTGAGCAGGCCCCGCTCCACTCCGTTGTCGATGCCGCCCTTGACCAGCACCGGCATGACGGTACTGGCGATCGCGTCCAGTCCGTCCAGGACCAGTCCGATGATCAGCGCGATCGCGAACGGCCGGAGCAGCTTGCGCAAGGTGAAGTGCGGATCGGGTGCTCGGGCGAAGGCCTCATCGACATTCGGCTGCTCGGTCGCAGGCGGCAGCGCCGCAACCTTGGAGAGCAGCTCAGGCGATGCTGGCACCCCGGCCATCCAGCCGCCGGCCATGGCACCGCCGCTCAGGGCGGCGCCCCGCTGGGCCGCACCGCCGCCTCGGCCACCGCTCCCGCCGCCGCTGATCTGGCCGCGGCCGATCCCAGCCGCCACGCTCGCGAGCTGCCTGCTGGCCGCGTCCGCCGCTGCGCCCGCGGCAAGTCCGGCATCGCCCCGCGCAGTTTCAGACGCGCCAGCGGGCCACAGGCTCGGGGTGATCCCGCCATGCGCGGCCGCGGACCTGCCAGCGCAGGCGTCTTGATCTGCCACGTTCCGGTAGTAGTCAAGTTCGCCCGCGTCCACGCCTTCAGCGTCGTCGCCTGGGCCCGCCAGCAGCAGGCGGTACTCCGGGCACCGCGCGGTGAGTTCTTCGTGCGTTCCCTGGTCGATCAGGCGCCCGCCATCGAGCACCGCGATCTGATCGGCAAGCTCGAGCGTCGAGCGCCGGTGCGCGATCAGCAGTGTGGTCCGCCCGGCCATCACGCGGCGCAGCGTCGAGTGGATCGCAGCCTCCACTCGCGCGTCGATCGCCGACGTCGCGTCGTCGAGTATCAGGATCGAGGGGTCGGTAATAAGCGCTCGGGCCAGGGCCACGCGCTGACGCTGACCGCCGGACAGGGTCAGGCCCTGCTCGCCGACGACAGTGTCGTAGCCGTCCGGGAGCCCGAGGATGAACTCCTCCGCTTCGGCCGCCCGGGCCGCCGCGACGATCTGCTCATCGGTCGCGTCTGGCCGGCCGTAGGCGATGTTGGCGCGCGCCGTGTCCGAGAACAGGAAGCTCTCCTCGAGCACCAGGCCGATCGAGGCGCGCAGGGAGTCCAGGGTCAGGTCGCGGACGTCATGCCCGCCCACCTTGATCACGCCGGAGCGCACGTCGTAGAAGCGCGGCAGCAGCAGCGAGATCGTGGACTTGCCCGACCCAGAGGTGCCGACGATAGCGAGCGTCTCTCCCGGGTGCACCCGCAGCGAGAGGCCGTTCAGCACCGGCTCAGATGGCACGTAGCCGAAGTGCACGTCTGCCAGCTCGATGTCCTTGCTGCCCGGCGGCAGGACCAGCGCGTCCGGCTTCTCCGTCAGGACCGGCCGGGAGTCGATGACCTCGAACACCCGGATGACGCTGGCGCGTGCCTCCTGGCCGATCGTGATCAGGCCGGTCAGCGCGCGCACCGGGTTGACCATCTGGGCCAGGTACGACGCGAAGGCCAGGAACGTGCCGAGCGTGATCTCGCCCTTGATCGCGAGGTAACCGCCAAGGGCAAGGACGCCAACCTGGCCCAGCGCCGGGATAGCGCCGAGGGCAGGGCTGAACCTGGCCATCATCTTGACCGTCCGCACCCTGGCCGCGTACAGGAGGCGGCCGATGTACTCGAGCCGCTCTATCTCCTGGTTCTCCTGGCCGAAGCCCTTGACCACGCGGACGCCAGTGACCGCGCCCTCGACTACCCCCGCCACCTCGCCGGCCTTCTGCTGGGCGTCCCAGCTCGCCGGGAACAGCCGCTGCCGGGATGCGACCGACAGCGCGAGCAGCGCCGGGCCGACCGCCAGTGAGATCAGCGCCAGCAGCGGCGACAGGAAGAACATCACGATGATCGACAGCAGGAACAGCAGCGCGTTGCCGATCAGCATCGGCATCATCGACAGCAGGCTCTGCACCATGTTCAGGTCGGAGATGGACCGGCTGACGATCTGCCCGGTGCGGAGCTGATCCTGCCTCGCCCCGTCGAGCTTGGTCAGCGAGTCGAAAAGCTCTGTGCGCAGGTCGTGCTGTACGTCGAGGGAGAGCTGTCCGCCGCGATACCGGCGCAGGTAGACCCCGCCGAAGTTAATGGCAGCCGCAACGATCAGGAGCGTCGCGCCCGGCCAGATCGGCTGCGTGTGCTTGATGATCGCGTTGTCAATGATGTCCCGCTGGATCAGCGGAATCGTGATTGTGACCAGCGTTGCCACCAGCGACGCTCCGAAGGCGACCAGGGTGAGTCCCCTGTGCCGCCAGCAGCTGGCGGCCAGTCGGCGCAGCCAGCCCTCGCCGTACCCGGAGCCGAGGGTGGCCGCCGCACTTCGGGCTGGTCGCTGGGTGCTCGCCGAGGGACTCCTGTTGCTCCTTGCCGTCACCGCTGGCCTGCGCTGTTGTCGGCGAGGTCGGCCGTGGCATCAGCCGCATGCCGCGCGCGGTGCCGCTCGATCATGGAGTCCTCGAGCAGCCGGAAACCGGCCAGGATCTCCTGGCCGCGGCCGGTGTGCTCGAGCAGTGAGCTGAACCAGCCTGCGTAGGCCTCGTCGGCTCGCTGGACCGCACCCTGGCCGGCTGGCGTGAGGCAGAGCCGCACCACCCGCCGATCGCCCTCCTCGGCCTCCCTGATGGCGAGTCCGGCCGCGACCAGGCTGTCTGCCGTTGAGGTCAGCGTGGGCCGGGCGACCGCGAGCTTCTCGGCCAGCCTGGCGGACCGCTCGCCGCCCGCGCCGATGAGCTTGAGCATGCGGTATTGCTGCGGGCTCACCCCGGCGTCGATCCGTTCCATGACACGCGAGATCCGCAGCACGGTCAGCAGCGCCCCGACTGCTGCGTCCTGCTCCGTTTCGCCAGCCATGCTGGCTGGCCCACACTGGCCGGATGGCTCCGTCACCAGCAACTCCTTTGGTACGGCACGCTTATAGTTCGCAAGTCTAACAACCGCCCCGGCCGGGCTTGTTCCCGCTGCCCCGCAGGTTCCTGTGTTCCGGCTGAGTTCCCTGCGCTCCGCTCGGGGCCAGAATGCCGCGCGCCACTGACAGCGGTGACTCCTAACGCCGCCCGCCGGCGCAGTGTGACCTCTAGCGCTCTACCGTGACGCTTAACGTCAAAATCGCGCCCCGAATTGCCGCTTTTGCCCCGACCGAAGCGTCACACTGGCGCCAGAATGGTCACGGTGGCCTTGCGACCGCCGCCGAAGCCCCCCGAAGAGCCGCCTCGGCGCACCGAAAAGGCATTGACCCAGCCGAATACGGCCGCGTAGCGTCGCCGGGGCTTCCCGATCCCCGGGCTGAACTCGACACCACCGGAGGGTGGATGCAACTGGGCGGCCATCCGATCCGGCCCTACCCGCTGTACCTGCTGCTACAGAGCGGGACCAGCTTCTTCACGGGGATCAGCTACGCCACGGTCATGGTGTACTGGGTCACCGCCGGCCGGCTGAATCCGCTTGAGCTCCTACTGCTCGGGACCGGACTCGAGCTCAGTTACTTCATCTTCCAGCTGCCCACAGGCGTGCTGGCGGATCTGGTGAGCAGACGGCTCTGCACGCTCGGCGGCCTGTTCGTCATCGGCCTGGGCATGCTGACCGAGAGCCTGTCGCCGGCCGTCGCGATCCTGGTGCTCGGTCAGGTACTCGTCGGGCTGGGCGCGGCGCTGAACAACGGAGCGCAGGAAGCCTGGATCGCCGATGAGCTCGGCGAACAGCAGATGACCGGCGTCTACCTCCGCGCTACCCAGCTCGGGCTGGTCGCGACCGTCGCAGGCAGCCTGCTGTCCGGCGCGATCGCTCTCGGCGGCCTGTACCTGCCGCTGCGCATCGCCGGCGGCCTCCTCTGCGTGTTCGCGGCGGAACTCGCGTTCGTGATGCCCGAGCGCAACTTTCAGCGGGTTCCGGCCGAGGCCGAGCTGGGCAATGTCGTGCGGCAGGCGCGCGGGATGCTCGCCACGCAGACACGGTCCGCGCACCGCGCCATCGTTGTCATCCCCGGCCTGGTGCTGCTGTTCGGCATGACATTCTTCGCCGGCCTGTGGAGCGAGAGCTTCGACCGTCTCTGGGGCACTTTCCTGCTGCACGACATCAGGTTTCCGCAGCTGGCCGGCCTGCGCCCGGCCATGTGGTTCAGCCTGATCGCCTGCGTAGTGGCGGCCGGAGGCCTCGGCGCCACCGAGATCGCCAGACGCCGCCCGAGCGACTCGGGCCGGACTCGGTTGTCGGCGCGCTGCTCGCGCTGGTGCTCGCGATCGGCGCTGGCGCGGTGATCATGGCGACCGCGCACTCGTTCGTCGTCGCCGCCGCTGCCTATCTGGGCGTCTCGCTGCTGCGGCCGGTGTACTACCCGCTGGTCGACGGCTGGATGGTAACCAGGATCGACCCATCGGTCCGGGCCACGGCGCTGTCAGCCAAGGACATGTTCGACAGCGCGGGCCAGATCATCGGCGGCCCGGTCATCGGCGTGATCGGAACGCTGGCGTCGATCCGGATCGCACTGCTGGCCGGCGCGGCCACGCTGGCGCCAGCGGCCGCGTGCATCGGGGCAGCTAGCCGCCGGATCCGCCCGCGCACCAGCGGCACAGTCGCCGACGCCGAGTCGGCCGAGGCTGTCCTCAGCGGTGTCCCGGACCCTCCGGCCGGAGCCGGCCCGGAGCGGCAAGCACTGGCGTGAACGCAAGCTTCAGAACTACTGACCGGTAACCCGGCCTACCGGGATCAGCGCGGATTCGCGATGATTAGCCCCATGGCGGACACTGCATCACCCATTGACGACGTGCAGGAACTTCTGCGCAAGTCGGGCTACCTGGCGGACGCAGCAACTGGCACGGTCGTTCATCTCGCGGCTGAGCTGAGCAAGCCAGTCCTCATCGAGGGCCCGGCGGGTACCGGCAAGACGCAGCTGGCCAAGAGCGTGGCCATCATGACCGGCAAGCCGCTGATCCGCCTCCAGTGCTACGAAGGCCTGGATGAAAGCAAGGCAATCTATGAGTGGGATTACCGCCGTCAGCTGCTCCAGCTCCAGCTCTACCAGGGCGGCGACAGCACCGATCTCGGCGCTGCCGGGATCTTCGGCGAGGACTTCCTGCTCAGCCGCCCGCTGCTGGCGGCGATCCGGTCCGACCAGCCCGTCGTGCTGCTGATCGACGAAGTCGACCGGCTGGACATGGAAGCTGAGGCCCTGCTGCTCGAGGTGCTATCGGAATACCAGGTCTCCATTCCCGAGCTCGGCACGGTCACCGCCCGGCACATCCCGCAGGTCTTCCTGACCTCGAACAACACCAGGGACCTGTCAGAGGCACTAAAGCGCCGCTGCCTGTACTTGCACCTCGGCTACCCGAGCGTGGAGCGGGAGGCTGAGATTGTCCAGTTGCACGTTCCCGAACTAAGCGTGCACCTGGCCGCCGAAGTCGCCGGCCTCGTCGCCGTCCTGCGGTCAGCCGACCTTAAGAAGCCGCCGTCGATCTCGGAGACCGTCGACTGGGCCAGGACGCTGCTCGCGCTCGGCGCAGCCGAGCTGACCGACGCCGTCACCCGGCAGACCCTGTCGGTGCTGCTGAAGTACGAACGTGACATCACCGTCGCGCTGGCCGACCTGTCGCTGGCCTGAGCGATGCCGGGCCAGGATGCCGCACTCACCACGCTGGTCGACGAACTGCGGACGGTCGGCGTCGGCGTCTCGGTGGGGGAGCACCTGGACGCGGCCCGCGCCCTGGCCAGCATTCCGCTGGCAGATCTCGAGGTGGTGCGGTCGGCGCTGCAATGCGCCCTCGTCAAGCGCACCGAGCATCTCGACGCGTTCAACGTCCTGTTCAACCTTCACTTCGGGGGAACGGGGCCGTCAGACCCAGGGCCGTTCGCCAGCCTGACCGATGCCGAGCTGGCTGCCGCGCTCCGCGCGGCCATCAGGTCGGCGGACTCGGCGGTGCTCAGGCAGCTCGCCGATGAGTACGTTCGGCGCTTCGCGGCGCTTCAGCCGGGCGCCCCAGTTGCCGGGGTGTTCGCCATGATCGCGGCGAGCGAGGCAGCCGACCTCGATGGCATCCGAGCCGAGCTGCTGGCTGCCATGGCTGGCCAGCCCGGTGGTGGAGGCGACCGGGGTGCGGGTCACGGTCCGGGCGGCGATGGGGGAGAGGGCGCCGGGGGCGGTGGCGGATCGGGCGGTGGCTGGAACGCCCGTGCCAGGTCTGCGGCTATCTCCGAGCGGCTCGAGCGCGCCGAGGCGGACCGCGCGGTGCAGCGCTTCAGAGATGAACTGCAGGCAGCGATCCGCCGCGCGCTCGTCGCCGACCGTGGCGCCCGCGCGGTCAGCAAGACCTTGCGGATCCGCCTGGCCGAGGATGTCGACATAGCGACTGCATCCGCAGCCGAGCGGGAGGCGATGATGGCCTCGATCGGGCCGCTCGCGCATCAGCTGAGCAAGATCCTGGCGCAGCAGGAGTACCGCAAGCGGCGGCTCTCGGTCCGCCGGACGCTGCACCTGGCGATGGGCACTGGCGGCGTGCCGTTCCGCATCGGCACCGAGCCGAAGCCGCCGCCGAAGCCGGAGATCGTCGTGCTCTGCGATGTGTCGGGCTCGGTCGCGACCTTCTCCCGGTTCACGCTCAACTTGCTGATCGCGCTCGACAGCCGGCGCAGCAGGCTTCGCGCGTTCTCGTTCGTCGACGGCCTGTCGGAAATCACTGAGCTGGTCAGCGAGGCACGCTCAGCCTGCCGGCAGCTCACTCAGGCCGAGGCGGCGCGCGGTGCCGTCCGGTGGAACGGCAGCTCGGACTACGGCCACGTGCTGCAAGACTTCGCGCGCGACTACGCGGGCCAGTTCTCGCGCCGCACTGTGGTCCTGGTCGTCGGCGACGCGCGCACGAATTACCTCGATCCGGCCGTCGGCGCGCTCGCCGAACTCAGTGACCGAGTCGGGAAGCTGTACTGGCTCAACCCGGAACCCCGGCGGTACTGGAACCAGGGTGACTCGGTGATGTCGAGATACGCGCCGTGGTGTTCCCAGGTGCGCGAGTGCAGCACGCTCCGGCAGATCGCCGACTTCGTCAGGTCGCTGACGGTCGGCCCGGCGTCAGCTCGCTAGGGGTGCGTAGCCGGACCGAACCCGAACTGCTGGTGGCTGTGGATCAGCAGCGTGATGTCGATAATCTTGACAGCCGTGGCCGTATGCCCGCTGACGGTGGCAATCAGCACACTGTCATTGCCCGTCTTGACCGAGCTGATGCCGTCGCGGCTCGCGCTGACGATGGTCGAGCTGTTGACTGCGTATGTCTGCGTGAAGCCGTCGGCGCTCTTCAGCGTGATGGACCCCGCGTCTACCTTGGTGACAGTTCCGTTCTGGAAGTCGACCGTCTGGTAGCCGCCGCCGGGCTTCGCTAGCACAACCTGCGCATGCAGCGGCATTCGCCCGCCTGGCCCGTAGCCGTCCATATCGCCGAATGGGCCGGCGCCAGGGTGATCAGCGGACGGCGACAGCATCCGGGACGCGGCCGTTAGCTGGGACGCGGCCGCTGCCTGGGAGCCGACCGGCCCGGCCGCATCACCCGGCCGGCCGGACGCAGTTGCGGCGCTGGCGATGCCGGCCCCGCTGAGCAGCGCCACTGCCGCCGCTCCGGCGATGATGCAGGACGGCCAGAACCGAGGTCGCCTGCTGGCCGGGTACTCGCGGGGCTCGTGGCGTGACAGAAGTTCAGACGACATCGGAGATCAACTCCTTGCCGGTGCTCTTACGGTCCACCCGTCTCAGGAACACCCCGTCCCGCACTCAGGTTACCGCTCGTATCTGAGTGAGCGCTGTATGTCAGATTTGGTGAGGTTCGCGGTTGTGCGAACCGGGAAACGCGCGCCGTAGCCAATCCAGGCCGCCATCGCGGGTGATCCAGACGTCTCGGCCGTTACCGGCCCGCCAGCCGAATCTCGATCCGGCGAAGGCCAGGACGGGTGGCAGGGCTGCATCCGGGCTGACCTGCGTCATGGCGGTCACGACCGGCGTCCAGTGCAGCCCGTTATCGCCGGAGACGTCCAGGCGGTAGGTGAACGGGCCGCTGCCACTGACGCCCCCGGTGGCCAGCACCAGACGTCCAGGTCTGGGCGTCGCCAGCAGTTGCATCCCGACGGAACCGTCCGCCGCGTGCCCCAGCCAGAGCCATAGTCGTCGGACGTGCGGATGAACGCGCGGCCGGTGCCGGAGAGCGAGTCGCACAACTCCGCCAGGTAACCCCTGGGTCCGGCCGACATTCGCGGCAGCCGCACGCGTACTCGCACCGGCGCCGCCGCACGGGTCCAGTAGCCGCTGCCAGCGGACAGCGTGCGCCAGGAGCCGGAACCGGCGGCGCCCTCCTGCACGGTGCGGTTGCAGGGGCCGGGGCAGCCGTGTGGTCGTAGACGATCCGGACAACTGAGCCCGCTAAGGGCAGCAGGGCCAGCGCCCAGCCGCGCTGATTGTTGAGCCAGGTCAGGTCCATCAGGTGGGAGGCGGCCAGGGCAGGGCCGGCTGATAGCGGGCTACCTGACCTGTTCCGTCGCGCCAGGGCGCCGGAAGCAGGCGCGGCGGTGTGGCGCAGGCGAGCCGCCGCGTAGGCGTGGCCGGAGTGGTGCTGCTGCCCGCCGCAGCCGGGCAGGCTGACGAGCGCGCCCGCCGCGGCTAGCGCCAGCACTCCTTTCCCGAGATGGCACCTCATGCCCTTCAGACGCGCGCGCGGTGCGCGCGGTTGGGAGCTGGGGCTGCCGTCTGGCATCGTGTGGGTATGGCGACTGAATCTGTGCACCGAAGCCTCACCGTCGAACGCGTTGCGCCGGGCCGGTTCGCCGCGGTCAACTCTCGTGGCGGCCGGATCGCGTTCGGGACGGGCGGCGACGAGGAGTTCACTCCGACGGAGCTGCTGCTAGTCGCGCTCGGCGGCTGCACCGCGATCGACGTCGACATCCTGACCTCACGCCGGGCCGAGCCAGAGACGTTCCGAATCGCCGTTGAGGCCGACAAGGTGCGCGATGAGGGCGGCAACCACCTGACGAACGTGGAGATTACCTACCGGATTACGTTCCCGGCCGGACCGTCCGGCGACGAGGCTCGAGCCGTGCTGCCAGAGGCCGTCAAGCGGTCGCACGACCGGCTGTGCACAGTGGGCCGGACAGTCGAGCTGCCAACGCCGATCACGGCCCGGATCGAGTAGCTGCGGGCAGCCGCTTCCGCCGGCTCCTCAGCACGACAGCCCGGTCAGGAGGACAGCCCGGTCAGGAGGACAGCAAGCCTGACGGGCTGGGCGAGGCGAACTCAATCCGCATGACGGTCTGGCCCGTGCTCAGCCGGACCGGTCCGACACTCAGCGCAACGTACGGTGGCTGCTCGGCGTGCACCAGGGTGAGCAGGGCGCGCACGTACGCAGCGGATTTCATCCGGGCGGCCGGGTCGGTCTCGGCCAAGTCGGCGAAGCGCAGGGGCACTCCAGGACTGGCTCCCGGCGCAATGCTGCCGAAGTCCACGATGTTCAGGTGCCGCTCGCCGGTCATGAACGCGAGCGTCGTCAGCAGCCTCAAGTCAACCTGGCCCGCGCGTAGCTGCGCGCGGTCGGCGGCCGATGTGACAATCCTCGGATTCCGCAGCAGCTCAGTGCCCGAGGATTTCCTGGCCAGCAGATCCGCTTGCAGCGCGCGCTCGAAGGCGGTCGGCCCATTCGCCGCGACGAGGCGGACGTCGATCCGGTCCACGCCGGCGCCAAAGCTGGCAAGAACTTCGGGCGCATAGACGGTCGCTAGCTTGCTGCCGAACTGGCTGCGCACGGCGGCGGTCGCGATCACCAGTTCCGAGCCGTAGGGATCAGGCGCGGTGGGCTGAAGCACGTTGAGATTGCCCGGCGGGAAGCCGTGCTGTGCCAGGTCAGAGCATGTAGCAGCATCACAGGCGATCTCGATGTTCCGGCCGACCTGGCTGGCTACCCACACGGCGGCCTGACCGCGGATGGCGCTCGCGGCACCGATCTGCTTGCTGCCTGAGTCGCGCGTGGTGCGGCTGGTGCTGGCGGCCGGACTGTGCCGGATGGCCATCGCGATTGCGACCGAGCCAGCGACGACCGCGAGTGCGAGCAGCACGCCGGTGAGCTGCCAGCGTCTCGCGGATCGGGCGCGGCGGCGGGGGGCTGTGGCCGGGGCGGCCGGTCGGGGGGCTGTTGCGGGAGCCGGAGGTTGCGCTGCAGCGCTGCTGGGCGACTGCGGGAGGACGACCCGCTGCCGGGTCAGGTTGGCCAGTTCCCGGGCAGCCGCGGACGTGAGCGCGGTCCGGTTGGACTCGGCGGTCGCGCGCAGCAGCTTGGCAGCCGACGACGCCATCGCGTTGGCAGAGGGCGCGGTGGCTGGGGGAGAGGGCGCCGCAGGCACTGGCGCCGCGGGCTCGGACGGTGGCTGGCTCGGCGGCGGCGCTCCAGGGGGAGCTAGAGATTCCGCTCGGCGCACTGGGAGGAAGCCGCGGCGAACCTGTCCTGGTGTGCGCCCGAGGGCTCCCGGAACGCGCCGCGGCAAACCGCCGGGCCGATCCTGCGGCTCA
The DNA here is from genome assembly GCA_963822955.1 of uncultured Actinomycetota bacterium. Lineage (GTDB taxonomy): Bacteria > Actinomycetota > Actinomycetes > Streptosporangiales > Streptosporangiaceae > JAJYUU01. Next base: position 827,170 of record CAWGJS010000001.1, on the reverse strand, counting down.
CGGTGGTCCTCTGCCATTCGGCACACCCCACGGGCGCAAGACGCAACACGCCCACTTGACAACCTAAAGCGCAGCACAGCGCAACTGGCTCTTCAACCGGAACGGCGCAATTGCCTGGCGTCAGTAACCCGTCCGGCCCGGTAGCGCGGCTACGGTCTAGCCCCCGCTGGCGAGCGCTGCGACGTAGTCGTCAAACCGGCGCAAGCTCGTCTCGAAGCCCATCCGAGCCTGCGGGCTTGCAAATGCTTCCGGCACGTTGCTCTGATGCGTGACGACCTCCGTGCGGCCGTCGCCGAGGTCGGTGAAGGTAATGGTGGTAACCATGCCGCCCTCGACAGCTGGCTCCTCCCACGCCAGCCGCACGGGCCGTTCGACGGCCAGGAACACCGCGTGCATCGTGTACTGGCTGCCGTCTGCCGTGCTGACCATCACGGTCTCGAACCGGCCGCCGGGCCGCAGGTCCACCGTGATGCCGTCCATCGGCGTGGTCATCCCGTCCGGACCCCAGAAGCGGCTGAGGTGCTCGGGCTGGGTCATGCAGTCGAACAGCAGTTCCGGGCTCGCACGATGGGTGCGCCGGTAGGTGAACTCGCCGGGCTGTGTCATCTGGGAGCCTCCGGCTCGGTCATCTGGGAGCCTCCGGCTGTGTCATCTGGAGGCTGCGGTCCGCTCGCCGGATCGTCAGCTTCCGTGACAGCGGCCTGCAGGTCGGCCAGGTGCTGATCGAGCCGGTTGTACCGCTCATGCCAGACCTGGCGGTGTCGGCCGATCCACTCGGCTGCGACATCGAACCTGGCCGGGTCGATCCGGCACGGCCGGGCCTGCGCCGCGCGCGACCGAGAGACCAGCCCGGCTTGCTCGAGGACCTTGATGTGCTTGGAGATCGCCTGCTGCGTCAGCGCGAACGGCTCCGCCAGCTGGCCGACCGTCGCCTCGCCTGCGGCGAGCCTGGTCAGGATCGCACGCCGGGTCGGATCCGCGAGCGCCGCGAACGTGCGGGTGAGCTCATCGGTGGCCGTTGCGGTCATCGATCTGCCAGCGACAATGCCCGCGCAACACCCGGGCCCTGGAAGAGTCCAGAGGGAACGGCGCGGCCAGCAAGCAGCGGCAGCAGGTCGCGACTCCGTCCGGCCAGCTCCTCACCATCCCCGGCAGACCAGCCGAGGTCGGTGGCACGCACCCGGATACCGGCTAGCGGGAACCCGAACAGCGTCACGCGGTCGGCCTCGGCGTCGATTCTCGCCGGCCCGCGTCGCACCGTCCTCGAGTTCCAGCCGGCTGGTGATCGCATCGAGCACGATCGTCATGGCGCGAGCCGGGATCTCGTGCGGCAACGACAGCGGCCAGGTGATGTCCAGACCGTGGATCACATCGTGGCTGAGCGCGCCTGACAGGCCGCCACCGGGCGGCGCCCACGGAGTATCCGCGTTGTCGAGGAGCACGCCGACCAGGTCGGACGGCGGGAGCTTGCTATCGCGCGCGGCGATCTCGTCGGAGAACTTGGTGAAATCGCCTCCGCAGCGCTGCAGGCCTGCCATGAAGTCCGGCTCGGAAATCCGGAACGGCATCGTGAGGTGGGCCAGCACGTGCGCATGCGTCCAGCCAGCGCAGAGCGAGGCTCCCTGCCACTGGTCAGCCGTAAGTGCGCTGAGCGCAGCCGCGAGCGACCGCCGGTGCACGGATATGAGGTCCATCATGGCTGGATCCTCCAGACCTTCTGGGTTCTAAACCCGCTAGTTGTACAACTGATGAGTTTAGAATAGCAGAGCAAGCTGCCTCCACGGAGCCGGCGGCTAGCAGTCCGCGATATCCGCCTTGCAGGCCGTGGGCGCCAGCGGCTGGATGGCCTGCGGGAAGGTGAAGAGTGGCTTCGGGTCGTACTGGGTCTTGATCATCTGCAGCCGGGCGTAGTTCGCGCCGTAGTACGCCTGCTGCCAGTTCGACAGGCTCGGGTCCGGATAATTCTGATAGGCCTGCCCGCTGGCATGCGGGTGCACGGCGTTGTAGTACGAGTTAATCCAGCTGCGCTGGTTGGCCACGCCACCGCGCGAGCCCGGCGAGTTCCACGAGGTGTAGTACTGCGCGAGCCACAAGGCGTTGCGGTGCACGAATGCGGTATCGGCTGGCTTGACGCGGTTCACCGCACCGCCGAGCGCATCGAACGCGATGCTGCCCGCGCCGCCGGACGCGCCCCTGATGCCCTGCAGCCGCTCGATGCCGCGCAGCAGTGCGCGGATTCCCGCGGCATTCAGCGGCCGGGTGAAGAAGTCGGACTTGGCGAAGAACGGAACGCGCGGCAGGCTACCGCCAGGAGGCGTGTCGCAGGCATGCACGGAAACGTTCGCGCAGCCAGCCTCGATCAGCATTGCCTCGAGGAAGGTGTTCTCGGCGACATTTTCGAAGCTGGGCGGCGACCCGACGAGGTGGATGAGCTTGGCGAGCTCTCTGCGTGCACCGGCCACCGAGCCGACGAAGCTGCCACCGACACCGATGGATGGCGGGCCGCCGAAGGCAGCGGACAAGTGCATGTTGGACCACAGCGCGTCCGGCTCGTGCGGCGCCCACGACTGCCAGGCGCTCACCACGCGGCTGGCCCGCGACCATGGCCAGCCGAGGGCGAACAGGACGATGTTGCTGAGGTTGTGGGTGCCGAACGTGAACGAGGTAGCGACTCCGAAGTTGCCGCCGCCGCCACCCCGGCTGGCCCAGTACAGGCCCCTGTTGCTGGTGTGATTGCAGGTCAGGGTGGAGCCATCCGCGGTCACGATGTCGAGTGAGCGGAGATTGTCGCACGTCAGCCCGTAGATGCGGGACAGCACGCCGACGCCGCCGCCGAGTGTGAGGCCGGCGATGCCGACGGTCGGGCAGGATCCGCCGGGCACTGCCCGGCCGCGGGCAGCCAGCCCGCCGTAGAAGTTGATCAGGTCGATGCCCGTGCCCACGGTGACCGTGCCGGTCCCGAAGGTCATCGAGTTCATCTCCGAGACGTCGATGATCAGGCCGCCAGTGACACTGGACCAGCCTCCGTAGCTGTGACCGCCGGACCGGGCACGGACGGCGAGTGAGAACCTCGACACGAAGCTGATGCAGGCGGCGACATCGGCGTTGGTCTTGCAGTAGGCGACACCGGCCGGCATCAGGGAGTCGTACTGCGGGCTGAAGAGCTCTTTCGCGAAGCTGTAGCCGGACTGGCCGGGCCGCAGCAGCTTATGGGTGGACAGCTTGCGGCGCAGCGCGTTCCAGTCCGCAGTGGTCGGCGCGGTGTCCCGTGCGAACAGCCAGGCTGGCCGCGCCGACCCCGTGCCCGCCGACCGCGTGCCAGCCGGCCCTGAGCTAGCTGACACCGCGCTAGCCGACACCGCAGCAGGGCGCAGCAGGCCGCCGGCGACTAAGGCAGCGCCGGCCGCGCCACTCGCGAGCAGGAAGTCCCTACGCGCCGGGACCGGATCGGCGGCCACCGCGACCGGCGGCACGAGTGCCGGGTGCGCGGGTACCCGTTGCATCGGGATTCCGGCCAGGGCCTGCTCGTGTGCGCCGCCGCTCGTCGCCTGGCTAGCTGGCCCGTCGCTATCGGTCATCGTGCCCCCCGGCTGCCCGATCGTGACCCCCGGTGACGAGGTCCGACACGGAGAGTAGCTGAACGTCGCTGGCTTGTGCCGGCGCCACTCCGTTAGACGACGGTAACTAGACCGGGGTTGCGGCGACCTTGACCGAACCGCCGTCCGCGACGGCCTGCGCGACCGCCTCGACATCCGCCTCTGGCAGCACCGCTAGCTCGACCGCCAGCGTCTCGCCGCCGATGAAGTCCGCGTGCGCGCGGAGCGCATCGGCCACCGCTCCGTTGGCGCCCAGCGTGAGCCGGATCCGGTCGGACACTGCGAGTCCCGCGTCGCGGCGGGCCTGCTGCACGATGCGGACGACGTCACGCGCGGTGCCCTCGGCGGCCAGTTCCGGCGTGACCGACGTGTCAAGCTCCACCAGGCCGGTGTTGCCCGGCAGCGCTGATGTCGACTCCGGGTGCGCGGCGGTCAGCCGGACCTCGTACTCACCGGCCTCAAGCTGCACGCCTGCGGCGGTAACCGAGTCCCCCGAGCGCACCACGTTCCCGGCCTTGACGGCCCTGATGACCTCTTGCACCTTGGCGCCGACCCGTGGCCCGAGCACGCGCGGATTGACGGTGAGCTCGAAGGTACCGAGACTTGCCGGGTCGGCCGCCAGCGTGACGTCCTTGACGTTCACCTCGTCCCGGACCAGTTCGGCATACGGCTCGAGTGACAGCGCGTCCGGATGAGCGACAGTCAGCCGGGCCAGCGGCAGCCGGACCCGCAGCTGGCGGGCCTTGCGCAGGCCGAGCGCCGTGCTGCAGACGGCTCGCACCAGGTCCATCGCGTCGGCCAGCTGCTCGTCGGCCGGCCACGACTCCAGCCGCGGCCAGTCGGCCAGGTGCACGCTTTCCTCGCCGGTAAGCCCGCGCCAGATCGCTTCGGTGGTCAGCGGCAGCAGCGGCGCGGCCGCCCGGCAGACCGCCTCCAGAACGGTCCACAGGGTGTCGAGCGCGTCGGTGTCACCAGCCCAGAACCGGTCTCGTGACCGGCGGATGTACCAGTTCGTCAGCACCTCGACGTACTCGCGGAGTTCCTGGCAGGCTCCGCCGACGTTGTAGACGTCGAGTAGCTGCTCCATCTGCGTGACTGCGGAGCGGGTCTTGGCCAGGATGTACCGGTCCAGCACGTGCTGACTCGCCGTGGACCGCTTCGCCTCGTACGACTCCGCGTTGGCGTACAGCGCGAAGAAATAGTACGTGTTCCACAGCGGCAGGATCGCCTGCCGGACCGCGTCCCGGACGCCGGGCAGCGACACCGCGATGTCACCGCCGCGCAGGATCGGGCTGGCCATCAGCAGCCAGCGCATCGCATCTGAGCCGAAGTTATCGAACACCTCGTTCACGTCCGGGTAGTTGCGCAGGCTCTTGGACATCTTGAGCCCGTCGCTGCCGAGCACGATCCCGTGGCAGACGCAGTCCCTGAAAGCCGGCCGGTCGAACAGCGCGGTTGCCAGCACGTGCAGCGTGTAGAACCAGCCGCGGGTCTGCGGTGTGTACTCGACGATGAAGTCGCCGGGGTAGTGGCTGTCGAACCAGTCCGCGTTCTCGAACGGGTAGTGCACCTGTGCGAACGGCATCGACCCCGACTCGAACCAGCAGTCCAGCACCTCAGGTACCCGGCGCATCGTCGACTTGCCGGTCGGGTCGTCCGGATTCGGCCTGGTCAGGTTGTCAATGCCGGGCCGGTGCAGGTCGTCGGGCCGCACGCCGAAGTCACGCTCGAGCTCGTCCAGCGACCCGTACACGTCGGTTCGCGGATAATTCGGGTCGTCGCTCTGCCAGACGGGGATGGGGGAGCCCCAGAACCGGCTCCGGCTGATCGACCAGTCCCGCGCGTTCTCCAGCCACTTGCCGAACTGGCCGTCCTTCACGTGCCCTGGGACCCAGGTGATGTCCTGGTTGAGCTCGACCATCCGGTTCTTGAACTTCGTCACCTCGACGAACCAGCTGGAGACCGCCTTGTAGATCAGCGGGTTCCGGCAGCGCCAGCAGTGCGGGTAGGAGTGGGTGTAGGCCTCGCGCCGGACCAGGCTGCCCTGGTCGCGCAGCTTGGCCGTGATCCCCGCGTTGGCGTCGAAGACGTGCTGGCCCTCGAAGTCGGGCACGACCGAGGTGAACTGCGCGTGCTCATCGACAGTGAGCACAGTCGGGATGCCGGCCGCGTTGCACGCGAGGGCGTCGGCCTCGCCGTAGGCAGGCGCCATGTGCACGACGCCGGTGCCGTCCTCTGTCGTGACGTCATCCGAGAGGATCACGCGGAACGCTTCCCGCGTGCCGAAGCGGTCCGCGTCTGTCAGGTACGGGAACAGCGGCTCATACCGCCGGCCCGCTAGCTCCGCGCCGGTCAGCGTCCCGACGACGGCGGCGCCCTCCAGCTCTCGCTCGTAGGCGGCCTGGCGGTCGCGGGCGAGGATGTAGCGCTCCCCGTCCCTCTCCAGCACCGTGTAGCTGATGTCCGCGCCGACGGCGGCGGCCAAGTTCGACGGCAGCGTCCACGGCGTGGTGGTCCACGCCAGCAGCCACTCTCCGGTCTCCAGCTTGAATCGCACAGTGACCGACGGGTCCTGCCGGTCGCGGTAGGTGTCCTCGTCCATCCGCAGCTCGTGGTTGGAGAGCGGGGTCTCGCACCGCCAGCAGTAGGGCAGGACCTTGAAGCCCTGGTAGATCAGCCCCGAGTCCCAGAGCCGCTTGAACGCCCACATGACGCTTTCCATGTACGGCGTCTCGAGCGTCTTGTAGTCATTGTCGAAGTCGACCCAGCGGGCCTGCCTGGTCACGTAATCGCGCCATTCGCGCGTGTAGCGCAGCACCGATTCGCGGCAGGTCGCGTTGAACTTGTCGATGCCCATAGCCACGATCTCGGCCTTGCCGGAGATGCCAAGCAGCCGTTCGGCCTCGACCTCGGCGGGCAGGCCGTGGCAGTCCCAGCCGAACCGGCGCTCCACCCGGCGCCCCTGCATGGCGCGGAACCGCGGCACCAGGTCCTTCACGTACCCGGTGATCAGGTGGCCGTAGTGCGGCAGGCCGTTAGCGAACGGCGGGCCGTCGTAGAAGACAAACTCGCTGTCGGCGGGACGCTGCTCAACCGACTTGCGGAACGTATCGTTGGCAGCCCAGTACGCCAGAACGCCTTCCTCAAGCTCAGGGAAGCTGGGCTGGGCGGGAACACCGCTCGCGGTCTGGCCGGCCGCCTTGGCGGTCTCCGCCTTCGGGTAAACGGCCCGTGGGTAATCGCTCATCTGGTGGTACGTCCTCGCGGCGCTGTCATCGTACGGTCAGCGCGAGGACGACGCGCCCGCTCCGGTGCGGGCGTACCGCGGTACCACCTCGCTTGCCACGGGATCGGATGTGTGCACGGAATGTGCCGCAACCTGCCTCGTGACCGCTCATCTGCCCGGCTGTGACGGGCCGGACCCGCCCGGTTCTAGTCAGGCCCGCCCATCACCTCTTGCCGGTGGTGAGCAGGCCCTTTCTTCCGGAGGCTCCCCGGTGATAGCCGGATCATTGCCTTGTGCCGCTAAGTGTAGCTGGTGGTGCCAACTCCCGGCTCGCCCGACGCGAGGTGCCCGGCCGCCCGATGACCGGCAGTGAGCTGGCCAGCCGCCCGATGACCGGCAGTGAGGTGCCCGGCCGCGAGGTACTCGGCAGCGACCCGCTTCGGCACGCACATGCGCCAGGCGTCGAGGACGAGCTCCCGCATCTCGGCCTCGTCGATCGCGGCGAGCCGGACGCACACCCACTGGTAGCGCATATCCGACTGGAGCGGCATAAGGAACTTGTCCGGCTCTGCTGCCACCAGCGCTGCCCGCTCCTCCTTCGGGAAGCCGAACCCCATGATCTGCTCATCTCGCGAGAACGCCAGGAAGACGATGCGGCCGACCCGGAACTTTACCCGGTCCCGGACCAGGGCTTCGTAAGCCCGCGGCAGGGAACCGGCGAAGGCGCGCGCGTCGTCGATCGTTGCCATGAGCCCAGCTTGCCGGAGGGGTCTGACAGTGCGCGCAATTCGATTCACCGGATCACGGGGCACCGCAATAGTCTCAAAGCATGAGCACGAAGCTGCCGCTGTTCCCGCTCGGAAGCGTGCTGTACCCCGGCCTGGTGCTGCCATTGCACGTTTTCGAGGACCGGTACCGGCAGCTCGTCGCTGACCTGCTGGCCGGGCCGGAGCCCGGGCAATTCGGCGTGGTGGCCATCCGGCACGGCCGGGAGACCGGAATTGACGGCGTGTCCGCGCTCTACGAGACCGGCTGCACGGCCGAGTTGCAGCGCGTCGAGCCATATGAGGACGGCAGATTCGATCTGGTCACTGTCGGCGTGCAGCGCTTCCGCCTGCTAGGCCTCCGCGAGCAGGATCCCTACTTCAGCGGCGACGTCGAGTGGCTGCCTGATGAGGTAGGCGACAAGGCTGAGACCGCGCTGGCGCTGGGAGCGGTGCAGCAGTCGTTCCGGTCCTATCTGGCGCTGCTTGCCGACCGCGGCGGGGCTCATGTCACGATTCCGGAAATGCCTGACGAGCCGCTGCTGATGTCCTACCTCGTTGCGGCTGCGATCGTCGTGGACCTGCCAGTCAAGCAGCGCCTGCTCGAGGAGCCGGACGCGCACCATCGGCTGCTCGCGGAGCGCAAGCTGCTGCGCACGGAGATGCAGATGCTCCGCTCGCTGACCGCCACGCCCGCGCCGGACCTGCGGTTCGCGCCCTACAGCCAGAACTAGCGCGTCAGGCGCGAGCCGTCAGCGCCACCGCTGCCTCGGTCGTGAGCAGCTGGAACGTGAAGGTCTCCTGCAGGTAGAGGACGACGTCGGCGTCGGTGTGGGACTGGTAGCCGATCGAGAAGTCCTGGCCCAGGTGCAGGCTGAAGTCGCCGCCGCGCGTGGTGAGCAGCACCGCTCCGGTGATGGCCGGAGCCCAGACCAGCTCGCCGTCCAGCACGTTGCGGAGGTGCCGGATGATCGGGTAGCCGTGGTCACTGGCCTCGCTGACGGCGGTGTAGGCGTCCGCGGACAGGACCGCGGTGTACGGCCCGTCCACGCCGGCCGACCGCAGCTGGCCCGCAGCCTGCGCGAAGGCCATCGGGTAGTCGGCGACCTCGGCCGGCAGCATCACGGGGGCGTTGCTGGCTCCCGGCACGATCCCGCCGATGCCCGCGGCGCGGTAGCCGGCGAAGATCGCCTGGTCCTCGGCGAACGCGATGTGGCGGGCCGCGTCCCTGGCCGGCTGCCAGTCGGAGTCCTCCGAGCCGCGCGCGACATCGTCGATCTGCTCCCGGCCCAGCGTGAACGGCACGCGCAGCTCGACCAGCGGGAGCACCTGGCTCTGCCTGGCCAGGACGCCGTCGGCCGGCGAGTCGATGGACTGCTGGTGCCCGGTGCCGACTGCGGACAGCGCGAGGCCGCTGGGACCATGCACGTCCACGACGCGCCGCCCGGCCAGGTAGCGCTTGAGCGTGCGCGCGGTTTCCTGCTCGATCTCGGACCAGGCCTCGTCGGAGATCGGAGCTAGCTCGCGGTGCAGGTTGTTCATCGTGGTGTATCTCCTCGGAGGCTGCCGATGTTCAGTGAGCCGTCAGTGCTTGTCTGGGCCGCGTCAGTGCTTGTCTGGGCGGCGTCGCGGTCGTCGTCCGCGAGGCTGTCGAGCAGCGCCTGCGACGGCACGAAGAACAGCGAGCCGGTCACCGCCGTGCTGAAATCCAGGATCCGGTCGTAGTTACCTGGCGGAGAGCCGATGAACATGTTCTCCAGCATCTGCTCGATCGTGGCGGCTGAGCGCGAGTAACCAATGAAGTAGGTGCCGTACTCGCCGGCGCCGACGCGCCCGAACGGCATGTTGTCCCGGACGATCTTCACTTCCTTGCCGTCCACGACGATCGTGTTGAGCGCGCTGTGCGCATAGCTCGGTTTCACCGAGTCGTCGAGCTCGACGTCCGACAGCTTGGCACGGCCGATGATCCGCTCCTGCTCCTCGGTCGGCAGCGCGTTCCAGCGGGGCAGGTCATGCAGGTACTTCTGCACGATCACGTAGCTGCCGCCAGCGTAGGCCGGCTCCTCGCCGCCGATGATCGCCGCCTGGACGGCCGCCGTGCCGGTGGGATTCTCGGTGCCGTCCACGAAGCCGAGCAGGTCCCGCTCATCGAAGTAGCTGAAGCCATGCACCTCGTCGACGATCTGGCCGATGCCGTCCAGCCGGGTCGTGATCAGGCTGGCCAGCTCGAAACAGAGGTCCATCCGGGTAGCGCGGATGTGGAACAGCAGGTCGCCTGGCGTCGAGACGGCGTGCCGGGAGCCGGCTTGCAGCTCACGGAACGGGTGCAGTTCGCCCGGCCGCGGCAGTCCGATCAGCCGGTCCCACGCCGCGGCGCCGAACCCGGTCACGCAGGTCAGGCGGCCGTTCAGGTCGCGAAAGCCGACCGCCCTGACCAGCGCCGCTATGTCTGCGCACAGGTCCGACGCGGCGTCCGCGCTCGCGGCGCCGGGACTGACGACAGCGACGAGGAAGATCGCAGCCTTGGTGAGTGGCGCGACGACAGCCTGCGGCTCGGCGGGCAGCGGGGGTTCCGCGGGCTGGGCTGGCACGGCGGCGGCCGAGGCGTCAGTACTCACGCGCTCATCCTTCCGCATCTGCCCCTGCGGCCTCCCGGCACCCGGCCGGAATGGCTCCGGCATGCACATGGTTGCTGCGAACAGGCGACAGGACGAGCAGTCACACATGGAGGCGATGATGGCGAGCACCACCCAGGCGAGCGGCGCAAGCGCTGTCGACTTCGCAGCATTCGGGGATTATGGCGACTTCCGTCCCCAGCGGCCGCAGCCGGCCACCAAGCCCGGCGAGTTCATCCGCGCCGCCTACCCGTTCCAGGGCCGGATCACTGCGGACGGCTCCAGCGGCTTCCTCGCCGAGCCGGGCCGGTACCACCTCTACATCAGCTGGGCCTGCCCATGGGCGCACCGCTCGGCCATCGTGCGCGAGCTGCTCGGACTTCAGGACGTCATCTCGCTGTCCGCGGTGGACCCGGTGCGCGATGGCCGCGGCTGGGCGTTCCGCGAGGGTGACGGCTACGGCCTGGACCCGGTCAACGGCTTCGCCCTGCTCCGCGAGGCCTACGAGGCGACCGAGCCGGGCTACGACGGGCACATCTCGGTGCCGGTGCTGTGGGACAAGAAGACGAGCCGGATCGTCAGCAACAACTTCCCGGACATCACGCTCGATCTGGACACGCAGTTCGCGCAGTGGGCCCGGCCGGGCTATGACCTGTACCCCGAGCCGCTGCGCCCGCAGATCGACGAGATCAACGAGCTCGTCTACGCCACTGTCAACAACGGCGTCTACCGGTCCGGGTTCGCGACTGCGCAGGAGAGCTATCACGAGGCCGTGACGCGGCTGTTCCAGACCCTGGACGAGCTCGAGCAGCGCCTGGGCCGGCAGCGGTACCTGGTCGGCGACCAGCTCACCGAGGCGGACGTGCGGCTGTGGGTAACGCTCGCCAGGTTCGATGCGGTGTACTACTCGCACTTCAAGTGCAACCTGCGCCGGGTCAGCGACTATCCGAACCTGTGGGCGTACGCGCGCGACCTGTACGCGCTGCCCGCCTTCCGCGATACGACCAGGTTCGACCAGATCAAGCGGCACTATTACGGCACCCATCCGCGGCTGAACCCGTCCAGGATCGTGCCGGACGGGCCGCTGCTCGACTGGAGCGCGCCGGCCGGGCGCGAGCAGCCGTACGGGCACTGACCGTCCAGCGGCCGATGACGCTGGCAGGCGGCGCGGGGAGCGCGAGGTAACGTGGCCAGTATGAACTCGTATGCCGACGCCGCTGGCTTGGTCGAACGGTCGGCGGCCGCTGTGGCCAGCGCGATCCCCGATCATCCGGCTGACGACGGCTTCTTCGGTCCGGCCAGCATCGCGTGGCGGATCAGCGGCGACCTGTCGTCCCCGGTGGCCGGCTTGCGTGCGCTCATGATCCAGGCATTGCACCCGCTCGCGATGGCCGGCGTTGATCAGCACAGCGACTGGCGGGCGGACCCCGTCGGCCGGCTCGCCGCGACCACGGCATATCTGGCAAACATTACGTTCGGGGAACGGGCAGTTGCGGAGCGCTCGGCTGCGCGCGTGCGACGGATTCACGAGCGAGTCACGGGCGTGGATCACGAGACTGGCAAGCCCTATGCAGCGGGCGATCCGGCGCTGCTGCTGTGGGTGCATGCGGCGCTGGTCGACTCCAACGTCGCCGCCAGGAACATGTTCGGCAGCCCGCTGCCGGACGACGAGGCCGACGGCTACATCGAGGAGATGGTGATCGCTGCCCAGCTCGTGGGCGTGCCGGTGGAGCTCGTGCCGGACAGCCAGGCGGCTCTTGCCAAGTACCTGAGCTGGGTGCGGCCACAGCTGCTGTGCACGGCGGCGGCCAGGGAGTCCATGGCCTACCTGCTCGACCCGCCCGGCCTGGACGAGGGGATCGCGGAGATCTGGCAGGACATCAGGGAGGCGACGCTGATCTCGCTGCCGGGCTGGGCGCGTGACATGTATGGCTATACCGTGCCGGAGCTGACCCCTGCACGCCGGGACGAGATCAGGCAGGCCCTCGGGGTGCTGGACGCCGTCTTCCTCGGCGAGCCGGGAGTGCTGGAGGCCAGGCAGCGCGTCACCCTGCGGATGCGCGCCGCGTCGCGAGCATGAGGCTACTCGTGCGCCGGGGCGGACTGGCCGGTACTCCGCGGGCCGCGATCGCAGTCGTGGCCGGAATGGCGGCGGGAGCGGCCGGTCTGGTGCTCGTGCGCCGCCGGGTCGGCCGGCTGCGGTTCGAGCGCGGCCTGGCCGCCGCGCAGCTCGCCGTTCGCGGTGGCTTGCGCTACGCGGGCAGCGCACCGCGGCTGTTCATCGCCGCTGGCGAGAACCGGGAGCGCCTGCGCAACGACCTCGCCATGCAGACTGCCGATGACGTGACCGCCACGCTCGGCACGATGAAGGGCGTCATGGTCAAGCTCGGGCAGATGGCCAGCTACGTTGACGAGGGCCTGGCCCCGTCCGTTCGCCGGACGCTCAGCCGGCTGCAGGACAGCGTCCCGCCGATGAGCGCCGAACTCGCCGCGAGCGTCATCGAGGAGGAGTTCGGCGAGGCGCCGGAGCGCTTGTTCGCCCGCTGGGACCCCGAGCCGATCGCCGCGGCCTCGATCGGCCAGGTGCACCGCGCGATCACCAGGGACGGGCTTGCGGTAGCGGTCAAGGTGCAGTACCCCCGCATCGCCGAGATGATGACGGCCGACCTCGACAACGTGTCGCTGCTGCGCCGGATGCTGCGGGTGACCGCGCCCAGCCAGGACGTCGATGGCCTGGTCGCCGAGCTCAAGGAACGGGTACTCGAGGAGCTCGACTACTGCCGGGAGGCAGCGAACCAGCAGCGGCTGCATGATTACTACGCCGGACACCCGACGATCAGCGTGCCCCGGATCGTGAGCGGGCTGTCCGGCCGGCGCGTGGTCACGAGCGAACTGGTCACCGGAGCCCGGTTCTCGGACGTCATCGGATGGCCGCAGGCCGAGCGCGACCTGGCGGGTGAGACGCTGTACCGGTTTGTCTTCCGCAGCCTGTATGAGGTGCACGCGTTCAACGGTGACCCGCATCCCGGCAATTACATCTTCCACGGCGGCGGCAAGGTGACGTTCCTGGACTTCGGGATGGTCAAGCACTTCACCGACGCCGACCTCATGCCGCTCATGCAGATGGCGCGCAACCTGTGCGTCGAGGGCGACCCGGCTGAGTTCCGGGCCAGCCTGGAGGCAGGCCGGGTTCCTCGTGCCGGGCGCACCGCTGAGCGACGAGCAGATCGCCGATCATCTGGCGGTGTTCTACCAGCTGATCCGCGAGTCGAAGACGCTCACCGTCACCGGCGAGTACGCATCGGCCGTCGTGCGCCGGTTCTTTGACGTGCGCAGCCCGGTCGCGCAGTACGCCCGGATACCGCGGTCCTACGTGGTGCTGCAGCGAATCAACCTTGGCCTGTTCGCGCTGCTGGGGGAGATGAAGGCGACCGCGAACTGGCGCGCCATCGCCGAGGAGATCTGGCCGTTCATGCAGGCGCCGCCGAGCACGCCGATGGGGACCGCCGAGCTGCCCTGGCTCGCCAGCCGGCCCGAGGTGGCGCCGCTCCTGGTCGCTGACGGCGCGTGACGCTGAGCCTGGGGGCATCGTGAAGGTCCTGATCACTGGCGGGGCCGGCTACATCGGCAGCACCGTGGCGTCCGCCTGCCTGGATGCCGGCATCACGCCGGTGATCCTGGACAGCCTGGTGACCGGCCGCCGTGAGTTCGCCCGCGGTCCGGCGTTCTACGAGGGCGACATCGGCGACGGCGCCCTGCTGGACCGGGTCTTCGGCGAGCACGCGGACATCAGCGCGGTGGTGCACTGCGCCGCGCTGATCGTGGTCCCGGACTCCGTCCGCGATCCGGTCGGCTACTACCGCGCGAACGTCGTCAAGAGCCTGGAACTCGTTCAGCACATGATCCGCAACGGCTGCCATCGCCTGCTGTTCAGTTCGACCGGCTGCTTCTACCAGCCAGGACCTGACGGCAGCGTGGACGAGGACTCGCCGATCGTGCCCGGAAGCCCGTATGCGCGGACCAAGGCCGTCTGCGAGGGAATGCTCGCCGACATCGCAGCCGGCACGCCGCTGCGGGTGGTGTCGCTGCGCTACTTCAACCCGATCGGCGCGGACCCGAAGCTGCGCAGCGGGCTGCAGGCGCGATATCCGACGCATGCGCTCGGCAAGCTGGTCGAGGCGCACGAGTCTGGCCAGCCGTTCGCGATCACCGGCACCGACTACCCGACCCGCGACGGCTCCGGGATCCGGGACTACGTGCACGTCTGGGATCTGGCCGCAGCGCACGGCTCGGCCCTGGCGAGATTCGATCAGGTGCTCGGCGCGGCGACGTCGATGGCCATCAACCTCGGTACCGGGACCGGGACGACAGTCCGCGAACTCGCGGCCGCGTTCAACCAGGTGGTCGACCGGCCGGTGGACATCGCCGACGCGCCGCGGCGACCTGGCGACGTGGCCGGGGCCTTCACCCGGACCGACCGCGCGCAGCGGTTGCTGAACTGGCAGCCGCAGTACACGATCGCTGAGGCCATCACCGACTCGCTGCGCTGGGCGGCCGTGCGGGACGAGGTGCTGGCCGGAAGCTGACCTCGTCGTCTGGTGCATGTCCATCAATTGGTCATGTCGTCATACTTGCTGCAGCCGGGTCACCCGGGGACTTGACCAAATGGGAGGGCTGCACCATGAATCCGACGAGATCGGCGCGACGGCGACTGGCCGCGGCAGCGGCTATCGCGTGCCTGGCCATCGGAGCGCCAACGGTCGCGCTGGCAGCATCGTCAGGGCCGCATGCGCGCGCCTCGACGCCGCGATGCAACCAGTCGGACACCTACGTGTGGTTCGCGCTCAGCCCGAACGGCACCGCTGGCGCCGTTTTCTATCCGGTGGAGTTCACCAACGTAGGCCGCACGGCGTGCACGCTGACGGGGTTCCCTGGCGTGTCGGCGATCAGCAAGACACTGCACCAGATCGGGGCGGCGGCCAGCCGCGAAAAGGCAGCTGTCCGCACTGTGACCATCAGGCCCGGACAGACGGCGCACGCCTCGCTCGGCGTGGTCGATCCCGGCTTCCTGACTGGCTGCCATCGGGCTGCCGCCGACGGGCTGAAGGTCTATCCGCCGAACGAGAAGGGCAAGCAGTATGTCCTGAGCTTCTCGTTTGAGGCCTGCAAGAACGAGAGCGTCCTGACCGTCTTCCCGGTAACGAGCGGCATCGGCGTGCCGTAAGTCCTCGGCGGGCTGTCCCGGCCTGGCTCCGCCGCGGGCCAGGCCGGGACCACTCGTGGGCTAGATGCGCCGATTGTCGGCAAATTCTCAGGACATTGGGGCTAGAATCCGGGGATTCCGTATGGCACCTTCTGTGTAATCGTTGTGGACCACGTCGCGGCTGGGGCGGCCAGGAGGGTAGGTGGCCGGCTCGGTGTCCGGGGTACCAGCACAGGCAGTAGCAATAGCGCTCGCGGTCATCGGCGCGTTCAGCTACGCGATTGCCTCGGTCCACCAGCAGCAGACCGCGTCCAAGCTATCGACAAAGTCGGCCTTCGACCCGGCTGTCCTGGCCCGGCTGGTCAGGAAGCGGCGCTGGCTGCTCGCCCTCATCGGGGTCGCAGGCGGCTACGGCTTCCAGGCCGCCGCCCTGGATGTGGGCAGGCTGGTGGTGGTCGAGCCAGTGTTCCCGATCGGGCTGCTGTTCGCGCTCCTGCTCGCCGCCAGAGCGGAGGGCCGACGCCTCCGGCACGCGGAGTGGACCGCGGCGATCTCGGCCGTCGCCGGGCTCGCGGTGTTCCTGGTGGCGGCGCAGCCATCGGGCGGTCACCGGACCGCAGGCACTGGCCCGCTCGGGGTGGTGGCCGCCGGTGCTGTGGTCGTTGCGGTGGTGTGCTGCCTGGTCGCTGCCAGAGTTGCTACCGCCCATCGTGCGCTCGTGCTCAGCATTGGCGGCGGACTCGGGGCCGGCGTCACGGACGCACTGACTAAGACGGTGGCGGCCCTGGTCGGGACGCACAAGCTGGGGATATTCGGAGACGTCCGGCTCTACCTGCTCGCGGTCGTCGGCCTGCTCACGTTCACGATGCAGCAGAATGCCTTCCGCGCCGCGGGCCTCTCGGCGTCGCTGCCGTCGTTCGCGGTGCTCGAGCCGATTGTCGGCTCGCTGCTGGGGCTGGCGATCTATCATGAGCAGGTAGGCGGAGGCGGCCTCAGGATTGCCGTTGAGGTGCTGGCCGTTCTCGCCGCCATCTGGGGCATTGCCCGCCTGGCGAACTCGGTGATCGCTGAGCTGGCCCGGCTAGCAGCAGCGGCCACGCCGCCGCCCGATCCCGCTGCGTAGCTCACTCCGTCGACATCCGCGCGCATCACCTCGCAGCTGCCTGCGCGTCCCCCGTTCCCATCATGTGAAGGAGGCTGACGTGCCCCGATATGTGCTGACTGGCGCGCCCGGCGCCGGGAAGACCGCCATCCTGCGCCTGCTCGAGCGTGCCGGGCACCAGGTGGTCGAGGAGGCTGCGACGGACGTGATTGCGCTTGAGCAGTCGCTCGGCTCGCCAGAGCCGTGGATGTCGACCGGGTTCGCCGACGCCATCGTCACGCTGCAGCGCCAGCGCGACGAGCGAGTCAGCGACGGCACCGGTTCCAGGGCGCGCATGGGCGCCGCCGCGATCTTCGTGGACCGGTCGCCGGTGTGCACGCTGGCCCTGGCGCGGCACCTCCGAATGCCGGTTTCAGGGCGGCTCCAGGCCGAGGTGGACCGCGTCGTGGCCGGGCAGCTCTACGCGGGGGTGTTCTTTGTCCGCAATCTCGGCTTCATCGAGCCGACGGCGGCCCGGCGGATCAGTCTCGAGGAAGCGCTGGCGTTCGAGGCGCTGCACGAGCGGACCTATCGCGAGCTCGGGTTCGAGCTCATCGAGGTGCCGGCCGGGCCGCTGCCCGGGCGGGCGGCCCTGGTCTGCGCGGCCGCGGGTCTGCCAGCTCTGAATCTCGGCTGACCGCCACTTCTCCGCGCCGTGCAGCCGTCAGACGAAAGCACCCATGCCGGTAATAGCCCGCCCGACGATCAGCGTGTTGATCTCGCGGGTGCCCTCATAGGAGTAGATCGCCTCGGCGTCGGCCACGAACCGGCCGACCTGGTAGTCGAGCAGGATGCCGTTGCCGCCGAGGAGCTCGCGGGCCCAGCCGACCGTCTCGCGCATCCGGACTGTGCAGAACGCCTTGGCGAGCGCGGAGTGGTGATCCTTGGCCTCGCCCTGGTCCTGCAGCTGGGACAGCCGCACGCACAGGCATCCCGACGCCGTCACGTTCGACAGCATCCGGACGAGCAGATCCTGCACGAGCTGGAAGCCGCCGATCGGCCGGCCGAACTGGTGCCGCTCCTTGGCGTACGCGAGGGCGTGTTCGTAGGCGCCCCGTGCGCAGCCCGTCGCCATCCAGGCCACCCCCGCCCTGGTCAGCCTGAGGACCCGCGCGGTGTCGCGGAACGAGCTGGCCAGCTGGAGCCTGTTCGCCTCCGGCACGCGAACGTTGTCCAGCGTGATCTCGGCGTTCTGGACGACTCGCAGCGCGATCTTGTGCCGCATCTTGACCGGGCTGAAGCCCTCGGCCGGAGTCTCGACGACGAAGCCCTTGACCTGGTTATCGGCGACGTCGCGGGCCCAGATGACGACGTAGTCGGCGAAGGTGGCGTTGCCGATCCACTTCTTCTGGCCGTTCAGCACCCAGACGTCGCCGTCTCGCTGGGCGGTCGTCGTCAGGCCGCCCGCCGCGCCCGAGCCGACGTCCGGCTCGGTCAGCCCGAACGCGCCGATCTTCTCCATCCGGGCCATGGCCGGCAGCCAGCGCCACTTCTGCTCTTCCGAGCCGCACAGGTAGATCGAGCCCATCGCCAGCCCGCCATGGACGCCCATGAAGGTGGCGATGGACGAGTCGACCCGGGCTAGCTCCATCGCGATCATGCCGTCGAGCAGGCTGCTGCCGCCCGGGCAGTCATAACCGGCGCAGGCAAGGCCGGCGATGCCGAGCGCCGCCAGCCCCGGTATCAGGTCGCGGGGGAATTCCTCACGGGTCCAGTACTGGTTGATCACTGGCGCGACGGACTTCTCCATGAAGTCCCGCACGTTCAGCAGGAGCTCACTGCCATTGTCGTCCAGCAGCTGCTCGAGCGCGTAGAAGTCGGCATCGACAACTGAGTCCATGTCAGTGGTCTCCCTACCCGGTAGTGGCCGCGGGCTGCTTGTCTACTGGTGGTCGTGCCGCCGGATCTGGTGCGGCCAGGAACCGGTCGATCACCGGAGCTAGCTCTGCCGCCTCGGTGACGAGACCCAGATGCCCGCCATGGAAGACGTGCAGCTGCGCGTCAGGGATCAGGCGGTGCATAAGACGGGCGTTAGGCAGCGGAATGATGGGGTCGTCGTCTCCGGAGACGATCAGGGTCGGCTGTCGCAGGCGAGGCAGCAGCGGCAGGCTGGTCCAGCCGGTACCTGCCGCCAGCTGGTAGAGGTAGCCGCGCGCGGAGCCGACGCGGTTGTCGGCGTTCATGGCCGCGGCAACCGTCTCCGGGTCGGTCCGCGCGCTCCCGCCGTAGATGTCGGCGGCGACCTGCCTCAGGTAGCCGCGGTCGATGTAGCGGCGCGGCGTCACCATCTTGGCGAGCACGCTCGGTCTTGCGGGCACCATCAACGCTCCGGTGGCCGTACTGACCAGCACGAGCCTGCGGCAGCGCGACCGCTGGACGACAGCGAAATGCTGGGCGACGCCGCCGCCCCAGGAGATGCCGAGCACATCGACCTCGCCGTCGTAGCCCAGCTCGCTGAGCATTCTGGCGATGAGCGCGCACAGTCCGGTGAACCGGTAGGGCATGGCCGGCAGCGGCGAGCCGCCGACGCCTGGCACGTCGAACCTGATCACCTCGACCGCCGGGTCGATCTGCGTCGACGAACGGCTGTAGCAGCTCCAGGCTGGCGCCGATGCCGTTGAGCAGCAGGAGCGGCGGGCGCCCGGTGCCTCGTGCCGCACTGCTTCGTGCTGCACTGCTTCGTGCTGCACTGCTGCCGATGGCGCCGCTGGTCAGGCGCGCTGCCAGGCCAGGCCTGGCTCGCCGGACTGAGGTCCGCAGCAACTGGCCGCCGACCGCGACCACCCGGAGGCTATCGGTCGTGGACATACGTTCCGGGTGCTGCCGCGACCGGCTCGAAGCCCTTCCGGCCCGGCTTGGCCGGGCGCTTGCGGTCGCGGCCGCTGCGGGCGGCGAGCCATTCGGAGTAGTGCGGCCACCAGCTGCCGCTGACGGTGTCCGCAGCGGCAAGCCAGGCGCGCGGATCGGCCGGGTTGTCAGCGGCGATCTGGAACGTCGACTTCGGATTGCCGGGGGGATTGACCATCGACGCGATGTGCCCGCTCGTGGACAGCACGAAGGTCACCGGCCCGCCCAGCAGCTGGGTGGTGCGGTAGCACGACTGCCACGGGCACAGGTGATCCGCGATGCCCGCGATCACGTACGTGTCGACATCGACCTTGGACAGGTCCACTGGCGAGCCGAGCATCGCCGCGGCGTCTGGCTTGATGAGCGCGTTGTCCAGGGCCAGGCTGATGAACTCACGGTGCAGCGCGGCAGGCAGCCGGGTTGTATCTGCGTTCCAGTACAGGATGTCGAATGGAGGCGGCGTCCGGCCCTGCAGGTAGTTGTTGACCCAGTAGTTCCAGATCAGGTCGTCAGGACGCAGCCAGGCGAACACCTCGGCCAGCGAGCGCCCGTCCAGGTAGCCGCGGGCTGCCGAGGCAGCGACCGCCGCGGCGGCCGTCTTCTCGTCGATCATCGCGCCGGCTGTGCCCGCGCGCGCCTGGTCGAGGACGGTGACGCCGAGGCAGAGGCTTGCCACCTGGTCCAGGCGGCCGAGGTCGCTGAGGTGGGCCGCGACCATGGACGACACGATGCCGCCCGAGCACAGCGCGAAGATGCTCGCCTTCGCCGACTTCGTGACGGCGAGCGCGGCGTCGAGCGCGTCGACGACTGCTGCGCCGTAGCTGTTGAGGTTCCAGTCGCGATGCCGGGCGTCCGGGTTCCGCCAGCTGACCGCGAGCACCTGGTGCCCCTGGCCGACCAGGTACTCGACCATGCTGCGGCCCGGTGCGAGGTCGGTGATGTAGTACTTGTTGATCATCGGCGGCACGATGATGACCGGGTACTCGTGGACCTGCTCGGTTGCGGCGGCGTACTGGATCAGCTCGAACATCTCGGTGCGGTGCACGACCGACGCCCGGCGTCACCGCCAGGTCCTTGCCGACCTCGAACGCGCCAGGCTCCACCATGGCCGGCACGCGAGGCGCCTCGGAGAGGTCGGAGACGAAGGCGCGCAGGCCACGCAGCGCGCTGATACCGCCGGTGTCTACCACCGCCTTGATGCCGGCCGGGTTGAGCAGCGGA
Source organism: uncultured Actinomycetota bacterium (assembly GCA_963822955.1). Classification (GTDB taxonomy): domain Bacteria; phylum Actinomycetota; class Actinomycetes; order Streptosporangiales; family Streptosporangiaceae; genus JAJYUU01. Next base: position 806,557 of record CAWGJS010000001.1, on the reverse strand, counting down.
TTGTTGCTGGGGGCCGCGGCCGCAATGAGGTTCGAGAGGACGAAGCGAAGCCGCTCGTCGTCGCGCCAGTCCAGCTGCGCGGCGGCCAGCAGGTCAGTCGCGGTACTGCCTGTCGCGAGGTAGGCCTGCACCGTGCGCTTGAGCAGCGGGTTCTGGCTCCATGCCGGGTCGGCGAAGCGGCGGTCCTTGCGGTCGGGCGTGATCTCGGATCTACCCGTGGCGATGCGGGCCAGCTCAGTGCCGAGCGCCGCCAGCTGCAGGCCGACAAGCTGCGGGCGCTGGGCAAGGCCCGCCGCCAGGCGGAGCGCAGCGCCGTCGGGCCGGAAGCGGCGCAGCACGCCAAGCGCGCCGTCAGCCAGCAGCATGTCGAGCGCTCCGGCCATGTCGATGGCGGCGTCCTCGCCGGGCGGCTGGGCGCCGCCGGTCGCCTTGTCGCTACCGGCCATAGCAGCCCCCTCGCAGCCGGAACCGGACGGGCAAGCTCAGCTTCATCCTCACTGCCCCCTCGCATGGCCAGTGTGATCGCAGGCTTCCAGTATCGGCGCGGGCTGTGGCATTTGGCCAGCGCGGCCGGCGGGGCGGCTGGCACAGTCCGCTGCACAGGAGCGGGCACCCACAGGAAGCGCCTGCCCCGGAAAATTGTTAGCCCTTTGTCGTTGTCCCGGTCATGCTTATACGCTGCCCGGCGGTTGCGCTGGACTGGACAGACATGCCTGCCCAGCGGCTATTCCGGCCAACCGACCAGAGCCTGCACTGGAGCGCCTGAACTTGACTGCCTCGCTCGCGGAGCTGCGCGCGCGCCTGCCTGAGCTGATGCTGCGTGACCAGCGCCGGCTTGCCAGGCCGGGCCGGCCGTGCGGCATCGCTGCGGGACCCGGCGGCGCGCGATCGGGCCGTAGCCGAGCTCGCCGACCAGGTAGCGGCCGCTGAGCAGCGCATCGAGGCCAGGCGGAACATTGTCCCGCTCGTCACCTATCCGGCGGAGCTGCCGGTCAGCCAGCGCAAGGCCGATCTGGCCGCTGCCATCAGGGATCACCAGGTCGTGATCATCGCCGGGGAGACGGGCTCGGGCAAGACGACTCAGTTGCCCAAGATCTGCCTGGAGCTCGGCCGGGGGATCAGTGGGCAGATCGGGCATACCCAGCCCCGGCGAATCGCCGCGCGCACCGTCGCCGACCGGATCGCGGCCGAGCTGAGCACCGAACTTGGCGCCGTGGTCGGCTATAAAGTCCGGTTCGCTGACACCGCCAGCGATGACGTGCTGATCAAGGTCATGACGGACGGCATCCTGCTGACTGAGATGCAGCGGGACCGGCAGCTGCTCCGTTACGACACGCTGATCATCGACGAGGCGCACGAGCGCAGCCTGAACGTCGACTTCATCCTCGGTTACCTGAAGCAGCTGCTGCCGCGCCGGCCCGACCTGAAGGTGATCATCACCTCGGCAACGATCGACCCGGAGCGGTTCAGCAGGCACTTCGCGGGAACCGCCACTATCGGCCAGGTTGCGGGCGACGGCGGGCAGGCGGGCGACAGCGGGCAGGCGGGCGACTCTGCGGCGGCGCCGATCATCGAGGTGTCCGGGCCGCACGTACCCGGTCGAGGTGCGTTACCGGCCGATCGCCGATCCCGACGAGGGCGCGGGTGCCGAGCCGCGCGACCAGGTTCAGGCCATCACCGACGCCGTTGCCGAGCTCGCCGGTGAAGGGCCTGGCGACATCCTGGTCTTCCTCAGCGGCGAGCGGGAGATCCGGGACACCGCTGATGCGCTCGCCGACCAGCCGGGCCTGGAGATCCTGCCGCTGTATGCACGGCTGTCCGCGGCCGAGCAGTACCGTGTTTTCCAGCCCCACAGCGGTCGCCGGCTCGTGCTCGCTACCAACGTGGCCGAGACGTCGCTGACCGTGCCGGGCATCAGGTACGTGATCGATCCGGGCACGGCCCGGATCTCCCGCTACAGCCAGCGCACCAAGGTGCAGCGGCTGCCGATCGAGGCGATCTCGCAGGCCTCGGCCAACCAGCGCAAGGGCCGCTGCGGCCGCACCTCCGACGGCATCTGCATCCGCTTGTACAGCGAAGAGGACTTCGACTCCCGGCCTGAGTTCACCGAGCCGGAGATCCTTCGCACCAACCTCGCGTCGGTCATCCTCCGGATGGCGGCGCTTGACCTGGGCGTGATCGCCGACTTCCCGTTCGTGGACCCGCCAGACTCCCGCAATGTAGCCGACGGCCTGCGCTTGCTCGAGGAACTCGGCGCGATCTCACCCGCGGGCGGCGGCGGCGTCACGACCCGGCTGACCGAGACTGGCCGAAAGCTCGCCGAGCTGCCCGTCGACCCGCGCCTCGGCCGCATGATCCTGGAGGCCGGCCGCAACGGATGCGTGCGCGAAGTGCTGATCATCACCGCCGCGCTCGCGATCCAGGATCCGCGGGAGCGTCCGGCCGACGCCAGGGATGCCGCCGACGCGATGCACCGCCGGTTCGCCGAGCCCGGCTCGGACTTCCTGACGTTGCTGAGCCTGTGGGACTACCTCCGCGAGCAGCAGCGGCAGCTGTCGTCATCAGCTTTCCGCCGCCTGTGCCGCCGCGAGTACCTGCATTTCCTGCGCGTGCGCGAGTGGCAGGACGTCTACAGCCAGCTGCAGCAGGCGGCCAGGGACATCGGCATCGTCATCGGCCGGGACTACAGCCACCGTGAGCCCGCGATCGCTCAGCCGGAAAGCCGACCTGCTCGCACGGCCTGCCGCAGCCGCTCGGGGCGCCCGTCCCGCTCCGCTGGCCAGCACGGCCGGTCCGCATCGGCTGCGGCCGCCGCGAGTCAGCCAGAAGGGCGCTACGGGGCCGATCTCGCCGCCCGCGTTCATCAGTCGGTGCTGGCCGGCCTGCTCTCGCACATCGGGATGCAGGATGCCGACCGCAAGCCGGCGAGCCGGCAGGCCGGCGACCGCGGTGCGGCCGAGCCCAGCCGACGGCGCGGGCCGGCCGACTTCCTCGGCGCACGCGGCGCGAAGTTCGCGATCTTTCCCGACTCGCCGCTCGCCCGCAAGCCGCCGCAGTGGGTCATGGCGGCCGAACTTGTCGAAACCTCCAGGCTGTGGGCGCGCACCGTCGCGCGGCATCGAGCCCGAGTGGGCCGAGTCGCTGGCGGGCGGCCTCGTCCGGCGCAGCTACAGCGAGCCGCGCTGGGACGCGCGGCGCGGCGCGGTGCTGGCGACGGAGAAGGTCACGCTGTATGGCCTGCCGATTGTCGCCGCCCGGCCGGTCAACTACGGCAACGTCGACCCGGCCGCCGCGCGCGACCTCTTCATCCAGCACGCGCTCGTCGAGGGCGACTGGCAGACCCATCACAAGTTCTTCGCGCACAACCAGCACGCTCGCGAGGAAGCCGAGGAGCTCGAGCATAAGGCCCGCCGCCGCGGCCTGGTCGCCGACGACTCCGCCATCTTCGACTTCTACGACCAGCGCATCCCGAAGACGGTCACCTCCGCCCGTCACTTCGATTCCTGGTGGAAGAAGGCCCGCGCTACCGGTCCCGCTCTGCTCGATCTCAGTCCCGCCGACCTCGCGGCGCCCGCTGCCAGCGAGATCCGCCCTGAGGACTACCCGGCGAGCTGGGGCGCGATTCCGCTGTCGTACGAGTTTGCGCCCGGCGAGCCGACAGGACGGCGTCACGGCCGACATCCCGCTGAAGGACCTTTTTGCCGGGAACGAGGCTGACCTGAGCTGGCAGGTCCCCGGACAGCGGCTGGAGCTCGTAACTGAGCTCATCCGAGGACTGCCGAAGGACCTGCGCCGCCACTTCATCCCGGCCCCGGATACCGCCAGGGCGGTCCTGGCGGCATTCGGGAATCCGAAGGGTGATTTGCTCGACGCGCTCGGCGCGGAGCTGGCCCGGCGCAGCGGCGTACGCATCCCCAGGTCGGCCTGGAATGTGGCCGGCCTGCCCGCGCATCTGCGAGTGACCTACCAGGTCGTGGACGGAGACCAGGTACTCGCGACCGGCAAGGACCTGGACGAGCTTCGCGCCGAACTGCGGCCGCAGCTGACCGCCATGCTGACCCAGGCGGCCGCCGACCTTACCAGGACCGGACTGCGCAGCTGGGACTTCGAGCACGCTGCCCCGGGTGTTCACCAGCGGCCAGCTGCGGGGGTACCCGGCACTGGCTGATGGCGGCGACTCGGCTGACATCCGGATCTTCGACACCGAAGCCGAGGCGGAGGCATCGATGCGGCTCGGCACTCGCCGTCTGCTGCTGATCGCGGTGCCGTCCGGCGTACGGTCGATCGCTGGCCGGCTGCCGATGCCAGCGAAGATGGCCATGAGCAGGCATCCGTATCCGAGCGCCGCGGCGCTTCTCGACGACTGCGCGGCGGCGGCAGCGGACCAGGTTATTGACCGACGCGGGCGGCCCGGCCTGGGACGCCGATGGCTTCGCCCGGCTGGTCGAGGCCGCCCGCAACGGGCTGGCTCCCGCGACGGCGCGAGTGCTTGACGCGGTCGCGCAGATGCTCACTGAGGCGCACGAGGTCGAGGTAAGGCTGGCCAGCGCCGACGGGGGGGAGGTACCGGCGCTGGCCAGGGTTCTGGACGACGTGCGCGCCCAGTTCGCCGCTCTCATTTACCCCGGATTCGTCGCAGTAACCGGAGCAGCGCGGCTGCGTGACGTGGTTCGCTATCTGCGCGCCATCGTACGGCGGCTGGACAAGCTCGCGGGGGAGCAGGCCAAGGATGCAGAGCGGATGGCTGTCGTGAATCGGGTGACGGCCGAGTACGAGGCGCTCGTGACGGAGCTGGGGCCAGCTGCCCGTTCCCGTCCTGATGTGCAGGCGATCCGATGGCAGATCGAGGAGCTGAGGGTCAGCCTGTTCGCCCAGGTCGTGGGCACTGCGGGACCGGTTTCCGAGAAGCGGATCCTGGCTGCGCTCGCCGCTCTGCCCGGCCGCTAGGCTGCGCTGCCCGGGCGACCAGGACGGGTCGCGTTCCGCACGCCGCGCTGGAACGCTGCCCTGATCGAGGCCGCCACGTGCTGCGGGGTGTCGTTGATCTGGTCCCAGGTGAAATGGACGACCTCGTAGCCGTCCTCCCGCAGCAACATGTCCCGTCGCAGTTGCAGCGTGACGCGCCTCGGCCCGTCGGGGCCGTCGTACTTGAGTGCTCCGTCGACCTCGGCAATCGTCCAGTACTTACGCCAGCAGAAGTCGACCCGTCCGATCGGCTCGGTGGTTCCGCCGAGCCAGACCTGGAGCTCTGGCGGGGGCAGACCACAGTCCCTGAATGCGACCCTGGCGATCGACTCCAGCGGCGACTCCGCGCGTGCGTCGCTGAACTCGATCACGCCGGCGGCCCGGCGCGCTCCGCGCCACTGCGAGCAGGTGGCAAGCACCGCCCGTAGCTCGGGCTTCGTCACGAGCTTTCGCTGCAACGCCGAGTCAGCCGACACGACGCCCGCCCGGAACTCCAGTGTGCGGGCCAGGTCGATTACTGTCCGGGCCGGTGTCGTGACGCGCAGCCCGACGACAGTGCTGATCTGCTCCGGCGGAACCGTCGCAGCGTGCAGCCGGACGCCGGCGCGCACCTTTCCGCCTCGGTCGGCGGGATACGTGAAGCTGGCTGCCTGATTCGCTCGGGCGAGCAGATCGATTGAGTGCAGATACGCGGCTGATTCGTGACTGACGATCGCGCGCGGCCCGACTGCAGCGGCTGCCCCGGCTAGTTCTAACAGCTGACGGCCGTCCCGGCGCTTCAGCATGTCGCGCGCCTTCGTGCCGTCGGCATAGACGCCGCGTGCGACCTGATGCAGGTCGCCGAGTGTGACGAGTCTTCGGATCTGGCGATCCGACAATCCTGCAGCGACGAGCTCGCCTGCGGTCATAATCCCGGCAATACGCCGCGTTTCTGGCGACTTCGGGGCTCTCATGGCGCTCAGGCTCCTCGCCCCCACTGACATCCCTAACGCTTCCTGCACTTTGCCAACCGATTCGTCCGCTTTGTGGGCAGGAAACATTAGGGATGTGCGGCAGCCCGGATAACCGAGTGCCTTCTGCCTCTCCCGTCAGGGAGGATCGGGTCGTGAATGTGGCAGGTGACGCGAGTAGCAGGGCAGCGGTCGCGCGCGTGGCCGGAGCGGTCGGCGGAAGCGACGTTCTCGACCGGCTGGCGGCTCTGAGCGGTAGCGACTTCACCAGCCTGATGCTGGAAGTGGCCAGGCGCCGCGCCGCGAGCCAGACCCCGGCCGAGATCATCCGGCGATATCGCAGCGACCGGTTTGCCCGCCCCGCCGACACTCCATGGCACGACCTGCGGCGGGCCGAGGACGCGCTGGCGCGCAGCCTGCCGCCAGAGTTCGAGCTGCTGACGCTCGCTCCGCTGGTGCCGCTCGGCACGCACTCGGGGCTTGGCCCGGTCAGCCAGGACAAGGTCGTCACGGCGATGCGCGCCTGCGAGGTGGCGGCCGACCCCACGAACGCGCTCGCGCTGGAAGCGGCCGGCCGTCGGCTCGCCGACCCAGCGAGCCGGGTCCGGCTGGCCGCATTCCAGCGCGTGGTGCGAGCCCAGCCGACGCAACCGGGATTCTTTCCGCACTTCAGCCTGCTTGGCCTGGTGACCGGGGGGCGCGACCCAGGTGGCCGCTCGTTCGAGCGCGAGGCTTTCACCGCGCAGGTGCGGGCGATGACGGCCGGTCTCGCCGCGGCAGAATTGCGGCTCATCCAGGTCGCGCTCACGCCACTATCGGCCGCGGGCGAGGCGATAGCCGCGGCCGTTCTGGCTGAGCTAGCCGATCCCGGCGCCGAGGTCATCATCGACACCGGGCGGCAGTCCGGCCGCGCCTACTATCGCGACCTGTGCTTCAAGCTGAACGTTCAGGTCGACGGATACTGGCGGGAAGTCGGGGATGGCGGGTTCACCGACTGGGTCGCCCGGCTGACCGCCAGTAACAAGGAACGGCTGCTGATCAGCGGGCTCGGAATCGACAGGCTCGCGACCTTCATGGCAGACCGGCAGGCGCACTGCTGACCCTTACGCTGTTCCCGTGAAATATGTGCTGTTCTATGAGTCAGGGGACGACATGGCGACCCTGGCACCGACGCACTTCGCCGCGCACCGGGCTCGCTGGCAGGAGTTCGCCGAGAACAGCCGTCTGCTGGCCATCGGGCCGTTCACGGACGGGGCTGGCGCGATGGCCGTCTTCGCGACCCGGGCAGCCGCGGAGGAGTTTGCCGAGGGCGATCCGTTCGTCCTGAACCGCGTGGTCCGGCGCTGGACCATCAGGGAGTGGAACGAGGCACTGCTGCCGAGCTGAGCCCGCCCCCTGGCGGTCTTAGTAGTCGCGATAGCTGCTGTCGTCCCGGCGGAGCCACAGGTAGCCGATCAGCCCGACCAGGAGCCAGGCGCCGATGGAGTGCGTCAGGGTGCGCAGCATGGTGACCGCGACGATGCCGGCTAGCACGAACACGGGCACCCAGCGCAGCGAATGCGCGCGCCCGCGCCGTTCGGCGCGCCGGAGCTCGCGGCGCTCGTGCTTGAGCCGCAGCCGCTCCCGCTCCAGCGCTACCTTCCGCATTTTCCGCTCGTGCCGCCGTCCGGCCGCTGGCAGCTGGGGCTGGATAGCCTCGTCATCCGGCAGGTCGGAGAGCAAGCCGGTCAGGTCGGCCATGGTCTTGGCCCGCATCGCCTGATCCAGGCGCTCGTTGAACTCAGCCTTGTCGAGCCGCCCGTCGCTGAAGTGCTTGGCCAGGCGATCGGCGATGGCAGCGCGCTCGGCGTCGCCGACCCGCATCTGCGAGCCGGGCCAGCTTGCTCGCCGCAGGGCCGGGCCGGTCCGCCGCGGCGGGCTGGCTGGTGTGGACATAGCGCGCTGCTCCCGCCCGGTCAGTCGTGCCACGCTTGCCTGTTGCTGGTGAATTCGGTGGCGATGGATTGCGCGGTGTACTCATCGGGGATCAGCAGCCAGCACGCCAGGTACAGCGGGATGCCGAGTCCGCCCACGAGGGTGAGCACCACGAACGCGATCCGGATGAGGGAGACGTCGGCGCCGACGTACCCGGCGATGCCCGCCGCTACCCCGCCGAGCATCCGGTCGTGCCGGGAGCGCATGAGGGCGGCGGCCCTCGGCCGGGCGCCGACGGGCTGGTCGGCCCGGCTGGTGCCGGGCTCGGAGCTAATCGTTGTGTTCATGGGACGAGCGTGCCCGCTGGCGTCCAGGCCGGCCATCGGGATCAACCCGGAGCCGACCCTGAGCGGCGCTGGCCAGGACCAGGGAGTGCCCGGATAGCGGCGGGTCCGATTTTCAGGCCATGATGGGCTCATGGGTGATCAGGCTGATACCGCCGCCCGGTCGGGCGCTACCGCCGCGACGGACGGAGCTTTCGGGCTGTCATCGGACATGCCGGAAACGCCCGAGCCCGATCATCAGGAGCAGGGCCAGCCACATCCGGGCAGCTCCAGCCACTGGACGGCTCGCCTGGAAAGCCACGGCGTGCGGGTAACCCGGGGCCCGGCCGGCAGCGGACCGCTGCGCCGGGCCAGTGATGACCGGCTGTTCGGCGGCGTGGCAGCCGGGCTCGCCAAGCGGACCGGCATCTCGGTCGGGCTCATCCGCGTGGTCTTCATCATCGCCATCGTGCTGTCCACTGGTTACCTCGCCATGGCCTATATTCTCGCCTGGCTGCTCATCCCTGCCGAGGACGCCGATGGCAACATCGGCACCAAGGCCCTGGCCGACAAGCGCGGCATCGTCCTGGCCGCCGGGCTGGCCTCCGTCCTGGTCGTCGCGCTGGTCATTGCGTCCGCACTCAACGCTCCATGGGTGACCTCGCTCGCGGTACCGATCATCGCCTGCGCGGCCGGCCTTGTGCTGATCTGGCGGAACGCGCCTGCTGAGGAGCTGGAGTACCTGCGCAGTCTGGCGGACCCGGCGGGCATGACCGAGACAGCCCCCCGTTCCCGCCGCGTGCTGAGGATCGTCGCGGCGGGCGTGCTCCTGGTGATCGGTCTCTGGCTCCTGCTTGAGGGGCACGACCGGTTCGCGCTGCTCAAGCCGCTGGCGGGCGTCATTCTGCTGGTCGGCGGGATCGCGCTGGCTTTCGGGCCGTGGTGGCTGCGGATTGCGCTGGAGGCGGCCGCCGAGCGGCGGGCCAGGATCCGAGCCGAGGAACGGGCGGAGATGGCATCGCGGGTACACGACTCGGTGCTGCAGACCCTGGCACTGATCCAGCGGCGAGCTGGTGATCAGCAGCAGGTCGTGAAGCTGGCGCGGGCCCAGGAGCGCGAGCTGCGAGCCTGGCTGTTCGACGGCCGGCCGCCGGGCTCCATGGAGGGACAGGCCGGGACGGTCGCCGACGGCGTGCGGCTGATCCAGCAGGAAGTCGAAGCTCAGCACGGCATTACCGTGGACGCCGTCACGGTGGGCGACTGCGAGCTCGATGACGACCTGAGCGCGCTGCTGGCGGCGGCCAGGGAGGCGACGGTCAACGCGGCAAAGTGGTCAGGCGCCGACGTGGTGTCGGTCTTCGCCGAAGTAGAGCCCGACACCGTGTCGCTGTTCGTCCGTGATCGCGGCCGCGGCTTTGATCCGGCCGCAGTCCCGGCCGACCGGAAGGGGCTGGCCGAATCGATCCGCTCGCGGATGGCCCGCCGGGGTGGCTCAGCGACCGTCCGCAGCATTCCAGGGCAGGGCACCGAGGTCTCGCTGGTCATGCCGAGGCCCGTCGCGGACAGGCAGCCGAGGCGGCCATGACCTCACCTCGGCCGGCCTCAGCGGCTACTGCCTCGTCCGCGCCGGGCGGTAAGCCGCGGGTGTTCCTGGTCGACGACCATGGCATGTTCCGGGCCGGGGTCAGGTCTGAGCTGGCCGGCGCGGTTGACATCGTCGGCGAGGCGGCCGACGTAGCGCCGGCGATCGCGCAGATATCTGAGTCCCTGCCTGAGGTCGTGCTGCTGGACGTCCATCTGCCTGGCGGCGGTGGTCAGGACGTAGTAGCAGCCGTGAAGGCCGATCACCCGGACATTAAGTTCCTGGCGCTGTCGGCCTCAGACGCTCCCGAGGACGTCATCGCAGTCATCCGTGCAGGCGCTCGCGGCTACGTCACCAAGACGATCTCCGGCACCGAGCTGATCACTGCGATCGGCAGGGTCGCCGCCGGAGATGCGGTCTTCTCGCCCCGCCTGGCCGGCTTCGTGCTGGACGCCTTCGCTTCCGGGGCGAGCGCCGGCGTCGATCGTCCCTCGTTCGACCCCGAGCTTGACCAGCTCACCGCGCGGGAGCGGGAGGTGCTGAGGCTGATCGCGCGCGGCTACACCTATCGCGAGGTCGCCAAGGAGCTGTTCATCTCGGTGAAGACGGTGGAAAGTCACGTTTCGTCGGTCCTGCGCAAGCTTCAGCTGTCGACGCGGCACCAGCTGACGCGGTGGGCAGCGGAGCGCCGCCTCACTTAGCCGGCGCCGAGTCGAGCCTCCGCACGCAGTACCGCGGCTAGCTCATCGGGTCCCGGTGTGCCGGCGCTGAATCCGGTCAGATCCCGGGCGGCGAACCACCTGCTGACGTTCCCGGCATCACGATCCAGGTACTCGCCGCCGCGCGGGTTGGCGATCACGTCGACGACCTGCGGTGTGTCGATGATGACGAGATGCCCGGAGCGGACCAGCAGGTTATAGGCCGACAGATCGCCGTGCGCAAGCCCCAGCCTGGCCACCGCGCACATGGCTTCGACGAGCTTCTCCCACAGCCCGGCCAGCTCAGCGCCGCGGCCGTTCGTCTGCGCGAGGCGGGGAGCGGCCGTGCCATCTGGCTGGCCGATGAACTCCATGAGCAGCTCGGTGCCGAGCACCTGGACCGGATACGGCACCGGAACGCCGGCGAGGTGCAGCTGGCAGAGCGCGGCGAATTCAGCGTTCGCCCACTGCACGGCGATCATCTGGCGGCCGACTGCGGTCCGGTTGGCCATGGCCCTGCTATCGCGCGACTCGCGGACTCGCCGGCCTTCCAGGTACTCGCTGTCGCGGTGGAATAGCCGGTGCTCCGCAGACCGGTACCGTTTCGCCGCGAGCAAGCAGGACCTGTCAGTACTGGGCACCCCACGCCGCAGCAGGAAAACGTCGGCTTCCTTGCCGGTCTTCAGTATTCCGAGCTCGGTATCGGTGGCGCCTAGCTCGGTGACCAGCCAGTCCGGATGCGGGTGCGGGCCGCGCTGCGCCAGCGTGGACTGGTCCCAGGTCGACCAGCGGTCTCCGGAGGTGACGCCGTCGGCGGCGTCAATGTCGTCAAGAGATACAAGCGCGTCCCGGTAGCGGTTGCGCTTGGCGAAGCTTGGCTCGTCGTCGTCGAATCGCCGCTTACCGCGACGGGGATGGTACGCCGGATCGCGCACGATGCAGGCTCCTCAGGCAGGAGGGAAGGGTGGACAGCACGAGGCACATGACCTTCGTCATCTGCGTCCTCCCTTCTGCCGAGGGGCAGCCAGCTCTGGTGGCGCTAGCACGGGCGGGCACGACTCGCCCGTCCGGGGCACAGCGTGGCATGCCGCGGCGAGCGGGGCAACAGGATTTCCGGGCGGGAGTCAGCCTGCGGCGGCGCCGTTACAGCTGAGCTGCCGCGATCTTCTGCCGGGCCTGGTCCTCGGTGAGCACCCGAGCGATCCCGACGGTGGTCCAGCCCGAGCTCTCCTCGAGCTCGTCGCGCAGCATCGCGGCCTGGTACTCGATCGACACCGGGCCGATTGCGACAAGGTCGGACTGCTCGTTCCGCATAACCAGGATGAAGTTCACGTGCGTTCCCTCTCGGTCGGCCCGTGGCTGAATCTAGCCGCGCGGGCCGGCAGCGTCGAGGTCGCCCGGGCTGGCGTGATCAGCTGACCGCGGCCGCCGCCCGGTGGGGCTGGCTGCGGACCGCCCAGAGCCGGATCGAAAAGAAAGTCGCCGCCGCGAGCGCTGCGGCTGCGACGCTGAACAACTGGCCCGCCCCCTGGCCGCGCTGGACCATCTCGGTATTGATGGCCATACCCAGGCCGCCGAGTCCGACGAGCACGGCGAGGAGGCCGCCTGCCGCCTCCGCGCTCCCGAGCGGGAGCGCCGTCAGCGTGCCCCGATCATGCCAGCGGCGCCGCATGAACCAGTACGCCGCCAGGGCGAGCAGTCCGAGGACACCACCCGTGAGCCTTTGCAACACGATGTCGCCGACGTGGTCGTAGATCATCGCAGTCACGCAGTTATGCGTCGCCGGGTCGCCCGCCAGCCATCGCGCACAGTCGGCGCTGGTATAGCTTCCGGGCGGGAACGGCGCGGTGACGAAACTGCCGCCTCGCATCGCTGCCAGTGCCCACGAGATGGCGCCTGAGATCCCGATGGCTACGAGGCCCACGCCGCCGATCAGGGACGCGGCCAGCGCCGCGCGGCGCACGAGCGCGGCCGCCGGCCGGCCGAACGCCGCGCTGCGGCCAGTGATGTCATGGACCGAGCCGATCCGCGCCACTGCCGCGACCTCGGCCTCGGGCCGTGACTTGCCCGCGGCCATCTCCTCGGCGACCGCGTCATGGAGATGCGCCTCGACCTCAGCCAGCGTGTGCCTGACCTGCCGCGGCGAGCCGCCCAGCGTCAGCAGCAGCCGGTCCAGGTATTCCTCAACCGGGCCGTCGTCAGACGGCGCAGTTGCCGTGTCGCGCATCTGCTCTCCTCGTTACGCGGAATTAGCCGTCAGCTACCCAGGACCATGGCGATGTAGCCGGTAAATGCCCGCCACTCCCGGGCCTCGCTGGCGAGTGACTCCTGGCCGGCCATCGTCAGCCGGTACAGCCGGCGCTCGCGGCCGGCCACGACCTCCCAGACGCTGTCGAGCAGCCCAGCGGTCTCTAGCCGGTGCAGTGCCGGATACACGGTCCCCTCCGGCAGGTCGAAGGCTCCGCCGCTGCGCTCCCGCAGCCGGGTGATGATCGAGTACCCGTGGCCGGGGCCGGCCGCGAGAACCGCCAGCAGCAGCATGTCCAGGTTGCCCTTGAGCTTCTCGGACCTCATACCTAGCAACCCTAGGTATGAACTCTGCCGGCTGTCAAGCGGGCCGGAGTTGCGCGGGCCGGGGGCGTACACGAAGATCGCCGTGTGCAGATGGACGACTTGCAGCGGATCGCTACCGAACGCCTGCCGGCACCCGTCAGCGAGTACTTCAACCAGGGCGCGGCAGGTGGCATCACCGCCGCGGCGGCGACTGCCGCCTGGGACCGCATCCGGTTCCGGCCGAGGATCTTGCGCGACGTGTCGAGCGTCTCGACTGCTACCACCCTGCTTGGGCACGACCTTAGAACGCCGGTCTGCGTCGCGCCGACAGCCATGCACCGGGCTGCCCACCCGATGGGCGAGATCGCGACGGCTCGCGGTGCTGCCGCGGCTGGGTCGCTCATGCAGGTGTCCACAAACAGTGGCATGAGCTTCGAGCAGATCGGCATGACTGGCGTGCAGTGGTGGCTGCAGTCGTACGTGTTCCGAGACCGCGGCCTGACCAGGGCAATCTTGCAGCGCGCAGTTGACGGCGGGGCGTCCGCGGTCGTGCTGACCGGTGACACACCGGTCGTGGGCCGCAAGCACAACGCCGGCCAGAGCGTCTACGACGTCGTGCCAGGCGAATACCTAAGGGCCAATGTCGACCAGGGCGGCCTGCCGGACGCCGCGGTGGAATATGCCGACGACCTGACGCCCGATACGATCGGCTGGCTGCGAGACGTCACAGGCCTGCCGGTGGTGGTCAAGGGCGTGCTGCGAGCAGACGACGCCCGCGTCGCGGTGTCGGCTGGCGCCGCGGCCGTGCAGGTGTCCAATCACGGCGGCAGGCAACTTGATCAGGCTGCGGCGACCGCGGACGCGCTGCCCGAGATCGTGGCGGCGATACAGGGCGAGGACGCCGAGATCTACGTCGACGGGGGGATCCGGAGCGCGGAGCACGTGCTGGCCGCTCTCGCTCTGGGTGCCCGCGCGGTCTTCGTCGGCCGCCCGGTGCTGTGGGCGCTGACCGCTGGCGGCGCGTCCGGTGACGGCGGCGCCGACGGCGTGGCCGACCTGCTCCGCAGGCTGACCGGCGAGCTCAGGGAAGTGATGACCCTGGCTGGCGCACGGACCATCGGCGAGATCACTAGCGATCTGCTCAGCTAGGGAGCTAGCACCTGGGCACGGGACCACTGTAGGACCGCTTGCTCGGGCTCGACACGTAAAGGTCAGTCACCCAGCGACCGCTGCTGAGCCGATCCCAGACGGACGTAGCACCGACCCTGGCACCAGCGCGCTGGCAGCTCACCCAGGCGAGAGCTCCGTTCGGCAGCTTACCGGTGCTCGGGTAGGACGGGCCGGGTCCGCTTCGCTCGCTCAGGCCAGCCGACACGGTCACCTGGAACGGGTAGGTGCAGGGCGGCAGAGGTGATGTGTAACCAGTGCTCAACGACGTGCTGACGTAATAGTCAGTGACGTACCGGCCGGTGGCGAGCTTGTCCCAGATCCTCGTGGTCCCGACCAGCTGGCCCCGGGCCTGCCAGCTCACCTGCAGCGTCGCATCCAGTGCGTAGCTGCGCTTCACCGGATAGCTGCTGCCTGGTCCGCTGCGGGCGCTCAGCGGAGTCGCGCTGGTCACCCGGTATCCGTGCGCGATGGTCGCGACCGGCGCATCGACCTGGTCGTTGTCGATGCTCAGGGTGATGCAGCTCAGCGGTCCAGCCGGACAGGTACGTCAGCACTGCGGCGCGGCCAGACGCACCCCCGACCGGCTAAGCCTCCATGTCGTAGTAGATTGCGCTGCCGCTGAGCATCCCGAAGCCGTTCGCCTGGCTGATCGCGTCGTCGGCGGTGGCAGTGCCCTGGCTTCCTGCGCTGGCGGGGCTGATCTTGTGCGCGGAGTTCCCGCATGGCGCCTGCAAGCCCTTGTAGATAGGCAGCAGCCGCCAGCGGAGGTCCGAGACGCCGGCGACCTACGATGCGGTGAGCTCTGACTGGCTGCAGTGCCTGTCGACGCCGCCGATGTATACGCCGAGCGCGCGATATGGCGACGCGTTCCAGGCCAGCATCGTGGCCAGCGGCGGCGCGGCGCACCTATCGAAAGCCGGGCCGGAATAGCCGGTCGCACTGGCACCAGGCAGGTAGCGGGCGAAGGTCGCGGGATTCGCCATGGCCGGCGTAGCAAAGAAGGCGAGCAACACGGCGCTGGCGGCAACAACGGCGCTGGCGGCGACAACACCGCTGGCTCCGGTGAAGCTGTCGTTCAGCCGGCCGCTGGGGATCCGGCGACAGTGCCTCAGCATGACTGCTTCCGTCGGTCCGGCCGGCGCGGGTGGCTGCCGTGACGGCGTCGGTCCGGTTGGCGGTCGGCGATTACCGCGCTGCCGGGATCCTGGCCGCCGAGGTCCAGGCGGCACGGCGGATACCTATCTGTCATCAGAGCCGCGTAAGCGGCGACCCTCAGCACCCACCGGTTCAGTCCGACCAGCAGGTCGAAGATCTGCCGCTGGTACAGGCCGGTAGCGAGCAGTACGACGGCGGCGATCACTGCGAGGATCCCGATCAGCCCAGGCCAGTTGTGGCTAGAGCCATGACCGCCGAGCCGCCAGGTGAACCAGAAGGTCCCGCTGGTGAAGACGCCGACGATGATGTACTGCGGGATCGCCAGTAGCCACCATTTGACCAGAGCTAGCCCATGGGACAGCCGTTGGGGGTAAGCGACCTCCAGGTGGGCCGGATACGACTGATCGTCGGCGAGCGTGAACGGAGGGTAACGGTCCGTGCCAGCAGCAGCCACTTCACCAGCCAGAGCCAGCGCGACAACGGAGCATCAAGCTCGGCATCGACCCGGACCGGGTAATCAGACGCTGCGCTCATGCGATCACCTCGCAGACATCTGGTCCGCCTAGCTTTCCGCCAGATCCGCGATTCCGGCTAGCGGCCGAACGTCCCGGCTCCGTGGCCGATCGTACTGAACCTTGGCGGACTCACCGAAGTTCGCGACGGTGCGGCACGGGTCTGTCGCGCACTGCCAGGGGACGGGCCAGCTGACCTTGGGCCCTGGCCGGTGGCCGGGCGACCGCCAAAGCTGTCAGCATGAATACCATCGGCGACGGGAAGATCTGGATCAATACCCGTCCAAGGCACCCTGCGGGCTCGGACCAGCGTGCGCGCTGCCCGGCCGATGGGATGATCACATGACGGCGCGGTGGAGCGGGTCTCGCCGTCCGGAGCGCCTGAGCCCGTCGGACCTGAGCAACATCCGGGTGGAGGATCACGGTCTGCCGACGCACGTGGCGGCGCTGGTCATACTCGGCCCGGGCGGCGGCCCTGGCATGCCGGCCACGCTCGGGCTCGATGTGCTGGTCGCGACGGTCGGTAGCCGGGTGCACCTGGTACCGCGGCTGCGCCAGGTTCTCTGCCGACCCCATCTGGGCCTCGGCGCGCCGTTCTGGGCCGACGATCCGGCTTTCGACGTCCGCCGGCACGTGCTGTCCAGGCCGGTCCCGCTCCCCGGCGACGAGCAAGCGCTGCTGGACATCTGCGCGGAACTGAACCGGCCGCCGCTGGACCGGTCCCAGCCGCTGTGGCAGATCTGGCTCCTGACCGGGATCCCAGGCGGGAGATCAGCGCTGCTGATCCGGCTGCACCACGTGCTCGCCGACGGGACGGCAGCGCTGGCGCTGATGGGTGCGCTGTTCGACCCTGGCAGGGGCGAACCGTCCGAGGCTGCTCGGGCGTGGCGGCCCGTTCCCGTGCCAACTGCAGGGGAGCTTGCCGCAGAAAGCCTGGGCCGCAAGCCGCATGCGATTGCCTGGGCTCTCGCGGGGGCGGGCCATCCCGGCGAATTGGCTCATCGGCTGGGCCAGGTCGGACGGCAGGCGGGTCGGCTCGCGCACGAGGGTCTCGCGCCACGCGTGTCGCTGAACACCGCGGTGAGCGGCGAGTGCAGGCTGGCCTTGATCCGGACCGACCTCGAGGCCGTCAGGACCGCCGCGCATCGCCGTTCTGGGACCGTCAACGACGTGCTGCTTGCCGCGGTTGCGGGCGGGGCGCGCAGCCTGCTGGGCGCGCGAGGTGAGCTCAGGCCGGGACTGGCGCTGAAGGCGTCGGTCGCGGTGTCCCTGCGCAGCCCGGGCATCTCGCCCGCAACCCTCGGCAACCGGGTGGGCGTCATGCTCGTGCCGCTGCCTGTTACCGAACCGGATGCCGGCAGGCTGCTGGCACGGATCACGGCGGCCACCGTGGTGCGCAAACGGCAGCCTGCTTACCAGCCAGACAGCCGCCTGCTGCAGCGCTGGATGGTCCGCGCGATGCGGCGGCAGCGCCTGGTTAATCTGCTCGTCAGCGACCTGCCGGGACCGACGCAGCGAATGTCGATGGCGGGCTTGCCGGTCGTCGAGATCTTCCAGATAGGCATTGTGCAGGGCAACGTGACGATCTCGGTAGGCGCGATCTCTTACGCCGGACAACTCAACATCGACATCGTTGCTGACCGCCGGGCAGTTCCCGACCTTGCGGTATTTGCCGCTGGCGTGTCACAGGCACTCAGCGAGCTTGGCGCGCAGGTGCATACCGCGTTATAGCTCGCTGGCGGAGGAGCGAAGAACCGTCGGGCAGGACGTCAGGTCTACAGCGAGCGTCCATTCATGCCGGGAACGGGACAACACTGCTACCCGGTCGCCAATCTCGATGCCGGCAGCTGCGCCCTGAGCCGAACATGAACGCCGGGCCACGGAGCGATCAGCGAGTCGTAATCGCCGACCACCCAGTGCACCAAGTACTCGGGATGGCTGTCGCTGCCGCCGATCTCGAGGATCGTCCCGACCCGCTCACCGAGCCCGGCTGCGCCGCTGTCGACTATCAGGTCATCACCAGGTTCTGCGTTCATCTTTCCTGCCCCCAGTCCTGCCTAGAGTCATGATGCTGCCGAAGCAGGCGACTGCGAACCGGGCGGTGGGCCCGGCTGCCAGCGACGTTCGTCCCGACTCCGGGAACAGAGCCAGTCCGGTAGTTCCCGCTGATTCGTTCTGTGGCACAGCCCCGTAAGACTCGCCCGGCAGATGCCGAGGGCCAAGGTCCCTCGTTCCCGGTAAAGGGGCCTCTGCAGCCCGCCGGCGCTCGCGCGCCACGCTGAGGTTGAGACCGAGGAAGGGGAATGAAATGACGCGGCAGGCGGAGTCCCCGAGCGTACGGATAGTCGTTGGCGTAGACGGGTCACCTTCCTCGAGGGCAGCCCTGCGGTGGGCCGTGCGGCAAGCCGCGCTTACCGCCAGCACGGTTGAGGCGGTGATCGCC
This sequence comes from uncultured Actinomycetota bacterium, assembly GCA_963822955.1. Classification (GTDB taxonomy): domain Bacteria; phylum Actinomycetota; class Actinomycetes; order Streptosporangiales; family Streptosporangiaceae; genus JAJYUU01. The sequence goes on along the minus strand of CAWGJS010000001.1, from coordinate 788,292 downwards.
TGGCATTATCCGGCCATGTACGGCGGATACGGCTGGGTGCCGGTATCGGCGGCGGACCCGATCAGCTTCGACGAGATCGCTGCGAAGGTAATCACAGAGGCGGTCACCGAGTCAGTTGACCCGACAAGCTCAGTACGGGTCACCACCAGGGTGGAAGAAGGCAACCCCGCCCGCGTGCTACTGGACGCTGCCACGGGCGCTGACCTGCTCGTTGTCGGCAGCCGCGGGCACGGCGGCTTCGCCGGCGCGCTGCTCGGCTCGGTGAGCCAGCACTGCGCGAGCCACTCGCCGTGCCCGATCGTGATCGTCCGCGGCGAGGACGGGTAACGCCCAGGCCGGGCATGAGGCCTAAAAGCGGCTAGAGCCCGACCCGCTGCGCGCTGAAGTGGCTGACGAACCAGTCTGTGGCCAGCGCGGCGGCCATGGTCAGGGCTCCTGGTTCCTCGAACAGGTGGGTGGCACCGGGTACCACGGCGAGTTTGTTCTCGCACCGCAGCTGTGCCTGGGCATCGCGGTTAAGGTCGAGCACGAGGGTGTCCAGTCCGCCGACGATGAGGAGCGTGGGCGCGGTGACAGCCGCGAGCCGGGGGCCGGCAAGGTCGGGCCGGCCGCCACGGGACACGACGGCCGCGATCCCGCTGCCGGGCTCCGCGGCGGCCCACAGGGCGGCCGCTACGCCGGTGCTGGCGCCGAAATAGCCGATAGCAGCGCGGCCGACGGCTGGCTGGGTGCGCAGCCAGCTGGTGACGTCGGCGAGCCGCCGGGCGAGCAGCTCGACGTCGAAGACGTTGGCCCGGTCGGCTTCCTCTTCCGGGGTGAGCAGGTCGAGCAACAGCGTGCCCAGGCCCGCCTCGTTCAGGACAGTCGCGACACATCGGTTGCGGGGGCTGTGCCGGCTGCTGCCGCTTCCGTGCGCGAACAGCACGACTCCTGGTGCGTTCTCCGGAATGGTCAGGTACCCGGCCAGCTGGACTGCACCGGCGGCTGGCTGTACTTCCCCGCCCTGGCCGGGCGGATCGTCAGCCGTGGCCGCTGCCAGGCCGTTGCCGGCCTGCGCCGCCTGCTCCCTGGCCGCCTCGTCTAGGCAGGTGATCACATCGTCATCGGTGAGCTGTGAGAAATCGGCATAGAACTGTCCGATGGCATAGAAGTCCTGAGGTGTCTCGACGCAGACGAATTCGTCAGCGTCGGTGCCGATCCTGTCTTCCCAGCCGGGCGGTGCGACCGGCACGGCCAGCACGACCCGGGCCGCGCCGTAAGCCCTGGCGATCTGGCACGCGGCGCGCGCAGTCGAACCGGTGGCGACACCGTCATCAACCACCACCGCGACCCGCCCGGACAGCGACTCGCGCGGCCGGTAGCTGCGGTAGCGGGCGGCGCGGGCGCTCACTGCGGCTTGCTCGCGTGCTTCGGCCGCAGCGAACTCCTCTGGCTTTATCGCGCCGACCCGGATGACGTGGCGATCGGTCACCGCCACGCCGTGCTCGCCAACCGCCCCCATGGCTAGCTCTGGCTGGAACGGCACCCCGATCTTGCGGACTACGATCACGTCCAGCGGCGCGCCCAGCGCGGCGGCAATCTGGGCGGCGACCGGCACGCCCCCGCGCGGCAGGCCAAGGACGACGACAGGCTGACCGCGCAAGTGCTCCAGCCGCCGGGCCAGCTGCCGGCCCGCGTCATCGCGATTAGCGAACAACATGATGATCCCCTCGCAACGCGGCGACCCAGCCAGCCGTGCCGGGCTCCTTCGCACCCCCGACCGTGGCCCTGGCTCCGGCCGGCCGGCCGGAGCGCACATCACTCCGGAAGGCTATGGCGCTCTGAGCTACCCGGCCAGGGCCGTTGGTCCCGCTCGCAGCACCTGCGCGCTTCCAGCCAGGCAGACCAAGGGCCCCCCGGCCCTCCTCGTGCCGGCGGGCATGAGCGAGGCTGGTGAGTATGAGCAAACGAGCAGAGTCACCGGGCGCCGCGGCAGCCCTGGAACTGCGCGTCGGCCGCCTGGAGGGCCAGGTCGGCGCGCTGATCGAGGCGGTGGAGGTGCTAGCGCGCGGGTTCGAGGACGCACCGATAACTGCCGAGCGGTCCAGGGCTGATGAGGAGCGGGCGGCGCGCCGCGCGCACGAGCTGCTGCTGCTGGTGACGGCAGCCCGCCAGGACGCGCAGGGCGCTTAGCGGCCGCCCGTAACGAGGCGCGGGCCCCGGGCTCGGGCAGCCGAGCTAGCTCCGGCGCGGCGAGGGACCAAGCGCCTCTGACACGGTCGTGCGCGTCAGCTTCCGCCATCGGAGTGCCTGCCGCAGGTTCTCAGTGGTTACCACGCCGGTGATGCGTCCGTCGTCCTCGACGACTGCCAGGACCTCACCGCCGAGCGGGACACGTCTGAGCAGCTGCGTAGCGGGGTCGGCCGGACTTACCAGGTATTCCTCGGGTACTGGTACCGCGAGCTGCCTGAGGAGCACGCACTCCCTGCTCTGCGCCGGGACCTGGCTGAGCCGGTTCACAGTGACGATGCCGGTCAGCCCGCCCGCGGGGCCGATGACCGGGAATGCCGCCTGTGCGGACCGCCCGCCGAACTGGCCGATGAACTGCGCCACGGTCAGCCAGGCCGCGGCCAGATCGGGGTCTTGCGTCATCACGTCGGCGACGCGCACGCCAGCGAGCAGGGCACGGGCTGCGGCAGCGCCGTGCTCGGCAGCTGCGGCGCTGGTCAGGAACCAGCCGAGCAGGACCAGCCATAGGCCGCCTATGAGGTTACGGGTCAGCAGGATCTCAGCCATGCCCAGGACCGCCAGGACCGTTCCGATAACTCGGCCGGCGGTTGCCGCGCCGCGCTCGGCCCGCTGCCGGTCTGCCCAGTGGTGCCAGAGCGCCGCCCGCAGCACCCGGCCGCCGTCCAGCGGGGCGCCGGGCAGCAGGTTGAAAGCGGCTAGGACACAATTCATCAGCGCCAGCCACATCACGGCGGCCGTCGCAACCGGCGGCCCGCCAGCGGCGCTGATGGCGGCCGCGCCGCCGAGGAACGCCGCTCCGACCAGCAGGCTGCATGCAGGCCCGGCGAGCGCGATCCGCAGGTCCGCCCGCGGCGTATCGGGCTCCCCGTCGAGCTGCGTTACACCGCCGAGCATAAACAGCGTGACTGAGTGGATCCTGATACCGTCTCTGCGGGCGACCAGCGCGTGCGCGAGTTCGTGGGCGAGCAGCGAGGCGAGGAAGGCAACCGCCACAGCGGCGCCGAGGACCCAGTACAACGCCACCGGCTGGCGGGGAACCGCAGCCGGGAGCGCACTAGTGGCGAGCAAGTCCAGGATTACCGCCACAGTCACGACAGCCGACCAGTTCGCCCCCACGCGGATCCCGGCAATCGTGCCCAATGGCACCGTCTGCCGCATAAGCACCTCCAGCGACGCGCTACTACGGCTGTGACTTTTATCGTGTGCTCGCCGCCAGCTCACACGGCAGGGACGGACGGCCCAGGCAGTGGGACCTTCGCCACTAACGGGTCCGCCCTGTGTCCGGGTTCAACCTGGCGGATTATGACCAGGCGGTGCGCGACTTCTCGTGGGACGATGCGCGGGCTGAGCTTGACGGGCTGCCCGGTGGGCGCGGGCTGAACATCTGCCACGAGGCGGTGGATCGGCACGCGGCCGGTCCGCGGGCAACCGCGGCGGCGCTGCGGTGCATCGCCAGGGATGGCTCGGTGACCGAGCTCAGCTACGCCAGCCTGCGGTCACAGACCAGCCGCTTTGCCAACCTGCTGCAGACGCTCGGGGTGGGGAAAGGCGACCGGGTGTTCTCGCTGCTTGGCCGCGTGCCCGAACTCTATGTCGCGGCGCTGGGCACGCTGAAGAACACCAGCGTCTTCTCGCCGCTGTTCCCGGCGTTCGGGCCGGAGCCCATCCGCGAGAGGCTGAGTCCCGGCGACGCCAAGGTGTTGGTGACCAGCCCGCAGCTGTATGAGCGCAGGATCGCGCCGATCAGGGACTCGCTGCCAGGTCTGGAGCATGGTCTGGTGGTGGGTGAGGCGCCTGATGGACTTCCTCCGCTTCGTCGAGATCCTGTGAGCGCACGGGCGCGCGCATCGACGAGGACGACTATCCGCAGCTAGGCACGAAGGCCAGCGCCGTTAAGTTCCTGACCGGACGCTCTGCCAGCTAAGCGCGCCTAAGAACGGGCTGGCCTGGCGGCAAGGTGCAGCCTCGCAGCATCAGCCCGCTCAAGCTCCTCGATCGTGAAGGTCACCTGGGCCAGCGCTTGCTCGAGCCTGGGGATCCAGCGGTCCTTGACGGCCCGGAGCCGGTACCGGGTGGCGCGCACCTCGTCGTCGACCACGCGCACGGCCGCGGCGACGGCCGCGTGGCGGGCGGCCGCCTCGAGCGCCGCTCGGTGTGCGTGGCGGGCGCTGGCGAGGACCGGGTCGTCCCAGGTGAGGGTCGGCGGCACGACGCAGGTGGCCGTCTCGGGATGGCGGATGCCCATCGTCGAGGCGTAGCTGACTCGCACATCGGCTAGCTGGCCGTCGTCGGCCAGCCTGATGGCCCGCTCACCGGCGAGCAGGGCAGCTCGCAGCAGCCACGTGCGGGCCTCGGCCTGGCAATGGTCCCACTGCTCAGCTGTCTGAGCGGCCGCCGCCTGCAGCTGGACCAGCTCGCGCTGCAGGATGCGCAGCTTGCGGTCGAGAAGGTCAGCGCCACGCCGAGCGGTGTCGAGGCGCCGCACCAGCCAGATGTGGCCCGCCCGGCCTGGCGGTACTGCGAGCTTCGGGGGTGTCATGGCTCGCTCCCGGCACCCGTCGCCTGGGCCGACGGGCTCGCGGGATAGTAGGCATCGAGCGCCGCCGCCGACAGCATCGTCAGCTCGCGGCGGGGCAGCACCGCGAGCGCCTGCCAGGCCCGGCTGAGCGTGTCCTCGAGCGAACGGTTCTCCGCGCGGTGCTGGCTGATGACGTCGTTCGCGAAGGCCACGTCGAAGTCCTGGTAACGGCGGTCCGCCGCGCTCAATGCCGCGGAACCGACCAGCTCGGCCAGCTCGGCGGCTCGCCGTGCGGCTGCGAGCGCGGCGAGCGTCTGCGCCGCGACGTCCAGGTGGTCGTCCCTGGTGAGCGCAGGGCCAGCGCCGTGCCGCATGAGCCTGGACAGTGAGGACAGCGCGTCCACCGGAGGATAGACGCCGCGGGCGTGCAGGTCCGGCGACAGCACGATCTGACCCTCAGTGATGTAGCCAGTCAGGTCGGGCACCGGATGCGTAATGTCGCCGCCCGGCATCGTCAGCACTGGCATCAGCGTCACCGAGCCCGGCACGCCGCGGATTCGCCCGCACCGCTCGTAGAGCGACGCGAGGTCGCTGTAGAGGTAGCCGGGATACGCGCGGCGGGCCGGGATCTCGCCGCGCGCCGCGGAGACCTCCCGCAGCGCTTCGCAGTAGTTCGTCATGTCCGCCATGACGACGAGCACGTGCCGGCCGAGATTGAAGGCGAGGTGCTCAGCTACTGTCAGCGCGATCCGCGGGGTGAGGATTCGCTCGATTACCGGCGCGTCGGCGAGGTTGAGCAGTAGGACAAGCTCGGCTGCGGCGGATCGCTTGTCGAGCACCCGGCGCACCGCCGCTGTGTCGGCGTGGGTGAGGCCCATCGCCGCGAACACCACGCAGAACGGCTCACCGCCGGTCGACGCCTGAGCCGCGACCTGGGCGGCCAAGTCCAGATGCGGCAAGCCGGCGACCGAGAAGATGGGCAGCTTCTGGCCGCGAACCAGCGTGGTCAGGCCGTCGATCACCGAGACGCCGGTGAGCACCGGCTCGGCGGGTGGCTGGCGGACCACCGGATTCAACGGGAATCCGGTGACGGCGGCTGTCGCCTCGCCGGTGACAGGAGGCCCGCCGTCCATAGGTTCGCCGCGGCCGGTGCACACCCGGCCGAGCCAGTCCGGGCCTACCGGGATGCGCAGCGGCGAACCGCTGAACCCCACCCGGGTTCCCGTAGCGCCGAGGCCGGCCGTGCCTTCCAGGACCTGGACGACCGCGAGTTCGCGATCGACTTCGAGCACCAGACCGTGCCGTTCCCCCCCGGCGGAATCCCGGATGGTCGCGAACTCATCCCAGCCCACGCCGGCCACACCGCGCACCACGAGGAGCGGGCCCCGCAGCTCGGCGATGTCGGTGTACTCAGGCTGTGCCCACGCCGCCGTCATGCCGCAGTGCCTTTCTCTGCAGGCAGTCCGGGCGGCGCGGTCGGCTCAGCCGGCGACTCGGCCGGCACAGCCAGCCGGTCGAGTGTTGCCAGCAGGACCCGCTGGCGGTCGGCGACATCTGCGGGTCTGACGGCGTCTTCCCTGGCACGCAGGACGGGGGAGAAGTCCGTCTCCTCGATAACGGCAGCAGGCACCCCAGCCCGCGCGAGTTGCTGACAGCGGTCAGCGACGGCGAGGATAGCGTCCGCGAGCGCGGCTGCCCTGGTGCTGTCGCAGGAAGCGTCGACGGGGCTCAGCGCGCTCTGCTGCAGTAGTCCTTCCCGGATCAGCCGGCCCGCGAGGATCGTGGCTCGTTCGGGCGGCGGCAGCGCGCTCACGCCCATCAGCTCGGCGAGCGAGCCCAGCCGGTCGGCCTCAGCGAGCAGCCCGGCGAGCCGGGCCCGGCGCTGCTCCCAGCCAGGGTCGCCGTGGCCGGCGTGCCAGCTAGCCACGACGTCGTCGTCGCGCGAGAACGATCCGGCCCAGGAGACGGCGGGGTAGTGCCGGGCATAGGCGAGGTCGCGGTCCAGCGACCAGAGACAGCGCACGAAGCGCTGGGTGTAGGTGGTGACGGGTTCAGTCATGTCGCCCCCGGCGGGGGAAACCGCCCCGATGATCGTCACCGAGCCCTCGCGGCCCTCCCGGGTAATGACGCGCCCCGCACGTTCGTAGAACGCTGCCAGCGCGGAGGCAAGGCTGGCAGGATAACCCTCCTCGGCGGGCAGCTCACCGCTTCGCGACGCGAACTCGCGCAGCGCCTCGGCCCACCGGGAGGTTGAGTCGGCGATGACGACCGCATGCAGGCCCATGTCGCGGAAGTGCTCGGCCACCGTGGCCGCACTGTAGATGCTGGCCTCGCGGGCCATCATCGGCATGTTCGAGGTGTTGGCGATGACGACTGTCCGGTCGGCCAGCGGCCCTCCGGTCCGCGGGTCCGTAAGCCCGGCCAGCTCGTCGAGCATGTCAGCGAGCTCGTTGCCGCGCTCGCCGCAGCCCACGTACACAATCACGTCGGCGTCGCACCACTTGGTGATCTGCTGCAGCAGCATCGTCTTCCCGGTGCCGAATCCGCCGGGAACCGCGGTCGTGCCGCCCCTGGTGACGGGGAATAGCAGGTCGATGACGCGCTGACGGGTAACCAGCGGCGCGTCGGCATCACGTCGCTCGCCGTACGGGCGGGATTGGCGTACCGGCCAGGCTGACGCGAGGCGCACCGCCATTCCGTCGATCGTCGCGATGACACCCTGAAGGGGAACGGGGCCGCCAGGGTGAATGCCGGTGACCGGTCCGCTGAGGTGCGGGGGAACCAGGACCCGGTAGTCGATCCCGGCGGCTGTCGGCACAGTGCCCAGCGTGGTGCCGCCGGTGACGACGGTGCCCTCGGTCACCGCCGGATTGAAGGTGAACTCGCGACCTCCCGCTGCCGCCGTAGTTACACCAGGCTCAAGCCACATGGGCGCTCCGGCGAGCGGCCGCAGCAGGCCGTCGAAGATGCCGCCGAGCAGATGGGGTCCGAGCAGCGCTGACAGGGGCTCGCCTCGGGAGCGGGCAGGGTGACCCGGGGCGAGGCCGCCGGTGTAGTCGTAGGCCTGCACCGTCGTCAGGTCACCGCGGACGGCGACCGCCTCACCTGGCAGCCGGTTCTTGCCGAGCTCGATGACGTCGGACATCGCGACCTGGTCGAGGCCGGTGACTTCGACAAGGGGGCCGTTGACCCTGGTAACGCGTGCCTCGCTGCTGGTCATGGCGCCCACAGCTCGGAGACCGCGGCGCCGAGCGCGGTGACGGCGAGATCGGCGAGCCGTTCCAGTGAGCAGTCGACGATCACGCCGGCCCGGCGCGCAATGACACCGCCGCCCGGTGCGAGCGTCACTTGCGCGTCCGGGCTCGCGGCCAGCTCGGCCAGCCGTGTGATCCGGTCCAGCAGCCGGTCGTACCGCTCATCGGCTGGCAGCGCGGCGACAGCGGCACGGACCCGGCTGTGCAGTTCGTCGAACGCCGCCCGCTGGGCGGTCAGCACGGCGGACCTGGCGGCCTCACGGGCCCGGCGCAGCTCGGCGGCAGTAAGCGGTTCGGCGGTCGCCGCCGCCTGCGCTGCGGCCCGGGCGAGAGCGGCCACTGCGTCCTGCTGTGCCTGCGCCACGATGGCAGCGGCTTGCCCCCGTGCCGCTGCGCGCAGCTGGGCTGCCTCATCCTCGGCATCGCGCCGGAATCGCTGCCGCACTGGCTCGAGCGCGTCGATCATGGTCCCGCCTGTCATGGCCGCAGCACCGCCGTCAGGATGTCCGGGCGCTGGCCGAGCCGGTCGGCGAGCCACTCCGCTGCGCTCGCTGTGAGGATGACCAGCGCGGTGCCGGACGGAAGCGCATCGAAGGCAGCGGCCGCCTCGTCCGGATTGTCGGCGGGGCAGACGACGGCTCCGGCGAGCGCATATCCCTCCACCGCCAGCGCCTCGCCGATGACCGCCGCCGTCGCCACGTCCATCAGGCCTTTCCGACCAGGATGATGCCGATGATCAGGCCGTAGATCGCGATACCCTCGGCGAGCCCGACTACCACCATGGCGCGGCCGAACAACTCGGGCCGCTCACTCATGGCCGCCAGCGCGGCCGCGCCGGTATAGGCGACCGCGATCCCCGCGCCGATTGTCGACCCGGCTACCGCGACGGCGGCGCCGACGAGGGCGGCTGAGTTTCCGCCGGTGCTGGTGGCAGCGGCATGAGCGGCCGCCGACACGCTGGCCGCGCTAGCCGGCTCGCCGCCCAGGGTGACCACGAGCAGCACGGTCGCGCCCACGAGGAGCAGCCCGCCTGCCATCGCGAGGAGGAGCGCGCCGCGCTGTCGCTGGCGGGCGGCCAGCCGCGCCAGCACAGCGGCCGGGACCATGACGACCGGGAGTCCGAGAAGCCAGGCAGTTATCACGACCGTGCCACCTCCGTGTCGAATGGGTGAGTCAGCTCGCCGGTGGCTGAGTCCGCCACCTGCGCCAGCGGCACGTGCCACGGCCGGAACGGGTCCCCCTGGGCTACGAACACTCGGGAGAACAGCTCGTAATACTCCAGCCGGAGCGCCTGGATAGCCGCGACAAGCGCTTCGAGGCTGAACGCCAGCGCGGTTCCGGCTGCGAACACGAGGACGCTGCCGGCGGCGAACAGGCCGCCGCGATCCCAGAGCGCCCGCGCGCCGTCCCAGACCAGCATGCCGAGCGCAGCGTGCGTCAGGCCAAACGCCGCTAGCCGCGTGAAGGACACGACGTTGGAGCCCAGCCGCACGACGAGGTCGAACAGCTCGACCGTCGCCTGCGTGACCGCCGTGCCGCCGCGGCCCGCCTCGGCGAGGAACCCCGCGAACGCGAGCCCGAGACCAGCCAGGGCCAGCAGCCCGCCCGCCAGCACCCAGGCCCCCAGGTGGACGTGCCAGCCGGCCGCTCCCGCAGCAGCACCGACGAACACGCAGCTACCGGCGATGCCGGTCGGCGCGTACAGCGCGGCTCGCCAGCCGCCTTCCCGCCAGCGGTTGACCGTGCCGAGCCCGTACGCGCCAGCGAGCAGGACGGCGCCAACGCCCGCCGCCGCCAGCAGCAGCGTGACCGGCCGCCCGAGCGGATTCAGCCAGAGGGTCGGGACAAGGCCGGTTGGGCCGAAGAACTCTCCGTACAGCAAGCCGAAGACGGTGGCCGCCAGCCCAGCACCGCCGACGAACGGCCAGGCCGCACGAAATCTGCGTAGCCATCGCGGCCAGCCGAAGCGCAGGGCGACGGCCGCGATGACGAGCAGCACGCCCTGACCGGCGTCACCGAACATCATCCCGAACATCAGCACGTAGCTGGCCCAGGCCAGCCAGCTCGGATCAAGGTCGGAGTACGGGACGGTGCCATAGGTCTGCACCAGGGGGGTCAGCTCATGGTGCAGGCCGCGCTCGGCGAGCAGCGTCGGAGCCCGCGACCAGCCTGGCCGCGCCAGCGGCACGACGGCGCCGCCCACCTCGGCGAGCGCAGCCGTTATCTCGGGCAGGCGACTGACGGGCACCCAGCCGACCAGTCCTGCCGCATCAGGGCGGCGCAGCGCTGCTGCCGCCTGGCTGCGGAGTTCTGCCTCGCCGGCGAGCAGGTCATAGCGCCCGGAGCGCTCCAGCTCTGTCAGGTCAGGTGCCGCGGGAGAGATAAGGGGCGCGGCTGGCCGGGCTGCCAGGCTGGTCGGCTGGCTGCCGAGGGCTGCGGTGCCGTGCGGCTGCCCGTCGCGGTCAATCTGCATGACGGCCGCGTCGGCCACTCGCGCGAGCACGTCGCGCAGCGCCGCGCTCGGCGCAACCAGCGCGACTCGCTGCATCCGTACCGGCACGGCCGCGTCAGGCCAGCGCATCGTAGGTCTCCAGGGCGAGGCCGCCACGCGCGGCACTGGCTAGGGCAGCGCTCACGCGTCGCGCATCCGCCGTCATGACCGCGACCGCGCCGAGCACCGGCCCGCTGTCTGTCGCGGAAGACCGCAGCAACGCCCGGCCCTCGCGTTCGACGCGCCGCCACCAGTCCGCCTCTGCCCGCCAGGGCTCGACTGCCGGGACGGCCGGCTCGAGCGTCGAGAGGGGGCGGCCGGACCTGGTCAGGCGAGAACGGCCGGGGCTGTCGAGCGATGCGATGGCTGCGGCGGACGCGGCCCAGGCTCGGGCTCGGTCACCAGACACAGCGACGCGGTCCGCCCAGCGTGTCCGAAGGCCGGCCTGGATGTCTCGGCTCGTGCCCCCGCCAGGGTCGCCCCAGGCGGATGCGGCCAGTGCCTGCCGCAGCTCCGCGGTACTGCGGGTCTCGCTTAGCCGCGGCCAGGCAGTCGCCAAGGCCCCGAGCTGGAACGCTGGACCCGACGGCCGCCCGGCAAGCGTCTGCAGCAGTTCGTCGACATTGGCGATCTCGAACCAGCCAGCCAGCAGTCGCAGCAGGCCGACTCCGTCGCGCGGCAGCCAGCCGGCGAGCACCCGCAGGTCCCACAGGATCGTCTCGGCAATAGCGTGCTGCGCAGCGGCCAGGGTCAGACCCGGCTCGGCTGCTCCCCGAAGCGGCGTCGTCTCCAGCATTCGCTGGGCTTCGGGTAGGGAGCGGCAGGCAGCAAGCTGGCGGGCCGCTTCGGGACCGAGCACGCGCCTGGCCATCGCCCGCGCCCTGACGGTGCCAGCTACCCAGCCCGCCGTCACGGCGGGCCGCCCGGACCGCCGAGGTTGCGCACCAAGGCGAGCGCCTGATCGGTGAGCGATGGCAACCGCTGGCGAGCGCGCTCAGTGATGGCAGTTGCCTCGGCTGCGCCTGCCGAAGCAATTGCCGTCGCCTCCGCGCGTGCCGCGGCGACTGCGTCCTGGACAAGCTCGGCAACCCTGGCTGTGGCCTCCTGGTGAGCGGATGCCCTGATGCCGTCAGCTTCGCTCCGGGCTCGGCGGAGGATCTGCTCCGCGTCCCTGCGGGCCGCCATGACGATGTCGGAACGCTCGGCGCTCGGCCCTTCCAGCAGCATCAGGACCGGGCTGAGCTCGGCCTCAAGCTCGCGTCGTCGATCCGCTGGCACTGCGGCGCGGCCAAGCCCAGGGGATCCGGCCGGCCGGAAGCGGCTCAGGAAATCCCGCATGTGCGGCACAGCGCAGCCTCCCTGACCTCCGGACAAGAGCCGGCCAGCGGCGATCGGCCGCAGGGCTCCGAGTGCCATGTCATTACCCCGGTCGACCGTCGGGTAGAGCAGAAGGTCCCTGCGGCTCCGGCATTTGGCCGCGTCAGGCTGGACTCAGTCGTCTTTCCAGCCTCTGCGGCCTGATCGGCTGGGAAGGTCATCCGGCGCGCATAGCGGGACCTTCGCCTCGGGCGGCGGCCGTCGGCTATTGATGGAATTCAGGCTATGAAGGCAGGACATGACCGCGCGAGGATGGCCGCGGTTGCGGGCCTCGGCGCGGGCGTTGCGGTGTCTGCACATGTAGCCAGCTACGGGTTGTGGCGCAACTGGTGCCTGACCTGGGGAGCCACAAGGTCGGAAGCGGAAGCGAGATTTCCAGGCGACGACCTGCTCGCCGAGCCGGACATTCTCACGACGAGGGCAATCGGTATCGCGGCTCCAGCCGACCTTGTCTGGCCGTGGCTGCTTCAGATGGGACCTGGCAGGGCAGGCGCGTACACCTACGACTGGATCGAGAACGTCCTCGGGCTGAACATGCACAGCGCCGATGTGATCATCCCCGAGCTGCAGCATCTCTCGGTGGGCGACGCGTGGCAGCTCGGTTCGCGGGGCCCGGTGCTGCGCGTCACGCGCCTCGAGCCGAATCGCGCCCTGGTAGTCCGCTCCGATGACGGTCATTGGGTATGGGCGTTCGTCCTGGAGCCGGGCCAGGCAACGACGCGCCTGATGAGCCGGAACCGCATCGCGATGCCGGGGGCACCGTGGATAGCACGATCCTTCGCGAGGTACGTGATGGAGCCGGGTAGCTTGATCATGGAGCGAAAGATGCTCATGGGCATCAGGGCCCGCGCCGAACGCCTGACCGTCACTAGCGCACCGGCCCTGCGTCCGTGACGTGGGCTCAGGGCTCTGACCGGACGCTCCGGCTAGTGCTGCTGAGGCACGGCGAGAGCGTATGGAATGCCCGGAACCTGTTCACCGGGTGGGTGAACGTTCCGCTGAGCCCAGCCGGTGAGCAGGAAGCGACCGAAGCCGGGCGGCTCCTCGTGAGCAGCGACCTGCGGCCTGCGTTCGTCCACACCTCGCTGCAGCGCCGGGCGATCCAGACAGCGGACCTGGCCCTGGCCGAATGTGACCGGGACTGGATCCCCGTGCAGCGCACCTGGCGGCTCAACTCCAACCACTACGGCGCACTGCAGGGCCGGGACAAAGAACAGGTCCGTGCCGAGTACGGTGACCGCCAGTACCGCACCTGGCGCCGGGAGTACGATTCCGCCCCGCCGCCGATGCCCGACGAGGGACCGTATTCGCAGTTCGCCGACCCTAGATACGCGGTCATCCCGACCGGCGCGAGGCCCCGCACGGAGTCGCTGAGGGACGTGACCGCACGCCTGCTGCCGTACTGGTACGACGTGATCGTTCCCGACTTGCTGACTCGCTCGTGCGTGCTCGTGGTCTCGCACGGCAACACGCTGCGCGCGCTCGTCAAGCACCTGGACCGCATCGGCGACGAGGCCAGCGCACTGCTGGAGGTTCCAACCGGCCGGCCGGTGGTGTACGAGCTGGACCACGATATGCGCCCGGTCGTTCCCGGCGGCCGCAGTCTGCCCTCTGCTAGCTAAGCCGGTTTCGCACGCCGACAACGCCCTGGACATGCCGAACCGCGTCCACGATGGCCCGCGAGGTCGGCTCGCTCAGCGGACCACCGGAGATCGTGACGATGCCGTCCCGGACCTCCGCATCCAGATGGCGCGCGGTGTCCGCGGCGATATCGGGGAATACCGCATGGGTTATCTCGTCCCGTATGTCCGTGTCCGAGCGGCTGAACACGGCGAGCACGTCCACCCGGCTGATGATGCCCAGCAGGTGACCGGCAGGGTTTACCACCGGCAGCCGCTTCACCTTGCGGTCATACATGAGCCGGGCCGCCTCCGCTACCGGTGCATCAGGTCCGATGGTCACGGCCGGCGCGGTCATCAGGTCGGCCGCAGTGACCCCGGCTGCCTTGTCGTCTTCGCGAACGTGCCGCAGCGCCGCGAGCAGGCTGGTGCCGTCAGCCAGCACAGCCTCCTTCACCAGCAGGTCGCCCGCCGACACGACTCCGACGACCCGGTCGCTGTCATCGAGCACGGGAAACGCGCTGATCCCGCGGCTACGCAGCATGGCCGCCATGTCCTTGAATGATGCGTCCCTGCGGACGGCAACAACAGACGTGGTCATGACATCTCGCACCGTCGAACTGATGTCGTCACCTGCCTGCGGTCAGCGAGGCACCGGCGTCTCGGAGCCGAGCGCTGTAGTGGCTCTCAGCATATGAGCGGCGAAAGTCGGGTGGGGCCAGATGGCGTCCGTGCCACCTGCACCTAGTGCCGTCGCCTACGGTAGGTGCCATGAGAGCGCCTGCCGCCGGTTCAGCTGCTGAGCTGGACGACGCGAGCACGAGGGTGCTGGTGGTCGAGGACGACGCCGGCATTGCCGCGCAGCTCGTCCGCGGCCTGAGCCGCGGTGGTTATCAGGTAAATCACGTCATGACCGGGAATGAGGCCCTGAACTGGGGCCAGTCGGACGTGGTCCTGCTCGACCTTGAGCTGCCGGACCTGGATGGCGTTCAGGTCTGCCGCAAGCTGCGCGAGCGCTCTGATGCCGCCATCATCGTGGTCACCGCTCATGGCGAGGAGCCGGACCGTGTCATGGCCCTGGACGCGGGCGCTGACGACTACCTGGTCAAGCCCTTCGGGCTGGCTGAGCTGCAGGCCAGGATCCGGGCCGTACTGCGCAGAGTGCGGCCGGGCGGCGACGTCGTGCGGCATGGCCCGCTCGTGGTCGACATCCGGACGCACCGGGTCACAGTCTCGGGCACTGAGGTCTCCCTGACCCCGAAGGAATTCGACATCCTGGAGTGCCTGGCCAGCGACCCGGGCCGGGTCGTGACCCGCCAGGAGATCCTGGAAACGGCGTGGGATTCGCACTGGTACGGACCGACGAAGGTCCTGGACGTGCATATGGCCTCGCTCCGCCGGAAGCTCGGCATCCCCGGCCTGATCGAGACGGTGTACGGCCGGGGATTCCGGCTCGGCGAGGCGTAGATGGCGCGCCGGATCGTCCTGGCGGTCCTGGCACTCATGGCAGCGGTGCTGGGGGTCGTGGCCGTGCCGCTCGGGCTGGTCGCCGCTGGCCAGGACAGGCACGACTTCCGAGACGAGACCCACGTATCGGCGTCAACAGTGGCCAATATCGCCGAGGAGCGCCTCGATGACGGACGGCCCGCTCCGGCGCTCGACCGGACGATCCGCCAGCTCTCGGCGGGCGGTGACCTGGTCAGTGTCATCGACTCAGCCGGGCAGAAGATTGCCGGCACGCCGGGACCCCTGGCGGCCTCGGGCGCCCGGATCAGCCGCGTGCTGGCGACCGGCCGGACTGAGAGCTACCCAGCCGGCGGCCGGTTCGTCGTCGTCGCGCCGGTGTCGCGCGACTCCGGACGCGGCAGTGTCGGCGCCGTGGCGCTGGCGAGGTCAACGGCCCAGGTTGACCGGGAGATAGGAGTGCTGTGGGGAGTGATCGCAGCCATTGCCGGTGCGGGGCTCTTGGCCGGGGCGCTGGTCGCGATCGGCCTGGCTCGGTGGGTGAGCAGGCCGCTCAGCCAGCTGGAAGACGCCGCCCAGGCGCTGGGTGACGGCGAGCTCAGTACCCGGTCGCCTGAGACCGGCGGCCCGAGCGAGGTCCGTCGGCTCTCCGACAACTTCAACCTGATGGCCGCTCGCCTGGAGGCACTCGTCCGCGGTCATCAGGCGACGATGGCAGATGTGTCGCATCAGCTGCGGACTCCCCTTGCAGCGCTTCGGCTCAGGCTCGACCTGCTAGCGCAGGACAGCGAAGCCGAGGCAGCGGAGGAGCTCGCCGGCGCCCAGGAGGAGATCGCCCGGCTGTCCAGGCTTGTCAACGGCCTTCTGGCGATTGCGCGGGCAGAGAACATCGCGACTCCCCAGGTGAATCTCGCCGTCGATGAACTGGTCAGGGCGCGAGTTGCCGCCTGGCGGCCCGCTGCTGATGAGCGAGATGTCGGCCTGCAGGCCGATCTGAAGCCGGTGATCGCGCGCATCGGCGAGGGCCACCTCGAGCAGATCATGGACAACCTGATCGCGAACGCGCTCGATGCGCTGCCGCCTGGCGGCACGATCCGCATCGCGGCCGCGCCGGCCGGCGACCGGGCCCGGATTGTCGTGGCCGATAACGGGCCGGGCATGAGCGCGCAGCAGCAGCGGCTGGCCTTCCGCCGGTTCGCGACCAGCAATGGCGGGACGGGCCTCGGCCTGGCGATAGTTGACCGGCTGACGGTTGCCAGTGGCGGCACAGCTGCACTGTCGGATACGCCCGGCGGCGGGCTGACCGTCACCATCGAGCTGCCCATCGCCCGGCAGGAGCGGTCCCAGCGGCGCGGTCCGGCGGCAGACCGCGCCCGGTCAGCCTGAAGCCCGCTCAGCACATTTGCCAGTTCTGAACTTTTCCTGAACCGGTCACCGTGATCTAAGCGGGCAAGCTGATGTCGGTGGTTCGGCCGCCCGGGTCCATCGACCGCCGCGAGGAGAGTGAGAGCTGCATGCGCGATCACGTGCTCAGAGCGTCGCGTCGCCGCGACGAGAGGCTGTCCCGGATCCGGAAGCTCACGCTATGGATCACCGGAGGTGCCGCGGCGGCGTCGCTCGGCATGGGCACCGCCTTCGCGCACGCGATACCGGGCCATAGCGCCAGCTCCTCGACCACGTCCGACCGCGCGTCCACTGGCGCTCCCCCAGCCAGCTCGAACGGCTCCGGCAGCGCAGGCACCTCGGCGAGGAGCGGCAGCCATCGCGGTCACCATCACGGGCACAGACTGACTCCGCCGGCGCAGCAGCCAGTGAGCACGCCCGCGCCGCCGGTTGTGAGTTCCGGCGGATCGTGACCGAGCTCTGGTACACGACCAGGGCAACCGGAGTCGTTGCCCTCGTGCTCCTGACGGCCACGGTGGCGCTCGGTGTCGCCGGGACGGCCCGTTTCTCCACCCAGCAGCTGCCGGGCGTCGTGCGAGCCGGGCTGCATCGCAACCTGTCGCTGCTGACTGTCGCCTTCGTGGCGACGCATGTGGTCAGCACCGTCCTCGATCCATACGCGGGCATCGGCTTCATCTCGGCCGTCGTTCCGTTCAGCTCGGCTTACCGGCCGCTGTGGCTCAGCCTGGGCACGATTGCGCTCGACATGCTGGTCGCGCTCGCGGTCAGCAGCCTGCTGCGAGCGCGGCTGCCCTATCAGGTCTGGCGGGCCGTGCACTGGCTCGCCTACGCGTGCTGGCCGGTGGCTCTCTGGCACGGCCTCGGAACTGGCACTGACAGTCGTCTGTCCTGGCTGCTGATGATGGACGGGCTCTGCGTTCTCATCGTCGGCGCTGCCGTGCTCTGGCGCCTGCGGCTGGCCGGGCCGGGCGCGGTGCGATCTGCCGGAACGACGGTGACAGCGGCATTCATGCTGGCAACGATCGCGTTCGTGGCTACTGGCCCGCTGCAGCCCGGCTGGTCTCGGCGGGCCGGCACGCCAGCGAGCTTGCTGCACACGTCCTCGAGAGCGGCAATCCCGGACGGCCGGGCTGGTGGCCAGTCATGAGCCATCCAGTGGCAGGGCACCTGGCTGCGCCGGAGCGCGGTGTCGAGCTGCGTCGCCTCACGCTCGGCTGGCACCACAGCGATCGGCCCGCGACACTGCGCGAGCATGCAGATCGGTACGGACCGGCGCCCCTTGGGTCGATCTCGAGGCATGACCTGCTCGGGCACCTCGAAGCTGCCGGGCTCACCGGCCGCGGCGGGGCCGGGTTCCCCACCGGAACCAAGATGCGCACCGTGGCGTCAAAGCGCGGGCCAGCCGTGGTCGTGGCGAACGGCATGGAGAGCGAGCCAGCCAGCGAGAAGGATCAGGCGCTGCTGGCCCGCGCCCCGCATCTGGTCCTGGACGGGATCGCCCTGGCGGCCGAGGCGGTAGGCGCGAACGAAGCACATCTGTGCCTGGCCCGTACCAGGGACTGGCTGATCGATATCGTGCTGGCGGCAGCCAGCGAGCGGCAGCAGGCTGGCCTGGACCGCATTCCCGTCAGCGTGCACGACCTGCCGCACCATTACGTATCGAGTGAGGAGACCTCGCTCGTGCACTGGCTGAACGGCGGCGAGGCCAAGCCGGTGACGACTCCGCCCCGGCCGTTCGAGCGCGGTGTCGGCAAGCGCCCGACCCTCATCGACAACGTCGAGACGCTGGCACACGTGGCGCTGATCGCCCGCTACGGCGCGCGGTGGTTCCGCGAAGCGGGCCGTGCCGGTGCGGCCGGCACGATGCTGACGACGGTGACGGGGGCCGTGCGGCAGCCCGGCGTCTACGAAGTCGAGGCCGGTGCGACAGTTGGGGCTGTCCTGTCGCTGGCCGGACTGGACGCGGGTAGCGAGGCGGTGCTGATTGGCGGGTACTTCGGCACGTGGCATGAGATCTCGTCGGTCGGCGGCCTGCCGCTGACCGCGGCCGGCTTGAAGCAAGCCGGCGGGTCGCCAGGCGCCGGCGTCCTGTTCGCGCTTCCGCCAGGATCGTGCGGGCTCGCCGAGACGGCACGGATCATGCGCTTCCTGGCCAGCCAGGGCGCGCAGCAATGCGGGCCGTGCATGTTCGGGCTGCCAGCGATCTCCGACGACATCGCTCAGCTCGCTGCTGGCCGACCGGACGGCGATCCGCTCGGCCGGATGAAGCGTCGCTTCGGCGTGATCTCCGGTCGTGGCGCTTGCCGCCATCCAGACGGTGCGGTCCGGATGGCCGCATCGGCCTTGCGCGCGTTCGCGGCCGACGCGCACAGTCATGCTCGTCGCCGCCCGTGCCTCGCCTCGCATCGCGGCGCCTCGCGGACCGCGATTCTTCCAGTCCCGCGGCCGTGGGCCGAGCAGGAGTGGCGATGACATCGACGCTCAAGCTGACGATAGATCCGATCGCCTGCACCGGTCACGGGCTGTGCGCGGACTTGCTGCCTGAGCTGATTGAACTGGATGAGTGGGGCTACCCGATCATTGGTGACAGCGTCCCGCCAGGCCTCGCCGCGCATGCCCGGCGCGCCGTCAATGCCTGCCCATCGCTGGCCTTGCGGCTGGGCCGGACCGCCAGGTCAGGCCGCAAGTGAGTCACCCCGGCACCGCACGTACCAGGCCGCAGCACCGCCGGGATACGGGCGCGGCGGGAGTCGCCGGCAACGAGAAGCTGACCGCCATGACCGGCGCTGTGCTGCTGCTCGGATTCACCATCGAGGGCGTCACGATCCTGGAAGTGCGCCGGATGCTGGTGATCCATTTCCTCGTGGGCCTGCTGCTGATCGGGCCGGTTCTGCTCAAGATCGGCTCGACGGTTTACCGGTTCGCGAGGTATTACGCCGGGTCACCGCCTTACGTCAGGAAGGGTCCGCCCGCCCCGATCATGCGGCTGCTCGGTCCGCTTGTCATCGTGACGTCGGTGGCGGTTCTGGGAACCGGAGTCATCCTGGCCGTCGTCGGGCCGGGGAGCGGGCCATGGCTCCTGCTGCACAAGGCATCGTTCATCCTGTGGTTCGGCGTCATGACCGTTCACGTGCTGAACTACGCTCCGCGCCTGCCGCGGCTGCTGTCGGAGCGCTCCGGCCATGGAGAGGGAACGGCGGTAGTGGCGGGCAGCCCTGTCCGCTGGCTCCTGCTCGCCGCGTCCCTCGTCGCTGGCGTTGGTGTCGCAGCTGTGACCATGCAGATGTCGGCGAAGTGGGGGATCAGCTTCCTGTGACCGGCGCTAGCGGACGTCGTGGGCGGCGAGCAGCGCTTCAGCTGCCGTCCGTGCGGCATCAGCGCCGCGGGCGGTGTCCATGACAGCTTGCACGATCGCGCCATCGAAGACGATCAGCAGCTGGTCTGCCAGCTGCTGCGGGTCTCGCGCCCGGCCGCGCTGAGCCTGCTTGACGAAGAACTCACGCATCCTGAGCTTGTAATCCCTGGCGACCTGGCGGGCCGGATGCTGCGGATCGGCGATCTCGGTCGCGGTGTTGATGAACGGGCAGCCGCGAAACTCCGGGCTCGCCGACCAGCCGCCTAGTGCGTCGAAGACCGCGAGGATCTGCTCTCGCGGCGTCCCTGCCGCAGGGTCGGTCCTGCCGTCGGCCGGGGGCAGGTAAATGCCGAGTATTGCCTGGCCGGCATGCTCCAGGCTGGCCGCGATCAGCTCGTCCTTGCTGCCGAACTGCTGATACAGCGTGCGCTTGGAGACGCCGGCGGCTTTGCTGACCAGGTCAACTCCGACTGCCCCGATCCCGTTCCGGTAGAACAGCTCGCCGGCCGCGTCCATCAGCCGCTGGCGCGGTGCGGTCACTGTGCGGCTGACCGGCGCGTCGGGGCCGGTGCGCTGGCTGCCTGGCTGGGTATTTCTGGCCATCATGACTATCAGGTTAGCTCTGCGGCTTGGCTGTGGAAACCGATCGGTGTACCGTGATAGGAAACCGATCGGTTTACCGTCACGGAGGCAGCAATGACAGGCCAGCAGAGCGTGCTCGTCACAGGTGCGACCTCGGGCATCGGCCGGGCCACGGCGATCGAGTTTGCCGGCCGCGGCTACCGGGTTTTCGCCGCCGCGCGCCGCGAGGAGGTACTCGCGGAGCTGGCCGCCACTTGGCCGAGCATCCGGGCGATCGGCATGGATGTCGCCGATCCTGAATCGGTCCGGCGCGGCTGGGCGAAGATCGAAGCCGAGACCGGCGGCGCGGGAGTCGACGTGCTCGTCAACAACGCGGGCTTCGCGCTGTCCGGGCCCGTCGAGGTGACGGCCGGCGCGGACGTGGACCGCCAGTTCCGCACGAACGTGCTCGGGCTCCTGGACGTCACCAGGGCCGCTCTGCCGGCCATGCGAGCCCGCCGGTCGGGCCGCGTTATTAACGTCAGCTCAGTCGTAGGTCGCACCACGTTCCCTGGAATGGGTATCTATGGCGCAACGAAGTACGCAGTCGAGGCGCTGTCGGATGCGCTGCGGCTCGAACTGGCCGGGTTTGGCATCAAGGTCGTGATCGTCGAGCCAGGATTCGTGGCGACCGGAATCGGTGCGGCGGCGGACGCGGCTCCGGGCGACCGCCGGGAGGTGCCCGCTGACTACGCGGCGATGGTCGCGGGCGGCGCGCGGTACCTCGCCGACCAGATCGCCGGCGGGATCGCGCCCGAGCTCGTCGCGACCGCCATCGCGGACGCGGCCGGCCACCGCAGCCCGAAGGCCAGGTACATCGTGCCGTCCAGCGCCAGGCCAGCGATCACGTTGCTCACTACGCTGCCGGACCGGCTGGCTGACCGGGCGAAGCTGCGGCGCGCAGGCTAGGTCAGCATCATGATCAGCATGTAGCCCATGGTCACCCCGGTCACGATCTCGCAGCAGGCGGATAGCCGTGGGGAGAGGGGCACCGGCCCGGCGGGCAGCCGCGGCGAGAGCGGCACGGGTCCGGCTGTGGCCCGCGGGTGACCTTCGGTCGCCGTGTTTCTCGCAGAGTCGGAGCCGTCGGCCGCACCGGACTGGCGGGCGGCAAGCACGGCGACCGGCGCCATGGAGGACATGCGGTCCGCAGTCCAGATCACGCAGGCGAGCAGTGCGACAGCGAGTACTAGCGACAGTGCCGACTCCGGGGCAACCGGAGCGACCATGCCGGGCGCAGCCAAGCCCGACGAGGCCGTCCTGGCCGCAGCCGGCGCGATGAACACGAGCATGTACAGCATCGCCGCGCAGCCAAGCAGGTGCTGCGCGTTGTGTGACTGGCGGCGGGATGCGAGCCGGTAGGCGAACAGCATCGCACTGGCTGCGAAGGCGATCTCCCAGCCGCCAGTCCAGAGGAGCCGCAGGCGGGGCACCAGCATGCCGGCCATCGCTAGGCCCATCAGCACGTGCATGCCGTCCGCCCGGGGGTCGGTCGGCCGCCGTTGCCGCCAGGACACTGCGAGCCGCGTCAGGCAGTACACGGCGGTGCCGATCATGATGACCGCGAACGCGGCCGCGAGCCACGGCTGCCCGGTCATGCCTGGATCGCCGTCGCCGCGCGGGCGGACACCGTTGCCATCGCTGGAAGCCCGCCCGGATCGTGCTGGCGGCGCGGCCAGTAGGCGACCGCGAGCAGGCCGAGCAGCGGGCCGGTGTTGGGGTCGGTCGCGCTGCCGGCCAGGATGCCGCCGAAGCCCTCGGCTACCCAGAGCGCGGCAGCCGTCAGGAGGGCGAGAGCGAGCACCGGCCTTCGGGCGCGCTCGGGCAGGTAGATCCCCGCTGCGATGACAGCCAGCAGGACCGCGAGAGCGATCGCGGCCGCCGGGCCATGCTGGCTCAGCAGTCCCGCGAGATTTCCGTTAATGCGGGCCAGCCTGGCCGGCTCGGTTCCGGACATTCCGGCAATCATGCTGCTGAGCGCGCGCGGGGCTGCAGTCGCCGGGGCCAGGGCCAGCCCGGCCAGGCCGGCCCACAGCGCCAGCCAGAGCAGGCGGGCTGTCCGCGCGCCGATGCGGCCAGCAGCTGCATAGCTGTCCGGCTGCTCCTGCCGCGGCGGCCAGAGCAGGACCGCGAGCAGTGCGTACAGGATCACGGCACCGGGCGCGCCGTTCGCCGGGCTGGCCGTGCCGCTGAGCATGCCGCCCAGGCCCTCGCCGAGCCACCAGACGGCCAGCGACCACGCGATGGAAGCGGCGAGCGCCGCCCTGACCGTGGGCCGCACGGCGATGCCAAGGCCGATGAGCAGCTGAATGACCGCGAACGCAGCGTTCGCTGCCACCGCGTGCTGCTCGATCAGCCTGGCCGACCAGGCGATCGGGGCGGCGATAACCGCCGGATTGCCGTGCGCGGTGGCGCTCAGGCTTCGGGCAAAGCCCGGAGTGAACATCACAGCCTGGAACTGCAGGACGGCGTCCAGCAGCCAGAGGACCGCCAGCGCGAGCTGGAGCTTGCGGGCTATGTCCGGTGCGGCGGTGTGGCCGGCCGCTGATGCCGTGGAGCTAGCCGGTACGGCGGTGCGGCTGGCAGGCGACCTCGCGCCGACCGCGGGCGCCACTGGCGTCCGCTGCCACGTGCCCGCTGCCTGGCTCGTCATCGCCGCCTCCGGATGTCCGTGCCGCCCGCCCGCTGGCCTGCGGCGGCCGGAGCGGCTGGTCGAACTAGCGACGAACGGGAACGCCCGCCAAGGACAGCAGCCCGGATCCGCACGCCATGATTGTCCGGCGTTATGAGTGGCAGGTTAATTGCGAAAGTCCAGCATGCACAACACAAAACGAGCCGGAATTCTTATTGGCGCGCGACCCGATAAACCCGGATGGGGTATCCGCTAAACCCTACGGCGGTATTCGGTAAACCCTGCGGCGGTATTCGGAAAAGTAGATAGTGCGCACAAGAACTACCCGGCGGGTATTAGGCGAGCCACTCGGGTCATCCAGGCCACGGACAGCGCGGCGTCAGGAAACTGCGGGCTGCCGAACTTGTTCAGCCTGCCGGTCCTGAATAACGTAGGCACGTCGCCGTAAGATCACGGTGTCGCCAGGTACCCGATTGCGGAGATAGCAGTGCAAACCGGACGGTCGCATTCCCCCCTGCCCAGCCTGCGCCTCGACGAACTGCTGGCTGAACTGCAGGTCAGGCTCGACGCAGTGCTGGCGACGCGGGATCGGGTCAATGCGCTGTTCGAGGCGGTCGTCGCGGTTGGCGCCAACCTCGACATCGAGGTCGCCCTGCGCGACATCGTGGCGGCGGCCGTCAGGCTGGTGGACGCGAAGTACGGGGCCATGGGCGTGATCGGCGAGGGCGGCCGGCTTGCCGAGTTCATCCCGATCGGCGTGACGGACGAGGAGATCAGCCGGATACATCACTGGCCCGAGGGGCGAGGCCTGCTCGGGGCGCTGATCGCGGATCCGAAGCCGCTGCGAATCGCCGATCTCGGCGCTCATCCATTGTCATCTGGATTCCCTGCGGGGCATCCGCCGATGACATCCTTCCTCGGCGTCCCGGTCCGCATCCGGGACGAGGTGTACGGCAATCTTTACCTGACCGAGAAGCGCGACGGCCGCCAGTTCGATGACGAAGATGAGGCCGTGCTGGTGGCGCTCGCCGCCGCGGCCGGTGTCGCGATCGAGAATGCGCGCCTGTACGACGAGGCACGCCGCCAGCAGCGCTGGCTAGCGGCCAGCGCCGAGGTCACCAGGACGCTGCTGTCCGGTGCCGATGCCAGCGACGCTCTCGCGCTGGTCACCGCGAAGTCGCTGGAGATATCGGGCGCCGATCTCGTCGCGCTCGCGCTGCCAACACCCGACAGGCAACAGCTTCAGATCGAGCATGCGGCCGGTGATGGCGCAGCCGAGGCAATCGGCCTGGTGCTGCCAGCGAGCGGTTCGGCCTCGGGCCAGGTGCTGAGCACCGGCGAGCAACTGAGCGTCGACAACTTCAGTAACGATGACCGAGTCGCGCAAGTCGCCAGGGAGCACCTGAGGCTGGGTCCCACTGTCCTGGTGCCGCTCGGCGGCGCAGGCAACGTCCGTGGCGTGCTGACGGCGGGACGCAGGCCGGGAGCCATGCCGCTGGCGCCTGCTGCCGTGGAGGTGCTGATCACCTTTGCCAGCCAGGCCGGCATCGCGCTTGAGCTAGCCGAGCACCGCCGCCAGGCCGAGCAGGTCGCCGTGTTCGAGGACCGCGACAGGATCGCCCGCGACCTGCATGACCTGGTGATTCAGCGGCTCTATGCGACCGGCATCTCGCTGCAGGGAGCTATCTCGCTGATTAGCTCGCCGGAGACCGCGCAGCGGGTCAGCACGGCCGTCGACGCGCTAGATGAGACCATCAGGGAAATCCGGACCTCGATCTTCGGGCTCCAGGCCCGGCCGGACGCCAAGCCGCCAGGACTGCGGGCCCGGATACTGCAGGTGGTGGATGAGATGACGGATGTGCTCGGATTCCCGCCGGGGCTGATCCTCGAGGGGCTCCTCGATGGCGTGCCAGAGGATGCGGGAGAGCACCTGCTGTCCGTCCTGCGCGAGGGACTGGCGAATGCCGCCCGGCACTCTGGCGCCAGCAAGATTGACGTCCGGGTGCGGGCCGCAGCCGACCTGTCAGTGACCGTCCGCGACAACGGCTCAGGCATTAAGGACACCGGCCGCCGCAGCGGGCTGAAGAATCTCGAGCAGCGGGCCGTGAATCTCGGCGGGGCGTTCCGTATCGGCCCCGGTGCGGACGGCGGCACCGAGCTCCACTGGCGGGTGCCGCTGGCCGGGCCGCGTGCGGCTGCCCCGGCAGGGGCAACCAGCGACTAGCCAGTTCGCTAGTGCTGGTCGAAGATCCGGGAGGCGTACGCGGCCGCCTGCGTCCGGCGCTCCATCCCGAGCTTCGCGAACAGCGCCGAGACGTAGTTCTTCACGGTCTTCTCGGCTAGGTACATCCGCTCGCCGATCTGCCGGTTGGTCAGGCCCTCGCCGATGAGCTCGAGGATCTTGCGCTCCTGGTTGGTCAGCCCGGCCAGCGGGTCCTTCCGGCTGGCCTGGTCCCGCATCCGGGCCATCACCTTGCTGGCTGCCTCCGGGTCCAGCATCGACTCGCCAGCCGCGACCGTGCGCACCGCGCCCACCAGGTCGGTACCCCGGATCTGCTTGAGCACGTACCCGGCCGCACCGGCCATGATCGCGTCGAACAGCGCCTCGTCGTCCCCGAACGATGTCAGCATCAGGCAGGCGATCTCGGGCATCCTGGAGCGGATCTCCCGGCACACCGAGACGCCGTTGCCGTCGGGCAGCCGCACGTCGAGCACCGCCACATCGGGCCGCAGCGCCGGAATCCTGGCCAGCGCGGACTCCGCCGTCCCGGCTTCACCGACCACCGTGATGTCGGGCTCAGCCTCCAGCATGTCCCTGACCCCGCGGCGGACGATCTCGTGGTCATCGAGCAGGAAAACCTTAATGCCCGACTTGCCCTGCGCCCGGTCCGCCATCTGCAGTCGCCCTTCGCCCGGTTAGAAGACCAATCAGGATCGGGAACGAGGCGTTCCGGACCTGTGATCTTTACCTTAGCTGCGGCCGCCTGGGCCGGTGCAGGACCTTGGTCCTGATGCCCGCCTGCCGAAGGTACTCAGAATCGCTCCGGCACCATGTCGATCGCCCCGCACGGGCACTCGGCGGCGCAGATCCCGCAGCCCTTGCAGTAGTCGAGGTCGATTTCATACCGGCGGCCGGGCCCGAGCTTGACGACCGCGTTGTCCGGGCAGACGCCGTAGCAGTTGTCGCACTCGAAGCAGTTGCCGCAGGACATGCACCGGCGCGCCTCGAACTGCGCGGTCGATTCATCCAGGCCGCCGGTGACCTCGTCGAACGTGGTGATCCGACGGGCCGCGTCGAGCTGCGGCCGGACTGTGGCCGGCGCGTCGGCGTAGTACCAGGTGTTCAGCCGGTCGAAAGTGGCCAGGCGAGGAGCGATCTCGGCGGCCGGGCGGGCACCTGGGTCGCGGGCCGCCCCGTTCCCGGCCGTGTCGCCTGTCAGCCAGGCGTGGATGCTGTGCGCTGCCTTCTTCCCGTGCCCGATCGCGACGGTCACGGTGCGCTCAGCCGGCACCATGTCGCCGCCGGCGAAGATGCCGGGCCTGCCGGTCATCAGGTCCGCGTCGACCTGGACGACCCCGTTCTCGATGGTGACGCCGGGCACGCCGTCGAGCAGGGACAGCTCGGCTTCCTGGCCGAGCGCCAGCACCACGGTGTCGGCATCAAGCTCGGTGAACTCGCCGGTGGGCTGCGGGAAGCCGGTCTCGTCGAGCGCCATCTTCTCGATGACGAGCTTGCCCTCGTCGGCCCTGGCGATGGTGGACAGCCACATCATCCGCACGCCCTCGTCCGTGGCCTCCTCGACCTCGACCTCGTGCGCGGGCATCTTGTCCCGCGTCCGGCGGTAGACGACGACAGCGTCGGTCGCGCCGAGGCGCCGCGCGGTCCTGGCTGCGTCCATCGCGGTGTTGCCGCCGCCGTAGACGGCCACCCGCCGCCCGAGGCTGCGGCCGCTCCGCGCCTTCCATCGAGTGCAGCAGCGTGACCGCGTCGAGAATCCTCGCCGAGTCACCGGCCGGGATGTAGGCGCGCTTGCCCTTCTGCGCCCCGACCGCGAGGAACGCTGCGTCGAAGCCGCCTTCGGCCATCGCCGCATCGATGTCGGTGACCTGGCGCCCTCCTTCCCAGGTGACGCCCATGGCGAGGATGCGGCCGACCTCCGCGTCGAGCACGTCGCGTGAGAGCCGGTAGGCCGGGATGCCGAACCGCATCATCCCGCCGGCCCACACCGCCGAGTCGCGCAGGGTGACCTGGTGACCGAGCAGGCGCAGGTGATACGCCGCGGATAGCCCGGCCGGCCCGGCGCCGACGATCAGCACGCGTTTGCCGGTCTCCGCCGCCGTGAGCGGTACGGTCCAGCCCTGCCGGATGGCCTCGTCGCCGAGGAACCGCTCGACAGAGTTGATGCCCACGGCGGCGTCGACCTGCGCCCGGTTGCACGCGGTCTCGCACGGCCGGTAGCAGACCCGGCCCATGATCGCGGGCAGCGGGTTCTCCAGCATGATCTGCCGCCAGGCCGCCTCATAGCTGCCGTCCTCGGCGTGGTAGAGCCACTGCTGGATGTTCTCGCCTGCCGGGCAGGCGTGATTGCACGGCGGCATGAGGTCCACGTACGCCGGCCGCTCCGCCCGCCAGGAGCCCGTCTTGTTGGCCAGGCTGGAGCCGGGATCAAGCGTGATCGCGAACGGCTTGTCGTGCACGGGTCCTCCCTAGCCGGGCTGGCCGGCGACCGTGACGTCGGTCACCGGCGGAATGTGCGCGTCGGCCGGCGGCAGCTGGCCGCTGAACGTGTCGTCCGGGCCACTGGCCGGCCCACCGTCGCCGAGCAGGCCGAATCGGGCGATGTTCCGGTCGGCGATCTGCTGGAGCCGGGCGATGGTCGCGGCTCCCTCGGCTGACTTGAAGAGGTGGGCGTACCTGGTCTGCAGCCGCAGGTAATCCTCGACCGGCGCGCGCCTGCGGATCGGGGTCACGCTCACGACCTCACCGGCCACGGCCTCGAACACCGGGAAGAGGCCGGTCTGCTCGGCGAGCCGGGCGATCTTGATGGTGTCGCCGGCTGCGCGGCCCCAGCCGAGCGGGCATGGCACCAGCACGTGCAGGTAGCGGGCGCCGTGGAACTCCATCGCCCGCCGCACCTTGTACTCCAGATCGCGCAGGCCGGCCACGGTCGCGGTCGCGACGTAGGGGATCTCGTGCGCCATCGCGATCAGCGGCGCGTTCTTGCCCTGGCCGAAGACGTTGCCCGGCTCCGGCCCGACGGCTGGGGTCGTCGCGGTCCTGGCCGCCGGGGGAGTGGCGCCTGAGCGCTGCACGCCGGTGTTCATGTAGGCCTCGTTGTCGTAGCAGATGAACAGCACGTCGTCGTTGCGCTCGAACATCCCCGACAGGCACGCGAACCCGATGTCGACGGTACCGCCGTCGCCGCCCTGGCCGACGACCCGGACGTCCTGGCGACCCTTCGCGCGCATGGCCGCGGCGATGCCGGTCGCGACCGCGGGCGCGTTGCCGAACAGCGAGTGGATCCACGGGATCTGCCAGGAAGTCTCCGGATACGGCGTGGAGAAGACCTCCAGGCAGCCTGTCGAGTTCACGGCGACCATCTGCCGGCCGGTGGCGCGCATGGCCGCATCGAGTGCGTAGCGCGCGCCGAGCGCCTCGCCGCAACCCTGGCAGGCGCGGTGGCCGCAGTTGAGCGAGTTCGTGCGGCCGGACTCGGACTGCACCGAGCGCTGCTCGGGATCCAGCAGCCGGTTGCCGACCGCGAAGCTTCCGACCTGGTAGAACTTGATCGGCTGGACTGGCATGAGATGCGCTCCTCATCCGATCCGGCTGGCGACCGCGCCGAGGTCGCGCAGGATGTTCTCGGCCGCCGGCCCGGACCTGCGGGACGTGGCGACGCGCTCCAGCTCGCGATCCACCAGCTCGGTGTTGAGGTCGAGGAAGGTCAGCGCCTCGAGCTCGTCGGCAGTCGCCCTGGTGAACAGCTTGCGCAGCGAGGCCTTAGTGATGGCGCGGCCGCCGAGGCCCGCGATCACCGTGTAGCCGTGCAGCTGGATCCCCGACAGGGCCATCCGGACGTTCGCCGACACGATGCCGCCGATGCCCACGGCCAGGGCGCGTTCCAGCACGACGACGCGCCGGGCTCCCTGCAGAGCCTGCCGCACGCCGTCGAGCGGGAAGGGCCGGAACGACGTGATGCCCAGCACGCCGATCCGCTGGCCATCGGCGCGCATCTCGTCGACGACGTCCTTGATCGTGCCGAGCACTGAGCCGAGCGCGACCACGATCGTTTCGGCATCCTGGGTGCGGTAATGCCGGACCAGGCCGCCGGAGTCACGGCCGAACTCTCCCGCGAACGCCGCGGCGATCTCCGGGATCAGCTGCAGCGCCTGGCCCTGCCGGGCGTGCGCGAGGTAGCGCACCTCGGTGAACGCTTCCGGGCCGACCATGGCGCCGATGGATACCGGGTCAGCTGGGTCCAGCACCTGCCGTGGCTCGTACGGCGGCAGGAACCGGTTAACCTGCTCCTGGCCGGGGATCTCCAGCCGCTCGTGCGCATGCGTCAGGATGAAGCCGTCCATGCACACCATCACCGGCAGCGATACTTCCTCGGCCAGCCGGAAGGCCTGGATATGCAGGTCAAGAGCTTCCTGGTTGGTCTCGGCGTAGAGCTGGATCCAGCCGCAGTCCCGTTGCGACATGGCGTCGCTGTGGTCGTTCCAGATATTAATCGGCGCGCCGATGGCGCGGTTGGCGACGGTCATCACGATCGGCAGGCCGAGCCCGGAGGCGTTGTACAGGGCCTCGGCCATGTACAACAGGCCCTGACTTGCAGTCGCGGTATAGGCACGGGCTCCGGCTGCGGACGCGCCGATCGCGACGGACATGGCCGCGAACTCAGACTCCACGTTGACGAATTCGCACGGCGTCAGCTCGCCTGCCTTCACCTTGGTGGCGAGCGCCTCGACGATGTGCGTCTGCGGCGAGATCGGGTAGGCGCAGATGACTTCCGGTCGGCAGAGCGCGACGGCGTCGGCCACGCCGCGCGAGCCCTCGATCTGGCCGATCCTTCCGCCGCCCGGCGGGTGGGCGGCTCTGGCCGCAGCGTCGGATGGGTGCGGACCGTGCAGGCGCTGGCCGTCGATGCCGGGCAGGTCCTGGCTGGGCTGTTCGCGACCGAGCTGGCTGAGGCCGCTAGCGTAGGCAGCGCGCGCGGCCGCGACGTTGCCCGCGCCAATGGCACTGGCGAACCGCTCGCTGATAGCCGCTGCGACGGAATCGATCGAGACGGCGCCGCTGAGCGCGGCGAATCCGCCGAGCAGCGCGGCGTTGGGTACCGGACGGCCCACATGCTCCTGCGCCAGCTCGGTGGCGGGCACCGCCAGGACAGCTTGCCGCCCGAGCCGGTCGGTGAACTCGGTGATGCCGAGCTCGGTGACCGGGCGCGCCGAGTTGATGACCACGAGCACCCTCTCGTCCGCGCCTTCGAAGACGTTGACCTGGTGCAGCAGCGTAGGGTCCTGAATGATCAGCACGTCCGGTCGCATGACCGGCTCGCGCACGCGGATCGGCTTGTCGTCGATGCGGCAGAAGGAGACAACCGGAGCCCCGGTTCGCTCCGAACCGAAGCTCGGAAACGCCTGGGCATACCTGCCTTCGGCGAATGCGGCGGCCGCCAGCAGCTCGGCTGCGGTCACCACGCCCTGACCACCCCGGCCGTGGATCCGGACCTGGAACATCAGCGCCTTACCCTCCTCGGTGTGCCGCCACCGGCGTGCCGTGAGCTGCATAGTTCTACATCAAGGTCGCAGCCAGAGCCCCGGCCTGCAGGAGGAGTCGGGCCTGCAATGACAGGACCAACGTCCCTCGCCGCTCTCGGCCGGAACAGCCGGGCGGCCCGAGACTGAGGGTCTCGGACCGCCGCTTCTATCTGCCCGGCAGGCATTTCTCGCCATGCCGAAGCGGAGCGTTAGGTCGGCTTGATGTGCTGGTTCTGCCGGACCGGAATCTTCCGGGCGGCCTGGTCGGCTGCCTTGTCGGACAGCTTGACGGTCACCTCGAGAATGCCGTGGCCATAGCTGGCATCGACGTGCTCTTCATCGGCACCGGCAGGCAAGGTCACGCTGCGGCTGAAGGTCCCGTAGTGGAATTCGCTGTGGTGCTTGCCGGTGACGTCCTCCCGCCGCTCGGCCCTGATGGTCAGGATGCCCTTGGACACCGTGACCTCAATGTCCTTCTCCGGGTCGATGCCGGGGAGCTCGGCCCGTACGATGTAGTTGCCGTCCTGGATGTAATCCTCAACCCGCATCGGGTGACCGGCGACCGGGCGCAGGATCGTCCATGGCGCCTCCAGCCAGTCCATCATGTCGCCGAACGGGCCTCGGTACTCCCTGCGTGTCAGCGTGCTCATAGTCACGCCTCCTTTCGCTCCTGCCTTACGGCATCTAGTCCAGCGCGCGGGAACTGAGCTGCCCAGGGCCAAACGGGCCGAGTCGCCGGGACGTTGGCTCTTTCGTGTGGACCTAGTGGCCTGGCGTGACAATCCGGGCGGACAGGCTAAGCGCGGCTTACCGCACGAGAT
Organism: uncultured Actinomycetota bacterium; assembly: GCA_963822955.1. Classification (GTDB taxonomy): domain Bacteria; phylum Actinomycetota; class Actinomycetes; order Streptosporangiales; family Streptosporangiaceae; genus JAJYUU01. The sequence continues at coordinate 756,746 of CAWGJS010000001.1, read as the reverse complement.
GCGTGCCGGCGGATAACGAGCTTGCGCAGTTCGTCGGCACCCCAGACGATCAGCGGGTACGGCAGCAAGATCACCAGGTAATGCGCGGGCAGCGCAGCGGTGCCGAGCAACGATTGAAACGGCGGAGCGAAGACGAGCACGGCAGCGATCGCGAGCTCAGCTGCTACCGCTGCCAGCAGGAAGCGGTTGCTGAACACGCCGACGGACCGCAGTGAGGCACGGTGCGTCCGTACTGCGAACGCGGTGCCGATCTGGCCAAAGATCATGCCGAGGAACGTCATCGTCGTGGCCTGGAGATAGGCGTGGTGGAGGGCAGTCCCCGCGCCGGTGGGATCGCCGGGATGCCAGCCTGCGCCGACGAGGACGTAGAAGAAGCCGCCGATGGATAGGCCGGCGACTATCAGCCCGAGGAAGAGCCAAGCCCGGATCAGCATCGGAGCGCGGATCACGCCTTCTGCTCGCTGGCGCGGCGGCCGTTTCATGATTCCGGGCTCAGCGGGATCGCGCCCGAGGGCAAGCGATGGCAGGGTCTCGGTGCCGACGTCGAACGCCAGCAGTTGCAGCACGGTGAGCGGCAACGGGACCGCGCCTCCGGCGAGAGCGAAGACGAGGAACGGAACGACCTCAGGAGTGGCGTGGGCGAAGATGTAGACAATGAATTTACGGACATTGTCGTAGACGATCCGGCCTGCCCTTACGGCGATGACGATCGTGGCGAAGTTGTCATCGGTCAGCACCATGGTCGCGGCCTCGCGCGCGACGTCCGTTCCTGAGCGGCCCATGGCCACTCCGATATCGGCCCGGCGCAGCGCCGGGGCGTCGTTGACACCGTCGCCCGTCATCGCGATGACATGGCCCTCGTCCCGTAGCACCTCGGCGATATGAAGCTTGGCCTCAGGCGATGCGCGGGCGAAGATGACCTCGCGGCCCTGACCCAGGATCTGCCTGATCTCCGCCTCGTGCCGGTGGTCGAGGTGCTCGGCAGTCACGACAAGCGGGTCGTCGGCGCCGATCCCGACCTGGCGCGCGATAGCGGCGGCGGTCAGCGGATGGTCGCCGGTGATCATGTGCACGCGGATCCCGGCGGTGTGACACTGGCGGATCGCCTCTGCCGCCTCTGGGCGCGGCGGGTCGAACATGGTGACCAGCCCGACAAAGCACAAGTCACGCTCGGCTTCCGTGCGCGCAGGTGGCACCGCAGCAGCCTGGCCCAGGGGGCCGAGTGGTGCCGCCCGGCGAGCGAGAGCAAGCACCCGCAGGCCGCGCTGGGCGTAGTCCTCGACCCGCTGCGATATCGAGGCACGCAGGTCGTCGCACATCGGCTGCTGCCCGCCATCAGCGGACAGCACATTCGCGCACAGCGGCAAGATGGCCTCGGGAGCGCCCTTCGTATGCAGCCAGACCTCGCCCTCGGGCCCCAGATCCACGGTCGTCATGAGCTTGAGCTGCGGATCGAAGTTGTACTGATACTGGCGTGACTTCTCCCGCAGGTCGGGATCGATGGCGGCACCGAGCCGCTGGGCCGCCTCGAGCAGTGCCACCTCCGTGGGATCACCGGCGGCCTCGCCACCTGCGTCGAGACGGGCATTGTTGCAGCGCGCCGCGACCTCTGCCAGTGTGCTGAGCGATACTGCGGGATGTGCGGACTTACCAGCGCCGTCCAGCCGCATAGCCTGCCCCGGCAGCCACGCCTCGACCGGGGAGATCCTGTTCTCGGTCAACGTTCCGGTCTTATCGGTGCAGATCACGTCCGTGCAGCCCAGCGTCTCTACAGCGCTCAGGCGTTTGACGAGCGCGCCACGCCGTGCGAGCAGTCGCACCGCCACTGCCAGCGCCAGCGTGATGACCGGCAGCAGGCCCTCAGGCACGTTGCCGGCCAGCAGCCCGACGCTGAAGACGACACTGTTGTGAACCGACAGGCCAGCCCCGAAGATCGCGATAGGGACGAAAGCCAGCGCCATTGCGACGGCGACTCCGGCGATCAGCCACGCAATCCGCCGCACCTGCTGCTCGAGCGGGCTGGGATCTTCCCGCACGCGCTCCGTCAGTGCGGCAATCCTGCCAAGCTCGGTGTGCATGGCGGTTGCGAACGCGACGGCGCGCGCCTCCCCGCTCGTGCAGATCGTGCCGCTGAAGACCAAATCGGTGGCCTGCAGGCGAGGGGCGGAGATGTCGTGATCACCAGCAGAACGAGTTACTGTGACCGACTCGCCGGTCAGCGCGGAAAGGTCCACCTCCACGGTTCCTGACAAGATCCACATATCTGCCGCGATGCGAGCGCCTTCCTCGAGCAGCACGACATCGCCAGGAACCAGGCCCGTCGTCTCGATAACTGTCGGCCTGGCGTCGCGCAGCACTGTCACCCGCTGCGGCATGTAGCCGGCGAGCGCCTCCACGGCGCGCTCCGCTTCCATTTCCTGCGCGAAGGCGAAGGCCGCGTTCAGGATGATGACAAGCACCACCGCGATGGCCACGACCAGGCTGCCGACGGCGAGTGACAGTGCGGCGGCGAGCCACAGCAGCAGAGCTAGCGGATGAGTGAGCTGCCGCCCGATCTCCCGCGGCCACGTCACATGCCCCCGGCGGGTCAGTACATTCGGGCCGTACTGGGCGAGGCGGCGCTCAGCTTCCCGTGAACTCAGGCCTCGTTCGCTCGTCCGCAGGTCGCGGAAGAGCTGGCTGCGCGGCTCCTCGACCTCGATGTCATGAGGAGCAGCGGGTGCGCTGCGGTCCGAGCCCATCCGCTGCTAGCTCCACCGGGGGTGTCTTGCAGGACGAGTCGGGCGATTCACGACGACCTCCCATCGGTAGCTCGCTGTCAGGCACTAACGGTCGAAGCTCCCATGACGTTTACCTCACTGGGCGCGGCTTACCCGGCCCAGAGGCGAAGGTCACGACGCGGGCCGGGCCTTGGCTACTTCCGTTCTGGCTCTCGCGGCCTAGCGGCATGATGAGCGAGAGAAACTGGAGGGCTAGCCATGGCCAGACCACACGGGACCGGCTCCAAGCAAGCGGCCGCGGGGAGCCCGGCCGCCAAGATGCCAGGCAAGCTGTATCGGTCTGAACTGCTCCGGCTCCAAGCGGAGCTAGTGCGGCTGCAGGAATGGGTGCGCGCCGAAGGCGCGCGCCTGGTCGTGGTGTTCGAGGGCCGGGATGCAGCAGGCAAGGGAAGCACGATCAAGCGGGTGACCGAGTACCTCAACCCGCGCGTGGCCAGGATCGTGGCCCTGCCGGTGCCGAGCGAGCGGGATCGCACCCGCTGGTACTTCCAGCGCTACGTCGAGGAGCTGCCCGCGGCGGGTGAGATCGTGCTGTTTGACCGCAGCTGGTACAACCGCGCTGGAGTCGAGCGGGTCATGGGCTTTTGCACCAAGGAGGAGTACAGCAGGTTCCTGCACCAGTGCCCGATCTTCGAGCGGCTGCTGGTGGAGGACGGGATCCTGCTGCGGAAGTACTGGTTCTCAGTCAGCGACGACGAGCAAGAACGCAGGTTCGGGGCGCGCCTGGCGGACCCGATGCGGCAATGGAAGCTGTCAGCGATGGACCTGGAGTCGATCACCCGCTGGGAGGACTACTCGCGGGCCAAGGATGAGATGTTCGTGCATACCGACATTCCGGAGGCGCCATGGTACGTCGTCGACAGCGCCGATAAGCGGCGCGCGCGGCTGAACATGATCGCTCACCTGCTCAGCAGCGTTCATTACCACGACGTGCAGCGAGTACCGCTCGAACTGCCGGAGCGGCCGAAGCCCACCGGCTACATTCGCGCCCCGCGCGAGGCGCAGAATTTCGTGCCCGACCACGTCGCGTCGCTACCGCACCGCCAGCATCGGCACAGCTCATAGCTGGGCCGGCGGTTACTGGCCGAGCGCCGTGCCGGCGGGGTGACTGGCCGGGATAATGCGGGCGAACTCGCCGGGGAACACCATCGCGATCTGGCCGTTAGCCAGCCACCTGACGATGTACGGAGGCGAGCCGTCCGGATGTGGCACGCCGATGATCAGGCCGGTTCTAGCCGAATCGCCCTCGACCATGAGCCGGTCGCCCACGTGTGCGTACATGGCAAACCCTCCTCCTGTGGTCTCTGGTGTCTCTAGCGTGCCGGGCGCCATGGCCGGCGGAGAACTGCCGTCGGACCCCGGCTACCGGGACCTTTGCCAGCCGCTTCGCGATCGCTGCGTGAACTGTCCGGAGTAGAAGGATGGCGCCGATGGGCCAGACCTTGCGGAGCGGGCTGGCTGGCCGGTGGCGGTGGTTGGCCTCCGAGCGGCGAACGAGATCGCCCGGACCGCTGACTAGCGCTCCGGGCGATCCGGTTCCGACGCCTGACGGCTCCGAGCGTCAGGGCGTTGCCTGCCCCTCCCGGCTCGGCGCTGACTGCGCTTGCGGCGCAGGTCCGGCCGAGGGGGCCACGGGCTGGTCGTAGTCGCCTCGCCAGATCAGCCGGTGCACCGGGATCAGGCGCGGGATGTCGCGCAGGCCGGGGATGAAGGGCACGAGCAGCAGCAGGAGCGTGGCGATCCCGGTGAGGTAGACGGCCCAGACGTCAGCGCCGGCCGAGTCGCCGAACGGGTTCACGTGGTACCACATCTGGAACAGCCAGAGCCAGGGTTGCCCTGGGTAGTTGCCCGTTTCGTTCATGACGCCCCACTGATCGCCGGTGAGGTGCATGTTCGAGGCCAGCTGGTTGTAGTAGCCGCCGTCGGAGATGAACAGCAGTGGCTTGGTGAAGTCGGTCCCGTAGAACTGGCGTTGCGCCAGCAGGTCGCTGTCGAGCGCACCGCTCTTGCCCATCGCCAGCTCGGCTGCCAGCATGACCGGCACCGGGCCGGCCGCCGGCAGGCTCAGGTCCCCGCCATTGAAGGGCACCTTCCTGGCGCCCGGCGCCGTCGCCTTGTCGTAGGCGGTTGCCCAGCTCAGCTGCTGCGCCGCAGGTGCGCTGGTGTAGCTGCCCAGGGCTGTCGCGAGCGCCGGGTCGGTCCTGGCGGCGACCGCCAGCGGGTCTAGCACGAACAGCCTGGCGGAGTCGACTGGCTGAGTGATCCCGAACAGCTTCTGCCAGCTGACCGGGCCAACCTGCTGCAGCGACCCGGTGCCGTTGTTGTAAGGCTGCCCGTAGCCCGCGGAGCCGCTGCTGCCATCGAGCTCGGTCGCGGCGGTGTTGACGAAGCCGACCTGGTCGACGGTCGCCCAGGTCTTGATGCTGAGCGGCGGCACGTCAGGCGAGGACAGTAGCCCGGACAGCAGCAGCACCAGGCAAGTCGCCACGAGGACGGCGACGGTGCCTTCCTTGAGGATGTCGTACCTGCGGGTCGGGCCTCGCCACGGTGCGGCATCTGCGGCCGCGGCCGCCTTGCGGGCGGCCCGGTCGCGCCAGATCGGCTCGCGCTTGGGCAGCGGGTGGCTGACGCCGCGGACCCGGACCATCAGCACGTGCGCGCCGACGATGGCGATCAGGATGATCGGGATGAGCACGATGTGCCACATCAGCATCTGGCCGAAGTTCATCACGTTGAAGAAGGCGCCGACGCCCATCGCGTTGAGTGCGTCCTTGCCGTTGGTGGCGATCCACTGCGAGTCGAAGTTCTGCTGGGACACGTAGCCGGTGAAGCACTCCACGATCGAGGCGAGGAACGCCACGACGCCGGTGATCCACGTCAGGGCCCGGCGGCCGCGCCAGGCCGCCATCCAGAACTTGCCCCACAGGTGGATCACCAGGAAGGCCATGAACAGCTCGACGCTCCACAAGTGCATGCTGTTGAAGAAGTGGCCGACGGAGTTGTAGTGCCACCAGTCGGGCCCGCCGAGCGCCAGGGCGAAACCGGACACGATCGCCAGGCCGAGCGCGGCCAGCGTGGCCACGCCGAACACGTAGATCCAGGAGGCAACGTAAGCCGGCTGCCGGTCCGGGAGCAGCTTGCCCGGCGGCAACAGCCGGAGCGCGAACCGGCGGACCTTGTTGGTCCACATGCCGGCATCGGGGTCGTCAGCAGCGGCCACGGCTTCGGTGCCGGTTGCGCCGGCATCAGGGGCGCCAGCCAGGGTGCCGGCGCCGGCATCGGCAAGCTGAGCAGCGTGCCGCTTCGGGAACGGGACCAGCAGGGCGATGCCAAAGATGAACACCATCACGCCGATCACGACCAGGTTCGCGACCGAGACGTCGAAGATTGACCAGCTCAGATAGGTACCGGGATGATTCATGTTGACGACAGAGGCGGCATCGGCCAGTGCGTGCGGACTCATCTCGTTAGCTCCTTGCCGAAGTGAATTCTGGGGCGGAAACCCGCAGCCAGAGCTTCTGCCTGATTCGGTCGTCCACGGCAGGGATGACCGTCACCAAGCGTCGGGACCTTGGTCCCGGCGGTGCCAATGTAGCCGATGCCCCACACAAGAGCTCCCGTCCGCGGTGACCGCGGACGGGAGCCGTTGGCCGGGCAAGCGCTTAGGGCGGCGCTGCTTGATCACGTAGCGTTGGTGATCACCCTGGTGGCGACCTGAGGCAGGATCTCTGCTTCTGGGGCGGTCCGCCGCAGGTGCACGAACCCGAAGACGGACAGGAGCAGCATCAGGCCGGCCGCGATGTAGGACGCGATCGCGGCGATGAGCGCGATCTGGCCGAAGGTCCAGAAGCCATAAGCCTCGAGCAGCATGCTGCGCAGCGTGGTGCCGCGGAACACGGTCTGCACCTGGGTCGCGAGGGCAACGTTCTTCGGCTGAGCCAGTGACTCAGTCGCTAGCTGCGAGTAGGTCTTGCCGCCGCCAATCAGGGTGAGGTGGTAGGCGATGAAGTGGTCGGCGTAGGTTTGCGCCTGGGCGCCGGTGGCCATCAGCTGGCCGGCGTACTGGCCCATGGCGGCCTGGTCGGCCTTGGGCAGTGCCTTAAACTCGGGGTTGTTCTTGGTCGGGAACACGATCTTCTGGGCGGACAGCTGGCTGGCCACCTGGTTGTTGGCATATGAGTGTCCCCAGGTGAGCAGCACGCCCGCGACAATAAGCACGACGACCAGCAGCAACCCCGCGGCCGACACCAGTGCGTCGAAAGTCCTCCTGCGCATTTGTTGTACCTCCTCGCATCGTCCGGGTTTTGGTTGCCCGGCCAGTGGACTTTGCCTTACTGCGCTGAGCTTCCCGCCTGCGGGCGGTCCGGACGCAGAGCCGTCCGGCCCCAGTCAGCGGGACCTGGGTTGGTTTGGGCGACCGGACTTTCGTCCCTACTGCGGCGGGCGGACGAGGACTAGCGTGCGCCCAGGACTTCGCCCTGCACGGCTAATCGGTCCGCGCTGCGGCGTCCGAGGGAGGACGACATGAGCAAGACGATCTTGCTGGCCGTGGACACGGCCAGGCACGACCTGGATGAGCATGTCTCGGCTGCGGTCCAGATGATCAGGGACCTGGTGCATGCCGACGACAAGGTGGTCGTGCTGCACGTCCATGAGTTTGCGGTTGGCCGGTTCGGCCGGATCCAGGTGGACTGCGCTGAGGGCCAGGGTGAGAAGCTGGTCGGGGATGTGGTGGCCAGGTTTGGCGCGGCCGGCGTCAAGGCAGAAGGCGCCATCCGCGAGGCGGATTACGGTCACGTGGCACGCAGGATCCTGGCCGAAGCGGAGAGCAGCAATGCCCGGATGCTGGTGCTCGGCTCTAGCAGCCGGACTGACCTGCCCCGTGTTCCGTTCGGCAGCGTGTCCAGCCGGCTGCTCCACATCGCCTCGATGCCGGTGCTGATCGTACCAATGCACTCCGTCGCGGAGGCGGCCCTGTCATGAGCCACCGCCGGCCGTCATGACACGATGACAGCGCGATGACGCACCGGCATGAACGCACGCTGGCCGCGGTCGGCCTGGCGAGGGTAGAGGGCGAGGGCGCCCTGTACGTCCGCGTGTCCGGAGATGCGGTCGAGGACGTGCGGCTCGACATCTACGAGCCGCCGCGGTTCTTCGAGGCTTTCCTGCGCGGCCGGTCCTATCGCGAGCCGCCCGACATCACCTCCCGGATCTGCGGCATCTGCCCGGTTGCCTACCAGACCAGCGCGTTCCTGGCGATCGAAGCAGCCTGCGGCGTGCAGGTTGACGGCCCGATCGCTGCCCTGCGCAGGCTGCTGTACTGCGGGGAATGGGTCGCGAGCCACGCGCTGCATATCTACCTGCTGCACGCGCCCGATTTCCTCGGCTATCCGGGCGCGATCGAGATGGCGCGTGATCACCGGCAGATAGTGGAGCGGGGCCTGCGGCTGCGGCGGGCCGGCAACGCCATCATGGAGACTCTCGGTGGCCGAGCCGTGCATCCGGTGAACGTTCAGGTCGGCGGCTTCTACTCGGCGCCAAGCCGGCGAGACGTATCCGGTTTGACCGGCACGCTGCGCGCTGCCATGGAAGACGCGCTGGCGACGGTCAGCTGGGTAGCCGGGTTCGAGTTCCCGGAGCTCACCCTGGACCATGAGATGCTCGCCCTGAGTCAGCCCGGCAGCTATCCGATCGAGCGCGGTACCGTCGCCACGAGCGGGGGCCGCGCATTTGCCGCGGCCGAGTTCGAGGATCACGTCCTCGAGGAACAGGTGCCGCACTCCACCGCACTGCACGCGCGACTGTCGGGGCATGCGGGTACCTATCTCACCGGGCCCATGGCCAGGTACACGCTCAACTCCCGGTGGCTTCCGCCGGCCGCCGCGGCCGCCGCTGCCGCCGCGGGCCTGGGCGAGACCTGCCGCAACCCCTTCCGCAGCATCATCGTCCGCGCCGTCGAGGTCGTCTGCGCCCTAGAAGAAGCCATCCGGATCATCGAGGCGTACGAGCCGCCGGCCGCAGCTAGCGTGCCGGTGCTACCACGGGCGGGCACGGGCCACGGCGTCTCGGAGGCACCCCGCGGCGTGCTCTACCAGCGCTACGACTTTGACTCTGCCGGGACCATACTCGGCGCGCGGATCGTGCCGCCAACCTCTCAGAACCAGGCTGCGATCGAGCGCGACCTCCGGTTGTTCATCCAGCCGCGCCTGGACCTGAGCGACGACGAGCTCACCCGGCAGTGCGAGCAGGTCATCAGGAACTACGATCCGTGCATCTCCTGCGCCACTCACTTCCTGACGCTGCGGATGGACAGGTGACCGGACCTGGCCGGACTGTCGTCATCGGCGTCGGCAACGACTTCCGTGGCGATGACGGCGCGGGTCCCGCCGTGCTGGCCAGGCTCGCTGGCGTCGTGCCTCCCGGAGTTGACCTGGTGGCATCCGACGGCGAGCCGGCGAACCTGCTGCTGGCGTGGGACGGTGCGTCCCTCGCCATCGTCGTGGACGCGGTGCAGGCTGGCCCGGCTCTGCCGGGCACACTGCATCGGCTGCTGATCGCCACGCCAGACGCTCTGCCAGGAGCAGCCGCGGTGCCAGAAGGCGCGGGCATGTCTGGATCGCACCAGCTCGGGCTGGGCAGCGCCATTGGCCTGGCTCAGGCGCTAGGCCGACTGCCTGCCCGGCTGATTGTGCATGGCATCCAGGGCGGTGACTTCACCCTGGGCGCGAGCCTGAGCAAGCCCGTTGCCGACGCGATCGACGCCCTGGTCGGCGCCGTCATCGCCGATCTGGCGGGCTCGCAGACTGTTCGGCCGCGATCAGGAAATCCTGCGCAGCGGCATTGAACGTGCGGAAGACCCGGTGCACCTCGGGTGCCGTCATGCCCAGCTGCTGCAGGCGCGGGATGAGCGCGCCGGTATTGGGCGTGGCCATCGGACCGAAGCAGCCATAACACCCGCGGCCGAAGGCCGGGCAGATCGCACCGCAGCCCGCCTGAGTGACCGGGCCAAGGCACGGCGTTCCGTTCGCCACCATGACGCAGGCCGTGCCGCGGAGCTTGCACTCCTCGCAGACGCTGTGCCCGGGAATCCGGGGTTGCCGCCCCGCGAGCAGGGCGGAGAGCACTCCTACGAGCTGCCGGCCATCGATCGGGCAGCCGCGCAGCTCGTAATCCACCGGGACGTGACTCGACACCGGAGTCGAGGTGGCCAGCGTCGCGATGTAGTCCGGCCTGGCATAGACGGCGGCAGCGAACTCGGCGACATCGCCGAAATTCCGCAATGCCTGGATGCCACCCGCGGTCGCGCACGCCCCGATGGTCACGAGTATCCGCGACTGCTCCCGGATCTTCCTGATCCGCTCCGCGCCCTCGGGCGTGCTGACCGATCCTTCCACCAGGGACACGTCGTATGGTCCAGCTGCCTCCGCGCTCGTGGCCTCGGTGAAATGCGCGACGTCGACCTCGGCGGCTAGCGCCAGCAGCTCGTCCTGACAGTCCAGGACGACGAGCTGGCACCCGTCGCACGAGGCGAGTTTCCACACCGCCAGCTTGGGCCGCTCGGTTCCGTCGCGCATCTTATAGCTCCCTCGTCGCCAGCAACGGCTCGGCAACCTGATAGCTGACGACCGGGCCGTCCCGGCACAGCAGCAGCGGGCCGAGCTGGCAGTGCCCGCACTCGGCGACGCCGCATTGCATGTTCCGCTCCAGCGACAGGCGGATGCTGCCGGCGGACATTCCCGCGGCCAGCAGTGAGCGGGCGGTAAGCCGCATCATCACCTCCGGACCGCAGATCAGCGCCGTCGTGTGCGGCGCGTCAAGTCCGGTGCGGCCGATCAGCTGAGTGACAACGCCGACGTTGCCATGCCAGCTTGCAGCTGCCCGGTCGACTGTCACCATCACCTCAGCGCCTGACTCCCGCCAGGCGTCGAGCTCATGCGCGAAGACGAGTTCGGCAGGCGACCTGGCACCGATCAGCAGGATCACCCGGCGGTAGCGCTGCCGGTCGCTGAGCGCAGCGAGGAGGGCGGGGCGCAGCGGCGCGAGGCCGATACCGCCAGCGATCAGCAGCAAATCCTTACCTGCCGCGTCGGCCTCGTCCCAGCTGGTGCCAAACGGGCCGCGGACCCCGACGGCCTGGCCGGCGGACATCGCGCAGAGCGCGTTGGTGACGGCGCCCACTGCCCGGATTGTCTGCGCTAGGGCCTGCGGACCAGCAGCCCCGCTGACGGAGACCGGGATCTCGCCGATGCCAAACGCATAAAGCATGGTGAACTGGCCCGGCCTGAAGTCGGCTATTGGCTGGCCAGCTGGCTCCAGCGTGAGGGTGACGGTGTCGTGCGTCTCGTCAAGGCGTGAGCTGATCCGGTAGGGGGCCGGGACCTGGCTGATGGTCATGGCGTGCCGCCCGCGGCAGGGGTCGGCGCGGCGTAGAGGTCGAGAATTCGGATCCTCGCGGCCTGCAGCCGGGCGATGGCGGTGACGAGCAGCCGCCGGGTCAGCTGGTACCCCAGCTCGTGGTCGGCCTCGCAGAGGTCGATGAGCGCGCCGCTACTGAGTTCGAACGCGGAGACCGGAAGTTGCGCGATCGCGCCGAATTGCCACTGCGCAGCGGGCGTGAGCCAGGACAGTCCAAGCTCGTCACCGGGCCCGAGAGTCTCGACGATGATCCGCTCGCGGCCTGGCACCCGTAGGTCCAGGGCAATGCGCCCGCTCCTGACCAGCCAGAGCTGCGCGGCCTTGCCACCCTCGTCGAATAGCCGGCAGCCGGCCGGGATGTCGATGGTGACCGCCAGCGCGGCCACCTGTTCAAGCTGCCCGGTTGTCAGCCCGCTAGTGAATGCTTGCTGACCCAGTTCGCTGACGCTGACCCCGTTCATTCCTGTTCGCCTGGTTCACGGTGTGCAGGCTGCGGATCCAGCTCGTCACGCAGCGCCGCGATCTCTTCTGTGAGATCGATGCCGACCGGGCACCATACGATGCACCTTCCGCAGCCGACGCAACCCGACGAGCCGAACTGGTCATGCCAGGTGCCGAGCTTGTGCGTCAGCCATTGCCGGTAGCGGCTGACGCCCGATGCCCTGACCGGGCCGCCGTGCAGCCGGGAGAAGTCAAGCTCGAAGCAGGACGCCCAGCTCTGCCACCGTTCGGCATGGTCGCCGCTCAGGTCGGTCACATCCTCCACGCTGGTACAGAAGCACGTAGGGCAAGCCATCGTGCAGTTACCGCAGGTGAGGCACCGGGATGCTACGTCGTCCCAGCGAGCCGCATCGTGACTCGCAGCGAGCAGCTCGCGCAGCCCGCCAGCGTCCATGGTGCGGCCCATGTGCGCGGACGCGGCTGCGACAGCCTCACGGGCGTTCCGCAGCACGCCGGCTTCGGCCGGGCGGAGGCTCAGATCGGCCAGCATCGCGCGGCCAGCCGCCGACCCGGCCTCGATGACGAGTTCGTGCTCGGATTCGCCCGCCAGCTCGGTGAGGAGCAGGTCATAGCCGGGCCCGGCCTGCGGTCCTGTGTCCATCGACGCGCAGAAACACGTCTCACCTGGCTCGGTGCAGTTCACCGCGACGATGAAAACGCCCGCCCGCCGCCGGGCATAGCCAGAGTCGGGATGGGCGGGATAGCCGAGCACCCGGTCCTGGATACCGATCGCGCGCAGGTCGCACGGACGCACGCCCAGGAACGCGAGCCTGTCCGCTGGCTGCCGTTGCTCAGCCTGCGCCCGGAAGCCCGAGCCGTCCTCGGCGCGCGTCGCTGACCACAGCAGTTCACGCGGCGGGTGCAGGAACTCCTTCCACGACCCAGGACCAGCCGAGTGGCCAAAGGCCGCGTTGTCATCGCGCCTGCGCAGCCGGTACCCGCCGGGTTCCAGCGCCACGCCCCAGCCAAAAGGCAGCTCGCGCGCGGATGCGAGCTCGCCGAGCACGATGGCACCGCCGGACACTCGCGGTCCGATCACGCGGTAGCCCGCTGCCGTCAGGGCTTCGTACAGCCGGTCGAGGTCTGCGGAGACCATTTGCCACGTCTGCGCGGCCGCATCTTGATCTGGCATCGCTCCCCCCAGCGCTGATCCCATTAGTGCATCATTGTGGCCCTGGCCACCACCTCGGCAGGGTCTAAGGTCCGCAGTGACGGCTGCGTCGGGCCGGTCGGCTGCACGGCGTAAGTCCCGCACTATCACCGACGTTGGACCCTAACGAGCCCCAGTTAACCCGCACTGTAATGAGCGTGACGGGAGGGACCGATATCCCTGGTCGCGGAGTTACTGGCAGGACGGCAGCACACCGCGAAATCTGGATCCGCGAGAAGCGGGCCGGTCCCTCCCGTTGGCAGGTACCGGCTAAGACGCCGTGAGTCCTGCTCTGGCCGGGCCCTTCGCCTCTACAACCGCTAACCGCGCGCTGGCACTCTCCGCTTGAGTGGGTAGAACAAGGAGATGAGCGCCATGTCCAGCGTGGTCGGCGATGTGATGACACGCAATGTCGTTTCGGTGCGGGAACAGGCGCAATACAAGGACATCATCCTGATTATGCGTGAACGCAGCTTTAGTGCTTGCCCAGTTCTCGATGCCGATGACGCGGTCATCGGAGTGGTGTCCGAGGATGACCTGCTAGTCAAGGAGGCTTACGCCGGCCAGGCGGCTGTCGGCAAGCTAGCCCGCCGCGTTCACCGTGCGAAGGCAACGGGCCTCATCGCCCGTGACCTGATGACGCACCCGGCCATCTCGATCCGCCCGGATGCCTCAGTGGCGGAAGCTGCGCGGATCATGCATGCCAAGCACGTGAAGCGCCTGCCGGTCGTCACAGCAGACGGAAGCCTTGTCGGCATCGTGAGCCGGGTCGACCTGCTCGGTGTCTACGACCGGCCCGATTCCGAGATCGAGGCCGAGATTCGTAAGCACGTCATCGCGGATGAGTTTGTGCTGGATGCCCAGGCGTTCAACGTAACGGTAGGGTCCGGAGTCGTTACGATCTCCGGCTCGGTCGACAACCAGGCGGTCGCCATCAGCCTGCTGGATGCGATCCGTCACGTGGACGGCGTCGTTGTCGTCCGGGACCGCCTCAGGTACCCGCAACGCTAATTGCCCCGAAGAGCTGAGGAGACTGCGCCGTGTCGGATGCCACGCTTGAGATCCTGGATGAGGCCGAGTGCCGCCGTCTGATCGAACCCGGCGGGATCGGCAGGCTCGTGTTCGCCGGGAGTTACGACCTGACGGTGCTCCCGGTCAACTACAAGATCCACGACGGCGCCATCATGTTCCGCACTGCGGAGGACAGCACGACGCAGGAGGACTTGCGGACCGGTATCTCCCATGCCGAGTTCCGGGTGGCCTTTGAGGTCGACGCATTCGACGCGCAAGCCCGCGAAGGCTGGAGCGTGCTGGTCCAGGGCCCGGCTCATCATCTGGATTCGGCTGAGGAACGCGCGGTCGCCGAGGCTGTCGGTATCGAGCCATGGCCTGGCGGCGAGAAAGAACACTTCATCCGCATTACCCCGGTCCGGATCACTGGACGGCGAGTCCGGCGTCAGCGCGACGCGTAAGAGGAGAATGAACGATGCGAGCGGTTGTCTACCACGGCCCAGGCGAGAAGACAGTTGAGGACGTGCCGGACCCGGAGATTACCGATGACGGCGACGTCATCGTGCGGGTGGACGCGACCACGATCTGCGGTACGGACCTCCACATCCTCGGCGGTGACCTGCCGGAGGTGAGGGCAGGACGGATACTCGGGCACGAGGCGGTCGGCACAGTCCACGATGCGGGCAGCGCCGTTCACACGATGGGGGAGGGTGACCGCGTCCTGGTGTCCTGCATCTCGACGTGCGGCGCGTGCAGGTACTGCCGGGAATCTCATTACGGGCAGTGCCTCGGTGGCGGCGGCTGGGTACTTGGGCACACCTGTGACGGGACGCAGGCAGAATACGTCCGGGTGCCGTTCGCGGACACCTCGACCTACCCGATCCCGGCAGGGGTCAGCGACGAGCATGCCCTGATGCTGGCCGACATCCTGCCGACCGGCTACGAGGTGGGCGTCCTCAAGGGCCGCGTCGGTCCCGGTGACGTCGTGGCCATCGTGGGCTCAGGCCCGGTCGGGCTAGCGGCGATCATGGGAGCCAGGTTGTTCAGCCCCAGCCATATCGTGGCCATCGACATCGCAGACCGGCGGCTCGAAGCCGCCAAGCAGTTCGGCGCGGACGTGATCGTCAACAACGGCATGACCGATCCGCTGCCCGTGATCCAGGCACTAACCGACGGGCTTGGCGCTGACGTGACCATCGAGGCTGTCGGCAAGCCAGAGACCTTCGAACTGGCGGTCCGGCTGACACGTCCGGGGGCCAGGGTGGCGAATGTCGGAGTGCATGGAAAGCCGGCTGCGCTGCACCTGGAGGACCAGTGGATCAGGGACATCACCATCAGTACCGGGCTCGTGGACACCTACTCGACCCCGACGCTGCTACGGCTGCTGGCCACCGGCCAGCTTGACGCCAGCAGGCTCATTACGCACCGGTTCGGCTTCGATGACTTCGACCAGGCATACGACATATTCTCGCGCCCCGCCGACACAGGCGCCCTCAAGGTGGTGCTCAGTCGCTGAGGCCGATGGAGGTGAGAGTGATGAGCTCGGCAGCAGTTCAGTTAGCGGACTATGAGCGCGCAGAGGGTCTGGAGAGCCTGGCTGACGCGGTTGTCAGGCGGGTGATCGTCGGCGTGGATGATTCTGAGCCTGGCCTGGCGGCGCTAGCGGTGGCGACAAGGCTGGCCACGCGACACGATGCGAAGCTGATCGCGGTGCGGTCCTGGGCGCTGGGCTTGCCGCGGCACGGCGGCCGCCGGATGCGGCACCTTTCGCATCCGCATGTCGTGCTGAGCTTCTCCGGAGCCGAGCAGCGCGCTGCCGCCAGGATTCTGGTGCGGCGGGCGTACCGGCACGCATTAGGCCAGCTGCCCGCCGGGCCGCCGGTCGAGATTAGGACACCATGCTGTGATCCGGCCCTGGCGCTGGTCGGCCTGGCCAGCCGGCCGGGAGACGTAGTAGTTGTCGGCCGAGACTCCGGGCACCCGCTGCGACGGCTCATCCACGGCTCGGTCAGTCAGTACTGCGTCCGGCACGCACGCTGTCCCGTGCTGCTGGTCCCGGAGTCGGGCCAGCCTAGGGAAACAGACCGTGCAGCGGGAAGCTAGCGTTCCTGGTCGCCATGATGGCCTGATCCACCGGGTCTGAGGGATCATGGCCGGTCTCCCACCCAGGGAAGTCAGCGCTTGCCCCGTCCGTCATGAGCTCGGGTGCGGGCTCGGAGGCGACCCACTGCACGTACTCACGCCAGAGCGTCGGCGTCGGGGTATCCGGCGCGATGGGCTGGCCGGATGCCTCGGCGAGCAGATGCGTCCAGGTCCTTGGCACGACCTGAACTAGCTGGTAGCCGCCACCCCCGGTCAGCAGCCACCGGCCTTCGGTGAGCTCGTGCGCCAGCTTGTGGATGGCTGCGTGCGCGGCCCGCTGGGCGTCGACGGTGATCTGCAGGTTGGCAAGCGGATCGCTCCAGTGCGTGTCGCAGCCGTGCTGGCTGACCAGGATCTGCGGGCGGAACTGGCGTAGCAGCGGCGGCACCACTGCGTCCAGGGCACGGAGCCAGCCGGCGTCCCTGGTGCCCGGCGGCAGCGCCACGTTGACCGCCGAGCCCTCTGCGGACGGCCCGCCCGTCTCGCTCGGCCGGCCGGTACCAGGGAACAGCGTGGCGGGATGCTGGTGCAGGCTGATCGTCAGAACCCGCGGATCGTCCCAGAACGCGGCCTGCACGCCGTCGCCATGGTGCACGTCGATATCGACGTAGGCGATGCGCTCGATGCCCTGATTGAGGAGCCAGGCGATGGCGATCGCGGGGTCGTTGTAGATGCAGAAGCCGCTGGCGTTACCGCGCATCGCGTGGTGGAGGCCGCCGGCGATGCTGGCGCCGTGCAGCGCCGATCCCGACGTGACGGCGCGCGCGGCCGCCAGCGTCGCCCCCGTCACCAGAGCCGCGGCCTCGTGCATGCCGGCGAAGACCGGATCGTCCTCGGTGCCGAGGCCGTGGGCCAGCAGCGTTCCTGGGTCCAGTTGCGCATTGCCGCCTCTGGCGGCCATCGTGCCCGCATCCTTGACCACCTGGATGTATCGCGAGTCGTGGATCAGCTCCAGCTCGGCGTCCGTCGCGGGCCCGGCCGGCGCCACTGTGACGACGTCTCGGGACAGCACGCCGAGCGCCTGGGCAAGCTCCATGGTGAGCTTCACCCGGATCGGTGCCAGCGGGTGCTGGGGACCGAAGTCATAGCTGGCTAGCTGCTCGTCCCAGGCCACGTGCAGGGTGCAGGTCACGGTAGCGATCCTTCCGACGCCGTCTGGCTAGCCTGCCACATCGCCCAGTACTCGCCGGCGCGCCGGATTAGCTGCGGATGCGTGCCGCGCTCAACTACCTTGCCTCGCCGCAAGACGATGATCTCGTCCATTTCCTCCAGGCCGGCCAGGTCGTGCGTGATCAGCACCAGGCTCTTGCCCGCGGTCATGGCCATCAGATCGGCCATCAGCGAACGCCGGTTCTCGGCATCCAGGTGCGCAGTGGGCTCGTCGAGGACGAGCACGGCCGGGTTCGCTAGCAGCGCCCGGGCCAGCGCCAGGCGCTGACGCTGGCCTCCCGACAGCCGCGCTCCGCGTGCGCCAACCTGAGTGTCCCAGCCGTCCGGCAGCGAGCGGATCCAGCCAATCAGCCGGGCCCTGGCGGCTGCGGCCGAGAGCTCGCCGCTGGTGGCGTCGGGCTTGGCGAGCTGCATGTTCGCACGGATGGTGGTGTCGAAGATATGCGGATCCTGAGGGCAGCCGCCGATGACCGTGCGGATGTCGTCGGGCGAATACCTCGCCAGATCGTGACCGTCCATGGTGGCGCTGCCGCCGCAGACGTCGCAGAAGCGCAGCAGCACCGCGGCGATGCTGGACTTGCCCGCTCCGGTCGGGCCGATGACGGCTATCCGTTTCCCGGGCGGCAGGTCCAGGTCCACGCCGTCGATCGCGAGCGGGCTGCTGGCTCCGTACTGGACCTGCGCGCCGTCAAGCCGGATGTGCGGAGCGCCGGCCGGCACCGGCAGCGGTTTGGCTGGATCGGTGACCGGATCGGGCGCATCGAGAACCGCAGCGATCCGGCCGGCCGACGTTCGTGCCTGCGCGATCTGGATAGCGGCCGTCGGCAGTGCGGTAACTGCCTCGAATGCGGCTAGCGCGGTCAGGGTGATGACGGCGAGCGGCACGCGACCGAGCGTTCCCGATCCGGTAGCAGCCACGCCGAGCAGCAGCACTCCCCAGAGTGTGGCCCCCGCTGCTGCCGCGCTGAGCCCGGTGCCGAGGCCCGATGCTGCCGATGTCCGCCTGGCTAGCCGGGTGATCTCCGCATCGGCTGCGGTGACCCGGTCGAGCAGCTCGTCTTGCGCACTGCAGGCATGCACGTCGGCGGCACCAGCGAGCAGGTCCGTCAGCAGCGCTCCGAGCTCGCCGCGAGCGGGCGCTGAGCGCTCCGCTGCCGCGCGGGCCGCCCGCGCCGCGAGGGCCGGCACCGCTATGCCCGCGATCACCAGGCCAGCGCAGAGCACCAGCCCGGCCGGAGCCAGCAGGGCCACGGCAGCCAGGACTGCGCCGGCCCCGACGAGCGCCGCGGCCAGCGGTGGCGCGATGCCGCGGATGAACAGATCTTGGGTTGCGTCAACATCGCTGATGAGCCGGGCCAGCAGGTCTCCGGAGCGGAAAGCGGCCAGCCCGGCGGGTGCGAGCCGCTCCAGTCGCTGGTAGATCCGCACCCGCACGTCGGCGAGCACTCGGAACGCGACATCGTGCGAGCCAAGGCGCTCGGCGTAGCGGAAGACCCCGCGGCTGATGCCGAGGGCCCTGACCGCGACAACGGCGATCGATATCGCGACGATGTTGGGATGCTGCGAAGCGCGGGCCAGGAGGAACCCGGAGACGGCCAGCAAAGCCACGCCGCTGCCGGTGGCCGCGGCGCCCGCGAGCGCCGCGATCATGAGGCGCGCGCGCAGCGGTCTGGCCAGCACGAGCATCCGCAGCAGCGGACTGCGAGACCAAGGTGCGGCGGCGCTCATGGAGTCACCGCGTGCATCGGCGCGACCCGCTGGCTCAGCCTGCCATCGGTCAGCGTCAGAGTGCGGCTCGCGTGGGCGGCGATGGCGAGATTGTGCGTCACCTGGATGACCGTGCGGTTCACTATCAGCGCTGCCAGGCTGGCTTGCAGCTGCTGGGCGCTGAACGGGTCAAGGTGAGCGGTCGGCTCGTCGAGCAGGAGGAGCGGAGCGTCTCGCAGGAACGCCCTGGCGAGCGCGATCCGCTGTCGCTCCCCGGTGGACAGCTGCAGTCCACGCTCACCGAGTTGTGTCGTGTATCCACCAGGCATCGCCTCGATGAACTCGTCGGCGCCGGCCAGGCTGGCCGCTTGCCGGATGTCGGCGAGCCTGCTACCAGGCCGGCCAAGCGCGATGTTCTCGGCAATGCTGGCCGTGAACAGGTGCGGTCGCTGCGGCACCCACGAGATGCATGCGCGCCACTGGTCAGCACTAAGGCAGGCCAGGTCGTGGCCGTCGACCTCGATGAGTCCGGCTGTCGGCTCGGCGAACCTGAGCAGCAGGGCGAGCAGGGAGCTCTTTCCGGCGCCGCTTGGGCCGATGATCGCCAGGTGCTCACCCGGATGCACGGTAAGGCTGACGTCGGCCAGCGCTGGCGTCGGCCGGCCCGGATAGCACAAGGTCACGTCTCGGAAGCTGACTGGCCCCACAGGCCGCGGCGCACGCATTCCGGGACCGGGCGGATGCGGCACGGGGGTCTCGAGTATGTCGAGAACCTGCTGTACAGCAGTGGCGCCCTCCATGCTGGCGTGGAACTGGGCACCGACGTTGCGCAGCGGCAGATAGGCCTCGGGCGTGAGGATCAGCACGAGGAGCGCAGTCTGGTAGCTGATGTGCCCGGCCAGCAGCCGGAGGCCCACCTCAACCGCGACGACTGCAGTCGCCAGCGTCGCAGCGAGTTCGAGCACGAGCGCGGACAAGAAGGCCACCCGCAGGGTGCCCATCGTCGCGATCCGGTGCTGGTTGGTGACCTTCCTGATCTCCTCGGCCTGTGCCTTGGCCCGGCCGAAGACCTTGAGGGTGGGCAAGCCCTCCACCACGTCGAGGAAGTGACCGCCGAGCCTGGCCAGGAGCTGCCATTGCCGCTGTGTCGAGGCCTTGGTGTGCAGCCCGATGAGGACAGCGAACACCGGGATCAGCGGCAGGGTAGCCAGGATGACCAGGCCGGAGATCCAGTCTGCCATGCCCACCCTGATCAGCACGGCCACCGGCACG
Organism: uncultured Actinomycetota bacterium; assembly: GCA_963822955.1. Taxonomy (GTDB): domain Bacteria; phylum Actinomycetota; class Actinomycetes; order Streptosporangiales; family Streptosporangiaceae; genus JAJYUU01. The sequence continues at coordinate 736,598 of CAWGJS010000001.1, read as the reverse complement.
ACGCATGCGAGTACAAGCTGCGGCAGGTAGCGGGCGAAGTAGGGATCGAGCGCATCCAGTCCCTTGGTGGACAGCGTCGCGATCTGGCCGGCCTGCTGGCCCCCGAGCCAGGTCGGGCCCAGCCGCAGCGTGTGGGCGACCAGCTGGCGCCGTAGCTGCGACTTGACCGCGGCAGCTGCACGCAGCGCGGTCACCTCGCCGCCGTAGCTGGCCGCGGCGCGCAGCGCCAGCACGACGGCCAGCGCGATCAGCGAGCCTGCCAGCGCGCTGACGCCGATGCCCCCGATGGCGTCCGCGAGCAGCCTGGCCAGCAGTCCTGCTTGGATGAGGATGAGGCCTGCGGTCGCGAGCCCGAGCGCGATCGCAGTGACCAGGTAACCGCGAGCTGCGCGCGCGTACCGCAAGAGCCGTGGGTCAAGCGGCCTCATGACCGCCCGCCCACCGCGGCGGGCGACGACACTGTCTCAGCCCCGCCTACGTCGGCGCGGGTCAGCCGCTTGCGGAAGACCCAGTAGGTCCAGCCCTGATAGGCCAGCACGACCGGGGTGAAGATCAGCGCGACCCATGTCATGACCGTGAGCGTGTAGTGCGACGACGAGGCGTTGGTCACTGTCAGGCTGTAGGCCGGCGAGGTGCTCGATGGCAGCACGTTCGGCCACAGATCGCCGAACAAGGTGGCGACTGCCAGGGCCAGCGTGATCGCGGTGCCAGTGAAGGCCCAGCCTTCCCGGCCGCGGAACGCGGCCCAGACGCCCCCGAGCAAGGCAACGGCTGCCAGTCCCGCGGTCACGTCGGTCGCTGCCTTGCCGTGACTGAGCTGACTGGCGATCAGGAACGCTGCAGCCAGCGGAACCCCCGCCAGTGCGATCCGCACCGCCATGCTGCGGGCACGCTGGCGCAGTTCGCCGTCGGTCTTCAGCGACAGGAAGATGGCGCCGTGCAAGGCGAACAGGCTGAGCGTGGTCAGCCCGCCGAGCAGCCCGTACCAGTTCAGCAGCGTGAGCAGGTTGCCGGTGTAGACGTGGCCGGAGTTGAGCGGCACGCCGCGGACGATGTTGGCGAAGGCAACCCCCCACAGCAGCGCTGGCACCACCGACCCGGCGAAGATGGCCATGTCCCAGCGGGCGCGCCAGCGCGGGCTGTCGACCTTGCCGCGGAATTCGAAGCACACGCCCCGGACGATCAGTGCCACCAGGATGAGCAGCAGCGCCAGGTAGAAGCCGCTGAACAAAGATGCGTACCAGAGCGGGAACGCGGCGAACGTGGCGCCGCCTGCCGTTAGCAGCCAGACCTCGTTCCCATCCCAGAGCGGCCCGATCGCGTTGATCATCAGGCGCCGGTCGGTGTTGTCCCGGCCGAGGACCGGCAGCAGGATGCCGACCCCGAAGTCGAACCCCTCGAGGATGAAGTAGCCAGTCCACAGGATTGCAATGAGGATGAACCAGAAGTTCGGGAGGCTCATGACAGTTTCTCCGGTTCGGGCTAAGCCAGGGGGGTCAGTAGGTGAAGACGGGCTGGCGGGTGCCGGCGTCGGCCTGGCCGGTCTCGTCCGCGGCACCATCCTTGACGTGCCGGATCGCGAGCCTGCCGGCGATGGCCGCGAGCGTCGCGTACAGCAGTGTGAAGACGGTCATCGAGATGATCACCGCCGACGGGGCCACTCCGGCTGACACGCTCTGCTGGGTCTTCAGCACTCCGAACACCGTCCAGGGCTGACGGCCCATCTCGGTGAAGATCCAGCCACTGGTCGTGCCGAGGTAGGGCAGCACGACGCCCCAGATGGCGACTCGGTAGAACCAGCTGCTGCGCGGGAGCTCGCGCCGTCGGCGGGTCAGCCAGAGGCCGATGAGCGCAAGCAGGCCGGCCAGCATGCCGAATCCGATCATCAGCCGGAACGTCCAGTAGGTCACCGGGATAATCGGCTTGTAGTCGCCGGGACCGTACTTCTTGACGTAAGCCCGCTGGACGTTGTTGATGCCCTGGACCGTGCCGTGCGGGTCGAGGGTGGCAATCAGCGACAGCAGGTAGGGCACCCGGACGCTCCACAGCTCCTTGCTGCCGTTGAGCGAGCCGATCGTGATCAGCGAGAACGAGGCAGGAGACTCGGTGTTGTACAGCGCTTCCGCGGCGGCCATCTTCATCGGCTGCTGGCTGTCCATCAGGCGGGCCTGAATGTCGCCGGTGATCGCGGTCGCGACGGCGGCGGCCAGCGTGATGCCGAGGCCCAGGCGCAGCACCCGGCGGAAGAGCGCGCCATCACCAGAGCGGGTATCGCTCGCCCGGGCCAGGTGCCAGGCAGCGGCCGCGATCACGACCGCGCCGGTGATGAGGAAACTGGCGAAGAACACATGCGGCCAGGACGCCAGTGCCGTGGAGTTCGTGAGCAATGCCACGATGCTGGTGAGCTCGGCCCGGTGAGTGACCGGGTTCACCCGGTAGCCCACCGGGTGCTGCATCCAGGCATTGGCGGCCAGGATGAAGTAGGCGGACAGGCTGGTGCCAATCGCTGCCAGCCAGATCGTGGCGAGATGCAGCCGCGGTGAGAGCTTGTCCCAGCCGAAGATCCACAGGCCGAGGAACGTCGATTCCATGAAGAACGCGAGCAGAGCCTCCATCGCCAGCGGCGCGCCGAAGACGTCGCCGACGAACTTGGAGTACGCGGACCAGTTCATGCCGAACTGGAACTCCTGCACGATGCCGGTCACGACGCCGACCGCGAAGTTGATCAGGAAGAGCTTGCCGAAGAACTTCGTCAGGCGCAGGTAAGCCGGGTCCTTCTTGATCAGCCACGCCGTCTGGAGGCACGCGACCAGCAGCGACAAGCCAATGGTCAGCGGCACGAAGATGAAGTGATAGACGGTCGTGATCCCGAACTGCCACCTGGACAACTCAAGCGTGCTCATCCCGATGCCCTTCCGCGCACCCAGCGACTCTCAGCGACCCGGCCGTCGCGACTCGGGCGTCAGCACCCGCAGTTGATCACCGCGCGCAGTGGTCGCATGAGGGCCCAGCGGCCCGCAGGCCGGGGACGTTGGTCACCTCCGGCTCGGCAGGATCAGGCCAGGTGGAACCCCAGTGCCCGGCCAGCCTCGTGAAGCTCATCGCGAGCTGATGGGTGGGCCACGTAAGCGATGACCTGTCGTGCCTGCTCGCTGGCGTCGTTTCCCCAGATGGTCGCCGTCCCTTGCTCACTGACGAGGTAGCTGTGCTGGAACGAGGTGACCGGGCCGGCGAGGCGCGGTACTACGGTCGACACCCTCGCCTTCGGATGCCACGACGGCAGGGCGATGATCGCCCGCCCGCCGGCCGCGTGCAGTGCGCCTACGACGAAATCGGTTTGGCCGCCGAACCCGGAGTAGATCACGCCCTTGACCCGTGCGGCGTTCGCCTGGGCGAACAAGTCGACCTGCAGGGCTCCGTTGATGGACGTCATCGCCGGCTGCCGAGCGATCAGACCCGGATCGTTGGTCTTCTCCGTCCGCAGCATCCGCACGCGCGGATTGCGGTCAATCCAGCTGTAAAGCTCGGCGCTGCCGAACGCGAACGAGGCGGTAACCGGGACGCCAGTGTCCAGCGCGCCAGCCTGCTCGAGCGCGAGGACGCCATCGCTGAACATCTCTGACCAGACGGTCAGGCCGCGGCGGCCTTGCAATGCGCCCAGCACGGCATCCGGAACCCCGCCGATGCCAAGCTGCAGCGTCGCTGCTTCGGGCACAAGCTGTGCGACACGCTCGCCGATGGCCAGATGCACATCGGCGGTCAGCCTAGGCGCCGGCGAGCTTAGCGGCGCGTCGGCTTCGATGGCCAGGTCGATCTCGTCCTCGGAAAGTACTGCATCGCCGCCGCTGTACGGCATGTGCCGGTTGAGCTGGGCTATCACGAGTCCGCCGCGCGCCCGCACCGCCTCGATCGCAGCGGGCAGTATGTTCACTTCGGTGCCCAGCGACACGGTCCTGCTGACTGGTGGGGACGTGTGGACGATGACGACATCCGGTGGAACCGCGCCCTTGATCAGATTCGGTACGAGCGAAAGCCGGCATGGCAAGTAACGCAGCCTGCTGCTTCCCCGCATACCAGGGCCGACGAAAGGTGACTCGAGTGTCACACCGTCTCGGTCAGGAATCCCCGCCTGAGCGTTGAGCGCGAAGAGATGATACGCAGGCAGGACGGCGTCGAGTACTTTGACGGCCCGCCAGGGTGTAGCGAAGTTGCCGCTGACAACGACCCTGGTACGTCCGTCCAGCCCAGCCAGGACGGACCCCAGCATCGACTCAGTGACTACTCGCATAGGGTGATCCTCTCAGCAGCTCTGGGACCGGCCGCGAACGGACCGCTCAGGCGGCCGTGCGGACCACCGGGGTGGCCGTCCCGGCCGTGTTGTCCCCGTTGACGAATCGTTGCCGCCTGACCTGCGGGTTCAGCTCCTGGGTGCCGTTGGTGAAGCTGTCGGCGTCATCCATCCTCAGTACGCAATCGGGTAGGTAGATGTCGCGGCTTGCCTGGGCAATCCCTCAGCATTCAAGCCGTCAGCAGGGGCAGCGATTGCGGTCACCGCCAGCAGCAGCAATAGCGGCGACCTGAACTGGCTCATCAGCACTGGCAGGGCCTGCGCCCGGTAGGAGCGCACCGCGTTAGGGCCAACCACGCGAAGCCGCCCGGCGGCTTCAGCTTCCGCTAGGCCCTGGGTGGCGTTTTGTAGCCTGGCGAGAACCTCGGCAGAGCCAAGCGCAGCAGCCTCCGCCACTGGCACTGGCGCCGGGACGGCGGCGCTATCGCTGGCTCGGGCTGCTATGGCGACTGCCATACAAACCTCGATCAGCTGAACGTCTCGCCATGTTCCGTCTCTGCCCGCCCTGGCCGGCAGGGGCGAAGGTCACGACCCGGACCGGGCAGAAGGCACTGCCCGATCAGGGATCCGATGCAAGACCAGGAGGAACTCGGCCTGGCCGTGGCTGGCGAGCGATCCGAAGAAGCCGAAGCCAGATGGCTGCCTGATGCGCCAGCTGGCGAGCTGTACTGGGACGGCACCCGCAGCCTGCAATTCTCGTCCGTCCCGGCGTGCCGTCAGGTTGACGATCACCGGTCGGGTGACGCCGTTCATCGCGAGCTCGCCATTCGCTGTTACCGCCACAGCGCTACCGCTCTCGAAGGCGGGGCTCAGCATGACAGGCCTGCGAAGTGTGAATGTGGCCAGCGGGTGATGACGAACGCCGAGGCTGGTGGCCAACTGCGGTTGTCTCTTGCCGCTGACCGTGACCGTGGTGAGGCTGATGCGGAACCGGGCACTGGTGACCCTGTTGCCCGAGATCACGATCACGCCAGTAACAGCTCGTGTCTGGCCGCCAACGTAATTGCCAAGGCCAAACGCCTCTTCCTGGACACGGAAACCAGCCAGCGAGCCGCGAGTGACCTGCCACGTGGCGCCGAGTGGGCCCACTGGCGCGCTGACCCGGCCCGATGGCAGTGTCAGCGCCGCGAACGAAGGACTGAGCTTGATGAAAGCCGCGACGGCGCCCGTGATGATGATAACGATCGCGGCCGCCACGGCCAGGATCCAGCGCCACCAATGCCGTGGTCGCCGCGAGCCGCTAGGCAGCGCGCGGCTCTTGCTCGACGCACCAGGCGTGACTAGGAAGACTGGGTAGCGCGACGCGATGGCATCGAAGTCAGTAACATCCGCATCGCGGCTGACAGGGATGTGCGGTCGGGCTCCGGGCACTTGCCGCAGGTACCGCTTAAGTACTGGCGATCGCTCGTCGATCGGAACCTCCTGGAGCCGGCATCGCATGGCGCTGCCGTGCCGGAGCGTGACGAGCCCGTGTGCCGCCCGGACGTTCTGGACCCAGTTGCATCCCTCGCCAAGCATCGAGACGAGGTACCAGTGACCGTCGAGTCTGGCCATGCCGAGGGGGAAGCGTGTCGTCCGGCCGGACCGTCGGCCGGTCACCTCCAGCGTCACCCAGCGCCGAGGCATCAGGCCCAGCCTGAAAATGGCCGCCCAGAGTCGCGCCAACCGACGCGCCGTAGCATCCGCCCGGCCGCCTGCATACATGGCACGGAGCCGTTCACCGGAGATCGGCCAGCTATTCATGGTCTCTCTCTCCTCCAATCGCTGGCGGCGCCCCCACCGCGCGCCATGATTCTGGATCCAGGATTGCGGCTACTAGACTTGAGATATAGAGTCCAAAGTCCTCACGGACGGAGCGCTAGGTGGCGACATCGCAGGCACCCACCGGACTGGCCCGCAGGGCTCGCCGCCTGTCAGACCGGGAGACCGAGCGGCGGATGCTGCAGGCGGCCGTGCGCATGATGAGCAGCGCCGGGCTAACGGTGAGCCTGGATCACATCAGCCTGGAAGAGGTGATCCGGGCGGCGGGCGTCGCCCGCAGCACGGTCTATCACCGCTGGCCGCACAAGGATCTGTTCTTCAGTGACCTGGTCAAGGAGCTCGCCAGGACCGCCACACCCAGCATCCTGGCCGCGGAAGTCGCGCTGATCAAGGAAGTCTGTGCGGAGCGGACAGACTGGCTGGACTCAGCGGCACAGCGGCAGGGCCTGGTCGCTGAGTTGCTCCGACGATTGCCTCTGCTCGATTTCCAGACGCTGGCTGCCTCGGCAGAATGGCGGACCTACATTGCGCTGCACGCGACGTTCATGAGCCTGGCCGGCGACGAGCTGAGAGGCCAGGTGCAGGCCGCCCTCGCTGAGTCGGAGCGTGAGCATCTAGACCGAGTGGCCCGCGCCTGGGATCAACTGACCGGCCTGCTCGGCTACCGGCTGCGACCCGAACTGGCAGCGACCTTCCGTGAGCTGGCGGTGCTGCTCGACGCCACCATGCGCGGCCTGGTCATCATGGCGCAGTCGCTGCCTGAGCTTGGTCAGCAGCGCAATCTCGCGCGACCGCTGGCCGCCACGGCAACTGCTGACTGGTCACTGCCTGCACTCGGCTTGGCGAGCGTGGCACAGGCCTTCATCGAACCTGACCCCGGCGTGGAGTGGGACCAGGACAGGATCGCGAGAGTCAGGCAGGCCCTGACGACCCTGGAAGTGCCGGCTGACGGGAAGTGACGCCAGCGCCGATCGCCGGTTGGCGCAGGGTCATTCGTCCTGACGCCAGCGCGCATCCAACATGAAATGGCCGCCAGGACACCGTCCTGGCGGCCGAGTTGCGTCCGGCGCCGTAGCTTCGGCGGCTACCGGTCGGCTGGCACTACTACGACCGCGCACTTCGCGTGATGCACGACCTGGTTCGTGATCGAGCCCACCGCCAGCGAGCCGAAGCCGCCGCCGCCGCGGCTGCCGACTACCAGCAGGTCGGAGTCAGCGGACGCCTCAATCAGTACCTGCGCGGGGAAGCCGTTCTTCGCGACCACGTGCACGGACGCTGGCTGGCGATCGCCGAGATCAGCTGCGACCTTGGCGACAGCCTTCTCTGCCAGTTCGCGGGCCTCGGTCACTTTTTCGTCGTCGCCTGGCATCGAGACCGGCCGCCCGGACCAGTAGCCGGCCATGACCGAGTTGACGGTGATGACGGTGAGATCAGCGTGCCGTACTCCTGCCTCGGTCATCGCCCATTCAAGTGCGTGACTGGCGTTGTGCGACCCGTCGATGCCTACCACGATCCCGGACATGTAATCCTCTCCTTCTGGGCTGCTGTGAGGCCAGCCCGGTCCTTTCTTGACTGTCCCGAAGTGGCCGGAATGGTCGCAGAGCCATAGGGCTCGATAGCAGCGGGCCGTTAGTCCCGAGATTGGGTGGGCGCGCACTTGGCCGCTCGTCGGGCGGGGCTGTCCACCCGCGGCGATAGGAGTCAGACTTTGAGCATGCAGGAAAATCCGGAAGCTGAGGCGCTTGCGGCCGCAGTGGCACCAGAGGCCGGGGAGTTCGCCAGTCTCGACCTGGCCGGCTTCGGCGAAGCGATGGCCACCGTCGCGGGCCGGGCGGCGGCCAGGCCGGCTCACGTGGTGGCCGCGCTCGGCAAGTTCGGGCTGAACCTGGCCTGGACGGGACCGGCCGCGGCCGCGATGTGGCTGGGCCTGCCCGCCGATCCGCCGATGCCAGTGACTGCCGACCGGCGATTCGCCGACCCGGCGTGGTCGGGCAACCCGTTCTTCTACGCGCTGCGCCAGTGCTACCTGGCCGCCACCCGGCTCACGGCCGACCTGCTGGCAGCCGGCCGGGGCGACCGGTCGTCGGATGCCAAGGCCGAGCTGGCCGCGGCGTTCCTCACGGACGCGCTGGCACCGACGAATTTCCTGCTGACGAACCCGGCTGCGCTGAAGCGCGCGTTCGACACCGGCGGGTCCAGCGTGGTCGCAGGCGCCCGGAACTTCATCACGGACCTGATCAGCAACGGCGGCATGCCGCGCCAGGTCGATGCCTCCGGCTTCGAGCTGGGCAAGAACCTGGCGGCCACGCCGGGCCAGGTGGTGTTCGCGAGCGACCTGATGGAGCTGATCCAGTACGCGCCGCAGACCAGCCAGGTGCATGAGGTGCCGATGCTGGCCAGCCCGCCATGGATCAACAAGTACTACGTGATGGACCTCGCCCCCGGCCGGAGCTTCCTGGAGTGGGCGGTCGCGCACGAGCGCACGGTCTTCGCCATTTCCTACCGCAACCCGGACGCCTCGATGCGCGGCGTCACGCTGGATGACTACCTCATCCACGGCCCGCGGCAGGCAATGGACGTCATCGCTGACATCACCGGCGCGCCGAAGATCGACATCGTCGGGCTGTGCCTCGGCGGCGCGCTCACCGGGATGCTCGCCGCGTACCTGGCGGGTACCGGCGACGACCGGCTTGGCTCGGTCACCCTGCTGAACACGATGCTCGACTATGCCGAGCCAGGCGTCCTCGGTGCGTTTACCGACGCGCGCACTGTCGCTCGGCTGGAGCGGCAGATGGCCTCGGCCGGCTACCTCGACGGCCGCCAGATGGCCGCTACGTTCGACCTGATCCGGGCCAACGACCTGATCTTCAGCTACGTGGTCTCCGGCTGGCTGATGGGCCAGGATCCGCCGGCCTTCGACATCCTGGCCTGGAACGCCGACAGCACTCGGATGCCCGCCGCCATGCACTCCTTCTACCTGCGCTGCCTGTACATCGGGAACGAGCTAGCCCAGGGCAAGATGAAGCTCGCCGGGCGGCGGCTCGACCTGGGAGATGTAAAAGCCGATTCCTACATCGTGGGCGCCGTGAACGACCACATCGTGCCATGGCACGCCTCCTATCAGGCGACCCGGCTGCTGGGCGGCGACGTCAGGTACGTGCTGTCCAGCGGCGGCCACATCGCGGGCATCGTCAACCCGCCCGGCCCGAAGGCGTGGTATGAGGTCGCGGATTCCTATCCGGCCGATGCCGGGCAATGGCGGTCGGGCGCAGTCCGACACAACGGGTCGTGGTGGCAGGACTGGTCGGACTGGGCCGGGCGCCGGGCTGGCGGGCTCGTCGCGCCGCCGCCGATAGGCAGCGAGAACTTCCCTCCGCTTCGCGACGCTCCGGGCGATTACGTGCGCGGATAGCGGCCGGAGTCTGCGAGCGTCACCGGCGCGCTGCCCGCGCCAGCGGGACGTGGTGCCCGCTATCTGGCGTGCTATACGTTTGGCCCGGTGGAGCGGTCCCTCTGCTGATCTGGGGTGCGGTGATGACTGGGGATACGGCTTTCCCGGTGGAATGGACCGGGCAGCAGGCTGTCGTGACCCTGCCGGAGCACATCGACGTGGTCACTGCCGGGCAGGTTCGCGAGCAGCTGCTGTCGGTGATCAACCGCGGGGCCGTCGCGCTCATCGTTGATATGACCGCGACGCAGTCATGCGATCACGCGGGAGTGGATGCGATGGCTCGCGCTTACCAGCGCGCGGCGGTCAGCGGCACCCAGTTGCGGCTCGTTGTCGGCGCGCCGGTGGTCCGGCGAGCCATGGCCATCGAGGGCCTGGACCGGCTGATCTCTATCTACCCCACCCTGGAGGCCGCGATGGCGGCCACGACGGCCGCGGATCTGCGTTCCGCTACGTCGGTCAACGGCCATCGTGAGCGCGCGCAGCCTGAGGATGGCAGAGCAGCGATTGCGCCGACTGTGCTCTGGCGCCTGATTGACGCCCTCGGCGATGGAGTTGCGCTCACCGACGCCGACGGCATGATCGTGGCAGTTAACCGGCGGCTGACGCAGCTATTTGGCTACGACCCTGCTGAGCTGATCGGCCGCACGGTGGACGTGCTCGTTCCGGCTGACCTGCGCGACGCGCATCGCCGTTACCGGGCCGCCTACGTGCGGGAGCCCAGGGCACGGCTCATGGCCGAGCGGTCGCGACTGGTCGGGCTGCGCCGCGACGGGATGACCTTCCCAGCGGAAATCAGCCTGAGCCCGGTCCCGACCGCTACGGGCCACCTGATCCTGGCGGTGGTCCGGGATGCCACTGACATCCGCCGGCGCGAGGATCTGGCGGACCTGGCGAGGGCCTCGGTCGCTGAGCAGACCCATCGCGGCCAGGAACTGCTTGACCGCGTAGCCCGCAGCCTGTTCCGGGTCGGCGCCAGCCTCCAGGATGCGGCCGACCAGCCCCGCGACGTGGCACGGGAGCGTATCGCCGAAGCGCTGCGGCAGCTAGACCAGACAATCCATGACATTCGCGATCACGTTTTCAGCCCGCGGAGTCAGGAATCGCCGCGTGACGGTCAGGCGTAACCGGCACCTCGGCGTGCTCTGGCCCGGCAGTAAGGCCGGCCGCGATCCGGATCAGGAAGCCGCGGATCGTCGCGCTGGCCACCCGGTGCAGAATCGCCCGGTCCAGCACCTCGCCAAGCGCGCCAAGCGGCGGCCGGTATGCCCCGGCGAGCGTCAGCCTGGACGTCTGCGGCCCTGCCGCGATCAGCTCGACGTCGGCATCCAGCACGGGAAACAGCGCGCCGCCCGGGCCGGTCACCTCCCAGCGCAGCGCTAGCCCGGTGGCGTTTGCCTGCTCAGGCAGATCGCGGAACTGGACCCTGACCAGCCGGGAGACACCGGCCGCGCCCACGCGCATCAGACCAGTGATCTCTGTTTCGTAGGCGTCATCCGAGGCGGAGATCAGTCCGCCGCCCCGCGTCAGGGCCCTCAGCCTGACTCGTGCAGCTTGAAAGCTGAGGTCCAGCACGACCTCGTCAGCCACGAACATTCCCTCAGTAACGGACGTCGCGCGCACCCTCGCCAAGGGCCGTTGGTCCTGACGAAAGTGGCGGGAGTCCCGGCGGCGGGTCCGCTAGAAGATCACGTCCTCGGGCGCTCGCCGCACGCTGGCGGCTACCTGGATGATTGTCCCGAGCCGGAGCACTAGCTGTGGGTATGCACCGCCGCACAGCTGAGTACGGATGTCCTCGCGGAGCCGCGGCACTTCCAGCGGCTGGCTGTGCAATGCTGCCGCGATCCCGTCTGAGCTGGCCATGAGCAGGATCCGCTGCAGTGCATGTCCGGCGTTGATCCAGTCCGCTGGCTGGTCGTCGGCCGTGGTCAGTAGCCCGACTGTGCCGGCCGAGCGGGGCCACGGTGCCGTGCTGAAAAGCGGCAGGCCCCAGCCGTGGCCGTGAGCGAAGTCCCTGGCGGGGTAATCCGGGTTGGTGTGCTCTGGCCTTGCGGTATAGGACGTGGGAGGCACACCGTCAGGCCGCCCGCTTCCGGGCGGCGATGCCCACCTGGCCAGTTCCTTGACCCTCGCGCTGTCGAGCCTCAGCGCCTGCTCTGCTGACTGAACCGATGCGGCGAGCACGCGCCGTTCGTCCTCGGCCATGAGACGCAGCGTCGTTCCATCTCGTCCGGCAGCGTGGCGCAGCGCTGTCAGGACGTCAGGAGGCAGCGGGACTGAGTCGAAGCCGCCACGGTGCGTGCGCCGTTGCCGAACTTGCCGCAGAAGCCGATGTTCGTAGTCGGTCGCGGGCGCTTGGTTTCGCCAGGTGAGTCGCGCGACCAGGGTTGGCTCGGCCGGATCGGGCAGTACGGCCGCTTCGGGGATGTAGCCCAGTGATCTCAGTGCAAGCCGGGCGGTGAACAGCGCTGCTCCGCAGCTGATCAGCATCTCCCGGCCGTCCGGATCGGCCACAGTCAGCTGCCTGGCCTCATCTGCGTGCAGCCTGAGTTCGTGCTCCTGGGCGCTGAACCGCCAGGGCTGGGTGTTGTGGACCGACGGCGCCCAGACGGCGTTGGCAACGACGAACCGGATGATGTCTTCTGTACTGTGCAGCCGCTGACCGGACAGGTCTTCTGGCTCTCGGTTCTCGATCATGGCTTTCTCCCATCAGCCGGGCAGCATGTAGGGTCTGGCGGCGTGCCAGGTGTGCTCGGGGCCGTAAGGCCGGATCATCTCCAGGGCACGCTGCAGCGGCGCAAACTGAGGATCATCAGGCCTGCTGGTGTCGATCGTCGTCGCGTCCGGCCACGGATCCGCTGCTGCCCGCAGGCGCTGGGCGACCTCGGGCCCGGCGTCGGAGATATCGCCGTGTCGGTGCTTGAGGCGCTCTCCAGCCACGTCAGCCGCGACCTCGCAGCGTAGCTGGACGAGATCAGCCGAGGCAGCGCAAGCCAGCTTCACGGCGGCTGCGCGCTGCGCCGCCGAGGTCCAGGACGCGTCGAGAATTACTGACTCGCCGTGGGCCAGCAGCTGGCCGGCCCGGCTCAGCAGCTCGGAATAGGTGTGGTCGGTCCACGCCGGGCTATAGATCCCGCCGTTATACGTAGCAGGCGCGTGCTGCCCCGGCGGGATGCAGGCCAGCTCCTTGCGGACGGTGTCGCTGCCGAGCACGACGCAACCAAGGCGCGCAGCGATCTGACCGGATAGCACGGTCTTGCCCGTCCCGGGCGGTCCGCCGACCAGCGTCAGGGTGACCGCGGCGGCGCGCAAGTGCCGGAGCGCGAGATCGGCTAGCTGTCCGGCGCTGCTCAGGGCCAGCGGCTCATTCTGCCCGGCCCTGATGCAGCCGACCTTCGCGCGCACGAGCGCCCGGTAGGCGACGTAATGATGACGAAGCGAGGCTGGCGCGGGGTCTGCGGTGAACTCCGCATACCAGTCGATGAACTGCTCAGCCAGGTCGGGCCGACCTAGCCGGTCCAGGTCCATCGCCAGGAACGAGGCGTCATCCAGGCCGTCCAGCCACCGGAGGCGGTCGTCGAACTCCAGGCAGTCCAGGATCCTCGGGCCGTCGTCCAGGCAGAAAATGTCATCGGCGAGCAGGTCCCCGTGGCCGTCGACGATCCGTCCGGCCTGCATCCGGTCTGCTAGCAGTGGCTCCCGGCCGGCCAGGAACCGCTCGGCGAGTCGCCCGATCTCGGTTACGTCCAGCTCGACGGCCAGCTGACGGATTTCGGCCAGGTTGTCACGCCAGCGGCCGCGTAGCGCATCGCGGCTGCCCTGGCGGGTGATCTCGCTGCCTCGCTGCGCGGCCCCGTGCTGAACCGCCAGCTGCCTGGCAGCCTGCCGGAGCGAATTGTCCACGGGCTGGCCAGCCCGGACCAGGTGCGCAAGTCTGCGCGCACCTGGCATCCGGCGCATCACGACCAGCGGCTCGGCAGGATCCGCCGTCACGCGGAGCTCGCCCACCCCAAGATAGACATCAGGCGCGAACCTGCGGTTCAGCTCGGTTTCCCGGCGGCAAGCTTCGGCCCTCGCGCTGACTGCGGTGAAGTCGAGAAAGTCGGTCTTCACCGGCTTCTTGACCTTGTAGGCGCGATCGCCCGCAAAGTACACGGCGGCGGAGTGCGTCTCCGTGGCAGCCGCGTACGGCTCGCTCGGCTCCCGTGCGTCAGTCATCGGCGTGCGCAATCGCGACCGGGCACGCAGCGTGGCTGAGCATTGTGACGCTGGCAGAGCCGAGCGGCATGCCGGGCAGGCCGCCTCGTCCGCGGGCACCAAGAACGAGCAGCTGTGCGTCGCGCGCGGCTTCGAGCAGGGCCGTCCGCGCGCTGCCCTGGCGCACCTGCTGGTTCACCGCTACTTCGGGATGGGCTCGCGGCTGTGACATGACGTGCTCGAATTCGGTCCTGATCTGGCCTGCCCCGCCCAGCAGGCCTGGGGAGTCTGCGAGCGCGCAGACTGCTACCACGCACGCGTCGCGAAGCGCTGCCTCCTCGAACGCGAATTTCACCGCCGCCTGCGACCCGGGTGATCCGTCGCAGCCGACGACGATCGGCCTCGGAAGCTGACCCGGAACGGGCCGCCAGTGCCCCCGCACGACAACGATTCGCCCGCGCGCGTGCGCGGCGACCTGGAGGCTAATGGAGCCGAGCGGCATCTGCGGCATGCCGCCTCGTCCGCGTGAGCCCAAGACGACCATCTCGGCGGATTCGGCGCATTGGCACAGGATTGCCGTAGGTGAGCCGTCTGCGTAAAGCGGGTGCACTGCCTCAGAGCCCAGCAGGTCGCAGGCGATCCGAAGGCCGCGGGCCAGCACTTCGTGGCTCATCCGAAGCTCGGGCGCGCCGGGCTCCGCGGGTTCGGCTGGCTCTGAGGGGGCGGGTGCCTGATCGGAGGGCGGCTTCGCGAGGCACACCGTCAGCGGGCAGCGCCGTAGCTGGGCCTCTGTCGCTGCCCAGGCCGCGGCCTGCTCGGCATCGGCGGACCCATCGAAGCCGACGACGATCCCGGTTGTAGTCATGACATCTCCGCTCACTGCACGACGCAGCCAGCGCCCTTTTCTCAAGCCAACTGCACTGCGACGATGCCCGGCAGGTTCGGTAGTCATGTCAAGGCAGGACCTTCGCCTCACCGGAGCCTTCGGTCCGCGGCGGGATCCGGACTTTCGGCCCTGTCGTGGCAGTGTCTCCCGTTGATCTGGTTGGGGTTAACGAGCCGCTCTGTGGCGGCATGCCGCTTGCCGCGCTGAGTCGAGGAGCACGCAAATGAAGCAGATCACGGCTGTGGTGAAGCCCGACAAGCTCGAGGCGGTGGCACGTGCTGTCGAGGCGGCCGGAGCGCGGGGGCTGACGGCGACGGACGTCCGCGGGTTCGGCCAGGAGTTCGGACACATGAGCTCCGCCAGGCCAGCGGACCAGCCGGCGCTGGTTCAGCCCAAGCTCCGGATCGACGTCCTGACCGCAGACGAACTGGCCGCCAAGGTGGTCGGGGCGATAGCCACGGCAGTCAATACCGGCTCGATCGGCGACGGCAAGATCTGGGTCTGCGCGGTGGACAGCGTCCTACGGGTACGGACGGGCGAGCTCGATGGTGACGCCGTCTGAAGCGGGCGTCCTGAAAATGCAGGAGGTAAGCATGAGCCAACGACCCGGTCTTACCGAGCTCGGCCTGAGCACAGGCAAGAAGGCCCGGCTCCGCCGGATTTTGTTCCGGCACGGCGCAGCCAACGGCACCGCGCTGTTCCTTCCCTACGATCAGGGGCTCGAGCACGGTCCGCGCGACTTCTTTGCCAACCCGCTGGCGAGCGAGCCGAAGTACGTTATCAAGCTGGCTCTGGAAGGGGGCTTCAACGGGATCGCCATCCAGATCGGCCTGGCCCAGAAGTTCTACTGGGAGTACGCCGGCGAAGTCCCGCTGGTCCTGAAGCTCAACGGCAAGACCGACATCCCGGCCGCGACCGATCCACTGTCGCCGCTGAATGCGACGGTGGCCGACGCAGTGCGGCTGGGCGCGGACGCGGTCGGCTACACACTGTATGTCGGTTCCCCGGCGCAAGAACGCGACTTCGCGCAGTACCTTCAGGTCCGGGAAGACGCGGAGCGGCTCGGCATGCCCCTCATCGTCTGGTCGTACCCGCGCGGCGCCGCAGTGGACGCCAAGGGCGGCAAGGACTCGTTCTACGCCGTGGACTACGCCGCGAGGACTGCGAGCGAGCTGGGCGCCGATGTTGTCAAGGTCAACTTCCCGCATCCGGACAAGCAGTCCGGGGTGCCAGCGGAGTACCAGAACGGCTTCTCCGCCCAGGAGGCCATCGACGCGGTGGTCAGGTCAGCGAACCGGACGCTGCTGCTGGTCTCCGGAGGAGAGCGAGCCGGGGATGCGGCGATGCTGGAGAAGGCCAGGCAATCGATGGAGGCGGGCGCCACCGGCCTCATCTTCGGCCGCAACGTATGGCAGCGCCAGCATGCGGAGTCGCTCCGGTTCGCCAGCCAGCTGAAGGAGATCCTCGTCAAGTACCCGTCGTCCTGACGCCGGTGCTTGACACGCCGAACGGTTGCTCGGTATAGTGAGCAAGAGAAGCCAGTCCTGAGGAGGAAGAGATGGCCGAGTCCAACGTCGCTCAGGAGCTCACCACCGAGATCCTGAACACCATCAGCAAGAGCCAGGCCGCAGTCGTGGAGGCGATCGAGACCTGGGCGTCCGCGGTCCAGTCGATCACGCCTGACCTGCCGGACGTGAACCTGCCGTTCGCCGACAAGCTGCCCACGCCGCAGGAGGTCGTGACAAGTGCCTACGACTTCGCCGAGCAGCTGCTGGCCAGTCAGCGGAAGTTCGCCGAAGACCTGCTCAAGGCCACGGCGCCGCTGCTGTCAACGGGGTCGGCCACGCCCGCCGAGAAGACCAGCAAGACGGCCTGACAAGCACCGCTATGTGCGCGCGGCGATCCCCAATTGCCGCGCGCATCCGGCTGCCCGTAGCAGGTAGGCGTGCCTGCCGGCGTATGCCAGAGCGGGCCCTGTGCACCGGCGCCTGCCTGTAATACTGAGCAACGAGGCCGGAGAGGCCCGGCAGGAGGAGCGATATGGCCAGCCAGTGGGATGCCCAGATGGAGGCGTTCGGCTCCTTCATCCGCAGCCAGCGGAAGCTGGCCAACCTGACGCTGCGCCAGCTCGCCGAGCTGACCAGCCTGTCCAATCCCTACCTCAGCGAGCTTGAGCGCGGCATGCACCAGCCATCGGTGCGCGTGCTGAAGCAACTGTCAGAGGCTCTGAACCTATCGGCCGAGATGCTGCTCGCCGAGGCCCTGCTCGATCCCGATCGCGAGACTCGCAGGAGCTCCGATAGCGAGCAGGCGGGTGTGGAGCATGCGATCAAGACCGACCCCGCCCTCGATGACTCCCAGAAGGCGGCGCTGCTGGCTGTATACCAGAGCATGGCGCGGTCGCAGCCCGGCTGACCGGAGAGCGCATCGGGCCGAAAGTCCCGTCGGCGTGGACCGGTTGGCTGCTGCGGAGCCGGGACAGCTCAGGCATCCTGGCGGGAAGCACATTTCACGCGGAGGGGTGCATCATGCGACGAGTCACTCGTGACGCAGTGCCGGCGGTGCGGCGGTGACGACGCCGGCACCAGCGAGCTACGCCCTGCTGTCTGATGGCGCCACTATTGAGATCCGGCCGGCGCAGCCTGATGATGTGGACGATGTCCGCGAGATGCACAAGCAGATGTCCCCGGATAACGCCTACTTCCGGTTCTTCAGCTTCAGCCCGCAGGCGCCTGAGCGAGAGGCCCAGCGGATCTGCCGGCCGGAAGATCCGCAGCACGCGGGATTGCTGGCGCGGCTGGACGGCCAGCTGGTCGGCGTGGCGAGTTACGAGCCGACCACGCGCCCCGGCGTCGCCGAGATTGCGTTCGCGGTGTCCGACGAGATGCACGGCCGCGGCGTGGCGACGCTGCTGCTCGAGCACCTGGTATCGCTGGCCAGGCAGCGACGGCTCACCGCGTTCGCGGCCGAGACGCTGCCGGAGAACATGGCCATGCAGCGGGTGTTCGCAGACGCGGGGCTGCCGGTCGAGCGACAGTTCGCGGACGGCGTGATCGAGCTGACCATGCCGCTGCCCGGTCACGACAGCGGGAGCCTGGACAACTACCTGGACGCTGTCGCGGACCGGGCGAGCCAGGCCGACGTCGCCAGCTTGCGGCACCTGCTGCGGCCGGAGTCGGTCGCCGTCATCGGCGCCGGCCGCCGCCGCGGCTCGGTGGGCCGCGAGATCCTGCACAACATCGTGACCGGGGGTTTCGCCGGCCCGGTGTATCCGGTGAACCCGCGCGGCCACTCGATGGAGGGCTTGAGCTGCCTTGCCTCGGTGACGGACCTGCCATTCGGGATCGACCTCGCGGTGATCGCCGTGCCGCCACAGGAGGTGCCCGGCGCGGCAGCGGAGTGCGGGCGCCGGGGCGTGCACGCGCTCATCGTAATTACCGCGAGCCTTGGCGGCGGCGGAGCGGACCTGCTGGCAATCTGCCGCCGGTTCGGGATGCGCCTGGTGGGACCGAACTGCTTCGGAGTGGCCTCGCCGCAGGCGCATCTCAACGCCACGTTTGCGGCGGGCATGCCGGCCGCCGGATCAACGGGTCTGGTCATGCAGTCAGGCGGGGTGGGCATCGCACTGCTTGAGCATCTGCGCAGGCTCGGCACCGGGGTGTCCTCGTTCGCCTCTGTCGGCGACAAGTACGACGTGTCCAGCAACGACATGCTGACGTGGTGGGAGCAGGACGGGCAGACCAGGCTCGCCGTGCTGTACGTCGAGTCGTTCGGCAACCCACGGGGGTTCGCGCGGACCGCGCGCCGTGTCGGCCGGAAGCTGCCGGTACTGACCGTCATCGGCGGCCGCTCGGCCGCGGGCCAGCGGGCTGCGGCCTCGCATACCGCTGCGTCGGCGACCCCGCTGGTCACCCAGGAGGCGCTGTTCGGCCAGGCGGGCATCATCGCCACGCACAGCCTGGGTGAGCTTGTCGGTGCCGCAGCTCTGCTCGCCAGCCAGCCGCTCCCGGCCGGCCGCCGCGTCGCCATCGTCTCCAACGCCGGCGGTGCCGGAGTGCTCGCCGCCGATGCCTGCTTTGACAGCGGGCTGACCGTAGCCGTCCTTCAGGCCTCGACCCAGCGCCGACTGTCGCGGCTTCTGCCGGTCGGCGCCACCGTATCGGGCCCGGTCGACACCAGTGCCACCGTCAGCGTCGCCGCTTTCCGCGATTGCCTCCAGGTCGTCGACGCCGACGACGGCGTCGACGCGATCCTGGCCATCGGGGTGCCGACGGCGATCGCCGATCTCAGCGAGGCCGTGCTGACCGCACCGGTGTCCAAGCCGTTGGCAGCGGTGCTGCTTGACCGCGCGGAGGCAGTCACCCTAGCTGACCGCGCGGTGCACACTGGCGAGCCGATGGCCGACCTCGAGCCGCAGCTGCCGATCTACAGCTACCCGGAGAGCGCAGCGCGCGCGCTTGGCCACGCGGCCAGCTACCGCGAGTGGCGCGACTCACAGCACGGCCAGGTGCCCGAGCTCGCCGACGTCGACGCGGGCGGAGCTCATGCGCTGGTGGCGGCCTACCTGGCTGACCGCCGGGACGGCGGATGGCTGGCGGCCGCGGACGCCGCCGCGCTGCTGGCCAGCTATCGGATCGTCATGGTCGAGACGAGGTCAGTGATCGGTGCCGCCGCCGCAGTCGCCGCCGCCGCCGACCTCGGCGGCCACGTGGTGCTGAAGGCAGAGGTGGCCGGCCTTGTGCACAAGACCGATGCAGGCGCGGTGAAGCTCGACCTGCGCACGAGCGAGGAGGTCGCTGACGCCTCCACCGAGCTCGCCGCGGCGTTTGGCGCTGACCTGCGCCGGGTGCTCGTGCAGCCGATGCTGTCCGGCGGGGTCGAGACCATCGTCGGCGTCGTTCAGGAGCCGGTGTTCGGGCCCCTCGTGGTGTTCGGCCTCGGTGGCGTCGCGACCGACGTACTCGGCGACCGGACGGCACGGCTGGCTCCGCTGACGGACTCTGATGCCGAGGAGATGATCTCGGGGGTGCGTGCGGCACCACTGCTGTTCGGCCATCGCGGTTCGTCGGCCGTGGACACGGCCGCGCTTGCCGACCTGCTGCTGCGGGTGTCCCGGCTAGCCGATGATCTGCCGGAAGTCGCCGAGCTTGACCTGAACCCGGTGATCGCGCGGCCAGACGGCGCGCATGTCGTTGATGTCCGGATCCGCATCGCGCCGACCGCGCCCAGGGATCCGTTCCTGCGCCAGCTGCGGTGACCGCTGGCTGTACCAGTGATGAGGCCCAAAGTCCCCGTTCCCTGGGAATGAGGCCCCTGGGGGTGACCTGCTGGCGTGCGCAAGGCTCAGACTTGATGCCAAGGGAGGTCAGGTTGATGAGCCAGCAGGAGCATCAGGTCGGGCGCATTGTCGTCGGCGTGGACGGCTCCCCGTCGTCGAAGCAGGCCCTGCTCTGGGCGCTGCGCCAGGCGGAGCTGACTGGCGCTTCAGTCGAGGCGGTCATCGCCTGGCACTACCCGATCGCCGGTGCCGGCATCCCGTTCGAGCCTGCGGGCACCATGGTTGGCGCAGATTTCGAGCAGATCGCGCGAATGGTACTGACGAACGCAGTTACCGAGGCGGTAGATCCGGCGAGCCCAGTAAAGATCAGCTCGACGGCGATCGAGGGCAACGCGGCGCAAGTGCTGCTCGACGCCGCGGTGGGCGCCGAACTGCTCGTCGTCGGCAGCCGCGGTCACGGCGGCTTCGCTGGCGCGCTGCTGGGCTCGGTCAGCCAGCACTGCGCCCATCATGCGCCCTGTCCGCTGGTGATCTTGCGGGGAGCTCAGGAGGCGGCAGGCCGGTAAGTGAGCGGGGAGTGATCGATGCGGGGAGGAGAGTCCGATGAGCGCAATCATCAGGGACGTGATGAACCCGAGGGTCATCGCGTTGAAGCGAACTGCTGACTTCAAGGAGATCGTCTCGGTGCTCCGTCAGCACCAGGTGAGCGCCTGCCCGGTCGTCAACGACGCTGGCCAGGTCATCGGCGTGGTATCCGAGGCTGACCTGCTCTTCAAGGAAGCTGACCCGGGCACGCCATGCGGATCGATCAGGCAGCGGTGGAAGCTCAGCGAGGAGTCCAAGGTCAATGCAGTGACGGCCGGTCACCTCATGACCTCGCCTGCCGTAACCATCCAGCCGGACACCCCGGTTGCTGTTGCCGCCCGGGTCATGCAGGACCGGCGGCTCAAGCGGCTTCCCGTGGTCACCGACGACGGGACGCTGATCGGCATCGTCAGCCGGGCTGACGTGCTGAGCGTATATGAACGTCCAGACACGGAGATTCTGGACGAAGTCCGGACAGTCGTCGGCGGTGAGTTCGGACTTGATCCGGCCGATTTCGAGGCGACGGTCACCTCCGGCATCGTGACGATCATGGGCACGATCGAGGATCAGGACACCGCACTCGACCTCGTGGCGCGGATACGGCACGCCGAGGGGGTCGTGGCCGTCCGCGACCGGCTTGCCGCCGGCCCAGGAAGCGGCACTCGCCGCCCATCGGGCAACGGGCGGCAGGCAGCAGCCGCTAGCCGGTGACCCGGATCCGCCGTCCGGTCACCTGCGTGACCGCGATCCGCACATAGGCATGCCGGTCGCCGCCTGCCCATGGCTCGATGCCGAGCGCCTTGGCATGGTCGAGCGCGGCCGGGTCGGTGATGATGCTGGCGGTGCCGCTCAGCAGTACGCTCCAGCCCTCGCCGAGCGCGTCATCGAGATGGTCGACGTCGAATGAGACGGGCTGTCCGTGCACGCCCTCGGTGAGGCTGCTGTCGCTGGTCGTGCGGAAGACGATGTCGTCGCCATCCATCCGGAAGTTGACGGGAATGGCCACCGGCGCGCGGCCAGGCTCGACGAACAGGAACCGGCCGATACCGCCGGGAGCGACGAGCTGCATGCACTCCTCGCGGCTGAGAGTCTCCAGTACCGGGTTCTTGGCAGCCGACCGCTGGCCGGGCGGCAGGTTGAGGCCGGCGCCGGTGAGCGATTCCGGAGCGGTGTCCAGCGCTGCGGCCAGCCGGGTCAGCGTTGCCTGTGACGGGTTGGGGTGCGAGCTCGATTCCAGGTAGGCCAGGTAGCCCGGCGACATCCCGGCCCGCTCAGCCACGTCGGCGATGCTCAGTCCGGCGCGGCCGCGCTGCTCAGCAAGACGCCTGCCGAGGTCCGTGCCGGCAGCGCCAGCGTCAGTGCTCACATTTCCTCCACGGCCTGCACGAAGGCGGTCCTCCTGCTACTGGCCAGGACCCGGTGCGGCGGTCCGCTGCCAACTCTACGGACATCGGTCCGCGGCGGAAGGGTCCTTGGACCCTGTCAGCCGCCCGCAGCTCGTGCCGATCCTGCGTGCAGGTGATGACGATGCCTCCTACTGTGCACCAGCGCCTGACGCCGACCCGGCCGGGCCAGGCCGTGCTGACGCCCGGGGATGTCGCCGCCGTGATCGCAATGGCCGCACGAGCGCCGTCGCTGCACAACACGCAGCCCTGGCGCTTCCGGGTGCGCGGCGATGTCATCGAGCTGCTGGCCGATCCGAGCCGTCAGCTTCGCGGCCTCGATCCGGCCGGTCGTGAGCTGACCATCAGCTGCGGTGCTGCCTTGTTCGGGCTGCGGCTCGGCCTGCGCAGGCGCGGTTACCTCCCCGCTGTCGAGCTGCTCCCCGATCCGGTGCAACCGGGGCTGCTTGCCCGCGTGCGGCCCGACGGCCGAGCGCCCGCGACGGCTGAGGAGGCGGAGCTTGTCGCGGCCGTGCCGCACCGCCATACGCACCGCGGCCCGTTCGCGCCCGGTGAGGTGCCCGCCAGCTTGCTGACGGCGCTTCAGCGCGACGCTGCGGCTGAGGGAAGCGAGCTCATCGAGGTGCGCGAACCCGAGCTGGTGGCTGGCCTGGGCAGGCTGGTAGAGCTGGCCGCAGCGGAGCAGCGAGCGGACGCCGGGATAGCCGCCGAGCTCAGCCGCTGGGTACGGCCCGCTGGCAGCACGGCCAGGGATGGCGTGCCCGCCACGGCCAGGACGATCGCGCGAGCCAGTTCCTTCGGGGCGGCCGGTTCGTTCGGCGCGGCAGCGCGATCCGGTGCGCGCATGCCGCCGCGCGATTTCGGGCAGCCGGGCACTGACGAGGCCGACGGGGCGCCGCCGGCCGCGACTGCCGTCCTGATGACACCAGGCGACACCACGGCTGACTGGCTCCGGGCAGGCCAGGCGCTGCAGCGGCTGCTGCTGCGGGCCGCGACCCGGTGGGTCTTCGCCAGCCTGCAATCGCAGCCACTTGAGTCGCCTGCGCGTCGCGGCCAGGTCAGTGGCCTGCTGGGACTGGCCGGGCAGCCGCAGATGCTGCTCGAGCTAGGCCGGGCCACTACCGCCCTGGCGACGCCACGACGGCCGCATTCTGAACTTAGGGCTAACACTGAGCAGGCATAGGCCTTTAGTCTGCCTCTTACAGGCTGATGGGCCCTGCCGGTGGCAGCCAGCCGCCGCGCATGGTGAGTCCGGAGCCTGGACCGGAGGTACCTGCGATGAAGCAGCAGCGGATACCGCGGCGACTTGGCTGGATGCTGGCCGGCAATGACAGCCCGCTCCGACGTCCCGTGGACAAGCTCGAGTCCGCAGTCATTACCACCATCATCGTCGCGTTCTTCATCGCTGCCCCGTTGCTTGCCATCTTCGCGGCGGGTGCGGTCCGCGCCGCGGGGACCCGCGAGATGAGCGCGGAAAGCCAGTGGAAGCCGCGGACGGCCGTCCTCCTTCAGAGCGCCGCTGAAGGGGCGATCGACCTGGGCGGCGACTTGGATACCGCCTGGGTGAACGCGCAGTGGACGGCGCCAACTGGCACCACGAAACATGGCCTGGTGCCAGTGTCGCTCAACGCGCGAGCCGGCCAGCCCGTGTCTGTCTGGGTGACGCAGGCCGGACGGCTCACCCATCAGCCGCTGACGAAGGCCGAGGTGGCCGGGCGGACGGTTCTGGCGGCGGTCGCATGCCCGGCCGGGCTCGCTCTGCTGCTGACGATTGCCATCGGCGTGACCCGGGTAGTGGCTAACCGGCGCCGCATGGCCTGCTGGGCCCGGGAATGGGAGGCCGCCTGGCCCGCGGTGGTCATCGCTTCGATAGGAGCGGCATCGGCGGGAGGGCGGCATGCACGCGTGGGTGGTGGAACGGACCGCGCAGATCGACGAGGGACCGCTTCGCCGGGTCGAGCGTGACGAACCGCAGCCCGGCGCTGGCCAGGTCCGGGTCCGGATCAGCTGCTGCGGCGTGTGCCGGACCGACCTCCACCTGGCCGAGGGGGACCTGCCGCCCAAGAGGCCAGAGGTAACCGTCGGCCACGAGATCGTGGGAACTGTTGACGCGCTGGGGGAGGGCGCGAGCCGGTTCTCAGCCGGCGACCGGATTGGCGTGCCCTGGCTGGCGCGGACCGATAGTACTTGCGCCTTCTGCCGGCGCGGCGCGGAGAACCTATGCCTGCAGCCGCAGTTCACGGGCTGGGATATCGACGGCGGCTACGCCGGCGCCTGCCTGGCCAGCGAGGGCTACGCATACCGGCTGCCGGCCGGCCTCGACGACGAGCACGCGGCGCCGCTGCTGTGCGCGGGCATCATCGGCTACCGGGCGCTGCTGCGGGCGGCCGTCCCGGTCGGTGGCCGGCTTGGCATCTATGGCTTCGGCGGCAGCGCGCACATCACCGCTCAGATCGCGCTGCACCAGGGAATGCGCGTGCACGTGCTCACCCGCGGCGAGGGCAACCGCAAGCTCGCAGCTAACCTCGGAGCCGACTCGGTTGGCGGCGCGACGGACGCGCCACCCGAGCCGCTCGACGGCGCGATCCTGTTCGCGCCCGCCGGCGAGCTCGTGCCAGTCGCGCTTCGCGCGCTTGATCGCGGCGGCACACTGGCGATCGCCGGGATCTGGCTGTCAGACATCCCCTCACTCAACTACGCGGACGAGCTCTTCGAGGAGCGGCAGGTGCGCAGCGTCACTGCCAACACGCGACAGGATGGTGAGGAGTTCCTGGCCCTGGCCGCACGGTTCGGCATCAAGCCCGTCACTGTCGCCTACCCGATGGACCGTGCCCCTGATGCGCTGTCTGATCTCAAGCACGGGCGTTTCAGCGGTGCAGCGGTGCTCCACAACTAGGGGCTGGCCTCAAGGGCCGCCAGACCTGGGAGTGTCTTGCCCTCCAGGAACTCCAGGCTTGCGCCGCCCCCGGTGGACACGTGGCTGAAGTCGCTCTCTGTGAAGCCCAGGGAACGAACTGCAGCCGCGGTGTCGCCGCCGCCAACCATGGTGAATCCGGGGCAGCCGGCCACGGCCCTGGCGACAGCCAGCGTGCCCGCAGCGAAAGCCGGGACCTCCGACACCCCCATCGGGCCGTTCCAGAAGATGGTCCCCGCCTTGACGAGCGCGGTACTGAACGCCGTAGCTGTCTCGGGCCCGATATCAAGGGCCATCTGATCGGGCGGGATATGGTCAGACGCCACTACGCTGACCGGCCCGTCGGAAGAACGGCTGGGTGCGACGACGAGATCGGCTGGGAGCAGCAGGTCGACGCCAGATGCCTGGGCCTTCGCCAGATAGCGCAGCGCTGCTGCCTGGTCGCCTTCTAGCAACGACGTCCCCGTTGGATGACCCGTAGCAGCAATGAAGGTGGTCGCCATCGCGCCCCCGATGAGGATCTGGTCGGCGGCTGCCAGCAGGGCCTCGACCACCGGCAGCTTGTCAGCAACCTTGGCGCCCCCCAGAACGACCGTGTACGGCCGCGTGATGCTTGCTGTCAACTGCCGAAGTGCGGCTACCTCGGCCTGGATCAGGTAGCCGGCCGCGTGTGGCAGGCGCGCGGCAACGTCGCAGACGCTCGCATGGCGGCGGTGGACCGCGCCGAAGCCGTCGCCCACGTAGGCGTGAGCCAAGGCTGCCAGGTGGTCAGCGAATTCGCCCCGCTCGGCATCGTCCTTGCTGGTTTCGCCTGGATTGAACCGGACGTTCTCCAGAACGACGACGTCACCTGGCCGAAGGGCGTCGACTGCTGCCCTCGCGGCTGGGCCGACGGTATCGGCCGCAAAGGTCACCGGACGCTCAAGCAATCCGGACAGTCGTTGCGCGACAGGGGCCAGGCTGTACCGGGGATCGGAAACGCCCGCAGGCCGACCGAGATGAGAGCAGACGATCAGGGCGGCATCGCGCTCGAGCAGCGCAGTCAGCGTCGGCAGGCAGGCCCGGATCTTGCCGTCATCGGTAATCGAACCGTCATCCATGGGGACGTTGAGGTCGAGCCGGACCAACACTCGCCTGCCCGATACGTCCAGTTCATCAATCGTCTTCATTCCCATACCGCTCTTCGGGCCGGTCGCACTCAGGCAAGCTGGGGGCTGGTGATGTGGTCCAGGACGTCGACCACTCCATCGAGGGTCCAGATGAGGTCGATGGCGGCCGCGACCTGTCCTTGCGGCAGGGCGATCTCGGGCTGGCCCATCAGCGTCACGATCCCGCCGTGCACGGTGACCTTGACCGCGCCTGGCTCTGCCTGGCAGTGCCTCGGCCAGAACCTCGCGTACCTGCCGTACGATGTCATCGTCCGGCACCAGGAAGACGCTCAGCAGGTCGCGACGGCTCACCAGGCCGACCAGCGCGCCATCGGAGTCGACCACCGGGAGTCGCTTGACGTGGTGCGTGGTCATCAGGCGGGCCGCGCTCGCAATAGTCGCGTCCGGGTGGGTGGTGACTGTCGGTGACCTCATGAGCTGTGCGGCAGTGAGCCTGAGGTACCGGTCGTGATCGGTGCCATAGCGCAGCATCCCGGTCCAGCGTTTGCGCTCGCCCGCATGCCTGTCCCTAGCCGCGATCAGGTCAGCCTCGCTCACGACTCCGGACACATGCCGCCCGAGGCGGAGGACAGGCACGGCGCTGATGTGGTGCTCGACCAGCAGCCGTGCAATCTCCTTGAACGGGGTGATCTGGTCAACCGTGACGACGTTCGTTGTCATCACGTGCCGCACGCGGCTACGCGCCCGGCCATGATGGCTGGGGACCTGGGCATGCGGCTCCTCGCCTCGCGGACGCGGAGGCGCGACGTGGACGGCAGGCTTGTCGCCCAGCTCATAGGCCACCTGATCCACGGCCCTGTCGACGTCGGCGGATGCAGCCCGGCCGTGCAGCGAGTCGTAGTAGGCGGCGCCGAGGTGCCGCAGCATGGCGTCCAGTTGCATATCCCTGCGGCTCATCATGCCCTCCAGTTCGAGTCTTCACTTGGCCGCGGACCTGGCACGGCACCTGCCGGCAGCAGTTCGTGATAGTCGGGAAGCCGTGCCGTCATGCGGTCCAGGTAGTCTGGCTCGCGGCTGGGCGGGCCTTCCGGGCCGACAACCACGACCGGGCAGTATGCCCGGCTGAGGCAACCCCGGATCACCGGGCCGATGGAGCGCCCGGCGGTCAGGCCAGACGCTGAGCCGAGCACGAGCAGGTCCGCACCGGCTGACAGATCGACCAGAACCCGCTCCGCCATGCCCTCGATCACCTCGGTGGTGATGTTGTCCGGCGCTTCTGCCCCCAGAACTGCTCGCAAGGTGGCGGCTAGGCCATCGCGGGCCAGCTGGTGCTGCCGCGCGGCATCCTGCGGCCCGCTGGCCAGATGCGCATAGAAGGCGCGCGGCTCGGTCTGCCAGCTGCGGACAACGCGGAGCATGCCGTGCTCACGACCGGCTTCGTCGGCGGCCCAGCGCAAAGCCGCAGCGGACGCAGACGATCCGCTCACTCCAACCACGATCACTGGTGTGTGTCCTGTGCTCGTCATGCCGTCCTCCCGTCCGCTTCGCCGCCGCCCCGCTCGACTGCCGGGCGCTATGGCTCGATCTCGACCTCGATCGCGCGCGGGGCCTGCTGATGCTCAGGCTCGAATCCGATCCGGACCGTGAGGATCCCGTTGTGGTAGGACGCGGATACGGTACGCGCGTCTGCCCCGAGCGGAAGCGGGATGCGCCGGGCAAGCCGGCCATACCGGAACTCGCTCTGGCGGCCTGCGGGTGCCCTGTCGTGCCGCTCGACCCGGATGACGACGGCGCCCGCCTCGACCGACACAGTCAGATCACTGGCCGGGTCGATGCCGGGCACCTCGAGCCGGATCACATAGCCGGTGTTATCTGCGTACTGCTCTACGGGGATCGGCTGTGGCTGCTCGGGCAAGTGGTGCAAGGTCGATATTGGCGACCCCGCCCAATCCGAAATGCCGGTTATTGCGGCACCTGCCGGTTGCGCGCTTGCAGTCATTTCTCAACCCTCCTCCTAGCTCGCCCTCCATTTAACTGCGGGGTAGCGGGACAAAGTTAGGGCCAAAGGTCAGCCCTGCCGATGACCTGAGTCCACGTCCTGACCTGGGGTTAACCGCCCGCAGGAGTACTTTCGCGATCTCGGTCGGCCAGCACCTGCCGGGCCTGGCGGGCCATCTCAACATCCTCCCGAGCGGTGATCACGAGGACCGGGACCGTGGCGGCCGGGTGGCTGATCTCCGCGTCGCTGGTGGCCACGTTGCGCTCGGGGCTGACCCGGATCCCGAGGAACTCAAGGCCCGCTGCGGCTGCTGCTCGGATTGCCGGGTTGTGCTCGCCGATCCCGCCGGTGAAGACCAGTACGTCCAGCCCGTTCATAGCGGCTGCCATGGCGGCAACTTCTCGCCGCAGGCGGTGGAGGTAGACGTCTAGGGCCAGCTGTCCGGCCGGATCGCCGTCGGCAGCGGCGCGCTGCACATCACGCACGTCGCCCCCCGGCAGGCCGGACAGCCCGGCCAGGCCGGACGACTGCTCCAGGCCAGCTGCCACCTCATCGAGGCCAAGCCGGCCGTCCTGAAGCAGCCAGATGATCAGGCCCGGATCGACAGTGCCGCTCCTGGTCGCCATGACGAGGCCCGCCAGCGGCGTGAAGCCCATCGTTGTGTCGACGCTGCGGCCGCCCTGGATCGAAGCCAGCGATGCGCCGGCGCCGAGATGGCAGCTGACGATCCGCAGTCGGGCCAGGTCGCGGCCGAGCATCTCAGCCGCCCGTCGCGCCGCGTAACCATGCGAGAGGCCGTGGAATCCGAACCGGCGCAGCCCGAACCGCTGCGCCCACGCACCTGGCAGCGCATACCGGGCAGCGGCCGCGGGCATGCCAGCATGGAAAGCGGTGTCGAAGCAGGCGACAGCGGGCAGTCCTGGCAGCAGCCGCCGGGTCGCCTCGATGCCGGCCAGCGCCCGCGGCTGGTGCAGCGGAGCCAGGTCGGTCAGGCCGGAGATGGCATCGATGACGCCGTCGTCAATCAGGACTGCATGACGGAACACGCTGCCGCCGTGGACCACGCGGTGCGCTACGGCGAAGGCACCAGGTGCGGCCGCCGTCAGGAACCTGGTCAGCTCGGGGTGGTGAGCGCTGCCATCCCACTCGCCGAGTTCGAGCGCGCTATCAGTAGTGTCGCCAGCGTCGAGCAAACTGGCCTTCAGGCTGCTCGAGCCGGCGTTCACGATGATGACGCCCGCGCCCGGCGTCATCGGGCGGACCAGGTCCAGTTCTGCACTTCTGGCAGGTCCTCGCCGTGCTCTCTGGTCCAGGCCCTGGCCCTGGCCCTGGAGTCGGTCATCTGCTGGCGCAGCCGCGCCCCCTGCGGAGCCAGCCCCGGTACCCGGTCGATGACGTCCATTACCAGGTGGAAGCGGTCCATGTCGTTCATCATCACCATGTCGAACGGCGTTGTGGTGGTGCCCTCTTCCTTGTAGCCGCGGACGTGGAAGTTATTGTGCGCGTCCCGCCGGTAGGTGAGCCGGTGGATGAGCCACGGATAACCGTGGTAGGCGAAGATCACCGGCCGGTCCGGCGGGAACAGCGCATTGAACTCGGCGTCGCTCATCCCGTGCGGGTGCTCGGTGTCCGGCTGCAGCCGCATCAGGTCCACCACGTTGACCACCCTGACTCGCAGCTCGGGCAGCTCGCGGCGGAGGATGTCGGTGGCGGCCAGCACTTCCAGGGTCGGCACGTCGCCGGCGCAGCCGAGCACGACGTCCGGCTCGGTGCCGTCGCGGTCGCTGCTGGCCCACTCCCAGATCCCGGCCCCGCGGGTGCAGTGCAGGATGGCGGAGTCCATGTCGAGCCAGTCCGGGTTCGGCTGCTTGCCCGCCACGATCACGTTGACATAGTCACGACTGCGCAGGCAGTGGTCAGCCACCGAGAGCAGGGTGTTCGCGTCCGGCGGCAGGTACACGCGGATGACCTCGGCCTTCTTGTTCATGACGTGATCGATGAAGCCGGGATCCTGATGGCTGAAGCCGTTGTGGTCCTGCCGCCAGACGTGCGAGGTGAGCAGGATGTTCAGCGACGCAACCGGCCGCCGCCAGGACAGGTGCCGCGCGACCTTCAGCCACTTGGCGTGCTGGTTGAACATCGAGTCGACGATATGGATGAACGCCTCATAGCAGGAGAACAGACCATGCCGGCCGGTCAGCAGGTAACCCTCGAGCCAGCCCTGGCAGGTGTGCTCGGAAAGGATCTCCATCACCCGGCCGTCAGGAGCCAGGTTCTCATCGACCGGCAGCATCGCCTCCTCCCAGGTCTTGCCGGTCACCTCGAGCACAGCGGTCAGCCGGTTGGACTCGGTCTCGTCGGGCCCGAAGATGCGGAAGTTCCGCTCCTGGCTGTTGAGCCGCATCACGTCGCGCAGCAACACGCCCAGGACGCGAGTGGGCTCTGAAGCGGTCGCGCCCGGCGCATTGACGGCAGCTGCGTAGTCGCGGAAGTCCGGCAAGACCAGGTCGCGCAGCAGAACGCCGCCGTTGCGTGCGGAGTTGACCCGAGCCGCCGCGATCCGGCCGGCACGTGCCCGAGCAGATCGGGCCGGGGGCTGCCGTCCGGGCCGAACAGCTCCGCCGGCCGGTAGGACAGCAGCCATTCCTCCAGCTGCCGCAGGTGCGCCGGATTGGTGCGCACCTCAGCCAGCGGCACCTGGTGCGCCCGCCAGGTGCCCTCGACCGGCAGCCCGTCTACCTCGGCCGGCCCGGTCCAGCCCTTTCGGCGTCCGCAGCACGATCATCGGCCAGCTCTGACCGGGCTGCCGCTCGCCCGCCCGCGCGTGGCCCTGGATGCGGCGGATCTGCCCGATCGCCGCGTCCAGTGTCGCTGCCATCTCCTGATGGGGAACGGAGCCGCTCGGCGCCGGTCACGTACGCCGGCTCGTAGCCGTACCCGCGCAGCAGGGCGTCCAGCTCGGCCTCCGGCAGCCGGGCGCAGCACGGCCGGGTTGGCGATCTTCCAGCCGTTCAGGTGCAGGATCGGCAGCACCGCGCCGTCGCCGGCCGGATCGAGGAAGCGGTGGCGAGTGCCAGCTGGTCGCCAGCGGCCCGGTCTCGGCCTCGCCATCGCCGACGACGCAGGCCACGATCAGATCCGGGTTGTCGAATGCGGCGCCGTGCGCATGCGACAGCGAGTAGCCCAGCTCGCCACCCTCGTGGATGGACCCTGGCGTCTCCGGTGACACGTGGCTAGGCACGCCGCCGGGAAACGAGAACTGGCGGAACAGCTGCCGCATGCCGGCGGTGTCGCGCTGCACGCTCGGGTACACCTCGCCGTAGCTGCCCTCCAGCCAGCTGTTGGCCAGCGCCGCCGGGCCGCCGTGGCCAGGACCGACGACGATCATCATCTCGGCGTCATGCGCCCGGATCGCGCGGTTGAGGTGCGCCCAGATGAAGTTCAGCCCTGGCGTAGTGCCCCAGTGCCCGAGCAGCCGCGGCTTGATGTGCTCCGGCCGCAGCGGCTCGGCGAGCAGCGGATTGGCCATCAGGTAAATCTGGCCCGACCGCCAGATAGTTAGCCGCCCGCCAGTACCGGTCCAGGATCGCGGTGTCGGCGTCGGTCAGCGAACGTCGACCACATTCGCCTGTTTCACGCGTCGCCGCGGACCACGACAACCGGGCACGCCGCGTGTGTCACGCAGTGCATGCTGACCGAGCCGGCCAGCATGCCGGTGAACTGGCCATGCCCGCGGCTGCCCACCACCAGCAGGTCGGCATGCTGTGACTCATCGATCAGCACCTCCGCTGGGTGGCCGTAGGCCACCTGCGATTGCACGTGCGATGGCACAGCCGTACCGAATACCTCGGTCAGTGCCTTGTCCAGCGTCTCCTGCATCTCGGCGCGTACCTCATCAGTGATCGCCTTTGGCGCTTTCCCGGTCGGCGCAATCCCTACTGCGGCCGGATAGTGCCAGCACAGGACTGGCTTGATGGTGGCGCCGGTCGCGCCGGCGTAGTGCGCGGCCCACTTCAGTGCGCCGACTGACTCGGCCGAGCCATCCACGCCGACGACAACACGTAGTGCTGAACTGTCCTCAGTGGCCATGGATCTGCCTCGGCTTCTGCGTGTCGTTTCTTGTCACTGACGCTTGTCCAGCAAACCGGGAACCGTCCCGGCCGGTCCAGGGCCGATGGTCCTGCCCCTGCGTCCCTATCGTCCCACCCGGCAGGCCGAGGACGCGCGAGGACTCCTCAGGTGGCTCGTCGCCAGGGCTGGCAGGCGGGGTCGTTAGTCCCGGAGCGCGTGCCCTCGCTGCAGTGGGCGCAGTCGGAGATCAGGCCTGATTCCCTCAGAGGGCGGCGCCGACGAGTGCCGCTAGGTCAGCGAGCCGGCAGGTGTATCCCCACTCGTTGTCGTACCAGCCGAACGCCTTCACAAGGCTTCCGCTCGCCTGGGTGAGCCCGGAATCGAATATGCAGGAAGCCGGGTCGCCGATGATGTCACGCGACACCAGCGGGTAGGTGCTGTAGCGCAGGATGCCGGCCATCGGCCCCTCAGCCGCCTGCCGGAACGCATCGTTGATCTCATCGGCGGAGACCTCACGGCCGAGTACGGCGGTTAGGTCCGTGAGCGAACCGTCCTCCACCGGGACCCGCACCGCGACGCCGTCGAGTCGTCCCGCCAGTTCGGGCACCACGAGCCCGGTGGTCCGGGCGGCACCAGTGGTGGTCGGCACGATGCTGACGGCCGCGCTGCGTGCCCGACGGAGGTCCTTGTGTGGTCCGTCCAGCAGCATCTGGTCGCCGGTGTAAGCGTGCACGGTGGTCATCAGGCCCTGGCTCAGCCCGAATGCGTCATTGAGCACCTTGGCCATCGGCGCGACGCAATTGGTCGTGCATGAGGCACAGGAGATGACGTCGTGCAACTCCGGGTCGTAGTCGGAGTCGTTGACGCCGATCACCATGGTCAGGTCCGCACCTTTGCCGGGGGCCGAGATCAGGACCTTGCGCGCCCCGCCCTTGAAGTGCAGCGCAGCGTCGTCTCGGTTGCGGAATTTTCCGGTGGATTCGATGACAACGTCGGCACCGAGGTCGCCCCAGCCGATCGCGGCCGGGTCGCGGACGCTGAGCACGGCGATGGGCTGGCCGTCGACGAAATCGCGTCGTCGGAGTACTCGACCCTGGCAGTCAGCCGGCCATAGGTCGAGTCAAACTCGAGCAGGTGCGCGAGCGTGCGCGCATCGGTGATGTCGTTGACAGCGACCACCTCAAGGTCGCCGCGATCGAGGCATCGCCGGACGAATGCCCGGCCGATCCGGCCGAAGCCGTTGATGCCGATTCTGGTAACCACTGTCGTTCTCCCGTCGCGCGGAAGGCTCGGGCTGGCTGGCCAGCCCGAGCCTCGATGCGCAGCGCTGCCGGGCCGGTCACTCCCCTGCGGGGACGACGACCACCGGGCAGGCTGCGTGATGCACGACCTGATTGCTGACAGACCCCAGCATGAGGACGGCGAAACCGCCGCCGCCCCGTGCGCCGACCACGAGCAGGTCGCTGTCCTTGGATGCCTTGATGAGTTCCTGCGCAGGGAAACCGCTGACTGCGGTCACGGTGACAGACTCGGGCTGGCTCACGCCCAGCTTGGCCGTAGCCGCTGCGACGGCGGACTCTGCCGCCTCGCGGATCTCGGCGACCTTGCCCTCGTCGCCTGGCAGCAGAACCGGCGCGCCGCTCCAGTAACTGGCCGGAACGGAGTTGACCGCAAGGACGGTCAGATGCGCTTTGCGGACCGCGGCCTCAGCCATCGCCCACTCCAGGGCGCGACTGGCATTGTGCGATCCGTCAATGCCTACAACGATGCCTGACATGTGACCCTTCTCTCTTCCCGCTGGCTATCAGCTGCCAGCCCTGTCCTCCTCCAGCGTTCTTGGCGTGCAGCTGCCAGGGACAGTGCCATTCAGCAAGCCCATTCGGGACTAAGGTCACCCGGCGCTTGTCGTGGCCGGGCGATCTGAACTCCCTGACGGGACGCGCAGCACGACGAAGGTGGCTGGCCGGCGAAGCCGGAAGCCGAGCGATTCATACAGCCGGATCGCGCTGACGTTGTCGGCTGCCGCGTGCAGGAACGGCACCTCGCCGCGATCGGTGATCGCGGCAGCCACCGCAAGCGTGAGCCGGCTCGCCGAGGCCCTGGCCTCGAAAACCAGGGTCGGTGCACACGGCGCTGATCTCGGACCAGCCAGGCGGACGCAGCCGCTCGCCGGCCATCGCCACCAGTGCCCCGTTACGGCGGATTCCGACGTAGCCGCCGAACTCGATGGTGCGCGGCAGGAACGGACCCGGCCTGGTCCTCGCGACCAGGTCCAGCATCTCCGGAATATCGGCCGGGCCGAGCGGAACGGCACCTGCTGCTGGCTCGCCGGCAACCTGCTCGCCGGTGAGCTGAACGGCCGCGAGATTCATCAGGACCTGCCACCCGGCCGGCGGAACGACAGCCACTCCTGCCGTGGCCGCGACATTTCCCGGAGCGACGAGCTTGGCGAGGTCGTCCCAGTCGTCCTCGCTCGGATCATCGGGCAGGGCGATGAACGGAGAGATGTCTGCCGGATAGCGCAGCACCGCCCCGGCACGCTCGGCCAGGTGCGCATGCGGGCCGAGCAGCGCGGCTCGGGCCGGGTTGTCGAGTGGGTGCGTTGCGGTCATGCGCCCGGACCCTAGGGCTGGCTGCTGGCGTCGCTGCCGCGAAGCGCGGCCACCACCGCTCTCACTTCTGCTGGGTCGGCCCGGTAGGGCGCGTACAGCGAGACGCGGGTGATGATGTCGCCGAAGCGGCGCTGCAGAGCGGCAGCTACCTGCTGCGGATCGCCTGCCACGGCGACCGCGTTCAGCACGTCGTCGGTGATCAGGCTGCCCATCGCTGTCCATTCCTGCCGCCGGGACAGCTGGTTGAGCTGCTCGTGCAGCTCACCCCAGCCGTGCATATCGAGCACGGGCCGGTAGGCGGGCGTGGAGCCGTAGAAGGCGATCTGCTCGCGCACGCCCGCCTCCGCTGCGGCCCTGGACGCCTCATCGCCGCCGAGCACGACGAACACCGGCAGGCTGAGCTCGAAGCCGTCCAGGCTGCCGCGCGCCGCACGCAGCGCCGGGATGGTGCGCTCTCGCAGATACGCCTCGGTCGTGAAGCTGTGACAGAGCATGCCGTCCGCGACCCGGCCAGCGACCTTCGTCATGTGCTCGCCGACGGCAGCCAGGAGCACTGCGGGATTGCCAGCCGGATTGGGGCCCGGGTTGAAGAAGTCAGTCATCAGCGTGTGCTGGTAAAAGTTGCCGCGGAAGGCCAGCCGCTCGCCGGTGGCCCAGCTGTGCCAGATTGCCCGGATGGCGGCGATGAACTCTTCCATCCTGGCGGCCGGATGACTCCATGGCATGGCGAAGCGGCGCTCGATGTGCGGCCGCACCTGGGACCCGAGGCCGAGGCTGAAGCGGCCGCCTGAGATCAGCTGGATGTCGTTGGCGAGCACGGCCATGCTCATCGGGTTACGGGCGAACGCCACGGCGATCGAGGACGTCAGCCCGATCCGGTCCGTGGCACGGGCCGCGAGCGCCAGTGACACGAACGCATCGTGCCTGGTCTCCGGCACGTTAAAGCCGTCGTAGCCGGCCGCCTCTGCCGCGGCTGCGGCGGCCTCCACATCCTCCAGACTCGCGGCGACAGCACTGCCTGCATCGATGAACATGCGGTGACTATGACGCGGTCAGGGCGTCGGTGATCGGACCGATACCCGCCAGCCGCGCGACAAGCTCCGGGCTGAGGCCGTGGCGACGGCCCAGCTCTTCGGGAGCGTAATAGGAAACCTTCACCCGACCCTCGTCGGCCCAGATCAGCACCTTAAGCGGGAGATCGAGAGCGGACAGCGGCGCGGCCGCCATGACTGGCGTGCCGGCGGCCGGGTTGCCGAAGACCACCAGCGTGGTATCCCGCAGGTCTTGTCCGGCGGCCTGGGCCTCAGTGCGCTGATCGATCACCGCGAAGAGCTTCAGGCCCTTGGCGCTGATGAGCTCCTGCGCGCGCGAGACCGTGTCCGCGAACGACAGCGGGCTGAGCTTGGTGATGACCCCCGGCTCGGTAGCGGTCGCGTCGCCGGTCATTCATGTCCTCCTGCGGGGTTCGGCATGATGAGGTACTTGGCGCCGGTCGCCTGACGGCCGTACTCGGCGATGGCGGCCAGCTGCAGCGCACCGGCCAGCGGGACTTCTGCGGTGTAGCTGCTCGCGAACGTGGTTGTCAGCCCCTCCGCTACCCGGCGCCTGAGGCGGGCAATCCCGTCGGCGCCGATCTTCTGCAGGAACGGGGTCAGCAGCCAGCCGCCGACGCCCCAGGCCATGCCGAAGCTGCGGGCAAGTTCCGTCGGGCCGCGGTCGAGCGATCCGTAGATGTAGACCTGCTTGTGGACGCTGGACCCGTACCGGCTGTAGCTCGGTGCGGTCGCGCTGGCCGCGGCTTCCATGCAGGTGAGGATCTGGCTCGCCAGCCTCCCGCCGCCGACGGCATCGAAGGCAAGCGTCGCGCCCGTCTGCGTCAGCGCATCGGTCAGCTCGGCCATGAAGTCCGGCGCTGACGAGGTGCAGACGTAGCTCGCGCCGGCCGAGCGCAGCAGCTCCTCCTGCTCCGGCTTGCGCACGATGCTGACAAGCGGGAT
This sequence comes from uncultured Actinomycetota bacterium, assembly GCA_963822955.1. GTDB lineage: Bacteria > Actinomycetota > Actinomycetes > Streptosporangiales > Streptosporangiaceae > JAJYUU01. The sequence continues at coordinate 699,990 of CAWGJS010000001.1, read as the reverse complement.
CTGCTCCGCCAGGCACAGGCGGTTGAGCATCTGGCCCAGATTCGAGGCGGCTGCCGTGTGCACCAGGGCAGCGTGACTTTCCAGCCGCATGGTCTCGACCATGCCGAGGACGGTCATCGGATTGACGAACGAGGACGCGCCGGCCGCGGCGGGCATGCCGTCGGGGAGTTCCAGGCAGGCGTTCGCGTTCACCGTCCGGAACTGCGCGTACATGCTGCCGCCCGCCGCCGCGACGGTCTTGCCGAGCAGCGCCTGCGCCGCGGCGGAGGTCCCGGCCGCGACGACAGTCCCGGCGCCCTCGTTCCCGACCGGCATCGGCACGCCGACGCGGGCGCTCAGCGCCCGCATGGCCGCATGCGGGATGGGCGCGGTGACGACAGGCCGGTCGGCCGGGCCGGAGACGACGGCCGCTGTGATGTCGGCACCGGCGAACAGCAAGCCGAGATCGGACGGGTTGATCGGGGCCGCCTCGACGGCCACGGTGACCTCGTCGGGGCCTGGCTCGGCGACGCTCACGTCCGCCAGGAACACTTCGACCGTCTGGTCGGCCGTGACCAGTGATTGCAGCTGCAGGCCTGTCGGCGGAGTTCGCGTCATCGATCATCCCTTCTGACCGTCGTTCCGGTGACCATTGTGATCATGCCAGGCGGCCGGAAGCGCGTGACGCCGGCGCTACACGATCGAGGTCTGATGACCGGCCCAGTACGCGTCGCGCAGCAGGCGCTTATACAGCTTGCCGGTCTCGGATCGGGGCAGTTCGGCCACGAAGCCAATGCTTTTCGGGCACTTGAAGTGCGCCTGCCGGTCACGGCAGTAGGCGATCAGCTCGGCCTCGAGCTCAGGGCTGGCGGCAGCCGGGTCCGCGAGCTGCACCACGGCCTTGACCTCCTCGCCGAGGTCGTCGTTCGGAACGCCAATGACGGCCACGTCCAGCACGGCTGGATGAGCGGACAGCAGGTTCTCCGTCTCCTGCGGGTAGATGTTGACGCCGCCGGAGATGATCATGAATGTCTTGCGGTCGGTGAGGTAGAGGTACCCGTCAGCGTCCAGATGGCCGACGTCCCCGACAGTGCTGGTGATGCCGCCCTCCCGGCGGCTCTCGGCAGTCTTGACCGGGTCCTCGAAGTACTCGAATGCGGTCGCCCCGCGGAACCAGATGGTTCCGTCAGCCCCGGCCTGGCACTCGTTGCCGTCCTCGTCGAGTATGAGCACCTCGCCAAGGATGGCCCGGCCGACCGTGCCGGGGTGTGCCAGCCACTGCGCGGAGTCGCAGAACGTGAATCCGTTGCCCTCGGTCGCGGCGTAGTACTCGGTGATGATCGGGCCGAGCCAGTCGATCATTGCCTGCTTGACGTGCAGAGGGCACGGCGCGGCAGCATGAACGATGCACTCCAGCGAGGAGGTGTCGTAGCGGGACCGGACTTCGGCAGGCAGGCGGAGCAGCCGGCTGAACATCACCGGCACCATCTGGCAGTGGGTCACCTGGTACCGCTCGACCAGGGTTAGCCACTGCTCAGCGTCGAAGTGCTCCATCACGATCGTGGTGGCGCCAAGTCGCAGGGACGCGGAGACGCTTGCCGCCGGAGCTGAGTGGTACAGCGGTGCCGGGTTCAGGTAGGTCATGCCTTCCCTGAAGCCGAACAGCGCGCTCACGAACTGCATTACCGGGAGCGCCTCGCTCGGCGCGGTCGCCGGCAGCGCGCGCAGGATGCCCTTGGGCTGGCCGGTGGTGCCGGACGAGTACAGCATGGCGGCGCCGAGCGACTCGCCAGGCACCGGCTCGGCGGGGCATCCCGCGATTGCGGCTTCGTAGGAGTCCCAGCCAGCAGGCGGCGCATCGGTGCCGGAGATGAGCATGCGTTCCAGTTGCGGGCACTGCTTCGCGGCAGCCTCGGCGACGTCACGCATCGCTGCCGAGGTGAACAGCAGCCTGGAGCGCGAGTTGGTCACGATGTACGCGACCTCGTCCGGCGCCAGGTACCTGTTGATCAGCGTGAAGTACAAGCCCGTCCGCTCAGCGCCGCCCTCGATCTCGAGCATCCGGGCATTGTTCTCCATGAACACGGAGACGTGGTCGCCCCGCTGGAGGCCCGCCGCGCGCAGGAGATGTGCTACCTGGTTGCAGCGGTCCTCGAGCTGGCCGAACGTCACGGTCTCGCCCGAGGTGGCCATAATGACCGCGGCCTGGTCCGGATGTTCCGCTGCGTGCTGTCGCGCGTACATGGGTCCCCTCAGGCAGCGTCGGGGTTACTGCTGCTGAGATTACGCGTATTTCAGCACCAAGTCGCCGACGTGGGGGAGCGCGGCCTCGACTTGCCTGGCAGCGGTGCCGCGGACCGAGCGGTACGCTCTGACGATGGTCGGCCGGTCGGAGGCCTCCGCGCGCGCGTCAGTGACCGACAGCAGGGCCCCAGATACCTCATCGCCACGCTTGGCGAGGTAGTCGCCGAACTGCGAGCCACCGGAGACGGTGAAGTCTGCCCAGTACGGCTGAAGCTTGTCCACCATGTCGGGGAGCAGCGTCTCGACCATGTGGCGTACGTGTCCCGCAGCAAACGCGTTGACCGTCTTGTAGGCGATCTTGACCGCGGTCCCGGCAATCCCGCCCTTGTCGGAGACCTCCTGCTCGATCAGTGCCATGCAGTCGTCGATCACCTTCGGCTGAGTATCCGGCGCGAGCAGGATCTCCTGAAGTGTGGCTGCCATCGGTATCTTCTTCTCCTTTAACGCCGCGCCGGTATGTGAGTGTGGTCCCGATAGTGGAGCGTCGTGATGGTGTCGGTGATACGGCGCTTGCCGGCGGATAAGCGCGTTCCGCGTGCCGTGTGCCGGCGTTGCCGGGCAGCTATCGCCAGGGCTCGACGATCGACTTGATGGAACTGTGCTCGATGACCGACGTCATCGCCTGATCGGCCGCCCCGAGTCCGAATCGGCCGGTGATCAGCCCGTCAAGGTCGACAGCGCCGGCCGCCGCGAGCGAGATGGCAATCGGCCATGTACTCGCATAACGGAACGTGCCCGTGATGGTGAGCTCTCGCCGTTGCAGCAGCCCGAAGGGAAGTGTCAGTTCGTCGGGTCCCATGCCGACAAGCACGGCGCGCCCCGCCGGGCGCAGTGCCCGGATCCCCGCCCCAATCGCTGACGGCACCCCCGAGCAGTCGAGGAAGGCATCAAAATCCGGCGCGATTTCGGTGCCGTCGCGGGCGTCCACCGTCGCAGTGGCGCCGTTGCGCGCGGCCGCGCCGAGCCGAGCCGGCGCGATGTCAGTCACTACGATCGTGGCGGCGCCACGGGCACGGGCCATCTGCGTTGCCAGCAGGCCGATCGGGCCGGCCCCGGCAATGAGCGCGGAACTGCCAGCGGTGATCGCCGCCTTCCCCGTAGCCCAGATCGCCACTGATAGCGGCTCAAGTAGCGCGCCGGCATCATCGCTGACCTGATCAGGCAACTCGAAAGCCAGGTCGGCTCGGACAACGACGTATTCGGCGAGCGCGCCGTCAACTGGCGGGGTGGCGAAGAAGCTCATCGCCGGGCAGAGGTTGTAGCGGCCGGCCTTGCACTGGATGCAGGTCATGCAGGCGGTACCAGGCTCGATCGCAACCCTGGCGCCCAGGCGACCACTATCGACGCCGTCGCCGACGGCGACGATGCGTCCCGAGGCCTCGTGGCCCAGCACGAGCGGGCCGCGGACGACGAAATCCGCGATGCGCCCGTGCTGGAAATAGTGCGCGTCCGAGCCGCAGATGCCGACGCTGCGCACCGCGACCAGAACCTCCTGCGGCCCTGGCCGGGGGACCGGGCGTTCCTGGAGCTGGAGATGGCCTGGCTGAGTCAAGACCGAGATCCGCATGGTATGAGGGATTTCGCCAGCGCGTGCCGTCCTCATCCGATCGCTCCCGTGGTGCGGCATATCGAGAAGTTCAGGTAGGGTTAGTCCGGTTTTCCGCGTCAGCTGGGACAACGCTACGGACTGGACGGGATGGGTGAGTGGCGCCACTTCTCAGAAGAGTAATCCGATCTGCCCGTCCGCAGACTTTACTCACCCTGGCATCCGCGGTCGCCGTCGCCGTCATGGCGATCGCGCCGGCCGCGGTCGGTGGTGACGCCGCCGCGGCGTCCCCGGCGGCTCTAACGTCTTCCGCATCCGCTGGGGCAGCCAGCCCGCAGAAGGCGGGGATGGCCGAGCTGTTTACGGCGTATAACTCGCGCACCGGCGAGATCGGCAGGTCCTGGTGGCAAGCCGCAGTGGCGCTGTCGACCCTGGAGACCTACCAGCAGACGACCGGTGACCGGAGCTACAGCTTCGCTATCGGTCAGGAGTTCGCCGACCACAAGTCCCATAAATTCGAGAACAAGTTCGACGATGACACGAGCTGGTGGGGTCTGGCCTGGCTGCAGGCGTACCAGCTCACCGGCTCCAGCAAGTACCTGTCCATGGCCGAGACCGACGCCGACTACGTTCACCGCCGCTGGGATAACACCTGCGGCGGCGGCGTGTGGTGGCAGGCGACCACGCATGGCTATAAGAACGCGATCACTAACGAGCTCTTCCTGGAACTGACCGCCTGGCTGCACAACACCGTCAGGGATGACAAGAAGTATCTCGGCTGGGCCACCGCCGAGTGGGCGTGGTTCAAGCGCAGCGGGATGATCAACGGCAGCAATCTGGTCAACGACGGCCTCACCCCGAGTTGTGAGAACAATCACAGGCCGACCTGGACGTACAACCAGGGCGTCATCCTGGCCGGTCTGGCGCAGCTGTACAGGGCGACTAAGGACGTCAGCCTGCTCACCGAGGCCAAGCGCATCGCCAGGGCAGCGATCAGCCAGCTCACCGTCGGCCGGGTGCTCCACGAGCCCTGCGAGGGGAGCGAGTGCGGCAGCAGCACGGGCGGCGACCTTGAATCATTCAAGGGAATCTTCGTCCGGGACCTGAAGGTACTAGCTGTCACCGCCAGGACTAGGCAGTTCAACGGGTTCTTCAGGGAGCAGGCGCAGTCGATCGAGGCTCGCGACACGAGCAGGTCCCACAAACTCGGCATGTTCTGGGCCGGCCCGCTGGCTGACCTCAACTCCTACAGCCAGGCCAGCGCTGAGGCCGCGCTCGTGGCTGTGCTCCGGCTCCCTTAAGCCGGTAGCAAAGCAGTCAGATCCGCGGCATTGCGGACGCCGTAATCCTGGTAGCAGTTGTTCATGAGGGCGTGAACGGTGCTGGCTTGCCCAGCGAGCGCCTCGATCCTCGGTACCCACCCGCGAAGCTCTGCCGCCGAGTACAGGTACTGGAAGCGCTCAGCCGCCGTAGTGCCGGTTTTGTTCCAGGTGTCGTCATTGCGGCCGTGGAATCGGATGACAGCGAGGTCGGACGTCGTGGCCTCAGGGACGACGGGCAGCCCTGCCGTCCGGGGGGCATCCACGACGACCAGGGCCAGTTGGAGGTCGGCCAGGGCGCGCAGGGTGCGGTCGCGATCCTTGCCGTCGGCGAGCCAGGTGGGGGAGCGGAACTCAACACAGACGGGGAGGTCGGGCCACCGCTGCCGGACGGCAGCCAGCTCGGTGGTGCTGGCCCTCTTGGCGGTGAACCACGGGGGGTACTGCAGCAGGACGGCGCCGAGTTTGCCCGCATCTCGCAGCGGCTGCAGCGCGTCAGCGAAGCGCCGCCAGGCCTCCTCAACGGCGTCGGCAGATAGGTGCGAGGCATAGACGTTGCGCTTGTCAGCGAACTCCGGTCGCACCGCGCCTTGCAGGTCCGGCCACAGTGAGTCGGGCTTTGTGGGATGGCCGGTGAGCAGCGAGTACGCCTTGACATTCATCGTGAAGCCGTCCGGCGTCCGCTCAGCCCAGCCTGCCGCCAGCTCGGGCGCTGGCGGGAAATAATAAGTGCTATCGGCTTCGGCGATCGGGAACCGCGAGGCGTAGAACCTCAGGCGCTCGGCCGCCGACATCGACCGCCTGGGGTACCAGTCGGTGTCGTGAACCAGGGTCCTGTCCGTCCACGAGCAGGTGCCGACGAGAATCCTCCGGTCCGTCACGCTGCTATCGCTACCCGGCTTGCTGCTGAGGTCACCCCAGCGGCTGGCCAGATCCGGCGGCACAGGACACTTGCCGGTAAGGCGACGGAAGGGGGCCGTGTCCATGGACCAGAGGAACCTTGCCCGTGCGGTAGCGGAGCGATCCGGGTTGTCGCGTGAGGAATCGGCTGATATCAGCTGGGCGGTGCTTGAGGGCCTCGCGGATCAGCTGAGCGACGGCGAAGCGCGGCGGCTCATCCTGGATTTTCCCGATCTGGCTGAGCGCGTGCAGGAAACGCGGGGCCGGAAGAAGGAGGCACGGCCCGTCAAGATCCACGACTTCATCAGGCAGTTGAGCCAGCGCACCGGGCTGACCGATGAGGATGCCAGCTCCGGCGCCGGGGCTGTTCTCGCTGTCATCCGCGACGGGCTCGGCGAGGATGAGTACCGCCATCTAGTGGGGCAGCTGCCGGCGCAGTACGCCAGCCTGGCGGAGGCACCAGGTTAATCGCAGCGTCCTGACCAGTGGCCGCTAGTCCGGAACCGGTGACTGGGTGAGCGAAGGCGCCCATACGGCGCCAGATAGCCCGAACTCATGCCGGAGTCGGCACGGAAGTCAGCCCGGGGCGGCGAGGCGACCGTTCGGCCGGTCTGTCAGCAAGCTGTCATCTGGCTGTGGCAACAGCTCAGGCAGCCGCAGCGCGTCTCGCTCCGCGCCGACCAGGCCGAGCCTCGCGAGATCGATGGTGGACGCCCAGTAGCGCCAGTGCGCAGGCCTGGCGGAGATGGCAGCACTGACCTTGGCGGTGCATCGGCTGAACGCTGCTGCCTTGTCGCCGTCCAGCGGCACCGGCGCGGAGATCGCGAGCACCTGATGGCAGTAGTCGGCTGAGCGGTACAGGAATCCCATCAGCACGGGCGCGCCCGTCACCTGCGAAAGGGTGACCACGCCCGGTACGAGCTTGGCCTGGCGCCCGAGGAAGGGAACTTCCGCTGTGCGGGCCTTGTCACTGTCGAGCGGCGGCGCGTCGATCACGATGGTCAGCACCTCGTTGGCGCGCAGCACTGCGGCAGCCCGCGTTGCGACGTCGAGACGGCCAGGCCATGGCTCGATGTTCGGCCGTTTCCGGTGCCGGCGCAGCGGCCTCGCCTGCACCTTGTCCCAGAACCGCCGCTCACCGGCGGACATGCCAGCGGTGTAGTTGTGCTGCCAGCGCCCGACGGTCGTGACCGGGTACCCGCTGGCGCCGAGCATCGAGAAGGCGCAGTCATACGAGCCGTAATGGCCCGAGCACAGGATGACTCCCTTGCCAGCTGCAAGGGCCGCGTCGAGGTGTTCCCGCCCGCGGATCTCGACCAGCCGCTGGAGGGCCCGGCCGCTGCCCCGGAGGCGCTTCACGTCGACTGCGTCACAGGAGGCGAGGCGGAACCAGTCCCGCGTCATCTGCTGCACCGCCACCCGGCCGACGTCGTCACCGAGGATGCGCTGCAGGTTGCCGGCAATCTCAGCGCGCCTGGCGGGCTGGCACGCGGAAAGCCAGTCTCCGCGCCAGCATGCAATGCGATAGCCGAGTGCGGCCGGCATACGCCCCAGGACCGGCGCGGCCGCCGCCCAGTACACCACCCCTTCCACGTTGCGTAGGAGCCTCCCGGCAGGGCCATCACCCATGGGCGGCCTGCTTCTCCGGCTCTCGGGCGCGGAGGTAGGCGCAGATCGTGTTCACGCTCTCGAAGTGCTCGGGGAGCAAGTCCGCGTCGCCTACCGTGATCCCGAAGCGCCCTTCCAGGAAGACCACGAGCTGCAGGAGGCTCAGCGAATCGAGAATGCCGCTCTCCAGCAGTGATGTCTCGTCTGCCACGGGCAGTAGCGCCGGATCCCGCACGAGTTCCTGGCTGATGTAGTCGATGATGACGGTCTCCACCTGGGTGCCCTTCTTCAGTGTTTATCGGCTAACGCTTGTTAGGCCGGACGTCTCCGGATCGCTCCGCTGCTGCTCACGGGCGAGACCGGCGCGGTCGACCTTGCCAGTCGAGGTTCTCGGCAGCCCCTCGCGAAACTCGACTATCTCCGGCACCATGTAGCCCGGCAGCCACTGCCTGCAGTGCTCCAGCACGCTCTCGCGGGTGAGCCTGACCGATTCGACGGCAGTGACGACCGCGCGCAGACGGCTCCCGAGCAGTTCATCGGGCACTGGCAGGACGACCGCCTCCCGGATGGCCGGATGCCGGTACAGCGCTGCTTCCACCTCGCCTAGCTCTACCCGGTAGCCGCGAATCTTGACCATCGCGTCCCGCCGGCCGACGTAGAGGTAGTTCCCGGCCGGGTCCAGAGTCACTAGGTCACCCGTCCGGTACACGAGCTCGTTGTACTCACTCCGGAACGGGTGGGGGATGAGGACCTCGCCGCTCTTGGCGGGCTGTCTCCAGTAGCCGCGCATCAGCGTCGGACCACGCGCGTAGAGTTCGCCCACCTCGCCGGGCCGGGAAACGAGGCCTCCTTCGCTGGTGACCGCGAATACTTCGGTGTTGGCGCAGGCCTTGCCAATCGGCAGCTGCGCGGTGTCGCCCCAGCGTGCGGGAACCTCGAACGCCGTGCACACATTCGTCTCGGTAGGGCCGTACCAGTTGAGGTAGCGGGGGTGCGGCAGCTCGGCCATCAGCCGGGCCAGGTACTTGGGCGGGAACACCTCCCCGGCGAAGATCACCGCTCGCAGCCGCGACAGGTCAAACGTGGGCAAATTCCCGTAACACCCGAGCAGCGTCAGGACTGACGGTACCGAGTACCAGACCGAGATCCGCTCCCGCTCCAGCCACTGGGCAATCGTGACCGGGAACGTGGCAACTCCGTCGGGAACTACCGTGAGGCATGCGCCGGCCAGGCAGGTCGCGAAGATGTCGAAGACCGACAGGTCGAAGTGCAGTGGCGCTGGGCTGCAGACGCGGTCCTCATGGCGCAGGTCCGCGGCAGCCGCTGCCCACTCGACAAACCCGAGCGAGTTGCGGTGGGAGATCATCACTCCCTTCGGGGTGCCGGTGGATCCCGAGGTGTACAGGATGTAGGCGAGGTCGGTCTCGATGGACCGTTCCTGCGGCAATGGCTCTGCTGATTCCGCGGCGGCGTCGGCACCCGAGACCACGACCACGCCGCCAGGCCGCGGTGCGCCCTCCAGCAGCGCGGCAGCCTGGGCTGCTCGCACCTCGTCGGTGACGATCACCGCAGCAGCGCTGTCCCGCACGACGTAGCTAAGCCGCTGGGCCGGAGCTTTCGGATCGAGCGGCACATAACAGGCGCCGGCCTTGAGCGCACCGTAGACCCCGATCACCGACGCCACCGACTTGGGCGCGAGAATTGCTACCCGGTCGCCAGGAGCGACTCCCCGGCGCAGCAGCGCCCTCGCCACCTTGTTGCTCAGCCTGTCCAGCTCCTGATAGGTAACCTCGCAGTCGCCGGCGGCAACCGCCGGCCGCTGCGGGTGCAGTGCCGCGGCCTCAGTCAGCAGACGCTGAAGTAGATACGCCATCACGCCTCTCCGCTAGCCGCCCGGTTGCGGATGCCTGGCCTGCGGTGGCAGCTCATAGCCCCAGCATCCGAGCGATGATCACGCGCTGAATCTCCGAAGTTCCCGAGTAGATGGTGCCGGCGATCGCGTCTCGGAGATCGCGCTCGATTCCTGCCTCCTTGAGGTAACCCCAGGCGCCGTGCGTCTGGATCGCGTCCCGGCCGGACTGGATCCATGCTTCGCTCGCGAACAGCTTCGCGGCGGCCGCCTCAGCCGGGGCGGACCGGCCCTGCTGCTTCTGCCATGCGACTCGGTAGATCATCAGCCGCGCCGCCTCCAGCCGCACGTACATGTCGGCGAGCTTGGCGGCAACGCTCTGGAACTTCCCGATGGGCTGACCGAACTGCTCGCGTGACCGCGCGTAGGCCACGCACGCGTCGAGCTGTCGCTGCATCGCGCCGACGGCGCTGGCGAACAGGCAGCTGCGTTCCCATTCCATGGAGGAGTTGAAGATGGCCATGCCGGCGCCTTCTGGCCCGAGGCGGTTCTCCGCTGGGACGTGGCAATCGGTGAGCGCTAGCTCGCCCATTGGCGAGGTGCGCAGGCCCATCTTCTCGAAGCCGCTGCTGAGCTCGAGTCCGGGCGTCCCGGCGTCGACGAGGAATGCGGAAAGACCAGTGACGCCAGGGCGGTGCTGGACTGAGGCGTAGACCAGGAAGACATCGGCCACAGGGGCGTTCGTGATGTACTGCTTACTCCCGTTCAGGACGTAATAGTCGCCGCGTCGCTCGGCGCGCGAGCGCATGTGCAGCGCATCCGAACCGCTCTCGGCCTCGGTCATTGCGTGACCGCCGATCTTGTCCCCCGACACCAGCCCCGGCAGGTAGGCCTGCTGCTGGTCCGGGGTGCCGAAGATGACAAGAGGCAGCTCGATGCTCCACATCTGCGCATTGAGTGAGAAGAGCAGCCCGTTGTCATGGCAGCCGCGTCCGAGCGCCTCCATGACGAGGGTCGTCGTCAGGACATCGCTGCCCGCGCCGCCAAGTTCGGCCGGGACCGGCAGGCCCTGGATCCCGAACTTGGCACACGCCCGCCACGCCTCACGCGGGAACTCACCCGCGTCTTCGCACTTGGCCAGGTCCTGGTTGAGTTCCCGGCGCGCGAAGTCGGTCGCCGCCTCGACGAGCTCGCGCTGCTCAGCGCTCAGGGAGAAGTCCATCCGCTCTCCTTGTCCCCAATCGGGTCGGCCGCGGCCGTTGCCTCCCGGCCGGCGAGGGCTGGCACTCGTACCGGTCGCCGCATCCGGGACACAGCTGCCGCGGCCGCGCGCCACCGCCGGGCCGGGCGGCGCGCGAGGCGGAGTGCGGCGGCTTGCGCTTGCCGCTCCGTATGGTCGGTTAGCGGGGCAAGCGGGCCGAAGTCCTGATAGCGGTGCGCGAGCGCACGGGAGAGCAGGTGGTCAGCAAGCCACGGGTTCTTTGGCAGCACCGGCCCGTGCAGGTAGGTGGCGTACACCTCCCGGTAGCGAGCGCCCTCGGTGCCGTCCTCCCCGTTGTTGCCGGCTCCGGCTAGCAGCCGCCCGAGCGGCCTGGCGTTGCCCTCCAGGTACGTGCGGCCGCTGTGATTCTCGAACCCGGCAAGCTGGTGCCGCCTGCCGTTCAGCTCGCACTCCGCCGCCACGTGCCCGATGAAGCGCTTCGCGCCGCCGTACGTGATCACGTCCAGCACTCCGAGTCCCTGAAGCGGCGGCCCTGCGGGCGGCGTGTAGGACTGGCCCAGGAGCTGATAGCCGGCGCACACGGCCAGGACCACGGCATCACTCTCGATGGCCTCCCGGAGCGGGCCGGCTTTTCGCTGCGAGGTCCTGCGCGGCCGCGGTCATCTCGCGGTCCTGGCCGCCATGCAGCAGGATCAGGTCGGACTGGGTGAAGTCAGGGACCTCTCCTGCGTCAGCCTCGGTCACGCTGCATCCGATGCCCCGCCAGGCGCAGCGCTGCATGAGAGCGAACAGGTTGCCCCTGTCGCCAGCGACGCTGAGCAGCCTCGGGTAGAGATAGCAGATGCGGACCGTTATCGGCGCCAATGTCATGCCGTCACTCCTGCCAGAAAGGTGGCACCCACGCGCGGCGCTGCATGATGCTGCGAAGTTCGCGCATGGGGGTGTAGCCAGCGAAGATGTGCAGTGACTCGCCTACCGGGATCCCCGTCAGCGCGGCCTGAAGCGCGGCCTCGCGACCAGGTATGACCCGCATGATCGCGGGGTCTGCCCCGGCGTACTTGAACCGCAGCGCCACCTCTTCGGCCCTGGTCCCGCTGATAGTGAGGCTGTCCAGCTGCGGCACAAGCTGCTCGAGCTCGACGTCCCAGAGCCAGGCGAAGTCCTCCCCGTCGACGACCGTGTTACTGTGCGCGGCCAGGACGTGCTTGCGGCCGGGCCGCTGGAGCACCTCACGCATGGTGGTGTTGTACGACGTCGGGTTCTTGACGAACGCGAGCAGTACCTGGCGATCGTCGGCCTGGATCTGCTCCAGCCGACCGAATGCGGGCCGCAGTCCGGCCATTGCGCGCCGCGCCTCCGCAGGCTCCAGCGGTCGCGGAAGTGCCTGCGCCGCCGCGCATGCGAGCGCGGCGGCCGCGTTGTAGACGTTGTGCAGCCCCGGAAGGGGTACCTGCAGCGAATAGGCTCCTGTCGGCGTCTCGATGGTGATCTCGGATCCCGCGAGCGGCGACGGCCGGACCGTGGTGACCGCGATGTCGAGGTCCGGGCGGCCTTGTCCGCATGCTGGGCACTGGTAGTCCCCGAGGTGGGACAGGTATGCGGCCCGGTAGGTCAGCGAGTGCTGACAGTGCACGCAGCGGATGGTGTCCGCGGCGTGCTCGGGCACTGTCGCGCCAGCGGTCTCGTCCCGGATGCCGAAGTAGAGGCGGCGCGCTGGTGCGTCCGGGGCAAGGCTCGCCACCAGGGGATCGTCGCCGTTCAGGATCACGGTGGCGGTTGCCGGCAGTGCCTCGATCACGGCCTCGAGCCCTCTGGCCATCGAGTACAGCTCGCCGAAGCGGTCCAGCTGGTCCCGGAAGATGTTGGTGATCAGGAACGTGTCCGGCTGCGCCTGCGGGGTGACCAGCCGCACCGTTCCCTCGTCGACCTCCAGCAGGAGCAGTTGCGCATCCATCCGGCCGTGCAGGTCCGTCCCCCGTACGGCTGCCGAGATCACCCCTTGCAGCAGGTTCGAGCCAGACCGGTTCTGGGTGACCCGCAGATCCTGGGCCCGCGCTAGCGCGGCAAGCATCCGGCAGGTGGTGGTCTTGCCGTTGCTCCCGGTGACGACCACCATGTGGGCATCGCTCGCGGCCGCTACCTTCTGCAGGATCCGGGGATCAATCCGCCTCGCAACCGCGCCAGGGAAGCTCGTCCCGCCGCCGGCCCTCAGCACCTTGGACGCCGTCCCCGCCGCCTTGCCCGCCGCCAGCGCGAGTGCCAGGCGCGCCTGGGCTCCCGGCGGGGTTGTCGCTGTGTCCTCGAAGGACCCGGCAGGCGGGGCACTATTCATGAGGCGCATCTGCGTGCTCCTTACCCGCGGCCCGCGGGTATCGGTGCCGGCATCTCTTCCTCCGCCGGCTGCGGCGCACTTGCCAGGCACAGGCGCTGCCCTGCATCCCTGACAGCGTCCACGATGGTGTGCATGTGTCCTTCGTCCAGGGCATAGTGGAGCGCGCACGACCGCAGCGCGAACCGGCCATGTATGTCGGTGCCAGCCAGGAATACCCGGCCGCCGGTCTGGAGGTCGGCCATGATCTCCTTGTTGAGCGCGTTCAGGCTCTGATCGTCGGACCGGTCGGACGGCACGTACCGGAAGCAGACGGCGGTCAGCGGTCCCGTCGCCAGCAGCTCCAGGTCGGACGCGACATCGATGAGTTCTTCGAGGTAGCGCGCCAGGTCGATGTGGCGTCGCACATGATCCACCAGACCGGCTCTCCCGGCCTGCTGAAGGTTCCAGAAGGTCTTCAGCGCCCGCCCGGAATCCCTGGTCTGCTCGGCGCTCCGATGGGAATACCAGACGTCACCGGCGAACCCCTGTCCGGCCGGGAGGCTGAGGTAGGAGGGGATGAGCTTGTAGGTGTCCTGCAGCAGCGAGCCTTGCCGCACCATGGCACAGCTACAGCCGATCGCCACTGCCAGCCACTTGTGCGGGTCGAGTGCCACCGAGTCGGCGCGCTCCAGCCCTGAGTACCAGTGCGCGAGGCGCGGGTCGAGCACCCCGACACCGCCGTAAGCGCCGTCCACGTGCAGCCAGAGGCCTTCCTGACGGCAGAAGTCGGCGAGGTCATCGAGGGGGTCGATGGCACCGGTCTTCACGCTGCCAGCGTTGGCCGCGACCAGGAAGGGGCAGTGCCCGGCCCTGCGGTCAGCGGCGACCGCGGCCCGCAAGTCCGCCAGGTCAATCCGGAAGTCATCGCCGACGCTAACCTTGCGCGGTACGCCGAGCCCGAGCGTGAACGCAGCTTTCTCCAGGCAGGAATGACCCTCCGCAGACATGTACATGGTGAGCCTCGGGTGCCCGGACAGGCCCTCTTCCCGGATGTCCCAGCCGTTGACTGTGGCGCCCCAGTGCCGGGCGACCTCCATGCAGTGCCGGTTCGCGTCCGACCCGCCGCCCAGGAGTACCCCGTCGCTCCCGTCCTGGGGAAAGCCAATGAGCTCCATCAGCCAGCGGATGACTGCTCGCTCTATGTAGATAGCGGCGTAATTTCCGCCGGCCCCGCTGGTGTTGGTTACCGCCGACGCAAATGCAGCGAGCATGCTGAGCTTAGATGCGGCAGGATCGACGAACGCGGCGAAACACGGGTGATTCTGACCGCGGCCGTAGGGCAGCACAGAGCGGAGAAAATCTTCAATTACATCGTCGGCAGCTATTCCCTCAACCGGAATATTCATTTTCTCCAGTTGTCGCCGGGCTTCGGGCGGCATGGGACGGTAAACCGGCTCCTGCGGAAGGTTGTCCAGGTAGGCGGCCAGCGTGTCGACCAGCCGATAGCCGAGGACCCGGAAGGTCGTATCGTCCATCGAGAAGGGCGAGGGAACAGTGCTGTAACCGCCAGGCGGGCACGCTTCGACAGGAGGGATCTCCAGTCCCATGGATAGAACTCCACTCAGTCTGGGAATACAGGGCTCAGACCCAATATTGGGCGCCGACCGTCATCCCCCGCCCCCGGCCTGGGCAAACAGAGCCAGCTATTAATGACTTAAGAAAATCAGCGTAATGAACGGACTAACTCAAGCCTTCCCGGCATACACATGTGGTTTCATACATTGCCGGGGTGAGTTTTTGTCTATGCCGCGCATCTGCGTCTGGAAGCACAGCCGGGATCATCGCCGCGGCGAGTGGCGGCAGCGAACGGCTCGGATGTGCTGTGCCGAGCACTGGGCGTAAAGGCGCCGCATCGCTGGGATCAGCGCCACGCCGACCTCGGGGCCGGTGGCCGCAGCCGTCGCGCCCGCACATTTGCCATTCTGGCAGCAGAGAGGAATGTCCTGGTGAAACTGCAGATCGACGCCAGCCTGTGCCAGGGTAACGGACGCTGCTATGACCTGGCCCCGCACCTTTTCGGTGATGACGCGGAGGGCTACGGGAACGTGCTGGGCGACGGCGTCGTGCCGCTAGAGAAGGAGGACGATGCCCGCCGCGCAGTGCTCAACTGCCCAGAGCACGCGATCAGGCTCATCGAGGGGACGTGACAATGGCTGTCGATAACCGTTTCGCCCAGGAGCACTGGGAGAAGCGCGACAGGGAGTCGCCCGGCAGGCATAACGAGATCATTACGGGTCCGGTGGCGGACTGGGCGTCCGACTTCTCTCACATGGAGCCGGAGTGGGCCGCCGACCCGTACTCGATCCAGGATGAGCTGCGCGTGCGCTGTCCGATCGCGCACACGGAGCGGTTCGGCGGAGCCTGGCTGCCGACCTCGTATGACGACATCGCGGCAATCGCCCACGACACCGAGAACTTCTCGTCCCGAGCGATCATCATGGGCAACTTCCGGCCACCACGTGAGCTGGCGCCAATCGGCGGCTCGCCGCCGATCACCTCGGACCCTCCGTTCCACCACGATGCTCGCAAGCTACTGCTCCCGGCATTCACGAAGACGGCGGTCAGCACCCTCGAGGCGCCTACCAGGGCGTTCTGTCATTCGCTCATCGACGTCCTGGACGGCAGGGACGTCGTCGACGCTGCCGCCGAGTACGCCCATCAGATCCCGATGCGCGTCATCGCCGATATGCTCGGCTTCCCTCCAGAGGACGGCCCGCAGTTCCGGGAGTTCGCCAAGAACACGCTTGAGGGCATCAACCTGCCGCCGCAGGAGCGGGTCACCCGGATGTCAGCGCTGTTCTACTACCTTCTTGCCCAGGTTCACGACCATCTGGCCAAGCCGCGCGAGGACCTGACCACGTTCCTCATCAACGCGGAGCTGAACGGCCGCAAGCTCGACGTATCGCACGTGGTGGGCACGATGACGCTGCTGCTGATCGCCGGAACCGACACCACGGCAAGCGCCATCGGCGCCTCGCTGTGGCACCTGGCCAGCAACTCGCGGGATCGTGAGCGGCTGGTCGGCGAGCCTGAGCTGCTGCCGCTGGCGATAGAGGAGTTCCTGCGCGCCTACGCCCCGGTCAGCATGGCGCGGCTGGTGAAGCAGGACGTGCTCGTCCGCGGTGCGGAGATGAGACCCGATGACTGGGTGCTGCTGCCGTTCCCCGCGGCCAACCGCGACCCGGCTCAATTCGACCGGGCCGACGAGGTGATCATCGACCGCGACATCAACCGGCACGCCGCGTTCGGCCTCGGCATCCATCGCTGCGTCGGCTCGCATCTGGCCCGGATGGAACTACGCGTCGCACTCGAGGTATGGCTTGAGCGGATCCCCGCCTTCTCCCTCCCGGATGCGGTTGCGGTTCGCTGGTCCACTGGCCAGGTCCGCGGCCCGCAGAAGCTCCCGGTCCGCATCCGGTGCGGGCAGCCGCCCGCGGCCTCGTGAGCTACGTCAGAGCGCGCTGACACCGGCCGGGATCGCCAGGATGTCATCGATCATCTCTTGCGGGACAGTGACGTCATCGAACCACCGGCCGCCGAAAGGCCGGCGTACCGGCACGATCTGGTCGCTCGAGTAGGCGAGGATCTTGCGGTTGTAGGAGCGGATCTCGTTTCGCAGCGCCACTGGCAGCGCCCCGTCGAGCAGCAGCGCTGTTTCCATCTCCCCGAGGAGCTGTCGTGTCTCGTCAATGGTCACCAGGATGGCTTTGCAGAACTGCGGCGGTAGGACCCCGTACTCGCCCTTGATCTCGACCAGGCGGGCAATGGCCTCATAGGAGACGTCCTGCAGCTCGCGCCTGTCGAGCCACTCCGTCTCGTAGTTCAGCCGCCGGTACCACAGCGGCTCCACCATGGCGCGCCGGTGCTCCTCCAGGGTGCGGTGGAAGATCCGGTAGCCGTGCTCCGCCGGCTCCTCGAAGAACCGGCACCCGGGATCAAGGAACGGCACCATCGGGCAGATCAGCGGAAGCGCGTCCCAGCCGCCGAACTTGCGTATCAGCCGCTCGGAGTAGGCAACAGTGTCCAGGACCGACTGCCGGTCCTGATACGGCATGCCGATGAAATACCAGATCATGATGCCCTTGACGCCAGCATCGAGGGCGCGGGGAATCCAGTTCTCCATTTCCTCCATGGTGTACGTCCCGCGCCCAGCCGCCGCGCTTATCTTCGGGTCGTGAGACTCGGGCGAGAGCATGATGTAGGCGGAGGTTGACTCACCCATTTTCTTCAGCGTATCGGCGGGCGTCAGGTTGAACTGCTCGAAGAAGACGCTGCTGTAGCCGACCTCCTTCACGGCGTCCAGATACTGATGCATCCGCACCTTGTTTTCCGAATAGCACTGAAGCGCATATATCGAGGTGCGCTTAGCCGCCTCCTGCATGGTGCGGAGTTCTTCGACGATGAGATCGTTGTCCTTCTGGATCAGGGTCTTATGGACGCCCATGATGTTGCGGTAGGCAAACCGTGAGCCGCCGCACCAGCCGCAGTCGTGCGCGCATCCGGTGTTCGGCAAGGTCATGATGAGCTTGGAGACCGACGGCCCGGCGCCGGCGCCGTCACGGTAATACGACCAGTCGTTCCGGGCGTTGTTGTAGTGGCTGGCCGGCTTGTGGGTGAACCCGGTGGCCTGGATCTCCCCGTCGGTCTTGTACAGCAGGTTCGGGATGGAGCTGAAGTCGCGATGGCCCAGCCGTACCTCCCGGACTAGCTCCCTGACCGGCTCGAGGGTGTCGTAACCCTGAATGACAACGTCTACGCTCGGATACTCGATGAGCTGGCTGGCGTAATAGGTCGCCGAGATGCCGCCGAAGATAGTCAGGGCGTCCGGGTGCACCTTTTTCAGGAGGGCTGCCAGCTCAATGGCGCCCTGACATTGCGTCATCCAGTGGAGGTCGAATCCGAAGATCGGCGCTTCCAGGCGGCTGAGGAGCCTGGGGACGTCCAGGTCAGGATGCATCAGCATCAGGGCGGCGACGTTCACGATCTTCGCGTCGAACCCATGGTCAGCCAGGTGCTGCTTGATCGAGAACCAGCCGATCGGATACATCTCGTAGATCGAGGTGACGTTGACGCTGTCGCTGTCGCTCAGGTAGGCGAACAGCATGTCGTCGCGCTCTCGGAAGTCGTAGACGCTGGGGGCGTGCAGCAAAAATAGATCCGCCTCAAGGCGAGGGGGTATTTGCTGATTCATCGTAGCAGAAGCCCTTATCTGATAGATGGCAGCCGCATTTGGGAGACTGCAGCAGCCATTCCCGGAGACCGCTTCAGCAAAACGCCACAGCCATTAATGACTTAAGCAAGTACCGGTAATGATCGGGAATGGGCGAGCTGGCGGGGCCGCCAGGCTTGATCGCCGGCAGGGAGCGCTGGCCGGAGCTCGAGCCGCCTTACTCTGGGGTAGTCGCGCCGCTCAGGCAGGCAATGACCGCATCATCGCCGGTCTGTGAGAAATCGTCATAGAACTGCCCGATGCCGAAGAAGTCGAATGGCGTGTCCACGCACACGAACTCGTCGGCATCGCTGCCGATTCTGGGCTCCCAGCCCTGCGGTGCTACTGGCACGGCGAGCACCACGCGGGCCGCGCCGTGCGCCCGGGCGATCTGGCAGGCGGCGCGGGCGGTGGACCCGGTGGCGATGCCGTCGTCGACGACCACTGCGACCCGTCCGGTGAGCGGCTCGCGTGGACGGCACACCCGGTAGCGCTCCGCGCGCTCCGCCACCTGGGCCTGTTCGCGCGCCGCGATCGCGGCGAGTTCGTTTTCCGTGACTCCGGCGTGGCTGACGACCTCGGAGTTGATGACCTGCACCCCGTCCTCTCCCGCCGCGCCCATGCCCAGTTCAGGCTGGAACGGCGTGCCGAGCTTGCGGACGACGATGACGTCCAGCGGCGCGCCGAGTGCCCGAGCGACCTGCGCGGCGACAGGAACACCTCCCCGTGGCAGGCCCAGTACCACCAGCGGCTGGCCGCGCAGGTACTCCAGGCGCTTGGCAAGCTGCCGGCCCGCATCATCACGATCGGTGAAAGTCATGACACGCCCCCCATCCGCTTCGATCTCGGGCATGCAGCGGCCGCCGAGCCCCGGTGCTGCGTCGTGTCCGCGGCTGTCTTAACCCCAGTCTCTCGCGGCCGGAGACGCCCGGCGACCGCGCTCAGCGCTTCTTCAGCACTGGCAGGCGCACGCGTCGAAGCCTGGCGATGGCAGTCGCGCCGCTGCGGCCCAGGACGAGCGAGAGCGACGCGGCAACGGCCAGCAGTCCGCCGGTGATCAGCAGCACCGGCACGGCATATCTGGCCGGGCCGGATGCCGCCGGGTCAGCGACGTCACCAAGGCCGATGACCGTACTCGAGCTCGGCGCCGGCGTCGCCGCCGCGGCGGCACTTGTGCCCTGCGTCCCCTTAGCGTGCCTGTTGCCGGCCTGATTCAGCACTTCCTTCGCGGCCTTGATCGTTTCCGCGCGCATCTGGGCGGTGAGCGGGACGTAGCCGGCCTGCAGCTCACCTGGCTGGTCGCCTGCCTGCTGGCCTTGCCCGGCGACGAAGTCAAGCCATTGCGCGATCTTCGTGGCTTTGTGCTTGGAGATCCCGCTCGTCGGAACCATCGCGTAGATCACCATCGTGAGCGGGTAGGCGCCCTTGACCTTGCGGCTCGCGTCGATCTGCTGCGTGACCTTGTTCTTGGCCGTGGTCATGTCGTGCTCTACGGCCGCGAGCATGGTGGCCGTCGTCGGGTACACGTACTTGCCCGCGGCGTTCTCGAGCGCGGCGACCGGCAGGGAGAAGGCCGCCGCGTTGCCCTGATCGAGTATGGCGAACAGGGCACGGTTGCCCGGCACCTCCGGATCCAGCTTGTCGTAGTTACCCCGCGGATCCGGCTCCCAGCTGGTCGCGGGATACCAGTTCTCCACCTGGTACTGCGCGACCTGGCTCAGCGGGTAGACCGGTGAATACCGGTGTTCCACCGGGAGATAGGGATCCATCGAGCTGAGCGTGGCAGTGGGCAGCTGCATGTCCAGGTAGTTGGTATTCACGTGCTCGCCCCACGGATCGAACGTGCCGTCCACGAAGGACTTGGCCGCCTTACTGGCGGCGATCCAGCGGGTAAGCTCCCACGTCATGTCGCTCTGACCAGACACCACGGTCGGCACCTGGAATCCGTCGCCGACGAAGGCAATGTGGTGGTTCAGTTCCTTGAACTCGGGGTCGGCGAACAGCGAGGCAGGTTCGTTGTCGACGGCGTTGTCGCAGCCGATTCCGGGCGGTGGCCGGCCATTGTCGCAGCCCTCGTGCTCGAAGTCATACGACTGGGTCAGCAGTTTCGCGACCAGCCTCGGGTCCAGTTTCAGGTGCGTGAGCGGCTTCCCGGTCGTCGGGTTGTCCACCGCGAACGCGACGGACTCTGCCGATATGGCGACCGGCGCGTAGGCGTACCTGCGCTGTGATGATCCGGTCGCAGGCAAGGTGGTCAGTGCCACGTCATCGAGACCTGACTGGAAGTCCTGCCTCGCCAGCGGCTCGTTCTGCGCTGAGTCGTACTGGATGCTGACCGGGGCGGAGCTTGTACACAGCGCGGCCTGCCAGGAGAACATGGCACGTCCAAGCATGGGCGAGCCGATGACGCTGAAGTCAGGCTTACGGATGGGACAATCGCTTGGCGTCGGGGCGAATCTAAGCGGGACGACGATGCGGTTGCGCCACGAACAGCCGCCGTAATTCGTCGTAAACGAGTATGCGCCGGTGGCTGAATACTGGTCCTGCGAGTGGTCACCGCATTTGACCGGCGAGTCGAAGATATTTCCGCCCTGGGCGGGAACGATCACCAGCGAGCAGGGGTGGCCGCGCTTGCAGCCGAGCTTCGAATCCTCCTGAGCAGTGAGCAGCTCTATGTCAGTCGTCCCGGTGCCGTTCGAGGCTGTCGTGGCATAGGCCGTGTTCATCGGGCCGAACTGACTGAACTGGCCGGTCACGCCACCGTTATCGGCCCCGAAGCAATCCGCGGAGCTGCGCGGATCAGTCCCGCCGCACTCGGCCACCATGACCGGGTACAGCGTGGCGCCCGGGTCGTAGGTCACCGACGTGCTCGGCGTGAAGCCGGTCCAGGATACCTGCACGACCTGATTGACAAGGCTGCTGACCTGGCTGACCGACACGTGGCTCGAATTCGGGAAGAGCTTGCCCCTGGCCGGGTCGAACATCTGCGGCCCGCGTACGACCGTGCCGTCTCGCGGTGCGGTGAGCGCTGGCGGAGCGTGCGTCTTAGACGGTCGCGGGCTGGGACTGCCTGACGCGCTCGGACTGTCCGACGGGCTCGGCGTTGGCGTAGCGGTGGCAGTTGCCGTCGGGCTGGCCGTTGCCGTGGAGCTCGGCGTCGCCGTGCCGCTCGCTGTTGACATCGCCGGAGCGGCCTGTGCGGCTGCCAGGCTGCCGGCCGCCCAGGGCAGCAGCACGACACCGAGCGAGATGGACATCGTGCCCGCCAGCGCGATCGCAAGCCGGAGCGAGAACCTAGCGGGACGCGAGCGCATGGATTTCCCTCGTCGTAGTGAATAGACTCACGCGGATTGTTCGCCAGCCGGGATATGACCCGGCGCGCCGCGACCATCAGCCGCGGCGCGCCCGGTCACTAACTCAGCTGCCGAAGCCGCAGTTCGGCACCGTGAGGAAGCCGTAGTTCGTGATCGCCTGCTGAGCGGTCTTGTCGGAGCAGAACCAGCCCTTGACCTTCGCGTGCGCCGAAGCGAAGAACGGCTCCAGGCTGTTCGGGATGTGGTCGTTGTTCTTGCTCGACTTCGCGAACCAGAGGACGTCGTAGATATCGCGCAGGAAGTCGATCCCTCCCGCGCTCTCGAGTGCAGAGTCGATCTTGGTCTTAGCGCCCTTGCCAACGGTAGGAGCCACGTCGCTGATCGAGCCGAGCACCAGGTGGCCCACCTCGTCATGGCCGAACTTGTTCTGGGTCTTGGTCGGCTTCTTGCCGGGCGCCGCTGAGTGGTCGGCCTGGGCGATGTACTTGCCGACGGAGATCGGCACGATGACGTTCGGGTTCGGAACCGTCTTGCCGCCCGACTTGGTGAAGAACTGCGACGAGACGCCCTGGTTCTGCTGCAGGACGGGCGTGCTGCCCGCTCCAGTCCCGATGAGGCAGGACGCCGGCGTGCTCGACAGGCCAAGCTGCTTCAGCCAGAACTTGGTCACGCCGGCTGTCGTCGGCGGGAGCAGAGCGACGATCGGCTGGCTCGCGATCGACGGGCTCGTGCCGGGAATCTGGCCCCAGGTGGTGTCCGCGCAGCTGTAGATAGCCTCCAGATCGGCCGTGGTCAGGTTGGTCGGCGCGTTGCCGCCCTTGTTGACCGCGTAGACCTCCGCGTCTTGCGCTAGCGGCACGTAGATGTCACCGTTCGGAGCGAAGTTCAGCGGGTCAGTTGACGGCCGGTAGCTGGACGCCCTGGCGAAGTCAATGCAGTCGTGGCCGGAGGTCTTGGCCGGGAGCTCGAACTGCGAGACGCCGGCTCCCGTGCCGTCCGGCCGCAGCACCTTGCTGCAGCCCTTCTTCGTCTGGATTTGCGAGGTCAAGTTCAACGGATTGCTCGGCGGGGTGGCATCGAAACTGTAGATATAGGGGTGGGTCTTGTTGTGCGTCTTATGCGTTGTGTCGTAGTCCCAGGCCAGCTGGTCGAACAACGTGTCGTCGGTGTCAGCGCCGACGCCCACTATGTCGTACGCCTGCGGAGTCACCGCCTTGCTGTGGGAGTTGATCGGGTCGGCCAATGCGGGACCGGCCAGCGCGGTGCCTGCCGCGACCATGGCAACGGCCGCAAGCAGACTCAGGCTCTTGAGCGAGCGCACGCATCCTCCTGATGTAGTGAGCACGCCGCGCTCGACCGCGCAGGTGCATCCCTCGGTTTAGGCACTAATTCCTACCTGAAAACCAGGGTTAGTCAAGAGGGTCGGCCCAAATTTATCGATAGAACTGCTAGGAAAACCAGATTGCGAACCCTGCGCTATGGTTCCGCGACAGAAAGTAGCTAGGCGCGGTCTCTCACATGAGGAGCATCAGTCTGGCGATCTTGCCGTCGGCGATCCGGTAGACGGCCAGCCCCGTCAGCTCGGTCGGCATGCCAGGGAAGTGGAAGCCGGACAGGTGCTCCTCGTCGATCACGAATTCACCGTCGGCAATGCGGTTGGCGATGCTCACGCCCAGCTCGGGACTGTCGGCGAAGAGCTTGCCGTACTGCTCGCGCATCGCCTCCTTATCCGGGAACATCGCGGTACCGTCGAACATGACGACGGACGCGTCGTCGGTGTAGCACGACAGGAATCGCTCCACGTCCCGAGCCCGGTAGGCCTCTAGCTGCGCGTCGACAATCTCAGTGGGCTCCGACATGAAGCACTCCTTGCGCCCGTCGTCCCGCGGATGTGTTGCCCTATACCACACTCACGCCGAACGGTATCGGGGGCGAAGCGCCTCCGCTACGCCTTGCACCCGTAACTGCTCGCGGCGGTCGTGCTTCCGTGACCGGAATAGCGGGCGGTCAGCGGATAGAGGCACAGCGGCCGCGACTCGGTTGCACCGCCAGTGACGGGATTAGTCACACTGCCGGGAATGGTGCTGGGCGCCTTGCCCTTCTCGACCCAGCTGACCAGTGCGGCGAGCGGCTGGGCAGGCCCGGCGGGAGCCGGACCGGCGGCACTTGCGCAATGCTGCGCACCGGGTGCAAGGAACAGCCGGGCGAAGGACTCGGTCTGCTGAGCACCGCCCATCTTTCGCTCAACCTGCCCGTAATACCTGACCGTGCCTTGCGGGAAGATGAGCTGGTCAGCGAGACCGTGCCAGATGATGATCTTCCCGCCGTCCTTCGCGAAGGCGGACAGGTCCGGATCGTTCGCAGCGAAGATCTTCGAGAACTCGGTCACAGACTTCTGGAAGAGCTGGTCGAACTGCGCGTAGGTCAGCGTGTGCCAGTTCCAGGACGGGTTCTGCTGCAGCCACGTCCCCAGCCAGCTGACTGTGATGGGGAACGGCTGACCGTCCGCGACCCCGTCGCCCGTCGTCGTCGCGGCCAGGCCGGCCAGGCTTGCGCCGCGCTCGAGCCCGTACCAGAGCGGCTTGCCCTCCGAACTCACGGGACCTTGCCAGATCTTCGTCATCACGGCGGCGTCCTGCTGGGTGATGACCCCGCACGGCGTCTCCATCCCGACGAGCTCGTCCGGGTTCCACTGGCACGATGACGGATTCGTGATGACGCCGCCGGTCGAGGCGCACGCGTGCACGGCCGCGTCCGTGAACGCAATCTCCTTGCACGATGACAGGAAGTCGCCGGACTCGTTCATCACCAGCTGGGGCCAGATCTCAGCAGGGATGAACTGCGTCCAGTTGATCGCCGGCGCACCGGAGACGATGCCGTTGTAATCGGCGGGGTACTGCTGGGCCTCGACCAGTCCCTCGCGGCCGCCTGTCGAGCACCCGTTGAAGTACGAGAACCGCAGGGCCGACGGATAGTAGTCACTGGTCACCGCCTTGCCGACGACCGTCATGTCGTGGATACCGCGGTAGGCGAAGTCATCGATGAGCGGCCAGTCGAGCCGTCCGTCCTTCAGCGCCCAGCTGGCGGTCTCCCGATCTGCCAGCGAGACCCCGCAGTCGGTGGCGGCCACCGCATAGCCCTCCTGGATGGCAGGCGCCATCTCGTAGTAGTAGGGGCCGCAGGAATAGATCGCACCTCCGACGCCCTGAAAGCGCCCGTTCCAGCTGGCGGGGAGCCAGACGTCGATGTGGATGTGATGACCGGCCGCGTCGGTCTGCGTGAGAGTGACATCGCAGAAGGAGGGCAGCCCGGTCAGCGGACCGGTCACCGGCTGCGGGAGCGTCGGCGTGACAGCGCCGCTGCGGTTCATCGACGCCGAGTCGAGCCTCACGTGCGCAAGGTGCAGGCTCGCCCTAAGGTAGGACACCTTGCACCGGTCATGGAACGAGGTCGTCGTGGCGGGCTGCTTGCCTGAAGTTCGCTGCACGGCAGGCTGGCTGGCAGCCGCATGGCCTCGGCCGCCTGGCCTGCTGTCCGGCATCCGCAGTGGTCGGGCCACCGCAGCCCGCTAGCGCAAGCGCCACTAGCCCGGCCAGCACGGGCATGACCCGGCGAATTTCCTTAATACGAGATTTAGGTGAAAAGCGTCTCATGGCAGACATCCTGGTCAGAGGGTGCTGACCTGCGAGGCTACCGGACGAAGCCCCCTTGATCGGCCAGGCGCGAGCTGAGCGGCGGCCGCCCGGCGTCGTAGTCCGGCGCCTGACCTGCTGGCAATGGCGGGCGGGCGCTCCCATCGACCCCGAACAGTCAATGATGATGATCTCTGCAGCGTCATCTCCAGCAGACTGCGGCCGGGCGGTGGCCGAGCCTGCCGACGTCACGGTCACGATCGCGTTGACCTCGTGCGCGCCCGCAGGCAAGTACTCGTTCTGGAAGACCTCGGCGGTGAACTCCGGCAGGCTCATCGTGGCATGCGCCTAATGAGCGTTAGGGGGTCCGCCGTCCGGCGGGAAGGCGGCGAGGACGATGGTGACGTTGTCCTGCCCGCCGGCCTCGAGGGCGAATGCGAGCAGGTCAGCGGCAGCGCCCGCTAGGTTGCCGGGCGATTTTGGCCCGGCGAGCCGGGCCAGGCCGTCAGCCGCGGGCTGGTAGTTCCACAGACCGTCGGTGCACAGCAACAGGACTCCCGGGCCCGGCGGCTGGAACGCCGTACTGTGCGGCTCGCCAGCGTCCGCGTCCGCCCCGAGCCACCTGGTGACGATGTGCGCGTGCGGCGAGGTGATCGCGTCAGCTTCCTGCAGCGCTCCGGCCGCTGCCAGCTCTACGGCGAGCGAGTCATCCCGGGTGAGCAGCTGACTGCCGAGATCCTGATCAGCCGGAAGCCAGTACGCCCGGCTATCACCGATCCAGGCAGTTACTACCGCGTCGGCTGTGACCACGGCAGACACGATCGTGGCAGCAGGCGCGTTCAGGGACTGGCCGGCCAGGTCGCGGACGGCGGCATCTGCCGCCACTACTGCCTTCGGCAGCGCCTCGGCTGCCGTCATCCCGCCCCGGAGCATGTCGGTCAAGGCGCGCAGCGCCGCCTGAGCGGCGGCGAGCGACGCCTCATCTGGCCGGGTAGAGGTGGAGACACCGTCGCACACAACAGCCAGCCCGGCTGTTCCGGTCGGAGTCTCAGTCAGCGCGAGCCCCATGGCATCCTCGTTACGGAGATGGCGGTGGCCGCGATCACTGACACCAGCGAGCGTGCCGAGGTCGACCTCGACGTGATCGCGGGCGGAGGGGGCTTCCTGCCCGCACAGCTCGCAGTAGCCGTCTGCGGTGATCTGCGCGGACCCGCAGTTGCGGCACGCCGTCGCTGCCGCCGATCCGGTGCTGACCGCTGCAGCGGACAGCTCGCGGCCGCACTTCTCGCAGAAGTTATCGGCACCGCTTACCTGAGCCCCGCACGCGGGGCACATGTCGCCAGAATGCTGTTCCATCAGGTCAGTGTGCGCGGCCGGACGCCGTTGGCGAGATCGATCAGCGAATACCGGTCAGACTGGGAAGCGAACAAGCGGGCCAGCCCGCGATAAGAGCGTCCCAGCCCTAGCCTGAGGTCTTTATCAGTTAGCTCGCAGTCGAGAAGCCTGGCGTTGGTGCCGGTCATTCCGGCCCGCAGCAGGGCTAGCCCTGCGGCCAGGATCTCTGCCGTCAGCGTGTACCGCATCGAAGCTTCGAGTGGCAGCAGTTCGAGCCTGCTGCCGGCGTCGCTCAGGTCCGCGGCCGACAGGCTGCCTGGCTGCGACGGCGAGAGCCTGGTGCTGGCTGCGCAATCTGAACGGCTCGAGGCCACCAGACAGGAACGCGGCCGCTTCGATCGCATCGGCATCCGAAAGTGCGCCGTAGATCCGCTGCGCGTCCAGGCTGAGGGGCTCGCTGACGCTCACTACCTCGCTGGCCGCGGACGCGTGGCTGGCGGCAGTCCAGCCGGCCACGACTCCCCAGAGCAGCGAAAGCATCACCAGGGCGGCTAGCAGCGTGCGCAGCTTGGCCGGCGTCGTACCGAGGCCGATGACGCGGCCGGTGCTGCCCAGAGCCTGCCATGGCCGCGCAGCCGTCGGCACGGGGATGACCGCTCCGTTCGCTGTCATTTCGGCCTCACGATCCAGATCCCGACAGGACCGCCAGTCCCGCTGCTGTGGGCTGAACGTTACGGCCGCGCCCGCCGAGAGCACCAGCCAGGTCAGCCGACCACTGATCGAGGTTGGCGCGGAAGGTGTAGTCGACGCCTCCCGCTGTGGACACCACGAGCTGCCGGTTCCAGGCCCGGCCGGCCTTCCGCGACTCAACGTTCGTGATTGTGTCCAGCCAGATGACAGTGACATGCCTGTCGGCGGCGGCCACGCTCCTGGGTGCCCGCCGCCTGGTGATGGCGGCACCGGCGGCGACGCCGCCGCCGGCCCCGATGGCTCCGCCCAGTGCGCCGGGGCCCGCGTGGGCGAGGGCGGCGCTGAGTACTGCCACGATCAGGAAGCCGGCGCCAGCGCACCAGCTGGTGATCCAGGACTCGACGTGCGCGAGCTTCTCGGGGTACAGGAGGAGCGTCCCAGGCGACTTTCTGCGCGTGCCGTAGAGGACGGCTGGACGCATCGCGATCGGCTCTCGGATCTCGGTCATCTCGTTCCCCTCCTCGATGGCGAATGACGGCAGCGGCCGGGCCTGATGAAGGTGCCAGCCGGATCGGATCTCACTGTGGCCAGCGGCGGGGCATTGCGCCACACGGTTCCGCCCACGGAATCGCGCACGGCGGTCGCCTGCGCTGCAGGTTCGGTCGACGCTGCTTCGGCGCCAGACTGGGGAGTTAGGCTGATAAGCCAGATCCCCCTGATGGTGCCCAGGTTGCTGCCGGAGGCGGCCGTGATGGCGTCGATGAACCTGCCGATCTCGATATCGTCGGGCAGTGGTGCGTGAGTGGTCCGCGGATAGCAGCGAATTGCTACGGTTGGGACCTTGGCGAGCACAGCGTCACGCGCGGCTAGCACTTCGCAGGCTTCGGCTCGTCCGCGGGCTGCTGCGACGAACTTCGTGCGTGCCGAGCCTTCGATGGCGAGCGCATCGGCGAGCAGCAGGGCGGTGTCCTTGCGGGCCGTCCGGCTGATGCCTCGTTCGAGATCGCTGATTGACCTGGGGCTCAGGCCTGCCGCGTGCGCGAGCTCTTCCTGGGTCAACCGTGCTTCCGCGCGCAGTTGCTTGAGCAGCACGGCGAAGGTGGGCACGGGCTGGTCAGCTGGGGATTCGCCGATCATGGCGGCCTCCCGCCAGTAGTTGCCACGATGAGGTGCGGGGTCCGGTTGCTGAGGCCGGGCACGTGCGGGGAGGCTGGCGACCACGCGATGTCGACGGTGACGATCTCGCCGCCTGCGGCTGTCCTTGGAGGTGGCTCGTCGCGGATAGCTGCTATGGCTTCGTTGCCCTTGCTAAACTGCATCGTAGATGTTTTGCTGAGTAAGTCAACAGGTTACTAACTGATACGTATAAGTGGTCCAGGTGGCAGCCCCCAAGTACCAGTTCATCGCCGACGACCTGCGGGACCGGCTGGCCAGCGGCACACTGCCGCTTGAGCGGGACGGGGCCGGCAGGCTTTCGAAGCTGCCCGGTGAGAAGGAACTCGCCTTCGAGTACACCGCCTCGCGGAGCACCATCCGCCTCGCCCTCCAGGAGCTGGTCAATCAGGGCCTGCTGGAGACGCGGCACGGGCTGGGCACCTACCTCCTGGAGCGGCAGGCGCCGCGCGCCGTCCCGCTTGACCAGGAGGAGGAGTGGCGGGCCGGTGAGCACGCCGAGTCTGCCCTGAAGCCCATCGGGGAGCCTGCGGCCACTCAGACGACGGCACGATTCCAGGCCGAGACCGTGCGTGCGCCGGCCGACGTCGCCAGTCAGCTTGGCATCGCTGAGGGAGACCAGGTAGTCCTGCGCCGGTCCCGCCAGCACGTCGATGGCAAGCCGTGGTGCCTGGTCGTGTCGTACTACCCGATGGACATCGCGAGCGGCACCGAGCTGGAGACCGCCAGACGGCTCGGCTCCAGCAGCAGCCAGGTACTC
Organism: uncultured Actinomycetota bacterium; assembly: GCA_963822955.1. GTDB lineage: Bacteria > Actinomycetota > Actinomycetes > Streptosporangiales > Streptosporangiaceae > JAJYUU01. The sequence continues at coordinate 670,779 of CAWGJS010000001.1, read as the reverse complement.
GCCGAGCTGCAGCATGAGGTCGTCAGGTACGCCGACAGCATTTCCGCCCGCATGCCGGACCCGATCGAGGTTGGCTTCTTCCGATCACCGGGCATCGTCCCGGTCATCGTCGTGAGCCGAACCGCCTATGACCGGCGGAGACCAGTCCGCGTGAGCCGGTACATCTTCCGGGCCGACCAGGTTCAGCTCGTGAGCGAGAGACCCGTGCGCAAGCTCCGCTAGCAACTCAGGCGCCCCCGCGGCGCATGGTAAGCGTGGTGGTGCCCGCGACGGGACTCGAACCCGTATAACTCGGGGTTTAAAGCCGATGCCTCTGCCGTTGGACTACGCGGGCGTCAGTAAGCTGCGGATACTCGCCTGCGTAACGTTGGCGCAGCCGGCCGGGGCCGCCGCGGCCGGGCATTACCATGATTGGCTGACCCCAATCTCATGAACGGAAACTACATCGCGTCGGGCCATTCTGCGTACTAATCCTGAGAATGCCAGGTCGCAGCCGGTAACGCGTCAGTCAGCCACCGCAGCTGTCACCCGGCAGTAGCAGGACGCCCCGATGGGCACGTCGGCGCGGGCGAGTGCCACCCGCAGCTGCTGCTCGATGATCACGGCCTGCTCATGCTTGCCGAGCCGGGTCAGGCACTCGTGGTATCCATGCAGGCTCCAGACATTGCCCGGATGCTGACAGGGCCGGGGGAGCGCCGCGTCAAGCCCGAGATCCGCACGATAGACCGCCTCAGCTTCCCCGACGCGGCCCTGCTCCAGCAGCAGCGCGCCGTATGCGTGCCGGGCCGGCTGCATCCAGCCCCACGGCTCGTCGAATGGCAGCCCGTCGTCCAGTTCTACGGCCCGGCGCAGATGCCGGAAAGCTTCCTCGATGTTGCCTGCCCGGTAATCGAGCTCGCCATCCAGCATCGCGCCGGCTACCTCCAGGATTGACTGGCAGGTGTTATTGAAAATCGTCCGGGACTCCGGCACCCGGCTGACTGCATCGCTGAACAGTGCCCGCTGCGCACGCGCTTCGGCGATCTGTCCGGTGGTGGCGAAGGCCACACCTTTTCCGTAGTGCAGCATCGCGATCGTGACCAGGTACATGTCCGGATCAGCGGGCAGCGGCGCATCGATAAGCTCCTGCCAGCAGCCGAATCGGATCAGTACGTGGACGCGCATCCCGACGAATCCCTCAAGCCAGTCAGCCATCGGCGGGACTGTCACGCGGAGAAGGCTTTCAGGGATCGCCGCGGCGAGCGCGTCCGCTGTCTCCAGTGCGACCCGCGATTGACCCAGGAACATCGCCCCGTAGATCTTGAAGTGATAGTTGTGGGCGCGGTAGAGCGTGTAGAAGTTCATCCCGCCGCGCCGCGCGACGAACCGCTCATCCGCCCTGATGGCGGCATCGTTACTCGTGACGACCTGCTTGTAGTCACCGCAGAGCACGTCTAGGTGAGTGGGCATGTGCAGGAGATGACCGCCGTCCGGCACCAGATCACGCAGCAGGTCGCCGGCCCACAGGGCATCCTCGGGACGGGGAGACATCTCCATCAGGTGGATGTACAGGTGCAGGGCTCCGGGGTGGGCCCGGCCGCCGGGACTCGCCAGCGCCTGCTCGAGGACAGCTCGTGCCTCGGTGGTGGCGGCACCCTCGGCAGGCTGGCCGGCGGCGGTGTCCCACAGCGCCCACGGCGTGAGATTCATCAGCGCGTCGGCGAACAGCGCTGCCACGTCCAGATCGTCCCCGTGTTCCTGGTAAGCCGTCCGCATCGCATCCGCGTAGGCACGGTTCCACACTGACCAGTCCTGAGCTGGCACGCCTTCCGGATAGCGGTAGGTCAGCGCCGTGATAAGTGCTTGCTCGGCACCGGACGCGCCGGCTGCGTACCGGTAAGCGTTCGCGACGGCGGCGTGCGCTCGGGCGATGGAGGAGCGGGCCTCGTCAGCCTCGAACATCTCCCACTGCTTGTTGTAGTTCGGGCCGAGGGCGTAGGCGAGGCCCCAGTGCGCGAGCGCGCAACCGGGGTCGGCTTCCGCGGCCTGCTCGAAGCAGGCGACCGCTTCCTCGTGGTTGAAGGCATAGGCCCACAGCAGACCGCGCCGCACCCACTCCCTGGTCCGGTCGGAGGCCGTGGTGACGGCACGGGCATACGTGCCGAGATCGAAGTAGTCCGACATGAATCGTCTCGCCTCCGGTGGCACTCGACCACGACTTGAGCTATCCCAGGGCATTCTGGCTGAGTTGCGGGAAGACCTTTGACACCTTGCCGAGAAGATAGTCGCCGTAGCTGCCGGTGAAGGCTTGCAGATCCTGGCCGTCCCAGCGGCGGCTGCCGTCGCCAGCCGCAGCAGCGCGGTCAGGCAGTGGCGGAACCTCAGCGGCGAATCCGGGATCAAGGAAGAAGGGGAACGACAGCCGGCCGTGGCCGCTGAGGTTGCGGACCCGGTGCGGAGTGGACTTATACCAGCCCCCGGTCAGCCGGTCGAGCATGTCGCCGATGTTGCACACCAGTGTTCCCGGTACCGGCGGTGCATTGATCCAGCCCTCGGGCGCGGCGACTTGCAGGCCGCCGCTGTCGTCCTGGGCAAGCAGGGTCACCAGGCCGTAATCAGTGTGCTCTCCCACGCCCCAGCCCTGGTCGTTAGGTGGCGACGGCGGGTAGCGGAAGATCCGGAACAAGATCGTCGGGTCGGAGGCGTAGCCGTCGGCAAAGTACCTGGCGTCCAGGCCGAGGCTGAGAGCCACCCCCGCCAGCACAGCCTGGCCGGCGGCCGTGAGCGCGTCGAGATAGGTAAGCACCAGCGGGCGCAGCCGGGGCACCTGCATCGGGAACAAGTTGCGGCCGTGCAGCGGAAGCCCGGCCACGACCCGCGGATCATCCCCGGGCAGCTCGGCGCCGAAGTACAGGCCCTCCTTCAGGTCCGGCCGCCCCGAGGTTAGCTCGGCGCCGACCGGGAAGTAGCCTCGCCAGGCCCTGCCGCCATGCTCCATGGCGATCTGCAGCTTGTCCGCCAGCGGCAGCGCGAAGAACTCCGCGCTGGCGTCGGCGAGCTCCGCGATCAGGTCCGCTGATACGCCGTGACCGGTCACGTAGAAGAATCCGCGTTCGCGGCAGGCCGCCTGGATCTGCTCCGCAGCCGTTGCCGCCGCTGGCCCGCCGCCGATCAGCGCCGCCACGTCGATGACTGGCAGCACGGCAGAACAGCGGACGGTTACTGGCGCCATGTTCGTGGGCTTCGCCATGTCGGCATGCTAGCTACCGCGCAGGCCGTGCTTGAACGAAATGGCACCCGCGGCTCGCGCTATCCCCCAGCCTCCTACCCAGCTGTTCGGCGTCTTCTGCCCGTCCGCGAAGGATTGCTGGGCCGTCGGGGAAGTCCGCCACGGCAGCGCCGATGCGAACCAGATGCTGCACTGGACCGGCAGGAAATGGCGGAGCGTCCCCGTCCCGAATCCCGCTGGAAGCGGCGGGGACGCGGTGAACGAGCTCTCCGCGGTCCGCTGCCTGACGGCCACGGACTGCTGGGCTGTGGGCGGCACGACAAGAAATGGCGTGACGAACTTCGCCGAGGCGCTGCACTGGAACGGGAAGAGCTGGTCCTAGAAGTCTGTCCCGCACCCAGGCGGGACCGGGGCTGGCGGCGCCACCTTCCTCAGCGACTCAGTCTGCGTCTCGCCCAAGAACTGCTGGGCAGTCAGGGCCTACGGCCTCCAGGAAGGCGTCAAGGTCAGGCTGTCGAACCTGGTCCTGCACTGGAACGGCAAGAAGTGGTCCAAGCAGTGCACGCCAAACCCTGCCGGGACGACGGACGACCGGCAGAACGAGCTACTGGCCCTCGCGTGCGGCTCGTCGAAGAGCTGCTGGGGAGTCGGGTACTACGGCACCATCGAGCCGACCCAGAAGAGCCTGAACGAGATCTTGCACTGGAACGGCCGTAAGTGGGCGTCGACCAAGTCCGTCCCGACCCTGGTGGCACCGGCACCGACGCATTCAATCAGCTGGATGGCGCGACCTGCAGCTCCTCCGGTAACTGCTGGGGCACTGGGGTCCTACGGAACCACGTCCGGCGCCAAGGTGAACGAGGCGCTGCACTGGACCGGGGGCAAGTGGCGCCTGGTGAAGACGCCGAATCCCGGTGGCACCGCCATGAACCATTCCAACACTCTCTACGCCGCACGCTGCCCATCGGCTTCCGAAGCCTGATCAAGCCCGGCAGCGCCCCCGTCAGTCTGCGTGGAGTGCATCAGGCAACTGGTCGATTGGGTCGGGCAGCGAAGGCCCCGGCGTCTGCAGCCGTACGCTGACAAGCTCTCCGTTCCACGTGGCTGGCGGGCGATAGCGGTCCGAGACAGGCAGCCCGCTGTCCATGCCGAGCCGGAGGCCGGCGCCGCCGTGCTGAATCATGACGGGAATGCCTCCCGCGGTTTGCAGCCGGCCGACCGTCGCGTCACCGTGCAGCAGGCGGAACGTACCGGTGTCCCCGCTGACGTCGTACATCACACCAACATCCTGCGGCCCCGGCGGCAGCAGCCGGTCGGCGATGACTTCCAGCATCTCGCCGGCGCGGGAGTACACGAAGGTCAGCCGGCCGTCGGCCACGAAGAGCGCGAACCCGCCGTTCCAGTCGCCGAGGGCAAACAGCACGCCTGCGGGGTTATCGGCAGCGGTCACGCGCGCGGTGAACCGGAACCCGGCGAAGAGCAGCGGAAGTGACTCGTCGCAGACAGGGCCCGCGCCCGGACGGAACGTTCGGTCACTACCTGGCGGATAGGCAGGACCGATGATGGCGCCCAGCCGGTGCGTCAGCGTGTCATCGATAGGCAGGACATGATTGCGCTCCGCCTCGCCGAGCCACCGCTGCTCCAGGTCACTCACCACCTGCGGATGAGAGCTCGCCACATCCGTGGACTCCGAGAAGTCGCTGTCGAGGTCGAATAGCTCCCACTCGTCCTCGGCGAAGCTCCTGCTGCCGATAGCTAGCTCTTCCTCGTCGATCACTCCGGTCGAGATGTGATTGGTGGTCGCCTTCCACCGCCCGTGGATGATTGACCGGGAGCCAAGCATCTCGAAGTACTGAGTTTCGCGCCCGGGTACCGCCGGATCGGCGAATGTCGGCCGGATGCTCGCGCCGTCAACTTCCTGCTGACCGATCCCGTCTATCTCGGCAGGCAGCTCGATCCCGGCCACCTCCAGAACCGTTGGGAAGAGATCGTTGACGTGCACGAAGGCGGACCGGATCTCGCCGCTGGCATGGATACCCGCGGGCCAGCGCACGATGAGGGGCGTGCGCGTTCCGCCGAGCCAGGTGTAGCGCTTCCAGAGCCGGAATGGCGTGTTGCCCGCCCACGCCCAACCCCAGGAGTAGTGGTTGTAGGTGCGGAGGCCGCCCCATTCGTCGTAGCTGTTCAGGTTGTCGGCTGCGCGTTCGCGAATGCGTGCGGTGAAGCGATGCTCGTTGACGCTGCCCAGCGCACCGCCCTCGGCGCTGGCACCGTTGTCGGAGAAGACAAGTATCAGCGTATTGTCCAGTTGCCCGCTGCTCTCCAGGTGCGCGATCAGCCGGCCAATCTGCGCATCGGTGTGCGTGAGGAAGCCCGCGAAGACCTCCATCTGCCTCGCGTGCATGCGGCGTTCGTCGGCACGAAGCTGATCCCAGGCGGATACCCACTCTGGCCGGTGCGTCAGCGTGGTAACGGCTGGTACGAGTGCGGTGGCCTGCTGACGATCGAAGACTTCCCGGCGCCAGGCATCCCAGCCCAGATCGAACTGCCCCCGGTACGGGTCGACCCACTCAGTTGCGACATGATGCGGAGCGTGCGCGGCGCCCAGCGCGAAATAGAGGAAGAAGGGCTTGCCCGGAGCCGCGTACTGCTGGTCGGTCAGGAAGCGGATAGCCACGCTGGCCAGGTCTTCCGACAAGTGGTATCCGTCCCAGGGACCGGCCGGAGGCTCCACGTAGTGGTTGTCGGATACCAGATTCGGAGCCCAGTGGTTGGTGTCGCCCTGCAGGAACCCGTAGTAGCGCTCAAAGCCCAGCCCGAGCGGCCAGTGCGTGAAGGGGCCTGCTGCCGAGCGCTCGAAGCGGGGCGTGAGGTGCCACTTTCCCACCGCCAGGGTGGAGTAGCCGGCATCCCGCAGCAGCCGCGGCAAGGTCGCGGCCGATCGTGGCAAGCGGGCGGTGTAGCCAGGGAAGGCCAGTGGGATGTCGGCCAGGAAACCCATCCCGACGGCATGATGATTCCGCCCGGTGAGGAAACAGGCCCTGCTGGGCGAGCACAGCGCTGTTACGTGGAACCGGTTGTAGCGCAGCCCGTCGCGGGCGAGCCGATCCACATGCGGCGTCGAGATATCCGACCCGAAGCTGCCCAGTTGCCCGAAGCCAACGTCGTCCAGCACGACAGCAACGACATTCGGCGCGCCGGATGGGGGCCTGGACCGCGCGAGCGCGTGCCGGCTTGCACCGGTCACTGTCACGTCAGGAACTGGCATTCCGCGCACGACGATCTTCTATCGTGGCCGGTCCGCCAGCGCAAGCTGAGCGTCCGGCGAAAAGGCAGCGTGATGCCGACTGACCGATGCGCCCGTCGCGGCCGGTGCGCTTCCTGCTGAGCCAGTATCAGAATGGCGCTTTCGGGTTCCGTGACAGCAGAGAGTGGGCACGGAGCCAGCTCCGACGAGGGGAAGATCATGCCTGACATCAACGACATGGCGGAGTTGCCAGGCTCTGCCCGTACCGCTGTGGCCGGTGCGACCCGGGTGGCCGACGCTGATCCGGACGAGACGGTGCTGGTGACCGTCATCGCGAGGCGCAGGACGGGAGCAGATTTCAGGCTGGCCGAGCCACCGTCGGCGAGCTCGGATCGGGCTGCATGGCGCCGGGAACAGCGAGCAAGGTTCGCCGAGACCGACGGAGCTGAGCAAGCTGACATCGATGCGATCACCCAGTGGGCGGCCGGCGCTGGCCTCAGCGTGCAGGTCTCCGACGCGGCACGCCGGACGGTCACCCTGCAAGGATCGGTCGCGCAGGTCAGCAGCGCGTTCGGGGTATCCCTGGGACGGTATGAGGCCGGTGGCCGCGCGTATCGCGGCCGGGAGGGCGTTGTGTATGTTCCCCGGCATCTGGGGGACATCATCGAGGCGGTGCTTGGCCTGGACAACCGGCCGGTGGCGCGGCCGCACTTCCGGATGGGCCCGCCGGTCGCAGAAGCCGACCTGCCAGACCCTGGCGCCGAGGCAGCGGACCTGCTGCGTGCCCGCGCGGCCGGGCAGGCAGGTGCCGCGCCCGGCCCGCAGCCGTTGTGGGCCACGCAGGTCGCGCGGGCTTACAGCTTCCCTGGTGATGTCAGCGGAACCGGCGAGACGATCGGCATTATCGAGCTCGGCGGCGGTTTCAGCCTGGGCGATCTGAGCGGCTACTTCGCCAAAGCCGGCATCGCGGAACCGGACGTCATCGCGGTAGGGGTTGACGGGGGCGCTAACTCCCCTGGAGGCCAGGCCGACGGCGAAGTCCTGCTGGACGTCGAGGTGTCTGGTTCGGTCGCACCCGGCGCGAGCATCGTGGTCTACTTCGCCGATCCCTCGGACCGGGGATTCGTCGACGCCGTCAGCCAGGCCGCTCATGACAGGCAGCACGCGCCGTCGGTGATCTCGATCAGCTGGGGCGGCCCGGAAGACCAGTGGACCCCGCAGGCACGGCAGAGCTTCGAGGCCGCCCTGGCCGATGCGGCCGCGCTCGGCGTGACGGTGCTGGCAGCGGCTGGCGATCACGGCGCTGGTGACGCCGCCGGGGACACCCGCGCTCATGTCGACTACCCGGCGGCCAGCCCGCACATCGTGGCCTGCGGGGGTACGACGCTCACGATCGGAGCAGACCAGTCGCTGACCGAGGTCGTGTGGAATGACGGCGACGGCTGGGCTGGCGGCGGCGGAATCAGCACGGAGTTCCCTGTGCCCGCCTGGCAGAGCGTGACCATGCCAGCCAACGTCAACGGGTCCGATCCCGGCCGGGGTGTCCCAGATGTGGCAGGCAACGCCGACATCACCTCGGGGTACCTCGTCCTGGTCGACGGGCAGTGGGGCCCGGTCGGCGGGACAAGCGCCGTGGCCCCGCTCTATGCCGGGCTCATCGCCAGCATGAACCAGGCCAAGGGCCAGCCCGTCGGGGAGCTCTCGCCGCAGCTCTATAAGGCACCCGCGACCGCGTACCACGATGTCGAGACGGGCAACAACAGCGTGCCGCACAGCCAGTACGGGCCTGCCGTCAACGGGTACACCGCCGGGCCCGGCTGGGACGCGTGCACCGGCCTCGGATCGGTCAACGGCAATGCCCTGCGCGAGTTCCTGATCGGCTAGCTCGGCCGTCCTCGGAACGACTGCACCCTCTGTCGTTCCGGGGACGTTCCGCCCGTGCGCCTAATGTCGTCACCCATCACTTCTCATTCGCGCGCGACAAGCACCTCGAAATGATGAAATTGGGCGCATGATCACTGCGCGGTTTGTCGCCACGACCTTCGCTGCCGTCGTGCTGGCGGGCACATGTTCCGTGGGCTCGGCCACCCAGTACGCCGATAGCGCGACTGTGCATGCTTCCGCGCAATCGTCTGCACAGGCTGTGAGGTTGACGACTGTCCGCCTCGTCGTGCCGAAAAGCGAGGTCGGGGCGCCATTCAACAAGCCGCGGAAGCTGAGGATGCCGCGCGGCTGGACCGCGAGGGTATGGGCCAGGCTTCCCGATGCCCGGATGGAGACCTGGACTCCCGGCGGAGAGCTGCTGGTAAGTCAGCCCGACATGGGTCAGATCACCGAACTGGTCCCGGACAAGCACGGGACCGCGAGTCCGCAGACCCTGCTCAGCGGGCTGACCGAGCCCCAGGGGATGGCGTTCGCGAAGGTGGCCGGGCACTGGGTTCTCTACGTCGCCGAATCGACCGAGATCGACAGCTACCCCTGGGGGGCACACGGCATCGACGGTGCGCGCACGGTACTAGTCAGCAATCTCCCCGACACCGATCCGTCCGGCGACGACGTCCACCGGGTCAAGGATCTCGTGGTCAGGCGCAACGGCACGATCTATTTCGGAGTGGGCAGCTCGTCGAACGCCAACCCGGATGACCTGAGCATGAAGCCGCCGCGTGCGGTGATCATGTCAGTCCGGCCGAACGGCACGCACCTGACTGTGGTGGAGCGCGGTGTGCGGAACGGCGAGGGCCTGGCACTGGCGCCTAACGGGGTGGTCTGGACCGCCGTCAACAACCGCGACAACATCCCTTACCCCTTCCACCGGGCCTACGGCGGGTACAGCAACGCTTTCGGCCAGGTGATCCAGTCCTACGTCAACAATCACCCGCCGGACGAAGTAGCTCCGGTCGTTGCCGGTCGCAACCTCGGCTGGCCGTACTGCAATCCGGATCAGGACAAGAACCACCCGCGGGGCTCGCTGGCGAACATCCCGTTCGTTGCCGATGCGCTGACCAATCCCGGCGGCACGAACCTTAACTGCGGCCGACTGCCGCGCCTGAACGTCGGTCTGCCTGGCCACTCTGCGCCGCTGGGCATGTCGTTCCTTGAGGGCACCACCATCCCGGCACCGTGGTCAGGCGGCGCCGTCATTGGCGCGCACGGCTCGTGGAACCGGGTCCCGCCGCGCGCGCCGGCGGTGCTGTGGCTGGCCTGGAACAGCAGCCGTCACACCCTGGAGCCGGCCGTCACGATCATCGCCGGATTCCAGAACGCTAACGGCACCCGGTGGGGCCGTCCCGTGGACGTCGTGCCAGGTCCGGGCAAGGCGCTGTACGTGAGCGACGACGCCGCGAGCGCGATCTACCGGGTAGTCCCGGCAAAGTAACGCTGTCAGCGGCGGCACTCCAGACGAGGTCACAGGAGCCCCGGCTCGGGAGACCGCCGCTAGCAAGGCGTAGCGATCCTGGCGGCGGCTGAACTCAACCGGACCGCCCATGCTTCTGAATCAGCCGACCCGGCGGCGGTATCGGACATGCTGAGGAGCCCCTGGACGGCGATCGCGGGCAGCACCTCGTCCAGATGCCCGGCATGGCCGTAGGCGGCGATCACCTCGTCCCAACGGTGCGGCTCGACCGACGAGACCAGCAGCCAGGCCAGATCGGACACACCCGGAGCGATCCCGACGTCCTCCCAGTCCAGCAGGGCGATCTCAGCCGCCAGGCTGGTGCGCATGTTCTGCGCCGAAGCGTCTCCGTGCGTCAGGGCTAGCGGGCCAGCGGCGCTAGCCACCAGGCTGACTGCCGCCCCTGGCTGGCGCAGCCAGGGCCAGCGCGACAGCGCCTCACAGGGCCAGCGCTCGTGCAGACGTGCAAGGACCTCCGCGGCGGATGCCGGATCAGCGCCGGGCAGCCAGGAGGACAGGTCCTCCAGCTCGAGCACCGTCATCGGTCGCCTCAGCGCGGTAGCAGGCAGGTACCCGCACGCCGACTACCGGGGCAATCTCCCGATAGAACCGGACTTCGCAGCGGAACATGTCTAGTACGTCCGGTATCGAACCGGGGATTGGCCGACACCGCTTTTTCTCGTGGATGAGCACGGCCGGGACGCTACTACCGGCTAGCGGCGCTGTGCAAAGTCTCTGGGTCTAGCCAAGCGTCGGGGCGTTACGCGTTGGGCAGCGAGCCGATCCAGCGCTCACTGCCTGTCAGGCCGTCCGGGTGGTCGCGAAGAATGCCCTCGATCGCATCGGCGATGGCCGTAATGGCGTGGCGCGTGCGGGTGCGAGCCGAGGGGAGCAAGATCAGGCCAGAGTGCACCCGGCCTTGCGCCAGCCATTCAGCCGCGAGGGGACGAAAGTCCTTGACGTTGTTTGTGACTACAGCCCGGCCTTCGAGGCTCGCCACTTCGAAGACGACCCTGTCGCTGCGCCCGGTAAGGTCAGCGCGATCGGCAACAGCGTCGACGTCATAGCCTGCCTTGCGCAGGAGCGCCGCGATCTGCGGTGACAGTTGCTCGTCCAGGATCGCTCTCACGAGCGCAGCGCCTGCTCGCCTGCAGCGGCCGCGGCCCGGCCACGTTCATATGCGGCCTCGTTGAGCTCGATCTCGACGTCGATCTCGTCCCGAAACTCGCCGTAATATGCCACTGCGGCTTCCACCAGCCCAGATGGGACCTGCAGATACTCGGCGGCATCCGACATGGAACCGTTGTTGTCGCGGACTGTTGCGATGACCTCCCAGACATCCAGCCCGCGGCCGAGCAGACTGGCCCTGCGGCCGCTCGGGCCGTCGAGGAACTGGATGAGGGGGTGCGCGTCGTGACGCAGGCCTTCTTCGACGTAGCGCTGCGCCAGGGTGCGCTCGGGCAGCCCCGCACGCCGCGCCCACTCAGCTAGCCTCTGCCGGATTCCGGGTGCCAGCCGCAATGTGTAATGGTCAGTCACGCCGACATTGTAGCGCGCTGTGTCACAGCGTGCCACGGATGCGGTGACCGGGCGTCCCGTGGTAATAGCCACGCCGTCACTGGTGACGGACTCCCTGCTGGTCCAGCTCGGCCTGGACGAGGCCGACGTCAAGCTCGTGGAAGGGCCGGTCTGTGCGCACGGACAGCGCGGCCGCGATCCCCGCCGCCTGCCCGGTGACCGCGCAGCAGGCCATGTTGCGGGTGGCCGCGTGCGCAATCCGGTCCCCGCCGATCGCCCGGCCGGCGACCAGGAGGTTCCTCACCCCCCGCGGCAGCATGGCGCGGTAAGGGATGTGCAGGTAGCGCCCTGTCGTCGGCAGGATCAGCACGCCGTACCCGTCGATGAACTCGGGGTAGATGCCGATCGAGTCACCGAAGCGCGCCTCGCCGCGCACATCTTGCTCGGTCAGGTTGTAGACCGCATCGATCTTCCGGGTGTCGCGGATCCCGATGGTCATCCCGAAGTTGCGCAGCCGCGCCGTCCGGCAGCCCGGCGTGTAGCGCCGCAGCGCCTCGATCGCCAGCAGCGCCTGGCGCCGACCCTCGATCTCGAAGCGGGTCAAGCTGTCAGGGTCGGCCCCGTCGCAGCCCGCGAGATGCACCAGGTTCATGTAAGTGAGCTCGCCGGTGTCATAGAGCGCGCCCCACGTGCCGGCGAGCGTCGTCAGGTCGGCTGGGATCACCCCGTCGCGAATCGCCTGTGCGAACGGCTTGCGCAGGAAAGGGGAGAAGAGCTCGTCCTCCTTGCCCGAGGTGTCGACTGTCCACTCACCGGCCGACCAGTCGGCATAGGTCGCCGGGTCGGCCCTCATCCCGGACAGGAATGCTCGTTTGTCGACGCCGCTGAGGTGGAAAATAACCGAGGCTGCTTGCATCTCCTCGACGGGCGTCTTGCGGGTCGGCGCACCCGCGCGGTGGGCTACGTCGGCATCCCCGGTGCAGTCGATAACCCGGTCAGCCAGGATCGCCTCGCGGCCGGCTTTGGACTCCACGATCGCCCCGGCCACGGTGTTGCCGTTCATGACCGGAGCGGCGAACACGCGGTGCAGCATGGGGCGCACTCCGGCCTCCTCGACGAGCCGGTCGGCGACCACCTTGAAGCCCTCGGAGTCGATCTCGTAGGACAGCGACTGAGAGTCTGGCGTCGCAGCGCCCATGGCTTTCGCGCGCTCCTCGAACTCCCGCCCGATACCCCCGGCCTCGACGGTTCGCTCATGCCGGTACCAGGCCAAGCCTTCGACGCCAACCACTGTGAGGTTGCCGCCGAAGCACCCGAACCGTTCCAGCAAGGAGACTTCGGCGCCGGCCCGCGCAGCCGCGATCGCCGCGGCAAGGCCGCTGGGTCCGCCGCCGACGACGAGCACCGGGACGCGGTGCACGACGTCGACCGCGCGCGCAGACTCGTAGATCGTCATTGGTACGTCGTCGGTCACGCGCACCAGTGTTGCCGGCGCACTAGGCTCATCGGGTCTGCATCTGGTCGATCAGCGCGCCCCACACCGGGTTGTGCCTTAACGACGAGAACGCCATGACCTACCTGACCCCGAACTACAAAGCGTCGACGGGCGGATTCTCAGGCAGCCTGACCTCCTCGGCGTGTCCATGGACGCCTCCGGCGGCTGGTGGGACGCCGGTGATTGCCTGAGATTCGTGGAGACCACCAGCTACACCGTCGACCTGATGCTGCCGCTGGTCCGCGACTTCCCGAGCCAGGCCGGCCCGGGCTTCACCGCCCAAGCGAAGTTCGGCACCGACTGGCTGATGAAGATGTGGAATGACTCCACCAAGACCATGTACTACCAGGTCGGTATTGCTTCTTGCGTCGTAACTGCGGCCGCCATCGGGGCTTGGCCCTTGCGCTGGCAGCCGAACCGTCCAATCATTCGGTTCGGGTGGCTGTTGGGAACAGCTGCCGGTGGATGGCTGTGACCTGGCTGCCGCGGTCACCGTCTTGGGAGGTGGGTGCGCTGTGAGTTCTGAGACAAGGATCATGCCGGATGCGACGTCTAGCACCTTGTATTTCGGTCCGTGGTACCGGAAATCGCCGTTCTTCGAGGCCACGCTGCGGTGGGGCTGCAAAGCCTACGACATCTACAACCACATGTACCTGCCTGCCTACTACGACGACCTCACTGCGGAGTACTGGGCGCTGGTGAACGACGTCACGCTGTGGGACGTCGGCGTGGAACGCGTCGTGGAGATCAGCGGGCCTGACGGCTTCGAGCTGGCCAACATGCTCACCTGCCGCGATCTTGAGAAATGCGCGGTCGGGCAGGGCAAGTACGCGCCGATCATCGCCCCTGATGGGGGCATCGTGAATGACCCGGTGCTGCTGCGGCGTGATGAGCGCACCTTTTGGCTCTGCCTGGCCGACGCGGACGCCCACCTGTACGCGATGGGCCTGGCCCAGGGCAGGGGTCTGAACGCCACGGTCTCGCTGCCCGAGGTATATCCGGTGCAGGTTCAGGGCCCGAAGGCGAAAGAGCTGATGCGGGAGCTTGTCGGTGACGCGATCGCTGACGTGAGGTACTACTGGAGCCTGGAAGCGGTCCTTGACGGCATTCCGGTGGTGGTCAGCCGCACCGGCTGGACCGGCGAGGTCGGGTACGAGGTATTCCTGACCGATCCTGCCCGCGGCGACCAGCTCTGGGAGACGATCATGGAGGCGGGCGCGCCATACGGCATCAGGCCGATCGCCCCGTGCGAGGCGCGCCGCATTGAGGCCGGCATCTTCAACTACAACTCCGACTTCACCCTGGAGAACAACCCGTTCGAGGTAATGGGGCTCGAGCGGCTGGTGGAGGCGCAGGACGCCGATTACGTCGGCAAGGCTGCTCTCGAGCGCATCCGCGAGCAAGGGGTCACGCGCAGGCTTGTCGGGATCGAGGCGCCAGGCGATCCGACATTCTTCGAGATTACCGAGCCGCGGCCTGCTCTGGCCGGCGGGCTGCGCGTGGGCCGCGTGACTGACCTGGTCTGGTCGCCGCGGCTGCAGCGAAACATCGGCTACGTGTGGGTGCCGACCGAACTCGCAGACCCGGGCAACGACCTCGAAATCGAATGGCCAACCGGCGAGACAACATCCGCCAAAACTGCCGCGATCCCGTTCATCGACGCGGCGAAGACCACCCCCGCCGCCTAGACATTGCCTGACGCTGGCGCGCGCGCCCGCAAGCGCCCCGACCCATCCCTGCTGCGTCAGGCACAGGCGCTATGCGATCCCTGCCGAACGCTCGGTCGGCGGAAGATTTTGGACGTCGCACGACCTGGCTGAGGACGGCCTAGTCCGCGTCTTGGACGGGTAAGGATGGCACCGAGGCCGGGTTGCATCTGGCGTGCCGGACGGTCTCTTGCCTTAAAGCGGTGGCGTGCCCGCCCTTACCGGAGGTGGCTGGATGCGAGGCCCACCGCGTTTCATTAGGTCGCATGATTAGCGCTGGCGGCGCAGGCCTGTGGGCCGTTCAGCTCTCGATGTCCTCCGGCAGCAGCCGGAACGCGTCGTGCGGGGTCAACGGACGGATCATGCGGAAATGGCGGTAGTCCAGTGTTGCGATGGCGTCGGTACGGAATTCGCGTGCCAGCATCACGTTCATCGCATCGGTCAGCCCGACGGCGGGTAATCGTTCAGCACGGCGTGCGCGGCGAGTAGCAGCGGACCGATCTGTGGGACCTCCCAGCGGCCCGCCGCGACGTCGCCAGCATTCGGATCTGGCTCCGCCTGAAATGCAATCCCAGCCGCCGCGAGGGTCGCTGGGCGTGCCGCTGCCACACGTACGCAGAATTGGCAAGCGCGACCTTGTGGCGGAGACTCCACGTATGACAGGCGAAGGCAGTCTGGATGTGGCGGCCGCTTCCGGCACGCTGCATGTAGCGCTGCTGGGCGGCTTCAGTGTTCGTGTCGGGAGCCGGGCGGTTTCTGGCTCGTGGCGGTTGCGCAAGTCCAAGACGCTGGTCAAGCTGCTGGCTCTGGCCAGCGGCCACCGGGCTCACCGTGATGTGCTTGCCAGGGTGCTCTGGCCCGGAGTGGACCCTGCCGCCGCGGCGAACAATCTGCACCAGGCTCTGCATGCGGCGCGGCGGGCGCTGGCATCGGATCGTTCGGCCTCAGCTGACGCGCTCTGCCTACGGGACGACATCGTGATCTTGTGGCCCGACGGTGACCTTATCGTCGATGCCGACGTGTTCGCGGTGGCGGCGCAGCGAGCGCTGCGTTCTGATTCTGTCGAGGACTATGAGGTTGCCCTGAAGCTCTACGCCGGTGAGCTTCTGCCGGAGGACCGCTACGCCGATTGGGCGGCACCCCATCGGGAACGACTGGCGGCTTTGCATGAGGCGCTGACTGCCGGGCAAGCCCGCGTCCTGCTGGAACGCCGAAGACCCGAAGAGGCGGTCGCTCTGCTTGAGCCTTTGGTCACAGACCGCCCGAACGACGAACCGCTGCACCGGGTGCTCATGGAGGCCCTCGACCAGGCCGGGCGCCGGTGGGATGCGCTCGATGTCTACGAGCGCCTGTGCCGGGTGCTGGACGCGGAGTATGCGGCGGCTCCGGAGGCGGCGACGCTGACTCTTTACCGACGGATTCTCTCTGGGCAGAGTTCTGCTGGCCCGGCGGTGGTCTCCAATCTCCCAGCTGCGGTGACCAGCTTCATCGGTCGTCGGCGGGAGATCGCCGAATTGCTCGCCCTCGCCGACCGCACACGGCTGCTGACATTAAGCGGGCCCGGCGGCGCCGGCAAGACCCGACTGGCGATCGAGGTCGCGCGCCGGCTGGCGAACGCTGGCGCGGTGCCCGACGGCGTGTGGCTCGTTGACCTGTCGGGGGTCCGGGACGGGCGGCTGATACCGGCGGCTGTCGCGGCATCTCTCGGCCTCGCGCTGACCGGCGCCCGGCCCACCACGGCGGCCGTTGTGGAGCAGCTTGCCGACCGCAGAATGGTAGTGCTTCTAGACAACTGCGAGCATCTGCTCGGGGCCTGTGCGGAATTCGCCATGGCGCTGCTTGAGCGCTGTGCCGGCGTGGCTGTGCTGGCCACCAGCCGCGAGCCTCTGCGCCTGCCGGGCGAGGTGGTCTGGCGGGTCCCGTCGCTTGAGCTGCCGGACCTGCGGCTTCCCGCCGACCCGGCACGACTGGCCCGCCTGGACTCTGTCCAGCTGTTCGTCGAGCGCGCGGGAAACGCATCACCAGCGTTCCGGCTCGACTCTGCGACTGCCCTGCCGGTCGCACGGATCTGTCTCCGCCTCGACGGCATACCGCTGGCGCTCGAGCTGGCGGCTTCCAGGATCGCGCATCTGGCGGCCCCGGAGCTGGCCGCCCGGCTGGATGACGCGCTGGCCACGCTAGCTGGACGGATCCATGGCGTGCCGGACCGGCAGGCTACCTTGGCGGCGACGCTGGATTGGAGCCATGACCTCCTGGCGGATGATGAGCGTGCGGTGTTTCGCCGGCTGTCGGTATTCGCTGGAGGGTTCGCCCTCGACGCGGCTGAAGAGGTGTGTACGGGCGGGTTGTCCGAACCGGTCGCGGTGGTGGTGTCACGGCTGGTGGACAAGTCTCTGGTTACCGTGGAGACGAGCGGCGACCGGGCCCGTCTCCGGCTGCTTGAGGTCATCCGGCAGTACGCGGCCGCCTGTCTTGCCTCGTCGGGGGAGCTGGACTGCCACCAGCGCCGGCATGCCCTGTGGTACGCCAGCCGGGCGGAGTCTCTTGACCCTGACCTTGGCGGTGGCGTGGTTGGTGAGCCAAGCCCATGGTTCGCGGTCGAAGGCGGGAACCTGCGAGCAGCACTGTCGACGTCATTGCGTGAGATGCCAGACCGTGCGCTCGTGATGGCGGTTGCGATGTGGCGCTCGTGGATGGCGCGCGGGCTTCACGCCGAGGGACTCCGATGGCTTGCTCAAGCGCTGGAAGCCTGCCCAGCGCCATCGACGCTGCGGGCCCGGGCGCTACTTGCGTCCGCCGTGTTGGAGGTCCGGCTGGGCCGGCCGTGGCGTGGCCCCGCCATTGGCGCCGAGATCGCGGCCCTCGGGCGCCACCTCGGCGATCCCGGCTCGATGGCCGAGGCGCTTCACCAGCAGTCATTGCTCGCCTGGATGGCGGGCGAGTGGGATGACTGGGCCCGGCTCGCCAGCGAGGCGGGCAACGCGGCGCGCGGCATCGCCAGCCTGCAAGTTTCGCACGAGCACCTGCGGGCTCTGCAGGCGCTATTCCGCGGTGAAAATTCCGAAGCGCAGGCCCGGCTCGATGACTCGCTGACTGCTCTGGGCCGCGTGCCACCCGACGCACCGCCCTTCTTTACGGTGTGCACCGTGGGCTGGACGGTTGATTCCATCGATGACCTGCTGTTTCCCGTCTTCGAGGAGACCATGCTGGTCGGTCGGCGTGTTGGCGCGGCGCAGAGCCGCAGCTACATCCTCGCCACCCAGGCGCTAGCGGCCCGGATGGGCGGACGCTTCGACGAAGCGGGGGCGCTGCTCGAACAGGCCCTGCGGATGTTCGAATCGCTAGGGGACCGTACGGGCCAGGCACACATCCTGGCGCAACGCGGGCACCTGCTCCGCAGCCGCGGCGATCCCGCTGCTGCCAGGGAATGCTTCCGGTCGGCGGCAGACCTGCGGGCGGACATCCCCGACCAGCGCGGTACCGCCATCGCTCTGACCGGCGTTGCGCTCGCGGAGGCGGCGCTCGGTGACGGCCAGCGGGCGCGCGCGCTCGGTCGTGAAGCGTGCCGCATGCTGGACCGTTCTGGAGATCTTCCTGGCCACGCTGGGGCCCTGAACAACTTGGCTGTGGCCGAGGTCCTCATTGGCTGTCCGGGGCAGGCCATCGGCCTGCTCGAGCGGGCGCTGGCGCTGCGCGCGACCCCCAGCGTTGGCTGGCAGTACATGCTGCTCGCGGGCCTGCGCGAGATGTCGGGAGAGATCGCGGCAGCGGTGGCGGCGCTCGCGACGGCGCGGGGCTGTTTTGAGCAAATCGGCGAGCGGCGCGGCCTGGCGGCTGCCGCCGACCTGGACCGTCGGCTCGATGCCCGTGGGCGCAGCGCTAAGCGGATGCAAAGTCCCCGGCCATAGGTTCCGATCGTCGGCTTCTTACCACAGGAGGTAACGAACATGGAGGCGATGACAGCGGAAAGCCCGCGCGTCCTAGGTGAGGCGACGCTGGCCGAACTCCGGACACGGATGCTCGGCTCGGTGATCTCCCCGGGTGACTCCGGCTACGAGAACGCCCGTCGGATCTGGAACCACGCGATCGACATGCATCCCGCGCTTGTTGTCCGTTGTTCCGGAGTCGCCGACGTCATCAGCGGGGTCCAGTTCGCCTGCAGTGAAGGGCTGCCGGTGGCGATCCGCGGCGGGGCGCACAGCGTTGCCGGGTTCTCCACCTGCGACGGCGGTGTCGTGCTCGATCTTTCGGCGATGACGGCGGTGCGCGTGGACCCGCGCAGCCGGCGGGCACTCGCGCAGGGCGGCGCGACCTGGCGGCGATTCGACCACGAGACCCAGGCGCACGGCCTGGCCACCACGGGCGGCCTGGTTTCCTCGACCGGGATCGGCGGGTTCACGCTGGGCGGCGGCATCGGGCACCTCGTCCGTAAGTACGGATTGACTTGCGACAACCTGCTGTCCGTCGAAATGGTGACCGCCGAAGGTGAGCTGGTGCGGGCCAGCGAAGACGAGAACGCTGACCTGTTCTGGGCGCTGAGGGGTGGCGGCGGGAACTTCGGCGTGGTCACCGAGCTGGAGCTCGCGTTGCATCCGGTCGGACCCGCCGTCCTGGGCGGTGCCGTCTTCTACCCCGGACACCAAGCGGCCCAGGTGCTCGCCGGCTGGCGTGACGCGGTAGCCGGTGCCCCCGACGAGCTCACCACGCTCGTCGACCTGACGATCGCCCCGGCCGCGCCCTTCTTGCCGGAGGACCTGCACGGCAAGAAGGTCGTCATCGTATCCGTATGCTGGGCGGGCCCCCTGGAGGAGGGCGAGGAAGTCGTCCGTCCGCTGCGGAACCTGGGCACCCCCCTGGCCGACCTGCTCGGCCCGATCCCGTACGTCGCACTGCAGCAACTCGTCGATCCGCTCTATGCATCGGGCGCGGCGAATTACTTCACCTCGGCCTTCCTCGACGAGCTTCCCGACCTGGCCATCGAGACGTTCGCCGATGCCCACCGGCGCTCCGCAGGGCTCCCGGCTACCAACGAACTGCATGTCCACCAACTCGGCGGGGCGTTGGCGCGGACGGCGCCCGGCGCGACGGCGTTCAGCCAGCGGCAGGCGCCGTATCTCATTAACTGCATCGCTCGCACACCCACGGCGGAGGGATTCGAGGCCAACCGCGCGTGGGCCCGCGGTACGCGGGACTCGATGAACAGGTTCGGGGCAGGCCAGATGTATGTCAACTTCACCGGCGAGGGGGACGAGGACAAGGTACGCGCGTCCTACCCGGCGGAGACCTATGCGAGGCTAGCGGCCGTTAAGGCACACTACGACCCGGTCAACCGGTTCCGCTTCAACCAGAACATCCGCCCCGCCAAGGCAGGATGAACGCCGTGACCGGGAACATCGCCTGGGAACAGGATTGATCACTTAACGTGTCCGGCCGCGACCGGGGTGCGGGTGATGCCAGAGCTCCGCTGGGTGTGTCCAACGCCGTTTAAACAACGGGGCGGTACGCGCTCGCAAAAGCGCGTTCCGCTCCATAGTTCGGTCCTCATATTCGGACTATGCGCCCCCAGCAGGATTCGAACATGCGCACACGGCTCCGGAGGCCGCGATCTCAACGGGATGACTATGGCCGGTGAACTGCGCAGATGGTTGACCCAGGGGATGGATTGCCATGTCGTTCCGGGTCGGCTCGGCTGCATCCAGCCGCACTGTCGGGACTTAAGAACTCCATCACATGCGGCATTGGCGCGATCTGATTATCAGATAAGATGAGGGCATGCGAACGATGACCGCTACCGAGGCCTCGCGGAACTTCTCCGAGCTGCTCGACGCGATCGAGCGAGGTGAGACCGTCACGATCACCCGCGGGCACCATGCGGTGGCCGAGGTCATGCCAGCCCGGCGCCGGACCGGGGCAGACCTGCGGGCCGCGCTCGAGCGGATCCCCCCGCCCGATGACCGCTTCGCCGCGGACATCGCAGCCGCTCTGGCTCTTATCTCCAGTGATGGGGAGGATCCGTGGGCCGGCGCCTGATCCTCGATGCCAATGTCCTGATCGCATACGAGCGCGAAACGATTGACCGAGCTGCCCTGGACGCGGACGAGCTTGCCGTCGCCGCTGTGTCCATCGCCGAGTACCGGGTCGGCATCGAGCTTGCCGACACGCCTGCCCGAGCCGCTGATCGCGCGCGGGCCCTGGTCGCGATCATGTCGGCGGTTGAGGTGCTCGACTACACCGAGACGACGGCCGCCAGCCACGCGCGCCTGATCGCGCATGCCCGACGGGCTGGAACGCCGCGCGGCGCGCATGATCTGATTATCGCCGCGCACGCGGTGCAGACGGAGCGGACCATCTTGACTTTCGACGCGAAGGCACGGTTCGCTGATCTTCCCGGAGTCAGCGCCACCGAGCCGTAAGCTCCACGTGGTGCCACGTTGGCGGCGATGGTGAAAGCAGCCTGACAACCCTGGATCGCCATCTGATCATTGACCAGATATGCACAAGTCGGTAGAATTGTAAGCAATAGTTACCTCAGTAGTTGCCCCTGTTACGCTTGGTGTGTGTCTTCGGCGCAGGATGGGCGGAGTTCCACGCAGTGTGGGAGGCCCTCCGCCCGCAAGCGGGCAAACGTGGCCGGTACACGCTCGCTGATCGACGAGCGCGGCTGCCAGGACGCCGTTGTCGATGAGGGTGCATGCGCTGCCAGGCCGAACAAGACGCTGATCTACCTCTCCTTCGCCTCAAAAGGGGAGATTTTTGGTGCCGAGTTCCTGCACACCACGGATCCGGCCGCCGCGCTGCGGCAGGTCCGCGAGCGCTCTATCAAAGTCTGCCTGGATTACCCGGCTTTCCCTGACCGCGGGAAGGCGCTGACGCAGTGCCCTGCCTCCGAGTTGCCCGAGCAGCCGTCTGGCGCTGTACTGTTCCGCCTCGGCCGGGCAATGGCGGCGACCCTCGGCGCGCTGGAGCGGATCCTCGCCGTCGGCGCCGAGCGCGGCGTTTTCGCGATCGACGATCCTGTTTTCATGCCCAACCGGGTCTGCATGCAGGTGCTCGGCTGCATGCATTTCGCACGCGTAGGCATCGGCGCGCGCGAGTCAGCACCGGGCCTGGCGAAGACCTTCGGGCTCCACCGCGAACGGGAGCGTCAAGCGCGTGGGCAACAGTCGCTCGCACTTGCGCGAGTCACGGCCGGTGCGTCGGCATGAATGCGATGAAATCCAGGAGCGTGTGGCTCCACGGTCGGCCCGTGACCTACGTCGAGGCGGGTAGCGGCCCCGTACTGCTTATGATCCATGGGATCGCGGGCAACATCGGGGACTGGCAGGAGATAGTCGAGCCGCTCGCGCGACACCACACCGTCGTCGCGCCCGATCTTCCGGGCCATGGCTCTTCGGCACCAGGTGCTGGCGATTACTCGCTCGGAGCGCTGGCTTCTGGGCTGCGCGACATGCTCGTCGTGCTAGGCCACGACCGCGCGACGCTCGTTGGGCACTCGCTTGGCGGCGGGATCGCAATGCAGTTCGCATACCAGTTCCCCGAGATGACTGAGCGCCTTGTGCTCGTCTCCAGCGGGGGCCTGGGTCCTGAGGTCAACCCGCTCCTGCGCGCGGCAGCGCTGCCGGGCGCGAATCTGTTCATCGCCGTCACGGCCTCAGCGGGGCGCTCCGCGGGAGCCGCGATCGCGCGCGGCCTAGCGGCTGTCGGGCTGCGGCCAGACACGGACATCGCCGAGATCGCTCGCGGCTACGCGTCGCTCGCCGACCCCGACCGCCGCGCCGCCTTCCTCGCCACGCTGCGCTCGGTAATCGGCGTAGGCGGACAGCGCATCAATGCGCGCGACCGGCTGTACCTGGCTGAGGGTATGCCCGTGCTCATCATCTGGGGCGCGCGCGACCCGGTGATCCCCGTCCACCACGGCGTGCATGCCCACGAGGCCATCCCCGGAAGCCAGCTTGAGATCTTCGACGGGGTCGGCCACCTGCCGCAGCTCGAGGCACCGGGCCGCTTCGTCGCGGTGCTCGAGCGATTCCTCGAGCAGACCGAGCCGGCCAAGTTTGACGTCAGGGAATGGCGTGCCCGGTTCCATCCCGCCGCCAATGGGTCTCGATAGGGCGCCCGGGCCTTGCCGCGCTAGACGGCAGTTCGCCGTGGTGTCCAGCAGGCATGCCTTGCGGTACCGACTGCCGGTGGTGAGAGGTGCCGATCGGGTCCAGGCTCAGCTGAGGTCCTGGGTCCGGGTACGTGCGATCGGCGTCCTCAGTCACTCGATCGGTCACGGTTCAGCCGCGCGCGAGCACCGCAAGAGCCGAGAGCACGCTGCGAGTAGACCGTAGCCAACGAGGAATCAGGTGCCTATCGCCTAGCTGGGTCGTGTTCAGCTGTTGCGCACGCCAGAGTCTCGCTGGTGTCGCCGGCAGGTAATCACCGCTCCGGTCGGCCCGGAACGTGTGGGGACGCCAGTGCGCGGCTCGATCGCGTTTGATCGTGGCGTAGCTGGCTGGTTCCGTGGGCATTCCGCAGATGTTCCCGGAGCCGCGCGGCCGGTGCGCTCGGTTACGGAGGCGTTGGCGTATCCGCCGGGAGTAGCCGCAGGTCAGGCGAGTCACCGCCGCTGCCCGGGCAATGCGCACACGGCCTCAGGGGCCGTTTGACCTGCGTTCGAAAATAGGGGTTTCTAGCTGCGCCCCCAGCAGGATTCGAACCTGCGCACACGGCTCCGGAGACCGTCTCTCAACTGGCAGCGTCATCGGCCCTGACCTGCGCAAACAGCTGGTTGCGCCGACCGTCGGCCCCTTGTTCTCTCGCGACCCTCTCGCGGGTATCTGATCAGTTGCTGCGACGCGGGGCGGTCGTGCAGATCAGCCTGCGGCCGGCCAGCCAATGCGGTCGACCTTGTGGTGGATCTTGTCCAGCTGAGTCCAGCCGCGCGTCGGCCCCAAGGGTTCACGCTGCCAGGGCGTTCAGCTAAGCGTCGGTTTGTCCGCCGCGCTGGCGAGTCTCGGTTCCTGAAGGATCGCCAGAGCCTTGGCCTGGCCGCACCATGGCCCGGTTAGCTTCACAGGCCTGGACCGTCACGGGTTCGCAGGCGGACATGACTTGTAAGTAATATGGCTTTGATGTCATACTGCAGTTGTGGATATCGACTGGCCAGCCGAGTTCGGGCGCTGGCTCGACCGGCTCGAAGCTGAGGCGGCCGCCGGGGATCAGCGCTCGCGAGCCATCCTGGCGTTCGCTGCTCGCGCGCTGGACCAGCTGCGGAATCTTACCGATCCGCCGTCTGAGGAGAACGAGACCGCGACGCTGCGTCGTGTGCGGCAGTCGCGCCGCTACCCGCTGTGGCGTGTCTCGCATGCTTACCACCCGGAGGTAGCGGTCAGGCTCATCTGCTGGTTTCCGCCGGAGGCTGCCACTGTGGTCGTGGCATTATTCGCCGCTGACAAGGCAAAGCTCGGCGACGTGTTCTACGACGGGGTGGCAGCCCGCGCGGACCCGATGATCGACCAGTGGAAGCGGGAGACGGGATACGAGGAGAAGCCATGACCGAGAACACCGCACAGCCGCAGACCGAGCCCGTGTTCGTTCGCGGCAATGAGCATCTGGACCGTCTGCTGTCAGATCCGCAGATCGCCGCGGATGTCGCCGACGCCCAGGCGGAAGCCGATGAGATGGACCGGATCTACGCGATGAACCTGGCGATGATCCGCAAGGCGGCGCAGATGACCCAGGTCGAGGTTGCCCGGAAGCTCGGCGTGGGCCAGGGCGCGGTGTCCCGGCTGGAGAACCGGGGGGACATGCTTCTGTCGACGCTGTATGACTACCTGACCGCCACCGGAGCAGATACCGCCAGCATCGTGGTCACCGTGCACGGCCACAAGATCGAGCTGGACCTTGGACGGCTCCGCGACGATCACTCTGACCAGTCAGTCGCCTAGTGGCGCTTGCCCATCGCTGACCTGGGCTGGGTCGCAGGCCGTGGCTGCACAGGACGCAGAGCAGGCGCCGAGCCGACGCTCGGCACGATCCGGACGTTGCGCTGCCGGCGTGCCTGGATAGTTATGCACGCACTCGGGCGATGGCTACCGGACGCTCCTGCGCGATCATCGGACCTGCGTTGCGGTCAAAGCCGTCGTGGGATGTAGTAAACAAGCCATGGCCGTCGAGCGCGAGCGCCTCGGCTTATGCGCTGCTGCTTAGCCGAGCTCACTTGCGAACACGGCATGAGTGCACATGCCGAGGCTAGATTCGGTGTCCCGTCGCGTGGCGATGCATCGTCTTGCGGGCGCTGCCGGGAAGCGGATACGCCGACCGCTGCTGGCCGTATCCGAGGTTCGGCTCAGGGCTCTGCACAGATCAGGTCTTGTCAGCCGTGCTTCTGTTCCTGGCCGTGTTTCGCCTAGCAGGCAGCTAAGGGCTGCCAGGGATCCGGACGGGCATGTGCTTGATCCCGTTGATGAAGTTGGACCGGAGCCTGGAGACCTCGCCGTCGAGCGTGATGCCGGGGATGCGCTCGGCGAGAGCTTGCAGGAGTATTCGCAGTTCGAGGGCGGCCAGGTGCCGGCCCAGGCAGAAGTGCGGCCCGCCGCCGCCGAAGCCTAGATGGGGGTTGGGGTCGCGGCCGATGTCGAACTCGTGCGGATCTGCGAACACGCTCTCGTCCCGGTTGGCCGAGGTAAAGAACATCACCACCTTGTCGCCCTGAGCGATGATCTGCCTGCCAAGCTCTGTCTCGCAGATCGCGGTCCGGCGCTGGTGGTTGATTGGGCTCACCCAGCGGACGATCTCCTCGGCCGCGGTGGGAATCAGGGCCGGATTGGCCAGCAGCCGCTGCCATTGCTCGGGATGCTGAAAGAAGGCGAGCATGCCGCCAGAGGCCGCGTTTCGAGTGGTCTCGTTACCGCCGAGGATCAGCAGAATGAAGAAGACTCCGAACTCCGCGGCGGTGAGCTCATCTTTGTCGTCGTCAGGCAGCAGCAGCTTGGTGACGATATCGTCGCGCGGCTGCCCCTTGCGTTGCTCGGCGAGCTCGCCAGCATAGGCGTACATCTCCGCCACGGCCTGCGCATACCCGGCGGGCGAGCTGACGTCCGGATCATCGCTGCTGGTGATGCGGTTCGTCAGTTCGTAGAGCTTCCAGCGGTGTTCGGGCGGGGCGCCGACCAGCTCACCGATCACCTGCACCGGCAGCGGCGCGGCAATATCGGCGACGAAGTCAGCCCCGGGCCGCCCGGTGACGTCATCTAGCAGGCCGGAGCAGATCTCTGTGATGCGATCTTCAAGCCGCCCGATCATCCGCGGCGTGAACCCGCGGTTGACCAGTCCGCGCAATCGCGTGTGCTGGGGTGGGTCGGCGTCGAGGATCCCTGACCGTCTTCTGGCGACCACCGATTCCGGCATTTCGCGGAAGTTCGATGAGCGGAGGGCGGAGGAGAATATCTCCGGATGGCGGGACACCCGCTCTATGTCATCATGCCGGGTGACTGCCCAGAATCCTGGCCAGTCCGGAGCGCCGCCATTGGCGTGCCAGAACACCGGCGCGTGTGCGCGCAGCCAGGCGAACTGCTCATGCGGCGGCCCGCCCCGCTGGTAGGTATCAGGGTCCACCAGGTTGATATCTTGAGCCGCCATCGCCTGCCCACCAGCCTCCCAGCGAACGATGCGCGGTCATCCGAACGCGCAGGTCTGCACAACCACACGGTGCACCGCTGGGAAGCGCGACGCAACAGACATCTGGCGCTGCACGCCGTCAGCAGAACCAGGACGATGACGGACGCAGCGACACCGACGCCCTTCATCGCGATCCCTCCCCGCACAGCTCTGCTGAACGGGCCATCGGACTGGGGTCGGCTCGTATCTCGGCAATCCGCTCGCCGGCACCGTCTGCGGCCGGAGGACTACTCGTCCAGGTCGGCGATGAACTGTTCCAGGAGATCGGCGAACTGAACGGGCGTCTCCTGATGCGGGGCGTGCCCGGCGCCGGTGATCAGCTGGACCTCCCCGCGCCACAGGCTCGGGATGGTCAGCCCTTTGATGTAGTCGAGGTTCGCTATCTGCTCGCCCTCGCCGTGCAGGATCGCCAGCGGTCGGCGCAGTCCTGCGGCGATGGCGACCCCATCGGCGAACCTGCCTTCCCGGACGCTGGCGAGCAAGCCGCTGCGGGCGGCGCCGTCGGTGGCCAGGATGTCGGCGGTGAACTCATCGAGCGGCAGGGTCGATCCCGGCGCGGTGAAACACGCGGCAAAAGACCTCGCCGCGTCCTCGCTGACAACTTCGGCGAAGCCGACGCCGGTGGCCGGGTTCGGCAGTAACGCCTGGCCCAGCTGGTCCACCGACCCGACCGGCGGTGTTCCGAAGATGACGAACCCCGCGGCGGGGATGGCGGGTGCGGCCTCGAGCACGACCTGCCCGCCCAGGCTCCACCCGACCAGGACCGCGTCGGCTGCACCTAACGACTCGACGAAACCGGCCAGGACGGCGGCATAGCCGGGCAGGGAGTACTGGGCGTGATCCGCCGCCCAGGCGGAGTGCCCGTGTCCAGGCAGGTCGAGCGCCAGGCAGCGGAAACGAAGGCCGAAAGGGCCCTCCAGCAGCGGACGCCAGGTCCGGGCTGAGCACGAGTTCCCATGCACGAAGACGACGGCGCGCCCGTCGCCCTGACTGCCGATATAGGAAATGTCCTGCCCGCCGACGCTGACCGTCTGCTCGTTCACGTGACGCCCTTCCCGGACTGTCGACGATGGCTCCTGCCTCAGGCTGGCGCGGCCAGGCAGACCAGTCAAGGAGCTTTACCACCTCGGTAGTGCGCGCACGAGGCGACCGGACGCTCCGAAAGCGGCATGAGCGTAACTTGCGAAGGTCATGAATCTGGGTCTACCAGCGTTCGCCGAGATATCTGGATCGTTGCACCTGTAGCGAATCGGCAGGCGGGGCATCTTCGAACATGGCTCCGATGTCGTCGATGGCGGCGTGGCTGGCAGTGATGGCAATGCCCGGCCGGAGCAATTCGGGGCAGACTCGCCTGATGGCGATCCCGCTGACGGCCAGTGTCTCGGCAATGAATGCCTCCGCAAGGATCTCCAGCACCTGCCTGTGCGATGGCCCGGGCCTGACTTGCGCGGTGGCGGCGGCATGAGTCTGCCCCGCCCGCGCTTACGCAGGCGACACCCGCTAAAGGCCAGCGACTCTGGCCGACCGCACGCCGTTGTCTGCGAAGCTGCCTGGAGGGCCTGCCGCGCACTTGAGGACTGCGTCTCCGGTCCGGACGGTTCCGGAGACGATGACACGGGCATTCAGGCCGCGCAGCCGCAGTTCGCGGCCGACTCGGGAGTTCACGAACCGCAAGGCGTCCTGGCCGAATCGGGCGGCGAACTTGGCGCACCCCAGATGCGGCTGATCGGTGACCTCGAGAACTGCCGAGCCCACCGCCAGCCGCGCGCCCGGCGGCAGGTTAGCAGGACTCAGGTCGAGATCGGCATAGAGCTGATCACCGGCTAGCACGCACCGCTCGAGGTCGTGGGCGATGAGCAGGGCAGCACGGGAGTTCATCATCGTCACCTGCATGCCCGGATGCGGCGACCCGTCGCCGGTGCGCGAGCTTGCCCGCACCGGCCAGGTGTCACCCGCCAGGCCGGCTTCCACATCCAAAGTGGCCTCAGTGAGTACCTCACGCTCGTCAACGGCCGGACGGCGGGCAATCAAGACGACCGCGCCGCCGTCCGGCGGGGAGTCGCGGACGTACCTGAGGCCGGCCTCCAGCTCCGCGGTGCTCAGATGCTTCACCAGGACATCCTCGCACCCGCAGGTGCTCAGCTACGATCCGATTCCCCGGCGACCCGGCGGTCACGCTCGCAGCGCCGGACAGAAGCTACGGCATCCCAGCGTAGCTGAGCAGCTCCGGTTTTCGGCTTTGGGTCCTGGCATCATCGAGGCGTGGATGAGGTGTGGAATCAGTTTGTGATGGCGTGCCAGCGGGCGCTCGGCGAGCTGGCTGAAGGGCGGCCAGAGCCGTTCAAGGCGCTCTGGTCACACGCAGACGATGTTGTCATCATGGGCGCATTCGGCGGTTACGAGCGCGGCTGGGAGCAGGTCAGTGCCCGGCTCGACTGGGCTGCGCAAGGCATTGCGTCCACCGGCCGTCGGGCGGAGAACGTGGTGACAGTAGTCGGCGCTGACCTTGCCTACACCGTCGATCTGGAGCACATGACCCGGCACGTCGGCGATGGCCCGCGGCCCCGGACACTGCGCTGCACGCAGGCTTACCGCAAGGAGAGCGGGCAGTGGAGGGTCGTGTTGCGGCACGCCGGCGAGCTCCCGCGCAAGGACGAGCAGCAGCGATGACCCGGCAAAGTGGAGAGTTCGCCAACGGCCGGCAATTCGTTGCCAGCGCAACCGAACGCTTGCCCTGGCATCGGGACAAGGGAGCGCGCGCAACGGCAGATACTCACAGCGCCACCAGGTCCGGGTCCGCGCGCGCACGGACGTCCGGCTTGAGGTCGGCGGCCGGCACCAGGTCGACCCTGGTGCCGAGAATGGCTTCTAGGTCGGCTTGCAGCCGGGCCAGGCCGCACAGGCTTATCCCCGGCGGCACGTCAGCGAGCAGGTCCACGTCGCTGTCGGGCCGGTCCTCGCCGCGAGCCACGCTGCCGAACACGCGGAGCCGGTGAACGCCGTGCGCGGCCGCGGCCGCCACCAGGTCGTGCCGACGGCGGCGAACCCGGCGGCCGACCGGCCCGGACAGCTGGCTTAGCCGGCGCGGCTGCCGCCGCACCGCCGCGGCCAGCTCATAGCCGGCTGCCTCAATGAGCGCGGCGAGCGTCGGCAGGGAGGGCTGCCGGTGCCCGGACTCATAAGCGCTGATGACGCTCTGGGTGACGCCCGCCTTCGCGGCCAGCTCCACCTGCGACAAGCCCGCACGCTGACGGGCTTGCCGCAGCAGCGCGCCGGCTGTCAGATCCTCGGAAGTCACCAACCAAGTATAGCGGATCGTCGATAGCAATGACCCTCAGAACCAGTCCGCACATCGGCATTATGCGGACGTTCCGAGGCGCAGGAACAGCGGGCGCAGCGGCGGTCCAGGCATCCCGGCCAAAGTTTGCGCCTAGCGTGTGCAGGGAACGGCTAAAGCCACGCAAGCCAAGCCTGATTCAGCAGGACGCCAGGACGGGGGCTGGCCAATGAGGCTTGTCGTGGATCTCATCCGGTGCCAGGGGTTCGGGCAGTGTGCCTTCCTTGCTCCTGAGGTGTTCCGCATGCGGGGCGCCGAGGCGCTGTGGGATGACCCGGAACCTGACGACGCACAGCAGGAGCGTGTCCTGCGAGCGGCGGCGGCCTGCCCGGTGCAGGCAATCCGTGTTGACCGGATCGATGCCTGGGATACCGCCACGGCTATGGTGTCGAGCGCCGCGGCAGCCGCAGCCCGGTCGAAGCCGACCCCCCCGCCGGCGGTGCCGCCTCAGCGGGCAGGCGAACCTGCACCGGATAGCTTGCGGGCTGCCGCGGTCGAGGCTCTCCGCCGGCGCGGCCGGATCGTGATTGTGGGCGCGTCGCTGGCTGGCCTGGCCGCCGCGGCATTCCTGCGCCGCGAAGGCTTCGCCGGGACGCTGACTCTGATCGGCGACGAGGCGGATCAGCCCTATGACCGCCCGCCACTGTCCAAGCAGGTCCTCGACGGGTGGATATCGCCGGACCACGTCGGCCTGCCGCTAGGCGACCAGGTCGACGCGCAGTGGCGGCTGGGAGTCCCCGCGACGGGGCTGGACTCCATAGGCAAGCGGGTGCTGCTTGCCGACGGGAGCACCGTCGAGTATGACCGGCTGCTGATCGCGACCGGGACTCGCGCCCGCCCGTGGCACAACGAGGCCGAGGCAGCGCTTGACGGCGTGTTCACGCTGCGTACCCGCCCGGACGCAGCCGCGCTGCGGCAGCGGCTGGCTGGCCGGCCCAGGCGAGTGCTGGTCATCGGCGCAGGGTTCACCGGCTCGGAGATCGCCTCGGCGTGCCGGGACCAGGATCTGGCCGTCACGGTCGCCGAGCGAGGATCAGCGCCGCTGGTCGGCGCACTCGGCGAAGTGGTCGGCGGGGTGGCCGCCGGGCTGCACCGCGACCACGGTGTTGACCTGCACTGCGGCGTCACCGTCAGTTCCCTGGAGGGTGACGGCAACGGCCAGTTGCGCCAAGCGCAGCTGTCCGACGGCACCACCATCGATACCGACGTGGCGGTGGTTGCCCTCGGCGCGATCCGCAACACCGAATGGCTGCACGACTCAGGCCTCGCCGTCGGCATCTGGGGGGTCGCTTGCGATGCCGGCTGTCGCGCAATCGATGTCAACGCCGTGACCACCGAGGACGTCTTCGTCGCCGGGGACGTGTCGCGCTTCCCGCACCCGCTGTACGACTACCAGTTCCTCGCGCTTGAGCACTGGGGCAACGCGGTCATCCAGGCCGAGGTCGCCGCACACAACATGGTCAGGCCGCCGGGAGACTTTTGGCCGCACCTGGCGACCCCGGTGTTCTGGTCGCAGCAGTTCGGCACGAACATCAAGTCGGTCGGTGTGCCGACCTTCGCCGACCAGGTGGTCGTCGCCCAGGGCCTGTTGCATGAGGGCCGGTTCGTGGCCGCCTATGGCTACCGCGGCCGCATGACCGCCGCTGTCTCGTTTGACCACGGCATGTGGCTGGACTTCTACCAGAAGATGATCGAGGCGGCCGAGCCGTTCCCGCCTGCGTTCCCCACTGTCGACGAGTCGCCGTACCGTCAGCCTCTGCCTGCCCAGATCGACCAGAAGGAAAGGTTCCATGCCACTGTTGCGGTGACCGGGCACAATCCCAGCGAGCGGCAGGCGGAGATTCTCCACGTCGGCTGACTCAGGCGACCGACGCACAACAGATCACTCACGGGCGCTGCTGCTGCGTGGAAAGCGAGTCAGCGGGAGGAAACGTAATGGCTCAGCCCAGCATCTACCAGCAAGTGCTCGGTCCTGCCCACCGGGCCAACCCGTACCCCCTCTACGCCGAGCTGCGCAAGACCCCGGTGGCCCGGGAGGACGACGGCACCTACGTCGTCAGCACCTATAACGAGATTTTCGCGCTGCTGCATGACCCGCGGGTCAGCTCCGATCCCCGCAGCCGTCCCGGAACGGCCAGCGCCGTGGGCAAATCGGATCAGGAGCAGGCCGGACCTCCGCTGCCCTTTATCTTCCGCGACCCGCCCGACCATGACCGGCTCAGGGAACTGGCGATGCGTCCGTTCGGTCCGCCCTGCACACCGGGGCGGATCGATAGCATGCGGCCCTGGCTCACCGAGATCACGACCGGCCTGATCGACAAGTTCGCGGACAATAACCGTGCTGACATCGTCGATGACTTTGCCTACCCGCTGCCGGTGACCGCGATCTGCCAGCTCCTCGGAGTCCCCCTCGAAGATCAGCCGCGCTTCCACCGATGGGCCGACGCGATCATCGAGACAATTGACCCCACCACCGGAACGTTCGAACAGCGCAATCGCAAACGACACGAAGTAGACGCCGAGCTCGGCCAGTACTTCAGCCGGCTCGCCGATGCCCGTGTCCGCCAGCCGGGCGATGACCTGATCTCCGGGTTGCTCACCGACGACGGCCCGCACGCACCAATGTCCCGCGAAGACATACTGGCCACCGCCAACCTGCTGCTGGTTGCCGGCCACGAGACCACCGTGAACCTCATTAGCAACGGCATGCTGACCCTGCTACGCCACCCCGGCGTGCTCGACCGGCTGAACCACCAACCCGGCCTGATCGTCACGCTGGTCGAGGAGCTCTTGCGGTACGAACCACCAGTGCAGATGCGGACCAACCGCGCCGCCGTGGCCGACATCGACCTTGCCGGCACCACCATCCCCAAGGGATCACCGCTCGCCCTGATGCTCGCCGCCGGCAACCGCGACCCCAGCCGCTTTGCCGACCCCGACCGCTTCGACCCCGACCGCACCGACAACGCGCACTTCGGCTTCTTCGCAGGCATCCACTACTGCTTTGGCGCGCCGCTAGCCCGGACCGAGGCACAGGTGGCGCTGCCTGAACTGGCCCGCAGGCTGATCAATCCACGGCTCGTCGCCGACCCGCCGCCATACCGGCCCAACCCGGAACTACGCGGCCCCCGCCACCTGGTGGTCGAATACGACGCTGTGGCCCCGGCACAGCAAGTCACAGGCCAGGCCATGTCGCCGCGGGTATCAGGCTAAACAGCCAGATGTGACCCGGAACGCTGTCAGTCCGCTCGCCGTCGGCCCGCGGCGCACGCCCGCTTGCGGGCCAGCGGTCGTCGGCGTCGCGCCGTAAGGGTTGCTATATGTCAAGTTGCCAGGGCAATGGCCAGATAGGCCGCGGTCATGGCCAGCGTGAGCAGGCGGGCGTGGTTCCTTGACAGCGTCGCGGCTCGCCGGTGCGTCAGGAGCGCCCGTCAGGAGCACGGCCATCCCGGTGGCTGCAGCCAGGCCGAGTGGGTGCCAGCGCAGTCCGGCCATTAGGCCGATGACGGCCGCCAGTTCGGCTACCCCGATCAGCTGGTAGCCGCGCCAGGGGATGCCGGAATGGCCTGCCGAGGTTGGCATGTTCGGGTGACTGAGCAACTTGGCTGCGGCTGGCAGAAGCCGTCCTGCGGTTGCTCGGCATCCGAGCACCAGAAGCCAGCCGCCTCGCCACGCTTCCCCTCCCGCTGACCGGCACCTGATAGCAACGGCAGCGGCTGTCCAATCATTTGCCGCTCACGTCGGATGGATGGATTGTCGTGTTTCTGGTAGCCGCTGGAAGTGGCGATTTGCCGACTGGAGCGCGCTGGCGCCTTCGCCGACGGCCGCGGCTACTCGTTTCGTTGATCCGTGGCGGACGTCCCCGGCGGCGAACACGGCGGGCACGCTGGTCTCCATCGGTAGCGGGAACCGGGTCAGGGGCCAGCCATCGGGCAGTCCACCGGTCGGGGCGAGGTCCGGTCCCGTGAGCAGGAAGCCAGCATTGTCTCGTGCCAGCGTGCCGGGCAGCCAGTCCGTGCGTGGCTGCGCGCCAGTCAGGATGAACAGTGCGGACGCTGCGACGTCCTCGGTGCGGCCGGTTGCCGAGTTGCGAAGGGTGAGCTGTTCCAGGCGGCCGGCACCGTCGGCACGGGTGACCTCGGTGTCAGTGCGGACGGTGATGTTCGGCAGCTCGCCGATCTGATCAATCAGGTAGCTGGACATGGTCGCGGACAGTGACTCACGGCGGACGACGATGGTGACGTGCTCGGCGTACTTTGCCAGATGGACCGCAGCCTGGCCGGCGGAGTTGCCGCCGCCGACGATGTACACGGCCTGGCCGCGGGTGGCGGGTGCCTCGCTGAGCGAGGCGCCGTAGAACACGCCGGCGCCGAGCAACTCTTCGACGCCAGCCGCGCTGAGCCGCCGGTACTGCACGCCGATACTGATTACTACTGCGTCGGTGGTCACCTGGCTGCCGTCGGCCAGCGTGATCACCTGCTGCCCGCCGCTTGTGCCGAGTCTGATGGCACGGCCGAAGACGAATTCGGCGCCGAACTGCATCGCCTGGAGCGGTACCCACTGCATGAGATCCTTGCCGCTGACTCCGACCGGGAAGCCCAGGTAGTTGCGCACCATGGAGGTGGTCGCGGCCTGACCGCCGATGGTCTCACTCTCCACGACCAGGGTGTGCAGGCCCTCGGAAGCACTGGACAGCGCCGCCGACAGGCCCGCCGGACCCGCACCGATCACCGTCATGTCATAGTGGCGCGCGTCAGGCCGGCAGCGTAGCCCCAGCGCCTCCGCGATCTCCCGGACCGTGGGAGCCACCTGAACGTGCCCGTCGAAGTACACCAGCACTGGCAGCCGTGTCCCGTCCTGACCAGCCTGTTCGAGTAGCTGCCGGCCCCGCCGCGACTCAGCTGGGAACGATTGAAACGGAACAGCGTTGCGGTAAAGCTGGTCGCGCAGTTCGTGAGCGTACGGTGCGTCGGGCTGCACAACGATGCGCACCGCGCACACGCCCGGCTGCTCGGTGGCTTGCACCCAGGTATCGAGCAGAATGCTGATGCGCGGATACAGCCAATGGTCGGGCGGTTCCCATGGCCGGACCAGGATCATGTCGGCCCTCCCGAGCGCCATCGCGCGGGAGATCGACTGCTCGGCGGGGCGGTCGAAGACATCAGCGATCAGTGCCCGCCGGGCGAGCGGATGCAACTCGTGCGCCCGTTCCAGGAACTGTTCCCCAGCCATGCGCTGCATCCGTAGAGCCGCAATGATGACCGCGACCTGCTCGTCACGCTCCCGCAGTTGCTGAAGAAAGGACAGGCCGCGTTCGGGCTGGGTCTCCGCGACGATCTGATAGTCGGCGCCCAGCCTGCGCTCCAGCGCTCGCCGCAATGCGTCGAGCGCCTCGCGGTCCTCTTCGACTAGAAGGATCACGGGCCTGGTTGT
Source organism: uncultured Actinomycetota bacterium (assembly GCA_963822955.1). Taxonomy (GTDB): domain Bacteria; phylum Actinomycetota; class Actinomycetes; order Streptosporangiales; family Streptosporangiaceae; genus JAJYUU01. Next base: position 635,777 of record CAWGJS010000001.1, on the reverse strand, counting down.
CCCGTTCATAGCCCTGGCAGTCCTTCCCCTCGCCGCCCCCAAACAGCGTTGCTACCCCTCGGCGGCGTCCGCCAACAGTTCGCAAACTGGAGGATTCTTCTTTGAAGATCTCGCATGTCGTCGATCTCTGGCATAGCGCCGGTACCAGGTCGAAGAGGCCATCTCCAACGCCGTCTTGGCCTTCGAGCCGGTCGCCCGGCGGCGCTCGCGCGGGCTGGCGAGCAGGCGGGCTTGCCTGGTGCCCGGCTACCAGCTGTCAGCGCCAGCGATCGGCAGCGCGGCGAGCCGGCGGCCTCGTCCGCGGCCACGCCGAGCAGGCGCAGGCTGGCCTCGGCGAGCTGGTCGACGACCTGCTCATTCATCCGCTCCGGATGGTCCTGGCAGAGCCGCAGGAGGCCCAGCAGGCCTCCGGCGACCGCGCTGAGCGTGCTGCCCTGCCCTCAAGTCGCGCAGGGCGCGGGGCGCCAGGCCGGTGGATGAGTCCAGGACGCCCAGCCCGGCGCCGGTGAGGAAGCGGGCCATGGCGGGGTGCGTCCAGCCGAGTCTGCAGGAGATGCGGAACGAGACGGCGAATACCTCGGCCGCGTCGGCGATGCCGGCACAGGCCCGGTCGATCATCTGGCCCCAGCGCTCGAGGACCTCAGCGGAGGCCGTGGCGAACAACTCGTCCTTGCTTTCGAAGTGGTTGTAGAAGGAGCCGAACCCGAAGCGCTCGGCGAGCCGAATGGCTGCCGGAACACCACCATGCCGCTGTCCGATGCGTTGGCAGGGGCGAGGTTCGCCAATGCCGCTGGCTCCAGGTCCGGGCGCGCTTGATGATCGATGTGCAAGAGTCCGACAGGCGCCCCGTTGACCTCGATGAAGGCGACGGTCACGCCGTGGCTGGGACGGTTCGGCTCGATGATGACCGGCTGGACCTTCGAGACCGGCTGCCAGATAGTCAACTTCGAAGGCGACATGAGGCACCGTCTTGACCAGTTCGGGCTACGGCGCATTGTCCCAGTAGCGCTGCTACTCAACGAGGAAGCCGGGATTCAGGCCGTCGTCGGCGACGAAGTGCCACGGTCTGATCTGCCGTGGCACAACGCGCTAAGGCGCCGCGGCTAGCTGGGCAAGACCAACTTGCGCTCACGAGGATGTTGAATCTCTCTCGTCCCCCTATCGTGAACAACGGGACTTGCGGGTCTGCGCCTCACAGGCAGAAGTCGAACGCGTAGCATATGCCCTGGTCAGCGGCTCGATCCCGAGTTTCGGGGCTACGGGTGCCGTGGCGCTCGGAGGGCATCGGCGATAATTTCGAAAAATGCTGCATACCTGCGCCCCCAGCAGGATTCGAACCTGCGCACACGGCTCCGGAGTCCGATCGCCTTGCGATCCGGTCAGGGCTGTGACCTGCGGCGACGCATCGCAGAGCGGTCGGGCCGACCAGGGGAGTCCGTGCCAGTTCCGGATCTTGCGTAGCTCGAGGGGGGAATGGTCTAGGTTTGGCCAGCTTTGCCGCCCACTCGCGGAAGTAGGGGCGGAACCGGTATGCGGTCCGGGCCAGCCGACAGGCCGCGCGCGAGCGCGACGAGCGCCTGTCGACCCAACTCAGAGGACGCCGCTTTGCTTGCAGCACTTTGTGTGGCACTATGTATGACATGGCTATCCGACTGAATGAGCCGACTGAGCGCCGCACTCCTCTCCCGTTGACCGCTCGCGACCTGGCAGACCTGACCAAGCTCAGAGAACCTGGGCCTGAGAGGGACGCACTGAGCGCTCTGGCAACCGCTCTGCCAGAAGGCGACGTCAGTGAGGCTCTGCTGGTCCACGCGGTCTTCGTAGCCGGCCTGCGTGCAGTGCGGGAGGCCGCTGAGGCAGCCTCCTATGAGGCGGATGCCGCCGACCGGCACGCCAATGCAGAGGCGGACCGCGCTGCGGCGCGGCGCAGGCGGCCGTCCTGGGCCGACGAGGACTAGCCGAATGCCCGGCACAGACCTAGTTCGAGGCCGGGTGTATGGGGCCAAGATGGAGAACGTCGACGACGGGCGGGAGAAGTACTATCTCGTCGTCTCCAATAACCGGCGTAACGGCGCCTTCCCGCAAGTTCTCGCAGTTCGTCTAACCACGACCCCGGTCAAGAGCCCGCGCCCTGCGCTCGTTGAGCTAGATCACCGTGAGGTCTTTAGTGGGCGCGCGGTCTGCGATGACATCGTCGAGCTGTATCCCGACGAAGTAACTCGCGACCTGGGCGCGCTCACGCCTCACGCGATGGCGCGGATCGAGGACGGCCTTCGCGCTGCCCTCGGCTTCTCCTCATAGACAGCAGCCGCAATCAGGCAGCTCGGGAATGTCGCTTCGCAAGCGCAACGACTCTCACGATCCTGCAGCGCGCACGGCGGTGGACCGCTGGACTCAAGCCCTCCTGGAATGGCAAGTTCGGCGGCAGGCTTACTGCGTGCTCAGCCGCTCCCCGAAACCACCGAGCAGCGGCATGCATGTGCGGATGCCGCCTAGAGATAGCTGCGTCTGTCGCGGCCTCGGTCCTTTGGACCATCAGCCACTTCGGCGCGGCTGACATAGGGCCTAAGGTTCCGTGCCTGGCGCCGGAGGGCTGGCCCAGCTTGACTGGATGCGTCGCCCACTGATCCGGGTTGGCGTGATGCGCACGTACACGTCGCGGGCGCCGCCTGCCCACGGCTCGAGGTGCATGCCGTCCTCAAGGTGCTTCACTTCACGCTCATCACAGACCTTGTGCGCGTGACCATGCAATAGGACGCTCCAGCCTTCATGGAGCGCCTCGTCGAGGCGGTCGACTTCGAAGCTGACCTGGGCATCGGCGTACAGAGCCAGCAGCGTGTCCGGTGCGGTGCGGATGATAATGGTCTTTCCCGTTAGGGCGAAGTTGACCGGCAGCATCATGATCCCGTCTGCGGATGTGAACCCGACGCGGCCGATGCCGCCCGGTTCCAGCAGGTCGAAGCATTCGGCTGGGCTGAGTGTCCGAAGGACGCGCTCGCGGGCACCGGGCTCGGGCGCTGGGGACTCCCGGTGCGGCAAGGCCCTCAGCCCGGCCGTACTGTCCGCCGCTCCCCTCCGGGTCGTCACTTATGTTCACCTCCGCCATACGCGGCCTGTTTCGTTTCTTAAGCCTTGTCTTGCGGCATCAGCGGCCGCTGCGGCCCGAGGTCCCGCTTGGCCGGGCCGTTCGGCCTTCGCCGACATCCGCGAGACCCTGGCCGAGATCGCTGTCCCAGACGCGCCGGTACTGAGCAAGGACTCTGCGTTGTGCCTGACCCTGGCCGGTGAGTGGGCGAGGGCGGCGACGCGACGGCGTTGACGGCCCTGACTCGCAGCCTTTCCACGTGACAGCCCACTACTAGCTGACCCTGCAGCACCCTGAAGTCAGGCTCCATCCGACTCTAGGCACGTATGCCGACGGGCCAGGTATGGACTGGCTGCCCGGTAGCCGCGCAGTCGAGATAGCAGTCGAGCATCGCGGCGAGCGCATGCTCGCGTGCAACGCCCCTCTCGGCGGCCGCTAGCGTTCTGCGCTGCCACGCTGAGCCCGTCTGGCCTGACGCTGCCCGCGCGGAAATCACGTGCAGCAGCATGTCTACCTCAGCTTCTACCACACCTGCCTGCAGCAATCCCTGTTTGGCGGCGGGCAGAGTTTGGGTGACGAGCTCGGGGGCGGGAAGCGTCAGGATCTGATCTCGGTGCGCTGCTGGCCAGCTCAGCTGAGCGGCCAGCCCACACTGGGCCGCGCGGTAGAAACCCTCATCTGCGCGCTCGAACGGAAGCGCGTATGTCCACTCCTGATCCTGTCCCGCCAGCCAGAGGGTCAGACCGATCAGGTACGCCGCGTTGGCCATCATGTCGATCACGGTGGGGCCTGCGGGAAGGGCACGCATCTCGATCCGCAGGTGCCCATCTGACGCCGGGTCGTAGATGGCCCGGTTCCAGCGCCAAACCGTGCTCTGGTGCAGCCTGAGTTCGTCCAGTGTCGGCGGATCCCGTCCGCCAATATGTTTGGGGTTCTGCTCGCCGAGCACCGGCAAGATCGGGTCGTGAATTCGGACGCTGTCATTGAACAGCTCCAGCGCCCCGCCCCGCAGCCAGCCCGTCCCGAACGCGGTGCGGCTGGCCCGGCGGCGCGGTCCGGGCGGCCGATCCTCGACCGCTTGCTTGAACAGGGCAATGCGGGTCTCCTCCCACAGCCGGTGCCCGAGAAACGTCGGCGAATTCCCGGACACGGCAAGCACGGGCGCGATGGCCAGCTGGGCGGCGTTGTAGGTGCGCGTGAAGTCAGCTGGTTCAACCCGAAGGTGCACCTGGAATGAAGTGTTCGCACCCTCCAGCGCTACATTGTCGCTCTCCAGCTCGAGCGTGTCCTCGCCCTCGATCCGGATGCTGAACGGGTTCTGGCGGAGCCGCCGCAATCCACTGCCTAGCGCGCGGTACCGCGCGACGTCCGTGATCATCTCCGGGCTGAGGTCAGCTTGTCTCAGCGTGGGCAGGATGCCGATAAGCGCGATACGGCCACCGTGATCGCTGGCCGCGCCAGCTACGCGGTCGAGCAGCAGGCTTAGCTCCTCGCCGAGCGCGGTGAACGGACGACCCGCCAGCAAGGTTGGCGAAGCGTTGAGCTCGAGGTTGAAGCGGTTCAGTTCGAGGGTGACGCGTGGGTCGGCCGCTGCGGCGCGGACGACTTTGTTGCGTGGCAACGGACGGGCGCCGCAGTCAATGAGGGAAAGCTCGAGCTCCGCGCCGATGGTAGTAGGGCCAGTTCCGAAGCCGGGCAGCGCAAGAAGCCGCCGGAGTTCGCGCAGGCATTCCTCCAGCCGATGCCGGAAGATCTGATAATCGCTGTCGTCGAATTCTTCCTTGTCTATGTCCGTGCCCATGGGCCAGGCCCCGTCACTGGCACCGACCGCGGCCTCCAGCAGGCCCGCAGCCGCGCTCACTCGAGGTATTTTCGGCGACAATAATCTGCCGCCCTGATAGCACTGCAGGCAAGATGCGCACGTAGTGGGCCTTCGTACCAGGTGCCCAAGGTTCAAGCGGCAAATCGCGCAGGCGCCCTATCTCGGCAGGGTCTATGACCTCTGCGGCCTCGCCGCGGACAAGAACGCTCCAGCCGGTGCGGGTCTTCGCGTCGGTCCCGTCGACCTCGAAGGCGACCCTGCGGTGATCTGCGTCGAGCTTTGTCCCCTCGTCCGTGCGAAACACCACCATGTAGTGGTCGAGGACGTAGTTAACGGGAAGGACGATCGGCCCATGGTCGTCCACGACGGCCAGGCGGCCGACGGACTCGTGAGCCAGCAGGTCGAAGCATTCCGACTTGGTCAGTTCCTGCCAGCGTGGTTGTGCCTCAGGCATTTCTCCCATGACTGATAGTGGCACGTCTGTTACCGGGCGACCAAGCCATGGCGGTACACGACGGGCGCTGCGCGTGATGCAATTGCTGAGCGCATCATCGCGCTCTATCGGGTCGCAACCTGGTGCTGCGATCACCGCGGTCGTACTGGGGTATACCGGTTTCCACCGCCGCTTACGGCTTCCTGGTGCTGGCGAGGGACCAGCAGAATGAGATCTTCACCCACCTTCCGCGCGCCCCGGACTCTCTGCCGGAACTCATGCAGGCTCAGGCCAGTGAGTGGCCAGCCGACCCCAAGGATCGCCATGGCGACGACGCCTTTGATCGCCATGTCCTCGTCGAATCGGCGAGGATGGCAGCATTCGACCTGATGCCGTATTAGGGGTGGGCATAATTTGGCTCTCGAGGATTCACCAACCTGGGAGTCACTGGCCTAACGGCCGTTGGCGCGTTTGATCGGTATGTATTCGAATTATGCAACGCTGCAGGATTCGAACCTGTACACCCGGTTCCGGAGGACAAATTCCTAATAAGTGGCTGAATAGGGGTCTGAGCTGAGCCAGATGTGCGGGCGCTGTCGGGGCAAGCTCGGCTGGTCCAGATCCGAGTGGCCAGGTCTACCGCTCGATGCCGATGTGAGCGAGCTGGCGTTACGCATGCTCATGCCTTGAACGGCATGTGAGCCCACGTTGGCGGGTTAGGCCGTTAGTCGAGGAATGCGGTGTTGTGCATCGCGGTGCGCCTGATCACCGAGTCGGTGCCGCTGCGAGATGTCCTGACGACGTCGGCGCCCTGAACTCAGATTGTCCGGTTCCTGAGTGCTGTCGATAGCGTCGTGTCTCACGCTCATGGTCGGGCACCGCGCCCCACTGCCGTGCCCGGCCGTCGGCTAGCGGTGAGGGCGTCCGCGAAGCACGGTCTAGGTCGGGGCAGCCAGGCGACCGGAGTGGGTGGGGTCCATGTGCTCCCGTAGCGCTCCGCGACTCGAACCGACGGCCGTCCGCTGACATAGAGTTCCTGCATGGCCAAGATATTGCAGCGCGTGGGCTTGCGCTGGCCTTCAGCAGCCGGTGCCCGCAAGCGTACCGCCAAGACCAGAGGGCAGATGCTGACATGAGCGACGACGCGCCCGTCTCATATCAGGCTGCCGTTCATGGCTCGCCGATACTGTCTGCATCCGGCACGAAGGTGGGCAGCCTGGAGCACGTCCTAGAGATACCTGAGCTCGATATCTTCGACGGCATCGTGATCGGCACTCGTCACGGGCTGCGGTTCATCGCAGCCGATCAGGTAGAGCTGATTACCAGGAGCTACATCCGGTGCCGGTTTGACGAAGCCCAGGCGGCTCAGCTACCGGCGCCGGACGGGCCTCCTATTTACAAGGTCGATGCCCTGGCCGATTCCGGCCACAACCTGCATGACATCCTCGGCCGGATGTTCGGCAGGCCGCACTGGAAGCGCGAGCATGATTAGCCAGACTCTCCTGTGCGATGATCGTTACCACAGTGGTAGCCGGGCGGCGCCGCGAGCCCCATTCGGGCGCCGACACCCAGGATCTCTTGAGATAGGCGGCCCTGCCGACCGCGGGCCTGTCAGCGGCCTGCGATGCACGCTCTTGCCGCTGTCGGTCTCCGCGCCGCGCGTGTCCAAGCCAGCGATCGGCGGCCGGTTTGCGGCTCGCGAGTCCACCACTTGCGCGTGGCGCAGAGGTGTCATTCGGTGACCAAGGCCAGGAGTTACGGCGAGTTGTCGCGGCTTGGACTGGCGTGGCTGCCGGAAGCACGCGCGAACCGCAGCAGCGTCTCGGCCACGAGGCCCACGACGTCATGACCAGCTACCAGCATCGGCACATCCTCGACGCTGCCGACGTATCCGTCGGCGCCGGTGATGAGAGCCCTCATGCCCGCTTCCGTAGCTGCTCAGCGGCCACCATGCCTGCGCACACGGCCTTTCGAGCCGTTAACGCACCTCATCCGATTGAGAATTCGAAAAATGCGCCCCCAGCAGGATTCGAACCTGCGCACACGGCTCCGGAGGCCGTTGCTCTATCCCCTGAGCTATGGGGGCTGGCGCACAGCGGACAACATGACGACGCCTGCTAGCCGGAGCAAGCGTATCAGCAGCACCGAACCCCGGACACGAGGCCGATCTGCGAGCGCGAGTCGGCCGGAGCCGATAACCTCGCGCCGTGACCCAGGGACTTGGCCGTGTGCTGGTCGTCGATGACGATGAAGTCATCCGCCAGCTCATCGCCGTCAATCTCACGCTCGAGGGATTTGACGTGGTAACAGCGGTGGACGGTCAGGACTGCATAGACAAGGTCGCCGATGTCCAGCCGGACGTGATCACCCTGGATGTCATGATGCCGCGGCTGGACGGCTGGGTGACGGCCACACAGCTCCGCAGGAACCCCGCCACGGCAGGCATCAAGGTCGTGCTGATCACAGCGCGGGCCCAGGGGGACGACCGTGACCGGGGCCGCCAGATCGGCGTCGACGCCTACCTCACCAAGCCGTTCGATCCGGCCGAGATGATCAGGGTGGTCCGCGAGCTAGCCGGCGCGTCTAGCAGCGCCTCCGACCGGTAGGCGACCCGGCCGCTCCGCCGTAGCCTGGGCAGGTGATCATCGCCGATCTCGACCGGGAGCTGGCCGCGTCAGTTGCCGCGCTCGTCGCGGCAGGCATGCTTCCGTCGGTCGGGTCGCAGGTCACCCTGGCCGGAACCTGGCGGCCTGCGCCTGACGGCAACCCTGCCTCCTACGCCACCGCGGTGACCTTCGAGATAGGCAAGCTCAGCGCGGTCGCCCCGGTCTGGCTCGCTGCCGCGCTGGCGGAACGGCTGCGAGCCCAGCCGTGGATCGATGCGGCCAGCCCATCCGGCGACGGCTACCTCACCGTGACCGTGACGCCGCACGCCCAGGCAGGCTCGGCCGCTCGGATGGCGATGGCCGGCCTGACCTGCGCGCAGAGCTCGATCCTGAGTGCCGCCACTGCTACTCTCCGGCCCTGGCCTGACCTAGCCGCCGCGGTCGGCTGGCAGCAGGCCTGGCAGCAGCAGGCCGATGCCATGACCAGCCGGCTGGCCCAGGCCGCCGGCGCCTCTGCCACAGTCATTTCCGACCGGGAACGTGGTAGCACCCCGGAACTGCCCGCCCGTTTGCCTCGGTCGCCCGTGCGCGCGGCAGTCGCCTACTTCGGCGTCGACTCGGTGCGTTACCGGCTGGCCAGGACACTGCCGGGAGACGCGGCACGCCTGTCCCGTACCGTCCGGCCCGCAGTGCGGACGGCCGATCCGCTCTACCCGGTGCAGGAAGCGCACGTCGCCTCTGTCTCTGCCCTGCGCTGGGCGGGTGACCTGAGGCTGGACACGCCCAACCCTGGGGAGCGTGCTGGCGACCTGCTCAGCTCCCCGGCCGAGCGGGCGATGCTCGGCCTGCTCTCGTTCCTGCCGGTCCGGGTGGCGGCAGCCGCCCGCCGTGGGCGGCCGGACGAGCTGCCCCGGTACCTGGAAAACCTCAGCGCGGCGTGGCTGGCATGCCGGCAGGCGGCTCCAGCGCTGCCGTTCGGTGGCCACACCGCCACCAGGGAGCCGCAGGTTGTCAGCGCCCGGCTGCTGCTGGCCGGTGCGGTGGCCGCTGCGCTGGCCGCTGGGCTCGCTCTGACCGGGATCACCGCCGCGGAACGGCTGTAACCACCTGATCGGCGTGTCCCGATCGGGAGGCTTATGAGAATGACGAGGTTGAAGTAGGTTCGCGGGTCATCACGATCTATGCCGGGGGTTTCCAGTGCTCCGAAGTGATTGAGGCGCCATCGAAACGGGTACCGCATGGCTTGTAAGCCCCCCAGGACGTGCCCAGTTCAGGCTCACGTCAGGTCCCTCTGCCAGCATGCCAGCGGCGTGAGCGTACCTGCGGGCGCACCACTATCCTGCCGGGTCGTTTCCGGCCGGATGCAGCGCCGCTGGCAGCACGTCCACTGCCAAAGGAATGCCGTGGGTCATGTTGGTGTTAAGCTAGGTGCTGCACCAGACGCCCCGCACTGGGGACAGGTGCTCGTTCGTACTCCCTCCGAATGTCTTCCGAGCGCTCGGCGGCGTGCGATCTCGACATTCATCTGCCCACCGCGGGACTTCCTGGTTTGCCCGGCCCTAGCCAAGGACCTGGTCAGCGAGGACCCATGCGGCACACAGCCGCGATTGGGATGGCCTGCTAGCTCTGGCGCTAGCGGTCAGCGGTGGCAGATAGCAACACGACAGCGGGCAGCGCGCCGCACGTGCAGCCGTATCCCGCACCCTGGGAAGGACCCCTTGTGAGCGAAACCTTGGACCTGTTCTCTGCCGAGAACGGGGATTCTGCCGGCCTGTCCGGGTCAGCCGGTCGGGCGGCGAGCGTGGCGGACTCGGCGGGGACTTCCCGCGCCCCGGCCGGCGCGGTACGCTCCTGGCCGGATGCCGTTGACACCGCCACAGGCAGCGACACTGCCAGCGCCGGTTCCCCCGCCCGGACCAGCGGCCAGGCCAGGGGACTGTCGGCGATGCTGTTGCCCGAGCTTCAGCAAGTCGCGCAGTCGATCGGCATCACCGGAACCGCGAGGATGCGCAAGAGTCAGCTCATCGCGGCGATCGAGGAGAGACGGCAAGGCGGGGGATCTGGGGAGGCTAGCCCCGCTGGCAGGGACGGCGGCGTTCGCGCGGCCGTAGCCCACGACGACGAGCCAGCGGCCCGTCACATCGAGACTTCTGACAGATCAGTCCAGCGGCGATCGCCTGCGGGAGCCGGCGCTGACCGCACCTTCGAGCAGGACGCCATGGAATCACAGACATCGACACAGCCCGGGCTGGGCGGCACGAGTGCGACAGGTATCGGGGAGTCGCAGGCGGCTCACGCCGGGATCGGCGGTGCCGAGGCGGGCGGTGCGTCAGCCAGCACCGCATCAACTGGCGGTGCGAGCGCAAGGAACGCCCGCGGCAGCGGCGCGAGCGGTACTGCCATGAACGGTACTCCGCGAGACGAGGCCCAGCAGGCCGGCGACGGCCAGCGCCGGCGCAGGTCCAGCCCGCGTCGCGACGATGCAGGGGAGCAGCCCCGCGCGGCCAGCGACGGGCAGGACCGCGAGGTCGGCCAGGCCAGTCGGGAGCAGCGCGACCAGGGTGGCCGCGACCAGGGCAATCGCGAGCAGCAGAACGGCCGCGATCAGGGCGGCCGCGAGCAGCAGAGTGGCCGCGACCAGGGCAATCGCGAGCAGCAGAACGGCCGCGATCAGGGTGGCGGCCGGGACCAGAACGGCCGGAACGACGACGACCGGGACGGCGGGAGCCGGCGCAGCCGGGACCGGTTCCGCAACCGCAACAGCGGCAACAGGCGCCGCGAGCGCGGCGCAGGCGGGAACGAGGCCGAGCCGGTGATCAGCGAGGATGACGTGCTGATCCCGATTGCCGGCATCCTGGACGTGCTCGATAACTACGGCTTCGTGCGGACCACCGGCTACCTGCCTGGCGCGAATGACGTGTACGTCTCGCTGTCCCAGGTCCGCCGCTACGGCCTGCGCAAGGGCGACGTGATCGAGGGCTCGATCCGGCAGCCGCGCGAGGGGGAGCGCCGGGAGAAGTTCAACGCGCTGGTCCGCCTTGACAAGATCAACGGACTGGACCCGGAGCAGGCCAAGACCCGCCCTGAGTTCAATAAGCTCGTGCCGCTCTACCCGCAGGAGCGCCTCAGGCTGGAGTCCGAACCCGGCAACATGACCACGCGGATCATGGACCTGATCAGCCCCATCGGCAAGGGCCAGCGCGGGCTGATCGTGTCGCCGCCGAAGGCCGGCAAGACGATGATTCTGCAGGCAATCGCGAACGCGATCACCAAGAACAACCCCGAGTGCCACCTCATGGTCGTCCTCGTCGATGAGCGGCCCGAGGAAGTCACCGACATGCAGCGCACGGTCAAGGGCGAGGTAATCCACTCGACCTTTGACCGGCCGGCTGAGGACCACACCACAGTGTCGGAGCTGGCCATCGAGCGGGCTAAGCGCCTGGTCGAAATGGGCCACGACGTGGTCGTGCTGCTGGACTCAATCACCCGGCTCGGCCGTGCCTACAACCTGGCCGCGCCGGCCAGCGGCCGGATCATGTCGGGTGGCGTCGACTCGACCGCGCTGTACCCGCCGAAGCGGTTCTTTGGTGCGGCCCGCAACATCGAGCACGGCGGCTCGCTCACGATCCTGGCGACGGCGCTGATCGAGACCGGCTCGCGCGCTGACGAGGTGATCTTCGAGGAGTTCAAGGGCACCGGCAACATGGAGCTGCGGCTGCGCCGCGATCTATCCGACAAGCGGATCTTCCCGGCGGTGGACGTGGACGCGTCCGGCACCCGGAAGGAAGAGCTGCTGATGTCGCCGGAGGAACTCAAGATCGTCTGGCAGCTTCGCCGCGTGTTGCACGCGCTGGAGGCGCAGCAGGCGCTCGAGGTGCTCATGGACCGGATGAAGGGCACGAAGAGCAACGCAGAGTTCCTGCTGCACGTGCAGAAGACCACTGCGGGAGCCTAAGCCCGCGGGAATGCCGGGATGCCTCGCCGCGTTGGCGGCTCTGGCACACTGGTAAGCCATACGAATGCGGTTCCGGTTCACGCCACTAAGCAGGCCGCTGGCACGCAGCCAGCACTGCTGGCGACCCGGCGGCCGCGGGAACCAGGAGTAGTAATGAAGTCCGGAATTCACCCGGAGTATGTGGACACCACGGTGATCTGCAGCTGCGGTAGCACGTTTACGACGCGCAGCACCGCTAAGAACGGCGTGATCCACGCCGACGTCTGCTCGAGCTGCCACCCGTTCTACACGGGCAAGCAGAAGATTCTCGACACCGGCGGGCGCGTCGCCAGGTTCGAGCGCCGGTTCGGCAAGAAGACTGCTGACAGCAAGTAGCTAAGGCCACCACGTTCCCTTCCGGGCGATTCCGGAAGGGAACGTTCAGCCTGTCCAGCCGTCACCAGCACCCTGAGGGAGGTAAGCAGTGTTTGAGCGGCTTGCCGATCTCGCTGCCGAGCATGCGCAGCTTGAGCTGGATCTCTCGGATCCGGCCATCCACACCGACCCGGACCGGGCCCGGACGCTGAGCCGCCGGTACGGCGAGCTCACTCCGATCGTCCACGCCTACGCCGACTGGCAGCAGACCCAGGCGGACGAGGCTACTGCACGCGAACTGGCGTCCGAGGACGCCGGGTTCGCGACCGAGGCCCAGCAGTTTGCGGCGCGGCGCGAGGAGATCGAGCGCCACATCGCCGAGCTGCTCGTGCCCCGCGACCCCAACGACGACAAGGACGTCATCCTGGAGGTCAAGGCGGGGGAGGGCGGCGAGGAATCGGCTCTGTTTGCCGGGGACCTGCTACGGATGTATCTGCGGTTCGCCGAGCGGCGCGGCTGGAAGACCGAGGTGCTCGATTCCACGATGACGGGCCTCGGCGGCTACAAGGACGTCACGGTTGCGGTCAAAGCGCGCGGTGATACCGGAGCCTGGTCCCAGCTGAAGTACGAGGGCGGCGTTCACCGGGTTCAGCGGGTCCCGGCAACCGAGTCACAGGGCCGGATTCACACCTCGGCCGCCGGGGTGCTGGTGCTGCCGGAGGCTGATCCGATCGATGTGACCATCGATCCTGCCGACTTGAAGATCGACGTCTTCCGCTCGTCGGGCCCTGGCGGGCAGAGCGTGAACACGACGGACTCGGCCGTCCGGATCACTCACCTGCCGACCGGCGTGGTCGTCTCCTGCCAGAACGAGAAGAGCCAGCTCCAGAACAAGGAGCAGGCGATGCGCGTGCTACGGGCACGGCTGCTGGCTGTAGCTCAGGAGGAGGCCGACGCGCAGGCGTCCGCTGACCGGCGCAGTCAGGTGGCGACTGTGGACCGGTCGCAGCGAGTGCGCACCTACAACTTCCCGGAGAACCGGATCTCCGATCACCGGGTCGGGTTCAAGGCTTACAACCTGGATCAGGTGATTGACGGGGACCTGAATGCTGTGATCACGGCGCTGGTCGAGGCCGACCGGGCGGAGAAGATCGCCGGTTCTGACGGCAGCTGAGTCGCGTGAGCCTGCTGCTTGATGAGATCGCGATCGCCACTGCGAGGCTCGCCGAGGCAGGTGTGGAGTCGCCGCGGACCGACGCCGAGCTGATCGCCGCGCACCTGCACGCGGTATCGCGGGCCGAGCTGCACCTGGTCCCGGACGCGGATTTCGACCCGCGTTTCTGGGACGACGTTGCGCGCCGGGAGGCGCGAGAGCCGCTGCAGCACATCACCGGCCACGCCTACTTCCGCTACCTGGAGCTAGCCGTCGGTCCTGGTGTCTTCGTGCCGCGCCAGGAGACCGAGGTCATGACAGGGTGGGCGATCGAGCAGCTGGCCGCGATGGACGTCGCCGAGCCGGTTGTCGCAGATCTCGGGACCGGCTCGGGAGCCATTGCGCTGTCCATCGCCCAGGAGGTACCGCGCGCGCGGGTGCACGGTGTCGAAGCTGATCCGCTCGCGAGGCAGTGGGCCGAGCGCAACATCGCGACCGTCGCTGCTGCGTCACCGCACACGGCCGGCCGGGTGACTCTGCACGCGGCCGATTTCGCGTCCGCCCTCGGCGACCTTGACGGCCGCGTCGACCTGGTGGTCAGCAACCCGCCCTATATCCCGGCCGGAGCCTGGGTCCCTCCGGAGGTCGGAGAGTACGACCCGGCCACGGCGCTGTGGGGAGGCGGGGCCGACGGGCTCGACGCCGTCCGGGTCGTCGAAGCCACGGCACGCCGGCTGCTGCGGCCCGGCGGGCTGGTGGCTGTGGAGCATGGAGCGCAGCAGGGCACCGCCGTGTACTGGGTTTTCGCCGAGGAGAGCGGCTGGCTGCAGACCCGCAATCATGCAGACCTTGCTGGCCGCGACCGCTTTGTCACTGCGGCCCTGCCCTGACGGTCCCGGCATGGCAGGATGATCAGCTATGAGCGCCTGGTTTGACTGCGCCGACGATGCGCAGCGCACCGAAGGGCTTGCCGCAGCCGTCACTGCCGTCCTGCGCGGAGAACTGGTCGTACTGCCTACCGACACCGTGTACGGACTCGGCGCCGACGCTTTCAGCCCGGCCGCGGTCACCAGGCTGCTCGCGGCTAAGGGCCGCGGCCGCGACATGCCGCCTCCGGTGCTGGTCGGCACTGTCCGCGCCGCCGCCGCGCTGGTCGAGGACCTGGGCCCGGACGGGCAGCGGCTGATCGACGAGTTCTGGCCCGGCGGCCTGACCCTCGTCTGCCGGGCTGCCAGGACGCTGAGCTGGGACCTGGGCGACACAAAGGGTACCGTCGCGATCCGCATGCCAGAGGACGCGGTCGCGCTAGACCTGCTCCGCGAGACCGGGCCGATGGCCGTCAGCAGCGCCAACCTGTCCGGCTCCCCGTCGGCGATGACCGCGGCCGAAGCCAGGGAACAGCTGGGCGAGGCGGTCTCGGTCTACCTCGACGGCGGCAAAGTGGCCGGCGGCGTGGCGTCGACCATACTCGACATGACCGGACCGCAGCCCCGGCTGCTGCGCCGCGGCGCGATCTCGCTAGGCAGGCTGCGCGAGGTCGCGGCCGTCATCACTGGCGCTGACGCGGGCCAGCCGTGACGCCCGTGCCAGCTCAGTTAGCCGCAGCGCCGGGCTAGCGCGTGACCCGACTTCGCCGGGCATCAGCCGTGGCAGTCGGCCTAGTGCTCTAGAGTTACCGTGATGGTCCTGCTGAACCTGTCCTGGCCTGGTGAGCCGGTGAAGGACTACGTCCTGACGCTGCTGGTGGCGGCCGCCGCCACCTACATTCTGACGCCCTTGGTGCGCCGCGTGGCTGCCCGGTTCGGCGCGATGAAGCAGCCCCGAGAGCGCGACGTGCACGTCGTCCCGGTAGCTACGCTGGGCGGTCTCGCCATGTATGGCGGCCTCGCGGCCGGCCTGCTCGTCTCCGAGCAGATACCGCAGCTGCGCGACGCCGCCTTCACCAACACCGGAATGCTCAACGGCCTGCTGCTGGCGGGCGGACTGCTGGTAGTGGTCGGGATCATCGACGACCGGTGGGGCATGGGCGCGCTGACCAAGGCGGCCGGGCAGGTCGCAGCCGGCGGCATCCTGGTGGCCACCGGTACGACCCTGAGCTGGCTGCCGCTGCCGGGCGGCAACACCTACATTCCCGACACCGATCAGCGGATCCTGCTGACGATCCTCATCGTGGTCGCGACGATCAACGCGGTGAACTTCATCGATGGCCTGGACGGCCTGGCCGGCCGGCATCGTCTGCATCGCGGCGGTGTCCTTCTTCATCTATTACTACTTGCTGGCCAAGGTCATCCACGCCTCGGCCCTGGCGGCTCCGGCCCTGGCGTCCGCCATCCTCATCGGCATGTGCATCGGCTTCTTGCCGCACAACTTCTCGCCGGCCACGATCTTCATGGGCGACACCGGGTCGATGCTGCTGGGCCTGCTGCTCGCCTACGCGCCGATCTCCAGCATCAACTCGCTGCCGGAAGCCAACCTGACCAGCCAGATCAACCGGTATCCGGTGATCTTGCCGCTGATACTGCCTGCCGCGCTGCTGATCATTCCGTACGCCGACCTGCTCTTGGCGGTGGTGCGCCGCACCAAAGCGGGCCGTTCGCCGTTCGCGCCTGACCGCAAGCACCTGCATCACCGGCTGCTCGACATCGGCCATTCACAGCGCACTAGCGTCCTGATCATGTACCTGTGGGCAGCGCTGTTCTCTGGCAGCGTGGTCTGGCTCTCGGTTGAGAAGACCGTGCAGCCCAGGAACGCCGGCCATCACGGCGAGCCGATCCTCGTCTTCGTGCTGATTACCGTTGCGGCCGTCGTCGCCCTGCTGCTCATGTCCATGCCGAGATTGCGCTGGTGGCAGCGCACCCGAGTGGCGAATGAGGATGTGGGCGCCGGGGCGGAGCTGGCCGCGGCTGGAGGGCTGGCACTGGCGTCGGCTGGGGCTGCCGGGCAGCTGCAACAGCCAGAGGCCGCCGCCAAGCGGAGGCTGGCAGCGGTCTCCGCTAGCGAGGTAGTGGCGTCGCTTGGCACCCAGGTGGAGTCACTCGCGACGCAGCTGCCGCCGGCCGACGCGGCCTGAGGAGTTTCTCGCCGCGCCGGTGCATGCCAACCCGGTGCATGCCGACCCGCTGCGGGCCGATCCGCTGCGGGCCGATCCGGGGCGTGGCGATTCGGTGTGGGCAGAGCCGATGCGGCCACCGTCCACGCGGGCAGAGCCGGGCAATGGGATACCCAGCGAGGTCCCGCTGGCCGAATCTGACTGGCGGCGGCCCGAGCCGACCCGGAATGAGCACGTCCAGCAGGTCCATTCGCTGGCGTTCTGGCGCCAGACCGAACCGCAGGCCCCGGCGGCAGATCTCAGACGGTCGACCCCCATCGGCCCGTCGCTTGCCCGTCCGGCGCCAGGCCGTTCGACGCCAGCACGTTCAGCGCCAGCCCGGCCGGGGGACCGCTTGCCGGACCATAGGCCTGCCAGTCCAGCGCGATCGGTCATCGGCACGGTGCCGCCAGGCGTGACTGGCCAGGCACCGGCGACGCCGGAGTTGCGTCGGCCGCGGGTGATCCCGAGCACGCAGACACCGGGCCGCTACCGTCAGACCCAGAGTTCCCCTGACCAGATCATCACGCTCTCTTGACCAGCCAGTGACTTCCGCCGTTCCCCACCTGACCTGTATTTTGGCGGTCCGAGGGCGCCGTGTCGTCACGTTAGGTGACGCCGTGAACTACAAGGCCGAAGAGCTTGTGATATCTTTCACGAGCACCCACTAGAAGCCTGGTGCGAGGTCCGTGATACGTTTCGCTCACCTGGCCCGCAGGGGCCAGGCGGCCGAGTGTCATGACGGCACTGGCACCACGACCTACCTCGCGGTTTGCTGGGCAACCCAACCGCGCTAAAAGATCACCCGGAGTTTTCCAGAAGATGCTGGCGAACATCGCCCCGATGGCGCGGCGATCCGCTGCCGTGACGGCCGCAGTGGCTGTGGTCATGGTGGTGATCAGTGTTGCCGTCGGCGGCCACAAGGGCCTCATCGGCGCCGCAATCGCCGTGGGCGTCGTCGGCGCATTCTTCGGGCTT
This sequence comes from uncultured Actinomycetota bacterium, assembly GCA_963822955.1. GTDB lineage: Bacteria > Actinomycetota > Actinomycetes > Streptosporangiales > Streptosporangiaceae > JAJYUU01. Next base: position 618,303 of record CAWGJS010000001.1, on the reverse strand, counting down.
AGCGTGCTGGCTCTGAGCAAGGCGGCAAAGGTGAGTCCGCAAGCGATGATGCTCGCGGGCATGGGCACCTACGTGTTCAAGATCCTGGTCTTGCTGATCCTGGTCGGCCGTTTCCAGAACAGCACTGCGTTCAGCCCGTGGCTGTTCGGCCTTACTGCGATCGTTCTCGTCCTGGTCTATGACATCGCGCTCGCGGTGAACTGGAGCCGGACGAAGATGCTGTATGTCGAGCCGGACGGAGAACGATGACCCGTGGCTTCGACATTCACTCCGGACGGCAGACTGCGGCCCGCGGTCGCCGCTGCCTGCCACCGCGCTGCCTGCCGCCGTGCCGTCTTGCGGCTCCAGCACGCCAGCCCACACCAGCGGGCCAGCGCGCATGATGGCCGATCTGAAGCCCGGCGGCAGCGAGCCCGGCCAGGAGCCGCGCCCGCCGCGGGAGGCCGACGGCTGGCGGATCCTCAGCTACCTGCTCGGCGGCATGATCCTCTATGGCGGCATTGGCTGGCTGATCAGCCGGTGGACGGGCCTGACGTTCCTGTTCCCGCTCGGCATGATCGTCGGCATCGGCCTGTCGGTACTGCTGATCGTTTTCCGCGTCACGCGATCCTGACCCGTGACGAAATGGCTGTTCGGCGCGTTATGGGCGACCCGCGTGCAGGCGCCCGCACCCGCTGCGCCATGATGGCTCGTCCTAGCCCGCAGCGGCCTGCCACGGTGCCAGCCTGCACGCGACCGCCCGAAGGGGTAACTCGGTGAGTGACGTACTTGCGGCCGAGGCCGCGAAGAGCTGCCACATCTTCTCGGGCTGCGGCTTCCCTGCGCCCTCGATCAACGACTTTTACTTCACGCCGTTCTTCAAGGTTGGCACCGTCGGGTTCGGAAAGCCGGGACTGCTCGTCCTGCTGAGCACCATCCTGGTCCTGGCGTTCTTCTGGTTCGCTTTCCACAGCCCGAAGCTGGTGCCCCGCGGCATGCAGAACGTCGGCGAGATGGGCATCCTGTTCGTCCGTGATCAGATCCTGCGCCCCCAGCTGGGCAAGAGAGGCGACAAGTGGCTGCCATTCCTGGTGGCGCTGTTCTTCTTCATCTGGATGAACAACATCATGGGCATCATCCCCATCTTCTACTTCCCGGCGTTCTCGAAGTACGGCTACCCGGTCGCGCTGGCCGGGATGGTGTGGATTATCTACATGTCGCTGGGCATCAAGCACCAGGGCCCGTTCGGTTACTTCAGGAACATGGCGGTCCCAGAGGGCGCGCCGTGGTGGATCCTGCCACTGCTGGTGCCTATCGAGCTGTTCTCGAACATCCTCGTGCGGCCCTTCACCCTGTCGGTCCGACTATTCGCGAACATGATGGCCGGGCACGTGCTGCTGCTGGTGTTCACCCTGGCTACCTGGTACCTGCTGACTCTGTCCATCGGCGCCCTGTTCGCGGCTACCTCATTCACGCTGGTGGTCCTGCTGACCGGCCTCGAAGTGCTGATCCAGGCACTGCAGGCCTTTATCTTCACGATCTTGACCGCCACCTATATCTCCGGTGCGTACGAATCCGCCCACTGAACCGACTCCGCAAGGAAGAACCCGGCGGACTTCCCGCCAGCCGACACGAAGGAACACACCATGCAGCACCTGGTGCACTTGCATCACCTGCTCTACGTCGCGTCCGGCGCGCATCACCTTGCGCTCGCAGCCGGGGGTGGCACCGGCACGTCCGCCAACCCGTACACGATCCACATCTGGTATCTCGGCGCTCTCACCTACGGTCTGGCCGCGATCGGCCCTGGCATCGGCATCGGCCTGATCTTCGGCAACACGATCCAGTCGATCGCGCGACAGCCCGAGGCGGCCGGACGCGTTACCGGCCTGATGTGGATCGGCTTCGCGCTGACCGAGTCGCTCGCCCTCATCGGCATCGCGGTGCCGTTCTTCCTTAAGTAAGTAACAGCAGGAGAGGTAGCCGCACATGTTGCATCAGCTCGCGGCGTCGTCGTCACCGAACCCGCTCGTGCCGAACTGGACCGAGGTCATCGTCGGCGCGATCGCGTTCTTCATCGTGTTCTTCGCGCTGTGGAAGGTTCTGATGCCCAGGATCATGAAGGTCCTGGAGGAGCGAACCGAGCAGATCGAGGGCGGGATCGAGCACCGCGAAGGAGCTTCAGACCGAGGCGCAGGGCGTGCTCGAGCAGTACCAGTCCCAGCTGGCCGACGCCAGGCACGAGGCGGCTCGGCTGCGCGAGGACGCCAGGGAGCAGGGCGCTGCGATCATCACGGAGATGCGCGAACAGGCACAGGCGGAGGCCAGGCGGATCACCGAGGCCGCGCAGCTCCAGATCGCAGCCGACCGGCAGCAGGCCTTCGCATCGCTGCGAGCGGAGATCGGTTCTTTGTCTGTGCAGCTGGCGAGCAAGATCGTCGGCGAGTCGCTGGATGATGTGGCCAGGCAGAGCCGGGTCGTGGACCGGTTCCTGGAAGAGCTCGACGCCAGCCAGGAGCCCGGCGTCCGGGGCGCGGACATCGTCATGAGGGGCATTAGCAGGGCATCTCTGGCCGAGCTGGAGGAGCGGCTGGCGTCGCTGAGGCTTGGCGCCCAGGCCGCGCTGGCGCTCGGCAACGAGCTGTTCGCCGTCGCCGGGCTGCTGGCCAGCCAGCCAGTGCTGCGCCGGGCGCTCGCCGACCCATCCCGCCCGGCCGAGGCCAGGTCCGAGCTCGCCAGCTCCTTGCTGGCGGGCCGGGTCAGCGATGCGGCGGCCATTCTGGTCGCTGCGGCGGCCGCGGCGCCCTGGTCCGCGCCAGGTGACCTGACCGATGCGGTCGAGCAGCTGGCCGCGCAGGCGATCCTGGCCGCGGCCGAGGAGCAAGGCCACCTGGATGACCTGGAGGACGAGCTGTTCCGGTTCGGCCGGATCGTCGCCAGTCAGCCGGAGCTGCGGATGGCGCTGACGAACCCGTTCGTTTCCGCCGATACCAAGCGGCAGCTACTCAGCCAGCTGCTCGAGGACAAGGTGACCCCAGAGACGCTGCGGCTGATCACCGAGGCTGCGGTCAGTCCGCTCGGGCGGAGCCTGGACGTTAGCCTTGAGGAGTACGCCCAGCTGGCGGCACGCCGCCGGGAGCGGCTTGTGGCCGAGGTGCACGTGGCGGTGGCGCTCACCGCCCAGCAGCGCGGGCGCTTGGCCAGCGCCCTGCGCGCGATCTACGGTCACCAGGTCCACCTCAACGTGGTACTGGACCCGAGGGTCACCGGCGGCATGACCGTGCGCGTCGGCGATGAGCTGATCGACGGCAGCGTGGCCGCCCGGCTCGCCGAGGCCAGGCGCAGGCTAGCGGCATGACGTGACTGAGCAGCCTGCCCGGGCAGGTAAGCCTGAGGATGACGGTCAGGACGGCCGGCACGGCCAGGACGAGCCACGGCAGCCCGGTCCCGAAGAAGACGTACAAGCGCAAACCCCTGATACGGACGAGAAGGACGCGAGGACGATGGCGGAGCTGACAATCCGGCCGGAAGAGATCCGGGACGCGCTTGAGCGTTTCGTCGAGGCCTACGAGCCCGGGACCGCCTCCACCGAGGAGGTCGGCGCTGTCGTCGAGTGTGGCGACGGCATCGCGAGGGTCGCCGGCCTGCCCTCGGTCATGGCCAATGAGCTGCTGGAGTTCGAGGACGGGACCCGCGGCATCGCGCTGAACCTGGACGTCCGCGAGATCGGCGTCGTGGTGCTCGGCGAGTTCAGCCAGATCGAAGAAGGCCAGCGCGTCAAGCGCACCGGCGAGGTGCTGTCGGTTCCGGTGGGCGATGGCTTCCTCGGCCGGGTCGTAGGTCCGCTGGGTGCGCCGCTCGACGGCCTCGGGCCAATCGTGGGACACACGGAGGAGCGTCAGCTGGAGCTGCAGGCGCCGAGTGTGGTGCAGCGCCAGCCGGTGAGCGAGCCGCTACAGACCGGCATAAAGGCGATCGACGCGACGACGCCGATCGGCCGCGGCCAGCGCGAGCTGATCATCGGCGACCGGCAGACCGGGAAGACCACGATTGCCATCGACACGATCCTGAACCAGAAGCAGTACTGGGACACCGGCGACCCGGCCAAGCAGGTCCGCTGCATCTACGTGGCAATCGGGCAGAAGGGCACGACAGTCGCCTCAGTGCGCCAGACGCTGGAGGACGCGGGCGCGCTCGAGTACACCACGATCGTGCTGTCGCCTGCCTCGGACCCAGCCGGCTACAAGTACATCGCCCCCTACACGGGCTCGGCGATCGGCCAGCACTGGATGTACCAGGGCAAGCACGTGCTTGTCGTGTTCGACGACCTCACCAAGCAGGCCGAGGCCTACCGGGCCATCTCGCTCCTGCTGCGCCGCCCGCCGGGCCGTGAGGCATACCCCGGCGATGTGTTCTACCTGCACTCCCGGCTGCTCGAGCGCTGCGCGAAGCTGTCCGACGAGCTGGGCGGCGGCTCGCTGACCGGGCTCCCCATCGTCGAGACCAAGGCCAACGACATCTCCGCGTATATCCCGACCAACGTCATCTCGATCACGGACGGCCAGATCTTCCTGGAGACTGACCTGTTCAACTCCGGTGTCCGGCCCGCCATGAACGTGGGCCAGTCGGTGTCCCGGGTCGGAGGCAACGCTCAGATCAAGGCCATGAAGAAGGTGGCAGGCGGCCTGAAGCTGGCCCTGTCGCAGTACCGCGACCTGGAGGCATTCGCCTCGTTCTCCTCCGACCTGGACCCGACCTCGCGCGCGCAGCTCGACCGGGGCGCCAGGCTGGTCGAGCTGCTCAAGCAGCCGCAGTACAGCCCGTTCCCGGTCGAGCGCCAGGTGGTCTCCGTCTGGATGGGCAACGAGGGCTACCTCGACGATGTACCGGTGGCGGATGTGCGCCGGTTCGAGAACGAGTTCCTGGATGAGCTGCAGCGGACGCGGCCCGGCATCTACGACGCGATCAGGGAGACCGGCGACCTGAGCGCGGACACGGTCGTGGCGCTCAAGGATGCGATCGAGCAGTTCCGCAGGACGTTCGAGAAGTCCGACGGCGAGCTGCTGGTCAAGGAGGAACCGGCCGCGCCGCTGGACCCGAGCCAGGTCGAGCCGGAGACGATCAAGAAGCGCCCGCTTCCTCCGCCGGACGAGCCCGGTACGCAGGCCTCGGTCGGCCTGACGTCCGGCAAGGGATAGGCGGTACCAAGACCATGGGAGCCCAGCTTCGCGCGGTACGGCGGCGGATCAGGAGTGTCCAGTCCACGGCCAAGATCACGCGCGCCCAGGAGCTGATCGCGTCCTCGCGGATCATCAAGGCGCAGCAGCGGCTGCACGCAGCGGCGCCTTACGCCAGGGAGCTCACCCGGGCGGTGGAGGCCGTGGTCAGCAGGTCCGGCAACATCGACCATCCGCTGACTCGGCCGGCGCTCAGCCCGACCAGGGCTGCGGTAGCCGTTCTGACTAGCGACCGCGGCTTTTGCGGCGGCTTCAACTCCAACGTGCTGCGCGAAGCCCAGGGCCTGCGGTCCCTGCTGCAGAACCAGAGGGTCGAGCCGGTGTCCTACGTGGCCGGCCGCAAGGGCATCAGCTGGCACCGGTTCCGCAACCGCCAGGTGGCCGCCGACTGGAGCGGATTCTCTGACACCCCTCAGCAGGCGAACGCGGCCGAGATTACCCAGGCCCTCCTGGACGCTTATGAGCGGCCGACGGAGGAAGGTGGCGTCGACGAGATCTACGTCGTTTACACCGAGTTCGTCTCCATGCTGACCCAGCGGTCGGTCGCACTGCGGCTGCTGCCGCTGGAGATCGAGGAGACAGATGAGCCGCCGCCCGGCGGCCAGCCGATCTATGAGTTCGAGCCATCGCCCGAGGATGTTCTCAACGTGCTGCTCCCGTGGTATGTGGAAAGCAGGGTGTTCCACGGGCTGCTGGAATCGGCGGCATCCGAGATCGCGGCGCGGCGGCGGGCAATGAAGTCGGCCACGGACAACGCCAATGAGCTGATCGAGCAGCTGAGCCGAGAAGCGAACAAGGCGAGGCAGGCCGAGATCACTCAGGAAATCAGCGAGATCGTGGGCGGCGCCAACGCGCTGGCCGACGCGACCAGGGAGTAAGTGAGCATCAGCATGAGCGCTACCGCAGAGACCACCGCCGCCGGCGGCCCGGCCAGCCTGGCGCCACCGGCCGCGTAGCCCGCGTGATCGGCCCGGTCGTGGACGTCGAGTTCGCGACCGAGGAGATGCCCGAGATCTACAACGCCCTGCACGTCGACGTCTCGCTCGGCGGCACCACCCGGACGCTGACCCTGGAGATCGAGCAGCACCTCGGGGATGACACGGTCCGCGCCATCTCGATGCAGCCCACCGACGGCCTGGTACGGGGCGCTGTCGTCACCGACACCGGGTCGCCCATCACCGTCCCGGTCGGCGAAGTGACTAAGGGCCACGTGTTCAACGTGCTCGGCCAGTCGCTGGACGTGCCGACTTCCTCGCTGGACATCAAGGAGCGGTGGTCCATTCACCGTAACCCGCCGAAATTCGACCAGCTGGAGCCGCGCACCGAGATCCTCGAGACCGGCATCAAGGTCATCGACCTGCTGACGCCTTATGTCAAGGGCGGCAAGATCGGCCTGTTCGGCGGCGCTGGCGTGGGCAAGACGGTGCTGATCCAGGAGATGATCACCCGAGTCGCGAAGAACTTCGGTGGCGTGTCCTGCTTCGCCGGCGTGGGCGAGCGGACCCGTGAGGGCAACGACCTGTTCCTGGAGATGAGCGAGTCGGGCGTCATCAAGGACACGGCGCTGGTGTTCGGCCAGATGGACGAGCCGCCGGGTACCCGGCTGCGGGTCGCTCTGTCAGCGCTGACGATGGCGGAGTACTTCCGCGACGTGCAGCAGCAGGACGTGCTGCTGTTTATCGACAACATCTTCCGGTTCACCCAGGCAGGGTCTGAGGTGTCCACGCTGCTCGGCCGGATGCCGTCGGCCGTGGGTTACCAGCCGACCCTGGCTGATGAGATGGGCCAGCTGCAGGAGCGGATCACGTCGACTCGCGGGCACTCGATCACCTCGATGCAGGCGATCTACGTCCCGGCCGACGACTACACCGACCCCGCGCCGTCGGCTGTGTTCGCTCACCTTGACGCCACCACCGCGCTGTCCAGGGAGATCACCCAGAAGGGCATCTTCCCGGCGGTTGACCCGCTGGCCTCGACCTCGCGGATCCTGGCGCCGCAGTTCGTGGGGGAGGAGCACTACGCCGTAGCCCGCGAGGTGCAGCGGATCCTGCAGCGCTACACCGAACTGCAGGACATCATCGCGATCCTGGGCATCGACGAGCTGTCCGAGGAGGACAGGGTGACGGTGCAGCGAGCCCGCCGGATCGAGCGGTTCCTGTCCCACCCGATGTTCGTGGCCGAGCAGTTCACCGGCCAGCCCGGCGTCTTCGTGCCGCTGAAGGAGACCATCGCGTCCTTCAAGGCGATCACCGAGGGCAAGTACGATCACGTACCTGAGCAGGCGTTCTTCATGTGCGGCGGCATCGAGGACGTGGAGCGCAAGGCCAAGGACATGGAGCGGTCGTGACCATGAGGGTGGAGCTGGTCGAGCCCGAGGGCGAGATCTGGTCCGGCAACGCCGAGATGGTTATCGCCAGGACCCTCGATGGCGAGATCGGCCTGCTGACTGGCCACGCGCCGGTCATCGGCATCCTGTACGAGGGCAGCATGGTTCAGATCCGGACGGACAGCGCCGACGCCGACATTTTCGCGGCGGTATCGGGCGGGTTCCTGTCCATGGCGGATGACCGGGTATCGCTGCTCGCCCGGCAGGGTCAGCTCGGCGGTGACGTCGAAGTCGCGGCGGCGCAGGCGGCCCTGGACCGGGCTCTCCAAGCAGCAGGCCCGGCGGCTGGCGGCCCGGAAGAGCCGCCCGACGTACGCTACTACCGGGCGCTGCTCCGGGCCGCGGAACAGTCAGCTAACCGGGCTAGCTGACCGGGTCACGCGGGCGACGCAGGTACCACGGGAGTGACGGGTCAGCTCATCCTCGCGCTGAGCGTGACGCTGGCCGCGCTCGTGCTCGGGGCGGTTGCCTGGCTAGTTGCGCGGTTCTGGATCATCACCCGTCACGGCGGCGTCGTCGAGTGCGGGCTGCGCCAGATGAGCAGCACGAAGTGGCGGTACGGTGTCGCTGAGTACGAGCGCGATCAGCTGTGCTGGCACCACTCGGTCGGCGTCCGCCTCAGGCCGGCGGTGTGCTTTCCGCGCGCCGGGCTCCGGATCGTCCGCAGCCGGCCACCCGGTGCAGCAGAAGCGGACAGGTTCGGCCCCGAAGTGGTCATCGCCGACTGCGAGAGCAGGCCGACGCTGCCAGCTCGCCCTCATAACGTCCAGCGGATCGAGCTGGCCATGTCGCAGGCTGCGCTCACCGGGCTGCTGTCCTGGCTGGAGGCATCGCCGGAATTTCACCAGCGGGCGGGCTAGCGGTCTCCGCCCGGCTTCCAGAGCAGGTCGCCGTCCGGCTGGTTGGCTCGCCGGGCCAGGATGAACAGCAGGTCAGACAGCCGGTTCAGGTACTTGGCTGTCAGCGGGTTCATGCTGTCGCCATACGCATCGAGAGCGGCCCAGGTGCTGCGCTCGGCCCTCCGCACGACCGTCCTGGCCACGTGCAGCAGTGCGGAGGCCGCGCTCCCACCAGGCAGGACGAAGCTGCGCAGCACCGGCAGGCCCTCGTTGAAGCTGTCACAGGCCTGCTCGAGCGCGGCGATGTAGCTTTCGTCGACTCGCAGCGGGGGATAATCAGGGTTCTCGGTGACCGGGTTGCAGAGATCGGCGCCGACGTCGAACAGCTCGTTCTGGATCCGGAGCAGGAGCTGGGTAACTTCGGGCGGAAGCTGGCCCATCGTGACCGCTACCCCGATGGCGCAGTTAGCCTCGTCGGTGTCCGCATATGCGCCGAGCCGCGGGTCGGTCTTCCTGGCGCGGCTCATGTCGCCGAGGGCGGTGGTGCCGTCATCACCGGTCCGGGTGTAGATCTTGGACAGGACGACTGGGGTATCCCGGTTCGATGACATAGGCCCACGGTATCGGCTCAGACCGGACGACTCCGGCGGGGGCGGAGCACGAGCTGGCTGACCTGGGGACGGCCTCCCGCGTCGCCGCGGGCTGAGGGCCGCGGACAGGTGGCAACCGGATTTGTTTGGGGTCGAATCTGCGATTTCGGGTCTCGCCCGGCCGATGCTGTCCGAAATCGCTTGCGGGATGCGGCCTGGGGAGCGGATCTCGCGGCTATCCCCATCGGCCTAGCTTTTTCCTGTGGTTAACGGCTCTGACCTGGGGTATTTCCAAGCCAGCACGATGTGAGACAGTATGAATACTGAGAGTGACAACGCTGACGTCTCGCTGCTACTACCAGGCGAGATTTTTTGATTGAGGGCTTGGGCCTGTCTGGGCCCGGAATGAGCCGCTGAGCGGCTCGCGGCCTGACGCGGTAAGTCGGCGGTTCTCGGGGGCCCGCCGGATTACGGGGCCGCACGTGTGGGGGGAGCGCGCTCCCGGTCTTCGGACCGGGAGCGCGCTGGCGTCTGCGGACATTCCTGCCGACCGACTCGTCAGCGAAGTGCCGGGGAGTTCCTCGCCATCCGCCAGCGCCACGTGACGCTTAACGTCACCCGCCAGCAAACTGTGACTCTTAGCGTTAAAGCCTTGCCCCAAATTGGGGCTTTTGCTCCTGCCTAAGCGTCACAGTAGCGTCAGAAGAGTCACATCAGCGCTGGAACGGGCACGGTGGGAACCGGAGGACCACGACGCGTCCCTCGGGCCGTTGCGACGCCGAACCCGATCTGCGGGCGGTGGGACCCCTGGTGCCGGGGTGTGCGGGAAAGCGGAAAGTCGGAATGTAGCGACAGATCACGCTCGAATCACGAGAGCTATGTACAAATAGCCCGATACGCTTGCCCTGGGTGACATCCCCCAAACAGCCCCGGCCGGACAGCCAGTGGGCTATTCAGCGATTTCCAGGCGGATCTGGGAGGACTGGCCGTGTATGACTATGTCATTGTCGGCGCCGGCAGTGCCGGATGCGTGCTGGCCTCGCGGCTGAGCGAGAATCCGGCTACCCGCGTCCTCCTGCTGGAGGCCGGCCCGCCCGACAGCGCGGACGAGATCCATATCCCGGCAGCGGTCAACCTGCTGTTCCAGACCGCCTACGACTGGAACTACCAGACGATTCCGCAGGACCGGCTCGGCGGCCGCTCGATCTACTGGCCGCGCGGCCGGGTGCTGGGCGGCTCGTCATCGATCAATGCGATGATCTACATGCGCGGGAGCCGACGCGACTACGACTCCTGGCGCGAGGACTACGGCTGCGACGGCTGGGGATACACCGACCTGCTGCCATACTTCCTGCGCGCGGAGAACAACGCGCGCGGCGCGTCGGCCTACCACGGCGCGGCGGGGCCGCTCAGCGTGCAGGACCTGAAGTCCAAGAGCAGCCTGACCGGTGCATTCGTGGCCGCCGCCCGCAATTGCGGGTTGCCGGCAAACGACGACTTCAACGGGCCGTCGCAGGACGGCGTCGGCTATTACCAGGTGACCCAGAAGGCCGGCCGGCGGTGGTCGGCGGCCGACGCGTACCTGCACCCTGCCGCAGACAGGCCGAACCTCACAATCCACACCGACACCCTGGTGACCGCGATCGAGATCGAGGCAGGCCGGGCAACGGGGGTTCGCTACCTGCGCCGGGGCACTGAAGAGCTGGCGCGGGCCGAGTCCGAAGTCATCGTGGCCGCAGGCGCCATCGGCAGCCCGCAACTGCTCATGCTGTCCGGCGTCGGACCTGCTGACCACCTGCGCGAGCACCACATCCCGGCGCTGGTCGACAGCCCCGGAGTCGGCGCCAACCTATCGGATCACCCGGTCGTCACCGCGATGTGGAGCGCGCCGAAGGCGCGGAGTCTCTGGGAGAAGGCCGGCCCGCGCAACCTCGCCCGCTGGCAGCTGACGCACTCCGGTCCGCTGACGAGCAACATTGCCGAGGCAGGCGGATTCAGCCGGACCGACCCGGCCCTGCCTGCACCCGATATTCAGTGGCACGTGCTGCCAGTGCCGTACATCGATGGCGGCCTGGCCGACCCGGCAAGCCGCGCGCTCTCGGTCCTGATCACCCTCATCTCCGTTGGCAGCCGCGGCAAGATCCGGCTGCGCAGCAGCGACCCGCGGCACAAGCCGTCGATCGACCCGTCCTACTTGTCCGATCTCGCCGATCTGGATCCGCTCGTGAAGGCCGTCGCGATGGCGCGCGAGTTCGCCGCCGCCCGGCCGCTGAGCCGCGTGCTCCGATCCGAGATGGCACCAGGCCCTGGCACCCGCAGCGACGCTGACGTGCGCGAGTGGATCCGCGGCAACCTGTCGACCATCTATCACCCGGTCGGCACCTGCGCGATGGGCGGCGACTCCCGGCTCGCGGCCAGCAAGCTCACCAGTGTCGTCGACACCGAGCTCCGGGTACGCGGGGTAGAAGGCCTGCGCGTTGTCGACGCCTCGGTGATGCCGACGGTGCCGCGCGGCAACACAAACGCGCCCACGATCGCGATTGCCGAGCGGGCTGCCGACCTGATCCAGGGTCGCGCCCCGCTGGCTCCGCTGGAGCCCGCGGATTCGCTGCTCGCGCCCGCGCCGCAGTAGCCGCGCCCGCCGCCGGATCGTGAGCCTGGCGAGCTCTGTGATCGCCGTCCTGGCGAGGTTACTTGTAGCGCCTGCCGTGCAGGACCGTGACCAGGTTCATGATCTTCTTCAGGTCCTGGTCGGTCCGGCCGAACGAGGTCAGGTTCACTGGCGGCTTCAGCCACTGCCGGGTGATGGACTTGGGCCGGGCGAATTCGCGCAGCCCGTCCGCACCGTGAATCCGGCCGAAGCCGGAGTCGCCTGAGCCGCCGAAGGGCAGCGCCGGGACGCTGGCGAACGAGATGACCGAGTTGACCGCGGTCATGCCGCTGTGCAGGGCGCGGGCTGCAGCCATGGCGGCCTTCTTGTTCCCGGCGAACACCGTGCCACCGAGTCCGTACCGGCTGGCGTTGGCGCGATCGACGGCCTCAGCCAAGCTGGCGACCTTGGCGACGGTAATCGTCGGTCCGAAGGTCTCCTCGGTGACCGCCGTGCTCTCCTCGGGTACGTCGGCCAGGACCACCGGGCCGACGTACGGCCGCCGGATGCTGGCGATGCCCCCAACGACCGGCCGTCCGCCGCGGGCCAGCGCGTCAGCAATATGCCGCTCGATGACCTCGGCCTGGCCTGGCAGCGTCATCGGCCCGTAGTCGGCCTCGCGATCATCACCGGGGCGGAGGCGGCTGACACGGTCAGTCAGCTTCTCCAGGAACTGGTGGTACACGTCCTGGACCACGTAAACCCGCTCGACGCCGACGCAGGTCTGCCCGGCATTCGACAGCGCGCCCCAGGCGCATGCATCAGCGGCTGCGTCCAGATCGGCGTCAGCTCCTACGATGAAGGCGTCCTTGCCGCCGCACTCGGCCACGAGCGGCGTGAGGTTCTCCGCGCACGCGGCCATGACCTTCCTGGCAGTCGCCGCCGAACCGGTGAACGCAATCTTGCTGACGCCACTGCGGGCCAGGTGGTCGCCGGTCTGGCCCATGCCCGTGATGAGCTGCAGCACTGGCTGCTCGGGCACAATCTCGGCAAAGGAACTGACCAGCCACGCTCCGACCGCCGGCGTCAGTTCACTGGGCTTGAATACCACCGCGTTCCCGGCAGCAAGTGCGTACGCGATCGAGCCCATCGGAGTGAAAACCGGGTAATTCCACGGGCCGATCACTCCCACCACGCCGAGCGGCTGGTACTCCAGGGTGGCCGCATAATTAATGGCGACCAGCCCGCTGCGCACGCGGCGCGGGCCGAGCACGCGGTGCGCGTTCCGGGCGGCCCAGTCGATGTGGACGATGGCCAGCAGGATCTCCAGCTGGGCGTCGGCGACCGGCTTCCCGGTCTCGGTGTGCACGAGCTCGGCCAGGCGGCCGATGTACCGCGTCACATGCGACTTCCACGCCAGCAGCCGCTGTCGGCGAGCCTTCCAGCCGAGGTCACCCCACCACTGCCCGGCCGCCTGAGCCCGCTCGACAGTCGCTGCCACGTCCCGGGCGTTGAAGATCGGGTAGGTGCCTATGACCTCGTTCGTGGCCGGATTCAGCGTGTCGAAAGTCTCCGTCGACCGGACCAGGCCATAGCTCCCGAGCGCTGCTGTCATCGTCGCGCACCACCGTTCTGCACTATTTGGCAGATATTGTACTTCTGGCCGTCCACGTGTACCCGGCCGTCCAGCATTAGTAAATCACTCACTGGTCGTGGGAAGATCACGTCCGGTACGGTGGTGACATCCACCGGGATCTACCCGCGGAAAAGCCCCGAAAGGCGCACTGCGGGGACCGGTGCAAGTTCGTATGTGCGCAGATTCGGAGCGCTCATGATCCAGCCAGGCAGTCCTGGCACGGCCGGGCCTGACGCCGACCGCCACTGGCTGCTGGAAGCGATCCGGCTCTCGCAGTACTGTCCGCCGTCGGCGACCGCATTCTCGGTTGGCGCCGTGCTGGTCGGAGCCGACGGCAGCGTGCTGTCGACCGGGTACTCCAGGGAAATCGGCCCGGCTGATCATGCCGAGGAAGTGGCCCTCGCCCGGCTTGGCCTGCCGGACGGAGTGTCGGCCGCCTCACATGGCGCTGGTCAGCGCGCGGACCTGGCTGGCGCGACCATGTACAGCTCTCTCGAACCGTGCGCTGCCCGTGCATCGAGGCCGACGCCGTGCGCGGACCTGATCATTGCCAGCGGCATCGGCCGGGTGGTCATCGCGTGGCGGGAGCCACCCATCTTCGCGCCGGGTGGCGGTGCCGTGCGGCTACGCAGGGCCGGCCTTGCGGTCGCGGTCGTGCCCGAGCTGGCCGGCTCGGCGCGAGCCGTCAACGCCCATCTGCTCGGCGATTAGCGACCGGCTTCCAGCTGCATCCGACGCCGGCTGTGCCTGCTGCTGGCTACCTGCTGCCGGGCGGCTGAGGTGATACAGCACGTGCGCCCGGAGCGGGTGTCCGACCGGGATTCGAGGATGGTCGAACCTGCCAGCCTCGGTCATCCCGATCCGGCGCATCACGGCCGCGGATGGATCGTTGAGCACGGCGGTCATCGACCAGAGCTCAGGTAGCCCCGCACCATCGAACGCCACCGCGAGCGCCGCCCGAGCCGCCTCGGTGGCGTAGCCGTGATGCCAGGCATGCCGGGCTAGCCGCCAGCCGATCTCCATCCCGCCGGCTCCGGGTACTCCATCCGGCATCCGGTTAAGGCCGGTGTAGCCGATGAACTGGCCCGTTCCGGCGACCTCCAGCGCCCACAGGCCGTAGCCCTGCCGCTCGAACAGCGCCTCGATGCGGTCGGCAAACGCGTCGCTCGCGGCCCGGTCCAGCGTCTCGGGGAAGAACTTCAGGGTCTCGGGGTCACCATTGAGCGCGGCGAACGGCGCGCGATCTGAGTCTCGCCACCGGCGCATGATGAGCCGCTCGGTGCGGATGGTGTCGAACCTGGCTGTCTGCGTCACGTCAGCCCTCCCGGCCCTGCGGAACGTGGCTGGTCAAGCATCGTGCCGATCGTGAAATCCGTCAAATGGGTTATTTGGTGCGCCGAGCCGAGGTAGCGCAGGAGTCAGGTCTTCCTCCCGCATCCGGGTGCGGCGTCAGAACAGCCGGAGCGAGCTGTCGTCGATCCCGCGCATCGACGCGTAGTCGAGCGTGACGCAGCGGATGCCCCGGTCCTCCGCCAGGACCTTCGCCTGCGGCCTGATCTCCTGCGCAGCGAAGACGCCGTGCACGGGGGCCAGCACCGGATCCCGGTTGAGCAGCTCGAGGTAACGGGTGAGCTGCTCGACTCCGTCGATCTCGCCGCGCCGCTTGACCTCGATAGCCACGCTTGCCCCGTCGGCGTCGCGGCACATCAGATCGACAGGACCGATGGCAGTCGGGAACTCGCGGCGGACCAGTCGCCAGCCCGCGCCAAGTAGCTCGACCTGAGCAGCTAGCAGCTCCTGCAGGTGAGACTCCACGCCGTCCTTGATCAGCCCGGGATCGATGCCCAGGTCGAACGAGGAGTCACTGATCATCTCCTCGATATCGATGGTGAGCGTCTCGCCAGATCTCCCGGTGACGACCCACTGCGTCGCGGACTCGGCCAGGCGGCAGGGCGGCGACATCCAGTTCAGCGGCTTATACGAGCCGCCATCGCTGTGCACGAGCACGGAGGAGTCGGCCTTGACAATCAGCAGCCGCGTTGCCAGCGGGAGGTGAGCGCTGACGCCGGCCCGCATAGTCGACGGTGCACCGGGCGATGACGAGCCGCACGAAACGCAACTCTAGCAACCCCATCAGGACCGGAACGGCGGTTGCGAGCCGGACTGTCTGCCTCGGCTAGCTGCCGCGGAGCTGCACAAAGGCGTCCCCGGCTAGGTCGGTCAGCAATGCGACGCCGTTAGCGCGGGTCAGGTTCTCGTCGGTGACGAGCTCTGGGACAGCCTTGCCGCGACTGCGCGCGAGCTTCCAGCGACAGGATCGGTGCCAGCTCGGCAGCGGCTGCGTCGCGGCCGGTGAGCGCCTCGCCAAGCTGCCAGCGCTCGCGCAGCGTGGCGATGACCGAGGTACGGCGGTGCTCGGCCGTCACCACCGTCTGCGTCGTTGTGCCCGTACAGCGGTTCGGCTCGATAAGGAGGAAGCCGGCAGGCTGCCATCCGCACAGTCCTGCAGGAACGCGCGCTGTTCCCTGGCCTGGAGATCGATCCCCCTCATCGCTGCTCGGCGGCGAGGCGCTGCTGGCGAAGATCTGCAACTCAGTCGTGACGAAGCTCGCGGCGAAATGCCGCCACAGCCGCGGGGCATGGATGATGCCGTCAGCGACATATGACTAGGCGGGTCGCAGTACACGCGCCAGTCCAGGCCGTTCCGGTCCAGTCGCTCGAAGGCGTGCTCGACAAGGAGCTGACTAACCCGATCCCAGCCTGTGCGCGGGATCGCGGACCGGGCGGCGCGTACGTGCCGTACGGGATCGCGGCGAACCTGGCTCCGGCTGACGCGTTGCCGCTCCACAACACTGAATCAGGCCACCTCGCCCGGCTGATACAGCCGGCCGAGCACGTTGTCGAACGAGCGGTTCTCGAACATGACGACCACGATGTGATCAAGTGCAGTGCTCGGGTCGGGACGCGGCATGCTGACGGCTCACTCCACGGTGACGTGTGCTTACAAGGTGTACGCAGGATGTACAGCAAGCTGCCCCAGGATGACGCACTATCGGCCGTCGCGCCAAGTGATCAGCAGACTGGCGGACCCTGCTGCCGCGCGTGCTCCGTTGCTACTGGCGGGCGCGTCCCCGGCGACGAAGGCCGCGACTGTAATGTCGCGGCCATGGAGATTCGCGAAGTCGCGGTGGTGGGCCTCGGCACCATGGGCGCCGGGATCGCTGAAGTGTTCGCGCGAGCCGGCATCGGCGTCGTCGCGCTGGAGTCTGACGGCGAAGCGCTGAAGCGGGGCGTGGGCATCCTGGACGCCAGCCTGTCCAGGGCGGTCAGCCGGGGCAGGCTAACCGCGCACGAGCAGGCCGAGATTCGCAGCCGGGTCCGGCCGGCCGAGGCTTTCAGGGAGGCCGCTGCAGTCGATCTGGCCATCGAGGTGGTGCCGGAGCGACGGGAAATCAAGCGGCAGGTGTTCGCCGAGCTGGACAGGGTCTGCAGCCCGGCGGCGATCCTCGCCACCAACACCTCCTCGCTGTCGGTCACCGACATCGCCGCCGCTACTCATTACCCTGGCCGGGTCATCGGCATGCACTTCTTCAACCCGGCGCCCGTCATGCGCCTAGTCGAAATCGTGTCCACAGTGCTCACGGCGGAGGGCGTGCCGGCCACCGTGTCGGGCCTGGCGCGTCGTCTGGGCAAGTCGCCAGTGCATGTCAGCGACCGGGCCGGATTCGTGGCGAACGCGCTGCTGCTGCCCTACCTGAACCACGCGGTGCGCCACCTGGAGACCGGTTACGCCAGCCGCGAGGACATCGACCTGGCGGCCACGGCTGGCATCGGGCTGCCGATGGGCCCGCTCGCGCTACTCGACCTGATCGGGCTGGATACAGCCCTCTCCATCATGGAGGTACTGCACGGCGAGTTCGGCACGCCGAGGTATACCGCTGCTCCGCTGCTCCGCCGCCTCGCCGACGCCTGCCGCACCGGCCGTAAGTCGGGCAGCGGCATTTACGACTACCTAGGTTCGGGTACGGACAATGCACACTCGAACGGGAACATAGCCGCCTCGGCAGCCCCCGACACCGTCACGCTCATCGGGTCAGGCGACGATGCGGAGGCCGATCTGGCTACTGCGCTCGCCACGGCAGGCATCAACGTAACGCGGAACGCGGCGCATCCTTCTGATCTGATCGTGATCGCGGCAGCAGCTCGACGGCCCGTCCTGGCCGCGGCGCTCGCAACAGGCCGGCCGGATCAGGCGGTCGGACTGCACATGGCTGGCGGCCTGGCCGAGGTCGTGCAGACCAGCCTGAGTTCTGAGCAGGCTGTCACCAGCGCGATCTCGCTGACTGCGCGGCTCGGTCATGCCGCCGTGTCCGCTCCAGACCGCCCGGGCTTCCTCGTCGGCGCGCTGCTCTACCCGCACCTGGCTGATGCCGTCCGGATGCTGCAGGACAACTACGCCAGCGCCACCGACATCGACACAGCGATGACGCTTGGCTGCGGCTACCCGCAGGGGCCGTTCCAGCTGATTGATTCGGCAGGCGCGGCTTCCGTGCTGGCCGGCCTGGAGTCCATGCACGCAGCTTACGGTGACCCGTCGTTTGCGCCACCGCCGCTGCTGGCCGAGCATGCTGCGACCGGGATTGCCTTCCGTGCGGCTGACAGCTAAAGGTGGAATTCGTGAGCCCGCGCAAGGCGCAGCGGCGGCCGGCGGATGCGCCGAGCAAGCCCCGCCGAGCCCGCCGTCCGAGCCCGGCTGCGCAGGCGCCGGACGATTCATCGGTGCGGCTCGGGCCGCCGCAACGTCAGGAGTGGCCGGACGGTGACTGGGTGGTCCGGCAGGTACCCGGTGCGGCAGCGAGCAAGACGTACCGGTGTCCCGGCTGTGATCAGGAGCTGAAGCCGGGGACAGCGCACCTGGTGGTCTGGTCCGCGCACACGCCAGGGCCGGAAGAACGCCGGCACTGGCACAACGCCTGCTGGCAGCGCCGTCCGCGGCGGCCGGGACCCGGCCCTCAGACGCATAAGTGAGGACTCGATGACCGAGATCAGCGCGAGCACGATCCTGCCCGCGAGGCGCACGGACATCACGTTGCTGACCTCGGATGGGCTGACGCTCCTCGGTGAGCTCGCTGAGCCGCCGGACCGTCCCGCGGTCGCGACCCTGATCTGCCTGCACCCGCTGCCAACGCACGGCGGCATGATGGATAGCCACGTACTGCGCAAGGCCTCCTACCGGCTTCCGGCGCTGGCTGACCTGGCAGTGCTACGGTTCAACACCCGCGGCACAGTTTCGGATCGTGGCCGGAGCGAGGGCGATTTCGGGGCAGGCGAGACCGAGCGGCACGACGTTGCCGCCGCGATCGGCTACTGCGCAGACCGCGATCTGCAGCGGCTCTGGCTGCTCGGCTGGTCGTTCGGCTCCGAGCTCGCGCTGCAATGGGGGAATGACCCCGACATCCAGGGCGCGATCCTGCTCTCTCCGCCGCTGCGCCGGGCCGGGGATGCTGCGCTCGATTCCTGGGCGAAGGCAGGCAAGCCGTTGCTTGTGCTAGTGCCAGAGCACGATGATTACCTGCAGCCTCCCGAAGCGCACCGGCGCTTCAGCCGCGTGCCCCAGGCCGAAGTGATCGGCGTGCCAGGCGCGAAGCACCTGTGGGTGGGGGAGCGCTACGTGCGGATAGTGCTGAACGAGATCGTGCGCCGGGTCAATCCGGCGGCATGGCCGTTGCCGACTGAGTGGAAGGACTAACTGTGAGCCTGTTCGACCTGACTGGCCGGAACGCGTTCGTCACCGGCGCGTCACGCGGCATCGGCCGTGTCATCGCCGTCGCCCTTGCCGAGGCCGGCGCTGACGTCGCGCTTGTCGCGCGCAGCGCGGACGGGCTGGCCGAGACCGCCGAGGCAGTTGCCGCGGTCGGCCGCAAGGCAATCGTGATCCCAGCGGACGTGACCAGCTACGATGCCGTCGCAGAGGCGGCCGCCACGGCGCTCGACCACCTTGGCACGGTGGACGTGGTGGTGAACAACGCTGGCGGCTCGAACTTCATGGTGCCGTTCCGCGACTTGCGGCTGTCCGGCTGGGACAAGCTGCTCCAGCTCAACCTGAGCTCTGCCGTCTATGTGTGCCACGCCTTCGCTCCGCACCTGCTCGAGCGCAGCCGCGGCTCGGTGATCAATGTCGCCTCGGTGGCGGGCGTCGCGGCCGCGCCCATGATGAGCCCGTACGGGGCCTCGAAGGCTGGACTGATCTCGCTGACCAAGTCGCTGGCTGCCGAATGGGGTGAGGCCAACGTCCGGGTCAACGCGCTCTGCCCGGGCTGGACGGCGACCGCGCTGAACCGGGCGCTGTGGGAGGACCCGGTCATCGGGCCAGCGACCGTGGCATCGTCGGCGATGAAGCGGTGGGCGTCGGCCGACGAGATGGCCGGTCCGGCCGTGTTTCTCGCGAGCGATGCCTCCTCGTTCATGACCGGTCAGACCCTGATCGTCGATGGCGGCCAGACGATCGCCCCCTGACAACGCACTGATGGGCCCCAGCCGCCTGGCGGCTGGGGCCCATCAGTCTCGTCTCAGCAGGTCGCTACTCGGTCCACCACTCGTCGTCACCCTCGGCCTGCTTGCCGTTCGCCGTCGCCTTCGCGGCGCCGTCGGCGGGTGCCGAATGGCGGGCGGCTGCCGGAGCCGGGGCCGCCACTGTCGCGGGTGCGGGCCCCGGCTCGGCTGGCGGCGCGGCCGTGACAGCCCTGGCGGCCGGAGGCGCAACTGCTGGCTGCGGTGCGGCGGGCTTAAGCACGTCGGCCAGGCCCGGCATAGACCCGCCGAGTAGCTGGCTGATCTGGGCCAGGTGAGCGCCGACGCTTTCCTTCTGCTTGTTGAGCTCGTCGACCTGGCGCTGTGCATGGCTGCGGATGCGCTCGGTCTCGGACTTGGCGTCCGCCAGCAGCTGGTCGGCCTGGCCCTTGGCCTGGGCCACGATAGCGTCGGCGTTCTTCTTGGCGTTGCCGACGAGCTGCTGCGAGTGCTGGTCCGCCTCGCGCCGGGTCTGCTCGGCCTGCATGCTGGCCTTGCTGGCTCGCTCCTCGGCGACAGCGGCCCGCTGCTCGGCCTCGGACACCATCTTCTGGGTGGCTTCCTGAGCCTTGGACAGCCGCTCGGTCTCCTGCCGCTCGGCCTCCTCGCGACGTGCAGCCAGGTGCATCTCGAACTCGGACTCGGCCTGCGCTCGCGCCGCCTCGCTGTCCTCGAACGCCCGCTGCGCCTGGCTGCGCATCTCGTCGGCCTGACGCTTGGCCGTGGTGAGGATCTCGTCCCGGTCCCGCTTGGACGACGCCCGCATCTGCGCGACCTCGCGCTCGGCGGTGGTGCGCATCTTCGCGACCTCGCGCTCGTTCCCCGCGCGCTTTTCCGCGACCTCGTGGTCGGCCGTGGCCCTCAGCTTTGCCACCTCGCGCTCGGTGGTCGACTTCAGCTCGTCGGCCTCGCGGCCCGCCTTCGTCCTGATGGCATCGGCCTCACGCTCGGCCGACGACCGCTGGTCGTCGGTCTCGCGCTTGGCAACGGCGCGAAGCTCCGCAGCCTCGTTCTCGGCCGAGGCCCGGGCCTCGGCAGCCTCCACCTTCGCTGCCGCGGACAGATCGTGGGCCGCCGACCGGGCTTCGGCGATGTGCTCGGCGGCCTGCTCCTCCGCCAGCCGGAAGAGCTGCTCGATCCGTGAGCCGAGGCCAGAGAGGGTGGGCTGCTCTATCTCTTGCATCTGGCGGTGCGCGTCAGCCAACTCCCGCTGGAGGGCCTGAGCGTTGTCCTGATGCTTGCGTATCTCAGATTCCTTGTGCTTCAAGTACTCGCTGACCTGGTGCGGATCGTATCCGCGCATGACCCGGGCAAAGTCGGGTAGCGGGGCATCCTCAAAGAAGTTGCTGAGCTGAGCATCGATGTCGGGCTGCATGTCGCCTAATCCTGTGTCGACGGGAGGTTGGCACACCGAAGCGATCGCGTGCCGATTCCGATTGCCGGGGTGGTCAGCGCCGCGGGGGTGCGCCTGAGTTTTTGCCCGGCCGGGGCGAGTCCTGCGGTCGTCCGGTGCTCGCAGCGTACTCCCCTACTGGAGGGTTGGCGGTATGTTCGCAGCCGCTCGTGCTTGAGATACCTTTTTTTGTTGATATGTGACACAGGTAGGGACACTTTGCCGTCGCGCAATGTACGGGTACTGACCGTACTGTCCAGTAACGGCACCTGGCCGATCGGGCTCCGGCGACCGGCCTCAGCCCCCCGCCGGCTGGACCAGCTCGGTGAGCACGCCGCCGACATCCGCCGGATGCAGGAAGGCGATCGAGGCGCCCATCGATCCGTGCCGCGGCCGTTCGTCGATCAGCCGCACGCCGGTAGCGCCGATCGCGGCAAGGGCGGCTGTGATATCCGCCACTCCGTAGCCCACATGGTGCACGCCCTCGCCACGGCGCTCGAGGAACCTGCCGACGGGCGTATCTGGCCCCAGCGGCTCGAGCAGCTGAACGTAGGAGGCTCCCGGCGCACCCGTGCCGACAGCCAGCATCGCTTCCCGTACGCCCTGAGCCTCGCTGACCTCAATGCTGGCGACCGTCAGGCCGAAGGTCGACTCGTAGAACGCGATCTTCGCGTCCAGGTCACGGCAGGCGATACCGACGTGATCGATTCGGCTCAGCACGGCTTCTGCACCTCCAGGCACTAGTTCGGTGACAGGTATCGTTTCAGCTATGCGCGAAGCAGTCATAGTTGGCGGGGCCAGAACCCCGATTGGCCGCCTGCTCGGCTCCCTGAGCGGGTTCACCGGAGCCCAGCTCGGCGGGCTGGCAATCAAGGCCGCGCTCGAGCGCGCGGGCGTGCCAGCAGATCGCGTCGACTACGTGATCATGGGCCAGGTCCTGCAGGCCGGCGAGGGTCAGATCCCGGCCCGTCAGGCGGCGGTGGCGGCCGGCATCCCGATGACCGTGCCGGCGCTCTCCATCAATAAGGTCTGCCTGTCCGGCCTCGATGCCATCGCGCTCGCCGCCCAGCTCATCAGGGCGGGCGAGTTCGACGTCATCGTGGCCGGCGGGATGGAGTCCATGTCGCAGGCGCCGCATCTGCTGCCCGGTTCGCGGCGCGGCTTCAAGTACGGCGACAGCGTGCTGGTGGATTCCATGGCCCTCGACGGCCTGACTGACGCTTTCGACCAGATGTCGATGGGGGAGTCCACGGAGCGCCATAATGGTGGGCTCGGCATCTCCCGGCAGGAGCAGGACGAGTTCGCCGCCCGATCGCACCAGCTCGCGGCTAAGGCGATCAAGGACGGCGTGCTGGCTGAGGAGATCGTGCCGGTGGTCATCCCGCAGCGCCGCGGGGAGCCGGTCGTTGTCGACACCGATGAGGGCGTCAGGGCGGACACCACGGTCGATTCGCTGGCGGGACTCAAGCCAGCGTTTGCGGCTGACGGCACGATCACGGCCGGCTCCGCGTCCCAGATCAGCGACGGCGCCTGCGCGGTCGTCGTGATGTCAGCCGAGGCGGCCGAGGCGGCCGGGGCCACTGTGCTGGCCGACATCGGCGCGCACGGCGTCGTCGCGGGCCCGGACAACTCGCTGCACTCCCAGCCGTCGGGCGCTATCAAGCGCGCGCTGGCGAAGGCCGGCCTGACCGTGGCGGACCTGGACCTGATCGAGATCAACGAGGCGTTCGCGGCTGTGGCGATCCAGTCGATGCGTGACCTGGAGGTCAGTGCGGACGTGGTCAACGTTAACGGCGGCGCCATCGCCATCGGCCATCCGCTTGGTGCCTCAGGCGCACGGATTGCGCTGCATCTCATCACTGAGCTGCGCCGGCGTGGCGGCGGGCTGGGCGCGGCTGCCCTGTGCGGGGGCGGCGGCCAGGGTGACGCCCTGCTCTTCCTGGTTCGCGGCACAGGACAGGCCTGAGCCGCTCAGTGGCGAAGCCCGCCGTGTACGAGCAAACCGGTGGCTGAGCTGCGGCCGGCTGGGGGGCGGCAAGCCGGCAGAGCCCTGCGAGCGGGCAGCGACCCGGAGGCCCTGATCAGCGCTGCCAGGACCGGCGACCCGCGCGCGCTAGCCCGGCTGGTCTCGCTGGTCGAGGACGAGTCGGCTGCTCTTCCGTCGGTTATGAAGCTCATCGCACCGATGACTGGTCAGGCGCACGTTGTCGGGCTGACTGGCTCGCCGGGGGTGGGCAAGTCGACGGTGACCGGGGCTCTGGTCCGCTGTTACCGGGCCGAGGGCCTCCGGGTTGGCGTGCTGGCCGTAGATCCGTCGTCCCCTTTCAGCGGCGGCGCACTGCTCGGCGACCGTATCCGGATGCAGGACCACGCGATCGATGATCAGGTGTTCATCCGGTCCATGGCCAGCCGCGGGCATCTTGGCGGGCTGTCCTGGGCTACCCCGCAGGCTCTGCGGATCCTCGATGCAGCCGGCTTCGACATGATCCTGATCGAGACGGTCGGGGTCGGTCAGGCCGAGGTCGAGATCGCGTCGCTCGCCGATACCTCGCTTGTCGTCGTGGCGCCGGGACTAGGTGACTCTATTCAGGCCGCCAAAGCCGGCATCCTTGAGATCGCCGACATCTTCGTCGTGAACAAGAGCGACCGGCCCGGTACCCAGGAAGTGTTCAGGGACCTGCGAACCATGCTGGCAATGGCGAGCTACGGCCCTGGCGACTGGAAGCCGCCCATCATTCCGACGACGGCCCCGAGCGGCGACGGGATCAGCGAGCTTGTCGCGGCGATCAGCAAGCACGGCAGCTGGCTTGCCGATACCGGACAGCTAGGCGAGCGCCGCCGGGCCCGTGCGCGCGACGAAATCTCGGCCATCGCGCTGGCTGAGCTACGGCAGCGGATGGGCGGCCTGCCCGGAGAGTCACGGCTGGCGGACCTGGCCGAGCGCGTCGCGGCCGGTGAGCTGGACCCGTATGCTGCCGCGGCCGAGCTCATCTCCGGCTAGCGGGCGGACGCTAGGAATCCCGGGTGGCGGACCCTCGGGCTGGCTGAGGATCTGGGGCCGGCTGGGGATCGGAAGCCAATGAGGGATCGGGTGCCGACGGGGGATCTGCGGCCGCAGTCGTCTCGGCTGGCGGGACGTCGGCCCGCGCCGCTACCGCCCGCTCGGCCGCTTCCAGTACCGACTCACTGCGCAGCCGGGCGTCATAGGCGCGCTTGCCGCCGCGGACGCCGAAGAGGCGCTTGGTGATCACCAGGTACAGCACCAGCGCCAGGTTGATCGCGAACAGCACCAGGGCCGTGACCGTGACCTTCCTGGTCAGGTCGTAGATCTCCAGAGGCAGCCCGAGCGAGGTTGCGACCATCGCGAAATACTCGCCCCACCGCCGGGCCAGCCAGAGCCCGGTGCCCTCAATCAGCTCGATGACCGCATAGCCCAGTGCCCCGAAGGCGAGCAGCGTGAGCGTGCTGCTGCTGAGCGTCAGAGCATGCTGGAGCAGGCCGAACAGCTTGGAATGCTCGATGTTGAAGCCCAGCTGCCGGAAGAGATCACGGACGATCGGCAGGTCGCGATCGAAGGCCGCCTCCACCGAGATGCGCGAGGCACGGTACCGGAACAGCCCGTAGGAGATCGCCAGGATCACCAGCGCCCGGAGGAACCGCTCGATGGCGAACAGCCGCAGGATCAGCTTGCTGCGGATCTGGCTGCCCCGCTCCACCTCCGGGGCGGTGGCGGCCGGCCCGAACAGCTGCGGCTTACCCGGCACGAAGGCGCCGCAGCGCAGGCAGCGCCAGGCATCCCCGTCCGCCAGCTGCGCCTGGAGCTCGGCACGGAGATCAGGCTCATCGGGAGCAAAGGTGACGTGGCCGTACTGGCCGCATCCGAGCAGGCTCCAGTCCACGCTCGCAGCCTATGCGCTGACCAGGACCCCGTCGGCGAGCACCAGCACCTCGTCGCAGGCCAGATCCAGTGCCGTCCCGTCGCAGCCGACCACCAGGATCGCGCTATCCCTGCTCAGGTCGCGGATCGCCTGCGCTAAGGCGGTCATGTCCCGGAACGGCAGCCCGTCCAGCAGCCCGTCGAGCAGCAGCAGCTCCGGCTGGTGCACGGCAGCGGCGGCTAGCCTGGCCCGCCTGGCGATCGCGTCCGGCGCAGCCCGGAGCGTCACCTCGGCCCACGGCAGCAGCGACAGCCGGTCCAGGATGGCGGCTGCGAGGGCATGCCGGTCGTGCCGTCCTGGCCCGTACAGCCTCGCCGCGTGCTCGACGAGCCCCCGGACTCGCATCGCCGGCAATTGCCTGGCAGTGCGGCGGGCGACGCCCACGCGTCGCCGCACCACGGCCCGGCCGCGGATGGTTGCCATGTCATGACCGAGAACGCGAAGCTCGCCATAAGCGGGCCGGGCCAGTCCGGCCATCAGGTCGACGATCGCGCTGGCCTGGGCCGGGTGGTCGATCATGATGCCGAGGGTGCTGGCTCGTCCCGGCGCGGGTGCACTGATACGGAAGCTTGCCGCGCGCACGGCCCAGCCCCAGCCACGCCGCAGGCCGATCCCGGCCGCTAGCACGGGATCCGTGCGCATGTCTGCGTGGCCGGACGGCAAAGTTTCCCCCGGATTTTGCTAACAGTCGGCCCCCAGCAGGCAATGTAACTGTCTGTAAATGACCATGTCCACGTACGCGCCGGCTGACCCGGTTGCTGTTACACAACGCGTTACCGATTGCCGGGCAAGCCGGGCGCAGGGGAGCGTTCGCGATACCTTGTGGCTGTGCCTAAGCCGCTGGATCTGCCGTTCGATCCGATCGCTCGTGCCGCCGAGACCTGGGAAGGCCGGTTCGGCGATTCGAAGGCGATGGCCGCGGTCACGACCATCATGCGGGTCCAGCAGATCCTGCTTGCCCAGCTTGACGCCCTGCTGCGGCCCCATGGACTGACCTTCGCCCGCTACGAGGCGCTCGTCCTGCTTAGTTTCAGCCGGGACGGCGCGCTGCCGATGCGGGTGATCGGCCAGCGGCTGATGGTGCACCCCACCAGCGTGACGAACATCATCGACCGGCTCGAGCTCCAGCATCTGGTCACCCGCAAGCCGAACCCGCGCGACGGGCGGGGCACGCTGGCCGAGATCACCGAAGCCGGTCGTGAGGTCATGCAGCGCGCGACCGATGACCTGATGCGGTCTGAGTTCGGCATGGGCGGATACAGCCGGGATCAGCTCCAGGACATGTTCGGCCTGCTGCGCAGCCTGCGGGTGACGGCTGGCGACTTCAAGGACAGCTAGCCGGCTAGCAGCTGGTCTTTCGCGAGTCAGCCCTTGATCGGCGACGGCTGCCAGATCTTGCCGCCGTCGCCCGTGACGTAGACCTCGCCCAGGCTCGAGTCCTCCGGGACCGCGACGCCCTGATCCCTGGTCGTCATGCCGACGTAGCTGAAGCCCCCGGCCGAGTGAGCGCCAGCAAAGCGGGCCGCCCGCCAGCTCTTGCCACCATCGGCGGAGTACTCGATCCCCGCCGTCGTGGCCAGCACCACCTGGCCGCTGGCCGCCGACGCTAGCGAAGTTGGTGTGCCCGTCCCGGTCACGCTGCCTGCCTGCTTCCAGGTCGTGCCGTTCGCCGAGGTGTAGATGGCAGCCGTGAAGCCACCGCCCGTATTCGCCGTATCGCAGGCCAGCACTAGCTTGGGACCTGCGGCGAACTGGGCGGCCGGCTGTGCGGCCTGCCCGCTCGCGCTGGCCGGGCCCGGCTTGCACTTCGCCGCGCCGAGCGCCTTCCAGCTACCGCCGGCCACCGGCGCACTGAGCATCTCTCCCGATGGGGTGAGCAAGTAGGCGGCAGTGGTGCCGCCCGCAATCACCAGCAGCGGAGCGGCCGACGAGGCTGAGGTCAGCTGGCCGTAGGGAGCGGGGACGACTGACTTGCGCCCAGGTCCTGGTGCCTGGCACTGACGTCCACAGCGAGTAGCTCGTGCAGGCCGTGGCATAGTCCGAGCCGGTGCCAGAGCAGGTGCCGAACACCGCGAAGGCGCCGCGTCGGGCGCCGCCTCCAGGTCAATGACGCGCTGGCCGTAGGTGTCTTCCGTGGTGCCACGGCCAGCCGCCGTTGCTGGTCTCGTAAAGCGCGGGACCGTAAGCCCAGCCGTCGGACATGTTCGCGAAGCGCAGCTGGCTTACTCCCGAGCTGTCCGATGGGCCGGGCGCAAACGGGGCACTGACGCCGTACCAGGTCCGTCCGTAGCTGGAGGTCCCGGCCAGCGACGTGCAGTCCGCGGTCGCGCATGGGCGGTCCGGCTTGGCCGATGACTGCGCCGACGACGCCGTCGTGAGCCAGTGCCGACGAACGTTACCGAGGTCGGCCGGAAATTGCCGGGTGGAAGCGTCCCGGACGTGGACGTCGACAGCCTGGTGTGCTGCCGGGTCGGATCTGAGTGTGCTTGGTGACCTGCGGCGCGGCGGTATTGCTGCCGCGGCTGGGCTGCAGCGACGGAGCGGTGCTGCCGACCGCTATCGGCTGCTTGCCGCGCTGCCCAGGCTGGTGCAGAGCCGAGATGACCTGTGGCGCCGCGACGGCACCTGCCAGTACCACGGCGCAGCCGGCCGCGGCGAAGGTCGCCTGCCTGGTCTTGCGCCGCCTGGCCCGCTGCCTGATGCGAGCCAGCGAGCCTGGCGGGGGGCCCAGCGGCGCCACGCCGGTCGCCAGCCAGTCGTCGATGGGGTCGCGCGGGCTAGTCACGGGCGTCTCCGATTGCGGCTTTCAGCCGGGCCCTGGCGTTGAACAGGTCGGCCTTGATCGTGCCCTCCGGGCGACCGAGCATGACCGCAACCTCCTTGAGCCCGAAGCCGCCGTAGTAGTGCAGCAGGAACGGGCTGCGCAGTCGCTCGGGCAAGGCCTGGATGAGAGCCCGGACGTCAACATCCTGGGCTGGGAGATAGGCGGGCTCAGCCGGGCCAGCGGCGGTCATCACCCGGATCGCGTTGCGCTCCCGGCCGGACTTGCGCCAGTGATCCCGGACCAGATTGGTAGCGATCATGTAAAGGTAGCTCTGCGGGTTGTCCAGGCCCGACCAGCGCGAGAGCAGCCGGGTAAAGGCCTCGGACGCTATCTCGTGCGCGGTCTCGTCATCGTCCACCAGCCTGCGCACCCAGCCCGCCAGGCGCGGATAGCAGGCGTTGAACAGCTCCTCGACTGCCTGCTGGTCCGACGTGCGGAGCCTCGCCACCGTGCTCCTCTGCTTAGACGGGCTCCCTTGCCGGGCCTCGCGCGCGGGTACCAACGGCCACGTGAGCTGGAAAGACGCTGAATCCTCCAGGGATGCGGCGCGCGGACGGAGCACAGCACAACCTGCACCGGTTACTCCGTCTTGCATAGCTCTACCACATTTCTACCGTTGGGGAGAACAACCTCGTTCCAGGCAGATAAACCGCATGCCGGGCACTACCTATGACGACGCACGGCCGAGATGGTTGGGCTGCTTCCGGGATTTTGCTGGCCGGCTCGCGGGGGTAGACTCGGTAGATAGTAGGACGTCCAACTATTTTTC
This sequence comes from uncultured Actinomycetota bacterium, assembly GCA_963822955.1. GTDB lineage: Bacteria > Actinomycetota > Actinomycetes > Streptosporangiales > Streptosporangiaceae > JAJYUU01. The sequence continues at coordinate 589,552 of CAWGJS010000001.1, read as the reverse complement.
GCGTGAGGTGCCTGATGGCCGACGGGGATTGGGGCCGGGAGCGCTGGCAGCAGCGCTATGACGCCACGCACAAGCGGGACGCCGACTTCACCACGCTGTCCGGCGTCGAGCTTGACCCGGTCTACGGGCCGCCGGAGGGCGCGGTCGTGCCGGGCTTCGACCGGATCGGCTGGCCGGGGGAGTTCCCGTTCACGCGCGGGCTGTACGCGGCCGGATACCGCGGGCGGACCTGGACCATCCGGCAGTTCTCCGGCTTCGGGAACGCGGTGCAGACCAACGAGCGGTACAAGATGCTGCTGCAGGCCGGCGGCGGCGGGCTGTCGGTCGCGTTCGACATGCCGACGCTGATGGGCCGCGACTCCGACGACCCGCGATCGGCGGGCGAGGTCGGCCACTGCGGCGTGGCGATTGACTCGACCGCAGACATGGACACGCTGTTCGGCGGTATCCCGCTCGCGGACATCACAACTTCCATGACGATTAGCGGCCCGGCGGTCCCGGTCTTCTGCATGTACCTGGCCGCAGCTCAGCGTCAGGGCGCCGACATCGGCAAGCTGAACGGGACACTGCAGACTGACATCTTCAAGGAGTACATCGCCCAGAAGGAGTGGCTCTTCCCGCCGCAGCCGCACCTGCGGCTGATCGGCGACCTGATGGAGTACTGCGCCGAGCACATCCCGGACTACAAGCCGCTGTCGGTGTCGGGCTACCACATCCGCGAGGCGGGTTCGACGGCCGCGCAGGAACTCGCGTTCACGCTGGCGGACGGGTTCGGCTACGTCGAGCTGGGGCTGTCTCGCGGGCTGGACATGGACGTGTTCGCGCCGGGGCTGTCGTTCTTTTTCGATGCGCACATCGACTTCTTCGAGGAGATCGCGAAGTTCCGCGCTGCCCGCCGGATCTGGGCGCGCTGGCTGCGCGATGTCTACGGGGCGACGAGCGAGCGGGCGCAGTGGCTGCGCTTCCACACCCAGACTGCGGGCGTGTCGCTGACCGCGCAGCAGCCGGAGATGAACGTGGTGCGGACCGCAATCGAGGCGCTGGCCGCGGTGCTCGGCGGAACGAACTCCCTGCACACCAACGCGCTCGACGAGGTGCTCGCGCTGCCGAGCGAGAAGGCGGCAGAGATCGCGCTGCGTACCCAGCAGGTGCTCATGGCCGAGACGGGCGTCGTCAACGTCGCCGATCCGCTGGGCGGCTCGTGGTACCTGGAAGCCCTGACCGACAAGCTCGAGGCTGAGGCTGAGGAGATCTTCGCCAGGATCAAGGCGATGAGCCAGGACGGAACGATGACCAGCGGCATCCTGCGCGGCATCGAGGACGGCTGGTTCTCCGCCGAGATTGCCGAGTCGGCCTTTGCCTACCAGCAGAAGCTGGAAAAGGGCGACAAGCTGGTGGTCGGCGTGAACTGCCACACCGAGACGGTCGAGCAGCCGATTGAGATCATGCGAGTCAGCCATGAGGTGGAAGTCGACCAGGTGCGGGCTCTGCGAACGCGGAAATCGGGCCGGAACGAAGCCGCCGTCGCCGCGGCTCTCGCCGACATGCTCGCAGCCGCGAGGTCAGGCCAGAACATGATCCCGCCGATGATCGCAGCCGCCAGTGCCGAGGCGACGCTCGGCGAGATTTGCGGTGCGCTGACGGACGAGTGGGGCGGTTACTTCGAGACCCCCGCGTTCTGACGGGGGCGGAGCCCCCGTGGGAGGGAATAGCCGGCGGATGGCGGCGGGTTCTCGGTGGATGACCCTCGCGGGTTCGTGTCGGGGGTGCACGGGGGGCGGAGCCCCCCGTGGGTGCGGCAGGATGGAGACATGAAGCAGCCGCGGGACTTTTCCCTTCATGGGGCTATCGACCTGGGCGCACGCCAGGCTGCTGCGCAGCGCAGGCAGCGCGCTGCGGAGCAGGGCACGGCCGCGCCAGGCCAGCCGGGCAGTCAGTCCGGCCTGATCATCGACGTCACGGACGAGACCTTTAACGCCGAGGTCGTTGCCCGCTCGCGGACCGTTCCCATCGTCCTCGACTTGTGGGCCGAATGGTGCGGGCCATGCAAGCAGCTCAGCCCTGTCCTCGAGAAGCTCGCGTCCGAAGCGGACGGCGCGTTCGTGCTCGCCAAGGTGGACGTGGACGCCAATCCGCAGCTGAGTGCAGCACTGCAGGTGCAGAGCATCCCGATGGTAGTGGCGATCGTCGCCGGGCAGGTCGTCGACGGCTTCATGGGCGCCATGCCGGAGGCTCAGGTCCGGCAATGGCTCGGACAGGTGATGCAGATCGCCGATCAGCTCGGGCTGCCACCCGGAGCTGGCGGCGCGCTCTCCGCCGACGGGGCCCTCCCGGCTGATGCAGCGGGCGAAGCGGTGGACTACCCCGGCGGGCCAGGTGCAACCGACATCTTCGCCGAGGCGCAGGCTGCGATGGAGCGAGGCGACATGGACGCCGCGGCTGCCGCGTTCCAGAAGGTGCTCGACGCCGACCCTGGCGACCCGGTGGCAACGATGGGCCTCGGCCAGGTCAACTTGTTCCGCCGCGTCGACAGCTACGACCAGGCCGCAGCCATGCGGGAAGCCGCCAGCCGGCCGGGCGACGCCGAGGCGCAGGCGCGGGTAGCCGACATCGACCTGGCGATGGGCCGGATCGAGGACAGCTTCGACCGGCTGCTCGCCACCATCAGGCGCACGTCCGGGGACGAGAAGGACAAAGCGCGCATGCACCTGCTGAGCCTGTTCGAGATCTTCCCGCCTAAGGACCCGCGCGTCAGCAAGGCACGGTCGACGCTGTCCAGCCTGCTGTTCTAGCCGACAGCGACCGCCGGGCTTATCCCGAGCCCGGCTAGCCGCTCTAGAGCGGGCAGGGCCGCCTCGAGTGCCGCGAGCTGATCTGGGGGCAGCGTTCTCAGGATGTCGGTCAGCAGGCTCGTCGACTCGTGCCTGATTCGGTCCAGCGCCTCGTTGCCGCTGTCGGTCACGGTGACGAGGTAGGCCCGGGCATCGTCCGGGGCCGCCTTCCGGAGCAGGTAGCCGCGGTCCTCCAGCACGTTGACCAGCCGGGTAAGCGTTGATGGCGCAATTCGCTCAGCGGCAGCCAGATCGCCGAGGCGGACCGGCCCGCTCTTGCCGACGGAGGACAGCGTCGACAGCTGACTCGGCGTGAGGCCGGCCAGGTCGTGCTTACGAAGCCGCCGGGATAGCCGCACGACCGCCACCCGTAGCCGGGCGGCGTCAATGGCGGGCTGGCTGTCCGCGGCCTGCGACCGCGGCTCGGTGATGCCGGGCGTCACCGGCGCGGCCGTGCTACTCAATCCAGAGGACACCCTTGCAGAGTACGTCTCAGTCGGCCGGTTGTTGTCCATCTGGCCGCTCGCCACGGATTATCAGGCGCCGCTGTGCCGGCGTTCAGGTTGGTGTCGCATCATGGGGCTATGGAGGAGCAGTCCCTCAGCGGCCGCCTGCTGGCGGCCACCCCGCAGCTGGGCGATCCTAACTTCCGCCGGACGGTCGTCCTGATCGTGGAGGACGACCTGGAGGAGGGCACGCTGGGCGTGATACTCAACCGGCCGACGGAAGTTCCGCTCGATCAGGTACTCGAGCCGTGGACTCCGCTAGCATCCGGCCCGCCCGTGGTCTTCCGCGGCGGGCCGATCTCGCCGAACAGCGCGCTGGCACTGGCGCTCGCCCACGGCAACGATGAGCCGGTTGGCTGGCGGTCACTTGACGGCACCCCGATGATGTCCAGGATCGGCCTCGTCGACCTCGGTGCGCCGCCGGAATTGCTGGCCGACGGCATTACCTCGATGCGGGTCTTCGCCGGGTATGCCGGGTGGGGTGCTGGTCAGCTGCGCGAGGAGATCGACGAGGGTGCCTGGTATGTGCTGCCGGGATACCCCGCCGACGCGTTCGCGGCCGATCCGGAGCGGCTGTGGCAGCAGGTCCTGCGACGTCAGGGCGGAGATCTTGCGCTGGTAGCGACATTCCCGGACGATCCGGAATGGAATTAGCGGCGCGTAGACTGAGGCCCGTGAGCACAGAAACCATTCCTGGTACTGACGTCCGCCAAGACCAAGACGTCCGGCCTGACCTGTCGTTCGGGGACGGGGACCACGAGCGGTTCGCGCACTATGTCGAGAAAGACAAGATCGTCGACAGCGCTGTGACCGGAACGGCCGTCGTCGCGCTGTGCGGGAAGGTCTGGGTGCCGAGCCGGGATCCCAAGAAGTTCCCGGTGTGCCCCGACTGCCAGCGGATCTACGACGGGCTGCCCGAGGGCGACGACGACTAGCTCCGGTGACTGGCTAGCCCCGTGACTGCTAGCCGGCAAGCTTTAGCCCTCCGCGCCCAGTAGCGTGCCGCTGAGCTCTATGCCAGCCGCGCGCAGCGAGGTCAGCGCCTCGGCTGTTGTCGTGGGATCCACCCCGGCGGTGAGGCCGAGCGGAACGGCAGTGGCAAATCCGGCCGCTGCGGCGTCTGCGGCACTCGCCCGGACGCAGTAGTCGGTCGCGATGCCGACCACGTCGAGGTTCTTGACGCCGCGTGTGCTCAGCCAGGCGAGGAGCGTTTCACCGCTCTCGGAGAGCCCTTCGAAGGCGCTGTAGGCTGCCGCGTGCCGGCCTTTGCGGAAGACCTCCTCGACCCGGCTGACATCAAAGTCGGGGTGGAATTTCGCCCCAGCTGTTCCGGCCACGCAATGTGGCGGCCATGAAGTCACGAAGTCCGGCTCGCCGGAGAAGTGTGAGCCAGGGTCAATGTGGTAATCCTGGCTAGCCACTATGTGGTCGTAGCCGGCCGCGGCCGGGCTGGCGAGGAAATCCGTGATAGCCCGGGCCACCGCAGCGCCACTCGCTACGGCCAGTGATCCGCCCTCGCAGAAATCGTTCTGCACATCAACGATCAAAAGTGCGCGCACGGGCTGAGCGTAGCGCTAGCTCACGTCCGCTGGCGTACCGGAGGTAATCCGGACAAGCTCGTCGAAGGTGGTCGGGAACACCGTGTGCACATGCCCTGCAGCCGCCCAGACCACGTCATAGGACCGCAGCGCCGTGTCCACCAGCGTGCGGATCGGGCTCGGGTGACCGACCGGAGCGACGCCGCCGATGCGCTGCCCCGTGGCGGCATAGACGAAGTCGGGATCAGCGCGGCCAACCTTGTCGGCGCCGACTTCGGCCGCGACCTTGGCAGTGTCGACGCGGTGCGCACCGCTGGTCAGGACCAGGAGCGGCGCTCCATCGGCACTGAACACCAGGCTGTTGGCGATCGCGCCGACCTCGCAGCCCAGCTGGGCGGCTGCGGTGGCCGCGGTCGGAGCGGGCTCGGCAAGCTCGCGAACCTCGCCATGGACGCCGAGGGCGGCTAGCTGACCGGCAACGCGTTCCGCGTTCCTGTGCACCGGCACATTCTGGCACGGCGGCTCGCGGGGCAGGCAACCAGATTTGTGCCGCGGTCTGCTCAGTCGCGGTCTGGCTGGAACACGGTGGGGATAGCGGGGTAGCCGCGCGATAGCCGGCGGGCGTGCACGGGCAGCTCGGCCAAGGCCGAGGCGTGCCTGGCCCGAGCCGTCGCTAGTGGTTCCCGCGCGATGATCTGGCCGCCACGGACGAGCGGCTGCAGCAGGGGCCTTCCGCCGTTCCCGTCTGCTGGCTCGGAATCGGTCACCAGCTCGGCCGTGGCCGATCCGGTCTTATCGAGCTGCCTCACCGCCCACTTGCGCCCGCCTCGGGACGGCTTGCCGACCGACCGCTTGGCAACCGGACGCAGCGGGCCGGGCGATTCAGAGTCCGCGCGGGCGACGAGCTTGTAGACCAGCGCGGCGGTCGGGGCGCCCGAGCCGGTCACCAGGGACGTGCCCACGCCGTAGGCATCGACGGGCTCAGCGGCGAGGGCGGCCAGCGAGAACTCGTCCAGGTCGCCGGTGAGCACGATCCTGGTCCTGGTCGCGCCCAGGGAGTCGAGCTGTGCGCGGGCCTCGCGGGCGACCACGGCCAGGTCGCCGCTGTCGATCCGGATCGCGCCGAGATCGGGGCCGGCGAGCTCGACCGCGGTGCGGACCGCGCCAGGTACGTCGAAGGTGTCGACGAGCAGCGTCGTGCCCGGTCCGAGTGCGTCGATCTGGGCGGCAAACGCCTGCTTCTCGCCGTCGTGCACCAGGGTGAACGCGTGCGCGCTTGTCCCGCTGGTGGGGAGCCCGTACTGGTACCCGGCCCGCAGGTTCGAGGTCGTCGCGAAGCCGGCGATGTAGGCGGCCCTGGCGGCAGCGACCGCCGCTCGCTCGTGCGTGCGGCGTGAGCCCATCTCAACTAGCGGACGGCCATGGGCGGCCGTCACCATCCGGGACGCGGCCGACGCGATCGCGCAGTCGTGGTTGAAGATCGACAGCGCGAGCGTCTCCAGGATCACTGCCTCGGCGAATGGCCCCTCGACGACGAGGATCGGCGAGCCGGGGAAGTAGCAGTCGCCCTCGGCATATCCCCAGATGTCACCGCTGAACTGGTAATTCCGGAGGAACTCAAGCGTCGGGCCATCTGTGACGTTCGCCCGCTCGAGGAACTCAAGCTCGGCGTCGCCGAACCGGAACTCCTGCAGCGCATCCAGCAGCCTGCCAGTGCCGGCGACCACGCCGTAGCGGCGGCCGCTCGGCAGATGCCGGGCGAACATCTCGAACACTGCTAGCCGATGCGCGGTCCCGCTGCCCAGCGCGGCCCGCACCATGGTCAGCTCGTAGTGATCGGTCAGCAGCGCGGTGCCGGTCTCGTCACGGCCGCCTGCCAGATCGAAGCTCACCACGGCAGCTTACGGAACAAGGGCTCAGCCCGCCGGCGCCAGTTATCGCTCGGGATTTCCAGCGCTATCTGCCGAGAATCCCAGGCGATAGCCGAAGAGGTGAAATGTCCGTGCGTTCGCGTCGGGCAGGCGTGGAACACTAACGTTTTGAGAGTGGCACACTCACCTACTGGGGAGGTGACGGCAGGTGGGCGTCGCGCCAGCTGAGGTTGAGCAACCGATGACGGGACATGATGCGCGTCTGGACGCACCCTGGGTGACGCTGGTCTGGAATGACCCGGTAAACCTCATGAACTACGTCACCTACGTGTTCCAGAAGGTCTTCGGCTATCCCAAGGCCAAGGCGGAGAAGCTGATGCTGGATGTGCACCACCGAGGCAAGGCGGTAGTGTCCTCAGGCACCAGGGAAGCCATGGAGCGGGACGCCGAGACGCTGCACGGCTACGGCCTCTGGGCGACCGTGAGCCACGACACATGAGCTCGGACTCGTGAGCTGCAACTCGTGAACTGGGACATCCTGTCGTGAGCTGGGACATCTTCGCGTGGGACGAAGAAGGTGACGAGAGCATCAGTGCCGCCGCCGCATTCCGGCCCGTTCCTGGCGGTGCCGCCGCGTTCTTCGAGCAGGCTCAGGCAGGCGTGATCCGGAGCCTGGTCAGCCAGATCGCCGAACTGGTCAGCGCCGACAGCAACGCTGCCGAGTCGGGGCCGGACAGCAGCGACATGGAAGCCCAGCTGGGGCTCTCCAAGCACGTCGAGCTGCCCGACGACCCGGTGCTCGCCCGGCTCCTTCCTGACGGGTACTCCGACGATCCGCAGGCAGCGGCCGAATTCCGGCGCTACACCGAGGAGACGCTGCGCTCGGCCAAGGTTGCCGCGGCGCAGGCCGTACTGTCCTCGCTGCCGCCCAGCGGTGGGGAGGTGCGGCTCAGCGAGCCCGATTGCCAGCAGTGGCTTCGCGCGCTGAACGACGTCCGGCTGGCGCTGAGCGTCCGGCTCGGCATCACTGACGAGAACGAGGATCTGTCCCAGCGGCTGCTGCCCGGCGATCCGCGTTCCGCCTATGTCTGGGTTTATCAGTGGCTCGCATACCTGCAGGACAGCCTGATCGAGTCGCTTTCGTAGCTTGCCCGCAGCCCGCCCGGGCCGAGGACGCGGCGCAGGGCGGCCGCGGGACTCAGCTCAGATCTGGGCTAATCTGCCGCCATGCTGACGATCAGCGCGGACTTGCGCGCCAAGATCCTGGCCCACGCCCGCGCCGACCATCCCGACGAGGCATGCGGTGTGATCGCCGGCCCGGAGGGCAGTGATCGCCCGGAGCGGTTCATCCCCATGCTCAACGCCGAGCGCTCGCCGACGTTCTACCGGTTCGACTCGCTTGAGCAGCTGCGCGTGTGGCGGGAGATGGACGACCGGGGCGAGGAGCCGGTGGTGATCTATCACTCGCACACCGCCACGGAGGCCTACCCGTCCCGGACCGACATCTCCTACGCCAGCGAGCCCGGTGCGCATTATGTACTAGTTTCGACACGGGATCCGGACCGCGAAGAGTTCCGCTCGTTCCGGATCGTGGACGGCGCTGTGACCGAGGAGGACGTAACCTTCGAGCCGGAATGATCGCGGCCAGCAGCCGGTTGGATGGCCTAGGGGATGCCGCTGGCCGGAGGCCCCGACCGGGCGCCGAGCCGGCCCGCACCCAGACGACCCACCAGCGCACGCAGTCACTGGAGCAGACAGTCATGGCAATCGAGGTCCGTATCCCGACCATCCTGCGCAATTACACCGGCGGCGAGAAGTCGGTTGAGGGCTCGGGAAGCACTCTCGAGGAGCTATTTGCCGATCTCGACGGCCGTTACGACGGGCTGCGGGAGCGGCTGATGGACGGTTCGGGCCTGCGCCGCTTCATCAACGTGTACCTGAACGACGAGGACGTCCGCTTCCTGGGCGGCTTGTCCGCGCCGGTGAGCGACGGCGACACGGTCACCGTGCTGCCGGCGGTGGCCGGCGGCGCGAGCTGAGCCGCGATCGCGAGGTCGGCTGACACATGCGGTACGACTCCCTGCTGGACGCCACGGGCGGGACGCCCCTGGTCGGGCTCCCGCGGCTGTCGCCGAGCCAGGAGGTGCGGCTCTGGGCCAAGCTCGAGGACCGGAACCCGACGGGGTCGGTGAAGGACCGGGCCGCGACATACATGGTGGCGGCGGCCGAGAAGGACGGGCTCCTGCATCCCGGCTCGGTCATCCTCGAACCGACCTCCGGGAACACGGGGATCAGCCTGGCCCTGGTGGCCCGGCTGCGGGGCTACCGGCTGATCTGCGTGATGCCGGAGAACACCTCGGTCGAGCGCAGGATGCTGCTTGAGGCGTACGGCGCGTCCATCATCTCCTCACCGGCGGCGGGCGGCTCGAACGAGGCAGTCCGGGTCGCCCAGCAGCTTGCCGCTGAGCACCCCGACTGGGTGATGCTGTACCAGTACGGCAACGAGGCCAACGCCCGCGCGCACTACGAGACGACCGGCCCTGAGCTCCTCGCTGACCTGCCGGAGATCACGCACTTCGTGGCCGGGCTGGGCACGTCAGGGACGCTGATGGGGACGGGCACGTTCCTGCGCGAGCATGTACCGGGAGTCCAGATCGTGGCGGCCGAGCCGCGGTATGGCGAGCTGGTCTACGGGCTGCGCAACCTGTCCGAGGGGTTCGTGCCGGAGCTCTACGACGAGTCCGTGCTCACCTCCAGGTTCTCGGTCGCCTCGGCCGATGCGCTGCGCCGGACCAGGGAGCTGCTCGCCGAGGAGGGCCTGTTCGCCGGCATCTCCTCGGGCTGCGTGCTGCACGCCGCCCTGGGCCAGGCTGCCAAGGCGCAGAAGGCCGGAGAGCGCGCGGACATCGCCATGATCATCGCTGATGCCGGCTGGAAGTACCTGTCGACCGGCGCCTACGGCGGAACGCTCGAGGAGGCCGAGGCGCGGCTGGAGGGCCAGCTCTGGGCCTGACGGGCACCGGCCGGCGGCAACGGCGCCTCCGCTGGCCAGACCACGATGCGTGACAACCCCCGAGTAGAAGGCGAGCCAGGCCCGATGACGGTGTTCGACGAGGCAACGGCGGTCTGCCGGCGGAGCAAGGCGGCGGGCCAGGCCGGGCAGCTCGCCGCAGGCACCGGGACGTGGCTGTATGACGCCGCGGCGGATCCGCGGTTCGCGCTCGTCACACCGGGCGGGACGACGCCGCCAGCCGTCAACGGCGGAGCGCTGCTGGCGACGGTGCTGCGCGCCGTGCTCGACTGCTCGCCCCACCCGCATCCGGTAGCGACCAGCGCCAACTTCCTGCGGGTACCGCAGCTGGCCGCGGCAGAGGTGCAGGTCAGCTGGCTTAAGCACGGCAAGACCGCATCGACGGCGCGGGCGACCCTCGTCCAGGACGGCCTGGCCGTTCTCGATACCACGATCACCACGGGAACGGTGCCTGACGGGCCGGTCTCGCCCGGAAACGACGCAGCCGACCGGGCCGGAGCGGCCTTGCAGGCGCTGGACTGGACCTGGAAGCGACCGCTGTTCCCCTCCATCGACGAGTGCATCGATCTGGGCAACTGGCCTGGCGCGGTGGCAGCTGACGGGACCGCCGGCTTCCCCGCTCAGGTCGAGGTCCTGCTCGACCCCGCGTGCACCGGCTGGCGCGGCGGCACACCATCGGGCGTGCCGGAGATGCAGGGCTATGTCCGGCTGCGAGAGCCCCGTGATCCCGATGCGCTGCTGCTGGCGCTCGCGGTCGACGCACTGCCACCGGCGGTGTTCGGCCTCGGCGCTACCGGCTGGGCGCCGACCGTTCAGCTCACCTGGCATATGCGCGGAGTGCCCGCGCCGGGCCCGCTGCAGGTGGCGGCGCGCTGCCGGCACGTCAGCGGCGGATGGTTCGACGAGGAGGCCGAGGTCTGGGACGCGGCAGGCCGGCTGGTCGCGCAGAGCAGGCAGCTGGCCCGGGTGGGCCGCGGACGGCTGCGCACCCTGGCCAACGGGTCGGCCGGCTCGGCCGCGGCCGAAGTCGGGGGCCAGTGAGCCTTAAGCGACGCTCTTGATCCGCCAGACGAAGACCGAGGCGAGCGCGGCCACGATGGCCGTGCCGGCGAACAGCGTCGGGTAACCGCCCAGCGACACCAGCGGGCCTGCGATCGCAGCGCCGATCGCGGCCGGACCGACGATCGCGATGTTGATGATGCCGAGGTCCTTAGCCCGGTCCGCGGCAGCTGGGAGCACCTGGGTGATGAGGGCCTGGTCGACAGCCAGGTAGGCGCCGAAGCCCATGCCGAACAGCACTGCGGCCAGCAGCGAGGCGTCCCAGTTCTCGACGAACGTCAGCAGCAGCGCCGCCACGCCCATCAGTGCGCCCGAGACCGTGACGATCATCTTCCGCTTGCCGATCCGGTCGGAGTAAACGCCGCCGACGATGGCGGTGAGCACGACGCACAGCGTGTAGATGACGATCAGGATCAGCAGGCCCGTCGCCGCCGGGATGTGATCCTGGTGGTACAGCTTCACCTTGTCGCGCAGGAAATACAGCAGGTACAGCGTGCCCATGGCGATGGCGAGCGACGCCAGGAACCTGGTGAGCCAGGCCCACGCGAAGTCCGGGTATTCGCGCGGGCTGATCCAGTAGGCCTGCGCCAGCTTCTTCCAGGAGAAGGCGTCAACGTGCCGCGGGTCGAGCGGATGGTCGGGCGTCAAGAAGATGAACGGGATCACGAGGATGAAGAACAGCGCGGCCATGATGTAGTAGCCAGGGACGACCTTGCTGGCGAAGACGAGGACTACGAGCACCGTTCCGATCACCAGGCCGAGTGCCTGCGGCATACCGACCCAGCCCGCGACCGTCGCTCGCTGCCGGACCGGCACGTGATCGGGGACGGCGGCGCTCAGGCTGGCGTATTCGCCATTCTGGAAGGCGCTGAACAGCACCCAGAAGATCGCGACTCCGGCGACGGTGCGCTGATGCGCCAGCAACAGCATGCTGACGGCGCCAAGCAGGGCCATGATGAGCGTCCACCGGTGCCGCCGCCCATTGAGGCCGAAGATGCTGTAGGCGAAGGTGGTCCGGTCGGACAGGGCTCCGGCCAACGGCGTGGCGAGCACCGAGGCAACGGCGCCGACGCCGGACACGATCGCCAGGGCCTGGATCTTGTGCTTGCTGTCGATGTCCTGGAGCTGGATCGGCAGCAGGACCTGGATCGGGGTCAGCGACGCCATCCACATGCCGAGGCTCGCCAGGCTCAGTCCGGCGATCCAGCCCGGCCGGACGTGTACCGACGGTTCCGCCAGCGCGAGCGGGACCGGGAGGTCCTGCTCGGTTGACTGGTTGGTCATGACACCTCCGCGGGCGCTTGCCGCGCCCTTGTCGCTGGCCTGGAGTCTTCCTGCGGATGACGCTGTTTGGGGGGATGATAGCCGGAGTGCGAGCTTTGTCGACAGCTTCCACGGCTGATTAGCCGGCCCCGCCAGCGCGCTGGCACAGCAGATGAGCTGGCAGGGCGGACTATTCTCACTCGCTGTGAGGACAGCCGATTCCCGGCCCTTCCCGGACTGGCCGTGCAGCTAACGATCGTGGGATGGTCGGGCAGCTTCCCCGGCCCGCAGAGCCCCGCATCCTGTTACCTGATTGACACCGGGGACTTCCGGCTGGTTCTCGACCTGGGGAACGGCGCTCTTGGCGCCCTGCAGCGCTACGCCGGCCTCGGCGAAATCGACGCGATCTGCCTGAGCCACCTGCACGCCGACCATTGCCTGGACATGATCGGCTACTCGGTCTACCAGAACTACCATCCGGAGGGCCCGCGGCCGCGGATCAGTGTCTACGGCCCCGAGGGCACGCGCGAGCGGCTGGCCAGGGCTCTTGGCAGCGAGAACCCCGGCATGGCCGATGCGTTTGACTTCACCACCCTGACGGCTGGGATGATCGAGATCGGCCCGCTGCGGGTGGGCGCGGAGCACGTCAATCACCCGGTCGAGACCTTCGGCTTCCGGATCGAGCATGGGGGTCAGGTGCTGGCGTACTCCGCCGACACCGGCCCATCCGCGGAACTCGTCCGGCTGGCCAGCGGCGCGGACCTCCTGCTCAGCGAGGCGTCGTTCCTCGACGGCCCTGACCTGCCCGCCGATCTGCACCTGACCGCGCGGCAGGCGGCCGAGCATGCGGCCAGGGCGGGCGTCGGCGCGCTCGTGCTGACCCACCTGGTGCCCTGGAATGACCCGGCGACCAGCCTGGAACAGGCCGCAGCGGCCTTCAGCGGCCCGCTCCGGCTCGCTACTTCCGGCCTCAGGCTTCTCGGCAGCGGCGCATAGACTCCACTGCCATGCGCGTGCTCGTCACCGGCGGCGCCGGGTTCATGGGATCACACCTGGCGGACGCCCTGATTGCCAGGGGTGACGAGGTCGCTGTCGTGGACGACATGTCGGCTGGGCGGCCCGGCAGGGTGCCGGAGGCGGCCGTCACGCACAAGGTCAGCGTGACCGAGGCCGACGCGCTCGGTGCGCTGGTAGCGGAGTTCCGGCCTGAGCTGATCTGCCACCTCGCGGCACAGATCGACGTCCGCGTGTCAGTCGCGCAGCCGGCGTTCGATGCCGAGGCCAACATCATCGGCACGGTGCACGTGCTCGAGGCGGGCCGCGCGGTCGGAGCGCGGGTTCTGTTCTGCTCGACCGGCGCGGTCATCTACGGCCGTGATGCCCCGATTCCCTCGCTGGAAGACGTCCTGCCGCTGCCAGAGTCGCCGTACGGCGTCGCCAAGCACTGCGCCGAGCAGTATGTCGGGCTCTACAACCGGCTGCACGGGACCAGCCATGCGGTGCTGCGATTCGCGAATGTCTACGGGCCGCGGCAGGATCCCGCGGGAGCGGCCGGCGTGGTGGCGATCTTCTGCGCGCAGGCGCTCGCGGGTGAGCGCCCGACTATCTACGGCGATGGTCGCCAGACCAGGGACTACGTGTACGTCGGCGACGCCGTCGGGGCATTCCTGGCCGCCGCTGACAGCGGACGGCCCGGCACCTGGAACATCGGCAGCGGGGTGGAGATCAGCGTCCTCAAGCTGGTCGAGGTGATCAGTCAGGTTGCCGGCCAGTCCATCGACCCCGTGTTCGCCCCGGCCCGCCCTGGTGAGCTCTTGCGCGGCGCGCTGGCCTCCGAGCGCGCCAACCGCGATCTCGGCTGGGCCGTGACCACCTCGCTGGCCGATGGCGTGGCCCGGACGTACCGCTGGATCGAGGCCGGCACGCCGGAGCGAGCCGGCTGGTAGCACTAGGCTGGCGATCATGCCACGACCAGACGGACGACAGCTCGATCAGCTCCGCGATGTCAAGATAACCAGAGGCTGGCTGGACCACGCCGAAGGATCGGTGCTGATCGAGTTCGGCGCGACCAGGGTGCTGTGCGCGGCCAGCGTGCAGGAGGAGCTCCCGCGCTGGCGCCGGGGGAGCGGACAGGGCTGGGTAACGGCCGAGTACGCCATGCTGCCGCGCGCCACCAATACGCGCAGCGACCGCGAGTCGGTGAAGGGCAAGATCGGCGGCCGAACGCAGGAGATCTCCCGGCTGATCGGGCGCTCGCTGCGCGCCTGCATCGATCCGCACGCACTCGGCGAGAACACGATCATGATCGACTGTGATGTGCTGCAGGCTGACGGTGGAACCCGCACGGCCGCGATCACGGGCGGATACGTGGCACTGGCGGATGCCATCAGCTGGCTGAAGGAGCGGAAGCGCACGAAGGGCCAGTCGCTGATCGCCTCGGTTGCCGCGGTCAGCGTGGGCATTGTCGATGGCGAGCCGCGGCTGGACTTGTGCTACGACGAGGACGTCGCCGCGCAGACCGACATGAACGTGGTGTGCACGGGCGACGGCAGTTTCGTCGAAGTTCAGGGCACAGCAGAGCGCGAGCCGTTCGATCGCAAGCTGCTTGACGGCCTGCTGGATCTCGCCGTCGGCGGCTGCGCCGAGCTGACCAAGCTCCAGCAGGCCGTACTCGGCGCATGAGCACAGTGCTCGTGCTGGCGACTGCGAACCCGCATAAGGTCAACGAGCTCAGCAGGATCCTTCAGGCTGACCACATCGACGTGCGCCTGGCCAGCCTGACCGAGTTCCCCGGCGCGCCGGACGTGGCCGAGACGGGAGCGACATTTGCCGAGAATGCACTGCTCAAGGCACATGCGATCGCTGAGTTCACCGGCCAGCCAGCGGTCGCCGACGACTCCGGCCTCTGCGCCGACGCGCTGAACGGCATGCCCGGCGTCCTGTCTGCCCGCTGGTCCGGCCGGCACGGCGACGACGCAGCGAACCTGCAGTTGCTGCTTGCTCAGCTCGCGGACGTGCCCGATGAACGGCGCGGTGCCCAGTTCGTCTGCGCCGCGGCGCTGGTGCTGCCAGACGGCCGCGAGGACGTGAGCGAGGGCAAGGTCACTGGACGGCTCATCCGCGAGCCGCGCGGCCGCAACGGGTTCGGTTACGACCCCATCTTCGTGCCCGACTCAGCGGACATCACGACAGCGGAGATGGACCCGGCCGACAAGGACCGGATCAGTCACCGCGGCCGGGCACTGCGCGGCCTCGCCCCGGTTATCGCGACCCTTCTCGGCTAGTCTCAGCACCAGCATGGGGAAAGGCATCGTGCAGGAAGGGAACGAGGCATGACCGAGACTCGGCTGGCTCCCGGCGACGCGGCGCCAGAATTCACCCTGCCCGACGCGCAGGGCAATGCCGTCAGCCTGTCTTCGCTGCGCGGCAAGCGCGTGATCATCTACTTCTACCCGGCAGCGATGACGCCGGGCTGCACGAAGCAGGCATGCGATTTCCGGGACAGCCTGTCCAGCCTGGCCGCCGCCGGATTCGCGGTGATCGGCATCTCACCCGACAGCCCCGCGAAGCTCGCCAGATTCGCGGAGCGGGACGGACTGACGTTCCCGTTGCTGAGCGATCCGGACCACAAGGCGCTGGACGCGTACGGCGCCTACGGGGAGAAAATGCTCTATGGCAAGAAGTCCGTCGGCGTCATCCGGTCAACATTCGTAGTTGACCAGAACGGCAAGATCGAGAAGGCGCAGTACGCGGTGAAGGCCACCGGGCATGTGGCACGACTGCGCGCGGAGCTTGGCGTCTGACTCCGAACGCGACCGGCGGCGTACCGCCGGAAACTGGGGCCGTAGCCCAACGGCAGGAGGCACAAGATTTAGGTTCTTGGCAGTGTGGGTTCGAATCCCACCGGCCCCACCATTGTGATCTCTCAAGACATCGAGGACACCCTGAACCCACGTCAGGGTTCGGGGTTTGATCGTTTGCGCGGGCTTGCGAGGCGGCGCCGGCCGGTCGGCTGATAGCTGCACTGATCGCAGCCGGTGAGGTTGGGGCCGCCCCGACCACAGCTGGAACGCCGCGTCCGCTTCGGCGCGTCAACAGGCCAGCAGCGCCTAACCGGGGCCGGCCACCCGTAGGTGCGGACGACCTCGCTGACCGGACACGCGCCCTCGATGACGGAGCGCATTCTGGTCAAGATGCGTCTTGACGCTACGGCGACTCAGTGGAGCCGCCGGGGTAGACCGAACCTTGAGATGACGCTGTTGTCGAAGCGGGTCATGGAGGTGATCTGATCGCCGCCCAGGGTAACAACCAGCATCCCGTTAGCGTGAAACACTCCCGTCGCCGGGTCCTGGACATAGACGCCAAATGCGGGTTGCCTGTTGGCTCGGGTGGGAATCAGGCGATAGGACCGGTCCGGCGTGAAGATCGCCTCGAACAAGCGCTCCGCTGCGGCCGGACCCGCGTACTCGCCACCGGCAAGCGGCGTGGTAATCACGACTTCTTCGGTGAGCAATGCCACCAAGGCGGTAACGTCTCCGGCCTCATATGCCGTGGCCAGCTGTTCGGTCAAGGCTCGTTCGGCCTGGGAATTCGGGGCGGGAGGCGGGTCGCTGGGCGGAGGAAGCCTGCCTTGCAGGTTCGCGCGAGCATGCTTAAGCGCGCTGCTCACCGAGACCTCGGTGGTGTCAAGCATTGCCGCGACCTCTTTGGCCCGGAAGCCGAGGACGTCCCGGAGCACCAGGACGGCCCGCTGACGCGGCGGCAGCAATTGCAGGGCAGCGACGAATGCCAATGAGATAGCCTCGCGCGTCTCAACGCGAGCATCAGGACCGGGTGTGGCGTCCTCGATTCCTTCCAAGAGAAAATCGGGATATGGCTCCAGCCACATCACATCGCCGGTGGCGTTCGGCTTTGGGTACCGGCCTACCGGCACAGTGAATTCAGGGGGCCGACGCCTGCGAGCGGAACGTAGGGCGTCGAGACATCGGTTGGTCGCGATCCGGTACAGCCACGTTCGCAGCGACGACCGGACCTCGAAATCGGCAAGGTGCTGCCATGCGGCGAGGAACGTCTCCTGGACGGTGTCCTCGGCGTCCAGAGCTGAGCCGAGGACGCGGTAGCAGTGAAGCTGAAGCTCATGCCGGTGCCCTTCGACCAGCTCGGCAAAGGCATCTGCGTCGCCAGCCTGTGCCCTAGTGACAAGATCCGTGTCGACGAGAACCCTCCCATCCGTGCTGAACTGCCATTCCGCCTGCTCGGCTGCAGCTATAGACGTGCCCGCGATACGAATTCGGGCACCCTGCCTAGTTTTCCCGTCCTTCACCGTCTACCTCTTCGACAGACGGCGGCAGCTGAACCGAAGCAGCAAGGGGAACTCGGTGTCGAGACCCGGCTTTGTGGCTACTCGATCGTGACGGCCGAGGACATGGACGGTGCAGCAGCATTGGCCGGCGAATGCCGCGCATTTCCGCTAGGCGGTGGCGTGGCCGATAGCTAGTCCGTGGAGGCGGGATGCGCTACGCCTTGCTCATCTACTGCGACGAGGATGCACCAGTGAGCGACGGTGAAAGGGATCGGCGCGAGGAACGTCTCACTGCGACGCTGGACGCACTAAAGGCACAAGGTGTGCTGGCAGAAAGTGAGCGCCTGCGGCCCGCTCGCGCCGCGCGCATCGTGCGCTGCTGGGATGGCGGTGACATCATCGTCGGTGATGGCCCAGCCGCCCAGGGCAGGGAGCAGCTCACCGGCTGGGTTATCGCCGAATGCGACGACCTTGAGGCCGCCGTGGAACTAGCCACCATTATCCCAGCGGCGTGGTACGGCTCGGTGGAGGTCAGGGCAACCGAGCAACCGCTGACCTAGCAGCGGGCCGGCGAAATACGCCGTATCACCGCGCGCGGCAGGCGCGAGGCATGGGCTCCTGGCGCAGGTACTCGCTGGCCTTGGGGCCTGGTGCAGCGTAGAAGATCTGATGCGGCCCGATCGCGAGGACGAGGTCATCGTTTGGCTGAGGGAGCTCGATCGCCGCGAGTCTCCGGCCATCGACGGGGTCCGCGCAGTAGTTGCGGGCGTTCCCGCCGGCTTCCTGGGTGACCCACAGCAGTCCGTCGGCGACGCGGGCTGTGACGTCGTTGTCTCCCGGAACGCACGTGCGAGTGATTCGCCCTTCCGCACAGGTGCTTCCAGCTGCGCTCATCGAGGCAGCATCGAGCCGCTGGACGTAGCCCTGCATCCCGGTCGCCTCGGATATCCACACGGCGGAGCGCCGGCCCGGCGACCGCTGGAGCTGCCACCCCCAGCACCCGGTGGGAGGCCAGAAGCGCTCCGGTCGTCGTGTCGCGGCGCTGGACAGCGCCGAGCCCCTCGCTGTTGGCCTCCCCGACGACCAGCTTGGTGCCAGCCGCGTTGGCGGACACGTCGGAGCTATCCGCTCCGGGCAGGGCGACAGTTGCGGTCATTTTGCCGCTCGGCAGCGACACCCGTACGAGGCGGTTCCCGGCGGCAGTCCAGAGCCCGCCATGCGCCACAGCGAGCACCTGCGCGGCCCAGGCCGACTCGCCCCCGGTCCCGATGTGCCAGCGCCTGGTCACCCCGAGCGTATCCGGATTCAGCTTCAGCAGCGTCTCGCTGGCCGACACCGAACCGGTCCAGGCGGCAACCCAGAGCGAGCCTCCCGCTTCCAGCACCTGAGGCACATACGCGCTGAAGAGTTGTCTCGCCTGGATCCTGCCCGTGGCCGCATCGATGCGGGCGAGTTCTGAGAGCACGGCGGCGCTGCCGGGCAGGGACGTCTGCCACGCGACGAAGACCGCACCGTCGGTAACGAACAGTTGCGGCTTCAGCAGAGGGCTGCGAAACACGTTGCTGACGGCTTGTGCCGCGGAGCCCGCGGCCTGCTGGCTGGTCGCGGCGGGAGACGTCACTAGTGCGCCCGGCGACGGCGCGGTCGCGCGCGGCGAGCTGCCGCAGGCTCCGAGCAGCACGCAGAGCACCAAGGCAGCCAACCAGGGGCCGGAGAGACCGGTCGGAAAGTGACCTCGCGGACGGCGGCCCGGCAGGCGGCAGGCCGTCCCATGATGGCGTGTCATATCTACTGTGACGCCGGACGGCAGTCGTGCGTTGTGGCCGACGTCCGCGGGTCACCAGACGAACGGAACGAGGCGCTTGTGCTGAGCGGCATAGGCGCGGTAGCGGTCGCCCACGGACGCAGCAAGAGCCGTTTCCTCGGCGCGGATGCGCCAGAGCAGGACCGCCAGCGGCAGCAGCACCATCGCGGTCAGGCTGACCCAGTTGGCTGACGCCAGACCGATCCCGAGGCAGGCCAGCAGCATGCCTGTGTAGCTAGGGTGACGCAGTACGCGGTACGGGCCAGCGGTGATCACTGGCTGGTCAGCGCTGACGATGACCCGGCCCGTGAAGTAGCTGCCGAGCGTCATGATCGACCATCCGCGCAGTAGCAGGCCGCCTACTAGGACCACCATCCCCACAGCAAAGATCGCGGCCTCTGGCTGGATCACAGCCGAGGGCACGAATCGTGCGCCCAGGTAGAGTGCGGCGGTTGCGACGGCCATCGTGGGCAGAATGGCGATCTGCCGACCGCCGCCGCCGACCTTGATGCCGTCCGGACGGCTGTTGTTGGTCTTGCCGAGTTCCATTGCACCCCAAGCCATGGTGGCGATCAGCAGCAGCAAGCCCGCCACGTGGCTGGTGTCAAAGTACGGCTTCATCCGTTCCTCCCGGTGAGGTGGGAATCGGCTCTGTGCCGACGGGGGTATTTGCAACCGGGTACGGCCGGGTGGCCTGCTCGAACAACGTCACCAGCGCAGCGGCGTAGGCCTCCAGGTCAAGCTCTGGGCTGTCGGTGAACTGGATCAGCAGGTCGTCCAGCGCGGCTTTCATGAGCACCGCCATGACGTGGGCATCGAAACTGCCGAGGCGGCCCATGTCCTGGCCGAGAGTCAGCACGCGCGCGACGATCGCGATGTCGTCGGCGCGCACGTCGAACGCAGGGTTAGGACGCCCGGATTCGTCGCGGAAGCTGTTATGGATCCGGACCAGCGCCAGCACCTGCCGGGAGTGGGTCCGGTAGTAGCCGGTCCACTCGGTGACGTAGGCCGCGATGAACCGCTCCGGGAACTCTAGTGGTTTCGCAGCGAGTAGCCGCGGCTCCAGGTACTCCCGCATCGAGCCGAGGACGTCATCGATCACCGCGCGGACGAGGTCCTCCTTGGCGGCGAAGTGGTAGGTGACCACTCCCTTGCTCACCCCGGCCCTGCGGCCCACCTCGGCTACCGAAGCACGCGTGAAGCCCAGCTCCGTGATTGCGTCGATCATGCAGTCCACAAGCTGATCACGACGCTTGAGCTGAGTGAACGTGCTGCCGCTCGGGCCAGGCGCGCGTCTGCTAGTACTCATGAACTGATATTAGTACGAGCGTACTAGGACTGGCAACGGCGCAGTGGAAGAAGGAGCGTCGGCACTCCTGCTGTCGCGCCCGGCTATCTCAGCGACTGAGCTGACGTGTTGTCGACGTCGGCCGCCGGCGCTGCAGGAACTTGCAGGTGATGGCATTGACGTGCTCGGGCTGTTCCATGCTGACCATGTGCCCGGCCTTCGGTACGAGGACGTGCTCAGCGTCGGGGAGACGACGCGCCAGAATGTCGCTCATCGCCAGGAAACCTGGCACATCGTTCTCTCCGACGACTACCAGGGCTGGAGTGGTGATCTGCTCGAGTGCCTGGATCGGCGGGGGATCGTCAGGCAGGTGCGGGTCGGTTCCGAGCCAGTGCTGGCCGGGGTAGTCCGCAACCATCGCGGCAAGCTGTTCGGCCAGCGCGGGATGCTGGCGCGCGGCGGCGAACAGCGGATGCGCGAGCCATGCCGTGCGGCCAGCCGTTACGCCGCCAGCGGCGACCTGTCGCGAGACCTCCGCCAGCCCGGCCTTGGACTCGGCATCCCATGGGACACCATCAAGGACGGCATCCAGCAGCACCAGCGCCTGTACCCGGCTGGGCGCGGCCAGGGACGTCTGGAGTGCCACCCTGCCGCCAAATGACAGTCCTACGATCGCCGCGCGGTCGATCGACAGATGATCGAGCAGCGCAATCAGGTCGCCGGCGTGGGTGTACGGAATCGCCGGATCGAACGGCCCGCTCGAGCCAAAGCCGCGGCAGTCATACCGCACGACGGTGAACTCACGGCACAGCTCGGCGTACTGAGGCGTCCACATCCGCATGTCGAGCCCGAATCCATGCACGAGCACGACTGCCGGACCTGACCCGGCGATCTCAAAGCGAAGCGTGGCGCCGGGCAGGGACAGGTCGCGGCTAGCAGGCGCCGTCATCGGATGGACCTCTCGTACCCTCGACGGGCGCGTCTGGCAGACGGCCCCATTCCGCCCATGATCCGTCGTAGACCCGTACTCTCTCGCGGCCGAGCAGATAGGTCAGCACAAACCAGGCAGTCGCGGCCCGCCCGCCGATCGTGCAGTAGGTGATCAGTTCCCGATCGCCGTCGAGATCCGCCGACGAGAGGATCCGGCGAAGCTCCCCGGCGGAGCGGAACGAGCCATCGACGCGATACAGGCCATCTATGGGCTGATGGACAGCGGTCGGAACGTGCCCCGCCCGCCCGCCCGGCTCCATGCCGCCGGACGGCCAGAACCTGTCGCCCTGGTACTCCGCGTCGCTGCGGACGTCGAGGATCGTGCGAGCGGGGTCACCGATCGCATCGGCGACGGTCAGCTGGTCTGCCCGCAGCTGATCGCTCTCCTCGGCGACACGGTAGGCGCTTTCGCCGCCGCTGAACGGCTGGGTGCTGCACGGGCGGTTGCCGGCCCGCCATGTGTCGCGGCTGCAGTCGAGGATGCGGACATCCTGATGCCCGCATAGCTTCATCAGCCAGAAGCCGAGGGCGGGCGCGTAGCCGTAGAAGACAACCGTCGAATCCGGGCCGACGCCTGACCGCGCTACCAGCCGTTCCAGCGCCGCCACTTCCACCGTGCGGTAGTCCGCGTCCTTTACGTCGGCGTAGACATTCCAGAGCGCGGCCCCGCTAATGTGCCAGTCGCTGTAGGCGGCCGGGCTGACGTCGACCTCGACAACGCGGACCAGTGGGTCATCCAGGTGCGCTTCCAGCCAGTCCGGATCGACAAGCGCTTCGTGCCGGGGACCGGGCTCCGGCTGGGCTGCTGGCTGGTCGGTGACCTTCATCATCTGAGCCTCCGGGTGGTGCGGGCTTCGTCGGATCAGGTCTACGACTGCGTCCTTGCCGCAAAGTTGCGGCTAGGTTGGCGAAACCTTGGCGCCCTCGCTTAGGTCGCAGCGAGGAGCCGTTCATGCAGTTGGCGGGTAGCCGGACTGGGTGATACGCCCAGCTGATCGCGGAGGCAATTGGACAGTTCGCTGTAAATGCTCAGTGCCTCTGCGAGGTTGCCCTGCTCGGCGAGAGCCTGCATCAGGTAGCGGTAGCCGCTTTCGCGAAGAGGGGCCAGGCGGGTGAGTTGCCGGCCGGCCCGGACGGCTGCAGCGAGCTCGGTTCCGCCGATCCCGAGTGCGGCGGCCGCGTAGCTTTCCAGCGCCCGCACGCGCAGCTCGAAGAGCCGATGCCGGACATCGTCGATCCACGCGGCGTCCTCGCCGGGAAGGAAGTCGCGCTCGGCCACGATCAGTGCCGTAACTGCCGGACCCCACGCGCGTGCCCAGTCCTGCTGGGCGACGGCGGACTCAGCTCGGTGAATCGCCTCGGCGGCGGCTTCCAGGTCAACCCAGGCGCCCGGCAGGCACAGCCGGAGAACGGAACGGCCGTCAATCGAGGAGGTACCGAAGACCCTGCGAAGCTTTGACAGCAGGGGATTCAGCCTCGCGTCTACCGCGGCCTGATCCGGCTCTCGCCACAGGGCCTCGGCCAGCTCGTCGCGGGAGACGTGCCGGTGGCGATTCACGACAAGATAAGCAAATAGCAGTCGCCCCTGCCGGCCGGGAAGCAGCGACTCCAGTCGCTCGCCGTCGAGCTCGACGGCGAACTGCCCGCAGATCTGGATCCGCATCGGGTAAAGAGACGGCAAGGCCACGCCAACATCTTGGCAATACGATACGAGTTAACGCCAGCAAGGAGGGGAGACGCGGGATGAAGCTGATCCGGTGCGAGTGCGGGTACGTCGCTCGCGGAGACAGTGAGGACCAGGTGGTCGGGGCGATCCGTGAGCACATGGCGGCAGACCACCCGGCCCTTCTTGACACGATCAGCCGTCAGGATCTGGTGAGCTGGATCCAGGCCGAGTAGGTCCGGGCTCCACACTCTCGATGTCAGGGAATCGAGCAGACTACGGTGACGTGGCCCGCAGGCTTGCCACGGGTCACGCGCAATGCCGCCGGCGCGGCGCAGGTCATTTGCCCGGACTGCATCAGCGGGCTGCGGCCTGTCACGCGGTACGTGCCGGGCGGCAGCGACAGGCTGAAGCGACCGTTGCTGCCTGCCGTGGCGCTGAACGTCTGGCCGCTGGCAGCGCGGGCGGTGATCGTGCCCGGTAGCGAGAACGGCAAGCCCGGCGCCGGGCCGCCGACCCGCACGAACCTGCCGGTCACGTTCTGCTGGTAGCCGCCGGCGCTGCAGCCGGTCAGGACCGCGATGCTCAGTGCGAGCACCGCACAGGCATTCCGTCGCATGCGGCTTGGACGTTGGCTCGGGCCACATGGTTGCGGCCGGCGCGGGGCTAGCGCTTCAGGGTCCGGATCGCGCGTGAGCGGCCTGGCGCATACCCCACGTGATCTCTCCAGCTGCCGGTGATGTCGTCAGGGCCGACAGTGCCGAGCCGAGATCGCGGAGCTCGGTGGCGGTGCACAGGCCGAGCTGTGCTGGCCGATCTCCCCAGACGGCGATATTCATGCTGAACAACGTCGCTGCCAGCGCGGTCGGCACCGGCACTTCAGCAATCCTGAGGTGCCTGGTCCGAAGGCCCGGCGCATCCGCAAGTCCGGCAAGCAGCGGCCCTGCTCGCATCCGGGCCCCGCTGACAGCCACTAGCTCCTCAGCCAGCCGCAGATGGGCTCGCAGTACCGAATGACTCGTCCTGATCCACTCGATCTCATCCACGAGCACCAGGCCGTCCCCGGTCAGCTGGCTGGCCCAGCCGAGGACCACGCTGACCGGATCGGGCAGGTGCGCGAGCAGCATGCGGCAGTAGATGAGGTCCGCAGGGCCGGCCGGGAACGGCAGTGCCGTGACATCGTGCACCGCAAACTCGACCGGACCGATGGCGTCGGTCCGCGCCCGCCCGATGTGCAGTGCCGAGCTGTCGAGACCAACGGTCCGGGCGGCCCTCGACAGCTGCGCCACCATCGCGGTGGTATAGCCGGGGCCACATCCGAGGTCGTAGGCGAGCGCTACCGGTGAGGTGCCGAAGTCGGTAAGCATCGAGCATGACGACGGACTAAATACCTGATCCAGCAGCGCGAGCCGACGGGCCGCGACGTCGGTATCGCCGAACGCGTATGGGCCCGGGGAGCTCTGCTCCATGGTCCGACCATGCCACGGCGGGTCGGGCCTATGCGCGGCCTTTCGCCTCCGCGGCCTTCCTGGCGAGCGCAGTAAATTCCTCGATGCCGAAGGCGGTCCCTGCGACGCCCCAGCCACCCTCAGCTGCCTCGGTCAGGATGACCCATGTCCGGGCGGCCAGGCCCGGGTCACCGGCCGTCTTCGCGATGATCTCGGTGGCTTCGCTCGTGATCTGCCGCTGGCCATGGCGATTCAGGGAGCCAGGCGGCGTGACGATCTGAACCCGGACCGCGCGTGCGGCGGGCGTACTTGCGGTGGAGATCGCCGAAGTCGGCAGCCGGTGGATGAATGCGGCAGTGTTGTCGAGGTGGAATGGACCGGGCTGAGCCACTCCTTCGGCGCGCAGCACGGCGTGGGTAAGTTCGGTGCCAAGCTGCTCATCAGCGTCTGCTGGGAAGATGTCGGCCGGTGCATAGACGTCGATCATGGGCATGGAAGTGCTCCCTGGTTCGTTATGACGGTCGTCATAGAACCTAGAGTATGATGGCCGTCATAGTCAAGTTTTGATTGGAGAGCGGATGAGCGCAGTCCGGGACCGGATGGTGGCCGGTGCCGTCAAACTGCTCGCCCAGCGGGGCTTGCAGGCGACCTCGTTCTCCAGCGTGCTGGCCGAGACCAGCGCGCCTCGGGGATCGATCTACCACCACTTTCCGGGTGGCAAGGAGGAGATGGTCGCTGCGGCCATCGAGGCGACGCAAGCGCACGCATTGCAGCTGATCGACCAGGACATGGGGGCGTCCGCGATCGAGGTCACTGAATCGTTTCTGGCTGCCTGGCGGGCCCTGCTCACCTACACGGATTTCGTGGCGGGCTGCGCCCTGGTCGCCATTACGGTCGCGGCCGAGACCGAAAGGCAGCGGCTACGGGCCGCCGAAGCATTTCGCGCCTGGCAGGAGAAGCTGGCAGGCGCCCTGCAGGCAGGCGGACTGAGCGCGGTGACCGCGGCGGCGACGGCTACGCTGCTGCTGGCGGCAGCTGAGGGCGCAGTGGTGATCTGCCGCGCCGAGCATAACATCGGGCCATTCGAAGTCGTGGCCGCGCAGCTGACCGAGCATGTGCGCGCGCTAGCCGCCAGGGCCTAGCAGTGAGGAGCCCGATGCGCACGGCCGGACCAGTTGGCTTTGACCTCGATCTCACTCTCATCAACTCCCGGCCCGCGATCATGGCGGCTTGGTCCGCGGTGTCTGCCGAGCTCGGCGTCGCGATCGATCTAGCTGCGGTCGACCAGCGGATGGGCATCAAGCTTGAGGATGAGGTCGGCTACTGGTTCCCGGCAGACGGCCAGCAGGAGGCGGCCGACACCTACCGGCGTCACTATGTGCGGCTGGCACCTACGATGACGTTCCCGCTGCCGGGCGCCGCCGAGGCGCTGATCGCGGTCAGACACGCAGGGGAGCGGGCCGTCATCGTCACGGCCAAGCATCCGATCTCCGTGCAGCCCAGCCTGGAAGCGGTCGGTCTGCGGGCCGACGAGGTGTTCACGCATGTGCACGGTCCGGAGAAGGCTGCAGTGCTGACCCGGCTCGGCGCTGCCGTGTACGTCGGCGATACGCCGGCCGACATGGCCGCGGGCCAGGCAGCTGGCGCACTGGCGATTGGCGTGCCAACCGGGTCATTCAGCCGGGCAGACCTGATCGCATCCGGGGCTGCGGTGGTGCTGGAGTCACTGACCCAGTTCGCGTCGTGGTATGCAGGCTTCAGGGACGACCTGCGGGAGGAGCTGCCCCGGTGACCACCGACATCCTGGCGCTGGCCGACCGGCTGTGGCGCGGCGAGGTGCGGACCAGCGAGTTCCACCCGGTCGGCCATCTCGGCGGAATGGCTGAGATCTGCGAGGATGTCGCGTTCTTGCCCGCGTTCGCCAACGTGACCGCCATCAGGACAACCGACGGCCTGGTCCTGGTGGACACTGGCAGCGTCTTCGCGGCACAGGAGATCCACGGCCAGCTCCGGCGCTGGACGGATCAGCGGCTGCACACCGCGATCTACTCACACGGTCACATTGACCACGTCTTTGGCGTCGCCCCCTGGGAGGCCGAGGCGCAGGAGCGAGGCTGGCCCGCACCGGTCGTCGTGGCGCACGAGGCCCTGCCGCGCCGCTTCGACCGGTACATCGCCACGGCCGGCTACAACGGGATCATCAATCAGCGGCAGTTCGGGCTCCGCGGACTGCGCTGGCCGACCGAGTACCGCTATCCAGATCGCACCTACTCGGATGCGATGACGGTTACCGCTGGTGGCACGACGCTGAGCCTGCGTCATGAGAAGGGCGAGACAGATGACCACACCGTCACGTGGCTGGCCGAGCGCCGCGTTCTGTGCTGCGGTGACCTGTTCATCTGGGCATCACCCAACGCGGGCAACCCGCAGAAGGTCCAGCGCTACCCGCTGGAATGGGCACAAGCGCTGCGCCGGATGCTGGCCCTACAGCCGGAGTACCTGCTGCCTGGTCACGGGTTGCCTGTCGTCGGCGCCGACCGGGTGCAGTGCGCACTCACCGATACCGCGGAGCTACTGGAGTCGCTGGTCAGCCAGACGCTGGAGATCATGAACGGCGGCGGCCGCCTCGACGAGGCCGTGCACACGGTGACAGTGCCGTGGCACCTGGCTGACCGGCCCTACTTGCAGCCGGTGTACGACGAGCCCGAGTTCATCGTGCGAACCATCTGGCGGCTGTACGGCGGCTGGTGGGACGGCAACCCGGCAACGCTGAAGCCGGCCTCCGAGCGTGCACTTGCCTCGGAACTGGCAGGGCTTGCCGGTGGCGCGGGCGTGCTTGCCGCCCGCGCTGTCGAGCTCGCCGAAGCGGTTCTGTCAGGCGCCGAGCAGGCCGGCGCCGCACCTGCTGGGGACGGCACAACCGGACCGCGGGTAGCCGGCCTGCGCGGCGGTGAGGATGACCTGCGGCTCGCCGCACACCTAGCCGAGCTGGCCTGGCTGGCAGGGCCAGATGACAGCGAGATCAGGCGGGCCCGGCACCGCGTGTTCAGCATCCGGGCCGGTCAGGCCACATCCACCATGGCAAGCGGGGTATACCGATGGGCGGCCAATGAGTCGCTCGGTGACCCGCAGGCGCCGCAACAAGATTCGGAGACCTCATGACGACGATTGAAGGCATTGACCCGTCGGTCCCGCCGAGCGGGACGGTCTGCGTTGAGTGCGATGCCGTCGGCGGTTGGTGGGTGCACCTGCGCCGGTGTGCTCTCTGCGGGCACGTCGGCTGCTGCGACACCTCACCTGAGCAGCATGCGACGAAGCACGCGGCAGCATCCGGGCATCCTATTATCCGGAGCTTCGAACCGGGCGAGTCGTGGTTCTGGGACTACCAGACTGATCAGCTCTACGAAGGCGGTCCCGCGCTAGCTCCGCCGGAACATCATCCTGAGGAACAGCCGGTGCCCGGCCCGGCTGGTCGCGTTCCGCCCGACTGGCAGACGCACCTGCACTACTAAGCAAGGGCCGGCCGACTAGGCCTACCAGGCCTCGACGAGCGGCCGGAGGTCAGCGAGGCGGCTAATGACCGCGTCCGGCTCAGCCGCCGCGTACGGCGGGACATCGCTGTTCGGCACTAGGACCGCGCGCATGCCGACGCTCTTGGCGCCATGCACGTCGTCAAACGGCCGGTCACCGACGAAGACACAGCGAGCCGGATCGGTCATGCCAATCGCTGCCATCGCGGCCTGAAAGGCCTCCGGGTGCGGCTTGGTCCAGTCGATCTCGCTGGTGTAGACGGCGCCATCGATGAGCTCCAGCACCCCATCGCGACGGAACACGTCCTCATGCCAGCCACGCGGCCACATGGTGTTCGACAGCACGCCGATCCGGACGCCGCATCCCCGCAGGTGGTCGAGGAGATCGGGCACGTCCGGGTCGGTGAAGGTGTGCGGTTCCCAGGCGCGGAGGTAGCTGGCAAGGAACGCCTCGGTCGCGGTGACGCCCGCGAGCTCGAACACTGCGGTCATCGTCGCACTGCGCTGCTCGGTCCTGGACAGGCGCCACAGCTCGTCCTCCGCTGCGAGGAGCGCGGCGGCGTAATCCGCTGCCTCGGCTGCGGGAAAGTGCGGCTCGCACACCCACGACCACAGCTCCGCCGGGTTGATCGTGTGCCACGGGGTGAGCGTCCCGCCCCAGTCGAAGATCACTGCTTCCACCGTCACGGCACGATCCTAGACGTAACTGGTGGTTTCACGCACGAGCAATTCTCGGCCGCTGAAGCGTGCCGAGAGCGTTTACCAAAGTTATTACCTATCTGATCCGGTCAGTTAATGAGCTTATTATCGGCTGTCGCTACCATAGTGTGCCGGTAGGCGCTTGTTATCGTCGAATTGACTCGGCGGGCGCGCTGCCCGAGAAGGCCGATGGGGTCGCTATGTATTATAAGCGTGATTTCTGGAGTAACGAGAACCTCAAGTACACCACTCCGTATTACCGGCAGCGGAAGGCCGCCGGCGTAGTTAACAAGATCGCTGGTAACGGGCCCTGTGAACTGCTAGATGTCGGCTGCGGGCCGACGGCGCTGAAGGACCTGCTCAGGGAGAACATACGCTATTTCGGGATTGACATCGCGATTCACGATCCCGCGCCGAACCTGATTGAGTCTGACTTCCTGGAATCGCCGATCAGCTTCCAAGGTAAGAAGTTCGACATCATTATCGCCCAGGGCGTCTTCGAATACATGGGCCAATTCCAGGAGCAGAAATTCGCGGAGATCAACGATCTGCTCAAACCGGACGGCCACCTCGTCGCGACGTACGTGAACTTCAATCACCGCGCGCCGAGTATCTACTGGCCGTACAACAATATCCAGCCGCTTCGTGACTTCCGGGCCAGCCTGGCGCGCAGCCTGACGATCGAGAAGTACTTCCCGACATCTCATAACTGGCATCACTCCGAGCCGGGCAAGGCGCTCGTCCGGGCCTGTCAGGTCCCCGTCAGGCTCCCGGTGCTAAGCCAGTACCTGGCAGTTGAGTATTTCTTCATCTGCTCCCGCGGGCCGCAGCGGAGCAGCAAGGCCGATCAGCATGTCCAGCATCGGCCGGGGACGGCCGTCGGAACCCGCAGGCGCAGGCCTCGACACGCCGGCGTCGCCCGCAGACATAGTTCCCGGCGGCCCGATACTGCGGTTCGCACGCCCACTGGGCGCCACCAGAACGTCTGAGCCCAGTCCGCGGACCTTGGCCAGGGACTGAGCAAGCTGGCGCCGTGCGCGTTCGTCGCTGTCAGCAGTCGCAGGCTCTGCCGTCGACCACCGGGTTGATCGCCGACTCGCGCGAGGTCGGCGCTGCAGCCTGCCGCGCGCGATCGGCCGTTGTCGAATCGGCCTGAGGATTGGCTGACTGGACAATGAATTGTCGCCGAGAGTTTGATTAGTGGGCCTAAGGTCTAACGCAACATCGGCCACTTTCTGCTGCCCGGCCAGGCGGCAGCGACGAGGAGGAGCACATGCGACCTCGGCAGCGAAGCGGAGGCATGCGCGGACTGCGCCTAGCCGCGATTGGCGCAAGCGCGGCGCTGGTCGGCGGGTTGTGCGTGGTAGGGACCGTGGCCTCTGGATTGGCGTCGGCTAGCCCGGCCGCCAAGAGCCACCATGGATCGGGGCAGCAGGGCGATGGCTGTCACCTTGCCAACGGCATCAAGCACGTTGTCCAGCTTGGCTTTGACAACGTTCACTTCTTCCGGGACAACCCCAACGTCCCGTCCGATTTCGAACTCATGCCGAACCTCACCAACTTCATCGAGAACAACGGCGTGATGCTGTCGAACAGCCACACTCCGCTCATCGCGCACACAGGCGATGACCTGTTGACAACGGCGACCGGCCTGTACGGAGACCGGCATGGCGTGGGGATCAGCAACACGTACAACTCCTACGACAGCAGCGGCACTACCGACCACGACCAGTCATTCACGTACTGGACCAACCCGATCGACATCCTGTCCTCCACGACGCCGAGCGCCACCCACGACACGAACCCGAATATGGTCTATTCGCCGGTGCCGCCAGCTACGGCGGCCAAGCCGGTATCCCCGACTACCGTGACGCCAGCCCCGTGGGTGCCCTACACCCGGGCAGGCTGCAACGTCGGCGAGGTCGCGACGGCCAACCAGGAACTGGAGAATCCTTCCTACGACATCCCGCACGTGTTCGGCGCCAACTCGCCGGAGACACAGCAGCTTGCAGCAGACCCGGATTCGTTCAAGGACCCGGAGACCGCCGACTACGTGGGGCTCGGCGTGCACTGCGCCAAGGGTGCCGCGTTCTGCGCAAATGCGGAAGCGGTCAAGTTCGGCCAGACCACCGCCTCGCACACCGCCGTAGCAGATCTGCTTCCGGACGAGCCGGGCGGTTACAACGGCTACCAGGCAGTGTTCGGCGCCAAGTACCTCGCCCCGGTGCTGGGCGGAACACCGAACCTGTCGTCGCAGGGCGTGCCGGTGACCAACGCCGCCGGTAACCTGACCGACGAGTTCGGCAACCAGATCAATGGCGCGTTCCTGAAGAACTACCCGGGCTTCCCCGGGTACGGCAACATCAACGCGCCCCAGGCACTGTCCTATGCCGCCGACATGCTGGAGCACGGCGTTCAGGTCGTGAACATGTACATCTCCGACCTGCACGGGAACCAGTTCCTGCCCCAGTTCGCAGCCGACTGTGGCAGCCAGCCTGACGCACTTGGCAGCGGTAGCCAGTGCTATATCGATCAGGCTGAGTACTACAACCAGGCGTTCGGGATCTTCTTCAAGCGGCTGGCCGCAGATGGCATCACGCCCCAAAACACCCTGTTCGTGGTCAGCTCCGACGAGGGCGACCACGAGGCCGGCGCTAACGTGGGCCGTGCACTGCAGCCGACCCCGGCTGGCTGCACCGGCGCCACGGTGAGCGGCGGCGTCGTGACCCCAGGCAACTACTGCACCTACACGTCGTCTGACTTCGGCGAGATCAGCGTCAACGCGACCGGCTTGCTGGCCACCGAGACCGGGGATACCACGCCGTTCTCCATGGAGAACGACACAGCCCCGGAGTTCTATCTCACCGGTAATCCGGCGCCGGACAGTCCCGTGGCTCGCACGTTCGAGCACGACGTCGCGGATCTGACGAACCCGCTGAATCCGTACTCGGGCAACGTCAACGAGCCGATCGCCAACTACCTCGCCAACCCGGTAGAGGAAGGCATCCTGCACTTTGTCGACGCGGACCCGGCGAGGACGCCGACGCTGGCCATGTTCGCCAGGCCGGATTACTACCTGTCGAGCGGCAAGGCTACCTGTCCCGGCGGAACCGCAGCCGGGTGCATCTC
This sequence comes from uncultured Actinomycetota bacterium, assembly GCA_963822955.1. Taxonomy (GTDB): domain Bacteria; phylum Actinomycetota; class Actinomycetes; order Streptosporangiales; family Streptosporangiaceae; genus JAJYUU01. The sequence continues at coordinate 557,600 of CAWGJS010000001.1, read as the reverse complement.
CCAGAACGATGGGTTCGCCTGGGATCATGGCGACTATGCCGCCGAGATCAACACCAACTATGTTGGCCTCGTGGGGCCGGGCGTGAAGAACCTGGGCCTGGACGGGCCGGCGGCCGATGCCGGTCCTAGCTCGGCCGGCCCGAACAGCGGCCAGACCGTCGTGGCCGACAACCACTTCCAGGGCCCGTGGGTGGACGAGACCGACATCCGGCCCACCATCATGTACCTCACTGGGCTGCAGGACGACTACGAGCACGACGGGCGGGTCATCACCCAGGTCCTGACGCAGCCGAACAATGCGCTGAGTCGACCCGGCGTGACTGCCCTTGGTGAGTGCTACAAGCAGCTGAACTCTAGTGTCGGGAAGTTCGGGGCGGCGACGCTCGTCGCCTCCACGAACGCGATCGAGAGCACGAGCACAGGTGATAGCACGTTCACGACCATCGACAACCAGTTGCGGGCGCTCGAGGTAGCAAGAGACCAGCTGGCTGGCAATATCAAGGGCGAACTGGAAGGTGCGGCGTTCGACAACAAGCCGATCTTCGGTACCCTCGTCCAGATATTCGCCTGCCGCGCGCTGATCCATGCGGCGAAGAAGGTCGCCAGCTCTAGCTAGCGGCCAGAGCTTCTCCCACTCGGCGGCCCCGGGCGATGCGCCCGGGGCCGCCGTCGGCTTGGCTAGCGGGTGGGCGAGATCGACCTAAACATGTGGCCGGCCGCGCGCCGCAGACGGCTGCCTGGGACACTAGTGCGCTAGGCCATTGGTGTCGGCGGGGCAGCCATGGCGCAGAAGGGACGAAAGTAATGGCGGAACCGGGCGCGGCAGTCGAGGTTCACGGTGCGGTGACCGTCAACGGTGCGGTCGCGAAGGGGGACCCTGAGGCCCTGTTCGCGGAGATCGAGCGAACTCGGGAGGATCTCGCGCGCACGATCGACACCCTCGCCGAGCGGGTCAGCCCTGCCAGCAACCTGCGCCGGCTCCGGGAGCAGGCCGTTGAGCAGGTGACCAGGCCGGAGGTACAGCTAGGAGCGGCCGCGGTTGGCGTGGCAGTGGTCGGGCTGACGATCCTGCGTTTCTGGGCACGACACCGTCGCAACCGCTAGTTACGTACCGTCAGTGGGCCGCGCACAGCGGCTGATAGCGGGCCATGTCAATGGAGTAGGGGCGGCCGGTGTGCGGGTCGCGCCGTTCGTTCGGGTCGAGCCCGTCGTAGCTCCGGTGGGTAGCTGGCTCGCCGCATACGGCACATGACGTGATCAGCGCGGCGTTGCCCGTGGTGCCATCGACCTCGTTCCGCCGGACCCGAATCACGATCATGACTACGAAAGCGGCGACGTGAATGAGGGTGATGAGAACGATCAGGGTGGTCAGGCTGCTCACTTTGCACTCCCCTCCTGCCTCATACAAACCGCGCCCGCGACGATTTCGTCCAGCTTCAGGGCGCGATCTGCGTCACACCTGAGAGCTACAGGAAGGTCTGGCCCTCGCCGCGATAAGTCGGCACCTTGGCAGCTATGGCCTCGCCGTCGATCAGGTGCAGCTCACTGAACCGCTCGCACAACTCGCCCGCTTTGGCGTGCCGCATCCACACGCGGTCACCGAGCCTGAGGCTGTCGGCCGCCGACCCGAGCAGCGGCGTCTGCACCTCGCCAGCGCCTTCTTCTGGGTCCAGCCTGAGTCCGCCCGGAAGGTACGGCGACGGCACCCGGCTCCACGCCCCAGGCCCGGACGCCGGATATCCGCCCCCGAGTGCAGTTACCACTCCCGGACCCGGCCGGCGGACGACGGGCAGCGCGAACATGGCCGCTGGCTGCCCGGTGAAGCCGCGGTAAGCGTCGAACAGAGTCGGGTGGTACAGGCCTGAGCCGGCGCCGATCTCGGTCACGGCGGCCTCTGCCGACGTCGCCGCGAGCGAGCCGGTGCCGCCACCGTTGACGAACTCAAGCGGAGTCAGCGCGCGGACGGCGGCCACGATTGCTGCTCGCCGCGCGGCTAGTTCGGCGGCCGACCTGCGCTGCATGAGCCGGACGCCCAGGGCGTACATCGGCCGGCCTGGCGGGTCGTCTCCGACGCCGGCAATCTGCGCTTCGTATGCCATCAGGCCGACCAGGCGCAGGCCGGGCCGAGCCATGATCGCTCTGGCAAGCGCGACGGCGTCATGGGGAGTGCGAACGGGGGACCGGCGCGCGCCAGCCCGGAATCTGCCGCCGAGAGCGACGTAGCCGGCGTCGATGTCGATCGCGACCCGCACCGGCTGCGGGTCCGCCTGCTCAGCAGCTACCTTCTCGATGAGATCGAGGTGGTCGGTGGAGTCGACCATCACCGTGATTGATGCAGCGGCCGTCGCTTCCGCGACCAGCCGGGCGAGCGCTGACCGGTCGGCAGTCGGGTACGCGACGACAATGTCATGGCTCGTGCCGCACGCGGCCAGCCAGAGCGCTTCGGGCAGCGTGTAGGCGAGGATGCCACGGAAGCCGTCCATCCGCAGCACCTGCTCGATCAGATGGCGGCAGCGGACGGACTTGCTCGCCAGCCGGATCGGCTTGCCGTGCGCGTGGTCCGCCATCGCGGCCGCGTTCGCCCGGAACGCGGCCATATCCACGATCGCGAACGGAGGGTCCAGGTGAGTTGTCGCCGCGTCGAGCCTGCGGAGGTCTTGCGGACTGCCGCTACGGCTCACTCTTCTTCCTTGGTGAGGGCCGCGTACTCGCTCGCCGAGAGCAAGCCCGGCGGTACCTCACCATCGGTGTCATCCAGGTGCACCTTAAACAGCCAGCCCGAGCCGTATGGATCGGAGTTGACCAGGCCCGGGTCATCGTCGATCTCGGGATTGACCTCGGTCACCTCGCCATCGACAGGGGAGTAGAGGTCGCTGACCGACTTAGTGGACTCGACCTCCCCGCAGGGCTCCCCCGAGGTGACCCGGGCCCCGGTCGCGGGCACCGAGACGAAGACCACGTCGCCGAGGGCACGCTGGGCGTGGTCCGTGATCCCCACCGAGGCGATGGATCCGCTAATGGCAACCCACTCATGCTCAGCGGTGTAGTAAAGCTCGCCGGGAACGGTCATTTTCGCCTCTCTTGCAGGTCTTTCTGGGGTATGTAAGGGCCGCGGCCGAAAGCTCAGGCCGGGCGGCGGTAGAACGGCAACTCCACCAGTGTGGCCGGCTCAGCACGGCCTCTTACATCGACCGTCAGCTCTGCCGTTCCCGCTCCGGTGGGGTCGTTCGCAGTTTCGGCGATCTCCGGTCGCACGTAAGCCATCGCGATCGGAACGCCCAGTGTTGGCGATGGTGCTCCGCTGGTGACGGCGCCGGCCGGCTGGCCGTCCCAGAGGACGGCATAACCATGCCGCGGCACGCGGCGTGATTGCAAGGTCAACCCGACCAGCCGCCTGGCTGGTGGCTCCTGGGAACGGCGGGCTAGCGCATCGCGGCCGACGAAACCGCCCGGCTTCTCGAGCTTGACCACCCGGCCAAGGCCGGCATCGAAGGGCGTGAGATCGATGCCGAGCTCATTGCCGTACAAGGGCATCCCGGCCTCGAGCCGGAGCGTGTCGCGGGCCGCCAGCCCGGCCGGGATCAGCCCGTCTGCAGCGCCCGCCTTGCTGAGCTCGGCCCACAGGTGCTCGGCATCTTGCGGCGCTGCGAAGATCTCGAAGCCGTCCTCGCCGGTGTAGCCCGTCCTGGCTAGTAGCACGCGGCGTCCCGCGACCTGAGCCGGGTAGCTCGCGTAGTACTTCACCTCGGCGAGGTCGGCGCTGGTCAGCGGAGCCAGGATGGTAACGGCCCGCGGCCCCTGGATGGCGATCAGCGCATAGTCATCGGTGCGATCGGTAACGTTGGCGTCGTAGCCGGCGGCGCGGGCGGCGAGCGCGGCACCGACAGCGGCGGTGTTGGCCGCATTGGCGACAATCAGGAACTCGGTGTCGGCGAGCCGGTAGACGATCAGGTCGTCGATCACGCCACCATCCTCGGCGACAATCATCGTGTACCTGGCCCGGCCCGGCTTCAGCACGGACGGCTCGCCGGTGAGTGCGTAGTCCAGTGCGGCGGCGGCGTCGCTGCCGGTGACACCGAATTCCCCCATATGCGACAGATCGAACAGTCCGGCGGAGCTTCTTACTGCGTTGTGCTCGGCGGTCTCACTGCCGTACCTGAGGGGCATCAACCATCCGGCGAAGTCGGTCAGGCTCGCCCCGAGCTGCTCATGCACGCTGGTCAGCGGGGTGCGGCGGGCCGGCTCTTGGCTGCCCGATCCGGCGGGCGCGGAGTCTGTCACGACCACGGAGCCTACCGGGCTACAGGTGGCCACGGTGGCGGCTGGCCCGATGGTCAGTGGCGAACGGTAAGCGCGCGGGCACAGACTTGGGAGAGAGCCGATTCGCGAGACCTAACGGAGCAGTGCATGGACTTGCTGACTGACGAGCAGATAACCGAACGGCTAGCGGGCCTGGACGGCTGGGCGCGCCAGGGCGACGAGATTACGCGTGTCACGAAACTGGCCGATTTCAGGGCAGCGATCCTGTATGTCGGCGCTGTCGCGTACCTCGCCGAGGCCGCCAACCACCACCCGGACATCACAATCGAGTGGAACAAGGTGACGCTTACCCTGTCGACTCATTCGGCGGGCGGTCTCACGACCAACGACTTCGCATTGGCTGAGCAGATCAACGCACTGGGAGCTTGACGGCCGCCGAGCGGCGGTCAAGCAGTCGCGTCTTCGCCTGTGGGTCGCGCCACGCCCCGGGTGCGGTGGTACACGGGCGGCGGGCGCTTGCGCGTATCCGGCCGCGCAAGCTGGTCGGCTGCCTTGCGTGCGCTAGGCGGGTCTGTCGCTTGTGGGCCGGGCGGCTGAACTGCGGCTTGTAAGATCGCTGCCCGATGACTACCACTGTCCGTGTGGCAGGGCCTGGCGATGGCGAGCGGATCGCAAGCGCCTGGCTGGACGCTGGTGCCTACTACGCGGCCCTGGATCCGGACTATGTCATGACCCCGGCTGCGACGGAGCTGGCCGAACTGTGGGACGCCGTGGTCAGCACTGACGACCCTGCCTCGCTCGCCATGGTCGCCGAGCGCGATGACCGCGTCATCGGCTGGCTGCTGGCCCGCTACGTGCCTGCTGAGGACGATGAACCCGGCCATGATTCCGCCCGGCGCCCAGGTGGGCTGCTCATGGTGGACCTGCTGGTGGTCGAGCGCAGCCACTGGCGCCAGGGGGCCGGGGTCGCGCTGATGAATGCTGCCGAGACCTGGGGATCAGCCAAAGGAGCGCGCACCGCACGGCTCGGCACTGACGCGCGCAGCCCCGTCTCGGTGCCGTTCTACGAGCAGCGCATGGGATACCAGCGGCATACCGTCATCTTCCAGAAACCACTTCGACCCTCTGATCCGTAGGGTTGTGCAGGTCGTCCGGGGGCATGTGCGCGCGGCGCTTTGCTAGATCCCGAAGGCGGGCTCGAGCCGGATCGTCGAGGCGGAGAACGGGACAGCGCATACGCACTCAAGCCCATGGACTGCACACGCGAGCCCCAGGCCGTGCAGGTGGGGACGCGGCCACGTCAAGAGCTGGACGGGCCTGCGCAAGTAGAAGGGGGGACGAGGGCGAGGGCGAGCAGGTCACGGCCCCCGGCGCGACCTGCCCGCCTTCCCTTTTGTCCTCGTCGTGTCAGAACGTTCACCCTTGCCGGGTGGCGTCGCCCACAGGACGAAGACCCCACCGCTCATCGCGACCTTCGTTTGCTGCGCTGCGCCCGGTAGCACGTGGGCGGCAGGCAGCCGGGCGATCCCGCCGGGGATCGAACGGCCCCAGACGAAGGTCCCCCTCCGCGACTTACGGTTCCCCCTGTGTTCCCGCGGAGCCTTCCCCCGTCCCGGCTAAGCCGGGCCCCTCAGCACCGCGGGTCTCTAGTTATACACGGAGTCTCACCACGATCACAGCTAGTTACAAGATTGAGTTGGTAGCGAGACGGTAATTTTTCTCCGCCCATTTGGGGCTATGGCTGCGAGCCAAAACCTGGGCCCGCTGAGCAGTGCGTCGAGCCTCTCGGGCTCAGGTCGCGGTCGCCGGATTGGAGCGTGGCAATGGTTCGCCAACGCGGCGTAAATGGCTCAGTCCATTCGCCCGATGGCTGCCCTAGTTAGCCCGGGCAAGGTCCGCGTACTGCAGAACCCGCACAGCGAGCATCCCGCCGAGTCCAATCGGCTGCGAACTGCGTCATCTTGGGAACGTGTGGCTTCCGCCTCACATCTAAGCGCCGGGGGACGCATGGCCCGCGTCACCCATACGAGCGGAGGCGGGTCCCATGCTTCGAATCAGCCGCACCATCGCATTGGCCATGGCGGGCGGGATACTCCTGGTGGTCGGCACAGCAGGGGTGACGCTCGCAGTCACGAGCAACTCCTCGCCATCGTCGTCGGCGCCCGCGGCTACATATCTGGGCCGAGCGCCCGCCGCTACGGCCGTGACGCAGGCGGCGGACGGCCTGGCCAGCCAGGCCGTCACGTCGCTGACCAGCGTCGGCGCTTCCGGGGCCGGCGCGCCGGCCTGGTGCTGCTCGACCGCGAACGCCACTGGCGTAACCGCGACAGGGCAGGGATCGGCCCGCGGAAGCGGGCCGGGAGCGCGAGCGAAGGCGATCGCCAAGGCCATCGCCGACGCGAAGAGCCAAGCGATTGCCGCAGCTGGGGCGGCCGGGATAACGCTAGGCAGGATCATCGACATCGAGGTGTCAGCGCCGTTCTACGCGGTCCCGGTCGAGTCATCGCCTCCAGCGGCGTCCGGTGCTCCGGGCAACTCCGGCTCGGGGTCGGCGGCGCCCGCGACAACCTCACCGTCCATCTCGAATCCGAGCACCACGACCTGCCCCGCCCTGCCCGGCTGCTCGTACCAGGCCAGCGTCTCCGCGTCGGTGACGCTGACCTGGGCGATCGGCTAGCCGGCCGGACCGGACGCAAGCTCTTGGAAAGGGCGTGCAGCGCCGGTCGGCGCGGTCAGGTGCGCCCGGCAGGCGAGCAGGGTGAGCCTGTGCTCAGTCGAGCTCACAGGGCAGGTGCTTGATGCCGTTGATGAAGCTGGACAACAGCCGGTCTGGCTCCCCGGCGGCACGGATGGTCGGCACCCTCGTCAGCAGCTCGCGCAGCATGGCCGTGATCTCACGGCGCGCTAGGTGCGCGCCGAGGCAGAAGTGCGGGCCGGCCGCTCCGAAGCCGACATGCGGATTGGGAGTACGCATGATGTCGAACCTCCCGGGATCGGTGAATACGGACTCGTCCCGGTTGGCGGCCCAGTAGAACAGGACGGCCTTATCACCCTCGCGGTAGTCGTGCCCGTTCAGCGTGCAGTCCCTGGTAACCGAACGGCGCATCCAGATGACGGGAGAGACGTACCTGACGATCTCCTCGACTGCTACCGGGAGCCGGCCCTCGATATCGGCGAGCAGCAGCTCGCGCTGGTCCGGGTGCTCCGTCAGGAGGTTCAGCGAGTGCGAGATCGCCGTGCGAGTGGTCTCGCTCCCGGCCACGACGAGGAGGATGAAGAAGGAGCCGAGTTCGGCCGGCGTGAGCTGCTCGCCATCTATGTTCGCGCTGGCGAGTGCGGTGATGACGTCGTCCTGCGGATGAGCGGCGCGGTCCGCGGCTACCTCCGTGACGAGGTCGGCGAGGTCCTTGCCAGCAGTGAGCAGCTGGGCAATGGCCTCGTCCATGTTCTCGCTGATGAACTCCGGGTCGGCACCGGACAGGATGATGTTGGTGTTGCGCAGCACCATGTCGTAGTGCTCGTCACCGATGCCCATCATCTCGCAGATGATCTTCAAAGGCAGTCGCGCGGAGACGTGCTGGACGAAGTCGCACGGCCCGGCAGCCAGCAAGTCGTCGACAATGCTCGCTGCAGTCCGCTGGACGTCCGCCTCGAACTTCTTGATCATCTTCGGCGTGAATGCACGGGACACGATCCGGCGCAGCCGGGCGTGGCGTGGATCATCCATATTGATCATGGAGCCGAAGTACTCGTTGAACTCCGGGGGCAGGTCCTCGATGCTGGTCGCACCGCGAGCTGAGGAGAACAACTCCGGCTGCCGGCTGGCGGCGGATACGTCGGCGTGTGAGACGAACGCGTAGTACCCGTCCCCGGCGACGCTGAGTGGCCCCTCGGGCACGATGAAGTAGGCGGGCTTACCGAGCGCCCGCAGCTTGGCGAAGTCGGCGTGCCGGTCCCCGAGCGACTGGCTCCAGAACTCCATCAGCGACAGGTCGACGCCCTCGACGGAGCTTGCTCGTGAGGTCATTGCCGCCGCCTTCGACTAGAACATCGTTCTAGCGTAAGTGTGACAGGCCGGCATAAGCGTCCGCCATGGGTAACCTAGCGCGCGCCGGGGTTACGACGTCATCAGCGCGGCAGCAGTCCGCCTCCTGACACCACGTGCGTGGGCATACTGCCTGGTCAGCAATGCCACCGCTACCGGTGCGGATACGCCGCTGAGCTCCACGACTGTGCACGCGATCACCGCCCGGCCAAGGACGAGCACGGCCCAGCCGTCGGCAGTGGTACGCGCGACACCCAGCTGAGCTGCGCTGGGACCGGAATCGTCCGTTTGCAGATGTGCCATCTGCAGGCAGGACCCGATGGCATTGAGCCTGGCGGTTAGCACAGCGGCGGGCTCGCCAAGTTCGGCGCGCAGCTGCGCGAAAGCTGACGCCATCCCTGGAGCCGGCTCATGGTGGCGATGGCCCGGCAGGACGGTAACCCAGCCGCACGCCACTGGAACTGGCGCTCGGACCATGAGGCCGAAGCCCGCTAGCGCGCCGACACCGGGCGCTTTCACCGTATTCAGTGCCCGGCGCTCTGGTCCGGCATGTCTGCCTTCTGCGGGGGCTTTGCTGTCAGATGCCAGCGCCTGCAGCGGCACCCCGCTGAGGAGCTGCGGGAGCGGCCAGTCTGGCTGTCCGCAGCTGACCGTGACTCGAAGGCCCTCGTCGAGTCCGAGATCGACGGCTGACCGCTCAAGATAGACCGACAGAAGTGTCGGCGGCCAGGCTGCGTTGCGGGGCAGTGGCCCGCTGTCGCGCAGCTGGACCCCGCGCCATGCGGCCAGTACCTGCCCGGCGGCGTCGACGGCCTCGACGTTCCACAGTTGCGGCGCCGGCCCGACGCCGGAATTTGCGGCGATCGCGGACCCGAGGGCCCGCTCAGCCGGCACCATCTGCCCGAAGGCCGGCGGAACAAGTCCGGTGTGAACCGTCATGGTCAGCTCAGTCACTCCATCAGGCTGACCGTTCCGCCCGTTGCCGTCAGCTGGCGAGTTTGCCGCGGCTTCCGAAGGCCAGCCGAGACCTAGCGATGTGATGCCGTCAGCCAGCGCGCCCAGCGTGCGGCGTCGCCGGCTGCGGCGGGATCTTCGAGACTCCGGCCGGTCTTCCATGGGATCCCGGTCAGCATGCTCTTCCCCCGTCAGCAAGGCGTCCGGGATACCCGCTGCCATTCCCTGGGCAGCGCCATTACGGTGCAGGCCATCCGCCATCTCGTTCACAGGTGCCATCGCCTGGTTCGGAATATGCGGCAACTCCACGCCGGCTCGCGCGGGCTCGGCGATAGCCCTGATCTCGACTGGCCCGTCGGCCTTGCGCCCGGAGAACTGGACTGACTCGCAGCCAGCCAGGCGGACTCTGCGATGGGGTACGCATGCCTGGAGTACGTGCAGCGCCGCGTCGTTCAGGCCGGGGCTGCCAAGCAGGAAGCTCGTGTCGGCGAACGGACCGTCGGGCGCGAACCATGGCTGGTCGTCAGTGCCGCGAGCCAGCGCGCGGCCGGACCTCGCCGTGACCTCAGGCATCAGTGCGATCCGGCGGAACCGCCCAGACTGGAAGCAGATTGGCCCGTAAAGCTCCGTTCCGTCGACCAATCCAGAAGGGCCTGTGGCCAGGTGCTCAAGTCCCGGAGACGCAGCGGCGATGGCTGCCTCCGGCATCTCGTATGCCTCAGGTGCGCAGCTAAATTCGGCCCTGGCATGGTCGACCAGGTAGGAGCTGTCCGCGCAGCGCAAGGCCGCGACGATCGTCTCGCCGTCACGCAGTGCGCAGATCCGCAGCCCGGCATGGCCGCCCGACGGAATCAGCACCGGCGACTCCAGTGCCACGGCCGTCGCTCGGCGGACCGGGCGGCCAGCCAGCACGGCCGCGACCTGGGCCAGTGCCTCGATAGCCAGTGTCGGCGGCAGCACCGGCATCCCGTCGATCCGGTAGTCGGTCAGGTACGGGTCAGTCGTCAGCGAGAGGTCGGCTGAGCAGACAAGCTCGATACCCGGGTAATGCACGGCTACTTCGCGCAGGAACCTGCCGCCTCCGGGCAGTCCCGCCGCAGCGAACTGGGCCGCGGTGATGACCGCAGCCGGTACGGCCGCGAGGCCGCTGACCCGGCCATGAACCGCAACGCTGTGCTGGAGACCGGGCGTCGTCATGATCTTGAGCAGCAGCCTGCTCGCGACGGCAACATCCAGGGTCGTGCAGTCAGCAGCGGCTAGCTCGGCGGTCAGCCCCGGCGACTCGCCGAAGCTGTCGCCGGACCAGGCTGGCAGGTCCAGGTGCCACACCTCGCAGCCGATTCTGGCGGTGGCGAGCTGGATCGCCCGGCTTGCGAGCGCACCGGTGCTCAGCGCGTGCAGGCCCGCGCCCGCCAGGCCGTAGCGGCTCGCGACTGTGCCCAGGGAGATGATCAGCTGGAGCTGCCCCGACGGAATCGAGTCAGCCAGCAGGTCAAGTACGGCTGCCTCGTCCCCGACGTACGCGCCTGCTTCGGGCTCAGGGATCTCATCCACGGGAACGGGGTAGTCCAGGCCGGCCGCGTGCCCGATGGCTGTCACTGGCCCGAGCTGATCCTCGATCCGCCGGATGGCCGCGGTCAGGCTTGCCGGGTCGCTGACGTCGATGACCTCGTAACCGACCCGCGCTCCGGCAGATCGGAGTTCTTCCAGCCCGGCGACAAAGTCGCCATCGTCGTTCTCGTCCGCCCGGCCTATGACCGCGACGCCAGTGCCGCAGGAGGCAAACGCCTGAGCCAGCGCGAGTGCTGCGCCCTTCGCGCCGCGGGTGAGCAGCAGTACGTCGTCGGTACCGAGCGGGAAGGCGGCGCCACCAGAAAGCGGCATTTCTGCGAGCACTGGTTCGCTGATCGCTCCGGAGGGCCCGAAGATCAGCTCACGGAACTGGCCCGGCTCCGCTGCAGCATACGGCAGAACCGCCGCCGGGCTGATGACCTCAACCGCAACGCGGAGCATGGTGATACCGATCGAGGGATGCTCGGCGTGCAGGCTGGCGAAGAATCCCGTGAAGCCGCTGCTGGTCGTGAGCACGACGAGCTCGCCAGTCGTCATTGCGTCCTTGGCGGCCGCAATCGCAGCTGCTCGTGATCGCTGGTCCGCCGGATCCTCGACGATCACCAGCGTGCGCGGAGCACTGGGATCGGGCGTGAACGCTCCGCTGAGATCGGCCAGAGCCGGGCTGCTCGCCGCGGCGAACACGCGCCACGGCCTGGTTGCAGCAGGCAGCAGCTGCTGGTGGACCGGGCGCAGCTCCTCGGCGAAGCAGCGCGCCCACGAGCCAATCCCGTCGACCGGCACGGTCGCAAGCCGCAGTGGGACGCCTACATCGTCACCTGCCTGTTCGCGATCACCGGGATGTGGTGTCGCCAACGTGGTGTAGATGCCCGGAGCCAAGTGCTCCTGGACGGGTTCCGGGTCACTGGTGCTTTCGGCGCGGTAGCTCGGCGTCGGTGACGGCTCGTCCGACGCCTTGCTGATGTCCGAGCCCGTGCCGGTGTGAGGAGCGCTGGCCGGCTCAGTCTCCAGCTCCGCTCGGCGCGTTGCTGCCGCGATCAGCGGACGCGCGGGCAACCGGCGCTCGAACTCCGCCCGCAAGCTGGAAATCTCCGTATTGCCGATTGCGGGGCTGTCGGGGGCTGTCTCGCCGATTGGGGTCAAGTCGTGCTCGCTCGCCGGCTCCTCGGCCGCGACCGGCTCGAGTTCGCCATCTGCATCGGTGCCAGCTGCGTCCGCGGCCTCGGCGGTCTCGGTGCCAGGCTCAGTGATCTGCGCGGCGATGATCTGGGTGTCGTCGGGCTCGGTGTCCGTGATCCCGATCTCCGTGGCGTCGGCGGGCACGACCTCCGTCTGCACGATCTCCGCCTGCGCTGCTCCGTTGTGGACGACCCCGTTCTCGGCGGCAGGCCGCGGCTGCGGCAAAAACTGGCAGGGGTTGCTAATGAAGGTCTGGTTGCGCCAGATGTCGATCGGCCGGGTCTGCCGTCCGTGGAACAGCGCCTGCGGCTGGCCCATTGCTCCGGCGGCGAACAGCGCGGCGGCGACTCGCGCCTTGTGGATCGGGTCGGCTGAGCCGGAATGCATGCTGATCGCGGGCACGTCAGTGATGTCGGCGGCCGCGGCGGCGAGAGCGCGCCCTGGTCCGGTCTCCACCAGCAGGGATGCGCCCATCGCGCCTGCGGCGATTGCTTCTGTGCGCCGGCCCGATTCGTCGAAGCCGTTGCAGATGAGGTCAATCGCATCATGGACGGTTGTGATCTCGGCGCCGGTCAGGGTCGAGATCAGCCGCCGCCGCGGCGGCCCGAACCTGAAGCGCTGAGCAATAGCCGTACGCAGCCCGTCGGCGTCATAGCGCGCGGTCGCGGCTCCGCCCGGCGGAGAACTGCCGTTCCCGCCCGCGGACCTACCCGTGGTCATGGCCGCACTCGCTGCCCCGCTGCGATCTGCCGTCCTGATCACGAACTGCTCCCGCAGCTTCGCGATCTCGATGACCTCGGCCTCGCCGAGGGCACCAGCCCAGGCCAGGCCGGCCAGCGCGCCCAGACCGTGACCGACCGCAGCGGTCGCATGCACGTCCAGAGACTCCAGCCAGCGCAGGCTGTCTAGGCAGCGTGTGACGGCGGGGAGCAGCGCTGCGCCGCCCGAGTCGCCGGATAGCAGCAACGTGACGCGACCATCTGCGTCGTCTGAGGCGAACATCCCAGACCGCACGGCCACCAGCCCATTGGCCAGATGCGGGAGCATGGTCACGGCTTCCCTGGCGAGGCGCGCCAGCTGCTCCTGCCTGGTGGCGAGCATCGCGACTCTGGCTCTGCCCTGCTCGAAGGTGTCCCGGCCGAGCACGCTGGCCAGGTCCTGCATCTCCGCATCGGACAGGCCACCTGCGATCGCCGCGACCCTGGACAGCAGTGCTGCCAGCGCGAACCGGTCCGGCGCGTGCAGCAGGAACGGGGCAGCTTCCGGACCCGGAGCCAGTCTCGGCTGTTCGGCGTCGGCTCCTGCCCGTCCCGCCGCAGCCCTGGCCAGCAGCGGCACAGACCGGAGCCAGCGCTCCTGGCGGCCGCGGCCGGCTGGCTCGTGCCGGAGCACGACGTGCACGTTGCTGCCGCCGAGGCTCATCGTGGACACCGCCGCGAGCCGGGTCCCGGCCTCCCAGTCCCGCGCTGCCTGCGGCAGCACGAGTCGGGCGTCGCCACTGGTAATGAGCTCGTGCGGCCGGTCCGCGCCACTCGTCGGCGGCACCACGCCGGTGCTGAGCGCGAGCACGGTCTTGATCAGCCCGGCTGCTCCGGCTGCGGCCTTGGAGTGCCCGATGTTGGCCTTGACGGAACCGAGTGCGGCGGTCCGCCTCGCCCCGGCCCGGATCGAGTTCAGGGCTGTGAGCTCTGCCTGGTCCTCGAGGGTTGTAGCAGCGCCGTTCCCTTCAATGAAGTGAATATCGGCTGGATCGACACCGCCGCGCTCGTACGCGCGCTGCATCGCCAGCAACTGGCTGCTGGCGTGCGACTGGGGCTCGCCGGGCATGCCGCCGCCTGAGGTGCCCCAGCCGAGGATCTCCGCGTAAACGGGCAGCCCAGCGCCGCGGGCATCGGCAGCGCGCATCAGCACGACCATGCCGCACCCCTCGCCGGGGAGATAGCCGCTCGGCTTCTCGTCATAGAGGCGCACGTCACAGGTCGCAAGCAGGCCGGCCTTGGCCAGCCCGATGAGCTCGAGCGGGTCCAGGCTCACCTCGACGCCGCCCACGATCGCCGCGTCCAGGTCGCCGCCGAGCAGCGCCGCGCATGCGGAGGCCACAGCCTGGAGCGACGAGGAGCAGTCGCTGTCGACGGCGTGGCTGCCGCCGCGGAAGCCGAAGTACGTGCTGATCGCCGAGGCGATCGTGCCGGGCATACTGCCAGCCAGCGAGTAGGGCCCCATGGGCGGGAACGGCGCAAGATAGCTGCTCTCGGCCCGCTGGAGCACGGTTCCGGCCTGGCTCGCCGGGATGTCCCCGGTGCCGAGCGCCTCGGCCAGCACGCGGCGCACGTACGGCCAGCGAACCCGCAGCGCATTGGCCCGCGAGGTGTCGCCGGTCAGCGTGTTCCCGATGATGACGCCGGTGCGGTCGCGATCCAGGCCGGTGCCAGCAGGGAGGCCGGCCGCCGCGAGTGCCCGGGCCGCGGTCTCGAGGGCGAGCCAGTGGGCTGGATCGGCGGCGGCGTAGGCGGCCTGGTCGATGCCGAACGAGGCGGGTTCGAAACGCCAGCCCTCGATCAGCGCCCCGCGGGTGCTGTAGGTGGCATCGGACTTGGCCAGGTCAGGCAGGTAGTAGTCGTCAATGTCGATCCGGCTCAGCGGCAGGCGGCGGAAGGCCCGGCGGCCGGTCAGGACGACGTTCAGGAGCGCGGCGGGGTCGTCGGCGTCGGGGAACCGGCAGGCCAGGCCCACGACGGCGATCGGTGTTCCGGTCGGATCAGCCACGGCACTGTCCCCGGGTGAGGGCGCCGGTGGTGCGGCATCCTGCTCCTAGTTCGCCGTTACGGCGCCGAAGATAACCCGGAGTCCGCTGTGAGCAAATTCTGCGAATCGCATGAATTAATTCCGCGCGCGAGCACATGTGCATCTTTCCCCCGGATAATGGCCTGTCTCCCTATTGGCCAGCCAGCCGTTGGCTATCTCGGCCATTGGCCGACTCAGCCGTCTGGGCGTACGCGATCGCGGCCTGCCCCCACAGCTGACCTGGTCGGCGCCCTGCTGACATGGTCGGGCGGCCGTCCCCGCGATGCGCTATTCCCCGTAGCGGCTAGGTGTCTGGCCATTATTTGACGTGGGCGTTGCGTGGTCAAGGCGGAATTCATAACTCAGGTCTTTTAAAGTCCGCCGGCATTCTCAGATTGCGGAAATATGTATCGAGGAATGTGCGAACCAGTGCGCTTTGCTCGTCTCGTGCGTGCCTGCCGCAACCGGCCGGCAATGCCGCTGCCGGCGGGCGGGCCGCAGCCGTCGCCCGCCGCCGTCCGGGGATCGATCCGCGCCATCACCCGGCCCGAGAGCACCATGCGCTACCCTGTGTACGTGCATTTTGCCGGTCTGCTCCTCAGCTAGCCGCGCCGACTGTCGCGTTCGTTCGCGTGGCTGGCCCTCGGGATGGGGGCCGATCCGGACCTCACCAGGTTCGCGAGGAAGTCATGACAGCCGCCGATAACGCGGATCGCTACGATCCGCGCGCCGTTCAGGACAAGTGGCAGCAGCGCTGGGCTGCGACGGATATTTTCCGTGCCAGCGATGCCCCGGATGATCCGCGGCCGCGCACGTATGTCCTGGACATGTTCCCCTACCCGTCCGGCGACCTGCACATGGGACATGCCGAGGCCTATGCGCTGGGCGACGCCATGGCGCGGTACTACACGCTGCGCGGTCACAACGTGCTGCACCCGATCGGGTGGGACGCGTTCGGCCTGCCCGCGGAGAATGCCGCGATCAGGAACAACACTCACCCGGCCGACTGGACTTACAAGAACATTGAGGTCCAGGCGGCCTCGTTCCGTCAGTACGGCGTGTCCTTCGACTGGTCCCGACGCCTGCAGACCTGCGACCCGGACTATTACAAGTGGACGCAGTGGCTGTTCCTGCGGTTCTACGAGCGCGGGCTGGCCTACCGTTCCGACGGCTACGTCAACTGGTGCCCGGTGGACCAGACCGTGCTGGCCAACGAGCAGGTGATCGACGGCAAATGCGAGCGCTGCGGGTCTGAGGTCATCCGACGGGTGCTGACCCAGTGGTACTTCAAGATCACCGAGTACGCGGACCGGCTGCTCGCGGACATGGCGCCGCTGGAGGGCAAGTGGCCTGAGCGCGTGCTGCTGATGCAGCGCAACTGGATCGGTCGCAGCGAGGGAGCTGAGGTCAGCTTCCAGATCGAGGGCAGGGCCGACCCGGTCACCGTGTTCACCACCCGGCCGGACACCCTGTACGGGGCGACGTTCTTCGTCGTTGCGGCTGACTCGCCGCTCGCGGCCGAGCTGTGCGCGCCAGAGCAGCAGGCAGCGCTTGACGGCTATCTGGCTGAGGTACGGAAGCTGACCGACATCGAGCGGCAGTCGGCCGATCGCGAGAAGACTGGCGTGTTCCTCGGCCGGTATGCGATCAACCCGGTGAACAACGAGCGGATACCGGTGTGGGCCGCTGACTACGTGCTGCCCGACTACGGCACCGGCGCGATCATGGCGGTACCTGCGCATGACCAGCGTGACCTGGACTTCGCCAGGAAGTTCGGGCTGCCCGTCGGCGTCGTGCTGGACACCGGCGCGCCGGACCCGGCGGAGACCGGTATCGCCACGCCGGGCGAGGGCACGCTGATCAACTCAGGCCCGCTGGACGGGCTGTCGAAGCGGGAAGCGATCGACAAGATCATCGAGATCCTGGCCGAGCGGGGGCTGGGCCGTGCGGCCGTGAACTACAGGCTGCGCGACTGGCTGCTGTCCCGGCAGCGATTCTGGGGTGCGCCGATCCCGATCGTCTACTGCGACGGCTGCGGTGAGGTTGCGGTACCAGACGAGCAGCTGCCGGTGCTGCTGCCGGACCTGCGCGGCCAGGAGCTGGCCCCGAAGGGCAGCTCGCCGCTGGCCGCCGCGGCCGACTGGGTGACCACCGAATGCCCCAAGTGCGGCGGCCCGGCCAAGCGCGACACCGACACCATGGACACCTTCGTCGACTCGTCCTGGTACTTTCTGCGGTACTGCTCGCCCGGCTTCGAGCACGGGCCGTTCGAGGTGGAGTCGGTCCGGCGGTGGTCGCCGGTCGACCTGTACGTCGGCGGGGTCGAGCACGCGATCCTGCACCTGCTGTACTCGCGGTTCTTCGTCAAGGTCCTGCATGACATGAAAATGCTGGACTTCACCGAGCCGTTCACGGCGCTGGTGAACCAGGGCCAGGTGATCAACCAGGGCAAGGCGATGTCGAAGTCGCTGGGCAACGGGGTCAACCTAGGGGAGCAGCTAGCCGCGCATGGCGTGGACGCGATCCGGCTGACAATGATCTTCGCCAGTCCGCCCGAAGACGACATCGACTGGGCGGACATGAACCCGGACGCGCTGGTCAAGTTCCTGGGCCGGGTTCACCGGGTCGCGGCAGAGGTGGCGGACGCCGCCGCGAGGGCTGACGGGCGTGGCGGAGCGGGCGGCTACCCAGAGCTGCGAAAGACAACGCACCGGACGATCGATGAGGTCACCAGGCTGGTCGAGTCCACCCGGCTGAACGTCGCGGTGGCCAGGCTGATGGAGCTGGTCAGCGCGGCGAGGCGGGCTATCGACAGCGGGCCGGGCGCAGGTGACCCGGCCGTTCGCGAGGCTGCGGAGACGCTGGCGATCTTTCTCTCCCTGTTCGCGCCGTACACGGCGGAAGAGTGCTGGGAGATGCTGGGCCACGAGTCGTCGGTCGCCAGGGCCGCGTGGCCGACGGCGGACCCGGCGCTGGTGGTCGAGGACAGCGTGACCTGCGTGATCCAGGTGGATGGCAAGGTCAGGGACCGGCTGGAGGTGGCCACCTCAGTCAGCGAGGACGAGTTGCGCGAGCTGGCACTGGCCAGCCCCGCAGTGGAGCGCGCACTGGCCGGCCGTGGTGTGCGGACCGTGATCGTCCGGCCGCCAAAGCTGGTGAACGTCGTCTCAGCCTGACTCGCCGTATCCCACCGCCCGGCGCGACCGCCCACGGCCTTCCCGAGTGGGCTGAGCAGCGATAACTGGCTCATGTACTGTCGGGGTACGAGCGCGCAGGACGTCGGCGGGCAGGCGCAGCCCCCGGAACAGACAGGGACTCGCGGATGGTCGGGGTTGTCGTCGGCGCGGCAATCGCCCTTGTCCTGCTTATCGGATGCTTCGTTGCGGCCTTCAGGAGCATATTCCGCTCGCCCGGCCAAGGAGCGGGCTGGGCCTACAACCAGCAGGGCCTGGACAAGGTCTACGTGACGGCGCCGCCGTCCGCCAAGCCGGCTGTCAAGAGCCGGCCCGCACGGCGGCCCGCGAGGCAGCAGCAGCTCCAGCTGCTCCCGGCCGAGGCGACGGTCACTTTTGCCGAAGAGCGCCGGGCGGCGAATGTCGATGACGTGCTCGCCGGTCTCGATCGTGATCTCATCGGCCTCGTTCCGATCAAGCACAAGGTCGAGGAGATCGCGGCCCTGCTCCTGGTTGACCGTGCCCGCCAGAAGTTCGGTCTCAACGCACCCCGCCCGAACCTGCACATGTGCTTTACCGGGCCGCCCGGTACCGGGAAGACGACGATGGCGCTACGGATGGCTGACCTGCTGCACCGGCTCGGCTACCTCGAGCAAGGCCATCTCGTTCACGCGATGCGTGACGACCTGGTTGGCGAGTTCGTCGGCCAGACTGCACCGCGGACCAAGCGGGTGCTCGAGCGGGCAATGGGCGGAGTGCTGTTCATCGATGAGGCGTATTACCTGTATCGCGCCTCGGACTCCAAGGACTACGGCCAGGAGGCCATCGAGATCCTGCTGCAGGTCATGGAGAACGACCGGGAGAATCTCGTCGTCGTCCTGGCCGGATACAAGGACCGGATGGATAACTTCTTCGCGTCCAATCCCGGTATGAGCTCGCGGATCACCCATCACCTGGACTTCGCGCCTTACGACATCGGCGATCTGGTCGCTATTGGTCAGCTGATGCTCGATCGGTCGAGCTACCACCTGTCCGCGGCGGCCCAAGAGGCGTTCCGGCAGAATCTCGGCCTCCAGATGGCGGAGCTGGACTTCGCCAACGCGCGCAGCGTCCGTAACGAGCTGGACAGGGCTAGGCTCCGGCACGCCTACCGGCTGGCAGCGGAGCCGCACCGCGGCTGGAGCCGCGACGATCTGATGCGGCTTGAGCCCGAGGACATGCTGGAGGGCGGCCTCGGAGAGTCGGCCGGTGCAATCGCGCAGCCGCGCAGTGGCAGGCATGCAGCGGCCGATTTCTAGCCGCCCGTCACACCCGGCGCAGCACCGCCACGACCTTGCCGAGGATCTCCGCCTCATCGCCCGGAATCGGGGTGTAAGCGGGATTATGCGGCATCAGCCAGATGTGGTCGGCTGACCGCTTGAACGTCTTGACCGTGGCTTCGCCGTCCAGCATGGCCGCGACAATGTCGCCGTTCTCCGCAACCGGCTGCTGGCGCACGACAACCCAGTCACCATCGGCAATGGCAGCGTTGATCATCGAGTCGCCGACGACCTTCAGCAGGAACAGGTTGCCCTCGCCGACGATCTGCCTCGGCAGCGGAAAGATGTCCTCGATGGACTCCTCGGCGAGGATCGGCCCGCCTGCGGCAATCCGGCCGACCAGCGGGACATAGGCCGCCTCCTGCGAGGCGATGTCCATCGGCGTGTCGTCGTCGATGTCCGGCTCCGGGCGAACCGCCGGATGGCCAGGCAACCGCACTTCCACCGTTCGCGGGCGCCCGGCATCGCGGCGCAGGTAGCCCTTGCTCTGCAGCGTTGACAACTGGTACGAGACGCTGGAGGTGCTGGTCAGCCCGACCGCCTCGCCAATCTCGCGCATCGACGGCGGGTAGCCGCGGCGCTGTACCGACTCGCGGATGACCTGAAGCACCTTCCGCTGGCGCCAGGTCAGCACATGGCCGGGATCCGGCTTGTCGGGCAGGTCGGCAACAACGGCCGGAACGCTGCCCTTCGGCCTTCTGCCTGGCTTCCCGCGCGGCCGCTGCGCTGAGCCAGCATCGGGATCGTGATCAGTGAGTTCGAGATCGAGGGTCGAGGCCTCGCGCGCCCCTCGATCGCTGGTCGCATCGCTCATTTCGGGCCTCCGGCTCGGGTGATGTCCGGTGTCGGGATGCTGTGCCGTCGACACCGACGCTAACGGTTTCGGTCATGGATCTCAAACATCTGTTCGACCATCTTCAAAAATGTCGTACCCCCGCGATATGAAAGGTACCGTACTTTCGTTCGATCGAACGAAGATGCGATAGAACGAATGTACGATCGAACTGTCATTCGCTAGATGGAGGCTGTGATGAGCGTTTTGAGCGCGATCGGGGTGCCGAGCGGATCGGACGCCCACGGCGCACGCGCCACGGACTTTCGCGGCGAGCCTCGGCTCGGGGTCGTGCGCGAGTCAGTTGGGCCGACTTCCCGCGGGCGCTCCGCGATGGCGGATGGCATCGGCGAGCCGCGCTCTTGTTCGATTCCGCCGGTCCGCCAACGGCCGCGGCGGCCGGTCGTGGTCACGCCGGTCGTGGTGACGGAGACTGTGCTTGCCGGGCGCGGCGTGTCGCGGACTCCGATCCGGCTGACCAGGCGCGGTCGCGCGGTGGTGGTGGCCCTCATCGTGACGGGCCTGACGATCGCAGCGCTGCTGGCGACCGTGCTGGCATCGGGCGGCGCGCAGGCAACAAATCACAGCCAGGCAAGGGCCGGTTACCAGGGCATGCATCAGATCGTGGTGCGGCCGGAGCAGACCTTGTGGTCGATCGCGTCGGCAGCTGAGCCGACGGCCGACACTCGGATCGTTGTCCAGCAGATCATGACGGCTAATGGGCTCACCGGGACCACGATCAGCGCAGGCCAGCTTCTCTGGGTGCCGCGCTGACGCTGGAGCTGTGGTTTCCGCGACACGCCGGCGCGTAGAGCGAAATCCCGGACGGCAGACCCGCAGCTGGTGCATCGTCTACCAGCAGGTTCTGCTGCGAGGTCGATCGACTTGCGGATCTGGAGCAGCTGGACCACAATATCTAGTAGTTGCACGCGTGTAATTTTCCTATAGCTTGTGCTTCAGGGAATCGGCTTCGACACCGCCGGGGAGGTGATCGCGTGTATTGCCCGTATTGCAGGCATCCGGACAGCAGGGTCATTGACAGCCGGACCGCCGACGACGGCGCCGCGATTCGCCGTCGGCGGGCTTGTCCAGCTTGCGGGCGCCGCTTCACGACGCAGGAGACGGTCATCCTCACCGTCGCCAAGCGAAGCGGTGTGACCGAGCCCTTCAACCGGGACAAGATCGTCCGCGGCGTTCGGCGCGCGTGCCAGGGCAGGCCGGTCAGCGAAGATCAGCTGGCGCTGCTCGCGCAGCAGGTGGAAGACGCGATCAGGAGCAGGGGGAGCGGCGAGATTCCGTCGCACGAGGTTGGCCTTGCCATCCTCGGCCCGCTCCGCGATCTGGATGAGGTCGCGTACCTCAGGTTCGCCTCGGTTTACCGGGGCTTCGAGTCGCTTGCCGACTTCGAAGACGAGATTACAGCTCTGCGCGCTGCGCATCTGGATAGCTGGCGACCGGAGGACGCTGCGCTGCTCGCCAGGGAGGCCGCGCTGAGCGCTGACAGTGAGCGCGGCACCGGGCGATCCGCCGGAGGAAGCGGCGCTAAGCCTCGCGGGCAGGAGCCCGCTCCGGCGAGCTAAGCGAGCCGGGAGACGAATTCACACTCGAAGGGCCTTGCGGGCCCGGTATCGGGTCCGGCGGGACCCGCGAAGGGGGAGGACATGACCGAGACGGCAAGCGGTCCAGCGGCGCAGGGCAGCAGCAAGCGCGCCACGGGCCTGACGCTGCGCCGTATCTACACCCGCGACGGTGTTCACCCCTATGACGAAGTCACCTGGGAGCGCCGCGATGTCGTGATGACGAACTGGCGGGATGGCTCGGTCAACTTCGAGCAGCGCGGCGTCGAATTTCCAGACTTCTGGTCGGTCAACGCGGCGAACATCGTGACGACCAAGTACTTCCGTGGTGCCGTCGGTACCCCGCTGCGCGAGTGGAGCCTGAAGCAGCTCGTGGACCGGGTCGTCGGCACTTACGGCGCCGCGGGCCGTGAGCACGGTTATTTCGCGACCGAGCAGGATGCCGAGATATTCGAGCATGAGCTGAAGCACGCGCTCATCCACCAGGTCTTCAGCTTCAACTCACCGGTCTGGTTCAACGTCGGCACTACCTCCCCCCAGCAGGTGTCGGCGTGTCAGCCGTACCACGCACCAGTGAGCACGCCGGCCGGGCTGGTCGCGATCGGCAGCCTGGTCGAGTCGAACGCAGTGGGAGCGAAGGTCTATGACGCGAACGGCACGACGCGGATCGTGGCGACCAAGTCGAACGGCATCAAGGAAGTGCTACGGCTGCACACGACGGCCGGCCACATCCTCGAGGCGACCGCGGATCACCTGGTGTGGCGGGCTACCGACATTGACACTGGCGAGTTCACCGTGGCTGGCTTCCTGCGACCCGGCGACCACCTGCTCTACGTGCAGCCGGACGTTGGCGGCTCGGACCGGATTCTGCTCGACATCGGCAAGGTCGAGAGGCTCGGCCCGATGGAGGTCTACGACATCCAGACCGAGAGCGGCGAGTACCTGTCTGGCAACCTGCGGGTGCACAACTGCTTCATCCTGGCCGTCGACGACACGATGGACTCGATCCTGGAGTGGTACCGCGAGGAGGGGCTGATCTTCAAGGGCGGGTCTGGCGCTGGCGTCAACCTGTCGAGGATCCGCTCAAGCAAGGAATTGCTGTCCTCGGGCGGGACGGCCAGCGGCCCGGTCTCGTTCATGCGCGGCGCCGACGCGTCAGCCGGGACCATCAAGTCCGGTGGCGCTACGCGGCGGGCTGCGAAGATGGTCGTCCTGGACGTGGACCACCCCGACATCGAGGAGTTCATCGAGACCAAGGCGCGCGAGGAGGAGAAGATCCGGGTCCTGCGCGACGGCGGCTTCGACATGGACCTCGGCGGCAAGGACATCGCCAGCGTCCAGTATCAGAATGCCAATAACTCGGTCCGGGTCTCCGACGAGTTCATGCGGGCGGTCGAAGCGGGCCGCACGTTCGACCTGGCAGCTCGCACGACGGGTGAGCCGCTTGCGCAAGTCGATGCCAAGGAACTGTTCGGCAAGATGGCCAAGGCGGCCTGGGAGTGCGCCGATCCCGGCATCCAGTACGACGGGACTATCAACGACTGGCACACCTGCCCCGAATCCGGACGTATCACTGCAAGTAACCCATGTTCCGAGTACGTTCACTTGGACAACTCGTCCTGCAATCTCGCGAGCATCAACCTGCTGAAGTTCCTGCGCGACGACGACACCTTCGACGGCGAGAAGTTCGAGCAGCTCACCGAGCTGATCATCACCGCGATGGACATTTCCATCTGCTTCGCCGACTTCCCGACGGAGAAGATCACCGAGACGACGCGCGCATACCGGCAGCTGGGCATCGGCTACGCCAACCTGGGCGCGCTGCTGATGGCCACCGGGCACGCTTATGACTCCGATGACGGGCGTGCCATTGCGGCGGCGATCACGTCGCTGATGACGGGAACTGCGTACCGGCGCTCGGCCGAGCTGGCCGGCGTGGTCGGTCCTTATGACGGCTACGCGCGCAACGCGACCGCCCATAAGCGGGTAATCGCGAAGCACGCAACTGCCAGCGCATCGATCCGCCCGCTCGGAATCATCGACACGCCGATCCTCGCGGCCGCGAACAGTGCCTGGCAGCAGTGCATGGCGCTGGGCGAGGCCCACGGGTACCGGAACGCGCAGGCAAGCCTGCTCGCGCCCACGGGCACCATCGGCTTGATGATGGACTGCGACACGACCGGCGTCGAACCGGACCTCGCGCTGGTCAAGTTCAAGAAGCTGGTGGGCGGCGGGTCCATGCAGATCGTCAATCAGACGGTTCCGCGGGCGCTGAAGAACCTCGGGTACCAGCCGGAGCAGTCTGAGGCGATCATCGAGTACATCAGCGAGCACGGTCATGTCGTCGATGCGCCCGGCCTGCGGCCGGAGCACTATCCCGTCTTCGACTGTGCGATGGGCGAACGCGCGATCAGCCCGATGGGTCACGTCCGGATGATGGCGGCTGTCCAGCCTGCGCTGTCCGGCGCTATCAGCAAGACGGTGAATTTGCCTGAGTCCGCAGCAGTCGAGGACATCGAGCGGATCTACTTCGAAGGCTGGAAGATCGGCCTGAAGGCGCTGGCCATCTACCGCGACAACTGCAAGGTCGGCCAGCCGCTGTCGGCGGCCAAGAAGAAGGCTGCCGAAGTTCCGGAGCCAGCCACACCGCACGAGGTCAGGCCCGTGCGCCGCAGGCTACCCAGGCAGCGGTCCGCGACAGTGACCAGGTTCTCGGTGGCAGGCGCCGAGGGCTACATGACGGCGTCAAGCTATCCGGACGACGGCATCGGCGAGGTGTTCCTCAAGCTGGGCAAGCAGGGCTCGACGCTGGCTGGCGTGATGGACGCGTTCTCGATGGCCATCTCCGTCGGGCTGCAGTACGGCATCCCGCTGGAGTCGTACGTCGCCAAGTTCACCAACATGCGGTTCGAGCAGGCCGGCATCACCGACGACCCTGACATCAGAATGGCGAGCTCGGTGATGGACTACATCTTCCGCCGGCTTGCGCTCGATCACCTGCCTTACGACCAGCGCGCTGAACTAGGCATCCTCACCACCGACGAGCGGACCGCCCAGCTCAACGGCGAGGACCAGGCGTCGTCCGGCGATGATCTCGACCCGGAGGAGCTAGCTCAGTCGGCCGCAGTAGAACGCGTCCAGTCGGCGCGGGCCCAGGCAACTGAAGCGCAGGCGGACCGGCACGTCCCGGCGGCAGCCGCACCAACGAGCACGACCGAGCTCATCGAGTCGCAGCAAGGCCGCGTAGCCGATGCTCCGCTGTGCCTGACGTGCGGCTCCAAGATGCGGCCGGCCGGTAGCTGCTATGTGTGCGAGGGATGCGGGTCGACCAGCGGCTGTAGCTAATACCTGAGCGTCGCTACGACGAAGTTTTGCCAGCTCAGGAGGGATGCGCGGCTTAGCGGCCGCGCATCCCTCCGCGGCGGCGGCACTGGTCCAGGGCATCGTCGGCCAAGCGCGAGGCATGAGCAGTGTCATCACCCTGCCAGTCGACTGATTTCGAGGCGTCAGCGCCAGAATTCGGTGAGCTGCCCGGCAACTGCTCTGCCTTGGTCGTAACCGGCTCGAGCGGCGGGCGGACGCGTCGACAGATCCATCAGATTGCTGCCGAATGCGTTCCGGGACTCGCTGTCCGGGAGGACGGTTTCGACTCTGCTGCCGCGGGCGCGTAGTTCGTCGACCTGTGCTGCGAGATGCATGCCCCAGTCCAGCGGCGCCCGTGTTCTGCCGCCGAGTGGTGACAGCACCAGCACCCGCCCGTATCCGGCTGCCAGATCGGCATTCTCGCTGGATCGCCGGTAGCCGCCGTCGATGTATCGGCTGTCGCCGATGCCGTAGGGAGGGATACCGAAGCCGCTGGCACAGCTGGCGGCGACGGCGTCCACCAAGTCGACTCCGCTGTGGCGGTCGAACACGACCGGTTCACCGGTATAGGCATCGACAGCCACGATCAGCACCGTTTGTTCCGGCCAGCACTGACTGGGCAGCCGGGCGGCGACTGTGGCGCGCCACCGCGCTTGCCCGTAGCCGTCCGACGCGGCATCCATCTCGAGCGCCGCCGCGCCCAGTCTACGGCGCATGTCGGCCGCATCCCCAGCGGCGGCGATGATCTCGCTCGTCCTCCGCATGTGGTCGGCCACCGGCCCAATGGGAACGCGTCCGCCGTCGGATCCGACCGGACCAGTCCGTTGCTGGGGCGCAGCGGAAAGGATGTCCGCGAGCAGTTGGGCCGGGCTCGCGTTAGTTATCTGGGCAGCGGCTGTCGATCCGGCCGACGTCCCGATGATCAGATCGGCCTCGGTCACATCCAGCGCGGCATCAAACAGGCCGGCGATGACGCCGATCAACCACGCATTGCCTGCCGATCCGCCACCACCGAGGACCAACGCTCGCTCACCCGCACCGCGCACCCACCTTGTGGCGTCGAGCTGCAGCCGATCCTGATCGGACCTCGCCCGGTCGGAGGCCGTCGTCGAGGTGACATGCAGAGTTGAAAAAGGTGTTGTGTTCATGGGAGTCGCCTTTCGCGAGTTGCCTCGAGGGCGCTCCCGGTGGCGACTACCTCAGTCGCGCGATCGTGGACGGCAGCGGAGCACCCACTGCGGATACTGCGTTCATGGGACTCACCTCCTGCCGATGGATCACGATCGCCAAGACGTTAGCACGCCCGCGACGCGTTGCGCAGCCGGCATCATGCCGGTTGCCGTGTCGCTGTCGAACACGCCGCCGGCCGCTACACCCTCGTCTGTGATGGGCCTGGTTGGCCCAGGGCCGCCCAGTTCGGAACCTACCAAGAAAGCTGCTAAACATGCTAGCTCAGGCTAGTATTAGGTCGTTTGATGGGTTGATCGGGAGGTTCGTTGCGCAGTTTCACTGACCTGGACGCGCTCATCGGGCTGGTGCCAGCCCACGTCGTCACCCGGCTGCGCGCAATCGACTTCGGCCGGGGCTCGGAGGCGCTTTACCGTGACCAGATGCCAGGGCTTCTCACCGAGCTTGCTGACAGGGCCCGCGTTCTGAGCATCACTGCCTCGTCGGCGATCGAGGGTGTCATTGTTGCAGACGCCGACCGCGCTCAGCGGATCATCAACCGGCAGGCGGCGACGTTGCGCAACCGCAGTGAGCAGGAACTGGCAGGCTACCGCGATGCCCAGGATTACCTGTTCCAGCAGGGCTGGCGGCCGCTGAACGCTGGCCTGACCCTGCATCTGCACCGGCTGCTGTTTGCTCACACGCTGGTGCTCGGTGGTGCGTTCAAGACAGCGGACAACCTGGTCGTGGACCGCTCGCCAGATGGCTCGACGACCGTTCGCTTCAAGCCAGTGTCCGCCGTGCGCACCCCGTTTGCCATTGATGACCTCATCGAGCGCTACGAGCACGCGGTCGCGGCAGGGCGACACCATCCGGTGCTCCTGACCGGGCTGTTCATCCTGGACTTGCTCGTCATCCACCCCTTCGAGGACGGCAACGGGCGAGTGGCCCGCCTTCTCACCGGTGTCATGCTCAGCGACCACGGCTACACGGTGGGCCGCTACGTGAGTCTTGAACAGGCGATCGCCGACTCGGCTGACGCCTACTACCAGGCCCTCCTGGATTCCACCCATGGCTGGCACGAAGCCATCGCCGACCCGTGGCCCTGGCTTGGCTACTTCACCGGCGTGATCGCCGAGGCCTACGCCGTCTTCGCCAGCCGGGCAACCGCGGCGCAGACCTTCGGGACCAAGCAGCTGCGCGTTCGCGAGCACATACTGCGCCACGCCCCCGCCACGTTCCGCCTCGCCGAACTGAGGACAGCAGTGCCAGGTGTCAGCGACCAGACCATCAGGCTCGTCCTGGAGCAGCTCAAGAAGGACGGCAAGGTTCGGGCGGACGGAACGGGCCGTTCAGCGACCTGGACCCGCACGAATAGCGCACCCCTCGAATGAGTGAACTGCCCCAGCAGGTGGCGGTCATCGATGCCGGCGAGCCTTCGCACGGCACCTCGTGCGAGCAGGTCGTGCTGCGACGTGCGCTGCGCGAGCTCACGGAGATCTGCGAACGCGATGCGCGGTGCTCCGGGCGTTCTCATCACGGCGGGCGGCCGGCCGATCATGGTGATGGCATTCACGGGCGCCGATGGCGCCATCACGGCCATGAGGACGCTGAACGATCCAGATGGGCTGGCCCAGGTCGTCCCGTCGTGGGTCCCGTGACGATCAGTCGAGATTTGGCCAGCTCAGCAGCTGGGGGATGAGCTCGGTGTCACCATCGATCTGGAGCTTTCCGATCGGATCGCGCCGGTAGAAGGCCAGGACCATATCGCTCGGATCCGCGGTCAGGGTGGCAGTCGGCTTGACGGTGCCGTGCTCGTCGCCGATCAGCACGTGAATCGCCGGGGTGCTGAGGTCGAGGACCCAGCTGCCGCCCGCTCCGGCCTCGAGCACCGCCGTGGCGGGCTCGTACGGCCAGGGGCCGTTGGTGGGAAGCTCAACGGTCAGGAACTCACCGACGCCATCGGCCGCCGCCGTGGCCGGAATCGGCTGAGGACGGCCGCCAGCCTGCTGGGCGTCGAAGGCGTGCACGGCCGCCTCCTGGACCTGATGCCTCGCCACAGCGTTGGTGTTCGTGGGCGCACCCGAGGACTCCCACCAGGTCCAGCACAGCCGGCTGGGCCCGGCATTACGCAGCTCCAGCACCAGCCGGTCGGTCGCGTCCGCTGACCAGGCCAGGAGGTCACCATACGGTTCGGTGTCGCCGACTGCTTCGTCGTCAGGCGGTCCGAGAGCCTCGCCCGCGGCCACGACCGCTGTCCAGAACAGCTGGACCTCGCCGACGTGGGCAACCAGGTCAGCGACCGTCCAGTCTGGGCAGGCCGGCACGCGGGCGTCGAAGCCGGACTCCGCTGCGGCGGCCCGCATGGCTGCTGAGCGGTCCTCGATCAGGGCGAGCATGTCAGCAAATTGCAGTGTCTGCATTCCAGCGTTCTAGCACCCTTGCGAATGGCCGCCGCGATCAGCCCTTCACCCTGCGCCCGGAGCGCCAGACTCCGGTGATGGAGTCGGGGTTCGATAGGACGCCGATGTCGGCGAGCGGGTCGGCCCGAAGCGTGATGAAGTCCGCGTCGAAACCTGCGGCCAGCTGGCCGCTGCGTGGCGCCTGCGGGCCGAGGGTGCGAGGCGCTACCGAGGTCGCCGCGGCAATTGCCTGCAGCGGAGTCATTCCGAGTGCGACCAAGTGCGCGAGTTCAGCTCCGTTGTTCCCCCAGGAATTAGGCAGATCCGTGCCAGTAATGCAAATGTCGGTCCCCATTGCGACTGTGACGCCGCGCTCGATGGCGAGCCGGACGGCGTCAGCATGCGTCTGCGCGATAGCGGTCAGCTTCTGGGCGGCATAAGGCGGCACATCGTCGAGGTGCTTGAGTATCTCCTCGACAATGCTGCGGGTCGGTACCAGGATCGTGCCGGTCTCGACCATTGCGTCGCATGCCTCTTCATCGAGGTAGGTGCCATGCTCAATGGTCCTGACGCCAGCCTTGATCGCGGCCATGATGCCCGGCTTGCCATGACAGTGGGCAGCCACGACGCGCTCGGCCAGGGCTGCGATCTCGACAATCGCCCGAAGTTCCGCGTCAGTGAACTGCTGATGGATGGGACTGTCGAGTTCCGACAGCACGCCCCCGGACGCGCACACCTTGATCAGCCGGGCACCGCGGCGCAGTTGCTCGCGCACAGCGCGCATGCATTCGGCAGTTCCGTCAGCAAGCCGCAGCGTGCCGTCGTGCTGCGCGAAGTCTGCGACGAAGCTCAGCGGGTAGCTGTGCAGGTCACCGTGACCGCCAGTGGTGCTGAGGATCGCGCCAGCTGCATAGATCGCCGGACCGTCCAGGATGCCCTCGGTAACGGCGCGAGCGAGGTAGACACCGAGCCCGCCGACCTCGCGAACGGATGTTATGCCAGCCTGAAGCGCATTGACGAGATCGCGCGCTGAGCGGGCGGCGCGCAGTGCCGTCGGCTCTTGTGCCAGCTGGGTCAGGTCAAGGGATCGTGCGCCCATGAAGTGCCCGTGGCAGTCCCACAGGCCTGGCATCACGACCGGCGCCGCGCTGACGTCTGCACTGGGCGTGGCCGGCGCCGACGCGGCGGGGCCGGCGTAGCTGATCACGTGGTCCTCTGCGAGAAGGACGCCGTCCTCCACTGGCGGCCCGTCGCCGGGGATGAGCACACCCGCATTGATCCTGATCATGCAAACTCCGAACCGGTCGCGTTTCTGCTCTTGCCATCATGACCTCACCGGCATCATGCCGTAGCGTCGCGACGCGCCCCGAAGCCCGGCCGGCCGCCTGAAACAGCCGTAGCCAGCGATAATGCGCCTTCGAGCCGGCCACGGCGGCGCCTGAATTCGCCAGCCATTTCCCGCGCTTTGCCGAATACGCAACCGTTTATGCAGGTCATCCCCAGTGCGTCAACTGGGAATCTCGGTACCAAATGCGCTATACAAGTCTTGGCACAAGGGAGCGAGATGCGGTCACCGGAGCAGCAATCCGCCCCGCCCGGTCGCGCGACCGTGCAGGGCTGGCGGACTCGCTTTCGCCAGTTCGCAAGCGCAGCGCCATTGCCGGTGAAAGCCGCGGTAGTCGTCGGGATCTGCATCTTTGCACCCGCGCTTGTCGCGATCGCGTTGTTCGCAGCGCTGGCCTACGCGCCGTACGCGCTGTGGTCGGGCAGCCGGTCCCCGATCGCGACCGCCTCGGTCGCGATCTGGGGGATCGCGCTGGTCGCCGCACGTACCCACGGACTGGCCTGCCGACGGTACTTGCTGCTCCTGATACCGCCGGTCGCGGCAGCCGTGTCACATGCAGGCGTGCTGGGCCGTTGGGCGATTCCGTGCCGGACGACAGCCTGGACGCTGCTGTGGTCGCTGCCGGTTGGCGCGGTCCTCACGACCGTCCGGATCTGGCGCAGCCAGCCGCTGGTCGGGCCGGGGACCGCCTGGCTGATCGCGCTGGTGGTCCTCGGCTGGCGGACCGCCAAGGCGCTGCAGGACAGCCGCGAGTATGCACGCAGGTCAGGTTTCAGCGGCGCGCTCGCCGCGCCGCACGCGCTGGCTCAGGCCGGGCTAGCAGGGTCTAGGACAGCAGGACCCAGGACAGCCGGAGCCCCCTTCGGCGGCGGCTGGGCAGGATCGGCGCCGGCCGGGCACTGGTGCCGGTACGACAGCGGCACCGGGGAGTACTGCGGCTGCGCCGCCTGGCCAGCCCGGTGCCGTCCGCGCCGCGCGGGCCGCCGTCGCCCGGGGCCGAACGAGCAACCTCGATCACGGCACGCAGCCACAGGCCGGGCAGCCGGCCGTGGAGTGGCCGCCGATCACGGTCGACGAGGCGATGAGCGAGCTCACCTTGATGGTCGGTCTGACCGCGGTGAAGGACCAGATCCGGTCGATCACGGCGTCAGTGGAGGCGGCCCGCCGCAGGGCCATCGCCGGCCACGGCGCCGACAAGCCGATGCAGCACTTTGTCTTTCTCGGACCGCCGGGCACTGGCAAGACGGCGGTCGCGCGCGTCGTGGCGAAGATCTTCTACGCGTTCGGCCTCCTCGACACCCCCGCGCTGGTGGAGGCACAGCGCGCCGACCTGGTCGGTGAGTACCTGGGCGCGACGGCAATCAAGACCAACGAGCTGATCGATTCCGCGCTAGGCGGCGTGCTGTTCATCGACGAGGCCTACAGCCTGGTGAACGAGGCCGACGGCCAAGGCGACAGGTTCGGCAACGAGGCTGTTGCCGCGCTGCTCAAGCGGGCGGAGGACGACCGCGAGAGCCTCATCATCATCCTGGCCGGATACGAGCGGCAGATGGAGTCGTTCCTGGCATCCAACCCCGGCCTCAACTCTCGCTTCAGCGTCCGGGTGAAGTTCCCCACCTACTCGGCCGGGGAGCTGATGGCGCTGACCGAGCAGGCCGTGCTCGGCAAGGGCGAACTGCTGGACCCGGACGCCCGCCCGGTGCTGCGGCAGATCTTCGATGAGATCGCCCGGCGGCGGCTGGCAGACGAGCTCGGCAACGGCCGGTTCGTGCGGAGCCTGCTGGCCAGGGCAGGACAGCAGCGCGACGTGCGGGTGATGGCCGGGCCCGCCGAGCCCACCTCGGCTGAGCTGATCACACTGCGCGGCGGAGGACCTCCAGCTTGCCTACGCAGAGCTGACGACGAGGTTCCGCGGCTACACCGATACTCCGACCGTCGAGAGCGCGCTGGCCGAGCTTGACGGGCTCGTCGGGCTGGAGCCGGTCAAGCGCCAGGTGCACGAGATCGTCGCGCAGCTCCAGGTGGCCCGGCTGCGGGACCGTCAGGGCCTGGCCAGCCAGCCGCCGTCGCGGCACTTCGTCTTCACTGGTCCGCCGGGCACCGGCAAGACAACGGTGGCGCGCATCGTCGGCCGGATCTTCGCTGCCCTCGGCCTGCTGGTGCGGCCGGAGGTGATCGAGGCGCACCGGGCCGATCTGGTGGGGGAGCATCTCGGCTCAACCGCCATCAAGACCTCGAAGCTGATCGACTCGGCGATGGGCGGCGTACTTTTCATCGACGAGGCTTATGCGCTGCACAATGAGGCTTACTCCGGCGGCGACGCGTTCGGCTCGGAGGCGATCGCCACCCTGCTCAAGCGGGCCGAGGACGACCGGGAACGGCTCGTGATCGTGCTGGCCGGCTACACCGACGACATGGACCGGATGCTGCGCAGCAATCCTGGCCTGGCCTCCAGGTTCAGCACCCGGATCACGTTCCCCAGTTACTCCCCGGCCGAGCTCGCCAAGATCGCGCAGGTCATCGCGGCGCAGCCGGGCGACGTGTTCGACGCCGAAGCGCTGCCGGTGCTCGAATCGATCTTCGTCCAGGCAGCCGAGGACGGGCGGATCGACGCCCTGGGCAACGGCCGGTTCGCGCGGTCGCTATACGAGCGGGCCTGTGCCTCCCGCGACGTCCGGGTCTCGCTGCAGGGCGAGGCGGCCACGGCGGCGGACCTCACCACCGTGCTGGCGGCTGACCTGCTGACCGCCTACCGCGAGCTGGCGGGCTGACGCTCCGGCGGCACGTCACCCGCCGAGGAGCCTGAAGCGGATCCGCTGGCCTGGTCGCAGCTGCGCCGCTACCCCCAGATCGGCCGAGACAACCACGCCGATCACCGGGTAACCGCCGGTCGTCGGGTGGTCGGCCAGCAGCAAGATTGGCTGACCATCGTGGCTGACCTGCAGCGAGCCCGCGGCCATGCCCTCGCTCGGCAGTTCGCGCTCGCTGGCGCGGCGCAGCAGCGGCCCCGCCAGCCGCAGCCCGCTGCGGTTGCTGGCGGCGGTGACCTGGTAGCTGCCGCTGGCGAGCGCGGCCATGGCCGCCGCACGGAACCAGTCGTCCCGCGGTCCGGGGATCACGCGAAGCTCCGCCACGCTCGCGGGCGAGGATGTCGCGGAAGCGGAGCTCGCTGCCGCGGCGGGCCTGGCGGCGCGCTGTTGCTGACCTTGCCGATCATCCGGGCGGGAACGGGGCCGCCCTACCGGCAGCCGCTGGCCGGGCCGCAGTGGTGGCGGGCCGAGTCCGGAGAGCGTGTCCGCGGACCGGCTGCCCAGTACCGGCGGGACGGCGATGCCGCCCCGGATGGCCAGATAGCTGCGCAGCCCGGCGGGTGGCGCGGCGAGCCTGAGAAGCGAGCCGGCCGGCACGGCGAAGGCGGTCTCATGGATCGGCCCGATGGCGGTACCGTCCGCGCTGGAGAGGCGGATCGGGGCCGGCGCGCCGGTCAGCGCGACCACCGCGTCGAAGCCGAAGCGCAGCGCCAGGCGGCCCAGGGTTACCTCCAGGCAGCCGTCGTTCCCGTCGTTGCCGACGAGGTCGTTCGCCCGCCGCAGGCTGCCGGAATCGGCGGCGCCGCTGGCGGGTACGCCGAGGTGTTCCAGGCCCGCCCGGCCGAGGTCCTGCACGGTCGTGAGTGGCCCTGGCTGGACGACGTCGACCCAGCGGTCAGTGACCTTGGGTCTGAGATCGGAGACCTGCGGCGGCTGCGGCTCGGGCAGGCGGCCGACTGCGCGGAAGCGCACCCGCCGGCCCGGTGCCAGCAGCGCCGGCGGGTCACGGCCTGGATCCCACAGCACTGCGGCCGTCCGGCCCAGCAGCCGCCAGCCGCCGGGGGAGGCCGCCGGGTAGACCGCCGCCAGCCCGCCTGCGATGGCCACCGACCCGGCGGGCACCGACAGCCGCGGACTGTCCAGCCTGGGTACGGCCAGCGCCCGGTCGAGCCCGGTGAGATAGCCGAAGCCGGGTGCGAACCCGAGCCAGCCCACCTGGTATTCCGCCGCCTGATGCCGGGCGATGACGTCACTCTGCCTGAGTCCGGTCAGTGCTGCCACGTCGGCCAGGTCGGGTCCGTCATAGACGGTCTCGATGACCACCGGCTCGCTGGCCGCAGCCGCGGGAACCACGGGTGCGGCCGTAGCCAGCTCGGATAGCCGGCCGGCGAGCGCGGGCACGGGCCAGCTGCCTGGCGCGAAGGTGACGAGCACGGTCGCCGCGCCGGGCACGACGTCGATCACGCCCGGCAGGTCCGCGGCCCGGATGGCGGCTGCGATCGCAGCGGCGCCGTTCCCGCCCTGATGCTGGTCGCTAACCGCCGCGCCGGCCTCCAGCAGCAGCGCCGCGTCGCCGGCGCGCTTGACGGTGATCACGCAAAGGGCGCGAGCGTCACGCCCGCCAGCTCCAGCGCTGCCCGGATGGCAGCGGCCAGGGTGACGGCGCCGGGCGTGTCGCCGTGCACGCAGATCGAGCGGGGCATGATCTCCAGCGCTGCGCCTGAGGTCGTCTGGACGATGCCGTCGACGACCATGCCGACGGCGCGGGCGGCGACGACCTCGGGGTCGGTGAGCACGGCGCCGGGCTGTCCGCGTGGCACCAGTGACCCGTCGTCGCGGTAGCCGCGATCGGCGAACGCCTCAGCCACCGTCGGGCAGCCGAAGGTCGGCCGCCGCGGTCTCCAGCGCCGAGCCCGGCAGGGTCAGCACCGGCAGTTGCGGTCCGAAGCAGCTCACCGCCGCCGCGATGGCCGCCGCCTGCTCGGGGTCTCTGGCAGCCCGGTTGTAGAGGGCGCCGTGCGGCTTGACATAGCCGACCCGGCCGCCTTCGGCCCTGGCGATGCCGTCGACGGCGGCGATCTGGTAGAGCACCTCGGCGGTCAGCTCGTCCGGCGGGACGGTCATCTCCCTGCGGCCGAAGCCCGCCAGGTCGCGATACGAAACCTGGGCGCCGATCGTGACGCCGCGCGCGACCGCCCGTGCGCAGGCGCGCCGGATCGTGAGCGGATCGCCGGCGTGGAAGCCGCAGGCGATGTTCGCGCTGGTCGCGATTCCGATGCAGCGCCTCGTCATCGCCAAGCCGCCAGGCGCCGAAGCTCTCGCCGAGGTCGGAGTTGAGATCGATGACCCGGCCTGGACCGCTCATCGGGCCGCCCACCGCTAGCCGGGCTCCTCGGGCGGCAGGCCGGCCAGTGCGGCAGCGATGTCGGCTCTCGCGCGGGCCGGCCGACCGGATCGTCTCGATCAGCAGGTGCAGCACCTCGTGCCGGTCCTCGCCGCAGGTCGAGCAGGCGCTGCGCAGCCTCCCAGAGCTCGGGCGGGTCGCCCCGCCACAGCCGGTCGGCGAGCGTCATGTGCCCGTCCAGTGCTCGCTCGCGGCTGACCCGCTACGCCGCGTCAGCGTGCTGCCGTCCGCGTCTTCGTGGTCGGCGGCCAGCAGCGTCCGGCGGTCGGCGGCGACCGACGGGCCCAGCGTCGCCAGGTCGATGCCGCGGTAGTTGCCGCGCAGCAGCGGGAATGCGAAAACCCGGCGGGCCAGCGCCTCGAGGTCGCCGTCGGGCAGTAGCCGCGCGACCATGTCCGGCCTCGAGGCCGAACGAGGCAGGATCGCGGTAGACCGTTCGGGAACGCTGCGCATGCACTTCGAACACCGCCTCCAGCGTCGCGGCGAGGGCGACCGTCGGCCATCCCGGACTTGGCGCCGGCCCAGCGGACCCAGGCCAGCAGCACGTGCGGCATCGCTTCCTGGTCGGCACGGGACAGCACGACCTTGCGCGGCAGCCAGTCCAGCAGGAACGTCTCGGCCTTGGCCGGGCTGACCCGCAGCGGGCGGCCGAAGTCGCGGTCGCAGCCGTAGTCCACGATGTGATCGGCGCACCTGCTGGCCGCCTGCCGGTCCGACAGGTCCTCGGCCTCGTCCGAGGCCAGGAACTCGGCCACGAGCATCGCCTGGCGGTCCTTGCGCCATAGCGCGCGGCGGGCCGGGGCGTTGATGGCCGGCGGCAGCGGGCGCCGAGGCCAGGCTGGCCGTCCCGGCCGGAAGGACCGGCGGGAGTGTGCGGACCCTGGCGCGGATGAAGGCGTGGTAGGAGGGGAACGAGGCACTGACCGTGGGATCCGCCGCATGTCTCGGTCGCGGCCAGCGCGGCGGCCAGCATCCGCCGCGCCAGCGGCGGGTCGATCTGCATGAAGGTCGGACCGGTCCCTGGCTGACCTGCGCCGCTGCCGTCGCGGCAGTAGTCGAGGAGCTTGGCGACCTGAGACGTCACCCAGCCGTCGCGAGCCATGCCGCCGCTGTTGTAGTCGATGACGACGACGAGCGCGTGCTGCTCCTGGCCCGCGTAGCTGAACACGCAGACCACCTCGTCCCGGTCCCCGTAGGCGTCGGAGTTGACGTAGCACTCGGCGGCCTCGACGGCGCCCACATGCTCGGCCCAGGCCGGGCGGGCCACGCCCTGGTCCATCAGCGCGAGTGCCGCCTGCTCCGCCTGAGCACCGCCTGCCGGGAGGTGCCCAGGCAGGCGATTCCGGACAGCAGCGCAAGCGCGGCCGGGCTGCCCTGCCGGGCGGCGTAGCTGACCAGTCCCTCGCCGACGAGCTCCTCGACCTCCGCCCGGCGGCGGGCGTTACGGGCGCCGCCGCTGCTCTGCTGACCCCACCAGGTGCCGAGCAGCTCGCTGACCATGAGCTCGGCGTCGAGCGGACTGCGCACCGCGAGCAGCTCGCGGGCAGCGCGCAGCATCTCGGCGAACAGCGCGTTTGGCGGCGGCCCGGCCAGTCCAGCACCGCTCCGCGACGGCCCGAGGGTGCCGGATGCCGTCCCCTGTCGCCTGCTGGATCTCTGCGTCGGCTCTGGGGGGTCACGCAACTAGCTTCGCAGATTTCCCGAGCGGGCACGCCATGCCTCGCCATCCCGGTGCCCGATTCTTGGCATCCGGGGTAGTTCGCCGGAATCGTTAGCTAACAAGTGGGATGCTTCCACCCGTCTTCCGGCGAAAGGGCCATTAGTCCGGTAGCGTCCTACTGAGCGCATGCCTGCCGCCATCCTCACCGCGCCACGTGCTGCCTGTGCCCCGGCTAGCTCGCGGTCTGCCTCCCGCCCGGTCCGGCCTGGCGCGGTGGACTGACACAGCAGCGGGTCTGGTACATAAGTCATAATTAAGTATTTGGGTGTCTAAGACGTAAATCTGGGGACTTGTGGAGCGTGCTGTCTGCTGGCGGCCCGCTCCCTGGTGCGAGAAGGACGGCGGTTCCCTCATGCGAGCAGGACTTGCGGCCATGCGGCGAGCCCGGAAGCGAAGCGGCAAACGCAGTCGTGTCCTCTGGCCGCGTTCTGCGCGGCAGCCGGCCTGGCCACCCTGCTCGCCGCCTGCGGGCCCGCCTCGAGCGCCGCGTCAGGCGGGGTCCCGGCCCGGGTTCGGCCGGCGGCAGCACCGTCACCTACGCGATGTAGCCCGGCGGACAGGCCAGCTACTCTGGCCGTTCATGCTCGGAGTAACTACGGCGCGGACAACAGCGTCTACAACATCAACGACTTCCAGTACCTGCTGTACCGGCCGCTGTACTGGTTCGGCGCGGCGTACGACGCCGTACCTGAACCCGCGCTCAGCCTGGCCAAGCCGCCGACGTACAACGGCCAACGTGGTCAGGATCCAGCTGAAGTCCAACTACAGGTGGTCGAACGGCGAGCCGGTCGACGCCCGTGACGTCGTGTTCTGGATGAACATGATGATCGCCGAGGCGCAGACAGCAACGTCGAAAGCCTGCGGCTCGAACATCGCTGCCTGCAAGTACTGGGTCGGCACAACCGGGGACGGGCTGCCGAGCGATGTCACGCACGTCAGGGCGGCCAGCAAGTACGTGGTCACGATGCGACATCACGACGCCGAAGTTCTCAGAGAGCTGGTTCACCAATAACGAGCTGAGCCAGATCACCCCCATGCCGATGGCCTGGGACCGGACGGCCGCGGGGCCGAGCGACTGCGCGACCAACATCGCCAGCTGCTGCCGGTCTACGACTACCTGGACCGCAGGCGATCAAGGCCCGTCGACCTTCGCGACGTCCCCGCTGTGGAGCGTCGTCGACGGCCCGTGGAAGATCCAGAGCCTCAACAGCCAGGGCAAGCTCGTCCTGAAGTACAACACCAGCTACGGCGGCCCGGTCGCGCAAGCACCACATCACGACCTTCGTCGAGCTGCCGTTCACCTCCGAGCAGGCCGAGTACAACGTGCTCCAGGACCCGACCGGCAGCCAGACCATCGACGTCGGCTACCTGCCGACCGTGGACGCGCCGGTGCCGCCGGCCGGGGCGCAACGTCGGCTCTAACCCGCCGATCGCTGCCGGACTACCAGCTGAGCGTGCTCTACCCCTGGCAGCTGAGCTACTTCCCGTACAACTTCAAGAACAACACCGGCCAGGGCCCGATCTTCAAGCAGCTGTACTTCCGCCAGGCGTTCCAGTACCTGGTCGACCAGGAAGGCGTCATCGACGGCCCGCTGCACGGCTATGGCAAGCCGACGATCGGCCCGGTTCCGGTACCTACCCGGCGACCAATTACCTGTCGCCGCAGCTTGCGCCAGCTGGGAGATCCGTGGACGCTGAACATCACCGAAGGCCCAGCAGCTGCTGCACGCAGCCACGGCTGGTCGCATCATAGCCCGAACGGGACCGATACCTGCGCGCACGCAGGCACCGGGCCAACGACTGCGGGCCGGGTATCCCGGCCGGGCACGCACGCTGAAGTTCACCCTGATGTATGCCACCGGCATCGACTGGATGGAGTCGGCGGTCCGCGAGCTGGCCTCCAATGCCTCGCTGGCTGGCATCCAGGTCAACCTGCAGGCCGGAGTCATTCGGCGACGTCGGCGAATACGGCCTTCGGCGCCAACAGTCGACAGCTGGCAGCTCGCCTACTGGGGCACCTGGACCTACGCGCCTGACTACCTGCCGACCGGCGACGAGCTGTTCGAGATCGGACCGCGCCGAACAACGTGGGCGCTTACAACAACGCCACGCAACAACCAGCTGATCACCGCCACGCTGCACGCCAGGACCGTCGAGCCAGTTCGACAGCGGCCATGTACAACTGGCAGAACTACCTGGCCGAGCAGCTGCCCGTCGTGTACCAGCCGACGCTCCGCACGCTCGCTCGAGACCATCAGCGGCCTGGAGATCGGCCCGCAGAACAGCGCGCTGAACATCACCCCGGAACTGTGGTACTACCGGCAGTGAACCGGCCAGGCCAGGCGGGCCAGACTTCGTGACGGCGTACCTGGCCCGCCGGGTGCTGCAGGCCATCGCGGTCGTCCTGCTGGTGACGCTCATCGTGTTCGGGCTGATCCGGCTGGCGCCCGGCGGCGCGGCTGTCGGCGCGCTCGGCAGCGGATCGGCCCATCAGCAGTTCCTGCTCCAGTACCTTGAGCTGGCTCGGCCGGGTCCTGCACGGCGACCTCGGCTACTCGACGCCGGCTCAACGAGAGCGTCGCCTCGCTGCTCGCCGCGAGCCTGCCGCGGACCCTGGTGCTGACCGGGATCTCGACGCTGATCGCGCTGGTCGGTCGCGATCCCGGTCGGGCCTGCTCCAGGCGGTCCGCCGCGGCACTCGGCTGTCGACCACCTGCTGCGCGGCGTGACCTTCGTGCTTCTACGGCATGCCGCCGTTCGTGCTCGGCTCGCTGCTGATCCTGTTCCTCGCTGTCGACGAGCACGTCTTCGGAGCTCGAGGGCCCGCAGGCGCCGGGCATCGTCGGCGTGATCACCGACGTACGGGACCTGACCCTGCCGGTGCTGACGCTCGCGCTGGTCACCGTCGCGATCTTCGCCCGGTATATGCGAGTCGTCGGCCCTGGACAGCCTGGCGCAGGAGTACGTGGAGGCGGCGCGTGCGCGTGGCGCCGGGCAGCGCCGGGTGCTGAGTCGCGCACGTGCTCCGGAACTCGCTGGTGCCGGTCGTGACGCTGATCGGGCTCAGCTTCCCGCAGATCGTCGGCGGGGCGCTGGTCGTCGAGGCCGTGTTCAACATCCAGGGCATGGGCTGGCAGATCTGGCAGGCGGCGCAGACCCACGATTTCGCGGTGACGCTGGGCTTCACGCTGGTGATCGGCGTTCGCCGCCGTGCTCGGCTCGCTGCTGGCCGACATCGGCTACGCGGTCCTCGATCCCGCGGGTCAGGCACGCGCAGGCATGACGGCGAACCAGGCCGCTCCCGATCACGCGTCCTCGCTCGAGCCGGGACCGGGCGCGCCCGCACGCGGCAGCCGGGGCCGCCATGCGGGTCCGTGTCGTCGGCCGCCAGGCCCGGCTGCCCAGCGGGCGGCGCTCGCCGGACGGACGCGCCGGCGCTGGCCAGCCTGCCGGGCCTATCCGCTCGCGACCGCCGGCGGCGCGATCATCGTCGGGCTGGCCGCCCTCTGCTTCCTCGGCCCGCTGGTGTACCACGCCGACCAGACGCACGTGTTCTTTCCGGCAGGCCAACCTGCCGCCGCGGGCCGGCCATCCGCTCGGCACCGACGTCGACGGCGCTGACGAGCTCGGCAGGCTCATGACGGGCGGACAGATCTCGCTCGAGGTCGGCGCGGCTGCCGGCATGCTGGCGGCCGTGCTCGGCTCGGCTGTGGGGCGCGGTCGCCGGGTACCTCGGCGGCGCGGCCGACGCGGTCATGATGCGCATCGTGGACGCCGCGATCGCGATCCCGGCCATCGTCTTGCTCCTGCTGCTGATCTCCATCTACCGGCCGTCCACGGCGATGCTCGTCCTGGTGATCGCCGGCACATCCTGGCTGAGCACGGCCCGGCTGGTCCGGGCCGAGGCACTGACGCTGCGGGTGCGCGAGTACGTTCAGGCAGCGCAGGGTCATGGGCGGCGCGCGGCCTGCGCGTCATCGTCCGGCACATCGCCCCGAACGCCATCGGCACGATCGTCGTCAATGTCAGCTTCCAGATCGCCAACGCGATCCTGGTGCTGGCCACGCTGAGCTGGCTGGGCCTCGGCGTGCAGTTCCCGTCAGTCGACTGGGGCGACATGATCAGCGCCGCGACCCAGACGATCTCCAACGGCTACTGGTGGGAGATCCTCGTGCCCGGCGTCGCGATCATCGTCGTGATCGTCGGCCTTCACGATGCTCGGCGATGGCCTGCGGGATGCCTTTACCGCTGCGGGATACGACACCGGTCCACCTTCGGCCGCTGACGTGCTCAGGCCTGCCAGGACGCGGTGCACCGTGAGCCGCGAGCGCCCAGGCCCGTGCTCGAGATCACCGACCTGCATACCGAGATCCGGCCGCAACGCGCTACGGTGCATGCCGTCGACGGCGTCAGCCTTACGGTCGCCGCCGGCGAGTGCCTTGGCCTGGTGGGTGAGTCCGGCTGCGGCAAGACGATGACGGCGCGGTCGGTGATGCGGCTGCTGCCGCCGGGCGGCGCCATCACCGGCGGGATCGATCGTGCTGGCCGGAACCGAGCTCACCGGGCTGTCCGAGCGGGACATGCAGGACGGTCCGGGGCAACGACGTCGGGATGGTCTTCCAGGACCCGTCGAGCTGCCTGGACCCGACCATGACGATCGGCCGGCAGATCGCCGAGTCCGTCGTGGTGCACAAGGGGGCCGATCGGCGCGCAGGCGGCCGCGCCGCGCGGTCGGAGATGCTGGGCTGGTCCGCATGCCGGAGCCGGAGCGCGTGGCCGGCCAGTACCCGCATCAGCTGTCCGGCGGGATGCGTCAGCGCGCGATGATCGCTGCCGCGCTCGCCTGCGAGCCGCGCCTGCTGATCGCGGACGAGCCGACCACCGCACTCGACGTGACCATCCAGCGCGAGATCCTCGAGCTGATCGACGACCTGCGCAGCCAGCTCGGCATGGCCGTCATCCTGGTGACCCACGACCTTGGCGTCATCGCGCGGCCGGGCCGAGCGGGTGGCGGTGATGTACGGCGGCCGGATCATCGAGCAGACGACGACCAGCGCGCTCTTCGCCGGGCCGCGGCATCCGTATACCGAGGCGCTGTTCGACGCGCTGCCGGAGCTGGCAGGCCCGGCCAGCCGGTCGCTGTACAGCATCCCCGGCCGTCCGCCGGACCTGACCGTGCTGGCGCCTGGATGCAGCTTTCGCGCCGCGGTGCCGTTACGCGCGACGGACTGGTGCGAAAGCCACGAGCCGGCGCTGGACGGGGATCACCCTGGCCACGCCTACGCCTGCTTCTTCCCGCGTGGTACGCCCGGCGCGGCTGGCCGGTCCGGCCCGGCGGCTGCCGCGGACGGCCGGGCGAGCGGCCGGCGCCAGCGGGTTAGCTCGTGGATGTCCGCCGGCCTCAGACGCCCGCCAGGCATCCGGTACTGCCGCCAGGTGGACGCTGGCACCGGCGGCAGGCGGCACGGCGAGCCGCTCCTGCGGGTCTCCGGGCTGGTCAAGGACTACCAGCGTCACGCCAGGGCGTGCTGAGGCGGCCGCGCCGGCGCCGTGAGCGCGGTTGCCGGGGTGAGCTTCGAGCTGGCCGCCGGGCCAGACGTTCGGCCTGGTCGGGGAGTCGGGCATGCGGCAAGACCAGCATCGCCAGGCTGCTGGTCGGGCTGGAAGCGGCCCGACGGCCGGCTCCATCGTTTTCAACGGCGCCGACCTGGCCGCGCTGTCGGCGCGGCAGCGTGCGCCGCAGCAGCCCGGCATCCAGCTGATGTTCCAGGACGCGTTCGCCTCGCTAGACCCGCGGATGCGCGTCAGTCGATCCTGCGGCGAGCCGCTGGCATCCAGAAGACGGTACGCCGCGCGCGGCCGCCGGCGGCAGGTGCTCAGGATCCTGGACGAGGTGGGGCTGCCCGGCCGACGCCGCCAGCCGTTATCCGCGGGAGTTCTCCGGCGGCCAGCGCCAGCGGCTCGCGCTGGCCAGGGCCCTGATCCAGCGCCCGGCCCTGATCGTCGCGGACGAGCCGGTGTCGGCCCTGGACGTGTCCGTGCAGGCGCAGATACTCAACCTGATGCGCAAGCTGCAGCGCCAGTACGGCCTGAGCTACCTGTTCATCTCCCACGATCTGTCGGTCATCAGGTACATGGCGGACACCATCGGCGTGATGTACTTCGGCAAGCTGGTCGAGGTCGGCCCTGCCGAGGACGTCTGCACGGCGCCCGCTCACCCGTACACGGCCGGCCTGATCGCCGCGGTCCCCGTCGTGACCGGCCGTCAGCCGCCGCCCGGTCCGGCGCGGGGCAGGCCCGGGGCCAGGCGCCGCCGCCGGCGGCCTCGCCGCCGGCAGAGCCGCCCGTCTGGCTGCCGGTTCCGGACCAGGTGCGCTGCCGCGCCGCGACATCTGCGCCGAGCAGGAGCCGCCACTGCGGGCCACACTCGGCCGGCGGCCAGCTTGTCGGCCTGCCATTTCCCGCTGCGGCCGATCGCGTTCGGACGCGGCCGGTCAGCGTGATTCCGAAAGCACTGCCTAGCTCGATGGTTCAGGCAGCTGCCGCCCCCTGCGTCCACTGATTTCTGCCGGCGAGTTATCAGCCACCCGTGCCGGACGTCCGCTGCGCATCTCGGCGTTCTCGGCGTGCCTGCCGGGCGCCGGCGACCGCGTCCCTATGCCGCGGATGCCGGCACGCAGGATAGTGGCTGCTATACGGCCCCCGAGTTGTCGGCTGCCGTCCTGCTTGCACTCGTTGTTGCCGCTAGCCTTCTTGTGTCCGCACTGAGCAGGAAGGAGCCGTTCGATGGCGCGCGGTACGGCCGGGAGCGAGGTGCCCGCAGTGAGCACCGGCATGTCCGTTCCCCGTCCGCGGCTGCCCGGCCTGGACGTCTCCGACTCGGCGCTGCTGGCCTCGCTGCTGCACGAGGCGCCCGTGGCTTTCGCCTTCATCGGGCCCGATGGGCCCGTTGGCCGCGCATGAACAGGCGATGGCGTCGCTGCTCGGCGGCGGCGACGCCGAGCTGGCTGGCCGGACCCAGTGCAGGTCTGGCCGCCGGATCTGGCCGCGGCCGCCAACGCCGCGATCGCGCCGCGTAGCGGCAGGTGACCGCCCGGTGCCGCAGACTGAGCATGCGATCTCGCCGCGCCGCCGACGGCGATCGGCGCGGCCGCAGCCGAGGCGCACCACTGGTCATTTTCCTGGTTCCCGTCCAGGGACGGGGAGGTCAGCGGCGTCGCCACGATCGCCGTCGACGTGACGCAGCAGCACCTGGCGGCCG
The DNA here is from genome assembly GCA_963822955.1 of uncultured Actinomycetota bacterium. Classification (GTDB taxonomy): domain Bacteria; phylum Actinomycetota; class Actinomycetes; order Streptosporangiales; family Streptosporangiaceae; genus JAJYUU01. Next base: position 513,433 of record CAWGJS010000001.1, on the reverse strand, counting down.
AGGCGCTGCGGCGCAGCGAGGAGCGCTACCGCTCGCTGGTGCAGGCGGGCGCGCAGGTGGTCTGGGTGACCAGCGCCGGACGGCGAGATCGCCGAGGACTCACCCGAGTGGCGCTGGATCACCGGGCAGAGCGCCGAGGAGTACCTGAGCAACGGCTGGCTGGAGGCGATCCACAGCGACGACCGGGAGCGGGTTGAGGCCGCCTGGCGCGAGTGCGTCCGGTCGGGCAAGGTCTTCGACAGCCGCTACCGGGTTCGCAGCCGGACAGGCTCGTACCGGCACTACGACGTGCGCGCCGTGCCGATCGAGCGGGACGGCACGATCATCGAGTGGATGGGCGCCAGCACGGACGTCACCGCGCAGCGCGAGGCCGAGGAGATGCGCGGCCGGCTGACCGAGCAGCTGTCGGCTGCGGCGCTGCGTACCGCCCGGCTCCAGCAGGCGACCTCGATGCTGGCCGAGGCGCTGACGGTCGAGCAGGTCGTCCAGGTCATCACCGAGGTCGGCCGCTCCGCAATCGGGGCGGAGCGGTCCGCTGTCGCGATCCTGGACACCGAGCGGCTGCGGCTGCGCACCATCAACCCGGGCGGCCTCCCGGACAGCCCCGGTGCTCCCGGCGGTGACATCCCGCTCTCGGTTGCCAGCGTCATGACGTATGCGATCACCTCGCGCCGGCCGGTTCTGCTGGAGAGCCCGGAAGCGCTGCGCCGGTACTTCGACGCCGAGGGCGTGGACGTCAGCCTGTTCCTTGAGCACAGCTGACGAGAAGGCCTGGGTCGGCATGCCGCTGCTGTCCTCCGGCGCCTCGCTCGGCGCGCTGCGCTTCTCCTTCACCCGGCCGCGCCAGATCACCGAGGAAGAGCGGGTCTTCCTCGAGGCACTGGCGGGCCAGTGCGCGCTGGCGCTGGAACGGGCCACCCTCTACGAGCGCGAGCACACCACCGCCGAGACGCTGCAGCGGAGCCTGCTGCCGGACACGCTGCCGACTGTTCCCGGCATCATCCTGGAAGCCAGGTGCATGCCGGTCACCAGGAACATGGAGATCGGCGGCGACTGGTACGACGCGTTCCGGCTGCCAGACGGGCGGCTGGCGGTCGCCACGGGCGACGTCATGGGCAAGGGGCTGACCGCAGCCGCCGGGATGGGCCGGGTCCGGAACGCGCTGCGGGCGCTGGCGCTGACCGACCCGCGGCCCGCGGCCGTGCTGTCCGGCCTTGACCGCCTGTTCCTCGCAACGGAGCTCGCCGAGCAGGTCACCACGGTCGCCTACCTGGTCGTGGACCCGCTGACCGGCGACGGCGTGGCCGGGAACGCAGGTCACCTGCCGCCGCTGCTGCTGTCACAGGACGGCCCGCCGCGGCTGGAAGCTGCCGAGGCCGGTACGCCGCTGGGCTGGGCAAGCCCGCGCCAGCAGTACGCCTTCCGGCTGCCGCCTGGCAACACTGCGGTGCTGTACTCCGATGGACTTGTCGAGAACCGTAAGCGCGGCCTGGACGCTGGCCTGGACGAGCTGGTGTCGGTGGCGGCTCAGGCGCCGCCGTCGGTGGCCGAGGATCCGGCCCAGCTGCTGAACTACCTCGTGGACCGGATGCTGACTGGGTACGAGCAGGATGACGACGTCACCGTGCTCGTGCTGCACGTTCCCGCTGAGTGACCGCGGCGAGCGCGGGCCAGCCGGAGGCGAGCCGGTTCAGTGAGGAAGGGGAGGGCATGAGGAATGCGGGTACCATTCCCGAGGTTGTGCTCTCAGCTGGGCCGCTGCCAGCCCGGGCCGGTCAGCAAGGGAGCTGGCCCGTAGCGGTACGACCTACCCGGCAGTGCGCCTAATGTGGTGGGCGGGAGAGAACCTCGGGCAGGACCGGCTTTCCTGCCAGAGCATCCCAGCTTCTGGCATGGTCCGGGGAGCGGGATTCTCGCGGTAAGGTCCGATGCTCACCGATAGGTATGCCGGAGAGGTGGCAGTGTCGCCTGCTAGTTCGAACAGCCGGGTGCTGGGCGCGGCACGGCGTGCCGCCATCCAGCTAGGGAAGGGGTGACCGCGGTGGCTAGCGCTGCAGGCTCGGCGGCGCGGCGGCAGTCTCGGCCGTCGGCGCATGGCGCACGTGTTCCGCAGCAGGCCCGTGGCGGTTCTGCCGACGGCAAGGCGCAGACAGCAGACCAGCCAGTATCCCTGGTGCCGGAGGACGGCGCCGCTGACGGCGTCCCGGCCGCCCGGCAGCCGGCGGGCAGTCGTGGCCGCAAGCCCGCGGCCAGATCCGCCCCGGCAGGCAACGTCAACGGCACTAGCGCGGATGTACAGGTGTCAGCAGGCAATGGCCGTGGCCGGTCAGGCTCGGCTGGCGCCAAGGGCAGGCAGGGAAAGAAGGCCGCGAGTGAGCTGCCGGGCAGGGGAGAACATCGTGACGACGGGAGCATGGACGTGACGGCGGACGCCGAGCTGGCGACGGAAGCCGCCCTGGACACCGATCCCGACCTGGCCGAGGACGGCGCCCTGGACGCCGATCCTGACCTCGCGGATGTGGCGGACATCGACGGAGATCCCGATCTTGCCGACGTAGCGTTCCTCGACGTCGATGCCGAGCTAGAGGAGCTCGAGATCCTCGACGGCGACGAGGCGGACGCCGAGGCCGCGAGCGCCGGCCGAGCCCGGCCCGGCGGCGCCGACGTCGCCGACGACCCGGAGGCACTGGCTCGCCGTCAGCGCGACGGCCGCTCAGAACCGGCGCCGCCGCGACGGCCGAGGAGGCCGAGGACGAGGCGTTCGTCTACGGCGATGATGACGAGGACCTCCCGGCCGCCCAGGTGGCGGTCGCCGGCGCGACGTCCGACCCGGTCAAGGACTATCTCAAGCAGATCGGCAAGGTTCCGCTGCTCAATGCCGAGCAGGAAGTGGAACTGGCCAAGCGGATCGAGGCCGGGCTGTTCGCCGAGGAGAAGCTCGCCGAGAGCAGCGGCTCGCTCCGGCCCGAGACCCGGCTGGATCTGGAGTGGATCGCCGACGATGGCCGCCGGGCGAAGAATCACCTGCTCGAGGCCAACCTCCGGCTCGTAGTCTCGCTGGCCAAGCGCTACACCGGCCGCGGCATGCTGTTCCTGGATCTGATCCAGGAGGGGAATCTGGGCCTGATCCGGGCGGTGGAGAAGTTCGACTACACCAAGGGCTACAAGTTCTCCACATATGCGACCTGGTGGATCCGGCAGGCCATCACCAGGGCCATGGCCGACCAGGCCAGGACCATCCGGATCCCGGTGCACATGGTCGAGGTGATCAACAAGCTCGCCCGGGTCCAGCGGCAGATGCTGCAGGACCTGGGCCGCGAGCCCACGCCGGAGGAGCTGGCAGCCGAGCTGGACATGACTCCGGAGAAGGTCATCGAGGTGCAGAAGTACGGCCGCGAGCCGATCTCCCTGCACACGCCCCTCGGCGAGGACGGTGACAGCGAGTTCGGCGACCTGATCGAGGACTCCGAGGCCATCCAGCCTGGCGAGGCCGTGAGCTTCACGCTGCTGCAGGAGCAGTTGCACTCGGTACTGGACACGCTGTCCGAGCGCGAGGCTGGCGTGGTGTCCATGCGCTTCGGCCTGACCGACGGCCAGCCCAAGACGCTCGACGAGATCGGCAAGGTCTACGGCGTGACCAGGGAGCGGATCCGCCAGATCGAGTCCAAGACGATGTCTAAGCTGCGCCACCCGTCCAGGTCGCAGGTGCTGCGGGACTACCTGGACTAGGGCACTCCGTTCGCGAGTCCGCTCAGAAAAGAGCTCGGCCCCTGACCGGAAGGTCAGGGGCCGATTAGCGCGTGGAGGTCAGGAAGCCGCGTCGCCTGGCTTGGTCGTCAGCCTGCCGGTCTCGTCCTGGATCTCAACTGCGATCTTGGCCAGAGCATCGGCGTGCTTACGGTTGTGGTGAGCACAGAACAGCAGCTCGCCCGAACCGGGGAGCAGTACGCGTACGTACGCGGGCGCCCCGCAACGATCACACAAGTCAAGGGCGCTCAGCGGCCTCGTTGGGGCAATTGCTCCGGTCATAAGTCGCCTCCTCGCCTCGAGGACGGTGCCGGTATTACTCCGGTGCCGGGGGAACCCGGGTCCTGGCGGCAACGCTGCCGACAGTCCGTCCAACCTGTGATCTCCTACGCATCACAACACTGACGCCGGTCGTTTGTCATCCCCTGTGGCCCATGAGTATGCCAAGGGCGAACATCGGGTTGGCCATCCCCCGGCGGACGCTTGAAGTTATAGCCCGGTATAGGTGCTTTGAGCAGTAAAGGAATATATGTCGCGCGGCGTGGTGGCGCGGAGCTACACCGGAGGGCGGCTAGTCTGCCCTCAGGGCCTCGCCCGGCGCGCTAGGGCCAGCGTGGGCCCCGCTACATCAGTCCTGCCCAGGGAGCCGTCGTGACCGCCCTCAGCACAGAAGCCGCCAGCCGGGCCGCGGCTGGCAGCCGGCCGGCCGGCAAGGCGCGAGAAAGCGCTAGCGCTGCCCGCCACGCTGCGGGAACCGACGGGTATACCGCGCGTCACCTCACCGTCCTCGAGGGCCTCGATGCCGTGCGCAAGCGGCCGGGAATGTATATCGGCAGCACGGACGGCCGCGGCCTGGCCCAGTGCCTCGGCGAGATATTCGACAACTCCGTAGATGAGGCCCTAGCCGGAGCTTGTACCCACATCGAGGTAATCCTGCACGCCGACGGCTCGGCGGAAGTCCGCGACAACGGCCGCGGCATACCGGTCGACAACGAGCCGAGGACCGGCCTGAGCGGCGTCGAGCTGATCATGACCCGGCTGCACGCGGGCGGGAAATTCGGCGGCGGGTCCTACACCGCCTCCGGCGGCCTGCACGGCGTAGGCGCCTCCGTGGTGAACGCGCTCTCGTCCCGGCTCGACGTCTTCGTCGAGAAGGCGGGCTACGAGTGGGCGATGAGCTTCCGCCGGGGCGTGCCGGGGCATTTTGCCGGGGACGGTCCGGATGCGGCCTTCACGCCCGGATCCGGGCTGCAGAAGGGCCCGAAGGTAGCAAAGGCGGCAACTGGTACCCGGATACGGTTCTGGCCGGACCAGCAGATCTTCGTGAAAGGTGCCGGCTGGAGGTTCTCCTGGCTGGCGCAGCAGGCCCGGCAGACCGCCTACCTGGTGCCCGGCCTTGCGATCCGGATCGCGGACGAGCGCTCAGCGGCTGACCGCGCCGCGGCCGAACGAGGGGCGGAGCTGTCCGTCGATCCTTCCGCCGATGAGGGTGCTCACGACGACGGCCATCAGCTAGGCCAGTCCGCTGAGTTCCGGTTTGACGGCGGCATCAGCGAGTTCTGCGCGCACCTGTCTACCGGGGAGCCGGTCACCGACGTGCTGAGGATCACCGGCAGCGGCAAGTTCACCGAAACGGTCCCGGTGCTCGACGACGCCGGTCACCTCACGCCGACCGAGGTGGAGCGGCAGCTCGACGTCGACATCGCGCTGCGCTGGGACGCTGGCTACGACGGCACCGTCCGGTCGTTCGTCAACGTGATCGAGACTGCCAAGGGCGGCACGCACGTGACGGGCTTCGAGCGCGCCCTGGTGCGGACGCTGAATGATCAGCTCAAGGCCGCCAGGCTGCTGAAGGCCGGGGACGATCCGGTGGTGAAGGAAGACGTGCTCGAAGGCCTCACGGCCGTGGTGTCAGTTCGGCTGCCCGAGCCGCAGTTCGAGGGCCAGACCAAGGAGATACTCGGCACTCCCGCGGCCTCGAGGATCGTGGGGCAGGTCATCTCGACCGAGCTCGGCGGCTTCCTCGAGGGCCGGGTGCGCGGCAGCAAGCAGCAGGCCCGTGCGGTGCTCGACAAGGTCGTTGCGGCTGCCAAGACCCGGATCGCAGCCCGCGAGCACCGGGAGAACCAGCGCCGGAAGTCAGCCCTGGCAACCTCGGCGCTGCCCGCCAAGCTGGTCGACTGCCGGTCGGCCGACGACCGCAGCGAGCTGTTCATCGTCGAGGGCGACTCGGCACTCGGGACAGCCAAGAACGCCAGGGACTCAGAATTCCAGGCACTGCTGCCGATCCGCGGCAAGATCCTCAACGTGCAGAAGGCCTCGCTGGCAGACATGCTCAAGAACACCGAGTGCGCCGCGATCATCCAGGTACTCGGAGCGGGCTCCGGCAATGCCTTCGATCTCGATTCGGCGCGGTATCAGCGGGTCATCTTCATGGCCGATGCCGACGTCGACGGCGCTCACATCCGGACCCTGCTGCTAACCCTGTTCCACCGCTACATGCGGCCGATGGTAGAGGCCGGCCGGGTGTTCTCCGCGGTTCCGCCGTTGCACCGGATCGAGCTCACCAACCCGCGCAAGGGCCAGCAGCGTTACATCTACACCTACAGCGATGCGGAGCTGCATCGCACGTTGCTGGAGCTCGAGCGCAAGGGGCAGCGCTTCAAGGAGCCGCCGCAGCGCTACAAGGGCCTCGGCGAGATGGACGCGCACCAGCTGGCCGAGACCACGATGAATCCGCGGCACCGGGTCCTGCGCCGCATCAGGATCGAGGACACCGGCGCAGCGGAGAACATGTTCGAGCTGCTGATGGGCGGCGAGGTCGGGCCGCGCCGCGACTTCATCGCCGCAAGCGCAACGGAGCTGGATCCGTCCCGTATTGACGCCTGACGGGGCTCACGACACGGCGCCATCTCCAGCGGCACCGTCCGGATAGGCGGGCTGCCACATCGCGTCCTGCACGGCTTGCACTGGGTTATCGATTTTCTTCTTGCCGGCGACCCCGTCCGCGGTCGCGGCCTTCACGACCGCGATGGCTGAGGTCGCCGAGGAGGCCCGCAGGTTCTCAACCGCCGGCAGCAGCGCGGCGCCGGGCTGGCTGACATCGACCTGGCCCGCCACCGCCTCGGCCGCTGCGCGCAGCATCCCGTTGGTGACCTTGGATGCGCCGCAGACGATCGTGCCGAGACCCAGCCCCGGATAGACCAGGGCGTTGTTGGCCTGCCCGAAGGAGTAGGTCACGCCGTCGTAGCCGAACGGCCCGATCGGCAGGCCAGTTGCGATCAGCGCGCTGCCCTTCGACCAGGTGATGATGTCGGCGGGGATGGCCTCGATCTTGGACGTCGGATTGGACAGCGGGAAGATGACCGGCAGGCTGACGCCGGCGCTCATGGCCTCAACGACATCCTGGGTGAACGCGCCGTGCGCTGTCGAGGTGCCGATCAGGATTGTCGGCTGAACCTTCTCGATCACCGTCCGCAGGCCGATGACGCCTGATTCCGAGCGCGCCTGCTGAAGGGCCGCCATTTCCGGCCAGCGCACCGCCGCCGCCGGGTCTATCGTCACCGGGGACTTCTCCCAGCCTGCGGCCTCGGCTGCAGGGCGGACATAGGGGCGCTGATAGTCGAGCACGCCGTCGAGCATGTCGTCGGTGAGCAGGCCGGGCAGGTCGACGATCCAGATCTGCCTGGTCGCCTGGGCCGGGTCCAGCCCGTCGCGGACCATCTGGTCGTGAATCTGGTCGGCGATGCCGATGCCCGCCGTGCCACCGCCGAAGACGACGACTCGCTGGTCTCGCCACGGTGTGCCGGTGACCTTCAGCGCGCTGTACAGCCCGGCCATGGTGATCACGCCGGTGCCCTGCATGTCGTCGTTGAAGATCCGGTACTGGTCCCGGTATTTGACCAGGATCCGGCGGGCGTTTTCGGCGCCGAAGTCCTCGAAGTGCAGCAGCGCGTTCGGGAAGCGCGCCGACGCGGTCTGCAGGTACTTCCGGATGAACGCGTCGTAGTCGGCACCGCGGACGCGTGCGTGCCGGTTCCCCAGGTACAGCGGGTCGTTGAGCAGCGCCTCATTGTTCGTGCCGACGTCCAGCGAGACCGGGATCACCCGGCGCGGGTCGATGCCCGCCGCTGCGGTGTAGACGGCCAGCTTGCCGACGGAGATCATGCTGCCCGCCACGCCCCAGTCGCCGATGCCCAGGATCTCCTCGGCGTCGCTGCAGACGATGAGGTCGATGTCCTGCGGCCCGAGCCCCAGGCCGGCAAAGGCCTTGTCCATGTCGTCTGGCCTGTCGATCGACAGGTAGAGGCCCCTGCGGCAGGCGGTATTCGTGCGAGTACCGCTCGATGGCGTCGCCGATGACCGGGTCGTAGACCACCGGCAGCAGCTCAGCCAGATGGTCGGCGAGCACCCGGTAGTAGAGCACCTCGTTGCGGTCGTGCAGTTGCTCCATATACACGTTCTTGGCCAGGTCGTCCCCCTGGCGAAGCAGCTGCTGGTACGCACGCTGTGCTTGCTGGTCGAGCGTCAGCACGGCCGACGGCAGGCGGCCAGTAAGCCCCAGAGCATCCCGTTCCGCATCGGTAAAGGCCGTTCCCTTGTCCCGGATCGGGTCTTCGAGCACCTCGGGAATGGCCGGGGCGGGCGCCGCGGGCATGCTCATGATCTTGATCCCCCGTTCGGAAGAATGCGTGAGTGTGGACGCGGTCAGCCGGACATCGGCCCGGCGCGCGAGATGGTCCAGATCGTGCCCCGCCCGGTCACCAGTCAAGCCTCGGGCTGCAAGGCGGTCGTGTTCACTGACGCCGGACTGCCCGAAGCACGCCCATATGCCAGCAGTGGTGCGGGCGGGCTAGGTCGCGGTGCCGCCGATCGCCGCGAGCGGATGGCGTACCCGTTCCCCGGACCCGTCGCGGCGGCCGACCGGCGGTGGCAGCTCCACCGGCGTGCCTGCAGCAGTCGCACCGCGGGCTGGCCCGGCACCGGCCCAGGCCAGGACCAGGACGTCCTCGCCCTTCAGGAACCGGTGGCAGCGGACTCCGCCGGTAGCACGGCCTTTCGGCGGAAACTCGGCGAACGGCGTGACCTTCACCGTTGCCGCCATCGTGCCGGGCAGGGCGCCGGCGGCCCCGGCCACCGTGACCACAACCGGCCCGGAAGCGGGGCCGTCAGACGCTGCGTCCTGCACCCCAGCGGCGGGGTCGACCGCGCCGAACCAGATGACCGACGCGCGCGCCGCGAGCCGGATGCCGGCAATGCCGCCAGCTCCGCGGCCCTGCGGGCGTACCGAGGATGCCGGGAACCGCAGCAGCTGCGCATCGCTAGTGATGAAGGTGAGCTCGGAGTCCTCGTCGGCGAGCTGGACGGCGCCGACGACCCGGTCATCTTCCTTCAGCGCGATCACTTCAAACTCGGCTGCGTTCTGCGGATAATCCGGCGTCACGCGCTTCACCACGCCCTGTGCCGTGCCGAGTGCGAGCCCCGCGCCGGCCGAGTCGGCCGCGACCAGCGCGACGACGGTTTCGCCCGGCCGGGCGGTGATGAACTCGCTGACCGGCGCGCCACCGGACAGGGCGGGAGAGTGCGCGCTTGGCGGCAGCGCGGGCAGTTCCAGCACGCCGAGCCTGATGCAGCCGGCCCGCGGACGTCACCAGGCCGACGGTGCCGCGCGCCGTCGAGCCCACCGAGGACACGATCACGTCGTGCGCGGCACGCTGCCCTCCGCCCGAGCGGGCCGGCGACACCGGCCGCGGGCTGCCTCGTTCCCCGTCCTGGTCCTCCATAGGCAGCGTGTCCTGGACAGCGCCCGGTCGCGCCGCCGTGCGGGCCAGCAGGCCGGCCGAGGACAGCAGCACGGTGCAGGGCTCATCGGCGACCTCAAGCGCCATCGTGGCCGCCCTGGGCGCCGGCCCGGTGCCCTCCAGCAGCACCGTGCGCCGCGGCGTGGCGAACTTATCGCTGACGGCGGCCAGCTCCGAGCTGACGAGCTCGCGCAGTCGCTGCTCGGAGTCCAGGATCGAGGTCAGCTCCGCGATCTCGGCCTGGACAGTCTGGAGCTCCCGCTCGAGCTCGAGCCTGTCGTAGCGGGTCAGCCGGCGCAGCGGGGTATCGAGGATGTACTGCGCCTGGATGTCGCTCAGGTCGAAGATCGCCATCAGGCGTTCCTTGGCGGCCGCGGCATCGTCGCTGGTCCTGATGACCTGGATGACCTCGTCAATGTTGAGCAGGGCGATCAGCAGGCCGTCGACCAGGTGCTGCCGGGCCTCGCGCTTGGCGCGGCGGAACTCGCACCGCCGCCGCACCACGTCGATCCGGAAGTCGACGTAGATCTGCAGCAGCTCCCTGAGGCCGAGCACGCGGGGCTGGCCGTCTACCAGTGCCACGTTGTTGATGCCGAAGGTCTCCTCCATCGGCGTCAGCCGGTACAGCTCGTCCAGTACTGCCTCAGGCACGAACCCGGACCGCACCTCGATGACCAGCCGCAGGCCCTTGTTCATGTCGGTGAGGTCCGTGTACCCGGCCACGCCGTTCAGCTTCCTGGTCTGAACCAGATCCTGGATGCGGAGTCTGACCCGCTCCGGGCCGACGCCGTAGGGCAGCTCGGTCACCACGATGCCCATCCGGCGCGGGGTGATCTTCTCGATCCTCGCCGTCGCCCTCGTCCGGAAGATTCCGCGCCCGGACTCGTATGCCTCGCGGATGCCGTCCAGGCCGACGATCTTGCCGCCAGTCGGCAGGTCGGGCCCGGGCACGAACCGCATGAGAGTCTCGAGATCGGCATCGGGGTTGGTAACCAGGTGCCGGGCAGCCGCGACGACCTCGCCGAGGTTGTGCGGGGCCATGTTCGTCGCCATCCCGACAGCGATCCCGGATGCGCCGTTGACCAGGAGGTTCGGGAACGCAGCCGGGAGGACCTCGGGCTGCGTCTCGGTGCCGTCGTAGTTGGGGACGAAGTCGACGGTGTCCTCGTCGAGCGAGCTCGTCATCTCCATCGCGGCGGCGGCCATCCGCGCCTCGGTGTACCGCATCGCCGCGGGCGGGTCGTCCGGGGAGCCGAAATTGCCGTGCCCGTCGACCAGTGGCAGTCGCATCGACCATGGCTGGTGCAGCCGGACCAGCGCGTCGTAGATCGCGGAGTCACCGTGCGGGTGCAGCCGGCCCATGACCTCGCCGACCACCCGTGCGCACTTGACGTGCGCCCGGTCGGGCCGCAGGCCCATCTCGCCCATCTGGTACAGGATCCGGCGCTGAACTGGCTTGAGCCCGTCCCTGGCGTCCGGCAATGCCCGCTGGTAGATCACCGAGTAGGCGTACTCGAGGTAGCTCCCGCGCATCTCATCGGTGACGTCGATGTCAACGATGTTCTCTTCGAACTCGATGTCCTCGTCGACGTTGCCGTTCCCGCCGCTACGGCCGCGGCCGCCGGGCGAGGCAGATGTGGTGTTGCGTCTGGCCATGAGGGCCATTGTGCCGCCCTTACCGGCGTGGCGCGGATCGACGCGCCACGGCTGTGGCTTGCTGCGCACCGGTCAGGTCGCCGAGAAGCCGCCGTCCACCCGGATAACCTGCCCGGTGACGAATTCGCTGGCCCGGCTGGCGAGGAACACCGCGGCGCCGGCGAAGTCGGCTGGCACACCGTTGCGGCCCACCATCGTCCGGGCCGCCAGCGCCTTCACGCGCACTGGATCGGCCGACGCCTCTTGCGTCAATGGCGTTACGACGAACCCGGGGCAGATGGCGTTGCAGCACACACCCCGGCCTGCCCAGGCCTCGGACTGCGACCTGGTCAGCGACGCGACTCCGCCCTTGGCCACGCCGTAGCCGCCGCTGTTGCCGAAGGCCCGGTCGGCCTGCTGGGAGGTGATGTTGATGATCCGGCCCCAGCCACGATCCGCCATCTGCGGGCCGAGCCTCTGCCCCAAGAGGAACGGTGCCGTCAGGTTCACGGCCATGAGCTGGTCAAACTGGCTGGTGGTTAGCTCCGTCATGGGCGGCCGGAGGTTCAGCCCCGCGCTGTTCACCAGGATGTCGGGCGGGCCGAACGGCATAGCGGCCGCATCGGCCGCTCTTTCTACCGCCGCCCGGTCACCCAGGTCCGCGCTGATCGCGGCGGCTCGGCAGCCAGCCTGGGTCAGCTCCCCGGTGGCATCCGCGAGGCGACGACGGTCGCGTGCAACCACGACGACGGATGCGCCGGCCTGGCCAATCGCCATGGCAATGGCCAGGCCGATGCCGGAGCTTCCGCCGGTGATGACGGCGACGCGGTCGCGAAGTGAGAAGAGCTGATCCAGGTAGGCGTTCATGTGAGCATCACAGTATGTGCCGGGCCGCACAGGGGGCCGCTACGGACGTGCCGCCATGGGCTTCATCACCTCGCCAAGATCAGTTACTGTTGATCAAACGAATGCTGAGATGTCCGTACTGGGGCGGTAATGCATCTGCGGCTGTGGACAGCAGGACTGGTCAGCCTGTTAGCGCTGGCCGTGCCCGCGGCTGCCGAGGCGAGCATCGGGGTCGGCATCCAGGCCGGTCCGGTCCGGCTCACTGGTGTGGCCCACCCCGGTCGAAGTTATTCGCTGCCACCTGTCTACGTCGTGAATACCGGCACGCAGGACGAGTCGCTCTCCGTCCGGATCGAGCGCCTGTCCCCAGGCCAGGGGCGAGTGGTTCCAGCGGCCTGGGTTCGTCCTGGCGCTGCGGTCCGGCTGTCACACAGCGAGTCGGCCCGGATCCCGCTGGAACTGGTGGTACCTGACGCCGCCAGGCCGGGCCAGTACCTGACCGACGTTGTCGTCAAGGGATCTGCGGCGCTGTCCGGCGGCAGGGCCAACCTGGATGTTGCCGCCGCGACCAAGCTTGAATTCCAGGTCGCGCCGGGCGCGGTCGCCCGATCGTGGTTCGCCGTGCCCTCCTGGCTGTGGCCGGGGATTGGCGTCGTCCTGCTGATCGCTGCTGCTGCGGCCGTCGCGCGCAAGCTCGGCGTACGCGTCCAGATTGACCGGATGCCTGGCGCTGCTGAGCTCGGAGGCGGGAGCGGCGATGACAGCGCCTAGCGTGAAGTGGCTGCTGCCGGTCGCGGCGGTCCTGGCGGTCACCGGACTGGCTGCCTGCGGGAGCGAGCAGGTGCCGCCAGGCGCCGGGACGGCAGAAGGCATCAGCCTCAACCTGACGACAGTTCCGACCGTCCGGTCCATCACAGTGACGCCGCAGAATGCGCGGATCGGGGCCTGCAGCGGCGGGCTGGCCCGGGACAACACGGAGTCGACTAACAAGGAGCTCGGCTTTCCGGACGGACGATGCTGGTACGGCAAGCCCGGCACGAACGGGATCTTCCCGATCACGATCACGAACACCGGCATTGCCTCGGATATCTGGGTGTCCGGATCGAGCGCCACTCCGTCCGACAACGGTACGAGCTGGGGGTTGTGCAACATCGGCACCCATCCTGCGGTCCTCTGCGCCGGGCGCCTGCACCTTGTCCCCGGCACCGATCAGTACCTGCTGCGGAATTTCAGCCCAGCAGACAAGCCGGACTACGGCGGACTTAGCGACGACCCGGTCTGCGACCATGTCTTCGGCCCTTCACACAGTTGCCTGGCGACAGAGGGAATGTCCCAGACAGAGGGAATAGAGCTCATCGGACCTGCATCGAGCAGCGACACCTCGACTCAGTGGACGGTGACGATCACCTGGATGCCGGTGCCCCAGTGACAGTGCCCATATGACAGTGCCCCAGTGACAGTGGTCCGGTCAGGAAGGTTCGGATGAAGCGACGGCCGGTGCTGTACCTCATCGCTTCGGGCGCTGCGCCCGTTCGCGACCTGCCCAGGCTGCTGGCCGAGCTCACTCGCGGCTGGGACACCTGCGTGATCACGACGCCAGAGGGCTCGCGGTTCTTCGACGCCCGCCAAGTCGCGGAGGTGACCGGTCATCCGGTCCGTACCAGCTACAAGGACCCAGACGCGCCTGACGTCCTGCCGCCGCCGAGCGCGTTCGCCGCGGCGCCGGCCACGTTCAACACGATCAACAAGTGGGCGGCCGGGATCAGCGACACTCTGGCCCTGGGCCTGCTGAATGAGGCGATCGGGCTCGGCCTGCCGATCGTGACGGTGCCCTGGCCGAACGCGGCGCTGGCCCGCCATCCGGCGTTCGGCCGCAGCATCGCGGTGCTGCGCGACTGCGGGGTTAACGTGATCCTCGATGAGGAACGTCTGCCCGACGGCAACGAGGCCGGACGTGCGGCCTTCCCTTGGGCGCAACTCCGGGCCGAGCTCGCGCGAATCTGGGTCGGCCTTGTCGGGCACCAGATGCCCTATTGACGAGGATCGGCCTCGGAGTCAGCGCAGGCTGGCCCCGAACCGCTAGAGCAGCGGGCGGGCGCCGACGAGGACAAGTGCGCGAGCGGCAAGGCGGCAGCCGCTGGCCAGCGCCTCTCCAGCTGGCTTCTTGTCCAGCCAGGACGGCAGGAACCCGGCGATGAACGCGTCACCTGCGCCGGTGCCGTCGACCACGTGCTCGACCGGCGGGGCGCTGACCCGGATGGGATCTGGCCTGCCGCCTGCATACATCATCGCCCCGTCTGCGCCGAGCTTCATGACCACGTGCGGGTACCAGGCGTTCAGCACCCTGGCGGCCTTGCTCGGGTCGTCGCGGCCGGTCAGGACCTGACCCTGGTCGGCGTTGACGAAGAGGAGCGTCGCACCGTTGGTCAGCTGCAGGAACGGCTCGGCGCCCACCCGGCCGAGCGGGGCGGAGGAGGCTCCGTCGACCGAGATCGTCATGCCGGCCCGCTGGGCGTAGCCCATGGCTGCCAGCACCGCCTGGCGAGAGCCTGCGTTGAGCAGCGTGTAACCCGACACGTGCAGGTGGCTGCCCGGCGTGAACAGGTCCTTGGGGAGGTCGTCGGAGGAGAGGGCGGCGTTCGCGCCAGGGTCGGACAGCATCGTGTGGTCGCCCTTGTGCGTGACCATGACGACACACGTGCCGGTCGGCCGCTCCGGGTCCATCACGAGCCTGGCGTCGACGCCGTAGCCCATGAGCTCCATGTCCCGGTTGCGGCCGGCGATGTCGGCGCCGCGGCGGCCGACGAACGCGACCTCGGCACCGTCGACCGCCAGCCAGGCTGCGATGTTCGCGCCTGATCCGCCGCCGTGCATGGTCACCGTGGCAGGGGTGTCACTGCCCCTGGCCAGCGGAAGGGTCGCATGCGCGACCGTATCCGTCATGAGGTCACCAACGACGACAACGCGCGTCAATGTCGTCACCACCTTGATCAACAGGCTGCGTCAGGACCGGCGGGGGACGATAGTCCTGATCAGAGCTAGCTCATAGAACTTAACAGCTTCACAGACCCATCTCGTGCCGTTCGGGCTCCAAGCTGCAGTTAGAGATAGTTGCGCTCAGCCTGTGAGGCTTGTCACAAGCCTGGCCACGGTGAGCAGACTCACCTCGGATTCCGCTGCTAGCTGCTGGTTCAGCCAGCCCAGCTGGTCGCGGAAAGCCCGGCCGGGCGCATGCTCCGAGCCAGGTGCCGCTGCCGACCAGGAGCGCGCGCACTGTTCCGGTGATCCGTTTCGCAGGTTGGTTACGATGGGCGGTGCCGAGCCGGGGGCGACCCCCGAAGCCCGCGACGAGAGCCGGCCCTGATCCTGGCTAGGAAGGCATGCGATGACCTGGACCTGGCAGCTGGAGAAAGAAGACGGCACGGTCGTGACCGCGCGCGAGCTTTCCAAGGAGACGTTTACCAGCCAGGGTGACGCCGAGTCCTGGCTGGGTGAGCACTGGCCGAGCCTGCTCAGGGCAGGCATCGACCAGGTCACGCTGACTGAGGACGGCCGGGTGGAGTACGGCCCGATGAGCCTGCACCCGGCCGAAGAGTAAAAAGCCGTAGGCGGGCCGTCACTGAGCTGCACTGGTCACGGTCGCTGGCGCGGGCTCGCGGTGTAGGCGGGATCGGTGACAATCTGACCTGCCAGGACGTCGTCGATCTGGCTGAGCACCTGCTGCTCCAGCCGGACGCCGGACGCCTTGGCGTTCTCCCGGACCTGCTCGGGCCGGGTGGCGCCGATGATCGCGGCCGAGACGGCCGGGTTCTGCAGTGTCCAGGCCACCGCGAGCTGTGCCAGGGTCAGCCCGGCCTGCTCGGCGACCGGCTTGAGCAGCTGGACCCGGCCGAGGATCTCGTCGGTCAGGTAGCGCGTGACGAAGCCAGAGCCGCGCTCGTCGGTCGCCCGTGATCCCGGCGGGGGAGCGGCGCCCGGCAGGTACTTGCCCGTCAGCACGCCCTGCGCAATCGGCGACCACACGATCTGGCCGATACCCTCGGCCTCCGACAGCGGGATCAGCTCGGACTCGATGACCCGCCAGATCATGTTGTACTGCGGCTGGTTGGACACGATGCGGTCCAGGCCCATGTCGTCAGCGATCTTGAGAGCGGCCGCGATCTCCTCGGCCCGCCACTCCGACACCCCGACGTACAGCACCTTGCCCTGGCGGACCAGGTCATCGAAGGCGCGCAGCGTCTCCTCGAGCGGAGTCTCGTGATCGTAGCGGTGCGCCTGGTACAGGTCGATGTAGTCGGTCTGGAGGCGGCGGAGCGAGGCGTGTGCCGACTCGATGATGTGCTTGCGCGAGAGCCCGCGGTCGTTCGCGCCGCGGCCGGTCGGCCAGAAGACCTTGGTGCAGATCTCGATGGACTCGCGCCGGACGCCGCGCAGCGCTGCTCCGAGTACCGTCTCAGCCTTGGTCTCTGCGTATACATCGGCCGTGTCGAAGGTGGTGATGCCCTCGTCGAGCGCCGCGGCGACGCAGGCAACTGCCGCGTCCTGCTCGACTTGCGATCCGTGGGTGAGCCAGTTCCCGTAGGCGATCTCGGTGACTTTCAGGCCGCTGCGGCCAAGGTGACGGTGCTCCATGAGCAGTCAACCTAGCGGCAACGCCCGGTCCAAGCTGCCGCGGGGTAACGAGGGGTCAGACCTTGTCGCCGCGCTCGACCCGCGGCTTCGGTATCCGCATCCGGCGCAGGCTGATGCCCCGCATCGTCGTGTAGAGCATGACGCCCTTTGTGCTCTCGCCAGGGAATCGCTCCGCGGCCAGGCGCTTGACCTTCGTGCCGACGAAGAAGCCCTCCACAAGGATCAGCAGCAGGAGGGCGAGCACGACGACATCTGCAACGAGCTTGGTCGTGGTGCCGGGCACGATCAGCAGCACCACCAGCAGGAGGACCATGAACATGTAGTACTCGCCGACACCTCGCCTGGCGTCGACGACGTCCCTGGCCAGGGCACGTACCGGACCCCGGTCCTTGGGCGGCAGGGCCCACTGCTCGCCCCGCTGCAGTGCGTCAGACCTGCGGACCCGGCCCGCGCGGTCCCGCTTCCTGGCCTGCTGTGCAGCAGCCTTGCGGTCGGCGGGCGCCTGATAGGGCTGACGGCGGTTAGCCTGCGCCTCGCTGCGCTTGGGCGTGGGCACGCCCTTGGGCGCGGTCACGCTGGAGCGGCCGGGGCGGGAAGCCTCGTCGGCGTCGGTGGTGTCAGGCTCTGCCTGGGCAGTGTCGAGCACGTGAGGCGCATCGCTGGAACGTCGTCGGAACACGGCTACAGCCTACCGGGGCGAAAGGCGCACATCTCCATGTCGCGCGCGCGTCCGGGTGCCGGCCGCCCGCCGTCTTCGGGCGGATTAGTCCTCCAGACGCCGGCCGTCCGTGATGACGGTGCTGGCGGCCAGGTCGTAGGCTGGTGGCAAGATCTGCCGGCAAATTATGACCGTTGCTCTCTACCGGCGGCAGTCCGACCCCGGACCCGCAGTAGCAGCGGGCTTCCGACTGAGGGGATGGTCGCGCCCATGGGCGTCATGAAGCGGGTCACGATGGTCTTCCGCGCCAAGGCCAATAAGGCGCTTGACCGGATGGAAGACCCTCGGGAGACCCTGGATTACTCCTATCAGACCCAGCTTGAGCTGCTGCAGAAGGTTCGGCGCGGAGTCGCTGACGTCGCGACGTCGCGCAAGCGCGTCGAGCTGCAGGTCAACCAGCTGCAGCAGTCATCAGGCAAGCTGGACAGGCAGGCCCGCGACTCGCTGGCGGCGGGCCGCGAGGACCTGGCTCGCGAGGCGCTGACCCGCAAGGCCGGCGTTCAGACGCAGCTTGAAGACCTGCAAACGCAGTACGCCTCACTGCAGAGCGAGGAGGAGAAGCTCACCCAGGCTTCGCAGCGGCTGCAGGCGAAGGTAGACGCCTTCCGCACCCGCAAGGAGACCATCAAGGCGACCTACACGGCGGCCGAGGCGCAGACGCGGATCAACGAGGCGTTCACCGGCATCTCCGAGGAGATGGGCGATGTCGGCATGGCGATCCAGCGGGCCGAGGACAAGACCGCGCAGATGAAGGCCCGGGCCGGCGCCATCGATGAGCTGATGGCCTCGGGTGCACTCGACGATATGGTCAGCGGCCCGCACGACGACATTCAGGCCGAGCTGGACCGGATGGGCGCGGGTCACGGCGTGGACCGTGAGCTCGAGCAGATGAAGGCAGAGCTGGCCCAGAACGCACCGCGGCAGATCGAGGGGGCGCAGCCTGGAGCCAGCGATGGGGCGAGCGCGGAGCCGGCCAGCGCGGCGTCGGCCGCCGATCCGGCCCAGGCAGGTGAACCGGAATGATCGTCCGCATCCTCGGCGAGGGTCAGCTCGAGGTGCCAGATTCCGCGGTCGACGGGCTGAACCAGCTGGACGCGGCGCTTGAGTCGGCCGTGGAGCGCAGCGATGAGGCGAGCTTCCGGCCCGCGCTGGCCGCGCTGCTAGCCAGGGTCAGGGAGGTCGGCTCGCCGACTGAGGCCGGCGACCTGCGCCCGTCCGAGCTGATCATCCCCCAGCAGGACGCGACGATGGATGAGGTCCGCAGGATGCTGACAGATGAGGGCCTGATCCCCGGCTAGCAGGTAATACCCGGCGTGCCGGGCATTCCGGTAAGGTGCGGCCAGGCCATAGGGAACGAGCGGGGCGGTCGCGCCGTTTACTAGGCAGATACTGAGCATGTCCTCAGCCGAGAGCATGGCAGCCCAGGGCAGGGTGGGATCCTGCCCTGAGCACTGTCTGGCATCAGGTGTAATGAAGTAATAGGGCAGCGGAGTAGCTGCCCAGAAAAGGGAGGCGGCGCCAATGGCGCGCACTCGCTACGCGTCCGACCCCGGACTCATCGCCCGAATGGGCGCGACTATGTTCCTGATCGGTCTGGTCTTCCTCGGATTTGGCTTCGGACTGGTGTTCCTCATCAGCCTCTACAGCCACCGCCACGGCGGGCATACCAGCCCCGATGTCCTGATCGTCTTTGCTGCGATCATTGGCGTCGGCTCGGCGCTGGCGTCCTATTACTGGTCGGACAAGATCGCGCTGCGAACGTCGGGTGCCAGGCTGGTGAGCCCCGATGACGGACCTGAGGCAGCCAGGCTGCACGCCATCGTCGACCGGCTGTGCGCGCTGGCGGACATGCCCAAGCCGCGAGTAGCGATCGCGCCTACCCAGATGCCGAACGCGTTCGCGACCGGGCGCAACAGCAAGGTGGCGGTGCTCTGCGCGACCCAGGGCATCTTGCAGGAAGGTCGGCTGGACAACAACGAGCTTGAGGGCGTGCTCGCACACGAGATGTCGCACGTGGCGCACAAGGACGTCGCGGTGATGACCGTCGCGTCGTTCCTTGGCATCATCGCCGCGCTGATGGTGCGGTTCGCCTTCTACTCCGAGCTGTTCGGCGGCCGGGGCCGGAGCAACAACAGTCAGAGCGCCCTGCTGATCATCCCGATCATGCTGCTCAGCATCGTGGTCTACTGCGTCAGCTTCCTGCTGATCAGAATGCTGTCCAGGTACCGCGAGCTGGCCGCCGATCGCTCGGGCGCGCTGCTAACGGGTCGTCCGCACGCGCTGGCGAATGCGCTGGTGAAGGTCACCGGCGACATGGGCAGGATCCCCATGAAGGACCTGCGGGCCGCCGAGCCGCTGAACACGTTCTACTTCACTCCGGCGCTGCGGCCCGGCCAGAACGGTCTGTCCACGGTCTTCTCCACCCACCCGTCGCTGGAGCGGCGGCTGAAGGAGCTGGACAAGATCGCCAAGCAGCTCGGCCAGTGACATCCGGCGAAGCCGCGGGAGGTTAGCCGGTGGGGTTCCTGGACGCGCTGCTTGGCCGGACCAAGCCGGTCCCGCCGAATCTGGATGAGCTGTTCGCGCTGCCGGGTGCGGCGCTGACGCTGCAGGCCGGAACTGACTTCAAGCCGACTGGCTCGGGCTCGGTCTGCTTCCGGGCGGCCGAGGGCAAGGCTTTCAGCGACATCGAGAAGGACGTACGCGACCTGCTCAACATGGGGAACGACAGCAAGCCGGTCGAGGTGACGACCGACTCCTACGGGTTTACCTGGCTGGTCTGCCGGCACTCGCCTGATGATCCTGAAGGCCTGGTGACCGACCTGCACGCGGTGAACTCATCGCTGGAGAATGGCGGTTTCGGGCCGCTGCTGCTGTGCACGGTCATGGGGTTCCGCGACTCGGGGGGCCGCTCGCTCGGCCTGGTCTACCTGTACAAGCGGGGCACCTTCTACCCGTTCGCGCCGCTGTCCGGGCAGCAGCGGGACAACGCGCTTGAGCTGCAGATCCGGGGCGATCTCGGAGCAGACCTGAAGGTCGAGCCGGACCTGGGCCGGTGGATGGCGCTCTGGAGCGCGCCGGGCCTGTAGCAAGCCGGCGGCCCGGCCGACGGGGGGCCCGGCTTATGGGAGGGCCAGCATCCGCTCCAGTGCCGTCCTTGCCTCCGCCGCGCTCTTATCGTCCACGGTGATCTGGTTCACGACGCGTCCGCCGGCCAGCGATTCCAGGGCCCAGACGAGGTGCGGCAGGTCGATCCGGTTCATCGTCGAGCAGTAGCAGACCGTTTTGTCAAGGAATACAACAGTCTTATCGGGGCTGGCTGCGGCGAGGCGCTGGACCAGGTTCAGCTCGGTGCCAACGGCCCAGGCCGAGCCGGGCGGCGCCTGCTCGATCGTCGAGATGATCTTCTCGGTAGAGCCCACGTAGTCCGCGGCCAGCACGACCTCGTGCTGGCACTCCGGATGCACGATCACGTTGACGCCGGGAATGCGCCCGCGCACGTCGGTCACGCAGTCAGGGGAGAAGCGGCCGTGGACCGAGCAGTGGCCGCGCCACAAGATCATGGTTGCGTCGCGAAGCTGCTTCGGAGTCAGCCCGCCGGTGTCGCCGCGCGCGTGCGGATCGTAGACCACGCAGTCACCCAGGCTCATTCCCAGCTCCAGCACGGCCGTATTGCGGCCGAGGTGCTGGTCGGGGAGGAACAGGACCTTGCTGCCCTGGCTGAGCGCCCAGCTCAGGGCGCGGCTGGCATTCGAGGAGGTACAGATCGTCCCGCCATGCCGGCCGGTGAATGCCTTGATGTCGGCCGAGGAATTCATGTAAGTAACGGGGATTACCTGGTCGGCGATGCCCAGATCCTCGAGGGCGTCCCAGCACTCCTCGACCTGGTTGTAGGTGGCCATGTCCGCCATCGAGCAGCCGGCCGCCAGGTCGGGCAGCACGACCTTCTGCTCGGGACTAGTGAGGATGTCAGCCGATTCGGCCATGAAGTGCACGCCGCAGAACACCACAAACTCGGCGCCCGGCCGGGCGGCCGCCTCCCTGGCCAGCTTGAACGAGTCGCCGGTCACATCGGCGAACTGGATGACCTCGTCGCGCTGGTAATGATGACCGAGGACAAAGGCCCGCTCGCCGAGCGCCTCTCGTGCCGTCCTCGCCCGCGCGGCGAGAGCCGGGTCACTGGCAGGCGGCAGCTCGCCCGGGCAGCTCACGCCTCGCTCGGACGCTGGGTCAGCAGCTGCGCCGAGCACGAGCAGCGGCAGGGAGCGGCCCGGCCTGGCGGCGATCCGTGGCCGCGCCCGGCTAGGTGAGATCGTCATCGCGTCCCCGATCGTCGACTTATCGTCTGAGTGACGATACTTATCGTCAGCCGGCGGGCCTCCTCGCGCGGCGATCTGGCCCAACTGCGGCATTACGGTGGCCTTCACCGGGCAGCCGAGGCAGGCGTCCCGGAATCATGGCGCGAGGATTATGGTTGTCATTGCAGGACGGGGCCGCGCCGAGGGGCAGCGGCGACCCGGACGACGATCCGAGCCACCGACCCAGGAGCTAACGCAGATGACAGTTCAGGACGAGGCGACCACCAGAGGCATCGTTCTCACCGACGCGGCGGCGGTCAAGGTGAGCAACCTGCTTCAGCAGGAGGGCCGTGACGACCTGCGGCTCCGCATCGCCGTGCAGCCGGGCGGCTGCTCTGGCCTCCGGTACCAGCTGTACTTCGACGAGCGCGACATGGACGGTGACGTGGTCAGCGACTTCGGCGCGGTGCAGGTCGTGACGGACAAGATGAGCGTCCCCTACCTCAGCGGCGCCACGATTGACTTCGTCGACACGATCGAGAAGCAGGGCTTTACGATCGACAACCCGAATGCCACCGGGTCGTGCGCCTGCGGCGACTCCTTCCACTAACTCGCAGGCCACCGGCTGCCGCCGGGCGCGCAGGATGCGTCGCCGGCGGCAGCCGTGCGTTGTGAGGGAGCGTGGCCGGACCGCCGTGTAGCCTGTGGCGCGCCAGGTCGGCCGACAAACGGAGCCTTGAACATGCGCATTGCAGTGACCGGGTCGATCGCGACAGACCACCTGATGACGTTCCCTGGCCGGTTCGCCGAGCAGCTGCTCGCGGACAAGCTGGACAGGGTGTCAGTCTCCTTCCTGGTCGACGGGCTGGTGATCCGGCGCGGCGGGGTCGCGGCCAACATCGCGTTCGGCCTCGGCTGCCTTGGCGTGCGCCCGCTCCTGGTCGGCAGCGTGGGCCGCGATTTCGCCGACTACCGGATCTGGCTAGAGCAGCACGGCGTCGACACCAGCTGGGTACACGAGTCCGCCGAGCTGCACACTGCGCGGTTCGTCTGCACGACGGACACAGACCTCAACCAGATTGCCTCGTTCTACCCGGGCGCCATGAACGAGGATGCCTACCTCGACATCAGCGGCCTCGCGGGGTCCGTCGACCTCGTCGTCATCGGCGCGGGTAACCCGGCCGCGATGGCGAACCTGACCAAGCAGTGCCGCGCGCAGCGGATCCCGTTCGTCTGCGACACCTCGCAGCAGCTCGCCAGCCTTGACGGCGGCCAGATCAGGGAGCTTGTGGCTGGTGCTGCGTACCTGTTCTGCAACGACTATGAGGCCTCGCTGATCGAGCACAAGACCGGCTGGAGCGACGCCGAGCTCACGGCCCAGGTCGGCGTGCGGGTTACCACGCTGGGCGCCGCAGGCGCGCGCGTTGACCAGGCAGGCGGCGAGCCGGTGCTGGCCGCCGCCGTGAAGGACGTGAGCCCGGCCGACCCGACGGGCGCCGGGGACGCGTTCCGTGCCGGCTTCCTGGCCGGCGTGGCATGGGGACTCAGCCTGGAACGCGCCGCGCAGCTGGGCAACCTGGTCGCCGTGCACGCCCTGGAGACCACCGGCACCCAGGAGTACAAGCTTCTTCCGGCCGAGCTGGCCAGCCGCTGCGCGACCTCGTACGGCCAGGCGGCTGCCGGCGACATCATCGCCCACATCGCCATCATGAACGACGCTTCGTAGTAGCCCCCGCCGTCGCGCTGCGGCGAGGGCGGTACCGTGACTGACATGCTCGCTGCGCTCGCGTCCGGATATCACGGCCCGCCGCAGGTCACGTTCGCACGGGCCGCCAGTTCCTGGATGCTCGACCCGTGGTCGCTAACAGCCATCATCGTGGCCGGCGCACTGTACCTAGCCGGCGTTCACCGGATCCGCCGCGCCGGTACCAGCTGGCCGGCTGCCCGCGTCATCTCCTTCTGCGGCCTGGGGCTCGGGTTCGCCGTGCTCGCGACGATGTCGTCTGTCGGCGTCTACCAGCCGGTCCTGTTCTACATGCGATCCGTCCAGACGATCCTCCTGCTGCTGGTCGTGCCGCTGTTCCTGGCACTTGGCCGGCCGCTGACGCTGATCATCGCCACCGTGCCGGGGTTCGGCCGGCGGCTGGACTCGGTGATCAGGAGCCGATTCGCCAGGCTGGTCACGTTCCCGGCCATCACCACGTTCGTGCTCGTGCTCACGCCGTTCCTGATCTACTTCACGCCGTGGTACGCGGCCGGCTTCCGGTCCGTTCTGGTGGCCCAGCTGACCCAGCTCGCGCTCATGACGCCGGGGTTCGTCTTCTTCTGGACGCTGCTGCGCGTCGACCCGGTGCCGAAGGCGTACCCGTACGTGGTGGCTCTCTGGATTACCGCGGCCGAGGTGCTCGGCGACGCGGTGCTTGGTCTCGCCGTTATCGCCGACAACAGCCAGCTGGCCGGCGCGTACTATCACGCTCTCGCCCGCCCGTGGGGGCCTGACCTTGCGACGTCGCAGGTCATCGGCGGCGGAGTGCTGTGGATCTTCGGTGACATCGTGGGCCTGCCGTTCCTGGCGGCTCAGCTCATTCAGATGATCCGCGAGGATGAGGCTGACGCGAAGGTGATCGACGCCGAGCTGGACGCCCGCGAGGATGCCGCCACGGCCGATCAGGCGGAGCCGCCGGTGACGCAGCGACCGTGGTGGGAGACCGACCGCCGGTTTGCCAACCGGTTCCGCGCTCTCGACGAGGGCGATTAGTTCAGTAGCTGCGCCGGACCAGGAACGACCATCCGACCGGAAGCGAGCTCGCCCGGACGAACTCCTGGGACTTCAGCGTGCACCAGGCGGGGAGGTCGGTCTTGGCGGCAGGGTCGTCGGCGAGTACCTCGATGGTCTGCCCGACGCTGATTTCGCCGATCCGCTCGGCCAGCATGATGATCGGGATCGGGCATTTCTTGCCGAGCGCATCAAGGGTCAGCGTCGGCGGCGGCACGGGCTGGCCGATCACCGGCAAGGGCGGGGCGCCGCGACCCAGCGTTGACCGCCTGACGCCCGCCTGATCCCGCTGGGCCGGCTGCGGGCTGTGCTGTCTGCGGCTGGGCTGCGGGCGGCTCACGCTGTCACCTCCTGCGGCGGCTCGGCTGGCGGGCTGACACTGGCTGCCCTCACAGTCTCGCGCACCTTCGTAATAATCGGGGGCAGGACATCGAGGAACTCACTCACCGACTCCGCCCTGACGTCACGCGGGAGCGATACCCGGACATTGCCATGAGTAAGCGCGCCCATAGCAGCCAGCACGTGACTCGGCTGCCGGGTGTCGGCGACGCATGCGCTCCCCGACGACACCGAGAATCCGGCCCGGTCCAGCTCGGTCACCAGTGTCTCGCCGTCGACGTACAGGCAGGAGAACGTCACGATGTGGGGGAGCCGAACGTCCGGGTCGCCGTGCACGACGCTGTCCGGCACAGTCCGCGGGACCTCCGCGCGGATTCTGGCCACCAGAGCGCGGAGCGCGGCGTCATCACGACCTCGTTCCCGGCCCGCAGAAGTAAGGGAAGCGGCGGCGGCCAGCACCTCGGGCACGTTCGGAAAGCCGGGGACTCGGTGGTGTTCCCGGTCGTCAGGCGGGAACGGCTGGCGCCATCTGGTGCCCTTGCGCACGACCAGCAGGCCGACTCCGGCCGGGCCGCCCCACTTGCGAGCGCTGGCGGTCAGCAGCGACCAGCCGTCCGGCACGGGCAGCCACCCGGCCGAGGCGGCAATGTCCACCAGGAGGGGAACGTCAGCAGCCTGGCACGCGGCCGCCACTTCGGCCACGGGCTGGAGCGTGCCCACTTCGTGATTGGCGGACTGCAGGCAGGCGAGCAGAGTGCGCTCCCGTTTCACTGCGACGGCGAACTCGGCCTCGTCGGCCCGGCCGAGGCCGTCCACGCCAGTGATGGTGACCGCGGTGCCGGTCGTGCGGGCGAGCCAGTCGGCTGCGCTCAGCACGCTGGAGTGCTCGACAGCGCTCGCCGCCATGTGCCCGGGACCACGGGCGGCGGACTGCCGTGCCTGTACGGTCCCGAGCACGGCCAGATGCACTGCCTGCGTGCCGGAACTCGTGAAGGACAGCTCGTCCGGCCGGCAGCCCAGCTCGGCCCCAATCGCCTCCCTGGCCTGCTCGAGGAGCAAGTGAGCACGCCGGCCCTCACGGTGCAGCCGGGCCGGGTCGGCCCAGCCGTCGTCGAGCGCGGCCAGCAGGGCCGCGCGCGCGCTGGGGTGCAGCGGCTCCGCGGAGGCTGCATCGAAGTACGCCACGCTCCCGACTCTAGGTGCCCGGTGCGAGGGCCGACGCGGCGGCACTGGTAACGAATCGCCCCCCGAGGCCGGGGGTACCCCGTGCTGCTAGGGCCTGGCGTTGTACTGTTTTCCACGACAGGCTGTAGGACGTCTAACTTGACCGGCCGCTGACGCCGGGACTTAGCTGCTGGGAAGGCCATCTGTGAGTCCCAACGACCGTGCCGCGGGGCACGGGGCCCCGCATCGCGGGGCACGGGCGCGGCTGATTCGGCGCTGGCTGCCGCGCGCCGTCCTGTTCTTCGCGCTGGCAACCATGACGGCGGGCTGCAGCTCCAACTGGGTTGACAACCTCGGGCTGCGCAATCCGCTGACCAGCCAGGCGGATCTGATCGTCCACCTCTGGCAGGGCTCGTGGATTGCCGCCATCTGCGTAGGTCTCGTGGTCTGGGGCGCGATCCTGTGGGCAGTGATCTTCTACCGGAAGCGGGGCGACACGATCCCGCACCAGGTGAGGTACAACCTGCCGATCGAGATCCTGTACACGGTCGTCCCGTTCATCATGGTCGGCGTGCTGTTCTACTTCACCGCACGTGATGAGAACAAGATCACCGCGCTGTCGCCGCGGTGCCACCGTCCGCACTGCCTGGTTGTCGACGTCACCGGCTTCCAGTGGAGCTGGGAGTTCCAGTACCCGCAGTACGCGGCCAGTAACTCGGCCAACGGCGTCACCGAGGTCGGCTACATGTGGAATCCCGACAAGAGCGACGCGGCCAACTACAGCGAGCTGCCGCTGCTGGAGATCCCTGAGCACGAGACGGTCCGGTTCAACCTGACCTCGGACGACGTGATCCACTCCTTCTGGGTGCTGCCGTTCGACTTCAAGCGCGACGTGCTGCCGGACCACCCGAACCACTTCCAGGTGTACCCGACGGGCCTGCTCTACACCGGGAAGGACACCATCGGCCGCTGCTCGGAGCTGTGTGGCCTCTACCACAGCCGCATGCTGTTCCGGATCAAGATCGTGACTCCTGCCCAGTTCACGGCATGGATCACCGCGCAGCAGAAGCTGCAGAACGCATCTGGGGGGGCTCAGTGACCACCTACAACCAGCCTGCTCCAGCCGCCGCTGCACCCGTGATGCCGGGAGCGAGGCCGGGGACCTACCGCAAGGGCGGCATCCTGGGCGACTGGCTGTCGTCGACCGACCACAAGGTCATCGGGCACCTGTACCTGATCACGTCGTTCGCGTTCTTCCTGATCGGCGGCCTGATGGCGATGATCATGAGGGCGCAGCTGATGGGCCCGGACAACCGCATCGTGTCCGACCAGCAGTACAACGAGCTGTTCACCATGCACGGCACGATCATGCTGCTGCTGTTCGCCACACCGCTGTTCGTCGGCTTCGCCAACGAGATCATGCCGCTGCAGATCGGGGCGCCGGACGTGGCATTCCCGCGGCTGAACCTGCTCAGCTACTACATGTTCACCTTCGGCGGCATCATCCTGCTAATGAGCTTCCTGACTCCAGGCGGCGCCGCCGCATTCGGCTGGTACGCCTACTCGCCGCTGACCAACGCCACGTACTCGCCGGGGGTTGGCGGCGACATGTGGATCATGGGCCTGACCCTGTCCGGCCTGGGCACGATCCTCAGCGGCGTCAACTTCGTGACCACCATCCTGTGCATGCGCGCGCCCGGCATGACCATGTTCCGGATGCCGATCTTCACCTGGAACATCCTGCTGACCTCGCTGCTGGTCCTGCTGGCGTTCCCGGTGCTGGCGGCGGCACTGCTGGTGCTGGAAATCGACCGCAAGCTCGGCGCCCAGGTCTTCTCGGGCCCCAGCGGCGGCGCGATCTTGTGGCAGCACCTGTTCTGGTTCTTCGGGCATCCCGAGGTCTATATCGTGGCGCTGCCGTTCTTCGGCATCGCCACCGAAGTTCTGCCGGTGTTCTCGCGTAAGCCGCTCTTCGGCTACAAAGGCTTGGTCGCGGCGACGATCGCCATCGCCGGCCTGTCGATGACCGTGTGGGCGCACCACATGTTCACCACCGGCGCGGTGCTGCTGCCGTTCTTCTCGTTCATGACGTTCCTGATCGCGGTGCCGACCGGGGTGAAGTTCTTCAACTGGGTCGGCACGATCTGGCGAGGTCAGATCACCTTTGAACCCGCGATGCTGTTCATACTCGGGTTCCTTGCCGTGTTCCTGTTCGGCGGCCTGACCGGGGTCATCCTGGCGTCGCCGCCGCTGGACTTCGCGGTCAGTGACTCCTACTTCGTGGTGGCGCACTTCCACTACGTGCTCTTCGGCACGGTGGTGTTCTGCATGTTCGGCGGGTTCTACTTCTGGTGGCCGAAGTGGACCGGCAAGATGCTCGACTACCGGCTCGGCCAGTGGCATTTCTGGCTCGTCTTCCTCAGCTTCAACGGCACGTTCCTGGTGCAGCACTGGCTGGGCCTGATGGGCATGCCGCGCCGGATCGCGAACTACCCGTTCCTGCCGCACCTGGCCACCACGCTGAACGACATCTCCTCGATCAGCTCGTTCGTGCTCGGCGCCTCGACGTTCGTCTTCCTCTACAACATCTACAAGACCTGGAAGACGGGCGAGACGGTCACTGCCGACGACCCCTGGGGCTTCGCCAACTCGCTGGAGTGGGCGACCTCCTGCCCGCCGCCGCGGCACAACTTCACCTCGATCCCGCGGATCAGGTCCGAGCGGCCGGCGTTTGACCTGCACTACCCGCAGATCCGGTCCGGCCGGGACCGGCACCTGGAACAACAGCAGCAGTCGATCGGAGCCGGGTCGTGAAAGTAGAGGCCTACCTGTTCCTCGGCTGCGCCGGCTTCTTCGGCGCCGCCGACGTCGTCTACTGGTACTTCTCGCACGACCCAACGGGCACGACCGCGCTGGCCCTGGCGGTCTGCCTGGCGTTCCTGACCGGCTTCTACGTCCTGTTCACCGGCCGTCGGCTGCCGGAGCGGCCCGAAGACAGCCCGGAAGGCGAGATCGACGAGGGCGTCGGCGAGCTGGGCTTCTTCAGCCCGCACAGCTGGTGGCCGCTGTTCGTCGGCCTGGCCGCCGCCACCGCTGCGCTCGGAGTCGCGATCGGCTGGTGGATGTTCCTGATCGGCCTGCTAGCTACGCTGTTCGCGGTCATCGGCTTCGTGTTCGAGTACTACCGGGGCCACTACGCGCACTAAGGCCCGGCCAGCCGCTCGGCCTGCCAGCCACCGCTCCGGTTCCTGATGGGCGGGAAACCCTAGAACATCCGCTCTTGCTGCCTTATCGTCGGCTCTGGGAATGCCGCGATGATGAGGTGGACGGGGAACGGAATGCGCCGGCAGCTTGGTGTAATCGCAGCGGTAGGAGCGGTCGTTCTGGGTTCGGGCGCTGTATCCGCCGCGGCGCTGACCGATTCCGGTAGCTCCAGCCCCAGGTACGCGGTGAAAGTCGTCGACATCGACCGGGCCGGCCGGACGGTTGACGACGGTGCCGGCGCTGCTCAGGTGGCCGGAGGCACTGGCCAGTACGTCACGAACCAGGCCGGCGTGCTCAGGCTTCCAGCCGGGACCTACGTCATTACGGCAGACATCGAGACTATGGGGTCGGGTGATCAGTTCGTCAGCCAGACGCTGGCTACCGCCGTCCGCACCGTCCCGAGAAGCCTGACGATCACGCTCGACGCTCGTTCGGGCAAGCCCGTCACCTCGACACTCGCCGTTCCGGGCGCAGCCGAGCAGGACCGGACAGGAACTGTCTGCGCACGCATGATCGATGGCTATGTCGCGCCGGTCATGTGGGCCGGGCCGCTGTACGGCTTCGGGCTCAGCCACCCGGTGCCGCTGTACGCGGTGCCGGTGACCTCTAAGTACCTGCAGTTCAGCTACGCGACCCAGTTCGCTGCCCCGACCGGTATGTACTACGTAGCTGCGCAGGCAGACGGGCGCGTCCCGGCATCGCCGAAGTACCCGTTCTCGGCGCGTGACCTGGCGAAGGTGACGGTCGAGCAGAAGACCGGGACTACGGCTGGCGGGCCGGGCGGCTGGGAGATCGGGCCGGGTTCGTCTTGCAACGATTACGGGTTTGACCTGAGTCCGGGCGATGCGGCCTCCCGGCTGACGCAGTACGTCAGCGCCGGCAAGTGGACCGTGAGCCTTCTCAATGCCGAGGCCGGCAGCGACTCATGGCTCCGGACCTATGGCAGCGGGCAGAGCTACCTCGATGTCTTCGGTGCGGCAGTGCGCGGGCCGATCGAGGAGCTGCCGGCAGCCGAGCAGCGCGAGTTGTTCTTCCAGCCGAATGAGCTCTTCGGCGATCCCACTCAGTCCGGGGTGGAATGCTGCGCGACAGTGAACGTGACCCTGAGGGTCGGCACGACGCTCGTCAAGCGCTCGACCACGCGGGCCTTTGGCCAGTTCAGTGCCCGGATTAGGCGCACGGGCTGGTACAACCTGACCGTCGACGCGACGCAGAGGCCGCCGTCTGGTGTGGCGGCCGCGCCGCTGTCGACCCGCGTCGTGTTGTCCTGGCATGCTTACGTCGGGCGTCAGCTGCTGGAGGCCGGAACGCTGCCGGTAAGCCTGGCACGATTCGAGCCGCAGGGCCTGGACATGGGCAACAACGCTGCCCCCGGTGGCCACACTGTCACCAGGATGTACCTCAACAGGATCGGGATCTTCGGCATCCGCCCCCCGCTGCATGCGCTACGGACCGTCCGGATAGCGGTGTCCGTCAACAACGGACGGACGTGGCGCGAGCTGCCGGCCACCCGCAAGGCCGGCTACTGGACGGTTGACATCCCCGATCCCGCCAGCGGCTACGTGTCGCTGCGATCCACCGTCACTGACGTCAAGGGCAACAGCAGCGTCGAGACCATTTATCGGGCGTTCGGAGTCAGCTAGCGCCAGCCGCCCCTCAGGAGGGCTTGGCGGCGGTCAGCAGGAAGCGCTGCTGCCGCAGGCGAACCGGCCAGATCTCGGGTGTATCGTGCGCGGCCCGGAGCTGCTCGCGGTAGGCATCGAGGCTGTACTGCGGGATGGCCCAGCTGACGATGCGCAGGTAGTACACGACGGCGCCGACGTCATGGAGGTCCTGGTACTCCTCGCCGCGGACTGCAGCCTGCACGGTGAGGCCGGCGTCCCGTACCTGCTGGCGGGCGAGCGGAAGCCAGCTGTCGGGCTCCTGCGGGACCTCCAGCCCGAGCAGGCGGTACAGAGCGTCGTCGCTGTGGTAGTCGACCTGCTGGGTGATGAAGGTACCACCCGGTGACAGAACGCGGCTGACCTCGGCTGCCAGGAACGACTCGTGCCTGTTGGCGACGAGCGCGAACGCGCCATCGGAGAACGGCAGCCGGCCACGCTCCGAACCGTGCTGGTCCATGTTCTCCGGCGCACCCTCGTCCTGGACGAGGGGTATCCCGAGCGGCCGAAGCCGAGCCGCGGCGACCGGCACATTGGGCGGCCATGACTCGGTGGCAACCGTCATCCGCGGGCGCCGCGACAGCCTGGAAAGCCGCTCCCCGCCGCCAGTGCCCATGTCCAGCATGCTGCTGGCGACTTCGGCCCGGTGAGCGAGCTCGCGAGAGTAGCTCCACGGCAACGATCTCGTCGTCGAGCGCCCCGTGAGCCATGAGAAATCCCAGCCCGAGAACGGGGCGCTGACCGCCTCGCTGACCAGCTCATCGAACGTCGCCACTGCATCAGCTTTCCACAGCAAGCCGGCTACCCGAGAGCAAGACATCCATGCGGTTTCCTGCGTTTTGCCGAGCGATTCGTCCGCTTTGTGCGCAGGAAACGTTAGGGATGTAGGTGGGCAAGGCGACCTAGTGCTCGTCCTCGCCGCCGGGCTCGGCGCCGCCGGCGCCAGCTGGCAGCGACTCCTGGCCGTGCCCGTTGTGCCCGTTGCCCTCGATCGCGTGGCCGTTGCCGTGGCCATCTCCGTGACCGTCTGCATGCGGCTCCGGCAGCGGGATGCTCTCGGTCACCGCCAGGTAGAGACGCTCGCGCACCTTGCCGAGAGCACCGCGCATCCCCGGTGCCGGAACTTCGCCCTCGGCGGCCTCCAGGGCCGGCAGTGGCGGCGGCTCCGACCGTGAGGTCAGCACAGCGTGCGCCTCTTCGTCGACCGGCCTGGTCTCCTCGATGAACTCGCCACCAGGCAGCTGCCTGATAATCCCCGTCTCTACGCCGTGCTCCAGCAGGTGCGCGTCCTTACGCTGCAGAGCCAGGCAGATCCGCTTGGTGACGACGTATGCGATCACCGGGCCGACGAATATCATCACCCTGGCTATCCATGTCGTCGTGTACAGCGGGATATCCAGGTGATTGGCGATGATGTCGTTGGCGCCTTCTGCCCACAGCACGCCGTAGAAGGTGATCACGGCGATGCCGATGCCCGTCCTGGCGGGCGTGTTCCGCGGCCGGTCGTTAATGTGGTGCTCACGTCTGTCGCCAGTGACCCACTGCTCCATGAATGGCCAAAGAGCGGCAAGGGTGAACACCAGGCCCAGCGGTACCAGGGCAGGAATGAACACGTTGAAGGCGAACGTGTGCCCGAAGACCACCCACTGCCAGGCGGGCATGACACGCAGTGCGCCCTCGAGCATGCCCATGTAGAAGTCGGGCTGCGAGCCCGCTGACATGGCAACCGGGTTGAACGGGCCGTACAGCCAGATGGGGTTGATCTGAGCGAAGGTACCGGCCAGCGCCAGCACTGCGAAGGTGAAGAAGAAGAACGCTCCGGTCTTCGCCATGAAGTACGGGTACATCGGCGCGCCGACGACATTCTCGTTCGTCCGGCCCTTGCCCGGCATCTGCGTGTGCTTCTGGTGGAACATGATGAACAGGTGGGCGGTCACCAGCGCCAGGATCAGCCCTGGAATCAACAGCACGTGCAGGATGTAGAGCCGCGGGATGATCAAGTGACCAGGGAACGGGCCGCCGAAGAGGAAGAACGCCAGGTACGTCCCGACCAGCGGGATCGACTGCATGACGCCTTCAAGGATGCGCAGGCCCGCGCCCGACAATAGGTCATCCGGCAGCGAGTAACCGAACAGGCCCTCGAGCAGGCCAAGCGTGAGCAGGGTGATGCCGATCAGCCAGTTAATCTCGCGCGGCTTGCGGTAGGCGCCGGTGAAGAAGATCCGGATCATGTGCGCGAAGATGGCGGCCATGAACAGGTCGGCGGCCCAGTGATGGATCTGCCGCATGAGCAGGCCGCCGCGTACGTCGAAGCTGATATTCAGCGTCGAGGCGTAGGCCTCGCTCATCCTCACCCCGCGCAGCGGGACGTACGCGCCGTGGTAGACGACGTCGGTCATGCTGGGCTGGAACCACAGGGTCAGGAACGTCCCGGTGAGCAGCAGGATGATGAACGAGTACAGGATGATCTCGCCGAGCAGGAACGTCCAGTGGTCGGGGAAGACCTTCCTGAGCAGGACGCGAACGCCGCGGGCCCCGTGGAACCTGTCGTCCAGCCAGCTGCCAGTTCCCTCGAGCGCTCGTTCTATGCTCATGACCGCTCCCAGAAGCTCGGGCCGACGGGCTCTTGGAAATCGCCCAGCGCGATGAGGTAACCCTGCGAGTCGACGCCCATCGGCAGTTGCGGCAGCGGCCTGGTGGCCGGCCCGAAGATGACCCTGGCCCCCTGCGTGGCATCGAAGGTTGACTGATGGCACGGGCACAGGATGTGGTGCGTCGTCTGCTCGTACAGGGCTGCCGGGCAGCCCACATGCGTGCAGATCTTGGAGTAAGCCACGATGTCGTCCACGGTCCAGTTCTCGACCACCTTATTCGGCACCGCGTGGTTGGCCGAGGTGAACTGAAGCTGGCCGGGCCGGAACTTGATCAGGGTGACAGCGGCCTTGGCCATGGCGTCGTCGTCGTCCAGGTAGCCCTCGGGTCCGACGCTGATGATCGAGCCTGGCGAGTTGAACTCGGCTGATGTGATCGGCCGGCCTGTTCCGTAAACAAGCAGGCGGAGGCCCTTGCGCCAGACTGTGTGGTCGAGGCTTGTGCGAGGCAATGGGCCGAGGTCGCGCAGCACGAATATCGGCGCGACCGCCAGCGGGACGGTAGCCGCCAGCAGCGTGCGCCTGACAAGCGGACGCTTGACGAACTGGCTTGCGTCCGCGCCCTCCTGGAAGGTCTGCTTGAAAGCCTCGCGATCCTTCTCGTCGGATCGCATCAAGTGGCGCTGCTCGGTTATCTCGACGTCGGGCATCAGGCGCCTGACCCAGATGGTGGCGCCGATGGCGAGCAGCAGGAAGGTCAGGCCCAGGCAGCTGCCCAGAACCAGGTTGGAGTGCCACGCGCCGTCGAGAGAGCCGACTCCGATGATCGCGTACGCGACCAGGAAGCCGAATCCGGCCACCATCGCGAGCAGGAAGCACGCGGCGACTATTCGCTCGGCCCGCTTCGCACTGGCCGGGTCCTCTGGTTCGGCGGGCAGTTCCCGAGTCGCCGGCTGCCGACCTGCCGCCTCATCGGGCAGCAGCGTCCGTGAAGCTGCTGGCGCTGGCGTGCCGATAACGCGGTGCGGAGCCCGGCGACCCTCAGGCTCAGGGTCGGCCGGCGTGGCTCCGTGAGCCTCGCCGGTTGTCAGGTACTCGGGCCAGGAAGGCTGACCGGGGTCTCCGGCGCCGGGCATTCCTGGGGAGTTGGTGTCACTCATGAGCCTTCCTGTGCTTCGCAGTGATCCAGAGTGCCGCCAGCACCATGAACAGCAGCAGGCCGAGGAATGCGACCAAGCCCTCGGTAACCGGGCCAACCCGGCCGAGGCTGAAGCCACCGGGGTTGGCCTCGGCTCGAACCTGCGTGACGTAGGCGATCATGTCCCGCTTCTCCTGCGGGGTAACGGTGAGGTCGTTGAAGACGGGCATCGCCTCAGGCCCGGTCAGCATGGCCTCGTAAATCTGAGTGGGCGTCGACGGGACCAGGGACGGGGCGAACTTGCCGTTCGTCAGCGCGCCTCCGGCCCCGACGAAGTTGTGGCACGCGGCGCAGTTGGCGACGAACAGCTGCTGGCCGAGCCCGAGGTTGGCGCCGGCCGAGCTGACCTGGGCTGCGGACGGGATCGGGGGACCGCCGCCGAGCGACTGGATGTAGGCGGCGAGCGCGCGGATCTGAGCCGGGTTCGTGATGTGCGGCGGCTTGCGGTCGTTCTCCGCGGAGGACTCGGCGGCAGGCATCCGGCCGGTGCTCACCTGGAAATCGACGGCGGCAGCGCCGACGCCGATCAGGCTGGGCGCAATGTTGGGCGTGCCCTCGGCGAAGTCACCGTGGCAGGTGGCGCAGTTGCTCAGGAACAGGCTGCGGCCCTCCGCAATCTGCGCGGCGTTGGCGGCGGCCGGCGAGGACGCCGATGCAGCGCCGCTGCTGGTGACGACGGCATAGCCGACACCGATCAGGACGAGCACGAACGCGACCACGGCGTAGCCCGCCGCCGGGTGCCGCCGCCTCGCAGTGATCCAGCTCACAGCTAACCCCAGTTCCCGGTCAGTGGATCAGGTAGATGGTCGTGAACAGGCCGATCCAGACCACGTCCACAAAATGCCAGTAGTACGACACAACGATCGCGCTGGTCTGCTGTTCGAGCGTGAACCTCTTGGCCGCGAAGGTCCGGCCAAGCAGGAACAGGAACGCGACGAGTCCGCCGCTGACGTGCAGGCCGTGGAATCCGGTGGTGAGGAAGAACACCGATCCGTAGTTACTGGACGCGAGCGTCACGTGCTGCTTGCGGATCAGGTCCAGGTACTCATAGCCCTGGCCACAGACGAAGTACAGGCCCATCAGGAAGGACAGGACGTACCACTCGCGCAGGCCCCACCTGGGGACATTCCAGATCCGCCCGGACCGCCGGATCTGGTGCCGCTCAACGGCGAAGACGCCCATCTGACACGTCACGCTGGACAGCAGCAGCACGATCGTGTTCGCCGTGGCCAGCGCCAGGTCGAGGTGCGCCTTGGGCCAGGCCTGGCCCAGCCCCTTGTCGACCGAGCGGATCGTGAAGTACATCGCGAACAGCGCCGCGAAGAACATCAGCTCCGACGACAGCCAGATGATCGTGCCCACGCTGACGAGGTTGGGCCGACTGCTAACTCCCCTGGGAGCTGCCGCTGTAGTTGCTGTGACCACGAGGACATTATTACGACAACGCGTAGGCGTGCGTAGCCCGACCCCCAGGGTCGGTACCATCCTTTGCCATGAAGGTTGTCGTGTATAGCCATGATGCCGACACTCGGGCCAGAGTGCGCCTCGCGATCGGCCGCCGTCCTGCCCCCGACGTGCCGGAGGCTGACGTCATCGACGTCGCCACCGAGCCGATGCTGTTCCGGCTACTTGACGCGGGCGGCGCCGACGTGATGATCCTCGACGGCGAGGCCCAGCCCGCCGGCGGGATGGGCGTCTGCCGCCAGGCCAAGGACGAGATCTACAACTGCCCGCCGGTCCTCCTGATCATCGGGCGAGCCGATGATGGCTGGCTGGCGACCTGGTCACGGGCCGACGCCGTGGTCAGCCACCCGATCGACCCGGTTGCGCTGGCACGGGAGCTGGCCGGGCTGATGCGGCAGCGGGCAGCCGGCAGCGCGATCGTCCAGGCCTGAGCGACGTCCCTGGAACGTCCCATGTGACGGGCCATATCCACCAGAATGGGAACGGGGCAGCCCGGCCAGCAGTGGCCCGCCAGCCAAGATCAGGATCGAGGTGGCCGTAAGTGGATTCGCGTACAACCTGGCCGGCCCTGATCGGCGCGCTGATCAGGGGCGAGCACCTGGCCGCCGACGAGACCGCCTGGGCCATGAACGAGATCATGGAGGGCGCGGCGACCCCCGCCCAGATCGCCGGCTTCGGCGTCGCACTGCGGATCAAGGGGGAGACCGCCGGCGAGGTCACCGGCCTGGCTCAGGCCATGCTTGATCACGCGGCGCCGATCTCCATCCCCGGCCGGGCCGTCGACCTGGTCGGCACCGGGGGAGACGGTGCGCGGACCGTGAATATCTCGACGATGGGCACCATCGCCGCCGCCGCGGCAGGTGCCCGCATGATCAAGCACGGCAACCGGGCGGCGTCATCGGCCTGCGGCACCGCGGACGTGCTTGAAGCCCTGGGCGTAGTGATCGACCTGCCAGCCCCGGCCACCGAGCAGCTCATGGCGGAGGTCGGGGCCGGGTTCCTGTTCGCGCCCCTCTACCACCCGGCGCTGCGGCACGTGATCGTGCCGCGCCGCGAGCTCGGCGTTCCGACGGTCTTCAACGTCCTCGGCCCGGTAGCGAATCCGGCCCGCCCGGCCGCGCAGGCGCTGGGCGTGGCTGACGCGCGGATGGGACCAGTCCTGGCAGGGGTGCTCGCGGCGCGCGGCTGTACTGCGCTGGTGTTCCACGGTGAGGACGGCCTGGACGAGCTGACCACGACCGCTCCGTCGGCTGTCTGGATCGTCCATGACGGCACGGTCAGCGAGACCAGCTTCGACCCCGCTGAGATCGGGATTCCCCGGTCGGTGCCTGCCGATCTCCTGGGCGGCGACCCGGCGCATAACGCGGGCGTCGTGCGTGACTTCCTGGCCGGCCAGCCGG
The DNA here is from genome assembly GCA_963822955.1 of uncultured Actinomycetota bacterium. GTDB lineage: Bacteria > Actinomycetota > Actinomycetes > Streptosporangiales > Streptosporangiaceae > JAJYUU01. The sequence goes on along the minus strand of CAWGJS010000001.1, from coordinate 475,899 downwards.
GCCCGGCTCGCGACACTGCGCTGCTGAATGCCGGGGCGGCACTGGCCGCTGAGGCCGGCGTGGCCGGCCCGGACGGGCTCGCGCCGGCGCTAGCGGACGGTTACCGGCGGGCAGCTGACGCCGTGGACTCCGGCGCCGCCGCCGGTCTCCTGGAGCGCTGGGTGGCGGTCAGCCAGGACCTCGCCGGGAAGTAGCCCGGGTCAGGACTCGGCGTAGCCGATGCTGAAGGCGGCCTCAAGGTCGTGCCGGGAGTACGTGCGGAAGGCGATGTGAGTCTCGGTGTGCGTTACTCCGGGCACCTTGTTGACCGTGCCGGGGATCACGTCGCCCAGCTCGTCATGGGCGCGCACCCTGACGATGGCGACCAGGTCGAACTCACCAGTCACCGAGTAGACCTCGGTGACGGCCGGTATCAGGGCGATCGCCTCAGCGGTCTCGGGGATGCTCGCCACGTCGGCCTTGATCAGAACGATTGCGGTGACCACAGCTCGCCTCCTCGGCCGACGGGATCCCGTGCCCGGCGGCGGCAGTAGCGTACCGCCGGATCAGCTGGCAATGCTGACGAGCCGGCCTTCTCGGTCGAGCAAGCGGAGTCCAGCCGGGCGGACGCCCGCGGCCAGGCGGAGCAGGCCGGCGAGCACATCCGCCGTCGCCTTGGCGTCGGGCAGCGCACGGTGGCACGGGGGCGTTCTAGCGGCGAAGTACTCAGCCAGTGTGGCGAGCCGGCAGTCCGGAACCTCAGCGGCGGTGAGCAGGAGCCTGGCGAGGACCGCGGTATCCAGCACCGCGACCGACGGCCAGCGGATGCCTGCCGCCGCACAGGCAGCGGTGAGGAAGCCCACGTCGAATCGTGCGTTGTGGGCGACCAGGACGCAGTCGCCGGCGAAGGCCAGGAATGCGCGCAGCGCCGGGACCGGCCACGGAGCGCGGCCGCACCATTTCATCGGTGATGCCGGTGAGCTCGGTGATGTCGGCGGGGATCGGGCCGCCTGGCTGGACCAGGGAAGAGAACTCGCCTGTCAGCTGGCTGCCGGTCAGCCGCACCGCGCCGATCTCGGTGAGCTCGGCCTGCTCAGGCGCCCACCCGGTGGTCTCGACGTCGACGACCACGAGGCTGAGGTGTGCCAGAGCTCCGATCACGATTTCACGTTAGGGCCCGGTGCCGACAGTCCGATCCAGGCGCGCCGGAACACCGGCCGCAGGCGGGCGCGGCGGATGGACTGATGCAAACAAAGGAACGGTGATCCGGGCAAAGAACTGCAGCCGTTATGGCGTCGTTACCCGCTTAACGGGCTTGCGGGACAACCGGTACTTAGGGTGAGAGTGTGCGAAGCGGTTGAATCCGCTCTCTCGCGCGCCGCTAAGGTCAGGCAGCAAGCCGTATCGCTTGGCAGCCGCCCTCCGGCGGCGGCGAGCGGCCGCAGCCGAATCTCCGGCAGCCTGCCAGATAGCCGGCCGGAGAGCCGGGGACCCACGCGGCGGTGCCGCACCGCCAGGGGTGAATCGGCCAGTGCCAGGCCGTAGGGCGGACTTCCACAGCCCGAACCCGTCAGCTGACCCGGCAGGCCGACAGTGGAAGAAGGAGCGTGTCAGGCAGGTGCATACGGCGCCGTCGGTTCTCAGGATCGTCAGGCAACGTGTCGCGGCTGTGACCGTCGTGGTCTTTGCCGCCGGGCTGCTCCTCGGCGTGGCGGGCAGTGCCGGTGCCGCGCCCGCGCTGACGATTAGCCAGATCCAGGCCAAGCTCAAGAGCCTGCAGACGCAGGTCGACAAGCTCGACGAGCAGTACGACCAGGTGAAGCAGGAGTGGCTCGCGACCAGTCAGCGCTTGCAGCTGATCAACCGGGAGATCGCCGCAGACTCCGGCAGGTTCGCTGACCTGCGCGACGAGATCTCCAGGATCGCTATCACTGCCTATGAGGACGGCAATCTCAATTCCTCGATCGCGCTGCTGGCCTCGGGCAACCCGCAGCAGATACTCGACCAGTCGTCGATCCTGCTGGAGCTGTCCGACACCAACAACGCTCAGATTGCCGAGTTCCTCGCGGCGACGCGGCAGCTCACCAACACGCAGCTGCTGGCCCGGCGGACAAAGGCCGGGCTCGCCCAGCTGAAGCACAGCCTTTTCAAGCGGCGAGCAGCGCTGAACAAGCTGGTCGATAAGGAGCAGGCGCTGCTGCAAGAGCTCAGCCCGGCCCAGCAGGTCGGGCTGGGCGCCGGCGGCGGGCAGACTGGCGGCATCAAGTACACCGGCCCGACCTCCACCCAGGCGGAGAAGGCCGTCAAGTTCGCCTACGACGCACTCGGCTGCCCGTACGACTGGGGCGGGACATCGTGCTCGCCCGGCTACGACTGCTCGGGCCTGACCATGTCGGCCTGGGCCAGCGCGGGCGTCTCGATTCCGCGCGACAGTTATGACCAGGAGGCGGAACTTCCCCAGGTGGACCTCGCGGCCGGCGACCCGACCAAGTACCTCCAGCCGGGGGACATCCTCGGCTTTGCGGGCAACAGCCACGTCGGGATCTACGTCGGCGGCGGCAAGCTGATAGATGCGCCCGCATCAGGGGGCTGACGTCGAGCTGATCTCGCTGAGCGGCTGGTACCTGTCGGAGCTCGACGGCGCGGTCCGACCGTAGCGTCCGGTCGCGCGGCCGGTAACCCGGAGTACCGATCAGTCTGTTCAGATGACCAAGGTACTGATCGTCACCAACGACTTCCCGCCGCGCAACGGCGGGATCCAGTCGTTCGTGCACGCGCTGGCGACGAGGCTTCCGGCCGACGGAGTCGTGGTGTACGCCCCAGCCTGGCACGGTGCCGCTGAGTTCGATGCGCGGCAGCCGTTCCCCGTGCTCAGGCACCCTGGTTCGCTGATGCTGCCGCTGCCGTCGGTGGGGGCGCGGGCCTGCGCGCTGCTGGCCGAGCACGGGTGCGACACCGTGCTGTTCGGCGCTGCTGCTCCGCTCGGGCTGCTAGCGCCGCGGTTGCGCCGGGCCGGAGCGAAGCGGCTTGTCGGCCTTACCCATGGCCATGAAGCCGGCTGGGCGGCCCTGCCGGTCGCCAGGTCACTGCTGCGGCGGATCGGCGATGACGTCGACGTGCTCACCTACCTGGCCGAGTACTTCCGCGCCCGGATGAGCAGGGCGCTGTCCCGCGAAGCGGCCAGCCGCATGGTGAAGCTAGCGCCGGGGGTAGACCCGGCTGCGTTCCGGCCCGGCGCCGGAGGCGCCAGGTGCGCCGCCGGCTCGGCATCGCGCCCGACCGCCAGGTCGTCGTCTGCGTCTCCAGGATGGTGCCGCGCAAGGGCCAGGACCAGCTGATCAAGTGCCTGGCCAGGGGTGCGCGAGCGCGCGACCGGTGATCCGCTCCTGCTGCTCGTCGGCGACGGCCCCTACCGCCCCCGGCTGGACAGCCTCGCCCGCGCCTCCGGCGCGGCCGGCTCGGTGCTGTTCACCGGGCCCGGTGAGCTGGGCTGATCTTCCTGCTTACTACGACGCCGGCAACATCTTCGCCATGCCCTGCCGGACCCGGCGGGCCGGCCTGGACGTCGAGGGCCTCGGGATCGTGTACCTGGAGGCATCGGCGACCGGCCTGCCGGTCATCGGCGGCGACTCCGGCGGCGCTCCGGACGCCGTTCTCGACGGCGAGACCGGGTACGTGGTGCCGGGCCGCGATCGGCGGGCTCTCACCGACAGGCTCGTCCAGTTGCTCGCCGATCCGGCCGGCGCCGCCGCCATGGGCGACAAGGGCCAGGCCTGGATCGACCGCGAGTGGACCTGGGACCTGGTGGCCGAGCGGCTGCAGCAGATCCTGGCCGGCCCTCAGCGCGCGTAGAGTGCCTCGATGTCGGTCGCGAAGTCCTTGGCTACCAGCGCCCGCTTCACCTTGAGCGACGGCGTGATGTAGTCATTGTCGGTGGTGAAGTCCACCGGCAGGATCTTGAACTTGCGGATGGACTCGGCCCTGGAGACGGCCATGTTCGCATCGTCCACCGCAGCCTGGATCTCGGCGATCAGATCCGGGTCCGAGGCCAGGTCTGCCACGGTTGCGTCGGCGGGCTTGCCATGCTGCCGCTTCCAGTGCTCAAGCGCCTCGGGGTCGAGCGTGATCAGGCAGGCGATGAATGGCCGGTTGTCGCCGACCACCATGCACTGGCTGATCAGCAGGTGCGCGCGCAGCCGGTCCTCGAGCACCGCCGGGGCCACGTTCTTGCCGCCAGCGGTGACGATCAGTTCCTTCTTCCGTCCGGTCACCCGCAGGAAGCCCTCGTCGTCGAGTGAGCCCGAGGTCCCCGGTGTGCAGCCAGCCTTCGGCGTCCACGGTTTCCGCGGTCGCTGCCTCGTTGTGCCAGTAGCCGGCGAACATGATGCCGCCGCGCAGCAGGATCTCGCCGTCCTCGGCGATCCGTGCGCTGACGCCCGGCAGGGGCTGCCCGACGGTGCCGACCTTGTTGCGCCTCGGCTTGTTGACCGTGGCCGCGGCCGACGTCTCGGTCATGCCGTAGCCCTCGAGCACCGTGATCCCAGCGCCGCGGAAGAAGTGGCCGAGGCGCGTCGCCGAGCGGCGCGCCGCCGGACACTGCGTACCTCACCCGGCCGCCGACGGCGGCGCGCAGCTTGGCGTAGACCAGCTGATCGAAGAGCGCGTGGCCTGACCTGCAGGCCGAGACCCAGTCGACCGCCATCCTGAGCCTCGCTGTAGGCGACGGCTGTGCTCGCGGCGGCGGCGAAGATCTTGCTCTTAGCCGGGCTGGCCGAGGCCTGCTGCTGGGCGGCGTTGTAGACCTTCTCGAACACTCTGCGGAACGGCGAGCAGGAAGGTTGGCCGGAACTCACGCAGCCCTTCGGCCACAGTGCCGATGTCTTCCCAGTGCCCGAGAATGGCGCCAGACTCCAGGCAGCCGATCTGGATGATCCTGGCGAACACGTGGGCGAGCGGCATGAAGAGCAAGGTCGACGCATCCGCCTGCTCGAAGATCTCGGGCAGCGCGCCGTGGATCGCGTTCCGCACTGCGGACAGCAGGCTGCGGTGCGTCAGCTCGCAGCCCTTGGGCCGGCCGGTTGTGCCCGAGGTGTAGATGATCGTGGCCAGGTCGCTGGCCCGGCGGCTGGCCCGGTGCTGGCGTAGCTGCTCGTCGGTGACGTCGGTGCCGCCCGCGGCCAGCTCGTCCAGGCCGTCGATCCGCCAGAGCTGGCCAAGCTCCGGCAGCTGGCCGCGCACGCTCGTGATGATTTCCTCGTGCTTGCCGGTCTCGGCGATCGCCGCGCGGGCTCCGGAGTCGCCGATGATCCATTCCACCTGCTCGGCGGACGAGGTCTCGTAGACCGGCACGGTGACTGCGCCTGCGGCCCAGATGGCGTAATCGGCGAGCGTCCACTCATACCGGGTCCGCGACATCAGCGCCACCCGGTCGCCGGACTGGATGCCAGCCGCGATCAGGCCCTTCGCCAGTGCCGATACCTGGCCCTGGAACTGGGCGGCGGTCACGTCCTGCCAGCGCCCGTCGGCGGTCCGCCTGCGGAGCATGACCTCGTCGGGATCTGCGGCTGCGCGGCTGAAGACCACATCGGCCAACCCGGCATCGTCCGGTACCTCGATGAGGGCTGGGATACCAAATTCGAGCACTGAGCCTCCAGCTGCCACGTTCCCTCCTGATCTTCTTGGACGTTACCCGCGCTGCCGCGCGGCACTCCGTCGCGGGCCGGCTAGGCGGGCGCGGCCGGACTTGCCTACTGTAGGTGGATGCGGGTGCATGTGGTGAGTGACGTTCATGGCCGGGCGGACGCGCTGCGCTCGGCTGGCGATGGTGCAGATGCGCTGATCTGCCTGGGCGATCTGCTGCTGTTCATCGACTACGCCGACCACAGCCAGGGGATCTTTCCCGATCTGTTCGGGGCCGAGCAGGCGCGGCGGCTTGTCGAGCTGCGGTCCGACGGCAACTTCGACGAGGCACGCGAGATGTCGGCGCGCGCTGTGGGCCCAGCTCGGCGGTGACCCGCGCCAGCACATCGAGGCGGCGGTGTCCCGCCAGTACGCGGAGCTGTTCTCGGCGATGCCGGTGCCGTCGTATCTGACGTACGGCAACGTCGACCTGCCGAGGCTGTGGCATGAGCACGTCAGCCGGGCCAGCACATCCTGGACGGGCAGCGGGTCGAGCTAGACGGCTGGACGTTCGGTTTCGTGGGCGGCGGGCTGCGGACCACATACCGGACTCCGAACGAGATCGACGACGACGAGTTCGCGGCCAAGGTCGAGGCCATCGGTGAGGTCGACGTCCTGTGCGCGCACATCCCGCCGGCCGTACCCGACCTGCTCTATGACACCGTTGCCAGGCGGATAGAGCGGGGGAGCGAGGCGCTGCTCGCGACGATCAAGAAAACCCGCCCCAGGTACGCGCTCTTCGGCCACGTGCACCAGCCGCTGCAGAGCCGGGTGCGGATCGGCAGCACCGAGTGCATAAACGTCGGCCATTTCCGTGCCAGGGGCACGCCATACGTACTCCAGTGGGGCTAGCTGCGCCGGGCTGCCCGGTCCAGTGCGAGGCGGACCTGGAGGTACGCTCCGAGTCATGGCGGACAAGACTTCCTCAAGCATCACGGTTGCGGCCGGACGGCGGGCTGTGATGGGCGTCATCGCCGATTTCGGTGCCTATCCGGAGTGGGCGACGGGAGTGCGATCAGCCCAGGTCCTGGAGGAGGGTCCGGATGCCCGCCCGCTGCGCGTCCGGTTCGGCCTGGACGCGGGCGTGATCAGGGACAGCTACGTCCTGGCTTACGAATGGGACGGCGACGCAGCTGTCCGCTGGCAGCTGGCCGAGGCGGGCTCGATGGTGACCGAGATGTCCGGCGCTTACCTGCTAGCTGAGGTCGGGACGCGGCACGAAGGTCAGCTACGAGCTGTCCGTCGGGACCAGGGTGCCGATGATCGGGATGCTCAAGCGCCGCGCTGAGAAGACGATCATCGACACCGCGCTGAAGGGCCTGAAGATCGCGGGCAGAGTCATTCGCGTGCAGCCCGCCCGCGAGCCAGGTCCGGCTGACGGCCGGGCGGGAACGAAGCGGCCCGCAGCGGCCGGTACTGGGGAAGGACGGGAAATGGTGACACCGATGACGAGCAGCCGGGCGAATGACCGTCGGACCGGCAAGGTTCGATCGGCCAGCATCGGACGGAGCGGTCCGGGCGCGACAGACGACCGGTCACAGAGCGGCCGGGCTCGGAGCGGCCGGGATCTGCAGGCCGAATCGGCCGGGCTCGGACCGGCCGTCCAGGGCAGCGAGTTCGCCCGGCCGGCCGAGCTGCCAGGTCGACCTGGCTGGGCGATCTGCAGCGCTGGCTCATCCGCCAAGCGCCAAGAACATGCGGAAGGAGATAGGCGGACAGGTTCGCCGGACCTTCGGCGGCGGGCGCAGCCAGCGACGGCCGACGTCTGGGACACGGTCACGAACGAGATCCCGCCTGAAGTCGGGGAGTCGCCGGAGTGCCAGTGGTGCCCCATCTGCCGGGCAGCCAGCCGGATGCGGGAGTCGGGTCCCGGCATCGGCGGGCAGCTGTCTGGGGCGGGCGACGCAGTCGCGTGAGCCGTCCAGGACGCGATCAGCGCCCTGGACGGCTTTCTGTCCAAGACCGCCGGCGGCAACGCGCAGCGGGACAGCGAGCCGCGGGGAACGGCATCGCGGGCCACGGAGCCGCGCCGAACCGCACCGCAGGACGCCGGGCCGTGGAGCACGGTGACCGGCAGGGATCTGCCAGCGGAGCCGCTGCAGATCCGGCAGCCTCCGATGCGGGAACCGCTCCGGCGGAGGATGAGCCCGGTACGCAGCACGATGGGCGGCGGGATGAGCCTGACGATCGGAGTTGACGTAGGCGGCACCAAGGTCGCCGCAGGCATCGTCGACGAGCGCGGGCACATTGTCGAGAAGCTGAAGCGGGACACCCCGGCTGCCAGTCCGGACAGCACGATCGACGTGATCGCGGAGGTCGTGAATGAGCTGCAGGCCAAGTACGACGTCGCTGCCGTGGGATCGGCGCCGGCAGGCTTCGTCGACCAGACCAGATCGACTGTGCTGTTCGCGCCGAATCTCGCCTGGCGCGACGAGCCGGTGAAGAAGCTGGTCGAGGAGCGCATCGGCCGGCCCGTCGTGGTCGAGAACGACGCGAACGCCGCGGCCTGGGCGGAATCGAAGCTCGGCGCCGCGCGCGGTCAGCAGCACGTGCGTGCTGATCACGGTGGGCACGGGCATCGGGGCGGGCCTCGTGCTGGACGGCCAGGTTGTACCGCGGCCGGTTCGGCGCGGCCGGCGAGCCGGGTCATTACCGGGTCGTGCCAGAAGGACGCCTGTGCGGCTGCGGGAATCATGGCTGCTGGGAGCAGTACGCGAGCGGCAGCGCGCTGGTTGCGGAGGCTCGCGATTTCGCCAGGCGGACGCCCGAGGCTGCTGCCCGGATGCTCCAGCTCGGCGGCGGCGGGCCGGATGGTATCGATGGCCCGGCGGTGACCAGGGCCGCGCGCGAAGGAGACGTCGCTGCGGTGCGCTGCTTCGAGATCGTCGGCGACTGGCTCGGCGCTGGCCTGGCGGACCTGGCGGCCATACTCGACCCTGGCTGCTTCGTGATTGGCGGCGGAGTGTCCGAGGCGGGCGAACTGCTGCTCGGTCCGGCGCGGGCGGCCTATGAGCACGGCCTGACTGGCCGCGCCTACCGTCAGCTCGCCGAGGTGAGACTGGCCGAGCTAGGCCCGGACGCTGGCCTGATCGGAGCCGCCGACCTGGCCAGGAACGCCTGAAACCTCACTCAGAGCATTGCGCCGTCGTCATCGTCGTCTCGCGGCGGGCGGTCGCCGAGCTTGACGATCAGCGTCGCGAACCCCCCGACGAAGGCGGCGACCGCGATGAACGCAGCGGTCGCCGACACAGCCATGTGCAGGAAGAGGCTGACGACGAGCAGATAGCCAGGCCCGCCGATCGCGCCCGCCCAGGCGGCCTTCGTAATCGGGTCGAGCTTGGCCGGCGGCGGAAGCGGCGTCGCGACGTACGGCTCGTCCTCTTCGTCAGGCGGCGAGTAGGCACGCGGGTCCCCGGCGAAGCGGATGATCCTGGTCCGGTCGGTGGGCAGATATCGGCAGGCTCCGCCGGGCTGGTCGCGGGTGATGGCAGGATCTGCCTGCGGCCCGGGGTTCGCCCGGTCGCCCTCGGCAGTGGGCTGGGACAGATCTTCGCTTGACGGCCACGGCGGGGCAGTTGCTTCTGAGTCGGCCGGGTCATCAAACCGGGCGATCAGGTCACGCCAGGCAGCCTCGTCTCCGCTGACGTGTCCGTCGATATCCCCCGGTCCGCTCATCGGCCGTCATTCCCTGCCTGTGGATTCCCTGCTGGCGTCACTCGGTGATTCCCGCTTGGCCTCGCTGTGTATCCGAACGAACTCCAGGCTCCCGGCAAATATTGCCTCGGCGTCGTTATCGAGCGTGGCCACGTGATAACTGTCTCGCAGCTCTCGCACCTCGAGCTGCTCAGGGTCCAGGGCGCCGGTCAGCAGCTTGAGGCTCGCCGGGCCCACGACGTGGTCATCGGTGCTGTGGAAGACGAGCACGGGCTGCGTGAGATCGCCCAGGTGCTGGGCAGTTGACCGCCAGAGGCCCGGCAGGGTCGCCGCAGCCCTGATTGGCGTCCGCTCGTAGCCCAGCTCTGTTGCCTGGGGGTTCTTGATATCGCTCGCGATGCCCTTGACTGACGGCACCAGCAGCTTCAGCAACGGGGCCACCGCGAACAGCGCCTTGTTATCCGCGGTGACCGACGGATTGACCAGCACCAGCCCGCGAACAGCAGCGCCGCGGGTCTCGCCCAGCCGCAGCGCGAGGCAGCCGCCCATCGACAGCCCCATCACGAATATCTCCTCACACCGCTGCTGCAGCTCATCAAAGGCCCGGTCGACCTCGGCGAACCAGTCCTCCCACCGGGTCCTGGCCATTTCCTGCCAGGTCGTGCCGTGCCCGGGAAGCCGCGGCAGGGATACGGTGAGCCCGGCTTTGGCGAGGTACTCGGCCCATGCCCGCAGCGACTGCGGACTTCCGGTGAAGCCGTGGCACAGCAGGACGCCAGTCGGTCCGCCGTCGTGGGCATAGGCCTCGGCGCCTGGCATGATCGGCATCGACTCGATCCTCTCCGCGATCGCCCGGCGGTTCGGGCTCATCCCCGAATCGTCGCATGCCTGGCAGCGGCGCGGCACGCCGATCTCCGTGAGTTTTTGCCGCCGACCTGCTCTTCTCGTGCTCTACTTGCGTGTCGTAATGGTTGGCTGCAGTCTTACGATCATGGGGAAATGTCTTCTCGCCCGGCAACCCGGCAGTTCAGCACCTGAGGCGTGACCGAATGTACTACTGGGTGGTCAAGGCAATAATCGGCCCGTTTCTTCGGCTGATCTTCCGGCCGTGGGCAGAAGGCACGGAAAACGTGCCCCGTGAGGGCCCGGCGATCCTGGCGAGCAACCACCTGTCGTTTTCCGATCACTTCTTCGCGCCGCTGCCGCTGCCACGCAAGGTAGTGTTCCTGGCTAAATCCGAATATTTCACCGGTCGTGGGCTCAAGGGCCTGCTCAGCAGGGCGTTCTTTAGCGGAGTCGGGCAGATCCCCATCGACCGGACCGGCGGAGCTGCCAGCGAGCGGGCCCTGCGCACCGGGCTGCGGGTACTTGCCGCAGGCGAGCTACTCGGCATTTACCCGGAGGGCACCCGGACGCCGGACGGCCGGCTGTATCGGGGCAAGACCGGTGTCGCTCGGCTGGCCCTGGAGGCCAGGGCCCCGGTCATCCCGACGGCCATGATCGGCGGATTCGAGTTCCAGCCGCCCGGCAAGCTGGCACCGAGGCTGGCCATCCGGCCGGGAGTGCGGTTCGGCAAGCCGCTGGACTTCTCCCGCTACTACGGCCTGGAGCAAGACCGGATCGTCCTGCGCGCGATGACCGACGAGATCATGTACGAGCTCATGAAGCTGTCGGGGCAGGAATATGTCGACGAGTATGCGCAGCGGGCGAAGAACCGCCTCACCATTCCGCTGCGGCACGGTGACGGTGGCGCCCGGCGCGATGAGGCCGCGGCACTGACGCGTGAAGCCGCCGACGACGATTAGCGGTCAGCGAGCCCATCCTCTGGTCTGGCCGACGGCGCTGCGCCAGGCCGCATGACCGGCCTCATCCCGCGGGCCTGGCTCGAACCGGCGGTCGAGCCTCCAGGTCGCAGCTAGCTCCTCCGGCGAGGACCACACGCCGGTCGCGAGGCCAGCAAGGAACGCTGCCCCGAGTGCGGTGGTCTCTGCGATCACCGGCCGCTCGACCGGCCGCTGGATCTGATCGGCCTGCAGTTGCATGAGCAGGTCGTTGCCGCTGGCGCCGCCGTCGACCCGCAATGCCAGGCCCGCGTCAGCGGGCGGCGCTCCGGCCTCGGCTGTCATCACGTCGACAACGTCCCGCACTTCGAACGCGATGGCCTCGAGCGCTGCCCGGATCAGGTGTGCTCGGGTGGTGCCTCGGGTCAGGCCGAATATCGAACCCCTGGCCATGGGATCCCAGTCGGGCGCGCCGAGACCGGTCAGCGCCGGGACGAACACCACGCCCCCGGTGTCTGGTACCGACCGGGCCAGGGCCTCGCTCTCAGCGGCGTTGGCCAGCAGCCCAAGCCCGTCGCGCAGCCACTGGATGGCGGCACCGGTGACGAAGATCGAGCCTTCCAGCGCGTACGTCAGCTCGCCCGACGATGACAGCCAGGCAACCGTCGACAACAGCCCGGCGTCCGAGCGCACGATCTGTGCCCCGGTGTTGACCAGCACGAATGACCCGGTGCCATAGGTGCACTTCGCCGCACCCGGCGTGAGGCAAGCCTGCCCGAACAGCGCGGCCTGCTGGTCCCCGGCAATCCCCGCGATCGGCACGGCCAGCCCGAGAAAGGCATCCGGATCGGTGTGCCCGATCACCGCGGTGGATGGCACCACCTCCGGCAGCGCGTGCGGCGGGACGCCGAACAATGAGCACATCTCGGCCGACCACTGCCCGGCGGAGATGTCGAACAGCAGCGTCCGGGAGGCGTTGGAGGCGTCAGCGACGTGCCGCCGGCCGCCGGTGAGCTGCGCGACCAGGTACGAGTCGACAGTGCCGACCGCCAGCGTCCCGTCCTGCACTCCTGCCCAGGTCACGGGCTCGTTCTCGGCCAGCCAGGTCAGCTTCGTCGCGGTGAAGTACGGATCGAGCCGGAGCCCGGTCACGGCGGCTACCCGCGGCTCGACTCCTGACTGCCGCAGCCGGTCGCAGATCGCCGCGGTCCGCCGGTCCTGCCAGACGATGGCCCTCCTGGGCGCGGCCAGGGTAGTCCGGTCCCAGATGACGGCCGTCTCCCGCTGATTGGTGATGCCCACACAGGCGACCGGAGGGGAGCCGGCGGAGTCCAGTGCCTGCGCGCAGGAGGCCAGGGTCGCCTGCCAGATCCCCTCGGGCAGGTGCTCAACCCACCCGGGCTGCGGGAAATACTGCCGGAATTCCTGGTATCCGCGCCCCGCCAGGGTGCCTTCTTCGGTCACGATGAGAGCCGTGACGCCGGTGGTGCCGGCATCGATCGCCAGAACGGTCATGGCCACTAGTGTGACGCTAGGGAACGCGAGAAAGGGCAGGCATGCGAGTCGGAGTCCTCACTGGAGGCGGAGATTGCCCCGGCCTGAATGCGGTGATCCGCGCGGTCGTGCGGGCCGGGGCAGCCGAGCACGAGACGGAATTCATCGGCTTCCGGGACGGCTGGCGTGGTCCGCTCGAGGGCGACACGATGGTGCTGGACGTGCAGGCGGTACGCGGCATCCTGCCCCGTGGCGGCACCATCCTCGGCTCGTCGAGGACTAACCCGAGCCCATGAGTCGAACACGGTGGACGGCAAGACGGGGATCGAGCGGGTCAAGGAGAACCTCGAGAGCCTGGGCGTTGACGCGCTCATCGCGATTGGCGGCGAGGACACCCTAGGGGTGGCGAGCAAGCTGAACCTGGCAGGCGGCAACGTCGTCGGGCGTGCCGAAGACCATCGACAACGACCTCGGCGCGACCGACTTCACGTTCGGCTTCGACACCGCTGTCAACATCGCCATGGAGGCGATCGACCGCCTGCATACCACCGCGGAAAGCCATCATCGTGCGCTGATTGTCGAGGTCATGGGCCGGCACGCTGGCTGGATCGCGCTGCACGCCGGGATCGCCGGCGGGGCGAACGTCATCCTCATCCCGGAGAAGCCGTTCGACATCGAGCAGGTCTGCGAGTACGTCGAGCACCGGTTTCAGACCAGGTACGCCCCGATTGTGGTGGTGGCCGAGGGCGCGCATGCCGAAAACGTCGGGCGAGGCTGCGGCGGAGCAGGAGCTCGACGCTTTCGGTCATGTCCGGCTCGCCACCCGCGGGGTCGGCCAGATGCTCGCGGACGAGATCGAGCGCCGGACCGGCAAGGAGGCTCGCTGCACGGTGCTCGGGCACATTCAGCGCGGCGGCACGCCGACGGCCTTTGACCGGGTGCTCGCGACGCAGGTTTGGCGTCCACGCGATCCGCGCGGTGGCCGACGGTGCCTTCGGCACGATGGTCGCGCTCCGTGGCACAGACATCGTCCGCGTGCCGCTCGCGGAGGCGACGGAGGAACTCAAGCTGGTCCCTCCGGAGCGCTATGCCGAGGCCGAGGTCTTCTTCGGCTGACGGCCGATACGCCTCGGACTGTGATCGACAGTGACACTGCGCGCAGGTGGATCGAGCGATGGGATAGCCAGCAGGAGGGGTACCTGCCGGATCGGGAGGACCGGTTCACTGCGCTCATCGACGCAGTCGAGGAGGCTGCCGGGCGGCCCGACCCGCTGGTGCTCGACCTTGGAAGCGGGCCCGGCTCGCTGGCAGTCCGGCTGCTGCGACGGATCCCCGCCGCCACGGTCGTCGCGATTGACGCCGACCCGCTCACGCTCGGCCTTGGCAGGGCCGCCTGGCGCGAGCTGTCTGGGCTCTGCTTCGTCGACGCGGACCTGCGAGTGCCAGGCTGGTCGGCCAGCCTCGGCCTCGACCGGCAGCCTGATGCCGCGGTCAGCACGACGGCGCTGCACTGGCTGACGCAGTCAGCGCTCACCGCGGTGTATGCCGAACTCGCGGGCGTGCTGCGGCCTGGCGGCCTGGTGCTGAACGGCGATCATATGAGCGCGGACGATTCCGAGCCGACGCTGGGCCGACTGGAACGGGTGCTCATAGAGCGGGAGGAGCAGCGCCGCCGTCCCGGCGGCCTGGCCGAGACGTGGACGGACTGGTGGGCGGCGGCAGCCGCGGATCCTGCGCTCGCCGGGCTGGTTGCGGAGCGTGCGGCGCGCAGGGTTGACACCGAGCACCATGACTCGCCGGCTGGCCGGCTGAGCGTTCAGGCGGGGGCGCTACGGTCTGCGGGCTTCGCCGAGGTCGGGACCCTCTGGCAGCGCGGTGAGAGCCGTCTGCTGTGCGGCGTCCTGCCTGCCTAATGCTGCAGCCGCACCTTGAGATCTTCGGCTCGGCACTGTGCGGTTGCTGGCGGGCGGCTTGCGAATCTAGAGAGGCTCACTGAAGTACCAGCGATGGCCCTCGGGATCGTCGGCTGTGTAGCTGCGTGCACGGTTGGCCCTCATCCCGATCTCGGACACGGTCGCGCCGGCGGCCTGTGCACGCTCTCGGTGGGCCGGCACGTCGGTAATCGTGATGCAGTGCAGCTGGGTTACAGCACCGAGTCTGGCGGGTCCGCGGAAGTCGGGCCCGGGGGAACCCAGCATGATGACGCCGCCGTTGTCGAGCAGCAGCTCTGCGTGCCTGACGGTTCCGTCGCTGTTGTTATCGCGCGCTCGCTCGGTGAAAGCGAAGACCTTGATCAGCCAGTCCATTGCCGCGCCGGCATCGGCATACAACAGGTACGGAATGACCTGCGGGTCTGGATGGTCCTCGGGCATGGCAGCAACATTACTGTCCGGCCGCGGGCCATCACCGACGTGCGGACGAGTCGGTGGCCGCGCCGCTGCGGGTGATGAACTCTGTACCGATGCTCAGCGCTCGACGGCGAGGCGCACGCCTAGTCCGATGAATACGCCGCCGGTTGCGGCGTCGAGGCGGCGCCGTGCGGCCTGATGCCGCCCGAGCCAGTGTCCGATCCGCCCAGCGAGCAGTCCCACCGTCCCGTCCACCACGAACTCAAGGGCGATGAACACCGCGCCGAGAATGACGATCTGCAGCCAGACCCGGCCGAGCCGGGGGTCAACGCACTGCGGCAGGAACGCGATCGTGAAGGTGACCATCTTCGGGTTAACCAGGCTTGTCAGCAGACCGCGAAGATAGGCGCGCCGACCTGATATCCCGCTTGCGGCTGCGGTCTCGAGCCGTTCCTCGCCACGGTGACAGGCTAGGACCTCACTCGGCGTCTGGGCGGTGGAGCGGGCCGAGCCGGCGCATCCAGATGACGGCATTGCCGCCGAACCGGGTCAGGATGCCGCCACTTGCCAGCAGCGACCTGCTCTGGCGCATCATGGCGACCTCAGCGACGCCGCTGCCAAGGTCTGACTGGATGGTGACGGCGGGACGCCAGCCGTCGATGCCTGCCTGCAAGATCAGTCCGGACGATCCGGCGGCAGAGGTCGCCGTGATCAGCACAGTGCCATTCGGGCCACGTGCCAGGCGCCTGGGCCACGCGCGCATGCGGGTGGGAATTCTGCGCCAGCCGGTGCCGTTCCAGTGCGCCAGCACGAGCCGGACGGAGCCTGCACTGACTTTGTCGCCAACGACCCAGACGCTGTCGGCCGATATCGCCAGTACCTCGTGCAACATGACCCCGGCCAGCACGCGGCCGGTCCGGGCCGGCCGCCATCTCCGGCCCCGATTCCTCAGGATCGAGTCGGTCCTCGGGCCGGCGGCAATGGCCCAGATGTCACGGCGTGAGACGGCGCTCGCGCGGTAGATGGAGGCGGCCGCCCCGCCGACCCGCCGCCAGGACCGGCCGTTGAAGTGCCACGTCCTTGTCCCGCGCAGTCCGGTGGCCGTCGTGCCGAAGACCCAGACGTCGTTAACTGAAACGGCGGTCAGGCCCGTGATCATTCCCCCGGGCCAGCGCTTGGCTAGCTGCCAGCGCACCCCGTTCCAGTGCAGGACATACCCGCCGTACTCGCTGGCGGCCCAGATATCGGTAGCGGACGGGGCGCTTGCGTCACTGATGAAGCCCGTTAGTCCGGCTGGCAGCGCTGAGGGTGTCATGGTGCGGCCGTTCCACCGGCCGGCTACCGGCCTGCTCGGCCCGCCGGGGTTAGTGCCGCCGAATACCCAGGCGTCATGGTCTCCGGTGGCCACGATGACTGAGTAGCCGGACGCGTTGCCCGGCGTCCCGTAATGACGGCTGACTATGACCCGGAAGGCTGAGGTGCTCGCCTTGACGGCGTCGGCGGGCGCAGCCGGAGCGCTCGATCCGCCCGGCACCGCCGGCCGGGCAAGCGCCGAGTCAGAAGCGCCCGCCAGCGCCAGGACGGGAACCAGGCCCGCCACGGCCGCGATGAGGCGGATCCTCAGCATCGATGTCCCCGCGTGTCCAGCCAGAGCTCTTTGTTCGCGTGTGCGCAACGTTCAGGTCAAGGCTTTCCCAAAGATACCCCGCCGGAACGCCCGATGCGCGCGTGATGCGCTCAGGTGCGCGGTACCTCCGTGTGCGATGCTTAGACCCCGAGGTGATCACATGCGTATCGGCTTGCAGATCCCGGACTTCAGCGGCGCCGGCGGCGCCCACCAGCTGGGACGACGCCTGGCAGAGGTGGCCAGGACGGCCGACGACGCTGGCTTCGAGAGCATCGCGGTCATGGATCACTTCTTTCAGATCCAGCTGATCGGCCCGCCCGAGCAGGACATGCTCGAGGCCTACACCACGCTGGGTTATCTGGCCGGAAGCACCACGAAGACCCGGCTGCTGACCCTGGTTACGGGTGCGGTTTACCGGTACCCGGGAGTCCTGGCCAAGATCGTGACGACGCTTGACGTGCTCTCCGGCGGTCGTGCCTGGCTCGGCGTCGGCGCGGCCTGGAGCGAGGAGGAGGCCCGCGGGCTGGGCATCCCGTTCCCGCCCGTCGCCGAGCGCTTCGAGCGGCTAGAGGAGACGCTGCAGATCTGCCTGCAGATGTGGCGCGGCGATGAGTCGCCCTTCAGCGGCACGCACTATCAGCTCGAGCGTCCGCTGAACCGGCCCGGGCCGGTCTCTGAGCCGCACCCGCCGATCATGATCGGCGGCGGAGGCGAGCGGAAGACTCTGCGGCTCGTCGCGCGCTACGCGCAGGCCTGCAACCTCTTCCCTGGACCTGACCTGGGCCGCAAGCTCGATGTTCTGCGAGCGCACTGCGACGCCGAGGGCCGCGACTACGACGAGATCGAGAAGACCTGTTACTTCATCTTCGACGTCGGGAAGCGGGGCGAGCGGACCGCCGAGATCAACGACCAGCTGGCCGGGCTGGCCGAGATGGGCTTCGACATGGCCATCGGAGCGGTCGCGGACGTCTGGAGCCTGCGGCCGCTGGAGATCATCGGGAGCCAGATCATCCCGGCCGTCGCCAGCCTCTGACCAGAAGCCCCGATCTGCTCGCGCAGGCGAGCGGGCCCGAGCGCCGTTGCTCCGGGCCCGTAGTGCCGCCTTCCGCGGGCGTGGGCGGCATCACCCGACGGGGGCTGGCCGGGCCGCTCCGGCCGGCTGCCGCGCGGGTGTGAGCGTGCGCCCGAGCAGTTGCGGCAGAGTGCTCACCGCGGCCGCGAGCTCCTTGATGTCCTCGCCCGTCAGCGCCTGGTCGCCATCGCACATGGCGGCCGCGGGGTGGGGGTGAACGTCCACGATGATGCCGTCGGCGCCAGCCGCGATCGCCGCGCGGCTCAGCGGCAGCACCAGGTCGCGCCGGCCGCCTGAGTGTGACGGGTCGACGATGACCGGCAAGTGCGACAGCCGCTGGGCAACGGGCACGGCGCTGATGTCCAGGGTGTTCCTCGTCGCGGTCTCGAACGTCCTGATGCCGCGCTCGCAGAGCACGATGTCCAGGTTCCCGCGCTGGGCGATGTACTCAGCGGCCATCAGCCATTCCTCGATGGTGGCGTTCATGCCGCGCTTGAGCAGCACCGGCTTGTCTGCCGAGCCGACTGCCTGGAGCAACGTGAAGTTCTGCATGCTGCGCGTGCCGACCTGGAGCATGTCGGCGTAGGAGCTGACGAGGTCCACCGACGCCGGGTCGATGACCTCGGTCACGACCGGCAGGCCTGTCTCAGCCCTGACATCGGCCAGGATGCGCAGTCCCGCCTCGCCGAGGCCCTGGAAGGCGTACGGCGAGGTCCTCGGCTTGAAGGCGCCTCCGCGCAGCAGCGATGCGCCGGCGGCCTGCGCCATGCGCGCGGACGTCAGGGTTTGCTCGGCGGTCTCGACCGTGCACGGCCCGGCAATCACAGTGAGATGGCCCGGCCCGATGGGCACGCCGCCGACCGTGATCACTGAGCGGTTCGGGTGGTGCTCTCGGCTGACCAGCTTGTACGGCACCGAGATGCGGACGACGTCGCTGACGCCGGGGTAGCTCCGCAGGTTCAGGGCGCCGAATTGCTCGACGTCCCCGACCAGGCCGATGATCGTGCGGGAGACGCCACGGCTGACGAAGGCCTCGCCGCCCGCCGTGGTCACTAGCTCGACGATTCCGTCAATGTCATTTTCGGTGGCCTCGGGGGCCATCACCACCACCATCGCGTCCTCCTCGTCTCATCATGACGAAAAGCCCCGGGCCGATGCGGCCCGGGGCTTGTAGTAAGCGTCGCCTCGCGTCAGCGCAGAGTCTGGCGGGCGACCGTCCCTGGGCCGGGCCGGTAGCCAAATCCAAACCAATAGGCGCTACGCACGGACGGTAGCTTAGCGCACGAGCACGGCTGCGCGGTGCCAGTGGCCGCGGCCAGGGCACTCCCGGTGGGGTGGCAAGATAGCTGCACCCGCAGGGGACTAGGGTCGACGTCGCAGCCGGCAGGGCCGCGAGGGCGGAAGGGGCAGGTCAGCGGGACATGGTGCAGCCCGATACTGGTGCGCGCGAACATCGCGAGCGCGGGCAGGGCTTGCTGGCAGCCGGGCCGGAGGGCGCGGTGACTGATGACCAGGCCGGACCCTCGGGGGAGAGCGTCCCAGCCGATGCCGGGGCAGCCTGCCAGCGGCCGGTCCTGCCCCCCGGACAGTACGTTCCGCGTACCCTGCCCGTCCTGCACTACGGGCCGGTCCCTGCCTTTAACGCGCAGACCTGGGACCTGCAGATCATGGGCGCCACTGAATCAGGCGGCCCGGCGCAGCTGCGCTGGGATGACGTGGCCGCGATGCCGACCAGCGAGGTCAGCGCAGACTTTCACTGCGTGACGAAGTTCACTGTGCTTGGCGTCAGGTGGGCTGGGGTTCCGGCCGCAGAGATCCTGCGCTGCTTCCCGCCGGCTGCCGCCGTCACGCACGTGATGATCTGGGCCGACTTCGGCTACAGCGCCAACATCCGGATCTCGGACTTCGCCGCTGACGACACGCTGCTGGCCACCCACAGGGACGGAGTGCGCCTGAGCCCTGAGCACGGCTACCCGCTCCGGCTCGTGGTGCCGCGCCTGTATGCATGGAAGAGCGTGAAGTGGGTCCGGGCCCTGGAATACCTGACCGCCGACCGGCGCGGGTTCTGGGAGGAACGGGGGTACCACAACGTCGCCGACCCCTGGCAGGAGCAGCGTTACTCGTATCAGGAGCGCGAGGGCGAAGGACCGCCGCTGTAAGCGCGCGGCTAGAAGAAGCCGACGATCAGCGTGATCGTCGAGCCCTTGGGAGCCTGCCCCGTTGGGGAGTAGCTGATCACCTTGTGGCCCGGAGTGAGCTGATTCACTGTCACGGCGAAGCCGGCTGAGTTCAGCTCATGCTCGGCCTGGTTGACATTGAGGCCCTGGACGTCCGGGACGTTCACCTCGGGCGGTCCCTGCGATACGTAGACCATCACTACTTCGTTCGGAGTGATGGGCGAGCCCGCCGGGGGGGACTGCCGGACGATCGTGCCGGCCGGCTGCGAGCTGGTCGCATCCGTCACCTGGTTGATGCTGTAGCCGCCCGCCGATGCTTCCTGCTGAGCCTGGCTGACCATGGATCCGACGAAGTTAGGCAGCGGCGGACCAGCGCTGACGATCACCTGAACCGGCTTGTTCTTCGGCCAGGGAGTGCCGGCGACGGGGTTGGTTGCAATCACCACGCCGGACGGGATGCTGGTCGAGGTCTGCATAGTGGCGGTGGCAGGGGTCAGCCCGGCCGCCTTGAGAGCACTGTCGGCGGATCCAGCCTGCTGCCCGGTGACCTGGGGCACGGTGATCAGGATCGGGCCCAGCGAAGGGATAATCGTGACCTTGCCGCCGTGCCGGATGCTCGCCCCGACGGCCGGGTCGGTCGAGATCACCTGCCCTCTGGGAACGGTGTAGCTGTGCACGGCGCGGCCGGTCACGACAACGAGGCCGGCGGAGGTGAGCTCATCGCGGGCAGCGCTCACGCTCATGCGCGCAACTGACGGCACGGCGAAGTACTGGCCGGCGAATACCCACCAGGTCCCGACTCCGACGACGACGGCCACCAGCAGCACCAGGATCCGCCGGCTGAAAAGCCAGCGCTGCAGCCGAGGCTCGTGATAACGCCGCGGCTGCCGGGCGGCCCTCCGGCCGGGGTAGCTGCCGCCCGCGAACTGGTCAGCCTCGTCGGCCGGCACGATCATCGTGTGGTTGATCGCAGAATGGGGGCTGCTGGCCTGACCCAGGTAACCTGCCGCGAACTGGCCGGTCCGGCTCAGCGGCCCGGTCGCCGCCGGCTCGGCGGCAGCGATGCCGTTCGTTGCTGAGCCACCTGCGGCACCGCCGTCACCTGGCAGTCCGTCGGCACTCAGGCTGGGCTTCCGGTGGCTGCCGCTGGCTGCCCTGGCGTCCGATCCGGCAGTCCGGGCGGGCCTGGTCACCTCGGGCAGCGGCAAGTCCCGCCGCACCTCCATGATCGCCTTGAGGTAATGCCGGGCGTCCGGCGGCCGAAGCTCGGGGTCGCGGGACGTGCCGAGCGCGACGAGCGCGTCCAGAGCTGCCGGCAGGTCCGGAACGAGGCCGGACGGTGCCGGGACGACCGAGTTGACGTGCTTGTAAGCGACGGCCAGCGGCGACTCGCCGGTGTGCGGCTGCACTCCCGTCAGCATCTCGAACAGCATCACGCCCGCCGCGTACACGTCGGTTCGCTGGTCCGATGAGCTGGTCGTCACCTGCTCGGGCGCCAGGTAGGCAGCGGTTCCGATCAGCAGCCCGGTCCTGGTGCTGCGGATGCCGGCAGCCGCCCTGGCCAGCCCGAAGTCGGCCACCTTGACCGACGTGCCGCTGCCGAGGAGCACGTTCTCCGGCTTCACGTCGCGATGGATGATGCCGGCGTCGTGGGCCGCGGCCAGGCCGGCGAGTACGCGCTCGATGATGTCGAGTGCCTCGCGCGGATTCAGGCGGCCGCGTGCGACCAGCAGGTCGCGCAGCGTGGGGCCCGGCACGTATTCCATCGCGATGTAATGCAGGTCACCGGTCGAGCCCTGGTCAAAGACCGCAACGACGTTCGGGCTGGAGAGCCGGGCAACCGACCGCGCCTCGCTGATGAACCTGGCGACGAAATCCTGATCGCGCGCAAGCTCCGGATGCGCGATCTTGAGCGCGACGGTCCGCTCCAGCCGGACGTCGTGCGCGTGATAGACCGTCGCCATGCCGCCACGGGCAATCTGCGATTCGACCAGGTAACGGCCGTCCAGCAGCTGCCCTATGGGGGCTGACAACGTCGTGTCCATCGCCAGAATTGTAGGGTGCCCGCGGCGCTGCGCGCCCCGTAACGCACGGGCTGCACCTCTGGGCATCAGCCCGCGGGCGGCGATGATGCATGTGCGTACCTGCGGCGCGGCACCCGGCCTGCGAGGAAGGCGAGGCGTCCGGCGGCGACCGCCAGCCGCATGGACTCGGCCATCAGCTCGGGGCTGCGTGCCCTGGTGACCGAGGTGGCCAGGAGTACGGCGGCGCATCCCAGCTCCATCGCGATCGCGGCGTCACTCGCCGTGCCGATGCCCGCGTCCAGGATGACCGGAACTCCCGCCGACTCGACGATCAGCTCGATGTTGTGCTGGTTGCGGATGCCGAGGCCAGAGCCGATGGGCGAGCCCAGCGGCATCACGGCTGCGCAGCCGGCCTGCTCGAGCCGCCGCGCCAGAACGGGGTCGTCGCTGGTATACGGCAGGACGTTGAAGCCGTCGGCGACCAGCTGGTCGGCTGCGGTGAGCAACTCGACCGGATCGGGCAGCAGCGTCCGCTCATCCGCGATGACCTCTAGCTTGACCCAGCTGGTACCGAGCGCTTCGCGGGCCAGCCGGGCTACCCGCACTGCCTCGGTAGCGGTGAAGCAGCCGGCCGTGTTGGGCAGCACCCGGATGCCGCGATCGGTCAGCAGGCTGAGCACTGACCCGGCTGAAGCCGGATCCACCCGGCGCATGGCCACCGTGGTGAGCTCGGTACCAGACGCGACCAGCGCCCGGTCGAGTACGTCCAGGCTAGGCGCACCGCCAGTACCCATGATGAGCCGGGAGCTGAATGTCTCTCCCGCGATCAGCAGCGGATCGTCCACATCAGCCTCCCTGCACCGCGGTCAGCACCTCGACCTCGTCGCCGTTAGCCAGTGACGTCGAGTCCCAGGCTGCGCGCCGTACGACAGTCTCCGTTCAGTGCCGCCGCCACGCCGGTCGGAGCGCTGGTGAGCAGTGCCACGGCCTGCGCGAGGGTCATCTTCGCGGGTGCACGGCGCGGCCGGCCGTTGATTATCACCTGCACGTCGCTGCCTCCTGTGGCTCGCGGTGGTCGTCGGCCTGCCGCAGCCCGCTGCGCGCCGTGAACCGGCCGGCTCCGAACGCCCGCCAGGCCGGATCGGGCGTCCCGGTGCGCAGATATGCGCTCACGGTGTCGGCGGTGACCGGGGCGAGCAGGACCCCGGCCCGGAAGTGACCGGTCGCCAGCACCAGCCCCGGCAGGGCGCTCGGCCCGATGACCGGCGCGTTGTCGGGCGTGCCGGGCCGCAGGCCGGCCACGACGTCGGTCAGCAGCAGCTCGGTGACGCCCGGTACCAGGGTGCGGGCATCGCGCAGCAGTTCCCAGATGCCGCCCGCAGTGACGGTCGTGTCGGATCCCATCTCTTCCTGGGTGGCACCCACCACCAGCTCGCCGCTCTCGCGCGGCACCAGGTACACGCTCGACCCGCGGACCACGCCCCGCACGGTCCGGCGCAGCAGGCCTGGCGGCAGCCCTGACCGCTCCGCGGCTCCGCTCGTCCGCAGCCGGATGATCTGGCCTTTCACGGGGCGCACCGGTGGTGCCGTCCCGGCCGGAAGCCCGGCAAGGGCGGCCGACTCCCAGCCCGGCCGCCAGGACGACCCAGCGCGCCGCCGACCACGCTGTCATCGGCCAGCCGCGCGCCGCTCACCCTGCCTGCGGCGCAGGTCACTTCCGTGACCGACTGCCGGACCAGCCGGGCGCCGGCCCCCTCGGCCGCCTGCAGCAGGGCGGCCGCCAGCAGCCGCGGGTCGACCGAACCGTCGCCCGGTGCCAGCAGCCCGCCGCGTACCGACGGGTCAAGCATCGGCTCGGCCTCACGGCAGTCGCGCGCTGTCAGCTGCTCCAGGTGCACGCCGAAGGACTCCTGCAGCGCTCGCGTCTCGGCCAGCATGGCCAGGTCGTCGCTGTCGTAGGCGACCTGGAGCGTTCCGGACTGCGCGGAAGCCCGTCGGCAGCCCGGTCGCTCGCGTGCAGTTCCGTGACGAAGCCGGGATAGCGGCGCAGCGAGTCCTGGCCGAGGGCGAAGATCTCCCGCTCGGCATAAGCGGCCTCGGCGATCGGCGTCAGCATGCCCGCCGCAGCGTGCGTCGCGCCCTGGCCCGGCCGCGGATCGGCGACAGCCACCGACAGGCCCCTGCTGGGCGGCCCGCCAGGCGATGCTCAGGCCGATCACGCCGCCGCCGACGACCAGGACGTCGGATTCGGCAGGCTACCAGAGCGCTCACATTCGGCTCCCTTCGCCGGCATGACCCGGATCAGGTTCCTGCGGTCGGCGGCTCGCCAGCCGCCCTCTCAGTCCGGTCAGCACCGGACTCCCGCGCGATGCCACCTAGCCTAGCTGCCCGATGTCACGCAACCGGGCTGAAGCAGCGCCACGGCGAGCACGTCAGGAATCGGAGGCTCAGGGACAGGCTGTGGCAGCGTGCCGGGCGGCAGTACAGACTGTCGGCGAGCGCCAGCGGTTGCCGTGAGCGAAAGCGAGGACCGGATGCGAGAGCCCGGCGAGGGTGGTCGTCGCGGGCGCGGGTCTTGCCGGTCTGCGCGTAGCCGAGGAACTGAGATCGCGCGGCTACGCGCGGCGCCGTGACGCTGATCGGCGCCGAGCAGCGGCCGCCGTATGACCGGCCGCCGCTGTCGAAGAAGGTCATGACGGGGGAGCTTGACGACACCGGGCTGCGCGCCGACCTGAGCTCGCTCGCTGTCGATCTTCGGCTGGGCGAGACCGCAACCGAGTTGCGCGATCAGGCGCTGCGGACTGACGCCGCCGAGTACGAGTGGGATGCCCTGGTCATCGCTACCGGCGCCACCCCGGTCCGGCTGCCTGGCGGCGGACGCCAGCACGTGCTCAGGACGGCCGACGACGCCCTGGCGCTCCGCGGCTTCCTTGCCCCGCGCACCGCGCTGGCCATCGTCGGAGCGGGCTGGATCGGCGCGGAGCTCGCCACGGCCGCGGCCACCCGCGGCTGCCAGGTGACGGTGCTGGAGGCCGCGAAGGCGCCGCTGGCCGCGGCCGTGGGCGCTGAGGTCGGCGCCCTGACAGCTCCCTGGTACGCGGAGGCGGGAGTGGACCTGCGGCTCGGCGTGACCGTGGCGGCCATCGAGCCCGGCGGGGTCGCGCTTGCCGACGGTCGCTGGCTGGCTGCGGACGTGATGGTGACCGCGGTCGGAGTGCGGCCTGCCGTGTCCTGGCTGACCGGGACCGGTATCCGACTCGACAACGGGGTCGCCGTCGATGCTCAGCTCAGGACCACGTGTCCCCGGCATTTATGCGGTGGGCGACTGCGCGTCGTTCTGGTCGGGCCGGTATCAGCGGCAGCTGCGATTCGAGCACTGGGACATCGCGCTGCACGCGCCGGAGGTCGCCGCCGCGAACCTTCTGGGCGGGAGCACGGAGTACGACCCCGTTCCCTACTTCTGGTCCGAGCAGTTCGGCCGGATGGTGCAGTACGTGGGCTGGCACGGCGCGGCGGAGCGGCTGATCTGGCGCGGCGATCCGGCCGCAGCCACATGGGCGGCAGCGTGGCTGGCGGGGGACAGGCTCGTCGCCGCGCTGACCGTCGGGCTGCCGCGCGACCTGATGCAGGCACGGCGGCTGATCGAGGCGGGCAGCCGGGTTGATGCTGACAAGCTGGCTGATCCGAGTACTGCGGTCCGCGATTCCGCTGCTGCGGACTGACCCGGCCGCGTCTTTAACCGGCCTTGACGGTCAACAGTGCGGCAGCTGAACAGCCCGCGCCGGACTTGGATGGGAAGAGGTAGGTTTTGGCGGCCGCGGAATGTGGGAAGCTCGTTCACGTGGCACAGATCGACCCCCCGACCGACGCCATCGTCGGTGACTGGCTGACTGTCCCCGAGGTAGCGAGCAGGCTCAGCCTGCCAGTGAGCCGGGTAAAGCAGCTGCTTCGCGACCGGAAGCTGCTCGCGGTGCAGCGGCCGAGCGGCGAATTGCCGTTCCCGCCGCGTTCCTCGACGGCGACCAGGTCATCCATGGCCTCGGTGGCACGCTGACCCTGCTGCGTGACTGCGGCTTCTCCGAGGCCGAGGCGCTGAGCTGGCTGTTCACAGCCGACGAGACGCTGCCAGGGACGCCGGTGCAGGCACTGACCGAGCACCGGCGCACCGAGGTGAACAGGCGGGCGCAGGCACTAGCCTTCTGACCGTGCCCGAGCGCCCTGATCACCTGACGTCCCGCCTTGCTGCAGCCCGGCTGTACCTGTGCACGGACGCCAGGGAGCGGAAGGGTGACCTGCCGCGCTTCCTTGACGATGTGCTGGCGGGTGGCGTCGACATCGTCCAGCTCCGGCAGAAGGGCCTCGAGGCTGCCCAGGAGCTCGCGCTACCTTGAGGTATTCCGGCAGGCGTGCGACGCGCACGGTGCCCTGCTGGCCGTCAATGACCGGGCCGACGTGGCCTATGCGTGCGGCGCGGACGTGCTGCACCTGGGCCAGGATGACCTGCCGGCCGGGGTGGCCCGCGAGATCATCGGACCGCGTCCGCTCATCGGCCTCTCCTCGCATGCGCCGCCTGAGACGGCTGCGGCTGCCGCAGAACCAGCGGCGGACTACTTCTGCACCGGGCCGGTCTGGCCGACGCCAACGAAACCGGGCAGGCCTGCGCCGGGCCTGGACCTCGTCCGCTATGCCGCCGGGCTGCGGACGGCGCGGCCCTGGTTCGCGATCGGCGGCATCGACGAGGCCAATCTCGATCGGGTCCTGGAAGCGGGAGCGACCCGCATCGTCGTAGTCCGGGCGGTCACCGAGGCAGCCGAGCCAGGCGCCGCCGCCGCCCGCCTGGCCGCCCGCCTGCGGTGAGCTGCAGGCTGGCCCGCCTGGTCAAACTGGCGTTACTCGGTGCGATCGGTGGCGGTGACAGCCAGCGCGGCGAGTGCGGCCCGAGCCTCGGTGGTGATGGGCGCGCCGTCGAGCGCTGAGATGGCTTCCTTGACGTTGGCCGCAATCAGCGCCTCGCACTCAGCCACAGCGCCGGTGTCGGTCAGCACCGCCTTGACCTCGGCCGCGCCCGCCGCAGTCAGCTTGCGGTCGCCCAGGAGGCGGTCGAGTACCTCGGCCTGGGCGGCCGTAGCTCGCTCCCTGGCCAGCGCCATCAGTACGGTCCGCTTGCCCTCGGAGATATCGCCGCTCACCGGCTTGCCCGTCCGGGCCGGATCGCCGAACACGCCCAGCACGTCATCGCGGAGCTGGAATGCGATTCCCAGCGGGACCCCGTAGTCCGTGCAGGTCGCGTTGATGGCGTCGGCCGCTGCCCGGGATGGGGCAGCCAGCAGGGCGCCGAGCTGGAGCGGTCGCTCGATCGTGTACTTCGCCGTCTTGTAGGTGATGACCTGCAGCGCCGCAGCCACCGAAGTGCTGCGGCTGGCCTGGCTGAGGATGTCCAGATACTGGCCAGCCGCGACCTCGGTCTGCATGGCGGCGAGCGCCGGCTGGCCGCGGCGCAGGACATCTGGCGCGAAGCCGCTGGACTGGTACATCTCCGCTGTCCAGGACAGCAGCATGTCACCGATCAGGATCGCGGCTGCGATCCCGAACTGCTCGGCGGACTGCGGCGCGCTGCTCGCGGCCAGGCGGGCGGCGAACTGGCGGTGTACTGCGGGGCTGCCGCGCCGGGTATCGCTGGCGTCCATGACGTCGTCATGAATCAGCGCGCTGGCCTGGAGCAGCTCCAGCGCGGCAGCCGCAGCATAGATCTCCGGGCAGTCCCCGCCGCCAGCTGCCCGCCAGCCCCAGTAGCAGAACGCAGGGCGCAGCCGCTTTCCGCCCGCCAGCAGCCCCCGCATCGCCTCCAGCCAGGGCAGCATGTCGTCGCTGATGGCGGCCAGCACGCTGCGCTGGCGGCCGAGGAAGCTATCCAGGGCGGCCGCGACCTCGCGCCTGATCCGGTCGAGGCCTGCCGGTCCGGGCCCGGCCGGGCCCGGACCGGCCGCGTCGGGTGCCATGTATCTGCACACTAGACCCGCCGGTGGCTACAGCTGGCAGCGCAGGGTCGCGGGGTTGCCGATAGCCTTCTGATCATGCCCGTTGGTCCTGCCGCAGCGATCAGGGACCTGCTTGCCGCTGGCGAGCAGTCCTTCTCGTTCGAGTTCATGCCGCCCAAGACGGAGGCGGACGAGCAGCATCTGTGGCTGGCGATCCGCCAGCTCGAGCCGCTCCGGCCCACCTTCGTCTCGGTCACCTACGGTGCTGGCGGCTCGACCAGGGACAGGACCGTCCGCGTGACCGGCCGGATCGCGGCCGAGACGACGCTGACGCCGGTCGGTCACCTGACCGCGGTCAATCATTCGGTAGCTGAGCTGCGGCACGTTATCGGCTCGTACGCCGACGTCGGCGTCCGCAACATGCTCGCGCTGCGGGGTGACCCGCCGGGCGATCCCGGCGGCGAGTGGCGTGCCCATGCCGGCGGCCTGCAGCACGCCGACGAGCTCGTCCGGCTGATCCGGGCGTCGGGCGACTTCTGCGTGGGAGTCGCGGCGTTCCCCGAAGGCCATCCGAGGTCGCCGGACGCCAAGTCCGACATCGACTTCTTCGTACGCAAGATGCGGGCCGGTGCAGACTTCGCGATCACCCAGATGTTCTTCTATCCGGAGGACTACCTGCGGCTTCGCGATGCCGTCGCGGCACGCGGATGCACTGCGCCGATCATCCCCGGCATCATGCCGATCATGAGTGTCTCGGGCATTGAGCGCGCTGTGCTGCTGTCCGGGTGCCGGTTCCCGCCGGGGCTGGCTGAGGATCTGCGCGCGCACGCCGACGACAAGCCTGCCATGCGCAAGATCGGCGTCGAGTACGCAGCAGCCATGTGCGAGCGGCTGCTGGCCGAGGGCGTGCCCGGCCTCCACTTCTACACGCTCAACGGGTCGCGGGCGACCAGGGAGATCTACCAGGTACTCGGCCTCGGGCCGGCAGTTCCGGCTGCTTAGCGAGCGACGGCGAACTCGTCGGCCAGCGGAAGCGTCGCTCCCATGACCGCGTAGGCCGGCCCGCCGCCAGGGAACAGGAATCCGGTCAGCAAGTCCTCGAATCCGAGGCTGTGGTACAGCCTGCGAGCTGGCGTCGCGGCGTCCCTGGTCGACAGCAGCGCTGTCCGCTCGGTGCGCCCGGCGGTCAGCGCTCAGCATCATCAGGCGCCCGATGCCATGGCCCTGGAAGTCGGGATGAACGTGGACCTCCGCGATCTCCAGCGCGCTGTCCAGCCACTGCTGCTGCGGCGGGCCCTCCCGACCCTGCGACGATGCCGGCCCGCACGACGTCGTGCCACCACTGGCCCGGCACGCCCCGGAATCCGTAGGTGAAGCCGATGATGCGCGCTGGGTCGCCGCCGGTGACGGCCAGCGCACGGAATCCCGGGTTCGCCGCATGCCGTTCCATGATGGCCCGCCTGGTCGGCAGCTCATCGCGGTCGGCGCCCATCGCTGCCGCGTAAATGGTCAGCAGCTCGCTGATAGCGGCCAGAAAACCGGGCCGGTCCAGCTCCGAGACGCCCGCGGCTTCCTGCACCCGCCAAGCGTAGCCTGGCGGGCCCGGGCCACCGCCCTGGACGCGCCAGGCGCGACCCGATTTTGTCAGACCCTCCAGGTAACTTCGAACGCAGGTGCAGAAGCTAGACACGAGCACGAATGTATGTTCGAATAGTTGCTGTGCGAGTGCGCAGTCGGGCCCCCTCGGCTGCAAGTCCGGCCAGGCGTGGTGTGGGGAAGCGCCCCGCCTGGCCGGACATCGCTGAGAAGGAGCTGTCAATGAGCCAGATCGTTCAGGCAAGGCCAGGACGCCACTGGCAGCAATGCCGCGTGGCACCGTCGGCACTGGCGCTGATGGAGTCGGCCAGGCATGGCCTCGCAGCTGCCGAGGACGAGGGGACGGCAAGCGCCCGATACGTCGGCGCACATCTTGCTGCCCTGCGGGCGGCGGCAGCGGTGGTTGCTGCTAAGGCCGAGCCACCGGGCGGGCGGCGCAGGAGGCCGCAGAGCGTGTGGGAGCTGCTGCCCAAGGTGGAGCCCGCCTTGCGGGAATGGTCAGCGTTCTTCGCCGCCGGTGCGGCGAAGCGAGCAGCCGCGGAGGCTGGCCTGCCGAGGGCGGTCTCGGCCGACGAGGCAGATGACCTGCTGCGAGACGCGCGTGCCTTCGTCTCGCTGGCAGAGGCTGCCCTGGGCATCATGGCCGAGCAGCCCTTGCTGCCGCTGGCGACGGCGGGCTGACAGCTGCGGGCGTGTCACGGGCGCCGGCCACGCAGGCGGGCGACGTACCGGTCGGCTGACCTGCGCACGGCGGCTGCCCCGTCGCGGACGACCACCCGGCCCCACCAGCCGCCATAGACGCGGTCGAACGTGAACCGCTCCGTGCGGGCGGCAATGTCGAGCACCGTCGCCTCGTCCAGCGGTATGAGGTTCGGGAAGCTCCACATGAAGCTGACCCAGTCGCGGTCTTGGACGACCGTGATGGTGTCGCCGGTGAGCAGTGCACCACGACCGTCGGACCCGTCTGGCCAGTGCAGCACGGCGGCGCCGTCGAAATGCCCGCCAATCCGGGCCAGCGTGAGCCCGGGCACGGGCTCAGCTTCGTCATCGAACAGCTCGATGCGTGGCGTGGGTCGCTGCACCCAGTCCTGGTCCGCGCGCGGGATGAGGACTCGAGCGTCGAACGCGTCGGCAAACTCGACATTGGCAGCGTAGAAATGCGGATGCGACATGCAGATGGCCGTGATGCCGCCGAGTTCGGTGATCCGCGTCTTGGCCGCGTCGTCAAGCAACGAGGTGCAGTCCCAGAGCACGTTGCCGTGCCGCGTGCACACCAGCAGCGCCCGCTGCCCGATGGCGAACGCCGGCTCCATCCCGATCCCGAAGAGGCCAGGCTCCTCCTCGCGCACGACCACCGCGTGGTCGCCGGCGAGTTCGGGCATCGCGGTCCACCGCTGGCCGCCCCACCCCACGTACTGGCGCTCGTCGGCGCAGATCGCGCAGGCCTCAGGAGGCTGCGGAGTGTCCCGATGCTGAACGCCGCAGGTGACGCAGATCCAGGCAGCCACCCGCGCGCCTCCCTCAGCCAAGCCGCCCACACGGGCCTCAACGATGCGCCTGCTGGGCTACCCAGCCGGAGTGCTAGAAGGCGTCAATCGCCCCGCGAGCATCCGAGTCCAGGATGCCCCAGCTGATCAGCTCCTCTGTCAGGTCAGCCGGCGTCTTGTCGTAGATCACGGCGAGCGAGCGCAGGTCCTCCTGGCGGATGGACAGCACCCGGCCGTTGTAGTCTCCGCGCTGGCTCTGAATCGTGGCAACATAGCGCGACAGCGGGCCCGCCTTGTCCTTCGGCAGAGCCGCCATCCGCTCAAGGTCAATAACGAGCTTGGGGGCAGGCGCGATCAGGGTCGGCAGCACGTCGCCAGGCAGCAGCTCCGACACGGGCACCCCGTAGAACTCCGCAAGCTCGGCCAGCTTCTGGACAGTCACGGACCTGTCGCCGCGCTCGTAGGAGCCGACCACCACGGCCTTCCACCGGCCGCGTGACTTTTCCTCAACGCCGTGCAGCGAGAGCCCCTGCTGGGTGCGGATGGCACGCAGTCGCGCGCCCAGGGTCTTGGCGTAGTCAGATGCCATAGTTACGGCCCCCTGGCCTGCTGGTAGCTGAAAGTAACGGTTACGGACAGTGACGGTAGGCCCCCTAGACCGCAAGGTCAAGCTGAATGCCAGAAACGGGATGAACTAGCGCGCCTTACCGCATCTGCGGCTGGCTCGGGTGCCACCTGGGTCCAGGCCTTGGCAGGAGCGCCGAAACGCCTGCCCTGCCGGGGATTGCGGCTGGCACCGGCGCCGGAGGATCTCCCAACTGCGCGCCCGTAATCGCCTGGTAAACGATCTTATGCTGTGACTCAAATCACGCGCTCCGCCACGTCGCGGAGCTAGATCACTTTCTGTTACCGCTGAGGTGCAGATCGAGCTCATGGGACCGGTGGTGGCCGACAGTGCCGCCTCCCACTCGGCAGCGCCCGGCCAGCGGCGCGACGCCCGGACCGGCACCGTCAGCGGCCGCCCAGGCCCTGCACCTGGTACGGTTGTGCAGGCAGACGTCCTTTAAGCCCCGTCCTGTGAGGCGGGAAAGGGGGTCCTTTTGATGCATGCAGGCTGATCCGCTCGCGGCGGACCTGGCCGCTAGAAACGGCCCGGCCGGGGCGGCCGCTGTCGCTGCTCCGGCTGCGGCGCGAGGCATTCCTGCGCCCGGACAGGCCAGGACCGGCCTGCGGCCAGACGGCAAGACGGTGCTCGGCCCGGATGAGATCAGCCGGGCGCTGACCAGAGTCGCCCACGAGATCCTCGAGCGGACCAATGGCGGCGGCGATGTCGTGCTGCTGGGCATCCCGACCAGGGGAGTGCCGCTCGCCCACCGGCTGGCTGCCAGGCTGACGCAGGTGGAGGGTCGCCTCGTGCCCGCTGGGTCGCTCGACATCACCATGTACCGCGATGATCTGCGGCTGCGCCCGGCACGGGCGCTCGGCCACACCGCGGTCCCGGCCTCCGGCATCGACGGTAAGACCGTGATCCTGGTCGACGACGTGCTCTACTCGGGCCGGACCGTCCGGGCCGCGCTCGACGCGCTCAGCGATATCGGCAGGCCGCGCGCCGTGCAGCTCGCCGTTCTCGTCGACCGCGGCCACCGCGAGCTGCCCATCCGGGCCGATTACGTGGGCAAGAACCTGCCAACGTCGCAGCGCGAGGTCGTGCAGGTGCTGCTGACCGAGACCGACGGGCAGGACGCGGTCGTTCTCGGCCCGGGTCGGCCTGCTAGTGCGAGGGACGCAGCCAGCGCCGATGCCGGGGCAGGACTGGAGGCGGGCCGATGAAGCGCCATCTGATCTCCGCGGCAGACCTGAGCCGCGACGACGCGCTGCTCATTCTCGACACGGCCGAAGAGCTTGCCCAGATGGCCGACCGGCCGATCCGCAAGCTCCCCACGCTGCGCGGCCGCACCGTGGTCAACCTCTTCTACGAGGACTCCACCCGGACCAGGATCTCGTTCGAGGCGGCAGCGAAGCGGCTGTCGGCAGATGTCATCAACTTCTCCGCCAAGGGCTCGAGCGTTGCCAAGGGCGAGAGCCTCAAGGACACCGCCCTGACCCTCGAGGCGATGGGCGCGGACGCGGTCGTCATCCGCCACCCGGCGTCCGGCGCGCCGCACCGGCTGGCCGGCTGGGTCCGCGGCAGCGTCGTCAACGCTGGTGACGGCACGCATGAGCACCCCACGCAGGCGCTGCTGGACGCATTCACGATGCGGCGCAGGCTCGGGCGCCTCGACGGGCTGCGGGTCACGATCGTCGGCGACGTCCTGCACAGCCGGGTGGCCAGGTCCAACGTGCTGCTGCTGCGCACGCTCGGGGCCGACGTCACGCTGGTGGCGCCGCCGACCCTGCTGCCGGTCGCGGTGTCGGCGTGGCCGTGCGAGGTGGGCTACGACCTGCCCGCGGCGCTGCCGAAGGCGGACGTCGTGATGATGCTCCGGGTGCAGGCCGAGCGGATGAACGCCGCCTACTTCCCGACGGTGCGCGAGTACAGCCGCAGGTACGGCCTGGATGCCACCCGGATGGCCCTGCTGCCTGAGCACGCGATCGTGATGCATCCGGGTCCGATGAACCGCGGCGTGGAGATCGCTGCCGAGGTCGCGGACAGCGCGCGCTCGACGATCGTCGAGCAGGTGGCCAACGGAGTCAGCGTCCGGATGGCGGTCCTGTACCTGCTGCTCGGCGGGGCTGATCCCGGCGGGAGCCCGACGGCCCACGGCGCTACCGGTACTGCCAGCGTGGTCGGCGCCGGGGCGCTGGAGGTGGCCAGGTGAGCGCCAGCCAGTGGTGGCTCATCAGGGGCGCGCAGCTGGCGGGCGCCGGAGTCGCTGACCTGGTCCTGGCGGACGGGCTGATCACGGAGGCGGGGCCAGGCCTGAGTGCCGCGAGGCGCACAGGTCCTCGATGCTGCCGGCCTGATCGCGCTGCCTGGCCTGGTCGACCTGCACACGCATCTGCGCGAGCCGGGCCGAGAGGATGCCGAGACCGTGCAGACTGGCACCGCGGCGGCTGCCCTGGGCGGATTCACCGCCGTCCACGCGATGGCCAACACCGACCCCGTCGCCGACACCGCTGGCGTTGTGGAGCAGATCTGGCGCCTCGGCAGGGAAGCGGGCTACTGCGACGTGCAGCCGGTCGGTGCGGTCACGGTCGGCCTTGAGGGTCGGCAGCTGGCTGAGCTCGGCGCCATGGCGGACTCTGCTGCGCGGGTCCGGGTCTTCTCCGATGATGGCCGCTGCGTATCGGACGCGATGCTGATGCGACGGGCCCTGGAGTACGTCAAGGCGTTCGGCGGCGTGATTGCCCAGCATGCCCAGGAGACGCGGCTGACCGACGGCGCCCAGATGAACGAGGGCGAGATGTCGGGTCTGCTCGGCCTGACGGGCTGGCCCGCGGTCGCCGAGGAAGCGATCATCGCCAGGGATTGCCTGCTGGCCGCGCACGTCGGCTCGGCCCTGCATGTGTGCCATGTCTCGACCGCGGGCTCGGTAGAGATCATCCGCTGGGCGAAGTCCAAGGGCTGGCGGGTCACCGCAGAGGTGACGCCCCATCACCTGCTGCTGACCGACGAGCTCGCGGCCAGCTACGACCCGGTCTACAAGGTGAATCCGCCGCTGCGCACGGCAGCGGATGTCGAGGCACTGCGCGTTGCGCTCGCCGACGGGATCATCGACTGCGTCGCCACCGATCATGCCCCGCATCCGGTGGAGGACAAGGAGACCGAGTGGCAGGTGGCCGCGTTCGGGATGACCGGGCTGGAGACCGCGCTGCGCGTTGTGCACGCCGCCATGGTGCAGACCGGACTGCTGGACTGGGCCGGGATTGCTGACCGGATGTCCGCCCGCCCGGCTGCGATCGGGCAGCTCGACGGGAGTGCGGCGCCGCTGCACGGCCGCCCGCTCGAGCCGGGCGCGCCGGCGAACCTCGTCCTCTACGACCCGGCGGCTCGCAGCGTCGTCGATCCGGCCCAGCAGGCATCCCGCAGCCGCAACACGCCGTTCGCGGGAATGGAGCTGCCCGGCCAGGTGCACGCGACGTTCCTGCGCGGCAAGCCCACCGTGCTGGACGGGAAGGTGGCCCGATGACCGGCCCGGCGATCCTGGTGCTGGAGGACGGCACCGCGTTCCGCGGCCTCAACTTTGGTGCCGACGGCGAGACCTTCGGCGAGATGGTCTTCAACACCGGCATGACGGGCTACCAGGAGACCCTGACCGACCCGTCCTACGCGCGCCAGATCGTCGCGATGACTGCGCCGCACATCGGTAACACCGGTATCAACGACGCCGACCCCGAATCGCGGCGGATGTGGGTCAGCGGCTACGTCGTGCGCGAGCCGGCCAGGCTGGCCTCCAGCTGGCGGTCGCAGCGGAGCCTGCAGGATGAGCTGGCCGCGCAGGGGATCACTGGCATCGCGATGCCCGGTACCCGCGCCCTGACCCGCCACCTGCGGGACTCCGGCGCGATGCGGGCCGGGATCAGCGCAGTGACCGATGATGCGGCAGAGCTGCTTGAGCGAGTGCTGGCAAGTCCGCAGATGACCGGTGCCGACCTGGCGGGCGTGGTGACGACGCCGGAGCCTTACGTCGTCCGGCCGCCCGACGGCGCTGCAGTCCGGTATCGCGTAGCTGCCGTCGATCTCGGCATCAAGGCAGCGACACCGCGCTCGATGGCCGACTCTCGGCTGCGAGGTGCACGTGCTTCCCGCGACCGCCACGGCAGCCCAGATCCTGGCCGTCGCGCCGGACGGGGTGTTCTTCTCCAATGGCCCTGGCGACCCGGCCGCGATCGGCTACGCGGTCGAGACGATGCGTGGTGTGCTGACGGCGGGCATGCCGGTCTTCGGGATCTGCCTGGGCAGCCAGGTGCTCGGGCGGGCGCTTGGCCTGGCCACCTACAAGCTGCGCTTCGGGCACCGCGGCGTGAACCAGCCAGTCGCCGATGTGCGCACCGGCAGGGTGCAGATCACCAGCCACAACCACGGGTTCGCTGTCGCGCTGCCAGGAACCGACGGGCCGCCCGAATGGGTGCCGGGAACGCCCGCGAGCGCCCAGGCAGGCGGCGTGTTCGCCACGGCGTTCGGGTCGGCCGAGATCACCCATCTCAACCTCAACGACGGCGTCGTCGAAGGCCTGCGGCTGCTGGATGCGCCCGCCTTCAGTGTCCAGTACCACCCGGAGGCCGCGCCGGGCCCGCACGACGCCTCCGGCTTGTTCGCCGAGTTCTGCGAGCTGATGGAGGCACACCGATGACCAGGGCGGGCGGCGAGGTCGCGCACCATGCCTAGGCGAGCGGACCTGAAGTCCGTGCTGGTGATCGGGTCCGGGCCGATCATCATCGGGCAGGCGTGCGAGTTCGACTACTCCGGCACACAGGCCTGCCGGGTGCTGCGCGCCGAGGGCATCAGGGTCAGCCTGGTGAACTCCAACCCGGCCACGATCATGACCGACCCGGAATTCGCCGACGCGACGTACGTCGAGCCGATCACCCCTGACGTACTGGCAAAGGTCATCGCCAAGGAGCGGCCGGACGCGATCTTGCCGACGCTCGGCGGCCAGACGGCGCTGAACGCAGCCGTAGCCCTGCATGACAACGGCACGCTGGCCAAGTACGACGTCGAGCTGATCGGCGCCGGGATCGAGGCCATCAGGGCAGGGGAGGACCGGAACCGGTTCAAGCAGATCGTGACCGCTGTCGGCGCCGAGGTTCCGCAGAGCCGGATCTGCCACGGCCTGGAACAGTGCCGGGAGGCCGCGGCGGAGCTGGGCTTCCCGGTCGTCGTGCGGCCGTCATTCACTCTCGGCGGCACCGGCTCCGGCATCGCCCGGACTCCGCGCGACCTGGACCGCATCGCGGGCGCGGGGCTGGATGCCAGCCCGATCACCGAGGTGCTGCTGGAGGAATCCGTACTCGGCTGGAAGGAGTTCGAGCTCGAGCTGATGCGCGACAGGAACGACAATGTCGTGATCGTCTGCTCGATCGAGAACATCGACCCGATGGGCGTGCACACCGGCGACTCGGTGACGGTTGCCCCGGCCATGACGCTGACCGACCGGGAGTACCAGCGCATGCGCGATATCGCGATCGCCACCGCGCGCGCGGTCGGGGTGGACACTGGCGGCTGCAATATCCAGTTCGCGGTGCACCCGCAGACCGGCCGAATGGTCGTCATCGAGATGAACCCGCGGGTCTCGCGGTCCAGCGCCCTGGCGTCGAAGGCGACCGGGTTCCCGATCGCCAAGATCGCCGCCCGGCTCGCCATCGGCTACACCCTCGACGAGATCCGCAACGACATCACCGGGGAGACTCCGGCGAGCTTCGAGCCGTCACTGGACTATGTCGTGGTCAAGGTGCCGCGGTTCGCGTTCGAGAAGTTCCCCGGCGCCGACCCGGTGCTCACCACGCACATGAAGTCGGTCGGCGAGGCGATGGCGATCGGCGGCACGTTCGCTGAGGCGCTGCAGAAGGCGCTGCGGTCGCTGGAGCAGCGCAGCGTGTCGCTCAGCTGGGCGTCGCCGGCCGGAGACAAAGCTGGCCTGCTGGCTGCCTGCGCGGTGCCGCATGACGGCCGGCTGGCGACGGTGCACCAGGCGCTGCGGGCCGGCGCGACGGTGGCCGAGGTGGCGGCCGCAAGCTCCATCGACCCGTGGTTCGTCGACCAGATCGCGGCGATCGAGGAGCACGCACGGCAGATCCAGGACGACGGGATCGGCGTCGGCGGGCCGGCCACGGCGCGGGCGCTGGCTGCAGCGAAGTCGTGCGGGTTCTCCGACGCGCAGCTCGGGCAGCTGACCGGCAAGACCGAGGCGGAGATCCGGGCGACACGGTGGTCGCTCGGCGTCCGGCCGGCGTATCACACCGTCGACACGTGCGCCGCGGAGTTCGCGGCACGAACGCCGTACCTGTACTCGACCTATGACCTGCAGACCGAGGTCCCCGCTGGCGACAAGCCGAAGGTGATCATCCTCGGCAGCGGCCCGAATCGGATCGGGCAGGGCATCGAGTTCGACTACGCGTGCGTGCACGCCTCGTTTGCGCTGACGGACGCGGGCTACGAGACCGTGATGGTCAACTGCAACCCGGAGACCGTTTCCACCGACTACGACACCTCCGGGCGGCTGTACTTCGAGCCGCTGACGCTAGAGGACGTGCTCGAGGTGGTGCATGCCGAGCAGGCGACCGGGCCGGTCGCGGGTGTCATCGTGCAGCTCGGCGGCCAGACTCCGCTCGGGCTTGCCAGAGCACTCGAGGCCGAGGGCGTGCCGGTGGTCGGCACCTCGCCGGGCGCCATCCACCTTGCCGAGGACCGCGGCGAGTTCGGCCGGGTGCTTGAGGAAGCCGGCCTGCTCGTCGCCGCGCCATGGCACCGCGACGTCGGTTGCGCAGGCCGAGGCGGTCGCGCACGAGATCGGCTACCCGGTGCTGGTGCGGCCGTCGTACGTGCTCGGTGGCCGCGGCATGGAGATCGTCTACGACGACGGTCGCGCTCGCCGATTACGTGCGCCGGGCCACCGAGGCCTCGCCTGAGCACCCGATACTGATCGACAGGTTCCTCGACGACGCGATCGAGATCGACGTTGACGCGCTGTATGACGGCGCTGAGCTGTACCTGGGCGGCGTGATGGAGCACATCGAGGAGGCCGGGATCCACTCCGGCGACTCGGCCTGCGCGCTGCCGCCGATCACGCTGAGCCGGGAGTACATCGACCTGATCAGGACCTCGACCGAGGGCATCGCGCGCGGTGTAGGCGTCCGCGGTCTGCTGAACGTGCAGTATGCGCTCGCAGCTGGCGTGCTCTACGTGCTCGAGGCCAACCCGCGGGCGTCCCGGACCGTGCCGTTCGTGTCGAAGGCGACCGCGGTCCCGCTGGCGAAGGCGGCCGCGCGGGTCATGCTCGGCGCGACGATCGCGCAGCTGCGGCGCGAGGGCTTGCTGCCGGCCGCCGGTGACGGCGGGACGCTGCCGCTGGACGCGCCGATTGCAGTCAAGGAGGCGGTGCTGCCGTTCTCCCGGTTCGCCGACGCGAGCGGCGCGGGCGTGGACACCGTGCTCGGGCCGGAGATGCGCTCCACCGGCGAGGTGATGGGCATCGACGAGGACTTCGGCACCGCCTACGCCAAGTCGCAGGCTGCGGCGTACGGCTCGCTGCCGGTTAAGGGCCGGGCCTTCGTCTCGGTGGCTGGCAAGGACAAGCGCTCGATGATCTTCCCGGTCAAGCGGCTGGCTGAGCTGGGCTTCGAGATCTGGGCGACGAGCGGAACCGGCGAGGTTCTGCGCCGAAACGGCGTCCGTGCCACGATCGTCCGTAAGCACAGCGAGGGCCACGGGCCAGCCGGCGAGCTGACGATCGTGGAGCGGATCCTGGACGGCCAGGTCGACCTGATCGTGAATACGCCGTTCGGCGGCCCCGGCCAGTCTGGATTCCGCCGGGACGGCTACGAGATCCGGACCGCGGCAGTCAGGCGCGCGATCCCCTGCATCACCACGGTGCAGGGCCTGTGGGCGGCCGTGCAGGGCATCGAGGCCATCGACAGGGACGAGATAGGCGTGCGGTCGCTGCAGGAGCATGCGGCGCACCTGCGCGAGCGCGGATCGGATGAGGCGGCGCCAGGGCGAGATGACTCATAGCGAATTCGATGCTCAGGCCGGCCCCGTGCAGGTGCGCGGGACGGTGCTGACGGTCCGCCGGGTCGACGCGTACCACGCCATGACGCTGGTCGCACCGGCGATCGCGGCGCGGTTCAAGCCCGGCCAGTTCATCGCGCTGGCCGTCGGTGGCCCGGACACCTCCATGCTGCTGGCCAGGGCGTTCTCCATTCACGATGTGCGCCCTGACCACGGCGGCACGGTGGAGTTCGTCTTCGCGGTGCACGGCCGCGGGACGCAGTGGCTGGCCGAGCGGCGGGCCAGGGACGTACTGGACGTCACCGGGCCGCTGGGCAAGGCCTTCCCGCTTCCCCGCGATCCGGTGAACTGCCTGCTCATCGGCGGCGGTTACGGCAGCGCGCCGCTGTTCTCGCTGGCGGGCAAGCTGAAGGAGCGACGCTGCGAGGTTGACTTCCTGCTCGGGGCCGGCTCCGGGGACAAGGTGTTCGGGGCGCTGACCGCCCGGCGGACCGGGCGCTCAGCGACGATTACGACCGAGGACGGCTCGCTCGGCGCCCGCGGCATGGTGACCGACATGCTCGATCAGGTGATCCACGACGGCCGCACCGACGTCATCTACGCCTGCGGGCCGATGCCGATGCTGCGCCAGGTTACGGCGCTGGCCCGCAGGTACGACATCCCGGTGCAGGCGGCGGTCGAGGAAGCGATGGCCTGCGGGATCGGGGTCTGCATGACGTGCGTGCTGCCGGTCGTCGGATCCGACGGGATCACCCGCATGGCGCGCTCCTGCATCGACGGGCCGGTATTCCGGGGCGAGTCGGTGCGCTGGGACGACATCGGAACGATCCCGTTCGACGCCTTCGGGGCGCCCGGCTGGGAGCCCCGGTCCCGCCGCGCCGTGCAACTGCAGAACGGCCACGAAAGAGGCAGTGGCGGTGCGGTGAGCGACCGCGCCGCAGGCAAGCCGGAGGGCCGCAAGGGGCACGGTAAGCCAGAGCGCGGTGACGGGGCGGGCGGACGTGCTCCCGGGAGGCAGAGCCATGGCAGTTGACCTGCGGACCAGGCTCGGCGCTGTTGAGCTGCCGAACCCCATCATGACCGCCTCTGGCTG
Source organism: uncultured Actinomycetota bacterium (assembly GCA_963822955.1). Taxonomy (GTDB): domain Bacteria; phylum Actinomycetota; class Actinomycetes; order Streptosporangiales; family Streptosporangiaceae; genus JAJYUU01. Next base: position 435,242 of record CAWGJS010000001.1, on the reverse strand, counting down.
CGCCGGGGCCGGCCGGGAGCTGGCGCAGTTCATGGACGTGTCCAAGCTCGGCGCGATCGTCACGAAGTCGGTGATGCTGGGGCCACGGTCCGGCCGTCCGACTCCGCGGATGGCCGAGACCCCGAGCGGCATGCTGAACTCGATCGGCCTGCAGGGTCCCGGCATCGACGCATTCCTTCAGCGCGACCTGCCGTGGCTGCTGTCCAGGGGAGCCAGGGCCGTCGTGTCGATCGCCGGCGGGACAGTGGGGGAGTACGCCGAGCTGGCCGGACGACTGTCGGACGCGGCTGGCGTGACCGCCATCGAGGTCAACATCTCGTGCCCGAACGTGGAGCACCGGGGGCAGGTGTTTGCCTGCAGCCCGGACTCCTCTGCCGCAGTCATCGAGGCCGTCCGGAGCCGGGCCCGCTACGACATCCCGGTGTTCGCCAAGCTGTCCCCGGACGTGACCGACATCGTCACGATTGCCAAGGCCTGCGTGTCGGCCGGCGCGGATGGGCTGTCGATGATCAACACGTTGCTCGGCATGGTGATCGATACTGACACGCTGCGGCCCCGGCTGGCCGGCGTGACGGGCGGGCTGTCGGGGCCTGCGATCAGGCCGGTCGCGGTGCGCTGCATCTGGCAGGTCCGCGAGGCGCTCCCCGCCGTCCCGATCATCGGCATGGGCGGAGTGTGCACCGGGCGGGACGCACTGGAGCTCATCCTGGCCGGGGCGTCGATGGTGAGCGTGGGCACCACGATCTTCCACGACCCGTCGGCGTGCGCGCGGATCCTGCGGGAGCTCGAGGAGGAGCTGACGGCTCGCGGGGTCGACAGGCTGACCGACGTCGTCGGCCTGGCCCACGAGGCGCATGCCGCGACCGGCCGGCCGCTGAGCACGGCGGCCCGAGTGAGGAGGACCTGATGGCCCGGCAGGCCCCGATTGCCGTGGCCCTGGATGCGCCGGACCTGGAGACAGCCGCCCGCTGGGCCGCGCTGGTGGCGCCGCACGTGAGCACGCTCAAGGTCGGGCTGGAGCTCTACCTGCGGTACGGGCCCGACGCGGTCGCGTCGGTGCGCGGTGCCAGCGGGGTGGAGATCTTCCTGGACCTGAAGCTGCACGACATCCCGGCGACGATGGCTGGCGCCGCGCGCGCCGTCGCACGGCTGCGTCCCTCGCTGCTGACGGTGCACGCGGCCGCGGGGGCAGCCGCGATCAGGGCAGCCGCTGATGCAGTGCCCGGTACCAGGATTGTCGCGGTGACCGTTCTCACCTCGCTGGGCGAGGGTGATCTCAGCAGGATCGGGCTGGCCGGGCCGGTCAGTGACGCCGCCAGGCGGCTAGCCGTCCTCGCCGTTGAGGCGGGAGCCCGCGGGCTGGTCTGCTCACCCCAGGAGGTGGCCGCGATCCGCGCCGAAGTAGGCGACGACGTGCTGCTGATCACCCCCGGAGTGCGGCCGGCTGGTGCGGCGGTGAACGACCAGGCGCGGGTCGCTACCCCGGAGGAGGCGCTCAGGTCGGGAGCGGACTTGCTGGTGATCGGCCGCCCCATCACGGGCGCGGCCGACCCGGGAGCGGCCGCTGCCGCGATCGCCGCCGCACTGCGTCGTGCCGAGGTGCGCAGCTAGGCGAACCTTGGTGCGAAGCAGCCTGCGGGCCGGCCCGGCTGGGTCCTGCGCTCAGGCGAGACCGGCATCGTGCCCGAGTAGCGCGATCTGGGTTCGGTTGCCGAGACCAAGCTTGACCAGGATCCGCGAGATATGCGCCTTGACGGTCGCGACGCTCATGTAGAGCTCTGCGGCAATCTCGGCATTGGTCTGCCCCTTCGCGACCGCGACCACGACCTCATACTCGCGGGCGGCCAGCGCGGCCAGCGGCCCTAGCCTGATCGCAGACGCCTGAATCGGCGGCCGCCAGGCTCATCAGGCGGCGCGTGATCCGCGGCGACAGGATCGGGTCGCCTGCGACGACCTTATGGATGGCCTCAATGATCTGAGCGGGCGGAGCGTCCTTGAGCAGGAAGCCGCTGGCCGCGGTTGCCTCGACCGGTCGGACGGCCAGCGTGATCGGCGCGATGCTCTTCTTCGTGCTGATGTTCTTCGCCGGCCTGGGGATCCCGCGCGCGCTGATGCCCGAGACGCTCCTTCAGGCAAGCAACTACACGCCGCTCGGCGCGGGGGTGCGGGTTATGCAGGACAGCATCTTCGGCGGCGGCCCGGCGCTGGCCCCGCTAGCAGTGCTCGGCGCACATGCCATCATCTCGGCCGCAGTAGCGGCCAGGGTGTTCCGCTGGCAGTAAGCAGTGCGCTGCGCCGATGTTCCAAGCTTCCGGTCAGCCGGCCTGGGGCCGACGCTCAGCCAGGGCCGGCAGCATGAGCGCGGATCGCGCGCCCACGCACCCCCGCGCATAGCGCCCGGACCGGTACCACTAGTGTGATCGGCGCTGATAAGCGGACCGATGGGTGCGAACTAAGGCCTCGTCAAAGGCTTGCGATGTTTCGCAGGAAGCCAAAAACATTGCGCTACCTGCGAAAATGCAACTACGCTGGGTGCACGGACTTGTACGTGGCGTCATATTGGCTAATTTGTGTCGATGCAAACCGGAGTTCACGTTGCCGAGCCGCGCGTAACTCGCTAGTTTCCCCTCGCGAAGCGACTTTTTCGATACGAAACCCGAGGTGACCTCGCGTGGCTCTTCCTCCACTTACTCCCGAGCAGCGGGCGGCCGCACTTGAGAAGGCTGCCCAGGCTCGCAAGGACCGTGCCGAAGTGAAGAATAGGCTGAAGCATGGTGCGACGACCCTGCCCCAGGTGCTCAAGGAGGGGCAGACCGATGATGTGGTGGGCAAGATGAAAGTGTCGGCGCTGCTGGAGTCGATGCCAGGTGTCGGCAAGGTGCGGGCTAAGCAGATCATGGAGCGGCTTGGCATCGCCGAGTCGCGACGCGTCCGCGGCCTAGGCGCCAACCAGCGCAGCGCGCTGGAGAGCGAATTCGGCGGCGACATCTGACGAAGCAGGACCGAGCCAGGGAGGGGACCGCGGGAAGCATGTTCCCATCCGAGGCGTGCGCCGTGCGCCGCGGTACCCCTGTCCCGGCGCAGCTGACAGTGCTGTCCGGCCCGTCGGCCGTTGGCAAGAGCACTGTGGCCGCGCGCTTGCGCCGTGAGTGCCCGTGGATCTGGCAGTCAGTGTCGGTCACGACCCGCGCCCCCCGGCCGGGCGAAATGGACGGCCGGGAATACTTCTTCGTCACCGAAGCCGAATTCGAGAGAATGGCGTCGGCTGGCGAATTGCTCGAATCGGCCCGGTTCGCCAGCAATCGCTACGGCACTCCGCGCGCGCCGGTCCAGCAACGGCTAGACGCGGGCGAGCCTGCGCTGCTGGAAATCGACGTCGCGGGAGCCCGGCAGGTGCGGGCGGCCGTTCCCGGCTCCCTGCTGATCTTCCTGGCGCCGCCGTCGTGGGAGGAGCTGGAGCGACGGCTGATCGGCCGCAACACCGAGTCGCCCGAGGCGATCGGCCGTCGGCTCAAGGCTGCGCAGGCCGAGCTGGCCGCCAGCAGCGAGTTCGACATCACGCTGGTCAACACATCCGTCGAGGACGTCTGCGATCAGCTGGTAGCCTTGATGGTGGCCCAGTATGGAAATGCCGGGCGAGACCTTGCGCCGCAGGGCATTCACTGACCCAGATCGGGAAGGCACACGTTGGCAGCGACCCCGGCCGCAGAAGGCATTATCAACCCGCCGATCGACGACCTGCTGAAGGTCGTGGACAGCAAGTACGGCCTCGTGATCATGGCGTCGAAGCGGGCCAGGCAGATCAACGCCTACTACGCCCAGCTCGGCGAGGGTCTGCTCGAGTACATCGGCCCGCTGGTCGAGACCAGGCTCCAGGAGAAGCCGCTGTCGATCGCGCTCCGCGAGATCTCCGACGGCCTGCTCACCGCGGAGACCCCGGACCAGGCATAAGTCACCCGCCGCCAGGCCAGAAGTGCGCATCGTCCTCGGCGTATCCGCGGGGATCGCGGCTTATAAAGCATGTGAGCTGCTCCGGCTGCTGACCGAGTCTGGTCACCGCGTCCGGGTGGTTCCCACGCCGGCCGCCCTCAAGTTCGTTGGCGCGGCTACCTGGGCGGCGCTGTCGGGCGAGCCGGTCGAGGTCAGCCCGTGGGAGTCGGTTCACGAGGTTCCGCACGTCCGCCTGGGCCAGGATGCTGACCTGGTCGTCGTTGCGCCCGCTACCGCTGACCTGATGGCCCGCGCGGCCGCCGGAAGCTCCGACGACCTGCTCACCGCGGTCCTGCTCACGGCGCGCTGCCCGGTCATCTTCGCGCCCGCTATGCACACCGAGATGTGGGAGCATCCCGCGACCCAGGCGAACGTCGCCACCCTGCGCAGCCGCGGCTGCATCGTGCTGGATCCCGCCGCCGGCAGGCTGACCGGCTCGGACAGCGGGCCGGGGCGCCTGCCCGAGCCCGCGGAGCTGTTCGCGGTGGCCCAGCGCGTGCTGGCCAGGGGTCGGGCGGCGCTTGACCCGGATCTGGCCGGCCGGTCCGTGCTTGTCTCGGCCGGCGGCACCAGGGAGGAGCTCGACCCGGTCCGCTACCTGGGGAACTGGTCGTCGGGCAAGCAGGGCTACGCGCTGGCCAGGTCGGCGGCCAGCCGCGGAGCCACGGTCACGCTGGTGGCGGCCAACACTGAGCTGCCCGACCCGGCCGGCGTCCGGGTCATCCGCGTGCAGTCGGCCAGGCAGCTCCAGGAGGCGATGCTCGCGGAGGCAGGGGAGGCCGACGCGATCGTGATGGCGGCGGCTGTGGCTGACTTCCGGCCTGCCGTCCGGAGCGAGGTCAAGATCAAGAAGTCCGGTGCCGAGCCCGATCCCATCGTGCTGACGGAGAACCCGGATATCGTCGCCGACCTGGTAGCGGCCCGGCAGCGACCCAGCCAGCTGATTGTGGCGTTCGGCGCCGAGACCGGCGACGTCCTGGCAAACGGCCGCGCCAAGCTGGCGCGGAAGGGCTGCGACCTGCTGGTCGTTAACCAGGTCGGGAACGGGCTGGCCTTCGGGACTGCCGATAACGAGGCCACGGTGCTGAGCGCCGATGGCACCGAGGTCAAGCTGCCACGTGCGCCGAAGGACGAGATTGCCGATGCGATCTGGGATGTGGTGGCCGGGCGTCTCGGCCAGCCAGCAAGCTAATCAGGCAGGCCGCCCTGCCCCGGAAGCCCTGCGCCGGTACAATTCGGCCGGGGGTCATGGACTCCTCGCCAGCGGGCGAACCGCCATGGCTCTGATGTCGGGCAAGCTCAAGCAAGGAAAAGGTGTCTAGTGGCTCGTCGTCTGTTCACTTCCGAGTCCGTCACTGAGGGTCATCCAGACAAGATGGCGGACCAGATCAGTGACGCCATTCTGGACGCCATGCTCAAGGGCGATCAGCGCAGCAGGGTGGCCGTTGAGACGCTGATCACTACCGGCCAGGTGCACGTGGCCGGCGAGGTGACAACGGACACTTATGTCGATATTCCGGGCATCATCAGGGAGAAGATTCTCGAGATCGGCTACGACTCCTCGGCCAAGGGCTTCGACGGGTCGACCTGCGGCGTGCAGGTGTCAATCGGATCCCAATCGCCGGACATCGCGATGGGCGTCGGCGAGGCCGTGGAGCACCGCGAGGGCGAAGGCTCGGACGAGCTGGACCGCCAGGGTGCCGGAGACCAGGGCCTCATGTTCGGCTACGCCTGCCGCGATACTCCCGAGCTAATGCCGCTGCCGATCACGCTGGCACACCGGCTGGCGCGGCGGCTGTCCGAAGTTCGCCGCAATGGCGACGTGCCCTACATCCGGCCGGACGGCAAGACCCAGGTCACCATCGAGTACGTCGGCGACCAGGCTGTCAGGCTTGACACGGTGGTCGTGTCCACCCAGCATGCGCCGGCCATCGACCTGGCCGGGCTGCTCGCGCCGGATATCCGCGAGCACGTGGTGCGGCCCGTGCTGGCCAGCCTGAACCTGGACACGACTGGCTACCGACTGCTGGTGAACCCCACGGGCAGGTTCGAGATCGGCGGCCCGATGGGCGATGCCGGCCTGACCGGCCGCAAGATCATCATTGACACCTACGGCGGGATGGCGCGCCACGGTGGCGGCGCCTTCTCCGGCAAGGACCCCTCTAAGGTGGACCGCAGCGCGGCCTACGCGATGCGCTGGGTTGCCAAGAACGTGGTGGCCTCGGGCCTGGCTGACCGCTGCGAGGCGCAGGTCGCGTACGCAATCGGCAAGGCCAAGCCGGTCGGTTTGTTCGTGGAGTGCTTCGGCACTGAGCGAGCGCCGGTCGAGCGGATTCAGGACGCAGTGCTGCAGGTGTTCGACCTGCGGCCGGCGGCGATCATTCGCGACCTGGACCTCATCCGGCCGATCTATGCGCAGACGGCTGCCTACGGGCATTTCGGCCGCGAGGAGCCGGACTTCTCCTGGGAGCGGACCGACCGGGCCGACGCGCTGCGCGCGGCGGCCGGCGCTTAAGCCGGCTGCGGCGGCCTCCGGCGAGACCGCTTGTCCTGATCGCGACCTCTGCGTTCGCTTTAGGCATTACGTCAATATCGCGGCATTGTTGCTGAGGTTGCCGCTACGATCCTTGCCAATATTGAGCCAATCCCGATGCTGATCTGGTGATGGATGTCGTCTGATGGGCGCCGGGCGGCCGGCGATGCGGATGTTGCCGCGGAGCCCGCGATGCGGGCAGCAGCCGTCGCTGGCAGCGAGAACGGGGCGGACCCCGATCCGTGGTTTGACCCGGGTCCGAAAGTGCCGGCTGCCACCGACCATGCGGAATCGGCCGGCGCCGAGGGCAGTGCGGAGCACGCCGGAACGGCCGAGTGGTTCCTGCCGACGGGCCGGGCCGGGCTCCTGCCCGAGTCCATGACGGTTTCGGCCGACGAGGACCAGCCGGGTGCGCCCAGAGCGGAGCACCAGGCCCAGATCCATGCGGCCGGCGCGCCGCCGTGGGACGGCGAGAGCACCGGGCAGATCGCCGAGGTGCCGCCGCCCTGGGAGACCGGACCCTGGCCAGCTCCCGGCGCAGTCCGGCTCTCCCACCCGGGTCGCGATGATGCGCCCCCTGATGCGGATACTGCCTGGCCCGCTCCAGCCGGCAGCGCCCGGCGGTTCCAGGCGAGCCAGCCGCGGGCATCTGGTCTCTTGTCGGCTCGCACAGTCCTGACGCTCGGCCTGGTGCCGCTGGTCATCCCTGGCGTTGTCGCCGGGGTGCTCGGCCTCCGCCGGAGCCAGCCCGGCGAGCCCGTGCGGCGCGCGTCCATCCTGGCGATTACGGCATCGCTGGCCTGGGCCGTCATCATCGTCGTGCTCGTGGCGACTACCTCAGGGGGGTCGGCTGGAGACTGCCGGTATCCGTCGGCGGTCCACCAGGCGTACGCCCGCGCAATGTCCGATCTCAGTGGCAACGCCGCGGCTTCGGCGAAGATCGCCGATCTCGGCCTGGCGGCGAGCCGGGCGAACGCGGCCGCAGCCGCGACCGCGACCGGTGACGTAACGGTCCGCAGCGCGCTCTTCGCGATGACCGCGGACTTGCAGCTGGCCAGGTCCGACATCATCGCCCGCCGGCCAGTGCCCGGCTGGCTGCGCGCCCATCTGACCAGCGACGGGACGGCACTGACAGCCTCCTGCCCGTCCTGAGCACCGGGAGCGCGCTCTCAGCCTGACCGCCACGGTCGGACCGCTCTGGTAGGACAGAACCGTGTCGGGTCAGGTGTCACAGGCCAGCAGAAGGACCGCACGCGACCGGGATGCCCGGCTGCCTGCCGCTGAGCTGCCAGTGGCGCGCGTGGCCGTCGACATCTCGCTGCCGCACCTGGACCGCCCGTTCGACTATCTGGTGCCAGCGGCGCTGGCCGGGACGGCCCTGCCGGGGTGTCAGGTCCGGGTGCGATTCGCCGGGCAGCTGACCGGCGGGTTCCTGCTCGAACGGCGGGCCGGCAGCGATCACCAGGGCAAGCTCGGGTACCTCGAGCGCCTGGTGTCCGCAGAACCGGTGCTGACGCCTGAGATCGCCGGGCTGGCCCGCGCGGTGGCCGACCGGTACGGCGGCACCATGGCCGACGTGCTGCGGCTGGCCATTCCGCCCCGGCACGCTGCAGCCAGCAAGGCGGCAGCCAGTCCGCCTCCGGACCATGGTGCGGACGGCCGTTCAGCTGCTGTGCCGGCCGGACTGGCCGGGTCGTGGAGCCAGTATCCCGACGGGCCATCATTCCTCGCCGCGCTGGCCGACGGCCGCAGCCCGCGCGCGATCTGGTCAGCACTGCCCGGCCTGAGCTGGCCCGATGACATCGCGCACGCTGTGGCCTCCGTCGTCCAGTCCGGCCGCGGCGCGGTGGTCGTCGTGCCGGACGCCCGCGACCTGAGGCTCGTCGATGCGGCCCTGGCTAACGCTCTCGGACCGGGCCGCCACGTGGTGCTGGCAGCCAGCCTGGGACCGGCCGAGCGCTACCGTCGCTGGCTGGCGGCGGTCAGGGGCGAGGTGGCCGTCGCAGCAGGGACTCGGTCGGCGATGTTCGCCCCCGTGCCGCGCCTGGGCCTGGTGGTGCTCTGGGACGAGGGCGACGATTTGCACGCAGAGCCACGGGCGCCGTATCCGCACGCCAGGGAGGTCCTCTCGCTGCGGGCCCACCGGGCCCGCGGTGCCCTGCTGTTCGGCGGCTTTGCCCGGACGGCCGAGGCTGCCCAGCTCATCGCAGCCGGCTGGGCGCGGCCGCTGGACGCCGGGCGGGCAGTGGTTCGGCAGTTCGCCCCGGCCGTCCAGCCGGCCGGGTCGGAGGCGGAGCTGGCCAGGGACGAGGCGGCCAGGTCCGCGCGGCTGCCGAGTGTGGCGCTGCGCACCGCGCGGGCCGCGCTCGACCACGGACCTGTTCTGTTCCAGGTGCCGCGACGCGGCTACCTGGCAGCGGTCGCATGCGAGCGGTGCCATACCCCAGCCAAGTGCGAGTGCGGCGGGCCGGCTGAGCTGCCCGGACCGCTCGCGCCGCTTCGCTGCGGCTGGTGCGGCTCGGCTATCGCGCGCACCTGCCGCCGCTGCGGGCACCAGGGCCTGCGGGCCCTGGTCACCGGGGCCCGGCGGACGGCCGAGGAGCTTGGCCGGGCGTTCCCGGGGAGGCCGGTCGTCACTTCCGGGGGCAGCCAGGTGCTGGACGGGGTCGACGCCGCCCCTGCTGTGGTGGTCGCGACGCCAGGGGCGGAGCCAGTCGCGGATGGCGGGTATGCCGCTGCAGTCCTGCTGGACGGCTGGGCTTTGCTCGGCCTGGCCAGCCTGCGCGCGGCCGAGGAGGCACTGCGGCGATGGATGAACGCGGCCGCGCTGGTCCGGCCAGCCGGGCAGGGCGGCAGCATCGTGGTGGTAGCCGATGCCGCTCAGCCGGCCGTCCAGGCGCTGATCCGCTGGGACCCGGCCACCTTCGCCGGCCGTGAACTCCGGGACCGCGCTGAGCTGCGTTTCCCGCCCGCTGCGCGGATGGCCGCCGTGAGCGGACCACCAGCAGCCGTCGCGTCGCTGCTGGCTGCCACCGCCCTTCCGGCAGGCGCCGAGCTGCTCGGGCCGCTGCCGGCCAGGCACCGCCCGGCCCCAGCCGGGCACCAGCGGTCCCGGGCCGACTCCGGGGCTGTAGCTACCGGCCCAGTCGCGGAACCGGTCCGGTATCTGGTGCGTGTTCCCAGATCAGAGGGCACGGAGCTGGCCTTGGCGCTGCGCTCCGGCCAGGCCGCGCGGAGCGCTTCGAAAGAGCCGGGGGCGGTGCGCGTCCAGCTGGACCCCGCCGAGCTGATCTGACTACCTACCGTTCAGGCCGTAGGGTACTTGGGTGACCAACTCACCGGACGGCCAGCGAACGCGGCCGGCAGCAGGCCCGGACCATGGGGCCGCCGCTGCCCGGAGCCGCCTCCGGATGCCGCCGGTTAGGCTTGCTCCCCGTGATGAGCTGGCGGCCGCCGCACGGGTCGCTCCGTTGCTTCGGGCCGCTCGCGACCTCTGCGCCTGGACAGTGGCACATCCCGAGAGCACGGGCGGCCGGGTACTCGATGCCGGTGCCGCGAGCGCAGCGGCCGAGGCGCTGGAGCTTACCCCGGACGAGCTGGATGCCGCGTGGCAGGTCGTCGCCGCCAGCGGGCGGGCTGGCGACCAGCGCGCGCACGGCCCGGAAGCGCTGCCGCTGGCCAGCGCCAGCGCCGAGGACGTGCTCAGGGAGTGGGACGACGCCCTGGCAGCGCTGCTCGCCGCGGAGGAGCTCGACGGGCTGGCCACGGCGCTGTACACGGTCGGCGCTCCGGTGCGCATCGACGCCCTCTTCGATGCCTACTCGGCTGCGGCCGGAGGCAGGCGGCTGCCGCTGGCCGGAGAAGCCCAGGTACCTGCGCCTGTCCCTGACGCCGATCAGGCCGCGGCGCTGTCGCATGCCCTGGAAACGCTAGCCGACCTCGGCGTGGTGGAGCTCGGCACCGAGGAGAACGCGGGCGGCCTGACCGTCGTCCTGTCGCCGCTCGGCGTGTGGGGAGTCCACCGGCGGCTGCTGGACCAGGGCTGGCACGTGCCCGTGCTGGGCGCGGCGGACCGGCGCGGAGCGGTGGGGCTGCTGATGACCCTGGCGAGCTGCGATGCCGAGGACGGCGAGTCCAAGATCAACGGGTGGCTCGTCGGCCGGACCGAGCAGCAGGCTGCAGCCGAGCTGATCGCCGCGGCCGCCAACGGCACGCCCGGGCTGCGCGGCGCTGCCTTCGCCGTACTCGATCGCATCGGCAAGGCCGCCACTGAGGAAGTCCGCGCGGCCCTGGAGGAGCCGTTGCTGCGCGCGCATGCCGCTGTCTGGCTGCACGAGCATGGCGAGGACGCGGAGCTGGGACCCGCCGACCGCACGTGGCTGCTAGTCGACCTCGGCGCCGGGCTGCTCGAAGAGGCCGACCCGCGGGATGTGGTGGCCGAACTGCTGCCGGAGGTGGCGCCGGAGGCACAGGCCGAGATCGTGGCGGGCCTCTGGCGGGTGCGGCATCCGGGCGTGATTGACCTGCTCACGACGCTGAGTGAACACCACCCCGATCCTGGCGTAGCCAGGGCGGCACGAAAGGCCGCGTTCAAGGCTCGCTCGCCGGGCGCCGGCGGCGGTGCACTTCGTTCGTAAACTTGATCTCAGCGTCGCAGGCTGCCGGACGGTGCCGTGGGTGACGCCCCATTGCCGGAGGAATGTAGTGAGTATCAGGCCGATCAGGTTGTTCGGTGATCCGGTGCTGCGGACGCCCGCCGATCCGGTGACGACGTTCGACGCCGAGCTGCGCAAGCTGGTGAAGGACCTCGCTGACACGATGCTGGACGCGCCCGGTGTCGGACTGGCTGCCCCGCAGATCGGCGTTGGCCTGCGCGTCTTCACCTACTTCGTCGACGACGAGATCGGGCACGTGATCAACCCGACGCTGCAGCTGTCGGAGGAGCTGGAGGTCGACGACGAGGGCTGCCTGTCCTTCCCCGGCCTGGCGTACCCGACGAGCCGGTCGCTGCGCGCGGTGGCCACCGGCTTCGACATGCATGGTGAGCCCATCACGGTCGAGGGCTCGGGCCAGCTAGCCAGATGCGTCCAGCACGAGACCGATCATCTCGACGGAGTGCTGTTCATCGACCGGCTTGACGCGGCACAGCGCAAGCTGGCGATGAAGGAGATCCGGGCGTCGGAGTGGTGGGGCGAGCCGGTCCCGCTCGTGAAGGTGTCGCCGCACCCGACCCACGGGAAGGCCTTTTAGCCCGTGCGCCTGGTCTTCGCCGGTACGCCCGCGGCAGCGGTGCCTACGCTCGATGCGCTGCTGAAATCCAGGCATGAAGTCGCTGCAGTCGTGACCAGGCCGGATGCCAAGGCTGGCCGGGGCCGGAAGCTCGGCAGGAGTCCGGTGGCGGAACGAGCCGAGGAGGCCGGGATCGAAGTGCTGCGGCCGGTCAAGCCGTCCGAGCCCGGCTTCCTGGCCAGACTCCGCGAGATCGGCCCGGACTGCTGTCCGGTGACTGCATACGGCGCCCTGCTCCCGCAGGCGGCCCTGGACATCCCTGCGCACGGATGGGTCAACCTGCACTTCTCGATCCTGCCGGCCTGGCGCGGGGCAGCCCCGGTGCAGCACGCGATCCTGCACGGCGACGACGTTACTGGCGCGACGACGTTCCGCATCGTCCGCGAGCTCGACGCAGGCCCGGTTTACGGCGTGCTGACCGAGCCGATCCGGCCCTTCGACACAGCTGGCGACCTGCTCGACCGGCTGAGCGCGTCCGGCGCCGAGCTGCTGGTAGCAACGCTGGACGGAATCGAGTCCGGTGATCTGGAGGCGCGCGAGCAGCCGGCCGACGGCATCAGCCTGGCGCCCGAAGATCACCCCAGCCAACGCGGAGATTGACTGGCGCAAGCCAGCTCTCGCGATCGACCGCCAGATCCGGGCGTGCACGCCGGAGCCAGGGGCGTGGACGCAGCTGGACGGCGTTCGGGTCAAGCTGTGGACGGTGGCGGCCCAGGCGCCAGCGGGAGATGCGCAGGCCGGTTCCGGTGGATCAGAACCCCTGCCGCTGGCCGCCGGGGAGCTCCGCGTGCTGCGCAGCGAGGTACTCGCCGGCACCGGCACGAGCCCGATCCAGCTCGGCGACGTCCAGGCCCACGGCAAGCGGCGGATGAGCGCCGCCGACTGGGCGCGCGGGCTGCGCTCAGACGGCCGGCCGCTCGTGCTGGGCTGACGTGTCCGGAACCTGGGACGGCAGCCGCCGGCGACCCCGGCCGTCAGCCGCACGCGGTGGCGGGCGCGACCGCCGCACTTCCGCCCGGCAGCAGGCCCGCGACCCAGCCCGCCGGGTGGCCCTTGACGTGCTGCTCGCGGTCGAGGCTCGCGACGCTTACGCCAACCTGCTGCTGCCGCAGCTGATCTCGCAGCGGAGGCTCACCGGGCGGGATGCCGCGCTGGCGACCGAGCTCAGCTATGGCACGCTCCGCGCGCGCGGCAGCTACGACGCCGTGCTGGGCATCTGCTGCGACCGTGACCTCGGCTCGCTCGACCCGCCGGTGCGCGAGGCGCTGCGACTCGGCGCTCATCAGCTGCTGGCCACCAGGATCCAGCCGCATGCCGCCGTGGCGACCTCAGTCGACCTGGTCAAGGACGCGGCCGGACCGCGGCCGGCCGGCTTCGTCAACGCGGTCCTGCGCCGGGTTGCCACCAGGGACCTGGATGCGTGGCTCGACATCGCGGCGCCGGCCCGGGACGCCGACCCGGTCGGTCATCTCGCCGTCCGGTACAGCCATCCGCGCTGGATCGTCGAGGCGTTCGCGGCTGCACTGGGCGAGCCGCCTGGCGGCCAGATGCCGCAGACCGAGGCGCTCCTAACCGCAGACGGCGAGCGTCCCGCGGTGCACCTGTGCGCCGTGCCTGGCATCGCCAGCCAGCAGGAACTCGTGGCGGCGGGCTGCGAGGCCGCCCGGTGGTCGGCGTTCGGTGGCTACCTCCCCGAGGGTGACCCGGCGGCGGTCGTTGCCGTCGCGGCCGGCCGCGCTGGCGTTCAGGACGAGGCCAGCCAGCTGGCAGCCGAAGCGCTCACCAGGGTGGCTGCTGACGGAACGGACGAGCAGTGGCTGGACATCTGCGCCGGACCGGGCGGCAAGGCCCGGCTGCTTGCCGGGCTTGCCGCGGGCGTGGGCGCGCAGCTCACGGCGGCCGAGATTCGCGAGCACCGCGCCGTGCTCGTCCGGTCAGCGGTCAAACCGGCTGGCTCGGCCGGTGTCATCGTCGCCGACGGCACCCGGCCTGCCTGGCAGCCCGCGCGCTTCGACCGGGTCATCGCGGACGTGCCCTGCTCGGGACTAGGGGCGCTGCGCCGTCGGCCAGAGGCGCGCTGGCGCCGGAGCCCGGCTGATATCACCTCGATCGGCGGCCTGCAGCGCGGGCTGCTGCGCGCAGCCCTGGACTCCGCCCGCCTAGGTGGCGTCGTCGCGTACGTGACCTGCTCGCCGCACCTGGCCGAGACCCGCGACGTTGTGGCCGACGTGCTCGATGAGCGCGCCGACGTGGACGTGCTCGATGCGCCAGCCGTGCTGGCCGAGGTCCCGGACCTTCGCTGCGGGGATGACGGCCGGTACGCGCAGTTCTGGCCGCACCGGCACGGCACCGACGCGATCTTCCTGGCATTGCTGCGGCGCCGGACGGGCGCCTGAGCTCTGCGGCCGCGAGCGGCCCGGTGCTACCGGCCGCTGCGCAGCGCGCGGGTGCGCCCGCGGCCGACCCGGCCGGTGCCGAGGTCCGCGCGCTTGCCCTGGTCGTAACCCGCCCCGTAGCCGGTACCGGTGTAGGTGATCTTTGCCTTTCTGGTATGCGGGTAGGCGTGCGCGACGTTCTGCCTGATGACCATCGAGCGATCGGCCAGTACCAGCGCCGCGTGCCCTGAGGCGCCGTCCGGTGCCGCAGCCGCAGCCTCCTCGGCCCGCTGCTCCGCGGCGCGCACCCTGGCGATCACGGCGGCCGCGAAGCCGAGCAGCCAGCTGCGCCGCCAGGCCCTGGCGCTGTCAGCGCCGGCCGGGACATCTGCGGCGATCAGCCCGTGCCACATCTGGACGAGCACAGATGTGTACAGGACCTCGGCGCGCTCGATATCGGACGCATACCCGAAGATGTGCACCTGCTGGCCTGCCCGGGCCGGCAGCAGGATGCACTGGCAGCGCAGCGCTGCCGCGAGGCCGTACAGCAGGTGCGCCTGGATGCGGGCCCACGGGTTGTAGATCTCAACGATCCGGTTATCGGGTTTGTCCGTCTCGGGCCGTGTCGCTGCCAGCAGCGCGCGGTCGATCCCGTACTTGGCCATGAGCTCGGCAGCCTTGCCCGTTAGCGCCTGCGCCTCCGCTACGGTGACGCCCTCGGCCTCTGCCTTGGCCAGCAGCTTGCGAACCCGGTCCAGCAGGCGCTCGGGTGCCTCGGTGCTCGTCGGCGTCGCCATCTGCTGCCTCCTGGCGTTCGGGGTGGGCGCTCCCGAACTTAGCGGCACTCTCCGACAGTCCGTGCCCGGATCGGCCCCCGCGCCCGGGCGGCCCGGTTGCTGCGGATCCGGGGCCTACAATCGGCGGTGATGAGCGTGCAGATAGCGCCGAGCCTGCTCGCCGCGGACTTCGCCAGGCTCGCAGACGAGGCCGACACGGTGTCCGGCGCGGCCGACTGGCTGCACGTGGACGTGATGGACGGGCATTTCGTGCCCAACCTCACGATCGGCTTGCCGGTCGTTGAGGCGCTGCACCGGCATGCCAGGCTGCCGCTGGATTGCCACCTGATGATCGAGGACCCGGATCGCTGGGCGCCGGGCTACGCCGAAGCGGGGGCGCGCAGCGTGACCATTCACGTCGAGGCAGCCAGCGCGCCGGTGCGGACGCTGCGCGCGATCCGGGCGGCGGGGGCGCGCGCAGGGCTGGCGTTCAACCCGGCGACGCCCGTGCTGGCAACTGCAGACCTGCTGTCGGAGGTGGACATGCTGCTGCTGATGACGGTAGAGCCCGGCTTCGGCGGCCAGGAGTTCCTGGACCTGGTGCTGCCGAAGATCCGCCGCGCGCACCAGCTGGTCCGCTCGCGCGGCGGCGAGATCTGGCTTCAGGTCGACGGCGGCGTGAGCGAGGACACCATCGGGCGGTGCGCGGAGGCAGGGGCTGACATGTTCGTCGCGGGGTCGGCGGTCTTCCGGGCGCAGGATCCGGCCGGCGCGGTCAAGGCGCTGCGTGACCTGGCCGTGGCCGCGACAGCGTCCCGCCAGGCCGGCACCGGTCTCGGGCCCGAAGCCTGACCGGCCGGCTGCGATGAGCAACAAGGGCGCGAACGGCGAGGAACGGGCTGGCGTCGCGCTCACCCACCTGGATTCCGAGCTGTTTGCCGGGGCGGACGCCACCAAGCGCCAGCTGGTTGATTACCTGGACGCGGTCAGCGAGCTGATCATCCCGGTACTTGCCGACCGGCCGCTGTCGGTCATCAGGGTGCGTCCGGGCACGGCGCCGTTCATGCAGAAGAACGTGCCGAAGTACGCGCCCGACTTTGTCCGCACCGTGACGGTGTGGGCGGAGAGCTCGCACCGCGACGTCGACTACGCGCTCTGCGACGACCGCCCAACGCTGCTGTGGTTCGCTAACCAGCGAGCCGTTGAGTACCACCCGACCCTGATGCGGGTAGGGCACTTCGACAGCCCGGACTTCCTGGTGCTCGACATCGACCCTCCGGCTGGTGCCGACTTCGGGCTGGTGGTCCGGGCCGCCATGCTCGTGCGCGAGGCGCTCAGCTCGGCCGGTCTTGTCGGCGCGGTCAAGACCAGTGGTGCTAAGGGCGTGCACATCATGGTGCCGCTGGCGCCCGGCGCGACGACCGAGGACGCAGCCGCGGCGACGCGGGCGGTTGCGGGGCGGGCCGAGCGGCTCGGACCGGAACTGACGACAACAGCGTTCATCAAGGAAGACCGCGGCGGGAAGGTGTTCATCGACGCCACGAGGGCTGGCGGCGCGACGGTAGTGGCCGCGTACAGCCCGCGCGTCAGGCCCGGTACGCCGGTGTCATTCCCGGTGGGCTGGGATGACCTGAGCGGCGTGCGGCCGACGGACTTCACGGTACGGAACGCCGCGGCCCTGCTGGGCGGCTGCGACGCGTGGGCCAGCCAGCTGCCCGCGGCGCAGCAGCTGCCGCCTGACCTGGTGGCTGAGGGCCATGCCATTCCGGTGGCGAGGGTCGCAGCGATGCACGAGGGCAAGCGCCGCGCGAGGGCCCGCCGCGAGGAGGGCTCGGCGGCCGGATAGCGAGCAGGGCGTGCTCAGCCTGCCAGCGCGCGGATTGCGGACGTGCCGGACGGCGCCGCTGGGCGCCGCCATGTCAAGGCAGGCCGAGCGGCTGATTCTAATCCGCCAGCAGTTTGTCGATGTCGAGCCTCACGTTCGGTCACGCGGATGAGCGTCGGTCTTCCTCGGTGAGAAAGTGCTCGGCCTGAACTGGCGGCAACCGGACATCATTGCCGGCCGGACTGGCGCGCCAAGTGCTGAACGCTGTTTTCGGCCCTTAGGAATCTAATGTCTGAACGATCTATCATTGTTACCCAAGCGTAGCTAGTGCACTGACATACGGCTGTATGGTGTCCCGCATCCGCTCTTTCGGATGTCTTCAGGAAGGTGAAAGGGGTTTTGGATGCATAAAAGTGGGGGAGGTCTGCGCTCCCGTTCGCTTCGCCCAGTTGCCTGGGTGAGTCTGGCGGCGGTTGTGAGCCTGGCTGCTGCGGCTTGCGGCTCGTCCTCGCCGTCTTCGTCGTCGTCGTCGGGTACGTCGTCGGGCGCGAACAAGATTCCAGCGGGGCTGAGCACCAGTTCCTTTACTGTTGACCTTGAGTCGACGATGTCCAAGCTCAAGCCGCTGACTGAGTTCGCGACGAAGGGTGCCAACAGTCTGCAGGTGGGTGTGATCCTGCCGGACACGACGTCGTCGGTGCGGTGGGTGGACTTCGACCAGCCGTATCTGAACGATGCGTTTGCTGACGCCGGGTATACCCAGGCGCAGTACCGGATCGACAACGCGCAGGGCAGCGATGCGACTGAGCTGAACGATGCCACCGCGGACATCAACCTGGGTGCGAAGGTCCTGATCATGTGCCCGCTCGATGGCCCGACTGGCGTGGCGATCGCGAAGCTGGCCGAGTCTAAGGGCGTCACCCTGATCAGCTATGACCGGGCGACGTTCCAGGGTTCGAACACCTACTACGTCAGCTTCAACAACGAGTACGTGGGTCAGCTGATCGGGCAGGGCTTCGAGTCTTGCGTTCAGTCCTGGGGGATCAAGAAGCCTCAGGTCTTCGTCCTGAATGGCGGCGAGGACACCGACCCCAACGCGATCTCGTTTGCGTCGGGTTACAACAAGGTGGTCTGGGGCCAGGAGGCCAAGTCAGTCAACTCGGGTGCGACCAACAGCGCCGGCATGACGCTGGTTGGCGAGAACTTCGCCCCTGGGTGGGACAACACCAAGGGCGGCACGATCTTCCAGCAGGAGTTCACCGCTCACAAGAACATCAACGCGACGATCGAGGCCAATGACGGGCTCGCCAACGCGGTGATCACTGACCTCAAGGCGGACGGGGTCAAGCCCAAGTCGATCCCGACCACCGGGCAGGACGCCACGGCTCAGGGCATGGCCTGGATCCTCGAGGGCTACCAGTGCGGTTCGGTCTACAAGGCGGTCTACAAGGAGGCCCAGGACGCCGTTGCGATGGCCACGATCCTGCTGGCCGGCGACAAGCCGCCGGCGGCTCTGCTGAACGGGACGACCACCGACCCGGCTGACTCGAGCATCAAAGAGCCGGCGTCGCTGCTGACCCCGGTGTGGGTGACCCAGGCCGACATGGAGTCGACCGTGGTCAAGGACGGCTTCGACCCCGCCTCGGCCATCTGCACCATCGCGGGTGCGGCCCTGT
The DNA here is from genome assembly GCA_963822955.1 of uncultured Actinomycetota bacterium. Classification (GTDB taxonomy): domain Bacteria; phylum Actinomycetota; class Actinomycetes; order Streptosporangiales; family Streptosporangiaceae; genus JAJYUU01. The sequence goes on along the minus strand of CAWGJS010000001.1, from coordinate 416,778 downwards.
GCGCCAAAGACGGGATCCAGTGATCAGCTGATCGAGGAGACCCCTGACGGGATCTCACCGGCCGCTCTTCCGCAGTAACCGGGTTGGCGGACCCTCCACCAGGACGGGTCCGCCAACCCTGGCGTTTGACAAGGTCGGGCTGACCCCGTACCGGCGGGACGGGCTGGGAAATGAGGAGCGCGGCTGTGCGCTGGTGGCCGCGGATGTCCCGGGGCTGTTTACCTGACCCCGTAGAGGTGCTCGAGGGCGAGCTGGTCGAGCCGCTCGAAGGCCATCCCGCGCTCCGCCAGCGTCGCGACATCGGGCACGAACCCGGCGACGTCGCGCCAGGTCTCCCCTGGTGTCAGTGTCGGGGCGGCGAGCTCGTCCACGCGCGCGGCTCGCAGCGCCTGCTGCACCTGCGGGTCGGCCCGGAACGCACGCACCTTCTCGCGCAGGATCAGGTAGTTGCGCATGCACGCTGCTGCCGAGTCCCATACGCCATCGTCGTCTTCAGTGCGCGGCGGCTTGTAGTCGAAGTGCACCGGGCCGTCATAGCCGCCAGCTTCGAGCGCATCGACGATCCAGAAGGCGCCGCGTGCGTTGCCCGCGCCAAACCGCAGGTCCTGGTCGTACCGTGGGCCGTTCTGGCCGTTCAGGTCGATATGGAACAGCTTGCCGTGCCAGAGCGCCTGGCTGATGGCGTGGGCGTAGTTGAGCCCGGCCATCTCCTCGTGGCCGACCTCCGGGTTGATGCCGACCAGCTCGGGGTGCTCCAGCTCGGTGATGAACGCGAGCGCGTGCCCGGCCGTCGGGAGCAAGATGTCGCCACGCGGCTCGTTCGGCTTGGGCTCGATCGCGAACCGCAGCGCGTATCCGTGGTCGATGACGTACTGGCCCAGCACGTCGAACGCTTCCTTGTACCGGGCGAGCGCGGCACGCACGTCCTTGCTGCCCCCCGACTCCGCGCCTTCCCGGCCGCCCCAGCACACGTATACGCTTGCCCCCAGCTCGGCGGCAAGGTCGAGGTTGCGCATCGTCTTCGCCAGTGCGAACCGGCGGACCTCCCGGTCGTTGGCGGTGAAGGCACCCTCCTTGAAGACCGGGTGGCTGAACAGGTTCGTGGTGGCCGTTGTCACGACCAGGCCGGTGTCGGCGAGGGCATGCCTAAAGTCGGTGATCCGCTTGTCCTTGTCGGTGTCGCTGGCGTCGAAGTCGAAGACGTCGTTGTCGTGGAAATTGACCCCGTAGGCGCCCAGCTCGGCGAGCTTGCGGACGGCCCGGTCGGCCGGCATGGGCGGGCGCACAGCGGGACCGAACACGTCGACCCCCTGCCAGCCGACCGTCCAGATGCCGAACGAGAAGCGGTCAGCGGGCGTTGGTGCGTACCGGTCTGCGGTCATGGTCATCGTTCCTCTCTTCCCTCCGGGACTGGCAGGCCACCGGCCCAAGACGACGTCGCCGCGCGCAATGCCGCGAAGCGCTCCCGCACGCGTGGCCGTGACTCGCCGGAATAGCGCCGCGCGGGCGGCCGCGGCCAGTCCGGCGGCTGCGGCGTGCCGGTCAGTACCCAGGCGGCCTGCCGCGCGGCGCCAAGCGCGACGTACTCCTGCGGCTCTGGCACCTCGACGTCCGCCCCGAAGATGCCCGGCGCGAGCGCGCAGACAGCTTCCGAGCGCGCTCCGCCGCCGATGAGCAGAATCCGGCGCGGCTCGACTCCGAGCAGCTCCACCGCGTCAGCCAGCGAGCAGAGCACGCCCTCGACTGCCGCCCGCGCCAGGTTCTCCGCTGTTCCGTTCGTAGTCGTCAGTCCCGTGATGACGCCCGTGGCCAGCGGCAGGTTCGGCGTCCGCTCGCCATCGAAGTAGGGCAGGAGGGTCACGCCGGCCGCACCGGACTCGGCAACCAGTGCGCGGGCTGCCAGGCCGGCGAGATCCGTCCCGGTCATGGCGGCTGCGGCCGACAGCACCAGGCCAGCGTTGACCGTGCACACCAGGGGCAAGAAGCTGCCGGTCGCGTTCGCGAAGCCGGCCACCGCGCCCGAAGGATCGGCAGCCGCGATGTCCGTCACCGCGAAAGCCGTGCCCGACGTGCCCACGGATACCGCTACCTCGCCGGGTTCCAATCCCAGGCCAAGCGCGGCCGCCATGTTGTCCCCGGTCCCTGGCGCGAGTACGGCACCACTGGGCGTGCGCCCGACTACCTCTCCTGGAGCCGCCACCCGCGGCAGTGCCGGCATGTGGCCAAGGGCCGCGGCGGCCAGGTCGGGCAGCCATTCGCCCTTCGCCGTCGCGAGGTACCCCGTCCCGGACGCGTCGCCGCGGTCGGTGACCGGCTCGGACGCGCCGAGCTGCACGGTCAGCCAGTCGTGCGGCAGCAGCACCTGGGCGACCCGCGCGGCGTTAGCCGGCTCGTGCTCCGCCAGCCAGCGCAGCTTGGTGACGGTGAACGACGCCGTGGGCACGCTCCCGGTGGTATCGGCCCACCAGCGCGGCCCGCCGAACTCTTCAACGAGCTCCGCAGCGGCCGCAGCCGACCGCATGTCGTTCCACAGCAGGGCCGGGCGTACGACCGACCCGTCACTGTCCAGGAGCACCGACCCGTGCTGCTGACCCGCGACCGCAACAGCAGCGGCCCGGCTCAGCAGGCCGTCGCCAGCCTTGCGCAGCGCGTCCCACCACGCACGCGGATCAACCTCGGTGCCAGCGGGGTGCGGCGCGCTGCCAGCACCGACCACCGTGCCGTCCGCGGCGTCGCACAGCACCACCTTGGTGGATTGCGTCGACGAATCTATCCCCGCAACCAGCATCGGGCGCCTCCGAGCATGCCGCTTCGCTCAGCGGTCAGGGTAGGCACCGCTTCAGCGGTGGAGCGTGGATCATGGATTCGCACGTTGCGCCTGGTTCAACGATCCTTCTGAGGTCGGGACCGATGAAGGAGAGCCGGTCAGCGTTGACATCGACCGTCACCGTTTCTGCTCGGGGCCGTTACCGGAGCGCCGATGCCGTCGCGAGATTCCGACAAGTGGTATCACTCCGGCTTGCTGTAGCGGTCGCGGTGTCTAGCACCGAGGCAAGCTCGCTCGTACTGAGAGCCTCGACGCTGGCACCGGCGTCGCTCAGCTCATGCAGCCCGCCAAGCAGGGCGCCGGTGAATGCGGCGTGGAAGTCAGTCACCGAGGCGGGCTGCAGCCCCGTCGCCCGGTAGAGGACGGTCCCGGACTTCCTGACGGCAACCAGACCATCGGAGCCGCAGGTAATCACGACCAGCTCGGGTCCCTGGGCCAGCCAGAGCCGCGCTACGGCCTCCGCTCCGCGGCCTGGGTACAGCCACGAGATGTCCTCAAGGCTTGCCGTCACCAGATCAGCTGCCTTAACGGGCCGGTCCATCAGCAGCTGGCCACGGGTCGGCGAGCCCATGACGGCGGGTTTCACCGTCACGTTGAGGCAAACGATCGCGCCTCGATAGCGCTGGCGCGCTGCGGCCCGGAGTATCCAGGTAGATCCCGGCATGACACAGCAGTCGAGCACGTCGAGGCTAAGGACGGTCGTGTCGGCGGGGATCCAGCCCAGTTCCGCTGCGCTCCACTGCCAGCTCGCCGTATCGCGGAAATAAAGGCTGTCCGTGCTCTCCGCGTCCGCATCGGTAGTAACCACGGCAACCATGGTCGGCTCGTCGGCCTCGGGCGAGGCGCTGACGTCAAGACCGTTACTCGCCGCGTGCATCCGCAGGAACTGGCCCAGCGAGTCACGGGATAGCCGGGCCATCAGCACGGTCGGGTAACCAAGTCGGGCGGCCCAGGTCGCCGTGGTAAATGCGCTGCCGCCTGGTGATGACTGCATCAGGCTGGGGCCAGGTGAAGGCACGAGCTTCACCATCGCCTCGCCGATGACAGTGATCACGGGGTACCGCTCCTGCCGGGCCAGCACGGCGTCGCCAGGGACATGTCGCCGCATACGCCTCGCACGAGGCTGGCAGAGTCCATCGCGCATATCTCCTTCCGAAGTGCTGCCGCGCGTAGGGTTTGTTTAGGTCCTCAACAAACTGAGGCGTAGCCGAGATTACATATGTTTCGCTGAGGTAGTCAACGGGTCCATGGGCGGAGAGCCATCCACCAGCCGCGCCCTGGCACCTGAGACACTCTCGCCTCCACTCGTCGGGGCGTGACATAGTTCCGAACTGAACAAGCCTTCGGACGTACTGCGGAATGGCAGAGGATGTTGCGCGACGGCGAGCAGAAGCAGGAGCGGGTGAAAGAGACCCGCACGGACACCCTGCCCGCTCGCTCAGATCACACGGTCGTTCGGCGCAACAACCTCGAGCTCACCCTGCGACTTCTGGCCCTGACCCCAGGTCTGTCTCGCGCGGATCTCGCCGGCGGCACGGGGCTGACCCGCGCGACGGTGACGCGTCTTGTCGCGGAGCTGATTGAACTCGGCCTGGTACGGGAGGGCACTGTCAGCTCGTCGCGGAGGGTCGGGCGGCCGGGTACGCCGCTTGATCTCGACGGCCGGCACGTTCTTGCGATCGGTCTCGAAGTGAACGTGGACTATATCGCGATCTTGGTGAGAGATCTTGGTGGGCGTGAGGTCCACAGGGATGAATGCGCCTTCGACTGTGTGAGCGCCGGCCCGGATGGGACCGTTCGTGCCGCGATCGACCTCTGCCACCGCGCGATCCGGCGTGTCCGCAATCGCCGGCATGATCGCCAGCCAGTCATTGTCGGAGTTGCAGCCGCCATCGCCGGAATGGTGGATATCCGCGATGGAATCGTTATCGAAGCGCCGAACCTTGAGTGGCGGGACTATTCATTCGGGGCGGCGCTGCGTGACGGTCTCCGGTTGAACGGCGCCCCGGTGAGAATTGGCAACGACGCGAACTTCGCTGCGCTGGCCGAGTTCCGAATAGGAGCGTGGGCCGGTACCGCGGATCTCATTTATGTCACCGGCGAGGTCGGCATCGGCGGCGGAATCATCGCAGGGGGGCGACCGCTGCTGGGCAGTCGAGGCTTCGGCGGCGAGATCGGCCACATGCGCGTTGACCCTGCGGGTCCGCGATGCCACTGCGGCCGGCACGGATGCTGGGAGGCGCTCATCGGATTGTCGGCGGTGCTGCGGTCCGCGGGTATCAGCACGCCCTCGGGAACGCATCCCCGCACGATGCTCGAAGCCCTGGTCAGGCAGGGTCGAGAGGGCGATCGGCACGCGCTCGACGCGATCGATCGGCTGGGCAGGGATGTCGGGGTGGGCGCGGCGATGCTCGGCAACATCTTCGACCCCAGCGTGATCATTCTCGGTGGCTACTTCGTTGCGCTCGAAGAGTGGATCCTGCCGCGGGCCCGACGTGAGCTCACGCAGGGCATGCTGGGACGCCGGGCCGCGACGCCCGACCTGGGTGTGTCAGGTCTCGGGTTCACCGCCGCCGCACGCGGTGCAGCCCTCCAGGCCATGGATGCTGTGCTGTCCGACCCGGCCACGCTGCTCGCATCTCCGCCGCAGTAGTGCGGCGCCGGGCTGGCGCTTTCCGTTATCAGGATGAGACTTTCGAGCGGACATGTGTACTGTATGGTTCCCGGCATCCGCTCTTTCAGGCGTCTTCAGGAAGGTGAAAGGGGTTTTGGATGCATAAAAGTGGGGGAGGTCTGCGCTCCCGTTCGCTTCGCCCAGTTGCCTGGGTGAGTCTGGCGGCGGTTGTGAGCCTGGCTGCTGCGGCTTGCGGCTCGTCCTCGCCGTCTTCGTCGTCGTCGTCGGGTACGTCGTCGGGCGCGAACAAGATTCCAGCGGGGCTGAGCACCAGTTCCTTTACTGTTGACCTTGAGTCGACGATGTCCAAGCTCAAGCCGCTGACTGAGTTCGCGACGAAGGGTGCCAACAGTCTGCAGGTGGGTGTGATCCTGCCGGACACGACGTCGTCGGTGCGGTGGGTGGACTTCGACCAGCCGTATCTGAACGATGCGTTTGCTGACGCCGGGTATACCCAGGCGCAGTACCGGATCGACAACGCGCAGGGCAGCGATGCGACTGAGCTGAACGATGCCACCGCGGACATCAACCTGGGTGCGAAGGTCCTGATCATGTGCCCGCTCGATGGCCCGACTGGCGTGGCGATCGCGAAGCTGGCCGAGTCTAAGGGCGTCACCCTGATCAGCTATGACCGGGCGACGTTCCAGGGTTCGAACACCTACTACGTCAGCTTCAACAACGAGTACGTGGGTCAGCTGATCGGGCAGGGCTTCGAGTCTTGCGTTCAGTCCTGGGGGATCAAGAAGCCTCAGGTCTTCGTCCTGAATGGCGGCGAGGACACCGACCCCAACGCGATCTCGTTTGCGTCGGGTTACAACAAGGTGGTCTGGGGCCAGGAGGCCAAGTCAGTCAACTCGGGTGCGACCAACAGCGCCGGCATGACGCTGGTTGGCGAGAACTTCGCCCCTGGGTGGGACAACACCAAGGGCGGCACGATCTTCCAGCAGGAGTTCACCGCTCACAAGAACATCAACGCGACGATCGAGGCCAATGACGGGCTCGCCAACGCGGTGATCACTGACCTCAAGGCGGACGGGGTCAAGCCCAAGTCGATCCCGACCACCGGGCAGGACGCCACGGCTCAGGGCATGGCCTGGATCCTCGAGGGCTACCAGTGCGGTTCGGTCTACAAGGCGGTCTACAAGGAGGCCCAGGACGCCGTTGCGATGGCCACGATCCTGCTGGCCGGCGACAAGCCGCCGGCGGCTCTGCTGAACGGGACGACCACCGACCCGGCTGACTCGAGCATCAAAGAGCCGGCGTTGCTGCTGACCCCGGTGTGGGTGACCCAGGCCGACATGGAGTCGACCGTGGTCAAGGACGGCTTCGACCCCGCCTCGGCCATCTGCACCATCGCGGGTGCGGCCCTGTGCGCCAAAGACGGGATCCAGTGATCAGCTGATCGAGGAGACCCCTGACGGGATCTCACCGGCCGCTCTTCCGCAGAACCGGGTTGGCGGACCCTCCACCAGGACGGGTCCGCCAACCCGGGCAAACGGGAAGGGCAGACGGAAGTAACGTGGCTGTGCTCTGCGGCTGCCGGGAATCCGCAGCCGCGGAGCCTTGACATCGGCAAGGCGACTGACAGGTCTTCAAGGTGACTGAGACGAACGAAGCCCCGGGCGGCACGAGTCGCGGCGGGGACGGGGTGGAACCCCTGCTGAAGCTGCGGGGCATCGACAAGCACTTCGGGCCAGTGCAGGCGCTCTACGGGGTGGACCTGGACCTGCCTGCGGGCCAGGTGACCGGCCTCTGCGGGGACAACGGTGCCGGGAAGTCTGTGCTCACCCGCTGTATCGCCGGCGTGCATCAGCCGGACCATGGTCAGATCTACTTCGAGGGGCGACCGGTACACATCCGGAGTACCCGGGACGCCGGCGCGCTGGGGATCGAGACCGTCTACCAGGATCTGGCGCTGGCTGACAACCTGGACATCGTCCAGAACATGTTCCTCGGCCGCGAGAAGTTGCGCCATCGCCTGCTCGACGAGGACTCGATGGAGAAGCAGGCGGCCGAGACCCTGAGCACCCTGCACGTGACCACGGTGCGCTCGATCCGGCAGCCGGTAGCCTCGCTCTCCGGAGGTCAGCGGCAGGCGGTCGCGGTGGCCAAGGCCGTGATGTGGAACTCCAAGCTGGTGCTGCTGGACGAGCCCACCGCGGCGCTCGGTGTGGTGCAGACGCGGACGGTGCTGGACCTGGTCAAACGGCTCCGGAACCGCGGGTTGGCGGTCATGGTGATCTCCCACAACCTGAACGACGTCTTCGAGGTCGCGGACCGGATCGCGGTGCTGCACCTGGGGCGGATGGTGGCCGAAGGGCCTGCTGCCGACTTCGACCGGCAGAGCGTGGTGGAGTACATGACGACGGGTAGCGCCGGCGGGCGGCCGTTCGAGCCCGCTGGATCCGCCAGTGGCGAGGGCTGAGCTCATGGCCTGGACCTGGAACGCCCAGTGACAGCCGACGCAAGCGGGACCCCGACCGGGCCGGCGGACGCCAGCCTGGCGGCCGGCGTCACCGCCGTGCCCGAAGTCACCGCGGCCGACGTCCCGCCTGAGCTCCTGGCCCAGTCGCTGGGCCAGTACGCCCGGGCCTGGTTGCTTCGGATTCGCAGCGGCAACAGCGGTGTCCTGCCCGTGGTCCTGGCCATCGTGCTGGTCGCCGTCGTCTTCGAGGTCATCACCCCCGAGCATGCCTTCCTGCGGCCCAGCAACCTCGTCTACATCTTCGGGCTGAGCACCGTGTACATGGTGCTGGCGATGGCTGAGACGCTCGTCCTGTTGCTGGGCGAGATCGACCTCTCGGTCGGCGCGGTCGGGATGATCGGCGGAGTGATTGCCTTCAAGCTGGTCCAGCAGCCCGGGCCGGACTGGCCGTGGTGGGCCGCGACGCTCGCAGCGCTCGTTTGCTGCGGCGTGATCGGCGCCCTCCAGGGAACGCTCGTTGCCCGGCTCAGGATTCCATCCTTCATCGTGACCCTGGCTGGGTTCCTTCTGTTCTCCGGAATCCTGGTCGTCGTCCTCGGCGGCGCCGACGGCACCGTGAGTCTCAACTCCTCGGTGGCCAACCAGCGCGTCATCTATGACCTGGTCCAGGGCCTGATCGTCCCCGTCGTCGGCTGGGTAGCCCTGGCGGTGGTGGTCTTTGCTGCCGGCGCAGTCCTCTGGCTGCGTGCGGCCGGGAGGCGACGCCAGGGCCTGATCGCGCCCCCGGCCGGCGTGACAGCAATCAGAATCGTCCTGGTGGCGCTCGTCGGGGCAGCCGTGGTGCTGGTCTGCAACGGCAACCGCGGAACGATTCTCGTGAAGGTGCAAGGCGTTCCGTGGGTGATCCCGATCGTCCTTGTCCTCCTTGGTGCCTTGACGGTCCTGTTGCAGCGGACCCGCTTCGGCCGCTACGTCTACGCCATCGGTGGTAAACCCGAAGCGGCCCGGCGCGCCGGCGTCAAGATCGCCGCCATCCGCACCTGGGCATTTGCGTTGTGCTCTGCGACCGCCGGCCTCGGCGGCATTCTGCTCGGGTCCTTCTTCTTCGGTGAGTACAGCACGAATACCGCAGACCCAGGTCAGGTCGTCCTGTACTCGGTCGCCGCCGCCGTCGTCGGCGGGGTCAGCCTTTTCGGCGGCCGGGGTAAGGCACTGCACGGCGTTCTCGGCGGCCTTCTCATCGGCGGCATTGCCTACGGCGTGTCCCTTCTCAACCTGGGTCAGCTGGCGACGCCGCTGCAATACATCCTGCCCGGCGGCGTGCTCATCGGCGCAGTGCTGGTTGACGTGCTGTCACGGCGCGGGACTGGGAGCGTGACCAGTGTCTGACGTACCTGCGACAGCCGACCCCATCACCCCGGACCTCGCCGCGGCCGACGTCCCGCCAGAGCTTCTCGCCCAGTCGCTGGGCCAGTACTTCCGGGCCTGGTGGGCCCGGGTCCGCGGTGGCGATAGCGGTGTCCTGCCGGTGGTTCTGGGCATCGTGGTCGTCGCCATCAGCTTCCAGATAGCGAACTCCACGTTCCTTTCGTCGCTGAACCTGGTCAACCTCTTCAAGCAGAGCACCGTGTACATGCTGCTCGCCATGGCTGAGATCTTCGCCCTGCTCCTCGGCGAGATCGACCTCTCCGTCGGCTCGGTCATGGCGGTGAGCAGCGTCGCGGTCGCCGAGCTTGTGCAGCCGACCGGCGCAAACCTGCCGTGGTGGGCGGCGATCATCGTCGCACTGCTTGCCTGCGCTGCGTTTGGCGCTATCCAGGGATGGTTCGTGGCCCGGCTGAAGTTGCCGTCGTTCATCGTCACCCTGGGCGGGCTGCTCATCCTGATAGGAGTGGCGATCATCTGGCTTGGCGGGACGCTGGTCGGCATCGGCAACACGCAATTCACTAATGAGCGCGTCCTCTACGACCTCTTCAACGGGCAGTTCAATCCGGTGGTCGGCTGGATCTTGCTGGCCGTGCTGGTCGGAGTGTTCGGCCTGGGGCTGTGGCTGCGGGAGGCCCGCAAGCGCCGCAACGGCCTGGTGACTCCGCCGCGCAGCCTGACCGCGCTGAAGATCGTCCTGATAGCGGTGGCAGGAGTCGTGGTCGTCGCCCTCTGCAACGTCAACCGAGCCTACTCCGGGACGATCGAGGGGGTTCCCTACATTATTCCGATCGTCCTGGTCGTGCTCGGAGCCTGGACGGTCCTGCTGCAGCGAACCCGCTTCGGCCGCTACGTGTACGCCATCGGCGGCAACGCCGAGGCGGCGCGGCGAGCCGGGGTCAAGCTACCCACCGTCCGGATCTGGGGCTTCGTTCTTGCCGCTCTGACAGCTGGCATCGCAGGCGTGCTGTTTACGTCGTGGCAGGTCTCGATAACCACCAACATCATCAAGGCCGCCAACAACTACGTGCTGCTGGCGGTGGCCGCGGCGGTCATTGGTGGCACCAGCCTGTTTGGCGGCCGCGGCAAGACCATCCACGGCGTACTAGGCGGCCTCGTCATCGGCGGCATCTACAACGGCCTCTACCTGCTAAGCGTGTCGAGCCAGGTGATCAGCATCGTGGTTGCCTGGGTGCTACTCGTGGCGGCGGCCATCGATGTCCTCTCACGCCGGGGCGCGCCGCGCCAGGCGTGAGCCGAGAGGCCTGGAGCTGCGTCCAGACAGAGTGGGCCAGGCCACAGGTTCGCCGCGCGACAACGGAATACCCGGCGTGGCACACTGGTTCTCGCAAGCAAGCGTGCTCCGGGGTCGGTGAAACTCCGAACCGGCGGTGACAGTCCGCGACCCAGCCGAGGCCTTCGGCTGGCTGACCCGGTGAAATTCCGGGACCGACGGTTAAAGTCCGGATGGGAGGCAGCACGTGCGCGGTGACAGCCGGCCCCTAGGTGCGGGGTTCGATCCGGTACGAGTCCCGCGTTTGCGCTGATAGCGCATCCCCGGAGCCCGAGGAAGGGCAGTACCCCAGTCGGTGCGGGGCTCCGGAGGAGGACACGGTGTTTACCGGGATAGTGGAAGAACTCGGCGAGGTCGTCGGCATCGAGATGAGCGGCGACTCGGCCCGGCTCATAGTCCGGGGACCGGTCGTCACCAGCGACGCGTCCCGTGGTGACTCGATCGCAATCAACGGCGTGTGCCTGACGGTGACCGGGACCAGCAACGGCGAATTTAGCGCGGACGTGATGGGGGAGACCCTGAGCCGGTCCAGCCTGGGCGTCCTGACTCCGGGCGCGCCGGTGAACCTGGAACGGCCGCTTCGCCCGGACGGCCGCCTTGGCGGCCACATCGTGCAGGGTCACGTCGATGGCACCGGAACGATCCTGGCCCGCCGGCCAGCCGCCGGCTGGGAGGTAGTGCGGATCTCGATGCCACCGCAGCTCGCGCGTTACCTGGTGGAGAAAGGATCGGTGGCCGTCGACGGCATCAGCCTGACGGTCTCGGCCCTCGGTGACACCGCCGGGGATCACTGGCACTGGTTCGAGGTGAGCCTGATCCCGGAGACACTGCAGCGGACCACGCTTGGCCGCAAGCAGGCAGGTGACGTCGTGAACCTTGAGGTCGACATGATCGCCAAGTACGTGGAGCGCCTGCTCGCGGGGAGGATGCAATGACCCCCGCGGCGGGCCCGCTGGCTGCGGCCGATCCCCGGCTGGACGACGTGGCACGCGCGGTGGCCAATATCGCGGCCGGGCGGCCGGTCGTGGTCGTGGACGACGCGGATCGCGAGAACGAGGGCGACATCATCTTCGCGGCGAGCAAGGCTACTCCGCTGCTGCTCACCTTCATGATCCGCTACACCAGCGGCGTCATCTGCGTGCCGATGCCGGGGGAGATGCTGGACCGCCTCCAGCTGCCGCTCATGACCAGCCAGAATGCCGAGCGGATGCGCACCGCCTACACGATCAGCGTGGACGCCCGCGATGGCGTGACGACAGGGATCTCCGCAGCCGACAGGGCTAAGACCATCCGCACCCTGGTGGACTCGGCCACTGAGCCATACGAGATCGTCCGGCCCGGTCACGTGTTCCCGCTCCGCTACGCGCCGGGTGGCGTGCTGCGGCGGCGCGGGCACACCGAGGCGGCCGTCGACCTGGCGCGCCTGGCCGGCCTGACCCCGGCGGGCGTCCTTGCCGAGATCGTCAATGACGACGGCACCATGGCCCGGCTGCCGGAGCTGCGCAAGTTCGCTGACGAGCACGGCCTGGCGCTGATCTCGATCGAGCAGCTGATCTCCTACCGCCGGCAGCACGAGCGGGTCGTGAGCCGGGTGGTCGAGACTCATCTGCCCAACCAGTTCGGCGACTGGCGAGCCATCGGCTACCTGAACTCGGTCGACGGTACCGAGCACCTGGCCCTCGTGCTCGGCGACCTGACCGCTCCCGGCCCGGATGTGCTCGTCCGCATGCACTCCGAGTGCCTGACCGGAGATGTCTTCGGGTCCCATCGCTGCGACTGCGGCGCCCAGCTGGACGCCGCGATGGCAGCGATTGCCGCTGAGGGCCGCGGCGTGGTGCTGTACCTACGCGGTCACGAGGGCCGGGGGATCGGGCTGCTGTCGAAGCTGCGGGCCTACCAGCTCCAGGATGGCGGGGCTGACACGGTCGACGCCAACACCGAGCTCGGCCTTCCGGTGGACGCGCGCGAGTACTCAACCGGCGCGCAGATGCTGACCGATCTCGGCGTGCAGTCGCTGCGGCTGCTGACCAACAACCCGGCGAAGGTGGACGGGCTGGCCGGGTTCGGGCTCCAGATCACTGGCCGCGTCGGGCTTCCGTCCGCGCTGACGCCGCATAACGTGCGGTACCTCACTGCCAAGCGGGATCGGCTGGGCCATCAGATCGACAACCTGCCCGTCATCGAGGACGGCGCGGCGCAGTGAGCGGTGAAGGCCGCCCGGACGGGCAGGTGATCGACGCCGCCGGACTGACCGTCGCCATCGCGGCGACGCGCTGGCACGCCGAGATTGCCGATCAGCTCGTGGACCGCGCGCTGGCCGCGGCTCGCGCATGCGGGATCCCCGATCCGCGACTGGTCCGGGTGCCAGGCGCCGTCGAGCTGCCGGTGGTAGCGGCCGAGCTGGCCCGTCGGCACGACGCTGTCGCTTGCCTGGGCGCAGTCATCCGCGGCGGTACGCCGCACTTCGACTATGTCTGCGACGCGGTGACCTACGGGCTGACGAGGGTGGCGCTGGACGCCGGGACGCCAGTCGGCAACGGGGTGCTGACGTGTGACACCCTGCAGCAGGCCCGTGACCGCAGCGGCGGCCCCGGTAGCGCGGAGGACAAGGGCTGGGATGCGGTCGTTGCCGCACTGGAAACGGCACTGGTGCTGAGGTCGCTGCGCGCCTGATGGGCGCCCGGAGACACATCCATGCGATTTCCTTCGCTTCGCCGAGTGAAATGTTCTTTTTGCCCGCAGGAAACCGCATGGATGTTGGGGCTCTGCGACGTCGGCTAGCCGGGCGCGACGCGGTAATGGTAGCCGTGGTGATCGGTGAAGCCGCGTCAGCGTGCCAGGATTACGCCGCCGCCGCATTCGGTTAGGTGCCTCAGGGAAAGCGTTTGCGCGCCAGACAGGATGAGCTATGACAACGTTGTCCGACGCTGCCGTGATCGGCAGCCGTGACAAGTTCCTCGCACTGATCTCGACAGCTCGGGCCGATGGCACGATTCAGTCCTCGCTCGTCAATGCCGGCGTCCTGGCAGATCCGGCCACCGGGCACGACGTCGTGGGCTTCGTGACCTACGGCCCGGCAAAGCTCGCTAACTTGCGCGCCAGGCCGCAGGTCACCGTTACCTTCCGGGCTGGCTGGCAATGGGCCGCCGTCGAGGGTCAGGCCAGGATCATCGGGCCGGACGACCCGGCGGCAGAATCCGATCCCGAGCAGCTCAGGCTGCTGCGCCGGGCGGTGTTTACCGCCGCTGGCGGCACCCACGAGGACTGGGACGAGTTCGACCGGGTGATGGCGGCGGAGCGCCGGGCGGTCGTGCTCGTGACGCCGACGAGGATCTACAGCAATCCGGGCTAGGCGCCCCGGTCGGCGCCCGGTAGCTGCCGGATCACCACAAACATCCCAGTCGGGACCGACTGGTCAGGAAGATCGCGCCGGGGAGCCGCGGGCACGTAGCCTTGGAAGATGGCCGGTGTCGCAGTTGTTAGCCCGGTGAAAGGCCGGATAGCCGGCCTGAGACACGTCGCTGAGGTGACCCGTTAGTGCGCGACATCCTGGATCCGATCACCGGCTGGTGGGGGGCGGAGGACACGTTCGGCCTTGCCACCGTGGTTCGCACATTCAGCAGCGCACCACGCGAGCCGGGCGCGGCGATGGCGGTCTCCGGCTCGGGCGAGGTTGTCGGCAGCGTGTCAGGCGGCTGCGTCGAGGGTGCAGTGTACGAGCTTGCGACCGAAGTCACCGCGATCGGCGAGCCCGTACTCAGGCGGTACGGCATCAGCGACGACGACGCGTTCGCGGTCGGCCTGACCTGTGGCGGCATCATCGACATCTTCGTGGAGCCAGTCAGCCAGCAGCGCTTCGCCGAGCTCGGCGAGATCGCTGACGCGGTCCGGGACGGCCGGCCGGTGGCCGTTGCCACCGTGATTGAGGGACCGGGCACCGTCGGTGCCCGCAGGATCATCTGGCAGGACGAGCACGCCACCGGCACGCTCGGCGCCGGGGACCGGCTTGACGAGGCCGTCGACGACGATGCTCGCGGGATGCTGGCGCAGGGCCTTACGGGGGTCCGTCGCTACGGTCCGGACGGTGAGCGCAGGCGGGACGAGCTCGCGGTTTTCGTCCAGTCGTTTGCCCCGGCCCCGCGCATGCTCGTGTTCGGCGCGATCGACTTCGCTGCGGCGGTGGCCCGGGCCGGCAAGTTCCTCGGCTATCGGGTCACGGTGTGCGACGCGCGCCCGGTCTTCGCGACTGCATCGCGGTTCCCCGACGCGGATGAGGTCATCACCGACTGGCCGCATCGCTATCTGTCCGGCATCGCTACCGACGAGCGGACTGTCATCTGCGTGCTGACGCACGACCCCAAGTTCGATGTCCCGCTGCTGGAGGTGGCGCTGCGCCGGCCGGCGGCCTACATCGGCGCGATGGGCAGCAGGCGCACCCACGACGACCGCCTAGCCCGGCTGCGCGAGGCAGGCCTGACCGAGGCTGAGCTCGCCCGGCTCCGCTCGCCGATCGGCCTTGACCTGGGCGCGCGCACGCCCGAGGAGACTGCCGTGGCGATTGCGGCTGAGCTGATCCAGCTCCGCTGGGGCGGCACTGGACAGCCGCTGACCGCCACGAGCGGCAGGATCCACCACGGTCACCTGCCGGGTGACCGGCTGGCGCCCGAGGTGGCAGACGAGCGGACCGCGTGAGTGACGTCAGGGAACGTGGCGGGCGTACTTCTCGCCGCTGGTGAGGGAAGCAGGCTTGGCCGGCCCAAGGCCCTGATCGAGCTAGGCGGCCGCTCGCTGGTGTGCCGCGGTATCGCGCTGCTGCAGGACGGTGGCGCAAACCCTGTGATCGTGGTGTCTGGCGCGACCGGCCCGCTCAGTCCTCAGCTGGACGGCGCTGGCGGAAGCGGCCGCGTACCGTCCGTGATCGGCGTCCACAATCCGGACTGGCGGTCGGGGATGGGCTCGTCGCTGGCCGTCGGCCTCGCTGCGGTGCCAGCCGAGTGCCTGGCCGCCGTGCTCGCGCTGGCCGACCAGCCGCTCGTGGGCCCGGAATCTGTGCGCCGCCTGATCGGCGCGCACGCGGCCGGCGCCAGCATTGCCGTCGCGTGCTATGACGGACGGCCGCGCAACCCGGTCCTGATCGGCCGCGAGCACTGGCCCGAGGTAATCGGCGTGGCAGTCGGCGATGTGGGCGCGCGCCCGTTCCTGCGCACGCACCGCGACCTGGTGACGGAGATCGAGTGCGGCGACACCGGCCGGCCTGACGATATCGATACGCCGGAGGATCTGGCCCGGATCGAGTCGCTGCTGGCCGGAACGACCCCGTTCCCTACCTGATTGTCCGTGCCTGGATGCCCCATTGCTGCCTGGCGCTCTGGCCCGGCTCGATGGTCAGCAGGTCCGTGCCGGTGACGAAGGCGTTGGGCGGACAGGTCATCGGCTCGATGGCGAGAGACCGGCGGCGTGCGTCCGGACCGAGCGGATCGCCGGTAAACACCTGCAGCCAGCGATACCCAGGTCCGGCCCAGAGTGCGAGCTCGGCGTCCGGCCCGGTCAGCCTGGCCCAGGCGCGGCCGTCCTCGCCGGTGTACAGGCCCGTGAATGCAGTGTCGAGTGAGGTGCTGCCGATCGTGCGGCGCTCACGGAAGTCATACTGCGACCCGGCTACCTCCACGGGTCGCCCGGCCGGGATGCCACGGTCATCGGCCGGCTGCCAGCGCGCGGCGGGCAGCTGCAGCCGCCAGTCATCAACGGTGCCGGTGCCAGCCCGGAGGTAGGGGTGCGAGCCGGTGCCGAACGGTGCTGGCCGGGTGCCGGCGTTGCTAGCCGAGACGGTTACTTCCAGGCCGGTCGCCGCGGTGAGGCGGTAGCCCGCCCGTAGCTCGAGGCAGAACGGGTAGCCTGGCCGCCCGAGCAGCCGCAGGCCGAGCTCGATGTAGTCAGCTGCCGCCGCAATCAGGCTCCAGCTGGCGAACCTTGTGAGGCCGTGAATCGCGTTGTCGCGTGCAGGCTCGGATATGTCGAGCTGGTAACTGCGGCCGCCAAAGGTATAACGCCCGTGGTCGACCCGGTTCGGCCACGGAGCCAGGAGCTGCCCGGCACCAGCGGGCGGGACGTCGTCGGCGTCGTAGGTAGCGATCACCGGGCGGCCGAGATGGCTGAGCGTGCGCAGCCCGGCGCCAAGCTCGGTGACAGTAGCCCGGTAATCCCCCGCGGCGATCTCGTGCTGCGCGCCCGTCAGCGGGACAGTCGGTTCTCGCATGGGATCAACTCTGGCATGCGCCGACTGGTCCGGACTGATGGCGCGCCCGGAGTGATGGCCAGACGGACCGAGGCCGGCTGTGTGTGCGGCAGCTGCGAGATGCCGGCGGGGCTGCTTGGGGAGCGGGGGACCTTCAGCCCCGCCGGCAAGTTGAACCCTAGCTGGCGGTGGTGTCCGCCGGTGCGAAGTTGGGCAACCCCGCAGCTAGTTCTCCCGGCTGCGCTCGGCTCAGCCCGCGGTGCTCGCGTGCGCGGCGGTCGGCACACGCCCGAGCGTGCCGTTGCGGACTGCCTCGGCAGCCAGCACACCGAACAGGTAGAAGCAGGCTGACTCTTCGGTCGGGAAGATCTGGAGCTCATGCTGGGCGCCGCCAGCCGAGTGGTAGACCTCAAACTTGTCGCCGAGCTGGAGGAGGCACAAGGCGCCTTCGACATCCTCGCCGATCGAGTAGGCGTCGGCCGGGATGCCGGCCAGGTCAGCGAGGTCGGCGAACAGCTGCTCGGTCGCCATCCGGCGGCGGGCCGAGCGGCGCTGCCGGGATGGCGCTGGCTTTGCTCGGGCCGTGTCGGCCTGCGGCACTGCCGGCGCCCGGCGCGGCCGCCGAGAGGCCGACGCCGCACGCAGCGCCTCTGCCTCGAGCGGCAGCGGTGCCTCGGTTGCGACAGGCAGAGTGACGCCGGCTGCCCCGTCGGGAACGGGCTGCCAGAAATAAGCCTGCCCTGGCTGCTCGGCGGCGCCGGCTGAGACAGGCTGGCCGGCTGGCACAGGCTGGTCGGCGGGCGGTGGCAGGTAGCCGGAGGGCTCAGGCAGGCTGGCGGGTGCGAAGTAGCCGGCATCGTCGGGCGCTGCAGCCGGCGCGGCAGAACGGGCGGAGTCGTTCCTGGTCGGAATCTGGTACGCGGCGGAATCGTACGGCCGGGGCGGCAGGTGGCCCGCAGGACCGTGTTCGGTCGAGCTCGCCTGGCGGCCGTGTTCGGCGCGCTCCTCGAGAATGTCGGTTACCTCGGTCCTCGGCGCGACCAGCTCGAAGACGCCGCGGTCCACTTGCCAGTAGCCCAGCTGCTCGGCCTTGTAGCCGTCGTGGCCGAGGTACCCGATGTGCAGCCGGTCACCCAGGTCATCCAGGACCATGCACCGCTCGCCGCGGAACTTGCCCACCGGCCTGGATTCCCAGACCGCCTGCACATCGCCAAGCCGCAGCTGCTTGCGCCAGTGTCCGGTTGCGGGCTCGAAGCCCAGATACTCCGGCGGCGGGCATGCGGCGAACAGGACGATGTCCCCGTCCGTCGGCCCGATCCCGGCCTCGAAAGGCGATCCCTGGTACGTGGCCATCAGCCGGTAACGCAAAGCTCAGACCCTTCTGCCGGACGGAGCCAGACTTGGCCGTCATAACGGGCAATGAAGTCAGACTTATCGACGCTGATCCGGTGGATCTCGGCACCCACGGGAACGGGAATCGGGTCGGTGAAGTACTCGGCGACGCGCTGATCGTCGGCCGGTGTGAAGCCGGTCCCGGTGAAGGGCGGCTTCATCGTCCAGTCGCCACCGTGCTCAGGCGAGTACGGCACCTGGTAAGCCTCGGTCCCTACTGCCCGCCAGCGCAGCACGTAGATCTCGTCCATGTCCGGGCTGAAGTCCGAGCCTTCGTAGCCGAGACCGAGCAGGTGGTGCAGATCCCGGGGGCTGGTCGCCTGAGCGTCTGCCAGCCGGTGCACGAATCCGGAGATAATCGACCGCCGGCCGGTCAGGTACGGCTCGACCATGCGCGGCGGGATCGCCTTGTGCATGAGTGTTCCAGGCTGCACGGCTCCGGGCCCTTGGCCAACCTGGCTCACCCCTGCCCCCCCTATGCTGTGACCTGCTGTGCTTCGGTCTACTGTGCCATGACTTACCTGGGATTTCATGGGACTCTCATTATCGCCGGGTGCGTCCCAACTGCCCCTAACTGCCCGCTGGCCTGGCCCGAGGCGGGGGGTCTGAGCTCAGCTCCGAGCGATACAGTGAGGCCGATGATGGAGCTCTCTGCCGGTGACGAGCGCTTCCGTGATGATCACGGGGAGGCCGACCCGGCTGTTGTGGCGGCGCTGGAAGCATACGCGGCCGGAACAGGCGGGGAGCATGCCGTGCTGACCGCGCTGGCCGACAGCCGCCTCCTGGTCCCGGTGGTGGCAGTGCTCGCCGACGAGCTAGCCCCGCCAGCTGCGGGCGCGGGCGGTCGCGAAGCGCCGGGCGGCAGGGTGGCCGGCCACGAAGGCGCGTCGCATCAGGGAGAGAAGGCCAGCGAGATGGCCATGCCGGCCATCGTGGGCCGGGATGGTCGTCGAGCCCTGCCTGCCTTCACATCAGCCGATGCTGTCCGGCGCTGGCAGCCGACCGCGCGGCCGGTCCCGGTGCCCGCGTCCGGCGTCTGGCAGTCCGCGGCGGGCGAGTCATGGGCTGTGGTCATCGATATCGCCGGACCGGTGCCAGTAATCGTCGAGGGTGCGCGGCTAGCTGCGCTGGCGACGGGTGCGCAGGCGCCGGCGATGCATGAAGATCCGGACGTCTGGCAGCAGGTAGCGGCGGCCGCGGCGGAGATTGCACCCGGCGTCCGGGTCCGGCTCAGTCCCGCACCAGAGGGACTGGACTTCACCCTCGAGCTCGCGCCCCCGGCAGGCGCTGGGCGGGCACTTCCGGACCAGGCGGCGAGCCAGATCGCGACCGGAGCCACGGCGCGGCTAGGTGGCCGGGTGCGAGCAGGCATCGCCGTCATCGTGCGGCCGCCGGCCTAGGTTCGGCTCGGCACCAGGCCCGCGATGACGAGCCCGTATTACGATCATGATCGTGCAGGCAATGAGCGTTGCCGAGGTAGCCGACGAGCTGTACGCGCTCTCTCCGGCTGAATTCACCGCTGCGCGCGACGACCGGGCGCGCCAGGCCCGCGCCGCGGGCCAGCGCGATGAGGCCGCGGCCATCAAGAAGCTTGCCCGCCCGACCGCTAGCGCCTGGCTGGTGAATCAGCTCGCCCGGACGGCCCCAGATCAGATCGCCCGGCTCGTCGCGGTCGGCACGGCGCTGGCGGAAGCACAGCGAAACCTGGTAGGGGAGCGGCTACGGGAACTGTCGAGCGAGCGCCGGCAGGTCATTAACGAGCTACTGCCGCACGCGACGGAGATTGCCAGGCGGGCCGGCCAGCCCGCGAGCCAGGGCACGATGGGCGAAGTCCGGGCCACGCTCGAAGCAGCCCTGGCCGACGCCGGGGCCAGGGCTGCTGTCCAGTCGGGCCGGCTGACGAAAGCGCTGGCCTACGCCGGGATTGGCGAGGTCGACCTGTCGGCCGCAGTGGCCCTGCCTGGCGTACGTGAGCCGACAACCGGGACGCAACGCCCGGCCGGGGGCGAGGCAGCGGCGAAGACTCCGGCTGCGAAAGCCCCGGGGTCGGAGGCCCTGGCGGCGGCGCAGGCAGCTGCCGATGGCGCCGAGCGCGCCCTGGAGACCGCCGACCGGCGGCTAGCAGCCGTGGCCGAGCAGCGGCAGTTCCTGCGGCGGCGGATCCAGCACCTCGAGCGCGAGCTCGGTCAGGCGAAGGACGAGGACGCCCAGCTCGCCCGGAGCGCACGCCAGGTTCAGCGCGATCGCGACGCCGCAGCACGCGAGCTCCAGGCTGCTATCCGCCGGGTGGGGCAGGCTCAGAAGCGAGCTACCGACAGCAGTAGTCGCTAGGTTGCCATGCCAGGCGTCACACGTTCCTGAGCATGTCGACCTGCAGCTGCGCCTGAGCCAGGACGCGCGTCACCGCGAGCCCGAACTTCGCGTCACACGGATGGCTCAGGTTCCCTGACCGGGCGCGGTCGGCGAGCTCGGTCAGGGCAATCCGCAGCGCGACCACCGGATCCTCTGCCAGCGGTGGCATTGCCGAGCGGCCGCGGTCGCCCCACACGTGCAAGTCGAAGCCGTCGGCTGGCTCCGGCGCGCCAAGGGTGACCGTCACCGTGCTGGTCGCGCCGCCCTGATGATGCAGAACCAGATGGGTAAGATCGCCGCGGCCGACGTCGGCGGTGACCGACTCCACCGGGCCGAGAATCTCCCACACCAGCGAGACCGTATGCGGCCCGAGATCCCACAGGCCGCCCTTCTGCTGCCGCCACGGAGTGTTGAACGGGCTCGCGGGCGAATGCGCCGAGCCGAGCCAGAGCGCGCTGGCCCCCTGCCAGCCGCCTGTCGTTGCGAGGTCTTTCAGCCATGCGGCGGTACCCGGCTGGAAGCGGCAGGTGAAGAAGACAACCGCGGCGACGCCTGCCACCTCGACTGCCATCGCCAGCGCCTCCGCTGCAGCCTCAGTCAGCGCGACCGGCTTCTCCAGCAGCAGGTGCTTGCCGGCCTGCGCGGCCCGGACGGCTAGCTCGCTCTGCACGTCCGGTGGCACCGAGAACGCAACCCCGTCGACGTCGGCGAGGAAGGCGTCGAAATCGCCATGCGAGGAAATGCCATGGTCGGCAGCGAGGGTGGCTGCCGCTTCCGAGTTGCGTCCCCAGACCGCCGCGAACTCGATGCCCGGTGCCGAGGCGAGTGCGCGCGCGTGCGCTACTCGCGCCCAGTAGCCAGTGCCGACGAGGCCGAACCTCAGTGACCGATGGGTAGCGGGCTGTGGCACCCAGGCCGGGGACGCTGACTTGTGAGTGGGAGTGGGAGTGGGAGTGGGAGTGGCGAAGTCCTCTGTCACGTGAGAAACCATGCCATACCGGCAGGGCGTTCTGGCCATGCAACGGCCGTCCGGCCCACTGGCTATGCTCAAACGCGGGCCGCCAGCCTGGGTCCGGCCTGCATGCGGGCCGCAGCAGGCAAGCGACCGGATCTCAGATGGGGAGACCGATGAGCATGCCGAGCGAGGGCACGACCGCGGCGGACTCTGCAGTCGTCGCGGCCGGCCAGGCCGCCCGCGGGGCCGCAGCCACCCTGAGGGACGCCGCTGCTGACCATCTCAATGACGCGCTGCTCGCGATCGCGGCCCGCCTCGACGCGCATGCTGCCGACGTCATTGCTGCTAACGGCGACGACGTCCGTGCGGCGAAAGCCGACGGCCTGCCCGACGCATTCGTGGACCGGCTCACGCTTGATGCCGGCCGGGTCGAGGCCATGACGGACCAGCTGAAGGTCCTCGCCCGGGTCGCGACGGAGCCGCCCAGGATCCGGGTTCGCGACCTGCCGGACGGTCTCGAGCTTCAGGAGTGGCGGCGCCCTGTGGGCGTTATCGGCGCGAACTTCGAGGCCCGGCCGAACGTCGTGGTCGACGTCGCCTCGCAGCTGATCAAGTCGCGTAACGCTGGCGTCCTTCGCACCGGCTCCAGCGCTATCCGGTCGGCCGCCGTGCTGGTCGACGAGGTTGTCGGACCGGCGATGGCGGCTGCCGGGCTGGACGGCTCGGCGATCCAGCTCCTGCGCGTTCCCGGCCGGGAGAGCGCATTGGCCCTGGTGCGCCAGCCTCGGCTGATCCCGCTGGTCATCCTGCGGGGTAGCGGCGACAGCACCCGGGAGCTGGCCCGTGAGGCGGCGCTGCATGGCGTGCGCACGCTCGCCCACGCCGACGGGGGAGCGGTGATCTACATCGACTCCTCGGCTGACACCGGCCTGGCGCTGCAGCTGATCGAGCGCAGCCTGGACCGGCTCGGCGTGTGTAACCGGCTGAACTTGCTGCTCGTCCAGCGCACGCTCTGGGACGCTCTGATCCCGCAGGTCATCGCGCTGGCTGACCGGATCGGGATCGCAGTCTCGCTGCCGCCGCACAAGCACCCGCTCGGCCACGAATGGGCGCTCGACGCCGGGTCGGAAGCGACGATCACGGTCGCGCCAGCCGATAGCGCGGCGGACGCGGCCGAGATCGCCAACCGGGAGACCTCCGGCCTGGCGGCATCGGTCATCGCGGCTGATGAAGCGGCGGCCGCGCGGTTCCTTGACACCTATTCCGGTACGGGCGCGTTCTGGAATGCGACCCCGCGGCTGCTCGACGGCTTCAAGCTGCTCTCGGT
This sequence comes from uncultured Actinomycetota bacterium, assembly GCA_963822955.1. Taxonomy (GTDB): domain Bacteria; phylum Actinomycetota; class Actinomycetes; order Streptosporangiales; family Streptosporangiaceae; genus JAJYUU01. The sequence continues at coordinate 393,872 of CAWGJS010000001.1, read as the reverse complement.
GCCGGAGACCGGGATCAACATCGACGTCGTGCCGGGTCCGCGCGGGCCGGTAACATTCCGCGACCTGTACCTCCGCCAGTACGCGGTCGTGCCGAAGGCGCGCTAGCTAGCACCAGTGCCGAAGGCGCGCTAGCTAGCATTGGTGCCGAAGGCGCGCTAGCCGGGGTACACCACCAGGGACTCGCGGTGCACGGCGTGGATGGCCCGCGCCACCCGGCGGGCACCCGCGTCCGCTGGCACCTGGCCGTGCAGGAATCCCTTGTCCAGCAGGAACGTGGTGCACAGCTGGGGCTGTGCGAGCAGGAGCGAGTCGGCCAGCTCCGCGATCCGGTCCGGTGAGGACGCCGCCAGCTGCGCGTACGCCTCCTGGCTTGCGCGTGAGGTGCCGCTCGCGAGTTCCCGGCAGTCCTTGTAGACGTCAGGATCGAGCAGAGATCTCGCGCCGCCGGCATCGTCCGGCTCGGCGGCCGGGACGGAACCGCCGTATCTCAGGCGCAGCAGGATCGAGATCACGCACGCAACCTCCTGCGGCGACAGCGCGCGCAGCAGCCGGAGTATGGCCGAGGGGAGCGCCACCGAGCCGCGGCCGAGGAGGCGCTCGGGGTGCCGGACGTCCAGCAGCTCGACGACCGAGCCTGCCGCGAAATCGCCGTCGACCCGCTTCACGCCAGACAGGAACAGGGTGCTGCCCGTGCGCAGGCTCTGCTCTGCGTCCCGGTTCACGTGCACTGAGCCAGCGGAGTAGGCAATGCCGCCGATCCAGCGCTTGCCCGGTTCGAGCTGCGGCCCGGCAGCTTTGACGACGGTACCCATGCGCGCCCGCGGATTGAGGCTGCGGCTGACGACGTCCGGCTCGCGGGCCGAGCCGACGACGCACTCGACACCGCAGCAAGCGGCACGCGCGGCTGCGCTGAGCTTCGAGCCCATGCCGCCGCGTCCGCTGCCGCCGGTCGTCGCCCGGACTGCCCTCGCCTGAGCCGGGGTGAGTCGGTCGATCCGCTCGCTGAGCGACGCGTCCCGGTACGCCGCACGCACGTCCGTCAGGAAGAGCAATCGTGATGCCTCGGCGGCCACCGCGATGGCGACTGCTACCTGATCGTTGTCGAGAGCCGACAGCGGATCAGTCGCGTCGTTGCCGTTCACGATCGGCAGCAGGCCCCGGCCGACTGCCTCGCGCAGCAGCTGCCCGAGGTCGCCCATCGCACGGGCCGACGCCAGGTCGCTGCGCGAGACCAGAATCTGGCAGACCTCGACACCGACGGCGGCGGCAAGCTGCCGGTAGAGCGCCATCAGCGCGGGCTGGCCGACGGCGGCAGGCAGCGCCGTGTCTGCCGCCTCGGCCGCCGATTGCGGGCTCTCGTACCGGCGCAGCACACTCAGCAGTGACTCGACCAGCCGGTCGTACTCGTCGTCTGCTGCGGAGGCGGCCGACGACTGCACCGAGGACCGCACGGACGCGACAAGCGACCGCAGCGCGGGCGCAGCGCCGGCTGTGGGTCCCTCGAACGCGAGCAGCCGCTGGCCCAGCCGGGCGGCTCCGGAGGTGACGAGGATGAGCTCGTGGCCAGCGCGCTGGGCGGCCGCGATCTGGCTCACCAGGCCGGCGATCACGTCGAGGGCGAGCCCGTCGTGGCTGGCGATGGAGCTGGACCCGAGCTTTATCACTTGTCTTGTCACGGAGAACTCACGACGGTGGGCCTGCCGGGGGATGAAGTCGCGAGGCAACGCTGATCTCGCGCGCAAATGATCATCTCCGACGCTATCACGGCCCGCTTACCAGCGAGATCAGCTGAGCCGCGGTGGGGCCGGTGTCCGGCGGGAGCTAGCCCGTCCGAGGCCGGAGGTCAGGAGTCCGACGGCCAGGAGCCGGTGCGCGCACGACCAGCCGTACGGCGGCGGATCGCGATGGCGCCAGCCGCGACACCAACGCCGATCAGGACCAGGCCGGCCGTCGCGAGGCCGCTGGTGGATGTCGTGGCGTGACTGGTGTGCACCATGGCGGCGACCGGGAACGCGGTGACCGTCAGCGTGGCGGTAGCTGACGTCCCGTCCGAGCACGAGACCTCGGGGTGGTAGACGCCGGGCTGCATGTTCTCCGGCAGGACGACGATGATCGTGAAGTCGCCGTCCGCCGCCCCCGCATCCATCGGTGCCTGCTCAGGCAAGCCGGATGCCCGGCCGAAGAAGGTGGCGGTCGCCGCGTCGGCGCTGGCGCACGAGACCGCGAACGTCACCTGACTGCCAGGGGTTACCGCAGAGGGAATAACCGATGCCACTGTCGTTGCCGGGGGGCTGACCGATCCGGCGGCGGCTGGCGGCACGTGGGCGCCGAGCCCGGCAAAGGCCAGCGTGAGGACGGCGCCGAGACCGAGTACGGCCGAGCCTGCCGGGCCGGGATACAGGCAGGCTGGCGCGGCAGCTCGCCTCCTCAGGCGCATGAAATGTTCCTCCCCCCGCACCGCCGAGGGCGGGATACCCGGTCGCGTGGCGGGCAAACGAACGGCTGGCGGGCAGGCATGGCAGGATCGGCACCATGCTGCGCTGGCTGACAGCAGGGGAGTCGCACGGCCGCGCCCTGGTCGCGGTCTGCGACGGCGTGCCGTCCGGGGTGGAGGTCACCTCGGCGGACATCGGGCTGGCTCTGGCGAGGCGGCGAGCCGGCTATGGCCGGGGTGCCCGGATGAAGTTCGAGCAGGACGAGGTCGAGCTGACCGGCGGCGTCCGGCACGGGGTGACCCTCGGCGGCCCGGTCGCCATCACGATCGGCAACACTGAGTGGCCGAAATGGGAGACGGTCATGTCACCCGACCCGGTGGCTGCCGACATCCTGGCCGCTCAGGCTCGTAACGCGCCACTGACCAGGCCGCGTCCCGGGCATGCAGATCTCGCTGGCATGCAGAAATACGGTCTGCAGGACGCGCGGGCGATCCTGGAGCGCGCCAGCGCACGGGAGACGGCAGCGCGGGTGGCGCTCGGCGAGGTAGCCCGCCGGCTGCTGCGCCAGGTGCTCGGAGCCGAGATCGTCAGCCATGTCGTGGCCCTCGGCCCGGTGCGGGCTCCTGACGATTACCTGCCCGGACCGCACGACCAGGAGCGGATCGACGCTGACCCGGTGCGCTGCCATGACGCGACGGCCAGCGCCGCGATGCAGGCAGAAATCGATGCGGCGCACCGTGACGGGGATACGCTGGGCGGCGTCGTCGAGGTTGTCGCCTACGGGCTGCCGCCAGGGCTGGGCAGCCATGTGCAGTGGGACCGGCGGCTGGACGGCAGGCTGGCTGGCGGCCTGATGAGCATCCAGGCCATCAAGGGCGTCGAGGTGGGCGACGGGTTCACGACCGCGGCCCGGCGCGGGTCGCTGGCCCACGACGAGATCGAGGGCACTGCAGCCGGGATCCGGCGTACTAGCAACCGCGCGGGCGGGATCGAGGGCGGGATGAGCACGGGAGAGCCGATCCGGCTGCGCGCCGCGATGAAGCCGATCTCGACGGTCCCGCGCGCGCTGACGACCGTGGACGTCCGGACCGGAGAGGCAGCCAGGGCCATTAACCAGCGCAGCGACGTGACCGCCGTGCCCGCAGCCGGCGTGGTGGCCGAGGCAATGGCTGCACTGGTGCTGGCCGACGCCGTGCTGGAGAAATTCGGCGGCGACAGCGTGGCCGAAACCGCGCGCAACGCGGAGGCGTATCTGAAGGCGATGATCATCCGGTGACCGCGAACGGGCAGGCGGCCGGGACCGGGGCGGCCCCGTTCCCGCTCATCATCCTGATCGGGCCACCAGGGGCCGGCAAGACGACGGTCGGCTCGCTGCTGGCCGATCAGCTCGGCGTGGGCTTCACCGATACGGACGCGGTCGTCGAGGCTGCTGTCGGCAAGCCGGTCAGCGACATCTTCATCAGCGACGGCGAGCCGGAGTTCCGGCGGCTGGAGCGCGAGGCTGTCGCAGCCGCCCTCGCCGGCACCGAGGCCAGCCGAGCCGCCACGGGAACGCCCGTGACCGGCGTGCTCGGGCTCGGCGGAGGCGCGGTGATGGACGAGCAGACCCAGGCCAGGCTAGCTGGCCGCGCGGTGGTGTACCTGGAGACCGGTTTCGCCGAGCTGGCCAAGCGAGTCGGGCTGGACCAGGCTAGGCCGCTGCTGATCGGTACCAATCCGCGCGCCCAGCTCAAGTCGCTGCTAGACCAGCGGCTGCCCGTCTACGACCGGCTGGCCTGGCTGACAGTCAGCACCAACGGCCGGGAGCCGGAGGCGATCGCCGCCGAGATCGCCGGGGTGGTCGCGAGCGGCGGTCGGCCAGGCAATGGCCTGCCAGGCGACGGCAGGTGACCGCGACCCGGATCGCTGTCGGCGGGGAGCAACCTTACGAGGTTGTCGTGGGGAAAGATGCACTGGCCGAGTTGCCGTCGCTCGTTGGCTCTCAAGCCAGGAACGTGGTGGTGATCCACTCGGCCGCGCTCAGCAAGGTCGCAGTGCCTGTCTGCCAGTCCCTGGCCAGCGCCGGATACGCCGTCTCGCCCGAGCCGGTGCCGGACGGCGAGGCGGCCAAGGAAATCAGCGTCGCGGCCGGACTGTGGTCGCAGCTGGCGGCGGCCGGGATCGGCCGGACGGACGCGATCGTGGGTGTCGGCGGGGGAGCGGTCACCGACCTGGCCGGGTTTGTCGCGGCCACCTGGCTCCGGGGCGTCCGCGTGGTGCTGGTGCCAACCACGCTGCTTGGCATGACCGACGCGGCGATCGGCGGCAAGACGGCGATCAACACGGCAGAGGGCAAGAACCTCGTGGGTGCGTTCTACCCGCAGGCCGGCGTACTTGCTGACACCTCGGTGCTGGCCAGCCTGCCGGCCGCTGAGTACGTCAGCGGACTGGCCGAGGTGATCAAGGCGGGGTTCATCGCCGACCCGGTCATCCTGGACCTGATCGAGTCAGACCCGGTAGCTGCCACGCGGCCGGGCGGCCCGCACGAGCGCGAGCTGATCGAGCGGGCGATCGCGATGAAAGCTGCGGTGGTCTCCGCCGACCTGCGCGAGGCCGGCCTGCGGGAGACGCTCAACTACGGGCACACACTGGGTCATGCGATCGAGCGGGTCGAGAACTTCAGCCTGCGGCACGGTGACGCGGTCGCGATCGGAATGTGCTTCGCCGCCGCCGTGAGCCGGCTGGCCGGGCGGCTGGACGCCCCGACGGCGCAGCGGCACCGCAGCGTGCTGACGGCCGTCGGCCTGCCAGTCAGGTACCGGCCTGATGCCTGGCCCGCGCTGCGCGCGGCGATGGCGGTCGACAAGAAGACGAGAGCGGCCAGGCTGCGGCTGGTCGTGCTGGACGGCCTGGCGAGACCGGGCATCATGGCCGACCCGCCGGAAGAACTGCTCGAGCTGGCCTACGCGGAGGTGTCCTGAGCGATGCGTGATCCCGTCACGAGGCGCCGATGACGACAGAGATGACGACTGTCCTGATGCTGAACGGCCCGAATCTCGGGATGCTCGGCGCCCGCGAGCCGGAGGTCTACGGATCAGCGACGCTGGCCGACATCGCGGGCGCGTGCCGCGACCTCGGCGCTGAGCTGGGGCTCGCGGTCGACTTCCGGCAGACCGATGATGAGGCTGAGCTCATCGGCTGGGTGCACGAGGCGTTCGAGCGCCGGCTGCCCGTGGTGATCAACCCGGCTGCGTTCACGCACTACTCGTACGCGCTGCGGGATGCCCTCGCCATGCTGACGACTCCGCTGATCGAGGTGCACCTGTCGAACCCGGCCGCCCGCGAGTCCTTCCGGCATACCTCGGTCGTATCGGCTGTCGCGACTGGCACCATCGCCGGGCTCGGCCAGCAGTCGTACGAGCTCGCGCTGCGCGCGGTGGCGAAGCTGCTGGCCGCAGCCGGCTGAGCGGCTACCGCAGGACGCGGCTGGCGGCGGCGATCACCGCGCCCGCCGGGTACAGGTCCGGCTCCGGCTGGCCGCCGATCGTCACGCCGACGAAGAGGCAGTTCGTCGGTGACAGCACGACTGTGCGTGCGCCGTGCGCGGGGTGGAAAGTGAGCCGGTATTCAGTGGTGCTCGGATCGATCACCGGGCAGCCAGTCACCACGTCTGGGGCGCCGTGCAGCCGGTTGTACATGGCGACCAGCTTCCGCACCTGGCGTGCTCCGCTCACGGTCCTCCGCCGCCGGTCCCGGCCGCCGGAGCGATAGCGGGTGACCGTGACGGACTTGTAGTCCGCGGCGTGGATGCGGACGGCGCCGCCGCGCGGCGGGAACCAGGCCACCTGCGCATCGGCGCGCAGCAGCGACGCGCCGCCCTTGGCCGGCTTGAACGTCGTCACCAGCATGGCTGAGTAGATCCCGGCCGGCAGGTGCCGCGGGCTGAAGGTCACCGTCCTGGCCGTGATCTTCCCCCGGTAGCCGATCCACCCCCAGCTGCTCACGGTCATCCCGGCCGGCGCGTGCGCCTGCAGATACCTGCTCAGGCCGGTCATCGCCTCGTGGACGCGGTACAGGGCCCGCCGGTCGACAACGTCGGTCAGGATGGCCGCGAGTGACGGTGAGAGGCCGGCGATGTGCTTGAAGTGCATCCGGCGCGAGCCGGCGGGCAGGCGGAGCCGGGCGAGCAGGTGCCGGGCGTACGCCTTCGCCCCGCTCCGCGAGTCCTGACCGGTGGTGGCCGTCGCGCGCGGTGCGCTGATGGCGGCAGCGGCGGTGCTGGCCGCGAAGGGGCCAGCCACGGCGGGTACCGCGGTTGTGGCACCCGCCGCAGCGATCATTGCGGTACAGGCCGCGAGAGTGGCGGCCAGCTTCAGCCGCGGGTACTTCGCAGGCCCAGTCGTCTCGGATCTGTCCATGTCCTGCTCCGTCAGCATGTCCCGCTCCCTCAGGGTCTGCGCAGGCCGCCTGTGGCGGCGTGCCATCGCCATTTCGACGCCATTCCCGACGGCCCGGTTCCCTCCGGGTTGCGGCTGCCGCGACTCCGGCTGCCGCGGGTCTGGCATCTGGCCCGCTGCGACAACCGGCAGTTACGATTCATCCGAACCGAGAAACTAGCCGTCTGGGCTGATGCCGGGTCGCCGACCCGCGACCGCCGGGCCGGGAAAGGGAGCAGCTGCATGCGCATCGGGATGGCTCTGAACTACGCGGGCGGCTTCAGGGAGACAGCTGCCGAGCTGGCCGATTTCGAGAAGGCCGGGCTGGATATCGTCTTCGTGCCCGAGGCGTACAGCTACGACGCAGTCAGCCAGCTCGGGTTCCTGGCTGCGGTCACCGAGCGGCTAGAGCTCGCCTCCGGCATCATGCAGCTGTACTCACGAACGCCGACGCTGACGGCGATGACCGCGGCGGGCATCGACTACGTGTCCGGCGGCCGGTTCTCGCTCGGGATCGGCGCCTCCGGCCCGCAGGTGATCGAGGGCTGGCACGGCGTGCCCTATGACGCGCCGCTGGGCAGGACGCGCGAGACCATCGAGATCTGCCGCGCGGTCTGGCGGCGGGAGCGGCTGCAGTACGACGGCACGTATTACCAGATCCCGCTGCCGGAAGGCCAGGGCACTGGCCTCGGCAAGGCGCTGAAGCTGATCAACCACCCGGTCCGCGAGCGCATCCCGATCATCCTGGCTGCGCTTGGTCCCAAGAACGTGGAGCTGGCCGCCGAGCTGGCCGAGGGGTGGGAGCCGATCTTCTACTACCCGGAGAAGGCCGGGCAGGTGTGGGGCGCGTCGCTTGAGGCCGGCCTGGCCAAACGCGATCCGTCGCTGCCGCCGCTGGACGTGTTCGCGCAGACCGCGCTGGCCATCGGCGACGACGTCAAGGGACTCATCGACCTCATCCGGCCGGTTCAGGCGCTGTACATCGGCGGCATGGGCGCCCGCGGCCGTAATTTCTACAACAACCTGGCCGTGCGTTACGGCTACGGCAAGGAAGCGGCTGCGATCCAGGACGCTTACCTCGCGGGGCGCAAGGACGAGGCCGCCGGGCTTATCCCGGCCGAGCTGCTGGAGCACGTTTCCCTGATCGGGCCGAAGTCGTTCGTAGCCGAGCGGGTCGCGGCGATGCGGGAATCCGGCGTTACCACCCTGAACGTGGCCCCAATGGCCGGATCGCATGCGGAGCGGCTAGCGCTGGTCGAGCAGATCAGGGAGATGGCTGGCTAGCTGCCGCACGGCTGTCTCGACGGTGCGGCTGTCCCGACGGCGCTGCTGTTTCGACGGCGCTGCCCCGGGCAATGCCACAGGTGCCCGAAGCAGAGCGGAGCGTGATGGTACATAACCGGCGGCGGAAGCACCCGGACGGCCCTGCCGTGCTGGTTGTCGGCGGCGGTTTTGCCGGAATGTCGGCGCTGCAGGTACTGGCCAGGTCGCGCGCGGCTGTCACGTTGCTGGACCGGAACGTCTACAGCACCTTCCAGCCGCTGCTGTATGAGGTAGCGACGGCCGGGCTCACCTCAGCCGACGTCGCTTACCCGCTGTGGTCGGCGACAGGCAGACGCGGTGCCCGGTTCCGCAATGGCGAGATGGTCGGCCTCGACCTAGAGCGGTGCGTCGCGACGCTGAGGACCGGCGAGGAGCTGAGCTACGACTACCTGATCATCGCGACCGGGGTCACCGCGGCCTTTTACGGCGTGCCGGGCGCGGCCGAGCACAGCATGAGCCTGTACACCAGGCGTGATGCGATCGCGCTGCGGAATGAGCTGCTGACGGCGCTGGAGCGCCGGAACGAGGGCCTGTCCGACCCGCAGCTCGCCGTGACGATTGTCGGCGGCGGCGCGACCGGAGTCGAGCTTGCCGGGACGCTGGCCGAGCTGCGAAACGTGGCACTGCCGGCGATCTTCCCTGAGATCGACCGGTCTATGTTCAAGGTGCGGCTGGTGGAGATGGGCCCGGCGCTGCTCGCGCCGTACGCGGACACGCTTCGCTCCTACACCCGCCAGCAACTTGTCAACCGAGGCGTCGAGGTGTTGCTGAGCACCGCGATCAAGGAAGTCAGGCCTGGATCGGTGCTGCTGGGCGATGGCAGTGAGCACCGCAGCGACATCACGGTGTGGGCGGCGGGGGTCTCCGCGCCGAGCACCGGATGGACGTCCGGCCTGCCACACGGAAAGGGCGGCCGGATCGAGGTCGGCGCCGACCTCCGGGTTACCGGGCAGGATCGGGTTTTTGCAACCGGCGACGTGTCCATCAACAACCAGTCGCCGGTCGCGCAGCTCGCCCAGCCCGCGATCCAGCAGGGCCGGCACGCGGCGGAGCAGGTCGTCCGGCTGATGGCGGGCCAGCCGACGACGCCGTTCAGGTATCACGACAAGGGCACCATGGCGACGATCGGCCGCCGCTCGGCGGTGGTGCAGCTGCGCGGCGGGCTGCACCTGCGGGGCACGATCGCCTGGCTCGCCTGGCTCGGCCTGCACCTGATCTACCTGCTCGGCGGCCGGAACCGGGTGGTCACGCTCGTGAACCTGTCCTGGCGCTACCTGACCTGGAGCCGGGGCGGCGGCATCGTGCTGGGCGACGACGTGCCCAGCGCGGACTAGCGCCCGTTACTACCAGCATTGTGGTTACTGGCACTGTGATCATTCGCACTGTGATCACTAGAGTCAGGGCATGGCCGAAATCCACGCAGCCCGCCGCTCCCGCGCCCAGCAGAAGATCGCCGAGGCGGGCGCCGACGCCGCGCTGATTACCAGCGGACCCAATGTCCGCTACCTGACCGGTCTCGTCAGCTCCAACGCCGCGATCCTGCTCCCGGCCGCCGGAGCCGGCGTCCTCGCGACCGACTCGCGCTACGCCGAGGCGGCCGAGCGCGACTGTTCTGACATCGAAGTGGCGACGGAGCGGCAGCTTGAGCCGGCCCTGGCGATGCTGGCGACCGAGCGGGGCTACGGCACGCTGGCATTCGAGGCACAGCAGATGACCGTCGAGCGCTATACGGAGCTTGCCGAGCTCGAGAACGGCCCGGGGCTCGTGCCGCTCGGCCACGTCATCGAGGAACTCCGGATGATCAAGGACGACAGCGAGATTGAGCTGCTGGCCAGGGCCTGCGCGATCACCGCTGAGGCCTTTGCTGCTGTGCTGGGCCAGATCGAGCCCGGCCGGACCGAGCGCAGCTTCGCCGTCCTGCTGGAGCGAGCGATGATCGACCTTGGCGCAGACGGCCTGGCGTTCGAGACCATCGTGGCCAGCGGCCCGAATGGCGCGATCCCGCACCACACGCCGGCAGGCCGGGCCTTCGCTCGCGGCGACCTGATCACCATCGACTGCGGTGCGTGCTTCGGGGGCTACAACGCGGACATGACCAGGACTGTCGCGCTCGGCGAGCCAGCCGCCTGGCAGCGGGAGATCTACGACCTGGTGGCTGCTGCGCAACTGGCCGGAGTCGGAGCCGCCGTGCCGGGCGCCGACATCTCCGCGGTGGACGCGACCGCCAGGGACCTGATCACTGCCGCCGGCTATGGCGGTCATTTCGGTCATGGGCTAGGACACGGAGTTGGGCTGGAGGTGCACGAAGCGCCGCTGATGGGACCGGGCCGGACAGGTAGACTGGCGGAACGGGTCCCCGTCACGATCGAGCCCGGGATCTACCTGCCCGGCAAGGGCGGCGTCAGGATCGAGGACACCCTCGTCGTTCGCGCTGACACCAGCGGGGGTGCGGCGGGTCCGGCGGAAGTACTCACCACGACCACCAAGGAACTGCTGGTGCTCTGACCGGCACCCAGTTCCGGACGCATGCAGGAGACACACTGACGTGGCCACCACCAATGACCTGAAGAACGGCATGACGCTGAGCATCGACGGCGCGCTCTGGAGCGTGGTGGACTTCCAGCACGTCAAGCCCGGCAAGGGCGGCGCCTTCGTGCGCACCAAGCTGAAGAACGTGCTGTCCGGCAAGGTCGTCGACAGGACGTTCAACGCGGGCGTGCGGGTCGAGGTCGCCAACGTCGACAAGCGGGAGATGCAGTACCTCTACCGCGAGGGCGATGACTTCGTCTTCATGGACACCACCGACTACGACCAGCCGCACATTCCCGCCGCTGTCGTCGGTGACGCAGCCAACTACCTGCTGGAAGAGCAGACCGCCACGATTGCCTTCAACGACGGCACACCGCTGTACGTGGAACTGCCCGCCGCGGTCGAGCTGACGGTCCAGCACACCGACCCAGGCCTGCAGGGCGACCGGTCGACCGGCGGGACGAAGCCCGCCACTCTGGAGACCGGAGCCCAGATCCAGGTGCCGCTGTTCATTACCACCGGCGAGAGGATCCGGGTCGACACGCGCTCCGGGGATTACCTAGGCCGGGCCTGAGTTTCCGGCCGTCGGCCTGAACACGAACACTGTTACGAACGAGCACAGCCATGGCAGCACGCACGAAGGCCCGCAAGCGGGCGCTTGACATCCTGTATGAGGCCGAGCTTCGCGGTGAGCCGGTGCTGGACCTGCTGGCCGAGCGGACCGCCGCCGCCGACCCGCCAGTTGCGGAGTACGCGGCCGCCCTCGTCCGCGGCGTGCACGAGCACGCCAAGCAGATCGACGAACTGCTAGCCGCGCATGCCCATGGCTGGACGCTCGACCGGATGCCAGCTGTCGACCGTAACATCCTGCGGATAGGAGTGCAGGAGATGATGTGGAACGACGGCGTGCCGGACGCCGTCGCCATCAGCGAAGCGGTCACGCTGGCCGGCGAGCTGTCCACGGACGACTCATCCTCGTTCGTCAACGGCCTGCTGGCGCGGCTGCTGGAATTGAAGCCCACGCTGGCGCTCTGAGCTTGTCACTGGCGCTCTGAGTTTTGTCAGCGGCGGCCGCTACAGTCGGTGCAGGGGACTGGGGCAGTAGCTGGCAGGTGAGGCATGGGCAGTCGGGTCCCGTCCGCCACGGCAGGACCAGCAAGGGACGACACCGGCAGCAACATCCTGCATGTCGACATGGACGCTTTTTACGCGAGTGTCGAGATACGGGATCGCCCCGAGCTCGCCGGGCGTCCGGTCATCGTCGGCGGTCTGTCCGGCCGCAGCGTGGTGCTGTCGGCCACGTACCAGGCGCGCTCATTCGGAGTGCGGTCGGCGATGCCGATGTCCAGGGCGCGCCGGCTCTGCCCGCAGGCCACCGTGATCCCGCCGCGACACCGCCTGTACAGCGCGGTGTCGAAGGAAGTCATGGCAATTTTCGCAGCGGTTACCCCGCTGGTTCAGCCGCTATCGCTCGACGAGGCGTTCCTCGATGTGTCCGGGGCCAGGCGCCTGCTTGGCCCGCCCGCAAGGATCGGCGAGCTGATCCGGCGGCAGGTCGCTGAGCAACAGCAGATCACCTGCTCGGTCGGCATCGCCGCGAACAAGTTCCTGGCCAAGCTAGCCTCCGTGCACTGCAAGCCAGACGGACTGCTCGTCATCCCGGCCGACGGCGCGCTGGAGTTCCTGCACCCGCTGCCGATCTCGGCGCTCTGGGGGGTCGGCGAGCGAACCGGCCAGACGCTGGCCAGGCTCGGTCTTCGCACTGTCGGAGATATCGCCCGGACGCCCGTGAGCGCGCTCGAGCGCGAGCTCGGCAAGGCTGCAGCCGAGCACTTGCACGCGCTGTCCTGGGGCCGGGACGATCGCGGGGTCGAGGCATCGGTGCGGGAGAAGAGCGTCGGCGCGGAGGAGACGTTCGATGTCGATGTCACCGAGCCGGCCGTTGTCCGGCGTGAGCTGCTGAGACTGTCGCGCCGGACCGCCACCGCGCTGCGCTCGTCTGGGTATGCGGCCAGAACGATCGTGATCAAGCTGCGGAAGGGGGACTTCACGACCATCACCCGCTCGAAGACGCTGCCTGAGCCGACCAGCGAGACGCAGCGGATCTATGCCACCGCCTGCGCGCTGTACGCGTCATCGGGCCTGAGCGGTCAGACCAGGCTGCGCCTGGTCGGCGTCCGGGCAACCGGGCTGGTCCACGCCGCGGCCGCGTCGACTCAGCTCGCGCTCGGCGAGGGCGGCTCCTCCTGGCGGGACGCTGAATCGGCCCTGGACAAGATCACCGGACGGTTCGGGCCAGACGCCGTGCGGCCGGCCACCCTGGTTGATCGTGGCCAGCCAGGCCGCCCGGACGGCGGACCGGCCGCAATGTCAGGGGCATAAGCGGGAAAAGTGACGACTCCACCCGGTCACGGCGTTCGGGAGCGCCCGCAGTGGCCATGTACCCTTCCACAGGGCGCCTTCGCGCTCGTATTCTGGGCGTAAGGCAGGGGCCGCAGCAAACTTCAGCATCGGCCTGGTTGATGGGAGGCACAGTGCCGCTCTCTGAGCACGAGCAGCGTCAGCTCGAGCAGATTGAGCAGGCGCTCTACGCCGAGCATCCGCGACTTGCTCGGGCAATGCGGGCAAAAGACCCTAAAGTTCACTACCGGCGGAGGGTCATCGAGGCCGCGATCGGCTTCGTACTTGGCGTGGGCATGGTCGTAGCCGGCGTTGTCCTGAAGTACAACTGGCTCGCGGGCGCTGGCTTCGTGGTTCTCCTGGTCAGTAGCACCTGGGCAATTGCCAGCTACCGGCGGATGGCGGGCATGGTGACGGACCGCAGCCGGCGGCGGGAGCGCAAGTCGGCGTCGAAGGCCGCCGCCACCAGTGGCCTCATGGAGCGCATCGAGGAGCGCTGGCGCCGCCGCCAGGAGGGCAACAACCGCTAGGCGAGGGACCAGGTGCCATCGCCATGCGCAAGGTATGGGTACCAGCTTGCCCGGTTGTCCACACCGTGGTTCGAGGCGCCGTGGCTGGATACGGCGGTGCTCAGGTTCAGCTGGCCCGTTCTAGCCTGTCCGGTGGACGATCGCCCGCAACTGGCGCCGCACGGCCGGCCATGAGAAATCCAGCCAGCTGAACATCTCGCCGGCCCGCTGAGCCAGGTGACCTGCGGCCAGGAGCGTAGAGGCCGGCAGCAGCCTGGCCCGGAGCCGCTGGCGGCGCGGCACTGACGCCGAGATCGCCCGGCGCGCGGTCCGCACACTGGCCTTGAGCCCGGCGCCTGAGTCCGCCAGCCGCGCGTACCTGGCCCGTTCCTCAGCGGCGCTGATCTGCTGCACGGCCTGGATGCCGGACTCGTCCAGGTTTGCACCCCCGGCCACCCGTCTCGCCACCGCGCGCGGCGTCTCGGCCGGCGCGAACCCGAGCCCGTAGTCGGCGAGGTCATCAGTCAGTTCGCGCCAGGCTGCGTGCGCGAGGTCAGCGTCGCTGGACGCGGTCAGCCAGCGTCGGCGGCTCGTTGCCAGGCGGATCAGGGCTGGCCAGGAGAGGAGCAGCAACACCCCGGCCGGAATCACGATCGCCAGCCAGAGATCGGAGCCTGAGGACTTCTTCGCGGCGGCGACCTCTGCGCTGGACAGGTGCTCCAATTTGCTGATGTTCCCCGGACGCTTGTCGCTGTGCGTCGTGGACTGGGGGCCCGTCGAGTTGGAGCGGTGATTGGTCTGGTGCTGCGAGGAGCCAGTGTTGCCCAGGGCAGCGTAGGGGGGAACTGTTCCGGTACGCTGGCCGCCCACGCCGGTCGGCGTCGGCTCGAACCGGAGCCAGCCCTCGCCGCTGAAATAGAGCTCGGGCCAGGCGTGCGCATCGTGCGTGGTGACCTGCCAGGTGTCGCCGGGACCCGCTACCTGGGTACCGCCGGTGTAACCAACCGCGATCCGGGATGGGATACCGATGAGCCGTGCCAGTACGGCGAATGCCTGGGCGAACTGGCTGCAGTAGCCGCGCTGGTCTGTGGTCAGGAACGTGGGCAGCCAGTTGGTGGCGGGAAGATCTGGCTTGAGGCTATAGCTGAAGTGGCTGCGGAACCAGCTCTCCAGGTCTTGGGCGCTCTCCAGCGGAGTCAAAGCTCCGGCGGTATTAGCCCTGGCGATCGCGCGCAGCTCGGCTCGGTCGGGTCCGTTATACGATCCGTACTCAGCCTGGATCCTGGCGGGGACGGGCTGGTTGGGGATGTTGGCTGCCCTGAGATTTAGCACGGTGCTCCGCACCGTGTACGACAGGTTCGCCATGGTCAGGCCGTTGTTGAAGACCATCTGCGAGCTGGAGCTCTCGAGCCAGCCGCCGGTTGCACCGATGACGTCAACCTGTGTCGGGGCATACGGCATGGGCAATACCGAGGCGCCGCTGTAGTCCCGGCTGATGTGGACGGCTGTCCGTATGCCGACAACAGGAGTGGTGGTCACAACGCCGGGCGGCTTCCACGGGAGGTTTCCTGCGGCGAGGGCACGGTCAGTGGCGTGCGGCGGAAGCCACTCATTGACCCGCGCGTCGTAGTTCAGGGCATACACCTGGAAGTACTGCTGGCTCGGGTCGGATGCCGTGGTCGTATAGGTCAGCACCGTCTGTGGTTTGCCCTCGAGCAGCGGTCCTACCTGGAGCAGCGGCGAAACCCCGGAGCTCCCGCTGGCGCCGTTGCCACCCGGGGTCGTGCCAAACAGATCGTGGGCGTGCATCGCCGGGAGGATCACCGGGATGACGATCGCCAGGCACACTGCGGTCAGCCCGATGCGGCGGCCAGACGCTGCCAGCTCCCTGGTGTCGGGTCCGGATCCGGTCTCATCGGGAGACTGGACGTGGCGGAAGGTGACCAGCCTGCCCCACATGCGGAGCCGGTCCCGGCCGTCGGCTGCCAGCAGCCCGAGGTATCCGGTCAGGCTGAGCGCGAAGACAGTGATCTGCTGGACGCCGAAGACCTTCAGGTTGCTCGCAACCGGCACGCTGAACAGCAGCAGCAGCGGCAGCCCGGAGACAGCAGGCCGCCGCAGTCGAACGGCGAGGATGTCCACGGCGATGGCGATGGCTCCGATGCCAGCCGCCGCCACCAGGCTCACCGGCTCAAGGTCGGGAACTGGCGGCGCGAACCTGAAATCGGCGAAGGAAGCCCGCCATAGCCGGCCAAGCGCTGACAGGGAGCTGTGACTCGGGATGATCTGCCCGAATGACGAACCGTGCGTAAACACGAGATTCAGGTACAGCAGGAGAAAGGCCAGGTAACAGGCCAGCACGGCGAAGGCGCGCAGCGGGCGCGCACCTGTCGCGCTCAGCGCGGTGACGACGACAATCGCCAGGCCCGCGACCCGCTCCGGCCAGCTCGGCGTGCTGAGCAGCGGAACGACCGCGATCAGGACCGCGACGGTGGCCGTGACGGCCGATGCCAGCCTGGACTGGCGGCTCAGGATCCCGGCGAGTGTGGCAACCGCGACGGCACCCATGCCGGTCACGAACCAGTTGGCTCCGGCAATGACGGAGCTCAGCGACAGCGATGCCAGTACGACGGCGACGGCGGCGGTCATCGCGAGGCGCAGGTTCATGACGGCCGCCCGGTGCGCGCGTCCGCGTGACCTGCAGCGGCGAGCATCCCGACCGTGTGCGGCAGCCGTTGCCAGGCGACGGCGAGTGGCGTCCCGGCGTCGAGCGACGTGACGTGCCAGCCGGCGCTGCGCAAGACACCTGCAGCGGTTGTGGTCTCGGCGGTTTCCCGCGTGGTCGGCTCCCCAGTGGGGAGGTCAATCATCGGCACGCCGGGCATCGGCAAGCCGGGCATCGGCAGATCGGCCACCGGCGGCGTGCTGGCGGGCGCCGGCTCGTGGCTGGTGTCCCCGTTCGCGACGCGGAGCCTGCGCGCCTCGTCCGACCAGCTCCCGACATCAAGCAGGAGCGCGATGCCCTGGCTGCCTTCGGCCCTGCAGGCCGCTAGCTGCTGAGCTTCTGCTACCGAGAGCCGGCCCATCACGGCGATGATCACGCCGCCGCCGAGCACTCTGAGCGCGGAGAACGCCTGGGCTAGGCTGCGGCTGCTTGAGGCCCTCAGGACGGCGAGCGAGTCGAGCAGCCTGTCCTCGAAGAACGGGCCACTGCGGATGACCTCGCCATCAGTGCTGAACTGACCGGTGAGCCCTTCCTGGGCCACATGCACGCCGAGCGATGCGGCTGCGCTGACCGCCATCTCGAAGGAGGATGCGGCACCGCTGCCGACGTGTGCGAGCGAACGGCTATCGAGGAAGATCGTTGCCTTGTTCCGCCAGCGCTGCTCCTCCCTGCGCACCATCAGTTCGCCATACCTGGCCGTTGACCGCCAGTGCACGCGCCGAAGCTCGTCGCCGTCCCGGTAGGCACGCGGAATGACATCGTCCTCACCGGCAGTCGATGACAGGCGTGCCCGGCCGTCTCCCTCTCCGGCCCACGACCTGCTGATAACGGTCCTGGCCAGTGGAACCACCCGCGGTGTCACGACGAAGCTGGTCCGCCCGGACAGCGAGCGCGCCAGCTCGACGAGCCCGAAAGAATCGGCGGCGCGCAACTGCAAGGGCCCGATCTCGAACTTGCCCCGCATGTCGGACCGGAGCGAATAGGTCAGCTCCCGCGAGCCGTTCCGCTCGATCTTGTCCAGCACGTACCGTGGCCGGGTACCGAGTGCATACGGCACGGTGTCCTCGGCCAGCAGCAGGCCGGTAGGCACCCTGGACACGTTTTCCAGCCGCAGTGTCACCGTGGCTGTCTGCCCTGCCGGGACGCGCGGCGGGCTGATAGTGCGGCTTGTGCCCAGCCGGTACTGGGCTCGCTTGATTGCTGCCCCAGCGAGCAGCGGCAACGCGAGCAGCGCGATCCCTACGCAGAACAGGCCGCGCTCACCCAGGAAGTAACCTGCCACGGCCGATGCGGCACCCGCGGCCAGGAACGAAGTCCCCCGGGTCGTCATCCCGGCGAGCAGCGTGCGCATTGTCGATGTCCTTCCGGCTGCTCTGCGCCCGAGTGTACGCGCTTTAATGGCTTGGCAGCGGGAGTCGGCGGACGATTCCGGATAGGACCTCGTCTGGCCTTTCCCGGCCAATCATGGCGTCGGCACTCGGCAGCAGCCGGTGCGCGAGCACCGGGACCGCAAGTGACTGCACGTCGTCTGGAATAACGAAGTCGCGGTCGTCGAGCGCAGCTTGCGCCCGGCTTGCCCGCAGGAGATGCAGCGCTGCCCGCGGCGAGGCGCCGAGCCGGAGCTCCGGCGAGCTCCTGGTCGCGTTAACCAGGTCGATGATGTACCGGCGGATCGGCTGGGAGACATGTACCTCGCGCACCGCTGCGACCAGAGCCCGCACGTCGCTTGCGTGGGCAACCGGCTTGAGCTGGTCCAGCGGGGACCCGCCGCCATGGGAATCGAGCATCGCGAGCTCAGCCGCGGGGTCTGGGTACCCGATCGAGATCCTGGTCATGAACCGGTCCCGCTGTGCTTCCGGCAGCGGGTAGGTCCCCTCCATCTCGACGGGATTCTGAGTCGCGATCACCATGAACGGCGAGTCCAGCTGATACGTGCTGCCGTCAACAGTGACCTGGGATTCCTCCATCGACTCCAGCAGCGCCGACTGCGTTTTAGGTGACGCCCTGTTGATCTCATCGCCGAGCACGATGTTGGCAAAGATAGGTCCGGGCTTGAACTCGAACTCACGGAGTTCCTGGTTGAACGCGCTGACACCAGTAATGTCGCTGGGCAGCAGATCCGGAGTGAACTGCACCCGCCGCACCGAGCAGTCGATCGACTTGGCCAGCGCTTTGGCGAGCTGAGTTTTGCCAACGCCAGGCACGTCCTCGATGAGGATATGGCCTTCGGCTAGCAGCACCGTAAGGGCAAGGCGAATCACCCGGGGCTTACCGGAGATGACGGTCTGCATCGCGGTGCTGACCTGCCTGGCCACGTCCACGAGCTCATCGAGCGACCTGTCAGCCTGCTGGTCGGTGTCCGTGACCACGCGCCCTCCTGGCGGCTATTCCCCAATTAGCTGCTCTCACTGCTCAACAACCTCTTCAGCGGCCATGCAGCACATCATCGCTGGAGCGGCGGGATCAGTCGTGCGATCAAGACAGTACGTCCTTGTATGGGTCGAGGGCGATCCCACGCCCATTATCAGGCCCGTAACGCTGTGATGACTTATTCCACTTAGCCGGTCGCCTAACACGCGGCAGGTAAGGGCAGCACAACATCGTTTCGGGTCGGGTTCGCGCGCTCTACTCCACTTCGCTCCACCTCCAATGACCTGGTAACTCCTTCGACGGTTGGGCGGTTCACGGGTCTCCCGTGATTGACGGTGGGGGATAGTGGAGTACAGTGGTGCTCCGTGGGGCAACAATGGTGTCCTGAGGGCCTGATGTGGGGAGCCTGGGGAGGTGAGGCGGGTGTTCCTTGGCACCCACACGCCTCGCCTCGACGAGAAGGGCCGGCTGATCCTGCCTGCCAAGTACCGCGAGGAGCTGTCGGCTGGCCTGGTACTGACCAAGGGCCAGGAACGGTGCCTCTACGTCTTCCCGGTAACGGAGTTCAGCCGGATTACCGACGCGCTGCGAACTGCGCCAGTGACCGCGAAGGCCGTCCGGGACTACAGCCGGGTGTTCTTCGCCAGCGCATCGGACGAGGAACTGGACCGGCAAGGCCGGATCACGATTCCCCAGGGCCTGCGCGAGTACGCCGGGCTGGACCGCGATTGCGTCGTGATCGGGGCCAATACCCGGCTGGAGATCTGGGATGCCGCTGCCTGGATCAGCTACCTAGAGCAGCAAGAGGACGCATTCGCTGACGCGTCGGAGGAGGTCCTGCCAGGAGTTCTGTAACGGCGAGCTGGATGCCCGGCGAGATCTCCACCCGTGCTGGAGGGCCGAAGGCCCGGCTGACGTCACTTCCCCGGCGCCAGGCGGACACCTCGACTGGTCAGTGCAATTGCGCGGATGGGGGCCTGGCCGGGCATCGCGGCAGCAGGGCGAGCGGGATCGCCGCGGCAAGCGGCGTCAGGGCAGAAGCGAGGGGGCACGATGGGAACGGCTGCAGCCGCACACCTGCCGGTCATGCGCGACCGGGTTCTCGAGCTGCTAGGGCCCGCCCTTGATTCCCCTGGCGCCATTCTCGTGGACGCGACACTAGGCCGGGCTGGGCATGCTCGTGCGCTGCTGACCGCGCATCCGCTGCTCAGCCTGATCGGCATCGACACTGATGCGGCCGCGATCGAGGAATCGCGCCGGATCCTGGCCGCCTTCGCTCACCGGGTGACGCTCGTCCAGGCGGTCTACGACCAACTGCCTCAGATCCTGGCCGAGGCGGGCCTCAGCGCCGTTCAGGGCATCTTGTTCGACCTCGGGGTTTCCTCCCCGCAGCTGGACAGCCCGAGCCGCGGCTTTAGCTACGCGCAAGACGCACCGCTCGACATGCGGATGAATCAGGCCAGCCAGCTGACGGCCGCAGATGTTCTCAACACCTATCCGGCTGACCGCCTCGCGCGGGTACTGCGCGACTACGGCGAGGAGCGCTTTGCCCGCCGGATTGCTGCCGCCGTCGTCCGGGAGCGAACGCGCGAGCCACTGACCAGCACAGCCAGGCTCGCTGACATCGTCAGAGACTCCATCCCGGCACCGGCGCGGCGGACTGGCGGCAATCCGGCCAAGCGCACGTTCCAGGCGCTCCGGATCGAGGTGAACGGGGAGCTGGAGGCGCTGCACCGGGCGCTGCCCGCCGCGCTTGATGCGCTCGGGGTTGGCGGCCGGATCGTCACGCTTGCGTATCACTCACTCGAGGACCGCGCGGTGAAGAGGGAACTGGCTGCGCGGTCGGCCGATACGACGCCCCAGGGCCTGCCGGTCTCGCTTGAGGCCTCGCGCCCGCAGTTCCGCCTCCTCACCAGAGGCGCAGAGCGGCCAGGCCCGGATGAGCTAGGGGCGAACTCACGGGCGGCACCGGCGAGGCTCCGGGCGGCCGAGCGGATCAGGGCAGCGGCATGAGGAGACGGCGGCATGAGGAGACAGGGAGGGGCGACCTAGCCCGATGAACACCACAACCCGGATCGCACCAGCAGCTCAGCCCCGAACTCGGCTGCGCCCCGCACCAGACCGGGCCGGACTGGCCGAGCCGGACTCCCGCCGCAGCCGGCCGGCCACCCGCCATACCGGACCGGTCGACGCGCCTGCGCGGCCTCGCACCGGGCGCACGAGCCCGCCGGGCGCGCCGGCCATGCCGCGCAGCGCTCGGTCCGTCGATCGGGACGTGACCGCGACCGCGCCACGTCCGGCGGCATCAGTTAGGGCCGGACAGGCAGCCACGCGGGCTGGTCCGGCTCGGCGTCCGGCGCCGTCGGTGCCGGCGAAGGCGGTCCGGGACGCGGGCCGTGCCCTGCGCGCGACGCGCTCGCCGGCCGGCGTGGCGCTGCCGCGGATGCCGTTCGTCCTGCTGGTACTAGGGCTGCTCGGCGGTGGGCTGGTCTGCCTCCTGGTGGTGAACACGACCCTCGGCGCGACGAGTTTCCAGCTCAGCCAGCTGCAGCACGAGAACGCGAAGCTGTCGCTGCAGCAGCAGACCCTGGAGGGCAAGATCCAGAACGAGCTGGCGCCGGGCGAGATCGCGCAGCGGGCCTACCAGCTGGGCATGCGATCCGAGACGAACGCCACCATCCTGGACCTGCGTACCGGCCGTACGTACCGGCTGCATGACCAGGGCTCAGCTCTGATAGCAGCCGGCACCACACCTCAGGCCGCCCGGACCCAGGCGGCCTCGCACGGCGCGGCCACGCACGGCGCTGCCAATAACGGTGCCGCCAATAGCGGTGCCGCCGATGAGGGTGCCGCCAAGCACCGTGCACCAAAGAATCGGGCCGGGCGGCACCGGACTCCTACCACGAAGGCCGGGTCGGGCCGGTGACCAGTGCGGAGGGGCGCGACGGCGAGGACGGCGCCCAGCGCCGCCGCCGGGTCAGGCCAGTACCAGGCGGCTCACGCAGCCCCGCCAGGCCAGCGCGTAGCGTGGCGCGGCCGGGTGACATGGCCAGGCCAGCTGGCCGGCCCCGGCGAAGTCAGGGCAGCCAGGGCCGCGGTAGCCAGCGGCACGGCAGCCAGCGGCACGGTGACCCCGTCAGGTTCCGGCCCGCACGCGGGCCGGCCGGCACCTCAGGCGGCGCTGGCCGCCGATCGTCGGACGCCGCGGCGCGGCCGGCCCGACGGGCAGTTCGGCGGCCAGCGCGGGCACGGCGTCGTGCAAGCCCGGCACGGCGCCTGCGCATCACCTTGCTCTGCATGGCGGTCGCGCTGTCGATCTTTGCCGCACGGCTCGTGCAGGTGCAGGCCGTCGACTCGGCTGCCTACCGCACCGCTTCGGAGCGGGTGCAGCTGGCGACAGTTCAGATTCCTGCCGTCCGCGGCGACATCATGAGCAGCAACGGCACGGCGCTGGCGATGACCATGCAGACCTACACCGTGTTCGCTGACCCGAAGCTGATCCCCGTCTCGCGGCGGCCCGCTGTTGCGGACAGGCTGGCGGGCCCGCTCAGCCTGCCGGCTGCGACGATCCTTGGTCAGCTGAACCGACCGTCCTCGCCGGAATACCAGCTCCTTGCCAGCGGCGTCTCGGTGGCAGTCGGCGCGCACATCAGCGCCCTGCACCTGCCCGGCATTGACATGCATGCGAGCTACACCACTGCCTACCCGAACGGGGATCTGGCAGCGAACATCGTCGGCTTCACCAATCCTTCGAGGTCGGGGGACGGCAGCCAGACCGGCGCGGCGGGCCTGGAACTCCAGTACAACTCGCTGCTCGCTGGCCGAGACGGCAGCGAGGAAGTTCAGGAGGGAATCCATAGCCAGCCCATCCCGCTGACCGAGACGAAGCTGACCCCCGCTATTCCCGCCAGGAGCCTGCGGCTGACCATTCAGTCCGATATCCAGTGGAAGGCCGAGCAGGTCTGCAAGCTGCGGGTGGAGCAGACGCACGCGCGCAACTGCTCGATCGTGGTGATGCAGCCGAAGACCGGTGCCATCCTCGCGATGGCACAGTGGCCGGCGTATGACCCCGCGAACGTCACGAATTACGCGGCCACCACGAACATTGCCGTCGCTAACGTGTTCGCGCCTGGCAGCACGCTCAAGCCGGTCACTGCTGCCGCAGCGCTGGAGAAGGGCGGCCAGACGCCGCTGAGCGCGTACACGGTTCCGTACTCGATCAAGATGGACGGCCTGTACACCTTCCACGACGCCGAGTTCCACCCGACGGTCAGGTACACCATCGCCGGCATCCTGGCTCACTCAAGCAACGTCGGAATGGTGCAGGTTGCCCAGCACATCACCCCGCAGCAGCAGTATGACTACCTGCGGGCGTTCGGGCTCGGGTCGGTCAGCGCCCTCGGCGCGCCTGGCGAGACCGGGGGACTCCTGCCTGCGCCAGGGTCGCCTGGCTACTACCCCGACAACCGCTACGAGTACGCCTTCGGCCAGGGCCTGGGCGTGACCGCGATCCAGATGGCCAGCCTCTACGCCACCATCGCCAACGACGGGGTCCGGGTCGCGCCGAGGCTCGTGGCCGGGACTGTCAGCGCGGGCGGGCACTTCACCCCGGCGCCGAGGCCGGCTAGCCGCCGGGTGATCCAGGCTCGGACGGCCCATGAGCTGATGACAATGCTGGAGCAGGTCCCTGAGGTCGACGCCCAGGCGGGCGAGCGCTGGGGACTCATCGACGGATATCTCGTAGCCGCCAAGACCGGAACCGCGCAGGTCTCTGACCCTAGCCTGGGCAAGTGCCTCTGCCAGTATGGTTCCAGCTACATCGGCATTGTCCCGGCAAATAATCCGCAGCTGGTCGTTGCCGTGAACATCCAGGATCCGCAGGGCAGGTACTACGGTGACGAAGTCGCGGGGCCGGCCTTCTTCGCCGTCACGAAGTTCGCGCTGCAGACGATGAAGATCGCGCCTGACTATGCCAGGGCGCCCCATATCCGGCTCACCGCGTCGTGATGGGAGGTAACCTCTGCCCGTGCCAGCGGCCATCCGCCCAGAACACGTTCGCGCCCGCCCCCTTGCCGGTCTCGCGGCGCTCCTTGGGCTGCGGCCAGCTGGCCAGCACCCAGCAAATGAGGAAGCCGGGCCTGGCATCACCGGCGTCACTCACGACTCCCGCTCGGTGCGGCCCGGAGATCTATACGCGGCCCTGCCTGGCAGCACCGTCCACGGTGCCCGGTTCAGCGCTGCTGCCGCCGAGGCGGGTGCAGCGGCTGTGCTCACCGACCCGGCCGGACGTGACTCCGCCGTCGCCGCCGGGCTTCCGGTGCTGGTCGTGGCTGATCCCAGAGCCCGCCTCGGTGAGATCGCCGCGTGGATTTATGACGACCCGTCAGCCAGCCTGCTGCTGATCGGCGTCACCGGCACGGCCGGCAAGAGCACTACCAGCTATCTGCTTGAGGCCGGGCTCAGGGCGGCTGGCTACCGGACCGGGCTGATCGGCGGAGTCCAGACCCGCATCGGCGACAGCGCACAGGCCAGCACCCTGACCACGCCTGAGGCCACCGACCTGCAGGCGCTGCTGGCGGCGATGCGGGAGCGCCGGATCGACGCAGCCGCGATGGAAGTCTCCAGTCACGCGCTGGCCCTTGGCCGGGTGGCCGGCACGCATTATGACGTCGCCGTCTTCACCAACCTGTCCCAGGACCATCTTGACTTCCACGCCAGCATGGACGACTACTTCGCGGTCAAGGCCGAGCTCTTCACGCCGAAGTACGCCAGAGCGGGCGTCGTGAACATCGATGATGCTCGCGGCCGCGAGCTCACCGCTCAGGCACCGATCCCGGTCACCACGTTCTCGGCCGAGGGCAGGCGCTCCGCGGACTGGCGAGCCGTGGATGTGCGGTCCGGCGCAGACGGTTCCACTTTCCGGGTGATCGGACCTGGCGGGGTCGAGGCAGACGCTGCGGTGGCGCTGCCCGGCGAGTTCAACGTGGCCAACGCCCTGGCGGCCATCGTGGCGCTGGTCGAGGCGGGCGTCGGGCTGGCGGCAGCGGTCACCGGAGTTGCCGCCTGCCCGGGTCCGCCAGGCCGGCTAGAGCGGGTGGACCGCGGTCAGGATTTCACCGTGTTCGTCGACTACGCGCACAAGCCGGGTGCCGTCGAGGCCCTGCTGAGAGTCATGCGCGAGGTCACGCAAGGCAGCCTGGTCATCGTGCTCGGCTGCGGTGGCGACCGTGACCGGGGGAAGCGGCCGCTGATGGGGGCGGCGGCGGCCCGGCTAGCCGACGTGGCGATCCTGACGAACGACAACCCGAGATCGGAGGACCCGCTGGTCATCCTGGCCGAGATGCTCGCCGGCGCGATCGAGGTCCCCCAGCGCGAGCGAGCGCAGGTCGTGGTGCAGCCTGACCGCGCGGCCGCCATTGGCATGGCGATGGCGGGTGCCGGCAAGGGCGATGTGGTGCTGATCGCGGGCAAGGGTCATGAGCAAGGCCAGTACGTGGCGGGAGCGGTGGTTCCATTTGATGACCGCGAGGTTGCTTCGGCGGCCCTCCTGCGCCGCCGGGCGGGCGAGGATGCGACTATTACCGGCGGCCCGGCCAGTTCGTACCCGGAGGACATGTGATCCCGCTCTCGGTGGCGCAGATCGCCGACGCCACCGGCGCGCAGCTGGCGGATGTGGGCGATCCGGCCGGAC
The DNA here is from genome assembly GCA_963822955.1 of uncultured Actinomycetota bacterium. Taxonomy (GTDB): domain Bacteria; phylum Actinomycetota; class Actinomycetes; order Streptosporangiales; family Streptosporangiaceae; genus JAJYUU01. Next base: position 368,474 of record CAWGJS010000001.1, on the reverse strand, counting down.
TCGTCACCGGGCCGGTCGTGATCGATTCCCGTGAAGCGGCTCCGGGCAGCTTGTTCGCCGCGCTGCCAGGCACCCGGACCGACGGCCACGCGTTCGCTGGCCAGGCGCTCGCGGCCGGCGCTGTGGCGGTCCTGGCCAGTCGCCCGGTTGGCGGCCCGGCGCTGATCGTTCCCGACGTGCAGGCGGCGCTCGCGAAGCTGGCCAGGGCCGTTATCGACCGGGCGCCTAAGCTGACGGTAGTCGGAATCACCGGGTCGGCGGGCAAGACCACGGCCAAGGACCTCGCGGCGCAGCTCATCGAGACGCTCGGCCCGACGGTCGCGCCGCGCGCATCGTTCAACAACGAGATCGGCCACCCGCTCACTGTGCTGAAGATCACTGACCAGACGCGGTACCTGATCTCGGAACTGGCCGCGCGGGGCCCCGGCCATATCACCGAGCTGTGCCAGATCGCGCCGCCCCGGCTCGGCGCGGTGCTGTGCGTCGGCTACGCTCACGCCGGCGAATTCGGCGGCCTAGAGCAGATCGCGCAGGCGAAGGGCGAGCTTCCGGCCGCGCTGCCCGCCGACGGCGTAGCCGTTCTCAACGCCGACGACCACCGGGTAGCTGCGATGGCGGCCCGGACGAAGGCGAGAGTCGTGACCTTCGGCCGATCGCCGCAGGCCGATGTACGGGCCGAGCAGGTCGCGACCGACGACCTCGGCCGGGCCAGGTTTACCATGGTCACCGCCTCTGGCTCGGCACCTGTCCGGCTGCGGCTCCATGGCGAGCATCACATCTACAACGCGCTGGCCGCGGCCGCACTGGCCGCGGAGCTCGGCATGCCGGTGGCTGACATAGGCGCCGGGCTATCGGCGGCGGTCGCCCGGAGCCGGTGGCGAATGGAGGTCACGCAGCGCCCGGACGGCGTCACCGTCGTCAACGACGCTTACAACGCCAACCCCGACTCGGTGCGAGCGGCCATCGCCGCGCTGGCCACCATGGCCCGCGGCGGCCGCGGCCTGGCAGTGCTTGGCCAGATGACTGAGCTGGGCGACGCCGCCGACCAGCTGCACGAGGAGGCAGGGGCGACGGCCGCCAGAGCCGGCGTGGCCGCGCTGATCGTGGTCGGGGAGCAGGCGGCCGCGATACTCGCTGGCGCGAAGGCCGTGCCGTCCTGGCAGGGCGAGCTGCTGGCCGTGCCGGATGCGGCCGGGGCCGTGCGGGCGCTGGCGGACCGGCTTCGCAGCGGCGATGTGGTGCTGGTGAAGGCGTCACATTCGATCGGCCTGGAACGAGTAGCGCTGGCCCTGACCGGGGAGCGACCGCTGACCGATGAGCACGAGGGGCCGCGCAGTTGAAGACCATCCTCGTGACCGGGGCCGTGTCGCTCCTGCTCGCCCTGTTCGGCACGCCAGTGGTCATCAGGGTGCTGCGGCGCCGGGGCTACGGGCAGCCGATCAGGGTCGAGGGTCCCAAGACACACGAGACCAAGCGCGGCACGCCGACCATGGGCGGAGCTGTGATGGTCCTCGCGACGCTGGTCGGCTACGTGGTCGGGCACCTGGTCACGCACGACCCGATGAGCGCGTCTGGCCTGCTGATCCTGTTCCTGATGGCGGGCCTGGGCCTGGTCGGCTTCATCGACGACTTCATCAAGATCTCCCGGCAGACCAGCCTCGGCCTCCGCAGCGGCGCGAAGCTGGCCGGCCAGATGGTGGTCGGCGCCGTCTTCGCGCTGGAGGTCCTGCAGCACCCCGACGGCTTCGATCTCACGCCCGCTGACGCGCACCTTTCTTTCTTGCGCGACTTCGGGCCGACGATCGGCGTGCTGCCGTTCGTGGTCTGGGTGGTGTTCCTGATCGCGGGGACGTCGAACGCGGTGAATCTCACCGACGGCCTGGACGGACTGGCCACCGGATCGACGGTCCTGGTGCTCGCCGCCTACGTGCTGATTGGCATCTGGCAGGAGCGCAACGACTGCACGACCTTTTTCTCGGTCGCGTGCTACCAGGTCCGGGACCCGCTGGACATCGCGGTGGTGGCGGCGGCGGTGCTCGGCTCGTGCTTTGGCTTCCTCTGGTGGAACGCGCCGCCCGCCAAGATCTACATGGGCGACACCGGCTCGCTCGCACTCGGGGGAGTGCTGGCTGGCCTGGCCGTCTGCACCAAGACTCAGCTGCTGCTCGCCATCCTCGGCGGGCTTTTCGTGGTCATCACGCTGTCCGTTCTCATCCAGGTCGGCTTCTTCAAGATGACCGGCCAGCGTGTCTTCCGGATGGCGCCGCTGCATCATCATTTCGAGATGCTCGGCTGGGCAGAGACGACAGTGGTGATCAGGTTCTGGCTGATCTGCGGCCTGTGCGTGGCACTCGGGCTCAGTGTCTTCTACGCCGCCTGGCTGACAACCTAGGCCGATGCCCCCACTCGACCACCGCCCGACCGCTGGTGCCGTTGCCCAGCAAGCCGACCTGGCGGGCCGGCCCGTGGTGGTGGCCGGTCTCGGCATTACCGGCCAGTCTGTCTGCACGCTGCTCGTCGGCCAGGGCGCCCGGGTGACTGCGGTCGACTCACGAGACGATGCCGAGCGCCGGGACACCGCGGACCGCTTGGCCAAGGATGGTGTCACTGTCCGGCTCGGGCCTCGGGAGCTGGGCCCGGCCGCGGCGGTGCCGCCGGGCACCGGCCTTGTCGTCACCTCACCCGGACTCCGGCCCGACACGCCGCTGCTGGCCAGCGCGGCCGCCACGGGCATCGAGGTGATCGGCGATGTGGAACTTGCCTGGCGCCTTCGTCCGGCGCTGCCGGGCGGCGGGCGGCAGCAGTGGCTCGCGATCACTGGCACGAACGGGAAGACTACGACGGTCCGGATGCTGGCGGCGATGCTTGCCGCTGCGGGCCATCGCAGCATCGCGGCCGGGAACGTGGGTACCCCGATCCTCGACGTGGTGACTGACCCCGAGCCCTACCCGGTAGTGGCCGTGGAGCTCTCCAGCTTCCAGCTGTTCTGGAGCGTGAGCATCACCCCGCTTGCGGCCGTGGTGCTCAACCTGGCCGCCCACCACCTTGACTGGCACGACGACATCGAGTCCTATGCCGCCGCGAAGGCGAAGATCTTCGCGCCCGGCACGATTGCCATCTGCAATGCCGATGATCCGCGCACGATCGCGATGGCCGGCGCCGCGCGGGGGGCCGCGCGCCGGGTTGCCTTCCGGCTCGGGCCGCCGGCTCCGGGCGAGCTCGGCGTGGCCGACGGCTGGCTGACCGACCGAGCTTTTTCCGGACCGCAGGAGGCCGGGATCCGACTGGCCCGCACGAGTGCGGTTCAGCCGGCGGCGCCGCACAACGTGGCTGACGCTCTGGCCGCCGCTGCGCTGGCCCGCGCCTACGGCGACCAGCCGAATTCGATCGCGGCCGGGCTGGCAAGCTTCGTGCCGGAAGCGCACCGCATCGCGCTGGTCGCCGAGATCGATGGCGTGGCCTTCATCGACGACTCCAAGGCCAGCAATCCGGCGGCCGCGGGTGCGTCACTTGCGGCGTTCCCGGCTATCGTCTGGGTGGCCGGAGGGCTGTTCCGTGGCACCGACGCGGATCTGGACGCCATCGTGACGGCGGCGGCAGGGCGACTGCGGGCTGCCGTGCTGATCGGGACCGACCGGGCCAGATTCGGCCGCGCGCTGGCGCGACACGCCCCGGATGTCCCGGTCGTCGAGCTGGGCAGCACCGACACTGGAGTCATGGACCAGGCGGTAGCACAGGCGGCGGCCTTCGCGCGGCGCGGGGATACGGTGCTGCTGGCGCCAGCCGCGCAGTCGTGGGACATGTTCCGCGATTACCCGGCCCGCGGCGATGCCTTCGCCGCAGCGGTACGGCGGCTGGCGGAGTCGCCGTGAGCCCAGAGCCGGCCAGCACCACGCGGGCAAGCACCGAGTGGGCAGACCGGCGCCGCGGCGGGCCGATCGCCGTGGACGAGGCACGGGAGCGAGCGGCGCGCCTGCGCGATGCCGCGGCTGGCCTCAAGGCGCTGCTCGACCGGCCGCTGGCGTCGTATTACCTCGTTCTGGGCTGCACGCTGCTGCTGCTGGCGGTCGGGCTGATGATGGTGCTATCCACCTCCACCGCGTACGACCTGGACACCGGCGCGCCGCCGTATTCGATTTTCGAGAAGCAGCTGCTCGGCGCGGTCGCCGGGCTGGCTCTCATGTGGCTGCTGGCCAAGGCGCCGCCGCGGCTGTTCCGGACGTTCGCCTATCCGCTGCTGCTTGCAACCTTGCTCGGCCTGGTGCTCGTACTGCTGGTCGGGCATGAGTACTACGGCGGGAAGCGCTGGCTTTCCGTCGGCGGCAACGAGGTGCAGCCGTCAGAGTTCGCCAAACTGGCGCTCGTCCTGTGGGGCGCCGACTTGCTAGCGCGCAAGGAGAAACTGCGTCAGCTGACCGACTACCGGCACCTGCTGGTTCCCCTGCTGCCCGGGGCGGCCATGACGTGCATGCTCGTCATGCTCGGCAATGATCTGGGCACGACCTTCCTGCTGATCGTGATCTTCCTGTCGCTGCTGTGGGTGATCGGCGCTCCCGGCAGGCTGCTGTTCGGCGTGCTCGCACTGATGGCCTTCGCGCTAGCGATGCTGATCGTCGTGCATCCAGACGAGCTCCAGCGGATCAGCGGCTTCGTGTCCGCGCAGTCGGCTACGAGCTGCCGGAGCTGCTACCAGCTCGTTCAGGGCAAGAACGCGCTGGGATCGGGCGGCTGGTTCGGCGTGGGACTCGGCGCCAGCACGGCCAAGTGGGGCTGGGTGCCGCTTGACTATGCCGACTTCATCTTCGCGATCCTGGGGCAGGAACTTGGCCTAGTGGGCGCGATCTGCGTCGTGATGCTGTACGGGGGGCTCGCGTTGGCCGGGCTGCGCATCGCCCGCCGGGTGCCTGATACGTTCTCGCGGCTCGCCGCGGGATCGATCACGGTGTGGCTGATCACGCAGGCGCTGGTGAACATCGGCGCGGTCCTTGGCCTGCTGCCGATCACTGGCGTGCCGCTCCCGCTGGTCTCAGCCGGGGTATCGTCGCTCATCGCTACGCTGGCCGCGCTCGGCATGCTGCTCTCGTTCGCCCGCACCGAGCCGGGTGCCGCCCAGGCGCTGGCCGCTGCCAGGCCCAGCGCGCTCCGGCGGCTGCTCGGCGGGCTCGGCATCGCACGGCGGCAGCGCTGACCGGCAATGCGGCGGGCGAGGCGTGCCGGGCCGAAGTAAGGTGGCCCGGTCGGAGAAGGTGAGGCAGCAATGGGCGTAAGCGTCGTGATCGCGGGCGGCGGCACGGGCGGGCATATCCTGCCAGCGCTAGCGCTAGCGGACGCGCTCCGCCGCGCCGATCCTGACGTCACGATCACATGCCTAGGCACCGAGCGCGGGCTGGAGACCCGGCTGGTGCCGCTGCGCGGCTACGATCTGGCGCTCATCCCGCCGGTGCCGCTGCCGCGCAAGCTCACCCCGGCACTGCTGTCGGTGCCGGCCCGGATGCTCGGCGCGGTCGGCGCGACCGCCAAGATCCTGGAGCGGACGCGGGCCGATGTGCTTGTCGGATTCGGCGGCTACGTGGCCACCCCCGGCTACCTGGCTGCCCGGCGCCGCAAGGTGCCGATCGTCGTGCACGAGGCCAACTGCATGCCGGGGCTGGCCAACCGGATCGGTGCGCGGCTGACCACTCACGTGTGCACTGGCCAGCCGGGAACCAAGTTGCCGCACGCACGGTATATCGGCATTCCGATCCGGCGCGAGATCTCGGAGCTGGACCGGCTGGCACTGGCTGATAAGGCGCGGGCGCATTTCGGCCTCCGGCCCGACCTGCCGGTGCTGCTTGTCACCGGCGGCTCGCAGGGCGCTGCCTCGCTGAACAGGGCGGCGCTCGGGGCAGCCGAGGAGCTGCAGGCGGCCGGGATCCAGGTGCTGCACGTGATCGGCCCCAAGGCAGCCGAGGTGGCGGTGCCGGCCGGCCCTGTGCCGTATGTCGTGCTGTCCTACCTTGAGCGGATGGACCTGGGATACGCGGCGGCCGACTTCGCGCTCTGCCGCGCTGGCGCGATGACCTGCGCCGAGCTGACCGCGGTCGGCCTGCCCGCCGCGTACGTGCCACTGCCGCATGGCAACGGCGAGCAGCGGCTGAACGCCGAGCCGATCGAGCAGGCAGGCGGTGGCCTGATCGTCGCTGACGCGGACCTGTCGCCCGAGTGGATCACCAGTACGCTGGTGCCGATCCTGCAGGACGGCGAGCTCGTCGCCGCGATGGCGCAGGCGGCCGCCGCGAGCGGCAACCGGTCGGCTGACGCAGACCTGGCCGCGCTCGTGCTGCGGGTGGGGCGGCGGCGACCGGGCCGGCGGCGGAAGAGATAGGCATGGGCCTGATCACCCCGGTCGACGCGGTACCGGTCAGCGAACTTGGCAAGGTGCATTTCACGGCCATCGGCGGGGCTGGCATGTCCGGGATCGCCAGGATCATGCTCGCCCGCGGTATCACCGTGTCGGGCAGCGACTCGGCGGATTCGGCGCTGCTTGGCGAGCTGGCAGCGGCTGGAGCTCGGGTCAGCGTCGGGCATGCGGCACACCAGCTCGGGGACGCCGACACGCTAGTCGTCTCGACGGCGATCCGGCCGGACAATCCGGAGCTTGCCGAGGCACAGCGACGCGGGCTGCGCGTTCTGCACCGGGCCGCGGCCCTGGCCAGCCTCATGCTGGACCACCAGAGCATCACCGTGGCCGGTACCCACGGCAAGACCACGACGACGTCGATGATCACGACCGTGCTGCTGCACAGCGGCGCTCTTCCGTCGTACGTCATCGGCGGGATCCTGGCCGAGACGGGCGTCGGCGCGGCACTCGGGCACGGCCGGGCGTTCGTGGCGGAGGCAGACGAGAGCGACGGCTCGTTCCTGATGTTCACTCCGGACGCAGCCGTCGTCACCTCCGTCGAAGCCGATCACCTGGATAATTACGGCACCCTGGCGGCGGTCGAGGCGGCGTTCGCGGCGTTCGCCGGCCAGATTGCCGCAGGAGGCTTGCTGCTGTCGTGCGCGGACGATCGGGGTGCGCGAGCTCTCACCGGCGCGGTCCGGCCGGGCGTGACCGCACTGACCTACGGCACCGCGCGGGACGCCTCCTACCGGATCACCGGGATCCAGCCACGCGGCATGCGCACTGCGCTGACGATCACCGGCGGGCACGACACGGAGCTGGCCGGAGCGGACCCGGTCCAGCTCGAGATCGCCGTGCCTGGCCGGCACAACGCGCTGAACGCCACCGCTGCGTTCGCCCTGACGGTCCAGCTGGGCGTGCCCGCCGCCGACGCGGCCCGCGGCCTGGCTGCCTACCGGGGCGCCCGCCGCCGGATGGAGCTGAAAGGCGAGGCCGACGGTGTGCAGGTGATCGACAGCTACGCCCACCACCCGACGGAGCTGGCGGCCGATCTGGCCGCCGCCAGGGACCTAGCGGCAGGCGGCCGGGTGATCGCGATCTTCCAGCCGCACCTGTTCAGCCGCACCAGGCTGTTTGCGCCCGACTTCGGTGCCGCTCTCGGCGCAGCTGACGAGGTGCTGGTGCTCGACGTATATGCCGCCCGCGAGGATCCCGAGCCAGGCGTCACAGGCAAGCTGATCAGCGATGCCGTGCCGGGCGGCGGCGCCATGTTCCTGCCGGACCGCTCGGCCGTACCTGCTGCGGCGGTCAGCCTGGCCAAGCCGGGCGACCTGGTGCTCACGATGGGCGCCGGTGACGTCACGCAGCTCGGCCCGCTGATCGTCGACGCACTCAGGGACCGGGCAGGCGGACGGTGAGCACGCGGCAGCCGCCGGCTAGTGAGGCTGTCGCTCATGGCAATCACGTCCCGTCTACCGGGGGTAAGCCGCGCCGGCGCCGGGCCGGTCCGTGGCGGATCGCGCTGTTCGCCGTCCTGGTGCTAGCCGTCCTGGCCGGGGCCGGCTGGTCGGTACTCGGGTCCGGCCTGCTGGTGGTACGGCACGTCGAGGTCATCGGCAATCGGCTGGTGACGGCCGCCCAGGTGCGCCAGGCGGCGAAAATCAGGCCGGGGGCGCCGCTGGCCACAGTGAATACTGCAGCGGCTGCCGCCAGGATCGAGCAGCTCGCGCCAGTGCTGTCCGCGGCTGTCTCCAGGTCCTGGCCCGACACGATCGTCGTCACGGTCCGGGAGCGGACACCGGTGCTGGCGGTCGCCTCGGCCGCCGGCGGTTATCAGCTCATCGATCCGCATGGCGTCGTCGTCCGGTCCGCCGCACGTCAGCCAGCAGGGATGCCCCTGCTGTCGCCCGCGCCCGCAGTGCTGCGCGGCAGCCCTGCCATCAGGGCGGCCGCCATTGTCCTGCGCGAGCTGCCGCCAAAGGTGCTCGCGCTGCTCAGATGGGTGTCGGCTCCATCGGCTAGTGCCGTGACTCTGCACCTAGCCGGGCGCGTGATGGTGCTCTGGGGCGGCACCGGCCGCGCCGCGCAGAAGTTGGCCGAGCTCACGATCTTGCTGCGGACGCATGCGCACTACTACGACATCAGCGATCCGCATACCGCGGTGACCCGCGGATGACGGACGGGACATCGCTGCCGTGGCGCGACACGCCGGGCCGGGAGACCTACCAGTTGTTGACCTGGAGATGCGGGCAACCCTACTGTCCCTATCAGTCGGCAGCTTGACATAACTCTAAATCTCAAGTTGAGGGTGAGGGTTGGACGAGCGAGTACGTTCCCGGCCTGAGGAAGATGCCCGTGACGGCGGCATAGGCCCGCCTGACGGGTCGGGGGGACTCCGGGGGTTGTCCCGCCGGAAGTAGGACGAGCGGAAGGGTTTGTTCCTCGTGGCAGCACCGCAGAACTATCTGGCGGTCATCAAGGTCGTCGGTATCGGCGGGGGTGGCGTCAACGCCGTGAACCGGATGATCGAAGAGGGACTCAGGGGGGTTGAGTTCATCGCGATCAACACTGACGCGCAGGCGCTGCTGATGAGCGATGCCGACGTCAAGCTCGACGTCGGGCGGGAGCTGACCAGGGGACTGGGGCCGGCGCTAACCCGGACATCGGCGCGAAGGCCGCCCAGGATCACCGCGAGGAGATCGAAGAAGTCCTCAAGGGCGCGGACATGGTATTCGTCACAGCCGGTGAGGGCGGCGGGACGGGTACCGGCGGCGCGCCGATCGTCGCGGAGGTGGCCAGGTCGCTGGGCACGCTCACGATCGGGGTCGTGACCAGGCCGTTCGGCTTCGAGGGCAAGCGCCGGGCGGCACAGGCTGATGCCGGCATCGAGAAGCTCCGCGCCGAGGTCGACACCCTCATCGTCATCCCGAACGACCGGCTGCTGTCGATCTCTGACCGGCATGTCAGCGTGCTGGACGCGTTCAAGGCCGCCGACCAGGTGCTGTTGTCCGGTGTTCAGGGCATCACCGATCTGATCACCACGCCGGGCCTGATCAACCTGGACTTCGCAGACGTCAAGTCGGTCATGTCCGGAGCCGGCTCGGCACTGATGGGCATCGGCACGGCGCGTGGCGACGACCGCGCGGTCGCGGCGGCCGAGATGGCCATCTCCAGTCCGCTGCTAGAGGCCAGCATCGACGGGGCGCACGGCGTACTGCTGTCGATCCAGGGCGGTTCGGATCTGGGCCTGTTCGAGATCAACGAGGCGGCCCAGCTGGTGGCGAACTCGGCGGCGCCGGACGCCAACATCATCTTCGGTGCCGTCATCGACGATGCGCTCGGTGACGAGGTCCGGGTAACCGTCATCGCGGCCGGGTTCGACGAGCCGCAGTCCGGCCGCGCGCGGCCGCGTACTTACGGCGCTGCTCTTCCCTCTGCTGAGCTGGCAGCCAGGTCCGGACTTGGCACCGGCACCAGGTCCGGCGCTAGCGCGGGTCCCGGCAGCGGCACGGGGTCCGGGCCTGGTTCGCCCGGAGCCGACGGCCAGATGGACTGGCGGCCGTTCCAGCTGGGCGACGCCGCGCCTGTGCCCGCCAGCCCGGCTGCGGCCGGGCTGCCAGGCACGACGGCCGATGACGCCGAGACGGATCTGACCGCCACTGCGGCCACGGCCGATGGCGCCTCAGCGAACGGCGGGACGGCCGGCGAAGCGGCCATGGACGTCGCCAAGATCGAGGGAGTCCCCGCGCCCCGCGCGGCCGGCCCGGAGGACGGAACCGGGCAGGTCGGCGAAGGATGCGCAGCCGAGCGGGTCACGCCCCAGCGCGAACGGCCGCCCGGATGCCGGCAGCACCAGGCGCAAGTCCGTAGTGTTCGAGGAAGATGACGAACTCGACGTGCCCGACTTCCTGAAGTGAGGATCGGCAAGTGAGGCCGCCAGCGGCCAGGCAGTTCGCGCTGCCCCGGCAGGCGCTCGGCGATGGCGTGTGGGCAGCCTTTTCCGGCCGGGCCGGCGGTGTGAGCGCTGCGCCCTACGAATCCCTGAACCTGGGGGCGGGTGTCGGCGACGATCCGGCGGCCGTGGCGGCCAACCGGGAGGCACTGGCCCGCGCCTGCGGCCTCCCGGCCGGCGATCTGGCCTGGATGCGCCAGGTTCACAGTGCCGATGTGTGCTACCTCGGTGCCGGGACTGCCCAGCCGCCCGGCCCGGTCGACGCGATCCTCACCGACGTGCCGGGGCGGGCGCTGTGCGTGCTGGTCGCCGACTGCGCGCCGGTGCTGATCGCCGACCCCGTTGCGCGGATCATCGGCGCCGCGCATGCCGGGCGCGAGGGCATGGTCGCGGGCGTGGTCCCCGCCCTGATCTCCGCGATGACCGCGGCTGGGGCCAGCCCAGCCAGGATGCACGCGCTGATCGGCCCGGCCATCTGCGGGAGCTGTTACGAGGTGCCCTCGGACTTGCAGGCACGGGTCAGCGAGGTCGTGCCGGAGGCGCGCTGTTGGACTTACGACGGAACTGCCGGGCTGGATATCGGCGCAGGTGTCCGGGCACAGCTCGCCGCAGCCGGAGTCGGGTGGGTCACGATGGTGCCGCGCTGCACGCGCGAGTCAGCCGACTTGTACTCCTACCGGCGGGACGGCATTACCGGCCGGTTCGCCGGGCTGATCTGGCTGCCGCGGTAGCAGCATGGCGACCGCGGAGCGGCTGGCGGAGCTCACCACCAATCTGGCGGCCGTGCGGGCCAGGATCGCCGGGGCGTGCGAGGCCAGCAGCCGCGATCCTGCCGAGGTCCGGCTGATTGCGGTCACCAAGACGTTCCCCGTTCCCGACGTGATGGCGCTGGCCAGTCTCGGCGTCATGGACGTGGGCGAGAACAAGGACCAGGAGGCGGCGCCCAAGGTCGCCGCCTGCGCTGGGGCGGGCGTGGACCTGCGCTGGCATTTCGTCGGCCAGCTCCAGGTCAACAAAGCTGCGAGCGTGGCCAGCTACGCGTACATGGTGCATTCGGTCGACCGGCCCCGGCTGGTGGCAGGCGCTCGGCCGCAGGGCCAGCGAGGACGGCCGGCTGATCCGGTGCCTGGTGCAGGTCAATCTCGACCCGGGCCGGGCCAGGCCGCCGAACCCGGGCGGGGCGGTGCGGCTCCCGGCGACGTGCTGGAGCTCGCCGGGCTGATCGCGGCGCGGGACGGGCTCGAACTCGCCGGAGTCATGGCCGTCGCGCCGCTCGGGCAGCCCGCCAGGCCCGCCTATGCCCGGCTGCGGGAGATCGCCGAGGAGGTGCGGTCCGATTACCCAGACGCGCGGGTGATCTCGGCCGGCATGACCGGCGACCTGGAGGATGCCATCGCCGAAGGCGCAACACATGTGCGAATCGGTACGGCGTTGCTCGGCGGCCGGCGGCCCTTCGTCAGGTAATGTCCGACGCGGAGAGACCTGGGCCGGTGAAGCCTGCACTGAGCTGGGACGCCTGGCGCGTACGACGGAGGACAGAAGATGGCCAGCGCAATGCGCAAGATGGCGGTCTATCTCGGCCTGGTTGAGGACGACAACCGCTTCGATGAGCAGTACGCCGATGAGTATGACGACAGCTACGACGACGGCTACGACGAGTACGGTGCGGAGCTAGTCCAGGACGACGACCGGCAGGACTCCCGGCTGCCCGACGGCCCGGCCGGCAGGCAAGAGTGATCGCAGGCCCGCTGGTCAGGTACAGACGACGGATCTGGCGAGGATTACCACCTTGCATCCGCGCACATACAATGAGGCTCGTACGATCGGAGAGCACTTCCGTGAGGGCACTCCGGTGATCATGAACCTGACCGAGATGGTTGACAGCGATGCCAAGCGGCTCGTCGACTTCTCCGCAGGCCTGATCTTCGGATTGCGCGGGAGCATCGAGCGCGTGACGAACAAGGTGTTCCTGCTGTCCCCGGCCAACGTAGAGGTCGCGGCCGAGGACAAGGCCCGCATCGCGGAGCGTGGCTTCTTCAACCAGAGCTGACCAGCAGCCAGCCGGGCTGCGGGCCAGGGCAGGCGCGGACCTGCGATGACCGATAGGCAGTGCGCGTGAACATATTCAGGGATGTGGCCTTCTATGTGCTATCGGTCTACCTGGTCCTGCTGATCGCCCGGATGATCTTCAGCTGGGTTCAGGTCTATGCCAGGTCATGGAGTCCGTCCGGCATCCTACTTGTGGTAGCTGAGGGTGTTTACTCCGCCACTGATCCGCCGCTGAGATTTCTAAGGCGCTACATTCCCACGGTCCGCCTCGGTAGTGTGGCCCTTGACCTTAGCTTCATGCTGCTGTTCCTGGTGGTCTACGTGCTCTGGCAAGTCGCTCAGTCAGGGTAAGGTCATCGGGTAGCGTCCATAAAGGACAAAGCTCCAGGGAGAAGAGATGCCACTGACGCCCGCGGATGTGCGGAACAAGCAGTTCAGCACGACCAGGCTCAGGCCGGGATACGACGAAGAGGAAGTAGATGCCTTCCTCGACGAAGTAGAAGCAGCGCTTGACGAGCTCATTCAGGACAACGAGGAGCTCCGGGCCAAGCTGGCTGAAGTGCTGCGCGGCAAGCCGCCTGTCTCGCTGACCCCGCAGGCCGAGGTCCCGGAGATGATGCAGCCTGAGCCGATCCGGCACGAGCCCGAGCTCCGGCCAGAGCCGGTGACGCTGGCCCGGCGGCCTGCCGAGGACAACATGGACACGGCAGCCAGGGTCCTTGCGCTCGCCCAGCAGACTGCTGACCAGGCCATCGCCGACGCCCGGCGCGAGGCCGATGAGACGCTCGGCCGCGCTCGCCGCGAGGCCGATGACATCCTCACCAAGGCGCGCCGCCAGGCCGAGCAGGTTACCAGCGACGCCCGCGCCCGGGCCGAGAGCCTCGAGCGCGACGCGCAGGAGCGGCACCGCCAGGCGATGGGCTCGCTCGTCCAGTCCCGCGAGGAGCTGGAGCGGCGCGTCGATGACCTGCGGGCGTTCGAGCGCGAGTACCGCAGCAGGCTGAAGGCTTACCTCGAGGGCCAGCTGCGTGACCTTGAGGCGGGCGCTGCTGACAGCGGTGTGTTCCCGGCCGTGGGCTCTGGCACGCAGCCGTCGCCGGTAGGCGTGGGAATGGGTCGGCTTGACATGCGGAACAGCAACCCGGCCGGCGGCTACCAGCCGATGCCTGAGCCGGTGGCGCACAACGGCGGGTTCCACCCTTCTGATGCAGGTCAGCACGACCGTCGGTAGCCGGACTGGCTGACTGCGCTTGACGAAGAGCGGAGTCTTCAGGTGATCCGGTTCGCCGCAATCGTGTCCGTCGTGGCGGTCGCGATCGGCCTGCTGATCGCAGGGGCGGTCTCCGGCGATCTGAGCCTGGTCTACGTCTCGATCGGCCTGGCTGCGCTGGCGCTGCTGATGCTCGTCGTCGGCGTGGCGATCTGGCGGGACCAGGTGTTCGGGGGGAAGGCTGCCCCGGCGGGCGCAGCCAGGCTGGACGCCGATGCGGCTGACGTCGCGCTACCTGGCGCATGGCTGCCGGATGCTGCTCAGCAGGCCGATGCAGCCAGACGCGCGCATCCAGGCAGGCAGGCCGATCCGGCTGCAAGGGCCGAAGCTGCCGTGGCGGAACTGGGCGGGCTGACCGAGCGCAAGCCGGAGCACCGCCCAGCCGCCCGCCAGATGGCCGATGCCTCAGCTGGCCGGGACGGAACGCTGTCGGCGGGTCGTCCCGATGACTGGGCGGGTGATCCTGGTCACAGCAAGCGCGATCCGCGCGCGGAGCCGGCCTGGGAGCGGCCGGCTCGCTCGGGGTCGCCGCAGGATCGGCCGGATCGCAAGCGCGTGCCGGATGAGCAGTCCGCTCAAGAGCCGCCGCCGCAGGATCCGCCGCCTCGAAGGCCGGCCCAGGATGATCGGCCGGATCGCAAGCCAGCGCCGCAGGAGCAGTCCGCTCGAAAGCCGCCGCCGCAGGATCCGCCGCCTCCAGCCGTGGCGGCTGACATCGGCCCTGGCGACGACCCCACCCGGCTGGCCCGCCGGCTCGGCTCGGCCGCTGAACTGTCGCGGCAGCCCAGCCCTCCGGCCCGCCGGACCCCGGGGGCACCGCCGTCAGCAGACCCGCTCACGGGGCCGCCTCCGGCCGCCTCGATCACATCGGGCCGGACCCGCCTGCAGAAGGAGGCCGCAGCGGCTGCTGCGGCGGCCGATGCTGGGGCAGCCGGTGCTGCGGTGGCCGATGCAGAGGTCGCTGATGCAGGGGCGCCCAGTGCTGAGGTGGCCAGTGCCGAGGCTGCCGTCGCTGACGTCGCCGTGAGCGATGAAGCCCCGGCCAGTGACACAGCGACCGATGATACGGCTGGCGGTGACACAGCGAACGGTGACACAGCGAACGGTGACACAGCGAACGGTGACACAGCCAACGGTGATACCGGTGCGGAGGCTGATAGCACGGTCTCGGTCGTGCCGGGCATTGCCAGGTACCACATGGCTGACTGCATCCTCATCAGGTTCCTGAGCGCCGAGGACCTGGAGACGATGACCCGGCAAGCAGCCGAGGCGTCGGGCTGCGTCCCGTGCCGGGCGTGCCGGCCGGAGAAGGCCGCCGAAGCTGAGACCGCCTGACGGCGCGCGGACCACCATCGCGAGGCTTCGTTCTCGCGGCATCCGCTAGGCGACGGGCTCGATCCAGAACATGAGGCTTAGCTCAGGGCTGTCATGCCGGCGCCGGTCCGACCCGGCAGCGGCCAGGCCGGCCGATTCCGCCTCATCGGTGTCGGGCGGTAGCGCCGCAAAATCCACCGCCAGTACTTCGGCGCTGATCATCGCCTGATGCTCGGTGAGGGCCCTTGCGAGCTCGGGATCCGCCGTACGCCAGCGGACGGCGATCCGGTCGGTCACGCTCAGGCCATCGCCCTTGCGCCCGTCCTGCACCAGCCGGATGAACTCGCGCGCCAGCCCCTCGCGGCGCAATTCGGGCGTGATCATCACCTCCAGCGCCACCGCCTCGCCGCCGTCGGCTGCCACTGCCCAGCCGGCGAGGGGAGTCTGCGTCACGATGACGTCGTCCGGGCCGATCGTGATCAGCTGGCCAGCCACCTCAAGCTGGGCGGCGCCGGCCGACTGCAAGAGGCCGGCTAGCTGAGCCGGATCGGCGGCCGCGATCGCGGCTGCGACCTGCTGAGTGCCGCTGCCGAACCGCTTTCCCAGCGCTCGGAAGTTTGCCTTCACCGAGTGGCGCACCAGCTCGCCGCCCGAGCTGTCCAGTGGCTCCAGCGTGCGCACGTTCAGTTCCTCAGCCACCTGGGCCTTCAGCTCCGCGCTCAGGTCCGCGAAGCCAGCAGCCGCGATGAGGGCCCTGGCCAGCGGCTGGCGGACCTTGACGACCGCGCCGGCCCGCGCCGACCTGCCGAGCTCTACCAGCCGCCGCACGAGCGACATCTGGTCAGCAAGCCCGGAGTCGATGAGCGCGCTGTCGGCGACCGGCCACGACGACAGGTGCACCGAGTCGGGAGCGCCAGCATCGGCCAGCAGGTCCCATACGTAATCGGTAATGAACGGCGTGATCGGTGCCATCAGCCTGGTCAGCGTGTCGAGCGCAGCCGACAGCGTCGCAAACGCAGCCGCTCCGTCCGCCGTTACCGGACCCTCCCAGAACCTGCGCCGGGAGCGCCGCACGTACCAGTTGGACAGATCATCGATGAACGCGGCAAGCCGCCGGCCCGCCACAGCCGAGTCGAATGCCTCAAGTGCCGCCGTGACGTCCCGGACGAGCAGGTTGAGCTCGCTGAGCAGCCACCGGTCGAGCACCGGACGGGCAGCCGGCGGTGGCGGAAGCGCCCTGCCGGCGGCGCCCCGCGCCGCGCTCACGTACAACAGGTAGAAGGAGACCGTGTTCCAGTAGGTGAGCAGCACCTTCCGGACGATCTCCTCCAGGACGCCAGCGCCGATCTTCCTGGTTGCCCACGGCGAACCGGACACTGCGAAGAACCAGCGCACCGCGTCGGCGCCGTGCGCCTCCATCAGCTGCATCGGCTCAAGCACGTTGCCCAGGTGTTTGCTCATCTTGCGGCCGCGCTCGTCCACCAGCAGGCCGAGGCAGACCACATTCTCGTAAGGCGACTGGCCGAAGACCAGGGTCCCGACCGTCATCAGGGAGTAGAACCAGCCCCTGGTCTGGTCGATGGCCTCACAGATGAACTGGGCCGGGAACGACCTGGCGAACTCATCAGCATTCCGCAGCGGCGCGCCGAACTGGGCAAACGGCATCGCTCCTGAGTCGTACCAGACGTCGATGACCTCCGGTACGCGGTGAGCTGGCTGACCGCACTTGGGGCAGTCGAGCACGACATCGTCGACAAACGGCCGGTGCGGGTCCATCCCGCTGACGTCGGCTTGGGCGAGCTCCGAGAGCTCCGCGAGCGAGCCGACGCAGGTGAGGTGATCAGCGCCACATTGCCAGATCGGCAGCGGCGTGCCCCAGTAGCGGGTCCTGGACAGCGCCCAGTCGACGTTGTTCCGCAGCCAGTCTCCGTACCGGCCGTGCTTGATGGTCGGCGGCTGCCAGTTGGTCGCCTCGTTGACGGCGAGCAGCTGGTCGCGGATGGCGGTCGTGCGGATGAACCATGACGGCAGGGCGTAGTAGAGCAGCGGCGTGCCGCACCGCCAGCAGTGCGGGTAGCTGTGCTCGTGCAGCGCAGAGCTGAAGAGCAGCCCTCGGTCGGACAGGTTCTCGATCAGCCGCAGGTCGGCTGCCTTGAAGAACAGGCCGCCGACCTGGGGGATGTCCTCCTCGAACCGGCCGTCGGGCAGCACCGGGTTGACGATCGGCAGCCCGTGGGCCCGGCCGGCTGCCATGTCCTCGGGGCCGAACGCCGGCGCCAGGTGCACCAGCCCGGTCCCGTCCTCGGTGGTGACGAATGTCCCGGTGACCACGCGGTGCACAGCTTTTTGGTACTCAGCTGGCACGTCGATCAGCCGGAATGGCGGCTCATAGGTGGCTCCGGCCAGCTCTGCCCCGGTAAACCGGTCGGTGACGTACCAGCCCTCGCCGAGCACCCGGGCGAAGAGCGCATCAGCGACGACCACCCGGTCGCCCACGCCGGATTTCCGGGCGACGGCGTAGACCTCGTCCGGGTGCACCGCGACCGCCGTGTTAGAGACCAGGGTCCACGGCGTCGTGGTCCACACCAGCAAGTCCGCGCCGGCCAGCTCCGGCGGCGCCGCGGCCGGCAGCGTCCGCAGCCGGAACCTGACGATGACCGAAGGGTCGGCCACCGTCCGGTACACATCCGGCTGGCCCATCTCGTGGTCGGACAACGGCGTCCCGCAGCGCGGGCAGTACGGGCTGATCCGAAAATCCCGGATGAGCAAGCCTTTGTCGTAAATCTGCCGGAGCGACCACCACACCGACTCGATGTAGCTGGGATCCATGGTGCGATAGGCCTCCGACAAGTCAATCCAGTAGCCCATTCGCTCAGTGAACTCAGCAAATGCATTGACATGTCGCAACACAGACTCACGGCAGCGCGCATTGAACGCTGTAATGCCATATGTCTCGATATCGCGTTTCGAGGTGAGCCCGAGTTCTTTCTCGACCGCGACCTCAACTGGCAGCCCGTGGCAGTCCCAGCCGGCCCGCCGCGGGACGTGAAATCCCTGCATGGTCTTGAACCGCGGGAATGTGTCCTTCAGCACCCTGGCCTCGATGTGGTGGACGCCAGGCATGCCGTTCGCTGTAGGCGGACCTTCGTAGAAGATCCAGGCCGGCCCGCCAGCGGTCTGCTCCAGCGAGCGCTCGAAGATCTTGCCCTCACGCCAGCGGCGCAGCACCTCGTGCTCGAATGCGGGCAGGTCAGCGCTGGTGGGCAGCGCAGAATAGGGGCGCGACATGGTGGCTTCAGAATATCGGAAGCCCCGTCAGCCGGGCGGCCAGCGGCCTGGCGAACGAGGCGGCCTCGGCCAGACGGGGAGCCGAAATTGAGCGGTTGGCTGTGTGTCGGACGCGGGTATGTTTGCGGACTGCGCCAGTCACCACTTATCCTCCGGTGACTGTTTGCGTTGACGGCCCAAAGCCCAGCTGCTCCGAGGGAGGCGGAAAATGACCGCTACCGCGCATTCCGGCGCTGCCGCCCTTCCGGTACGGCACGGCGAACGGCGCTGGACCGACGCAGAGATCGCCGAGCTTCGCGATCAGCTGGCCGCTGAGGCAGCCGCGCTGCGTGCCGATATCGAGCGGGCTGAGACCGACATCGCTAGCCGCCTCGGCGATGCAGTCGGCGACGCCGGTGACGATCAGGCTGACGTCGGAGCGAAGACGTTCGAGCGCGAGCATGAGCTGGCGCTGACTCACAATGCCCGCGAGCTGCTGGCGCAGAACGAGCGCGCCATCGCCAGGATCGAGACCGGTACCTATGGGACGTGCGAATCCTGCGGTGAGGCGATCGGCAAGGCCAGGCTCCAGGCCTTCCCGAGGGCTACCCTGTGCGTGACATGCAAGCAGCGCGAGGAGCGTCGCTGACCGGCCCGGTGGCGTCCGACAAGCAGCCGCAGCCGGGCACGACAAACGTCCCCACCGGGCTGAATGCCGGCCTGCCACGACGTCGGATGGGGCTGCTGGTCGCCGTCGCCGCCCTGGTACTCGCACTCGACATCACCACGAAGTGCATCATCGTCGCGACGCTGTCACCGACCCAGTCGATCCGGCTGCTCGGCGGCTTCCTGCACCTGCGCCAGGACCGCAATCCGGGCGCTGCGTTCAGCTTCGCTCCCGGGCTGACCATCCTGTTCTCGCTGATCGCGATCACGGTCATCGTCGTGATCCTGCGCTCGTCACGGCGCATCCGCAGCCTGCCGTGGGCAATCACGCTCGGGCTGCTGCTCGGGGGCGCGACCGGCAACCTGGGCGACCGGATCTTCCGTGCGCCCGGCCTGTTCCGCGGGTGGGTCGTGGACTGGATCCAGATCCCGCACTGGCCCGTCTTCAACCTGGCGGACTCAGCGATCGTCTGTGGTGGCATCCTCGCGGTGCTGCTGTCCGCCCGAGGGATCCGGCTGGACGGTCAGCGCGAGCCCAGATGACCACCCCGGCTGCGCGTCGCGTCCCCGTGCCCGACGGGCTCGACGGAGAGCGCCTCGACGCGGCACTGGCGCGGATGTTCGGCCTCTCCCGGACCCAGGCAGCTGAACTTATCGGGAACGGCAGTGTCCTCATTGGCGGTCATCCGGCCGCCAAGTCGGATCGGGTGCCGGCCGGGGAGTGGCTTGAGGTCACTCTGCCCCCACCGCCAGTGCCCGTGCTCGCGAACCCGCAGCCGGTTCCGGGAATGACAGTGCTGTATGAGGACTCCGACATCGTTGTCGTAGACAAGCCGGTAGGTGTCGCGGCGCATCCGACACCTGGCTGGACTGGCCCGACGGTGCTGCAGGGTCTGCTGGCGGCGGGCCATCGAGTAGCAACGAGCGGCGCGGCCGAGCGGCAGGGCATCGTGCACCGGCTCGATGCGGGCACCACCGGCGTCATGGTCGTGGCCAAGAGCGAGCGCGCCTACAGCGTGCTGAAGCAGGCCTTCCGCGACCGGGCCGTCGACAAGCGCTATCACGCGCTGGTGCAGGGCCATCCCGACCCGCTGCGCGGCACCATCGATGCCCCGATCGACCGCCACCCGTCAGGAGACGGCAGGTTTGCCGTCGTCAGCGCAGGCCGGCCCTCGGTGACGCACTACGACACGCTGGAGGCGTTCCGGGCCGCCAGCCTCCTCGAAGTTCGGCTGGAGACCGGCCGGACGCATCAGATCCGCGTGCACATGCAAGCCATCAGGCACCCGTGCGTCGGCGACCGCCTGTACGGGGCGGATCCGGTCCTGGCGGCCCGGCTCGGCCTGACCCGGCAGTGGCTGCACGCGGTGCGGCTGGGCCTCGCGCACCCAGCCGACGGACGGCCGGTGGAGTTCACCAGCGAGTACCCGGCCGACCTTGCTGATGCCCTGGCAAGGCTGCGGGCCGAGGCGTAGCCCCGGCCCGCAGCCTTCTGCTAGCAGGTGATCGCTAGCACTCGCTCACTGGCTAGGCCTTCTTGCTGAAGTTCTTGGCCCAGTTGCCGTAACTGATCGGCTCGCCCGTGTTCGGGTCGAGGAACAGCGGCGGGTTCTGCGGCCCGTAGCGGAAGTTGAACATGTCCGCTAGCGAGCCGGCTGAGGTGTCGAACGCGCCGTTCCCGAGTGCCGGCAGACGCCAGTTGTACTCGATGAACTTGACGACAGAGCTCTGGTCGATGAGGGTGTGGGACACGTAGTTCGACTTCGTCCAGGGCGAGATCACCAGGAACGGCTGCCGGTCGCCAAGACCGCACTTGCCCTGCTCAGGCTGGCTGTCGCTGTTCAGCGGGACCTGCGAAAGCTGGCTGCCGCACAGGCCGGTACCGGTCAGCGCGTCGAGCGAGGTCTGGGACTGCATCAGGACCGGGGCCAGCACGTGGTCGTACCAGCCATCGGAGTCGTCATAGGCGATGACGATCGCGGTGGACTTCCAGGTCGGCAGCGACTCAAGCTGGTTGATGGTGTTGACCAGCCAGGTCTGCTCGTCCAGCGGGTCGGAGTAGCCCGCGTGGCCGTCCTGGTACTTCGGCGCCTTGAGGTAAGAGACCGCTGGCAGGTTGCCTGCCTTGGCGGCGGCGAAGAAGTCCGCTATGTCGTACTGGTGGTTGGCCTGGTCAGTCTGGCCGACCATGGCCACCGAGGTCGGCGGCAGGTGCATGGGGTTGGCGGTGGATGCGTAGTACTCGAACGGCTCGTGGTGCGGGCTGTAGTCGTCCACGGTGGCGCCACCCACGTTCTTGTGGGTCTCCGAGCAGATCTGGGCAGTGGTGGGTGGCGTTCCCTGACCCGGAACGTAACCGTTGTCGAAGCCGCCCTGGAACCAGCCCCAGGTGGTGTCGGACGCGGTCAGCTCGTCACCGATGTTCTTGCCGCCCATCGTGATGGTTCCGGCAGCCTTGCCGCCGTCGCCGCCGTCGGAGCCAGGCAGGTACGAGCAGATGTCGTACGTCGGGTCGGCGTCGGAGTAGGTCGTCCCAGGACCGGCCGCCTGGGCCGGCCCAGCCGTGATGTTGGATGAGGCTGGGTCAGTGGTGTCGAGCCCTGGTGGGTTCGGGCACGGGCTGTCGTTAATCGTCGCGGAGGTTGGCCCGCAGATCGCGCCGTACGTCTGCGCCGCGGTCACGTTCAGCGCGCCGGGGGTCGACGGCCCGTACGTCGTGCTGTAGGAGTTGTCGCTCATCGCGTAATGCTGCGCGTAGTTCCAGAGCCCGGTCACGCTGTTGCCGTCGTAGTAGCTCATGACGGCGGCGTTCGAGCCCGTGCCCGCCGGCGGCACCTCGGGCGTGCCCGGCGGGTAGTCGAACCCGGTCAGGCACTGCGACAGGTTCAGGTTGTTGCCCGTGTTCGCCGGGTAGGCGTCCTCGGCGCCATGGTCGGCGGCTAGCTGCTCTGCGGTGTAGCCGTGGTCCTGGTCGCAGGTCAACGGGAGGTTGTGACCGAGCCGCACCGGATTCGCGTTCGTGCCATTGGGGTTGTGGGTGAGCAGTGGGCCGACTGGGCCCGCCTTGGTGATGCTGTTGTAGAGCCCGTTCACCTTCGGGGTGCCTGGCTTGGCGTGGAAGGCGGGCTCGCCGGACGGGTTGGGCGCATACGGGTAGGTGCCGAAGTAGTGATCGAAGGAGACATTCTCCTGGAAGATCACGACAAGGTGCCTGATGGGTGTGGCCGTGGTGCTGGCGTTCCCATCATGATGGTGCCCGGCGGTGGCGCCGCTGGCGATGGCACTCACACCGAACGCCATTGCCGCGAAAAGTCCACCAGCGGCGGCGGCGAGCGTGATCGCCCTGATTGGTCGTCGCATCCGTGCTTCCTCTCGGTCGCCAAATTCCGGCTCAGCCCCGCCCGCTGTCGGATTCGCCTGGCCAAGGCAGGCCGCGCCGCCGATCGTAGAACGCGCAGCGCAGTAAGTGATTATCAGGCGGAAGCCATTTACATAATAATTCATGAGCTAGAGATGAATTGGAGATGACGCATAGTCCAGAATGCGTACAGAAGCCGCAGCGGGTACCTGCGCGCCCGGTCGGCTGGGGTCAGCCTGAGCCGAGCATGCCAGGCGCCTGGGCGTGTCGCGGTCCTCGGTGCCGGACAGGAATCGCAGGATCAACGGTTTGGCCGCCCGTTATGGCACCCGACCCGATGAACGGTCATCGCGTGAACCTTCACGAGCAAATGGGCGCTGGTAAGCCGCTGGCTTTCCCCAGCAGCGCTTAGCCGATTACAGGCCGCGAACCACGAACGGGACCTCAAAGGCTCCACGGGTCACTTCTGCTTCATTGGCCGCTCCTGTAGCTGTTATGATCACCCTCGGCTATCCAGAGCGCGTACGCCGGGAGCGATATGAGCGCGCAACCGAACGGGACACAGGACTCGGCCAATTCTGCCGATAACTACCACGCTGGCATTCCTCGCTACCGGCACATCATCGAAATCATGATGGAGAACACCAGTTACGGGACGATCATCGGCAACCCGCTTGCGCCGAACATCAACGCGCTGGCGAACAGGTACGGACTGGCGACGAACTACTTCGGGGTCACCCATCCCAGCGAGCCGAACTACGTCGCCAACCTCGGAGGCGACTACTTCGGGATCCAGGACGACAACCAGTTCTACTGCACCCCGGCGCTTGCCGCTACCGACTCCAACTGTGCTGGCACTACCGTGGATCACACCGTCAGCGCGCAGAGCCTGGCGGACCAGCTGACGGCTGCCGGGATGACCTGGAAGGGCTATTTCCAGAACCTTCCCCCGACGCCACCGGCCGGTCAGCTGGTCGTGACCGGCCCTAACGCCAACGGACCGTACACGTTCAAGTGGCCCGACAGCACGGTCGCCCTGTATGCCGCTAAGCACAACCCGTTCCTGAACTTCACCCGGACTCAGGGCGCGCTCGCCAACATGGTGCCTGACACCCAGTTGTTCGGTGACCTGGCCAACGATGCCCTGCCGAACTACGGCCTGGTGGTCCCTGACCAGTGCCACGACATGCACGGCACCGGAACCTGCGATGACACCAACCAGCTGATCTCGATGGGTGACACCTACGTGGGCAATCTCGTGGACGCCATCATGGCGTCTGAGGCGTGGGAGCACGGCCGGAACGCCATCGTGATTACCTGGGACGAGGACGACTACTCCGACCAGGGACAGCCCGGCACTGGCTGCTGCGGCGCCGACCCAGGCGGCGGCCACGTGGTCACGATCGTGATCACCAGTAAGAGTGACCGCCACATCACCGACGGCACCGCATACAACCACTACTCGCTTCTGAAGACCATGGAGGCCGCATTCGGGCTGCCGCCGCTGGCACACGCCGGTGACGCGGTCGTGCCTCTCATGACCCCGCTGTTCAACCCGAGGAGCTAGAAGCTAATCCCGCCGAGAATGGCTGGTCCGAGCGGGGGCGTGTCGCGGGCGCGGGCTGTCGGCGGCAGGCGATAGCATCGCTCGATACCCACTGATTGCCCCTGGCGCGCGGGTCGGGCTGGTTAGCTGACCGGCTCGCACGGGCTCGTGGCAGCATGCCTGAAGGGAGGCGGACTTCATGGCGGCAAGCCGGGCCAGCCGGGGATCAGAGCGCTCGTTCGTGCACCTGCACGTCCACTCCGAGTACTCCATGCTGGACGGTGCGGCACGCCTGACGGAGATGTTTGCCGAGTGCGAGCGCACCGGCATGCCGGCCATTGCGATCACCGACCACGGCAATGTCTACGGCGCCTATGACTTCTGGTCCAAAGGACAGGCAGCGGGCATCAAGCCAATCATCGGTACCGAGGCCTACGTCGCGCCCGAGCACCGCAGGCACAAGCAGCCGGTTCGCTGGGGGACGCCGGCCCAGAAGGACGACGATGTCTCCGGCGCGGGTGCCTACACGCACATGACGCTGCTTGCCGAGAGCACCGAAGGCATGCACAACCTGTTCAAGCTGTCCTCGCTCGCCTCGCTAGAGGGATACTTCCGCAAGCCGCGGATGGACCGTGAGCTGCTGTCTCACTACAGCAACGGCATCATCGCGACGACTGGATGCGCCGGGGGCGAGGTGCAGACCCGGCTGCGGCTCGGCCAGTATGAGCAGGCGCTCGCCGCGGCTGCTGAGTTCCGGGATATCTTCGGGCCGGATAACTTCTTCGTCGAGCTCATGCACCACGAGCTCGAAGTGGAGCAGCGGTCAGCCGAGGGGCTGCGGCGGATTGCCGCGAAGCTCAATCTGCCGTTCCTGGTCACTAATGACTCGCACTACACCAGGGAGTCCGACGCCGCGGCCCATGAGGTGCTGCTCTGCGTCCAGACCGGAACTAACATGGCGGACCCGAACCGCTTCAGGTTCGAGGGGACCGGCTTCTACCTGAAGAGCCCGCAGGAGATGCGGGCGCTGCGCAGTGACGATGACTGGCAGGCCGGCTGCGACAACACGCTCGTGGTCGCGGAGCGCGCGGGCGCGTCGTTCAGCAAGTCGAACCTGTTGCCGCAGTACCCGCTGCCCGACGGCGAGACCGAGGCCAGCTGGATGCGCAGCGAAGTCTGGCGCGGGATGAATCGACGCTACCCCGACGGTTACGATGAGCAGCGCCGCCAGCAGGCCGAGTACGAGATGGGCATCATCGAGAGCATGGGGTTCTGCTCGTATTTCCTGGTTGTGGCCGACTTCATCATGTGGGCCAAGCGCAACGGGATCCGGGTAGGGCCGTGCCGCGGCTCGGCGGGCGGCTCGATCGTGTCGTACGCGCTCGGCATCACCGACCTGGATCCGATCCGGCACGGGCTGGTGTTCGAGCGCTTCCTCAACCCCGAGCGCGTCTCGATGCCGGACATCGACGTCGACTTCGACGAGCGCCGGCGGGGCGATGTTATCCGCTACGTGACTGAGAAGTACGGCGACGACCGGGTTGCACAGATCATTACCTACGGCACCATCAAGGCCAAGGCAGCCGTCAAGGACTCGGCACGGGTGCTCGGCTTCCCGTACGCGCTCGGCGACCGCATCACCAAGGCGTTCCCGCCGGCGGTGCTGGGCAAGGACATCGGCCTGTCCGTGATCTTTGATACCGACGATGCGCGGTACGGCGAGGCAGCTGAGCTCCGCACGACATACGAGGCAGAGCCCGAGGTGCGCCAGGTGATCGACACCGCCCGCGGGCTTGAGGGGCTGATCCGCCAGCCAGGCGTGCACGCGGCCGGCGTGATCATGAGCTCCGAGCCGCTGATGGAGCACATCCCGGTCTGGCGGCGGGAGGCCGACGGGGCGATCATCACCCAGTTCGACTACCCCGCCTGCGAGGACATCGGCCTGCTCAAGATGGACTTCCTCGGCTTGCGGAACCTCACCGTCCTGGATGACGCGGTGGCCGGGATCAAGGCCAACCGCGGCGTCGACATCGACCTTGACCACCTGGCGCTGGACGACAAGCGGACCTACGAGTTGTTCGCTCGCGGCGACACACTCGGCGTGTTTCAGATGGAGGGCGGCCCGATGCGGGCGCTGCTGCGGGCCATGCGCGCCGACAAGTTCGGCGACATCTCCGCGGTGAACGCGCTGTACCGGCCGGGCCCGATGGCCAGCGCCCCGGTGTACGCCGACCGCAAGACCGGCCGTGCCCCGGTGACACCGATCCACCCAGAGCTGGCGAGCGCGCTGGAAGACATCCTCGGCGAGAGCTACGGCCTGCTGGTGTACCAGGAAGACGTGATGTTCGCCGCGCAGAAGCTGGCCGGTTACTCGCCCGGCAAAGCTGACCTGCTGCGCCGCGCTATGGGCAAGAAGAAGAAGGAGATCCTGGACAAGGAGTACGAGCCGTTCGCGGCCGGCATGAAGGCCAACGGCTACTCCGACGATGCCATCAGGACCATCTGGGATGTGATGGTCCCGTTCTCCGGGTACGCATTCAACAAGGCGCACGCGGCCGGGTACGCGCTGATCGCCTACTGGACCGCCTATCTCAAGGCCAACTACCCGGCCGAGTACATGGCCGGCCTGCTCACGTCCGTGGCCGGGGACAAGGACAAGTCGGCCCTGTACCTCAGCGAGTGCCGGCGAATGGGCATCAAGGTGCTGCCGCCCGACGTGAACGCGTCCAACGCGATCTTCACGCCGGTCGGTCACGACATCAGGTTCGGCATGGCCGCCGTTCGCAACGTCGGTACTGCGGTTGTCGAGTCGATCGTGGCCGCGCGCACGTCCAAGGGCGCGTTCACGAGCTTCTCTGATTTCCTGCGCAAGGTGCCGGTCAACGTCTGCAACAAGCGGGTCATCGAGTCGCTGATCAAGGCGGGCGCATTCGACTCGTTCGGCCACCCGCGCCGCGGCCTGATGCTGATCCATGAGCAGGCCGTGGACGCGATCATCGACGTGAAGCGGAACGAGGCCATCGGGCAGGACTCGCTCTTCGGCGACGACAGCCACGACGACCTCACCTTCGACGTGCCGGTCCCGGACGGTGAGTGGGAGAAGCCGACGCTGCTGGCCTTCGAGCGGGAGATGCTCGGGCTGTACGTGTCGGACCATCCGCTGCTCGGCATCGAGCACGTGCTGGCCGCGTCGACCGACTGCTCCATCGCGCAGCTGATCGGGTCGGCCGAGGATGAGCCCGACCGCACTTCCCGCAGCGACCGGGACGCCCAGGTCGTCACGGTCGGCGGCATCCTGTCCGGCGTGCAGCGGAAGGTGACCCGGCAGGGAAGTACCTGGGCCGCGGCCACTCTGGAGGACACTGAGGGCGCCATCGAGGTGCTGTTCTTCCCGGCCACCTTCACCCAGTTCATGAGCCAGATCATCGACGACGCGATCGTGATGGTGAAGGGCCGACTGGACCGGCGCGAGGAAGTGCCGAAGCTGGTCGCGATGGAGGTGAGCACGCCTGACCTGACTGCCGGCCAGACTGGCCCTTTCGTCGTCTCGATGCTGGAAGGCCGGTGCGTGCCACCGGTGGTGGAGCGGCTGAAGGAAGTGCTGCGGACCCACCCCGGCTCGACTGAGGTGCATCTGCGCCTGGTCACCGGCAGCCGGGTCAAGGTGCTGCGGCTCGACGACAAGCTGCGCGTCAAGTCATCTCCGTCGCTGCTGGCTGACCTGAAGCAGCTTCTCGGCCCGAGCTGCGTCGGCTGACGCCTCGATCATCCGCGCCGCGCTGCGGGCCAGCCGGGCCAGGTAAGATCGTGACCTGAGGTGAGCCGGGAAGCCTGGTCGGCAGCTGGTCCAGCCATGTGGTTGGCAGCTAGACCAGCCATCGGAGGCTCGCCATGAATCACGACGGTCAGCACCGGGGGCGGGGGCCAGTGATCCGCAGGCTGCTGCGCGGGTCCGAGTGGCGTCGTGAGGTGCTCCGGACCAACCTGTGGCTGGTGCCGGCGGTTGAGGTCGTGGCGGCCGCGATCTTGTTCGGCATCACTTACTCGCTGGACCGGGCCGCGTACGACGGCGTGTTCAAGACGCCAGGCTGGGCCATCACCGGCTCTGCGGACGTGGCCAGGACGATTCTCACCGCGATCGCGGCCGCTGTCATCACGGTCATCGGCGTGGTGTTCTCCATCGTCATCGTCGCGCTGACGCTGACCTCGACCCAGTTCGGGCCCCGGATGCTCCGCAACTTCATCCGGGACCGCGGTACCCAGCTGACGCTGGGCACGTACGTGGCGACGTTCGTGTACGCAGTGCTGACGCTCGGCTCCGTCGGGCAGGGCGGTAACGGGCCTTTCGTGCCGCACATCAGCGTCACCATGACCCTGGTGCTGATGCTTGCCGACCTCGCGGTGCTCATCTACTTCCTGCACCATATCGCCGTGCAGATCCAGCTGCCGCAGGTGATTGCCGGGATTGCCGGCGACCTGCAGCAGGCGATTGAGCTGCAGGCCGGAGACCAGTCCGAGGGCGCCGACGCGCAGCTGGCAGCTGCGCTGCTCGAGAACATGACCGGCCAGGGCGGCGTCGTCGCCGCCCCGCGCAGCGGCTACCTGCAGTACATCGAGCACAAGGAGCTGGTCACGATCGCATCAGAGACAGGTGCGGTCATCCACGTCCTCTACCGGCCCGGCCACTTCATCCTGCAGGGGAACCAGTACGCGTCAGTATGGCCTGCCGAGGCTGCCGACCAGGTGGCTCGCGAGCTGGCTGGCGCGCATGTCACCGGCCCGTACCGAACGCTCGCGCAGGACGTGTCGTTTGGCGTCGACCAGCTCGTGGAGATCGCCATTCGTGCGCTGTCCGCCGCCGTCAACGACACGTTCACGGCACTGACCTGCATCGACTGGATCGGGGACAGCCTGTGCAGGGTCACCGGTCGATGGCAGCCGACGAGGGTCTACCGCGACGCCGCGGGCGCTGTTCGCGTTATCACGACGGAGACCACCTGGGAGCGTCTGGTTCAGCGCGCATTCGAGAAGGTGCGGCAGGCCGCGCGCGGCATGCCGGCGGTCATGATCAGGCAGCTTGACGCGCTTGCCCGGATCATGGAGCGGACGACGTCCGCGGCCGACCGTCAGGTCCTGCTCGATCAGGCGGCGATGATCGAGCGGCTCAGCGCTGCCACGGTGGACGAGCCCGCCGACCGGGCCGATATCACCCGTGCCTACAACAGGGTCCTGTCCGCGCACGCGATCGCGGCGGGAGTTGCCGCCGGCTGATTACGCGTCGCGGCGCTTGAGCACGTAGGACCCGGCGGCAAGGAGCAACACTGTCCACGCGCAGAACACCGCGAAGCCTCCCCACGGGGTCAGCAGCTGACCTAGCTGCTGATGATCGGCCGTGATGTAGCTGCCGGCCACCGTAGGGAACCAGGCGTGAACGTGCGCGCCCCAGTCGTAGCTATCGAGCAGGCCCAGCAGCGGGCCCACCACGAGCACTAGGCCGATGACGATCGCTATGGCACCCGCACTGTGCCGTATGAGCGATCCGATCGCGAGTGCGAAAAGGCCAAGCACGGTGAGGTACAGTCCCGCGCCGACCACCGCTCTGGCCACTCCTGGCTGGCTCAGCGAGACATCGGTCACCGGATGCACGATGGCTTTGCCGATAAGGAACGAGCAGAACGAGACGATCTCGGCGACTACGAAGATGAGCCCCGCGAATACGGCGCACTTGGCCGCCAGCACAGGCACTCTCTTGGGCACTGCTAGCAGGGAGGCTCGGATGACGCCTGTCGAGTACTCGGTCGTCATCGTCAGCGCGCCAAGCACGCAGATCGCAAGCTGGCCGAACCCTATCCCGGTCCCGAGGATGACGGACACCGGATCGCTCACCAGGTTAGCCGACCGGCGCGGGGCGCGTCCGGTCTGAACCGCGTGCACAGTGAGCCAGCACAACAGCGCAGTAAGGCCAATGGTGAGGACCACGAAGATGATCAGCGACCAGACGGTGGACCGGACTGAGCGGATCTTGGTCCACTCAGCCAGCATGAGGTGGCCGAAGCCCTGCCGCCGGGCAGGCAGATCCGGCTGGCTGCTGACGGGGGAGTAGCTGGCGGTCGGCGCGGCACTCACTGGCTGCTCCAATCGGCTGGCGTGGCGTCCAGGTGGCCATATTCGACGCTGCCCGCGGTGAGCTCGAGGAAGGCGTCTTCGAGCGATGCCAGCTGCGGTGTGAGCTCATGCAGCACGATCGAGGACGACGCGGCCAGCTCGCCGATCCTGGCGGCCGGAAGTCCGCTCACGGTGAGAAGAGTGGCCTGCGACCCGGCCGGCGCCGCGGCCCCGTTGGTACTGCCGTTCCCGCCCGTAGCAGGGACCGCCGTACCGCCCTCAGCCCTGATCACGGCGATCAGCCGGCCGGGTCGGGGGTCCTGACCCGGACCGACTGGCCCGAGCCACGGGCGATCACATCCTCGGTCGCGGCGTCTGCCAGCAGCTTGCCGCGCCCGATCACGATCAGGTGGTCGGCGGTGACCGCCATCTCGTTCATCAGGTGGCTGGACACGAGAATCGTGCGCCCCTCGGCGGCCAGCTGCTTCATCAAGTTCCTGATCCACAGCACGCCCTCGGGGTCTAGGCCGTTGACAGGCTCGTCCAGCAGCAGCACCTGGGGATTCCCGAGCATGGCCGCCGCAACCCCGAGCCGCTGGCCCATGCCCAGCGAGTAGCTGCCGGCCCGTTTTCCTGCCACCGGCCGCAGCCCGACCAGATCCAGGACCGCGTCGACCCGGCTGGCGGGCAGCCCCTGGGTCTGGGCGAGGAAGAGCAGGTGGTTGCGCGCGCTCCGGCCGGGGTGCACGGACTTCGCCTCCAGCAGCGCACCGACTGTGAGCATCGGGTTGGCGAGCTGGGCGTAGGACTTGCCGAAGATGGTCGCGTGGCCGCTGGCGGGCCGGTCGAGTCCGAGTATCAGGCGCATCGTGGTGGACTTCCCGGCGCCGTTCGGGCCGAGAAATCCGGTCACCCGGCCGGGCTGGACCGCGAAGGACAGGTGATCGACGGCAACCTTGTCGCCGAAGCGCTTGGTCAGGTCAATGGCTTCGATCATCGGCATCTTTCGTCCGGCGAAGCTGGCATCGGCATCCTAATGGGTTCCGAGGCCTGCCTGAGCTTCTGCCGGCCCGCAGGTGCCCCGTTCCGGCTCGAGTCAGGTGGCCCCGGTCCAGGACGAATGCCAATCGCGGGCGCGGCAGGCACGTGGTAAAGATCATGAATTAGGGCCGGTCGGTATCCGGACTACCTGCAACATCCCGTACGCTGCTACAGAGTTATGACCGAGAACAGCATGCTTCCGCCGCCTGGCGGCCCGGCTTCGCCACTCACAGCCGTCACGGGACCAGGCCGTGGGCCGGGTCCCGCGCTGCTCGCGGCCGTCCTGGTCGTCGGCGGGAGCGCCATCGTCGGATTCGCCGCTGGCCTGGTCTGGGCGGCCGTCGCGCCACGAGTGCAGTACCAGGTCTACATGCTGCACCCGCCGACCGCGTACGCCACCAACCCAGAGACCACGGCGTTCATCGCCGCTGACGGCTCGTATTGCGTGATAGCGCTGGCTGGTGGCGCGCTCATCGGCCTGCTTGCCTATATCTTCGCGGTCCGGCGATATGGCCCCGTCGCCATGACGGCGACCGTGGTCGGCTCAGTCGCGGCGGCATTCATCAGCACCTGGGCCGGCCACCAGGCCTCCGGCGCCCTCGGGTTCAACGCCGTGCTGGCGAACAGCAAGCCCGGTGCCTATCTCTACGCTCCCATCACGCTTGGCTCAGAGGGGGCTCTGGCTTTCTGGCCGTTTGCGGCAGCCGCGGTCGCGGGCGGCATCGGACTCGTTGGCATGCTGAGGCAGCGGAACCAGACGCCCTACGCCTGGGTGCCGATGCCTGGAATTGACTCGTTCGGGATGCGGCCGTACCCCGCTGGCCTGCCCGACGCCGGCCCAGCGCCGTCACATGCAGCGGGCTCCCCGCCACCCCCTGGCTTCCCGGCTCCTGGCTTCCCGCCTGCTAGCTTTCCGGCCGCGGAGCCGTGGGGGGCGTCGGCTCAGCCTGGCGCTGACGGGAACAGCTTCTGGACCGGTCCCGATGAGCATCCCGGCGATCAAGGGCAGCCGGGCCGCTAGTCCTCAGCCCGACGGCTGCGCCTCAGCCGCAACGAGGGCCGCGCCGACGATGCCGGCGTCGTTTTGCAGGCGGCGGGGACTACCTTGGCCCGAAGGCCCGTCAGCAGCGGCAGGAACTTGTCAGACTTCCTGCTGACGCCGCCCCCGATGATGATGAGGTCAGGGGATAGGAGCATTTCCATGTGCTCCAGATACTCATCGACCCGGCCTGCCCATGCGCCCCAACTCAGGTCATGCTCCTCGCGGGCATGCTCGGAGGCCCGCTTCTCGGCGTCCTTACCACGGATCTGGATGTGTCCGAACTCGGTATTGGGCACGAGCGTGCCGTCGGCGAACAACGCGCTTCCGATCCCTGTGCCGAGCGTGAGCAGCAGCACCGTGCCTGCAACACCCTTGCCGGCCCCGAATCGCATCTCGGCGACCCCCGCCGCGTCAGCATCGTTGATGACGGTGACCGGCAGCTGGGAGTTCGCGCCGAATGTTTTCGCGGCGTCGACACCGATCCAGGAGTGGTCGACGTTGGCGGCCGTCCGAATGACACCGCCGGTCACCACGCCGGGAAAGGTGATTCCGGTCTGGCCCGTCCAGCCGAAGCTCTTGAGCAGCTCCTCGACGACCGTGCTGACGGCGTCGGGCGTCGCCGGCTGTGGCGTGGCGAGCTTCTGCCGGTCGGTCATCAGATCGCCCGTTGTCGTGTCCACCGGAGCGGCCTTGATGCCCGTGCCGCCGATGTCGATGCCAAGCACGTGCGCCATGAACGCCTCCGGTCATGCCATGTCGGTCCGCGTGCCGGCGGACTGCTCAGCTGCCGTGCCGGGCGGACAATTCTGGTGCCAGCCTAGGGCAAAGTGGGGCGCGCGCTGTTAGGGCAGGGCAGGGCAGGGTGATTCGAAGCTGCCAATGATCGGCTAGGCACATGATGGCTAGGGGACAAGCAGGATCCGGTCGTCGACCCGTGTGACGCCAGGAGCTGACCACGCGATCTCCACTGCGTCATCGTGCTCACGCCATGATGTGACCGTCCCCGACAAGATCACGATGCCCGATGCCATGGCGTCGACCGACAGCAGGTGCCGGGTCAGGCTCGCATTGCGCCGATAAGCGGCGATAATCGACCGCTGGATGTCGTCTGCCGCCGGGACTGGGTTAAGCGCGATCTCGTCGGCGATGCCGCGCACGCCGGTCACGGCGGCGCAGATGCATTCCGCCTCCTCTCGCTGGCAGTGCCAGGTGGCAGTGCCGACCAGCTCGACGACGCCGTTGGCAACGTCGGCGCGGATCGTCGCTGGGATCGTGGCATTGAGCATCAGCGCCTGGCGCACCGCCCTTCGGATCTCGCCATCTACGCCTGGTTTATCGGTAGGCGCGCGCACCTTGAGGTGGCTACTGACACTCGTCACGCCACGGACGCGGCGAGCCGCGCAGTGCGCCTCCCGCAACTGCCGGAAGGTGCCGACGGAGCCGCGAAGGGTCACTGCGCCCTCGCGGGCAGCAACGACGACATCACTGCTATCGACTCTCGGGTCCCAGTCGAGCTCGGCTGCGACATTTGCCTGCAAATCATTCCGCATTGTCTGCCCCCAGGTGCAGTCGATGTTCCGATGAGCAGCGCCTGATCTCCAGCCGCCCACTACTGCCAAGCTAGGAGCCACAGTCCCGATTCGAATCCTGGAAAACCCCAGTTAGATCGCGCATGGTTACCGCTCGAGCCCCGCCGCGGCGGGCTGATCGTGTTCGCCGATCATGCCCTGGGTAGTAATTGACCTGCATGGCTGATGAGGAGCGGCCCCAGGGCGCGCCCGCCGGGCTGGCAGATTCAGGTGCCGTGGCGCCGTCGTCCGGGACCTGGCGGCGTGCTGAGCGCCCGCCACTCGACCGCGAGACCGAGCGGCATGCGATCGATGACGGGCTGGATCTTGTTCGCCAGGGGTTCAGCGGCGCGCTCGTCCTGCGTGGCGGTCACGGCGTCGGCAAGACCACGCTGCTGGATTATGCGATCGGGGCGGCGGCCGGGTTTCAGGTCTCTGCTGTTGTCGGGGCAGAGTCCGAAGTTGATTTCGCGTACGGGGCGGTTCATCAGCTCCTGTCGCCGTTTCTGCCGCTAATGGACGACCTCCCGGTACCGCAGCGCCAGGCCGTCAGAGTTGCCCTCGGCCTGGAATCAGGCCCAGCGCCGGATCCGTTCCTGGTCGGGCTGGCGTGCCTGACCCTGGTCTCCCGCGCGGCTGAGACCCATCCGGTGCTCTGGGCCATCGACGACGCGCACCTGATTGACGCCGAATCGGCCCTGGTGCTCGGATTCGTCGCCCGCCGTCTGTACGCCGACCGGGTCGCCATGATTTTCACGGCTAAAGACGGCCTTGAGCCCTCGGCGCTAGAGCAGCTCCGCACGACCGAACTACAGGAATTGCCCCATGATGCGGCGGCCGAACTGCTTCGGTCCGTGGCAGGGGTGCCGCTCGACCCGCAGCTCGTTGACCGGGTACTGGCCGATACCGGACGGAATGCACTTGCCCTGGTCGAGATCGGATCCAGCATCCCGACTGAGGAACTCGCCGAACGGGCTTACCGGCCTGAGCCGATGCCCGTTGGCCGACGACTGCAGCTGCGGTATCTGGAGCAAGCGTCGAGCTTGCCGGCTGACGCGCAGGAGTTCCTGCTACTGATTGCCGCCGGCGGGTCCCGTGACCGGGGGCTGGTCAGGCAGGCGGCTGCTGAGGCGAACATTGACGCCGATGCCGCGGAAGCAGCCGGGGAAGCGGCTAATCTCACCGAGGTTTCCGGCAAATCTATCTATTTCCGGCATCCGCTGATCCGGGCCGCGGTCTACAACGGAGCCAGCGACGGCGACCGACGGAATGCGCATCGCTTGCTGGGCCAGGTCAGCGGTCGCGGTGACGACCCGGACCGAGCAATCTGGCATCGTGCCGCAGCCGCTGCAGAACTTGACGAGGACGTCGCCGCTGACCTTGAGAGTGCAGCCGGACGCGCCGGTAGCCGAGGGGCATGGGCCACGGCTGCGGGTCTGCTGCGGCGCTCGATCGAGCTTACGCCCGACGACGCCCGCAGAGCATGCCGCGAACTCAGGCTCGCTGAGGCTGAGCTCGTGATCGGTCACCCCGGCATTGCCCAGCAGGCAGCCGATGCCGCCTGGCCGCGGCTGCCCGACGACGCCACCCGGGGCCGGGCACAGGTGCTGAGCGGCGAAAGCCTTTTCGCCCAGGGCCGCGATACCGAGGCGGCCGACGTCCTGGCTGATGCGTGTATAGCGCTGGCACCGGATCCAGCTGCCGCGACGGACGCGCTGCTCTCTGCGGTCAACGCCGCTATCTGGGCCGGACGAGCAGAAACGGAGAGAGTCGCCCGCATCGACCAACCTCGTCCTGAGCCCGGCGGGTCCAAACCGCGAGTCAGCGACCTGCTACTGGCCGGCTACCACGCCAGGTTCACTATCGGTTACGACGCTGCCGCCGGGCCGCTGCACGACGCCCTCCGCGAACTGCGGGCCGACGAGGTGGATCCGGACACCTGCCTGCGGTGGTCCGGTCTGGGCGCTAACGCTGCCGGGTGCCTGTGGGACGACCAGGCGCTGCTCGATATCAGCGAGGGCTGGGTCCGTGTCACCCGCAGGCTAGGAGCACTCACCTATCTTCCCATCGCTCTCGCATTCCGTGCTCTCGGAGACTGGCTCACGGGCCACCTCGACCACGCGGCCGACCGCTGGGCAGAGATGCGCGAGCTCGTCGCCGCGTGCCCGAAGCCAGGTCTCATGGGTATCGGCGGCATCAGCGAAGGCCTCCTGGATGTCTGTCGGGGTGACGTCGCAGCGGCGGCGTCGACGGGGCAGGCACAGATCCGCCAGTCGATCGCCGAGGGTCAGGGTGGAGTAGCAGACGTTGCGAGAGCGCTAGTCACGATCGCGACCCTGTCCGCCGGCGACTACAGCGCCGCGGTCGACACCGCCTGGACGGTCATCGATCGGGATCCGCCGTTCACAGCCGAGTACACGCTCCCGAACCTGGTCGAAGCTGCCGTCCGCAGCGGCAACCGCGAGGCGGCAGCCAGCGCGTTCGCCACCCTGGATAGCCGGACCAGTGCGGCGGGCACAGCCTGGGCCCTCGGGCTGCGGGCCCGGTGCCTGGCACTGATCAGCGATGGCCAGCGAGCCGAGCAAGCGTATGTAGAAGCCATCAGCCAGCTCGAGCGCAGCAAGGCCGCCGTGGATCTAGGCCGCGCGCACTTGCTCTACGGCCAGTGGCTGCGGCGCGCCAAGAGGCGGCGGGAGGCCCGACGCGAACTGCGAACCGCCGAAGCCATGTATGACGCTATGGGCGCGGACGGTTTCGCGGCCCAGGCGCGCGATGAACTGCGCGCAACGGGTGAGCGAGCCAGGTCGCGGACCCCAGAGACGCAGTTCGACCTCACGCCACAGGAAGCGCGCGTAGCTCGCCTGGCCGCCGACGGCTCGACTAACAGTGAGATCGCCGGCCAGCTGTTCATCAGTCCGAGCACGGTGGAGTATCACCTAGGCAAGGTTTTCAGGAAGCTCGGCGTCAGGTCGCGCAGCCAGCTCGTGCACAAGCTACCGGGCCGCGGCTGACGGCGAGAACCGGCAGCCGCGGCGTTCCGGTACTAACGCGGTTGCGTCTGCTTTCGTCAGCTTTCGACCTGGATGCAGTCCTCGACGACCTCCACATCGGCCACCGACAAAGCTGTCGCGATCGCGAGATCGTGGTCGCTGCGGGACTGGACCGCACCCGACAGGATCACTGTGCCCCAGCCGGAGGTGCAGACGGCAAGGTCAGCGACGTCCGCTATCGACGTTCCCGCGAGCGCGGCCAGGACCGTGTCTCGAGTTGCGTCATCGTCTTCGGTGCGTGTGGGCCGGTAAGCGAGGTCATCCAGGACGCCGATGACGCCGGGCACGCAGCCCGCCAGGTACGTGGCGTCCTTGCGTTCTTGCTCTGAGCCCACGACCCCCGTCAGCGTTACGACTCCCTCGCTAACCTGTGCATCGACGCTCATGGGGACAAGGCTGTCCAGCAGCAGCGCGCGCAGTACCTCCCGGCGCACATCGGCATCTGGACGGCTGGCGACTTCGCCCAGCCCTTGCGTGTGCCGGTCAACACGCTCCTGATCTGCGTCCGCGGTCCAGGCTCGCGCCTCCTCCGCTGCGAGCCAGTGCTGCCGTGGTAGCGGAATCTCCGGCATATCGCCGGCGCTCAGTCCGGCTACCGGCGCGAGTTCGTGGTCAAGGTCGTTATACGCAGACGTCCCGATGATGACGTCGCCGTGAACCATGTCGGTCCGCAAGTTGCTTTTCCTCCCCGTATCGATGGAAAGCGTCCATCTGTCCTGCCGAGGCCCCCAGCCATCCGGTGGTCCCGCTGGCGTTGATCTCTCCAGCCATCACCACGCTACGGTCGGGCGCCGCCGGTCGAATCGGGGAAACTCTTAGTCACCTCCCTGGCCGATAGCCCGAGTCGGCGGCGGAACACTGGGGACGGCCCGGCGCGGCTCAGGCGGCCGTGTTTCACCGCGGCGACGGCCTAGGCTTCCCTGGGTTCACGTGGACATGCGCTCGCCGCGGATGTCCGCAAAGCCGGCGCGCGGCGGAGCAGCAGGCGCGTCTTCGTCGTCGCCAGAGTCGTCGCCGGCAGTGCCAGGGGAGCTAACGGCTGGGCTGCTAGCACGGTACCGGTAGGTGTAGTCCGTCCGGATCAGCTCGCGCAGCTCGTGGCCGGTGTGCGCGCGAAGCTGGTCGGTCGAACCCCGGAATTGTGCTGACCAGATGTCGCCATCGAGGCCGATGTCGTACGCCTCATCCCAGTGCATCTGCAAGTCCGCGAGCTCAGACGCCTCGCTTCTGTCCAATGCGGCCTCCATCGTCAGCCCTGTCGCGCGGCGGACTCCGCGCGGTGGATCCAGAGCCGCTTGAACTCAATGATAGCGCGGTATAGAGCGGCATAGTGCAGTAGACCGCGTCCGGACTCTTTCCGCAGTTCACAAGCGTTCTAGGGTGATCTTCGTGGTCAAGGTGCCCAAGTTCGATGCCAACGCCCTCGGGCCCGTCTATGTCTACATTGGCGTTGCCGACCACATTGCGGCGCGGATCGAGGCGGGGGAGTTGCCGGCCGGCGGGCGCCTGCCGGCGGAACGCGACCTGGCGGCCGACTACCAGGTGGCGGTCGGAACGGCGCGGCGCGCCGTGGAGGAACTACGACAGCGCGGGCTGGTGGTCACTCTTCCCGCCAAGGGCACATACGTCACCTGAGCGCGCTGGGATTCTGTTCGCCGCTGTTCACCGGCTAGTCGCCAAGGCACGATTGACTAGCTGCGCCTGTTTGACAAGGCCTGGCCGGCCGTCGGCGGCACAACGTTGGGGGAGGGAGCCCGCCTGGTGGACAGGGTCGTGATCGTCGGCGGCGGCGTCCTGGGCATCATGCATGCGATCCAGGCTCGCAGTCTCGGGATGGACGTCGTGCACCTGGAGCGCGAGCCGGGCCCGCGCGGCGCAAGCCTCCGCAACTTCGGCCTCGTCTGGGTGAGCGGCCGCGCGGCAGGCCCTGAGCTTTCCCTGGCCCAGCGTGCCAGGACGCTCTGGGAGGAGCTCGGAGCGCTGGTGCCGGAGGCCGGGTTCCGTCCGCATGGCTCGCTGACCCTGGCCTCCGAT
The DNA here is from genome assembly GCA_963822955.1 of uncultured Actinomycetota bacterium. Taxonomy (GTDB): domain Bacteria; phylum Actinomycetota; class Actinomycetes; order Streptosporangiales; family Streptosporangiaceae; genus JAJYUU01. The sequence continues at coordinate 329,830 of CAWGJS010000001.1, read as the reverse complement.
GAGTCGGAGCTCAGCCTGCTCAAGGAGGCAGCCGCGCTGCCGGATGCGGTCGAGCGAGGATTCGAGCTCATCGACCCGGTTGCCGCTGCCGAGGTCAATCCGGCGCTCCGCGGCGATTTTGCCGGAGCGCTGCTGTGCCGGCGCGACGCGATCGTCGAGCCGCGCAAGGTGCCGGCGGCGTTCCGCGATTACCTGCTCGCCGGGCACGCACAGGGTGGCGCGGGTTACGAGTGGCTGCCGGGACGTGAAGCGGTGGAGCTGGCACCGCACGCCGTGCGCGATCACACCGGGAGCTGGCATCGAGGTGACCTGGTGATTCTGTGCACCGGAGCGGCGCACACGGGCATCGCTGGGCCGCACCTGGCCGGATACGAGCGGCCACCGGTCCGGCGGGTCCGGCTGCAGATGCTTCAGACCGAGCCATTTGACGGCACACTGACGACGGCAGTGGCGGACGGCGACTCGCTCCGCTACTACCCGGCATTTGACTTGCCGGGCCGTTCACGGCTCCGGCCGCAAGCGCCGGTGGCAGCGGCGTCCGCCGCGCAGCTGCTGATGGTCCAGCGCCTCGACGGCAGCCTGACGATCGGCGATACCCATAGCTACGACGAGCCGTTCGACTTCGACGTCGACGAGGTCCCCTACGGCCACTTGCGGGCGAAGGCGGAGCAGCTTCTCGGCACCGCGCTCCCGCCCACCAGGCGACGCTGGGCAGGCGTTTACAGCCAGGTGACCAGGCAGGAGCTGTACTTCCGCTCCCAGGTCGCGCCTGGCGTGACACTAGTTACCGGACCAGGCGGTCGCGGGATGACCTGCTCGCCTGCCATCGCGGAGGAGACGTTCGCGGCGTGACAATTGCCGTGGAATCCACACACTGTTCTGGCTGAGCACCTGGGAGAGAAGCAATGCGGGAGATCACGGTCGCGTGCCTCGATATGGCCGGAACGACGGTGGCAGACGACGGCAGCGTCATGGCGGCATTCGGTGCTGCAGCGGCTCACTACGGCCTCGTGCCGGGCGCCGATGGGTACGACGAGGCAATCGCATTCGTACAGGACACCATGGGTCAGTCCAAGATCGAGGTGTTCCGGCGGCTGCTCGGCAGTGAGGAGCGCGCGCAGCAGGCTAACGGCATCTTCGAGGAGAATTACGCCGACTCAGTCCGCGCTGGCCTCGTCGCTCCGTTGCCTGGCGCGCTCGAAACCATCACCGCGCTGCGCGCGGCTGGCATCAAGGTGTGCTTGACGACCGGGTTCGCGCCAGTGACCAGGGATGCGCTGCTCGACGCACTAGGGTGGCGCCCGCTGATCGACCTGGCGCTGTCGCCGGCCGACGTGGGCCGGGGCAGGCCCTGGCCAGACCTGCCGCTGAGCGCCCTGCTCCGCCTTGGCGGCGGCGCGGTGAGCGAGCTGGCGGTCGTCGGCGACACCCCGAGTGATATCGAGTCTGGCCTGCGAGCCGGGGCGGGCCTGGTTGTCGGCGTGACCACTGGGGCAGCTACCGCTGAGTCGCTGGCCGCTGCCGGGGCGCCGCACATCCTCGACTCCGTAGGCGGCGTGCTGCAGCTCATCGGCGTGGCCGCGAACGTACTTGACTAGCCCTGCAGGCCGCCAGGAATCATCGGCGGTTACGGTCGGTTACCCCGTTCCATGACGACCATCGGGTTCATCGGAAGCGGACATATCGGCAGCACCGTCGCACGGCTGAGCGTGGCTGCCGGGCATCAGGTTGTCATGAGCAATTCGCGCGGACCTGCCACGCTGCAGGACCTCGTGGCGGAGCTCGGGCCGCTCGCGCGGGCAGCGACGGCCGATGAGGCGGCCGCCGTGGGCGACATCGTGGTGGTGTCGATCCCGCTGCGGGCATACCAGAGCGTTCCGGCGGAGCCGCTCGTGGGCAAGGTTGTCCTTGACACCTGCAATTACTACCCGGAACGGGACGGCCATTACGCGGCGGTAGATGACGGCCTCGAGACGAGCAGCGAACTGCTGCAGACTCACCTGGCTGGTGCACAGGTAGTGAAGGTGTTCAACAACATCTTCTACAAGCACCTGCTGTCACTCAGCCGGCCGTCCGGTGCCCCGGACCGCAGCTTCCTCCCCATCGCGGGCGATGACCCTGACGTGAAGGCGGCGGCGAGCGAGTACCTCGACTCCATCGGCTATGGTGCGGTCGACGTCGGCAACCTGGGCGATAGCTGGCGGCAGGAGCCGGGCACGCCGGTCTACGGAACGCCGTACGGCCCGCTCATTAACCAGGCAGGTACCCCCGCCGACGAGGCAACGATCCGCGACGCACTCTCGCGTGCCGACCGCTAGGAGCTGCCCTATGTGGCTGCAGCTGCCGCGAACGCCGCGAGGCTCCAGCCAGACTTGACCGCGTCACGCATGCCTTCCCAGCCATCGCCGTGCCGGTCGAGGTGGTGATGAGTGAGCACCACATGGGTGCGCGCGGGGCCGTCGGGGGTGAAGACGACATCGATCTCGCTGGCCTTTGCGGGGGCTGTCTCAATCTCCCAGCGCAGGCTGATATCCCAGCTGAAGCAAACCCGGCGTGGGGGGTCATATGCGAGCACGCGGGCCCAGCGGCACTCGCTGCCGTCAATGCCGCGATCGATGATGTGACCGCCCACGTAGGGCTCGAACACCATTTCGGCGAGTTCGGCCTGGAGGATGTGATGGTCCGGATTCCACCAGGTGCCGATGCCATCCGTGAACACGCGGAAGGCACGCTCGATCGGTGCGTCAACGTCAATCGCCGTCGTGACGGAGGTCGCTTCCAGCTGCGTTGTCATCTTTCCTCCTGATGGGTAGCTGCGGCAGCGGCGAACCTGGCTAGCGATTGCTGCCAGAACTGCTCGAAGTAGTCACGGATTGCCGCGATGCCTGCGAGGTCGACTGAGTACACGCGGCGCGTGCCCACCGCCTGGTCGGTGACCAGCCCAGCTGACTTGAGCACCTTCAGGTGCTGCGAGACAGCAGGACGGCTGACCGGCAGTTCACGCGCCACCTCGCCGACTGCGCTCGGCGACCGCGCCAGGCGCTCGAAGATCGCCCGGCGGGTCGGATCCGCGAGGGCCGAGAACATCACTGCAGTGTTAGCCATGACTTACCGTAAGTTAGTGCTTACCGAGGCTCTTGTCAAGCGGCCAGCGCGATAGGAACGGGAGACTTCAGGCCGGGCGGCTCGTGGTGAGCCTGGCCTGCGCGGACGTCCGCGGCCAGTCGATGACGAGCACCACGTTGCGATCGGCCGCCGTGCCAGCGCCGGCTCCGCCGTCGGCCGAGATGAGGTCGCGCACCTGCCAGTCGTTCGCCGCCAGCTCGCGTGCGAGCGCGGCCAGATCGGCCGGCTCGCTGCCGCCGGCGTAGCCCGCGGGCGCAGCCGAGTCGAGCACGGTGCACGCGATAGCGAGGCTTGATCCGGCGGCCAGGAACTCGACGATCCTCGCCTGCTGCGGCCAGTCGATGTGCGATGCCGTCGTGATCTGCCAGAACCCGGCCCCGCTGCCGTCGGTGATCGCCGCCACCGCGTGCACGTGGGTGTGGCCGTTGAGCCAGGCGACTACGCACGGGTGCGCGAGCAGCACCTCGCGAAGCTCGTCAGCCAGCACCCGGCGATCAGCTCCAGGCGACCGGGTGTCGTTGACCATCGTCTCCAGCGGGTGATGGCTGAACAAGACCACCGGCCGGGCCGCGTACGCAGCGAGCTCTGTTTCCAGCCAGCTCAGCTGAGTTGCATCGATCGAGCCCTGCCAGCCGCCGTGGTGATTGACGGTGTCGAGCACCACGCACCGGATAGTGCCGTGGTCGAAGGCGTAATACGCGGTCCCGTCCGCGACGTTCCGCTCGGAGTAGCCGTGTCCCTTCGGCGTGCCCGCGGACCGGAAATGCTCCCGGATATGATCGGCCCTGGTCACCATCATGCGGCCCGGATCGGGTGTCACCGAGAGGCGGGCACCGCGAGCAAGCTCAGCGAGAGCGTCCCCCTCGGCGCTGGAGAACCGCGTCAGCATCTCGGCTGCGTCGACGTCGTCCGGCGGCGTCACCAGCTTCATACCGCCAACCGCGAAGTCGGCTACCAGGCCGACGGGCCGCACGGTGCCCTGCATCATGTTGTCGTGATTGCCGTGGACCGCGTACCACGGCAGGCTGAGGCCGGTCGAACGGAACGGACGCCGGGCGGCTGTCAGCACGCCCGGCGCGTCCGGGAATCCGTACCTGGTCCTGGGCAGGTCCGCCGGGCCGCCGTCCGGGTGCCAGTACCGCTCGTCCTCGACAGACGGACCGGCAACTCCCTCGTAGCGTTGCAGGTCGCCGGAGTCAGGCACGACGTCACCGCCATCGAGCAGATCGATGTAACTGCGCAGCTCGTTCAGCTGGCAGTTGTCGGTGGCGTCCCCGGTCACGACGGCGAAGTTCAGCCGGCCCCCCGAGAGCGGCCCGGCAGTTACCTGGCGCACCGCCTGGACCATCGCCTCGGCGACCTGGTAGGTAAACAGCTCCTGCGCCCGATAGGTGCCGATGATCCCGATGGCAGGGCGCAGCGGTGAGTCCGGGTCGGAAAACCTGTCCACGAGCTCAGCTCGGCCGGGTGACTGGTGATCCATCACGTGCGTGTCCGACAGGTGCGCGAGGACGAGCAGCGGCGTCGCTGACCGTTGCCAGCCGGCCGGCAGGCTGCCGCCGGACAGTTCGGCCCTGACCACGTGCTGCTCGCCCGCCTCGGACACGAGCTGGCGGTAACCGCCGTCTTGCGGCTCGCCCGGAACGATTCGTGCGTGCGCCGTCGAGGTCGCCCCGGTCCCTGTGCTGGGTTCCCCCTTGCTAGCCGGCTGGGGGCTCACTTGTGCTCGGTGACCAGCACCGGCTCGCCACTGACGATTCCGACCGCAACTGACGTCCCTGGCACCAGGTCGATCGCGGCCGTACTGGGCTTGTCGACCTTGACGGCCACGTCGCCAGACAGCAGCACGCTGACTCTGGTCAGCGAGCCGAGGAAGGTCCGGTCCGTGACGATGCCGTTGCCGCCCGCGACTGCCTCGACGGTCAGGCCTTCCGGCCGGACCAGCACGTCCACATCACCCGCGGGCACGCTCACATGCTCACCGTGCACGGGCGCCACCGTACCGAGCACGGCGACCTCGTTGTTGCCCTGATAGGTACCGGGAACGCGGTTCATCGTGCCGACGAACTCGGCAACGAACGCGGTGGCCGGCGTCGAGTAGAGCTCACTGGGCGTCGCGATCTGCTCGAGCCGCCCGTCCCGCATCACGCCGACACGGTCGGCCATCGACAGCGCCTCTTCCTGGTCGTGCGTGACGAACAGGGTCGTGGTGCCGAGGCGCTGCTGCAGCGTCCGGATCTGCTCGCGGAGCTGGAGCCGCACTTTCGCGTCCAGCGCTGACAGCGGCTCGTCAAGCAGCAGCACTCGCGGCTCGATGGCCAGGGCCCGTGCCAGTGCGACGCGCTGCTGCTGACCGCCGGACAGCTGGTGCGGGTACTGCCTGGCTTGTGCGACCAGGCCGACCATCTCCAGCAGCGCGGATGCCCGCTTGTTCCGCTCGGCGGCGCTGATCTTGCGCATCCGCAAGCCGAATGCCACGTTGTCGAGCGCGGACATGTTGGGGAAAAGGCTGTAGCTCTGGAAGACCATGCCCATGTCACGCTTGGCGGCCGGGACAGGCGAGATGTCCTTGCCGTCGACCGTGACCGAGCCGCGATCGGCGAACTCAAAGCCGGCCACGATCCGGAGCGCCGTGGTCTTGCCGCATCCCGACGGACCGAGCAGGGCCACGAGCTCGCCGGGCGCAATTTCGAGCGAGAGGCCGTCAAGTGCGCGCACGGCGCCGAAGGAGCGGCCGAGCGAGTCGAGGACAACCGGCGCGCCCGCGCCGTTACCGGCAGCGCTCGCGACGCTGCCGCCCGCCTCGGTACCTGCCGCTGCTTTCATGGTCATTCGGGCTCTCCCACAGTCTGACGGGTCTGGGTGGCAACGGAGAAGAGCGCGACCTCGGCGCCGCCGTGCTTGCGCGCCCTGCGGCTGCCGAGGGTCACGATCAGCATGAGCAGGAGCCAGGTAACGAAGAGTGCGAGTAGCGATGCCGCCACTGACACGTTGCCGCTGTTCTGCTCGAAGTTGACGATCCACACCGGGAATGTCTGGAAGTTGTCCAGGCTGGCCATGGTGAACTCGCCAAGGACCAGCGCGACAGTGAGGACGGTGGCCGACAGCATCGCGGTGCGCAGGTTCGGGATGACCACCCGCCAGAGAGTGGTCGGCCAGCCGGCGCCAAGCGAGTTGGATGCCTCAACCAGCGTCTTCACGTCAAACGAGCGCAGGCCCGAGTCCAGCGAGCGGTATGCGAACGGCATTGCCAGTATCACGTACTCCAGACCGAGCAGGTCCGGTGTGCTGATCAGGAAGCCCGGCGCCACCTTGAGTACGCCGATGATCAGCACGATCGGCGGAATCACGATCGGCAGGATGGTGATGGCTTCCATCGCCCGCCTGACACGCGGCAGCCGGAGGTGCACGTAGACGGTAGTCGGCACCATCAGCACGAGGGTCAGGACGGTGGCGATCAGCGCGAGCCGGAGGGACAAGACGAATGCGGAACCGAATTGCGGGTAGCTCGTCACCTGCGTGAAGGCCTTGAACCCGGCGAACTTCAGGCCGGCGTACAGCGGGATCCCGAAATAAAGGCCCGCGACTAGCAGGATCACCCAGCGCCACACGGGCCAGCTACGCCGGCGCGCAGCCGGCGTGGGTACCCGGGTGCCGAGCTGCTCGCTCGCTACCGTAGCCATCTGGCCGCCCTCCGCTGCATAACCGTGTAGATGATCATGACGATCGCGATGATGACGACCATGATCAGCCCGAGGGCGTAGCCAAGATTCTCCTGACCCGCGATGACATTGCCGTTCAGCAGCGCGCCGATCTGAATCGACGTCAGCGCGACAGTGCCACCGGTCAGTGCCTCGGCGGTGGCGTAGGCCGAGAGCGAGCTGCCGAACAGCAGCAGCAGGCAACCGAGGAAAGAGGGGAACAGCACCGGTCCGCCTATATAGCGCCAGTAGTGCCAGGTGCTGGCGCCCATATTCTGGGCCGCCTCCCGCCAGGCGGGCCGCAGTCCTTCCAGGGCAGGCAGGATGATCAGCACCATCAGCGGTATCTGGAAGTACAGGTACGCCAGGAAGATGCCCTTGACGTTGTAGAGGGCGGAGGGGTCCCAGATGTCGGCGCTGGAGATGTCCTTGAGCCAGCCGGTGACGACCCCGGTCGTGCTCAGCGACGCGATGAATAGGAAGGCCAGCGGAACGCCACCGAAGTTGGCGAAGACGCCAGATGCCGTGATGACAACCCGGCGCAGCACGTTGCCGCGCTTGGCGGTGAAGATCGCATAGGCGACGAGCAGCCCGAAGATGCCCGGCACGACCGCGCACACGATCGACAGGACGATGCTGTTCTGCAGGCCGGTGAGGTAGGTGCCATGGAAGGCGGCGCTCAAGTTGCTGAGCGTCGCGGCATTGGTGTTGGAGTCCTGGAACGCTGAGATGGCGATCGCGATTGTCGGCGCAGCGAGTCCCAGCGCGACGTACGCGCCGAAGGGCAGCACGCCGACCCACCGGAGCGCGCCGCGGAGGATTGCCGGAACCCGGCCGGGCCGGGCCCCGGAGGCTTCCACCTCCGGGGCCGCGGCCGCAGTAGCAACTTCTGCCATGGGGCTAGCCGAGGTCCTTCGCCCAGTCCTGCGTGACAACGTTCTCCGCAGTCGCATCCTGCGCCTGCGTCGGGAACGTCAGAGCGCCGGACGGCGCCGGTGGCAGTGCGGCGTAGGCGGTCTTGTCGACGCTGCCGTTCGCAACCAGGGTGGACAGTTCGATCGGCCGGGCGAAGCCCTGCAGCCACAGGTTCTGGCCAGTGGTCGAGTACAGGTACTCCTCCCACAGCCGGGCGGCAGCCGGGTCCGGCGCGGTCTTGCTGATCGCCTGGTCATAGTACGAGGCGAAGCTCGAATCCGACGGGATCACGATCTTGAATCCGGGCACCACCGGCTTAACCTCGGAGGCCAGCAGGTAGTCCCACCAGATGAGGATCGGTGTGGTGCCGTTCTGCACGGTCGACGGACCGCCGATCGCTGTCGGGACGAAGTTGCCGATCTTCTTCAGGTGGGCGAAGTACTGGATGCCCGGCAGGATGTTGCTGAAGGAGCCGCCGTTGGCGAGGGCCGCTGCGTAGACGGCAGCGAAGGCCGCGCCAGCGGTGGTCGGGCTGTTGTTCAGTCCGATCATGTTCTTGTAGGCCGGATTGGTCAGGCTCTTGAACGACGTCGGCGCAACCTTCACCTTGGCCGGGTCATAGCCGATGGCCACGTAGCCGCCGTAGTCGGCGTACCAGTCTCCATTGGCGTCCCTGGCGTTGGCCGGGATGTCGCTCCAGCTCTGCACCTCGTACGGTGCCCACAGGCCCTTGGTGGCGCCCTCCACTGCGAACGGGGTGCCGACGTCCACGACGTCTGGCGCCCGGCTCTGGTTCTTCTCCGACTGGACGGCCTGCAGCTCCTGGCCGCTCGAGCCCTCGGGGATCGCGTCGCTGATGTGGATGTGGTACTTCGCGGTGAAGTCCTTCATGATGTTGCCGTAGTTGGCCCAGTTGCTGGGCAGCGTGATGACGTTCAGCTGCCCTTCGGCCTCCGCGGCCTTCACGAGGGCGGCCATGCTGTCGGGTCCGCTTGCGGTCAGGTGCGTGACTTTGGACCAGTTGACCGAGCTGCCCCCAGAAGAGGGGCTTGAACTGCCGCACGCGGCTGCGAAAGCCGCGGTGCTGGCTGCTACCAAAAAGGTAGCGATTGCCTTACTTTTGCGCACTTTACCTCTCCGACCTGTCGGAACGCGGGGGGTTTCAGGACGCGAGCATCGTTGCGGTAAAAGGTAAATGGTTTATGTACACGATGTAATAGCGGAGCCATTCGAAAGTGAACTGTAGATGACTAAGACCGCCGCCAGCTCGTCGCTTGCAGCGCCGCGACGTCGTCGTCATTGCCTTCCATGTGCACGTCAGCGACGCTGGTGCGGCCCATCGTCCACAGCGTCAGCTCAACCGGGTCACCGCTGACCGTCACGACCGGGGTACGGGCCTTCACGGTAATCCGGACCCTGCCGTTGCCGGCATGAGAGCTCTCGGTGGCGACGTCGGAACGGGCTAGCTCGACGCCGACGGGTGCCTTGCGGAGCATGAACCGGGCCAGGCTGAGGCGATCCCATAGCAGGTCGGCAAGCTCCTCGCTGATGGCACGCGGCTGCCAGCCCGGCTGAGCTCGGCGCACGTCCTCGTGATGAACGAAGTACTCCACCACGTTGAGCCGCTCGTCGGCGCCGGGCAGCCCGAATGCCGAGAACCGGGGCGGGCCAGTCCTGATCAGGTCCACAAGCTGGGGGAACGGGGTGCGCGCGGTGAGGCGGTTCTGGACGTGGCGGGTGTAGCCCGCGAGCGGGCCGCCCATGACTCCGGCGCCAGCATCCGGGCGGCGCTCCCGCAGGACCAGGTGCGCAGCGAGGTCGCCGGTCTGCCATCCGGCGCAGAGAGTCGGCTTGCTGGGGCCGAGCTCAGTCAGCAGGTCACAGATCGCACGGCGCTCGTCCTGGGTGTGAGTCACTCGATGCTCCTCATGTCAGCCAGCCCCCTAGCCGATCATCGCAGCGGTTGCCACCGCCGTGGGCAGGGACTGCGAGGTTGGCGAGCGTGACACTGAGGCTGATCGTAATGATCGTGGCCGAGGCCGGCGCCGGGGGAGTGGTGCCATGCCGCTAGCCTGCTGACTGAGCATTTCCGGGAGGCGGGCCGTGAGCAGCGACGTCGAGCGTCAGCCGGACGGCGCTGACCGCGGGCTCCGGCGTCTCTCGGTTCAGACCGGCTCGCCCCGGCGCGAGCTCATCCGCGCCTTGTTCCTCGGTGCACTCGGCGCCGGGCTTATATTCCTGGCCACCAGGCAGGGCTGGGCGCAGGTGGCCACGACTCCGCCGAAGCCGCTTCCGGCCAGCTTGATCGAGGTGACGGGCGCAGCGCTGGTGCCGTACGCGGATGCCCTCGTGGTGGCCGGCCTGGCTACGCTCGCGGCGGTCCTGGCCGGCAGGGGCTACTGCGCCGGCTGGCGGGCGGCCTGTTCGCAGTGATCGCGGCAAGCCTGGCGGTTTCAGCGTTCACCCTGTCGCGCGGTACTGCGGTCGCAGCAGCGACCGCCAACATCAGCCCGGCGTCGTCCAGCGCCGCGTCCGTCACCGACGGTAGTGGCGCCGTCTCGGTCGGCACGCCGGACGTGGCGGGGACCACCCCGCATGTGATCTTCGCGGCCGCTGGCTGGCAGGCGGTGGTCGTCATCGGTGCGATCGCGATGCTCGCCGCCGGGGTCCTGGTTGCCTGGCGAGCCGACCGGATGGCGGTCATGTCGAGCCGTTACGACTCACCGGCGAGCACCGCTCAGCGGTCGGCCGCCGATCTGGCGGCCGCCGGTCGCTCGGCCTCCGCGGAGGCGAACCCCACCGACTCGGCCTCTATGTGGGAAGCCCTCAGCCGTGGCGACGACCCCACGTCGGCCGGGTCGAGAACGGCCTGATCTCGGCCGGTGGCTACGCTGATTGCCCCAGCAAAGCCCGAACGCCGCACAGAGGGACGGATGCTACCGGACAGTGCAATACTGGGACCGCGTCCGGCCGGGGATCCGCCTGGCGCGAAGCGGCGGGCCCGCACCTGGCCGGCCGCTCCTACCCCGGAAGGCGGCTGACAGTATGCCCTGGCAGGCTCGGACACGGCCCTGGCAAGCCAGCGCGCGCGATTCGGTCACCAGCCTGGTTGCGAGGCTGCTCCTCGCCCAGGCAGGGGCATCCGCTGCGATCGGCCTCGGCTACAGTCGGCGCAATGTGCCCTGGCTGGTGCTGACCCTGATCGCGGCTGCGGCCCTATGCGGGCTTGCGGGGCTGGTCAGGTCCGGCAGCCACGCGACCTGGCTGGTCGCGATCACGGTCGAGTCCGGGCTGGCTGCTGTCGGGGTGTTCCGCTTTGCCTACGTCGGCTATATGGGCGGGACGCTGCTGGCCCTCATCACCCTCGGTACCCTGCTCCACCCTGCTGTGGCGAGGGCATTCGTTCCCGCGCCGCGGCCGCTCGGGCGCGCTCGTCAGCACGCTGCCGTAGCAGAGGGCGGGCCTGAACCCGTCGGCGACCCGGCGATCGGCTAGGCGTGCGCCCTCGCTACGATTTCCAGGCAAGGCATCCCACCCGAGGGGACGGCGGAACCGCGTGAGCGTCCTTGACGACATCCTCGATGGAGTGCGTTCCGACCTGGCCGCCCGCCAGCGGGAGATCTCGCTGGAGCGGGTGAAGGAGATGGCCGCCAGAAGGCCGTCCTGCAAGGACGTGATGGCGGCGTTCGCAGGCCCTGAGATCACCGTGATTGCGGAGGTGAAGCGGGCGAGCCCGTCCAAGGGCGCGCTGGCGGCGATCGCCGATCCCGCTGCGCTTGCCTCCGATTACGAGGCTGGCGGAGCCAAGATCATCAGCGTGCTGACCGAGCAGCGTCGCTTCGGCGGCAGCATCGACGACCTGGCCGCCGTCCGCGATGCCGTTCAGGTACCGGTGCTGCGCAAGGACTTCATCGTCAGCTCGTATCAGCTGTGGGAGGCCAGGGCTTATGGTGCCGACCTCGTTCTGCTGATCGTCGCTGCGCTGGAGCAGAATGCGCTGATCTCCCTAGTGGAGCGAGCGCGGTCGATCGGGCTCGTCCCGCTGGTCGAGGTGCACACGCTGCCAGAGCTAGAGCGCGCCCTGGCCGCCGGAGCCACGGTACTCGGCATCAATGCCAGGAACCTGGCCACCCTGCAGGTCGACCGGGGCGTGTTCGCGCAGCTGGTACCCCATATCCCGGCCGGCATCATCAGGATCGCCGAATCTGGCGTGCGCGGTCCGCACGACCTGCTGGCCTATGCGGCCGCCGGGGCAGACGCGGTGCTGGTCGGCGAGAGCCTGGTGACCGGCAAGGACCCTAGATCGGCAGTCGCCGACCTGGTGACCGCTGGCTCGCACCCCGCGCTGCGCTCTGGCCGCAGTGGCGGCGCACCCGGCGCACCGGGCTCGGGCGGGTCTGGTGGCCCGGCTGGCTCGGCGCCAGGCGGCACGGGAGATGGACCAGCATGACAGGCAACCTCGCGAGCGCCACCCCGGTGCCGGACGCGGCTGGCCACTTCGGCAGCTTCGGCGGCAGGCTGGCGCCGGAAGCGCTGATGTCCGCCCTCGATGAGCTGACCATCGCCTATGCCGAGGCTAAGGCGGATCCGGTGTTCCGGGCTGAGCTGGCGGCCTTGCTGACCGGATACGCGGGCCGGCCCACGCTCATTACCGAGGTGCCGAGGTTCGCGGCCGCGGCGGGCGGCTGCCGGGTCTTCCTCAAGCGCGAGGATATGGCCCACACCGGGTCGCACAAGATCAACAACGTGCTCGGCCAGGCGCTGCTGACCAAGCGCCTGGGCAAATCCCGGGTGATCGCGGAGACCGGCGCAGGCCAGCACGGCGTGGCCACGGCCACAGCCGCGGCGCTGCTCGGCCTGGAGTGCACGGTCTACATGGGCGAGGAGGACACCCGGCGGCAGGCGCTGAACGTCGCCAGGATGCGGATGCTCGGCGCTGAGGTGGTCCCGGTGATGACTGGCAGCCGCACGCTCAAGGATGCGATGAACGAGGCCTTCAGGAACTGGGTCTCCACCGTCGATTACACGCACTACTGCATCGGCTCAGTCGGCGGGCCGCACCCGTTCCCGATGATGGTCCGCGACTTCCAGCGCGTCATCGGGGTCGAGGCGCGCGAGCAAGTGCTGCAGGCAGCGGGCCGGCTGCCGGATGCGGTCCTCGCCTGCGTGGGCGGCGGCTCCAACGCCATCGGAATCTTCCACGCATTCATCCCCGATCAGGGTGTTGCCCTGATCGGCTGCGAGGCGGGCGGCGAAGGCCTGGACTCCGGGCGGCATGCCGCCACGCTGAGCGCCGGGTCGGAGGGCGTGCTGCACGGGATGCGCACCTTCCTGCTACAGGACGCCGATGGCCAGACGCTCGAGACGCACTCAATCTCGGCCGGACTCGACTACCCCGGAGTCGGACCCGAGCATGCCTGGTTGCAGCAGACGGGCAGGGCCAGCTACCGGCCCGTCACCGATAGCGAGGCGATGCACGCGTTCTCGGTGCTCTGCCGCACCGAGGGCATCATTCCTGCCATCGAGTCATCGCACGCCCTGGCCGGGGCGCTGCAGCTCGGGCCCGAGCTTGGCCCGGACGCCGTGCTGCTCGTCAACCTCTCCGGCCGCGGCGACAAGGATGTCGACATCGCTGCCCGCTGGTTCGGCCATCTCGGGAACGGGCAGTGAGCGCGGTCGCTGCGGCGTTCGAGAAGGCGGCCGCTCAGGAGCGCGCCGCCCTCGTCGGCTACCTGCCCGCCGGGTTCCCCTCGGTAGCAGGCGCGATCGAGGCAGCGATCGCAATTGCCGAGGCCGGGGCCGACGTCATCGAGATCGGGCTGCCCTACTCCGATCCGCTGATGGACGGGCCGGTGATCCAGGAGGCCGTGCACCGGGCGCTGACCGGCGGCACCCGGGTGACCGATGTGCTGCGGACGGTGGAGGCGGTAGCCGCCGCCGGAGTTCCGACGCTGATCATGACCTACTGGAATCCGGTGGAGCAGCATGGCGTCGCGCAGTTCGCCGCCGATCTCGCGGCGGTCGGCGGCAGCGGCCTTATTACCCCGGACCTGACGCCCGAAGAGGCCGGGCCGTGGCTCGCCGCGGCAGCCGCCAACGACCTCGACCCGATCTTCCTGGTGGCGCCGAGCTCGTCGGACCAGCGGATCGGGCTGGTGACATCGGTGTGCGGCGGATTCGTCTACGCCGCGTCCTTGATGGGAATCACCGGCGCCAGGGAGTCGGTGGGCAGCCAGGCTGAGGGGCTGGTCCGCCGCGTCCGGGAGCACACCAGCCTGCCGGTGGCGGTCGGGCTCGGCGTCCGGGACGGCAGACAGGCCGCTCAGGTCGCCGGCTTCGCCGATGGCGTCATCGTCGGGTCGGCCTTCGTTCAGCGGCTGCTGGCCGCTGACAGCCCGGAGGCGGGCCTGGCCGGCGTCCGCGACCTGGCCCGCGACCTGGCCGCCGGCGTCCGGGAAAGTGGGGCCTGATCTAGGCGGTCAGGCTTCGTTATACTGCTCGCGAGCGCGCGGCAGCGAAGCTGCCCGCTTCAGCCTGGGCCAGAGTTGTCCCGCCGAGACCAGGGCCAGTGTCGTCCCGATCCCATTTCCGCTCCCACGAGGCGGCGGACGAGACGACAGGAGCGCGCTGGATGGCATCTGCCTCCCTTCTCCCGGGGAATGGCCTTTACGACAGCGCTAACGAGCACGACGCCTGCGGCGTCGGTTTTGTGGCTGACCTCACTGGCGAGCGCCGCCACCAGACCGTTGCCGACGCCCTGACCGTGCTGCGCAACCTCGATCACCGGGGCGCCAAGGGCGCCGATCCGGATTCGGGGGACGGCGCGGGCATCCTCACCCAGATGCCCGATGAGCTGCTGCGAGCGCGCTGTGATTTTGATCTGCCGCCGTCCGGGAGCTACGCCGCCGGGCTGGCATTCCTCCCGGTCGATCCGGCTGAGTCAGCGGACCAGATGGCGGCCGTTCAGCGGATTGCGGCGGCGGAAGGGCTGACCGTACTCGGCTGGCGCGAGGTGCCGCACAACCCGAACTTCTGCGGGAACGGGGCACGTGCGGCGCTGCCGCGGCTCGCTCAGCTGGTCGTTTCGGGGCTCGCGGGCGAGTCCGGGCTTGACCTCGACCGCCGGGCTTACTGCCTGCGCAAGCGCCTCGAGCACGAGACCGGGCTGTACCTGGCAAGCCTGGCCAGCGCCACGATCGTCTACAAGGGCATGCTCACGGCGCTGCAGCTGGAGCACTTCTTCGCCGACCTGGCGGACCCGCTGTACGCCTCGGCGATCGCGCTGGTGCACGCCCGGTTCTCCACCAACACGTTCCCTTCCTGGCCGCTGGCCCACCCCTACCGGCTGGTCGCTCACAACGGGGAGATCAACACCATCCGCGGGAACAGGAACTGGTTCCGGGCCCGGGAGGCGCAGCTCGCCTCGGACATCCTCGGCACGGATACCGACGGCCGCGGGATCGAGCGGCTGCTGCCGCTGATGGACGATACGGTGAGCGACTCGGCCAGCTTCGACGCCTGCCTGGAGCTGCTGCACCTGGGAGGCCGGTCGCTCCCGCACGCCGTGCTGATGATGATCCCGGAGCCGTGGGAGAACAACTTCTCGATGGACCCGGCGCGGCGCGAGTTCTACCGGTTCCACGCCTCGCTGATGGAGCCCTGGGACGGGCCGGCACTGATCGCGTTCACCGACGGCACGGTCATCGGCGCGGTGCTAGACCGCAATGGCCTGCGGCCGGGGCGGTACTGGGTGACCGACGACGGGCTGGTCGTCCTCGCCAGCGAGGTCGGCGTGCTTGACATCGAGCCCGGCCGGGTGATCCGCAAGGGCAGGCTGCAGCCCGGCCGGATCTTCCTGGCCGACACCGGGTCCGGGCGGATCATCGAGGACGAAGAGGTGAAGTCGGAGCTGGCGGCGGCTCAGCCGTACGGGGACTGGCTGCATGCGGGGATGGTGCACCTGCGCAATCTGCCGGAGCGCAACCGTGAGCTGCCGGACAGCCGGGTGCTGCTCGTCCAGCAGCAGCTGTTCGGCTACACCGAGGAAGAGCTGCGAGTCGTGCTGGCCCCGATGGCGCGCACCGGCGCCGAGCCACTCGGCTCGATGGGCACCGACACGCCGCTGGCCGTCCTGTCCGACCGGCCGCGCCTGGTCTACGACTACTTCAGCCAGCTCTTCGCGCAGGTCACCAATCCGCCGCTGGACGCCATCAGGGAGGAGCTCGTCACCTCGCTCGGCACCGCGACCGGCCCGGAGCACAACCTGCTCGAGCCCGGCCCGGCGTCATGCCGCCAGGTCGTGCTGCCCTACCCGGTGATCAGCGACAACGACCTGGCCAAGATCGTGCACATCAACGACGACGGAGACATGCAGGGGTTCGCCTCGCACGTGGTCGACGGCCGGTACGAGGCATCGGGCGGCGGGCCAGCGCTGCAGGCGAGGCTGGCCGAGATCAGGGCGGAGGTATCGGCGGCGATCGCGGCCGGGGCCCGGATCATCGTGCTCTCCGACCGTGGCGCCGAGGCTGGCGGCGGTCCGACCCGCGGACAGGCACTTGACGCCGCAGCTGAGACTGATCTGGCCCCGATCCCGTCGCTGCTGCTGACCGGTGCGGTGCACCATCACCTCATCGCCGAGCGCACCAGGACCCGAGCCGGACTCGTCGTGGAGTCGGGCGACGCTCGCGAGTGCCACCACATCGCGCTGCTGCTCGGCTACGGCGCGGCTGCGGTATGCCCGTACCTGGCGATCGAGACGGTGGAAGAGATGGTCCGCCGCGGGACGATCCGCGACGTCAGCGAGCGCGCAGCCGGAGCCAACCTGATCAAGGCTCTCGGCAAGGGCGTGCTCAAGATCATGTCCAAGATGGGCGTGTCGACGGTCGCCTCCTACACCGGCGCGCAGCTGTTCGAAGCCGTCGGGCTCGGTCCGGAAGTGATCGGCTCATGCTTCGCCGGGACGTCATCTCCGCTCGGCGGCATCGGATTCACCGAGATTGCTGCCGAGGTCGCCCAGCGGCACGCCAGGGCCTACCCGACCCGAGGCGGGCGGCCGCACCAGCGGCTAGAGACTGGCGGTGAGTACCAGTGGCGGCGTGACGGCGAGCCGCACCTGTTCAGCCCGGAAGCTGTGTTCAAGCTGCAGCACGCAACCCGCAGCGGCCAGGACAAGGTGTTCCGCGAGTACACCAAGCTCGTGGATGACCAGTCGGCGAAGCTGATGACGCTGCGCGGACTGCTGCGCATCCGCGGCGTCGACTCCCCGGCCGCCCGGGCGCCTGTCCCCATCGATGAGGTCGAGCCCGTGTCGAGCATCGTGAGGCGGTTCGCCACCGGGGCGATGTCCTACGGATCGATCTCGGCCGAGGCACACGAGACCATCGCGATCGCGATGAACCGGCTCGGTGCCCGGTCCAATACCGGCGAGGGCGGCGAGGACGCGCGCCGGTATGTGCCGGACCCCAATGGCGACTTGCGCCGCTCGTCGGTGAAGCAGGTCGCGAGCGGCCGGTTCGGAGTCACCAGCGAGTACCTGGTCAATGCCGACGACCTCCAGATCAAGATGGCGCAGGGAGCCAAGCCGGGGGAGGGCGGCCAGCTACCGGGGAACAAGGTGTACCCGTGGATCGCGGCCACCCGGCACTCCACGCCAGGCGTCGGGCTGATCTCGCCGCCACCGCACCACGACATCTACTCGATCGAGGACCTGGCCCAGCTGATCCACGACCTGAAGAACGCGAACCCGCTGGCGAGGGTCCACGTGAAGCTGGTCGCCGAGATGGGCGTCGGCACGGTCGCAGCCGGAGTTTCGAAGGCACACGCCGATGTGGTGCTGATCTCCGGGCATGATGGCGGCACCGGAGCGTCTCCGCTGACCAGCATCAAGCATGCGGGCGCGCCATGGGAGCTCGGCCTGGCTGAGACACAGCAGACGCTGCTGCGGAACGACCTGCGCGACCGGATCGTGGTGCAGGTGGATGGCCAGCTCAAGACCGGCCGGGACGTGATCATCGCAGCGCTGCTCGGCGCTGAGGAGTTCGGCTTCGCGACCGCGCCGCTGGTCGTGGCCGGCTGCGTGCTGATGCGTGTCTGCCATCTGGACACCTGCCCGGTCGGCGTCGCCACGCAGAACCCGGAATTGCGGGCCAGGTTCAGCGGCCGGCCCGAGTTCATCGTTAACTTCTTCGAGTTCCTCGCCCAGGAGGTCCGCGAGTACCTGGCCCAGCTCGGATTCCGGTCGCTGGCCGAGGCGGTCGGGCGCGCTGAGCTGCTCGACACCACAGCGGCTGTCCATCACTGGAAGGCCGCGGGCGTCGACCTGAAGCCGGTACTGCACGTGCCGGAACTGCCGCCTGATGCCGCCAGGCACTGCGTGGCAAGCCAGGACCACGAGCTGGACAAGGCGCTGGACAACACGCTGATCCTGCTAGCCGAAGGCGCGCTGGCGCAGGGCGCGCCGGTCCGGCTCGAGCTGCCGGTACGCAACGTCAACCGGACCGTCGGCACCATGCTCGGCAGCGAGCTGACCCGGCGCTGGGGTGGCGACGGCCTGCCAGACGGCACGATCGAGGTCGACCTGACGGGCTCGGCCGGCCAGTCACTCGGCGCGTTCCTGCCCAGGGGCATCACGCTGCGGCTGCATGGCGATGCCAATGACTATCTCGGCAAGGGCCTGTCGGGCGGCCGGATCATCGCCGCGCCCGACGCGGCCTCGGTCTTCGCCGCCGAGCACAACGTGATCGCCGGCAACGTGATCGGATACGGCGCCACCAGCGGCGAGATGCTGCTGCGCGGTGTCGTGGGCGAGCGGTTCTGCGTCCGCAACTCCGGCGCGACTGCCGTGGCCGAGGGGACAGGGGACCATGGCTGCGAGTACATGACCGGCGGCCGCGTGGTCGTGCTCGGCCCGGTCGGCCGGAACTTCGCGGCTGGCATGTCCGGCGGTATCGCCTACCTGCTGGACGCCGAGCCAGGCCGGGTCAACACGCAGATGGCCGACCTCGAGCCGCTGGGCGACGAGGACGCATGCTTCCTGCGCGAACTGGTCGGACGGCACCAGGCCGAGACTGGCTCGGCGGTGGCGGCCAGCCTGCTAGCCGACTGGGACGCCGCACTGCCCAGGTTCACCAGGGTGATGCCGCGGGACTACAAGCGCGTGCTGGCCGCAGCGCGCCGGGCCGAGCTCGACGGCCTCGATGTCAGTGCGGCCGTGATGGCCGCGGCGAACGGCTGAGGGAGCGGACATGGCTGACCCGAAGGGCTTCCTCACCACGCCGCGGCAGACGCCTGCCCGCCGCCCGGTCGACGTGCGCATCAGCGACTGGCGGGAGGTGTACACCGAGTTCGGCGCCGATCAGCTCGAACGGCAGGCTGGCCGGTGCATGGACTGCGGCATCCCGTTCTGCCATTCCGGCTGCCCGCTCGGCAACCTGATCCCGGAGTGGAACGACCTGGTGTACACAGGGGACTGGCGCGCGGCGGCCGAGCGACTGCATGCGACCAACAACTTCCCCGAGTTCACCGGCCGGCTCTGCCCGGCGCCGTGCGAGTCTGCCTGCGTGCTCGGCATCAGCGCCGATCCGGTGACGATCAAGCAGGTCGAAGTGGAGATCGTCGACCGGGCCTGGGCCGAGGGCTGGGTGCCTCCGCGACGGCCGGCCCCGGCCGCGCTGGCGGCTGGCCGCAAGGTCGCCGTGATCGGATCCGGCCCGGCCGGGCTGGCGGCGGCCCAGCAGCTGACCAGAGCCGGACATGCAGTCACGCGTGTTCGAGCGCGCGGATGCGCCCGGAGGGCTGCTGCGCTACGGGATCCCCGAGTTCAAGATGGAGAAGCGGCACCTGGACCGGCGCCTGATCCAGATGCTGGCCGAGGGGACCGAGTTCCGCTGCGGGGTCGAGGCCGGGATCGACATCACCGCAGCTGAGCTGAGCCGCGACTACGCCGCGATCGTGCTGGCCGGGGGGGCCGCGGTTGCCCGCCAGCTGCCCGTTCCCGGAGCTGACCTGGCCGGGATCCACCAGGCGATGGAGTACCTGCCGCTGGCGAATCGTGCGGTCGCGGCGGCAGCCGACGCCGGCGGCGGCCGGGCCGGCGACGGGCAGCGGCGCGCCCGGCGGCAGTCCGGGCCGGACCGGCCGCCTGTGCTGCCCTCAGCTGGGCAGCCCGTCTCCGGGCCAGTGCCGCAGACGGCTATCTCGGCCAAGGGGCGCGACGTGGTGATCATCGGAGGCGGCGATACCGGCGCCGACTGCCTCGGGACAGCCCTCCGTCAGGGTGCCGTGTCCATCACTCAGCTGGAGATCCTGCCGAGACCGCCGCAGCATCGGCCCGCCAGTCAGCCATGGCCGGTACACCCAGCGATCTTCCGGGTCTCCAGCGCGCACGAGGAGGGTGGCGATCGGGTGTATGCGGTGTCCACCCAGCGCTTCCTCGGTGACGCATCCGGTCGGGTTCGCGGGCTCGCGCTGGTCGAGGTAGAGCCCGCCGCCGGCGGCTTCCAGCCGGTTCCGGGCACCGAGCGCGAGCTGACCTGTGACCTGGTCCTGCTGGCCATGGGATTCGCCGGCGCGGAGGCCGGGTCACTGGCGACCGGACTTGGCGTGGAGTTCGACAGCAGGGGAAACGTGGCCAGGGACGCTCAGTTCGCGACGAATGTGCCAGGCGTGTTCGTGGCCGGGGACATGGGCCGCGGCCAGTCGCTGATTGTCTGGGCGATCGCCGAGGGCAGGTCGGCTGCGGCTGCTGTCGATGCCTACCTGTGCGGCGAGACCTCGCTGCCAGCCGCGATCAGGCCGACTGCGGCGCCGTTGCGCTGACAGTCTGCCCGGCCAGCGCAGCGGCATCGCCGGGCGTTAACGCTGCCCCGAATGTGACAGCTGGCAGGTAACGTCCAATCATGCCCGTGGCTTACCTTCCGAGCCCGGCCGTCGGGGCCTGGCACCTTGGCGCGATCCCGGTTCGCGCGTACGCGCTGTGCATGGTGGCCGGCGTTGTGGTGGCCCTGTGGCTCACAGACCGGCGCTACCGGAAGGCCACCGGGCGGCGCGGAGTCATCCTCGACCTGGCCACCGTCGCGGTTCCGGTGGGCTTCGTCGGAGCGCGTGTCTACAGCGTGCTGGCCGACTTTGACCTGTATTTCGGCCCCGGCCGGGACTGGACTGACGTGTTTCGGGTCTGGCAAGGCGGCATGGGCGTGGCCGGAGCCGTCGCGGCCGGCGCGCTTGCCGCCTGGGTGTACTGCCGCCAGACCGGGATCGACGTCGGCCCGGTCGCGCTCGCCGCTGCCCCCGCACTTGCCGTGGCCCAGGCGATCTCGGTGTGGGGCAACTGGTTCAGCCAGACGCTCTACGGGCATCCGTCCGGTCTGCCGTGGGCCGTGGCGATCGCCCCTCAGCACCGGGTCGGCGGGTATCAGGCTGCGGCCGCCTTCCAGCCGCTGTTCCTCTACGAATCGGCGCTTGACCTGCTGGTCGCAGCCGCGGTCGGCTATGCGATCCACCGGTTCACTCTCACCGGTGGCCGGGCGTTCGCGCTGTACGCGGCGTTGTGGGCAGCCGCCAGCGCGACCCTGGAGGCCATGCGGATCGATTACTCGCCGACGGTGTACGACCTGCGCTCCAGCCTGGTCGCGATGGTGGCCGTCGGCCTGCTGGGGGTCGGCTACCTGGCTGCCGTCCAGCACCGCAGCCGCCAGCGGCGATTGATCCGCGAGGCACAGCCGCCGCCGAGTCAGCAGATGCTGCGCCCGCGGTCGAGCCGGGCTACCGCGGGGCGGATCGGGCTGTCCGTTCCGGACGAAACCGGCGGCTCTCCGCCTGGCGCGGTCCCGACCGCCAGCTCCAGCCCTGAAGCCGCGTTCCCCACTGACTGACCGTCAGTACTTCGGTCCGACGGTTTGGTCCAGCCGGGCAACAGCCTCGCGACGAGCCACGGAGATGGTGTTCCGGCGCGAGAACCGCCAGCTCACCTGAAGCTGATCGAGCGCCTGCCCGCACAGGTTCAGGATATCCATCGATTCGTTCGTGAACATGTAGCGCGGATATTCGTACCAGTGATCGCCATCAGCGAGTGGCCGCCGCACGCGATTAGTGAACCGGCAGCCGTCGGACTGGAATAGCCCTCGAGCGAAACTGTCGGCGTGCTGACTCGTGATAAGCCGCTGCCACGGCTCCAGTTCGATGGTCCTGTCGTGTTTCCTGCCCGGGCCGTGCTGCGGGATCAGGCAGGGCCAGTGCCGAGAATAGGAGGTGACGTAGCTGCAGCCGTCGCTCCGCACGGTTCCCACCTTGTTGTCAGGGCGAATGGCCCTGACAGCCTGCTTGATTCCTCAAGCAGGCCAGGCCAGGCATCTGCGCATGCGATTCGGAGCACCCAGATCCCTTTTGCGGCGTCGCCGTTACGGCTGACGCAGCCATCGCCGAGATATAAGCCAAGCAGATACGCATACTGGTCCGTCGGCTCGGGCAGCGACGGCGGGTGCACGCACCGAGCGCAATGCGCTCGGCGGCAGTTCTGGTCTGGATGGTCGCGCCAGTCACGCAAGGCCGACCGTGAAACGCCTGTGGTAATACTAATGGACCTAAGACTCTGACCACGCTCAATTGACGCCAGAGCATTCATCCGGAATTCACGATCGTACATGAGCCAAGTGTGACATCCGGTGCAGACAATTCATGGTCGACCGGCCGCCACTCTAAGTGCCCCGGGTGGGAGTCGAACCCACACTGCACGGATTTTGAGGCCGCGGACTCTGCCGGTTGGTCTACCGGGGCAACGCCTCGGGGTGAGGGCGCTGCAGGCCAATGTACCGGGTTTTCGGTACGCTCTGCTCGTGAGTAAGACCCCCTTCAACGTGGTGATAGCCGAGGACGAGGCGCTGATCCGACTTGATCTGCGCGAGATGCTCGAGGAGGAAGGCTACGTAGTAGCCGGCGAAGCCAGCGATGGCGAGACCGCAGTCAAGCTGGCCGAGGAGCTGCGGCCTGACCTGGTGATCATGGACGTGAAGATGCCGGGCCTGGACGGGATCTCCGCCGCTGAGCGCATTACCGCGAACCAGGTCGCGCCGGTGATCATCCTGACCGCGTTCTCGCAGCGTGACCTCGTGCAGCGGGCAAGCGAGGCCGGCGCTATGGCCTACCTCATCAAGCCGTTCACCAAGGCCGACCTGGTGCCGGCGATCGAGGTTGCGGTGAGCAGGTTCGCCGAGATCGCGGCACTGAACGCTGAGGCTGCCAGCCTCCGCGAGCGACTCGAGGTACGCAAGCTGCTCGACCGGGCTAAGGGTGCCCTACAGGATGGCCGGGGCATGACGGAGGCGCAGGCGTTCCGTTGGATCCAGAAAACCTCGATGGACCGGCGCCAGACGATGCGCGCCGTCGCCGAGGAAGTCCTGGCCGAGGCGGAGAACGCCGCCGCGGATGCCGGTCAGCAGGGAGAGCCTCCCGCCGACGGTCCCCAGCGGGCCAACTGAGAGAGCGAGCCAGCTGCTGAGCGCGAGCCAGCTGAGAGCGCGAGCCAGCTGCTGGCTGCGGCTGGCCGAGAGCCGCCAGCTAGGGAACAAGCGCGCGGGGCCGGCCGCATAACCCCCATTGCAGCCGGCACCCGCCGCTTGAGGCCGCGGCCGCCAGAGCGGCCCGCGGTCATGAGCTAGTGAACCTTTGGTGCCATGTCGGCCTTCCCCGGGCCGGCACGTTCTCTACTCGGTCGCCTCGCTCTGCCACCACGTTAGCGACGGGCGGCGGCGCCGCGCAAAGACACTGCGATTCCCCTGCCGGTATGAGGGAAACATCCCTTCGCCCGGCGGCTCCGACGCTGATTATCGACCAGTCTCGGCCACATTCCGGCGCCGCCGCGGGGCAAGCGTGCGGCGAGCGACGGCGCGGTCGCGGCAGAACATGGATGGCGACTTGCCGTCGTATCGCACGACTAAGTCGTCGAGATCATGGTCGAGGCGGCTGCCCGCCGCCGGGCACGGCGTCGCGGTGAAGGCAGCTGAGCCGGGCCGTGCAGACCCGCCTGCCGTCCTCGTCGGTGATCACGATGTCGAACGTGGACATCGTGCGTCCGCCGTGCGCCAGCGTCGCCACGCCGGTTACTAGCCCGGACCGGGCTGCCCGGTGGTGGGTCGCGTTGATCTCGATGCCCACGGTGATCCTGTCCGGACCGGCCTGCAGGGCCGAACCGAGCGATCCCAGTGACTCAGCGAGCACACAGGACGCGCCGCCGTGCAGAATCCCATACGGCTGGGTGTTGCCCTCGACCGGCATCGTCCCGACGACTCGCCCCGCTGAGGCCTCGACGATCCTGATGCCCATCCGCCCGGCCAGCGTGTTTGTCGCCTGGCTGTTGAAGGCGTCCCTGATCAGCTGCTCTCGCTCGGACAACTCCGGCACCGATACCTCCACGTTCCTGCCATTTGCGGCTCGCTGGTGCCAGCGTAGGGGCGCGCCGACCGGAGCGAGAATCCCGCCTGCCTGGCAGGTCAACGCCGCCGATATTGACAGACCCGCGCACTAAACTCTGGACGTGGCAACGAAGGACGGCGCAACGAAGGACGCGGCAACGGCCGATACTGCGGCACAGGGCGAGGGCCGACCGGAACGGGAACAGGGGCGCCGGGGGCGGCTGCTGCTGCTCGACGGGCACTCCCTGGCATACCGCGCGTTCTTCGCGCTGCCGCCCGAGAACTTCTCCACCACGACCGGCCAGCCCACGAACGCCGTCTACGGTTTCACCTCGATGCTGATCAACGTGCTCCGCGACGAGCAGCCGACGCATGTCGCAGTGGCCTTCGATCGCGGCGAGCCGACCTTCCGGCACGAGCAGTACGTCGAGTACAAGGCCACCAGGAAAGAGACGCCCGCCGACTTCCGGAGCCAGCTGAGTCTCATCTTCGAGGTACTGGACGTGCTCGGCATCCGGCGGCTGTCGGTTCCGGGCTTTGAGGCCGACGACCTGATCGCGACGCTCGCGACCCAGGCAGCCGACGACATGGACGTGCTGATCGTCACCGGCGACCGGGATGCGCTCCAGCTGGTCACCCCGGACGTCACTGTGCTCTACACGATGCGCGGCATCAGCGAGATGGCGCGGTTCACCCCGGAGGCGGTGGAGGCGAAGTACAGTCTCACCCCGGCTCAGTACCCGGACTTCGCTGCCCTGCGCGGGGACCCGAGCGACAACCTGCCCGGCATCCCCGGCGTCGGCGAGAAGACCGCCACCAGGTGGATCGCGGAGTTCGGCTCGCTCGCACAGCTCGTCGACCGGGTGGACGAGGTCAAGGGCAGGGCCGGCGACGCGCTGCGCGAGCACCTGGCCGGAGTTCTCCGTAACAGCCAGCTCACCAGGCTGGTACGTGACGTGCCGCTGGAGGTGACCCCGGCTGATCTGAGCCCGGTGCCGTGGGACCGCGAGCAGATCCACCAGCTCTTCGACACGCTGCAGTTCCGCGTGCTGCGCGACCGCCTGTACTCCACGCTGCCGAACGGCATCGTGGCAGCTGCGGCTGCTGCCGGCAGCGGTCCCGCCGGTGACACGACCGGGTTCGACGTCGCGACCGTCGTGCTCGGGCCGGACCAGGTTGCCGACTGGCTCGACGGGAACGCCGCTGCCCCCGGCCGGTCTGGTCTGGCGGTCAGCGGTACCTGGGGGCGAGGCACGGGCACTCTCACGGGCCTCGCGATTGCGGCGCCTGGCGGAAGCGCGGCGTTCATCGATCCGACTCAGCTCACCGAGGCCGATGACAAGGCGCTTGGATCCTGGCTGGCCGATCCGGACCGGCCGAAGGCTCTCCATGACGCCAAGGGACCGATGCACGCCATGGGCGCGCGCGGCCTTGAGCTGCGCGGACTGACCAGTGACACCGCGCTGGCCGCTTATCTGGCCCTGCCCGGCCAGCGCTCGTTCGACCTGGCTGACCTGGCCCTGCGGTACCTGAACCGGGAGCTGAGCGCTGCGGAGCCCGCAACCGGGCAGCTCACCCTCGACGTGCCCGATGAGTCCGAGGTCGCCGCGGCACTGGCCCAGCGGGCGCAGGCGACGAGCGAGCTCGCCGACGCACTCGACCGCGACCTGGCCGATCGCGGAGCGACGGAGCTGCTCGCCGAGGTTGAGCTGCCGCTGGTGGGCGTGCTGGCCGAGATGGAGCGAGCAGGCATCGGCGCGGATACCGAGCACTTTGCTGCCATGTCGGCTGAGCTCGGCAG
Organism: uncultured Actinomycetota bacterium; assembly: GCA_963822955.1. Lineage (GTDB taxonomy): Bacteria > Actinomycetota > Actinomycetes > Streptosporangiales > Streptosporangiaceae > JAJYUU01. The sequence continues at coordinate 303,881 of CAWGJS010000001.1, read as the reverse complement.
CGAAGTAAAGGCAGCCGAGCAGGCCGCGTTCGCGGTAACCGGGCACGAGTTCAACATGGGCTCGCCCAAGCAGCTCCAGGAAGTCCTGTTCACCGAGCTGGGGCTGCCGAAGACCAAGCGGATCAAGACCGGTTACACCACCGATTCGGAGGCGCTGACCGGCCTGCTAGCGCAGACCGAGCACCCGATCCTCGCCCACCTGCTGCGCCACCGTGACGTGGCGAAGCTGAAGAGCATCGTGGACTCCCTAGTCCCGATGGCTGACGCGGACGGGCGGATCCACACCACCTATAACCAGATGATCGCGGCCACCGGCCGGCTGTCGTCGACCGACCCGAACATGCAGAACATCCCGATCCGCACGGAGGAAGGCCGCCGGATCCGGCAGGGTTTTGTCGTCGGCCGGGGTTACGAGTTCCTGCTAACTGCGGACTACAGCCAGATCGAGCTGCGCATCATGGCGCACCTGTCTGGCGACCAGGCGCTGTCGGCAGCGTTCTCATCCGGGCACGACTTCCACGCCGCCACGGCCGGCCGGGTCTTCGGGGTGGCGCCGGAGGAGGTCACGCCGGAGCTGCGCAGCAAGGTCAAGGCCATGAACTACGGCCTGGCCTACGGGTTGTCGGCCTACGGGCTGTCCCAGCAGCTGCGGATTACGCCCGACGAGGCCCGCGGCTACATGGACGAGTACTTCGAGCAATTCGGCGGCGTCCGCGATTACCTGCGGGAAGTGGTGGCGCGGGCCCGGATGGAGGGCTACACCCAGACGATGCTGGGCCGCCGCCGGTACCTGCCCGACCTCACCTCGGACAACCGCCAGCGCCGGGAGATGGCCGAGCGGATGGCCCTCAACGCGCCGATCCAGGGTTCGGCTGCCGACATCATCAAGGTGGCGATGCTGACCGCCAGCACGGAGCTCGAGGCGGCCGGCCTCCGCTCCAGGATGCTGCTCCAGGTGCACGACGAGCTGCTGTTCGAGGTCGCGCCGGGCGAGCTAGAGGCCGTGCAGGCGCTGGTGAAGGTGGCTATGGGGAGTGCGGCGGAGCTCAGCGTGCCGCTGGAGGTCTCCATGGGCTGGGGTCGTAGCTGGGCAGACGCCGCGCACTGACGGCGGCCCGCTGGCGGACTGGGAACGCTGGCGGCTGGGATGCTGCCGTACTGGGATGCTAGAGCCATGGAGTTGCGGCTGCATGGCCTGGACGGCCTGGTCGAGGTCGTCCGGGACCGGTGGGGCGTGCCGCATTGCTGGGCGGTAACCGAGCACGATGCGTTCTTCGCCCAGGGCTTCGCTCACGCGCTCGACCGGCTCTGGCAGATGGACTACGACCGGCGTCGCGGTCTGGGCCGCTGGGCGGAGGAGGTCGGACCGGCCGCAGTCGCAAGTGACGCGCTCTACCGGCGGCTGGATCTCGCCGCTGCCGCGCGCCGTGACGTAGCTCGGCTGTCCGTCGCGGCGCGGGACATGCTCGCCGCGTACACGGCCGGGGTGAACGCCGTCATCGAGGGCGCGCTTGCCGCTAACGATTCGCTGCCAGCCGAGTTCGGCCGCATGCAGGCGCCGCCTGAGCCCTGGGAGCCATGGCACTGCCTGGTCGTGCACCGCGTGCGGCACCTGGCTATGGGCTCGGCTGCCGCCAAACTGTGGCGTGGCGTTGTCAGCGAGGCGCTCGGGCCGGCCGTCGCGCGCAGGATGGTCACGGGCCAGTCCGTGCAGCAGCTCGCGTCAGTACCGCCGGGCGCATGCTGCGAGCGTGCGGTGCCGTCGTGGCCGGGGCTCGACGACGGCGGAAGCAACAACTGGGCGCTGGCAGGCACCCGAACCGCCTCGGGGCTGCCGCTGCTCGCCGGGGATCCGCACCGCCCCCTGGAAGTGCCGAACGTCTATGTCCAGGGACACGTGTCCAGCCCGCAGTGGGACGTCCTCGGATTCTCGATACCAGGCGTGCCAGGGTTCAGCCACTTCGGGCACAACGCGCGGGTTGCCTGGTGCATCACCCACGGGATGGCGGACGACCAGGATCTGTACCAGTTCGCCGGCTGGCCGCCGGAACGCGGCGGCCTGAGTCGCACCGAGATCCTCAGGGTACGGGGCTGCGATCCGCTCGAGATCGAGGTCCGGCAGACCGACCGCGGGCCGATGGTGACCGAGGATCTGGCGCTCGCCTGGACGGCCACCGCCGAGCCGAATCCGGGATTCGACGCGCTCCCGGCGATGCTGCGCGCTCGCTCGGTGGGCGAACTGTTCGAGACCATGGCGCCCTGGGTCGAGCCAGTCAACAATCTGCTTGCGGCCGACCGGGACGGCAGTATCGGGTATCTCACCCGCGGGCTGGTGCCTGTCCGGGCCAGGCCTGAAGCGGCCTGGGTGCCGGTCCCCGGCGAGGACCCGTCGTACGGCTGGCGCGGCCGGGTGGCGTTCGCTGACATGCCGCGGGCGCACAACCCGGATGGCGGATTCTTGTTCAGCGCCAATAACCAGATTCTGGCCACTGCGAGCGGGCCGTACATCGGGCTGGACGTGGCCGCGCCGTGGCGGGCGAGGCGGATCGTGGCGACGGTGTCGGAGCTGTCCGGTGCCACCGTCGACGACATGGCTGCGCTGCACCGTGACGTGATGTCGGTACCCGGCAGGCGGATCGCCAGGCTGCTCGGCGACTGGGCGCCGCTGGCAGCGTGGGATGGCCAGCTCGAAGCCGGCTCGCCGGCGGCTGCGGCGTACTCGGTGCTGCGGCGGGAGCTAGCCCTGCTCGTGCTCGAGCGCTCCGGCTTGGCCGCATTCGTCGAGCATCCGTGGAACCGGCTGGTGCCCGGCCTCCGGGCCGAGTCGGTGATCTGGCGGGTGGCCGGCGACCAGCTCCAGGCCGGCGACGAGTCGCTGCTGGGCGGCTGGTCCTGGCACCGGGCCCTGACCGAGGCCGTGCACCGGGCCGAGCGCGCGTGGGGCGGCCAGTCGTGGGGTGAACTGCACGCCACCGGCCAGCGGCACCCCCTGGGCCGGGTCGAGCTCGACCCGCCATCGGTGCCGTACGGCGGCGACATGGACACCGTGCAGGCCAGCTCGTACATTCCGCTGGACGGGCTGCGTACCGTCTCGGCGTCGGTGGCCCGCTATGCCTTCGACCTCGCCGACTGGGACCGCTCCGGCTGGGTGGTACCGCTCGGCGCGGCCGGGCGAGCCCGGTCGTCGCCATGCTCATGATCAGCAGGACGCCTGGCGGGCGGGCCTGCTGCTGGCCGCGCTGTATTCGCCGCAGGCAGTGCAGCAGGCTGCCAGCGAGAAGATCACGCTCGTGCCGGCCAGGGCCTAGGGCGGTACCGGGCCAGGCGGGGAGCTGTACTAGCCAGGACGCCGAGCTTGAGGCGCCGGATATCCAGTTGACCGGCACCCCGGGCCGCTCTACGTTGAGTCGCCGTGGTCGCAACGACGATCGAGGAGTGGCAGCTCCGGGCGCAGCCAGACCAGCTGATTGCAGAGCTGTACGACGCTCGCGCCCAGCTCCACCAGGAAGCCACGCCGCAGGACCCGAGACTTCCGCTGGAGGACGAGATCGCCGAGATCCGACACCTGCCGGCGGTCGATGACGGAATCGTGCTGGTGGCCCGCGACTCCGCCGGGGCGATCGCCGGCCTTTCCAGATGTAGCTGGCAGTACCTGCAGGGCTGGGACCATCTGCTGGGCGCGGATATCGCAGTGCTGCCCGGCTGCCGGCGCCAGGGGCTCGGGACACGGCTGCTGGAGCGCTCGGCGGCCGTGGCCGAGCGCCGCGGCCTGCGCCTTGTCGCCGGCTGGACGAGGGACAACGTTCCGTCCGGTGCGGCGTTCTGCCGCCGGTTCGGCGCCGAACCGGCGCTGGTGGGCGAAGAGAACCGGCTCGAGCTTGCCGCCGTCGACGGTGAGCTGGTGGACCGGTGGATCGCCGACGGCCCGGTGCGAGCGCCCCATTGCCGCCTGGTGTTTGTCGAGGGGTGCACGCCGCCGGATCTCGCGGAGCGGGTCGCGGAAGTCCTGAATGTCATGAATACGGCGCCGCGCGAGGACCTGGACGTGGGCGACGTCTCGATGACGGCGGAGCTGGTACGCCAGTTCGAGGAGGCGGGCGCGGCCGCCGGGAAGGGCCGCTGGGCGTATTACGCGCAGGACAGTTCCGCGCGGTTCGTCGGGCTAACGAACATCTTCATCGAGCCAGCGACCCCCGACCGGGTCTACGTCGGCGACACCGGCGTCGATCCGGCGCACCGGGGCTACGGGCTGGGGAAGTGGCTCAAAGCGGCGATGACCCGGCGGATTCTGGACGGCCTGCCCGAGGTGCGCTGGGTGATCACGCAGAATGCCGGCAGCAATGCCGCGATGCTCGCGATCAACTCCCAGCTCGGCTTCCGCACGGCGGCGGTCCACACCACCTGGCAGCTGGCGACCAGCCAGCTGCGCGATAACCTGGGCTCCGGCGGTGGAGGCTCAGCGGCTTCGGGCACCGGGCCGGCAGATTGACCGGTCGGCCAGGCTCTCATATGCTGGGCACTGCACTGTGTTCAGGTGCAGTCCGCCAATGGTCAGGCAGCCCGCGGGGCAGTCTCACTGCAGGCCGCGGCCGGTCATGCTGGCCAGGCATGTCACGTAAACCATGGCTTTCCTTTGTCGGACCCGCCGCGCACGGTACAGTCCCGCATCCACAATCCTGTCCGTATCCGGAGTCCACCTACACATGACGAGCAGCACTGAGGCCACCTCGACCCCAAAGGTAGCGGTCAACGACATCGGTTCCGAGGAGGCCTTCCTCGCGGCGATCGATGAGACCATCAAGTACTTCAACGACGGCGACATTGTCGAGGGCACCGTCGTCAAGGTCGACCGAGATGAGGTCCTGCTCGACATCGGCTACAAGACCGAGGGCGTTATCCCATCGCGGGAGCTGTCGATCAAGCACGACGTGGACCCGCACGAGGTCGTTAAGACCGGGGAGCACATCGAGGCGCTTGTCCTGCAGAAGGAGGACAAGGAGGGCCGCCTGATCCTGTCCAAGAAGCGCGCTCAGTACGAGCGGGCCTGGGGCACGATCGAGAAGGTCAAGGAGGAGGACGGCGTCGTCACCGGCACCGTCATCGAGGTCGTCAAGGGCGGCCTGATCCTCGACATCGGGCTGCGCGGCTTCCTGCCCGCCTCGCTGGTGGAGATGCGCCGGGTCCGTGACCTGCAGCCCTATGTGGGCAAGGAAATCGAAGCCAAGATCATCGAGCTGGACCGCAACCGCAACAACGTGGTGCTGTCCCGCCGCGCCTGGCTGGAGCAGACCCAGTCCGAGGTCCGCCAGAACTTCCTGAACACGCTGCAGAAGGGCCAGATCCGGAAGGGCGTGGTGTCGTCCATCGTCAACTTCGGCGCGTTCGTCGACCTTGGCGGCGTGGACGGCCTAGTGCACGTGTCGGAGCTGTCCTGGAAGCACATCGACCACCCCGGTGAGGTCGTCGAGGTCGGCCAGGAGGTCACTGTCGAGGTTCTCGACGTCGACATGGACCGCGAGCGGGTGTCGCTGTCGCTGAAGTCGACGCAGGAAGACCCGTGGCAGCAGTTCGCGCGGACGCACCAGATCGGCCAGGTCGTTCCCGGCCGGGTTACCAAGCTTGTTCCCTTCGGTGCGTTCGTCCGCGTCGAGGAGGGCATCGAGGGCCTGGTGCACATCTCCGAGCTGGCGGACCGCCACGTGGAGATCCCCGAGCAGGTCGTGCAGGTCGGCGACGAGATCTTCGTGAAGATCATTGACATCGACCTGGACCGGCGCCGGATCAGCCTCTCGCTGAAGCAGGCCAACGAAGGCGGCAGCGTCGACGTGTCCGGGGAGGACTTCGATCCCACGCTCTACGGCATGCCCGCGGCCTACGATGAGCAGGGCAACTACCTCTACCCGGAGGGCTTCGACCCGGAGTCAGGCGAGTGGCTGGAGGGCTTCGACAGCCAGCGCGAGGAGTGGGAACGGCAGTACGCCGAAGCCCGCGCGCGCTACGAGGCGCACCAGCAGCAGGTTGCGGAGGCCCGCAGCAAGGCCGATGCTGCCGCCGAGGAGGAAGGCGGCGAGGAGGGCGACGCTAGTCACCACACCTCCGCCAGCACGGACTCCGAACGGGCCGGCACGCTCGCTTCGGACGAGGCACTTGCCGCGCTGCGCGACAAGCTGTCTGGCGGCCAGAGCTGACGACGCTGGCGCCGGAGTACATGGCAGCGGCGGGGCCGGGTGCAGTGCACCAGGCGCCCGCCGCTGGCGTCCGGGCGGCTCCCCGGTGATCACTCGCGATAGCTTGCTGACGTGCTAAGAGTCGGGCTGACCGGCGGCATCGGCGCCGGCAAGAGCGAAGTGTCCAGGCGCCTGGCCGCCCAGGGCGCGGTGATCATCGACGCTGACCTCATCGCGCGCGAGGTAGTCGCGCCCGGCACCGACGGACTGACCGAGGTGATTGCGGCGTTCGGCCCCGGCGTGCTCGGGCCTGACGGCGCACTTGACCGCGTCGCTCTCGGCGACATCGTGTTCGCCGACGGGCAGAAGCTGGCCACGCTCAACTCGATCGTGCACCCGCGGGTGGCCGTCAGGATGCGCGAGGTTGAGGACGCCGCCGGAGCGGGCTCGGTCATCGTGCATGACGTCCCGCTGATCGCTGAGAACGGGCTGGCCGACCGCTACGACCTGGTCGTCGTGGTCGACGTGCCGCCGCGGATCCAGCTTGACCGGCTGGTGCGCCTGCGCGGCATGAGCCGGGAGCAGGCCCAGGCCCGGATGGCAGCGCAGGCCAGCAGGGAAGAGCGGCTGGCGGTCGCCACGATCGTGGTGGACAACTCCGGGTCGCTGGCGGAGCTCGACCGGCAGGTCGGTGAGCTCTGGGCCGAGCTGCGCAGGCGCATGTCCGTGCGGGCGGCCGGAGCGAGCTGACACCCGCGGCCGCCCCGGTTAGCTGGCGACGCCGATTGTCAGCAGGTCGTCCTACAGTGGAATTCGTGCAGCAAGCCAAGGAGACATCATGCGCCCGGTGACCGACCTTCAGCGCCGGGTTGCCCCTTTTGAGGTCATCACGGACATGGTCCCGGCGGGGGACCAGCCGCGGGCTATTGCCGAGATGGAGCGGCGTATCGCCGGCGGCGCGACCGACACCGTGCTGCTCGGCGCGACCGGCACGGGCAAGACCGCAACCGTCGCCTGGCTGGCCGAGCGGCTTCAGCGGCCCGTGCTGGTGATGCTGCCGAACAAGACGCTCGCGGCGCAGTTCGCCAACGAGCTGCGCGAGATGCTGCCCCGGAACGCGGTCGAGTACTTCGTCTCGTACTACGACTACTACCAGCCAGAGGCCTATGTCCCGCAGACCGATACGTACATCGAGAAGGACTCCTCAATCAACGATGAGGTGGATCGCCTCCGGCACTCGGCTACCAACTCACTGCTCACCAGGCGCGACACGATCGTCGTGGCTTCGGTGTCGTGCATCTACGGCCTCGGCACGCCGCAGGAGTACGTGGACCGGATGCTGAAGGTCAAGGTCGGCGACACCATAGAGCGGGACAAGCTGCTGCGTCAGCTCGTCGGGATGCACTACGCGCGCAATGATCTGGCCTTCACGCGCGGCACGTTCCGGGTGCGCGGTGACACCATCGAGGTCATCCCGCAGTACGAGGAGCTGGCTGTCCGGATTGAGATGTTCGGCGACGAGATCGAGCGGCTCATGACGCTGCACCCGCTGACCGGCGAGGTGATGAGCGAGGACGAGGAGCTGTACATCTTCCCGGCCTCGCACTATGTCGCCGGGCCGGAGCGGATGGAACGGGCGATCGCGGGCATCGAGGCGGAGCTCGAGGAGCGCCTCGCGGAGCTGGAGCGGACCGGCAAGCTGCTAGAGGCCCAGCGGCTGCGGATGCGCACCACCTACGACATCGAGATGATGCGCCAGGTCGGTAGCTGCTCAGGCATCGAGAACTACTCCCGCCATATCGACGGCCGCGCGGCCGGCAGTCCGCCTAACACGCTCCTGGACTACTTCCCGGAGGACTTTCTGCTGGTCATCGACGAGTCGCACAACACTGTGCCGCAGATCGGCGCCATGTACGAGGGCGATGTGTCCCGCAAGCGCGTCCTGGTGGACCATGGCTTCCGGCTGCCCAGCGCGATCGATAACCGGCCGCTGACGTGGGATGAGTTCGGCGACCGTATCGGCCAGACGCTGTACCTCTCGGCCACCCCCGGACCCTACGAGCTCCGCCAGACCGGCGGCGAGATCGTGGAGCAGGTCATCAGGCCGACCGGCCTGGTCGACCCCCAGGTGATCATCAAGCCGACGAAGGGGCAGATCGACGACCTTGTCGGGGAGATCAGGGAACGAGCCGAGAAGTCCGAGCGGGTGCTGGTCACGACGCTGACCAAGAAGATGGCCGAGGACCTGACCGATTACCTGCTTGAGCTCGGCATCCGCGCTCGGTACCTGCACAGCGAGGTCGACACGCTGCGCCGGGTCGAGCTGCTGCGCGAGCTGCGGCTCGGCGAGTACGACGTGCTGGTCGGGATCAACCTGCTGCGCGAGGGCCTCGACCTGCCGGAGGTGTCGCTTGTCGCGATCCTGGACGCTGACAAGGAAGGCTTCCTGCGCTCGGGTACGTCGCTGATCCAGACGATCGGCCGTGCAGCCAGGAACGTCTCCGGCCAGGTGCACATGTACGCCGACAAGGTGACGCCATCGATGCAGCGGGCGATCGACGAGACCAACCGCCGCCGCGACCGGCAGATTGCCTACAACACCGAGCATGGTGTCGATCCGCAGCCGCTGCGCAAGCGGATAGCGGACATCCTGGACCAGCTGGCCAGGGAGGACGCGGACACCGAGCAGCTGCTCGGCGGATCGGGCCGGCAGCAGAGCCGCGGCAAGGCGCCGGTTCCAGGTGTCTCGTCCAGGGCGCGGGCCGCCGGAGCTGCGGCAGGAGCGAAGGGCGGCGGGCCGGCCCGCGCGGACCTCGCCGCCCTGATCGCCGAGCTGACCGAGCAGATGCATGCGGCTGCTGCAGAGCTGCAGTTCGAGGTCGCTGCCCGGATCAGGGACGAGGTGCGCGAGCTGAAGCACGAGCTGCGCGGCATGCAGGCAGCCGGAGTCTGAGGCCTGCCGGCGAGCGGTCGTTGAGGTGACGTCGAGCGAACGCTCAGGCTCGGCGCCGGCGTAGGGTCGAGTTATGCTCGCGAGCCTGCTAGCCGCGCTCGCGTCCGCCTTCTGCTACGGGATCGCGGCCGTGATGCAGGCAATCTCGGTGCGCGCGGCAAGCCACCGCACGACCGAGGAAGCAGGGGAGGCCGGCCAGGGGGTTGACCCGGGCCTGCTGGTCCGGATGCTCCGGCAGGGCCTCTTCCTCGCGAGTATCGCGATCGACCTGCTGGGATTCGTCGCTCAGCTCATCGCCCTGCGGCGGCTGCCGATCTTCGCAGTGCAGGCGATCATGGCGGCCAACCTCGCGGTGACCGCCGTATTCGCGGCCTGGCTGATGAAAGTCCGCCTGCAGCTGCGGGAGTGGCTGGCGGTGGCTGGAGTCGTGGTGGGAGTGGCCCTGCTCGGCCTGTCGGCGGGCGCCCAGGGTGCCGCCCGCGTTGGCCGGGACTTCGAGCTCGGGCTCATCCTGGCAGTCGTCGCCGTAGGCCTGGCCGGCTTCGCGGTGGCGCGGCTGCCCAACCCCGTCCGTACCCCCGCCCTCGGATCGATTGCCGGCCTCGGTTATGGGGTGGTCGCGGTCTCCGCTCGGATCCTGCCGGGATTCGGCGCGCTCCAGCTCATCAAGAGTCCGGCCAGCTACACTCTGGCTGCCGCCGGGATTGTCTCTTTCCTGCTATACGCGACCGCTCTGGAGGGCGGCAGCGTGACGACCGCGACAGCGGCCGTGGTGCTTGCCGAGACTATGCCGCCGGCCCTGATCGGCGTGATCTTCCTGGGCGATACCACCCGGCACGGCCTGACCGAGATCGCGGGCGTCGGGTTCGTGCTCGCGGTGGCATGCGCGGTCGCCCTGGCGAGGTTCGGCGAGGCGAGCAACAATCCCTCGGCGGTCGAGCGGACCGCCCGGCCCGGGCAGTTCGGCGAGCCAGCCAGCCGCCGGGCCGCATTAGGGCGCGGCGAACTGCCAGACCATCCGTGACTGCGGAGCTACGGCCTTTCCGGCATATCTTCCGCTACCTGCGCAAACCTGGCAGCCGCTGCGCTTCCTGGCCGGCGTATCTGCCCGGCCGGGGGTGCCGGGCCTGATATCCTGAGATCCCGTGGGTGAGCGGGTTATCCGCTGAATCTGACCACGGGAGTGTCATTGGCGCTATCAGCGTACGGGTCGCGGCCAGCGACGACTAGGCATCTTTTCGTCACCGGGGGCGTTGCCTCCAGCCTCGGCAAGGGACTGACCGCATCCAGCCTCGGCAGGCTGCTGAAGCTGCGCGGACTGCGGGTGAGCATGCAGAAGCTCGACCCCTACCTGAATGTCGATCCGGGCACCATGAATCCGTTCCAGCACGGCGAGGTTTTCGTCACCGACGACGGTACGGAGACCGACCTCGATGTCGGCCACTATGAGCGATTCCTCGACATCAGGCTGCCCGGCTCAGCGAACGTCACAACTGGGCAGATCTACTCGCGGGTCATCGCCAAGGAGCGGCGCGGCGATTATCTGGGCGACACGGTCCAGGTCATCCCGCATATCACGAACGAGATCAAGGCACGGATTCTGGAGATGGCGGGTCCGGAAACCGACGTCGTCATCACCGAGGTCGGCGGGACAGTCGGCGACATCGAGTCGCAGCCGTTCCTTGAGGCGATCCGCCAGATCAGGCATGAGATCGGCCGCGACAGGTGCTTCTTCCTGCATGTCTCGCTGCTGCCGTACATCGCGCCATCAGGCGAGCTCAAGACCAAGCCGACGCAGCATTCAGTGGCCGCACTGCGCAGCATCGGCATCCAGCCGGATGCGATCGTCTGCCGGTCCGACCGGCCGATCAGCGACGGCCTGAAGCGCAAGGTCAGCCTGATGTGCGACGTGGACGACGAGGCTGTGGTCTCCGCCCCGGATGCTCCGTCGATCTACGACATCCCGAAGGTGCTCCATGCCGAGGGCCTGGATGCCTACGTCGTGCGGCGGCTGGGCCTGCCCTTCAGGGACGTGGACTGGAGCGACTGGGACGACCTGCTGCGCCGCGTCCACCGGCCCGCCAGGACCGTCACCATCGCGCTGGTCGGCAAGTACGTGGACCTGCACGACGCGTACCTCTCGCCTGCGGAGGCGCTGCGGGCTGGCGGGTTCGCCCACGACGTGCGCGTCAACATCCGGTGGGTCACTAGCGATGACTGCCAGACTCCGGAAGGCGCCGCCCGCCACCTGAGCGATGTGGACGGGATCCTGGTACCCGGTGGCTTTGGCGTTCGCGGCATCGAGGGAAAGATCGGCGCGGTCCGGCACGCGCGAGAGAACGGCATCCCGATTCTCGGCCTGTGCCTGGGGCTCCAGTGCATGGCCATCGAGGTGGGCCGCGACCTGGCCGAGCTGGAGAACGCCAACAGTGCCGAGTTCGACCCGCAGACGCCCTACCCGGTGATCGCCACGATGGCCGACCAGGAAGATGTCGTGGCGGGGGAGCGCGACATGGGCGGCACCATGCGGCTCGGACTGTACCCAGCGGTGCTGGCTGAGGGCACCCTGGTGCGGGAGCTTTACGGGGAGCCTGTCGTGGAGGAACGGCACCGGCACCGGTACGAGGTCAACAACGCCTACCGGGACAAGCTTGAGGCAGCCGGCCTGATCTGCTCGGGGCTGTCGCCCGATGGCCGTCTTGTCGAGTTCGTCGAGCTGTCGCGGGAAGACCATCCCTTCTTCGTGGCGACGCAGGCTCATCCCGAGCTGCTGTCCCGGCCGACCCGGCCGCATCCGCTGTTCAGCGGCCTGGTGAAGGCCGCGCTCGAGCGCAGCCGCGCGGTACCCGCAGCCGAGGCCGTAGCCGCTGGCGCGGCACGACCCGTGGCCAGCGCCTGACCGGCCTGCCTGTGGATGATCTCAGGGATGAGGCTGGCTCCTGGCCGGTCCTGGAATCCTCGGTACTGGCCGCCGGCCGCATCGTGACGCTGCGTCAGGACTCAGTCGAGCTGCCGGATGGTGAGGCCGTTCAGCGCGAGGTTGTCGAGCACCCGGGTGCCGTGGCGATCGTCGCCCTGGACAGCCGCGACCGGGTGCTGATGATTCGCCAGTACCGGCACCCGGCCGGGGCGATGCTCTGGGAAATACCGGCCGGACTGCGGGACGTTACGGGAGAGCCGCTGCTGGCGACAGCTCAGCGGGAGCTGCTCGAGGAAGCTGGCTGCCGGGCCAGGGACTGGCACCTGCTGGCGGACTACTTGTCATCGCCGGGCATCAGCACCGAGCGGCTACGGGTCTACCTGGCCCGCGAGCTGACCATGGTTCCGGCCGGGCAGGCCGAGTATGTTCGGCACGACGAGGAGGCTTACCTGACGGTGGCATGGGTGCCCCTGGCCGATGCCGCCCGGCGGGTTCTGTCCGGGGACCTGCACAATGGCGTCGCAATCGTGGGTATCTTGTCCGCGTATATGGCTCAACGCGAAGGCTTCGTGACGGTTCGCCCGGCCAACGAGCCAGAGACCCTATGACCGTTACCTCTAGTCATCGTCAGTACCAGTAGTAACCGTCAGCGCAGCCTGCTGGCGGCACCGTCCGGCACAGGGCCGGGCAGTTCGGCACGCAAGGAAGGAAACAAGGCCAATGAAGGTCGGCGTTCCTAAGGAAGTCAAGAATCACGAGTACCGCGTGGCGATTACGCCCGCCGGCGTGCACGAGCTGGTCCGGGACGGGCACGAGGTCTACGTCCAGCAGCAGGCTGGCGTCGGCTCGTCGATCCCCGATGAAGATTTCGTGGCCGCTGGCGCCACGATGCTGCCGACCGCGGACGAGGTCTGGCAGACCGGCGAGCTGATCCTCAAGGTCAAGGAGCCGGTCGCGGAGGAGTACCACCGGATGCGCAAGGACCAGGTGCTGTTCACCTACCTGCACCTGGCCGCAAGCCGTGCGTGCACGGATGCGTTGCTCGAGTCCGGCATCACCGCGATCGCCTATGAGACTGTGCAGCTGCCGGACGGCTCGCTGCCGCTGCTCGCGCCGATGTCTGAGGTGGCGGGCCGGATGGCTCCGCAGGTTGGCGCGCACCACCTGCAGCGCGACGGCGGCGGCCGGGGCGTGCTGATGGGCGGTGTGTCCGGCGTCTACGCCGCGAAGGTTGTCGTGCTGGGCGCGGGCGTATCCGGGATGAGCGCGGCGGCCATCGCGCTCGGCATGCAGTCCGAGGTGCTGCTGCTGGACAGGAACGTCGCGCGGCTGCGCCAGGCAGACGCCATCTACCAGGGGCACTGCCAGACCGTGGCGTCCAACACGTACGAGATCGAGCGCGCGGTGATCGATGCCGACCTGGTCATCGGCGCGGTGCTGGTGCCGGGCGCGAAGGCGCCGACCTTGATCACCAACGAGCTAGTCTCGCGCATGAAGTCTGGATCCGTGCTCGTGGACATCTCGATTGACCAGGGCGGCTGCTTCGAGGACAGCCACCCGACTACGCACGCCGATCCGACCTACCGGGTGCACGACTCGGTCTTTTACTGCGTCGCCAACATGCCCGGTGCGGTACCTCACACCTCGACGTACGCGCTCACCAACGTGACACTGCCGTACGCGGTCGAGATCGCTAACCGGGGCTGGCGCGAGGCGCTGCGCCGCGACCCGTCCTTCGCGCCCGGCCTCAACACCCACGAGGGCAGCCTCACCTGCGTTCCGGTGGCCGAGGCACACGGGCTGCCCGCGCTGTCCCTGGCGGAGGTGCTCAGCTGACCACCTTCGCCCGAGCTATCGGGCGCTATCTCGACCACCTGGCGGTGGAACGGGGGCTCGCCGAGCACACGCTGCAGGCCTACCGGCGTGACCTGGAGCGCTACGCAGGCTCCCTGGCCGCGGCCGGGCGGACCGAGATCGAGCAGGTCAGCACGAGGGACGTGGCCGACTTCCTGGCCGGGCTGCGCGAAGGCGACGAGACTCACCAGCCGCTGGCCGCCAGCTCGGCCGGCCGGGCGGTGGTAGCCGTCCGCGGGCTGCACGCCTTCGCGCTGGCCGAGGGCCTGACGACCGACGATCCGGCCAGGACGGTCCGGCCGCCAGCCCCGCCGCGGCGGTTGCCGAAGGCGATCTCTGTTGCCGACGTGGAACGGCTGCTCGACGCAGCCGCGGTCGGCCAGGCAGCGCTGCGCGACCGGGCACTGCTGGAGCTGCTGTACGGCACCGGTGCGCGCATCTCCGAGGCCGTCGGGCTTGATGTGGATGACCTCGAACTGGCCGGCGAGTCGCGGTCAGCGTCAGTAGCCGCGATCGTCCGGCTCAAGGGCAAGGGCGGTAAGCAGCGGCTAGTGCCGGTTGGCAGCTTCGCCCGGGATGCTGTCGATGCTTACCTGGTACGGGCACGGCCCGCCCTGGCGGCTGCAGCCGGCCGGGGCCAGCCGAGCCCAGCTCTCTTCCTGAACGCGCGGGGCGGCCGGCTCACCCGGCAGGGCGCATGGGGCACGCTCCGCGCGGCCGCGACCAGGGCCGGGCTGGCCGAGGTGTCGCCGCACGTACTGCGGCATTCCTTCGCCACCCACCTGCTTGACGGGGGCGCCGACGTCCGCGTGGTGCAGGAACTGCTCGGCCACGCCTCGGTGACGACCACCCAGGTATACACGCTGGTCACCGTGGAAAAGCTGCGCGAGGTGTATGCGGCCGCGCACCCGCGAGCGCTGGGTTAAGCACGGTCGCGCCGCGCAGCAAAGCGCGGAAGCCAAAGTCTGGGCAGTTAATGGCCCTTCTGCCTGCCAGTCAGGCAAAACGTTCCGTGGTTAATTCTGCATCAACATCACGCGTGAAAGCATATGAAATCACCACATAGGCTAATATAGTCTTAAGGTACCGACGAACAGCAGAAGCTCACCATCAGGCGAAAGCCTCCAGCCGTTCCCGGAGCCATTATGAGTGACCAGAACGTAGCCGTTCAGGCGCCCTCGTCACGGCTTGAACCCGATGCCGTCAGCGTCGCGCAGGACACGCTGATCGGACTCGCCGACACCGGACCGACCGTCAGTGTGTCCTTCACGCTTGTCTTGCTGATCGCCGCGACGGCCTACGGCGGTCCTGGGGTGCTGATCTTAACTGCGATTCCCATGCTGATCATCGCGAACGCCTACCGGCGGCTCAACCTCTGGAACGCCAACTGCGGCGCATCGTTTGAGTGGGTGGGACGGGCCATCAACCCGTATCTCGGCTACATGACCGGCTGGCTGATGCCGGCCGGGACACTGTTCGGCACGCTGACACCTGTAACCGCGCTCGGGCCGTCCGTTCTCGCGGTGTTTAACTCGCCCGCCAACAGCAAATGGCCGAACGTCGCCATCGCGACCGGTCGGTGGCGGTCATGGCGGTCATCTCCATCATCGGCATCAAGATCACCGCGCGCACCCAGGTGACCATCGGCGTCATCGAGTACGTCATCCTCATCGTTTTCGCGATCTGGGGCCTGACCTGGGTGTTCGGCCATCATGCTGGCGCGCTGCATTTCTCGGGTAGCTGGTTCAATCCTGCCGGGATCGCCGGCAAGGGCGACCTGGTCGGCGGCTTCCTGATCACCGTGTTCATGTACAGCGGCTGGGACGGGACGCTCTACGTCAACGAGGAAGTCAAGCACCGGCGAGTCAATCCTGGCCGGGCCGCGATGCTCGCGGTGGCAATCGCCGGAATCCTCTTCGTGCTAGCTCAGGTGGGCCTCCAGGGCGTGACGTCCTACAAGAACCTCAACAACAACAGCACCTCCCCGCTGGTCTACATCGGCAACCTGCTCACTGGAAGCAGCCACGGCGGCCAGGTGCTCGCCTTCGCCCTGCCCCTCTCGGTGATCGCCGCGACTGGCGTGGGAATCGTGCTGAGCGCGCGGATCGCCTACGGCATCGCCAGCTATCGCGCGCTGCCCAGCAGCCTGGCGGACGTTTCGCCCCGGTTCAAGACGCCCGCGCTCGCCACTGTCGTAGCCAGCCTGATCCTGCTGGCGCTCGGCTGGATCTACCTGCTGACGACGTCCGTTCAGGACGCTTTCGGTTATGTGCTGGACAACACCGGGATTCTTTATGCGACGTTCTACTGCGTCACGGCAGTCGCAGCGGTCGTCTACTACCGGCGCCGGGTGCTGAGCAACTGGTGGGACATGCTCACCATCGGACTGCTGCCGATCGCCTCGGTTGCGTTCCTCGCGTACGTCGCGGTGAAGTCGATTCTGATCGCTCCTGCAGCACAGAACTATTCGCTGCTCGGCTTCGTCGTGGCCGGATTCATCTTGATACTCGTTGCCAGGTTCGGCTGGAAGTCAGAGTTCTTCCGCATCCGCCGGGAAGGCTGGAGCCCCGAGTCCGACTAGCACCGTAAATCAGGATCCTGCCGGGCCGTGGCAGCACTGACGCCGCGGTCCGGCCGGGTGACTGCGGCCTGACGGGCGTGGCTAACCACCGGCAAGGCGGTTCCCGGCATCGGTATTAGCTGGTGCGCTCTGGTCACATTGGACATGCGTTTCATTTAGCACCGGTACGGTGAGCCGGCTTGCCGGCCATCGGCGCAGGGCCTAAAGTCCGTGTTCCAGTGAGCGCATTCTGCGCTAGCCGCCGGGAGGTGCGGTAGCTGTGTCAGCATCCCAAATCCTCGAGGTTAGGCCCGGTCTGGTGGGACCGACCGGGCGGCCAACGCCGGTGTTCCCCGAACCCGCGCCATTGCTGGTACACGGGCCGGCCCGGATCGCTGCCGTCTGCAATCAGAAGGGCGGCGTGGGCAAGACCACCACGACCATCAACCTCGGTGCCGCGCTGGCCGAGCAAGGCCGCCGGGTCCTGCTCGTCGACTTCGACCCGCAGGGCGCGCTGTCGGTTGGCCTCGGCGTGCAGCCGCACGAACTGGACGCGACCGTCTACAACCTGCTGATGGAGCGCAGCCTGACGGCACAAGACGTGATCATCAAGACGCGCGTTGACGGCATGGACCTGCTGCCGAGCAATATCGACCTGTCCGGCGCCGAGGTGCAGCTCGTGCACGAGGTCGGCCGCGAGTTCGTGCTCGGCCGCGTCCTGCAGCCGGTGATCGCAGACTACGACGTCATCCTCATCGACTGCCAGCCGTCGCTCGGCCTGCTGACCGTCAACGCGCTGGCCTGCGCGGACGGCGTACTCGTGCCGCTAGAGTGCGAGTACTTCGCGTTGCGCGGGGTAGCGCTGCTGATGGAGACCATCGATAAGGTGTCCAATCGGCTCAGCCCCAAGCTCGCCATCGACGGCCTGCTGGCGACGATGTACGACTCCCGTACCCTGCACACCAGGGAAGTCCTGTCCGGAGTCGTCCAGGGATTCGGCGACCTTGTCTTTCACACCGTCATCAGCCGGACGGTGCGATTCCCTGACGCTACCGTGGCTGGAGAGCCGATAACCAGGTTCGACCCTGCGTGCAACGGCGCCAGCTCGTACCGTGAGCTGGCCAAGGAGGTACTAGATAGGTGGCGTCAGGGCGTTCCCGCGGGTCCCGTTCGCGCCGGGTAAGCCTGCCCGGAATCGCAGAGCTGCTGCGGCCTCCGGCAAGGACGCCAGGGGCACCAAGTGAACGACAAGCGAGCGGCAGGGAAAGCCACCCTCAGAAGATTACGGTCTACATGTCCGGCCCCGAGCTGATTGACCTGGAACGTGGGCGCCTCGCGCTACGGTCCTACGGCATCTCGGTTGACCGCGGCCGGATCGTCCGGGAGGCGATCGCCGTCCTGATCGCCGACCTGGACGCGGCGGGGGAGAACAGCCTGCTCGCGCAGCGGCTGCGCGAGGCGAGTAAAGGGTTCGGGTAATCTCCACGACAACTACCATGACAATCGGCGAATCGAGCGATGTCGCGCCAGGTAGCGGCGCAGGCAGCTTTCATGTGCATCTCGATGTCTTCGAGGGCCCGTTCGACCTCCTGCTGGCGCTCATATCCAAGCACAAGCTGGACATCACCGAGATAGCGCTGTCCAGCGTGACCGACGAGTTCATCGCCTATATCCGCGCGCTGGCCGGCGGCTGGGACCTGGATCAGGCCAGTTACTTCCTGGTGGTCGCGGCGACATTGCTTGACCTGAAGGCGGCCCGGCTGCTGCCCTCCGGCGAGGTCGACGACGAGGAGGACCTGGCACTGCTCGAGGCCAGGGATCTGCTGTTCGCCCGGCTGCTGCAGTACCGGGCGTACAAAGAGGTGGCCGCGGAGTTCGCCGGCCGCCTCGCCGCCGAGGGGCGGCGGTACCCGCGGCGGGTCCCGATGGAGCCGCGGTTCGCCGAGCTGCTGCCCGAGGTGCTGATCGGAATCGGCGCGGCCGAGTTCGCGGCGATCGCCGCGCGGGTCCTGGCGCCGCGCAAGCCGCCGCTGGTGTCGACGGCGCATCTGCACGTCCCGCGGACGTCGGTGCGCGAGCAGGCTGAGATACTGCTGGCAAGGTTGCGTACGCTGCGCCGGGCTACGTTCCGGCAGCTCATCGCTGATTGTGCCGGAACGTATGAGGTTGTGGCGCGGTTCCTGGCGGCGCTGGAGCTGTACCGCGACGGGCTCGTCAGCCTGGACCAGGTCGCGCCGCTCGCCGACTTGTACCTGACCTGGACAGACCACAGCGAGCACGGCGTTCGTCACGAGCACGAGGAATACGATGGATAACGGGCCAGCTGAGCTTGGCTGGGATGAGCTCGAGCCGCAGCCGGAGCCCGGGCTTCTGGCAGAGCCCGAGCCCCTGGCGGAGCCCGATCGCGAACCCGAGCCCGGCCTGCTGATGAGCCTTGAGGCAGTGCTGCTCGTGGCTGACGAGCCGGTGCCCGAGGAGCTGCTCGCGGAGGTGACCCAGCAGCCAGCTCCCGCGGTAGCGGCGGCGCTGCGCCAGCTCGCCAGGGCCTACACGGCTGAGCAGCGCGGTTTCGACCTGCGCGAGGTCGCTGGCGGCTGGCGCCTGTACACCCGGCCGGAGTGCGCTGCCGTAGTCGAGCGGTTCGTCAGCGGCGGGCAGGAGATCAGGCTCACCCAGGCTGCGCTGGAGACGCTGGCCGTCGTCGCCTACCGGCAGCCGGTCAGCCGCGCGCGCGTGTCCGCGGTGCGCGGGGTTAACTGCGACGGAGTGATGCGCACCCTGGTGCTGCGCGGACTGGTCGCGGAGGCCGGCAGCGACCCGGAGACCGGTGCGATCTTGTTCAAGACGACCGGGTACTTCCTGGAGCGGCTGGGGCTGGCCCGGCTGTCTGACCTTCCGGACCTGGTGCCGTTCCTGCCGGACCATCTCGACGACGAGCTGGACCTGGGCCATGACGCGGTCAGGTAACGAGCCGCGCCGAGCCGGCCAGGGCCTCAGCGCTGCGGACCTGGCCCGCGCGAAGGCGGCGGCCGCAAGCCTGGCTGACGACGACTTCAACGACGACTGGGACACCGACAGTTCAGGTGAGCGCGACTCGCTGACCGACGTGCCGGGCGGTGTGCGCCTGCAGAAGGTGCTCGCCTCGGCGGGCGTGGGCAGCAGGCGGCACTGCGAGGAGCTGATCGGCGCCGGGCGGGTCGAGGTGGACGGCGAGATCGTGCGCCGGTTCGGTGCCCGGGTTGACCCCCAGCATCAGGTGATCAGGGTCGACGGCCGGCGCATCCCGGCCAGTGAGGACCTGGTGTATCTCGCGCTGAACAAGCCTGCCGGAGTGCTCACCTCGATGTCAGACAGCCGCGGCCGGAAGACGATGACGGACCTGCTCGGAGATACCGCTGAGCGGCTGTTCCACGTCGGCCGGCTGGACTACGACACTGAGGGCCTGATGCTGCTGATGAACGACGGAGAGCTGGCTCACCGGCTCGCCCACCCCCGGTTCGGCGTCCCTAAGACGTACCTGGCCGAGGTTCCAGGCCCGGTCCCTCGGGACCTGGGCCGTCAGCTCACTGCCGGGATCGAGCTGGATGACGGCGTAGCGAGCGCGGACAAGTTCCGCGTGGTGGAGCAAGTGAGCGGCCGGGCGCTGGTGGAGATTACCCTGCATGAAGGCCGCAAGCACATCGTGAAGCGGATGCTGGCGGCAGCCGGGCATCCGGTGAGCAGGCTGGTGCGGACCCAGGTGGGACCTGTCTCACTTGGCTCGCTCCGGCCGGGCACGACCAGGCAGCTGTCGGTCAAGGAAGTCGGCGACCTCTACGCGGCGGTCGGCCTCTAGCAGCTGCGGTGCTGCGGCGGCCGGCCATGGCTGGCCATAAGGTCTCCGTGGTAAGGAACGCTGCGATCAGGAACAGGAGGAGGGCACGTGGCTGTCCGTGCAGTGCGCGGCGCGGTCCAGGTGGGCGGTAACGACCGGGCCGAGATCCTGGCCGGTACTGCCGAGCTGGTGACAGAGGTGATGAACCGCAATGACCTCAGCACGGAAGATGTCATCAGCGTCATCTTTACCGCGACGCCAGACCTGACCGCGGAGTTCCCGGCTCTTGCCGCCCGCAAGCTCGGGTTTCAGGAGGTACCGCTGCTGTGCGCGTCCGAGATCGACGTCCCGGGCGCGATGCCGCGCGTCGTGCGCCTGATGATGCACATCGAGACGAGTAAGCCGAGGTCGGCCATGCAGCACGTCTACCTGCACGGCGCCGCCGCTCTAAGGCTGGACATCGCCCAGTGACCACAGATGGGCTGACCAGCGTGGTCGTGATCGGCACCGGGCTCATCGGCACATCGGTGGCGCTGGCGCTGCGCGAGCATGACGTCACCGTGTGGCTGGCCGACCACGATCCCGCCGCCGTGCAGCTCGCGGCCGATCTCGGGGCGGGCCAGCCGCTGCCCGCGGACGGCGTACCCGGCGGCCGGGCGGACGTCGCCGTGCTCGCCGTGCCGCCGGCCGTGGTCGCTCCCGAGCTGCGTACGGCACAGTCACTCGGCCTTGCGCACAGCTACACCGATGTGGCCAGCGTGAAGGAGCTGCCGCTGGCTGGCGCACGCGAGCTCGGCTGCGACCTGGCTAGTTACCTGCCCGGCCATCCCCTGTCGGGCCGCGAGCGGTCCGGGCCGGCCGCTGCGAAAGCCGACCTGTTCGTCGGCCGCCCGTGGGTACTCTGCCCGCAGCCAGGCAACGATCAGGAAACCATTGCGAGGGTAATGGCGCTGCCTCGGGCATGCGGCGCCCTTCCGCTGTCGCTGTCGGCGGCCGAGCACGACCAGTTTGTGGCGCTGGTGTCGCACGCTCCGCACGTGGTTGCCGCGGCGATGGCGGCCAGGCTCGAGTACGCGCCGGATACCGCGCTTGCGCTGGCGGGGCAGGGGCTGCGAGATGTGACGAGGATCGCAGCGTCCGGCGCCGGCCTGTGGGTGCAGATCCTGGCAGCGAACGCGGGTCCGGCGGCCGCGGTGCTCCGGGCCGTCGCGGCGGATGTAGCCGCAGTCGCCGACGCGCTGGACGTGGTCGCGACCGGGGATGAGCAGGCCGTTAAGCAGATCGCCGACCTGCTGGAGCGCGGGATTGACGGCGTCGGGCGGATTCCGGGCAAGCACGGCGGCCCCGCGCGCGGGTTCGCGCCGGTTCAGGTCGTCATCCCGGACCGGCCGGGTGAGCTGGCCCGGCTGTTCCAGGCGGCGGGCGCTGCAGCCATCAACATCGAGGACCTCACCATCGAGCACTCACCTGGGCTGCCGGTCGGCGTCGCTGAGCTATGGGTCCGGCCGGATGCAGTTTCGCCGCTGTCTGACGTGCTGGCTGCCGGTGGCTGGCCCGTCCGCCGGTAGCATCACCTAGTGACCCAATCAGCGGCCCGGATGGTATCTACCGGCGTGGACGAAATACAGCGTTATGTCGGCGAGCCTGCCCTGGTGATCGCCATGGACGGCCCGGCCGGCTCCGGCAAGTCGACAGCAGCTCGCCGCGTCGCTGCCGTACTGGGCCTGCGCTACCTCGACACCGGTGCCATGTACCGCGCGCTGACCTGGTGGCTGCTTAGCCGGGGGATCGATCTGACCGATACCGCGGCCGTAGTGGCGAGGCTTCGCGAACCGCAGATCACGATCGGGACCGACCCGGCGGCTCCGGCGATCTCCGTCGACGGCCAGGATGTGTCGGGCCCGATCAGGACGCGTGAGGTATCGAACACGGTCAGCACGGTGGCTGCAATCCCGCAGGTCCGCCAGCGGCTGATCGGCATGCAGCGCGACATCATCACGGGCGCGACGGCGGCAGGTAACGGTATCGTGGCCGAGGGCCGCGACATCGGCACCGTGGTGGCGCCGGGCGCCGCCGTCAAGGTGTACCTCACCGCGAATGCGGACGTGCGCGCCGAGCGGCGCAGTGCTGACCTGGCCGCGGATCCGGGCGCCACGGTCGACACCACCCGGCGCGAGCAGGCGCGGCGAGACCAGCGCGACGCCACCCAGATGGTGCGGGCGGAGGACGCTGTCGAGATCGACACCAGCGCGCTTGGCCTCGACGAAGTCGTCCGGCGGGTCGTGGAGATGGCCAGGGCCCGGCAGGCGGCATGGCATGGCTGAGCCCGATGATGAGCGGGCAACCTCCCCGGAGGGGCCAGCGCCGGTGCTGGCAGTCGTTGGCCGGCCGAACGTCGGGAAGTCGACGCTGGTGAACCGGATACTCGGCAGCAGGCAGGCTGTTGTCGAGGACACGCCCGGCGTCACCAGGGATCGGGTCAGCTATGACGCAACCTGGCGCGGCCGTGCGTTCACGCTGGTGGACACTGGCGGCTGGGAGCCGTCGGTGGAAGGCACGCCGGCGCTGGCCGCCAAGGTCGCGGCGCAGGCGCGAGTCGCGGTTGACGCCGCCGACGCGGTGCTGTTCGTGGTCGATGCGGTCGTCGGCGTCACCGATGCGGACGCTGCGGTCGCCGCAGTGCTGCGCCGGTCAAAGAAGCCAGTCGTGCTGGCGGCGAACAAGGTGGACGACGCCCCCGGTGAACCGGACGTTCATGCCCTGTGGTCACTCGGTCTCGGCGAGCCGGTGCCGGTGAGTGCTCTGCACGGCCGGGGCAGCGGGGACCTGCTGGACGCAGTGCTGGGCGCACTGCCGGAAGCGCCTGCCGAGCGCGACCAGGGTGAGGGCGGCCCGCGACGGGTCGCGCTGATCGGCCGGCCCAATGTCGGGTAAGTCCAGCCTGCTGAACAAGCTGGCCGGAGCCGAGCGGGTGCTGGTAGACGCGGAGGCGGGCACCACCAGGGATCCGGTCGACGAGCTCATCGAGCTCGGCGGGCAGACGTGGCGGTTCGTCGATACGGCCGGCATCAGGCGTCGGGTGCGCGAGACTCAGGGCGCCGATTTCTTCGCTGCGCTGCGCACCGAGCGGGCGCTGGAGCGCGCAGAGGTGGCCGTCGTCCTCATCGATGCGAGCCAGCCGCTGGCCGAGCAGGACCTGCGGATCATCTCGATGGTGATCGACGCGGGCCGAGCCCTGGTGATCGCCTACAACAAGTGGGACCTGGTCGATGCCGAGCGGCGCGAGTTTCTGGACAAGGAGATCGACCGCCAGCTGCACAATGCCCGGTGGGCACCGCGAGTCAACATCTCGGCGAAGACCGGATGGCACGTCGACCGGCTCGTTCCTGCCCTGGAGCAGGCGCTGGAGAGCTGGGATACCCGGGTGCCGACCGGCAGGCTGAATGCCTGGCTGACCGCGCTCATCGCGGCAACGCCGCCGCCGGTGCGCGGCGGCAAGCAGCCGAAGATCATGTTCGCGACCCAGGCCGGCACGAGGCCGCCGCACTTCGTGCTGTTCACCAGCGGCTTCCTGCAGGCGGGGTACCGGCGCTTCATCGAGCGCAAGCTGCGCGATGAGTTCGGGTTCACCGGGACGCCGGTGCACGTGACGATGCGGCTGCGCGAGAAACGATCTGGCCCGTCCGGCCGGGCAGCCCGCGGTCCTGGCCGAAGCTGACGGCTTCCCGTCGCTGCGTTAAGCGGCGTGGCTAGCCCCGGCAGTCGCTGGCCGCGCTCAGCACGAACCAGACTGTCGTCCCCCTGCCGTCTCGCCGGTAGCCCCACTGGTCCGACAGCGTCTGCACGAGGAAGAGCCCGTGCCCGTCCGAGGCGTACACGTCGCCGCGAACGATCGGCGCGCTGAGGTCCGATCCTTCGTCGGCGACTTCGATCCGCACCCCTCGTGCCGATTCCATGATCAGCACCGTGATGGTGCCGCCATGGCAATGGGAGTTGCTGTGCATGACGGCATTCGTGACCAGTTCAGAGGTCAGCAGGACGGCGTCGTCAAGGAGGGGGTGTAACTCGCCGAGAGCCTTGGCGATGAAGCCGCGCGCTTCGCTCACGTGCTCAGGCAGGCCGGGGATGATGAGCGTGCCCACGACGTCTGCTCCTGCCGTGACGGCCAGGTCCTGGGCGGCGTCGTCCGGCCGAGCGGCGGTCGATGCCATCCCGGTCGCCCCCTCCCGCGCGGTGCCCGAGAAGCAATCAGCTAAAGAGCGCCGTTTCGTCCATTTGCTGATATTGACGCGCAGCCCGGCAGCCAGACAAGACGGCGCGGGTAACGGCGCCCTTTGACGACAATGATGATGTGGGACTGCGCGCCACGCAAGTGCATGACACAAATAACGCCCGCGAAATTTCACGTGCGATCTCAGCCCTCGTGATGGCTCGTGTATGGTGATCGATAAGTGAGTGCCACAGGCAGCCAATCTTCTGCCTCGTGCAGATTGGCTGTGAGCTTCCCGCAGAGGGGGCGAGTGCCAGTGTCGGTTGGCCCAACCGTCCGCCGCCGTCGCCTTGGCAGTGAGTTACGGCGGCTTCGCGAGTCGCAGTCGATCAAGCTCGAAGAGGTCGCTGAGCGACTTGGCCTTGCTCCGTCCACGCTCTCGCGGATAGAGACTGGCAAGGCCCCCACGCGCACGGCCTACCTGACCTCCATGCTCGAGCTGTACGGGGTCGATGACCCGGGCCAGCGGCAGGTGCTGCTGGAGATGGCGCGGGAGGGTCACCGTAAGGGCTGGTGGGCTGTCTGGGACGGGGTGCTGCCGACGGGGTTCGGCATCTACGTCGGGCTCGAGGCCGAGGCCGCGTCGCTGCGAGTCTACGAGGCCCAGGTCGTACACGGACTGCTGCAGACCGAGGAGTACGCCAGGGCTGTGATGTCCACGGTTCGCCGGCGCCAGACGCCTGACGAGATCGACCGGCTCGTCAAGCTGCGGATGCAGCGGCAGGAGGTCTTGCTGCGTGCCGATCCGCTGGAGCTGTGGATCATCCTCGACGAGGCCGTCCTGCGGCGGATGGTGGGGCCGTCCCCAGTCATGCGCGAGCAGCTCGAGCATCTCTACGAGGCCAGTCAGTGGCCGAATATCACCCTGCAGGTGCTGACTTTTGGCAGTGGCCTCCACCCGGGACTCGGCGGCCCGTTCGCCATTATCGAATTCCCCGAGCGTTTCGACCCCGACGTTGTCTATACCGAAGGGGTAACTGGCCAGGCGTATATCGAGGAGCGAGACAGGGAGGTCCGGGCTCGTTCCGAGGCATTCGACCTGCTGCGCGCAACTGCGCTGCCGCCGGCCGACTCGGCGCTTCTGATCCGATCCATTTCCGAGGGACCAGAAGAAGAATCCACCTGAAGGGAAAGCACATGTCCGAATATGACCTCTCGAATGCAGCGTGGGTCAGCAGCCGCGCTTGCAACAACTCCGCCTGCGTCCAGGTCGCCCACCTGCCTGGCGGCATGGTGGGCATCCGGGACTCTAAGGACACGACCAAGGCGGCTCACATCTTCGACAGTTCGGAATGGGCCGCGTTCGTAGCCGGCGTCAAGGCTGGCGAGTTTGACGTGCCTGTGGGCTAAACCGCGCGGCAAGGGCGGCGGCCTCCGGAATTCAGGTGTCCCGGAGGCCGTCGGCTGTTACTGAGAGTCAATGGCGTCCGGGTCGATGAGCGGCTGGGCGAAGACGTGGCCGAGTGGCTCGGGTCCGACGTACTGCTGGCAGCGGCAGCCATCCTCAGCACAGGCGCCAGTTCGGGGATTGTGAAAGCTCAGGTGATGGCTGCAGCCGCAGATCGGCTGGGGCTCCGGCGGCGTAATCAGCGCCGCGTTCCGCTTCTCGGCGAGCTCGCTCTTGGCGGCGAGGATCTTGAGCCGGCGGCTGTGGTGCTGCTGCAGCGCGCCACCCGTCATCGGGCCGATGATGAAGATGAGCCACCAGTAGCTGGACACGAGGCTCGTAATGCCATGCACGACCGCATTCTCCCGCAGTCTCGCCGCCGGCGCCAACCACAGCACGGGCAGGCGCGCTGCAGTGTCAGCCAAGCAAGCCGAACTCGCCGTCACGCGCGCCGGCCGAGGAACGCATCCCATTCGGCCCCGGTGAAGATCAGCGCCGGACCATCGGGGTGGCGGGAACTGCGCATGGCGACGTGGCCGCCAGGCAGGAACGCGACCTCGACGCAATTACCGCCGGTGGGGCCGCTGTAGCTGCTCTTGATCCAGGGAGCGGTGATGTCGCGGGCGCTCGTGCTGCTGCTAGTGCTGCTCACTGGTTGCCTCCAACTCCGCGAGCATGGAACGAATGAGGTCGGTGGTCTGCCCCGAGGTGGTGCCGGACGCGCTGATGTGATCCATCGCCGCGACGTAGCGGTCGACGTCTGCGCGCTTGTCCAGGTAAACGGCACTGGTCAGCTGCTCGACGTAAACAACGTCCGGCAGGTCGTCGGTGGCGAAATGGAGAATGCTGAAGCTGCCCGGCGCCGCGTACGAGGCACCGGTCAGGAACGGGGATATCTGGATCGTCAGGCCGGGCCGGTCGCAGATGCCCAGCAGGTGCTCAAGCTGCCGGCGCATCAGCGCCGCGCAGCCTACCGGGCGGCGCAGGGCCACTTCGTCGATGACGGCCCACAGGCGAAGGCCGCCCGATGCGAACCGCCGCTGGCGCTCCTTGCGCAGGTAGACCATGCGGTCTGTATCCTCAGGCGAGTAACAGCCGAGCTGGAGGACCGCGGCTGCGTACTCTTCGGTCTGCAGGAGCCCCGGGACGAACTGCGTGTCAAAGCTCCGGATGGACTCGGCGGACTCCTCGAGCCCGATGTAGGACTGGAACCAGAGCGGCAGCACGTCCTGGTAGCGGTGCCACCAGCCCTGCTGGTTAGCCTGGCTGGCAAGGGTGAGTATCTGCTCACGCTCAGTAGTGTCGATGATCCCGTACAGATTCAGCAGGTCGGCGATATCGACCTCGCGGACCGCGTTGCGGCCGAGTTCGATTCTGCTGATCTTCGATTCTGAGCCGCGGATCGCGCTGGCCGCTTCCTGAGCGGAGATGTTGCGCGACTCGCGGAGTCGCCGTAACTGGGTGCCCAGCAGAATGCGCAACACGCTCGGCGCGCTGGTGCCGTCAGGGCCGGCTTTCCCGGGCACTGTGCTGCCGGGCATCAGGTCCTCAGGCACAGCCGCGCTCCCTCCCGACGCGCCGCAGGGATCTTACTGTCGTGGCACGGTCATATAGGCAGGTGCCATAACGGTTCACGCAGTCGCCCTTTTTCGCGCGACATTGCGTAACGCCTCATGCGTAATGGGCGTGCTTTCCAATGGCCCTAGCCCACATGATAACGCAGACGCCATTTCACGCTAGTCCCTATCAGGGCTGGAATTGGTCCGCCATTCTGCGCCTGCCAGCCAAGACGCCGGCGCGGACGGGGCAGGAGCTCGCTGCGGCCGGGCCAGGCCCTGCGATGCGAACGGGCCTCGATACGATCGCAAAAGCGGACGTCGCGAGCTACTTCGGCATAGGTGAAGGTGGATGCATGCGCTACAGGCCTCTGGGTAACTCTGGGCTCGTAGTATCAGTCGTCGGGCTTGGCTGCAATAACTTCGGTCGCCGGCTGAACATCGAGCAGACGCGCGCAGTCGTCGATGCGGCAATCGACGCGGGCGTCACGCTGCTCGACACCGCGGAGACATATGGCGGGCGCGGGCGGTCTGAGGAACTGCTCGGCGAGGTGCTGGCTGGCCGGCGCGAGCAGGTCGTGCTAGCTACAAAGTTCGGAGCCCAGGGCTCCGACATGGGGTACGGCCCTGCTGCGGGCGCCAAGGGCGGGCGCGCTTACGTCAGGCGCGCAGTCGAGCAGTCGTTGCGCCGGCTGCGGACCGATTACATCGACCTGTACCAGATGCATACGCCTGACCCGGTCACGCCGATCGAGGAGACGCTGGCGGCGCTCAGCGAGCTGGTCCGGGCTGGCCTGGTCCGGTATACCGGCCACTCCAATTTCTCCGGAGCCCAGCTGGCCGCGGCGGCCGCCGCGGCCAGCGAGCTGAATGCCGTCCCGTTCATCTCGGCGCAGAATCACTGGTCGCTGCTGGAGCGGCAGGCTGAGCTCGACGTAGTCCCGACAGCCGTGAAGTTCGGACTCGGCGTGCTGCCGTTCTTCCCGCTGGCAAACGGGCTCCTGACCGGCAAGGTCCGGCGCGGGGTGGGGCCGGCTGAGGGAACCAGGCTCGCCGAGCCGGGCCGGCTACATCACCGATGCGAAGCTGGACAAGGTCGAGGCGCTGGCTGAGTGGGCGCAGCAGCACGGCCGGTCGCTGCTCGAGGTCGCGATCGGCGGCTTGTCCGCGCGGCCTGGCTGCGCTTCGGTCATCGCTGGCGCCACCTCGCCTGAGCAGGTGCGGGCGAACGTAGCCGCCGGCGAGTGGGAGCCGGCTGAAGACGAGGTCGCCGAGATCGACAAAATCATGCCGGTCTCATGAGGGCAGCGACATACGACCGGTACGGGCCGTCGGCCGAGGTACTGCGCGTCGTCGAGATTGAGCGTCCCGAGCCAGGTCCGGGTCAGGTCCGGGTCAGGATGCGCCTGTCTGGCGTGAATCCGACGGACTGGAAGTCGCGGGCAGGGGCGACCCCGCGGCCGATCGATGGCTTCCAGATCCCGCAGCACGATGGCGTCGGCGTGATCGACGCGGTCGGCGAGGGCGTGGACTCCGGCCGGGTCGGGCAGCGCGTCTGGACTTTCATGGCAGCATCAGGCAACCGCTGGGGCACGGCCGCGCAGTGGAGCGTGGTGCCGTCGCGTCAGGCAGTGGCGCTGCCGGATAGTGCATCCGACGAGCTCGGTGCCTGCCTGGGCGTTCCTGCCATGACCGCGCACCGGTGCCTGTTCGCTGACGGTTCGGTCGACAGCAAGAACGCGCTGGTGGCAGGGGGAGCGGGCGCGGTCGGCCACTTCGCGATCGAGCTCGCCAAATTCTCCGGCGCGCGGGTCGCGACCACCGTCAGCGGACCACAGAAGGCCGAGCTGGCTAAGCAGGCGGGCGCGGACCTGGTGGTGAATTACCACGATGCCGACGTCGCCGATCAGCTGCGCGCGTTCGCAGCGCAGATGGACCGGATCGTCGAGGTGGCACTCGGCGCCAACCTCGAGCTTGACCTCGCGCTCTCCGGCCCTCAGACGCACATCGTCAGCTATGCGGCCGAGCCGCACGATCCGGTGCTCCCGGTCCGCAGGTGCATGAACGCTAACCTCACGCTCCGGTTCGTGATGCTGTACAGCGTGCCTGCCGGGGCGATGGATCAGGCGGCCGCGGATATCACCAGGGCGCTGCACGCTGTCGCGCTCAGCGAGCTGCCGATCACCAGGTTCCCGCTCGATGAGATCGTCGCGGCGCACGAGGCCGTCGAGCGCGGTGTAGTCGGCAAGGTCGTCATCGACATTCCCTGACCCGGGCAAGCACTTGCCACCCCACCAGATAACGGTTATGGTCTAGATAACCGTTATCTGGATAGCCGTTAGGGGCGCTCGCCGGTGCAGCAGGAAGTCATCCTTGCGCTTCTCGCGAAGGAGCCGTCCTACGGCTACCAGCTGCGGGCGCGGCTGCGCGACGCACTCGGGCCGCTCGGCGATGCCATGAACGACGGACAGGTCTACGTCACGCTGGCCAGGCTGGAGAAGGCCGGCCAGGTTGCGGCCGAGCGCGCGGCGAGCATGCCGGACCGGCCCGACAGGAAGATGTACGCGCTCACCGCCACCGGACAGCAGCGCGTGACCGAGTGGCTGACGGAAGTGAGCTGGCCGAAGCCCGATCTAGCTGAGTTCCACCTCAAGCTGCTGGCGTCGGCTGCAGCGCATCTCGCGGACCCGGTCGCCATCGTGGACGCTCAGCGGCGCGAGTTGCTGCGCCGGCTGCGTGAGGCGCAGCGTGCTGCCATGGCCGAGCCGCGCGAGTCGGCCGCCGCGCTGCTCCTGGAAGGTGTTGTGCTCCGGCTCCAGGCGGACCTGCGCTGGCTGGAGGCCTGTGAGCGGACTTGGACGAAGCGGAAGGCTGACCCGCGGGGAGAGCGATGAGCGAGACCGTGAACCACTCGATGCTGCGCGCACGCGGGCTGCGTAAGGAATACGGCCGCGAGGCCAGCCTGGTACGCGCCGTCGACGGCGTGGACCTTGACGTACCGGCAGGCGAGACGCTGGCGGTGATGGGGCCGAGCGGATGCGGCAAGTCGACGCTGCTGCACTTGCTCGGTGGCCTGGACCGGCCGTCGGCCGGCCAGATCTGGCTGGCAGGGCAGCGGATCGATCAGATGAGCGAGCGGGGGATGGCCGCGCTGCGCCGCGATGCGGTCGGCTTTGTGTTCCAGGCATTCCACCTGATGGACGAGCTCACGGCGGTGGAGAACATCGAGCTGCCCGCCCTGCTGGCCGGTCGGTCACCGCGGACGGCTCGGCGCCGGGCGAGCGAGTTGCTCGAGCGGGTTGGGCTGGCCGACCGGGCCGGGCATCTGCCATCGCAGCTTTCCGGCGGGCAGCGGCAGCGTGTCGCGATCGCCCGCGCGCTGGCTAACGCACCGCTGGTCGTGCTCGCCGACGAACCGACCGGCAACCTGGACAGCGAGGCGACTCTCGATGTGCTTCGGTTGTTCGAGAGCCTGCACGAGGCCGGCCAGACTCTCGTCATCGTCACCCACGACGCGCGGATCGCGGCCACCGCGGACCGGCTGATCTCCATGCGGGACGGCGCGTTCATCGATGACACCCGGCTGACCGGTGGCACCACCGGCCAGCTCAGCGCGCTTGTCGACCTGGGGGGCTAGGTTTCGGAGGAACGGCCACATGAGTCGCTTCATTCTCGCCGGCCGCCTTGCGGCTCGCGATCTGCGGCGCCGCCCGGCCCAGGCCTTCTTGCTGCTGCTCGCCATCACCGCGGCCACCGCAGTCCTTAGCCTGGCGCTCGCCCTGCACGGGGTTACGAACAAGCCGTATCAGCAGACGAGGGCAGCCACCAGGGGCCCGGACGTGGTCGCCCAGCTGGGCGGCCCGGCCGGGATGGTGCACCTCCCTGGCCAGGCGCCGCAGGACTTCGGAGTGCCGCCGCCGCGGCAGATCCAGGCCGAGGCCAGGTCTCTGACCAGCGCGCCAGGCGTCGCTGGTCACAGCGGTCCTTACCCTGTGGCCTCCGTCATCCTGCGGCTGGGCAGCGCTGCGGCTCCGGTCGAGGCGGAAGGACGTGACGAGGCGCCCGCGCTGCTCGACCAGCCGAAGGTGATTGCCGGAAGCTGGGTGCGGCCGGATGGCATCGTGCTCGAGCGCACGTTCGCTGAGGCCCTCGGCGCGAGAGCAGGCGACCGGGTCACCCTGGACGGCCGTCCGTACACGGTGGCCGGTATCGCGGTCACCGCGGCCAGCGCGCCGTACCCCAACATGTGCTTCCCGCCCGGCGGTAACTGCGTGTTCGACCTTCCGACCAGCTCGGCGCTGTCAACCGCCAACACCGGGCTGGCCTGGACCACCGAGCCGGACGCTCGCGCACTCGCCTCCGCCGCGGCACCGCTGGCATATCTTCTGGATCTGAAGCTCAAGGATCCGGCCACGGCGCAGCATTTCGTCAGCGCCTACAACGCCGCGCATCAACTTGCCGGCTCGGGCCAGCTCGTCTCCTGGCAGAGCATCGCTTACGACGACGGTCTCCTCGTGCAGGACGAGCAGCAGGTCCTGACGCCCGGCGCCTGGCTGCTCGGGCTGCTGGCGGTGGCCAGCGTGGCCGTGCTGGTTGGCGGCCGGATGTCAGAGCAGGCCAGCAGGATCGGGCTGCTCAAGGCCGTCGGTGCCGCGCCGGGGCTGGTCGCGCTGGTGTTGCTGGCAGAGAACGTGGTGCTAGCGCTCGTCGCGGCCGCTGTCGGCCTGCTCGCCGGCTGGCTGGCTGCCCCGCTGATAACCAGCCCCGGTGGCGCGCTGGTCGGTGCACCGGGCGCGCCGTCGATCACCGCCGCGGATGCCGGGCTTGTCGCCGCCGTTGCGCTCGTCGTCGCACTGGCCTCGACCCTTGTCCCCGGCATTCGGGCCGCCAGGGTCAGCACCGTGACGGCGCTAGCGGAGCAGCTGCGCCCGCCGCGGCGGAGGGCCGTGCTGATCGCGATGTCCCGGCGGCTGCCCGCGCCGCTGCTGCTCGGCTTGCGCGTGATCGCGCGCCGGCCCTGCCGTGCAGCGCTGACCGCCGCGAGCATCGCGGTCACGGCCACTGGAGTCGTCGCCGTGCTGGCCTTCCACGCCATGGTCGACGAGCGGCTGCACGGTGCGTCTTCCACGCTCAGCGATCCGGTGGTCGACCGGGACGAGCAGATGCTCGTGGTGCTCACCGTCGCGCTCGTCGGACTGGCGGTGCTGAATGCGATCGTTACCGCCTGGGCGACTGTGCTGGAGACGAGGCGCTCTTCGGCGCTTGCGCGCGCGCTCGGCGCGTCGCCGCGACAGCTCAGCGCGGGCTTGGTTGCAGCCCAGCTGCTGCCGGCACTGCCTGGCGCGGTGCTCGGTGTCCCGCTGGGCATCGGCCTGTTCGTACTGGCAAACGGTGGGGGAGCGCGCGCGACGACCGTTCCGCCGACCTGGTGGCTGGTCGCCGCAGTACTCGGGATCATGATCGCGGTCGCCGGGCTGACCACCATCCCAACTCGGATCGGCATCCGTCGGCCTGTGGCCGATGTGCTCGGCCAGGAGGCCTGACTATGGGACGGCTGGCCCTCATCGTCCGGCTCACCCTGCGGGACCTGCGGTACCGCAGGGCCGAAGCGGTGCTGCTGCTGCTGGCGATCACCGCTGCCACCACGACGCTCACGCTCGGGCTGGCCCTGAGCGGCGTGACCGGCCATCCCTACCAGCAGACCAAAGCGGTGACCAGGGGACCGGATATCGTTGCGAGCTTCCTGAATCTCGGCCAGCCTCGAGGTGTCACCGCGTCCTCCGGCCTTGCTGCCCTCTCGGCGCTGGCGCGGGAGCCCGGCGTCGCGAACAGCTCCGGGCCGTTCCCGGTGTCCTGGCCGGTCGTCCGGGTCAACGGCCTCACCGCGGGCGTGCTGGCCGAAGGGCGCGGCGCGGCACCGGCCGCGGTTGACCGGCCGGAACTGACCGCGGGCAGCTGGCTACGGCCAGGCGGAGTGGTCGTTGAGCGCAGCTTCGCCGAGGCCCTTCGCGTCAGGGTGGGGGAGCGGCTGACCCTGAACCGCAGGCACTTCACCGTCGTCGGCGTCGCGGTCAGCGCCGCCAACGTGCCCTACCCGCAGGCCGACTTTGCCACCTACGGCAGCCCGTACCGACCGCCGAAATCGGCATGATGTGGCTGACGGCGCCCGATGCCGCCAGCCTGGCGACGAGGGCACTGCCGCTGACCTACCTGGAGAACCTGAAGCTGGCCGACGCGGCACAGGCGGACGCCTTCGAGGCGGCGCACAACTCCGGCAGGTTCTCGGTGCTCGGGTTGTCCGCCTGGCCAGAGATCGCACGGGAAGACAACAACATGATGCTGACCGAGCAGCGGGCGCTGGTGTTCGGCAGTTCGCTGCTCGCGCTGCTCGCGGTCGCGAGCGTCGCGGTTCTGGTCGGTGGCCGGATGTCCGAGCAGACCCGCCGGGTCGGGCTGCTGAAGGCGGTCGGCGGCACGCCGTCGCTCATTGCGGCCGTCCTGCTGGCCGAGAACCTGACCATCGCTGTGGCCGCGGCGACCGCCGGGCTGGCGGTCGGCTGGCTGGCTGCGCCGCTGCTCACCGAGCCCGGCGCGGGCCTGGTCGGCAGCGCAGGGACGCCGTCGCTGACCCTGACTGGCGCCGCGACTGTGGCCGGCCTCGCGGTAACGGTCGCCGCCCTCGCTACCGTTGTGCCGGCTATCCGCGCTGCGCGCACTAACACAGTTGCGGCGCTGGCTGACTCCGCCCGGCCACCGCGGCGGCGGGGCTGGCTGATCGCGATATCCCGCCGGCTGCCAGTGCCACTGCTGCTGGGCCTGCGGATAGCCGCCCGGCGGCCGCGGCGGCTTGTGCTGACTGCGGCCAGTGTGACCATCACCGTCGCCGCGATCGTCGCTGTCCTGGCCGTGCACGCGCACCAAGAACAGGTCGGCGGCGGCTACTCTGCGCTGGACAATCCGCGATATGACCGTCTCGATGAGGTACTGCTAGTGGTCACCATCGTGCTGGTCATGCTGGCGGTCGTGAACGCGCTCTTCATTACCTGGGCCACGGTGCTTGATGCCCGGCACTCCGCTGCGCTGGCCCGCGCGCTCGGCGCGAGCGTCGACCAGGTGTCCGCCGGATTGTCGACTGCGCTGCTGCTTCCGTCGCTGGCCGGCGCCATCGTCGGCATCCCGGCCGGGATCTCGCTGATAGCGGGCGTCAGTCACGGCGGCGCCCTCAACATCCCGCCGGCTTGGGTCCTGGCGCTGGTGGTGCTGGGCACGCTCGTAGCGCTGGCCGCGCTCATCGCGATCCCGGCTAAGGCGGGCGGGCGCCGCCCGCCGGCCGAGATCCTGCAGGCAGAGACTTCGTAATCGGCCGCCGGTCCAGCATCTAGTGACTGGCTAGCCGTCACGGGCTGAGCCGGTGCAGGTCGCGCGGGAACAGCGTGACCTGCCGGACGTTCGCCGCCCCGGTCAGCCGCGCGGTCCAGCGTTCCAGCCCGATCGCGAACCCGCCATGCGGCGGCATACCGTGCTCGAAGACCTGCAGGAAGCCGCCGAATGGCGCCGGGTCCATGCCGCGCGCGGCGAGCGCCGTGAGGTAGTCCTCGTGGCGGTGCAGCCGCTGCCCGCCGGTCACGATCTCGGTGCCGCGAAAGAGCAAGTCGAAACCATAGGAGTAACGCGGCCGCTCCGGGTCAGGGTAGGTATAGAACGGCTTGCTGACCAGCGGGTAACCGGTGACGAAGAGCAGTTCGCTACCATGCTCCAGCTCGGCCCACTGGCACAGCCAGCGCTCGTGCGCGGGCGTCAGGTCCGGCTCGGCTGCGACGTCCTCGCCGGTCGCCGCCGAGATCAGCGCCATCGCCTCACTGAAATGCAGGTGCGGGATCTGGACCGGCACCTGAGGCAGCGTCGCTGACAGCAGCTGCATGGCCGGGCAAGCCCGTTCCCGGACGAAATCGACCATGCCAGCGACGGCGTCCCGGCAGACGGCCATCACGTCGAAATGGTCGGTGATGAATCCGAGCTCGGCGTCCAGGCTGGTGTACTGCGCCAGGTGCCGGGCGGTGTCGTGGGGCTCGGCGCGGAACACGGGCCCGACTTCATAGACCCGCTCGAAGACGCCGACCATCGCCTGCTTGTAGAACTGCGGCGACTGGGCGAGGTAGGCCGGCCGGCCGAAGTAGTCGACGCTGAACACGTTGGCGCCGCCCTCGGTCGCCGAGCCGACGATCTTCGGAGTGAAGATCTCGGTGAAGCAGGCCCGGTCGAGTGCAGCGCGGAAGCCGGCCGCACTGGCCGCGGCGATCTCGAATCCGGCCCGGAGCTGCGGGTGCCGCAGTGTCGCCGGCGCGTGGTCCAGGATCGTCGGCAGGGTCGCGGTCAGGGCCGGCCGGTACAGGTCGAAGGGCGGCGGCTGCGCAGGGCCGGACAGCCGGGTGATCGTGGGCTCGGTCAGCTCGACGCCGCGCGGTGCTTGCCGGTTCGCGACGACGAGGCCCTCCACCTGCAGGACGGTCTCCTCGGAGGCGGACCCTGTGGTGGCGGGCTCAGCATCGACGGACGGCAGGACGACCTGGGCGAGCCCGGCCCGGTCGCGGATGACCAGGAAGGTGACGGACTTCAGTTCCCGGCGGCGGTGCAGCCAGCCGGCGACCGTGACGCGCTCTCCGATGTGCTCAGGTAGCTCGGCGGACAGTACTCGTGAGATCACCACTGCTCCCTCAGGGGATGAGTGCGACCCCTTGGGAGTGCGGGCGATAAGGGAACTCGCGGTGCCACCGCACTTTCGCTGGTCCCGGCCGCTGTCTTGGCGGCGGGACCGGCCTCGTAGCGCCCGGTGACGGGGGCTGGCCGGCGGGGCATTGGGCCGGCCGCTGGCGGCGGCTGCCGTTCCTCCCCGCGCTCGGGAGGGTCTTCGCGGACCGGGCGCGGGGCCGCCTTCTCAGCTTCCGGCGGCTCTCTGTACCTGCGTAGACCGGCGCTACTCGGCTCCGTCAGCGCGTTAGCGACCAAGCATAGGCGGCCGGGAGCGCAGCCGGGTACTAAGTTTCCGGTCGTCTACCCTGGATGCATGTATATGCCCCGGCACTTCGCGCTCACTGACCTGGCTCAGATCACCGCCTTCGTCGATGCGGCGCAGTCCGCCGACCTGGTCACCTTCGACGGCACGAAGCCGGTGTCGACTCTCCTCCCGGTCATCTGGGACCGTCCCGATGACGCAGAATCCGCCGGCAACTGCGGCCGGCTGCTTGGCCACATCGCGATTGCCAACGATCAGTGGAAGACCGCGATGGCAGGCACGCAGGCACTGGCGATTGTGCACGGGCCGCAGGCATATATCTCGCCGGCCTGGTACGAGAGCAAGGCGCGGC
Organism: uncultured Actinomycetota bacterium; assembly: GCA_963822955.1. Taxonomy (GTDB): domain Bacteria; phylum Actinomycetota; class Actinomycetes; order Streptosporangiales; family Streptosporangiaceae; genus JAJYUU01. The sequence continues at coordinate 267,035 of CAWGJS010000001.1, read as the reverse complement.
ATGGCCGGGTCGTGCCGACCTGGAACTACGAGACCGTGCACCTGTCCGGGCCGATCGCCTTTCATCAGGACACCGAGTGGCTGCGAGCGCTCGTGACCAGGCTGACGCGCATGCACGAGAGGGGCCGGGAGCATCCGTGGGCGGTCACCGATGCGCCGCCGGAGTACATTGACGGCCAGCTTCGCGCGATCGTCGGCGTCGAGCTCACGATCACCTCGATCGAGGCGAAGCAGAAGCTCAGCCAGAACCGCAGCAAGCTAGACCGCGAGGGCGTAGTCGCCGGGCTGCGGCACGAGCCGGGAACTGGCCCGGCCGCCATCGCCGACCTGATCGCCGGCCAGCTGGCGGCCAGCGACGAGCTAGTCGGCTAGCTCAGCGAGGCCAGCGCGGCCGACGTCTTCGGACTCGGCGTCGCGCGTGCCGGGGCAGAAGCCGGTTTCTCCCTGCTCGCCCGAGGCGATGGCCGCGCTGATCGCGGCGAGCTGTCCGACCTGCCCGGCGCTGATCCGGTCGAACAGCGACCGCCTGACCTGCTCAACGTGCCCCGGAGCGGCAGCGTCGAGCGCCGCGAATCCGGCCTCGGTGAGCCGGGCGACCTGGCCGCGGCGGTCTGTCGGGCAGTCGAGGCGCTCGACCCAGCCGCGCTCCTCGAGCCTGGCCACCGCGTGCGAGAGCCGGCTCTTGCTCGAGGTGGATGCCTCGGCTAGCTGGCTCATCCGCAGCGCTCGGCCGGGGGCTTCGGACAGGTTGACGAGGATCTCGTAGTACCCGTGCGGAATGCCGGATTCCCGGTGCAGCTGTCCTTCGACAGCAGAGAACAGCGTCGCGGTGGCAGCCAGAAATGTCCGCCATGCGTGCTCTTCCTCGGCGGACAGCCACCGAGCCCTGGAATCGGCCATGGCACTAGCATACCCCAGGTAGTTGAGCGTTTGACAACCCTTCCGGAGCGTGATACTTCTTGAGTACTCAATTAGTTAAGTTTCAATCACACGCCATCGGGGAGTGATCACATTGACCACAGCAGCAACCGAGACCGGCATTCCCGGCTACGAGGCAGCCACCTGGAACATCGACCCGGTTCACTCCGAGGTCGGCTTCTCAGTCCGGCACATGATGGTCAGCAAGGTCAGGGGCAGGTTCAGCACGTTTAGCGGTCAGCTCGTGACCGGTGACGACCCGGCCAAGTCCTCCGTGACCGCGGAGATCGACCTCAGCTCGATCAACACCGGCCAGGAGCAGCGCGACGCGCACATCAAGTCGGCCGACTTCTTCGAGGTCGAGACCTACCCGACCATGACCTACAAGTCCACCGGCATCCGCGTCGAGGATGGCGAGTACATCCTGGACGGCGACCTGACGCTCAAGGGCGTCACCAGGAGCGTTCCGCTCCGCCTGGAGCTCCAGGGCTTCGGTCCGGACGCGTACGGCGGCTACCGGGCCGGCTTCACCGCGACCGGTGAGCTCAACCGGCGTGACTTCAACGTCAACTTCAACGCGCCGATGCAGAACGGCGGCGTTGTCGTTGCGGACAAGATCCAGCTCCACCTCGAGATCGAGGCCGTCAAGGCCTGACCCCGGCGACGTCGGCAGGGTGCGAGGCCGGCAGTCGGAGCCCCACCGGGCTCCTGACTGCCGGCCTTGTGTTGTTCGCTGGCCGAGTCACCCAGGATCGCGCCCTACCAAGACACGGCAGCTGCCCCGCCAGGACTCGTTAACGGCGTGTCAACCTTCAGTTTGGCCTGCCGACCTTCCAGACCAAGAGCATTGCGTTGTTTGTCGGATGCCCTGGAAGGACAGTAAATGACGCAGAGCATGGAGCGCGCCGGCATCTCGCGCCGGTCGTTCATCGGCGGTGTCGGCGTCACGGCCGGCGGTCTCTTTATAGCCAGCAGCCCGGTCCTGTGGCAGCAGGCCGCCAAGGCCGACACAGTCACCGCTGAGCAGGTTCACCTGACCTTCGGCCAGGACCCAGCCCGTGAGATCGCCGTGTCCTGGGTGACCCCGACCTCGGTGTCCAACCCGACCGTCATGGTCGGCACCGCGGCCGGAGGCTTCGGCCGCCAGATCACGGCCGAGACCCGCACGTACACTGACGCCAACAACGGCATCCAGACGATTGCCCAGCACGCCCGGATTGAGGGCCTGCACCCCGACACCGCCTACGTGTACCGGATCGTTAGCGACGGCGAGACCCAGGTCTCCGGCGCGTTCCGCACCGGCCCCGAGGGCCGTGCGCCGTTCCGCTTCACCAGCGTCGGCGACATCGCTTGCGGTGACACTGCCTTCTCCAAGGCGTCGCTCAACGCCGCGGCGACCGCCGCGTCGGTCGAGCTATTCGACCCGGTCGTGCATCTGGTCAACGGCGACTTGTCCTACGCCAACTCCAACCAGCTGTCGCAGCCGCAGGTCTGGGCGGAGTACTTCAATAACACTCAGCTCTCGGCCGCGAACCGGCCGTGGATGCCGACGCTGGGCAACCATGAGAACGAGCCCGGCAACGGCCCGCAGGGTTACTTGTCCTACCAGACCCGCTTCACCTTGCCGCAGAACCACTCCTCCGACTTCGAAGGCAACTGGTACAAGTTCCAGATCGGCTCGGTGCTGTTCGTCATGCTGGACAACAACGATGTCTGCTACCAGGTCGACACCGGCACCTACCTGAGCACCGGCGACAACCAGATCCTGACCGGCTACTCCGGCGGCGCGCAGGAAAGGTGGCTGGAGAAGACGCTGCACCAGGCGTCGACCGACAACTCGGTCGACTGGATCGTCGCCGTCACGCATCAGCCGGCCATGTCTACCTCCGACGCCCAGGGCTCCGACCTGGGCATCCGCCAGAACTGGATGCCGCTGTTCTACAAGTACGGCGTCGACTTCGTGCTGGCTGGCCACGACCACGACTACGAGCGCAGCTACGTGGTGCACGGCACCGATTCCGGCACCATCCTGCGGCCGCGTGTCGTCAGCACCGAGCTGACCAACGTGAACTCCGACCTGGGCCTTGTTCACCTGGTCATCGGCACCGGCGGCACCAAGGGCCACGACGACGCCTACGAGACGGGCACCGCGGGCGAACCGGAGGAGAGCATCAACGTCTCCGGGACCGAGATCGAGACCGAGGACGCGCCGTGGTCCGCGGTCACCGACCCCGACATCACGCATCCGTGGGGAATCGGCGTCTTCGACGTGGACCCTGGTGGCTTCCCCGGCGACAAGACCACGATGACCTTCACCTACTACCACACTCCGGCCGCTACGGCTTCGAACCCCTTCCCGGCCCCTGTCGAGTTCGACACGTTCACCGCTACCCGCACCCGCTCGGACGGCTTCGGCTTCCGCCGGCGCAGCGCCAAGTAGCCCTGCCGGTCAGCGGGAGGCGGCCCAGCGTGCGAGCAACTCCGCCTCCCGCTCGGCGGAGATGCCCACACCGGGCCGGCCGGTGCCCGGTGTCCGGTTCTCGGCGCGGATGTCGGCGACGGTGTCGCGGACCGGCCGCGGGGTAAGGCCGGCGGCGAGGGCAGCCGCCGGGTTAGCTGTCATCATGTTCGCGGCCGAGGCGTCTCCCTCTGCCCACAGCGGCAGGGCCGCACCGTCCACGCCCTGCTCGAGCAGGAAGCTGCTGCCGGCCCAGGTCAGCCGCGTACCTGCAGGTGCCACCTCGGCCGCGATGGCGTCGAGCATCTGGCCGAAGCCGAACGGCGGTGCCGGACTCACCGCGTGGAATGTGCCGGTGATCGACCGCTCGAGCAGCGACACGATCCATGCCGCCTGGTCGCGCGCGTCGATGAGCTGCATCGGATCGTCTGGGCCCCCAGGGGCCAGGACGGTGCCGCCCCGGGATATCCGGTCGACCCACCAGGTGAAGCGGTAGGAGCGGTCGAACGGCCCGATGACGAACGTCGGCCGGATGATCGTGGTGTCCGGCCCGAACAGGGCGGCACTGGCCTGCTCGCACGCCACCTTCAGCCCGCCGTAGTTCTCCTCGGTAACCTCAGTCGCTTCCGGATCGCCGACCTCCGCAAGCGGGGCGCTCTCGTCATAGTCCGGCGGAACTGAGGGGCTGTAGGCCGAGACGCTGGAGATGAACACGTACCGGCCGCCGCGCGTACCGAGCGCCGCGGCGAGCGCGCGGACCTGCCGGGGAAAGTACGCACAGACGTCGATCGTCGCATCCCAGCTGCCGCGGGCCAGTGCCGACAGGTCCTCGTCGCGATCGCCGAAGAGGTGGGTTGCCTGGCCGAACAGCTCGGCGCCGGTCTTGCCGCGGTGGAACAGCGTCAGGTCGTGCCCGCCGTCGACCGCTGCCTGGGCAATGTGCCGGCCGACGAACGCGGTACCGCCGATGACGAGGATGCGCATCAGCCGGCCGCCGTAAAAGCCGCGAGCTGAGCAGAGATTGACTCAGCCGATGGGAAGGTCAGTCCGACCAGCGTGACGTGCTTCCAGCGCAGCACTCCGCTCGAGTCGATGACGAAGACCGACCGCCGCAGGCCCGTCCCGCCCAGCGTGATGCCGTACCGCCGGCTGACCGTCAGGTCCTCGTCGGCCAGCAGCGGGAAGGCGAGACCGTACTTACGCGCGAACTGTTCGTGGCTGGCCAGTCCCTGCGGGCTTATCGCCCAGACGGAGGCGCCGAAGCCGGTGAAGCTCTCCAGGCCAGAGGTATAGGAGCAGAGCTGGCGAGTGCAGACGAATGTGTTGTCACCTGGGTAGAACGCCATCACGATCGGCCTGCCGCGATGCTGCGACAGCGTGTAATCGCGCTTGGTGGTTTCGCCGCCGGCCAGCTCGATGCCGGGCAGTGTGAAATCGGGCGGAATCTGGCCGGTCTCGGGTGTCTTCGCCACGCAGAATCCTCCTGGCTTGTCGCAGCTGGCAGGCCCCGCTGCCAGGCTATGCGGTCCAGGAGGAGCCGGGAGCCGTCAGTGACCACGGGCGCCGTCAACGATGATGGAAGGATGACCGGTGCGGGGGAGAGCTACCGCCTCTACGGCGAACTGGCCAGCTGGTGGCCGCTGATCTCGCCGCCAGCTGAGTACGGTGCAGACGCTGAGCTGATCGAGGCCGTGTTCGGCTCGGCCGGGCAGCCAGTGCACACGGTGCTCGATCTGGGCAGCGGCGGCGGGCATGTGGCAATGCATCTCAGGCATGGCAGGTCCCTGACGCTTGTCGACCTGTCCGGCGAGATGCTCGGGGTGTCCCGTCGGCTGAATCCGGACTGCGTCCATATCCAGGGCGACATGCGCACCGTGCGACTCGGCCGGCTGTTCGACGCCGTGCTCGTCCACGATGCAATCGACTACGTCACGAGCCAGGATGATCTGCGCCTGGTCATCGAGACCGCGTTCGCGCACTGCCGGCCTGGCGGGCTCGCGCTGTTCGCCCCCGATCACACTGCCGAGACGTTCCGGGCGGGCACCGGGGCCGGAGGCGGGGGCGACGACGGCAGCGGCCGCCAGGCAAGCTTCCGGGAGCGGATGTCGGATCCGGATCCGGGCGACGACTGGATCCTGGCCGAGTACGAGTTCACCCTGCGACTGGCAGATGGCACCGTCCAGGTAGTGCCGGAAGCGCACCGGCTCGGCGCTTTCCGCGGGCATACGTGGCTGCGGCTGCTGGCAGACGCCGGGTTCGCGCCAGCGACGCACATCGCCGAGTCGGCCGGGAGCGGTGGGCGGGAGTCACGGGTCATGTTCGTGGGCTATCGCCCGTCATCGTCGTGATCGCCTGATGGCGTTGCGGCCTGATCGGGGGTTTCGGGCGCGGTGAGCGGCAGCCTGACGCGGAACCGGGTGTCGCCCGGAACCGACTCCACCCGAAGGTCGCCATGGTGGCGGCCGACCACGATCCGGAAGGAGATGTCGAGCCCGAGGCCGGTGCCCTGGCCTACTGGCTTCGTCGTGAAGAAGGGCTCGAAAATCCGGTCTTTGATCTCCGCCGGGACGCCGGGACCGGTATCGCCGAACTCAATCAGCAGCATGTCGCGATCACGCGCGGTGCGGATGGTGAGAGTGCCCGATCCGGCCATGGCGGACACCGCATTGTCGATCAGGTTCGTCCAGACCTGATTCAGCTCGCCGGGGAACGCCGGGATCCTGGGCAGGCTGCGGTCGTAAGCACGGACTACCGTGATGCCATCCCCGATCTTTCCGGCCAGCATGGCAAGGGTGCTGTCCAGCAGCTCGTGGATGTCCACGACCTGATACGGCGCCCGGTCCAGCTGCGAGTACTGCTTGGCTGCAGCGACCAGGGACGAGATGCGGGCGACTGAGTCGGTGATCTCGGTCAGCAGCAGCTCGGTCTCGACGGTGTCGGCAAGCCAGCGCAGGGCGCCGGCCAGGTCGGCGCCGTCGCGGGCGCCAGCGCTCGCCACAGCGGCGGCGATCTGGTCGAGTTCGTCCGGGCCGATGTTGGCCGCGACAATGGCAGGCGCGATCTGCCAGCTATTCCCGATGCCGTGATCGTCCAGCCAGTCGGTGGCGGCGTCCTCGAGGTCGGAGGTCTCCAGCGGCCCTCGCGCGGGCGCAGTGGCAAGTCGCCCGGTGGCTTCATCGAGGAGCTTCACCAGCAAGGTGAGCAGTGCGCCGTCGTGCTGGCCGCTCGCGATTGCCGGGAGCTTCTGGCGCAGCCTGAGTACATGCTCGCGGAGTCCGGCAGTGGCGCGGACAGCGGCGGCAGCCGGGTTGTTCAGCTCATGGGTCAGCCCGGCCGACAGGGCACCGAGAGCGAGCAGCCGCTCTCGCTGGCCGATAGCCTCCTGGGTGTTCTTCGTGCCGAAGAAGAGGCCCTCGAGCAGGTGCACCGCCATCGGGAACCACTGGGTCATCAGCTTGGCGAACTTGGCGGCCTCGAGCGTGAAGAACCTCGACCGCTCGGTCACCCGCATGGAGTTGTTGTAGACCTGTGGCACCCGGTCGCCCAGGTAGGCGAAGAAGGCTCCGGCGTACACGCCAGGGGTCGAGGCCCTGGTCGTCTCGACGTCGTCAGTGCCGATCCGGCGCGACAGGACGACGGTTCCGGACAGCAGCACGTACAGCAGCTCCGCCGGCTCGCCCTCGGCATAGACGAGCCCGGGCTCGGCGACGATCACGCGGCCCTCGCGGCACAGCCAGGCCAGCTGATCCTCGGTCAGCTTCTCGAACAGGAACAGCCTGCGCAGTTCCTCGGCGCTGCACATCGCCGAGCCAGGTGCAGCTGCCTTCGGCGCGGTGGAGTCCGGTGCTGGCGTGCTCACCAATACCTCCGGAGGAAGCCCCGTCCTTCATGCCGGGGAGGAATCCGGAGCTGGTTGTCAGACCCCGGTGAAAGGATTCGCCCATGTCCCGCTGCCGGATTGAGCCGACACCTGCGCAGGAAACTGCCCTGTTGCAGCACTGTTCGGACGCCCGCTACGTATGGAACCTCTGCTGTGAACAGCAATCCTGGTGGCGGGCAGGACGCCAAGGTATGCCCGGCTTTGCGGAACGCTGCCGTCAGTTGTCCTACGCCCGAGCGGATAACCCGTGGCTTGCTGCGGGCAGCGTGATTGTCCAGCAGCAGGCTATCCGCGATTTTGATCAGGCCATGCGGAATTTCTTCGGCGGCACCCACCGGAAGCCGACGTGGCGGAAGGAGCACCTCCATGAGGGATTCCGGATCGTCGCGGTGAAACGCGAACACATCCGCAGACTCAACCGCAACCACGGGCAAGTGTGGGTACCGAAAGGCGGGTGGGTGCGGTTTCGCTGGTCCCGCCAGGTGCCAGACTGCAAATCCTGCCGGGTGACCCGGGACCGGGCCGGGCGCTGGCATGTGGCCTTCGCTTCTGTCCCTCAGCCAATTCCGGGTCCGGGTACTGGTGGGGTTGTCGGCGTAGACCGTGGCGTGGCCGTGACGCTGGCGCTGTCGGACGGCACGATGTTGCAGGCTCCTCAGCCGAAGGACACCCGAACCCTGGCTCGCAAGCTGTCCAGGGCAAAGCGGGGCAGCAACCGCAGGCAGCGCTCCAGGCTCGCCCTGGCGAAGGCGAAGGCCGCGAACGCTGACATGCTGAAGGACTGGGCGCACAAGTGCAGTACCCAGGTCGCCAGCCGTTACGACGTGATCCGCGTTGAAGACCTGAAGATCAAGAACATGACCCGTTCGGCTCAGGGAACTAGGCGTGCCGCGCGGGGAGACCGGGCGCTGGCCAGGTCGCTGAACCGTGAACCTCAACTGGCGCTCCTCGCGTTTAGCTGAAATCCCCGCCCTTCCGTCAGTGCGGGGAGGATGTCAGAGTTTCTCCAGGTAGCGGTGCACGAGCATGACGGCCATCGCACCCTCGCCGACTGCGGATGCGACTCGCTTAGCCGAGTCTGCCCTGACGTCCCCGGCCACGAAGACGCCGGGCACGCTGGCTTCCAGGTGATAGGGCGGCCGGTCCAGTGGCCAGCCGCTCGGCAGCTGGCCGTCTACTAGCAAGTCGGGCCCGGTCACCACGAAGCCACGCTGATCGCGTGTGATCACGCCGTCGAGCCAGTCGGTCAGCGGCGCTGCGCCGATGAAGACGAACAGGTACTGCGCATTCACCGTCTCGGTCGTGTCGCTCTCGCTGTCGCGCAGCGTGAGCTGCTCCAGATGGTCGGTTCCGTGGGCTTCGGCCACCTCGGTACAGGTCCGCACCTTGATCCGCGGCATACTCTCGACCTGCTCGATCAGGTAGTGCGACATCGAGTTGACCAGCGACTTGCCGCGCACCAGGATCGTCACCGACCGGGCGCGCTTGGCCAGGTAAACCGCGGCCTGGCCAGCGGAATTGGCGCCGCCGACCACGTAGATGTCCTCATCGGCGCAGCTTGTCGCCTCCGTCAGCGCTGAGCCGTAGAAGACGCCTCGCCCGGTGAGGTCGGCCAGGCCGGGCGCCGTGAGCTGGCGGTATGTCACTCCGGTGGCGAGGATGACAGTGTGCGCGCTGATCGCGCTCCCGTCGGCGAACCGGACCGTCCGCGCTGACCCATTCACTTCCAGCCCGACTACCTCGCGCGTTGTCAGGACCTCGGCACCGAATTTCTGGGCCTGCCGCCTGGCGCGGTCGGTGAGCTGTGCGCCCGAGACGCCGTCGGGGAAGCCGAGGTAGTTCTCGATCCGCGAGCTCTGGCCCGCCTGACCGCCAGTCGCCGTGCGCTCGACCAGGACCGTCCGAAGGCCCTCGGATGCTCCGTAGACGGCCGCGCCGAGGCCGGCCGGGCCGCCGCCGATCACGATAAGGTCATAGAAGTCGGTCGACGGGTTCGTCGTCAGGCCAACGTGACTCGCCAGCTCGGGTTCCGAGGGCGCGACCAGTGCCACGCCGTCGGGGGCGATCACAACCGGCAGCGTCTCACCGTCAGCCTCGGCGGCCTCGAGCAGGCGGCGTCCCTCTGGCTCGTCGGAGGAGTACCAGCGGTAAGGCACCTGGTTGCGGGCGAGGAACTCACGGACCTCGGACGACCGGGCCGACCAGCGGTGCCCGACGATCTTCGTCTCGGCCACCGGCCGGTGATCCGACGACAACCACGCCTCAAGCAGTGAGTCCACGACCGGGTAGAGCTTCTCCTCCGGCGGGTCCCATGGCTTGAGCAGGTAATAGTCAAGGTCGACGACATTGATGGCATCGATGGCCGCGCCGGTGTCGGCGTACGCGGTCAGCAGCGCGCGCCGCGCGCCGGGGTAGATATCCATCGCGCGCTCGAGAAACTCGATCCCGTTCAGATGCGGCATCCGGTAGTCGGCCAGGATCATGGCGACCAGGTCACCGCGCAGCTTCATCTGCCTCAGGGCCTCGAGCGCTTGCTCCCCGGACTCCGCACGGACGATCCGGTGCTGCTCGCCATACCGGCGGCGCAAGTCGCGGGCGACCGCACGCGACACATCCGGATCGTCGTCAACGGTCACGATCGCCGGCCGCGGCCGGGCCGCAGGCGCCGCGGCGGGCTGCGTACCGGGCGGGGATTCGGTATCGGCTGGCGGTGCGTCTTCCATGGGCTCATCGTAGGTTCTGGTCGCGCCTCAGTGGACCAGCGGTCCGCTCAGGGCGGACAAGCTCCCATAAGCGATAAGCCAGTAAGGCCCGTTATGCGGAACGCTGAGTTGACTCATTCCAGGCAGGGGGGCAGCGGATTGCTGAGCGGCAGCCGCATGCCAAAGGCGGCGGCGCGTTCGGCCATTTCGAGGTGACGAACGACGTCAGCGCGTATACCAGCGCCGTCGTCTTCCAGCCTGCGACTTGGACGAAAACGCTGATCCGGTTCTCCGCCGTCGCAGGGGAGCGGGGGAGCCCGGACACCTGGCGCGACCCCGGGGGTTCGCTCCGAAGTTCTACACCTCCGACGGCAATTACGACATGGTCGGGAACAACACGCCGGTCTTCTTCATCCGGGACCCGCTGAAGTTCCAGCACTTCATCCGAAGCCAGAAGCGGCGCGCGGATAACAACCTGCGCGACCACGACATACAGTGAGATTTCTGGACGCTTTCCCCGGAGTCTGCGCACCAGGTGACCTGGCTCATGGGCGAACGCGGGATCCCGAACAGCTCGCGGCACACGAACGGGTACGGGTCGAGCACGCGGTCCCGCGCCCAGCAGGGCTAGCCGCTGCTAGCCGCAGTGCGGAACGGGCGATCAGGCGGGAAGCGCCACCGCCGCCGCGCCGTAGATCTCGGAAGCTCGCCAGCAGTACCAGGCGACAATGCTCCGGTAAGGGTGGTACTGCTCGCCGAGAGCGTCGAGCTCCTTGGCAGTAGGCGTCGGGATGCCCCAGGCCAGGCCGTAGCCGCGGCGGACAGCCAGGTCGCCGGTCGGCCAGATATCCAGCCGCCGCAGCTGGAACAGCAGGAACATCTCGGCCGTCCACTTGCCGATGCCGCGGACGCTGGTCAGGCGGGCGACGACTTCCTCATCGCTCTCCCGTGCCAGCTGCCGGGGGTCTAGCTTCACGGTCCCGTCCAGCACCTTCGCCGACAGGTCGCGAAGGGACGCAACCTTCCCCGCCGACAGGCCGACAGATCGCAAGGTCTCGTCGGACAGGGCGATGAGGCGCTCCGCGGTGACCGATCCGTCAAGTGCCGTGATCAGCCGGCCGTGGATGGCCCGCGCTGCCGGCCCGGCTAGCTGCTGGTAGGTGACGGCTCGGACGAGCGTCTCGAAGTGCGTCCCGGCTGGCGCCGGGAAGCGCGGGAGGCCAGCGTCGGTGACGAGCCTTGCCACGACCGGGTCGCGTTCCGCTAGCAGCATCGCGGCCGCCCGCGGGCTCAGCTTCCGTGCGCGCTGCGCTTGTTCATTCGCCACGATGCGTGCTCCCTCCGGCTGGCCCGAACGCCGGAGCGAGTAAACCAGCTGCAGCGCCGCTGTATTCCGGCGAAGGAGAGTCGGAGGCAACCCCCAGGTGTTCCCGCACATGGAGACGGCAGACGGCCATCCAATCGGGCTAGTCGCGGCTAGCCAGCGACTCCAGTGAGACGCCGGAGTCAGCCAGGGCCGCCCGGTCGACCGGCCGGCCAGACCGCACCAGAGCCTGGATCGCGTCGTTGACATCCCAGACATTGACGTTCATCCCGGCCAGCACTCGGCCGCCGTTGCCCAGCCAGAAGGCGATGAACTCGCGGCCAGGCACGTCGCCGCGGAACACGACCTCGTCATACGCGCCGGGCTCGGCGTAGCCGGAATACTCCATGCCGAGGTCGTACTGATCGCTGAAGAAGTACGGCACCCGGTCGTAGCTGACATCCTGGCCGAGCATGGCCCGCGCGGCAGCCGGCGGCTGGTTCAGCGCGTTGGCCCAGTGCTCGACCCGGATGTGCTTGCCGATCAGCGGGTGGAACGCGCTGGCCACGTCGCCAGCCGCATAGATGTCCGGATCGGACGAGCGCAGCCCCGCATCGACCCGGACACCACCGTCCACGTCAAGCCCGGCAGCCACCGCCAGCTCGGTACTCGGCGCGGCGCCGATTCCGACCACGATGGCGTCGGCCGGGATATTGCTGCCGTCGGCGAGGCTGATACCAGCGGCATGCTCGCCGTCGCCCGTGATGTCGGTCAGGTGCGCGCCGAAGCGGAGCTCAACGCCGTGCTCGCGATGCAAGTCCGCGAAGACGCGGGCGACTTCGGGGCCGAGCACGCGCAGCAGCGGCAGCTCCTCCATCTCCACCACTGTCACCTCGACGCCTGCCAGCCGCGCGGCGGCCGCTACCTCAAGCCCGATCCAGCCAGCGCCGACGATCACGATCCGGGATGCCGCGCGGAGCACAGCCTTGATCCGGTCACTGTCACCGACGGTTCGCAGGTAGCGAACGCCCTCAAGATGACTGCCGGGCACTGCCAGCCTGCGCGGCGACGAGCCGGTCGTCAGGAGCAGCTTGGTGTAGCTGAGCTGGCTGCCATCGCTCGTCGTGACCCGGTGGGCGGCCGGATCGATGGCGGTGGCGGCAACCCCCAGGCGGAGGTCGATGCCGGCGTCGGCATACCACTGCCGCGGATGGGTGTAGATCTTCTCGCGCTCGGACTTGCCCTGCAGGTAGTCCTTGGACAGTGGCGGCCGTTCGTACGGCAGCTCGCTCTCCTGGCCGATGAGGACAACCGGGCCGTCGAAGCCTTCCGAGCGCAGTGTCTCGGCGGCTCGCGCACCAGCCAGGCTGGCTCCGACGATCAGATAAGGCTCCATGCTCACCGTCGCATCATGGCACCTCGGTCACACGCCGGCGTGCTGGACGCTCGGCTCGAACACAAGCCGGCCGTCGTGCGCGTCAACGGTGACGTCCTGGCCAGGCTGGATCTGGCCGTCCAGCAGCATGCGCGACAGCGGATTGTCGACCTCGCGCTGGATCGTCCGCCGCATCGGCCGTGCGCCGAACTCGGGCTGATGACCGTGCTCAGCGACCCAGTCAATGGCAGCCGGGGTGAAGTGCACGATGACGTTCTGAGCATGCAGCTTGCGGCGGGTTTCCTCGAGCATCAGCCTGGTGATCTGCCGCAGCTCCTCCTGGTCGAGCTCGCGGAAAACGATGGTCTCGTCGATCCGGTTCAGGAACTCGGGCCGGAACGACTCGCGCAGCCGCCGCATCACCTGTTCTTGCAGCGCGTGCTCCTGGCCGGTGCCGGAGCTTGCGGCATCGCCGGTGAAGCCGAGCGCGGTACCGCGCCTGCTGATCAGGTCGGAACCCAGGTTGCTGGTCATGATCAGGACCGTGTTCTTGAAATCGACGGTCCGGCCCTGCCCGTCGGTCAGCCGGCCATCGTCGAGAACCTGGAGCAGGATATTGAACACGTCGGGATGCGCCTTCTCGATCTCATCGAGCAGCACGATCGAGTACGGGCGCCGCCGCACTGCCTCGGTGAGCTGGCCTGCTTCCTCGTACCCGACGTAGCCCGGCGGAGCGCCGACCAGGCGGCTGACGGTGTGCCGCTCCTGGAACTCGCTCATATCGAGCCGGATCATCCGGTCGTCAGAGCCGAACAGCGCGTCCGCCAGTGCACGGGCCAGCTCCGTCTTGCCGACCCCGGTCGGGCCGAGGAACAGGAAGCTTCCGACCGGGCGCTGCGGGTCGCCAAGCCCCGCGCGCGACCGCCGGATCGCCTCCGAGACCGCCTCGACCGCTTCGTCCTGCCCCACGACACGCTCATGCAGGAACCGCTCCAGCCTGAGCAGGCGCTCCTTCTCTTCTTCGGTGACCTGCTGAACGGGCACGCCGGTGGCGCGTGAGATCACCTCAGCAATGTCGTTGACCGTGACCTCCGGGACCGCCGTTTCCTCTTTAGTGAGGTCCTTGACCTGTCGCTGCACCTCGCTGATCTGGTCGCGCAGGCGGGAGGCATGTTCGTACTGCTCGCTGGCTACCGCCTGGTCCTTGTCCCGGTGCAGTTCTTCCGCCCGCCGCTCAAGGTCGCGCAGCTCCCTGCCGGGCGTCTTGGTCCGCAGCCGGACGCGAGCGCCGGCCTGATCGATCAGGTCGATGGCCTTGTCAGGCAGGAACCTGTCGGTGATGTAGCGATCCGACAGCTCGACCGCGGCATCCAATGCCTCGTCGGTGTAACGGATCTGATGATGGGCCTCGTACCGGTCTCTCAGGCCGCGCAGGATGGCGAGCGCATCATCGATGGTCGGCTCGGGAACCAGGATCGGCTGGAACCGCCGGGCCAGGGCCGCGTCCTTCTCGATGCTCTTGCGGTATTCATCAAGGGTGGTCGCGCCGACGATGTGCAACTCACCCCGGGCGAGTGCCGGCTTCAGCATGTTGCCGGCGTCCATGCCGCCTTCAGAGCTGCTGCCTGCCCCCGTGACGGTGTGCAGCTCGTCGATGAAGACGATCAGTTCATCGGCGTGTTCGGAGATCTCGTCGATGATCCTGCGCACGCGCTCTTCGAAGTCGCCGCGGTAGCGCGTGCCGGCGACGACCGCGGACAGCTCCAGCTGGACGACCCGCTTGCCGGCTAGCGTCTGCGGGACGTCGTCCGCCACGATGCGCTGAGCGATTCCCTCGACGATTGCCGTCTTGCCAACGCCTGCCTCTCCGATCAGCACCGGGTTGTTCTTTCCGCGCCTGGAGAGTACTTCGACGGTCTGCTCGATCTCGCTGTCGCGGCCGATGACGGGATCGACCCGCCCTTCGCGGGCCATCGCGGTCAGGTCGCGGCCAAACTCATCCAGCGTGGGCATCACCGAGCGGCCGTGGCCAAGCGCGCCACCCGACCCGGACACGCCGTGCCCGGCCAGAGCGGCCTGGAGTGCTTCAGGAGTCACGCGCGCCCCGGACAGCATCCGGCCCGCCCCCGACTCGGGGTTCACTGCCAGCGCGAGCATGATGTGCTCCGGCCCTATGTAGGTAGACCCAAGCGCGCGGGAGATCTGATGCGCGTCAAGCAGGGCCCGCTTGGCGCCCGGCGTCAGCTGCGGTGGCTCGCCGCTGCTCGGCCCGGCGACTTCCTGCCTTTCGAGAGCGCGGGTGATGGCATCCGGGTCGGCGCCAGCGCGCGTCAGCAGCTGGCGGGTGGGCTCCAGCTTCGCGGCAGCCCAGAGCAGATGCTCGGTATCCAGGTCCGCCCTGCCGTGCTGAGCCGAGTGCGCCGCGGCAGCGCCGATGAGCTCGCGGGCCGGGCCGCTCATCAGCCGCGTGATGTCCACGCGGTGGCCCGGGCGGGACGGTCCAGCTCCGGCCCCGTAGATACGAGCCAGAAAGTCGTCGAACGGGCTGGAACCGGCGTCATCGGGGCCGTAAAAGCCGCTGCCCATCGCAAGTCTCCCCCTGATTGCCCTCGCGTCGCTTGCCTAGCCCGAGGCCTACCCGCGATAGCTGGCCCGACCCTCACGAAATCAGGCCGGAGGCCGGGATGCCTGACCCGAGCGGGTTTCCGGCGAATTAGGCCGTCTCCCTGACCACGGTGGCTGGGTCCTTGTCCCGGCGCAGGCCGGCGAAGCGGGGGTGGCGCAGCTGCCCGGCCGTGGTCCACTCGCTGAAAGCCACCTGGCCTACGAGCCGGGGCTCCACCCAGTGCACGCCCGTGCGGGGGAGCGAGCCGCGGTCGAATGCTGACTGCGGGCGCTCGAGGCCCGACAGGGTCGTGGCGAGCGCCGCCAGGGCCGCGTCGTCGAATCCGGTGCCGACCTTCCCGGCGTAGACCAGTCTGCCGTCGCTGTCGTAATAGCCAAGCAGCAGGGCTCCGAACCCCGTTCGCGATCCCTTCGGGTCGGTGTAACCGGCGATGACGAACTCCTGGCTCGCCTGGCACTTGAACTTCAGCCAGTCCCGCGAGCGGCCGGACCGATACGGTGAATCAGCCCGCTTGACCACCAGGCCTTCCCACCCTTTGGCGCATGCCTGGGCGAAGTACACCTCGCCGTCGCGCCTGCGGTACGTTGTGTACCGGACCGGGCCGGTGAAGGACAGCAGCGGGCGCAGCACCTGCTTACGCTCGCTGAGCGGCAGCTGCCGGCAGTCACGGCCATCAGCCCACAGCACGTCGAACACGTAGTAAACGACTGGCACCTCAGCGCGCAGAGCTTCGCTCGGATTGCGCACGCCGAGCCGCCGCTGCAGCAGGCTGAAGCTCGTGGTCGGGCCGGCGAAGGCGACCACCTCGCCGTCGATAATGAAGTCCGCGCAGTCCTGCGCCTGCAGCTGCGCTGCCAGCTCCGGGTACGTGCTGTTGACGAGCTGCTGGTTGCGGGTCATGAGCCGCACCTCGTCGCCCGACCGGTACGCCAGGCACCGTTCTCCGTCGAATTTGCGCTCGTACAGCCAGGCCGGATCGCTGAACCTCTCGGCGGTGAGCGTGGCCAGCTCAGGCTCCGCCCAGGCAGGCTGGCCAGCAGCGGAGTCTTCGGTCATGCCCCTTTCATACCTCCGGCTCGGCCGTCATACCTCCAGTTCCGCGGCGAGGTCCTCGTCCACGATCAGCACGATCCTGCCCCTGCTGTGGCCGTGCTCCGCCATGCGGTGTGCTTCGGGGGCGTCTGCCAGGAAGTACTTAGCCTCAACGTGGACCGCGAGGGTTCCCTCGTCGAACCATGGGGCCATCCGGATCAGGCGGCTGCCGCTGGGCTGGCCGTCATAAGCGCGCCACTGCACGTGCCCGGCGGGAGGAAGCTGGGCGTGGACGGGAGTCGCGATCGTCGTGCCCTCCCGCGCCGCGCGTGCGGCACCCTGGAGCGTCTGCGCCGCGCAGGCGAGGATCTTGGCCGGGCCGCCGTCGGTCATCTGACGAACCCGGTCTGGCCAGTCGGGCTGATTGTGGTCGACGACCATGGCGGCGCCGAGCTTGTGCACGAAGTCGTGGTTGCGCGGACTGGCCGTTGCCACGACGCCTGCCCCTAGCGCCCGTGCGATCTGGACGGCGAGGTGGCCCAGCCCGCCGGCCGCGGCGGTGATCAGGATCTGGTCGCCCGGGCCGACGGACAGGATGTCGGTCAGTCCCTGCTCGGCCGTCAGCCCATCGATCGGCGCACCGGCCGCCTCAACCACCGACAAGCCGGCCGGGATTGGCGCGAGCTGCTCGGACGGGCAGGTCACGTACTCGGCGTAGCACCCGGACAGGCCGGTACAGCCGTAGACGGGTGCACCATCGCCAAATGCCGCGTCCGCACCGGTATCGCCCACGATGACCCCGGCGAACTCGCCGCCGGGAATGTAGGGCAGCGGGCCTGTCCAGGCGCCGCGGCGCATGGCGACGTCCCAGGGCCCGACCCCGGCTGCCTGGACCCGGATGAGTGCCTCGCCCTCACCAGGCTCGGGCAGGTCAACATCGGCGAGATGCAGGGCCTCCGGGTCATCACCGAGGCGATCCACGATCATTGCCCGCATTTACGGCTCCCCTTGAGATGAGGCATCGTTGCCGCGCTAGAGTCCTCCGGGCGAGTTTACGGGTCCGTCGGCAGCTCCTCCGAGATCGGCTGCCGTCAGCTAGGCGAGCGACTCGAGGGTTGCGCGTGCACCGACCTGGTGCAGCGATGCGAGCGCTGACCGGTACGCGGCGACGAAGCGCTCGTCGTCAACCAGGTCGCCGAACACCGCACGGTTCGCAATGAACGCGTCGGGGTCCGTGCGCTGTTTCTGGGCAAGCCGCATGAGGCTGTCCCTGAGGCGGTCGACGACACCGATCGGCTGACCTTGGTCGTCGAAGCCTTCCGCGTAGCGCGCCCAGCTCGCCACGACCGCGGCCGATCGCCTGATCTCGCCTCCGGTCGCCAGCTGCTGGCGGACCACGGGCAGCAGCCACTTCGGGATGCGGTCCGAGCCCTGGGCGCACAGGCGGGCGATGGTGTCACGCACGTGCGGGTTGCTGAAGCGCTCAATCAGCGTGTGCTTGTACTCGTCAAGGTCCACGCCTGGCACGGGGGGCAGGGTCGGGGTGGCCTCGTCGTCCATGTAGCCGAGCAGGAACTCCCGGAACAG
Organism: uncultured Actinomycetota bacterium; assembly: GCA_963822955.1. GTDB lineage: Bacteria > Actinomycetota > Actinomycetes > Streptosporangiales > Streptosporangiaceae > JAJYUU01. The sequence goes on along the minus strand of CAWGJS010000001.1, from coordinate 249,155 downwards.
CGGGTCCCGGGCAGCCTCATGCACCAGCCGGCACCCGCACAGGTAGCCGAAATAGCACATGGCCTGGTGACTGGCGTTCAGCAGCCGCAACTTCATCAGCTCGTAGGGTTCGACGTGGTCCACGAGCTGAACGCCGGCGTCGGCATACGGCGGCCGGCCGGCGGTGAAGGTGTCCTGCAGGACCCACTGCGTGAACGGCTCGCAGACAACTGGCCACCGGTCATCGATCCCGAAGCGCTCGCGGATCTCGGCCCGGTCTGCGTCGGTCGTCACCGGCGTGATGCGGTCGACCATCGAGTCGGGAAACCGGACCTCGCTTTCCACCCACTCGCCAAGCTCCGGATCCCGCAGCCGGGCAAAGGCGGTGAACACTCGCCGGGTCAGGCGACCGTTGCCCTGCAGGTTGTCGCAGGACATGATCGTGAAGGGCGCGAGCCCGCGCTCGCGGCGGCGCCAGAGCGCTTCGGTGATCAGGCCGAACGCGGTGCGCGGCACGGCACCTGGCGCAAGGTCGCGGATCACGTCCGGGTTGGCGGCGTTGAACTCCCCGGTCACGTCACTGACGTTGTAACCGCCCTCGGTGATTGTCAGGGACACGACGCGGGTCGGCTCGTCCGCCATCCGGGCAACGACCGCCTCGGGATCGTCCGGCGCGAACAGGTACTCCACGATGGATCCGACCACCCGTGGCTCGTACGTCCCGTCGCTGTGCTTGAGCACGAGCGTGTAGAGGCCGTCCTGAGCGTCGAGTGCCTGCTGCATGCTCCGGTCTGCCGCCATAACCCCGACGCCGCAGATGCCCCAGTCCAGGGGCGCACCCTCGTTCATCAGGCGGTCGTGGTACATGGCCTGATGCGCCCGGTGGAAACCGCCGACGCCGAAGTGGACAGCGCCTGGCCGGACGAGGTCGCGGTCGTAGGCAGGCGCTGGCAGTCGGCCGCGCCAGTACGGCAGCGTCCGGGCATTAAGCGGTCTCGCCATCATCGCGGCCCGCCGGGCCGAACCGTGGCTGGCTCCGCACGAGCCAGTCCGACCGGGCTGGCGAGCAGCGCTTCCACCCGGCTGAGTGCGCCCTGGAAGCTGGCCTGCAGGTTCGCGAGCGCGCCGAGGTCCTGTCCGATGAGGGCGGTCTGGTAAGCGGCTTCCACGGTGAGCCAGGTGTTCACCATATTCACCTGCTGCTTACAGGTGACATCGGCAACGGCGGTTGCCGTCTCGGCGGCCGTCGGGTGTGCAGGCCAGTTGTGGTCGGCGGCCTGCTGCGGGTTGCCGTAGTGATAGCCGTGCCGCGCCATGCATCGTGACCAGGCGGCGTCAACGGCCAGGACGCGCGGGTCAGTCTGCGTCCAGACAGTTGCCTGCTGGGCGATGGCCGGGACCGGATCGCCGGGCTCCGAACTGCCCGGCCGGTAGATCTCGTTGTTAGCCACGTTCAGGCAGCCCGGCTCGTGGACGGGCCCGATCCTGACACCGGGGGCGAAGCCGAGCAGTGCCACCGCCAGGGCCGAATCCTGCCTGAGCGCATTGAAGGAGCTGAAACCGCCGAGGAACAGGCCGCCGGGCGGGGCGCCGCTGGCCGCCGCGGGCAGGCGGTAGCCGTAGGCGCTCGCATCGCTCAGGCTGGTGACCCCGAATCCGTACTCGATGGCCTGCAGGATCATTTGCTCTTGGGTCGTTGTGGCCTGACTGGTGTAGACGAAGCCTCTGGCGGCCATGCACTGCTGCGTCAGCAGCGATTGCGCCTCCGCGAGGACTGTCTGCTGCAGGCCGGACACTTCCGCGTAGGAATTCAGCGGCAGGCTGATGGTCTGGCCCGAGGATGCTGACGGAATCGGCGGGACGGCTATCTTCGGCCGGCCGTTGAATCCTGCCGCTGCCGGCACCGCCAGGAATCCGCCGGCCGGACCAGGGACGACGAAGACCCGGCCGCGAGCGAACGGCCCGGTCCGCGCCTGGCCGGAATGTCCGGAGCTGCCGGCCGACGAGCATGCGGCGAGCACGCAGGCAGCCAGCAGGCCGGCGGCCAGCTTCCTGCCATAGCGGCTGACCAGGGAGGCGATGCCAGCGCGGTCAGCGGCGCAGCGCATCGGCGGGCTCGATCGCGCTAGCGCGCAGCGCCGGGTACAGGCCGGCCAGCAGCCCGATCACAGCACCGGCAGCAGGCGCCGCGAAGACGATACGGGCGTCGAGCAGTGCCGTCCAGTGCTCGGAGATCGTCACGCCGATCGCGACGAGCACCCCGAGGCAGGCGCCCACCAGACCGCCGAACAGCCCGAGTGCAGTGGACTCGGCCAGGAACTGGATGGCGATGTGCCGGGGCCTGGCGCCGAGTGCGCGGCGCAGTCCGATCTCGCTGGACCGTTCAAGCACCGCCACCAGCGTCGTGTTCGCGATTCCCACCGCGCCGATTATCAGTGCGACCCCGGCGAGCGCGAGGAATACGGTATTGAGGCTTGCCGTCACCGACTTCTTCAGCTGGGCTGGGTTGACGGGTGCGTTGGCACTCAGCAGCTTCGGGTCATCGGGCCGCAGCGCTACGGCCGCCTGCTTCGCAACGACCTGAGCGGCGCCGAGCCTGGTGTGGATCACCATCTGCGCCGGGAAGTAGGACGGCGGCGGGCCCCACAGGTGCAGTGCGGTGCTCTCGGGTACCGTCACGCCAAGGTTCAGCTGCGGCAGCCGCGGGTCGTCCGCCAGGATGCCGACGACGGTGAACGGCTGTCCGCCGATGAAGACAGCGGGCTCGTTCACCACGCTGGAGATGCCGAGTTGCGCCGCAGCGGACTTGCCGAGCACGGCGACGTTCTGTGCGGTGGCCTCATGGAACTGGTTGAACAGCACGCCCGCGGCGAGCTGCGCGCCGCTAGCGATCAGCGCGCCCGGGCTTGCCGCCGTCACTGGCAGGCCTACCTTCCTCCCGTCGGCACTGGGCGGCAGCGCGCTCACCGCCGCTTGTCGAAGTTAACCGGCCACCAGACGCCGGCTGCCAGGACACCGTGTATGCGATCCACCAGCGCGTCAGCGTTCACTCGGGAAGTCCATCGTCGGGTTGGCCGACCCGCCGCGTGCGCCCGTATCGGTCACCGTCACCTGAGTGGCGTCCTGCACGTTGAAGTCCTTGCCGATCTGCCCGGCGGCTGTCTGCGACAACGCGACGATGGCGACGAAACCGCCAATGCCCGCAACGGTGCCGAGCACGGTCAGTGCTGAGCGGCCGGGGCGCTGCAGCAGCCCGGCCATCGCTTCGCTCGCCAGGTCCGCTAGGCGGAACCGCGACGGGGTCTTGACACTCCGGCTCCGGCGGTTCACCGCCCGTGGCTAGCCGCCCGAGAGCGCATGCGAGCCCCCGTCCCGTTCGCCGGCGTGCACGCCGGGATCTTCCTGCAGGTCCGACAGCCGCCGTCCTGGATCCTGATCAGCCGCTGGGCTCGGGCCGCGACCACCGGGTTGTGGGTGATCACCACGAGTGTCGCTCCCTGGTCGTGCAGGACGCTGAGCAGATTCGTCAGCTCTTCGGTGGACGTGGTATCCAGATTCCCGGTCGGCTCATCGCACAGCAGCAGCGACGGGCGGTTGACCAGCGCGCGGGCCATCGCTACCCGCTGGCGCTCACCGCCAGAGAGCTCGGTCGGCAGCGCGTGCGCCCGATAGGCCAGGCCGACGCCGCCGAGCGCGGACATTGCCTCGGCGTACCTGCGTCGTCGCGGCACTGTCGGCGTAGACCTGGGCAAGCATCACGTTCTCGACTGCCGACCGATGCGGCAGCAGGTGGAACGACTGGAAGACGAAGCCGATGTGCCGCGCCCGGACGGCGGCCCGGTCGCGCTCGGATGCCCGGCCAAGGTCGATGCCGTCGATCTCAAGCCTGCCCTCCGTGGGCCGGTCGAGCAGGCCGAGCAGGTTGAGCAGCGTCGACTTGCCAGATCCTGACGGGCCCATGATGGCCACGTGCTCGCCGCGCCTGATGACCAGGTCGGTCGGCTTCAGCGCCTGTACCGGCGGCGGCCCGGAGTAGGTGTAACCGGCGGCCGACAGCTGAATTACCGGCGGCTCGGTTACCGGAAGCTGAGCCGACGCTGCGGTCATTGTCCGGGCCTGCTGGCCCCAACGGCGGTCCGTGCGCTGCCGGCCGTCGAGTAGTTCTCGCCGGTGATGACCCGGTCACCGGCCGTCAGCGCACCCGGCTGCAGCGGCGTGACCTGCAGCAGGCCGCCGCCCGACATCCCCACCTGCACGGCAACGCGCACGGCCGTGGTGCCGACGAGCTTGGAAACATACGTCCGGCCGTTCGCGCTAGCGAAGACAGCGGCTTCCGGGACCGCTAGCACGGCCCCGTGACTGCGTGCGGCAGCGATGGTCAGTGAGAGGTCCTGGCCCACCAGAGACATCGGTAGCGGGTGGTCCGGCCTGATGCCCGCGCGCACGTAGAGGCCGCCGGACACCGATGCCTTGCTCGCGGTCACGTGCGACACTGAGGTGATCCGGCCGGGAATGGTGCGCCAGAGCCAGGCTCGGTGATCGTGACTGGCATGCCGGGCCTGACGACGATGGCTTCGCTGGGGTTGAGCTGGCCGGAGATAGTGGGACTGCCGATCGCCAGGGTCAGCGCGTCGGCGCTGATCGACTGGCCCACTGTGGCGCTGAGCTTGGCGATCCTGGCGGGCAGCCGCGGTACGAAGGTGAACTGGCCAAGCGGGACCACCGGTCCGCGATCGGCCTTCGGGCCGCTCGTGATCTGCTCGCGGCGCGTAGCCGATGCCCTTATAGAAGGCGTCGACCGCTGCCGATGTGCCGGACCCGAAGGACCCGCTGGCATCGGTGCCGCTCGAGTAGCCGAGCGACTGCAAGGTCATCCTGCAGTTCCGTGACGTCCAGCCCCGTCTCGCCCGGCTCCAGGTTGCGGTAGGCGGGGACTGTCCCTTGCAGGACGAAGAAGGGCTGGCCGGCTACCTCTAGCAGGACGCTGCCCTGGCCGACGATGCTGCCACTGTGGCGGAGGATCCTGGTCACGATCGGCTGGACGTTCTGGCTGGACGCGCCGCTCGCTCGCCGCCAGAGCCGCCGATGGCCGACGGGCTGAACTCCTTCGGCGGATGGACCACGGCCTCGCCGAGCACCGTCGTGGTCAGCACCATATTCTGCACCGGCGCGGTCAGGTCGGTCAGTGCCGGAGGTCTGGTCTGAGCGGCCTGCTCGGCCGGCGATTTGATCTGCGAGGTGAGCAGCAGTGCGCTGGCTCCGGCGATGACGACGACCGCAACCGCCGCGAGGAGGATGATCCGGCGGCGGCGCAGGCGGTCGTAGCCGCGGGCGCCGTCGACCGCTGTTGTGTCCACCGCTGTTGTGTCCACCGCTGTCACCCCAACTGGCGATGCCGCCGCCGCGCTGGCGCCTCCCGGATCTACCACGTCGCTGAGCCCCCCGAACGACGGCGTGCCAACTATGCAGCCAACGTTACGACAGGCGCCCAAGTTCCGGGGACTCATTCGGAATTGTCCGTATTTGCCACATCAGTCCCGCCGCTATGACAACTTGACGGCCCGGTGAGTCAAGGAGAGCATTGACTGAGGCAGTGTTGGAACCGGTTCCAAAACGGGCCGGCGCGTGGGAGGCCGGCATGCGGGTGCGCAGCAAGGCGACAATCGCCGATGTTGCGGCCGCTTCGGGCGTCGGAGTCGGAACTGTCTCCCGTGTGATCAACAATGCTGAGCAGGTGCGGGCCGCCACCCGGCTCAAGGTGCTCAAGGCCATCGACCAGCTCGGCTACCGGCCCAGTCAGCTCGCCGCTGCGCTGTCCCGCGGTCGAGCGTCTTGCCGGGGCACTTTCGGTCCTCGATAAGCACGGCTACGACACGGTCGTCTGCAACGTCGACTCCCCGGCTCAGCGGGATCATCATTTAGCTGCGCTGACCGCCCGGCACCACGCGGCCGGCGTGATCATCGTGTCGGTGCCACTGAGTCGCCACCAGATGGCCGAGTTCCGGGCCGCAGCCGTTCCCCTCGTAGCTGTCGACGTCAGCCTGCCCGGCCTGCCGCACACGATCATTGACGACGTAGCGGGGGGCGAGCTGGCCACCAGGCACATGACGTCGCTCGGCCACCGGCGGATCGGTTTCGTGGGCGACAGGCAGCCGCCCGGGAAGTCTGCGTCCCTGGGATTCCGGTCTTCTGATCGCCGTCTTGTCGGCTACCACCGGGCGCTGACGACTGCAGGCTTACCTGCCGAGGCGCGCCTCATCAGGCTGGGCCCGCACGGCCCGGCGAGTGCCGAAGCGCTGGCAGCCGAGATGCTGGCGCAGCCCGAACCGCCGTCGGCCATCTTCGCGGCGTCGGACACCCAGGCCATGGGCGTCGTCGCTGCGGCCGAGGGACTCGGCCTTGCCATTCCTGGTGAGCTATCCGTGGTCGGATTCGACGACATCCAGACGGCGGAGCTGCTCGGCCTTAGCACAGTGCGCCAGCCGCTGGAGGACAGCGGCGCACTGGGCGCAGAGCGGCTGTGCGCGATCATGCGCGGCGGGGAGGTCCGGCCGCTTCGGCAGCTGCTGCCGCTGCAGATTATCCAGCGGCGCAGCTCGGCGGGTGTCGCTCAGCGGCCAGGTTTCGGGGTTGCTGACGAGGCCGCCGGGCAGGCGCCTACCTCGGTCGCGCCGGAGGTCAAGCCGTGGAATTAGCGGCCGGCCCGCGCAGCCGGCAGTCACCACCGCGCTTGAGGAACGATGAATCCTCAGACAGCCAGGCCGGCCAGATCCTCTCAGCGCGGTGGAGGCTGCGCCGCGTGGCCGCTGCCAGGAAGCTGCGCGCGGTGGCAGTGGCCGGCCTGCTGCTCGGCTCAGCCGGGATCGTCGCATGCGGGACCTCTGCCGCCAGCAGCGGACCGCCGCTGGCCGCGCCAGGCATGGTGACCACCGCGATCCTGGTGTTCCTGTTCTGCTGGAACGAGTTCCTGCTCGCGATCTCGCTGACCTCGACGATTGCCTCCCGGACTGCTCCTGCATCCATCGCCTACTTCAGCGGTAGCTCGCAGTTCACCGTCCCGACCGTCCCGATCGCGGCCGCTGCGGTTGTCATCACCATTCGAATCGTCATCTTCGTCGTGTTCTTCCAGCGCCGGATCGTCGCTGGGCTGACATCAGGCGCGGTCAAGGGCTAGCCGGGCGGCCCGCTACTGAGAAGGAAGTAGACAATGGCTGACATCGTCCTGGAGCACGTCACCAAGCGCTTCCCTGATGGCGCTCTCGCGGTGAACGACTTCTCCATGAACATCGCCGACGGTGAGTTCGTGATTCTCGTGGGCCCGTCAGGCTGCGGGAAGTCCACGACGCTCAACATGATCGCGGGGCTGGAGGACATCACCGAAGGCGAGCTGCGCATCGGCGGGACCGTGATGAACAACAAGGCGCCGAAGGACCGGGACATCGCGATGGTGTTCCAGAGCTATGCGCTGTACCCGCACATGACCGTCAGGGAGAACATGGGCTTTGCCCTCAAACTGGCCAAGACGCCGCAGGCGGTGATCGATCAGAAGGTCAATGAGGCTGCCCGCATCCTCGACCTGACCCAGCACCTGGACTGGCCGCCGGCCAACCTGTCCGGCGGCCAGCGCCAGCGCGTCGCGATGGGCCGGGCGATCGTCCGCGACCCTGCCGCGTTCCTCATGGACGAGCCGCTGTCCAACCTGGACGCCAAGCTGCGGGTCCAGACCCGCACCGAGCTGTCGCGACTGCAACGGCGGCTCGGCACCACCATGGTCTACGTCACGCACGATCAGACCGAGGCCATGACGCTGGGGGACCGGCTCGCGGTCATGCGTGCGGGCGTCTTACAGCAGGCCGGGAGCCCAAAGGAACTGTATGACAGCCCGGATAACTTGTTCGTGGCTGGCTTCATCGGCTCACCTGCGATGAACTTCATGGCCGCCACCGTCGAGGACAATAGCCTGCGGACCGGCATCGGGAGCATCCCGCTGAGCCCCGTGCTCCGCCAGACGATCGAGCGCTCGAATGCAGGGCGCGACGTCATCGTCGGGATCCGCCCGGAGAACTTCGAGGACGCCGCGCTCGTGCCGCCAGAGCACCGCGGCCTGGGCGTGACCTTCCGCGCCACGATCGAGGTTGTCGAGTCGATGGGCTCGGACGTCTTCGTGTACTTCACGCAGGAGAGTGACCTGTCGGCCAAGGTCGAGCAGCTCGCCGACCTCGCTGCCGACTCCGGCCGGGACACTGGCGCCCAGGAGGAAACTGTCACGGCCCGGGTAGGTACGGAGACGCGGATTCGCGAGGGCGACAACGCCGAGCTGTGGGCCGATACGCGCGCCCTGCACGTCTTCGATCCGCAATCGGGTGCGAACCTGACGAAGGAGATCCGGTCTGCCGCAGCGGGATAGCCGCCCGGCTGTGGGCGTCAGGGAGCTTCGGCTTCCCTGACGTCCAGGCCGTGCTCCCGCAGGGCAGCTTCCACCCGGTAGATCTCCGCCTGGCGAACTCGGTCACCACCTGCTGGCGGACTCACGCCAAGGCGCTCGCACGCGGCGCTCAGCGTATCGATGTAGGCGCCGCGTGCGGCCACCACATGATGCCTCTTTGCGGTGCCGCGCTCGCGGCACTCGGCTGCCTCGAGTTCCGTGCGCAGCCGCCGCAGGCGCTCGGCAATGCGATCGACCGGCTCAGCTGGCGGCGGGCAAAGCCGCGCCTCGGCGAGCCGACGGTAACTGCGCAAACTGAGCACGAGCGCGAACCCGGCGAGAGTCGGGAGCAGTAGCGCGAAGGCCAGCAGCGCCAGCGGGCTCATGCCATCAAGTCTCGGCGGGCCGTGCGCCGCGTGCAACTTGCTGCGCGACGCGCAAGGTCAGTCTGAACCCGCAGTCGACAAGATCATCCGATCTCCCTCAGATGCGCTCAGCTCGTGCCCTGCCCGGAACGGCGCCTTGTTGATCTCGGTAGGTTAAGTCAGTTCGCATGGTTGGGGGAAGGAGGCGCGACGTCCATGACGATCCTCGTAGTCGGCGCAGGCGCCACCGGCGGCTATTTCGGGGCACGGCTGGCGCAGGCTGGCCGGGACGTCACCTTCCTCGTGCGCCCGCGCCGCGCAGGGCAGTTGCGCGAGCGCGGGCTCCGGATCGTGGGGCCGGAGGATGGGACCGACGGCGGCCAGGTGGTGCGGCCGAACCTGGTCGTGGCGGGAGAACTGACCGAGCCCGCGGACGTCGTGCTGCTGTCGGTCAAGGCAACCGCGCTGGACCAGGCCATCGCAGATTTTGCGCCAGCCGTCGGACTGGATACCGCGGTGGTGCCGTTCCTGAACGGGATGGCTCACCTGGCTGTGCTCAGCGGGCGGTTCGGCGAGCCTGCGGTACTCGGCGGCGTGATCGTCATCGCCACGCAGCTCAACGACAAGGGCGACATAGTCCAACTTGGTCCGTCTGCGAGCCTCGTGATCGGTACGCAGGACGGCGCCCGCGAGCCCCGGCTTCAGGCGGCCTACGACCAGCTGGCCGGGGCCGGGTTTGACGCCAGCATCAGCGACGAGATCGTCGCGCGCATGTGGCAGAAGTGGGTGTTCGTCGCCACCATCGGCGCGCTGACCTGCCTGATGCGCGGCACTGTCGGCGACATCGTGGCCGTTCCCGGCGGACGTGACCTGGGCCCGGCCATTCTGGCTGAGGCTAGCGCTATCGCGACCGCGGCGGGCTACCCGATACCCGCCGATGCGATCGACAGCACGACGCGGCTGGTCACCCAGGCCGGCTCGGCAGTCAACTCGTCACTGTCACGGGATGTGGCCGATGGGCGGCGGGCGGAGGTCGAGCAGGTTCTGGCTGACCTGGCGCGCCGCGGCGCTGACCACGGGATCAAGGCTCCGCTGCTCGACCTGGCCACGATGCAGCTGCGCGTCTACAACAACAGCCTGCACCGGTCACGCTGACGCCGTGTTGAGAGTCCGCCCCCTTCTACTCGCTGGAGTTCCAGGCGATCTCGAACAGATGACCATCGGGATCGGTGAAGTACCCGGAGTAGACGCCGAACGGCCGCATCTGAGCGGGCGCTGTGAGCGTGCCGCCGGCGGCTTCGGCTCGCCGGAGCATCTCGCCGACCTCTTCCCGCGATCCGGCCGGGATGCCCAGACTGAACTCGGTTGTGCTGGGCGGGCCGGGCGGCAGGCTGGCGTCCTTGGCAAGGTTGGTGCGCTCATATAGGCCGAGCATCAGGCCGCCGTCCCGTCGGGGGCGTCCGGGCCGTCAGCACCCGGCCGGCGCGGACAGGAAGAGCCTGCCTGCCACCTCTGACAAAATCGGCGCGCCATGTCGGCTCCGCCGGAACGGCGCGCTCGCACGCTGCGTCAAAGGGCTGACTTTCACGTCACGGCGGGAGCAGCATGCAACCTGATCCTGGCAGCCGCAGGCGAAGATCCCTGGCGGTCATCGTCATCGGGGCGGTCATCGTGGCCGCCGTCGCTGCAGCGCTGGCCGTCTGGCGGATCAGCTATCACCCCGTCGCGCTGCAGCGCGCAACCTGCGGCTCAGCGGCCACCCATTTCCTGACCAGCCACACGCAGCTTGTCCGCGCCGATCCTGGCTCGCTGGCCTGCTTTGTCCAGGCTGCCCGCGACTGCAGGCCTGCCAGCATCGGCGTCACTGAACTGGGCGAAGACAGCGGAACCAACTACGTCTTCATCATCACGCCTGCCAGGCCGTCGTGCCAGGTGACCGAGCAGCGCCAGGACTACTCAGCCAACTTCGGCGGTAGTCATGGCCCGGTGAGCACGCTGCCGTGCCGGCGCATCGCCGTAACACTGAGCGGCATCACGCTGAGCTGCGGCGGACGGGACGTGCTGCTCCCGGCGAGGCTTAACCTACGATCCCCAGGCTCAGCCTGAGGCTAGGTCGCGCCGGGAAAGACCAAGCACTGATGGCGCAGTTCGTGGCAGGATGCCCGACGTGTCTGGTCGCGCAATGAGCTTCGGAGCCAGAGCAGAGGCTTACGAACGATTCCGGCCGGGGTATCCCGCGGAGCTCTTCGACATGGTGATGACGTATTCGGCTCAGCCGGTCCGGACTGCCCTGGAGATTGGTGCGGGGACGGGCAAGGCAACTCGCGTGTTCGCTCAACGGGGAGTAACGATCACCGCGACGGACCCTGACGCGGCCATGCTCGCCGAGCTGCAGAAGCATGTGCCAGCAAACGTCAAGATCGTCCAAGCCGCGTTCGAGGACCTGCAACCCGACGATAGCTACGGGCTGGTCTATGCGGCAGCGGCGCTGCACTGGACGAACCCAGAAGGTCGGTGGGCGCGGATGGCGGCGCTACTGGAGCCGGGCGGCGTGTTTGCCTCGTTCGGTGGACCAGCCCAGCTGGCTGACCCGGCTCTAGCGGAAGCTGTTCGCGCGGCCCGGGCGCCGTTCCTGGACAGCGACGAGGTTCCATCTCCAGACGGGACGCCACCGGGACATGACATGCAGTGGCCGGGTACCGAGCTCCAGCGGACTGAGTGGTTCACAGATGTTCAGGAGCTCGTGATCGAGCGGCGCCTGACGATGAGTGCTCGTGACTACGTTGGCCACCTGTCCACCATCTCGGCTTATCTCGAATTGCCGGCCTGGGAGCAAGAGGAGGTATACAGCCAGATCATGCAGGTCCTGCCCGAGACCGTCGAGATAGCCGCCGACATCACCGTTCATCTTGCTCGTCGGCGCCGCGAGCTATAGCAAGTCGGCAATCTGACGCCCGGCAGCCAAGGACCAGCTCACGTCGGATTTGCTGCGGCGGTTAGCGGTGCACGTGCGCAAGCGGTCCCTTCGCGAGCGGGAAGTTCGCAGTGTTGAGCACCTGAATGCCAGCGTGCTGGTTCCCGTTGAACGGAGTGACGACCGGTGAGGTCGCGGTTGCCTCGCAGCCGATCATGAACGGCTTCATCGGGTTGTTGAACCACAGGCCGAGGTGGTACTGGTGGGTCGGCGCGAACGTTGTGGTCCCGCCCGGCGATACCGAGAACGTCTGTGAGTCGAACACCCCGTGCACCGTCGCCGACCCTGTGCCAGCGCGGCCGGTTTGGATGTCGGTCTGATACCACGAGACGCCGAAGGGCTTGTTGGGCGTCTGGATCACGAACAGGTCGAACGCTGTGCGCCCGGGCAGCCCGTGCACCGAAACCTTCATGGTGTCGTTCAGGGCGCCCGACGTGATGGTCACGCTGCCGCCAGCCCGCGGCAGGCAGGACTTGATGCCGGGCGAGGGCACGATCTTGAAGTGGAAGGCATGAGTCCTGCTGACCGCTGGGTGCCCTGGGGCGGCGGCAGCTGCGGTTATCCCCAGCGCCAGGACGAACCCGCCGGCAGCAGCGGCGATTGCGAGCGCCGGGCGGGTGGCCAGGCTGAGACCTCGACGAAGCATGAGCGTGACCTCCGGACGCGGAACGGCCAGCAACCTCGCTGCTGTGCCTTTGCGTTGGCTTTACCAAACCGCGGTCCGGGATGCAATAAGGCTGCGTCGATGTCATCGTCGCTAAGGCCATTCGCCGGCGCGCGGCCTGCACCCAGTCAGTCGGCTCGGTCCAAGCCGCCCCGGACAAGGGCAGCTCCCTGGTCAAGCTCGGCGCGGCCGGTGAATGCTGACCCACGCTCGATCCGGAACCCGTCGCCTGGTGTCCTCGGCAGCACGTGCAGGTGGATATGCATAACCTCCTGCCCGGCGACCTCCCCGTCGGCGACGAAGAGGTTGACTCCCTGGCACGGCAGACCTGAGCGCCGGATGGCTCCCGCCAGCCGCTGGCCCACGGCGAACATCGCCGCACCTAGCCGCTCGTCTAGGTCGGCAAGGCGTGCGGCGTGGGCCCGTGGCACTACCAGCAGGTGGCCGGCATTGATCGGGCGCAGGTCCATGAAGGCGATGATCGCGGCATCGGAGTAGACCACGCTGGCCGGTTCCCGGCCGGCCACGATCTCGCAGAAGACGCACGTCGGTCGCGGTGATTCGTCAGCAGGCACGGCTCTCATTATCGGTGCCCGCTGGGGTGCGTTGTCCAGGGCTGGTGCCCGGCGCGCCTGCGATCCCTGCTGCGTCAGGCACAGATGCCGTCGATCCGCTGCAGAACGCCCGGTCGGCGGAAGACTTGGACGCTGCACGAGCTGGCTGAGGATGGCCTAGTCCGCGTCTTGGCGGGTAAGGGTGCACTGAGGCCCCTCGGGTCGCATTTGGCCTGGCGGACGGTCTCGGGCCTTAAAGCGGCGGTGTGCCCGTCCTTACCGGAGGATGGCTGGATGCGAGCACTGCAGTTCACGGCGTACGGAGGTCCGGATGTCCTGGACTGGGCAGATGCTCCTGATCCGCACCCAGGCCGCGGACAGATCCGGATCGCGGTTCGTGCGGCCAGCGTGAACCCGCTGGACTGGAAGATCTTTACCGGGACGCTCTCCAATGGCCAGCCGATGGATGGCACCGGCTACCTCGGATACGACGCCGCTGGTGTGGTGGACGAGGTCGGCGAGGGGGTCACCGGTGTATCTGTCGGTGATGAGGTGTTCGGCCAGGGCCGGTACACCCAGGCGGAGTATGCGCTGCTTGATTCCTGGGCGGCCAAGCCGGCGCCGGTGGACTGGGCGGTGGCAGCTGCGGCGGGGGTCGCCGGTGAGACGGCCGAACGTGGCCTTCGTCTGCTCGACGCCAGCGCGGGCGACGCGGTGTTCGTCGACGGAGGCGCGGGCGGGGTGGGAGCGGTCGCCGTGCAGATGGCGGTCGCCCGTGACGCCAGGGTCATCGCGTCGGCGAGCGAATCGAACATGGACTACGTCAGGGAGATCGGGGCGACCCCGGTGCGCTACGGCGAGGGCGTGGCCGACCGGGTACGGGACGCCGCCGGCGGCCGGGTCGACGCCGTCTTCGATGTCGTCGGCAAGACGCCGATCGATGATCTGGTCAGCCTGGTACCCCAGCCGTCCCAGGTGGTGACCATTGCCAACTTTGCGGCCGGTGAGGCCGGAGCGCGCGTTACCGGTGGCGGTGCCGATAGTCGCCCGGAGGACGCTCTGGCCCAGGTCGCCGAGCTGCTGCGCCAGAACAAACTGGTGATCAAGGTGCAGACGTTCCCGTTCGCCCGCGCAGCTGATGCTTACCGCATCAGCCAGGGCGGCCACGTCCGCGGAAAGCTCGTCTTGGTGCCCTGACCGCGCCAGACCCAGGTCAGCAGGGCAGTCAGACCCAGCGCAGGCGGTGTCGGGGGACCGTCTTCCCGTCGGCCCAGGAAGGTTTTCACGAGCCGATGCCGACCGGTTCTGCGACGGTTTCCAGCAGGCCGGTCGCGGTGTCGTACACGTGGCCGGAGACAGTGGTCCTCCTCGAGGCCTGGGGCGCGGCGAGGATCTTGGCGACGTCGCCCCGGACAGTCTCGGCAGGCACCGTCGCGGGCAGGGCGGCTAGCTGCTGCTCGTCGTATCCGGAGCGCTGCGCGAATCCGCGCCGCAGTTCAGGATCTTCGAGCAGCCGGCTGCCGCAGTCAGTGTGGTGGATGACCGCGGCCTCGAAGTACGGGCCTTGGGGAGCCTTGGCCTCGACGAGGTAGCCGATATAAGACAGGTCCTGGATGACCGCGTCGGTCACGCGGCCGCCGACCGTCCGTGCCACGATCGCGTCGCCGAGCTCAAGTCCGAGGAAGTCAGCCGGGTCCGTCCGCGGGTCGATGCAGGTGATGATGTACAAGCCCTTGAACGGCAGGAACGGGAGGCGCGGAGTGTTGCGCCAGCCGCCGCTGCTGGCGAAGGCCCTGTTGCGCTCCAGCAGCGCGGTGAGGTTCGACATGGCCGCCTTCCGTGGTCGAGGTGGCATGATCGGCGTTTTTCCGGTCCTTCCCGCGCGAGCTGATTCCATGCCGGGCCCTGGCGGGACGGCGGCCAGCGGCAGGACTGCCGCGAATGGTCAGGATCCTGCCTGGCGAGCGCCCGGCAGTCGGCCTGGTACGCGGCCAGCTGACTGGCACGATCAGTTGCGCGACACCGGGGCCGTTCATCCCCAGGCGCCTGAGGTCCCTTTCGCGAACGCGCGGCACTTTGTGTTGACGTTCCACGACTCCACACTGGAGGCCATCGCTCTGGAAATCAGCCTCGTCGGAACCCACGCCTCGCGTGCCGAGGCTGTCCAGCAGATGGTCACGATGGCAGGTCTCGGCCAGACAGAGCCATAGCGACAGCAGCCGGACCATCAGCGCCAGGAGCGCGCATTGACGTTGTCATATGCGCTGTGCCAAGAGGCTGTAGGTGTTGGGAAGCTGACCCTGCCAGGCCGCTGCGGTGATGGCGTGCGGCTGCCAGAAGGGCTCCGGGTGCTCGGTGACGTGGCGGATCTCTAGGCCAGCGGCGATGACCGCGGTAATGACGTGCCCGAGGGTCCACTGCCATTCGGTGGCTCCGCGGGCCGGATAGGTGTCGTTCTGGTGGCTGCGAGCAAAGTAGCTGCGATCCTGCCTGATGCGGGCTTCGTCTTCGTCCCAGGTCCACAGCGGCACCATGGGGTGGGCTTCGTAGATGAACAGGTGACCCGCCGGGCGCAGCAGCCGCGCCACTGTACGGGCCCATGCGTCCAGGTCCGGCATCCAGATCAGCGCGCCCTTGCCTGTGTAGACGAGGTCGGCGGACTGGTCTTGCAGCGGCACGGCCGGGACCTGTGCGACCGCGTACCGGCAGCGAACGGCCAATTCGAGAGCGCGGCGCTGCGCGGCTGCGGCAGCAACCTCGCTGAAGTCGATGCCGACCGTGCACTGAGCCCCGGCCGCCGCGAGGTCCAGGTCATCCAGGCCATGGCCACTTTACAGGTGAACTACCACAGGGGCCGAGGCTAGTAGCGGCCGCAACGCCTCAAGTTCGCACGGGGCAAGCGACGACCGGACCCTCGCCTGATCCAGCAGGTCTTGATGCTCGCGCACGTGCTTCTGCGAGGCCTCTTCCCAGACGGCGCGGTTCCGCGCCACCACCGGATCCATGCCGACGACTATGGACCCAGCACGCGCCACTACGCCAACTCCGCCTCGAACCGCCCGCAGCTGTCATCGATGTGCCCGGGCACAAGGGGATCCGCCTGCGGGTCCGCAAGACCCTGGCGCACTACCGCCGGACCGGGAAGGTAACCGACGCCGCTCACTAGCGGCTGGGCGGCGAGCGCAGCCTGTATCGGTCGCTATCAACCCGAGCTTCGGGCATGACGTCACCGACGGCTGAGCAACATCGGGTCATCTGCCTGTCCGCGCCCTCCGGCGCGATCGTCTACCTCGCCCACCATGCACACGGCGACGAGCGCTGGTTCCGTGATGACTGCCATCGGGATGATGTGTTCCGCCGACTCCGCCAGCAGGCACGTACATCCGCTGGCTTCGCCGCGGCGACGTCTCACGCACTATCACGACCAGCACGTACAGCAGCAGCAGCGCTACCCCGTCGAAGAACAGGCCGGGGACGATATCCGGGTGCGAGGCGGCGCAGGTGGTGTGCTCGTCGCGGCAAGGATCGAAGGCGACCCGTGCCCTGTCGGGCTGCCGGTGTATGCCTCCGCCGCTTGCCGCCGGGCCCGGCGCGCCGTCGCGGTGATGACCGCGACCATCGAGGTGCCGACAAGCATGAAAGCGGCGGAGAACGCAAGCAGGCCCCAGCTCGGGTGCCCGAGCACCATCTGCCCGAAGAGCGGCACGGGATCCCAGAAGACCGCGATGAACGCCACGCCGACCGCGGCTGCCGCAGTGACCGTGCACGCCCACGCGGCCCGCCACCGCCGGGCCAGCGGCGCACTGTGCAGGTAGCCGAACCCGCTCGCCGCCGCCACCACCCACAAGGCTGCCAGTGGCAGCGACATGAGGAACGCCTGGATCAGCACCGCCAGATTTGAGTCAGGACCCAGCGGCCCGCCGGTCGCCGGGTTCGGCACGGGCTGCGTCCACCAGGACCGCAAGACCCACACGCCAAGCGCCGCCCCGGTCAGCGCCCAGCATGATGCAAAGATCAGGCTGGCTCTCCGAAGCGCAACGGAGCCCTCCCGCCGGTAGCTTGGACTTGCAGGGACTCCCCGCGCGTTCACGGGACCATTTTCACATAGTGTCCGCTTCATCGTCCCCGACCCGATCGGCGAGCCACAGAACGTCACGTCTCTCAGCGGTCTGGCTGCCGGCACGATCCTCGCCAAGCACTCGAAGCGACCAGTCTGCGCCAACTGTCTTGCGCATTAACCTGGCCCAACTCGGGATCGGCGCGTTCATCGACCCATGGAACGACCACCCGCACCCGTTCGCCTGGACCAAGGACGCCGACGAGATCTCAGCCAGCAGCAACCGCGCGAAGACTAAACAAGCTCCCTTACAGACCACTAGCAGTCTTGTTCGCATCGCGGGCTGCGGTCAGCCTGCCCGGTCCGCCGGTTTGCTGGCCCGGTGCCCCCAGGCGGGAAGCGGATCCGGGCTGGTGGCGGTAAGTCACGGGGAATGCGGGCAACGGCTCACGCAGGTGTGACAATTCACCGGCGACCTAGTGTCGCGTGTCGTAAGTCTCTTGATGCTCTATTTCGACGGCCAGGCGGCCTGGGAAGGCGGCGGGTGAGAACGGCCAGACAGTGCGGAGGGGTAGCTGGCAGGGTCGTGGTTTGCCTTCTTGTCGAGGTAGCCAGCGTCAGGCCCGCGGGGTAGCTTGGCACGGCATGGTCTGGCTTTCCGGCGGAGGCGCTGTGGACACGCACGGCCATATCCAGGTCGGGCAGGTGGTCTTGATGCTCTTCTGCGTGGTCATCGGGGTCGTCCTGGTCACTGATTCCAGGGCTGGCCAGCCGGATGCTCGACCGCCTGCGTGGGCAGCCGGTCACCGGCCGGTTTTACGCACGGACGCCCGTCTGGGTGATGCGCGCGTTCGGCGTGTGGGCCATCGTTGCCGGGGTGGGCCAGTTCTTCCTGCTCCGCTACCTGCCCTAGCGTCGCGTCTTTGACGGCCTGATCCTCGCGAGTAATTCGTCGGCGTCCTTGGTCCAGGTGAATGGCTGGCAGCGCTCGTTGTAGGCGTCGATGAAGGCGCCGATGGCGGCGGTGAGGTCCTTGACCGAGCGGAAGGTGCCGCGGCGGATGGCCTGGCGGGTGATGATGCCGAAGAAGATCTCCACCATGTTGAGCCACGAGCAGCTGGTCGGGGTGAAGTGCAGGGTGACCCGCGGGTTGTCTTTGCGAGCCACTGCCTTCACGGCGGGGTGCTTGTGGGTGGCGTAGTTGTCGCACACGACGTGCAGCTCGACGGCGGGGTGGGCGGCGGCGACCTTCTTCAGGAACCGCAGGAACTCCTGGTGGCGGTGCCGCGGGTAGCAGGCGTCCGCGGTGATCTTCCCGGTGGCCACCTCCAGCGCGGCGAACAGGGTGGTGGTGCCGTTGCGCTTGTAGTCATAGCTCTGCCGGGCGGGCAGGCCGGGCCGCAGCGGCAGCATCGGCGCCGTCCGGTCCAGCGCCTGGATCTGGCGACTTCTCATCGACGCTGACCACGACCGCGTTCTCCGGCGGGTCGCAGGTAGAGCCCGACGACGTCGCGGATCTTGGTCTCCAGCTCCGGGTCGGTGCTGAACTTGAACGTCTCGATCCGGTGCGGCTGGATGTCCCACTTGCGCCAGATCCGCGCCACCGACGCGAACGAGATGCCCAGCTCGGCGGCCAGGAACCGGGCCGACCAGTGCGTGATGCCCAGCCGCTCCGGCGGCCGGCCGTCATTCGCCAGCGTCGCCACCACCACCTCGATCTCATCGATCACCGCCGGGCGGCCCGACCGCGGCTCGTCCTCCAGCGCCGCGATCCCGCCCGACATAGCGGTCCCGCCAGCCGATCACCGTCGGCCGCGACACCCCGACCGTCCGGGCGATCTGCGCGTTCGGCACCCCGTCGGCGGCCAGCAGTACCATCCGCGCCCGCTTCGCCAGCCCGACGGCACGGTCGGCAGCCGCGCCAGATCCGCCCAGCCGCTCCCGGTCACCCTCACGCAGCGCCAGCGCAGGAGCTAAGGACATGCTCCATTGTCCCGCGAATCACACTGTAAAACAACTTACAACACGGGACACTAGAGCTAAGCTCATGAATTAGCGTAACCTGCTGGGGATTTACTTTATGTGCATAGCCCGGCGCTTCCATGCCCACGTTCATTAATCTTTGCTCTACCCAGGCCGAATGAAATTCATCGACTACTTCCTGCAGCGATGTGTTATTCATTGTTATCGAGGTGCCGGACGCATCCGATAGCTTCACGATGACGTGCATCTCAGCCATATGACGCTCTCACATTCACTAAGAGGTGCTTTGCTTAAGCCTGAATGACGATTTGGAACTTTTACATCGTCACGAAGAGTATTGTGTGCTATTTCGGCAGACTAAGAGACGAAGGCATTCCCGAGTGTCAGCACATTGTCGTCTTCTTGTTGCTGGTTCTGCGTGTCGATCCCGCTGCAGCTGACCTCGAGCTGAGTGACACCGGCAATGTTCAGCGTCACGGCAGCCGGATGCCCGAGGCTGACGACTATGGGCTTGATGAGCTGCACACCCGCTTGATTGGCGAAAATCACGGTCTCGTCTAGGCTGGTGGCATTGCTAGTGTTGTCCGGGATGCCGACCTCGGCCTTAAAAGCCGAATGGCCAGCCACATCGAACGCCTCATCGGGCTGGCCATTGTCTAGCGGCCCGTAGCAGTAGAAGGTGCTGCTGTCGGGATAGGCCTTCGCCGACATAGTCTGCGACCCGGTACTAATGTCTGCCCTATCGACGGTGGGCTGCATCGCGGAGAGATAAAGGCCGCCAGCGGGCAGCGCGCCGCCGATTGACCCGGATGTGCCTCCGGTACTGGACGGCCTAGGTGCGCTAGGGGCCTGCTGGTGAGCCTGCTTGAGTTGTTGCTGCTGTTGCTTCACCACGATAGTGAGCTGATTTACCCGGCTGGTCTGATGTGCCGCTAGCACGGACGCGCCTGCTGCCGCGATGGTGGCCAGGGACGCGAGAATCCCGCTGAACGAAGTTAGCCAGCCTGCTAAGCCGCGTCGTTTCTTCTTGGCGGTTGCCTTCTTCTGCTGAGTTGCTGTCATTTTCCCACCCTGATGGATGCAGCGATATGCTCGGGCATCGCGTTGATTCCCGGCGAACTGTGAAGTGGTTATCTGCGGAAGTTTCGCCTGCGGCCAGGTCGGCTTCTGGGAAGACGGGGTCAGAAGATGATGAAAAGGGTGAGGCGGCGTGCCTTGAGCGACCAGATTCGGTAGTCGTACCAGCCCGCCAGACCAGCCAAGATGCCTGCTATCAGGAATGTGCCGAAGTTGGCATGAGCCAGGCTTACGAGAGCGCTGACACTCAACAGCACTGTCCACAGGGCCCAGCAGATGCCGCAGGTGATCCGCCAGCCGGTCATCCGCGGCGTCGTGAGTCTGCGTACGGCGTCCTTCTGCCCGCGCTCGTATGCGAGTTGCTCTGCAGTCTTGCCCGGTGAATAGGCGATGGGCTCCGCAGCATCCATTCCAGGAGAATGGCCGTCAGGGAGGTTCCTGCCGTCTAACCCCGCCTGCTCGGTATGGTCGGGGACGCTGCCCCCCTCCCCTTGCCCCACCGTGTTCCAGGTGCTGTTGGTATCCGTCATCGTTCTGCCCTCCTGGCAGCCATAGGATCAACCCGGCGGTAAGACGCCCGCCTGCCGTGATTGGTTGACTTCTCGGGCATGTCCAGTTATGCGATCGCATATTTGCCAGCGGGCCAGAGAGTTCGGGTAGCCCTAGTGGGGGCGCGCCTCCGTAAGGCGGGAGAGCCGATACGCAGGTTCGCGCCGTGGGCCACGACGACAGACTGGTCACTTCTTGCATCCGGGCCACGGTCGTCGGGGCCACGTCGGATCTGCGCCCAGAAGTCGGCGCGCGGCTGTCGCCGCCTGGCCTTGGTAGCGGGCGCTCGCTCTGGCGGCTACCGGTCCTCCCAGCTTCTCTGAAGACGTCTTCGGGATGAAGCGGGCCTCGCGGAAGTGACTGGCTCCGGCTGCGTTACCTCGCTGCTGTCATCAGACCCAGGTCGTGGGCGATGCGCGAGCCGAGCTCGGCGTCCACCTTGCTCCAGTAGTCCTTGATCGCGCGTTCCTGTATGAAGCGCTCAACTCCCTGGCTCAGGTGCCCGACGATGTTGCCGACCAGACGGTCGCGGTCAGCGGGCGACATCACCTCGCGGTAGAGCGTTCCGGGCTGGATGAAGTCGTCGTCGTCCTGGTGCGCGACGTAGGCAGTGCGCATGATCTCCGCGCCATCCACGAACCAGCCCGGATCGTGATATCGCTGCGAGTCGGCATGCGGGCCGCCGTAGCTGTTCGGTGCGTAGACAGGCTGACTGCCACTGTGGGAGAAGGTCATCGGGCCGTCTTTGCTGTAGGTGTGTACCTCGCTGACGGCCCGGTTGACGGGCAGCTGGTCGTAGTTCGGGCCGTTGCGGTAGCGAGCTGAGTCGCCGTAGGCGAACATCCGCCCCAGCACCATCCGATCCGGGCTGGGCCCGATGCCAGGGACCATGTTCGACACCTCGAACGCGGCCTGAGTGACCTGCGCGAAGAAGTTCTCGGGATTGTGGTCGAGCACCATCCTGCCGATCGGGATAGTCGGGTAGTCCTTATGCGGCCAGACCTTGGTGATGTCGAACGGGTTGAAGTGATAACTGGCCGCGTCCTTGACCGGCATGATCTGCACCTCGACGCGCCAGGACGGGTAATCCCGCCGGGAGATTGCCTCCCACAGGTCACGCCGGTGGCAGTCCAGGTCCTCGGCGCGCATCGCCTTGGCCTCGGCGTCGGTCATGTTCTGGATGCCCTGCTCGGTCTTGAAGTGGTACTTGACCCAGAACTTCTCGCTCGCGGCGTTCTCCCACATGTACGTGCTGCTGCTAAAGCCGTGCATGTGGCGCCAGGTGCGTGGGACACCGCGATCGCTCATCAAGATCGTCACTTGGTGCGCCGACTCGGGCGACAGCGTCCAGAAATCCCACTGCATGTTGTTGCTTCGCAAGCCGGTGTCCGGCATGCGCTCCTGCGAGTGGATGAAGTCCGGAAACTTCATCGGGTCACGCACAAAGAACACCGGCGTGTTGTTGCCGACGAGGTCGTAGTTGCCCTCATCGGTATAGAACTTCATGGCGAATCCGCGCACGTCGCGGTCCGAGTCCGCGTAGCCCTCCTCACCGGCCACCGACGAGAAGCGGACGAAGAGCGGCGTGCGCTTGCCGATTTTGCCCAGGAAGGCAGCCTTCGTCCATTTCGTCGCATCAGCGGTGACCTCGAGGTAACCGAAGGCACCGCCGCCCTTGACGTGGTACACGCGGTCGGGGACGCGCTCGCGGACGAAGTGAGCCAGCTTCTCGTTCAGGTAGGCGTCCTGCGCGAGCACGGGGCCGGCGGCGCCTGCCGTCAGCGCGTACTCGTCGCTGGCCACCGGGATGCCAGCGTTCGTGGTGGTCTTAGGTAGCTGGCCAGGCGTTTCCATCCTCTTGTCAGCCATTTCCGGTTCCTCCGAGATGGTGGTATCCGTCGTGGTGCGACAGGGGCGGCGTGCGCGCCGAGCATCGGCATACCCTCGCCGGCCGGACGCCACGCTGCCGGTCGGCCGCGTCAGGATGCCTGCGCCTGGATTGCCGTGATGAGCGAGCGCGCCGTCGCCGTCATCTGGCGGTGCCGCGGATAGCACAAGGCGATCACGCGCGGGGACTGCGTCTCGCGCGGCGCCAGCCAGGTGAGCGCAGGCTCGACCGCCCGGCTCGCCGCGAGGCGTCCGATGCACGCGTGGCCGAGCCCGGCCGCGACAAGCCGCTGAAGCGCCAGGTTGTCGTCGGTGCGGTAGACGATCCTCGGCGTGATGCCCCGCCGCTGCCACGCTTGCTCGAGCTCGAGCTGCACGCTCCACCGGCGAGTCCAGGCGACCAGGTCGACCTGGTCGAGCACGTCGAACCCTGGCCGCACGAGCCCGGCGATCGCGCTGTCGCGGCGCGTGAGGATCACCCACGGATCCTCAAGCACGGGAATTGCCTCGATGTACTCATCGGTCTCGGTGTTGTACGAGAAGGCCAGATCGAGATCGCCCCTGCGCAGGGAATCCCGCACGCCCTCAGAATCGTCTGTCTCGCTCAGGACCACCTCGACTCCGGGATGGTCGTCGCGGAATGCGCGCAGCGCGGCTGGCATGATCTCCGCCGCGGTGGTCTGGGAAACCCCGACTCGCACCCGCACGCTCTCGCCGCGCTCTGCCTGCTCGGCGTCGGCGGCTGCCGCCTCGACCTCGCTGAGCGCCCGCCGGGCCCGGCGGCAGACGGCCTCGCCGGCGGGGGTCAGCCGTACCTGTGCGCGGCCGCCAGGCCGGTGGAACAGGGGCCACCCGAGCGCCGCCTCAAGCGCCGCGACCTGATGCGACAGCGCGGACTGGGTGTAGCCGAGCTCGGCGGCTGCCCGGCGGAACGAACCGAGCTCCGCCACGGCGAGAACGGCGCGCAGCTCGCGGAGGCCAACGCCACTTTTGATCGCCCAGGTCGATCGTATCGGTGCCATTTCTTCATTTTAGCAATGGTTCTGCTCATATTAAAATGACCGAGGCCGACCTGAATTCAACCGCCGCCGAGGAGACATCTGTGCCGCAGGCCGCAGGAAACCGTCCGACAGCGCCGCTGTTGCGCCCGCTGATCTACAGCCTCATCCTCGCTAGCGCCGCTGCCCAGTTCGCCATCGTTCCGATCATGCCCAGCTATGCTCACCGGCTCGGCCTCTCCGGACTGCAGCAGGGCATGGTGCTCGGCGCCACGGGGCTGGCGGCGCTCGCTGTCTCAGTGCCGGCCGGGGCGCTGTCCGACCGCTTCGGTGCGCGACGGATCACGCTATGGGCGGGCCTGATGATGACGATCGCGACGTTCGCCCAGTCGCTCGCCAGTAACTTCCCGCTCCTGTTCACCGCCCGGCTGGCGTTCGGGATGGGCTACGGAATGGTGTGGACAGCCGGGCTGTGCTGGCTGGCTGGCACCGCGAGGGGACGGTCAGCGGTGGGCGGATCCGTTGCGTGCTCAGGCGTCGGCGGCGTCGCCGGGCCCGCGATAGCCGGTGTGCTCGTCCAGCACTTCGGGCTCGCGATACCGGGGCTTGCCGCCACGGGATGCTTCGCCGTCATCACGATCTGGCTCGGCGCGGTGAGGATGCCTGCGGGCCCGGTCGCCTCGCGCGGGAGGGCGACCGCGAGTCTTCGGGCTGCAGCCGGCGATCGCAAGGTCATCTGCGCCGCCATCGCCGTCGTGATCGCCGGCCTCACGACCGGGGTCTCGAGCCTGCTCGCGCCGGCCCAGCTGCATGCTGCCGGTGCATCTGCGGGGCGGATCGGCGTCGACTTCGGCATCTCGGGGATGCTGTTTGTGGTCGGCAGCACGCTCACGGCTTCGGCCGGCCACCGGGCACTGAGGCTGTCGGTGCTCTGCGGCGGCCTGCTGGCCGTCACGGCCTCCCTCATCCCGGCGGCGGTCAGCACGGCGCCGCTGGCGATCGTGACGATGCTGTGCGTCACGACCGCCGGGAGGTCAGTGCTCTGGACGGTCAGCTACCCCCTGGCAGCCGACGCAGCAGAGCAGGGCGGCGTTGGCACTGGCGCGGTGATCGGCCTGCTCAACGGCATATGGGCTGCGACTGCCGTGCTCGGCCCGCTGACCGCGGGAGCTGCGGCCGAGCATCTCAGTGTTCGAGCGGTATACACGATGACCGAGGTCGCCTGCGCCGTCGCCCTTGCCGTCATGGTCGCTGCGGCGTGGCGAGCCAGACAGCCCGCTCACACCCTGGCCGACGTGGTGACGCTGACTCCGCGCCGCCCGCCACAACCCAGTGCGGATCTGTCGGCATCCTGACGCACGCGTGTCAGGGTGATGTCGTCGCCGAGATATAGGAGTCGATGACCCCGGTGAACGTTGCCCGGTCGGTTTCTGGCAGGCACAGTGTCGGACGCGGCTGCCACGACTGAAAGAGCACGTAATCGGGCTGGCCGCCGGCCTGCCGCTGATACTGCTCAAACCGCGCGATCACCTGGCTGGTCCACCCGGCGTTCGAGTTGTCCTGCTGGTCGCCGGTGTAGATGATGCCGAATCGGATGCCCCGGCTTCGCGTGCCCTGTTCCAGGTCCTTGACCAGTGCCGGCCAGCCGGGGTCGGCGAAGTCGACGTCCGCGAGAAAGAACCGGAACGGCGCTCCAGTCGCCGACCTGTACGCGTCGTGCCATGCATCAATGGCCCTTGTTATGTCTGGCTGGTAGGCGTCCGGCCTGACCGGCTCTACGTCACCGATCGCGATGTCCGGATAGACCGACCGCACCAGGCGCGCGAACTGTCCGACGTCATTGGCGACCTCGGCTTCGGACAAGTGACATGAGACCGGAGTCTTTGCCTGGCCCGCCGCCTGCGCGATCCGCTGCAGCACGGCGGTGCTCACGACGCTGCCGTAGTAGTACGGCTCATCGACCCTCATGAAGGTCACGTCAGCGCCGAGTGCCTTCAGCCGGCCGAGGTAGGCCAGCGTGAACTTCTTCAGGTTCAGGCCGCCCCGCAGCCCGAAGGGCACAAAGCCTTCGATGCCAGGGCCGCACGTGCGGCGAGCCTGCAGGGCCGGCGCCTCGATCTCTATCCCGATCTTGTGCGCGTTGAGGAACGCCACGATCGGCTGCGGTACCTGGCTGCTCGCCGAGTAGAGCCAGTCGGCGGTGAAACCCACTGCCTCGGTGTGCGCCAGGACCTGCGGCCAGGGCGCGTTCGGCCGGAACAGCGCCAGGAAGTCCGTTGAGCCGACGGCGCCGAACGGGCCGTTGAAGCCGGGCGGCTGCGGCTGGAACCAGATGGCGGCCGACGACCTGAAGTGAGCGACCTGGAGCGGCGGAGCGGCGGCTGCGGCACCAGAGGCCGAGCCTGCTGGATTTACTGCAGTTGGTGGCTGCGACGGCATGAGCGAGCAGCCTGACATCCCGAGCGTCAGCAGCAACGACATGCCAAGGGCAGAAAACGCTGGCTTCATCGGCTAGGCAGGCTGCAGCGTGCGCGAACGGGCAGGTACTCGCCAGGCTCGACGGAGCAGCCTTGTCGCTACCACTATCGGTCCGGCAGCTCCGACGAGCAGCAGGCTGAGAGCCAGCAGGGGCGGCAGGCCCGCTCCGAAACGCGGGATGGCGAGCACGGCTGCAAGCCCGCCCGGCCAG
The DNA here is from genome assembly GCA_963822955.1 of uncultured Actinomycetota bacterium. Lineage (GTDB taxonomy): Bacteria > Actinomycetota > Actinomycetes > Streptosporangiales > Streptosporangiaceae > JAJYUU01. The sequence continues at coordinate 222,954 of CAWGJS010000001.1, read as the reverse complement.
ACCAGCGTGCCGAGCAGCTTGTCGCTGATCCGCCACCGCGGCGAGGTCCAGAGCATGATGACTCCGGCGATCCAGCCCAGCCCGACGAGAACGCCGCCGAAGAGCAGCAGAGTGACAGTCCCGATGGCGAGGACACGCCTGCGTGGGGCAGGCTGAGCTGGCGCCGGCGCGGTCGCATCGGTCTCGGCGTCATCGGCGGCTGCGCGAACGATGTCCTCGGGCGGGCCGAGGCGCTCCAGGACATCGGCAACGGCCGGCCTGGTCGCCGCTCCGGCGGTGGGCTGTACCGCCCTCGCCTCGGCTATGTGCAGGCTGATCTCCTCGAATAGCTCGGCTCGCCGGTCGGCGGGCAGCCCGGCTGCTGCAGCTGCGAGCTTGTTGAGGTAATCCGCGACCAGCCGGTCGTCGGTGACGTCGTGGGATCTGCTCACCGTCGAGCCTCCGCTCTGCAGGTCCGCGGCGCCGCCGCACGCTGCCGGGAGAATTCAGCTGTCATTGCAGCGGCTCCTGCCCCGACCTGGCGAGCAGCTCGTCGACGCTCTCGCGGAGCCGCTGCCAGGATTCGGTGAACTCGGCGAGGGCCTCCTGGCCGGCCTCGGCGAGCCGGTAGTACTTACGCGGGGGACCGGCGGTTGACTCCTGCCAGGTGGTGTCGACGAGCCCCTGCCGTCGCAGCCGGGCCAGCAGCGGGTAGATCGTGCCCTCGCCGGTGACCATGCCGTCGATCCCGCCCAGTGCACGCACAAGCTCGAAGCCGTACTGTTCCTTGTCCTTGAGCATGGCAAGCACGCAGTAGGGGAGAACTCCGCGACGCATCTGCGCCACTAGGTTCCCGGCTTCGCCAGCTACCATGCACCGCATAGTAGTGGCCGAACCCCGAGCGGGTCAACGCTATGCATGGATGCGCCGCAACTGGCTGAGGGACGGCCCGTACTCACACCCCTCCACTTTCAACGTATAGCCGACCCAGGGGCTTGCGGCAAGGCCCGGGTCGTGCCGCATAATCGCTGGCCGGGCCCAGAACCAACGGAAGCGGGGGCGGCCATGGCCAGGCACGATCCGGAGCTGATGACGTGAATTCCCGGACCATCAGTGCGTTTGACCTGCCCGATCGCCTCAGCGCCAAGGCCGGCCGGGCGCTGATCGCCGACGACGAGCGGCATTTCGCGGCCCTGGCGGAGAGCCTCGAGCAGTCGATTGCGGAGCTGACAGGCCGCCTCGATGCTGAGCGGCAGGCGCCCGGCGGTATCGGCCAGAAGGCCCTGGAGCGGGACCTGGAGATCCATCGCCTGACCGGCCGCCTGCGCGTCCTGCGCCGCTTCGGCCTCGACCTCTGTCTCGGACGTATGGTCAGCGCGGACACCTCCGAGCCCGTCTATGTCGGGCGCCTCGGCCTCACCGACCAGGCGGGCAACCGCCTGCTGGTCGACTGGCGTTCCCCCGCGGCGGAACCGTTCTTCGGAGCAACCCACGCCAACCCGATGGGGCTGCTGAGCCGTCGCCGGTACCGCTGGACCCGCGGCCGGATCAGCGATTACTGGGACGAGGTGTTCACCCCGGACGGTCTTGCCGGGAACTCCGCGCTCGATGACCAGTCCGCGTTCATCGCCAGCCTGGGCGCCAACAGGTCGGCGCGGATGCGAGACGTGCTGGGAACGATCCAGGCCGATCAGGACGCCATCATCCGCGCGGGATCCCGCGGGGCTCTCGTCGTGGACGGCGGTGCGGGTACGGGCAAGACCGTCGTGGCTCTGCACCGTTCCGCCTACCTCCTCTACTCCGACCCCCGCCTCGGTCACCGCCGGGGCGGAGTGCTGTTCGTCGGTCCGCACCAGCCGTACCTGGCGTACGTCTCCGACGTGCTGCCCAGCCTCGGCGAGGAGGGCGTCCAGACCTGCACCCTCCGGGGCCTCGTCGCGGAGGGCGCCACCGCAGGGATCGAGGCCGACCCGGATGTGGCTCGCCTGAAGTCATCCGCGGACCTGGTGAAGGCGATCGAGCCTGCCGTCAGGTTCTACGAGCAGCCGCCCGCCGAGGGGATGACCGTCGAGACTCACTGGTCTGACATCTGGCTCAGCCCCGGCGACTGGACCGAGGCGTTCGGTGCACCAGAGCCCGGTACTCCGCACAACGAGGCGCGCGATCAGATCTTCGACGAGCTCGTCGCGATCCTGATAGACAAGCTCGACGCAGAGGTCCCGGCTGAGGAGTTCCGCAAGTCACTGCGGCAGAACCGGGAGCTGCTGACGGCCCTCTACCGGGCGTGGCCGCTGCTCGAGGCGGCTGACCTTGTCGGCGACCTGTGGTCGGTACCCGCCTACCTGCGGATGTGCGCGCCCTGGCTGAGTCCCGGTGAGGTGAGGCAGCTGCAGCGCCGGGACGCGAATGCCTGGACGCTGTCCGACCTGCCGCTGCTGGATGCAGCGCGGCAGCGGCTCGGCGATCCGGAGGCAGACCTGCGCAAGCGCCGGCAGGCCGCGGTTATCGCCGCCGAACGGGAACAGATGGCCAGGGTGGTGGACAACCTCGTCGAGGCGGCCGACGACGAGTACGGCTTCGGCCTGGTGACGATGCTGCGCGGCGAGGACTTCCATGACGCCCTGGTCGACCAGGCCGCACTGCCCAGCACCGACCCGGACCTGCTCGCCGGGCCGTTCGCGCACATCGTCGTGGACGAGGCGCAGGAACTGACGGACTCCGAATGGCAGATGCTGCTGCTCCGCTGCCCGTCCCGGAGCTTCACCATCGTCGGGGACCGCACCCAGGCCAGGCACGGCTTCACCGAATCGTGGCGGGAACGGCTCGAGCGGATCGGGCTCGACCAGATCAGCCTTGCTTCGCTCAGCATCAACTACCGGACGCCGGAAGAGGTCATGGCGGAGGCCGAGCCGGTGATCCGGGCCATGCTTCCGGACGCCAACGTGCCGACGTCCATCCGGAGCACCGGCATCCCCGTCGTCCGCGGACCTGCCTCGGATCTCGGCTCGATCCTGGACACCTGGCTGGCCGCGCACGCCGAAGGAATCGCCTGCGTTATCGGCGATCCCACGTTCCAGGCAATGTCCCGCGTCCAGTCGCTGACCCCGGAGCTATCCAAGGGGCTCGAGTTCGACCTGGTCGTTCTCATCGACCCCGAGGCGTTCGGCACGGGCATCGAAGGAGCCGTCGACCGCTATGTGGCGATGACCCGAGCGACCCAGCGACTCGTTATCCTGACTAGCTCCTGACGTCGGCCGCTACCCGGGTTGTCCATCGGTGCCCGGCCCGTTCGTCGTGAGGGCGAGAATGTCCAGGCAGGGAGGAGCACGATGAGCGGTCCGCGGATCGTATCGGCCGATGAGTGGCTTGCCGAGCGAAAGGAACTGCTGGCAGCTGAGGAGCAGGCGGCCAAGGCGCTGGCTAAGGTCAGCGAGCGCCGGCGCGAACTGCCGGCGGTCAGGGTCGAGAAGGACTACGTGTTCGACGGGCCAGCCGGGACAGTGAGCCTGCTGGACATGTTCGACGGCCGGCTCCAGCTCATCGTCCAGCACTTCATGTTCGATCCGGCCTGGGACGAGGGCTGCCCGGTCTGCTCCTACCAGGCCGACAGCATCGGGAACCTTGCGCACCTGCACGCCCGGAACACCACGTTCGCCGCGGTGTCCCGTGCGCCGATCGGCAAGATCGAGCCGTTCCGGCAGCGGATGGGCTGGCCGTTCCCGTGGTACTCGTCGCAGGGCAGCGACTTCAACTACGACTTCCACGTGACGCACGACGAGGACGTCGCGCCGATCGAGTGGAACTTCAGGACCAAGCAGGAACTGATCGATATGGGAAGCGCGTGGGCCACCCGGCCAGGTGAGCAGGGCGGCGTCAGCGTCTTCTACCGCGACGGCGACACCATCCTGCACAGCTACACCGGCTATACCGCTGCCGAGCTGCTGTGCGCCAACGACCAGTACCTGGATCTCACCCCGCTTGGCCGGCAGGACGCAGACGTGCAGCTGCTGCATCACGACAGGTACGCGGGCGACTCGTGACGACGGCGGCTGAGCGGTGTGCCGGTCAGCTCGCGCTGGCGGCCGCGAGGGTGAGCGGCAGGCGCCGGCTGGCGAGAGCCAGGGCGATAGCCCCCGCTCCGGCCAGGCCGAACGCGATGCCGACTCCGGCAGTCAGCGGCCAGCCATGCGTCGTCGCCGCGGTGACGGCGCAGCCGCCGAGACCGATTCCGATGGCAGTACCGAGGACATCGGCCAGGCTCAGCGACGCAGACGCCCAGCCCTCGCGGCCTTGCGGCGCTTCCCGGAGCATGAGGAGCGTAATCGGCGCGTACGCCAGGCCAATGCCGAAGCCGGCCACCGTCCAGGCTGCAATGCCTGCTTCCACTGGCGTGGCGGGCGACAGCACAAGCGCCATCGCGGCGAGTCCGGTCATGATGATGACTACCCCCCAGCCAACCAGACGGCGCGCTTCCCACCGTGCGCTGAGCCGGGACTGAAGCCATGCTCCTGCGGTCCAGGCGAGCGTCGACCCGGTCACGGCAATGCCGGCCATGGCAGGACTGTGATGGCGGATGGTCGTAATGGTGAGCGTCACGTAAGCGTCGGCGCCGAAGAAGGCGAAGGTCAGCAGGCCACGACTGAGAATGACGGTGGGCAGCCCCGGTCGCGCGATGAAGGTGCCGGGGGGAAGCAGCCTGCGGAGCGCCACGCTGATCGCAGCGATCCCGAGCGCCAGGACGACCACGCCCGCCACGACGTCGCGCCCACCCGCGACCAGGCTCAGGCCGGTCAGCATCAGGCCGGCGCCGCCTGCCGCCGTCAGCCCGTCACCGAGGCGGTGGACCGTGCCAGCGGCATCCGCGCCATCCGCCGCTTGCCACTGCTTGCCAAGCCGGAAGAGCGCGGGCAGTGCCATGGCACCAGTGACCGCTACGACGGGCAGCAAGCCCAGGAACACCCACCGCCAGCCGACGAGGCTCGCCACTGCCGCGCTGATAGCAGGGCCGACCAGGCCCGGCACGACCCAGGCAGTCGACAAGACAGCCATCATGCGGGCTCGCAGTCGCTCGGGGTAGCTCCGGCCGATGGACACATACGCGACTGCGGGCACGGCGCCGGCCCCGATGCCTTGCAGGGCACGGCCGGCGACCAGTACCAGCATGCTCGGAGCAAGCCCTGCAATGGCGAGCCCCGCTCCGAACAGTGCGAGCCCGGCAAGGAATGGCCGTGCAGGACCGAACCGGTCCGCCTGGCGCCCGGCCGCGACAATCCCGACCACGTTGCCGAGCATGAACGCGCTGAACACCCAGCCATACAGTTTCAGGCCGCCCAGATCGCGAGCCACGACCGGCATGATCGTTATGACCGCCAGTGCTTCCGACGCGATGAACGTGATGGTCAGGACCAGACCGAGGGTAAGCGCACGGTGGCTAGCGGACCAGAGGCCGTCAGCCTGCACTGCCGGGTCGGCCGTCGCCAGGTTCGGCGCGTCAGGTGTCCCGGCGGATCCGGCTCTGGTTTCGGCACTCACGCCCCTAGCAGCCCATGCAGGCCCGGAAACTATTCCTGCGGGAACGGGCAGTTGCGGCACACAGGGCTCGGAGTGGTGCGCAGAGCGCGCGCTAAGGTAAGCCGTGTGGCGCAGAGACTGATAGCCGAGCGTCTTGTTCTGCGCGGGTGGGAAGCCGATGATGCTCACGCCGCGCTCGGTGCCTATGGTGATGAGCAGGTAGCGCGGTGGCTATCGCCCGCCATGGACCGCGTCGGTGACACCGACGCCATGCGCCTGCTGCTGGAGCGATGGGTAGCCGAGGATGCACAGCTGCTGTCGCCGGCCGGTCGCTGGGCCATCGAGCGCCGCGAGGACGGGCAGGTGGTAGGCGGGGCAAGCCTGCTGCCGCTGTTTCCCGACGAGGAGTTCGAGATCGGCTGGGCGCTTCATCCGCAGGCGTGGGGTCATGGATACGCGGCCGAATCGGGACTGGCTCTGGCGCGCTGGGCTTTCGGCCAGGGGATCGAGCAGGTAATCGCCCTCGTGCGGCCGGCGAATGCGCGTGCGGCCGCAGTCGTGCGCCGGATCGGCATGGAGTGGGTCGGCGAGACAGAGAAGTACCACGGCCTGCGGCTGCAGGAGTACCGGCTGAGGCCAGCAGACCTGCCTGACCTGCGACGCGGCTAAGCCGAGGCGCCATCCGGGCCGCCGGCCCGGATGGGGGCAGGGTCGCTCACGGAAAGCGTCATGACCTGAAGCCGGGCGGCACGTAGATGGCCGGGACCGGGCCGATTTCCGGACTGACCGCGTACTCGGCTGGCCGGGGTTCAGGGACAGCCTCGGGCGTCTCCCGCCATTCCGCGCCATCGGATACTGGGTCCGGGGGTCGTGTCGTCATGGCGCGCGCTGCCTACATGTCCAGGACGACGTCGGTTGCGGGCCGGGCGCAGCAGACAAGCACCTGCCCGCCGCCGGGCGGTTCCAGCGGGGCCGGTGCGTAGCTAACGTCGCCGGACATCAGTGGCGTGGTGCAGGTGTGGCAGACGCCGGTCCGGCAGCTCCACCGTGTGGGGACATCACAGGCGTCGGCGAGGTCGAGCACGCTGCCCCGCCCGGTGCCGAAGCGCGTGGTAATGCCGCTCCGGGCGAAAGTGACCACCGGCCCGGTACCCGGAGGACCGGGTGGCTGGTGGGGTGGCGGGCGATTCTGCCCGGTAAGCCCGGGGTTGATGGATGGCAGTGCCCCGAAAAGCTCGGTGTGGATCGCGGCCGGGCCGACGCCGAGCGCGGTCAGGGCGTCGCGTATGCCGGCCATGAACCAGGCCGGCCCGCAGACGTACGCGCTCGCGCTCGACGGGATGGCCAGTCCGGCTAGCGCTGCTGCGGAGATACGCCCGCGCGTGGCGTGGACGCGATGGCACTCGGCGGATGTAGCGGCGCTGTAGAACACGTGCTCCCGGGCGTGCGGCAGGGCCGCCAGCAAGCCGTGTACCTCGGCCGCAAAGGGATGTTCGCTCGGTCCGCGTGCGCCGTGCAGCCACCAGATGTCCCGGTCGCTCGTTGCTGCCGCCAGCTGGTGCAGCATGGACAGGACCGGGGTGACACCGATGCCGGCGGAGATGAGCAGGATCGGACCGGTGCCGTCGGACAGTACGAAGTCGCCGCGGGGCGCGGCCGCATCCAGGATTGCTCCGGGCCGGAGGTCCCGGTTCAGGTAGCTGCTGGCGGCGCCGTGGGGCTCTTCCTTGACGCTGATCCGGTAGGTGCCGACGTCAGGCGCCGAGGACAGCGAGTAGCTGCGTACCGGGGCCGGCTGGCCCGCACCGGTGATCCGCAGCGTCAGGTACTGGCCGGCCTGCGCGGCAGGGAGCGCTGTGCCGTCGGCCGCGGCGAGGCAGATCGAGGACACCGCCGCGCTCTCCCGGACGACGTCGGTGACGCGCAGCTCCCGGAAGGCAGGCCAGGCCGGGCTGCAGCGCTCGGCGCCGGCGTGCCGGGGGCGCTGTTACTTTCGGCGTCGGCAACCAGGCCGCGAAACGAGTCCTGCCAGCCGGGGCTGAGGGCGGGGATCTGCAGGGCGGCGCGCAGCTTGCCCGGGTCTCGGCCGGGCAGGTAGAGCAGCGCATCGGTGGCGGCCACCGACAGGGCGCCGGGCCCGGTCCTGGTCTTGACGATCGCATCGCCGGCCTGGATCTGTCCCTCGCTGATGACCCGCATGTAAAAGCCCGGACGGTGGTGGCTGACCAGGAGGGCCGGGAGCTCGGGCTCGCCCAGGCGCAGGCCGACCCGGTAGCAGGTAACCCGCGGCTGGGTGACCTCGAACTCTGCATCGCCGATCTGGTACCGGTCGCCGATGCACACCTCGCCGTCGGGCAGCCCGTCGACCGTGAGATTCTCCCCGAAGTTGCCGTAGCTGAGATCATCGCGCCCGAAGTGTTGCTGCCAGTGCCGGTAGGAATCGATCTGGTAGACCAGCACCGCCCGCTGCTCACCGCCGTGGCCGTTCAGGTCGCCCTGGCCGTCCCCGTCGATATTCAGCCGCCGCACCATCCGCGGTCCTGCCACCGGGTACTTCCAGACGCCGGTGCGGACGGTCCTGCCCTGCCAGGGCACGTCCTTCGGCATGCCGACGTTGACCGACATCAGCACCGGCACGGCATTACCTCGTTCCGCAGCCTTGGCTGCTGCCGACGCCGGGCGGGGCATGGTCACAGGCGGCCGCCCGGCGGTGCTTCATCGAGGCTGAGCTCCCGGTCGATGCCGTGCGGGATCACGCTCTGGCCGGGCTCCAGCCGCAGCCGCCTGCTACCGAGGCTCACCTCGACCTCGTCCGGCTCGAACGAAATAAAGCCGGCGACGCGTCCCACCTCCGGCCAGGCATTCAGGTAGGACCAGGCGGCGCGGTGCGCATCCCCGATGTCGTAATAACTGCAAACCCCCTTATACGGACAGAACGTCTGGAACTCCACCGCGGTCAGCGCGGATTCGTCCACGTCGGCGCGCGGGACGTACCAGCGGGGTGCGAAGCCGGACTCGTACAGGGCCAGCGGGCGCCTGCTGTCGGCGACGACCCGGTCCCCGTGGCGGACGATAACGCGGCGGCTCGCCTGGCGGATGTCGATCCGGTGGTAACTGTCGGCGGCATGGCCGACGATTCGATCGTCTTCTTCGTAGAAGGCGTCCATGGCTCGCCAGGCGAACGCGACCCGTCCGTTCAGTTCGCTCGCATAAGCCGGCAGTTCGATGTGCTGCCACGCCGCCCGTGCCTTGGACTGCGACCCGGCTCGGACGGCGAACCAGGACGTGGTCCCAAGGTCCTGGTGCTGGGTGGTGTACTCCATGGGTTCCAGCACGTCAGGGGAGATGTCCCCGAGCGGGAGGTAAGCCACCGGATAGCGGGCGGGCTCGTGCAGCAGCATGACGTCTTCGCTGTCGGCGATCCACGTCCCGCCGAACTTAACGCGCATGCGCCGCCGCAGCGGTTCGGCGTACAGCAGCCTGTCGGGCAACGGCTCAGGTACGAGGAAGCGGCCGATCGATCCGGAGGCGAGCGGTCCCTGCTGCCACGAAAGTCCCATCGTTCCCATCCCACGCATGAGCCCGGCGGGATGTGCCCGCAGGGGTGATGTCAGGTCAGCGGCTCGCCGCCGTCGATGTGCAGTGTCTGGCCGGTGAGGAATGTGCTGGTCATCGCGAATAGCACCGCGGTGGCGATGTCGTCGGGAGTCCCGATCCGCTGGACTGGATTGCGGGCGATCATGTCCGCGAAGTAGTCGGCCTTGCCCTGTTCGCCCAGGGCGTCCCAGGCGCCAGTGTCGACGACGCCGGGCGAGATGGCGTTTACCCGGATCGGGGCCAGCTCAAGCGCCAGGGAACGGGCAAGGGTGTCGGCTGCGGCATTGGTGATGGCCACGGCCATCGTGCCGACCGCGATTTTTGCCGCAGCAACGCCGGAGAAGATCACGAACGACCCGGTCTTGCTCATCCGCGGCGCAACGTGCTTGGCCAGCATGAGCGGGCCGATCACCTTCGTGTCAAAGGACAGCCGGACTGCGTCCCGGTCCAGGTCGGCGAGGTGGCCTCTGGCTCGCGCGGAGCCGGTAGTTACCACGTGGTCAACTGTGCCCAGCCGGCCCGCCAGGCTGGCCATCGAGGCCTCGTCGGTGAGATCGACATGCTCGGTAGTGATGCGGGGCTCGCCTGTGTACGTGGCAAGCAGGGCTTCGGTGTCCCGGCCGGCCGCGACGACGCGGGCTCCTGCGTCGCGGGCCGTTAGTGTCACGGCACGCGCCAGCCCGCTGCCGCGGCCGACAACGAGCACGGTCTGGTCGTGCAGCGGTCCGGTCATGACAATGTCCTTCCCAGGAAGCCGAGGATGTGAGCGGCAGCGGCGTCGAGGTTGCTCTCGAGCAGGAAGTGGCTGCCATCACGCAGATGGATCTCGGGCCGGTGCGCGTCCGCGGCAAACGCGCGGGCGCCGTCCGCGCCGAAGATCTCGTCGTTGCGCCCCCAGACCCGCGAGCAGCGGAACCCGGCTCTCGCGAAGGTAGGCATGCAGGTACGGATACAACGGGATATTGCTGGCGTAGTCCGCAAACAGGCTCAGCTGAATGCGGTCATTGCCCGGGCGTGACACGAGTGCGAAGTCGTGATGCCAGGTATCGGGGCTGACCGCGCTCTCGTCCGGGACGCCGTGCAGGTACTGCCAGCGGATGGCATCCAGCGAGCGCGCCTCTCGCATCGCGGCCTCGGTCTGCGGATTCTGCTCTTGCCAGTATTCCCGGACCGGCCTCCAGAGGGCCTCGGTGAGCCCTGCCTCGTGGCCAGCTTGAGCTCGTGCTTCCGGACGGACGCGCGAACGAGCATCCGGCCGGCCGGGACGCCGGTGCCTGAGTGGCCTGGAATGGCGCACGGGCGGCTGGCGTTGGTGCGCTGGTGAAGAAGATTGGCTTCCTGTCGTTCGGGCACTGGTCGTCGTCGCCGGGCTCGCAGACAAGGTCGGCGTCGGACGCGCTGCTGCAGTCGATCGACCTGGCGGTGGCCGCCGAGGAACTGGGTGCTGACGGCGCCTACTTCCGGGTGCACCATTTCGCGAGGCAGCTGGGATCGCCTTTCCCGCTGCTGGCGGCCGTCGGCGCGCGGACCAGCCGGATCGAGATCGGGACCGCGGTCATCGACATGCGTTACGAGAATCCGCTGTACATGGCCGAGGATGCTGGAGCGGCTGACCTGATCTCCGGCGGCCGCCTGCAGCTGGGGATCAGTCGCGGGTCACCGGAGCAGGTCATCGATGGCTGGCGGTACTTCGGCTACCAGCCGCAGGAGGACGAGACGGACGCCGAGATGGCCCGCGGGCACGCCGAGGTGCTGCTTGAGGTGCTGAGAGGGAAGGGCTTCGCGGAGCCCAATCCCCGCCCGATGTTTGCGAACCCGCCAGGCCTGCTGCGCGTCGAGCCGCACTCGGAAGGGCTGCGCGAGCGCATCTGGTGGGGCGCCGGGTCGCAGCGGACCGCCGCCTGGGCGGCAGAGCTGGGCATGAACCTGCAGAGTTCCACCCTGATCAGCAACGAGTCGGACAAGCCGTTCCACCTGCAGCAGGCTGAGCAGATCCAGGGATACCGTGACGCCTGGCAGAAGGCCGGCCACGCCCGCGAGCCCCGGGTATCGGTGAGCCGCAGCATCTTCGCCCTGGTGGACGACCGCGACCGGGCCTACTTCGGCCTCCGCAACCAGGACGCTGACGAGATCGGGTTCATCGACGCCACCACCCAGGCGATCTTCGGCCGCAGCTACGCCGCCGAGCCGGATGTGCTGATCCAGCAGCTGAAGGAGGACGAGGCGATCGCAGCTGCCGACACGCTGCTGCTCACCGTGCCCAACCAGCTCGGCGTCGACTACAACGCTCACGTGATCGACGCCATCCTCACCCACGTGGCGCCGGAGCTTGGCTGGCGATAAGCCAGCAGTCCTTACTCGGTGCGGAACGTGGCCGCCGGGGCGACCCGTGCGGCCAGCTGCGCGGGCCACAGGGCCAGCAGGTTCCCGGCCACCAGCAGCGCGGCTATGCCGGCTAGCAGCGCGGTTGTGGGCACCACCGGGAACGGCACGACGCCGATCGAGTTGGCGAACGTCGTCCAGGCCCAGTTGCCGACGGCGATGCCGAGCGGAGCACCGACCGCCGCGGCGATCACGAGGATCGTGGTGGTCTGCCAGCCGACAACGGCCCGCAGTTGCGACGACCGCAGACCGAGCGCCTTCAGCAGCGCGAGGTCCCGGCGCCGCTCCCGCACCGAGGCCAGGACGGTCAGGGCGAGCGCCAGGATTGCGGCGATCGCCACGGCGATGGCGAGCGCCAGCGGCTGACTGCCCATCTGGCTGGCATTGCGGACAGGGGCGCCTCGCTGTGGGGGCAAGGTGTAGACGGAGCCCGCGTTCCCCGGCATCGAGTTGGCATAGCGGATGATCCTCGCTGCCAGCGCCTTGGCATCGGACCCGGAGCTGAGGTCGAAGATCGCGGCCGCCGGATACGACGGCGTCGAGATCGCGTCCTCGGCCTGGGTCGGGCTCGGGCTCAGCGAGAATCCCAGGATCGTCAGGAGCGTATCCTCGTCCATCATCGCCCCCCGGCCGAGCGAGACGTGGTCAGTCAGCACAATCCCGAATGACGGGAGTGTCGCGGTGCCCACCACGGTGACGGGGACCGGGTCGTGGCCCATCCGGATCTGCTCGCCGATGTGCAACCCGAGCTGGCGCATGGTCACGGTGCCGAACTCGACCTGATTATGTCCCGTCAGCGGATGCCCGCTGGTTGTCGGGGGCTGGACCGGACGGCCGGGGTGGCCCAGGATGCCCATGACCGGGACCTCGGTACGGTGGATGGTTAGCTGGCCGAAGCCGAGTTCCGACCAGCCAAGCACGCCCGGCTGACCGGCGATGAGGTGATCGCCATCGACCGGATCATCGCCATAAAGCGGATCCAGGTGCCCCGTCGGCCAGCTGCCCCATCCTCCTGACGATTCCACAAGCATCGTCCAGTTCCAGCCGTACCGTTCCGGGTGCGTGGTCAGGCCGGTCAGGCTGGCGCCGAATACGAGCGCGGCGACAAGGGCTGTCACCGCGACAACCGAGCCCGCGAGGGTCGCCAGCACGGGAGCCCTGAGGCGGCCGGTGCCGCGTTCCAGCGCATGCCGGATCCCTGTCACGACGGTCACCGGAAGCGCGGCGCGGCTAGCCGCGGTCACGAGCGCGGACGCCCGGGCCGGCGGCAGCTCACGGGCCTCGCGGACGGCTCGCCAGGCGAGCCAGCCGAGCTCGGTCAGCACGATGACCAGCAGCACCATGCCGCCGCCGCCAAGCACCAGCCAGTCGGCCTGGAAACCACGGACCGGGTCGTAGATCCTGACCGGGCCGACAGGTGCCAGCGGCGACACCGCGATAGCGCCGGCGACTGACAGCACCATCGCACCGAACACCGCGACCAGGCCCCACCCGGCTGCCGCTGCCGCCGCCTGTAGACGGCTGGCACCGAGGGCCCGCAGCGTCGGCGCATCTGCCGCCGTGCGGCTCAGCAGCTGCCCTAGTCCCTGCGCCATCAGGAGGATGAGCGCGAGCGCCGCCAGGCCGCCCAGGACTGCAAGTGCGAGCGCCTGAGGCTTGATCGCCTGCTGGGCCGCGCGCTTGACGACGGCCAGCTGCCGGATCGTGAGCTCGACCGGAGCGTGCACCAGGCTGCTGACCCTCTCCGAGTAGCTGTTCAGCCAGGCCCGCAGCGCGGGCACGCCGGCGTCTCCGCCGCGCAGTCGCAGCGTCGCCCATCCGAATGCCCATTCGTAGCCCTTGCTAGTTGGGAAGGAGAGGATCTGCTGCGTGGCGGCCGGCGTCAGGATCGCGGTCGCGGTGTCGTCGAACTGGTCGGCCAGGGCAGGCGACACGACGACGATCGCCGCGATCCTGAAGGTGACCCGGCGGGCCGGCTGGGGTGCCGGTGAGTTCAGCTGCGCCTGGTAGAGCTGCCAGGTCATGCGATCGCCGACGCGGAACTGCACGTGCTGCCGGCGGAAGGCGTTGGCCATGCTCTGGGTGAGCACGATCTCGTCGGCGGCGCTCGGTGGCGGCATCGTCCCGGCCAGTACCTTGACCTTGTCCTGCCGGTAGAACTCGCCGTCCAGGCTGCCGGTGAGCGCATTGGTGAGGAAGGCGTCATCGACCCTGCCGCGGATCACAGGATTGGCGCCCACGCCGATCCATGCTGCGCTCGACACTGCGCCCGGCGCGCGCTCGATCGCCTTGATGATGGGAAGAAACGGGCCGGGCACGTCCACCATGACATCGCTGGCCTTCACCGAGCGCAGGTACCGGCCGTAGGCGGAATCGGTCCGGCGGGCCGCAGCCAGCGCGCCGAGCGCGACCGAGCCGAGCAGGCCGCCGATGATCGCGACCAGCACCGTGGTCCGCCACATCTGCCGCCAGGTGGCCCGGCACGCATACCACGCGATTGTCATGCCGTCATTGTGCGCCTGACGAGCCCCCGCGAGCAGGAGTGGCGGCACCACCGTTGACCGGTGTGATAGCACCCGGCCACCTGGAGCGCGTACCATCTGCCGCGATGACCAGAATTCGGGTGGTGCTGGCCGAGGACCACGTGCTGCTGCGCGAGGGGATCTCCCGGCTGGTCGCCGCTAACGCCGACTTCGAGCTGGCAGGCACTGCCGGCGATCTTCCCGGCCTGCTCGCGCTAGCCGAGCGCGAGTGTCCCGATGTCGTAGTCACCGACATCAGGATGCCGCCCACCGGGAGCGATGAGGGCATCCAGGCCGCCGCCTGGATCCGCGAGCACCTTCCAGGCACCGGCGTCGTGGTTCTCAGCCAGTACGTCCAGCCGGGCTACGCGATCGCGCTGCTCGAAGGAGGCTCGGCGGGCCGCGCCTACCTCCTCAAGGAGCGGATCGGCGCCGTGGACGAGCTAGCTGGAGCGATCCGCGCGGTCGCTGCGGGCGGCTCCGTGATAGACCCGATGGTCGTCGACCAGCTCGTGCGATCACGCGTGCACGACGATCAGCTCGGCCTTGCCTCGCTCACCTCCAGGGAACTGGAAATCCTCGCCGGCATGGCGCAGGGCAAGAGCAACTCGGCGATCGCGGCGGCACTGTTCGTCACTGAGCGTGCGGTCGAGAAGCACACTAACTCGATCTTCGCTAAGCTGAACCTGACGGAGGAGCGCGACGTCAACCGCCGGGTCAAGGCTGTCCTGATGTACCTCAACCAGACGCAGGCAGTCGGCTGACGGGAGGCTAACCTCCTGCGTGACCCGGGTGTCAGCACCCTGGGTGGTGGAAGGCGACCGTGCGAGACTGAGGACGTGGCCAGTTCGCATTCGGTGCTCGTGGTCGACGATCAGGCGCAGTTCAGGCTCGCGGCCAAGGCTGTGCTGCGGCGACTGGACGAGTTCGAGCTGGCTGGCGAGGCGACCAGCGGCCACGAGGCGGTCGCGCTGGCCGATCGCCTCCGTCCCGAGCTTGTGCTGATGGACATCAACATGCCGCAGATGAGCGGCATCGAGGCAACGAGGCAGATCCTGGCCGCGCATCCGGACACCGTCGTCATCTTGTGCTCCACCTACGACGTTCGCGATCTGCCCGCGGATGCCGGCGCCAGCGGCGCTGCCGGATACGTCAACAAGGAGCGGCTTGGCACCGAGATGCTGCGCCGGATCTGGGCGCATCGCGACGACGGGTGGCCGGGGCCGGACTGAGCCAGATTCAGGTCAGCGGGATCGAGCCCTGCACTGCGGTGCCGTGGCCAGGCTCTGACTGCCAGCGCACGGTTCCGCCGATGGCGCCGAGCCGGTCGGCCATGTTGGTGTACCCGTGACCCAGCCGCGCCCGCACCACGTCGAAGCCGGGTCCGTCGTCGCGGACAGAGAACAGCAGCCCGCCCGACTCTTCCCACAACCGCACCTCGACATCGGCGCCTGGCGCGTGCTTGGCCGCGTTCTGGAGAGCCTCAAGGCAGCAGAAATACACGGCGGCCTCGATGTCGGCGGAGTACCTGCGAATGCCGGGCGCTATGACGGTGACCGCCAGCGGACTGCGGCTGGCGGCAGCTTCCAGCGCCCGCCCGAGGCCGCTGTCGGCGAGCAGCGGCGGGTAGATCCCGTGCGCCAGGTCCCTCAGGTCTGCGATCGTCACCTTCAGATCCTCTGCCAGCTGGTCCAGCATCTGGCCAGCGGCTTCGGGCTCGTCAAGCATGTCTCGGGCGAGCCGGAGGTTCACCGCCAGCGCGACAAGATTCTGCTGGGCGCCGTCATGCAGATTGCGTTCCAGCCTGCGGCGCTCGGCGTCACCACTGGCCACGATCCTCGCGCGTGACTCGCGCAGGGCATCGGCCTGGCCGCGCAGCTCGTCGAGCGTGTTCTGCAGCGCGGAGTCCAGCTGCGCGTTGTGGAAGGCGAGCCCGACCTGGCGGGCCAGATCTGTCAGCACGCGGTCGTCCTCATCGGTGAAGCTATCGCCGCCTGCGGGACGTTCGACGACAATAAGCCCGAGCAGCTGCCCAGCATGACTGACCGGCGCCACCCGCAACTGGGCGGCCTCGCGCCCGTCGAGCAGCGCAGGTAGCCAGACCGTAGCCCATGCGCTGCCGGAGACGCCGGCCCTGGTGATGACGGGCCGCTCCCGCGGGGTCACGACGATGTTTCGCGGCCCGGAGTCCGGCACCGACACGGCACGCTCGAGTATGTCGCCGCTGCCCGTGTAGACCTCGGCGCTGGTCAGCGTCATGGTCTTGCGCAGGGACTCGCCGAGCTGCAGGAGCAGCTCGTCCATGGGAATCGCCCGGGACAGGCGGCTGCCGAATGTGCGCAGCGCCTCGTCGGGCGCCTCACGTGCGCCGTAGACGGCGTGCTTGGCCCAGGCCAGCAGTCGTTCCCTGGCCGGCAGATAGCCGATAGCCGCGATGGCAGCCGCCAGCATGGACAGCCCGAGCAGTTCGCGGTCGCTCGCGTCCGCCGGACCCCTGCCGACGCCGAGCACGATGATCACGTACACGACGGCGACCACGGCGGTGAAGCCGGCGACGGCGATGAACTGCACGAGAACCCGGCCAGCTGCTGGCGCCAGCGGGCGGATCTCGCCCGCGATCATCCCAATCGGCAGCAGGACCGTGCAGGCCGCCGCCGTGGCCGCGACCGGAGCCGGCCAGCCGACGAGCACGCGCAGCACTCCCGCGGCAAGCGCAAGACCCCGCTGCAAGGACCGCGCCAGCGCCGATCCATTGCAGCCGTTCGCGATCACGCCCGGCTGCGGCTAGATACCTGAGGCGCAAAGCCGGGAGTGCGAGAGCGAGCGCCGCCGTCCAGACGACGGCGCCCGCCGGAACGCTGAGGGCGACGTTGCGGATACCGAGCGCCAGGCCGGCAGCGATGGCGGCCGCGTAGGCGAGGATCGTGGCGATCCGCCGGGGCCGGCTTGGCTGGGCTGGACGGCCCGGCTGAGCCGGTGCCCGGACGGGGACAGGCGGGCGGGTGAGCCGGCCGTCGGGCAGGGCGAGGACCAGGTGCACCGAGATCGCGATCGTGATCAGCGTCGCGCCGGTGGACACGGCTATCGCGTCATCGTGGGCGCTGCCCGTTGCGTTCAGAGCCAGCCGGTAACAGGCGAAGGCCGCCGAGCCGGCCAGGGTGCCCGTAGCGGCCTGCCACTGCGGCGTGCGCTCGGCGGAACGAGCAAGCACGGCAGCCGAGATGGCCGCGGCGAGTAGCAGCCCGGCGGCGACCCGCTGCAGGTCAGACGAGGGGTGGCGGGTCAGCAGCGCGAGCAGTGCCAGTGCGAGCGCACCGGCAGGACACACGAAGCCGGTCACGAACCTCCGGACGCCGCCCGGTCTCGGGCCTGGGTGCGACGGGCTCGCGGCGATCACGTCCGGCGCGTCCCCTGGCCTGATCGTCGGCAGTTCGGTCATAGCACTCGGGCCGGGACGACCGCTCCGTGCTGGCTGGTCGCGGGGGTCACGCGGCCGTCGAGCATGCGGACGACGCGCTCGGCCGCGTCGGCTACCGCGCTGTCGTGCGTGACGAGCAGGATGGTCTGCCCGCCGGCGTGCAGGCGGCGGAGCAGCTCGATCACTTCCTGACCGCCATCGGAGTCCAGCGCGCCCGTGGGCTCGTCGGCGAGCACGAGCGTGGGCTCGTTGGCCAGTGCCCGTGCTATCGCCAGGCGCTGCCGCTGTCCGCCGGACAGGACGCCGGGGGTGGCCGACGACTTCTCGCTGAGCCCCAGCAGGTCCAGCAGGTCACGTGCCCGCGTCTCAGCCGCACGGCGCTTGCGGCCCGCGATGATCGCGGCCAGCGCCACGTTCTCCAGCACCGTCACGCCCTCGAGCAGGTTGAAGAACTGGAAGACGATGCCGATGTGGCGACGCCGGATCCTGGCCAGCTCGTCCTCACCTTGGCCGGTGACCTCCTCGTCCGCCACGAAGATGCTGCCCTCGTCGGCCAGGTCAAGTCCGGCCGCCAGGTTCAGCAGCGTCGACTTGCCGCAGCCGGACGGGCCGGTCAGCGCCACGAACTCGCCGGCAGCGATGTCCAGGTCGACGCCACGCAGGGCGCGGACCGGCGCGTTCTCGGCCTGGAAGGTCTTGCGCACGCCCCGCATCTGCAGGGCGAGGCTTGTCCCGCTCATCTTGTTCCCCCTCCGGGCCCGGACGTCCGGCCCTGCTGTGTCATCAGTTTGAACGCCACGACCAGGGTGTCGCGGCCTTTCACCAGTTGCGCCGGAAGCGGCAGCACGTCGACTGGCGTCCGCAGGGCCTTGAGTGTCGCCTCCGACAGGACGGTCTCGCCGGCTGCGGCCAGCTGCTGCAGCCGCTGCGACAGGTTGACGGTGTCGCCCACCAGCGTGTATTCCAGCCGCTCAGCCGACCCCAGTAAGGCCGCCGCAGCCTCGCCCGTGGACAGCCCCAGCCCGAGCCCGAACGCGGGCAGGCCCTCGCGCTGCCAGCCCTCGTTGATCTCGGCCTGAAGGGCATGCATCGCGACCGCGGCGGCGACTGCAAGGTCCGCGTGATCCTGCTGCGGGAAGGGTGCTCCGAACACGGCCATGACGGCGTCGCCGACGAACTGCATGACGGTGCCGGACTGGCCGAGTATCGCGTGGTTCATGGCGGCGCGATGGGTGCCGAGCTGGCCCGCAAGCTGGCTCGGGTCGGCATGCTCCGCAATGGTGGAGTACGACCGGATGTCGCTCATCAGGACCGTGACAATGACCCGCTCGGTCTCGCCGATCGGGCGGGACTCCCGCCGCAGCTTTTCCGCGAGCCCGCTCGGCAGCAGCCTGGACAGCGTCTCGCCCTGCTCCTCACGGTCGACGATCGCCTGGTGCAGCAGCCTGAGCCTGCGGATCGCACCCTGATGACCCGCGGAGACGCCAGCGGCGAGCTTGCGGAACACGGCCTCCACCTCCGCGTCCACAGCCTCTGGCGTCGACTTGCTGGCCACCGCGATTGCCTTGATGGGCTTGCCCTCGGCGATCATGGCGAGCAGCTCCTCCTCGACCGGGAGCAGCCCGCCGGGACTGATGACCGGCTGGAGCAGGGCCTCGACAATCGTCGGGTCCAGCGCGGTGCCGCCGCTGGCCACGCTGCGGATAGCGTCGGCTAGCTGGCTCCCCTCCGCGACCCGGTCCTTGAGCAGGTAGCCATAACCCGCGGACCCGTCGGCGAGCAAGGCGACCGCGTACTCCGGGTCGTCGAACTGGGACAGGACCACAACGCCGGTGCCCGGATGCCGCTTGCGTACTTCCCTGGCGGCGTCAATGCCCTCAGTGCGGAAGCTTGGCGGCATGCGGATGTCGGTGACCAGGACCTGCGGCGCCTGCTCAGCGCAGCCCGCAATGACCTCGTCGTAGTCGGCCGCCACTCCGATGATCTGCAGGTCGGGAGTGCGGTCGATGAGCGCGCGCACCCCCTCGCGGACGATCAGGTTGTCGTCAGCAAGGAAGACGGTGATGGTACGCCCGGCGGGCGTGGCTGTGCCGTTCATCTAGATAGTTGTCGCATGCGGGCGGCAATGCTGACCAGGGTGCAGGTCGCAGTATCTGGTGTGGTGCTGGCACGCCACCAAGCCCAGTGGCAGCACCCTGTCGCCATCAGGCCGCGACGGCGAGCCTGGTGGCATGAGGTATGAAAGCAGCGTTACGTCACTGTCCTGGATCCCGTCCGAGGCCGTCACCGGCAGTATGCGGCTCGCGTTCGACGCGGGCATCGGGCATTACGACGATCCGCCGCCGGCCGAGATCAGCGATCTTCCCGCCCTGCAGGCAGCGGACCGGTTCCGTTTCGCCAACCCGCTCCGGGTCTGGATCGAGGTCGAGCCGGACGGCCGCATTGCCGGCGCTGGCTACGCGGGCGGCGGCCTCATCGGTTCTACCATCGTCCGGGTCGGCGCAATGAAGTACCGGTTCCAGGCCGCCAAGCTGCCGGACATCCAGCACGCGCCGGAGTTTGGCGACGGCTGGGTCCGGTTCGTCCAGACGGTTGGCGGCCGGACCGGCGCGCCCATGCCGCGGCGCGTCAGCCGCAAGCCGTTTGTCCAGTGGCAGGCACCGCTGGTGTGGACGACGCTGGCGCTGACTCTGCATGCGGACGGCCAGGCGGAGTTCGAGATGACCGGCGCGAGCCCGTTCCCGCGGCACTGGATCTACGGCGCTGCCGGTGAGCTCGCCGCCAAATCGGGCCTGACCAACTTCAAGGACTGGACGGACCGGTCCGGCACACTGCACACGCCGTGGGGCGAGGAAGACTCACCCGCACTGGTCACTGCGGTGGAGACCGCGCTTGAACGCGCCCTGTCGGTGCAGCTCATGCACGGTGCCAGCAAGCCCGCCTTCACCACCCTCCAGCCTGGCGATACGCTCGTGCGGCAGGGCGACACGGGCGCGGGCGTGTATCTGGTGCTTGACGGGGTGATCCGGGTGGACCGTGACGGCGCTGAGCTGGCCGAGTACGGACCCGGCGCGATACTCGGCGAGCGCGCCCATCTGGAAACCGGGGTGCGGACGGCGACGCTGACCGCCGTTACCGCCTGCCGGGTCGCTGCAGTACCTGCCAGCCAGTTCGGCGCGGGCGAGCTCATCGAGCTGGCGGCGGGCCACCGGCACGAGGAAGCAGTGCAGGGCGGCTAAGTGCGGATCGCAATGTGCGGCACCAGGGGATCGACTCCGGCGCCAGGACGGGAGTTCGTGCGGTATGGCGGACACACGTCGTGCGTCGCCGTCACCCCGCCGGGCGCGGTGGCGCCCGAGCTGATCCTGGACGCGGGTACCGGGATACGGAACGTGACACCGCTGCTGGCGGGCGGACCGTTCACCGGCACGATCGCGCTGACTCACCTGCACTGGGATCACGTGCACGGCCTGCCCTTCTTCCGCGGCGGCGACCGGGATGACGCCGCCGTCCGCCTGCTAGTGCCGGCCCCGCCGGACGGCTTGGCGGCCGAGGCGGCCCTGGAACGCGGGATGTCCCCGCCGCACTTCCCGATCACGCCGCGCCAGCTGCGCGGATCCTG
Source organism: uncultured Actinomycetota bacterium (assembly GCA_963822955.1). Classification (GTDB taxonomy): domain Bacteria; phylum Actinomycetota; class Actinomycetes; order Streptosporangiales; family Streptosporangiaceae; genus JAJYUU01. Next base: position 201,923 of record CAWGJS010000001.1, on the reverse strand, counting down.
GGAGTTCGGCGGGATCGAGCCCGGCCTGGTCCAGGTCGGTCGGCTGACGCTGCTCGCGAAGGAAATCCCGCACAAGGGCGGCCGGACCTTCGGATACCGGGTCAGCGACGGCACCATGTCGTTCGCGTACCTGCCCGACCACAGCCCGACCAACCTCGGGCCCGGTCCCGATGGCCTCGGCGAATACCACGACGCGGCGATGGAACTCGCTCGCGGCGCGGACATCCTCATGCACGACTCGTTCTGGTACGCCGAGGATTTCGACCCAGCGGAGACCCTGGGCCATGCGGCGGCTGAGTATGCCATCGGGCTGGCTGTCGCCGCGGGGGCGCGTCAGGTCCTGCTGGTTCATCACCGGCCCGACCGCACCGACAGCGAACTGCAGAAGCTTTCCGCCGGGCTGCGCGACAGCCCGGTTCCGGTCGCGCTCGCCGCGGATGGCGAGGTGATCTGCCTGTGACCCAGCCCGACGCCGTCGTTGTCGGGTCCGGGCCCAACGGACTTGCCGCCGCGCTGACGCTAGCCCGGGCCGGGCTGCAGGTACAGGTATTCGAGGGCGCGGATGAGCCAGGCGGCGGCTGCCGGACCGCCGAGCTGACGCTGCCCGGCTTCGCGCATGACGTGTGCTCGACGGTGCATGGACTGGCTGCTGCTTCGCCGTTCTTCGCTGCCTGCGACCTGGCCGCGCGCGGGGTACGGCTGCTGGTGCCCGAGATCGCTGCGGCGCAGCCGCTGGACGGCGGGCGGGCGGGGGTGATCTGCGGCTCGGTGGCGGAGACGGCGGCTGGCTGGGTGCCGACGCCGGTGCGTACCGGCGGCTGATGGAGCCGCTGGAACGTGACGCCGAGGCCGTCGTGTCGCTCGCGCTGTCTCCGCTGCGGTCAGTACCCTGCCGGCCGGTCCCGGCCGCGCGGTTCGGTGCCGAAGGCGTGCTGCCGGCCACCGTGCTGGCCCGCCGCCTCAAGACGGCCGAGGGGCAAGCCCTGATCGCCGGCATGGCCGCGCACTCGATCAGATCGCTGACCGCTCCGCTGACCGGGGCTTTCGGGCTGACGATGATGCTGCTGGCGCACACCACGGGCTGGCCAGTCGTTGAAGGCGGCAGCGGCCGCCTGGTAGCGGCGATGCTCGCCGAGCTCGCCGAACTCGGCGGTACGGTCACGACCGGCGGCTGGGTCAAGAGTCTTGCTGACCTGCCACCTGCCCGCGCGGTCATGCTGGACGTCACCCCGCGACAGTTGCTCGAGATGGCGGGCGACCGCCTGCCGCCCGGCTACCGCCGCGCGATGCGCCGATTCCGCTACGGGTCGGGTGTGTGCAAGGCCGACTGGGCACTCGACGGCCCCGTTCCCTGGCAGAACGACGCCTGTCAGCGGACGGTCACCATCCACGTCGGCGGTACCATCGCCGAGGTCGCGCGCAGCGAGGCCGCGGTCGCTGCCGGCCAGCATCCGGAGCAGCCTTTCTGCCTGGTGACCCAGCCCGGCGTCGTCGACCAGGGCAGGGCGCCGGCCGGCAAGCAGGCGCTGTGGGCCTACTGCCATGTACCGCCGGGGTCGGATGTCGACATGACAGGCCGGATCGAGGCGCAGATCGAGCGATTCGCCCCCGGCTTCCGTGACCTGATCCTGGCCCGGTCAGTCCGGACGGCAGCGGACATGGAGCGGTATAACCCCGGCTACATCGGCGGCGACATCGCCGCTGGCGCTAGCACGGTACGCCAGACCTTCGGCCGGCCAGCGTTCCGGTGGAATCCGTACCGGGTGCCCCTGCCAGGGACGTACCTGTGTTCAGGGTCGACGCCGCCAGGCGGCGGTGTGCACGGGATGTGCGGAATGTGGGCAGCCAGGACAGCACTGCGAGACATGCGGCTGTAACCCGGCCGATGTGTCCCTCTCCGAGCGGACGTGCGGCGTCCTCGGCCGGTTCAGTGCCAACCATGTTCACGCAGTGCCGGACGACTACGTCACCGAACTGACCGCCCTGTGCAAGTACCTCGATATCGACATGGACGTTATCGGCAGCATCGCGTGAGCTCGCACGAGACGACGGGCGGCCGCTGGGCGTGTCGGCGGCGTGTCACCATAGGCCATGCGCGTTCAGCATTTTGACGTCCGGATCGCGGTCGGTCCCCGAGGCCACGCGCTGATTGTGGTGCCCTTTGACCCGGATGCGGAGTGGGGCGTCAAGGCGGTGCATCACGTGAACGGCACGGTCAACGGCTGCCGGGTACGGGTGACGCTCGAGCGGGGCGACAGCGGATGGGCGTTCACGATGAACCCGGCGAGAATGCAGCATGCGGGTATCGTGGTCGGCTCGCGGGTACCCGTCGAACTGTCGCCAGAGGGGCCGCAGCGCGGAGATCTGGCCGAGGACGTTGCCGCCGCCCTGGAGGCCGACCCCTCAGCCGGCGCGTTCTTCGACACGCTCGCGCAGTTCTACCGCAATGGCTACTTGCGTTACATCGACGCCACGAAGCGGCGGCCGGACCTGCGCGCGGCGCGCATCGAAGAGGTGACGGACCTGCTCGCCAAGGGCATCAAAGAACGGCCTCGTTCCTGATCGTGCCTTGAGTTACGCATCTCTGAGCTGCAGGGCGATCCCGCCCGCCAGCAGCGCGGCCGCGGCCCAGATCGCCAGCACGCCCAGGCCCGCCCACGGCGTGATCGCCAGGCTGCGCAGCCCGGTGGTGTCCTGGATCGTCAGCCCTGCGACCGTCGGCGTCCAGCGCTCGAGCCGGTGCTGCCAGTGCGCGTTGGCGATGAACGCCAGAACGATCGGGAACAGGTACAGCAGTGCGAGCGCGACGCCGATGGAGACGGCCGAGTCCCGCACGACCACCGCGACGCCGAAGCTCAGCAGTGCGATAAGTGCCAGGTAAAGGACCGAACCGCAGGCGGCGCGCAGCGTCGCCCTGTTGCTCAGCCACACGGGGTGGAAGCCGCGCGCGGCGGTAAAGCCGTGGCCTGGCAGGATCAGATGCCCGGCCAGCACAGCGCCGAACACCGCCACCGCGCCGGCCGCCAGCACCAGCGCGGCTAGCAGGATCGCCTTGGCCGTCAGTACCGCCAGCCGGTTGGGCATCGCCGTCAGCGTGGTGCGGATCATGCCGCAGCTGTACTCGTTGCTGATCATCAGCACCGCCAGGATCGCGGCCACGGCCTGGCCGAACTGGACCCCGGTCAGGCTGAGCTTGGTCGTGTCGACCGGGCAGGTCAGATTCTGCGGGCAGTGGGTGGCCTCGACGGCCGCGGTGCTGACCGCGATGGTCAGCGCCACGACCCCCAGGAGCAGCCAGGCGGGCCCCGACACCGTGCGCAGCTTTGTCCACTCGGCGTGCAGCGCATGGCGCAAGCCCGCCCCGCGCGCGGCCGCCGAGTGCATAGTCGCCGCTTGAGGAGCCTGCACGGCGGCGCTCATGCGTCCCGCCGCCGCAGCGCCACCAGCGCCAGCACAAGGGCGGCCGCAGCCCACAGGCACAGCACGCCGAACCCGGCGTAGGGCGACAAGGGGTCGTAGCCCTGCACCGGATTGGTGACCGTCGAGACCTGCGCGTACCGCGGGATGCTCTGCTCGATCGCCACGCCCGCGGCCGGGGTCAGCCGCAGCAGCCATGCACCGACGCCGGCCGGCACGGCATTGACCACGGCGAGCAGGAACGGCATGAAGACGACCAGTATCGCGACCGTGATCGCGGCGGCGCTGCGCCGCAGGATCGCGCCGAAGGAGACAGCCAGCACCGCCGCCAGCGCTAGCATCGCGGCCGTGCCGACGATAACTCGCACCTCGGTCGGCAACGATGCGGGCAGCAGCACCTGCCCCTGGCTCTCCTCCCTCGGGACGCCGGCGGCGATCGAGACCGCCACGGCGACCAGCCCGGTAACGAATGCCACCGCACCGATCACCACGGCCTTGGCGGCCAGCACCGCGCCGCGGCGTGGCGTGGCTGCCAGCGTGGTGCGGATCAGGCCGCGCCGGTACTCGGTGGTGAAGAACATCGCCGCTATGACCACGATCGCGATCAGCCCGAGGAACGCGCCGACCAGGCTCTGCTCGAGCGTCACCGTCGGGAGTCCGCCGCCCGGTCCCGGCGTTACCGGCGCGATGTCGCCCGACCCAGTCACGGTGAAGGTGCCGCCAGTACGGGCATACGGCGCCGTGCCGGAGCCGCCGGCCGGGCCCGCGCCGGGCGGGCCCGCACCGGCCGGGCCTCCGCCACCGACCGTGGTGCCGGTCCAGGTGCCGGGTGCTGAGCCGGTCAGGCTGACGCGGTCGAAGGTCCCGGTGGCCTGGGAGGGTCCGCTGTTATTGCTGGCGCCGCCAAACGAGTTCTGGGTCACCGTGTAGTTCGGCGAGGTCGCGAACATGCCGACCTGGACGGTCGACGGCAGCCCGGCCAGCTGGACCGTACCGACCTTCGTCCAGTGCGTGCCGTTGGCGGAGTCGTAGCCGGTGATCATGTCGCCGGAGCGGGTGAGCCGCAGCCAGCGCGGGTTGGCCGCCGACACCTTGCCCGGCAGGCCCGCAATGTCTCCGGTGTAGTTGTACTGCATGCGGACGCCGTTGCTGCCGGTCACCATCATCGCCGCGTACGCCGAGCCCTGATGGATGCTCTGCTTGATGATGATGCCCGCCTTGGCCCACGCCGCCAGGCCCGGCACCAGGCCGCTGCCCACCTGCGCGCGCCCGTTGCTGAAGTCCGCGTGCTCTCCCGTCAGCGCGACGACACGCGCGGTGATGGCGCCGTTCCCGGTCAGCGGCTGGCGCTCGAACGCGAAGCTGTCGGTCACGACCTGGCCGCCGGGCCCGTGCGGGACGTAGGGCAGGCAGGCCTTGCCCGTTTTCATCGGGCCGCCGTTGATGCTGCAGCCGACAACTCCGTTGGCGGCCACGAACACGCCGAAGACGACGGTCAGCAGAGCCGCCACGATCATCCCGATCGTCCAGCCGCGCACGCTGCGGAACTTGGTCCATTCGGCGCGCAGCACGGCGCCGAAGCCACCGCGAGGTCCGTCGCCGAACCCGGCGTCATGCCGCGGCACTGAGACAGCCTGGGTTGTCACCGCGCCACCTCCTGCCCGGACTGGGAGTCAAAACCGGCCGGCCGGAACTCGACGGCCTGCCTGGTCAGCTCCATGTAGGCCTGCTCCAGGGTCGCCCGGTGAGCGGAGACTTCCGAGAACGGCACCGCCTTCCCGGTGAGCGCAGCGACGACTCGCTCCGAGGGCAGGCCGGAGACCGTGAGCACGTCCCGGCCAGATGCGACGACGGTGGCCCCCGCGTGCTCGAGCACCGCCGCCGCCTCCGGCCGCGCCGACGTGCGCACCATCACCCGGTCGCCTGAGGCGGCTGCCAGCAGGCTCGCCACCGTCGTATCGGCGATGACCTTGCCCCGGCCGACGACCACCAGGTGGTCCGCGCTGTCCTGCAGTTCGCTCATCAGGTGGCTGGACACAAGCACGGCCCGGCCCTCGGCGGCGAGGGACCGCAGGAACCCGCGCATCCACACGATGCCCTCGGGGTCCATCCCGTTGAAGGGCTCGTCCAGCATGATCGCAGCCGGGTTGCCGAGCACTGCCCCGGCGATCCCGAGCCGCTGCCGCATGCCCAGCGAGTAACCGCCCGCTCGCCGCCTGGCCACGCCCTGAAGGCCCGCCTGCTCGATGACCTCGTCGACGCGCCTGGCTGCCAGGCCCTGCGAGTGGGCGAGCCAGAGCAGGTGGTTGCGAGCGCTGCGGCTCGGCTGCAGTGCCCCGGCGTCCAGCAGCGAGCCGAGTACCCGCATGGGCTGGCGCAGGCTCGCGTACGGCTTGCCGCCGACCGTGGCCGTTCCCTTGTCGGCGGCGTCCAGGCCGAGGATGACCCGCATGGTGGTGCTCTTGCCGGCCCCGTTCGGGCCGACGAAGCCGGTGACCTGGCCGGGCTTCACAGTGAACGACATGCCGTCCAACGCCAGTGTCGGCCCGAACCGCTTGCGCAGTCCGTTAACTTCGATCGTGGCCTGCATCGGTCCTTCCTTCATGATCGCAGCGGAAACTTGCCGACACCGTTCTACGGGGGTGGCCATAACATGGGCCGCACGGACGCTGTTATCCCGTTGTTAGGTCGGCCACGCCATGCTGAAACCGGGATGGCGGCCCCCGACCAGGCCCGTTGCCGATGCGAGGGAGACGCGGATGAGGCTGCCGAGCTGGGTGCGGCTGCCGGGCCGGACGGTGCGGGTACGGCTGACCGGGCTGTACGCGACCTTGTTCCTGATCTCGGGGGCGCTGCTGCTGGCCATCGCCAGCGGCGTCGCAGTCGGCCGCTCCGCAGTGAGTGTCCGCTCCGCCGGCGGGCCGCCCGCTCAGCAGGGCCAGGCTGCTACCCGTATCCACGACCTCCAATCGCAGGTCGCCCAGTTGCAGTCGCAGGTGGCAAACCTGCAGTCGGCGCAGGTCGATCCGTCCGGTCAGAACCAGCTAAGCCATGACTTGTTCATCTCGTCGCTGATCGCGCTGGGGATCATGACGATCGTCTCGGCGGCGCTCGGCTGGCTCGTCGCTGGCCGGGCGCTGCGTCCGGTCCGGCAGATGACCGCCGCCGCCCAGCGCATCTCCGAAGACAGCCTGCACGAGCGGCTGGCCGTGACTGGTCCGCGAGATGAGCTCAAGGAGCTCGGCGACACCATCGACGGCCTGCTCGGCCGCCTGGAGTTCGCGTTCAACGCCCAGCGGAGGTTCGTGGCCAACGCCTCGCATGAGCTACGTACCCCGCTGACCACGATGCGGGCTTCCCTGGACGTGGCGCTGGCTAAGCCCGAGCCGGCGCCGCCGCAGACCGTCGCCCTGGCCGGGCGCCTGCGTGCCGAGCTGGACAAGATCGACGCCTTGCTCGACGCCTTCCTGGCGCTGGCCCGCGCCCAGCACCGGCACCTGCCCGGTTATACGGCGCTGCCGCTTGACTACGTCGTCGGGGCAGCCCTGGCCGACCAGGCCGACGCCATCCACAGCAGGAACCTGACGGTGGAGGACACCAGCGGACCGGGTGGCGCGTGGGTGACCGGCAGCCAGGCACTGCTGTCGCGCCTGGTGGACAACGTCATCGGCAACGCCGTCTGCCACAACGCCGACGGCGGCTGGATCCAGATCACGACGCACACCAACGGCAGCCGGACCAGCCTGGTCGTCGAGAACGGCGGCCAGGTCCTCGAGCAGCGGCAGGTGGATGAGCTAGCCCAGCCGTTCCGGCGGCTCGGCGCGGACCGGACCGGGTCGGACAAGGGCTCGGGCCTCGGCCTGTCCATCGTCGCGGCTATCACCGAGGCGCACGGCGGAACGCTGGACCTGCAGGCCAGGGATGGCGGCGGGCTGCGGGTCTGCGTGGAGCTGCCATCGGCAGCCGCCCGCCCGTCGCCGGCTCCGGCCGGGGTGACCGGATGAGAGTGCTGGTCGTCGAGGACTCCAGGTCTCTTGCCGAGGTCCTGGCCGAGGGGCTGCGCGATCAGGGCATTGCGGTGGACGTGGCCCTCGACGGCCTGGAGGCAGCCGCGAAGCTCGACCTCAGCCCCTACGACGTCGTCGTGCTCGACCGGGACCTGCCCGGCATCCACGGTGACGCCCTGTGCCAGATGATCACCGACCGCGAGCACCGGGCCATGGTCTTGATGCTCACGGCGGCCGGGGAGCCAGGCGACCGGGTGACCGGGCTCAGCCTCGGCGCGGACGACTACCTGGGCAAGCCGTTCCACTTCCCCGAGCTGGTGCTGCGGGTGCGGGCACTGGCCCGCAGGCAGCCGGCGGCGCGCGCACGCACCTTGCGGGCAGCCGGGATCGAGCTTGACCCGCTGCGGAGAACCGTCAGCCGCGACGGGCGTCACCTCGACCTGTCGGTGAAGGAGTTCGGGGTGCTGGAGGCGCTGATGCTGTCCGCGCCCGCCTACCTGAAGGCCGAGGACCTGCTCGAACGCGTCTGGGACGAGCAGGCCGACCCGTTCACCAACACGGTCACCGTCACGATCGGTCGGCTGCGACGCAAGCTCGGCGACCCGCCCGTCATCTCCACAACGCCAGGTGTCGGCTACCGCATCGCCGACACACGCACGTCATGACGGGAACGACGGCTGCGCACCAGCCCCGCAGGTCGACTTCGCTGCCGCCATAGGCAAATCGCTCTACTGTCTCGGGTGTGGGACAGACCTCTCCACCGGGGACCGATGCTGCCGAGCCTGATGTGGCCGCGGCAGTGCGGTTGCTGCACCGCCGCGATGGCTGGACACGGGCGACCATCACGAGTTTCCTTGCCGCCATCTGGTCACGTGGATCGTGCGCTGGGCCGGGATGCTGATCATCCTGTTCGTGGCCGTGGTCACCATTCCTGCTCCGGTCAACGCGGTAGCGTACCTGGCCGGCAGCGGAAGGACAGCGACCTTCGACCCGCTCTCGCACCAGACGAACTGCACGCAGTACAGCTGCGAGACCAGCACCGATGGCATCCTCGAGACTGGTGGCGCCGGCATGAGCGCGACCTGGCCGAACGTAGTCCCGCTCGGCAGGCCGTTTCAGGTTCGCGAGCCGACGTGGAAGTGGGGGCAGCCTCGACCGCCTGACTCCTCAAGCTGAGCCTTCGCGTCGAGGCGATCAGTTTCAGCCATGCGCGCCAGAGCCAGTAGGGCGCGAATTGCGCCGTCTGATGAGGATGAGGTGTTCGCGTCGATCTATGACATGCTATTGGCTAGACAATCTAGGTGCTACGGCGCTGGCTTGGGCCGCGCCGCATGTGCACTCGCACAGTGGTGCCAGCCTCGCCGCTGCGGATCTCTACCTGATCACAGACCTCGCGCACCAGCCAGAGTCCACGGCCACCGCCGGACGCATCCGGCGCCGGCCGCAGCATGCCGACCAGCGGATCGCTGATCCGACCCTTGTCCTTAACCTCGCAAACCACCTCGTCGGCCGTGGCCCAGAACGTTACTGTGCCGGGCCCGTCGGTATGGGCTAGCGTGTTCGCGGCCAGCTCGGCGATGGCGATGACCAGATCGTCGACTCGGTGCGGGGGCAGGCCGGCCCGGTGCGCCCTGATAGCGATAAACCTCCGGACAGTGATCAAGGTACTCTCGTACCGGAGCACCTCGGCCCCGTCGGGTGGCAAGCTCAGCGGCTGACCTGCCCAGGGCCCAGGCGGTCGTGAGCGCACGGGCTCCTCCACTTCTGGCCCAGGCAGATCGCGTTGAACTGCACCCGATCGTTAGGCTGCTGTCTAGACAGATCGTGCCATTCGAAACCTGACCAGGTGTCGTTAGGTCCTTGTCCGAGAGCTCGTGCACATGAGGCACGGGACAGGCCGAGGGGGAAGTCCGTGCCAGTGGAAAGCGCCCGGGCATCAGCGCCGGGCAGTCGTGTTGCGCTCGAGGAGCGGCTGCGGGACATCCAGTCGATCACCGACGCCGCCCTCTCCCGCCTCGATGATCAAAAGCTTCTCACTGAGCTGCTTGAGCGCACCCGGGCCATCTTGCACGCCGACACCGCCGCTGTACTGCTTCTCGACTACCGGTCCGGACACCTGATCGCCATATCGGCGGCGGGGCTCGAAGAAGAAGTGCGGCAGGGCGTCCGGATACCGGTTGGCCGCGGTTTCGCTGGCCGGATCGCCGCTCAGCACCGGCCGGTGATCCTCGATCGGGTCGACCATTCGACCGTGCTCAACCCGATCTTGCTGGCGAAAGGGATCCGCGCGCTGATGGGCGTGCCGCTGATCGCGGGCGGCAAGGTGATCGGCGTGCTGCATGTGGGTTCCCTGACCCAGCGGGAGTTCACGAGCGAAGACGTTGAGCTGCTGGAGATGGCTGCGCACCGAGCGGCCACCGCGCTGGCGTCGCTGCTGGCGCAGGAGGACCGTGTCGCGGCGGAGGCATTGCAGCGCAGTCTTCTTCCCGCCGCGCTGCCAGCGGACGTTTCGGCCGATATGGCTGTCCGCTACGTGCCGGGCGAAGGGAAAGTGGGAGGCGACTGGTACGACGTGTTCGGCGTGCCCTCCGGACAGATGTGGGTGGTGATCGGCGATGTGACTGGCTCCGGTCTCGCGGCCGCGGTGATCATGGGACGGATGCGCAGCGCGCTTCGCGCCTATGCCCTGGAAACTGATGACCCAGCTGACGGTCTGGCGCGGCTAGATCGCAAGATGCAGCATTTCGAGCCGGGCGCCCTCGCCACTGTGCTGTGCGCGGTATTCGAACCCGGCCTGGACCGAGTGCGGATCTGTTCGGCCGGGCACCTCCCTCCCGTCATCGCCTTGCCAGGACACGCTGCGGAGGTCGCCAAGATCCCGCCAGGCCTGCTGATCGGCGTTTCCCGTGACGCCCGCCGGAAGACCGCCACTCTTCAGATCACGCCGGGTTCCGTTCTCTGTTTCTACACCGACGGCCTGATCGAGCGCCGCGGCCAGGTCCTTGACGACGGTCTGGCCCGCCTCTGCCGGGTAGTAACGGCCGAGCCGCCTGAAGCAGCTTGCGCTGCGGTCATGGCCGCGATGGTCGGCAGCGAAGCTGCTACGGACGATATCGCCTTGCTCATGCTCCGGTGCCATCCATCGGCGTCGCTGCGATGATCGCCGGAGCTGACCAGCTTCGCTGGGAGGGCGGGCAGGCGGTGGTCAGCATGCCCGCTGAGATCGACGTCACGAATGCCAATGAAGTCCGCGAGACCCTTCGCGCCGCCGCCCGCCAGGCATCCTCGGTATTGATTATCGACATGAGCGCTACGACTTTCTGCGATTCGGCCGGTGTGCAGGCGATCATCGATGTTTACAACCAGGTCGGCGCCCGTAACCGGAGCGCTGCGACGCCTACCCAGCTCCGGCTCGTTGCCACTGCGGTGCAGCGGATAATAACGCTAGTCGGGATCGACCAGCTGATTCCCGTTTATCCGACCCTGGAGGCGGCGCTAGCCGAGCCCGGTCAGGCGTCCCCATCGCATTAGCCGTACGAACTCATCTCACTCGCTCTGGACCGAATTCACGAAGCTGAGGTCGCGGCGGTCTGCGCGACGATTGCCGGCTGCGCCCGCCGGAGCGGGCACGCCACTGCCCGGCGGGGGTCGCTCATCTGTTAAGTGGCAGTGGACCTGTGGGCAGGTTGTCCGGCGGCTTGCTGTTCGAAGACGTGGACGGCTTGCTCCACAGACAGGTTCTTGGTTTCCGGCAGGTACCGTGATACGAAGCCGATTGCGAGCACGCACAGGACCGCGAATGACACCATCACCCAGGCCAGCCCGATGGCGTTGTGCCAGGCGGGGAAGGCCTCAATGAGCGCGTAGTTGGCCAGCCAGTCGACGCATGCCGCAATGGCAGCAGCCCGGCCGCGGACGGCGGTCGGAAAGACCTCGCCCTGGATCAGCCAGCCGGTCCCGCCGACCCCGATCGCGAACGACGTGATGAAGAATGAGAAGCCGACCATAACCACGACCGTCTTGGGCAGGTCGGTGAGGAACGCTACACCGGCGGCCGCGAGCAAGATGAAGACTGTCATGCCGACATAACCCCAGATGGCCAGCGGGCGACGGCCCCTTTTGTCGATCCACCTGAACGCGAAGTAAGTCGCGACCACGTTGACCGCGCCCAGGATCGCCGTCACCTCGACGCCGGCTACGGCGGCGCTGACCGCATTGTGGCCGGTCTCGAAGAAGCTCGAGAGTATCTGCGGGCCGTAGTAGAACGGCACATTGATCCCGGTGATCTGCTGGAAGATGAAGAACACGCAGACTACGATGAGCGCTCGCCGCACTCCGGCAGTCCACGGTGTCTTGCGTTGCCGCTGCTGCTCGCCGGCCCGCAGCTGGTCAGCCGCCTGCCGCACCTCATCGCGGGAGACATCCATGCCCAGCCGGCCGAACGCTTCCCTGGTGTCGTCGAGGCGCCCGTGCAGCATCAGCCGCCGCGGCGATTCAGGCATCTTCGATCGGAGCGCAACGGCGACGAGCGCCGGGAGACCCCCGATCCCCAGGATGAGCCGCCAGCCAAGGTTGCCGGCGGAGCCTGGCGCGGCCTTGAGGATGATCACAGCCACGAGGTACGACACCAGAATTCCGACGGTGATCATCCACTGCTGGATGATGCTCAGCTGGCCGCGACGGTTGCGCGGCGCGAATTCCGCGATGTAGGCGGTAGCGATCGCTGAGTCGGCCCCGATCGCGAGCCCGATCAGCGTGCGGGATGCGAGCAGCATGAATGCGCTGACGGGACCGCGCCGATGGCGTAGATGGCGGCGTCGGTGATCAGCAGGAACTTGCGTCCGAACTGGTCGGGTCACCGGCCCCGCGATCAGGGCGCCGACTGCTGCACCAAGCGACGCCCCGGCCACCAGATAGCCCGTCGCGAAACTGGACAAATAGTAAGGGATGAAGTCGAGAGCCGAGCCGATGTTCGACGTGTCATAACCGAAGAGGAACCCGCCGATGCACGCAAGGATGGCCAGATACCAGTAGAAGCCCGTTGGTAGGCGCGAATCCAGGTCGGCGAGGACGTCCCGCCCGCCCGGCTCGGCGGGGCGAGTCTCCGTCGCCATCCCGACACCCCCTCGCCTCGACCGAAGCTGTCGCCCGTGCCAGCTTGCCCGGCGCCCAAAAGCGGTGTGCTCTGGACACTATTGAATGATCGTCACCGCAAGGTCGGCCGGGCATCCGCGTCGGACCAGCTTCGCGACCTCATGCCAGTCGACCCTGTCAGCAACTGCCTCGGCGACCGGCCGAGCTAGGCCGAGGCGGGCCAGCTGAGTCACGCGCCACGCGTGCACTCTGCATATTTCGGGATCTGCATCTTCTTGCCGCGAGGCGACCGCCCTTGGCCTTTGCATGTCCTGTTCCTTTCAGCGATCGGGTCCCGATCGTCGTGGCCGCTCAGCCGTGCGGTCGTTTGTTTCGGGCGCCACGACGCTACCCGCAGCCCAGCTCGCTAATCACTGCGTCCACATGAGAACCGGGGCTGATCGAGGAGCGCACGGTTCTCCTCGATGACAACCTGGAGAAACTCGCGCTGGCCGCGGCGGCCGCCAGCGAGGTGCCGGTTGGGGCGTTGTATGTGGCGTGGCCATCACGCCGAGCCATTCGCCGGCTGGAAGCCTTACCAGCACCCTGTCAGGCTGGACGGCAATCACCAGCCGGCGTGTTGTCCCCATGAGCTCGCCATCGATCTCCCAGGGCTGCTCGGTGCCGCAATCGACAACGAGCTCGTGAAAAACGAATCTGGTCACCCGGCCGGCTGCATCCTTTCTGGTCAGGATTGCCGCAGCCAGCGCGATCCAGCCGCCCCACCCGCGTGTACTCAGACAGACCGCATCCAGCATTCCGTCGTCGGGCCTTGCGTCAGGCAGCAGCGGCACTCCGCCACGCAACCAGCCGACATTACCGACGATCACGGCACTGGAATGCAACCGAACCGGCCGCTCGCCATCAGCGGCCAGTGTCAACCGCACGGGGTGGTCTCGGAGGTGCCTGATCACCGAGATCGCGTAGGCTGCCCAGCCCAGCCGCTTTTTGAGCGGCTCACTTGTGTCGCTGAGCATCCTGGCGTCCAGACCGAGGCCAGCCATGACGACGAAACGCGTGCCGTTGGCCGTCCCGGTATCAATTGCCTCATCCCGGCCAGTGAGCGCGACTGCTACCGCGGCTTCGAACTCGACGGGCAATCCGAGGTTGCGGGCCAGCACGTTACCTGTTCCCATCGGCAGGATGGCAAGGGGGACACCCGTGCCGGCAAGTCCGTCTGCGCAAGAGGTCACGGTGCCGTCGCCGCCGCAAGCCAGAACGACGTCCGCGCCAGTCGCTGCTGCCTGGCGCGCCAGTCCACGGCCCGGGTCATCCGTCGTAGTTTCCAGCCAGAGCGGCTGGTTCCAGCCATGCTCACGCATCGCGAGGCAAAGTGCTTCCTTGAAGCTCTCGCGGTTGGCAAGCTTGGTCGGGTTGACGATAACGGCGGCTCGCATCTTCCGCACTCTCACGCCATAGCTGGGCTGTGGCTGATCATGAAGGACGGCACGCAACTGCCCAGGTCGGGGCCGGTCAAACGCGTGCCAGGTTTAGATGCGCCTCTCGGGGACACCCCAGGGGTGCCGATACGAGGAGGTCGCGACCATGGCCACAGAGGACAAGGCTGGCGACGAGGTCAAGGACGCCTTCAAGAGGTGAAGGTCATTTGCCACCGGACAGCTGGTATTGATTCGTGCGATGGGTGACGTGTCGGCCGTGGGTGAGTATGACTTCGTCGTGGCAGCATGCCGGCTCCCGGTGGATCGGGTGGACGGTCCTGGCGGCGGCACGGAGTGGCGGCCGAGCCCTGGCGGGCTGGTCAGCGCGCTGGAGCCTGTCATGCGCCGCGCTGGCGGTGCGTGGGTCGGCTGGCCCGGCGGATCGGGCGAGGCGCCCGCCTCCTTCGATGTCTCGGGCTTGCACCTGGTGGGCGTCGGATTGTCGGCTGAGGAGATCGGCGACTATTACGAAGGCTTCTGCAATGCGACGCTGTGGCCGCTGTATCACGACGTGATCGTCCCGCCGGAATTTCGCAGGCCATGGTGGGACGCCTATGTGCGGGTCAACCGGCGGTTCGCCCGAGCCGCCGCGGAGCAGGCGGCCGCCGGCGCGACGGTCTGGGTGAATGACTATCAGCTTCAGCTGGTACCCCAGATGCTCCGGGAACAGCGCAGCGACCTGCGCATCGGGGTCTTCATCCATATTCCGTTTCCTGGTTATGAGATCTTCGCGCAGCTGCCGTGGCGGCGGCAGATCGTCGCCGGCCTGCTCGGCGCGGACCTGATCGGTTTTCAGCGCGACAGTGATGCGACCAACTTCCGGCGCGCATGCCGGCGGGCAGCCGGCTTGGCGACCAGCGGATCGCTGGTGCGGGTACCGGCCGAAGAGCATGTCCCTGGTGACCAGGCCGCCGCAGGACTGGCGGCTGGCACACGCAGGAACCGGCCGCCCAGGGCCAGCCGGCAGGTGCGGACCGCGGCGTTCCCGGTCTCCATCGATTCGGCTGGCTTCGCCGAGATCGCCAGCCGGACCGATGTGAGAGAGCGGGCGGACGGATTCCGGCAGGCGCTGGGAGAGCCGGACGTGGTGCTGCTGGGCATTGACCGGCTCGACTACACCAAGGGCATCCTGCATCGACTGACGGCCTACGGCGAGCTGCTCAGCGAGGGACGATTCGGATCGCTGCGGACCGCGCTAGTGCTGGTAGCCAGCCCGAGCCGCGAGCGGGTCGAGCACTACCGGCTGCTGCGCGAGGAGGTCGAGGGCGCCGTGAGCCGGATTAACGGGGAGCATGCCGAGCTCGGCAGTCCTCCCATTCACTACCTGCACCAGACATATCCGGCGGATGAAATGGCCGCCATGTACCTGGCTGCTGACGTGATGCTGGTGACCTCGCTGCGGGACGGCATGAACCTGGTAGCCAAGGAATACGTCGCGTGCCGCGACGATGACACCGGCGCGCTGGTGCTCAGCGAGTTCACCGGCGCGGCCGACGAGCTCAGCGGCGCTTTTCTGGTCAACCCGCATGACATCGACGGCATGAAGGACGTGATCGTGCGAGCGGCCACCGTGCCGCCGGCCGAGGCCAGACGCCGGATGCGCGCGATGCGGCGGAGGGTCCGCGAATTCGACGTGAGCCACTGGGCAGCTTCATTCCTCGGCGCCCTGCAGCGAACGGCCGATCCCGGCTAGGGCCGCGCGTCCGCTCAGGCGCTGCACGGTCGGCCTCAGGCGGGGGATGGCGAGGCCGTTTGTGCTAGCTCACGTCCAGGCGGCGGAACGTGACTTCGTGCAGCAGCAGTCGAACAGCCGCTGCAGCCGGGATCGCGACCAGCGCGCCGATGATCCCCATCAGGGCGCCGCCTACTAGGAGGGCCAGGATGGCGACCACGCCCGGAATCTGCACGGTCCGTCCCATGACCCTGGGGACGAGCAGGTAGTCCTCGGCCAGCCGGTAGGCCACGTAGAAGGCGGCCGTGGCGATGGCGACGGGCAGGGATACGGTCAGCGCGACCAGGGTGACGATGGCGCCTCCGATGGTGGAGCCGATCACCGGGACCAAGTCGAGCATGGCGACGAGCAAGGCCAGCAGGATGGGGTAGGGGATGCCGAAGATGAGCATCCAGACGTAGGTGCCGATGCCGGCGACAGCCGAGGTCAGCAGGTTCCCCAGCAGGAAGCCTCCGATCTTCGCGAAGATCTCGTCGCCGATCAGGATTACCCGGGTGCGCCGCGAATGCGGTGCTAGCCGGTAGGCGAACAGCTTGATCCGGGGCATGCCGGCCAGGAAGTAGATCGTCAGAACTGCCACAACGAGTACTGACCCGGCCGCGCTGAGCACCAGCTCGCCGGCGCCCAGTACCCCGCCGATGAGCGTGATTCCCTTGGTGTGGATCAGGTTCGTCAGGTCCTTCTGGACATGGAACTTCGTGTTCAGCCTTCCGATTTCGGAGTTGTGATTCTGCAGTGCGTGCAGATAGCCGGGCAGGTGCTGGGCCAGGGCTGCGACCTGCGCGGACAGCGGCAGGATGGCCGCGGCGAAGAACGCTGCGCCGATGGCTGCGGCGGCGAGCAGAATTATGATGACCGCGGCCCACCGCGGCACCCGGCGGCGGGTCAGCCAGCTGACTAGCGGGTCTAGCCCGGCTGCGATGAACAGCGCCAGGCCGATCAGCACGAGGACGCCGCGTGCTCTGATGATCAGCTCCGCCAGACCGTAAGTGACCGCGACGCCGGCCGCTGCGGCCATGCCGATGAAAAATGGGGATCGCTTATTGAGCGGCCGGCCGGGCTGACCCAGTCCGCCAGTCAGCTCAGCCATCGTTTCCGCAGCGTCAATCGTCGCCTGCATGCGGTCCTCGGCCTGTTCCTGGGTCAGCCGGCCGCTGTCGGCCGCGGCCTGCAGCACGTCCGCTTGCTCGGCAAAACCGTCTGGGCCGGCGGCGCTGGCAGGGAACTGGCCCGGCTCGCCTGACATCTGCGCAGGACTTGTGCGCGGGCCTTTAGAAGTAGTGCCGTCGGCCGCCAACGGCGTGGCCGGCCATCCCCAGCAGCGCCAGAATGGCCCCGACGATCAGCACGATTATGCCGACGGTCCAGACGATGGCGATGTGGGCGATAAAGCCGATGATGAGAAGGATGATGCCGAGGACAATCACGTCGGGCTCCCTGCAGGTTGTTGGCTAACGGCCGGGTCAGGCCTCTTGCCGGCATCCATGAAGGCCCGCCGTGAAAGAGGAGCTCCTGAACTTGCGGCCGCCTTTCGGCAACCGCGGCCGCTAGCTACCCGCGCCCCCGTTGTCAAACATGAAGCGGTGCCCGGCCCTCACGGAGATCCAGGTAACAGGCTGCATATCGAGTTCCCGCCCGGCTGACCTCGGTCCCCCACGTCGTCCTTGGAGACAGGCTGAAGTCATGCGTGGCGAATCGCCTGACCCAGTCGGGTGAGGTTTGCCCGCCGCTGGGCATGAACGCCCGGAGGTAAGCCTGCCGCGATCGATCGGGTAGCGTGCTCCGGCTGAGCGTCGAGGACCCGCGCGGGGCGATCCTGTGCACCCCGGATGGCTATATGTCCGCCCAGATGGCCGGGCCTGAGCCGGATAAAGATGACGACCGGCCAGATGGCTACTACATCGCTTATTCCGGGCCCTACGACGTCGACGAAACCAGCCAGACAGTGGCCCATCATGTCCAGGTCTCAGTGATACCAAGCTGGCTGGGCACTACCCAGCTCCGGCACGCGCGGTTCGACGGCCCGGACAAGCTCGCCTTTGTCGGTGTCGCAACCCGGCGCCGACGGCGTGACGACGACGCAAACGATCTACTGGGCACGCCAGCCGCCACGGTAAAGGAGCACACCCATGCCGGCCACTCAGTCCGTGCTGAACTACGACGTGTTCACCGCGCCGGAAAAGCCGTTCGTCGCCCCGCCACCAAACCTTGGTGACGCGCCCGCCTGGGACCCGACGACGTCCACGTTGATCTTCGGCGCCCGCGATGCCGTGCTGGTGGATCCGCTGATGACCGTCCCGGAGGCCACAGCACTGGCTGACTGGGTTGGATTGCACGACCGCAACCTCACCACTATCTACATCACGCACGGGCACGGCGACCACTATCTCGGCCTGCCGGCCGTGCTCGACCAGTTCCCGGGCGCGCGGGTGACGGCCTCGCCCGGGACGTTGCGGCACATGCAACAGCAGGACACTCAGGCGCTGGACGACTCGCTCAGGGCGCGGTTCCCCGGTCAGATCGCCGATGCGGTTCCGCTTCCGGAGCCGCTGGATTCGCCAGAACTCCAGCTCGAGGGCTCGCCTAACGAGGTGATCGAGACGGGGCACACTGACACCCTGGACACGACTTCGCTGCATGTACCTGACCTGGGACTGGTCGTCTCCGGCGACGTTGCCTACAACCACTGCCACATGTACGTCGGGGACAGCACGACGGACAGCCGGGCGGAATGGATGGCGGCACTCGACCGCCTGGCTGCGCTCAAACCGACCGCCGTCGTCGCCGGGCACAAGGACCCGACTGAAGGCAACCCGCCCGCGATCCTCGCCGAGTCCCGCGACTACCTCGAGTACTACGGGCAGCTACGCGAGGATGGCCTGGCCGAACAGCAGCTTTTCGACGCGATGGTCGACCGCTACCCGTCCTGGGTGAGCCGCCAGCAGTTCCTGATACTCGGTCTGGACTAGGCACCGGCGAGGTCGTGCGCCGCGCGTGACGCGCCCTTAGGCCACGGTTAGCACGCCTGCCGCGAGCCCGGCCTCGATCGCGCCGATCATGTCGGCGAGTGCTGTCAGGTTGAGGTCGCGTCGGCTAGTAAAGGCCACCACGCCCTTGCTGCTGACGCGTGCTCGTCCTCGCCGGCCTGAGTAGCCGCATGTGAACGGGCCGTCGTGGCCGTTGGCGCTGTTGTACAAACTGATGTAGTTCTTCTGCAGCGCCAGGCCAAGGACTGGCCACCGGATCGGGTCGGCCGAACTCTTTACTGTGTACTCGAACTGGCCGTAGCCGATCATCGTCATCGTCATTCCCGGCTCACCAGCCGGGGTACCCGGTACGAACCACCGTGCCAGCGACGGCGCAGCGCCCCGTATCAGCGCATCAATGGCTCTGAGCTCGTTTTCGCGGTCGGGATCGAAGTGGAAGTACTCCTCCACCGATCCGGCCGTGACCTTGAACAACGGGAACCCCCCTCGCAATCTCGGTGCGCCAGGCCTCGCACGCCGGCCCGACATCAGCGCGAGGTCCGGCCTTCCTGCCGGTCGGACGGGCCGCCGCCGAGCAGGGCTTGCGTCAGCTGGCTACGTGTGTCAAGCAGCTGGTCGAGCGCCACGCTCAGGTGCCTATCCGTGACGGTGATCGGCGCGTCAGTCACGTCTCTGGCGTCGTCGTCCTCCTCGGCAGCGACGAGTGCCGCGCGACGCAGCAGTTCCTTGAGGAACGACGCGGTCACCCCTTCGGTCCGGGTGATGACCGACTCTGGGTCGGACAAGTCCAGCGTCAGGCGACCTTGGTACAGCCGCAGCAGGCGCATGCGGGCCGCCGCGTCAGGCACCGGCAGTTCGGCCGCATGGTCAACCCGGCCTGGTCGCTCCGCGAGAGCCTGCTCGAGCAGGTCGGCGCGATTGGTGGTCAGCAGGAATGTCACGTCGATGTCAGAGCCAAGTCCATCCATCTCGTTGAGTAGCTGGAACAGTAGCGGGTGCCGCCCGGGGTGCCGGCCGCGCTCTTCGGCGATCAGGTCGACGTCTTCCACAACGACGATTGATGGCTGCAGCGCGCGTGCCACCGAGCAAGCTTCGGCGATCATGCCGAGCGCGCCGCCGGACAGCAGGACCGTAGTGACGCCATGCAGCCTGCTGAGGAGATACCGCACGGTGTGCGTCTTGCCGGTGCCGGGCGGTCCGTAGAGCAGGACTCCGCGCCGCAGGTGCTGGCCGCTGGCCAGCAGCCGGGTGGCGTGCCGGGCGACGCTCACTACTTGCCGTTCGATGCCGTCGAGCACGTCCGGGGCGAGCACCACTTGGTCCCTGGCGACGTCGGGTCGGGTGACGAAGCTCAGCAAGGCGCCGCGGCGGTGGCCGAAGACTTCGTCGCCGAACTCGACCACATGGCCGCGGAAGACGTTGTGTTCCAGGCCGAGCCGCCGGATATCGTCGATGACCCGCTGCGCCCGGTCCGGGCTCGTGCAGACGACCTGCACGTCGACGCCGCTCCTGCCGTGTTCCTCGGGCCCGCGCACGAGGAGCGCGGCGGCGCCGTCTGGATCGGTAGTGAGGTAGATCGCGCACTGCACGCACTGCCTCGTTTCACCGTCAGGGCCAGCCGGCATGGCCTGCGTCTCGACGCTTCCTATGCCGATGCCGTGCCCCCAGCCCCCAGCCTGGAGCAAGTCCGCGAGCCCGAAGTCGCTGTGGTGGTACCTGGTCAACCCAACTAGCTGATGCGTCCTGCCCGGCTCGGCCAGCCAGATGTCCACGGCCGTCTGAACGTTCACCTGGTCGTAGACGGGCCAGGATCCCCTGGCAACCGGCAGTGTGGTTTGCTGCGCCCCGAGGTGCGCTGCCAGCAGCTTGCCGACTGATCCTTCGTCGGCTCTCGCGGCCGCGATCGTCCGCCGCATCACCCGCCGGGCGAGCCGCCCGACGTCGGCGAGCTCTGGCCTGTCCGGTGAGAGATCTACCCCCGCATCCTCCACGTGGGCAGCATATGCCCGTGCCAGGGACGGCTGAGTCTGGCTCTGCCTGCCTACTGCCGCGACTGGCGCTGCCGGAGTGCTGATCGAAGCACTGCGCAGGCAAGCCCCACGAGTGCTGACTCGCCTGACTGGCCGTCGTCAGCCTCGAGCAGGGTGCTATCCAGTGCCGCGTTACTACCTGAAGCCACAGCAGTCCGGGCGGTCTGGGCTATGCAGTGGAGCGCATGCCGCAGCGGCGAGGATGGCTCGCGGATCCCGAGTTCAGCGCGCCAACATGTGCCTGGCTGGGCGTCGGCGGCCAGATCCTTGATGGTCGTCGGCGCGAGCGCCAGGGCTTCGGCTATCGCTTCTGCCCACGACGTCAGGATCGTGAGTTCCTCGGCTGTCAGCCTGGGCTGGCGTGGCGGAACGGCCGTCGCACGGATTGGCTGCGTGCCGGCGCCGGATGCGCGGATCTGGTGCACGCTCACGCCGGAGAACTGGCTGCCGTCGTGGCCGGGCCGGCGGCCGTCGAAGCTGCGCCTGATCGCGGGGCCGACGCTGGCCGACAACAGGATGCCATGAGCGCCGGGATCGAGCGGTATCTCCCGGGCGAGCTGGCCGGGCCCCTTCCAGAGTGCGACCACGCGCGACGGATGATGCCCGGGTGGCCGGCACCGCTGCGTCATCCCAAATGAGGTCAGCGTGAGCACCGCAGAGCCGGGATCGTCGGCAAGGACACCGGCATACCGGGCTCCCCACCTGGAGCTGAGCTGAGGGCCGTCGAGGAGCGGCGTGACGACGACGGTCGGGCCGACGGCGCGGATGACGCCGGCCACCTCGTCGGTTTGGGCGAGGTCCTCACAGACCAGGGACGTTAGTGTCACCGCGCCGCCGAGTTCGACGAACTGGACTGAGCGGCGGGGCACTTCCATGGCCTCCCACCAGCGAATGTGCGGGTGCAGGGCTCCTGCCAGGTGGTACTGACGGATCTGGGCGTCGTCAAGCGACCAGCGGTGGTGCTTGCTCTGCCTGATGTGTGTCCACTGCCCGCCAACCGACACGCCGATGTGGACCCAGTTACCCGGGAAGCGGCCGGGCTGCGTTGCGTGCTCGCGCACTCCGGCGATCAGCGCGGTCACGTCGTGATGGGCCAGGAGCGCTTCGAGGCTGTCGATCTCGCTACGGTCTATCGCGCTTTCCGGCAGGATCACAACGTCGACGGGGCCGACCTGGTTCCGCGCTGCGGCCAGCGTCTGGTCGGCGAGTTCCAGGTCGAGCGGTTCGGGCGGAGCGAACTCGAAGAAGCCGAAGGGGTCGCCGGCAAGCCGTTGCAGCGGGCCGGCTACTGGACGGAAGTCTGACTCGCGTATCCGCAGTGGCCACGGCAGCAGCAGATACTTGACTTCCTTGGCATACGGCCGCGAGCTGAGACCCCGGACGGGCGCCTTATGCCACCGGGCCTCGACACCGGGAACCTGGACTGTGGCGTAGCGCGAGAGCACGCGCGCCGAGCTCCCAGACGCAGGCGTGCCGGCTTTCGGAAGCACCCGGACGAGGTCTACCGGGAAGCGGGCCAGTGATCCCGTCCTGGCCAGCAGTTCCCTGGCGCGGGCCCGGTACCGCACCCCGTCAGCGCCCGCCGCGTCCAGTGCCACGCCCAGGCCGGCGCACGCCTCGTCTGCGATGGCGTGCAGGGTGAGCAGTGCCACACACAGCCGCCAGTCGTACGCTTCTGCGAGATCCCTCAGCGGAGCCTCGGTCCCGGCGCGGAGTGCCTCCCATTCCTGGGAAAGCAGGCCAGGAATGGGCCCGCACCTGTCTTCAGCCCAGGCACTCCACTGCCTCGCCGCGTCTGTGACCGCGCCGGGCCATTCCGGCAGGCCGGCCGGCGGCCAGTTCGCACCGGCCGGCGGCGACAGGGCGAAGCGGTAGGCCTCTGAGCGTTCAAGGAGCACGTCGGTCAAGGCGAGCAGATCCGGGGGCCATTCGAGTAGCTCATCGCCGATCGTGCTGCCGGTCACTGCCGCCCACGCTGATGCAAGCGTGGGCTGCCTGAGCGGATGGCTCCAGGCGAGATCAACGCGGGCCAAGGTCGCGGCGGTCGGGGGCGTCAAGACGGCGGGCACGGGTGCTCCTTGTAAGCGATGGCGACGGCTGCCGGATTGTCAGGCGACGCGCCAAGGTGCGCTTCGGCGATGAGCCCGAGCGCGAGAACAGCAGTGAGGGCCGGGACTAGGTAGACGGGCTCGACGATCGCGCCCATGAACACCAGGCTCATTGCGCCGAGGGCCGTTGCCAGCCTGACGGTCCTGGCCGACGCTGTCATCTTCGTGGACGGGAGGAGGATGCTGGCTAGCAGGCAAAGGCTCACCCCGCCATAGAGAGCGGCCCTGGGGCCCGCCGCGATCGTGCTTGCTCCGTCGGCGGCAAGGATGGCGATGTGGAGGCCGGCGCTGGCTGCGGCGATGCCCGCGACCAGCGGCAAGTTGAGCGCAGTGAAACGGGCGATCGCCGCCGGGCTGTCGAGCGCGCTCCGGTCTGCGGCGGTGAGCCAGGCCCACCAGAGCGCGGCCAGCGTGACTAGCGCCGCCGTGAGCACGACGGCCAGCGGCAGGCTCCATGGACGCGCGGCCGCGGCGCTGATGAGCCGGGCCATGGACTCTCCCAGCACGATCAGCACGAAGATCTGGAAACGGTCAGCGAGATGTGCGCTGTTCAGCGGCAGGCGGCGGCGCGGCGCGAGCATGGCCAGGGAGCCGACCGCGTCGGCAAGCAGCGCCGCGCCCCAGAATGCGTACCGGACTGGGCCGCCGACGGCCAGAGAGGCGAGCCACAGCGCGCCCCCAGCGCCGAACCAGATGAGGTAGCAGCTGTACAGCGGTCTGGTCGTCGGCAGGTGGCGCCAGGCCCGTGCGTACAGCAGCAGCTGCAGCCCGCGCAGGCCGACGAAGACAATGACGAATCCCGCCGACTGGCCGGCGAGAGCTCTGGGCGCGCTGGCGGCCAGAGCGATGCACAGCAAGATCGCCGCCAGCATGGAGATCCGGTGTCCTACGTCCTCGGTCTCGTGCCGGTCGGCGAAGAACGTCAGCTGCACCCAGAGCCACCAGACGGGAGTGAACAGGATGACGAATCCGGCGAGCGTGCTGAGGCCGGGATGCCTCTGGAACGCGCCGGCGAGCTGGCCGACAGCTCCCGCGAAGGCGAGGTCGAAGAACAGCTCGAGCCAGCTGGCGCGCCGCTCGTCGCGGTGGTGGCCGTCAGCGGTCCGCAGTTCCAGGTGGCCGAGATGCACCGCGTGACGGTGTCCGGGGTGAACGTCCGTGACGGACACGAGAGGAGGTCCTTCCTCAACCTGTGGTCGGTCATGCCAAGATCAGCCGACCTCGGCGACCGCCCTGCGCGGTCGCCGTCCCACGCGTGTATTGATACGCGGCGGCGCAGTCTTGTCGCTTCGCCCGTATGGGCCAACTCCGTCGCACCGCACCAGATGGCCCGATCGGGCCAGTCAGACGAGGCCGGCACGCACGCCCCAGGCTGCGGCTGCAGCGCGGGACGAAAGGTTGAGCTTGCGGAGGATATTTGCAAGGTGCCGATGTATGGTGTGGTCGCTCAACACGAGCCGCCTGGCGATCTCCGGGTTGCTCAATCCCTGTGCGACGAGCTTCAGCACATCGAGCTCCCGAGGCGTTAGCACCTGCGTCGCCTCAGGCGGCAGCGACGCGTCCCGCTCACTCAGCAACGCACGTTCTTGCGCCTGGCGATCGGCGTGCATCCTTTGTGCAGCCTCATGAGCGACGCGCGCCACGTCGAGAGTGCGGCCTGCCCGGTATTCGGCCTCGAAGGCCTTGGCTCCGATCTCGGCGCGCAGGCGCTGGCGGTCGATTTCGGCGAGCCGGCCTTCAAGCGGCTCGATAGTGTCGCCCAGGTCCGCCAGGGCCTGGTCGGCTGCGCCGTGCAGCCGGACGGACCAGCCTGGGTCGGCGCCGCCCTGGCCGACCAGGGCCAGGCCGATCAGCGCATAGGCGGTCTGCCGCTTCATCCCAATGCGCGCGGCCAGATCGAGCGATTCGGCGAACAAGGGCCCGGCCGCGCCGGGCGAGTCCGCCAGGTACTCCGCCAGGCCCAGGTTGAAGGTCAAGTAGACGGCGCTATGGTGCGCTTTGAGCGCGCGGGAGATGTTAACTGCCTCGACCAGATGCTGGCGTGCGGCCTCGAGGTCGCCCGCCAACAGCTGGTAGTAGCCGAGGTTGCCGAGAATCGCCCCAACTTGTACCTGGTTACCCGCCCGGCGGAACAGTTCCAAGGCCTCGCCGGCATCGATGGCGGCGCCCGCATAGTCCCCCCCAGCATTCGTGGCGTACGCCCGGACAGAAAGCAAGCGCCCGGTCAGGTTGGGCTCCTGGAGGCGGCGGGCCAGGCCTAGGCCCTGCTCGATGATCGGTAGCGCGGTGCTGGGCCGTCCGTGTCTGAGCAGGATGACGGCACGTGTTTGCAGCAGGTCAGCGACCAGGTACTCGTCGCCGACGGCGCGGGCAATGGTCAGCGCCTCCTGGTAGTAGTCCTCGGCGATCGCGTAGCTGCTCGTCTGCTGGAGGAGGTTAGCGGCTGCGGCCAGTGCCCTGGCGCGCGGCAGCGTCATCCCTTGGGCTGCCGGCACGTCCAGCAGCGATCGCAGCGCGTCCGCCCCCTCCGCGGCATGCCCGCGGATCCGCCAGTACACCCGCAGCGAGGCGGCCAGCCTCAGGCCCGGTTCCAGGTCCGGCTGGGCCTGGCTGAACGCGATCGCGGCCCGCAGGTTGCCTAGCTCGGCGTCGAGCCGGTCCAGCCAGTCGGCCTGATCCGGCCCTACGAGCTGCGGGGCGGCCTCTTCGGCCAGGTCCAGATAGTAATTACGGTGCGCGGTCCGGGCCTGGTTCACTTTCGCCGGGCTTTGTGCGTCCAGCCGGCTGGCCGCGTACTGACGCACTGTGTCCAGCAACCGGTACCGGCTCAGTCCGGCATCGGCATCGCCGAACTGCACCAGGCTCTTGTCGACCAGCACGCCCAGGTGCCCGGCCACCTCTCCGCGCGGCACGTCCAGGCCTGCGGCGACCACCTCGGCGGCGCCCAGGTCGAACCCGCCGGCGAACACCGACAACCGGGCCAGCACCGCCCGCTCGGCGCTGGTCAGCAACTCCCATGACCAATCGACCATGGCCCGCAGTGTCTGCTGTCGCGGCAACGCCGTCCGCGACCCGCCGGTCAGTAAGGCGAACCGCTCATCGAGTCGGGCGTCCAGCTCAGCCGGCGGCATCACGCGCAGCCGTGCCGCGGCCAGTTCGACAGCCAGCGGGATGCCATCCAGCCGCCGGCAGATCCGCCCGGCTACCTTGGCGACTGACTCCTCCAAGGCCAGCGGCGCCCCATGCGCGGCAGCACGGTCTTCCAGCAGCCGCACTGCCTCGCTGGCCCGGATCGCCTCAGCGTCATCGCCGTCGGCGGGAGTGCCCATCGATGGCACCCGGTACACGCGTTCCCCGTCGATGCCCAGGGGCTCCCGGCTCGTCGCGAGCAACGCCAGGTTCGGGCAGCCTCGCAGCAGCGCGTCGGCGAGCTTGGCGCAGGCGCCGATGACGTGCTCGCAGTTATCCAGAAGCACTAGCGGGCTCCGCTCGCCCACAGCCTCCACCAGTGTGTCCAGCACTGAGCGGCCCGGTTCCTGGCGGATGCCCAGGACGTCAGCGACGGTCACCGCCACTAGGTCTGGGTCACCCAGCGGGGCCAGATCGGCAAACCACAACCCGTCCTCGGTATCGTCCGCAAGCTGGGCGGCCACCTGCAATCCGAGTCGGGTCTTGCCCGCCCCGCCCGTGCCAGTCAGCGTGACGAGCCGCGAGGACGCCACCAGGCGGCACACCTCCGCCAGCTCGGCCTCGCGGCCGATGAAGCTCGACACCTGCGCGGGAAGATTGCTGCGCAGCGCCGGGTCACGCACCGGAAGCCACGGCCGTCTGCATTATCGTGAGCATCTGCATCGCCACCAGGCGCGAAGCTTCTCGTCGAGGTTGACGCCAACCGCACTGACCAGAAGCCACGGACTTCCCGTCGAGCAGCACAAACATCATACGTCCGGCGCCTGTCGCCGGAATGATCCCGAGGTGCTAGGCGGCATCCATTCTTCGGCGAGCGCCGAAAAATGCAGGCCATACGATCCGCACATGACCGACCACCTGCTTCTCGACAGCACCTACCCAGTGCCACCGGTTGCGCCAGCAGACCGCGGCATCGCGTGGCTACGCGCAAACGTTGTTCGGTTCAGCGAGGGAGCTGACCACGCGCGCCGCCGCGCGATTGTGGAGTCCGAACTGGCCCAGGTCGACCTAGACGCTCTGCGCAGACCCGGCAACGCAGTCGCGAAACTCGCACACGAATTGGGACTGACTCGCAGCGTCGTCCGTGACGTCTCGGTCGTCGCCCGCGCGTACCAGCCACATACTCCGATCACACCGCAAGCCGATGAGGCCGTTGCGCAACTCGTTGCCGCTTGCGGTGGCCTCTGGGACGAGGCCACAGCAAACCGGATCGGGCTGCTGGTCCAGGCATGTGACGCGACGAACGCGCTGATCGCCGGGAAGAATCCGCCAGTGCCAGTGACCCGTCGGGTAGCACCTGACGGCGCCACAATCGAGATCCCGCTGGCCAATGCGCCATTCGGCCTCGGCAGGCATGCCTGCCCGGGGCGTGCCCACGCGCACGCCCTAGCCGAGGGGACCTTCCACCGCTTGCATCACGAGGACGGGCCACTGCTGCTGCCCAACGCCTGGGACGTCGTGTCCGCAGCCGCGCTTGTCGATGCGGGCTTCGCTGCGATCGGCACTACCAGTCTCGGCGTTGCGGCAGCTAACGGGCTGCGCGACGCGACAGGCGCGACGCGACGCGCGACCCTGAACCTGGCGCGGGCATTGGCGGGATTGCCAGTACCGATCAGCGTCGACGCGGAGGATGGCTTCGGCGAACCTGCAGGCCTGGCCGAGGAACTGGCCGAGATCGGCGTGGCCGGAGCGAACCTCGAGGACGGCCGAGGTGCACGACTGGCTGATCCTGACTCGCAGGCGCTGCTCATCTCGTTGTTCAAGCAGGCGGCTCCCCACCTGTTCATCAACGCCCGGATCGACACTCACTGGCTCAACCTCGAGCACGACAGCACCATCAGTCGGGCGCTGCGTTACCTCGATGCAGGTGCCGATGGCATCTTTGTTCCTGGCCTGTCCGACCCGGGCGAGATAGCCAAAGTGGTGGCGGCGGTCCCCGCGCCGCTGAACGTGCTGGCACAGCCCCATCTCAGCGCGCATCGCCTTGCGGAGCTCGGCGTGCGCCGTATCAGCACCGGATCTCTGCTGTTCCGCAATGCCCTGCGCGCTACCGTCCAGGCCGCACGCGCGGTTCGCGATGGCCAGCCAGTGGGCAACGAGCTCAGCTATAGCTATGTGCAGGACCTGGTCGCCCGCGCCCGGGATGAGGCATGGGACGCGCCCGCCTGGTCCGCCGACTGACCAGCACGAACCTGAGAGCGAGACGAGGATGATTCGGTATCTGCCGAAGTGTGGTCGCGCTACCATGAACTGGTGGGTCGAGATTTCTCCGTGATCGGGCGGGCGCTGGCAGCCCCGGCCCGATCAACGTTCGTGAACATGCTGATAGACGGATCAAGCGCCGGCCAGCGAGCTTGCCGCTGAGGCAAGGGTGAATGCATCGACGGCCAGCGAGCACCTGTCCGTGCTGATGAGCGCCGGGCTCATCACTTGCACCGTCCGAGGGCGACAGCGCTTCTATCAGCTCGCCGACGCCTCGGTGGCATCCGCGCTCGAGCAGCTAGGCCACCTGTGCACTCCGACACCAGCTGTCGGCTTGAGGCAGTCCGTGCAAGCGAGTGCGCTCATGGCCGCACGACTCTGCTACGACCATCTGGCCGGCCGGCTCGGGGTCGCGATTACCGAGAGCATGGTGGAAGACGGCTGGCTTGAGCGGGCGGCCTTGGTTCCGACCACCCTCGGCGCACACCGGCTTTCAGCGCTAGGGCTCAATCTCGACCAGATCCGGGCCGGACGCCGGGCCCTGGTCCGCAGCTGCCCCGACTGGACAGAGCGCAAGCCACACCTCGCCGGAGCGCTTGGCGCAAGCCTCGCCACCCTCTTCTTCCAACATGGCTGGGTGACCCGCAAGGCATCGTCTCGCGGCCTCAAGGTCACTCCAGACGGATGCCGCGCGCTGACCGACATCTGGAACATCAACACCGAGGAACTCGCTGCCTAGCCCAGCAACCCCGGGACCCGGCGTGCCCGATGGCCGGGCGACGCTGGTCTACCATCGGCCGTGATGCACGACCTCATCGATCGGGCGGCGGTTGGGGTGGGCGATAGGCCGAAGCGGCCGATCGGCCGGGTGGCCGATCCCGATCAGGTAGCGGACCAGGTGGTCGGGGGGCACGCCCAGGATCGCCCGGGCCTTGTCCTGATCTCCCACGGAGGAATGACCTGTGCCGATGCCCAGGTCGGCGGCGGCGAGCATCATCGCATAGGTCGCCTGGCCGAGATCGTACTGATCAATGAGCTGGGTCCGCTCGTCAGCCGGCTCGGGTGCAACCAGGGCGACCGCGGCCGCAGCATCGGCGATGTGGCGCGCTCCCTGCCAGACAGTAGCCAGCTCGGCCAGCTGCTCCCGGTCGGTGACAACGACGAAGTCCCAGTGCTGGCGGTTAGATGCGGACGGAGCTCGCCAGCCCGCCTCGGCGATCCGCGCCAGATACTCGGCCGGCACTGGCTCGGGCGAATAGCTGCGGACATTGCGGCGCGCACGGATCGCGTCCCAGGTCT
This sequence comes from uncultured Actinomycetota bacterium, assembly GCA_963822955.1. GTDB lineage: Bacteria > Actinomycetota > Actinomycetes > Streptosporangiales > Streptosporangiaceae > JAJYUU01. The sequence goes on along the minus strand of CAWGJS010000001.1, from coordinate 172,380 downwards.
CCATCGATGCGTTCCCCTCTCGATCAGCCACCGTTTTGGCTCAGACTGCCAGCGACAAGGCCGTGCAGACCTACTGCATTCCCGCCAGCGTCCGGCAAACGCCTCGCCATGAGCCGCCTGCCGGTCAGCGGAGCAGCGAGACCTCTCGGTACTGCAGGTCGCTGTTTGGCACGAAGCGACTAATTTCCGCGCCCGGCTCGGGTAAAGGCCTTGTCAGGTGCGGCATGCCCGGTGCAGATGGCGGGTAATCGGCGCCGTGGGGCCGGCGTTCGGGGGAGAGGGAAGTTCTGCGGTGTGGCACACGGAATCCAAATGTGTTCGTCGGTGCAGGGCATTCGCGCTGCCGGTTGTGCTTTCACTAACCGCAGTCGCAGCTGCGAGCTGCACTGCCGTGACCGCCAGGCCGATCCAGGCCCCGACATTGACTATCAGTCCGGCAAACGGATCGCAGGGTGTCCTGCCGGGATCGACGATCATCGTCTCGGCACGGCACGGAAAGCTGCGCCACGTGACGGTGGCAACGGCCGCCGGTCTCGTGAGCGGTCACCTGGCTGCCAATGGCACCTGGCGCAGTGCTGAGCAGCTATCGACAGGAACGAACTACACAGTGACGGCGACTGCGGTCGGCAGGAACAAGAAGAAGGTCACCACCACGAGCGCCTTCCAGACGCTGACGCCGCGTCACATATTCCGTGCCGCGATCACCACCCTGGGTACGGATCCGAATATAAGTGCTGAGATAGCCAGCCGTCAGTTCGGCGTCGGCATCCCGGTCACCATCACGTTCAGTCATGCGGTCAGCAACAGGGCAGCGGTGGAGCGTGCCATCCAGGTCCGCACCTCCAGGCCCGTGGTCGGTGCCTGGCACTGGCAGGATGCCAAGACAGTGATCTTCCGGCCACGGCAGTACTGGCCGCAGTACACCACAGTGCAGGTCGATGGCAATTTCGACGGTGTCCAGGTGGCGCCCGGCGTGTACGGCGACCGCGATGTACACCTGAGCTTTTCCATCGGACCTTCGCTGATCGTCGTCGCCAGCACCCGCACTCACTACATGAAGGTGTACTACAAGAATCAGCTCTTCGGCCGGTGGCCGATCAGCACCGGCAGGCCGGGCGACGACACGCCCAACGGGACCTACCTGACGACCTTCAAGAACAACCCGCAGCTCATGACGGGTCCCGGATACAGCCTAGAGGTGCCGTGGTCGGTCGACTTTACCTACAGCGGGAGCTTCATTCACGACGCCTACTGGTCGGTGGGGGTGCAGGGCCTCGCTAACGTCAGCCACGGCTGCGTCAACACCTCACCCGCGCACGCTGAGACCTACTACAAGATCGAGCACCCGGGAGATCCAGTCACGGTCATCGGCAGCCCGCGCGCCGGGACGCCCGGGAATGGCTGGACCGAGTGGTTCATGTCCTGGCCGAAGTGGCTCCGCGGCAGTGCTACCGGCGACGCCGTCGTTGCAGGGCCGGCCGGAAGCTCACTTGTCAGCCCGGCTTCGCTCTCGGCCACTACCGCAGGCGCGCCGCTGTACCAGCCCCGCGCCGGCAACGCGCACGCAGCCTGACGCGATCGTAGGCGCTTGGCCGAGGGGACTTCGTTCAGCTGTCGACTGCCGGTCTGCGGGCCGACGTCCGCAACTACCGCATGACCCCCGGCCGGCTCTCTCGCTTCCGGGCGCCGTGGTAGCCGTTTCGTCGGCCGCCAAGCTCCAGGCAATCGCGTATCCCCGCGGACAATCCGCGCATCGCGCTCCCGTGCATGAAAGGGTCGGACCAATCGCTGACAGCCGCAACGTCTGACGCACTCTGGCTGGCCCGCGCCGCAGATACTTCTGGAGGCAATCCGATGACCGGGAGCAAGAACCGCCAGCAGATGATTGGCGTCGGGCTGGACGCCCGCCTCGGTCTTCCGTTCGACGAGCTGAAGGCCGCCGCCAGGCAGGCAGAGCAACTCGGGTTCGAGAGTCTGTGGACGCCGGGCTTTGGGCTGCCGGATGCATTCCACGTCTGCGCGGCCTGGTCGCAGGACACGTCGCTGCGCACGGGCATCGCCGTCGTCCCCGCGGCGCAAATGTGGACCCCGCTATCACTGGCAGCCCAGGCGGCCTCGCTGGCACAGCTGTCCCACGGGCGGTTCGTGCTCGGCCTCGGCACGGGCGGATACGGGCCCGGATTCTGGGCGTCGGTCGGACAGCCCAACCGGCCGATCGCGGTGATGCGCGAATACGTCACCGAGGTGCGTAACCTGCTGGCTGGTCGGCAGGTCACGGCGGGGAAGGTAGTCGGCGCCGACAGCGCAGGGACCCTGGGATGGCCCCACTCTGCCTCGCTCGCAGTGCGCGACTTGCCCCCGGCTCCGGTGTACCTGGCCGCGCTCGGCCCGCAGATGCTGCGCCTAGCCGGCGAGACTGCCGACGGAGCCTTGCTCAACTGGGCCACGCCGGACCGCATCGGGGCCAGCCGGACGGAGATCGACGCGGGCGCCGCGCGAGCAGGCCGCGATCCGGGCTCGGTTCCGATGACCATGTACATCCGGGTCTGCATCGACGACGACGAGGCCGCGGCCAGACAAGCGCTCGGCGCGCAAGTCCTCGGCTACGCGCTCGGACGACCTGGAATCCCGCCGGACTCGGGATACCGTGGCCTGTTCACGGCAATGGGCTTCAGCGACAAGCTCGCCGAGCTGGAGCAGCGCCGTGAACGCGGCGCGACCATGTCGGAGCTAGTGATCGCCGCACCCGACGACATGCTGCAGGCCGTTGGGTACTACGGCCCTGCCGATGCGGCACCGGCCGCGTTCGCCCGGCTCAGCGGAGGGCTCGATGAGGCCATTGTCCGGATCATTACCGCCAGACCCGGCCTCGAACCCGTAACTGCGGCGATGGCAGCCCTGACACCGTCCCTGATCAGGAGTGAGCCACCCTCCTAGTGACGGTCACTCAGTCGGCGCTTTACCTATGCGCTCATGCAGGTCGTGCCAGGGACGAGCAGATAATCGAAGCTCGGCTATCCGTCTGGCTTTCCCTCTGCGTACCGCTATTAGGAATACTGTTTTAAGCCGTAATAACGGACTTAGAAGGACGCCGCAGGAGCATGGAAAGTTGGCTCGGGTCGTCGTTTTCACGGACTGGTAACGGGGAGTGGTCCTGGCAGCGATATGAGGGGAGGCTTCCATGGCCCTGCAGAAGATGGCAGCAAGCGCCGGCCTCATGGTCAGCGTGGCCGTTGCAGGCTCGGCCATAGCGGCGCCTGCAGCGGCAGCGGCGGACGGTGCCAGCACCGGGACCGCTCACGCCAGCGTGGCCGCTTATGGCACCATCCAGCCGGTGTCCAGCCAAGATCGCACGTTCATGGATCAGGCGTCGCAGATCAATCTGACCGAGATCTCGCTCGGCTCGTATATGCGGGCACATGCCGCGACCGCGACAGCGAAGAACCTCGGAGTCAGTTACGCGCGTGATCACACGGCAGCGCAGGCCAGCCTCCGGACGCTGGCGTTGCGCCTGCATGTGACCTTGCCGACGACGCCCGGTTCGCGGTCTGAATCCCTGGCGGCTCGAGTCGAGGCACAGAAGGGCAAGAATAAGGATGCCGCCTTTGCCAAGGCCTCTGTCGGCGGCCACCAGGCGGCCATCGCGATCTTCATGAAGGAAGAAGGCGCAGGCAGCAACCCGGCGGTGAAGGCATACGCCGCTCGCTATCTGCCGATGCTGCAGAAGCACCTGCGATGGGCAGAGCACGCCGAGTCTGTAATAGGTGCCACGCCGGCGAAGTAAGCGAGGAGCGGGCGCCGACGAAAGTACGCCGCACCTGCCTGACGGAAAGGTCGGCGTTCCGGACAACATCCACGTTTAAGGACGGCTTCATGGCCATCCCAGGCTTGCCTTGATGCTGGCCGGGGATTCAGGTCGCCGGCGTGCCCATGCCGGCCAGGTGAAGGTCAAGGAATCGCGGCCAGGTGCTTGAGCTGACCTCGCCACCGGCATGAATCAGGCCGCGGAGCCCGGAGGCAAGCGCCGTTACGTCAGCGACGGTGACGTCCGCGCTGACGGTACCGGCGGCGATGGCCCGGGCCGTCAGTTCGATGATTGCTGCCCTCATCTCCCGCTCGGCGGCGGCATCTGGCTGGCGCTGCAGAAGCAGGTTGGCGTACCGGGCATGCTCCGCGAACGACCGGCCGAACGCGTGCAGGAGCTCGTGCAGACCGAATCCGTCCGTCCGGGCGAGGGCATGATGGACGTCGGTCAGCAGATCTGTGAGCGCGAGCCTGAGCAACTCGTCGATGAGCGCATCCTTGCTGGCGAACCGCCGGTACACGGTGCCGACGCCCACGCCGGCCCGGGCGGCGATCTCCTCGATCGCCGCGTCCGCGCCGGACTCGCCGAAGACGTCGCGGGCTGCCGCCACGATCCGCTCGTAGTTGCGGCGGGCATCACGGCGCAGGCCGCGGGGCGCCACGGCCCCCGGCAAGCCAGGACCTTCAGTCACTCCCGCGCGTCACCCGTCTACTCGCTTTCGTCGCCCACGACCGTACCTCCGGCGAGCATCGCCAGCTCTGCGTGCTGCGGCTGGCCGACGGCCTGCCGTGCGCGCCGCGCGGAGGGTATCAGCAGGCCGGCCGCTGCCGCTAGCAGCAGTCCTCCGGCCATGATCGCGAATCCGGTGGTGTAGCCGGACTGCAGCGGGAAACCCGACGGCTCGAGCCGGGCCGTGACGATGCTGGCCATCACCGCTGCGCCAATGCTGCCGCCTATTGTCCGGATGTTGGCGTTCATGCCGCTGGCCACGCCGGTCTGCGAGGGCGGGACGGCCGCGACGATGAGTGCCGACATGGCCGAGAAGGCCAGCCCGAATCCGATGCCCATCAGCGAGTTCGAAAGGTAGATCTGCCAGACGTACTGGTGGGCGAAGGCCAGAATCGACATCGCGCCGCAGCCGATGAGGCAGCCGGTCACGACCAGAGCTTTGCCGCCCAGCCTTGCGGCCAGCCGGCCAACGAAGATCCCGACAATGAACATGCTGACGGCCGATGGGAGCAGCATCAGCCCTGACCTGGTGATGCTGGCACCAAATCCGTATCCCGCCACCGTAGGGGTCTGCACGAACTCTGGCAGGAACGCGAAGGTCGCATACATCCCGACGCCGATGAGCAGCGCGACCAGGTTGTTGGTCCACACCGCGGTGGTGCGCATCATCTTCATGTCGATCAGCGGCGTCGTGGCGCGCAACTCGGCGGCGACCCATGCGCCTGCGAGGATGACGGCTGCGGCCAGCAGCCCGAGCACGGTGGCTGATCGCCAGCCCCAGTCCGGCGCCTCGCTGAGCGCGACGAGCAGGGCGACCAGCCAGCCGGACAGCAGCACGGCTGGCAGCCAGCTGATCCGGCCCCGCGTGCGGACTTCGGACTCGGGGACGAGCGCAATCGCGCAGGCCGCCGTGATGACAGTCAGGATCAGCGGGAGCCAGAAGAGCCAGTGGTAGTCCAGGGCCGACACGATCGGACCGGCGATCACGATGCCCAGGCCGGCGCCCACGGCAGCGAGTGCGGCGATGACGCCGACCGCGCCTGGCACACGCTCGGGCGGGAACTCGTCGCGGATGATCCCGAATGCGACCGGGAGCATGCCGCCGGCGAATCCCTGGATCACCCTGGCCACGATCATGATCCCGATGGACGGAGCGAGGGCGGCCATCAGCGAGCCAACCGCCAGCGCCAGCAGCGTGCCGACGAATACCCGCTTCTTGCCGAACATGTCACCGACCCGGCCCAGGATCGGCGTCATGATCGATGCCGACAGCAAGTAGGCGGTCAGCACCCAGGTAACCGTGCTCTGGCTCGTGTGCAGATCGTGCTGGATCGTGGTGAGCACCGGGATCACGAGTGACTGCAGCAGCGCGAAAGCGCTGACTCCCAGAGCGATTACCGCGAACGTGACCGGCGGGTGACCAGGCTTGCTGGCTGCCATCAAGGACCTCCCATAAGCGGAATGCAGGTTCCGCTGCGGCCGCCGGTGTAACAGAACCGGAATAGCCATTCCGGAAGCCTGCGCGCGCCTCTACCAGTCCATCCCGAGCTGCTTCCACACACGCTTGCACGGTTCGTCGTCCAGGCTCGGTGTAGAGCAGAGGACCGCGCCTAGCGGGAATTCCGTGCTCGCCGTCTGATCCCCGACTCTGTAGACGATTTCCCACCCGCTGGCGGCCGCATTCGCATGAGGCGGTACAGCCAATTCCAGGCCGAGCTCATAGCCGCTGCCGGAGTCGGATACGCCGCATGGGATGTCCACCGTCTGGTTGCCGGTGAAGCCGTATTTTCGCAAAGTGCCGGTTTCGGCACCCAGCATGTCGGCACCTTTCAGCAGCGGATTGGGCCGTACCGCAAAGCCCAGGACCTCGATAGTGCCGACGGCGTGAATGGGCCGAACCTCGGTGATCACCGCCCGGCCCGGCTCGGTGAGGCATAGCAGCATCTCGCCGATGAGCGCACGATGGTCAGGACTCACTGCAGGGAGACCCTCCATGGTCGCGTTCGGGTTCCCGGCGGGGCGCAGCCTCGGTCCCGACCACCCGCTGCAGCCCTGGCACGCCACCGCGAGTGCCAGAGTGAACGCCGCGGCGGCCGGCCGGATGAAGCGTCGGCTAACCATGGTGGGCAGGCATCCGCTACGCGATCATGGAACCAGCGCCTGGCGGTGACTCCCGGCCGCTCTTCATTGCCAGATGGGGCGTCTGAATTGTCCATGCGGCCATGCTGCTTCAACATTGCCAAATCGTAGGCCTCGTACCGAGGAACAGCCTGACGATTGCGCGCTCAGCTCGGCAGTAGCGTGCCGCGATGGTGACCGGTGCTGCCGCAGCGAGCGATGCCGGCTTCTCGGCGGGGTCCTGACCACCGCGTCTGCGGCGGCCACAAGAAATTTCCGCCAGTCACTCAGCAAATCGCCCGGTTCTGCGTCTTTTACACGTCCCAGTTCATCTAGCCTTCCGACCTGACGGAGACCGCAGAGAGGATCCGGCGTGACCAACACCGCGGCCGAGCGCCATCCCCGCAGGGGCGGGATGGCGGCGTCCGTAGACGTCACCGCAGCCGACTCCGCGGATCCTGGCGAGCTGGTCGCCGACTTGTACCGGGCGCACGCGCTCACGCTGGGGCGGGTGGCTCTGCTGCTAGTGGGCGACAAGCCGACGGCCGAGGATGTCGTGCAGGACGCGTTTATCGGCCTGTACCGGGCTGTGCACCGGCTGGCCGACACGGACAAGGCGCTGGCGTACCTGCGGACGTCCGTGGTGAACGGGTGCCGGTCGGTGCACCGGAGCCGGCGCGCCTGGTTCCAGCGCTCCAGCACCGGTGAGCCCGCGGTCTGGTCGGCCGAATCCGCAGTGATGGCCCGCGAGGACAACCGGCTCGCGCTCGCGGCCGTCGCGCGGCTGCCGCGCCGCTCACGCGAGGTGCTCGCGCTGCGGTATTACCTCGACATGCCCGACCCGGAGATCGCCAAGACCCTCGGGATCAGCCGCGGCACTGTCTCTTCCACCGCGTCGCGGGCGCTCGCGGTGCTCGCTCGTGACCTGCGGGGGAAACTATGACCGCGCCAGACCTCACCAGGATCGAGGACCGCCTCCGCGCCGCCTACCGCGACGCCGCCGACACATTCCGGCCCGAGGACATAACCCCGGAGGCGCCTGGCGCAGCGCGGGTCATGCGGTGGCGGCTCCGGATGAGCAGGCAATTGACGGCCCGGGTCGCAGCACCGCTGGCCACCGCCCTGGCCGTCGTCGTGATCGTCGCTGCCGGCCTGTTCATCCCGCGCGGCTCACCACAGCGGCCCGCTGCGTCCGGAAGCTATCCACCGTTCACGATCTCGGTTGCCGAGCCGAGATTCTGGGTGAATATCCGCAACTCGGCGACCGGCAAGCTGACCGGCCGGGTCGAGACTCCGGACGGCGCGTTCTGGACCGGCGTGACCGCCGAGGCCGGCGGCAATTTCGTCGCGGTCAATCCAGACGCTCCTTCCCTGCTCTACCAGATCCACGTCAACGCCGACGGCACCAGCACGACCATGAAGCTGATTGCGGCCGTGCACCACGCCGACCTGGTGGGAGCGTCGATCACGCCGGACGGCACCTGGCTCGCCTACCAGAACTTCTATACGCCGCCCCGGCATGCCGCCCAGCTGCTGTTGGGCCTCAGGAACCTGAGGACCGGCAAGAACGTCGCGACCTGGTCGATGCCGGGGGACTACAACCTGTCCGGGCTGTCGGTGGCCGCGGCCGGCAATGAGATTGCCGTCTCTGCCTACTACTACCTGGGCCACGGGCTCACGAACACCGCCCTGATCCAGCACACCTACATCCTGCGGCCGGGCAGTTCCGGCACGCCGCTGAACGAACTCCCCGCCCTGAATGATCAGGCCGGTCCGCTGGCCCTCAGCCCGGACGGCAAGACCCTCTACGAGGTGCTACAGGCCACCGGACTGTCCACGGCGTCGTTCCTGAGCCGCAGGACCGTTACCTTCGAGTTGGCCGCGGTCAGCACCGCGACCGGCCGCGTCACCGCGGTGCTGCACACCTGGCGCGCCAGCTTCCAGGGCTTCGTGCCGATGCTCGCGCTCGATCCCACCGGCCGGTACCTGCTCGTGGTCGACAAGACCGCGATGGCCAGCGTCGACCTGCGGTCCGGTCGCTACACCGCGCTGCCCGGCAAGCTCGCGCCCGCGGTCAAGACACAGTCACACCCGGGCTCCAACAATCTCGGCCCGACCTACGCCTTTAACCCCATCGCCTGGTAGGCGTAGACATCAGTTCCCACCGCCGAACCAGGTGGTCAGGGCGTCGCGCAATCCGGTGTCGCTGCCATCCCCCACCCACCCGACGTACCCGTCCGGGCGGATCACCACGGCGACCGGGGCGCTGACTGAGCCCAGCACCGGAAGCTCCCACGGGCCGCCATATTCAGCATCGATCAGCTGGACCCGGCCAGTCCAGGGTGTGACGTCGAGGACGCCGGACTGATCGAGGATGAGCAGCACAGGCTTAGCGCTGTGGAGGAGCTCATAGACGCGGAGCGGGCCGTCGGCGGTCGCGATGTCCAGGTCGGGCATGCGTCGTCCGAGCAGGGGATGTCCTGGTCCGAGGTCGTAGTGGATGTCGAGACCCGACATCATGGCGGCGAAGCTCTGACGTGGCTCGTCCATGCTGAGCAGCTCGGTCATCGTGTTGCGCAGGGCCTGGTGACGGGCGCCGGGGCTGGTTAGTGCGACCTGCGCCATGGTGTTCTGCAAAACTCGGGCGCCGACCGGATGCCGTTCGTCGTGGTAGGTGTCCAGCAGGCTCTGGGGTGATGTCTTCTTGACCACCTGGGCCAGCTTCCACCCCAGGTTCACGGCATCTTGGACACCGGTGTTAAGACCTTGACCGCCGAGCGGGGGATGCACGTGTGCTGCATCGCCCGCCAGAAGGATGCGCCCCCTGCGATACGAGGCCGCCTGCCGGGTGTTGTCCGTAAAACGGGAAGTCCAGCTCACGCTGTGCACCCCGTAGTCCGTCCCGTCGGCGGCGATGAGTGCCTCGCTGACGTCCTGCAGGGTGGGCTCGCTGGTGTGCTCGACCTGGGGTTCGGTCAGGACGACCCGAATCCGGTCTCCGCCCTCGGCCGGGCCGATCCCACCGCCCGGACGCAGGCCGAACTCCGGCTTCTCTACCATCTCGACATCGGCCATAAGCCAGCTCGTCGAGGGGTCCCACCCGGCGAACTCGATACCGGCCGCCTTTCGGATCACGCTTCGGCCCCCGTCACAGCCGACCAGATAGTCCGCCCGGATCGACGTGCCGTCGGACAGCACGACGTCGACGCCGGTGTCGTCCTGGGTGAACCCTGTCACCTCACGTTCGCGCATGGTCGGCACCCCGAGCTCGTGGACCCAGCTAGCCAGCAGGCGCTCGGTCTGAATCTGCGGGAGAGCGAGCCCGTAGTTGTGGCGGGATGGGAGATCACTGATGTCCAGGGGGATTCGGCCGAATCCCTGGATCTGCATCGCCTTCCCTTCCTCGAGAAACCGATCTGCGACGCCGCGCTGATCCAGCACTTCGATGGTGCGCGCGTGCAGGCCGCCGGCGCGTGAGCGGTCGGGATCCGGAGTGGCGCGAAGCTCAACGATGACGACATCGACCTGGGCTAATGCCAGCTCAGCCGCCAGCATCATGCCCGTCGGGCCTCCGCCGGCGATCACCACCGGATGTCTGGCCATTCGGCACTCCCTCGCTTCCGTCGCCTGTGGTTCAGTCTGAGACTGTGCACCACCACTGGGGTGCTTGGCCGCAAGGCCCAGTGCGCTTCTATTTTGCGGCGGGAGGGAGCGTGCGGCGGCCTACCCGGGCGGCAAGGCTGACCGCCATTGAGCGGGGACGACTGAGGTATGCGATCCTGCGTCTGAGGCGGTGTCGGAGCTGCTCGGCGGCGTCGATCGCGACAAGGAGGGCGGATGGCCCGAGTGCGCGGGATGAAGTCCGGGACCCGGGCGGCGATGTTGAAGCTGAGTGTGCCCATGCCTTGGCGGTACGGCCGGGACCTGACCGATGCCGCCAAGCGGGGTCTGCTTGACCCGGTGATCGGCCGGGAGGTGGAGCTCGCGCGGCTGATCCAGATCTTGGGCCGGAAGACCAAGAACAACCCGGTGCTGATCGGCAAGTCGGGCGTCGGGAAGACCGCGATCGTGGAGGGGCTGGCGCAGCGGATCGCCGAGCGCGCCGTTCCGCCGAGCCTGCAGGGCAAGCGCCTGGTCTCGCTTGACCTGGCTACCATGCTGGCAGGTGCCAGGATCCGCGGGGAATTCGAGGAACGGCTACGGTCAGCGCTCCTTCTGCTCGCCGCATCCAAGGGCGAGTTCGTGCTGTTGATCGACGAACTGCACATGATCGTGGGGACTGGCGGCGGCGACGGCGGCCTAGATGTCAGCAACATGCTCAAGCCGATGCTCGCCCGCGGCGAGCTGAGGCTGATCGGGGCAAGCAACCCCGACGAGTACCGCAAGAGCGTGGAGAAGGACGCCGCCCTGGAGCGTCAGTTCCAGCCCGTGTACGTCGAACCGCCATCGGCCCAGGACGCGGTCGAGATCCTGCGCGGTCTGCGGGAGCGGCAAGAGGTGTACCACGGGGTCGGGATCCAGGACGCCGCGATCGAGGCAGCGGTCGCGTTGTCGGATCGTTATGTCACGGGGCGCCAGCTCCCGGACAAGGCGGTGGACCTGATTGACGAGGCGGCAAGCCGCCTGCGGATCTGCATTGAGTCCCCGCCTTCCGCCTTGGAGGAAGTGTCCAGCGCAGCCCGGCGCGCGGAGATCGAGCTGATCGCGTTGCAGTGGGGCGACGGCGGGGCCGCGCCTGACCGGCGGCAGCTGGCACAGGAACTGACCGCGCTGCGCGCGACAGTCGCAGCGATGACCGCTCAGTGGCAGGCTGAGCAGGCTGCGATCGCCTTGATCGCCCAGATCAGACAGGAACTGGCTCGAAAAAGAGCCGAGGCCGCCCGGCACGAGCGATCAGGTGATCTTGCGCGCGCGGCCGACGTCGGACGCAGACAGACAGCCGAGCTTGAGGGCCGCCTGGATATCGCCGTCAAAGCGCTTGCCGAACTCCAGGCAAGCGGCGGGACGGTCAAAGCGGAAGTGGACAACGAGGAAGTCGCCGCTGTCGTCAGCGCATGGACCGGGGTGCCCGTCTCGCGGCTGGTGGAAGGCGAAGCCGTCAAGCTGATGCAGATGGAGAATGTCATCAGGCGGCGCGTTGTCGGCCAGGACGAAGCGGTCCGCGCTGTCTCAGGCCCGATCAGGCGCAGCCGGGCGGGCTTGTCCGACAGCAATCGGCCGATCGGGACATTCCTGTTCCTCGGACCGACCGGCGTCGGCAAGACTGAGCTGGCCCGTGCGCTGGCGGAATTCCTGTTCGACGACGAACGTGCCATGGTCCGCCTAGACATGGGGGAGTACCAGGAGCGGCACACCGTCGCCAGGCTGATCGGCGCGCCCCCCGGCTACGTGGGCTTCTACGAGGGCGGCCAGCTCACCGAGGCCGTCCACCGGCGGCCTTATGCAGTCGTGCTGCTCGACGAGATCGAGAAGGCTCACTCCGACGTGTTCAACACGCTCCTCCAGCTGCTGGACGAGGGCCGCCTTACCGATGGACAAGGCCGGACCGTTGACTTCACCAACACCGTGCTCATCATGACGTCCAACCTGCGGAGCGACCCCAAGGACTTCTTCAAGCCCGAGTTCATTAACCGGATCGACGAGATAATCAGCTTCCGGTCGCTGACCCCTGTCGACCTCACCGAGATCGTGCGGATCCAGCTCCGCCAGCTAGCCGGGCGCACCGACGCCGTCGGCATACAGCTTGAGGTTGACGAGGCTGCCGCGGCGTGGCTGGCCGCCAGCGGCTACGACCCCGAGTACGGTGCTCGGCCGCTCCGGCGAGTCCTTCAGCGAGAACTGGCCGATCGGCTAGCGGTCTTGCTGCTCGAAGGAACCTTCCAGGCCGGGGACACCGTCCACGTTGGCTTGACTGCAGATCAGCTGAGTTTCTGCTGAAGCAGAGGAACGCGGGCCTGCCGAATTGCCGCCGTAGCGCCGGCTCCGAGCAATGCCTACTGCCACGTCCTGCTGCTCTGCCCGGCCAAGTGGCCGATCCCGCTGTCATCGTCGCCGCGCGCGAGGGGCTGCGGCTGGCGCTCATCGCGAGCCTGCAATATCTGCCGTCCCGGCAGCGCGCCCGGGCGCGGCTGGAGGAAGTGTGCCCGGTGGCCGACCAGATCACCGAGCCTGCCTGGCTCGAGGCCCGGTCTCTGCTGGCCCGCTGCTGCGCACCTGGTTCGCCGGCCGGAAAACATGCGTGCCAATCCTGCGCAACCACGTCCTCGGGGCACCGGGCCACTGGCGCATGCTGGCGACCAGCGCTGACGGGCAGCCTGCCGCGGCGGCCTATACCCGGGACTGGGCTGGCAGGCTCCAGCCGTACGGAATCTGGCGTGGTCAAAGGCGAGCCCAGACCAGCAAGATCGTTGATGCGGCCAGTAGCGCCCCCATGGCACGATTGAAGACACGCCGGGCGCGTGGTGTGCGGAGGAAGCGCTGGAGCGCGGCGCCGAATGCCAGCCAGGGCAAGCAGCTGGGAAGGGCGACTAGCGTAAACAGGATCGCGAAGATGGCGGCCTGGGCCAGAGCACCGCCGGCATGCTGGTCAAGGAACGTCGCGGCGGCGGCGACGCCGATCAGCCACCCCTTGGGGTTAGCCCACTGGAAAGCTGCCATAGCGAGGAATCCAGCGGGTGCGCTCGTAGCGTCTTCGGCCTGTCCGGCGGTCGCGATCCGCCACGCCATCCAGCAGAGCACCGTAGCCCCGCCCCACTTCAGGACCTGGAGGGCCAGAGGATGAGCAAGCAGAAGATTGCCCGCGCCCAGAGTAATGGCGAACAGCACTGTGCCCATCCCCGTTACCTGGCCGAGCAAGCTCGCGAGACCTAGTCGGACACCGACCCTTGCGCCGATAGCAGTGAGCAGCGTATTGCTCGGTCCCGGGGTGCCGGCGACAACCACTGCGAACGTCATAAACGCGATCAGCCGAGTAGGGTCAGGCATGACGTGCACGCTTCGCTCCTGGGATTTCAGCGATGGCCCCCAGCGTGGGTGCTGAGGCCGACCCCGGTCTTGAACATCCGTGCGGCCCGACAGAGTGGGTAGCTGCCTCGCGGCCGATGGACGGGGTGCAGCTGTTCCGTGCTCGCCTGCGGGGCCGACCGTTCAGCCGGCATCGGCACGATCTCTACGCGATCGGCGTCACCGAGGAAGGCGTCCAGGCGTTCGACTACCGGGGCACGGTCGAGCGCAGCCTCCCCGGACAGGTCTTCGTGCTGCATCCCGACGAACTGCATGACGGCAGGGCAGAGGGCTCCGGTTTGTTCGGCTACCGCCAGATCTATGTGGACCCCGACCGGATCGCCTCCGCCCTGCCAGCCCTCACTGGACGGACGATGCCGCTGCCGTTCGCTCCGCCGGTGACCAATGACCCAGTCCTCGCGCGCATAGTGCGCACGGCATTCGCGCGTGCACCTGAGCCGCTGGCGCTGGACGGACTGGTGCTTCAGCTAGCGCGGGGCCTGCTGCGGTCTGGCGATGTCAGTCTCAAGAGCACCCTGCCCTGCAGGGTCGACCAGCCCGCTATCGAGCGTGGCCGCGACTTCCTGCGGAGCCGGCTGACGCTAGTGCAATCGAGAGAAGTGGAGGCTGTCACAGGCCTGGACCGCTACCAGTTCGCGCGCCAATTCCATGCTCTCTACGGGACCAGCCCGTACCGATACTCGGTGATGCGGCGCCTTGACGTGGCCCGGGGCTGGCTGAGCGATGCCCGACCTCTGGCCGAGACCGCGATCGAGGCCGGCTTCGCCGACCAGGCCCACTTCACCCGGACGTTCAAAGCCGCATTCGGGATGACACCCGGCCGGTACGTCAGCCTCTGCGCGGCCGCAGCCGGCAACAGAGCTGCGCAGCCGGCCCGAGGGTAGTCAGTCGCTGACTGCGGCGGCCAGTACGCGGCGGTACTCGACGGAGACGCGGTCAGCTCGCGTGTGGAGCTCGGCTGCGGGGTCGAGCGGGAACTGCAGGCCGGATAGCGCCCGCCGCTGCAGGTCCAGGTCCTCCTCGAAGATCGACATCTCGTACTTCGCGGCGCTGTCGGCCTGCTCAGGGTCGGCTAGGCCCGGCCCGGTAACGGTCTGGTAGATCCGGCATGCGAACTCGTCCTCGGGTACCGCGGTGAATGTCAGGAACTGCCAGCCGCCGGCGTCGAGGAACTCCAGCAGCAGTGTCGCGGTCAGCGGCGCCTGGTACCGGTAGGTCATCCGCCGCCGCTGCACCGCCGGCCGGATGCCGTCGCGAACCGCGGGGTCGGTGAGGTTGGTGAAGGTGTGCTCGCGGACCGCGGTGAACGACAGGCCCTGCCTGACGACCTCGGCGCGCGGAATGGGCTCAGGGCCTGCCCCGCCGATGGTGGCGGCGTGCACGAACGGCAGGTGCGCCTCGTCGAGGAAGTTATCCAGCAAGATCGCCGCGTTGGCCTCCACCCGCATCACCGGCAGGACGACGGTCGCGATGTCATCACCGCCCAGCCCCGTGCCCGGAGCCAGGTCCGGCAGCGGCGCGCGCGGCGGCATCGGGGCGAGCCATACCAGGCCATCGCGCTCGGCGACCTCCGCCGGGCGGCGCAGCTCCGCGCGCTCCGGGATCGATCCGGCGTCCCCCAGGGCCGGGATCTCCGCGCACCTGCCATCGGCGGTGAACCGCCATCCGTGGTACATGCATTGCAGGGTGCCGTCGCTGATCTGCCCTGCCGACAGCCGCGCCCGGCGGTGCGGGCACGCGTCAGCGAACCCGGCGACAGTGCTGCCGAACCGGGCCAGCACCCAGCCCTGGCCAGCCAGCCGGACCCCTACCGGCTCCAGGCCGACCTCGCACGACAGCGCCACCGGATGCCAGAACTCCGCAAGCGCCGGATGCGCATTCGTGAACTCCCCAGGCCTCATATGCCCATCATCAACCATGCCGTCCTTCCTGCGCGCCCATGCAGCGCGCCCGGGCAGGCTGATTCGTAATAGCTGGGAAGGCGCCGGGACGCTGAATCCGTCACGCAGCGTTGACGGGGAAGTGGCAGATGGGCTATTCCGTTACCGCAGGAGGCTAAACCGCGCATGACCCAACCCATTGTCACGAACCTAACCTCGCCTGCCCGCGCACTGTTTCATACCGCGCCGCGCTGCGTGGAGATCAGGGAAGTGCCCACACCGCGGCCTGCCGCCGGCGAGGTCCTTGTCCGTAGCTTGTGCTCTGGCATCAGCGGTGGCACCGAACGGCTGGTGTACCGCGGCGAGGTCTCTGCCGACTTGGCGCTGGACGCTACGATCGACGCGCTCGCCGGCACCTTCTCTTATCCGTTCGCCTACGGGTATGCGTGCGTCGGCGAAGTAGCGGAGTCCGGCCAGGCGGTTTTCGCGTTCCATCCGCACCAGGACGTATTCGCGGCGCGGGCCGATGCCCTGATTCCGCTGCCTGCCATCGATCCCGCATCGGCAACCTTGTTCCCGCTGGTCGAGACAGCGTTGCAGGTGACGCTCGATGCCGGCACCGGATATCGCGACCGGGTCATCGTGCTCGGCGCCGGCGTGCTCGGGCTGCTGGCGAGCTTGCTGTTGCAGCGTTCGGGATGGCGGCCGCAGCTTGCCGAGCCGCAGGCGTGGCGCCGCGCCCTGGCCAGCAGCCTCGGCGCCACCGCCGCAGCACCGGAGGATCTGGTGGAAGAGAAGGTTCCGCTTGTCATTGACGCTAGCGGCAACCCGGATGCCCCGGCGATGGCGCTAGACATGCTGGCCCACGAGGGAACCCTTTTGATCGCGTCGTGGTTCGGTACCAAGCCGGTGGTGCTGCCGCTCGGCGGCGCGTTCCACCGGCGACGTCTGATCATCCGCAGCACTCAGGTTTCCACGGTGCCGGCCCGGCTGTCCGGGACCTGGACGCGGTCGCGCCGCCGCCGGGAGACCGTTGAGCTGCTGTCCGAACTACCGTTGGCACAGCTGTGCACTCACCACTTCGCATTCGGCGACGCAGCCGAGGCGTTCCGGGCCGTGGACGAGGGGACACCCGGGTTGATGCATGCCGTTCTTCACTACGACAGGAGTGCTGCCGGTGACATGTGAAGTCGGGCTGAGTCGAAGGGTCCGCGCTTTCCATATCATGCCGGGACTGCCCGGGCCTGAGGGGCAGCTGCATGATCATGACTACCGAATTGAGATCGTGGTGGACCGCGAGCGACTCGACGGCCGGGGCATGGTCTGTGATCTGGATGTACTGGAAGCGGCGCTGACCGAGCTCACAAGCCAGGTCGAAGGCCGCAACCTGGAGGAGATACGCCCAGCCGGGGCCGAGGCGGTCACGGTCGAAGTGTTCGCCCGCTGGGTGCATGACAGCCTCTCGCCCACCGTTGCTGCCGCGGGCGGCGAGGGACTGGCAGTGCGGGTGTGGGAGACTCCCGTCGCGTTCGGCGGTTATCACGCACGATGCTGACGCTCTGCCTGACTACGCCGGGCTAGCTGGCCGGCCAGCTGAGTCAGGGGAGATGGCTGGTGTCGTTAACGCGATGCACGGCGGCAAATCCGCGGCCGTGCCATTGGATCTCGTTAATGCAGGCAGAGCCAAGGTATAGCCGGTAAAGGGTGCCGAGCGGGACACCCAGAGCGCGGCACAGCAGGATCTTGATCGGGGTGACGTGACTCACCACCAGGACGTTCTGTCCGCCATGGTCCAGCAGCAGCCGGTCACAGGCCCGGTTTACCCGCTGTGCGGTGTCGGCGAAGCTCTCCCCGCCCGGCGGGGCCTGTTCGGGGTCGTGCCGCCAGGCTGCCGCTGCCCCGGGCCAGCGCTCCTGTATTTCTGCCAGGGTGAAGCCATCCCAGTCACCGAAGTCGGTTTCACGGAGATCATCATCGATGACTGTGGTGAGGCCCAGTTCGTCGGCCGCGATGGCGGCGGTGGCGACAGCGCGCTGCAACGGCGAGCTGACCACGGCGTCGATCGGAGCACTGGCGGCCAGGCGGCAAGCGGCGGCCTTCGCCTGCCGGGTTCCGTTGGCGCTCAGCGGGAGGTCGCGCAGCCCGCTGAAGCGGTGCTCGGGTGACAGGTCGGTATCGCCGTGCCGCAGCAGGACGGTGGTGGTGGGATCTGCTGTGGGGTTATCCCAGCCCAGGGTGCGGCGAGTCATGGGGCCGTCGCCGTCTGGGCCGAGGGCTTGCTGAAGGCACCGAGGAACTGGTTCCGGAAGGCGTCCATGGGCTCGAGCGGAGCGTGGCGACCGGGCAGCAGCCCGTCCTGCCAGCGCCAGGATGCAATCTGCCGGAAGACGGACGGATCGCGGGCGATGATCGAGATCGGCACGTCGTGACTGGCCCCTGGGCTGGTGATGGGGGTGTCGGGTTGCTCGTCGCCGAGCAGGATGAGCACGAGGTTGGGATCGTTGAGCTCGGTGACCCATGAGGTGAGGGCCTGCAGCGAGTACTGGATCGAGGTGCCGTAGGCCTTGCGTTGCTTGCTGGCGCTGTCCAAGACGGAGAGCGCGGTCTCGCCGCGCGCGGGCATCGGGTCGAATATCGAGCCGTTGCCGACCTTGTTCCACGGCACCATGGTCGGCAACGGGGCCCACGGCGAGTGCGAGGAGACCAGGTCGATCTCGGCCATCACGGGCTTGTGGCCGGGGGCGAGTTCGAGCCGCTGGAATGCGGCCAGGATGTACTGGTCGGGCATCGGGGCGTAGCTGAAGGTCGGGCCGTGGTAGCCAACGTTGGTCCGGTCGTAAAGCTGGTCGAAGTGGTAGAACTGCGTGCCGGACGGAAAGTCTGCGTCGTCGGTAGCGGGGCTGTCGCCGACGGTGCGCCACCCGGCCTTGTCGAAGGCGTCGCTGAGAGTGAACCGGTTGCTGCTGACGAGCTCCGAATACCGCTGCCGGCTGTTGACCCACAGCCCCGACTGCACCGTGGAGTGCGCCTCCTGGCTGATCCCGCCGTAGCCGGGGGCCGTAACCCAGGCTGTCTGCGTCAACCAGCCCGCGCGGGCCAGCGATGCGTTGTCTCGACGCAGGGCGGCGTCGATGCCTGGGGAAAAGCTTCCCCCCTGGATGGAGACCTGTCCGTAGCTCTCGACGAAGGCGATGATGACGTCCTTGCCGCGCAATCCGGTGAGCAGGTCTGAGGCGGGGATTCTGGCTTCCGGGTCGGAGCTGTGGATGGCCCGCTCGAAAAGGCGCTCGTCGCTGAACGCTGCCTGGGTGGCGCGCACCTGCGCGACGGCCAGGCCGACGGCGCTGGTCGAGGCGATCGGCGATCCCGGGATGAATTGAAGTGACAGGCCCGCGCACACGGCCCAGACTGCTGTTAGGCCAGCGAGGCCGCGCACCGCAGCGCGGCGATGCCGGGCGGCGACAGTGGTGATGTGAATCGTTGCTGCGGTGATTGCGCTGACGAGCAGGACGAGAGCGAGCCCGAGCAAGACGAGTGCAATGTCTGTGCGATTGGGCCCGATCTCGTCGCGGACCACGCCCAGAGCCGAGGCGATGCTGCCCCAGTCGTACACCGGGTTGAACGCCCGGTCGGCGTATTGGTAGAACGCTATGTTGAGGATCTTGGCGAAAGTGAGCACGCCGAGCACGAGGCCGACGAGCCCGGCCACGATCCGTCGCGGGCGTGGCGGCAGCACCAGCCCGATGGCGACCAGGACCGGCCCCTCGACGGGGATGCGCACAAAGGCGGCGGGAGTGAACTGCCACGCCTTGTCGGGCGCGAGCAGGTCACCCCACAGCAGCACGGCCGCGAGCACGGTGATGGCCAGCCGCAGCGCCAGGCGGCTGCGCGCGCCGGCGCCGGTGCGGTAGAGCCAGATCACGTCCCGGCCGAACGACTCGGCGAGCAGCAGCAACGCCGCGGCGACCGCGATCATCCCGGTGCGGTGGGGGAGCACCCCAGATACGGCGACGGTGAGCACGATGCCCTGGACCGCGGCCACGACCTTCCGCCAGTACCGGGGCGGCAACGGCGCAGCCAGCCACGGGATCAGCCAGCCCGCGAGCAGCAGCGCGTAGCGGGCGGCGCCGATGACCAGCACCCAACTGCCATAGGCCTGGGACACGGCAATGCTGAGCAGCAGGATGAGGAAGGCGTCGACCTCGCCGTCGAGGCGAGCGCCCAGCAGGGTAGCGGTGCCGGTCCGGCGTGCCACCTGCCCGTCCACCGCGTCGAGGACTAGCGCGACGGCGGCCAGGGTGACCAGCGGCGTGACCGACACTGGTCGGCTGAACGAGTCCGCAACCAGGCCGGCGATCCCGGCAGTCAGCAGTGCCCGGGTCAGGGTGACCCAGTCCGCCGGCTGCATAGCCGGCTGGTCGCTCCGGATGCGGGCGGTGGCAATCAGGGCCGTCGTCGCCGCGCCGGTGGCCAGCCCCGCTGTCCAGCCGGCGACCCCGAGACTAGCCGTGGCGGACACGACGCCGAGCAAGGCGGCTGTGGCGGGTATCCCCAGGATCGTGGCGAGCCGAATCGTAGGTGGCGTGCCGCCGATGCTCCGTCGCGGACGCCGATCGTCCACCGGTCTCTCGGGCGCGGCCTCTTCGTGCACCGTGCGAATCGCGCTCACCGCGCCTCCGTCTGCCTTAGCCGTGTGCCGCCGGACGTCTATAGGACAACGGCATAACAGTCGCGCTGGTTCACCGCGGCCGGTCTCGCAATGTTGCCGCAGCCGGACGATTGAACTCTGCGCAAAGCGGGCTCGTGTAAGCCATTGTGGCGTCCGTGCACTCAGTTGCCGTCGGGCTCGGTCGAGGCGTCCGCCGGTTCGGCCCGTTGTTCCTGCGCCTGGCCGTCGGCGTCACCGTGCTGTGGTTTCTCGTGCGGCTGGTGGGCGCTGCGCCGTTCGAGGACGGCCTGCGGGCGGTCACCTGGCCGGCGGTCGTGGCCGCCGCCACGCTCACAGCCCTGACTACGGTGTGCTCGGCCTGGCGGTGGCGCGTCGTCGCCCGGGCGCTCGGCATCGGCATTGGCCTGCCAGCCGCGGTCCGTGCCTACTACCGTTCCCTGTTCCTCAACTCCGTGCTCATCGGAGGCGTTCTCGGCGACGTGCACCGGGCGGTCACACACGGCCGGCGCACTGGAGACGTGGCACGGGGGCTGCGCGCGGTTGCGTGGGAACGGCTGTGGGGTCAGGTTATCCAGGCCGTAGTGACCGCCGTTGTATTGCTGACCCTGCCGTCGCCCGTCCGGCCCGCGCTGCCGTATGTTCTGGCGGGCGTCGCGGGTGTAGCCGGGTGCGCTGCGCTGGTGGTGTGCGGCGCTCAATGGCGCGGCGGGTCGCGGCTGGCACGGACGGCGAGGGCCGTTTCCGATGACCTGCGGCACGGCCTGCTGGCCCCGGACGTGTGGCCCCAGCTCGTGCTGGCATCACTGCTGGTCGTGGCCGGGCACACGGCCACGTTCGTCATCGCGGCCCGGGTCGCCGGCAGCACCGCACCCCTGGGCGAACTGCTCGCGCTGCTGATGGTGGTTCAGATTGCCGTGGTCATCCCCCTGAGCATCGGCGGGTGGGGTCCGCGGGAGGGTGCTGCGGCCTGGGCCTTCGCCGCGGCCGGGCTCGGCGCGGCCACCGGGGTCACCGTCGCCACGCTCTATGCGGTGCTCATGCTGGTGGCCGTTGCCCCGGGCGCTGGCCTTCTGCTAGGCGACGCCGTTCGCCGCCGTCGCGGCCCAGGTCATCCTGACGATTCGAGACGACCCGATCTGGCCCCGCAGACGTTGGAGGACGTTCGTGGCTGACCGGCGGCACCGGGTGACCACCGTGCGCCTGCCGAGCGCTAGCCAGGCGAGCGGCCCACGAAGTCAAGCTGGTGCGCGATGTAGACCAGCTCGCCTGCAGCCAGCTGCCGACAGCGCACGGCTAGCCAGTCAGCCAGGTCTGCCTGTTCTACCCGGTCCTGGCGGTTGCGCAGTGCGTCCCGGATCGTATGAAGGATGCTGCGCAGGAAGTAAGCCTCATCGGCCGGGTAGTTCCCGTCCGGGGCCGGGTACACGACCCAATCCGACGACCCCGCCGCCAGGACGGGCGCCCCCGCATCTCGCAGGTGGTGATACAAGTGGCGGCCCGTGCGGCTTTCCCCGGCCGGCCGGCCGTAGCGGATGCGCTCGTCCATGTCGCGGTGGTAGGCCCGCATGACCTGGTCGTCGTGGGGGTGGCCGGGCGCGAAGATGCTCTCCCCGTCGTAGTTGATCGTGAACCAGTAGACCCCGCCGGGGACAAGTAGCCGCAGCAATCCGGGCAGGACGGCCGGGACGTCCACGAGGTCCAGGACCGCGTTGGCGATCAGCACATCGGCCGGTTCCCCGTGAGCGGCCTCCAGGTAACCGCCGAGCTCGGCGTGCACGAGGCGCACCCGCAGCTCACCCAGCTGCAGGCCGTCCGGTAGCAGCTCGCTGCGCACACCCCGCTCGGCCGCCCAGTCGCGCAGCCACCGGCGCGAGCAATCCAGCAGCTGCCGGTCAGCATCCAGCAGGACGTATTCGCCGGCGCCGACGACTCCCCAGTCCAGCAGACGACCAACCATGGTCCCCAGGCCGGCGCTGGCCTCCAGCACCCGCAGCGAACCCGCCGGCATCAGGCGGCACAGCTCGGCCAGCACCTGCCGGTTGAGCGCCCGGTCATCTACGGTCGTCTTCGCGGCCAGGTAGCGGGCATAGCCGGAGGCAGCCGACGCTTCATCGAGGCAGGTCATTGCTTCTCGGCTACCATCGCGAACTTGCGCACCCGCCCGCTGCCGAGCCAGTCACTCCACAGCCGATGCGAAGTGATCAGGTTGGCGGTGGCCCGCGTCCCGATCTGGGCGGCGATCTGGAGTGAATCAGCTTGATAACAGCGAAGCAGCGCGGCGGCTGCTGCCTGATGGGAGCTGCTGTACTCACGCCGCCACGTCACGGTCAGCCCCGCCCCGCGCAGCACGCCTGTCAATTTCGCCAGCTGAATGGGCCAGACCGTATCGGAGCTGGGCATCAGTGCTCGCTCCTGCTCAGTGAGCGGCAGGCCTACCTCGACCGTGAAGGCGAAACGCCCGCCTGCCTCCAGCACGCGCGCCACCTCGTCCGCCAGGGCATCCTTGTCGGGAAACGCCAACATCGTCTCCAGCAGGAGTACCACCTCGAAGCGACCCTCGGGCACCGGCGGGATGTGAGCCTGCTCGAAGCGACAGGGGAGATTCGATGCCAGCTCCCGGGCGATGGCCAGTGCGCTGGCGGAATGATCGACGCCCAGGTAGCGGCAGCCCGACTCCGCCGTCACCATCCGGCCGGGGCCGGCCACTCCGCAGCACAAGTCGAGCACGGAGACACCGCGGCTTACCCCAGCCCGGTGTGCTAGCGTGCGGACCTCGCCCGCCCGGATGAAGCTCTCTTGGCCCACATACTCGCCCGCGGAGAAGGCGGCCGCCTGTGCCCGCTCTAGCGCCGTCGAGGATGGCGCTCGCAAATCCTGTCTCACACCATTCGCCTCGGGTCGAACCGTGTCCACCGCTTCTCCGTACCATCCTGTGTCAGGTATGACGGACAGGCGGCAGGTGTAGTTCAGATCGGCTGGAGGCAGGCGGCTCAGTGCGGCAGGCGCTCTCGACGGCGGGAGCATCGTGCGAGTCCACGTAGTAGTCCCCGAGGGTTTCGATAATCCTGGCCAGCCTAGCGGCGGCAACATCTACGACCGGCGGGTCTGCGCGGGGCTGGCCGAGGCCGGCTGGGAGGTGCTGGTCGCGACCGTCGCCGCGCCGTGGCCGGTACCTGGGCCGGGCGCCCGCGCCGACATCGCCTGCGTCGTTTCCGGCATCCCGGACGGTGAGATCGCCCTGATCGACGGACTGATCGCCTCGCCGACGGCAGCGCAGCTGCTGCCACACGCAGGCCGGGTACGAATGACAGTGCTGTTGCACATGCCACTGGCCACCGCCCTCGACACACGCCAACATGCCAGCGCGCAGCGCTCCGAGCGACTCGTGCTTCGTGCGGCCACGGGCGTGGTCGTTACCAGCGAATGGACCCGCCAGGAGGTCCTGACCCGGTACGAGATCCCGGCCTGCCAGGTGCACGTCGCCCGGCCGGGCGTCGATCAGGTCGCTGCCCCCGCCCGGCCCGTCCGCGGTCGGCTGATCTGCGTCGGAACTCTCGGTCGCCACAAAGGGCAGGACCTCCTCGTCGAGGCACTCGCCGGGCTCGGTGACCTGGACTGGCATTGCGTGCTGGCCGGACCGCTCGACCGCGACCCGGACTTTGTCGGCCAGTTGCGAACCCGTATCACTCGCCTCGGCTACGGCGACCGCGTTCGGCTCACCGGCGTCCTGACCGGTGCGCCGCTCAGCCACGCCTACGCCACCGCCGACCTTCTCATCGCGCCGTCCCGCTCGGAGACCTACGGCATGGCTGTAACCGAAGCGCTCGCCCACGGCGTGCCCGTCATAGCCGCCGCGGTGGGCGGGCTGCCAGAAGCGCTCGGCTCCAGCACCGACGGCACCCGGCCCGGCCAACTGATCCCGCCCGGCGATCCGGCTGCCCTCGCCGCGGCGATCGGGGACTGGCTGGGCGACGAGCATCACCGACACCGGCTACGGGCCGCCGTACGGAAGCGGCGGTCGACCCTGAGCGGCTGGGATCAGACCACGCAAGAGATAGCGAACGCATTGACCGCTGACGGGCGCCGTGAGCCTGTGCGCTCGCAGTGAACAACCACCCTGGCAAAGACCAGCGGTCGGGCTTGAACCGCCCGCCGCTCCGGCCCGTGACACCAGACGTGGCCCTCGCGGGTGCGGCTGACCCTGACTCGCACCAGCAGAGCTTGGCGGCGAGATCGCACTTGCAGGCGTCTCAGTCAGGATGTAGCGTCGCGGGAGTTTTATGCAACCGGAAAGTGATCAACGCACAGTGCGCTCGATGACATTCAGAACAGAGAGCTGCATAACAATCGCCAGCAGCGTCCGTGAGGTGTGGGCGTATGTCTGTGACGTCGGACGCTGGCCGGAGTGGGCGCCGACGGTTCTTGAATGCAGGGTTCGCGGAGGAGCTCCGCTTCAGCCCGGCTCGCGGCTGGACCAGCGCGCGAAGGCGATCCTCTGGCTGACTCGCGGCCGCAGCCAGGAGGTGACCGCCGTCGAGGCGCCCCGCTACGTCGCGTTCGCCGGGCCCATGGGTACTTCCGCGGCGCGCTGGGCAATGGAACTCGAGCCGGTGGACGATCGGCAGACCGCCGCCAAGATGTGGATTGAGGTCGACCTCGCGGGCATCATGCGCGCGGTGCCTCGCACTCTCAAAGGGCGAGTTCAGCGCGTCAGCGAGCAAGAGATGGTCGCGATCAAGGCTGCAGTCGAGTCCGCTGCGCGGGAAGGCGCGGAGTCCTAGCTGGGGTGGCGCGCGGTCTTACCGCGACGCTACCGAGATCGAGGAGCGCACCGTGAGCCAGGTTGACAGCACGCGAGAGCACCTGATCGAGACGTACCGCAAGAAGGCGAAGCACTACGACATCACCTCCCGGCTCTACCCCGCGCCCGGCTACCCCCAGCGGGCACAGCGCCTCCGCGCCGTACAAGAGCTCGGCCTCCGCGCGGGTGACAGCGTGATCGACATCGCATGCGGCACAGGCCTGAACTTCCCGCTGATTGAACAGATGATCGGTCCCGACGGCCGGATCGTCGGCGTCGACCTGACCGACGCGATGCTCGCCCGTGCCCAGGATCGGATAGAGACGAACGGCTGGAGCAATGTCAGCCTCGTGCAAGCCGACGCGGTCGACTTCGGCTTCCCGACCGAGGTCGACGCGATCCTGTCCACGTACGCCCTGTCGCAGGTGCCCGAGTCCGCAGCGGTCATCGCCCGCGGCGCCGCAGCCCTCTCCGGAGGCGGACGCTGGGTCGTGCTGGATCTCAAGGTTCCCGACACCACGCCTGGGTGGCTAGCGCAGCTCGGAACCGCGATGGTGCGGCCTTTCGCCTCCATAGATCAGTGGATCATGCGCCGTCCGTGGGAGACGATCCGCGCAGCCATGCAGGAAGAACTGGCTGATCTCTCCTGGACGGAGCTGTTCTTCGGAACGGCATTCCTCGCCGCCGGGTCCAGTCGGCTTGACACTGGCGGCTGACGCGGCACCACCGCACGCCGGGGCGCCTAGGGTGGTCGTCATGCTCTGGTGGTGGCAGCGCGACGTCATCGCAGCTGGCAAGCTGCCGCTGATGCTGTGCTTCGTTTCCTTCGTGCTCACTTTCGTGTCGACGCGAGCGATTACCCGGCTGATCCGCGACGGGCGCGGCCCGTTCCGCAATATCACGGCCGGCGGGACGCATGTTCACCACTCCGTACCCGGCATCATCCTGCTGATCGTCGGCGCGTTCACGGCGGTCGGCGGGCCCGGCACGTTGGGCTGGCTGTCGTTTTCCGCGATCGCGGCCGGGATCGGGACGTCGCTAGTGCTGGACGAGTTTGCGCTGATCCTGCACCTGCAGGATGTCTACTGGAGCGGCGAGCGCCAGCTCTCAGTCGAGGCGGTCAGCCTGGTCGCGGCCTGCCTGGGTCTAGCCCTGGTCGGGTTTAGCCCGGTGCGGGTGGCGAACGTCGACAGCGCTGAGTTCTCGGTGCGGATCAGCGCGACAGGTGTGCTGGTCATCGACGGGTGCCTGGCGCTGGTCTGCGTCCTCAAGGGCAAGTACCGGTCGGGGCTGTTCGGCTTGTTCCTGCCGCCGGTGGGGTTCATCGGCGCGGTGCGGCTGGCCCGGCCAAATTCGATCTGGGCGCGGCGCCTCTACTGGGGCAAGCAACTGGAACAGGCTACCCGCCGGGCCGCAGACTTCGACCGCCGCTGGAAACCGGTGCAGGCAGACTGGGAGGACTTCATCGGTGGCCGGCCGTCGCAGCCGAACACGCCGTCCACTCCGGCGCCGGAGGCTAGCTGCGCCGCAGGCGGCGGCGATTCGGATGACCCGGCCCGCGGCGGGGCTGCCGCCGAGCGCTCACACCGCCAGGGCTGGCGAGTGCGTGGCCGGTGATGTCCACCACGCGACTGCGGCTGCCGAGGTCTCTCGGCCTCCTTGGCCGGAGCCACAAGCGAATGACCATCGTCCCGTTCATTACTCACCCTCACCTGGAGCCCGCGATGCGCTTCCGTACTCGCACGGCCGTCACGGCCGCCCTCGGCGCGACCCTGCTGGCGACGGCTGGTGTGACGGCTACCGCCGCTACCGCCGCGCCGGCCAGCGCCAGGACCTGGCGCATCGCGTATCAGGCCGACGTCGACGGCAGTAACTTCCAGAGCATGCTCGCGATCTCGGCGAAGGATGTCTGGGCACTGGGCGAGAGCGACGCTTACGGAAACTACAACGTGCCGGTGATCCGCCGCTGGAACGGCAAGTCCTGGACGGATGTGCGGGTCCCCGTCAGGTTCAGCCACTCGGGACCGACCGCGATCGCCGCCAGCTCGGCCCGTGACGTGTGGGTGTTCGGCGAGTACGCCACCAACAACGGCACCCGCGCGCACGTCTACGCGATGCGATGGAACGGCAGATCTTGGTCAGTACGCGGCCTCTGGTCGACCTACAACACGATCAGCTCGGCCGTGGTCCTCGGCGCCGGCAACGTCTGGGTGTTCGGGCCGTTCGGCACCCGGCATTACAACGGCACGAGCTGGAAGGCCTATCACCTCCCGTACGACATCACAGCAGCCACGGCGGTCTCGTCCAGCGACATCTGGGCCGTGGGCGCGATGGACCCAACTGGCACCCCGGTACTGGCGCGGTGGTCCGCCGGGACGTGGACCACCGTGCCGCTGCCAGCGATAAGCTCCGCGCCGCCGGGGCCAGTCCTGGACAGCGTCGCGGTCGCTCACGGAGCTGTATGGGTGGCGGGCTACACCAGCGCATCGAGCGGAGCGTTCCGGACGCTGGTCATGCGCCGGACTGACGGTCGGTGGCGGCGCCTGTCGCCGCGGATCTCCGCGCTGGACGGTATCGGCGACCTCGTCCCGGACGGCAGGGGTGGCGTCTGGGTCAGTTCCACGTTCACCCTCGACAATGAGACCGTCGCTCACTTCAACGGCGGCCGGTGGCACATCTCGCACCTGCCGACGGGAGGCGACACCATCTCGCTGAACGCGCTGGCGCATGTACCGCACTCCGAGATCGTCTACGTGGCCGGGCTGGAGTACGGCACGCACCTGGGCCCGGCCGCCCATGGATTGGTCGAGCGTTACTCGGAGTAGCCGGTCGGATGCGGGCAGCAGCTAGTGTCGCGTGTCGTAAGTCTCTTGATGCTCTATTTCGACGGCCAGGCGGCCTGGGAAGGCGGCGGGTGAGAACGGCCAGACAGTGCGGAGGGGTAGCTGGCAGGGTCGTGGTTTGCCTTCTTGTCGAGGTAGCCAGCGTCAGGCCCGCGGGGTAGCTTGGCACGGCATGGTCTGGCTTTCCGGCGGGAGGCGCTGTGGACACGCACGGCCATATCCAGGTCGGGCAGGTGGTCTTGATGCTCTTCTGCGTGGTCATCGGGGTCGTCCTGGTCACTGATTCCAGGGGGCTGGCCAGCCGGATGCTTGACCGCCTGCGTGGGCAGCCGGTCACCGGCCGGTTTTACGCACGGACGCCCGTCTGGGTGATGCGCGCGTTCGGCGTGTGGGCCATCGTTGCCGGGGTGGGCCAGTTCTTCCTGCTCCGCTACCTGCCCTAGCGTCGCGTCTTTGCCGGCCTCGATTCTGGCAAGTAATTCGTCGGCGCCCTTGGTCCAGGTGAATGGCTGGCATCGGTCGTTGTAGGCGTCGATGAAGGCGCCGATGGCTGCGGTGAGGTCCTTGACCGACCTGAATGTGCCGCGGCGGATGGCCTGGCGGGTGATGATGCCGAAGAAGATCTCCACCATGTTGAGCCAGGAGCAGCTGGTCGGGGTGAAGTGCAGCGTGATCCGCGGGTTGTCTTTCAGCCATGCCTTCACGGCGGGGTGCTTGTGCGTGCCGTAGTTGTCGCAGACCACGTGCAGCTGGACGCCGGGATGCGCGGCGGCGACCTTCTTCAGGAACTTCAGGAACTCGTGGTGGCGGTGCCGGGGATAGCAGGCATCGGCGGTGATCTTCCCGGTAGCGACCTCCAGCGCGGCGAACAGCGTGGTGGTGCCGTTGCGCTTGTAGTCATAGGTCTGCCGGGCCTAGGCAAGCCGGGCCGCAGCGCCAGCATCGGCGCGGTCCGGTCCAGCGCCTGGATCTGGCTCTTCTCATCCACCGATACCACGACCGCGTTCGCCGGCGGGTCCAGGTAGAGCCCGACGACGTCGCGGACCTTCGCCTCGAGCTCCGGGTCGGTGGAGAACTTGAACGTCTCCAGCCGGTGCGGCTGGATGCCCCACCTGCGCCAGATCCGCGCCACCGACGCGAACGAGATCCCCAGCTCGGCGGCCAGGAACCGGGCCGACCAGTGCGTGATCCCCAGCCGGGCTCGGCGGGCGGCCGTCATCAGCCAGCGTCGCCACCACCACGTCGATCTCATCGATTACCTGCGGACGCCCCGACCGCGGCTCATCCTCCAGCGCCCTGATCCCTCCCGCCGCATACCGGTCCCGCCAGCCGATCACCGTCGGCCGCGACACCCCCACCGTCCGGGCGATCTGCGCGTTCGGCATCCCGTCCGCGGCCAGCAGCACGATCCGGGCCCGCTTCGCCAGGCCCGACGGCACGCTCGGCAGCCGCGCCAGATCACCCAGCCGCTGACGGTCACCCTCACGCAGCGCCAGCGCAGGAGCTAAGGACATGCTCCATTGTCCCGCGAATCACACCGTAAAACAACTTACAACACGGGACACTAGAAGACTCTATGGATGATGGTTTTCATCGCCTTAATGGTTGCCTTGTCATCTGGGAGCCATGGGCCCGACAGCTTGCCGGTCTTATTCCAGTATGTCAGGACGCCGATGGAATTAGTGCCGTAGTGGTGCATCCTTGTGCACACCGCGGTGAACCAGTCCGGCCGCTGTTTCTCGTGGGGGGTGTTGGTCTCAGCGATCAGCAGCTTCGGATATCTCTTACCAGAGGGGTCCAGCGGCTTGGCCAAGCCGATAAAGGTCTCAAGCTGTTTCAGCCCTTCGCTGGTCCCGTTGTTGCCGTATACATCGACGCCGTAGAAGCCCATGCCACGCGGCACGGACCGGAAGGCTGCCTCAAGGCTATGTTCGTATTTCACAGCTGGAGCGAACAAGATCGGCCCGTACCGCACGTTTGGATAGCCGGCTACCAGGCCCTGCATGACCTTGTGCACGGCTTTCAAACTCTCGGCTGTCAGAAAGCCCGGGTACTTGATGTTGCCGAACTCATGCCAGGCGCTCAGGTACGAGTTGGGCGGCGCCAGGCTGAGGATCTTCTTTAATTGCCAGTATCGCGGGAGCGTCCGACGCCACGGCGACCACGGTGTCCGGTATCGGATAGATTGAGAAGACGCTTGGACCTTGGTAACCCGGATATGGTGGCGCTGGCCACTTTTTGGCGAGATCGTTGTGCCATGCGCCGGAGCTGTCGCGGAATGGCTTTCTGTCGTACTGGCGGAAGCCGTTGAGGCCCGGCACGACAGCCGCGATCTGATTGAACCACTGATTCGTGGTGCCACCGGGCGGACCCTCGTAGCTGCCCAGGAAATTGTGCGTTGCCGCTGCGGCTCGGGCCGACTGCGCCGGGATTGCTGCCGCCGCGACGCCGAGCGCGCCGGCGGCGCCGGCCATGCGCAGGAATGTCCGCCGGCGTGGCCCCGCCACCGCTAGTAAGGACCGGCCCGCCGAGTCGTTATCGAACACGTCCACTTGCACTGCTCCCGTCTGCCAGCACCGTCAGAGATCCCCGATGCTTGAGACGCCGCGCAGGGGTAAAGCGAGCACCAAGGAGACGCAAAAAGCAGGCGCGGTAGACAGGAAAGGCTGCCGTTCACATGTGGAAGCCCGCGAACCGAGCATAACGGACTACCTGTCGGACCAGGTACGCCTCGTGGACTTTGGCGGCCTGGTGTTCGTCACTTGCGAGGTCGCGCGCGGCCTAGCTCCTGCCACGGCAGTAAGCGGGCGCTGCCGCACGGGGTCACCTCACCTTCCCCGTGCGGCGGCGCCTTTGCTCAGGTCATGTGCGCGATGATCACGATCTCGTGCCCCATGTTCGAGAGCTCGGACGGGGACTTTGTCGGATAGCTGGTGTGGATGGTCTTGCCTTGTGTGACATCACCCAACCAGTCGGTTACCCACTGGCCGAAGGTGTGCGAGGTGTCGCACACGATGTCGCCCGAGTCGCAGACGGCCTGGGTGACGTGGCTGAACGCCGCCGGTATGTCAGCGTTGCCGGTGCTGCACAGGTCGACGCTGGTGACGTTCTTGGCGACGCGGCAGATGCCGTAGTCACCCGGCAGCGCGGTACCCCAGTTGATGCTGACCGTCGAGTTGGTCACCGCGGCCGGGTCGGCGATCAGCCCGACGAACGCGATCTCGCTGCGCAGCGGATCGGCGGTCGGCATGTCGTGCAGGAGCTGGTGTATAACCAGTGAGCCTTGCGAGTAGCCGACCAGGATGAATTTCGGGGTCTGATGCTGCGCGGCGCACGACCGGTTGACCGACTCGAGGTAGCCGGTAAGGGAATTCAGGCCGTCGGCGACGCTCTCCAGGTACGTGACCAGGTTTGTCTCGAAGAATCGGTCCTCGTCACGGCTGAGGTTCCACGACGACAGTCCCTGGGTGAGCACGTTGACCGACAGCGCCTGATACGGCAGCTGGTAGTAGGTTATGTTGCTCTTCGAGCCGTGGTAGCGATCCAGCATCGCCGAGTACACAGCCGCGGTTTCCTTCGAGTCTGACTGGTCGGTGACGCTGCTGGCGGTCTCGCCGGAGCCGCGCACGCTCACGAAGTAGTACGGCGTGCACGTGCTGCTGGTGGTGATCTGGCTGCCCGAGGCGATGTGGAACTGGAATCGGCCCGGCACCGCCGGGTTGAGGTTGCTGTGCGTGGCCAGCGCGGTGCTGGGATTGGAGTCCAGGAACGCCCCGTTCTGAAGGCTGCCGGGCAGCTGATAGAAGTGCGCTGGGTTGCCGTCTCCGTTGGAGAAGCCGATGCTGGCGGGCGTCCCGCCCAGGCCGTCAGAGCCGCCGCTGGCGTCGCCGGTCTCCCACTGGATCGAGCCGTAATTGAAGATGATGTCGAAGTCACCGAACTGGTTGTCGCTGACGAGCAGCAGCTGGAACGTGTCGGTCTTGTCGGTATGGCTGCTGTAATAGCCAACGCGGCGCCAGTTCACGCAGAACGCCTGGTGGCCCTGGTAGGTCACGGCGCCGTAGCTGGTGATTCCCGAGGTCAGCGCCCGCGTGTCGACGTCGGCGAAGAACGGCGCGATGATCGGCGGCGTGCTCGCGGTGATCTGGAACGGCGTGTAGGTAGACATCGGGCCACCGAAGGTAACGTTGCCGTTATTGTTCACGTACAGCGCGGAATACGGCGTTCCGTAGAAGTTGATCGTGAACGGCAGCGTCACCAGCCCGGTGGATCCGTCGTCGTTGCGGGCGAGCTGGTGCGCGTCGCAGCCCTGATCAGGGTCGAGTGCAGCGCCGATCACGCTGGCTGCGGACGTCCGCTGCCCGGTGGCGGGAGCGGCGGCAGCGGGCGCTGCCATGACGGCCGCCAGGCTTAGCGCGGCGGCCGCGGCCGCGAGGGCCCGAGCGACGCGGGAGCGGGCTGGCCTACGGCGGCTGGCGTTCCGCTTCCACGGCTGGGTTAGTCGAGTCATTGCCGAACTCCCGGATGTCTCAGGCTGGTCAGGGTCTGCGGACGCGACTGGCGGCCGGGTCATGGCTGGGCCACCGCGGCGCTGATCCCGGTGGTGGCCGTGCCGCCGGTCACGGTGACCGGGTCCGGCGACACCGATCCGTCCGCGGGCTCGGCGCTGTAGCACTGCGCGAGGTACGGGTCCGGCGGGTAGAAGCAGACCGAGTACTGGCCGGTCACCAGCGCGCCAATTGAGTAAGTTCCGTCCGCGCCGGTAGTGGTCGTGCCGCCGATCCCGCTGCTGCCCGTCGGGTAGACGTCGACTTCGACGTCTGCCAGCGGGGCGGAGGTCGCCGCGTCGGTGACCGTGCCGGAGATGGAGCCGCCCGCCGCCAGGGCAGCGTTGACTCCGCTGGCGGTGGCGCCCGCGGTGACCATGACGGGATCGGGCGTGACCGACCCGTCGGCGGGCTCGGCGTTGTAGCACTGCGGCTGGTACCCGCTGGCCGAGCTGGCCAGCGGGTAGAAGCAGACGCTGTAGCTGCCCGCGGCGAGGCCGCTCACGCTGTAGGTGCCGTCGGCGCCGGTCGTGACATAGCTGGCCGACGAACCGTCGGTATCGGTGATCTCGACGGTGACGCCGCTGACCGGGGCAGCGGTGGCGGCGTCGGTGACGTTGCCGGCGATGCCGCCGGTCGCGGCCAGCGCGGCGTCGATGCCCGTGGTCGCCGCGTCGCCTGACACGGTGACGGGCGTCGGCGTACCGGTGACCGGCTGGTCGTTGTAGCACTGCGGGACAAGTGCGGTAACGAAGAAGCAAACGGTGTACGTGCCGGCCGCGAGCCCGGCGACCGAGTACGTGCCGTCGGTGCCCGTGGTCGTGTCTACCTGCGTGCCGATGCCGCCGGACGGAAACACCTCGACGTTTGCGCCAGCGACCGGGTTGCTGGTCGCGGCGCTCTCACGGTGCCCGCGATGCTGCCCGTGCGCGCGAGCTGGGCGTCTATGCCGGTGACGGTGGCGCCGCCGGTCACGGTGACGGGGTCGGGCGCGGCGGATCCGTCGGCGGGCTCGGCGTTGTAGCACTGCGCCACCAGCCCCGTCGTGTCCTGGGCCGGCGGGTAGAAGCAGACGGTGTAGCTGCCTGGCGTCAGGTTGTGCACGGCGTAGCTGCCGCCGGTGTTGGTCACGGTGTAGGACGCGGTGCCGGATCCGCCGACGGGCGTCGCCTGGACGTCAATCCCGGCGAGGCCCGCGGAGCCGCCCGCCGCGGTGACGGTGCCCGCGATACTGCCGTCCGCGGCCAGCCTGGCATTGATGTTCCGGGTCGTCTTGCCGCCGCTGACCATGACCGCGGTCGGGTGCCCCAGGCCATCACCGGCTGCCCGCGGTAGCACTGCGCTACAAAGCCGTTCGCCGTAGCGGTGGGCGCATCGAAGCACACTGAATACGTGCCTGCGCCAACCCGGTGACGGTGTATGTGCCCTTGGATGATGCCGTCGCGAAGCTCACCGCGTGCGACCGGGCCGCGGTCACCGATACTTCGACGCCGCCCGCTCCGGTTCCGCTGGCGCCGCTGCTGACCGTCCCGGTTATGCTCCCGGCGAGGGCCAGCGCGGCGGTGACGGTCGTTGTCTTGCCGCTTTTCACCGTGACCTTGGTCGGTACGGCCGAGCCGTCTGCGGGCTTGTCGCGGAAGCACTGCGACACGTACTGGGTGCCCTAGCCGGCGCGTAGAAGCAGACGGAGTAGCTGCCGGGCGCCAGTTTGCCGACGCTGTAGGTGCCCTTTCTTGAGGTCGTAGCGTGCGTCGTCGGACCGCCCACGCGCAAGGCGGTGACCTGCACGGTCATCCCTGCGAGCGGTCGCCGGGTGCGAGCCCCGCGCACAGTGCCTGCAATCCGGCCCGGCTTCGGCGAGGCTTCTGGCCGGCTCGCCGCGGCTAGCACGATTGAGCGCGCCGGTCCGGGCTGCGCCGCGGTCCACGGCCAGGCCGCCTCCTCTGTACGCGGCGGCGGGCAGCGCGACGGTCATCGCAGCGCTCACCGCGAGGGCCGCCGCCAGCGGCCAATAATGATGTTTGCCGCGCGCAGCGCGACGACGCAAATTGTGCATTCGCGATCTCCAAGTCTCGTGCGTCCTGGCAGTCGCCATCTTGGACAGTTTGAAGACGCGAGATAATCGCTTGCCTCGTTCACCCAGGAGTGGGTCCAGTTATGGTGGCACTAACCCAGTCAGCGTATTTAGAATGATAAAAGCTGACAATGTGCTTTCGCGTAGCCTGACCGTGTTCCTGCTGATTGCGCCATGCCAAGGCCGTAAGCCGCTCGCACAGGCTGCGTGCAGCGTTCGCACGCCGTTATGCAGGTCCGGGGTGCCAGGTCATGTTCGCGGCGACCGTGCCTTACGTATCCAGATGCCCCGCGTCTGCCGTGACGGCGCCGTTATTGCGGTGTACATTTCGCACTGGGGGGCCACCTGGTGCGGAAATGGCCATCGGGAGCGGCAATGACTCGACGTAGCATTGGCGTCGCGGCGTTTCTCGGTGCGCTGGCCCTGTGCCTGATGGGACCGGCTAGCGCAAGTGCTCGCGGCATGGTGACAGCGCGCCTCGCGCCCGCCACTGCATCAGACTTCGTGCTGTCTGCGGTGTCGTGCGGCTCCGACAATTCCTGCATGGCGACGGGCGGCTACACCACGAGCGCGGACGCTGATGTGACCCTGGCCGAGCACTGGAGCGGCCATCACTGGAGCGTCGAGCACACGCCCAACCTGGCTCACGAGCCGGGCAGCATCCTGACTGGGGTGTCGTGCTGGTCTGCCACCTCGTGCAGTGCTGTCGGCAGCGCTGGTAACGAGAATGCCGAGGTGACGCTGGCGGAGCACTGGAACGGACATCGCTGGCGCATCCAGCACACACCCAATCCGGCCGGTGCGTCTTCGAGCTTCCTGACCGGTGTGTCCTGCACGTCGACCACCGCCTGCACGGCCATCGGCGGCTATATCAACGGGGCGAGCACCAGGGCCTTCGCGCTAGCCGAGCGCTGGAACGGCCATCACTGGACGATGCGGCACGCCGTTACGCCGGCCGGCTCCAGCGCGTCCCTGCAAGGGGTGTCGTGCACCTCGGCTAGGGCCTGCACCGCGGTCGGCTCGTACGCCTCTGGCTCGTTCTTCCAGGCACTGGCTGAGCGCTGGAACGGGCGGAAATGGCGGGTCCAGCACACCGCGAACCCGGCCAGCCCGGAGAACTTCCTGATGGGGGTGTCGTGCTCGTCGGCTCGGGCTTGCATGGCCACTGGATCGCAGGGCACAACCGGATTCACCATCGGGCTGGCCATGCACTGGAACGGCAGCAAGTGGACCGTGCAGCCATCCGCCGCCCCGGCCGGCGGGTTCGACACCCGGCTGCCCTCAGTGGCCTGCTGGTCGGCTGCCGCTTGCATGGCCGTCGGACAATATTTCATCGGCGCGGACACGCCGCAGGCCCTGTCGGTGCTGCGGATCCCCGGGACCGGCTGGTCGATACAGCACGCTCCGCACGGGACTGCTATCGACAGTGTGCTCAATGGCGTGTCGTGCTTCTCGCCCAGGGTGTGCACTGCCGTCGGGAACTACAACGGGGGGCGGCTGCTCGCATGGCGGTGGCACGGCGGCAATGACGGCACGTGGACGATTGAGCAAGTACCTCATCCGTAGCACCAACTGACCGTCTTACCTCGGTGTGCGCCGCCCGGAGTCCTGTGGGACAACCGAGCGCCGAGCAGCCAGTCCCGACATAGCCGCGCCGAGACCGGGAAAGCACCGCCGCGCGCGCGAAACCTGATTGCGTTGTAGGCGGCTAGTCGTAGGCTCACGGGTGTGAGCGCGCTGACGCTGGAGCAGATAGCTGCGAAGATCGCCACGGCTGAGTCTGGCCTCGCCGCAGCAACCACGCAGTACGACCGGAACGTGTACGCCCAGATCCGCGACGAGTACCGGCGGTACGCCGCCGAGCGAACCAAGCAGATAGCCAAGGCTGCTGCTGCATCAAATGGACATGTCACCAGCCCCTGACATCGTGCTGGCATTGGTGTGCGCCGTCGCGTGCGCCTTGCGCATCGCCGGGCTGCCCATCAGAGCAGGAGAGTGACCAGGTCAGCGTCCCGCCAGCCGAGGACCAGAGAGGCGCCACCGGTGTCTTGCCAGCACAGGCTGGCGGAGGGGTTTGGCGAGCCGGTTGCCCAGATCGCGGCAGACCACAGGGCCGCGGGGCCCAGCGCCGGCGCGCCGCATGTTAACCGGGCCAAGCACGGTGTCGATGACCTCGCCCGCAAGGAGGAGCCAGCCCGGGGGAGTGGAAGCGTGATGCCCGAAGGCTAAGGCGCAACTCCGGGTACCAGGCTTGGCGCCAGGAGCTGCTGACCGCCGACGTCTGCCTGGCGGTTAGCGACGAGCCATGACAATGCCTCGTGCAGGGCGCTGAGCGTGCTGTACCGCGGCGCATAGCCGAGCGTGTCTTTGGCCAGGGCAATGCTCGCTGTGATGCTGCGGAAGGTGTGCTGCCGGGTGGCCTCGGCGTGCTCGGGAGCGACGCGGCGGTCGAACTGCGCCCAGTCGACGAAGTCGAGCACCGGCTCGCGGCCGAACCACTGCGCGACGCCGGTCGCCAGGCCGCGAAGCGTCATCGCTTTCTCAGCAGCGACGTGGAAGCTGGCCCCGATGGCAGCCGGCCGGGACAGCGCGCGCTCGAAGGCCTGCGCCACGTCGTCGGCATGCACGTGATGCAGGACGCCCAGCCCGTGATCGGGCAGCGCGAGCGGCCGGCCGGTGGCCAGGTTCGTCCAGACGGCGGGATCCAGGTTGCCGGCCGGGGTGATGACCGGCCAGCCCGGCCCGCTGATGTGACCGGGGTGCAGGACAACTGCGGGGACGCCGCCCGCGAGTGTCTCGCGGTGCAGCAGTGCTTCGATCTCTGCCTTGCCCGTGCCGTACTCACCGTAGGCGGTCCGGGGCTCGTCCTCGGTGACCGGCACCAGCGCCGCGGGACCATGCACCCAGATAGTCCCGCAGTGGACGAGCAACGGACGGGACGGGCGCAACGCGTCAATGAGCTGCTGCGCCGACGCCGCAGTGAAACAGATCAGGTCGATCACGACATCGGGCCGCAGCGCCGCGACCCGGGCACCGAAGGTTCCCTCGCTGTCCTCGGCGTCGCGATCGACAATGACTCTGGTGACCGAGTCCCACTGCGGGCTGGCGTGGTAAGGGCCGCGGTTACCGCGGCTCATTGCGATGACCTCATGGCCGCCACCTACCAGCCGTGGCACAAGATAACTACCTATATGCCCGGTAGCTCCGATAATAACGATGCGACTCACGCTCACAGGTCCTTCCGGCACGACGCCAAGCTGCGCCATCCTCGCACGGAATCCAACCCGCGCCCGGCCCGGGCTGCAACTGGGTGAGCGTGCTGCCGGTTCCGGCGGGCAGCTCGCGCAGTCCTTGCCGCAGCCTTGATGCGCTGATTGACGCGTCACCGGCTGACCTCCCCACCGGCGACTCTCCGTCATTTCAGGAGTCAGGCTTGTTATTGGCGGAAGACGGATTGATTTGCTGAGCGATCTCTTCCGGCCTTTCCGAATCCTCCAACTCTCGAACGAGGAGCGAACGACTCCACAGGTAGAACAGAAAGAAGCCAAGCAAGACGTTCGCGATCGTCAGTGCCAATCCGAAAGCTTCGCTCGATGCTCGTCCGCCAAGAGGCGCTTTGATGCTCGCTCCGAATCTGGCCAGGGCAGGTATAACACGGCCAATCTCTACCAGGCTGACACCAACGATGATCTTCGTCAGCCAATCGGAGACCTGTTACAGATTGGTGTTTCCCTGATAATAGGTAGCGCGCGTCGGCCGCGTCGCCCCGTGCACCGTCCGTGGAATTCCAAACAAGAACCCGACGAGGCCGCCAATGAGGAAGGCGGAAGTTGCTATCACGACTGCGGTCGCAAAGGCGGTCCATCTAACTCCGCTCGGAAGCTGCATGGCGTAGATGAGGGTGACAATGGCCCACCAGATAACGACGCATGGAATAGCGAGTGTCCAACCGGCCGCGAAAAACTCGGCATTAGCCTCAAGAAACCCCTGGAACCTTCCGCCGGGCTTAGTATCATTCAGCCGCCCTGGAGGGACTGCTTTCCTGGTCCCTTCCGGGGCGGCTGCCATCTCTTGTGTTAGCTTCTCCCCATCGGCCATAAAGGGGAGAATAGCCCTAACCAGCCAGGTAGCCCAGTAAGCACGTAACCGGCCAGGTTCTTGGTCTGGCAACGATAGACGGTTGCGGACCCGGGGAGATGCGACCGGGCGGCCGGTCCGGGAGACGAGCGCCCGGCGCTACTGCCATGGCCACACTCCGGCGGGGCGGCTGAACAGAGCGAGATCGATAGGGCGCCAGCGCTCAAGATCGGCCGCACCTGCGCAGGGAGAGAGCTACTCAGACTGCCCCTGCCTAGCGGCGGTCCGCGCCGCCAGGACTTTTACCATGCGGTCCTCGCCGAAGGCCCAGACCACGGCACTAGCCGACAACCCCAAGGCCGTCCAGCCCAGCGCTGACTTAGCCCCGTCATGCAGCCATCCGCCCTGGTGCCCAATGAGGCTCAAGGCCAAGATCACGCTGCTTACCGGCAGCAACACCCGGCCAAACAGGCGCACCCATTGCGCAGGCGAGCGTAGCGGCTTCTGCAGCAGGCTCCGGGCAACATCTCCTAGAAGCAAGATCCACGCCGCGCCTATGGACCAAAGGAGGACTAACCAGACCATGTCTCAACTGTAAGCCTGTACTGGGCTTTTTCCTGATCCCCATAAGTGACAAGTTGACGATCACCGGGCCTCATCCTGGTTCTTCACTGACAATGACTGTCAGTGCAGCGGACTACTGTCCGGCACATGACGACAGACGGCCTCACTTACGACCACGACGGACGGCACGACTTCGACTTCCTGCATGGCGCCTGGCATTCTCGGCAGCGGCGGCTGCGAGAGCGGCTGACCGGCTGCGGTGAGTGGGACGAGTTCGCCGCGGACCTGCATTGCACGCCGGTGCTCGATGGAGCGGGGAACTTCGACGAGCTCACCTCGCCGGTCATGGGCTACAAGGGCCTGGCGCTGCGGCTGTACGACGAGTCGGATAAGACCTGGTCCATCTACTGGGTCACCGGCGGTGCCGGCGGTGTCGAGCCGCCGGTAGTGGGCCGGTTCGTCGACGGAGTCGGCGACTTCTTCTGCCCCGACTCCCATCAGGGCACGCCAGTCCTCGTCCGTTACCGCTGGTCGGAAATTACCGCCACTAGCGCCCGCTGGGAGCAGGCCTTCTCGACCGACGACGGCGCGACCTGGGAGACCAACTGGACCGCCGACTTCACCCGAGCATCTGGCTGAGCCTCTAGCCGATGGCCTTGGCGATCCAGGCCGGATCCCGTGATGTCACCGACCTAACCCGCGTCGCGCTCGACGGCCTCGGTGTCAAACGCCGACTCCACATTCGATCGCACTCTTTGCGCCGGTGCATCTGGGCTAGCTGAGCGGGCTCGGCGCGTCATACTGGATCCGCAGCACGGTCTGGCCGCCAGGCAGCGTGATCTGCTTGCTCAGCGCGGGTCGGTACTCGGCTCGTTGTGCGTGAATGAACGCTTGCATCCACTGGAGGTATGCCAGCGCCGCGAGGTGTGACCTGGGGACGTGCGTGGCCAGGTCCACGGACCGCAGGAGGCTTGCGGGCCCGCCGCCGGGTCCCTGGTCACTGAAGGCCACAATGCTCACGGGCTGGAAATGGGCCATCGCGGCGATGAGCTGTGGCAGCTGCGGGTCAACGTCACCGCTGAGGAGCTGTGTCCTGGCCGTGGCCGAGGTCGTGATCTGGCCGTTGGCGCGGAGCTGAGCGTCGGCGATCTTCCGGCCGCGCAGGTCCGCTGCGAGAGCTGCGCGATATGCGATCGTGCCCCCCGGAGTGACCTCCCGGATTTCGATCCTGGCGCTGCCTGAGCCGAAGGTCGCGAGGATGACCGGAGCGTAGACGGAGGCCAGCCGCCCGCCGAACTGGTTCCGGATATCGGCGGTGGCCACGACCACGTTTGACTCGAGCGGGTCGTTCGATTCGGGCCCAATCGGGTCGAGGTCCGGGGAGCCTCGCTCGGCGAGTTCGCCGCACACCAGTGAATCGCAAGATACGACCGCGGCACGGCTGACCTGCTGCAGTATCCAGGTGATGGCCTGCGATCTTGCGGCGCCCCCGGCGGTGAGCTTCTGGCTGCCGCCCGCACGGTCTCCCTGTGCACGCGTTGGCGACGGGTCGTGGTGGGACAGAATGAGTGTCAGACCTCCGCCACCCCCAATGAGCAGAACTGACACCAGAAGCGCGGCCGCAACTCGTCGCCGGCGTCCCTTAGGTCGACCTATGCTTCGCGCC
Organism: uncultured Actinomycetota bacterium; assembly: GCA_963822955.1. GTDB lineage: Bacteria > Actinomycetota > Actinomycetes > Streptosporangiales > Streptosporangiaceae > JAJYUU01. Next base: position 131,584 of record CAWGJS010000001.1, on the reverse strand, counting down.
GGCTGATCAGGCTTAGTCGTTGCGCGGCCGTGCCTCGGCCCGGCGCCTGCGACGCGCTGCGGCCCGGGCGCTTCGACTGGTGTCGCGGGGGAGCTGGATGCCTCGTCGTCCGCGGTAAAGGTCGCAGCTGGCGGCGGGAGCGGGCCCATGGGCTGCGCCCCGGCGGCGACTAGCTCGCGTAGCACGTCGCGGGCGGAAGGCCGAACTGCCGGGTTCTTGTTGAGGCAGCGACGAACGAGGGAACGGAGTGGCTCGGGAAGGCTGCCGACCACCGGCTCGCCGTGCAGAATCGCGTACGCGATCGCCGGCAATGACTCGCCGGTGAACGGCAGTCGACCCGTACCGGCGAACATCATCGAAACCGCCCACGACCACATGTCTGCCGCTGCACTCACTCGCCTGCCGGCGAGCTGCTCGGGAGCCATGAAGGCCGGAGTTCCTACGGCGGCTTGGCCGGATTGGCCCATTGTGGTCATGCCAGGCACGGTTGCCAGCCCGAAGTCAATCACGACTGGCCCGTCCGGCCCGAGCAGGACATTGGCGGGCTTGAAGTCGCGGTGGACCATCCCCACGGCGTGCACAGCACCAAGCGCGGTCAGCGTCGCGACTGCGATGCGCTCCAGCGCGGAGCCGCTGCGGGGCCCGTCCTGCTCGACGGCCTCGACCAACGATGGCCCGTTGACGTACTCGCTGACGATGAACGGTCGGCGTTCGAAGATTCCCGCGTCGAGAACTTGCGCAGTGCAGAACCGAGCTACCCGCTGCGCCGCGGCGACCTCTTTCAGGAACCTGTTCCGGACCTGCGAGTCCGTTGTCGCTGGCAGGACTTTCAGGGCCACCCTGGTGCCCGCGCTGTTGACGGCCAGGAACACGACTCCCTGGCCGCCCTCGCCGAGGCGACCGAGCAGCCCGTACTTGCCCACCTCCCGCGGATCGGTCACGCGCAGCGGGAGCATTCCGGAAATTGCGGACCGCGCGGACGTCACATGACCATTCTGCCTTGCGATATCAGCGCACGCCCGGAAAGTCGACATCGCCTAGTACCGTTAAAGCCCGCTCGCGAGCATGGCTGGGCCGCGACCAGGACCTAGCCCGGCTCGGCGCTGGCGGGGTGTGGCTGGGCGAGGCTGACCTTGAGCAATAGGCGCGGCTCTGAGTCGGGGTGCAGTCCAGGCGACCGCCTTGGCCGGGAATCGCGCTATGTCAGACCGCTTGTCACACTATGGGTATGACGTTGACGACTCGGATGCTCACGCCGGAGACCTGGGACGACTTCGCTGCGCTCGTCGAAGCCAATAACGGCGTGTGGGGTGGCTGCTGGTGCATGGGATTCCACCCGGAGGGCGTCGGTGCCGGCCACACCCGGGAAGGAAACCGGGAGGCGAAGCTTCGGCACGTGATGCGCGGAACGGTCCACCAGTTGCTCGTCTACGACGGTGACAAGTGCGTCGGCTGGTGCCAGTTCGGCTCGCCGGCGGAACTTCCCAACATCAACAATCGGGGCGCCTACGATCGAGCGGCCGACGGTCCGCCGGACTGGCGGATCGGCTGCATCTTCACCAACGCGAAGGACCGCGGCAAGGGCGTCGCCGCCGCTGCAGTCGCAGCGGCACTCGATGAGATCAAGCGGGCCGGCGACGGCGTCGTCGAGGCCTATCCGGAGCAGACCGAGGAGCGGCCGCCGCAGCGCGGCGCTTATCTGCACACAGGACCAGAGGAGTTGTACGCGCAATACGGCTTCACCCGGGTACGGAAGATCGCGAAGTGGCGGTGGGTGATGCGCACGAAGGTCTGATCCCGCCGCTAGCCACGGCGGCTGTGCCGCAAGGGCTGGCACCACACGGGCCGCGCCGTCCGCAGCGACTCCGTGGCCAGCTTCAGCCGACGGCATCCTGCTCGAAGCTCAAAAGAGTTGAAAGCGAGCACATGCGCGTACCGCCGACCTGGGTGCGCGGCAAACGGTTGCACAACCTCGATGACCAGGTGGATGCGGCGGCTTGACGATCAACGGGATTCCTCGGCTGATCGACCTGGCCGACTTCCGGGAATTGTCTGTCGGCGCGCCCGGCCAGGTCAGCTGGGTGGCGCCTTCCTGAGGCTGGAGCGCACCGGCTGGAATCTTGACTGGGCTCTCGTGGGCTGCTGGTCTTTACCTGTGCGTTTCGTTGGCCGTGAGCGCGAGTTAGCTCGCCTGCGGGCGGCGCTGGGCGGAGAATCCGGGCTGATATTGGTGACCGGGGATGCGGGCGTCGGCAAGACCCGGTTCATGGCTGAGGCCATAGCCCGGGCGGCTGCCGGCGGCCTGGTGACCGCTTGGGGTGAGTGCCTGCCGCTGGCAGACGAGCTTCCGTTGCTGCCGGTTACGGCGGCGCTGACGGATCTGGCTAGGGCTGAGGGCGGCGCGCTTCTGGAGGCGGCGCTGGCAGCCGCGGCGGGATGGGTCCGAGAAGAGGTGAGGCAGCTGCTGCCTGACCTAGCGTCCGGCGCGGTGACCGGCGGCGGCATGGGTGAGGCGTGGCGGCGCGAGCGGCTGTTCTCGGCGGTCGCACGGCTGCTGGGCGCGCTTGCCGGGCAGGCTCGGGTCGGGCTGGTGGTTGAGGATGTGCACTGGGCGGATACCGCGACACTGGACTGCCTGACGTTCCTGGCCGGCGCCGGTCACGACGATGCGGTGCGGGTTGCGGTGACGTGCCGTGGCGATGAGGCGCCCCTGCCTGCGCATGTGGCTGGGTGGCTGGCGCTGATGCGCGGCCGGAGTGGTGTGGCGGAGATCCGGCTGGGCCCGATGTCGCGGGCGGAGGTGGCGGAGCAGGCCGCCGCGCTCGCAGGCGGGCCGGTGCCGCCGGTTGTTCTCGATGAGCTGTACGCGCGGGCGGAGGGCAATCCGTTCTTCACCGAGCAGCTCATGTCCGCCGCCGCCGACGACCAGCCGGGTGGGCGCGTGCGGTTGCCGTCGGAGCTGCCGGGGCGGCTGGCCGAGTTGCTGACCGCGCGCGCTGGCCGTTGCGCCGGGGATGCGCGGGTCGTGCTGGCGGCGCTTGCCGTCGCGGGCAGGCCGCTGACGGAGGCGCTGCTGGCCGCGATCACCGGCCTGAAGGATGAGGCGATATCGAGCGGGCTGCGCGAGCTCGCCGCAGCCCGCCTCCTCGCCGACCACGAGTCGGCTGCCGGGCACCGGCCCCGGCATGCACTGCTGGCAGAGGCCGTCGCAGCAGGGCTGCTGCCCGCCGAGCGCGCCGCGCTGCACGGGCACGTCGCGCGGGCGCTGCAGGCGGCGGGCGGGAAAGAACTCGCGGCCGAGGTTGCCGCGCACTGGCAGGCCGCTGGCCAGCCCGCAGAGGAGCTGCCCGCCCGGATCGCCGCCGCCGGCGCGGCGGAGCGGGTGTATGGGTACGCTCAGTCTGCCGCGCAACTGACGCGGGCCGTCGAGCTGTGCCTGGCGCATCCCGACGCGGCCGCGGCGGCTAGTGTCGATCTGCCGCGACTGTATCTGCGGGCAGCAGGCGCGGCGTTGGTTTCGGGCGATCGCCCGCGGGCCAATGAGCTTGTCGTGGAAGCCTACCGCCGGTTCGCCGATCACCCCGATCCGGTGGCCGCCGCGATGGTCTGCCTGCGTGCCTCGAACGCCCTGTTCAGGGATCGGCCCGACGAGCGCCTTGCGCTGATGCGCCAGGCGCTGGGCCTGTTCGAGCGGGCGCCAGCGTCGGCCGAGTACGCCGAGGGCGTATTCCTTTACGCCATCGCGTTGTATTCCGGCCCGGGCCGGCTGCAGGACGCTCGCCGCGAGATGACCCGCGCTCTCCAGCTTGCCGAGGCGGTCGGGTCGACGCCGCTGCAGGCCCGCATCCTCGGATATCTGGGATCTTGGGTCGCTGACGACGGCGACCCCGAGGAGGGCCTAGCCCTTCTGCAGCGCGCCAGGCTGTTGGCCGGGCCGTCAGAAGATGAGGCCCTGATCGTGACAGACGACGTCGAGAGCGAGATCCTGTTCTGCCTGGGCGACTTCGACCGGGCGTGCGAGGTGGCGCTGCGCGGCTGGCGACTGGCCTGCGAGCATGGGCGGGAGTCCTGGGACTCCGCGAGAGTCTTGGTGATCCTCGCTGCGGATGCGCTGATCGCGCAGGGGCGCACGGCTGAGGCGGGGGCGCTGGTCGACCCGCTGACGAACAGTCCGGTCCGGGCCGAGTTCTATCCGCTGCATGTATCCCGCGCCGAGATTGACCTATTACGCGGCGATCTCGAGGCGGCCGCCGAATGGTGGCGGCAGATCCGCCCCGTCCTGACCCGTTTCAATATCAAGGCCCGCATGGAAGCAGGTCGGCGGGCCGCCGAGCTGGCCGTCTGGGCGGGCCTGCCCGCGGACGCAGTCGACGAGGTACGGCAGGTGCTGGCCCTGTTCGAGTCTCCCGATCTGACGGTGTACTGCGGGCGGGCGCTGGCGATCGGCATCCGTGCCTGCGCGGACCTGGCCGAGCTGGCCCGCGCCCGCCGCGACAGCCAGGCCGAAACCGGCGCCCTAGCCGCCGCCGGCGAGCTGGCCGCGTGGATCGAGCAGATGAGCGGCGCCCCGTTCGCCGATCACCCGTCCGCCGCCGCCATCCCCGCCGAGCGGGCCACCTGGGAGGCCGAGCAGACTCGGCTCGCAGGCGCCAGCGCCCCCGGTGCCTGGAACGCCGCCGCCAGCCTCTGGCAAGACCTCGGCTGCCCGCATCTCGCCGGGTACGCCCGCTGGCGGCAGGCCGAGGCACAGCTGGATTTCGGCGAGCCCCCCACAGCCGCGGTCCCCACGCTGACCGCCGCCGCGACCGCGGCAGCCGGCCACGCTCCGCTCCAGGCACGCATCCGCGCGCTCGCCGAACGGGCCCGGATCCCCATCCAGGCCCCGGCCGCCAAAAGCGCTGCGCCCTCGCCCGCGGCCCCGGCGCCGTACGGGCTGACACGCCGGGAACTGGCGGTGCTGCAGCTCCTGGCTGCCGGGCAGACTAACGCCCAGATCGGCGCCGAGCTGTACATCAGCCCCAAGACCGCCGGCGTCCACGTCACCAGCATCCTGCGCAAGCTCGGCGTGTCTGGCCGGGTCCAGGCAGCCACCCTCGCCGAACGCGCTGGGCTGCTCGGCTCTGGGCAGCCCTAAACAGCCAGCCGGGCGCGCCTAAACACCGCGCGCCCGAAACTGAGCACCAGCGGTCACCGGTCGTGGGCGATCACCCGATCCGCGGCAGCCTCCGCCTGCCGCATTCTCGTGCCAGGACCCGCACCGCGCGTGTCCCGCACTCAGAAAGGTAGGGCCACCATGTACCGAACCCGCCGCATCGTTGCTGCGCTGGCCGCCCTCGCCGCCAGCGGTGTCCTGGCGCTCACCACCTCCGTGGCCGCCCTTGCCGTCCAAGTCCCCGCGCCGGGTGGTGCCACCGGGGCGCAGCAAACCGCAGTCGTCCACGGCATCGTCCATGGCGGCATGCCCGGCTGGCAGACAGCACTGATCGCAACGGGCGCCGCGCTGGTCGCCGCAGGGCTGACGCTACTGGGCGACCGGGCCAGGGCTGCCCGGCAGCGCGTCGGCGTGGCCGGCTGAACGCACGCAAAGGCGGGGGCCCGCGCATACGGCACTGGCCCCGCCTGACATGTTTACTCGAGGCACTCGTCTGCTGGTGCTCACCATCATCCACGCCCTGCTCTCCGACTCCGCCGCCCGCTACACCGACCTCGGCGCCGACTACTACCAGCAGCACATGCACACCCGGCGCCAGGCCCGCAACCACGTCAAGAGCCTGGAACGCCTCGGCTACAAAGTCACCATCCAGGCCATCAACCCCGACACCAGAGAACTCCCGGCCATAGCCGGGTAAATCGCAGTCGCTGTTACCCCGAGCCCGTCGGCGCTGGCGCGCCGCCGGCCGCTGCCGCGTGCCGAGCGGAGGTCCCATTTTCGGACCAGCGCATGGCTGGTTCAGGCTGGCGCGAGGCTCGGTCTGGCACCCGTGCTGGCGGCGTACTGACAGGACGCGACCACCGCCAGCGGCCACAATGCTTGCCCGGCGCCGAAGATGCGTTCCGCCAGGCCGGCCTGACCGCCCGCCGTGATCAGCTCCGCGCCGAACCAGGCCAGCAGGGCTACCAGCACCGCGACGGCACCGGCCGATACCGCCGGCCGCAGGGCCCACGGCACCGAAGGCCCGCGCCGCCAGGCCCCTGCTGGCCAGGTCACCAGCGCGGCGCACCCAGCCGCTGCGCAGATCATGTGCGCCAGCGGAAACCTGGTCCCGGGAAGCTCGGGGTTGGCCGCAACCAGCACGCCCGCCGCGGCCCCGGCCATCAAGATCAGCCGCCCCAGTGCACGCGCAGGTCGTAGCGCAAGCCCGGTGATAGCGTCACAGGCGCCAACCACCATGAACGTCGCCGTCATCACCCACGGGTCGACAGCGCCCGGTGCGGCGAGCGCGCTGACGGTATCGGCAATCTGGCTGTAGGAGTGGGGCTGCTGCAGCCTGGCGGCAACTGTCCACCCGCCGGCCATCAGCACCGGAGCCGCCGCTGAGGAGACCACCCCCCACCACGGCACTGCACGCACGATCACCACCGTAGTCGTAGACTCTCCACGGCTCCAACAGCCTGACTTCGCCACGGTCGATGAAGACCTTGCTCCTCCATGCCCGGTCTCCGCAGTTGGCCTGACTTGCCTGTCGCAGGCTGCTGAAAGTCTGCACGAAAGCGCGGGCGGATGAACGAATCACCAGTCACGAGCGCGCCAAGCGGCCGGGCGTCCGGCGGGAGGTTCTGACTTGGGCGCGTGCTCGATCCTGATCCCGGGCGAGGCAGCTGGGCGCCGGCTGCGGCTGATTCCCCGTGGCAACCTAGACATGTCAGGTTCACCAACGCACTAGCAACGTTGTCGCGTTAATAACGGCGCGTCACGGTGTCACCCCGAAGTTGACATCGGAGGTCTCGACGGCGCCTGCCGTCCGGCCGGGTGCGGTCTGATACTTCCAGTACAAGTTCGTGTGGGCGATGACCTGGTCGGGCGGCGGAGCACCCCATTCGCTCTGGTCTTCTGTGGTGTGCGCGTCGCTGACGAGGATCGCGTCATAGCCCCTGACAATCGCGCCGTGCAGGGTCGACCGGATGCACGCATCGGTCTGCGCGCCGACGATAACCAGCCTCCCGACACCGAGGCCGGCCAGCACGCTTTCGAGCGTGGTGGCCTCGAAGGAATCGCCGTAGTTCTTTTCGACGAGCGGTTCGGCATCGCCGGGAGCCAGTTCGGCCACGATCCGCCAGTCGTCGCTCCCTCTGGCAAGCTCATCGTCTGAGTGCTGGACCCATACAACAGGCACGCTTTCGCGCCTGGCACGCTCGACCAGGCTGTTGATGTTCGCCACGACGGCGTTCCGGTCGTGCGCCCTTGCTACCGCGCCGTTCTGCACATCGACGACGAGAAGTGCAGTGTTCGGCCTGTGCTCCAATGTGGTCATCGCTGACTCCTTCGCTTGCGCCCCGACCGGCGTTCCCTCACGGTAAACCGGATCACCGACAGCGAACGACGTCCTGGAAGGAGCCGGCTGCTGGTAGCGGTGCACCTGCAGGTTTCGGCAGTGCGGCTCGGGCTCCTGGCGGCAGAAGCGTATGCGGACCCATGATGCACCTACCGCCAACCCTGGCTAATCCATGACCGATCGCTGGGCGGTCGGCATCGCCGAGGGTGTGCCGTCCGCATCGGGCAGCGTAAGAACGCCAGCCCGCAGCAATTCTGCGCCTTGCCGGGGCGTCTGAGGTTGTCAGCTTTCCGGGGTTCGGGCCGCGGATCGGCATTTCCATTGGCATCGGGTGCTAGGCGAAGGTGAACAGGATCTTTCCGGTGCGTCCTGGTGTCAGCGCACGTTCGAAGGCCTCGTGGTAGTCGTCCAGCCGGTAGGTCGCCTCGACTGGGACGGCCACCGAGCCGGTGGCGACAAGGTCGCTGAGCGTGCGGTAGGTCTGCTCGATCTCGGCGCGTGGCGCGTGGCGCAGCCAGTTGACCAGCCAGAATCCGGTGAGCGATACCTCTTTGAAGATGAGATCGCGGGCCGGGACGGCCGGGGGTATGTCGGTCACGAATGCGTAGGAGACCATCACGCCCCGGAACCTGAGCGCGCCGGCGAGGTCGGCGACGATTGGGCCAGCCGTGCCGTCCAGCACCAGGCCGAGTTCCGCACCGTCCAGCGCGCCGGCGATCTGAGCAGGCAGGTCGTGACCGGCGACAATCACGCGGTCTCCGCCAGCGTCACGAACAATCTGGGCCGCTGCCTCGCGCCGCACGATGTTGAGAGTCTTCAGGCCCTGCAACCGGGCGAGGGCGATGACCCAGCGGCCGACGGCGGAGTTGGCGGCGTTCTGGCCGACCCAGTCGCCGGCGGCCAGCTTGGCGTAGTTGTGCAACAGCAGGTAGGCGGTCGCCGGGTTGATCGGAAGCATGGCAAGCTGCAACGGATCGGCGTCCTCTCGCACGGGAACCACATTCCGGTACGAGGTCTTCACCTTGTCAGCCCAGGTGCCTTGTTCGTAAGTGGGCAGGATGACGACCCTCCGCCCGACCAGCCGCGTGCCGGCAGCGCCGCTGGCGTCGATCACTCGCCCGACGCCTTCGCCGCCGACCGGGCTCGGCAAATGCGGCCGGACCCATAGTCGCCCCGGACAAGCAGGAAGTCGGATGGGTTGACCGGCGCAGCCTCCATCTCGACCAGGATGTCGTCAGTACCCAGCAGCAGACTGGGATCCCGCTCGAGCGATACGGACTCGCGCGGATCGCCGTACGATGTGACGACTAGCTGCGACATGAGGTCCCCAGATAAGCGGCGGCCTGCGCGCTTCTCACCCAGACAACCGTGCTCTTCGGGTTGGGCACCAGCCGGTTAGCTGGCGCGCATCGGGTGCATGATGCCCCACGGAACGTGCCATCATGCGGCGAAGGCGTGACGATTCCGGCAGGCGTTCCAGCCAGGCCAAAGCGCATGAAAAGGTCCGACGACTAGATCACCGCACGCTTGTATCCGGCCGACCGCCGAATCGGCCCTGGGCCGGCGCGCAGCTGCACGGAGTTTTCCGGACCCGCCCGGCTTAGGAATCAGGCGTTCTTTCCCAGCCAGATCGCTGAGCCGGCCCAACAACTGGAGCCTCTACGAGACTCGGGCGGTTCAATCTGCCCCGGCGAACGGATCCTGGCGGGTAAACGTATCTGCTCCTGGCAATTGAATTGGGAGGACGGATGAACATCGCGCACCAGACGGCTGCCCGCGCTTCGGCCGCCGCCATCATCGCGGCGATGGGCTTGTTTGCCGCGCCCTCCGCCGGTGCCTTACCGGCGCACCTTGCGAGCGGGGCTGGGTCGGATGGCCAGGCGATATCCTTCACCATCAGCGGCTTCCTCAGAGGCGTGGCCGCGACCTCCGCAAGCAACGCCTGGGCGGTAGGTGGTGACAACGCCGGCGCGCTGATCGTGCACTGGAACGGCAGCGCGTGGAAGCGGGTGCGCATCCCAGTAATTGCGGGCGGCTTCCTGGGGAGCGTGGCTGCCACGTCCGCCACCAACGCCTGGGCGGTGGGCTCCGGCAGCGCCTGCGCGCTGATCCTGCACTGGAACGGCAGGGCGTGGAAGCGGGTGCGTATCCGGGTAATTGCAGGTCTGAGTGGCGTGGCCGCCACATCCGCTAGCAACGCCTGGGCTGTGGGCGGCGGGGTAATCCTGCATTGGAACGGCAAAGCGTGGAAGCGGATGCCTGTAGCTGTGCCCGCGGGTTTTTCTGGCGTGGCCGCCACGTCGGCCAGGAACGCCTGGGCCGTGGGCACCAACCTGCGCGGGGTGATCTTGCACTGGAACGGCAAGGCATGGAAGCGGGTGGCTAGCCCGGCGCGCGCGAACAGCACCCTCAACGGCGTGGCCGCCACGTCCACCAGGAATGCCTGGGCAGCGGGCTTCTGCTGCTTCACCGCCAGACCCAACAACCACCCAGACGGCACGCTGAACAACCACCCAGACGGCACGCTGACCTTGCGGTGGAACAGCAAGGCCTGGAAGCGAGTGCCAAGTCCGGCGCCCGCGGGCGGCTTCCTCAATGGCGTGGCCGCCAGGTCCGCCAGCAACGCCTGGGCGGTAGGCCTCGACAGTGCCGGCGTGCTGATCCTGCACTGGAACGGCAGGTCATGGAGGCGGCTGCCCAGCCCGAGCACCGGAGCAGGGTATGACGACCTCTCCGCGGTCGCCGTCGTCTCCGCTCATGATGCCTGGGCGGTAGGTGAAACCGACAGCTCCACTAGCGGAGCCAAGACCCTGATACTGCGCTGGAACGGCAAGACCTGGAACTGACTAGCGCGGCTCGCGCAAGCGCCCTGGACCTGGCTGCCGGGACTTACTGCAACCGTGTCATGGAGGCCGACTGCGGCCAGCAGCAGCGTGCATCAGCTCCGAGTCCAGCAGCAAGCCGTAATGCAAAACTAGCAAGTGCATGTTCCGGCGTGCGATGGCGTTGCCGGGATTCGAACCCGCGACCCCTTGACCCACAGTCACGATCTAGCCATTGCCAGGCGTCGCTGACCGTGTCCCGATGAGCCGTTGAACAGGGTCAATTCGGCTGGGCGTTGCTCGACGCGGCTGAGTACCGGTCTCTGTTGGCTCCCCGTCTGGCTGCCCGGCAAACCGAGAGAACCGGCCCGCTGAGACCGGTGCGGAACGCCAGTTCGAAGGGCCTGAACCAGCTGGATCCCGGTGGTCGGAGTTGCATCCGCGTGGTACGGCCGCCGTGTGTGCGTTGTTGGAGCCGGGCGAGTGCTGCGCCGTTGGCGTCCGGCAGAGCTGATGGCATGGGCCTCAGCTGCCGCTGCCTAGCCGCTGCAGGACGAGAGCGAGCGGCGGCCACGCGCTGCGGCCACGGCGAGTCTGGGCATACGCACGGAGGAGCAGGTCTGGGTCGGCGAGAGCAAGCGTGGCGACGCCTCGCCTTGGCGCGCGGTCGGCAGGTAGGAGGCCGACGCCCATGCCGGCCAGAATCAGGTCCTCGACAAGATCGAGGCTGTCTGCCTTGTGCGCCAGATGGGGCTGGAAACCAGCCATCGACGCGATGAGCTTGATCACCTGCTCGTCTGCTTGATTACGTGAGTTGCCGATCCAGTGATGATCGCGGAAGGCCCGGAAGATGTCTGGAGCGTTGCCAGTGATGCCCGCAGCGGCACCGGCAGGGACGGCGAGAGCCCAAGGCGTGGACCAGAGCGAGACCGTATCGACTGCGGAGTCGCTGCTCGCCGGGGCGAGGTTGTAATCGTAGGTGAGCGCCAGGTCGATGTCATCGACGGCCAGCAGTGCGAGGGCTTCGGCTGGCTCGTGCTCGTGCATGACGACGTGCACGTCGGCGTGGGTCACGCCGAAATCGGCGATGATCGGCAGCAGCGCCCTCCGGATGGCGGTGGCGAAGCCTGATACGCGCACCGTGCCTGCCGGTGCGGCTCCCGGATCCAGGTCGGTGCGCGCCGTGCTGACGGCAGCGAGGATCGTGACCGCGTGTCCGGCCAGGCGCCGGCCCGCCGGGGTGAGGCGGACATTTCTGCCGTCCGGCTCGACCAGCACCGCTCCAACGTCACGGGCGAGTGCGGCGAGCTGCTGGGACACCGTGGACGTGGTGATGCCGAGCTGATCGGCGACCTCCCGCATCGAGCCCTGGCGGGAGAGTTCAAGCAACAGCTGCAGCCGACGCGTGTCCACCGCGACAATCATTCGGGATTACTGAACATTGTGTCAATGATTCTCACGTGGACATGAACGAACCGCGCCTGTTGACTGTTCGCCATGAGCTCTCAAGCATCGCCGGGCGCCGCGCGGACCGGCACGGTCATGGCCGTAGCGTCGATGTCGTGCGTCCAGCTGGGCGTGGCCGCGTCGGTGCAGCTGTCTGCCCAGATCGGCGCCGAGGGCGTGGTGTGGCTACGGCTCCTCTGGGCAGCAGTCGTGCTGCTGATGCTGGTCCGGCCATGGCGGATGAGGTTCACCCGCTCGGCGATCCGCACTTGTGTCGCACTCGGGCTCGTGACGGCGGGAATGACGATGCTCTACATGGCGGCGGTAATACGTCTGCCGCTAGGTACCGCCAGTGCGCTGGAGTTCCTTGGTCCGCTTGGCGTCGCCGTTGTGCGGGGCCGAGGTGTCGCTCGGTTGTGGGCGCTTGTCGCGGCGGCCGGAGTGCTCATGCTGACGGGGCCATGGCACGGCGGCGCAGACCCTGTCGGAGTTATGTTGGCGCTCGGCGCCGCGACAGGCTGGGCGTTTTACATTGTGCTGACCCAACGGGCAGGCGATGAAGTCTCCGGCCTGCATGCGCTGGCAGTGTCGATGCCCGTCGCCGCAGTCGCCGTGACGCTCACCGGAGGGCCGTGGGTGCTGGGCCGACTAACCTGGCAGCTGCTCGGGGTCGGCCTCGGCCTGGCCCTGCTACTGCCTGTGATTCCGTTCAGTCTCGAACTGCTGGCATTGCGCCGGCTCACCACGGCGGCGTTCGGCACCTTGATGAGCCTAGAACCTGCCATTGCCTCGCTAATCGGGCTGGCCGTGCTGAGCCAGGTGCCGCGACCCGGCGCAGTCGCGGGCATCGCGCTGATAGTGGCTGCCGGGATCGGCGCCGAAGCCTCCGGCAGTCGAGACCCTCACGGCGGGTCGGGTTCATCGCCAGAGCGGCCCCGAAATCGAGCCGGACTCGGTGTGACCGGCAAGCGTGCCGCGCATTCTCTTCAGCCTTTCGGAAAAGTCCTCCGGCTGCTATCTCTGCAGTCCTCCTGCCCTGCCAGAACTCCGGGGCGCCGGCATCTCCTCGGTAACAGCCGCAGACCTGACCCGGCGGACGGCAGGTGCCGGCTGAACGCGCCATGATGACAAAGTGCAGACCTGCGAGCAGCGCGGCTTCAGCTATGAAGTGGGCGAGCGGGCGGGAGAGCGCGTGCGACGGCGAGGTGCCGCCCACCGCTGCACCACGCGTGACTTCCGCGCCAGCGCGACTGGGCCTAGATCCACCATGGAATGTGGGTGCCTGCCCATGGCGTGTCGTCCCGGTCGCGGGCCATGATTGTATTCGGATGGGCACTAGCCTGCGCGTGACTCATGCGCGGTCTGTGAGGGTGACTAATGGTGCGCTGCTGATGAATGGTGCTCCGGGCAATGATCCAGCCGCAAGGTGAAGACGACGAGGGTAAGGAGCGCACCGGCGCTGGCCGCATACTGGCTGTGATGCGAGAACTGCCGGCCCCGACGGTGTCGTTCCCTAAAGTCTCATGAGAGAGGAAATAGCACGTGGAGAATACGAATGGGTTCTGGGCGAACGCTAGCGTGGTTGCTGTTTCTCCAGTGGCCTTTGCCGTTGGATTCGCCAAAGGGGCATATGATGCGTCGACTGATAACGGGCCTTTCAGTGAAGGGTTCAATGCGGCAGCAGGTCCTATTCTGAGAGGGGCCAAAAACTTCGGCGCCGAGCATGGGACGACTATTACGAAGGGGGTGATTACTGGTGCTGCCGGCACGCTCGGCGCCCGCATCGTGCGCGGGGTGTTCAAACTCACATAGCTTTAGCAGGTCATGGTGATCAAGCCCTCCCGCGGGAGCCGCACCGGTGAATCAGCCTCTCGTGAGGCGAGCGAAACACGGGCGTGCGACGGAGGCATGGCTACACGCGGGGCGTCATGCTAGTGTTCCGCGCGGCGCCGAGGTGGCTGTGGCCGCGGTTGTCTGTTCAACGATGATCGTCCTGATCGGCCGCTGGGCCATCATCCCGACCTGGCTGTTGTTCGTCATTCTCGGGAACACATCCTCAGGTGGCGCGGTGGCACCGCCGCTGCTGCCGCCGCCCTATGCCTTCATCGGCCGCTTCCTGCCCCCGGCGCGACCGTGGGTATCGTCCGCACAGCTGTGTACTTCCCCCACCAGCAGCACCTGGAGCCGTTTGCCGTCCAGGCCGGGTGGCTTGCCTGCGGTGTTGCCGCGCTGCTGATCTCCGTGCGGCTGCTCGGGCGTGGGCCGGCGGCGCAGTGAGCGGCGCGTGTCTGGCCCGTCAGGGAGGGGCACCCGCCAGGAGTCCAGCAGAGCATGCCGGCCGGCGCCATCATGGCGTGGTGTGCAAGCAGCGGCGCGCGCTCCTCCGAGCGGAGTACGCGTTGCCGCCTTCGCACTTGACCCCGGCAACGCCACCTGAGGCCGGTAGTCCCAGGTCGTGCCCGGAACCTGTCGTCGCGCATTCTGGACGTCTTTTCCGGCCGTGTTGGCGATGATGGGCTCGATGGCCATGCAGCCCTTACAGGTCGCCCGCTCCGGTGCTGACCATCTCTTCCCGTACCCACTAGGAGACGACGACAGCCACGCCTGTCCGGCCGCCGTCGACATCGATCACACTGCCGTGGACGAAGGCGGCCTCGTCGCTGGCCAGGTAGACCGCGGCATTTGCAATCGCGTCAGGGGTCCCGCTCCCGGCCGGCCGGTGTCCCGCGCATCATGTGCTCAGCGGCGTGCCTGCCGCTGTCGGATCCGCCGGGATCGGGAGTACGAATGACGCCGGGGGAGATCGCGTTGACACGCACGCCAGCCGGTCCGAATCCCGCTGCCCGCGCCCTGGTCATCGTCTCCATCGCGCCTTTGGTGGAACTGTAGAGGGCGCTGGAGATGCCGAGGCGAGCGATCCACGAGCCCAGTTTGATGATCGCGCCCTGGCCGGCGTCGGCCATGGCCGGTGCCATCGCCCCGGTCAGAAAGTACGGCGCCTTGACGTTGACCGCGTAGACCTCGTCGAAGGTGGCTTCGTCGGTGGTGGCGGTGGTGGTGTTGCGGGGGAAGATGCCAGCGTTGTTCACAAGGATGTCGATGCGGCCACCGAGCACTCGCCTCGCCTCATCGGCTAGATCCCTGGACGCCTGCGCCGAACCATCCAAGCTGGCCCCGACGAAATCGGCCCGGCCGCCAGCCGCACGGATCTGCTCGACGACAGTTGCGCCGCGCTCGATGCTGCGGCCGCTGACGACGACATGCTCCCTGGGCTCCGAACGCAACTGAAATGGCCCGGCCGATGTTGCTGGTGGCGCCAGTGCCCAGTGCCGTCTTGCCCTCAAGTCGCGCGCCCATTGGTTCCTTCTGTCGTGGGTGATGGCCAGGTGATTCGCTTCCTGAGCGCCAGCCCCGCGGCCAGCGCAGTCACGATCAGCGTGGTCGGGTCCATGCAACGCCCGGACCTCGCCGCTAGCAAACCCGCAGTGGCACGCTCGACCGCACCCGCAAGACCCGGCCGGGGGCGACCGTTTCTGGCACGTTGACGGACTCATTTGGCAAGTCCCCAGCCGCGTCTTAGTACCTCGGTGAGCGCGCGGTTAATCCAGGTAGCTACCCGCGGATAGGCCGGAGCCATGAGATCTCAGTCGAGCGGTGAGTGCACCTCGGGTCTGAGCAGGGCGGTCAGCTGAGCGATGTCGTCGAGGGTGTCGATGTGGAGGACGGCCGCCTCGATGGCGGCTTGCCGGTCGGCCGCGATGACGCGGTGGCTGAGCTTGGCGTACTTGTCGCGGATTTCGGCGTTGGTGAGCTGCCGGTCGCCGGTGCCGCGGGGGTGTGCGACCTTGGCGGCTCGTGCGCTGCCGTCGTTGAAGGTGAGGCGCACCTGGGTGGTGAGCCGCTCGTCGGCGGGGAGGTTGTCGAAGGCACGTTCGTGGTGGGTGAGTGTCTTGTCGATCAGGGCCCAGACATCATCGCTGTTGATCCGCTCATGGGTGAACTGGTCGACGAGCACATCGCCGTCGAGGAGGGCGACGGCGACGACGTAGGCGACATTCATCTGGGCGCCGATCACCTGCAGCGGGCGCTCCGCTTTCCAGCCGCCGTGGGCGTAGGGAGCCTCGCCCATGTCGATGTCAATCCGCTGGATCTGGCCGACGTCGGCCTTTTGGCGCAGCTCGAGCGCGGCGTCAATCGCAGCGTGGAGCAATCCCATGGCCGAGTACGCCTTGACGGCGATCCGCTCAGTTTCCCACATGGCGGAAAGGCCCTTAGAGATGTCTTCGGGGTAGGTGCGGTGGCCGTCGCCGAAGACGGCCAGCCAGCCGCCGTAGGGGCGCTCGAACACCCGCTTTATGCCGACGTAACCCGCGGCGGCGAGCGCGGCGGCGGTCAGGCCGTTGCGCGCGGCGAAGCCGTGCTGCATCCGCTTGACCATCGATTCGTACATCGCGGACATGAGCCCGCAGGACTGGGTCGCGGCCATCCCGAAGGCGTCCTCGAACCCGGCGGCGTCCAGCCCGTACAGGGTTCCCGCGGCGGCAGCTGCGGCGAGTGGGCCGAAGACCACGCCCGAGTGCCACCCGCGTGACAGCATGTCCAGGCCGCCGAGCGCCTCGCCGACCCGCGGCCCGGTCTCGTAGCCGACGATGGCGCCGAGCAGGAACCGCTCACCGGAGACGCTCCCGACTCGCGGCGCGGCCGCGAGCATCGCCGGAAGGACCAGCGAGTTGCTGTGCAGCGGAGCCAGAGGGTGGTAGTCATCCAGCTCGAATCCCTGAATGAAGCTGGAGTTCAGCATCGCCGCCGAGGTGGCGCTGGTTGCCCGGCCGCCCCAGCCGATCAGCGCGGAGTCCCCGGCGCCTTCAAGCGCCGTAGCACCCTCGACGCCGACGCGGGAGACGGGCAGCTGTGCGCCCACGAGGGCGCAGGCAACGCCGTCGAGGATCAGGTGCTTGGCGCGGTCGCGCACCGAGGCGGGAACATCGTTGAGCGTCGTTTTAGCAACCCAAGTGGCAAGTCGGCCAGTTGGACCGGATGGGTCCGTCGCGGACCTTCCGGCGGTCGTCGTCGCGGTGGGAGTCGTGGCAGACATCTTGGCTTCTCCTATACGATCCTTGCGGACGGAAGGCAGACGCCCGATCCCGTCGGCGCTGTCGCGGTTCAGCATCACCAGGCTGTTCATGGTTGAACCACGCAGCTCGCTCCCATCTGGCGGCTGGGCCGCATGATGTGCCGAGTTCTACAGGTGCTCAGTCGCCTCTCGGCAGGTTGCCTATGCCAGCGACCTTCACCGCACGTTTGCGCCTGTGCTTGCGGCGGGATCGCCAGTCGAATACAACCCCTTGACTGGCCGTCAAGAAGCGCCACAGAGGATCAGTATCCGAGTTCTTGGTCCCAAAGGTGGTGTCAGTACACTGAACTGGATTTCGAAGCAGCCTTCTGGCCTGCGTCGGGACGGTGGGGTGAACCCGCGACCCCTTGACTCACAGGACACTGGGATTGCGCGCTCGTGCACGTCAAACACGGTATGCACCGTGCAGGAAGCGCGAGAACGCTGCCGTCATGCGGTAGCGCGGACGACGTGTGGTCCCGGCTGGTCCCCAAGCTGAGACGGCTACGGCTTGGGAGCGGCAGAAGCACGCATTCACTCCCGCGGCGGCGATGGATGGAAATACGCTGTGCCGCCGGGCTGCTCGGCTGTGGTCGGCGTTGGCACCGTGCTGACGGTCACAGATAATCGCGCGCCGAGCCGCCGATATGCTCGGCGACCGGGGCATGTGAGCCCACCTGCGTCGAGCGCAGATCTCGGTGATCGAGGTGTGACTGCCGCCGCGAGGCCGTCCCGGTAATGAGCTTTTCGAGCACTGTCGCCGATTCCGCAGTCGCGGATGGTGGCCTGGACGTTGTCTCGGTCGCGGCCACGCCGGACGTGCCGCCGGGCCGCGTTCTTGCAGCCGAGCCAGGCTGAGATGGATGCCTGGGCCCGCGACCCCACCTTCGGCCTCATCGACGAGTTCCTGATCCGGCGGACTGACGACATGTACCTGATCCTGGCGACTGCGCTGGCGACCAAGGTGTCAGGGCGGCCGCCGACTCCTGCGCCGCGGTGCTGCCCGCCTGGTCGGCTACGTCAAGGCTTGACCTCAGCGCTGCAGGCCTCGGCTTCGACGCGGCCGGGCACGCGCTCGTCCGGAACGATGATCCCTGGCAGGCGTTGCAGGAGGCGATGGCGCGACCCTCGGGCGTTTCCCTGTGCTCCGCACCCTGCCGTTACCGGCAGCGCACGACAGGGCGGGGCCGGGCGTGAGCACGCGCCCGGAACTACGCGACCGACATAGTCGGCCCTCCAATCCGCGAGTTCACTCGCTAAGGTGAGGTCGACCCGGGGCGCCCTGCCAATGTTGCCGTCGGTGGGTTTCCCCGGGTCGCCTCCCGCACCCGGCGTGCGCCTCTCAGCGCACCGGGCGCTCCACAAGCTCCGGGGGCATTGGTGTTCACCCCGCTGCTGTGCTCGGCCACGGTGTCGCGATCTTTGTTCCCCGGTAGTAGTAGCGCTTCGCGCTGACTCTGGCCGGGTCGAACAACTCCGCGGCCCCGTGTGCGGGCCAGATGCCATAGCGTCGGCGTAGTTCCTTCCACGGAGTGCGCCGGTGCTTGCGCTCCTGCCACCTGATGACCTGTTTCCACAGGTAGGACCTCAGGTAGCTGAAGGTCGCGTTCGAGCATCCGTACTTGAAGTACGCGGTCCAGCCCCGCAGCATCCGGTTGAGATGGATGAGCAGGACGCCGAGCGGCAGGTTCGTGTTCTGCCGACAGAGCGCCTTGACCTTGGCCATGATGGCGGCCAGCGCCTTCTTGGCCGGATAGACATAGACGTAACTCTTGTCGGTGCCCCGCTTGCGGTGGCGCTGGATGCGCCAGCCGAGAAAGTCGAGGCCATCGTCGATGTGGGTGATCAGGGTCTTCTCCGGCGACAGGCGCAGGCCCATCGTCGCGAGGACCCCGGCGATCTCCTCCTTCAGCGCTTCGGCGTGCGCCCTGGTACCCGATATGGCCAGGCACCAGTCGTCCGCGTACCGGCAGAGCCGGTAGTTGGGCAGACCCTGGCGACGTCGTTTCGCCCGTTCATACGGGCTGGCTCCGGGACCTCCCGGTCCCTGGGCGATGAACTCGTCCAGGACCGACAAGGCCACGTTGCTCAGCAACGGAGAGAGAATCGAGCCCTGCGGGGAACCGGCGGTGGTGTCCGCCAGCGTGCCGTCCTCGGTGAGGATGCCCGCCTTCAGGAACGCCTTCACCAGGGCCAGGACGCGTTTATCTCCGACGCGCTGCCGCACCCGGTCCATGAGCGCCGGGTGCGAGATTTCGTCGAAGCAGGCTTTGATGTCTCCTTCCACGATCCACTCGTAAGAGCGGGACGTGAAGTGGTGCACCTCGGCCACCGCGTCGTGAGCCCGGCGGTTCGGGCGGAACCCGTAGGAACACGGGAGGAAATCCGCCTCGAAGATCGGCTCCAGCACCAGTTTCAGGGATGCCTGCGCGACCCGGTCACGGATGGTGGCGATTCCCAGGTAGCGGACCTTGCCGCCCGCCTTGGGGATCGCTCGCTGCCGGACCGGCAGAGGCTGGAAGGTCCGGGCCTTCAACTCGGCCCGCAGTTCCTCCAGGAACTCCTGCACCCCGCGCACTGCCTCGATGTAATGGGCGGTCTCGCCGTCCACTCCGGCCGTGCGCGCTCCCTTGTTTCCCCGCACCCGAAACCACGCAACCAACAAGAACGCGGGATCGGTGACGAGATTGAACAGATCATCGAACCGGCGATGAGGATCATCACTGGCCCACCGGTGCAGCTTGGCCTGGATCTCCAGTACCCGGCGCTCCGCCACATACATGGCGTACTCCAGCTCGTCGGTATTCACCGGCGGCCTCCTGGCATTCCCGTGCCTGCACTGCCCACTTGCTGGCCCCCTTCGCCATGTGCGCACCTCTCGTGCGCTCGGACTACTACGGGGCCTCCGCCCCAGCTCGCGCCTTCAGCCGACGACGGGCCTATCCCGCGGCTCCGGGTGGATCCCGGACACGGGGAACGGCACGAGATGGTTCCCGTGTTCACTGCGAATCGATTGACCGGCTTGGCACCCAGCTCTTCCCCGGCAGCATCGCCACGGCTACGCCGCAGGCTTTCACCATGGCCTCCCCGCCGGCATCGCAAACCGGCTACGAAGTCGGCTGCCCTTAACGGGCAGCCGTGCGCTGCACCCCGGCCCATATCCGCCAGATTTGAGCCGGTGACACGCTTACGGAGCTTTACCACTGGTTCCTCTCGTATACCGTCCGGTCTCGCTCGCCGGACCCGGCCCATCTGGCAGTACCAGACCGTCCCGGCTTTGTCGGCGCTGCTTCCCGCCCTCACCGGCGCCTCCCGGATCAGACTGCGCCCAGCTCCCACCCGGCTGCTGCGACAGCCCGGCGAGGAGGTCTTGCACCTCCCTCGATTCCCAGCGCCTCACGGCGCACTGCGACCTCGTGTCGCAACGGCACGTGAGAGCGTTCGTCGCCGCATCAGATCCGCGGATCGGCCCGGGCATGCTCGGCGATGCGCGTCGCCGCGCCTGGAGTCATATCCAGGCAAATAGGCCCTGTTCGCCAGGCCGACAGCTCCGGCTTGCGGCATGCAGGTCAACGGACCGCGTAGATGGCTATTTGTGAGGTAAATATTCGGAAGCTAGTTACACCTAGGTGAACCGGCGTTGACGCGGTTAAGCCGATCCGATCGCGGGTCCAGAAAGCTATCCCGCCGGAACGGCGGAGTTTCCGGACCGCCCCGGCGCGGCGCCGGCGCAATGGCGGTTCCGCTGGCTCCTGCCGTTTGCATTTCCGCCCCGGTTGCGGCCGACGTCCGCACTAGCCGGCCGACGGCGGCTTCATGAGGGCACGCGTGCAGCGCGCGACCGGGCTAACCGGTGAGCTTGTTGACGGGGGTGGCTTCCAGCGAGATGAGTTCGATGGCTGCCTGGCTCGCCTGGTCAAAACAGCTGGCGGAGATGGCGCCGGGACTGGAGGTTGGCCCGTTAGCCGCCATGTTCTCGGCACCGAATCCAGCTGTGCTGTCGAACGGAATCGTTGACAGGCCGGCGCTGATGATGTGACCCCGGCTGTCTCTGAGGATGCAGTTGACCCAGTCGAGTGCGTTCGGGCCTGTCGCAAACGCCTCGGCCGCGAAGGTGACCAGGTAGTGGCCAGGAGGAACA
Organism: uncultured Actinomycetota bacterium; assembly: GCA_963822955.1. Classification (GTDB taxonomy): domain Bacteria; phylum Actinomycetota; class Actinomycetes; order Streptosporangiales; family Streptosporangiaceae; genus JAJYUU01. The sequence continues at coordinate 110,569 of CAWGJS010000001.1, read as the reverse complement.
TGCAAGGTTGCGACCGTCTTGGGCGAGGTAGTCAAAGTGATAGCAGCCGTGGAGGGGGTCGTCGTGTACGCGTTCCCCAGGCTGGACTGGGTCCAGGAGATCGGTTTCTCGCCGGAGTGGCATCGCGCTGAGCGCGAGGTCAGCGCGCGCAGCGCGCCGGTGCGAGCGGAGTAGCAGGCATGGATGTTGCCGCCGGAAACCGGCGATGTGCTCACGGCCACCGCGAATGCGGTACCGCCGAGCGCCAGCGCGATTACCGCGCCCGCTGTCACGGCGACGTAGGGCCTGGACGTGGCCAGGCGGCGAAGGTTAAACGACGTCATTCCGGGTACCTCCCCTGAGCTTGGCCGACCCGACCGGGTAGCCCGAACGAAGCCGGCCGCCGACATGTCCGGACGAAAGGTAACAGTTGGCCGCGGAGAGCGTCCATTGCGGGAATTGGCGCAGCCTAAGTCGGCGGCGCCTAGGTCGGCGCTTGACAGGTCCGCGAAAAGGGCGTCGCGTCGTCTAGGCGCGCCTGCGAGGTTCGCAAGTGCGAGGTGGCCCCCGCTGACATGGGGACCTAACTAGCAGGAGCAAGTGGCAGGGATAAGCGGCTCGCGGCAGGAGCGTGCGAACCAGCAGCAAGACTGAGCGACCTGGTGTAACACGATAGCTAGGCAGCCCGGCGTGGAGCGGCGCTGCCGCACTTGACCAGCCGTCAAGAAGCGCTAGCTGAGAAGTATCTGCGATCTTGGTCCCCAAGTGGCGCCCAGAAGACCGATCAGGATTTCGAATCAGCCTTCTGACCTGCGTCGGGACGGCGGGACGTGAACCCGCGACCCCTTGACCCCCAGAACAGGGCGTTAAGCGCTCCCGCACGTCAATCACGTTATGCACCGTGCGTGACGTGCACCCATGCTGCCGTCGTGCGGACGCGCGGAGAACGTGTATGCAGCGGCCGGTTCGCGGGCCAGATGCGCGCGTCTCGGCATGCTCACCCCGATCGAATACGAACTGCGCCACAGCAAGATCCAACCCGTAGCATGAGCCCACAGTCCAGCATCCTGACTCCGGCAAACCCAGGGCACATCAAAGCCTCCATGAAACTCGGGGCGGTTCAAGTTCCAGCTCGTCCAGGCGATGCTGGCAGAGATGCGGACCGGTCTTGACGCCGGGCGTGCGCTCGCCCTAGATGCTGCCCGTCGATACGACTCGGGGGAGGACCGCAAGATAGGGCCGTCGACAAGAAGCTGTTCTGCTCCGAGATGGTCTGCAAAGCCGCCGACCACGCCGTCCAGATCCACGGCGGCATGGGTTACATGCGCGGCACGACCGTCGAGCGGATCGCCAGGGACAGGCGCGTGATGCGCATCTACGAAGGCACGAGCGAGGTCCAGAAGCTCATCGTCGGCCGCGCTGTTGCATGCGGCATCGTGAGCGCTAACCAGTCGGCGCGTGAAGGCTTATTCCAGATCGAAGGCGGCGTGGATGGCGGCTGTCAGCACCGCTTCTTGTGCTGGCAGGAGGTAGCCGATTCGCTCGCCGAGGGCCGCCTTCGGGATGGTGACTATGTTGTCGCAGTTGACCACTGAATCGTGGCCGAGGCCGTTGGCTTGTCCGACCGGGATCTCGACGGACAGGCCACGCGCCGTGGACGTGACTGGCGCGACGGTTATCTGCGTTCGCTCCAGGATGACCAGTTCGCGGGTGAGGACCAGGACCGGGCGTGGCTTATCCAGGTGCGCGATGTGGATGGGCCTCACTGATCCGGGTCCACGGGATGCCCGGAGAGGTATTGCACGAGATCGACCATGTCGCTGTCGTCGCCCGATGCGGCGTAGATGGCGGCGTCCTGGACAGCCATCTCGTGACGACGCTCCCGCTCCAGTGCGCGGGTGATGACCGTCGCGCGGCTGGAACCGCGGCCTGTCTCGACAAGGTGGTCGACGAACCGCACCATGTCATCGGGCAGCCGCACCGCGATCTGTGTACTCATACCAGCATGGTACCAGATTGGGATGCACGCAGGTCAGCATCCAGCGGCGAGGGTATCTCGGCGGGGTGCAGGGTGCAGCGCCATAAGATAGCGATGCGAATGCGGGAACGGTGCTTGCGGGCGGCGCCTATTGGCCGCGGCGGCAGGATGTGACCCCTTAACTTGTTCGAATGCGCTGCTGATAATGGCCTCGTCAGCGGTGTTCTTTCGCACTCGTGACCCCTTGACTGTGTGCACGCGGTACCACGGCGTGGAATGGGTCTGGCGGGTGAATGCCCTGGTAGGAGGGCTCAGTCGCGGTCGGGAATGGCAGCGGGGACGGCTCGCCTGGTTACGGTTTGGCTCCCCGGCTACTAGACGCACATTCGATAAATGGCGTCCGCCAGTCGGGACGGCGGGATTTGAACCCGCGACCCCTTGACCCCCAGTCATTACCCGACCGTCGCCAGGCGTCGCCAGAGAACGCTCAGTAAGCCAGTGAACTGGGGGAACGCGGCTCGGCGTCGCGCGGCGCGGCCCGGCATCTGCCGACGTTGGCTCCCCTTTGGGCTCCCCGAAAATTGGAAGCGAATAGAACTAAATCACGCACGGCGTAAGAGTCTTGAACCGGAATTCGAATGGTCGTTGCACCGTGCAGATCCGACCGGTTGCGGCTGCAAGCGCTCGCAAGCGCGCTCGCCGTACGCGGTAGCCGGCGTCGTGGAGCTGAGGTCGTTGAGGACTGCTGTCACGTCGAGAGCTGGGCGCTGAGGAGTCCCCAGATACGGCCGCTGACCTGACATCCCTGAGCCAGCATGCGCGATTTGCGGCTTGTTACGCTTGAGGTGGGGGGTGGATCTTACGGGGGCAAGTTTGCTGGACCGACGGGCGGAGCGGGCGGCGATCGATGGGGTCCTGCGGTCGGTTCGCGATGGCTTCAGTGCGACCCTGGTGATCCGGGGCAGTACTGGGGTCGGCAAGACGGCGCTGCTGGGGTACGCGGCGGGTTCGGCGTCCGATATGCGGGTGTGCGGCGCGGCTGGTATCGAGACTGAGATCGGGCTGGGTTTCGCGGCGTTGCATCAGCTGCTGGTGCCGGTGCTGCCAGGTGTTGGGGAGCTGCCCGGCCCGCAGCGGTATGCCTTGCAGGTGGCGTTCGGTATGGAGGCTGGCCCTGCGGCGGACCGGTTCCTGGTGGGGCTGGCGGCGCTGACGCTGCTGGCTCGGGCGGCTGAGGAGCAGCCGGTGCTGTGCCTGGTCGATGATGGACAGTGGCTGGATGTGGAGTCGGCGCGCGTGCTGGCGTTCGTGGCCCGCCGGCTCTACGCCGACCGAGTTGGCATGGTGATCGCCGTGCGGGAGCCTGCGCCAGCGCACGCGTTCGAGCAATTCCCGGAGGTTTCGGTGGGCGGGCTGCCGGCTGCGGAAGCAGGCCAGCTGCTGCGGTCAGTGGCCGGGGCTCCAATAGACGATCAGGTGGTTGGCCGCGTCCTGGCCGAAACCGAGGGTAACCCGCTGGCTTTGGTACAGGCCGGCCCGGAGTTTACCGCCGAGGAGCTGGCCGGCCGCGCCGAGCTTCCCGAGCCGATGCCGCTGGGACCTCGGCTCACCGAGCGGTTCCGGCGCCAGGTAGCTTGCCTGGATCCGAACACTCAGACGTTCTTGTTGCTGGCGGCGTCCGAGGCTGGCGGTGGCCGGGCGGTGTTGTGGAGCGCCGCGAGGGAGGGCGGGATCGACGCGGATGCCGCCGCGGGTGAGGCTCAGGCGGCTGGCCTGATCGAGCTGTCGGCGGGTTCGGTGCGGTTCCGGTATCCGCTGATCCGCTCAGCTGTCTACTACGGCGCCGCGGATCGGGATCGCAGGCGGGTGCAGCTGATGCTGAGCGCGGCGTGTGACGTCAGGTATCCCCACTTTCGTGCGTGGCACCGGGGCGCGGCTGCGACCGGTCCGGACGAGGAAGTGGCGGCGGAGCTTGAACAGGCCGCGAACCTCGCGCAGGCCCGCGGGGGTGATTCGGGCTGGGTCGCACTGCTGCGGCGCTCCGTTCAGCTGACCGCTGATAGCGGCCAGCGAGCTCGCCGCGAGCTCGCACTGGCTGACGCCGAGCTCAGGTGCGGTCACCCCGATGTCGCGCAGAATCTCGTCGATGCCGCGCTGCCAAGCCTGTCGGACCCCGGACTGCGTGCACTGGGCGAGCAGTTGAGCGGCGAGATCCTGTTCGCCCAGGGCCGCGTCGCGGATTCGGCGAGTGTCCTGGCCAGAGCGGCCCGGCTGCTAGCTCCCGACCACGCCGCGGCTCGCGAGGCGATGGCGGCCGCGATGAGGGCGGCGATCTGGGCGGGTCCGGCCGAGGCCAGGCAGATATCGACTGCTGCGGCTGCGCTCCCGCGCCCGGCCGAGCGGGAGGCCAGCATCTGCGATCATCTGCTGGACGGATTCGCGGTCAGGTTCACGGCGGGCTACAGCTCTGCGATCGAGCCGTTTCGCGCAGCCCTCAGCGCCATGCGGTCGCAGGATCTAGGGCAGGTGACCGACCTTCGGTGGTACGAGATGGCGGTAATGGCGGCCGCAAGCATATGGGACGCCGGCGGCGTGCTCGACATCACCGATCGCTTCCTGCGCGCAGCGCGCGCACAGGGAGCGCTCGCCTTCCTGCCTGCCGCACTGGCGCTGCGGGCTACCGCTGACTGCTCGGTCGGCAGGCTGGCTGAAGCTGCGGACCGGTGGGCAGAAATGCGCGAGATCATTGCGGCCAGCCGCAGCGCCACTGTGGTCGGCGTCGACAGCCTGAGCGAGGGCGTGGTCCTGGTTCACACCGGACGGATCTCGGAAGCCAGAGCGGTGGGCGCTGCTCGCATCGAGGAATCAACTTCGCGCGGCCAGGGCGGCGTCGCCAACGTTGGGAGGGCCATCACCGCAATGGCTGACGTGTGGGCCGGCGATTATCATGCGGCGATCGGTGCCGCGGCTACTGTCGTGCACGACGATATCCCATATGTCACGGAGGTGACATTGCCCGAGTTGATCGAGGCCGCCGCTCGCAGCGGCCAGCGCAGCGAGGCGATGTCCGCCTTTCACATCCTGTCTGAGCGTGCTCTCGCCGTCGGCACGCCTGAGGCGCTGGGTATTCGTTCACGCTGCGCGGCCCTGCTCGACGACAGTGAAGGCGCGGAGGCGTGCTACCAGCAGGCGATCGGCCACTTGGAACAGGGCCGCGCGGCAGTCGAACTCGCGCGCGCACACCTGCAGTACGGCGAGTGGCTGCGCAGGCGCAAGCGCAAGCGCGACGCCCGCAAGGGGCTTCGAACCGCGCACGACATGCTCGAGGCCATGGGCGCAAAGGGATTCGCGGCACGCGCGGCCGCCGAACTTCGGGCCACCGGCGAGCGGGCAAGACCTCGCACTCCTGCGGCCACCGTGGACCTCACCTCGCAGGAAGCCCGCGTTGCCGGCCTGGCCGCCGAGGGCCAGACCAATAACCAGATCGCAGCCCAGCTGTTTATCAGCCCGCACACCGTCGAGTACCACCTGACCAAGGTCTTCGCAAAGCTCGGCCTGAGCTCGCGGGCCCAGCTAGCCCGGCGCATGCTCGCAAGCCCAGAGCCACTCGAGCACTGACCACCAGCCCGCCTTGGGAGTCAGGGTGAGGCTGATCTATCCAGATAGCCCGGCGAGCGCGTCGATCGTGCGCGTCGCGGGCACATCCGGGCGGCCCGCCCAGGTGGCCCGGATCGCCGTCGGCATGGGGGAGAACGGCCCGGCGAGGTCGCCGCCGCATGGCCAGCATGCTGCGAGGTGAGCGGCCACGAAGGGGTAACGGTCTGCTGCGTCCTTGCCAGCCGCGATTCGGTCCACGTCGACGTGCAACACCGCGATGGCCTCGCTGCAGCCGGCGTCGCGCGGATCGGTCCGCCAGAACCGCTTTGGCTCCCCGTTTAGCTCTCCCTGAGCCTCCGAGAGAACCTCTCAGGCCTCTGCCAGTCGGGACGGCGGGATTTGAACCCGCGACCCCTTGACCCCAGGACAGCGGGGTTGAGCGCTCCTGCACGTCAAAACACGTTATGCACCGTGCAGGACGCGCGGGAACGCCGCCGTCGTGCGGCAGCGCGCGGGACGTGTGGTCCCCAGCTGGTCCCCAGAGCTCAGCTCGTCGCCCTTCATGGTTGATGGGTTCGTTGACATCGAGTGGTCCAGGTCGGTCGCGGGAGTCGAGACCGATCGGAGATTGCTGAAGCATCGTTCTGTAGATGCCGACCAACCCTAGAAGCATGAGCTCGGCTGGACACCGTAGAGACTGCACCGCAGAAGCTGCCCGGCTCGGTTGGCTGTGCTCTGGACGCCACGATCGCGGACAACCCGACCGCTCGCCGTGGTCTGGGCGGTCCGCTCACTGACCGATGAGGACGGCGCTGGCTGCTCGCCGTCCTGGCGTCTCTTTGGACTCGGCCGGCGCGTCCGGCGGCTTATCCAGCGCCGGCTGGGATTTCGAAGTAGGAGCCGAGCCATGGAGCTGATATCGCGATGGCGAGTGCTAGTTCGTCGGTCAGCTCCCGATCGGGATGTACGGCGATTTCCACGGGGCCGTTGATCCGGTACCGGGCGACCTTGTTTCCCGCGTGGTCGACTGCGGTCATGATTGCATGTGCTGGCTGAGTTCCCCGGACCAGAAACCGGAGCCATCGCTGATCGGGGAACGTGATACGAGCGCAAGCCCGGGAGTAGTAGTTACGTCCACCTATGTACAAGACGGGCGCTCCGGTCTCATCGACGAGCTCGCCTGCGTGGCGGGCTTCGCTGGGCGGCGCCGAGGCCTTCCGCGATCCGGCGGCGCCGTGCCCGGCGTAGTCTTGCCAGGCGGTTGCAAAGACCTCGGCCACGGCCGCTGACCATGGTCGTGCGGATGGCGTCCGCAAAGTGAATTTCCTGCCGCCGGTGCTCAGTGACGCGCGTTCTGGCCGCAACCCACCGAGAGTCGTGGACTGATGAACGGAGGCTATTTCTGCCGCTCCGGCGTTCGCAGCTCATAGCGCCCCGTCCCTACCTGTCCCCGTCGCAGATGCATGCCAGGCTGCTGGTCGAAGTCGCGCCAGGCGCTTGCGCATTCCCCGGAGAAGTACTTCTGGCGCTCTGCGAGGTGCTTCCGGCGAGCTCGCCATGACGGCCGGGCGGGGGGCTCGCTCAGGTGGCCGGCCCGGGCCAGGGTGAACTGGTTGGCGACGGCGAGGTGACGCCAAGGGTCGGCGCTCGTCCCGGTCACCTCACGGTGGTCCTCGCGGCGGAGGAGTTGCTCAAAGAACCAGTCGACGACCTCGATGTCATATCGCCGCGATCCCGCACCGGCTACTACTTGGAACGTTGCGTTCTCGATCAGCGGTCCGGCTGGCTGACCGGCGGCTAGTGCATCCGCGACGCGGCGAAGCAGGTCGGCAACCTCAGAGCCGTCATAACCCCGAACTCCGCGCTCGTAAAAAGTGTCCCGCACCTCGACGAACCAGGTATCCCCGACCTCGCCGCCGTTCACGGGCGGACCATAACTGCAGGGCCTAGCCGCGAGCAGGAAGCCTTTCCTCCCATGAGCAGCAGTGTGACACCTACCGCGTGTACCAGCAGGATTCGCTGCGTACCAGGCAGCGATCCCTTGCCCGCAAACAGCGCGCCGTGTTCGGCGGCCCCTCCGACCTCCTGAATGCGGCGAGGCGTCAGTTGCAGTCTCGGTTCCGACTGCGGGGGATGGCCGTTGACTCGTGCGGCGCCGGGGGAGCAACGACCGGGCTGCGTGACCGAACGGCTGCGCTGCATTGGCCGGCTAGCGGCGGCCGACGGCGGCCTGTGACGCTCTTTCTGGGTCAGCCGGGCGACGCTGCCCGTGCTGGCCTGGTTGGCGTTGAGTACACCGGGCCCAGGAGGAGTCGCCTCGCGTGCGATCGGCGTCGTGAGGCCGATCACCCAGATCCTGGCGACCGGGCCGCCGTTGCGGGAGGCGGCGGTGAGGGCGTCGGTCAGCTGGCCAATCTTGGCGTCTTGGAGGGCGAACCCCAGATCGGCGCAGGGGCCGCAGGCCATCGAGGTCTGGGCCGGCCACGTCGGCAAGCGCTCCAGCGCTGCCGATACGTCGCGGGCCGGTCCCTTTCCGCGAGCGGCCGCCACGAACGCCGCCCGCACCGGGCCTGTCACACCGAGGGCATCAGCCAGCAGGCGCGCAGTTTCCTTGCGGGCGGTTCGGCTAACGCCTCGTTCAAGGTCACTTATTGATCGCGGGCTGAGGCCCGCTTTCTCCGCCAGCTCTTCCTGCGTGAGGCGCGCTTGCACTCGCAGCCGACGCAGCAGGACAGCGAAACTGGCTGCTGGCTGCCCGGCGGCGGACTCGTCCATCATGTCGGCTCCTAGAGTGGCCACGATCGATAATGCTCGTCTGGCGGCCGAAACCGCCGCTGGATGTACTTGCGGCCGCGGCAGTCAGCTCGGTGATGCCGACGATGAACATGCCGCCGGTGTCCATCGACCCGTACAAGGCAACTTGTGGATGGGCGAACATGCCCATCGCCGCCGCACTGCGGTCGTGCTGCAGCAGCTATTTGCCCGGTATTCCTTCTCAGACGGGTTAGCACCCCGTCTCCGCTCGCTTGCACGGCTCTGCGCGGCGGTGGTCAGGTCGGTGACGCCGACGATGAACATGTCGCCGGTGTCCATCGAGCCGTACAGAGCGAGGCGCGGATGGGCGAACATCCCGATCATTGCGAGCGTCTGGGCCATATTCTGATCCAGCTTCTGAGCCTGCGCGCTGGCGTCCTGGCGGAAGCCGAACAGCGTGGGCGGGAACTGGATAGCGCCCGCCGGGTCGTTTGCGTGCCGCGTAGTGACCGCCGATGACGCCGCGGACGGCGCGGACGAGGCGGCTCGCCCGGCGGAGCTGGCACAGCCCGCAGCCAGCACGGCCAGCGCAGCGGCGTCGGTGATCATTAGGCCGGCACCGGCGCGGCTAGGCCGCATCCGCACGCGGTCGCAGAACAGTCTTGGCCGGATGCCTGGCTGATGTGGTTCATGGCCGCACCTGCCCTGGTGACTGCGCGGCAGCGGCCAGCTCCCGGCGACGGATGTGAGCGGTTGCGGCGACCAGAACCGCTTGCACGCGGCGGCCTAGCGCTGCTGCTGCCCGGCGAGGTCGGCGGCTGCTGACGGCTTCCTGCCGCGCTCGGCGGGCGGCGCGGGCAATCGCGTCACGGTCGGCCTGCCGGTGCAGGTCGGCGATCCGGGCCTGGGCCAGGTAATAGCTCATGGTGGGGTGCATTGCGGTCTCCTAGGTTGCTTGTGAGCGGGTTCGCTCGCGTGCTAAGGACACCGACAACGGTCTGTCGGCGGGCTGTCGGGCCGCTACGGGGAAATCCCTGGGCTTAGCCCGGGGCGTCGGCTGGCTCTACCCGCCCAGCCCAGGCTGCCAGTTCTGCTTTGGACCGCAGCCCGAGCTTGCGATAGACGCGGGAGAGGTGCATCTCTACTGTCTTGGGGCTGAGGAACAGCATGGCCCCCGCCTCCCGGTTGGTGGCGCCGCGGGCGATCGCCGCCGCCACTGCTCGTTCTTGCGGGGTCAGCACGAACCAGGCCGAGTCGCTTCGGTCGTGCAAGATCTCGCCGCTTGCCCGCAGTTCTTGCTGCGCACGCTCTGCCCACAACCGGGCGCCAAGACCGGCGAATGCCAGATGAGCCGCTCGAAGGTGCTCGCGGGCGTCGATGCGCCGTCCGCTGCGGCGGATCCGCTCGCCGTAGCAGAAGCGCGTCCGGGCTGTCTCGAACGGCGATGAGCCACGATCATGGAGGCTGAGTGCCGACTCGAAGCAGTCGTGGTATTGGCCCTCGGCGGCAATCAGCCCGCGGCACCGCCAGGCGATCGCTGCATTGCCCGGGAATTCCTCGACTTCGCTCTGGCGGATCAAGCTCTCCAGCATCGACGGCGGCACCGCGCGCCCGGCTCGGACGTAGGCCTCTGCCAAATCCGCCGCGGTGGGCCGGGCGAGCGTCAATTCCGAGCCGTGCATCCGGTTCGCATGCTCCAGATGGACGATGGCTCGTTCTGCCTGGCCAAGACCCAGTTCCAGCAGCCCGAGGGCATCGTGGGCATCACGCGGGTAATCGAGGTCGAAACTGCGCAGCATGCTCAGGGCTTCCGCTGCGTGCTGCCGGCATTCCGCTTCGTCGCCGAGTTGCGCCTCGGCCAGGGCAAGGCCACCCAGAGCGAGGTAGCGCCATAGTTCATCGCCGGTCGCGGCGGCCAACTCGACGGCCTCGGTCGCGGCGGTCACGGCAGCTCCCAGCCGCCCCGCGTTCGCATCGGCGTAGGCCGAGGCGTACAGAGCAAGTGGGAGATCTCCCAGCGCCCCGCGGGCCCGGAGCTCGGCCACGATGGGCGCAGCCAGGGCACGGGCGGCGACATGGTCGCCCAGCCATACAAGGCCGAGCACGGTGAAGATCACATATTCCATGTCTGGCCGCAGGGCTGGCGGCAACGCAGCGATCTGCGCAGCCTGGCGAATCAGCCGAAGTCCATCGGCTAGCTGTCCCAGGTGCATGTAGGCGGTGCCGACGATCAGGTTGACCAGCAGGTCGGCGTTGCCCCCCGCTGCCATCGGCAGCTCGCCCGCCTGCCATGCCAGCTCTACCGCGTTGGCTGGGTCTCCAGCGAGGAAGCTGGCCATAGCAGCATCGGCGAGCAATGTCGCGGCGGCGGCCGGGTCGTGTCTGCCTGCCGCCGACGCCGCGTCGAGAAGCACTGCGCGCGCCGCCGCCAGCCGCCCGGCGCGAACCTCTATCCGCCCGCGGGCCATGGCCGCTGCAGCCAGCAACGATGGCTCGAGAACTCCAGTCACGCGCTCCAGCAGATGCCGGGCTACGTCATTCTGGCCAGCCAGCCGGGCCGCCTGCGCTGCGGCGAATCGGCGCCGCGCCCGTGCCTCCCTGCTGACGCTCAGCTCGGCGGCCCGCGTCAACGCCGCCGCGGCAGACGCGTAGCTGGTGCGCTCGCTGGCCTCCTTGGCCGCTGACTCCAGCGCTGCGGCCACCACCTCGTCTGGCCGCAGGGTGGCAGCGGCGAGGTGCCAGGCCTGGCGAACTTCGTCCCCGCCCGCCGATTCGGCTGCTAGCGCTCGGTGGGCCGCCCGGACTTCTCCGCGCGCGGTCTCCTCGAGGACCGCAGCCCTCATCACCGGGTGCACAAACCGCGCCGACTCACCGTCCAGGCTGACCACGCCACGGCCCTCAAGATCTTCGAATGCCTGCTCGGCGACGCCTTGCCTGCCCGCGGCCGCCAGGGTGAGCGCCAGCTCACCCTCGCCCGACACTGCAGCCAAGACCGCCGCCTTGCGCACTTGCGCCTCGGCGCCGTCTAGCCGGCGCGTTAGGAGCCGGGCAGGGCCGGTTCGCGCCGCCAGCACTAGTTCATCGACCGGCGCCCGCCCCGCCACTTGATCGGCGGTGAGCTGCGCGGCCACTTCGGCGACAATCAGCGGGTTTCCGCCGGATGCCCCGGCCAGCCGCTGCGTCAGCCCAGGAGGAGGCTGGACCCCAAGCCGATCAGCCAGCAGCTCCTCCACCGCCGCCGGGTCCAGGCCGGGCAAGCTCAGTGACGGGAACTGCCTGAAGGCCGCTGGCATCTCGCCTTCTCGACCCGCGACGAGCACCGCGATGCCGTCAGCGCCCAGCCGCCTGATGACGAACCCGCAGATATCCGCCGTGGGCTGGTCGAGCCACTGCGCGTCATCAATGGCGATCAGCACCGGACCGGATTCCGCGATCACCCCCAGAAGACTCAGCACCGCCACATGCAAAACGAAACGATCGGCAGAGCGCCGCGGCGGACCCAGCGCCAGCGCGCCCAGCAGCGCCTCCCGCTGGACCTCCGGGATGTCCTCCGCATACTCGGTCAGCCCCGAAAGAAGCCTGTGCAGGCAAGCGAACGGCAACCCAGATTCGCTGGCCACCCCCTCCACTGACAGGACCCGCATGCCGGAGGCCATGTCAGTCGCATAGCCGAGCAGCGCCGTCTTGCCCATTCCCGGCTCGGCCAGCACGACCAGCGAAGCGCTCAGCCCTTGACCTGCGCAGTTCAGGAGTTGCCGGACCCGGGCACGCTCCCGCTCACGACCACGCAGCATTCAAAGCCCGCCGCAATCCCTGGCATCGGACAGCTGCCCAGTAGAACAAGTCACGATGTAACCGCTCAGCCCTGCGTAAGCGCCAGCGACGGCCACGGATAGAGGGCGAGGTGGAACATCAGCACGGCCAGACCCGCAATGGTGATCATCGTAACGATTGGCCGCTTGCCTTCGCCCTTCTAATTTCTCCACGGTAGCGAACAGCGTCGTGAACGCCGCCTTGCCTGTGAAGTATCCGTACACGTTTGGAATGATATAGAAGAAGAACGTAATCGACCCATGGATAACGTAGCCACGGCTATAAGGGTCATCCTTCCGCCCAACTCAGAGCCCTCGTTGGCAATCTGGGTTAGACGTGCTCGCGGCGGCACGTGAGGGCGCTTGCTTCGTCCCCTCGGCGCCCTGTCCTCACTCTCTCCGCCGCTGGCAGCGGGCCATCGTTCAGAGAAGTCGGTGCGGCTGGGGTGTTAGAGCTCGCTGCGCGTTCCTGCGGACTACGTTGCTGGCCCGCACCGGCGCCAGCAGGCACGGTGAGTGTCGCACCATCGCCTGAGGGTGTTATCCAGCGATGGGGCGACGTCTTTGTGCTGGAGTCTCCGGTCAAGACGTTGCCCTCGGGATTACCAACGTGAGAGAAGAGGACGCTATGTGCAGCGTAGGTCGCCTGGTAGCGGACTTTGTGGCTGGTACCGATGTACGGGGTCAGGCCCGGGTGCTGGTCGCTAAGGCCCGGGCTCACTCGCGCCTCCAAAGGCTCGCCGTCGCCGGGGACATGCCGAGGATCTGTGACCCCCTTGACCGGCGGTCAAGAAGCGCCAGAGAAGAAGGATCCGCGATCTTGGTCCCCAAAAGGACGCCAGGAGACCGTTCTGGATTTCGAATCAGCCTTCTGACCTGCGTCTGGACGGCGGGATTTGAACCCGCGACCCCTTGACCCCCAGCACAGTGAGTTAAGCGTTCCTGCACGTCACGCACGTCATGCACCGTGCAGGACGCGCGGGAACGCTGCCGTCGTGCGCTGGCGCGCAGAGCGTGTGGTCCCCAGCTGGTCCCCAGAATTTCAGATGTCGCGCGTCCGACCGGGATGGCAGAGGGGCGTACCACTTGCGGGCAAAAGTGTGTTAGATCGCGGCGATGCCGGCAGGCCAAACTACTTCTCGGCACGGTCGCGCGGAGCAATCAGGACAACCGGTTTGGCTGCAAGTTCTCTCGCTGACGTCGTCCGGCCGTCGGCGAGGTAAGGGCGCTTTGTCGCCGACTTCGCAGTTGGCGACTGGACCGGTCCCTTACCTGCTGTAGGTCTAGTACGTCGACAGTCAGCGCGGCCTTCGCTGCGGTCACCCGCAGGCGATTCGTCGCGCACGCGAAATGCGTGGAGTCTCCGTTGTACTGAGCGAAGAACGGTGAGCTTGCGTACACCTTGAAGGTTCCCGTGAAGCGGCCCGCTGAATTGGTCGTAGGGGCGTGCCGGTACCGGTACCAGGTTCCCTGGTAGCGGAAGACCACGATGACCGAGCGGTGCGCGTATGGCTTCCACTTGCCCGACTCGGTCAGCTCCCAGAGCCGCCCCGAGACCGTGATCGTGCCGTTGCGAGCGACGCTGCGCGGCGAGATCCTGAACGAGGAGATCTTGGTCGGATACTTGTGCAGGAAGACTGACCTGCTGACCGCGCCCTGCCAGGTCGGCGTCGCCACGTACTCGGCTCGATAGTAGGCCCCGGTCAGCTTGGCGCTAGCTTGCCCGGAGAATCTCTTGCCTTGCTGGCATGAGATGCGCGTACTCGCCGCGGTACTGCTAAGCGGCAGCCAGGGACCGGTCGGCTTGGTCGAGTATTCAAGCTTGACCTTCCCGCGCCCTCCAGTAATGCAGCCCGCGTAGGTCACGACGGCGAAGCTATTCATCTTCGCTGCAAAGCCGGTGATCGCGTTCGCGGCTGCCACGGTCATACGCGCGGTTGTGTAGGTCTGGGGGAAGTACAGCGTGCCAGTGGTCCACACTGTCCAGTCGGTGCTGTACATAGTCGGCACGGCCATGCTGAAGTTCCCGTTGGCGTCGGTTACCGCCGTGGCCGTCGGCTCTTCCCCCTGCGCGACGGCGCCGGGATATATTGAGATTGTGTTGTCCGGCAGCGGCATGGAGGCGCCGGCCTGGGTGTAGGTGACTGTGCCGGTGATGCTGTCCGACGCTCCAGCGTTGACATTCGCGGCCGTCAGCGTGGCTGTAATGTGCACCGGGAATGTGTCAAACGTCAGCTGCACCAGGCTAGTGGAATTGGCTTCGGTGGTTGCATCGCCGGCGTACTGCAGGGAGTACAGCCCGGACTGGGTCACCTGGAAGGTCACGCTGAATGAGCCATCGGCGCCGGTCACGACGGTGGCGGCGGTCGGGGCAGGATCGTCGAGCGCAAGGGTCTTGCCGGCAAACGGCGTCGTCGAGCCGTCCGGGGCCAGCAGCATGGCTGTGCCAGAGAGAGTGACGTCCTGGTTGGCGTAGTTGAAGGTCGTGCTGCTGGCGGTGAAAACGGGGTACTGGACAACGTTGAAGAATGCCAGCATGCCGACGTAGTACATGTTGACCTGGTCGCCGCCCTGATCGGTCGCGAACATGTAGACCGAATAGCCGCCGAGGCTAAGCTGGCTGGTGGTGATCGGCGTTGCCAGCGTCCAGGTGCCGAACTGGCCGTTGCCGTCGTTGGCTGGCTGGACGAACTCGCTGAGCGTCAGGTCAAGCTGCTTGGTGCCGTCCGGGCTGTAGATGTCAACATCCAGGCTCGTCAGCGGAGAAGGCGCTGCGATCGTTACCGAGACGAGGCCGACGTCCGTAGCTGGGCTCACGCCGTTCACCGCGGGCTGGACCTGAATGTACGTCGGGTCTGCTGCCTCGCCTGCGGCACTGGTTGTCGGCAGCCAGATCAGAGGCATCAACATCGCGCCGATGCCGACCAGAAGTTTCAGACTGAGATGAAAGCGTGGCACCGACACCAACTCCGATCTGGCAAGGCATGATGCCGCAACTATTGCGAACCGCCAGGCTATAGGCCACGCGGCTTTGCCCACGGAATCGCCCACAGCAATCGGCTGACGTAGGACATAGGTCGGCCAAAGAGGCCTCGCGAGTGTGCCGTTCGCGGCTCACCGTCCCTCATGGCCGGCGCCATGATCCGGGCTCGCATTCCCGGATCTGAACTTTCCCGAACTGCTGACGTTTTGCCAGGTGAATACCTGGTACTTGGAGCACAACGACGAGCCCGTCAGCGTCGACGACGTCGCTCTTGCCAGCAGGTCCCAGGACGTGCCCCACCAGCGGCCACGTCCTTTCTCACTCTCGCGGCCAATTAACGGGAGGCCATCATGGTAGGGCAGTCTCCGATTGGACCGTCGGCAGTCAGTTTCGGTTGGCTGCTCCGACAGCTGAGGGCCGAAGCACGCATGACTCAGGAGGAGCTGGCCCAGAAGGCAGGCCTGAGCCCGAGGTCCATTAGTGATCTTGAACGTGGCATCAGCCGTACCGCCCGCAAAGACACTGCCAACCTTCTCGCCGATGCACTCACCATCGGCGAATCGTTCCGGGCCGCCTTCGTTGCGGCCGCGCGCGGGCGCGCCCCGATCTCGGACGTGCTGGGTCTTCGGGAGCACACGCTCGATTGCGCACCGCCTGGATCTATGCCTGGCCCTGCCGGAGACGAAGCGAGCCTAAGCCCGCGCGAGATCGAGCTGTTCGAGCCGCTTATGGACGCGATGATGGCGCTGCTGCGAGCCCTGGCAGCGTACTCGCGGAGATCTGGCTGACCAGGCCTGATCTGCGGGCCGGTTGCGAGAACAGCCCGACGCCGCCCGCCGACGCGCCTGCACGCTGGGCGTTAGTGCTGCCGCCATCCAGCATGACTGGGGTGGACGCGCGCGCCCGCTGCTCCTGTGGGAAATGTCGTGGGCGGCGCCGTGTGGCCGAAGTCGTGGCCGCCACCGATAGTGATATCCGATCCGCGGTCGGGATGCGCATCGGCCCTGCCGCACGTGACCGGCCGTCAAGAGGCGCTTGCTGAGAAGTATCTGCGATCTTGGTCCCCAAATAGCGCCCAGAAGACCGATCAGGATTTCGAATCAGCCTTCTGACCTGCGTCTGGACGGCGGGATTCGAACCCGCGACCCCTTGACCCCCAGTCACGATTTGGCCGTCGCCAGGGGGCTCCGACTGTGGCTCGGCAAGCCTCTGAGCAGCTCGAATGCGGCTGGCCGCCGCTCAACGCGGTTTGCCGTCTGCCGCCGTTGGCTCCGCAGATTCCCCGAAATTCGGCGAAATTAGCGCTGCGTGTCGACGCTGAACGCCAGTTCGAACGGCGGCAACGCGTCTCTAGGTGTCGGTAACTAGCGGTTTGCCGAGTGCTCGACCAAGATCGAGCACTCGGCGAGGTTCGCGGCGAGCCAAGGCCTATTCGCTTCGGGCTACTAGGCGCACGGTACCCCGCCGGGCCCTCGCCGGCTCTCGGTGCTTCTGCGGGAGGCGGACGACGTTGTAGGTGCGGTCGATGTGACCACATCGGCTGGACCAGCGCGGCGATGCACGCTGCGCGGGCTGGACCGGGGATGCTTCTAGTGCACGATAACCGGGGCGGCCTCGGATTCCTCGTCATCGAGCAGATGTGATTTCTCGTGCTTGCGGGGGAGGAACAGGGCCGCGGCGACGGTTACCCCGACGAGCGCGAAGGCTACCCAGTACGTGTGGGCGAACGCGTTCGCGGCCTGGGATAGGCCCTCGTTGATGCCGGCCTTACCGCCGATCTGCGCGGCGATCTGCGGGTTGTGCCGGGCCGCGATCGCCGGGTAGGCGAGCTCGGCGTCTTTCAAGCCGTTGGTGAGGATCACCGACATCACCGCAACGCCGACCGAGCTGGCGATCTGCTGGGTGATGTTGAGCAGCGTGGAACCGCGGGCCACCTCGGCCGGGCGCAACGTCTTGAGTGCGGAGGTCATAATCGGCATCATCGTGCCGCCCATGCCCAGGCCCATGATGAACAGGAGTCCGAGCAGCAAGGGGTAGGACGTGGTGGAGGTGATCTGCGTCAGGCCGCCCATGCCGGCCGCGATGAACACGAGGCCGAAAGGCACGATCCGGCCGACCGGAAACTTGTCGGACAGGGTACCGGCGATCGGCATGGTCAGCATTGCGCCGATCCCCTGCGGCGCTACCAGCAGGCCCGCCCTGAGCACAGACTCGCCGCGGATCTGCTGGAAGTAGGTGGGTACTAGCAGCAGACCACCGAAGAATGCCACCGCGAACAGGAACATCGTGAGAAGGCTGATCGCGAGGTTGCGGTTGCGGAACAGTCGCAGGTCCAGCAGCGGATGCTTGGGTTTGAAGGAGTACAGGACGAACGTGACGACCAGTGCCAGGCCGATCAGCGCGGGGATGAGCACCTTGGGCGTACCGACCTTGCCCTCCGCGGGGATCGTGGAGATGCCGTAAAGGAACAGGGCCAGGCCTGGGGACATCATGAGCACGCCGAAGAAGTCGAAGGACTCCGACGGCCGCGGGGAGTCCTTCGGCAATGCCACGAGCGCGTAGACAAAGGCGATCACGCCGATCGGGACGTTGATGAGGAAGATCCAGTGCCAGCTGGCAGCGTCGATCAGCCAGCCGCCGAGGATCGGGCCGCCGATCGGTCCGAGCAACATGGGCACGCCAAGGATTGCCATGAGCCGGCCCATCCGCTTCGGTCCGGCCGCCCTGGTCATGATCATCATGCCGAGGGGCATCAGCATTCCGCCGCCGAGGCCCTGCAGCACCCGGAAGCCGATCAGCATGTTGATGCTGGAGGCCAAGGAGCACAGCGCGGAGCCAGCGGTGAACAGGGCGACCGCCGCCATGTACAGGCGCTTGGTGCCAAATCGGTCGGCGGCCCAGCCCGTGACCGGGATGACGGTGGCCAGCGCGAGCGTGTAGCCGGTGACCGTCCACGCCACCGTGGAGTAGGCAAGCGGGTGACCGGCCGACCCGAACGTGGTCTGGAAGGTTGGAAGGGCGACGTTGACGACCGTGATATCGAGAATCGACATGATGGCGCCGAGGACGACGACCCCCGCGATCTTGAGGATGTCGCTGGTGATCCTGTCGCCGTCCGGGGCGGTAGCAACGTCAGTCAAGAGCATCTCCTTCTGAAACCACAGGGCGACCCTGCGACACCGGACGCACCGCAATGAGTGCCCGAGCGGTCCAACTGCTAAGGAACGTCATACCTTCCCTAGCCAGCCTGTGCAGTTCCTGTCCCGACACGCCAGCAACGAGAACCGATGATCGGATCTGCTGCGCGTGGCTCCAGCGCCGCCAGCGTGCTGGAAGCTGGCCGGGCGCTACGACCCGCGCCGCGACCTCACCGCACACCGTGCAGAGCGGTTCCGCCAGGGGGATCCCGACAGCCACCATGCAGTCGAGTATGGCCGGCTGTGCCATCAGGCGGACGCGGCGGAGTGACTGATAAGGAGCGTGGATAACCGGACGACGCTCCTGGTGATCTGTGCAATCTGAGTTGCCTGTGCTGTGGGACAGTTCTTGGCGGCTAACTGGCAACGGGTGACTGGCATGATGATCGCCGTCGCGGCCGTCGCCTTGATTCTCCACTCAACTGCCACCACGGTGCGCACCGGCACGCGCAAGTGGAGCGCGGTCGCCCCGGAACCACTTTGATGTCGGATCGCTTGCACCCGAGTGCCAGGAAGTCCTCGTGAGAATGTCCGGGAGGCTGTGTCGGATTGGCCCGGAGGTGTTCGTAGCAGGGGTGGGAGGCTGCCCACGAGGGCGCCCCGGGATCCAGGGAGATGACATGAAGCTGACGACCACGATCCAGGTGTCCGCCGATGGCGTGATGCAGGGAAACGGCGGGCTGCATGAAGTGGACCGCAGGCGCGGATTCGAGCGCGGTGGATGGGCCAGGCCGCTGTTCGACAACGAGGCCATGACGTACGTCGACGGCTCTACCAGCGCGCCGACGCGTTCCTGTTCGGCCGGCTTACCTACGAGGTCTTCGCCGACTCCTGGGGAGCAATCGAAGAGATGCGCACCCAACCCATCGGCGTGGCCCTGAACACCAAACCCAAGTACGTGACATCGACCACGCTCACCGAAGCGAAGTGGGCAAACACGACCGTCCTGTCGCGTGACGTCGCGGCGGCCATCGGCGAGTTGAAGGCCCGGCCGGGAGGCGAGCTTCAGGTGCACGGCTGCGGCGCCTTGACCCGGTGGCTTTTCGACACCCACCTTGTCGACGAGATCAACCTGCTCGTCTGCCCCGTGGTCGTTGGCCAGGGCACGCGGCTGTTCCGCGACGCCGGCCTGGACATGGCGCTTGACCTGATCGACTCACGAGGCTTCCCGAAGGGGATAACGCTCCAGGTCTACCGGCCCGCCGAGCGCCCGCAGTACGCAAGGGACTTGCCAACCCCGAGCACGTGACGCAGGTGCCCCACGAGAGGGGCCGACCGGTTCCGGCCCTGTGGGCTGCGGGCAGTCGCGGCCATCCTCGACGGCCGCAGCTTCCGCCGGGAGATGTTGCGCTGCGAGCCGGTGCTGCGCGGATCCTGGCGCCCGCGCGAGCCGCGGCCAGGAGCGGCCGGGCCGGGCGCGTCACCGCAGGCTACGCGCAAACACAGTAGCTGCGGCCGCGCGATGCTCGTCGCCGGCGTCGCCTCCTCGACGCAGTCCGGGAAGGTTCTGCCTTGCCGGGCCGAGGACGGGCACATCGTGGGCCGCAGCAGCGCCAGGCATCCCGAGGGCACCGAGTGCGATCGGGCAGAGCGGGCTGGCGCGGTCAAGCATCAAGCCCTCCCACGACTCAGCTGCGCCGCAGCGTGGCCTGAGCATGAAGGTGCACCTCCACGCTAGCCATTCGCTGGGCTGAAAGGGCGGTGGTCAGCCGTTCGCGGCGAGGTGGTGCGCGAGCCAGTCGGCCATCATCGACCTGGATGCAAACGGCTGATCAGTGATCCCGTGGTTGCCTTCCGGATACATCACCAGCTGCGCACCGGGGGCGTTGGCGGCGAGCTGTTCAGCGTGGTGCGGCGGGGCCAGCCGGTCGCGCCTGCCGTGCACCACAAGCAGCGGGCTGGAGATGCGCGGCGCTGCTTCCTCCAGGGTTACCGCCGCCGCGCGTTTCCGGGCTTCTTCCGGGCTCGCCGAACCCGACCGGCGCTCGAAGGTGGCCCGCGTCTGCGGCGGTAGCGTGTCCCATTCCAAATCAAAGCGGTAGGGCCCGCTCAGGGCGATGGTGGCCCGCAGCCGGGCCTCATACGCGGCAGACCGCGCGGCGTAATACCCGCCCATGCTCACCCCGTACATCCCGATTCGGCCGGGGTCGATGTCGTCGCGCCTCTCTAGGTAGTCCACCACCGCACTGGTTACGCGCTCGTAAGCCGGCTGAATCGGCAGCTCGAACTCGGCCTCGCCCTGGCCCGGCCCATCGACCGCGAGTACAGCAAGCCCGCGCTGCAGCAGGTACTCGGCCGTTGCCTGCAGCTCCTCCTTGACCGAGTCCAGTCCCGGCGCCATGATCACGATCGGCGGCGGTGCGATGGTGTCAGGCTTCCGCAGAAGCGCAGACAGTGCAGTCCCCTGGTACGGTATCGTCACGCGCTCGGCTGGCGGTGACAGTGTGTCGGCACCCCTGGTGAAGCAATACACCGTGCGCTCGTGCGCGGCGCGCTGCTCGGCCGGATGTTCCACGAACACGAATTTGCCCCAGTGCCAGCACAGGGCAGCCCGGCGCCACGCCCCGCCGGCGGTAACGCGGTGTCCCGCTGCATCCGCCCTGCCAGCCAGGTCCTCATAGGCCTGTCCGGTGCGGCCCCACTCGCGGCACCAGTCCTCCCACCGGCATATCCGGCTCATGGTCGCCTGGAAGTCCGCGTAATCAGTGCCGTTAGCGACAAACCGGGGTGCCCAGTGCAGGGCCGCGGCCGCGACCCACTCGTCCTGGGCCTGCTGGCGGAGAGTGTTCGCCACAGATTCCTCCCGGTGTGCTGATGGTCGATTATGACGCTGCTGCGGCGGTAGGCCTGTCGTACAACAAACCTTTGCACAGACTGCCGGCCGAGCCCTCGCGCCTGGCGGTGGA
The DNA here is from genome assembly GCA_963822955.1 of uncultured Actinomycetota bacterium. Classification (GTDB taxonomy): domain Bacteria; phylum Actinomycetota; class Actinomycetes; order Streptosporangiales; family Streptosporangiaceae; genus JAJYUU01. Next base: position 89,363 of record CAWGJS010000001.1, on the reverse strand, counting down.
GGCCGACAGGGTTGTCCCGCCATCGGGCAACCTGTGGATCGGCGGCCAGCATGTCTGGCTCGGCCCCGCACGGGCCGGACGGACGGTCACCACCTTGGCCGATCAGGTCAGCCTGCACGTTCTGCTGGATGGCGTCGGGCTGAAGGCCACACGGGGTTCAGAGGTGGCGAGGGTCTTGGCGATGTCGGCGGCCGGTACGTTGGGCGGTGGCTGTCGTTGAGCACTGCGCCGACGGTGGTATTGGACCCGGACGGTCACAAAGGCACGCAACGTCGCCCGTGAGCCGCGCGTCGCGGTCAACATCGTGGACCCAGGCCACATCAGGCGGTACTTCGCGGTGCGGGGCCGCGTCGTCGTCGCCATGAACGTAGGTGGCGCGCAGAACATCGACGAGATCTCCGTCAAGTACCTCGGCCGGCCTTGTCCGAACTTCAGCGGGCGTCCTGTGACAAGGATGATCCTGACGATCGAAGCCGACTCCGTCCGCGGCATGGGCGCGCGCTAGCCTCTTCGGCGCGCACCCGGCGTCTCAAGTCCTCGCTGGCAGGCCGCTATCGGTTACGCCATCAATCGCGGAGCGGTATGAGCGCGAGTTCCCCGTTGCTGCACCTGGTTCCGCTCTCGCCGCGCACGTATGATGTTGTGGCCGCTCGGTTGAGGGGTCGGTGGCTTTCTTGCCGGTGCAGTTGGCGTCCATCTCGATGAGCTGCCTGGGGCTGGTGGGCACGCTGACGCTGATGTTCTTGTTCGAGGGCACCGGGGGTCTGGCCGCGATGGGGCAGCGGCTGGGGGACGCGTACCGAGGGGTGCTGGCCGGTCATCGGCGGCTGATCCAGGCGGGCCTGGGCGCCAATGGCGGATAGGTCGGGCCTACTGAGCAACTTGCCGGTGCAGGTGTCGAGTTTCATCGGCCGAGATGTGGAGCTGGCCGCGCTGCGCGGCCTGGTGGGTGGGTCGCGGCTGGTGACGCTGACTGGTGCGGGCGGGGCGGGCAAGACCCGGCTGGGGCTGCAGGTGGCGGCGGGTCTGCTGGACGAGGCGGCGATTGAGGTGTGGTTTGCCGATCTTGCGCTGATCAGTGACCCGGACCTGGTCGCGGTGACAGTGGCGGATGTGCTGGGGGTGCGCCTGCAGCCGGGCCGTGCCGTGCTCGAGGCGGTGGCGGGGGCAGTGGGCGGGCGGAGCCTGCTGGTGGTGCTGGATAACTGTGAGCACCTGATCGGGGCGTGCGCCAAGCTGGCCGACGCGCTGCTGCGCAGTTGCCCGAACCTGGCGTTGCTGGCGACCAGCCGGGAGCCGCTGGGCATCGACGGGGAGCGTGTTTTCCGTGTGCCGTCGATGGGGGTCCCGGCCGACGGCGAGGACACAGATGCGATCCGCAGCCGTGAGGCCGTGCGGCTGCTTTTCGACCGAGCCGGGCAGCAAGTAACGCTGGCCTGGGACCAGGAGAATGTTTCGGTGATCGGCCGCATCTGCCGGCGGCTGGATGGCATTCCGCTGGCTATCGAGCTGGCCGCGGCGCGGCTGCGGGTGATGTCGGCGGGCGAGCTGGAGGCTCGGCTAGACCAGCGGTTCGCCATCTTGACCGGTGGGTCGCGAGCGGCGGCGCCGCGGCAGCAGACGCTCCGCGCGATGGTGGAGTGGTCCTGGGAGCTGCTGACCGACGCCGAGCAGGCGGTGCTGGCCCGGCTGTCGGTCTTTGCCGGCGGGTTCGGCCTGGCGGCGGCTGAGGCGGTCGCTGCGGGTCTGGATGTGCGCCTGGACGAGGTGGCCGGGCTCTTGGGCGCGCTGGTGGACAAGAGCCTGGTGCAGTTCGGGGACGCGGGAGCGGGCCTGGGCAGGTACCGGCTGCTGGAGACCGTCCGGGAGTACGCGGCGGTCCGGCTGGGCGCATCTGGCCCGGCGGCGGCCGCAGCTGCCCGGCTCGCGCACCGCGATTACTATCTGGTCCTGGCGGAGGCGGCAGCCTCGCAACTGCTGACACACGATCAGGCCAAGTGGCTGGACCGGCTCGATGAGGAGCTCGGCAACATGCGGGCCGCGATCGCCTTCAGCCTTACTCAGGCCGACCCCGAGCCGGGCTTGCGGCTGGCCGCCTCGCTGCGGGTCTACTGGATGGTCCGCGGGCACGCCGCTGAAGGAGCCGATGCACTGCAGGCGCTGCTGGACATGCCGGCCGCCCGGGTGGCGACCCTGCAGCGCGCACGCGCTCTTGCCACCGTGGCGCACCTCCTCCAGCAGACGGGCGGCTACGCGGTCGCCGGGGACTGCTGCGAGGAGGCGCTGGTCATCGCCCGCGCCGTCAGCGATGACTACCTGGTCGCCGACGTGCTGCACATCCGAGCCTGGCTCCTGGTGCGCCAGGGACAGCCCGGCACTGCGCTGCCGCTCATCGAGCAGGGCCTAAGCCTGGCCCGCCGCCTCGGAGAACCCCACCTGACTGCCCGCCTGTTGTCCGCCCGTGCGTTCGCCAGGAACGTTGAGGGGGACCCTGCTGGCGCGGCCCGCGATAATGGCGAGGCACTGTCGCTGTCCCGCCAGGCCGGTGACCGGCTCCAGGCGGCGACGCTGCTCTGCAACCTCAGTGACTACGAGCTGTGGACGGGCGACCTGGATGCCGCCCGCCGCCACCTGGCCGAGTCGCTCGACATCGCCCGCGAGCTCAACGCCCGCAATAACGCGGTCATCGCGACTTTCAACCTGGGCCTAGCCGAGTACCTCGCCGGCTCGCCGGTCGCGGCCGAGAACTTGTTTGCCGAGTCACTCGACCTGGCCAGGCGCATGGGGATGAATCGGCATGCCGCCTATGCGCTGATCGGCCTGGCCCTGGCTGGCCGCGGCGGGACGGACCAGGGGTGGTCGGCTCGGCTGCATGGCGCCGCTGATCAGGCCCTCGCGGCGCTGGGTCACACCCTTCAGCCGCTGGAAGCCCGGCTCGCCGGCGCCAATCGCCAGCAGCTGCGCGCCGCGATGAGCGCTGAGGTCTTCGAGACCGAATACGCCGCGGGCCGCGCCCTCGACCTGGCGCAGTTGCTGGCGGCGCTCAGCCGGAAGGACGCCTCGACCGAAAAGGCACGAGCCGCCGTATCCGGTGAAGCCGTGACGGTGCTGACGCCTCGCGAGCTGGACGTGCTCGCGCTTGTCGTGCAGGGACTGAGCAACGCGGACATCGCCCGGCGGCTGGTCCTCAGCGAGCACACGGTCCACCGGCACCTGGCCAATATCCTCCGCAAGCTAAACCTCTCCTCGCGCGCCGCCGCCGCGGCCTGGGCCGTCCGCAGCGGACTGATCTGAGCCAGGCCCGACCGGGCCATCTGGCCCGGGCGCGTGTCATTGGCCGACGATGAACCCTCCGAGGGGACGACAGGGAGCGCGATGTCGACTATCGAAGCCAATGCCAGCCGGGCGAGGGAAGATGGCGTCCAAGACTACGCAGAAGCCCCGCCAGAACGATCCGCGCGTCAGCCACCAGCCCGAAGGAAACCGCACGATGCGGTCGGCGTCCGATGACCTGAGCATCATCAGCGCCGCCCTGGCAGAAGCCTGTTCGTTTCGGCGCTGCAGCGCTCCGATGAACCCAGCGCGGCGCAGGTCCGGCAGGCGGTTGCCGCCGCAATCAGCTGCCTACTGCGACGCGGGCTGTGCGGCCCAGGTCGCACCGGCCTACGGCGAGCGTCCGGAGACTGCGGTCACGCGGACGCGCTGGGCGCTCGGCAGTCTCCGGATCTCTCGGTATACGGTCAGCACACCTCCGGCGCCTGACCAGGTCGCCGCGTCCCGCGCCGCCTGACCAGCGCATGTGCTGAACCACCAGTCAGGTGAATGGACTATCTGGACGGCATCTATCGGATCGCTTTCGGCCGCGGTTACATACGAGTCAGCAAATGACCACGCGCCGACGCAACGAGCTCTCTTCATGCAGAAGAGTGCGAGCTTAGCGGTGCTGAGAGCGCGATATGGGCTTGCGGTATGAGCGCATTTGGACAGCTGGTGCCGACATGTGTGCTGATCGGCTCAACCAAACAGGGAGCGGTCGCGGACTTAGCGCCATGCCGCTCAGCCATTACAGCTGCGGTCGGCTTGATCGGCGCTGGCGCACTTGACCGGCCGTCAAGAACTAGATGAGAAGCATCCGCGATCTTGGTTCCCAAAAGCGTGCCAGAAGACCGATTTGGATTTCGAGTCAGCCTTCTGACCTGCGTCGGGACGGCGGGATTTGAACCCGCGACCCCTTGACCCCCAGTCAAGTGCGCTGCCAAGCTGCGCTACGTCCCGGCACTGCTCGCCCTCCACCTGCGTGGCGGGCGTACTTACCTTAGCGCAGAACGGACACGGCCTGGCGCGCCGTAGCCTGCGGCGCCCGCCGGGAAGCCCGGTAGATCGCCGCCGCCGATTGCGCTGCTAGCCTTCCGACCGACACGACGGCTGGACGGGAGCAAGAGCAGATGGATCATCGGCTGGCCAGCCTGATTCCGCAGCCAGTGTCAATCCGGCCTGGCTCCGGCGTGCTCCAGCTGCCACACGCACCGACCGTCCGCGCGGGGGGTACGGGCCCCGCCGCGCCAACCGCCACGGCCGCAGCCTCAGTCCGCCGTCTGCTCGGCAGCCTGCCCTGGCCGGTCCCTGCCGATCCAGCCGACCCGCCTGGCCCACCATGCACCGTGATCATCGACGGCCATCTGGGCGCCGAGGCATACCGCCTCGCCATCAGCCCCGGAGGCATCACGATCACCGCCGGCGACCCGGCCGGAGCCTGCTATGCCGCGCAGACGATCCGCCAGCTCCTGCCGGATGACGCCTGGCGGTCAGCGCCGCTGCCGGGCGCAGTCCCGTGGGAGCTGCCATGCGCCGAGATCGACGACAAGCCCACGCTTGCCTGGCGCGGGGCACACATCGATGTCGCGCGCCATTTCGCGACCAAGTGCGAGCTGCTCGCGCTGATTGACGCCCTCGCCGCCATCAAGCTGAACAGGCTGCATCTCCATCTCACCGACGACCAGGGCTGGCGGATCGAGAGTCGGCTGCATCCGGCCTTGCACGAGGTCGGCTCGCACCGGCCGCGCACCCGGATCAGCCTGAACGACGAGGAGCCGGCGGTCTATGAGGAGATCCCGCACGGCGGTTACTACACGCTCGCCGACCTAGCCGAGATTGCCGCGTTCGCCGGCCAGCGCGGCATGGAGCTGGTGCCCGAGATCGACCTTCCCGGCCACAGCACGGCGCTGCTTGCCGCGCTACCGCAGCTCGGCTCGGGCGAGCCGCCGCCCGGCGGGTACCAGGTCACCTCTGACTGGGGCATCCTGACCAACCTGCTCGCGCCGCTTCCCGAGGCGATGGGCCTGCTGCGGGACGTCTTCGGCGAGCTGATCGGCGCGTCTGGCGCGCGTTTCGTCCACATCGGCGGCGACGAGTGCGTGCTGGACCGCTGGCGTGACGACGCCAGGATCGATGGCGCCCGGCGGGACCGCGGCCTGGCGAGCGCCGAGGATCTACATGCCTCGTTCCTGCGCGACGTCGCCGACATGCTCGCGGCAGACTTCGCAGCCAGAGCGGTCGTGTGGGACGAGGGATTTGCCAGCACCGGTGGCCGGCCTGGCATGCTGAGGCCGGACACGGTCGTCATGGCATGGCGCGGAATGCAGATCGCCCTGCAGGCTGCGCACGCAGGGCATGAGGTGGTCGCCGTGCCGGTCTTCCCCACTTATTTCGATTACTACCAGGAACGGGCTGAAACAGAGCCAGTCGCCATCGGCGGGCCGGTCCGGCTCGGGGATGTGGCCAGTTTCGCGCCGGTGCCGCCGGACTGGCCGCAGTCTGCGCGCGACCACCTGATCGGCACCCAGTTCCAGGTGTGGACCGAGTACATCCCGGACGGCCGGGCGCTGGAGTACATGATCTTCCCGCGCGCCTGCGCGCTTGCCGAGGTGGCGTGGGCGGGCGGCCCGGTTTCGCTCGATGCTGAAAGCGGCACGGGAACGTCGCTGGCCGACCGGATCGCGGCTCATCTGCCCAGGCTGGATGCGGCTGGCGTGGAGTACCGGCCGCTCGCGGGGCCGCGGCCGTGGCAGCAAGGCGGCCCCGGTCCGCGTCGGCACCGGCCTGGTTATCCGGTGCACGATGTTGCCGTTCACCTTGATCAGCTGGCCAGCGGTGACGCCGCAGAAACGCCCACCTTGCAGGACCGCGAGGCGTTGAGTTGACCGCACGGTACCTGCGGCCTAACTTAAGACCGACCGGCCGGTATGACACCGGCCGGCGCAGAGCGAGCCGGAGCGTGGTCAGATGGTGGTGAAGTCAAAGGAATCCACCGGGAGGACATCCGGTAAAGCCGCGCGGCCGCCGGTCAAGGAGCGCCTGCTGCGCGTCGCTACCCGGCTTTTCGCCAGGCACGGCTTTGAGGGCACGTCTGTCCAGGACATCGTGGACGCGGCCGGCGTAACCAAGGGGGCGATGTACCACTACTACGGCTCTAAGGATGACCTGCTGTACGAGGTCTACCACCAGCTGCTGACGACGCAGACCTCGCAGCTGGAGGAGATCGCGGCGGGGCCCGGTACCGCCGAGGAGCGGCTGCGCGCAGCAGCTAAGGACGTCGTGCAGACGAGCCTGGACAATCTCGACGACATGATCGTCTTCTTCCGGTCACTGCACATGCTGCCCGATGACAAGCAGGCGCAGGTCCGGGCCGAGCGGCGGCTCTACCAGGAGAAGTTCAAGGCACTGGTGGAGGAGGGCGTGGCCGCGGGCACCTTCCGCAGTGACATCTCCTCCGACATCGTCGTCCACTACTTCCTGAGCGTGGTCAACCAGCTTGGCTCCTGGTTCAGGCCGGACGGCCAGCTCTCGCCCCCTGAGGTCGGCGAGCTGTTCACCGAGCTGCTGATCGGCGGGCTGGCCGCGCAATAGGCCGACCCGGCGAAAATCATCAATATCTGGCATAAAACAGGGTATAGCCACGCCTGCGCACCGGTACTAGCATCGGCGCACTGCCGGCCAGGCAGCTGACTCTCGGCCCGCTCGGGCACCAACCCCGCTCCAGGAGCCCCGGAGGGGGGATCGGCCGTGCCAGGCGGCCTGGCCGGCGGCATGCTGCGATGGCCCGCGTGCTGATGAGTGGCTCACCGGACCGGCACGGCGCAGCATCTGGCACTTCACGGACCGCAGCACCGTTGGCTTAATCGATGGGGCGGTCACTTTCCACGCGGCGGACAGCGGGCACGCACACGGAGCAGCCCGCGGTGCCGGCCTACGGTCAGGCGTCCGGCTCGGCAAGCTCGGCTCGCCGCCGGGCCCTCGTGCGGACGGCGCAGCGGGTCGGGGTGACGGGCGTGGCGGTGGTGCTCGCCTGCGCGCTCGGGCTCGGCCTGCTGATGCTGGCAACCCCGTCTCCTGACAACGCCAGGGAGCTGGCCGAGACCTTCGACCAGGCGCACGGAGCCCCGTATCCCGGTGTCGCCGTGCCGTTCCGGTTTGCCACGGCCCTGGAAGCTACCGAGGATCACCGCTTCAATTCCGAGCCGGGCATCGATCCGGTCGCGGTGCTGCGCGTCATGTACGGGACCGTGACGAGGCGGGGCGATCAGGGCGGTGCCACGCTCTACCAGCAGCTAGCGAAGATGCTGTATACGCCGGCCAGCAGCAGCGTCAGCGCCGAAGCGGAGCAGATCGCGATCGCCGTCAAGCTGAAGTACGCCTACAGCCGCCCGGAGATACTGCGCCTGTACGCCGACGTTGCCTACTTCGGCCACGGGTTCTACGGCCTTGCCGAGGCAAGCTGTGGTTATTTCGGCGTCCGGCCCGGCGAGATGTCCTGGCCGCAGGCTGCGCTGCTGGCCGGGCTGGTGCAGGGGCCGACGGCAGATGACCCCATCGACCATCCAGCGGCCGGACGTGCTCGCGAGGAACACGTGATCGGGAGGCTTGTTGCTGTCGGGGCGCTCAGCCAGGGCAGCGCGGAAAGGTACCTGCGGGCTCCGGTGGCTGTGCTGACGTCGCACGCCGGGGCGTGCCGGGGGTGACGAGAGACCGAGCTCAGGGCGTCCGGCGGTGTGCGCCCGGCGCACGCGGCCGCGGCGCTGGGTTGTCCAGGTGGGCGCTGGCCTGGTGGTTGCCGGCCTGATGGTGGCCGGCCCGGTGGTGGCTGACCGGAGCGGCGCCGACCATCGCGGCCAGGTCCTGCGCTCGGTCCAGGTCTGACTCCGCAGGGGACAGGGCTGGGGCTGCGGACGGTGCCAGCCAGACCCACTTGCGGTACGACCAGAACCTGAACAGCGTGCCGAGGCCGGTACCCATGACCAGTGCGATGTTGTACCAGAGCTTGCTGTGCCCGACGCCGGCCAGGTCGGTCAGGCCGATGCAGGCGTAGAAGATGAGCAGCCCGATCCCGTTGAGAACGAAGAAGATGATCGACTCGCGCGTCGTGCCCTGGCCCTGCCGGTTCTTGAACGTCCAGTACCGGTTGCCAAGGTAGGTGACCACGGTTGCCAGGATCGTGGCGATCGTGACCGCCTTGTACCTGCCGATGGGCTGCAGGCCGTTGGCGACGCCGAAGGTGACGATTGTGCCGATCGCTCCGATTACGAGGAACTTGAAGCCCTCGTGGATCAGGTGGCGGAACCGCTCGTAGAGCCCGCGAATGGTGCCCACCCTGGGATCTGCCTCCCTGCCGCCTGGCGCATCAGTGACCTAGTGAGACTACCGTCCCGCACGTTATGGCGTGCCCAAGTGGCCCGCCAAAATATCCTGACGTGCCCATTTATTCATTCGGAACTGTCGGTGACGTTGGGTAGGGTCGCGGACGTGCCAGATCCCGACGTCCTCATCCGCGCCGCGGGCCTGACCAAGCGGTTCGGCGACTTCGTTGCCGTCAGCGGGATTGACTTCGAGCTCAGGCGCGGCGAGGCCTTCGGCTTCCTCGGTCCGAACGGGGCTGGCAAGTCCTCCACCATGCGCATGATCGGCTGCGTCTCGCCGCCCAGCGGAGGCGAGCTGTCCATATTCGGGCTGGACCCGGTAACCGACGGCGCCGCTATCCGCGCCCGGCTCGGCGTGGTGCCTCAGGAGGACATGCTCGACGTTGAGCTGACCGTGCGGGAGAACCTGCTGATCTACGGCCGCTATTTCGGGCTGCGACGGCCGGTCATCGCCGAGCGAACCGCCCGGCTGCTTGACTTCGTCCAGCTGACGGAGCGAGCGGATGACCAAGTTGAGCCGCTGTCCGGCGGGATGAAGCGCCGGCTGACCATCGCCAGGTCGCTGATCAGCGAGCCGGAGATCCTGCTGCTCGACGAGCCGACTACCGGCCTGGACCCGCAGGCCCGGCACGTGGTCTGGGACCGGCTGTTCCGGCTCAAGCAGCAGGGCGTGACGCTCATCCTGACCACCCACTACATGGATGAGGCTGAGCAGCTCTGCGACCGGCTCGTCGTCATGGACGGCGGCAAGATCGCAGCCGCAGGGTCGCCGCGCGAGCTGATCGAGACCTACTCAACCCGCGAGGTGCTCGAGCTGCGGTTCGCCACGGCCGAGCATGACCAGGCCGCGCAGAAGGTGGCGCATGTCCCCGCCGAGCGGATCGAGGTACTTGCGGACCGGGTCCTCCTTTATGTACCCGACGGCGATGCCGCTCTGGATGCCGTCCGCGGCCTGGGCCTGGAGCCGCTGACCTCGCTGGTGCGCCGCAGCACGCTGGAGGACGTGTTCCTGCGGCTGACCGGCCGCCGGCTGGACGACGGATGACGGCCCAGACGGCGCCGCCCGCGCACGCGCTGCAGCCGGGAGCGGTGAGCGCTGGCCGCCGGGCGATGGCCGCCCGCGCGTTCCTGTTCTGGCTGGTCAACTACCGGCGCACCTGGCGCGGGTCCATCTACTCCAGCGTGCTCGGACCGGTTCTGTACCTGAGTGCCATGGGCCTCGGGCTCGGCAGCCTGGTCGACTCCCACGGGACGGGCAGCCTGGGCCAGGTGAGCTACCTGACCTTCCTGGCACCGGGGCTCATGGCCGCCACTGCCATGCAGACTGCGGTGGGGGAGTCGCTCTACCCGGTCTTCGCAGCCGTGAAGTGGCAGCAGACCTACCAGGCGGCGGCCTCGACGCCGCTGCGCCCCGGCGATATCTACCGCGGGCACGTGCTGTTCACGGCGATGCGGCTCGCCATGAACATGGTCATCTTCCTGGCCATCATGGCCGCGTTCGGGACCGCAAGGTCGGTGTGGGTGCTGGCTGCGCTGCCGGTGGCAGTGCTGACCGGGCTGGCGTTCGCCACCCCGCTGGATGCGTTCGCCGTGACCCGGGAAAAGAATGATCAGGCTTTCAGCGTGATATTCCGGTTCGGAATGATCCCGATGTTCCTGTTCTCCGGAACCTTCTTCCCGATCACGCAACTGCCGGCCTGGATCCGGCCGCTCGCCTATGTGACCCCGCTGTGGCACGGCGTGGTGCTCTGCCGGTCGCTGAGCCTCGGCACCGCGGACTGGGCTGGCGCGCTCGGGCACGTCGCGTACCTGGTGGCCGTCGTCCTGATCGGCCTGGCAGCCGGGCAGCGCACCTACCGGCGGCGGCTCTATGTGTGAGCAGTCCGATGTCTGAGCAGTCTTTGCGGCAGCTGCCGCTGCGGATCCTGCCCGTCCCGCTGCTCGCGGCCCGGCGCGGCGCTTTCGGCGGCCGCGGGAGTGCACACCTGCTCGAGCGGCACGCGCGCGCGTACCGGCACACCTGGCTGGTCATCGTCTCAGGCTTCTTCGAGCCGCTTTTTTATCTGTTGTCGGTGAGCGTCGGCATCGGGGTCCTGGTCGGCAGCGTGTGGTTCGGCGGCGAGAAGGTCCACTTCACCAGCTTCGTGGCGCCCGCCCTGCTCGCTACCTCCGCCATGAACGGCGCGGTGTTCGACTCGACGATGAACGTCTTCTTCCGGCTCAAGTACGCCAAGCTGTATGACGCCGCGCTCGGGACGCCCATGCGCCCGGGCGACGTGGCCCTGGGGGAGATCGGCTGGGCGCTGATCCGCGGTGGCCTGTATGCATGCGCTTTCATGGTCGTGATGCTGGCCATGGGCCTGGTGCACTCGGCATGGGCCGCGCTGGACATTCCGCTGGCGCTACTCATCGGCTTCGCGTTCGCCGGGGCCGGAATGGCGGCGACGACGTTCATGCGCAGCTGGCAGGACTTCGAGTTCGTCACTCTCGCTACGCTGCCGATGTTCCTGTTCTCGACGACGTTCTACCCGCTGAGCGTGTATCCCCGGCCAATCCAGCTGGTCATCGACGTCACCCCGCTGTACCAGGGCATCGCGCTGCTACGCGGCCTCACCCTGGGCTTCGTCGGCCCCGGACTGCTCTGGCACGCGCTCTACCTGGCAGCCATGGGGCTACTCGGCCTCGGCGTGGCCGGCCAGCGGATCAGCGGGCTGCTCCTGCGCTAGCTGGCTGGGCCCGACGAAGCTGTCATCTTCCTCCGGCTCGTCGTCAGCACCTTCGGCCGTTAGCCGGTGCCCGGTGAGCACGGTCAGCGATGCGGCCAGGCCGGTGTCGATATCGCCGACGAGCTCCCATGCCCGGCCGATCCCTACGAGCACAGAGGCAACGAGGGCATAGCCGATGATTTCCGGCGGGTTGATCCCCGCGGGGTTGGCGATGGCGGCAATCCCTGCGACCAGCTCAGTCCCGAAGATCATGAGGAGCAGCCCGATCAGGCCGAGCTGAGCGCGCTTCTGGCCCCCAGTAGCTTCACTCGCCGTGACCGACCGTATCGCGGCGGCAGTGAAGAACAGGCCGATCACGGCGAGCGTCAGCGCCGGATAACCGACATTGGTCTGCGGCACGAGGCCGAACAGCGAGACCGCCACTGCGTTCGTGAACGCCAGCAACGCGGCACCGGCCCGGACCTGCCGGATGGTCCGCGGGACACGGCGCGGGTCTCGGCGCGGCGCCACCGACAGGGCAACGAACAGCAGCCCGGTCAGTGCGCCCGATGCGCCGGCGATCGCCACGAGCATTTCCCGGTAGTCCGCGTGCGTCATCAGGCCAAAATATCGTTCGCCCGGAGGGCACGGCTCGGCCTAGTCTGCAGCCAGAAGTGCCTGATGTGCGCGCCATGGGCATTCAGTACCTGACAGGAAGGCTGACTGCCTGATGGAGCAGCTGAGCAACCGGCTGATGAACTGGGCCTCGATCCTTGAGCCTGGCACCCGCGAGCAGGCCGAGCGGACGGCCGCCATGCCGTTCATCTACCCGCACCTGGCCCTGATGCCCGACGCGCACCTTGGCCGCGGCGCGACCATCGGGTCCGTCATCCCCACGCTCGGCGCGATCATGCCAGCCGCAGTCGGGGTGGACATCGGATGCGGAATGATGGCGGTCCGCACCCAGTTCACGGCGGATGACGCCCGCCGCAGGGGTGACCTGCGCCAGCTGCGGACGGCGATCGAGCAGGCCATCCCGCTGTCGGCCGGCAAGTACAACGGTGCCGTCCGAGATGAGCACACGGCGGCGTCGATCGCGGTCCTGGAGGAACGGGACGGAGCTGACAGCGCCGAGCGGATCGCGCCGAACTGGCGGCTGCAGCTGGGCTCGCTCGGCTCGGGGAATCACTTCATCGAGGTGAGCCTGGACGAGGACGACCGGATCTGGCTGTTCCTGCACTCCGGGTCGCGCGGCGTGGGCAACAAGCTTGCCACCAGGCATATCAAGATCGCCCAGGACCAGTGCCACCGCCGGTGGATCAGCCTGCCTGATCGTGACCTCGCGTACCTGGTGGAGGGCGAGGCTGAGTTCTGGGCCTATATCCGCGACCTGCGCTGGGCACAGCATTTCGCGCTGCTTAACCGGGCAGAGATGATGCGCCGCGTCGAGCAGTGCTTCACCAAGTGGATCGGCGCCCCGATCGACGAGCAGCGCGAGGAGGTCAACTGCCACCACAACTACACCGTGCAGGAGAGCCACTTCGGCAAGCAGGTCTGGCTGTCACGCAAGGGCGCTATTGACGCCAGCGCCGGCACCCCGGGCCTGATCCCCGGCTCGATGGGCACTCGCTCCTACATCGTGACCGGCAAGGGCAACCGGCTGGCTCTCAACTCCTCGCCTCACGGTGCTGGCCGCGAGTACTCCCGTACGGCCGCCAGGAAGAAGTTCAGCCGGGCTGAGCTCGATGCCGCGATGGAGGGGATCGAGTGGCGTCGCACGGACGCCTTCCTGGACGAGATCCCCGGCGCCTACAAGGACGTCGATGTGGTCATGGCCGACGCGGCGGACCTGGTGGAGGTCACGCATACGCTGCGGCAGATCGTCAACGTGAAGGGCGACTGACGGCCTGAGCGAGCTGCTCGAGCCGCTGATGGAGTGCGGGAACGAAGGCTTCGTGCTCCGGCTTCATCAGCACGCTGCGCAGGATCCGGGCCGCGCCGGTGTCCGCGGCGATGCCCGGGTGCCGGCGGCGCAGGGCGTCCGCGGTCACGCGCAGCGTGCTGACGAAGACCGGCCGGCCCGGATCGGTCAGGCCGTCCTGAAGTATCGCCGCAGATAGCGCGTCGATGGCCGAGGTGGTGCGGGCAGCGTCGGCCGGGAAGTAGCAGAGGATGTCCAGCTCAGGATCCTGATAGAGCTCGAGCGCGGCCGACGCGCGCAGCAGCGCCGCCCAGTCGAGCGCGGCCCGCCGCCCGGCCGCGAGCACCCTGCCGAGCCCGTCGGGTGTCGGCGGCAGCAGCCGGAAGGTCAGCCAGAGTGCAGCCGCCGCAGCACCGGCCCGCGAGCACTCCAGGCTGATCTCGCCGAGGTGCAGCTCGCCGGAGGTGAAATAGGTGTACGGCGAGTCGTGCAGGTAGAACCGGCCGACGCCCGGATCGGCGAACAGCACGGCGCCGCAGCCATACGGCTGCAGGCCGTGCTTGTGCGGATCGACCACGATGGAGTCGCAGCCCGAGATAGCACGCCAGGGTGCCGGATCGAGTCCGGCCGTGCCGTCCTCACCGGCTCGCCCTTCCTCCTCGGCCAGCAAGGTGAAAAATCCGCCGTACGCGGCATCCACGTGGACCCGCACGCCGTGGCGGCGGGCCAGCGCCAGCACCTCATGCACGGGATCGATGGCGCCCAGGCCGGTCGTGCCCGCCGTGGCAACGACGGTGCCGATCTGGCCGCCAGCCAGCAGCGCGTCCAGCTCACCGAGATCGATGCGGCCGCGGCCGTCGACGCCAACCGCAGTGCCATCGATGCCCAGCACCCCGCACATCCGGCCGTGGGTGTAGTGCGCCTCGGCGCTGTAGGCGATGCCGCGGCCCGGGTGCAGCTCCCGCGCTACGTACAGCGCCTCGAGGTTGGCGATCGTGCCGCTGGTGGTCAGGTGTCCCAGGTGGGCCGGCAGCCCGAACATGGCGGCAAGCTGAGCGACGACCTCCTTCTCCATGGCCGCTGTCGCCGGTCCGCCGTCGAGCGCGTGATTGTTCGGGTTGATCAGCATGGCGGCCAGATAGCCGACGACTGCTGCCGGGTGGGGCGGCTTCAGCATCTGGCCGGCGTAGGACGGGTGGAAGAACGGGTAGTTGTCCGTCAGCCGTCTCGCGAGCTCGGCGAAGGCGGCCCCGAAACGATCATCGCTGATCGCAGTCGCGGCGTGCGGCTCGTACGCACCGAAGGTTGCCTGCCACTCCCCGACCGACTCGGCGGCTCTGCTCAGCCAGCGCTCTAGGTCCACCCGCCGCCTCCCATGTATCTCGCTGCCATACCAGCCGCAGGATGAGAGTAGTTGCCCGATTGGGGGGATAGCTGAAGCGGACGGTACTGAAGGCGAGGAGCGACGCTGGCCGTCCCGGCCATCCAGGAACAAGGCCAGCGCGAATCCGTCGACCGTCGCTGATGCCACGGCGGGCCAGCCCGGTTAACCGGAGCACGCGAGCGTGCGACACCTCGGCCGCAGCAGAAACGGCTAGTCCGAGTGATATAGGCAAGCGAACTGGCAATGGGCTACGGTGATCAGCAGTTTGCCGCCAAAGACGCCGGTCATTGGGAGGTTGGCATGCACATCAATGCTGGTGACACCGCCTGGATGCTGACCTCCACTGCGCTGGTGTTCTTCATGATGCCGGGGCTCGCGCTGTTCTACGGGGGGCTCGTCGGCGCGAAGAACATAGTCGCGACTATGGTCCAGTCTTTCGTAGCCATCGGCATAATTAGCTTGCTGTGGGTGATTATCGGGTACTCGCTCGCGTTCGGCAGCAGTCACTGGGGCGGCGCCATTGGCAGCCTTGCGTACGTGATGCTCCATGACGTTAACGGCACCCCGAACAGCTACGCCCCCACGATCCCGTCGCTTGTGTACATGGCATTCCAGATGAAGTTCGCCGTCATCACCCCAGCGCTCATCGCGGGGGCATTTTGTGAGCGGATGCGCTTCCGCGGCTACCTAGTCTTCATCGGCCTGTGGTCGTTGCTGGTGTACTGCCCGTTCGCGCACTGGGAGTGGGGCGGCGGGTTCCTCGGCACGGGCGGCGTGCACGCAATCGACTTCGCCGGCGGTTCGGTGGTCCATGAGCTGGCTGGCGCCGCGGCGCTGGCCACCGCGCTCTTCCTCAGGCGGCGGCACCAGCTTGAGCGGCCGCATAACGTGCCGCTCGTGCTACTCGGCGCGGGAATCTTGTGGTTTGGCTGGTTCGGCTTCAACGCGGGCAGCGCGGTATCGGCCGGATCGGTTGCCGGCTATGCGCTCGTGAACACCCAGCTCGGGGCATGCACCGCAATGCTGGCCTGGATGGGCATCGAATGGTGGCGCCGCAGTAGGCCATCAGGCGTGGGCATCGCCGCTGGCGCCGTCGCCGGGCTGGCGGCGATCACCCCGGCGTCCGGCTACGTTCAGCCATGGGCGGCGATCATCATCGGTGCCGCAGCAGGACTGCTGTGTTACGGCGCCGTCCACCTCAAGGACATCTTCCATTACGACGACTCCCTGGACGTGGTCGGCGTGCACATGGTGGGCGGCGCGATCGGGGTGCTGCTAACCGGAGTCTTCGCCAGCCTCGCTGTGAACGCGGCCGGTGAAGCCGGCGGCCTGACTCAGCTTGGCCGCCAGGCAGTTCTGGCTGTCACAGGGATCGCCTACCCATTCGTCGGGACCTGGATCATTCTGTGGATCACCGACCGCGTCGTGGGGCTCCAGGTGAGTCCGGCTGATGAGCTAACTGGCCTCGATCTCAGCGAGCACGGCGAGGTCGCCTACCAGCCGGTGGAAGCGGCGGTCGACATCACCGCCGACAGCATGGTGGCGACGCCCGCCGCGCCGACGGCAACCGAGGCACAGTAACCGAACCGAGATACCCGGCGATGAACCCCGGGCATGGAGAGCGCGTTACTGACGCTCGTTGGGCCACAATCGTTAGCAATGACTGCACATCAACACTGCGCCTGCTGTGCAGCGCCAGTTAGCCGTGACGACGATGGCAGGGCGGCCGCATGCCGCCGCTGAGTGGCGAAGGGCTGCCGGTACGCCTGGCACCACTGGTCGGTCGCCACAATGAGCTGCGCGATGTGCTTGCTGCACTGTCCCGCAGTCGCCTGCTCACCCTGACCGGACCCGGCGGGACGGGGAAGACCCGGCTCGCGCTGGCTGCCGCGAGCGCCGTCGGCGCGTCCTACGCCGCGGGCGTGTGCTGGATCGAGCTCGCGCCGCTCGATGATCCCCTGCTCGTCGGCCAGGAGGTCGCCGGCTGCATCGGCGTCCCGGAGAGCCCGGACGAAGATGCCGCGGCGGCGATCGCTGCCCACGTCGCCGATCGCCAGGTGCTGCTCGTTCTCGACAACTGCGAACACCTGACGTCCGCGGCCGCGCGGCTGGCCGAGCAGTTGCTCACCGGATGCCCCGGCCTGACGATTCTCGCCACCAGCCGCGAGGTGCTCGGCGTAGACGGAGAGCGCAACTGGCCAGTGCCGCCAATGTCGCTGCCGGAGGAGAGTGTCCGGCCAACGCAGTCCGCAGTGAGCGCATACGACGCGGTCAAGCTATTTGAGCAGCGGGCGCAGCTGATCCAGCCGTCGTTCGCGGTGTCCGATGACAACGCTGCCTCGGTGCTGGCCGTGTGCCGCCGGCTGGACGGTCTGCCGCTCGCGATCGAGCTGGCCGCGGCCCGGATGCGGATGCTCTCTGTCAGCGAGCTTGCCGGACGCCTCGACGACATCTTCAGCGTGCTCGTCGGCGGCACCCGGTCAGCACCGCCACGGCACCAGGCGCTGCGCGCCACCCTCGACTGGAGTTACGAGCTGCTGGACGGCGACGAGCGGGCGGTGTTCCGCCGCCTGGCCGTGTTCGCGGGCGGGTTCACATTAGCCGCGGCTGAGCAGGTAGCGGCCGGCGACGTCCCGTCCGGTCGCATGCTGGACCTGCTGGAGCGGCTTGCCGACAAGTCGCTGCTGCAGGCGGACCTGACCGGCACGGCCTCCCGCTACCGCCTCCTCGGCATCGTGCGAGAGTACGCGGCCGAGCAGCTGACCCGCTCGGCCGAGCAGCATGAGGTGCGCAGGGCCCACCTCCGCTGGTACGTCAGGTTCGTTCAGGAGATCGTGCCGCGCATCGACCGCGGCGACGGCGGGCCGCAGGCACTGGAGCGCGAGCTTGACGCCGTTGACGCCGAGACAGCCAACCTGCGCGTCGCCCTGGACTTCGCCCGGCAGGACGACGACACGATCGCCGCGCTGCAGATCGCCGGCCCGCTGGGTCATTACGCCTATCTGCGCGGGCATTATCACGAGGTCAGGCAGTGGATGGATGCTGCCGTGACCGGCCGCGGCACAGAAGTGCCAGCTGCGCTGCGGGCGCAGGCGCTGCTCGGCAGCGGGCGCCTGGCGCTGCTGCAGTGCGACTACGTACCGGCGATTCGGCGGCTTGAGGCGGCGCTGCGGCTCTACCGTGAGCTCGGCGACCAGCAGGGCATTGCGGCCACGCTGCAGGTACTCGGCGGCGTGGCACGGGAGCAGGGCCGGTACGCCCGGTCCATGGAACTGCACACCGAGAGCCTCGCCGCGGCGGAAGCGGTTGGCGACAAGTGGGCAATCGCGAGGGCCCACGGGCAACTCGGCTTCGTGCTGTGGCTTCAGCGGGAGTACGCCGCGGCGGCGAGTGAGTGCGCTACCGGGCTGGCGATGTCCCGCGAGCTCGCTGATTCTGAGGAGATCGCCTGGGCCCAGATCAGCCTGGGCGCGATCGCGCGGTATGAGGGAGCAGCTGACCGTGCCGCCGCCCTGCTCGCCGACAGCCGCGCGCTGGCTGAGCAACTCGGGTTCCGCGAGGCCATCGCGTGGTCGCTCGAGCAGCTGGGGTTGCTCGCACTCGACCGCGGCGACCCGGATGCGTCGAGCCTGCTGCGGGGCAGCCTGGAGATCCATCATGAGCTGCGAGACAGATGGCGTACCTGCAGCCTGCTCGACGACCTGGCGGCCGTCGCGCTGGTGAACGGGCAGCCAGGCGGGGCTGCAGGCTTGCTCGGGACTGCAGAGTCCCTGCGGCAGGTGATCGGCACAGTCGTGCCGCCCTGCGAGCGGGCGCTGCGCGACCAGACTATCGCCGGGGCGCGGACGGCGCTTGGCGACAGCGAGTTCGATGGGGCATGGCAGCGAGGGTCGCTGGCGCACATTGACGACGTCCGGGACCGCCTGGCGCGCTCAGCCGACCCCCTTGTGGCCGCCGTCCCGGAAGCGCCGCAGCCCGGCGCTGCGGCTGCGGATGCCGCTCCCGCCGTTCCGGTCCAGCAGAGCGGTAGCGGCAACCGCGGGGTACGCCGGCGGGCCGTCCCAGGCGGCTTGGTCCGGATCAGGGCTCTCGGTGCCGCGACCGTGCATCGCGGGGATACGCCGGTGACGGCTGCGGACTGGGGCTACGCCAAGCCGCGCGAGCTGCTCTTCCTGATCGCGACGTCACCGCCGATGACCCGCTATCAGCTCGGCACGGCGCTGTGGCCCGACCTTCCGCCGCAGCGGCTCGGGAACGCGCTGCATACGGCCCTGCGCGGGGTTCGCCGCGCGCTCGGCGACACGGACTGGGTGACTTATGCCGACGGCCGGTACAGCTTTAACTCCGAGCGCGAGCACGTGTGCGATGTCACGACGTTCGAGCAAGCCCTGGCGGCGGCCCGCCAGGCGAAGCCGGCCGAGGCCGCGCTGCCCGAGCTTCAGCGGGCGATCGCCGCGTACGGCGGAGACTTCCTGGCTGGCATGCCTTGCGGTGAGTGGGCTGAGATCCGCCGCGACGAGCTGGCCCGCAGTTTTGAGTCGGCGCTGCTGGCGACAGGCCGGCTCCAGGTCGCGGCCGGCCGGCTGCAGGCGGCCGCGGCTGCTTTCAGGCGCGCGGTCTCGCATGAGCCGCTGAACGAGACCGCGCACCGCGAGCTGATGAGCTGCTGGGCCCGGATGGGCGAGACCGCACGGGCAGTGCGCCACTACGACGATCTGGCCGAGCTACTGCGTGCGCAGGTAGGCGTACCGCCGGCGGCGGAGACCACCGCCCTGTACCGGAAGCTCGCCGGGGCTGAGCACAGCCCCCAGTGAATCCCCCCGAAGCCGCCGTTCCCCCCTGAGCGTGCTGCGACCGTGGTGCCGTCCTGAACGGAGGTACCACGTGATGCGCGATCCCATTCCGCCCGCGGTCGCCCGCCACCCGGCGGAGGCTGTCGAGCTCGTTAGCGTTGCCATCAGCGACGGAGACCTTGAAGCAGCCCTCGCACAGTTCGAGCAGGACGCAGCGCTGCGGCCATGGCTGGAATCGTCGCCAGCGCAGGCTCCGGTGGCCGGGCAGCTGAGCGGGGTAATGGACCTGCGCCTGCCGGTCCGCCTGACAGTGCGCGCGGTCGTGCCTGCCGGCAGCGTGGCGCTCGTGGTCGCGGACCGCAAGATCAGCGGCACTGGGCCAGACTGCGAGCACATCGAGCTGGCCGGGTCAGGCGCAGCTATCGTGCGTCGCCAGCCGGGCGGCGGCTGGCGGATCGCCGCCGACACGTGGTGCCTGGCCGGAACCGGCGTCCCCGGTGTTTCCCCCGTCCCCCCGGCGAATTCCCCTGAGCGGCAGGCGACTGTTGGCGGCAGAACCTAACAGCCAGGCGCCCGGCACCGGGCCGTTCTCGCCTGGCAGCCACTGGAGAGGACCTGGCAATGATTTCTCGCAAGTTCGCAGGTATTGCTGGCGCGGTGACGGCGCTGACGGCTGGGCTGGCCGTTGCGACAACGCTGACGGTGAGTGCGCCCGCTGGTGCCGCCGTGACATCCGGCGGGTACCATTTCCGCACGATCGACAACAAGAAGGACCTGACATTCAACCAGCTGCTCGGGATCAACCAGGCGGGGGTGATTGCCGGGTACTTCGGGTCGGGTGCAGCGCACCACCCGAACAAGGGCTACACCGTCAAGATGCCCTACCACCAGGGTGACTTCACCAGCGAGAACTTCCCGCACTCGGCGCAGACCCAGGTGACCGGCCTGAACGACCTCGGCTACACGGTCGGCTTCTGGGTCAACAAGGCAGGCGCCAACTTCGGCTGGTACAAGCACAAGGGCACCTTCCACGAGGTGAACTTCCCTGGCGTGCCGAACTCCAGCCCGCAGATGGACCAGCTGCTCGGCGTCAACGACAGCGCGATCGCGGTCGGCTTCTACGTGAACTCGGCGACCCCGACCGGCAACGACCGCGGCTTCGAGTACAACATCAAGACGCACAAGTTCAGCCGGATCATCCAGCCCGGCGTGACCAGCCTCAACAAGAAGACCCCCAGCCTCACCGCGGCCGCGATCAACAACCACGGCACAGTGGCCGGGTTCTATACCACCACGGGCGGCATTACCGACGGCTTCGTCAGGCGGACCGACGGTCATTTCGTCACGCTTGCCTACCCTGGCGCCACGATGACCCAGGCATTCGGGATCAACGACTCTGGCCGCGTGGTCGGCGCTTACACGACGGGCAGCGGCAGCTCGGCGCAGACCTTCGGCTTCACCTGGCAATCCGGGCATTTCACCGAGGTCAACGACCCGCACGGGGTCGGCAGCACCATCATCAACGGCATCAGCGACCGGGGCGAGCTAGTCGGCTTCTACACCGACTCGGACGGTAACACCGATGGGTTCCTGGCCAAGCCGTAACGCTAGGCGCTTCATCCCGTGCAGGGCAGTGCCGCCGCGCATCGCGCGGCGGCACTCGCCATTTCCGCGTCGAGCGGGCTGCAATGCTGCGTGATGGGCGAGGATCGTCGCCGGGCATCCCGGAGAGGAGTTGTGCCAGCGGTCGCCGCTCACCGGAATCTGAGTAGCTGTACTCAGGCCGGTTGAGCTGGAGTACTCACGACTTTCGTGTCCCTGAGCCCGATGATCGCCTCGTGACCGGTAAAGGCAGCCAGGCTGTGCTGTCAGCAGCGAAGGGGCGGACTCGTGATGAGGTACAGGGGCATAGCGTGGTGCGCAGGCATCATGGCTGGGCTTGTCGCGGCGGGCGGGCTTGTCGTGGCGGGCGGGCTTGTCGTGGCGGGCTCTGCGAGAGCCGGGACAGGCGCGGCCGGGATCGAGCCCGGTGGTCCGGCACGGCCCGCTAGCGTGACCGGGGTTCTGAGTGGGGTGGCCGCCCCGTCTGCCCGCAGTGCGTTCGCGGTCGGCAGCACCGAATCCAACACGACGATGATCCTGCACTGGAACGGCACTAGCTGGAGGCGCGTGCCCAGCCCGCACCCGGCGCCCGGCCTCCTGACCGCCGTGGCCGCCACCTCCGCCAGCAATGCGTGGGCGGTTGGCTGGACTCAGAGCAGCACGGCGGTGATCCTGCGCTGGAACGGCACCACCTGGGAACCGGCGCCCGGCAATGGCCTGGCCAGTGACATCCTCGCCTCGGTAGCTGTCACGTCTGCCCGCAACGCCTGGGCGGTCGGCGGAACCAGCCACGGTGCAGTGATCTTGCACTGGAACGGCACGGAATGGAAGCAAGCGCATTTCCCCGGCGTGAGCCTCAACGGCGTGGCGGCCCAGTCTGCCCGGAGCGCCTGGGTGGTCGGCAGCACAGGTACGGCACGGCCGCTGATCCTGCACTGGAACGGTAATCGGTGGGCACGTGTTCACACCCCCCGCTCCTTGCACGCCACGCTGTACTCCGTGGCTGCCACCTCGGCCCGCAACGCGTGGGCCACCGGCCAGACGACGAACGGCGATTCGCTGATCCTGCACTGGAACGGCGTTAGCTGGGCCCAGGCCGATGGCCCGCGTATCCACGGCGGCGTGCTGCTGGGTGTGGCCGCCGCTTCGGCCGCCACGGCCTGGGCCGTCGGCTACACCGACCTCGGCTCGCTGATCCTGCACTGGAATGGCAGCAGCTGGGCACGTATGCCCAGCCCCCGCTCCGCAGGTGCGGCGCTGCAGTCCGTGACGGCGCCGTCCGAGGGCACCGCCTTCGCGGTTGGCTACACCGGTGCGAGTAACCCGCTGATCCTGCGCTGGAATCGCGGCGTCTGGACCCGCCAGGTGGTCACCTGACGAACGTGTCAGCGTGCCCCGGCCGGGTAAGCCGTTCGTCGTGAAGATAGGTGTGGTCTTTCCGCAGACAGAGCTGGGCGGCGACCGCGGTGCGGTGCGGGCGTACGGTCAGCGGGCCGACGAACTGGGCTTCACCCACGTCCTCGCCTACGATCACGTCCTCGGCGCCGACCCAGCTGTGCATCAGGGCTGGAACGGGCCCTACGACATCGACACGACCTTCCACGAGCCGTTTGTGACGTTCGGCTATCTGGCCGGGATTACCTCGCTGGAGCTGGTGACCGGCATCATCATCCTGCCGCAGCGGCAGACTGCGCTGGTCGCCAAGCAGGCCGCCGAGGTGGACCTGCTCACCGCAGGCAAGTTCCGGCTCGGTGTCGGACTCGGCTGGAACGCGGTCGAGTACGAGGCACTCGGCAAGAACTTCGCCGACCGGGGGCGCCGGATCGGCGAGCAGGTCGAGCTGATGCGACGGCTCTGGACCGAGCGGAGCGTGACGTTCAACGGTCAGCATGAAACGGTCGTGGGCGCCGGGCTGGCGCCGCTGCCGGTTCAGCGGCCGATCCCGGTCTGGTTCGGCGCACAGTCCAGGCCGGCGCTTGCCCGGGCCGGCCGGCTCGCGGATGGCTGGTTCCCGCAGGTCCCGCCGGGGCCGCAGCTGGACGAGGCGCGAGCGATCGTGGCGCAGGCTGCCTCGGAGGCCGGCCGGGATCCGGTGACGATCGGGATGGAGGGCCGGGTGAGCTGGGGTGTCGGCGGTGCGGAGCGGCTGATCGATCACGCCGAGCGCTGGCGCGCTGCCGGTGCCACGCATCTATCGGTGAACACCATGGGCGCAGGGCTCGGCTCGGTGGACGGCCACCTGAAAACGCTGACGATCATCGCCGAGGCGCTGCGGCTCAAGCGCAGCGGCTGAGCGCGTCGGCCACCGGCCAGCAGGTCAGCTGCCGGAGAAATAGCGCCGCGGGTTGTCGACCAGCATTGTCTGGATCTGCAGCTCGCTGACGCCACGTTCACGCAGAGCCGGCAGCACGTCGTCGAAGAGGTGCTCGAAGTGCCAGGCAGGCGCGAACCTCGGGATCGCTTCCACCGGGAACCAGTCGATGTAGCAGGACGCGTCGTGAGAGAGCACCATGCTCTCGGCGTACCCGCGCTCGCACAGCGCGGCGACCGTGGCGACCCGGTCCTCGAGCGGCGTGATCAGGTCCAGGCCGAAGCGGTCCATCCCGAGCAGGCAGCCGGCGTCGGCTAGCTCGGAGAGATAGTCCAGGTCCGTACTGTCGCCACTGTGGCCGAGTACCACCTTGGTCAGGTCCGCGCCCTCCTCCCGGAGCACCCGGATCACGTCCCGGCCGGTGCCGGAGTGCGGATGAGTGTGCACCGTCACTGGCGCGCCGGTCTCGGCGTGCGCCCGGGCGACGGCGCGCAGCACCCGCTCGACTCCCGGCGTCATGCCCTGGTCATCGATGGCGCACTTGAGGAAGGCGGCCTTCACTCCGGTGTCGGCGATCCCGCTGGTGATATCGCTAACGAACATGTCCGCCATCGGGTCGCGGCCGTCGCTGTGCGGATATCGGAACCGGAAGTACAGCGGCACCTCGTTGTAGGTGTACAGGCCGGTCGCGACGATGATGTTGAGGTCGGTGCCGGCCGCGACGCGCTTGATCCTGCCGATGTCCCGGCCGAGCCCGAGCACTGTCGGGTCGGCAATGGTCTGGCAGCCGCGGCCGGCCAGCGCGTTGAGCTTGCCGATGGCGTCATCCACGCGGTCGTCATCGTTCCAGCCCGCCGGGTAGTTCTGCCGGACCTCTTCGTTGAGCACGAACACGTGCTCGTGCATCAGCGTGGTGCCGAGCTCGGCGACCTCGACCGGGCCCCGAACGGTCTCGACCAGTGCCATGCAAGCACCGTAGCGTGGAGTCCGTACCGGCCGGTAGGTAATCTTGTCCCGACTCGTCCAGGGCGCCAGGAGGCAGCAGATGGATTTCGCTTACGACGCTCGCACCGAGGAACTCCGGAGTCAGCTGCAGGCCTTCATCGACGAGCACATCGTGCCGGCCGAGCCCGTCTTCTCCGAGCAGGCAGCCAAGCTGGCCAGCGAGGGGCGGGGCTGGGAACGGCCTCCGGTCATGGAGGACCTCAAGGCCAAGGCGCGCAAGCGGGGCCTGTGGAACCTCTTCCTTGCCCACCACACCGAAGGGGCGGGCCTGACGAACCTGCAGTACGCGCCGCTGGCCGAGCTCAGCGGCCGCTCGTTCCTGACGCCGGAGGCACTGAACTGCGCCGCCCCGGACACCGGCAACATGGAGGTGCTGGCCGAGTTCGGCACCAGGGAGCAGCAGGATCGCTGGCTGCGGCCGCTGCTGGACGGGGAGATCCGGTCGGCGTTCTGCATGACCGAGCCGGACGTGGCCTCCTCGGATGCCACCAACATCGCCACCACCATCACCCGCGACGGCGACGTCTACGTAATCAACGGCCGCAAGTGGTGGTCGAGCGGCGCGATGGACCCGCGCTGCCAGATCCTGATCGTGATGGGCAAGACCAGCCCGGACGCGGACCGGCACCGGCAGCAGTCGCAGATCCTGGTGCCCAGGGACACCCCCGGTGTCGATATCCAGCGCGGCATGCACGTATTCGGCTACACCGACGGGACCCATGGCGGCCACGCCGAGGTCGTGTTCTCCGACGTCCGCGTGCCGGCCGAGAACGTGATCTCGGGCGAGGGGGAGGGCTTCGCGATCGCGCAGGCCAGGCTCGGGCCGGGGCGCATCCACCACTGCATGCGCCAGATCGGCGCGGCCGAGCGGGCGCTCGAGCTGATGTGCCGGCGGGTTACCGAGCGGGTCGCGTGGGGCAAGCCGCTCGCTGAGCAGGGCGTCATCCAGGACTGGATCGCCGAATCGAGGGTCCGGATCGAGGCAGCCAGGCTCCTGGTGCTCAAGACGGCGTGGCTGATGGATACGGTCGGTAATAAGGGTGCGCACACCGAGATCCAGGCCATCAAGATCCTGGTGCCGCAGATGACCGAGTGGATCATGGACAAGGCCATCCAGGCGCACGGGGCAGGCGGAGTCAGCCAGGACTTCCCCCTGGCCGCGCTCTGGGCACATGCCCGGACGCTCCGGCTCGCCGACGGCCCCGATGAGGTGCACAAGCGCTCCCTCGCGTACCGCGAACTCAAGCGGTACCGCTAACCACGGGCGAAGCCCGTGGTCTGAAGGGTGGAACTAACCGAATGCCCCGCCGGTTTTTGGGGGGTGCACGGGGGGCGAAGCTCCCCGTGGGTCAGGAGGAGATATGTCAGAGGCATCGCAGCGAGTAGCCGTCGTCACCGGGGCCGCGCGCGGCATCGGTGCGGCCACGGCCAGGCGGCTGGCTGCCGATGGGTTTGCCGTTGCGGTGCTCGACCTGAAGGAAGGCGACAGCGGCGCAACCGTCGACGCGATCAGGCAGGCGGGCGGCACGGCGCTGGCCGTCGGCGCTGACGTCAGCGACGCCGACCAGGTCAAGGCCGCGGTCGACAAGGTCGCCGCGGAGCTCGGCGGGCCGTCCGTCCTGGTCAACAACGCGGGCGTCATCAGGGACAACATGCTGTTCAAGATGACCGACGACGACTGGGACACCGTCCTCGGCATCCACCTGCGCGGCTCGTTCCTGATGAGCAGGGCCTGCCAGAAGTACATGGTGGACGGCAAGTGGGGCCGGATCGTCAACCTGTCTTCCAGCTCCGCGCTCGGCAACCGCGGCCAGGTCAACTACTCTGCCGCGAAGGCCGGCCTGCAGGGCTTCACTAAGACGCTGGCGATCGAGCTCGGCCAGTTCGGCATCACGGCGAACGCGGTCGCGCCGGGCTTCATCGCCACCGATATGACGGCCGCGACTGCGGCCCGGATGGGCATCGGCTTCGAGGACTTCCAGAAGGCCGCTGCTGCCAGCATCCCGGTCCGCCGGGTCGGCACTCCCGACGACGTGGCCCACGTGATCTCGTTCCTGGTCAGCGAGGGTGCCGGTTTCGTCTCCGGGCAGGTCATCTACGTCGCAGGCGGACCGCTGTGCTAGCCGGAGGCACTGACGCCGACGGCCTCCGGTCGCAGGTTGCCGAGTTCCTCGCTGCGCATGACCCGCAGAGCGCCGAGCGCCTGGAGTTCCTGCGCGCGAGGTTCGACGCCGGCCTGGCCTGGGTGCATTACCCGGCCGGGCTCGGCGGACAGGGACTGCCCCGTTCCCTGCAGTCGGTTGTTGATCGTGAATTCGACGCGGCCGGGGCTCCGACGAACCACCCGGAGCGCAACGGCATCGGGCTCGGCATGGCCGCGCCGACGATCCTGGCGCACGGCTCGCCCGAGCAGAAGGAACGCTGGCTGCGGCCGCTGTGGACGGGCGAGGAGATCTGGTGCCAGTTGTTCAGCGAGCCGGGCGCAGGATCTGACCTGGCCGGGCTGGCCACCAGGGCGGTGCGCGACG
This sequence comes from uncultured Actinomycetota bacterium, assembly GCA_963822955.1. GTDB lineage: Bacteria > Actinomycetota > Actinomycetes > Streptosporangiales > Streptosporangiaceae > JAJYUU01. The sequence continues at coordinate 62,421 of CAWGJS010000001.1, read as the reverse complement.
GTGATACCTGGACGGTGAACGGGCAGAAGGTGTGGACCTCGTCCGCGCACATGGCCAAGCGCGCGCTGCTAGTGGCGCGCACTGACCCGGACGCGCCGAAGCACGAGGGCCTCACGTACTTCGCGCTGGACATGAAGCAGCCGGGCGTCGAGATACGGCCATTGCGGCAGATTACCGGCGAGGCCGAGTTCAACGAGGTCTTCATGACCGACGCCAAGGTGTCCGACGCCGACCGGATCGGCGCGGTCGGCCAGGGCTGGGCCGTGTCCATGGCGACCCTGATGAACGAGCGGGTCTCGATCGGCGGCAACGCCATGCCGCGCGAGGGCGGGATGATCGCCTCAGCCGCCAGGACCTGGCGGGAGCACCCGGAGCTGCGCACCCCCGGTCTGCACGACCGGATCCTGCGGCTGTGGGCCGATGCCGAGGTGGCCAGGATCGCCGGCTCCCGGCTGCGCCAGCAGCTCGCAGCCGGCCAGCCCGGTCCGGAGGGGTCGGCGGCCAAGCTGGTCTTCGCGCGCCTGAACCAGGAGATCTCCGAGTTCGAGGTCGAGCTGGCCGGGGGAGACGGGCTGCTGTACGACGACTGGAGCATGCGCCTGCCGCAGGGTGCCAGCTTCTTCGGCCGCAACCCCGGCTTCCGGTTCCTGCGGGCCAAGGGGAACTCGATCGAGGGCGGCACATCAGAGATCCTGCGCAACATCGTGGCCGAGCGGGTGCTCGGGCTGCCGAAGGAAGCCAGAGTGGACACCGGCCCGTGGAAGGACCTGCCGCGGTGAGCGAGACGACAGTTGACAGGGCCGCGGCGGACGCCCCGCTCGGACCGGGCGCCAGCGGGAAGGGACGCCCGCCCCGGCAGCTCGACCTCCTCTACACCGACACCGAGACCGAGTTGCGGGGCGCAGTCCGCGCGCTGCTGGACGACCAGGCAGCGTGGCGCGATGTGCTCGCCAGGACCGAGACCGGGCAAACTTACGACACCAGGCTCTGGCGTACTCTGGCCGCCGAGATCGGCGCGGCCGGGCTGCTGATCCCTGAGGCACTCGGCGGCGCCGGTGCCTCGTACCGAGAAGCTGCCGTCGTCGCTGAAGAGCTCGGCCGGTCGGTAGCGCCCGTTCCCTTCCTTGGCAGCGCAGTGATCGCGACGACGGCCCTGCTGGCCTCCGGCGACGACGAGCTGCTCACCGAGCTCGCGGGCGGCACGGTGACGGCCGCGCTCACCGTCCCGTTCGCGGCCGGGCCGCGCGGCCGGCCGCCGACAACGGTCCGGCTGGATGCCCCGCGCCGTGGCGATGAGCCGGGCAGCTACCGGCTGACCGGCACGGTCACGGGACTGGCGGATGCGCTGCCCGCCGACGTGCTCCTGGTGCCGGCTGACGGCGTGCCGTATGGCCTGTATGCCGTCCGGGTGAGCGAGGAGGGCGTCGGCAAGCGCCCGCTGGTCTCGCTGGACATGACACGGCAGCTCTGCGAGATACGGCTCGACGAGGTGGCCGCCCGGAAGGTTGCGGCCGGCCCGGCGGCCGAGCAGGCGGTGGCTGCCGCCCTGCTGGCGGGCGCCGGCGTTATCGCCTCAGAGCAGTTCGGCCTCGCGGAGAAGTGCCTGGACACCACCGTTGCCTACGTCAAGGAGCGACACCAGTTCGCCCGCCCGGTCGGCGGTTTCCAGGCGATCAAGCACCGGCTGGCCGATGAGTGGGTCGCGGTGACTCAGGCCAGGGCGGCCGCCCGGTATGCGGCAGCCAGCCTGACCGCAGGATTCGGGCCGGAGGCCACGCTGGCCGTGACGCTGGCGAAGGCCGCCTGCTCTGACACCGCGCTGAAGGCCGCTCAGGAGATGATCCAGTTGCACGGCGGCATCGGGTTCACCTGGGAGCACCCGGCGCACCTGTTCCTGAAGCGGGCCAAGGCTGACTCGATCGGCCTCGGTACGGCCGACGCTCACCGGGCCGCGCTGGACGTGCTGGGCAATCTGCCGGGCCCGGAGGCAGGCTAGCGGCGTGCAGCCTCGGCTGCCTGGTCGATGCGCTGCCAGGAGCGGCCGCCATCGCTCGTGGCATAGATCGCGATGCCGGCGTCCGAGGAGACTTGCAGCCAGGCGTGCGCGGAGTCTGCGGCCTGGATCTGAACACATTCGCTGCGCGCATGCGGCAGGCGGCCAAGCTCGGCCACAATCAGCCAGGGCCGCGTGGGGGCCGTGCGGCGGTAGATCGCGACCTCCCCGGCCCGGAACGCCGCCGCCCAGCCTGCCGATGCCGACGGGAAGCTGGCGGATACCGGCTCGGAGCAGCCGTCGCCGGCGCCCGCCCGATCCAGCCCTGACCCCTGCCGCCAGCTTGCGCCGTCGTTCCGGCTCACGAACGTCAGGAGACTTACGGCGCGGCCTGCTGCGGTCGTGGCCGTTTCGATGACGGTCGTGCCGAAGACGGCGGGCAGGCCGAAGATTGCGCGCCGGGGCGCGGGGATGCGCATGCGCCGCCAGGTCCGGCCGCCATCGGGTGTCCGGTACTCAGCGTCGGAGCCGCCGCCGCCCGGAAAGGTGAGCAGCCATCCGTCGCGGACGCCGCCCCGGAAGAACACCGAATCGGGGATGTCCTGGTTGCTGGCAGCAGGCCCGAACGCGCGGAACGTGCGACCACCGTTGCGGGTGATGACAAAGTGCGCCGAGCGCCCGATGCCGGACTGCACGTACGGGCCAATGACGCCGGTCTGCGGACCGACCAGGTCCATGACGCCGCTGGGGGCGGGGCGCTGCGCAGACTGTGCGCGAGCCGTTGAGACCACGCGGGTGCCCGCTGGCGGCGCAGGCGAGTGCGCCGGGTGATGTCTCCGCCTGCTGGGCGCACGCGGCGAGCGTAGTGGGCACCACCAGGCAGGCGGCCAGCAAGATGCGCTTCATGCCTCCTGGGACTGCTCAGGCAGCCCGCTGGTTGCGTACTCGCCAGACGCGGGGGCGCGGTCTGGCTTAGCTTGCGGCTCCGACGGCGACCGGCGTGTTGCTCCGCGACCGCCAGTAATCCTGTCCGGCCTCGGGAAGCAGGTGGATCGGGTCGTAGTACTCGTACTCCCGATCCAGTGCCAGCGGGTCGTCCGACTCGACGCCGGTCCGGTAGTTCTTGGTCCAGTACGAGATGCCAAGCTCGCGGTCGTAGCGGGCAACTTGGTGGACCCAGCGCTTGCCGACGTACGGCACGTCGCAGATGAACCGCGGCGTGGCGAACCCGGGCAGGTAGCCCATGATGTCGTGCTGCAGCTGCTGCGCCTCGGCCAGCGACAGCCGCCAGTGCTCGGCGTTCGGGATCATGTCGCACATGTAGAAGTAGTAGGGCATGATCTTGGCGTCATCGAGCAGGGCGAAGCACAGGTCGAGGATCTGCTCGGTCTTGTCGTTCGTGCCGCGCAGCAGCACGCCCTGGTTGCGGACGTCCCGGATGCCGGTCTCCAGCATCGCCTTGGTGGCCTGCGCCACTAGCGGCGTCACCGACTGAGCTGAGTTGACGTGCGTGTGGATGGCGATGCTGACATCCCGCTGGCGCGCCACCGTCGCCAGCCGCTCCATGCCGGCCCGGACCTCGTGGGTTAGCCAGAACTGCGGCAGGGCCATCAGCGCCTTGGTCGCGAGCCGGATGTCGCGGATGTTCTCGATCTCCAGCAGGGCCGACACGAACGACTCAAGGCGGGGCCAGGGCAGGTTGGCCACGTCGCCCCCGGATACGACCACGTCCCGCACACCGGGGCTGCGGCGGAGGTAGTCCATCATCGCGCTGAGCCGGTCGTCGCGGCCGAGCTCGAACTTGTGCTTGTCGATGACCGGCGTCGGGTTGCCGACCAGGTCCATCCGCGTGCAGTGCCCGCAGTACTGCGGGCAGGTGGGCAGCAGCTCGGCCAGCACTTTCGTCGGGTAGCGGTGGGTCAGCCCCTCCACCGCCCACATCTCCGCTTCATGCAGCGAGTCGCGGGAGGCCTCGGGATGCGACGGCCAGTCTGCCCGCCGGTCGCTGAAGACCGGAATCATGTAGCGGCGGACGGGGTCGGCGTAGAACGCGTCCGTGAAGCCCGGATCAGCGGGGGAGAGCGACGGGGCCATCGTGTTGATCATCTGCGGTGGCACCAGCATCGACATCGTGGCGCGCTCGGCCTGGTCCCGCTCGAGGTCCGCGTAGAACCGCTCGTCCAGCCCGTCGCCGACGACCTGCCGCAGCTGACGGATGTTCTTGATGCAGTGCGCGCGCTGCCACTGGGCGGAGGCCCACTCCTGCGGGGTAACGGCGGCCCATCCGGGTAGGCGCTGCCAGTCCGGCTCCACCAGCTCTGAGTGCCGGTAGACGTACGGCTGGTCGATCAATGTGCTGCACCTGCCCCTCATGACTGGCTGCGCCAGGACTATAGCCCGTTGTTTCGGAACGTTACGCAAGAACATGCTGTCTGTATAGTGACAGACGACAAATTCTATCGAATACTCATACTGCTCTTGCACCTGGACGCAATCCGGACATTAGCGACTACTTTGGCTCAGCCTGGTGCTGGCTGACGGGAAGGACCCCTTGGTGACCCGATCGCAACCCCACGGGCCCGCTCTCAATGGTCAGGCCAGCGCGGCGGGCTCGCCGCTTGGCCTGCACCGGGTGCTCGAGCCGGCGGGCGTGCTGCCGCAGGCTGCCTGGCGGCTCGAGGCGAAGCCGCAGATCTGGCCGGACGAGGTGCGGGTGTCGGTCGAGCGGCTGAACCTGGACGCGGCGTCCTTCCGTCAGCTGCGCGAGTCGAAGGACGGCGACCCGGACCGGATCAGGGCAGCGGTGCTGGAGATCATCCGGACTCGCGGCAAGATGCAGAATCCGGTCACCGGCTCCGGCGGCATGCTGACTGGCACTGTCGACGAGGTCGGTCAGGACTCCCCGCTCGGGCTGGCCGAGGGAGACAAGATCGCGACCCTGGTGTCGCTCAGCCTGACGCCACTGGTGATCACCGATGGCCTGGCTCACTGGGACGGCCTGTCTGAGCAGGTGCCCTGCGAAGGGCACGCGATCCTGTTCGGCCGGTCCATCGCCGCCAGGCTGCCCGACGACCTGCCCGCCGAACTCGCCCTGTCGGTGATGGACGTATGCGGAGCGCCGGCTCTCACGCACCGGGTCGTCAGCTCCAGCCCGGCGGCCCGGCCGATCGTCGCCATCATCGGCGCGGCCGGAAAGAGCGGGTCGCTGTCGGCGGCCGCGGCCCGGCAGGCCGGGGCCGGCCGGGTGATCGGCATCGTGCCGCACGACGCCGAGGCGAGCATTCTGCGCGAGGCCAGGGCAGCCGACGGCCAGCACGGCCTGGTCGACGAAGTCGTGATCGCTGACGCACGCAACCCAGTCGGCGTGGCGGGCGCGATCGAGAGGGCCGGGGGACCGGCGGACGTGACCGTCGTCTGCGTGGACGTACCCGGCTGCGAGGGCGGCGCGATCCTGTCCACCGCGCAGGGCGGCACGGTGATCTTCTTCTCGATGGCGACATCGTTCAGCGCCGCTGCGCTCGGTGCCGAGGGCGTTGCCGCCGATGTCACGATGCTGGTAGGCAACGGGTATGTTCCGGGGCACGCGCAGCTAGCCATCGAACTGATCAGGACCGAACCCGGCGTCCGGGGAATCTTCCAGCGCCGCATCGAGGAGCACAGCGCTCAGCCGGACCGGGCTGACCGCAGCAGGGAGTAAGTCAATGCAGACTCGGCTCAACCTTGATCCCGCCGTCGTCCGCGAGGCGCGTGCGCTGGCGGCGAGGGCCGGCCAGCCGATCGTGGAGATGGCCAGGACGCACACCACGGTCTCCGTCGAGCGAGCCGTCCTGCGCCTCGCCGGGCTGCAGGGCGCGGACCCCGACGGCATGCCCTGGGTGAACCGGCTCACCGACGCGATCCGCGACACCACCGGGCTGGAGCACGGCGTCGCGCTGCCCGCCTGGGACGCGCTGCTGACCGGCGGCTACGACGACCTGGCCAGCCTCGCCGAGGCGGCCGCCCAGGGCAAGGTCGCCTTCCGCATCCCGGCCGCAGCCGACGCGGCGGCAGCCCGCGCGGCCGCATCGGCGGCTCTGGCCAGGGGAATCGGCAGGATCGACGCTAACCGCGTGCAGCGGCAGCAGATGATCGAGCAGACGTCCGAGCCGCGCAAGCCCTGGATCTACCTGATCGTCGCGACCGGCGACATCTTCGAGGACATCCCGCAAGCCCAGGCCGCCGCCCGCGAAGGCGCTGACATCATCGCGGTGATCCGCTCCACCGGCCAGTCGCTCCTGGACTACGTTCCGGAAGGCGCGACCCGCGAGGGCTTCGCGGGCACGTATGCCACCCAGGAGAACTTCCGGCTGATGCGGGCGGCCCTGGACGAGACCTCTCGCGAGCTCGGCCGCTACGTCCGGCTGACCAACTACGCCTCCGGCCTGTGCATGCCGGAGATCGCGTCGCTGGCTGGCCTGGAGCGGCTGGACATGATGCTGAACGACTGCATGTACGGCATCATCTTCCGCGACATCAACCCGCGCCGCACGTTCATCGACCAGCGCTTCTCGCGGCAGATCCACGCCAGGGCCGGCATCATCATCAACACCGGCGAGGACAACTACCTGACGACCGCGGATGCCGTCGATGCGGCCCACACCGTTATCGTCAGCCAGCTGATGAACGAGTTCTTCGGCAAGGAGGCGGGGCTGGCGGACAGCCAGCTCGGCCTCGGCCACGCGTTCGAGATCAATCCGGCAGTACCTGACTCGTTCCTGCTCGAGCTTGCGCACGCGCAGCTGGTCCGCGAGCTGTTCCCCGATGCGCCGCTGAAGTACATGCCGCCGACCAAGCACATGACCGGCAACGTGTTCGCCGGCTACCTGCTGGACGCGTTCTTCAACCTGTGCGGCGTCATGACCGACCAGTCAATTCTGCTCATCGGCATGATGACCGAGGGGATCCACACCCCGTTCCTCTCTGATCGTGATCTTGCCCTGGAGAACGTGCGCTACGTGCGCGACGCGGCCGGTCGGCTGGGCGAGAGCTTCGTGCCCGCGCCCGGCGGTTTCATCGAGCAGCGCGCCAAGCACGTGCTGGGGGAGTCCGTCGGCCTGCTGCGGCGGATCAACGACGACGGCTTGCTCAACGCGATCGCGGACGGGACCTTCGGCATCACCAGGCGGCCTGCCGACGGCGGCCGCGGACTAGAGGGCGTCATCAGCCGCGCCGATGGTTACTTCAATCCGGCGTCAGAGATTCTCGAGGGGCAGGTCGCCCTGGGGTCGCTTGAGGGAGCTGCGTAATGACCAGTGACATTATTCGGCCGTACGGCGACACAACCGGCGACGGCCGGATCCAGGTCTCGTTCACGCTGCCGGTGCCGTTCGGCACGGCGACCGAGCGTGCCAGGGCGGAGGGCGCTGCGACGCAGCTCGCCACGAAGATGGGCTTGCAGCCAGCGATGGTCGTGCACGCCAAGGGAATGGGCCCTGACTACACCTTCTTCATCGTCTACGGGCGGGTGTCGCACCTGGTCGATCTGTCTGAGGTGACGGTCACCGAGCGAGAGTTCCCGCTGCTGTCCTCGGCCGAGGTGAACCTGCGGATTCGCGCCGGGCTCGGCCGCAAGCTCGTGGTCGTCGGCGCGTGCATCGGCACTGACGCGCACACCGTGGGCATTGACGCCATCCTCAACGTCAAGGGCCACTCGGGGGAGAAGGGGCTGGAGTATTACCGGGAGATCCGGGTGGTCAACCTTGGCTCGCAGGTGGCGGTAACGGACCTGGTCGCCAGGGCGAACGCGGAGGGCGCGGACGCGGTCCTGGTGAGCCAGGTCGTCACGCAGCGGGACGCGCATATCTCTAACGCCCGCGAGATGGCAGCCGCGTTTGATGCAGCGGCTCCGGACTTCGGGGCGGAAGGCCGGCCGCTGCTGGTCGTTGGCGGGCCGCGGTTCGATCCCGCAATGACCGCAGACCTGGGCGTGGACAAGATCTTCGGCAAGGGCACCACGCCGGGTGAGGTAGCCAGCTACCTGGCTTATGCCCTGGCGCCCGAGGTGCCAGAAGAGGTGCAACCGGGAGCGTCGGCATGAACGGTGACACGCGGCTGGGCCTGAGCGTGACGCACCGGCGCTACGTCCCCTACAGTCACGCGCACTATGGCGGCAGTCTGGTGGATGGCGCCTACATGCTCGGCCTGTTCGGCGACGTGGCGACTGAGGTATGCATCCGCACTGACGGGGACGAGGGCCTGTTCGCGTCGTACTCGGATGTGCAGTTCCGCGCTCCGGTGATCGCGGGCGACGTGCTCGAGGTCGCTGCGACGGTGACGCGGGTCGGCACCCGGAGCCGGGACCTGTCGTTCGAGGCGCGGGTGGTCTGCCGGGCCCAGCCAGAGCGCGGTCCGTCGGCGGCCGCAGTGCTGGCCGAGCCCATCGTGGCCGTCAGCGCGACCGGTACCGTGGTGGTGCCCTGACCCGTGGCGCCGTCAGCGCACACTGGGCGGGTGCGCATCACGGTCCGAGTCCAGCCCGGCTGTTCCCGCCCTGGCGTGGGCGGTGAGCAGGCCGGCGCGCTGGTTGTCCGGGTCACCAAGCGCGCGGTAGGCGGCGAGGCGACTGAGGCGGCCCTCGCCGCACTGGCTGAGGCGTTCGGGGTAGCCCGCCGGGACGTGACGCTGGTATCCGGGGCGCGAAGCCGGTCGAAGATCATCGAAGTGGCCTACGCGGATCCTGCTGTGCTCGAGCGGCTGCTGGCCGGGTGATCCTATCGGGCATTCCGTTACCAAAGGGCTTGCCGGGAACGGAGTGGCGGAGGACCCTGCTCTCATGGCTCGCAAAAGTGCCCAGAAGTCGTGGCCTACCAACCCCGCCGGGCTGATTAAGAGCGTCGGCACGGTCGTGATGACTGTCTTTGTCTTCGGCATCGTGATCTGGTGGCTCGCAGTCGTCCTCGACAGGATCGGTACCGCGCCTCAGGTGAACTCCAGGGGCGCAGTCATTGTTGACCAGTACCAGCGCGCCAAGGACATCCTCCTGGTTGTCTTTCCGCTTGCCACTGCGGCAGTTGGCTACTGGTTCGGTAACCACGGACGGGAACGAGCTCAGCTGCAGGCAGACCAGGCGCAGAGCAAGGTAACGGCCGTGCTCGGTTCGTCCGATGACGGCGACCTGCTGAAGAAGGCGGCGGACAGGTTCCCGGCGGCGTTCCCCGAGCTCAGTCATCCCGGCCCCAGCGGCCCGGCTGCGCCGGGCACGCCATGACCTGAAGCGGCAGCGCGGGCCCAATTGTCGATTTACCGACCCGGTCGGCCCCAGATCTAGAAATGTGCCCGCGCTGTGATCGTCTCTATTGCTCCGTGAAATGCGCCTCGCCGTCGGCATAGCTGTAGATCTCCGTGCCGTCGATGAGGGCGTGCTCGACGCGGCTCAGCACGTCCAGGGGATCTCCGGACCACACGACCAGGTCGGCATCCTTGCCCGGCTCGATGGAGCCGAGCCGGTCATCGATCCCGATGATCCGCGCCGGGTTGATGGTGAGCGCTCGCAAGGCAGTGTCCCGGTCGAGGCCGTGCTTGACCGACAGCGCGGCCTGATGTGCCAGGAAGTTGATCGGCACAACCGGGTGATCGGTGGTGATGGCGATGGTGACGCCGGCGGCAGCTAGCTTGCCGGGGTTGTCGAGCGAGCGGTTCCTTAGCTCAACCTTCGATCTGCTCGTGAACAGCGGGCCGATGATAACCGGGATGTCCTTCGCGGCCAGGATGTCGGCGAGCAGGTGCGCCTCGGTGCCGTGGTCGATGACCAGCTCATAGCCAAACTCGTCGGCGATGCGCAACGCGGTGGCGATGTCGTCGGCCCGATGGCAGTGCTGGCGCCACGGAATCTCCCGGCGCAGCACGCGCCCGAGCGCCTCGAGCTTCAGGTCGCGATCGATGTACTTGCGCTCCTCCTCCGGCTTACGCTGCTCGGCCTCGAGCTTGGCCAGGTAGTTGGCCGCGTCGACGAGAGCACCGCGAATCACCGCGGCGGTGCCGAGCCGCGTAGCCGGGGACTGCTTGCGCTCTCCGTACACGCGCTTCGGGTTCTCGCCCAGTGCGGACTTCATCCCGGCCGGTGCCTTCAGCAGCATCTCGTCGACGGTCCGTCCCCAGCACTTCAGCGCAGCGGTCTGGCCGCCGATCGGGTTGCCAGAACCAGGGTTGACGTTGACAGCCAGCACGCCGCCGGACACCGCGTCGCGGAAGCCGAGATCGGCCGGGTTGATCGCGTCCAGCGCGCGTACATGCGCAGTGACCGGCTCAGTCAGCTCGTTACTGTCCGATCCCGCCCAGCCTTCAGCCTCCTCGTGTACGCCAACGTGCCCGTGCGCCTCGATGAAGCCCGGCAGTACCCAGCTGCCGTGCGCACTGATCACGGGCACACCATCGGGAACGGGCAGTTGCGTACCGACGGCAGTGATCTTCCCGTCGGTTACCAGGACTGTGCCGTCGTCAATGGGATCACCGTTGATGGGCACAACCCGGCCGCCGACGATCGCTACCGTTCCGCTCGCCATCTGCGCTCCCTTGCGTTCGCTTGCTCGTCGGTGTCAAGCGGCACGCCGGTGGTCGGCCCGCCGCTCGCACAGACCACAATAGGAGCATGCGATTCGCCTTTAAGACCGCACCGCAGAGCACTACCTGGGACGCCATGCTGGAGGTATGGCGCGCCGCTGACGACATCGAGGTGTTCGAGTCAGGCTGGACGTTCGATCACTTCTATCCGATCCTCGGCGAGGACTCGTCCGGCCCCTGCCTTGAGGGCTGGATCACACTGACCGCGCTGGCGCAGGCGACCCGGCGGCTGCGGCTGGGCACGCTCGTCACTGGTATCCATTACCGGCATCCGGCGGTTCTGGCCAACATGGCCGCGACGCTCGACATTGTCTCGGGCGGCCGCCTGGAGCTGGGCATCGGCGCCGGCTGGAACACCGAGGAGTCGGGCGCCTACGGCATCGAGCTCGGTAGTCCCAGGGAACGCAGTGACCGGCTGGAGGAAGCCTGCGAGGTCCTGGTCGGTTTGCTCGGACCGCAGGAGAAGACGTCCTTCAAGGGCAGCTACTACGAGCTGACCGACGCCATGTGCAACCCCAAGCCGGTCCAGCAGCCGCATCCGCCGATCTGCATCGGCGGCAGCGGCGAGAAACGCACCCTGCGGACCGCCGCAAGGTTCGCCCAGCACTGGAACTTCGTCGGCGGCACGCTCGAGCAGTTCACTCGCGCGCGCGACATGCTGAACCAGCACTGTGCCGACATCGGCCGCGACCCGGCGGAGATCCTGCTGTCCAGCCACGTGTGGTTCACCGGCGATCCCGCCGAGACTGCTGCTAACGCGGCCGCGCTGGGAGAGGTAGGCCTGGACCTCGCGATCGTGAATCTGCGGCGGCCGTACACGGCCACGCAGCTGGAGCCCCTCGCAACTGCCCTGGCACCGCTCGCCTAGCCCCGAGCTATCCGTAGATTGATGACCATGGCTGACAACACCACTGCATCGCACTCCTTGATGAGGCGACTGATCAGGCCGTTTGAGTACCGACACCTCCATGCCGTCGGGGGCGTGCGCCTTGCCGCTGGCGGCTTTCAGCTCGGCGTCGGCCTCGTTCTGGTCTCTCTCGGTCGTCAAGCGACGACTGACCGAGAGCGGCGCAAGTGTTACGGGTGGGCAGCGTGGTTCCTGGGGATGGCGACGTTGCAGTTCCTGGGCGGCTACATGGACCTGACTGTCGCCAGTTCCGAGCGCCGCCTGCCTCAACACCGCCGCGAAGCGAGCCGTGGTAACTGAGCTGCCAGGCTGCCGCTGAATAAGCGAGATGCTGCAGGTCAATTGATGCCGAACTCGTTGCCATCGGGATCCTGCATCGCGACTGCGTAGTGGTCGAGCCCCTCTTCGCTCAGGACGCGAACACGGGAGGCTCCGAGCCCGGCCAGGCGCTCGGCCTCGGCGTCCACTCGCTGGCGGCGCGTTTCGATCGGGAACGCCCGTCCGCCACTGACTGAGATATCCAGGTGCAACCGGTTCTTGACAGCCTTCAGCTCCTTGAGCTAAAGGACATTCGGCCGCCGCTGGTGTCACACTGGGCATGACGGCCGGCTTCCTTCCGCCATAGTGGCTCCGGTGTGCTGGGTAGTTGCACCTTCCAGCTTCCGGCGACCCACGACATCAGCCAAGAAGGCTTTGACGGCCACCGGGAGCCGGCCGCTTCATAGTGACTAAGTTGGCCCAACTCGGGTAGGTAGTGCATCGCTGACTCCCATCTCGAGTCGTCCAGATTATGGAGCCTCGGCTCTATCCCGCGGCGCCTCGAATACAGACAATGAAGGCGTGAAGCGAGCCGGTCAGCTCGTGGCAGCGGCGACCGCGATTATGGCAGCGAGTTGCACGGCGGGCGCGCCGTCGACAGTCACGCCAAGCACGAGGCCATCGGTGGCCAGCTCACCGGCTAACCTGGCCGCTCCCGCGAGCTGTCCGGTGACACGGCCCGTCCCGCATGCCACGCCTCCCCCGCAAATGCACGTCACCGGCAACGTCAGCTACCTGCGCGGCTGGTATGGCAATGGCGCCCTGTGGGTCGGCGTCCCGGCGCAAGGAATCCTGCCCGCCATGCATCCGTATGGGACGCCATGGGCTCCGGAATGGGGCACCAAGTTCCCGTGGTGGCGCGTCATCCCGGGAACGCTCATCATCACCGCGCGCAGGCTGGACGGCCCGAGCGCAGGCTTCCACAGTCAAGTTCCAGTCGGCTACGGGAGGACTGGCTTCACCCCCAGCGGCCTCTATTGGCCAAAGCCTGGATGTTGGCAGGTAACAGGCACTATCTCCGGTCATTCACTCACGCTCGTGGCGTGGGTAAAGACATTCTCTTCATGAGTGAGTGACGCAGCCTGCCGGATCCGCTCGCGGATGGCGTCCCCGTGGCAGTGGGTCCGGCTTACCGCGACTCAGGCACAGTTTTTGAGACTGTCTAGTTGCCCTCGGGCAATTCGGCGTAGTACTCGGTCAGCATGACCGATCCCCCGCACCGGGCCAGAAACTTGGTGCACTTTCTAGGTGCACCTCGCATAGCGCGCCGAGCGGAGGAGCCAGGCCCGTGATACGGCTGCCCCCCTTGCTCCCGTCGCGCGGCAGGTCTTGCGAGTTGGCGGAGCCTGCCCGGTGCCCAATGCCCGACATCGACATCGGGCAGGCCCTCGCCGCCTCCCCACCCAGTGCTTGTAGGCTTGTCAGGTCGTCCGTACAAGCAGGCGAGCCCGACCGTATCCGAAAGCTGACGCCGGGGGAAGGCAACATGTCGCAACGTGACGAACATCACCTCACGGTCGAGGACCAACGGGCAGTTGACGGTGTGAGCGACATCATCGACGTCTCTGTCATCAACCCTCGGAGCATGCTGCCCGCGTATCTTCAGCTTGCCATCTACCTGCGCGGCGCGATCATTGTCCGGCAGCTCCCGCCCGGATCGGCGCTGCCGTCCGAGCCCGAGCTGGTGGACCGGTACAAGGTGAGCCGAGACACGGTTCGGAAGGCGATGCAGGTCCTCCGCGAGATCGGCCTGGCCGAGACGCGGCGAGGCGTCGGGCACTTCGTGACGCGCACTCCTGAGATCCGCCGGGTCTTCCTAGCTCCGGGCAGCCGGGTGATCGTGCGCATGCCTCAGCCGCACGAGATGGGCGAACTGCTCGGGCTGACAGTGTTTGTGGTGACCGAGCCCGACAAGCGGCCTGTCTCTTACGACACGGCGCAGACAGTGCTGGTGTGCCCATAACCCGCCTGTACCCGGCGACCATCGGTCACGAGCTGTCGCGCGAGCGCTGTGCATGCTCCCGATGTTCCCATCCGGGCCGATACCCAACTGCAGCGGTAACTGCCGCTGCAGTGCGGTCCGGGCAGCACGATTGGCTCCATGAAGCCACCGTCGTCGATCGTTCTTGAGACCGTCTAGTTGCCCTCGGGCACGACCTGGAACCAGATGCGCGGACCGCTGCCAGCGGGATCGATGATGCGGTCCTCGCCGATCCCCAGCTCTTCTTCGCCTACGCCGACGTCACGCCAGTAGTCGTCCCAGGTTGCAGCCCCCTCTGGCGGTGGCTCGAATTCGTATCCCAAGGCGCCGAACATCTGACACCGGACGCAACGGATCTCCTGACGCCGCCGTCTAAGTGTGGGTATCGGCACGGGCTGCGGGACGAGGCACCGAAAGGACGGCCGATGAGGTCACGGTCGAGAGTGGGCCGGTGCGCCGCACTGATCGCGGCTGCCACGCTGAGCGGCTTAATGGCTGGGTGCGCTGGCGCCTCCGACGGCGGGGTGCTGACGGCGGCCCGCTCACGGAATCTGGGTCCAGTTGCAGGCAGCCGTGGGCTGGCCGCAGCCAGCGCGCGACGGCTGCTTGGCGTGCTCGTGCTGCCCGCAGAGTCGCAGCAGCTTCCTGCGCGGCCGGCGCCGCGGGGACTGGAGCAGCCGGGCGTGTATTTCGGCGGCCCTGGAGACTTCTTCGACGAGGACCGGTTCTACCGGCTGCCGATGACGGTGGCCGCGGCGATCGCGTTCCTCCGCGCGCACATGCCCCGGGGCACCGTGGGCAGCGGCACCAGCGGCACGGCCAACTCGGGCGGAGTAACCATCACGGCCATTGCCATCACCCAGCGGCACGTTCCCGCTGGCATCGACGAGATCAACCTGGTTGAGACCTTGGCGCCACGACCAGGTGGCTCGTCGCTACTGCGCGCCGACGCGCAGGTCGTGTGGTACCCGCCGCGCTCGGCCGCGGAGTACCTGATCGCGGTACGCTTCCGATCGGTCCGCATCACGGTGACCGGCAGCACCGGAACCACCGCCACCCTCACGGGCGGCAAGCAGCTAATCCGGCCGCTGGCGGCCGTTCTCGACTCGATGCACGCCACACCGCCGCTCCTGTTTCCGTGCCCGCTGGGAAGAAGCAGCTACAAACTGGCTTTCGCGCCCGCGGTGCGCGCCCAGAGAGCCGTTGTCGTCCACAACGGTCCGTGCAACGCGGACACGCTCAGCGTTGGCGGACGCGCGCAACCCGAGCTCTTCGACACCGGCAGGCTCAGCGCGCTCGTGACACGGCTCCTGCGGGAGCACGCGCCCGCACATCGCGGCCGATAGGCCGGGCGCCGTCACCGTCGAGCAGGGGTGTCATTGCCGCCGGGCTGATCGCAAGTGCCGGTCTCGTGCCGCATATCCATCCGACTTGGTTCTTGAGCGTCCTCAAAATGCTGTCGATCATCTTGCTCCGCCCGCTGGGATGTCGGGAAGCATGCGGGCGATGTCAGCGAAGAGCCTGTTCCCGGCCGCGGCGGCAGCGGGCGAGACAGTGTCCAGGGTGAGGAAGCCGTGGATCATCCTTTGCTCCCGGCGATAGGTCGTCGGCACACCTGCGGCGGCCAGGCGGGCAGCATACGCCTCGCCTTCGTCGCGCAATGGATCATGCTCCGCGGTGATCACCAAGGCGGGCGGCAGGCCGGTGAGATCGGTCGCATGAAGCGGGCTGACTGTCGGATCGGCCCGCTGGGCCGCATCGGGAACCCACTGCCCAGCGCCCCATGCGACATCGTCCGCGAGCAGACCCCAGCCCGTCCCCTTTTCGCTCACGCTGGGCTGCGACAAAGTCAGGTCGGTGTTCGGGTACACCAGCACCTGGGCGTCCGGCACCGGACCGCCTTCGCCACGCAGCCGCAGGCAGGCCAGCGCGGCCAGGTTCCCGCCAGCGCTGTCACCAGCAACCACGAGCGGGCCGTTAGCTCCCGCCAATTCGGGCCGGTCTTCGGCAGCCCAGCGGATGACATGGACGAGGTCGTCAACGGCCGCTGGCCACGGATGTTCCGGTGCCAGCCGGTAATCCACGGCGAGCACGCACACGTTCGCCCCCAGAGCGAGCCTGCGGCAGGCCCGGTCGTGCGACTCCAGATCGCCGATCGTCCACATGCCGCCGTGCAGGAACACGAGCAGCGGATGTGATCCGGTAGTCGGCCGGTAAAGGCGTACCGGAACGCCTCCCGGCACGGTCAGGTCGCGGACATCCGCGATAGCCGGTCCTGGCGGCCGCGTGGCGATCCGGCTGCGCTGCGCCCTCCGCATAGCCAGCGGCTCCAGCTCGCGAGCCGATTGCTCTTGTGTACTCCGTGAGGCTTCCACAAAGGCGGCGAGCTCGGCATCCGCGAGCAGATCAGTCAGAGCGGCAGGCACACAGGACATGATGCCAGCGCGGACTAGATGGGATAGGGCTCCGGGCAGGTCGCATACGTACGACCGCTCGGCAACCGCCAGACCATCTCACCCGGCCGAGGCTGGGTGAGATGCCAGCCAGGCGCCTGTTTGGCCTGATGGTGCCGACGGCACAACGGTGCGAGGTTACATTCGCAGGTCGCGCCGCCCCGGTCGAACGGCACGCTGTGATCGAGGTCGCACCGCCGGGCGGGTCGGCGGCAGCCGGGGAACGAACAGATGCGCTGGCGAACCCGGACCAGACTCGCGAGCGTGGCCGGCGGCCGGTAACCCTCTGAGCGGCGAGCGTGGCTGCACGTCCCGGTTTCCAGGGTGTGCAGCCGCTCCCTGAGCCCACCAGCCCACCCGATCGCGGTTGCCCAGGTGGTGCCCGGGCCGGGCGAGCCAGCCGGGGCGCGGGCGCAGGCGACTGCGCGGCCGCCGGCGTCGGTGAGGATCAGCGACCACCGCGCGGCCAATCCGGCCCGGCGGACGACCTCGCGGCAGGTGGCCGAGTCGGCAAAACCGAAACCAGCCAGCTCGCCCGGCGCGGCGGACCAGCCTAGCCACGCCGACATCGGCATCGCCAAAGTGATCGACCCGGTCAGCTGGGGCGACCCGGCGCCCGCAGCACCGCCGCCTGCAGCACGGGCAGCGCTCGAACCACCAGCACCGTCGCCCGCCGCGCAGGCGCCGTTCGCGGCCGGGCTATTGCCGCCATCAGGGGCGGACGGGCCGACTGGCAGGAGCGAGGCGAGAGTTTGTTCGGTGAGCAGGGCGACGTAGGCGGCGGCGCGCAGCTCGTCGATCGAGCCGACCGCCCCCTGGTCGCGCAGCCACTTCGCGCACTCAGTGAGCCGGGCTGAGGCGTGCACTACGTCGGCGGGCGCCAGCTCCCGGCCGGCTAGCGCGGCGTTGCCCGACGGCTCGTCCCAGGTCTGAACGCAGGCGTCCTTGCGGGCAGCCTCGCGCCGCCGCTGCGCCGACTGCGGGTCATAGGCCAGCACGGCACGCACCAGCGCTGCCCGCAGCTGTCCCGAGGTCTTCCGGTCCGCGCCTTCGAGAACGGAGGCGGCGATGTCGGCCGCGTCAGCATCAGGCAGCCCGGCAAGGTAATCGGTGAACAGCCCTGCCTTCATCCAGTCGATCCGCCCCGCCCCAAGCGCTTGCAGGACGCCCGGCAACCGGCCCAGTCCAGTCGAGACCTGTAGCAGCCGCCCCGCTGAGCGGCCGGTCAGCGCGAGCGCTGCCGCCACCTCATCGTCGACATGGGCGGCCAGGCTGGGACGCTTCAGCGCCACGGACTGGTCCTTGCGCCGCCGCATCAGCTCGTCCAGGCAAGCGACCTGGCGAGCCTGGGCCCATGCGGTGAGCCGCTGCCAGGCGCACACCACGCCGATCAGCTCCGACTCGCCGAGACCCGGCAGCCCGCCTGTGGCCTGAGCGGCGGCCACGGCCAGTTCCGGGCCTGGCGCCTGGACATCATGATCCCCGCCCGCCGCGAACCCGTCCGGCCGCGGGCCGGTGCCCGCGTCGTGGTGCAGGAATCCGGCCGCCAGCGCCTCGCCTGCTCCTGTCCACGGACCGGCCTCATACTCGGCTCGGATATCGGCGGGCAGACTGCGCAGGAACGCAGCTTCTAGGTCGGCATCGCTCCCGGTGTACTCCTCCGCGAGCCACCATGGCACCTCATCGATGTCAGGAGGGTCGTCTCCGGCCCGCGGCAGCCTGGCAATCTCCGCGGCCGACAACTCGAACGGCACTTCCTCGGCCAGCTGCTGCTTCAGCAGGCTCAGCCTGTTGACCGGCGGCAACTCTGAGAGCACCGGCGCGGTGACATTCCGCCGAGCCTCTCGTTCGCTCATGATGTCGTCACCGCCTCCCAGGAGAAGTATCTACTCGTACACAGTATCGATAGCCTCTGACAATTCCCGAACTCCTGGGGCAACTTGCGGCCGAGGGCTGGAAGCGCCGCCGTTGCGGGCAGGGGCGCCGCTCTGGATGGGATCGCACCGATAGGCATTGTCACCGTCTGCCGGAACGGGCAGCATGTGCGAGTAATGAGCCTGAGGTCCGGGACGTGCGGCTGACGGAGGAGGAGGCCGATGACATCTGACCGGCACCTGATCGGGCTGCTGCTCGGCACCGAGGAGGACTGGCCGCGCGCGTTCGAGGAGATCGTGCGCCGGCTCGGATCGGTGGCTGGCCTGGGCGGCTCCCGGCACGCGTTCGACTGTGAGCGGATCACCATCGAGCCGTTCGGCCTCCGCGACAAGCCTCGCTATCAGCTGGTCATCGACCGGCTTGCGTACTGGTACTACGTGCCGCGCGAATGGCTCAAGAAGGTCGCGCTGATGGACAGCGTGTACCTGCTGAACAGCCCGTTCACGTTCCAGTCGATGGAGAAGCACGCCGCCTACTGCGCGATGATGCGGCTCGGGCTCCATGTGCCGGAGACTGTCCTGGTCCCGTACAAGAACCCGGTCGACAACGACCGTTACGCTTACACCGCGTCGAAGTACAACCAGCCGTTCGACCTCGACGCGATCGCCGAGGAGATCGGCTACCCGCTGTTCATGAAGCCCTACGACGGCGGGGCCTGGCGTGGCGTCTCCCGCATCAGGAACGCCGCCGAGCTGCACGCGGCCTACGACGCCAGCGGCGAGATGCTCATGCACCTGCAGAAGGCCATCGACTACGACGTCTTCGCCCGGTCGCTGTCGATCGGGGCCGAGACCATGGTGATGAAGTTCCAGCCGGACGAGCCCATGCACCGGCGCTACGCGGTCGACCACGCGTTCCTCTCTCCGCAGGCTGGTGCTGAGGTCGTGGCGATCGCCAAGCTGGTGAACGCGTTCTTCCGGTGGGAGTTCAACTCGTGCGAGACGCTGGTGGCAGACGGTCAGGTCTACCCGATCGACTACGCCAATGCCTGCCCGGACGTGGCGCTGACCAGCCTGCACTACTACTTCCCGTGGGCCATCAAGGCGCTGGTCAAGTGGTGCATCTTCGCGCTGGTCACCGGGCGGCGGCCGCAGCTCGACCTGACTACCGACCGTTACTTCGAGGTCGCCGATGCCGCCGGGATGTCCTATCCGGAGAAGCTGGCGGCCTACCGAGAGCTCGCGGACAGCTATTTCGACACCGCACGCTACGACGACTTCTGCGCTACCAGCCTCGCTGATCTTGATGAGATCGTGCTGGACTGGGTCGCCGGCCCAGACTTCGACCAGCTGCTGATCGAGACCGTGCGCTCGGTATACCCGGCGCACGAGCACGAGCTGTTCATCGAGCACCTGCGCGGCCTGCTCAGCCTCTGGGTGCGGGACGAGAGCAGCCGGCTGAAAGCCGCCTAACGCAGATCAATCCTGGTCAGAGGGCCTGGCCTCATGCGACTCTGTAACCAAGGTGCCAGATGAGGTACGTGGGTAGCTCATGAACCAGGCGAGGCCAGATGGGTCGCGAAATCCAAGCCATGAAGATCACCGGCGAGGACCGGGTGACCTACCGGGCGAAGCTGGCGCGGTCGCTGGACGTGTTCGCCCGGATGCTGCGCGAGCAGCTGTTCCAGGCTGGCCCGGCACGGGTCGGCCAGGAGATCGAGCTCAACCTGGTGGACGACCAGGGCGCGCCGTCGATGCGGAACGCCGACGTGCTGGCCGCGATCGCGGACCCGGCCTGGGCGACGGAGGTCGGGCAGTTCAACCTCGAGATCAACGTGCCGCCACGGGAGCTGGCGGGCGACGCGATCGCCGGGCTGGAGGAGGAGATCCGCGGCAGCCTGAATGCCGGAGACGCTAAGGCGCGGAGCGTCGGCAGCCGCCTGGTGATGATCGGAATCCTTCCCACGCTGTCCAAGTCCGACGTGCATGAGGGCACTCTGTCGGCCAGCGAGCGGTACCGCGCGCTGAACGAGCAGATCTTCGCGGCCCGCGGAGAGGACATCCGGATCGAGATCGACGGGCCCGAGCAGATCCTTACCCTTGCCGACAGCATCACGCCGGAGGCGGCGTGCACCAGCGTTCAGCTTCACCTGCAGGTCAGCCCAGACACGTTCGCCAGCTACTGGAATGCTGCCCAGGCAATCGCGGGCGTGCAGGTCGCGCTGGCCGCCAACTCCCCGTTCCTGTTCTGGCGTCAGCTCTGGCACGAGACTCGCATCACCCTCTTCGAGCAGGCGACCGACACCCGCCCGGATGAGCTCAAGCGGCAGGGCGTGCGGCCCAGGGTGTGGTTCGGGGAACGCTGGATCACCTCGGTCTTCGACCTGTTCGAGGAGAACATCCAGTATTTCCCGGCGCTGCTGCCGATCGTCGAGGCCGAGGACCCGGCGGCCGTACTCAACCAGGGCGGGTGCCCGCAGCTGGCGGAGATGAGCCTGCACAACGGCACCATTTACCGGTGGAACCGTCCGGTCTACGCGGTCACCGACGGCACGCCCCACCTTCGCGTGGAGAACAGGGTGCTGCCAGCCGGGCCGACCGTCGTCGACGTCATCGCGAATGCCGCCTTCTATTACGGCCTGGTCCGCGTCCTGGCGGAATCGGAGCGGCCGATCTGGACGCAGCTGTCCTTCACGACCGCGGCCGAGAACCTGCACGAGGCGGCCCGCCACGGCATGGGCGCGAAGCAGTACTGGCCGGGGCTGGGGGAGGCGCAGGTGCCCGAGCTCGTGCTGCGCCGCCTGCTGCCCATGGCGCATGACGGCCTGGCCCGCTGGGGCGTCAGCGCCGCCCACGCTGACCGGCTGCTGGGCATCATCGAGCAGCGTTGCCTGACGGGCCAGAATGGCGCTGCCTGGCAGATCGCGACAGTGGGCCGCCTGAGCGAACGGAACGGAGCCGACCGGCCTGAAGCACTACGGCAGATGACTCAGCGATATATCGAGCACATGCACAGCAACCAGCCGGTGCATGAGTGGCCGCTGTAGCAGCGGGCGCCCCGAGGTGGAGATCACCATATCGGGGTGACGACGGCTCACCTTGAAGGTCACTAACGTCGGCGCTGACAGGTTCGCGATGACCACCGAGACGCTGTGCCGGAGCCAGAAATGAAGTCCTTCTACGCCCTCGGGCCGCTGCTGGTGCGCCGGTCAGGGTACGGCGCGATGCAGCTGGCAGGTCAGTTCGCGGCCGGGACGCCGCCGGACCGTGAGTCGGCGATCGGCGTGCTGCGGGCAGCAGTAGCGGCTGGCGTCGACCACATCGACACCTCCCACTACTACGGCCCCGGCACCGTGAACGCCCTGATCCGGGACGCGCTCTACCCCTATCCCGACGGGCTGGCAATCGTCAGCAAGGTCGCAGGCGGGCAGGACGGCAGCGGCGCTGGCTACCTGCGCACAGGCATCCTGGACAACCTTCGCAGTCTGCGGGTCGGACAGCTGGCTGCGGTCAACCTTCGCCTGCCCGGCGATGGCCGCGTCGACGCGTGCTTCGACGACGAGCTGGCGGCCATGGTCGCAGCCCGCGACGAGGGCCTGATCGCCGGCATCGGCCTGAGCAACATCAGCCTGGCGCAGCTGCAGCATGCCGTCGCTGGCACCGAGATCGTCTGCGTGCAGAACCTGTTCCATCTCGCCGACCGGCAGTCTGCGCCTGTTCTGGACGAGTGCCTCAGCCGGGGCATCGCGTTCGTGCCGTTCTGCCCGCTGGGCTGGCCGCGCGGCGCTGCCAACCCCGTGCTGACTAGCCCGGTAGTAAACAAGACAGCCGCTCGCCTGGGTGTCACCGCGCCGCAGGTCGCACTCCAGTGGCTGCTGAAGCTGGCACCTAACGTACTGCTCATCCCTGGTACCGGCTCGGTAGCCCATCTGCAGGAGAACCTGGCCGCCGAAGACATCTCGCTCGATAACCGGGCCCTGCGCGACCTGGATCGCGTCAGCGGCTGACCTCCGGCAGGCCCAGGTACTCGGCGCGATGGTGAAGGCGCGCGACGACGGCCTGATCGGCGGCATCGGCCTCAGCAACATCACCTCTGCGCACCTGATGCACGCGCTAGCGATCACCGAGATCGCTTGCGTGCAGAATCCCATGAACCTGGCAGACCGGCACTCGCTGCCGGTGCTGGAGGAGTGCGAGGCACAGGACATTGCCTTCGTGCCGTTCTTCCCGCTTGGCTCGGCCTCCGCCCGCGGCAATCCGGTCCTTGGCAGCCTGCAGGTGACGAGCATCGCAGCTCGTCTCGGCTGCACGCCGGCACAGATAGCCCTCGCGTGGCTGCTGACCTTCCGGCCGAACATCCTGCTCATCCCAGGCACGTCAGCACTGAGCCACCTCGAGGAGAACATGGCCGTCGCGGACATCGTGCTGGACGCAGGAGCACTCGAGGCTCTTGCACCGGCGGGCTAGCAAGACCAGCGGCCGCCAGCCCGGAGGCTGGCGGCCGCTGCGCAGTCGGAAGCCGTTACTCGTTGCCGAAGGACTGAATCTCGGCCAGCTCGGTTTCGGACAGCTCGCGCGGCTGCTCGCCCCGTTCGACCTTCGCCTGCTGCACGTGGTGCCGGATCCCGTCGACCACCTCCGGGTTGGCAAGCGTAGTGACGTCGCCGATGTCGGCAAAGTTCGACACGGAGGCGATCACCCGGCGCATGATCTTGCCGGACCGCGTCTTGGGCATGTCCGGCACGATCCACACGTTCTTCGGCCGCGCGATCTTGCCGATCTCGGTCTCGATCGCCGTGACAACCTTGGCCTCCATCCCGTCTGCGGAGACGCCGGGCTTGAGTGAGACGTACATCTCCACCATGCGGCCGCGGATGTCGTCGATGACCGGGACTGCGGCCGCTTCCGCGACCTCTGGCACGGTCAGCGCGGCAGACTCCAGCTCCTTAGTGCCGAGGCGGTGGCCGGCCACGTTGATGACGTCGTCGATCCGGCCCAGGATCCGGAAGTAGCCATCCGCAGCCTGCACCGCGCCGTCCCCGCAGAAGTAGGGCCAGTCGTGCCAGTCCTTGCTATCCGGATCGGTGTTGTACTTGCGGTAGTACACATCGAGGAACCGCTCGGGCTGGCCCCAGACCGTCTGCATGATGCCCGGCCATGGATTACGGATGCAGATGTTGCCGGCCTTGCCGCTGCCCTTCGGGACTTCGTTGCGATCCTCGTCGTAGATCACCGGGAAGATGCCGAGCGCGCCGGGGCCGCAGCTGCCGGGCTTCATCGGCTGCAGGCCGGGCAGCGTGCTGCCGAGGAAGCCACCGGTCTCCGTCTGCCACCAGGTGTCGACGATCGCGGCCTCGCCCTTGCCGACCGAGTTGTAGTACCAGCGCCAGACCTCGGGCTCGATCGGCTCGCCCACCGTGGTCATGTGCTTGAAGTGATAGTCGTACTTGGCCGGCTCGTCCGGGCCGACCTTGCGCAGCATGCGGATAGAGGTCGGCGAGGTATGGAAGATGTTGACGCCGAGCTTCTCGGCGATGCGCCATGGCCGTCCCCCATCGGGGTAGTTCGGCACGCCCTCGTAGATCACCGTCGTGGTGCCGAGCGACAACGGGCCGTACACGATGTAGGAGTGGCCGGTGATCCAGCCGATGTCGGCCAGGCACCAGTACACATCGTCGGGGTGGATGTCCTGGTAGTACTTCGACGTCCCGGCCACGTACGCCATGTAGCCGCCGACGCTGTGCTGGGCGCCCTTGGGCCGGCCGGTCGTGCCGCTGGTGTACATGAGGAACAGCGAGTCCGTCGAGTTGAGCGAGACCGGCGCGACTTCCTGGCCGCGGTACTTGCCGATGATGTCGTCAACGAAGAAGTCGCGCCCATCGACCATTGGCGACTTGGACTGGTACTCGCCCGCCTTCCGCCGCCAGACCAGCACCTTGTCAACGTCCTGGCCCTGGCGGGCCGCCTCGGCTACCGCCTCGTCGGCCTTGACCTTGTGATCGCCCATCGACCCGGCACGGTAATAGCCGTCCATGGTGATCAGCACCCGGCTGCCGGAGTCCGCGATGCGGGTGCCGCAGGCGTTGCCGGAGAAGCCGCCGAACACCTGCGAATGAATGACGCCGAGCCGGGCGCACGCCAGCATCGTCACGATCGCCTCGGGCACCATCGGCATATGCAAGGTGACCCGGTCGCCGGTCTTAAGGTCGGCGAAGTCACTGAGCAGCGCGGCAAACTCGTTCACCTGGCGCAGCAGCTCGGCGTAGCTGATGTGAATGGTCTCGTCAGTCCTCAAGCTCGGGCACCCAGATGACGGCGGTCTTGTCCGGGTTGGCGGCCGCATGCCTGTCCACGCAGTTGTAAGAGGCATTCAGCTTGCCGCCGACGAACCACTTCCAGAATGGCGCGTTGCTCGTGTCGAGCACGGTATCCCATGGCTTGTCCCAGGTCAGGAGTTCCGCGTACTCGGTGAAGCAGTCCGGGAACTTATCCTCGGTGAACCGCTCGAAGATGGCCGGATCATTGGCGTTGGCCTGCGCGACGAACTTCTCTGGCGGCGGGTAGTACTCCTCCTCCCGCCAGTGCACGGCGATCTGGGACTCAGAGACCTCGGGTGTCTCCGAATTTTCTGTCATTCCTGTCCTCCAGGCCGAAGGTGAGTCCGCGCGCGGGATGCGCGGGCGGTCGAACATGAGCGGTCTCACCACGGACGGGTTTGCGTGCGTTCCCGCGCAGACAAATGGCAGGCTCTGCCTGCCGCTGACAACCTCGTCATGCACCCTCACACGTTACGGGGAGTCTCAATCGTAACGCCGGGGGATAACAGCGAACAGGCCCGACGATCCGCGGCCAGCGGGGCTGGCTAACCGTATCAGTCCTGGCACGACCGGTTGACAACGTCGCGATCAACGGTATGTTGCTACGCAGTCCAGCACCGGGCCAACAGGTCAGGGTTGTTAGCCGGGCCGCCCGCAGCAGCGTGACGTGGCCGCTGCCGCACGGCGAAAGGCCCGAGCCCTGGCTGGGCGGGGGGTTGGAACCGGGAGGGGCCTGGGCACCCAGTAGACAACGGAGGGCGAGTCCGCTGCCGACGGGACGCGCTCCGGTCCGAAGGGTTTCCCAGGCCCTCTTCCCTGGCTTTTCATCGTTCTTCTCCGGCCATTCATTGCCCGCTCGGAATTGCGGCGAGACCCCGATTGTGATGTGCTAACGCGTTTCCGGGATTCGGGCGGGAGGAAGACGGTGCTGGCAACGACGGTGCTAGCACGTTGACAGGCGCGGCGGGAGCCAGCCGGTGACCGCGCGCGAGCGTCGCGGTCATCATCCCGACCTACAACGAGCGCGACAACCTCGACAGCATCGTGGCCAGGACGCGGCGGCAGTGCCGGCGGCGGACATCCTGGTCGTCGACGACAACAGCCCGGACGGCACCGGCGAGATCGCCGAGAAGCTGGCGCTCACCGACGGCCAGGTGCACGTCCTGCACCGGACGCACAAAGCAGGCCTCGGCGCGGCCTACCTGGCCGGCTTCGCCTGGGCACTTGACCGCGGCTACGGCGTGCTGGTCGAGATGGACGCGGACGGCTCGCATGATCCGGCCGAGCTGCCAGACCTGCTGGGCGCCCTGGCGAACGCCGACCTGGTGATCGGCTCGCGCTGGGTCCGCGGCGGAACCGTCCGCAACTGGCCGCGGTCCAGGGCGATCCTGTCCCGCGGCGGCAATGCGTACGCTCGCATCATGCTGGGCCTGCCGGTGCATGACGCTACCGGCGGTTACCGTGCGTACCGGGCGGAGACGCTCCGCAGAATCGGCCTGGATGATGTCAGGTCGCAGGGCTACTGCTTCCAGATCGAGCTGACGCTGCGGACGGTACGGGCGGGCTTGTCGGTCGGCCGAGGTGCCGATCACCTTTACCGAGCGCATACGTGGAGCAAGCAAGATGAACCGCGCCATCGTGGCCGAGGCTCTCTGGCGAGTAACGCTGTGGTCGGTGACCCGCCGGTCAGCCAGACGAGCTTAGGCGCTCTTGCGGTGCCGGGTCCGGGGCTCGGGCGCCTCAGGCTCCCGCTGGCCCCTGATGACCGCCAGCCGCTCGGCCAGGACCTCCTCGAGGTCGGCCATGCTGCGGCGCTCCATCAGCATGTCCCAGTGGCTGCGCGGCGGCTTGACCTTCTTCGGCGTCGGCATGTCACCAGTGGCCGTGACCGCCAGTGCGCCGCAAACCCGGCATTCCCAGTTAATCGGCAATTCCGCCTCAGCTGAGAACGGCACCGTGAAGCGATGCCCCTTCGGGCAGTCAAAGGCCACCTCCTGGCGCGGCGCCAGGTCGGTGTTACGGTCGTTCTCGTAGCTTGTCGCTCCGAGACGCGTGCCGCGAAGTGCTCGCTCGGCCATGTGTTACTGCCTCCCCAGGCGCTCGCCGTCCTACTTCACCAACGGTGAGGTCCCGGACAAGATTCCCGGCTAGCGGGCATTCCAACCGCGCCAAGGCCGCTGATCTGACGAAAAGCGGCCCTACCCGCCGAACCTCGGCTGCCACTGGCCGCGCGCGGTCAGCACATCACGCAGCGTCTCGGTCTGATCGGTCATGATCCCGTCGAGTCCCTGGTCCAGCAGGCTGCTCATGATCGCCGGATCGTTGACGGTCCAGGCGTGCACCTGCAGGCCGGCCGCGTGCGCGTGCGCGACGAACCGCGGGGTGGCCATGGAGAACGGGATCTGGGCGCACAGGACCGAGAGGGCGGCAAATCGGGCAGCAAGCGTTCGCGCCGGCAGCCCGGCCCGGATCGCGCCGATGCCGGCCGGAGGGGTCGCGGTACAGACCGGACGGGGGAGCAGCCGCCGGGCCGCACTGAGCCGGCGGCCGGAAAAGGAGGTCAGGCACACCCGGTCCCAGCAGTCGGTGGCCCGAAGCACCTCGACTAGCGGGCCGATGGCCGGTTCATCCTTAATATCGATGTTGAACCGTATGTCGGGCCAGGCCATGATCAGGTCGGCGAGCAGGGGGATGGGCTCGGTGCCGTCGATGCGGGCGGCCGCCACCTGCGCCGTCGTCAGCTCCGCGATCCGGCCGGCGGCGTCCGTCACCCGGTCAAGGGTCCTGTCATGGAACGCAACCACGGTGCCGTCGGCGGTCGCGTGGACGTCGGTCTCCAGATAGGCGTAGCCCAGCTTGACGGCGTGCTCGAAGGCCTTCCAGGAGTTCTCCGGGAAGTGGCCGGCCCCGCCGCGATGGGCGAACGCAAGCGGGCGCGGGTGATCAAGGAAGCCGGACGGCACGGGCCTAAGTTTGCCAGCGCCAGGAGCCAGGCGACCAGCAGGGCGGGAACGGCGGCGCCGACCGCTAGTCCAGTCCGCCCGCCCACTCGCGCCTGCGTACCTCGGCCAGCGCGATTGCGGTCGCGGACGCCACGTTGAGCGACCCGACCTTCCCTGGCTGCGGGATGTAGGCGACAACGTCGGCAGCGGACAGCAGCGCGGCCGAGCAGCCGTGATCCTCATTCCCCACGGCCAGGCAGATGTCGCCGGTGAGCGGTGCCTCGTGCAGCGGTACCGCCTCGCCAGCCAGCTCGATGGCGATCAGCCGGTAACCGGCGGCCCTGACCGCCTGCGCCCCGTCCGCCGCGGACGCCGCCTGCCGGAAGGACAGCAGCCGGTCGGTGCCGAGGGCTGTCTTGCGGGCCGACGGATGACTCGGCGCGGCTGTGTCACCGCAGAGCCAGACCTCCTCGACGCCGAATGCCGCCGCCGTCCTGATGATCGATCCGACGTTGAACGGCTGCCCGACTGCGTCCAGCAGCAGGCTGAGCCGGGCCTGCGTGCGCCGGCGCCAGTCACGGTTCAGCCGCTTCACTTCCGTGGTGCCGAGCTGCCGCGGGCTCACCAGCGGACCTCCAGCACGCGATAGCCGGCCCGGGCGGCAAACCGGGAGGTGTCCCAGCCGTTCTCGCCGAGCCAGCGCTGCAGTGAGTCGGAGCCGAGATTGCGCTGGACCACGAGGTAGGCGGCCCCGCCCGGCGCGAGATGCCTGAGCCAGCCCGTCAGCATCGAGTGCAGCGCCTGCTTGCCGATCCGGATCGGCGGGTTGGACCAGATGAGCTGATAGCTCGCCGGAAGGCCCCCGTCTTTCCGGCGGACCGCCTCGGGGCCCGCCGCGGCTGTACCAGCAGGGGCCGTGCCAGCAGTAGCGGCGGATACGCAGCGGACGTTCGCCAGCCCGTTAGCTGCCGCGTTCCCGGCACACAGGTCGAGCGCTCGCTGGTTCACGTCGACGGCCCACACGTGTGCCAGCGGCGAGCGCCTGGCCAGCACGAGCGCGAGTGGCCCGTACCCGCAGCCGAGATCGAGCAGGTCACCATCGGCAGGCGGCGGTGGCGCCGCCTCCAGCAGCAGGCGCGTTCCCGGATCCAGGCGGCCGGGGGAGAAGACGCCGGAATCGGTGGCCAGCGTCAGGTGCATGTCAGGCAGCACGACCTGCACCGTCCCCGGCCGGTGCGTCGCGCCTGGCTGCTCAGCGAAATACTGGCTGCTGCTCACTGGGGGCGGCGCTTGCCAGCGCTGGCGCGATGTAGGTGCGGGTCACCCAGCGCTCGACGACGAACGTCAGGATCGGGATCGTTCCGGCCGCGAGCACGATGACGGTGCCGGGGCTGGCCACCTTCATGCGGACTGCCCTGGTCATCGCGAAAGCGACCACGATGTAGATGATGTAGAGGATCCCGTGCAGCGTGCCGACGATGTCGACCGGCACGTCATTGTGAGCCCAGACCTGCAGCGGGATGCAGATGAAGACCAGGATGCACAGCATCGTCCCGGTCACGTATGCCATGGTGCGGTAGGCGCGCACCACCAGGCGGACCAGCTGCGGGCTTAGTTGCACGTCCTCTTCCCTCTCGTCACGTCAGCGACTGCGAGGCCGGCTGTTCAGCCGTGCCAGGTAGGAGTTGTAGGCGGCGAGCTCGGGGTCGTCGTCGGCGTCGTCATCGTGGTGAACCGGGGTGTGCGCCGCACCAGGCAGGGCCAGGGACTCGACCTGTGCCAGCGCCTCGGCGGCGCCGGAGCTAGCCGCCCCGCCGGGCGTGCGGTACTCGTCGATGATCGTCTTAGCCCAGAAGACCACGCCGAATATCGTGAAGATCGGCCACTCGAAGGTGTATGCCCAGCTCAGGGCGTTGCCGCCCTCGGCCCGGTGGAACTGCCAGTCGCCGAGCCACAGCATTCCCCAGGCGGCGAAGACCGCGAACGCGTGCCACGCCAGCCACCTCGGGGTGATCAGGAAGAACCACCGTGGACGTGGCTTCGCGCTGGTCATGTTATGAGGGTAGCGCTACTACAAAACGTAGCGGTATCGCGCCCGCAGGTCAGGCTGGCTCCGGGGAATCGGGGTGTATGCGGATGCAACCCGGCGAAGCGACCCAGGGGAGTATACGCAGGTCAGGGCTTGTTCGCAGGCGTGCCGGTGCGGGCTTTCGCACGGCTGCCCTGTGATAATCGGAGCCATGTCTCTCGCTGACTGGCTATCCGGCCGCAAGTCGCACGCCGCGCGGCTGCCTGAGCGGATCGACGAGCTGCGCGGTCCGGCTCAAGGCGTGATCAGCCTCCCGCGCCACCTCGCGCTGCCGGGAATGCGCGAATGCGACGTGACCGACGCCACCACCAGGCGCAACATGTACGGCATCGTGCTGACGCAGGGGCAGCGCAATGACGTCGCCCGGTTCCTCAACCCGCGGCTGCTGCGGGCGGACTGGCCGCTGATCAGGGATGCTCTCGATCCCAAGCTGCGGGGGACCTGCGAGCGCCGCTTCCAGCTGGACGGCCAGACCCCGGCCGGGGTGTAGCCGGTAGCTTGACAGACCGCCGGTGCGGGCCCTTTACTGTTTAGCTATGACTATAGATAAACAGTCAATCCAGCCGGGCGTGGCCCCGATCGCGTTCAGGCTGGATCCTGCCTCCGGCGTGCCTACGTACCTGCAGCTCGTCCAGCAGGTCGAGCAGGCGCTCCGGCTCGGTTACCTGAGCCAGGGGGACCAGCTGCCGACGGTCAAGGATGTCGTCGAGGCCCTGGCCATCAACCCCAATACGGTGCTGAAGGCCTACCGCGAGCTTGAGCACAGGGGCCTTGCGGTCGGCCGTCCAGGCCAGGGCACATTCATCGAGGGAACGCTGCGGCACGTGGGGATTGCCGAGCAGAACTCGCTGCGGAAGGCGCTGGTCTCCTGGCTGCAGTCGGCTGACTCGGCCGGGCTGGACGAAGAAGGCATCGTCGCTCTCTTTCACAGCGCGCTGCGGGATTTCCGTGAGCACCGCGGCACCGGCCGTCCGGCCGGCCGGGACCGTGGTGCGGCAGTTGCTGGCCGGCGGGGCGGAACCGGACTCATCGCGTGAACGTGCTCGAGGCCTGCAATCTTGGCAGGCGGTACCGCCGCACCTGGGCGCTGCGCGAGTGCAGCCTCGCCATCCCGGCCGGCCACGTGGTCGCCCTGGTCGGCCCGAACGGCGCAGGCAAGACCACGCTGCTGCACCTGGCCGTCGGCCTGACCGCGGCCACCGACGGCGCGGTCCGGGTGCTGGACGGCCTGCAGCCAGGCTGTCCTGATGCGCTGGCGGGGATCGGATTTGTCGCCCAGGACGCGCCGCTGTACCGGAACCTGTCGGTCACCGACATGCTGCATCTGGCCAGCAACCTGAACCGCACGTGGGACGCCAGGGCGGCCCACAGCCGCATTGCCAGCCTCGGCTTGCCGCCCCGCAAGAAGGTCGGAGCGCTCTCTGGCGGCCAGCAGGCTCAGCTCGCGCTGACGATCGCCCTCGCCAAGCGGCCTCGGCTGCTGATCCTGGACGAGCCCCTGGCCCGGCTTGACCCGCTGGCCCGGCACGACTTCATGAGCCTGCTGATGGCCGCCGTGGCCGAGGAAGGGCTGTCGGTCATCTTCTCCTCCCACGTCGTGGCCGAGCTCGAACGGGTCGCCGACTACCTGGTCGTGCTCAACGGGGGCCGGCTCCAGGTCGCCGGCGAGACCGACGACGTGCTTGCCGGGCACCGCGTCCTGACCGGCCGCGCCGACCTGGCCGCTGCAAAGGCCGCTCAGCTGAACCCGGTCCGGACCTCGGTAGCGGGCGCGCAGGCGCACCTGCTGTGCCGGACGTCAGGGCCGGACGCGCCAGTGCCCGCGGGTTTCCTCGCCCAGCCGGTTAGCTTGGAGGAGCTAGTGCTCGCCTATCTTCGCGATCCGTCCGTAGCGGCGCTGCCGGGCCCGGAAGTGGCGGTGCGAGCATGACCGCGCTGGCCGCGCGTGCGCGCAGGCCTGCCCGTTCGGCCGCCAGGCCGGTCAGCTGGCGCAAGCTGGCCTGGGTGACGTGGCGGCGAGAGCGCGCGATGGTGCTGGCGGCACTCGCCGTCATCGCGGGCGCGGCGCTGATCCTGGTGCTGAGCGGACTCGCAGTCCACCACACTGCCGCCCGGCTCGGACCTGGCTGGTGGATTCAGACCCGGCCTGCCGGCTACTACTCCTGGGTGCAGAGCCTGCCGCTGGTCCTTCAGGCCCTTCCGATCCTGGCCGGTGCCTTCGTCGGAGCGCCGCTGCTCGCTCGGGAAGCGGAATCCGGCACGTTCCGGTTCGCCTGGACCCAGGGCGCTGGCCGGGTCCGGCTGCTGACAGCCCAGCTCCTGCCCGTCATCGTGATCCTCGCCGTGGCAGCTGCGGGTCTTGCGGCACTTTTCGACTGGTGGCTCGGGCCGCTAAGCCTGACCGGCCAGCCGCTGTCGCGATGGTCGGACGCAGCGGTTGACCTGTTCGCACCGTCGCTGGCTGGCTGGACCCTGGCCAGCATCACACTCGGAGTCCTGTGCGGCGCGGTCATCCGCCGCACCGTAGCTGCCATGGGCGCGACCATGGTCGGGTACGTGGTTCTCGCGTACCTGACCGCGACGCACTGGCGCAGCCATTACCTGACACCGCTGACCGGACCGGCGGCCTGGTCGGGCACGGGGACCTACGGCGGGCACGTCATCGCGCTTGGCGCCGCGGACCAACTGACGACGTATTACGCCTGGCCAGGCGGGCGGCGCGTGACCGCCGAGCAGATGAATCAGAGCACCGCCTGGTTTAATCAGCACCACATTGCGCTGATGGCTGTCTACCAGCCGGCCAGCCGGTTCTGGCCGCTGCAGTGGATCGAGTTCGGCTGGCTGGCCGCGCTGTCGCTGTTGCTGGTTGTCGCGACCATGCTGATCATCCGCCGCCGCCCGGGCTGAGGTCGGCCGAGGTGGACAGCTAGCTGACGCCATCTGTCATGCTGGCCCCCTAAGCCAATCATCAGGAGCCGTCGTGACCGAAGCTCACGCCAGCCTGTCCGGCGAGGACCGGCGCCTCAACGACACCGAGGCCCCGACCGGTGATCCCGGTCAGCCTGGCGGCCAGCCGACCGGGAACAAGTGGTGGACGCTCGTGGCGGTCTGCCTCGGCACGTTCATGCTGCTGCTGGACATCACGATCGTCAACGTCGCGCTGCCCGATATCCAGCACGCGCTGAACTCGACATTTTCCGACCTTCAGTGGATCGTCGACGCTTACGCGCTCACGCTTGCGGCGTTCCTCCTGACCGCCGGCAGCCTGGCCGACATGTACGGGCGCAGGCTGCTCTACCTGGTCGGCCTTGTGATCTTTACCGGGTCCTCGGTGCTGTGCGGCTTCGCGGTCAGCACCCTGATGCTCGTGCTCAGCCGCGGCCTGCAGGGTGTCGGCGGCGCGATCATGTTCGCCGTGTCGCTGGCCCTGCTGGCAGACGCATTCCGCGGTAAGGATCGCGGCGTGGCATTCGGCGTCTGGGGCGCGATCACCGGCCTCGCGGTGGCCATCGGACCTCTGCTGGGCGGAATCCTCACCTCGGGCATCTCCTGGCGGTGGATCTTCTTCGTGAATGCGCCGATCGGCGTGGCCGCACTCGCGATCAGCACCATGCGGGTGGCGGAGTCGCGCCAGCCGCGGGCCAGCCGGCCGGACTGGGCCGGCTTCGGCTTGTTCACCGCCGCACTGGCGAGTCTGGTCTACGGGCTCATCGAGTCCAGCCAGCGGTCCTTTGGCGACGGGCTGGTGCTCGGATTCCTCGCCGCAGCGGCGGTGCTTCTGGTGATCTTCGCCGTGGTGGAGTGGCGGATCGCCAGTCCGATGTTCGACCTGAACCTGTTCCGGCTGCCGACCTTCAGCGGCGGCCTCGTTGCCGCGTTCGGGCTCAGCGCCTCGATCTTCTCGCTGCTGCTCTACCTGGTGCTGTACCTGCAGGACATTCTGGGATACTCAGCCCTGCAGACCGGCGTGCGGCTGACGGTGATCTCCGGCGGCATTCTCGTGACGGCGACGATCTCCGGCCGGCTGTCCTCGCACGTGCCGGTCAGGCTGCTGATCGGGCCGGGTCTCATCCTGGTCGGCGTGGGCCTGCTGCTCATGCGCGGCCTCGGCGCGACCTCAGGCTGGACCCACCTGATCCCCGGAATGATCGTCGGCGGCGTCGCGGTCGGCCTGGTGAACCCGCCGCTGGCCTCCACCGCCGTCGGGGTCGTGCCGCCGCAGCGGGCCGGGATGGCCTCCGGCATCAACTCCACGTTCCGCCAGGTAGGCATCGCGACCGGCATCGCGCTGCTGGGGTCGCTGTTCGCCAGCAAGGTCGTGGCGGACGTCAAAGCCGGGGCCGATGCCATCCCGGGCCTGTCCGGCATGGGCGCTCAGCTCGCCAGCGCCGTCAAGTCCGGCCAGGTTGGCCACGCCATCGCGGCGCTCCCCGCACAGGCCCGGCCAGCGGTCGGGCTGCTCACCAGGACGGCGTTCACGGCCGGGCTCAATGAGATCCTGCTCGTCGCGGCCATCATCGCGCTGGTCGCTGGCGTGATATCCCTGGCGGCCATCCGCACCAGGGACTTCGCCCACCAGCAGGGGCCTACGCCGCCCGGAGCCTAGCGGCGACGGGGGGTCACCTCGTCGGGGTGGCGAGGCTGGACCGCCTACAGTTACTCGCATGCGGAAGTACGTCATCATGGGCGTCCAGGGCAGCGGCAAAGGCACACAGAGTGCCATGCTGGCCAGCGACCTTGACCTCGTGCACATCGCCGTAGGAGACATCTTCCGCTGGAACGTCCAGCATCACACCAAGGTTGGCGCCCAGGTGCGGCGCACGATGGCGGCCGGCGAACTGGTCAGTGACGACCTCGTCGAGGGCGTGGTGAAGTACCGGCTGGCCGAGCATGACTGGAACTACGGGTTCATCATCGACGGCTTCCCGCGTAACGAGCGGCAAGCCGAGTTCTTCCTGGAGAGCTACGACATCGACGGCGTGATTCACCTCGAGCTGCCAGACAGCGAGGTGCGGCGCCGGGTGATGGCCCGCCGGCTCTGCGACGGCTGCGGCATGGACTACAACCTCATCAACAACAGCCCGCACGAGGAAGGCCGGTGCGACGCCTGCGGCGGGAAGCTGGTCCAGCGCGAGGACGATACCGAGAAGGCCCTGGCCGTCCGGCTGCGCGAGTACCACGACAAGACCAACCCGGTGCTCGACATCTTCAAGCGCAAGGAGTACGTCGTCTCCGTCGACGCCCGGGCTGACAAGATCGAGGTGCAGCAGGCGATCCGCGCTGCTCTTGAGCTCCCGCCCTATCTCGGCAGCGGGAATGCGGATAGTAACGGCGCCTGATTCGTTCAAGGGAAGCATCAGCGCGGCAGGCGCGGCCGCCGCGCTCGCCACCGGCTGGCGCCGAGTACGCCCGGACGACGAGATCATCGAGCTCCCGCTGGCAGACGGCGGGGAGGGAACGCTGGCCGTGCTGGCCGCAGCCGCTCCAGGCAGTCGCTGGCACCACGTGCGGGTGAGCGGCCCCGGCACCGCCGAGGTGCGGGCTGCCTGGCTTGAAATGGACGGGAACGTGGCAGTCGTCGAGCTTGCCGCTGCCGCCGGGCTGACGCTGCTCACCGAGCTACGCCCGCTCACCGCGCACAGCTATGGCGTTGGCGAGCTGGTCAGGAACGCGCTGGGCGCGGGCGCACGCCGGGTGCTGGTCGCGCTCGGGGGATCAGCCTGCACCGATGGCGGCACGGGAGCGCTGGCCGCGCTCGGGGCCCGGTTCCTGGACGCGCGGGGAGCCGAGCTGCCCCGCGGCGGCGGCGCGCTGGCCCGGCTCGCCGCGGTTGACCTGGCCGGGCTCGTGCCGCTGCCCGCTGGTGGCATCAGCTGCCTGACCGATGTCCGCGCGCCGCTGCTCGGGCCAGGCGGCGCCGCTGCGGTGTTCGGTCCGCAAAAGGGCGCGTCCGCCGCCGACGTCGGGGTGCTGGAGGCCGGCCTGGCCCGGCTGGCCAGCCTCCTTGGCGGCGATCCCGCCGAGCCGGGCGCGGGCGCGGCGGGCGGGTGCGGCTACGGGCTGGCGGCGGGGCTTGGCGCCCGGCTGCTGCCCGGTGCAGCAGAGCTCGCCGTGGTCGCCGGGCTGCCGGACGCACTGACGAGCGCTGACCTGGTGATAACCGGGGAAGGGCAATACGACGCCACCTCCGAGGGCGGGAAGGTCGTGGGCGTTGTTCGCGCCATCGCCGCAGCAGCGCAGGCGGCGGGGGTTGCAGTGGCCGTTGTCGCGGGACGGATGGCGCTAGCGCCGCCACCCGGAGTGCGGGCGGTGGAGCTCGCGACGCTAGCGGGGGGACCCGAGGCCGCGATGGCTGACCCTGGCCGGTGGCTGGCGGAAGCTGGCAGGTTGCTCGCCGTGACCGTCTAGAACCTCATAGCCTGGGCTGGTGCGGGAGATCGTGGTGTTCAGCGGCAGCGCCCATCCGGCGCTATCGGCGGAAATATGTGCAGATCTCGGCGTGCCACTGCGCCCTGTCCGGCTGACGAGGTTCGCAAATGACTGCCTCGAGGTCCAGCTTCAGGCGAACTGCCGGGAACGTGATGTCTACCTGATCCAGCCGCTCGGGCCGCCTGTCCAGGAGAACCTGGTCGAGCTGCTGCTCATGCTGGACGCGGCGCGCGGGGCCTCGGCGGCCAGGGTGACGGCTGTCATCCCGTACTACGCTTATGCGCGGTCGGACAAGAAGTCGATGCCGCGCATCTCGATCGGCGGCCGGCTGGTCGCTGATCTGCTCGCGACTGCGGGCGCCAGCCGGGTGCTCGCGATGACGCTGCACTCTCCCCAGGTGCACGGGTTCTTCTCCATCCCGGTGGATCACCTGCATGCGCTGCGCGAGTTCGCCGACCACTTCAGCGGGCGGGATCTGTCGAACTCGATCGTGGTGTCCCCGGACCTCGGCAATGCCAAGAACGCGGCCGCATTGGCACGACTGCTGCAGCTGCCCGTGGCGGCGGGCGCGAAGGAACGGCACAGCGATGAGAGCGTCACGATCAGCTCGATCATCGGCGACGTCGAGGGCCGTGACGTGATCGTCCTGGACGACGAGATCGCCCGCGGTACCACGATCCTGGAGCTGCTGGAGCGGCTGCGTGAGCGGCACGTCAGGTCAGTGCGGATCGCATGCACGCACGGGCTCTTCAGCGACGGGGCGCTCAAGCGGATCAGCGCGCAGCCGCTCCTGCGCGAGATCGTCTGCACCAATACCCTGCCGATGGCGGACGGCGCAGCCGGCTCTGGCCTGCATGTCATCTCGATCGCTCCGGCCCTGGCGGAGGCTATCCGGCGCATTCACGAGGGCGAGTCGGTCAGCGCGCTGTTCGGGTCGAGCTAAGGCTCCGGCCGGGATGCCGCCCACACTGCGACCTGGCTGCGTGAGCTGAAGCCGAGCTTGGCCAGGATGTTGGCCACGTGCCTGGCCGCGGTAGCCGGGCTGATGACCAGCTCCCGTGCAATGTCCCGGTTGCTGAGGCCAGCTGCGAGCAGGGCGACTACTTCCTGCTCGCGGGCCGTCAGGGCGCTCGCCGGAGCTGACGTGCTGACGGCGGCATGCGATGCGGCGTCCGCCACTGCTGATCGGTCGCCATTCGCGTCCCCGCTGAGAGCGAGCCGGACCGCGGCGGCCCCCGTCATCGCTGCGCCCTCGGCCCAGAGCCGGGTGACGGCGTGCTCGCCCAGCCCGGCCGCCGCGTCGAGGAAGCGCTGGGTCCGGGCGCCAGGTACCGGGGGCAGGTGCGCCTCGCTCCGCAGCGAGGTCACCGCGCCAGCCAGCTGAACGGCGACCTCCGGCTTGCCTTCCGAGATCGCGAGCCGCGCGAGCACCTCCAGGCCGCGTGCCATCCCGATGCGGCTGCCCGAGGCGTAGCTGAGCCGCAGGCTCTCGGTCAGGTGCTGCCGCGCCGAGGCCAGGTCCCGCTGCTCGATCGCGATCCGGCCCAGGCCGGCCAGGCAGCGCGCGATCTGCGGCCGGGCATCCAGCTCGCGCAGGATAGTGAGAGCCTCCAGGTAGTAATCCCGCGCTGCGCCATGTTCTCCGCGCAGGCGGGCGAGATCACCGAGGCCGAGCAGCGCCCGCGCGCTGCCCCATAGCTGCTGGATGTCACGCATCACTGCCAGGGCTTCCTCGCCCAGCTGCTGGGCTTCGCGCAGGCTGCCGCGGCTGGCGGCGACGGCCGACATGGTGCCGAGTGCGTAGCCCTGATTCCACCTGTCGCCTGCCGAGCGGGCGACTTCCAGCGCCTCCTGCGCCCGTTTCGCTGCCTCGTCGGGGCGGTCGGCGTGCAGCGCGATCTCAGTGAGCAGGTTGAGTGCGGCTGCGACCCAGAATTGCTCGCCCGATGCCCAGCACAGCTCAAGCCCGGCGGTTGCGAGCTCCTCGGCCCGCTCAGATCCG
The DNA here is from genome assembly GCA_963822955.1 of uncultured Actinomycetota bacterium. GTDB lineage: Bacteria > Actinomycetota > Actinomycetes > Streptosporangiales > Streptosporangiaceae > JAJYUU01. The sequence goes on along the minus strand of CAWGJS010000001.1, from coordinate 24,518 downwards.
CTTGCCATCGCGAGCTGGGCGCGGCCGGCCAGGGCGGGCCCGCGCACCGAGTCGGGCACCGCAGCGGGAACGGCGAGGAACTTGTCCATCCAGGCCGACCCTTCGGAGAAGGACCCGCGCACGATCCATACCGGCCGCATCGCCGTGCAGATCCGCAGCCCGGTCTCGGCGTCGCCATCAGCCAGGGAGCTGCCGAGAACCTCACTGACGTTGGACCCCTCGATGTCGAACCGCCGGAACACGTCAAGTCGCGCCGACCACGGAGCGGGCACGATGGCCATTCCGATCGCGACCGACTTCTCCGTCTCGCGCAGCGTGTACTCGCGCCGCCGGTGCTCCATCATGGCGGTCTCGCCTGCCAGCGCCAGCCAGCCAGCGGCGTACTCGCGTACAGTCTCCAGCAGCCGGTACCGGGCCTGGCCGAGCGCTTCGGGCTGTACCTCGACGAGCGATTTGTCAGCCAGCGCCGTCAGCAGGTCCACCATGTCCGCCGCTGGCAGCATGTCGTCTGCGCAGATCTGCTCGGCCATCTCGAGTGTCCAGGTGGCGAATGCCGAGAGCCGCCGCAGCATGATCTGCTCTGCCTCGGACAGCAGCTCGTAGCTCCAGTCGAACGTGGCACGCAAGGTCTGCTGGCGGGCTGGGACGCTGCGGTCGGCGCTGGTCAGGAGCGCGAGACGGCGATCAAGCCGGGCGGCGATCTGATCGACCGACAGCACCCGGACCCAGGCGGCCGCAAGCTCGATAGCGAGCGGCAGCCCGTCGAGCGCGCGGCAGATTGCGGTGACGGCCGGTATGTTCGCGGGCCCGAGCGTGAATCCCGGGGCAACGGCGGACGCCCGCGTCACGAACAGCCGGATCGCGTCGTAACCGCGGAGCTCTTCGGGGTCCGGGGGATCCTGTCCCTGCGCTGTGCCCGGCGGCACGGCCAGCGGTGGCACCTGCCAGACTGCCTCGGCTGCGACGCGCAGTGGCTCGCGGCTGGTGCAGATCACCCGCAGCCCCGGCGAACTCGCCAGCAGCCGCTGGCACAGTTCGGCGCAGGCGTGGACTAGGTGCTCGCAGTTGTCGAGCACCAGGAGCGCCCGCCGATGGCGGACAGAGTCTGCGAGTGTGTCGAGCAACGGCCTGCCCGGCTCTTCATGCACGCCAGCGGCTGCGGCAACCCAAGGGACAACATGCTCGGGCTGCCGCAGCTCGCCAAGCTCGACGAACCAGGCACCATCAGGGAAGTCGGCGGCCACAGCTGCAAGCAGCCTCAGTGCCAGCCGGGATTTGCCGATGCCGCCAGCCCCGCACAGCGTGACGGCGCGCATGACGCGCAGCAGGCTGCGCAGCTCGCCGATCTCGGATGTACGGCCGACGAAGCTGCTGAACTCCTCGGGCCGGTAGCCAAGCTCACGCATAGTTATCTTCGATCTGAACGCCCGGTTGGTCAGCGAGCGCCTGAGGGCACGGCCGCCACGATCAACCGTAACTCCGATCCTTGCATATGCTGACTATTCGTTCTTAGTCCACCGAATGCGTGCTCCGGCATGCTCCTCGCGCGCGATACCGCGCGCAGCTGCACGCCCGGCCTGCGAGATCGTGAGCTCATCCGCCCGGCCGCCCCTCCAGGTCGAGCAGGAAGCGCTTGCGGTCCAGGCCGCCGCCGTAGCCGGTCAGGCTGCCGTCCGAGCCGATCACCCGGTGGCAGGGAATGACCAGCGCGATCGGGTTCCTGCCGTTGGCCAGGCCGACTGCGCGCACGGCCGTCGGCTGGCCGATCTTGTCGGCGAGCTGGGCGTAGGACCAGGTCTGGCCGTACGGAATGGTCTGCAGCGCGGCCCAGACGCGCCGCTGAAACGGCGTGCCGGCTGGCGCCAGCGGCAGGTCGAACTCGGTCAGCTGGCCGGCAAAGTAGTCGGCGAGCTGACGGGCGGCAGCGGCGAAAGGCGCAGCTTCGAGATCACCCGGCACGCCGAGTACGCCTTCTTCCGGCCGGTGCTGCTGGGCGTCCATGTACAGGGCGGCAAGCTGGCCGGCCTCGGCCACCAGCGTAAGCGGCCCGATCGGGCTCGGCAGGGTGACGTGCTCGCGCACGGCGGTGCTGTTCATGGCTCCTCCGGAGCTAGTTAACTGGTGTGCTGGTTGATTCCTGAGCTGTCTGGTTAGTCCGGCATCCTGGTGATGTCGTGGTCGCCGGTGGCCCACAGGTACTGAACGGCATACGAACGCCACGGGCGCCAGGCCGCCGCGCGGCTGGTGAGCGCAGCTGGCGTAGCTGGCAGGCCGGCCTGGCTGGCCGCCGCGCGCACGCCAAGGTCAGCGGCAGGGAACGCATCAGGATCACCGAGCGCTCGCATGGCGATCGTCTCGATCGTCCAGGGGCCGACGCCCGGTACGGCAGCCAGCCGCAGCCGGGCTTCATGCCAGTCGCCGCCGACGCTGAGATCGATCTGCCCGGTGGCAAGGGCCTCGGCAAGCGCCGCGAATGACTGGCGCCGCGCCCGGGGGAGTGCGAGCCTGTCTGCCGCGGCGAGCCCGTGCGTGGCGAGTCCGCCCGCAGTGGCGAGCGTCGAGGTGTCGGGGAACAGCCTGGTCAGCTTGCCGGCCGGATCCTCGACCGGCTCGCCGAGAGAAGCTGCCAGCCGGCCAGCATGAGTCCTGGCCGCTGCGGTTGACACGTGCTGGCCAAGCACGGCACGGAGCGCGAACTCGTCAGCGTCGACCGTCCGCGGCACCCGGCGGCCGGGCGCCTTGCGCACGATCGGGGCCAGAATCTCGTCGGCCGACAGCAGGTCGGCGACTGCGGCCGGATCGGCATCGAGGTCGAGCAGACGCCGGCACCTGCTGATCGCGCTGGCCAGGTCACGCAGGTCGGTGAGGGACAGCTGGCAGCTGATGTGATCCGGCTCCGGGCGCAGGGCGACGATGCCGTGGCCATGCGGCAGTCGCAGCGTGCGGCGGTAGGCTCCGTCGCGCCATTCCTCCACGCCCGGAACGGCGGTCGCGGCCAGGTGACCGAACAGGCTGTCGGGCTGGAGCGGCGCGCGGAACGGCAGCCGGAGCGAGATCGAGCCGGTGCCGCCATGCCCGCGGCTGGCGCGTTCCCGGAGCTGGCTGGGGGAGAGCGCGAACACCTCGCGGACGGTGTCGTTGAACGTCCTGATGCTGGCGAATCCGGCCGCGAATGCCACGTCCCCCATCGGCAGCGCAGTCGTGTCGATCAGCAGCCTGGCTGTCTGCGCGCGCTGCGCGCGGGCCAGCGCCAGCGGCCCGGCCCCGAGCTCGGCCAGCAGCTGACGCTCAACCTGGCGGACGCTGTAGCCGAGTCGGCGGGCCAGCGCGGGCACGCCGCCGTTGTCCATGACGCCGTCAGCGATCAGCCGCATTGCCCGGGCCACGGCGTCGGCGCGGACGTCCCACTCGGGTGAGCCGGGGCTGGCGTCGGGCCGGCAGCGCTTGCAGGCGCGGAAGCCGGCTTGCTGGGCCGCAGCGGCGCTGGGGAAGAAGCGCATGTTCTCCGGCTTCGGCGGCACCACCGGGCAGCTCGGCCGGCAGTAGATGCCGGTCGTCACGACGGCGGTGAAGAACCAGCCATCGAATCGCGCGTCCTTCGACTGGACAGCGCGGACGCAGCGGTCGCGGTCGTCATGGATTCGGTCGGCATAGATTCCGTCGTGGGGCATGACTCCAGCATCGGTGATCGGGCGAAAGCTTGGCTAGCGAATTTCCGACGCGGTGATTCCATCCGTGCACGTAACGAGGATGTTGTCGCAAATTCGCTAGCCCCGCTCGCCTCATCCTGCCGGCATGTCCTGGTCGCGCCTGGGGCCGAAGCGCGAGTCGCCGTCTATTTGCGTGTTCAGAAAAGTTGCGTGGGGCGAATGTTTAGCTATGCTAGACGACGTGACGCCAGCGGGCACGATGACCGGCACGGCCCAGCACGAGGCCGCCGAGCATGAGGCAGTCCAGGAGCAGGCAATGCTGCCGGAAGAGCCATCGGGGTTGCGCGAGCGCAAGAAGCTCGCGACTCGCCAGGCTCTCGGCATGGCCGCGATGCGGCTGGCCATCGAGCGCGGGCTCGACAACGTCCTGGTCGAGGACATCGCCGAGGCCGCAGGCGTCTCGGCCCGCACGTTCAACAACTATTTCGCCAGCAAGTACGAAGCGATCTGCGCGCTGCAGCAGGCCAGGGCCGTCCGGATCGGGGAAGCCCTGCGGGCCCGGCCGGCGGGCGAGCCGCTCTGGGAGTCGGTGACTCAGGCAGTGCTCTCGCAGTTTGACCCTGCGCTCCAGCACGGGGGACCGGCTGGCCAGCCGTCCAAGGACTGGATCGCGGGGGTCCGGCTGGTGGTCACGACTCCCGCGCTGGTCGGCGAGTACCTGAAGGTGCAGGGCCAGACGCAGTACCATCTCGCCGCGGCGATCGCCGAGCGGCTCGGCACCAGCACGCAGACCGACATGTTCCCCCGGATCCTGGCGGGTGCCGTCTCGGCGGCCATGCAGGCGGCCATGGAGCGCTGGCTGCACTCCGATCCGCCCGTACCGCTTGAGCCGCTGATGCGCCAGGCGCTGCGCGAGCTTGCCGACGGCATGCGCGCGGTGCTGCCCGCTCCGCCCGATGCCGCGGACTCCGGCTAAGCCCGGCCGGCCCGCCATTGCCCGTTCCCGCCTGACCAATCACGAGCCCACGACCGCCCCGTTCCGGCCTGACTGATCCCCTGGCTCCCTGGAGAGAGTTGCGTGCTGATCCGACTCCTGCGCGACTACCTGCGCCCGTACCGCAAGCCCCTCGGGCTCGTTCTGCTGCTGCAGCTCGCCCAGACGCTGGCGACGCTGTACCTGCCGACGCTCAACGCTGACATCATCGACAAGGGCGTGATCCCCCAGAACACGCACTACATCCTGACGACCGGCGGCGTCATGCTGGCCATCACGGTGGCCCAGATCGGCTGCGCTATCGGCGCGGTGTACTTCGGCGCGAGGACCGCGATGGCTCTCGGCCGGGATGTGCGGCACGGCATCTTCGCCCGGGTGCAGCAGTTCTCCGACCGGGAGGTCAGCCGCTTCGGCACCCCGTCGCTTATCACCAGGACGACCAATGACGTCCAGCAGGTCCAGATGCTGGCGATCATGACCTTCACCCTGCTGCTGTCCGCGCCGATCATGTGCATCGGCGGCATCGTGCTCGCGCTGAACCAGGACGTGCGGCTGTCCTCGCTGATCGTGATCGCCGTGCCGGTGCTGGGCGTGATCGTCACGCTCATCATCGCCCGGATGCGACCGCTGTTCCGGCTCATGCAGGAGCGGCTCGACGGCATCAACCGGGTACTGCGCGAGCAGATCACCGGCGTCCGGGTGATCCGGGCGTTCGTCCGCGACGAGCAGGAACGCCAGCGGTTTGAGGCCGCCAGCACCGAGCTGTTCGACGTCTCGCTCGGAGCCGGCAAGCTGATGGCGCTGATGTTCCCGTCGGTGATGCTCGTGCTCAACCTGTCCACCACCGCGGTGGTCTGGTTCGGCGGCCACCTCATCGCGAACGGCAGCATGGAGATCGGATCGCTGACCGCATTCATCACCTACCTGGCGCAGATCCTGACCGCGGTGATGATGGCCACCTTCATGTTCATGCTCGTCCCGCGTGCCGAGGTCAGCAGCGAGCGGATCATGGAAGTCATCGACACCGAGCCCGCGCTCGCTGCTCCGTCGGCGCCGGTGCCGGCCGGACCCGCGCCGGGCAAGCTGGAACTGCGGAACGTGGAGTTCCGCTATCCGGGCGCGGAGGACCCGGTCCTGCATGACGTCAGCCTGATCGCGCTGCCGGGCCAGACGACGGCCATCATCGGCGGCACCGGGAGCGGCAAGACGACGCTGGTGAACCTGATTCCGAGGCTGATCGACGTCACGGCCGGGTCGCTGCTGGTCGGCGGCGTCGGACGTGCGCGAGCTGGATCCGGCCGTACTGTCGGCAGCTGTCGGGCTGGTGCCGCAGAAGCCGTACCTGTTCTCCGGGACTGTGGCAAGCAACCTCCGCTACGGCAATCAGGACGCGACCGATGAGGACCTGTGGCGCGCACTCGAGATCGCTCAGGCACGCGATTTCGTCGAGCGGATGCCAGATGGCCTGAGTTCGAGGATCGCCCAGGGCGGCACGAACGTATCGGGCGGGCAGCGGCAGCGCCTTGCGATCGCCAGGGCGCTGGTGCACCGGCCCGAGCTCTACGTGTTCGATGATGCGTTCTCCGCGCTGGACTACGCCACCGACGCCCGGCTGCGGATGGCGCTGGCGACCGAGATGGCCGGGGCCACGCTGATCATCGTTGCCCAGCGCGTGAGCACGATCAGGAACGCCGACCAGATCATCGTCCTGGACGGCGGCCGGATAGCGGCCAGGGGCACTCACACCGAGCTCATGGCCGGTAGCGAGTGCTACCGGGAGATCGTCCTGTCCCAGCTGACCGAGCAGGAGGCGGCCGCGTGAGCGCCGGACCGAGCGGATCGAACGGGTCGAACGGGCAGGCCCCCGACGGGCCAGCAGCGGGCACGGGCGAGCGGGCCACGCCGCAGCGCGGCCTGGGCCCCGCAACCGGGACGGGACCGGGCGCGGCCCGCGGCCCTGCCGCCTTCATGGGCGGCATGTCGACCGAGCGGGCGCTGGATTTCCGGGGCTCGAGCATGCGGCTGCTTACCCTGCTGAGGCCCTACCGGGTGCTCGGTGCGACCGCCCTGACGCTGTGCGTCGGAAGCGTGACGCTGGCGGTGCTGTCGCCGCGGCTGCTCGGCGAGGCCATCAACGTCGTGTTCGATGGTGTCATCAGTCGCCGGGCCCCCGACTTCCACCATGTCGCGCAGATCCTGGCGATCGTCGTCGCGCTGAACGTGGGCAGTGCGATCTGCGCGCTGTTCCAGGCCAGGCTGACCGCCACGATGGTGCAGCGCTCCGTGTACAGGCTGCGCGAACAGGTCGAGGCCAAGCTGTCCCGGCTGCCGCTGAGCTATTTCGACCGGCAGCCGCGCGGCGAAATCCTGAGCCGCGTCACCAACGACATCGACAACCTGCAGCAGTCCGTGCAGCAGACGCTGAGCCAGCTGGTGACCTCGGTGCTCACCATCATCGGCGTGCTGACGCTGATGTTCATCGTGTCGTGGGAACTCGCGCTGATCGCGCTGGTGACAGTGCCGGCCTCTGTCTACGCCATGCGGAAGATCGCCAAGCGGGCGCAGCCGCAGTTCATCAACCAGTGGAAGTTCACCGGCAGGCTGAACGGCCACATCGAGGAGATGTACACCGGACACGCGCTCGTCACCGCGTTCGGCCAGCGCGAGACGGCGATGCAGACGTTCACCGAGCAGAACGAGGCCCTGTTCAACGCAAGCTTCCGGGCTCAGTTCATCTCCGGCACGATCCAGCCGGTCATGATGTTCATGTCGAACCTGAACTACGTCCTGGTCGCGGTCGTAGGCGGGCTGCTGATCGCGGCCGGCTCGATCTCGATCGGTGCGGTGACCGCCTTCATCCAGTACTCCCGGCAGTTCAGCCAGCCGCTGACGCAGGTCGCCAGCATGTTCAACCTGCTGCAGTCAAGCGTCGCATCGGCAGAGCGCGTGTTCGCGCTGCTGGATGCGGACGAGCAGGCACCCGAGCCCAGCCAGCCAGCCCGCCCGGCCGGCGTTCGCGGCAAGGTGGAGTTCGTCGATGTCTCGTTCAGCTACTCACCCGACCGGCCGCTGATCGAGCACGTTTCCCTGACGGTGGAGCCAGGCCAGACGGTGGCGATCGTCGGACCCACTGGAGCCGGCAAGACCACGCTGGTCAACCTGCTGATGCGGTTCTACGAGATCAACTCAGGCCACATCCTGCTGGACGGCGTGGATACCGCCAGCATGAGCCGTACGGAGCTGCGCGCGCTCACGGGCATGGTTCTGCAGGACGCCTGGCTGTTCGGCGGCACGATCGAGGAGAACATCGCCTACGGTGCTGCGGGCGCCACCCATGATCAGGTGGTGGCGGCGGCTAAGGCAACTTACGTGGACCGGTTCGTGCGCACGCTGCCGGACGGTTACGACACCGTCCTGGATGACGACGGGACAAACGTCAGCATGGGGGAACGGCAGCTCATCACGATCGCCCGCGCATTCCTGGCGCAGCCTGCCGTGCTGATCCTGGACGAGGCGACGAGCTCGGTCGACACCAGGACCGAAGTGCTCATCCAGCGGGCGATGGCGCTACTGCGCGAGGGGCGGACCAGTTTCGTGATCGCGCACCGGCTGTCCACGATCCGGGACGCGGACGTCATCCTGGTGATGGAAGACGGCCACATCGTCGAGCAGGGAACGCACGATGAGCTGCTTGCGGCCGATGGGGCGTACGCAAGGCTGTACCAGGCTCAGTTCGCCCAGGCCATGGCGGAGGTCGCCTGACCCCGCGAAGGGCCGCGTGACATCACGCGGCCCTTCGCTATCCCGCTGGTCTTTTCAGGCAGTCTTCGTGCTGAGGTCAGCCGTGATGCAGCCGGATCCCGAAGCGTCGCAGGCTCGCGGCAGTCATCGGGATGGCGACTGCTGCCTTGGCATTCCGCACGCTGGCCCGGAAGGCGGACAGCAGGGTACTTGCCATGTTCTGCGGGGCGTAGCAGGCAGCCAGGTAGAACGTGCCGCTGAGCGTGATGCTGTCGGCCCCCGATGCGGTGGGCAAGCCGACCGAGGTATCGATTGCCTCGTCGACGGCGATGTTTGCCGTGCCGCCCGGACCGCAACCGGTGACGCCGGGTGCGGTGAAGGTGGTGTCGGTGGCTGTCGCTCCCTTGATCTTGAGTACAGCAGTGTCCGGGTGGGTCCGCGGGTGCGGGTCCATTTCCTCACCCAGGGTTCCGGTGAGCATCGGGTTGAGCACGACCGGGTTGTCGCTTGAGCCGATGTAGCAGGACGAGCCGAGCAGCGGGTTGATCAGATGGAACTCCACCGGCTGCGTCCATGTGGTGAGGCCGAAGTTGGTGATCGGGCCGGCGGACTGGGCAGCAGCGAAGACCTTGAGATACGCCCCGCCACGATGCGCGGCCTCATGGCACAGCTTCCGGACAATGGGGTCGGGGTTCGGGCAGCCAAGCGCCTTGAGCAGCCCGCCGCGCACCCACTGGGGGGCGCTGAGCAACTGTGCCGAAAGGCCGGCTGGCGGCGGCAGGATCCCGCCGGTGAACTGATTGGATCCTGCGTTCGGCGGATCCCAGATGCCGAACTGCACGGCTACCGGATATTTGACTGTCGCCGTAGCGTGGATCCTCGTCGCGATGTTACCGATCTTGATGGAGCCCTTGATGACGTCCCCCGCGACGCATCCTGTCGCGTTACCGGGACTCGATTCCTGCATGAGGGGATTGAGCAGCGGACAGTTGGTGAATGGCGCGTAGATGCCCTTGGGCCGGGGATAACCACCCGGCCCGTTCTTGCCAGAACCCGCGCGGGCTTGGCTCGAGCCCGGATGAAGCGTCGAGTGCGCCGCCTCGGCTGTCGACCCGGTAACGACCATCGCAGCCGTTACGGCGCCCGTCGCGCTCCACAGGACCGCACGGCGAATCCACTTACTGGATGCCTTCATGCACGCCTCCTTGTCTAAGTCACCCGCCGACCCGCACTCCTCCCAGTCCAGTGTGGGAGCGCGCCATTGCGGACATGAGAAACGCCAATGTGTCTGATCTAGTAGGACGCTAGTGCTCGCTTCTGCCTGAGTCAATATGGCAGCGAACCGGTTGTTTCGGTATCAATCATGCGAGATGGGTCGCGCGCGAACCCCTTTTGGCCATCTGACGCCGGGCCGCTGCTGCCGTTCCAGGAACATCGCCGTATACCATTAAGAGCCATGGGTGCAGGGCAGGTGCAGGCCGAAGTGAGCGAGCGGGACAGCGGCGAGCTGGCCGATGCTCCGGACGACCGCAGACGGCGCCCGCATCAACTGCCCAGTGGCCGGCACGGATTGCGACGCAGCTTCATCGCAGCCAATCAGCGGGAACGCATCACGGACGCGGTCGCGCACGCCGCAGCCGAGCTTGGCTACGCGGAGATGAGCGTCGAGGCGATCGTCGCGCGTGCCGGCGTTTCCCGGCGGACCTTCTACGAGCACTTCAAGAACAAGGAGGACGCGTTCCTCGCCGCCTACGATGCCGTCGTGCGCCAGCAGGCCCGGCACATCCGCCGTGCGTACTTCGAAGAGGCGACTGTGCAGGACCGGCTGCGCGCAGGCATCAGGGCGTACCTGGAGTTCACAGCCAGGGAGCCAGACGTTGCGCGGATGTGCATCGTCGAGGTCCTGGCTGCCGGGCCGCGTGCCATGGCGAAGCGAAACGAGGCGATGGGGATGTTCGCCGAGATCATCGAGGACAACATCCACGAACTCATTCCTGGTTGCCGCCGGGCGGCGCTAACGGCGGAGACAATCGTCGGCGGCATCCACGAGGTCGTCCTTCGCCGGGTTCTCGGCAACCGCATCGACGAGCTGCCTGGCTTGGCAGATGACCTGCTGGCGACGATCCTGATGCTCGATGTGGGCGACAAGCTGAAGTCCTGACCGGCGAGACCGGGCATCGTGGGCCAGTTGTGCCGCGACGATCTGCTCAAGCTTCGCGTCATGATCCCGAGCCTTGGCCTGAAGATCGAGGATCGAGTAGCCGATCTCCCGGATGTCCTCTTTCAGGCTGTCAGTCCTGGTGTTCGCGTCAGCCATGTTGTCACCGTAGTCCCGGCCGCCGACAGTTCGGGCGGGTGCCAATTCTGCCGCCTGACACATGATCGAGTGAGCGGTTTGGCCGGCGCATTGCGAGCAGGCCTACCGGATCACCGCCTGGCTGTCCGTCAAGATCAGCATGGTGGGGGAGAGGACCAATGGCCGATCCTCGCCCGGACAGCACAACCTGACCACCGCAGGCACGGGAAATCCGGCACACTAGGGCGAACGGCTGACAGCACAAATGGCAGGGGAGGCGGCCGCCCATGAGCTGGATCGAGTCGGGCCGGGCCTGGGGTCAGCGCGCTGCCGATTGGGCCTACCTGAATGAGCCGTATGCGCGGCGCGCGAATGACGCCCTGTTCGACCGGGCTGGCCTTGGCCCGGGGACGAGGCTGCTCGACATCGCCTGCGGCTCCGGGTATGCGGCACACGTGGCGGCGGAGCGCGGAGCAAAGGTTGCCGGACTTGATGCTTCCGAGGCGCTGATCGCGATCGCGCGGGTGCGCACCCCGGACGCAGATTTCCGGGTCGGCGACATGTTCGATCTTCCGTTTGACGATGACCAGTTCGATGTGGCGACAAGCTTCAACGGGATCTGGAAAGGCTGCGAGGATGCGCTGCGGGAGGCCCGGCGCGTGGTGCGCCCTGGCGGGTTCGTGGGGCTCACATTCTGGGGCGCGCCGAAGCGGCTTGGCCTGATGCCGTACTTCGCCACAGTGGTGGAACTCTCGCCGCCTAGCCATGTCGATGCCACCCTCAGCCAGGGCGACACAGGGCGGCCTGGAGTGGCCGAGCAGATGCTCGCCGACGCCGGCCTGGAGTTCGCCGAGCGCGGGACCGCGCAAGTCGTCAATGAGTGGCCAGACCTTGACCTGGCGACGCGGGCGCTTGCCTCGGCGGGACCATCATGGCCCGCATTGCAGGAAGTTGGCTACGAGCGGTTCGCCGAGGCGGTACGCGAGGCGATCCGGCCGCTGCTTGTCGAGGATGTCGGCATCCGGATCATCTCCGAGTTCGGGTGGATCCTCGGACGAGTGCCGGGCGGCTGACTATCTGGCTGCCAGCAGCTCCGAGAGTGCGCCGATAATGCACATTATGTTAAGTCGAATGAAGCCGGCTCCCTCGCCCGCGCGAGCAGCCGACCGCACATGTCTTGTCTCACTGAAGCTGGTCCGAGTCTCACTGAAGCTGGCCAGGTTTCCGTCTTTTGTCGCAGTGAATCTGGTCCCGAGCATGATCGTGAGGCAGACATGACGGCGCGGTTCGTGTACTGGATGAACGTGTCGCTCGACCTCCGCATCGAGCGCACGGACGGCGAGCAGGGCGCCGGCGACTGGCTGCGCATCGACGAGCCGCTCCACCGCGAGTTCAACGAGCGGGCCCGGCGGCTGTCGATGATGGTGGAGGGCCGGGTGATCTACGACATGATGGACCCCTTCTGGCCGGACGCCCGCGCCGACGAGTCCCTTCCCGACTTCCAGCGCGAGTTCGGCGGCATCTGGACGGACAAGCCCAAGCTGCTCGTCTCACGCACCCGCCGCACGGCGCCCCACAACACGACCGTCGTCGGCGGCGCGGATGCCGTCGAACGGCTCGCCGAGCTCCGGCGCACCGGCGACGGCGACATCGGCGTCGGCGGCGCCACGCTCGCCACCGCTTTGCTGCGGGCGCACCTGCTCGACGAGCTGCTGCTCTTCACGCACCCGGTCGTACTCGGCGCGGGCCGCCCGCTCTTCGACGGGCTTGACGAGCCGCTGCAGCTCGATCTGCTCGAGCAGAGGTCGTTCGCGAGCGGCGTGACAATGCACCGCTACGCGGTGCGCGGCGCGGCCGGCAACTAGGAGCGCTCGGGTGGCTGCTGCTGTTGTTGCGCTCCCCCGATTGTGCGGATGTTTTCGAGGTCGCTGCCTGGAGACGCTCGCAGGCGAGCTCGACGGCGCATTAGCACTTGAAGGCCACAAGAGAGCGGAACGGCACCGTCAGCCTGTAGGTGAAGCCTCCGGCGGTGTAGGTAATCTGCGGTACGGCCGATCTCGGGTGGTCGGAGGTCCGGGTCTGGGCGTACACGAGATTCACGCTCTTGTGCGGTGCAATCGTCGCGGGCACCCGTTTGCGCAGCTTCCACATAGGCGAGGTCGGCGGCCAGGGCGGAACCAGGCCGATCAGCAGCCACTCGCCGTGTGTGTGCTGGATCGGCACCAGGTAGGCCGCCGAGGTCATTGTCTGGCCAATCCCTCCGACCAGGCGCACCCCTGTTACCGTGACGGTCTCGCCGGAGTAGTTCTGCAGTTCGTAGAAGCCGTTGGCAAGCGTCCTGCCCGGAGAGCACTGCAGGCCAGTTGACCAGTTAGCTGTGGTGCCGAGCGGTGGAGTCCCAAACGGGACCTGGGTCACCACAAGGCCGATGGCGATCCCGCTTGCCGCTACGGCCGTTCCGATGATCACCAGGGTTCGCGGCTTCACGTTTCTCAGCTCCTCGTTATGACCTCTCATTGTTGTCCGCCCGCAGCCGGGGCACGACCCAGTAGGTGGCCGAGGCTGGTCTCCCCCAGCCTGCCGACGGATCAGCCCCGTGGCAGGCGGTTGTCGATTCGGCGGTGGCCACTTCGTAGCGGGATTGAGGGCCGGCCAGAGACCGGCCCCGGGTGACAAACGGGAGTGATCGTCATGACGCAGTACCTGCTCGCGCTCTACCGCGACTATGCCGTTCCCATCCCTCCTGCGAAAGAAGCAGCAGGTGTGGGCTGACGTGAACGCGCTGGGCGACAAGCTGACAGACGCCGGTGCCTTCGTGTTCCAGGGCGGCCTGGAAGGTGGCCCGGAGTCGGCGACCGTGGTGCGCCAGTCCGGCGGCGACTTCCTGATGACCGATGGGCCGTACACCGAGACCAAGGAACACCTCGCCGGGTTCTGGATCATCAACGCTGCCGACCTGGACGAGGCCCTGGAGTGGGCGAAGCTCGCCGCCGCCGCGCAACAGCGGCCGATCGAGGTCCGCCCGTTGTTCGATGGGGACCTCGACGACGCGATCTGGATGCCGCGTCCGGCGCGCAGTGAGCGCATCCATGCAGTGACCATGAACTCTGGCGCAGTGACAGTCGAGGCTGTCTTCCGCCGCGAGTACGGTCGCTGCGTTGCCACCCTGATCCGCCTTCTCGGCGATATCGACGCCGCCGAGGAAGCGGTCCAGGACGCGTTCACCGTGGCGGCGGCCAGGTGGCCCTCGGACGGCCTGCCGCCCAATCCCGGCGCGTGGATCGTGACCACCGCCCGCAACCGGGCCATCGACAGGCTGCGCCGCGAGTCGGTCCGCGACGAGCGGCACGCGCAGGCGCATCACCTGTACGGCGCGGCCACGCAGGCCGCGGAGGATGCCGTGGCGCCGGAGGAGGAGACCGTGCCCGACGACCGGCTCCGGCTGATCTTCACCTGCTGTCATCCGGCGCTGAACCAGCCCGCCCAGGTCGCGCTGACCCTGCGGCTGCTCGGCGGGCTCGAGACGCCGGAGATCGCGCGGGCGTTCCTCGTGCCCGAAGCAACCATGGCCCAGCGGATCGTCCGGGCCAAGCGCAAGATCAGGACCACCCGTCATCCCCTACCGCGTGCCCGCGGAAGCCGAGCTTCCCGGCCGCCTCACGCCTGTACTGGCGGTCGTCTACCTGATCTTCAACGAGGGCTACGCGGCGACTGCGGGCTCGCTGCTGCGGCTCGACCTGTGCGCGGAGGCGATCCGGCTCGCCCGCGTGCTCGCCGAGCTGATGCCCGACGAGCCGGAGGCGCAGGGGCTGCTGGCGCTGCTGTTGCTGCTGCACGCCCGCAGCGCCGCGCGCGTCACCGCCGGCGGGTCGCTGATCCGCCTGGCCGATCAGGACCGGCGGCTCTGGGACCGCCGCCTGATCGCCGAAGGGCAGGCCATCGTGCGTGCGTGCGTCCAGCGTGGCCGCCCCGGCCCGTACCAGATCCAGGCTGCCATCAACGCTGTCCATTCCGTCGCGCCCAGCTTCGACAGCACCGACTGGCGCGCCATCCTGACGCTCTATGACCAGCTGTACGCGCTCACGCCGACACCGGTTGTCGCACTCAACCGCGCCGTCGCGCTCGCCGAGGTCCGCGGCCCCGCAACCGGCCTGGCCGCGGTGGATGACCTGCGTTCTTCGGGCCTGGACGGCTACTACTTGTTTCACGCGGCGCGCGCCGACCTGCTACGCCGCCTCGGCCGCACGAGCGAGGCCGCTGCGGCCTACGCGACCGCCCGCTCGCTCACCGCGAACCCGGTCGAACAGGCCTTCCTCGACACCCAGCGCGCCGCACTCAGCACTCAATAATGCTCGCTTATCGGATGCTGGCCAATTCATGATATCTACGGCATGCTTGCGCAATGAAAAGACGTGCCACCGTACTGGCTGCTGCGTTCGTGACGATCGCGGGCCTCGCCGTTCCCCTCGTCGGCGCGTCGGCGCAGGCGATGCCCGAACGGCCGTCCATTGACCCCGGCGAATGGTGCGGGAACCACGCACCGCCGTGTGTTGTGTCTGCATCGCGGAACGGGGTCGCCATCACGCAGAGTGATCCGACCTACGTGGTATCTGCTTCCGGGTCGCTGCAGTCCGGTGAGTTCCTGACCCAGTGGAGCATCGCCGACGCGCAGATTAAGGGCACCTATGCAACGCTGGCGACCGGAGATGCTGGGGTTCCGTTCAGCATTACGGTCGACGTCGGCGCGCACCCGCCGCGTGTCGTCGACGAGTACGCGGGCGGAGTGAGCGTGACCGACACCCAGAACGGCTCCACCTGGGACGTGACGGTATCCGGCACCGCCGTTGAGCAAGGAGTCAACGCCGACTGCAACGCGATCAAGTGGACCTGCCCCCAGAACGAGACCAACACGATCGTCGCCTTCCAGGGTGAGATCGGCGATTGGCAGCAGTGGAGCGATTCTGCTCAGTGGAGCGATTTCAACGGCCTCGACCAGTGGACGAACGTCGAACTCACCGAGATACCGCCGGAGATCACCGGAAATCCGCTGACCATCAGCGAGGAGCTCGGCAACTCCCACGAGCTGAACGGCCAGGTGTTCCAGGGCTTCTGGTACGGCGTGCTGCCCAACGCATTCCTCGTGGACATGGGTATCAACGACCCCGCTACCCTCACTTCCGCCGGCATCTCGGCCAGTGTGGGGACCGGGACCGTGACCGTGACCCCGGGACCGACCTCGACCGAGATCGCGATCACCGGGATTACGTTCTCGCATCGGACGGTGCACATCAAGCGCGGCAAGATCACACCGCGCGCCCCGACCGGCCTGACGGCCCGCCGGGCGTCGGCGACGGTTGCCTACCTCACCTTCCGCAGAGCACGACCCCGGGGTTCCTATGTCCGGTCCTACGAGGCCCGCTGTCAGGCAGCCCACCACATCACGCGCTACGGCACCGGCCGTCGCTCACCGGTGAAGGTGACCTCGCTCACCCGCGGGGTCAGCTACGTCTGCCAGGTCCGGGCCAGGGCCTCGGTTGGCTACGGACCCTGGTCCGGCGGCAGCAAGCTGGCCCGCTGACCACTGCGGGGCAGAGCTCCACTGGCGCGGTCACATGTCGCAGGCTCGATGCGTGACCGCGCCGAGACTCGCCTGACCGGACAGTAGAATCATGGCAACCGGCATAGCCGCGCTCGCCAGTCCGCAGCCTGGCCACTTCAACCTGGCCACCGGCTACCACGGCGACCTCTGGCTCGATCTCGATGCGCTGTTCCTGCGTCCCGCACTGCTGCGCCCGCATGTTCGCTGGCTCGCGGACCAGATCGGCGCGCATCGCATCGACGCAGTCTGCGGGCCTATGGAGGGTGGCGCTCTCCTGGCGCAGGCCGTGGCCGACTTGCTGGACACGGCGTTCCTTCCCGCATACCGGGACGCTGAGAAGCAGCCCGCCGGGTACCGCCTGCCGCACGTAGCCGGGGGCATCAGCGGCTGGCGCGTGGCTGTCACCGACGACGCGGTCAACGCCGGAACCGCGGTGCGCGCCTGCGCCGCCGAGCTGCGCAGGCAGGCAGCCGAGCCCGTGGCGGCTGGCGCGCTTCTGGCTCTCGGACCAGGCGCGCGTGCTGTCGCGGCTGAGTTGTCCGTGCCCTTCTACCCGGTCGAGACGATCACCAGCCAGGCGTGGCCGGCCGGCGACTGCCCGCTGTGCGCTGGCGGCATGCCCCTCGTTACGCGCCGGTGATTCCCGATCGCTGCTCCGCCATGGCCATCGCCCGGTCCAGGATGTCGACGGCGCGGTCGATGGCGTCCTTCTCGATCACCAGTGACGGGATCAGCTGGAACCGGTTGTAGTAGTACCCGCCTTTTTCGAACAGGAGTCCCTCGCGCACGCAGAAGTCGAGCATCCACGCGGCCTCGTCGGCGGCGGGTTCCTTCGTGACGCGGCTTCGCACGAACTCCAGGCCGATGAACAGGCCGCGGGCGTCGACCCAGCCGAGGATCGGATGCCGCTCCTGAAGCTCCTCGAGACGCTGCCGGAAGTAGCCGCCGATGTCCGCTGCGCGCCTGACCAGTTGCTCGGACTCGTACAGGTCCAAGGTGGCGTTCGCTGCCGCCGATGCCAGCGCGGTCGCCGCGAAGGTGGCGACGTGCGCGCCAGGTCCCCATGAGGCTGCGATCTCGTCCGAGGTGATCAGCGCGGAGATCGGCAGCCCGCTCGCCAGGCCCTTGGATGTAGCGATCATGTCGGGCACCATGCCCTCGTGCTCGCACGCCCACATCGTGCCGGTGCGGCCCATACCTGCCTGGATCTCGTCGTCGATGAGCAGGAAGCCGAACTCATCACAGAGGTCGCGAATCCCGCGCAGGTAGCCTTCGCCGGGGATGATGTAGCCGGCGCTTGCCTGGCACGGTTCGAGCAGGACTGCGGCGACGTTCGAGACATGGCCGCGGAATTCAGTGAACGGGGACTCCTTGCCGAGCAGCAGCCGCCTGGTGTACTCGATGCAAGCCTCAGCGCAGTTCTCCGGCGACGCTCCGACCGGGCAGCGGTAGGGGTAGGAGAAGGGGATCTTCGCGTGGCCGCTGTCCCCTGGCAGTACCGGGTAGTAGTAGGCCCACATGCCGCCCTTCGCGGTCGTCGCCATCGTCCCGCCCGTAGTGCCGTGATAGCCGCCGTAGGCGGACAGGATCATCGGCGCGCCGGTATACCAGCGGGCGAGCCGGATGGCCAGCTCGACCGCGTCGGCCCCGGTCACCCCGAACACGACCCGCTTGGCATGGTCGCCGGGCGCCAGTGCGGCCAGCCGGCGGCCAGGCTGCTCCCGCGGCTCGTTCGGCAGGTCGAAGTAATGCAATCAGCCTGGCGGCCTGGTCGTCGATCGCCGCGACGATCGCCGGGTGACAGTGCGCCGACGTTCGACACGGAGAAGCCGGCCAGCATGTCCACGTACTCCCTGCCGTCGGCGTCCCACACCTGGGCACCCGAGCCGCGGACGATGACAGGCGGGCAGTCGAAGAGGGCGAAGCCCACCTGGCCAGTCGACTCGCTGATCACGTGCTGGCGGAGTATTTCCTTGCTCCGGGGCCCGTAAGCGCGAGCGCTCGACCCGGTGCAGTAGCTCGTCCGGACTCACTCGCAGGCGATCCCGCTGGCTGGTCATCCGTAGCTCGAACGCGCGCTGATCCACTTCGGCTCCTTCTGCTGCTTGTCGATCTGCCTGCCGTCGTGCCGCCAGCTGCCGTGCCGTCGCTCAGCCGGCCGGCAGCTGATAGCTCTTGATGCCCTTGCGCGGGTTCAGCTCGATCAGCGCGCCCTGCAAGATTCCGTCGGCGTACTCGCTGCCAGGGTTGATGCACAGCGTCTTGCCGATCTTGATCGCGCCACGTGATTCGTGGATGTGCCCGTGCAGCGACAGCATCGGCTGGTGTCGCTCGATCACCCTGCGGACGGCCTACCGACCCGACGGACTCCATCATGACCGCGCCGCCCTTGACCACGGGCTTCAGCGCGCTGTCAAGCACTGGGGCCCGGTCGATGGCGGTCCCGGCGGGCGGAACATGGAGGTTGAATACCGCCCTCTCCGGCTCAGTTACCTCGGCGGCCAGTTTCTCGATGTGGTGGTCTAGGTCGTCCTCGTCCATCTCCCTCGGCGAGTTCCAGGGGGTCCGATTCGACCAGCCGCAGGAGATCATGGTGATCCCCTCGCCGAGGTCGATCAGCTGGTCCTCGGGATCGGTCAGGACCGGAGACTCGCCGCAGCATGCTCGTGCAATTCGGGCGGGTCGTCGTTGCCGGTCATGACGTAGAGCGGGACCCCGCGTCCCGGCCAGCTTGTCGGCCGCCATTCCATCCACCGGTCCAGGGTCTCGCGCATCAAGCCGGAGGAACACCCGGTGCACGGCATCGCGGGTCGTCCCAGGTCTCATCGAGTTCCTCATCGGTGGTCCGGTAAGGGTAGAAGCCCATGTCGCGGATCCTCGCCTCCACCTGGTCGAGCTCGGCCGAACCTAGCACCTTGTCGCCGGTCATCTGCCTGGCGACATAGCCGCCAGTGGCGTGGCACGACCGGCACCACGGCCTTGCCGGATGACGTCCCCGCCCATGACCAGGATGTCCGCGCCGTAGAACCTGGCCGCGTTCAGGAACTTACGCCAGCACACGTCCGAGCCGTGGATGTCTGATGCGAAGTAAATCGTTCGCGTCACCGGACGACCTCCTCGGGTACCTCGTACCAGCGCACCCTGCCGCCCATCTTGCCCGCATCCGCCAGGGATCGTCTTCGGCGCATGCGGCAGTGCGCGGCTGATCGCCGCCGATCCGTCCGGCGATCCTCGCTTCGGTCGCCGGCGTCATGACGAGCACCGACCAGTGTCGGCGCATCGGCAAGGTTGTCGGTCACTGTCGTGAAGAGCCCCCAGTCTGCCGCGCACACCCTCGCCAGCCGGGCCGAGATTCGCAGACAGGCCGTCGCCCGTCGCCGTCACCGGCTCGTGATCCCAGAGCAGCATGCCGCGTCCGACAGGTCCTTGGCGTTGACTTCGGCGATCTGCAGCTTGGTCAGCAGCAGTTCTGCCGCGGGCAGGGTCAGCGACTCGGTCTCGAGCCTGGAGCCGAGGTCCAGGGTGTGCGACATCTCGAATGTGTCCAGGAAGGCGTCCACGTGCCAGGCGCCGTCTGGCGAGTGGTAGAGCAGCCGCCTCGCTCCGTGGGTTGCGTTGAACACCCGCTCGGGGTTGTAGCCGAGTTCCTCGAGCAGGTCGCGCAGCGCGCGTGCCTGGCGTTTGTGAGCTACCAGGTCGATGTCGGGATAGGTCCCGCCGAGCGCTGCCCTGGCCGGGGCGGAGGCGCGAATCCAGATCGCGACCCCGCCCATCAGCCTGACCGGGATGCCGCCGGCCGCCGCCGCGGCCACCACAGCCCGTCCGGCCACCGCCACTCGCCGGGCCAGCGGGAGGATCGTGTACGGTGCGGCGGGCCGTCGTTCCCGCGCATCCGCTGTTCACCGAGGCACTCGTCATCCGGGGTCTGCTCACTCTGGCGGTATCTCGGCGAACGTCTGGGCGAACCGCATGCCCTGCTGCTTGCCGGTATAGCCGGGCGCCGATGTAGTAGACGATGCCGATGGCGGGCGCAGTGAACGCTTCCACCATGGGCTTCAGGCCGAATGTGCCCCCGAATCCGGTGTGGAATGCGACGTAGATCACGAATCCCCAGGAGATCGCGGAGATCGCGGCCACGATGGTGATGACCGGGACGCCGCCGAGCTTGCCCTTGGCCCACCGAGGCCCCTGCGAGTGCATCTGCGGGCGCCGCCAGGGAGTTATCGCCGCGGCGAGCGACGACGATGATGAACGCCAGCCCATCACCGCGATGATGTTCAGCAGGTACGCGCCCAGGCCCTGGTAGATGTTGAGGTAGTTGAGCACCTCGACGACGCACCCGACGACAACGGTGGCGATCACCGGAGTGTGGAACCGGTCGGAGACGGAGGTGAGCTTCTCTGGCGCGAGGCGGTCGAACGACCACGCGAACATGTTGCGGGTGCCCAGCAGGAAGCCGGTCGGGGTCCACCACAGGATCGAGATCACGAAGCACAGCACGACGAATACCAGCAGCCACTGCGGGCCCGGCAGGAAGTTCACCAGGGACGGCAGGTACGGCAGGAACTTCAGGTTCCAGTGCGACGCGCCACCGCCAAGGCCCATGAAGATCGACGCGCCAAAGAACTTGAAGCCGAAGTACTTGTAGATCAGTCCGACACCGACGACGTACCCGATCGCCGACACCAGCAGTGCGCCGAGGATCGACGTCGTCGCGGTCCGGCGCACGTTCCTGATCTCCCCGGCGAAGTACCCGGTCCACTGGAATCCGGTATAGACCTGGAACGAGTAGATCATCCCGAACAGCGTGGCGCCCCAGCCGATCGCGCCCGCCGGGCTGAAGCCGAGGCCGTGGGCGTGGCGGATGATGGCGTTGTAGGTCGTGCCCGAGTGCGCGTTAACGAGCTTGTGAAGTGGCCGTGGCTGCCGACGGCCATCGGGATCAGCCAGGCGATCATGCCGAGCCACACGATCGCGAACGTCACGACCATGTACCGCGCGACCACACGCACGCCGAAGATCATCAGCGCGGTGAACGCCGCGGTGAGGACCGTCGCGATCACCATCATCTCGCCGTTGTCGGGCGGTCAGCGCCGCGGAATGCCAGCCGGCCGACGTATGCGAGCGCCGGGCCCATCACCGAGAGCATGTAGGTGAAGTTGAACGCGATCCAGGTCAGGAACACGAACGTCAGCGAGAAGTTCACGAAGAACCCGAGGAACGGGTTCAGCGTCCGGGACACCCAGACGTAGTCACCGCCGGACCTCGGCATGATCACCGTGAAGTACAGGTAAACCAGCCCGCACGTCGGGACCAGAGGCGTGGCGAAGAGGAATGACAGCAGCATGTTGGCGTGCGGCCAGAACATCGGGGTGAACGCCATGACCTCGGTGATGCCGACCGGTATCAGCACCGCCGAGAACACGAGATTGAATGCGTCGAAGGCGCTGAGCTCACGAACAAGGCCGGTAGCGTTCCGCACGAAGAGAGTGCGGCCGCCGCCCGGCGGCTGCGCTCCGGCGCGCTCTCCTGTCGTGGTCACCTGGTCCCTTCTTCCTCCGGCTCAGCCGGTGCGACACGGGTTGGATTCTTAGCTGGGGGACGTTCGCGCCCCCGAAGTGCCGGTGCGAGCCGGACCGGTCGAGCCGCGGACTACGAGCTGCACTGGCAGCACCGCGCGGCGTGGTTGCAAGTCACGGCCCTCGATCGCGCTGATGGCGAGATGGGCCGCCCGGCGACCCAGCTCGGCGATGGGCTGCCTGATCGTCGTCAGTGCCGGGCTGACGAGCTGCGCGACGAAGATGTCGTCGAATCCGGCCACCGACAGGTCGCGGCCCACCGTCCGGCCGGCTTCGATCGCGGCCGTCATCAGGCCGAGCGCGATCAGATCGTTGGCGCAGAAGACCGCCGTGACCTCAGGTTGCCGTGCCAGCAGCGATGCTCCCGCGAGGAGGCCCGCCTCCCGTGTGTACGACACGGCTCGCAGTATCCGGTGCGGCTGGATCGTGATGCCTTGGCTGGCGAGCGCGGCACGGAAGCCGCGCAGTCGAGCCTCCGCGGTCGGCAACCCCGGGGGCCCGGCCACGACGCCGATCTCGGCATGCCCAAGGTCGGCCAGATGCCGGGCGGCAGCGGCGCCGCCTTCTTCGTTATCCGATGTGACGATGCTCGCGTGCGCGGGCAGATCCGCCATCTCCTCGTCGATGACGACAAGCGGCGTGCCGCTGAGCGCGGAGTCTTCGAGGCAGCGATGGCGGCGGGTGGTGCCGGGCAGGTAGAGCAGGGAGTCGACGCGCTTGTCGGTCAGCACCTCGACACAGCGGTCCTCCAGGTCCGCATCCAGCTCCGAGCTGCACACAATCGTCATGTCAGCCGGCCGCCATTGCCCTGGCCTCGGCGCCGCGAACCAGCTCACTGAAGAACGGGTTGGCGATGTCAGGAACGACGACGCCCAGCGTTCTGGTCCGTCCCGTCACCATGGCCGCCGCCAGCTGGCTTGGCCGGTAGCCGGTACGGACCGCGGCGGCGTGCACTCGAGCCCGGGTGCGCTCGCTCACCGGGCGCTTGGCGGAGAATGCGTGGCTGACTGTGGCCGGTGAGACACCCGCGATGCGGGCCACGTCGAGAATCGTCGCCACCTGCCGATTGTCGAGCAAAACGTTTTGCACGTCAATAAGCTGCGAGGACGTATTGGCCGGCGGGCGCAGCGCAATAAAGGTCACTCGCAATGGCGCCGATGCTCTTGCCGATAGCCGGGGATGTCGCTAGCATCGTTCAACTAACTGATTAGTGGAAGCGCAGTGATGATCGAGTTCCAGCTTGATACCACGTCCGGTGTCGCCACCTATCTGCAGCTGGTCCAGCAGGTTCATCAGGCCCTGCAGCTCGGCTTGCTCGAACCGGGCGACCAGTTGCCGACGGCTCAGCAGGTTGTCGCCCAGCTGGCGATCAATCCGAACACGGTGCTGAAGGCCTACCGGGATCTTGAGCGCGAGGGCCTGGTGCGAGCCCGGCCGGGTCAGGGAACCTTCATTACGCGTTCGCTGCCGCGCACCGATCCCGCCGCCCAGGACCGGTTTCTCGGTTCGATGACCGACTGGCTGCGCTCGGCGCGCGTCGCGGGCCTTGGCCCGGATGACATCGAGGCGATCTACCGCACAGCGTTCCGTAGCTGCTTCGCGGAGGATGTGGCATGAGCTTCGTCATGGCAGCCAGCGGTCTCGGTAAGCAGTACGGCCGCCGGTGGGCGCTGCGCGACTGCACGCTTGCGATTCCGGATGCGGTTCCTTCCGGCCGATGAGTTTTCCATCGAAGCAGAAGGAACTTTGCAAGATGATACACCACCGTTTTGGACGCGGTTCTCTCCGCCTCGTTCGCCGGTGCGTGTTGTACAATCCGACGCCAGTCGAATTCGCGGAAGAATCAAACACTGCAAGTATCGCAGCCAGCATGGAGCGCACACGTGAGCGAGCTTTCTGAGAACACAGACTATGGGTTGCGTCGCGAGATCCTGTCTCCGATGGAAACTCTGGCCCAGTCTGTCTCCACCATGGCCCCTACCACTACGCCCGCCGCGACCATCCCGCTGGTTTGCGCCCTGGCGGGCAACGGTACCTGGCTCGCATATGTGCTGGCAACCGTGGCCGTCCTGCTCGTCGCCTTATGCATCAGCCGCTACGCTCGCCATTCCTCCTCGCCCGGATCACTCTACGCGTATGCTTCGATGACACTTTCCCCCGTGGCTGAGTGCGACCGTCGCGAGTAAAATTTTGCTCGCCTATGTGGCGACTGGATCTAGTGTCATCGGCGGCTTCTATCACTACGCGAACTTGCTGCTGCGTGATTCCACCGGCCATGTGTACTCTGCAGTATTGCTCGCTGTGCTGTGCACGGGAGTTTCGATATTCATTGCCTATCGCGACGTAAAAATTGCCGCGCGCCTCATGTTATCGATCGAAGCCGCGTCCGTGACGGTAATCGTGATTGTGGTAACGCTTTTGTTGGTGCGTCACGGCTGGCACCTGGACGCGGAGCAACTGCATCTCCGTGGTATGAGCGGCAGCGGCCTCCGGCTGGGACTGGTGCTGGCCCTTTTCAGCTTTGTCGGATTCGAGAGCGCGACCACGTTAGGCTCCGAGGCGCGCAATCCGCTGAAAACCATCCCGCGCGCCGTTATCCAAAGCGCCGTTCTTGCCGGAGCTTTTTTCACGATCTGTGCGTATGCCGAAGTGCTGGGCG